>NZ_JAIWJA010000009.1 GCF_020515695.1 Pseudomonas sp. MWU16-30317 | reverse complement strand
CAGTGCATCGACGACCGCCTTTGCGCTGGTGAGCGAGTGGTGGACCAGCCATGCCTGGTTGCCCTGCAGAGGCTTGCCCATGGCCGCCTCCTTTACCGCGTCAAGGGCGCTGGCGATCAGGTCGGACGCTTGGTTAAGCGCGCACCCACCATCCACTCCGGCGTTAACGGCGAATACGTAGCTCCTTTCACCATCTGAGCCATAGTCTGAAAATTTTTGCTCGGTAGTGACCAATGGCTTTTTCATTGGGTGCCTCCGAGGCTTGCCATTGCTTGCGGATCAAATGGCGAGCGGGAAAAATCACTCACGATGCTGCCAGGAAGGCAGGCTAGAGAAAGAGATAAAACACTATTGGTCATCGGCGTAGCTCCTAGAGTTGAGGAGCTGCCACGGTTCGCCGTCAAACGAATAAGGGTGGCAGCTGTGCGCAGGTTGACGGACCGGAACTCTAGGAACCCGGCAGACCCGAAGGTCTCCCACGCACAACCGCCATAAACAAGATGTGCAGGCACAAAAAAGCGCCTGCAATCGTAATGGGGGCGCCTGTGCGCCTAGAGTTGATCGGGCCGTCAAACCCGTTCGCTGAATTTGCAGCGACGGGGGGAACGATACCGAGCATTGACGAGGCCCGCAATAACCTTGCTGGGAGAAACGCCCAAGGGCACGCCAGCCAGGAGGGGCTGAGTAAAAATCGAGACGAAAAAAAACCGCTCTAGGCGGCCGATGCATGCAGGGTGTGGCGGGAAATGGTGCCGGAGATAGGAACCGACTAAGCGCCTATAACCCCAGCAATTAGTGTAGCTCAAGCCAGATACCGCAAAAACGTATACCTAAACATATACCTAAAACTGAATCTACCCACCCGCTGCCGCCAGTTCCTACCCCCTAGCTCAAAAGCGCTCTAAAGCCCTTTCAATGGAAGACAGCGTTTTGTTCAGCGCTTTTAGCTCCTTGACGAGGTTAGGACCGAAACCATGCTCCGACGACTCCGACGCCCCGAACATTGCTACGTCCAAAGTCGAGGACGCTTGAAGCTTTTTTGCAAACAGTCCCTTGCGGCGTCCTCGGTAGCAAAACGTTTCGACAGTGATGGGTTCCTGACCAATGTATTTCGACAATCCCCCGTATTGGCCCCAAGTCAGGGATATCCGCTGGCCCGGCGCCAGAAACGGCACACCATTCACAACGACTCCAGATTTCATCACTCCCGGCATTTGCCCTGGGGGTTCGATTCCAAAGGCCTGTTCGGGCAAAGGGCGACTCGTCCGGAACGTGATGGAGTGTGCGGCACCGCGTCCGGTGTTCTCGATGAAGAGGTTTACGATCGACTGCCTCTGCAAATCTGGTTGGGCGTACACGATCACCACCGGATCGGTGGCCGATCGGAAAACAGCGTAGGTGACAATTGCCGTCGCGACCGCAATTGCCGCCATAAAAATCGATATCCAATCAGCCAATCCCATTACTCATTCCTTTGCGAAGAGGCATAACTGCCAGGGCCAGCAATATATCAAGCAAGTACCCAAAGAATCAGCTAGATAGGTGGTCGCGCTCCGCCCTCGCCTCCTCAGCCCTCATGTCGATGTACTGAGCTAAGTCCGCTAGGTGAACGCCCCTAGCTGACTTCTGGCTGCCCTCAATGCGGACCAACGGGAAATCGATCTCGCCGGAGGCTACTTTGAGTTTCATCTTGTCCGGCGTCAGGTGGCTGAAGTAGTCGGCGCGCACCAATGGACATGATCCGTATTCTTATCTCGAGGAGGTGCAGACCCGGCTGCCGACGCAGCGGGGCAGCGAGATCGAGCGATTGCTACCGCATCAGTGGACGCCTGCCTGATCTGTACAGGGTGTGTTCGCTGGCCGCTTACCTTACTTTGCAGCAGTCATGCTTTCGACTAAAAGACTTCTACGAGCACAAAAAAGCCCCCTGCTGGGGGCTTCTTTGCCTGTTCTTACTCATCGTAGCTCAACAGAACCATTTCGAAACGTAGCCATGACAGAATCCGCGAGCCGCGTTTCCACGCTGCTGGGCTTTCGATCCTGAGATGACGGAATCGACCCGCTTCGATCAGAACAAGCAAAAGACGCTCTCACGCCTTGCTCGCGATCTGGCCTTGGCGGGCTACCAATCTGCCCCGATGTCTCGCGATATTCATAAGTCATGTGAGTAACCTGTGTGGTTGTGATGCAGTTTTGGCTCGTTGAGCATTACAAATTTCTCGCCACGCTTGAGTACGCCGACATGAGTGCGCCCTCCTACTGTAGCAACGCCATTAGCAAATCGCTGCATTCCCGACTGCAAATTCACCAGCAGCTCCACCAGGTCAACGGCGTACTGCGTGGGAAGGTTTGCAAAGTCGATGTTGGCGACGTAGTCATGCCAGGGAAGCTCCACAAACTCCTGAGGTATATCGAACTGAAAGCCCTCAGGGATCTGGACACCAGCAAGACGTAACTGTTCAGCAAAGCTTGAAGCTAGGCGGGCGCCTCGTGGGGCTGTTTCAGCCATGAGCCTGAACGTTACTCCGTTCACGATCCGCTGATCAACACCCACAAGTAGACGCTCAACGAAGTCAGCTTGTCCACCAAAACAGGTGCCTGAGCGCGTCTGCCAGACGAACTGTTCTTCTAAAGAAGAATTGCAAACGGAGATCTTGAAGACCTTGCTCGTCTCATCGTCCCTTCCATAACCTCCAGCGATGAACTGTACGTCAGGAAAATAGGGCCTTTGCTCCTCTGGGGCGTTCGCATAATTGAGCTGACGCTCCCACTCATGGCGCGCATGATCCATAAACGCTTTGGACACGGCCTCCACTGAAGTGTACACGACAGCATCTGCTGCGTTCTTTTTCCTAAAGCGTGAGGCAACGCTTGCAATGGTGACGCCCGACAGCGTTGCCATCCCGGCAGTAACTGCTGCCACCGAGGTATCGTCATCTTCGTAGAGGAGGAACATTTTCTGAGCCCCTCCGAACACGTTTGTTACGAACGGCTGTACCTGCGCCACTGATACCACTCGATTCCCGAACGCATCAATGAGCTCATTCCCTTCAGCATCTCGCGCAAAACCATCTTGACCATTACGGAATGGGAGCACCGCCTGTTCAACGATGCTCGAAAGGCTATCGCATCCGAGGACGATAGCGTCATACGTCGCAATTGCAATATTTATGGTCAATGCCGGCTTTCCCTGCAGATATTTCGGCGGCGAGTATCATTCACGCATGAGCGACACGCAAATTCGAATTCGCTATACCCATTTGGCTTGAGACTTATATCGGCAGAGATCTGCGCAGCTTTAAGACCATGCGTCCGGACCGCGCCTCGCCTCGCATGATATGGCGGGTCCTCGCTAACAGTACATGCTGGGTATTTCATAGGGTGAGTGTTGGCGGGGCCTGGCGTTTACGGCCTGGCCGGGCCGGCGCGTGCAAGCCGCTTTCACATTCCTGCAGGAACTGCCGAACCGTACTGACCCGCCAGCAGATTCGATTGCCTTGTTTGAATGATGGTGGCAGCCAGGCCGCGCTTGCCTGCCTAGCGCTTCTGATTGCTGACTCAGACCGGCTGAGCATCTGGGCAAGCTCGGGGATGTGGATGATCTCGGGCTCCATATGAGTCTCCTGCTGTGCTAAGGGGCTACTAGGCCTCGCTGTTGGTTCAGGCTATCACTGCCACATCACGTGGAGCGCCAGCCACGACGGCCGGGGCTGGCAGATGTGTTCACATCTGAGCACATCTCAAGCATCTGTGACCATCGCGAGTTATCCAGTATCCGTACCTGCTTAGCGAGTCGGTTTTCGTGGATACCTGAGTGGATACCGCAAGTCCAGGGGCGGTGAATGCTGGCATACGCTCTGAGGGCTTTGGCATGATTGCAGGGCGTCGAACGACTCTTCACTTATTAGGGAAGCACCCATATGACAGGCTCGATGAACACCCGATTTACAGTTGCCGCGAAGCCGCAGCAGGGCACAGAGTGGGGCTATGCAAATTTGACACAAGGCGGGTCCGAAGCATTAGTTCGACTGCTGAAGCCGCTGCGCACCAGCGATGACCCGCACCTTCGCGACGTGGCAAACGGACTGGTGGACATGCTGGATCAAGCGGGCCTTGATACCAAAGGTCTGTGACTACCGCTTCGCTGCTGAGCTACCGCACCAACCAGGGGAAATCCCGTAATTAAAAGTGAGCACAGATCACCTTTGGATTATCCCATTTGGCTGCGCTGCCGCAGGCTGGGTCCGCTTAAAACGGGGAAGCCTGCCATACCAGAATGGGAGCTCAGCCCGTAACCTCGCCCGTAACCTTTGCTCCCACAGGACGCCAAACCGTGGAAACCATACTGGCAACCTGGCACGTGACCTGAACTTTCACCATCTCAGGCGTGGGGGTGTTAACTGTTTCGCCTCGACTGTTAACTGCCCAAGATCCGGGTAGTTTGGATAGGGTAGCGATTGGCGATGCCAGCGGGAGAAACTGCTACGAACGTAGCAATAAAACAACCGTCTGGTAATAGACTTTGGGAGTCATAGCGGGCTTTACTCAGCAGACGCGAACTGCTTCAACGCCACCATCATCGTAATCACCAAAACAGCAAGGCCAGTCGCAGACGTCCACTGAGCCGAGGGGCTCACCGAAAACCAGGGCCCTTTCACAGGGTATTTCCCTAGAGTGACGAGCTTTATCACGAGCCATCCAATAGGGAAGCAAATCGCTTGGAAAACCACTTCAAATAGTAGATCGAGCACAGACTAGATCCTTTTCGCATTGCCGATCGTTGATGGGTGATAGTGCGCTCCGCGAATAGCGCGCTGCAAGTGGGGCCCAAGCCCGGTTGAGCACTGCCTAGGTTGTGCCTACCACCTTGCTGGGTGGGGGCGACGCCGACCGAGTGAGACCAAACCGCCTCAGTGAGACTGCCGATTACCGTCGACTCGACCAATTTTGGTAGTTTCAGCTTGGTCGATACTGCCGGAATCCCGGTAGTTTTGATGGCGCAGATCTGCGCCATGGTCAGGCAGCGCGCCCTGGGCGTCCTCGAGTAATTACGCGAGCGGTACTGAGGTAAGCGGTGTGGTGATACCCACCCTTCTCGGGCAGACGGGATGATCCAGATCTGGATGATCTGCTGATCTGTGGCAAAAGCGCCGCAGTGTGTAGATTCCTACACGGTGGCGCTCCGGGCTCTAACGGTGGATTAACGTTAAACGGGCACGAGACAGACCGGATTATCCGACTCGGACCAAATCTGGCCTAGCCCATCGCCACGCCGGTGTCGCCCATCACTCGCGCCAGTCTGGTCTCGTAGGTCTCTTCGTGCGGCGTCTCATCGATCCCGTAGGCCTGGCGCTCGGCCTTGATCAACTTCAACTCCGCATCGACGCCGATGCTCAGGCACCGAGCAAACTCGCCGCGATTCTCTTCCGTCACCTCGTCCTCGCTCAAAGACTTGGCCAGCTTCTGGGAAATGCCCTACCAGACGCTCAGACGTGAGATCTGGCCCATCACGACATCAGCCCGGGCGCTCGATGCTTCCTCCACCACTACCGCATCTTCACGCACGTCAGGCTGCGTGGAATCAGTGCGTGAAGTGTTGCGCGAGATCTTGTCCTTGGTCGCCGAGCGCACCTGGTCTGTCAGGTCTCGCTGCCATCCTTGAGCCTTGGCGCGGCTGCGTATGGTGCCCTCGCTGGTGTCGTGGGCCTCGGCGATTGAGCGCACAGATACCGACCCGGCACGATATGCCCGCTCGATGGCTTCCCAGTCAGGCCTGAGTTTTTTAGTCATGCGGTGCTCCGATGATGGTGCGCATCAGCCGGCAAGGCGCCAACCAGACATGAAGGTGCTTTTTCTGAGGTTCGGTTGTAGGGCCTGAGTCCAGCTATCGCCACGCATGCGGCGCATTTTGACCGTCTGCCACTTCAGGCCACGAGCTGTCGCCCAGGCAATCGCCGGCATGGTGAGCCCATCCATGGTGATAGGCGTCGCACCAGCGCAGATGGTGCTGCGGATTGGCATGCGGGGGATAACGAGAGAGGAGTTTTCAGCGGTCGCGGTCTGCATTCGGCCATCTCGAGTAGTCCAGATATGGCCAAACTTATGTGACTGGAAATTTTGTGTCGGTGGCGCAGTTAGTCGGCCCGAGCGAAGCCTTCGATGACCCAGACAATGGCGGCGCCAATGCCACATACCGCAAAAGAGGGGATCACGCCAAATAGCGCTAGTGTTTGTAAGAAATCCCAAGCATCGAAGTGATTACCGCCAGTGGATACAGCCAAAATCCCCACGACGACCAGCCAAACTATCGATAGCACGGCCCAGACGCGGACCAATCCCTTTCTATAAGCAAACCGAATCGTCACTTTCTGCATGGTGCCCTCCATTGCGTAGGGCACCATGATAGCTGCTAGGGCGTGGCGGCGGTAGCAGAGAGCTGGCCAGCCTGCTGCGCTGCGGGCACCTAATCTACGGGATAGTACTAACTGAGCCAATGTCGGTCTGTCATGGTTATCATTTCCTGTATTGGCGGCCGTCAGGACCGATAAAAACAGAGCCAGCGGGAAGCGCCGCAGCCTCTGCCGCAGTGTTCGCGCGCGGTATTGCGGAAGAAACCTGCTGATTGGACGGCGCCGACTGGGAGGATGCTGCCTGCCTGGCTTGGTCGTTGCCGTAGCAAGAATTTGCCCAGGACCGAGCCCTTTCTTAATGCCTTCAATTGCTCGGCTGCGTGCTTGCTCTTTCTGTTTGAGGACCCCATCCGAATCCCCTGCTTGAGGTAGGTAAGTCCGACCGTATTCGGCAATTTCAGTATCCGTAAGCGCCGCACCACTGTCTTTACGAAGAATGGCGTTGATGAACTCCCGGCCAGACTGTTCTGCTTTTGCCGCTCCGGCGAGATGAGGCTGTTTACAATGGCCGAGTTACCTCCTGGTAATGACCTAAGCGCGGCATCAAGCCTCCCTCGAGCAGCTCCACGGTCACCTATTGCAGCCGTAGTTAACGCATCACCCTGAGTTGCTAACTCCCCATTGGCCGCATTACCCCGATCGAAGTACTGCAGATCTTTAGCCTGCTGCTCTGTCAATTTTGGACCATTGGCTCCACTAGCTTCGTTATTCAGCTTGGCTGCCGATGCGTTCTTCTCGCTGATGTTGGCCAATGTTAGTTGACGAGCCAGAGCCCGCTCGCCGGTTGGGTCTATCGCCTGTTAATAGGCGGTCTGCGCTTGCGGCGTGGCATTTGGGCCGGTGGCGGCAACCTGCAGGTCCTCCAACCGCGATGCCTGGCGCAACTGCTGCTGAGCACCCTGCCGATCAATGCCGCCATTTAGATTCGCAGTGGCCAAGCTGATGTCTGACAACCTGTTCTGATGCGCTTGTTGGTCAAGCTGTGCCTGAATCAATTCCGAGCGGGTAAACGGCTTGCTGCTGTCACGCACGATCGTTAGTGAGTTAGCTCGGTCTTCGGCGTTCAATGCGGCCCGCAGGCGGTCCTGATCTGCATAGGACTGGCGTAGATCGGTGGCACGATTAAAGCGTCCGGTCGCCAGCGCTGCGTCGCCGGGCTGCGCCTGGCTGAACGTACCGCGGCCATTACCCAGATTGCTGAGGCTACCGATCAAGGCGAGGCTGGCGTTTGGATCATCCGACGCTGAAGGTCCGGTAGCGGCGCGGGCTGGATATTCCCCAGGCTCGCTGCTTGCTGCTGGGCGGCCGGCAAGTTGCTGAACGATGGAACGCCATCCGGGCCTTGGCTGACGGCAATCTGGCCGCCCTGGGCGCCCACTCCAATGCCGGTACCGCGGAAGTTATCCAGGCTACTCGCCGAGCTGGCGACCGACGCCTGAGCGGACGAGCTATTCAGGGGCTGTGCCGGTGCTGGCGTCGCGGCTCTCGTCGCTTGCGGAAGATACCGGCCTGGCGTATTGCTCGAGTCGAACGAGGTTTGCCCATTCAGGCTTGCGCTACCGGTTGGCTTGATATCGTACAGCGAAGACACCGGCATGGCGGACAACTGCTGAGCAGCACGAGCCACAGGCCCTGCGGGAGCGGCTACTGGGGCCGCTGGCTGCCCCTGCTGCTGCGGGGTAAGGTACTGGGAGGAGTTGCTCTGATCGAAGGATGTTTGCGGCTTGCGCGCAGCCTTGGTCGCCTGGACGATATCGCCAGCCAGATCAGGGTCATAATCGTTTAAGCTCGATGCCATGAGGTTTTGCTCCGGTTGTGCGTTGACTAGTCACAACCCAGACTTTGTGACCGAGGCAGGACCCACAATCAAAATGATCTAAGATCAGCCTAAACGGAGAACAACATGCAAAGAGATATGGATCTGATCAGGGCCATCGTACTGAAGCTTGAAGCTTGGGAGATTTCGCCGACAGCGATCATGCTTGTCGATGTTTACGACGGCGACTTCCCCATCGAGGGATACTCAGAAGATCAGGTCTATTATCACGTTCAGCAGATAAAGATGGCTGGTTTTATTGACGAAGCCGGCGGCGGAAGCACATCCGGATTTGGATTTAGAAGTCTCACCCCGAAAGGCCACGACTTCGCCGACTCTGTCAGAGATGAGAAGATATGGTCGATGACTAAAGAGGGTGCCATAAAGGCCGGTGGCTTCACTCTCCAACTGCTTGTCGACCTAGCCAAAGGCTTCACCAAAAAGCAGATTGAGAAGCACACGGACATTCAGTTGTAATCTCCAGCCACCGGCATCCAAAGCTAATTTGAGATGGGAAAATTCCCCCTTGCGGCGGCCTAGGCACGTTCTAGGCGGTGCCTAGAATGTTCGCCGATACTAGTGGCGGTCACTGGTTATCGCCGCGATTCCTTCCAGTGCCGATCGGCATCCCTCCACCGCCTTCACCACCACGCAGAGCAACTCAGCCATCGTCTGATAGTCGTTCGCTGCCCGTGCCTTGCTGGCGAGGCTGTAAAACAGCACGTCGAGCGTTTCAGCCTGCGCCACCAGCATCGCGTGGCCCCGACTCATATCACCGCCGCGCGCTGCCTCGATCTGCCGGCGGATCTCCTCGATGATCGGTACTTCGCCCAGGGCGGAGTAAGGTTTCACGGCGGCGATCAGCGCAGCGGCTTTCAATTCGGGGGAAAGCCCGTCGGCGGCCTGCTTTGCCAAGACTTCGTTGGTCAGTTGCTCGCTCATCAGCGGACTACCTTCAGTTGTGGTGGGAGTTTCGGGCCAAATGGGGCGCCTGGTGCGAATGGGTCTGGTAGCTGCCCGGCGGGGCATTCGCGGATGAACTCGAAAAATGCGAGCCGGCAGGCACTTAGGAGCGGGGCCTCAGTCCATTGCTGCCTGCGGCGTGATGCGGACTCCTCGACCTGCTCCCCGAAGACCAGGCCGGCCAGATCGGTGACGCCCTCCTGACGTGCTTGCTCACGCTCCACAACATTCACGGCCAGCAGGTCGCACAAGCGTTCGAATCCCAGGGCATCAGCAACACCGTCCGGGTCGTGGATGATGCTCCGGCCAAAAGCCTTGAGGACCTTGCGCAGGTCATACCCTTCCTGAGCCCTGTGGGCGATGGCCTTTTCGTTCAGCTCATCAATCGAACGATCCGTGAACGGTCGGTACTGCTCCATTTTTCTGGCTTCACGCCGGAACTGATTTGCCTCGGCACGGATATCATCGTTCCGCTGATTGAGGAGACGGCAGATCCGCCTGGCGACCAAAAGGAACGTGCCGTGCTGCTGGGGCCTTTTCGCGGCGATATTGCAGAGCTTCATAATGGCTGTAGTACTCATGGGCGGAGCTCCATCGGGGTGTCGTCGTAGGCGGCGCGCCGTTCGGCACCATGCTGGCAATGGCGGGCAGACGGCGCGTAGCACTCCCGGCACGCCATGAGGTGGTTGATGTATTGATCTCGGGTATGGCGCCACTCAGGGGTCGCTGTGGCTGCGCTGGCGTTCGGGCCGGTGGGCGTTTCGGCCATACGCATGGCATTGGCGGCGGGAGTGAGCCGCGGCCTAATCGGTACCCGTAATGGCGATGCGGGTGGGCCCGGCACCGCAGCCGGTAGGTGATCGAGCAACGAGGCTAAAAGGCTCATTTTCCCACCACTGGGACGCTGTCGCGCCAATGACAGAATGTGCCTGTGAGAAAAACATGGGGGAACGGGGGAACGGGGGAACGGGGGAACAGGGGAACAGGGGAACAGCTAATGTTTCCGGGGGGTTGGTCATGGTTCCGCGTTCCCCACAGAAAAAACGGGGGAACAGTAATAACAGGGCGGACTTGTTGAACAGGTACAGGCGTTTGGCGCCGATGGTTTCCCAGTAGCCGGCCCGATTGAATACCTTGGAGTCAACAGTGGGGTCGTCCACGTCGGAGAACCGGCTGCTGCCGTGTTTGTCGACGAAGTCCTGTACGCCTGCGAGGATCTGACGGTCTTCAGCGTTGCCGCCGCCCACGCGCGAAAGCCACTCCCCATAGAGCAACTGGCAGTCGGCTAAGGCGGTCCCTGGTTCCCATGGCAGCAAACCCCAGGCGATAGCCATTTCACTGGCCAGCGCGATCACAGCGAAGCGATCGGCCACCCGGCCGGCCTGGGCGTTGTCCTCAACGAACTGGGCGCGGACGCCGGCGAAGTCGGTCAGCAGGCCCGGCTTATCGTTGGTATCGAGCAGCTTTTGGACGAACGCGGGACCCAGATGCCCGTGGTGTTCCGCCACCGCGACGGTCAGCATCCTGTGGAAATCCGCGCCCGCCATCCCGTGGAGCTCATCGAACGCCCTGTGGGTGCGAGTGCCTGCGTTTACGTCGACCATGCGCAGCTCAGCGCCAGCATGGGCCGAGTTGCCCGAGATCGCCGCATGCTCGGCCAGGGAGCGCTCACCGCTGGATAAGGTCAGCAGTCGCCAATGAAGTTTAGCCCTACTTTCGCGATCGCGAGTCATGGTGCCTTTACCCTGGCCGTTGGCAAGCGAATACGCCATTTCACCCACCCGCTTAGGGTCCGCCCGTTTGATCTCGTCCAGCGGCAGGATGGTGTCGTTCCGGCTGGAGGCCTCGATCTCCAAACCACCCTTTGTCAGATCCCAAGACGCAGCGAACACGCCGGGATCACCCCAGATAGAAGAGCCGATCAGTTGAGCGAGGGATTTGCCGCTGGAGCTGTCGCCCACTAGGTGAACACCGCCGCCGAGCACACCAACTAGGCTCAGCAGCGGGCCAGCGAGAGCGCAACCTATGGCCAGGGTCAGCACGGGATTGCCCGCGCACTTGCTGCCGATTTGAACCTGCCAACTCAGCAGTTCTCCGCGGCGACTGAACAGCTTTTGAGCCTGGTTGCTGGACTGATAGCGGACGTTCTGCGGGCCGAGCGTCACGCCTGGCAGAACGAACGCGCCGGATTCATGCCACCCGGGTTTGCTGGTGGTCGAGAACACCTCTTTGGGGCGCTGCTCGAGCAGGTACTCCATGAAGCGGCCACGCTTGCGCAGATCGATGATGACGCCCATACCGAACAGCTTGCGACGGGCATCTTCGCCACTGCCGCCGAACACCTCGGCCGGCAGAATCCATTCTTTGAGTCCGCCTCGGTCACCATACGCAGCAGTCTGCCTTCGGTACCGTCGTCCGTATTCACAGTGCGAGCCGCCACTGTTACCGGGGAAGAGATCCACTCGTCCACAGTAGGACGATCGCCATCGTGCTCCTCGGCGTCTTCGTCGCCCGCAGACTTTTTGAAGCCGTGCCAATACACGCCGGGCTTGAGGCGCCGACCTTTCTCGTTGCAGACCCACGTTTCATATATCGCCCAGCATGGCCGATCAGGTTTCACCATAGGCGCCTCGGGACGTAGGCTGATCACTTTGGTTTCAGGCGCGATCATGGGAGCGGCTCCAGTTGGCCAAATCGTTGAAGTCCGTAAGGTCCGCAGGTGCGCCTTCCGGCCATTCAGGAAACGCGACCTCGCCGCCCACGGCAGCGGCGGCCAGATTCGCAGCGGCGCGCCCTGGGTTGCCATCAGTACCGCGGTCATCGTCCCAAGCAATGAGGAAAGGTGTCTCGGGGTAGCGAGCCCGAAGACGGACGGCGGCAGGCCGGAAGTTTCCGGCGTTCATTGCTGCCGCAACGCTGTAGCCGCTCTGATGGAGTGTTGCGGCAGTCGCCCACCCCTCGCAGACGACTAGCTGAGAATCAGCAGAAACAATCCCTAACGGCGAATACACACCGTTGACGCGCCCCCCGTAGAGAAAGCGTTTACCGCCCTCAGGGGTGATTCGCTGGAGATTCACTAAACAACCGTCGAGGTAGAGCGGGACAAGCAGGTCGTCACCACGTTGGCGCAACGCATAAGAACGCACGCCTTTGCGCATCAGATAGGGATGCTCTGGGTCAGCGCGGCGCCCATCGCGCCACCAACGATTTGCTTGTCCAGCAGCGACTTGATGGCGACGTAATTGCTCTGCGGCACGTAGAGCCCGGGCTTGATCAACGCGCTCGCGGAGCTGCTCGGCTTCCCGGGCATCGGCAGGTTCTCGGCTACACCAAGTGCTAGTTCCACCGACCCTCCAACTACCAAACGCACCGGATGCAATGCCATCAGCAAACAGCGTATACCAGCCATTTATGGTGCCTTGCTTGTCGCCGGGCACATGAAAGCGATGAATTTCACCATCTGGCATCGGTATCCAGTCAAGCGGGCCATAGACCGACTGGAGGGCATCACGGAACAAGATTGCTATATCCATTACGCCGCTCCCACAGGTGGTTCAAAGCGCGCCAGGACGTTGTTCAGGCCCACGGCCATACGCCGGACTTCATCTGCCCGATCACCCTCTGGCTCCGCCACGAGAAATCTCTGCAGGTCATGGAGCAGCACCGCCAGATGGCTGAAGCTTTGGATGTCGATGTGCGGCGCCTCGACGTTTCCGCCGCCCGGGAAATTCACGATCATGAAGACGCTCCTACCGGTGAACTGGACGCAAACAGCCGGATCACCTGACCATTGCTCTCGACGCGCCAGCGGGTTAACTGGTCGATGCTCTCGACCACCACAGTCAAGACTTGGGCGTCAGCGCAGCGCATTATTTGACGGCCTTGCTCGGCATCTGCAGAGCTGAGGAAAGGCCCCAACAGCGGCCGAGGTGCCTTTGGATGAGTGACATAAAACAGCTCGTTGGCTTTTCCCGGGCAAGCCGATCCCGCTGGCGCAAGTTCGCCATTTTGAATTTTCATGGTTCTAAGCCTTTGCCGTATAACAGTGATCCGGTGGGCAGTGCCGTTTTACTTGGCCATGCCGTACTACGAAAGTTTCGTTGTTATTTGAGGCCGAGAAGCGCGAGCAGCAGCTTCCACTGGGCCATATAGACGGTTTGGTCGATCACACCGCATTCGTACAGCGCCTTTAAATGTCCAATCGCTTCGCCAAGTCGCCTTTCGGCCAGCGGGTCGTGAGCCTTACAGGCCCTCACCGCCACCTTCACCGCCTTCTCCACCTGGCGACTGCCGGTCCAGTACACATCCAGGCGTGATGGATCGCTGAAGTCGACCGTCCCGGCGCCGAGCGCCCGGTACCGCAGTCCCAGCAGGGCGAGCTCGGCAATTTGCTCGACGCCAAGACCCTGTAATGCGGAATAATCAGCATGAAGGACTCTCATTTTTCATCCTTCATAAAGTGGGCCGCCCGCAGCACGCACATCCGCTGAACCTTCGCGCGATAAGCTTCACCCTCGGTCTCTAGTTCATCGAGCTCGTTGTCCATGCATTCGGACCACTGGCACACCGTATCCGCCCAGGCATCAACGCTGGCGATCCCTAGCCGGGCCATCGCATGCGTCTCACTATCTTGGGGAAAGCGGTTCAGCATCACGGTGAAAAGCGCGTGGAATTCTATGAAGGCATCCTGAACCTGATAGAGATCCTCAAGCCCGGTGTAGGCAATCTCGTAGGCTGAGCGGCTCATTTTACCCCCTCCTGCGCTACTGTGGCAGACCTGCTTTCGGCTTTGTCAGCAGCCTCCCAAAGGTCCGTTCCGAGCATCAGCAGGCCTGAGGCCAACCCGCCGATGACAAGATCGGTCATGACTTCGCGGGAGACATCATCCTCCACATAGGCTTCCATCAGCTTGCCGACAGCCATCACGAAGGCACTGGCGTCTCTCATCTTCTCGCAACTGTTCTCGACCGCTGAGTGGAGCCGCTTTGCGTGCTCCGCTTGCGTCACCTTCGGGTTTGGAGTGCTCATTGCGCACCCCCTTGCTCGATCAGGCCGGTGACAACGTCGGCATAGGCCTCGGCGGTTTTCTGCGCCAAGCGGGCTGCTTCACGAGCACGATCAATGGGCAGCTTTGGGGATACGATCATGGCGCAGGTCAATGACAGCATGAGCAACGTGTCTCGCACGGCGGAGAGGTCAGGCTGGGCGGCCGGCGCATTGCCGATTGGGAATTGAAGGATCATTTCGAACCTCCAGCGTTTTCCGGCGACTTCGCAATTTCGGAGTGGTGGTTATACCGCTTCAGGCGAACGCTGAGGCTGGAATCGGAGCGCAAAGCTGCCATAGCACAAGCGCGGTGGAACGACGCTCGAGCTTTGAACGGATTGAGTGTGAGGATACGACGCTTGGTCATCTGAAAAGCACCTATGTAGCGGTATGTTTTCCCGCCCCCATGACGCCAATCATGGTGAGCGGAACCGTGCAGGTTGGCGTGCCGGACATAGGTACCGGTGCTTCCGAAGAAGCCCCACACGGCCCACCCATAAAGGTATGCCGATGCGATGGACACAAAAAAACCGCTCTTATGGCGGTGTGTCCGCCTACGTGTCAGGACGCCAATCCCGGTCATTGAATTTGCAATGACGTGGGGACTGTACCGACGAGAACGATCCCTTGCAACTACCTGTATCTGCCGTTTGTCGAGATTCTGAATAGCCATCAGTGCAAATCCCCCGAGAGTTCCCGGGTTTGAGTCCTAGCCGCATCAATCGCATTGATCAGCGTCTCCCGGCTCAGCCCTTTGTGCTGTAGGATCGCAGCCAGGTTTAGGAATGTAGTCATGACCACTACTTCCGCAGGCGCAAGTCGACTGTTGGCATAGGCCACCAGATTGGGCAGCAGTTCGTTACAGATGAAGTCGCTATGGTCCTGGACGGAGTGTCCGGCGTAGGAGGTCATATGGCCACCTCAAGGTCCAGTGGAAGACGCAATTGCTCCCGCAGGTTGGCAACGTGGTCATGCAGACCAGGCTTGGCATACCGCCAGCGGGCGAGACGACTACCGCTTTGGCTGGCTTCCTTCTTGCGGGACTCCAGAGTCTGGCAGGCGTACCCATACCGAGCTTCACGAAACGCCAGGATGAGGCTCGCTTTCAGGTCAACAACACGCTCGGTGTTTCGAGAGAGCGTCAGCAGGAAGAATGCTTGATCCTCATTGAGCAGCGCGAAACGAACAGCGCCACCCCCGTGCTGGCCTCCAGGCCTTGCCTCCGTTTGAAACGCGAGCAAGCCAAGCCCTTTGAATTTCTCGGTGTAGCGGTCGATCAGCTCCAAGGTGTTTTTGTGCTTACTGCCTAACTGCTCGGCGACCTGGCGACTGTCAACGCGCGGCTCACCGCCAACTCGGGTGAGTGCAATGATCTTGGCCATCATGCTGCCTCCCGCCTAGCGCCAGCAGCGCTCCAGAGGATCTTAAGCAGGTCACGGGCCCGCTTGTGCTCGCTGGTCGGCAGACTGTAGCGAATGACCCTGCAGGGGGCGCCCCAATTATTTGGGACTGCTCCAGAGACGCGGATGAAGTTCAGCGAGTAGTGATTGGCAAGCCTGCTGATCGTCGTGTGCAAGCAATGATCACCGATACGCTCGCCCTCGAACCGATTGAGGCTGCGGCCTTCGATCAGGCATTTCAAGACCCGACAGATCTTATTGGGCGCGTCAGGGACGTTAAGATTTGCCTGCGACCGGCTGCTTTGTTCTTCGGAACGGGTGGCCTTTTTCATTTCAGGCCACCGCTCGGTTTTCAGCGATACGGGCGTCACACCAGGCCAGAACTTCAGCCTCAACCCACACAACACACTTAGGGCCGAGAGTGACTTGCTTGGGGAAGTTGTCAGCAGCGACGCGTCGGTATATCTCAGTACAGGACAGACCGGTGATCGTCTCTACTTCTTGGCGTTTAATAAACCGGCGTGCGGTCGGGGTGGTGCTGGCAGCGTTTGACATCGTCTGCGCCTCCTCGGGCGTTATCGGTAATCGACGATGGCAATGCTGGCGGGTAAGAAACAGCGCTGACAGTCCGGCGTGCCGCGCAAACCGTACAGTTTGCCGAGCATAATGTACGGTTTGCAGTGCAGACCGTAGTCAGCTCACGAGCGATCTCTTTCGTGACTTTGAATCCACTCCTGTAGCGTGCGCTCCTTTATCCCGTCTCGGCGGGCCATGATGCGACAGAAGTCGGCGCGGCTCTTGTACCCGCTAGATGTTTTATCCCATTCCGCCAGCAGTTCGGTCTTTACCTTGTTCGTCGAGGCATGCCGTTTTTGCGCTCGCTCGCGGGCAATGTTTGAAGCGATCTCACTTTGCTTCTCGAAAGAGCGGTTGAGTGCAAAGCTTGCGGCCAGCTCACCGTAAGTTTTCAAGATCAATTCATATACTTCAAAGGCTTCTTTGATCTTGTCTTTGCTATAAAGCCAGCAAAGTAGATCGTATTGATATACCAGCAGGCTTGTTTTCTGCCAGTAGTCAAACTCTCCAAATGATGCATGAATAGATAGTGTGGTCAACTTTTCAATGGCTGTCGTCGCAGATGCCCGGCGGCTTGGTAGAGTTATCTTCGCAACTAGCGCGATTCGTTCTAGATCCGCTTCTATGATATCCCCGACGTCTGCGCCAACTTGAATTGCAGGTACGTTCTTCCAGGCGTCCTCACCGTCCTGACCTAGTGCAATGTATGCCAGCTCCTCAAAGCAAGACGATAGGGTGTCTGTGAATTGCCATTGGATATTCGAAAGCGTAGAAATTTCAAATGAATTGAACGAGTCTAGTTGCTCATACAGTTTTTCAAGGTCGATATATCGGAAGTATTCGCAAAGCATTAGCACGCCCTTATTAACTGTACATTTGAGTTCGCGCCAGCACATAGCGCGTCAATTGAGTCAGCCCATGCCTGCATCATTTCCCGTCTCTGCTCCAGGTAGTGCGCATGGTTGTAAGTGTCGCGGATCGAGTCTTGATCGCCGTGGGCCAGTTGCCGCTCGATCCAGTCCTTGTTGTACCCGCGTCCATTGAGCTCTGTGCTCAACAGGTGTCGGAAACCGTGACCGGTCTGGCGCCCTTCATAGCCGATAATGCGCAGGGCTTTATTTATGGTGTTTTCGCTCATAGGCCGATCAGGATTCTGTTGCCCCGGAAAAAGCAATCGGTATCGACCGGTCAGCTCGCGGAGCTTTTTGAGAATATCGACAGCCTGGGTCGATAGAGGAACAATGTGTGGCCTGCGAGCTTTCATACGCTCCTTGGGGATCGTCCAGGTACCACTTTCCAGATCAAACTCCGACCAAGGAGCAGATCTCATTTCCCCTGGTCGAACGGCAGTCAGAACGAGCAGGTGAATTGCTGCCTTGGTAAAAGCGTGGATGCCTGACTCGTCAGTCGCCTTGAGAAGCTGCGGTAATTCCACGTATTCGACGTGAGGGTGATGACGGGGAGGCTTAGCGGGGGCAGCGACAACATCAAGATCGGGGGCAGGATTGCTCTCTACCACGCCCTTCGCGAGGCCGAAACGAAATATCTGGTGAAGCCACTGACGAATTTTGCTCGCGGCGTTGAGTGTCCCTCGGTCCTCAACCTTGCGCACCAAGGCGACCAACTCCGGTCGGGTGACAGACGCAATGGGTCTTTCACCAATGATGGGGATCAGGTCGTTTTCCAAGTACAACTTGGCTTTATACGAGGTCGATTCGGCCCACCGCGGCGAGTTATATGTAAACCACTCTCTGGCCAGAATCTCAAACGTAAGCCCCGCCGCGCGCTGAGCCACCTTTACCGCCTTCTTCTGCTCACCCGGGCCGACGCCCTCTGACAGAAGTTGCCGAGCCTCGTCGCGCCGCTGACGGGCCTTCTGTAGTGAGACCGTAGGATATGCCCCGAATGAAAGGCGTTTCTCTTTCGCCCCGAATCGATATTTCAGGCGCCATAGCCTCGAGCCATTGGGCGTCACTTCTAGATAGAGCCCTTGCCCGTCGCTGAGCTTGTACGGCTTATCTCGGGGTTTTGAAACTTTCAGCGCGGAGTCAGTGAGTGGGGAGGCTTTGCGGGGCATGAAACACCTTCGTAGGGGCATAATTCATGACCGAACCGGTCATTCCCCCAAAGATGCCCCCAAAACTTCGGGTTTGCAGGGAAGTTTGGGAAACCTACGGGCATAAAAAACCGCTCAAGGCGGCTGGTACTGGATCATACGGGAGTTCTGGGGAACCACTGATTTTTCGATATGGTGCCGGAGATAGGAATCGAACCTACGACCTTCGCGTTACGAGTGCGCTGCTCTACCGACTGAGCTACACCGGCGGTGATGCGGGCGTAAATTAGCACTGTCGTCACGACCGCGCAACGGCAGCTACGCTCGAGTCAGTTGGAAGTGCTATGAGGGCAGCCGGCAGGCGCCAGAGAGGAGGCAGCAGACGTGGTGCAGGACCAACCCGCTACGTTGTCACGGGTCCATGTCACAGTCTGGCCCTTCACGGATGATGGTCCATTGGCAAGGGTACAAATGATCGTCCCTACACCTGTACTTGCGTTGCTATTCACCACCTGACTGCTGCAGTTATAGGAGCTTGCCGCCGCACCAATGTCGGCCGCAGAGGTAATAATTGTGCCTTGGACCAAGCTAATATCGAATGCCTGTTTGAGGCTACCGCCTTCTGCTACGCCCGCTAAAACAGATGAACGCCCTTGGTAGGTCGAATATGCAGGTATAGCGATGGCGGCAAGGACGCCAATTATGGCAATAACAATCATGATCTCGATGAGCGTGAAACCTTTCTGATCCGTCATAAAGGCACCTCGAAGTAAACGTAAAACGGCCTCACTGCGAGGCCGTCTTCAGTACAGCTACAGGCTATTCAAGATCAAGAGCAGCCTTTCGGCATATAGTCACTGCCTATGTTAGCCGCTGTGCAAGTCCAGCCAGTAGTATCAGTACGGTTCAAAGTGATGGTACCGGTGGAGATAGCCGCTGGCGCATTCACCAATGCGCACTTGATGGAGCCGGTCGTACCACCAGTAATAGTGAAGGTACAGTTCTGGCTTGCAGTTGTAACGTTAAGCAGCGCCGCTGTAGGTGTGGTGCCCCCATTTTGCAGGTCTTCAAAGTTTACTGTAAGTGCCTTAGCTTCCGCCAGACCCGCCGTTGCTTTTGCCCGGCCTTGGTACTTTGAATAGGCAGGGATCGCAATAGCGGCCAAAATTCCGATGATCGCAATTACTATCATCAATTCAATCAGGGTAAAACCTTTCTGAGCTTTCATATATACGCCTCTATCTCTATATGGCCAATCGGGTCCAGCGACCGTTGCCAAATTACCAGCAAGCGTCGTGCCACCTCGCGCACCGCACTAGCGAAGCGCCCTCCCCTGAGCTTTATGCTCAAAAGCAGCGGCAAGAAACGTTAGAACATGACATTTTACGTCACACTAAGCGGGCGATTTGGATCTCCTGCCCGACTACGCTATAAACGACCTATTCAAAGCATCGGGTACGACTATGAACGATATCGCTCTTTCAGGCTTGGCGAAGCAGCTGGTCCAGGCGGAAGTCATCACAGACAAGGCCGCTCAGCAGGCATACGCCCAGGCGCTTCGCAACAAGACGCCCTTCGTTCACTACCTGGTGCAAAACAAGCTTGCCAAAAGCAGAGAGATCGCAGAGGTCGCGGCGGATCAGTTCGGCGTGTCCCTACTCGATCTGAAGACCCTCGACAAAGACTCGAATCCACGGGGCGTCGTCAGCGAAAAACTCATCCGCCAGCACCATGCGCTGCCGCTCTGGCGCCGCGGTAACAAGCTGTTCATTGGCCTATCCGATCCGACGAACCATCAGGCCATCAACGATATTCAGTTCAGTACAGGTTTAACAGCTGAAGCGATCCTTGTAGAGGACGACAAACTAACGGAAGCCATCGAACGGTTTTTCGACTCCAGCGGTACTGGCCTTGAAGACTTGGCTGACGTTGATCTAGATGGGTTAGACGTTGAATCAGTCAACGACGATCGCAACGAAAATATCGCTGGGCAAGACGCCGATGATGCTCCAGTCGTTCGCTTTGTTAACAAAATGCTACTCGATGCAATTCGGGGCGGCTCTTCCGACCTGCACTTTGAACCCTACGAAAAAATCTACCGCGTACGCTTTCGAACCGACGGCATGCTTCGGGAAATTGCACGCCCTCCGATCAACCTCGCGAACCGGATCGCGGCTAGGCTGAAAGTCATGGCCAGCCTCGATATCTCCGAACGCCGCAAGCCACAGGACGGCCGGATTAAGATGCGGATATCAAAGAACAAGGCGATCGACTTTCGAGTCAACACCCTACCGACACTATGGGGCGAGAAGATCGTCATGCGAATTCTCGATCCGTCCAGTGCGCAAATGGGCATTGACGCCCTCGGCTATGAACCCGAACAGAAGGAACTGTACCTTCAGGCGCTCAAGCAACCGCAAGGCATGATATTGGTCACCGGCCCTACCGGCTCCGGCAAGACGGTCTCGCTCTATACCGGCATCAACATCCTGAACACCGTCGATATCAATATCTCGACCGCGGAAGACCCTGTCGAAATCAACATGGAAGGCATCAACCAGGTCAACGTGAACAACCGCCAAGGATTGGATTTTGCTTCCGCGCTGCGTTCGTTTCTGCGGCAGGATCCAGACGTGATCATGGTCGGCGAGATTCGTGATCTCGAGACTGCAGAGATTGCCATCAAAGCAGCCCAAACAGGTCACCTTGTTCTTTCAACCCTCCACACCAACAGTGCAGCCGAAACCCTGACGCGCCTGCAGAATATGGGCGTGGCTAGTTTCAACATCGCGACCTCTGTCAGTTTGATCATTGCTCAGCGGCTGACCCGCAAGCTTTGCCCAGTGTGCAAAAAAACCGCTGAGATCCCCCGCGAGGCACTCATAGCCGAGGGTATACCGGCTGATCGTATAGGGACATTCACCATTTATGAGCCAGTAGGGTGCGACCTATGTACTGGGGGTTATAAAGGTAGGCTCGGTATCTACGAGGTAGTCCGAAACACACCGGCGCTTCAACAGCTGATCATGGAGGCAGGTAACTCGATCGAAATCTCGACGCTTATGCGCAAAGAAGGTTTCAACGACTTGCGAACCTCCGGTCTGCAGAAAGTCATGCAGGGGCTGACCAGCCTCGCCGAAATCAATCGCGTCACCAAGGACTAAGTAATGGCCTCCAAAACAGTAAAGACTAACGTCTATATTTGGGAAGGCACTGACCGGAAAGGCTCGTCTACCTCCGGTGAGATGACCGGCGCCAGTATTCCGCTGATAAAAGCGCAACTACGGAGACAAGGAATCTCACCCGGCAAGATAAAGAAAAAAACCAGCTCGATATTCAGTAAGGGTAAAAAGATCAAACCGATGGACATCGCGCTGTTTACGCGTCAGATGTCCACCATGATGAAGGCGGGCGTTCCGCTACTGCAATCCTTCGATATTATTGCCGAGGGTGTTGAAAACCCAAAAATGCGTGATCTGGTATTAACACTGAAGCTAGAAGTCGCCGCAGGTAATAGCTTTGCCACCTCGCTGAGGCAAAAACCCGAGTATTTTGATGATCTTTACTGCAACCTCGTCGACGCAGGCGAACAGGCAGGTGCACTCGAAGCATTACTGGATCGTGTTGCGACCTATAAGGAAAAGACCGAGGCGCTCAAGGCAAAAATCAAGAAGGCAATGACTTATCCAATAACGGTTTTGGTCGTCGCGCTCATCGTATCGTCGATCTTGCTTATTAAAGTAGTGCCGCAATTTCAGGCCGTGTTTTCCGGCTTTGGCGCGCAGTTGCCGGCGTTCACACTGATGGTCGTCAATCTTTCAGAAATCATGCAGGCATGGTGGTGGGTGGTGTTGGGCGCGATTATCGCATTCATGTACGCATTCAAATACGCTTTTAAACGTAGCCAACGCATGCGCGACGGTATCGACAGAGGCCTGCTGAAAATACCGGTCATCGGCCAGATACTCTATAAATCGGCCATCGCCCGCTACGCTCGCACGTTATCAACCACCTTCGCCGCCGGCGTACCCTTGGTGGAGGCGCTGGACTCTGTAGCGGGGGCCGCCGGCAACGTGGTGTTCAAGATCGCTGTAGGGAAAATCAAGCAAGATGTTTCCAGCGGCACACAACTCAATACCTCGATGCGCGCCACTGGAGTGTTTCCAAGTATGGCTATTCAGATGACGTCCATCGGCGAAGAGTCGGGTGCGCTGGATGAAATGCTGGATAAAGTAGCAGGTTATTATGAAGCAGAAGTCGACAACATGGTCGACAGCCTCACCACCCTGATGGAGCCAATGATCATGGTTATCCTCGGCATTGTCGTCGGCGGCCTGGTAGTCGCCATGTACCTCCCCATCTTCCAACTTGGCTCAGTCGTCTAACCCCATGTCCCTACCCGAATTCCTGGCCAGCTCCCCCCTGGCCTTCACCCTCTGCGCCCTGCTCCTCGGCCTGCTCGTCGGCAGCTTCCTCAACGTCGTCATCCACCGCCTCCCGATCATGCTTGATCGCGACTGGCGCACCCAATCCCGAGAAATCCTCGACCTGCCAGCCGAACAGCAGCCAGAACGCTGCAACCTGATCCTCCCCAACTCCACCTGCCCCCACTGCAACCACAAGATCCGCGCCAGCGAAAACATCCCGATCCTCAGCTACCTGTTCCTCAAAGGCCGCTGCTCCGCCTGCCAGGCGCCCATCAGCAAGCGCTACCCCCTCGTGGAGCTCGCCAGCGGCCTGCTGACGGCCTTCATCGCCTACCACTTCGGCTTCGGCTACCCGGCAGGCGCCTTCATGCTCCTCACCTGGGGCCTGCTGGCGATGAGCATGATCGACGTCGACCGCCAGCTTCTGCCCGACGCTATCGTGCTGCCATTGCTCTGGTTAGGCCTGATCGTCAACAACTTCGGCCTGTTCACCGACCTCTCCAGCGCGCTGTGGGGCGCGGTGTTCGGCTACCTGTCGCTGTGGTTGGTGTTCTGGCTGTTCAAGCTGGTAACCGGCAAAGAGGGCATGGGCTACGGCGATTTCAAGCTGCTGGCGATGCTCGGCGCCTGGGGAGGCTGGCAGATCCTGCCGTTGACGGTGCTGCTGTCATCCCTGGTGGGCGCGGTGTTGGGCGTCATCCTGCTGAAGCTGCGCGATCAGGCGACCAGTACGCCGATCCCCTTTGGTCCTTATCTGGCGATTGCGGGCTGGATTGCATTGCTGTGGGGTGGTCAAATAACCGCCTCGTACATGCACTTCGCCGGATTTTAAATGACCACAGCTGCAAAACCCTGGGTGTTGGGCCTGACCGGTGGTATCGGCAGCGGCAAGAGTGCCGCCGCCGAACGCTTCGCCGAGCATGGCATTCATGTGGTGGATGCCGATCAGGCCGCGCGCTGGGTCGTGGAGCCCGGGCGGCCGGCGTTGCAGCAACTGGCCGAGCATTTTGGCTTGGATATTCTGCAGCCCAGCGGGGCGCTGGATAGATCAGCGTTGCGTAAACGCATCTTTGAAGATGCCGAGCAGCGGCGCTGGGTCGAGGCGCTGTTGCATCCGCTGATCGCGCAGGAGATCGCCGATAATCTGGCTCAGGCGACGTCGACTTACGCGGTGTTCGTGTCGCCGTTGATGGTGGAGTCGGGGCAGTACAAGCGTACCGACCGGTTGCTGGTGATCGACGCGCCCACCGAGCTGCAACGCGCGCGCACGCTGAAACGCGATACCACGACCGCCGAGCAGGTCGAGGCCATCCTCAAGGCCCAGGCCAGCCGCGAACAGCGCTTGGCCTTGGCTGACGACGTCGTGCTCAACGACCGCGATCTGGCCTGGCTGCACAGTGAGGTCGATCGCTTGCATCACTTTTATCTGAATTTGCCTGGAGCTTCTGAATGAGCCAACCCTTGACCGTCGAATGCCCTACCTGCGGCGCGCCTGTGGAGTGGAACGCGGCCAATATCAACCGTCCGTTTTGTTCTGATCGCTGCAAACTGATTGACCTGGGCGCCTGGGCGTCGGAGGAGCACAAGATTCCGGTGAGTCCGGATGCCGAGGATGATCTGTTCTCGGATGATTTGCCGCCGCGCGAGCATTGATTTTTGGGTGGGGGTTGAGGGCCTCTTCGCGGGCAAGCCTTGCTCCCACAGGTATACGACTCAGGTCCGTCAACTCTGTGGGAGCAAGGCTTGCCCGCGAAGGGGCCCGGGAGAACACCATCAGCCAACAGCAACTGTTGCGTTTCGCCGCCGCGCGAGCATTGATTTTTGGGTGGGGGTTGAGGGCCTCTTCGCGGGCAAGCCTTGCTCCCACAGGTGTACGACTCAGGTCCGTCAAATCTGTGGGAGCAAGGCTTGCCCGCGAAGGGGCACTGAAGAACACCATCAGCCAACAGCAACTGTTGCGTTTCGCCGCCGCGCGAGCATTGATTTTTGGGTGGGGGTTGAGGGCCTCTTCGCGGGCAAGCCTTGCTCCCACAGGTGTACGACTCAGGTCCGTCAACTCTGTGGGAGCAAGGCTCGCCCGCTAAGGGGCCCGTGAGAACACCATCAACCAACAGCAACTGTTGGGTTTCCAACACTTGCAGAACAATAAGCACGGCAGCCAACACCGCCCCCCCCTGTCCGCCTACCCCCGCCCCCATAAAATCCCTAGCTATTTCAACACCCTGCAACCGATCCCAAGGTAGCGGCACAGCCGTTGCAATCACCCTCTGACGAACGTGAACGTCGGAGTGTGCCCTTTGCCTTTGTTGCCCTCGCCCCTGGATTTTCCCGACAGCCCAGTCTCCCGCGCTTTCGCTCAACCCTTGATGCTCGGTTTGTTCCTGCCGGTGCAATCCGGCGGCTGGAGTGCCTCGGCCCTGCCCCGCAGCACCGACTGGCGTTTCGAGTACAACAAGCAGCTGACCCTGCGCGCCGAGGCCCTGGGCTTCGACCTGGTGTTCGCCTTGGCCGAATGGCTGGGCAAAGGCGGCTATGGCGGCGAGATCCGTTACCACGACGAGTCGCTGGACGCCTTCATCACCCAGGCGGCGCTGGCCTCGGTGACCGAGCGCATCCTGCTGATCTCGACCCTGCACGTGCTCTACGGCCCCTGGCACCCGCTGCACCTGGCCAAGTTCGGCGCCACTCTGGACCACATCAGCAACGGCCGCTGGGGCCTCAACCTGGTAACCGGCCACCGCCATCGCGAGCACCGCCGCTTCGGTCAGGAACCCATCGAGCACGACCAGCGCTACCACCAGGCCGATGAATTCATTCGCGTGGTCCAGCAACTCTGGACCGGCACCGAGAACCTCGATTTCAACGGCGACTATTACCGCCTCGAAGAAGCCTACAGCAGCGTCAAGCCGCGCTTCGGCCGGCCCGTGCTCGTCAATGCCACCGGCTCCACGGCCGGCATCGATTTCGCTGCGCGGCACTCGGACATCATCTTTACCACCAGCCCCGGCAGCGCCGAGATCGAAGACGCGCTGGCCAAGCTGCCCGACCACCTGCAGCGCATCAAACAGGCCGCCAAGGGCTACGGCCGCGAAGTGCGGACCCTCATCAACCCGCTGGTGATCTGCCGCGACACCGACGCCGAAGCCTGGGAAGTGCACGCCGCGATCACCGCCGCCGGCGACCCCGGCACCCTCGAAGGCCATGCCCGCGAGGCCAGCGATGCCCATGCCTGGCGTGGCCATCAGGCGGCGCACCGTTACGTGGGCGGCAACATCCAGCTGGTGGGCAGCCCCGAGACGGTGGTGCGCGACATCATCCGCCTCAGGCAAGCCGGCATCGATGGCATCCAACTGAGCTTCTTCGATTTTGCCCCTGATCTGGAGCAGTTCGGCGCGCGCGTCTTGCCGCTGCTGTACCAGGCCGGTCTGCGCCACTGATCAACTCTCCAAGGATGACTGTGCATGGCCTTTTCTCGTCGTCAATTTATCGCTGGGCTGTCCGCTCTCCCCTTGCTCGGTGCCAGCGTGCCGTTCCTGCCCAGCGCCCTCGCCGCCGCCACTGCCGAGGCGGCGAGCGGCAAGCGGATCTTCAACCTGCTGGTCAATCCCGAGCCGCCGTCGCTGAGCTCGTTCAACACCACGGCGGGCACCACTATCACCGCCAGCAGCAAGGTCCTCGAAGGCTTGCTCAGCTACAACGAACAACTGGCGCCGCAGCCGGGGCTGGCGGTGGCCTGGAAGGTCGCCGACGATGGCCTGAGCTATCACTTCGATCTGCGCCAGGGGGTCAAATGGCATGACGGCCAGCCGTTCACCTCGGCCGACGTGGCCTTCTCGCTGGACCTCATCAAGCGCTATCACCCCCGCGGCGGCAGCACCTTCGCCAACCTGACCACGGTGGAAACGCCGGACGAACATACCGCCATCGTGCGCCTTGCCAAACCGGCGCCGTACCTGATCCGCGCCTTCGCCGGTGGTGAAACGCCGATCCTGCCCAAGCATCTTTACGATTCGGGCGACCCGCTGAGCAACCCGCACAACAACGCGCCCATCGGCACCGGCCCGTATCGTTTCAAGCAGTGGCAGCGCGGCAGCTACATCGAGTTCGAGCGCAACGCCGATTACTGGGGCGCCAACCCACCGGGCGTCGATACCCTGTACCTGAAAGTGGTGCCGGATTCGGCCTCGCGCCTGGCTGCCTTCGAAAACGGCAGCCTCGACGCCGGCGGGCAAAGCCCGGTGCCGCTGAGCGACCTGGCGCGTATCACCGCGTCCGGCAAGCTGAAGTTCACCACCCGCGGCTACAACTACAGCATCACGCCGACCATGCTCGAGTTCAACCTCGACAACCCGCTGCTGTCGCGCCTCGAAGTGCGTCAGGCCATCGCTCACGCCATCGACCGCGAGGTGATCAAGAAAGTGGTGTATTACGGCTATGCCGATGTCAGCGTGTCGCCGATTCCCAAGAATTTCCCGCAGTACGTATACACCGGGCCGGACCCGTACCCATTCGACATCGCCAAGGCCAACGCCCTACTGGATGGGGCCAATCTGCCGAAAAAGGGCACTTCGCGCTTCAGCCTGACCCTCGATCCGCTGCCCTATGGCGACAGCTATGCCCGCACGGCGGCCTATATCCGCACGGCCCTGTCACGCATCGGCATCGACGTGCAACTGCGCTCGCAGGATTTTCCCACCTACACCAAGCGTATCTACACCGACCGCGATTTCGATTTCGCTGTGGTCGGCATGGGCACCATGTTCGACCCGACGGTGGGCGTGCAGCGGTTGTTCTGGTCGAAGAACTTCCGCAAGGGCCTGCCCTTCTCCAACGGCACTCACTACAACAATCCCGAAGTGGACCGTTTGCTGGAGGCCGCTGCGGTGGAGACCGACGAGCAGAAGCGCGGCGAGTTGTTCAAGGCGTTCCAGAAGATCGTTATCGAGGAAGTGCCGTCGCTGACCTTGGTGATGCAGCAGCAGGTGACTGTTTACAACGCTCGGGTGTCGGGTTTCGAGGGGGATGGCAACGGGCTGGATGGCAGCCTGGCGTTGGTACAGTTGAGTAATACGGCGCTGGCCAATGGGTGAGCTTTTGGAGCTTCGCGGGCAGAGCCCGCTCCCACAGGCGCCATCGGGGCCCGAGACTGCGCAGCGTGGTAATCGAGGGCAGGCGCGGCGGATTCTCAGGTTGGCGCGGCGCACTGTGTGGCAGGCGATACCCACGGTGTTGGGCATTCTGGTGCTTAACTTTTTGCTGCTGCGCTTGATTCCCGGCGACGCGGTGGACGTGCTCGCCAGCGAGTCTGGCGGCGCCACCGAGGCGACCTTGGCGCAATGGCGCAGCCACTTCGGCCTGGACTTGAGCTTGTGGCAGCAGTTGCTCGCTTACCTCAATCATCTGGTGCACCTGGACCTGGGGGTGTCGCCGCGCTTCAACCTGCCAGTAGGCCAGTTGATCGCCGAGCGCTTGCCCAACACCTTGTTGCTGATGGTCGGCGCCCTGGCGTTGGCCTTGGCGATTGGGATCAGCGCCGGGGTGATCATGGCCAGCCGCGTCGGGCGTTGGCCCGATCGATTGTTGTCGCTGACGGTATTGCTGCTGTATTCGACGCCGGGTTTCTGGATCGGTTTGATGGCCGTGGTGCTGTTCTCGGTGACGCTGGGCTGGCTGCCCAGCGACGGTATCGAAACCCTCGGGCTGGACCTGCACGGCAGCGCCTGGCTGTTCGACCGCTTCAAGCACGCGATCTTGCCGATCCTCACCCTGGCGACCTTCTACATCGCGCTGTATGCACGCCTGACTCGCGCATCGATGCTCGAGGTGCAGCGTCAGGATTTCGTCCGTACCGCCCGCGCCAAGGGTCTGCCTCCCACCCGCATCGCCGTGCGCCATGTACTGCGCAATGCGCTGCTGCCGGTGACCACCTTGGCGGGCCTGCATTTCGCCGCGCTGCTGGGCGGCGCCGCGGTCACCGAGACGCTGTTCGGCTGGCCCGGGCTGGGGCGCTTGACCCTCGATGCGGTGCTGTCGCGCGACTACAACCTGCTGCTGGGGATTCTGCTGCTGTCGTCGATGCTGGTGGTGGTGGTCAACGTCGCCATGGACCTGCTGCAAGCCTGGCTCGACCCGCGTATCCAGGTGCAATAAACGCAGCCCCCCGCGCTACAGGTAACCGGACAATTTGATGAGTGAGTGCGCAATGTCGATGACTACAGGCCATAGCGAAAGCCTCTGGGCCGCCTTGCGGCGCAGCCCGGCGGCGTTGATCGGCGCCGGGGTGCTGCTGGCGATGCTGGCCATGGCGCTGAGCGCGAGCTACTTCTTCCCCGGTGATCCCTCGGACATGGTCGCCGAGCCGCTGCTGTGGCCCGGCGCCGATCCGGCCTATCCACTGGGCACCGATTCCCTGGGCCGCAACGTGGCGGCGGGTATCGCCTATGGCGCGCGGGCCTCGTTGCTGATCGCGGTATCCGGGACCTTGCTGAGCGTGATCATCGGCGTGTTCGTCGGGGCTATCGCCGGCTACCACGGCGGTCGCCTCGGGGACGTGCTGATGCGCATCACCGAAGTGTTCCAGACGGTGCCGTCATTCTTGCTGGTGATCGTCATCGTCGCCATCGGCAACCCCACGGTGAATATCATCGCCCTGGCGATCGGCATCTCGTCGTGGCCGACCATCGCCCGGCTGATCCGCGCCGAATTTCGCACCCTGCGCGAAGCCGATTTCGTCACGGCGGCGCGTGCTCAGGGCTTCAGTACGCGCACCATCATCCTTGACGAGATTCTGCCCAACGCCTTGGCGCCGCTGATCGTCACCACCTCGATCCTGGTGGCCTCGGCGATCCTCATCGAAGCCGGCCTGGCGTTTCTCGGCATGAGCGACCCCAACCGGCCGAGTTGGGGCGGCATGATCGGCGCCGGCCGCGAGCAGATCGCCAGCGCCTGGTACCTCACTGCGCTGCCGGGCTTGGCGATCATCCTCGTGGTACTGGCCTTCAACATGCTCGGCGACGGCCTCAACGATGCCCTCAACCCGCGCCTGCGCCGGTACATCCCATGAGCCTGCTCGAAGTACGCGGGCTGCGCGTGGGATATCAAGGTGTCGAAGCGGTGCAGGGCCTGGATTTCAGCCTCGCAGCAGGCGAAACCTTGGCGCTGGTGGGGGAATCGGGCTGCGGCAAGTCCACCACCGCGCTGGCGTTGATGGGGCTGTTGCCGGGCAACGCGCAACTGAGCGGCGAGGTGCTGTTCGAAGGCCGCGACCTGCTGCGCCTGTCGCCTCGGCAATTGCGCCAGGTGCAGGGCAAGGACCTGGCCATGGTCTTTCAAGAGCCGCTGTCGAGCCTCAACCCGGTGCTCACCCTTGGCGAGCAATTGACCGAAACCCTGCTCACCCACACGAACCTGACTCGCCGTCAGGCCTGGCAGCGCGCCGAGGAACTGTTCGGGCTGGTGCAGTTGCCGCGCCCCGCCGCGCACTTGCGCGAGTACCCGCAGCATTTGTCGGGCGGCCAGCGGCAACGGGTGATGATCGCCATGGCCATCGCCTGCGAACCACGATTGCTCATCGCCGACGAGCCGACCACCGCGCTGGACGTGTGCGTGCAGGCGCAGATCCTCGAATTGCTCGACCGCCTGCGCCGCGAGTTGCGCATGGGCCTGCTGTTGATCACCCACGACCTGGGCGTGGTCAAGCAGCAGGCCGACCGGGTGATCATCATGCACGATGGCGTCGCGCTGGAGCACCGACCGACTGCCGAGCTGTTCCGCAGCCCGGCGCACCCCTACACCCACGGCCTGCTCAACGCCTCGCTGGACCGCGATCACGACCAGCATTACCGGCACAATCGCCTGGCCGAGATCCAGGTCACCCGCCGTGCCGGGCAGCCCAACAGCTACACCATCAGCAGCACCTTGCACGCGCCCGGCAAGACGCCACAGGCAACGCCCGCGCAGAGCACGGCGCTGTTGCGCGCCGACAACCTGAGCTTCGCCTATGGCCAGCGCGATGTGCTCAGCCAGCTGTCGTTTCGCATCGGCGCGCGCGAGACAGTCGGGCTAGTGGGCGAGTCTGGGTGCGGCAAGTCGACCTTGAGCCGTGCACTGCTCGGTCTGCTGGCGCCGCGCGAAGGCCATATCGAGTTCGCCGGACGTGACATCGCCACCCTCGACAGGGTGGAACAACGCCAATGGCGCAGCCAGTTGCAGATGGTCTTTCAAGACCCCTACGCGGCGCTCAACCCACGCCACAGCGTCGAGACCCTGCTCGACCGCGTGCAGCGCCTGCACGGCCAGGACGATGCCCGCCAGCGGCAACGCGCGCGCGAATCGATCCTCGACGCCGTGGGCTTGCCGCGCAGCAGCCTGAACCGCCTGCCCCATCAGTTTTCCGGCGGCCAGCGCCAGCGCATCGGTATCGCGCGGGCGTTGATCGTCAGGCCGCGGCTGGTGATCTGCGACGAGCCGGTGTCGGCGCTCGACGTGTCGACCCAGGCGCAGATCCTCAACCTGCTGGTGGAGCTGCGCGAGGCCTTCGACCTGTCCTATCTGTTCATTTCCCACGACCTGTCCGTGGTGCGCTATTTCGCTGACCGAGTGCTGGTCATGCATGACGGACGCATCGTTGAACAGGCCACGCCCCACAGCCTGTGGGAGAACCCTCAGCATGCGTACAGCCGACGCTTGCTGGCGGCGATCCCCGGCGCGCGGGTGCCTGCATTGATTCAAAGCCCACTGCCACTGGCCCAGCAGCGCTTGCCGTTCGCTGTGGCCTGCTAACCAAGGAGCCTTTTCATGACCCAACGTAAAGACACGCTCAAGCTCGGCCTCTTCTTGCGCGCCACCGGGCACCACCTGGCGGCCTGGCGCGACAGTGGTTCGCAGGCCGACGCCGGCATTCGTCTGGACCACTATGTCGACCTGGCGCGCAAGGCCGAGGCGGCGGGCTTCGACACGCTGTTCCTCGCCGACAGCGTGTCGATCCGCGGCATCGATGCGCCGACCTTCGACCGCGTCATCGCCCCGAGCCTGAGTTTCGAACCGCTGACCTTGCTCGGCGCGCTGGCTGCCGTGACCTCAAAGATCGGCCTGATCGCGACCGCCAGCACCAGCTACAGCGAACCCTACAACCTGGCCCGCCAGTTCGCCTCGCTGGACCAGATCAGCGGCGGGCGTATCGGCTGGAACCTGGTGACCAGCAGCGACCCGGAAGCCGCCAAGAACTTCGGCGGCGCCAGCCAGCGCCAACAGGCCGCCCATGCCGATCGCTACAGCCGCGCGCGGGAATTCCACGACGTAGTGAGCAAGCTGTGGGACAGCTGGGAAGACGACGCGTTGTTGCTCGACAAGGCCAGCGGGGTGTTCATCGACCGCAACAAACTGCACTTCGCCCATCATGAGGGCGAGCATTTCAATGTGCGCGGGCCACTGAACGTGTTGCGCTCGCCGCAGGGCAAGCCGGTGCTGGTACAGGCCGGGGCCTCGGAGGATGGCCGCGCGCTGGCGGCTGCTACCGCCGAAGCGATCTTCGCCGCGCATCAATCGCTGGAAGATGCTCAGGAGTTCTATAGTGACGTCAAATCCCAGGCCGCCGCTTTGGGCCGCGACCCCGAGCACATCAAGATTCTGCCGGGGGTGACGATTTTCACTGCGCCGACCTCGGCCGAGGCCCACGCCAAGCACCAGCGCCTGCAGGACCTGGTGCATCCACAAGTGGGTCTGGCGCTGCTGTCGAGCCTGCTGGGCGGCGTCGACCTCTCGCAACTGCCGCTGGACGGCCCGCTGCCCAAGGAGCTGCCCGTTACCAACGCCTCGAAAAGCCGCCAGCTGTTGATTCAAAAACTGGCCGCCGAAGGCCTGAGCATTCGCGAGCTGTATCTCAAGCTCTCCGGCGCGCGCGGGCACTGGACGCTGGTGGGCTCGCCGACCGAGGTAGTGGATCAATTGCAGAGTTGGTTCGAAGGCCGCGGCGCTGATGGTTTCAATATTTTGCCGCCGACCTATCCGGAGGGGCTGGATGATTTTATTGCGCTGATCCTGCCGGAGTTGCGCCGCCGCGGTTTGGTGCCGGTGGAGGGGCCGCAGGGCAAGACATTGCGTGAGCGGCTTGGGCTGCCGTATCCGCAGCACCCGGCGCAGGTTCAACTGCAGGAATGGTCGATCGCGATCTGACCGCCACCTTTTTTATTGGCCATACCGGCCTATGCGCGGGCAAGCCTTGCTCCCACAGGTGTACGACTCAAAGAGGCCGGTATGGCCACTGCAAATTCAGAGAGACCCACCATGACCCAAATCGACGCAGCATGGGGCGCAGGCCCTACCCCCGGATACGAACAACTCGCCGCACGCTTCCGGCCGCTGTTCGCGCAGTTACGCGAAGGCGCCATCGACCGTGAACGGCAGCGGCGCTTGCCCGTGGAAGAACTGCAACAGCTCAAAGCCTCGGGCTTCACCGCCGTGCGCGTGCCGGTGGCCTATGGCGGCGCGGGCGCCAGCCTGACCGAGTTGACCAACCTGCTCATCGAACTGGGCGAAGCCGACTCCAACCTGGTGCAGGCCCTGCGTGGCCATTTCGGCTTTACCGAAAACGTCCTCAACAGCCGCGACCCGGCGCGCCAGCAGCTGTGGCTGGAGCGCATCGCCCGCGGCGAAACGGTGGGCCCGGCCACCGGTGAAATCGGCCAGGCGGCCCAGGCGCAACACAACTCGCGGCTGTATCTGGATGGCGAACAATGGCGCATCGACGGCAGCAAGTTCTACACCACCGGCTGCCTGTACAGCGATTGGCTCGATGTGACCGTCAGCGACTACGAGGGCAAGCGCATGTTCGTCACCGTGCGGCGCGATGACCCGGGCGTTGAGGTGATCGACGACTGGGATGGCTTCGGCCAGACCCTCACCGCCAGCGGCACCACGCACCTGCGCAGCGTTGCGGTCGACCCGCGTCATATCGTCAGTAACGAAGAGCGCTTCCAGTATTCACCGGCTTTTTACCAGATCTTCCACCTCGCCAACCTCGCCGGTATCGGCCGCGCGTTGAGCGGTGAACTGGCCGCGGCGGTGGGGCAACGCACGCGCAGTTTCAGCCACGGCAACGCGCCACGGGTGGCGCAGGATCCGCAGGTATTGCAAGTGGTCGGCAGCGTGCGCGCGGCGGCGTACAGCGCCGGCGCCATCGTGTTGAAAAACGCCGAGGCGCTGCAGCGCGCATACGAGGCCAGCCAGCAGGACGACACCGCCGCCCTGACTCATGCGGTGAATATCGCCGAACTGGAAGTCGCCCAGGCGCAGACCATCGTCAGCGACCTGATCATCGACGCCAGCTCGCGGCTGTTCGACGCCCTCAGCGCCTCGGCGACCCTGCGCCCCCATGGGCTGGATCGCTTCTGGCGCAACGCCCGGACCCTGGCGTCGCACAACCCGCGAATCTACAAGGACCGCATCGTCGGCGACTTCGCCGTCAACGGCACCCCGCCGCCGGCGCAGTGGAAGATCGGGATTGCTTGAAGTTCAGGTTCAGGTCGGGAATGGCTTTGATGCTACCGACCTCTTCGCCGCCGAATGCGCCCCTTTGCTCCCATAGGTGTACGACTCCAGATCCGCCAACACTGTGGGAGCAAGGGGGGTGCGTTCGGCGGCGAAGAGGCCTGTAAGCACAACGCAACACCCCGAGTTTTTATTCTTCACCGTCACATTTGAGCGCTAAGCTTGAGCTCATGGATGACTCAGATTACCTGCGCCTGCTGACCAACCAGGCCGAACAAGCCAATGCGTTCCTGTCCAATGCCCGCAAATGGGAGCGCGAGCGTTGGGTCTGCGAGCGCCTGCTGCAAGGGCTGAACATTCCTTACCGTACCGAAGAGTTCGTGCCCGCCGGCCAGGAGCCGCCGGACGTGCTGTTTCGCGAGGCGTGCTTCGAGGTGTTCTTCGTGCTCGACGAAGGCCGGCGCCTCAATGACGAATGGCGCGAAGAACTGCAACGCCGCCGCAGTGCCTTTTCCCTCAGCCAGCTGGTGCGCCGCGAGGCCCGGCCCAAGCGTATTCGCGCCCCGGAGTTGCTGCAGCGCCTGGGGCCGACCTTGCGCAAGAAGGCGCACAACTACCAGGAGCGCGATATCGACCTGGGCGAGCTGGACATCATCGCCTTCACCAGCCTCAAGCGCGAAGTGCTCGACCTCAACAGCCATTTCCCGCCGCCGACCGAATACCTGCGTCAGGGCTGGCGTTCGCTGTCGCTAGTGGGGCCGACCTTCGCGCGGGTGCTGTTCGCCCATCCGGATGCGCCGGATTTCTTGCGCAACAACTTAGGGCGCAGCATCGTCTTCGATGTGGGGATCAGCCTTTGAGGCATTGATTGCCGAGGATCTACAGCAGTGGTACAAAGTTTCAAAGCCGACCCTGTGGTCAGGCAGCCACCCCCGTCGCCACAGGGTATACGCTCCCCAGCATTGAACCGTGTAACATTCGCGCAGTCACAAACGTCTACCCCCGAGGCCCGCATGACCCGCCGCCTGAACCCCGATGATCAGCCCTGTGCCAGCAGTCGAGCCTATGCTCCTGCCCCGGGCGATCGTCGTTGTGGTCCGGCCGGTCGCAGCCAAGCCTGCCCCGATCTCCCTGGCGCTGTGAGCTGCTTCGCGCTCGCCCAGGGGACTCGGCCGAATTCCGTAAACCTTATGAGATATCCCTATGACTCATCGTATCGTGATTGTCGGCGGCGGCGCCGGCGGCCTGGAACTGGCGACCCGCCTGGGTAACAGCCTGGGCAAGAAGGGCAAGGCCAGCGTCGTGCTGGTGGATGCCAACCTCACGCACATCTGGAAACCGCTGCTGCACGAAGTCGCGGCCGGCTCCTTGAACTCGTCTGAAGACGAGCTCAACTATGTCGCCCAGGCCAAGTGGAACCACTTCACCTTCCAGATGGGCCGCATGGGCGGGCTCGATCGCGCCGCCAAGCGCATTCACCTCGAAGCCACCCTCGACGAGAATGGCGCCGAACTGGTGCCCGCGCGCTCGCTGAACTACGACACCCTGGTCATGGCCGTTGGCAGCACCACCAACGACTTCGGCACCCTGGGCGCGGCCGAGCACTGCCTGTTCCTCGACACCCGCAAGCAGGCCGAGCGCTTTCACCAGCAGTTGCTCAACCACTACCTGCGCGCCCACGCCGGTGACGAGGATCAGATCGCCTCGATCAGCGTCGCCATCGTCGGCGCCGGTGCTACGGGGGTCGAGCTGGCCGCCGAGTTGCATAACGCCGCCCAGGAACTGGCGGCCTATGGCCTGGGGCGGATCAAGCCCGAGAACATGCACATCACCCTGATCGAAGCCAGCCCACGGGTATTGCCAGCGTTGCCGGAGCGTATCGGCGCGCCGGTGCACAAGACCCTGGAAAAACTCGGCGTGACGGTCCTGACTGGCGCGTCCGTGAGCGAGGTGACGGCCGATGGCCTGCGCACCGCCGACGGCAAGGAAATCCCCGCGGCGTTGAAAGTCTGGGCGGCGGGCATCCGCGCGCCGGGCTTTCTCAAGGACATCGACGGCCTGGAGACCAACCGCATCAACCAACTGCAGGTGCTGCCGACCCTGCAGACCACCCGCGACGAGAATATCTTCGCCTTCGGTGACTGCGCCGCCTGCCCGCAAGCCGGCACCGACCGCAACGTACCGCCGCGTGCCCAGGCCGCGCACCAGCAGTCGTCGATGCTGGTGAAGTCGCTGAAGCTGCGCATCGAGGGTGGCAGCAGCCTGCCGGAATTCACCTACAAGGATTACGGCTCGCTGATCTCGCTGTCGCGCTTCTCGGCGGTGGGCAACTTGATGGGCAACCTGACCGGCAGCGTGATGCTCGAAGGCTGGTTGGCGCGGATGTTCTATGTGTCGCTTTACCGCATGCACCAGATGGCGCTGTTCGGGATATTCCGCACGGCCATGTTGATGCTCGGTAGCCGGATCGGCCGCGGGACCGAGCCACGGCTCAAACTGCACTGATATCGTCTGCCCCTGTAGCGAGGCGGCTTGCCTGCGATCGCGGTGTATCAGATTACGCATTCGTGTCTGACACTCCGTATCGGGGGCAAGCCCGCTCACTTTAGAGGGGGTGGTTACCGGTATATACAGCGAGGATCCTGAGCCGACTGCAGTCAGCGTGGGCCTGGGCGCAGCCAGAGACGCGTCGGAGTAGGCACCACACAGCTAAAATCCCTTCGAACAATGCTCCGTTACCCTGCTGGCCCATTCGCGGACAGCGGCCGCTTCCACAGGTTGCACGTTACTCGGGCACTGCTGCGGTGCGTCAGGTACCGCCACGGTGCAACTTTCGGTGACATCCTTCCCCTTTGACACTCCGTCCGTATCCCGCCTTGCCCCCGCCTTGCCTGGTCTAGGCTAGTGAGAAAGATTTCTGGCCTGCATCTTGCCTTACCTGTATATACAGGTTTAGATAGCCACCTCTTTTCACCTCATCCAGGACATCGCCATGCCAGCGCCCCTCGTCATCCAGCCCGGCCACTTCGACCTCGACCAATTGCGTGCTATCTACCAGCAGCAGGTCGACTTCAGCCTCGATCCGGCCGCGCGCACGGTGGTGGACGAGGCGGCGCGCACCGTGACGCAGATCATCGAAAACAAACGCACCGTGTACGGCATCAACACCGGCTTCGGGCTGCTGGCACGCACGTCGATCCCGGACCAGTCGCTGGCCAAACTGCAGCGCAATCTGCTGCTGTCCCACTGCACCGGCACCGGGCCACTGCTGGATGATGCCAGTGTCGGCCTGATCATGGCGCTCAAGGTCGCGTCCTTGGCCCGAGGTTTCTCGGGGGTACGCTGGGAGCTGATCGAAGCGTTGAACGCGCTGTACACACACAAGGTGTTCCCATGCATTCCGTCGCAAGGTTCGGTGGGCGCTTCCGGCGACCTGGCCCCGCTGGCGCATATGTCGGCGGTGCTGATCGGCGTCGGCCGCGTGCGTCATCAGGGTCGCGAGATGGATGCGGTCGAAGGCTTGGCGCTGGCCGGCCTGGAGCCGATGGAGCTGGGGCCGAAAGAAGGCCTGGCGCTGATCAACGGCACTCAGGTGTCCACCGCGCTGGCATTGCGCGGCCTGTTCGCCACGGAAAAACTGTTCAGCGCCGCCGTGGTCGCCGGCAGCCTCAGCGTCGAGGCGCTCAAGGGCTCGCGCGTGCCATTCGACCCACGTATTCAGGCAGTGCGCGGTCAACCGGGGCAGATCGCCGTGGCGGCCTTTTACCGCGAGTTGCTGGCCACCAGCGAGATCAGCGAATCCCACGTCAACTGCGCCCGCGTACAAGACCCGTACTCGCTGCGTTGCCAGCCACAGGTGATGGGCGCCTGCCTGGACCACCTGCGCTTTGCCGCCGGGGTGTTCCTGCGTGAAGCCAACGCGGTATCGGACAACCCACTGGTGTTCAGTGCCGACGGTGACGTGCTGTCGGGCGGCAACTTCCACGCCGAACCGGTGGCCATGGCCTCTGACGTGCTGGCCTTGGCTATCTCGGAAATCGGCGCGCTGTCGGAACGGCGCATCGCCCAACTGGTGGACCCGGCCCTGTCCGGCCTGCCGGCGTTTCTGGTGCTGGAAGGCGGCCTCAACTCCGGATTCATGATCGCCCAGGTGACCGCCGCCGCACTCGCCTCGGAGAACAAGACCCTCGCCCACCCCGCATCGATCGACAGCCTGCCGACCTCGGCCAACCAGGAAGACCACGTGTCGATGGCGACCTTCGCCGCCCGCCGCCTGCTGGACATGGCCGGCAACAGCAGCGCGGTGGTGGCCATCGAGTTGCTCGGCGCGGCTCAGGGTGTCGATCTGCATGCACCGCTGAAAACCTCGCCGATTTTGGTAGAGGTGTTGGCGATGATTCGCGCTGATGTCGCGCATTACGATGAAGACCGTTATTTCGCCCCGGATATCGCGGCAGCTCGGGCCTGGGTAGAGGATGGCAAGTTTGCGCAATGGCTGGCATTCGCTCGTTTGTATGACTAAGAGCGGCCATACGCCATCCCCTGTGAGAGCGGGGGAATGACCTGAAACGGTGCTAGCCGTTTAGCTGGTGACTCATTCCTGATCACCCCTGGCCCGCTGACCGATCCGCGCCCCGCACACCACTTGTATATACCGGTATGGCACGCGAACTGCAGGCACTCATCCATCTCGAACGCCACACGACTGACCGTCTGATGAAGGAGTGATCCATGCAACTCGATTCCCAGTACAGCAAGTTCAGCAAAACCGCAGGCGGCCTGTGTCTGGCCATGGCGATGGCAATGGGCTCCATGGCAGCGCAGGCCGATCAATTGGCCGACGTGAAACAGGCCGGCGAGTTGGTGGTCGGTACCGAGATGCAGTTTGCGCCGTTCGACTTTCTTACCAAGGGCGAGCAGGACGGCCTCAACAAGGCACTCTTTGCCGAGCTGGGCAAGGAATTGGGGGTCAAGGTCAAGTTCATCGACCTGCCATGGCCTAGCGTGCTGCCAGGTCTTGAGGCGAAAAAATTCGACGTGGTCGCCGGGCCGATCATCGAGACCAAGGCGCGCCAGGAGCGCTACCACTTCATGCTGCCGATCGCCGAGGCCACGGTATCGCTGATGGCCGGCGCCAAGGATGACAAGCTGACCAAACCTGCCGATATCGCCGGCAAAACGGTCGGTGCCGGCAAGGGCTCGGCGCAGCTTGAAGAGCTCAAGGCCTATGCGGCGACGCTGCCGGAGAAGGTCACCATCCGCGAATACGTCGACAACAACCAGGCGTACGCCGACCTCGCGGCCCATCGCCTGTCGGCGGTGGCCAACTCGCTGCCGAACATCTCCTACGTGGCCGCGCAGAAGAGCAATCTGTACAAAGTGGTGCAGCCACCGTTCGGCAAGAAGTCCTACTTCGCCTTTCTGGGTCGCAAGGACGCCGATGCCGACAGCCTGATCGCAGCGCTCGACGCCGCCTTGCTGAAAATGCATGCCGATGGCCGCTTGGCCGCGTTGCAGAAACAGTGGCTGGGTGCCGAGATGGATGTGCCGAAGGCGGACTTCACCCCGAGCTGGTGATATTTGGGTGCGCGCAGGGCGCTGGCATGCGAGTGAACGTGCTGGCCTCTTCGCGGGCAAGCCTTGCTCCCACAACTGTACGGCGCTGGACCGGCTCGCACTGTGGAAGCAAAGCTTGCTCTGATAGGTGTTCGCCAATGCCAGTGCGCACACCTGTGGGAGCAAGGCTTGCTCGCGAAGAGGCCAGAATGACCGCCACAGATCCCGGTACCGTGCATTGATGGACGAATAAACGATGTTCGACTGGCCACTGCTCCAACAGAATTTCCCGCTACTGCTCGGCGCGCTGCGGACCACCGCCGAGGTGTCCGCCGCCGCGCTGTTCATCGGCTTTTTCATCGGCATCGGCGTGGCAGCCATGCGCCTGTCGCCCAAACCCATTCTGCGACGTCTCGGCGGCGCCTATATCTTCGTGTTCCGCGGCATCCCGCTGCTGGTCCAATTGCTGTTCATCTATTACTTCCTGCCTCGCGCCGGCCTGCCGAACATGTCGCCAATGGCGGCAGCGATCATCAGCCTGGCGCTGTGCTGCGCGGCCTATATCGCCGAAATCCTGCGCGGCGGCTTGCTCGCCATCCCCGGCGGGCAGTTGGAAGCCGCCGGGCTGCTAGGCCTCAACAGCCGGCAGATGCTGGTGCGCATCCGCGTGCCCCAGGCCGTACGCTTGACCCTCCCGGGCCTGATCAACGAAATGATCCTGCTGATCAAGGCCTCGTCACTGGTCTCGGTGGTGGGCCTGGCCGACCTCACCCGCACCGCCCAGAATCTCGCCGCCAGTGACTACATGTTCGTCCAGGACTACCTGATGCTGGCGGCGTTCTACTGCCTGATCAACATCCCCCTGGCCTACGCCGGCGGGCGCCTGGAAAAACGCTTGAAGGAGCGCGGCGCATGAATTTCGATCCGCACATCCTCACCGATCATCTGGATGACATCGGCAACGGCTTTTTGATGACCCTTGCCACCTGGAGCAGCGGCGTAGTGCTCGGCCTCCTGCTGGGGCTGCTGATTGCCCTGGCCCAGGTATTCGGTAACGGCCTGGTGCGCGCCCCGCTGCGGGTATTCATCGAGATCATCCGCAGCACGCCGTTTCTGGTGCAGTTGTTTCTGCTGTACTACGGCGGCCCGTCGTTCGGCCTCGAGCTGGACCCGATCCCCGCCGGCATTCTCGGCCTGGCGGTGTATGGCAGCGTGTACTTCGCGGAAATCTTTCGGGGCGGCTTCGAGTCCATCCCGCGCGGGCAACTGGAGGCGGCAGACTGCTTGGGCATCGGCCGACTGCGCTGCATCCTGCGCATCCAGTTGCCGCAGATGCTGGTGATCATCCTGCCGGCGCTGGTCAATCTGGTGACCGTGCTGTGCAAGGAAACCGCCGTGCTGTCGATCATCACAATCCCCGAACTGACCATGGTACTGACCGGCATCGGCTCGCAGACGTTCGCCTTCGTCGAAACCCTGCTGGCGTTGTGCATCGGCTACCTGATACTGGTCGAAGCCTGCTCGCGCCTGGGCATGCTCCTGGAAACGCGGGTCGGACGCTTTATGCAGAGGCAACCTCGATGAATCAAAGCAACGCTTCCCTTACGCTGGCGCCCGACAAGCACTCCGCCAGCAATGCTCCCGACAGCCGCAAGGCCATGGTGCAGCTGCGCAACGTCGGCAAGCATTTCGGGCCACTGCGGGTGCTCAAGGGCATCGACCTGACCATCCATCACAGCGAAGTGGTGTGCCTGATCGGCCCTTCCGGCTCCGGCAAGAGCACGCTGCTGCGCAGCATGGCGTTCCTCGAGGAGTACGACGAGGGGCAGATCCATATCGAAGGCCAGCTGCTTGGCTGGCAGAACGCCGATGTCGAGGGCCCCGCGCGCAAACGGGCGGCGCAATCGAAGATCAACCAGGTGCGCCAGAACGTCGGCATGGTGTTCCAGCAGTTCAACCTGTGGCCACACATGACCGTGCTCGGTAACGTCTGTGAAGCGCTGCAACAGGTGCGCAAACAGAGCAAGGCGCAAGCCCGCGAGCGCGCTCTGGCGATGCTCGACAAGGTCGGCCTGGCGCACAAGGCCGCGGCCTGGCCGGTGCAGTTGTCCGGCGGCCAGCAGCAGCGCGTGGCAATCGCCCGGGCGCTGGCCATGGAGCCGCACATCATGCTGTTCGACGAACCGACTTCGGCCCTCGACCCCGAGCTGGTCGGCGAAGTGTTGCAGGTGATGAAGGACCTGGCCAGGGAAGGCATGACCATGGTCGTGGTCACCCATGAGATGGGCTTTGCCGCGCAGGTCGCCGACTCGGTGATTTTCCTCGACAAGGGTGAGGTGGTCGCACGCGGCACGCCGCAGCAGATTTTCCATCAGGCCGAGCACCCACGCCTGCAGCAGTTTCTACAGAATTATCTGGATCGCAATGCGTTCTGGCAGGACGGCAAGGATGCCGCCGTACCATGAGATCGTCCCTTGAAGCGGTTCCCTGCGCCCCGCATTTGCGGTACCTTGCGACGCCTTTTGCCGCGCTTGCGGCCATGACCGGGAACACGGGCCGATGAAAAATCCTCCACAAGCGCTGTACCAACGGGCCAAGGATTACGTGCAGAGCAAACTGCGCGCCGGCGAATGGAAGACCGGCGACCTGATCCCGTCGGAAAACCGCTTGGTGGTGGAATTGGGCATGTCGCGGATGACGGTCAACCGTGCGCTGCGCGAACTCACCGAAGAAGGCCTGCTGCTGCGGGTCTCCGGCGTCGGCACCTTTGTGGCCGAGAGCAAGCCCAAGTCCAATCTGCTGACAATCACCAATATCGCCGACGAGATCACCGCCCGCGGCCATCGCTACGATTGCCAGGTGCTGCAGCTGTCCCGCGAGGCCGCGTCGATGACGGTCGCGGCAGCGCTGGCGCTGCCCACGGGCGCCTCGGTGTTCCACCTGGTGTGCGTGCACCTTGAAGAAGGCGTACCGGTGCAGCTCGAAGACCGCTACGTCAGCCCGGAGCTGGTGCCGGAGTTCCTGCAACAGCAGTTCGGCGGGCAACTGCAGCCGGCGCGGTACTTGCTGCAGGTGATCAGCCCGGATGAAATGGAACACATCGTCGAGGCGGCGCATCCTTCCAGCGATGAAAGCCGGCATTTGCAGGTGGAGGCTACGGAGCCCTGCCTGGTGCTGATGCGCCGCACCTGGAACAGCGGCAAGGTGGTGACCTATGTGCGCCTGGTGCACCCGTCGTCGCGGTATCGGCTGGGCAGCCGGATGGCCGTTAACGGCGCACAGCGGGATGGCTGAATCAGAAGCCTTGCTCCCACAATGCAGACAGAGCCCTCGATGTACACCTGTGGGAGCAAGGCTAGACCGCGAAGGCGTGGGCACTGCCAGCACATTTTAAGCGCAACAAAAAAGGCGTCCTTTGCAGGACGCCTTTTTGCTGAATATGGTCGGGGTAAGGGGATTCGAACTCCTGACATCCTGCTCCCAAAGCAGGCGCGCTACCGGACTGCGCTATACCCCGGTACAAAAAAGGCACCCATAAGGCGCCTTTTCTGATGCCTTGAACTGTTACATCAAAGGACTTTTTAAGATCTGACCCAGCGAACCGGAATCAAAAATGGTGGGTCGTGTGGGATTCGAACCTACGACCAATTGGTTAAAAGCCAACTGCTCTACCAACTGAGCTAACGACCCAAAAATGGTCGGGGTAAGGGGATTCGAACTCCTGACATCCTGCTCCCAAAGCAGGCGCGCTACCGGACTGCGCTATACCCCGATATGAAATTTGGCTCCGTGACCAGGACTCGAACCTGGGACCCAATGATTAACAGTCATTTGCTCTACCGACTGAGCTATCACGGAACTATCAATTTCAGTTACTGCAACTTCATTACTGCAATTTCAAAAGCTGTATCACTACCGCCTTGAACTCTTCGACCCTTCCGTATCGCTACGTTAGTGCCTCTGAGGCGCGCTATTTTACAAGTTTCAAAACCTCTGTCAACCCTTAAATCGCTTTCAAGACACTGAATTTGCAACTTTTTTCAGAATTCCGACAGAGCCGGTGTTTCTGCAGGTGACCGTACAGCGGGGCGCATTTTAGAAGCAGCGAAGCGAAAATGCAAAGGAAAATATTCAACTGAGCCTACACCGCCGTTCCGGTGGGAGCAGGCTCTGCCGGCGAAGCCTTTGAAGCTTCGCGGGCAGAGCCCGCTCCCACAGGGGTTTGGAGGGGCCTATGCGTCAGGCGAAGACGATCTCGTCGTTGTCGAGCGTAGCGGTCACTGACGTGCCAGGCAGAAACTGCCCCGACAGAATCAACTGCGCCAACGGATTCTCGATCCAGCGCTGAATCGCGCGCTTGAGTGGCCGCGCACCATAGACCGGGTCGTACCCCACGGCGATCAACTTGTCCAACGCCTCGGGACTCAGCTCCAGGGTCAGCTCGCGCTCGGTCAGCCGACTGCGCAGGCGCGCCAACTGGATCTGCGTGATGCCGGCAATCTGATCGCGGGCCAGCGGCTCGAAGATCACCACTTCATCCACACGGTTGATGAACTCCGGCCGGAAGTGCGAACCCAGCGCGTCCATTACCGCCGCACGCTGCGCATCGGGATCACCCACCAGCTCCTGAATCCGCGCAGACCCCAGGTTGGAGGTCATCACGATCACGGTATTGCGGAAATCCACCGTACGCCCGTGGCTGTCAGTCAGGCGGCCATCTTCCAGCACCTGCAGCAACACGTTGAACACGTCAGGGTGAGCCTTCTCGACCTCATCCAGCAGCACCACCGAATACGGCTTGCGACGCACCGCCTCGGTCAGGTAACCGCCCTCCTCGTAGCCCACATAGCCAGGCGGGGCACCGATCAGCCGCGCCACGGAATGCTTCTCCATGAACTCGGACATATCGATGCGTATCATGGCCTCTTCAGTATCGAACAAGAACTCCGCCAAGGCCTTGCACAGCTCGGTCTTGCCCACGCCGGTAGGGCCGAGGAACATGAACGAGCCGCTCGGGCGGTCCGGATCCGACAGCCCCGCGCGGGAACGGCGCACGGCGTTGGAAACCGCCACCACCGCCTCGTGCTGACCGATCACGCGCTGGTGCAGCAGGCTTTCCATCTTCAGCAGCTTGTCGCGCTCGCCTTCGAGCATCTTGGCGACCGGGATGCCAGTCCACTTGGAGACTACTTCGGCGATTTCTTCCTCGGTGACCTTGCTGCGCAACAGCTGGTTTTCAGGCTTGCCGTGCTGGTCGACCATCTGCAGGCTGCGCTCCAGATCGGGAATGACCCCGTACTGCAACTCGGCCATGCGGCTCAGATCACCCTTGCGCCGCGCAGCTTCCAGCTCTTGGCGGGCTTGTTCGATTTTCTGCTGGATCTGCGCCGAGCCCTGCACTTCGGCTTTTTCCGAGGTCCAGATCTCTTCGAGATCGGCGTACTCGCGCTCCAGCCGGGTAATTTCTTCCTTCAGTTTTTCCAGGCGTTTGATCGCCGCTTCGTCGTCTTCCTTCTTAAGGGCCTGAGCCTCGACCTTGAGCTGGATCAGGCGGCGCTCCAGGCGATCGAGCACTTCGGGCTTGGAGTCGATTTCCATACGGATACGGCTCGCGGCTTCGTCGATCAGGTCGATGGCCTTGTCCGGCAACTGGCGATCGGTGATGTAGCGATGGCTCAGCTTGGCTGCGGCGATGATCGCGCCATCGGTGATAGCGACCTTGTGGTGCACTTCATAGCGCTCCTTGAGGCCACGGAGGATGGCGATGGTGTCTTCTTCGCTCGGCTCCTCCACCAGGACCTTCTGGAAGCGCCGCTCAAGGGCAGCGTCCTTCTCTATATATTGCCGGTACTCGTTGAGCGTGGTGGCACCGACGCAATGCAGCTCGCCGCGGGCCAGGGCCGGCTTGAGCATATTGCCCGCGTCCATGGAGCCTTCGCCCTTGCCGGCGCCGACCATGGTGTGCAGCTCATCGATGAACAGGATGATCTGCCCATCTTGCTTGGACAGCTCGTTGAGCAGGCCTTTGAGGCGCTCCTCGAACTCGCCGCGGAACTTGGCACCGGCAATCAGCGCTCCCATGTCCAGCGACAGCAGGCGCTTGCCCTTGAGGCCATCCGGCACCTCACCATTGATGATGCGCTGGGCCAGGCCTTCGGCGATGGCGGTCTTGCCGACGCCGGGCTCACCGATCAGCACCGGGTTGTTCTTGGTGCGGCGCTGCAGGACCTGAATAGTGCGGCGAATTTCGTCGTCGCGGCCGATCACCGGGTCGAGCTTGCCCTCTTCGGCGCGCTTGGTCAGGTCGACGGTGTATTTTTCCAGCGCCTTGCGTGATTCCTCGGCATTGGGGTCGTTGACCGCATCGCCGCCGCGCAGGTTGAGGATGGCGTTTTCCAGGGCCTTTTTGGTCACGCCCTGGCCCAGCAACAATTTGCCGAGCTTGCTGTTCTCATCCATGGCTGCAAGCAGCACCAGCTCGCTGGAGATGAACTGATCGCTTTTTTGCTGCGCCAGGCGATCGGCCTGATTGAGCAGGCGCGCCAGATCCTGGGACATGTTGACGTCGCCCGTCGGGTTCTGGATTTTCGGCAGTTGGTCGAGCTCCTTGGTCAGCTCGCGACGCAGGCTGGGGACATCGAAGCCCACCTGCATCAACAGTGGGCGGATCGAGCCGCCTTGCTGGTCGAGCAGCGCCTGCATCAGGTGCGCGGGCTCGATGGCCGGATGGTCGAGGCCCACCGCCAAGGATTGAGAATCGGATAAGGCCAATTGCAACTTGCTGGTCAAACGGTCAATACGCATGAGTCACCTTCCTGAAAGGGCAGGCCGGAGCGATGGACACACCTGATGAAGAAAACCTGCCTGAGATGATCAGTTAGATGGGGGGGATTGGGGGAGATTCAAGCGGCAGGGGAAGATTTGCTGATGCAGGTCAACTAAAGCAGCACTTGGCACCCGTGGGAGCGAACTTGCGTGTTCCCACAGGGTTATGTGTTTATGCGTCAGGCGTGTTTAGCCAGATCAAGGAAGCAAAGCGGCCGGTGGGGTTGGCGCGGCGGTAGGAGAAGAAGCGGGTGTCGTCGATGGTGCATAAGCCACCGCCATACACCGCCGTCACCCCTGCTGCCGCCAGCCGCACCCGCGCCAGCTGGTAGATATCCGCCAGGTACTTGCCCGGCGCGGCACCGGGCGCGAAGGCCTCCGCCGCGTGCGGATGGCGACTGACGAAGGCTTCACGCACCTCGCCGCCGACCTCGAAGTTGCGTGGCCCGATGGCCGGGCCCAACCACACGAGGATCTCCTCGGGCGCCACGGCCATGCCTTCGACCGTGGCTTCCAGCACGCCATTGGCCAATCCGCGCCACCCGGCATGAGCCGCCGCGACACGGCTGCCAGCCCGGTCGCAGAACAGCGCGGGCAGGCAATCGGCGGTCATAACGGTGCAGGCGATGCCCGGCGTCGCGGTCCAGCTGCCATCGGCTTCGACGATTCGAGCCGGATCCGCCTCGGCGACGACTACACCATGCACTTGGCTCAACCACGCGGGCTGGATGTCGAAATGCTCGGTCAGACGTCGGCGGTTGATCGCCACGGCCTCAGGCGCATCGCCCACATGGTCGCCCAGATTGAGACTGTCATAGGGCGACGCGCTGACACCGCCAGCGCGTGTGGTCACGCAGGCCTGCACCGATGCCGGCGCGGGCCAGTCGGGGATCAGCAGGGTCTGCGCGAAGCCACTCATCCGATAAACGCCTCGCGATCCTGCTTGAGCAGCGACAGCAACCAGACGAAATCATCCGGCAGCGGCGATTCCCAACTCATGCGCTCGCCGGTCACCGGGTGTTCCAGCTCCAGGAAGCGCGCGTGCAGGGCCTGACGCGGGAAGGTCTTGAGGGCATCGACCATGGTCGCGCTGGCCGCTGGCGGAATGCGGAAACGCCCTCCGTAGGCCGGATCACCCACCAACGGGAAGTTGATGTGCGACATGTGTACGCGAATCTGGTGGGTGCGACCGGTCTCGAGCTTGACCCGCACGTGGGTGTGCGAGCGGAAGCGTTCCAGTACGCGATAGTGGCTGACGGCCGGCTTGCCGCCTTCCATCACCGCCATGCGCTGGCGCTGCTGGCCATGGCGACCGATGGGCGCGTTGATCTTGCCGCCGGCGGTCACCACGCCGATCACGATGCATTCATAAATGCGACTGACCGAGCGATTCTGCAGCTGCGTCACCAGGGCGGTCTGCGCCTGAATGGTCTTGGCCACTACCATCAGACCAGTGGTGTCCTTGTCCAGACGGTGAACGATGCCCGCACGCGGCACATTGACGATGTCCGGTACGTGGTGCAGCAAGGCATTGAGCAGCGTGCCATCGGCGTGACCGGCAGCCGGATGGACCACCAGGCCGGCCGGCTTGTTGATGACCATCAGCTGGTCATCTTCATAGACGATATCGAGCGCGATGTCCTGAGCGACCCACTCACCCTGGGCCTCCTGCTCGGCTTCGAGCTCCAGCAGGGCGCCGCCGTGCACGATGTCGCGCGGACGCAACACCGCACCGTCCACGGTCAGGCGGCCCTCCTTGATCCAGGCGGAAAGGCGCGAGCGTGAGTGCTCTGCGAAGAGTAGTGCGGCGACTTGATCGAGGCGCTGACCGCCCATTTCGGAGGTCACCTCGGCGCTGAGTTTGATTATATCGGACATGCTCGGACTAGGCGGCGGGCACAGCCTTTGGTTTCAGCTGCACGCTTGTGGTTAAATACGGCGTCTTTTGTCCCGAGGGTTGCTCGGGGTGCACATCATAACAGGACGGCCACGCCCGAGACAGCGGCCGTCATAGGGACGCAAGCCGCCATGCAAGTGAAACACCTGCTGCTGATCGCCATCCTCGGACTCACCGCTGCCTGCTCGTCGAAGAAGGAAGTCGTCGACGAAAACCTCAGCGAGGTCGAGTTGTACCAGCAGGCGCAGGCCGACCTGGACAACCATAGCTATACCAGCGCCGTGGCCAAGCTCAAGGCCCTGGACTCGCGCTATCCGTTCGGTCGCTACGCCGATCAGGCGCAGCTCGAGCTGATCTATGCGAACTACAAGGACTCGGAGCCCGAGGCCGCGAAGTCCGCTGCCGAACGTTTCATCCGCCTGCACCCCCAGCACCCGAACGTCGACTACGCCTATTATCTGAAAGGCCTGACCTCGTTCGACCAGGATCGGGGCATCGTCGCCCGCTTCCTGCCGCTGGACATGACCAAGCGTGACCCTGGCGCTGCCCGCGACTCGTACAACGAGTTTGCGCAGCTCACCAGCCGCTACCCCAACAGCCGCTACGCGCCGGACGCCAAGCAGCGCATGATCTACCTGCGCAACCTGCTGGCCGCCTACGAGATTCACGTTGCCGACTACTACCTGACCCGTCAGGCTTACGTTGCCGCCGCCAACCGTGGCCGTTATGTGGTGGAAAACTTCCAGGAGACCCCGTCGGTCGGCGACGGCCTGGCAGTGATGACCGAGGCCTACCAGCGTCTGCACCTGGACGACCTGGCCGCCACCAGCCTCGAGACCCTGAAGCTCAACTACCCGACCCACCCGAGCCTCAAGGACGGCAAGTTCGTGCCGCAGCAGCAAGAGGCCGACAACCGTTCATGGCTGTCCAAGGCAACACTGGGCTGGATCGGCAGCACCCCGCCGCTGCCACCGGGTGAAACCCGCGCCAACGAAGAGCTGACCAAGCAGTATCGCGACTACAAGGAATCCATTCCTAAAGAGCTGCTGCCCAAGGACGAAGGCGGCAACCTGGAAGACCAGGTACCTGGCGAGCCAGTGAAGAAAAGCCGCTCGTGGTTCAGTTATGCGACCTTTGGTCTGTTTGACTGATCTGATGCTGCGATGAAAAAGAGGCCCTCTGTGAACAGGGCCTCTTTTTTTGTCGGGATTTTGTCGGGGTGCTGATGGCCTCTTCGCGGGCAAGCCTTGCTCTCACAGGTTAGGACTTACCATTGCGGGAGCAAGGCTTGCCCGCGAAGAGGCCGGCAGCACCAACACGAAACGTACAGATTTTATTACCCGATAGCCCCTGTCCCACGCCCCCGCCCACAGCTAAACTGGCGAACTCTCTCCGCTGAAGCTGGCCAACATGATCCGCATCGTTTTCTGGGCTGCCCTGATCTACATCGCCTTCTGGGCCTGGCGACGCTTCAAGGCGCCGGCTCGGCAATCTGCCCAACCGCGCAGCAACCCCGACGAGCACGCGCCACCCATGGTTCGCTGCGCCAATTGCGGCGTGCACCTCCTGCAAACCCGCGCTCTGCAGCAGGACGGCGACTGGTATTGCACCCAGCCACATCTGCAAGAAGGCCCACGCCCGCGTGCTCGCTGAGTCACTGACTGCCGGCCACACCCAAGCGCAGCGCATGCTGCGGCTGTACCACCTGTATCGGCTGCTGATCGGCATCTGCCTGGTGGCGCTGATCTCCAGCAACATGGACAGCAGCCTGCTGGAACTGGCCAACGTCCACCTGTTCCGCGCCTGCAGCTGGTTTTACCTGATACTCAACATCGCCACGGTGCTGTTTTTCGGCAACCTGCGCCATCCCGCCAAGGTCTTCGCGCTGACCATGGCCGACATAGTCCTGCTCAGCGCGGTGTTCTACGCGGGCGGTGGCACGCCCAGCGGCATTGGCAACCTGATGATCGCCTCGGTAGCCATGGGCAACCTGCTGCTACGTAACCGCCTCGGCCTGCTGATTGCGGCGGTGGCGTCCAGCGGCATCATCTACCTGACCTTCTACCTGAGTTTCACTCGCCCTACCGCAGCCAACGACTACCTGCAGGCCAGCACCCTGGGGGTGTTGTGCTTCGCCGTAGCCCTGATCGTGCAGGGCCTGAGCCATCTGCTGCGGACCAGCGAAACCCTGGCGGAAAAACGCGCGGGGGACCTGACCAATCTCGAAGCCCTCAATGCCTTGATCCTGCAACGCATGCGCACCGGCATTCTGGTGCTCGACGCCCAGCAACGGGTGCTGCTCGCCAACCAAGGCGCGCTGACCCTGCTCAAGCGCGACCAGTTGATCGGTGAAGACATCAGCCACTTCGCCCCGGACCTGATCGAGCGGCTGTTGCAATGGCAGGTCAACCCGAGCCTGCGCATCAAGAGCCTGCGCTTGACCTCCACCGGCCCTTCGGTGCAGGTCAACTTCATCGCCCTTAACCGCCGCGAAGAGCAGCAAACGCTGGTGTTTCTCGAGGACCTGTCGCAAATCATCCAGCAAGCGCAGCAACTCAAGCTGGCCGCGCTCGGCCGCCTGACCGCCGGCATCGCCCATGAAATCCGCAACCCCCTGGGCGCCATCAGCCACGCCGGCCAGCTGTTGCAGGAATCCGAAGAGCTGCCCGATGCCGACAGACGCCTGACGCAGATCATCATCGACCAGTCCCGGCGCATGAACCTGGTGATCGAGAACGTGCTGCAGCTCTCCCGCCGACGCGAGGCCGAGCCTGAAGTCATCAACCTCAGCCAATGGCTGCAGCAGTACGTCACGGAATTCCGCGAAATCGCCAAGCCCAGCGAGCAGTTGTACATCTATCTGGCGGACGACCCGATCGAAACGCGCATGGACCCCAGCCAGCTGCATCAGGTACTCAACAATCTGGTACAGAACGGCCTGCGCTACAGCGGCCAGCAACACGGCCAAGCGCAAGTGTGGCTGAACCTGTTCATCGAACCGACCAACGGCCTGCCGATCCTCGACGTGCTCGATGACGGTCCCGGCTTCCCGGCGGACCGCCTGCAGCACATTTTCGAGCCCTTCTTCACCACCGAGGCCAAGGGAACGGGGCTGGGCCTGTATATCTCCAAAGAGCTGTGCGAAAGCAACCAGGCGCACCTAGACTACAAGCCACGTGAACAAGGCGGCAGCTGCATGCGCATTACCTTCGCCCACGCCAAAAAGCAGAGTCGAACATGAGCCCACGGCAAAAGATCCTGATTGTCGACGACGAGCCGGACATCCGCGAACTCCTGGAAATCACCCTGGGCCGGATGAAGCTCGACACGCGCAGCGCCCGCAACGTCAAGGAAGCCCGTGACTGGCTGGCCCGTGAACCCTTCGACCTGTGCCTGACCGACATGCGCCTGCCCGATGGCACGGGCCTTGAGCTCGTGCAGCACATTCAGCAGCGCTATTCACAGGTGCCGGTGGCGATGATCACCGCGTTTGGCAGCGTCGATACCGCTATCGCTGCGTTGAAGGCCGGCGCATTCGACTTCTTGAGCAAGCCCGTAGACCTTATCCGCCTGCGCGAACTGGTCAGCACCGCCCTGCGCCTGCAAGGGCCCGCCGTTGCCGCGGCGCCCATCGACGGCCGCCTGCTGGGCGAGTCCCCGCCCATGGCCGCGCTGCGCAAACAGATCGCCCGCCTCGCCCGCAGCCAGGCGCCGGTGTATATCAGCGGCGAATCCGGCAGCGGCAAGGAGCTGGTGGCCCGCTCGATCCACGAACAAGGCCCACGCTCCGAAGGCACCTTTGTACCCGTCAACTGCGGCGCCATTCCGTCGGAGTTGATGGAAAGCGAGTTCTTCGGCCATCGCAAAGGCAGCTTCAGCGGCGCCACCGAAGACAAACCCGGACTGTTCCAGGCCGCCAACGGTGGCTCGCTGTTCCTCGATGAAGTCGCCGACCTGCCGCTGGCCATGCAGGTCAAGCTGCTGCGCGCCATTCAGGAGAAGGCCATCCGCAGCGTCGGCGGGCAAGCCGAGGTGGTGGTGGATGTGCGGATTCTGTGCGCTACCCACAAGGACCTGGCCGCCGAAGTGGCTGCCGGGCGCTTTCGTCAGGATCTGTACTATCGGCTCAACGTCATCGAATTGCGCGTACCGGCACTGCGCGAGCGCCGCGAAGACATCGCGCAGTTGGCGGATGCCGTGCTCAAGCGCCTCGCATCCGCCAGCGGATTGCCACCCGCGATACTGACGCCAGGGGCGATGGACACCCTGAAAAACTACCGATTTCCGGGGAACGTGCGGGAACTGGAGAACATGCTCGAGCGGGCTTATACCCTGTGCGAGGACGACCGGATCGATGCCGGTGACTTGCGGGTGACCGATCAGACCGCCAGTGTCGAGGCCGGGGAGCCAAGCTTGGCGGAGGTGGATAATCTCGAGGACTACCTGGAGAGCGTGGAGCGCAAACTGATCCTCCAAGCCCTCGAAGAAACCCGCTGGAACCGCACGGCGGCGGCGCAGCGGTTGAATATGTCGTTTCGGTCGATGCGCTATCGGCTGAAGAAGCTAGGTCTCGATTGAAGCGTTTTGTAGTGATTTTTATGGCCTCTTCGCGGGCAAGCCTTGCTCCCACAGATTCGACAGTTGCTGAGTTGTACACCTGTGGGAGCAAGGCTTGCCCGCGAAGAGGCACGCATAAACGATACCGTTATCAAGCCAGGCGAATTGCCGGCGCATAAGGCACCGGATCGATAATCGGCTTACGCCCCAACAACAAATCCGCGAACAATTGGCAGGATGCAGGCGCCAACACCAGTCCGTTACGGTAATGCCCACAGTTCAGCCACAACCCCTCCTGCCCTGCCACCGGCCCGATAAACGGAATCCCGTCCGGCGAGCCTGGCCGCAACCCTGCCCAATGGCCGACCACCTCGGCATCCCTAAGCGCCGGCAATAGCTCGATTGCCGAAGCCTTCAAACTCTCCAACGCGGGTACCGTAGGCGTCTTGTCGAAGCCCTCATGCTCCAGGGTGCTGCCTACCAGAATATGCCCGTCGCGCCGCGGGATCGCATAACGGCCCTTGGCCAGGACCATGCTGGGCAGGAAATCATCGGCGCATTTGAACAGGATCATCTGGCCTTTCACCGGCTCCACAGGCAAGTCAATGCCCAGGGTCTTCAGCAAATCACCGCTCCAGGCGCCTGCCGTCAGGACCACCTGATCGGCCAGTAGATCACCCTGCTCGGTCTGCACACCGACGATACGGTCGCCACCACGGAGAAAGGCGGTAACCGCACAGTGTTCGCGAATGTCCACATTCGGCAGAGCACGCAGCGCCGCCTTCAGCGATTTGACCAGGCGAGGATTGCGCACGTTGGCGACGTCAGCCATGTACACCGCGCGCTCATAGCCTGCGCCCAGTACCGGCACCTTCTGGTAAACGGAATTGATGTTCACTGCACTCAACGGCCGCTGCAGACGCTGCGCCCAGGTCAATGCGTCGGCTTCGTCATCCAGATCCAGCCAGTACAGGCCGGTCACGTTCACCTCAGGATCGATGCCGGTGCGGCTGAACAGCTCGTCAGCCAGCTGTGGATAAAAGTCCTGGGACCAGTGGGCCAAGGCGGTTACACCGGCGCTATACCGCCAGGGATACAGCGGCGAGACGATGCCGCCGCCTGCCCATGAGGATTCACGTCCAGCTTCGCTGCGGTCGAGGATGGTGATCGAGCCAACGTGGGGGGCGAGATTCAGGGCCGTGAGCAGGCCGATGGCGCCGCCGCCGATGATTAGAATATGACTTGAATCAGACATGCAGAATCCAATGTTGAAACCGAGCGGCCTGAGGGATATTCGGCATATCGGGCTCAGCGCCCCCAGCAAGTAGCGGCGGTTATGGTCGTGCCTGATACCGTACGGGCCCCCGTCTGGGTGATCGTGAACGCGCCACAGGCGTCGGACGACATCAGCCCACCCGCAACTGGCGTTGCTACGATAGTGAAGTCTTGAGCGTTGCGAGTCGTCGCCACCGTGTACCAGTTATTACTCGCTGGATTGGGCGTAGTCGCATCGACATAGGTACCAAGCCGCGAATAAACACGCTCGAACGTCTGCGCGCTCTCCGCCAGCACCTCGGCAATTTCCGCCCGATGGCTGCGCTGGACATATTTGGTGTAGCTGGGGTAAGCAATAGCGGCGATAATACCGATGATCGCCACAACGATCATCAGTTCAATCAATGAAAAACCTCTGCTTCTGGCTGCCATGTCTCTAGTCCTCATTGAATTTGTCGCCACATGATGCGGCCAGCGCCACTACCAGCCCCGCCTTTTTCATCGATGATGATCCGGTTGCCTTTGGAATCGATGATGACCTTCTCGCTGGGGTCTGTCGCGCTGGATACCATCCTAACCGAGCCGTCCGAGTTCGTCGTGGTCGTCGGCTTGTCGATGATTGCGCTCAACGTCGGAATACCCGTAGAGATGATCAACCCGGAAGTGACGGTGTCACTGGCGTTGATCAACCCATCACCGCTGGTATCGATGACCTGATAACTCAGCATCCCCCCTGACAACGCGTCCAGCTCGAAGAACTCCCCGGAGCCGCTACTGGCGCACGGGTCGGTAGAGTCGACCTTGGCGGTGGTGAACAGTATCCGGCCCAACTTGATCTGGGCCTGGTAAATCACCCGTTCACCGACCATGGTGGTGCCGTACACCAAGGGCAGGTACCAGCCCTTCTGGGTGGTGTAATCGACCGTATTGGCGGAGCTGGTGACGTACTGTCCCCCAGTGCCGGCGAACGTGCTGACCACGGCCTGGGCACGCAGATTAGCGGTGGTGTAGTTGCCCACGGCGCCGGTGCCGGCATCCCAGACCGCGTAGAAACCTTGCGGGTCAGTGGTGGCTTTGTCCGTCACCTCGTTGAACTTGCCCGTACCGAAATACACCATATAGCCGGTGGTGGGGTAGGCCACCAGCAGCGGCTGGGCAGTGATGGGTTGCGTCGCTGCGCCTGGGGTCGTGAACAACGGCTTGTTCGAGAATGCCACCCCCCAACTGGTAGGCGACGCAGCGCTTAAATCGAACTTCCACATGCGGCCCTTAAGGTCACCACCATAGGCCGCTTGCACGACGTTGGAGGCGTTGACCGTGAGTTTGACCGAGGACAAGCCGTTAGTGGTCTCGGTGCTGTCGACGACGATCTTCTTGATCAGCGACCCATCGGTGAGGCTCACCACATAAAGCGCGGCGACGCCCGAGTTGCTGCCATAGCCGTTGGCGATGAACGCAGCCCAGGTACCGTCGGCCAGTTGAGCAATCTCGGGTTTGGCATAGGCGTAACCGAGGTCATTGAAAGTGGCGGTTGTGGAAGCCGTCGCCGGTGCGCTGATTTCCCAAAGTGCCTTTGGCGCACTGCCACTGCCCTGGTTGTAGAGCTGCAGGGCAAAGAACGTTTTGCCCCCGGCCCCGGTGCCGCCTACTGCCAGAGTCTTCCAGGAACTGTTGGTCTTGGCGTCAGAAACCGTGATCTGGCCGTCGTCGAGAAATTTGTGCGATGTACCGTTGATATAGGCGGGGTCGGCTACCGCGTACAGGTTCGGCACTGCACTCGAAGGCATGTAGGCATAGAGTCGAGCGCCAGTGTTGGCGTTGATGACGCTGGTCATGCCGTCGTTGGAATTGACCACCAGACTCGGCACCATCGCCGCCGCTTTGGCCGTCAGGTAGTCGGAATAGCCGCTATCGGCCGACGACGACGTTTGGGTACTTGGCAAGGCAAGCACCAGCGGCGAATTGATGATGTCGCCGAGCAACACAGTGCGCTGCTTGAGGCCGGTCTTGTTGATGCCCTTCGACCAGTCCACCAGGTTGGCGCCAGTGATACCGGACGTAGCGCCGAAATTGGAGGTGGCCGAGGTGTTCAGGGTGGCTTGCTGGGTGGCCGAAAAGTTGGCGAACGCCAGAGCGATAGGAAGGTTGGTCGTGGTATTGAATGACTCGTAGGTCGGGGTAGTGGTACCCACCGCCACCTTGATATCCGTACTCCAGGTTGGCGTATCGCTGATGACCCCTGCGGTGCTGATCGCATAGGCACCTATCGTGCCGCGCCAGTCGGTCGGATCGTAGGCCGTCTGATAGAAAAAGGTATTGCTGGTCAGGGTGGTGCTGTTGGCCGCCCCACCACCCCCGGATCCGGCGGTCGAGCTGATCGCATTGAGTGCAGCCGTCAGGGCTGTGGTCAACGAAGCGCTGTCCGTGGCTTGGTAGTACTTGCCCTGCCCATAGGTCGCTGCATCCGATAGCATCTGGTTGGCGGCGGTAAAACCTACGGTGTAGGTCAGCAAATTTTGTTTGGGAAAGTCGGTCGCATCCCAGCTCTTGCCAGCGGCATCGTTACCCGTCGAGCGCATATCGATGTCGTAGGCAAATTTGGCCAGGTCATCGAGATACAAGGTGTCCCCTTCACCATCGCCATTGAGGTTGTCGCCGTCATTGGCCTTGTTATCCCAGTTCGGCAGTTTGATAGTGGCGGTGTTGTTGGGTTCAACGCTGCTGACCGCCGTGGGGAAAGTGCGGTCGTAGGTGGGCAAGCCATCGGTGATGACGATGCCGTAGTTCTTCTGGCAGCGATATTGGATAGGGCTCGTGTAAGAAACACCCGAGTTGTAATAAGAGGACATTCCCCGGAAGTAACGGGATATCTCGTAGTAGGTTTCCGCCAACGGCGTGTTGGCCACGGCGCCCAAGCCATTGATCGACGAGATCAGGTTGTTGTAGTTGGTGGTCGCCTGGGCTGTCGTCGTGTTGTTTGTTGCCTGCAGGTCGGCGACGGTGCGGGCGATGTAGCCACCGGGCCCGGAGTCGCCAAACGCCGGCGGGTTGAAGGTGGCCAGCCCCATACGCAACGCGCGGTTGGCGGTGACCAGCGCGCTGGACACGGAGCGGGCTACATTGATGCGGTAGTCGTTGGGGATACTGCCGTCGGTGTAGTCCTTTGAGTTCACCGAGTTTGAAACCAGGCCGATCAAGTACGCGATGTATTTGCTCGAATAGCGGGTATTCCCGCTACCCACCGGGTCTGGGAGCTTCAGGCACAACACCGTGTTGTTCGAATAACGGTAGAAACCGTAATAGAGGTTACTGCAGCCACCACGGTTGAGATCGCCGATGAACAGGTTTTCACTGTCCATATCCAGTGCGGTAATTCTATTGCAACTTAAATCACTACTGCAGTTGTAAACCTGCGCCCGGTCGACGGACTGGTCGAAGGCGGTAGCACGAATCAAGTTGTTCATACTGCCGGAGTCATCCACCAGCAGCATCACGTTCGGCGTGACCGCGGCGGTGCTGAGCAAAGGTGCCGAAGACGGCGTGAACGCCGCCATGGCCGGAGCAGCGAGATACATGGCCAGCGCACTACCCAGCAACGCCGCCTTCAAACGTCGCCAGTACGACCTGCCCTCAGCCGCTGCATTTGGCATAAATACTCTCCACAATTGAGCGACTGCTGCCGACCAGCGCGACACCGGTGATTCGATACAGGGTGATGGCGGATGAGGAGCTGCAACCCGATGGCATATTGACCGGCGCGCCGTTGCTGCCGATGTTCTGGATGGCATAGAACCCGGTGGCGGCTGCGACCCAAGTGTTGCCGTTGGCACCCGCGCCTGCGTTTTCCACACTAGTGGCGTCCGTAGGCGGTGCACAGGCCGCCACGGAAGCACACTTCACCTGTGCGTACGCCGAGGCGGACACAACATTTTCGCCCACCCGCAATGATGCCTCGGCCACCTGAAACGACTGGTTGCGGTTCATCACGCTACCGCTCATCTTCTCCTGCATCGTCGCGTTCTGCATCGACGAGATGCCAATCATGGTCAGCAGCAGCAGCATGATCAGGCTGATCAGCAATGCCATGCCGCGTTGCCGCGCGGAGGAATCAAAACCAGAGGATCGCCTCTTCATATCTCTCATCCCTAGCGCAACCGATTACGCAGCGAGGCCACGACATTGAAGGGCTGATCACGGACGCGACTATTAGGGTCGGTGAGGATCATGCTGATGCGCACGCTACGGATATTGCCGTAGTCCGCCAGCGCAGGTGCGGCCGTATAAGACTGCACGGCATAGGGCGAAGCCGCCGTGGCCATCCCGAAGCTTACGTTGAAGGTCTTGACGCCGTTGATCAGCACCGAGGTGGTGCCATTCACCGTGGTGGACAGTTGGCTGTTGGCAAAGGTGTAGATCACTTTGCGGATGGGGAAGGCTAACTCGCCAGCGGAGGCGTTCGCAGCAGCCGTACCGGTGTAGGCCTTAGCGGTGGTCAGGCAATCGGACACGATGGTCCAGGTCGGCACACCGCCGTTGGCGCCCACATCGCCCGTCACCAGCGTGAGGACGTTGCTGGTAGCGCCACCGCTGGTCACCGAGGTGTAGATGATCGGGTTTATGGTCGCCGCGGTGAAGGACAGTCCGTTACTCGCATCGGTGAACGAAGTGGTGCCTTGTGCGATACACCCCTGCATGCCGACCATGCGCAGTTCCTGCACCATGCGGCTGAGCACGTAACGGGCGTCTTCTTGCATGGTCGAGGCAGCATTTTGCGACATGAAGGTGTTTTTCGCGGAGATAAAAATCTGCGTCACCCCCAACACGATGATCAAGCCGATCGCCATGGCGACCATCAGCTCGACCAGGCCGTAACCCTTGGCTGTCGTCTTCATGGATAAGCCGTCCCATCGGCTGCTACTCGGCTGACCAAGACAAAACTGCGGATCGGTGAATTGGCGTCGACACTGTTATCGGCCCGCACCAGCTTGCCAGCCCGTGTGTCGTCCCATTTGATAGTGATGGTCACCACATAGCCTTTGAGCACGATGCTCGCCTCGGTACCATTCATGGCCCTGATGTTGTTGCCGAAATCACTCAAATCCTGGCTCACCGCGGCGGTACTGCCGGCCGTGGTGGGAGCCGCAGCAAGATTCGCCAGCGCATACTGGCTGGCGTTGTCGGTATTGGCGCGAATGCGGTCCATCATGTCGTAAGCGATAAAGCTCGCCTGGCTGCTCATCGAGGAGCTGTCGGTGTATTTCAGGGCATTCAACTGAATGGCTGCAGCCCCGAGCAGGCCAATGCACATGACCAGCAAGGCCACCAGCACTTCGATCAGGCTGAACCCTGACTGGCGCGCGCTCATGGGCAGGCTCCGTTGAGGATGACCCGGCCGTTGAGGCAAATGCCGACATTACGGCTGGTCGAGCCGTTGGTGTAGACCATCGTCAGCGCAGTCGCCGGGTACGCCAAGGCCCCGAGGTTATTGAATTCGATATAGGTCGCCGTGACCGAAGGGGCCAACGCTGAACCGGGCGACATGGGGGCGATGACCCGCAGCACAGAAGGAGGGCTACTGGTAGTTTGCACGTTGAGACTGGTGACCCAGGTTGCCCCGGTAGTGGCGGGGGTAATCCGCACATTGACGCCACGATTGATCGCTTCAAGGCGCGCATAGTTGAGCGCCCGATAAAAGTCGCCGGTATCCGAATCGGCCCGGTTGTTACGAATGAGCGTGCTGAACGACGGGATCGCAATGCTCGCGCCGATAGCGATGACGGCCACCGTCACCATCAACTCGATCAATGAAAACCCCTTGTTACGATCCCGCATTGCGATACTCCCCGAGACCCGGCGACTATAAGCCAACTGTGCCGCTTGGCAAGCGCACATCAGAATATACGGTTGTTCCGGCCGGATCAGCGTGATGGAACATGTTGATTCAATTCCCGCCGGGCTTTTGACACCTATCCCCTGCCCCAGCAATTCTCATTCCAAGGACGGTATCTCCCATGCATCAACGCGGCCTCACCCTGATCGAACTGCTCGCTACCGTGACTATCCTCGCCATTTTGCTGCACCTGGCGATGCCGTCGTTTCGCCAGTTGATCAACAGCAATCGGCAACAAGTCGCTGCGAACGAGTTGCTGAACGCTGTGCGTTCCGCCCGTACGGAAGCGGTCCTGCGAAATCAGTCGGTGATCATTCAGCCGCTCGAGGGCGACTGGGCGTTCGGCTGGAGGATGATTGCGGATGTGAGCGGCAAGGGCCTGAGCGATCCGGACAATCCAGTGCTGGCGGTACGCCAGAGTGGCGGCAAGGTGCGGATCGTCGGTAATTACCGACTGGAGAAATGGGTTCGCTTCAACGGCATGGGGACACCGTCTTACGCCGGCGCATCACCCGGCAATGGCACCCTCTTCATCTGCGATGAGGGTACCGGGCTGACCCACTCCCGGGTCGTGATAAACGTTCCCGGGCGGGTACAACTGCTCGCGGGCCCGGACAATACCGAGCCGTGCAGCGTCAGCCAATGGTCTTGACGCGTAACTCCTTAGGCATCGAAAACGTAATGTTCTCCGGCCGCCCGGCCAGCTCATCAGCCCCGGTAGCGCCCCAGGCCTGCAACTGCTCGATCACGCCGCGCACCAGCACCTCAGGCGCCGACGCCCCGGCCGTAACGCCAATGCGTTCGATGCCATCGAACCAGCTGCGTTGCATGTCTTCGGCGCCGTCGATCAGGTAGGCCGGCGTCGCCAACCGTTCAGCCAGTTCGCGCAGACGGTTGGAGTTGGAACTGTTGGGGCTGCCGACCACCAGGACCACGTCGCACTCGTCGGCCAGTTGCTTGACCGCGTCCTGGCGGTTCTGGGTGGCGTAGCAGATGTCGTCCTTGCGCGGGCCGCCGATGTTGGGGAAGCGCGCGCGCAGGGCGTCGATGACGCGGCCGGTGTCGTCCATCGACAAGGTGGTCTGGGTCACGAACGCCAGGGCTTCTGGGTTGCGCACCTGCAGGTTGGCGACATCCTGCTCGTCTTCGACCAGGTAGATTGCGCCGCCATTGCTGCCGTCGTACTGGCCCATGGTGCCTTCGACTTCCGGGTGACCGGCATGGCCGATGAGGATGCACTCGCGGCCGTCACGGCTGTAGCGGGCAACCTCGATGTGCACCTTGGTGACCAGCGGGCAGGTGGCGTCGAAGACTTTGAGGCCGCGCCCTGCCGCTTCCTGGCGCACGGCCTGGGAGACGCCGTGGGCGCTGAAGATGACGATGACGTCGTCCGGTACCTGGTCGAGTTCTTCGACGAAGATCGCGCCACGATTGCGCAGGTCTTCGACCACGAACTTGTTGTGGACCACTTCGTGGCGCACGTAGATCGGTGGGCCGAAGACTTCAAGGGCGCGGTTGACGATTTCGATCGCCCGGTCCACGCCAGCGCAGAAGCCACGGGGGTTGGCGAGTTTGATGTGCATGCTTGCCTCGGGGCCCTTAAAGGGCCGTGACCGAAAGGATTTCAACCTCGAAACTCAAGGTCTTGCCCGCCAGCGGGTGGTTGAAGTCGACTGTCACCTGGGCGGCGTCAAAGGCTTTGACCACGCCCGGCAGCTCGGTGTTGGCGGCGTCGTTGAAAATCACCAACAGGCCTTCGGACAGCTCCATGCCCTCGAACTGCGAACGCGGCATGATCTGCACGTTCTGCGGGTTCGGTTGGCCAAAGGCGTTTTCTGGCAGCACGGTCACTGTGCGCTTGTCGCCGGCCTTGAAGCCGAACAGCGCGGCCTCGAAGCCGGGCAGCAGGTTGCCGTCGCCGACCTTGAAGGTCGCCGGCGACTTGTCGAACGTGCTGTCGACAGTGTCACCGTTTTCCAGGTGCAGAGCGAAGTGCAGAGTCACTTCAGTGTTCTGCGAAATACGTTGTTCAGTCACGGACAGGCGCTCCCGACTTCTTGGTTTTGAACATATCCAGGGCCAGCATGATGGCGCCCACGGTAATGCCGCTGTCAGCGACGTTGAAGGCCGGGAAGCCATGCTCGTGCCAGTGCACGAAGATGAAATCGATCACATGGCCGAGCATGATGCGGTCGTACAGGTTGCCCAGCGCGCCACCCAGCACCAGCGCCAGGGCGACGGCGAGCCAAGTGTCGTTGCGCCCCAAGCGCTTGAGCCAGACGATCAGCACGGCGCTGACCACCACCGCGATCATCGCGAATAGCCAACGCTGCCAGCCGCCGCCGTCCGCCAAAAAGCTGAAGGCCGCACCGGTGTTGTAGGCCAGCATCCAACTGAAGTAGTTGGGGATGACCACGATCTGCTGGTACAGATCCAGGCTGTGCTCGAAGTAGTACTTGCTGGTCTGATCGACGATGAACACCAGCACACTGATCCACAGCCAGCCAAGGCGCCCGAAGCGCCCCGCAGAGTTAGGCATAGTGACGCACCTCGCCGGCACCGCTGATGTTGTCGACGCAGCGACCGCAGATCTCCGGATGCTCGGGATTCACGCCGACGTCTTCGCGGAAGTGCCAGCAACGAGCGCACTTGACTCCACCGGACTTGACCACTTGCAGCTTGAGGCCAGGCACTTCGGTGACCACGGCGTCGGCCGGTGCCTGCACGAACGGCGCTACGGCGGCCTTGGAGGTGATCAGCACGAAACGTAGCTCGTCGCCAAGTTTGTTCAGGTCGGCACTCAGGGCTTCGTCGCCATACAGGGTCACTTCGGCCTGCAGGTTGCCGCCAATGACCTTGGCCGCGCGCAGGTTTTCCATTTCCTTGTTGACCGCGACCTTGACCGCCATGATCCGCTCCCAGTACTCGCGGCCCATCTCGAAGCCTTGCGGCAGCTCGGTCAAGCCTTCGTACCAGGTGTTGAGCATGACGGATTCGTTGCGCTCGCCCGGCAGGTACTGCCACAGCTCGTCGGCGGTGAACGCCAGGATCGGCGCGATCCAGCGCACCAACGCTTCGCTGATGTGGTACAGCGCGGTCTGGCAGGAACGCCGCGGGATGCTGTCGGCGCCGGTGGTGTACTGGCGGTCCTTGATGATGTCCAGGTAGAAACCGCCCAGCTCCTGCACACAGAAGTTGTGTACCTTGGAATAGACGTTCCAGAAACGGTATTCGCCGTAGTGCTCTTCGAGCTCGCGCTGCAGCAGCAGGGTGCGGTCGACGGCCCAGCGGTCCAGGGCGATCATTTCATCGGCGGGCAGCAGGTCGGTGGCCGGGTTGAAACCGCTCAGGTTGGAGAGCAGGAAGCGCGCGGTGTTGCGGATCCGCCGATAGGCGTCGGCGCTGCGCTGCAGGATGGTTTCCGACACGGCGATTTCGCCGGAATAGTCGGTGGAGGCAACCCACAGACGCATGATGTCGGCACCCAGGGTGTCGTTGACCTTTTGCGGCGCGATAACGTTGCCCAGCGACTTGGACATCTTGCGGCCGTTCTCGTCGACCGTGAAGCCGTGGGTGAGCAGTTCGCGGTACGGGGCGTGGTTATCGATGGCGCAACCGGTCAGCAACGAGGAGTGGAACCAGCCGCGGTGCTGGTCGGAACCCTCGAGGTACAGGTCGGCACGTGGGCCGGTCTCGTGGCCCATCGGGTGCGAACCGCGCAGCACGTGCCAGTGGGTGGTACCGGAGTCAAACCACACGTCCAGAGTGTCGCTGATCTTGTCGTACTGGTTGGCTTCATCGCCCAGCAGTTCGGCGGCGTCGAGCTTGAACCAGGCCTCGATGCCCTCTTGTTCGACGCGTTGTGCAACCTGCTCCATCAGTTCGACGGTGCGCGGGTGCAACTCGCCGGTGGCCTTGTGCAGGAAGAACGGAATCGGTACGCCCCAGTTACGCTGACGCGAGATGCACCAGTCCGGGCGGTTGGCGATCATCGAGTGCAGGCGCGCCTGGCCCCAGGCCGGGACGAACTTGGTTTCTTCGATGGCCTTGACCGCACGCACACGCAGGGTGTCGCCGGTTTCCGGTTGCTTGTCCATGCCCACGAACCACTGCGCGGTGGCGCGGTAGATGAGCGGGGTCTTGTGGCGCCAGCAGTGCATGTAGCTGTGGCTGACGACTTCGGTGTGCATCAACGCGCCGACTTCGGCCAGCTTGTCGACGATGTTCTGGTTGGCCTTGAAGATGAACTGGCCACCGAAGAACTCCAGCGAATCGACATAAACGCCGTTGCTCTGCACCGGGCCAATGATGTCATCGTTGCTCAGGCCGTACTGCTTGCAGATATTGAAGTCGTCGACGCCATAGGCAGGCGAGCAGTGGACCACGCCGGTACCAGCACCCAGCTCGACGTAGTTGGCCAGGTACACCGGCGACAGACGGTCGTAGAACGGGTGACGGAAGTTGATCAGCTCAAGCTTGGCGCCTTCGGTCAGCGCCACAACGCTGCCTTGCAGGCCGAACCGGGCCAGCGAGGATTCGACCAGCTCTTCGGCCAGCACCAGCAGGCGGTCGCCGATATCGACTAGGGCGTACTGGAATTCCGGGTGCACGTTGAGCGCCTGGTTGGCCGGAATGGTCCACGGGGTAGTGGTCCAGATGACGATCGCCGCCGGCTTGCTCAAGCCTGGCAGGCCGAAGGCGTCAGCCAGGGCTTGCTGGTCGGCGATCGGGAAGGCGACGTCGATGGTCGGCGATTTCTTGTCGGCGTACTCGACCTCGGCCTCGGCCAGGGCCGAACCGCAATCAAAACACCAGTTGACGGGCTTGAGGCCCTTGAACACGAAGCCGCCCTTGACCATTTCCGCCAGGGCACGGATCTCGCCGGCTTCGTTGGTGAAGTTCATGGTCTTGTAGGGATTGGACCAGTCACCCAGCACGCCCAGACGGATGAACTCGGCTTTTTGCCCTTCGATCTGCTCGGTGGCGTAGGCACGGCAGAGCTCGCGAGTCTTGTCCGCGGGCAGATTTTTGCCGTGCGTGACCTCGACCTTGTGCTCGATCGGCAGGCCGTGGCAGTCCCAACCTGGGACATAAGGCGCGTCGAAACCCGAGAGGGTCTTGGAGCGCGTGATCATGTCCTTGAGAATCTTGTTGAGCGCGTGACCGATGTGAATAGTGCCGTTGGCGTAAGGAGGACCATCGTGCAGGACGAATTTCGGACGATCCTTGCCAATTTCGCGAAGCTTGCGGTACAGGTCGATGCTGTTCCAGCGCTCAAGCGTTTGCGGCTCGCGCTGGGGCAGGCCGGCCTTCATGGGGAAGGCGGTGTCCGGAAGGTTTAGCGTGGCTTTGTAGTCGGTCATTTCAGGCTCTTCAATAGCGGCTGGCCGCTGCTTTCAGTTAAGGGCGGTGGGCTCGTGCGGCGGCAACATCCGCATCGATCGCCGACTTCAGCGCCTCCAGGGAGGCGAAACGCTGCTCATCGCGCAGCTTGTGGTGGAAAGCCACCGTCAAACGCCGGTCGTAAAGATTGCCGGCAAAATCCAGCAGGTGCACTTCCAGGTGGGCTTTGCCATCACCTGCAACGGTTGGCCGCACGCCTATGTTGGCGACTCCCGGCCATTGCTTGCCATCGATCTCGACGCTCACCAGGTACACCCCGGTAAACGGCACGCGACGGCGCTTGAGCTGGACGTTGGCAGTAGGCCAGCCCAGCTGTCGGGCGAGCTTCTGGCCATGCAGCACTCGCCCCGTGATCTGGAACGGCCGCCCGAGCAAAGCCTCGGCCAGCTTGAAATCGGCGACGGCCAGCGCTTTGCGCACCTGGGTGCTGCTGACGCGAACGCCTTGCATCTCGACGGTACGGGCGGCCTCGACGGTGAAGCCGTTGGCACTGCCGACCTGAGTGAGGAAGTCGAAATCCCCCAGGCGGTCGCAGCCGAAGCGAAAATCATCGCCGACTTCGAGGTGCTTGACGCCCAGGCCGTCGACCAGAATGGTATCGACGAATTCAGCGGCACTCAGTTTGCTCAGGCGCTGGTTGAACGCCAGGCAAAGCACCTGATCGACGCCCTCGGCGGCTAGCAGCTCGAGCTTGTCGCGCAAGCGGGCCAAACGGGCCGGTGCGCTCTCGGGCGCAAAATACTCGCGCGGTTGAGGCTCGAAAATCACCACACAGCTGGGCACGCCCAACTCCACGGCACGCTCGCGCAGCCGCACCAGGATAGCCTGGTGACCGCGATGAACGCCGTCGAAATTGCCAATGGTGGCGACACAGCCCCGATGCTGGGGCCGCAGGTTGTGGAGACCTCGAACCAGCTGCATAACACGCTTCTTGCTCATAAAGTGGTCGATTATAACCACACCCGGGCCGCGACGACAGGCGACACAAGCATGCTTTCACCTTGAAATCGAGAAACCGACGTTTGGCCGAAGGTTTATGAGTGCACTCAGTACCCTGTGGCGAGGGGGCTTGCTCCCGATACGGTTTGTCAGTCACCTCATCCATGACTGACGAACCGTATCGGGAGCAAGCCCCCTCGCCACAGGGATGGCAATTGAACCTCAGCTCAACCCTCTGCGGGCGAAGTCCTTGAGACGAAAGCCGAGCAGCAGCAACATGCCGAAATACACCACCACCCCGGTGCCCACCAGCAGCCCCAGGCGCAGGAAACGCTCAGGCATAGTGCCGTCACTCCAGGCCGGCATGTAGTGCATCAGCCCCAGCAGCGCGGCCGACATCGCCAGCACGGCGACCACCAGCTTGCCCAGGAACACCGCCCAGCCCGGCTGCGGCTCGAACATGTTCTGTTTGCGCAATTGCCAGAACAGCAGACCGGCGTTCATGCAGGCGCCGCCGCTGATCGCCAACGCCAGGCCGGCGTGCTGCAGATGACTGATGAACAGCAGGTTCAGCACCTGAGTGGCCACCAAGGTGAAAATAGCGATCTTCACCGGCGTGCGGATGTTCTGCTGCGCATAGAACCCGGGCGCCAGCACCTTGATAAGAATGATCCCCAGCAGACCTACGGCATAGGCCACCAGCGCGCGCTGGGTCATGGCCGCATCGAAGGCACCGAACTTGCCGTACTGGAACAGCGACACGGTCAGCGGCTCGGCCAACAGCGCCAGGGCCAGCGAACACGGTAGTACCAGCACGAAACACAGGCGCAGGCCCCAATCGAGGATCCGCGAATACTCGTGGCGGTCCTTGTTGGCGTAAGTCTTGGCCAGAGTCGGCAGCAAAATGGTGCCCAGGGCCACGCCCAGCACGCCGGAGGGCAACTCCATCAGGCGATCGGCGTAGTACATCCACGACACCGAGCCCGCCGCCAGGAACGAGGCAAAGATAGTATTGATGATCAACGAGATCTGGCTGACCGAGACCCCGAGGATCGCCGGCCCCATCTGCTTCATGACCCGCAAGGCACCGCTGTTGCGCAGATCGAGACGCGGCAGCACCAGCATGCCGATCTTTTTCAGATGCGGCAGTTGATACAACAATTGCGCCAGGCCGCCGGCCAGGACGCCCCAGGCCAGCACCATGATCGGCGGATTGAAATACGGCGTGAGGAACAGCGCAAAGATGATCTGGCTGACATTGAGCAGCGTTGGCGTGAAGGCCGGCACCGAAAAACGGTTCCAGGTGTTGAGGATCGCGCCAACGAAGGACGACAGTGAGATCAGCAATATATAAGGAAATGTAACCCTGAGCAGATCGCTGGTGAGCTTGAATTTCTCGGGCGTATCGGCAAAACCGGGGGCCGTGATCCAGATCACCACCGGTGCGGCGAGCACGCCGATCAGCGTCACGACGGCCAGCATCAAGGTCAGCAGGCCGGCGACATAGGCGATGAACGTGCGCGTCGCCTCCTCGCCTTGCTGGTTCTTGTATTCGGCCAGAATCGGCACGAACGCCTGGGAGAACGCGCCCTCGGCGAACACGCGGCGCAACAGATTGGGCAACTTGAAGGCAATAAAGAAGGCATCGGTGGCCATGCCGGCACCGAAAATTCGCGCGACCAATGTATCGCGCACGAAGCCCAGGACCCGCGAAACCATGGTGATGGAGCTGACTGCAGCCAAGGATTTGAGGAGGTTCATCGAAAGTTTTTTGCGCCTATGGACAAAGAGCAGGCCCGTGCAGCGCCCAGTTGTGCAATACTGCGCGCCGCTAAAGCAGGCAGAGCCTAAAGATCCGCGAGTTTACAGGTCGCGGGCAATAAGTGAATCACTTCACTGGCAACGTTGACCGCTCAGCGGAACGTCCGCCATGCTCTTGACAACGCGTCAGTGCATCGGCATTATTCGCGGCCTATTTTGTTCGCTATATTTACCAAGTCTTTCGAGGAGCTCGACGGTGGCCAACTCACCTTCTGCCAAAAAACGTGCAAAACAGGCTGAGAAGCGTCGCAGCCACAACGCCAGCCTGCGTTCCATGGTTCGCACCTACATCAAGAATGTAGTCAAAGCCATCGACACAAAAGACGCCGAAAAAGCACAAGCTGCTTACGTTCTGGCTGTGCCTGTCATCGACCGTATGGCCGACAAGGGCATCATCCACAAGAACAAGGCTGCTCGCCACAAGAGCCGCCTGAACGGCCACATCAAAGCACTGAGCCAGGCTGCTGCCTGATTAGTCGTTTGATGTACAAAAAGCCGACCCCAGGGTCGGCTTTTTTGTGCGCGCGAGTAGCGCGACACTGACGTCTTACTCAAAATGCAGCGACTCCCCACGCCCCACCGCATCGAATCGATCAGTGGGGGCGGGAGAGTTCTCGCAGAGCACGTCGATCACGATGGCCTTCTTTGCGCTAAACGCCAGGGCCAGTGCAGGCAACAGCCCGGATGCCTCAGTGACAGTCACCCCCTCCACACCCAAAGCCCGAGCGAAGCCCGCCCAATCGTGCCGGGGCAACTCATGAAGTTTACCCATCGCCGGACTGATCCGCTCAGCACGAAGCTTAGGATTGCCCAAGGCAGCATTGTTCATGACAATACAAATCAATGGGATGCCGTATCGGGCCGCCGTCTGCACTTCAATACCGTGCATCAACATGCAGCCATCACCGGTCACGACCACACAAGGCTTATCTGGCCGAGCCAGGAGCGCGCCAATAGCGGCAGGAACTGCCCAACCCATCGCCCCCATATACTTGATCGATGAATACCACCCTCCCGGATTGCAACTACAAAAATAATGGCCAACGAAAAACGCATGGGCGCCGCTATCGGAAAACACCATGCCGTTGCTCGGCATAACCTGTTGTAAAGCAGTCACTATTCGTACGGGATGAATCAGTACCTGATCCTGGTCTTCAGGCATTATCGGCTTATAGCGAGGGGTAACATTCGTCAGGTCCGACCACCACACTCTTCGCTGGGACGCACTTTTTAAACATGCCGAGCATTCATCCTCACCCACCGAATTTAAAGTCGCGAGAAAAGTGCGTGCATCGCCGAGCACTGCCAGATCAATAGAAAAATTATTGAACACCGCGCTGACATTTATATCGTTGACTATTAACGCCGCTACTGGCTGAAACTCCTTTACCCAGTGCAAAGTACTGAGCATGTTCAGCCGAGAGCCGATGACTATCAGGACATCCAGCGCCTGCGTACCCAGCGCTCTAATAGCGGGGTCATTGCCATACCAACCAAAAACACCCATGCTCAAAGGATGATTCTCAGGAAATATACCCTTGGCCGCCAACGTAGTTGCGACCGGGATACTGAAGCGTTCGGCGAAACGAAGCAGCTCGCCATCCGCAGCCGATTGAACGCAACCCGAGCCCGCCAGAATCGCAATCCTGGGACTGCTTCCTACCTGACTCCAGAATGAGCGACACGCCTCAACATCGATGAATCGCGGACAGTACAACGCCCCAGGCAAGGTCTTCCACTGACCAGCAACATCCGACACCTGCACATCCATCGGCACTGACAGACGCACAGGCCCCCGAGAATCAGGACTTAGCATCCTGCGAAACAGATAAGCCAACTGGCGATAAATCTGCGCGGATACCGCCTCCCGCTGAGCGACCAATAGCGGCGAGAGGATCGCCGAAGCATCGATACCCGCGCTACTGGAATCCTGAAGCCCGCCGCAGCCTTGCACTTCGGTGCCGGTTTCGCCCGTGATCAAGAATACCGCCGATCGATCGGTGCGAGCCGTCGCCATTGCCGTAACGGTATTGGTGACGCCGGGCCCACCAATCGTCAGGCAGACACCAAACCGCCCGCTGGCGCGACTGTAGCCGTCGGCCATGTATGCAGCACCCGCCTCATGCGCAGCGACTATCGTCACCAGTTTGTGGCTTTCGCTTAGGCGCTCAAGGAAGCAATCGATGGACTGCCCAGGCACACAGAAAATATGGGACGCCCCTTCTTGACTCATGACATCGAGCACCGCTGCCGCGACGATCATGGCCGCGCCTCACTGGCCGAACGGATAATCTCCAAGGCGTTGTATGTGCGCGGAATACCCAGATACAGGGACAGTAGCAGCACGCACTCGAGAATATCCTCAAGGGGCAATTGCCGCTGAGAAGAGGTATATACATGCTGCCTTAGCGCGCGCTCGGCGTCTCCCTGCGATATCAGGCTGGAGAGCACAACCAACTCTTTTTCTCGAGCAGATAAACCAGCACGCTGCCAAATCTCACCCAAACCGAATTCGACCACCATGTTCATATAATCAGGAAAGAACTCGGTTAATCGCTGCAGCTCGGCAACGTCTTCGGGGTGATATTTATTTTTCAGCTCATCCATGCCAAGGGATTTTTTTTCATGATCGCCGGACACAACAGGCCTCCACTGGTTATTTAAGCGGCACCTTATTATTGATCCAGGTGCACAGTTCAAAACCAGCCTAGCAGGCGATCCAAAAAAACAACCTATCCCACTTATACTTAATGGCGATAACAACCACAACTTCAAAGCCCTGCATTAATTCATACAGGGCAAACTTGAATTTAAACTTTCAGCTGATTAGTTAGCTGCGTTTGATACACGGACTTATTGCTGATGGGGCCACGGCATGATCGGAATCGCCGTCACCGCATTCTGCGGACTGCCCTCGATCACCTTGTCGCTGTACACCAGGTACACCAGCGTATTGCGCTTCTGGTCATAGAAACGCACCACTTGCATGGTCTTGAATACCAGTGAGGTGCGCTCCTTGAACACTTCTTCGCCATCCTTGAGATCGGCCGGCAGCTGGATAGGCCCGACCTGACGGCAGGCAATCGACGCCTCGGCGCGATCCTCCGCCAGACCTAGCCCACCTTTGACGCCACCCGTCTTGGCGCGCGACAGGTAACAGGTCACCCCTGGCACTTTGGGATCATCGAAGGCCTCGACGACGATCCGGTCATTGGGCCCGACAAACTTGAACACCGTCGACACCTGCCCGATTTCCTCGGCCGACGCCAGCAGTGGCAACGCCAATAGCGCGCCCAGTACTCCATGAATCAATCGCATGACGGCTTTCCCCTCAGACAAGAATCAGATTGTCGCGATGCAGCAACTCCGGCTCGGCCATATAGCCCAGCACGCCTTCAATGGCGTCCGACGGCAGACCGATGATTTTCTGCGCCTCAAGCGCGCTGTAGTTCGTCAGGCCGCGGGCGATTTCACGACCGTCCGCCGCCACGCACACCACCATCTCGCCACGGCGGAAACTACCCTGTACGGTCTTGACCCCGACGGCCAGCAGGCTCTTGTGATCCTGACTCAATGCCTTGACCGCGCCATCATCGAGCACCAGCGTGCCACGAGTCTGCAGATGCCCTGCCAGCCACTGCTTGCGTGCCGCCAGCATCTCCCGCTCGGGCGACAGCAGCGTGCCGAGGCGCTCACCCGCCTTGAGGCGATCCAGAACACGTTCCAGGCGACCACCGACGATGATGGTGTGCGCCCCGGAACGGGCCGCCAGACGCGCTGCGCGCAATTTGGTCTGCATACCGCCACGACCGAGCGCACCGCCGGTGCCACCGGCGACCGCATCCAGGGCCGGATCATCGGCGCGGGCCTCGTAGATCAACTGGGCATCGGGATTGTTGCGCGGATCGGCGTCGAACATGCCATCGCGATCGGTGAGGATCACCAGCAGGTCAGCCTCCACCAGATTGGCGACCAGCGCCGCGAGGGTGTCGTTGTCGCCAAAGCGGATCTCGTCGGTGACCACGGTGTCGTTTTCGTTGATCACCGGCACCACGCCCAACTCCACCAGCGCCCGCAAGGTGCTACGGGCATTGAGGTAGCGCTTGCGGTCGGAGAGGTCGTCGTGGGTCAGCAGGATCTGCGCGGTATGGCGACCGTGCTCGGCGAAGCTCGACTCCCAGGCCTGCACCAGCCCCATCTGGCCGATGGCGGCGGCGGCTTGCAGCTCGTGCATGGCGCTCGGTCGTACAGTCCAGCCGAGCCGACTCATGCCTGCAGCGACCGCCCCCGAGGAAACCAGCACCAACTCGACACCCGCCTCACGCAGGGCCACCATCTGCTCGACCCAGACGCTCATCGCCGCGCGATCCAGGCCCTTGCCGTCTGCCGTCAGCAGAGCGCTGCCGATCTTCACGACCCAGCGTTGCGCACCCGTCACCTTGCTCCGCATCATCTTCCAACCTTTACCCGGTAGAAATCGTAGAAACCAAAACGCCGCTCGAGTGAGCGGCGTTGTAGTTTACTACGGGTCTGGGTGACTGCGGTGCGTCAGTTAGACGACGCCAGCAGTACCGATGCCTTCGTGGGCAAGCCTTGCCCCCATAGGCGGGAGCAAAGCTTGCTCGCGAAGAGGCCATCAGCCACCCCACAACATCAAAATCAGTCGCGCACGTAGATGATTTCCGGACCGTCTTCGGCGTCTTCTTCATCCCAATCGTCGCTATCGTCTTCGCCGAAGTCGTGCACGCTCTTGACGCCACTGCGGCGCAGCGCACGCTTGTCGTCCAGCGCTTGCAACTGCGCACGGGCTTCGTCTTCGATCTGCTGATCCAGGTCAGCCAATTCAGCAGCGTACGCCGGGTCATTGGCGAGGCGGTCAGCACGATCCTCGAGGAAGCGCATGATGTCCTGGCTGAGCTTCTCGGTGCCCTGCTTGGAAATCGCCGAAATCACGTAGACCGGACCTTCCCACTCCAGGCGATCGACGATCTCCTTGATGCGCTCCTCATGCTCCTCTTCGAGCAACTGGTCAGCCTTGTTCAGCACCAGCCAACGCTCGCGATCAGCCAATGCCGGGCTGAATTTCTGCAACTCGTTGACGATCACTTCAGCCGCGTCAGCTGCACTGGTGTCATCCAGCGGCGCCATGTCGACGAGGTGCAGCAGGATGCGCGTACGGGCCAAGTGCTTGAGGAAACGAATCCCCAGGCCCGCACCATCGGAAGCGCCTTCGATCAAGCCTGGAATGTCGGCTACGACGAAGCTCTTCCAGCGGTCGACACTGACCACGCCCAGGTTCGGCACCAGGGTAGTGAACGGATAATCGGCCACTTTCGGCTTGGCGGCGGACACCGAACGAATGAAGGTACTCTTACCGGCGTTCGGCAAGCCCAGCAGGCCCACGTCGGCCAGCACTTTCATCTCCAGCTTGAGGTCACGCTGCTCACCCGGCTTGCCTGGTGATGTCTGGCGCGGCGCCCGGTTGGTACTGGACTTGAAGCGGGTGTTGCCCAGCCCGTGCCAGCCACCCTGCACCACCATCAAACGCTGACCGGCCTTGACCAGGTCGCCGATGACTTCCTGGGTGCCAGCATCGATCACCGTGGTGCCGACCGGCACGCGCAGCAGCAGATCATCACCTTTTTTACCGGTGCAGTCAGTGCTGCCGCCGTTGGAGCCACGCTCCGCGTCGAAGTGACGGGTATAGCGATAGTCGACCAGGGTGTTGAGGTTTTCGTCAGCCACCAGGTAGATCGAACCGCCATCACCGCCATCACCGCCGTTCGGGCCGCCGTTCTCGATGAACTTTTCCCGACGGAAGCTCATGCAACCGTTACCACCATCACCCGCCTTGACGCGGATGGACACTTCATCAACAAACTTCATAGACACGCCCCTCGCCACATGGGCGAGCTGAAAAACTTAAAGACATAAGGCTCTTGCAAAGATGAGCGCGGCGGCCCCCGTCAACGACCGTAGAATCCAGCGCCGGCAGCCCATACAAACAGCTTTGCAAGAGACTCACCCCACAAACGAAAAAGCCCCGTCGCGAGACAGGGCTTCTCCAGCGTCAACGCGATCAGGCCGCGACAACACTCACGTAACGACGACCGAAGGCGCCTTTTACTTCGAACTTGATCACGCCGCCGATTTTAGCGAACAGGGTGTGATCTTTACCCATGCCAACGCCGTAACCGGCGTGGAACTGGGTACCGCGCTGACGCACGATGATGTTGCCTGGGATGATAGCCTGGCCGCCATACATCTTCACGCCAAGGCGTTTGGCTTCTGAGTCGCGACCGTTACGGGTACTACCACCAGCTTTTTTGTGTGCCATGAGTTCAATACTCCAGTAGAGGGTGTCGAGGCTGAATTAAGCCTGGATACCGGTGATTTTGATCTCGGTGTACCACTGGCGGTGGCCCATACGCTTCATGTGGTGCTTACGACGACGGAACTTGATGATGCGGACTTTATCGTGACGACCTTGGGAGATCACTTCAGCCACAACGGTAGCGCCAGCAACGACTGGAGCACCGATATTCACGTCGTCGCCGTTGGCAACCAACAGAACGCGATCAAAAGTTACGGATTCGCCAGTGGCGATTTCCAGTTTTTCGATCTTCAGGTATTCACCTGGGGCGACTTTGTACTGCTTGCCGCCAGTAACGATTACTGCATAAGACATGGTATTTCTCCGATAATCCTGCTCACCCAGCTCTTTATAAGTAGAGTGTCGGCTGGCATGGCTGCACGGGGCTGGAACGGCCCAAATGCAATTGCGTAAGGCAGGTGATGCCCAGGAAGTTCAGGGTGCGCGATTGTACGTAAGCTTTGCCTGCGGCGCAAGAGGTCGAAAGTGTCGCCTTGACAGGCTCCCGCCCCCGACCTAGCATGCCGCGCAACCCTTCTGGAGCGCCTTTCGCTGATGCAACCCCAAGCTTTCTACCGCGCGGTGGCGGATGATTTTATCGCCGTTGACGAAATCATCAAGAAGCAGCTGACGTCGCGCGTGCCGCTGGTGTCGAAAATCGGCGATTACATCACCTCGGCCGGGGGCAAACGCCTGCGCCCGCTGCTGGTGTTGCTGTGCGGCAAGGCGCTTGGCCATCAAGGCCCGGACCTGAATCTGCTGGCGGCCACCATCGAGTTCCTGCACACCGCCACACTGCTGCACGACGATGTGGTCGACATGTCCGGCATGCGCCGCGGCCGTTCGACCGCCAACGCCATGTGGGGCAACGCGCCAAGCGTACTGGTGGGCGACTTCCTTTATTCGCGCTCGTTCGAAATGATGGTCGAGCTAGGCTCGATGCCGGTCATGCGCATCCTGTCCAAGGCCACGCGCATCATCGCCGAAGGCGAAGTGCTGCAGCTGTCCAAGGTGCGTGACGCCAGCACCACGGAAGAGATTTACATGGAGGTCATCCGCGGCAAGACGGCGATGCTATTCGAGGCCTCGACCCACAGCGCCGCTGCCCTGGCCGATGCCAGCGAAGTCCAGCGTGAAGCCCTGCGTACCTTTGGCGATCATCTGGGCGTGGCCTTCCAGCTGGTCGACGACCTGCTCGATTACCGCGGCGATGCCGAGACCCTGGGCAAGAACGTGGGCGACGACCTGGCCGAGGGCAAGCCGACCTTGCCGCTGATCTACACCATGCGTGAAGGCACTGCCGAACAGGCAGCGCTGGTACGTCGGGCGATCCAGAAAGGCGGCATCGAGGACCTCGAAAGCATTCGCGAAGCCGTCGAAACCTCAGGGGCGCTGGATTACACCGCGCAACTGGCCCGTGATTACGTGGCACGCGCCATCGCCTGCCTCGACGCCCTGCCCGCCAGCGAGTACCGCGACGCTCTGGTCGAGCTCAGCGAGTTCGCGGTCGCACGCACGCACTAAAGGCCCCGGTCTTTTCCCTGTGGGAGCGAGTTCTGCTCGTGAAGCCGTTAAAAGCTTCGCGAGCAGAGCTCGCTCCCACAGTGCTATATGCCGTCCTGCAGCCACAGCAAAAACCCTATACAATGCGCGCCTTTATTTGCGCCGCCTTGTCGAGGATACCTGTGAGCACTTTGCCACCCTGCCCTAACTGCAATTCCGAATACACCTACGAAGACGGTGCCCAGCTGATCTGCCCCGAATGCGCCCACGAATGGTCTGCCCAAGGTGAGAGCGAAGCGGCCGGTAGCGACGAGGTGAAAAAGGATTCGGTAGGCAACGTGCTGCAGGACGGCGACACCGTCACGGTCATCAAGGACCTCAAGGTCAAAGGCTCTTCCCTGGTGGTCAAGGTTGGCACCAAGGTCAAGAACATCCGCCTGTGCGATGGCGATCACGACATCGATTGCAAGATCGATGGCATCGGGGCCATGAAGCTCAAGTCCGAATTCGTACGCAAGGTGTGATCCCATCCGTCAGGCGGTAATGATCTGAAGCAAGAAATCTGCAAATGCGACTTGCCATTATTTGAATAAGAATTATTCTCATTGGGTGCTTCAGGAAGTTCCCACGGAGAAAGACATGACTTATTTGATCGACGCCTGGCTGGATCGCCCACACCCCTATTTGCGCATTCTTCATCGCGAAACCGGTGAAGTGTGTGCGGTGCTGGAAGAGGAAGCCTTGGACGAACTGCGTGATCAGGGTGATCTGGACCTGACCGGGCTGAATTCAAGCGAACCGGTAGTCCTCAAGGAGCTGGTGCGCAACCTGTTCCTCTTCTGCTATGCGCGGGCCTTGCGCCCGATTGGCGCAGGGTTCCCGGCCAAGGCACAGCATTATTTCTGAAGCGAAAGGCTGTGAGAGCTTGCTCGCGAACAGGCCATCAGCATGACCCTGGCATTGTTGTCAGGGCTGCCGACGCCTTCGCGGGCAAGCCTTGTTCCCACAGGGGCGCGTCGCCGGTTCGGCTAACATTGTGGGAGCAAGGAAGCGCGTTCGGCGGCGCAGAGGCCAGCCGAACTGGCCAGGTTCTACTTACAGAACGTCCAGCAGCTCTACATCGAACACCAGCACGCTGTGCGGCGGAATGCTGCCGACGCCTTGGGCGCCGTAAGCCAGCTCGCTCGGCACGTACAGGCGCCATTTGCTGCCTGCGTTCATCAGTTGCAGGGCTTCGGTCCAACCTGCGATCACACCACTGACCGGGAATTCAGCCGGCTGGCCGCGATCGTAAGAGCTGTCGAACACGGTGCCGTCGATCAGGGTGCCGTGGTAGTGGGTGCGCACGCTGTCGTCACGGCTTGGCTTGGCGCCCTCACCGGCGGTCAGCACTTCGAACTGCAGGCCCGAGGCGAGAGTGGTGATGCCATCGCGCTTGGCGTTTTCAGCCAGGAACGCCAGGCCTTCACCTGCGGCGGCTTCGGCCTTGACGGCAGCCTCGGCCTGCATGATTTCGCGGATCACCTTGAAGCTGGCGGACAGGTCTTCCTGGCTGACACGGCTCGGCAGCGCGTTGAAGGCGTCGGTCAGACCGGCCAGGATGGCGTCCAGGGCAACACCCGGTGGCGGGTTGTCGCGCAGCTGGTCACCCAGCTGACGGCCGATGCCGTAGCTGACACGGGTTTCGTCGGTCGACAGGTTTACTTCGGACATGTCTTCGCTCCGCAGAAGGGTCGCAATTGGCTGGTCAGCAGCCGCTGCGCCCTTGATCAAAAGGGCGAGCAGACTAGCACAGAGCGCCACCAGGATTCAGCACCAGCGCCTGTAACCCGCCTGCCTACTCACTCGGGCGTTTCAGCGATACAGCGCCGAACGCAAAGAGATAGGCACCTTCAACGGCTCGTCGGCGCGACTGCCCAGTCCGCACATCTCATCATGAGCACTGGCGTGCACCAGATGAAAGGGCACCACTGGCACGCTCTCCAAAAACGTCCGCGCATGCTCCACCGAGCGGAGCCGTATTGCCCTGCCCTTGGCGTCGTTGAGGGGATGGGCGCGCCCACCATGGCGCACCTCCAGCAAATAGATACCGCCTTCGATGGAGATGAGGTTCAACTCATCAACATGGCCAGCGTGGACGTGCTCAGTCAATTCCTGCAGATTCATCCCGCCCCCTCGTCACCCGATAAATGACTGGATCAATGCTTGGTCAGCTTGTCCAGGTAGCCCATGGCGAACGCCGACACCACAAACGTCATATGGATGATCACGTACCACTTCAAATGTTCCACTTCGAGGTTGGCGGCGTCCATGAACACCCGCAACAGATGAATCGACGAAATGGCCACGATCGACGCTGCAACCTTGGCTTTCAGCGAGGTCGAGTCCATCTTGCCGAGCCAACTGAGCTTCTCGGCGTCGTCATCGATATCGAGTTGCGAGACGAAGTTCTCATAGCCGCTGATCATCACCATCACCAGCAGGCCGCCGACCAGTGCCATGTCGATCAACGACAACAGCAGCAGAATCAGGTCAGCCTCGGAGGTTTCCAGCAACAGCGGCATGACATGAATGATTTCCTGGAAAAACTTGACCGCCAGCGCCAGCAGGCCCAGCGACAGCCCCAGATAGATCGGCGCCAGCAACCAGCGCGAGGCGTACATGGTTTTTTCGACAAAACGTTCCATTGCAACTCACAGAGCGATTGAAAATGGCCCCGATTATAACGATGGATGTTTCAAACAGGTGCGACCTGTAGTCACAGCCGCAATACTGCAGCCAACACGCCATCAGCCCAAGATACGTGGGCCGGCGCGATCGCCGCAGCTCTGGGCGAGGCAGTATCAAACTGTCACCAATTGTTTCCCGCCCCTCAAGGCATCGCTAGCCCAGCGACAGGCCGCCCGTGTGGCCGCCACACACCTTGCGCCATTGCGCTTGCAGGTGCAGCGACCAGATCGGCGGCGCCTGTTCCTCAACGCAATAACCATGCAGCGTCAGGCTGTCGACGATAGCTGTCAGTACCGACTCGGCAGCTTGCGGACCGTTAAAGGGGCCCTGGGATTTCAGTGCAGTGGGTTGCTCGCCGGTCATGCCAGCGGCAAACAGCAAGGTCCACAAACCGTTTTCGCCCGTCAGCGGGCGGATACTGCATTCAATGCGGGTCACCAGACCCAGGCATTGGCGAGTGAGGCAGAGGTTGCGCGGCATGGCGTCGTTCCTCGGGAGGGCCTGCTTTCAACCTTCAACGCGTTCGCGGCAAAGGTCGGTTCGCTCCGACGACCAGTGGAGATCTCCTTGCAGAATAGAGGAGAATTTCGAGGATGGCCAATGCATGGCATCGGCGGGCGCCGAATGGTCGGGCAGCGAAAGACTGACGCTTGAAATGCTCAAGCCTCGCCTCTCAGGAAGACTCTATGGATTTGCTCCAGAAGACTGGCCCCTTCGCGGGCAAGCTTCGCTCCCTCAGAGTGGACTGGTCCTGAATCGTACACCTGTGGGAGTGAAGCTTGCTCGCGAAGAGGCCGTCAAGGCCGGCGCAAATCGCCGGCCATTCGCGGGTGCAGCTGACGTCTTCGCCAACAAGCATTGCTTCTACAGCGTTGGTTTGACCTCCACCAACGCCTCCACAGCGGCTTCCTTTTCGGCCTCCTTGAGGTCCTCCTCGCTGATCATCTCGGCAATCGCCCGCAGGCGCTCCACTACCCTGGCATTGACGCTGCCTTCCGGGAATTCCCCCTCGGCGTTCGGCTCACCGGCAGGCTCGCCCACCAGCAGGCTCAGGGCTTCATCGGCCTGGCGCACCGCATATACATGGAATTGGCCTGCACGTACGGCCTGCAACACCCGCTCGTCAAGCATCAACGTGGCGACGTTGGCCTGGGGAATGATCGCCCCTTGCTCGCCGGTCAGGCCGCGGGCTTCGCAAAGGCGGAAGAAGCCTTCGATTTTCTCGTTGACCCCACCCACCGCCTGCACTTCACCGAACTGATTGATCGAGCCGGTGATGGCGAAGCACTGCTTGAGCGGCGTCTTCGACAGCGCCGAAATCAGTGTGCACGCCTCGCCCAGCGACGCACTGTCGCCGTCCACGTAACCGTAAGACTGTTCAAGCGCGATACTGGCCGAAATCGCCAGCGGAAACTCCTGGGCATACCGACTGCCCAGATACCCGGTGAGGATCATCACCCCCTTGGAATGGATCGGCTGCCCCAGGTTGACCTCGCGCTCGATATCGACGATGCCGCTGCCGCCGGGGTACACCGTCGCCGAGATCCGCGCCGGCACGCCAAACGCCGAGTCACCGACTTCAAGCACAGTCAGGCCATTGCACTTGCCCACCGCCGCGCCCGCGGTGTCGATCAGAATGATCCCCGCCAGCATGTCATCGAGAATGCGCGCCGATACCCGCCCGGTGCGTGTGGCCTTGGCCTTGAGCGCGCGCTCGATATGGCCGGCGTCGGTCATTTCGTCGTTGGCCAGATGGCGAATGAAATCCGCTTCGCTGACCAATTGGAACAGATCGCCGATACGCGCCGACAAACGCCCCTGGTGCTCGGCCAGGCGTGCACTGTAGGTGGCCAGGCGCGCCACCGCATCAGCCGTCAGCGGCGCCATGCCCTCTTCCGAAGTACGGGTCTTGAGCAACTGCGCGAACTGCTCGAGGCTGTCGTCGTGCATGGCGATGTCTTCATCGAAATCCACCAGCACCCGGAACATCTCCTGGAAGTCCGAATCGTGATCCTGCAGCGCGTAGTACAGCTGGCGCGAACCGATGATGATCACCTTCACCTGCAACGGAATGTGCTGCGGCGTCAGGGTCACGGTGGCGAGGCGACCGTACTCGCCCAGTGGCGATTCCATCTTCAGCTTGCGCGATTGCAGGGCGCGCTTGAGCGCATCCCACACGAACGGCTCGCCAAGCATTTTCTCGGCTTCCAGAATCAGGAAACCGCCATTGGCGCGGTGCAGTGCGCCGGGGCGCAGCTGCCGATAGGTGGTATAGAGCGCGCCCTGGTCGGTGCTGTACTCGATACGGCCGAACAGGTTGTCGTAGGTCGGGTGCGGCTCGAACACCACTGGCGCGCCGCCGCTGAAGTGATGGCCGACCACCAGGCTGGGGCTGTACTGCTCTTCGAGCAGCTTGCGCGCCTGGGCGTCGATCTTGCTGTCGTCGACCAGCTGCTCGACCACAGTCTTGAGCAGGTATACCTGCATGGCCTGCAGATACGCACAGACCCCGGCGTTTTCGGCGTACTTTTCCGACAACGGCGAGAGCAATGGCTGCAGCGCCAGGGTGATGGTTTCTTCGTTTAGCTCGCGCAACTGATTGCCCGACTCGCGCTTCCATTGCGGCAGGCTGGCCAGCTCCTCGTTGAGACGCTCTTCGAGGTCGGAGATGTCCTTATGGAAACGGTCGCGATCGGCCTCGGGCAGTTGCGCGAATTCGGCCTCGTCCAAGGCCTTGCCGTCGAGCATCGGCGTGAACGCGATGTTGCTGCTGTCGCGATACAGGGCGACGTCTTTTTCCAGCGACAAGCGTTCAATAACGTCCAACGCCCGGTCGTAACGCTGATTGAAGGCGCGATCGATGGCGCTCTTGCGCTGCTGGAACGACGGGTGCTCGAACACTGCGGGGAACGTCGATACCAGGTTATCGATCAGCACGCCGATGTCGGCGATGAAATCCGCCGCAGTGCCGGGTGGCAACTCCAGGGCGCGAGGCTCGCGGGGCTCGTCGAAATGGTTGACGTACACCCAGTCCGATGGGGTTTGCAGGCGCTTGCCCTCGGCCTTGAGGTAGCGTTTGACGAACGAGAAACGGCCGGTGCCCGGCTCCCCCATGACGAATACGTTGTAACCAGGGCGCGGCATGGCCACCCCGAATTGCAGGGCTTCGACAGCGCGCTCCTGCCCCAGTACACCGCGAAAAGGCTCCAGATCATTGGTGGTAGAGAAGCTGAACTGTTCAGCGGAGAACGGGCGCGTCAGCGCCTCGGGCGCAAGACGCAGGCTGGCAGCTACAGGATCAGGCATCGGGCTTCCTTACTTCGGCGGGGCAGATGACGGCATTCTGGCGCCGCTCGGCAACGGCTGGCAAGGCACATCGCACAGTTTTGAAACATATCCGCGTCAAGGTAGAGATTGGCTTTAACCCGAAAAATTCTAGCAATAATTTGCAATTAAACGCGGAACCTGAAGATCGTGCCTAAACTCCAACCTTCGCGGCTGGATCGATAACCAGCCCTGGGCCTGCAGCTGTACTGGCCAACCGACCTTGATCAACACACAAAGAGATAAACGCTATGAAACGGATTCTTCTGGGTACTCTGTTAGCCGCCGCCTCTCTCAATGCCATGGCCCAAGCGCCAGGCGGTCCGGATTGCGGCTGGGGCAACTTGCTGTTCGAGGGCCAGCGCGGCACCCCTGCGCACTTCCTGGCCTCCACCACCAACGGTTCCTCGGGCAACGCCACCTTCGGCATGACCTCCGGCACCAACGGCTGCTCCACCAATGCGCCACTGACCTACGGCGGCAAATCGTGGCTGGCCATGAACGGCATGATGGATGAGCTTTCCGAAGACATGGCCAAGGGTCAAGGCGAAGCGCTGACCACCTATGCAGTGGTCATGGGTGTTGCGCCGGAAGATCGCACTTACTTCGAATCCGTCACTCACCAGCACTTCCAGCAGATCTTCACCAGCAGCGAAGCGACTGCCGAAGATGTACACAACAACACCTTGGCCGTGATCAAAGGCGATCCACGCCTGGCCAAATACGCTACCCAAGCGTAATTGAAACATCTGTAGCGAGGGGGCTTGCCCCCCGATTGCGACCCGCCAGCCAACATATTAGTGACTGATGGGCCGTATTCGGGGGCAAGCCCCCTCGCTACATTTGAATCCGCATAATAGACTTTCGATTTCCGGACGCCGCCACCTCCATGCTCAAACGCCTCGCCTATCTGGCGCTCTGTGCCTGTGCCCCTCTGCATGCCGCCACGGCGGTGGACTCTACCCATCTTCAGCAACTGGCCAAAGATCCGTACTGGATTGCCTTGGGGCATTACACCCCCGGCAAGTTCGGCGGCTGGCGCAGCTATGTCGACGATGCCAAATTCTTCCTCGCCGCTGACGGCGCCCATCATCCAGATCAAGAGCTGCAAGCCACGCTGCAAGCGCTCTACGATTCACCGACGCTGGGCGACAAGCAGGCGCAATGCGTGTATCCGGCCCGCACTCGCTGGCTGCGCGACCAACTGCATCTCACTGACCTGCCGTCGGTCGACTGCAAGGGCTTCAACGATTGGTTCAAGGATGTCTCGCCGCACAGCACGGTGCTGATTTTCCCGGCGGCCTACCTCAACAGCCCGTCGTCGATGTTCGGCCATACCCTGCTGCGGGTCGATCAGGCCGATGTCGAAACCGACAAGACCGCGCTGCTCAGCTACGCGATCAACTTCGGCGCTTATATCGAGGGCAGTGACAACAGCATCCTCTATGCCTGGAAAGGCTTGGCAGGCGGCTATCCCGGCCTGTTCTCGATGGTGCCCTATCAGCAGAAACTCGCCGAATACAGCCGCCTTGAAAACCGCGATCTGTGGGAATACCGACTTAACCTGACGCCGACCGAAACCGCGCGCATGGTCGAGCATGTCTGGGAGCTGCAGCAGGTACGCTTCGACTACTTCTTCTTCGACGAAAACTGCTCGTACCGCTTGCTGGAGTTGCTGCAAGTAGCGCGACCGGGGCTGCACCTGACCGATCAATTCCCGCTGACGGCGATCCCCACCGATACGGTCAAGGCGGTCAAAGACGCTGGCCTGGTCGACAAGATCAATTACCGCCCGTCTCGCGAACGCGAACTGCTGGGGCGCGCCAAGCCGCTGAGCAGCGCGGAGCAAGCGCAGGCACTTGCGCTCAGCGAAGAGACCGGCCAACTGCAAAACCCGGCGTTTGTTGCGTTGCCCAAGGCGCGCCAAGCGTTGATCCAGGACACCGCGTTTCGCCTCGAACGCTACCGAGCGACCGGGCAGGATCGCGATCCGGCGCGCACCCGGCGCAGCTTCGAACTGCTGCGCGCCATCAACCAGAATCCGCCACCACCGCTCACCCTGGACCGCCCAGGCCTGCCGGAAAACGGCCACGACTCGCGAACTTGGGAACTTGGCGCGGGCAGCCGCGACGACCGTGCTTACGCCGAATATGGCCTGCGCATGGCTTATCACGACCTCAACGACAACGCCTATGGTTTCCCCTTGGGCGCGCAGATCGAGATTCTCGGGCTCAAGGTGCGCCAGTACGAGGGCAACCAATGGCAGCTGCAGCGTCTGGATCTGGCCACCATTCGCTCGCTGACGCCGCGTAATCAAATGCTCCAGCCGCTGTCCTGGCAGGTGAGCAGCGGGCTGGAGCGGGTGCTGAGCAAGCACGGCGACGAAACCCTGGTCAGCCATGTCAACGGTGGCGCGGGCGGTACCTGGCAGCTGAGCGAGCAAACGCTGGGCTTCGCGCTGGGCACCGTGAGGGTCGAGCACAATGCCGATTTCGACGCCTTCATCAGCCCTGCGGCGGGGTTCGATACTGGCTTGCTGTGGCGCAACCCGCTGGGCAACTTCAGCGTCGAAGCGCAAGGGGATTACTTCCTCAACGGCGAGGTGCGCCGCACCCTGAGCCTGAATCAGCAGTGGGAATTGAGCCGCAACCTGGGCCTGCGCCTGAGCGCCCAACGCCAGTTCAGCGGGCTGACCTCGGCGCAGAACGAGGTAATGGTATCGCTCAAGTGGTATCACTACTAAACCCACGGCGAACTCTATGCAAGGGGGCTCGCCCCCTCGCCAGGGCAATCTTCAATACAGTTTTTTGACAATTACTTGACCGACTGTCGCCAGATCCGCCGCCACACTCCCGCCGTCTATAATCAACCACAGGTGCAGTGCTTTTCGGCGCTGCACTGGCTGTGGTCTATCGGGAGCATCAAACATGCGCCGGCACAGTAGTAAAGTCGCGTTGTTGTCGCTAGCTGGAGTCTTGACGGTGCTGGCCGTACTGGCAGGGTGCCAATCGACCCATGATGATTTGTTGTCTCGTGGCTACCCGCCCGCCTATGCCGATGGCTACAAGGACGGCTGCGGCAGTGGACGGCAGGCAGCGGGGGCGATGGCCACTTTCAACAAGGACGTACCGCGCTATACCAGCGAAACCTTTTATAGCGGCGGTTGGGACGATGGCTTCCGGCAATGCCAGGCGCAGTTGACCAATAGCGACAAACAGCAGTTCGACCAGCACTTCTGGAGTGATCGAGATCGCAACTGGGACCAGCAGAAAGCCCAGGGCGAAGCCAGAGCCTATCGGTCACACTGATAGATAACACGTATCTGGATGCAACTTATTGATCGTTTCGCCTGCCCAAGTTTATGTAACCGGCGTTCAATGCGCCAAAAAAGTTACAAGCAATTATGGTTTTTCGGCACGTCGGCCCCATCGCGAGGGGCAAGCATGCCATTGCGGTCAGCCTGCTTCATTTGCCCGGCTGACGTGCTGCCATGGGGGCCATCCCCCACGCTACAAGGTTGCCTAAGCACCATGGAATCTCCTGCGGGCAGGAGCGCCATACACCACAGGCATCGACCAAACTCGACTTGGAGACTTGCCATGAGCCGCGCATTCGTCAACGAAGATCACGCCACCGCGCACGCCAGCCCTCCGGTGGAACGACCGATCAGCATGCAACCCAATTACGTGACCGAGAGCGGGATGGCGCAATTGCGCGCCCGAGTGGATGAAGTGCAGGAGCTGCACGCCGAACAGGCAACCTGCGGCGACAAGGCCGACCAGCAATTGGTTGCCGAACTCGAGCGCGACCTGCGCTACTTCCAGCAGCGGATGCAGAGCGCGCAGCTGGTACCGCCGGTGACCTGCACCGAAACCATTCAGATTGGCAGCTGGGCGACCTTCGTCGATGAAACCGGCGCGCAGCAGCAGGTATGCCTGGTGGGCGAGGATCAGGCCGATGTCGCGTTGGGGTTGATCAACTGGGCGTCGCCGCTGGGGCGAGCGCTACTGGGTGCAGCGGTAGGTGATGAGGTGCTGTGGGAACGTCCCGCGGGGAACGTGACTCTGGAAGTGACCGAGATTTCGGTCACACCTTGAATTCGTAGCGCCTGGTCGAGCCCCTTCTCAGGCAAGCCTTGCTCCCACAGGCGTACGACTCTGGATCTGTTTGCACTGTGGCAGCACAGCTCGCTGGCGAAGGCGGCGGTATGCGTACCGCCGCCAGCTGGTGTTACGCCAGCTTCTTGTGACGCACGCGGTGCGGTTGCGCCGCAGCTTCACCGAGGCGCTTCTTGCGATCGGCCTCGTACTCGGTGTAGTTACCTTCGAAGAACACCGCCTGCGAGTCGTCCTCGTAAGCCAGAATGTGAGTCGCCACGCGGTCCAGGAACCAGCGATCGTGAGAGATCACAATGGCGGCGCCTGGGAAGTCCAGCAGCGCTTCTTCCAACGAACGCAGGGTCTCAACGTCAAGGTCGTTTGACGGTTCGTCGAGCAGCAGGACGTTACCACCCTCCTTCAGTGTCAGCGCCAGATGCAGGCGTCCACGCTCACCACCGGAAAGGTCCTTGACGAACTTCTGCTGGTCGCCGCCCTTGAAGTTGAAACGGCCCACGTAGGTGCGCGAAGGGATTTCGTAGTTGCCGATGCGGATCTGATCGGAGCCGTCGGAAATCTGCTGGAACACCGTCTTGCTGCCGTCCAGATCGTCGCGGCTTTGATCCACACAGGCCAGCTGCACGGTTTCGCCCACTTCGATGGAACCCGAATCCGGCTGTTCCTTGCCCATCAGCATGCGGAACAGGGTCGATTTACCGGCACCGTTACCGCCGATCACGCCGACGATTGCGCCCTTGGGCATCACGAACGACAGGTTGTCGATCAATACGCGGTCACCGTAGCCCTTGCTGACGTTCTTGAACTCGATGACCTTGTCGCCCAGACGCGGCCCGGCCGGGATGTAGATCTCATTGGTTTCGCTGCGCTTCTGGAATTCCTGCGACTGCATCTCTTCGAAGCGCTGCAGACGTGCCTTGGATTTCGACTGGCGGGCCTTGGCGCCTTGGCGCACCCACTCCAGTTCTTCCTTCATGGCCTTTTCATGGGCCGATTGCTGCTTGGATTCCTGGGCCAGACGATCCGACTTGGCTTCGAGCCAGCCCGAATAGTTGCCTTCGTACGGGATACCGGCGCCGCGGTCGAGCTCCAGGATCCAGCCGGCGACGTTGTCGAGGAAGTAACGGTCGTGCGTGATCGCGACCACAGTACCCGGGAAGTCGTGCAGGAAGTGCTCCAGCCAGGCAACGGAGTCGGCGTCCAGGTGGTTGGTCGGTTCGTCGAGCAGCAGCATGTCCGGAGCCGACAGCAGCAGGCGGCACAGGGCCACACGGCGCTTTTCACCACCGGACAGGTGCTCGATCTTTGCATCCCAGGCTGGCAGGCGCAGCGCATCGGCGGCGACTTCCAGCTGGCGCTCCAGGTTGTGACCATCGCTGGCCTGCAAGATGGCTTCAAGCTTGGCCTGCTCGGCGGCCAGCTTGTCGAAATCGGCGTCTTCGTCAGCGTAGGCGGCGTAGACTTCGTCCAGGCGTGCCTGGGCGTTCTTGATCACTGCGACGGCCTCTTCGACCACTTCACGCACGGTCTTGCTCGGGTCCAGCTGCGGTTCCTGCGGCAGGTAGCCGACGTTCAGCTCAGGCATCGGCCGGGCTTCGCCGTCGAACTCCTTGTCGACGCCGGCCATGATCTTCAGCAGCGTGGACTTGCCCGAACCGTTGAGGCCCAGCACGCCGATCTTGGCGCCTGGGAAAAAGGACAGGGAGATGTTCTTGAGGATTTCCCGCTTCGGCGGAACAACTTTGCTCAGCCGATGCATGGTGTAAACGTATTGAGCCAAAATCTGGACCTCGCTGGAACGGTGAAAATAGGCGCGAAGCATAAGACAAAAGCACAGGGGCGACTATTCGCGATGAGGGGAAACAAACGCTTTTAACTGACTCTAGGGTAGTCAGCCGCCTTTATAGGCCAAAACTGCTCTCGGCATAAACGACGAACGGCGCCCCGCAGGCGGGACGCCGTCTGAGTCTAACACCAAGTTGCGAGGCGGCTCGCCGCCGAGAAATACTGTCCTATCGAGGTGTCTGGGGGGCCGGATCGGGGGCGAGCCCCGCCGCTACAGGTGCTACGGCCTTTTTCTCCAGCCGCGCATAGACGATCCAGGTCAGCACCACGCCGCTGAGCATTACCGCCGACAGAAAATACAGCCCCGACGACAAGCTCCCGGTGTACTCCTTCAAGGCGCCGATCCCGAACGGGCCGATATAGCCGCCCAGGTTGCCAAACGAATTGATCAAGGCGATACCCGCAGCGGCTGAGGCACCGGACAGAAAACGCCCTGGCAGAATCCAGAAAATCGCCGTCACCGAGAACAGGCTGAACGCCGCCAGGCACAGCGCTGCCAGTTGCAGGCTCGGCAAGGCGAACCAGGCACTCAGAAACAGCCCTAGTGCGCCCAGCATATACAGCACGGTGAGGTGACCGTAACGGTCGTTCAAGCGGTCGGAGCTGCGCGGCACGAGCAACAAGCCGATCACGCCGAACAGATAGGGAATGGCCGAGACGAAGCCGGTGGTCAGGTCGCTGCCGCCAAACTGATGCACCAGAGTCGGCAACCACATGCTCAAGCCATAGATGCTGAGCGTGCCCGGCAGGTACAACAGCGCCAGGATCAGCACCCGGCGATCGGTCAGCGCGCGCAGCGGGTTGCTGTGCTCGGTCTGACCGTACTGCTTGCGATCGCTCTCCAGTTCAGCCAGCAACCATTGGCGATCCGCCTCTGGCAGCCAACGTGCATCCTTCGGCGTATCAGGTAGAAACTTCAAGGTTGGCCAGGCCAGCACGATGGCCGGTGCACCGATGGCGATGAACAGCCACTGCCAACCGGCCAGCCCTTGCACCCCATCGAGCCCCAGCAAGCCGCCCGCCAAGGGCCCGGTCACCAGCAGCGCGAGGGGCTGCGACAGAATGAAGAACCCCAGCACCTTGCCGCGGTTGCGCACTGGGAACCAGCGGGTGATGTAGTACAGCACCCCGGGGAAGAATCCCGCCTCTGCCGCGCCCAGCAGAAACCGCATGACATAGAAGCTCTGCGAGCCTTGGACGAAGGCCATCCCTACCGTGATCGCGCCCCAGGTGATGAGGATCCGCGCGAACCAGCGGCGCGCGCCAAAGCGCTCCAGCAACAGATTGCTGGGGACTTCGAAAAGGAAATAGCCGATGAAGAACAGCCCCGCGCCGAAACCGTAGGCGATATCGCTGATACCGAGATCGGTATTCATGTGCAGCTTGGCGAAGCCCACCGCCGAGCGGTCGACGTAGGCGACGAGGTATAGCAGCACCAGGAAGGGGATCAACCTGAGCGTGAGCGTGCGAATGATCCGAGCTTCCGGATGCATAGTCTTCTCCATAATTATTTTTGTAATGGATGGAAGCGTTTTACCGACCGCTCGCAGTGCCGATCTGCGCGAGGCTTCATGACTCTGGTCAGGCAGCACGGGCCTCATTCGCGCGAAAGCCAAGCCACGGTATTAAGTCAAACCTGTGGAGCGAGCTTGCATGCGGCGGCGAAGAGGCCATCACCCGTACCGCAACGACACGGGTCAAGTGCAAAGATAATATAGTATTACTATTTAGCCCGCAATCATTTCAAAACGGTTTTTTATCCGGTAAAGTCACCCTATAGCTCTCCAATATAGTCATACAATAAGAGTGATCCGTGCCATGACCGACAAAAAGACTCCGCTTCGCTCCGCGCAATGGTTCGGTACCGCCGACAAGAACGGCTTCATGTACCGCAGCTGGATGAAAAACCAAGGGATCCCTGACCACGAATTCCAGGGCAAACCCATCATCGGCATCTGCAACACCTGGTCAGAGCTGACCCCCTGCAACGCCCACTTCCGCAAGATCGCCGAACACGTGAAGAAAGGCGTGCTCGAGGCCGGCGGCTTTCCGGTGGAGTTCCCGGTGTTCTCCAGCGGAGAATCGAACTTGCGCCCGACCGCCATGCTCACCCGCAACCTCGCCAGTATGGATGTCGAAGAAGCCATCCGCGGCAACCCGATCGACGGCGTGGTGCTGCTCACTGGTTGCGACAAGACCACCCCTGCCCTGCTGATGGGCGCTGCCAGCTGCGACGTGCCAGCCATCGTGGTCACCGGCGGGCCGATGCTCAACGGCAAGCACCACGGCAAGGACATCGGCTCCGGCACGGTGGTCTGGCAAATGCACGAAGCCTATAAAGGCGGGCAGATCAGCCTGGACGAGTTCCTCTCTGCCGAAGCCGGCATGTCGCGCTCGGCCGGCACCTGCAACACCATGGGCACCGCCTCGACCATGGCCTGCATGGCCGAAGCGCTGGGCACCTCGTTGCCGCACAACGCGGCCATCCCCGCCGTGGACTCGCGCCGCTATGTGCTTGCGCACCTGTCGGGCATGCGTATCGTCGACATGGTCCGCGAAGATCTGCGCCTGTCGAAAATCCTCACCAAGGCGGCCTTCGAGAACGCTATCCGCATCAACGCCGCCATCGGTGGCTCGACCAACGCCGTCATCCACCTCAAGGCCATTGCCGGGCGCATTGGCGTCGAGCTCGACCTCGAAGACTGGACCCGCATCGGCCGCGGCACACCGACCATCGTCGATCTGCAGCCCTCGGGGCGCTTTTTGATGGAGGAGTTCTACTACGCGGGCGGCCTGCCGGCGGTGATCCGTCGTCTCGGCGAGGCCGGCCTGTTGCCCAACCCCGAGGCGCTGACCGCCAACGGTCAGAGCCTGTGGAAGAACTGCCAGGCGTCGCCGCAGTACAACGACGAAGTGATCCGCCCCCTCGACAAGCCGCTGGTCGCCGACGGTGGCCTGTGTATCCTGCGCGGCAACCTGTCGCCACGGGGCGCGGTGCTCAAGCCCTCGGCGGCGACCCCGGCACTGATGCAGCATCGCGGCCGCGCGGTGGTGTTCGAGAATTTCGACGACTACAAGGCCCGCATCGCCGACCCCGACCTGGATGTCGATGAAACCTGCGTGCTGGTGCTCAAGAATGCCGGCCCCAAGGGTTACCCCGGTATGGCCGAAGTCGGCAACATGGGCCTGCCGCCCAAGGTGCTGGCCAAAGGCGTGAGCGACATGGTGCGCATCTCGGATGCGCGCATGAGCGGCACCGCCTATGGCACCGTGGTGTTGCACGTCGCCCCGGAAGCAGCCGCCGGTGGCCCGTTGGCAGCCGTGCGCAATGGCGATTTCATCGAGCTCGATTGCGCCGGTGGCCGCCTGCATCTGGATATCAGCGACGCGGAGCTGGCCGCACGCCTCAGCGATTTGCAACCGGACACCAGCGCCAACATCTTCTCCAGCGGCTACGCACGCTTGTACGTCGATCATGTGCTGCAGGCCGATCAGGGTTGCGACTTCGACTTCCTGGTCGGGTGCCGCGGCTCGGCGGTGCCGCGGCATTCTCACTGAGGCACATCAAACCCTGTGGGAGCGAACGTTGCGAGCGAAGAGGCCGGCCCTTACACAGTAAAACGCCCTTCGCGAGCAGCGCTCGCTCCCACAGGGTGCCGCGTTTTCGTCGAAATCCCCTCCGACGGCGATGCTATGATGCCCGGTATTTCGCCAGAGACACTCCCCTCGCTATGGATTATCAGGCTCCAAAACCGCGCAAGAGCATGCATGCCCAGATCGTCCAGGAGCTAGGCATGCACATTGTTTCCGGGCGCTTCAAGCCTGAACACAAGCTGCCGCTGGAGTCGAGCCTGTGCGAGGAATACCAGGTCAGCCGGCCGGTGCTGCGCGAGGCCACGCGGGTGCTCAGCGCCAAGGGCCTGGTGTCTTCCAAGCCGCGGGTCGGCACCGTGGTGCGGCCCCGCGCGGAATGGCATCTGCTGGATCCGGACGTGCTGTTCTGGCTGATGCAGTCGACGCCCCACAGCGAGTTCTTCAACACCTTGGCCGGGGTACGCCGGGTGCTCGAACCGGAAATCGCCGCCATGGCCGCGAACACCGCCACCGAGGCGGATATCGACACCATCACCCAGGCGTATCAGCGCATGGAAGGCGCGCAAACCCACGAAGTGCGTCTGCAGGCCGACCTGGATTTCCATCGCGCCATCGCCGACGCCACTCACAATGATCTGCTCGCTTATATGTGCAACATGCTCTCGCTGCCCCTGCGTGAGTCGATCAATGTCACTAACCAGCGGCCCAACGTGCAAGAACTCACCTTGCCACGGCACAAGGCCATCCTCACCGCCATCAAGAACCGTGACGCGCTGGGGGCTCGGCATGCTTCGCTGGTGCAACTGGACGATACGCGTAACGCCCTGGACACCGTGATGAACATGCTGACCCCACTATAAAACTCTGCGCAACGCTGCTTTGCGTCAAGAATGGCGCAATCGCCACGAACTGACGGTCATCGGGTCTGGCCCTTTGCCACAATTCAAGGCAAGCTAGGCGGCATTAGCGCGTGCGGCCTATAGTAAAATCTGTGAGTGGCACGCAGGCGCCAGTTTTGCCCGTGCGACCCCCACCTGCCCAGTCCGCCCTATCGCAGGATGACCCAGCTTGACCCAGTTCCCGCAGCCGTCGCCGTCGCGCCTCAAAGGCCAGGAAACTGGCACATCTCTGCACGGCTCCATAAAAAGCGCGCTGGCGTTGCTCGCCTTGCTGCTGCTGGCGCTGTTGTTCTGGCAACTGATCGACCAATTCCAGCGCACCCAGGCCGAACAGCGCCAGCGCGCGCTGGACTACAGCACCGACCTCACCGCGCAGGTTGATGGCGGCATGGCGCTGTATGCCCAGATCGGCCTCAACCAGATGCTCAGCAACCCGTCCTGGGCGACCTCTACCGACAAGGCCACTCTGCTCGACAATCTGCGCCAGGCGCTGCCCGATCTGCACAGCGTGGCCTGGCTCGACGATGCCGGGCGGGTGATCGCCGACAGCGTGGCGCAAAGCGGCGATCAGGACGAGATCCGCCGCATCGCCGCGCGCACCGCCGGCCAGAGCTACTTCTACAGCAACAGTGCCAACGGTGACTGGATCTACCTGCTGCTCAATCAGCCTGCCAGCCACGACGGCGCGCGCTGGCTGCTGCGCCTGCAACCGGGCGTCTATGAAACCCTCACGCATCAGGCCGGCCGCGCCAGCACCGAGCACTGGCTGCTGGAAAATCACCTGAGCGGCCAGGTCATTCGTCGCGAGGACAATACCCCGCATACCGCTACGCAGCTCACCCCCCAGGAGCATGAGCAGAGCCTGATGATGTCGCGGCTGAGCAACAGCGACTGGCAGCTGCGCACCCTGTATGACGAGACTCAGGCGCGCCGGGCGCTGATACCGGCGTTGCTGGCCAAATGCCTGTTAGGGATTCTGCTGTCGCTGCTGCCGGGCGTCGCTCTGCTCAACCTGCGCCGCCGCCAGCGCGAGCTGCAGGCCGGGCGCCGGCGTTATCAGGATATTTTCGAAGGCACCGGCGTGGCCCTGTGCGTGCTCGATCTCAGCGACGTCCAGCATTTTTTGCACGGTATTGCCATCAAGCGCCGCGAAGAACTCGATCGCTGGTTGAGCATCCACCCTGACCGCCTGCCGTTGCTGATGAAACAGCTGCGTATTACCGAAATCAACCAGGTAGCCGTGAGCCTGCTGGGCCCTGATATCAACCAGGGCCAATGGCGGCAATTGCTGGAGGGATCGGACAGCTCACGTGGCGTGGGCTATCAGGTGGTCGAAGCGCTGCTCGATCGCCAGCACGAAGTCGAGATCGAAGTGCGCCTGACCGATGCCAACGGGCCCGATCGACACGTGTGGGTCATGGTGCGCTTCCCCGAACAGTCCGACGACTACCACGCGGTCATCCTCAGCCTCAGCGACAATACCCGCCGCAAGCAGATCGAGCTCTCGCTGGTGGAGCGCGAGCGGTTCTGGTCCAACGTGGTCAGCACCGTGCCGGACCACCTGTACGTGGGCGACGTGCTCAGCCGGTCGCAGATCTACAGCAACAACCACCTGGGCGAGATCCTGGGCTACCGCAAAGGCGAGCTGGAAGAAAAAGGCGAGCAGTTCTGGGAAACCCTGCTGCACCCCGATGACGCTGCCCACTATCACAATCTGCGCCAGCACCAGCGCGATACGGGCTATGCCAATCCCTTACAGGTGCAATACCGCTTTCAGCATCTGGACGGCGGCTGGCGGCGCTTCGACATTCGTGAACAAACTCTGGCGCGCGACGCTAACGGGCGGGTGACGCGGATCATCGGGGTGGCCAAGGACATCACCGAGCAACTGGCGGCCAGCGAGTCTCTGCGCGACAGCGAAAAACGCTATCGGATGCTGGCCGAAAGCATCAGCGACGTGATCTTCTCCACCGATAGCCGCCTGCAACTCAACTATGTCAGCCCGTCGGTGCAGACCGTGCTCGGCTACGACGTGGCATCGATCTTCGATCAGGGCTGGCAGGCGATCATCGCCAACCCGGCGCAGCTGGGGAACCTCGAAGCGCTGATCGAGCGTCTCTATCGCGCGCTCGAGACGACCGAGGCGATGGCCGAGCTGCGGCGCACGCTGCATACTCAGCTGTTCCTGTTCGACTGCCTGCGCGCCGACGGGCGCAAGATACCGATCGAACTGCGCCTGGTACTGGTGTGGGACGAAAACGATCAATTCGAGGGCATCCTGGGCGTCGGCCGCGATATCAGTCAGCAGCGTCGCGCCGAAAAAGACGTGCGCATGGCCGCCACGGTGTTCGAGCACTCGACCTCGGCGATCCTCATCACCGACCCTGCCGGCTATATCGTCCAGGCCAACGACGCTTTCACCCGCGTGAGCGGCTACGAGGTGTCGCAGGTCCTCGACGAATTGCCCAAGATGCTCACCGTGGTGGACCAACAGGAAGCCCACCTGTCCTACATCATCAAGCAGTTGCACGAGCGCAGCAGTTGGGAGGGTGAAGTCTGGCTCAAGCGCCGCAGCGGCGAGCATTACCCCGCCTGGGTCGGCATCACTGCGGTGGTGGATGACGAAGGCGACTTGGCCAGCTACGTGTGCTTTTTCAGCGACATCAGCGAGCGCAAGGCCAGCGAGCAACGCATTCATCGCCTGGCCTATTACGACGCCCTCACCCACCTGCCCAACCGCACGCTGTTCCAGGACCGCCTGCACACCGCCCTGCAATCGGCGGAGCGGCAGAAGTCGTGGGTGGTGTTGATGTTCCTCGACCTCGACCGTTTCAAGCCGATCAACGACTCCTTGGGCCACGCCGCCGGCGACCGCATGCTCAAGGAGATGGCCACGCGCCTGCTGGGCTGCGTCGATGACGACGATACCGTGGCCCGCATGGGCGGCGACGAATTCACCCTGCTGCTGCAACCCGGCGCCAGCCGCGAAATCGCCCTCAATCGCGCCATTCATGTAGCCGAGCAGATCCTCGGCAGCCTGGTGAAGCCGTTCGTGCTCGAAGGCCGCGAGTTCTTCGTGACCGCCAGTATCGGCATCGCCCTCAGCCCGCAGGACGGCAACGAGCTGAGCCAGTTGATGAAGAATGCCGACACGGCGATGTATCACGCCAAGGAGCGCGGCAAGAACAACTTCCAGTTCTACCAGGCCGACATGAACGCCACGGCGCTCGAGCGCCTGGAGCTGGAAAGCGACCTGCGCCACGCGCTGGAGCAAGAAGAATTCGTGCTGTATTACCAGCCGCAGTTCAGCGGCGACGGCAAGCGCCTGACCGGTGCCGAGGCGCTGCTGCGCTGGCGCCATCCACGGCGCGGGCTGGTGCCACCCGGGGATTTCATCCCGGTGCTCGAAGAGCTTGGCCTGGTGGTGGATGTCGGCGACTGGGTCATCACCGAAGCCTGTCGCCAGCTCAAGGCCTGGCACGCGGCCAAGGTACGCGTGCCAAAGGTCTCGGTGAATATCTCCGCCCGGCAGTTCTCGGACGGCCAACTGGGGACGCGGATCGCCACTATTCTCAAGGAAACCGGCCTGCCGCCCGCCTGCCTGGAGCTGGAACTGACCGAAAGCATCCTGATGCGCGAGGTCAACGAGGCCATGTTGATCCTAGACAGCTTGAAGTTTCTCGGCCTGAGCATTGCGGTGGACGACTTCGGCACGGGGTATTCGTCGCTCAACTACCTCAAGCAGTTCCCCATCGACGTGCTGAAGATCGACCGTTCGTTCGTCGATGGCCTGCCGTCGGGCGAGCAGGACGCGCAGATCGCTCGGGCGATCATCGCCATGGCCCACAGCCTGAACCTGGCAGTGATCGCCGAGGGCGTCGAGACTCACGAGCAGCTGGAGTTCCTGCGTGAGCACGGCTGTGATGAGGTGCAGGGTTATCTGTTCGGGAGGCCGATGCCGGCTAATCGGTTCGAGGCGCAGTTCAGCAACGATGCGTTGTTCATGTTCGATTGAGTGCGGTGATCTTGCGGGCCTCTTCGCGGGCAAGCCTCGCTCCCACAGGTGGACGCCGCCGGATCTGTCAGCACTCTGGGAATCACGGGTGGACGCCGCCGCAACGCTGGCACTGTGGGAGCGAAGCTTGCTCGCGAACGGCGCGCCGCCAATCTGTCGTCTGATGCAGCCCATATGAATCCCGCTCGTCCAAGCGATGATTGGCATTCATATGCCAGATAACTTTTGATGGGTTAGAATGCCCCCCTTTTCTGACCGATCCTCGAGGACCGCCATGTTCCGCCGTGATTTGACTATTGCCAAGTACGACGCCGATCTCTTTGCCGCCATGGAGCAAGAAGCCCAGCGCCAGGAAGAGCACATCGAGCTGATCGCTTCCGAAAACTACACCAGCCCGGCTGTCATGGAAGCCCAAGGCTCGGTGCTGACCAACAAGTACGCTGAAGGCTATCCAGGCAAGCGTTATTACGGCGGCTGCGAGTTCGTCGACGTGGTCGAGCAACTGGCCATCGATCGCGCCAAGCAACTGTTCGGTGCCGATTACGCCAACGTCCAGCCACACGCCGGCTCCCAAGCCAACTCGGCGGTCTACCTGGCCCTGCTGCAGGCGGGCGATACCATCCTGGGCATGAGTCTGGCCCACGGCGGTCACCTGACCCACGGCGCCAGCGTCAGCTCGTCGGGCAAGCTGTACAACGCCATTCAGTACGGTATCGACGGCAATGGTCTGATCGACTACGACGAAGTCGAGCGCCTGGCGGTCGAACACAAGCCTAAAATGATCGTGGCCGGCTTCTCTGCCTACTCGCAGATCCTCGACTTCCCGCGCTTCCGCGAAATCGCCGACAAGGTCGGTGCCTACCTGTTCGTCGACATGGCCCACGTGGCTGGTCTGGTCGCGGCAGGCGTGTACCCGAACCCGGTGCCGTTCGCCGATGTCGTGACCACCACTACCCACAAGACCCTGCGCGGTCCACGTGGCGGCCTGATCCTGGCCCGTGCCAACGCCGACATCGAGAAAAAACTCAACTCGGCCGTTTTCCCTGGCTCCCAGGGCGGCCCGCTGGAGCACGTGATCGCGGCCAAGGCGATCTGCTTCAAAGAGGCGCTGCAGCCTGAGTTCAAGGAATACCAGCAGCAAGTGGTGAAAAATGCCCAGGCCATGGCTGGCGTGTTCATCGAGCGCGGCTTCGACGTAGTGTCGGGCGGTACGCAAAACCACCTGTTCCTGCTTTCGCTGATCAAGCAGGACATCTCTGGTAAAGATGCCGACGCCGCCCTGGGTCGCGCCTTCATCACCGTCAACAAGAACTCCGTACCGAACGATCCACGCTCGCCGTTCGTGACCTCGGGCCTGCGTTTCGGCACCCCGGCCGTCACCACCCGTGGCTTCAAAGAGGCTGAGTGCAAGGAATTGGCCGGCTGGATCTGCGACATCCTGGCTGACCTGGGTAACGAAGCGGTGATCGACGCCGTGCGCGAGAAGGTCAAGGCCATCTGCGCCAAGCTGCCGGTTTATGGCTGATCGCGTTGATGTGACATGAAAAGCCCGGCTCAGTGAGCCGGGCTTTTTGTTACTGATTGAAAATGCATCCGTTATCGAGTCAGGCCTCCGGAATCGAGTGCACCTTGAGCTCCGAAAGCGCCCCATTGCTATCGAGGCCGTAGGCACACAACTGCAGCGGTGGTTCGTCCAACCCTCGGACCATCGCTATATTGTGATCAAAGAAGACGTAACCCTCCTCATCACTGCAGTCGACTTCGCCCGCCAGACCGCGTTTGAGTTTCAAGGTGGTGGTGTGTGGCTGGGAGACATAAGTGAGAACCAACAGCTTGCCGTCATCGCTCCACTCATGGCTTATGCGGGGCGAGCGAGCTGGGCTGGGATCGTGGAGCTGTACCGCGTGCGTCACACTGTTGCGTAGCAGGCCTGGCCAGGATCGCTGCTGGTCGGACTCTACCCCCAAAATACACAGCGCGTGCACACCTGTCTGCGCCGGCAGGATATCGTCGATCACCGCGTCCTGAGCGTCCAGCGCTTGGCTGTAGCCCACTGCGCTTTCGCACTCCTGGGCGTCGCCAACCGCCTTGTAACGATAATGGGGTGTGCTGATGCTGAACCGATAATTCCAGCTGGGTGCAATCAGCTCTCCGCGCTCATCCCGACGCATTTTCATATCCTGCAAAGGTGGCTGATCGGCGTCGGGAATCACCGAGAAGCTGGGCTGCAAGCCGCAGCCCTGACGGGTGCTGTCAAAGCGCCCTTCGGCAAAGCAGGCGGGTAGATGCTCTACGGTCGAGCCGTAGTTGGTGACGTCGCGCCAGTGCGCGACGCCGTCCACAACCTCAAAGGGCGCGTTCTGACGACTGTCTGCCGAACTGCCACCGGTGGTGGTGCCAATCACGGCGAACACGCGGTTTCCCGCAGGATCGATAGCAGGGGCACCAGACACCCCTTGGGTCACGCCACGGCAGTTGTTCTTGACCTGGTGCCGCCAAACCCAGGGTGCCTCGATAAGGGTGCCGGCCCATTCCGACTTGCAGCCAGCCCACTGCAGGGTTTCTGCACCAGGGATACCGAGTATTACCATTTCACTTCCGTCGACAGGCTTGGTCGTAAGCGCCAACGGATTGATCCCCGCCTCGGTCAACTGGTCCAGCGTGCTGTCGAGTTCGATAATGGCCAGGTCGGCCCCGTGCATCGCCGACCACTTGACCTGGCTTAGCGCAACACTGGTCCGGGTTTCAGCGGTGTCCTTGAAATAATTGAACACCACCGTACCCTCAATGGGCTGATCAAGGATGACACTAGAGGGAGACTTGTCGACGCAGTGGCCAGCGGTGAGTATGTAGGCAGGCGTTTGAGCGTGGTCGGCACTGCGCGTATCGATGAGGAACGCCGTACACCCACTGGCGGAAGTTTCCAGCTTACCGACTCCATTCCAGAGCGTATTCAGACCGTCGGCATTATCCAGAAAGCGTGGCGCTGGAGGGTCGGCAATTACGGCCGGTGCAGTGAGAGTCAGTGTCAGTGACAGCCCGATAGCAGCCCGGTAACGATGCAGATTCATGGCGAGTACCTTGTCTTTGGATGAACCAAGACTCTAGGAGCGCCAGGCACTTGCCAGTCATTACATAATCATCGCGTCAGGCTTCAGGGCTCGCTCTCAATCTCATCGAGCATGTCCTCAAACGAGCGGCGGATATGCGCTTCGGGCAGCTCATCGGCAATGAACACCATCACGCTTTCACGGGATTCATCTTCACCCCACTCGGTATCCCAGTCGAAGCCATACAGCTTCAGTACACCTTGGAACACCAGCCGCCGCGATTCCCCTTCGATGTTCAGCACGCCCTTGTAGCGCAGCAATTGCTTGCCGTAGGTTTCCAGGAGGCCGTTCATGAAGTCGCTGAGGCGATCGATGTGCAGTGGCTTCTCGGTGCGCAGCACCAGGCTCGAGATACGGTCCGCCGAGGTACCGACGACAGGCCGCAGACTCAGACCACCGCCCAGGTCGGCATTGAGGTTGAAGCCACGCACATCCAGCAACTCGGCGAGGTCGATCTCGCCCTGCTGAGCGATACGGATCGGTGCACGCCGGTTGATGCGGGTCAGGCGCGCGCTCAGCGCATCGACGACATCGGCTGCAACCAGATCGGTCTTGCTCAGCAACAGGCGGTCGGCAAAACCGACCTGCGCCTGGGCGATGGTCTGGGCCAGATGGGTATCGGCGTTGGCGGCATCGACCAAGGTGATGATGCCGTCGAGGATGTAGCGCTCGCGCAGCTCTTCGTCGATGAAGAACGTCTGCGCCACCGGGGCGGGATCGGCCAGACCAGTACACTCGATGACCAGGCGATCAAAGGTAATGGTGCCGTTATCCAGTCGTTCGAGCAGCAGGTACAGGGCCTTGGTCAGGTCGGTGTGGATGGTACAGCACACACAGCCGTTTGCGAGGGTCATGACCTGCACCGGCTCGTCGCCCAGCAGGTGGGTGTCGATGCTGGTTTCACTGAATTCGTTTTCAATCACGGCGATTTTCAGCCCGTGTTCGGCGCGTAGCAGGTAGCGCAGCAAGGTGGTCTTGCCGGCGCCGAGGAAGCCGCTGAGGACGGTGACGGGAATGGGAAGGGTCAAACGTTGCCTCCAACTTCAAAAATGTGTGTCTCGTATGTAGCGAGGGGGCTTGCCCCCGATGACGGTGTATCAGCCAGATTGAGATGACTGAAAGTCCGCAATCGGGGGCAAGCCCCCCCTCGCTACAGGATTAGCGGCGCGTCAACAGCACTTGGGCCCGCCCTTGCCGCCGTAACGCGCCTCTTGGCGCTCTCGGAAGAACGCCTCGTAGCTCATCATCGGCTTGTCCGGGTGTTCGGTCTGCATGTGCTCGACATAATTGTCGTAGTCAGGCATTCCGACCATCAGGCGCGCAGCCTGGCCCAGGTATTTGCCCAGCCGGCTCAGGTCGTTGAACATGGCGCTACCCTCGGTTGATCACACATTGGGCTGCGCCTGGAATGGCGCCTCCTTGTCGGTGCGTTCCTTCTTGCCCCAGGCCGCAACGCCGACCTTGATCGCGAAGAACAGAATCGCGAAGACCACGAACAGGAACAACCCGGTCAACGTCGCGTTGGTGTACGCGTTGAAGATCACGTGCTGCATTTGCTCGACGCTCTTGGCCGGCGCGATCACCTGACCGGCCGCCAGGGCGTCGCTGTACTTCTTGGCCAGCGCCAGGAAGCCCACCGCCGGGCTGGCATCGAACAGTTTGATGAAGCCCGCCGTGGTGGTGCAAATCAACAGCCACACCGCAGGCACCAGCGGCACCCACACATAGCGCTGACGCTTCATCTTCACCAGCACCACCGCGCCGAGCATCAGGGCGATACCGGCCAGCATCTGGTTGGAGATACCGAACAGCGGCCACAAGGTGTTGATGCCGCCCAGTGGATCGATCACGCCTTGATACAACAGGTAGCCCCACAAAGCCACGCAAATGGCAGTGGCGAGCACGTTGGCGCCCCACGACTCGGTACGCTTGAGTGCGGGCACGAACGAGCCGAGCAGATCCTGCAGCATGAAGCGCCCGGCACGGGTACCGGCATCGACGGCGGTCAGGATGAACAGCGCCTCGAACAGAATCGCGAAGTGGTACCAGAACGCCATGGTGTTCTGGCCGGGCAGCACCTGATGAAGGATCTGCGCGATACCGACCGCCAGTGTCGGCGCGCCACCGGCGCGGGCCAGAATGGTGGTTTCGCCAATGTCATGGGCGACCGCCGTCAGCGCTTCAGGGGTAATGGCGAAGCCCCAGTTGCTGACTGCCGTCGCCACGGCAACCACATCACCACCCACCACGGCGGCTGGGCTGTTCATGGCGAAATACACGCCAGGCTCGATCACCGAAGCCGCGACCATGGCCATGATCGCCACGAACGACTCCATGAGCATGCCGCCGTAACCGATGTAACGTGCGTTGACTTCGTTATCCAGCAACTTGGGCGTAGTACCCGACGAGATCAGCGCGTGAAAGCCCGATACCGCGCCACAGGCGATGGTGATGAACAGGAAGGGGAACAGCGTGCCTTTCCACACCGGCCCGGTGCCGTCGGTGAACTGGGTGAGCGCCGGCATTTTGAGCTCGGGCATGGTCACCAGAATGCCGATCGCCAGGGCGATGATGGTGCCGATTTTCAGGAAGGTCGACAGGTAGTCCCGTGGCGCGAGGATCAGCCATACCGGCAGCACGGCGGCGACGAAACCATAGCCGATGAGCATCCAGGTGATCTGGATACCGGTGAACGAGAAAGCCTTGGCCCACACCGGATCTGCGGCGATCTGGCCACCAGCCCAGATGGACGCCAGCAGCAGCACCACGCCAATCAGGGAAATTTCGCCGATGCGGCCAGGGCGGATGTAGCGCATGTAAACGCCCATGAACATCGCGATCGGGATGGTCGCCATGACCGTGAAGATGCCCCAAGGGCTCTCGGCCAGCGCCTTGACCACGATCAGCGCGAGTACCGCGAGGATGATGATCATGATCAGGAAGCAGCCAAACAGCGCGATGGTGCCAGGGATGCGGCCCATTTCCTCACGCACCATGTCGCCCAGCGAGCGGCCGTCGCGACGGGTGGAGAGGAACAGGACCATGAAGTCCTGCACCGCCCCCGCGAGCACCACGCCGGCGATCAGCCACAGCGTGCCGGGCAGATAGCCCATTTGCGCCGCCAGTACCGGGCCGACCAACGGGCCTGCACCCGCGATCGCGGCGAAGTGATGGCCGAACAGGATGTGTTTGTTGGTCGGGACGTAATCGAGTCCATCATTGTTGACCACCGCCGGCGTGGCGCGGTTAGGGTCGAGCTGCATCACCTTGGTGGCGATGAACAGGCTGTAGTAACGGTAAGCGATCAGGTAGATCGCGACAGATGCCACCACGATCCATAAAGCGTTGATCGGTTCACCTCGGCGCAGGGCAACGACACCCAATGCGCCCGCTCCTATGACTGCCACTACGAGCCATGGCAGATGGCGTAGCAGACTATTATTATTTTTCATGTTTTAGTTCCAGCTAGGGGATACGGAAACCAGCCATTCGAGTTTAGCCAGAGTTACGCCAAAGAGCACCCCCACGTTCGTCCTAGAGGCGTGGCATGGATATTTTTATGGGTCGCAGGTGCGGATTGTCGACCGGTTCGCCATCGCCTTCGGCGCGCTGAGCTATAGTCAGGCAACCCAGGAGAGATCGATCATGACTGACACCCACGCCGAACGTCGGCGCTTCGTACGCATTGCATTCGACGCCAAGACCGAACTGAGCCAGGCCGGCCACAGTTGGTCGGTGAAACTGCTGGACCTGTCCCTCAAAGGGCTGCTGATAGAAAAGCCGCAGCCTTGGGAAGGTGACCCCCAGCAGGCGTTTACCGCCAACATCCACCTGAACGACGACACCCCCGTCGTCATGGAAGTCGAGTTGGTACACGACGACCACAACCAGCTGGGCTTTCACTGCAGCCATATCGACGTGGATTCAATCAGCCACCTGCGGCGCTTGATCGAGCTTAACCTGGGCGATGAGGCGGAGCTGGAGCGAGAGCTGGCGGCGTTGCTGGCGGTGTGACTGCAAGGGATGAACGCCAGGCCTGACGTTTCTCGTCAACGCGCCGGCAACCCCCAAGCTTGCGGCACAAATGCCTCGAGGCTGGGCAACAAGCCGTCGGCGTGGGTGTATTTGCTGGCAGGCATCGCCGAGTCGGGTACGGCAAGGGCGAACATGCCAGCGGCCTTGGCGGCGGTGATGCCGAAGGGTGAATCCTCGAACACCAGACAATCGGCCGGGTCCACGCCCAGGCGCTCGGCGGCGACCAGAAAGATGTCCGGCGCGGGTTTGGCCGCGCCTACCTGCGGGTCGTCCGCCGTGACGATGGTATCGAACAGCGCGAACCACTCACGATGGCGGGTGATCTTCAGATCGAAATAGTGCAGCGAAGAGCTGGTGCCTACCGCTACCGGGATACCGTGGGCCTTGAGGTGCCGCACCAGCGCCTCCGCACCCGGCATAGCGCCGGCCTTGGGGAAACGCTCGTACATCAAAGGCGCACGAGCCTCCATGAACTCCTCGGGGCTGAGTGGCAAGTCCAGTGCGCTGACGATGTACTTCGACAGGTCACCGGCCCCAAGACCGATGGTGTTCTGCTTGATGCTCCAGTCAAAGGTGCGACCGTAGCGATCAGCGATGATCTGCGTGACTTCGGTGTACACGCCCTCGGTGTCGAGCAGCAGCCCGTCCATGTCGAAGATCACTGCCTTGACCGGCCCGTAGCCTTCAGCGACTGCATTCAAAGGTGTCGAGCTCATGGGATACGCCCTCAGCTGATAATTGATCGCAACAACCTAGCACAGATTGGCGCTGCCCTGCTGGCACAGCGATCTGCCTTGATGCGCCTGTAGGTAATGGCGCAGTAACTTCACGTGTGGCCCTGCGGGCCGAAATGAAGCGTATGACATTTCCTGTCGACCTGGTGAAAACCACTACACCCACCCGCAAACCCTCCAGCCAATGCCAACCCAGCGCTCCTCGCCATTATCGGCGCGGTTGTCGACAAGGGTCAGCATCGGTTTACTCGAACAATGCATCCAGCGCCTGTTCCAGCCGCGTCACCGCAATGACCTGCAATCCAGGCGGATTCTCCTTCGGCGCGTTGGCCTTGGGCACGATGGCGCGTTTGAAGCCGTGCTTGGCGGCCTCCTTGAGGCGCTCCTGGCCGCTGGGCACCGGGCGTACTTCGCCAGACAACCCGACCTCGCCGAACACCAGCAGGTCGTTGGCCAGGGGCCGGTTACGCAGGCTCGACATGATCGCCGCCAGCAAGGCCAGGTCCGACGCGGTCTCGAGCACCTTCACGCCGCCCACCACATTGAGGAACACGTCCTGGTCGTGGGTGGGGATGCCGCCATGGCGATGCAGCACCGCCAGCAACATGGCGAGGCGATTCTGGTCGAGGCCGAGGGTGACGCGGCGCGGGTTGGCCAGATGACTGTCGTCCACCAGCGCCTGCACTTCGACCAGCATGGGCCGGGTGCCTTCCCACGTGGCCATGACCACGCTGCCGGGCACTTCTTCCTGCGCACGAGTCAGAAAAATCGCCGACGGATTGGAGACTTCCTTGAGGCCACGATCGGTCATGCCGAACACGCCCAGCTCGTTGACGGCGCCGAAGCGGTTCTTCACCGCGCGCAGCAAGCGCAAGCGGCCATCGGATTCGCCTTCGAAATACAGCACGGTATCGACCATGTGCTCCAGCACCCGCGGCCCCGCCAACGCGCCTTCTTTGGTGACGTGGCCGACCAGGAAGATCGCCGTGCCGCTCTGCTTGGCGTAGCGCACCAGCAGCGCCGCACTCTCGCGGACCTGGGACACGCCGCCGGGAGCGGACTGCAACTGCTCGGTGAAGATGGTCTGGATGGAGTCGATCACCATCACCTTGGGCTGCTCGACCTTGGCCGTGGCGATGATGACCTCGATGCAGGTCTCGGTCATGACCCGCAGCTTGTCCTGGGGCAACCCCAGGCGCCGCGCACGCATGGCGACCTGTTGCTGGGATTCTTCGCCGGTGACGTACAGCGCCGGCATGCGCGTGGCGATATTGCACAGCGTCTGCAACAGGATGGTCGATTTGCCGATACCGGGGTCGCCACCGATCAGCACCACCGACCCATCGACCAGGCCACCCCCCAGGACGCGATCCAGCTCGGCGGACGCGGTGGAGAAACGCGGGATTTCCTCGACGCTGACTTCTGCCAAGGTCCGGATCTGCGCCTGCTGGCCCGTCCAGCCGGTGCGCCCGCTGGGCGGTGCGGCGGAGGTCTGGTCGAGCACGGTTTCCACCAAGGTGTTCCACGCACCGCACTCGCCGCACTGCCCGGCCCATTTAGGGAAGGTGGCGCCGCACTCGGTGCAGCCGTACATGCGCTTGGCCTTGGCCATGGAAACTCCTGGGGCAAAAGTCGCCATGATACCGCGCCTGCCGCCGCCCGTGGCCAGACACTTACCTGTGGTGAGGGGGCTTCTCCTCAATGCGGTGGACCAGGCACCCATGTGTTTTTCCGACCCCATGCAATCCGGGGCAAGCCCCCTCTCTACAAGGTGAGCAATGGCTGGATGAAACTTTGCGGCGCGGCGCGCGAATAGGGCTAGGCTCAAATTCGACAAAACTTCTCGCTAATAACCGTGTCACTAAAAACGGGCGTAGAGCATGAAACAAGGCTGAATTACACTGCGTCGACCAACCTCATCTGTAACAAGGAATATCTAAATGAGCGTGCTAAGTGAATTCAAGGCCTTTGCGGTCAAGGGCAATGTAGTCGACATGGCCGTTGGTATCATCATCGGCGCTGCATTCGGCAAGATTGTCTCCTCCTTTGTCGGCGATGTGATCATGCCGCCTCTGGGGTTATTGATTGGTGGCGTTGATTTCAGCGACCTCGCGATCACCCTCCGGGCAGCGGAAGGCAACGCCCCGGCCGTGGTATTGGCCTACGGCAAATTCATCCAGACGGTCATCGATTTCATCATCGTCGCGTTCGCCATCTTCATGGGCGTCAAGGCCATCAACCGCCTCAAGCGCGAAGAAGCCAAGGCTCCAACCCTGCCACCGACCCCGAGCAAGGAAGAAGTGCTGCTGGGCGAGATCCGCGATTTGCTCAAGGATCAGAATGCCAAAGCGGTTCCGACTGTAGCGGCGCCTGATCGGCTGGTTTGAGCCTGCTGGATTCGCGATCGGGCTGCCGGCCCTTTCGCGGGCAAGCGTGCGCAAGATCAAACCACCGCTTACCAATAATTCTCCACCGCCACCTGCCCCGGTCGGCGGCTGAGGCTTAGCTGCATGTCGCGCGCCTTGAGCAACTTGCGGGTGTCGTCGATCATCTCTGGATTGCCACAGATCATCACCCGCGAATGCTCCGGCGTCAGCGCCACACCGGCCTTGGCCTCCAACTCGCCGTTGTCGATCAGCCCAGTGATCCTGCCCCGCAGGGTATCGGGGTAATCCTCACGGCTTACCGTACCGATAAAGGTCAGCTTGCCTTTGTAGTCCGCTAGATATTCACGCGACTCCAGGCCGGCGATCAGCTCCTGATACGCCAACTCGCGCCCTTCGCGCACGCTGTACACCAGGACGATGCGCTCGAATTTCTCCCACACCTCGAAATCCTGCAGGATCGACAGAAACGGCGCCACGCCGGTACCGGTCGACAGCATCCACAGGTCGCGGCCATCGACGAAACGATCGAGGGTCAGGTAGCCCGTCGCCTGGCGCTCCACCAACAATTCATCACCCACCTTCAGGCGACTGAGCTCGCTGGTGAATTCACCGCCCGGCACCACGATGGAGAGGAACTCGAGAAACTCGTCATGGGGCGACGACACCATCGAATACGCCCGCCATACCACCGTGCCGTCGGCCTTGGTCACCCCCAGGCGCGCGAACTGCCCGGCCACGAAACGAAACCCGGCATCGCGGGTGGTACGCAGGATAAACAGGCTGGGGGTCAGCGGTTCGACATGGGTGATGGTCTGACGGGTAAATTTTTCTGCGCTGGCGGACATGACGCGCTCCATTGAACTGATGGCGACAGTTTCCCGCAAACGGCAGCAGATAAACACCGCCGGTTTGTAATGTCATCCCCAGCAGGCCCTACAAAAACCCCGTAGAATCACCCGCCTCCGCCGCTCTCGTGTCCGCTTGCCATGCCCCTGCTCAAAACCGCCTACGCCCAGCTCGACCTGATCCGCCAGCCAGACCAGCCGGACGAACCGCTGCAGGCGTTCGACGCCGCCGATGAATACCTGCTCAATCATCTGGCCGAACAGCAACTGCCGGCTAGCACCCGGGTACTGGTGCTCAACGACAGCTTCGGCGCCTTGGCGGTGAGCCTTAGCGGGCAGTGCCAATTGATCAGCAGCGGCGACTCGTACCTGGGCCACCTGGCCCTGGAAAAGAACCTGACGCGCAATCACCAGCCGTTCGACTCGGTTACCTTTGTGCCGGCCAGCAGGCCATGGCAGGGCCCGTTCGACCGCGTGCTGATCCGCGTGCCCAAGACCCTCGCCCTGCTCGAAGAACAACTGATTCGGTTGCAGGGCCACTTGGCGCCGGGCGCTCAGGTGATCGCCGCCGCCATGGTCAAGCACTTGCCACGGGCCGCCGGTGATCTGCTGGAGCGTTATATCGGCACGATGCAGGCGTCGCTGGCGGTCAAGAAGGCCCGCTTGCTGATTGCCACGGCGCAGCCGCGGCCGATTGCCATCTCGCCCTACCCGACGCGCTACCACCTCGATGCGCCGGCCATCGAGCTGCTCAACCACGCCAATGTGTTCTGCCGCGAAGGCCTGGACATCGGCACCCGCGCCTTTCTCCCGCACTTGCCGGGCAACCTTGGGGATGCTCGGGTGGCAGACCTGGGCTGCGGCAACGGCGTGCTGGCCATCGCCAGTGCGCTGGCCAACCCGCAGGCGCAGTACAGCCTGGTGGACGAGTCCTACATGGCGGTGCAATCGGCGGCCGAGAATTGGCAGGTAGCGCTGGGCGATCGCCCGGTGACCACGCGCGCCGATGACGGCCTGGCGACGCAGCCGGCGGACTCACTGGACGTGGTGCTGTGCAATCCGCCGTTTCACCAGCAACAGGTGGTGGGGGATTTCCTGGCGTGGCGAATGTTCCAGCAGGCGCGCGAGGCGCTGGTGGTGGGCGGGGCGTTGTATATCGTCGGCAACCGGCACCTGGGCTATCACAGCAAGCTGGCGCGGTTGTTCAGAGGGGTGGAGCAGGTGGCGGCGACGCCCAAGTTCGTGGTGCTCAAGGCGCGCAAGTAAGGATCAAATTCCAGCGTGTCAGTACTGGCCTCTTCGGCGGCGAAGAGGCCAGCTCAGTCGACACAGATATCAGTGAGACTTCATCCCCGCCGCCGTCATGAACAGACGGATCAGCATGGCGAACAACCCCAAGGCCACGACGCTGCCGACATAGATCAACACCAGCCAGCCAACGCGTTTGTACCACGGCGACTGTACTGTCTCGCCGGCTTGTTCATTCGTAACAACGTCTTTGTGAACCATGACTCATCTCCTAGAAGGACGCCCGGACCTCAAGGACCCGGGCGCCTGACAGACGACTAGTGGTAACCATCCTCAGGTGTCACCTTGCCGCGGAACACGTAGTAGCTCCAGAAGGTGTAGCCCAGGATGAACGGCAGGATGAACAAGGTGCCGACCAGAATGAAGCCCTGGCTTTTCGCCGGCGAGGCGGCATCCCAGATGGTCAGCGAGGGCGGCACGATGTGCGGCCACAGGCTGATACCCAATCCGGTGTAGCCCAGAAACACCAGCAGCAAGGTCAGCAGGAACGGCGTGTAATGCGCTTTACGCGCTACAGCGCGCAGCAGGCCGTACACCGCAACCAGCACCAGGATCGGCACCGGCAGGAACCAGAACAGGTTCGGGGTGCTGAACCAGCGCTCGTGGATGTCCGGATGCGCAAGCGGCGTCCAGATACTCACCGCACCCGTCACCGCCAGCAGCAACAGGGTCAACGGCCGCGCCAGCTTGTGCATGGTCTGCTGCAGCCCGCCTTCGGTTTTCATGATCAGCCAGGTGCAACCCAGCAGTGCGTAAGCGACGATCAGTGCCAGGCCGCAGAACACGCTGAACGGGGTCAGCCAATCCAGGCCGCCGCCGGCGAACTTGCGCCCGACCACCGGAATACCGTCGATGAACGCGCCCAGCGCTACGCCTTGGAAGAAGGTCGCGACCAGCGAACCGCCGATGAAGGCCTTGTCCCAGATGTGTTGCTTGGCGGGTGTGGCCTTGAAGCGGAACTCGAACGCCACACCGCGGAAGATCAAGCCCACGAGCATGAAGATCAGCGGCAGATACAGCGCCTCGAGCACCACTGAGTAGGCCAGCGGGAAGGCGCCGAACAACCCTGCGCCACCCAGTACCAGCCAGGTCTCGTTACCATCCCAGACCGGCGCGACGGTGTTCATCGCCACGTCACGGTCTTTGCTGTCCTTGAAGAAGGGGAAAAGAATGCCAATCCCCAGGTCGAAGCCGTCCATGACCACGTACATCATGACGCCGAAGATGATGATCACGGCCCAGATCAGTGGAAGATCAATACCCATGACTCAGTTCCCCTTGCTCAAGCTGTCGTGGCCGCTGTGCTCGCCAGTATCGGCGGCGGACAGTGGACGTGCCGGTGTACGCTGCTGGCCAGGGCCACCGTGCGGCTGGTCATCGTGGTGAGCTTTAGGCCCTTTGCGCACCAGGCGCATCATGTAGCCCAGGCCCACGCCGAACAGCGAGAAGTACACGACGACGAAGGTCACCAGGGTGATGGTCATCTGCGTGACGCTGTGATTGGACACCGCATTGACGGTGCGCAGCAGGCCATACACGACCCACGGCTGACGACCGACCTCGGTTGTGAACCAGCCCGCCAGCAGCGCGATCAGGCCCGATGGGCCCATCCACAGGGTCAGGTACAGGAACGGACGGCAGGTGTAGAGCGCGTCGCGCTTGCGCAGCCAGAGGCTCCACAGGCCGACGAAAATCATCAGCATGCCCAGGCCAGCCATGACCCGGAACGACCAGAAGATGATCGTCGAGTTAGGGCGGTCTTCAGGCGGGAAGGACTTGAGCGCCGGGATCTGCTTGTCCAGGCTGTGGGTCAGGATCAGGCTGCCCAGGTACGGCACTTCGACTTTGAAGCGCGTGGTCTCGGCTTTCATGTCCGGCCAGCCGAACAACACCAGCGGGGTCGGCTCGTTGCCGACGTTTTCCCAGTGGCCTTCGATGGCAGCGATTTTCGCGGGCTGATGTTCCAGGGTGTTCAGACCGTGGGCATCACCGACGAAGGCCTGGATCGGCGCGACGATCAGCGCCATCCACATGGCCATGGAGAACATGCGCTTGATGGCCGGAGTACGGCGACCACGCAGCAAGTGCCAGGCCGCCGAAGCACCGACGAAGAACGCGGTAGCGACGAACGCGGCGATCGACATGTGCGCCAGGCGGAACGGGAACGACGGGTTGAAGATGACCGCCAGCCAGTCGGCGGGCACCGCACGGCCATCGACGATTTCGTAGCCCTGCGGGGTCTGCATCCAGCTGTTGGAGGCCAGGATCCAGAACGTCGAGATCAGCGTACCGATCGCCACCATGACGGTCGCGAAAAAGTGCAGACCACGGCCGACGCGGTTCCAGCCGAACAGCATGACGCCGAGGAACCCTGCTTCGAGGAAGAATGCGGTGAGTACTTCATAGGTCAGCAGCGGACCGCTGATGGCACCGGCGAAGTCGGAGAATCCGCTCCAGTTGGTACCGAACTCGTACGCCATGACCAGGCCCGAGACCACGCCCATGCCGAAGTTGACGGCGAAAATCTTCGACCAGAAGTGATACAGATCGCGGTAGGTGTCGTCATGGGTCTTCAGCCAGAGACCTTCGAGCACTGCCAGAAAACTGGCCAGACCGATGGTGATGGCAGGGAAGAGAATGTGGAACGAAACCGTAAACGCAAACTGCATTCGGGCGAGATCTATTGCCTCTAAACCGAACATATAGCTTCCTCTATCAGGGTAATGCGGACTGGCGGCTAACCAGGCCAACGGCCCCTGCGCATAGGGAGCACGGCAATTTCAGGGTCTGAATACGCAGGGATTGCGAGCAATGGCCACGACCCGCTTGCAGGCTGCAAGCGTTGACCTGGATCAATGATCTGTAAAAGAGTAGACCCATTCCCTGCGACGGACCGCGTGGTCTATTGCCGCGTGGCCAATTGCCTCACCCGATGGGAACTGTGTTGCAGAATCAGTAACAGTAAATCCACTCAATCGCCCCGTGGGAGTGGGCTCTGCCCGCGAAGTTCTTGACTGTTGCTGCGCAGGCGGCGCCTGGAAAAGCTTCGCGGCCACAGCCTACTCCCACAGGGATAGGCAAGGGGGCTGAACGGGCTCTTGTTTTCGGGCCGGTACTGGTATCATGCCCGGCTTTTTTGCGACCTGGCGCAGGCTGTGCTGTGCTCTACGGGTCGTTACATCCATTGCGGGGGCAGGCATGCTGGAAAGGCTGTTTCAACTCAAGGCGCACAACACCACTGTGCGCACCGAAATCCTGGCGGGCGTGACCACGTTCCTGGCCATGGCCTACATCCTCTTCGTCAACCCGAGCATCCTCGGCGAGACCGGCATGGACAAGGGCGCGGTGTTCGTCGCCACCTGCCTGGCCGCCGCCATCGGCTCCACCGTGATGGGCCTGATCGCCAACTACCCGATCGCCCTGGCGCCGGGCATGGGCCTCAACGCCTTCTTTACCTACACCGTGGTCCTGCACATGGGCCATACCTGGCAGGTGGCGCTGGGGGCGGTGTTCATTTCGGCGGTGTGCTTCTTCTTGCTGTCGATCTTTCGCATCCGCGAGTGGATCGTCAACAGCATCCCGCTTCCGCTGCGCTCGGGGATTGCCGCCGGCATTGGTTTGTTTCTGGCATTGATCGGCATGCATGAGGCCGGGATCGTGGTCGGCAACCCGGCGACCATGGTCGGGATCGGTGACCTCAGGGCGCCTGGGCCGGTGCTGGCGATTCTGGGCTTCTTCCTGATCGTCGGCCTTGAAGCGCTGAAGGTGCGTGGCGCGGTGCTGATCGGCATTCTGGCGGTGACCATCGTCTCGATCGTCGGGGGCTTCAGCCCGTTCGGCGGTATCGTCTCCATGCCGCCGTCGCTGCTGCCGACCTTCCTGCAACTGGATATCAAGGGCGCGCTGGATATCGGCCTGGTCAGCGTGATTTTCGCCTTCCTGTTCGTTGACCTGTTCGACAACTCCGGCACCCTCATTGGCGTCGCCAAACGCGCCGGCCTGATGGGCAAGGACGGCCACATGCCGAAGATGGGCCGCGCATTGATCGCTGACAGCACGGCGGCCATGGCCGGCTCGTTGCTCGGCACATCGACCACCACCAGCTATATCGAATCGGCAGCAGGCGTGAGCGCCGGTGGCCGTACCGGGCTGACTGCGGTGGTGGTAGCGATCCTGTTCCTGCTGGCACTGTTCTTCGCCCCGCTGGCAGGCAGCGTGCCGGCCTACGCCACGGCACCGGCGCTACTGTTCGTAGCAGTGCTGATGTGCTCTGGCCTGGCCGAGATCAATTGGGATGACATTACCGAAGCCGCACCCGTCGTGGTCACCGCGCTGGCGATGCCGTTCACCTACTCGATCGCCAACGGCATCGCCTTCGGCTTCATCACCTGGACGGCGATCAAGCTGCTGTCGGGCCGTCGCCAGGACCTCAACCCGGCGCTGATCATTCTCTCCATTCTGTTCGTCATCAAGCTGGGCTGGTACAACGCATGAGTGCTGTCTTCGATCCCTCGAGCTACGACGCCCAACTGCAGGCCAAGGTCGCGCGCCTGCGTGAACTGCTGGCGCCTTTCGATGCCCCCGAGCCGAGCGTGTACGACTCGCCGCGCGAGCACTATCGGCTGCGCGCCGAGTTTCGCCTGTGGCGCGAAGACGGCCAGCGCCTGTACGCGATGTTCGCGCCGGGCGACAAAAACACGCCGATCTTTTTCGAACAGTTCCCCATCGCCAGCCTGCGCATCAACGACTTGATGCCGCGCCTCAAGGCGGCCTGGCAGGGCAATGCAGCGCTGAGCAACAAACTGTTTCAGGTCGAGTTCCTCACTACACTGGCCGGCGATGCCATGGTCACGCTGTGCTATCACCGCCCGCTCGACGAGCACTGGCACGCCGCCGCCGAGCAACTCGCGCAGGAACTGGACGTCAGCATCATTGGCCGCTCCAAAGGCAAACGTGTGGTGATCGGCCGCGATTACGCGGTCGAGGAGCTGCAGGTCGGTGGTCGCACCTTCCGTTACCGCCAGCCCGAAGGCGCGTTCACCCAGCCCAACGGCACGGTCAACCAGAAGATGCTGAGCTGGGCCTTCGATGCCTTGGGCGAGCGCCAGGATGACCTGCTGGAGCTGTACTGTGGCAACGGCAACTTCACCCTGCCCCTGGCGACCCGAGTGGGTAAAGTGCTGGCCACCGAAATCAGCAAGACGTCCGTGAACGCCGCGCTGCACAACCTGGCTGACAATGGCGTGGATAACGTCACCCTGGTACGCCTGTCCGCCGAAGAACTGACCCAAGCACTGAATGAAGTGCGGCCGTTCCGCCGTCTCGAAGGCGTGGACCTCAAGAGCTACAACTTCGCCAGCGTATTCGTCGACCCGCCCCGCGCCGGCATGGATCCGGACACCTGCGAGCTGACCCGGCGCTTCGACAACATCCTGTACATCTCCTGCAACCCGGAGACCCTGGCGCAGAATATCGCGCAACTGCACGACACCCATCGGATCGAGCGCTGTGCGTTGTTTGACCAGTTTCCGTATACCCACCATATGGAATCGGGCGTGATGCTGGTCAGGCGTTGATCGAATGCCGTTGCGAGGACTGCGCCCTTGCAACGGTTGCCTGCAACGCTGGTCATGAATCCGCGCTGGCCTGCGGCTCAAATGATTCGCCCATCAGGCCGGTTCTACTCGATATCTCCGCGTCAATTTCCGCTGCAAAAATCAGATTGTTCTCATAGTCATCTCTGCCCAACTTTCCTAGCCTTGGTCTCTGCATAAATAAAGATCAGAGGGAAACATCATGGAATGGGGACATTGTCTTCGCGCAGGTGACAAGACGACCTGCGGCGGTCGAGTACTGGATGGATTTCACGGCTGGTTGATGGAAGGTGCGCCGCTGGCACGTGAGGGGGACCCAGTTTCTTGTGGCAAAGACGGTAGGACTTATCCGATCGCCGGTGGTTATTCCGGCATCAAGGTCGCAGGTACGAACGTCGCTGGCACGCTGCATAGCCTCAGCGGCTGTCCATGTGACGCGAAGTTGATACCGATAAATTCTGCGTTTGGATACGACAGCGATACGGGCACTGTGACCCCGGTCAGTGATCCAATACCGGCCCCCGCTCGCCTTACTGAAGCTGCTGATTGAAAAGGTGAAGGCGAGCGCTGTGCGATGGGCCCGAGGATGCATCAATGGTCAGCGGGCTTGATCGTGGAAGCCGTGCGCAGCCGTCTACCTGCTGGATCGCCTGAACAAACAGGAAAAATCCCCGCAAAAATCAGATTGTTCTCATATCAACGCCCTGCAGATTTTTCTAGCCTTGTCCCTCTAAAAACCCAAAAGCGAGAGAGGGATTTCATGGCGACCGGATTCATGATCGGTGTGGGCGACAAGACCAGCTGTGGTGGGCGGGTTCTTGAGGGGGATTCCCTGGTCAACATGTTCGGCATCCTCCGAGCCCGTGAGGGCGATCAAGTCTCGTGCGGCAAGGACGGCAAGGTTTACCGAATACTGGGCGGCATACACTACATGACCAGCAGCGGCAAGCTTGTGGCTGGCAACCTCGACAGCATCAGCGGCTGCCCATGCCGCGCGACGTTGTACCCCTCAAAGGATGTTCGCTACGAGTCTGATTACAGCGCTGCGCCGGGAGTCCGGCTGGCGGCACCTGCGGTTGCCGAGTCTGTCGGCTCACGGGTATACGCTGCAAACGCCCAAACACCTCACAGCACTGTCGCGCCCCCCGTTGCCACTGGCGCAGGCACAGGCGAAGAGCCGGGCTTTCACATTGTGGAAACCAACATCCCCCGACATTTATTAGGGGCGCGACTGCTCACCTCGCCCAGCAAGGCAGTGTTGGACAAGTTCAACGCGCTTAATTCCGGGCCGTATCTGGTCAAGGCCGGTTCGATCATAGTCCTGAGTGATCCCAACAATCATCGCTGTACTCGGGAAGAGGCCGTGCTGATGAGCGCGGCGGCCAGTGCCAATGAGGTGCTCGAAAGGCTAAGCCCGGAAGACGCCAATTTCATGATGAAGCACAGAGAAGAGATCGCTACGTTTTTGAGTTATAGCTCGACATCGGTGAGCGCGGGCACAGCAATGTATGCCAAGTATCTTCAGGAGCTTGCGGCGCTACTCAAAAAAATTGAGACTCTCCATCAGGACGCATTCCTGCGTGACGGTCATCTACGCTCTTCTGCATTTTTTGCCGAGCGAAAGATTTTAATGGCACAACTTCATTCTCGCTTGGGGTTATTCACTCGTAACATCGCGGGATTTTCCGAGCATCAAAATCTTAAGGCTGCGCTCGGAATTTCTACCCGTAGTTTGGTGCATCACTGGACCAAGGTGGGCGCCCCAGGACAAATTCCTGGGTATGCGACGCACCTACAAGGAGTAGCGACTGCCACAAAAATAATCCAGGCCGGTGGCTGGATCGGCGTCGCGGTAGGAGCAGGCGCATCCTATAGCAAAGTCCAAGCCGTTTGCACTGCTGGAGAGTCCGCAGCGTGTGAACGAATCAAGTTTACTGAAACCGGTGGCTTTATAGGAGGTACCCTAGCTGGTGTCATTGCTGCCACAGGCATTTCAGCCGAAGCAACCACACTCTGTATTGGAATTGGCGCTGCTACGGCGACGGCGGGAGGTATAGCATGCGCGCTAGTAGTGGTAGGCGGCGCAACTTACGGACTCGGTTTGTTTGGTGAGAAAATTGGCTCCGCTACCGGTGATATCATCTATAGGACAACCAAATGAGTACCCCGTATCTCATTCATGCTTGCATTGGCGCCATCATACTACTGGGCATGCTAATTTGGCTGGCAATAGCACTCTACATAGCCAAAACAAGAACCACTGAACTTGCCGATTACTTTCCCAACTCACCACTGATAAAATTAAATACCCCCTCCAAACATGACATCATTATTAAGTATTTTCGGTATATCGGCACATTAGCAGCATGCGTGACCTTCCCGTCTGGGCACGTTGACCGAGCCGAAATAAACGATCAGGACCTACAGAATCTGCCGCCGCATATCAAACGACTATTAAAAATACTGTACTGCACTCGTATAGGACTGATCTTCAGCCTTATATTGACCTACTTAGTGGGGAAGTACGGTTTCGACTTATACGACTAAAAAACCATAACGGAGGTGTGGTAACAAGGTACTCTCAGGATTTTTATCTGGTGCAGCAACGGCTTTGTGCGTGGCATCGGAGACCGGAATTCTTGATTAGCAGCGCATCGGCACTCGACATCACTTCCATCACTTGAAATTAAAAACCACAATGGGATAACTGGAAATGAGCGAACTCTGAGCATGTCGGTCCTCACCGCCAACAACATCAATAATGCCCACCCAGCAACGACCTGTCGAGCATCATCCGCCCCCTGCCCGCATTCAACCTAGCGGGCATTCAAGCAAAGGTCGGCAGATCGACATCCGTAGCACCTGGCCCGGAGAACACACCGATCCCGATCGCCGGCAACTCGACTGGCAGTTGTGACTCCGTACGGTGCGGCTTGCATGACCAACGTGATATCCGGGGTCATACCAAATGGATACCGGCCGAACAAGCCAATCGCATCAAAGCCCACTCCGAATTCACACGAAATCATTTGACCAAATTAACTGGTTAGTACAATTTACTGGCAAGCGCCTTGTCGCCCGTGAACCTGTCCGCAGGAACCCAAAATAACAATGGCGTGGACGCTCGTCCGTCTGCGCTCGTGTGGCACTCCCACGGCCCTCGCCGGCCGGCCACTTGGAACCAACAAAGGCATTCGTGTATGTCCCAGAATAAAAAAGCCAGCGTCCTGGCCGGCCTGATCGGCGCCGGCATCCAGTTGTCCCGTACCCCTGCCCTGCACGAGCAGGAAGGTGCCGCCCAGGGCCTGGGCTATCTGTATCGGCTGATCGACCTCGACAAGCTGCAACTCGACACCAGTCACCTCGAAGAACTGCTCACCGCCGCCGAGCGCATGAGCTATACCGGCCTGAACATCACCTTCCCTTGCAAGCAGGCGATCATCCCCCTGCTCGACGACCTGTCCGCCGAAGCCCGCGGCATCGGCGCGGTCAATACCGTGGTGCTCAAGGACGGTAAACGCGTCGGCCACAACACGGACTGCCTCGGCTTTGGCGAAGGCTTCAAGCGCGGCATGGCCGGTGTCGCCCGTGAACGCGTGGTGCAAATGGGCGCAGGCGGCGCCGGTGCGGCCGTGGCTCATGCGCTGATCGCCGAAGGTGTGCAGCAACTGACGATTTTCGACGTCGAAGCCAGCCGTGCCCAGGCACTGGTCGACAACATCAATGAGCATTTCAGCGGCCAGCGCGCGGTGCTCGGCACCGACCTGAGCGCCAGCGTCGGCGCCGCCGACGGCCTGGTCAACACCACGCCCATGGGCATGGCCAAACTGCCGGGCATGCCAGTACCCAAGGCGTTGCTGCGCGCCGACTTGTGGGTAGCGGAGATCGTCTACTTCCCGCTGGAAACCGAACTGCTGCGCGAAGCCCGGGCGCTGGGTGCACGGACCCTCGACGGCGGCACCATGGCGGTGTTCCAGGCGGTCAAGGCGTTCGAGCTGTTCAGTGGCATCGAGCCCGATGCCCAACGGATGGTCGAGCACTTCAATAGCATGAATGGCTGATCATCCCTTTCGCGGGCAGAACCCGCTCCCACAGGGTATCGCGTGCACCTGTGGGAGCGGGCTCTGCCCGCGCATGGGCCCGCCGCATCATCGTAGATTGGCGGACTAAACCAGCAAATACCGCAGCACCGAATCGCAGATCATCTGCCGATGGCTCTGGCGCAACTGCGCATCGCCGAAGTCCACCTGGAACAACTCGCCAAAGGTGTGGCGGTTGGACACTCGATAGAAGCAGAACGAACTGATCAGCAGGTGTACATCGATCGCCTGCAAACCACCGCGAAAGACCCCCAGCTTGGCCCCTCGCAGCAATATCTCGTCCAGCGCCAGCAACACGCTCTTGTTCATCGAACGGATCGTCTCGGACTGTTTGACGTATTCGCCCTTGTGCATGTTTTCGTTGCACACGATGCGCACGAAATCGACATTGCGATCGTGGTGATCGAAGGTGAATTCCACCAGCCGGGTAATCCCTTCGACAGGATCAAGTTCGGCCAGGTGCAGGTCGTTCTCGGTGTTGCGGATATCACCGTAGAGCTTCTCGAGCACCTCGACGTAGAGCTGCTCCTTGCTGCCGAAGTAGTAATAGATCATGCGTTTGGAGGTTTGCGTGCGCTCGGCGATGGCATCGACGCGGGCGCCCGCCAAGCCTTGCAGGACAAACTCGGTGATGGCCGCCTGCAGAATATTCTCACGGGTCTTTTCAGGGTTGTTCTTGCGCGATTTGCGCGGAGCCGCGGCAGGCTCGACGCCAGGGTCTTGAATTATTGTCATGGGGCGCTCGTGGCCGACGTGAATCAGCTCCAATTATGAAGTCCGTGGCCGGGGTAAGGGAAGCCTGCAGGCGCCTGAATCAGACGTCGCCCCGCAGGCTGTCGCTTCGACTTAGAGTTTTGCGTGGCGGATGCCACCGGCGCGGGCCTTGGCCATGGCAGCCAGGCGCACCGCTACGTTTGCCGCACCGTAGCCAGCATAATCGCCGCGACGCTGGATGATTTCGAAGAAGAAGCGATCTTCGAACGGTTCGGTGTACACGTGAAACAGCTCGCCGCCGTTGGCGTCACGATCGTAAAGCACGTTGTAGTACGCCAGTTCGCTGAGGAATTCGTCATCGAAATCGAAGCGCGCTGCCAGGTCGTCGTAGTAGTTGAGCGGGATATCGAGCAATGCCACGCCCGACTCCTTGGCTTTGCTGACGGCGGCGAAGATGTCGTCGCAATCGAAAGCGATGTGATGCACGCCCGAACCGCGGTAGGTCGACAGTGCATGGGAAATCGCCGTATTGCGGTTTTCCGAGACATTCAACGGCAGTCGAATGGTACTGCAGCGGCTGCGGATCGCACGGCTCTTGACCAGCCCGTACGGGTCAGGCAGCACCACCTCGTCGTCCGCCTTGAAGTCCAGCAGGCTCTTGTAGAACAGCACCCAGCTGTCGAGGCTGTCTGGCGGCAGGGCCATGGCCATGTGGTCGATGCGTTTGAGGCCGACGGTGCTCGGCGGCAATGGCTTGATGTCGAAATCGGTGTCGTAGATGGTGCGCCCGTCGGCGTCCTGATCGACCAGATAGATCAGGCTGCCATCGGGGGCGCGCACGGCAGCCAGATGGCGCTCGTTGGGGCCGACCAGGCCGCGATAAGGCTGACCGCGGTAGTCGATGGCCCGTTGCAGCGCGCTGGCGCTATCCTTGACCCGGATCGCCGTGGCGCAGAGCGACGGCCCGTGGGATTCGAAGAAGCTGTGGGCGAAGGAGTACGGCTCGGAGTTGAGGATCAGGTTGATATCGCCCTGGCGATACAGCTCGACGGCCTTGGAGCGGTGCTTGCCCGACGCGGTAAAGCCCAGGCGCTGGAACCAGTGGCCCAACTTGGCGCCCAGCGCTTCGTCGACGGCGAACTCGAGGAATTCGACGCCATCGTAGGTGCTGGCCTCGGGCGGCGAGAAGAGGATATCGATGTTCGGTACCGGCTCGGCTTCCTGCTCCAGCACCTTGCGGGTTTTCTCTTCGAGGTACAGCAGCGAACGCAGGCCATCGGCCGCGTTGGCGCGCGGCGGTGCAGCGCGGAAACCGTCGTTGAAGATCTCCAGCGACAGCGGGCCGGTGTAGCCGGACTTGATGATCGGCGCGAGGAAGTTGGCCAGGTCGAACTCGCCCTGCCCCGGGAAGCAGCGGAAGTGGCGGCTCCATTCCAGCACGTCCATGGCCAGGATTGGTGCATCGGCCATTTGTACGAAGAAGATCTTGTCGCCCGGGATATTGGCGATGGCGCTCGGGTCGCCCTTGAGCGACAAGGTGTGGAAGCTGTCGAGCAATACGCCCAGGCTCGGGTGATCGGCCTGCCGGACGATGTCCCAGACTTGCTCATAGGTATTGACATGGCGGCCCCAGGCCAGCGCTTCGTAGCCGATGCGCAGATTGCGGGCGCCGGCGCGCTCGGCGAGCAGGCGCATGTCGTCTACCAGAATCTGCTGGTCGCCCACCGAATCGGCGGAGGCGTTGCTGCACACCAGTACCAGATCGGTGCCGAGCTCCTGCATCAGGTCGAACTTGCGCTCGGCCCGGTCCAGGTTGCGCGCCAGCTTGTCGCGGCGGCAACCTTCAAAATCGCGAAAGGGTTGAAACAGGGTGATGTCGATGCCCAGATCGGCGCACATCTGCCGGACTTCACGCGGGCTGCCGTCGTAATACAGCAGGTCGTTTTCAAAGATCTCGACACCATCGAAACCCGCAGCGGCAATGGCTTCGAGTTTTTCCGGCAGGGTACCGCTCAAGGAGACGGTGGCAATCGAACGGTGCATGTTTCCACTCCAAATGGCGGCTGAAACGGCCTTGCTGCAGGCCCTGTTTCCAGTGCGCGCCAGGTTTCGGACACGCCGGCCCGCAGGTTGAAAGTGCGGGCCGATCTTGGGCGAGAATTCTGTTGGTGACGATTCTATAGCGCAATTGAGTGCGTACGAACCGGTTAGTTTTGTGTGCGATAATCGGCCAGACCACCGCGTTGTTAATTGACGATACCTTTGATGATCAGCACCATCCACCCCCTTAGTGAAGCCCTTCCAGGTGTTAAATGCCAGCCAGGGCCTCAGGTTACTCCTACTCAGTGCATAGACCCTGAGAGTCGCCCATAAAAATTTCAACAAACGGTAAATGCTCATGTCTGCGATAGCCCGTCCACTCGACAAGGCCGCGACGCCAGGTATCGGTGAAAAAATCCGCAGTGGCCTGGCCGTCGGCAAAACCCGCTGGGGCATGCTCGCCCTGGTGTTCTTTGCCACCACCCTGAACTACATCGACCGTGCCGCCCTGGGCGTCATGCAGCCTATCCTCGCCAAGGAAATGAGCTGGACGGCGATGGACTACGCCAACATCAACTTCTGGTTCCAGGTGGGGTATGCCGTCGGCTTCCTGCTGCAAGGGCGGTTGATCGACAAGATCGGCGTGAAACGGGTGTTCTTCTGCGCCGTACTGTTGTGGAGCCTGGCGACCGGCGCCCACGGGCTGGCCACTTCGGCGGCGGGCTTCATGGTCTGCCGGTTCATCCTCGGCCTGACCGAAGCCGCCAACTACCCGGCCTGCGTGAAGACCACGCGGCTGTGGTTCCCGGCCGGCGAGCGGGCGATCGCCACGGGTATCTTCAACGCCGGCACCAACGTCGGCGCCCTGCTGACGCCGCTGATGCTGCCGCTGATCCTCAGTGTGTGGGGTTGGCAGGCGGCGTTCCTGTGCATTGCCTTCCTGGGGCTGTTCTGGGCAGTGCTGTGGGGCCTGAAATACTTCAATCCCGAAGATCACCCGCGCCTCAGCGAAACCGAGCGCGCCTACGTGATGGGCGAACCCGAGCCGGATCAGCAAGGCGTGCCCTTCCATCGCATCCTGCGCATGCGCGGCACCTGGGCATTCGCCGGGGCCTTCATGTGCACGGCGCCGGTGTTCTGGTTTTACCTGTACTGGCTGCCGCCGTTCCTCAATCAGCAATACAACCTGGGCATCAACGTGACCCAGATGGGCATTCCGCTGATCATCATCTATGTAGCGGCGGACTTTGGCAGCATCGGCGGCGGGATTCTGTCTTCCTGGTTGATCGGCCGCGGCATGCAGCCGGTGAAGGCGCGCCTGGTGTCGATGCTGGTGTTCGCCCTGACCATCATCAGCGTGATCTTCGCCGCCGGCGCCACCAGCCTATGGGTCGCCGTCGCCGCCATTTCGGTGGCGATCGCCGCGCATCAGGCCTGGACCGCGAATATCTGGAGCGTAGTGATGGACTACACGCCCAAGCACATGATGAGCACCGTGTTCGGTTTCGGCAGCATGTGCGCGGCAGTGGGCGGGATGTTCATGACCCAGATCGTCGGCTATGTGCTGACCAAGACCAACAACAACTACGCGTTGCTGTTCACGCTGATCCCGGTGATGTACTTCATCGCCCTGAGCTGGCTGTACCTGATGGCGCCACGCAAGGTGCCGGTGCTGGATCAGGCCTGATTCTGCGGCAGTCTCGCGGGCCTCTTCGCGGGCAAGCCTTGCTGCCACAGGTGTACCCGTGTGGAGGCAAGGCTTGCCCGCGAAGGACGTGTCACACCGCTCACATCTTGCGCGATGCCCGCCGCTGCAACCATGCCGCGGCGATACCGCTGGCGCAGATCACCGCAATGCCGATCTGCGCGGTCAGGCTCGGCGTGTGGTCGAAAATCAGATACCCCAGGATTCCCGCGAAGACGATCTGCGCATAACCAAAGGGCGCCAATACCGCCGGCGGCGCGTGGCGGAAGGCTTGAGTCAGAAACAAATGGGCACCCATCCCGCAGCCGCCCAGCGCCAGCATCAACACCCCGTGCCAGAACGTCGGCCACTGCCAGTAGAACGGCACGATAGCGCTCATCAGCAGCGTATTGAAAATGCCCGCAAAGAAATTACTGGTGGTCGGGCTGTCGACCCGCGCCACCAGCCGGGTCAGCAGTTGATAGAAGCTGAAACACAGTGCCGAACAGAACGGCAGCAGGATCGCGGGGGTGAACAGTTCTCCGCCGGGATGCACGATCACCATCACCCCGCAAAAGCCCACCAGCACGGCGATCCATTGGCCGGTGCTGACGTTCTCCTTGAGCAGCGGTACCGACAGCGCTGTCACCAGCAAGGGCGCGAGGAAGTTGACCGCAGTCGCCTCTGCCAGCGGGATGTATTGCAGGGCCGTGACGAACAGCATGCTGGTGCCGAGCAGACACAGCGCGCGCACCACCTGGAGCACCGGACGTTTGGTGCGCAATACGCGCAAGCCGGACTGCGGCAGGAAGATGCCCATCATCAACAGCGTGTGGATCAGGTAACGCACCCAAATGACCAGCATCACCGGGTAAAAGCCCGACAGGTACTTGGACAACACATCGTGGCCAGCGAACAGCAGAGTCGCTGACAACATCACCAGAATGCCCTTGAAAGGCTGGCTGGTGGCGGTCAACGACGTGTTGGTTGTACTCATGGGGCTATAGACGCTCCAGTACGCGGCGAGTGTGGTAGATGGCCATTTGCGCACGTTGCAGCGCGCTGACACCTTGCTCCAGCAGGCGTTGCGTAGGGATCTCGAGGCTCAATGGCAGGCTTGGCGGCAGCGCGCGCAGCAAGCCGACAAGGTCGCAGTCGCCCTCCCCCGGAAAACGCCGCTCCTGCCGCGCCTGGCGCAGGATCTCGGCCATGTCATCGGGCCTGGGGCCAATCACATCACATAATTGCGCATAGCGCATGCGCGAGGGCGACAGTGAAGCGATCTGTTCAGGACGCGAGCCCGAGCGATCGAAATGAAAGGCGTCGATCAGCACGCAACCGTTTTCGCGGCCGGCGTTTTCGACGACACGTTGCGCGTCGGTGAAACGCTTGCAGTCGGTCCAGGGCATGAACTCCAGATGCGGATGGATGCCGTAGGGCGCGGCCAGGTCGCAGAGTTCGGCGAAGCGCTCGGTCATGCGTTGTTCGTCGGGGTCGTTGCCGGCCACGAGCAACTCGCCAGCGCCGAACTCCGCGCCGGCCGCCAGATGCACCGCGAAGTCGGCGACACGGGTGTCGGGCTTGAGCCGCAGGATTTCGATGTCCAGCACCTTGATACCGGTGTCGCGCAGGCGTGCCAGGGTCTGGCGGCGCAGCTCGGCGTCACGCAGCAGAGGGAAATGATGTTCTTCGAGGGTCGCCGGCTCGGTGCGCAGACCGACATGGCTGTAACCGGCCCGCGCTGCGACTTCGATCATGTCGGGAGGGGACAGCTCGAGCACGGTGAGCGCGGCGAGGGAGATGATGCGTTGGCTCATGGAAGTCTCGAACGGCGAATATTTTTTATTTAGAACCTAGTTCCAGTTTTTTTGCAACTGGGAAGTAGCGGTCGCTGCTGAGGGCCTTATTGCCCGTTCACACCTCAACCAAACATCTCCGACGCCGGGCTGGCATTCGACAGTTCTGCCGCCGCCCCCACCAGCACCGCGGACAACTCATGCATGCGCGCCTCCGCAAGGCGCGCAGTCGGCCCCGCCACGCTCAGCACTCCCACTACCTGGCCACTGAGCGGATGGCGTACCGCCGCCGCCAACGCTGACATGCCCACCGCCGAGCTTTCGACCACCCAGGCATAGCCGCGCTCACGGGCCAAGCGCAAGCGATCGAGCAGCTCGATATTGTTGCGCGGTGCCTGAGGGCCGAAGTCCGCCGGGTCGGCGATGCCCTGAGCCTCGACCAGCGCCAGCGCTTGGGCATCGCTCAGGTGCGCCAGCCACGCGTGCCCGGACGCCGTATAGAACAGCGGCGCATCGCGCCCCATGTCCGGGTCGTACCGCAGGCCGGAGCGCGCGCCCTGGGACTTGGCAATCCAGGTCAGGTGGTCGCCCTCCACCACCCCCAGACGTACCAGCTCGGAGGTTTCCTGGGCCAGGCGATCGAGAATGGGCTGGACGATGTCGGCGCCGCTGTTGGCCAGATAACGAAAACCCAGGGCCACGAGTTTGGTCGACAGCTGATAACGGCTGTTATCCGGATTCTGCCGCACGTACCCCAGGCGGATCAGCTCGGCAAGCATGCGATGAGCGGCGCTCTTGGGTATCTGCAACTGCTCGGCGAGGGCCTGCATCGGCAGCCCGCGGGCATCACCCGTCAGGCTTTCCAGGAGGCTCAAGGCGCGTTCTATTTGACTACCAGCCATGGTTCAACGGAGTCCGGTCAATGATGAATAACCCCTCGCTGCAGAGGTGAGAGGCAAGTGATGTGCGATCTTCGAACACTTGCGGCGGCCCGCCTCTTGGCGATCGGCCACTCGCAACCATAGAATATGGAACTCGGTTCCACAATACTACAACATCCGCCCCCAAGCCGAACCGAGCGCGAGGAGCAATGTTGATGTCTGCCCGCCCAGTGATACGCGCCACCGTCGATTGTGACGTGCTGGTGATCGGTTCCGGCGCCGCCGGCTTGGCCTGCGCCGTGACGGCCGCCTGGCATGGCCAAAAGGTGATTCTGGTCGAGAAAGACCCAGTGTTCGGCGGCGCCACCGCCTGGTCCGGTGGCTGGATGTGGGTGCCGCGCAATCCGCTGGCGCAACGCGCCGGCATCAACGAAGACCCGGCCGCGCCTCGCACCTATCTCGAACACGAGCTTGGCGAACATTTTGACGCCGCGCGGGTCGATGCCTTTCTGCAAGCGGCGCCGCACATGGTGTCGTTCTTCGAGCGCCACACCGCGCTGCAATTCGCCGATGGTAACGGTATCGCCGACATCCATGGCGATACGCCCGGCGCCGGCACCGGAGGCCGCTCGGTGATCGCCGCGCCCTACAACGCCTATCAGCTGGGCAGCCTGCTCAAACGGCTGCGCCGCACGATGCGCGAGACTTCGTTCCTGGGCATGCCGATCATGGCCGGCGCCGACCTCACCGCCTTCCTGACCCTGACCCGCTCGTGGCGCTCGGCGCTGCACGTGGGCAAGCGCTTGACTCGGCATCTACTGGGCCTGGCCATCAAGGGTCAGGCCACGCATCTGGTCAATGGTGTGGCGCTGGTGGCGCGGTTGGCCAAATCGGCTGAGGACTTGGGCGTGCTGCTGTGGGAATCGGCGCCGGTTACCGAGCTGATCCACGAACAAAACCGTGTCGCCGGGGCCCACATCGATACGCCAAAAGGCCCCGTGGCGATCCGCGCGCGCAAGGCCGTGGTCCTTGCAACCGGGGGCTTCGCCAACGATATCGAGCGGCGCAAGGCACTGTTCCCCCGCACGCCGACCGGTGCAGAACACTTGGCATTGCCGCCGTTGGGCGCCAATGGCGACGGCCTGCGCCTGGGCGAAAGCGTCGGCGCGCAAGTGGCCACCGACCTCGCCTCGCCCGTGGCCTGGTGCCCGGTCTCGGCGGTGCCCTACGCCGATGGCAGTGTCGGGCATTTCCCGCACATCATCGAGCGTGGCAAACCGGGGATCATCGGCGTGCTGGCCAACGGCAAGCGTTTCGTCAATGAAGCCGGCGGCTACTACGATTACGCCAAGGCCATGGTCGAGGCCGCGCCCGGTGAAGAAGTCGCCTCATGGCTGATCTGCAGCCAGCCGTTCCAGCGCCGTTATGGGCTGGGTATCTCGCGGCCCTTCCCCATTCCGGTGGCCCCTTATGTGCGCTCCGGCTACCTGAAGATCGGCAACACGATCACCGAGCTGGCCCACGCCTGCGGTATCGATGCCGAGGGCCTGAATGCCACGGTCAGTGAATTCAACCGCCACGCCCGGCTGGGCGAAGACCCTGAATTCGGCCGCGGCAGCACAGCCTATAACCGCAAGCAGGGTGACGCGTTGCACACACCCAATCCCTGCGTCGCGCCTATCGAGCAAGGGCCGTTCTATGCAGTCAAGGTCCGGCCGGGCAGCTTCGGCACCTTCGCCGGGCTCAAGACCAACGCGCACGCGCAGGTGCTGGATGCCGACGGCCAGGCCATTGCCGGCCTCTACGCCGCCGGCACTGATATGGCCAGCGTCATGGGCGGCCACTACCCGGCGGGCGGTATCAATCTCGGCCCGGCCCTCACCTTCGGCTACATCGCAGCACGCCATATCGCCGGCGTTTGTGCTTATGAATAGCCGCCGGTGCCCGTTACCCGTCACAAGGAGATCAACGTGGACAACATCACCAACAAGCTGAACCTGAAAATGCCCAAGCTGGGCCTCGGCACCTGGCCCATGCTCGGCGATGAATGCACCGATGCCGTGGTGCAAGCGCTGGAACTCGGCTATCGGCACATCGACACCGCCGCCGGTTACAACAACGAAGCCGCAGTGGGCAAAGCGCTGGAGCAGTCGAGGGTGGCGCGCGAGCAGATCCACGTGACCAGCAAGGTGTGGTGGGACAAGTTGCAGCCGGCCGACATGCGCGCTTCGTTCGAGGCCACCCTCCATGCCCTGCGCAGCGATTACGTCGATCTGTTCCTGATCCACTGGCCGGGCAAGGACTGGGACCTGGCCAAGACCATCGAGACGCTGGTGTCGTTCAAGGAAGACGGCAGGGCGCGCAATATCGGCGTGGCCAACTTCCCGCTGCCGCTGCTTAAAAAGGTAGTCGAGGAGCTGAATGCGCCGCTGGCCGCCATCCAGGTGGAGTACCACGTGACGCTGGGGCAGACCGCGCTGCTCGACTACGCCCGCCAGCACGATATGGCGCTGACCGCGTATAGCCCGTTGGTGCGCAACAAGGTGTCGCACATCGCCGAGCTACAGCAGATCGCCGCCAAGCATGGGGTGCTGCCGACGCAGGTGGCGTTGAAGTGGCTGCTGGATCAGGCGAATGTGGCGGCGATTCCGAAGGCCGCCAGCCAGGCCAACCAGCAGAACAATCTTGAGGCGTTGAAGGTGCAGCTGGATGATGAGGATCGGGCGCTGATTGCAGGGTTGCCGAAGAATCAGCGGCTGGTGAACCCGGATTTCGCGCCGCAGTGGGATGCCTGACAGCATTGACTGCCGCGAGGGGCTTGCCCCCTCGCGACATCATCGATCAAAAATCGAAAAACACAGTCTCGCCTTCGCCCTGAATACGAATATCGAAACGATAGGCCAGTTGGCCGTCGACTTCACAACGCTTGGCGATCAACGTTTCGCGGCGGGCCGGTTGCTCGATCAGGTTGAGGATCGGGCATTTGCCGTTGGCTTCGGCTTCATCCTCGAAGTACAGGCGCGTTTGCAGGTGGATGTTGATCCCCCGGGCGAACAGGCTGACGTTGATGTGCGGCGCCATCGGTACACCGGCGCTGGTGGTGACCACGCCCGGCTTGATGGTGTTCAGCGTCCACTCACCGGCATCGAAGGTGGTCGCCGTGCGGCCGAAGCTGTTGAAAGCGTTTTCCTGGTTGTATTCGGGCTGATAGCGGCCTTGATGGTCCGCCTGCCAGAACTCCAGGAACGAATCGCGCACCAGGTGGCCATTACCGTCGTAGACGTTGCCCAGCAACAGGATGTGTTCGCCGGGCGCCTCGGGCTTGGCCAGGCGGTTCCACAGTTCCTGCTCCCGCGGTGGCAGGCCGGCGACCGCCAGGGCCAGGCCGATATGCACGTAGGGGCCGGCGGTCTGCGAAGGGGTTTCATTCAGCAGTTGAATAGGCATGAGCGTGTCCCCCTCAACGGTTTTCAAAGTGCGTCTTGCGCTGACCGCGCAACACGATATCAAAGCGATAGGCCAGGCAATCCATCGGATTGGCGTGGGCCATGTCGAGCCTGGCGATCAGACTCTGTACCGCTTCAGGGTTGGCGATCGACTTGACGATCGGGCACATCGGGATCAGCGGATCACCTTCGAAATACAGCTGGGTGATCAGACGCGTGGAGATCGACGGGCCGCTCACCGACACGTGAATGTGCGCCGGGCGCCAATCGTTCGGGCCGTTGCGCCACGGGTACGGGCCCGGCTTGATGGTGCGGAAGTTGTAATAGCCTTCGCTGTCGGTGAGCATGCGGCCGACACCGCCGAAGTTAGGATCGAGCGGCGCCAGGTAGCGGTCGTTCTTGTGGCGATAACGCCCGCCGGCATTGGCCTGCCAGATCTCGACCAACGTGTGCGGCAACGGCTTGCCGTACTGATCGCACACGCGGCCGGCAAGGATGATGCGCTCGCCGATGGGCAGGCCGCCATTGTTGAAGTTGAGCAGCAGGTCGTGGTCGTGCTCACCGAACTTGAGGTGCGAGAAGTCGGGGCCGGTGGATTCGCTGGCAGTTTGCGGGATGCTGACCAAGGCCTGGCGCGGTGAACGCGGCACAGAAGTCTTGTAATCGGGGGTCAAGGCTTTGGGGTGCCAGTTACGGTCACGGATAACGAAACGACTAGTGTCTTGATCAGACATGTCGATCTCCTGTTATTTGATTTATTGAGAGCTTTTGCTGTCATACAAAGCCCACGGTCAGGCTTGGTACTAGTCTCAGGGAAAACATCCTGGGCCGATACTGAAAATAACCCTCGCATACATAACCGTATGGTTATGGATAACCCGAAATAAAAGGATCTAGCCATGCTCTGGAAAAAAGGCCGGCGCAGCGACAATGTGGTGGACGAGCGCGGCGACGATGGCGGCGGCAGCGGTGGTGGCGGCTTTCGCATGGGCGGCAAGGGCCTGAGCCTGGGCGCAGTGGTGTTGATCGTCGGTTTCGGCCTGTTGACCGGGCAGGACCCGATGCAGATCCTCGGCCAACTGACCGGGCAGATGACCCAGCAGCAGAGCGCCCCAGCCCCGCAAACACGAAGCGCACCGCCGGCCAACGATCAGCAGGCCGAATTCGTGCGCTCGATTCTTGGCGATACCGAGGACACGTGGCAGGCGATCTTCCAGCAAGCCGGCAAGCAGTACCGCGATCCCAAGCTGGTGCTCTTCAGCGGGCGCGTCAACTCAGCGTGCGGGCTGGCCAGCTCGGCTACTGGCCCGTTCTATTGCCCGGCCGATCAGCAGGTGTATCTGGACATGTCGTTCTTTGACGAAATGTCTCGGCGGTTCTCGGCCTCCGGGGATTTCGCTCAGGCTTACGTGATCGCCCATGAGGTCGGCCATCATGTGCAAACGTTGCTCGGGGTGTCCGCCCAGGTCGATGCGGCACGCCAACGCGGGCAACGGATGGAAGGCGATGGTGGCTTGCTGGTGCGCCAGGAGCTACAGGCTGACTGCCTGGCCGGGGTGTGGGCCAACCACGCTCAACAGCGTCTGAACTGGCTGGAGCCGGGGGATATAGAAGAAGCACTGAATGCCGCCAATGCGATTGGTGATGATCGGCTGCAGCAGCAGGGTCAAGGGCGCGTGGTGCCGGATTCGTTCACCCACGGTACCTCGGCGCAGCGGGTGCGCTGGTTCAAGGCGGGGTTTGCGCAGGGGCAGATCGGGCAGTGCGATACGTTCAAGGCGAAGAGTTTGTAGCTTAGTTATGCGGCGTTGCTCCCGGCCTCTTCGCGGGCAAGCCTTGCTCCCACAATACGGTTCCAGCGCCGTACACCTGTGGGAGCAAGGCTTGCCCGCGAAAAGGACCGCCCTGCGACCGCAGATATCAATGACCCAACCTAGAACGTCGCTTTGACCTGCAACCCCACCAGCAGCGCGTTGCCTTGATGGGTGCCGTAAAACGCCCCGGGTTCGATCACGTATTGCACATCCGGGCGCACCAGCAGCCAAGGGGTGATCTGCGCGCCGTAGCTGGCTTCCAGCAGTTGCTCGCCGCTATCGAGGTTGTCGATATTGTTGGCGCGGGCCAGGTCGGCGGCCTGCTGCTCCTGCACGTCGCGGGTCCGCGGGTTCAGCACCGCGCGGCCGTAAGCGAAGCCCAGGGTGTCGTGCTCGCGGTTGGCGAAGGTCTTGTGCAGCACCACGCCGGCCGAGTACCAGTGACTGAACGGCGACGTCGCCTTGTCGGTCTGCGTGGCCTGAGCGAACACGTGCAGATTGCGCGTCGAATCACCGCTGTCACGCCACACGGTCTGGTCGGCCAATACATAGGCGCCGCTACGGCCACTGTTTTCATGGCTGCTGCCGATACGCGTGGTATTGGACGTGTCGTAGTACCAGCCGAACTTGTACTGGCCTTCAAGCGCGCCGCGGTAGGTATACACCGCCTCGATCGGCAGGATATTACCGGTGGCGCCGTAGGACTTCATGGTCCATGCATAGCGCGATTGGCTGTTGCTGGCCGCATCGACCTGGAAGATCGCAGCCTGCACCATCCACTCCGGCGTCAGCTGATACTTGAGCTCGGCGCCCCAATGCGCGTTCGGGTAGTTGCCCCAGCCGCTACCACCGGACATCGACAACGGGTGCGCGCAGAAACCGGCGCTGACAAAGCTGGTGAGGATGCCCATGCCGCCGAAATCGTTGCCCATCGCCATATAACCGACTTTGGCTTCCAGGTCCGGAGTGAACAAGGAGCGGGCGTAGCTCAGTTCGGTCATACGGGTGTAGTTGTAGCCGGCAGTTTCCTGTACAGCCAGACGGTTGCCCACCAAATCGTCAGAAGCGCTGTTGCCGCGGCGATCATTGATGGTCACCTGTACGACACCGGCGTTCGGCGTATCCAGCAACTTGCTCAGGTCAAAGCGTGCGCCCATGCGGACCTGCTGGGCGTAGCGGGTACTGCGCTTGATACCGCCATGCAGATTGTTGAAGGTTTCCGAGACGTAGTCGGCGCTGAGCTTGACGCCTTCATCTTCAAGCTTTTGACGCTCGCCACCCCAATCACCGGTCATGTAGGGCCGGGTGTAAAAGTCGTCATCGGCAGCGGATGCACCTGGGCTGATCAACAGCGCGCTCAGGGACAGGCCGGCGACCAGACTGGAGGGCATCAGGGAACGAGGGGCAAAAGTAGGCATAGGTCTCTTTAGACAAATCATGTGACAAGCCGTCGCAGGGAGGGCTCTGGTGCGCGGCATGATAGAGACACCGAGGGGCGGGATTAAGCGGGCGAAGTGAAAATGATTATTGCCGAAACATGACGGAATGTTCCGACTGGTTAATTTATTTACATGGCATCAGCGCCGACTGCAGCGAGGGGGCATGCCCCTCGCTACCGAGAGATCAACCGCGCCAGCGCGTGGCAATCTTCAGCATGCCAGTCGGTCAATTCCGGCCAGGGGTTTTGCGGGACATTGACCAGCACCGTGCGCGCGCCGGCAGCGCGACCGCAGTCCAGGTCGAAGCGATAATCACCCACCATCACCATCTCGCTCGGTGCCACGCCCCAGTGGCTCGCCAGCTGCAACAGGCCATCTGGATCGGGCTTGGGCAGCGCCTCGTCACGGCCGATGATATCGGCCACCGGGAAGCATTCGTCCAGGCCGATCGCCGCCAGGGTGATGTGTGCCAACTCGCGGGCATTGCGGGTCAAAATGCCTAACCGGCAACCCTGCGCGGCCAGCTCGCGCACCAGTGCCACCGCACCCTGCGCCGGTTGCGAGGCTACGGCCAGTTCGCGCTCGTGCTCCAGCAACCAGGCGTGCTTGGCGCGGCCCTCTTCGGCCGGCAACGCCGCCAGGTGGGTGAGAATGTCGTCCTCGGCAGGGATCGCCAGGGCCTGGCGAATGGCCGCGAAGTCGTGCACGGCGATGGTCAGGGTGCCGTCCATGTCGAACACCCAGTGGCGCACATCGGCCAGACTCATGACCAATCCTCGCGATGACGAATCAAGCCTTCCTGCGCGGATGAGGCCACCAACTGGCCCGCCTGGTTATAGATGCTGCCACGGGCGAAACCGCGGCCATTGCCGGCCCACGGGCTGTCCATGGCATACAGCAGCCATTCGTCCGCGCGCAGCGGACCGTGGAACCACAGCGCATGATCGAGGCTGGCGAGCTGCATGTCGCGGTGCCACACCGATTTGCCGTGGGGCAGCAACGAGGTGGTCAGCAGGTTGAAATCCGAGGCGTAGGCGAGGATGTATTTGTGCAGCGCCGCGGTGTCCGGCAACGCGCCATCAGCGCGGAACCACACGTATTTGAGTGGGTCGCCGGGCTTGGGGTTATAGGGATCGCGCTCAGTGACCGGGCGCACCTCGATGGGCTTGGCGCACAGCAGTTTTTCGCGCATGTGCTCGGGGATCAAGTGCGCGACCTGATGCATCATGTCCAGCTCGGTGGGCAGGTTGTCCGGCCCCACCACCTCGGGCATCTGCGCCTGATGGTTGAAGCCCTCCTCGGCGCTCTGGAACGACGCCGAGCAGAAGAAGATCGGCTTGCCCTTCTGCACGGCGGTCACCCGCCGAGTACTGAAACTGCCGCCATCACGGACCTTGTCGGTCATGTAGACCACCGGCAGCGAAGCATCGCCGGGGCGCAGAAAGTAGCCATGCAGCGAGTGCACCTGGCGCTCGGGATCTACCGTTTGAGTGGCCGCCGACAGCGATTGACCCAGCACCTGGCCACCGAACAACTGGCGAAACCCCAGGTCCTGACTGCGACCACGGAAGATGCTTTCTTCAACAGGCTCCAGCGACAGCATGTCGACCAGATCTTCCAGCACATGGCTCATGTCTCACTCCAACAGCGAATTCAAGAGGGAAATCATACAGGGTGAACGATGGCAGTGGCCAACCACACTCAGAGTGTCGCCTGCCACTGCTCGCGGGTGATACGGTACAAGCGTTGCCGCTGCAACGGGTGCCCCTCGGCCAGCGCGGGGTGGTCGAAATCGTCGTCGGCATCGCGGCGCATGCCGATTGCCTGCATGACTTTCTCCGATGGCACGTTGAGTTCGGCGGTAAACGCGACGACCTCCTCCAGCTCCAGCTTGCCGAAACCGCAACGCAGCGCGGTCCAGGCTGCTTCGCTGGCGAACCCCAGGCCCCAATGGTCGTAGGCCAGGCGCCAGCCAATCTCCACTGCCGGGGTGAAATGCGCGTCGAAGCTCACGGTGCTTAGCCCGGTAAAGCCGATGAAGGCGCCGGTATCCTTGCGCTCCAGCGCCCACAGGCCAAAGCCGAATTCGGCGAAATGTCCACGGATACGCCCGATCACGCCCGCGCTTTCGAGGCGGCTGAGCGTGCCGGGAAAGTACTTCATCACCCGTTCATCCGCGCACATGTCGGCAAAGGTATCAAGGTCGGCATCGCGCCACTGACGCATCAGCAGGCGCGCGCTTTCGAGCTCTGTAATCGCCATCATCCCCTCCCTGTGGTGCCTGGTTGATCCGAACGGGGCTGGTCGCGAGCGCCGTGCTGCTGGCAAGATGGGTCATCCTCGCCAATCGACGCGCCCATGCACCTGCCCCTTATTTACCACGAAGATTACAGCCCGGACTTCCCGCCCGATCACCGTTTTCCCATGGACAAGTTTCGCTTGCTGCACGATCACCTGATCGCCAGCGGCGTGACCCGCGATGAGGACTTGCTGCGTCCGCCGTTGTGCCCGGCCGAGATCCTCGCCCTCGCCCATGCGCCTGAGTATATAGAGCGATACATGAGTGGCGAGTTGTCCCGCGAAGACCAGCGGCGCCTCGGGTTGCCTTGGAGCGAAGCGCTGGCACGACGAACGGTACGCGCCGTGGGCGGCTCGCTGCTGACCGCCGAGCAAGCGCTGGCCCATGGCATGGCCTGTCACCTGGCCGGCGGCACCCACCACGCGCATTACGATTACCCGGCGGGTTTCTGTATTTTCAATGACTTGGCAGTCATCAGCCGCTACCTGCTGGCGGCAGGCAAAGTCTCCAGGGTGCTGATTTTCGATTGCGACGTGCACCAGGGCGATGGCACCGCGCGGATTCTCGCCGACACCCCCGAGGCCATCACCGTGTCGCTGCACTGCGAAAAAAATTTCCCCGCGCGCAAGGCGCAAAGCGACTGGGATATCCCCTTGGCCATGGGCATGGGCGACACCGAGTACCTGCAGGTGGTCGATGACGCGCTCAACTACCTGCTGCCGCTGTATCAGCCGGACCTGGTGCTGTACGATGCCGGTGTGGATGTGCACAAGGACGATGCCCTGGGCTACTTGAAACTGACCGATGAAGGGGTGGCCGCGCGCGACGAGCGGGTCCTGCGCCACTGCCTGGGCCGCGATATTCCGGTCATGGCAGTAATCGGCGGCGGCTACAGCAAGGACCGCGAAGCGCTGGCGCGGCGCCACGGCATCCTCCACCACAGCGCCAAAAGGGTTTGGGAAAACAATTAGTTACTCACATTGGCTGTGGAACGGCCTGTGGATAACCTGAGCGCAAGGCCACTACGCCCAAGCAGGGCAAGGCCCAGAGAGTGCTGTACGTTTTTTGTACAGCCACTTCCCCCGGATGGCTGAGGTAGAATGCCCGGCTATTTCCAGCCGATACCTGCGCGCCATGACTTCTGCCCCGTCCTCCTCTCGCGTCGCCATCATCGGCGGCGGCCCCGCCGGCCTGATGGCGGCCGAAGTCCTCAGCCAGGCCGGGGTACCCGTCGACCTGTACGACGGCATGCCATCGGTGGGGCGCAAGTTCCTGCTGGCCGGCGTGGGCGGCATGAATATTACCCATTCCGAAAGCTACCCGGCGTTCGTCGGCCGCTATGGCGGGCAGTCGGATTGGGTCGCTTCGTGGCTGCGGGCTTTCGATGCCGATGCAGTGCGGGGCTGGATTCATGGGCTGGGGATCGAGACCTTCGTCGGCACTTCCGGCCGGGTGTTCCCCACGGACATGAAAGCCGCGCCCCTGCTGCGCGCCTGGCTCAAGCGCCTGCGCGATGCGGGAGTAGTTATCCACACCCGACATCGCTGGCAGGGATGGTCGGCCGATGGGGCGCTGCAGATCAGTTATCCACAGGGCGAGCTGGCGCTGCGGCCACGCGCTGTGGTGCTGGCGCTGGGTGGTGGCAGTTGGGCGCGGCTCGGCTCCGACGGCGCGTGGCTGCCATGGTTGCAGACCCAGGGCGTACAGGTCGCCCCTTTGCAGGCCGCCAACTGCGGCTTCGATGTGGTCGCCTGGACCCCGCTGCTTGTGGACAAGTTCGCCGGAGCGCCGCTGAAGAACGTCGCTATAGGCTTGGCTGGCGATTCAATGCGTTTAGGCGAGTGCGTGATCACCGCGACCGGTATCGAAGGCAGCCTGATTTATGCGCTGTCGTCGGCTATCCGCGAGGCGATCAACCTTGACGGTGCGGCGACTGTGCACATCGATCTGCTGCCCAGTATGGCTGTGGATAAAATCGCCAGCCTGCTGGGCAGGCCGCGGGGCGCGAACTCGATGGCCAAGCATCTGCATAGGCAGGTGCATATCGATGGGGTCAAAGCGGCCTTGCTGCGAGAGTTGACCAGCAAGGACAATTTTGCCGATCCGCAGGCATTGGCACAGGCGATCAAGGCACTGCCGCTGACACTGGTGAAAGCGCGGCCCATGGATGAGGCGATCAGCACCGCCGGTGGTGTGATGGCTGCGGGGCTGGATGAGGGGTTGATGCTAAAGGCCATGCCGGGGGTGTTCTGTGCGGGAGAGATGCTGGATTGGGAGGCGCCGACTGGGGGGTATTTGCTGACGGCGTGTTTCGCCAGTGGGCGATGGGCGGCCCAGGGTGTTCTGAGCTGGCTTCGCGCCAACACAACCCTCTAGCGAGGGGGCTTGCCCCGATTACGGTGTGCCAGACAGAACAGATGCGAGTGACACGACGTATTGGGGGCGAGCCCCTCGCTACAGAGAACGTCGACAATTTCAATGTCGAATGGATCGACAACATGCTGTTTCCAACCCCCCTACATCAAAATCAGAAACTTCCTACAAGTCCGTGATTTTTTTGATACAAGACATGTAATCCAGAACCCCCTACTGGACACTTCAATCACAGATGTTAAGTTCAGCACCGCTGCTCGACTGAACAGGCCGTTCGACTCCCGCCGTACACCTAATTAAAAGTCATATATTAAAAGGGGCCATTGTGCTCGACTCAGTCTTACTTAAAAAAATCCATGAAGACCTGACTCAAGATTTCGCCCGCAATCATCTCGGCGCCCTGTCGATCAGCATCGCTGTCATCGTGGGTGCGGTCATTTTTGCCGCACTCGCCCCCCTTGCCATGGCACAGGTGATTTCGGGCATTGCCAACCCGCACTCACAGCCGGCCTTTTATATTGCAGCCTTTATAGCCTTGAAGCTGCTGGGCAGGGCGTTGAGCGATGTACGGTGGCGGGTGGTCAACCCGCTGCTGTACACGGCCACTTATCAATACTGCGGCACGATTGTTCAGCGCATCAATGCGACCTATAAGGCTAATAACGGTTTTGCGGAAAGTGCGATTCAGGTTTCTGAACGTACCGCCATTCTCAGCAAGATGAACGTCGGTTCCATGTCGGTCATGCATGGGTTGTTTGTGATCATATTCCCGGCGCTCATAGAGATCGCTATCGTCTTTGGCATTATCTACTGGTTCATCGGCCCGACATTCATCGCTTATTTTTTGATAGCCGCAGTCATCCTGTACATCGCCACCCACCTTGGACGAGAACGGGAAGTGCAATTAGGGGGCACTTCCTACCGTTGCGACAATGAAGTACTGATGTATTGCGGTGAAATTCTGGCCAATTCCAAGCTCAACCGCGAAATGGGCGCCGACGCTTACTTCAAGACCCAACTGGATGGATTGATTCATTCGTCGCTGGAGCAACATCAGCTACTGCTCACACAAAAATATGTTCGCGCCACATATCTCTCGCTGGCGGTCTGCTTCGCTTACGCGGCTGTCTTTGCCTGGGCGGGATGGTTGATTCAGCAGCAGGCGATCGTGGCCAGCCAGCTGTTTTTGCTGGTGGTCTATCTGGACCGGGTGCTGGCGCCCATCACTGGCGCGTCGTCGGCGATCAACAATATCCAGCACGGGCTGATTTCCATTCGCGCGGGCTATGACCTGCTGGATGATCTGCTGCGCAAGTCGGGCGATGAGCCCTTTATGCATGGTCAGCAGCGCTGGAAACGGGTGTTGCTCAGCGATGTAGCTATATTCGAGGTGCAAGACGACAGCCTGCATATCGGCATGGGCAAACATATCCGGCTGACGGGCGCTTCGGGTGCAGGGAAGTCCACCTGTCTGCGGCGGATCTATAAACACTTGATCGATGGCAATCAGATTGATCATCAACGCATTCACTATCTCAGCGCCCAAGTGGAGTGGATCAAGGGGTCGGTATTCGACAATATCGCGCTGCAGCATCCGGACATCGGCACTGAAAACGTTCAGCGGGTACTGGATCAATGGCGCTATGGCTTCGGCAATCGAGCGTTGGGGCTGGATCAGGCGATGGAGGATCTGTCGGCTGGGGAACGGCAGTGGGTGGCGATAGTGCGCAGTTTATTGCGCGGGCCGAGGGTATTGTTTCTGGACGAGGCTACCAACTCTTTCGATGTGCGGACCGAGCCGCAGGTGTGGAAGTATCTGCTTGCCCATATCAGCCCGCAAACGACGTTGTTCATCGTGACTCACCGGGGCGAGAGCCCGATTGGGGTGGATCATGAGGAGGTGGTTTGTGGTCACGCTGAGGGAGTAGGCCAAGTCGTTTCGACGAGACCAGTCTCATAGATTGAGTGGCGGCTGTACCGGCCTCTTAGCGGCCGGCACTGCTTGTATATCATCTCAAGGCTTGCGCTTGCGCGGTCCGGTATTGAACACCGGGACTTTGCGCACAGGCTTGGCCGCAGGCGCCGGCTCACTGTCACCGCTATCCACCCATTTGCCCAGGTTGCGCTTGCCGCTGCTGGCCTTGGGCTTTTTCGGCTTCTTCGGTTTTTTCACCACTTCACCGCTGGCGCTGGTTTCCGGCACGCGGTGGTCGGGTTCGAAATCCGGCTCCTGGATGCGTCGCAACGTCTGACGAGTCAGCGCTTCAATGGCCGCCAGCAATTGCACTTCATCGGCACAGACCAGCGAGATCGCCTCGCCACTCAAACCCGCGCGCCCGGTTCGGCCGATGCGATGCACATAGTCTTCGGCAACGATCGGCAGATCGAAGTTGACCACTGTCGGCAGTTCTTCGATATCCAGCCCGCGGGCGGCGACGTCGGTAGCCACCAGAATCTGTACTTCACTGGCCTTGAACCGATCCAGCGCGCGCTGGCGAGTGGCCTGCGGCTTGTCACCATGGATGCCATCAGCGTTGATGCCCAGCCCTTGCAGGCGGTCCACCAGTTCATCGACGCCCTTGCGGGTCTTGGCGAACACCAGCACCTGTTTCCAGTGCTGCTGCTTGAGCAAGTGGATGAACAGCTCCGGCTTGCGCTTTTTATCCACAGTGACGATCCACTGCTTGACCGTACTGGCAGCCACGTTGCGCGGGCTGACTTCGATGCTCAGCGGGTTGTCGAGCGTTTGCCCGGCCATCGCCCGGATGGCTTCGGAGAACGTCGCAGAAAACAACAGCGTCTGGCGTTTTTTCGGCAGCGCCTTGTAGATATCGCGCAGCTCTTCGGAAAACCCGAGGTCGAGCATGCGGTCGGCTTCATCCAGCACCAGCGTCTGCAGTTGCGAAAACTTGACGGCGTTCTGGCGAAACAGGTCGAGCAAACGGCCAGGGGTGGCCACCAGCAGATCGACACCCTTGCGCAGCTTCATCATCTGCGGATTGATGCTGACCCCGCCGTACACCGCGTAGGTGCGCAGCGGCAGGTGTTCGGCGTATTCGGCGATGTTGGCGTGGACCTGCTCGGCGAGCTCGCGGGTGGGCACCAGGATCAGCGCGCGGACCGAGTTGGGCGCGACCACGGCGCCTTCCTGGGTCAGGCGCTGCAGCAACGGCAAACCGAAACCGGCGGTCTTGCCGGTGCCGGTCTGCGCCGCCGCCATCAGGTCGCGGCCGGCCAGCACTGCGGGTATCGCCTGCGCCTGGACGGGCGTAGGGGTCTGATAACCGAGGGTTTCAAGGGCGCGCAACAGGGGTTCGATCAGGCCGAGGGAGGCGAATGTCATGGGTCTACCGTCAGAAATTTCAGCAATGGCGCGCAGTTTACCTGTAAGGCTGCGTTTCGTGTGTCTTGGGGTACATGTGCGCCGCATCAATGCTGACTTACCCGCGATGCCTTTGCAGCACCTCGGCGATCTTCGCCTTGGGGACTTTCTGCAAAGAGCAGAACAGTTCATGGCCGACGTTGCTCAAACCGTGGGTCTGGCGCAGTTCGGTGGCCAGGTGCTGCAGCAAGTTGGCGGCCATCTCGGCGTCAGCCATGGCCCGGTGAGCCTGGCCGGTGTGCGGCAGGTTGGCCCAGCGAGTGAGCGTGCCAAGCTTGTGATCGGGAGCGGCCGGCAACAAGCGTCGCGCCAGCAACAGCGAGCAGGCGAACGATTGCGCGCGACGACGACGCACCAGGCCCAGCTCGTAGTCCCAGAACTTCTGGTCGAACGAAGCGTTGTGCGCGACCAACGGAACATCGCCGACGAACTCGGCAACTTCGTTCATCACCTGCGCCGCAGCTGGGGCTTTGCGCACCATGGCCGTGGATATCCCGGTCAGGCCGGTAATGAACGCCGGGATCGGCACGCCAGCGTTCATCAGGCTCTGATAGCGCTCGACGATCTGCCCGCGCTCCAGCATCACCACGGCGATTTCGGTGGCGCGGCAGGCACCCGGCGACAGCCCGGTGGTTTCAAAGTCGATGACGGCTATACGGTCCACAACAGCTCCAGCAGAATCAATTTCAAGGCTTTCAATTTCGCAGCAGCAGCCCGCCGTCTATCGGCACATAACGGCTGGCGGCGCGAATCAGCGAATTGGCGGTCAGCCCCGGCACGCCGTAGGCCACCGCATTGACCCCATGCTTGCCGATGATACGTTCGAGCAGCAGGTCGAAATCACCATCGCCCGAGGCCAGCACCACCTCGTCGACATGAGGCGCGGCGTCCATGATATCGATGGTGATGCCCACATCCCAGTCCCCTTTGGCGGAACCGTCGCTGCGCTGGATATACGGCTTGAGTTTCACCACGAAACCCAGATTGCGCAGGATCTGCTGGAACTGTTGCTGTTTGCTGTCGCCACGATCGATGGCATAGGCGTACGCCTCGACGATCTCGCCGTGCTGGCTGATATCGGCCCACAGGGCGGCATAGTTGAAATGGCAACCGTATGCCTGACGCACCGTGTAATAGAGGTTCTGTACGTCGGCGAACACCGCGATTCTCTTCACCGCTCGTCCTCGTGAACATTGACCGCTGGGGCGAGCATTGCAACCAATGCCCGAAAGAGGCGCCAGTATGCCAGCCTGGGGAGGGTTGCTGTGAATTCGCTGCTGGGTATCGGCAGTTTTATCGGGCGCCTGTTATGGCCTCATCGCGGGCAAGCCTTGCTCCCACAATGGTGCGGTGTACGCCTGTGGGAGCAAGGCTTGCCCGCGAAGACGGCTGCATGCCCGACACCAATACCCACACAAAAAACCGGCCTCATCTCCCACAATGGTGCGGTGTACGCCTGTGGGAGCAAGGCTTGCCCGCGAAGACGGCTGCATGCCTGACACCAATACCCACACAAAAAACCGGCCTCATCTAGAGGCCGGTCCTGTGCAACAAGGCAATCAATCAGACGAAACTATCATCGTCATCCGAGAAGAAGCCGCTGCCGCCATCATCGTAACCACTGTCGGCAATACCATCCTGGTCGTTGTTGCCCCAGCTGTCGTTATTGCTCAGGCGTTGCTGTTCTTCACCGCCACCACCGCCCCAGTCGTTGGACTGGGCAGGCGACTCCTGCAACACCTCGACAATTTCCTGAGGCTGGGAGTTGTGATGGAACAGGCTGCTGATACCTTCAGCGAGCATCACCCCACCGGCCACGCCCGCCGCCGTCTGCAGCGCGCCACGCATGAAACCGCCACCCGCCGGCGCGGCCGCAGGCGCTGGCTGGGCATATTGCTGCTGCGGAGCTTGAGGCGGCGGCGCGGCATAACGCGGCGCCGGCTCACGCCATCCGCCGGTCGAGGGCGCCGGAGCGGCAGGCGCCGAATCACGAGAGCCGCTGCCGAAGATACTCGACAGGAAACCACCACCGCCGCTGCTCGTCGCCGGGGCGGTCTGAGCCTGCAGCTGCGCTTGAGCCTGGGCCAGATCGGCCTGCAGCTTTTTGTTCTGCTCATCGAGACGCTTTATGGCCGCTTCCTGCACCAGAATCGACTGGGCCATGTAATAGGCCACGTTCGGCTGGGCGGCCACGTGTTCCTTGATCCGCTCCTGCGCCTGTGCGTCGCGCGGGCCTGAGTCCTTTTCGGCTTGTTGCAACCGGGAAAACAGTCCATCGATCAGGGTTTGTTCATCGCTGTTCATGGCGACCTCGTCAGATTGCCGGAATTGATCCGACCGGGTTCACGGTGAACCGGGTACAGAGGATTAATGGGGCAGCATGGGCACCGATTCAATAGCCCGGCCCCATGAAAGATTATTTACTGCACAGGTGACAGCGGTTGGAGGGCTCTGGCGCATCGTCTACAGTGTGCAATTGCTTTGACTCTGAATTTTTTGACCCATGAATCCACTCAGCGTTCTGCGCGACTCGCTTTACTTCTCCCAACGCAATCTGTGGGCGATTGCCCAACTGTGCCTGCCGCTGCTGGTGCTTGAATCGCTGGGCCGGCAACTGGTGGGGCATCTGGTCGGTCCGGACGGCTCGCCCGTGTTCGAGGTCATGGTCGGGCTGCTGTTCTACCCGCTGTACACCGGGGCGCTGATCCTGTTTCTCGATGCGCGCAGCAATGGCGACACGCCGCGCCATCGCGACCTGATGGCCGTTGCCCTGCGGATCTGGCCGCCTTACGCCTTGCTGGCCGCCATCAGCACGCTGCTGATCATGCTCGGCATGTCGTTGTTCATCCTGCCGGGGTTGTGGGTGATGGCCAAGCTGGCGTTTTCCGAGTACTTGCTGGTGCTGCGCGGGCTGACGCCGCTGGCTGCCATCAAGCAGAGTCTGGAACTGAGCCGCGGGCGTTTCTGGCAGATCATGGCCTGCATCCTCGCGGCGCTGATCCCATTGTGGTTGCTGGACGACGCCAGCGGCATGCTCTACCCCGCCGGCCAGAACCCGCTGGTGGACCTGATCATCGACAGCCTCAACAGTTTTTTGCAGTTGTTCACCAGCGTGGTGATGTTCCGCCTGTTCATGCTGGTCACCGAACCCGACCTGGACAACAGCACCGCGTGAAGCACGGGTGTGCAGCGGGCCCCAGCGTCGGTTATGCTCGGGAGATGATCTTGACCGACCTGCCTCGCCCATGAGCCGACTGCTGCGCTACACCTTGATCCTGATTGCCCTGGCCATACTGCTGGTGTTTTTGGCCATACACGCAGTGAGCTGGCGACCGCCGGCACGGCAGAACATCGCCGTGCAGTGTCATGCTGGCGCCCCCGAACTGGCCGCAGGCCAAGGCCTCAAGGTGATGACCTGGAACGTGCAGTTCCTGGCCGGCAAGCGCTATGTGTTCTGGTACGAGCTGGCCGACGACCGCGGCCCGGATGATCGCGCCACCAGCGCCGACCTCGCCTATAACCTTGATGAAGTGTCGCGCGTCATCCGCGACGAGCAACCGGACGTGGTCCTGCTGCAGGCCGTGGACAAGGGCGCCAAGTCCAGCGATTACCAGGATCAACTGGCCTTGATCCGTGAACGCCTCGCCGACCTCTATCCCTGTTCCGCCCAGGCCTATGAGTGGAAGGCCGACTTCGACCCGAGTACGCACGTCTTCGGCAGCGTCGGCCGCACGCTGGCGACCCTGAGCCGCTACCGCATCGAGCACGCCGAACGCCTGCAACTGCCGCAACGCACCGAAGGCAATCCCTTCAAGCTGCCGTTCGCGCCCCAACGGGCGCTGCTCAAAGTCTACCTGCCGATCCAGAGCGGTGGTCAACTGGCGGTGCTCAACACGCGCCTCGATCGCTATGCCACCGGGCGGGATACGCAACTGCGTCAACTGCAGGCCGTCAGCCAGCAGCTCGATCAACTGGAAGCCCATGGCGAAACCTGGCTGATCGGCGGCGATTTCGAGCTGCTGCCACTGGGCCAGCGTCAACGCCTGGCACCCGACCAACAGCAACGCTATTCAGCGGACGCCGATCTGCACCTGCTGTGGGACAAGTACCCGATGATCCCCAGCAATGCCGAGGTCGGCAGTGTCGATCGCGCGCAATGGCTGACGCATTATCCCAACGGTCAGACGGGGGATAGCCCGGATCGGACAGTGGATTATCTGTTCCATAGCCCACGGATTACGCGCCAGGAGGCGATGGTGAGGCAGGATGATACGTTGGAGATATCCGATCATTTGCCGGTGTTGGCAACCTTTCAGTTGCCACCTCGGTAGGCGCGGGTGAAGTTACGCGAAACCATTTTCAGCAAACCTCATATTCAAACTATGTGACAATTTAATCAGGGCAGCACAATCATCACTGGGCAAAGGCTTGCTAAAAAGATAACCCTGTATTTGATCGCAGCCATGCTTGACGAGCAGTTCTAGTTGCTCGTTTGTTTCTACACCTTCGGCAATTACTTTAAGATCCAACTCGTGCGCCAATACTATTACCGCTCTGGTGATGGCGGCATCCTCATGATTGCTCATTATATCTTTTATAAACATCCTATCGATTTTCAAGGTATCAATAGGAAATCGCTTCAAGTAGGCTAAACTGGAATAGCCAGTGCCGAAATCGTCGACCGAAAGACTGATACCGTATGACTTTATATCTCGAAGTATTTCCACTGCCGACTCGGGATCAATCATCAGCACTGATTCGGTAAGCTCGAATTCTAAAAGAGCAGGATCGACGCCGTACTCTTCCAAAATGTGCTTGACGATTTTAGCCAAGCCCTTTACCTGAAGCTGCCTGGCTGACAGATTGATGGCGATCGGCACCACTCTTAGATTATTTTCTTCCCAGCTTTTTATGGTTTCACAGACTTTCCGGATAACCCATTCACCTACAGGAATTATCAGGCCAGTGTCCTCAAGCATAGGGATGAAATCAGCGGGAGAAACCAGACCTTGCACTGGATGATGCCACCGCAATAACGCCTCCAAACCACTGATCCCGCCATTTTCGAGACTTACCTTTGGCTGAAAATGCAGAATAAACTCATCGCGATCAAGCGCCCCGCGCAATAGCGTTTCGGTTTGTAAGCGCTTGATTGCACTTTCGTTCATCTCGGAATTATAAAACTTGAAATTATTGCGGCCACTTTTTTTTGCGTGATACATGGCTGTATCAGCATTCTTGAGGATAACGCCAGCGTCACCCCCATCAAACGGATAATTTGCGATACCTACACTCGCTGAAACGAATATATCCTGGCCGCGAAGGCTGAACGGCTTCTCCAACGCATCAACGACACGGGTCGCGAGCGATTTGATAAAACGCTCAGAATAAACATGGTGTGTGACCACGATCGAGAATTCATCACCTCCCAGTCGTGCAACCATACTGTTCTCATCAATGCAATCTTCAAGGCGCCGACTCGCCTGGATAAGCAATTCATCGCCTACCGAATGCCCCATGGTGTCGTTCACGGTTTTGAATCTGTCCAAATCGATGAATATGACGCTTATTGCATCTGACGCGGACGCTGCCCGACTGATTGCATCGCGTAAATAATTGTTAAGAAACCAGCGGTTAGGCAGATGGGTGAGAGAATCATTTTCGGCTAGATAGGTCAGCTTTTTCTTTGCGTCATCTCTTTCAAGGGCAGCTGCCAACAGGTTGGCCAGTGTTTGAATGTAGCTGATATCTTCACTTGTAAAGGGGTGATCGGTGCAGGCATAAACCCCAAGAACGCCCTTGAAGACCTCTCTACAAGATATATCAACCTCTATACCACTTCTAATATTGAAAGCGTCCACTGTATCACCAGTGAGCAGCTTGTAGACAGCATCAGGCCCGTCCGGAGTAATGCTAAACCCAACAGAAGAAGCAATACCGTTCAAAAAGTCATTATGATCGCCATCATGAATGTCAAAGTCGGTCAAGCCAACCTCAGCGCTGAGGATGACCCCGTGACTCACTCGGTCAACGACCAATAAAGCCGCCGTGCTTAATTTCAATCCATGCGCCGCGGTTAATGCTACTCGTTTACCTAAGGCACTGATGTTTTCTACTGTCAGTGCCTGCTGGCCAAACAAGGCGATCAAATTTTGCCTCCTGGAGTTATCCAGAATCGCGACCTCAAACTCTTTGCGATCGGTAATATCGATATCGATGCAAATATATTTTTCAACGCCGCCCCCATCATCGAGAATGGGGATGATAGTGCGTCGATGCCATTGTTCCGTGCCGGCACGACCTGAGAGCCTGACCTCACCGTTCCACACGTCATTTTCAGGTGCCCACTGCCACGGCTGATTAGCTGAAGACATGCCTGTCCAGACTTCATCGATGGTCAACTCTAAAAGCTCTGCTCGCGAATGCTGTGAGCTTGTCACGAAGCGTTCGTTAACATAGGTGATACGGCCGGAGGCCGAAACTTCGCAAACGATTGAAACCTCATCCAAGGCATTTTTATGTTGCACCAAGGTATTCATCAACGATTCGATGCGCTGACCAAAGTGATTGCGCATGCTCGCTGCAGTACGGTTTACTGCCTTTATAGCCTCTTGTATTTCCATGGGAGCATCAGCGACCAACATAGCTTCTGCTGCCACTGCGCCTGACGCGATTTCCGCCTCATAAGAGTGAAGTTTGCCTAGATGGGCAAGCGAACGCTTGATCATGAACCCCATCAACATCAAGCTTATAATTAGAAAAAACACTGCCAATAGCGTAGCTTGTACTACCAGATTATAGAGTTCGGCAGCAATTTTCTCGGCATTGAAAGACAGGCGCATCACGCCATAATCTTTCCCCCCAATAGTTATCGGACGATTGACATCGAATAATCTTGCAGCGACTTGAGACTCTATCCACGCCGGGGCTCTTCCAAAAGGAGCACTCGGTGCCTGCAGGCGAATCACTCCACCTGACAGGTCAATAAACATGGCCGAGTTGAACGGCGAGCGAGCCAAGGTTTTTTCGAGGGTTCTCTGGATCGTATCGTAATCGCCGATGACTACACTTTCCTCTACCGCTTGTGCGGCAACCTCGATCAACATGTTAGCGGTGTCTTGTATCTCTTCAATATGCTGAAGCAGCTGATTTTTATAAAACAGACCCAGCCCAGTCGTCAGAAAAGCCATTATCAGAATGGACAACATCCCCAATATGCGCGACGTCAGTGATTTGGGTAGCAGGCTTTTAAAAAAATTCATTAACAGCCTCTCCAGCTAATTGTTGGATTATTTACTTAAGATTCGCTGGCAAGCCACTATAGAAATCACGATAGGAAGCATAATCCGCTGCCGTCGCGGGAATGAAAGTAATAGGTACAGGGGCATGGACTAACTCGGTCGCCTCATGAAGAACTTTGCGACCGTAGGTATCGTACTGCATATTAAAAAATGCGTTCGCTACTGCATCAAGCTCTTTTTCAGAAACCCGAGGTGATACCATGAGAGCTAAATCATTGAACGGGGAAGAATTCCAAAGTACGCGGAAAGACTTACCTTCTCTTTCAGTGTAGCCACTTACAAGCTGGGAGTTGACCCCCATCGCTTGGGCCTTGCCACTGAGCAGTTGGCTGAAAGCGCCATCCATGTTTCCCGCAAACACAGTAGACGTATTGATCCCTTCCTTTACCAATTCCGAGCTTGTGACTTTATAAGCAATGAACGCTTCTGGGCCCGGATAAACGACTTCCTTGCCTTCCAGTTCCGAAAGGCTATGGATTGGCGAGTCGGCAGGCACCACGATTTGTCCTTCGAGGGAAGGCGCGTCACGGCGACCAAATACCTTCCAGCCCATTTTGTCACGCTCCGGGCTAAACAGATGATTGGTAAAGGCGAAATCAACTTCTTGGGCGAGCACATAACTAGTTGTATCAGAGGATGTTCGACCTAATTTCAGGGTAAGATTAACTCCGCTTTTTTCGGACACATACTTTATGATTGGATTCCAAAAACTGGCTGACAGATTGAGATTGTATTGATTAACAGGCGAAAAATTGTATACTTTGAGATTTTCAGAAATAGCCACATCTGAAAAAACACAAGACAACGCGATAATTATAGCTTTGCAGTTTATGCGCAAGTTCACTTGTCAACTCCAAATTTACACTGACTTTAACCAAACGATCAGAGCCAATTAAAGCTCAGCAATCCAATATAATCGGCCGCGACTCGTGAATCTTAAGCAGAGGGTGCATAAATAAATAGTTAACAGAGGTGGTTCCACTGATCCGCACCTGATCACTGAGAACATAAGCGACGGCCGTCAGCCGTGCTCATTGAGGGTGCCCGATTCGGCGTGCCAACCCTGCAGAAGGGGCTGGCCCTATTTTCGCGGGCAAGCCCCCCTCGCTACAGCTCAAACGGTTATTTCCGCGGTTTTATCCGCGCGGTCGCCTCAGCCACCAACGGATCGTCCGGCCAATAATGCTTCGGATACCGGCCCTTCAAATCCTTCTTCACCTGCTCATAGGTATTGGCCCAGAAACTCGCCAGATCCTGCGTCACCTGCACCGGCCGCCGTGCCGGGGACAGCAGATGCAACAGCACCGGCTGCCGGCCCTGAGCCACGCTTGGGGTCTGCGCCAGCCCGAACAGTTCCTGCAAACGCACCGCCAACACCGGCGGCGTTTCGCTGTAGTCTAGACGCACAGACGAGCCAGACGGCACCGACAGATGCTGCGGAGCATGCTCGTCGAGGCGTTGCGGCAACGGCCAGGGCAGCAGGTTGCGGATGATCGAGGACAGGTCCAACTGCGCAAAATGACTCAGGCGCGAAACCTTGCCCAGATAGGGCTGCAGCCAGTCTTCCAGATTCGCCAACAAGGCTTCGTCGCTGACATCCGGCCACTCGCTCGGCTTGCCGGCGGCCACATCCAGACTGCGCAGCAAGCCAACACGCGCCTGCCACTGGCGCAGCTCCGGCGTCCACGGCAGCAACGCCAGGCCCTTGCGCCGAACCAGCCCGAGCAACGCGCGCGCCCGGGCGTCAGCGTCCAGGCCGGTCAAGGGTTCGCGGCTGAGGATCAGCGCGCCGACCTTGCGCTGGCGCTCGGCGACCATCACGCCTTCGCGCTCGTCCCAGTCCAGTTGCTCGACGCTGCGCACCTGTTCGGCCAAGACATCATCGAACAGTTGCGGATCGAAATCGGTGGCCAGGTAGATGCGCTCTTCGCGCTGGCCCTGACGGCTGCCGAGGTCGGCGATGACGATCCATTCGTTTTTCATCAGGGCATCGGCCTCGCCAAACAATGCGGCGCGGCCGTTGGCCAGACGGTATTCGGCGCCACCGGGGCGGCGTTGATGGGCGACGCGATCTGGATAGGCCAAGGCCAATAGGGCACCTAACCAGCGAGTGTGCTCAGGATCAGGGACGGTCAGGGAGGCGAGCCGCTTCGGCAAATACCCACGATACTGCCGCGCCAACTGCTTGATCCGCTGCACCCCACCTTGCGCCCCGCGAGCCGCGCGCTGCTCGCCGCTCAACAACGCCAGACGGCTATGCAGATCGGCACCCGCACCCCGCAAAATGTCACGTTCGCCGAGCATCGCCGCCACATCACAGGCTAACTCAGCCAGCCCCAGCGCCTGCCCACGCAACAACAGATGAGCGATACGCGGGTGCGCGGGCAATTGCGCCATGGCCTGGCCATGGGGCGTCAGCGTGGTGTCGCCTTGCTCCGCGACCGCCCCCAGGCGCTGCAACAAATCCCCCGCCTGTGCATAAGCGGCGGCCGGTGGCGCATCCAACCACGCCAATTGGTCCGGCGTCACGCCCCAGCGCGCCAGTTGCAACGCCAGCCCGGCGAGGTCCGCCTGCAGGATTTCGGGGCTGCCATAGGCGGCCAACTGCTCGTGCTGCGCCTCCGACCACAAGCGATAACACACGCCCGGCTCCAGCCGCCCTGCCCGGCCGGCCCGCTGGGTCGCACTGGCGCGGGAGATGCGCTGGGTATCAAGCCGAGTCATGCCACTGTTCGCATCGAAGCGCGGCACCCGCGCGAGCCCGGCATCGATCACCACCCGCACGCCATCGATGGTCAAGCTGGTCTCGGCGATGTTAGTGGCCAATACCACCTTGCGCTTGCCGAGCGGCGCTGGATCGATGGCCGCCCGCTGCGCGTTCAGGTCCAGCTCGCCGTGCAGCGGGCAGATCAGCACGTCGTCGCGCCCGGTCAGTGCCTCACTCAATTGCTGCGCGACGCGGCGGATCTCGGCCTGGCCCGGCAGGAACACCAGCAGGCTGCCGGACTCGTCGTTCAGGGCATCGAGCACGGTGCTGTACACGCGCGGTTCAATATATTCGCCCGCCACAAACGGCTTGCCCCAGCGCGTGACCACCGGAAACATTCGCCCTTCGCTGCGGATCACCGGGGCGCCATCAAGCAAGGCCGACAGCCGCTCGCCTTCCAATGTCGCGGACATCAAGAGGATTTTCAGCGGCGGATCATCGCGCAGCAGTTCGCGGCCGTTCAGGCTCAACGCCAGGGCCAGATCGGCGTCGAGACTGCGCTCGTGGTACTCGTCGAAGATCAACAGGCCCACGCCTTCCAACGCCGGATCATCCTGCAAGCGCCGAGTGAGAATCCCTTCGGTGACCACTTCTATGCGGGTGCGCGGGCCGATACGGCTTTCAAGGCGGATGCGATAACCCACCGTCTCGCCGACCTTCTCGCCCAGCTCGCTGGCGAGCCGTTCGGCGGCGGCACGGGCGGCCAGGCGCCGGGGTTCGAGCATGAGGATGGTCTGGTCGCCGAGCCACGCCTCGCCGAGCATCGCCAGCGGCACGCGGGTGGTCTTGCCAGCGCCGGGTGGCGCTTCGAGGACCGCTTCGTGGCGAGTGGACAGGGCTTGGCGCAGCGCTGGCAAGGCCGCGTCGATGGGTAAGGATTGCATACAGGGCTCCCGGGTAGGGCGGGGAGTATAACGTGGCAGTGAACACCGTTCGTTCTCTGGTGGCGCCAATGCTCTGATGTCTACCAACAACTGGTGGCCAATGACGATGACGTCGTTGGCCAACTCGCCTATTGCCTGTACAAGCAGAGCAAGCAGCAATATCTTCAGGAATTCGAGCGCCTCAATCAGCGGCGACCTACGGATGTGGAGCTGCGAAATCACGTGGCTTGCGCTGAACTGCCCGCCTTGGGGATGTATCGCGAAAAAGCCACCCGTGTTGTCTCAGAATTGCTGGCTCAGGCTGCCCAGGAAAAGCAAGACGAACTGGAGGCGCACTTCAAAGACCGGCTCTGGACGTTCATCGGCAGACATCAACATGAATCACTTCCCGAGCGGGCATGGCACCTCGTGAAAGGTCTGACGTTCGGGGGGGCCGGCGGTGTTGTGGGCAACTTTTTCACCACGGTGGCAGTGCTGTTCATTCTGTTTTTCGCCGCATCCAGTGTCGAGCGAGACGAGTTCTCCAAAACTGCCAAGGAACGACTTGTTTCAGGATTGGCGCAGGTTATGGGTGTTGGCGTGAGCATCGATAGACTTGCCGAGTCGGCTGCGGCTACTCCTGCCGCTTTATCTGCATCCGATGGATCAGAATAATCCTGTAGTCGTCTAGGTGGCGAATTGCGCGAGGTTGGCGGACCGGCACCTTCGAAAAGGTCCCCACGCAACTCGCCATAACGCCGAAATCCAGGCGAAAAAAATGCGCCTGCATTTCGGTGTGTGGGCGCTGTTGCGCTGTACCTCCGAGCCGCCAAGCCCAGGCCGCTGATGAGCAGCGACGGCCGAGACGTTAACTTGCCCATCGCCCGATCACAAGCGCCTGGCAGGACGCTGACACAGGGCGCAACAATCCAGCGACCTCCCCGCCGCGCTCCTGAACCAGTGCGGCAAAAAGGCGCCCTACTTGCGATGCCCCTCGACCTGATGCGAGCCATCGCACTCGGGGCGATCGGGATTATCCGTACAACTCTCCTGATAGCCGAAGTATTTGCAGCCGGCCAGCAGTAACAGACCGCCCAGAATCAGTGCTTTCATAACGCCTCCCAGCTAACTGTTTTTCAGATGTGACTGAGCCTTGCGGGCCTGGTCGGCGCACTTCTTGAAGTCGCCAGACTTATGGGCTTCCAGCGCTTGCTGATGTTCGTGATGACCATCCTTGACGAAGGACTCCTCGGACGCAGACTTGAGCTTGTCCAGCGCCGCCTCGCACTCATGGTGGTCATCTTTGGCCAGCGCAGTACCGCTGAGGAGAAGGGAGAAAATGAACACTGCAGAACACACTCGCATTTGAATTTCCTTTTCAAAAAAACCTTTACGTTGCAAAGCGTAGCCGATGCATCGGCGGGCCTTCCTCCACTCGTCGATCACGACGGCTGCGCGCGCGCCATCAACGACGCAGCTGCCACAACCGCACCACATCCCGCGCCCGCTCGCGCAATAACCGTGGCGCATCAGCACAGGCATCCGCCAAGGTCATCGGCCCGGAGACGATGGCGAACGCGGCATCGATGCCATGCTCGTACAACGCCTGATAGCCCTCGCCCAAGGTCCCCGCCAGGATCACCACCGGCACGCCGTGGCGCTGGGCCAAACGGGCCACGCCCATAGGGGTCTTGCCGCGCAGCGTCTGGGCGTCGCAGCGGCCTTCGCCGGTGATGACCAGATCGGCGCCTCGGGCCTTGTCTTCCAGATCGACCAACTCCGCGACCACCTCGACACCCGGGCGAAATTCGGCACCCAGAAATGCCTTGGCCGCGAAGCCCATACCGCCAGCGGCGCCCGCACCGGGCTCATCACGCAGATCGTGATCGAGCACCTGGGCGCAGCAGTCGGCGAAGTGCGCCAAGGCGTGGTCCAAGGCTTCGATCTGCTGGGGAGTAGCGCCCTTCTGGCGGCCGAAAATGAACGACGCGCCGTGGGGCCCGCACAGCGGATTATCGACGTCGGCGGCGACGGAAAAGTGCAGCGCTTGCAAGCGTGGATCGAAGTGCGTCAGGTCGACCTGCGACAGTTGCGCCAATGCCACGCCGCCGGGGGGCAGTTCACTGCCGGAGAAATCGTAGAAGCGCACGCCCAGCGCCCGCAGCATGCCGGCGCCACCATCGTTGGTGGCGCTGCCGCCGATGGTGAGGATGATTTTCTCCGCCCCGGCCTCTACCGCTTCGAGGATCAATTGCCCGGTGCCGTAAGTGCAGCTGTGGGACGCGTCGCGTTGCTCCAGGGTGAGCAGTTGCAGGCCGCTGGCTTCGGCCATTTCGATGATGGCCGTGCGCGATTCTGGCAGCCACCCCCAGTGGGCGATGACCTCTGTGCCTAGCGGACCGCGGACCGAGGCACGGCGACGCTCGCCGGGTAACACGGCGAGGATGGCATCGACGGTGCCTTCGCCGCCGTCGGCCATGGGGCACAGAATCAGCTCGGCATCCGGGAATGCGTCGCGCACGCCTTGCGCGATGGCGTTGGCGACGCCTTCGGCGCTGAGGCTGTCTTTGAAGGAGTCAGGGGCGATGACGATTTTCATTGTGCGCTCCAGGGGTTGTTATTGTAGGAAATAGGGGGCGGCAGGTTCGGCGGCGAAGGGGCCAGCAGCGGCATCACAGCCCTGACTCACAACGTATTCCCCGACCCCACCGCCTGCGTCACCAGCCAATCATGAATTGCCCGCCGCGAGGGGGTGTTCAACGCGCCTTCTCGGTAGGCCAACACATACTTTTTACGCGCCTTTATCGGCTGGCCGAACGGCACGATCAGCGAGCCCTGTTCCAGCTCGTTGGTGATCAACGCGCGACGGGCGATAGCCACGCCCATACCAAGGCGGGCGGCCTCGATGGTCAAGTGGTTGCGGTTGAAGGTGTGGCCCCGGCGCACGTTGATACCCTGAGCGCCGATGGCGGACAGGTAGAACTCCCATTCGGCATATTCATAGCTGCCGCGCCAGGCGGTGATGTCGTGCAGCAGCGGGTAATGTACCAACTGGCCGGGCCCATCCAAAGGCGGCCGGTCCTCTAGCAGGCTGGGGGAGCACACCGGGAACAGCTCTTCCTCCAGCAACGGCGTGGTCATCAGCCCGGCGTAACTGCCATCGTTGAGATCAATGGCCAGGTCGAAATCATCGTCACGCAGCGAACCACTGCTGTCCTCGGCGATGATGCGCAACTCCACGTCCGGGAAGCGCTGCTCCAGCGCCGGCAAGCGCGGCATCAGCCACTTGCTCAGGAACGAGGGAATACAGCGCAGCTTGAAGATGCCACCAATGGCGCCGGAATGCAGCAGGCGCAACTCGTCATCGATGCGGCTATGCACTTCATTGGCGACGATGGCCAGGCGCTGGCCCTGAGCGGTGAGCTCGAGGCCGCGGCCGACGCGGTGAAACAGCGCAAAGCCGAGGCGATCTTCCAGTTGTTTCATCTGCTGGCTGATCGCCCCGGGGGTCACATGCAATTCATCAGCGCAGCGGGTGAAGGACAAATGCCGCGCCGCGCAGGCGAAGACCTGCAACCAGGCATGCATCTGCGCGTTGAGAATCTTGCTCATTGTTGAGCCCCACTAAACGGTGACATAGGAACTATCGTTTGTTTGCGCATCGGATTCCACCAAAGATAGCCCCAGGGGTGGAAGCATCCATCACGCGATCATTATGGGTTCATCATGGCTATCAGTGTCTTCGACATGTTCAAAATCGGTATCGGCCCGTCCAGTTCGCATACGGTCGGGCCGATGCGGGCGGCGGCGCTGTTTACCGCTGAACTGCGCGAGCGCGGCAAGCTCGGCCTGGTCGAACGTGTCGAAGCGCGGCTGTATGGATCGCTGTCGGCCACGGGTATCGGCCATGGCAGCGACCGAGCGACGCTGATGGGATTGATGGGCGAATGGCCTGACCAGGTCGACCCCGTTGCCGTGGCGGGGCGTGTCGACGAGGTGATCGCCCGCCAGTGCCTGTCGCTGGGCGCCGAGCATGCCGTGGTCTTCGACTGGCAGCGCGACATGCGTCTGCTGGAGGAGAGCCTGCCCTATCACCCTAACGGCATGACCCTGCTGGCCTATTTGCAGAACGGCCAGTGCATCGAGCAGACCTACTATTCAGTCGGCGGCGGTTTCGTCATCGACGCAGCCCAGGCCGCCAGCGGCAAGCTCGACAGCGACACCACCGAACTGCCCTACGACTTCAACTCGGCAGCGCAGTTGCTGAACCTGTGCGCGCAAACCGGCATGAGCATCGCCACATTGATGATGGAGAACGAAAAGACCTGGCGCAGCGAGGACGAAATCCGCAGCAAAATCGATTTCATCTGGCAGGCCATGCGCCGTTGCGTCGACCAAGGTCTGAATGCCCAGGGTATCTTGCCGGGAGGCTTGAACGTGAGGCGCCGCGCCTGGCGCCTGCACCAGAGTCTGCAGGAAATCGGCAAGCCGAACGTGATCGGCTCGACGCTCAGCGCCATGGAGTGGGTCAACCTGTTCGCCCTCGCGGTGAACGAGGAGAACGCTGCGGGCGGGCGCATGGTCACCGCGCCTACCAACGGTGCGGCGGGGATCATCCCGGCGGTGCTGCACTACTACATGAAATTCAACCCTGAAGCCTGCGCCGACGATGTCGTGCGGTTTTTCCTGGCGGCGGCTGCGGTGGGTATTCTGTGCAAAAAAAACGCGTCGATTTCCGGCGCTGAAGTGGGCTGCCAGGGCGAAGTCGGCTCGGCCTGCGCCATGGCCGCCGCCGGCCTGGCCGAGGTGCTGGGAGCCACGCCCAAGCAGGTCGAGAATGCAGCGGAAATCGGCCTGGAACACAACCTCGGCCTGACCTGCGATCCGGTCGGCGGGCTGGTCCAGGTGCCGTGCATCGAGCGCAATGCGATTGCTGCGGTGAAGGCTATCAATGCGGCGCAGATGGCATTGCGCGGTGATGGCGATCACTTTATTTCGCTTGATCATGCCATTCGCACGATGCGCGATACCGGCGCGGATATGCATGACAAGTACAAGGAGACGTCGCGGGGTGGGTTGGCGGTGAATCTGGTTGAGTGTTGATTTGCGGATTTTGTGATGGGAGTGATGTAGCAACAGGCAATAAAACCAGGGTAGCGGACACCGGGCGCTAACGGTATAACGGCGAACCCGGCCCGCTTTCGCAGGTCTGAGGTACAGCACGGGCCTTTTGCCTGTATTGTGGCGACTTCCCTCAGGAGATATTCATGCGCATCCCTTTCCGTGTCGTTGGTGGTGTTCTGGTTGCTGTGCTGCTCACCCAGATTACGGCGTGCGGTACCCTCTTCTGGCCTGACCGCCGTGGCCAGATCGAAGGCAAGATCGACCCGCTGGTCGCCGGCCTCGATGCCATCGGTATTCTGTTTTATGTGATCCCCGGCCTGATCGCCTTCGGTGTCGACTTCGCCACGGGCGCTATCTATCAGGAAGGCGGCAAGACCGCACAGGTCGCGCCGGAAAAACTTCAGCAGGCGATCGGCGCCGATGGCAAGGTCGACCGCAGCAAGCTGCAGGCCATCCTGCAAACCGAGTTGGGCCGCAACCTGCCGCTCGACGACCCACGCCTCATCGAACACCGCGGCAGCGCGCAGCAACTGGCTGCGTACGGCCTCATCCCCGCCGCCTGACCCGAGTTCTAGATGACACCGACCGATCGCCACGTCAGCCTGCTGCGTCTCGCCACTCGCGCTTCTCTCACAGTGGCGAGCACCCTGATCGTCGCCAAGGCGATCGCCTGGTGGCTCAGTGGGTCGGTCAGCCTGTTGGCGGGCCTCACCGACTCCGTCCTCGACGGCGCGGCCTCCTTTCTCAATCTGCTGGCAGTGCATTACGCGCTGCGCCCCGCCGATGAAGATCACCGCTATGGTCACGGCAAGGCCGAGGCGATGGCGGGCATGGCGCAGGCGATGTTCGTTGCCTTCAGCGGCGTGGTGATCGCGGTCCAGGCAGTCGAGCGGCTGCGCCATCCCGAACCTATGGGCCAGGCCGATCTCGGTATCGCGGTGATGGTGCTGTCGCTGATCATGACGGCGGGGCTGCTGCTGATTCAGCACAAGGTCATCAAGGAAACCGGTTCGACAGCGATCCGCGCGGACTCGCTGCACTACCGCTCCGACATGATGCTCAACACCAGTATTCTGGTGGCCCTGGTGCTGTCGCGCTTCGGTTGGGCTCAGCTGGACGCATGGTTCGGCCTGGGGATCTCCCTCTACATACTCTGGAGCGCGGTGCACATCGCGCGCGAGAGCAGCGCCATCCTGATGGACAAGGAGCTGCCGTTAGACGTCAGCGAGCAGATGCTGACGCTGGCGTGCAGCGTACCTGGGGTGTTGGGCGCCCATGATTTGCGCACGCGGATGTCGGGCAATCACTGGTTCGTGCAATTGCACCTGGAACTGCCGGGGCAATTGACCCTGTCGGCTGCGCACGCCTTGTGCGACAAGGCCGAGGCAGCCATCCACGCCGAGTTCCCGTTGGCCGAGGTGCTGGTACACGCCGACCCCAAGGAAACCCCGACGACCAACGCTCCGGGCGCGCCACTGGTGGTGTGATCGTCAGTTGACCTGGTAGCCGCGGCTGGCCAGGCAATTGCCCATGTTCTGACGGTACACGTAAGCCACCGAATCAGCTGGCGCGTAGGTCGCGGTGGCCGGGTCGAAGCCACTCTGCTGCGCGGCATAGCGCTGGCAATCGTAACGATCCTGCTCCATCTGCGACGGGCTCTGGCCGTTGGCCGGGTAGAACGACACGTCGATGCCACCCGTCTGCGCTGGCTGCGGTTGAGACTCCGGCACACCTTGTGGCGGATTAACTACCACGTAATCCTGGCTGTCATCCATGTACTGGTAGTAGGTGCCTGCAGCGAGGAAGAACACCGCGCCGCCAATCCACATGCGGGTCGCATAGTCCGGCAACTCGCGCGTACGAATGCCATAGGGCGGCGCTACCACTACATAGCGCGGACCTTGCGGACGGTACCAGTAGCCGCCGGAATAGAAGAAGTCCTGGCCACGGTACGGCACGCGGTATTGTTGACCGGGAAAGCGATCGATGGTGTAGCCCGGACGATACTGCGGTCCTGGTCCCCAGCCGTTACCCCGACCTGGTCCACCAGGTCCGCGGCCATCGTTGCCGCGACCAGGGCCGTAATCGCCCCGTGGCCCTTCGTTGTTGCCGCGAATCGGCTGCTGCGTCTGCCACACCACGCCTGGCTTGCCCTGGATCGCCGGGCCATCCTGGCGGCCTGGTTGAGGCGCCGGCACTTGCGGGCCATGGCTTTGCTGTTCCTGCACGCGCTGGGCCTGACGCTGGTTGAATTCCTGCTGGCGCTGCTGCCATTGGGTCTGCTGCTGTTGCTGCTGCTGACCGCGTTGCTGCTCTTGTTGCTGGCCACGCAGTTCGCGTTGCTGTTGCTGCACCTGCTGTTGCATCTGTTGCTGCTGGCCACGCTGCTCCTGCTGCTGGTTGCGTTGCTGCTCTTGCACCCTCTGCTGCATCTGTTGCTGGACCTGCTGACCTTGCTGCTGACCACGTTGCTCTTGTTGTGGGGCGCGGTTCTGCCCGCCCCCTTCTGGCCGATTTTGCGGACCGTTGTCGTCGGCCCAGGTTTGAGCACTCACGCTCAGGTACAGCAAACCGACGCCAGCCAGGCGCCAGATGGGCGAATTCATGGATTCCTCACGGGATAGGGCGGTACAGATAAGACTGGAAAACAGGCATGCGGTTCGCGCGACCCGGCCCAGATGGCAAAATTATTATCGGCCGTGGATGCGCTTTTGATAATGAAATCTGCGCATAAAAAAAGGGAGACCCGTCGGCCTCCCTCGATGAACTTCGTCCTGGCGCGACGCTTTTGGCATCGGCTCACATCACGCCGTCTTCTGGACAGTGTGCAGCCCGGGGGCCAGCCCGACCCGGTGGGGTTGGCGGCCGCAGCCGGCCTGCTTGGGCCTGCTGCTGTGGACTCGTGTCCGGGCAGTGATTCTGTGTATAAGCATAGAGCCGTACGATGAGGACAGGATTGCGAAATTTGCTCACAAAATCACTGCTTGCGCAATTTTTCGCTGCGGATAGATAATCCCACGCAATCGCTATCATTCGGGGCCGTGTAATGAGCAAGCTGGACCGCTACGACTTGAGCATTCTTGCTGAACTGCAGCGCGATGCGCGCATCTCCAACCAGGAACTGGCCGAGCGTATCGGTCTGTCGCCTTCACCCTGCTCACGGCGGGTCAAGCAGTTGGAGGATGACGGCTATATCTCCCGTCAGGTAGCCCTGCTGGACCGCAAGAAGCTCGGGTTGAGCCTGACGGCCTATGTGCTGATCGGCATGGACCGCCACACTCCGGAGCGTTTCGAGCATTTCGAGGCGGCCATACGCACTTTGCCCCAGGTGATGGAATGCAGCCTGGTGACCGGGATGGATGCTGACTACCAATTGAAGGTGGTGGTGCCGGACATGGACCACTACCAGAAGCTGCTGCTCGGGCACCTGACCCGTATCGACGGCGTGACCAGCGTGCGCTCCAGCTTTGTGCTCAATCAGGTGCTGGCGAGCACGGAGTTGCCGTTGTTGCATTTGCGCGGGTGATCCGGCGGCGAGCCTGCTGACGCCTTCGCCGCCGAACGCGCCACCTTGCTCCCACAGATGTCGACTTGCGCTTGGTCCACACTGTGGGCAGCAAAGCTGCTCGCAAAGTGGCGCGCGCGAACTAAAGCCGAGCCGGCGCCTCGCGCCACTGCCCTTGTTCGAGGCCATCCAGCGTCCACGGACCGATGGCCACGCGCACCAGGCGCAAGGTCGGCAGCCCCACGGCGGCGGTCATCCGCCGCACCTGGCGATTGCGTCCTTCCTTGATCACCAACTCCAGCCAGTGCGTCGGCACACTCAATCGAAAGCGTACCGGCGGATCCCGCGGCCATAATGCCGGCTCCTCCAACATGCGCGCCTGGGCGGGCAAGGTCATGCCGTCGTTGAGCTCGACACCTTCGCGTAGCCGCTGCAATTGCTCGTCGGTGGGCGAACCTTCTACCTGCACCCAGTACGTCTTGGCCAACTTGTGTTTGGGGTCGGCGATCCGCGCCTGCAGTTGTCCGTCGTTGGTCAACAGCAGCAAGCCTTCGCTGTCGCGGTCCAGGCGACCGGCCGGGTACACGCCCGCCACGTCGATGAAATCCTTGAGCGTCGCCCGCCCTTCGCCATCGCTGAACTGGGTCAGTACATCGAACGGCTTGTTGAACACCAGCAAGCGCGGCTCGGCAGGCGGTGCTTTGGCCACACGGCGATTGGCAGACGCAGGCGCGCCCTGGCGACGAGACGCAGGCCGGGCGGCGGCCGGGCGGGGAGGTTTGGACATGGACGAGGATTCACGGGCAGCAGGGCCGCCTATGCTAGTGGGCCGGGTGCCTTTGAGCAAATCCCGGGAGATCGAGGGAGACCTTGACGGCCCCTTCGCGGGTAGAGCCCGTTCCCACAGGAATACGCAGATCCACTGTGCAAGCAAGGCTCGCCCGCGAAGGGGGCCGCGATAACGATGAAGATATCGCAGACCACCCCTTTCAGCGGAACGGCGGCTCGTCGAAGCTGCGCAGTTTGCGCGAGTGCAACGAGTTGAGCTGATTGCGCAGCAGATCAAGCGCGGCGATGCCGATCTTCAAGTGCTGGCTGACCGCGCGGTTATAGAAAGCGTTGGCCGAGCCCGGCAGCTTGATCTCGCTGTGCAGCGGTTTGTCCGACACACACAACAACGTGCCATAAGGCACTCGCAAACGGTAACCCTGGGCGGCGATGGTACCGCTCTCCATATCCACCGCCACGGCACGCGACAGGTTGATCAGCGGACGCTCCTGCGCCCAACGCAGCTCCCAGTTACGGTCGTCGTAGGTCAGCACGGTGCCGGTGCGCAAGCGCTTTTTCAGCTCGTCGCCGCGTTCACCCGTCACCTGCGCCGCCGCCTCTTGCAGGGCCATCTGCACTTCGGCCAGTGCCGGGATCGGGATATTGGGTGGCAATACCCGATCCAGAATACCGTCCTGACGCATGTAGGCGTGAGCCAGCACATAGTCGCCGATGGTCTGCGACTGACGCAGGCCGCCGCAATGACCGATCATCAGCCAGCAGTGCGGACGCAGCACCGCGAGGTGGTCGGTGATGTTTTTGGCGTTGGATGGGCCGACGCCGATATTGACCAGCGTGACACCGTCGCCATCGGCCGCGATCAAGTGGTACGCGGGCATCTGGTAGCGGTGCCAGACCACGCTGTCGACCAAGGCCTGAGCCTCGGTCTGGTCCATGCCCTTGTCGATGATGACGTTGCCGGGCATGACCATACGCACGAAGCGCGGATCGCTCTGCAATTGCTCGAGGCCGTGGCTGACGAACTGGTCGACATAGCGATGGTAGTTGGTCAGCAGGATCCACGGCTGCACGTGCCGCCAGTCGCTGCCGGTGTAGTGCACCAGGCGACGCAAGGAGAAGTCCACCCGCGCGCCATCGAACAGTGCCAGCGGCAACGGATCGACGTTGGCCCAGTCGTAGAGGCCATCAGCGATGCCATCGGTGGCGGCGGACAGGTCGGTGCTCGGGAACACCCGCGCCAGCGCTGCGGCGGTGACACCGGTGCCGGCCAGCTCATCGCCTTGGTCGACGACATACGGATAAGGGATGTTCTGCTCGCTGACGCCCACTTCGACCTTGACCTCGAAGTCGCGCATCAACGGGCGCAATTGCTCGACGAGGTACTTGCGGTAGGCGGCTGGCTGGGTCACGGTCACCGAATAGACGCCTGGGGCCTGCAGCTTGGCGTAGGCGCGGGTAGTACTGGGCACTTCGCCGTGGAATTCGTAGGTAATGCGCAATTCGGGATAGCGGAACAGCGCGCGCTCGGCAGCGTCGGGTTCGCTGCGATCCTTGAGATAACGCTTGAGTGCCTGGCTCAGAGACTGGGTCGCCTGATCGTGCAGCAGGGCGAGCTGGTCGACGGCTTGCTCGGCGGTTTCAACGACAACGAAAGCTGGGGCAGTTTGGGTCACGGTGCACGTCCTTTCTGATCTTGCAGAGCTGCATCTTGCCTGTATCCGGTTGATGTGTCGCGTTTTTCCAGACACCACTCCGGTGGGCGCGGACTAAGCCCGCGAAGCTTCTCGACTTTCCAACATCCACAAAGCTTCGCGGACAGAGGCCGTTCCCACCGGGTTATAGCGGCATTGCCCGCTGGACGAGCGCAGCGGCATCGACGCCCTGCGGCAATGCGCCATAGGTACGCCCACTGCCCTCCAGACGGCTGGCGATAAAGGCATCGCTGACCAGGCTGTCGCCCGCCTCCAGGAGCAATTTGGCTTGCAGCGCCAGGGCGATGTCCTCGGTCAGTTGCCGTGCACGGTATTGCGCGTCCTGGGGGTCGGCAAAGGCCGCGCGCAGACGCCCGATATGCGTGGCCAGGTGCCGGTCGCCATGGCCATCGCCCAGCTCGGCGAACAGGCTGTCGAGCACCCCAGGCTCCTTGGAAAGCGCTCGCAGCACGTCCAGGCACTGGACGTTGCCCGACCCCTCCCAGATCGAATTCACCGGTGCCTCGCGGTACAGTCGCGGCAGGATACTGTCCTCCACATACCCCGCGCCGCCCATGCATTCCGCCGCTTCATTGATCATCGCCGGCGCGCGCTTGCAGATCCAGTACTTGCCCACCGCCGTCACCAGCCGAGCGAAGCGCGCCTGCTGCGGATCCCCCAGTTGGTCCAGCGCCTGGCCCATGCGCAGGGTCAACGCCAGCGCTGCCTCGCTCTCGAGCGCCAGATCGGCCAGCACGTTCTGCATCAGGGGCTGCTCGGCCAGCACCCGCCCGCCCACACGTCGATGGGCACAGTGATGCGCCGCCTGGGTCAAGGCCTGGCGCATCAGCGCGCTGGAACCGATCATGCAATCGAAACGGGTCATGGCGACCATCTCGATGATGGTCGGCACACCGCGGCCTTCCTCACCGATCATCCACGCCAGGGCGCCGCGAAACTCCACTTCGCTGGAAGCATTGGAAACGTTGCCGAGCTTGTCCTTGAGGCGCTGGATATAGAATTCGTTGCGGGTGTTGTCCGGGCGATGACGTGGCAGCAGGAAGCAGCTCAGGCCCTTGTCGGTCTGCGCGAGGGTGAGGAAGGCATCGCACATGGGAGCCGAACAGAACCACTTGTGGCCCAGCAGTTCATAGGCCTGCCCGGGCCCCGGCGCGCCCACCGGGTAAGCCCGAGTGGTGTTGGCGCGCACGTCGGTGCCGCCCTGCTTCTCGGTCATGGCCATGCCGATAGTAGCGCCGCTTTTGAGGCCGACTTCCAGGTTGCGGGGGTCGTAGTGGGTCGAGAGCACCTTGGGCAGCCAGCGCTCGGCCAGCTCCGGCTGCAAGCGCAGCGCGGGCACGCAGGCGAAGGTCATGGTCAACGGGCAGCCGCTGCCTGCTTCGGCCTGAAAGTGCAAGTACGCCAGCCCCGCCCGCGCCACGTGAGCGCCCGCCTGCGGATCGGTCCAGGGCAGGGATGGCAGGCCGTGCTCGATCGCCGTGGCCATCAGTTGGTGGTAAGCGGGATGAAACTCCACCAGGTCGACTCGGTGGCCATAGCGGTCATGACTGCTGAACACCGGTTTGTTGCGATTGGCCAGGAACCCGGCGGTCATCAGCGGCCCGCCCGCCAGTGCGCCGTAGCCCTCAAGCCGGGGGGCAGCCCAACCGGCGCCGAAGCGCTGGGTCCATTGCTGCAGCGGCAGGTCGGCCAGGTAGAGATTGAGGCCGTCCAGGGAGGGCGGCTGATTGCTGACTTCGTGGGTTTCGGCGAACTGATGGAGATTCATCACGGGCGGCTCCGACGGGTCGATGCCCCAGTGAATCACGGGCATCGCCTCGATCAAAGAGGCAAAACCGCCTAACCGCCGACCTGCTCGCTTTGTTTATGTGCCAACAGCCAGCTGTGCAGCAGGCTTTGCAGCTCTTCGAAGCGCACCGGCCGATGCATGCATTCGGTCATTCCGGCCGCCAGGTAACGGTCGCGGTCACTGCGTTCGAGGCTGGCGACGATCCCCAGCACGGGGATGTCCTTGGTGCGCGGCACTTCACGCAAGCGCGCGCAGACGACCGCGCCATCGGTCATGGGTGAGTGACAATCGAGCAACACCGCATCGAAGTTCTCGCTCTGCATCTGCTCGATGGCCGCGTTGGCACAGTCGGCAGTGCGCACCCGATAGCCGAGCTTGAGCAGCATGCCGCGCAACACTAGCTGGTTGACGCTGTTGTCATCGATCAGCAACAGCGTGCAATCGTGCGCCGAGCGCCGCGTGCTTTCGGGCAGCTTGCGCGAGATGGTCGTATGCATCGGCAGCGGTTCGACCACCGCCAGCTTGACGGTCAGGGTGAAACAGCTGCCCCGCCCGGGTTCCGATTGATGGTGCAACTGACCACCAATCAACTCCGCCAGTTGTCGGCAGATCGCCAGGCCAATCCCCAGGCCGCCGTACTCGCGGGTCATGGAGCTGTCGACTTGATAGAAGCGCTGGTAGAGGGTGTCTTCGTCCAGATAGCTGAAGCCGATACCGGTGTCGATGATCTTGAAGGTCAGCGCCAGGTTGTTCTCGTCATCGACCTCGCCCAGCACCTGCAGACGCACCACGCCCTGGCGGGTGAACTTCACGGCATTGTCGAGCAGACAGCTCAGGCACAGCGCCAGCTTGCGCGAGTCGCCTACCAGCTTGTCGGGCAGGATGCTGAGGATATCCAGGGCGAAGGCCAGGCCCTTGTTGTGCGCTTGGCGGGCGAACTGCAAATGCACGCCATCCAGCAGCCCCTGCAGGCGGAAGGGCTCGTGACGGGGGTAGAGCTTGCCGGCCTGCAGCTCGGTGAGGATAAGGATGTCGTCGACCATGCGCATCATGTCGCGTGCCGAGGTGGCGGCAGTCTGCTGATACTGCTCGAGCTCGATATTCATCGGCACCGTCTGCATCAGCTCCAGCGAGCCGATCACGCCGTTCATGGGGGTGCGCAGTTCGTGGGTGACGGTGGCCAGGAACTCGTCCTTCAGGCGGTTGCTGTTGGACAGCTGCTGGTTGAGCAGCTCGAGCTTGTGCCCAGCCTCCACCAGAATCCGCGACTGCTCTTCGCGCATGGCATTGATGCGGTCGGCAAGGGCCAGCGACAGCAGTCCGACCTCCAGTGCCGAGCCCAGTTGGCTGGAGTACATGGTGATGAATATATTGGGCAGATAGCCCAGCACCATCAAGGTGTTGACCACGCCGCCGGCGAGGAAGGCGGTCCAGGCGATCATGAAATAGCGCGCCTGGCGCTGCCCCCGCCACCAGGCCTTGACCCCAGCGCTGAAGATCACCACGGTGAACAGCAGCGCGAGCAATGTGGCCAGGCGCAACGCCAGACCATAACTGGCACCCAGCGACATCACCATCACTACGAGCCCGTAGACCATTAGCCCCTTGAGCAGCCAGTCGAAGACGCGGCTGTGCTCGCGGGTCTGCAAAAAGCTGCGCGAGAACTGGCAGCCGAAAAACGCCGCAGCGCCAATCAGCAACGGGGTCGCGGCGTTGGCCCACCAAGGATTCTCGGGCCACAGGAACTCGACGCCGGCACCATTGACCGACACCTGATAAAGGCCGAACGAGGCGATGTAGAGGATGTAATAGAGGTAGCTGGTATCACGCACGCTGAGGTAGATGAACAGGTTGTAGACCAGCATCCCCAGTAACACGCCGTAGATCATCCCCAATACGTAAAGGCGCTCGGGCTGGGCCTCGAGGTAGGCGTTGCTTGACCACAGGGTCAGCGGTACCTGCACAGAGCCTTCGCTCTGCACGCGCAGGTAGAGGGTCTGCGCCTGTTGCGGCACAAAGGGGATGTCGAACACGAAGTTGTTCTGGCGGATCACCCGGTTCGAGTAGGGCAAGGTGTCGCCGGTGACTTGCGAACGATAAAAGTGCCCGTCGGCATCGGCCTGATAAAGCTCGACGTGGTCCATCGGCGGATAGGCCAGTTCAAGCAGCCAGTTGCGCGCTACCCCACTTTGCCGGGGCGTATAGCGCAGATCAAGGCGGATCCAGAACGCCGACTTGGAATAGCCGGCGTTGAGAACCTCATCCGTGTTGCGATGAAATCGAGCCTGGGCTTCAGGCGCACTAACCTCATCGATGGTCGCCTCGCCACTGCTGTCCTCAAGGACCTGCATCGTGCGCCCCAGGGGCAGGCTACGAGTGGACTCGTCGAAATCGACGGCGCTGGCCAGCATGGGCAGCCAGGTAAAAAGTAATATCAGCAAATAGCGCATACAGCCCCGGGGAAGCCTGTCAGGTACGTCGGGAAGCCCCCATTCCCTTTGAGACGACGTCACCCGCAGTGCCTGTTATTCAATATGGCTGCATCCTAGCATAGCTATAAGGTTGTGTAGGACGCGAATGAAAATATCGATTCCAAGGCTCTATCCCGGACCTTTCAGCCGATAATACACGGGTCGCCACATGGACTTTCCGACGAAGTAACTGGCTATATGCCATCAAGCGCGCACCCTCCTCCATCGACCCCCGCTCGTGATAAGCTCGCCCACCATGAATATTTATAGCTCACGCCCCGTAGTTCTTTGCCTCTCCGGCCACGATCCCAGTGGTGGCGCCGGTCTGCAGGCCGATATCGAAGCGCTCATCGCCCAGGGCTGTCACGCAGCGCCCGCCGTTACTGCGCTGACGGTGCAGGACACCGTCAATGTCAGCGATTTTCGCGTGCTTGATCGCGAGTGGGTGCTGGCCCAGGCCAACGCCGTGCTCAACGATTCCACGGTGGCAGCCGTCAAGCTGGGCATGCTCGGCTCGCTGGAGATGGTCGACACGGTGGTCGAGCTGCTGCTGGCCAATGCGCACCTGCCGATGGTCTGCGATCCGGTGCTGCGCGCCGGTGGCGGCGGTCGGCTGGGCAAGGATGAGGTCGGATACGCCATGCGCGAACGGCTGTTGCCACTCGCGACCATCGCGACGCCCAATCTGCCCGAAGCGCGCATCCTCGCGGAATTGCCGCAAGGCAGCGCCGACGAGTGCGCCGATAAACTGCTGCCCTATGTGCGGCATCTGTTGATCACCGGCGGCCATGGCGACGAGCAACAGATCCATAACCGTTTGTACAGCCGCGATGGCAGCTGCCAGACCTACACCTGCGAGCGCCTGCCCGGCAGCTATCACGGCTCGGGCTGCACCTTGGCCAGTGCCCTGGCCGGCCGCCTGGCATTGGGCGAGCAACTGGGCAGCGCGGTCAAAACGGCGCTCGACTATACTTGGCGCACGCTGCGCGATGCCGAACAGCTGGGCAAAGGCCAGTTCGTCCCGCGCCGGCTGCCTTTAGACTTCTGTTCCTGATCGGAGCGCCCACCGGTGCTCCCCGCCCTGAGTCCAGCGCCGCTGGACCCTACCCCGATCGGATCGCGACGCAAGAGGCTTGCTGCATGAAACTACGTGGCCTGTATGCCATTACCGACGGCCAGTTGCTGGCTGGTAAATTCATCAAGTACGTGACGGCCGCGCTCGATGGCGGCGTCACGCTGCTGCAGTACCGCGACAAAAGCACGGATGAGGCCCGCCGTCTGCGCGAGGCCGAGACCCTGCTGAAGCTGTGCGAGCCCTACAAGACCCGCCTGATCATCAACGACGACGCCGAACTGGCTGCGCGTCTTGGCGTCGGCGTGCATCTGGGCCAGACCGACGGCCCGCTGACACCTGCCCGTGCACTGCTGCGCCCGCAGTCGATCATCGGTTCGACCTGCCACGGCAGCCTCGAGATGGCTCGCCAGGCCGCGCGTGAAGGCGCGAGCTACGTGGCCTTCGGGGCATTTTTTGCCTCATCGACCAAGCCGGAAGCCCAAGTCGTGCCCCTCGACGTACTGGCCCAGGCCAGGGCCGAGCTAAAGCTGCCGATCTGCGTGATCGGCGGCATCACCCTCGCCAACGCCCCGCAGCTGGTGGAAAACGGTGCCAGCCTGCTGGCGGTGATCAGCGACCTGTTCGGCGTCGATACAACGGCTGAAGTCACCCGCCGCGCCCGCGCCTTCAATGAATTGTACAAGTCTGCCTGACGGCCTCGCGCCCCATCAGCCACCTGTCTACTGAGAGTTATTGCCATGTCCCGCTCCGAATCGCTGTTCGCCAACGCCCAGAAACACATCCCCGGTGGCGTCAACTCGCCGGTCCGTGCATTCAAGAGCGTCGGCGGCACCCCGCTGTTTTTCAAGCATGCAGCAGGCGCCTATGTGACTGACGAGGACGACAAGCGTTACGTCGACTACGTCGGCTCGTGGGGGCCGATGATCCTCGGCCACAGCCACCCGGATGTCCTCGACGCTGTCCGCCGCCAGCTCGAACACGGCCTGTCCTACGGCGCCCCGACCGAGCTGGAGACGCTGATGGCCGAGCGTGTCTGCGCCATCGTGCCGTCGATGGAAATGGTGCGCATGGTCAGCTCCGGCACCGAAGCCACCATGAGCGCGATCCGCCTGGCCCGTGGTTTTACTGGCCGCGACAGCATCATCAAGTTCGAAGGCTGCTACCACGGTCACTCCGACAGCCTGTTGGTCAAGGCGGGCTCGGGAGCTTTGACCCTGGGCGTGCCGAGTTCGCCCGGCGTGCCTGCGGCATTCGCCAAACATACCCTGACCCTGCCCTTCAACGACCTCGGCGCCCTCGAGCAGATGCTGGGCGAAGTCGGCGAAGAAGTTGCCTGCATCATCGTTGAGCCGGTGGCCGGCAACATGAACTGCGTGCCGCCTGCGCCGGGCTACCTGGAGGGCCTGCGTCGCCTGTGCGACCAGCACGGCGTGGTGTTGATTTTCGATGAAGTGATGACCGGTTTCCGTGTCGCCTTGGGCGGCGCTCAGGCTTATTACAACGTGACACCGGACCTGAGCACTTTTGGCAAGATCATCGGCGGCGGCATGCCGGTAGGCTGCTTTGGCGGCAAGCGCGAGATCATGTCGCATATCGCGCCGCTGGGCCCGGTCTACCAGGCAGGGACGCTGTCGGGTAACCCGCTGGCGATGGCCGCCGGCCTGAAGACCCTCGAACTGATCAGCCGCCCAGGCTTTCACGCCGAATTGAGCGACTACACTACGCGCATGCTCGATGGCCTGCAGCAACGTGCCGACGCCGCTGGCATCCCGTTCGTGACCACCCAGGCGGGCGGCATGTTCGGCCTGTACTTCAGCGGTGCCGACGACATCGTCACCTTCGACGACGTGATGGCCAGCGATGCCGAGCGCTTCAAGCGCTTCTTCCACTTGATGCTCGAGGGCGGTGTATACCTGGCGCCGAGCGCGTTCGAGGCCGGCTTCACGTCGATCGCCCATGGTGATGCCGAGCTGAAAATCACCCTCGATGCTGCCGAGCGAGCCTTCGCCAAGCTCAATGACTGACCTTGAAACATCTGTGGGAGCGGGCTTCATTTCAGAAAAAACCGCAAAGACTTTGTAACCAGGCCCCGGCTTATTTCATAATGTACCTACAGTATTTACAGGACGGGCTAGCCCGCATCCTTGCAGAGGTAAGTCGATCCCCATGAACCGCACCGGCCGCGCCCTTGCTTTGGGCTGCCTGTTGCTCCTTCAACCCCTGCTGGCGCAGGCAGGGGGAAACTCGTTGCTGATACCAGCGACGGGCCGGTGCACCCTCAATACTCAGCCCGAGAACCTACCGCAGGCGCTCTCCGCGTGTCAGCAAGCGGCGAAGTCCGGGGACGCGCAGGCGCAATACGAGCTGGGCGAGTTCTATTACGACGGCAAAAATGGCCCGCGCGACCTGACCCAAGCGCTCAACTACTTCGAGCAGGCCTCGCTGCAGGGCCACGCCGACGCGCAATATCATCTGGGGATCATGTTCTTCCGCGGCGAAGGCGTGCCGGCCAATAACGTTCAGGCCTATATCGTGCTGAAGATGGCGGCCGTCAATGGCCAGGAAGATGCGCTGGATACCGCTGATCAGGTGTCGGCGCAAATGAAGCGCGAAGAACTCGAAGTGGCCACTCAGGTGCTGGGGCAGATCTTCCGCAAATACCTGCTGGAGCTGCAAACGGCTGACGGGCGTACGCCGTTCGCACCGCTGCCCTGAGAGCTTCGCGGGCAGGGCCCGCGCCAACAGGGATAGCGTTTTCCACCCTGTGGGCGTTGCGAGAGGCTATCAGGATTTACTTTTCAGGCATGGGCATCGGGAACGGCATGACATTGCTGACGCCGCGCGCCTCACTGATTTTCGGCGTACCCAGTCGCTCGACTTCGTCGATGCGCACGATCGAATGCATCGGCACGAAACTGCGCACCACCCCTTCGAACTGCGCCTTGAGCTTCTCTTCGCTAGGGTCGACGACCAGTTGGCTGCGCTCGCCGAACACGAACTCCTCGACCTCGAGAAAGCCCCACAGATCGCTTTGATAGATCTGCTTGGCATACATCTCGAATACTTGGCCCTGGTTGAGGAAAATCACTTTGTAGATTGGAGCTTCGCGTTTGGTCATCGTGGGCAGGTAACGGCATGAGGACTGGAAAGAGGGCGCAAACTATAGCACAGCCGCCCGGCAGGCAATCCCCGATAGCACTGCCGCCCCCTATCAAGTGTGCGACCACACCCCTATAATGCGCGGTTCTTTGAATGACCAGATGATCCAGCATGGCCAAGAAGCTTTATATCGAAACCCACGGTTGCCAGATGAACGAGTACGACAGCTCGCGCATGGTCGATCTGCTGGGTGAACATCAAGGCCTGGAAGTCACTGCCCGCGCTGAAGACGCCGATGTGATCCTGCTCAACACCTGCTCGATCCGCGAGCGGGCGCAGGATCGCGTGTTCTCGCAACTGGGCCGCTGGCGCGAACTGAAACTGGAAAAACCCGACATGGTGATCGCCGTCGGTGGCTGCGTCGCCAGCCAGGAAGGCCAGGCCATCCGCGACCGTGCGCCCTACGTCGACGTAGTATTCGGCCCGCAGACGCTGCACCGGCTGCCAGAAATGATCAACGCCGTGCGCACCACAAAGCTGCCGCAGGTGGACATCTCGTTCCCCGAGATCGAAAAATTCGACCACCTGCCCGAACCGCGCATCGATGGCCCCACCGCCTATGTATCGATCATGGAAGGCTGCAGCAAGTACTGCACCTTCTGCGTGGTGCCCTATACCCGCGGCGAAGAAGTCAGCCGGCCGTTCGACGACGTGCTGGGCGAAATCATCCACCTGGCCGACAACGGCGTGCGTGAAGTGACGATGCTGGGGCAGAACGTCAACGGTTATCGCGGGCTGACCCACGATGGCCGCCTGGCCGACCTCGCCGAGCTGATCCGCACCGTGGCCACCATCGAGGGTATCGAGCGCATCCGCTACACCACTTCGCACCCGCTGGAGTTCTCCGACAGCCTGATACTGGCCCACGCTGAAGTCCCGCAACTGGTCAAGCACCTGCATCTACCAGTGCAATCGGGCTCGGACCGCATCCTGGCGGCCATGAAGCGCAACCACACGGCGCTGGAGTACAAGTCGCGAATTCGCAAGCTGCGCGCGGCGGTACCGGATATCTGCATCAGCTCGGACTTCATCATCGGCTTCCCTGGCGAAACCGAAAAAGACTTCGAACAGACCATGAAGCTGGTAGCGGATGTCGGCTTCGATTTTTCCTACTCGTTCGTCTACAGCCAGCGCCCGGGCACACCGGCCGCCGACCTTGCCGACGACACCCCGGAAGAGGTGAAAAAGCAGCGCCTCAACGCACTGCAACAGCGCCTCAACCAGCAGGGCTTCGAGATCAGCCGACAGATGGTTGGCAGCACCCAGCGCATTCTGGTCACGGACTACTCACGCAAGGACCCAGGCCAGTTGCAAGGGCGTACCGAGAACAACCGGATCGTCAACTTCACCTGCGACGATGCCCGTTTGATCGGCCAATTCGTCGACGTGCATATCGACGATGCCCAACCGCACTCGCTGCGCGGCTCGTTGCGCTGAACGCTTCGCGCGCAAAGCTTGCTCCCACTGACAACCTTATCCAGTGTGAGAGCGGGCTTGTGCGTTCGGCGGCGAAGAGGCCCGGATATATCACGCAAATGAACGGTCAGAACACTTTGCCCCTGCCGCAGCGAGCCATCAATTAACCGCTTTCGCACACAAGCTGCAGGGTTTATCCTTGAGTCCATCTAAATTGCCGTCGGGCGGCCATAAACGACCTTGAACGCACCCATAGAACCTCATCGCTTCATCCTCGAGCCCTTTGAAGCTCGCCGATTCGCCAACCTGTGCGGACAGTTCGACGAGCACCTGCGCCTCATCGAACAACGCCTCGACATCGAGATCCGCAACCGCGGAAACCAGTTCGAGCTCATTGGCGAGCCCTCCACCACCGCCTCCGCCGAGCAACTGCTGCGTCGCCTGTACCGGGAAACCAAAGGCAGCGAGCTGTCGCCCGATACCGTGCACCTGTACTTGCAGGAGTCGGCCGTTCAGGAGCTGAGCAACCCCGCCCAGAACGAAGTCGCCGTGGCCTTGCGTACGCGCAAAGGCATGATCCGCCCTCGCGGGCTGAACCAACAGCGCTACGTGAAGGAGATCCTCGGCAACGATATCAACTTCGGTATCGGCCCGGCGGGCACCGGCAAGACCTACCTGGCCGTGGCCTGCGCCGTCGATGCCCTGGAGCGCGAGCAAGTGCGCCGCATCCTGTTGGTGCGTCCGGCGGTCGAAGCGGGCGAAAAGCTCGGCTTCCTGCCCGGCGACCTGGCACAGAAGATCGATCCGTACCTGCGCCCGCTCTATGACGCCCTGTACGAAATGTTCGGCTTCGAGCACGTGACCAAGTTGATCGAGCGCCAGATCATCGAGATCGCCCCGCTGGCCTACATGCGCGGCCGTACGCTCAACAACAGCTTCATCATTCTCGACGAGAGCCAGAACACCACCGTCGAGCAGATGAAAATGTTCCTCACCCGTATCGGTTTCGGCTCAACGGCCGTGATCACCGGTGACGTCACCCAGGTCGATCTGCCCAAGGGCACCAAGTCCGGCCTGGCGCATGTCATTGAGGTACTGGACGGCGTACCTGGCATCAGCTTCACCCATTTCAAGCCCAAGGATGTGGTGCGCCACCCGCTGGTGCAACGCATCGTCGAGGCCTACGAGCGCTTCGAGAATCGCGACGTCGAGGCCGGCAAAGCCAAACATGGTTGAAATTGACCTGCAACGGGCCAGCCAGAGCGCCGGCCCCAGCGATGCCGACTTTCGCCAATGGTGCGAACAGGCCCTGCGCCAGCGCAAAGGCGACTCGGAGTTGACCATTCGCCTGGTCGACGAGGCCGAAGGCCGCGAGCTGAACCATACCTATCGGCACAAGGATTACGCCACCAACGTCCTCTCCTTCCCGGCTGACGTCCCTGACGACATGCTCGATATCCCGCTGCTCGGCGATCTGGTCATCTGTGTCCAGGTGGTCGAACGCGAGGCTCAAGAGCAAGGCAAGGCGCTCGACAGCCACTGGGCTCATCTGGTGATTCATGGCTGCCTGCATTTACTCGGCTACGATCATATCGATGACGAAGAAGCCGACGAGATGGAAGCACTGGAACGGACGTTGCTTGCACAATTGGGTCACCCGGACCCTTATGCCGATGACGAAGACGATTTCCCTACCCACGCAACGACAAAGGAACACGAGTAAGCGCCATGAGCGAAGACCGATCGAGCAACGGGCAAAAGTCCTGGCTGGGTAAACTCACCCAAGCTTTTGCCCATGAGCCGAAAAACCGCCAAGAGCTCCTCGAGCTGTTGCGCGAGGCGCACCAGAACAAGCTGCTGGACAGCGAAGCGCTGACCATCGTCGAAGGCGCCATCCAGGTCGCCGACCTGCAAGTGCGCGACATCATGGTGCCGCGCTCGCAGGTCATGAGCATCCGCGCCACGCAGACCCCTCGCGAATTCCTCCCGGCCGTCATCGACGCCGCCCACTCGCGCTATCCAGTCATTGGCGAAAGCCACGACGAAGTCCTCGGCGTGCTGCTGGCCAAAGACTTGCTGCCGTTGATCCTCAAGGAGAACGGCGACACCTTCAACATCAAGGATCTGCTGCGCCCGGCTACGTTCGTGCCGGAGTCAAAGCGCCTCAACGTGCTGCTGCGCGAGTTCCGCGCCAACCATAACCACATGGCCATCGTCATCGACGAATACGGCGGCGTGGCGGGCCTGGTGACCATTGAAGACGTGCTGGAGCAGATCGTTGGCGATATCGAAGACGAACACGATGTCGAAGAAGACAGCTACATCAAGCCACTGCCCAGCGGTGACTTCCTGATCAAGGCGCTGACGCCGATCGAGAACTTCAACGAGTTCTTCGACACCGAGTTCTCCGACGATGAATTCGATACCGTCGGCGGGCTGGTCATGAGCGCCTTCGGCCATCTGCCCAAGCGCAACGAGACCACCGAAATCGGTGACTATCGCTTCCGCATCCTCAATGCCGACAGCCGCCGCATTCACTTGCTGCGTATCTCCCCTCTCTCTCGCCAGGTTTGACCCTTAAGGATCATGATGCGCTGGATCACCCGCCCCGGCTGGCCCGGTAACCTGCTGGCCGTGCTGGCCGGCGCCCTGACCACCCTGGCCCTGGCGCCCTACGATATCTGGCCATTGGCCCTGATCTCGCTAGGGATGCTGTACCTCGGTTTGCGCGATCTGACCCCGCGTCAAGCGCTGGGCCGCGGCTGGTGCTACGGCTTCGGCATCTTTGGCGCCGGGACCAGCTGGATCTACGTCAGCATCCATAACTTCGGCGGCGCCTCGGTGCTGCTGGCCGGCTTCCTGATGTTGTTGTTCTGTGCCGCAGTGGCCTGGTTCTTCGCCCTGCCAACCTGGCTGTGGGCGCGCTGGCTACGGCGCAACGAAGCCCCCCTGGCAGATGCCTTGACCTTCGCGGCACTGTGGATGGCTCAGGAAGCCTTCCGGGGTTGGTTCCTGACCGGCTTCCCGTGGATGTACTCCGGCTACAGTCAGCTTGACGGCCCGCTGGCCGGGCTGGCCCCGGTGGGTGGCGTGTGGCTGATTTCCTTCGTTCTGGCCTTGAGCGCGGCATTGCTATGCAACCTGCCAGGGCAGCGCTTGCGTCAGCGCAAAGCCTTCATGGCGGCCGGCGTGGTGTTGCTGGTGGCGCCTTGGGCGGCAAGTGTGGCGCTCAAGAGCCATGCCTGGACCCGACCCGCTGGTGCGCCACTAAGCATCGCCGCCATGCAAGGCAACATCGAGCAGGAAATGAAGTGGGACCCGGAGCAGGTCAATGCGCAGCTGGCGTTGTACCGCGACATGACGTTCACCGCCCGGCGCACTGACCTGGTGATCTGGCCGGAGACTGCCGTGCCGATCCTGCTGGATCAGGCCACGGGCTATCTGGCCATGATGGGCAAGTTCGCCGCCGAGCGAAATTCAGCGCTGATCACCGGGGTACCGATCCGCCAGGAATCCAACGGCGAGCGGCGCTTCTACAACGGCATCACGGTGACTGGCGAGGGCGAAGGCACCTACCTGAAGCAAAAACTGGTGCCATTCGGTGAATACGTGCCGCTGCAGGACCTGCTGCGTGGGCTGATCAGCTTCTTCGACCTGCCCATGTCTGACTTCGCCCGAGGCGCCAGCGATCAGACGTTGCTGCGCGCCAAGGGTTATTCGATCGCGACGTTCATCTGCTATGAAGTGGTGTATCCCGAGTTCGCTGCTGGCCAGTCGGCGCGCAGCGATCTGTTGCTCACCATCAGCAACGACACTTGGTTCGGCACCTCGATCGGCCCGCTGCAGCACTTGCAGATGGCCCAGATGCGCGCACTGGAAGCCGGCCGCTGGATGATCCGCGCCACCAACAATGGCGTCACGGCGCTGATCGACCCGCACGGGCAGATCACCGAGCAGATCCCGCAGTTCAAGCAAGGCATCATGTACGGCGAAGTCACGCCGATGGAGGGCCTGACGCCGTATCTGCGCTGGAGGTCCTGGCCGATGCTGTTCGTCTGCCTGGCACTGTTTGGCTGGGCGCTGTTGGCATCGCGTATGGCGAAGACGGTTTGAGTGGATGAGTTCACGGCAACTTTGTTTGCCATACCGGCCCCTTCGGCGGCGAAGGGGCAAGTCGGCAACCGCTCACCTACCGGTAGAACACCCGATACCCCACCGCCCCTACTGCCTCGTTGAGCAACTGCGCATTGCGCCAGAACGCTCGACTCTCCGGCAGCCACCCGCCCAGCGGGGTGTCCTGATCCACCCCCATGAACCCCACCGGACCGGCCACCACGGTCAATCCGGCATGCTCGAAACTCCATACCGCTCGCGGCATATGCCATGCCTGGGTGACCACCACGACCCGCTGGATACCCTCGGCCTTGAGCATCCGCGCACTGAATTGAGCGTTCTCCCAAGTCGTGCGGCTTGCTTCTTCCTGCCAGCGGGCGGTGACGCCAAAATCATCGTGCAGCGACTGCGCCATGATCCACGCCTCTGACGGCGGCGTCCCATAGTGCAAACCACCCGACGTCAGCACCGGCAAGCCAGAGGCCTTGGCCAGCCGGGCGGCGAAGCGCACGCGTTCCAGCGCCAGGCCGGTGGATTGATCCACGCCGCCCCAGGCCGGATCGCCGCGCTCGCGCCCAGCCCCCAGAATAACGATTGCGTCGGCGCGCTGCGCCAGGGTGGCCCACTGATCCAGTGCCAATGGCGGCTGGCTTTCCATCCAGCGGGCTACGTGCAACGTGACCACCGGCAGGCTCATCAGCCACAGGCCACCCAGGCCAAGCACGAAGCAGCCAGTGGCCAACCGCGGCCGGGAGCGACGCCAGCACCAGGCAAGCAGCAACAGCAGGAACAGAATCCCCGGCGGCATGAGCAGTTGTTTGAGGATGAAGCGAAGTGGCATGGGGCATCTCCCTGAAAGATGCCGGGCAGCCTAAGGGCTCGCGCAAGTTTGGACAACCGCTGGCGGACGCTGCGCCTGAACCGGCTCTTCGCGGGAAAGCTTTGTTCCCAGACTGCTAGCCGATTGAGTCGTACACCTGTGGGGGCATGGCTTGCCCGCGAAAGAGCCGTCAGCCCTGCCCCGCATCATTCAGAAAACACGTGTTCGGGGAGGCGCCTTGCGCTTGCGCTTGTCCTTGAGCCAAACCACATTGGCAGTGCGTTGCACCGGCACGGGATCGATGTCCGCGCAATCGGCGTGCACCCCGGTACCGCTGAGTTGCAGGTACGCGTTGATCCAATCGAATTCGGCACGGGACAACCCGCGCAACTCCAACTCCCGAGGCTCCTCGTTGCGCAGTCGAACTGCGGTGCGGGCCACATCCAGCGCCAATCCTAGACGATCGATAAGACGTTCACACAGCTCCGGCTCCATTGCTTTCAGATGCGAATCTACCATCCGTTCACCTCATTGCAGACATGACTGACTCCCCAGTCACAAGCTTAGCGTCACCTGCGAAACCAGCCTCGTGCCGCGACCAACGGAAGGCGCGGCGCAATCAGCGTTTCCCTCAATAAGGGGGGGTCATGTATGCTACGGCGTTTATATAATCGACACCGCAATGCCGGCCGCTGCGTCTCTTTGGCAGCCTGGATAAGGTCATCCATTTCTCAGCAAAAAGTAGCCATGCACGAACTCTATCAGCCCCGCGAAATCGAAGCCGCCGCCCAGACCTTCTGGGACGAGCAAAAGTCCTTTGAAGTCAGTGAACAGCCAGGCAAGGAGACCTTCTACTGCCTGTCGATGTTCCCTTACCCCAGCGGCAAGCTACACATGGGGCACGTGCGCAACTACACCATCGGCGACGTGATCTCCCGCTACCAGCGCATGCTTGGCAAGAACGTCCTGCAGCCCATGGGCTGGGACGCCTTCGGCATGCCGGCGGAAAACGCCGCGATGAAGAACAACGTCGCGCCGGCCAAATGGACCTACGAAAACATCGCCTACATGAAAACCCAGCTGCGCAGCCTGGGCCTGGCGGTGGATTGGTCGCGCGAAGTGACCACCTGCAAGCCCGATTACTACCGCTGGGAGCAGTGGCTGTTCACCCGCCTGTTCGAAAAAGGCGTGATCTACCGCAAGAACGGCACCGTCAACTGGGACCCGGTCGACCAGACCGTCCTGGCCAACGAGCAAGTGATCGACGGCCGCGGCTGGCGCTCCGGCGCGGTGATCGAAAAACGCGAAATCCCGATGTACTACTTCAAGATCACCGCCTATGCGGATGAACTGCTGTCGAGCCTCGATGACCTGCCGGGCTGGCCTGAACAGGTCAAGACCATGCAGCGCAACTGGATCGGCAAGTCCAAGGGCATGGAGGTGCAGTTCCCGTACCACCAGGCCAGCATCGGTGAAGCCGGTACGTTGAAGGTCTTCACCACGCGCCCCGACACCCTGATGGGCGCCACTTATGTGGCTGTGGCCGCCGAGCACCCGCTGGCCACCCTGGCAGCGCTCAACAATCCTGAGTTGCAAGCGTTCATCCATGAATGCAAGAGCGGCAGCGTCGCCGAAGCCGACGTCGCCACCCAGGAGAAAAAGGGCCTGCCGACCTCGCTGTTCGTCGAGCACCCGCTGACCGGTGAAAAACTGCCGGTGTGGGTCGCCAACTACGTGCTGATGCACTACGGCGACGGCGCCGTGATGGCTGTCCCGGCTCACGACGAGCGCGATTTCGAATTCGCGGTCAAATACAACCTGCCGATCAAGCCCGTCGTGCGTACCAGCGTAGGCGACCTGACCCCGGCACCGTGGATGGCGGCCTACAATGAACACGGCACGCTGATCAACTCCGGCGAGTTCGACGGCCTGGACTTCGAAGGCGCGTTCGATGCCATCGAAGTTGCCCTGATCAAAAAGAATCTGGGTGCCTCGCGCACCCAGTTCCGGCTGCGCGACTGGGGCATCAGCCGCCAACGCTACTGGGGCTGCCCGATCCCGATCATCCACTGCGATGCCTGCGGTGACGTGCCGGTGCCTGAAGACCAGCTGCCGGTCGTGCTGCCCGAAGACGTGGTACCGGACGGCGCCGGTTCGCCTCTGGCGCGCATGCCTGAGTTCTACGAGTGCAACTGCCCGAAATGCGGCGCACCGGCCAAGCGTGAAACCGACACCATGGACACCTTCGTGGAGTCGTCGTGGTACTACGCTCGTTACGCCTCGCCGCACTATGAAGGCGGCCTGGTAGAAAAATCCGCAGCCGATCACTGGTTGCCGGTCGATCAATACATCGGCGGTATCGAACACGCCATTCTGCACCTGCTCTATGCACGCTTCTTCCACAAGCTAATGCGTGACGAAGGCCTGGTGAACTCCAACGAGCCGTTCAAGAACCTGCTGACCCAAGGCATGGTGATCGCCGACACCTACTACCGTCGCGAAGCCAACGGTGCCTACACCTGGTTCAACCCGGCCGACGTCGAACTCGAACGCGACAGCAAGGCCAAGGTGATCAGCGCCAAGCTCAAGGCTGACGGCCTGCCGGTGGAAATCGGCGGTACCGAGAAGATGGCCAAGTCGAAGAACAACGGCGTCGATCCACAATCGATGATCGATCAGTACGGCGCTGATACCTGCCGCCTGTTCATGATGTTCGCCTCGCCGCCGGACATGAGCGCCGAGTGGTCCGATTCTGGCGTCGAAGGCTCACACCGCTTCCTCAAGCGCGTCTGGCGCCTGGCCCAGGCTCACGTCAGCCAGGGCTTGCCAGCCAAGCTCGACGTCGCCGCGCTGAACGACGAGCAAAAGGCCGTCCGCCGTGCCATCCACCTGGCCATCAAGCAGGCCAGCCAGGACGTCGGCCAGCACCATAAATTCAACACCGCCATTGCTCAGGTGATGACGCTCATGAACGTGCTGGAGAAAGCCCCGAACGCGAGCGTTCAGGATCGCGCCCTGGTACAGGAAGGCCTGGAAACGGTCACCCTGCTGTTGGCGCCGATCACACCGCACATCAGCCATGAGCTGTGGCATCAATTGGGCCACAGCCAACCGGTGATAGACGCTGGCTGGCCGGTACTGGATGACAGCGCCCTGGTGCAGGACACCCTCACTCTGGTGATCCAGGTCAACGGCAAGCTGCGCGGCCAGATCGACATGCCCGCCAGCGCCAGCCGTGAAGAAATCGAAGCCGAGGCGCGCAGCAACGAAAACGTACTGCGCTTCATCGACGGCCTGACGATCCGCAAGGTCATCGTCGTGCCGGGTAAATTGGTCAATATCGTCGCCAGCTGATTGGATCGCACGCCCGGGACCACTCCGGGCGTCTCTCACAGAGTCGGCTCACAAGGTTTGAAGGGAGCAACAACAATGATCAAACGCAATCTGCTGGTGATAGGTCTGGCCGTCGCGCTGAGCGCCTGTGGTTTCCAGCTGCGTGGCACGGGCACCACGAAAATGGCCCTGACCGATATCAGCGTCACCGCTCGTGATGCCTATGGCTACACCATCAAGGAACTGACTCGCAGCCTCGAGCAAAGCGGCGTCAAGGTTCACGCGGGTGCACCTTACCAGTTGAATCTGGTGAACGAAGCCGAAACCCAGCGCACCACCAGCTATACCAGTTCGGCGCGCTCTGCTGAATACGAGCTGACCACCACGGTCAACTATCAGCTGATCGGCCACGAGAAGCGCGTGTTGCTGGAAGACAGCGCTGAAGTGAACAGCTCCGTCACCCACGACGGCAGCAACCTGGCCGGCTCGCAAAGCGCTACTGACCAGGTACGTGGCGAGATGCGCCGCCAGTTGGTGCAGAACCTGATGCTGCGCCTGCAGCAGATGACGCCTGAGCGTCTCGACGCGCTGCAGGAAAAAGCCGACGCTCGCGCCAAGGCCGAGCAGGATGCTGCTGACGAAGCCAAGCGCCTCGAAGACGCCACCCCGCAGCAATCGCCGCTCGAAGTGCCAGCGAAGTAATCGGCCCGGGGCGGCCTGAAACCAGGCCGCCCCACCGAATCGTTGCCGATGAAACTCGCCCCCGCCCAACTCGCCAAACACCTGCAAGGCAGCCTCGCGCCCGTTTACGTTATCAGCGGCGACGATCCGCTGCTGGCTCAGGAAGCTGCGGATGCCATTCGCCTGGCTGCACGTCAGCAAGGTTTCGACGAACGCCAGGTATTCAGCGCCGACGCCAATTTTGATTGGGGCACGCTGCTGCAGGCGGGCGCCAGCCTGTCGTTGTTCGCACAGCGACGCTTGCTGGAGCTGCGCCTGCCCTCCGGCAAGCCGGGTGACAAGGGTGCTGCGGCACTGATCGAGTATTGCGCTCGGCCGGCCGAAGACACCGTGCTGCTGATCAGCCTGCCCAAGCTCGATGGCAGTGCGCAGAAAACCAAGTGGGGCAAGGCGCTGGTCGAGGGGCAAAGCACGCAGTTCGTGCAGATCTGGCCCATCGATGCTGCGCAGTTGCCGCAGTGGATTCGGCAGCGCCTGTCGCAGGCAGGCCTGGCGGCTCATCCCGATGCCATCGAGCTGATTGCCGCCAGGGTCGAGGGCAACCTGCTGGCCGCCGCCCAGGAGATCGAAAAGCTCAAGCTGCTGGCCGATGGTCAGCAGATCAGCCTCGAGACCGTGCAAGGCGCCGTGGCCGATAGCGCTCGCTATGACGTGTTTGGCCTGGTAGACGCCGTGCTCAACGGCGAACCGGTGCATGCCCTGCGCATGCTCGAAGGCCTGCGCGGTGAAGGGGTCGAGCCACCGGTCATTCTCTGGGCCCTGGCCCGAGAGTTGCGGGTGCTGGCTGGCCTGGCATTGCAGTACAGCCAGGGCGTGCCGCTGGACAAGGCCTTCAGCCAGGCGCGTCCGCCAATCTGGGACAAACGCAAGCCGCTGATGAGCAAGGCGCTGCAACGCTATTCGGCGAGCCGCTGGGCGCAGCTGCTGCAGGATGCGCAACGCATCGATGCACAGATCAAAGGCCAGGCGCCCGGCTCGAGCTGGGTCAGCCTCTCACGCCTGACACTGCTGATGGCCGGACAACGCTTGTCACTACCGGCCGATTGACGTGCACGCTGATTGACTTATGATATTGCCCTCTTCCAAGGAGTCGCTCATGAGTCGAAAAACCGGCAAGGCCCGCCCCAATAAGGCCAAATCCATCGTCGCCCAGCCCTTGTTCCGCAGCCGTCAGGAACCCGCAGGCAAAGGCAAAGGCAGCTACCGCCGCGAAGCCTTCCAATCGAGAGATTGGGAGGCTTCCTACTTTTTGGCCGCCTGAACCCGCTCCACCCGCAGGCATGATATGGTCACGGTCTGATTAGAAAAAATCTGGACCCCTGCATGTCTCTTCGTCGTCCCCGCCTCTGCCCACTGCGCCAGATCATTGCTGCCTTCAGCCTCATCGCACTTGTCGCCTGCGCCGAAAAACCTACCGCCGCCGATACGCTCCCTGTGACCCAGCCCTTGCCGGGTAGCCAGCAAACCAAGACAGTTGCACCGATCACCACGCTTGCGCCGATGAGCGCCGACGGTATTGCCGTGCCGTCCGAGACCTTTGCCGAATGGCAGAGCGGTTTCCGCGCGCAGGCCCTGCAGGCCGGCATCAGGCCAGACATCTTCGACCGCGCGTTCGCCAACGTGACCCTGGACCCAAGTGTGGTCACTGCCGATCGCAGCCAACCGGAGTTCAGCCGGCCGATCTGGGAATATCTGGACGGCGCCATTTCGCCCACCCGCGTACGCCGCGGGCAAGGCTTGCTCAGCCAGTACAGCGACGTGCTGACGCGCATCGAGCAGCGTTACGGCGTCGATCGTCAGGCACTGGTCGCGGTATGGGGCATGGAAAGCAGCTTCGGGCAGATCCAGGGCGACAAGTCAGTGATTCGCTCATTGGCGACCCTGGCCTATGAGGGCCGCCGTCCCGGCTTCGCTCAGGATCAACTGATTGCGGCGCTGCAGATTCTGCAAAACGGCGATATCACTCCAGAACTGATGCTCGGCTCCTGGGCCGGCGCCATGGGCCAGACGCAGTTCATCCCGACGACCTACAACTCCCATGCGGTTGACTTCGACGGCGACGGGCGCCGCGATATCTGGAACGACGCCGCCGATGCGCTGGCCTCCACCGCCAATTACCTGCAAAGCTCCGGCTGGCAGAAAGGCCAGCCGTGGGGCTTCGAGGTGCAGTTGCCACAGGGCTTCGATTATCTACTGGCCGATGGCGCGCAGCGCAAATCGGTGGCCCAATGGCTGGCCATGGGCGTGAACTTGCCGGCGGGCAGTGCCATCCCCCCAGGCTCGGACCAATTGCAGGCCGCGCTGCTGTTGCCAGCGGGTTATCGCGGGCCGGCCTTTCTGGTGCTGGATAACTTCCGCGCCATCCTCAAGTACAACAACTCGTCGGCTTATGCCCTAGGCGTGAGCCTGCTGTCGCAGCGCTTTGGTGGTGGTGGCTACCTGCAAGGGCAGTGGCCGAAGGATGACTTGCCGCTGAGCCGCACCGAGCGTATCGAGCTGCAAACGCTGCTGACTGCCAAGGGCTACGATGCCGGCAACCCCGATGGCATCATCGGCGCCAACACCCGCAAGGCAATCCGCAGTGCACAGGCGGCTCAGAGCTGGCCGGCTGACGGCTATCCCACACACAAGCTGCTGGAAAGCCTCAGGTAAATCTCGGGCTGCGACCCAGGCCGCTTCTCCATGATCATTTGACCACCCGCTATTCAGCCGCCGTTGCCATGCTCGAAGATGGCAACGGCCACTGCCGGTAGAAATCCAGCACCCGGCCCACGCAAGAGGCTCGCTGACGAGCGGGATCCAGCCCTTGCTGTTCCGCCATACAAGCGTTGTACATTCCCCGGTATGCATTGAAGTCGTTGCGCGCTACATCCGGCTCGACACGTGCCAGATGCTCGATAAACCTGCGTGGCGCTACCTCGAAATGCTGGTAATCCACCGGCGCATTCCAATACCCGCCCCAATGGATAAAGCCATTCTCGGCAAAAATATCCAATACCTCTTCCGCCATGCCCCGGCGCTCGGGCTTTTCAGCACGTACGGCCGAGCGATTGACGTAAGCCCGGGCGGAAGCCACTGGGTCGATGGTGGCGGTGGCATCAGCATTGATAGTGAGAAACGGGTTCTGCACGGGATTCAAATCAATCGCAGCCCCATAGGCATGCAGTGACCACGAAGCACCGCCGGTTATCGGCCGGCCGTTGAAAGCGGACGTGTTGTTGGCTGCCATTGACGCTGCGTCGTCACCCTGGAAATGCTCCAGACCTAAAGCCTGCTCCAAGGGGAAACCCCGTGCATCGAGCTTGGCGAAAATGATATCGACGTTTTCTGCGAAAGCATCAAGCACTACCACCGATCCCCGACCCGGGAGCCCCTGGTGTGAAGTGAAAGGAAAGCTGACCAGACGCAGGCGATCACAGCCAACGGGGCCATTGGGGTCAAAGGTATTGGCGTCTTGCATGACTTGGCAGTGGGCTTCGGTAACGGGTTGTACTTCAGCAGATGCGTGGCTGGCGGCAACCAGCAGGGCCGTTGCAATGAAGGAGACCGCGATGCTGTTTTTCGGGTATGTCATTGTTGTCATTCCTTGGCTTGAGTAAGCGCGACCGGTTTACTGGCAAGTCGCGCACTACCCACTCTAAGGATTACTCAATTCAGGCAAACCGCCCACGCCTGTGGCGGCACCACACACAGAAATTTCGGGACAACTATCATTGAGCCCGCCAGTCAGCAAACCACATCCTGCTCCAGCCACAAGCGGCACTCGCCACCGTCCAGGCGCACCATGGCGCCCAGAGGCAGGGTCAGGTTGGGGTCACAATGACCGCTGCGCCAGCCAGCGACCACGGGAATTCCCAGCGGCTCGAACATCTGACGCAACAGGGGCGTCATTTCGTCCACGCTGATACCCGCGAAGTCTCCCACCAGCACGCCGGCGATCTTCGCCAGTTTGCCGCTCAGCCTCAGTTGTGTGAGAAAGCGGTCGATCCGGTACAGGGGTTCGTTGACGTCCTCGATGAACAAGATGATCCCGTCCGCTTCCAGCGCCCAAGGCGTGCCCTCCAGGGCCGAGATCATCGCCAGATTACCACCCATCAATCGCCCGCGGCTGATGCCATGGCCAATCGAAACCAACGGCAAGGTGGCAGGATGCGCCAGCTCCGAGCCAGCCTTGAACTGGCCGCGTACCAGCCTGCGCAATGACGTCTCGGTGGGTGGCTTACGATCGGCCAGCACCTCGGACGTCAGCATCGGGCCATGAAACGTGATGAATCCCGCCTCTTTGGCGATCGCCAGGTGCAACGCGGTGATATCGCTGTAGCCCACGAATGGCTTGGCATGTCGACGCAGCAGCGCATAATCGATCTTGTCCAGCAAGCGCGGGCTGCCGTAGCCGCCACGCAGGCACATGATCGCGTCGATCTGATCATCCGCGAAGGCATCGTGCAAGTCATTGAGGCGCACCCGATCGCTGCCGGCCAGGTAGCCGGACTGCTGCAGCACGCCGGGGAAGATTTTCAGACTGTAGCCCCTGGCCGCCATCCAGCGCTCGGCCGTGGCAACATCGAACTCCCTGGGCCCGGCGGGGGCGATAATCGCGATACGACCTTCAGGCCGCAGCCGGGGGACGGCGATGCCCTGCTCGCGGGGTTGGGCGGCGATTTGCTGATTGACGTTCATCCCGAGGCCTCACTGCGTGGCTGATGGCAACGACTTTAACAGCTTGCACAAAAAAGCCGACAGCTTCTATGCGATAGAAACTGTCGGCTTTTTCTACAGCGCTGCGCTCACCCTGAAAATACGGCGGCGCTTGTTACGGCCTCTTCGCGGCAAGCTTTGCTCCCGTAATGCACGCCCCCCGTACTCACAGACCTGTGTGAGCAAGGCGAGTCGACGCGCTTACAGCTTGGCCTTGGCCTCATGCGCCTGTTGGTCAGCATGGTACGACGAACGTACCAGCGGCCCGGAGGCGACGTTCTTGAAGCCCATCTTGTAGCCTTCTTCGGCGAACCAGGCGAAGACGTCCGGGTGCACGAAGCGCTGCACCGGCAAGTGGCTGCGCGAAGGTTGCAGGTACTGGCCGAGGGTCAGCATATCGATGTTGTGCTCGCGCATGCGCTGCATCACCTCGATCACCTCCTCGTCCGTCTCGCCCAGGCCGAGCATCAGGCCGGACTTGGTAGGTACGTGAGGCACCATCTCCTTGAATTTTTGCAGCAAGGTCAGCGACCACTGGTAGTCGGAACCAGGGCGCGCAGCCTTGTACAGACGCGGCACGGTCTCGAGGTTGTGGTTGAACACATCCGGCGGCTCGGCTGCGGTGATAGCCAGCGCCACATCCATGCGGCCGCGATAATCCGGGACGAGGGTTTCGAGCTGGACGCCCGGCGACAGCTTGCGGATCTCGCGCAGGCAGTCGGCGAAGTGCTGGGCACCGCCGTCACGCAGGTCGTCGCGGTCTACCGAAGTGATTACCACGTACTTGAGGCGAAGGTCGGCAATGGCCACTGCCAGGTTCATCGGCTCGTCGGCATCCAGCGCTTTCGGGCGGCCATGGCCGACGTCGCAGAACGGGCAGCGACGGGTGCAGATGTCACCCATGATCATGAAGGTCGCGGTGCCACCGGAGAAGCACTCGCCCAGATTCGGGCACGAAGCCTCTTCGCAGACGCTGTGCAGTTTGTGCTTGCGCAGCAGCTGCTTGATGCGGTCGACTTCCGGTGAAACCGGGATGCGTACGCGAATCCAGTCGGGTTTTTTCGGCAGTTCTTCGGTCGGGATAATCTTGACCGGGATGCGCGCGACCTTCTCAGCACCGCGCAGCTTGACGCCCGCCTCCACTTTATGAGGTGCGGCCTTGACCGGCAAGCTGGTGGTCGGGATCAGGTTTTCCACGGTGGTGTCAAAAGCAGTAGTCATATCATTCGATTCCGCCCGTCAGGGTCGTCTGCTCAGCGTAGTCGAGGTGTTTGACGAGCTGCACGCGCAGCCGGGCACTAACCTCGGCAAATTCAATGCTGCCTGCATGATCGCACAGCTGGGTCATTGCCAGCCCGGCGTATCCGCATGGGTTGATACGTTGGAACGGTTCAAGTTGCATGTCGACGTTCAGCGCCAGCCCGTGAAACGAGCAGCCGCGACGGATACGCAGGCCCAGGGACGCGATTTTAGCACCTTCTACGTAGACACCGGGTGCATCCGGCTTGGCCGCGGCGCTGACGCCGAAACTGGCGAGCAGATCGATCAGGGCATTTTCGATACGACTGACCAGCTCGCGCACTCCAAAACCCAGGCGCCGCACGTCCAGCAGCAGGTACACCACCAACTGGCCGGGACCATGGTAAGTAACCTGACCGCCGCGATCGACCTGCACCACCGGGATATCCCCCGGCAGCAGCAGGTGTTCGGCCTTGCCAGCCTGGCCTTGAGTGAACACCGGCGTGTGCTGGACCAACCACACTTCGTCGGGGGTGTCGCTGCTACGTTGATCAGTGAAACGTTGCATGGCATGCCAGGCAGGCTCGTAGGCCATCAGGCCCAACTCGCGGAAGCCCAGCACGCTGGATGCGCTCGGCATCAGAGCACCATGTGCACGTGGCCGGTCGCTCGCAACGCGCTATTGATGTCGCGCAGTTGATCTTCGCCGGTCGCGATGATGTGCACCTGCAAAGTGGTGTACTTGCCGTTGCTGCTCTGGCGCTCGGCCAGGGTCGCAAGGTCGATTTCGGCGTGCTTGCCGAGGACCTCAAGCACCAGGGCCTTGTAGCCTGCTCCCGTTTCGCCGATCACCTTGATGGGGTAGTCGGGACAAGGGAACTTGATTTCGTGGGACTTTATATCTTCGCCAGACTTGGCGTCGGCAGAAGCAGGGACTTTGGGATCGGTCATGGCAGTAACGGCCTCGTAAGCCGTGGCGACAACATCGCCCCCGGCTCAGGTAAGAGCCAGGGGCGCGCAGGTCACGATATCAGTTGAACAAGCCGTGGAAGAATAGCCGAATGCTATCCCAGAGGCGACGGATGAAGCCACCTTCATCAACCTGATCCAGTGCGATCAGGTCGGTGCTTTGCAGCACTTTGTCACCCATCTTCACTTCGACCTTGCCGATCACCGCGCCTTTGGCGATCGGTGCGACCAATTGCGGCACCATGGTCATGGTAGCCGCGAGGTTTTTCAGCTGGCCTTTGGGCACAGTCATGGTCAGGTCTTCAGCCAGGCCGGCACGCACGGTGCTCGCGGTGCCTTTCCAGACAGGCGCCTGTGCCAGCTCTGCACCGGCTTTGTAGAAGGTCTGGGTTTCATAGAAGCGGAAACCGTAAGTCAGCAGCTTTTGCGTCTCGGCGGCGCGGTTGGCTTCGCTGGTGGTACCGAATACCACGGCGATCAGGCGCATGCCGTCACGTACGGCCGAAGCCACCATGCAGTAGCCGGCTTCGTCGGTGTGACCCGTCTTCAGACCGTCGACCGTCTTGTCGCGCCACAGCAGCAGGTTGCGGTTAGGCTGCTTGATGTTGTTCCAGAAGAACTCTTTCTGCGAGTAGATGGCGTAGTGAGCTGGATCTTCGTGGATGATCGCCCGGGCCAGCAGCGCCATGTCGTGCGCGGTGGAGTAGTGCTCCGGGTTCGGCAGACCGGTCGGGTTCATGAAGTGGCTGTTGGCCATGCCCAACTTGCCGGCGGTGGTGTTCATCATGTCGGCGAAAGCGTCTTCGCTACCGGCGATGTGCTCGGACAGGGCGACACTGGAGTCGTTGCCCGACTGGATGATGATGCCGTGCAGCAGGTCGCTGACCGACACTTGCGAACCGACCTTGAGGAACATCCGCGAACCGCCGGTGCGCCAGGCGTTTTCGCTGATGGTTACCGGGTCGTTTTCGCCGATCTGCCCACGACGGATTTCCAGCGTGGCGATATAGGCAGTCATCAGCTTGGTCAGGCTGGCAGGCGGCAGGCGTTGATCGCCGTTGTCCTCGACCAGCACCTGACCGCTGGAGGCTTCCATGAGTACGAAGGCTTTGGCCGCCAGTTGCGGCGGCGCGGGCACCATCTGATCAGCCGCCCATGCAGTTGGAGCGATCATCAGGGGTACAAGCAGGCATAGGCGTTTGGCAAAGGTGGTGATGTTCATCCGTCTCTCGAGATTACTGATGGGCAGATGCCCAGATGGGCAAATCGTTTCCCAGGCTTGAAGGCCTGGCGTTGTTGCGGTTCGGCGGACCGAGCCAGTACCGGAGGGTTATTCCGTGACCACATTCGGCGAGCCCAGATTGGCCAAGCGAACACTGTTCTGTACCTGCTGGACTTCCGCCGGGTTGCCAATCGGCCCCAAGCGCACGCGGTACAGAGTTTGCTGGTTACGCACCACCGGGCTGGTGAAGGCCGGGGCCTTGACCATCGAGCTGAGCTTCGACCTCAGGAGCTCTGCAGCGTCCGGGTTGGCGAAGGCTCCCACCTGGAGATACTGGCCAGCTGCTGGCGCAGAAGCGTTTTTTTTTGCGTCGATTGCCACTGGCATGATCGCGGCCGCGTGTTGCTGGGGCGGTGGCGTATATTGTTCAACGGTGCCAGTGGACGCCGTCAGCTTGGGTGTTTCAGCGGCGACCACTTGGGGTTGATCAAGCATCAGCGGTGCCGGACGACCACGCTGTGCCCACCATTGTTGTGGATCGATGCCCTCGACCTTGACCCGCGCCGTGCCGATTTCGGCATAACCGAGTTTTTTCGCGGCGGCATAGGACAAGTCGATGATGCGGTCGGAATAGAACGGTCCGCGGTCGTTGACCCGCAGGATCACCGAGCGGTTGTTGTCCAGGTTGGTCACACGCACATAGCTGGGCAGCGGCAGGGTCTTGTGCGCCGCGCTCATGCCGTACAGGTCGTAGACCTCACCGTTGGCGGTGTTCTGGCCATGGAACTTGGTGCCGTACCAGGACGCGGTGCCGACGGCCACATAACTGGCCGAGTCGTTGAGCGGGAAGTAGGTCTTGCCCAGTACGGTATAGGGGTTGGCCTTGTACGGGCCGCTGTGCAGGGTCGGTATTGCGTCGGGGATCTTCGACACGTCGACGTCCCACCAAGGGGCACCGTCCTTGTGGGCGCGGTTGATGTCCAGCCCCGGCATCGAGCGAACAGCCGTGCCGCCTTGCACAGGCGAGCGGCTGCTGGTGCTCGAACAACTGACGATCAACAGTGCCATTGCTGTAAAGCCCAGCAGCTTGAGTGGTGCGCTTGTCGGCGTAACCCGCATTACTTGTTGCCCCGTGCTTGAACCAGCAAATCCGCCAGCTGATGTACGGCCATGGCGTACATCACGCTGCGGTTGTAACGCGTGATCGCGTAAAAATTCTTCAGCCCCATCCAGTACTCAGGGCCATTGGCGCCATCCAGGCGAAATGCCGTCACCGACATATCGTCGCGCAGCGCATCATGACTCGACCAGCCCAGCGCCCGCAACTCCCCAACGGTCTTGACCGGATCAATACCCGGGCTCAAACCGCTGTCGGCTTGATCGCCACGCACCGTCGCCTGACTGACCACTGGCTCGCCGGCGACCCAGCCATGGCGCTGGAAATAGCTGGCGACGCTGCCGATGGCGTCATCGGGGTCACTCCAGATATTGATGTGGCCATCACCGTCGAAGTCCACTGCATACGCCCGAAAGCTGCTGGGCATGAACTGCGGCAGCCCCATTGCACCGGCGTAGGAGCCCTTGATCGTCAACGGATCGAGTTGCTCCTCGCGGGACATCAACAGGAATTCACGCAGCTCCTTGCGAAAGAAGTCGGAACGCGCCGGATAATCGAACGCCAGGGTCGACAACGCATCGATCACCCGGTAATTGCCGGTATTGCGACCAAAAAACGTCTCCACGCCAATGATCGAGACGATCACCGAGGCCGGCACGCCGTATTCCTTCTCGGCCCGCGCCAGCGCCACCTCGTGCTGACGCCAGAAATCCACACCCCTGGCGATACGCGCATCGGTGATGAAGATCGGCCGGTAGTCCTTCCACGGTTTGACCTTCTCGGCCGGGCGCGAGATGGCGTCGAGGATCGATTGCTTGCGCTCGACCTCGCGAAAAACGCCCATCAGTTGCTCACCGGCAAAGCCGTAATCACGTGTCATTTCTCCGACGAACTGCGCCACTTGAGGCGAGCCTTCGTAATCGCCGGCCGCCGCATGTTGCGACGAACCGAGGATGCCCACCAGGCCGACCCATGGAACGTATCGAGTAGCCCAGTTACGCATTGATTGCATTGAGTGGCTCACCTTTTTCAAACCTGTGCGATCCATTTGCGGTGCGTGTGGATCGACATTAAAACGCCAAACGCTGACATCAAGGTCACCAGCGAAGTTCCGCCGTAACTAATGAAGGGCAGCGGTACCCCCACCACCGGCAACAGGCCACTGACCATACCGATATTGACGAAAACGTAAACAAAAAACGTCATCGTCAGGCTGCCTGCTAACAATTTGCCATACAACGTCTGCGCCTGGGCCGTGATCACCAGGCCGCGCCCGATCAGCAACAGATAAATCAGCAGCAAGGCGCAGATGCCCACCAGGCCGAACTCTTCGCCCATCACCGCAATGATGAAGTCGGTATGGCTTTCAGGCAGGAAATCCAGGTGCGACTGGGTGCCCATCAGCCAGCCCTTGCCGAACACCCCGCCCGAACCGATGGCCGCCTTCGACTGGATGATGTTCCAGCCGGTGCCCAGCGGGTCGCTCTCGGGGTCGAGGAAGGTCAGAATTCGCTGTTTCTGATAGTCGTGCATGATGAAAAACCACATCGCCACCGCCACCGGCACCGCGGCGGCGAGCACGCTGATGATCCAGCGCCAGCGCAACCCGGCCATGAACAGCACGAAGGTGCCGCCCGCCAGAATCAGCAGCGAGGTCCCCAGATCGGGCTGGCGGACGATGAGAATGAACGGCACGCCGATCAGCGCCAGGCTGGCCACCACATGAATGAGATGGGGCGGCAAGGTGCGTTTGGACAGATACCAGGCGATGGTGGCCGGCATCAGGATCTTCATGAACTCCGACGGCTGGAAGCGAATTACCCCAGGAATGTTGATCCACCGCGTCGCGCCCATGGCGTTGTGGCCCATGACGTCGGTGACCACCAGCAAGCCCACCCCGATCACATAGCCCAGCGGCACCCAGCGCGCCATGAACCGCGGCTCGACCTGAGCGATGATGAACATCGACACCAGGCCGATACCGAACGAGGTCGCCTGCTTGATCAGCAGGTCCCAGTTCTTGCCGCTGGCCGAGTACAGGACGAACAGGCTGCCGGCCGCCAGGGTCAGCAGCAGGATGAGCAGGGGCCCATCGACATGGATACGTTGCAAAAAGGTCGCGCGACGGCGCATCACATCCTCACTGGAGAGGATGCGATCGAAATTACTCTTCACGTGCCGTGATCTCCGCACCTGGGGTGCTGGCGTATTCGGGTTTGAGCTGGCCATCGGGACCGAGCAGCCAGGCGTCCATCACCTGACGTACCACGGGGGCGGCCACTCCGGAGCCGGCCTCACCGTTCTCGATCATCACCGACACCACGATTTTCGGGCTTTGCGCTGGGGCGAAGCCGACGAACAAGGCGTGGTCACGATGGCGCTCCTGGACTTTGCTGCGGTCGTATTTCTCGCCCTGCTTGATCGCGACCACCTGGGCGGTGCCGCTCTTGCCGGCAATCCGGTATTGCGCACCGGCCGCCGCCTTGCGCGCGGTACCACGGGCGCCCTGCATTACCTGCTCCATGCCGTGGGTGACCTTGGCCCAATCGGCCGGGTCGCGCAGGACGATATCGTCCATGGGGTTGTCGTCAACCGGCGGCACGCCTTCGATGGTCTTGGCCAGCCGGGGCCGATTCCACTTGCCCTTGTTGGCGATCAGCGCTGTGGACTGCGCCAATTGCAGCGGCGTGGCCTGCATGTAGCCTTGGCCGATGCCGAGGATCAGGGTTTCGCCGGGATACCAGACCTGCTTGCGGGCCACGCGTTTCCATTCCCGCGAAGGCATGAGGCCCGGCGCTTCCTCGAACATGTCCAGCGAGACCTTCTGGCCGATGCCGAACCGGTTGAGGTAGGTCGACAAGCGATCGATACCCATCTTGTGCGCCAGATCGTAGAAGTAGGTGTCGTTGGACCGCATGATGGCCGTGTCGAGATCGACCCAGCCATCGCCGGTACGATTCCAGTTGCGGTATTTGTGATCGAAATTGGGCAACTGGTAATAGCCTGGGTCGAACACCCGCGTACCGGCATTGACCACCCCGGTATCAAGGCCGGCGATGGCCACTGCCGGCTTGATGGTCGAACCCGGTGGGTAAAGCCCCCGCAGTACCCGATTGAACAGCGGACGGTCGATGGAATCGCGCAGCTCGGCGTAGGCCTTGAAGCTGATGCCCGTGACGAACAGGTTGGGATCGAAGCTTGGCTGGCTGACCATCGCCAGCACCTCGCCAGTGCTCGGGTCCATGGCCACCAGCGCGCCACGTCGTCCCGCCAGTGCCTGCTCTGCAGCTTGCTGCAACTTGATGTCGAGGCTCAGGACAATGTCCTTGCCCGGCACCGGGTCGGTGCGTTTGAGTACCCGCAGCACGCGGCCACGTGCGTTGGTCTCGACTTCTTCGTAGCCCACCTGGCCATGCAGCTCGGGCTCGTAGAAGCGCTCGATACCGGTCTTGCCAATATGATGCGTGCCGCTGTAGGCCACGGTATCCAGGGACTTGAGCTCCTTCTCGTTGATGCGCCCCATGTAGCCCACCGAGTGAGCGAAATGCTCACCCTGGGGGTAATGGCGCACCAATTGCGCGACCACCTCGACACCCGGCAGGCGGAACTGATTGACCGCAATCCGCGCGATCTGCTCCTCGGTGAGTTCGAACAGCACCGGCACCGGCTCGAACGGCCGCCGCCCTTGCTTCATGCGCTTTTCGAACAGCTCGCGATCATCGGGCGTCAGGCTCAGCACCTCGACGATGAGGTCGAGCACCTGCTGCCAGTCGCCCGCCCGTTCGCGAGTGACGCTGAGGCTGAAGCTGGGGCGGTTGTCGGCGATGACCACGCCGTTGCGGTCGAAGATCAGCCCGCGGGTCGGCGGAATCGGCTGCACGTGCACCCGATTGTTCTCCGACAGCGTGGAGTGATAGTCGTACTGGATGACCTGCAGGAAATACAGACGCGCGATCAGCACCAACAGCAGCGCACACACGACCACAGCACCGACCACGACGCGGCTGCGCACGGTGCGGGCGTCTTTCTCGTGGTCCTTGAGGCGAATCGGCTGGGTCATCGGGCTGGGCGCAGATTATTTGTGGTAAGGGTGTCCGGACAGGACTGTCCAGGCACGATACAGCTGTTCACCGATCAGGATTCTTACCAGTGGGTGCGGCAGTGTCAGGGCCGACAGCGACCAGCGTTGATCCGCCCGCGCGCACACTTGCGGCGCCAGCCCCTCGGGGCCGCCGACCATGAAGTTCACCGTGCGTGAATCCAGCCGCCAGCTGTCCAGCTCCACCGCCAATTGCTCGGTGCTCCAGGGCTTGCCATGCACTTCGAGCGTCACAATCCGCTCGTTGGGGCCGACCTTGGCCAACATGGCTTCGCCCTCCTGACGGATAAAGCGCGCCACGTCAGCATTCTTGCCCCGGGTGTTGAGCGGTATTTCCACCAGCTCGAGCGCCAATTCGGATGGCAGGCGCTTGGCATACTCGTGCCAGCCATCTTCCACCCACTTGGGCATGCGAGAACCGACAGCAATCAGACGCAGGCGCACAGCGGTTCCTTATTCCTGGTCTTTGTTGAGCTTGTCGAACTGCGAGTGACCGACTTCCGGGCTGTGGTGCTTGCCATCGACGGCACGGCTCTGCTCGGCACCTTTCCACAGGCGCTCCAGGTCGTAGAACTGACGAGCGTTGCTGGTCATCATGTGCACGATCACGTCGTCCATGTCCAACAGCACCCAGTCGCTGTCGCCCTTGCCTTCTTCACCCAGCGGCTTGACGCCTTGGGCTTTGACGGCGTCACGAACCTTGTCCAGCATCGCGCCGATCTGGCGGTTGGAGGTACCGGTCGCGATGATCATGAAGTCGGTGATGCTCTGCTTGTCGCGCACGTCCAGGATTTGAATATCCAGAGCCTTTACGTCTTCCAGGGCGGCAACGGCCACCTTCACCAGCTCTTCGCCAGCGAGCTCAGGCCCGGTGTGGGCCGGCACTGCGAGGGGAGCGCTCTTGAACGTGCCTTTGCGCTTAACTTTGCTTACGTCTTTGTTCGTCATATAAAACTCGTTTTGCTCGTATATTCGGGCGCTTGAATACAGGACTGTTCGTGCCTTCAAGTGCGCCTATTCAGTTCGACGTACGGTACAGCCCGTGCGCCTCGATGTAGGCCAGTACAGCGTCAGGCACCAGGTAACGCACCGACTTACCGCTGGCCAGCAGTTGACGGATCTGGGTGGCGGACACCGACAAGGGTGTCTGCCAGACAAACGCGATCTGACCCGCCGGCCCCTTGAGGGTCTGCGGGTCACTGACGGAACGGGCGGCCAACAGGTTGCGCAGGGCATCCGGTGGCTCGCTGTCCGCGTCAGGGCGCTGCAACACCACGATGTGGCAATGCAGCAGCAATTCTTCCCAGCGGTGCCAGGAGGGCAAGCCACAAAAGGCATCCCAGCCCAGCAGCAAGAACAGTTGGTCTTGAGGCGCCAGCTCGGCGCGCATCGATTCCAGTGTGTCGATGGTGTACGACGGCGTATCGCGGCGCAGTTCGCGGTCATCGACGCTCAACGGCGCCGCCCCGCTGACAGCGCTGCGCACCATCGCCAGACGCTGCTCGGGCGACACCTGCGGAGTATCGCGATGCGGCGGCCGGAAGTTCGGCGTCAGGCGCAAGTCGTCGAGCGCCAGCGCATCGGCTACTTCCAGGGCGCTGCGCAGGTGACCGATGTGCACCGGGTCGAAGGTGCCGCCCAGTACGCCAATGCGCTGCGGTCGAACGGTAGGTGCCCCGGACTGGCCGACTTCAGCCAATCAGATGGACTCCTGGCCGCGCAACTGGCCGTCACCGACCACTACATATTTCTCGCAGGTCAAGCCTTCGAGGCCGACCGGGCCACGGGCGTGGATCTTGTCCGTGGAAATACCGATTTCCGCACCCAGGCCGTACTCGAAGCCGTCGGCGAAACAAGTCGGGGCGTTGAGCATCACCGAAGCCGAGTCGACCTCGGCCATGAAGCGCCGGGCCTGACCCTGATGTTCGGTGACGATCGCATCGGTGTGGTGGGAACCATAGTGATTGATGTGCTCGATGGCCTCGTCGAGGCTGTCGACCACGCGAATCGACAGGATCGGCGCCAGGTACTCGGTGTGCCAGTCGTCTTCGGTGGCAGGCAGCGCCTCGATCAGGTCGCGAGTGCGCGGGCAGCCGCGCAGCTCGACGCCTTTTTCGCGGAACTGGGCAGCCATCGGCGGCAAGAATCGTGCGGCGACGCTGGCATCTACCAGCAGGGTCTCCATGGCACCGCAGATGCCGTAGCGATAGGTCTTGGCATTGAAGGCGATGCGCTGGGCCTTGTCGAGCTCGGCATTGGCGCTGACATAGACGTGGCAGATGCCATCGAGGTGCTTGATGACCGGCACGCGGGCATCGCGGCTGACACGCTCGATCAGGCCCTTGCCGCCACGGGGGACGATGATGTCGACGTATTCGGGCATGGTGATCAATGCACCCACGGCCGCACGGTCAGTGGTCTCGACCACTTGTACGACGCTGGCCGGCAGTTGCGCCGCTTCCAGGCCCTGAGCGATGCACGTGGCGATGGCGCGGTTGGAATGAATGGCTTCGGAGCCGCCGCGCAGGATAGTGGCGTTGCCGGACTTGAGGCACAGGCTGGCGGCATCGATGGTCACATTAGGGCGGGATTCGTAGATGATCCCCACTACGCCCAGCGGTACGCGCATCTTGCCAACCTGAATACCCGAGGGGCGGTAGCTCATGTCACGGATGGCGCCGACCGGATCAGGCAACGCTGCCACCTGACGCAAACCGACGATCATGCTGTCGATACGGGCCGGGGTCAGGGTCAGGCGCTCGAGCAACGCTGGCTCCAGATTGTTGGCGCGGCCGGCGGCCAGGTCGAGCTCATTGGCAGCGACCAGTTGTTCGCGGGCAGCGTCCAGCGCCGTGGCAGTCGCCAGCAAGGCACGGTTCTTCTGACCGGTGCTGGCACGAGCGATCACGCGAGCGGCTGCGCGGGCAGCGCGACCCAGGCGGGTCATGTAGTCAAGCACGGACTCAGTCATGGTCTCTGTGGTCTTGGCAAAGGGGAAAGCGGCTGATTATAGCTGCCGCGCCGCGCCACGCACAGCGGTGGCAGGCGGATGGTCGAAATTGGGCAACAAATGCCAGTCATTCAGGTCCGATTAAGGTGCCGGTTGCTATCATCTGCCGGCTGCCGCTCCCAAATCCGCACACCCATCTGGATGTTGCCATGCCCGCCACCGCCGTCCGCCGGCATTTGCCCGACGAGTTTTTCCATCGCGACGCGCAAGTCCTTGCCCGCGACCTGCTGGGCAAGATCATCCGGCATCGCCAAGGGCCTTACTGGTTGTCAGCGCGCATCATCGAGACCGAGGCCTACTACGCGGCAGAAAAAGGCAGCCATGCTTCGCTGGGCTACACCGAAAAACGCCGAGCGCTGTTCCTCGATGGCGGCCACATCTATATGTATTACGCCCGTGGTGGCGATTCGTTGAATTTCAGCGCTGCCGGGCCTGGCAATGCCGTGCTGATCAAGTCGGCCTATCCCTGGGTCGATGAGGTCTGCGACAGCAACGCGCTGGCGCAGATGCAGCTCAACAATCCCGACGCCAATGGCCAACTGCGCCCGCCTGAGCGCTTGTGCGCCGGGCAGACGCTTCTGTGCAAGGCACTGGGCCTGAAAGTGCCGCAATGGGACGCCCAGCGCTTCGATCCCGAACATTTTTTTGTCGAGGACACCGGCGTCCTGGTCCCCCAGGTCATCCAGACCACTCGCCTGGGCATCCCCGCCGGGCGCGATGAACATCTGCCCTATCGCTTCGTCGATCCTGAATACGCTCGGCATTGCACGCGCAATCCGCTGCGTCGGGGGCAGCGAGAGGGGCAGGACTACGCTTTGCAGATCAACCCCTCACCGACCACCGCCGCACCGATAAAAGGAAACCGATAGATGGGCTCTTGGCTTGACGGCCTTACTGGCTGGCTGACCGCTCACCCACAGTGGCTGGGCCTGGCGATTTTCGTAGTGGCTTGCGTCGAATGCCTGGCGATCGCCGGGCTGATCGTGCCCGGCACCGTGGTGCTCTTCGCTATTGCCGTATTGGCCGGTCACGGCGCCCTGTCGCTTGGCCAGACATTACTGCTGGGCTATGCCGGCGGCCTGCTGGGCGACGCGCTGTCGTACGCCATCGGCCGTCGCTATCATCAGGACATCAAGCGTATTCCCTTGCTGGCGCGCCACCCGCAATGGATGGAGAGGGCCGAAAACTATTTCCATCGCTATGGCGTCGAGGGCTTGCTGATCGGCCGTTTCATCGGCCCGTTGCGGCCCATGCTGCCGCTGATCGCCGGCATGCTGGAAATGCCGCTGATCCGCTTCGCACTGGTCAGCGTGCTGGCTGCGGCCGGCTGGTCTATCGCTTATCTACTCCCCGGCTGGGCCACCGGTGCGGCCTTCCGCTTGCCGCTGCCGCCCGGTTTCTGGCCGGAGGCGGGGGCGGTCGCCGGTGGCCTGGCGATCCTCGTCGGCCTGAGCATCAATAGCAGCCTGCGCCGCCATACCCGCGCGACCCTGTGGGTGGCCTTGATGAGCCTGGCCATGCTGCTGGCATTGCTGATCGGCTGGCCCTACCTGACCCATCTCGACAATGGCCTCATGCAACTGGTGCAGGAGCACCGCAGCGAGGCAATGGATCCCTTCGTGGCGATGACCACGGCCATGGGCGACTTCCGCACACAGTTCATGCTGGCCGCCGCCGTGGTGCTGATCCTGGCAATCCACCGTCAGTGGCGGCATTTCCTCTTTGCCGTCGGCGCACTGCTCGGCACCGCACTGTGCAATGCCAGCCTGAAGATGTTCTTCGCCCGCGGGCGCCCGGAGATACTGAACGATCCATTGAGCACCTATAGCATGCCCAGCGGCCATGCTTCGGCGTCGTTTGCACTGTTTTTGACTTTGGCGCTCCTGGCTGGCCTCGGCCAGGCGCCGCGGATGCGCATCATGTGGCTGGTGTTGGCGTGCATCCCGGCGACGATGATCGCCGCATCGCGCATCTACCTGGGTGTGCACTGGCCGACCGACGTGCTGGCCGGGGCCATGCTCGCCTGCTGCCTGTGTGCGGTCAGCCTCGCGGCCAACCGACACTTTGGTGGGTCGATGCCTGCCGTGGCCGGGCGCGTATGGTGGTGGATACTGCCAGCGGTTGCAGCCATTCTAGGCTGGCATCTGGCAACCACCCTGCCCCATGCCATGGCGCATTATCAGTATGGTGCTCAAACCCTTTAGCAAGGGGCTTGTCCCCGAAAACCGGTGACGCCAACGCATCCGCAGCGGCTGGTTGCTCTTGTTGAGGGCCAGCCCCCCTCGTTGCAAGGCCAGAACCGCTTCAGTCGAACAACTCGCCCTGCAGCTCATCAAGCAGCGTCTGGATATTATCCAGGCGCTCGCGGGGGTCATCCAGGCACAACAAGCGCAGCTTGTCGCCGTTGAGGAAGGGCAGCAGATAACCCAGCTGATTGGCCAACGATTGCTGGGTCCTTGCGCCATCAAGCATGCCCAGAGCGGCGACCATCGGATGCTCGGCCAAGGCGTTGAGCAGCGCCAACAGGTCGTCCTCGTCGGAACTCAGTGGCTCCTCGCGGAATTCATACAGGTACTCCACTTCGCCGAGAAGCAACCGATCACGCTGGGTCTCGCAGCTTTTGACTTCGAATCGCCGGGTGCCTTTGACGCGAATCCCCAGCAGGCCGTTGTTCTGCGGATTGAAGTCGACCACCATCGCCTCGCAGCCCACCGGTGCGTGCAGCACTTCGCCATTGCCCGCCTCATCGCCCTCCAACAGGCATACCACCCCGAATCCGGTGCCCTGCTTCATGCAGCGGGTAATCATGTCCAGGTAGCGCGCCTCGAATATTTGCAAATCGAGCACGCAGTCCGGAAACAGCACGGTATTGAGCGGGAACAGCGGCAAAATCATAGGATTTCCTTAAACGAACAGACTGACCGCCAATGGCAGCAATACGGCGGTCGAGACCCCCATCAAGCTCATCGCCAATGCGGCGAAAGCCCCACATTCCTCACCTTCCTGGATCGCCACTGAGGTCCCCACCGCGTGCGCCGTGAGCCCCAGGGCCATGCCGCGCGCAGCTGGGTTCTCCACTCCCAGCATAGACAACATCCCAGGGCCGAAGATGGCCCCGATGACACCAGTGATCAACACGAATACCGCTGCCAGCGCCGCCACGCCGCCGATCTGCGCGGCCACCAGCATGGCGATCGGTGAGGTCACCGACTTGGGAGCCAGGGTCATGAGAATCATGTGATCAGCGCCGAACAGCCAGCCCAGCAGCAGGCATGAGCCCGTAGCCAGCACCCCACCCAACACCAGCGTAGTCAAGGTGGGCCAGAACAGCTGACGAATACGCCGCAGATTCAGGTACAGCGGCACCGCCAGGGCCACGGTAGCCGGGCCCAGCAGGGTATTGAGGATGTCGGTGCTCTTACGGTACTCGGTGTAGTCGATCCCGCAGGCGACCAGCACGCCGATCAATATCAGCATCGACACCAGCACCGGCTGGAGGAAGATCCAGCGGGTCTTTTCATAGGCACCCACCGCCAACTGGTAGGCGCCCAAGGTGATGCCGATGCCGAACAGCGGGTGATGGATGACCGAGTCCAGCGTGCCCTGCCAGTCCAGGGTCATGGCTGACCCTCATCGCTGGGCGGGCGACGACCGATCAGGCGCTGCATCAACCAGCCGGCAAAGGCCATCGCGACCAGCACCGAGATCAGCAAGGCGCCGCCGATGGCCCAGAAATCCTCGGCAATCTGCCCGGCATAGACCATCACCCCGACCGCTGGCGGCACCAGCATCAAAGGCAGATAGCGCAGCAGGCTGCTGGCCGCCTCGCTCACCGGCGCCGGCACATCGCCGCGTAGCATCAGGTACGCCAGCATCAGCAACAGGCCGATGATCGGCCCGGGCACGATCGGCACCAGCAAATGATTGATCACCGTCCCCAACAATTGGAACAGCACGAGCCAGGTCAATCCACGCAACGCCATAAAGGTCCTCTCCATCGAGCCGACATTATAAGCACGACCAGCGCCTGGCTTAGAACCGCCGACCGGTCTGGATCAAGGCTTGACCCGCTGCCCCGAGCGTGTTGATCTAGCGCCCTGGCACGAACGTACAAATTGTTACCCCCCATTGCCCCCCGTGGAGGTATTGCCCATGCGCGACGTTCCCGCCGATCAACTGCACGAATACGTGGGCACCTGCCTGGGGCGCTCCGACTGGTTGACCATCGACCAAGGACGCATCAACGATTTCGCCGATGCCACGGGCGATCACCAGTTCATTCATGTCGACCCGGAGCGCGCCGCCACCGGGCCTTTTGGCACCACGATCGCCCACGGCTTGCTGACGCTCTCACTGATCCCCTCCCTGATGAGCCAGGTCATGGTGTTCCCCGCCGGCATGAAAATGGCTATCAACTACGGCATGGACAGCGTGCGGTTCATCCAGCCAGTCAAGGTCGATTCCCAGGTGCGCTTGAAGGTCGACCTGACCGAAGTCAGCGAGAAAAAGCCCGGCCAGTGGTTGATGAAAATCCTCGCCACTCTTGAAATAGAAGGCGAATCCAAACCCGCGTACATCGCTGAACCGTTGTCGCTGTGCTTCCTTTAGCTGCGGGCCAGAGCTGTCGCGGCGAATCTGGTAACAGTTGAGAGGAAATGAAAGCCTGCTAACGGCTATTTCCTCGCCACCGGATTACGGCATACTCGGCGCCTCAATTGCCCGGATCCCGTCATGCGCCCACTTGCTCCTCTTGCGCTTTCGCTACTGCTCGTTGCCTGCGGTGATGGCGAATCCCTATTGCCGCCCGACGCGCGACTGCCCGATGGCGGCCGTTATCGCGGCGAAGTGGTCAACGGCGTTTTGCAAGGCGCAGGTCGCATCGATTACCCCAACGGCAGCTGGTACAAGGGCAATTTCGTCAACGGCCAGTGGCACGGTGACGGCGAATGGCATGGCAGCAACGGCGAGGTCTATCGCGGCCATTTCGAAAAAGGCCTGTTCGACGGCCAAGGCAGCCTGAGCACCCCGAAAAGCAGCTACAGCGGCGGCTTCAAGCTCGGTCGCCGCGACGGCGAAGGTACCCTCAAGGAAAAAAGCCAGACCTACCGCGGCAACTTCAAGAACGACCAGTATTCCGGCGCCGGCCATCTTGAGCTCGAGGACGGCAGCACCTACCAGGGCCTGTTCGATCAAGGCAAGCCCAACGGCGAAGGCGTACGCAGCGACGCCAGTGGCAATCAGTTCAGCGGCAAGTTCGTCAACGGCCAGCTGGAGGGGCACGGCAACTACAGCAATGCCGACGGCGATCAATACATCGGCAATTTCCATCAGAACCAGCTGCAAGGCCGTGGGCGCTTTGAAAACAGCGACGGCGATGTGTGGATCGGCGACTTCAAAGCCGGCGCCCTCACCGGCCAAGGCGAACTGCTGGGCAGCGATGGCAGTCACTACGTAGGCGGTTTTGCCGACTGGCACTTTTCTGGTCAGGGCAAGCTGACCATGGCCGATGGCAGCACATTCGAAGGTGGCTTCGCCGACGACGCCTATCAGGGTCAGGGCGTGCTGACCGTCAAGAGCGGCGCCACACAAAGCGGCTACTGGGTCAACGGCCAGCGCGTGCGCGATGGCAGTGGCCGCTTGCTGCCCGACAGCCTGGAGCAAGGCCTGCTCAACCAAGGCGCGCTGCTGGACAAAGCACTGGCCGCAGTGCCGCATTCGACGCCCGCAACCGAACTGTACAGCCTGGTGCTGGGCGGTGATGGCAACCAGAGCGTGTTCCTGCGTGAAGCCGACTACGTCAGCGCCATGCTCGCCAGCCGCTTCGGCGCCGTAGGCCAGATCACTCTGGTCAATCATCGCGATCACCTCGCTGACCGCCCCATGGCCAGCCGCGAAACCCTCAGCCGCGCGGTCAAGACCCTGGCCGAGCGCAGTGGCCCGGAAGATTTGATCTTCATCTACCTGACCAGTCACGGCACCCAGAATCATGAACTGGTGCTGGAACAGCCGCGCATGGAGCTCGCTGACCTGCCTGCCGACGAACTGGCGAGCGTGCTCGCGCCGCTCAAGGACCGCGACAAGGTGGTGGTGATTTCATCTTGCTATTCCGGAGGTTTCATCCCGGCCCTCAAGGACGCCCGTACACTGATCATGACCGCCTCACGGGCTGATCGCGTGTCGTTCGGATGCTCGGAAGAGGCCGACTTCACCTATTTCGGCGATGCCTTGTTCGCCCAGGCGCTGAACGCCACCGACGACTTGCAACAGGCATTTGAACAAGCGCGCGCTCACGTTGCCGAAAGGGAGATAGCCGACAACTACGAAGCCTCCGAGCCGCAGATCTGGGCCCCCAAAGGCGTGATCGCGCACTGGCAACGGTTGCGCCAGCAGCAAGCGCAAAAGGCCTTGCAGAGTGCGGCGGCCGCAGCCAAGGCAGCGCGCAAGGAAGCGGGAGTTGTCGCCCAAGACTAAGCTTTACAGTAGCCATCACCCGGCTGGCGCGTGTCGCAAGGAGTAGCACCATGTACCTGACCCCGCAGCATATCCTCCTCGCCGGCGCCACCGGGCTGACCGGCGAACACCTGCTCGACCGCTTGCTCAACGAACCGACGGTCAGCCGTGTACTGGCTCCGACCCGGCGCCAGTTGGCCGAGCATCCGCACCTGGAAAACCCGGTAGGTAACCTCGCCGATCTGCTGCCGCAACTCGAAGGCCGCGTCGACATCGCCTATTGCTGCCTGGGCAGCACCATCAAACAGGCGGGCTCGGAGGATGCCTTTCGGGCCATCGATCACGATCTGGTGGTGGCTTATGCGCAGCGCGCCCGAGACTTGGGCGCGCGCCATCTGCTGGTGATAAGCGCCGTCAATGCCGACGAAACATCGTCCATCTTCTATAACCGCGTGAAGGGCCAGACGGAAAAATCGCTGATCGCGCAAAACTGGCCGCAGTTGACCATCGCCCGCCCATCGATTCTGCTCGGTGCCCGTACCGAGCCACGCTTGAGCGAACAGCTGGCAGGGCCGCTGTCACGACTGATTCCCGGCAAATACCATGGCATCGAAGCCACGCAACTGGCCCGCGCGCTGTGGCGCCTGGCGCTCGAAGAGCAGGATGGGGTAAGGGTGGTCGAGTCGGATGAGCTGCGGCGGCTGGGTAAATAGCCGGCTTGTGAGCCGTGGCTAATGGCGCCTTCGCGGGCAAGCCCCGTTCCCACAGTCGTACGACTCAAGTCTGATGTGGGTGCACAGCTTGCTCGCGAAGAGGCCCGAAAGCCTACAACCCGCCTTGAGCGCTAAACCCAATACCTGCAGCAGTCAGCAGCGACAGCGGCAACAACAACGTATCGAGCAGCATGCTGCCTGGCATGTCCCAGGCGGGGTATTTCGGCCCTTCAGTGCCGAAGCGGTCCTGAGGGCAGCACCCGCCCTGCGTCAGGTAGAAATCCAATCGCGTGCCGGCATACACCACCGGCGCACCGGGCTTGTTGGCATCCAGCGTGCTGACGGTGGCGCAGCCGGTAAGACTCGCGATAAGTGCACTGACCATCAATCCGTGAACATTCCTGTAGCGAGCGGGCTTACCCCCGATTCGGCGGGCCTGGCACGACGGCTTTTCGGGGGCGAGCCCCCTCGCTACAGGGGCGCCTGTCACTCCTCCCCACCAAAATGATGCTCACCCCAGCGCGGCAACATGTCCTGAGGTATGTCCAGCAGATTGAGCACGCGCGCTACGACGAAATCGATCAGGTCGTCCAGCGTCTGCGGCTGGTGGTAAAACCCCGGCGATGCAGGCAGGATCACCGCGCCCATCTGCGACAGCTTGAGCATGTTCTCCAGATGGATAGTCGAGTACGGAGCCTCGCGGGGCACCAGGATCAGCTGTCGACGCTCTTTAAGGGTCACATCCGCCGCGCGCTCGATCAGGTTGTTGCAGGCCCCTGTAGCGATCGCCGACAACGTCCCCGTGGAGCATGGCACCACCACCATTGCCGCAGGTGCGCCGGAACCGGAAGCCACGGGGGACATCCAGTCCTCTTTGCCATACACACGAATCTGCCCCGCCGAGGCGCCGGTGTATTCGGTAAGGAACGCCTGCATGCTCTGCGGCTTGGCCGGCAGCAGCACGTCGGTCTCGGTAGCCAACACCAGTTGTGCGGCTTTGGAGATGAGAAAATGCACTTCGCGGTCTTCACGTACCAGACAGTCGAGCAGGCGCAGGCCATATTGCGCGCCCGAGGCGCCGGTCATGGCCAGGGTGATGCGTTCCGGGCCGCTCATCGGCTGGCTCCTGTCAGGCCAGCAGCCACACCTAAAACCATCATCGCAACGCCTCCGCCAGCTTCACATGCAAGCCGCCGAAGCCGCCATTGCTCATGATCACCACGTGGGTACCCGGCTGCGCCTGGGCCTTGACCCGGGCAATGATCGCTTCGAGGCTATCGGCTACCAAGGTCGGCACTGTGCTCTGTGCCACGGTCGCGGCCAAGTCCCAGCCCAGATTCGGTGGAGCATACCAGATCACTTCATCGGCATCGGTCACGCTGCCCGGCAAGCCGTCGCGGTGAGCGCCGAGTTTCATTGAATTGGATCGCGGCTCGATCACCGCGATCAACGGCGCATCGCCGATACGCTTGCGCAGGCCATCCAGGGTGGTCGCGATCGCGGTCGGGTGATGAGCGAAGTCATCATAAATAGTGATGCCGCGCACTTCGGCGACCCGTTCCATTCGCCGCTTGACGTTCTTGAATGCCCCCAGGCCTTCGATCGCCATCGCAGGCACTACGCCCACATGCCGCGCCGCTGCCAGCGTGGCCAACGCGTTGGCGACGTTATGCTGGCCTGTCAGCGGCCAGTCGACGATGCCCTGGCTGCTACCCTCGAACAACACTTCGAAGCGCGAGCCATCTTCACTGAGCAATCGCGCCTGCCACTGGCCACCCGAACCTGTGGTCTGCACGGGCGTCCAGCAGCCCATGCCGATGACCCGCTGCAGCGCTGGCTCGGTGGTCGGATGGATGATCAGGCCCTGGCTCGGAATGGTCCGCACCAAATGATGGAACTGCCGCTCGATCGCCGCCAGATCAGGGAAGATATCCGCATGGTCGTATTCGAGATTGTTGAGGATCGCGGTGCGCGGACGGTAGTGGACGAATTTCGAGCGTTTGTCGAAGAACGCACTGTCGTACTCGTCGGCCTCGACCACGAAAAACGGCGTACTGCCCAAACGCGCCGACACCGCGAAGTTCTGCGGCACGCCGCCGATCAAAAAACCCGGGCTCATGCCGGCATGCTCCAGCACCCAGGCCAGCATGCTGCTGGTGGAGGTCTTGCCGTGAGTGCCGGCCACGGCCAGTACCCAGCGGCCTTGCAACACATGATCGGCCAACCATTGCGGCCCGGACACATACGGCAAGCCTTTGTCGAGCACATACTCCACGGCCGGATTGCCCCGCGACAAGGCGTTGCCGATCACCACCAGGTCGGGCGCCGGGTCGAGCTGTGCAGCGTCATAGCCCTGAGTCAACTCGATGCCCTGAGCCTGCAACTGAGTGCTCATCGGCGGATAGACATTGGCGTCCGAGCCCGTCACACGGTGACCCAGCTCCTTGGCCAACACCGCCAGCGAGCCCATGAACGTGCCGCAAATACCTAGAACGTGAATATGCATGATTGACCTCGTAAAACATCGGGGCAGGTTAGCCCAGCGTGGGAAAAATCTCACGTCTTGTATTCGAGCATCCCTTTTCGGCGCCAGACCTCGCTACATCAGTTCGACTTTGTAGCGAGGAAGCTGCGCGTGCGACGGTCAAAAAGCCCTCCCTGATTCAACCGTAATACCCGGCAACCTATGCTTTAGGCGTAGACGCGAGCACGCCCCCTGCCTTTGCTCTAAGCTCAATTGGCCGCCCCACGCGAGCTCTCCCCCAATAACTAATAGTCAGGAGATACCCTATGCGTTACGCCCATCCTGGTACCGAAGGCGCAAAGGTCGCCTACAAAAGCCGCTACGGCAATTACATCGGCGGCGAATTCGTTGCCCCGGTCAAAGGTCAATATTTCACCAACAGCTCGCCCGTCAACGGCCAGCCTATCGCCGAATTCCCTCGTTCCACTGCCGAAGACATCGACAAAGCCCTCGACGCCGCCCACGCCGCGGCTGACGCGTGGGGCAGCACCTCGGTGCAGGCACGCTCCCTGACCCTGTTGAAAATCGCCGACCGTATCGAACAGAATCTCGAACTGCTGGCCATCACCGAGACCTGGGACAACGGCAAGGCCATCCGCGAAACCCTCAACGCCGATATCCCCCTGGCCGCTGATCACTTCCGCTACTTTGCCGGCTGCCTGCGCGCTCAGGAAGGAAGCGCCGCCGAGATCGACGGCAACACCGTGGCTTACCATATCCACGAACCGCTCGGCGTAGTCGGGCAGATCATCCCGTGGAACTTCCCTATTCTCATGGCCGCCTGGAAACTCGCACCCGCCCTGGCTGCTGGCAACTGCGTGGTGCTCAAGCCCGCCGAACAAACACCGCTGGGCATCACCGTGCTAATGGAAGTGATCGGCGACCTGCTGCCGCCCGGCGTGCTCAACGTGGTGCAAGGCTTCGGCAAAGAAGCCGGTGAGGCCCTCGCCACCAGCAAGCGTATCGCCAAGATCGCCTTCACCGGCTCTACCCCGGTGGGCTCGCACATCATGAAGTGCGCGGCGGAAAACATTATCCCGTCGACCGTGGAATTGGGCGGCAAGTCGCCGAACATCTTCTTCGAAGACATCATGAACGCTGAACAAAGCTTTATCGAAAAGGCTGCGGAAGGCCTGGTGCTGGCGTTCTTCAACCAGGGTGAAGTCTGCACTTGTCCATCCCGCGCGCTGGTGCAGGAGTCCATCTACCCAGCCTTCATGAAAGAAGTGATGAAAAAGGTCGAGCAGATCAAGCGCGGCGACCCGCTCGATACCGAGACCATGGTCGGCGCCCAGGCCTCCGAGCAGCAGTTCGACAAGATCCTCTCGTACCTCGAAATCGCCAAGAACGAGGGCGCCGAGTTGCTGACCGGCGGCAAGGTGCAAAAACTCGAAGGCAGCCTGTCGACCGGCTATTACATCCAGCCGACCCTGCTCAAGGGCCACAACAAGATGCGCGTGTTCCAGGAAGAGATCTTCGGCCCGGTGGTCAGCGTCACCACCTTCAAGGACGAAGCCGAAGCGCTGGCCATCGCCAACGACACCGAGTTCGGCCTCGGCGCCGGGGTGTGGACCCGCGATATCAACCGCGCCTGGCGGATGGGCCGCGGCATCAAGGCCGGCCGTGTCTGGACCAACTGCTACCACCTCTACCCCGCCCATGCGGCGTTTGGCGGTTACAAAAAGTCCGGTGTCGGCCGCGAAACCCATAAGATGATGCTCGATCATTACCAGCAGACCAAAAACCTGTTGGTGAGCTACGACGTCAATCCGTTGGGGTTCTTCTAATATCGACCGGAGGCCGCCAATGCCTCTGGGGCGGCCTCGGTAGATGTGTTGCGCTTACTGCCCCTTCGCGGGCAAGCCTTGCTCCCACAGTTCACCTGTGAGAGCAAGGCTTGCCCGCGAAGACGCACTACCAGGCAAAGCAAATCCCCCAGATCGCCACCCATGGCACTCCTCGCCCCAATGCGGTATTAATTGCCAATCCACCTGCAGAGATATCCCTTACTGCCCGGTACCGGCCAATACCGATGACATCGCGAGGTTTGTTATGCGAATTATCCAAGCGTCTCTCGAACACCTGGACATGATTACCCCGCTTTTCGTCAAATACCGCGAGTTCTACGGTGAGCTGCCCTTCCCGGACTCTTCCCGCGCGTTCCTAGAAAAACGCCTGCGCCGCAAGGAATCGGTCATCTACCTGGCCTTGGCCGACAACGATGACAGCAAAATCCTCGGCTTCTGTCAGCTTTACCCCAGTTTCTCCTCGCTATCGCTCAAACGTGTGTGGATCCTCAATGACATCTACGTGGCAGAAGATGCGCGGCGCATGCTGGTGGCCGATCACCTGATGCGTACCGCGAAAAAGATGGCCAAAGAGACCCAGGCGGTACGTATGCGCGTGTCCACCAGCAGCAATAACGATGTAGCGCAGAAGGTGTACGAGTCGATCGGCTTTCGGGAAGATGCCGAGTTCAAGAACTACGTGCTGCCGATTTCCCAGGATTGACCTGATGCCTCCATCGACCGCTTACCTGGCACCCTTGAGGGAGCGATCTGCGCCAATGACGCGTCATATGAATCCTTCGGTAACGCTTTTGACGCTTTTCCCCATTTTCTCGCTCTATAATGCCGCCCACTTCTACCCTCTTGATCCGTAGTTTCGGACCCACACACAGGTAACGCGCATGGAACTCAGCCTACTCAACATCATTTTGCATCTTGATGTGTTCCTCAATGAGTTGGTCAACCAGTACGGCGTCTGGATCTACGCCATTCTCTTCCTGGTGATTTTCTGCGAGACGGGCCTGGTGGTAACGCCATTCCTGCCTGGCGACTCCCTGTTATTCATCGCCGGCGCCGTAGCCGCAGGCGGCGGTATGGACCCGATCCTGCTGGCGGTACTGCTGATGGCGGCTGCAATCCTCGGCGACAGCACCAATTACCTGATCGGCCGATTTGCCGGCGACAAATTGTTCCAGAACCCCAACTCGAAAATCTTCCGTCGCGACTATCTCGATCAGACGCACGCCTTCTACGAGCGCCACGGCGGCAAGACCGTCACCCTTGCGCGCTTCCTGCCGATCATCCGTACCTTCGCGCCGTTTGTGGCCGGGATCGGCAAAATGTCCTATCCGCGCTTCCTCGGTTTCAGCGTGCTCGGCACGGTTTTCTGGGTATGCGGCCTGGTTGCCCTGGGCTATTTCTTCGGCAACGTGCCTTTCATCAAGAAAAACCTCACCTTGATGATCGTCGTCATCATCCTCATCTCGGCCCTGCCCATGATCATCGGCTTCATCCGCAGCCGCGTCAGCCCTACCGCCAAAGCCTGACGTCATGTGGTCCTGGCGCGCCTGGCGCAGGCGCAAAACCCTCGACAGGCACGCGCTGGCGCCTGAACTCTGGGCCGGCGTGCGCCAGGCGCTGTCGATGCTCGACGGCCTCGACAGCGCCCAGGATCAACGCCTGCAGGCACTGTGCATCCTGTTCCTGCGGGATAAACGCCTGACCGCTCTGCCCGGCGTCAATCTCGACGACCATGGTCGGCTGCTCCTCGCCGCCCAAGCCCAATTGCCGCTACTGGAACTGCCCGAGGCCGATTGGTACCGCGGCTTCCACGAGATTGTCCTCTACCCCGACGATTTCCTCAGCCCGCAACGCCACCGCGACGCCAGCGGCGTCGAACACGTATGGGATGACGAGCGCAGCGGCGAAGCCTGGCAACAAGGCCCGATCATCCTCGCTTGGCCCGGCGTGCAAGCCAGCGGCGGCTGGGAAGGCTACAACCTGGTCATTCACGAGCTCGCGCACAAACTCGACATGCTCACCGGCGACGTCAACGGCCTGCCGCCTCTGCACAACAACATGCGTGTGGCCGCCTGGGCCAGCGCCATGCAAACTGCCTATGACGACCTCGATCGCAAGCTCGAAGCTGATCCGGACGCGGAAACGGCCATCGATCCCTATGCCGCCGAAAATCCCGGGGAATTCTTTGCCGTCACCAGCGAATATTTTTTCAGCGCACCTGACCTGCTTCACGATGCCTACCCGCAGGTTTACGAACAGCTGAAACTCTTCTACCGCCAGGATCCACTGACGCGTCTGCAGCAACTCCAAAGTAGCGACCCGCAATACCAGCAGCCACAGCCCGCCTGAGCACCATTCAATCCAGACCCGTGCGGGATCTATGGTTTTGCACGAGCTGTGCCGGCCTCTTCGCGGGCACGCCATGCCCCCACCTGTCGCCAATCCCGAGCCGTATACCTGTGGGAGCACAGCTCGCTGGCGAAGGCGGCCTGACTGTCGTCATTGCCTGTATGCCTTACTCCGCGAGCGCTCTCGCCCGCCGACCATGGCAAGCCGCTGCGAATATGCCTATAATCCGGACCACTTTTTGGCTAAATCGGCCAATCCATCAGGCCTGACAACGGGGGCAACGCCCAATGAGCTACAGCAAGATTCCGGCTGGCAAAGATCTGCCGAACGACATCTACGTCGCGATCGAAATCCCGGCCAACCACGCGCCCATCAAGTACGAAATCGACAAAGACAGCGACACTCTGTTCGTCGACCGCTTCATGGCCACCCCGATGTTCTACCCGGCCAACTACGGCTTCATCCCCAACACCCTGGCCGACGACGGTGACCCCCTCGACGTGCTGGTCGTGACCCCGTACCCAGTGGCCCCAGGCTCGGTCATCCGTGCCCGTCCGGTCGGCATCCTGCACATGACCGACGACGGTGGCGGCGACGCCAAAGTCATCGCCGTACCGCACGACAAACTGTCGCAGCTGTACGTCGACGTGAAGGAATACACCGACCTGCCGCCGCTGCTGCTCGAGCAGATCAAGCACTTCTTCGAGAACTACAAGGATCTCGAGAAAGGCAAGTGGGTGAAGATCGAAGGCTGGGGCGATGCTGACGCTGCCCGCGCTGAAATCACCAAGTCGGTGGCTGCCTACAAAGGCTGATCCGCACTGCGCGTGACCCAAAACCCCAGCCGATGTGCTGGGGTTTTTCGTTTCTGCTGGGCAACCGCACCCAACTTCAGTATCCTCTGCCCCACCTAAGGCAATCCTTCCCCAGGAAGTGCATTTGCCCGGCGCCACGGATGACTTTTTCGTGCACGCCCTCCACTACAGTCCCTGTACTGGTGGACTACCTGTTGAAGACGGTTGCGGTTTGCCAAAAACAGACCAAGACCGTCCCCGAGAAGCCGGCCACAAGCCGGCTTTTTAATGCCTGACAAACATTGGATTTTTAGAACTAACCAAGGGAAGGGAATACCCATGCTAAAGGCCGCTATCAGCCAGATAAAGCTACCGCAAGACCGAGGCAGCCTCCTTTCCATAGCAAAAGCAGCAGTCACACTATTATCGATAGGCACAGCCCATTAGGTCGGAGTCTTAATACACATACCATTCGAAATCTTATCGATTGTTTCGATAAAATTCTTGCCGCAATCTGTAGCAACATGCTCTTTCTATCTAACACGTTGCTATTTGACGGCGCGGATTTTTTCATTTGGGATATCACAGCTTTACTATTCAGCCAGCGCACCTCTTGCTGGATTCAGCATCGCCGCCAGTAAGTGGCTACCCAAGCGTCTAAAAAACGTGGCAAGTCGCCGAATTGCAGACAAAGAGAGGATTGCACTCATCTGGCTGATGGCCTCATGGTAAAGCTCCAGCGGGCTGTAAATAAAAAATCCTTACCTACAGAAAAATAGCCATTATCCACAAACACACTATGGAGCCGGCAAATTCTGGCTTGTAGATACGAGCCGTATCCTGTTCGAGTGCCGGACTTGGACTGCCAGTAGCATCAGCCGGAACCTAGCAGCTTGATCCATCCTCCATATCTACAGATCTCATCCCCACCATAGGACAGGAACAATGGATATCGAACAAGGCTGGTGTCGCGGCGAACGGGAACTCGCTCAAATACGCAGGATCAACAAAGCGCTCGCATGGGCGCCACGGTTTCGAGTCCGCAACCGCATTACGCCGCTCGCGATCCAGGCGCTACTACGCGCCAGCCAGTTCGGTAGCCTGATCAAAACCGCCAAGCACGGGCTGCGCATCGAAACCAGTTCGGTGTTCCTGGACGGCTGCGTACCCGTGGCCGTGAGAATCATCAGGCCCGCCGGTAAAGCCAAAGGGCTGGTAATCGATATACACGGTGGCGGCTGGGTCATCGGCAACGCGCAGATGGATGATGATCGCAACGTGGCGATGGTCCAGGAATGCGGCGTCACGGTTGTATCGGTTGATTACCGGCTTGCGACATCAACACCGATCCAAGGAATGATGGACGACTGTCTGACGGCCGCGCGCTACTTCCTGAGCGACAGCTGTAAAGAATTCGCTGACGTGCCGGTCATTATCGTTGGCGAATCTGCTGGGGGGCACTTGGCAGCTGCCACATTATCGGCGCTCAAGACCTGGCCCGAATTGCTGCGGCGCATAAGCGGCGCGGTGCTGTTCTATGGTGTCTACGACATGGCTGGCACACCTAGTGTGCATGCCGCCGGGCCCGAAACGCTGGTACTGGACGGCCCTGGCATGGTCGAGGCGTTGCGCACGCTCACACCCGGATCAAGCGATGAAGAACGTCGGCAGCCACCGTTGTCACCGCTCTATGGCGACCTAGCGGACTTCCCGCCAGCACTGATGTTTGCCGGTGAGATTGACCCGCTGCTGGACGACACCGTCAATCTCGCTGATCGCTGGAAAGCGTCGGCAGATGTGGAGGTGTATGTATTGCCGGAATCGCCGCACGGGTTCATCCATTTCCCGACAGCCATGGCGGGCAGGGTCCTGGAATACAGTCGCGAGTGGATAACGCGCAGAATCGAAAACCCTAGCTGATCAGCAATCAAGGGATCCTTGAGTGAAGAGGGATCTCCCAGCACATCGGGCAACACCGACATTCCCCAGACAACCGGCGTTCAAGCCACGCCCGTTCAAGCCGATACCCAGCTACCAGGCCCCCACTTTCATACATTGCTCGCACCTGCCCTCGCAGCGAGCAAACTCCCAGGACATGTCCGATGAATTGGCTTCGCGATGCAAAACTCTCCAGCAAACTGATCGCGGCTTTCGGGCTGTGTGCGCTTATCACCTTGGGTGTCGGCATACTCGGCAGCCGCGGCATATCGCAACTGTCTGACAACCTCAACTCGGTGTTCGCCAACAACCTGGTGTCGGTGGCGAAAACGGCGGAAGCCAAGAGCAACGCGATCGCCCAGCAGCGCGATCTATACAGCCTCATCGCCGCTACCGCTGGCGAAGCGCCGCAAAGCACCAAGGACGCGATTCTGCAAAGCATGCAGGGCAACCGCGCCGCCAGCGAAAAGGCCTTCGCGATCTATCGCGCCACCCCGTTGGCTGACGACGAGCGCGCAGCCGGCGACAAGATGGAGAAAGACTGGCCGGCCTATCAAAGCTCGGTGCAAAAGGTGATTACCGCATTGCAGGCAGGCGACCTGGTCGGTGCTCGCGCACTGATTTCCGGGGAGGTACAACAAGGCTACCGAGTGATCATGGACGAGCTGACCATCATGGTCGAGTCCAACAACCGTCAGATCGGTGAGGGCGCCAGCGATGCTGCGGCCCAAGCCAGTTCGGCCAAGACGGCGCTGTATATCGGTATCGCCATCGCGTTCCTCGCGGCGCTGGCGCTGGGCATGCTGATCAACCGCATGATCAGCGGCCCCATCGCCGTGGCCGTGGAGAGCGCCAAGCGTATCGCCGGCGGCGACTTGACCCACAAGGTCGGCAGTCCAGCCAAGGATGAAACCGGGCAACTGTTGAACGCTTTGGGCGACATGCAAGGCAGCCTCAAATCCACCATCAATCAGATCGCCGAAGCCTCTAGCCAGCTTGCCTCTGCTGCCGAGGAACTCAACGCCGTGACCGAAGACGGCAGCCGCGGTTTGCTGCGTCAGAACGACGAGATCCAGCAGGCGGCCACGGCCGTCACCGAGATGACATCGGCGGTGGAAGAAGTCGCACGCAACGCGATGTCGACTTCCGAGGCGTCCAAGACCGCGAGCACCCAGGCCAGCAGCGGCCTTGGCCAGGCCCGCGACGCCGTCAAGGCGGTGAACAGCGCGACCGTCGAAATCAAGGCGTCGACCGACATCGTCGAGGACCTGGCGGTACAGGTCCGTGATATCGGCAAGGTGCTGGACGTGATCCGTGGCATCGCCGAACAGACCAACCTGCTGGCCCTTAACGCAGCTATCGAGGCGGCGCGTGCCGGTGAACAGGGCCGCGGCTTTGCCGTGGTCGCGGACGAGGTGCGGGCGCTGGCGGCGCGCACCCAATCGTCCACGGGCGAGATCGAAAGCATGATCGGCGCCGTGCAATCGCGCGCCGATCAAGCGGTAGTGGCGATGGGCAAGAGTCAATCGTTGGTGACCAACACTCAGACACTCGCCATGGCGACCGGCGACGCGCTGGAAATGATCGCCGAGGGCATCGGCCAGATCAACGATCGCAATCTGGTCATCGCCAGCGCCTGCGAAGAGCAAGCCCACGTAGCCCGTGAAGTGGATCGCAACCTGGTCAACATTCAGGACTTGTCGACGCAGACCGCCGCCGGCGCCCATCAAACGTCGGCCTCGACCCAAGACCTGTCGCGTCTGGCGGTGTCGTTCAACCAGTTGGTCGGCCGCTTCAAATTGTAAGCCAGCGTGTATCGAGGCGGGTCCGACAGTTTATTGGACCCGCGTCTCCCTTCCGGGCGCAGCCCACCTCTGCACTTCTGTGGCAAAATCCCCCTCCTCAATCCGCTTGCCTGGGCCGTGCCCCGAGCAAAGCGCACCCGTCAATAACGTCAGGATCGACATGAACCCTATTGACCCGACCCCTTCCGAGCCCGCGCAAATCCGTCGCGCAGGCGTCGACCTCTCCGGCGTCATGTCGGTGCTCAGCAAACACCTCTACTCCACGCCCATGGTGGCGCTGCGCGAGCTGGTGCAGAACGCCCACGACTCGATCCTGCGCCGCCGCCACGAGCAACCCGGCTGGCAAGGCCAGAGCCGCATCGAGGTGCTTGGCGACAGCAGCGCCAACACGGTGCGGATCATTGATACCGGGGCCGGGCTGACCGAGTCCGAGATCCACAACTTCCTCGCCACCGTGGGCGTCAGCTATACCCGCACGCTGCGCCAGGACGGCCCGGACGACAGCGGCCTGATCGGCATGTTCGGCCTGGGCTTTCTGTCGGCCTTCGTGCTGGCCAAGCGCGTCACCGTGCGCACAACGTCGTACCAGACACCCGATCTGGGTTTCGTCTACGTCTCGACCAACGCCGAGCAATACAGCGTCAGCGCCATGCCGGCAAGGCCAGTCGGTACCGAGATCATCCTCGAACTGCAGGATGATTTCGGCATGCTGACGCGCACCGCCCACCTTCGGGAAATCCTCGAGCGCTATTGCGTGCTGCTGCGCGAACCGATTCATGTCGGCGAGGACGGCAAGGCGATCAACCCGGCACCGCCGCCATGGCGAGACGAGACTGCCGCAACGCTGATGCCGCAGTTGCAGGTGCGCCGCAACCTGGAGTTCGCCGCGCGTTTCGAGCACAACTTCGAGCCGATCTGCTGCATGCCCGTGCGCCCCGAGGGGGCCAGCGATGCGGTGGGCCTGCTGTGGGTGCAGGACGGCGGCACCTATGGCACCACCGACAACCGCAATCTGTCGGTGTTCCTGCGTGGCATGTTGCTCGACGACGATGCCCGCGACCTGCTGCCGCCTTGGGCTGGCTTTATCGGCGGAGTGATCGAATCCAACCGCCTGACGCCGACCGCCAGCCGCGAGGACTTGCAGCGCGACACCCATTACCACGCCATCCAGCACACCTTGAGCGAAGCACTGATCGACGGCCTGGTGGCGTTGGGCAAGACCCAACCACAAGCCTGGCGCCGCGTGCTCGTGCGTCACAACGAGGCGCTGCTGGGCGCCTGTTTGAGCGACGAGCGGCTGTTCGGCTTGCTGATGGACAGCGTCAAAGTACCGACCTCGCAAGGCGATCTGCCGGCCAGCGAGTTGCTGTTCAAAGGCGCGCTGTACGTGATCCTCGACAACGAAAGCGGCTTCGAAGAGATGCTGTTCCGTGCCATGGGCGCACCGGTGGCCTTGGGCAATCGTTATGCGGTGGTGCCGTTCTTGCGGCGTTGGGCCGAGGCGCGCAAGGTGCGCTTGATCGAACTGGGTACCGAGCAGGGTAACCGTCAGCTGTTCCAACTGGCCGAGCTCGACGAGCCCGCCCGTCAATGGCTGCACGACCATCTGGCCAACGAAGAACGCCTGGTGATCGCCCGTTTCAGCCCGGCCGAATTGCCGTTGGTGGTGGTGCCTGATCACGAGGCGCAGCTCAAGCAACGCCTGGAGCAGGACCAGAACGACAAGCGGGTCTCGACCTCGGCCCTGCGCCTGGCGCGGCAGTTCACCCAGAAAGTCGACGCCACGTACCTGACCAAGCTGTACTTGAACCTCGACAACCCGGCCATTCAGGCGTTGATCCAGGCCGCACAGAATGACAATCCACGCGCCGGGCACGCCGCCCAGTTGCTCAAGGCCTTCAAGGTGATTATCGCCGGACAAGGCAATGGCCCGGCCGGCCCCTCGTTGAACCAGGCACTGATAGACCTGGCCGAGACGGTGCAACAACTGCTGCATAAATAACCGCGATCAGCCAAGAGACAGGGAAGAACCATCATGAACATTTGGGCCTGGGTAGAAAAACTTCAGGACGATCTGCGTGACGCAGGCCAAGGGCAAAGCGCAGACAGCATCAACCAGTTGACCAACTACGTCTCCGAACTTGAGGTCGAACGCGCCGAGGCGCTGCTGCCCGAGGTCAAGGCGATCAACAAGACGCTGGCCAATCCGTGGCTGGACGTATTTACCCGGCACTGGGAAATGCGCAACCGCCTGGGCAACCAGATGGAGGGCGAAACTGCCTTGGCGGACGCCGTGTCGCTGTTCGAGGCCGCGCACCGCGAGAACACCATCGATTGTCCGCAATCGGTGTGCGTGACCCAGGATCTGGCAACCTGCTACGCCAACATCGACGGCCCGGGCTGGGTGCCGGAGCGCATTGAAGTGTGCGAAGAGACCATGACCCGCATCGATCCGAGCTGGGCCTGCTATCAGTGCCTTTCGGTGGAAAAAGGCGAGGCCTTGCTCGACGCCAGGCGCTACGACGACGTGCTGGCCTACATGGACGAGCAGGAACAAAAGATCATCGATGCCGGCGAAGAGGACTTTGGCGGCCTGGCGGAAGTCCGCGTCCACGCGCTCTTGGCCATGGGGCGCCCGGCCGATGCCTTGTTGCTGATCGAGGCGCTGGAGGCCAAGGCCGACGGCCCGGAATGGAAGAACACCACCCAGCCGCGGGACTTGGCCAAGGCACTGGCACTGGTCGGCCTGGGCCGGGACGACGAAGCCATGGAGCTGGTTCCGGCGTACAACGAGATCGCCCCGCGCTATCGCAAGAACTGGGTACGTATCGTCTACGAGCTGGTGCAGCGCGCGCCCGAGCGCAATACCTGGGGTCTGGGCAGCACGGTCTACCGCACGCTGCTGCAGTACTCGCGCCAGGGCACCCACCGGTTGGTCATCGACCTGACTGAACCGGCGGTGCGCCTGGCGGTGCAACGGGGCTCGGCCTGGAGCGCTCGGCGCCATCTGGCGCTGGCCCTGCCCCACGTGGACAAGCTCAAGGCCGACTGCGGCGCCAGCGCCCTGCTGGCTGAACTCTCGGCCCTGGTGGACGCCATGCCCGATCAGGACACCTTGCCAGTGCCGGCTGACGAGCTGTTGACCTGGCTCGACCGCGAAGACCCTGAGCGCCCACCGCGCGACCCGGAAGTCGAAGTCCAATGGTTGCTGCGCGCCCTGCAACAACGCCCCGATGATGTCGCCCTGCTGGAAAACACCGCGAGTGCGCTGCAGGCCTGTTCGGCGGAAGAACAAGGCATCGCGCTGCTGTGGGATTACGTGCGCGAACACACCGAGCAGGAAGACCGCATGGCCTATTACCTGCTCGGCCAACTGCTGGACAGCGGCGAGCATGAACAGGTCAAACGCCTGATCCAGCTCTATCGCCCCACCGTACCGCTGACCGCGCTGTGGTGCGAGGCCCGGATGGCCGAGCGCTTGAGCGATTGGCCAGAGCTGGAACGTGCCTGCCGTGGGGTACTGGCACTGGACCCCGAGCGTCATGGTGCCCGCGACATGCTCGCCCGTGCCTTGATGAAGCAAGAGCGTTTCACCGAGGCCACGCTGTGCTACCGCCAATTGGTCGAAGTGCTCGAGCAACCGGGCCCGACGCTGTGGGACCTGATGACCGCGGCCAGTTGCGCCGAAGACTGGGCCAGCGTACGCGAAGTGGCGCAGCGGCTGGAGATGGAGCTGTCGAGCCAGCAGGGGCCGATCGAAGAAGACTGGGGCTGGGCCATCGTGCGCTTTGTCGAGAACGGCGAGGCGGTCGACTACTACGCCCGCCGTACCGGCCCGGTGACCGCGCGGATCGTCGAAAACGCTTACCACAAGCATGCGCAGCACGTGGGTGATCGGGTCGTGTTCGATGCCTCGATGCTGTTTCAGCCGCCTGAGGATGAGCGGGAGCGCGAGCGTTTCGTGCCCACCTATCTGATGGTTCACGTGCTTGAAAAAGGCGGCTTTGGCCCGAGCTGGCTGGTAGACGGAGTGCATCCCGGCGATGCCGCGTTCGGGGCATTGCGCGAGCAGATCGAAGCGAAAGGCTGGCAATTGTGGGTGCACAGCAACAGCGACTATCAGCTCAGCGACGGCGAGCAGACTGATCAGGCGCCGCTACCGGGGATGTATTTCACGGTAGCGATTCCCGCGCACTTGCCCGCCGCCGACCTGCACGAGACCTTGCGGGCGGCTACGGCGCAGTGGCCCCATCAGCTGTGCTGGCTGCATTTGGCCGAGCACTGCCAGGTGGATACCCAGCCCCATCATCAAGTGATCGAACGCTATTCGCTCTGACTCGCCCGGGGGCGTCAAACGCCCCCTTCGAACCGCTGTTGCAACAGGTGCCGGGCGTTGCCGGCGTTCAGGTAGGTGCCAATCAGTTCTGCCAGTGCTTGCGCCTTGAGTTTCTTGCCGTCACGACGCACCTGCATCAACTGCAACTGCACCGCGCGCTTTCGCTTCAGCAGCTTGGCATTCGGGGCGAAGTACGAGCTGGATACGCGCTCTGGTAGCGGTGCGTCGCCTTCCAGGTAGAGGGTCAGCACCACGCCCTGACCATCGGTAATCCCGAAGTCGGCGATGTGCCGAATGGCTATCGGTGCCTTGAAGTTGTTGAAGACCAGGTGCTCTGGCGTCAGCAACAGTGCCGGCATGTCCGCGCGCTTGATCATACGCAGCGAGATCACCATCAGAATCAACATAAGGCCGATCAGGCCCAGGCCACATAGCATCAACAGCGGCTTTTTATCTTGCACCAGGTCCGGTCGGGCCACGGTGAAAGCCAGCAGGCCAATACCCAGCAACAGGAACATACCGAAGAACACCATCGAGAAGATGCCCCGTGTGCGGGCGCCTTCGTGCAATTTGACATCGTCCACCGCCGTGCTGGCGTAGGTGCGCAGTTCCTCGACGACTTCGGCATCACGCGCGACGTAATGCTCGAGAAAATCCTCGGTGAGACCCAGGCGCAACGCTTGCGGATCGCTGAAGTAGTAATCCATTGCGGCGCACGCATGCAGTGCGTCCATGGCCCGGGTGCCACGGCGTACCGCTTCCTCAGCGCTGATCTGCAAGGCGGCGACGCGCTCGCCGTTGGAGGGGTGTGTGTCGGAGGGGTGCGGCAACTGCGCGGCCAGTTCTTCGGCGGGCAGGCTAAAGGTTTGCGCGGCCAGTTCGTGCAGCACGCTGGTGGCCAGATCATGGGGCACCAGCCGGTCTGCCGTGGGCCGGGTCGCCCGACCGAGGTGCTCGCCGATGCGCTCATGCAGCAGTGGATCGACTGCGGAGATTCGCACCAGCGCCGAAGCGGCAGCGGCATTGCCGGCCAGCCTTGCACCAGCGGCATCGGCGGCGAGTTCGCGGCTGCGGCTCCAGTGATTGACCGCGTGATGGAAGCTTTCCATGAAGTAGATGCCGAGCATGAACGCCGGGCGCAGGATCGTGCGCTGCAACAGGTCGCTGGCGTTCATGGTCTCGGCTATCACCCCGAGGCTGCGGCCAATTCCGTCATAGATTGGCAAAAAACGCAGGCTGTACTCGGTATCGGCGCCGGCGAAGTGCGCCAGTTCGTGGCCGATCACGGCGCTGGTCTCTGCGCTGTCGAGCACGCCCAGATATATCAGCGGGATATGCAAGGTGCGGCCCTTGAGCACGGTATTTGACGGTATCAGCTGGAGGTCGCTGGACGTCACGTAAAAGCCTTCGGTCATGCCCAGCACAATGTGCTCCGGAGCGAGGGCTCCCAGCTGTTTGGCCAGGTCGTCGACGTACGCCCAGAGTACCGGCGCTTGCTCAACATTGATGGCGCGGCCGAGAACATCCATGGCTGTCGGTTCGAACATGCGCAGCATGACGCGCAGCTGCTTGCCCATCTCCCAGATCGAGTACAGGCATACCAGCACCACTACCAGTGCCGCGAGCATCAACTTGATTTCACCGGCAGAAATACGCCCGGCATGCCAGATGCCCAGCGCTTCGTAGGCAAGGATCGCCGCCACCGCCGCACCCATCGCGATGATATGGCCGACCAACACGTAGGGCAGGACACGGCTGACGCGGGTAAAGGTGCGCAGCAGCTGATCGCGCGATTGCCGCGCGCGAGATCCCGCGATACCGAGGCCGAGCAAGCCAAGGACGCCGACCAGCGTGGCCAGCGTGGCCAGCGCACCGAGCACAATGACACCCTTGGCCAGGCCGCGCATGACTTCGCTAAGCGGCCCAAGGGTGCGCAGATCACCTTCAGCCTGGGCGACGCGAGACAGCGCCACCATGACGCCCACGCTTTCACCGTCGAGATCGACGACCGCGACAGCACCCCGCTTGGCGGCCAAGGCTTCGAGTTGCGGGCGGATTTTCTGCAGGGCGGATTGGGTTTCGGCCAACTCAGCGGCACGATCCGCACTGCGCTGCAGCTCCCAGGTGCCGAACAAGCCGAGGGCGACGGGCAGCAGAATCAGTACAGCAATAAGCTTCAAGGTTTTCATAAGCAGGGACCGACAAGTGCATCGCCGCTGGCTGTCCTTAGCGAGCACAGACTCCGTTTGACAGAGGCCCGAAGGCTTCTGCGTGCATGCGCGACGGGTCGCGCAGGCGGCGTTATACGCCGATCCATTACAAAATGTAACCTATGCGGGAGTTTTACCGCCCCGCCTCGGGCAGGTCAGAACACCGACCAACCGATCCGCTCACTGAGCAGTTCCAGCGCGGCCATACCGGCCAGGGAGTTGCCAGCGGCATTGAGCTCCGGTGACCATACGCACACGGTGAAGCGCCCCGGGACCACCGCGACGATCCCGCCGCCTACGCCACTCTTGCCCGGCAAGCCGACCCGGTAGGCGAAATTGCCGGCCTCGTCATACAGACCGCTGGTGGCCATGATCGAGTTGACCTGCTTGGTCTGGCGCGCCGTCAATATCTGCTCACCGCTGTGCTTGCAGAAGCCCTCGTTGGCGAGGAAGCAAAAAGCTTTGGCCAAGTCCAGGCAACTCATCTGCAGTGCGCAATAACTGAAGTAACTGCGCAGCACAGCTTCTACTTCGTTATGGAAGTTGCCGAACGACTTCATCAAGTACGCCATGGCGGCATTGCGCGAGCGGAATTGATATTCGGAGTCGGCAACTTTGCTGTCGATCAATACCTGCGGGTTGCCCGACAGCCGCCGCACAAAATCACGCATCGACAAGGTCGGCGCGGCAAAACGTGACTGGTTGATGTCGCAAATTACCAAGGCGCCGGCATTGATGAAGGGATTGCGCGGCCGTCCGCGCTCGAATTCCAGCTGCACCAGCGAGTTGAATGGCTGCCCCGAAGGTTCGTGCCCGAGGCGCTCCCAAATGGCCTCCCCGGAATGTCCGATGGCCTGCACCAGGCTGAACACCTTGGAAATACTCTGCACCGAGAACAGCGTTTGCGCGTCACCTGCGCAATAGTAAGTCCCGTCATTGCCATACACGGCAATACCCAGTTGCTGCGCCGGCACGTCGGCCAGCGCGGGGATGTAATCGGCCACTTTGCCCTGTCCGATCAGAGGACGCACTTCGTCGAGAATCTCGTTCAACAGCGTTTGCATGAAAGGCCCTGTTGTCAGTCCCCGACGGCAGCGGGGGTTAGCAGTCTTGACGAATACTGACAGCAGGGCATCACAGTTTCGAGGGGAAAAACGCTGAGCGACCGGATCGGGAACCGCTTTAGGCGGGTGCTACCAATCCCTCGAATGACTGGGCCGTAAAGAGCCGTGTGCTCAGCACATCGAGTTGTCGTTGGTCCTGCGCGGTATCGGTGGTAGTGGGGAGGTGATGATCGGGGAATATCTCGACCGCTCTTGAATGGCCAGAATACTGGTCGAAAACCCGTTTTCATGCGCCGTGCATTTGCCCGCAAGCCCCCGCTCTGCTAGTGTCGCGCCGGTTGAAAACCTATCGAGATAGCCGCCATGGCCCGAAAAAAAGCTTCCGTGGATTTCGAGCAATCGCTCACGGACCTGCAAACGCTGGTCGAGCGCCTGGAAAACGGCGAGCTGTCGCTGGAAGACTCTCTGACCGCCTTCGAACAGGGCATCCGCCTGACCCGCGAGTGCCAAGGCGCATTGGCTCAGGCTGAACAGAAAGTGCAACTGCTGCTCGAACGCGACGGCGAATTGGTCGAAGAAGCCCTCGACGAGGACCCCGCCGAATGATCGAGCGCTATCAGGACGTCTGCCAGCAACGCGTCAATGCCGCGCTGGACACCCTGTTCGCCGCACCTGCGCCGCAGCTCGAACGCCTTTACGCGGCCATGCGCTACAGCGTGATGAACGGCGGCAAGCGTGTGCGCCCCCTGCTGGTGTACGCCAGCTGCGAGGCCTTTGGCAGCGCTGCCGAAGACGCCAACGGCGCCGCGTGTGCCGTGGAGCTGATCCACGCCTATTCGCTGGTGCATGACGATTTGCCGGCCATGGACGATGACGATCTGCGCCGCGGCCAGCCAACCACGCACAAGGCATTCGATGAAGCCTGCGCGATCCTGGCGGGCGACGGCTTGCAGAGCATGGCCTTCAGCGCTTTGCTCGACATCCAGCTGAGCCCCAAGGCCAGCGATGCCACGCGCCTGGAAATGGTCCGCACCCTGGCCCTGGCCGCCGGCCCTGCCGGGATGGTCGGCGGCCAGGCGATCGACCTTGGCTCCGTGGGCCTCAAGCTCGACCAGACCGCCCTCGCCTACATGCATCGTCACAAGACCGGCGCGCTGATCGAAGCCAGCGTGCGCCTCGGCGCCCTGGCCAGTGGCCGCGCCGAAAAGGACGAACTCAAGGCCCTGCAGGTGTACGCGCAGGCCGTTGGCCTGGCGTTCCAGGTGCAGGACGACATTCTCGACGTCGAGAGCGATACCGAGACCCTGGGTAAACGCCAGGGCGCCGATATCGCCCGCGACAAACCGACCTACCCTGCGTTGCTCGGGATGGAGGCTGCCAAAGCCTACGCCCTGGAGCTGCGCGACCAGGCTTTGCACGCGCTGCGCCCTTTTGGCGCCGCTGCCGAGCCGCTGCGCGACCTGGCACGCTATATCGTCGACCGTCGCAGCTAAGCCACCTTTTGCTAGCTGCAGGCCGTCCACTGCGTGGGCAGTCAGCGCTGCATAAGGTAAACTGCCGCCTCTTCACACCTATAACGATTCGCCTGATGCCAACGACGTTTCAAGAGTTTCCCCGCGAACGCCCGATGACGCCGCTGCTCGACAGCGCCGCGACACCGGCCGGCCTGCGCCGTCTTGGCGAAGCCGAACTCGAGACCCTGGCCGACGAGCTGCGCTCGGAGCTGCTGTACACGGTAGGCCAGACCGGCGGTCACTTCGGCGCCGGCCTGGGCGTGATCGAACTGACGATCGCGCTGCACTACGTGTTCGACACCCCCGACGACCGTCTGGTGTGGGATGTGGGCCATCAGGCCTACCCGCACAAGATCCTCACCGATCGCCGCCAGCGCATGGCTACGCTGCGCCAGAAGGAAGGCCTCGCCGCCTTTCCACGCCGTGCCGAGAGCGAGTACGACACCTTTGGCGTCGGTCATTCGAGTACCTCGATCAGCGCCGCCCTGGGCATGGCTATCGCCGCCCGCCTGCAGGGTAGCGAGCGCAAGTCGATCGCGGTCATCGGTGATGGCGCGCTGACCGCCGGCATGGCTTTCGAAGCGCTGAACCACGCGCCCGAGGTCAACGCCAACATGCTGGTGATCCTCAACGACAACGACATGTCGATCTCGCGCAACGTCGGTGGGCTGTCCAATTATCTGGCCAAGATCCTCTCCAGCCGCACCTACGCGAGCATGCGCGAGGGCAGCAAAAAGGTCCTCTCGCGCCTGCCCGGGGCCTGGGAAATCGCCCGGCGCACTGAAGAGTACGCCAAGGGCATGCTGGTCCCCGGAACCCTGTTCGAAGAGCTGGGCTGGAACTACATCGGTCCGATCGACGGCCACGACCTGCCAACCCTGATCGCCACGCTGCGCAACATGCGTGATCTCAAGGGCCCGCAGTTCCTCCATGTGGTCACCAAAAAGGGCAAAGGCTTCGCGCCGGCCGAGGTCGACCCGATCGGCTATCACGCCATCACCAAGCTCGAGCCCGTTGCGGCGCCGACCACCACGGCGGTGGTCAAAAAGGCCAGCGGTCCGAAATACTCGGGCGTGTTCGGCCAGTGGCTATGCGACATGGCCGAAGCTGACCCGCGCCTGGTAGGAATTACCCCGGCGATGAAGGAAGGCTCGGATCTGGTCGAGTTCAGCGAGCGCTTCCCGGAGCGGTATTTCGACGTGGCGATCGCCGAGCAGCATGCCGTGACCTTTGCGGCTGGCATGGCCTGTGAAGGTGCCAAACCGGTGGTGGCGATCTATTCGACCTTCCTGCAACGCGCCTATGACCAACTGATCCACGACGTTGCCGTGCAGAACCTCGACGTATTGTTTGCCATAGACCGCGCCGGTCTGGTGGGCGAAGACGGCCCGACCCACGCCGGCAGCTTCGACCTGTCCTACCTGCGCTGCATCCCCGGCATGCTGATCATGACGCCGAGCGATGAGAACGAACTGCGCAGCATGCTCACTACCGGCCATCAGTTCAACGGGCCGGCGGCGGTACGCTATCCACGCGGCACTGGCCCCAACGCAGTGATCACCCAGGCCCTCGAACCCATCGAAATCGGCAAGGGCGTGGTCCGCCGCGAAGGCAGCAAGATCGCCCTGCTGGTGTTCGGCGTGCAATTGGCCGAGGCGCTCAAGGTGGCTGACAAGCTCGACGCGACCGTGGTTGACATGCGCTTCGTCAAACCGCTGGACGAGGCGCTGGTGCGCGACATTGCCAACCGCCACGATCTGTTGGTGACGATCGAAGAGAACGCCATCATGGGCGGCGCCGGTTCGGCGGTCAGCGAATTCCTGGCACGGGAGGACATCCTGCGCTCGGTACTGCACCTGGGCTTGCCGGATGTCTATGTCGAGCACGCCAAGCCTGCGCAAATGCTGAGCGAGTGCGGGCTGGATGAGGCGGGGATCGAAGCGGCGATTCGGCAGCGGTTGGCCTAATCTAACGGGCAGGTCAAAAAAAATGTGGGACCAGGCTATGCCCGGTCCCACATTGATTTTCAAAACGTCTAAAGAATCCGGATCAGACGCGATCCACTTCGCCTTGATGCTCATTACCCATCATATGCCCAAGCTTGCCGGCCTTGGTAGCCAGGTAGTGCTTGTTGTGGGGGTTATGGCCGGTGTGCAGCGGTACGCGCTCGGCGATATTGATCCCCATGCCGGTCAGTGCCTTGACCTTGCGCGGGTTGTTGGTCATCAACTTCAGCGCCGTGATGCCCAGATGCTCGAGCATTGGCAGGCAGATCGCGTAATCGCGCTGGTCGGCCTTGAAGCCCAGGCGCTCGTTGGCCTCGACCGTATCGGCACCACCGTCCTGCAGTTCGTAGGCGCGGATCTTGTTCATCAAACCGATCCCGCGGCCTTCCTGACGCAGATACAGCAGGACGCCACGGCCTTCCTGGGCGATGGCCTGCAGCGCCGCCTCCAGTTGCGAGCCACAGTCGCAACGCTGACTGAACAGCGCGTCGCCCGTCAGACACTCGGAATGAACACGACCCAATACCGGCGCTCCATCGCCGACCGCTCCCAGCGTCAGCACAACGTGCTCGCGGCCGGTGGCCTCCTCAAGGAAGCCATGCATGGTGAATTGGGCGAATGGGGTTGGCAGCTTGGAAGCAGCGACGAAAACGACGGGCACCGTGTGCTCCTGATCAGTCTGGACGATAAGCAAGTGCAGCATTGTATCAGCAGCTTTCAGAGTGTGCTTAGGCCGAATTATCGAGTGTCAGTATCGAAAAGTTCGATTATCGGGCCTTCACGCTCGTCTGCGCATCGAAGGGATAGGGCTGATGCCACTTGGCGAAAATTTCGCGCAACTGGCCGCTGGGGACCAGCTCGTCCATCCGTTGATCGAACAGCTCGCGCAAACGCCGCCCCTTGGGGTTATCGGTAAAGCCGATGTACAGCGGCAATTCAGCGACATGAGTCACCTTGTAGCTCGACTGCCGAGGAGAACGGCGCAACAGCGCCTGGATTTCATTCAGCGCATCGATGTAGTAATCCGCGCGCCCGGCATCGAGCATCGACAGAATGCTGCTGCGCCGCTGCACCTCGGTGTAATGCTTGATATTGGGCAGATAGCGCTGGTATTCGTAGCCCCGTACCCAAGCCAGCGTGTACTGCCCCAACAGATTGACGTCGGGCGATACGCGGGACGACAAACCCAAGGCATAGACGTGATCGACGTCGAAATTCCAGCGGGGGTACAGCGAATCGGCTTCGTCCTTGTAGGAGCCCACCCATATATCCGCTTCGCCCCGCTGTACCAGGCCAACCGCGCGAGTGTAAGGCTCCTGGCGTGTGCTGACCTTGTAGCCCGCCGACTCGAAGACCTTGCGCATCAAGTCCCAGGCCAGGCCTGTGCCGTCGGCGTTGGTGTAGTCGACCCATTCCTCGCTGACGATCAGCAGAGGATGCAACACGGGAGCCGCCTGCGCGCTCGAGCCGAACAGCAGCACCGCCAGCACCACCGGCCAGAGGCGATTCAAACCGCCCATACTCATCCTTGAGATCCTGCGTTTCAGGTCACGCACCACACCAACCCCTGCATCGCCAACCAGGCAAACACCCCGGCCAGTACATCGTCGAGCATGATCCCTACGCCGCCATGGACGTGGCGATCGATCCAGCGAATCGGCCAGGGCTTGAGAATGTCGAAGAAGCGAAACATCAAGAAACCCGCCAGAATCCAGTACCAGCCATCCGGCACCAGCCAGAGGGTAATCCACATGCCGACCATTTCGTCCCAGACGATACCTTCGTGGTCGTGCACGCGCAGATCATCAGCCACCTTGCCGCACAGCCAGAAGCCGAACAGCATGGTGATGCCCAGCATCAACCAATAGCCCCAGTCCGGCAGCATCTGCCACAAAGGGATGAACGGGATGGCGACCATCGAGCCCCAGGTGCCGGGCGCCTTGGGCAAGGTGCCGGAGCCGAAGCCGAACGCGAGAAAGTGCCAAGGGTTTTTCCAGACCGACGGTGGTACGAACTCCACCGGCACCTGCTTGGGATGGTCTGTCACGGTGTCTCCCGAAAATGTTGATAGCCCCGGATCAAGGGGGTGATGTCCTGGCCCTGCGCGTCCACCAGGCTCACGCCGCTACCGGCGTGAACGCTGCCAATGACGTGAACCGGCCAGCCTGCGCCAAGCAGCGGCGCCAGGTGTAAGGGTGGCAGGGTGAAGGCCAGGATGTAATCGTCACCGCCAGTCAGTGCGGCATGGCGAGCATCGGCTTCGCCTAGCCACTGCTGCAAGGCATCTGACAACGGCAGGCGTGATTGTTCGATTTGCAATGCCACCCCGCTCGCCAAGGCGATGTGTCCGCAGTCGGCAAGCAGGCCGTCGGAGATATCCAGTGCCGCCGTCGCTCGCCCGCGCAACGCCCGGCCGAGCGCCAGTTGCGGCTGCGGCGACCAGTAGCGGTCTAGTAGTGGCTGGCCAATCGACTCGGCCGCAGCGCGCTCGCCGAGCACCAGCGGCAAGGCCCCCGCGGCATCGCCCAGCGGCCCACCGACACACAGCAGGTCCCCGACTTGCGCGCCAGCACGAGTCAGCGCCAGGCCGGCAGGCACGCTGCCGAACACCGTCACCGTCAGGCTCAAGGGCCCGCAGGTGGTATCGCCGCCCACCAGGCGCACCGAACAGGCCTCGGCCATGCTGTCCAGGCCTTGGGCGAAGGCCCGCAGCCACGGCGCCGAAACGATCGGCAGGGTCAATGCAAGGGTGAATGCCAACGGCGCGGCGCCCATGGCCGCCAGGTCGCTGACTGCTACCGCCAAAGCGCGCTGGCCGAGCAATAACGGATCAGCCGCGAACGGAAAATGCACGCCTTCAACCAGCGTATCGGTGGATACCGCCAACTGCTCGCCCGCAGTCACCTGCAGCAACGCGCAGTCGTCGCCGATGCCCAGCGCCACTCCCTCCCCGGCACGCGCACACTGCGCGGCCGCGAAGAATTGGCGGATCAGCTCAAATTCGCCCATGAACGGCTCGCTCGCCAATCAGCGCTTGAATGCCTTCACTTCGGCTTCGCGCAGGCGCGGTGCCAGCTTGTCGAGCACGCCGTTGACAAACTTGTGACCGTCGGTCGAACCAAACACTTTGGCCAGCTCGATACCTTCGTTGATCACGACGCGATACGGCACGTCGACGCGTTTGAGCAATTCCCAGGTGGACAGGCGCAGCACGGCCAGTTCAACCGGATCGAGCTCGTCGATGGTGATGTCCAGGCAAGGCGCCAGGGCGGTGTCGATCTCGGTCTTGCTGGCCGGCACACCGTGGAGAATCTCGCGGAAGTAGGCGCTGTCGACGTCGGTGAAGTCATTATCGACGCGAAACTGCGCTTCGATTTCGTTCAGCGATTGCTTGGCCATGTGCCATTGGTACAGGGCCTGAGTCGCCAGCTGACGCGCTTCGCGGCGCTTGGCACTCTTGGACGGTTTGCCAGCATCGGCCGCTTTCGGCTCGCGCGGATTGAACTGATCGCTGTCGTCGTTGATCACTTGGCCTCCAACTGCGACAGCAGGCTGACCATTTCCAGGGCCGACAGGGCAGCTTCAGCGCCCTTGTTGCCGGCCTTGGTGCCGGAACGCTCGATGGCCTGTTCGATGGAATCGACGGTCAATACACCGAAGGCCACCGGTACGCCGAACTCCATGGAGACCTGGGACAGGCCCTTGACGCACTCGCCAGCGACATATTCGAAGTGCGGCGTACCGCCACGAATGACGGCGCCCAGCGCGATGATGGCGGCGTATTCGCTTTGCTGGGCGACTTTCTGTGCCACCAGCGGGATTTCAAACGCGCCCGGGGCACGGATGATGGTGATGTCGCTTTCGCTGACACCGTGGCGAACCAGGGCGTCGATCGCGCCGCTTACCAGGCTTTCCACAACGAAGCTGTTAAAGCGGCCGACCACCAGGGCGTAGCGACCTTTGGGGGCAATGAAGGTACCTTCGATGGTCTTCAGGGTCATTCGAGCGTTCTCATTTTAAAGAGCCAGGCTGCCGAGGTACGGCGACCTGTGGAAATGGGTTGTGTCACGAAGCAAAACGGACGCAGGCGCAGGAAACCATAGCCCGAGGCTGGCCTTCCTGCGACTTTGCGGCCGCTGATTATTCGGAGGGCACGTATTCTACTACTTCCAGATCGAATCCGGATATCGCGTTGAATTTCATTGGCGCGCTGAGCAGACGCATCTTGCGCACGCCAAGGTCACGCAGAATCTGCGAACCGGCCCCGACGATGCTGTAGGTGGTCGGTTGTTTCGGCTCGGTATGCTCGGCGCAATCGCGGATATGCGCCAGCAGCACGTCGCCATCCACCGGGTGACCCAGCAGCAATACAACGCCGCAGCCAGCCTCGGCCACCGCGCTCATGGCCGCGCGCAGGCTCCAGCGCCCGGGTTGCTTGACCATCAGCAGGTCGCGTAGCGGATCCATGTTGTGCACGCGCACCAGGATCGGTTCGTCGCCGTGCACGGTGCCCATCGTCAGGGCCATGTGCACGTCGCCTTCCACCGAGTCGCGGTAGGTCACCAGATTGAACTGGCCCAGTTCGCTGTCCAGCGGCTGCTCGGCGATCCGTTGAACGGTACGCTCGTGAATCATGCGGTAATGAATCAGATCGGCGATGGTGCCGATCTTGATGTCGTGCTCCGCCGCGAAGGCTTCGAGTTCGGCGCGACGAGACATGGTGCCATCGTCGTTCATCACTTCGCAGATCACGCCGCTGGGCTCGAACCCGGCCATGCGCGCCAGGTCGCAGGCCGCTTCGGTATGGCCAGCGCGAGCCAGGGTACCGCCGGCCTGGGCCATCAGCGGGAAGATATGGCCGGGGCTGACGATGTCCTCAGCCCTGGCATCACGAGCAGCGGCGGCCTGCACGGTACGCGCGCGGTCCGCAGCCGAGATGCCGGTGGTGACACCCGTAGCGGCCTCGATGGACACGGTGAACTTGGTGCCAAAGCCGGAGCCGTTACGCGGCGCCATCAGCGGCAGCTTGAGGGTCTCGCAGCGCTCGCGGGTCATGGGCATGCAGATCAGGCCGCGGGCGAAACGCGCCATGAAGTTGATGTGCTCAGCCTGGCAGCACTCGGCAGCCATGATCAGGTCGCCTTCGTTCTCGCGGTCTTCGTCATCCATCAGGATGACCATCTTGCCCTGGCGAATGTCTTCGATCAGCTCTTCGATACTGTTGAGCGCCACGCGGCACCCCCTTTCAATCAGGATTTGAGGTAGCCATTGCTGGCAAGAAAGCTTTCGGTGATGCCGCCCTGACCCACAGCCTCGGCGGCCTTGTCACCGAGCAGCAGGCGCTCGAGATAACGCGCCAGCAGGTCGACCTCAAGATTGACCCGACGCCCAGGGTGGTAGCTGTCCATGATGGTTTCGGCCAGCGTGTGCGGGACGATGGTCAGCTCGAATTCGGCGCCGTTGACCGCATTGACGGTCAGGCTGGTGCCGTCGACGGTGATCGAGCCCTTGTGAGCGATGTACTTGGCCAGCTCTTTGGGGGCGCGGATGCGGAACTGGATCGCGCGGGCATTTTCTTCGCGGGCGACCACTTCGCCGACGCCATCGACATGGCCGCTGACCAGATGACCACCCAGGCGGGTGGTCGGCGTCAGGGCCTTTTCGAGGTTGACCGGGCTGCCGACCTTGAGCTGATTGAACGCGGTGACGTCCAGGGTCTCGCGGCTGACGTCGGCCCAGAAACCATCGCCTGGCAGCTCTACTGCAGTCAGGCAAACACCACTGACGGCGATGCTGTCGCCGAGCTTGACGTCGCTCAGGTCGAGTTTACCGGTCGCTACGTAAACCCGGACATCGCCGCCTTTAGGGGTGAGCGCGCGGATGCTGCCAATCGATTCGATAATGCCGGTGAACATGGGATCTCCTCAGAGCCGGGTCAGCGCAAGGCGCGGGCGGCGAATTATACGCCTGCTGCAGGCGCAGGAATGGCAGTGACCTGCCAGTCATCGCCCACAGCGCGCATTTCGGTGATTTTAAGCGCTGGCGCCTCACTCATGAGGGTCAGCGGCCATTCAAGCAAGGGCCGCGCCTGGGAACCGAGGAACCTGGCGGCGATGAATATCTGGTATTCGTCCACCAGGCCCTGGCGGGCAAAGGCCCCGGCCAGTCGGGCGCCGGCTTCGACCAGCACCTCGTTGACGCCCCGACTGGCGAGTTCCTTCAAGAGGGCGGGCAGGTCGACATGGCCATCGGCGCCCGGCAGTGCCAGCAGTTCATGGCCAGCTGCGGCGTAACTCGCCTGCTGGGCGGCGTCGCAAGTCACCACCAACGCGGGCCCGACGGTGAAGAACGGAGCGTCGAGGGGCACCCGCAGGCTGCCGTCGATCAACAGGCGCAGCATCGAGCGGGCTTCGATCAGTTCGGTGGTCGCGGCATCCAGGCCAAGCTCGGCGGCACGCACGGTCATCCGCGCGCCGTCCATCAGCACGCTGTCGGCGCCGGTCAGCACCACGCTGGAGCGCGCCCGCAAGCGCTGCACGGCACTGCGGGCCGGTGCGCCGGTGATCCATTGGCTTTCGCCGCTGGCCATGGCGGTGCGCCCGTCCAGGCTCATCGCCAGCTTGACCCGTACAAACGGCAAGCCGTGCTCCATGCGCTTGATGAAGCCGGGGTTGATCGCCCGCGCTTCGGCCTCCAGCACACCCGAGACCACCACGATGCCGGCCTGCTGCAACCGGAGCAGGCCGTTGCCTGCTACCTGGGGATTAGGGTCCTGCATGGCCGCAACCACCCGGGCGACGCCGGCCTTGACCAGCGCGTCGGCACAGGGCGGCGTTCGGCCATGGTGGCTGCAGGGCTCGAGGGTCACATAGGCCGTCGCGCCGCAGGCCAGCTCACCGGCGTGGCGCAACGCGTGCACCTCGGCATGGGGTTCGCCGGCACGCACATGCCAGCCCTCGCCGACCACCTGGCCCTCGCGGACGATGACGCAGCCGACCCGGGGATTGGGATGGGTGGTGTACAGCCCGTTACGCGCCAGTTGCAGCGCGCGAGCCATGTAGTGGCGGTCGAGAATGGCCTGTTCGATCATTTTTCCGACGGCTCGCGGGCCAGGCGATCGATCTCTTCGCGGAACTCGTCGAGATCCTGGAAGCGGCGATACACCGAGGCAAAACGGATATAGGCGACTTCATCGAGCTTTTGCAGCTCTTTCATCACCAGTTCGCCGACGATCAGCGACTTGACTTCTCGCTCGCCGGTGGCCCGCAGCCGGTGCTTGATGTGCACCAGCGCAGCCTCAACGCGCTCGACGCTGACCGGGCGCTTTTCCAACGCGCGCAGCATGCCGGCACGGAGTTTTTCTTCGTCGAAAGGCTGGCGGCTGCCGTCTTGCTTGATCAGCCGGGGCAGTACCAGTTCGGCGGTTTCAAAGGTGGTGAAACGCTCACCACAGGCCAGGCATTCGCGTCGACGACGCACTTGCTCGCCCTCGGCGACCAGTCGAGAGTCGATGACCTTGGTGTCGTTGGCACCGCAGAAGGGACAGTGCATGGTGGCAGGCAACAAAAAATGGGGAGGGCCATGGTAGCGCATCCCTGCGGCAAGACAAGTCAAAGGCTTTGCGGTATACAGACGATCTCGGTTTTTCTGGATCTGCCCATGTCGTCTCGTCCTTTGTTTTTTGTCGTCCTGGCCGCCCTGCTTGCCGCTTGCAGCAGTGAGGCCCCCAAACCGGCCAGCCCTGTTGCCCCGGCTACCACGGCGGTCAGCAGCAAGACCATCACCGCGCCGCCAGTGCCGCTGGGCCCGCTGCCTGTGTATCAGCGTGAGCTGACCGGCCTGCTGCTGGGCGTGCCGAACGGCGCGGAGGTCGAGCTGGCCGTGCTGGTGATCGATGCTCAGGATCGCCCGCAAAAACTGTTGACCAGCGCCAAGATCACGGGTGATGGCAAGAATCTGCCCCTGCAACTGCGCTTCAATCCGGATGCCTTCCCGCAGGGTGCTCGGGTCGAGTTGCGCGGTCGGGTAAGCCAGTCCGGGCAATTGTTGCTGCATCTGTCGCCGGTACGCATCGAACAGCCGACCACGCAGTCCCTCGGCCAGTTGCAGTTCGTTCCCGCGCCTTGATTGCCCCTGGGGTTTCACCAAGGCGGCCATGACTTTCAGCCGGTCGACGCAGGCTTTATAGTGGCCGTCATTACCGTTTTTTTCGAGATTCGCGATGAGCCAGGCTACTCCGTACATCTTCGACGCCACCACGGCCAACTTCGACCAGCTGGTAATCGAGAACTCTTTTCACAAGCCGGTGCTGGTGGATTTCTGGGCTGAATGGTGCGCGCCGTGCAAGGTGCTGATGCCGATGCTGCAGCAGATCACCGAGAGTTATCAGGGTGAGCTGCTGCTGGCCAAGGTCGATTGCGATGCCGAACAGGACATCGTCGCCCGCTTCGGCATTCGCAGCCTGCCTACCGTGGTGCTGTTCAAGGACGGTCAACCGGTGGATGGCTTTGCCGGCGCGCAGCCGGAATCCGCAGTGCGGACTCTGCTTGAACCTCACGTGCAGATGCCACCGCCGGCCGCTGCCGATCCACTGGAGCAAGCCGAAGCGGCTTTTGCCGAAAGCCATTTCGCCGAAGCCGAGGCCATCCTGCAAAGCATTCTTGGCGAGGACAATACCAACGCCAAGGCGCTGATTCTTTATGCGCGCTGCCTGGCCGAACGTGGCGAATTGGGCGAAGCCCGCACCGTGCTGGACGCAGTCAAGACCGATGAGCACAAGGCCGCACTGGCCGGCGCCAAGGCCCAACTTACGTTTCTGTCGCAGGCGGCCGACTTGCCTGACGCTGCAGACTTGAAAGCGCGCCTGGCCAAGGAGCCTGGCGATGACGAGGCGGTCTATCAGCTGGCCATCCAGCAACTGGCACGCCAGCAATACGAAGCGGCACTCGAAGCCCTGCTGAAACTGTTCGTGCGCAATCGCAGCTACAGCGAAGGCCTGCCGCACAAGACGCTGCTGCAGGTGTTCGAGCTGCTGGGCAATGAGCACCCCTTGGTGACCACGTACCGGCGCAAGTTGTTTGCGGCGTTGTACTAGGGGTTGATTGTGGGCGGGCTGTACCAGCCCATTTGCCGCCGAACGCGCAACCTTGCTCCCACCCGATGTATGACTGTGGCAGCAAGGCCCGCCTGCGAAGAGACCGGCACTGACACCGCATAACCCGAATATCAGCCCGCCCAGCAATACAACGGCGCATCCGCGCCGCTCTGCACCTGAATCAACGCGCTATGGCGCAGCCGTACCAGCAGGCGCTTGGCTCCCGCCGTGCTGCCCGCCAGGCCCTCGAGCTGTTCCAGCAGGGACGGGCCGCTGATCTGCCCACTCGACTCCACCAACGCCAAGGCATTGCGCCACAAGGCATCGTCCTGGTTCTTTGGCTTGCTGGTCGGGGTCGGGGTTGGCGCGTCGCTGGGCGCCAAGATGTTCAACTGGTTGCCCAGCAACGCCCAGTCTGCTGGGTCCATCTCGATGGTCAGGTCAACCGGCAGATCGCCCACGGTGCCGCGAATTCTCAACATGCTGTGCTCCTTCGATAGGCCGGTTTTGTAACAGCTGAAAGAGGGCGCATCAACCCGAACTTCACACCGACACTGCAGGAAGGGGGCTCGCCCCCGATGAGTCGTGCCCGCAGCATCTCGATTATTCGACCCTTTTCGGGGGCAAGCCTCCTCGCTACAAGCTGGGATCGAGATTGCGGGCGCAACCCATATCGTTATAACATCACACATTTCCACCCTTACCGGAGATCCCATGCGCCGTCTGCTGCTCGCTTTGCCCTTCGCCCTGCTGCCGCTCGCCATCGCCCACGCTGCCGACGCCGCCCACGAGGTCGAGCACGCCAGCCTCGGCGCCCATGAACACGGCACCGCGCGGCTGAATGCGGCACTGGACGACGAAACCCTGGAGCTGGAGCTCGACAGCCCGGCCATGAACCTGGTCGGCTTTGAACACCCCGCCACCAGCGATGCTGACAAGGCTGCCGTGAACAACGTCCGCCAACTGCTGGCGCAACCGCTGACCCTGTTCGCCGTGCCCGCCGCTGCCAAGTGCATCGTCGCCAAGCAAACCCTCAACAGCCCGCTGTTCGGCGACAAGCCCGCTGCAGACGAGCATGACCACGATGAAGATGCCGACGAGCATGACGCCGACGGCGCCGAACACCACCACGATCACAGCGAAATCCACGCCCACTATCAACTCCAGTGCGACAACGCCGCCGTCCTCAAGAGCCTCGATCTGACCCGCTTGTTCAAGACCTTCCCGGCCACTCACAAGGTGCAGGTCCAGCTGATAGCACCCAATGGCCAGGAAGGCGTGGACGCCACCCCGGACAACAGCGTGCTGACCTACTGACCATGCCCGAAGCCCTGATCGAACTGGCCGATGTACGTTTCGCCTGGCCCGGCCAACCGCCGTTGCTGGACATCCCGGAATTCACCCTGCACAAAGGGCAAAGCCTGTTTCTCAAAGGCCCCAGCGGCAGTGGCAAGACCACCCTGCTGGGCCTGCTCGGCGGCGTACAGACGCCCGACCGCGGCAGCATCCGCCTGCTGGGCCAAGAGATCTCCACCCTCAAGCAGGGCCAGCGCGATCGCTTCCGGGTCGATCACACCGGCTACATCTTCCAGCAGTTCAATCTGCTGCCGTTCCTCTCGGTGCGCGAGAACGTCGAACTGCCCTGCCGCTTTTCCACGGCCCGCGCCCAACGCGCCAGCGAGCGGCATGGCAGCGTCGAACAGGCGGCAATGGCCCTGTTGGCCCAGCTTGGCCTCACCGACCGCGCCCTGATCGCCCGCCGTGCGGATACGCTGTCGATCGGCCAGCAACAACGGGTCGCCGCCGCCCGTGCCCTGATCGGCCAACCGGCGCTGGTGATTGCCGACGAGCCGACCTCGGCGCTCGACACCGATGCCCGCCAGGCCTTCATCCAATTGCTGTTCGCCGAATGCCGCGCCGCCGGTGCCAGCCTGCTGTTCGTCAGCCACGATCAGAGCCTGGCGCCGCTGTTCGATCGCAGCCTGTCGCTGGCCGATCTCAACCGCGCCGCGCGCACCGGAGGCTTGTGATGTATCTACTGCGTCTCGCCCTGGCCAGCCTGGCCAATCGTCGCTTTACCGCTTTCCTGACGGCCTTCGCCATCGCCCTGTCGGTGTGTCTACTGCTGGCCGTGGAGCGCGTGCGTACCGAAGCCCGCGCCAGCTTTGCCGCCACCATCAGCGGTACCGACTTGATCGTCGGCGCCCGCTCGGGGTCGGTCAACCTGCTGCTGTATTCGGTATTTCGCATCGGCAACGCCACCAACAACATCCGCTGGGACAGCTTCCAGCGTTACGCCAGCGACCCCAAGGTCAAGTGGGCCATCCCCATCTCCCTCGGCGACTCGCACCGCGGTTACCGGGTGATGGGCACCGACGCCAGCTATTTCGAGCATTACCAGTACGGTCACCGGCAGAACCTCGAGCTGGCCCAAGGGCGAGCGTTCAAGGTCGATCCGTTCGAGGTCGTGCTCGGCGCCGAAGTGGCCGAGGCGCTGCACTACCAGCTCGGCGACAAGCTGGTGCTGGCCCACGGCGTGGCCGCCATCAGCCTGGTCAAGCACGACGACAAGCCCTTCACCGTGGTGGGCATCCTCGAACGTACCGGCACCCCGGTGGACCGCACGCTGCATATCAGCCTGGGCGGCATGGAAGCCATCCACATCGACTGGCACAACGGCGTGCCGGCTCGCGGCGCCGAGCGCATCAGCGCCGATCAGGCGCGCAACATGGACCTCACGCCCACCGCCATCACCGCCGTGTTGCTGGGGCTCAACAGCAAGGTGCAGACCTTCGCCCTGCAGCGCGACATCAATGATTTCCGTGGCGAACCGCTGATGGCGATCTTGCCGGGCGTGGCCTTGCAGGAGCTCTGGAGCCTGATGGGCACGGCCGAAAAAGCCCTGTTCGTGGTCTCGCTGTTCGTGGTGCTGACCGGCTTGATCGGCATGCTCACCGCGATCCTCACCAGCCTCAACGAGCGCCGCCGGGAGATGGCTATCCTGCGTTCGGTGGGCGCCAGGCCGCTGCACATTGCCGGGCTGCTGATTCTCGAAGCGCTGGGCCTGGCGCTCGCCGGCATCGTCACCGGGGTAGCGCTGCTGTATGCCTGCATCGCCGGGGCGCAGGGCTATGTGCAAGCCAATTACGGGCTGTACTTGCCATTGTCGCTGCCCAGCGAGTATGAATGGAGCCTGCTCGCAATCATCCTCGGTGCGGCCCTGTTGATGGGCACCGTGCCGGCCTGGCGGGCGTACCGTCAGTCGTTGGCTGACGGCCTGTCCATCCATTTATGAGTCTGATCGATGCGTGCTGAACGCCTGTTGTTGTGCTGGCTGCTGGCTTGCGCAGGGCCCGCCTGGGCGGCGCCGATCCACGAGTTGACCTGGGACGCGCTGATCCCGCCCGACGCGCCGCACCTCAAGCCGCAGATGACACCGCTGCATGACCTGAGCAAGCTGGGCAGCGCCATCGAGTCGGCACCCGCCGCCCAGCAGCAGGCGCCCCATGCGCCGGTGGTGCAGGCGCTGGATGGGCAGCAGGTGAAGATCCCGGGCTATATCGTACCGCTGGAGGTCAACGAGGAAGGCCGAACCACCGACTTTTTGCTGGTGCCCTACTACGGCGCCTGCATCCACGTGCCACCGCCACCCTCCAACCAGATCGTGCACGTGACCAGTGAGCTGGGGGTCAAGGTCGAGGAGTTGTATCAACCCTATTGGATCGAGGGTCCGATGCAGGTCAAGGCCACCACCAGCGATCTGGCCGAGGCCGGTTATCAGCTCGATGCGCAGAAAATCTACGTCTATGAGCTGCCCAACTGATTAATCGCGCTGGCATTGAGCCAAGTCAACAGATCATGGGTTAGCACTCCCTACCATTGGCGCCATCCTTTATGAACTGCCAATGGAGCCCCCATGAACAAGTCCCTGCTCAGCGCTTCGATCCTCGCGCTGGCGCTCGCCACACCCCTCGCCCAGGCTCACCAGGCCGGAGACATCATCGTTCGTGCTGGCGCCGCCACCACGGCACCCAATGAGGACAGCGGCAACCTCAAGGTCGACGGCGCGCGCGTTTCCGGCACCAAGGCGACCCTGGACAGCGACACGCAACTGGGCCTGGCCTTCGCCTACATGCTCGATGATCACTGGGGCGTCGAGTTGCTGCTGGCGACCCCGTTCCAACATAGCGTCGGGGTCAAAGGTGCCGGACTGGGCGGCAAGCTGGCGGACATCAAGCAATTACCGCCGACCCTGTCGCTGCAGTACTACCCACTGGACAAGGATTCGCGCTTCCAGCCCTACGCCGGCGTGGGGATCAACTACACCAAGTTCTACGACGAAGACCTCACCAGCGAACGCAAGGCCCAGGGCTTCAGCAACCTGCGCATGCAGGATTCGGTGGGTTTCGCCGGGCAGATCGGCGCCGACTACATGCTTACCGACAGCATCATGCTCAACGCCGCGGTGTGGTACGTGGACATCAACACCAAGGCCACCGTCGATGGCCCCACGGCGCTGGGCGCGCAGGAAACCAAGGTCAAGGTGGATGTCGATCCGTGGGTGTATATGGTGGGGGTTGGGTATAGGTTCTGATGCGGAATTTTCGCTGATCCTGCCGGCCTCTTCGCGGGAACGCCCAACTCCCACAGTGGTATGTCGTACACCTGTGGGAGCATGGCTTGCCCGCGAAGACGTCCGCCCAGACGGCGCCGTTAACCGGCAATCAAGCGCCGCAGGCCTTCGGTCAACGGGGTGATAGCGGGGAGTTCGAAGTGTTGCAGCAAACGGGCATTGTTGGCGCGTGAGTGTTTGATATCGCCCGCGCGCGCCGGGCCGTAGGTCACGGCAGGCAGATCGCCGACCACCGTGCCCAGCGCTTCGAGCAACTGATTGAGGCTGGTCACGCCATTAAGGCCGACATTGATCGCACCCACCTCCACCTGCGGTTTTTCCAGCGCCTGCACCAGCAGCGCTACCAGGTCTTCCACGTAGAAGAAATCCCGGGTCTGCTCGCCATCGCCGAACAGATTGATCGGCACGCCTTGCTGCGCACGTTCGGTGAAGATGCTGATCACCCCGGAATACGGCGAGGAGGGATCCTGGCGCGGGCCGTAGATGTTGAAGAAGCGAAAGATCACCGGCTCCAGCGCGTGCTGACGGCGGTAAAAATCGAAGTAGTACTCGCTGGCCAGTTTGTCCGACGCGTAGGGGGTCAAGGGCGCCTTGGGCGTGTCTTCGTCGATCGCCTGGCCTTCGCCGTTGTTGCCATACACCGCTGCACTGGAGGCAAACACCACGCGGCGCACCGCGTGCTCGCGCATGGCTTCGCAGACATTCAGGCTGCCGATGAAATTGCTCTGATGCGTGCTCACCGGATCATCGACCGAGGCCTGTACCGAAGCGACTGCGGCCAGATGCACCACCGCCTGACAACCGGCAACCGCACGGGAGACCAGAGCGGCATCGGCAACGCTGCCAACCAACAGCTCGACCTTGGGGTTGTGCAGCGGCAAGTTGCTGCGTTTGCCGAACGACAGGTCATCGAGGATCCGCACCGCGTAGCCCTCGGCCAACAGCGCGTCCACAAGATGGGAACCAATGAACCCGGCGCCGCCGGTGATCAGGACAGGAGCATCAACCATGACGATAATATCGATCCAGTAGGCTCGGGAGTCCGGCCCGCCAGGCGCGTGGTTTGATCCCGAAAGTGTGGAGAATTTTCTTGCAAGCCAGCACAGCGTGCTGCGGCTCGTCGGCGGCATCGGGCCGCGCAGCGTGGGCCTGGGCGGTCGGCGACTCGACCGCCAGGGGGTGCAGATGGGCGGCTTCGGTGAGGATGGCCTGCCCCAGCGCCAGCGGCGTGGTCGCCTCGTTGCCGGCGTAGTGATAGGTGCCCCACAGCGGCGCCTCGCAGTCGAGCTGCTTGAGCACCGAAATGATCACCCGTGCGGCGTCATCCACTGGCGTCGGATTGCCACGACGGTCATCGGCCAACATCAATTCGCGTGGTTGCTCGGCACTGCTCAGGAAACGCCCCAGCACGCCGTCGATGCTGTCATCGAGCAGCCAGCCGAAACGCAGCAACACGTGCTGCGGGCAGGCCGCGCGCACGCTTTGTTCCATGCGCCACAACGCCTGGCCGCGCAGGCCCAAGGGTACCGGTTCGTCTTTTTCGCTATAGGCGGTGGCCCGCGAGCCGTCGAACACCCGGTAGCTGGACGGCTGCACCAGCACGATCTGGTGGTGCTGGCACAGCTCGGCCAGACGCTCGACCGAGCGCTCCTGCGCAGTCAGGCGCGCTTCGCTGACGCTTTCGGCCTGGAACCAATCGAAGTAGTAAGCCAGGTTGATCAACGCATCGGGGCGGGTGTCATCGAGCAGCTGAGTCAGGCTCGCTACATCCCAACCGTCCTGCGGGGGGCGCGGGGCGAGGAAGCCGATGTCCTCTTCCGCTCCGAGGCGAATCAGCGCTTGCCCCAGGGCATTCCCACCGCCCAACAGCATAAGGCGCATTCGCATAGAGTCAGCAGGTCCAGTGTGGTTGAGACCGTGCAGCACGGTCTGTTGACAATGATGGCTCACGGTGGCCGGCAGACCAGGCCACGCGCGAGGCAGAAGGCGGATATTATTGCATTTTGCAGAGTTGTGCTGAACCGATAGCCAATAAACTCCGTTTGATCCAGTAAACACGGGCTCCATCCGTCACACAACTGCAATACCCCAGTCCTTTTTCTGCCACATCCCCACGCCACAATCGGCGCCAATGAGATCGATCTCAAACAGGCGCCCATGACCGATTTGAAAGATGTTGCACAACTGGCGGGGGTTTCCCGCGCCACTGCCGCTCGCGCGTTCGCCACACCGGATGTGGTCCGCGAGGCGACGCGTGAATTGGTATTCGCCGCCGCGCGGACGCTGAATTTTCGCCCCAATCGGCTGGGTCGGCAGTTCCGTCTGCAAGCCACGCACATGATCGGCGTGGTCGTACCCAACCTGCTCAACCCGGTGTTCGCCGAGCAGTTTCAGGCGATGGAGCGGGTCGCCCGCGTGCACGGCTACAACTTGCTGCTGGCCACCACCGACTACGACAGCGCTCGCGAGGCCGAAGTGGTCGAGGACCTGCTGCGCCAGCGCGTCGACGGCCTGGTACTGACGGTCACCGATGCCCAGGACAATCCGCTGCTCGATGCCCTGAGCCGCGAAGCCACGCCGTTCGTGCTCGCCTACCACCAACCGACACGCGCCGACTTCAGCGCGGTGTCGGTGGACAACCGCGCCGGCATGCAACTGGCAACCGAGCACCTGCTGCAGCTGGGCCACACCCATATCGGCATGGTCGCCGGCCCCGCGCTGCAATCGGACCGCGCCCGCCTGCGTTATCAGGGTTATTGCGACGCCCTGCAGGCCCGCGGCCTGAAGCCGATGCCGGTACTCGAAATGCCCGCCCACACCCGAGCCGACCTTAGCGTGCTAGCGCCCTGGTTGCGCGGCCTTGAAGCGCCGACGGCACTGGTGTGCTCCAACGATCTACTGGCCATCAGCGTCATCGCCGAACTGCGTCGCGGCGGTCGCCAGGTACCTCGGCACCTGTCGGTGATCGGTTTCGACGGCATCGCCCTCGGCACTCAGATTCATCCCTCGCTGTGTTCCGTGGTGCAGCCCATCGAGGCGCTGGCCCAGGCCGTGATCGACCAATTGCTCGCCCTGATCGGCGGCGGTGCCCCTGCCTCTATTTGCTTGCCTTGTCATATCCGCCCCGGCGACAGCATCGCCCTCACTTGGAGCATCCCCCATGAAAAGGTCCGCTAGTACCCTGGCCGCCGTGCTGTTGCTGGGCATCGCCCGCCTCGCCCCGGCCGCCGAAACCGCCATCTGCTACAACTGCCCGCCCGAGTGGGCCGATTGGGGCACCCAGTTGCAGGCCATCGCCGCCGACACCGGCGTGCACGTGCCATTGGATAACAAGAACTCCGGCCAGGCGCTCGCACAACTGGTGGCCGAACAGGCTGCACCGGTGGACGATGTGGTCTATTACGGCGTGACCTTCGGCCTGCAGGCGCAGAAGGCCGGGGTGCTCGACGCTTACAAACCCAAGGGCTGGGATGATATTCCCGCGGGCCTGAAGGACCCGCAGGGTCACTGGTTCGCGATCCACTCCGGCACCCTCGGCCTGATGGTCAACGTCGACGCCTTGGGCGGCAAGCCAGTACCAAAAAGCTGGGCTGATCTGCTCAAGCCGGAGTACCAGGGCATGGTCGGCTACCTCGATCCGTCCAGCGCCTTTGTCGGCTACGTGACGGCAGTGGCAATCAACCGCGCCATGGGCGGCACCCTCGACAACTTCGAGCCGGCCCTGGACTACTTCCGCAAGCTGGCGAAAAACTCGCCGATCGTGCCCAAACAGACCGCCTATGCGCGAGTGCTGTCGGGCGAGTTGCCGATTCTCGTGGACTACGACTTCAACGCCTACCGCGCCCGTTACAAGGACAAGGCCAATGTGGCGTTCGTGATTCCTAGCGAAGGTACGGTGTCAGTGCCTTACGTGATGAGCCTGGCCAAAAATGCGCCGCACCGCGCCAATGCCGAAAAGGTCCTCGACTACGTGCTCTCGGACAAGGGCCAGGCGCTGTGGGCCAATGCCTATCTGCGCCCGGTGCGCCCGGTGCAGATGCCGGATGAGGTTGCCAAGCGCTTCTTGCCCGAGGCCGATTATGCCCGCGCCGGTACCGTGGATTACGGGCAGATGGCTGCCGCGCAGGAAGCCTTCAGCGCGCAGTATCTGCGTGAGGTCAAATGATGAGCGCGCGAGCTCTGCCAGTCATGGCTGCGACGCGTCGACCGTGGCGCTTGCCAGCGCCAGCAGCGTTGGCACTGGCTCCCGCGCTGGCGGTATTGAGCGCGTTCTGGCTGCTGCCATTGGTGCACTTGATCGCCCTCGGCCTGCAACGCCGCGACGGCCATGACACCGCCTACTGGCAGGTGCTGAGCAGCGCGCAATACCTGAGCAGCCTGGCGCAGACCTGCGCGCTGGCCGTTGTCGTCACCGCTGCCGCGCTCCTGATCGGGGCGGTGGTGGGATGCTTTCTCGCCCGCCAGCGCTTCTTCGGGCGCTCGGCCCTGGTGGCGCTGCTGACCTTTCCCCTGGCCTTCCCCGGTGTGGTGGTGGGGTTTCTGGTGATTCTGCTGGGCGGTCGCCAGGGCCTCGCCGCCAGCCTGTTCGGCCAGCACTGGGTGTTCGCGTATTCATTGATCGGGCTGTTTGTGGGCTATCTGTATTTCTCCATTCCGCGGGTCATCCTGACGGTCATGGCCGCGTGCGACACCCTCGACAGCAGCCTTGAAGAAGCCGCCCGCTCACTGGGCGCGAAACCTTGGCGCGTGGTGCTGGATGTGATCGTGCCGGGGCTGGCGCCGGCGCTGGTGTCTTGCGGGGCCATCTGCTTCGCCACCGCCATGGGTGCGTTCGGCACGGCTTTTACCTTGGGCACACAACTGAACGTCACCCCGGTGGCGATCTACAACACCTTCACCAATTACGCCAACTTCGCCATGGCGGCGGCCTTGTCGGTCGTGCTCGGCGCGATCACTTGGATCGCCCTGCTACTGGCCCGGCGCTTGATTCGGCAAACGGGAGCCAACCTATGAAACGTGGCGTGTGGTTCTACAGTCAGCTGACGTTCGTGGTGCTGGTGTGCAGCTTCATGTTGGTGCCGGTGCTGATGTCGCTGCTGGCCGGGGTGACGCGCAATTACTTCCAGGGCGTGGTCGCCAGCGGCTTGACCCTGGATTGGCTGGCGCAGGTATGGAACGCCTATGCCGATACGGTCTGGCTGTCGCTGCAACTGGCCGTTGCCTGCGCCCTTTGCGTGGTGGTGATCGGTGTGCCGGCGGCCTATGCCTTGGTGCGCATGAACAACCGCTATAGCCGCGCCTTCGAGGAATTGATGGTGCTGCCCGTGGCCATGCCCGGCCTGGCCAGTGCGCTGGCGTTGTTGCTCACCTATGGCCAGTACGGCGCCTTTCGGGGCAGTTGGCTGTTCATTCTGGTCGGCCATGTGATTTTCACCCTGCCGTTTCTGGTACGCCCGGTGATGGCAGTGATGCAGCGCCAGCAATTGCCCTTCCTCGAAGAAGCCGCCGCCAGCCTCGGCGCCGGCCCGCTAGAACGCTTTTTCACCATCGTGGTACCTAACTGCCGCACCGGCATCGTCGCCGGGGTGCTGATGGTGGTGACCCTATCGCTGGGCGAGTTCAACCTGACCTGGATGCTCCATACCCCGCTGACCAAGACCCTGCCCGTGGGCCTTGCAGACAGTTACGCCTCGGCGCGGCTCGAAGTCGCCAGCGCCTACACCCTGATTTTCCTGTTGCTGATCGTGCCGCTGCTCATTGCCCTGCAAGCCGTCAGCAACCACCTTGCCCGTGGAGACCGTCGATGACCGGCACCCCTATCCGCCTCGAAGGTTGCCGCAAGACCTTCACCAACGGCACCGTCGCCTTGCATTCGCTGGACCTGGATATCCACCCCGGCGAGACCTTGGCCATTCTCGGTCCGTCGGGCTGCGGCAAGACCACTACCTTGCGCCTGATTGCGGGCCTCGAGCGCCCCGACAGCGGCCGCGTGCTGTTCGGCGAGGAGGACGTCACCGCCCTGCCCATCGAACGCCGTGACGTGGGCATGGTGTTCCAGAACTACGCGCTGTTCCCCAATCTGGATGTCGCCGGCAATATCGTCTATGGCCTGAAGATCCGCGGCATTCCCAAGGCCGAACGCCACACCCGTTGCGCCGAACTGCTGGAGCTGGTCGGCCTCAAGGACCTCGGCCGGCGCGCCATTCACGAATTGTCCGGCGGCCAGCGCCAGCGTGTCGCGCTCGCCCGCGCCTTGGCGCCGCGCCCTCGGGTGCTGCTGCTCGACGAACCGCTCGCCGCCCTCGATGCGCAACTGCGCGAACGCCTGCGCAGCGAGCTCGACCAACTGCTGCGCCACCTCGGTATCACCGCGGTATTCGTCACTCACGACCAGGGCGAAGCCATGGCGCTCGGGCATCGAATCCTGGTGATGGAACAGGGGCGTGTCGCACAGCTCGCTACGCCGCAGACCATCTATCAGCAACCGGCCAACAGCTTTGTTGCGGGTTTTGTCGGCAACCTCAACGCCTTCACCGTGCTGGAGCGCAGCCAGGCCGGGCTCAAGGTGCAAGGTGGCGAGCTGCCCTGGAGCGCTGGTGATTTTCCCGACACCCTGTATTGCCGCCCTGAGCACCTGCAGGTCGCGAGTGGCAATGGCCATTTGCATGGGCGCTTGGTGGCGCAGTTCTTTCAGGGTGCCCATAGCCGTTTGCTGGTCGATATCGGCGCAGCGCAGCCGCTACTGGTCGACTGCGATGAGGCCGCCAACCTTCAAGTCGGCGATGCCATCGCGCTGGGCATCGCGCCTCGGCATCTGTTTCGACTCAACAACGGCGCGGGTCGCAGCGAGGTCGTGGCATGAGCCGGCCGTTCCTGATAGCCCAGATCAGCGATCCCCACCTCAAGGCCGGCGGCAAGTTCAGCTATGGCGTGGTCGATACCCTCGGCGCCTTGAAGCGCATGGTGGCGCATTTGAACGCCTGTGTGCCGCGCCCTGATGTAGTGGTCGTGAGCGGTGACCTGGTGGATTTCGGCCGGGCCGATGAATATGCAGTACTCGCACCGCTACTGGCTGAACTGGCCATGCCGTTCTACCTGGTGCCGGGCAACCATGATGATCGCGGGGAGATGCTCGCGGCGTTTGGCGGGCAGTCATGCCTGCCCGTCACCGGAGGCACGCTCGACTGGGTTGATGAGGCCTGGCCGGTGCGCTTGATCGGGCTGGATTCCACCGTCCCCGGCGCCCATGGCGGCCAACTGAGCGATGCACAACTGGCCTGGCTCGATCAGCGCCTCGGCGCACGGCCCGATGTACCGACTGTATTGATTCTCCATCACCCACCCTTCATCACCGGCATCGGCCACATGGACAGCGAACCCTTCGCCAACGCGGCGGCATTCGAGCGCGTAGTGGCGCGTCACCAACAGGTCGAGCGCTTGCTCTGCGGGCATCTGCATCGGCCGATTCAAAAGCGTTTTGGCGGCAGCCTGGTGAATGTGTGCCCCGGGACATCGCATCAAATCGTGCTGGATCTGCAACAAGATGCCCCAGCGCATTTCGGCCTGGAACCGGCGGGGTATCTGTTGCACTGGTGGCATCCGCAGGAGGGCCTGGTGACCCATACCGGTGTGCTCGGTGACTATCCAGGGCCGTATCCGTTTTACGATGCGCAGGGGTTGATTGACTGATACAGAAACAAATTTTTACGTCGTTACATTTTCAAATAGAAAGGCAGTTATCAGGCAGCATTTCCCTCTGTACATCGATTGCAGGGGAATCGATTCTAGGGGCGTTTCAGGACAACAAGAACAACACCTAGAATGGAATCCTCCCTATGCACGCGCATAAAAACGCGTCGACAACCGTCGATCTTGAATATGAACAACTGTCTTTCTCGCCCACTCAAACCGCGCTGCTGGCCGAGAGTGCCGACCGCATTGCCGCTGCGGGAGGCCCCGAGTTGCCCGGGGCCATTGCTTGCGCCAGCGCAGCGGCACTACGGTTATATCGAAGCTTCAACGCTGGCCAGCGCGATATTGTGCGGCGCTATTCAGACGGTCATCTCGCCGTGCTGGAGTGCTCGGGGCTGCTGCCGCCTCGGCAGGATCCACCCCCAAGTGATTTACCGCCGCTGCATGTGCTGGAAAACGCCCCTGAATGCCTGCACCTGGCGGCACGCAATCAGATACTGCTGCATTTGGTAAAACATCGGGCGTTTGCCTACGACATGGACAACAACGCCCGACTGATTCGTTTTGTCGGCAATTTTTGCGGCGGTGGCCTGCTACCCCGCGCCGACGAACCCTCGGACAGCAGCCTTGAACTCAGTTCACATGCAGGCCTGCCGCTCGGCCCTCACACCGAGGCGCCGTACCACTGCGCGATTGAACCGCTCGACGGGCATTCTCCAGCGCCGTCCACACTCATCCTGACGGCGCGCTGGAACCCATTGGGCGAGCCCACCTGCATCATCCCCATGACGCCGGTCATCGACCGCATCGGTGCCAGAGCCGCACTCGCGTTGACTTCCGCGTCCTTCGATTACACCCGCAGCGACTCCTTCGTTACCGGTAGCGGTTCCAGCGGGCAAGCCGTCTCGATCCTGCAGTTCGACGTCAACGGCGGCTATGCGCTGCGCTACAACAGTTATCGCTACTCGCTGAACGAAAACGCTAGCCCAGCGGCGATTGCCGCCTTTCAAGCGTTGAACACTCAGGTGCGCGGCAGTGAAGTCATCAAGATCACCTTGACCGCGAGCAATGCCCTATTGATCAACAACTATCGCGCGCTGCACTGCCGAGACATCATCCGCGACAACCGACGTCTGCTGATTCGCCTGTTCGGTTACTCGCGCTTCGTCTCCCCCATTGTCCTCAATGCAGACCCTTTGAAGGTCAAGGGCTGAGGACTCACGCAAGGAAATCCGCTGTTGGAAATCGAACTCTCGCTGATCCTGATCATGGCCGGCGTCGCGCTGCTGGCCGGCTTCTTCGACGCAATCGCCGGCGGCGGCGGTCTGATTACCCTGCCCGCACTGCTCCTGGGGGGCATTGACCCGTTGGTTGCCATCGCCACCAACAAATTCCAAGCGGCCTCGGCGACGGTGTCGGCTACCGCTGCCTTTGCCCGCAAGGGGATGATCGAGTGGCGCAGCGGCTTGCCCATGGCAGCCATGGCGTTTGTTGGCGGGGCACTGGGAGCGTTGTCGGTCAACCTGATCCCCCGGGCTGTATTGGAAGCGCTGGTACCGGTGCTTTTGATCGGCGTCGCGATCTACTTCGCGCTCAGCCCCAAACTCAGTAACGACGAACGCCGTGCCAAGCTGCCAGCCGTAGTTTTCTGCTTGACCTTGGCGCCATTGATCGGCTTCTACGATGGCGTGTTCGGCCCAGGTGTCGGGTCGTTCTTCATGGTTGCGTTCGTATTGGTGATGGGCCAAGGCATACTGCGCGCAGTGTGCAACAGCAAGCTGCTCAATGCCTCTTGTAACCTGGGCTCGCTGGCGGTGTTCGCAATGATGGGCAACATTCTGTTGCCATTGGCGCTGGCAATGGCCGTGGGCGCTTTCGTGGGCGCACAACTGGGTGCGCGATGTGCGGTGCGCTTTGGTCCGCGACTGATCAAACCCTTGTTGATCGGCGTGTGCTGCCTGATGGCAGGCAAGCTGTTATTGGCGCCTGGGGGCCTCTGGCATGGATTGCTATTGGACTGAGCAGATTGGTCTCTGTGCCCTACACTCTCCGGCTGAACAACATCACGACTCGGAGCGACAACAATGGATATAACAGAAGACCTGAGACGTATCGCCCTGCAGGAGCAGACCATCAGGTTCGAGCATTTCGACAAGGCCACCGCCTGGGATCTGGGCAATCGACTGAAGCTGGCGTGTGAGGCGCGGGAAGCTGCAGCCACTATCGAAGTGCGGATCGCGCGCGACACGGTGTTTTTGTATGCCATGCCGGGCACTGTAGCGGTGAATGCAGAGTGGGCGCGGCGCAAGCGCAATGTTACCGAATTACTGGAACAGAGTTCCTATGCAGTCGGCCTGACATTGGAGCGTGACGGACAGACACTGCAGGATCCTTCGGGATTGCCCATGATCGATTTTGCGCCCCATGGCGGGTGCTTTCCCATTGCGTTGCGCAAGGGTGGGTTTATCGGTGCGGTGACGGTTTCCGGGCTGCCACAGCGCGAAGATCACGCGCTGGTGGTGGAGGTATTGGCGCAGATGTGTGGGGTCGAGTTGGAGGGGTTGGCGCTGGACGAGTGAGGTATCAGGGATTCCTTGGTCGCGCTCATTCGCGACCAGGCTTGCTAAGCTTCAGGAATTTCGCCATTGCCACACCTCAGGAGCAGTACATGCAAGGGGTCAACGATATTCGTTCGCTACAGGCGTCCATTGCAGGTGGCGTCCATCCAGACTATCTGTTTTTCTGGGGCCACACGCCCCGCCACCCCCATGCCGTGGACCGTAGCTGCCTGAGCCAGTGGTATCCGGCGGCCTTTACACTGGACGGCCACGAGTACGGCACGGCGGAACATTACATGATGGCCGAGAAGGCGCGCTTCTTTGGCGACCCTGAACTGGCCGAGCGAATCATCCGGATAGAGACGCCCGCGCAAGCGAAAAAGCTCGGTCGCGAGGTTGAAGGCTTCGATCAGCAACGTTGGGAAGAGGCACGTTGCGAGATCGTTTTCGCCGCCAACCTGGCCAAATTCGAACAGAACCTGGGATGCCGGGCGTTCCTGCTGGCGAGCCGCGATCGCGTGCTGGTAGAGGCCAGCCCAGTAGACAGCATTTGGGGTATCGGCCTGGCGATGGACGATCCTCGGGCCGAGTCGCCAGAGGCGTGGCAGGGGTTGAATCTGCTGGGGTTCACGCTGATGCGAGTGCGGGAAAAGCTGTTCGAATTCCAACATTCGGCCCTGGAAGAGCTGAACGCTGAACGTTCTGATACGACAACCTGATTAAGCTCGCTGACATTAAATGTAACGCTGGCTAAACGATCTTTCACGGAACAAAGCCGTCGCGGGATGTTTCCATACGCTGATCAGCCCTCTACGGGCTTTTTTTGAAACCCGGACTGAAACCGGTTTCAGTCTCAGTGACGGTTTATATCTGCCTAGGAGGCACCGCTATGCGCAACACCCAGGAACGGCCCTTCAGCCCCAATCGCCTGCGCGCCTTGGCACTGGCTATCGCCTGTGCCGCCACTCCCGTATTCGCTACGCCCAGCGCCCCGGCGGCAAATGTGCAAGTCGCCGTATCGTTGCAAAAAAATGAAGCTTCAGGCGTGGTGGTCACCCCCGACGGCCGGATGTTCTTGACCATCCCGCGAGCCGGAGTCAACCACAGCGACCCGTCGCTGGTGGAAATCGTCAACGGCCAGCCAGTGGCCTTCCCGGACACCGCCCACACCGTGCCATCGGATAAAACCCTGGCTGACTGGCTAGTTTCACCGCTAGGGCTGACCCTGAGTGGCAACACCCTGTGGGTGCTGGACGAAGGCAAACGCGCGGGCATCGATGCCATCCCTCGCGACAGCGCCAAGCTGGTGGCCATCGATATCCCCACACGCACCGTGCGCAAGACGATCCTGATCAACAAGCCCCAACTGCGCGACACCGAGCAGCTCAACGATCTGCGGGTCGACATGCAGCACGGCGCCCAAGGCACCGTGTACATCTCCAATAACGGGTTCTCCAAGCCCGACAGCTCGCTGCTGGTGGTCGACATCGCCAGCGGCAAGGTACGCGAGCTGTTCAAGGACCAGCCCCAGGTATCACCAGCCCCTGGCTACATGACCTGGGTCGAGGGCAAACCTCACGCCTACAGCGTGGACCACGCCACCATGCCTCAAGGTGGCGTGAACGGTATCGAGCTGTCGCCGGATGGCAAAACCCTGTACTGGACTATCCCAACCAACGCCAACACCTACAGCCTGCCCACCGCGCTGCTGAGCGACCCCAAACAAAGCGAGGCGCAACTGGCCAAGGCCGTGCACTTCGAGGGGCAGGCGGCGTCGAACGGCGGTATTACGGTAGATGAGCACGGCACCCTGTATTACGGTGATGCTTCGCACCATGCGATCGTCGCCAAAGATACCCAGGGGCAATTCAGCCTCGTGGCTCAGGACCCGCGGCTGATCTGGCCGGATGGGCTGTATTACCGCGATGGGTATCTGTATGTGACGATCGGACAGTGGCAGCGGGCGCCAGGGTTGAATGGTGGAAAGGATTTGCGGGCGGCGCCTTATGATGTGCTGAAGATCAAGGTCGGAGGGGCATGATACTGCCTGCGATTTAAACGCATTGATAAGCAGGTCTACAAAGCAATTTGATATATACATCTGTTCAGCGGGCACAGGGTCAAAAACCTGGCCCGCCATCAGGACGACTAGAACCACAAACAATCAGGCTTCTTCGACTGAGCTACTAGTGACGCGGCGCCGAGTAACATGAAATTAGCTTTCCTACAAGATGCGGACAGCACTCATGGATAAAGTAGCTAAATTCTTGAGACTTATAGTTCTACACACCTATACGGCAGCCTCTGATTTTATAAAGCTCGGCTACAGCAGCGCAAAAAAAACCGCGACACTGAGGTCGCGGCTTCTTGTAACAGCAGGATCAGATAGCCGTTAGAACGGGAAAGGATAGGTGAGATAAGATATGTAAAGATTACTCCAAGCCCCAGTTGGATTATAGCGGTTTAGCGTAGAAAAACCAGGTAGAATCGTAAAGTTTCAACCATAAAAGTCGACGAAGTTTATCAACGTGTCAAAATTAGGGGCCCACCAACCATCACTCACCCACAGGCTTGAACGCAAAGCTAAAGGCAGAGGTTTTTCGCCGTTTAATAATTATAGGTTGGTCAATCTGGCCGATAGTAAGACACCAACTTCAATTCAGCATAAGCCCCTGAGTCCATCTCAGCTTCTAACTCACGCTCCGCAATAAAACCTGCCCGTCGAACGGTCAAGCGCTTGTCGCTGAGCAAAAAGAAATCTATTGTAGATTGGCCTTTAGGTGTCAGAGCCTTCACAAGAATATGCTGACCTTGCTGCAACTCCAAGAACTCAATCTCGTTTTCTGGCGTGTCGAAAAATGGATGAATTATACAAAAAACACACTCATCGTAATTCTCATTATATGTTTGCAGTGTAACTCTTTGACCTTTAATTCTACGATTACAAAACCCACAAGCAGCAAATAGATTTTTTAGATTGAACATGAACTCCGGATAGCCAGTAAGCTGCCCCTTATGAACGAAATGCTCTCGATCAACGAGATTCCAATCCAAACTAAGACCACAGTAAGCACATCTATTATCCTGAATTTCAGCTAGCTGTTCAAGAAGGGCAGACTTATACTCCGCCATTTCTTTATTTGTCTTATCCCAAAGGGCGGCCTTGTGTGGTTTTAGGCTCTCTAAATAATCTATTACCTCATCGGGAAACTGAGGCAGCCTGTCAATATTCAAATACCAATTAGTGATGGCCATCAGAGTATCCCCTGATTGCTCCAATCACCTTATTTAGCGGATCCGATGAGTCGAACACCAGCCCTTGAAACTTAGATGCTAGCACTGACAAGCGAACCAGATCGCTGTCTTTAACTGCAATCAGATTTAATGCTTCCTGCAGATCTTTTTCGAACGCATGATTACCGATAGTTCTAACATTAAAAACAGAGTACAAAATATTTTCTGGACTCCATGCATAAGTTGAATACTCGAGATTCTCGATAGAAATACCACCATCTTTTTCCTTTTTAAAAACATGGAGAGAACTATTAGCCTCATCCAAATCAGAAAGGATAAAATGCGAATGCGTAGCAATAATCAAATGACAATTTTTAACAGCTACCAATGCTTTTTTCAACAGCCCCACATAACGAATCTGCCAAGCAGGATGCAGGCTGACTTCTGGCTCATCAATAAAAATTATAGAGTCGTCGCACGCATACCTTAGAATACTAGAAAAACCGTAAAGCAACTGAGTTTCACCAGAGCTTGCATTAGAGAATGCATAAGATTCATAAGCGCCAACTCTAAATAGTTCTAAATGGACATCCTTAATCAGGCCTACTCGCCTTACAATATTTAAGAAATCATATATTTCACTATGACCCCGCCCATCGCTTTTTAAATCTATATCAAAATAGTGTGACTTATCAGTCTGCTGCCTTAAATGTTTATACCCCTCAAATATAGACATCACGTCTTTTTTTGAGGTGGACGTAAACATATCGACCTGCATTCGACGCTGATAATTTGAATAATTATGAATATATTCAAGTAAAGCATCTGGACTGCTTAGCGCTTCTGAAAATTTTCTTTTACTCGTAGCAGAAAGCGAGATCCTGAATTTAGTTTGCAACCCTAGCTGATCGAACAAGGCCTCAATGGGAACGGCAGCACCGAGAGTATCCATCATCAACAGATTCTCAATGGTCTTCCTAGCTAAGGTTGCGCTCCACGAAGCATTGCTTGTTTCACGAAGCCCACAGTATTTATAAAAATCCCCCTCTAACTCCTCATCATTAGTTGAAAAAGGAAACTTATCATTATATGCGCTACTAATCGCAATTATTCGAGCGGGCAAAGGAATTTCCCCTGGAAATATATGCCCACCATCCAAGGTAACTTTCAAAGTTGTGCTATCAACCTGAGCATCTACAAAGCCCGCAGATGTGTAATAGCATAATCTTAAATCGCCACTTGTCGACGTAAGATCTTTGCGGCGATTTGATAGCTTTCTAGGTCCACCACCTGATCTAGCCTGGTGCAAAAGTCTAAAAGCATCAATAACGGAGACGATAAATCGTGTCTTACCGGCGGCGTTGTCTCCGACGATAACAGATTTAAGCGGTTTATCTGGACTTGACGCTCCCGAAACGTAAAAATTCTTATGACTACCACTGGTAAAGCTCTTTACCCCAAACATAAACTTCGCTCCCTGACTAGTCTGGCTCGCAGCTATTTTTTTGAGCCCACTAACACGATCATGATGCGTTAGCCCGAGTGCCGCTCTGTTGCATAGCAATTCAAATGGCAAATCAACATCATGCCAATTTAGTATGCAAGAGTCCATATCCTCCTAAGAAATAGATCTTCAGGGCTTCTTATACGGGGCAGCGTCTCAAAGCATCCCAGTCAGCTTTGCTAACACAGCCACAAAGTATCCACTGACGATCGAAAGCCCGATAAGTCCCCAAGGCCGTGTCCACCACCCCCCATCTGGATTAGGTGGCATGGTTTGCTGCAAAATGTTGATCTGGCCAATCAAATTGGCAGAGATTGAGGTGCCAGCTGGTGTACGACTCGCCATCATCGAATTGTGCCACTGCATTTCTTCCACGCGATCAATCTGACGCTGAATGCGAGCCCGGAGCCGTCGACCGGCAAGCACCAATTGCTTGCCCACTATCATGACACCAACAAGGCCCAAAAAAAGTAGATTCCCGTAGGTAAATGGGTCTGCCTGATTGATGGTCGGCACGTTCCGCCAGACGAAACCGATGTAGGGCGCGGTTAGTTCAAATATGGCCGCAATGAAGTTTTGAATTATCGCGCCAAACCGCCAGAGCAGCGCCGAGTCATTCATGCTCTGCGCCGTATGATATATAGCCATAAGAAGACTGATAAAATAGAAGAGTGCTCCGATGAATAGAAGACCACCGCCAGCACATCGTTGAGTTCGAGAAAGCATTACTGCTTGTTTTATATTCATAAACCTTCCTTTTGAATCACCCGAACTAGAGGAAAATGTTTGCCCAGACGCTACTAGTGATCGTAGCACCAGACTCTTATACTAAGGATTACCGAAGTGAACCTATTAAGCAAAAGTATATACAAAACATACAGATACCTTCAGCGCTCTTTAACCGTATTACAGCCCGCCTTCCAAATATACTCATTATTTTGACCAAACTACCGAGCCTTCTCTTATCCAAAAATGGCACTTACAAACGCTATGTTGGTGTACTGACGGCGCAATCGTGGGACGTCCCCAGAAATCCTGCTCTACAGTCCAACGAGGCCTCCGATCAGGGCTCAGCGAAAGCGAGATGCTGGAGTTACATCCTCCTGGGCAGGTGAGGCAAGCCCATTTGCTAATCTCACCATCAATCACTAACCAAAGCTCACCAACAGGGATCACGGTCTTGCCCGGGTGGCGAGAGACCTTCTTTATCAGATAATCGGCATTCAGCCATCCAAACCGACGCAACGTAGTAGCGAAAAAATACCGCATGTTTCACCCTATCACGCCGAGAAACGGGTTGACGTCGCCGCGTCCCCAAACCGCTTCGTTGTGGCAAACAGGGCACCCTTGCATAGGCTTACAGGTCATGGAGCGGTCTTCTACGCGATCAAATCGACGAATCCGGTTGTGAACCATGCCCTCTGCACCCCGGAATCCTGTTAGCCCTTGGATGAGCTCATCGACTGCGGCGCAGGCTATGCTTGTGGTAAACGTTACGACAGCCGGAGCAGGATCCCCACCGCCGTCAACATAAGCTTCAGCCTTACGACGCTCATACTCGATAGGATCGCTACGCTGCAGTCCTTCGGCGGCGGCTCTCTGCGGATTGACGACCCCAAGACACATCAGGCAGGGGGAGCCCGGCTTAATAGTGGTGACCCGTCCGGTCATTTCATATTCGGCTCCACCTCTCGCGGAGCGCATACGCAATCCCAAATCAACAAGCGGGACACCATAAAAGTGAGCGAAACGGTTCAATGTCAGCCGTCCCTGGTTGTCGTCCGTGCATCCGAAAAGTACATCACAGGACTTCAACACATCACGGAGCATTGGATTGCCTACCCAAGCCTTGCTCGTGACCACGTGCGTACCAAGCCCCCAAACCTCGATTTCACGAGCAAGAATGTCCACCTTGGCCAACTGATCCCGTACATCATCTGCTCGTGAGCCATGCACACGATTGAGGTTCGTCGTGTCGATTGTGTCATTGTCGATTAGCGCAAGATGCCCAACGCCTAAACGTGCCAACAGTGAAACTACCGCACTGCCTGTGCCTCCACAGCCGATTACACCCACACGCAGCGAACGAACGATAGGATTGAATCCCTTGCCAAAGAGTGCCGCCTGGCGATCTAGCATCCCGGACTTTTCATGGTGCTTCTGACGCTGCCGAATGTCTATTTTGTTACCGACAATGGAGATCTTCGAAGCATCTGTAGTCGCGGTAGGTGATGTCCAAAGGCGTCCGGCGATGGCCCCGTTCTCCCCGAATACTAGACTTGCGAGTCCCACACTCCGCTTGTTGAATGCTGTGCGGGCCAGCTCAGCCTCATTACGATCATCTTGGTCAGAAAAAAAAGCATCTGCACGAGGGTGGGTGTGAACCAAAGCAGGTATCAGTTCACGATCTTGTGCAACTCCCAACAGTTGCATAAAACCCTTCGTGGACCACGTCACGTGGACAGATGAGGAGGAAATGACCTCGCTTGGGGGGATCGGAACTACTTCGTGCGAGATCAATCGAATGCGTGGGTGTTTTGACCAAGGATCCTCATTGATCTCAGCTCTTCCGAAAAGGACGTAGGCAGCAGCCTCTGAACCGTCCTCTCGGTAAAGCAGCGCACGAAGCGCCGCTTCATGAGATTCGATCAAAGTAATATCCAACGTTGCGCCGGACATTACTTGGCCTCCATCAACGCATGCTCAATGCGCTTGATCATGGTGTGCAGACCATCAACTCCTGGCCGCCATGCACTATTGTGCCGAGACCAGCGCTGCCAGTTGCGTCCGGAGAAAACGTGTGGCTGATCTGCACATGTCGCATACCGACCTACCGTCACCAGTTTCAACCACGGATCGCAGAAAAACATATCAGGCGCAACATCTGGGTATCCGGGAGGTAGAATTACGAGGATATCTGCCGCTGGGTGATCGAATTTATTCTCTGGCAACTGTACTTGCTGGAGTACTACGCCCGTATGAGGACCTTCGCATACCACCTGCGCAGCAATCCCATGACGTTGGAGATAGCGCTGATCTGCCTCCGGGAGGCCTGTCAGGCCCTCCGTAGTATCACGGATAAGAGTGATGAAGCGCTCAATTCAGGGCTTACCTAGATCAATCAGATCAGAATCACGTATCAGCAAATCTTGCCCGCCTCGCACTTCAAGGTAAACATCGTAAGTCTCAGCTGGGACACCGGCGAGAGTTTTCAAAACCTTACCGCTGATAGCCGGTTTACCCCACTCCATCGATTTATCATCGATGCTGAACTTGAACGAGCGGTCAGTCTGAAAAATGATGAATTTTTCGGCACCTCGCTCACGCAGGTCGTAAGTCTCATCAAGCCGCAAATCCTCAAACTCACCAGAGGGGAGAATTGCATAGACGCTGTATTCGTCAACCTGACGAACGCCTGCAGCGATAAGAATTTGCCGCCCAGTTGGCACAGGGTCACTCAGCTGCAAATGACGTTCGCTAAGCTGTTCATCAGCGATAATGATGCTGTAAAAATGAGCAGGATTGAGGGGACGCCCCTCACGGATCGCAGCGCCGACGTCTTCTACCGGAATACGATTGTCACTGCTAGGGTGTTGAGATTGCATATGGATCACCTCAGATAGCCGCTCGCATTTTGCGAGTTTTCTGGCCTTCACTAGGTCAATCGCAGCACTGGAGGAAACCGGAAAGCAGATCTATTTTTTTTTCCCAACAATTATCCCTGCAGGTAAGTCACCACAGATGAAGAAGCTGGGACATGAGGGACATACCCTCGATTCCGGCTTCGGACCAAAAGCACCAGAGCTAATTTCACCCAGCATCCGCGCAGAATTTTCCTTTCGCGAGGCTAGTTTTCGGTCCGTAATGGACATCTCATCAGTCGTTTCACTAGTGAGATACGTAACCTCAATTTTGACAGAGGCGCCGTAGTTCTGAGTTGCTGCCATGTGGAGCAACGTGTACTCGATATCGTCAAACCCATTGAATTTTGGCTTACCCGTCTTCACTCGCCGCACAATGGTCTGGCCATTGCCGCCTCGTACAACACTATCTGGTGTTACAACAACGTTGCCGTGAACCCCTTCTAATAAAATTGGCATGACCGGAATCGGCGTGCCAACGCTTCGGCTTTCGATAAGGTAGTCCACCAGCCGACGGGCAATGATTCTGTAGTCCTCAGAATAGCCATGATCGACAGCGCCTTCCGCCAACCATGCCTTCTCGAAGGCTGCATCAAGTTGAGCCGCGCTGGGAGGAATGTGTTCATATTCGGCTTTTAACCATTGTGAGACGGCCCTCACACCATTGTGCATTTTGAGAAAGGCCGTCTCGGTACGACGCCCTCCAAGTCCGATGACGTGGGAATACAGGAACCTACGGGGACAACGCTCAAACTGAGCAATTTGACTATCATCCCAATTGGGTTTTTCCTCCCAAACAAGCTCCAGCAGAGTTCTTGAGTACGAATCCACGGCTAACAGCAGCGGCTTAGCAACCTGATTTAAATGTTGACCGATAGGGCTCAGAAATTTCGATTTACTGCGGTTTTTACCGTCAGCCTGCAATGATGACGCGTACAAGAACAACCTATCCTGAGCTCTGGAAATGGCAACAAAAAAAAGACATTCCTCTTCCTCCTCGTGCCCAGCTTTCACGGCTTCAAGCCCAGACAGCCCTACAGCACCGTAGATTAGTCCGTCAGGGGGCAGGCAACGTGGCGGCCTGTTGTTCCGGGGTAAGCTTGCGGCCACCATGCCAGGCAAGTGGACAACCGGAAACTCTAGCCCCTTACTGCCGTGAATAGTCATCAGACGTACAGCGTCAACTCCGCCAGCGGCCCTTGGCAGATGGCGAAGGCCACGATCACCAGAAATCAAAACCAACCGTCTTATCCGATCAAGCAATCGGATGCAAGGCAGCCCAGGACCTGATGGCTGCTTGCGACAAAAATTAAGGAATTGCCAAAGAGCCAAGCCCTTCATTTTGCTTCCAGAGTCATCGGCCAGATGAAGACTTCTTCCAAGGCCAAGGCCATCGATAACCCATGACACAAGGATATTCCAAGGGTTCCCTCTGAAATTCAGCCCCTGAAAAAGCTGGGCAATATTCAATAACTTAGGTCTGCTGTCTTCAAAATGTAGGGGAGGCCAGTTTGTCTCATCAAGCCAATCTAAAGGTCCAGCTTCAATCGTGCGGAGGTGTCTAATCAGGTGGACGACTTCTGCCATCGGCAATTCATAACCTGCCATCGCGGACACGCGAATCAAACCGACCGCAGACGCATCATTGTAGTGGTCAACTGATCCCGGACACTGAATTGAGTTTTCCCTCAGCGACCGCAGGCGCTAGCCCTTTGTTGAACTGATGCGGTCGCCGCCAGTTGTATCGCTCCATTAGGAATCGGCCGATATCCT
>NZ_JAIWJA010000008.1 GCF_020515695.1 Pseudomonas sp. MWU16-30317 | reverse complement strand
TACGCGTAGTAGCACGATCGGGTTACTTCAAATACCGAGCACAACAGATCAATCGGCTCTTGAGCCCGCAGTTGATCGATTAACGCGAACGCTCGTGTTCCTCGGCCATCAAGAGCGCGGTGGCCTTTTTTAAGATGGATTTTTCCCGTTCCAGCCGATTGATGCGGGCTTCGAGTTCCTGGATTTTTTGCTGCTCAGGCGTCAGGGCTTTGCTGGTCGGAGTAACACCGCCACGTTCTTGCTGGAGCTGGTTCACCCAACGACGCAAGGCCGACTCAACAAGCCCAAGCGAACGGGCTGCTTCGGTATGAATGTAGCCTTGGTCGAGCACCAGGCACGCCGCCTCGCGCTTGAACTCAGGGGTAAAGGTACGACGTTGCTTGGTCATCAGACACCTCTCTGTGTCGAGCATTCTCGCCTAAATGGGTGTCCGGTTTCATTAGACCACTACAGTTCATGCTCTGGCATGGTCGCGCACGCTGTATTTCACTACGCCCCAGATCACCAATTCGTCACCTTCCATCACATAACGCGGCGGATATTTGGTGTTCTCGGACTTGAGCATGACGTCGTTGCCCAACATGTGCAGGCGCTTGCACACCGGCTCGCTGTTGAGCGCGGCGATGACGATGTCGCCGTGCTCGGCGTACACACTGCGGTCGACGATGACTAGGTCGCCACAATAGATGCCCGCGCCCTGCATGCTGTCGCCCTCGATCTTGACCAGGTAGACGTGGGGGGCGCGGATGTCGAACAGTTCGTCCAGCGAGATATGCTTTTCGATGTGATCCGCCGCCGGCGAAGGGAACCCCGCAGGCACATGGAAAGAATAAAGCGGCAGCGGATCGCCGCCGGTCAGTGCGGGGCCGAGGATAGTGACACTCATGATGCATGCCTTGTGCGGATAAGCTGTATGTATATACAGTTAACGTTTTTGGCCGCGTGCGGTCAATCTCCTATGAGAAACATTTCGACGGGTGACACCATGTGCGGACGCTACTCGATCTACGAATCCATGGACCACTACCTCAAGGCCCTGGCGCCAGAGCAGTTGGTCATCAATGGCTACGACCTGTGGCCGGTCGCGCGTTACAACGTCGCGCCGACGACCCGTGTGCAAGTGATTCGCGCGGTAGAAGGCGGTTTGACCATCGACAAGGTCAAGTGGGGTTGGTGCCCCTCCTGGGCGAAGGACAAGCGACCGGCGCCCATCAATGCCCGCGTCGAGACAGCGATGACCGGCCGGTTTTTCAAGGAGCTGTGGCCTCACGGGCGGATGCTTGCACCGGCCAACGGCTGGTTCGAATGGGTGAAGGACCCGCTCGATCCAAAAAAGAAACAACCGTATTTCATCCGCCTGAAAACCGCGGAGCCGATGTTCTTCGCGGCGCTGGGCCAAGTGCGGCCAGGATTGGAGCCCCACGAGGGCGATGGCTTCGTGATCATTACCGCGGCCAGCGATAGCGGGATGGTGGATATCCACGATCGCCGGCCATTGGTGCTGGCACCTGAGATGGCTAGGGAATGGCTGGACCCGGAGTTGCCGGCGGCCAGGGCAGCGGAAATCGCCCGAGAAGGCAGTCGGCCGACGGAGGAATTCGAGTGGTTCAAGGTCAGCAAGGATGTGGGCAATGTACGTAACGAGGGGGCGTATCTGATCGAGTTGGCGGCTTGACGGTGGTTGGCTCTGAAATAGGGTTACGTTGTTGGGGGGGTTGGATTGGGGGGGTTCTGCTTTCGAGCCGGCCTTGGGGTTGCGGCCCCCGCCATTGGCCCTTCGCTTTGGCTCAGGGTGCCCGCGCTTCGACGCACAGGCGAGGGGCACGCCCCGATGGGCCTTCCGTGGCCCAACGGGGCTTAGCCGGCATCCATGCCGGCTATCCCCTCGCCAGTGCGTCGAAGCGCGGCCTGCTGGAAGGGGGCCGCAACCCCAAGGCCGACTCGAAAGCAGAACAGTGATATTTGTGTTGTTACTCCAAAAAGCTCTTTTTGGAGGGCACTTAAATCTCGGCTGGTCCTTTGCTGCGGGCCTGTGCGGCTCGCCCCTCCAGCAGGCCGCGTGGAGGTGCCTGAAGAGAGGGCGATCCCGGCAGGATGCCGGGTCAGGCGCGTTGGGCCAGGGATGGCCCATTGCGCCGTGCCCTCTCTTCAGGTGCCGGAACGCGGGCACCCTGAGCCTAAGCGAAGGGCCAATGGGCAGGGCGAGCCGCACAGGCCCGCAGCAAAGGGCCACTCGCCAATCTCCAACCCCCACATGCCAAACCACAAAGCCAAACCACAAAACCGAATCGCAGTCGCCAACTAAGATGAGCGCTCTACAACCCCTTCAAACCTCCCCGCCCCGCGCCGCGTGCAGCTTTTTATAACTGTCGATCAATCGCAAATGCCGATCCAGCCCTTCCAACTTCAAACTGGTGGGCGTCAAACCGTAAAACCGCACGCTGCCATCCACCGAACCCAACACCGCGTCCATCCGCGGATTGCCGAACATCCGGCGGAAGTTGACCTCGTAATCGGCCAACTCCAACTCGTCGTCCATGCGTACTTCCAACACAGCATTCAGGGCCTGATAAAACAATCCGCGCTCGGCAGTGTTGTCATTGAATTGCAGGAAGGCCTCGACCAGCTCCTTGGCGTCATCGAACTTCTTCACAGCCAGATAGATCAGCAGTTTCAATTCCAGAATCGTCAACTGCCCCCACGCCGTGTTGTCGTCGAACTCGATGCCGATCAAGGTCTTGATGTCGGTGTAATCGTCCAGCTCGCTCTCCTCCAGACGCTTGGCCAGCGCCCTGAGAGCCCGGTTGTCGAGGCTGTGCAAATTGAGGATGTCAGCGCGGAAAAACAGAGCCTTGTTGGTGTTGTCCCAGATCAGATCCTCTATCGGATAGATCTCCGAATAGTCCGGCACCAGAATGCGGCAGGCTTTTGCGCCGATATGCTCGTACACCGCCATGTACACTTCCTTGCCCATGTCTTCGAGGATGCCGAACAGCGTCGCCGCTTCCTGAGCGTTGGAGTCTTGCCCCTCACCGGAAAAATCCCACTCGACGAAGTCGACATCGGCCTTGGCACTGAAAAAGCGCCACGACACCACGCCGCTGGAATCAATGAAATGCTCGACGAAGTTGTTCGGCTCGGTCAACGCGTGGCTTTCAAAGGTCGGTTGCGGCAGATCGTTGAGACCCTCGAAGCTGCGGCCTTGCAGCAATTCGGTCAGGCTGCGCTCCAGCGCCACCTCAAAGCTTGGGTGCGCACCGAACGAGGCAAATACACCACCAGTACGCGGGTTCATCAACGTCACGCACATCACCGGATACTGGCCGCCAAGTGAAGCGTCCTTGACCAATACCGGGAAGCCCTGCGCCTCCAGTGCCTCGATGCCAGCGAGGATGCCGGGGTATTTTGCCAGCACGTCTTGCGGCACATCCGGCAGGGCAATTTCACCTTCGAGAATCTCCCGCTTGACCGCGCGCTCGAAGATCTCCGACAAACACTGCACCTGCGCTTCAACCAGCGTGTTGCCGGCACTCATGCCATTGCTCAGGTACAGGTTTTCGATCAGGTTGGAGGGAAAGTAGACCTCCTCGCCATCCGACTGACGCACAAACGGCAGCGAGCAGATACCGCGCTCTACGTTGCCCGAGTTGGTGTCATACAAGTGCGAACCCCGCAGCTCGCCGTCGGGGTTGTAGATCTCCAGGCAATACTCGTCGAGGATCTCCTTGGGCAGCGCATCTTTAGCGCCTGGCTTGAACCAGCGCTCGTTCGGGTAATGCACGAACGCCGCGTTGGCGATGTCCTCACCCCAGAACTGATCGTTATAGAAGAAGTTGCAATTGAGCCGCTCGATAAATTCGCCCAATGCCGACGCCAAGGCGCCCTCCTTGGTCGCGCCCTTGCCATTGGTGAAACACATCGGCGATTGCGCATCGCGGATATGCAGCGACCACACGTTGGGCACGATATTGCGCCACGAAGCGATTTCGATCTTCATGCCCAGGCCGGCCAGGATCCCGGACATATCGGCGATGGTCTGCTCCAGCGGCAGATCTTTACCGGCAATAAAGGTGCCCGCGCCGTCAGTGGAACCGGGGATCAGCAACGCCTGGGCATCGGCGTCGAGATTTTCGACTTCTTCAATGATGAAGTCAGGCCCGGTCTGCACCACCTTCTTGACCGTGCAACGCTCGATGGAACGCAAGATGCCTTGGCGATCCTTGGCGCTGATATCCGCCGGCAACTCGACCTGGATCTTGAAAATCTGCTTGTAGCGGTCCTCGGGGTCGACAATATTGTTTTGCGACAGGCGGATGTTATCGGTAGGGATATTGCGCGTGTTGCAATACAACTTGACGAAGTAAGCCGCACACAACGCCGACGAAGCCAGGAAGTAATCGAACGGACCGGGGGCCGAGCCATCGCCCTTGTAGCGAATAGGCTGATCGGCCACCACCGTGAAGTCGTCGAACTTGGCTTCAAGTCGAAGGTTGTCGAGAAAATTGACTTTGATTTCCATGCGGAATTACCAGAATGACGAGCAGATAAATGGCCGCCATTATCCGTTTTTTCCGCAGGAAGTCACTGACCGCTGGTGCCACCTCCCTCCCCTTGGCTCAATCGTGGGTGTTCGCGCGCGCATACAGGCGCGGCGCAATGCCCCAAAGAATCAGCACCACCGCCAGCACGCTCACCGCACACAAGGCAAACAGCGCCGGGGTCGCGGTACCGGTCAGGTCCTTGATACGCCCCACCATGAACGGCGCGATGATCCCGCCCAACTGCCCCAGCGAGTTGATCAGCGCGATACCCGCTGCCGCGGCCAGGCCGGTAAGAAAACGCGGAGGAATGGTCCAGAAGATTGGCATCCAGGCAATGATGCCGGTCATGATCATGGTCATGCCGATCATCAGCGCCAACAATTGCGCGGGAAACAACGCGCACACCAGATAGCCCGCGGCGGTGAGGCTGGCGCAGCCCGCCATGTGCCAGCGGCGTTCGCCATGGCGGTCGGAGCTGGCGCCGATCAGCAGATTGCCGATCACCGCACCCACGTAAGGAATCACCGTCAGCAGGCCGATATTGACGGTGTCCAGTACGCCCGCGCTCTTGATCAACTGCGGCATCCAGAACAGCAAGCCGGTCAGCGCCATCACCAGACATAGGTAAATGGCCGACATCACGTAAGTGGCAGGCTCCTTCCAGACGTCCTTAAGAGTCTGCGGCGTCTGCGGTTGGGCCTCCTTGGCCATGCGGTCGAGCACCACCTGTTTTTCCTGAGCGTTGAGCCAGGTGACATCCTCGATACGGTCCTTGACCCGCCACAACACCACGGCGCCCGACAACACCGACGGGATGCCCTCAAGCAGAAACAACCAGCGCCACCCGGCCAGGCCCATGGCACCGTCAAAGTGCGCGAGGATCAGCCCGGCAATCGGCCCGCCGACGATGCCACACAGGCAAATCGAACTCTTGAAATAGGAATTGACCCGTGCCCGCCGCGTATTCGGGTACCACTGGGTGAAGAAATACAGCACACCAGGGACGAACCCCGCCTCCATCACGCCGATCAGGAACCGCAGCGTGTAGAACCAGAATTCAGTCTGCACGAACATCATGCACGCCGAGGCAATGCCCCAGGACACCATGATCCGCGCGATCCAGATGCGCGCGCCGATCTTGTGCAGAAGGATGTTGCTGGGCACCTCGAACAGGAAGTAACCAACGAAGAACAGGCTGGCGCCCAGGCCATAGACCGTCTCGCTGAACCCCAGGTCGCTGGCCATCTGCAGCTTGGCGAAGCTGATATTTACGCGATCCAGATAGGCGAACAGAAAACACGCGATGAACAGCGGCACGATGCGCCAGCTGACCCGGCGGTAGATGCTGTCTTCCAGCGAATCGGCGTCGACTTGAGCGACCGGGATAGCGGTAGCGGTCATGGTGCGCACCTCGATTATTTTTATGGGGTGAGGCTGTTGCTGCTCGAGTGGCTAGCGCGCAGGCGCTGCCATTCGATGCACATGACCAACTATATAGTAATACTATTTACCCTTACAATTCATTTTATGGATCTATAAAACGACGTGAAACCTATTTAGTAAGACAATATAGGAAAATTTTTGGCCCTCGTCGAAATAACGCGCCGTCGCGCTGCTGGCGACGGTCGTTCAGAGGTTACCGGGCGTTACTTGGCAAACAACAGGCTCATGTCCTTGAACGCCTTGAATTCCAGGGCATTGCCGCACGGATCGAACAAAAACATCGTCGCCTGCTCGCCGACCTGGCCCTTGAACCGCACATAGGGTTCGATCACGAACTGGGTTTCCCGGGCCCGCAGGCGCTCCGCCAAAGCTTCCCACTGATCCCACTGCAGGATGATGCCGAAATGCGGCACCGGCACATCGTGGCCGTCGACCGCATTGGAGTGCACCGATTCCTGCGAGACGGTTTTCGGATGCTCATGGATCACCAGTTGATGACCGTAGAAATCGAAGTCGACCCACTGCTCGCTGGAGCGTCCTTCGGACAGGCCGAACACGTCGCCATAGAAGTGGCGCGCGGCGGCGAGGTCATACACGGGAATGGCGAGGTGAAAAGGAGAAAGGCTCACGGTGGGTACCCTGTCGGTGTTTTTCGTGAGCCGATTCTTGATGAGATGGCGCCGCCAGGAAAGCGGATATCTTGCGTTCTGAGCAACGATATTTTTGATCAATCAAGGGTTCAAGGCGGTTAGTTGCACCCATAAAGCTCGGCAATGCGCCAGGACCGGGCGCGCCGCATTACCCACCTTTTGCCGCCTGACGCGCCATGGCGTCTACCACGCAGTTGCGAAACAACGAAAACAGCGCCCCATGGCGTTGATGGTATTTGGCCAACAGCACGATCTCGCGGTAGAACGTCAACTTGCCCAGGTCGATCACCCGCACGTCAGAGGCATGTTCCAGCCACAGCCCGGCCATCGGCACCAGTGCCACGCCAAGCCCACTGCGGACCATCTTGGCGATGGCATCCAGCTCGTCGAGCTCCAGCGCGTGCTGGACATTGAGCTTGTGCTCACGCAAGAACTGCGTCACCAACCGCCCCCCGAACGAGCCGCGGTCGTAGCGGATCAGCGGCTGCTCGCGCAGGATCTGCAGCGGGTCGCCTTTCTTCAGCGCTTTAGGGGTGATCAGCACGAAGGGTTCGCGAGCGATGACCTCGGCATGCAGATCCTTGGGCAGCGCGAAGGGAGGATTGATCAGCATGGCGAGGTCGACTTCGCCGGCATCCACCTGACTGAGCAGGTTCAGGGACACGCCCGGCACCAGCGTCGCTTCAATGAACGGCGCCTTGGCTTTAAGGGCCACCAGCACCTGCGGCAGGATGCCGGTCTGCACAGTGCCGATGGCGCCGATGCGCAGCGCGCCGCGGTAGTCGTTGGCGCTGTCCGGTGCGCCCATGCGCAGGAACGTCTGAAGGATCTCCTCGGCCAGCGGCACCGCGCGCAGGCCCGCCGAATTGAGCGTCGCCGCGCGCCCGGTGCGATCGAACAGCTTGACGCCCAAGGCTTCCTCGAGATTCCTGATCTGCGCGCTGACGGCCGACTGCGTCAGCCCGACCTCCTGCCCCGCCGCCGCGAACGTGCCGCGCCGGGCGACGCTGATGAAGGTTTTCAGCTCTCGTATCATCACTGGGCCTGATTGAATGGCGAGGGCGAAGTATGGAATAGCGTCCGGCGATTAGCGATAGCGCTTATTGATCGCTGTACGGCACTTCATCCTCCGGCGCCAGATACACCGGCACCCGCCAGCCCACTTCCCGCAACGAGTGAGGCACTTGATCCTGAACCCCCAGCAGCGTGGCAAATATGGCCATGCGTACTGCCACGCCATTGTCCGTCTGCTTGAAGATCGCCAAGCGTGAATCGCGATTCAAGTCGACGCTCAGGTCATTGGCGCCCGGCCGAGAATCCCTTGGCAGCGGGTGCATGATCAGGGTGTCAGCACCGCAGTAACGGTTGACCACGGCCGAGTTGATCTGGAAGTCGGCGCTATAGCCTTCCAGCGTTTCTTCCTGCGCGAAGCGTTCCTTCTGAATGCGCGTGGCGTATACCACGTCCGCCCCGGCCAGTGCCTGGGCCAGGTCCTGGGTCTGCTCGATATGATGGCCCTGGCCGGCGAGTTTCTCGATCAAGGCGCTGGGCATCATCAGCGACTCGGGCGACACGAACGTCAGGCGCAGGTTGCGGTACAGCGCCAGCAGTTTGCTCAACGAGTGCACGGTGCGACCGTATTTCAGGTCGCCGACGAAGACGATCCTGGCGCCATCGATCAACTTGCTGAAACGCGAGAATTCCCGTTGGATGGTGTAGAGATCCAGCAGCGCCTGGCTGGGATGCTCGCCCGGGCCATCGCCGGCATTGATGACCGGCACATGGGTGGCCTGGGCGAACTCGGCCACGGCGCCCAGCTCGGGATGGCGCACGACGATGGCATCGGCGTAACCGCTGATGACCCGACTGGTGTCCTGGATCGACTCGCCCTTGGCCATCGACGAGAACGTGAAGCCGGTGGTATCGCATACCGAGCCACCCAGGCGAGCGAAGGCCGCGCTGAAGCTCAAGCGAGTACGGGTGCTGGCCTCGAAAAACAGGTTCGCCAGCACCGCACCGTCCAGCACCCGTGTGGTTTTCTGCCGGCGGGCGATCGGCTGCATGATATCGGCGACGCGCAGCAGGTCTTCGACCGAATCGCGGGTGTAGCCGTCTACCGATAACAGGTGATGAGCCCGTTCGGAGTTGGCGGGCTGCTGCTCTACGCTCTGCGGGGCAGGTGCCAAGCCCTTCAGGAGTTCGAGGATGAAGCGCCTGGCGATGTCCGGCATCTTGCGCATTTCCGTCGAATGATCCGGCAGCATCCAGCTATCCAGGGCGCGACGCGTGACACCCAGGCGCTGTGAAAGCCCATCGCGGGTGAGATTCAAACGACGCATGGCGTCGCGGAGGATGACTTGCTGAGGCATGCTGAACCCAACCTGATATACACGCTGCGTATTCTGTTCGGGTTTATCCAACAGTTCAAGTGTATATGCAGCCGGCAAATCAGGCGGCCTTCGCCTCGAACTTCATCGCCAGGCCATTCATGCAGTAGCGCAGGCCCGTGGGCCTCGGCCCGTCGTCGAAAACGTGGCCCAAGTGGCCACCACACCGGGCGCAATGCACCTCTTGGCGCAACACGCCGAAGGACCGGTCGTCACTCACGCCCACAGCCTTGTCCAGCGGTGTCCAGAAGCTGGGCCAGCCGGTGTGACTGTCGAATTTGCTCGCCGAGGAGAACAACGCCAGCTCGCAGCCCGCGCAGGCGAATGTGCCATCGCGGTGCTCGTCGTTCAGCGGGCTGGTGTAGGGGCGCTCGGTGTCCGCTTCGCGCAGCACCTTGTATTGCTCGGGGCTGAGGATCGCGTGCCACTGCTCGGTGGTGTGGGTCACTTCGAATACCTGCGCGGCGTCGGCCTGGCTGACCAGCCCGGCGCCGCTGGAAAATAGCCGTGGGAACCCGCCGCTCAGGGCCAGCGCCCCCAACCCGCCGCCTGCCACCATGCTGCCGAGCAGAAAATTACGCCGTGAGTACATGGTCTTTTCCCCTGTGTGGATACCCGCTGAGACACATAGAGTAGGACCACGGGGATCGCCAAATCCTCCTTGAGAGTTAAACGATCTGTGATAACTCGGGGGTGCTCTTTGTGAGGATTGCCGGCGAAGTTGCGCGCACTGGATCAAAGGGGTTGAGTGGCGCTGGCGAAGCTGGCCCGGCACCCATAGCCCACTGACCTACCGCCTGTCGCATAAATAGCAATATGCCATCACCCAGGGAGAACCAAAGATCAGCCGTTGTCGTAGATAGGGTTAGCGGGCCGCGATTACACGGAAACACTCGGTCAGTACACCTAATGATTAGGAGGCACCCGCTCAGCGCTATTTCTCCCCCACATTAAGGTACGACCCATGAAAATCGCAATGTTCTGTTCGGCAGCCATCCTCTCTCTCCTCGCTGGCTGCGCCTCCAACCCCGCCGGCTCTGTCGGCGCCGTGTTCCACACCGCTTCCGGGCAGCACATCACCGCCGCTACAGCACCTGAATACAAAAATGGCCGCTACCAGTTCGTCGACGCTGCGGGCACGAAGCAATCGCTCTACCTCTCGCAGGTGACGTCCGTTTCCCATCGCTGATTGCCGGTGACGATAGCCGATGCCGACAGCTGCTCGGCACCGGCATCGGCACGCCAGCAGGCCAGCAGGCCAGCAGGCCAGAAGCGAACCTGGCAAATGACCGCCCCCGTTGCGAACATGCCGCCTGGCACGACAGGCAGCGTCGTCAGCCTCGATGTAGTGCAGACAGAGCGTCACCCCAGCCGCCTCCGCCAGGCCGCGCAGCCAGAGACGACCTGCAATTTCCTCCCCCGCTACACGGTTGCCACCTTCGCCCCGTAATGCTACAACCCGCTGGCCCTCCTCCCCTCTGCCCGGCCCCTTGATGAAACCCATACGCGATTACGCAGGCTACGTCGTTGTCATAGCGCCGCTGATCAACAGTGTATCGGGCATCGCCATCGACCTGTTCGCGCCCAGCATGCCGGCCATCGCCGCGCAGATGCAGGTCAGCGACTCGGTCATGCAAAGCAGCATCTCCATCACGCTGGTGGCCTACGCGCTGGGTCAGCTGATTTTCGGGCTGATTGCCGACAGTCACGGCCGCCTGAACGCTTTGCTGCCGGGGATGGCGATGTTCGTGCTGGCCAGCCTGCTGGCGATGGTCGCCACCGATATCCAGACCTTTTTGCTGGCCAGGGCGCTGCAAGGCTTTGCCATCGGCGGTAGCCAGGTCGCCTCGCGGGCCATGCTGGTGGACACCGTCAAGGGCGAGCGATTCATGAACGCGGTGGTGTACATGAGCCTGGCATGGGGGTTGGGGCCGGTGCTGGCGCCCTTTATCGGTGGGCTGATCGAGCAGTACGCGAGCTGGCGCTGGAACTTCGCACTGTATGCGGTCTATAGCGGGGTGCTATTGATCGCGAGCCTGCGGTTGCGTGAGTCGCTGGCCCCCGAGCACCGGCGCAGCATGAAAAAGTCCGTCGCCGGCTACGGCCTGATTCTTGGCCACCGGGGTTTCCAATGCGCGGTGCTGGCCATGGGCAGCAGCCAGGCGATGTTTCTGGTCTGGAACATCGTCGGCCCGTTTCTGGTGCAACGGGATTTGCATCGCGGGCCAGGGTTCTTCGGGCTGACGGCGCTTGCGGCGGGCCTTGCCTATTTGCTGGGCACACTGACCAATCGCTGGCTCATGCGCGCCTGCAGTGTCGGCCAGCGCATGGTCGCAGGCCTGGCGATTTCCGCGACCGGTATCTTGCTGATGGCAGTGACGCCGCTGTCGTTGAATGTGCCCTTGATATTGTCCGGCATTCTGGTGGTCAACTACGGCCAAGGGCTGCTGTATTCCAACATCGTTGCGAAAACGCTCATGCTGTTTCCGGATCGCGCCGCCACCACCTCCAGCCTCATGGGGTGCACGATGATGCTCTGCGGCGCCGCCGGGGCGATGCTGACCGGTTACCTGGATTTCGACCGTAATCTCACTGCCTTGATGCTGTTTGGTGCACTGATGGCCGTGCAGATTTTGGGGGTGATCCCGCTGCGCCAGCCAGTGCCCGTCGCTGCGCCCCACACCTGAACCTGGTGGCCTGACCCGATGTCGTATCACCACTCCCCGTCATGCTGGCGTATAGGTACTCCATGAATCTGCTCCCCGCACTGCACGACGACGCTCACGTTATGGTATGTGGGGCCAGTCAAGGTATCGGCTTGGCCCTCTGCGCGGCGCTGCTTGCTCGCGATGACGTCGCTCAGGTATGGGCCGTATCGCGCGCAGCCACTACCTCCGGAACGCTGGCAACGCTGGCTGATCAATATGGCCATCGTCTGAAGCGAGTCGACTGCGACGCACGCAGCGAACAATCCTTGCAAGCACTCGCCAGCGAAGTTATCGAATCATGCGAACATCTGCACCTGGTGATCAGTACGCTGGGCATCCTTCATCAGGACGGCGCCACAGCAGAAAAGGGCTTGGCGCAACTGACGCTGGCAGGCCTGCAGGCGAGTTTTGCGACCAACACCTTTGCCCCCGTGCTACTGCTTAAACACCTGCTCCCGTTACTGCGCAAACAGCCTTCAACCTTCGTGGCGCTCTCCGCGAGGGTGGGTTCTATCGGCGATAACCGGTTGGGCGGCTGGTACAGCTACCGGGCCAGCAAAGCGGCGCTCAACCAACTGCTGCATACCGCCAGTATCGAATTGAAGCGCCTCAACGCTGCGTCTACCGTGCTGGCGATACACCCGGGCACCACGGACACGAAGTTGTCGCAGCCCTTTCAAGCGAACGTACCAGATGGCCAGCTCTTTGAACCGGCGTTCTCGGCAGATAGGATTATCGAATTGGTGAGTGCACATGGACCGTCCGATAGCGGAAGCTTCTGGGCCTGGGATGACCAGGCCATCGTCTGGTGAAGCATTCGGTCACCGACATCAAGCTGAGCATTGATCTGTGCTGATTACCTTCAGCGAGTGGTAAAACCTCTAGCACCTGCCGCCTGCGCAGGTGCGAAAGGCACCACCCGATCTCGCTCCATGTCCCGCAGCAAATCCCCAAGCATCTCGCGCCGATTGACTGTGACACTTGACGGAACGTACCAGGCCATCACGCTCGACCCATCACGGACGTAGGTGTAGTGCTTGAGCAGGTGACCATCTTTTCGGATGTCGCCTGAAAGGCCGTCGTGGTAGTGATACGGCAACGGCAGCGTGAACAGCGTCAAAACCCCGAGGAAAACCTCCGCTATGTTGGCCGGCACATGGCTTTCGCTGATTTCCAGGCTATAGCCGTTGGGGTTGTAGCCGCCATCCAGAAACGAGAACGCTCCTGTGCCCTTGAGCGCGCTGACCAGTTGGGCCTGGTCGTCTTCCTGAATCCGAAGATACACAGGCGGTAACACCAGGTTCATGGGCACGTACTGTTCCTGCGCCTTGTAGTCGAGTGTGCCCAGATTGGTCTCGCAGCCACCTAACATCAGCACTAGGGGCGCAACGATCAGCAGGCGCTTCATTGGGTATACCCCACGCTCGGCAGCAGGTGGTCGCGCTGCACGTCGGCGGCGAATGCCTGGCTGATGCGGTCCAGGTTCTGCCCTTGCATTTCGCTACCCTGGTCCAGCAACCAGGTGTATTTGCGCGTGACATTTCGGTAATGGTATTGCTTCAAGGCCACATCGTCGTGCATCAGGGTGTAGTCGATTTGCGTGTCATACGTCTGGGGTATGGGGATCAGAAACAAGGTGGCGACGGAGAGGAAAAGCAGCGGTGTGGAAATGTCGCGAGTGCTGTCAAGGCGCGCGCGCACGCTGTAGCCGCCAGGCGCCGCCGCTCCCGCTTCCACGGTTCGGAACACACCGGTTTCACGCAAGCTGTTGCGCACATTGGCCGCATCGAGGGGCGAATCGACCATGACGTGGATAGGTGCCAGGTAGTCCTGGCCGTCGGGCGCCGGGCGCTCGGGCAAGGTATTGGTCACCGTGCAGCCGGTCAACAGGGTCGATCCCAGAGCAGTCAGAATGTATTTCATGGCATTACCCGCGCGGCCGGAAGAATGTAAGGTCGGGCGTTGTCGAGGTTCAACGGCAGGGCTTGCAGGCTCGGCAGGCCCGGGACCTGGAGCTGGGCAATGGCTTGATCGCGGCGACGTTGGTCACGCCACAGGTAAGTACAACCGGACGAGGCAACGCAGTAAGAACGAAATTCGCCCAGGTAGTACGCCTTGCCAGCTGCCAGGCGCAGCGGCAGGTTGAATTTTTCACGCGGTGCCTGCGACCGCGACAGCGTGCCTACCCCCGAGACTGACTCCAGTGTCGAGAACCGTGCGTCATAGAGCTCGTAATCGCCGGGCTTGAGTGCCAGCACGAAAACACTGGCGCTGCCGCTGTCCTTGACGTCCTGGGGCGTAAACCTGTCGAGCTGCCGGTGCCAGACCGCTGCCGCTCCATATTCGGAGCCGCGCTTGCGCAATAGCAGTTGCTGATCTTGCCAGGTAGCACTGGCAGCGTTGAGCGGGCCAATGGCACCCACGAGGTAGACCACCGGCTCACCGGGCTTGGGTTGCAACGGCTCGCTGACCACCGAAGCAGGTTGCGTGATGCACCCGCTCAACGTGGCGGCCAGTACAGAAAGTGCGCAAAGCGCCAAAGGACGGAACAACATGATAATTCCTGGCAGAGGGACAACGCGGCCAGGAATCAACACCAAGGGCTCCCTGCCACGGCTTGGACGGTGCAAGCGGGAAGCAGAGTAATTGCATAGATGGCATAGCGCCACTAACTTTACGTTCAGGTTTCAGATCGGCCGTCCCATGCACGACGAACGAGGCCAGGGGTGCGAGTCACACCAGACGAGCCGCCAAGTACTCACTCCGGATCGATCGGGCCTGTCATCGCCGTGAACTGGCTCTGCTTGTGCTGAACCTTGTCGAGCACTTCAGGCGGGGTCGACTCGCGGAACACCACCATGTGGCCGACTTCCTTGCCGCCCTCGGTCACCCGGTCGATCTCGTTGATCATCCACGTTGTCAGTTCATCGGCGGTAATGCCCAACTCTTCAGCCACGCGCTGGTGGAGGCGCTCGGCGTCGCGATGGTTGGAAGGGTCGTGGTTCATTGTGCTTGCTCCTTCAGGGGTGGTTAAGTTCAGTCCACACCGGGGCTCGACAGTTCAGTTGCGGTTCAATCCGCAACCCGGCAACTTAAAGGCGATGCAGGCGCGAGATATCCGCTTTGCTGTACCCTTGCGCACCAGGGTGCCACCGGATGGTCTCTTTACCCGCCATCGCGCTCAACGCCGAAGAGAGAATCAGCATGTTCAACCGTTTATCATCCGGGCTGCTCGCCCTGATGTTGCTCTGCATTACCCTGCCAGTCTGTGCTCAAGCTGCTAGCCCGACGCCTGCGGCCAGCAGCGCTGCCAGTGTCAGCGACTCTGCGGACCAGGCCGAGGCACCGACCCTGGACGCGCTCAGCGATCAGCTGGATCAGATTCGCCAGAAAGTCACGGTCAGCGCCAATGACGACCTGCTCTCGACCCTGCGCCAAGGCGCGCTGCAGGTGCAGAAGCAAGTCGATGATCTGTCTTCCCAGCAGGCCACGGAGCTTGAGCACCTGCAAGACCAGCTGAAGATCCTCGGCCCGGTACAGCCCGATGAAACTCCAGCGTTCAGCGCTCAGCGCAGAACCTTGACGGCGCAGCAGACCGCGCTGGTCAAGGACCAAAGCCAGACCACTGCCCTCGGCCAGTCAGCCCGCGACCTGGCGACCCAGATCGTCAGTCTGCGGCGCAGCCTGTTCGACTCGCAGATCAGTACCCGTTCGGCCAGCCCGTTGAGCTCGGCGTTCTGGTCCAGCCTGATCCGCCCGACCGACGACGACCTGGGCCGCATCCAAGGGCTGATGGACGATGTCCGCGGCGTGTTCGCCACGGCGCTGGCGCCCGGCAAGCGGATGTTCTTCGGCACGGTGGTGATTGCTGCGCTCGTATTGTGGGTGGCGGGCCGGCGCTTGCTCGAGCGGTTGCTCATCTGGGCCATGATCCGCTGGCTGCCCGAAGGCCGTCTGCGCCGCAGCGCGCTGGCGCTGGCCGTGGGCCTGTCGACCATCGTCACCATTGCCGCGGCCACCTCCCTGTTGCGCTGGGGCATTACCAGCAACGCGGTGCTAAGCGCCGATGTCGTCAACCTGCTCGGCCAGTTGCAGACGCTGGTGATCTTCTGCGCCTTCATCGTCGGCCTGGGCCGCGCGCTGTTGATGGTCGCGTACCCGTCGTGGCGCTTGCCGCACATCCCTGATCCGATCGCGGCCGCTCTGGGCTACTTCCCCACCGTGCTGGCACTGGCGCTGCTGATCATCGGCACCCAGGAGCGGATCAACAGCGTGATCGCCAGCACCCTGGCGCTCACGGTGGCGGTCAACGGCCTGACAGCGCTGGCCATCGCGCTGGTGTATATCTTCGGCCTGCTGCGCTATCGCCGCACCCGCCGCCGCCACGAGCTGGCGCGTCCCGCTGGCGTGACCGGATTGCTGCCTTTCATCGCGGCCGTATGGGTGGGATTCAGCCTGCTGGCGCTGTTGGGCGGCTACCTGACACTGGCCTACTTTCTGGCGGTCAAGCTGCTGTGGATGAGCGCCGTGGCAGCCACGGCCTATCTGCTGATCGCCTTCTTTGGCGACCTCTGTGAAACCCTGCTGTCGCCGAAGTTGCCGGGCGGCCTGGCACTGGGTTCGGTGCTGGGCTTGTCCGAGCGCCACCAGGCCCAGGCCAGCACGCTGCTGGCAGGTATCGGGCGCACGTTGCTGCTGGCTACCGCGCTATTGCTGGCGTTCCTGCCATCGGGTTCGAGCCCTGGCGAGTTGCTCGAAGGCTTGACCCAGGTCGGCCTCAGCGACAAACCGTTGGGCAACCTCAACATCCTGCCCGGCGACATCCTGCTGGCCCTGGTGCTGCTGGCCGCCGGCCTGCTGAGCCTGCGCGTGCTCAAGGAATGGCTGGGCGAAAGCCTGCTGCCAGAAACCAACCTGGACGCCGGCATGCGCGCCTCGCTGGTGACGCTGGTGGGCTACGTGGGCATGGTGTTGCTGGCGGGCGTGGTGATGTCGACCTTGCATATCAGCCTCACCAACCTGACCTGGGTGGTCAGTGCGCTGTCGGTCGGGATAGGCTTTGGCCTGCAGGCGATCGTGCAGAACTTCATCTCCGGGCTGATCCTGCTCACCGAACGGCCGGTCAAGGTGGGCGACTGGGTCAGCCTGGCCGGGGTCGAAGGCGACATTCGCCGGATCAACGTGCGCGCCACCGAAATCCAGATGTCGGACCGCTCCACGGTGATCGTACCCAACTCGCAGTTCATCACTCAAAACGTGCGCAACGTGACCATGGGCAACGCCCTCGGGGTCGTCGGCATCACCCTGACCCTGCCGCTCGACACCGATGTCATGCAGATCCGCGAGTTGCTGCTCAGCGCCTTTACCGAGCATGAAGCGGTGCTCGACACGCCAGCGCCCTCGGTCTCCTTCAAGGACCTGACTACCACCGGGCTGATCATCAGCGTGAGCGGCTACGTCAACAGCCCCCGCTCCGTTGGCGGTACCCGCAGCGACCTGCTGTTCACCGTGCTGGGCCGCTTGCGCGATGTCGGCGTGGCCCTGTCGACCCCGCAAAGCATGGTGCTGATCAGTGAGGACCCGAGCAAGACGGCGGTTTGACAGGGAATGGCGGGCGCCAAGGCCTGGACTTTGGCGCCAGTCGCAGGCGCTACTGCCGGTCGAATAGCAGCCTCGCGGCTTAGGCTGCCAGGGCGTTGAAACAGACCGCTTTCGGCCAGTTCGCATCCGAGCGGCGGCGCGTAATCGCTACACCACCAACGCCCGCCGCAACGCCTGTTGCCACGCTTCGTACTGCCCTTGCAACGCCCGATGCGGGTTAGGCTCGAAGCGTTCGCGGGGGCGGTCCAGCGCCAGCAGCGCATCCTGATCAGTCCAAAGGCCCAAGGCCTTGCCCGCGAGGTGCGCAGCGCCTAACGCCGAAACTTCCGGTGAAAGGCTGCGGATGACCGGACGACTCAGCAGGTCGGCGAGAAACTGCATCAGCCAGCGGTTGCGCGTAGCACCGCCATCGACCCAGATCTCCCTGAGCGGCTCGCCGATATCATGTTCCATGGCCTCGAACACGTCCCGTATCTGGTAGCCGATCGACTCCAGTGAAGCGCGCACGATATGGGCTCGCGAACTGGCTTCGGTCAGGCCGCAGATCACCCCGCGAGCATGCGCCTGCCAATGCGGCGCACCGAGCCCGGACAGCGCGGGGACAAAGTACACGCCGCCGTTGTCAGGTAACGCGGCGGCCTGCTCGGTCAGCGCGTCCAACGAATCGGCGCCGGGTGCGTCACTGGCTAGCAGCTTTGCCGCCCACTGCACGGCCGCGCCGGTGTGGACGATATTGCCCTCCAAGGCAAAGGTGGGCGCGCTGCCGTCGTGCCAAGCCAGCGTGGTCGACAGGCCGTGGGCTGAAGCCAGCGGCCCCGCCATGGGCGTCATCAATGACGAGCCGGTGCCTAGCGTGGCCTTGACCCGCCCGGGGACAAAACCGCCCTGCCCATACAGCGCGGCATGGGAGTCACCGATCATCGACAGCACGGCAACCCCGGCTGGCAGTGTACCCAGCGCCACGGTCTCGGCAAAAAAGCCCGCGCTCGGTAAAATTTTCGCCAGCGCCTGACGGGGGATGCCGAACAGCGCCAGCAATTCGTCGTCCCAGTCACCGGTGTGCAGGTTGTAGAGCTGCGTGCGCGCCGCGTTGGACGGGTCGGTGGCAAAGACCTGGCCGCCGCTCAATTTCCACAGCAGCCAGCTGTCTACGGTGCCCAGGCAGATCTCGCCTGCGGTGGCGCGGGCATGGCCATCGGACAACTGGTCGAGCAGCCAGCGCATTTTGCCAGCCGAAAACATCGGGTCCAGGGTCAGGCCGGTCTTGGCGAGCACACCGGCTTCGTGGCCTTGCGCATGCAACTCGGTGCACAAGGGCAGCGAGCGTCGGCATTGCCAGCTGACGCAGGGGGCCAGGGCGGCGCCTGTATGCCGGCTCCAGGCCAATACCGATTCACGCTGATTGCTGATGGCCAGGGCATCGACGGGGCACGCCACCTGGGCCAGGCATTCCTCGATGCTGGCCAGGGTGCTGGTCCAGATCTCTTCTGGGTCCTGCTCGGAAAAACCCGGCTGCGGGTGGCTGAGTCCCAGGGGCCTGGAGGCCCGCGCGACCACTTGGCCATGCAGGTTGACTAGCACCGCCTTGGCGTTGCTGGTGCCTTCATCAATAGCCAGAATCAAGGGCGTGCGATCGCTCATTTCATGGCCCTCAGCACAACCGCAACGCGGCGGCAGCAATACCGGCGGCATCGATGCAATGCAAGGCCCGGGTGGCCTCGCGCCCCCCTGCGGCGGCGTACTCGCCGTCGGCGATACCCAAGCGAATCAGCGGCACGCCCAGCCCGGCCTCGGCCAGCACTTCAGCGACCACGCTGCCGACGCCGCCATTGATGTTGTGCTCTTCTACTGTCACCACCCCGCCCTTGCCGGTGAGCGCTTCAAGCAGTGCTTCCCGGTTCAGCGGCCGAATCGAGGACAGGTTGACGACCTGCGCGGCCACGCCCTTGTCGGCGAGCAGACCGGCGGCGTCGACAGCCTCATGCACCACCGAACCAAGGGCAACGATCGTCACGTCGGCGCCTTGGCGCAGCACGTCGACCTGACCCGCAACGAATCGGTAATCGCTGCTGTGCAACGACGGCAGCGGCTTGCCATCCAGGCGGATATACACCGGGCCCACATGGCGCAACGCGTAATCGGCAATCTGCCGGCATTCCAGGGGATCGGCCGGGGCAAAAATCTGCACGTTGCCAAAGCCGCGCATCACCGAAATATCGTCGATGCTGTGATGGGTGCTGGCCAACGGGCCGTAGCTGGCACCGGCATTCAGGCCGAACATCTTGACGTTGGCCTGGTTGTAGCACACGTCTACCTTGATCTGTTCATTCGCGCGGGAAATCAGAAAGGGCGCGGCGTTGCAGGTAGCCGCCACCTTGCCGCCCAAGGCCAGACCGGCGGCCACGCCCACCAACGTCTGTTCGGCGATACCAACGTTGATCAGGCGCTCGGGGAAACGCTTGACGAAGGGGCTGATCTTGGCCGTCGAGGTGGAATCGCTGACCACGGGCACCAGGTCGATGCCGGCGTCCACGGCGGCGATAAAGGCATCGGTCATGATGGTTGCGAAATGCTCGGCTTCAGACATGGCTCAGTTCCTCCAGCGCAGCGGCGATTTCATCGCCTTTGGGCACCCGGTGGTGCCATTCGGGACGCGCTTCGATAAACGAAACACCCTTGCCCTTGACGGTATGAGCAATCAATACCTGCGGCGCACCACTGCGCCCCTGCATGGCCTCCAAGTGCTCGATCAACTGCGCCGGATCATTGCCGTCACACTCACTGACGGTGAACCCGAACGCCGCCCATTTCACGTCCAGCGGGTCGAGCGGCATGATATCGGCGGTCAAGCCCGCGAGTTGCAGTTTGTTTTTGTCGACGATCACGAAGAGATTGTCGAGCTTGTATTTGGCCGCACACATGGCCGCTTCCCAGTTGGAGCCTTCGGCCAACTCGCCATCCCCGGTCAACACATAGATGCGCCGTTGGCTGCCGGACATCTTCGCCGCCAGCGCAAGCCCCACCGCGACCGGCAAGCCATGGCCCAGGGCACCGGTGTTGAGCTCGATGCCAGGGGTTTTCTGGCGGACCGGGTGGCCCGGCAGGTGTGAATTGAAGTGCTGGTAGGTCGCCAGCCAGTCAAGTGGGATGTAGCCCGCCTCCGCCAGGGTGCAATACAAACCGCCGACACCATGGCCTTTGCTCTGGATATAAACATCACGCTCCGGGTCCTGGGTGCGTTCAGGCGCCACGTCGAGTATCCGAAAGTACAAGGTGGCGAGGATGTCCGCTTCCGAAAGGTCAGCACCGGTGTGACCACCGGCTGGGGAGTTGGCATTGAGGTGGATGATGTGCTGCCGGATCAACCGGGCTCTTTCGCGAATCTGCGTGGCGTCGTACCGGAAACCATTCATGAACTGTCCCTCGTGAGCTGCCTCGCGGGGGCGGCAGCAGGATCGCTTTATTGAATATTTATTCAGTTGTGCAAATATATTTAGGCGCCTTTTTTTTCCGACGGTCAAGAGGTGGCTCGGATAATTAAATTGCTTGACAATCATCCACCGCAGGCCGAACCTGAATTGAAATTCAGCCACGCATATTTATTCAGAGCTGACAAAGCCGCTGGTTTTACCGTGCGGCGGGCATGTCAGAACCTGTACTCCAAAAAAAATAATCAGGAGAACACCCCGTGGACGGTAACGTTTCGGTTCCTAATTCCGGCACCTCTGAATCGGCCGGCAAACGCGCCAGCCGCTCACGTCTGGTCAAACTGCTTCCCAACAACATCGGCGGGCCGCTTATTGGCCTGGCATTGCTGGTGCTGGTCTTCTCCTTCAGTTCCGACTACTTCTTCTCGGTTCGCAACGGCCTCAACATCCTCGACCAAGTCACCGTGCTGGGCATTCTCGCCCTAGGCATGACAGCGGTGATCGTGATTGGCGGCATCGACCTGTCGGTCGGTTCGGTACTGGCGTTTTCGATGATGATGCTCGGTTGGCTATATCAGGACGTCGGCGTGCCGCTAGGCCTGGCCATCGTGCTTGCGATTGGCACCGGCATGCTGGCAGGGCTGGTGTCCGGGCTGATGATTTCCTATGCCCGCCTGCCCGCCTTCATCGCCACCCTGACGATGATGTCCGTGGCGCGCGGGCTGGCCAATATCCTCACCGAGGGCCGGCAGATCGTCGGGTTTCCGGACTGGTTCACCGCGTTGGCCACGGTGCGGCATTTCGGCTTTCTGTCCGCCACTGTTGGCCTGTTTCTGCTGCTCTCTGCCGGTGCCTGGGTGTACCTGCGCTACCGTGCCGGAGGGCGCAACCTCTATGCCATCGGCGGCAGCGCCGAGGTAGCGCGTCTGTCGGGCATCAAGGTGCGCAAGATTACGCTTTGGGTCTACGCCCTGAGCGGCGCCCTGGCCGGTATCGCTGCGGTGACCATGGCCGCGCGCCTCGACTCCTCGCAGCCCAGCGCGGGCCTGACCATGGAGCTGGACGCGATTGCTGCCGTGGTCATTGGCGGCGCCAGCCTGAGCGGTGGTGTGGGTGGCATCGGCGGCACCCTGGTCGGCGTATTGATTATCGGCGTGCTGCGCAACGGTCTGAATCTGCTAGGCGTTTCGCCATTCATTCAGCAAGTCGTGATCGGTGTGGTGATCGCCCTGGCCGTCACGCTCGACACCCTGCGCCGCCGTAACGATCGTGCATAGCACTCGCCTCATACCCGTAGCACCACAATAAAAACCAGGAGTCATTGCCATGTTCAAGACCCGTAAACTGCTGCTCGCCTGCGCCCTCTGTGCTGCCACCGTTGCCGCCGGCACCGCCCAGGCCAAGGACCTGACCATTGGCCTGGCGGTCGCCAACCTGCAGGCCGACTTTTTCAACCAGATCAAACAATCGGTAGAAGCCGAAGGCAAGGCCAAGGGGGTGAAAGTCATCACGGTCGATGCCCAGGGCAACTCCGCCACCCAGGTTAGCCAGATCGAAGACCTGATCACCCGCCAGATCGACGTGCTGATCTATATTCCGGCCGGCGCCACCGCCGCCGGTGTGCCGGTGAAAGCAGCCAAGGCGGCGGGTATCCCGGTGATCGCCGTCGATCGCAACGCGCCGGACGCACCGGGCGACACCTTTATCGCCAGCGACAGCGTGGCCGGCGCCAAGGCCCTGGCCGAATACGTGGGCAAGGTCACCCAAGGCAAAGGCCGCGTAGCCATTTTGCAAGGGCAGATCGGCACCACCCCGGAAAACGACCGCGCCAAGGGTTTTGATGAAGGCCTTAAAGCCTTTCCCGACCTCAAGGTGGTTGCCCAGCAGCCGGCCGAGTGGGCTCAGGACAAAGGCTTCGCGGTGGCCCAGGACATGCTTCAACGCGACCCCAACATCACCGTGTTCTTCGGGCGCGCCGATGCCATGGCGTTGGGCGCCGCCCAGGCCGTCAAGGTCGGCAACCTCGACCACCCGGTGACCATTGTCGGTTTCGACGGTGACGCTGCTGCGCTCAAGGCCGTTGCCAGTGGCGTGCTGCAAGCCACCATGACCCAGCAGACCCAAGCCATGGGTCGCCTGGCGGTGAGTTCGGCCATTGACTTCAAGGCCGGCAAGCCCGTGCCCAAAGAGCAATTGCTGCCCGCCGTGTTGACCACCAAGGACAACGTCGAGCCCTTCATCAAACAGCACCCTTGAGCCGGACGGTGACCATGCACGCCCTCACAGCAGACGTTACTGAATCATCGACGACCGGCGAAGCCGCCCTGTGCCTGCGCAATATCGGCAAAAACTACGCTGGCGTGCAGGTGCTGGCGGGGATCGACGCCGACATCCGCCCCGGCGAAGTCCTGGCCCTGCTGGGTGAGAACGGCGCCGGCAAGTCGACCTTGTCATCGATCATCGCCGGCGTGGTGCAGCCCGATGCGGGCGGCAGCATGACCTGGCTCGGACAGCCCTATGCCCCAGCCACTCCAGGGGCCGCACTGGATGCCGGGATCGGCCTCATTCATCAGGAGATTCGCCTGCTGCCCGAGCTATCGATCGCCGAAAATATGTTCGTTGGCCGACTGCCCATGCGCAACGGGCGGGTCGACCGCGAATACATCGAGGCGCAAGCCGACAAGCAATTGCAACGCCTGGGCCTGAATGTGCCGGCGTCGCGCAAGGTCGCCGGGCTGAGCGTCGCCGCCCAGCAACTGGTGGAGATCGCCAAGGCCCTGACCCTCAAGGCGCGCCTGCTGATTCTCGACGAACCCACCGCAGCGCTCGGTGGCGAGGAGACCGAGCTGCTGTTCAAGCAGGTCGAGCGGCTCAAGGCTGAAGGCGTTTCGTTCATCTACATCAGCCATCGCCTGGAAGAAATCGCCCGCATCGCCGACCGCGTGCTGGTGTTGCGCGACGGCCGGCAGATTTCCGTGCATGCCACGGCCCAGTTGCCAGTGCGCCAGTTGGTCGAGGAAATGGTGGGGCGCAGCCTGGAGCGGATTTTCCCGAAGATGACCGAGCCGTCCGCGCGGGTAGTGCTGCAGATCAAGGACCTGACCTGCCGTGAATTCGCCCTGCACGGTATCGACTTCAGCGTGCGAGCCGGCGAAGTTTTCGGCATCGCCGGGGTGGTCGGCGCCGGGCGTACCGAGCTGGTACGGGCCATTGCCGGAGCAGCCCAGAACATCCAGGGCCACCTGCAGCTCGAAGGCCAGGACCGGCATTTTGCCAACCCTAATGAGGCGATCCAGGCCGGCGTGGTGCTGGTGCCCGAGGATCGTAAACAGCAAGGCGTGATCGTCAGCCACCGCATCGAAGACAACCTCGCCTATGGCAACACCGATTTGATCGAGGGCAAGGGCTGGGTGATGCCGGCCAGCCTGCGCGATTTCGCCCTCAAGGCCGTTGCTCGGCTAGGCGTCAAGGGCCAACCTGAACAGGCGGTGTCGAACCTTTCGGGCGGTAACCAGCAGAAGGTCGTCATCGCCAAGTGGCTGGCGCGCAACCCCAAGGTATTCATTCTCGATGAGCCGACCCGCGGCATCGACGTCGGCGCCCGCGCAGCCATCTACGAGGTGATCGCACAGCTGGCGGCCACCGGCATGGCGGTGATCGTGGTCAGCTCCGACCTCGACGAAGTACTCGGCCTGTCGCATCGAGTGATGGTCATGAGTCGCGGCCGGCAGATGGGCATTCTTGAGCGCGGGCAGGCCACGCCGGTGACCGTCATGGAGCTGGCCACGGCCTGAGCCCTCCCCCTACAAAACCAACAAATAACGGAGCCTGTATGCAAATTTTTCGACTCGATGGGCAAACCGCATTCGTCACGGGTGCCGGTAGCGGCATTGGCCAGGCCATTGCCGTGGGCCTGGCCCAGGCGGGCGCCGATGTGGCGTGCTTCGACCTGCCCGGCAGCGCCGGGATTGGCCAGACCGTAGAACGCATTCAGGCGTTGGGCCGTCGCGCCTTGGCCATGAGCGGCACGGTGACCGACAAGGCCAGCCTGGAGGCCGCTGTAGCCCGCTGTGAAAGCGAATTGGGCGAGCTGAGCGTGGCGGTCAATTGCGCAGGCATCGCTAACGCCCAGGCCGCCGAAGAGCTGACGCTGGAGCGCTGGCAGAGCATGCTCGACGTCAACCTAACGGGCGTCTTCCTCAGTTGCCAAGCACAGGCGGCGGTGATGCTACCGCGCGGCAAAGGCGCCATCGTCAACATTGCCTCGATGTCCGGCAGCATCGTCAACCGCGGGCTGCTGCAGGCCCACTACAACACGTCCAAGGCTGGGGTCATCCATCTCAGCAAAAGCCTGGCCATGGAGTGGGCCGACCAGGGCCTGCGGGTCAACTGCATCAGCCCGGGCTACACCGCTACGCCCATGAACTCGCGCCCGGAAGTCGCCGAGCAGGTAAAAATCTTCGAGCAAACCACGCCGATGGGACGCATGGCCGCCGTCGAGGAGATCGTCGGCCCGGCGATCTTTCTGGCCAGTCAGGCCGCGTCTTTCTGCACCGGCGTCGACCTGATCGTCGACGGTGGCTTCGTCTGCTGGTAAGCCCACCTCAGGAGTGCATGACATGTCGCAACGATTCACTGGCAAGACCATCGTCATCACCGGCGCCTGCCGCGGCATCGGTGCCGGCATCGCCGAGCGCTTCGCCCGGGAAGGGGCGAATCTGGTCATGGCGTCCAACGACTTGGCTCGTGTGACCGCCACGGCCGAGCAGATCGCCGGCAGGCATGGCGCACAGATTTTGGCGCTGGGCGTCGACGTTACCGATGAAGCACAGGTGGTGCAGATGTACGCTGCCGCGTTCGAGCGCTTCGCCAGCATCGACGTGTCGGTGCAGAACGCGGGCATCATCACCATCGACCACTTCGACAGCATGCCCCGCAGCGACTTCGACAAAGTGCTGCAGGTCAACACCACCGCCGTCTGGCTTTGCTGCCGAGAAGCCGCCAAGTACATGGTCAAACAGGGCAGCGGCCGGCTGATCAACACCTCCTCCGGCCAGGGCCGCCAGGGCTTTGTCTACACCCCGCATTATGCGGCGAGCAAGATGGGCGTGATCGGCATCACCCAGAGCCTGTCGCTGGAACTCGCGCGCCATGGCATCACCGTCAACGCCTTCTGCCCAGGCATCATCGAAAGCGAGATGTGGGAGTACAACGACCGTGTATGGGGGCAAATCCTTAGCACCGAGCACAAGCAATACGCCAAAGGCGAGCTGATGGCCGAATGGGTCGGCAATATCCCCATGCGCCGCGCCGGCAAACCCGAAGACGTGGCAGGCTTGGTGGCGTTCCTGGCGAGCGACGACGCCGCCTACCTGACTGGCCAGGCGATCAATATCGACGGCGGCTTGATCATGTCCTGATTTGTTATGATGCAGGCGGTAGTGAACTGATTGTTACTGTACAAGCCCGTCATCGAGAGAGTCATGAGCCAGATCGAAGAACTGCGTCTGATTACCAAAATTGCCAGCCTCTATTACGAGGAAGGCTTGAAGCAGTCGCAGATCTCGGCACAGCTCGACCTTTCACAGTCCTTCATCAGCCGCGCCTTGCAACGCGCGCTGCAGGATGGCGTGGTGAAGATTACGGTGATGCGCCCCCAGGGGCTGCATCTGGAACTTGAACGCGAACTGCAGCAGCGCTACGGCGTGCGCCGGGTGATCGTGGTCGAAGCGACAGTGCCTGACGACGAAGAAAGCATCAAGCAGGCGATTGGCTCGGCCGCCGCTCATTATCTGGAAACCACCTTGAACGCCGATGACAGCATCGGTATTTCATCCTGGAGCTCGACGATTCGGGCCATGGTCGGGCACCTGCACAGCCTGCCGGGCCGCCAGGCCGCCCGCGAAGTGGTGCAACTGCTAGGCGGGGTCGGCAACAAGGGTGCCTTCGAAGCCACCCTGCTGACTCAACGCCTGGCCACGCTGCTCAACTGCCCCGCCTACTTGCTGCCCTCCCAGAGTATCGAGCAGTCGGTACAAAGCCGCGAACGCATCATGCAGATGGACGAAGTGCGCGAAGTCATCGAACGCTTCGACAGCGTCACCCTGGCCATTGTCGGCGTCGGTGAACTGGAGCCGTCGCAACTGCTACGCAACAGCGGCAACTACTACACCGAGGAAATGTTGCGGGTGCTCGCCGAGCGCGGCGCGGTGGGAGACATCTGCCTGCGCTACTTCGACGCCAACGGCAAGCCCGTGCTCGGCGAAGACGAGGAGTTCGTCGTGTCAATGGCATTGCCCAAGCTGCACAGCGTGCCACGCGTGCTGGCCTTGGCGGGCGGGAGCCGCAAGGTTCATGCAATTCGTGGCGCGCTCAAGGGCGGCTTCGTGGATGTGCTGGTGACGGATTTGAATACGGCGCAGGGGTTACGGGAGGTGTAGGCAAACGAGCCGACATGACTGGCGTCACACTACATTCTCAATGGACGCAATCTCGCTCAACGCCGCAACTTCAGGCCACAGCGCATCTGCGTTCAGAATCGCCAAGATCTTTTGATCAATCCACCCCACTCAAGGAACGACCCATGCCGTTAATGCTTCCGCGCTCTGCCCTCGCCTGCGCTTTGGCGCTTGCTGTCACATTTGCTGGCGGCTCCCTCGCTCAGGCAGCGACGCCCGACAAACTGGTTCAGGCTGGCGCCGAGCAGGCCAAGGAGCCTGCGCTGAAGCTGTTGGAGCAATTGGTCAATATCGATTCCGGCTCCGGTTACGAGCCGGGGCTGAGCAAGGTGAGCGCCATGGTCGTCGATGAATTGAAAAAGCTCGGAGCGACCATTGAGACCTTCCCCAATACGCCCCCTGACAAAAGCAACCATGTGATCGCCACGCTCAAGGGCACGGGCAAAGCGAAGATCTTGCTCATGGCGCACATGGACACGGTGTTCAAGGAAGGCTCGGCCGCCGCCCGGCCTTTCCACATCAAGGATGGACGCGCTTATGGCCCCGGGGTGATGGACGACAAGGGCGGCATTGTCGCCGGGATTTACGCGCTGCAGATTCTGAAAAACCTGAAGTTTACCGACTACGCGCAGATCACCTTCCTGCTGGACGCCAGCGAGGAAACCGGTTCGGACGCTGCGACCGACCTGATCAAGGAAACCGCCAGGCAGCACGATGTGACGCTGAACCTGGAGCCGGGTCGCCCCGCTGACGGCCTGGTTGTCTGGCGTAAAGGCAGTGTGACAGCAGTGGTCGACGTGAAGGGCAAGGCGTCCCATGCGGGCGTTGCACCGGAGCTGGGCCGTAACGCGGCGATGGAAGCGGCACACCAGATTCTGCAACTAGGGAAACTGGGCGATGCCGAGAAGAAGACCACCATCAACTTTACTGTGATCAATGCCGGTGACCGCACCAATGTCATCCCTGATCGAGCCAGCGCCAAGGCCGATGTGCGCGTAGCCGTGCCGGAAGAGTTCGACCGGATCGAAAAGGATCTCGCGCGAGTATCGGCTGACAAACTGATCCCGGAAACCGAAGTGTCGACCCAGCTGATTCGTGGCCTCCCACCGATGCCGCAAACCGCCGAAACCGACAAGTTGGTGGCTGTCGCCCAAGGCATTTACGGCGAACTCGGCCGCACGCTGACCCTCGAAGGCAGCGGCGGCGCAGCCGATGCAAGCCTGGCCGCCAGTGTTGGCGTGCCGACGCTGGACGGTTTTGGCATCGTCGGCGGCAACATCCATACCCCCGAAGAATACGCCGAAGTCGAAAGCGTCTCGCCACGGATTTACCTGCTGACGCGCATGATCATGGAGCTTTCTAAAGGCACAGCTAAACAGTGAGTGCGCGGTGGCTGCGCAGCCTCCCCTTCCAAAGTCGACGCCGCCCAAGCGTTCGCGCGACAGGCGCGCATCTGGACGCACTGCGAGGTGCATGATTATGAGTAACCAAAACAAACCCGAAGACATGCCCATTCTCAACCTGAATCTGGGCAATACAAGCCGCTTCGAGGCCTCCCGCTTCCTGGACACGCCCGAAACTACCAGTGCGTTCCTGGCCGAAGCGATGAAAGAACACGACCCCGAAGTCATGATGCAGGCGATTGCCGAAGTGGCCAAAGCCCAAGGCGTGAACAGGCTGGCGCAGAACGCCGGGGTGAACCGTGAGAGCCTTTACAAAGCACTGAAGAGCGGTACCCACGTTCGCTACGACACGGTGATGCGCCTCATGCTCGCTGTCGGGGTTGAGCTAACTGTGAAGCCAGCACCAGAGCTTCGACAGGCTGGCTTAGTGGTATGAATGAAGAGGCTTGCGAGCTTTTCTGCCACAACTTAAAACTGCGCAAACGGACGGAGTCGGGATTGATCAAGCGACAAGGCTTGCGTCCTGCAATAGCGAAAGCTGCTGCTAAGCCAGCTGTGAAAGCGCCTGCGAAATCTGGCGTGAAACCGGCTGCGAAACCAGCCGCGAAAGTGCCTGCGAAACCTAGCGTAAAACCGGCTGCCAGGCCTGCAGCGAAAGCACCAGCGAAGCCGCCGGACACTCGCGCCAGCGCCTAATGACGCGAGATCTAGCCCGGCCGCACGTTCGCCACGCCCAGTTCTTCCACTCGCCTGGCGAACTGGACGCCCGTGCCGTGAGCATCGACCACGACGGTGCAGTTCGAGAGTCAGGCGGTGTAGTCGGCGATCGGGCGCGCCGCTGGCAGTTAATGCCGCTGCTGAGAATAGGGATGCCCACGCTCTCGATCCGGCGCGGCTCTGCTGCCATCCGAACACAACGGTAAGAGAGAGCGTCTGCTACGGGTCGAAGTCGCCTGTCATAGGCGGCCGCTATCAACCAAGCTCACTCAACGCCTGTCCAGCACCCTCGCCAACAAAAACGTCGCCAGCACCGCCAGCATCACCGCAGCGGCAATGGCCGCGAGCCCTCCCCATTGCACCAGCCCCCCTTTCAGAACCAGATAGAACCCCAGAACGCCCACACCGCCAATGGCGTTGCCCCTGATGATCTTGCTCATTTCCTGCCTACCGCCCTGAACGTGAGCGAATACCGTCAACGGCCAGGCAATGACCGGAATCGGCGCCAGCATCCCGCTGGCGACAGGCCCGAGCCACGCGGCGCTGGCGGTGATCGCCAGCAGCAGCAATGTCGCTGTCAGCATGCGCATCGGGATCACCCAGCTTGGCACCGGCACCAACAGCGCAGCGGTCGTGCGTACCTGTCGCGAAGTGACGAGGATGATCGAGGCGATCAGGATCAGCGTCACGATGACCGGCACCATCAGGCTTTCCAAACGGCTCATCAGGGCAGCCATTGCGGCATACGTTGCCAAGGCCGCCATGCACGCGACGGGGACGCGAACACGTCGTGCCACGACGACATAGCACAGGTAGGTCGCCTGGACTGCAGTCAGCCCAGCCAATGCGCCGGGAATCGCCCTCAGCGCGAATTCGCTGCCTTGTTCGAGGGTGAGAAACAGCATGATCAGTGCTGAAGTGACGGGCAATCCAGAGAGAAGGCCCGCGAGGCGGGTTCCCCAGCGATGGCCTGCCAGCGAAATGGCGAGCATCAAAGCGGGCGTGATGAATAATTTCAGGTAGAAGGCAGTCATGGGCGAACAGGCAAATTAATGGTTCTGCAGGTGCCCTACGCGTCGTGCACGCAGGGCTTGGGGTCGCCATGCTAGTTGAACCGGACTGGCGAGAGGAAGATTTTATCTGCGCTCGACACACCCGGCGCAGATCGCAGACAAGTGATGCGCAGTCACACCCGATCTATCCGCGCCGCATAACACCCTCGCTTGGCATGATGCACATGAATATAGCTGACCTGCGGATCGGCGAATATTCGTGCAATCACGGCTTCTATCTCTGTCCCTGCGACGACATCGGCGTCGATCATCATCCCGCTGTCGGCGTAAGCACGCAGCGACAGCAGGCGGATACGCATGGCCTCAGGCACCTGTCCCACGGCGTCATAAACCTGCGTGGCGCCTTCACGCACGAAGATCGCGTGCGAGGCCCGGTATGGCGTATCGGCTGGCTGGCAAACATGGTTGAGCAACAGCACGCTTTGGCCTATCTGGGCGTCTTTCAACTCGATGCGGTCAGGAAAACCAGGGTCGCTGTCGACCTGATAGCGTTTGACACCGAGCGCTGCCAGCGCCTGATCGGGCAGGCCAAACAACGCCCGAAAGGGTTCGGGGGAAAGTCCGGAAATACGAAAAGTCATGGGCGTCTCCTGTCATGTAGAGACGCATGAGAGCGGATGCATGACCGGCTGCGCTATCCGCTTCTTGCTCATTGCTTGCCCTCAAAAACACGCGGCGCTTCACAGCGACCAGCATCCGTCCAATAATCCAGAGCTCACCCACTTCCTCGCGGACCCTGCATGGATAATTTGCCGCCCCTGAGAGCCCTGCAGATCTTTAATATCGTCGGTCGCTGCGGCGGTATTGCCGAGGCGGCGCGTCGCCTCGGGATTTCGACCGGCGCGGTCAGTCAGCAGATGAAAATCCTCGAGGACAGCCTCGGGATGAGCCTCACGGTAAAGGATGGCAAGCGCATCCGCCTGACTGCCGTGGGCGAGCGTTATCACCGCAATTGCGCCGCCGCTTTCGAGAGTCTGCAGGTAGGTAGAGCCGAAGTGGAACTGGCGAAAAACACCAGCAACCTGCGCGTCAGCGGGTTGCCTTCGCTGATGTCCAAATGGCTGGTCCCGCAGGTATACACCTGGCAGGATCGATTCCCCCACGTCGATCTGTTTCTAGAGGCCCGCCACGCCGAGCCCGCCACCGATGGCTACGCGATCGACTTTCGCATCACTTACGGTGACGGGGTGCCGGACACAGGCAATGCAATCGAATTGTTCCGCGACTGCATCGTGCCGGTCTGCAGCCCGGATCTGCTCGACAAACAAGCGCCGATCATCCATGCAGAGCAGCTCCTCGAGTACCCGCTGCTGTCGGTGGACTGGCTACCCAGCTTCGCCTCACCGCCCTCCTGGCGCGACTGGTTCGACGCGCAGCAGGTCGATTGCGCGACGTTGAACGATGGTCATCGCGTGTTTTCACTGTCATCCATGGCCATACAGGCCGCCATTGAAAACCGAGGGTTCGTTCTCGCGCAGTACGCCATGGTGTGCGCGGACCTCGAGGCCGGGCACCTGGTCATGCCACTGGCTCGCCCGCTGTTCCTGCCCTCCTCCTACTATCTGATCTGGAGTAACAACGCCTTCGAGAAACCCTGGGGTCGGGACTTCCACCGGTGGCTGGTCGCACGTGGCAAAGACCAACATGAGGCAAACCAACGGCTGTATGTTTAGTTTTTCTAAACCATCGACCAGTTTTACTGAGCTGTTCTCTACACTTAAAGTCGGCTATGTTGACGCCATGAGTTGCCCATAATAATTAGCCTGAACACCGTTGCTTTTCCGTTTTGCTGCCAATCACCACAGGTCGACCTTGCGCGCATTGCCGCGCTGCCTGTCGCCCTGTGCCGCATATGTCCAGTCGGAAAACGCGCACATGAAAAGACTCATCGCCACCGTTCTACTCGCCATCGCCTCGACCACTGCCTTCAGCAAAGACCTCACCACGATTCGATTCGGCGTCGACCCGACGTTCGCCCCCTTTGAATCCAAAACGGCAGATAACACACTCCAAGGCTTCGACATCGATCTGGGCAACGCCATCTGTGCGCAACTGAAAGCCAAATGCGTGTGGGTGGAAACCGGCTTCGACAGCATCATCCCGGCGCTCAAGGCGCACAAATTCGATGCGATCCTGTCGGCGATGAGCATCAACGAAACCCGCGCCAGGCAGGTGGCGTTCAGCGACAAGCTGTATCTGTCCCCGAGCCGAATGATCGCCAAAGCCGGCAGTACGCTGCAGCCTACCCCCGAGTCACTGGCCGGCAAGACCATCGGCGTTGCCCAAGGCACCACTCAGGAGGCCTACGCAAAGGCCAAATGGGCCTCTAAAGGCGTCAACGTGGTGAGCTACGCCAACCAGGAGCTCATCTACCCCGAGCTGCTCAATGGCCGCATCGACGCCACGTTCACTGATTCGGTGGTCGGCGACATGGGCTTTTTGAAGACCGCCCAAGGCGCGGGCTATGCCTTCGCCGGCGAGCCGGTCAAAGACGTCGCCTTTCTGGGTGAAGGCGTGGGTATCGGCATCGAAAAATCCAACAAGGCGCTGATCGACGCGATCAACTCGGCGTTGCGCGCGATGCACGAAAACGGCACCTACGACGCCATCCAGAAAAAATACTTCAGCTTCGATATCTATAACGGCTGAGCACCCCCGTGCGGCCCAGTGTTGCGAGTCATAGTCATGCCTGATGCTTTCCCGAATCACCCCAGCTATTGCGGTTTGCGCGAGCGTTTCGTGCGGGCCGCCACCCAAGCCGGCGCGTCCCTGTCGCGCTACGATCACCCACTGCCGGGCCCGTTCGGCGAGCCACTGAGCACCGACGTCGCCTGGCTGGGCAACCCGAGGGCCGAACGGGTGCTGGTGACACTTAGCGGCACCCACGGCGTCGAGGGCTACTACGGCTCGGACTGCCAGAGCCAATGGCTCGAAACCTACGGCACCCGCGAACTGCCAGACGACGTCGCGATCCTGATGATCCACCTGATCAACCCCTGGGGCACCGCCTGGATGCGCCGGGTCAACGAAGACAATATCGACCTCAACCGCAACTACATCGACTTCACCCAGCCACTGCCCGACAACGCCGCGTATGCGGCAATCCACGATGTCTACACCTGCACCGATCTCGACGGCCCGTCGCGCGCCCAGGCCGATGCGCGGTTCAACGCGCTGGTCGAGGAGCATGGCTGGGCGCAACTGATGGCGATCGTCGGTGCTGGGCAATATCAGTTTGCCGACGGTCTGTTCTTCGGTGGCCACGCCCCGAGCTGGTCCAATCAGACACTCCGGCAAATCCTCGCGACACACCTGGGCAGCGCCAAAGTGGCCATGACCTTCGACCTGCACACCGGCGCGGGTGAATACGGTCATCCGATGCTGATGACCATCGTCCAATCGGCCTACCCGGCACTGCCGGATGCGCAGTCGCTGTTCGGCCCGTGGTTGTACACCCTGATCACCGCAGCCAATACCTTGAGCGATACCGGGGTGGCCGCCACGTCTACCGGCTACACCTCGCAGGCATTGCTCGACGCGCTGCCCGAGGTCCAGCTGATGCCATTCGTGATCGAGTGCGGCACCTGGCCAGGGCCACCGATGCATGCCCAATTGCGTGCCGATCACTGGCTGCACTTGCACGGTGATCCGCTGAGCGAGCAAGGCCAGATGATCAAGCGCGGGCTGTTGGAGCAATTCTATCCCGACGACAGCGACTGGCAGGCGCTGGTCGGGCTGCGCACCCGGCAAATCTGGGAGCGCGCGCTGACCGCGCTGATCCATCAGGATTACACCCCGAAAACGCCACGCGCAGACTTGTCAACTTCGCCGCAGGAGTAACCCGAATGTACTTACGCAACGCCTGGTACGTGGCTGCCAGCGAGAATGAAATCGGTGACGGCCTGTTCCCGACTACCTTGCTGGGCGAGCCCGTGGTGCTGTTTCGCAAAGCCGATGGGCAAATCAAAGCACTCGAAGACGCTTGCCCGCACCGCAAGCTGCCGTTGTCGATGGGGCGCCTGGACGGCGACCAGGTCGAGTGTGGCTATCACGGCCTCACCTTCGACAGCGAGGGCACCTGCACCCGTGCGCCCACCAGCGCCAGAATCCCGGCCAGGGCCAAGGTTCACAGCTATCCGCTGCAGGTGCGCTACGGCCTCGTCTGGCTGTGGATGGGCGACCCGGCATTGGCAGACCCGGCCAGCCTGTGCGAGGTGCCCGAATGGGGCGATCCGTTATGGGGGCTCAGCTGCGGGGCCAGCATGACCGTGCCGTGCAACTACCTGTACATGACCGACAACCTGCTCGACCCGTCCCATGTCGCGTGGGTGCATCAATCGTCCTTCGGCAATGCGGCCTGTGCGTCGGAGCCGGTCACCGTGACCGAAACAGCCAATGGTGTGATCGTCTCGCGCTGGATGCGCAACGTCGAGGTGGCGCCGTTCTACGCCCAGTTCGTGACCTTCGCCGGGCCTTGCGACCGACTGCAGCATTACGAAGTCCAGTTCCCCTGCCAGGCCATCATCAAGGCGGTGTTTACCCCCGCCGGCACCGGGCACGATGACGCGCCGATGCACGAAGAGGTGTTCTTGATGAACTCCTACAACTTCATGACGCCGGTCGACGCGCACACCACCCGCTATTACTGGTTCCAGATGCGCAACTTCGACCCCGACAACGACGCTGTATCACGTCGATTCGATGAAGATGTCCAGCATGCCTTTGCCGAAGACCGCGCGGTGCTGGCGGCCGTACACAAAGGCATGCTCAACCCCCGCACAGCGCCGATAAACCTGCCCAGCGACGCAGGGCCGATCAAGTTTCGGCGCGAACTGGCGAGGCGCATCGCCTTGCAAAGCGCGGAAGATCAGCACGCCTCTGAAAGCTTGATCGCCAGTACAGCGACCTGAACCTCGATTGATCGCCGCCCGCGCATCTGCCAAATAAATCTGCCCGCCAACGCCGACGAACCCCGCAAGACTGAATACAATACGGGCCTGATTATCCTGTCCCGACCAAGGAACACGCCTCATGGCTTCCCCAGACAAACAGCAAAAACGTGCCCAGCGGGCCAAAGCCAAGGCCAAGCAAAATCGTTCGAGCAAACCTAAAGCCAACGTCGTCCATCCACTGCTGGCCAACCCGTTGATCAATGAGCCCTTCGATGACGTTGAAATCGATCTGAGCACCTTCGACTTCAAGGATATCGAAGAGAACGGCTTCGACCCGGCCCAGTTCGACGATCTTTTCCAGGCAATGAAAGTCGGCGAAGGCATCAGCCTGTTGGCGATGTGCCTGATATTCCTGCAGTACCCGGTGTTGGAGCTGGTCGTCGCCGAGGAAGCGCCGGAGCCGGCGACCGATTTCATGATGGGGCTGCTGATCGTCTATCGTCAGATCTTTTACGGCGAAGACGAAGACGCTGCGGTGACCTGGATCAGCAGCGACGCCTTTCAGCATGACTACAACGAAGCATCGACGATCCTGCAGAAAAAGAACGCTCGCGACATTCGCGCTTGAAGGGGGCGCTCAAGGGCCTCGACAGCGACCAGGCCGCAAATCGCTGACAAGGGTTCTTTATCCGGCGCTTTTGCCCCATGATTGGCGGCCCGCTTTGCGTATATTTCAGCCCGAGCCCATCGATGACCTCCGACGTTACCGCTTTGACGCCCTTCAGCCGCTATCAAAAATTCGTCGTCGGCCTGCTCGCCACCCTGCAGTTCGCAGTCATTATCGATTTCATGCTCATGGCCCCGCTGGGTGCGATGATCATGCCGGCGCTGAGCATGTCCGCCAGCCAGTTCAGCCTGGTGGTCAGTTCGTACGCGTTCGCTGCCGGGCTGAGCGGCTTGATCACCGCAGGCTTTGCCGATCGCTTCGATCGCAAGAAACTGCTGCTGTTTTTCTACGGCGGATTCGTCCTGGGCACGCTGTGGTGTGGTCTGGCTGCCAGCTTCGAGACCTTGTTGCTGGCGCGCGTGGTCACCGGCATCTTCGCCGGGGTGATCGGCTCGATCGTGCTGGCCATCGCCGCCGACCTGTTCGCCCCGCAATCGCGGGGCCGGGTCATGGGAGTGCTGCAGACTGCATTCGCCGCCAGCCAGGTGCTCGGCCTGCCCGTGGGCCTGTACCTGGCCAACCATTGGGGCTGGCACGCGCCCTTCCTGCTGCTGGCCGCCATGGGCGCGGCCGGCGGGCTGGTGATTGGGCTGGTGATGCGGCCCGTCGCCGACCACCTCAAAGCCCCGCAGGAGCACAGCGCCTTTCGACATCTGTTCAACACCCTGACGGCCCCGCAGCACTGGGCCGCCTTCGCCGCCACCGGGCTGCTGACCACCGGCGGCTACATGCTGATGCCGTTCAGCAGCGCCTTCACCGTCAACAACCTGGGCATCGACATCACCAGCCTGCCCACCGTCTACCTGCTCACCGGGCTGTGCACCATCGTCGCGGGGCCCTTGATCGGCCGCGCCAGCGATACCGTCGGCAAGCTGCCGGTGTTCTACCTCGGCAGCGCACTGACCATCGTCATGGTCACGCTCTACACACACCTGTCCAACGTGCCGTTGCCTTGGGTCATCCTGATCAACGCGGTGCTGTTCGTGGGGATCTTCTCGCGGCTGATCCCCTTCCAGGCCATGGTCGCTGGCGTCCCTGCGCCCTCCCATCGCGGCGCGTTCAACGCCGTCAGTTCGGCTATCCAGCAGTTGTCTGGCGGCTTTGCCTCGCTGTTGGCCGGGCATATCGTCATGATCGGCGCGGACGGCAAGGTGCTGCACTTCGACGTGGTGGGCTATTGCCTGGTCGCCACCACGGTGGTTGCGGTCTATCTGGTGCGGCGGGTGCAGCGCGGGCTGCTGGTGGCTAAAGCCTGACAGTTGCAAATCAGGGCATCAGAGCAAGCCCTCCTCGCTCAACGCCTGCTGCACCGCTGGCCGTGCGACTACCCGGTCGTACCAGGCCTGCAGGTTGTGCAAATGATCGAAGTGGATATCAGCCCGATAATACGAGGTCAGCCAATGCGCCTGACCCCAACCGACTAAAGCGAACAGATAGGCATCGGCCACCGTAAAACGCTCGCCCATCAGGTAACTGCGGCCTTGCAGCTGCGCATCGACCCAGGCAAACCGCGCTTCGAGTCTGGGCTTGACCGTCTCTACATATCGACCGGCTAACGTCGCATACAACAGCGGGATAAAGCCTTTGTGGATCTCGGCGCCGAGAAAACCCAGCCACTCCTGCAATCGGTATCGATCCAGTGAATCGTGTGCCGGTACGAGCCCAAGTTCTGGCCGCAAATCGCCCAGGTACTGCACGATCGCCGCGCCCTCGCGCAGTACCGTGCCGTCTTCCAATTCGAGCGTCGGTACATAACCGAGCGGGTTGACCTGATAGTAGTCGTCGCCTGCCTCGGTCAGATGCGTCTTGTGATCGACCTTGATCAAACTCACGTCCAGACCCAGCTCGTGAATGATGATATGGGGTGACAAAGAGCACGCGGCGGGGATGTAGTACAGCTTCATTGGCAGACTCCAGAGCACGATAATGGCTGTCGTTTCAGATAGAGAAACGTGCATCACGCATTCTAGAGAGCAGGTATAAAATAGGAAGAACGCACTTTTTTGTAGTATAGGTACATAAAATATACCTGCATCCATTTGGAACAACGCTCATGAAAGACAACGTATCAGGCTGCTCGGTGGAAGAAGCGATGCGCTTGCTGGGCGGCCGCTGGCGTCTGCTGCTGGCTTCGTACCTGCTGGACGGACCGAAGCGTTTCAACGCGTTGCGCCGGGATATACCGGCCATATCCCAGCGAATGCTGACACTGGATCTGCGTGCGCTTGAAGAGGCAGGCCTGGTAAAACGCACGGTGTTTCCTACTGTGCCAGTAACGGTCGAGTATGAACTGACCGAAGATGGCCGGCGTCTGGAGCCGGTGGTCGAGGTGATGCGGCAGTTTGGGTTGTGGGTCAAGGCTCGATAATGGAGGTTTTTTTGAGTCGATGGCCGCTCGATTCGGTGGCACCCTGCAGCCCATGACACGTCATGAAAAATCCCCGCTCGATATGAACGTATCGCCCTGGCAATTGATCTCAACCTCTCTGGCATAGCCCTTTCAAAGCCTTTTCGCCATGCGCGCCGACCATCAGGGTCGCAGGAGCCACTTGATGTTTCACGTTATGTTCAGCACCCCTTGCCTGTATGTGATCGTTCGGTTCATCTGGCCCATGCCATGGCCCTTGCCCGTCAGGTTGGCCAGTGCACTGGTGCTGCTGCTCGCTTCGCAGTACCACCTGTATGCCAGGTTCTCGTCCGGCAGCGTGTTCTCGCCGGAGTTTCCGCGCGCCGTGCTGATGTTTTTCAACTGGGCGTTCGGCGCGATATTGCTGATCGCGGTGCTGCAGATTGTCGTCGACCTGGGCACGCTGCTGACGATGCTGGTGCGCCGCCAATGGCTGACCATACCCGCCACGCTGCGCTATGCCTTGGGGACCGCGGCGCTGATACTGGCAGCCGTTGGCGTACAGCAAGCGGTGCGCGTGCCGCCGGTGAAAGATATCGAAGTGGCGATCAAAGATCTCCCCCCGCAGTTCGACGGCTACACGCTGTTGCAACTGACCGACATGCACATCACTCGGCTGTTCAACGAGCCGTGGGCGCGCGCGGTGGTGGAGCGCTCGAACGCGCTGGGGGTCAACCTGATCGTGATCACTGGCGACCTGATCGACGGCCCGCTCAGCGCGCGCACACGGGACGTCGAGCCGCTGCGGGACCTGCGCGCGGCCGATGGGGTGTATGTGATCCCCGGCAACCACGAGTACTTCTTCGACAACGAGGAGTGGATGCAGTATTTCGTCTCGCTGGGCATGAAGCGCCTGACCAACAGCCACTCGGTAATCGAACGCAACGGTGCGCAATTGGTCATCGCCGGGGTCACCGACCTGAGCGCGCCGCGCGCCGGCTTGCCGGGGCCAGACCTGCAACAGGCTCTGGCCGGAGCCCCCGCCGATGCGCCGATCATTCTGCTCGACCACCAACCGCGCAACGCCCGGCAAGCCGCCCGCCAAGGCGTGGCGCTGCAGTTGTCGGGCCATACCCACGGCGGCATGATCCGCCCACTCGACCTGATCATCGCCCGCGCCAACGAGGGCTTCGTGTCCGGGTTCTATGATGTCGATGGCATGCAGCTGTACGTCAACAACGGCACGGCCCTCTGGCCTGGTTTTGCCATACGCCTGGGCGTGCCTTCGGAGCTGACGCGCATTACCCTCAGGCGCGCGGTGGCGCCGGGCTGAAGGTGCGGCCAAGCGATGCAGCGTTGAGCGCGCTTGGCGTCACCGACGAACAATGTCATTGAGCCCGCGACACAATCCAATAATTAGCGCACCGTGTGCGCATAACGACTCACTTTTATCTGGACGTTACATGACACCCAACGCAGAACACTACAACCCTTCCACGGACTATGCCGACAAGCTGATTTCGCGCATTGGGCAGACACCCTCATGGATCGCCAAGCGCATCGGTGTGACTGACAAGCGCATTCGCTACATCCTCGAGGGTGAACGGACCGTGAAGGGCGAAACCACGCCGATTCAGATGACGTATACCGAGCAGTTTGCGCTTGAGTGTCTGGCTGCAGAGGCTAAAGCGCTGAAGCAGTAATGTTCGCCAGCGTCGCGGAGCGGTCCGCAATACCGCTCCACCTCAGCCCCTCAACCCTCAACCCTCAACCCGCAAAGCCCTGATCAGCGACTCCAGCGATTCCACCGCAGCCTCAAAAACATGCGCGGACCGCACTGTATCCCACGGCATCGCATCCCCCACACAATAATCCCCCACACACGCCATGGCGCTGCTCTGCGCTGCCAACAACCCCAACGGCACCCACACATAACGCGAGCCTCTCAAGGCATTGGGCACCGTCGAACCGCATTGTCTGCAGAAGTCGTTCCGATAGCCGCTGGATTTGACCCAGCTGTTTATTGCGCCCTCCTCTGCCTGCCACTTGAAACTGGATTCAGTGACGATCGTCGCGCAGTTATAACCCGTACCAGTTTGTCGGCGGCACAGTGAGCAGTGGCACCGATAGAAATAAAGCGGCTCTGTGCTCAGGGAGAAAGCCACTGCCCCGCACAGGCACTGTCCTGTCAGCATTTCTGTATGTCCTTATTCAAGGGGCTACCGCGTTTGATGGGCGCAATACTGTGGCCCGCACAGGGCAGTGAAGTCAAAGCGCGGGTATGTACCAAGAGCCGTGCGGATGACTGATACGCGATAAAACCATGACCACCCGCTCTCGTGCATTCTGGACCAGCCCCTTCGGGTGGCGATGCCTGGCCTCATGACTACTCGATAGCGCCAGCGTTCGTGTGCAACGAACGCTGGGTTATCGAAAAGCTAATTCTCAACACGCAACCGATTGACCCATCTTAGGCCGATACTGATCGCTGGTTGGTTGGATAAAGAGGCCCGTAGAGGCTTCTCATACAACAATAAAAAAGGAGCATTCCAATGCTGAAGTTGACCAAGGCGCTGCTCTGCGCCGCCGCGCTGTCCATGACCGCCCTCGCGCAGGCAGCCGACCCCATCGTTATCAAGTTCGCCCATGTGGTCGCGGAAAACACTCCCAAAGGGCAAGGCGCGCTGATGTTCCAGAAGCGGGTCGCCGATGATGCGCTGCTCAAGGACAGGGTAAAGATCGAGGTGTATCCGAACTCCTCGCTGTTCGGCGATGGCAAGGAAATGGAGGCACTGCTATTAGGGGATGTACAACTCCTGGCGCCGTCGCTGGCCAAGTTCGAGCAATACACCAAGCAGCTGCAGATTTACGACCTGCCCTTCCTCTTCGATGACCTGGCAGCGGTCGACCGCTTTCAGCAAGGCCCGCAAGGCAAGGCGTTGCTGACGGCAATGGACGACAAGGGCATCCACGGCCTGGCCTATTGGCACAACGGCCTCAAGCAGCTTTCGGCCAACAAGAAGGTCATCGTGCCCAAGGATGCACGCGGCCTGAAGTTCCGCGTGCAGGCTTCCAGCGTGCTCGAAGCGCAATTCGTCGCCATTCATGCCAATCCGCGCAAGATGAGTTTCGCCGAGGTCTATCAGGGCCTGCAGACCGGCACCGTGAATGGCACCGAGAACACCTGGTCCAACTACGAAAGCCAGAAGGTCAACGAAGTGCAGCCCTTCTTCACCGAAACCAACCATGGCCTGATCGACTACATGGTCATCACCAACGCGAAGTTCTGGAACGGCCTGCCGGAAGATATCCGCACCGAACTGCAAAAGATCATGGACCAGGTGACCGTCGAGGTGAACAAGCAGGCTGAGGCCCTGAACAATACCGCCAGGCAGAAGATCATCGACGCCAAGACCAGCGAAATCGACCCGCTCACCGCCGAGCAACGCCAGCAATGGCGCGAAGCGATGCGCCCGGTGTGGGACAAATTTTCCGACGAAATTGGCGCCGATCTGATCAAAGCTGCGGACGACTCGAACAAGGCGCCGTAAGGTCGGGCCCCTTCGCGGGCAAGCCTCGCTCCCACAGGGAACTGTTTGCACTGTGGGAGCGAGGCTTGCCCGCGAAAGGGCCCTCCAGTCATGCCTTATCAGCCCCTGTTTGCGCGCCCTCACCGGCACCGCGCATGCCCTGTTCGGAGAATACCGATGCAATCACTCAGACACTTCTGGGAGCGCTTCGAGGAAGGCATGATCGCCTTTCTGCTGGCCGCCATGACGTTGGTGACCTTCACCTACGTGGCGCTGAACAACCTCTACACGCTGTTCTACACCCTGAGCGACAAGGTCCCATTCGCCAGCGATGCGCTAGCCAGCGTCGGCGATCATCTGATGAGCTACGCCCAGGGGATGACCTGGAGCGTGGCCCTGACCAAGGCGTTGTTCGGCTGGCTGATCTTTTTCGGTATCAGCTACGGCGTGCGCACTGCCGGCCACCTGGGCGTCGACGTGCTGGTGAAAAAAACCAGCAAACCGGTGCAGCGTTTGCTGTCGATGCTCGCCTGTGCCTGTTGCATGGCCTACGCCGGACTCTTGCTGGCGGCGAGCTACAAATGGGTGTCGGCGTTGTTGGTGGCAGGGGTCGGTGCTGAAGACCTGGACCGCTACGGGGTCAAGGTCGGCTACATCACCGCCATCGTGCCCTTCGGCTTTGCCCTGATCATTGCCCGTTATCTGGAAATCTTCTATCGCCTCTACACCGGTCGCCAGACCGGCCTGGGCCTGGCGGACGAAGCTCGCGAGGCGACGAAGCTGGCCAACCCGAGCGAGGAGCAACACTGATGACGGTGATCTGCCTGTTTTTGCTGCTCTTCGTGTTCATGTTTCTGGGCGTGCCGATCGCAATCTCGCTGGGGCTGTCGGGGGCGGTATCGATTCTGCTGTTCAGCCACGACTCCCTGAGCTCGCTGGCGATAAAGCTGTTCGAGACCTCCGACAGCTACACCTTTCTGGCCATACCGTTCTTTTTGCTGTCTGGCGCATTCATGACCACCGGTGGCGTGGCCAAGCGCCTGATCGACTTTGCCAACGCCTGCGTCGGCCATATCCGTGGCGGCCTGGCCATTGCGGCGGTGCTGGCGTGCATGCTGTTCGCGGCGCTGTCCGGCTCCTCGCCGGCCACCGTGGCGGCGGTTGGTTCGATCGCAGTCGCTGGCATGGTGCGCTCCGGCTACCCCAAGGAATTCGGCGCGGGAATCATCTGCAACGCCGGTACGCTGGGCATCCTCATTCCGCCGTCGATCGTGATGGTGGTGTATTCGGCCGCGACCGAAACCTCGGTCGGCAAGCTGTTCATGGCCGGGGTGGTACCCGGCATCCTGCTGGGCGTGGTGCTGATGGTGGTGATCTATATCGTCGCCCGCATCAAGAAGCTCCCAGCCCAACCGCGCGTGAGTATTGGCGAGTGGCTAGCCACCGCGCGCCGGGCGTTCTGGGGCCTGCTGTTGCTGGTGATCATCCTCGGCGGCATCTACAGCGGCCTGTTCACGCCCACGGAAGCGGCAGCGGTGGCGGCGGTGTACTCGGCCTTTATCGCGCTGTTCGTGTACAAGGACATGCACTTGCGCGACTGCCCCAAAGTGCTGCTCGAATCGGGCCGGCTGACCATCATGCTGTTGTTCATCATCGCCAATGCGATGCTGTTCGCCCACGTGCTGACCACCGAGCAGATTCCACAGCAGATCACCAACTGGGTGGTGTCCGAGGGACTGACGCCGATCGGCTTCCTGGTCATGGTCAACATCGTCTTGCTGGTGGCCGGCAGCTTCATGGAGCCTTCGGCGATCATCCTGATCCTGGCGCCGATCTTTTTCCCGATCGCGACGAAACTGGGCATCGATCCGATCCACCTGGGCATTGTCATGGTGGTGAACATGGAGATCGGCCTGGTGCATCCGCCGGTGGGCCTGAATCTGTTCGTGACCTCGGCGGTCACGGGCCTGACGTTGGGGCAGACGATCCGCGCGGCGCTGCCGTGGCTGTCGATCCTGTTGATGTTCCTGATCCTGATCACCTATGTGCCGATCATCTCGCTGGCGCTGCCCAAGTGGCTGGGGATGCCATAAACGCTCCTGCGCAGCGGCTGTCGCGGATTTCGTGTGTCTGGCAACGTCTGTACCTATACTCACGTGGTCGCGGGATTCACATCCAGTTTGAACTCCGCACAGCCCATCAGGCAGGACACGTGAAACGGTCGATACCCATTCTAGCGCTGTTGTGCATGTTGCTCGGTATCCCTGGCTCCCCCGCCAGAGCCGATGACTACCAAATCGTTACTGAAGAATGGGCACCTTACAACTATCAGGAGAACGGCCAGCTCACTGGCATGACCACGGAGATCGTGCAGGCCATCATGGCGCTCACCGGGGATCACTTCGAGATTGCCATGGTGCCCAGTATGCGCACTACCTACCTATTGAATTCCCGCCCGAAAACGATCCTGTACTCACTATTCCGCACCCCGGAGCGCGAGCCGTTGTACAAATGGGTCGGGCCGATTGTGGAAGAGTCCATCTACCCCTATCAGTTGGCCGATGCGCAGCAGCCGGTCAACACCCTCGAAGAGCTGCATCAAGCCCCACAGATCACCACGCGCAAAGCCGGCCTGATACCGGATCTGCTGCAGGCGCAAGGCTTCAACAACCTCGACAGAAGCGCGAGCGTCAACCAGCAGCTGTACCGCATGCTGCTGGCCAAGCGCACCGACCTCATCGTCGGCGATACCGCAGCGGGCGTGGCGTACAACAGCCGCCAACTGAATATCCCTGCCGGTACCTTGCGTCAGATACCGGTCGAGCTCTACCACTCCTCGCTGTACATCGCCTTTAGCCGCGACGCCGATGACAAGGTGGTCAATGCCTGGTCCAGCGCGCTGGACAGGTTGCGTCACACGGGGGCCTTGGAGCGGATCATGCGAAAATACAATCACCCGGTCGGGCCGTAGCACTCGACCCCACGGATAAATCCCTAAATATGGGACTGCAAATCATATATTGAGCTATTAGCCAATCTCGTCTATGGTGGGCCTACATCCCCGTTGCTTACTCTCATAACAACAATAGAGAGGCCACATGCACCAGCCATCCATGGACTCGGGCCTGCACGCCAGCACCATGAAGCGTCTCAACCTCAAGTTGATCCCCTTCCTGATGTTGCTGTACATGGTCGCCTACATCGACAAATCGAACATCTCCGTCGCCGCCCTGCAGATGAACGCGGAGCTAGGCCTGACCGCGCAGATGTACGGCTTGGGCGTCGGTTTGTTCTTCCTCACCTACATCCTCCTGGAAGTGCCCAGCAGTGTGATTCTGACCAAGGTCGGTGCGCGCCGTTGGATTGCGCGCATCATGATCACCTGGGGCATCGTCGCCGCGGGCATGAGCCTGGTGCAGAGCGCCAACCAACTGTATGGCATGCGCCTGCTGCTGGGCGCCGCCGAGGCCGGGTTCACGCCGGGGATCATCTATTACCTGTCGCAGTGGTATCCGCGCAGCGATCGGGCCAAGGCCATGTCGTTCTTCTACATCGGCGCAGCGCTGGCCTCGGTGATCGGCCTGCCGCTGTCGGGGGCGTTTCTGCACCTGGATGGCTACTTCGGGGTCAGCGGCTGGCGCTGGCTGTTCCTGATGGAAGGCCTGCCGGCGGTAGTGCTGGGGATCGTAGTACTGCGCTATCTGCCCGATACCCCGCAAAGCACCCACTGGCTGCAGCCCGAGCAAAAGGACTGGCTGAGCCGCACCATTGCCAGCGAGCAGGCCAAAACACCCATTTCCCATCATGCCGCCTGGCAGACGGCCTTTCGCAGCCGCCAGGTGTGGTTGCTGAGTCTGTTCTGGTTGCTGCAGGCGTTCGGCACCATCGGCATCACGCTGTTCCTGCCCTTGATCGTCAAGTCGGTGTCGGGCCAGGAATCCTTTACCGTCAGCGTGCTGTCGGCAGTGCCCTTCCTGTTCGCTTGCGTGTTCATGTATCTCAACGGCACCCACTCGGATCGCAAGCGTGAGCGTGGCTGGCATCTGTGCGTGCCGCTGGTACTGGCCGGCGTACTGCTGGCGCTGGCGGTGGCGACCAGTAACCCGTGGCTGGCCTATGGGTTGCTGGTGGTCGCCGTCGGTTTGAACTGGGCGGCGACGCCGGTGTTCTGGGCGACCACCACCGAGTACCTCTCCGGCGCCGCGGCGGCTGCCTCGATTGCGCTTATCAACTCCATCGCCAATATCGCCGGCCTCGGCCTGCCGCCGGTCATGGGCCTGATCAAGGACGTCACCCACAGCTACGACTATGCCCTGCTGCTGGTGGCCGCGGCGCTGCTGGCGGGTGGCGTGCTGGGTCTGTATCTGGGCCGTCCACGCCGTGCGGCACCTCCTTTACCCATCAACCCTTCGCGAGGTTTCGATGAAGCCAAGAGTCCTTAAGATCGCCAAACTGCCGCCCATGCTGGATGAAGCCCTGCACGCCACCTACGAGGTGGTCGAGGCACACCAGGATGGTACCGGTGTGAACGCAGCGACGGCCGATATTCGCGCGCTGGTCGCCAACGGTGAATCCACGGTCACCCGGCAATTGCTGGAACAACTGCCGGCCTTGGAAGTCATCGCCGTGCTCGGCGTGGGCTACGACGGCATCGACGTCGTGGCGGCCCGCGAGCGTAGCATTCAGGTCACCCACACGCCCGATGTACTGACCGACGACGTCGCCGACTTCGCCATGGCGCTGCTGTTTGGCATCGCCCGCAACACTCGAGTGGCTGACCAGTTCACGCGCTCGGGCGCCTGGGCGAACGGGCCTTTCGCGTTCAGCCGCAAAGTCACTGGCGCGCGCCTGGGCATCATCGGCCTGGGCCGCATCGGCAAGGCCATCGCGCGCCGCGCCCAAGGGTTCGACATGTCGATCGCCTACACCGGGCGCCAGCCGCAAGCGGTCGATCACGCTTATTTCAGCACTGCGGTCGAATTGGCTGCGGCGGTAGATTTTCTGGTGGTGGCGGTTGGTGGCGGTGCTGCCAGCTATCACCTGGTGGACGAGCAGGTGCTGCAGGCGCTGGGGCCGCAGGGCTATTTGATCAACGTCGGGCGCGGCAGCGTGGTCGATGAGCAAGCGCTCGCACAGGCGTTGGCCGAGGGTCGGCTGGCGGGGGCGGCGCTGGATGTCTACGAAAACGAGCCGCGCCCGCACCCAGGTTTGCTCGGGCTGGAGAATGTGTTGCTGACCCCGCACATGGCCAGCGCCACCCCTGATACCCGCCGGGCGATGTCCGATCTGGTAATGGCCAATTTGCAGGCCTGGCAGAACAACACCGCACTGCCGACGCCTGTACCGCAGTAACTTCAGAACCCAGCGCCTCACAGGCTGACGCCACGCACCCTAACGATGCGCCCGCCTCAACATCGCCCATCCGCAACCCAGGGCAGAAAAATTGGTTCGCTTATCAGCGAACCAATTCAAGCAGCACCGCGAACCAAGCCTTGAACCAATACGGCATTGGCCCGCTCCCCTCTCGTTCTTCCGCTGAAGTCTTCCTGAACACCGTCCGCAAGCCCGAACCAATTTTCATTGGCATCGCTATTGCAACTGCCTAGCTATCGTCAGTCCCGCCCTGAACGGCAGCGACCGTCCTTTTGAGCTTGTCAGGAGAAACCATCATGGAAAGTTTCGACACTGACGCAGCCCACGATAACGCTTCAAAGCTAGCCCTCGACGCGCTGCGGCAAACGGTGGCCCAGCATGCGGCGTTCCCCCAGCGAGCGCTGCCTACCGAGCGAGAATTGGCGGTGCTGTTCGGCGTGAGCCGCCGGGCGATTCGGCGGGCACTGGCGGTGCTCGAAGCCGAAGGGCAGATCTGGCGCCGCCAGGGCAAAGGCACCTTTGTGGGCCCGACGCCGCCCAGCGCGTCCATGAGTTTCGCAAGATTATCGAGCCGGACCAATTTCAGTGAGGTCATGGAAGCGCGGTTGCATCTGGAGCCGGCGCTGGCGTCCCTCGCGGCGGTCCGCGCCAGCGGCGAGCAGATGGCGATACTGCGCCGCCTCACCGAACGCACCACCCGCCATCAAGGCGCCGAGCAAGTGGACGCCGAGGGTCTGGAGTTGTGGGACAGCGCCCTGCACCGCGGCATTGCCGAGGCGGCGGGCAACCGGTTGATGCTGGATATCTTCGAAATGCTCGACGCCATCCGCCTCGATCCAGCCTGGCGCGACCTGCGCCAGCGCGCGCGCAACACTGATCGCCTGAGCACCTACAGCCACGACCACGATGACATCGTCGACGCCATCGAGCGCCGCGACCCGGTCAAGGCGGCCACGGCCATGCGCGGTCATCTGCGCGCCCTGCAACAGGCACTCGACAACGTCATTCACCAAGACCTCGAGGCGAGTTCATGAATCCGCAAGCCCCGGTATTAAGCGTCGACAACCTCAGCGTGCGTTTCAAGGGCGCGCCGGCCAATGTGGTCGATGGTGTGTCCTTTGCGGTGATGCCCGGCAAGACCCTGGCCATCGTCGGCGAGTCCGGCTGCGGCAAGAGCGTCACCTCCATGGCGCTGATGGGGCTGTTGCCCGATACCGCCACGGTCGGCGCCAACGCCTCCAGCCTGTTGGCCGAACCCTTGCTGGGCATGCCCGCCGAGCGCTTGCTCAACGTGCGCGGCAATCGCATGGCGATGATTTTCCAGGAGCCCATGACGTCGCTGAATCCGGTGTTCACCCTCGGCGACCAGATCGGCGAAAGCGTGATGCGTCATCAAGGCCTGTCGCGCAAAGAAGCCCGCCAGCGGGCGCAGCAGATGCTCGAAAAAGTCCGCGTGCCTGACGCCGTGCAGCGCCTGGACGCCTATCCACACGAGTTGTCCGGCGGCATGCGCCAACGGGCGATGATTGCCATGGCGCTGGCCAACGACCCGGCGCTGATCATCGCCGACGAGCCCACCACCGCGCTGGACGTGACCATTCAGGCGCAGATCCTCGCACTGGTGGCCAACCTGCAGGCCGAAACCGGCACCTCGATGATCCTCATCACCCATGACCTGGGCGTGGTCGCCGAAGTGGCCGACGAGGTGCTGGTGATGTACGCCGGGCAGGTGGTAGAGAGCGGCTCGGTCAAGACCCTGTTCGACGATCCACAGCACCCGTACACCATCGGGCTGATGGGCTCGATGCCGTCGATCGGCCCTCGCGAAGGGCGCCTGGCAACCATCAACGGCCGTGTGCCGACACCGGTAGAGATGCCCAGCGGTTGCCGCTTTGCCGGGCGTTGCCCGTTCGCTATCGGCGCCTGTCGCCAGGCCCGTCCGCCGTTGCTGGAGGTCTCGCCCGGGCACTTCGCCGCGTGCATTCGCGTGCCGCTGGAACAGCATGTGGGAGTCATTGCATGAAGCCGGAACCTGATCCAGCGTTGCGCCCCGACACTGACAAGCCGATCCTCGAAAGCGTCGCCGTCAGCAAGCACTTCAGCAGCGAAACCGGCCTGCTGCAGCGCAAAAAGCCCCCCGTGCAGGCGGTCAACGAAGTATCGCTGGCCGTGCGCAGGGGCGAGACCCTGGCGCTGGTGGGGGAATCCGGCTCCGGCAAATCGACATTAGGTCGGGTGCTGCTCAACCTGCTCAAACCCACCGCCGGCGACGTGATCTACGAAGGCCGCAACCTGGCCAATCTGGCCCCGGACAAGCTGCGCCAGGTACGTCGCGACTTGCAGATCATCTTCCAGGACCCGTTCGCCTCGCTGAACCCGCGCATGAGCGTTGAAGCCATCGTCGGCGAGCCGATCTGGCTGCACCGCGATGACAGCCGCAGCGCGCGTCAGGACAAGGTCGCCGAACTGCTGCGCACTGTCGGCCTGGCGCCTGAACACGGCAGCCGCTACCCCCATGAGTTTTCCGGCGGCCAGCGCCAGCGCATCGGTATTGCCCGCGCGCTGGCCTCCGAACCGCGGTTGATTCTCGGCGACGAGCCGGTGTCGGCGCTGGACGTTTCGGTCCAGGCGCAAGTGGTCAACCTGCTCGAAGACCTCAAGCATCAGTTCGGCCTGACCTTGGTCATTGTCGCCCACGGCCTCGCGGTGATTCGCCACATGAGCGATCGCGTGGCGGTGATGTACCTGGGCGAAATCGTCGAACTGGCACCCGTCGATGCCCTGTTCGAAACGCCGCTGCACCCTTATACCCAAGCGCTGATGGCCGCAGTGCCGGTCAGCCACCCCGACCTGCGCCACCCGCGCGCCGTGCTCGGCGGCGACATGCCCAGCCCCAGCAAGCCGCCGTCGGGCTGTCGTTTTCACACCCGCTGCCCGCATGTTCGACCGCTGTGCCGCGAGCTCAAACCGCTGTTCGAAAGCGTCGAGGGCGAGCGTCAGGTCGCCTGCCATTACTGGCGCGAAATCGCCAATGCAGGGGCCGGCTCCTTGATCGTCCCTACACCCAGCGCGGCCTATACCCGACGCCTGGATCTATTCAAAAGCCATCAGGCCTTATCTCTGGAGAGTCAGCAATGAAGTTCGCACAGCTCATGACCGGCACCCTGCTACTGCTCGCTGCCAACGCTGCCTTTGCCGAAACGACGCTGCGCATCGGCATTCAGGATGACCCTGACGTGCTCGACCCGCATCGCTCGCGCACCTACTCCGGCAGGCTGGTCTACACCGCCCTGTGCGACAAGCTGGTGGACATCAACCCGCAGCTCAACTACGTGCCGCAACTGGCCACCGCCTGGCACTGGAGCGAGGACGGCAAGACGCTGACCATGACACTGCGCGACGGCGTGACCTTCCACGACGGCGAAGTGTTCGACGCGGCCGCCGTGAAGTTCAACCTGGACCGCGCTCGCACCCTGCCCGACTCGCTGCGCAAGAGCGAACTGTCGTCGGTAGAGAGCGTTGAGGTAATCGACGCAAAAACCGTCGCCATCAAGGTCAAGCAACCCGATGCCACGCTGATTTCGCAGCTCTCCGATCGCGCCGGCATGATGCTCGCGCCCAAGGCATCGGCCACCGAGGTCGGCGCCAAGCCGATCTGCTCAGGGCCCTACAAGTTCGTCCAGCGCGTGCAGCAGGATCGCATCGTGCTGGAGCGCTTCGACAACTACTGGAACAAGCAGGCCTACCACTTCGACAAGGTGATTTTCCTGCCGATCCCGGACACCTCGGTGCGCTTGGCCAACCTGCGTTCCGGCGACCTGGACATCATCGAGCGCGTGGCACCCACCGACGTGAAAACCGCCAGGGCCGACGGCAAACTGCAGGTGTTCAACACTCCGGGGCTGGGCTACATGCAGCTGATGTACAACACCAACAATGGCGAGCGCGCGAAAACCCCGATCGGCCAGGACAAGCGCGTGCGCCAGGCCTTCGAGCTGGCCATCGACCGGGACGCAATCAATCAGGTGGTGTTCGAAGGCTTGTACGCACCCAGTGCCCAGCCTTTCCCGACCAGTAGTCCGTACTACGACAAGAGCCTGCCGATCCCGGCGCGCGACGTGGAGCAAAGCAAAAAACTGCTGGCCGAAGCCGGGGTAAAATTGCCGCTTGAAGTCGAGCTCAAAGTCGCCAACAACCCCATCGCCCAACAGGTCGGGCAGATCGTTCAGGCCATGGCCGACGAGGCCGGCTTCAAGGTCAATCTGGTCGCCACCGAGTACGCCACGCTGCTCAGCGAGCAACAGGCGGGCAACTTCCAGATCGGCATGACGGCCTGGTCCGGGCGGCCTGATCCGGATGGCAACATCCATCAATTCGTCACCTGCAAGGGCGGGCAGAACGACGGCCATTTCTGCGATCCCAAGCTCGACGATCTGCTCAACAAGGCCCGTACCACCAACGACCAAACCCAGCGCCAGGCGCTGTACGCCGCAGCCCTGCGCTTGATGGCAGTCGATGTGCCGGGCACCTACCTGTATTTCGACCCGCGCATCATTGCCATGAGCAACAAACTGAGCGGTTTCGTGCCGAGCCCGGACGGCTTGATCCGCCTGACCGACGTCGCCTTCAAATGATCTGGGCACCTGCCGAGGAGCGCGCATGCTGACGTTCATCTTCAGACGCCTGCTCAGCGCCATTCCGACGCTGGTCCTGGTGTCGCTGTTCGTCTTCACCCTGCAGAAACTGCTGCCGGGTGATCCGGTGCTGGCCATGGCCGGCGAAGAGCGCGACCCTGCGGTGATGGCGTACCTGCGCGATAAATACCGGCTCAACGATCCGGTGCCGCTGCAGTACCTGCACTGGGTCGGCAACGTGCTGCAAGGCGACTTCGGCACCTCGCTGCGCACCGAGCAGCCGGTGACCGTCCTGCTGGCGTCCAAGCTGCCGGTGACCCTGGAACTGGCAGTGCTGGCGTTGCTCATCGCGCTGCTGATCGGCATTCCCACCGGGGTGATTTCTGCGGTGCGCAAAGGCACGGCGGTGGATTACGGCGCGAATATCTTCGCCCTGTCGGGCATCTCGATTCCGCACTTCTGGCTGGGGATTGTGCTGATCATGATCTTCGCCGTGAAGCTGCAATGGCTACCCGCCTCGGGCTTCGTGCCGCTGGGTGAGGACGTTGGGCAGAACCTCAAGACCCTGATTCTGCCGGCCTTCGTGCTCGGCGCCGGGCTGTCCGGGGTGCTGATGCGCCATACCCGCAGCGCCATGCTCGAAGTGCTGCGCGCCGACTATGTGCGCACCGCAAGAGCCAAGGGCTTGTTGCCGCACACGGTGATCCTCAAGCACGCCCTGCGCAACGCCCTGATGCCAATCGTGACCTTGACCACCCTACTGTTCGGCGAGCTGCTGGGCGGGGCGGTGCTCACTGAGCAGGTGTTCAGCATTCCGGGGTTCGGCAAGATGATCGTCGACGCCGTGTTCAATCGCGATTACGCGGTGGTGCAAGGTGTGGTGCTGTGCGTCGCCATCGGTTTCCTGCTGCTCAATCTGCTGGCCGACGTGCTCTATCGCCTGATCAATCCACGCTTGAGGACTGCCTCATGAGCTTCGTCGCTGCGACCGATTCAGCCTCGACCGACCTCACCCTCACGCCGCGCAGCCGCTCGCCGTTCGTGCGTAAATTCCTCGCCAACAAAGGCGCGGTCATTGGCTCCGGGGTGCTGTTGCTGTTCATTCTGGCCGCGCTGCTGGCGCCGTGGATCGCGCCGTACGACCCGCTCAAAGCCAACTTCCTGCTGGTGCGCAAAGCGCCGTCGATGTTGCATTGGCTGGGCACCGACGAACTGGGCCGCGATCTGTTTTCGCGCTTGCTGTGGGGTGCGCGCAGCTCGTTGCTGGCGGGCGGTGTGTCGGTGGCGATCGCCATGCTCATCGGCGTGCCCCTGGGGCTGATCGCCGGCTACTTTGGCGGTAAGCTCGACGCGATCATCTCGCGCATCATGGAGGCGCTGCTATCGTGTCCGTTCCTGGTGCTGGCGATTGCCTTGGGAGCCTTTTTAGGCCCAAGCCTGACCAACGCGATGATCGCCATCGGGCTGTCGGCGATGCCGATTTTCTGCCGCCTGACGCGCGGTCAGGTATTGGCGATCCGCCACGAGGATTACCTCGAAGGCGCCCGCGCCATCGGCCTGCCGGACCGCTGGATCATCCTGCGCTATGTACTGCCCAACGTGCTGTCGCCACTGGTGGTGCAAGCGACGCTGACCATCGCGTCGGCTATTCTCGCCGAAGCCAGTTTGTCGTTCCTCGGGCTGGGCCAGCAACCGCCCTCGCCGTCCTGGGGTTCGATGCTCAATACCGCGAAGAATTTCATGGAACAGGCGCCGTGGATGTCGATCGCGCCGGGCGTGGCGATCTACATCACGGTGCTGTGTTTCAACCTGCTGGGGGATGGCCTACGCGATGCCCTCGACCCGAAAAGCTGATCACGCCTCGAGTATCCATCCTTAAGCATCACTGCCAAAGAGACCGCCTTCATGCACGATGATCTGGACTACAGCCAACCCTACACCTCCGCCCGTTCGCCCGTGATGGGCGGCAACATGGTCGCCTGCTCTCAGCCGCTGGCCGCCCAGGCCGGGCTCGACATGCTGCGCAAAGGCGGCAATGCGGTGGACGCCGCCATCGCCGCCGCCATGGTGCTCACCGTGGTCGAACCCACTGGTTGCGGCATCGGCAGCGACGCGTTCGCCATCGTCTGGGACGGTAAAAAGCTGCAAGGTCTCAATGCCTCCGGGCGCTCGCCAAAGGCCTGGACGCCGGAGTATTTCGCCGGGCAAACCGAAATGCCGCAACGCGGCTGGGGCGCCGTGACGGTGCCGGGCGCGGTGTCGGCCTGGGTGGCGTTGTCCGAGCGCTACGGCAAGCTGCCGTTCGCCACCCTCGCCGAGCCCGCCGTCGGCTATGCCCAAGACGGTTATCAAGTCACGCCAATCATTGCCGAGTTGTGGCGTCGTGGTGCGCAATTGCTCAAGGACCAGCCAGGCTTCTCCGAGTGCTTCCTGCAGGGTGGCAAGGCCCCCATGGCCGGCGAGAAAATTACCCTCAAGGATCATGCGAAAACCCTGCAGGCCATCGCTGCCAGCAACGGCGAATCGTTCTACCGTGGCGAGCTGGCGCAGGCCATCATTGCGCATGCCAATGCCAACGGCAGTGTCATGAGCCTGGAAGACCTGGCCACCCACAGCGTCGACTGGATCGACACCCTGTCGGTACCCTATGCCGGCGCCGTGGTTCACGAATTGCCGCCCAACGGCCAGGGCATCGCGACTTTGTCGGGCTTGACCCTGCTCGAGGCTTTGGGCGTGGGCGAGCATCCGGTAGACAGCGTCGAGACCGTGCACCCGGTGCTGGAGGCGATGAAGCTGGCGCTGGCCGATCTCGACGAGCATGTCACGGACGAAAGCCACATGCGCCTGCGCTCGGCGCAATTGCTCGACCCGGCCTACTTGATGGACCGCGCGTCGCTGGTCGGCGACCAGGCGGCCAATCCGGGCCACGGCTCGCCAAAAGCGGGCGGCACGGTGTACCTGTCGGCGGCCGACGAGAGCGGCATGATGATCTCGTTCATCCAGTCCAACTACATGGGCTTCGGCTCGGGCGTGGTGGTGCCGGGCACCGGTATCAGCCTGCAGAACCGCGGCGCGGGCTTTACCCTCGATCCCGATCACGTCAACACCGTGGCCCCCGGCAAACGGCCGTTCCACACTATCATCCCGGGCTTCGTGATGAACGCCGACGGCACACCGTTGATGTCCTTCGGCTTGATGGGTGGGCCAATGCAGGCACAAGGGCACTTGCAGATGATGATGCGCATCCTGCGCTACAAGCAAAACCCGCAAGCCGCCGCCGACGCACCGCGCTGGCGCCTGGAGGCCGGCTTGAAAGTGGCCGTCGAGCGCTCCTTCGATCCGCAGGTCGTGGCGGCGCTCAAGGCCAAGGGGCACGACATCGAGGTCGAGGACCCCAGCGGCGTGTTCGCCTTTGGTGGCGCGCAGATCATTCAGCGCACTGCCCACGGCTATGTGGGCGGGACCGATCCGAGGAAGGATGGGGTGGTCGCGGCGTATTGAAATACTGCGTCCGCCCCTGCTCAGGGGTGGACGCTGGAGCGGCTTGCCAACCTAACGCTGGGCCCGCTCGCGCAACAGCATCAAGAACGTCTCGAGTTCGCGACTCATGGGTTCATCCTTTCTCAACATCACCCCGAACGGGCTCAGCTGTTCTTCGATTTCCACTTCCAGCGCGGTCAGCAGGCCAGTGTTCACGTGATCGCGTATCACCGTATCGGTGAGCACCAGAATCGCATCGGTGATCTGCGCCAGTTGAAACATGGCGAACACCGAAGTGCATTCGATGACGTCGCTCGGCGATGCCACATTCAGCCGCTCGAAGGCCCCTTCCAGGGCGACCCGCGCCGGGCTGGTGTCGGGTTGCAGGATCCACGGCCAGGCATCGACCATCTCGGCAAGATCAAGCTGGGGATAGCGGGTCAGCGGGTGGCCGGCGCGCACGACCACCGCCAGGTGTTCGTTGCCCAGCGGCTCGAAGGCGAAACGTTGGCGATCCTGAGCATGGGACAGCCGCGCCACGGCGACATCGATACGGCGCTGGTCGAGCAGCTCGCTGAGCTGGTCACTGGTGTCCCCCATTATCCGCAGGCGCAACAGCGGATGGCTGGCCTTCATGTCGGCGATCGACTGCACTACCAGGTCCGGCACCGCGCCCATGATCGCGCCAACCGCCAGGTAGCCATAGCCACCTGCCTGACGATCGCTGAGGTCCTCGGCGCAGCGCTCCAGACCATTGAGTGCGGCGCGGGCAAACCGCAGCAACTCCTCCCCCAGCACGGTGGCGCGCATCCCCCGCGACTGGCGCTCGAACAGCGTGCAACCGAAAGCTTCTTCGATTTCCTGAAGCATCCGCGTAGTGGCTGGCTGCGACATGTTCAGGGCTTCGGCGGCGCGGTGCAGGTTCTGGCTGTTGCCCAGCGTCACCAGCATCAGCAGGTGTTTGTAGCGCAGGCGGTTGAACAAGCTACGCGCCGTGATAGACGTCGACATAACATCACCTTGTTGTTCTGATACCCGCAGGGTATCGCAATGGGCCGATCCGCTATTAGCTTTTGTGGACGGGATTTGTTATTCCACACGCCTGACAACAACAATGGAAACCGCTCATGAACGTCCCTGCCTCTGAGGTGTATGACGGCCCGATCATCGACTGCCACATTCACCTGTTCGACCCTCGCCGCCCAGAAGGCATTCCCTGGCCAGTACCTGGCGACAGTATCTACGCGCCCCATCTTCCCCATGACTATTGGCAGGCCGCAGCGGCCCATTCGATCACCGGCGTCATTGCCGTGGAGGCCAGCCCCTGGGTTGCGGATAACCGCTGGCTGCTGGAAACCCTGCGCGGTGATCCGCGGATGCTGGGCTTCGTCGGCAACCTGGACCCGGCCAGCCAGCGGTTTCGCCACGAGCTGGAATGGCTTGAACAAGCGCCGCTGTTTCTCGGCCTGCGCTACGGCAACCTGTGGGAGCGGGACCTGCTCGAAGATCAACAACGCCCCGGCTTCATCGACAACCTGCGCGCTCTGGCCGGCAGCGGCCGCAGCCTGGACAGCGCCAACCCGGATGCCCGTTTGCTGGAGGGCTTGTTGAAGCTCAGTGACAGGCTGCCGGAGCTGCGGATCATCATCGATCACTTGCCCAATGCCCAGGTCGGGCCGGGCGAGGCACAGGCCTTCGAGCGTCAAGTGCAGGCGCTGGCGCAGCGGCCCGCGGTATTCGCCAAACTGGCGGAAATTCCCCAACGGCGCGATGGGCGATTGATCGATGATCCAGGCTTTTATCGCGAGCGCCTCGATCTGCTATGGGATGCCTTTGGCGAGGATCGCTGCTTCTTCGGCAGTGACTGGCCCAATAGCGGTCAGCTGGCGAATTTCGACACCACCCTGGGCCTAGTGAAGCGCTGCATGGCGAGATACCCGGTGGCGAGCCAGGCGAAATTCTTTCGGCACAACGCCGCACGGGCATATGGCCTGGGTGTTTCACGCGGCTAAACAGCCTGCCTGCAACCGATACCCTGCACGCATCGGTATTAAGCTTATTTGAATTAGTCGGCATCGCTCAGGCTGGATAGACTCGCCCCCATGCACTCGGCAGCGCTGCGGTTCAGCGCTGCTACCCCCTTTACGCCCCCATAAATCCAATAAGGAAACCGGCGTGATGACAGACTTCAATTACCTCGCCCGCTGCTCAGCGTCCGCCTGCTTGCGGCACGTCCACGCCACCCTTCTGCGACTCCCACGACGCCACGGCTGATCCTTGCGCCCTGGGCTTCGACTCGTCCGCATTTCGCACCTTCGCCTTGCCAGGAGAGTTTCATGAGTACCTTGACCATCAAGCACGTGCGCGCTTTCACCCTCACCGGCGGCGGTGCCGACTATCACGACCAGGCCGCTGGCCACTGGATCGACGATCATATTTCCACCCCCATGGGCCGTTACCCGGAATACCGCCAGAGCCGCCAGAGCTTCGGCATCAACGTGCTGGGCACTCTGGTGGTGGAAATCGAAGCCAGCGACGGCACGGTCGGCTTTGCAGTGACCACGGGCGGGGAAATCGGCGCCTTTATCGTCGAGAAGCACCTGTCACGCTTCCTTGAAGGCGCCAAGGTCACCGACATCGAAAAGATCTGGGACCAGATGTACCACGCGACCCTGTATTACGGGCGCAAAGGCATAGTGCTCAATACCATTTCCGGGGTCGACCTGGCCCTCTGGGACCTGCTCGGCAAGGTTCGCCAGGAGCCTGTACACCAGTTGCTGGGCGGCGCGGTGCGCGATGAATTACAGTTCTACTGCACCGGCGCCCGCCCGGACCTGGCCAAGGACATGGGCTTCATCGGCGGCAAGATGCCGCTGCAATACGGCCCCGCCGAAGGAGAGGAAGGCCTGCGCAAGAACCTCGAGCACCTGGCCGGCATGCGCGAAAAGGTCGGAGCCGACTTCTGGTTGATGTTCGACTGCTGGATGAGCCTGGACCTGAACTACGCCACGCGCCTGGCCAAAGGCGCCGCCGAATACGGCCTGAAGTGGATCGAAGAAGCCCTGCCGCCCGACGACTACTGGGGCTATGCGGCGCTGCGCAACAATGTCCCGAGCGGCATGCTGGTCACCACCGGCGAGCACGAAGCCACACGCTGGGGCTTTCGCATGCTCCTGGAAATGGGTTGCTGCGACATCATCCAACCCGATGTCGGCTGGTGCGGCGGCATTACCGAGCTGATCAAGATTTCGGCCCTGGCCGATGCCCACAACGCCCTGGTCGTGCCCCACGGTTCGTCGGTGTACAGCTATCACTTCGTGATCACCCGCACCAACAGCCCGTTTGCCGAATTCCTCAACATGGCGCCCAAGGCCGACCAGATCGTGCCGATGTTTTCCCCGCAACTGCTCGGCGAACCGGTGCCGGTGAACGGCCGCATGCGCGCCTCGGCATTGGATAAACCCGGGTTCGGCGTCGAGCTCAATCCTGAGTGCCTGCTCAACCGTCCGTACCCGCGCTGATCGAGGAGCCCTGCCATGCACACCCGCGCGTTTCGGATGAACCTGGACCCCGGCCAGGAGCAGGAATACCTGCGCCGCCACAACGAAATCTCGCCCGAACTCGTGGCCTTGCTGCACAACGCCGGCATCGAGGAATACCGGATCTTTCTCGATCCCGAACGCCATGCACTGTTTGCGGTGATGATCCACCAGGAGCGCCACGGCCTGGACGATCTGCCCGCGCACCCGGTGATGCAGCGCTGGTGGCAGCACATGAAGGACATCATGCCCAGCAACGCCGACGGTTCGCCGCGCAGCGTCGATCTGCAACCGATGTTCAGCCTGCCACGGCCTTGATAACCGCCGATGCCCCGGCATCAGCCCCGATGACCGACAAAACCTTGCCCGCTGATAACAATAAAAAGGAACGCACCACGTGGAAATCATTTTTCTGGGAGTCATCCTGCACTTTATAGGTGGCTTCGCGTCCGGCAGTTTTTACATTCCCTACAAGAAGGTGCAGGGTTGGGCGTGGGAGAGCTACTGGATCACCGGCGGCCTGGTGTCCTGGCTCGTGGTCCCGCTGATTGCCGCGCAGCTGACCGTGCCGGGATTCATCGACATCCTGCGCAATGCCGACACCAGCACCTTGTTCTGGACCTACTTCTTCGGCGTGCTGTGGGGCGTCGGCGGCCTGACCTTCGGCCTGACCATGCGCTACCTGGGCCTGTCGCTGGGCATGTCGCTGATCATGGGGCTGACCTCGGCACTGGGCGCGTTGATGCCCCCGATCTACCGCGATCTGTTCACCGATGCGCAAACCGGCACCCTCACTGAAATGCTCCGTAACGCGGGGGGCCTGTGGGTGCTGAGTGGCGTTGCGGTGTCGCTGCTGGGGATCGCCTTGTGTGGCCGCGCCGGCTTGATCAAGGAACGGCAGGTGCCCGACAGCACCAAGTTCGAGACCGTCAAGGAATTCTCCTTGGCCAAGGGCGCCGTGGTGGCACTGATTTCCGGCGTCTTGAGCGCCTGCTTCAGCTACGGCATCACAGCGGGCCAGCCATTGGCCGACGCTGCCATCGCCCATGGCGCCAACAGCCTGTTCCAGAACAACGTGACCTTCATGGTGATCATGTGGGGCGGGCTGACCACCAACGGCCTCTGGTGCCTGTGGCTGAACTACCGTAATCGCAGCTTTTCCAATTACACCGACCGCAGCACACCGCTGTTGCGCAACTACGTGCTGGTGGCGACGGCGGGCACCCTGTGGTTCTTGCAGTTCTTCTTCTACGGCATGGGCGCCAGCCGCATGCACAACGACGCCAGCTCCTGGGTGCTGCATATGTCGTTCATCATCATCGTGTCCAATTTCTGGGGGCTGTATTTCCGCGAATGGCAAGGCACCAGCGCCGCCACCAAGCGCGTGCTGCTGTTGGGTATCGCGGTGATCCTGGCGTCCATCGCCATGGTCGGCTACGGCAATTACCTGGGCTGATGCCCCGTTCGATAAAAGACGCTCGATCAACACTGCCAACAAAGAGGAATTCCACCATGCTGCTCAAAGACAAGACCGTCATCATCACCGGTGCCTCCCGCGGCATCGGCCGTGCTGCTGCCCTTGAATGCGCCCGCCAGGGAGGCCGCGTGGTGGTCGCCCACAGTGGCAGCGCCCAAGGCCATGAAGCCGCCGCGTCATTGCTAGATGAGATCGAGGCCTTCGGTGGCCAGGCGATCCAGATCGGCAGCGACGCCGCCGACCTGGACACTGGCGAGCGCTTGGTGAAGGCCGCCGTCGAAGCCTTCGGCAGCGTCGATGTGTTTGTCAACAACGCCGGCATCTGCCCGTTTCACTCCTTCCTCGACATGCCGCAAGAGGTCTACCTGAAGACCGTCAACACCAACCTCAACGGTGCCTACTTCGCGGTGCAGGCTGCCGCCAACCAGATGAAACGCCAGGGCAAGGGCGGCGCGATCATCGCGGTCAGCTCGATCAGCGCCCTGGTCGGCGGTGGCATGCAGACTCACTACACCCCGACCAAGGCCGGGCTGCATTCCTTGATGCAGTCCTGCGCGATTGCCTTGGGGCCTTACGGTATTCGCTGCAATTCGGTGCTGCCCGGGTCGATCGCCACCGACATCAACAAGGACGACTTCGCCGACCCGGAAAAACGCGACTACATGGTCAAGCGCACACCCCTGGGCCGCCTCGGCGAACCCCATGACATCGCCGGGCCTATCGTCTTTCTCGCCTCCGACATGGCGGCCTACATCACTGGCGCCGCCTTGCTGGTGGACGGTGGACTGTTCGTCAACTTGCAATAACTCACTTGCGATCAAGCAGGAGCCACCTCATGCAGATGCCGCACAATCGCTTCAAGGCTGCCCTGGCCGGCAGCGCGCCCCAATATGGCCTGTGGGCCGGTTTCGCGACCGGCTATACCGCAGAGATTGCCGCCAGCACCGGTTACGACTGGATGCTGATCGACGGCGAGCATGCCCCCAATACTGTGCCAAGCATTCTCGCGCAGCTGCAGGCGGTGGCCCCATACGCCACCGCACCGGTGGTGCGCGCGGTCAATGGCGACAGCACGCTGATCAAGCAACTGCTCGACATCGGCGTGCAAAGCCTGATGGTGCCCATGGTCGAAACCGCCGAGCAGGCCCGGGAGGTGGTACGCGCCATGCGCTACCCGCCCCACGGTATACGCGGCGTGGGCGGCGGCCTGACCCGCGCGACACGCTGGGACGGCGTGCCCGACTACCTCGCCAGCGCTCATGAAGAGCTGTTCCTGATCGTGCAGGTGGAGTCACGACTCGGCATCGAAAACGTGGCCGAGATTGCCGCCGTCGACGGCGTGCATGCGGTGTTCGTCGGCCCGGCGGACCTCTCTTCCGGCCTCGGCTTCCCCGGTAACCCCAGCCATGCGCAAGTACAGGCGCAGATCCGCGAAGCCATCGATGCCACCCTGGCCGCCGGCAAGGTCGCCGGGATCCTCGCGCCCTTTGAAGAAGACGCCAAGCGCTATCGCGACTGGGGCTGCCAGTTCATCGCCGTGGGCATCGACATCAGCCTGTTTCGCCAGGCTGCACTGGACAATCTGGCGCGTTATCGGCAGCCCGACAGCAGCGCAGCCACCCCTCCCTCCCGCACTTACTGAGTCGTACAGGAGCACGCGCCATGAGCCAAACACAGCCGCTCTATCAGAACTACATCGCCGGCACGTTTCGCGCCAGCAGCGAGCACTTGCCCGTGACCAACCCGGCGACTGGCGCCCTCCTGGCCCATGTCCCGGCCTCCACCCAGGAGGACGTCGACCAGGCCATCGCCGCCGCCCGCAGCGCGCAAAAGGACTGGGCGCGCAAACCGGCCAACGAACGCGGACAATACCTGCGCCAGATCGCCGCCAAGCTGCGCGCCAACGTGCCCCATCTGGCCCATACCATCACCGCCGAACAAGGCAAGATCTCGGCGCTGGCGCAGGTCGAGGTCAACTTCACCGCCGACTATCTGGACTACATGGCCGAATGGGCGCGACGGATCGAGGGAGAGATCATCACCAGCGATCGGCCCGGCGAGAACATCTTCCTGTTCCGCAAGCCCCTGGGCGTGGTGGCGGGTATCCTGCCTTGGAATTTCCCGTTCTTTTTGATCGCCCGCAAGTTAGCCCCGGCCTTGATCACCGGTAATACGATCGTCATCAAGCCGAGCGAGGAGACCCCGATCAACTGTTTCGAGTTTGCCCGCCTGGTGGCGGAAACCGACTTGCCGGCCGGGGTCTTCAACGTGGTCAGCGGTGCCGGCAAGGTTGGTGGCCAGTTGAGCAGCCACAAAGACATCGACATGGTCAGCTTCACCGGCAGCGTGGCCACCGGCGCACGGATCATGGCGGCCGCAGCGCCGAACCTGACCAAACTCAACCTGGAGCTGGGCGGCAAGGCGCCGGCGATCGTGCTGGCCGATGCCGACCTCGATCTGGCGATCAAGGCCATCCGCGATTCGCGCATCATCAACACCGGGCAGGTCTGCAATTGTGCGGAGCGGGTGTACGTGCAGCGCAGCGTGGCGGATGCCTTTATCGAGCGCATGGGGCAGGCCATGAGCGCCACCCGCTACGGCGATCCGCTGGCCGACAGCAGCGTGGAAATGGGTCCGCTGATCAACCAGGCTGGGCTCGACAAGGTGGCTGAAAAGGTCCGGGTAGCTCGCCGTCAGGGCGCGCAGCTGATTACCGGCGGCAATCTGGGCGAACAACCCGCGGGCTTTCATTACCAACCGACAGTACTGGCCAACTGCAGTGCCGACATGGCGATCATGCGTGAGGAAATCTTCGGGCCGGTGCTACCGATCCAGATCATCGACGACCTCGACGAAGCCATCCACCTGGCCAACGACAGCGACTACGGCCTGACGTCTTCGATCTATACCCGCAGCCTGAGCCAGGCAATGCACGCGGTGCGCGAACTGGACTTCGGCGAAACCTACGTCAACCGCGAAAACTTCGAAGCCATGCAGGGCTTCCATGCCGGGGTGCGCAAGTCCGGTATCGGCGGCGCCGATGGCAAGCATGGGCTGTACGAATACACCCACACCCACGTGGTGTACCTGCAAGGCTGATCCCTGCCGGGCCGAACTGCGGCGGCCCGGTTACCTAATCAAAAATGGTGTGACCGACTTGTTTATCAAGTCGCGGATGACTGCGCGCGAAAATCGTGCCCAGCCGAGCTTGAAACAATAACAACAACAGGTAGACAGGCTTATGAACAGACACTTTTGCGGGGTTGTACTGACGCTGCTCGCCAGTGGTGTTTCCACGGGCACATTCGCTTACGGCGCGCTCGACGCCGATTCCCCCTGGTTGCTGGGCGACTGGGGCGGCGAGCGGCAAAAGCTCGCCGAACAGGGTTTTGATTTCACGCTCAAATACGTTGCCGAGATCGGCTCCAATCTGGGGGGTGGCTACGACAGCAGCACCACGGCGCGGCTCAGCGACCAGATCATCCTCGGGACGACCATGGACCTGAACAAACTCCTCGGCTGGCCGGACGCGACGTTTCGCATTGGTATCGGCGAGCGCCATGGCAAGGACATCACCAACGATCGGGTGCATCAGCCTGACGCTACCGGCATGACCTCGACCATGGAGGTGTTCGGCGGCGGTAATGCCTGGCGGTTGTCGCAACTGTGGTACGAGCAGAAGTTCTTCGACCGTAAACTGGCGGTCAAGCTCGGCCGTTTCGGCCATGGCGAGGACTTCAACCAGTTCCCCTGCGAGTTTCAGAACGTGACACTGTGCGGGTCGCAGGAAGGCAACTGGAACGGGGTATGGAACAGTTTTCCGATCAGTCAATGGGCGATCCGCGCGCGCTATTACTTCACTGCGCAGTTTTATCTGCAGGCCGGTGCCTACGACAAGAATCCCGGCAACGCCGAGTACAGCAACGGCTTCAAGCCGTTTATCGCAGGCTCGCAGGGAACCAGTTTCCCGATCGAGGCGGTCTGGTTCGGGCGGGTCAACGACCTCTCTTCCGAGTATCACCTGGGGTATTACTACAGCGATGTCGATGGGCGCGACATGCTCAAGGACGCCAACGGCAACGATGCCGCCCGCAGCGGCCAACCCTACAAGAAATACTCCGACAACAGCGGCTGGTGGCTGTCGGCGCAACAACAATTGACCACGGTAGACGGCAACAACAAACGCGGCCTGAACCTCTTCACCAACATGACCTTCAACGACCCGGACAGAAGCAAGATCAAGAACCTCATCTCGGCCGGCCTGATCTACCGCGGACCGTTCGCCTCACGACCAGACGATACCGTCGGTGCAGGTGTCTCGCGGCTCAAGATCAACGACCGTTACAGCCGCAACGCCGAGATACTCAATGCCGACAATGGCGTCGATTCCGTCCATGATGCGCTCTATGTACCGGTGCAAAAGCGCGAGTACAGCTACGAGATCAACTACGGCTATCTGGCCACTAAATGGCTGATGGTGCGGCCCAGCCTGCAGTATGTGAAATACCCCGGCGGTGTAGAGCAAACCCGCTCGGCGCTGGTGGGCGGAGTGCAGTTCATCGCTGACTTCTAGACGTGGCTCAAGCAACAGGACCGAGCACCTCGGCACCGTCGCAGTGCACGCTGCACCATGAGTGACACCACGTGGACCGCGGCGTAAAGCCGCGTGTCCGTTTGCCGATACAGGTTGCTCTGCTGGCGACAGACTGCGCATGGGCAACGGCGTAGATTACCTGGCTTCTTAATTAACTCTTTTGACTCATTATATTTTGCTTCAATGCGAAAGCAGGGTGTGTGGGCAGCTATTATCCACTGCTTATATTTATAACTTTAAGTTTAACTAAAAGCCGTTGATGGCACATCAATTGCTCGGACCAGTTACATTGATAACCGTCTGGGCAGCACTCATGAAAAGCGCACCTGCAAGCCTCGAATCATCCCGATCCAGAGCCCTCGGCTCGCGCTGGCACCAACTGAGCGCCGGCCTCATCTGCATGATGGCTATTTCTAGTCCGCAATATGTATGGACACTCTTCACCGGCCCCCTGAGCGCCAAACTCGGTGGCTCGCTGGCACAGATTCAGGTCACCTTTTCGCTATTGATCATACTGCAAACGTTCTTTTCGCCCGTTCAGGGCTATCTGGTGGATCGCTTCGGCATCAAGCAGTTGATCGCCACCGGCTGCGGGCTCTCCGGGCTCAGTTGGATACTCGCCAGCCAGGCCTCGTCCCTGACCGAGCTGTATCTGAGCTACGGCGTGGTGGGCGGTTTGGGCACCGGCATCGTCTATGTCGGCATCGTCGGCCTGATGGTGCGCTGGTTCCCGGATCGCCGCGGGCTGGCCGCCGGTGCCGTGGCCGCTGGCTACGGGATGGGCGCGATGGTCACGACCTTCCCGATCAGCAACGCCTTGGCCAGCGTCGGGATGGAAACCACCCTGATGATCTTTGGTGCGGCACTGGGACTGGTCGGGCTGCTGGCTTCGCAGTTTTTACGTCAGCCACCGGCCGAGGCCTTGCAGACCGACATTCGGGTCGCCCACAGCGTGGTCGACGTAGCGCCCAAGCAGATGCTCAAGACGCCGCTGTTCTGGCTGATGTTCATCATGTTCACGATGATGTCCACTTCAGGCCTGATGGTCACTTCACAAATGGCCAGCTTCGCCAAAGACTTCGGCATGACCCAAGTCATGGTATTCGGAATGAACGCCCTGCCGCTGGCCCTGACCATTGACCGCATCTGCAACGGCCTCACGCGGCCGCTGTTTGGCTGGATCTCGGACCACTGGGGCCGGGAGAACACCATGGCACTGGCCTTTTGCTTCGAAGGCATCGCGATGACGCTGTGGTTGTCGACCAGCGACAACCCGGTGCTGTTCGTGCTGCTATCGGGGGTGGTATTCCTGGGCTGGGGTGAAATCTTCTCGCTGTTTCCATCGACCCTCACGGACACCTTCGGCACCCGGCACGCGACCACCAACTACGGTTTTCTGTACATGGCTCAAGGCATCGGCTCGATTTTCGGCGGCCCGGTCGCGGCACTGCTGCACCAATACACCGAGAGCTGGATCCCGGTCTTCGCCGTGGCCATCAGCTTCGACCTGATCACCGCAGCGCTGGCATTTTTCGTCCTCAAGCGCCTGCGTGCCAGTTGGCTGGCCAAGCACGCCCTTTAAACTGCCCCACGAGGATTGCAACGATGTTGAACACCACACTAGCCGCCCGCGGCATCGCGGTCGCTCCCCACAGCCTTGCGGCGCAGTCGGCATTGGCCGTCCTGCGCGACGGCGGCAACGCGATCGAAGCCATGGTCGCGGCGGCAGCGACCATCGCCGTGGTCTACCCGCACATGAACAGCCTGGGGGGCGACGGCTTCTGGCTGATCATGCCGGCCCACGGCGAGCCGGTGGCAATCGATGCGAGCGGCCCGGCCGGGAGCCTGGCGACACTTGAGCGCTATGCTGGCATGAGCCGCATCCCCACCCGCGGCGTCGATGCCGCGCTGACCGTCGCCGGCACGGTGGGCGGCTGGCAACTGGCACTGGAGCTGTCCCGCCAGTGGGGTGGGCAAACAGCGCTGCCACGGCTGCTCGAAGACGCCATTCATTACGCCAGCGCCGGGATCCCCACCACCCCTTCGCAGCACGCGGCGACCAGCAGCAAACTGGCCGAACTGCACGCTATCCCCGGCTTTGCCGAGACCTTTTTGCACGACGGCCAGCCACCGCAAAAAGGCAGCCTGTTCAAGCAACCGCGCCTGGCCGTCACCCTGCGCACACTGGCCGAGGAAGGCCTGGACGGTTTCTACCGCGGCCGCCTGGGCGACTCCATCGCCCGCGACCTGGCCGCGCTAGGCTCGCCCGTCACCCGCGCAGACCTGGCCAACTATCGCGCTACCCAAGTGCGCCCGCTGCAACTGGCCCACAGCGCCGGCACCCTGTACAACCTCACGCCACCCACCCAAGGTTTGGTCTCGCAGTTGATTCTGGGGATCGCCGACCACGCCGGACTGAGCCACCATGCCGCCGATTCGGCCGAGCACGTTCACATTCTGGTCGAGGCCACCAAGCTTGCCTTCGCGGTACGCGATGCGCATATCACCGACCCCACGCACATGACCATCGACCCGCAAGCCTGCTTGACCGAGGAATACCTCAAGGCTCTGGCGGCGCGTATCGACCTGCACCACGCCGCGCCCTGGGGCCAGGGCAAAGGCCCGGGCGACACCATCTGGATGGGCGTTATCGACAACGACGGCATGGCCGTGTCGTTCATCCAGAGCATCTACCACGAGTTCGGCAGTGGCGTGGTACTGCCCGAGTCCGGCCTCAACTGGCAGAACCGCGGCGCCTCGTTCAGCCTCGACCCCGAGCACGTGCTGACACTGCTGCCCGGCAAAAAACCCTTTCACACCCTCAACCCCGCCGCCGCCCGCCTGCACGATGGCCGCGCCCTGGTGTACGGGACCATGGGCGGCGATGGCCAACCGCAAACCCAGGCAGCGGTGTTCAGCCGCTATGCGGTGTTCGGTCAGCCTTTGCAGCAGGCGGTGACTGCACCCCGCTGGCTGCTGGGGCGCACGTGGGGCGAAAGTACCGACAGCTTGAAAGTCGAATCGCGCATACCCGCCGAGGTGTTGGAGCAACTGCGCCAACTGGGCCACGATGTCGAGGTGCTGGACGCGTTTACCGAAACCATGGGCCATGCCGGCGCTGCAGTGCGCTTGAGCAATGGCACATACGAGGGAGCGTTCGACCCTCGCAGCAATGGCGCTGCTGCGGGGTATTGAGGGACCGCCTCAAGAACGCGCGAGCACAGTCATGGAGGCGCTCATTCATCGATGAGCGCCTTTTGTGTGATCGCACCAACCACCCGGCTGGTTTCATGATTGGCGCTTAAAGAATCTTCCAGCGGAGCCGACTCAAGCAATAGCAGCCCTGTTTCTGAGCTGCGTTGTGCACAGTCAGGGATACGACGAGCAAGCACCTTTCGGATGCATTCCGAGCACCGTACGCCCCCTGATGAGAGTCCCCACATGTTCAAATCCCTGAGACTGCAGATTCTGGCACTGCTCGGCGGCAGCCTGGTACTGGTGCTGCTGATCGCGCTGGCGTGCTTCCAATTTCTGTCCAGCAACGTTCACGCCTATCGCGGGCTGCTGGACGGCCCTCTGCACGCTTCGCAACTGGTCGATCAGGCCAATTTGCAATTCAAGATTCAGGTGCAGGAATGGAAAAACGTGCTGCTGCGTGGCAAACAGCCTGCGGATCGCGACAAGTTCTGGGGCCAGTTCGAAGATCAGGAGCGCCAGGTTCAGGACACCCTGGGCCGTTTGAGCGCCATGAGCGATTTGGATGCGGCGACCCGCGCCCAGGTCGACAAGTTGCGTGAAGAGCACCGCGCACTGGGGGTGGCGTATCGCAAAGGGCGCGACGCATTCGTGGCCGCCGGCGGCGATCCGGTAGCCGGCGACCAAGCAGTCAAGGGTGTCGATCGCCCTGCCAGCGATCAAATGAGCGAGCTGGTGATCAGCCTGCGCACGTTGAGCGATGAGCGATCGCAAACCATCAGCGCTGCCGCCGACAGGACCATCCTCATCGGTACGCTGGTGATGCTCGCCTCTGCCCTGCTGGTGGGGCTGCTGACGCTGTGGGTGGTCAACCGCAACATCGTCGGGCCGATCACCATGCTCATCGAATACGTCGCGCAATTGAGTCAAGGGCGCTTCAGCGATCGCGTCGCGGTCACGCGTCAGGATGAACTGGGCCGATTGGCGATTGCGGCCAACACGCTGCGCGATTTTCTGGCCGACACGTTCACCCGCCTCAAACGCAGCACCACCGACCTGGACAGCGCTGGCGGTGAGCTGAAGGCCATCGCGGCATTGATGGCCCAGGGCACCCACGAGCAGTTCGAGCGTACCGATCAAGTCGCCACCGCGATGACCGAGATGTCTGCTACCGCCCAGGAAGTGGCGCGCCATGCCGCTCAGGCAGCGCATGCCGCCGATGAAGCCGACCAGAGTTCTCAGGAAGGCGGCCGGGTCATGAGTGCCACCGTCAAGGCGATCAACCAGATGCGCGTCGAGATCAGCAATACGGCCGATGTCATTCGTCGCCTGGAAAGCGACAGCGGCCGGATCGGCAAGGTGCTGGAAGTGATTCGCAGCATCGCCGATCAGACCAACCTGCTGGCCCTCAACGCGGCGATCGAAGCTGCACGCGCTGGGGATGCGGGTCGCGGTTTTGCGGTGGTGGCCGATGAGGTGCGCACCCTGGCTCAGCGTACGGCCTCTTCGACGGCAGAAATCAACCAGATCATCAACTCGGTGCAAACCGGGGCCATCGATGCCGCACACGCCATCGAAAGTGGTCAGGCACGCAGTCAGGAAAGTGTCGATCAAGTCGCCTTGGCGGGCTCTTCGCTGGCTCGCATCACCACGGCGGTGGAAGCCATCCGTGACATGAATCGCCAGATTGCGACAGCGGCGGAAGAGCAGACTTCGGTGGCCGACGATATCTCGCGCAATCTTACGGAAATCACCGCGATTGCCACCACCAACCAAAGCAATGTGCTGCGCACCCAGAGTGCGAGCGAGAACCTGCATACGTTGTCAGTGGGGCTCAATGACGTGATTGCGCGGCTGGAGGCCTGAGACACTCCAGCCGGCCATCGATGAGCCCAAGTAAAAACGCTAGGCCAGTCTTCAAAACTGAACGGATGAGCAGATCGTACTGCCATAGCGAAGTGGAGACCGGCGCTTTTGTGGGGCGTGTTTTTTTGCACATGCCGCTACTACTTAGGTTTGGTCGTATTCGTCATTGGTGAGGGATGGCAGGATGGCTAAAAGGTTGGGTGAAAGTGAAAAGGTGGCTTGGGATACCTATATGTCGGCAGCGCTGGCAACCGCAAAAAGCAATGGTCTACCCACCGGAAAAGGGTTAGATGACCAGTGGCTTGAGGCGGTCGAGCTTGCCTCCCAAATTGCGGACATGATGATTGTAGAGCGTCGTAAGCGTGTCTTGCCCGACTAGCCACGTTCTTGTGTTCGAGTGGATAGATGCTCAGAGGTATCCAGCCGGCCAGGGCAAAGGCTGTCCTCGCTGCGTAGATTGGGCAGACGTATCCAGGCTGCGACAGGAGACCGTGTTCCCACACCACCCTGTCGAAAAAAGTGACGGAAAGTAGCACTGCGACCCAAGCGTGCTACGCGTTGGCGCAATTTGGGCCCTTGGCCACCTGTTTCACCTGTAAAAAACTCATAACTAATTGATTCAATTTAATAATATTTTATTTCCTCAATGCAGGAAATAATGGCATTTCCCATGCATGAGACGTTGCCTCACCCATGCAACATCGAGGCAACTCATGCAAGCACTCTCCATAGGTATCCTCGGCGCCGGTATTGGCGGTCTGTGCGCCGCTATCGCGTTACAACGCGCAGGGCATCAGGTCACGGTGTACGAACAAGCCAAGGCATTCATGCGCGTCGGCGCCGACATCAACCTCACGCCCAATGCCGTCAAAGCACTGGACGGCTTAGGTATCGGCCAGGGCGTGCGCCGCTTCGCAGCGCGCCCGACCCACCGTATCAGCCGTCTCTGGGACACCGGCGAAGAAACCTCCCGCCTGGAAATGTCCGACGTTGCCGAACGCCAATACGGCGCGCCGCAGCTGACTATCCATCGGGCTGACCTGCTCACCGTGCTGGCCGATGCCTGTGCAGTGGAACAGGTTCAGTTCTCCAAACGTGCCGTCGCCGCCAGTCAGGACCCGGACGGCGCAGTGCTGCACTTCAGCGACGGCAGCCAAGCGAGGATGGACGTACTGATCGGCGCCGACGGTATCCACTCCGTGGTGCGCAATACCCTGTTTGGCAAGGAGAGCCCACGCTTTACCGGGGTCGTCGCGTTCCGCGCCGTGGTGCCGGCCAGCCGCGTGGCTCACGTGCCCAATATCCAGGCATTCACCAAGTGGTGGGGCCCGACGGCCCATAGCCAGATCGTTACCTTCCCCCTCAACCGCGGCGATGACATCTTTATCTTCGCCACCACCGCCCAGGACAGCTGGCACGAAGAGAGTTGGACCACCCCTGGTAGCGTCAGCGAACTACGCGACAGTTATGCCGACTTCCACCCCGACGCCCGCGCCTTACTTGACGCCTGCGACGATGTCTTGAAAACCGCACTCTATGAACGCGACCCGCTGCCCTACTGGACCGAGGGCCGTCTGGTGCTGCTGGGCGATGCGTGCCACCCGATGATGCCGTTTATGGCCCAAGGTGCCGGCCAGGCAATCGAAGACGCCGTAGTGCTGGCGCGAGCGCTCAACGAAGTGCAATCCACCGAGCAGGTGAGCTACGCCCTGCGGGATTACCAGAACGCTCGGATGGCGCGCGCTAGTCAGATCCAGATCGGTTCGCGCGGCAACCAATGGCTCAAGGCCGGTGGCAATGCCGACTGGGTGTATGGCTACGACGCGTGGCAAGTCTCGACGGGTTCAGCCCAATAACCGCAAAACTCATCTACATGGCACTGTTTTATATATAAAACAGTGTTCCATAAAAGCACCCTTATCTCGCACGAATGGTAACAACGCCCGCGAACGTGCAGCGCCGTATCACAATACAAACAACGTTTTATATATAAAACATGTCCGCGATTGATAGATTTATACAAACCATTGATTATCAATGATTTTATTAATTATTGATGATTAAAATCCACATGGCATTGTTCATGCACTAACCGATGTATCACTAGTAAAACAGACCAGAGACCTTTCCAATGGCTGTCAAAGAGATGTTTGCAATCGCCCCCGACTGGACAGAAGCCCGTCGCCTGGCCAACGAGCCGACCGAAATTGAATTTCGCAAAGTTGGCAAGAGCTTCCCGGGCAAAGGTAAAGCCGATGCGCCATTTGCTATCCGTGATGTGAACTTCACCATCGCCCGCGGCGAAGTGGTGTCGATCATCGGCCCTTCCGGCTGCGGTAAAAGCACCATCCTCAACATGGGCTCGGGGCTCTACCGGCCGAGCGAAGGCGAAGTGTTCGTCGGTGGCGAAGCCGTCGACGGCCCGGTGAAGAAGGTCGCGTTCATGCTGCAGAAGGACCTGCTAATGCCGTGGCGTAGCATTCGTCAAAACGTCGAGTTGGGCCTTGAAATCCAAGGCATGGCCGCCGCCGAGCGCCGCTGCATCGCTGAAGACCTGCTCGATCGGTGCCACCTGCAGGGCTTCGCGGACCACTATCCGTTTCAGCTGTCGGGCGGGATGCGCCAACGCGCAGCCTTGGCACGCACCTTGGCCATGGACCCCCAAGTACTGTTTCTCGACGAGCCGTTCTCGGCCCTCGATGCCCAGACCAAGATGATCCTGCAGCAAGACATGGCCCGCATGCTGTTCGAGGAAAAGAAGACCGCCCTGTTCATCACCCACGACCTGGTAGAGGCCATTGCCATGTCCGACCGCCTTCTGGTGATGAGCGCGAGGCCCGGCACCATCATCGAAGAAATCGTCGTCGATCTGCCCTACCGCGACAACCCCTTGGAACGTCGCAAGCTCGCCGAAATCGGCCCGCTGGCCGGCCGCCTGATGGCGCTGCTCAAAGTTGGCGAAGACACCGATCTGCATTGATCGCTGTCCCGAACGGCCCTTCAAACCCCTTCAGGAGTCACCATGTTCAAGTCCGCTGTCATGACCGCGTCGGCCGCTCTTGGCCTGAGTTTCGCATTGGGCGCCCATGCCGCCACTGACGTCACCTATCTGTTGCCCGCTCCGCCCAACTCCGCGGCATTCGCGCCATGGATCATCGCCAAGGAAAAGGGCTACTACGCCAGCAAGGACCTGAACGTCACGTTCATTGCGGCCAAGGGCGGGGTCGACGTCGCCAAGCAGATCGGCGCTGGCAATGCATTGATCGGCGGGGCCATCGGCGATACCCCGATCGTGGTCCGCGCCAACGGTATTCCGGTACGCGACGTGGCGGTACTAGGTGCCGGCGGGGTAACAATGATTGCCACCAACGCCGACGAAAACATCACCTCGGTGAAGGACCTCAAGGGCAAGACTCTCACCGTAATGTCGTACTCCGACACCACCTATTACGCCCTCCTCGCGACCCTGCGCAAAGCCGGCCTGGACAAGAACGACGTCAACATCCAGGCCGCCGGGCCTGCGGGTGTCTGGCAGCTTTTTGCCGCCAAGAAAGCCGCCGCCATGGCAGGCGTCCCAGACTGGGTCACCGATTCCCAGGAGGCAGGCCTGGACGTCACGCTGATCCCCCAGGACCAAGTGTTCGAAAGCATGGCGCAATCGATCATGGCGTCCGATGACGCTATCGACAATCACCCGGAGATCGTCCGGGGCGTAGTCCAGGCGACGCTGCAGGGCATGCGCGACATCATTGCCGACCCCCATGCTGCCGCTGCGACGTTCGCCAAGGCCGTGCCTAGCTACGCCGGCAAGGAAGCGCAGCTGGAGAAGACTTTCAAACTCTATATCGAGCACGTTTACGCGCAGCAGACCGTACTCGGTCGCATCGACCCGCAACGCCTGGAAAAAGTCCGCCAGTTCTACGTGAGCGAAGGCATCGTCAGCAAGGAGCCCAAGCTCGAAGACCTCTACACCAACCAGTTCATCGACACCACCACTGCCGCCAAGTAACGGCCCGGGCCGTAACCGCAAAGGTACTACCGTGATGAAAAGCCTCAACAACTCGATGTTCGGCAGCGTTGCTCTGCTGATCCTGTTTCTCGCCCTGTGGCAATGGGGCCCAGGCCTGCTCGGCATGCCTGAATTCGTCATGCCCAACCTGAGCCGAGTGGCGCAGGAAGGCGTGCTGATGTGGAGCACCAGCAACCTGCTGCAACACACCCTGATCACCGCCGTGGAGATCGTCGTGGGTTTTGCCCTCGGCGGCTTGCTGGGGGTGTTGATCGGCACCTCCCTGGGCCTCTCGCCCAAAGCCGAAGCCATGCTCTCGCCGTACATCCTGGCGCTGCAGATTGCGCCAAAAGTGGCGTTCGCTCCGCTGTTCGTGATGTGGCTGGGCTACACCGTGTACCCCAAGATCCTGATCGCGGTGCTGATCGTGTTCTTCCCGGTGATGATCAACGTGCTCTCGGCAATCCGAACCGTGGACCCGGACATGATCAACCTGGTGCGCACCATGAACGCCAGCCGCTGGCAGATTTTCCGCTTGGTGGAATTCCCTTCGGCGATGGCCGCGCTGTTCTCCGGCTTGCGCATCGCCTCGACCCTGGCCGTCATCGGCGTAACCGTCGGCGAGCTGGTCGGCGGTAACCAGGGCCTGGGCTTTCTGCTCGTGGACGCTGAAGGCCAAGGCAACACCGCCGGTGTGTTCGTGGCCATCGTCATGCTCACTCTGATCGGCGTGCTGGCCTATGGCGCGGTGGTCTGGGCCGAGAAGCGCGTCCTGCATTACATGCCCAAAGCCATGCTGAGTACCAACTGATGAACCCTTCGAATCCACTGTTGCAAGGTCGCCGCGTGCTGGTCACCGGTGGCGCGCGCGGCCTGGGCTATGCCTTCGCCCAAGCTATCGCCGAAGCCGGCGGGCGTGTAGTCATCGCCGATATCCTCGCCGAGCGCGTCCAGCAGGCCGCTGCCGACCTACAGGCCTTGGGCCTGGACGTCAGCGGCCTGAGCGTCGATCTGGCCGATCCGCTGTCCATCCAGCGCTGCGCCGACCAAGCCAGCGAACGCCTGGGCGGCCTCGACGGCCTGGTCAACAACGCGTCGGTGACCAACTCTGGCGGTAAATCCTGCGAAGCGCTGAGCATCGATACCTGGGATCAGGTCATGCAGGTCAACGTTCGCGGCACGTGGCTCATGACCACCGCGTGCCTGCCAGCACTGCGCCACAGCGGCCAAGGCGCCATCGTCAACCTGGCCTCCGACACCCCGCTGTGGGGCGCCCCCAACCTGCTGGCCTATGTCGCCAGCAAGGGCGCGATCATCGCCATGACCCGCAGCCTGGCCCGTGAACTGGGCGTCGACAACATTACCGTCAATGCCATTGCGCCCGGCCTGGTACTGGTGGAAGCCACCGCCTACGTGCCCGAGGCGCGCCACCGCCAGTACACCGAGCAACGCGCCATCCAACGCGCACAGTTACCCGAGGACGTCAGCGGCGCGGTGGTGTTCGCCCTGTCCAACCTGGCCCGCTTCATCACTGGACAAACCCTGCCGGTCAACGGCGGGTTCGTCATGCCCTGAACCCTTGTTGAATCGAATGAAAATGGAGACCGCCATGACTGACCTGTCCACCACCACCGAAGCCCCGAAAAGCTGGGAGCGCCCTGAAGGCGCCAGCCTCGAGGCATGGATGCAGACCCGCGTCGCCCGTTACCAGACCCGCAAATACGACTGGAACGCGCTCAAGTTCCAAGCCGACTTCGACCCTAAATACCGTCGCGCACAGATGCGCTATATCGGCACGGGCGGCACCGGCGTCAGCACCGACATGAACACCATTCCCTCGGAAAACTTCACCTTCAGCACCATGGTTATCCCTGCCGGCCACGAAGGTCCGCCACACCTGCACACCGACGTCGAAGAAGTGTTCTTCGTACTGCGCGGCAAACTCAAGGTGGTAATCGAGAAGGACGGTGAACGCTACGAGACCATTCTCACTGACCGCGACGTGATTTCCGTACCACCCGGCGTTTACCGCGAGGAGATCAACATCGGCGACGAAGATGCCTTGATGTGCGTGATGCTCGGCGCGAAAAAACCGGTCACTCCGACCTATCCGCCAGAGCACCCTCTGGCCTCGGTCAAGCGCGGATAAGCCCATGTTGCCAGCCACCCACACCGCCAGCCCGGTTGCCGAACTCGAGGCACTGCTCGCCCAGCACTTCGTACAACGCACCCTGGTGCTCGATAACAGCCGTCAAGCCGTTCGCGAAACCGGCACCGGCGGCGCCGTGGTGCTGTTGCACGGTATTGGCTCGGGCGCCGGGTCGTGGCTGGAAGTCGCCCTGCAGCTGCGCCAAGAGGCCCGCGTAGTGGCCTGGGATGCCCCAGGTTATGGCGACTCGACACCGTTGTCGTTCGCCGCCCCGAGTGCCGAGGATTACGCCGACCGGCTGGTCGCCACCCTCGACGCCTTGGGCATCGACGATTGCTTGCTGGTCGGCCACTCGCTGGGCGCCATCACGGCCGCCGCCTTTGCCCGCCTGTATCCGCAGCGGGTGCGCCGCCTGGTGCTGATTAGCCCGGCGCGGGGCTATGGCGACCCGGCTCGCGAGACCCAACGTCAACAAGTGCGCAGCAAGCGCCTCAGTGCGCTCGAACAACTGGGCATTGCGCAGATGGCCGCCCAGCGCAGCGCCGCCATGCTCTCGCCCCGCCCAAGCGTCAAGGCGCTGGAATGGGTGCGCTGGAACATGTCGCGCCTCAATGCTCACGGTTATCGCCAGGCCATCGAGCTGCTGTGTGGCGCTGACCTGCTAGATCACACCCCGCTGGCGGTGCCCTGTGAAGTGCATTGCGGCGAAGCGGACGGGATCACCGCCCCCGAAGCCTGCCTGACGCTGGCCAAGGCGCTGGGGGCGCCCTTCACCCTGATCCCCGATGCCGGGCATGCCAGCCCGATCGAACAACCTCATCTGGTGGCAGGCCGACTGGCCTTCGCCCTCAAGGAATCACTGCCAGGAAGTGTCCAATGAATGACTCCGATCTGAAGGATTCGCAGGATAAATACATCGTTCCCGGGCTGGAGCGCGGCCTGTTGCTGCTGTGCGAATTCACTCGCCAGAACCGTACCCTCACTGCCCCGGAACTGGCGCGTCGCCTGGAGCTGCCGCGCTCGACCATCTTCCGCCTGCTCACCACCCTGGAGACCATGGGCTTCGTCACCCGCAAGGGCAACGAATACCGCCTGGGCATGTCGGTGTTGCGCCTGGGCTTCGAGTACCTGGCTTCGCTGGAGTTGACCGAGCTGGGCCAACCCTTGCTGGCGCGGCTGTGCGACAAGCTCAACTACCCGAGCAATCTGGTGGTGCGCGATGGTCGCTCGATCGTCTACGTTGCCAAAGTCTCGCCGCCCTCGGTGTTCTCCAGCGCGGTCAACGTCGGCACACGCCTGCCCGCCCATGCCACCGTGCTGGGGCGCATCCTGCTCGAAGACCTGTCCCTGGCCGAACTGCGCGAGTTGTACCCCGAAGAACACCTGGAACAGCACTCGCACTGCACGCCCAAGACCGTGCTGGAGCTGTTCGATCTGGTGCAGCACGACCGCGAGCGCGGCTTCGTCAGCGGCGAAGGCTTTTTTGAGTCGGCCATCTCTACCGTCGCCGCGCCGGTGCGCGATCACTCCGCACGCATCGTCGCAGCGCTGGGCGTAACCATCCCAACCACGCAGATCGGCCACGTCAACTTCGAAGAACTGCTCGGCCAAGTGCGTCGCAGCGCCGACGAGCTTTCGCGTTTGCTCAATTACACCCCCAGCCATGGCAGCCGCGTCACCGCGCTGATGAGAGACTGAAATGAGCCTTTATCCACTCCAGGGCAGCACTGCTATCGTCACCGGCGGCTCGTCAGGCATCGGCCTGGCGTGCGTCGAGCTGCTGCTCGAAGCCGGCGCCGCCGTGGCGTTCTGTGGCCGTAACGAGCAACGCCTGCGCAACGCTGAGCGCCAGCTACGTGAGCGTTTCCCGGCGGGCCGCCTGCTGGCCCGGCCTTGCGACGTGCTCGACGCCGCCTCGGTGCAGGCCTTTGCCGCCGCCAGCCTGGAGGCCTTCGGCCCGGCCCAGGTACTGATCAACAACGCCGGTTAAGGGCGCGTATCGACCTTTGCCGACACCACCGACGAGGCCTGGAGCGAAGAGCTCAACCTCAAGTTCTTCTCGGTCATCTACCCCGTACGGGCCTTTGTGCCTCAGCTCGAACGCTGCAAGAACGCCGCCATCGTCTGCGTCAACTCGCTGCTGGCCAGCCAGCCGGAACCGCACATGGTCGCCACCTCGGCAGCCCGCGCCGGGCTCAAGAACCTGGTGCGTTCCATGGCCTTCGAGTTCGCCCCGAAACAGATTCGCGTCAACGGCATTCTCATCGGCCTGGTGGAATCCGGGCAATGGCGCCGGCGCTTCGAGGCCCGCGAAGAACGTTCGCTGGACTGGCCGCAATGGACCGCGCAACTGGCCGCGCGCAAACAGATTCCCCTAGCCCGTCTGGGCCTGCCTATCGAAGCGGCACAGGCAATTCTTTTCCTGGCATCACCCCTGTCGGCTTACACCACAGGCAGCCATATCGACGTTTCCGGAGGCCTGTCCCGCCATGCGTAATGACAACCAAGTGACCGTGGGCGCTGCTATCACCGCCTTTCTCGAACAGTGCGACGTGAAGGCCGCGTTCGGCGTGATCTCGATTCACAACATGCCGATTCTCGATGCCTTCGCCGTGCGCGGCAATATCCGCTTCGTGATGGCCCGCGGTGAAGCCGGCGCCACCAACATGGCCGACGCCTATGCCCGCACCAGCGGTGGCCTGGGCGTGTGCCTGACGTCTACCGGCACCGCCGCCGGCAATGCTGCGGGCGCCATGGTCGAGGCACTCACCGCGGGCACGCCTGTGCTGCACATTACCGGCCAGATCGAAACGGCGTACCTGGATCAGGAATTCGCCTACATCCACGAAGCCCGTGACCAGTTGACCATGCTCAAGGCCGTGTCCAAGGCGGCCTTTCGGGTGCGCAGCGTCGAGACCGCGCTGAGCACGCTGAAGCTTGCCGTGCAGACGGCCCTGACCGCGCCCACGGGCCCGGTCAGTGTGGAAATCCCGATCGATATCCAGTCGACCTTCATCACCATGCCTACCGACCTCGCCCCGCTACCGGTGCCCGTCGCTGCGCCTGCGCGCGAAGCGCTGGAGCAACTGGCCGAACGTATGCTCCTGGCCAAGCGGCCACTGCTGTGGCTCGGCGGTGGCGCCCGCCATGCCGGCAAGGCAGTCAAGCGCCTGATGGACATGGGCGTGGGCGTGATCACGTCGACTCAAGGGCGCGGCGTGGTCAACGAAGACGACGAGCGTTGTTTGGGTGCGTTCTCCCAGAACCGCCTGGTAGAAACCTTCATGCAAAGTTGCGACGCGCTGCTGATCGCCGGCTCGCGCCTGCGCAGCAACGAGACGTTCAAGTACGCGCTCAAGCTCCCTGAAAACACCCTGCGCATCGACGCCAACCCGGCGATCGAAGGCCGCAGCTACTCCAGCGCCCTGTTCGTCTGCGGTGATGCCACGCTGACCCTCGATGCACTGGCCGACCGCCTCGAAGGTCGCCTGCAGACCGACCCGCAGTTCTTCACGCAACTCAAGGAGGTACGGACCAAGTCCCGGGCCGCCCTCGTGGCTGATCTGGGCCCGTACGCGGCCATGGTCGAGCAACTGCAAGCCGCGACCGGGCGCAACTTCAGCTGGGTGCGCGACGTGACGCTGTCCAACAGCATCTGGGGCAACCGCCTGCTCAACCTGTATCACCCGCGAGCCGGCGTGCATGCGCTGGGCGGCGGCATTGGGCAAGGCTTGGCCATGGGCATCGGTGCGGGTATCGCAGCGGCCGAGTACGACTCCCAACGCAAAGTCTTCGCGCTGGCCGGCGACGGCGGTTTCATCCTCAATCTCGGTGAGCTGGCGACCTTGGTACAGGAAAAGGCCAACGTCGTGATCCTGTTGATGAACGATCAACGTTATGGCGTGATCCGCAACATCCAGGACGCTATCTACGGCGCCCGCCATGCCTACGTCGAGCTGCACACCCCGGACTACACCCAGTTGGCCGAATCCATGGGTATCCGCCACGGCTTGGTCAGCGATCTCAAGGATTTCAGCGCCGTGCTGGACAGCGCATTCGGTCAGCCGGGCCCTTTCCTGCTGGAAGTGGACATGCTGGCTGTGGGCAACTTTGCCACCCAGTTCGCCGGTCCGCCCAATAGCGAAACCAAAGCCCAGAAGGCCACCGCCTGAGGATCGCATTATGCTGCATATCACCATGATCGGCTGTGGCGCCATTGGCGTCGGGGTGCTGGAACTGCTTGAGCAAGACCCACAGCTGTGCGTCGACTACGTGATCGCCTCGGCCGGCTCCGAAGACCTGGTACGCCAGCGTCTGGCCAGTTTCAAACAGCCCCCCACCGTGCTGACCGCGCTGCCGGCCGATAGCCGTCCCGACCTGCTGGTCGAGTGCGCCGGGCACCGAGCGATCGAAGAACACGTGCTGCCAGCCCTGGAGCGTGGCATCGCCTGCCTGATCGTGTCGGTGGGTGCCCTGTCGCAGGTCGGCTTGGTGGAACGCCTCGAGGCCGCCGCGCAACGGGGCAATACGCGCATCGAACTGCTGCCCGGTGCCATCGGTGGCATCGATGCCCTGTCGGCCGCCAAAGTCGGTGGGCTGGACACGGTCAGCTACACCGGCCGCAAACCGGCCAAGGCGTGGAAGAACACGCCAGGCGAGCTGGCCTGCGACCTGGACGCGATCACCGAAGCCACGGTGATCTTCCAGGGCTCGGCCCGTGAAGCGGCGCAGCTGTACCCCAAAAATGCCAACGTCGCCGCCACGTTGTCCCTGGCCGGGTTGGGCCTGGACCGTACCCAGGTGACCCTGATCGCCGACCCGCACAGTGACGAGAACGTCCACCAGTTCGAGGCCCGTGGTGCATTCGGGCGCTTTGAGTTGAGCCTGCGCGGCAAACCGCTGCTGGCCAACCCGAAGACCTCGGCGCTGACCGTGTACAGCGTGGTGCGCGCCCTCGGCAACCACGCCCATGCGATTTCCATTTAAGGGAGGCAGTCAAATGACTACCGAACACACTCTGCCAATCTGCATCGCCGGCCAATGGCGCCTGGGGCGTGGCGAGCGCTACGCCAGTTACTACCCCGCCACGGGCGAGCCCGTCGCCTGGCTCAACGCCGCCAGCCTGGAGGACGTTGAAGACGCCGTCCAAGGCGCCCACCATGCCTTTTTGCACAGCGGCTGGGCCCAGCGCAAACCCCACGAGCGGGCCAGTGTGCTGTACCGCATTGCCCAGCTGATTCGCGAACAAGGCGAAGAACTCGCGCAACTGCAACGTCAGGACAACGGCAAGCCGATCGGCGAAACCCGCAATCTGGTCGCCAGCGCCGCCGGAACGTTTCAGTTTTTTGCCGCAGCCTGCGAAACCCTGGAAGAGACCATCACGCCGTCGCGGGGCGATTTCGTCACCATGAGCGTCTATGAACCCATGGGCGTAGTGGCAGCCATCACGCCGTGGAATTCGCCAATCGCCAGCGAAGCGCAGAAGGTCGCGCCAGCGCTGGCCGCCGGTAACGCGGTGGTGATCAAGCCTGCGGAAATCACCCCGCTGCTGGCCCTTCGACTGGCGCGCATCTGCGAAGACGCGGGCCTGCCCAAGGGTCTGATCAGCGTGCTGCCGGGCAAGGGTTCGCTACTCGGCGATGCCCTGACCCAACACCCATTGATCAAGCGCGTGTCATTCACCGGGGGCACCCGCACCGGCAAGCACATCGCCCATATCGCCGCCGACAAGATGATGCCGGTGTCCTTGGAGTTGGGTGGCAAATCGCCGACTATCGTGCTCGAAGATGCCGATCTGGATCACGCCGTCGCGGGTGTGCTCTACGGTATTTTCAGCTCCTCGGGCGAGGCCTGCATCGCCGGCTCGCGGCTGTTCGTAGCGCGCGCCTTGTATGAGCCCTTCATGCAGCGCCTGTGCGCGGCGGCCGCCACCATCAAGGTCGGCAACCCCGCCGACGAAAGCTCGCAAATGGGCCCGCTGATCAGTGCCGCGCACCGCGAATCGGTGGAGCGCTATGTGGCGCTGGGCCTGACAGAGGGCGGGCGCCTGCGCCTGGGCGGCGAGCGTCTGCGCGGTGGTGATTACGACCGGGGCTTCTTCTTCCCGCCGACCATTCTCGAAGGCCTGAGCAACGACCAGCGAGTCTGCCAGGAAGAAATTTTCGGACCGGTGCTGGTGGCCATGCCATTCGATGACGAAGCCGACCTGATCGACCAGGCCAATGACAGCTTGTACGCCCTCGCCGCCGGCATCTGGAGCCGCGACTACAAACGTGCCTGGGCCCTGGGACGCAAGATCCAGGCCGGTACGGTATGGATCAACACCTACAAGCAGTTCTCCATTTCCACACCCTTCGGTGGCTGGCGCGACAGTGGCCTGGGCCGTGAAAAAGGCCGCCTGGGCATCCTGCAGTACATGGAACAGAAGAGCCTCTATTGGGGCATGAACCAACAGCCGCTGGCTTGGGCCAGTGAGCAGCGGGAGGTATCGCCATGAGCGTATTGGGTATTGATGAAGTCACCTATGGCGTCGAAGACCTCGATGCCTGCGTGCGGTTCTTCGCCGACTGGGGCCTGACCCAGGTCAGCGCCCAGAGCGATGAAGTGATCTTCGAAACTCTCAACGGTTGCCGCGTGGTCCTGGCGGCACACGACAAGGCGGGCTTGCCAGCGCCCATCGAAAGCGGCTCGACCATTCGCGAGGTGGTCTGGGGTGTCGAGAGCCAGGCTGACCTGGCCCTCTACAGCCAGCGCATCGCCAACGACCCGGGCTTCGTCGAAGGCAACGGCCGCATCGGCTGCACCGACCCCAACGGCCTGGCGATCCGCCTGCAAGTAACGCGCAAGCGCGCCCTCGACATCGAGTGCAGCGGCCACAACACCTGGCAGGTCAAGGGCCGCATCAACAAGCCGGCGCCGGTCTATGAGCGCGCCACGCCAATCGAAGTCGGCCACGTGGTGTTCTTCGTCACCGACGTCAACGCCTGTGAAGCCTTCTATCACGAGCGCTTCGGCTTCCAGGCCTCGGACCGCTACCCCAACCGCGGGGCCTTCCTGCGCACCGCCGAGGAAGGCGGCCACCACGACCTGTTCATGCTGCAACTGCCCGCCCCCCGAGCCGGCCTCAACCACGTGGCCTTCACCGTGCGCGACGTGCACGAAGTGTTCGGCGGTGGCATGCACATCTCCCGCAGCGGCTGGACCACGGAGATCGGCCCGGGCCGCCACCCGGTGTCGTCGGCCTTCTTCTGGTACTTCAAGAACCCTGCCGGCGCGTTGGTGGAGTACTACGCCGACGAAGACCAACTGACCGGCGACTGGCAGCCACGCGAGTTCGAACCGGGCCCCACGGTGTTTGCCGAATGGGCCATCGCCGGCGGCATCGACGGCAACACCCGCCGCCAGCAGAACGTCGAAGCGCCGCAAGGCAAATTTCTCACGGACAAGCCCAAACCATGACCGACACGATGCTGCTGACCGTGCTGCTCAAGCACGACCAGGCGAAGAACCTCGACGATATCCAGGGCCACATGAAAAAGGTCGACTGGTGGGAGCGCTTCCCCGTCGAAGGCGTGGAAGTGGTGTCCTGGACCGTGGCCATGGGCCTCGGCCAGATCGTCACCCTGCGTCTGCCGCCGGCGTTGCTGCCCACGCTCAACGTCGAGCTGGAGCGCTCCGCCTGGGGCGTGTTCCGCACTGAATGCTACCCCACCTATGACTTTGTCCCGGTACGCGAAATGATCCGCGAACGGGTCCGTAACGGAGGCCAATGAGATGAGCGAACCCTACAACGAAACCCACCAGACCCGCAGCCGCCCGAACACCCCGTTCGAGGACCTGCTGGGCGATTCCCTCGAGCGCGCCTTCGGTGCCGGCAAGTACGACCTGCCCAGCCTGCTCGCGCACCTGAACATGGCCGGCCCGCCCTGCCCGCTCAACAGCGGCGAATGGACCGCCGACACCTACAGCACCTTGATGGCCAAGCTCGGCGCCTGAGCCTCGGAGGATAAGAAATGAACATGCAACTGACCGTTGATCCTGTTGAAAACATTCTGGTCAAAGGCCTCAAGGACCTCTGGTTCCCGCTGCTGCCTTCGGCCCTGCTGGGCGACAAGCCTGTGTCGATTCGCCGCCTGGGCTACAAGATCGCCCTGTGGCGCGACAACGATGGCAGCGCCCATGCCCTCGAAGACCACTGCCCGCACCGCGGCGCGCCGCTGTCCCAGGGCCCGGTACTGGGCGATCGCCTGCAGTGCCCTTACCACGGCATTGAAGTGCGCCAGGACGGCACCGTGACCAAGGTGCCTGGCAGCCCCGGCTGCAAGCTCGAAGGCAGCCGCCCGACGCGCATGTTCCACACCCGTGAAGTGGCCGGCGCGATCTTTATCTTCAATGCCACCGACCCGCACCTGGCCGAGCCGCCCGAACTGGTGCTGCCCGAGCAGTTGACCTCGCCGCAGTGGAGCCACTTCCTCTGCTACACCGAGTGGAAAGGCGACTACCGCTACGTGATCGACAACGTCATGGACCCGATGCACGGTACTTACCTGCACAAGATGTCCCACTCGATGAGCGAAGGCGAGGCCACCGCCAAGTTCGTCACCCGCGACACCGAGCAAGGCTTCTTCTTCGAGAAGGAAGGCCAGCGCGGCGTGAATTTCGACTGGACCGAATTTCTCGACAACGGTTGTCATTGGCTGCGTCTGGAGATCCCCTATCCGAAGACCGGTGGCCCTGGCGGAAACTTCACCATCGTCGGCAGCTATACCCCCGGCGACACGCAGATGTGCGGCGTCTTCCACTGGCGTGCTCGGCCCTTGACCGGCTGGCAGCGCGACACTTGGCGGTTTCTCTACAAGAACCGCCTGGAGGCGCGCCACTGGGCCGTGCTGGAACAGGATCGAGTCCTGCTGGAGAACATGGAATTCGACGCCAACCAGCGCGAAAACCTCTACCAGCACGACCTCGGCGTGGTGCGTATCCGCCGCTATCTCAAGGGCAAGGCCAAGGAACAAATGGCGCTGATCGAGACCAAGGCCATCTCATGAGCACCCTCTGCGCAGCTACTGCGGCAGTCCAGCGCGTTCGGGCCCCGGGCCTGAGCGAGTTGGCCACGGCCACCTGGTCCAACGCCCTGCTGATCGGCAGCGAGGTGGCGATGTCGGGCATGACCGGGCACCCCGCCACGCGCCAGGCAGCCGAAGCTGGGACCCCACTGGGCGCCTACGAACAGACCTTGCTGGTGTTGAACAAGGCTCGCGCGCTGGTCGAAGCCGCTGGCGGGCACATCGGCAATCTCTACCGGCTGACTGTCTACGTCACCGCGATTGCCGACAAGGACGAGGTGGGCCGCGCTCGCCGGGATTTCTTCGCCGGTTTTGCCACCTACCCGACCTCGACGCTGGTGCAAGTCAGCGGTCTGGTATTTCCCGAGTTGGTGGTGGAAATCGAAGCCAGCGCGCGCCTCGACATTGATCTGCGCGCGGTCAGCGCGCCTGCAACCCCTATCGAAAAGGGCTGAACCATGTCCAATTCCTCTACCCTCACTGCGTTGGTCCACACCTTGCGCCATGAAGCCGAAGGCATCATGAGTGTCGAACTGCGCCCCCATGGCGACTGCGTGTTCGCACCGTTCGAGGCGGGATCGCATATCGACCTCCACCTGCCCAATGGCCTAGTACGCAGTTACTCGCTACTCAATTCACCTGCCGACCGCGGCCGTTACGTGGTGGGTATCCTGCGCGATCGCGGCAGCCGCGGGGGCTCGCAGTGGGTACACGAGCAACTGCGCGTGGGCACCACCTTGCAGATCTCCCGACCGCGCAACAACTTCGCCCTCGACACCGACGCCTCCCACAGTGTGTTGGTGGCCGGTGGTATCGGCATCACACCGATCTACTGCATGTTCCGCCAGTTGCTTGCACTGGGTAAATCTGCCGAACTGATCTACTGCGCCCGCTCGCGCAAGGAAGCCGCACTGGTCGAGGAACTCAGCGGCCTGGGCGCCAACGTGGTGCTGCACTTCAACGACGAGAAAGACACCGCCCCCGACCTGCGCCACTACCTGGCGGGACAACCGGCAGACACTCACTTCTACTGTTGCGGGCCGACGCCCATGCTTGATGCGTTCGAGAGCGCCTGCCAGAGCCTGGGCTATCCTCATGCCCATATCGAGCGTTTCGCCGCGGCCGAGCTGCCGCCCTGCGAAGATGCCCAGGACAGCTACAGCGTCGAGCTGAAAAAATCGGGCAAGACGCTCACCTTGGAGCCTGGCCTTAACCTGCTCGATGTCCTGCTCGAGGCGGGATGCGACATCGAGTACAGCTGCCGCGAAGGCGTATGCGGTTCCTGCGAAACCAAAGTGCTGGAGGGAGAGATCGATCATCGCGACGGTGTATTGAGCAAAGCTGAGCGCGCCGCCAATGAGTCCATGATGGTCTGCGTGTCTGGCTGCAAAAGCCGGCGTTTGGTACTCGATATTTAATTGCATGCTGTTGCGGAAACTATGGCCGACTCTGAGTCGGCTTTTTTTTGCCCCAATAAATTACAAGTTTGGCCGTACGTAAATACGACGCCCCAACAAGTTTCGATCCGCACCACTTTCGCGCCCCCGACGTGCATATCGGTAACTGCCAAAGAGGCCAGTTTCGCCTGTGATACAGGCTAAGCTGTTTCACAGGTAATTCATTGAATATAAAGAGTTTTTACTAATTAAAAATCATCAATCCATACTGGCACGCTTCCTGCTCTATCTCTTGCAGGCTCACCGGTAAGACGGTGTGTCACCCTTGAAACGAACCTAACTTAATTGTGCAACTACCGGCACACTTGTCCATAGAGACAAGGGCCCTCCTGTTGCCAGTCATATCCGCCGTTGGACACTTGCAGGTGAGGTCGCAATGAACAAGTACATCATGGGAGTGGGGTTGTTGCTGAGTGCGGGATTATGCGCCGCCGAGCCGGGGCCCGATGTCACCAATACCCAATCGGTCGCCGCGCCCATAGCGACGAAACCGGCGGGCAAAAAGCCCTTCCCGCATATTTCCTGGCGCAGTGCCGATGGCGATGCCAGCTTCGACCTTGGCGGTGCATTGCGTACCAACTGGCGGGACGAGCACTGGGACACCAGCGAAAACAACACCCGCTGGCTGTTCGACACGATGCGTTTCGATCTCAAGGCCACTTACAAAAAGGCCTTCGTCGACATCAACTACTGGTTCTATGACCTCAACAAGCGTTCCATCGACCGCGGCTACGTGGGCTACAACTTCACCTCGCAGTCCAACGTGCAAGTAGGCCTGCCGTTCAAACCGTTCGGCCTGGAACCCTACCCGCAGTTCGGCTGGAGTTACCACATCCCCTTCTTCATGGGATACGGCGTAAGCGACGGCCTGGGTGCCAAGTACAGCTACAAGGACAAAGACTGGGACGTGCAGCTGGGCTACTTCCCGCGCATGGCGCCCAACGGCACACGTTACTCGGGCGAGATATCCCGCTACGCTGACGTCAAGGACAATGCGGTTGCCTTCACCCAGGCCGGCCAGGACAACGAGAAGCGCAACCAGGTGAACGCCCGAGTCGCTCGCACCTTCACGAGCGGCGATTGGAAAACCGAGGTGGGCGCTTCGCTGGCGGCCTCGCAGCTGTACAACGAAACCACCGACGACAACGGCAGCTACTGGGCCGGCGGCCTGCATACAGTGATCAATAACGGCGCGTGGACCGCTACCGCTGAAGCGATCCGCTACGAATACGACCCCAAAAACCCCAATGGCGTGAGCAAGGACTCGGTGCTCATGGGCGGTAACGGCCTGACCCCCGCCTATCTCATCGCGTCCAAGGCGACGATGGCGGCGCTGAACATTGGGTACGACATCTACACCCCGAACCTGGGGCAGTTGAAGAAGATCAAGCTCTACAACGACTACAGCCGCATGATGAAAGACAAGAGCGGCTGGGACGACTCGCAGATGTACACCGTCGGCGCGCAACTGTTCGCCCTGCCTGTCATGGCTTGGGTGGACCTGACCTGGGCCAGGAACGCCAACCCTTACGGCGGTGCGGAGAACGGCACCGGCTGGACCAGCACCTCGTCGGTTGGCAGCAACAAGTGGTATTACCGTACCAACGTCAACATCGGCTATTACTTCTGAAGCACATCGGCCCACTTCGGTGGGCCTTTCGCTCAGCGGCAGCGGGTGTGTAAATTTTCGCCCTTGCCATCAGCAATAGCCTTGCGCCGAGTTATGATCCCAGCCCATGGATATTTCATCAAAAAAGAACAAACGCGGGCGCCCAGAGCACAAGGCTGCCATTGGCCGGGAAGGCTTGATCGAAGCCACCTTGAGCTTGCTGCGCACCTGCGCGCCCAACGACCTCACGTTGCAGGACATCGCCCGGCAAGTGAACGTCGACCCTGCCCTGATTCGCTACTACTTCGGCGGCAAGGACGGCTTGTTGCGGGCCGCCACCTTGCAACTGTTGGACGTGACCCAACTGGGCAGCCAGGCGCAAGGCGATGGACAAGACATCGAGAAGATGCTCTACAGGCGTATTCGCTTGATCATCGATATCGGTCAGCAGAATCCTCACTTCATGCAATTGGTATTGCGCGAAATCTACCAAGGCCAGGACCCCCAGACCGCAGCGGTGCTCGACACCATCGCGCAGCGCGGCGTTGGTTTGAGCGAGGCCCTGTTGCACGCGCGGCCAGCCAGGCCTGGCTTGCCCGAAATCGATCCGCGCATGCTGCACGTGGCCCTGCTGGGGGCCTGTACCTTCTTTGCCACGGCTCAGCCGTTGTTCAATGTGCTTTTTGCGAAGAGCACCGATGAGGCGTTGGCGCAGCAGTACGCGCAGTTCCTGACCGACCTGCTGCTGCGGGGATTGGGTGTGGAGGCTGCACAGATGAACGAAACATCGGCCTGCGGCCATGCCACTTCATAAGCCTTAAGGGCCGAGGCCAACTCCTGACCCATCAGGATCATGCTCATGCCTACCACAGGATGCCGCCAGCTCGTGACGAGACTGCTGGCGTTGGCCGCTGGCGATCCACCCTGCTCTCATGCTGCCCGACTGGAGGCCCGGCGCCTCTTTGCCTTCCAGGTTCGCTTGGCAACCAGCGCTACCCTGCCTTGCACTACGCTCTCGCCACCCCGGGGATTTCCATATTTATCCTGCGCCAGAAGGCTTCAGAGAAGCTGTAAACCGAGAAAGCAATCAAGCCGAAGGCCATCACCATCAACACTAGCCATCCCGCCGGCAAATTCTGGAGCGCGTTGAGGGCCTCCTTCATACCGGGCGGATCCATGGCTTGATAGGCAGAGCCGCTAACGGCCAACAGCAATGCAATCTCTATAAAAACGATGCCACGGGCAATCAGGCCAAACCGAGACACCGGGCGGACGTACCGCATTACGTCTTCGTCGGCCTCGAAGTATTTCTCAAACGACGCCTTCCATCCCTTGATGATGTGAGCAATCCCGACACCCAGCGGAATGAAAGCGATCAGATAGACCAATACGTTGGAATGCTCCCAGGACAAAAGATGCGCCAGCCAGTCTTTGGCTTGCCCTCCTGAATTGCCCGAGCCGCCCATTGTGCTCATGAGTAGGCCTAACGCAAAAAATGCCAGAGCACCATTAACCAGCCCTCCTGCAAACAGACCGGTGCGAATGACCAAACCTTTGAGACTTTTGCCGTGATGGTCGACATCACGCGTAGCTTGCAGGACACGCCAAGCCGCGAATACGAGCAGCCCCGCCACCACGAGCCCGACTAGCAAATAGCCAAACGGCTGGCCTAACAAGGCTTCCAGGCTTTTGTGGCTGTCTTTTGGTTTTGTCGAATCCTTTGCCGCAAGCAGTGCGAAGACACCGATGATCAGGTAAAGCACGCCTCGAGCGGCGTACCCTCCACGTGCAAGGACAATAAGGCTGTGCTGCGCTGACATAGCTGCTTTCCCGAAAGTAATACAGGAACAGACTCGTCTGACTGGAAGGGGTTCTATCGTTAAATCCAAGTGCACTGGCCTTCGGAATGCGTGGGGTAGTCGCTTTCCTGTGCTTCCTGTACTCGGAATAATCTGAGCATGTATCGATGTGGGTGGCGACAGGCAGCTCCAAGCCAAACACAGACCTAAACCGCCTCAATCATCCAGCCCCGCAGGCGGCGCATCCTCTGTAGGCGCAGCTTTACTCGCCTTGGCGCCCTTCGCCCCTTTACCCGTCGCAGCCGCCTTGGCTGGCAACGGCGCCGGCGCGCTCGCTTCCTTCTCAGCCATAGGCATCGCATCAATGGTGGCAAAGATCTTCTTGAGATCCACATCGCCCTTATCAACGATCTTCTTCTCCCCATCCAACCCCACCAGAATGAACCGCATGGCATCGCTGACACCTGGATTCAGCTCGCGGATCATGCCCATGGTGGTCTGCGTCTCAAGGTATTTGCCATCGCGTTGGCCCAGCGTGCCGATGACGGTATAGAGCACCATCTTGCGGTCCTGGAAGGCTTTGTGGGTGGCTGGGTCAGCGAGGTCTTTCTGTAGCGCCACCAGGGAGGGATCGGAAGACGTCCGGGCGATCACGATCAGTGGCCGGAATTGGCCCCTGTCCTTGGCCAATGCCGAATCCGGTTCGGCGGCCATAACAGGGGCAAGCGCCATTGAGAGCAACAGGGTAGTGAGGGTGAAAAGCCGCCGGAACATGCGTGTCTCCTTTCAGATTCGTGCCTATAGGATTGTTCATATTTGCAAAAAATCCACCTCCAAGGCACAACCCCTCAGGGCCGATTCGCGAAACCATGGGCATCCACCCCGAAGTCGAACGCCTGCAATGGCTGTTCACCACGACCTTCGTGCTGATGCCGGTCGACTTGCCTTTGTTCGGCGGGCTCAACTCCATGGTGCCCCGCGCGCAGTTCGTCGGCGCCGGACGGAACCGCCAGGCGTCGCGGGTCTGGCGGCTGGCGTGAGCCGTCAAACTGGCGCATGTCCAGTCGGGTCGACGCCGATGATTTCGATCGGTGCCTGGTCGACGTACAGGCCGTCAAGCGCAATCGATACATCGGTGTGCTTGCCCGCCAGGGTGACTTGAAAGAAGCGGCCCTGATCATCGGCGGTCAGGGCGTGCAGGTAGGTTTGATCCTTGGCAGCGTCGTAGTCGAGCTTCAGGGTGTCCGCGCTGCCGTCGCCGATCTTGCTGAACCCCAGGTCCAACGCGAACAGGTGATCGCCAGCGGCATAGTCGGTGATCAGGTCTGAATGGTCTTCTGTGGCCGTGCGATAGCTCTCGCCGATGCTGTAGAACACGAAATCATCATTGCCCACCCCGCCGGTCAGGGTATCCGCACCCAGTCCACCCGCCATGGCGTCGTTGCCAGCGCCACCGACCAAGGTGTCGTCCCCGGCAAATCCGAGAATCTGGTCGTGGGCCGCGCCGCCCGTCAAGTGATCGGCCTTGTCGGTGCCCAGGATGTCCTGATCGTCGCGGGTCAGGCTGGTGATGACTTTGTCAGCGCTGGTGTTGCCGAAAATCACCGTGTCGCGGTTCAACTCAGCGCGCAGGTCGCCACTGAAGTAGATCTCGAAACGATTGCCATCGGCGTCGGTTTCCAGCGATTGCAGTGCAGTTTTGTCCCCGGCGGCATTGACTGTGACCTTCAAGGTGCCGTCCAGGCCATTGCCGAACCCGGTGAACCCCAAGGTGGACAGATCGACCAGGTCGGCATCGGCGGCGGAAAAGTCGGTAATCAAATCGCGGCCGCGTGCGCCCTGTGCGCCATCGTTCTGGACGCTATCAGCGCGGCTGCTGAACACGAAATCATCGGCCCCTGCCCCACCGGTCAAGGTGTCGCCGCCCGCCCCGCCGTCTAGGCGCTGCTGGCCTGCGGCGCCCGTAAGGGTGTCGCGGCCGGCATAGCCCATCAGCGTTTCGGAGCCGCTCGCGGTGGCCTGCAAATGGTCATTGAAGCCGGTACCGGCGGTGAGGGTCTGAAAGTTCGCATCCGTCAACGAACTGCTGTAATCGCCCTTGAACACCAACTCGAAACGCTGGCCGTCGGCGTTACTGTCAAAGCTCTTGAGATAGGTAAGACCTTGGGCCGCGTTGTAGAGCAGCTTCAAGCTGTCGCCATGGCCGTCGCCAAGCCCGCTGAAGCCCAGTGCCGCGACGTCGATTGTGTCCTGCGTCACATCGAAACTTTCAATCAGGTCTGCGTGGGAGTGCGTGGCATCCCGATAGCTGTCAGTCAGCAGTGAATATCGCAGGGTGTTCTGATGGCTGACCGCGTCGATCTGATCCCGGCCTTCGCCGCCGACAAACACCGTGGTACTGGTGTCGATAATGCCGCCCCTGAGGCTGTCATTGCCCTTGCCTGCGTAGATCAGGTCGTTGCGCCCGTAGAAATCGTCGATGTCGTCGTCTTTGTCTGTGCCGTACCAATCTACTCGGGGGTCGGTGCTCATCGTTTTCTTCCTTTGCATGAAGCCCTGACGGTCAGCCAAAGCGGGGCCATCGGGCAGCAGCATTGCCTGCCTGTGGAATGCGACTCTCGAATCAGGTGAATCACGCAGGCATCTGTCAATTACCGACCGGCGGCCATCGAAAAAATTTGAACCGCTTTTGCGCGCATTCACCTAATGATCAGCCTGTGAATAATTTCATGGGCAATATTGCCAATTAAGGCAGAATCCGAGAGGTGGTTGACGTGGCTAAAGACGACAAGAAAAGCAAAAGTGATGCGCCGAAAGCCAGCAAGGAATTGAAAGACAAAAAATCATCACCCGCCAAGAAATCAGCCGCGGCGTCGGCACTGTCAAAATCTTCCGAGAAGAAAGACAAGAAAAAAGAACCCGAGCTGAAGAAGTCCGCGAAAAAAGCGGATAGCAAGCCCGAAAAGGACAAGAAGTCCGAAAAGTCAGACAAGAAAGAAAAGACCGCAAAAAAGAAGTGACCGTTGCTGTCTGCTAGGGCGTTACGCCCTAGCTTCCTGAGCACCGCTTTTTTCTAGAATGCCCTCGACTTACCCATCCGCATCAGTACCCAACGCCACGCACGCCACCGGCGGCTCTGATCGACTCGCCTGTTACCCAATGTGAATCCTCGCAAGCCAAAAACACGGCCGAGGGTGCGATGTCTTCTGGTTCGCCAAAGCGGCCCAGCGGCGTGCCTGCAAGAATCTTCTCGCCCAGTTCACCAGCAAAATGGCCTTGCGTTGCCGGGGTGTTGGTGTGGCCGGGGAGGATGGAATTGACCCGAATGCCCCGCGGCCCCAGCTCCCGCGCCAATGCGAAGGTCAAGGTGTCGACGGCGCCCTTGGTCGCCGAATAGACACTCGATGCCAGGTACGGGTCGGTGCTGAGGATGGAGCTGATATTGATGATACTGCCCTTGGGCCCCAGCAATTTTACAGCCTCTCGGACCGCCAAAAGGTAGCCCAGTACATTGAGGTTGAATTGTGTGTGGAACGCTTCTTCGGTGAGATCCTCGATCATCTGGAACACCGCAACGCCCGCGTTGTTGACCAGCACATCCAGAGTGCCGTGTCTCGCGCGCACCGTATCAAACAAGCGCACCACATCAGCCGCCTGGCTCATGTCTGCCTGTACGGCAAAGGCCGAGCCACCCTGCTCGCTGATGTGCGCGACCACTGCATCGGCATCGGCCTTGCTGGAGGCGTAGTTGACAATTACGGTGGCGCCCTGCGCGCCCAGTGCTTTGGCAATCCCGGCGCCTATGCCCTTCGACGCGCCGGTGACAACTGCGATCTTTCCTGCGAGTTTCATAAAAATGACCTTCTGCAATTCAGCGATAAGAGGTCGCGTTGCTGTCGAGCCTTGAATAACGAAGCAACGAACCGCGTGCCACCAGTATTGCGACATCGGTGCGGCGGACGTTTGCCGGTTAATCGCACATCCTTGCCTATTCCTCTCACTTGGCTTGCCATGCCCAACGCGTAACGCGCTCTAACCCGCGCCAGTGCCCCCTCGCGTGCTGCGCTCCACCACGCACATCGGCGTCCCCGCCACCGGCTCGCGCAGGATCTGCACCTGCACATCGAACACCTGGCGGACCCGCTCGGCAGTGATCACCGCCTCCGGCGCGCCATCGGCCACCAGCTTGCCGCTGTGCATGATCGCCAGGTGATCGGCGTAACGGCAGGCCTGGTTGATGTCGTGCAGCACGGTGATGACCGTCTTGCCCTGCGCCGCCAATTCACGCATCAAATCCAGCAGCTCTACCTGATGGCTGATGTCCAGATAGGTGGTGGGCTCGTCCAGCAGCACCACGTCGGCATCCTGGGCCAGCACCATCGCCAGCCACACGCGCTGGCGCTGGCCGCCCGACAGATCGGCCAAGGCTCGATCCGCCAGACCGTCCAGTTCCATACGCTGCATCGCTGCGGCGACCTGCGATCGATCAGCACCGCTCAGCCGCCCCCACAACGAGTTGTGCGGGCTGCGCCCGTAAGCCACCAGTTGCCGCACGCTGACGCCTTCGGGGATCGGCAGCACCTGCGGCAGGAAGGCGACCTTGCGCGCCAGATCCCGCGCTGACAGCCCGGCATAGGCCTGGCCGTCGAGGGTCAACTCGCCCTTGGCCGGTTTGAGAATGCGCGCGAAGGCCTTGAGCAACGTCGACTTGCCACAGCCGTTGGGCCCGATCAGTGCGGTCACTTGCCCGGCCGGCGGCGCAAACGAAAGCCCTTGGATGATGGGCGTGGCGCCGTAGCCGATATCAAGCAGTCGTGCCTGGATAATGCTCATGTGATCAACCCTTGAACCTGGCCAGCAACCAGAGAAAATACGGCGCACCAATCACCGCGGTGAGGATGCCAGCGGGAATTTCGCTGGGTGCAATCAGGGTGCGGCCCAGGGTGTCGGCCAGCACCAGCAGCAAGGCGCCGATCAACATCGCGCCCGGCAGTAGAAACTGATGGTGCCCGCCCACCAACCGACGCGCCATGTGCGGCGCGACTAGGCCGATAAAACCGATGGGGCCGATGATGCCAACGCCCAGGCTGGTCAACAGCACCGCACACACCATCGCAGCCAGGCGCGTAGGGCCCAGCGCGGTACCCAGGCTGTGCGCCGACTCATCGCCGAGGGCGATCAGGTTCAGCGGTTTGGCCAGGCACAGGCCGGCCGGTATCAACAGCAGAAACGGCAATGCCAGGGCCACGTGATGCCAGCTGCGGCTCCACAGGCTGCCGGTCAGGGCAAGCAACGCGGTGTTGATGTCCAGCGGATGCGAGAGAATCAAAAACTCGGTCACGCTGGACAGGGTGACGGCGATCGCCACACCGGACAGCGCAAACCGCGCGCCAGAAAAACTCAGCCCGGTGTTGTAAAGGGCGAGCAGCAGCGCACCCGCGGCGCCGCCCAGGCAGGCGATCCATGGCACGCCGGCCAGCGGCAGTTGTGGCCAGGTGATGATCGCCACGGTCAGCGCCAGCCCCGCGCCTTGCGTCACGCCGAGGATTTCCGGCGAGGCCAGCGGGTTGCGGATGACGCCCTGCACGATAGCCCCCGCCAGGCCGAACGCACTGCCGACCAACAGGGCAATCAGGCTGCGCGGCAGCCGGTGGTTCCAGACCTCAAAATCCAGCGCGTCGTGAGCCAGCAGCCGCTGCAGCACTGTACCGGGCGCCAACCAGGACGTCCCAGCACTGAGGCTCAACCACGTAGCCAGCAGTACCAGCGCCAGTAACAGCACTAATCGAATACGGGGCTGGGTCATAGCGCGCGCCTGGCCAGAAACAGGAAAAACGGCGCACCGATCAAGGCCGTCACCACGCCGGCCGGCGTTTCCACCGGGAAGGCCACGGCACGGCTGATCAGGTCGGCGGCCAGCACGATGACCGCACCGAGGATCGCGCTCAAGGGGACCAACCAGCGATAGTCATTGCCCAGCCCTTGGCGCGCGATATTCGGTGCGATCAAGCCGACGAAACCAATGGGGCCGACCGCGCAGACACTGGCGCCGACCAGCAACAGGCTGACCACGAACACCTGCAGGCGCAGACGGGTGATGCCCACCCCCAGCGAGCGCGCGGCGTCTTCACCCAGGTTGATGAGGTTGAGTTTTGGCGAGCAGTAAAATGCCCATGCAGCGCCGATCAAGGTGCACGGCCAGAGCAGCTGCAACTGCGCCTGGCCGACGTTGGCCAACGATCCGGCTAGCCAATTGAGCACGCTCTGCGCCTGGGCTTCTACCAGAATGACCGTCAGGCGCGTCAACGCGGCGCACAAGGCCGCCACTGCGACACCCGCCAGCACCAGCCGCCCTTGAGCGTTGGCCGACGACCAGGCACCGCCCAGGCTGAACACCGTCACCCAGGCCAGCGCACCGCCCAGGCACGTCATGAGCAACGCGCCACCGGCAAACGGCAGTGCCACCAGACCGGTGGAAAACAATGCCAGCCCCAACGCAGCGCCAGCGGTGACGCCAAACAGTGACGGCGACGCCAGGCGGTTGCGGGTAATGCCCTGCATCAACGCCCCGGCCAGCCCCAGACAGCCCCCCACCAGCGCCGCGCACAGGGCACGGGGCACGCGCAGCTGCGCGACGATGTAGGCCATGTTGCCGCCCACTTTGCCCTGATGCACCAGGCCATTCCAGGCGTCTGCGTGACTGATGGGGAACGGCGACCAACTGGAGAGCGACAGCCAGAACAACGCCGCGCCGATCAGCACGGCCAGCGCGGTCCAATACACTCGTCGCATGCTTACTGGCTCTGCACGGCTTTGCCGCCCTTGAGGATCGCCAGGGTGTCTTCCGCAATCTGTTCGGAGGCCATGACGCCACGGTTGCGCGCCCAGGTGTCGCCATCCACTTCAGCGACCTGCTGGTGCTGCACCGCGCTCAAGACCTGCCACAGGGGCTGCTTGCTCCAGCCATCGACGATGCTCGGATGCCGGTAATGCCCCACCAACAGCCAGGCCGGGTTGAGGGCCAGGAGCTGCTCGAGGCTGACGAACTCGGTAGGTGCCGCATTGGCGCGTACTTCTGGGACCTTCAGGCCGATGGCCTGCAGCACACTGCCGGCGTAGGAATGCGGCCCGTGCACCGAGAAGCTGTCTTCCCGTGCAACGCCGAACAGCACCACGGCGCCGCCGGGAATCTGCTGGGCGATTTCCTTGAGATGCGCGCGGTTCTGGGCGATTCGCGCCGCCATCTGCTCTGGCTTGCCCAGCGCTTTACCGATCAACTCGGCAGAGGCAAGACTGCCTGCATAATCCTCGCCCCGAGACGGCAGCAACAGGGTCGGCGCAATGCTCGACAAGTCCTTGTACAGGGCTTGATGGCGGTTCAGGTCGGCGATGATCAGGTCAGGCTTGAGGCGCGCGATCTCTTCAATGCTGGGTTGCGAGCGCAGCCCCACCGAACGCCACTGCCCGATGGCCTCGCGTACCCGCGGCAGCACGCGCTTGGCATCGCCATCGTCGGCCGCCCCCACCGGGGTCACGCCCACTGCGGCCAAGCTGTCGAGAAATGAAAACTCCAGCACCACCACACGCTGTGGCGCCGCCGGCAAATGGACGCTGTGCTGACCGTCATTGATGTCGATGGGTGCAGCGCGCAGAACGGTAGAACACGCGATGAGCAGACAAGCCATCAGGCCCTGAGTGAGACGAGAAATACGCATGACATGACCCCAGCGTTGGAAGGCCCGAACGAGCCGGGCGCGCAAAAACGGCGGGTACTATTTCATAGTGTGACTGGATGATCAAAAATCATTCTCGATAAGATCCGGTCGGGATGCGCTATGGCCACCTCGTCTCGAGCCCAATGCAGGTGGAGACAGAGGAAATGGCCCGAGACGAACGGCTCAACCGCTCAGGTTTACGCCGATCGTTCGGAACTCAGTAATCGCCACGCTCGATCCACAGCGTAACGCCCGCTTTACTCCGGGCACTGTAGCGACCGGCATCGCGACGGCTGAACAGCATCGGCATCGCCAGGCCTGCGCCGGCTATCACGATGCCGTCAGGCTGCACCAGCCAGGAGTTAGCGACAAAGCCCAGGATCGACGTCAGGCAGTGCTGCGGGTCGAGCACTGCACGATCTTTTTCCTGCAGCTCAAACGAACAATTCGCCCCTGCTTGAGACTTGGCCTGCCAGCGCCCGGCCACCTCCGAGGCTCTGGGTAGCACCTGCGAATCCGCCAGCGCCACGCCGCTGACCCCAAAAGCCAACAGCATCGCGGCCACAGGCCTAGACAAGAAAATCCCCCTGGTGCGCCTGACCGATGATGCGGATTTCGAAATCGGCAGTGCGATCGCCGTTCAAATCCACCGTCAGGTTGGTGCCATAGCTGGCTTCGCGCAGGCGCATGGCGCCGTCGTCACCGTTGAATGCCCGCACGAAGTGCAAGTGATCATCGGCGCCCAGTGGCAAACCGGACAGGTCGATGCGATCCTGACCACTGACGAAATCCATCAGGCGATCCGCTGCGCCGACCGTGGAATCACCGGCAGCGAAATACACGAAAGTATCCGCACCCGCCCCGCCCCACAGTTTATCGGCACCGCCGCCGCCGGTGATCAGGTCGTCGCCGGCATTGCCGCGCAGATCATTGATCAGCGCGTTGCCGACGATCAGGTCGGAGCCTGTGCCGCCGATGGCTTTTTCGATATCCACGCCCTGGGCGATGGACACGTTGCCCACCAGGCCACCGACATCGGAGAAGCTGCCCTGGTTGAGGTTGATGTGCTGCTCGGCGCTGTAGCCCGAGAAGTCCAGGGTATCGTTCCCGCCGGCGTCCCAGATGCTGAAGATCAACGGTGTGTGCGAGTCCGTCGCAGTCATCTCTTCGCGGTGGCTGTTGGAATTGAAGCCATAGATGGTGCCGCCGCTGCGGGTCGATTCGTTGGCGCCGTAGAGCAGCTGGATGGCGGCGATGTCGTCCATCAAGGGCGCCGAGGCGTAGTTGCCGCCGTCGTATTGATCGGTGTTGAGTTCGCTCCAGTAGCTCATCACGCTGTAGCCGCGCGAGTCCTCGGCGTACACGGCGTTGTCCTGATAACTGGGCACGCCGTTCCAGGCGCTGTAGTCGCTGGGGTGCGCCAGGCCCAGGTTGTGGCCGATCTCGTGGACCAGCGTCTGGCGGCCGTAGCTGTTGAGGGACGGGTCTGCGTTCTCGCGATAGGCGTCGCTCACCCAATACCAGGACTGCCCGCCATAGGGGTAATAGGCAAACGCCGCCTCGCCATGGGAGACCGAATAGCTGGCCATCGACAGGTGCCCTTCGGCGGCCTTGCTGGACTCGGTGAAGGTCAGGTTGGCGACGTCGGCCCAGGACTGCAATGCCAGACGCGTCTGGGCTTGCTGCTGCGCGTTGAAGGCAATGAAGTCGCCCCAGCTGGGGTCGAAGTTCGCCGGCGCGGCCTGGAGGAAGCTGTAGGTCAGCGAGACCTTGCCGTCGTGGTTGGTGTCGAGGAAGGCCAGATCGTAGCGATCGATCTGGGCAGCCGCCTCATCGACGGTGTAGGACGGATGGCCGTCGACAGCACCCTCGCCGCGATCGTATAGATGGCGGAAGGCGTCAAGGCGGGTATAGGCGTCGCTGGGTGCGGACAGATCTGTGGCGGTGGCGAGCAGGCTGGACATCTATGAATCCCTCGTGGATACAAATACAGCCTCGACAGGTTCCTGACCGGGAATACATGGCGTGTCGAGGCAAACTCAGCTGTGCCTAGTCTAGAGGGCCGCGCGGGCATCGCGTGATGGCAACCGATGAGTGGGTACTGGCTACCCTCCCCGCGCCCTCAATAGCGGGCAACACATCGCACCCGCCGCTCGTCCACACGTTGCGCAAACCAGGCGGTGGTCAGGTGCCGGGTGATCTTCGGGCTCTCCAACGTGATGCCCGGTAATATCGCCCGCGGCAGCTGCTGGCCTGCCACCTGATCCGCCAGCTCGAACACGCGGCGATAGAGGTCGGTGTCTTCGAAGTCCAGTTGCTCGCCCTTCTTCAACGCCAGATAGATCTGGTTGTTGCTCATGTTCAGCCGCGAGCCCAGCGAGCGCACTGCCAGTTCGGTCTGGCCAGGAGTGGTGGAGTCGTAGTTGACGAGATCGCCATCCAGCGCCAGCCGAGCCTTCACCAGCCGGTTGAGGGCGGCCTGGAAAGCGGCATTGCGACTGGCGTAGTGACCGGCATTGAAATCGGCGAAACGGTACAAGGATTGCGGGTAATGGGTCGGGTAGCCGAGCAGGTGCATGCTGCCGTAATAGACCCCGCCGCGGCGGCTGAACACTTCCTGGCGAATCGTGCCGTCATGGGGGTACGGGTAGCCACTGGCATTCTGCTCAGCAAAGGCGACTGCTACCTGCATCGGGCCGCCGGTGTGCACTGGGTTGAAGTTGCCGAACAGCTGCTGGCCCAGCGGCGCCATGCCGATGAAGTCATCGAAGACATCGCTCAACTCGCGCTCGGAGCGCACGCTGTCGATGCGTTGCGCATAGGTCTTGCCGGTGCGTGACTTGAGACCCAGGGCGGCATCGACCACGAAGCCTGGCACGTGCAGGCGCCCGGCGCGGCGGTCGATTTCCTCGCGGGCGATACGGCCCAGGCCCGGCACTTGCGGGTCGGCCTGGAAGTTGGATTCCTGTTCGATGATCGCAATGACCGAGCAGAGGTTTTCGGTGGTAGGCGCCAGCGCCTGGGTTTCGAATGCTGTCTGGATGTCTGCGGCCCAGCCTTGACGGTTGGTGGCCGAGGGCGGCAGCAACTTCGCAACGTTGGCGCGCACCTGCTCCGGGGTAGGGCCGGATGGCTGCGGTTGGTAACTACAGGCGGCGAGTGTCAGAAGGGCCATCCATAGCGCGATGCGTTTCAGCTCGGTCAATCGGGTGCCTCGGTGAGTGGGTGCGCTTACGGGACGAGCCAAGATCGCTCAGGGATCAGAGCGTGACTGGGGCTTGGCAGTTCCGTTGGCGCGGCGTTGTATTCAGCGTCGGACCAGCCAATCAGATCTGCGCGATACCCCCGTCAACAGCAACCTCGCTGGCAGTCATGAAACTGCTGTCCGACGACGCCAGAAACGCCGCCACCGCGCCGATTTCATCAGGCTCGGCCATGCGCTGCAGTGGGTTCATTGCGGCGAAAACCTTCATGCCCTCCTCCCCTAGCGCTGCCTTTGCAAGGTCGGTCGCCGTCGGGCCTGGGGACAGCACATTGACCCGGATGCCGGTGCCCTTGAGGTCCTCCGCCCAGGAGCGCACCAAATTGCGCACAGCGGCCTTGCTCGCACTGTAGGTGCTGAAGGCAGGAGCGCCCGTGGTGCCGGCGCTCGAACCGGTGAGGATGATCGAACCGCCCGCGCCCATCAGCGGCAGCGCTTTCTGAACCGTAAAGATGGTGCCCTTGACATTGGTGTCGAAGGTTTCGTCGATGTGCTCGGCGGTGATCTGGCCTAGCGCCAGCGGGCCGCCCGCGCCAGCATTGGCGAAGACGATATCGAGGGTGCCGCGCTCGGTCTTCACTGCCGCAAAGAGTCGGTCGAGGTCGGCCTGATCCGAGACCGAGCCATTCACCGCGCGGGCATTGGCCCCGAGTTCGGCCAGCGCGGCGTCGAGCGCTGCCTGGCGGCGGCCGAAGATGAACACGAACGCGCCTTCCTCGATGAAGCGCTTGGCGGCGGCGAGGCCGATGCCGGTTGCGCCGCCGGTGATCACTGCAGTCTTGCCATTGAGTCTGGTCATGAAGTGCATCCTTCGTAGGGGTCTGTGCAAACAGGGAATTGCTTGCTTGAGGCCCAGCATGCGCTTCTGATAACCTATCGACCAGTATGCACCTTTTGGTAAGTATAAATAAAATGACCGAACCAACTCAAACCTGCGGTACCGGCGGCTTCTCTTGCGGCCTCGACGCCACGCTGCGCATCATCTCGGGCAAGTGGAAACCGCTGGTCCTGTTTTTCCTGCACGACGGCCCGCGCCGCTATGGCGAGCTCAAGCGTTTGATCCCTGGCGTCAGCGACAAGGTGCTGATCCAGGCGTTAAAGGATCTGGAGGCCGATCGCGTGCTGGCGCGCACCGATTACAAAGAGGTGCCGCCGCGCGTCGATTACACCCTGACCCCGCTCGGCCGCAGCCTGGCAGTGGCGATCGTGCCGTTGTGCACCTGGGGAACCGAGCACATGGCCGAAATGACCCGTATCTTTGCCGAGCGCAAGACGTTGTCTTAGTCTGTCGCGACGATCTGCCGTCGGCGCGCCGCGGGCGCTCTGCTCAGGGTGTCTTATCGATTGCACTGATGATTACTATCGAAACGCCCGCCTCTCTGGTTGCCAAAGCTGACTCCTATAATCATCTGCGATTTATCCCCGCTTTCCTCGCCTGCCTCAGGCGACAGTCCCCCTTGGAATCCAACACCATGCCAAGCGCAAGCCAGGCCCGCAGCGGCCTTCCCGAACATAATCAACAGAGCGTCAAACAGCAGTGGCTGGCGATTCTCTCGGTCGCCGTAGGTGCCTTCGCCCTGGTGACCAGTGAATTTCTGCCGGTGGGCGTGCTCAACGATGTGGCCAGTGACCTGGGCATCAGTGCCGGCCACGCCGGCTTGATGGTGACCCTGCCAGGCATCATGGCCGCCCTCGCCGCGCCGTTGCTGTCGGTGGGTATCGGCGCCATGGACCGTCGCTATCTGCTGATCGGCCTGACGCTGATCATGATCATCGCCAACACGGTCGTGGCCTACGCCAGCGACTTCAACCTGCTGCTGTTCGGCCGCGTGCTGCTGGGCATCAGCATCGGCGGTTTCTGGGCGACGGCCATTGCGCTGAGCAGCCGCCTGGCCCCGAAGGGCGTGGGTGTGGCTCAGGCGACCTCGATCATCATGGTCGGCGTGACCCTGGCCACCGTGCTGGGCGTGCCCGTCGGCACTTGGCTGAGCGGCCTGATGGGCTGGCGCATGACGTTTCTGGTGACCGCACTGGTGGGCATACCGGTACTGGTGGCGCAGATCTTCCTGCTGCCGCGGCTCAACCCCGACAAAGCCATTCGCATCAGCGACCTGCCGGCCTTGTTCATCAATCCGCAAGCGCGGGTGGGCTTGATCGCGGTATTGCTGATCGGCCTGGCGCACTTTGCGGCATACACCTATGTGGCGCCGTTCTTCAAACACAGTGCCGGCTTCGATGGGCCGACGATCAGCTCGCTGCTGCTGCTCTATGGCGTGGCCGGGGTCGCAGGCAATATTTTCGCCGGATTCGCCGCCAATCGCAGCGTGCGTCACACCCTGTTGCTGGTGGCGGCGATGATCGGCGCCAGCACCCTGCTGTTCCCCTACTTCGCCACTGGCATGACCGGCGCGGCGATGCTGATCGCGCTGTGGGGCTTCGCCTTCGGCGCCTTCCCGGCATGCTCCAGCATCTGGATGTTCGTTGTGGCGCCCAAGGATGTCGAACGCGGTATGCCGATGTTCGTCGGCTTGTTTCAGGTGATCATTGCGCTGGGCTCGTTCTTTGGCGGGCAGATCGTCGACCGCCTGGGCACCTCGGTATTGATGAGCCTGGCCACGGCCCTGGTGGGCTGCGGGTTTGTCACGGTGCTGGTGCTGGGGCGCAATGTCAGCAATCGCCTGGTGGCTCAAGCTGGCTAAGCGGCACGATCTGAAAAATTGACCTCAGGCCTGCAACAGGCCGAATGGCGGCGGTCTGACTTCAGGCCGCCTCACCCGCCTAGCCAACTCCCCGCGCACAGATCTATTCACACCTATTGAGGGCGCCCCTCCGTCGGTCTGGCAAATGCACGCTCGAAAAATAAAGATTGAATCCTCACACAAAATGTTATTTAAATAACATAAATAAACGCCGCCGATGCTTCCGTCGGCGCGGGTGAGGTCAAAATAAAAATGAGCAAGATTGCAGTCATCGGCAGCAACATGGTCGACCTGATCACTTACATCGAACGCATGCCCGCCCAGGGCGAAACCCTCGAAGCGCCGCGTTTCGCCATGGGCTGCGGCGGCAAGGGCGCCAACCAGGCGGCCGCAGCGGCGTTGCTGGGCGCCGACGTGCTGATGCTCAGCAAGGTCGGCGACGATGCCTTTGCCGACGCCACTCTGGCCAACTTCCAGCGGTTGGGCATCGATACGCGTTTCGTCGACCGGGTGCCAGGCGTGTCCAGCGGCGTGGCGCCGATCTTCGTTCAGGCGAACTCCCATAACAGCATCCTCATCGTCAAAGGCGCCAATGCCCATCTGTGCCCGGCCGACATCGACCGCGCCCAGGCGCAGCTGCGCGATTGCGCCTTGATCGTGTTGCAACTGGAGATCGAGCTGGCGACCGTCTATCACGCCATCGAGTTCGCTCACCGGCACGGCATCGCGGTGTTGCTCAACCCGGCACCGGCCTTGGCCGGCCTGAGCCGCGAGCACCTGGCGCAATTGGACTTTCTGATCCCCAACGAGAGCGAGCTGGCCCTCATCAGCGGCCTGCCAGTGACCTCTGCCGAAGAGGCGGCGCAGGCCGCGCGTCAGTTGGTCACTCAGGGCGTGCGCCACGTCATCGTCACGCTCGGCGAGCAAGGTGCACTTTACGTCGGCAGCGAGGGCGAGTGGCGGGTGCCTGGGGTCAAGGTCCAGGCGCGCGACACCACGGGCGCCGGTGACGCGTTCATTGGCTGCTTCGCTCGGCATTGGAGCCAGGACGGCGATATCCGCCACGCCATGCACCAGGCGATAGCCTATTCAGCCTGCTCGGTCACCGGCCTGGGCACGCAATCTTCCTACCCCGATGCGCCAACGTTTGCACGATTCCTCGACGCTTCGGCCAGCCGCCACTGACACCTGCTTTTTCGCGGAGAACAATAATGAACAAGCCTGCGCTGCAACACACCCCGGACGGGTTCTACCTGAACCGCACGCCGTGGTTCGCCTTCCTCCTGCTCTGCAGCATATTCGCCCTGTGGGCGGCGGCGGCGAGCATGAACGATGTGTTGATCGCCCACTTCAAGAAGGCCTTTCTGCTCAGCGACTTCCAGACCGCCTTCGTGCAGTCGGCGTTCTATCTGGGCTATTTTTTCGTCGCCATTCCGGCAGCACTGGTGGTGCGGCGCTTCAGCTACAAGACCACCATCCTCATCGGCCTGATGCTTTACCTGTTCGGCTGCGCGTTGTTTTTCCCGGCGGCATCCACTGCCAAATACGGCATGTTCTTGATGGCGCTGTTCGTCATCGCTGCCGGGCTGTCGTTTCTCGAGACGGCGTGCAACACCTATTCGACCCTGATGGGGCCGCGGGAGACCGGCACGCGACGCTTGAATATCTCGCAGACCTTCCACCCGTTCGGCGCGATGACCGGGGTGTACGTCGGCAGCTTCGTGATGTTCAAGGACACCGACGCCACCCGCGAGCAGTTGACCCACATGAGCGCCAGCGATGCGGCGGTGCAGCAATTGCAGATGATCCAATCGACGCTGCTGCCGTACAAATGGATGATCGCGGTGCTCATCCTGATGTTCATTCTGATTGCCCTCACCCGCTTCCCCGCCTGCAAGGGCAACCGCACCGTGAGTGAACCGCGGGCCAGCATCGGCCAGAGCCTCGGCCGCCTGCGACGCAATCCGCGCTTCTGCTTCGGCGTGCTGGCGCAATTCCTGTACGTGGGCGCGCAGGTCGGGGTGTGGAGCTTCACTATTCGCCTGGCCATGCAAATGGGCGGCATGAACGAGCGCAGCGCATCGTGGTTCCTGCTGACCACCTTCGCCGCCTACTTTATCGGCAAGATGATCGCCAACCTGCTGATGCGCAAGATGCATCCCGCCAAAGTGCTCGCCCTGTATGGCGTGCTGTGCATCGTGCTGCTGGCCTACACCATCCTGGTGCCGAACATCACGGCGGTGTACGCGGCCGTGGGGGTCAGTGTGTTCCTGGGGCCGTGCTGGCCGACCATCTATGGCCTGACCATCGACGGCCTCGGCGAAGACACCGGCGTCGGTGGCTCGTTGCTGGTGATGAGCATCGTCGGCGGCGGCGTGATGCCGATCTTCCAGGGCCTGCTCAGCGATGCCAACGGCGGCAACATGCAGATCGCCTACAGCGTGCCGTTGCTGTGCTTCGTGGCCATCGTGCTGTACGCCGTGCGCTGCATGCGTCAGCCGCAACCGGTCCTGGCGAGCTCAGCCGCGGCGGTCGCGCAATGAGTGCCAAACCGGTGCGCCTGCCTTTGTACCCGCAGCTCTGGGACCATTCCAGCCGACCGCTGCTCGAGTCAGCGCAGTTCAACGTGCGCGCCTGGACCTACGCCAGCGGGGTCAAGGCGCTGTCGCTGGAAAACAGCCGCGGCAAGCTGGTGATTCTGCCCTGGCAAGGTCAGATGATCTGGTCGGCCGAGTTCGATGGCGTCGATCTGACCATGCACAACATGTTCACCCAGCCCCGGCCCAGTGCCAGCGTGATCGGCACCTATGGCTGTTTCATGTTCCACAGCGGCCTGCTGCGCAACGGTTGCCCGGCGCCCGAGGATGATCACGCGCTGCACGGCGAAATGCCCTGCGCGCCGATGGACGATGCCTGGCTTGAAGTGGGCGAGGACGAGCGCGGCGCTTATCTGCGCCTGGGCGGCAACTACGAATACGTGCAAGGCTTCGGCGACCACTATCGGGCCAGCCCGAGTGTGACTCTGCGCCCGGCCAGCGGCCTGTTCGAGATCGCCATGGCCGTGGTCAACCTGGCCGGCAAGGCCATGGACCTGATGTACATGGCGCACATGAACTACGCCTACGTCGACGGCGGCCGCCTGACCCAGCCGCTGGGTTGCGAGCGCACGCGGGTAAGGGCCAGCGTGCCGGCCCACGTCCGACCCACGCCGGCCTGGAGCACCTACATCGCCGAACTCAGCCAAGACCCGGCCAGCCTCAAGGTGCTCGACTCGCCTGCGCTGTATGACCCGGAGATCGTCTGTTTCTTCGATGACGTGCGCAGCGATGCCCAAGGGCAGGCGCACTTCTTCCTTGAACACCCTGAGGGCGCGGCGTTCTACACCCGCTACCGTCCAGAGCAATTTGAACATGCCGCGCGCTGGATCCTGCACAACCCTGACCAGCAAGTAGCGGCCTTTGTTTTGCCGGCCACCTGCGAACCGGAGGGCTACCGCGCCGAACTCGCCAAGGGCAACGTGCGCAGCCTCGCGCCCGGTGCCAGCGCCCACTTCAACTTGACCACCGGCTACCTCAGCGCGCCTGAACGCAAGGCGCTGCAGCCTTGATGCCGTTACAACACCAACTGCGCTCCGCTGGCCTCGATGGCCTCGCGGTAGCTGCGTGGGATCTTCTTGTCGCTGACCACGCAGTGGAAGTCGCTCAAGGCGCCGAAGTGCGCCGTACGCACGGCGTCGAACTTGGAGTGGTCAGCCAGCAGCAAGCACTGCCGGGCCTGGCGCATGACTTTCTGCTTGACCTCCACTTCGTGGAAATTGAAGCAGGTGACACCGCAGTCCAGGCTGACCCCTGCCGCCGAGACAAACGCCCAGGTCAGGCGCACGCCATCGAGGATGCTGGCTTCGGCATGGCTCTCGAAGACCTGGTTCTTGCGGTGGAAGGTGCCGCCACAGAGGACGATGCTGCAGTGGGTTTTTTGCTGCAGCTTGAGCAGCACGTTGAGAGAGTTGCACACCGCGGTGAACTCCAGATCGTCGGGGATGAAGTCGACCACGAAGGGGATCGTCGTGCCGCAGTCGAAGAACACTGTGTCGCCCGACTGGATAAAGGCGGCGGCCAGCTTGCCGATGCGGCGCTTTTCCTCGACGTGCCGCGTGTCCTGCTCGCTGACCCGGTAATCCGCCGGTTCCGGGTCGTCGTGGGCGCGGGTGATGTAGCCGCCCAGCAACCGAAATTGCTCGGGGTGTCGACTCAGGTCGCGGCGCAAGGTCATTTCGGACACTTCAAGCAGCGCTGCCATCTCGCGCAGATGGATAGCTTTCTGATCTTGCAGGGCCTGTTGGATCTGTTTGATTCGGTCGGTTTTCTTGACGTCCACGGGCATTCCGGCAATCCGTTGGTGGTGTCGCTACAGTAACACCAAGTGTTAATTTTATAACTTACGGGTATCAACCCGAGATTTTTTACCGATGACAGGAATCGTTCGATGAATTTGCTAGAACCCGCTGCACTGGCCCAGGCCATCGATCACACGTTGCTGGCGGCGGATGCCAGCCGAGAGCAGATTGCCACACTTTGCGCCGAAGCCCGAGAGCATGGTTTCTACTCGGTGTGCGTGAACTCGGGACAGGTGCCTTTTGCCGCGCAACGCCTGGCGGGCTCTGGCGTCAAGGTCTGCGCCGTGGTGGGCTTTCCGCTGGGTGCCGGGCTGAGTGCGAGCAAGGCGTCGGAAGCCGCCCTGACGATCGCCGCCGGCGCGCAGGAAATCGACATGGTGCTGAACATCGGCTGGCTCAAAGATAGCCTGTTCGATGAAGTGCGCGACGACATCGCCGCCGTGCTGCAGGCCTGTGGCAAGGTGCCGCTGAAAGTGATTCTGGAAACCTGCCTGCTCGATGAAGTGCAAAAGGTGCGCGCCTGCGAGATCTGCCGCGACCTGGGCGTGGCGTTCGTCAAGACCTCCACCGGATTTAGCCGCAGCGGCGCGACGCTTGAAGATGTGGCGCTGATGCGCCGCGTGGTGGGGCCGGACATCGGCGTCAAGGCGTCCGGTGGCGTGCGGGATGTGGCTACGGCAAGAGCGATGATCGAAGCGGGTGCGACACGGCTGGGGACCAGTTCCGGGATTGCAATCGTGACGGGGGCAGGTACAGGGGCGGGCTACTGACTGCGCCTGTCAGATTGATCGCCTGCGCAGCCTTTCGCGGGCCTTCAGGTTTGATTGGCTGTTATCAGTCAGGAGCAGTTCTAGCCGGAACACCTGCAGATAATCAAGCCAACCAAAAATGTCCAACTCTGCGATGAACCACATCACTTTCTGTACGTTGAAAGATGAGCGTGGTCCCCGCATTGAAGCACCCGCCGACACTGCTTCAGTGGGTATTACTCTTTAGTCAGATCAACCAACGGCGTCTGCCGCACCTCCGTTGCCCGCCCACCCTGAATCTCGCTCACCTGCTTCAGGGCCTTGTCCACCGCCACTTTGTCCGCCAACAAGCTGTAAATGATGTGAAACTGCTTGTGCTCCTTAGGGCCAATGGTCGGTACCAGGTTCAGAGGCCGCTGATAACGACGGTTGTAGGAAAAACTCGTGCCCGGCTCCAGCCCCGTGACATAGCCCTGGCCTTTGGTATCGGTGTTTTTCCATAGGGAGAACACGGGCAGTGTCTGAGTATTGAAACCCAACGAAACACCCAGGCTGCCGGCCTTGTTGTGCAACACGGTCAACGTATCGCCCTTGGCGTCGGCATACGGCACTACGTTGTAAACCGTTTCGTCGTAGTCCTTGGTGGGTGCGCGGTAGGTTTGCCAGTCGGGCAGATCGCCCTTGGCCTTGTCGTTGAACGGCGACACCTGTTTCACCGGCGCGGCGAAACGAGCGCCCTGCTCCAGGAACGGGGTGCTGAAGTTGCTGTGATACAGCGCCTGGTATTCCTTCGGATAGTCGCCGTTGTTGGTCAGGGTGTCGTTGAGGGCGAACGCTACGCTGCCGGGTTCGGTGACCAGTTCGGTGGCGACGGAGAAGTCGACCTTCTTGAACGCCTGCTCTTTGAGCTCGCCGCGCAGGGTGATGGCGTAGGGTGGTTTTTCATCGATATGCAGGGTCACTTTGCTCGCAGGAATGTTGGCAGCCCGGCCGTGCAGGGTCAGCAGTTCGCCATTGTCGATGCCCGGGTGGCCGACCCATTCGTAGCCGCAGCGCGCGACCAGCTCATTGAAGCCTTCCAGCCAGCCCAGACCGCCGCGGCCATTGAGTTCGATGAAGGACGGATTGACCACGTCCTTGACCGGCGAATCCCAGCCCATGCGCACATTACCCACCGAGGCCTGCAAGACGTTCATTCCGCGAGTCGGCACAACCGAAAGTTTCATCTTGCCGTTATCGATGTCGACGATGCTGACCCCCTCCTGCCGACCGCCGTGCAAGGTGCGCAGGGTGACACTGAAGGGTTTGTCGCTTTTTGCGCCGAGTTGCTGACTGGTGATCTGCCAGTTCTGGGCGGCTTTGTCAGTGTCGAGCAGAACGTAATCCCAGGCCATGGCGTGGGAAGCAGCGGACAGCGCGCTGAGGGCAACAACGAGTTTGAGCGGGGTCATGATTGCAGCCTTTCTTGGAGTTGTGCCCTTTTTATAGACTCGAAGAAACGTTTCAGCAAGCACAACGAGCGGTCCCGCCCGCAAATACCCAACGACGATCGTGTCAAGAAACGCCCCGGGCTGCTATGCGCGCAGGGGCGCTGGGCTTAGACGATTTCTCCACTCACGCCTGCTCCCGATCCTCCGCCACCCCCTGGTCCTCACCCAGAAACCCGCCGCTCTGATGCTGCCACAGCCGCGCATAAATGCCGTTCTTCCCGAGCAATTCGGCGTGAGTCCCCTGTTCGACAATCCGCCCGTCATCCATCACTACGAGCCGGTCCATGGCCGCGATCGTGGACAGCCGATGCGCGATGGCGATCACGGTCTTGCCCTGCATCATTTCATCGAGGCTTTCCTGGATAGCCACTTCGACTTCCGAATCCAGTGCGCTGGTGGCCTCGTCGAGGAGCAGGATCGGGGCATTCTTGAGCATCACCCGGGCGATCGCGACGCGTTGACGCTGGCCGCCCGACAGCTTGATGCCACGCTCGCCCACCAGGGTGTCGTAGCCGATATGGCCCTGCCGGTCGCTGAGTTGACTGATGAAGCCATCGGCCTGGGCGTTGATTGCAGCGGTGCGGATCTGCGCGTCGGTGGCGTCTGGGCGGCCGTAGGCGATGTTGTCGCGGATCGAGCGGTGCAGCAGGGAGGTGTCCTGAGTGACCATGCCGATGGCGCTGCGCAGGCTGTCCTGGGTCACGTGCGCAATGTCTTGCCCGTCGATGTGAATCTTCCCGCTGTCGACGTCATAGAAGCGCAGCAGCAGGTTGATCAGCGTGGATTTGCCTGCGCCGGAGCGGCCGACCAGACCGATCTTTTCACCCGGGCGGATGCTCAGGCTCAGGCCATCGAGTACCTGGCGTTCGCCGTTGTAGTTGAAGCCCACGTTATCGAACGTGACGGCGCCGCCAGCGGTCACCAGCTCGCTCGCGTCTGGCGCGTCCTGCACTTTGGCGCCGCGAGTCAGGGTTTGCATGCCGTCCTGCACGGTACCGACGTTCTCGAACAGCGAGGTCATCTGCCACATGATCCAGTGCGACATGCCATTGATCCGCAGCGCCATCGCGGTGATCGCGGCCACGGCACCCGTGCCGATTTCGCCCAGGTGCCATAGCCACAGGGCATAGCCCCCGGCGGCCATGAGCAACGCGACGACCAACGCCTGATTGACGATCTCGAACTGACTCACCAGGCGCATCTGGCGGAAGCCGGTTTGCTTGAAATCTTCCATCGCCGCGCGCGCAAAATGCGCTTCACGGTTGGAGTGGGAGAACAGCTTTACCGTGGTGATATTGGTGTAGGCATCGGAGATGCGCCCGGTCATCGACGACCGCGCGTTCGCTTGTTCCTGCCCGACCTCGCCCAGGCGGGGCACGAAGTAGCGCATGGCGAGCCCGAACAAGACGATCCAGGCAATGAACGGCAGCATCAGCTTGAGCGCGAAGCCGCCGGCCAGGGCGATGATCGCGACGAAATACACGCCGATCCCGGGGATGATTTCGATCAGGGTGAACAGGATGTCGCGCACGGCCAGCGCCGTCTGCATCACCTTGGTGGTGACCCGGCCGGAAAATTCATCGGAAAAGAACGACAGGCTTTGCCGCAGCATCAGCCGGTGGAAGTCCCAGCGCAGCCGCAACGGCAGGTTGATCGCCAATATTTGATGCTGGACCATGGTGCGCAACGCTACCAGCCCGACGCTGGCGACCATGACGATGGCCATGCCCCACAGCACGTGACTCTCCCGCCCTGCCCCATCGCCGCCTGCCTGCCAGGTCGTGAGCAGGTCAACGACCTGCCCCAGGAAGGAAAACAGCCAGGCTTCGTAAATCGACACCGCGGCACTGAGCAGCGCCAGCGCGAGGATATAGCCGCGGGCGCCCCGCGAGCAGGCCCACAGGAAGCGTGCCAAACCGTCGGGTGGCGGGGGTACCTCGTCAGGCGGAAAAGGGTCGAGCCTTCGTTCAAATGCGCGAAGCATAAGGGTCTCCAAAACGATCAAGTCGGGAGATTCTGCCACTTAACAGTGGCTTTGAGGGGATTCACCCACGCGCGCATTGCCAACAGTAGATCAGCCCGAGCCTTTCAGGCGACTACCCGCAAATTACCAAATTTAACCCGCTCGACCTTGGAATCAGGCAACCTGCCCTCATAACTGTGGCTATATTCAACGTCCCTGAAGGGAAGGACAGACCATGACCAGCCAAACCGAAACCGCCATCCTTGCAGGCGGCTGCTTCTGGGGCATGCAGGACCTGATACGGCGCTATCCCGGCGTGCTGACCACGCGGGTCGGCTACACCGGCGGCGACGTGCCGAATGCCACGTATCGCAATCACGGCACCCATGCGGAAGCCATCGAGATCGTCTTCGATCCTGCCGTCATCAGCTACCGGCAGATCCTCGAGTTTTTCTTCCAGATCCACGACCCGAGCACGCCCAACCGCCAGGGCAACGACATGGGCCCCAGCTATCGCTCGGCGATCTACTACCTTAGCGAAGCGCAACGAGACATCGCCGAAGACACGGCTGCCGACGTCGACGCCTCGAAACTGTGGCCAGGCCGCGTAGTGACCGAAATCGAACCGGCCGGGCCGTTCTGGGAAGCGGAACCTGAGCACCAGGATTACCTGGAGCGCCTCCCTAACGGCTACACCTGCCACTTCATCCGGCCGAACTGGAAGTTGCCCAAGCGCGCGTAACTCGCGGCAGTCTCTGCATCGTTGCGTGACGCGGCTTTGGCCGCGTTGCGCATGGCGGGGTTCTCAAAAAATCCGCGCAACATCACTCGCAACATCCCGTCGATTTTTCCCTGCCGAATTCATCCAATGTCACTACGCCTGAGCCTTCCACCTGCCGCATAATCCGCGCCCCACGCTTGGCCATATGCCTAGTGCCGCCGTGATTTGCACACAGGAATTGGAATGTTCAGAATTGCACCTCGAAGGGCCCTGCCCATCCTCATCGCCCTGCCCTTTTTACTGCTGGCAGGCTGCTCCAGCGTCTCGGGCTCGAAATGCTACGCAAAGGCACTCCCCACCAGCGGCGAAGGGAGCCTGGCCTGGGACAACGATTTGACCACCGCGCGTGTGAAATCCGTGGCGGACTGCAGACGCTATGCCGCTCGCTCCGGGGGCTCGCCTGAAACGTGCAAGGTCATTGTGGCGAAGTGTAAATAGCCTCCGGCGTGTAAGTACCACCGGCCCCGTGGTCATCTGAACCATCGGTGGCCACCGCCACAGTCGCCACTACCAGCAATAGCCTTCTTTATCTGTTCAGCGGACCTCGCAATGCTCACCCCAGAGCCTTTACGGTATGCTGGCGGGGATTTGTAATATCTTGTTACAGACCCCTATAAAGATAAGGAGTACCCCCGGTGGATGTATCCGCTGTCGCCTGGGTGTCCCATGACACCCGCTTGATTGTCTGTTGCCTGGCTGCCATCGCGGCGATCATCGTGCTGATCAGCGCGACCAAGCTGCCGCCCTTCCTGTCCATTCTGATCGGCACCTTCATCGCAGGCGTCGGCGCAGGCCTGCCCCCCGAGGATGTGGCCAAGGCCTTCGGCAAAGGCGCGGGGGCGATCCTGGGGGAAGCCGGGATCATCATCGCCCTGGGCTCGATGCTTGGCGCCTTGATGGCCGAATCTGGCGCCGCCGACCGTATCGCATCGACATTGCTGGGGCTGGGCAAGGGCAAGTCGCTGCCCTGGGTGATGGCGCTGGTGGCGATGGTCATCGGCCTGCCGCTGTTCTTCGAGGTCGGGCTGGTGATGATGGTGCCGATCATTTTCGTCATGGCGCGGCGCTCCAATCTGCCGCTGCTCAAGATCGCCATACCAGCGCTGGCTGGCATGACCACCCTGCACGCCCTGATGCCCCCGCATCCAGGGCCGCTGATCGCCGTCAGCGCGCTGCACGCCGACCTGGGCCTGACCATGCTGCTGGGCGTGTGCATCGCCGTGCCGGCGGTGATCCTCGCCGGTCCTTTGTACGGTAACTGGCTGTCGAAACGCCTGCACATCGAACCACCGGCCGAGATGGACGCCCTGTTCAATCAACGCGACGAACATGCCCGGCAACCCGGCTTCGGCATCTCGTTGCTGATTATTCTGCTGCCGGTGATATTGATGCTCGGCAGCACCCTGGCGAAGGTCAGCATGGCGCCCGAGAGCGGCGTGGCGCAAACCCTGAAATTTCTTGGCGAACCGTTGATTGCGCTAGGCCTGGCGGTCATCGCCGCTGTGGTGTTTCTGGGCTGGGGCAACGGCATGGCCCGCGATCAGGTCGGCGGCGTCTTGCGCAAGGCCATTGCGCCGGTCGCGGTACTGCTGCTGACCATAGGCGCCGGCGGCGGCCTCAAGCAGACACTGCTCGACGCGGGCGTCAGCCATACCATCAGCAAGGCTGCAGAAGGCGCGCATCTGCCTTACATCCTGCTGGCCTGGCTGATTGCCGTGGCGTTGCGCCAGGCCACCGGTTCAGCCACCGTGGCGACCACGACCACAGCGGGTATTCTGGCGCCAATGATGGCAGGCCTGGCGGCCACGCAGAGCTCGCTGGTGGCACTGGCCATCGGTGCCGGGTCGGTGTTTTTCTGCCACGTCAATGATGCGGGTTTCTGGATGGTGCGCGAATATTTCGGCCTGCAACTCAAGGAAACGATCTGGGTGTGGTCGGTGCTGCAGACCATCGTCTCGGTGGTGGGCCTGGTAGGCACTTTGCTGTTGTGGCACTTTTTGACCTGACCCACTATCGGGTGCACTACGCCTTGCCCCGTCCCCCCAGCTGTATCCACGTCGGCGCATGGTCGCTGGCGTGGTCCTCATTGCGTACCCAGGCATCGACGCCAGCGTTCTTGAGGAACCGCGACGCTGCGGGGTTGAGCAGCAGGTGATCGATGCGCAAGCCGGAATTCTTCTGCCAGTGCTGGCGAAAGTAATCCCAGAAGGTAAACACCTGCTCATCCGGATATAGATGACGCAGGGCATCGGTCCAGCCTTGGGTCAGCAAGCGAGCGAAACACTCGCGGCTCTCGGGCTGCAGCAAGGCATCCTTTTGCCACGAGCGCGGGCTGTAGATATCGAAATCCGTGGGCACCACATTGAAGTCCCCCGCCAGCACTACCGGATGCTCACTGTCGTGCAGCGTGTGCGCGTGCTTGATCAGGGCCTCGAACCAGGCCAGTTTGTAGTCGAACTTGGGGCCGGGCTGCGGATTGCCATTGGGCAGATAGAGGCAAGCGACCACGGTACCCTGCACCGCCGCCTCCAGGTAGCGCGCCTGGGGGTCTGCCTCCATGCCCGGCAAGCCCTTGCGAATGGCCAGCGGCTCGCTGTCGCGGGCCAATATCGCCACCCCGTTCCATGACGCCTGGCCCAGGTGCAGGCAGCCATATCCGGCGGCCTCCAGCTCGGCAGCCGGGAAGGCACTGTCGGGCGCCTTGAGTTCCTGCAGGCACACCACGTCGGGGCGTTCACGCTCCAGCCACACCAGCAGGTTGGGGAGCCGGGCACGAATGCCGTTGATGTTGAAGGTGGCAATCTTGAGGCGTTTCATCGGGGCGATCCTGCCTGGATTTGCCGGTGCGAACACTCAGCGGGGACAAACCATGGGACTGAGGGATATCGGCAGGGTTTCATTGTTTGCAGGGCAACCCAGGCCAGCGTATCGCACCAAACGGCAAGCGACCGGTCCTAGCAGGTGACGATCCCGTCCCCGGAGACCTGCCGACATGAAAATCAACCTGCGTCTATGCGCGGCCACTGCGTTGTTGTCACTGGCTGCGGCCACGAGTGCTCAGGCCGCGTCGCTGTCGATCGCCTCGACGTCCCTCGCCGATGGCAAGCCGATACCGCTGACCTTTATCGGCGCCGAGGCCAACTGCGGCAGTGGCAAGGCCAGCACCCCGCAAGTCAGCTGGACCAATGTGCCCACGGGCACCCGCTCGATCGCAGCGCTGCTGTTCGATCCGGACGGCGCCAAGGGTTTGGGCGTTGCCCACTGGGTGGTCTACAACGTCGACCCGGCGCGGGGGCAGATTCGCCAAGGCGAAGCCGCCAGCAGCCTCGACGGCATCACCGTGGGCAACAACGTCGCCGGCGCAGCGGCCTACAAGGGGCTTTGCCCACCGGCCGGTGACAACCCTCATCACTACGTGCTCACGGTCATTGCCACCGACCTCGCGCCGGGCGCATTGCCTGCCGGTCTCAGCCGCGAAGAGTTGCTGCTGCGGCTCAAGGGACATGGTTTGGCGGGCCAGAGCATCGTCGGGACTTACGGGCACTGATTGACTCAGCGTGCAAGGTGGGCTGCCAATTCGCCGGGTAAGCAGGTGCGCGCCCTATCTTGCTGACTCGTAATAACGGTTACCTGGATCGCCCTGAAGCACTTGCATCGAGTTTTCAAATCTGCGCCGCTTTTGCATTTCGGCGCGACAGATCTCACGGCAAGGGTTCCCCGGGTCGACACGGCAGTGTTAGTTTGCAAAACGTTTCTGATCAAAAGGTCAGTTACTTTCTCAAACCGCCCTGCAAAGGAATGCCTCTCACAATGGACTTTTCATTCAAGCACCTGGCCGCGACGACTCTGGTGCTCGCCAGCCTGTCGAGCTTCACCACTGCTGCTCAAGCCAACATCACCGCGCAACAAAGTCAGGAAATCCTGAAGACGTTTACCGACGTACCGGTCACGGATTTCAGGCAATTTCTGGATCGACTGGCAAAAACCGATACGGCAAAGTCCGATGATGCAGGCCCAGCAATCAGTGCGTTTCTTGATAACAAGACGCTGTCCGCCGAACAGCAAAACGAAATCGATCGCTTGCTGGGCATCTATACGCGGATCAAATACGCCAGCGCGGCGACCGAAACCCTGCGTGAACTGGTGGCCATCCCAACCTTCCGTGTCGATGGCGTCGCCCAGCATGAAAACCCCGAGTTCATCAAGTTCGCCGACAAGATCAAGAGCCTCGCCCAGAGCTTCAATCTCGACTTTCGCAACATCGACAACCGGGTCTATGAAATATCCCTCCAAGGCGCCGGCAATGAAGTGGTGGGCATTCACGCCCATGCCGATGTAGTGCCAGTAACGCCTGAAAACTGGGTACTTGAAGACGGCACTCGGCTGAACCCGTTCAAGGTCACGCAGATCGGCGACCGCATGTATGGCCGCGGCACCGAAGACGACAAGAACGGCATCGTGGTTGCCCTCTACGCCATGAAAACAATCAAGGAAGAGAAGCTGCCGCTGGCCAGGAACTTCAAGTTGTTGATAGACACCACCGAAGAAACCACCGGCGACGCCATCCCTTACTACTTCGCGCGCAACCCCACCCCGCAATACAACCTGGCGCTGGATGGCGGTTACCCGGTGGTGATCGCCGAAAAAGGCTATGGCACCGTCATGGCCACGTTTGCGCGGCGTGACGCCGAGGGCAAGGGCGCGGAAATTACGGCTGTCACGGGTGGTCGAGCCACCAATCAGATCCCATCGAAATCGGTCGCCACGCTGCTGACAGACAAGCCGGCTGAACTGGCGGCCAGCCTGCAAAAGGCCGGCACCGCTTATGCGAAGCACAATGGTGGCAACTTCGAAGTAACTGCCGAGGTGGTCGGCAAGGACGTCAAACTGACGGTCACCGGTGTTTCCGCTCACTCCTCCGAGCCCCAGGCTGGGGTCAACCCGGTGGCGAGGATGCTGGATTTCATCAACCGCCTGCAGGGCAATATCGCGCTCAAGCACAATGAAATCACCGACGCCGCACGCTACGCCGCCGACAACTGGGGGCTTGACTACCTGGGTGGCAAATTGGGCGTTGGTTTTTCAGATGCGTTCATGGGCCCGCTCACCGCTTCGCTGACCTATGTCGCCCAGGACGATAAATCTTTCAAACTTGCGGTCAACCTGCGTATTCCAAAGGGCAAGTCTCCAGAAGTACTGAAATCGCAAATCGCTGACAAGTTGGCGGCCTGGAGCAAGAAAACCCACATTGCACCCGCCTTCGACTATTCCGTTGCCGAGCCGATGTATCGCAACCCTGAAGGTGAATGGGTCAAGGCCTTGTTGGCCGTGGCCACTGAAAACCTGGGCATGGCGCATAAGTTCGGGACTTCAGCCGGCGTCACATCAGTGCATGAACTGCCCAATGGCGTGCAGTTCGGCCTCGCCAGACCTGAAGTCAAATACACCGGCCACACCGACAACGAATTCAAGACGACAGAGCAGTTCCTGCTGGACTTACAGATCGTGACCGAAATGATGGGGCGCATCGGGCAGTTGCCCAAGCTTTGAGCTTTGAGCTTTGATCCTAGCCTGCACCTGCACCTGCACCTGCACCTGCACCTGCAGTGCAGGCTAGGCTTCCCAGGGCTCAGAGATCAGTCACCGTCGTCCCCGCGATGCTCTGCGCAAATCCACCCCCGAACACCCGCGCCGGGGTCGCAAAACCGGGCTGCCGCTCTCCCGCCAGGACGCGGCGCGCGGCTTCGATAGCGGCCAGTGGCGTGTAGGAATAACCATTCACTGTTTCGATCACCGATCGGGCGACCGTGCCTTGCGCCCCAGTGACTTCGACCACTGCGCGCGCCCGGTGCGTGTCCCTTTCTTGCGCCGTAGGACCATCAGGTAGCTGCGATAGATCGCCTTGAGGAAATGCATCACCGGCGATATGCACGAACATCGCAATGTTGGGGATGCCGGTCGAATGCCAGGCGGTCACCAGATCGCCGAATGACAGCGGTACGCACAGCACCGGCCCTTCGCCGAAATCAAAGTGCCGAGGCGCCGCATCAGGGGTCGCAATCAGTTCGCCCTGCACCCTGGCGAGCACCCCTGCGCCGATGATTTCGCTGACGCTTTTGGCCGACCCTCGGGACATGGAACCAGGGACCTGAAGCGCGATCTGCAACGCCACCGGATGGTCCACCCGCTGCGCTACATGCACTGCCAGGCTGTCGGTCGGCACCACGTCCCAGCCGACGCCCGGCAAGAGCATCACACCAGCCTCAGCCGCTTGCGCACCCAATCGCTCGGCCAGGCGGTACATGTTGATCTCGGCGGTAATGTCCAGATAATCGACACCCGCCTTGATACAAGCGCACATCAACGCGTCTGCCGTTTGCGCGAATGGCCCGGCGAAGTTCAGCAACACCGAGATGCCCGATAGCGATGCTGACGCCTGCAAATCGGTAGCGAACACCCGAAAAGGAACGCCCAGTACCTCGGCGAATGCGGCCAAGCTCGGGCGATCACGCCCAGCGATTTCGAAGTCGAGCCCTAGCGCCTTGGCGTGTTGTGCGGCCATACGCCCCGTATAGCCGGTGGCGCCGTAAATCAGCAGTGTGCTCATGGGATGTGGTGCTCCGTGGTGGTTGAAACAGGCCCCCACAGTACTCGCCGCCCTGCACGCAAACGCAGCCGTTCCTGCGTCATGCCTGCCCGTTTCTGCTTTTCGCTTGCGCGATGCCTCCTCCTGCCATCAACATCCAACTTCTGATGACCCGTCGTCTCACCAAATGACCAGCCGAGCACCAACGCCATGAATCGCCAAAAAAAGTTAAAGCAGTTGTTCAAGGCCAAGGCCAAAAAGGCCAGCGCCAAACTGGCACCGGCGAACAAGAATACCTACATCAGCAAGGCGGATCGGCTGAAGCTGGCTGCCGAGGCTGATCAAGCCCCCGTCGCGCCTCCCGAGAGCTGATCGGTGCAGCCCCAAGCCCGGACGCCCTTCTGCGCGCAATCCGAAACGTTGGGCTTGATCGGGCGCACCGGCGCGCCGCGCATCAGCCGCACAAAGACGCAATGCAGGGCGACACAAACAAGTTGCCCTGATAGGCACCCTTGGCCGTTTTAGCGGCGACCACCGCCCACATCGCTGCCAACATCACGACGAAAATCACCCCAAGGACATCAAACAACGCCAGGTGCAGCATGGCCCCCAGCTTGAGCGTGGTCACTGCGTACACTCCCAGCGGGAAGGTAAAGCCCCACCACCCCAGGTTGAACGGAATACCGGCTTTGGCATATCGCCCGGTGATCAGCCCGGCCAGCAGCATCCACCACAGGCCCAGGCCCCAGAACAGGATGCCGGCGATCATCCCGATGCCGGCCGCGACCTCACCGATACCGGCCATGCCGTGCGCGGCGAAAATCGTCGGTGCATCGTGACCCAAGAGCAACATGCCCAAGGCGCCCGTGCCGATCGGCCCCAGCGACAACCAGCTCGACGCTGCCATGTTGGCAGGCGGCAATTTATGCAAGGCCAGACGCAGCACGAGGATCACCAGAATGCTCAGCGCCACTGGCACCGAATACGCCCACAACACGTAGCTGGTAATCAGCATATTGAATTGCGCACTGGCGTCACTCAGATGCGGCGCAATGACGCCACCACTCGCGGCGGCCACTTCCGCCGCCACGACCGGCAACAGCCACACCGCAGTCATCTGGTCGATGCTGTGCTCCTGACGCGTGAACATCATGAACGGGATCAGCACGCCGCACGCCAGCGCCATGGCCACATCCAGCCACCAAAGCGCGTGTGCCCAAGCGATGACGGGCAGCCCCCACTGTGGCAGACCGTACTGCACCAGGCCGTTGACAAGGGTTGCCAGGCCCATCGGAATGGTGCCGAAAAACATCGAAACGGTGGAATGCCCGAAAATCTGCTTGGCCTCGTTGAAAAACAGGATCCAGCGGGCGGTGTACAGCGCGGCAAAGACCACGAACAGCACGATATTGAATAACCAAAGGGCCTTGCCGAGCTGCGTCAACGCCTCGAACTGCCCGGGCAACTGACCCAGCGCCAGGGCCAGGATGCCCGTGCCCATGGTGGCCGCGAACCAATTGGGCGTAAATTGCCTGATGGCCTCTTTCGGATTCGAAAGTGCCGCCAGCGGTTGGCCGCCGTGCATGCTCCTGGCCAAGCTTGGGTCGCGCATAGTGCCTCCTGGATCGGTCCGATGGTTCGGTGGTCGCAGCATAGGCACGGGCGATTAATAGGTAAAACGGGTAGTATTTGTATCGCTTATCCATTTAGCAGATATAGCTCGACGACAATCGCCCAAATACCGCGACAACTCGACAGACACCCGATGTCGCCAACGCCATTCGCCCGCAATCACCGCCAGGTTGGAATGATGGACAACACCAGCAGCGCCGCCATGGACAGGTTGAACCAGCGCCAATGGCGCGGAGTGCGGAGCATGCGCGCAAGCAAAACGCCCAGCGCACACCACAGGGTCAACGATACCGAGGCGGCGATGCCGAACGACAACCCCAGCAGCACCGCCAGCGCACCTGGGCTACCGGCCAAAGGGGCGAAGGCTGCGGCAGCGCTGACCGCCATGGCCCAGCTTTTGGGATTCAACAGCAGCAGCGGTATGGCCCTGAACAGCCCTAGCGGCTGGCCCAATTGCGCGCCCGAAGCCGGCGCGCCGCTTCGCGCGATACGCCAGGCTCACGGCGATGCCGAAGATCAACGGCAAGGATCGACCCAAGCCAAATCTCGCGCCCGACGCCGTGGCCAGAGAGGTTGCGCCTCCGGGTGAAGATGAGCGCTGCGCTTTTCGCCCATTGGTGCTGGGGGCTTTAGCGAAAGAAGGGATTGCGTGGCGAACGGTGTTCGAGAATGGCAGTTTCGACGCAACCGCCTCGACCGTTCGGGTTGGCCTCGCGGTCACCGCCTGGCTGGCGTCCACCGTGCCCGATGACCTGGAAGTGCTCTCGGCCCTGGCGGGGCTTCCTGCGCTCCCGACCTTTGCCATCTGCCTGCGATTACCCGCCACCGTGCAGCCCGTAGTCGAGGCATTTACTCAGTATTTGCTGCAGACAATGGCCCCTGATACGGCGGTGTCGATCAACGCGTAAAGCGGGTGATATCGCTCACCGCAAGAACATGATGCAGCATCACCCCCCGCTCAAACGAGGTAGCCGCCCGCCACTTCGATGCTCTGCCCATTGATCCAGGCGCCCTCTTGCGACAGCAGCATGGCGATGACCCGCGCCACGTCCTCTGGCTCACCGACTCGGCCCAGCGCGGTCTGCCCCGCCAGCATTGCCTCGAACTCGTCGTTGAGGCCCCCGCCCAACTCGGTCCGAATCGCGCCCGGAGACACCGCATTGGCGCGAATACGCCGCTCACCAAACTCCTTGGCCATGTAGCGTGTGAGCACTTCCAGGCCGCCCTTGAATGCCGCGTAAGGCGCCACTCCGGCGGTGGCCACTCGGGTAGTGGCGCTGGTCAGGTTGACGATACTGGCGTTTTCACTCAGCAGTGGCAGCAGTGTTTGAGTGAGGAAGAACGGCCCCTTGAGGTGCACCCCGAACAGCCCGTCGAACTGCGCCTCGCTGACCGACGCCAAGGGCTCGAACAATCCGTAGCCCGCATTGTTGACCAGCCCGGCGAGATGGCTGACGCCCCAGGTTTGCTGCAGGGTCGATACCACCGATTCGCGAAAGGAGGCAAAGCTGCCGACGTCGGCGACATCGAGTTTGAGCGCCACCGCCCTGCCGCCCGCTTGCTCGATACGCTCTACCACGGTGGCGGCGGCGTCTGGCTGAGCCTTGTAAGTCAGGATGACGCTCATGCCGCGCCGGGCAATATGCTCCGCTGCGCTTGCGCCGATGCCTCGGCTGCCGCCGGTAATAACGATAACGCCCATAACCAGACTCCACTGTCGATCGAATGAGCGTCCACAGTAGTCATCCGCACCACCAGGGGCGCAGCCATTACTGCTACAAATCTGCCCGTTTCTGCTTTTCGCTTGCATTGCACCTGATGGCGCCCCCAGGATGCTTGCCATGAACGATCAACTGAACGAACTGCGCACCCTGGCCGCCAAGGCCGAAAACCGCCGCACCGAGACGGGGATCCCGCGCGTCGCCATGGTCCAGGGCAAGATTCCCGCGCACCTGCTGGCGGCAGTCTACGAGCCGATGATCAACCTGATCCTGCAGGGCAGCAAAACCATGACCGTGGGCGATCGCACGCTGCGGTACGATCCGGCGACCTATTTCGTCATGTCCATCGAGCTGCCAGCGGTGGGCACCGTGCACCCGGCGGCGACCGGCGAGCCGTATCTGGCCGTCAGCCTGACGCTCGATCCCACCGTGCTGACCACCTTGCTGGCCGAGCTGCCCAAACCTGCCGGGCGGTACGACAACGACCCCGGCTTTTCGGTCGCCGCGGTCACACCCGAGTTGATGGATGCCTGGGTGCGCATGCTGCGCTTGATGAACGATCCCCAAGCCATCACCGCCCTCGCGCCGGTGTACGAGCGCGAGATCCTCTATCGCGTGCTGCAAGGCCCGCATGGCTGGATGCTGCGCGAAATCGCCGCGCCGGATACCGCCATGGCGCGGGTCAACCTGGCCATTCAGTGGATCCGCCGCGACTTTGCCGAAACCTTGCGCGTCGAGGCGCTGGCGCAGCGGGCGGCGATGAGCGTCTCGGCATTTCATCGTCACTTCAAGGCGGTGACCACGCTGAGCCCGCTGCAGTATCAGAAGCGCGTGCGCTTGCTCCAGGCGCGGACACTGATGGTGGCCAGCGCCAAGAGCGTCACGGCGGCGGCGTTCGAGGTGGGCTATGAAAGCGCTACCCAATTCAGCCGCGATTACGCGAGGGTATTCGGGCTGCCGCCGTCAAAGGATGCCGGAAGAATCCTCGGCGAAATGACTGCGCCCAGAACCCGCTGATCGCCCCCGACATTTGCCACCCACTGCCTGAGCAGGCAACATTACTCGCCAGTACTTTTCGTATTTCCCGTATCGACAGCAACGGCAACAAGGCTCAGGTAACCCCATGCAAAAACAACAACAAGAATCCATCCAACCGCTGACCAAGGGTGAAAAGACCCACCTGCGCCTGCGCGCCATCGCCGCGTCGGAGTTTGCCCTGCGGGGGTTTCACAACACCAAGGTCAGCGACATCGTGCTCGCCAGCGGGCTCAGCCAGCCGACCTTCTACAACTACTTCGAGAGCAAGGAAGCAGCCTACGAACAACTGGTGGGCGAGTTTCGCCGGCGCCTCGAAGCCCTGACCAAAACGCTGCTGATCGAAACCTCCATGAGCCAGCAGGACCTGCTGGAAAGCGTCGGTGCCAGCTTTCTGAAGTTTCTGGATTTCCTCGCCGAGGACGCCGACCTGACTCAGATCGGCTTCTTCCAACCGCCGGGCTGCACCGCGACCAAAGCCGGGCTGGCGTCCTGGATCGCCCGCAATATCGCCAAGGAGCAAGCCATCGGGCTGTTTCGCGCGGACATCTCCTCCACCCAGATCGGCAAGTGTTTCGTCGGCATGATCGACCAGATGGCCAGGGATCCGATGACGCCACAAGAGCGTGCAGCCGTCGCCCGAGGCTGCGCCCTGCTGCTCTGCGATGGCCTGTGGCTGCGTGCTTGAGCGGTTTGCGACGCTTGAAATCTGAGTTAAAAGCCATTTGAAAACTGGGTTACTGACGAGTACCCTGACAGCAATAACTTACTCGTCAATAGGTTTTAGGATGAAATCACAACTGCTCTCCCTGTCGGCGGGAGCCTTCGCCATCGGCGTCACCGAGTTCGCGCCGATGGGCCTGCTGCCCTCGATCGCCCAAGGCGTGGACGCGTCCATTCCGGCCACCGGCATGCTGATCAGCGCTTACGCGCTCGGTGTCATGATTGGCGCACCTTTGATTACCCTGCTGCTCAGTTCCGCACGCCGACGCTCGGCACTGGTGGGGCTGATGGTGTTGTTTACCGTGGGCAACTTGCTGTCGGCCATCGCGCCGGGCTATTACACCCTGCTGGCCGCCCGGGTGGTCACCAGCCTGTCCCACGGCGCCTTCTTCGGCCTCGGCGCCATCGTCGCCGCGAGCCTGGTACCGAAGGAAAAACGCGCCTCCGCCGTGTCGATCATGTTCATGGGGCTCACTGTGGCCAATATCGGCGGCGTACCAGCGGCCACCTGGCTGGGCCATGCCATCGGTTGGCGGATGGCGTTCGTGGCGATTTCGGTGCTGGGCCTGATCGCCGGGCTTTCGCTGTTCCTGACCCTGCCCCGTGGCGAGTCCCATCCGCGCCCGCACGTGGGCAACGAGCTGCGCGTGCTGGTCAAGCCAGCGGTGCTCAACGCCTTGATGACCACGGCATTCGCCGCAGGCTCGATGTTCACCCTGTACACCTACGTCGCCGCGGTGCTGCAAAACATCACCCACGCCACCCCCGCCTTCGTCACCGCGATGCTGGTGACCATCGGCGTCGGCTTCACCCTGGGCAACGCCATCAGCGGCAAGCTGGCGGACCGCTCGCTCAAGGGCACGCTGATTGGTTTCCTCAGCCTGCTGGCCGTGATCAGCTTTATCTTTCCGCTGGTCGCCACCACCGGCCCAGGCGCGACCATCGCTCTGTTGCTGTGGGGCGCTGCCACTTTCGGCGTGTCGGCGCCGGTGCAGACGCGGGTCATGCAAGAAGCCCACGACGCACCGGCACTGGCCTCGTCGGTCAATATCGGCGCGTTCAACCTGGGCAATGCCCTGGGCGCGGCGGCAGGCGGTGCGGCCCTCAGCCTGGGCCTGGGCTACACCGCGATCGCGCCGGTCGGTGGCGTCATGGCGTTGCTGGCCTTGGCGCTGGTGCTGATGTCCAAACGTTCAGCGTCGAGCGAAGCGGTACAACTGGCGAGCTGACCCAGCACGTTCACCCGGCCCACCGGTGATATCCCTGCTCGGCAAGGCGCGAGCGGGGCTCTCTATCTGACCAATGGCTGATCGCCATGAATCGTTTCCGTAGAGATGTCCCTCCCTACCTGAGATGATGCGGCCTGTTTTTTCGCGATAGGTCGGATGCTGGCGATGGTTCTGTCATGAGTACAAGCGTAGATCTGCCCGTGGGCGGCGGCGTGATGGGTCACAAGATCCGTCACGCCGATTGGTCCGAGACCTCTCTAGGCCCGCGCGCAGCGTGGCCGTTGACGCTCAAGACGACACTTGGCTTGCTTCTCAATTCGCCAGAGCCGATGTACCTGGTGTGGGGCGCTGATCAGCTGTTTTTCTGTAACGACGCCTATCGCGCCTTGTTTGCGGCCATCGCTGATACAGGTCTGGGGCAGCCGATGTCCTCGGTCTGGGGGACGGTCTGGAGCGAGCTTTCCGGCTGGGTCGAAAAAGCCCTTCAGGGCGAAGGCAGTCGCGTCGAACGCCATCCCGTACGCCTGCTTCGCGAAGGCGTGATGACCCCCACCTTCTGGACATTCTCCCTCTCACCGATACACGGCGAGAGTGGCCACGTGGATGGCATTGTCTGCCAGGTCAAAGAAACCACGCAGGAAATCCTGACCCTCAAGCGCCTGGATGATAACGAGGCGTTCACCGACCGCGTCTTGGCCAGCATCAATGACTGCATCAAGGTGCTGGATCTGGACGGTCGACTGACCTTCATGAGCGAGGGTGGCCAGCGGATCATGGAAGTCAGTGACTTCAACGCGATCAAAGGCTGCCCGTGGCCGGACTTTTGGCAGGACGAAGGCCATCACGAGGCCAAGGCTGCGGTTCAGCAGGCCTTGGCGGGCGGCCACGCCAGCTTCATGGGGAGTGCGCGCACCCTGACCGGCAACCTCAAATGGTGGCATGTGCAGGTCAGCCCTATTCTGGGCCGCGACGGCAAGCCTGAAAAACTGCTGAGCGTCTCCCGCGACATGACCCAACTGCGCGACGCGGAGGACGCACTGCGTGAGATCAACGAGGCGCTCGAACGTGACGTGATCGAACGCACCAAAGACCGAGATCGGATCTGGCGACTGTCGGCGGATCTCATGCTTGTCGCGCGATTTGACGGCACCATCTCGGCAGTGAACCCCGCTTGGGGGCCAGTGCTGGGGCTGAACGAAGAAGAGCTTCTGGGCGAAGGGCTGCTGTCGCTCGTCCACCCGGATGATATTGCAGAGACGGCCCGCGCCATCGCCGAGCTGAGCAAGGGCCATAGTGTTCCTTCGTTCAAGAATCGCTTCCGACATACCGACGGTCACTACAAGCTGATCTCCTGGACCGCTGTGCCGGATGAGGAATTCATTCATGCGGTCGGGCGCGACATGCAATCTGAAGAGGAAGCCAATGCGGCGCTCAGAGCTTCAGAGGAAGCCCTTCGCCAATCGCAGAAACTCGAAGCCATCGGCCAACTCACCGGCGGCGTTGCCCACGACTTCAACAACCTGCTGACTGTCATCAAGTCGTGCGCTGACCTGCTCAAGACCTCTTCCTTGCCTGACGCTCGGCGCAGCAAATATGTAGCGGCGATTTCAGACACGGTAGATCGCGCCGCCAAGCTCACCAATCAGTTGCTGGCATTCGCCCGCCGCCAATCGCTCAAGCCAGAAGTGTTCGACGTGGGCAAAAGTGTCGCCCGAGTCGGCGAAATGCTCGATGCCTTGACCGGCTCCCGTATCCAGGTAGACATCGATGCCCCCATGGATGCGTGCTTCATCAACGCCGACGAGAGCCAGTTCGACACCGCGATCGTGAACCTGGTGGTCAATGCACGTGATGCCATGAACGGCGTTGGCAATTTGGCGATACAGGTGAGCCGCACCTCATCGATACCCTCTGTCCGCGCCCATGCTCAGCGTACGGGTGACTTCGTGGTCGTCTCCATCACTGATTCCGGCAGCGGCATCAGTCCAGAGGATCTGGGCCGAATTTTTGAACCCTTCTACACCACCAAAGGCATCGGCAAGGGCACAGGGCTGGGGCTGTCGCAGGTTTTCGGCTTTGCCAAGCAATCTGGCGGTGAGGTCTTGGTCCAAAGTACGCTGGGGAGCGGGTCGAGCTTCAGTATCTACCTCCCTGAAACGCAACGTCACGAGCAGGTCGCGGAGCATGACGACGAAGCGGCTCGCGCGCTGGGCCATGGCCTTTGCGTCCTGGTGGTGGAGGATCACGAGGAAATCGGGCGGTTCACGGAACAGACCCTCAAAGACTTCGGTTATGAGGTGCTTTGGGTTTCGAATGCCGAGGAGGCACTCGGCGTGCTCGCGACCAACCCTGCGAATTTCCACGTGGTGTTTTCGGACATCTCCATGCCGGGCATGAGTGGAATCGCCTTGTATGGAACAATCGAAAAGCTCTACCCGTGGTTGCCGGTCGTGCTCACCACCGGCTATAGCCAGGAGTTTGCCGACCTGTCGCAGACGACTGCCGGGCAATTCGACCTGTTGCAGAAACCCTACTCCATCGATGCGCTTTCAAGACTGCTTCAGAAAGTCGCTACTCGACACTCGCAATGACCGCGGTTGGTGTTCAGAGCGTCACACCCGGTGGTGCTCCAGCAGAAAATCGACGAACGCCCGCACCCGCGCCGGCATCGCCGCACCGCCGACGAACACCGCATGGATCGGCTCCCGATCGCCGGGGTTGAAGGCTTCGAGCAGCGGCACCAGGTCGCCGCGGCGCAAATCATCCGCCACGCTGAAGGCGCCAATCCGGGCGATGCCGGTGCCCAACCGAGCGAACTGCGCCAAGGCGTCACCGCTGTTGCCCTCCACCGTGCCGGTCACTTTCAGTGAGAAATATTCGCCGTCTCGGCGAAATGGCCAGTCGGGGGCGGCCCGGCGGAAGTTGAAGCGCAGACAGTTGTGCTGCAGCAGATCCTCAGGCTGCAACGGCACCCCATGGCGCGCCAGGTAGTCGGGCGAAGCGACGATGACCTCGCCCGTGTCGCCGATTCGCCGCGCAGTCAACGGGCTGTCGGCCAGATAGCCAAAACGGATCGCCACATCCGCCTGCCCGCCGAGGACGTCGACCAACTCGTCGCCCAGCGCCAGATCGACCACGATGGCCGGATAGCGGGCACTGAACGCGGCCACCAAGGGCACTATCGACAGCCGTCCATGAGCCACTGAAGCGCTGACCCGCAGCCTGCCCCGTGGCACACCCTGATCGGTGATCGCATCTTCGACTTCGGCCATGTCGGCCAGAATTCGTCGCGCGCCGCGCAGGTACGCCTCGCCCTCGGCGGTGAGGGTGATGGCGCGGGTGGTACGGATCAGCAACCGCGTGCCGATCCGCTGCTCGGTACGGGCGATGATCCGGCTGATCGCAGAAGGCGTCAGGCCTAGGGCTCGGGCGGCACCCGACAAGCTGCCCTCTTGGGCCACTAGCGCAAAAATCGTCATCTCGCCTGATCGCCCGGCAATATCCATTCGTGCCTCCTGAGCAAAAGTGTTTGGCTCTACCAAGGGCTACCGCCCACCAGGGGCGGATTGTAGCATTCACATCACAAATCAGGAGCCACCATGCGTATCAACTACCCCCTTGTTGCACTCTCCATCGGCGCGTTCGGCATCGGCGTCACCGAGTTCGCCCCCATGGGCATGTTGCCCGGCATCGCCGCCGATCTGGGCGTATCGATCCCCAGCGCCGGGCTGCTTGTCAGCGCCTATGCCATGGGCGTGTTGATCGGCGCGCCACTGATGACCCTCACGACGGCGCGGATCCCGCGGCGTTACCTGCTGATCGGCCTGATGGCGATTTTCACCCTGGGCAATCTGCTGTCGGCGCTGGCGACCAACTACCAGACGTTGCTGATCGCTCGCGTGGTGACCTCGCTCAATCATGGAGCCTTCTTTGGTATCGGCTCGATCGTCGCTACGAGCCTGGTGGCGCCCGATAAACGCGCGGGAGCGGTGGCGGCGATGTTCATGGGACTGACCATCGCGACCATCGGCGGCGTGCCCATGGCCACCTGGTTCGGCGAGACGTTCGGCTGGCGCACGGCGTTCTGGGGTATTGCCGGCCTGGGTGCCATCGCCATGGCGGCCCTGTGGTGGGCGCTGCCCAATACACCAATGGCAAAAAGTGAAGGCATGCTGGCCGAGATCCGCGTATTGGCGCGCAAACCGGTGTTGGCCGCACTGGCCCTGACTGTGGTGGGCTCGAGCGCGATGTTTACCGTGTTCACTTACATCGCGCCGATCCTGCGCGATGCCACCCACGCCTCGACCCTGTTCATCACCGCCATGCTCATGCTCTTCGGTATCGGCTTGACCTTGGGCAACGTGTGGGGCGGCAAGGGGGCCGATCGCTCTGTTGATCGCACCCTGGTGCTGTCGCTGAGCGCATTGATCGTGGTGTTGCTGGCGTTCTCGGTATTGATGCGCTGGCCATTGCCTGCGGCGGCCGCGATCCTGATCTGGGGCGCCGCCAGTTTCGCCTTGGTGCCACCGCTGCAGATGCGCGTCATGGAAGCCGCCAAGGACGCGCCCAATCTGGCGTCTGCCGTGAACATCGGCGCGTTCAACTTGGGCAACGCCATCGGCGCGGTACTGGGCGGCGCGGTCATCAATGCCGGGCTGGGCTATCCGGCCATTTCGTTGGCGGGCGCCGGGATGGCTGCACTTGGACTGGTGATGGTGCTGACGTTGAACTGGCGTGCGAAACGGGCACCGGCAGTGGTGTTCAGGCAAGCGGTCGAGTGATCAGCGCACTGGCTGTGCAGGCCCATGCCAGCCTGCAAAGCCCGATGGCGGCTTGACGACAGTTCTCGCGCCCTGCGGGGCGCCGGAACAGCTCCTTGATTTTCTTGGGTTCAGACGCGCCACCTGAGGCCACCAGCCCGGATGAGATCGCACAGATCGAGGACAAGGACAACGAAGCCAAGGTGCAGCGTGTAGAAAGCCTGATCAAAGAGTCGGCACAGGAGAGTGAAGACGAACCGGGGGATGAGGAACGTTGGCGCGAGGTCGCACAACGACTCCGCTGGGACAACGCCCAGCAAGTGGAACCTCCAGGACTCAACCTGGGACTGACCCATTCGCAGTGCCCGTCAGCCCTAACAGGGATGGATGCTGCTCGACGAGTTGACAGCATCTTCGCCCACTGCGCATTATTGACAGCACTTTTTCAGTAGACACTCCATGCGCGCAATCATCGACCCATCGCTGCTTCCTTCGGACCTTACCATCCGGGCTTGCGCGCGCGTCGTCATTGCCAACAAGTTCAAGAAACAGTCGCTCATTTGACCGGGGCGCGCTGTCCCGTCAGATGGGCTGACAGGACACAGAGCGCCAGGTGCCACTACCCTCTCGCATGATTCCAGCAGCCTCCCTGACGGCGACCAACACGGTCAGCCAAAAAGGAGTTGTGTATGTCGAGTTTTCGTGGGATCTGGGTGGCGCTGGTCACTCCCTTTCACGCCGGTGAAATTGACTTTGTCGCGCTGCGCGGCCTGGTCGCCAGGTTGCTGGAAGACGGCGTTGCGGGCTTTGTCGTCTGCGGCACCACGGGTGAAGCCGCAGCGCTGAGCCACGACGAGCAGTTGGCCGTGCTCGATGCGGTCTTGCAATGGCTGCCCGCCGAGCAAGTGATCATGGGCCTGGCCGGCAACAACCAGCGTGAACTGCTGGCCTTCCAGCGACAGATCCAGCGCCGCTCGCTGGCGGGGCTGCTGGTACCGGCACCCTACTATATTCGCCCTTCGCAGGCCGGGCTGGAGGCCTTCTTCCAGACCGTCGCCGACGCCGCGAGCGTGCCGGTGGTGCTCTACGATATTCCCTACCGAACGGGCGTAAAAATCGAGCGTGAAACCTTGCGGCGCATCGTTCGTCATCCGAACATTGCGGCGGTCAAGGATTGCAGCAGTGACATCGAGACCACCCTGATGCTGATCGCCGATGGCGAGGTTGACGTGCTCGCGGGTGAAGATCTGCAGATCTTCAACACCCTGTGCCTGGGCGGTGCCGGTGCGATATCCGCCTCATCGCACATTCGCGCTGATCTCTACGTGCAGATGCAACGCCAGGTGGCGAATAACGATGTAATTGCGGCGCGAAGCACCTTCAACCGCCTGCGGCCGTGGATGCAGGCAGCCTTCGCCGAGCCCAATCCGGCCTGCGTCAAGACCGCGCTTCAAATGCAGGGCTTGATCGCCAACGAGGTACGCGAGCCCATGCAGGTGTGTGCCTTTGCGACGATGGAACGGCTACGCGGGATATTGTCGGGGCTGGCTAGATAATGTCTTGGACGAGCGTAAATGCCGAGGGCCTGCGGGCCCGAGGCGGCGATACCCGCTGCACCTTGTACGGGATTCAGAAAATTCAGATACAGCCGCTACAGAAGAGCATCACAACCCGCACTACATATCACCCTGTCGAATCAACCGTGCTAGAGCAGACCATGATCGATCTACTAGGTGCACTCCTTGAATTTCTGGCCTTCTGGACTGGTCGTGCGCTCGCGCCAAGAAGCGTTTCATTGTTTGATACTCTTCGATACTGATCCCCCCCTCCCGGTAATCACTGCACCGACGACGAAGCGCGTGCACGACATCAAATCAAGGAGCCCCCACCCATGACCAAGGCAAGTGTTCGAATCATCGAGCAACATCTGCTTTCGGATAACTGGTACGTGCTGAAAAAGATCGAATTCGAGCAGCAGCGCAAGGACGGCAGTTGGCAGACACAAACCCGTGAAGTGTACGACCGGGGCAATGGCGCCACGATCGGGCTCTACAACCTGGCGAAGCGCACCGTCATTCTTACCCGGCAGTTTCGCCTCCCCGCCTTCGTCAACGACCACGACGGTTACTTGATCGAAACCGCAGCCGGGTTGCTCGACAACGCCAGCCCCGAAGAGCGAATCCGGCTCGAGGCCGAAGAAGAAACCGGCTATCGAGTCAAATCCGTGCGCAAGGTGTATGAGGCGTTCATGAGCCCCGGCTCGGTCACTGAGCGCCTGCATTTTTTTATCGGGGAATACCATCCCGAAGACCGTATCAGCGCGGGCGGTGGCCTGGCCGAAGAAGGCGAGGACATCGAGGTGCTGGAGTTGCCCTTCGAGCAAGCGCTGGCGATGATCGATGACGGGCGGATCATGGACGGTAAAACCATCATCCTCCTGCAACATCTCAAACCACTCATGCCACCCTCGCGTCCTCTGATAATCCTGGTGGCCGGCCCCTGCCCCTCCCACCCCGGTGATGATCCCGCTGCAATGGCCGTCAATCTGCAGGCCATGCAACGCTGCGCCCAAGCCCTCTTGCAGGCGGGCCACCTGCCGGTCGTTGCCCAATGGCTGGCATTACCCTTGGAGCAACTGGCGGGGTCCCGTGAGGTAGGCGATGAGGTGTATCAGGCGCATTTTCAGGAGTACGCGAAAATGCTTTTACAGCGTTGCGACGGAGTACTGCGTGTGGAGGGCCCGTCCGAGGACGCGGACTCGATAGTAGAGCTGGCTCGGCAGCGGGGGGTGGCGGTCTATCGCGATATGAACGAGATTCCCGCTGTTCACGAGCGCCAACAAGGATGATCGCCAATAGCAGCAATCTCAAGATAACGATGGCAATGCATTCGACGCTCTACAGCCATTGGTCGAAGTACACTAGCCTTTTTGCCAGCGAGACCCCTTCCCCATGGACCTGCAGTTCCTAGGTACTTCATCCGGCGTCCCCACCAAGGCCCGCAACGTCAGCGCCACCGCAGTCATCGAAGCGTCCGGCAAGGTCTGGTACCTGGTGGATTGCGGCGAAGGCACGCAACATCAGCTACTGCGTACCTCACTTTCGGTACGCGACCTGCGCGCGATTTTCATTACTCATGTCCACGGCGACCACTGTTTCGGACTGCCCGGTTTGTTAGCCAGTGCCGGCATGTCCGGGCGCAGCGAGCCGCTGGACCTGATCATGCCGATCGCCCTGCACGCCTGGGTGCAGCAGAGCCTGGCGGTGAGCGAGAGCTACCTGCCCTTCGAATTGCGCCTGCATGCGCTGGAAACGCTCGACACGTGGAGCAGCGGTACGGTCGAAGTCAGCACCGTCGAGTTGTCGCACCGGGTGCCCAGCTACGGCTACGTATTCGCCGAAATCAACCCCGATCCACGGCTGGATCTGGAGCGCCTTCAGGCCGATGGCATCGCACGCGGACCGCTATGGGGCGAGCTGGCACAGGGGCGCAACGTGGAGCACGGCGGCCGCCTGATCAACGCGAAGGACTACCCTCGCCCCTCGCGTCCGGGGCGCCGCGTGATCGTCTGCGGCGACAATGATCGTCCGCAGTTGTTGGCCGCCGTGGCGCAAGGCGCGGATGTACTGGTGCATGAAGCCACCTTCACCGAACCGGTGCTTGAGCGCGCCTCGACTAACTATGGCCACAGCACCGCTGCGGCAGTGGCACAGTTCGCCGAAGCCGCCGGGATACCGAACCTGGTGCTGACCCACTTCAGCGCCCGCTATCAAAACAATCCGCAGCGAAGCCCTTCCATCGACGATGTCCGCGCAGAGGCGGCGACGTATTACAGCGGTCGACTGACATTAGCGGCAGACCTTCAGCGTTATCACCTTGGCCGGGACGGTGATCTGCAGCCGGTGGAAAGTTTGCGTGTGTAATGAGCTTCGTAGCCAGGATCGGCGGTGTCGGTGCTGCGCGGCCCCTTGGAAACAGATCCGCAGTTTCAGCGAGCACGCCATAGCATTTGCGCCTATTCTCCTGTGATCCAGAAGTGGGCAACCACTCGATATGTTGAGTGTTTTTTATGGGTCATTTGACCAAGCCAATTCGCTACACCCGCAAAGGATTGCGCTTGTACTGCGCAGCATGGTTCGTCACGCTGGCGGGGCCGGCCTGCGCCGGGGGCCTTCCAGCCGTCGATCTGTACCTCTCCCAGTCGCCCCCCCTGACGGTACTCGAACCCGCCGATCAGGATGGCAATAACGGCATCACGGGCATCGTCGGCGAGGTGACCGTCAAGGCGGCTACCCTGGCCGGCTACGATTTGCGCCCGCAGGCATTGCCCTGGGCCCGCTCGCAGCGCATCGTCCAGTCAGGCAGAAACCAACTGATCATCCCGTTGAGCCGCACGCCGGCCCGAGAAAACCAATACACCTGGATAGCACCGGTGATGACCATGGACCGAGCGTTTTTCAGTCTCGACAAACAGGTTGAGACCTTCGAGCAGGCGCGCCAGACCTATGAGCGAGTCGCCGTCGGCATGGGCAGCGCCCAAGAGCAGATGTTACGCGATGAGGGTTTCAGCAATGCGCAGATCTACTCGCTGAAAATCGGTGAAAACCCGGCCCAGATGTTGCTGCTCGGTCGCGTCGATGCCTGGTTCAACGGCGTTCCGGAAACCCGTTATTTCTGGCCGCAAGTCTCGGATCGGCCGTTGCGGATGAGCCCTGCACTGATGAAGTCGGACCTGTACCTGGCCTGCTCGAAAATCTGCGACCCGACAATGGTCGATGATCTGAGAAAGGCCATCGAAACACTGCGCAGCGACGGTACGATCAAGCGCATCACCGATGCCTACCTTGCCAAGACCGCAGCGCAGGCATCAAAGTCACTGCAATCCGCCCCCCAGCAGTCAGCTCCCAAGGACTCCCATCATGAGCCAGCCCCCCGACAACCTGCCGATCTACCGCGTACTCACCGGCCCTGACGACGCAGCCTTTTGCCAGCGTGTCAGTGCTGCCCTGAACATGGGCTACGCACTGCACGGTTCGCCGGCACTGACCTTCAATGGGCAGCAGGTGATCGTTGCCCAGGCGGTCATCTGGGCGGGTCAGGTCAAGGCGTATTGATCGGCCTTATGCCCCATTCCCACAATGAGTTTCCCTGCGGCGCCTCGATGCTGCATCGTCGGCGGCCGCTTTCGCCAGCGCATCAAGCGACGCGGGTATCAGCTGCAACGTGATTGCCGCCTATTACCACGACCCTATATTCGTCAGTCGCGTGGATGCCGATCGTGCCATGCGAGTGCTTTGGAACCTGTCGGACAACGGCGCATAGCGCGGCACCAGGCCCCACGCCTATCCGCAGTCAACGGGTTTGCTGGAGCTTGGGCGATAGGAAAACGTTCCTTGCAGTGAATTATTTTGCGCACTCATATCTCTGATGCACGAGAGCTCGGAGCAGTGCGCCACTGGCACGCACCGAGCGACGGATGCTCGCCCCCTGCCGGGCATGGGGCAAGCGGCGGTCTATCAAGGTCCTGAGTGAACGGCATGAAACTTGGAAAAAAACGCGCAAAACCCTTCGGCTTGAAGGACATCACCATTGTCGACGACGCCAAGATGCGCAAGGCGATCACCGCCGCCGCGCTGGGCAACGCCATGGAGTGGTTCGACTTTGGCGTCTATGGTTTCGTCGCCTATGTGCTGGGCAAGGTGTTCTTCCCCAGTGCCGACCCCAGCGTGCAGATGATCGCCGCACTGGCGACGTTCTCGGTGCCCTTCCTGATTCGTCCGCTGGGCGGGCTGTTCTTCGGTGCACTGGGCGACCGCTACGGGCGACAGAAAGTGTTGGCGGCGACCATCGTCATCATGTCGTTGAGCACCTTCGCCATCGGCCTGATCCCCTCCTACGCCTCGATTGGTATCTGGGCGCCGGTACTGCTGTTGCTGGCCAAGATGGCCCAGGGCTTTTCGGTAGGCGGTGAATACACCGGCGCCTCGATCTTCGTTGCCGAATACGCTCCAGACCGCAAACGCGGCTTCCTCGGCAGCTGGCTGGATTTCGGCTCGATTGCCGGCTTCGTCTTCGGCGCGGGCCTGGTGGTGGCGATCTCCGCCGTGCTGGGCGAAGACAAATTCCAGGAATGGGGCTGGCGTCTGCCGTTCTTCCTCGCCCTGCCGCTCGGCTTGCTGGGGCTGTATCTGCGTAACGCGCTGGAAGAGACTCCGGCCTTCCAGCAGCACGTCGAGAAGCTCGAACAAGGCGATCGCGAAGGCTTGGCGAGCGGCCCTCAGGTGTCGTTCAAGGAAGTGGTCACCAAACACTGGCGTAGCCTGATGACATGCGTCGGCGTGGTCGTCGCCACCAACGTCACCTATTACATGCTGCTCACCTACATGCCGAGCTACCTGTCGCATAACTTGCACTACAGCGAGAACCGCGGCGTATTGATCATCATCGCGATCATGGTCGGCATGCTGTTCGTGCAACCCCTGATCGGGCGCCTGAGCGACAGGTTCGGGCGTCGGCCATTCATCATCTGCGGCAGCATCGGCTTGTTCTGCCTGGCCATTCCAGCCTTCATGCTGATCATCAGTGGCAAGGTCGGGTTGATCTTCACCGGTTTGCTGATACTGGCGGTGGTGCTCAACTTCTTTATCGGTGTCATGGCCTCGACGTTGCCGGCCATGTTCCCCACGCACATCCGTTACAGCGCCCTGGCCAGTGCGTTCAATATCTCGGTCTTGATCGCTGGCGTGACCCCGACCCTGGCCGCGTGGCTGGTCGAAACCACCCAGAACCTGTACATGCCGGCCTACTACCTGATGGTGGTGGCGGTCATCGGCCTGGCCACCGGGTTGACGATGAAGGAGACCGCCAACAAGCCGTTGCGCGGTGCGGCGCCGACCGCCTCCGATCTGGATGAGGCGAAGGAGCTGCTGCAGGAGCATCACGACCACATCGAAGATAAAATCGAAGACATCGACGCGAAAATCGCCGAGTTGCAGGCCAAGCGTGAGGAGTTGGTGCAGCAGCATCCGCGCATTGACTGACGCGCTCAGGCACCCGCTTTGATCATTTGCGCTTGACTACATGCCGGCGATGGCCTCCAGCGTCCGCGCCACTCACACCATGGCCAGGCACCGTGACCAGCGGCGCGGGGCTGGGGTGCGCTTGGACGTAGCGACATGCAGCGATTAGCCCTCGGCAGGCTGGTCGCTCAATGCCTGTTCGATGCCGGCATGGCGATCGAAAGCATGGCCAAGCTGGCGTATCGTGTGGGTCACGCTCTGGATGATGCCGGGGGCAGAGTGCAGGACAGTACCATCAAGATCAAAAAACACGGTTTTCAAGGTGTCTTCTCGTACTGCGATGGTCGCCGCAAATAGTATCCGATCAAGGCAATCGCGCCCGTCATCTCAGTCAGCCCGCCAATAAGTGCCTTATGCCTTCCGGTCAGCGTCACAGACGATCTGTGATCGCCAACACTGCACTTTAGTCGCAAAGCTGCGATCCAGAGCCGTTTCTTCACCTTGGTGTCTGAACTTTCCTGCTTCCTGGGTTTCAGTTCATCCTGAGATGTTTCGGCCTTGGCATGAAAATGCCAGCAGTGACCGTGACAGACGTCGAGACACAACAATGAACCAATACCCCCGACAGAGAACAGGACCGTGGCCATGACGGATAACACCGTTGCAGCATCCTTAGAACAAAACCAACCACCCATTGCCAACGTCCAGCGACTGAGCCTGTTCGTTTTCGCGTTGTTTTTCATTTTTGGCGGCATCACCAGCCTCAATGACATCCTGATCCCCAAACTCAAAAGCCTGTTCAGCCTCAGCTATGCCGAGGCGATGCTGGTGCAGTCGGCGTTCTTCCTTGCCTATGCGCTGGCGTCCATCCCCGCCAGCCTGCTGATCAGCCGCATCGGCTACATGCGGGCGGCGGCTATCGGCCTGGTGACCATGGCCGTGGGTTGCGCGTTGTTCATTCCTGCCGCGCTGGTGGGGCTGTTCGGCGCCTTTTTGATCGCGCTGTTCGTGCTGGCGATCGGCGTCACCGTGGTGCAGGTGGTCTCCAACCCGCTGATCTCGCTGCTGGGCCCGCAACAGACCTCCCACAGCCGCGTGACCTTCGCCCAGGCGTTCAACTCGCTGGGCACCACCGTCGCGCCGTACCTGGGCGCCATGCTGATCCTCGGCTCGCTGAGCCAGGTCGACCCGGCCACCCTGAGCGGTTCGGCATTGGCGACCTATCTGGCCGAAGAAGCCAAGGTCATCAGTAACACCTACGCGGGCCTTGCGGTGGCGCTGATCGTGGTGGCTTTGCTGGTCTGGCAACAACGCAAGCATCTGCCCTCCTCGCTCACCAGTGGCAACGCCAACCCGCTCTCGGCCTTGAGCCTGCTCAAGCAACCGCGCTTCGCATTCGGTGCGGCCTGCATTTTTTGCTACGTCGGGGCGGAAGTGTCCATCGGCAGCCTGCTGACCAACTTCCTGATGCAGGACTCGACTTTCGGCTTCAACGCCGAAGTGGCCGGCAAGCACGTGGCCTACTACTGGGGCGGCGCAATGATCGGCCGCTTCATCGGTGCCGGCCTGCTGCGCGCGTTCGCACCGGGCAAGGTGTTGGCCTGTGCCGCCGTGGTCGCCATTGCGCTGATCGCCAGCGCCGCCACCAACCACGGTGCCGTGGCCGGCTGGTCGATCCTGGCCATCGGCTTGTTCAACTCGGTGATGTTCCCGACTATCTTCGCCCTGGCGTGTGAAGGGCTGGGCAAACGCGCCGCCGAGGGCTCGGGGCTGATCTGCTGCGCCATCGTCGGCGGCGCCATCGTGCCGCCACTCACCGGCCTGGCCGCCGACCTCAGCACCCTGGGCCTGTCGCTGGTGGTGCCGGCGGTTTGCTACGCAGTGATCGCGTCGTATGGCTGGTACGCGCGCCGTTCCGCGCTGGCCTGATAGCTGCCCGGACCGCGCCTGTCACCAGCAGGCGCGACTCTCCTCCCACAAAAGCCGCCGACCAGCGGCTTTTTTTTCGCGCCAAGTCGCCTAATGCCAACGCTGTCACTCTTGTCAGAGCGGACCGCCCCACCTGCGCTACGCTGGTACCTGCTTCCATCTGCCGCCGTTCAACGCAAGGATTGATCCATGAGCACCTCTGCATCGCCTGCCAAGGCATCCGCCCTCACCCAGCACAAAAGCCCTTTCGGCACCCTCGCCGACGGCACGCCCATCGACAAATACACCCTGAGCAACAGTGCCGGCATGCAGGTCAGCGTGATCACCTACGGGGCGATATTGCAGGCAGTGATCGTACCCGACCGCCATGGCCACAGCGACGACGTACTGCTCGGTTTCGATGAAGCCCAGAGCTACCAGACCCACGCCGATCCGCATTTCGGCGCCACCATCGGCCGCTATGGCAATCGCATCGCCGACGGCCAGTTTGTGCTTGATGGCGTCAGCTACCGCATCCCGCTCAACGACGCGACGAACGCCATTCACGGCGGTCCGAAGGGCTTCGACAGCCACGTCTGGCAAGCCGAACCCATCCAGGAAGACGGCTCGGTGGGCGTCACACTCAGCTACACCAGCGCGGATGGCGAGATGGGCTTTCCTGGCGAGCTGCGGACTCAGGTGACCTACCGCCTCAACGAGCGTAACGAATTGCACATTCACTACCATGCCACCACCAGCAAACCCACGGTGGTCAATCTGACCAACCACGGCTATTACAACCTGGCCGGCGCTGGCAACGGCACCATCCTCGATCACCTCGCCACCCTGCATGCCAGCCACTACACCCCGGTGTCGGCGAAGCTGATCCCGACCGGCGAGATTGCCCCCGTTGCCGGCACGCCGATGGACTTCCTCTCCCCCACGGCGTTCGGCCCGCACATTCAAGACGACCACCCACAACTCAAATTCGTCGAGCCCAAGCAGGGCGGCTTCGACTTCAACTACGTGCTGGATACCGGTGGTGACCTGAGCAGGCCGGCCGTTGAAGTGCATGACCCGAAGTCGGGGCGTCGCCTGCAACTGTTCACCACCCAACCGGCGGTGCAGCTGTACACCTCGAACCTGCTCGACGGCACGATCACCGGCAAAGGTGGCAAGGTTTATCTGCACTGGGGCGCCTTTGCCCTGGAAGCTGAGCATTACCCCGACTCACCCAATCAGCCGACCTTTCCCAGTACCCGCCTGGAGCCTGGGGCGGTGTATGCACACACCACAGTGCTGAAATTCAGCCACGACTGAGGCTTCAGGTGGCAGCCACTAGCTTTGGCGGCTTTCGGTGGCCGAAGGCCCAATATCGCAGCGGCGACCCTAGCGCCGTGATCAAGCTGAGCGCCCTAATCAGGCTGGCAAGGGCCCGCAGGCCCGATAGGTGTCCATCAGCGTGTCGAACAAGGCGATGTCCGCGCGGCTTCTGGCCATGAGCTGGGCGCCGACCACGGCGGAAAAAATCGCCCTTGCCCGCATGCCGCTTTGCGCAGGCGCACACACCTCGGCAGCCACCAGCAGCTGGCTCAGCCAGGCGATATTGACCTCGGCGAACCGCTGGATTTCCTGGGTCATTTCGGCGGGCAAGTTGTCGGTCTCGGCGCCCACGAAGCTGGCCAGGCACAGGCGATTATCGGCTTCGAGCGAGCGACGAAAGATCTCGGGGAAACGCCGCAAGGCGTCCAGCGGGTTCGGGCTCTGCGCGCTGATATCCTCGAGCGCGGCCGCCCCGTCCTGCCAGTAGCGCTGGGCCACCGCGACGCCGAGGTCGGCCTTGCTCGGGAAGTGGTAGTAGATGCTGGCCGCCTTGATACCGACCGCTGCGGCCAGATCGCGAAAATTCAGGCCGTTGTAGCCTTGGGACTGAGCGATGTTTCTGGCAGCCAGGAGGATCGCTTCGCGGGCATTGATGGTCATGGGGGTGCCTGTCACCCGTTGGGCGATCGCTGGAAAAAAGTGCCGCTATGCTAAATCAAAAGCCTGCCTTTTGTTAGGTAGAGCCGCCCTGGACTCATGCCTGCGTCGACGGGCAATGCCGTTTCAATCTCGATGGTTTGCGTCGAGCCCGCCACGTCATGGCGGTCCCGACGATGATGCACTCACCATTCAACTTCAAGCGGCAGGCGAGTCCAGTTCAGGGATGCCGCTGCTGCGATCGGCGTAGGCCGCCTGGAAACCTGGGCGTGCCTGCCAGCGTTTCCAGTAATAGTCGAGAAACTCGAAACGCTCGTCCAGCGGCGTGGCGTTGACCGGAAATTTGGAGAACGCGATCGCGGTTGCCAGGGTGATATCGGCAAAGGTCGGCTCCGCGCCGCCCAGCAGCCAGTCGCGGCCGTCGGCCAAATGACCATTGACCAGTGCCGCGTGGCTCAGCGCTTCCTTGCGGCAGTGCTCGCCCCAGGCCTCGTTCTTGGTCAGTTCGAGCTTGAAACCCAGCCCGGTGTGCAACACGTGGAACGCCGTGACGATGCGATACAGGATGTGCACCCACACGCGGTTGTCCCACATGTTGTCGAGACCTTGTTCCAGCGGCGTTTCGCCCATGATCTTGCGGCCGGGGTATGACTGGTCGAGGTAGCGAACGATGGCCGGCGTCTCGGAAATAAAACTGCCGTCTGCCAGCTGGAGGGTAGGCGTTTCGCCCCACGGGTTCATGTTGAGATGGCGCCAGCCGCGCTGTTCGCCGCCGGGGGCCATGTCGTAGACGGTCTCGTCGAACTGATCGGCGATGCCTTTTTCATGCATGAACAGGCGCAGGCGCTGGGGATTGGGAAATGCCGAGGGGGAAGTGAACAGCTGCAATTTAGTGGTCATTGTCGGGTCCATAGAGGGGTGGGATCAGCCACCTAACAATCGTTAGGTAGGCTTACCGTAAACCCCCAAAGAGCGCACGTCAACCCCTACCTAACATTTGTTAGGCTAATCGCCCATCCCGCGCCCTTGGCTGGGCTGCGACTTTATGCACCTAACTCGGCAATCACCTCCGCCCGCGTGGTGACCTGGCGAAAGTGATGCGTCCACAGCTCGATCCCCAACTTGCCGGACCTGTCCAGAGACGAGCCCACCGTCAGGTCGGTGACCAACGTCGGGCTCAGCCCGGCATCGAACAGCGCAAAGCCGGCGGCGAGCACGCAGGTTTCGGTCTGCATGCCACACACCAGCACCCGCTCGACGCCGAGTTGCTTGATGTAGGCTATGGTTTCGACGGTCGGGCCGTAGCCGTGCTTGATAAACACCTTGTCGGCCTCGACCAGGCTCTCGTCCTCGGCCGCCGGATGCCAGCCGAGCTGTTTGTCGAACGGCGTGACCTGCTCGTCATGCAGCTCGACGGAGGCGACCGTCGGAATTCTCGCCGAGAACGCCCGTGCGCCATCGACCAGCCATTCGGGTGGGCTGAACGTGGATTGAATATCGACTATGAGCAACACCTGGCGCATGGGCTTGTCCGAAAGGCAACTGGAGGGCGCGGAGTATACCGGGCCCGCTATTGGCTGCGGCCGCCGGGCCGTCATCAGGCACACAGAGGCCTGGCTCTGGTCGCAAAAATTTGAAATGCACCGCATAGCTCGCCAGAATCGCGGTCCGATCCGGCCTCGTGGTCGGGTGCGTGAAGCAAACAGGGGTTAGCGTTGAACGAACACACATTGTCCATGCGCCTGGAGCGCGTGGCGGCGCAGGTGCCCGCTGGCGCTCGGCTGGCCGATATCGGCTCGGACCACGGCTATCTGCCCGTGGCGTTGATGCGCCGCGGCACCATCGTCGCCGCCGTAGCTGGCGAGGTAGCACTGACGCCGTTCCATGCCGCTCAACGTACCGTGCGCGACAATGGCCTGGAACCCCACATCACCGTGCGCCAGGCCAACGGCCTGGCGGCGATCGAAGCGCAAGACGCCATCACCGCGATCAGCCTGTGCGGCATGGGTGGCGAGACCATCCGCGACATCCTCGACAGCGGCAAAGCTCGCCTCCACGGCCTCGAGCGCCTGATCTTGCAACCCAATGGCGGCGAGCAACCGCTGCGCCAGTGGCTGATGGAAAACGGCTATCGGATTGTTTACGAAGAAGTGCTGCGAGAAAACCGTTTCGACTACGAAATCATCGTCGCCGAGCGCAATGGCCCGCGGCAGTATTCTCCCGAGGAGCTGTATTTCGGTCCGCTGCTGCTGAAGACGCGCAGCCCGGCGTTTCTAGCCAAGTGGCAGCGCCGATTGCGCGAAAGGCAACGGACCTTGGGCCAGCTCTCGCGAGCGCAGCAGGCGTTGACCCAGGAGAAGTTGCAAGATATCGCCCGGCAGATTTGCTGGATTACCGAGATGCTGGACAGTACCGAGCGCTCATAACCGATCTATCGGACAGCGAATTCATGGAACGAAGCAAGCACCCGACGCCCCCCGACTGGGTCATCCACAACTCGCCACCCGGCCAGATCGAGCGTATCGAAGCCTGGTTCGGCGGCCATGGCTACGACCCGCACCGCCACGACACCTACTCCATCGGCCGCACGCTGTCAGGCGTACAGAGCTTCCACTACAAGGGCAGCCTGCGCCATGGCATGCCCGGCAATACGCCGGTGCTGCATCCCGATGAAGTACACGACGGCATGGCCGGCACCGAGTCGGGCTTTCGCTATCGCATGGCCTATATCGATCCGGCCTTGATTCAGCAAGTGCTCGGCGGCGAGCCATTGCCGTTCATTGGCGCCGGGCTCTCGAGCGATCAGCGTTTATACCGGGCCAGCGAGCCCTTCGTGCAGGCCATGGATCACCCGCTCGATGCCCTCGAAGAACAGGACGCTGTGTTCGATCTGGCCATGGCATTGCGCGCCGTCGCCGGCAAACCGCGCGGGCGCAAGCGCCTGGATTATCGCGCCACCGAGCGAGCGCGAGAATTCATCCTCGCGCACCTGCACACGACCATCACCCTGGAGATGCTCGAGCACGCCAGCGGCCGTGAGCGCTGGAGCCTGTCGCGGGATTTTCGGGTGCTGTACGGCACCAGCCCCTATCGGTTCGTGACCCTGCGCCGCCTCGACCAATTGCGCCGGCTGCTGCTCGATGGCTTCTCGCTGGTGGACGCCGCGCTGGCGGCCGGCTTTCATGACCAGAGCCACATGACCCGACACTTCACCCGTTGTTATGGCGTGCCGCCGTCGCGCTGGCTGGAGCGGCTGTTGGCGCAGCGCACACTTGCAGGATCGTACAAGAGCCGTCCGCCCACCCTCCGTTAGGCTCACGCTTCCATTGAGAGAGGAAGCGTCATGAACGAACTGAGCCTGCACCCCGTCAATTTGCTGCACAAAGCGTCGAGCATCGACACACAATGGAGCCCGCGCATCGTCGCCGAGATGAACGACTACCAATTCAAGGTCGTGCGTATAGAAGGTGAATTCATCTGGCACTCCCACCCCGAAACGGACGAAGCCTTCCTGGTATTGGCGGGGGAACTGCGTATCGACCTGCCCCACGGCCAGGTGTTCGTCAGGCCCGGTGAATTGTATGTAGTGCCACGGGGCATCAAGCACCGGACCGCATCGGCAAGTGAAGCCAAACTGATGATGATCGAGCCCCGGGGGATATTGAATACGGGACATGAAGGAGGTGAGCGCACGGCGCAAAACGACCTGTGGATCTAGATAGCAGCGCTACCGTGTCGCACAGACCGACACGGCCCAAACTACCTGCACACCCAATATCTTTGAACTAACAGTCCGCCAGCATGATCGTTTTCTATGCGCAGTGAGCGCGGCCCGGGCAGGCCGGTGTATCCACACCGAGCCCAACGCCCGGGTCGCTGAACGACATAAGGAGCCGCCATGACCGCCACCACCCTCCCCGACTACCGCTACCGGCCTGGGCCGCTGCACGCGATCCTGCTGGCCGGCAGCGTGCCGCTGTTTCTGGGCGCCCTGCTCAGTGACCTCGCCTACTACCTGACCTACCAACCGCAGTGGAGCAACTTCGCCGCCTGGCTGTTGTTCGGTGCAGCGCTGTTTAGCGGTTTGGCACTGCTGTTCGCGCTGGTCAACCTGATCCGCGCCAGGCCGAAGGCCGGACGCCCGACGCGGTACTTCCTGTTGTTGCTGATCAGCTGGGCGCTTGCGGTACTCAACTCCTTCGAGCATGGCAAGGATGCGTTTGCGGTCATGCCCTCGGGCCTGGTGCTGTCGGTCGTCGCCGCGCCGTTGATCCTGATCGCCGCCTGGATCGGGCTGAGCAACCTGCGCGCTGACTACGTGCCTGTAGTCAGAGCCTCCTCCCGCGAAACTGGAGGTGTTGTATGAAACATTCGAGTGCACTGACTGCGCTGAGCATTGCCCTGCTGCTCAGCGGCTGCAATGGCGCGGGTGACGCCACCGAAACCCATGGCGCCGACCCGAAACTGCCGACGCAAGAGCGCGGCCTGCTACCGACCATGAAGATCGCCGAGCCAACGGCGTGGGGCGATCAAAAGCCCAGGGTGCCCGAGGGCTACAGCATCACGGCGATTGCCAATGACCTGAAGATCCCGCGCCAGACCTTGGTGCTGCCCAACGGCGATATCCTCGTGTCCGAAGGCAAAGGCGGCACCGAGGCGCAGCTCAAGCCCAAGGACGTCATCGCCGCCCTGGTCAAGGCGCGCGGTACCACGCCGGTCAAAGGTGGCAACCGCCTGACCTTGCTGCGCGATGCGGACGGCGATGGCGTATATGAACTGAAAACGGTGTTCGCCGAAAACCTCAACGCGCCCTATGGCCTGGCCTTCGCCAACGGCAAGATCTACGTCGCTAACCAGGATGCGCTGGTGAGTTTCGACTACACCGACGGCCAGACCAAAGCCAGCGGCGCGCCCACCACGATCACCGACCTGCCCGCGCGGATCAACCACCACTGGACCAAATCGCTGGCGGCCAGCCCCGATGGCAAGTGGCTGTATGTGGGCATCGGTTCGAACAGCAACATCACCGAACGCGGCATGGAGGTCGAGCAGAACCGCGCGCGGGTCTGGCAGATCGACGCCACCACCGGTGCCCACCGCCCCTACGCCACCGGCATTCGCAACCCGACGTCATTGACGATCCAGCCGGGCACCGGGCAATTGTGGGCAGTGGCCAACGAGCGTGACGAGCTGGGCCCGGACCTGGTCCCGGATTACCTGACGTCGGTGCGCGATGGCGCCTTCTACGGCTGGCCCTACAGCTATTGGGGACAAAACGTCGACACCCGCGCACAGCCGCAAAATCCGGAGCGCGTCGCCGCGGCGATCAAACCGGATTACGCCTTGGGCTCTCACGTCGCGGCGCTGGGCGTGACCTTTTCGATTGCGGCCCTGGGCGACAAGTTCGCCGACGGTGCCTTCGTCGGCGAGCACGGCAGCTGGAACCGCGAGAATCCGGTGGGCTACAAGGTGGTCTTCGTGCCGTTCAGCAACGGCAAGCCCAGTGGCGAGCCGATCGACTTCGCCACCGGCTTCCGTGGCGAAGACGGCAAGACCCGTGGTCGCCCAGTGGGTGTGACCGTCGACCCGAAAGGCGCGCTGATCATTGCTGACGACCTGTCGAACACCGTTTGGAGGGTGACGCGCAATCGTTGAGCCGTTAATCCCGGGTGGCCCGCACGATCGGGCCGCTCGTTTTTCCCCGCTGCAAACCCTTCTCCATACCCTGCCTGCCCCCCCTCCAGACGTATCAAGCCTGACACTGAAAAAAATGTGAAATACGAATCAATATTTGGTTACTATTCGCTTCGATTCGTATCTGAGTGTGTTTCTCATTTGCAATCGCACCCAATATTGACGTAAATCCATCAACATCAGGAATTCACCTCTTGAATCGTCGCCTCTCCGCCAGCTTGCTGCTGGTCAGCGCCTGCAGCGCCCTGCCCCTCGCCCACGCCGCCGATGAGGTGGTGCTGCCGTCCACGCAGATTGAGGACAGCGCCGTTCGCGGCGACGAACCGAGCGTGGGCTATCAGGGCAAGCCGGCGTCCAGTACCACCAAGCTGGGGCTGACGGACAAGGAAACGCCGCAGGCGATTACTACCATCACCCGCAAGCAGATGGATGATTTCCACATGAACGGCATCAAGGATGCGCTGCGTTCAGCGCCCTCGGTGACCGTAGAGCAAAGCGAAACCGACCGTACCGAGTTCACCTCGCGGGGGTTCGAGATCGGCTCGTTCGAGTACGACGGCATGGGCATGCCGTTCGCGCAGACCACCCTGATCGGCGATCAGGACATGGCCGAATTCGAGCAGATCGACGTGCTGCATGGCGCCAATGGCCTGATGAGCGGCACCGGAAACCCGTCGGCGACGGTCAACTTCGTGCGCAAGCGGCCTACCGACACCTTCCAGGCGCAGATAGGCACCAGCGTGGGCTCGTGGGACAGCCGCCGCGTCGACGTCGATGTGTCTGGGCCGCTGACCCCCACCGGCAATGTGCGCGGACGCTTTATCTATGCGCACGACAAGGGCAACTCGTGGATGGATCGTTACAGCCACGAAAAAAACGTCGCCGCCGGCCTGTTGGCATTCGACGTGTCCGACGCTGACACCCTGACCGTAGGATTCACGCAGCACAACAGCGACTCCAATGGCAGTACCTGGGGCAACCTGCCGCTGATCGATGGAAATGGCAATCGTATCCACTACAGCAGCCGCAGCGCCAACGTCGGCCAGCCGTGGACCTACTGGAACATGCACACTCAGCGCGCCTTCGCCGAGCTCAAGCATGATTTCGGCAATGGCTGGAACGCCACGGTGACTGCCACGGCGATCAACGAGAAACAAGACACCAACATGTTCTACGTCGACAGTGTCAGTGACGGTACGGCGACAGCCTTTACTGCCCATACCACCAGCGAAGCCCACGAGATGATCGGCGAAGCAAAAGCCTCGGGGCCGTTCAGCCTGTTCGGGCGCGAGCATCAACTGACGGTGGGGACTACCTACGGCCGCACTCATCAGAAGGCCCGCGAATGGGATCCCGAGCCCGGCGGCTACTACGAACTGCCATTTGCCGGCGTGCTGCCTGGCGCAGTCGCAGAGCCGGACTTCACGCAAACCAGCGACGGTAATACACAAAACTTCGTCGACCGACAAAAAAGCCTTTTCGCCGGCGCCCGCTTCAGCCTGGCGGACGACCTGCACTGGATCGCCGGCGCGCGCATGATGAGCATGGACAGCTCGGGTGCCAGCTATGGCTCCGATCACTCCCAGCGCGAGCACGGCAAGGTCACGCCCTACACCGGCCTGGTCTACGACCTGACCCCGCAGTGGAGCGTCTACACCAGCTGGACCAAAATCTACAACCCGCAGTACGGCTACAACGGCCTCGACGGTAAACCTCTGGCACCGCTGGAGGGCAAGAGCCTGGAGGCCGGCCTCAAGGGCAGCGTGCTGGACAATCGCCTGGACCTGACCGCTGCCGTGTTCAAGACCCAGCAAAGCAACGCCATGGGCAGCTACATTCAGTCTGGCTCCCAGTACCTGTATCAAACCACCGACTACAAAAGCCACGGCATCGAGCTGCAAGCCTCAGGCGAAGCCCTGCCCGGCCTGGACCTGATGGGTGGCTACACCTACGTGCGCATCGACGATGAAGATGGCGACAAGACCCGCCGGTACGTACCGACCCACAGCTTCCATGGCATGGCCAGCTATCGCCTGCCGGGCATGCCCAAAGCCACCGTCGGCACCCGTGTGAGTTGGCAGAGCGGCATCCAGAGCGATGCCACCTCTGTGGTTCGCCAGAACGCCTACGGCCTGGTCGATCTGATGGCCAGCTACGACATCGATAGCCACTGGAACACGGCGCTGAACTTCAACAACATCACCGACCGCAAGTACCTGCTGTCGATGTACAGCCAGACCGCGTCGAGCTACGGCGCCCCACGTAACCTCACCGCCTCGGTCACCTGGAAGTACTGATCCCACCGCTGTCACTCACCGTGAGACCTGCAGAGCGCTCACGGCGAGTGCCCCAGAGGGCCGATTGCAAGTGGACGCAAGGGCCTGGGCACTCGCTTGCGGGCGACCAAACAGATACCCCTGCGCGAAATGGCAGCCGTTGCGCGCCAGCCATTCCGGCAGATGGGGCAGATGAAATTCCTCGATCCCTTCCGCCGTGACCTGCATGTTCAAGCTACGGGCCATGCCCAATATGGCCTCGACCATCGGCAGATGATTGATCGCGCCGGGTTCGAAGAACGAGCGGTCGATCTTGATCTTGTCGATGGCCAGCCGGGTCAGGTGATAGAGCCCCGAGTAACCGGTGCCGAAATCATCCAGCGATACGGTGATCCCATGGGCTTGCAGCTTGCTCAGGTTGCGCCGGGCAGCATCCAGGTTGCCGACCAGGGCCTCCTCGGTGATTTCCAGCTCCAGTCGACTGCACGGAAAATCCAGCTGTTGCAACTGCGCCAACAGGGCATCCGGAAAGCACTCGTCGATGATCATCGCCGCGCTGATATTGAGCGACAGGCGATAGTCGCCCCGCCACTGCCGCGAGGCGGCGCAGGCCTGGGCGAGCAACGACCGAGTGACGGCCGCCAGCAGGCCCAGATCCTCAAGCACCGGTATGAAATCCCCAGGCATGACCACACTGCCGTCGGCCTTGATCCAGCGCGCGAGAATCTCGAAGCCCACCACTTGTTTACCCGGCAGCGCCACGATCGGCTGATAGAACGGCACGATCTCTTGCCGTTCGACGGCGAGCGTCAGCGCGAACTGCAGATCGGACAACGCCCGCCGCTCAAGCTCGTACTGCGGATCATAGAAGTTGTAGGTGGAGCGACCGCTCTGCTTGCCGCGGTACATGGCCGTGTCGGCAAAATGCAGCAAGGTCGAGGCATCGGTGGCGTCGACCGTCGAACGGGAAATGCCCACCGTGGCACCCAGACCCGAGGGTTTGACGATTTCGGGCATCGGCGCGCTCAGATTGGCGATGACGGTTTCGGCGATCTGCGCCAGCATCGACACCTCGTGATCCGCCTGCAACAGCAGGCAAAACTCGTCGCCGCCCAAGCGGGCCGCTATCGCGCCATATTCCAGGGCGATGTCCTCAAGACGACTCGCCACCTCGCAAATGACGCTGTCGCCGACCGAATGGCCGTGGTTGTCGTTGACCGGCTTGAAGTGATCCAGATCGATCAAGAAGATCACCACCGGCTGGGACGCCGCCAGCCACTCGGTGAGCAGATCAATGAACTTGCGCCGGTTGATCAGGCCGCTGAGCGAGTCGTAATAGGCCAGGGTCTGCGTTTGCGAATGGGCCCATTGCATACGCCGATAGCTCTGGCGCGTATTGCTGACCAAGCGCTTGAGCACCAGAATGGGCAAGATCAACGACATGAAAGAGAACGCCGTCGAGGTCAAAACGAAACGCCAACGCTCGGCATCTTCGAAATCGCTCTCGTAGGGCAGGCCGAACAAGTGCATGGTCCATGCTTCCAGCCGAAACTCCCAGAGAATCGATATGCCACCCATCGTCAGGACCGCCAGCAACACAATCAGGGTCAAGCGCAGGGGGCTGTATTGGTAGAGGTCGGACATGGGCAGTACCGCGAAGGAAAAGGCGCATAGATATCATATAGCCATCACTGCCCCGCGTGTACAACCGTCGGTCTTGATGCGCGCCTCACAGTCATCCTGTAAAGCACGGTTTCAAAGGCTTTACGACGCTGTAGAGCCTTCGACCATCGTAACAACAAGCAACAAACTGCCACAAAACTGAAATAACAGCTTGTCATGCTCTGCGCTTGTTTCAGTACGCCAAGGACGGCGGCCCCTTCTCGTCGCGCGAGCCTCCATGAATCAAAGCATTGTGCATAACCAACAGGACTCCGACCTTTTCGGCCTGCTCTATGGCTTCCGCTTTCGCCCAGGGGAGCGCGGCCAGGAAATCGATTCGGTGGCGGCACTGGGCTGTTTGAACGGCCCCGAGGTGCCGGAAGAGTTCGTCTGGCTGCATTTGAGCCTGGCCCACGCCTCGTGCGAGCGCTGGATGAAGGCCAACCTGGACATGCCTGAAGAGTTTTTCGAGGCCCTGCACGAAGGCTCGCGCTCGACCCGCATCGAACACATCGACTCGGCGTTGCTGGCCGTGGTCAACGACGTGGTGTTCGATTTCAATATGCTTTCCACCGATATCTCCACCCTGGTGGTGTGCGCCCGCGGCCACCTGTTGATCACCGCGCGCGTGCAACCCTTGCGCTCGGTGGACAAACTGCGCTCGTCGGTCAAACGCGGCGAACTGTTCCGCTCGCCGCTGGAATTGCTGGTGCATCTGTTGCGCGATCAGGGCGAGGTGCTGACCCAGTTTTTGCGCCAGACCAGCATCAGCGTCGACCATATCGAAGACCAGTTGCTGTCCCAACGGCTGAGCAGCAATCGGGCCGAGTTGGGTGCCATGCGCCGCGTGCTGGTGCGCCTGCAACGTCTGCTGGCCCTGGAACCGGGCTCGTTGATGCGCCTGCTGCACAAGCCGCCGACCTGGTTGCTGGAAGAAGACGTGCAGGAGCTGCGCCAGTCCACCGAAGAATCCGCGCTGGTGATCAGCGATCTGACGGCCCTGGTCGAACGCATCAAGCTGTTGCAGGAAGAAATCGCGGCCAACCTCAACGAACAGAGCAACCGCACCCTGTACACCTTGACCGTGGTGACGGTGCTGGCGCTGCCCATCAACATCGTCGCCGGTTTTTTCGGCATGAACGTCGGTGGCATTCCCTTGGCCGCCAACGAGCACGGCTTCTGGGTGCTGGTGGCGGTGGTGGCCACCTTCACTTTGATCACCGCGCGCTGGGCGTTTCGCAAGCGCTCGGACTGATCCCGCCTATTCGCCGGCCCGCGCTGCTGCCATCTGGTCGTTGAACTGCTTGAAGAAGCCGGCGTAGTTGCCGTTCGCTTCGGCGAAGCGCAACGGCTTGACGCGCTCGACGAGGATTTCTTCGGCCTCTGGCGAATGCTCGAAAATTCCCATCACCTCGGCAATGAATTCCTTGAGCGGCATGGCGTGCGGGTCATTGGCCTGGCGCTCGCCCATCAGCTCGGTCTGCACATAGGGCGGCGCCAGTTCGTGGACCTTCACCGCCGTGTCCTTGAGTTGGTAGCGCAACGACTGGCTGTAGGAATGCACCGCCGCCTTGGTCGCGCAGTAGCTGGGCGTCAGGGCCAGCGGCAGGAAGGCCAGGCCGGACGACACCGTGACGATGGCCGCATGGGGCTGCTGGAGAAAGTGCGGCAGCAACGCGCGGTCCAGGCGCAGCGGGCCCAGCAGATTGGTGGCCACGGTGTCATCGAGCGCCGAGTCGCCGGCCAGCAGGTTCTCGCTGCGCATGATGCCCGCGCTGTGGATCACCGCATTGAGGCGCGGGTAGCGGGCAATCAGCTCGGCAGCAACGCGCTGGACGTCTGCCGCATCGGCGATATCCAGTACCACGTAGTGCAAGCCCGGGTTGGCTGCAGTGACCTGCTTGAGCACCGACTCGCGGCGCCCGGCGATGATCACTTCGTTGCCCAAAGCGAGGAAGGCTTCGGCCAGCGCGCGGCCGATACCGCTGCCGCCGCCAGTGACCAAAAGGGTGTTGGCTGTGCTGTGCATAGTGAACTCCAAGGATGCGGTGCCCCGTGCGGGGCGACCTGAGCTACGATAGGAGCATACGGCGCGATCGGGAAGTAGGCGCCGCAAAGTGCATTACTTACCCAAAGGTAACCATAGCGATGAATCACCCTCTGCAACCTGCCACCCTCCCCCCGCAGTGGCCCCATGGCGAGGACGCCAACGACCCCGCGCTCGACGCGCTGGTGCGGGAAATCATCGGCCGGGTCGCCGACAAATGGACCATGCTGGTGATCGAGGCGTTGGCCGAGCGCGGTTGCCTGCGCTTCACCCAACTGGCGGCGCAGGTGGGTGATGTCAGCCAGAAGATGCTGACCAAGACGGTACGGCAGATGGAAGCCGATGGCCTGTTGATCAGGACGGTGTACCCGGTAGTGCCGCCCAAGGTCGAATACCAGTTGACACAGATGGGCATGGGGCTGGGCGCGGCGTTTTGTGGCGTGTGGCTGTGGGCGCAGGAACACCGCGAAACCATCGAGGCCTCGCGCCGCGACTATCAGGCGCGCAACGAGGCCAGCGAGGAGCGGAATGCCAGCTGAAAGGCATCCCGCAGGGTCTTGATCGCAGTCACTCCAGCGGCACGGTCAGCCGATCGATCACCGGACGCGTCTGCGGGCGCACGCCCCGCCACCACTCGAAAGCTTCCGCCGCTTGTTCCACCAGCATCCCGACACCGTCGGCAATCCGCGGGACGCCAGCATCCTGGGCCATCGCGCTCAAGCTCGACACCCGTAAACCTTCGGCACGGGTGAGTGCGCGGGAAGAACACATCGGTGCGGCGTTGCCGTTGCTTTGACGCAGGCTTACAGCACCTTGGGCAGCGACTGCACAATCAATATCACCCCGGACAACGCCAGCAAGCCCAGCACTACCTGGCGGAACTTCTGGTCGCTGAAACGCCGATACAGGCGGATACCGATGAGAGTCGGTATCAGCACGGTCAGCGCCACCACCGGGAACAACCCCAGCGCCTGCGTCGTCACCGTGCCCGACACCAGATAGGTGATCATGGTCAACGCCTGCATGGCCAGGTTGAAGCCCTGGATCACCGAGCGCTGAGTGTCACGGTCCCAGCCATTGAGCACGGCCCACAGCGCAGGTGCCGGGCCGGTCAGACCACCCAGCCCGCCCATGAGGCCGCCGAGGAGACCGATGCCGGCATTGGCGCCGCGCCCGCCGGCCCTTATCCGCGGCAGGCCCTTGGACAGCAGCATCATTGGGCACCACAGCACCAACAGCACACCGACCATCAAGCGAAACAGCACCGGGTCGACCTGATGCAACAACAGCACCCCCAACGGCACCCCCAGCAGCCCGCCGACGACCATGGGCAACAGGCGCTGCCGGTCGAAGGGCCACTGCAGATGACCCGCCGCCAGCGCCTGCCCCACCAGCGAACCGCAGACAACCAACGGCGCGGTCAGGGTCGGCTCCAGTGCAAAGGCCCATACGGCCGTGGCCACCAGGCCGAAGTTGGACCCCGACAGGCCCTGCACGAAGCCAGCCAGGGCAGCACCGAGCATCACTACCCAGAGGATGGAATCCATGGCTTAGCGCCCCGACAGGCAGCGGGATGAACGACACAGCCCACATTGCTCGATCTGACCGTCCATCACCCTCATCCACCGCTCTCCCGATCGTTTTGTTATTGAGGCCGCGCAGCATAATGCCTTGCGCCGCCGGCCGTCATGGCGGATTCAACGCTTTCGATGAAACTGCCACACCCGCCCCTCTGTCGAAATGGTTCGCGCCCGGTCCGCGTGCGATGGCGCACCTGCCTGTGGCCAGCCAAGGGAGATCCGGACATGAACGATACTTTCGATCTGCTGCGTTTCATCGAGGCCCAACAGCCCGTGTATGACCGCGCCCTGCACGAGCTGCGGGCCGGGCGCAAGGCCAGTCACTGGATGTGGTTCGTGTTCCCGCAACTGCGCGGGCTGGGGCGCAGCGAGATGGCCGAGCGCTTTGGGCTGTCGGGTGCCGCTGAAGCGCAGGGCTATCTACAGCACCCGGTGTTGGGGCCGCGGCTGCTGGAAAGCGTCACGACCTTGCTGCAGCACCGCGACAAGAGCGCCTTGGACATTCTCGGGCATCCTGATGATCTGAAGCTGCGTTCTTGTCTGACGTTGTTTGCTGCTATCGCGCCGGACGAGGCGGTGTTCCTAGAGGCGCTCGAGTGGTTCTTCGGCGGGGAGATGGATGCCAGGACGGTGTTGTTGTTGGGGGAGTGAGGCCTGTGTAGGCAGTGCATGCCCACACATCGCGACCTTATGACTAAGCCCTTGGCGTCATCGCCTGCGCGACATCATCCATCAACGCCTTGGCCATCTCGTTCAGGTACAGAGCAGACAACGCCGCATGGCCTGTAGGGTTACCGAACGCCGCTTCAGTCATCAATTTGTTCGCGCAGTCTTGCAGGATGGAGGCGTGTTCGAGGGCATCGACGGCGGGGATATCGGGGTTGACGGTAAACAACGAGTGCCCGTCGAGGCTGCGGCCCCAGGGAGTGGTGCCAGCGGTGTGGAGATCGAAGTGAGTCATAGGTTGAAATCCAGGTAGATGATCAGGATCACCACCTTCTGCCGCCAAGCAGAATGGGTGGCAAATTGCGCAAGGTTGGCGGACCGGCACCTGAAACCCGGCACCTCCGAAGAGGTCCCTGCGCAATTCGCCATAGCACCCGCATTGCAGACGCAAAAAAACGTCTGCAATGCGGGGATAAGCGCCTTGCTCAGGTTCCAGGGCCGCCAAGCCCACGTCGCTGATATGCAGCGAGGGCGAGAGGTTAACGTGCCGACAGCTCGATCACAAGCAACGGAAACACTTCTCTGCATGGCGACGAGAAAGCCCGATACACCCGCTCATACATCGCCCCTGGGAACCGAACGCGGAACCGTTTCAGCGCGCCGAAGGTCAACCCTCCATACCCTGCATCACTGTGCCACTACCACGAGCGCAGTCTGCACTGTTGATCGATGACCCAAGGATTCCCCCATGACTTCAGCCTACTCCGACTCGGGCACCAGCCTCAAACCCCAGACGTACATGGCCATGGTCGCTACCGTCGCGGCCATCGCCGGCGGCCTGTACGGCTACGACACCGGCATCATCTCCGGCGCCTTGCCGCAGATTGCAAACGAGTTTCAGCTCGGCTATCGCGCTCAGGAACTGGTCACCGCCGCTATCCTGCTGGGCGCCGTAATCGGTGCCATCAGTGCCACGCGGCTGTCTGCCAGCCGCGGTCGGCGCACCACCATCATGATCGTCGCCGCCATCTACTGCGTGGGCGTGGTGGCTGCGGCGCTGTCACCGAATGTCTGGTGTCTCGCCGTCGCGCGGCTGGTGCTGGGCTTCGCCGTCGGCGGCTCGACGCAGATCGTCCCGACCTATATCGCCGAACTGGCACCCGCCGACAAACGCGGGCGCCTGGTGACCTACTTCAACGTTTCGATCGGTGTGGGCATCTTGCTGGCGGCGATCGTCGGCGTGGCCGGGCAGAACCTGTTCGACTGGCGCTGGATGATCGGCGTCGCACTGGTGCCTTCGCTGGTGCTGTTGCTGGGCATGAGCAAGCTGCCGGGCAGCCCGCGCTGGCTGGTCGAGAACGACCGCCCCAAGGACGCCGCCGAGGCACTGTCGCTGGTGCGCGAAACCCGCCGCGAAGTGAAAGAAGAGATCGCCGATATTCAGGAAGTGGTCGAGCAACGCGACCAACTGCCGAACGTGGGCTGGGCTGCGATGAAGGAGTCCTGGGTGCGCCCGGCACTGGTCGCCGGCCTCGGCATCGCCGCCTTCACCCAGTTGAGCGGCATCGAGATGATGATCTACTACACGCCCACCTTTCTGAAGAACGCCGGTTTCGGTGCCTCGGCGGCGCTGTGGTCGGCGCTGGGCGTGGCCATCACTTACCTGGTGATGACCTTCGTGGGCAAGATGATCGTCGATCGCACCGGCCGACGCACGCTGAGCCTGGCAATGATTCCCGGCGCTGTGGTGAGCCTGCTGGTGCTGGGTGCGGTGCTGCACTTCAACCTGGCCGGCGACAGTCAGGCGTGGTGGATCGTCGGCTGCCTGATCGTGTTCATGATCTTCAACTCCGGCGGCATCCAGATCATCGGCTGGCTGACCGGCGCGGAAATCTACCCGATCGCCATTCGCGACCAGGCCATCGGCTTGCACGCCGCCATGCTGTGGGGCTCCAACCTGCTGCTGACCGGCACGGCGCTGACCATGACCCACTGGCTGGGCGTCGGCGGTGCCATGTGGGTGTACGCCGGTTTGAACGCAGCCGCGTGGGTGTTCATTTATTTCCTCGTGCCGGAAACCGGCGGGCGCAGCCTGGAAGACATTGAGCGCAGTTTGCGCGAGGGTAGCTTTTTGCCGAAGTAACCAGGTGGCGCCGTTCAGGGCGCCATCAATTCCTGCACCTTTGCCGCCAGCGTGTCGATCGCGAACGGCTTGGTCAGCACCTGCATCCCTGGCGCCAGGTGGCCATTGCCGATCACCGCATTTTCGGCATAGCCGGTGATGAACAGCGTCCTGAGCCCTGGCCGAACCTCACGCCCGGCATCGGCCATCTGCCGGCCGTTCATGCCGCCGGGCAGCCCGACGTCGGTGATCAGCAAATCGATATGCACATCGGACTGCAGTACCTTGAGCCCGGCCAGGCTGTCGGCCGCTTCAATCAGGGTGTAGCCCAGTTCGCCCAGCACCTCGGTCAGCAGCATGCGCACGGTTGGCTCGTCATCGACGATCAGGATGGTTTCGCCGGTCTGCACCACGGTCGCCGGCGTCGCCAGTGAATGGCTCTCGTCCAGGGTGGCGCTGCCGTAATAACGCGGCAGGTAAATGCGTACGGTACTGCCCAGCCCCACCTCCGAATAAATCCGCACCTGTCCACCCGACTGCTTGGCGAACCCGTAGATCATCGACAGCCCGAGCCCGGTGCCCTCCCCGATCGGCTTGGTGGTGAAGAACGGGTCGAAGGCCTTGGCGATGACATCGGCAGGCATGCCCATGCCGGTATCGCTGACCGACAGCGACAGGTATTGGCCCTCGGGCAGCTCGTGGGCGCGGGCGGCTTCGCGATCCATCCAGCGGTTGGCCGTTTCGATGGTGATGCGACCGCCGTCGGGCATGGCATCGCGGGCATTGAGGCACAAATTGAGCAACGCGTTCTCGAGCTGACTGGGGTCGACCAGCGCCGCCCACAACCCGGTGGCACCCACCGTTTCGACCAGAATGCTGGGGCCCACGGTGCGCTGGATCAGTTCGCTCATGCCTTCCATGAGCGCGTTGACGTCGGTCGGGCGCGGATCGAGGGTCTGGCGCCGGGAGAACGCCAGCAGCCGATGGGTCAGTGCCGCGGCACGTTTGGCCGCGCCCTGAGCGGTGACGATGTACTTGTCGACGTCCTTCCAGCGGCCCTGCTCGATCCGCATGCCCATCAGCTCCAGGGCCCCGGAGATACCGGCCAGCAGGTTATTGAAGTCGTGCGCCAGGCCACCGGTCAACTGGCCGACGGCTTCCATCTTCTGCGACTGGCGCAGTTTTTCTTCGGCCTGCATCAGCTCGGCCGTGCGCGCGTTGACGCGTTGTTCGAGGGTGTCGTTCAAGGCCCGCAAGGCGGCGGTGGCGCGGTCGCGTTCGGCTTCGACGGAGCGGCGTTCTTCGACGTCGATGATCACTCCGGGGAAGCTCAGTGGCGTGCCGTCTTCGCCATGGTCGACGCGGCCATTCGCTTCAATCCAGTAGTAGTTGCCATCGGCACGACGAACCCGATATTGATGGGCATAGGCGCCGCCTTTGGCGATGGCGTGATTGATTGAAGCGGTCAGCGCCTCACGGTCCTCGGGGTGCACTGTGGCAGCCACTTGCTCCAGGCTGAGCCCTTGGTAGCCGAGCGCCGGATCGAGGCCGAAAGCGCGGGCGAAGGCTTCATCGACGGTGAAACGATCGGTCGGCAGATCCCAGTGCCAGGTGCCGATGATGGCGCCTGCGGCGAGAGCGAGTTGCACGCGCTCGACGTTTGCACGGGCAACGGCCTCGCTGACGAGCAAGCGTTCCTGAGCGTTTCGCCGTTCAGTGACATCGCTGAAGATAATCGCAATCTGGCGGTCGTCGCGATCGCCGACGCTCACCGCGCGCACGTCGAACCAACGCTTGAAGGCCTCGGCATAATTTTCGAAGGTGGCTGGCTCACCGGTCTTGGCGACGTGGCCGTAGGTATCGAACCAGAACTGCTCCAGATCCGGGGCGAATTCGGTGACCCATTTGCCGCGCAGATTGACCCCCGCCTGGCGCTCGAATGCCGGGTTGGCCTCGACGAAGCGATAGTCGATGGGGCGGTCGTCGGCATCGAACTTGACCTGGACGATGGCGAACGCCGACTCGATCGTCTCCAGAATCGTGCGAAAGCGCTCCTCGCTTTGGCGCAGGGCGGTTTCCGCCGTGCGCATGCGGGTCAGGTCGAGCATGGCGCCGATCATCCGTACCACCTGGCCCTGGTCATCGCGGATGACCTGGCCGCGGTCGAGCACCTCGGCGTAGCTGCCGTTGCGGCGTTGGAACCGATATTCACCGGTCCAGCCCTCTTCCTGGCCTTCGAGGACCGCGACAATCGATTCCTCGATGCGCGCCCGATCAGCGGGATGAATCTGCGCCATCCACCATTCGCTGGTGGTATCGACGCTTGCCAGCGGGTGGCCGTATGCCTGCTCCAGCGCTTCGTTCCATTGCACATGGTTGGCGTTGACGTCCCAGTCCCAAACGGCATCGTTGGTGGCCTTTACCGCCAGACGATAGCGCTCCTGGGTTTGCTTGAGGGCGAGGCCGGCGAGGTGTTCATCGGTACGGTCCCGCAGAATTTTGACGAAGCCGAGGTGGGCATCGCGGTCGTCGTACAGCGGTATCATTTCGCCCGACGCCCAGAACAACTGGCCGTCCTGACGCAGGTGCCAGCGTTCGTCGGACGCCCGGCCGTCCTTTAGTGCGCGCTGCATCTCGTGCTCGACTCGACCACTGGCACGATCCGGCGGCGTGAAGAACCGATTGGCGTGGTGGCCGCGCATGTCCTCGGCCGTCCAGCCCATGACGTTAGTGGCGCCACTGTTCCATTCGGTAATGATGCCGGCCGGGTCGAAGATGATCATGGCGAAATCGACCGCACTCTCGAAGATCGCCCGCTGGCGCGCTTCACTGGTCGCCAAGGCGGCCTGACTGGCCTGCAGTTGCGTATCGACCGCGGCATCCGCCAGTGCCTCGCGCAGTCGCGTGACCTCGGCGATCAGTTGTTCGCGGGTCAAGTCTTTCAAATCGCCTTCCACTCATGCACCACTGTTACGTAGGGACTGGTTTGTTGCCGCCATATCTGCGCCGGACATTCAGTCGTGAGCAACCGGCGGCAATGTTGATGTCGGGATTCGGGTTGGATATGTGCAAGTGGAAGCATTGTCCCATAGGCAATGACCTCGGCGCCGCGTGCAAGTTTCACTCGGTGCCATCATGGCCAGCTTGTTCGAATGATTGCGGTACCGCTTGGACCGGGCAGATCAAGACACAAACAGGCCGGTACGTCCACGTGGCATTTGTCCTGATAGCAGTGGGCGCGGGTTATAAGCGGGTTTGGCCGGGGTATTGAGCGGCGAATGCGCGGTAAAGGATATCCAAACGATCCCCGAAGTGAGTACCCCAGGGTCGTCCAATGTTCGCGGGAGAAGTGTCAGTTGCTCGGGCGCTGTTTGCTGGAGTCCAGCTCGGCTTTTTTGCCGGTGGTGATTTCGGTGATTTGCGCGGACTTGGCGATCGCCATGTCGAAGGTGTCCTGCATCCGGGCAATGGCTTCGGTCGCTGTGCCCTTCAAGCCGCCGTTGGCTGCCCAATCAAAATTCCACACACCCGAAAGATTATCGGCACCGGCCACGTCATGGGTTTCAATCGCGGTGAACACATCGGGATGGCGCTGAATGTACTGAGCGGCCGCCGAAACATCAGCGGGCACACTGCCGCTGGTATTGCTGGCGAGCTGCGACAACTCTTGCCCGTTGATTGCCGACTTGCCTTTCTGCCGCATGTAATCGGCAACGATCTTGCTGGACTTGGCGATGTTCAGCTTGTCGTCGAAGACCGACGTCGATGCATTTTGAACATTTGGCTGACCACCTGCGGGTGTGACGGTCGTAGACATCGGCGCTGCTCCCTCAATGAATTGACTGGCACCCCGTGAAAAGATGCCCCCGTCGCGGACGTTAGCATGCAGCCCATGGCGCCTGGGGGGCGGCTTCACAAGAATTCGCAACAGGGCCGAGAATTCACAGGGTTTCACAGTGAGCGCCCGAGACGGCAAACAATAATCGGGGGGATTTGATCGTTATTGCCGGGCATCACCGATCTCGTCTTCCCATGATCGGTGATGCGCAGCAAGGTTGCGTCAGCTTCCGAGCGCCTTGAGGGCCACCACCAGTGCCTCGATATCCGCCACGCGGGTATTCAACCCCGGCGTGACACGAATGCACGGCCCACACGCAGCCCCCTCACGGGCGACGGTGAAGATATTGAATTCGCTCAGTAGCCGTTGTGCCATTGCCTGTTGATCCTCGGCATCGCGAAAGCGGAACGAGGTGAGGCCGCAATACAAACGGGGATCGTCCGGCGTCAGTACTTCGATGCCGGCGAGTTTGCGCGCTTCGCTCACCCACAGGTCGCGCAGGTAACTCAGGCGCGCGCCCTTTGCCGCCCAGCCGCCGACTGCCTGGTGCTCGGCAAACACCGCGGGCAAGGCCATCAACGCTGGCACGTTCGGCGTGCCGTAGGGGGACAGGCAACGGATGTCGTCAGCCGGGTAGCTGGGGTTGGCCATGTCCGGGTCGAAGTCCTTGAGGCGGTCGCGGCGAACGTGAATCACCCCCAGGCTCAGGGGCGCGCCGATCCATTTCTGCAAGTTGAAGCCGGCGAGTTCAACGCCCAGATCCGCGAGGTCAACGTCCAACTGGCCGAGGGAATGGGCGCCGTCGAGGATCACGTCGATGCCATGGGCCTTGGCCGCCTGAGCGATCGCCTTGACCGGCATCACCAGCCCGGTGCGGTGAGTGACGTGGGTCAGGGCCATCAGCTTGAGCCGCGGGTGTGCCGCGAAAGCCTCGGTGTAGGTGCGCAGCAAGCCGTCATAGGTGGCGGGATGAACGTGCACCAACTCGACGATTTCCACACCGCGCGCCTTGCACAGCCAGCGGAAGGCGCCCTGCACCGAGCCGTAATCCAGGTCGGTGATCAGCACCTGATCACCGGGTTGCAGGCGGTTGTAGTTGCGGATCAATGAATCGAGCGCTTCCGATGCACTACGGGCGAAGGCCAGTTCTTCGGCTGGCAGGCCCATGAGGTCAGCCAGATGCTGGCGGATTTCCAAGCCTTGATGGCGATCGAATTGCTGACGCACATGCACTGCGTTGCTGCGGTTGATCAGGCGAATCGCGTGCTCGTAGGCATTGACCACGTCATGGCTCATTCGCCCGAAATAGCCGTTGTCGAGGTTGATCGGGCCGTCATCGCGTTCGTAGCGGGCAGCGATTTCGCTCCAGAAGGCTTCATCGCGGGCCAGTTCGAATGGGCTCGGTGGTACGGAAGGCATTGACGGCTCCTTGTCGGCGGGAAAGGCAGAGCATCGCTGTGGGGGTGGGTCCGGCGCAAGGGGTAAACGACGTCGTCGCTAACTTTTAGCGGCGGCTATGAAAAACCGCTCGATGATTAGCGTCACGGCCTCGGCGGTGGATATCAAGGCGGTGTCCATCGTAAATGGCGTGTCATCCCACGCTTCGTATTCATGGCTCGATACCGACTGCCAATTGGGCGGTACAAGGCCATTGATATCGCTCACTCTGGTTTCTACCCGTCTGCGATGTTCGAGGATATCGGAGCAAATCACCTGGATATTGACGAGTTGCACATTGGCCCGCCTGGCGATATCGCTCCATGACTCGCGGCTTTCACGTACAGGATTGACGCAGTCGACGATGACCCGGTTGCCCACCTCAAGATTGCTCAGGGCCAGTTGATTGGCGAGCTGGTAACCCCTGCTGCCAATATCTTCCTCGAACGCCGCGCTGTTGCGTATCGCCTGCTCGATGGTATCGATACGTAGATAGACCGCTTGTGTTTGCGCAACGAGACCGCGTGCAAGGGTGGTCTTGCCGGTACCGGGGAGACCGCTGAAAACGATGAGCATGTCTGCGTCCTGCGATGTGTGGGTGAAGAGCGTGCGGTGTCCAGCCCAGGTGCAAAGCTCATTTAAAAAAATGACTGGGCGTCTTGCCGAACTGTTTCTTGAACATTGTGGCGAACGCACTGGGGCTGTCGTAGCCCAGCGCGCCGGCCACATCGATGATTTTCTCGCCGACGGCGATGCGTTCCAGCGCCAGTAGCAACCGCGATTGCTGGCGCCACTGGCCGAAGGTCATGCCGGTGTCTTTGTTGAACAGACGCTGGATGGTTTTCTCATCCAACGACAGCCGCTCACTCCACTGCGCCAGGGTCGAGCTGTCTGCCGGATCGTTTTGCAGCGCCGAGCAGATGGTCTTGAGTCGCGCGTCGCGCGGCTGTGGCAGGTGCAGCGGCAGGGTCGGCAAGAGCGCCAGCTCGTCGACGATCAGGCGCATCACCCTGCCCTCGCGTGAATCCGGCTCGCAGGGCGCGGGGATGCCGACAGACGTCTTGATCAACTCGCTCAGCAGCGGCGAAATACTGACCGCGCGCGTTTGCGTCGGCAAGTCCGGCAGATGATCCGGGCGTACGAACACGCTGCGCATCTTCACCGCGCCGATGCAGCGCACTGCATGCACGTGACCGCAGGGCATCCAGATGCCGCGGCTGGGTGGCACAGTCCATTGACCCTGATCGGAGTGCACCACCATGACGCCTTCGATTGCATAGATCAGTTGATGCTTGGCGTGGGAATGGGGCTCGATGAACCAGTTGTCCGGGTAATCGGTGGCGCTGCTGGTCACGGTCGAGGCGAGCGTATTGATGTGCAGCAGAAACGCGTCCAGTGTTCTGATCATGATGCCCTTTTTGCGATAGCTGGTGCCCGGATGACGTGAGACAGGCGATTTTTCGGTCTTTAGGATAGCGCCAAGCCCGAGGATCCGACAGGTGATCCTTGGCTTGGCACCCCTCTTCCACTGCCCGGATGATCTGCAATGTCCACCTCCACCGCCCCATCGGCCAGCGCCTCGGTCGCCAGCCAAGCCAGCCCTTTGGTCATGCGCGTGATCGGCGCCTGCGCGCTGGCGCACCTGATCAACGACCTGATCCAATCGGTGCTGCCCTCGATCTACCCCATGCTCAAGGCCAACTATGGCTTGAGCTTTACCCAGGTCGGCCTGATTACCCTGACCTTTCAGCTCACGGCTTCGCTGCTGCAGCCGTGGATCGGCTATCACACCGATCGCCACCCCAAGCCATGGCTGCTGCCCGCCGGTATGGTCTGCACCCTGATCGGTATCGTGATGCTGGCCTGCGTCGGCACCTTTGCGGCAATCCTGATCGCGTCAGCACTGGTGGGGGTCGGTTCTTCGACCTTTCACCCGGAGACTTCCCGCGTCGCGCGCCTGGCCTCGGGCGGGCGTTATGGCCTGGCGCAGTCGAGCTTTCAGGTCGGGGGTAACGCCGGCAGCGCCTTCGGTCCGCTGCTGGCAGCGGCCATCATCATTCCCTATGGCCAGGGCAATGTCGCCTGGTTCGGGCTGTTCGCCGTCTTCGCCATCGGTGTGCTCTACGGCCTGAGCCGCTGGTACCGCCAGCACCTGAACCTGTTCAAGCTCAAGCAAGGCGCCAAGGCCACCCACGGCCTGTCGAAAAACCGCGTGACCGCGACCCTGGTGGTGCTGGCACTGCTGGTGTTTTCCAAATACTTCTACATGGCCAGTTTTACTAGCTACTTCACCTTCTACCTGATCGAGAAGTTCGACCTGTCGGTGACCAGTTCGCAGTTGTATCTGTTCCTGTTCCTCGGCTCGGTGGCGCTGGGCACCTTCTTCGGCGGCCCGATCGGTGATCGTATCGGACGCAAGAAGGTGATCTGGTTTTCGATCCTCGGCGTGGCGCCGTTCACCCTGGCGTTGCCCTATGTCGACCTGTTCTGGACCGGCGTGTTGAGCATGGTGATCGGCTTTGTGCTTGCGTCGGCGTTCTCGGCCATCGTGGTCTTCGCCCAGGAACTGGTGCCTGGCAATATCGGCATGATTGCGGGGGTGTTCTTCGGGTTGATGTTCGGCTTCAGTGGCATCGGTGCCGCGCTGCTGGGCTATCTGGCGGACAGTCACGGCATCGAGTACGTGTACAGGCTGTGTTCTTATTTGCCCCTGCTGGGGGTGTTGACGGTGCTGTTGCCGTCCACCGACAAATAATCCCCCACGCTCACACCGGGTATTCGCTTGATTCAGACCGTGCGCTGGGTGCGCAACAGATAACGCCCACCATCGGCGATCAACACTGCCACCGCCGCCCAGATTGGCAAGTAGGTCAGCCACTGCGCCGGCTTGATCTGCTCGCCCAGCGCCACGGCCACACCCACCAGCAACACCGGCTCGACATAGCCCAGCAAGCCGAACAGGCTGAAGGGCAGCAGCCGCCCGGCGACGATATAAGACATGAACGCCGCCGCGCTGATGATCCCAAGCCCCAGCAGCAAGGCATACAGATGTGGCGCCTGACGGAACGGCTCAACGCCCTGCCCCATTGCAAAACAGGCGGCGACCGGCAGGGTCAGCAAGGTATCGAACCACAGCCCGCCCAGATGCGCGGTCGCCAGCTTGCGCCGCAGAATGAAATACAGCGGCAGTCCGCCCGCGACCAGCAGCGTCGCCCAGGAAATCCGGCCCACCTGGTACAACTCGTTCGCCACCCCGACGGCAGCGCACAATGCCGCGATTTTTTTCAATGAAGTGAGGCGATCGCCATACAGCCACCGGCCCACCAGCAGCATGGTCAACGGCAGCAGAAAATACCCCAGCGACACATCCAGCCCGTGACCGTTGAGCGGCGCCCACATGAACAGCCATTGCTGAGCGCCGAGCAAAGCGCTGCTCAGGCACAGCAGGCCGAGCAGACGCGGTGTCTCGCGGATCCGCGCGCAAATGGCCAGGACCTGATGCCATTCACCGCACGCGAGCATGAACAGGGTCACCAACGGCAGCATCAGCACCATGCGCCAGCCGAAAATCGCATCGCCGCCCAATGGGCTGAGTAAGGTGGTGTAGAAGTACAACGAGGCAAACAGGCAGGACGAAGCAACCGATAAAACGACACCTTTGTACAAGAGGACTCCATTGGGCAGGGATTGAACGGCACCGGCCAGCCGAGTGCGACCTCTGAGGGTGCTTCAAGGCTGGAAGGTGTGGGGATTATCCTTGTTGCAAGAGGGGGCCGGAAGACAAATATCGATTCAAACCGGTGAATCGCATTGGAGCACTGGCACCGGTGAAACCGCACCTGGCGTTTGCCCCGGCCCTTTTGGAAAGTTTCAATACCCCAGGTTGATAAAATAATCCGCCAGCCCCTCGATAATAATCGCCGCCGAACTGGGCGTCAGGGCTGCATCGTAAACACCGATCACTATTGCTTGCGTCGTCCTCACGACAACGCATCCGTTCTGATCATTGATGGCCTTGCCATAAAGACTTCTCTCACTGACATGGAATGCCTTGTAGCCGACACCCGATATAAAGAAATCCTGATGGAGCAATGACGTAAAATCCACGTCAGGTGCCAGCACCGATTGCTCATTGGTGCCCAGGGAGAAATCCGGGGAAGCGGCCCATAGCGAACCATCAGCGCCCGAGATAGCGCCCGCCAAAAAGCCCTTTTCCATGATGGAACTGTCTACATATGCTTGCCATGTCATTTCGCCTGAACTCCTGTACTCATAGAGTCGAGGATTGTCTGCGTTGAGCGATGACCGGTAAAGACAGGACAGGCTTCCACCTCAAAACAGGGACAGGCATGTTCTTGAGATCGGCAGTGGCTAAATGACGATGTAATCATTGCCCTGCACCACGCCGTCATGGTCACCCTCTACCAGATGAATATAACGCCCGCTGACTTTATCGATCGGCAGGCAATCATCGACATCGAACAGCGCATCGGTGTGGGGCTGGCTCCAGTGGCGCGGCATCTGGCGCTTGCCTTTGGCTTTGGCTTCGGCCTTGTGGCGGGCCACCACCAGCAAGTAATGATGGGCTTCGCCAAAGGCGCGAGCTTCGTAGCCGCCCAGATTGATGAAATACAGCCGGGGTGAATCGGGCGATGGCGCGAGGGGGCTCAGTTCGACTTTCCAGTTCTCGACGCCATCGACTTTCATCCATGAATCGATATGCACGCCTTTGGGGCTGCCGAACCAGCTTTCACGCAATTGCGGATAGGCGGCTTCCAGGGTGTCGGCGACCACAAACGCGACATCGTGGACTTCGATCTTGGCTCTGGGGTGTTTGCCTCCGAGCATGACGACGAACAGCATTGAAAATTCCTGATCTCACCGGGCAGCCATTGAGCGAGTGCCCATCACAGCGGCATGGTAACCGAACACCGTCATTCATTGACGCTTCAGCTACGCGTAGCCATGCGAATATCGGCTAATGACTCATTCGGCGCCGGGACTGCAAACCTATACCCAGTCGGCGTTTGCCAGAAATCGGTAATACCATTGCGATATCCTGGTCAGCTGCCTGTCCCCGCACAGTGCCAATCCGTTCAATAAAGTTCGCGCCTGCCGCTTTCCATCCGCTCATTGCGTACCAGGCTTCAAGCACCGGGCTACACCATAAGATCCCGAGCTCAATCGGGCTATTGGCTATGTAATGAGTGGCGGCCGCCACCACTTTCTGACCTACACCGCAGTGGCGTCGATCTGGCATTGTCCACACACCGCGCAACCCATAGACGCTGCTGAGAGTGCTATGGCCGCTCAGTGGGTAGCGGTAGATTTCGGCATAACCGAGGACGTTATCTTCTTCAGTCAACACGACTTCAACAATATGATCATTCTCACACTGAGTCGTATGAAGTGCTGACCATCGCTGAACCAGGCCAGAGAACAGCTGATACTGCATATCCAACGGAAGACGGTTGGCCGGGCAAATAGTGATTTTCATCGATCCGTACCTTTGGCCAGCTTCGGCAGGTGCTGCGACGCAGTAAAGCCCGGAAAATCCTCAAGGCCAAAAGAGGGTAAACCCTATTCAAATGGGCTAGTACTCACAGATCTGCGAGTTGACTCGGGGTCATTACGCTGGTGCAGCCGGCATCGCAGGCTCTTGTCGACGGGCAGCGCCGCTCCACAGGCCGACGTCACCTTCTGACGGGCCGCCTTTCATGCAATTGAACCCTTCCTCAAACAAGCAAAAACACCCCGCACGACAATTACTTATCGTCCGCCGGCTAAATGTTTTGAACCGTCGCATAACCGGCCGCTCAATCCATTAGCGGCGAACTCATTCGCCCAACGAATTACACATTCACCAAAGGGCTACAACTCATGATAAGAGATAACGAAACCACTCAGGTCTACTACCCCGACGCGCCAACAGCGACCGCTCCGTTGCTCAAGCGGATTTCCTGGAGTGCGATCTTTGCCGGTGTGGTGCTGGCGATGGTGGTGTCGCTGATCTTGAATCTGGTCGGTACCGCGATCGGCTCGGCTTCAATCGACCCCCTGCAGGAAGGCAACCCGCTGGACGGGATCGGCAAAGGCGCAGCCATCTGGGTTGTAGCCAGCGGCGTGATCTCGCTGCTGGTGGGTGGTTGGATCGCTGGCCGCCTGGCCCAGCGTGAAGGCGCGTTGCACGGCTTGCTGGTGTGGGCCACCGTGTCGCTGGTAACGGTTTATCTGGTGTCCAGCGCCGTGACCGGTGTGGTCCGTGGCGGCATGAACCTGGCTGGCAGCGGCCTTTCGGCGGCTGCCAGCGGTATCGCCCAGGTGGCGCCGCAGATCGGCAGTACCGTCCAGGATCAACTACGCCAGCAGGGCATCGACTTCAACCTCAACGATATTCAGGGTGAACTCGAAACGGCAATGCGTCAGACCGGCAAGCCGGAGCTGAACCCCGACAATGTCAAACAAGAGGCGCAGGCCGCGGGCGATGATGCCAAGAATACCGCGCAAAACAGCGCCCAGAACCCGCAGCAGGCCGATCAGCAGCTCAGTGGCTTGCTTGACCGCATCAAGGCCAAGGGTGACAAGGCCTGGGATGCCGCCGACCGTCAAGCAATGGTCAATCTGATCAAGGCGCGAACCGGTAAAACCGATGCTGAAGCCAATCAAATGGTTGATCAGGCGCAACAGGCCTACCAGCAAGCCTATGCGAAGTACCAGCAGCTCAAGGCCGATGCCGAGCGCAAGGCGCGTGAAGCCGCCGATGTCGCGGCCAAGCGAGTCTCGCAGGCGAGCTGGTTACTGGTGACTACCTTGATCATCTCCGGTATCGTCTCGGCCGTTGCGGGCATGATGGGCCGCAGAACTCAACCGCTGCCAAAAGTGGTAACTACGGTTTAAAAAGCAATCGGGCCCGAACATTCAGCTGCTTTGGATGTTCGGGCCCACGGATCCCCGCTCTGGGCAGGGGCGGTCAACGGCGCTCCTCAAACTGCACGGCGCCGCTCAGCGACGCTGACAAGGCACAAGGCACAACTTGTGCATGATCACACCACATAGGGAGATCAGCCATTCTTGGCAGCAGGATGAACATCCCGGCTCGCCAGCTCTTTCATCACCATCGCCCCGGCCGATCCTGCTCCGGGCATATGGCCTTGCCATGCCCCAGCCGTTGCCCAAAGCGCAACAGGCGTGGCGCTTCTGGAGGCTCAATTGAACTTCACCGCCTTTCGCTACTTCAACGAAGTCGCGCAATCCAAGGCGATCCGCCGCGCCGCAGACCGACTGCACGTCACCCCTTCCGCCGTCAGCCGGCAAATCTCCATGCTCGAGCATCAACTCGGTGCGCCCCTGCTGGAACGCACCAATAGTGGCGTCGAACTGACGGCCGCAGGCGTCATGCTCGAGCGCTACACCCGCACGCTGTTCAGGGATCTGGAGCGGGTGCGCGAAGGGATCGCCGCGTTTCGCTCGCTGGACCAGGGCGAGGTCAAGATCCACGCCATGGAAGGCGTGCTGTCGAACCTGCTGCCAGAGATGATCTCGGCCTTTCTGGCCCAGCACCCGCGCATCGATTTTCAGGTCACTACCTGCTCCAGCGACCTGATCGTCGAAGCCTTGATCCGCGATGAAACCGACATCGGCATCATCTACAACCCCGAGCTGCGCTTTGAAATCGAGGTGGTGGCCGAGCGCAAGGAGCCGGTGGTGTGCCTGGTCTGCCCGCATGACGAGCTCGCCCGGGAGCCGCTGGTGACCCTGCAGCAGCTGTGCAAAAAGCCCTTGGCCCTGCCCCGCCCCAGCTTCGGTTTGCGCCAGCTGTTCGACCGTACCGCCGAGGCGCGCCTGTACAAACCGCGCATCGTCGTCGAGGCCAACAACCTCGACATCCTGCGCGCCACGGCAGTACTGGGCACCTGCGTGACCATCGGCCCGGAGATCAGCGCGCGACGCGAAATCGATGCCGGGCTGCTGATCGCCATCACGATCGATCAAGAGTCGTTCAGCAACGTACGCTCCGCCGTGTGCGTGCATCAGGAGCGCGTGCCCAGCTACGCCGCCAACGCCTTCGTGAAGTTTCTCAAGAGCCGTTTTCCTGTGGGCGCCGCGCGCTGAGGGTGTTGCGTTGTGGTCAACACGGCATGCAGCAATCGCGGTTACAGGCAAGCCGATGCCCCATGCATTAATAAGGCATCCGCACATGTCACGCCGCTGACATGCAGGCCGACACCGAACAGAGGAAGCGAGATGCCGAGCATCGTCACCAATGGGATCAACACCCATTACGAGATTTACGGAAGTGGGCCGGCGCTGCTGCTGGTGTCCGGCCTGGGCGGCACGGCGGCTTACTGGGCACCGCAGATCGAAGCGTTCGCGGCGCACTTCACCGTGGTCACCTACGACCAACGCGGTGCCGGCACCACGGACCATCCGGACGAGCCCTACAGCATCGCCCAGCTCGCCGATGACCTGCAGGCGCTGATCGCCGGCCTGCAACTTGAGCGGCCACTGCTGATCGGCCACTCCACCGGCGGCGCCATCGGCCAGGTGCTGGCTGCCCGCGAACCGCAGTTGCTGGCCGGCATGGTGCAGTACGCCAGCTGGTCGAAATCCGATGCGCACTTCAACTGGTGCTTTCGCATGCGCCGTGCCCTGCTCGAAGGCAGCCCGCTGGAAGAATACGTGCACGGCAGCGCGCTGTTCCTGTATCCGCCGGAGCATGTGCGCGATCACGCCGAAGCGCTGTCACCGGCGCTGCTGGCCTCGGTGGCGCGGTTCCCGGCGCGGCAGACCATCTTGCGGCGCATCGACGCGATCATGGCCCACGACGCCAGCGCCCAGCTGTGGAAAATCCAGATCCCCACCCTGGTGCTCTGCGCCCAGGACGACATCCTCACGCCGCCTTACCAATCGCGGCTGCTGGCGGATGCGATCAACGGCAGCGAGCTGAAAATCGAGGCCCGTGGCGGGCACAGTTTCTCGGAGACAGAGCCCCAGGCTTTCAATCGCATCGCGCTCGATTTTTTGGCGGGCTGCACGCTCGCCGCCATCGACGCCTCAATCAATTGAGCAAGGAGTTGATCATGCCCAGCAACGACAGCAAAAACGTCGAGTTCGGGGTTTTCCTGCCGGTCGGCAACGGCGGCTGGATCACCTCCACCACCAGCCCGCAACTGCCGGCCACCTACGATTACAACAAGCAAGTGGCCATTCTGGCGGAAGACCTGGGCTTCGATTTCGCCCTCTCCATGGCCAAATGGCGCGGTTACGGCGGCCCGTCCCAGCACTGGGACGTGACCCTCGAAAGCCTGACCACCATGGCTGGCATCGCTGAAGCCACGAGCCGCATCGGCGTCTGGGGCACCGTGCACACCATGGTCTTTCACCCGGCGGTGGTAGCGAAGATGTCGGCGGTGCTCGACCAGATCTCCAAAGGCCGCTTCGGCCTCAATATCGTGTCCGGCTCCAACCCGACCGATCAGGGGCAGATGGGCCTGTGGGTCGACCTCGATCACACCGAGCGCTATGAACTGGCCGAAGAATGGCTGACCGTGCTCAAGCGCCTGTGGACCGAAGACCGCGTCGACCACAAGGGCAAGCACTACGAACTCATCGACTGCATGTCCAACCCCAAGCCCGTCACGCCGCCGCCGATCATCTGCGCCGGCGCCTCGGATCGCGGCTTTTTGTTCACCATGCAGCACTGCACGGGCAGCTTCATGCTCGGCTCCGATCACGATGACTTCATCAAGACCGGCCTGCGCGCCAAGGAGCTGGCCGCCCAACAAGGCAAGCCTGACTTCAAGACCTACGGCCTGTTCACCATCGTCCCCGGCGCCACCGACGCCGAGGCCCGCGAGCGCGTGGCGTTGTATGACGCCGGCGTCGACAGCATCGCCCTCGACAACCAGACCCGCGAGTACTCCGGGGACAAGAGCTTCAAGCAGAACACCATGGCCCAGCGCTTCGTGTCCCAGGGCGAGCAACGCAATTCGATGACCCGCGCCGCGCTGGTGGGCTCGCCGGAAACCATCGGCAACAAGCTGGCGGAAATCATCAAGGGCGCCCAGCTCGATGGCGTCACGGTGATCGTCCCCGACTTCATCGACGACCTGCGCACGGTCGGCACCGAGGTGCTGGAAGTGCTCGAACACCACGGCGTGCAGACCCACGCCCGTGCTCACCAAAAGGCGACTCGCTGATGAAACAAGGTCCGTTCAACCCCGCCGGCCTGAAACAGCAGAGCTACTACAACCATGGCGTGTTGCGCGTCGGCCAGCCGGTATTCCTCACCGGTCAGGTGGCTTGGGACGCCGAGGGCGAGGTGGTCGGCAAAGACGATATCGAGGCCCAGGCACGCAAGATCTGGGAAAACATCGGCCTCGCGCTGGCGGCCTTGGGTGTCGGCCCCGAAGCGGTGGTCAAGCTCAACACCTACGCCCTGTCGCGCGAAACCATTCCTGCCTTGCATAGCGCCCGCGAAGCCTTCTTCGCCGGGCATGACCTGCCCGCCAGCACCTTCGTGGTGGTAGCCGGGCTGGCGGATCCGGCGCTGTTGGCCGAGATCGACGTGACCTTGATCCTGCCGCTGGACTGAATACCCCTCAAGCCTCCCCTGCGTCTCTATCAGGAATTTCGACATGAACGTTCAAACGATGTTGGCAATCGCGGCGACCGCAACCCTCGGCTACGGCACCCTCGCGCAGGCGGCAGACGCCCCGCGCGCCGCCGCGCTGTTCACCCAGACCGTCACCCAGGGCACCTGGGACGCCGCCGGTTATGCGGGTTTCAAGGCCATGGCCGACCAGCAGGGGCTGAAGTCCAGCTACCTGGAACACACCTCCTACGAAGCCGCACCCGCCGCCCTGCGCCAACTGGCCTCCGACGGCGTCAAACTGATCATCGCGCATTCGTCGGGCTACTCGGCGGCGATCAAGGAAGTGGCGCCGTCGTTCCCCAACACGCAGTTCGTGCTGTACTCCTATGAAGGCTCGACCGCCAACCTGGCCAACTATTCCGCCTGGTCGGTGGACTGGGACGAATACGGTTTCGTCCTCGGCGCCCTCGCAGCGGCGGCGAGCAAGAGCGGGCACATCGCGGTGATCAGCGGCGAGCCGATCCCCTCCGCCGAGCGCACTGTGCAGTTCATCAAAAAGGGCGCGGCGTTCATCAATCCCAAGGTGCAGGTCGATAGCGCCTACGTCGGCTCATTCGTCGACGTGGCCCGTGCCAAAGAGATCGCTACCGGGGTGATCGCTCGCGGTGCCGACTTCGTGATCCCGGCCGCCGACACCGCCGACGCCGGCATCCAGCAAGCTGCCGATGAAGAAGGCGTGCTGACTATCGGCTCCTATGGCGACGAGTCCAAGGCTTACCCGAACGCGGTGATGACCTCTACGATCATGAACTTCGGCAAGTCCTACGCCGACATCGGCAAGGCGTACACGGCCGGCAAACTGGGCAACCGTATCGTCACGGAAAACCTGGCTTCCAACGGCTGGTCGCTGATGATGCCGTTCGCCCATGTCGATGCCAGCGTGCAGGCCATGGTGCAGAAGGTCATGGATGATCTCAAGGCCGGCAAGATCAAGATCGAAGGTTGATCGCCATGGCCGCCCCGATCATTGCCCTCGATCACGTATCGAAACGCTATCCCAACGGTTTTCTCGCTCTGGATCAGGTGTCGCTGGCTTTTCAGGCCGGCGAGATCCACGCCTTGCTGGGCGAGAATGGCGCGGGCAAGTCGACGCTGATGAACATTCTGTACGGCGTGCACGAGCCCAGCGCGGGCGGCGTGCTGATGCAGGGGCGGCAGGTGGTGCATCGCCGCCCGGCCGATGCGATCGCCAACGGCATCGGCATGGTGCATCAGCATTTCAAGCTGGTGATGCCTTTCACCGTGACCGAAAACCTGGCGCTGGTGGCCAAGGGTGCGCAACAAAAACTGTTCCGCCGCCACAGCGATGTACGGGCGTTCATGGAGCGTTATGGCATCGATCTCGACCCGGCGGCCGTCGTCGGGCAATTGCCGCTGGCGCTGCAGCAGCGGGTGGAAATTCTCAAGGCGCTGGTCAATGACAGCCGGGTGCTGTTGCTCGATGAGCCATCGACCATCCTGACGCCGGTAGAAATCGACAACCTCTACGTCACCCTGCGCCGCATTGCTTCGCGCGGCACGGCGGTGGCGGTGGTGACCCACAACGTCGACGAGGTGCTGGCCAACGTCGATCGCTACACCGTGCTCAAACGCGGGCGCACCAACGGTACCGGCTTTATTGCCGACACCACGGCGGCAGAACTGGTCGAGCGCATTGTCGGCCATGCCGTGGCCAACGCTGCGCGCATCGGTCGCCAGCGCCAGGGCGGCGCCGAACGCATGCGCCTGGCCGGCGCGACGTTGCGCCCGAGCAGCGGTTCGCCGGGATTGCACGCCATCGACCTGGTCTTGCGTGCCGGTGAAGTGGTCGGTGTGGCCGGCGTTGAAGGCAATGGCCAGACCGAGCTGTTCGAGTTGCTCGCCGGGCAACGCATTCCAGAGTCGGGGCAGGTGCAGCGCAGCGGCCCTGACATCAGCGTCGCACTGGTGCCTCAGGACCGTCATCACGAGGGCCTGTCGCTGGACTTGTCGGTGGCGCAGAACCTGCTCTACCCGCGGATCATGACCGGGCAGTATCGCCGCTTCGGCCTGCTCGACCATCGCGCTATCGGCGACCGGGCCAGGGCCATGATCGCCGCGTCGGATATTCGTACGCACTCTCACTCAAGCCCTGCGCGGTCGCTGTCCGGGGGCAACCAGCAGAAGATCGTGGTGGCGCGCGCCATGGACCAGCACGCCGCGATCATCGTCGTCTACCAACCCACTCGCGGCCTGGATGTAGCCGCCGCCGAAGCGGTGTTGACGCGCCTGGCGGCGGCTGCCGATGAAGGGACCTGCGTGGTGATCATCTCGTCGAACATCGATGAATTGATTCGCGTCTCGGACCGCATCCTGGTGGTCAACAGCGGGCGCATCACCGGTGAGGTCGCAGGCGCGGCCATGTCGGTCACGGCCATCGGGCCGTTGATGACCCAGAGCCGCCCTACTCATTCAAGCATTGCGGAGGCTGTCGATGCCTGAACCAAAAAATCCGATCGTGGCGTTGCGCGGGCTGTTGGCCAGGCTCAGCGTGCCGTTGTCGCTGCGGGTCACCCTGAGTGCGTTTATCGGCTCGCTGCTGCTGGGGCTGGCGTTGATCGCTTGCCTGGGTTTCCCGCTGATGGCGGCAATACGGGTGGCGGTCGAGGGTTCGTTCGGCGACGCCCGGACGATTTCCGACACCCTGGTGTTCATGACGCCACGGCTGCTAGTGGCGCTCGGCGCGCTGGTGGCCATTCGCGGCGGCATGTTCAACCTCGGTGGCGAGGGCCAACTGCAAATGGGCGCGATGGGCGCCATGCTCCCTTACCTGGCGTTCGGTGATATCGGCCCGGCGCTGCTGCCGCTGTCAATCGTAGGCGGCGCACTGTGCGGGGCCCTCTGGGGGGCGATCCCGGCAGTGCTGAAACTGTGGCGCGGCGCCGACGAGATCATCGTTACGCTGCTGATGAACTTCATTGCCATCTACTGGGTGAAGTACCTGGTGCAAGGGCCGATGCGCCCGGCCGGCTCGACCTTCAACATGTCGGCGCAGCTGCCGGCCGACGGCGTGTTTTTGCCCTTGATCGCCGGGACCCGCTTGCACCTTGGGGTGATCCTCGCGGTGCTGATTGCGCTCGCGCTGTGGGTGCTGCTGCAGCACACCGCCTTCGGCCTCAAGCTGCGCGCCAGCGGTCAGAGCCCCGGCTTCGTGCGCCTGCAGGGGCAATCGGCGGGGCAGATGATCCTGTCGAGCATGGCGCTGTCCGGGGCCATCGGTGGCCTGGCCGGCGCCTTCGAGGTGCTCGGCGTGCAGTATCGGCTGATCGATGGCTTCTCGTCCGGGCTCGGCTTCGAAGGGCTCGCGGTGTCGTTCCTTGCCGGGCTCGAACCCTTCGGTGCCGTGCTCGTGTCGTTGTACTTCGGCGCCATCAACAACGCTGCCCTCGCCTTGCAGACCTCGCTGTCGATCCCGGCGGCGCTGGCTGACGTGCTCAGCGGCCTGCCCATTCTGCTGCTGGCCGTGATCAGCGGCGTCATGCTCACCAAAGGGAGACCTGTATGGACATCAACTCGGTAACCATCGCGCTGTTCCTGGCCGGCGGTGTGCGGCTGTGCGTGCCGGTACTGCTGGCGGCCCTGGGTGAAGTGGTTTCGGAGCGCGCCGGGGTTTTCACCATCGGCCTGGAGGGCTTGATGCTGTTCGGCGCCGTGGCGTCGGCGGTGGGCCTGGCATCGACGGGCTCGCCGGTGGCGGCGCTGGCGATCGGCATGCTCGGCGGTCTGGTCGCCGCTGCCATCCTGGCGCTGGGCACGGTGCTGGCGCGGGCCAATCAGATCGTCATGGGCATTGGCTTCAACCTGTTCGCCATCGGCGTGACCTCGCTGATCCGCCAGGTCGTGCTCAGCGACGCGCCACCGGCAGGCTCGCTGCGGGCAGTGACCCTGATGAAACTGCCGTGGCTGGCGGACCTGCCAGTGGTGGGCCGGGCGTTGTTCTCCCAGAGCCCGGTGTTCTATTTCGCGGTGCTGCTGGCCATGGCGCTGTGGCTGATGCTGCGCTTCACCCGCCTTGGCCTGTTGCTGCGCGCGGCGGGCGAGAACGCGGCAGCGCTGGATGCGGCCGGCCATCCGGTACTCGGGTTGCGCCTGGGCGCGACGCTGTTCACGGGCCTGCTGGCGGGCCTGGGCGGCGCCTATCTGTGCGTGGTGGCCTCGGGCGGCGTGTTTATCGACAACATGACCTCCGGGCGCGGTTATCTGGCCATCGCCATCGCTATCTTCGCGCGCTGGATGCCGTTGCGGGTATTGCTGGTCGCCATGGCCCTGGGGCTGCTCGAGGCGCTGCAGTTTCAGGGCCAGTATCTGGGAATCGACATTCCCGCGCCGCTGCTGATGGCCACCCCGTTCGCCGTGGCGCTGCTGGCCTGGATCGTTATGGGACGCGCCAGCGCCGCTCCGGCGGACCTGGGCCGGCCGTTTTTACGCGGTGCCGGGCACTGATCGTTCATCACTCACAGGGCCCATGCCCTTTCGTTAACCAGGAGCAGCACATGAATCAGGCAATCAACCCCGCAGGCTGGATCATCGGCAAGACCGCCACCGGGCTCAACCACCTCAACTGGGGCATCAAGGCCGGCAATCAGGTGTTCGTCGCGGGCATGCTCTCTACCGATCCTGTCGATGGCAGCCTGGTCGGCATCGGTGACATAGAGGTACAGACCCGCCGCGTGCTGGACAGCATCAAGGTGGTGCTCGAAGCCGCTGGCAGCAGCATGGACCACGTCACCATGAACCAGATTTTCTTGCGCAACCTCGAGGACTATCACGCGTTCAACGAGATCTACGTGAGCTATTTCCCGAACCTGCTGCCCGCGCGTTTCTGCGTGAAGCTGGAGATGGTCAAGCCTGAGTTTCTGGTCGAGATCGCTACCACTGCGGTCATTCCAGCCTGATGGGCACGCGGGGTGCCCATCGCGGCGCCCTGTTCTACGAGGACAGTCGATATGCAGTACAAGTACCTGGGCCGCAGTGGGCTCAACGTTTCCGAAATCTGCCTGGGCACCATGATGTTCGGCGGCGCCACCGACACGGCGACGTCCGAGCGGATCATCGCCAGCGCGCGGGACAGCGGGGTCAATTTCATCGACACTGCCGATCTCTACAACCAGGGGGAATCGGAGCGCGTGGTCGGCCGCGCCATCGCCGCCGAGCGCGACGCTTGGGTGCTGGCGACCAAGGTTGGCAACCCGATGGGCACCGGGCCCAACCAGCGCGGCATGTCGCGCAAGTGGATACGCGAGGCCGTGCATGGCTCGTTGCAACGGCTGGGCACCGACTACATCGACATTCTTTACATGCACAAGGCGGATTTCGAGGCGCCGCTCGAAGAGATGGTGCTGGCTTTCGCCGACCTGATCCGCGAGGGCAAGATCGGCTACTTTGCGGTATCGAACTTCAAGGCCTGGCGCCTGGCCGAAACCGTGCGCCTGGCGCGTGAAGCCGGCATCAGTGCGCCGATAGCGACGCAACCGCTGTACAACCTGGTCAACCGTGAAGCCGAGGTCGAGATCCTCCCGGCCGCGCACCACTATGGCGTCGGCACGGTGTGCTACAGCCCGTTGGCCCGCGGCATCCTCACCGGCAAATACCGCGCCGGCGCGGCGCCCGAAGCCGGCAGCCGCATCGCCCGCGCCGACCCGCGCATGCTTGAAGCCGAGTGGCGCCCCGAGTCGCTGGCGGTGGCCGCGCAACTGGTCGACTACGCCGAGCGCACCGGCCGCCAACCGGCGCACCTGGCGCAGGCCTGGGTCATGCGTAACACCCAGGTCACCAGCACCCTGGTCGGCCCGCGCACCTTCGAACAATGGCGAGACGGCGTCGCGGCCCTCGCCTGCCCCTGGAGCGCCGAGGACGAACGCTTTTGCGATGCGCTGGTGTCACCCGGCAAGAGTTCGAGCCTGGGCCCGGTCGACCCCCATCACCCGATCGAAGGCCGTGTGCCGCGGTTTTGAACGTTAGAGGAATAGCCATGCCACACCTCGATAACCACAACCCGGCGGATGCCTATCGCGCCGGCATGCGCCGACTGGCGGCGGGCGTCTGCCTGATCACTAGCCACCGCGGCGACGTGTTCGGCGGCATGATCGCCACCGCCGTGACGTCAGTGAGCAGCGATCCGCCGACCTTGCTCATCTGCGTCAACCGCAATGCCTCGTTGTTCGAGATGATCCAGGAAACCGGCCGCTTTTGCGTCAATGTGCTGGCCGCCTCGGCAGTGCCCATCGTCGAGCAGTTCAGCAGCTCCGCACGGCGTGGCGAGCGCTTCACCACAGACGAGTGGACTACGCTTGCCAGCGGCTCGCCGATGTCCGCCCACGCGCTGGTGGCGTTCGACTGCCAGGTGGCGAAGGTGGTGGACTGGCAGACCCACGGGATCTTCCTCGGCGAAGTGTGCGAGGTACTATGCCCGGATAGTGTGGCCGCGCCGTTGTTGTATATGGATCAGCGGTTTCACCAGTTGGGGGAACTGCCCATTCTCTGATCGGCGTTCACTGGGCGCTTTACCTAACCTTTACGAACCCTAGACCTCCCCTGACACGGATTCGTTGTTTCATAGATCCATGGCGAACCCACACACGACGCCAGAGGAGACACCTATGATTTCGAAGCTGACTCAAGCCCTGATCCTGTCCGGTTGCCTGGTGGCTGCAGGCGCGGCCTCTGCTGACCAGCGCGATGTAATAGTGCCCGTCATCGCCGGGGCGGCAGTGGGAGCGGTATTGGCCACCGTGATCAGCGGATCGGGCCACGACAATCACCACTACCGTCAGGAATACCGCGGTTATGGTCCGCAGTATCAACCAGTGGCGTACGTGCCGGTGCAGCCGCGGTATGAGTACCGCCGCTACGCACCACCACCGCCACCGCGCTACTACGGCGGTGGCTATGACCGGGGCTACGATCGTGGTTATGATCGCGGCTTCGACCACGGTCGGGGTGATGGTCGCTGGTAAGGCTGTCGCTCACCAACAAAAGCCGCTGTCGTTGCTGACAGCGGCTTTTTCGTTCATGGCGGTGAACGCAGGGCTGAACTATGATCGCTGCCTGACTGCCGCCACGGACCACCCCGCCGATGCCATCACCTTTGACCCGCTCGACTCCCGCCCCCCTGCTCAAGCCCGGCGAGACCGTGGTGTTGTTCGATGGCGTCTGCAAGCTGTGCAATGGCTGGGCGAGGTTCCTGATCCGTCACGACCGCCAACAGCGTGTGCGCCTGGCCAGCGTGCAATCGCCCGAAGGCCAGGCGCTGCTGGCCTGGGCCGGGTTGCCACTGGACCAGTTCGATACCATGGCGGTGATTCGCGATAACCACTACTGGGTGCAGTCGGATGCCTTCTTCGAGGTGGTTGCGCAACTGCCCGGCAAATGGCGCCCCTTGCTGCTGTTACGCGGCTGCCCGCGGGGGCTGCGGGACTGGGCCTATGATCGTATTGCGTTCAATCGCTACCGGCTTTTTGGCAAATATGATCAGTGTTTGCTGCCCTCGGCTGATCATGCACGGCGGTTCTTGAAAGCCGCCACAGTTATCCCTGAGACGTAAGCGCGCCATTCGCCCGACGCTTGCGAAACTCCGCGACCTTATGCCGGTTGCCGCACAAGGCCATGCTGCACCAGCGGCGTTTATGCGACTTGGTGCGGTCGTAGAACATCAGTGAGCAGTCCGCACTCTCGCATTTGCGCAACAGGTGCACATCGCCCTCGGCGAGCAATTGGGCGGCGGCGAAGGCGATCTGACTGAGCCTTCGCACGACGCCATCCGTTTGCTGAAAACGCTCGAGCACCGGCGGCCCTGCGCCGTCCCACGACAGTTGCGGCACGGCCGGTCGCAGGAAGGCGTTGAGCGCCGATGGATCAGCCGGGAGGTTATCGCGACGCGCGGCCACGAGGCTGTCGATGCTATCGCGCAACAAACGCAGTTGCGCAACCAGGCGGCCGTCTTCAAGCCCGGTCAGCTCATCGGCGGGGCCCAGCCCGACTTGCTCGAGCCAACGAGCAGCGTCCCTGTCATTGGCCAGCAGGTCACGTTTTTGCCCTTCCACGATCATCTGCGTATTCAGCAAATCCAAGGCCAGGTGGTCGCCCAACAACAGCGGATTCAGGGAGGCTTCGAGGGAGGTCATGGTGGTCATCCAAAGTACGATTCGGCAATTGTAACCCATAAAAACAATTTGACCAGTTACCAAATCCATGAAAGATTGAGTCTGTAACCACTAAAACCATATTTGAAAGTTACAGGAACCTGTCCCATGACCCACCACACCCCGATTGCGTACAAATATGCCGACGCCGATGGCCTTCGCGTGTTCTACCGCGAAGCCGGCGCGGCCGATGCCCCCGTGCTGTTGCTGCTGCACGGCTTCCCCAGTTCGTCCCATCAGTTTCGCGAGCTGATTCCGCTGCTGGCGCACAAGTACCGGATCATCGCGCCAGACTTGCCCGGTTTCGGCTTCACCGAGGTGCCGACCGCGCGCAACTACGTCTACACTTTCGACGCCCTCGGCAAGACCCTCGAGGCCTTCGTCGACGCGCTGGGGCTGACACGCTACGCCCTTTACGTCTTCGATTACGGCGCACCCGCCGGCCTGCGCCTGGCACTGGCGCACCCCGAGCGGGTCAGCGCGCTGATCTCGCAAAACGGCAATGCGTATCTGGAGGGGTTGGGAGATGCCTGGGCACCGATTCGCCAGTACTGGGCCGAGCCGACTGCGCAAAATCGCCAGGTCATCAATGATGCCGTGCTCACCCTTGAAGGCATTCGCTACCAGTATGTGGAGGGGGTCGCCGACCCGCTGGCCATCGCGCCCGAGGCCTATTATCTCGACACGCTGCTGATGGAGCGCCCGGGTAATCGGGATATCCAGCTGGACCTGTTTTACGACTACCGCAACAACCTGACGCTGTATCCGGCGTTCCAGCAGTTTTTCCGTGATACCCGGCTGCCGACGCTGGTCATCTGGGGCAAGGGCGACCCGTTCTTCATTGCGCCGGGCGCCGAAGCCTATGCGCGGGACAATCCCAACGCGGTGGTCGAGCTGCTGGACACGGGCCACTTTGCGCTGGAAACCCATGTGGGGCACATCGCCGAGCGGATCGTCACGGTGCTGGGTGATGCCATCGATTGAGCCCACCCAGCCCGATTGCCGCCACCGTCAGCGCGTCACTGCCGCTGCGGTGGGCAGGTGATGGCTGTGGCCTCGCACCGCCAGAATCACCACTACCATGCCTACACCGCACACGGCGGCAGAGATAACGAACGCCACGTTATAGCCGCCGCCGAACTGCACCACCATGCCGGTCAGTGCGGGGGCGATGATCCCGGCCAGGTTCGCTAGCAGATGGACGAAGCCGCCAGTGCCGCCGACACGATTTTTCGGCACGATGTCCTGGATCAACGACCAGCAGATCTGCGGGGTCACGAACAGGAACACGCTGGACACGGTGATGCATGCCACCGCCATGCCCAGCGAGGCCACTTGCGTGGTGATCAGCACACAAGCGGCCGCCACGCCGAGCCCGACAGTGAGCATGATCTTGCGCGCGAGGATCACATTGCCGAGTTTCTTGCCGAGCAGGTCGGTGAGAAACCCGCCGCCCAAAAAGCCCACCGCTGCGCCCAACCAAGGGATCACGCCGATGATGCTCATGCTTTTGATATCCAGATGCTGGTAGTCCATGAAGTAGCTGGGCAACCAGGTCAGGAAGAAATACAGCACGTAGTTGAAGCAGAAAAATGCCGTCGCTACCGCCAGTACCGGCGCCGAGAAGATATAGCTGAACAGGCTGCGGCCTTCCTTGACGTTGTCGACCAGCACTTCTTCGCGGCTGGCACGGATCAGCTGGCGCTCGGCCTCGGACACCTTCGGATGCTGCTCGGGGGTGTCCTTGAAGATCATCAACCAGGCCAGCAACCACAACGCCCCCAGCACGGCGATCACCACAAAGGAGATGCGCCAGCCAAAGTTATAGGCCACCAACCCGACCACCGGGCCGGCCAGCGCTGCGCCCAGAGGCTGCCCGCAGTTGGTGAAACCCAGCGCTCGCCCGGCCTCTTCGCGAGGGAACCAGTTGGTAATCGCCTTGTTGGTGGTGGTGCCCATCGGGCCCTCGCCCATGCCGAACAACACGCGGAACACCAGCAATTGGACGTAACCGGTGATCGCGGCGGTCAGCCCGCAGAATATCGACCAGGTGCCCGCCGCCCAGGCAAATACCTTCTTTGGCCCGTACTTGTCGGCTGCCCAGCCGCCGATGAAACACAGCGCGCAATAGCCAACGAAGAAGCTGCTGAAGATAAAGCCCATTTGCGCGTCATCAATATGCAACTCGCTCTTGAGCAGAGGGGCGACCACCGACAGCGCCGCACGGTCGAGGTAGTTGAGCATGCCGGCGAAGAACAGCAAGCCGGCGATGTACCAGCGGTAATTGCCTTTCATTTTTCTATGGCCTTTATTGTTGTTGATGACACAACTGAACGGTTTTAGAGGAGCACCACGCGCTCGACGCAGTAGTCTTCGATCACCTGCAGATCAGGCGCAATGCCGAGCCCTGCAGCGGTTGGCAACTCCATGCGCGGCGTGAACGCCAGGGCCGGGAACAACAGGCGCTCGAACTCGATGAACGGCACCTCCACGGCGACATCGGCAGGCAGCAAGGTGCACAGGTGCGCCACGGCCAACAGGCCAGGGCCGAAATAGAAGCAATGGGGGACGACCTTCACGCCATGCTGCTGCGCCAGATCGAACACCTGGAGCATGGCGCTGATGCCACCGATCTTGGCCACACTGGGTTGCACCACATCGATCGCCTGCTGTTCGAGCAGCGCCTTGATACCTTGCACCCCGGCCGCGTTCTCGCCAGCCGACAACGGCACACCCTGGCGCCGCACCTCGGCCAGGCCGGCGATATCATCAGGTGGCCAAACGGGCTCTTCGAGCCAGGTCAACTCCAGGCTGCGCAAGCGCTGGGCGACATCGCTGGCCAGGGCGACCGACCACGGGCAATTGACGTCGACCATCAACTCGCCCGCCGCCACCGGCAATGCCTCGCGGGCTGCGGCAATGGCGTCGACCTCGGTCTCATGCAGTTTGATCTTGCGAAAGCCCAGCGCGCGAGCGCGGCTGACCTGGCGGCGCACTTCGTCAGGATCGTTGCCGTAACTGACCAGGCTGGCATACAACTCCAGGGTGCGCGCAACGCCGCCGAGCAGTTGATACAGCGGCACGTCGGCGACCTGCGCGGCGAGGTCCCACAAGGCAATGTCGATGCCCGAGAGCGCGTAGACCATTGCCCCGGTCGAGCCAAACCCATGCACAGCACGGCGCGCCTTCTCCAGTGTCTGCTCGCGGTCCTCGAGCCGAGTGCCGATAAACATCGGCCCGACGACATCGGACAACGCTTTGAACGTCACCGGGTTGGAACCGTGTCCGAACGCTTCGCCCCAGCCCACTCGCCCGGTGTCGGTGGTGATCTTGAGCATCAGGCTTTCCATACGCCGGTGACGCGGCGAGGCGGCGTTGAAGGCGTCATCGTCCTTGGCCTCGCCCAGATTGCGCCGCGATTCGGTGCCCGCGGTGAACGGCATACTGATGCGGATGACTTCGATGCTGCGAATGATCACAGGTCGGTTTCCCCAGCTTTTATTGAAATTGTAGACCTGCAAAAAACACAGGTACGTTATCGTACAAGATCAGAGGAAATGGTGAAACACTTTGTGACATATGGGCTGTCGGCGGCGCACCTGCCGGCAAGAGTGGAAGACAGCGAGGCGGATCTGTCCGTCACTCCGGCGCTGGCGACGCACCTTCCGACAGCATGTGCAACAAGCGTGCGCGCCGATCTTCAAGTTCGGCGATCTGCTGTTCTATGGATTGCAGACGCTGTCGCTGCGCGGCAGACGTTTCAGGGCAGGCACTGGCGCCTTCGATCATGCGCATGCAGTCGGGGAAACCACGGATTTCGGCCAGGCTGAAGCCTGTGGCGATCAGGCGCTGGATTTGCCTGACCTGGGTGACAGCCGCCGCCGTAAAGGATCGGTAGCCGTTTGCACTGCGAGTGGACCCTAGCAGCCCCTGCTCATCGTAATGGCGAATAGAACGCACACTGGCGCCTGTCTGGCGGGCCAGTTCGCCAATGCTCATCGCACGGTGCAGGGTCGGTTGGGTCATGGCAACGGGACCTGATGGGAGATCTGAGGAACAGCGCCACACAGTAGCATCTTTGCCTTGACCCTCACACCGGAGTGAGGGTTGAGACTGATCCTCTCTACCCGATCTGGAGTCACCCCATGCCTACCCCTGCCCTGTTCAAAAATCTGTCTACCTTGATCTTGTGCGGCGCCTTGGCGGCCACCGCAAGCGTCGCCCATGCCGAGCGCATCAGCTACAACGTCACAACGCCGGATGGGGTGACATTGGCCGTCCAGGAGTCCGGAAACCCCAGCGGACCTGCCATCGTCTTCATTCATGGTCTGCTGGGCAGTCACCTGAATTGGGACAACCAGGTGAACGCCCCCGAGTTGCAACGCTATCGGATGATCACCTACGACCTGCGCGGTCACGGACTGTCCGGCAAACCGGTAAATGCCCAGGCCTACGCCGAAGGGCACCGCTGGGCCGATGACCTGGCTGTCGTCATGCAGGCGGCAAAGGTGACCAGGCCGATGCTTGTGGGGTGGTCCCTGGGCGGTGCAGTGATATCCAACTATCTGGCCAGATACGGTGACGGCCAGATTGGCGGTGCCGTGTATGTCGATGGGGTGATCGAACTCAAGCCGGAGCAGATCGTGGCCCACCCACAGGTGTATCAGGATCTCAACGCCCCAGACCTGAAGACTCACCTCGATACCGTCCGAGAATTTCTCGGCCTGTGCTTTCACACCCAGCCTGATCGCAGTACCTTCGAACGGCTGTTCGCCAATGCAGCGATGGCCTCCTGGGATATGCAGCGGGCGGTACAGTCGATGGATGTCGATGCGGTCAAAGCGCTTGGCGGTGCCACGGTCCCGGTGCTATTGCTCTATGGCGCGCAGGATGCGCTGGTACAAACAAAGTCCGCGATCGCACGCGCCAAACAGCTCAATCCTCGGGCCACGAGCATTGTGTATGCGAACTCAGGGCATGCGCCCTTCCTCGAGGAGGCCGCGCGCTTCAACCGCGACCTCGCAGGTTTTGTCGATTCCAGCGCGATCCATTGATGGAGACGACCATGGCTGACGCTATCCCCGAACTGTTCCCCGGCTTTGCGCCATTGCAGGTCAATACCAGCGATGTGGCCTTCAAGGGCGTGATCGGCGGTGCCGGGCCGCCACTGCTGTTGCTGCATGGCTATCCGCAAACTCACGTCACGTGGCGCTATATCGCCCCACGGCTCGCCCGCTATTTCACCGTCATCGCCCCGGATCTGCCGGGTTATGGCGCCAGCCGCACCGTGGCCGATCAGCCGCGCTGGAGCAAAAGGCGCGTCGCGCAAGCGCTGGTCGAGATGATGGAACAGCTCGGCCACTCACGCTTCGCGGTCGTGGGCCACGACCGTGGTGCTCGCGCGGGCTACCGGATGGCGCTGGATCACCCGCAGCGAGTCACGCGCTATGCCTCGCTGACCGTGATGCCGACCCTGGATGTCTGGGAGGCAATGGACAAGCCGTTTGCGCTGGCCAATTTCCATTGGTTCTTTCTGGCTCAGCCCTTCGACCTGCCGGAGCGCCTGCTGGCCGTCGACCCGGAGGCTTTTATCAAGAACGCCTTGAGCAAGATGGCTGGGGACCTGGCTAACATCGATCCGCAGGCATTGGACGCCTATGTCACAGCGTTTCGCCAGCCCTCGGTCCGGCATGCCATGTGTGAAGATTATCGAGCAGCGGCCAACGAGGACACGGAACATGACGCCGCCGACCGCGCTGCCGGCCGCCAACTGCCATGCCCAGTGCTGGTGTTATGGCCGAAGACTTATGCGGGCGCGCACTCCCCGTTGGCCATCTGGGGCAAATGGGCGCGAGATGTGCGGGGCGAGGCGATAAAGGGCGGGCATCTTCAACCTGAAGAATCGCCAGATGAAGTCATGAAGGCGCTGTTGCCGTTTTTGCTCGACCGGTCCTCGCCGCCGGGTTTATCCGGCGAGGAGCGGCCAGCATGAATCAAAACGAAAACGTCAGCTCGTTATCGAAGTAGCGGGCCGCCAGTTTGTGGCCTGGACCACTGATGTCGAATGCCTCGCACATGGCACCGGTGGTGATGATGTCACCGGCCCTCAGCGTTTCGCCGCGTTGCGCGGCATGTTCGTACAACGCTGCAAGGGAATTGAGCGGATCGGTCGCGGTGTCGTCGAACAGGCCTTTGGCCCGGGGTTCGCCATTGAGATAGACGACCACGTTTTCGGCCAACTGGCGCATGACTTCTGGATCAAGGCCCTGACACAGGGTTTGACCGACCACCAGGGCCTCGAAGCCGACGTTGTCGGCGGTAAAGCTTGGCCAGCCCACGGTCTTGCGGTCGACGAAACGCGAGCGCACCACCTCGAAGGTCACACAGGTGCTGCGAATATCGGCGGCGTCGATTTTTCGTCCGGGCAGCGGCGGCAGGTCGCGATCGAGCACGAAGGCGATTTCGCATTCAATGGTCACCGGGGTATAGGCCGGCAGGCTCAGCTGCACGCCACTGCTGTGCAGCCGTGCGCGCTCGAGCTGCCCGACCAGCGGCCGCGACAGGTTGGCCCCGCGCATGGCCGCCGGGCTGCCGACGCCGAGCTTCCAACCCGCGCGGGTGCCGCCGGCCAGTTGGAACAGATGGTCCTGAGCGGCATAGCCCTGCTCCAGGGTCTCGGGTTTGTTGCCGGCCGCCAGTGCGGTCAACAAGTCGCCACTGCTCCAGGCCTGTGCGAGGATCGAGGCGGTGGCGCTCGGGTCGAAATCAGCGTCTTGCATGTCAGCTCCTGTGGTCGGGCGGGCCGGGGCGGCGCTCATGCACTGCCCTGTAGTCATTGAGCCACTTTGTATCATGACGCCCGCGCCGATGTCCCCTGGCGTACCTAAAGTCCCTGCCCTTGCTGCCGATAAATGGTGTGTACGCGTGGGCGCTGTCCTGCTGATAAAACGCGACGCTGCCTAGCTGACTTGCCTTTCTGCCGATCCCGATACGCCCAAATACCTGCGGAAGAAGTCATGAATATCAAACACAAGCTGACCTGGGCTTTCGCGGCCGTCGCGTGCCTGCCGGTTATCCTGGTGGCGGTGCTCGTCGTGCTGAACCTGCGCGATGCGGCGCAAGCCGATTTTCTCGACAGCAGTGGCCGGGAGATCCGGCAGATCGACAACGGCATGAAGCAATTCTTCGACGGCATCAGCCAGAACGTCGAATACCTTGCCAAGGACCCACGCATCGCGGGCATCAAGGATCTGAAAAACTACAGCGGCGCCGATGCCGCGCAAATCCCCATGACCGATAGCGGCAAGCAACTGCTGCAGCTGTTTGGCGACTTTGCCAAGAGCCATCCGAGCACCGCTTACCTGTCCGTGGGTCTCAAGGACGGCGGCTATGTCAGCTGGCCCGACGACGCCAAACTGACCAATTACGACCCGCGCGTTCGCCCCTGGTACAAAACTGCCCTTACCGCACCGTGCAAAGGCCTGCGCACCTCGGCCTACTACTGGGCGCCGGACGACGTGGTGCTGCTTGGCAACGTGCACACCATCGACGACGCCAACGGCAATACCTTGGGCGTGGTGGGGCTGGACGTGTCGCTCAAGCAACTGACCGAACTGGTCAAGCACATCAAGCTCGGCGACAGCGGCTACCTGATGCTGGTCGAAGCCAACGGCAACGTGCTGGTCGACCCCAGCGATGCCAAACACAACTTCAAGTCCCTCGCCGACCTGGGCCCCAACTACGCCGCCCTCGCCAACAGCGGTAACGGTGTGACCAAAATCGACATCGACGGCGTGCCGTACATGGTCAACATTTACACCTCCGAGAGCCTGGGCTGGCGCTTCATCGGCCTGATCAAGCAAGACGAAGTGATGGCCAAGGCCTCGCACCTGACCTGGCTGATCGCAGGCATCGCCGCGGTGCTGGCGATCATCTTCGCCATCGTCGGCGCCAGTTTCGCCGGAATGATCGTGCGGCCGATCCGCAGTGTCGCCGGCGGCCTGCAGGAAATCGCCCAGGGCGAAGGCGACCTGACCCGCAGCCTCACCGTGCAAGGCAAGGACGAAACCGCCACCCTGGCCAGCTGGTTCAACCAGTTTTTGAGCATGATCGCCCAACTGGTGCGGCGTATCGGCAGCGCCTCGTCCGACCTGCAACAGGCCGCTGCCGGCAGTAGCCAGGTCGCCCACAACATGAACGACGCCGCCGGGCGTCAGCGCGAGGCCGTCGAGCTGGTCAGCACCGCCTTCAACGAGATGGTCGCCACCGCCAACGAAGTGGCCCGCTCCGCCAGCCAGGCTGCGTCCAGCGCTGATGCGGGCTACCGCGACGTGTACGATGGCCAGCAGCACATCGGCGAAGCCACCGGCAGCGTCATGCAACTGAGCGACAACCTGCAGCAATCGACCCAGACCATGCAGGCGCTCGAGCAGGACAGCAAGAACATCAACACCATCCTCGACACCATTCGTTCGATCGCCGAGCAAACCAACCTGCTCGCGCTCAACGCCGCCATCGAGGCCGCCCGCGCTGGCGATCAGGGCCGCGGTTTCGCCGTGGTCGCCGACGAAGTCCGGGCCCTGGCGCGGCGCACCGCCGACTCCACCGGCGAGATCGACAGCCTGCTCGGCAACCTGGCACGGCGCACCCAGGAAGTGACCAGGCAGATGCAAGGCAGCGTGCAGATGTCGCAGACCAGCGTCGAGCGCATCCAGCTGGCCCGCGACAGCTTCGACAAGATCCGCCATTCGGTGGATTCGATTCGCGATCAGAACACACAGATCGCCACCGCGGCCGAGGAGCAGCATCAGGTGGCCGAGGACATCAACCGCCATATCGCGCAGATTCATGCCGATGCGCAGTTGGTGGAAGAGCTGGCGCATTCGGCGCAGAGCGATTCGGATCGGTTGACCGGGATTAGCGGGGAGTTGAATGAGTTGGTAGGGCGGTTCAAGTATTGATTGGCGGCACGAGATGCGGTGCGGCTACCGGCCGCTTGGCGAGCAATCTTTGCCCCCACAGTGCAAGCAGGTCCGGCGTCCTGCACTGTGGGAGCAAGGGTGCGCGTTCGCCGTGGTCGGGCTGGCCCAGCCTGTGCTAACGCCACACTCAACCGCACGTTAGAAGCCCCCGCCCATGTCCATCGCCGACAACCTCCTCGCCTTCACCTTCGCCGCCACCGTGTTGACCCTCACGCCCGGCCTTGATACTGCCCTGATCCTGCGAACCGCCACGGTAGAAGGCAAACAGCAGGCCCTGCGCGCAGTGTTGGGCATCAACGTGGGCTGCCTGTTGTGGGGCGCCGCCGTGGCCTTCGGCCTGGGTGCCCTGATTGCCGTCTCCGAGTTGGCGTTCAACGTCCTGAAGTATTGCGGCGCGGCCTACCTGTGCTGGCTCGGATTGAATATGCTGATGCGCCCACGCACCTCGCTGTCTGCCTTGGAAACGCAGGCCAGGCCGCGCTCCAATTGGTTTATCCGAGGCATGACCGGCAACCTGCTGAACCCCAAGATAGGCATTTTTTACGTGTCGTTTCTGCCGCAATTCATTCCGGCCGGTCAGTCGCCGGTGATCTGGACGTTTGGCCTGGTGGGGATTCATCTGCTGATCGGATTGATCTGGTCGTCGATATTGATCGGCGCCACCCAGCCGCTGGCCGGCGTGCTGCGGCGCGAAAAGGTGGTCACCTGGATGGATCGCACGACAGGGATGATCTTCGTGATGTTTGCGGCGCGATTGGCGTTGAGCAAGCGTTGAGGTTTGCGGGTACTGCGGTTTTTTTGCGAAAGGATGGGCTATGGACGACTTGGAGGCTAACGCCGCGCTGATCATCATCGACATGCAAAAAGGCATGAACGATCCAAAACTGGGACGACGCAACAATCCAGACGCCGAGCTGCGAATTCAAGCGCTGCTGGATGCCTGGCGGCAATCGCATCGGCCCATCGTCCACGTCAGGCATCTATCGCGCACGCCGGGTTCGGTATTCTGGCCAGGGCAGCCGGGTTGCGAGTTTCAGGAAGCACTAGCTCCGCTGCCCCACGAACACGTGGTCGAGAAGAACGTGCCGGACGCCTTCATTGCCAGTGGCCTTGAGCGCTGGCTCCATGTGCGAGGTATTCGCCAGATTGTGGTGGCAGGCGTTATCACCAACAACTCGCTGGAGGCTACTGCGCGATCGGGCGGGAACCTTGGCTTTGCGGTGATCGTACCGCGCGATGGCTGTTACACCTTTGATCAAACCGACCTGGATGGACGCCTTTGGCGGGCGGAAGAGGTGCATGCCATGTCGCTCAGTAATCTGGCGATGGACTATGCGCGTGTGGTGGGGGTGGAAGACATACTGAACAGTCTTTAGCGGGACCTCCAGAGCCGTCTGCCCTAGGTTTGCTTGCGCCCCACACGATACCGTACGCCCTCCTCCCCGAACACTTCCGAATGCGGCTCATCTCGCTGCAGATGGAAAACGTCACCAACGGCATAGGTCCGCTCGCCCGTGGCAGTACGGATACGCAGACTGCCGTGCAGCACCAACGCCTTGGCTTCGAACGGATGCGCATGCTCGTCAAGCGTGCCCAGGGGCTCACGCTCGACCACCACGGGGGTGCCGAAGCCCTCGTCGGCGAGCAATTGGAGAAAGTCGTGTTCTTGCATAGGCGTCATCTCGTTCAGATGCAGGGGTGCTGGGTTTACAGAAGACCATTCTGAGTGGGCAATGATTCCTCATCAATGATACGCCCATCGCCTGCACGCTCATGCCGCCATCAGGCATGACCATCGCCCGGTTGAATCAAGTTTGAGTGGGATCGAGCCGGCGCTGGAAGTCGGCTACAGCAGCCCGAGTGATTTACTTCAGGTATTTCGGCCCCATACCGGGACGACTCCTCGCAGGCTCCGTGTTGATTGCCAGGGCACTTTCAGGAGCATCCCACTGTCGACTTAATTCGCGCCCTGCCGAACCGCTGCTACAGTCGACAGCTCATCTACCTGGAGCCTCGCCCATGCCGGACCGTCAAATCATCATCCCCGAGGCCATGACGTCGTTGGTCGAGCGCGCCGGTTATGCCCCGGCCGTGCGAGTCGGCGCGACGTTGTTTTGTGCCGGCCAAGTGGGGCGCACGGCCGATCTGGAAGTCATCATCGATCCGGAGCAGCAGTTTGTCGCCGCCTGGGCAAACCTGCTCAGCGTGCTCGACGCCGGCGGCTGCCGTTTCGAGGACGTGGTCGACATGACCACTTATCACATCGACATGGCGCGCCACATGCCGCTGTTTCGCGAGGTCAAAAACCGGACGTTCCCCCGCGGCTTGTGCGCCTGGACTTGCATTGGCGTGGCCGAACTGGCGCACCCAGGCCTGCTGGTCGAGATCAAGTGCATCGCGGTGCAGCGCAACCCTCTTAGCTGATCAACAAGGAGAACCACGTGAACTACAAATCCCTTGGCAACACCGGCCTCAAGGTCTCCCCCGTAGCGCTAGGCTGCATGACTTACGGCATCCCCGATCGTGGCAACCATCCATGGACCCTCGACGAGGAAAAGAGCCGCCCGCTGATCAAGCAGGCCGTCGAGTTGGGCATCAATTTTTTCGACACCGCCAACAGCTATTCGGATGGTACTTCGGAAGAAATCGTCGGCAGGGCCCTGCGTGATTTCGCCCGTCGCGACGAGATCGTGATCGCCACCAAAGTGTTCTTCCCGTTGCGCCAGGCGCCGAATATCGGCGGCCTGTCGCGCAAGGCGATCCTGAGCGAGATCGACAACAGCCTGCGGCGCCTCGGCACCGATTATGTCGACCTCTATCAGATCCACCGCTGGGACTATCACACCCCCATCGAAGAAACCCTCGAAGCCCTGCACGATGTGGTCAAGGCCGGCAAGGCGCTGCATATCGGCGCTTCATCGATGTATGCCTGGCAATTCGCCAAGGCCCTGCACACCTCCAAGGCCAATGGCTGGACGCCGTTCGTGTCGATGCAGAATCACCTCAATCTGCTCAACCGCGAGGAAGAACGCGAGATGCTGCCGCTGTGTCGCGATCAGGGCATTGCAGTGCTGCCCTGGAGCCCGCTGGCACGCGGGCGGCTGACGCGGGATTGGGATGAGAGCAGCAGCCGTGCCGACACCGATGCGTTCGGCAAGACGCTGTATCTGGCGCGTACCGCCGACGCCGATCGGCAAGTGGTCGCGGCGGTCGCCAGTGTGGCCAAGGCGCGCGGCGTGCCAAGGGCGCAGGTCGCGTTAGCCTGGGTGGCGCAATCAGCCGGGGTGACCGCGCCGCTGGTGGGTGCGAGCAAACCGCAGCATCTGGAGGATGCCGTAGCAGCGATGTCGCTGAAGTTGACGAGTGAAGAGATCGACCAACTTGAGGCATCCTACGTGCCGCATGAGGTCGCGGGGTTTAGCTGAGTCCCCTGTCGCACAACGCCTGGATTGGTTGAAAACGGCCCGCTGGGGCCGTTCCAACTCGCGCTCATTGCAGCGGCAACGACTGCTCCACCAACGCCGTCCACACCGCAACACCCGGTTCTATCACCGCATCATTGAAGTCGTAATACGGGTTGTGCAACGCCGCCGACGGCGTCTCGCCATCCACGCCCAACCACACGTACGCTCCCCGCCGGGCCTGGAGCATGAAGGCGAAATCCTCCGACGCCATCGACGGATTGCAGCCCCATTGCAACTTGTCCTCACCCACCGCCGCGATCGCTGCCCGGCGCATGACCGCCGCCGCGTCAGGGTCGTTTTCGGTGACCGGGTAGCCCACGGTGTAATCCAGCGCACCGGTCACGCCGAAGGCCTGCGGCAATTGAGCGACGAATTCTTCGATCAATTGCTGGACCTTGGCCCGCACCGGGGTTTGCAGGCATCGCACCGTACCGCGCAGCACGGCGGTTTCAGGGATGACGTTGATCGCTTCGCCGGCGTTGAACTGGGTCACGCTGACCACCGCTGAATCCAGCGGCGACAGGCGCCGCGAGGTAATGGTCTGCAAGCCCAGCACCAACTCGGCGGCGGCGACGATCGGGTCGGCGCCCTTTTCGGGCATCGCTGCGTGGCAGCCCTTGCCGGTCAGGGTGATCTCGAAGGTGTCCAGCGAGGCCATCATCGGCCCTGGGTTGATGACCACGTGCCCGGCCGGTACGCCTGGCCAGTTGTGCAGACCGTAGATCGCCTCCATCGGGAAGCGCTCGAACAGTCCGTCGTCGATCATGGCCTGCGCACCAGCGAGGTTCTCCTCGGCGGGCTGGAAGATGAAATGCACCGTGCCGCTGAAGCACCGCGTCTCGCTCAAATGCCGCGCCGTGGCCAGCAGGATGGTGGTGTGGCCGTCGTGCCCGCAGGCGTGCATGCAGCCTTTGTGGGTGGATTTGTGCGCGGCGTTGCCCAGCTCCTGGATCGGCAAGGCGTCCATGTCGGCGCGGATGCCGATGCTCGGGCCTTCGCCATTGCGCAGAGTACCGACCACACCCGTGCCGCCCAGGCCGCGGACCACTTCGATGCCGAAACTCTCCAGCAACTGGGCGACACGATCGGAGGTCTGCAGCTCCTGGTAACCGAGCTCGGGCGTCGAGTGGAAGTGCCGTCGCCAGAGCACGGCGTCGTCGATCAAGTTCTTGAGGACAGTCATGGCATTACTCCAGGCTGGCGCCGTAGCCAAAGGATGCGGCAGGCGTGGCGGCGGTTTCGACCCACACGCTTTTCACTTCGCTGTACTCACGCAGCGCGTCGAGGCCGGAGGAACGGCCGTAGCCGCTCTCACCGTAGCCACCGAACGGCGAGCTGACGTGAATGGTCTTGTAGCCGTTGACCCAGAAGGTGCCGGCGCGTACTTGCCTGGCAACCCGATGAGCGCGCCCGACATCGCGGGTCCATACCCCGCCCGCGAGGCCGAAACGGCTGTCATTGGCGATGCGGATGGCGTCGGCTTCGTCCTTGAACGGAATCGCTACCACCACTGGACCGAAGATCTCTTCCTGGGCGCAGTACAGATCGTTAGTCCCTTTGAGCACCGTAGGGTTCACGTAATAACCGGGCGTGGCGGGGATCGGCTCGGCATCGGCGCCCACCAGCGTGGCGCCCTCTTCCAGCGCGCGTTCGAGCATGGTTTTGATGTGCCGATATTGCTTGGCGTTGTTGATCGGGCCGATCTGCGTTTGCGGATCGCTGGGGTCACCGACCTTGAACTGCCTAGCGGCCACGGCGAGGGCCTGGGTGAATTTCTCGAAGATCGACTCTTGCACCAGCAGGCGCGAACCGGACACGCAGCTTTGCCCGGCACCGGAAAAAATCGCCGCTTGCGCGCCACGCAGGGCCACATCGAGGTCGGCATCGGCGAAGACGATATTGGCCGACTTGCCGCCCAGCTCCAGCACGGCGGGGATACAACGCTGCGCAGCGGCGACGGCGATGTGCCGGCCGGTAGCCGGCGAGCCGACGAATACCACTTTGCGGATATCGGCCTTGGCGATAAAAGCCTGGCCGATGCTGTGACCGAACCCGGCGATCACGTTGACCAGGCCCTTGGGCACGCCCGCGCGCTCGATCAGCACGGCGACCATCAAGGACGACAGCGGGGTCAGCTCGGACGGTTTGAGGATCACCGCGTTACCGGCGGCCAGGGCCGGCGCCAACTGCCAGCCGCAGGTGAAGATCGGCGCGTTCCAGGGGGTGATCTGCAACACCGTGCCCAGCGGTTCGTAGGTCACGTAGTTGAGGTGGCTGGTGGGCACCGGAATCACTTCACCGTGCAGCTTGTCGGCCCAACCGGCGTAGTACTCGAACATCTCGGCGACTTTCTGCACCTCGACGCTGGCATCGCGGATCGGCTTGTTGGCGGTGAGGGATTCTATTTGCGCAAGGCTCTCGGCCTGCTCGCGAATCAGCGCGCCTACCTGGTAAAGCGCGCGGCCACGGGCTTGAGCGGTCAGCGCCCACCACTGCTGCTGGGCGGCCTTGGTGGCTCGATCGGCGATGGCGACCAGTGACTCGTCGGCATCGGCGAAGCTCAACAGCAGGCTGTCATCGTGGGCGTTGCGTACTTCCACTGGCGCGCCGTGACCGTCGATGAACTCACCGCCAACGTAACTGCCGATAGTGCTGCGGTCGCCCCAGAACGGGCGCATCAATTCAAGGATCTTTTGCGTGCTCATTGGTTATTCTCCACGGCCAAACAGGGGGGCGTCGGTGCGTTCAACGATGCAGCAGAAGTCATCGGCGTCCGGCAGCGTGGCGCTGCTCGCTTGCCATAGTTCGGCGACGGCGCGCGATAGCGGCAGGTCGAGGTCGAGGCTGGCGCTGAGGTCGCGGGCCAGGCCGACGTCCTTGCGCATCAGGCCCATGGTGAAGCCCGAGTCGTAAGCCTTATTCATGACCCAAGTGGGGAACATGGCTTGCGTGGCACTGCTGCGCCCGGAGCCGGCGTTCAAGCCTTCGAGCAGTTTTGCCGGGTCGACACCGGCCTTGGCGGCCATGCTCAGTGCTTCGGCGGTGCTGATCAGGTGACAGGCAGTGAGCATGTTGTTGGCGATCTTGGCGACGTTGCCGGCGCCGGTCTGGCCGATGTGCACGCGGGTGCCGCTCATGCCCTCGAGTATCGGCATCACGCGCGCCAGATCGTCGTCCTCGGCGCCGATCACCATCGACATGGTTCCGGTGGCCGCGCCTTTGGGGCCGCCGGACACCGGGGCGTCGATAAAGGCGATGCCTTTGACCTTAAGGGCGGCGGCAACCTTGCGGCTCGCCTCGGGGGTGGAGGTGGTGGTATCGACGACGATCAACCCCGGCTTGCCCAGCGCGAGGATGCCGTTGGCGCCCAGGCACACAGCTTCGACGTGTTCGGCCTTGGGCAGCGAAAGGATCAGCACCTCGACGCTGGCAATCAGTTGTTCGCGCTCGGCAACGGGCTTGACGCCCTTGGCCTGGGCCTTTTCCAGCGCGGTGTGGGCAAGGTCGAAACCGCTGACGTCGAAGCCTTTGCTCGCCAGCGTCGCGGCCATGCCACCGCCCATGTTGCCTAGCCCGATAACGCCGATTTTCAAGCTCATTGAAGGTCTCTCGCTCAAATTTTGAGGGCCCTGCCTGGGGCATGAGACGAGTATGGACAGCGGTCGGTGATCACAGCAATAATCGCTAGTTCGCATTTTTGTTGCGTTTAAGGCAACACAGGATTTTTATGAGCATCGTCCAAGATCGTCGCATCCTGTATTTCTTCGAGGCCGTGCGCGCAGGCAGCGTGAGGGCCGCCGCCGACATCCTCAACGTCGCGCCCTCGGCGGTCAGTCGGCAGATCGCTCAGTTGGAGCAGGAGCTCGGAGCACCGCTGCTGGAGCGCCACCGTCGTGGCGTGAAGCCGACCGAAGCCGGTGACAAGGTGCTGACCTACTATCGTCAACGGCTGACGCAGCAAGAAGTACTGCTGGACTCGATCCAGGCGTTGCGCGGTCTGCAGAGTGGTTCGGTGACGCTGGCGGTGGGCGAGGGCTTCCTCGACAGTCTGTCGCAACCGCTGACGCATTTCTCGACGCTGTACCCCAAGGTCGAGCTGATCGTGAATGTCTGCGGCAGCAACGAGCTGATCCGCCAGGTGGTTGAGGACGAAGCGCATATCGGCCTGGTGTTCAATCCGGCGGCAGACAACAAGCTGCGCTCCCACGCACAGCACAGCCATCCTGTGTGCGCGGTGGTCAACCCCGAGCATGTACTGGTACACAGCAAGGAGCCGATCGCTCTGCTGGGGCTGGACCACTATCGCCTGGCGCTACCCGGTGTGGCCTACGGTATCCGGCAGATCCTGCTGGCGGCGGAACACCAGGAGGGTGTCAGCCTGCTGCCGACCCTGACGTGCAGCACCTTCGCCCTGCTCAAGCGCTTCGCCATGCAGGGTGGGGTGACGCTGTTGCCGACTTTTGTGGTGGAAGAGGAAATCAGGGCCGGGGCGTTGGTCGCCCTGCCCCTGCAAAACCCGGTATTCAGTAGCCCCCAGACGCACCTGGTGAGCCGCTTGGGGCGCCAGTTGAGCGTGGCGTCGAGCCGGATGTTGCAGATGCTGTTGCAGGAGTTGCCGGCGTTCAAATCCAACAGCCGCGGCTGACTTTCCTTTCCCTGACAGGTTTGCTCCTCACCATGCGCATCGATCCCCTTCCCCCGCTGCAAAACCTTATCGCCTTCGAGGCCGCTGTGCGTCATGGCAGCTTCACCCGTGCGGCGGCCGAGTTGCACTTGACGCAAAGCGCCATCAGCCGCCAGGTCGCACAGCTGGAGGAGTTCCTCGGGCGGGCATTGTTTCGCCGTGAGCACAAGCGCATTCACCTGACCGTCGCCGGCCAGTTGTATGCCGAGGAGGTGCATCGGTTGCTGACCCAATGCGCCGAAGCCACGGCCAAGGTCATCACCCACAACGGCGAGCAGCAGTTGACCCTGGCGTGCTCCAGTGGCGTCGCAGCGCTGTGGCTGGGGCCGCTACTGGGCCGCTACGTGGATGAGTTTCCGGCGGTGGACGCGCGTTTACGGGTGGTCGACGGCCTTGATTCGCTGGTGCGCGCCGAATTCGACCTGGCGGTGTACTTTCTGGGCGCCACCTCGCCGTCGGGGCTGGACAGTCAGTTGCTGTTTCCCGAGTCAGTGGGTGCCTATTGTTCGCCCGACTATCTGCAAGGACGCACTCTGACGGCCGCCGAGTTGCTTGATCATCGGCTGTTGATGCTCGAAGACGGTCAACGCCAGTGGCTGTCCTGGGGCAACTGGTTCGCGCGCCAGGACGTCGACGCCTCGATCATCCGCAAGCGGCTGACGGTCAACCATTACCCAGTGCTGGTGGACATGGCGATCGCCGGCCACGGCATCGTATTGGGCTGGCGACCAATGATCGACGCGCACCTGCGCAGTGGCGCCTTGGTCCCCGCCTGCGTCGAGAGGGTCGGCGCCGTAGGCGGTTATTACCTGTTGACGCCGACTGCATCGCTGCCGAGTCGCGCCGCCCGGGCGTTCGAGAAGTGGCTGACGGGGCAAATTCCCGCGTAGGCCTTGCATGCGCTGCACGCATGCAAATCTGCGCAATAAGCGTTTTCGCCTTCCTCGCACCGCCCGTATTCTCGGGTCACACAAGGGCATCAGACCCTGACACAGCGTCAACTTGCCCGGTTCTGCCCTCATTCTTCGCGGGATCTTTCCTGAACCACAGGAGGCCTGCGAATGCAGCATGCAGGAGCTTCATGTGAACGCGAGCGCCCATACCCCCTCTCAGATCCATTCGAAGCAGGCGCGCCGCGCCGTCGTCGCCACCGTGATCGGTAACGGCCTGGAATGGTTCGACTTCACGGTCTACAGCTTCTTTTCGGTGATCATCGCCAAGGTGTTCTTCCCCACCGGCAGCGAACTGAGTTCGTACCTCCTGGCGTTGGCCACTTTCGGGGTCGGGTTTTTCATGCGCCCGGTGGGCGGCATCGTACTGGGTATCTATAGCGACAAGCACGGTCGCAAAGCGGCGCTGTCATTGACCATTCTGTTGATGGCGCTGGGCACCTTCATCATCGCGGTGACGCCCAGTTTTGCCCAGATCGGCTTTATCGCGCCGGTGCTTATCGTGCTCGCGCGGCTGCTGCAGGGCTTCTCCGCCGGGGGTGAAATGGGCAGCGCCACGGCGTTCCTCACCGAGCATGCACCGGCTGGGCGCAAGGCGTTCTACTCCAGCTGGATCCAGGCCAGTATCGGCGTCGCGGTGCTGCTCGGCTCTGGATTGGGCGCGCTGCTGTCGACCTACCTGACTCAGGCACAACTGGAAAGCTGGGGCTGGCGCGTGCCCTTTCTGATCGGCACGCTGATCGGCCCGATCGGCTTCTATATCCGCAGCCGCATCGACGAAACCCCGGCCTACAGTGAAGCGCAAACCAGTGAATCGCCGTTGCGCGAAGTGCTGCGCAGCTATCCGCGCCAGACCCTGATCAGCTTCTCGCTGGTGGTGCTCTGGACCGTGTGCACCTACGCCATTCTGTTCTACATCCCCTCCTACGCGACCCGTGTTCTGAGCCTGCCGTCGTGGATGGGCTTCTGCGCCAGCATGGTGGGTGGCGGTGTGTTGATCGTCGCCACGCCCATCGTCGGCGCCCTGGCCGACAGGCAGGGCCGTCGCCCATGGCTGCTGTGCTCGGCTGCAGCCATCTTCATCGCCGCCTACCCGATGTTCTACTACATCAACCACGCGCCCGGGCTGGCCTCGCTGCTGGTGTTCGAGTTGGTACTGGGCTTGATGATCGCCGGCTATATCGGCTCGATCCTCGCCGCTTTCGGTGAACTGCTGCCGACCCACGTGCTGTCCACCGGGCTGTCGGTGGCCTACAACTTCGCGGTAACCATCTTCGGTGGTTTCGCCACCTTTACCATCACTGCCTTGATCGCCCAGACCGGCAGCAATCTCGCCCCGGCCTTCTACATCATGTTCGCGGCAGCCGTGAGCGGCATCGGCGCCCTGCTCTTCCGCGATCAGCCACGCGACAAGCCCAAGGCACACATCACTTTGACAGGAGCTGTCCAATGACCACCCCTACTCGCCTGATCCTGCGCAACGGCCGCCTGCTGGACCCCGTCGCCGGCCAGTTGCTGACGGGCCAGGAAGTACTGATCGAGGGTGAACGCATCGTCGCCGTGCGCGCCCAGGGCGAATCGGCCGAAGCGGGCGCCGAGGTGATCGACCTCGGCGGGCGCACGCTGATGCCCGGTCTGATCGACTGCCACGTGCACGTACTGGCCTCCAATGCCAACCTCGGCCTCAACGCCTTGCAACCCAACGCGATCACCATGTATCGCGCCCTGCCGATCCTCGACGCCATGCTCAAGCGCGGCTTCACCACGGTACGCGACGCTGGTGGTGCCGACTGGGCGCTGGCCCGTTCGATTGCGATCGGGCTGATCCCCGGCCCGCGTATTTTCGCGTCAGGCAAGGCACTGTCGCAGACCGGGGGCCATGGCGACATGCGCGCCCGTGGCGAATTGCTGCTCAGCGAACCGTGCTCGTGCTGCTTTCGCGCGGGTGCCATCGCGCGAGTGGTCGATGGCGTCGACAACGTGCGCCTGGCCGTGCGTGAAGAGCTGCAACAGGGCGCCAGCCAGATCAAGATCATGGCTTCGGGCGGCGTCTCCTCGCCCACCGATCCGATCGCCAACACTCAATACAGCGAGGCCGAAATCCGCGCCATCGTCGACGAAGCCGAGGCCGCCAACACCTACGTCATGGCCCACGCTTACACCGCTCGCGCCATCCGCCGCGCCATCGAATGCGGCGTACGCACCATCGAGCACGGCAACCTGGTGGATGCCGATACCGCGCGGTTGATGGCTGAGAAAGGCGCCTTTGCAGTCCCCACCCAGGTGACCTACGAAATGCTCGCCGAACATGGCGCCCGCGCCGGCCTGCCGCCCGAGTCGGTGGCCAAGATCGAAGACGTGCGCCAGGCCGGGCGCAATGCCTTGAAACTGTTTGCCGAAGCCGGCGTGCCCATGGGCTACGGCTCCGATCTGCTGGGCGAGATGCACGAATACCAGAGCTACGAACTGAAGATCCGCGCCGAGGTGCTGGGCAATCTGGCGGCCATCCGCAGTGCCACCAGCGTCGCCGCGCAGATCCTCCAACGCGAAGGCGAGCTGGGTTGCATCGCCCCGGGTGCCTTGGCCGATCTGCTGGTGGTAGATGGCGATCCGCTGACCGATATCAGCTGCCTGGTAGGCCAGGGCGAGCACCTGGCCATGATCGTGCAGGGCGGCAGCATCAAAAAAAACCTGCTGGTGTGACGGCGGGTTGAAGAAGGCGTCGGGAGAGTCGGCGCTTTTTTCCTCGAATTCGCTCGACAACGACTGATTGGGGGGAATGATTTCCCTCTGATCAGTGAAGAGTTTCCCCTCCACAATCGGCGAATGATCACTAAACCTCCCCTCGCGTACCGCCATCAGCCTCCAATGCATCCTTGCGTCTGTAGAGAAACAAAGATTATATTTGCATCTACAGACACAAGGCATGAGGTCACGGGCATGGTCGCCGCACTGCAAACACCAACATTCAGCAAAGAGCAATGCGCCGCAGGCCTGCGTGTCGCCGTGGGCATCCTGGAAAAATGGCGGGCCAGCGGCGAACAGTCCTGCAACGTGTTGCGCATCTCGCGAAGCACCCTGGCCCGCGCCAAACAGAGCGATTCGAGCTGGTCCTTGAACCTGGACACAGACCAGATACAGCGCGTCAGCTTGGTGCTCAACATCCACGCGGCGCTGCGCCTGGTGTTCGACAACCCTGAAAACGTCTACGGCTTTGCGCAAATGGCCAACCACAATGAATTCTTCAGCGGACGCGCGCCGCTCGACGTCATGGCGCAGGGCGACATGATCTCGTTGTATGAAACCTTCAGGCGCATCGATGCCTTGCGCGGAGCACAATGGTAATGCTCGATCAACTGGCACGGATGCCGGGCGAACAGGTGCACGCCTGCCGCTTGGTCAATTCCAGATTCCCTCCCATCGCACTGTTCGACGACGTGGCCAGTGCCGACGAGTTCGAGGTGCTGTACCAGTTGCAGGCGCTGACCAATCCGCGCCTGCAGAATGAAATCGGGCGGCTGGAACTGATCCCTCGCGCGCAAATCCCATTTGGCATCCCCGGCTGCGCCTATGCGACGGCGCCCTTTACCCATGTCAATCCGGCCGGCTCGCGATTCAGCGATGGCAGCTTCGGCGCCCTGTACCTGGCGGACACCATGGAAACCGCGCTGGCCGAGGTGCGCCATCACCAGGACAGTTACTGGGCGAAGGTTCAAGGCTTGAACTACGAGCGCTTCGTGTTTCGCGGGCTGACCTGCGTGTTCACCGACAAGGACATGTTCGATGCCCTGGTGCTGCCGATCACTCACCCGATCCATGCGCCGGACGACTACAGTCAGTCCCGGCAACTGGGCAGAGCCATCAAGAACGCGGGCAGCCCCGGGCTGCGTTACCGTTCGGTGCGTCTGCCGGGCAATACCTGCTGGGCACTGATGACGCCACGCCCGGTAACGTCCATCGTACAGAGCGCCCACTACGAGATGATCTGGAATGGGCGAATCACCGCAGTGAACACCGTCAGCGCCGCCGGATGAAGCCTCTCATGAAACCCTGATCGGCCGGGAACCCGCGAGCCAGACACCACTCAGAACCTTACACACTTGATTGGACGATCGTGATGAGTGAGGTACCCGCAACACCCGTCGACCGCTCGACGGATGACCGCGCACGAACCCTCGTGGCGCAGATGACCGAGGACGAGAAGTTCGCCTGGCTATCCGGCCCCATGGCCATTCCACTGGCCGGCGAAGACAAACCGGAGGGCGCCTTGGGGTCTGCCGCTTTTTACCCCGGTATCGAACGCCTGGGCATCCCGGCCATGCAGCAATCGGACGCGAGCCTCGGTGTCGGCAACCTCGGCAATGTCCGCCCAGGTGACCATGCCACCGCGTTGCCCAGCTCGCTGCTGCTCGGCGCCACGTTCAACCCCAGCCTCGCCTTCGAGTCGGGCGCGCTGGTGGGTCGAGAGGCGCGGCAAAAAGGCTTCAACGTGCAATTGGCGGGTGGCGCCAATCTGGTCCGAGAGCCCCGCGGTGGTCGCAATTTCGAGTACATCAGCGAGGATCCTCTGCTGACCGGCGTATTGGCAGGCCAGTCGGTGGCCGGCATTCAATCCGAGAAGGTGGTGTCGACGGTCAAGCATTTCGTCGCCAATGCTCAGGAGACCGGACGCGTGATGGTCAGCTCGAACCTCAGCGAGGCGGCGTTGCGCGAGTCCGATCTGCTGGCCTTCCAGCTGGCGATAGAGATCGGTCGACCCGGTGCGGTGATGCCCGGCTATAACCTGATCAACGGCGATTACGCGTCCGAGAACGCCTTCCTGTTGAATACCGTGCTCAAGGGGGAATGGGAGTACCCAGGCTGGGTGATGTCCGACTGGGGCGCCACGCATTCCAGCGTCAAGGCCGCGCTGGCGGGGCTGGACGTACAGTCGGGCGCCAATCTGGACGACGCCCATCACTTCGGCGCGGCGCTGCGCCAGGCGGTCAAGGCTGGCGAAGTCCCGCAGAGCCGCATCGACGACATGGTCACGCGCATCCTGCGCAGCCTGATCGAGGTGGGGGCACTGGACCCGGTGTCGGCGCTGCCCATCGATTACAGCCAACATCGGCTCATCGCCCAACGCCAGGCCGAGGAAGGCATCGTGCTGCTCAAGAATGCTCAGGGCACGCTTCCCCTGGCACAACGGGCAAAACGATTGTTGGTCATCGGTGCCCACGCCGATCACGGCGTGCTGTGTGGCGGAGGCTCCTCTTGCGTGCCCCCTATCGGCAGCCTGTCGCTGCCGGGCATCGACATGATGGGCATGCAGGTCGCCAAGGTTTACCAACCGTCCTCCCTGGTGCAGGCGATCAAGGAAGAAAGCGCGGCGCAGCAGGTGGATTTTCTCGACGGCACGGATGTGACCTTGGCCGTTGCGCAGGCGGCGATCGCCGATGCGGTGATCGTCTTCGCTCAGGAATGGCGCTCGGAGGCGCTGGACGCCAAGGGACTAGGCCTCGACGGCAATCAGGATGCCTTGATCGAGGCCGTCGCCGCAGCCAACCGCAACACCATCGTCGTCTTGCAGACCGGCGGCCCTGTGCTGTTGCCTTGGCTCGATAACGTCGCCGCTGTGCTGGCCGCCTGGTATCCCGGTTCAGGGGGTGCCCCGGCGGTGGCTGGCGTGCTGTTCGGCAGAGTGAATCCGTCCGGACGCTTGCCGATCACCTTTCCCGCCAGCGAGTCGCAACTGCCGCGCCCCGAGCAGATCGACCCTGCCACCACCACCTCCAACCCCGGTATGCCGCGTAAAGGCGAGATCATCCCGATCAACTACGATATCGAAGGCTCGGATGTCGGTTATCGCTGGTATGCACGGCAGCGTCTCAAGCCGCTGCTGCCGTTCGGCTTCGGGTTGTCCTACAGCACATTCGAATTCAGCGACCTGCGCGTCAACGAGCCCGGCAAGGTATCAGTGCGGGTGAACAATACCGGCCCGCGCGCTGGCGCCACGACGTTGCAGCTTTATATCGCAAAAACGGGCGAAGACGGCTTTGCCAAACGCCTCGCCGGATTTGAAAAAGTCTTTCTGGCAGCGGGCGAGCAAGCCGATGTCGAGGTCCAGCTGGAGCCACGCATCCTTGCTCGTTTCGAGGAGGGAGGCTTTGTTATCGGGCCAGGCAATTACCGTGTCTGGGCGGCAGATGATGCAGAGGATGAACGACTCGGAGTTACGGTGACGCTGCATGCCCCATGACTTCACAGGGGAGCGGCCAGTGCTGCTCCCCTGTGTTCTTCAAGAGCGTGCTGCGGTGCGATGCTTGCTTTCCCACTCGATCAGTATTGGCCGATTCTCCCGCACCGACTGGTAAATCGCTTCCATCAGCAAGTGATCCTGCAACCCCTCTTCGCCAGGGGTGCGGGGTGCCTCACCGGTCTGCAGGCACTGAGCGAAGTGGTCGATCTCCTGGCTGAACTGATTACCCGCCCCTACTCGCAGCTCTTCGACGGATTCGAGGCTGTCCTTGCGTCGAGCCACCCGCAAACGCTGGCCTTTGTAGGCAAAGGCGTTCTCGATTTCGATCCAGCCTTTTTCCAGGCGCAGGCGCATGTCCTTGGTTTCGTGAGCGCCGTAGCTGGTGGCGCAATTGGCGATGGCGCCGGAGGGAAAACGCAGCATGAAGCTCATGGTTTCCTCGACCTGGGCATAACGCGGATCGCCTTGAGGATTGACCACTTGTGCATAGACCTCGATCGGTTCTTCACCGAGCATGGTGCGCACGCCGTTTAGGCAATACAGGCCGATGTCCGGCAGCGCGCCGCCGCCAGCCAACGCGGCGTCAAGTCGCCACTGACCATCGGGGCCCTGGGCCTGGGCGTTGGTTGCCTCGATCAGCCGCACGCGCCCCAACTCACCCGACTGCACCAGTTGCGCAGCGGCGCTATTGAAATCCTCGTACTGGCAACGGTAAGCGATCATCAACCGCACCCCGGCCGCGTCGCAGGCCTTGATCATCTGCCGCGCCTGCTCGGAAGTACTGGCCATGGGCTTCTCGCACAACACATGCTTGCCCGCGCGCGCTGCCGCTTGCACCTGTTCAAGATGCAGCCCGTTGGGGGTGACGATGTACACGGCCTGGACCTCAGGATTATCGGCCAGCGCCTCAATCTGGTCGTAGCCATACACCGCCTCTTGCCGGATGCCATATTGCGCGGCGACCGCTTTGGCTTTGTCTGGGCTGCCAGACACCAATGCGACCGGCTTGGCGTGCAACGATTGGGCAAACGCCGGCAGGATCTGCCCCAGCGCCAGGCGACCCAGGCCGACGATGGCGAACCCGACTCTTTCTGCCGGTGGCAGGGGCGCGGGCGGTGCGGGTTCAGGCCGGTCCGCTTCGCCACGCCAGTTGATGAATTCGACCTTGCCGTCTTTTACCCCGCCGCGGTCGATTTCGGTTGCCGGCCTCGCAGGGCCTGAGGTCGGCAGACGTTTGCCATCGGCGGTGCCGGGGCCTTGAGCGGCGAACGGATAGAGCTTCGAGTCGGACATGGGGATATTCTCCAGATGATTGGCAACCACAGATCAGGATTCTTGCGGGCGGCCATTGGGCTGAACCAGCCACGCGGTGAGTGCGCCGAGGGCGGCCAGAGCAGCCAGCAGCAACAGGGTCGCGGCGCCGAGACGGCCGTCGACCAGCGTCCCTAGCAGCGCACCGATCAACAGGCACAGCCAGCGCGAAAAGGCATCCGCCGCCCCGCCAAACTTGCCTGCCGCCAGGCAACGCCCCAGCTTTACCAGCAGGCCAGTGACGAAGGTGACGCCCGGCTCGTCGGCACGGACTTGATTGAGGGTGCCCATGGCGGCGGCAATGACCATGACAGTAGCCAGGGAGTATTTCTCCGTCGCTTGCGCGGCCAAGGGGGCAGCGATTGCCAGCAACACCCCCACGAACAGCAGCAGTACGCCGCTACGCACACGACCGATGCGATCACCCATCCACGCTGCAACCGTGGTGGCGAACACGAAAGTACCGATGACACTGGCGATTTCGCCAACCTTGAACCATGCGCCCTGCGCCAGAAAATCGCCCAGCTTGGTGGAATTGCCGGTCATGTAAACCGCGAGCAAATCCTTGCTGTGCAGGATCATCAAGGCGTCGGTGGCGCCGGCCAAGGCCAGCAAGGGAAATACCGACCAGACGATGGGGGTGCCGGGCGACTCAAGCTTGTGCAAAATCCATCCCTCGCGGTTCGTAGCCAGAGCGTATGGAAAGTCGACAGACGCTCTGGCGCAAGGGTTCGATCGGATTTTGCGATTGCAGGATGAAGGGTAATATCAACTCGACCCGGGTGGGATACCGTCCTTGTTGAAATCCTTCAACCGTTCTCGCTCTTGCGGCGTGGAGTGGGCTGGGGTGTCATCCTTGGGCGGTTCTGGCTTTTCGTCGGCCATGATGGATCCTCTTAGTGATATCTGTGGGGGCAGGACACGGGCTCGACCGTCATCTGGCGCTGTCGGTCGGGTCCTTGATGGCTTCACCTATCAGCTCATCCACTGCCGATGCTGCACGCAGCCGGTACTCTGCCGGCAGCTCGAACAGGTCCGGACTGCCGAAAATACGCAGCTTGGCGGCCTCGGCGACAGCAACCAGGTCCACCCCTTGGGTCGACAATTGCTGGATAATGGCGAGCATGGCCAGTTTTTGTTGTTCAACGGTTGCTATCAGCATGCCAGCCTCTCTGAGGGCCTGATAAATCGGGGGTTTCAGAGAGTTGGTCATGTCGAGCGGAAGGCGGTTCAGAAAATTTATCTACCGCTTATCTGTCTGGAGCGCGGTCGCGGTCGCGGGATCATTCGGGGGGATTACATTGCATCTCGCCATTGCCAAATGACCAATCCTCTCGCTTCGTGTCGATCAGGCTGATCTAGACATCCCACCTGTACTGCTGTGGATGCCCTCGGTGATGGCTTTGTAGAACGCTTTTCAACCTCGATGGTCCGTCTGGGATTCCAGGTCGCTTGGGGGTTAGTCGCAGTATTGTCGAACAGACTGAGGGCGATGTGCCCGTTGAGGGGCTGTGCTTGGTCGTGGCAACTTGCGCAGGCCGAATGGCGAAGCCGCAGGGTTGTGGAACGCATTGGAAAAGATGCGGAACCGACTGGCCGCTTCCGCTTTGCTACGACCAACCCCTAGAAACAAAAAAGCCCCGCATTTGCGGGGCTTTTTCGATGATGTTGGCGGGAAACCAGGGATTCGAACCCTGGAGACGCTATTAACGTCCGCCGGTTTTCAAGACCGGTGCATTCAACCACTCTGCCAATTTCCCGAGTGTTGCGATGACACTTGCAGGCTGCCTGGGAAGCCTCTCGGCCACGGCCCCAGCTGCGTTGCGGGCGCCATAATACCGTAATGAAACAACCTGTCAAACTCTCAATGTGGCCTATTGGCGCCGCTCTGTTATGATCTTTGCATCCGAACATTTCAGACACAGGTTTCGGCCCGGCGCTACGGCGTCGATCTCGTTCCAACCTTTAAGGAGCTCGCCATGCGCGAACAGGATTATGCCGTTAATAACAGCTCGCAGGTTCAGCAGCTAGAAGTTAGCCGCGTCCTGCGCAACACCTATGGGCTGCTGGCCCTGACCCTCGCCTTCAGCGGCGTGATGGCTTACGTTGCACAGCAGATGCATGTGGGTCGTCCTAATATCTTCATCGTCTTGATCGGCTTCTACGGTCTGTTCTTCCTGACCAACAAGCTGCGCGATTCGGCGTGGGGCCTGGTCTCGGCATTCGCCCTGACCGGCTTCATGGGATACATCCTCGGCCCAGTGCTGAACGTCTATCTGGGTATGCGCGGCGGCGCAGAAGTCGTCAGCTCGGCCTTCGCCATGACCGCCCTGGTGTTTGGTGGTCTGTCGGCCTATGTGCTGATCAGCCGCAAGGACATGAGCTTCCTCAGCGGTTTCATCACCGCCGGTTTCTTCGTGTTGCTGGGCGCGACCGTTGCGGGCATGTTCTTCCAGATCAGCGGCCTGCAATTGGCCATCAGCGCTGGCTTCGTGCTGTTCTCGTCGGTCTGCATTCTGTTCCAGACCAGCGCGATCATCCACGGCGGCGAACGCAACTACATCATGGCGACTATCAGCCTGTATGTTTCGATCTACAACCTGTTCATCAGCTTGTTGCAGATCTTCGGCATCATGGGTCGTGATGACTAAAGGAACTCGCTAAGGCTTCGGCCACGGCAGCTGATCACCAGAAAGCCCGCTTCGGCGGGCTTTTTCGTGGATGAGGCTTTATCATTCCCTCAGATTTGCTGATCGAGTGACCGATGAAATTTGCCATTGCCGTGTTCGCCCCCGCCCATGCGCCCTCCTCGCGCCGCGCCCTGCTGTTCGCCCAAGCGGCACTGGCGGGAGGGCATGAGATTACCCGGCTGTTTTTTTATCAGGACGGTGTGCACAGTGCCTCCAGCAATGTCGTCACACCTCAGGATGAACTGGATGTACCGGCGCTGTGGCGGCAGTTCGTGACCGACAATGGCCTTGATGCGGTAGTGTGCATCGCCGCCGCGCTGCGTCGCGGCGTGCTGAACACCGAAGAAGCCCAGCGCTACGGTCGCACTGCAGTCAATTTGCCCGCGCCGTGGGAGCTTTCGGGCCTGGGGCAGTTGCACGAGGCCGCACAGCTTGCCGACCGGCTCGTCAGCTTTGGAGGACAATAATATGGCCAAGTCGATGTTGATCATCAGCCGCCAGGCGCCTTGGTCCGGGCCTGGACCTCGTGAAGCGCTGGATATCGCCCTGGCTGGCGGCGCGTTCGACCTGCCGTTGGCAATGTTGTTTCTCGACGATGGCGCCTTGCAACTGCTGCCCGCACAGCAACCGGCCGCCGTGCAGCAAAAGAATCTGGGGGCCAACTTGCAAGCGCTGCCAATGTTCGGTGTCGACGAGTTGTTCGTCTGCGCCAGCAGCCTGGCCGAGCGTGGCCTGAGTGATACAGCGCTGGCGCTGGATGCACAGATGCTGGATGACGCTGGCATCAGAGCCCTTATTGACCGCTTCGACATAGTGGTGACGATCTAATGGCGACCTTGCATGTAGTCTCCCACTCCTCGTTCACCGATGGCCGGTTGACGAGCTGCCTCAGGGTATTAGGGGCGACCGATGGCCTGCTGCTCTGTGGCGACGCCGTGCACGCCCTGCAAACTGGCAGTACCGCATGGCTGCCGCTGCTGGAAGTGGCGCAAAGCGGGCGCCTGTATGCACTGGATGAAGATGTCAGCGCCAGGGCCATCAACGCCAGCGAGCAGGTACAGCGCCTTGATTACGCCGGCTTCGTGCAACTCTCTATCGATTTCGACAAGGTCAACACCTGGCTATGAATACGCTGCTGATTGGCGATAAACATATCGCCCTCGACAAGGACGGATACCTGATAGATCTGAACGATTGGTCCACGACCGTGGCCGAAGCGCTTGCGGTGCAGGCCGGCTTGAATCTGACCCCGGCGCACTGGGAGATCCTCGAGCTGTTGCGCCAGTTCTACACCGAATTCGAGCTATCCCCTGCCACTCGTCCCCTGATCAAGTACACCGCTGCCAAGCTGGGCCCGGAAAAGGGCAACTCCCTGCACCTCAATCTGCTGTTCAACGGCACTCCCGCCAAACTCGCCGCCAAGCTGGCGGGCCTGCCCAAGCCGACCAATTGCATATGACCACACCCATCGCTCTCGTCACCGAAACCCCGGCCGAACACCCGTTCGCGCAATTCGTGCGCATCCTCGGCAAGGGCAAGCGCGGTGCGCGCAGCCTGACCCGCGAGGAAGCCCGGCAAGCCATGGGCATGCTGCTCGATGAGAAGGTCGAAGAAGCGCAGCTCGGCGCCTTCTTGATGCTGTTACGGCACAAGGAAGAAAGCCCGGAGGAGCTCGCGGGCTTCACTGAAGCCCTGCGTGAACGCCTGCAAGCGCCGGCGCTGCAAGTGGACATCGACTGGCCCACCTATGCCGGCAAGAAGCGTCATCTGCCCTGGTACCTGCTGGCAGCCAAATGCCTGGCCAATAACGGCATACGGATTTTCATGCACGGCGGCGGTGCCCACACGGCTGGGCGCTTGTACACCGAGCAACTGCTGGGGCTGCTGGACATTCCGCTTTGCCGTGACTGGCAGGCCACCGGTACCGCGCTGGACGCCAAGGGCTTGGCGTTCATGCCGTTGGTAGACTGGGCACCGCAACTACAGCGCATGATCGACCTGCGCAACACCTTGGGGCTGCGCTCGCCGATTCACTCGCTGGCGCGGATTCTCAACCCGCTGAGTGCAAGCTGCGGGTTGCAGAGCATTTTTCACCCTGGGTATCAGGTGGTGCACCGCGATGCCAGCGGGCTGCTGGGCGATAGGGCCATCGTGATCAAGGGCGATGGTGGCGAGATCGAAGTGAATCCCGATAGCCCAAGCCACTTGTATGGCACTGACGGCGGGCAAAGCTGGGATGAAGAGTGGCCGATGCTGTCGGCGCAACGGCATGTCAAACCCGCGACGCTGGAGCCACAGCATCTGCTGGCGTTCTGGCGGGGTGAAAGCCAGGACAGCTATGGCCAGATGGCGTTGATTTCAACCATGGCATTGGCGCTGCGGGGGCTGGGTGAAGACCGCGATAGCGCATTCGCCAAAGCTCAAACCTTCTGGGCTAATCGTTCTCTCTAGCGAGGAGACTTGCCCGATGGCCCATCGATCGGTCGGGGGCGAGCCCCTCACTAAAGGATTCGCATCGAAGATACCGATAATGGCAGGTCATCATTTGCGCCTTTCTATCGAACCATTACCTTTAGACTGGTCTCCAACGCGAACATACCAAGTTGAAGGAGACGGTGATGGGCTTGCTGATCGAGGGGCGCTGGCACGACCAGTGGTACGAAAGCAGCAAGGACGGCGCTTTTCAGCGCGAGGCCGCACAGCGGCGCAACTGGGTGACCCGCGATGGGCGTCCAGGTCCCACCGGTGAAGGCGGCTTTGCGGCCGAAGCCGGTCGCTATCACCTGTATGTCTCGCTGGCCTGCCCTTGGGCTCACCGAACGCTGATCATGCGCGCACTAAAAGGCCTCGATTCGCTGGTCGATGTCTCGGTGGTCAGCTGGTTCATGGGCGAAAACGGCTGGACCTTCGATACCGACAAAGGCTCTACAGGCGATGCTCTGGATAGCCTGACGTTCATGTATCAGCGTTACACCTCGGAGACTCCAGGCTACACCGGCCGCGTCACGGTGCCGGTGCTATGGGACAAGCAGCTCAAACGCATCGTCAGTAACGAATCGGCGGAGATCATCCGCATGTTCAATAGCGCATTCGATGACCTGACGGGCAATCGCTTGGATTTTTACCCCGAGCCGCATCGACCAACCATCGATGCCCTTAACGAGCGTATCTACCCCGCCGTGAACAACGGCGTCTATCGTGCCGGCTTCGCGACGTCCCAGGGTGCATATGAAAAGGCTTTCGACGAGCTGTTTGCCGAGCTGGACCAGCTAGAAACGTTGTTGGGCGAGAGGCGCTACCTGGTTGGCGAATACCTGACGGAAGCGGATATCCGCCTGTTCACCACAATGATTCGCTTCGATGCCGTCTACTATGGGCACTTCAAATGCAATTTGCGGCGAATTGCCGACTACCCGAATCTGTCGAATTGGCTGAGGGAGCTGTATCAGTGGCCTGGGATTGCGCAGACGGTGGATATCTACCATATCCAGCATCATTACTATGGCAGCCACAAGACCATCAACCCGACCGGGATCGTGCCCAAGGGGCCGCTACAGGATTTCACCGTGGAGCATGATCGCCAGCGATTGACGGGCCGCGGTGTGTGGCACAAGGCCGGGGTTTGAATCTGGAGATTTGGCGGCCTGGGATGGCCGCTTTGCGGGCAGGCCTTGCTCCCACAGATCTACGATTTCAGATCACTGTAGGAGCAAGGCGGCGCGTTCGGCGGCGAAGACAGTAGATCAAACGCCACAGATACTCGCCTAGACGCTAGCCTGCGCGCCCTCAAACCACTTCAGCTTGTCGCGCAACATCACCACCTCACCGACGATCACCAATGTCGGCGCATGAACTTCATGCTCCGCCACCAGGCGCGGCAAGTCCGCCAAGGTCCCGGTGAACACCCGCTGATTGACCGTCGTGCCCTGCTGAATCAACGCCGCCGGGGTATCGGCACTGCGCCCGTGCTTGATCATCTGCTCGCAAATGATAGGCAAGCCGATCAGGCCCATGTAGAACACCACCGTTTGCGCGGGCGCGACCAGATCCGGCCAAGGCAGATCGCTGGTATTGTTCTTCAAGTGGCCGGTCACGAAGCGCACCGACTGGGCATAGTCGCGGTGGGTCAGCGGAATCCCGGCATAGGCCGAGCAACCACTGGCCGCCGTGATACCCGGCACCACCTGAAAGGGAATGCCATGGGCCGCCAGCTCTTCGATCTCCTCACCGCCGCGCCCGAAGATGAAGGGGTCCCCGCCCTTCAAGCGCAGCACGCGCTTACCTTGCTTGGCCAGGTCCACCAACTGTTTGTTGATCTGCTCCTGTGGCAAGGCATGATCGGCGCGGCGCTTGCCGACATAGATCCGCTCGGCGTCGCGGCGACACAGGTCTAGAATCGCCGGAGCAACCAACCGATCGTAAAGCACCACATCAGCCTGTTGCATCAAGCGCAGTGCCTTGAAGGTCAGCAGGTCCGGATCACCCGGGCCTGCACCCACCAGATACACTTCCCCCGGCGCATGGGGCGGCGCACCGTTGACCTTGGCCTCCAACAGGCGTTCGGCCTCGGCGCCTTGCCCGGCTAGCTGGCGATCGGCAATCGGGCCCTGGAAGACCTCCTCCCAGAACGCCCGACGCTGGGTCACATCCGGATAGAGCTGCTTGACCCGGCTGCGAAAGCGCGCGGCCAGGCCGGCCAGTTCACCGTAGGTGGAAGGAATCCAGGTCTCCAGCTTGGCGCGGATCAGCCGCGCCAGCACCGGCGCATCGCCGCCACTGGACACCGCGACCACCAAGGGCGAACGATCGACGATGGCCGGGAAGATCACACTGCAAAGCGCTGGCGCGTCGACCACATTGACCGGCACGCAGCGGCGCTTGGCATCGGCTGACACTTGGGCGTTAAGCGCCTGATCGTCAGTCGCGGCGATAACCAGCTGGCAACCGTCAAGATCCGCCTCGGCATAACCACGTCGCCGTACCTCGCCACCGCTACCGTCGACCATTGCTTGCAGTTGATGTTCGACCTCTGGCGCGACCACACGGATCAGCGCCCCCGCATCCACCAGCAACCGCGATTTGCGCAAGGCGATCTCGCCGCCGCCGACCACCAGTACATGGCTGCCTTGCAGCTTGTGAAACAGCGGCAGAAACTCCATTTAGCCGATGACCTCAAGGCCTGCCATGTAAGGCTTGAGCACTTGCGGAATGCGGATGGTGCCGTCGGCCTGCTGATAGTTTTCCAACACCGCGACCAACGTGCGCCCTACTGCCAGCCCCGAACCGTTGAGAGTGTGCACCAGTTCCGGCTTGCCCGTTTCGGGATTGCGCCAGCGCGCCTGCATGCGCCGCGCCTGGAAGTCACCGGTGTTGGAGCACGAGGAAATCTCCCGGTACTTGTCCTGGCTCGGTACCCAGACTTCGAGGTCATAGGTTTTCACCGCACTGAAGCCCATGTCGCCGGTGCACAGCGCCAGTACGCGATACGGCAGTTCCAGCGCCTGCAGGATACGCTCGGCGTTAGCGGTCAGGCTTTCGAGGGCTTCCATGGATTTCGACGGTTCGACCACCTGGACCATCTCGACCTTGTCGAACTGGTGCTGGCGGATCAGGCCGCGCGTGTCACGCCCCGAAGCACCCGCTTCGCTGCGGAAACACGGCGTGTGCGCGACGAGCTTGAGCGGTAGCTGGCTGGCATCGAGAATCTCCCCGGCCACAATGTTGGTCAGCGACACTTCAGCCGTCGGGATCAGGTACAGATCGGCTTCGCCTTCGCGGCTGATCTTGAACAGGTCCTCTTCGAACTTCGGCAGTTGGCCCGTGCCCTGCAACGCAGGCGCCTGCACCAGATACGGGGTATAAGCCTCTTCGTAGCCGTGTTCGGCGACGTGCAGGTTGATCATGAACTGCGCCAGCGCGCGATGCAGACGCGCGATCGGCCCGCGCAACAGGGCGAAACGGGCACCGGACAGCTTGGCGGCGGTTTCGAAATCCAGCCAGCCGAATTTCTCGCCCAGAGCGACGTGATCCTGAATCGGGAAGTCGAACGCGGTCGGCGAACCCCAGCGACGCACTTCGACGTTGCCATCTTCGTCGGCACCCACGGGGACGGACTCGTGCGGCAAGTTGGGCAGACCCAGCAAGATATCGTCCAGCTCGACCTGCAAGCCGTCGAGTTCAAGCTTGGCGCTTGTCAGCTCGCTGCCCATGCGCTCGACATCGGCCATCAGCGGCGCGATGTCTTCACCGCGGGCCTTGGCCTGGCCGATGGACTTGGAACGGGCATTACGCTCGGCCTGCAATTGTTCGGTGCGGGTCTGCACCACCTTGCGCTGGTTTTCCAGGGCTTCGAGGCGGGCCACATCCAGGGTGTAGCCACGGGAAGCCAGGCGGTCCGCTACGTCCTGAAGTTGGCTACGTAACAGTTTGGAATCGAGCATGTCGTTCTCTCGTTTATCAGTATTGGTTCAGATTTTGGTCAGGGCCAGGCCAGCCCAGGTCGCAAACAGGCCGCCGAATACGCTGACGGCGCAGTAGCCGATGGCGGTCAGGGCCTGGCCGCCCTCGAGCAGGCGTACGGTGTCCAGGGAAAATGACGAAAACGTGGTCAGCCCGCCGATGAAGCCGACGATCAATCCCGAGCGCACTTCCACCGGGATCTCCGGGCGAATCAGGAACAGGCCATACAGGTAGCCGATCAACAGGCACCCGACGATATTGACCGCCAGCGTACCGGCATAGAAGTAACGCGGCCAGTGTGCACTGACAATCGTGCCGGTGGCGAAGCGCAACAGTGTGCCAACGATACCGCCAAAAGTAACCGCAATGATTGTTGGAATCACTCTTTTCTTCGCCTCCGAGGGCTGTTCTGGTCGAGTTGGGCCAGATGCCGTAGTTTTTCCCCGATCTTGAGCTCAAGACCGCGGGGCACCGGCTGGTAATAGGGACGCGGCTGCAGGGAGTCGGGGAAGTAGTCTTCGCCGGCCGCATAGGCGTCAGGTTCATCATGCGCGTAACGATATTCCTCGCCATAGCCGAGTTGTTTCATCAGCTTGGTCGGTGCGTTGCGCAGGTGCAGCGGCACTTCCAGCGAACCGAATTCGGCGGCCTCGCGCATGGCGGTCTTGAAGCCCATGTACACCGCGTTGCTCTTCGGCGCGCTGGCCAGGTAGATGATCGCCTGAGCCACGGCCAACTCGCCTTCCGGGCTGCCGAGGCGCTCCTGCACATCCCACGCCGCCAAGCACAGCGGCAAGGCACGCGGGTCGGCGTTGCCGATGTCTTCGCTGGCCATGCGCACCACGCGCCGAGCGATGTACAACGGGTCGCAGCCGCCGTCGATCATGCGTGCGAACCAGTACAGCGCGCCGTCCGGATTGGAGCCGCGCACAGATTTGTGCAGCGCCGAGATCTGGTCGTAAAACGCCTCGCCACCCTTGTCGAAGCGTCGCCGTGTGTCGCCCAGCAGGCTTTGCAACAGCTCGACGCCGATTTCGCTGTCGTCATCGGCAAGGTCCGAGGCGTTTTCGAGCAGATTGAGCAGGCGTCGACCATCACCGTCGGCCGCCGCCATGAGGATGCGAAAGGCCTCGTCGCCCAAGGTGAAATGATGCTTGCCCAGACCGCGCTCCTCGGTGAGCGCGCGGTCGACCAGCTTGCGCATGGCGGCTTCGTCGAGACTTTTGAGCACATACACCCGCGCCCGCGAGAGCAAGGCGTTATTGAGCTCGAACGAGGGGTTTTCGGTGGTGGCGCCGATAAAGATGAGCGTGCCGTCCTCGACATAAGGCAGGAAGGCGTCTTGTTGCGACTTGTTGAAACGGTGTACTTCGTCGACGAACAGGATAGTGCGCTTGCCGTATTGACCGGCCTGCTGCTTGGCCACCTCGACGGCCTGGCGGATTTCCTTGACCCCGGCCAGCACTGCCGAGACGGTTTCGAAATGTGCATCCGAAACCTTGGCCAGTAGCCGCGCCAAGGTAGTTTTACCGACCCCCGGCGGGCCCCAGAAGATCATCGAATGCAGAGCGCCCTGCTCCAGCGCCTCGCGCAGGGGCTTGCCGCGCGCCAACACGTGTTCCTGCCCGACGTACTCGTCGAGGTTGCTGGCGCGCAAGCGTGCGGCCAGTGGCTGGGCGATGGGATCGCTGCGAAACAGGTCCATGGGCGAACCACTTACTCCTGAATGACGTCGGTTCCCTTGGGCGGGACAAAGGTGAACTTGCTTGCATCCACCTTCTCGTTGGCCTTGACCCCGGTGAAGAGGATGTTGGTGCGCTGACCAACGCTGTCGATCAGCTGCATGTCGTTGATCAAGCCGCTACGAAAGGACAGCCGCAGGGAGTCGAACAGGGTGTCCTTGGTCTTCGGCTTGAGGGTGAAATCAATAATGTTGCCGGACTCCTTGGAGGTGATATCGAAGCTCTGGTTGATCTTGGAGATATCGCCGGAGAGCAGCAAGGCCGGGGTCTGGGTCAGGCGCTGATCGAGGGTCTTGATGGTGACCTGTTGCAGGTCAGGGTCATACAGAGAGACCTTCTTGCCATCGGAGACCATCGTTTGCTCGTTAGGAGCATTGGTGTGCCAATAGAACAGGCCCGGACGCTGCAGCACCATCTGCCCGGCAGTCTCTTGCAGCTGCGTGCCGCCGCCGTCCAGCGTCAACTGCGAGAAGTTGGCTTGCAGGGTCTGAGACGTTTCGAGCAACTTCGTCAAGCTTGCCACGTCCTTGTCACCGGCATGGGCCGGCAAGGTGGACAGAGCCAGTGCAGAAACCAACAGCATGCGAATCAGGCGCATGGGAATCCTCGTTAGACATGACGCTAAAAAAATCAAAGCCGACGCGCCGCCTGGCACGTCGGCGACTACCTAATCAATCGCGCATCGGCCCTGGGGCAATGACTTCGCGCGAGCCGTTGGTGTTCATCGGCGTGACCACCCCGGCGTTTTCCATGGTTTCAATCATGCGCGCGGCGCGGTTGTAACCAATCTTGAGCTTGCGCTGCACGGCGGAGATAGAAGCGCGACGGCTCTCGAGCACGAAGTTCACGGCCTCGTCATAGAGCGCGTCGTTCTCTTCGTCACCATCGCCCCCGCCACTGCTGCCACCGTCGAAACCGCTGCCGGGCTCTTCGACGCCAGCGAGGATGTCCTCGTTGTAGTCCGGGACGCCGCGCAGTTTCCAGGCCTCGACGACACGGTGTACCTCTTCGTCGGAGACAAACGCGCCGTGGACGCGGATCGGCAGGCTGGTGCCGGGCGGCATGTAGAGCATGTCACCGTGGCCCAGCAGTTGTTCGGCGCCGCCTTGGTCGATGATGGTCCGCGAGTCGATCTTGCTCGACACCTGGAACGCCATGCGCGTCGGAATGTTGGCCTTGATCAAACCGGTGATCACGTCCACCGACGGCCGCTGTGTGGCAAGGATCAGGTGGATACCGGCGGCCCGGGCCTTTTGCGCGATACGGGCGATCAGTTCTTCGACCTTCTTGCCGACGATCATCATCATGTCGGCGAATTCGTCGACCACCACCACGATGGTCGGGAGGGTTTTCAGCAGCGGTGCCACATCTTCCATGCTTTCGCGCTTGTACAACGGATCGGACAGCGGTGTGCCTTCTTCCTCGGCATCCTTGACCTTGCGGTTGAAGCCCGCGAGGTTGCGCACGCCCATGGCCGCCATCAGCTTGTAGCGGCGTTCCATCTCGGCAACGCTCCAGCGCAATGCGTTGGCCGCGTCCTTCATGTCCGTGACCACTGGACACAGCAGGTGCGGAATACCCTCGTAGATCGACAGTTCGAGCATTTTCGGGTCGATCATGATCAGCTTGGCGTCTTCCGGGCCGGATTTGAACAGGATCGACAGGATCATGGCGTTGACCCCCACCGACTTACCCGAACCGGTGGTACCCGCCACCAACAGGTGCGGCATCTTGGCCAGGTCGACGATCACCGGCTTGCCGCCGATATCGTGACCCAGGGCCATGGTGACAGGGGATTTGGCTTCATCGTATTCCGGCGAAGACAATACTTCCGAAAACCGCACGATCTGCCGGTCTTCATTGGGAATCTCGATACCGACGGTAGTCTTGCCGGGGATCACCTCGACCACACGCACGCTCATCACTGCCAACGAGCGCGCCAGGTCCTTGGCCAGGTTGGCGATACGGCTGACCTTGACGCCAGCAGCCGGCTGGATTTCGTAACGGGTGATGACCGGACCCGGATGGATCGAATCAACCGTGACCTCGACCCCGAATTCCTTGAGCTTGAGTTCCAGCAGCTGGCCGACGCCTGCGAGCGACTCGGCGGAATAGTTGACCTTCTTCTTTTCGGCCGGGTCGAGGATCGAAATCGGCGGCAAGGTACCGGCGACAGCGCTGTCGACGAACAGCGGCACCTGCTTTTCCTTCTGCACGCGCTTGCTTTGCTCCGCGGGCCGGGCCATCGCCTCGGATGGCATGATCACCGGCGCGTTGTGATTGTTCTCGCTGAGCGGGCGAATCGGCACGGCCGGGCGCACCACGCGTTCGGCAACGATCGGCTCTTGCACTTCGACCGGCGCGGACTTGAAGCGCGGGGCCTTGGGCTCGGCGACAGGGCGCGACTCCATGCGTGGTTCAGCATTGCGCGGTGCGACGCTGGGAGCGGGAGCGTCGACTTCGCGCAGCTTGGCCACCAGTTGCTTGCGCTCGCTGCGTGCGGCCCACCAGCGGCTGGCGGCGCCGCTGAACAGTTCGAACAGGTCCAGGGTGATCTTGCCGGTGACGTCCATCACCTTGAACCACGACAGGTCGGTGAACACCGTCAGGCCGAACAGGAACAGCGCGATGAACAACAGCGTGCTGCCCTGGATATTCAGGGCGTTGCGGGCCAGGTCACCGAGGCTTTCACCCAACGCGCCGCCGGCTGACCCCGCCAGGTTTGGCGCCATATGGAAATGGATATGCGCCAGCGCCGCGCCGGACAGCACCAGGAACACCAGGCCGATCAACCGCCAGGAAAACAGCCAGCCGCTCCACTGCCACGGCTGGTGGCGCTCGCGGAATATCTGCCAGGTCTTGACCGCCAGCAGCAGGGGGAAAATGTAGGCAAAGTAGCCCAGCACCATGAACAGGATGTCGGCGGCGTAGGCGCCAGCGCGGCCGGCGGCATTGGCCACCTGCGAGACATTGCTGGTGTGGGTCCAGCCTGGATCGTCCTTGTCGTAGGTAAGCAAGGCCATCCACAGGTACAGGCACAACGCGCCCATGGCGATCAATGCACCCTCTTTGAGCCGGTAGTGGATCTGCTGGCGCCAGAGGGGAACGGGATTGGGAGTAGCGGTGGATTTCTTCAAAACGCGTCTTTTCCTGCGCGATGGGCGCGCCCAACGATAGATGACTTGACGAAACCGGCTGAGCCAGCCGGTCGAAAAAAGGTGACGCCTGCTCAGTGTACTGCCTGCAAAGGCCATATTGTACGGGTTTGGCGTCTCGTTGCCACGCCAATGGAGGGCGGGCGACGGTCGTCGGCGATGACTGTGCCGACGAATTCAATTTGAGCATGCATTCCCTTACATGACAAAGGCTTATGCAAGGGTTTCATGAAAGGGCATCAGACCAGACCTTTCCTACAAATTCCTGGGCAAATGCCCCACACCATAAACGGCGCAGCCGTACGACCCTGTCACCCCCATGGAAGTTCTCGACGCCCACCAACCTTGCTAGGATACTGATCGCCACTCATCGGTGCAGACACCGGCACCGCCCTCCCCTCTTCACGTTGTAGACGGCATGCTGACCTGGCTCAAACGCGACGAACTGATCTTCCCCCCCCTGGACAAAGCCCTGCGCGAACCCAACGGCCTGCTCGCGGCCGGCGGCGACCTGAGCGCCGACAGGCTGATCCAGGCCTACCGGCATGGCTGTTTTCCCTGGTATCAGGATGGCCAGCCCATTCTCTGGTGGTCGCCCGATCCACGCACGGTGCTCTTCCCTGCCGAGCTCCACGTATCACGCAGCCTGCGCAAGCTGATGCGCCAAGGCCGCTACCAGGTCACCTTCGATCGGGATTTCGCCGCCGTCATTCACGCCTGCGCCGGCCCCCGCGCCTATGCCGACGGCACCTGGATCACCGACAACATGCAGGCGGCCTATCTGGAGCTGCACCGTCGCGGCTTCGCCCATTCCGTGGAGGTCTGGGACCAAGGCAGCCTGGTAGGCGGCCTGTACGGCCTCGCCATGGGCCAGCTGTTTTTTGGCGAGTCGATGTTCAGCCGGGCCGACAACGCCTCCAAGATAGGCTTTGCCAGCCTCGTAGAGCGCCTGCAAGCCGGAGGCGTGGTACTGATCGACTGTCAGATGCCGACCGATCACCTGATCAGCCTGGGCGCCCGCTCCATAGCGCGCCAGGAATTCGCGGCGTTCCTGAGCCGACATCTTGACCAGCCTGATACCACCGATTGGCAGTCTTGAGGCCAGCTTTGCTAGGCGAGTTGTTCGACGCTGGCTTACACTTGTGAAAAGGTTTTACTCCGAGGGTTGATCATGACCGAGCTGGCGCGCTTGAAGTTCTATGCCACTCAGCCCCACTCCTGCAGCTACCTGCCCGATGAACAGGCCACCACGCTGTTCCTCGACCCCAGCCAGCCGATGGACGTCAACGTGTACGCCGACCTCTCGGAGATGGGTTTCCGGCGCAGCGGCGATCACCTGTACCGCCCTCATTGCCAACGCTGCAATGCCTGCGTGCCGGCACGCATCCCGGCGGTGGGCTTTGTGCCCAATCGCCAGCAAAAACGCATTCTCAAACGCAATGCCGATATCGAGGTGTTCAGCACCACGCCGCGCTATACCGAGGAATATTTCGACCTCTACCAACGCTACATCGAACAACGCCACGCCGATGGCGACATGTACCCGCCCAGCCGCGATCAGTTCTCCACCTTCCTGGTGCGCGATCTGCCCTTCTCGCGCTTTTACGAATTCCGCCTTGAGGGTCGCCTGCTGGCGATTGCGGTGACTGACTTGCTGCCCAACGGCCTGTCGGCGGTGTATACCTTCTACGATCCCGACGAAGAGCGCCGCAGCCTAGGTCGATACGCCATCCTCTGGCAGATCGGCGAAGCATTGCGTCAGGAACTGGACGCCGTGTACTTGGGTTACTGGATCAAGAACTGCAAAAAGATGAACTACAAGACCCAGTATCGCCCTATCGAATTGCTGATCAATCAGCGCTGGGTTGCGCTCAACTAGCCATTTAAAATAAGCCCCTTTGCTTGCCGACCCTTTTTCGGGCACAATGCACGCCGCTTTTGCCTGGCGCAGTTGCACCGGGCCATTAACTGGACACCGAGGGCTTTACTGCATGTCGAAAGAAGACAGCTTCGAAATGGAAGGCACTGTCGTCGACACCCTGCCCAACACCATGTTTCGCGTGGAGTTGGAAAATGGGCACGTCGTAACTGCGCACATCTCCGGAAAGATGCGCAAGAACTACATCCGAATCCTCACTGGCGACAAGGTTCGCGTCGAACTGACGCCTTATGACCTGAGCAAGGGGCGTATCACTTACCGCGCTCGCTAAGTGACCCCAACGAAAACGCCCGGCTGATGCCGGGCGTTTTTGTGTGGGCGCTGTTTGGAATTTACGACTACTCCCTGTGGAAGCAGGCTCTACCCGCGAAGCTTTTCAGGGCTTCGCGGGCAGGGCCCGCGACCTTGGGGATGCCGGTCAGGCCAGTTCGGCAGTGGTCTCGTAGTCGAACGTGATTTCGCCGTCCTTCACGTCGATATGCACCACCCCGCCGTGATCGGCCAATTCGCCAAACAGGATTTCCTCGGCCAGCGGACGCTTGATCTTGTCCTGGATCAAACGCGCCATCGGCCGCGCACCCATCTGTACGTCGTAGCCTCCGGACGCCAACCAGCCACGGGCAGCTTCCGTCACCTCCAGCAGTACACGCTTGTCTTCCAGTTGCGCCTGCAGCTCCGTAAGGAACTTGTCCACCACGCTCTTGATGACTTCGTGGCTGAGGCGACCGAACTGGATGATCGTGTCCAGGCGGTTGCGGAACTCCGGCGTGAAGCTCTTCTTGATCACTTCCATGGCATCGCTGGAGTGGTCCTGATGGGTAAACCCGATCGAGGCCCGAGCTGCGGTTTCAGCACCGGCGTTGGTGGTCATGATCAGAATCACGTTGCGGAAATCCGCCTTGCGGCCGTTGTTGTCGGTCAGGGTCCCGTGATCCATCACCTGTAACAGCAGGTTGAAGACTTCCGGATGGGCCTTCTCGATCTCATCGAGCAGCAACACGCAGTGAGGTTGCTTGGTGATGGCTTCGGTGAGCAGACCGCCCTGATCGAAACCGACATAGCCCGGCGGCGCACCGATCAGACGCGACACGGTGTGACGCTCCATGTACTCGGACATGTCGAAACGCACCAGCTCGATACCCATGGCCTTGGCCAACTGACGAGCAGCTTCGGTCTTGCCGACACCGGTGGGGCCTGCGAACAGGAACGAACCCACTGGCTTGTCGGGCGACTTGAGGCCGGCACGGGACAACTTGATGGCCGTCGACAGCGAATCGATCGCCGCGTCCTGACCAAACACCGTGAGCTTGAGATCGCGCTCCAGATTGCGCAGCAGCTCCTTGTCGGAACTGGTGACGTGCTTTGGCGGAATCCGCGCGATTTTTGCGACGATGTCTTCGACTTGCGGCACTTCGATGCGCTTGACCCGATTCTCGACAGGCTGCAGACGCTGATAGGCGCCAGCCTCATCGATTACATCGATGGCCTTGTCCGGCATGTGCCGATCGTTGATGTAGCGAGACGCCAGTTCAGCGGCGGCGCGCAACGCTTCGTCGCTGTACTCGATACTGTGGTGAGCCTCGAAACGCCCTTTGAGGCCGCGCAGAATGCCGATGGTGTCTTCCACCGAAGGCTCGCTGACATCGACTTTCTGGAAACGCCGCGCCAAGGCGCGGTCTTTTTCGAAAATCCCGCGAAATTCCTGGAAGGTGGTCGAGCCGATGCAACGGATATCACCGGACGACAGCAAGGGCTTAAGCAGGTTGGACGCATCCATGACCCCACCCGACGCTGCGCCCGCACCGATGATGGTGTGGATTTCGTCGATGAACAGGATCGCCTGCGGACGTTTTTTCAGCTCGCCAAGCAGCGCCTTGAAGCGCTTCTCGAAATCGCCGCGGTACTTGGTGCCGGCCAGCAGTGCCCCGAGGTCCAGGGAATAGACCACGCTGTTGGCAAGCAGATCAGGGACCTGATTGTCGACGATGCGCTTGGCCAGTCCCTCGGCGATGGCGGTCTTGCCGACACCGGCCTCACCGACCAGCAGCGGGTTGTTCTTGCGCCGACGAGCGAGAATCTGCGCAACGCGCTCGACTTCATTCTCGCGTCCGACCAACGGATCGATACGACCCTGGCGAGCAAGTTCGTTGAGGTTGCTGGCGTAGGCATCCAGCGGATTGCTGGATGCGGAAGACTCACCACCCTCTTCGTCTTGCATCTCTTGCTCCGAATCACTGTTGTCGCCGTGCCCCGGAACCTTGGAGATACCATGGGCAATGTAGTTGACCACATCGATACGGGCCACGCTTTGCTGCTTGAGCAGAAAGACGGCCTGGCTTTCCTGTTCGCTGAAAATCGCCACCAGCACGTTGGCGCCGGTGACTTCACGCTTGCCCGAGCTCTGCACGTGGAATACCGCGCGCTGCAATACGCGCTGGAATCCCAGGGTCGGCTGCGTTTCGCGGTCTTCGTCGTGAACGGGAATCAGAGGAGTAGTGGAATCGATGAACTCCTGCAGATCATGCTTGAGTTTGTCGAGGTTCGCGCCACAGGCGCGCAATACAGTGGAGGCTGCCTCGTTATCCAACAACGCCAGCAGGAGATGCTCGACGGTCATGAACTCATGACGCTTCGAGCGCGCCTCCTTGAAGGCTAGATTGAGGGTGACTTCGAGCTCGCGGTTTAACATAGCTTCACCTCATACCCAAGTGGTCGGCGATTAACCGTCCTTCTCGATTTCACAGAGTAGCGGATGCTGGCTTTCCCTGGCGTACTGATTCACCTGCGTTGCCTTGGTTTCGGCGATGTCGCGGGTGAAAAGACCACAGACGGCACGTCCCTCTGTATGGACCGCCAGCATGACCTTGGTTGCCAACTCACGATTCAGGTTGAAAAACACCTCTAGCACTTCGACCACGAAATCCATCGGAGTGTAATCATCATTGAACAAAACCACCTTGTACATCGGTGGGGCCTGCAGTGCAGGCTTGGAATCCTGTACAGCCACGCCCGAAGCGTCGTCCTCCTGCGTGGACGGGCGGTCCTGATTGAAGGTTAGTCGAATCTGGTTGACTGAATGCATGGAATGAAGGTTCATCATCGTTGTGCGAATAGGGTTGTGGGGTTGACGTTGTGTCCGATCGGATACTCGGCTGTCGCATGACCTTGACTATCGGCAAAACGGTGTTACAACCAATAGAACCCACATTGGGGAATAAAGGTCCGCACAGTCAATTAAAATTTTTTCGACGGTGCGGTGAACGGGGATGATACTCCAGACCTGGGGTCCTTTGCAGAGGGATATGAGCATGGCAAGTGGTAAAGTCAAGTGGTTCAACAATGCCAAGGGCTACGGCTTCATCAATGAAGACGGCAAGACGGAAGACCTCTTCGCCCATTATTCGGCCATCACGATGGATGGCTACAAGACACTCAAGGCAGGGCAGCCGGTAAAATTTGAGATCATTCAGGGGCCTAAAGGCTTGCACGCGGTGGCAATCGCCAGTGTGACGCAAGACGTGGCTGCTCCAGTGACTGCTTTGGCTCAACCTGCCGTTTCCGCTTGATCCGCTAGCTTTCCGGACCAACGGTCGACCGCTCGTCGGCAGCTCAATTGTGATGATTGAGCTGCCGACGAGCTTTCGTTCGCCCCTCGATAAGTGCTCGGGCAGTGACAATAGCGGCGGTAAAAGTTTAGACGAAAGGACTGCAAGCAAGCTTCGCATTTCTGCCACTGACCAGTGGTATAATGCCGCAGTGACCAGCGAGTCACCAAGGTCGTGGGCCATCGAAGCTGCCTTCACAAGCAAGCCTCCAGGCCCCACCAGGCCGGGCTGTCAAACTCAGCTCGACCGCTTGACGCTCAACTGATGCAAAAAACATCAACGCGATGAATCCTCGACTTTCGGCTCATTGTTGCCCGTGGACCGAAAGCGCCTACCCTGCGCATCTCGAGGTTCTGTGCATGCTCAGCAAAGAAGAGAGTTAATCCGAATATGCCCACCCGTTCGAAGATCATCTACACCTTCACCGACGAAGCTCCCGCACTCGCCACCTATTCCCTGCTGCCGATCATCGAGGCCTACACTGCGTTCGCTGACATCGCCGTCGAGACCCGGGATATTTCCCTTGCCGGCCGCATCCTCTCCAGCTTCCCGGAAAAACTGACCGCCGAACAGCGCGTTGGTGACCATCTCGCCGAACTGGGCGAACTGGCCAACACCCCGGAAGCCAACATCATCAAGCTGCCGAATATCAGCGCTTCGGTCCCCCAACTCAAGGGCGCGATCAAAGAGCTGCAGGATCAGGGCTTCGACATCCCTGACTATCCCGAGGTGCCGGCCACCGACGCCGACAAGGAAGCCAAGCTGCGCTACGACAAGATCAAGGGCAGCGCCGTGAACCCGGTACTGCGCGAAGGCAACTCCGATCGTCGTGCGCCTCTGTCGGTCAAGAACTACGCGCGCAAGCACCCGCACAAGATGGGCGCCTGGAGCAGCGATTCGAAGTCCCATGTCGCACACATGAGCGAAGGTGACTTCTACGGCAGCGAAAAATCGGTCCTGATCAAGGAAGCCGGTAGCGTCAAGATCGAACTGGTCGCTCAGGACGGCACCACCACCGTGCTGAAGGAAAAGACTGCGGTCAAGGCCGGCGAAATCATCGACAGCTCGACCATCAGCAAAAAGGCATTGCGTGCATTCGTCGCCGCCGAGATCGAAGACGCCAAGAAGCTTGGCGTGCTGCTGTCGATCCATCTGAAGGCGACCATGATGAAGGTCTCCGACCCGATTCTGTTCGGTCAGATCGTCGCGGAATACTACAAGGACGCCCTCGCCAAGCACGAAGCCGTGCTCAAGCAGATCGGCTTCAACCTGAATAACGGCATCGGTGACCTGTACTCGCGCATCAAGGCGCTGCCGCAAGCCCAGCAGGACGAGATCGAAGCCGACATCAAGGCCGTCTACGCTACACGCCCTGCCCTGGCCATGGTCAACTCAGACAAAGGCATCACCAACCTGCACGTGCCGAGCGACGTTATCGTCGACGCCTCGATGCCGGCCATGATTCGTGATTCCGGCAAGATGTGGAACACCGAAGGCCAGCTGCAGGACACCAAGGCACTGATCCCGGATCGTTGCTACGCGACTATCTATCAAGCCGTCCTCGAAGACTGCAAAAAGCACGGCGCCTTCGACCCCACCACCATGGGCACCGTACCGAACGTCGGCCTGATGGCGCAAAAAGCTGAAGAGTACGGCTCTCACGACAAGACCTTCCAGGTCGAATCCACCGGCACCGTTCGCGTGACCGACACCTCCGGCACCGTGCTGATGGAACAAAAGGTCGAAGCGGGCGACATCTGGCGCATGTGCCAGGTCAAGGACGCGCCGATCCAGGACTGGGTCAAGCTGGCCGTCAACCGCGCTCGCGCCTCCAACACCCCGGCGGTGTTCTGGCTCGACCCGGCTCGCGCTCACGATGCGCAGGTCATCAAGAAAGTCGAAACCTACCTCAAGGACCACGACACTTCCGGACTGGACATCCGCATCCTCGCACCGGTCGATGCCATGGCCCTGTCGCTGGAGCGCATCCGTGCCGGCAAGGACACCATTTCGGTGACCGGCAACGTGCTGCGCGACTACCTGACCGACCTGTTCCCGATCATGGAACTGGGCACTTCGGCCAAAATGCTGTCGATCGTACCGCTGATGAACGGCGGTGGTCTGTTCGAAACCGGCGCGGGCGGCTCGGCACCCAAGCACGTACAGCAACTGGTCGAAGAAAACTTCCTGCGCTGGGATTCGCTGGGTGAGTTCCTCGCCCTGGCAGCCTCCCTGGAACACTTGGGCACGACCTACAACAACAGCAAGGCGCTGGTGTTGGCCAAGACTCTGGACCAGGCGACTGGCCAGTTCCTCGACAACAACAAGTCGCCATCGCGCAAGGTCGGCAACATCGACAATCGCGGCAGCCACTTCTACCTGGCGCTGTACTGGGCACAAGCCCTGGCAGCCCAGACCGACGACGCCGAACTGCAAAAGCAATTCAGCGTCGTGGCCAAGACCCTGTCCGACAACGAGGCGAAAATCGTCACCGAATTGAACAGCGTGCAAGGCAAACCAGTGGACATTCAAGGCTACTACCGCACCAACCCCGAGCTGACTCGCAAGGCCATGCGCCCGAGCGCCACGCTCAACGCCGCGATCGATTCGCTGGCGTCGTAATGCTTTAAAGCAATATCCAGAACCCCGGCCAGCGTGCCGGGGTTTTGTGTTCTGGCTGTCACTCTTCTCGGCCAGTAGCAACAGCACAAATCCCCGACATCTTTGGCCATGCAGCCCTCACCCTGCTAGAATCGCCCCCTTTTCGCAGACACACAGCTCATACCTATGCGCGACTCAGCCCCAGCAACCCAGCGCGTGATCGTCGGCATGTCCGGCGGCGTCGACTCTTCCGTTTCTGCCGTTCTGCTCATGGAGCAGGGCTATCAGGTCGAAGGCCTGTTCATGAAGAACTGGGAAGAAGACGACGGCACCGAATACTGCACCGCCCGCGAAGACCTCGCCGACGCGCAGGCCGTGTGCGATCGCATCGGCATCAAGCTGCACACGGCCAACTTCGCTGCCGAGTATTGGGACCACGTCTTCGAACACTTCCTGGAAGAGTACAAGGCCGGCCGCACCCCCAATCCGGACATCCTCTGCAACCGCGAAATCAAGTTCAAGGCGTTTCTCGACTACGCCCTGACCCTGGGTGCCGACCTGATCGCCACCGGCCATTACGTGCGCCGCCGCGACCTCGACGGCCGCACCGAGCTGCTCAAGGGCCTGGACCCGAACAAGGACCAGAGCTATTTCCTGCATGCCGTCGGCGGCGAGCAGATTGCCCGCACTCTGTTCCCGGTCGGCGAGCTGGAAAAGCCTGAAGTACGGGCCATTGCCGAGAAGCACGGGCTGGCCACCGCGAAGAAAAAGGACTCCACCGGCATCTGCTTTATCGGCGAGCGCCGCTTTACCGACTTCCTCAAGCAGTACCTGCCCGCGCAACCGGGTGAAATAAAAACCACCCGCGGCGAAGTGATCGGCCGCCATGCAGGCCTGATGTACCACACCATCGGCCAGCGTCAGGGCCTGGGCATCGGCGGCCTTAAAGATGCCGGCGACGATCCGTGGTACGTGCTGGTCAAGGACCTGGAGCACAACGAACTGATCGTCGGTCAGGGCAATGAACACCCGTGGCTGTTCTCGCGTGCCCTGCTGGCGTCGGAAATCTTCTGCGTTAACCCGATCGATCTGGCCCAGCCGCAGCGCCTGACCGCCAAGGTCCGCTATCGCCAGGGTGACCAGGCCTGCACGCTGGAACAGACCAGCCAAGGCTATCGCGCGGTGTTCGACGAACCGCAACGCGCCGTCACCCCAGGTCAGTCCGTGGTGTTCTACGACGGTGAAGTGTGCCTGGGCGGGGGCGTGATCGAAGTGGCAGAACCTTGGTATGCCCGCGACAGCCATGCCCGAGAAAATCAGACCGGGGAAGCCCGTTCATGACCCAGGCCCAGGAACAACTCACTGCCTTGGGCGCCGTGTTCCAGGCCGCCGTGCTGGTCGATCGTATCGCCAAGACCGGTCAGATCGGCGAAGGCGACCTGCGCTGCATGCTCGGTAGCCTGATGGTGATCGACCCCAAGGACACCCTGGATGTGTTCGGCGGCAACGACCTGTACCTGCGCGACGGCTATCGCGCGCTGGCCAGCGCTCTGGAGCGCGACCCCAACAGCCTGCAGCGCGAACCACTGCGCTATGCCCTGTCAATGCTCGGCCTGGAACGCCAACTGGGCAAACGCGACGACATGCTGGCCGTCATCGGCAAACGCCTGCCACAGATTCAGAATCAGGTAGAGCATTTCGGCCTGGTCCACGAGAATGTCATCGCTGCCAGTGGCGCGCTGTATCAGGACACGCTCAGCACCCTGCGCCAGCGCATTCAGGTGCAGGGCGATATGCGCCACTTGCAGCAGCCCAGTAACGCCTCGAAAATCCGCGCCTTGCTGCTGGCCGGCATCCGCTGTGCACGCCTGTGGCGACAGCTCGGCGGTCACCGCTGGCAACTGGTGATCAGCCGGCGCAAGCTGTTGCGCGAGCTGTACCCGATGTTGCGTGGTTGAAGGCACGCCGCTCCGGCAGAGACTCCACTAGTCAGCAAACACGCGCAGGCGGCATAGCACAGCCGACCTCCTATGCTTTTTTCATGTATAATTCGCGCCCCATTTCGTGCCCGACTGTCCGAGAACGCCCCATGCTGCTTTCATCGCTCACTGCGGTTTCCCCTGTAGACGGCCGCTACGCTGGCAAGACTCAAGCACTGCGCCCAATTTTCAGCGAATACGGCCTTATCCGTTTTCGCGCCCTGGTCGAAGTCCGCTGGCTCCAGCGCCTCGCCGCTCACCCGCAAATCGCTGAAGTGCCGGCGTTCTCCGCCGAAGCCAACGCCTTGCTCGACGCCCTGGCCAGCGACTTCGCCCTCGAACACGCCGAGCGCGTCAAAGAGATCGAACGCACCACCAACCACGACGTCAAGGCCATCGAGTACCTGCTGAAGGAACAAGCGGCCAAGCTGCCGGAACTGGCCAAGGTAAGCGAATTCATCCACTTCGCCTGCACCAGCGAGGACATCAACAACCTGTCCCACGCCCTGATGCTGCGCGAAGGCCGCGACACCGTGCTGCTGCCACTGATGCGTCAGATCGCCGAATCGATCCGCGAGCTCGCCCATCGCTTCGCCGACGTGCCGATGCTGTCGCGCACCCACGGCCAGCCTGCTTCGCCGACCACCTTGGGTAAAGAGCTGGCCAACGTCGTCTACCGTCTCGAGCGGCAGATCGCGCAAGTCGCCGCCGTGCCGCTGCTGGGCAAGATCAACGGCGCCGTGGGCAATTACAATGCCCACCTCTCGGCTTATCCTGCCATCGACTGGGAAGCCAATGCCCGCGCCTTCATCGAAGACGAGCTGGGTCTGGGCTTCAACCCGTACACCACGCAGATCGAACCGCACGACTACATCGCCGAGCTGTTCGATGCCATTGCTCGCTACAACACCATCCTGATCGATTTCGATCGTGATATCTGGGGCTACATCTCCCTGGGCTATTTCAAGCAGCGCACCATCGCCGGCGAAATCGGCTCGTCGACCATGCCGCACAAGGTCAACCCGATCGACTTCGAAAACTCCGAGGGCAACCTTGGCATCGCCAACGCGCTGTTCCAGCACCTGGCCAGCAAACTGCCGGTTTCCCGCTGGCAGCGCGACCTGACCGACTCCACCGTGCTGCGCAACCTCGGTGTCGGCTTCGCCCACAGCGTGATTGCCTACGAAGCCAGCCTCAAGGGCATCAGCAAGCTGGAAATCAACGAAGTCAAGATCGCCGCCGACCTGGACGCCTGCTGGGAAGTCCTGGCCGAGCCGATCCAGACGGTCATGCGCCGCTTCGACATCGAAAACCCGTACGAGAAGCTCAAAGAGCTGACCCGCGGCAAGGGCATCGGCCCCGAGGCGCTGCAAACTTTCATCGACGGGCTCGACATGCCCGCCGACGCCAAGGCCGAGCTGAAAAAACTCACCCCGGCCAATTACATCGGTAACGCTGCAGCCCAGGCCAAGCGCGTCTGACACCCGAGCCCCTGGTCGACACGCCCGGCAGTGCCGGGCGTTTTTATTGGCGCCATAAAAAAGCTTATTTTCAATAGGTTACACATGAAATCCGATATTCCACTGCAACTTCTGGGCGGCCTCACGGCACAAGAATTCCTGCGTGACTACTGGCAGAAAAAACCGCTGCTGATCCGTCAGGCCTTCACCGACTTCGAAAACCCGATCAGCCCTGACGAACTGGCAGGCTTGAGCCTGGAAGAAGAAGTCGAATCGCGTATCGTCATCGAAAACGGCGAGCGCCCCTGGGAAATGCGTCGCGGGCCCTTTGCCGAAGATACCTATGGCGACCTGCCGGAAACGGAATGGACGCTGCTGGTGCAAGCAGTCGATCAATTCGTGCCGGAAGTCGCGGCATTGCTCGAGCCATTCCGCTTCCTGCCGAGCTGGCGCATCGATGACGTGATGATCAGCTATGCCACCCCAGGCGGCGGCGTCGGCCCGCACTTCGACAACTATGACGTGTTCCTGCTGCAGGGCCACGGCAAGCGCAACTGGAAAATCGGCCAGATGTGCAACGCCGACAGCCCGCTGATCGAGCACAGCGACCTGCGCATCCTCGCCGACTTCGAACAAGCCGAAGAGTGGGTACTGGAGCCGGGCGACATGCTTTACCTGCCGCCGCGCGTCGCCCACTGCGGTGTGGCCGTGGACGAGTGCATGACCTACTCGGTCGGCTTCCGGGCGCCAAGCGCGGCCGAAGTCCTGACTCACTTCACCGACTTCCTCAGCCAGTTCCTGCCCGACGAAGACCGCTACAGCGACGCCGATGCCACACCGGTCAGCGACCCGCATCAGATTCAGCACGACGCCCTCGACCGCCTCAAAGGCCTGCTGGCCGAACACATGAGCGACGAGCGCCTGCTGCTGACCTGGTTCGGCCAGTTCATGACCGAGCCGCGCTACCCTGAACTGGTCGCGGGCAGTGAAGTCGAAGAAGAAGACCTGCTGGGCGGCCTTGAAGATGGCGCCGTGCTGATCCGCAATCCAAGTGCGCGCCTGGCCTGGTCGGAAGTCGACGACGACCTGCTATTGTTCGCCAGTGGCCAGAGCCGTCTGCTGCCAGGCCATCTGCGCGATCTGCTGAAGCTGATCTGCGCGGCCGATGCCTTGCACATCGACAATCTTGGGCCATGGTTGCAGGATGAAAACGGCCGCATGCTGGTCTGCGAGCTGATCAAACAGGGAAGTCTGGGATTTGCCGATGAATAAAATCGAAGTCAGAGTCGCCGATTGGCACAGAGACAACGCCGATCTGCGGCGAATTCGCGAAGCGGTGTTTATCGCTGAACAAGCCGTTACCCCTGAGCTTGAATGGGACAACGACGACGCCGACGCCGTGCATTTTCTGGCCGAGGAAGGTGATTTCGCGATCGGCACCGCACGCCTGCTGCCTGACGGCCACATCGGCCGCGTGTCGGTGCTCAAGGACTGGCGCGGGATGAAAGTCGGCGACGCCCTGATGCACGCCGCCATCGCCGAGGCAGAGCGCCGCGGCATCATGCAGCAGGCGCTGAGCGCCCAGGTGCATGCAACGGCGTTCTATGAGCGGCTGGGCTTCAAGGTGGTCAGCGAGGAGTTTCTGGAAGCCGGCATTCCCCATGTCGATATGGTGCGCGAGGGGTGACTCCAGTACCGAGGAGCCTCGCCCCACCTATCAGTTTTGCTAGCTATTCATGATGAGGAGTACAGCCCTAGGATGAAGCCTCACACACACCACAGAGGCTTCATCATGCCAAGCGAACCCGGCTTCAATCTTTCCCCAGAGCGTGTCAAAGCAGGCGATGAAATCAAGGTCACCGGAAACATCGGTGCCGTGAGCACCATTATAATCGGAACCTTCCAGTTGACTGCCTACGGCTCAGGTACCGGCGCAGCCGCCAAGGTAACCGCTGATGTCAAACAGGGCGGCTGGCCGGTGTATGTGGCGCCCCCTGGCGCCCAACAACCAGATTGGATCAAGGTTGGTGCTGTTATCGTCGATTAACGCGACCGGGGCGTCAGGATCTGCGCGACGCGAACAGCCAGCCAGATGGCGGCCGCCCCACCCTACCCCAGAATGCGCCATAATCAATATCCCCTTTGCGGAGATATCGGACATGTCGCTTCGTCCCTTGCTGTCCTGCCTGCTGCTCACCCTCAGCGCCTCGGCCGTCGCCGACACTCAGGTGCTGCAACTCAACAACCGCACCAGCGATGAGCTGCTGCCCGTGGCACGCGACTTCCTTGGCCAGGACGGCAAGGTCAGCGCCTACGGCAATCAGCTGATCGTCAATGCCCCCCCTGACAAGATCGACGCCCTGCGCAGTCTGCTGGGCCAGCTCGATGTCGCCGCCAAACGCCTGCTGATCAGCGTTGACACCTCCGACAGCAACAACGCGGGCGGTACGGGCTACAGCGTCAACGGTCAAGGCCAGGGCCGGGTGATTAACTACGGCACCGCCAACCGTACCGGTGGCGTGCAGCAAGTACAGGCCAGCGAAGGCGTGCCGGCGCTGATCCAGACCGGTGAAAGCGTGCCGCTGACCACCACTCAGCCAGACGCCTACGGGCGCCCCCAGGCGCAGACCCAATACCGCAATGTCACCCAGGGTTTCTATGTGACCGCCAGCGTGACCGGGGACATCGTGCACCTGAGCATCAGCACCAACAACGATCGCATGAGCGAGCGCAGCCCCGATGTAGTGAAAATTCAGAGCACCGACACACAGGTCAGTGGCCGGCTTGGAGAATGGATCACCTTAGGTGGCATCAACGAGCAAAGCCAGCTCAATAGGCAGGGATATACCCGTAATTACGCCACACAAGGCAGAAATGACATGACATTACGCGTCAAGGTGGACTCCCTCGACTGACCATACAGTCATTTCGCGCCCTAAAGGTCGCCACCCGGGCGCCTTTTAATGACCGACAAGTCGCAAAAAGACATTATGTAGTTCTACTAAAGAATCACTACATTTTTCTTGACGGGCAAAAAATCCGAGGACATGATGGCCTCGCTCCCGCCGTTCCGGCCCCTGCAAGGGCTTCGTCTTCGCGTCGCAGGCCACCCATTGCGGGTACGGCCTTACGTGTTCAGGCGGCCAAGGCACGGCATCGAGCACGGATTTTTTCACCCAGACCTATGCGACGAGGTTTCCCCCATGGCACAGACACGCGAACAACAAATAGCGGCTATCGAGAAAGACTGGGCGCAAAACCCACGCTGGAAAGGCGTGACCCGCACCTACAGCGCTGCTGACGTCGTCCGCCTGCGCGGCTCAATCCAGCCAGAGCACACCTTGGCCCGTCTGGGCGCCGACAAACTGTGGAATCTGGTGACCCAGGGCGCCAAGCCGTCCTTCCGCCCTGACAAGGACTTCGTCAACTGCATGGGCGCGCTCACCGGCGGCCAGGCGGTCCAGCAAGTCAAGGCTGGCATCCAGGCCATCTACCTTTCCGGCTGGCAGGTCGCGGCGGACAACAACTCGGCGGAGTCCATGTACCCCGACCAGTCGCTGTACCCGGTCGACTCGGTACCGACCGTGGTAAAACGCATCAACAACTCGTTCCGCCGCGCCGACCAGATCCAGTGGAAAGCCGGCAAGAACCCTGGCGATGATGGCTATATCGATTACTTCGCGCCCATCGTCGCCGACGCAGAAGCCGGCTTCGGTGGCGTCCTCAATGCCTACGAACTGATGAAGAGCATGATCGAAGCCGGCGCCGCTGGTGTGCACTTCGAAGACCAACTGGCCTCGGTGAAAAAATGCGGCCATATGGGCGGCAAGGTGCTGGTACCGACCCAGGAAGCCGTGCAAAAACTTACTGCCGCGCGCTTGGCCGCTGACGTCGCCGGCGTACCGACCATCATCCTCGCCCGCACCGACGCCAACGCCGCCGACTTGCTGACCTCGGACTGCGATCCGTACGACCAGCCGTTCGTGACCGGGCAACGTACGCCCGAAGGCTTCTATAAAGTGCGCGCCGGCCTCGATCAGGCCATCGCACGCGGCCTGGCCTATGCACCCTATGCCGACCTGATCTGGTGCGAGACGGCCAAGCCGGACCTGGCCGAAGCCCGTCGTTTTGCCGAAGCGATCAAGAAGGAATATCCGGATCAGCTCCTGTCGTACAACTGTTCGCCGTCGTTCAACTGGAAGAAGAACCTGGATGACGCCACCATCGCCAAGTTCCAGCGCGAGCTGTCGGCCATGGGCTACAAGCATCAATTCATCACCCTGGCGGGCATCCACAACATGTGGCACAGCATGTTCAACCTGGCCCACGACTATGCCCGCAACGACATGACGGCCTATGTGAAGCTGCAGGAGCAGGAGTTCGCTGACGCCGCCAAGGGCTACACCTTCGTGGCACACCAGCAGGAAGTGGGCACGGGCTATTTCGACGACATGACTACGGTGATTCAGGGCGGCGCGTCTTCGGTGACGGCGCTGACCGGTTCGACCGAGGAAGAGCAGTTCCACTAAGACCAGGCGGTTTTCCAGCACCGCTGCCACATGGCTTAGAGGTACACGATCTCGATCGTCGCGGACCCGTCCAACAGGACGGGTTCACTCACATCCAGCTCGATAATCGGCGCGATCACCGGCGCTACGGACAGCGTAGCGCTCATGTGCTGCAAATCATCTGGGCCGCTCGTGGCTCCCCGGCGGGCGCTGAAGCCTGACCAGACGCCAGTGGACAATTCGACGCCATCGGCCTGTGCCGCGCTCCAACTCGCCCCCATCGACCCGGTCTGCGTCGCGTAAGTCGCAGACCAACCATCGACTCGCACATCTTCGAGCCGCAGGGTATAGCGTCCTACTCGCCTGCCGCGATCAAGCCCAAGACCAAAACTGTTCTCGGCACCCAAGGTGGCAGAACCAGCGCGATTATCGACCATGCGCAGGGCGATCAGCGCCGGCCCGTCGCAGGCAACCGTGAGCGCCACCGTCTGGGCGGGTAACCGGGTTTCCTGATATCGACTGAATTGGCCAACCGACCGCTGGCCAAAATCTACCCGCCCGTTAGCGCCGAGGAGCGGCTCGCAAGATACAGGCAAAACGGTCGAGCTCAGAGTCATTGCCTCGCTGACGTGGGCTTGCGGTACATCGATCGAAGCCAAGGCCTGCCAGAGGGTCTCGTCGCGTACCCGCAACGCCTGCCGTGGTGCGACGGCGACGACGTCCAATCGCGCCTGCAATACCTTGCCTTGCACAGGCCGCCCGTCACGCATCGCCACCAGCCCTCTTTCGGGGCGCCAGTGCATACTGTTTTGCGCACGAACGGGCAATTCCCCCAGACGCCCCAGCTCCCCCAATGCGACGTACGCGCCATCGAGCACAGCATCGCGTAGCCGGACTCGGTAGTGCCCAAGGGTGGACAGCCTGAAAGTGTCGTCATCCGCCGCGTGGGCGCGAAGGTACAAGGTCAGCTCCGTAGGCTCGGTGCAGGTGAGGTTCAAGCTCAAGCTGCGCTCGCCCAACAGGACTCTGCCGGCAAGCCAGGCCAGGTTGTCGCGCTTCAAGACCCCGAAATCGATAGTGGGATTACTGAGCATCAGCGCACAGTCCGCCAGCGCCTGCGGTGACCAAAAGGCGACCGCAGCCCATGATCCCAATGCAGTCGAAAAAATTGCGCGCAGCGAAGATGTCATGGATGCAGTCTCGTATTCAGGACGCTCGGCAGGTAGCCGGCACGGTTTCGTAATAGGCCTGGGCATCTGCCTGTGGCGCCAGTTCGAAGTGCAACTCGCAACGTGGCACGTCGGGCCCACTGACCCACAGGCGCCCCAGGTTGATCACATTGGGCACGAACACCGTGCCGTCCTGGTCGACCATCCCGATCGGGATATCCTGGTCATTCACCACTGAGGCGCCAGGTGCAAGCTTGGCGCCCGACGCGGTATGCACCTGCAGCAGGACGCGGCGGGTGACTATCACACTGAAATCGATGCGCTCTACAGCACCGCGGGCCGCCATGACCTGACGGGCGCCATCACCGATATCGACGTTGCGTGGCAATGATCCAGGTGCCACTTCGACATTGCTGCGGCCATAGGCATTGAGGCGTGGCACCACTGCCGCACCTGAGCCGTTGGTCCAGACCGGGCCGCTGAAAGTATCGACCTTGACCCCGGCCACCTCACCAACCTTGATCAGGGCAAAGGTATCGCTCAACGGATATACCGAGGTCATGACCCCGCCGTCATAAGCGACCAGGCCACCGCGCAGCGCCGTGCTGATGCTGTGCTCGCGGTCGCCGTCACCGGTGTAGCCGAGGTCGACCTGGGCATGGCGTGGCTGCATCGAGACCCCAGTCGAAAAGCCATCCCGACCGTTGGTGAGATTGCGTTCGGCGCCGAGTCGATAGCTGACGGTATCGTTCAGCGTACTGGCAAAGCTGGTAGAGATGCGTTGGCGGTCATGACTGTCGCTGTAGGCCGTGCGAAACCTTGCGCCGCCTCCCAATGGCACGCTGAGCGTGGCATACAGAGCGGTGCCCATGGTGGCGAGGTTGTTATCCTGCGGGCCGCCTCGGTGTCCCAGATCGCGCTCAGCTGTCAATGAAAACGTAACGCCTCGATAGTTTTTGGCCCACGACGCGTTGGCTCGGCTACTGGTGGTGCCATTGAACAATGTCGACTGCGCGTAGCCGGCATTCAAGCTGCCGAGCCACTGGTGAGACCAGCCCACGCTGCCACTGTACTGGGTGCGAGGATAGGCCGCGGTCTGCTGGCCGTTCGTTCGCTCGCCGCTGTCGAGCAGTTCACGATAGCCTGCAGTCTGGCGGGTCACCGCCGCACTCACCGACCACTGGGCCCCCAGCCTCTGAGTGATCGAAATTCGTGACTGTATGCCTTTGACCCCTTCGCTGGCCGCGCGGGTCGAAACCAGGTCGGCGCGTATCTGGGCACCGCCGCCAACGCGCTGGCCTACACTGGTCCCGGCGGAGAAGTACTCAGGGGAGGCCATGGTGCCGATACTGACGCTCGCCCTACGGCCGATGCGCCCCGTCCAACCGGCATTGGCTATCGTCGACGCCTGCTCTGCAGGAGCGTTACGCAGTTGGCCCACGCCCAGCGTATAACCGCTGCCCGGATCTTCCACGCCGGCCTGCGCTGCCGAAACGCTGAACTGGCGATGGGAGCCGTCCGCCTCGATGACCATGACCTGTAACTCGGCGCGCTGGTTGACCCGCGGCACATCGCGCAGCACAAAGACGCCCCCCGGCACGATGGTCGTATAGATCAGATTGTTCATCTGCCGGACCTCGACACGCGCTGGGCCCTGAGCGATACCTTCGACCACCGCGCGGCCACCCTGCTGCCCCAAACCCTGTTCATTCATCAACTGCACACCGGTCACCTGGGCGGCGCCCAATACCGGATTGCTCAGCTGAATCTGCCCCAATTGCGCTACCGCACCGATACCGGCAAAGGTGCGCTGTGCATAGGCGTCGATATGCTGAAAGCGCGAAACGCCATTCGTGGCGCTGTATAACTGATGGCTACGGACTATCCAGTTACCGGCATTGAAACCGACCTCGGTGTTGGCCGAGGTATTACGGCTGCTGCCGCCCCCAAAGCGGTTGGCCATGCCCAACAGTTCATAATTGAGTACCCCGGCGACGCCACCGGTGCTGAAGCCACTCAAATCACGGGGTACTGCGACGAGCGCCTCGACGGACACTACCAGTTCGATCTCACCGATGTCCGAGCGTAACTGTACCTGGGTCAACGCGAAGCGCTGGATGAACGCCGAACAATCGGCTGGCCCGGCGCTTGTGCCCGCTGAGCGCAGGCCGGCCGCTGCCAGGAACGACGCGTCGTAGCAAAGTTCGCCATCACTGCCAAAACGGGCAATCACGGCGCCGCGGGCCTGGCCGTTAACCTTCAGCTGGACCTTATGCTCACCCGGTGTGAAGCGTGGCGCTGCACTGAAGTACTCGGCCAGGCGCGGATCGATGCCACGCTGACGCAGCAGTTCCATATCGAAGCCGCTGTGATTTTCCTCGGCCCTGATGGCACGCATGCCAACGCTCAGAGCCAGTGCAAAGCCAGCCTTGATGTCGGCTCGCCCACCGAGTCCAACCAGTGGCGCGGCGCAGTGACAACGACAGCGGGTCTTCGCTATGACCATTACTTCAAGGGGGAATCGTAGGCGTCTACTGCAAAGCCGTAGACCGTGGCGGGGTACAGGCGCACGCCATGGGCGCCGGCGGCAGCGGGCGGGACGTCGACACTCAGTTGCTCGCCGGCCAGCAGATAGGCGCGGGGTAACTGAGCGGTGGCTTGCATCGGCAGCAGCGTGAGTTGTTGCGACAGACGTACCACATAGCGGGTGTCGTTGCTCACGGTGAGTTTGCCGTTGCTGTGGCGCCAGGTCAGCCCCTTCCAAGGCTCGCGCTCGGGAGGCAGTCCTTTGGGATGGACGATGACCGGCAAATTCTGGCGTATGCCAACGCCAATCCGGGCGGTGTCCTTTTGCGACGGGTCGACTTGCGCGACGCCCTCGAAGGTCACGCGCTTGAGGCGTTGAGTCTTGAGGGGCCCGCCTTCGCTGCGCAGGATGAATCGCACCCATTGCGATTTGCCCGCTTCGACACGGGAAACCGCCGGGGTGACCAGCAGCAACGGCTGGTTGTCCTCGGGTATGTTTTCCAGATTGACGAGCAATAAGACGGCGGTGTTATCAGTGTTGGTCACCTTGATGGTGGCCTCGCCGTCGGCTTCATTGACGATCACCACGGAGGTTTGCGGAACCATACCGGCAGCATTGGCGAATTCGGGGCTGATCCCGCTCGTGGCAAGCAACGCGGGTACAACGAGGGAGGCCAGGCGAAGCCGCTGATACACTTGCTTAGGGTTAGCCAGTTGCATACTGATGATCTCGGCCCATCAGAGGCGTCGAGGCGTCACCCTTGACGCAGCAGGCCAGCAGGGCGAACGACGCATGTGAGCCACGCGCGTGGACAGGCATGGATTGTTTATTGAATAAATAAATCGTGCCGAAGTTCGGCGCAAAATAGCGGCGGGCGATTGGGGCCAACCATCAACAGCGGAAGATATTAATTGCGGCAGCCACTCATTAATATAGGACAAACACTGAAACTGTCGTCCTGTCACTCGCAAGAGTGCACTCGCGCCCACCGTCGCTTCCGGAAAAGCCTGGCTGCGCAATGGCACACAGGCGGGGGCTGATACCGAGCCAGCTCGTCTTCACTCGGGCAGCGAAGCCAGATCGACGTTCATTACAGAGAATGCAGCTCGATCGTTGCCGAACCGGCAAGACTCGCATCACTGCTCGGCGTCGGATTTCAGCAGAGGTATTACCCGCAAATGCAGAAGTTGCCCCCAACCCCAGACCCAGCCCCATGCCCATGCCCAGCGCAATAGCGACAGTCAGTCTTTTCAACAATATTTATACCTCATCCCAAATAAGCGCGCGTGCAATACGATGCAAGTAACCCTCCGTAAAAGCGATTCGACACTAGTTACTAGATGCTGGTACACAGGGTCGTAAAGTTTAGAACAACAGAGTGCACCACTATATAAGAACAGTCTTAAACACAGGCCGACAGGCGCAAAGACAGTCCGGCAGCCACTGCCCTGCGGCACGCCGGCCTGGCCACCGATTGCCGGAGGGCCGGTCTGGACTATTTGCCCGGCAACGCAGCGAGACAATGATCTGAAGCAATACCCGACTTCTGTGGTTGGGTTAAAAAGCTCGCGAATGGCACGGAGCAGCAAAAATCGCGAAGCGGAAACGATATTAATTATCATTGCCATCTGAGACTTATTGCGGCGAATGAAAAACACACTTAACAAAACCTTCTACAATCCCCTGTACCCAACGGTTTCAGCGCGATTGAGGCTGCCTATGTGCGTAATGCTACGAATTAATTTGCCATACTAAATTTACTTGCTGGCGGTTTACCCATAAAATCAGCGCGATAGCAGAAGTGCGACATATCGTCACTGCGACACCACATTCAAGCACAGGGGTCTGCCGCCCCTGTTAAGGATCCAGAGCATGCCCGATTCGACAGGACTCATCGCCCACAACTGGGGCTTTGCCATCTTCCTTCTGGGCGTCGTCGGCCTGTGTGCTTTCATGCTCGGCCTGTCGAGCCTGCTGGGCGGTAAAGCCTGGGGCCGCAGCAAGAACGAACCGTTCGAATCCGGCATGCTCCCCACCGGCAGCGCGCGCCTGCGCCTGTCGGCAAAATTCTATCTGGTCGCGATGCTGTTCGTGATCTTCGATATCGAAGCCCTCTTCCTGTTTGCCTGGTCTGTGTCCGTCCGCGAAAGCGGCTGGACCGGATTCGCCGAAGCTTTCATTTTCATAGCAATTCTGTTGGCAGGTCTTGTCTACCTCTTTCGAGTGGGGGCCCTTGACTGGGCGCCGGAAGCTCGTCTCAAGCGGCAAGCGAAGCTGAAACAATGAGGCTTTGGCATGCAATACAATCTCACCAGGATCGACCCGGATGCACCTAACCAGGAGTATCCGATTGGCGAACGGGAAACCGTAGCCGACCCCCTTGAAGATCAAGTTCACAAGAACATCTACATGGGCAAACTCGAAGACGTGCTGAACGGTGCGGTGAACTGGGGGCGCAAGAACTCCCTGTGGCCGTACAACTTCGGCCTGTCGTGCTGCTACGTGGAAATGACCACGGCGTTCACGGCACCCCACGACATCGCGCGCTTTGGCGCCGAGGTCATTCGGGCGTCACCTCGCCAGGCCGACTTCATGGTCATCGCAGGCACCTGCTTCATCAAGATGGCGCCGATCATTCAGCGTCTCTATGAGCAGATGCTCGAACCCAAATGGGTGATTTCCATGGGCTCGTGCGCCAACTCCGGCGGCATGTATGACATCTACTCGGTCGTTCAGGGTGTGGACAAGTTCCTCCCCGTCGACGTCTACGTGCCCGGCTGCCCTCCTCGTCCAGAGGCATTTCTGCAAGGCTTGATGCTGCTGCAGGAATCCATTGGCCAGGAGCGCCGCCCGTTGTCCTGGGTGGTCGGTGATCAAGGCGTGTATCGCGCCGAGATGCCGTCGCAAAAGGAACAACGTCGCGAACAGCGAATTGCCGTGACCAACCTGCGCAGCCCCGACGAAGTCTGATCCAGCGGCGTTCTGATCGTGTGACCAAGCACACCAGGATTCCTGGCTTCATTCTGCAGTTGACCGAAAGCGACCGAGACCATGACAACAGCGGACACCGCTCTGTATATCCCGCCTTACAAGGCTGACGACCAAGATGTGGTCGTCGAACTGACCAACCGCTTTGGCCCCGAGGCGTTCACCGCCCAGGAAACCCGCACCGGCATGCCGGTGCTGTGGGTCGATCGCGCCAAGCTGATCGAGATCCTCACCTTCCTGCGCAACGTGCCCAAGCCCTACTCGATGCTGTATGACCTGCACGGTGTCGACGAGCGCCTGCGCACCCACCGTCGCGGCCTGCCGGGCGCCGACTTCACGGTGTTCTACCACCTGCTGTCGGTCGAACGTAACAGCGACGTGATGCTCAAGGTGGCGCTCAGCGAGAGCGACCTCAACGTCCCTACCGCCACGCGCATCTGGCCGAACGCCAGCTGGTACGAGCGTGAAGTCTGGGACATGTTCGGCATCACCTTCAACGGCCACCCGCACCTGTCGCGCATCTTGATGCCGCCGACCTGGGAAGGTCACCCGCTGCGCAAGGACTTCCCGGCGCGCGCCACTGAATTCGATCCGTTCAGCCTGACCCTCGCCAAGCAGCAGCTCGAGGAAGAAGCCGCGCGCTTTCGCCCCGAAGACTGGGGCATGAAGCGCTCGGGCAGCAACGAGGACTACATGTTCCTCAACCTGGGCCCGAACCACCCTTCGGCCCACGGTGCCTTCCGCATCATCCTGCAACTGGACGGCGAAGAGATCGTCGACTGCGTCCCTGACATCGGCTACCACCACCGTGGCGCCGAGAAAATGGCCGAGCGTCAGTCGTGGCACAGTTTCATCCCCTACACCGACCGCATCGACTACCTGGGCGGGGTGATGAACAACCTGCCCTACGTGCTCGCCGTGGAGAAGCTGGCCGGCATCAAGGTGCCGCAAAAAGTCGACACCATCCGCATCATGATGGCCGAGTTCTTCCGCATCACCAGCCACTTGCTGTTCCTGGGCACCTATATCCAAGACGTCGGCGCCATGACCCCGGTGTTCTTCACCTTCACCGATCGCCAGAAGGCCTATACGGTGATCGAAGCCATCACGGGCTTTCGGCTGCACCCGGCCTGGTACCGCATCGGCGGCGTCGCCCACGACCTGCCGCGCGGCTGGGAGAAACTGGTCAAGGACTTCGTCGAATGGCTGCCCAAGCGCCTCGACGAATACACCAAGGCCGCCCTGCAGAACAGCATCCTCAAGGGTCGTACCATCGGCGTGGCCGCCTACAACACCAAGGAAGCCCTGGAATGGGGTGTCACCGGTGCCGGGCTGCGTTCCACCGGTTGCGACTTCGACCTTCGCAAGGCGCGCCCGTACTCGGGCTACGAGAACTTCGAGTTCGAAGTGCCGCTGGCTCACAACGGCGACGCCTATGACCGCTGCATGGTCCGCGTCGAGGAAATGCGCCAGAGCATCAAGATCATCGACCAGTGCATGCGCAACATGCCAGAAGGCCCGTACAAGGCGGATCACCCGCTGACCACGCCGCCGCCCAAAGAGCGCACGCTGCAACACATCGAAACCTTGATCACGCACTTCCTGCAAGTCTCGTGGGGGCCGGTGATGCCGGCCAATGAGTCCTTCCAGATGATCGAAGCGACCAAGGGCATCAACAGTTACTACCTGACGAGCGATGGCGGCACCATGAGCTACCGCACCCGGATTCGTACCCCAAGCTTCCCGCACTTGCAGCAGATCCCTTCGGTGATCAAAGGCGAGATGGTCGCGGACTTGATCGCGTACCTGGGTAGCATCGATTTCGTTATGGCCGACGTGGACCGTTAAGCATGAACAGCACGCTTATTCAGACTGACCGTTTCGCCCTCAGCGAAACCGAGCGTTCGGCCATCGAGCACGAACTCCATCACTACGAGGACCCGCGCGCGGCGTCCATCGAAGCCCTCAAGATCGTCCAGAAGGAACGCGGCTGGGTGCCCGACGGCGCTCTTTATGCCATCGGCGAGATCCTCGGTATTCCGGCCAGCGACGTCGAAGGCGTGGCCACCTTCTATAGCCAGATCTTCCGCCAGCCGGTCGGCCGTCACATCATTCGCGTGTGCGACAGCATGGTCTGCTTCATCGGTGGCCACGAATCGGTGGTCAGCAAGATCCAGAGCGAACTCGGCATCGGCCTCGGCCAGACCACCGCAGACGGGCGCTTCACCCTGCTGCCGGTGTGCTGCCTGGGCAACTGCGACAAGGCGCCGGCGTTGATGATCGACGACGACACATTCGGTGACGTGCAGCCTGCTGGCGTGACCCAACTGCTGGAGGGCTACGTATGACCCTTACCTCCTTCGGGCCTGCCAACCGCATCGCCCGCAGTGCCGAAACTCACCCGTTGACCTGGCGCCTGCGCGATGACGGCGAGCCCATCTGGTACGACGAATACGTCAGCAAGAACGGCTACACCGCCGCGCGCAAGGCTTTCGCCGACATGGCCGCCGACGACATCGTTCAGGCGGTCAAGGACTCCGGCCTCAAGGGCCGCGGCGGTGCGGGCTTCCCGACGGGCGTCAAATGGGGCCTGATGCCCAAAGACGAATCCATGAACATCCGCTACCTGCTGTGCAACGCGGATGAAATGGAGCCCAACACCTGGAAAGACCGCATGCTGATGGAGCAACAGCCCCATCTGCTGATCGAAGGCATGCTGATCAGCGCCCGCGCGCTCAAAGCCTACCGGGGCTACATCTTCCTTCGCGGCGAATACGTCACCGCCGCCAAGCACCTCAACCGCGCAGTGCAGGAAGCCAAGGCCGCCGGCCTGCTGGGCAAGAACATCCTCGGCACCGGTTTCGACTTCGAGCTGTTCGTGCACACCGGCGCCGGGCGCTACATCTGCGGTGAAGAAACCGCCCTGATCAACTCCCTCGAAGGCCGGCGCGCCAACCCGCGCTCCAAGCCGCCCTTCCCTGCTGCCGTCGGCGTGTGGGGCAAGCCGACCTGCGTCAACAACGTCGAGACCCTGTGCAACGTGCCGGCCATCGTCGGCAACGGCAACGACTGGTACAAGTCGCTGGCCAAAGAAGGCAGTGAAGACCACGGCACCAAGCTCATGGGCTTCTCCGGCAAGGTCAAGAACCCGGGCCTGTGGGAGCTGCCGTTCGGCGTGACCGCCCGCGAGCTGTTCGAAGACTACGCTGGCGGCATGCGCGACGGCTTCAAGCTCAAGGCGTGGCAGCCAGGCGGCGCCGGTACCGGCTTCCTGCTGCCCGAACACCTAGACGCGCAAATGTACGCCGGCGGCATCGCCAAGGTCGGCACGCGGATGGGCACCGGCCTGGCCATGGCGGTGGACGACAGCGTCAACATGGTCTCGCTGCTGCGCAACATGGAAGAATTCTTCTCCCGCGAGTCATGTGGTTTCTGCACCCCTTGCCGTGACGGCCTGCCGTGGAGCGTCAAGCTGCTGCGCGCCATCGAGACCGGCAACGGCCAGCCGGGGGATATCGAAACCCTGCTGGGGCTGGTCGGTTTCCTCGGCCCGGGCAAGACCTTCTGTGCCCACGCTCCAGGTGCCGTCGAGCCGTTGGGCAGCGCGATCAAGTATTTCCGTCCGGAGTTCGAAGCAGGCATCAAGGCCAGCACGCCCGGCAGCCTGACCCAGGTGGTTACCCCCACCATGGCAGGCGCGTAACACACCGTGACCCCGACGGCCCTGGCCGTCGGCTGACTGCCCGTTGACGCGCCTCTGGGGCTGCGCCGGGCAGATAACAAGATTTCCATTAGCCACGCCCGCTGACAACGGGCCAACGAAGAACTTGAACCATGGCCACTATCCACGTAGACGGCAAAGACCTTGAGGTCGATGGTGCAGACAACCTGCTACAGGCTTGTCTGTCCCTCGGGCTCGATATCCCTTATTTCTGCTGGCACCCGGCGCTGGGAAGCGTCGGCGCCTGCCGCCAGTGTGCGGTCAAGCAGTTCACCGATGAGAACGACACGCGCGGTCGGCTGGTCATGTCGTGCATGACCCCTGCCACCGACAACACCTGGATCTCCATCGAAGACGAAGAAGCGAAAGTGTTTCGCGCCAGCGTCGTCGAATGGCTGATGACCAACCACCCGCATGACTGCCCGGTGTGCGAGGAAGGCGGCCACTGCCATCTCCAGGACATGACGGTAATGACCGGCCACAACGAGCGCCGGTATCGCTTCACCAAGCGCACCCACCAGAACCAGGAGCTCGGCCCGTTCATCGCCCACGAGATGAACCGCTGCATCGCTTGCTACCGTTGCGTGCGCTTTTATAAAGACTACGCCGGCGGTACCGACCTGGGTGTATTCGGCGCCCACGACAACGTCTACTTCGGCCGCGTCGAAGACGGCACCCTGGAGAGCGAGTTCTCCGGCAACCTCACCGAGGTCTGCCCGACCGGTGTGTTCACCGACAAGACCCACTCCGAGCGCTACAACCGCAAGTGGGACATGCAATTTGCGCCGAGCATCTGCCATGGCTGCTCGAGCGGTTGCAACATCAGCCCCGGCGAGCGCTACGGTGAACTGCGCCGTATCGAAAACCGCTACAACGGTTCGGTCAACCAGTACTTCCTGTGCGACCGTGGCCGCTTCGGCTATGGCTACGTCAACGCCAAGGACCGTCCGCGCCAGCCGCTGCTGGTCGAGACCCAGGCCAAGCTGAGCCTGGACGGCGCCCTGGACAAGGCTGCCGACCTGCTGCGCGGTCGCAACATCGTCGGCATCGGCTCGCCTCGCGCCAGCCTCGAAAGCAACTACGCGCTACGCGAACTGGTCGGTGCCGAGCACTTCTACAGTGGCATCGAAGCGGGTGAGCTGGAGCGTATCCGCCTGGTGCTGAAGGTGCTGAACGACAGCCCGCTGCCGATTCCCAACCTGCGTGAAGTGGAAGACCACGACGCGGTTTTCGTCCTCGGCGAAGACCTGACCCAGACCGCCGCGCGCCTGGCGCTGAGCCTGCGTCAGTCGGTCAAGGGCAAGGCTGAAGCCATGGCCGGTGCGATGCGCGTCCAGCCATGGCTCGACGCCGCCGTGAAGAACATCGGCCAGCACGAGATGTATCCGCTGTTCATTGCCAGCCTGACCGCCACCAAGCTTGATGATGTGGCCGAAGAGTGCGCGCACGCCGCTCCCGACGACCTCGCGCGTCTGGGCTTCGCGGTGGCCCATGCCATCGACGCCAGCGCGCCAGCCGTAACCGGCCTGGAGCCGGAAGCACTGGAACTGGCGACACGTATTGCCGAGGCACTGGTCAACGCCAAGCGCCCGCTGATCGTGTCCGGTACTTCGCTGGGCAGCAACGCCCTGATCGAAGCTGCTGCCAACATCGCCAAGGCTCTGCACGCCCGCGATAAAGCCGGATCGTTGAGCCTGATCGTGCCCGAGGCCAACAGCCTGGGCCTGGCCATGCTCGGTGGGGAATCCCTGGATGCCGCGCTTGCCGCCGTCACCAGCGGCGCCGCCGATGCTCTGGTGGTGCTGGAAAACGATCTGTACACCCGTGTCGATGCCGCCAAGGTCAACGCCGCGCTGGACGCCGTCAAGGTATTGATCGTCGCCGACCACCAGCGCACCGCCACCAGCGAACGCGCGCACCTGCTGCTGCCGGCCGCCAGCTTCGCTGAAGGCGACGGCACGCTGGTCAGCCAGGAAGGTCGCGCCCAGCGCTTCTTCCAGGTCTTCGACCCGGCCTATCTGGACGCCAGCAACCTGGTCCACGAAGGCTGGCGCTGGCTGCACGCCCTGCGCGCCACCCTGCTCGACCGTCCGGTCGACTGGACCCAGCTCGATCACGTCACGGCGGCCGTGGCCAGTGTCGCGCCGCAACTGCACGGCATCCTCGATGCCGCGCCGTCGGCGTCGTTCCGTATCAAGGGCCTGAAACTGGCCCGCGAACCGCTGCGCTACAGCGGCCGCACGGCCATGCGCGCCAACATCAGCGTGCACGAACCGCGGACCTCGCAAGACATCGACACTGCGTTCTCTTTCTCGATGGAAGGCTACTCCGGCTCGGCCGAACCGCGCCAGCAAGTGCCGTTCGCCTGGTCGCCGGGCTGGAACTCGCCGCAAGCCTGGAACAAGTTCCAGGACGAAGTCGGCGGCAGCATCCGTGCCGGTGACCCGGGCAAGCGCCTGATCGAACCGCAAGGTGACAAACTGGGTTGGTTCAGCGCCATACCGGCCGCCTTCTCGCCACCCCGTGGCACCTGGCAGGCAGTACCGCTGTATCACTTGTTCGGCAGTGAAGAAAACTCTTCGCGTGCCATTCCCGTGCAAGAGCGCATTCCCGCTGCCTACGTGGCCCTGGCCAAATCGGAAGCCGATCGCCTGGGTGTCAACGACGGTGCGCTGCTGAGCCTTAGCGTCAATGGTCAGGCCCTGCGCCTGCCGCTGCGCATCGATGAAGAACTGGGTGCCGGCCTGATCGGCTTGCCGTCCGGCCTGGCCGGAATTCCGCCGGCGTTCGCCGGGTTCAGCGTCGAAGGCCTGCAGGAGGCAGCACAATGACCTGGTTTACCCCTGAGGTGATCGATTCGATCATTGCAGTCGTCAAGGCCTTGGTGATCATGCTCGCGGTCGTGGTATGCGGCGCCTTGCTCAGCTTCGTCGAACGACGTTTGCTGGGCTGGTGGCAAGACCGTTACGGCCCGAACCGTGTCGGCCCGTTCGGCATGTTCCAGATCGCCGCCGACATGCTGAAGATGTTCTTCAAGGAAGACTGGAACCCGCCCTTCGTCGACAAGGTGATCTTCACCCTGGCGCCGGTGGTGGCCATGAGCGCCTTGTTGATCGCTTTCGCGATCATCCCCATCACCCCGACCTGGGGCGTGGCGGACCTGAACATCGGCCTGCTGTTCTTCTTCGCCATGGCCGGCCTGTCGGTCTACGCGGTGCTGTTCGCCGGTTGGTCGTCGAACAACAAGTTCGCCTTGCTCGGCAGCTTGCGGGCCTCGGCACAAACCGTGTCGTACGAAGTGTTCATGGGCCTGTCGCTGATGGGCATCGTGATCCAGGCGGGCTCGTTCAACATTCGCGACATCGTCGAATACCAGTCCCAGCACCTGTGGTTCATCATTCCGCAGTTCTTCGGCTTCTGTACCTTCTTCATCGCTGGCGTGGCCGTGACTCACCGTCACCCCTTCGACCAGCCGGAAGCGGAACAGGAACTGGCCGACGGGTATCACATCGAATACGCCGGCATGAAGTGGGGGATGTTTTTCGTCGGTGAATACATCGGCATCATCCTGATCTCGGCCTTGCTGGTGACCTTGTTCTTCGGTGGCTACCACGGCCCGTTCAACATCCTGCCGCAGATACCGTTCGTGTGGTTCGCGCTCAAGACCTGCTTCTTCATCATGCTATTCGTGCTGCTGCGTGCTTCGATTCCGCGCCCGCGCTACGACCAGGTGATGGATTTCAGCTGGAAATTCTGCCTGCCGCTGACCCTGATCAATTTGCTGGTGACCGCTGCGCTCGTGTTGCTCAACACGCCAGCTGTTGCGGCCCAGTGAGGATTTGACCCATGTTCAAATATATTGGCGACATCGTTAAGGGCACCGGAACCCAGCTACGCAGCTTGGTGATGGTGTTCGGTCACGGGTTCCGCAAACGTGACACCCTGCAATACCCGGAAGAAGCCGTGTACCTGCCGCCGCGCTACCGCGGTCGCATCGTCCTCACCCGCGACCCCGACGGCGAAGAACGCTGCGTGGCCTGCAACCTGTGCGCCGTGGCGTGCCCGGTAGGGTGCATCTCGCTACAAAAAGCCGAGACCGAAGACGGCCGCTGGTACCCGGATTTCTTCCGCATCAACTTCTCACGCTGCATTTTCTGCGGCCTGTGCGAGGAAGCATGCCCGACGACGGCGATTCAGCTGACGCCGGACTTCGAAATGGCCGAGTTCAAACGTCAGGACCTGGTGTACGAGAAAGAAGATCTGCTGATCTCCGGCCCCGGCAAGAACCCTGACTACAACTTCTACCGCGTTGCGGGCATGGCCGTCGCCGGCAAGCCGAAAGGTGCCGCGCAGAATGAAGCCGAGCCGATCAACGTCAAGAGCCTGCTCCCTTAAGGAAGAAAGATGGAATTCGCTTTCTATTTCGCATCCGGCGTTGCAGTGGTGTCCACCCTCAGGGTGATCACCAACACCAACCCCGTGCACGCCCTGCTCTACCTGATCATCTCGCTCATCAGCGTCGCCATGACCTTCTTCGCCCTCGGCGCGCCGTTTGCCGGCGTGCTGGAAGTGATCGCCTACGCTGGCGCCATCATGGTGCTGTTCGTCTTCGTGGTGATGATGCTCAACCTCGGCCCCGCCTCGGTGCAGCAAGAGCGTGACTGGCTCAAGCCCGGCATCTGGGCAGGTCCGGTGTTCCTCGCCGTGCTGCTGCTCCTCGAACTGGGCTACACCCTGTTCGCCAACACCAGCACCGTCGGCATCGGCCAGACCACGGTCGACGCCAAAGCGGTCGGCATCAGCCTGTTCGGCCCTTATCTGCTGGTGGTCGAGCTGGCCTCGATGCTGTTGCTCGCCGCCGCGGTCACGGCTTTCCATCTTGGCCGCAACGAGGCGAAGGAGTAACCCTATGGCAGCTATCCCTCTGGAACATGGCCTGGCGGTCGCCGGCCTCTTGTTCACCCTCGGACTGGTAGGCCTGATGGTCCGCCGTAACATCCTCTTCGTATTGATGAGCCTGGAAATCATGATGAACGCCTCTGCCCTGGCGTTCGTCGTGGCGGGCGCGCGTTGGGCGCAGCCGGATGGACAGATCATGTTCATTCTGGTCATCAGCCTGGCAGCCGCAGAGGCCAGTATCGGCCTGGCGATCCTGCTGCAGCTGTATCGCCGCTTCCATACGCTTGATATCGACGCTGCCAGTGAGATGCGCGGATGAACCTGATCTTTCTGACCTTCGTTTTCCCGCTGATCGGCTTTTTGTTGTTGTCGTTCTCGCGCGGGCGTTTTTCCGAGAACCTGTCAGCGCTGATCGGCGTCGGCTCCATCGGCCTGTCGGCAGTTGTCGCCGCCTACGTCATCTGGCAATTCAATGTGGCACCGCCAGAAGGCGGCGTGTACACGCAACTGCTGTGGCGCTGGATGTCGGTGGACGGGTTCGAACCGAACTTCACCCTGTATCTGGACGGTCTGTCGATCACCATGCTCGGCGTGGTGGTCGGCGTGGGCTTTTTGATCCACCTGTTCGCGTCCTGGTACATGCGCGGTGAAGAGGGCTATTCGCGCTTCTTCGCGTACACCAACCTGTTCATCGCCAGCATGCTGTTCCTGGTTCTGGCCGATAACCTGCTGTTCATCTACTTCGGTTGGGAAGGCGTGGGCCTGTGTTCGTACCTGCTGATCGGCTTCTACTACAGCAACCGCGACAACGGCAATGCCGCCCTCAAGGCGTTCATCGTCACCCGTATCGGCGACGTGTTCATGGCCATCGGCCTGTTCATCCTGTTCCAGCAGCTCGGTACCCTGAACATTCAGGAACTGCTGGTGCGGGCGCCGCAGCATTTCAAGGCCGGCGATTTCTGGATCGTGCTGGCGACCTTGATGTTGCTGGGCGGTGCGGTGGGTAAATCGGCGCAGCTGCCATTGCAGACCTGGCTAGCCGATGCGATGGCTGGCCCTACCCCAGTGTCGGCACTGATCCACGCCGCCACCATGGTCACCGCCGGTGTCTACCTGATCGCGCGTACCCACGGCTTGTTCGCCCTGGCGCCGGATATCCTGCACCTGGTCGGCATCGTTGGTGGCGTGACGTTGGTACTGGCCGGTTTCGCTGCGCTGGTGCAGACCGACATCAAGCGTATTCTCGCCTACTCGACCATGAGCCAGATCGGCTATATGTTCCTGGCCCTGGGCGTCGGTGCCTGGGACGCGGCGATCTTCCACTTGATGATCCACGCGTTCTTCAAGGCGTTGCTGTTCCTCGCGTCAGGTTCGGTGATCCTCGCCTGCCACCACGAGCAGAACATCTTCAAGATGGGCGGTTTGTGGAAAAAGATCCCCTTGGCCTACGCCAGCTTCATCGTCGGCGGCGCGGCCCTGGCGGCCTTGCCGATCATCACTGCGGGCTTCTACTCCAAGGACGAGATCCTCTGGGAAGCCTTCGCCAGCGGTCATACCGGTTTGTTGTATGCCGGGCTGCTGGGTGCGTTCATGACCTCGCTGTACACCTTCCGCCTGATCTTCATCACCTTCCACGGCGAGCCCAAAACTGACGCTCACGCCGGTCACGGTGTGGCGCATTGGCTGCCGCTGAGCATCCTGATCGTGCTGTCGACCTTCATCGGTGCGTGGATTCATCCGCCGCTGGGTGGCGTACTTCCAGAAAGCGTCGGCCATGCCGGTGGCGAAGCCAAGCACAGCCTGGAGATCGCCTCGGGCGCCATCGCCATCGCCGGTATCTTGCTGGCGGCGCTGTTGTTCCTCGGCAAGCGCACCTTGGCTACCTCCATCGCCAACAGCGGCCTGGGCCGGGTGTTGTCGGCCTGGTGGTACGCGGCCTGGGGCTTCGACTGGCTGTACGACAAGCTGTTCGTCAAACCTTACCTGGCAATCAGCCACCTGCTGCGCAAGGACCCGATCGACCAGACCATCGGTCTGATCCCGCAGCTGGTCAAAGGCGGCAACGGCGGCATGAGCCGCACCGAAACCGGCCTGCTGCGCTGGTACGCGCTGTCCATGGCCGCGGGTGCGGTGCTGGTGCTCGGCGCTGTGTTGGTGGCGGTATGACTTTGAATCTTGCGACTTTGCGAAAGGAATTGAGCCCGTCATGATTTTGCCCTGGCTGATCCTGATCCCCTTTATCGGTGGCCTGCTGTGCTGGCTGGCGGAGCGCTCGAGCGCGACGCTGCCACGCTGGATTGCGCTGCTGACCATGTCCCTGGAACTCGCCCTCGGCCTCTGGCTGTGGGCCCACGGTGACTTCACCCTGGCCCCTGCCCCCGGCGAACCCGCCTGGGCGGTGGAATTCAAGCTGAACTGGATTCAGCGCTTCGGCATCAGCGTGCACCTGGCGCTCGATGGCCTGTCGCTGCTGATGATCCTGCTGACCGGCCTGCTCGGCATGCTGTCGGTGCTGTGCTCATGGAAAGAGATCCAGGCGCACGTGGGCTTCTTCCACCTCAACCTGATGTGGATCCTGGGCGGCGTGGTCGGGGTGTTCCTGGCCCTTGACCTGTTCCTGTTCTTCTTCTTCTGGGAAATGATGCTGGTGCCGATGTTCTTCCTCATCGCGCTCTGGGGTCACAGCTCGGCAGACGGCAAGAAGACGCGGATCTACGCAGCGACCAAGTTCTTCATCTTCACTCAGGCCAGCGGCCTGATCATGCTGGTGTCGATCCTCGGCCTGGTGCTGGTCAACTACAGCAACACCGGGGTGATCACCTTCGACTACAGCACATTGCTGAAGACCAAGCTGTCGCTGCACACCGAATACATCCTGATGCTGGGCTTCTTCATCGCCTTCGCGGTCAAGCTGCCAGTGGTGCCGTTCCACTCCTGGCTGCCGGACGCCCACGCCCAGGCGCCGACCGCAGGCTCCGTGGACCTGGCCGGTATCCTGTTGAAGACGGCAGCCTATGGCCTGCTGCGCTTCGCCCTGCCGTTGTTCCCGAATGCCTCGGCCGAGTTCGCGCCGATCGCCATGACCCTCGGCCTGATCGGGATCTTCTACGGCGCCTTCCTGGCGTTCGCGCAGACCGACATCAAGCGCCTGATCGCGTTTTCCAGCGTCTCGCACATGGGCTTCGTGCTGATCGGCATCTACTCCGGCAACCAGCAAGCGCTGCAAGGCGTGGTGATCCAGATGCTGGCTCACGGCCTGTCGGCAGCGGCACTGTTCATCCTCAGCGGCCAACTGTACGAGCGTCTGCACACCCGTGACATGCGCGAGATGGGCGGTATCTGGCCACGGATCGCCTACCTGCCGGCCATCAGCCTGTTCTTCGCTGCGGCGTCGCTGGGCCTGCCGGGCACAGGTAACTTCGTCGGCGAGTTCCTGATCCTGCTGGGCAGCTTCACCATTGCCCCGTGGGTCACGGCGATCGCCACTTCCGGGCTGGTGTTCGGTTCGGTCTATTCGCTGATCATGATTCACCGTGCCTACTTCGGCCCGTCCAAATCCGACGCTGTACTGGCCGGCATGGACAACCGCGAACTGATCATGGTGCTGGGCCTCGCGGCCCTGCTGGTGCTGCTGGGTGTTTACCCGCAGCCCTTCCTCGACACCTCTGCTGCCACTATGACCGGTGTGCACCATTGGCTCGGCACCGCCTTCACTCAACTCGCTTCGGCCCGGTAAGAGCGCTATGGACCTGACGATTCAACACTTTATCGCGCTTGCACCGCTGCTGATCACCAGCCTCACCGTTGTCGTGGTGATGCTGGCGATCGCCTGGCGGCGCAATCACGCGCAAACCTTCCTGATCACCTGTGCGGGCCTGAACCTGGCACTGTTGTCGATTCTGCCAGTACTCAAGCTCACACCGCTGGCGGTCACTCCCCTGCTGCAGGTGGACAACTTCGCCGCGCTGTACATGGCGCTGATCCTGATCGCCACCCTGGCGTGCGTGACGCTGGCCCATGCCTACCTGGGTGACGCCGGTGCGGGCTATCCGGGCAACCGCGAAGAACTTTACCTGCTGATCCTGATGTCGGCGCTGGGCGGCCTGGTGCTGGTCTGCGCACAGCATCTGGCCGGGCTGTTCATCGGCCTGGAGCTGCTGTCGGTGCCGGTGTACGGCCTGGTCGCCTACGCATTCTTCAACAAGCGTTCGCTGGAAGCCGGTATCAAGTACATGGTGCTGTCGGCTGCGGGTTCCGCCTTCCTGCTGTTCGGCATGGCGCTGTTGTATGCCGATGCCGGCAGCCTGAGCTTCAGCGGTATCGGCGCCGCCCTGGCGGCCACCGGCATGCCGAGCAGCCTGGCGCAGTTGGGCCTGGCGATGATGCTGGTGGGCCTGGGCTTCAAGCTGTCGCTGGTGCCTTTCCACCTGTGGACGCCAGACGTCTACGAGGGTGCTCCGGCTCCGGTGGCGGCCTTCCTGGCCACGGCCAGCAAGGTGGCGGTCTTTGCGGTGGTGGTGCGCCTGTTCCAGATTTCGCCAGTGGCGCACTCCGGGGTGCTCAACGATGTGCTGTCGATCATCGCGGTGCTGTCGATCCTGATCGGTAACCTGCTGGCGGTCACCCAGAGCAACCTCAAGCGTCTGCTGGGTTATTCGTCCATCGCCCACTTCGGCTACATGCTGATCGCGCTGATTGCGAGCAAGGGCCTGGCGGTCGAGGCCATCGGTGTTTATCTGGTGACCTATGTGCTCACCAGCCTGGGGGCCTTCGGCGTGATCACGCTGATGTCGTCGCCCTACCATGGCCGTGACGCCGATGCGCTGTACGAGTACCGCGGCCTGTTCTGGCGTCGTCCGTACCTGACCGCAGTGCTCACCGTGATGATGCTGTCGCTGGCAGGTATCCCGCTCACCGCCGGATTTATCGGCAAGTTCTACATGATCGCTACCGGCGTCGAGTCGCGTCAGTGGTGGTTGGTCGGTGCGTTGGTGGTGGGCAGTGCGATCGGCGTGTTCTATTACCTGCGGGTGATGGTGACGCTGTACCTGATGGAGAAATCCATCCGTCGTACCGATGCGCCGATGAAGTGGGAACAGCGCGCCGGTGGTGTGATGCTGCTGGCCATCGCCATCCTGGTGTTCGTGCTGGGTGTGTATCCACAGCCGCTGCTGGAATTGGTGCAGCATGCCGGGTTGCGTCTGGTGGGGTGAAGCCCTGCTCTGCCCTTGCATAAAAAATCCCGCCTCGATGGCGGGATTTTTTTTGGTGCCTGTGTCGCGTATCAGCCAAACAACTTGATCGCGGTCTTGGCCACCAGTTCGCCCTGGAAGCGCGCGCCAGCGAGGTCTACTTCGCCCGGTTGGCGAGAGCCATCACCGCCGGCCACGGTGCTGGCGCCGTAGGGTGCACCGCCGACGATCTGAGTGGCGTCGGTCTGGCCCTGAAAGCTGTAAGGCAGGCCAACGATGGTCATGCCGAAGTGGAACAGGTTGGTGATGATCGAGAACAGCGTGGTCTCCTGGCCGCCATGCTGCGAGCCAGTCGAGGTGAACGCCGCACCGACTTTGCCATTCAAGGCGCCGCGCGCCCACAGGCCACCGGCCTGGTCGAGGAACACGGCGACCTGACTGGCGATGCGGCCGAAACGGGTCGGCGAGCCGAGGATGATTGCATCGTAATGCTCCAGATCGGCCACGGTAGCCACCGGGGCTGCCTGGTCCAGCTTGAAGTGGGCATTGCGAGCGATTTCTTCGGGCACGGTTTCGGGGATGCGTTTGATGTCGACTTCAGCACCGCCGGCGCGGGCGCCTTCGGCCACGGCCTGGGCCATGGCTTCGATGTGACCGTAGGTCGAATAATAGAGAACCAGCACTTTAGCCATGTGTATTGCTCCTGTGCAGTCTCGCCCGAAGATGGACGAGAGGGGTACGTACCGTTGCACAGGTTGTGACGGGTTAAAAACGGATTAATTCGATCGATAGGATCGAAATGCCGCGCTTGGCTGTAACAACGCTTGCTCGCGAAGAGACCAGCAAAGATCACAGCCCGATAAAGGGCTGCATCAAGCGTGGAATCAAGCCACTGAAGCGCAGTGGCGCATCGGTAGCGGCCACGCAGATGCAGTGATCATCGCCCCAGGCCACAGGCTGGTGCTCGATGGTTTCATCCAGGTCAGCTATATCCCCAGGCCCAAAGTGCCCCAACGCATCGCGGTAGGCACCTTTGAGCACCAAGGTCATTTCGCTGCGGCCGTGGCTGTGCACCGGCATGGATGTACCGGGCGCGATATTGAACATCACCAGGCTGCCATCGCCCTCGGCCTTGGCCCGCACCATGCGCACCCCGGGAATCAGCCGACGCCATGGCAGCTGGCTGTAACGCTGGCCGAAATGAGGGTGCAGGCTGACCGGCAGCAGGTCGGCATCGTCGCAGGCGCCAAGGTCGACCACCACCGCAGCGGGCGCAGGCTCGTCAAGTCGCGCCAGCATGGCCAGGCGGCCGCTGGCCATGGGCTCGGGTGTCGGCACTTGCGCGTGCATCAGCAATCCGCCGATGCGCTCGGCCTGCCGCAATTTGCTGCGGCAGGTTGCGCACAACTGTAGATGCGCACCAGCGACCACTGCCAACCCTTGAGGCAAGGAGCCCGCGCAGTAACTGACCAGCGTCGCTTCGTCCAAATGGTGTTGGTCTTTCATTGTGGTGCCTCGACGCCGGCGCGCAGTTTCCGGAACGCCAAGCGCAAGCTCGACTTCACGGTACCCAGCGGTAAATGCAATTGATCGGCGATCTGCCGGTGACTCATGGCTTCGAAATACGCCATGCGAATGACCCGCGCCTGATCTGGCGGCAGGGCCTGCAGCGCCGCCGCGAGCTTCTGCTCTTGGCGGGGACTGAAATCCAGGCTGCCATCGGCCGGTGCTTCGAGCCGCTCCAGCGCCGCCAGCGAGTCTTGGGCCGGCAGCCAGCCGCGGTCCTGGCGTACGTGGTCGATGTACAGGTTGCGAGCGATGCGGTACAGCCAGGTGGCCAGGCTGGCCTTGGCTGGATCAAACTGTTCGGCTTTGTGCCACAGCTTCAGCAAGGCTTCCTGGGTGAGCTCTTCGGCGCGCCCTTCGCAACCGCTCAGCCCTGCCAGATACCGCTGCAGCCGCGGCGCGAAGTGATCGTAGATGCGCATAAAAGCATCGCGATCACGCAACCGCGCGACAGCCTCGACGTCGTCGCTCCAGGGTGGGGTACTGCTCGAATCGCTATCCAGGCTGCTCACGGGACGGGCGTTGCTCCGGGGGGCTGATGCTTGCCTGAATACTAACCGCAGACTCATGCTGGTGGTTCCCATGATTGCCAAAGACCGCCCAGTGGCGGTTGCATCATGGGTATACGCGCAAAGGGCTCGGCTGGATCACTGCGCCGGGTTGAATCTTCGACCTAGACATGGGGGTCACCCGGCGCCTTTGCCGGTGCAGCGTATTCAGGTTTCACGTGGCCATCCTGGTCAAGCAGCCAGGCGTCCATGATTTCACGTACCACGGGCCCGGCCACTCGACCACCGGCCTCGCCGTTCTCGATCATCACGGCGATCACGATACGCGGATGCTCGGCTGGAGCGAAGCCGACGAACAGCGCGTTATCGCGGTTTCGCTCAAGCGTTTTCAGACGGTTGTAACGCTCGCCCTGCTTGATTGCCACCACCTGGGCGGTACCACTCTTGCCAGCGATGCGATATTGCACCCCCACCGCCGCAGCGCGAGCGATACCCCGGGGGGCGTGCATCACCGCCTGCATGCCCTGGTTGACCTCTTCCCAGGCACGCGGGTCCTTGAGCAGGATATTGGGCATCGGGTTTTCGTCCACCGGCTTCACGCCACCCACGGTTTCCGCCAGCCGTGGGCGGTTCCACACCCCCTTGTTGGCGATCAGCGTGGTGGCCTGAGCCAGTTGCAATGGCGTCACCTGCATGTAGCCCTGGCCGATCCCGAGGATCAGCGTCTCGCCCGGGAACCAGGCCTGGCGCCGGGTCGCGCGTTTCCATTGCTGAGATGGCATCAGCCCCGGCGCTTCTTCGAACATGTCCAGCGAGACCTTCTGGCCCAGACCGAACTCGGTCATGTAGTCGTGCAGTCGGTCGATGCCCAGGCGGTGCGCCGTGTCGTAGAAGTAGGTGTCGTTGGAGCGCATGATCGCGTCGTTGAGGTCGACCCAGCCATCACCGGTGCGGTTCCAGTTACGGTATTTGTGATCGTAGTTGGGCAGCTCGTAATAGCCTGGGTCGAATACCCGCGAGGAGGGGGTGATCACACCGCTGTCGAGGCCGGCGATGGCCACTTCCGGCTTGATGGTCGAGCCCGGCGCATACAGGCCGCGCAAGACGCGGTTGAACAGCGGCCGGTCGATGGAATCGCGCAGGGCCGCGTACTGCTTGAAGCTGATGCCGGTCACGAACAGGTTGGGATCGAAACTCGGCTTGCTGACCATGGCCAGCACTTCGCCGGTCTGCGGATCGATGGCCACAACCGCGCCGCGCCGATCACCCAGGGCTTTCTCGGCCGCCGCTTGCAGCTTGATGTCCAGAGTCAGGGTGATGTTCTTGCCAGGCACCGGGTCGGTGTGATTGAGCACGCGCATCACGCGGCCCTGAGCGTTGGTCTCGACCTCCTCAAAGCCGACATGGCCGTGCAACTGCGGCTCGTAGAAGCGCTCGACGCCGGTCTTGCCTACCGATTGGGTACCGCGGTACTCGACCTGGTCGAGTTCCTTGGACTCCTTCTCGTTGATCCGCCCGACATAGCCCACCGAATGGGCGAAGTGCTCGGCATAGGGGTATTCGCGCACGAACTGCGCTTCGACGTCGAGCCCCGGCAGCTGGAACTGGTTGACCGCGACCAAGGCGATCTGCTCTTCGGTCAGCTCGTACATCAAGGTGACCGGCTCGAACGGGTGGCGCACGCGCTTGAGGTCACGGTCGAACTGGGCCCGGTCTTCGTCACTCAAGTGCAGCACCGTGGTCAGTTCGTCGAGCACCTTGGTGGTGTCGCCCGCGCGTTCACGGGTCAGGGTCAGGTTGAAACTGGGCCGGTTGTCGGCAACCACCACACCATTGCGGTCATAGATGACCCCACGTTCGGGTGGGATCGGCAACAGGTGCACGCGGTTGTTTTCAGAAATGGTCGAGTGATAGGCGAACTGGATCACTTGCAGAAAATACAGACGACCAACCAGCGCGAGACTCAGGCCCAGCACCAGCACGGCACAGAACAGCAGGCGGCGATTGACCAGGCCTTTTTCGGTTTCGTGGTCTTTCAGGGGAATCGGTTGTGGCATTGGAACCGCTCTTGGACAAGCGCAACCTCCGGCGGGTGGCGTCCTGCCGCCAGAGGGTCACTGTGTTACTAATGATTTCAAGAATGGCGGCGATGATACCACTTCACGGCAAATCGGCTGGCAATTGTACGCGCTTGCGATTTCCAGCAAAGATGCTCCAGGTCGACATGAACAGCGCGGCGATCAAGGGCCCGATGACGAAACCGTTAAGACCGAACACCGCCATGCCGCCCAAGGTCGAGACCAGGATCAGGTAATCCGGCATGCGCGTGTCCTTGCCCACCAGGATGGGGCGCAGCACGTTGTCGACCATGCCGATCACCAGGATGCCGAACAACGCCAGCACCACCCCCTGCCAGACCGCGCCAGTGAGCAGGAAGTAAGCCGCTACCGGGGCCCAGACGATGCCCGCGCCTACCGCAGGCAGCAACGACAGAAACGCCATCAGCACCGCCCAGAGCAGGGCGCTGGGGATGTCCAGCACCCAGAAGATGAACCCGCCCAACGCACCTTGGGTCACCGCCACCAGCAGGTTGCCTTTGACGGTGGCGCGCACCACGCGGTTGAACTTGAGCTGCAGCCGGCGCTTCTGCTGTTCGGCCATAGGCACGGCTTCCCGAACCCGGCGCACCAGGTCGCCGCCGTCACGCAGAAAGAAGAACAACAAATAGAGCATGATCCCGAAGCTGACGATGAAATCCAGGGTGCCTTGGCCGAAGCTGAACGCCTGGCTGGCGAAGTACTGGCTGCCGACCATGGCGCCCTTGGAGAGTTTGTCTTGCAGGCCCTCGAAGTTGCTTACGCCCAGGCGTTCGAGAAAGTGCTGCGCGAACATGGGCAGCGCTTCCTTGAAGTGGGTGACGTAAGCCGGGATATCCAGCGTGCCGCTCTCGATGTTCTTGTAAAGCGTGGCACCCTCTTGCACCAGCAGTGCACTGATGACGATTACCGGCAAGATGGCAATCAGCATGGCGGTGCCCAGGGTAATCAGCGAGGTGACGTTGCGCCGCCACTTGAAACGCTGGTTGAGGCGCCGCTGCAGGGGGGCGAAGACGATACCGAGGATGATGGCCCAGAACACCGCGCCGTAGTACGGCAGCAGGATCCAGATGAAGGCGATACTGACCAGAATCAGCAGCCCCAGTAGGGTTTTGTTGTGCAGGTGGGTGTGGTTCATGCGCGTTCCGTGTCAAAGGTCTCAAGGCGCCTGACGGGCGCCATGAGGGTTAGTCCCTTGAGCGGGGTGGAACGTTCGATGGTGCGATGTCGCGAGGGGCAAGCCCCCTCGCTACAAGTCTGCCACTGTCAGATCTTGAACTGGCGCACCATCTGCCCGAGGCGCTCGCCCAAGGCGGCGAGTTGGCGAGTGGTTTGCGCGCCCTGCTGGGTTTCGTCGGCAACCGTGTCCACTGCTGTCGCGATCTGATGCACGCTGCGGTTGATCTCTTCAGCCACGGCAGTCTGCTCTTCGGCGGCGGCCGCAATCTGGGCGTTCATGGCGTTGATCGTGGCGATCAGTGCGGCGATGGCATCCAGCGACTGGCCGGCTTCGTTGGCTTTCACCGAACTGCCCTCGCCCGCTTCGCTTGAACGACGCATGGCATCCACGGCCGATGTCGTGCCCTTTTGCAGGCGGTCGATCATCCCCTGGATTTCCTGGGTACTCTGCTGCGTACGACTGGCCAGCGCGCGGACCTCGTCGGCCACCACCGCAAAGCCGCGACCGGCCTCACCGGCTCGCGCCGCTTCGATGGCCGCATTGAGCGCCAACAAGTTGGTCTGCTCGGCAATCGAACGAATCACCCCAAGCACGCTGACGATCGACTGCACATCCTGCTGGAGGCTGTCCAGCGAAGTGCCGCTGGTACGGATGTCGCCGACCAGTGCATGAATCTGCGCAATACTGCCGTCGACCACACGCTTGGCCTGCTGACCTTCTTCGTCGGTCTTCTGCGCGGCCACGGCGGCGCCCTGAGCACTCTTGGCGACTTCCTGCGCAGCCGAGGACATCTCGTTGATGGCAGTGGCCACCTGATCGGTCTCATGGCGCTGACGCTCCATGGCCTGTTCCGAGCGCTGTGCCTGGGACGCCACTTCACCGACCAGGCCGGTGAGCTGGGTGGTCATTTCGGCAATCTGCCGCACCAGCCCGTGGATCTTGTCGACGAAGCGGTTGAAGGAGCCCGCCAGGTCGCCGATTTCGTCGTGGCTGGTAATGGCCAGGCGACGCGTCAGATCGCCTTCACCGGCGGCAATGTCATCGAGATTGGCCTTCATCAGCTTGATCGGACGCACCAGCGCACCGGACATCACCAGGCCGATAAGAACGATCACCACCAGTACCACCACGGCGATACCGACGATGCTCAGGAGCATGTCCTCGACGCGCTCGTCGACACCGGCCTTGACCACTGCCACCTGGGCTTCGATACCGTCAAGATTGACCGCCGTGCCGATCACCATGTCCCACTTGGACAGATACTCGGTGTAGGACAGTTTGGGGACCAGTACCTTGGGGTCATTGGGCAGCGACGAGCTGTATTGGGTGTAATGGCTGCCGTCCTTGCCCGCATCTACCAGCCCCTTGTTCACATACACGCCGTTGGGGTCGCGGGCATCGATGAAGCTCTTGCCGATGCCATCCGGGCTGCTGCCCTTGAACAGCCGCACGGCCTGGGAATCATAACCAAAGAAGTAGCCATCCTTGCCGTAGCTGATAGCCGACAGCATCTTGATGACCTGCTGACGTGCAGCCTGATCGTCGGGGCCGGCAGCATCGTAGATCGGCTTGACGATGCCCAGCGCCACGGCGACGTAGTTTTGCAAGGTCGACTTGGCGTCGTTGAGCAGGCGCTGGCGGGTCTGATCGACTTCTTTTACCGCCTGATCGCGCAGGATCCACACGGTACTCAGGCTGATGACCAGCGCGAACAGCAGGACTGGCAGCACTGCCAGTGATAGAACTTTGCCCTTCAGGCTCAGGCGCATGGTTTGGGTCTCACGTCGTACGGGGAATTCAACGTGTATCGGCGTGGCAGGACAAAAGTTGAGGCATAACCGCCAAGTTATGCCCTTGGGTGGTGCAATTTATTGCTTACAACGCTGATACAGAGCGTTTACGCGATTTCCGCGCGTCCCCGTCGAGGTAGCGTGACGCTGACACGCAATCCGCCCAAGGGGCTGTCGCGCAACTGCAGCTCGCCACCCCACGCGTCGACAATATCTCGCACAATGCCCAGGCCCAGACCGTGTCCGGCGATCTGTTCGTCCAGACGCGCGCCGCGCTGCAGCACGTCATCACGCACGGCCTTGACGATGCCCGGGCCGTCGTCGTCGACCAGCAGTTCATAACAGTCGCGGTTGGCGTCGATGCTCAGGCACACCTCGCTGTCGGCAAACTTGCAGGCGTTGTCCAGCAGGTTGCCCAGCAGTTCGAGGAGGTCCTCCCGATCCCAGGGCAACATCAACCCGGCGGGCACCTCATAGCGAAGTTGCAGGTAGCCACCATGGATGGCGTTCAGCGTGTCGAGCAGGCCGGGCAGCTGCGCATCGCAGTCGAAGGCCATACCCGGCAAGGCATCACCGGACAGCCGCGCCCGAGTGAGTTCACGGTCCAGGCGACGTTTGATCTGCTCGACCTGCGCGCGCAGCTCTTCTCGCAGTTGTGGATGACCCTGCAGGCGCTCACTGGACGCCAGGGTCAGCAATACGGCCAGCGGCGTCTTCAGCGCGTGACCGAGGTTACCCAAGGCATTGCGCGAGCGCTTGAGGCTGTCCTCGGTGTGGGCCAGCAGTTGGTTGATCTGTTCCACCAACGGTTCGAGCTCGATCGGTACCTCGCGGTCGAGTTGCGAGCGCTGGCCTTGCTGCAATTGGTGGATCTGCTGGCGGGCCCGCTCCAAGGGGCCGAGCGCGCGCTTGACTGTCAGGCGTTGCAGCCAGAGGATCAACAGTAGCGCGCCGAGGCCCATGCCCAGGCCGATATGGCGCATGCGTCGGAAGCTTTCCCATACAGGGGTGTAATCCTGTGCCACGGTAATAGTGAACACTTGGCCGAAGCGGCGGTATTGCGAGCGCAACTGCAGCAGGCGCTGCCCCTCGGGCCCGAGCTTGACGTTGGCGCGTACCCCCGGACCGTCGGGAATGGGCATCTCCAGGTCCCACAGCGAGCGGGATCGCCAGTGTTCTTCCGAAAAATCGATACGAAAATAGTGCCCCGACAACGGCCGTCCATAAGCCGGCGAGATGCGTGACTCATCGAGTTGCAAGCCATTGCTGCCACGCACCAGCGCGGTCAGGAGGATTTCACTTTCGTTGCGCAGGCCGGATTCGAGGTACCGCTGCAAGCCGACTTCGAACAGCCAGAGGCTGAACTGGGCCACGACCAGGCCGACGACCACCAGCACGCTGATGAGCCCCAGGCTGAGGCGGCCCTGTATGGATTTCACCGGGCAACGCCGGTGAACAGATAGCCTTGGCCGCGGCGGGTTTCGATCACCTCGCGGCCGAGTTTGCGGCGCAGGTGATTGACGTGCACTTCGAGGACATTGGAGTCGCGCTCGGTTTCGCCGTCATAGAGATGCTCGGACAGGTGGCTTTTGGAAAGCACTTGGCCTGGATGCAGCATGAAGTAGCGCAGCAGACGAAATTCGGCGGCAGTCAGCTGGATCGGCAATTCACCGCTGCAGACGCATTGTCTGCTTTCGTCCAGTTGCAGCCCTGCGGCCTCCAGGGTTGGCTGATTGGCCAGGCCCCGTGAGCGGCGCAGCAAAGACTGAATCCGCAGTTGCAGTTCTTCGGGGTGGAAGGGTTTGGTCAGGTAGTCGTCGGCCCCTGCCTTGAGGCCCTCGATGCGCTCGGCCCATGAACCGCGGGCAGTCAGCACCAATACGGGGACGCTCAGACCGCCGGCGCGCCATTGCTGCAGCACATCCAGCCCTGGGAGACCGGGCAGGCCGAGGTCGAGAATGATCAGATCGTAAGGCTCGCTGCTGCCCTGGTAGACCGCGTCGCGGCCATCCGCCAACCAGTCTACGGCGTAACCGTGGCGGCTGAGACCGGCAATCAGTTCGTCTGCCAGGGATACTGTGTCTTCAACCAGCAGCAGGCGCATCAGTCGTCTTCCTTGTCTTTGAGCAGTTTGCCGGTGGCGGCATCCAGCTTGATTTCACGCACGACGCCTTCGACGGTCAGCAATTCGACTTCATAGATGTACTCGTCATCATGCTTTTCGAGCTCGGCCTCGAGCAATCGTGCGTTGGGATAGCGATCCAGCGCTTGATGCATGAGCTGTTCGAGAGGCAGGATGGCGCCCTTTTGCCGCAGCCTCAAGGCCTCGTCCTGATCCAGATCACGGGCCATCGCCAGCGAGCACAGCGTTGCCAGAGAGAGAATGATGACCTGGGGCAGGCGGGCCTTGAATCTCATCAGCTGTCTACACGATCTTTCAGGATGGCGCCGGTGCTGGCATCCAGGTCAAGTTCCCATTCGCCGCCTTTGTTGTCGCGTAACTCGACTTGATAGACGTACTTACCGTACTCCTGCTCAAGTTCGGTTTGATGAACCTGGGTGCCTGGGTGTTTGGCCAACGCGATGGCGTTGAGCTTCTCGAACGACATTACGGTGCCGGCATCACGCAGGCGCAGAGCTTCGTCTGGACCAAGATCGCGTGCTTGGGCAATGCCGGTTACGCAGACGAAGGTGATAATGCTGGATAGGGTGGCAATGGTTTTCATGATGAATCTCCGTTTATTAGTATGAGCCTTGGCTACGGAATCCATGGTATCGAACGCAACTTAATTGAAACTGAAAGTCGATCGGGTATTGATTGCCAGGTGTGCGACAGGCTGTGTGCCTTGATTATGCCGCAGGCGGAGGCCCAGCTGATAAACTGAAGGCTGTTTTGACTTCAGAGCCTCCCCTATCGTGGAAATATTCAAAGAGTTCACCTTCGAGTCCGCTCACCGTTTGCCCCATGTGCCGGAAGGTCACAAGTGCGGTCGGTTGCACGGGCACTCCTTCAAGGTCGCCATTCACTTGAGCGGTCCGGTCGATCCTCATACCGGGTGGATTCGCGACTTCTCCGAGATCAAGGCGATCTTCAAGCCGCTATATGAGCGCTTGGATCACAACTACCTCAACGACATTCCCGGCCTGGAGAATCCGACCAGCGAAGTGCTGGCCAAATGGATTTGGGATGAGCTCAAGCCTTTATTGCCAGAGCTGTCGAAAATCCGTATTCACGAAACCTGCACCAGTGGTTGTGAGTATTACGGCGATTGAGATGTTTGGCAGGGTCGCCCCCTTCGCGGGCGAGCCTTGCTCCCACGGTATGCACGGCATACAACTGTGGGAGCAAGGCTTGCCCGCGAAGCTGTTGACTTTGACTTTGCCAGGCACCACAAAGACAAAACCCCCACCTGCCTTCGCAGATGGGGGTTTCGGAATTTAATCTTGACGATGACCTACTCTCACATGGGGAAACCCCACACTACCATCGGCGATGCATCGTTTCACTACTGAGTTCGGGATGGGATCAGGTGGTTCCAATGCTCTATGGTCGTCAAGAAATTCTGTTTGCCAGTAGACCGTTTGCGCGGTCTTCCAGCGAATCGGGTATGTGATAATTTGTGGGTGTCGCTTCAGAGTCGACGAACTTTCGGTTCGTGTCATCTCCACAGTCACCGCAATCTGATGCTCTTTCGAGTCGCAAATTGCTTGGGTGTTATATGGTCAAGCCTCACGGGCAATTAGTATTGGTTAG
>NZ_JAIWJA010000007.1 GCF_020515695.1 Pseudomonas sp. MWU16-30317 | reverse complement strand
AGGATAAACGCAAGGCGGGTACCAGCCCTGCGCGAGCGGTGAAGAGCGTTTAAAAGCAGGCCGAGGGGGTCAGATTTCAGTTGGCGAAAAATGCAGTAAAGGGGTCAGTTTTGGGTTGGCGTTGACAACTGGATTTAAGCTAATGGTCACCGCCCGTTCAAATATCATCGCCGGAGTGATACTCGCCGTTTTCGCTACGCTGGCTTGGGCTCTTAACTTCATAGCCCCTTACGTCACTGGCGCCTACAGCATTTACGACCTTACGATCATCAGGTTTCTAATCGCGGGTGCCTTGGGGGCATTAGGCGTGATCCTATGCCGCGCCCAGAGGCGTTTATTGCAACGCTCCCAGCAGTTGCTCGCCGCAGGGCTGGGCGCAATCGGATATTTAGGGTACAGCAGCTGTATTGCCGCAGGCGTAATCTTCGGTGGCCCCGTGCTGACGGCAGCGTTTGTTGGGTTCGTACCTGTTCTACTCGCCTTATTCGGCAATGCGAGAGAAAAGACGGTGCAGTGGCACAGTCTTGCCCTACCACTGACTTTCTTGATGGTTGGGCTCGTCCTTTCAAATATCAGCAGCATGAATCTGCCGCAGGCAGGTAAGACGTCTTGGCTAGCGGGATTATTCTTTTCTGTCTTAGCAGTGACCCTGTGGTTAGCCTTCAGTCTGCTGAATCAAAGCGCCATGGGGAAACTTCCCCGTGCTGCAACAGGCATCTGGACAGGGTTGATGATGGCGGGTGCTGGCATGGGCACCTTGTGCCTGATACCCGTTGTACAAGCGCTAGGCCTCTTTAAACTCCCGAGCATTGGTTTCAGCATCACCTTGGCGGGACATCTTTATACCTGGAGCTTGGTCATTGCGGTTATGTCTTCGGTGATCGGCGCTTGGGCATGGAACGCAGCGACACGACGGCTCCCGATGGTGCTTTCCGGTCAGTTGATTTCGCTGGAGTCTTTGTTCGCAGCTTTACTCGGCTTGCTCTTTAACGGCAGGCTTCCAACTCCCATAGAGGCGTCAGGTCTTATTGCCGTGCTCATAGGTGCAGGAATAGCGGTTCACAGCATTCTCAATGTAGATGATGCGTCTGCCAAAGGTAGATGACTCAAACTCGCCCGCTCGAATTAGGAAGGGATCCAGTGATGCGGAAGCAATTGACCTATTTCATTCGCTCGCTGCGTCGGCAGGCGCGTGAGAACGTCCTTCAAGTAAGCATACGGATCATGTCCATTCAATCGCGCAGACTGTATCAGGCTCATGATCGCCGAAGCCCGTTTTCCACTGCGTAGCGACCCTGCGAAAAGCCAGTTCTTGCGTCCAAGAGCCCATGGCCGGATTTGGTTCTCTGCCCAATTGTTGTCTATGGGTACGGCCCCGTCATCAAGGTAGCGCGACAACGCTGCCCGGCGTTTCAGGCTGTAATCCAGCGCTCTGCTGATAGCCGAACCTTCAGGCACGAGATCGCGCTGGGCCACCATCCAGGCATGCAGCATATCCATCACTGGCACGGCTTTTTCTTGCCGTATTCGCCGTCGTAAATCCGGCTCCAGGTCGCGCACTTCGCCCTCGATTTCGTACAGCAACTGGATGTAACGCAGGGCCTGTTCGGCGAGCAGGCTCTTGTTAGTTGCGTGCAATTCGAAGAACTTGCGCCGCGCATGGGCCATGCAGCCGATTTCGGTAACACCCAGTTCGAAACTGGCTTTGTAGCCGCCAAAATCGTCGCAGACCAGCTTGCCCCTCCAGTCTTGCAGAAAGTTACGAGCATGCTCACCGGCGCGGCTGGGGCTGAAGTCGTAAACCACCGCCGCCGTTTCGCAGAACTGGCTGGTGGCGTAGGCCCAGACATAAGAGCGTTGGGTTTTCTTAGATCCAGGGGCGAGCATCTGTACCGGTGTTTCGTCGGCGTGGATGACCTGCTGTCCGAGGACTACGTCGCGCAGTGCATCGACCAGCGGCTGTAACTGAACGCCAGTCATGCCAACCCATTGAGCCAATGTTGAACGTGGAATTGACAAGCCCGCTCGACCAAAAATAGATTCCTGACGGTAAAGCGGCAAATGGTCAGCAAACTTGGCAATCATGACGTGTGCAAGTAGGCCCGCAGTCGGGATGCCCTTATCAATAACCTGCGCCGGAACCGGTGCCTGGATCAGCGTTTCGCAGTCATCGCAGACCCACTTGCCACGGACATGGCGTTCGACGGTGAACACGCCGGGCGTGTAGTCCAGCTTCTCGCTAACGTCCTCACCGATGCGCTTGAGGGCGCAGCCGCATGGGCAGTGAGTGTTGTCCGGTTCGTGATGGATCAGTGTGCGTGGAAACTCAGCCGGTAATGCAGTGCGCTTGGGTTTCTGCTTTTTCTCGGTCGTCGCTGGCATTGTCTGCAAAGCCTGAAGCTCTGCTTCAATCGCTGCGATATCGGTATCGATCAGGTCATCGAGCAAACTGGCCTGCTCAGGATTCATCTGCTCGCTGCGCTTGGCAAACTTCAAACGCTTGAGCTGGGCGATCTCGACGGTCAGTTTCTCGATGACTGTTTGATCACGGTTTATTTTCTTGCCCATCGTGTCGACTTGCGACAGCAACTGCGCTGCCAAAGCACGCAGTTGGTCGGGGGACATTTGGTCGAGATTGGACAAAGAAGTCATGCGCTGGATTTTGCCAGAGCAGGCGCTTTGCGGCGATAGGCCGATGGGCTAATGGCAACCGCTAAAGCAGTGTGATCGAGCCTCGATAACCTACGCGTTGCCATGGCAGACCCAGCACCAATGCCTGAAGTTGCTCGGTATCCAGCTCCATCTCAGACCCATAACGAATGCCAGGCCAGTGAAACTTGCCTTGGTTCAACCGGCGCGTCGCCAGCCATACTCCGAAGCCGTCATGCACCAGCACTTTCATTCGATTGGCGCGGCGGTTGGCGAACAGATAAGCACAGTGCGGCTGCGCCGCACCGAACACCGCGACCACCTTGGCTAACGCAGTTTCGGTACCAGCGCGCATGTCCATCGGCGCGGTGGCGAGCCAGATGGCGTCGATGCGGATCATCGTAAAAGGTCTCGAAGAAAGGTCGCGCATGCAGCAGCATTTTCAGTGGGCCAGTTCACTTTAACGGTACCGCGTGGGTGCTGGATCTCAACACAGATATTCGATGACGCTGCGTGCGAACTTGCTGCGGCCACCGGCACGGGTAATGGGATAAATGCATGTTGTAGCACGGCGCTTTTGTGCGTGTGCACCCGAATCCATTTGTGGACGAGGTTTGCGTTGAGGCTATGGCTGAGAGCGATGCTGGCAATCGAAGCACCGGGCTGGGCACACTCTTGAATGACCTGGGCCTTGAAGGATTTGGAATAGGAACGGCGTGATGGCTGCATGAAATACCCGCTTAAAAGGCTAGAACTGGTGCCCACTTAAATTTAAGTGCACACCATGTCTTGGCTTTGCGGGGCTGGGTAGATGACTTGGCCGGACGCATACAGCCAGACAGCAAGTGCATGCGGTGAAATGTCAAAACTGGCCGTGAACCTGAATCAGTTGGTTAACAGATTTGTTGTGTGACAAAAGCTTTAAGAGTACTGAGGGTAAGCCAGCACTGAAAAGCAACGTGCCAAAAATGCTCAAATTTTCGTATCACCAGGCAATTCCGAAAAACCGGGATTGCCTGAAGCGTAATGAATGGTTGTTTCAAACATTAGATGTCTAGCGAAACTGAATTTACAAAGTACACACGACTAATCTCAATATTTAGCCTGACTGAGTGTGTTCAGAAAAGGTGTAATGGCCGACGCTTACTGCTTAGCAATGCGAGGCTTTTTTGCATTACCACATCCTAAAAAAGGTATGGACACCGTGTTTCCCAGCGTCAATAGGAGCCCGCAATCGACCCTGAGCCGGCAAAATTATCAGAGACGAACTGATCCTCAGCCAGCATGCTCGCTACTCGACTAGCCAATAAATCCAAGGTGTATGGCTTGGTCAAAAGCTGCATTCTCGGGCCGAGGAAGTCCGCCCTAGTCAAGGCGCCTTCTGCGTAACCTGTCAAAAAAAGCACGGGCAGACGCGGTTTCAGCTGCTGCATAACCTCAGCCAACTGACGACCATTCATGCCAGGTAGGCCTACGTCTGTGAGAAGAATAGCTATATCTGCCAGATCATTGAATACTCTCAATGCCTCCTCACCGTCCCGTGCCACATATACTCGATAACCAAGCTCTTCAAGCACCCCCTGGTTAATTAATCGCACAGAATCATCGTCTTCGACCAAGAGGATGCACTGGCCCTGGCCCATGGCGGCAATTTCGGAATCCTTGGATTTTTCAAACTCGGACTTCATGTTTTCTGGCAGACAGATTGAGACGGTTGTACCAACGTCCAGCACACTGTCGATGGAAAGGCTGCCTTTACTCTGATTAGCAAACCCATACACCATGGATAATCCCAAGCCCGTCCCTTGTCCTATCGGCTTTGTGGTGAAAAAGGGCTCCATCACCTTTTCCAGGAGCGAGGGTGCGATACCACAGCCAGTGTCTATGACCTGTATCGTCACCATTGCATTGGTACTGAGCTCAAGGGTTGGCTCAACCTGCGTCACAATGGATATCGTTCCGCCATTGGGCATGGCGTCTCTGGCATTAATGACCAAATTAAGAATCGCATTCTCTAATTGGTTCGTGTCGACCAACACCCAAGGCTCGTCGGCACATAGGTCTAGCTTGAGTAAAATCTGCTCTGTCACGGTTCTTCGAAGCAGGTCTTCAAGTGACCCTATCAAATGGTTGACAGAAACAGCCTTGGCATCCAGGGATTGGCGCCGGGAGAAGGCCAGCAATCGGTGTGTCAACGATGCCGCTCGCTGCGCTGAACTCAGCGCCGCATCCATGAATCGCTCCACACCATCGACTCTTCCTTTGGCCATGCGCACTTTTATCAAGTCCAGCGCGCTGATCACGCCGGTAAGCATGTTATTAAAGTCGTGTGCAATTCCACCCGTGAGCTGACCCACCGCTTCCATTTTCAAGGACTGTCGCAGTTGCTCCTCGGCGCGGGCTCTTTCTGCACTTTCTGATTGCAGCAGATCAACAGCCTGACTCAGCTCTTTAGTACGCAACTTTACCTGAGTTTCCAGCTCTTCATTAAACCGCCGAAGACTTAGCTCAGCCTGCTTCTCTTCGTTAATATCCAAAATGACCGATGCGGCACCGATGATCTGATGGGTTTCATCATACAGCGGCACAGCACTCACCCTCATCCAGGACTCTTGCATGCCGTCTAGCCTGCGGTAGAAGTCTACTCCCGTCGCAGGGTCGCCTCTCAATGCTCTAGCACCCGGGAACATCTGAGGCTCAAGCATTTTCCCCTGGTCATCCAGCGCGACCCACCGAGCCGCTCCGTCTGGTTGCTTGGAGGGGATGAGATCTCCAGGCACGTACTGGCGATATAGAGGGTTACTGATGACTGAAGCCCCCTCCGTATCCATGAAACAAACTCCAACGGGAATATTTTCGAGCAGGATGCTCAGGCGGCTGCGCTCTTTTGCAAGTTGATTCAAACTTTCGCGCATTTCAAATTGGCGCTCACGAGAGCGCCAAGCGGCACCTACAGCGCTCAAGAGTGATGTTGAGCTAAGAGGCCTTTCCAAAACGATCACGTGACCTGCCGATTTAGGCAGTCGGCGCCTTGCTAGCTCCGTGTCTCTTCCCGAGCGTCCATTGCTTGATGCAAGCAATATGATGGGTATTTCAGACCAGCCCGGCTGGTGACTCAGAGCGCCTGCGAGGCTCTCCACATCACCAGACAGACACTCCTCTGTGAGTATCACCAGCCCAGTATCCTCACCCAGTGCTAACGATAGAGAGACCAGGTCGTGATGAATACGGACTGGATATTTATCGCCAAATAACTTGCTCAGACTCAGCGCGTCTCCTTTAAAAGGAGCCACAACCAACAATCTTCTGTCATCGGCGAGCGGCTTACTCAACACGCTTTCGACCTTCCATCAGCGGAACATCGGCGCCAAAATACTCGGGTGTTCCAGTCAGAACCCCTCGGAAATTGGACAACGGTTCGCCAACGCGTACCCCTCTCGAATCAATACGAAGCTCTCGAATGGCATCCTCATGTGCGCCACCTCGATGTTTGAGTACAGATATCGCTTTGCGCAGCCGGCCCTGAGCTTCGAAGAAGCGAATCAAGATAACGGTGTCCGCCACATAGGAAACATTGAGGTTAGTGGACATAGAGCCGACCAACCCATGCTGAGGATTGATCAGGAAGGTCACGACCCCGAGCTGGCTAAGATAGGAAAGCAGCTCATGAATCTGCAAAATAAGTTGTTGTTCCTGTGGCATTGCCGCCATGTAGCCATTGAGGCTATCAACGACAATCATGGAGCTGCCGCGCTGCTCGACCTCGGCTCGGACACGCCAAGCAAACTCACCGGGGGAGATCTCTGCTGGGTTTATTTGTTGAATGACCAACTGACCGCTTGAAACGTAGCGGCTCAGATCCATGCCCATGCTGTCTGCACGAGAGATCAGCGTGCCGATTCGCTCGTCAAACTCGTAGATGGTGCATTTCTCACCCCGTCGGCATGCAGCGCTCAGGTACGCCAGCGAAATTGTGGTCTTCCCAGAGCCCGCAGGGCCGGTGACGAGCGTACTCGTACCCCTCAACGGCCCTCCGGCTAATAGATCGTCTAACTCACTGACTCCGCTTGCGACAGCTTCCGCTTTAAATTCCACATGATGCGTGGAGGCGATCAGACGTGGGTAAACCTCAAGACCGCCTTCACGAATCGTGAAGTCATGAAAACCCGCGACGAAATCTACACCACGTAGCTTCTGCACTTGAAGGCGTCTTCGTGCGGCTCCGAAATCCAGCGTCAGTCGCTCTAGGGTGATCACACCGTGGCAGAGGCTGTGCAAGTGATTGTCTCGCTCGCCGTTGGATGCCGTCAGGTCATCCACTAACAGCACTGTAATATCTCGACCCGCAAAATATTGCTTGAGCGCTAACACCTGCCTGCGATAACGCAGAGGGTCTTGAGCCAGAAGGCGCATTTCGGAAAGGCTATCAAAAACCAAACGCTTGGGTTGGAGCTTATCAACGCGCTGCTGGATAAGCTTGATGGTGCCTCCAAGCTCTGCTTCCCAAGGGTGCAGGATTGATTGCTCGTAGTCTTCACCCAAGACCTCTTCAGTAGAAGAGAACTCAAACAAATCAATGCCTTCCAGCGACCAGCCGTGAGAGTGCGCAACACTATCAAGCTCCTCACTGGTTTCAGAAAGGGTGATGTATAGCACTTGCTCGCCAGCGGCAACCCCGTCCAGCAGAAACTGTAACCCTAGCGTTGTCTTTCCAGAACCCGGCGTACCCTCAAGCAAATAAAGACGATTGCTTGGTAGCCCACCTTTCAGGACAGAGTCAAACCCAACATTTCCAGTCGAGACGATAGGGTGTGGTTGAACCATTTGAACCTCTGGAGTGACTGTCGAGTAGTGAGGGCTAAAGCGCGTCTGGTTGAGTATGAGGCCTGCCATTCGCTACCGCCATATGATGCCGGCCAGCAACCAAAAAATCAGATGTGAGGGGACATACGCAGACCTGAACCATGCAAGGTGACTTCGCCACACGCTTACTCCGAATCGCTCAGCGCCGCCGTTCATTCCCGTTGAGAACATGGCACGGCCTGCATACGGCTTGGAGGATCGCAGTCTGATGAGCATCATCAAGAAGCTGCAAAGCAGCGTGCCCTAGCGGCAAAGAGAATGGCTTTTTGTCCAGCCAGTTAAAGCGGGAAAATATCTCCTCGATCTGAGGAGGGCTAAGCGTCTGAATGATCTGGGTGACCACAACGTTGAACTCAGGAGAAACGTGGTCAACTTCACTTGAGGGGTTGTTCCCGCACCGTTCGCATATTGGGTGTGTCGACCTATAGCTGGAAATTATAGGGTGTGCGGCATCCCTGAGCGCGCGATCCAACCAGGCCATTTCATCTCGAGAGTCGAGGCATTGCGTCCATGAGACTCCGTGCCAGCCATGGGCTGGAAAGTAGCCTTGGAAATCGTAAGCTGCTCCGTGTCGGGGTAGTTTTCGAAAGAGACTAGGGCGAAGGCGTTGCGCTGCGCAGTGGTAATGTTTCAGGAGTATGAGGTCGGAAATGAGGGAGGACTCAAATTCCTGCCCGAAATCAACCGCTGCAACTTCCTCCCGAATCACCTCCTTTAGACGGGTTTTCGTCATCCCTCGAAAGAACTCTTTTCCTCGGCCCATTTTTTGATCCTTGGAGTTAGGCTTGTCAGGCCAACTATGTGCTTTCATTTTTTAACGGGTGGTATCAGTTTCGGCTGCTGAGTCAGGAAATGCTTAATCTCCCGGGCCAGTGGTTTCTCCAATTCCTAGAAAACTACGCCGCTGTATCGGTTGGAATTCCATTTACAGTCGCTTTCACGCCCGTACGCGGGTTTCCTTCCAGATAGATTGTGTTCAATAGCTGCTTATCTGAGATGCTGGAAAATTTCTGCATCAGGTGTCGGGCTAAACTGTCGCTTGCGGTAGTAAGGATCAAACTCATGTTCGGCATTGACGTTGCGGCGAGTCTGAAAATGTCCAGCATAGCTACGCGGTTCAGGTCATCCAGGTGGGCGATCGGCTCATCTAGCAGGAAACTGCCGCCGGTACTTTTTGCTCTGGCAAGGTAGAGCGATAGCGCCAGGTCTTGCCGCTGTCCTTGGCTCAATTTTTCTTGAGCTTCCAACGGTGTGTCGTGACCTTCAGCGAGTACCATCCAGTTCAAATCGTCCCCAGAGACACTCAGCTTGTGATAGACCTCGTTGGCGTGCATCCGCGAGAACAATTCAGTCGCTGGGCCCAAAAGGGGGGATAGACTCGAAACGGTCGCGTTACGAACATGATCGCTGTATCGACCGATCGCATTGTCAGCGGCTGTTATGTGGCTTTGGCCTGCCTTGAGCTTCTCTGTTACCACCTGCTTTTCTTTGTGAAGGCTCCTCAATCTCTCGGAGTCGTCATCGACACTCAGGAGGATTTTGCACTCGCTAATATTAAGTTCATATCCCTCCGCTCTCGCGAGTTCTCCTTCCACGCGAGTTTGTGTTGCGGTGTGCAACTCCAATGAAACTGGGAGACCGCTGTTGACTTCGTTCCATTGGCTTTGGAAACGATTTACTATTTCAGAAACCGCCGCAATGCTGGCGTTGACCTGGTGAGATTCTTGGGTTTTGGCCTGAATACTTTGGAGCTTCTCGGCCACGGAGCGGGTGAGAGCCGGTTGCTCTGCACCGTCCGACTTAAGTTGTTGCTCGAAATGCTGTGTGTAATGAATCAGGGCCTTCCGTGCAGCAGGTACCCCATCTCTTGCGTTGACTGAAGACGGCAGCTGAAAGAACTCATCAATCCTTGGCATTGCTTCTGCGATTTTTTTTGCATCAAGCGCGATTCTGATACTGGTTAGCAGGTATTCAAAGCTGTTGACGTCAGACGCTGAGAACTCAGCTTTATTCATGGTTGCTAAATAGCTTGTTTTCTCGTCAATTGACTTCAGTTTGTCGGCTACAGACTTAAGCTGGGCAGAATAATTTTCAGCTGAAGATTGCTGTAGGTTAGCGGTTTGTAATGATGAGCTCCACAGCTGCTCGGTCGCCTGAGCCGTTTCCAGGTTGCTTTTGGCCGCCTGCAACTCTGGTGTCGCAGCAGCGTAAGTAAGGTGCTCGTGCAGTGCGTCAGCCGATTTCCAGTCATGGCTGCACAAGGGGCAATGACCACTCGTGAGAGCTTTCATCGCTTCATGTCCGAGAGCTCTTAGACGATCTATAACGCTTGATAAAGCGTCGAATTCGGCTTGAGCTTTTATTCTCGCTTGCTTGGCCTCATCTGCAGATTTTGATGTCTGAACGAAGTTTGCTGGTGGTAAGATAGGATTGCGTAGCAAATCTTCTTTTCGTTGGAGGAGATCCAACAAGGTGCTCTTCTGGCTGATCAAGTATTCGAGAGCATTCAGCCATCGCTGTTGCCGGTCTGCATCCCAGCCATATTCAACGAAGTTTTGCTGCAAAAGTTCGAAGGAAATATCGGGTTGAGGGAACCGCTGGACGAAGACCGGATCGGCAATGATGGTGTCCCAGCGATCCAGAATTTCGGTATTTTTTCGCGCCCAGTCAACATTAATCTTGGCTTGGCCCATTTGTGCATTGAGGGCAGAGAGCTTCTCAGCTAGCTGGCTGTGCTCATTGTTCAATTTCGCGATGGTTTCAGTAATCTCTTTCAGCAAATCCCGGTTGATTCCCAACTGCTGAAGACCGGATTCGTATTCCGCCCATCCCTCCTGCAACAAACTCAATACGGTCTTCTGACGCTTAGCCGTCTGCAGTAGCCCGGCCACCTTCAATTGAACAGTTTTGAAATCATGCAGAAGGTTTCCTGTTGACTGAGTGTCTGGAAATCCAGCTAGCACCTCATTCAGCTTGAGAGCGACTTGGTCGCGCTCATGCCGGCTTTCAGAAAGCCTTGCTTCAAGCGCTTCGATTTCTGTCACAAGCGCCTGCAGCTTTGTCTCCAAACCTTGGGTTTTGGGAAGCTCAGTCCGGTATTCTTTTAAATTGCTGAGTGTGCTCGCAAGGTGGCCCAGCCCCAATATGTCCGCAAATATCTGTTGTCGGAGCGCCGATTCACTGTTGTCTACCAGAAGGGCCAAGGAGTTTGCGTATAGCCACCTGCAATTGCGTAGCCAGTCCCGACGTGCCTTGGTCGTTGCTTGGGTACTGCTACCGGAAACAGATGCTGGCGTGAGCATTTCGAGTAGAGCCGCGTCTCTAATCTGCCGCTTTCTGCGATCATCATGTTTCTTGATTGCGGCTTTGCCATTGGCCCGCTCTAGCTGATAGATCTCACCATTTATCTCACAGACGGCGCTTACGGAGGTGTCTCCCGATCCCCACTGACAAGAAAAATCTGTGGTTGTTGGAAGGTCGCCTACTTTATTTGTGAGCAGCCATTCTAGTGCATAGCATATGGTGCTTTTACCGGTGCCGTTGGCTGCGTGAATAATCGTTAATGGTGCGCTCAGCGGGATTCGTAGAACATCCGGCACGCCGCGAAAATTTTGGATCTCTACCGAAATAAATTTAATAGATAAGTTATTCATTCAAATCCCACTTCTTTCCATGAGTGCGTGCGAGTTCCTTTCCTTTTGATGTCGCCAGAGATGCCAGCAGATTAGTCATCTCTTGATTTTCAGGGACGAATTGAGAGTAGTCAGCTTGTTCAGAGGGTCCTGCCAAACCAAGGGGGGTGATACGTTGGCAGCGCTGCCAGCCTTCGACATCCTGGTAAACGACGTGCTTCCTGACGAACCTCGTGTCTTTCTCAACGTCGATAATGAATCGCTTGAGCTCTTCATTTGAATGAGTCAGCGCTAGAACCAAGTAGCCATCCACCACGGATCCTTTTTTTTCCAGCCGTAGGAGTCCTGCGTCTAGAAACGCTTCAGCATGCTTTGTTTCTATCCAGGCTTCCTCCGCCGTAGCGCCGTCGACGCGCACAAGCAAAACAGATGCAAAAGTAGTCGACCAATACTTCAATTGAGTCGTTGGAGGAGGGCCCGGCCAGTGAGGATCGCCTATAAACGTCAAGACACCATTCTCCGGGGATGTGAACCCGGCTTCGGTTGCCCGCTCATCCAAGAGCTTAATCAGGTCACTGAGCATCTAGTGTTTTCCTGCGAGTAGATATGTCATCCATAAAATCTTCAGCGGGTATAGCCTTTGCCTTGTCATACATAGACTCGACCCCGTCGAGAGCGAAGAAGTAGACCTTATTCACCATTGCTACATCGGTGATGGAGTCTTTTCTGTTCGGTGGAGCTGAAATGTCGAAGCGCTCTGGACTGGTTTCCTCATCTTCGGTGGTCTCACCGGGCTTGGCATCCTCAACGCGACCAATGCAATTGGCGAAAACAACAAGTTGTGGATGATTGGCAGTACCTCTAGCCCATCGGTAAAGGTCGTTCGCCATATCTCTTACACCGAAATCGTCATTTGCCCACGCCAGCACGTTGTACTCGCCTTCAGCGTTGCTGAACTGCAGGTGGCCTTTCGTCCCAGACTCGCTGATCCAAGCAGAGTCTTTGTGAGACTTGAGGTAGCTCAGCGCTTTCACAGCTCTCATCACATATTTTCCGGAGGAGGCCATCTCCTCTAACGTAAAATCGTTATCGTGCCTTACTCCGTACCTGGTCTGATAGGCAAAGCCCTGCGAGTCTTTAATGCTTCCTGCTTGCACGAGTGTGTCAAGCCGCTGGAATTCTTCCTTTACCACGTCAAGATAATAAGCGTCCGGCGGATGACGGTCGAAGAGTTCGTGGAACTCTAGCGCAGCTGGTTCCAGGTCATCTTCGACTACACCATCTTGCAATCTATGGCCCTTCACACGCTCCAGAGACCCATCCGCGTCCCATGTCAGCGTGAGCGTCATCCCACCACTGGTGCTCCTGCGCATGACACGGCTTGGAGGCTGTATCCCTGGTAGGCTCGAGCGGGTGCTGTGTGCTCCGTCTGCAGCTGGAAAAATCCCGGTTGCGCTGTGAATCTTCATCGCACAATTTCGCAGCTGCTCACTGTTGGCCGCCGCAACTACAACCGAAGAAGCCAGCCGTCTTGCGTAGTAATCCGGCAGAGATTTAGCGATCCCCTTGAGGTCGGAGATGTGTTGAGAGGCGAGGATCAGATTCTGTCGGCGTTGCCGATCGTCAGCTTGGCTCGCGATAATTCTCCGCAATTGAGAGTTTTTATTCTGGAGTGGATTAGTGAAATCATTTCCTAAGGTAGGCCAGACGATAAGATCCTTGAAAGCAAGCCTGAGAGAAATGTTACCTCGATCAAAGTCAGTATTATTGGGTTCGTTTTCGACCAGAACATAGCAGTTGATAAGCCCTTCGGCAGGGTCGGTTACCCAGCACCATCCCGCCCTGAATTTCTGTGCGGGTGCCGGCTTCCAGGAAGGGTCTATGGACGACATTCCGTCGGTTGCAGTCCAGTCGATCAACATAGCGCCGGTGACCTCTCCGCATCCGACTACGAATACGAGAGGATTTGGGTAGGCTTTTACAAGGGCGTTTATGTCGCTCCACTGCCCAGGAGCAGCGCCTGCCGAACCTGCCGCGAGCACTACGGGGCGGTTACCAAAAGTTTGCTCGAATATCCCCACTTCTGGAGCAAGCATGGTCTGTAGAAAAGGAATTAAATCCTTACCTTGGATGAGTCCGATATTGAGTTGATCGCCCTCACGCAGCTCCCGATCAATGTACTCTGTACGGATCTTTTTCAGGTACGGTTCGTCAGCACCTGAAAGCGCTCCACCTTGAGATACTAGATAGTCACGAATGCTTTCGATAATCGCGGCGCTATCGGATTCTAGTTGGAAATAGGTACGTTTTACTGTTGGGTACTTTGTCACGAGGCTTGAAAGGCTATCTTTCTTGAAAACCGCAGTCCGTAAGTGCGGTATCCATTGCCAGACAATATTGCACAGCTCAGCTTTTGAGAGGTCTTTGAGCAGTGGGTGTTTTTTTAGGGTTTCAGACCTGGTGCGCACAGTGCCGCATTTGGTCTGGAAGGTCGCACGCAAATCATCAAAGCGCGCCTGCCCCGTGCCTTGCATAAACTCAAAAAGCTTGGTGCTGACGCTATCGGCAACTGCCACGTAATATCTAAAGGGAGTTCCCGGAGCCGAGCAGATTTGAGGTCTGATGTGAGCATATAAAAAGAATTTACAGATCTCATAAATCAGTGCTTCGAGCTCGAGTGTTGTCTTTAAGCGCTTGCACTGAATTACGCCGACGGGATTGCCATCGTTGAACAAAATTACGTCACGCCCTTGGTCTGCGCCGTCATTTAGACGACTTACAGTGTCGAACCAGTCCTCTGAGCCAGCTTTCAGTTCAGCGCGAAAGACATCAGCGACCAAAAGCTCAAAATGAGCATCACCCATTCGTTCGAAAGGTAGCTGACCGGAGTCGAGGGTGAACAGTTCGGGAGCTTGAGTTCTGTCCTCTCGAACAGCCGCTTCGTCTTCTGGGGAGATGAATGATACTGCTTCTTCAGCCAATTTTTGCTCCTAGCATTGAGTGACTGACATTGTGCGGGAAGCGTACTTTCCTCTTGAATGTAAGTCCTGACGACCATTTCGCGAATCGCGGAGCCCAGGATCCATCCGTTGTTAGAAAAGCTGCGTAGCTCCGAAACGCTCCGACAAGGAAGCGGGGCAATGCCAAGCTGCCATCATCATAAGCCGTGCGGCGATGAGTAGCTAGAATGTCCAGACGAAGAGGGCGTGGCCAGCATTGCTGCGGTTCAATTGGTGACGTTCGGACTTTACCGTAGCAGGACTTATCTTCCACTACCCACCGCGTAACGCTCTCTAGCGCTAGGCGACCCGAAGTGGTGATCGAGCGACGTTCCTACCCGCCCCTGAAGAGGGAGCGAGATGGCAGAGTCTCATCACAGCCGCTCTCCGGGTTGGACAAGCGGTCGAGGTGGATGGCCGCAGTGGCGATTCGCTACAGCCTGGGGCACGAGCGGTTACGGTGCTTGACGACTTGGGGGATGTGAGAGTTCGAAAGCAGGTGCAGTTGTGGCTAAAGCGTCGAATTGAAAAAATATGAGGCCGCAAAGACCGTTATTGATCGTGAAAGTACTGAGTGCAGAGGACGAAAGCTGGCAAGTACTCGCGATACAGAACGTCGTAGGGATCCAATAGCCTGCTATGGAAATTTAAGCACTGACGATATTAAGAAAAGGATTGTCGGCAGGCACAATGTTGAGCAACAACGCCGGTGTCTCGAGTAAGTAACCTTTGAGATTTGCTTTCTTCCGAGGACCTTCGACCTGACAGATCCATATGTTCAAGCCATCGTCACGTTTTCTGTGGGCCTTCAGTTTCTCAAACTGCTTCTGCACCCAACGCCATTCTTCAATCTCTTGAGTGGCACCCTGTGAGATACCAGGAAACTCCTGAGCGTAGCGTTGGAAGAGGCCAGGTGTTACTAGAAACACAGTTCCGCTTACGGTATGGATTTTTGCCTTACTGTCGTTGATGATCAGCTTGTGGCTCAGGATGCCTTCCTTGACCCAATTTAGGAAAACCTGACCAGGGTTATTCGAAGGGGGATTTGAGATTTCGAGAGCGCTTTCTGACGGTGCGCCACTGGCCTCGGGGTCTGCCAATTCGAACATGTCCAGCAACGTTCCGAGGTAGTCGGCATCCTCCATCGCCATAGGATCTTCCAGCGATTGGTTTTGATGCGATCCTGCTCCGCCTGCCTTGGGGGCCAGTGCAGGTGCCGGAACGTCAGTCGGGTGGTCATCGACTGCAATGCTCACTGTTCCGCTGAAAGCTTCTGGGCGGTCTTCGCTTCCCCATATCAATGCCGGTTGAATGCGCAGAAAGGTAAAGCTCTGCTGCCAGTTTCCCTGCGCGATAAGCGCGGTCCAGACGGCTTTGCCTTCTGGTGTGGACTCGACCAGCCCATGCGATTGCAGTTCGTCGAACACCGCGATGTTGGAGGAGGGAATGCCCTCAATCGATTGCGACAGCAGGTAGGCTCGCAGCTTGTCGGTGACGGTCTTGCTGACCAGCCAGAGTGCGTCCTGGGTCAGCCATCCCGCGGCACCCGGCTGGTTGAGTTTCAGCTCGTGCTGAACCAGATGACGTAGTCCGCTGATCAAGTGATGTTGCAGCGAATGAATCGGCGCTTGCAGCGCCTTGCTCGGGTTACCACCGATGTTCTGTGCGGTGGAAACACGGTCGGCCTGCATCACCAACTCACCGAGCACGCCGGCACGTTCGTACTGGCCCGCCAGGACATACAGCAGACTGGCCCACAGTGGCGGAAATCCACTGAGCCAATCGAGGATCGGGCGGTCAAGAATCTGGGTGTAGAGCAAGCCTGCGGCGGCACCGTGCAGGTGGTAGTCCCTACCTTTGAGATAGCGAAAACGGTAGGGCTGATCCAGGGGACCCTGCCAAGGATGCCAAAGGCGGCCATCTTGGCGCTCAACCAGCAGGTCCACAGCGATCTTGCCGATATCATGCAGCAGGGCGCCATAAGCGATACCCGCCGACCAGGCATCGGTCTGGGCGGCTTGGTCTTCGGGCGCAGCGCCGGTGGGCAGCAGATACGACTGACGCAGTTTCAAACTGCACGCGACCAGTTCCAGTCCATGGTCGAGCATGCCGCCGAGATACGCATGGTGGTGTGTCTCGCTGGCGGGAAGTTGCTGGACCTGTTCGGCGTAGCGATGGATCGGATTTAAGTAGAGTTGGATGAACTGCGCGTGGGAGAGGGCGGTGTACTGCCAGATGCGGTCGAGCAACTGTCGGCGGTGCTCCGCAGCTAACAAGCTGTGGGCCGACTCGATGGGCAGGTAACCTTCGGCGACGTTTATGGTTGGTGGCGGAGGAGGCTTCTGCCTTTTGTGTCGAAACAGACTGAGCATCGTGGCCTCCCGGGAAATAGCAGGGTCAATGGCCTTTTAGCCTTTTCGGGTAGGGCTCTTACCCTTGGTTCCCATTCCCTTCCAACCCTTACCCATCCTTTTGGCTCGTGTCCCTTTGCATGGCAATTGGAATATGGATACGGCTAGGCATCATTTTGTTGGGGGTAGTATGGAAAAGAAAAGAGTCGGTACACTGCGGTGCCTATTTTTTGGGTCTTGCCATGAACCTCACTGACGCCACGCTCGTGCTGCTGCTCGCGGCACGTATCCATGGAACCGACGAAGCTGTCAGGGCCTCGGCGAATAGCGTGGTCAAGAAGTTACCGCGCAGCAAACGCGATCTGATCTACAAGGTGATCGACAGTCGGAGTCCCCTCGAGCTGGTGGATTATCTGGCGCAGAACCTGGATGCGGAATGACAGGCAGCGGGTGTGTGCCCATCCCTGACTCTTTGCATCAGAGCCCCGCGGCATGGGGATTTTTCTGGGCGCATCACAGGGCCCAACTCGCGTTGGGCCCTGTGATGCGATTGCAACGGTGAGTTAACGATCAAACTCCATCGTTCATGCATCGTGAGTCATCCATTACCATCTGCTTCAGTCGCTGCTCCAGGTTGAGTACATACTCCGAGGCGCTTCGGGCCTGACCACTGGCGCGAAAGATCGCGCGTTTGTCAGCCTTGAGCAGGCCGAGCCAGGAGTCGATGTAGCCCTCGTGCCGCAGCTCCCCCTGTATACCGGCGTAGGCACATAAAAAAGCAGCGCCCATCTCGGCGATTAACTCCTCAAACGCGTAGTCTAGCGAGCCGAACGGACAGGCTGACGTCACGCCTTCGCGCTGCAACCGAGAGTGATGCCCGGTCCAGTGCGTCAGCTCATGAAGTGCCGTGGCGTAGTACCCGCCCTCATCGTGAAATTGTGCTTTTGTCGGCAGTTGGATGAGATCCCTGATCGGGTGGTAAAAGGCTTCGTCGGCAGGCCGATGAACGATGCGTGCACCTGAACTTAACAGCAGATTTTCCGCAACGCTGTTGGGCTGGAAGGGATCACTCTGTTCTGTCTCGAGCAGGGTGTCATTGAGCATTTCGAGCCCCTCCGTTTGCTCGATGTTGAACAGAAAATGTGTCCTGAGAATGCCAAAATGAGCGACCTTAGACTGACCGTTTTCATCGAGTACGGGTTGGCCTGACTCGGTCTGTTCCTCGCGCTCCATCGGCTTGTAGAGCACCGCCAGAGTGCTGTGCTCACCCTTACGGATGTGCCCACCGGTCTTTTTGGCTTGGTTGAAGGTCAGCCAACGATCTTGAGTGAACCCCTGCAACCTGGCCTCGGCCCAGAGCAGCGGTAAATTGATGCCCGAATACGGACGTCGCGTGATGGCGTTGACGGGGTAGGGTTGATGATGACTGACGTCAGCTGAGCCACTTGAGGACCAGGGTTTGATCCAGGGGGCAACGCCTTGGTCTAACGCGGTAACGATCTTGTCAGTTACGTCTTGGTAGATATCGCGCATGGCAATTTCCTCGAGAGAAAAACGGAGGAACGCCGTGCCCGTCGGGGAGGGTTCCCCGGTTGGGTGATGTACTGGATTGATGCAGGTCTTGCATGCCGTCCGAATGTGGAGGTGGGCGCCGCCCATTGCGCTTAGCGCTGGTGTTCTCCTGCAAGCGCTATCAGCAAGGCGGCGGGCTGACCCGGTTCTTGGAGTAGGCTCAGACTCAATTGCAGCAACGGGTCGTTGTCTAAGTGATCGGTTGGTTCAATGTGGATTACCTCGAACAGCACGTAAGGCTTGTGTGGAAAGGCCAGGTGGGCTTCGAAGGCTGCGCGCAAAACGTGGCTCAACCGACCGACCTGCAGCTTCTCAGCGTGATCGGATTGCTCGAGCAGTACTGCGCGTTGCCACGCGCCAGGGGTGAGCACGATGGGCAACCGGAGGGTGTTCAGTGTTTCCGGTGAAAGTGAGTCGGGCATGGTATGTCTCCGTTGAAAACGCGAAGAAACCTGTCCCGTGCGGGAAAAGATTTCCCCGCAGTGGGTTGAAGAAAATCAAGAGGGTTTTCCTGACGAGCAGAGCTCGAAAGGCGCTCAGGAGAGCAGTAGGCGTTCATCACCGTAGCAACGGTCACTGTGCGAGCCACCGAACGCTAATCGCACTTGGGGACAACCATCACCGAGGTGACATAGTCTTGAAGGTCCTGACTATCTGGGCAGGTGCTGTCGATAACAGCGATCCGTACCTTGTATTTAACCGAGCAATTTGCGCGGGTCAAACACATCGGCGATACCATTCCAATGGTCTTGTCTGCTGACTTCCAGAGCGATATTTTTGGCCCAATTACCTGATAAGCGGTCAAGAGTATGCTTGCGTTGAGCTGACACCACCGTGCCCCTGAAGACGCTGTCCAGCGATCGCTCCTGACTGTGTTTTACCGATATATGCTGGTCAACCTGAATGCGAAAATGACGTGTATATCTGCGAGAAAAAACCCCTCTATAGAGGGGCTATGAACGGATCTCTCGTCAGGACATCGATCAGGATATGACACAGGTAACTGCCTTAATCAGGCATTCAGTATGTTTTGGCAAGATTACTGATCTTTATTGGGTAATTGCACAGACTTGCCAACCCCTTTTACATCCGACCTGACCAATCATTTACATTGGGTTTGACCATTACACTGCTCGGGCATGACCGGCAGAGAACAGCCTATAGCTGTCTGTCGCTCATGCTTTAATTCGTTGGCAACGGAAAACCTATTTATCCCCTGAAATATCGTATTGGAAATATTTCTTTTGAATTTTTTCATAAGTGCCGTCCTGTTTGATGGCTGCTAATGCATCATTCAGTTTGCCTACCAACGGATCATTTTTCCGAGTCGCGATACCGGCTCCAACGCCAAAGTAGGCCTCATCCGTAAAGTTTTGATCGAGCACGTGATAGTCGGCGCCTTGAGGTGTTTTCAAAAAGCCGTCCTCAATGACGAGGGAGCCAGCGAGCGACGCGTCCAAGCGTCCAGCTGCCAAGTCGAGAAAAACCTCGTTTTGCGTGCCGTATTTGACGACTTCAGCGCCCTCTTTCTCGAAAACTTCAGTTGCATAGCGGTCGAAGTTTGAGGCCCGCTGGACGCCGATACGTTTTCCCCTCAAGTCACCGGGGGCAACGTTGATCCCGCTATCCTTTCGTGTGACCAGCTTGGCTGGCAACCGATAGTAGCTATTTGTGAAGTCAACAGATTTGGCTCGTGCTGCAGTGATGGAGACCGACGAGATCGCTGCATCAATTTTCCTCACTTTGAGCGCAGGAATCACCCCATCAAATTCCATTTCAATCCATTCGCACTTCGCCGTTATCCTGGCACAGAGCTCTTGACCCAGATCGTAGTCAAATCCGGCCAGCTTATTGTCTGGAGTCTTGTAGGCGAATGGAGGGTAGGCCGCTTCAATGCCGATCCGCAGATCTTTTTCACTGGCCATAGACAAGCTGCTGCTAACACAGACGGCCGCGGTGAATATCGTACATACGAATTTTCTCAGAATCATGGTCATGCACTCGTAATAGAATGTTAGGAGAACTTGCAGAGCTCATCGGGTGCCAACCTTTTACCCAACATACCCCTGCCGAGGTGCAGGCCCGCATCGAGGCCTTCGCGGTAAATAGTGATTATTGTCAATGCCTAAGTTTGATCGCCATGCGTTTGGTTTGACTACCTTGGGAAAGTCGCCGACCATTTTGGTAAACCTCTACCTGGCCACTGCTGTTTGTGTACACCACCATGCCTCCGGGAAGGTACTCAACTTCTAGCGCCTGCTCAGTTGATTGATGCCCGACTAGTACACGGACGGTGGCTCCGCTCTCTATCCAGAACTCGCTGGAGCTAGGCTCAATCACCAACAGCAATCGAGAGCGTGTTCCATTGATGAATTGTAATTCCTGGTGATTGCTCATTTAGTAGCTCTGTTAAACGCAGCGTCTTGAAGTTAAAAACTGCGCGATAGACATAAGGACGCCCCTAGTTTATAGGTAGACTATAAGTGTCCATCGGACAAGTTACGACGCTTTCGCTAAGAATTATTTCAAACTATTCGCCAGAAATTTTTGCAGTCTTTCGCTTTGCGGTGTATCGAGAATTGATGCATCTCCTTCTTCCTCAATTAATCCTTGATGAAGAAATACAATCTTGCTTGAAACCTGACGCGCAAAGGCCATTTCATGTGTAACCATCAACATGGTTCTACCTTCTTCGGCGAGTGACTTTATGACCTTGAGCACCTCTCCGACCAACTCTGGATCAAGCGCTGAAGTCGGCTCATCAAAAAGCAGCACCTCGGGCTCCATTGCCAACGCTCTAGCAATGGCAACGCGTTGCTGCTGACCACCAGAGAGAGTTGATGGATACTGCTGGGTCGTACGGGATGGAAGGCCTACTCTTTCGAGATACCTTTCAGCTCGCTCAACCGCGTCCTGTCGAGATACACCTAATACCTTTTGAGGGCCAAGGCAAACATTGTCCAAGACCGTCATATGATTCCACAGATTGAAGTTCTGAAATACCATCGCCAGTCTTGAACGAAGCTTTTGGAGCTCTCTGGCCTTAGGCAGGCTGTGTTTACCAGCGGCACCTCCAATCTCCAAGCAATAATCATCCAACTGGATTTTTCCAGCGTCCGGCTGTTCAAGGAAGTTCACACAGCGCAGAAGCGTGCTTTTTCCCGAACCGCTAGCACCGATGAGACTGATCACATCACCTTTATCGGCATGTAGTGATACACCACGAAGAACTTGATGTTCTCCATAGTGTTTGCAGAGGCCTGAAATGCTGAGCTTGGGCTCAGCTTCGCGGTTATTGAAAGACGGAGAATTACTTTCTACTTTCCGGGATGCCGCTTCTGAGGAGATGGACATAAGACACCTTGTTCTCTATCTCTGCGCACATCACGTTCTGCTAGGCGCTGGATAGTGCTGGTTGACGATGAAATGAATTGCTCTGATCCCTGCTGAGCAACTTTCAGTTTTTACCGAGTGGCAGCAGTGATAATTACTTCGATCAATAATGACGGCTCGTCGAAAGTTACCTGGCATGTTGCACGAGCGGGACGGCCGGCCGATCCAAGCCAGTTGCTCCATTCATCATTCATCGGATCGAAGTCCTGAACAATATTCGCGAGCCAGATTTGCGCCGACAAAATATGATCCTTATCGCTACCAGCTTGGCTCAGGCGCTCGTCGATTTTTGCTAGAACTTCGCGTGTTTGGTCTCGAATATCCTGAGTACAATCGGTAGCAGTTATGCCCGCGAGGTATACGACGCCATTGTGAACGACTGCTCGGCTCAAGCGGGCATTGCTTTCTATACGATTGATTGAAGTCATATAGGTGTGCTCCATGGTTATTTTTCGTTGGCCAGCTCGGCGAGTGTGATCGGCTTGAGTGGAGGACGGATTCGGTAATAGCCGACCTCGGAAGGCGAAACGTGCCGGGCATCCGCCAGAATCTGTGTCACGGACAGTCCGCACTGCCTGCCTTGGCAGGGACCCATACCGCATCTGCCGAACGCTTTCGTTTGGTTCGGGCCCAGACATCCCAGCGCTGCGTATTGGCGAACCGCACCTGCAGTGACCTCTTCGCATCGGCAAATGATGGTGTCATCGGCCGGGAGCTGGAGACTCTGGATAGGTCTATACAGTCGTTCCAGCATCGGGCGGATACAGCGGATTTTTTCCCAGGAGCGACGGATTGTTTGCGCTTCTGATTCGGCGGCTTTGGAGGTCAATTTTTCTAGCGAAATTGCAATGCCTAGCCCCGCGAGCCGCCCTTGTAAAGCAGCGGCTTCGGCGCCATTCACACCAGCTCCATCCCCTGCGATGAAAAAACCGGGAACGCTCAACGCTCCCCACTGATTTTGTTTGGCGACCCAGCAGACTTGGCCCTCATCCCACTGATGTTCCGCTCCGATGGACAGCGTCGGATGAGTATTAGGAACTACCCCCTGATGCAGCAGCACAAGGTCGCAGTCCATCCGGCACTGTGCTCCTTTATGGGTAAAACTGATGGCCTGCGCTTTGACCTTGCCCTCAATCTGGATGTCGGTCGCACCTTGGTACCAATCGATGCCTGCCCGCCGAATTTGAGCCATCAAAGAGATGCCTTTGAAGAGTTGCTTCCAGGCAGGCAGTGCAGCAGGCAAATAGCGAGCTGCTGCCATCAAGTCACTGTGAGCGCTCGTATCCACAAGTGCTTTGATTTTCACACCGGCTTTTAAGTATTGAACAGTCAGCAGGTAAAGCAACGGACCTGTACCCGCGAGCACCACGGCTCCATTGGGCACACGCGCTCCAGTTTTCAGAAGAATTTGGCCTGCACCTGCCGTCATGACACCAGGAAGGGTCCAACCGGGAACCGGCATGGGGCGTTCATAAGCGCCACTGCAGAACAAGATGCGGTCTGCAGAGATGACGCGAGTCTCTCCCGCAACGCGGAAGTGCACTTCGCGTTCAGCTGTCACAAGCCATACCGAGGCATTCGAAACGTAGTCGACCCCGCTTTTTATGAAGGAGGTTACCGCTACGCTTCCCGCCGCATAGTCCTTGCCTAGCAATTCTTTACGCTTAGGTGAGGCGAGGCTTACTTCTCTATAGATCTGGCCGCCGGGTGTCGCCTGTTCATCCAGCACCAATACCTTCACGCCTTCAGCGTGCAGACGCATTGCGGCTGCAATGCCAGCAGGTCCAGCGCCCAGAACTATCACCTGCACATGGTCAGTCATGGGGGCCACCTTTGGTCGCTGCTGGAAAATGGGTTGTGACCTTCAAACCCTCGTGAGTCCGGACCTGACAGGCCTGTCTCGAAACTCCGTCGATCTCAACCAAGCATTCAAAACAGACACCCATCATGCAGTAGGCCGTACGAGAGGCCCCGCTCACGGCGGTCTTTCGGGTGACATCTACGCCAGCTTCGAGAAGAGCCGCCGCCAAATTCGTGTCGTCGGCGACGCTGATCTGCTTTCCATCGAACTCAATGAGAACCTCGGATGTGCTGGCATCCAGAGATCGAAACAACGGGCTAGTGGCCATTGCTGATTACCTTATAGTCAGGGGTCTTGAACCGCTGATCGCTGAATACTTGGAGCTCGTCCGGTGGCGGCCCGCCCGCAATCCATGGGGCCACTTCGTAGGCATGTACTGCTGCCAGCGTCACACCGCTGTGGCAGGTAAGCGCAAAGACGCCTGGAAATCTTGGAGACTCTTGGTAAATGGGAAAGCCGTCAGGCGTGAGCACCCTGAGCGCCCCCCACGCGCGGACGAGTTGAACGTTGGCGAGCCTCGGAAAACAGGCAACTGCACGTCGGGCAATGTCCGACATCACGTTGGCACTGACGCCGTCATTCAAGCCTGTGGATTCGTTGGAATACCCGAGCTGTACGGTTCCTTCGCCGGTCTGACGAACGTAGTTGGTGGGGTAATCCAGAAAATGAGGCAGACGCTCGGTTATCAGGATTTGTCCACGATTTGGAGACAAACCAAGGGATATGCCGACCTGCTGTGCCAAGGATTGATTACCTAGCCCTGCGGCCAACACAACTCGGTCTCCCTCCCATGTCCGGCCATTACCCGTCAACCGGTAACCCGACCCAGTGCTCTCGATCTTTTGGACCTCACAACCGGTTTCCAGGCTCACCCCGCGTCGTTGAACCGCGGAGGTGAGTGCCCTTAAGAGCAAGAGTGGATTGGTGTGACCATCGTCAGGGCTGTAGCAAGCCCCCACAACATCTGGTCCCACGCCAGGCAACCGCCGTCGCAGCTCTTGAGGGCCCAGCTCTTCAAATCGATACTTGCCCTCCAGCGCCTCGCGTAGCCAGTGCAATTGCCCCGCCTCTTCAACCATGTCCTCATGGTTTAAGCAAAGGCTGAACCCTCCAGGCTGGCGCAGGTGAACGTCGATTCCTGTCTCGGCCAGCAGGTCGCTGGCAAAGCGTGGCCAACTTGCTGCGGACCGAAGCGTCAATCGTGCATAGGCTGGCATCCCATAGCCTTTACCCTGCACCCAAACGAGGCCGAAATTCCCTCGTGCCGCTCGAAGGGCAGTATCCCCTTGATCCAACAGACGAACTTTCTGTCCCCTGCAGGCAAGGCCGTAGGCAGTCGCCAATCCGACCAATCCTCCGCCCACAACGATCGTTACACCACTCATAAGTTACCGCTCCGCTCAGCCTGGAATATCCGCACTTATTCCAATGGAGTTACGTCGAATTTCAGCCATTTTTCAGAAAGCTTCTTCACCGTGCCGTCTTTGACTGCCGCTGTGATGGCTTCATCAAACTTCGCCTTCAAGGCCGTATCAGACTTTCGCAGCCCAATGCCGATACCAGGACCAAAAACCCCGCCGGAAAATATCGGGCCAGCCATATTCGTGCCTTTCAACGACGGATCCTGAGTTGCGAGTTTGAGAACTACGGCGTTAGCCAATACCGCATCGATGCGACCACTCATCAAATCCATGTTGTGAGCATCAACGGTCTTGTACTCGCGAACCTCGACGACCTTCGAAAGATATTTTTCAGCGAAGGCAGAAGCGGTAGTCGAGCCTTGTACGCCGATTACTTTGCCTTTGAGGAGGGGCGCCATCTGGTTGATGAGCGCTTCAGCCTCTGTCTCGTCTTTGTCGAGATTGATACTTTTTGCGTCGCCAGGCAGCTTGGCGAGGCTGCTGTTATCAAGCACTAGAAAGCCGTTGAGTGGAGCTGCGTACGTGCGACTGAAACCGATTACCTCTTGGCGCTTAGGCGTAATACTCATGCCTGCCATGATTGCGTCGATTTGCCCTCCGTTCAGTGATGGAATCAACCCGTCCCAATCATGCGCAGAGATTTCACACTTCGCTTTCATGCGATCGCAAAGGTCGCGAGCCAGTTCGATCTCGAAGCCGTCGAGTTGCCCACCTGGTTTTACAAAGTTCCAAGGTGCATACGCGCCTTCTGTGGCAATTCTGATGACTTGGGAATCTTCGGCGTTGGCGAACGATGCGCATACGCTGGAAAACAATACTGCACTCAACATCAAGTTCTTAAATTGCATAGCAAGCTTCCTCAATTTAGATTGGGCAGATATATGCTGCTAACTTAATTAACGCCGCATACCCCGTGTAAGCCGGGATTCCATCAGTGCAACTGCACGAGTTACTACAAAATTGAACAACAGGTACAACGTGCCGGCGCATACGAAAACTTCGATAGGCCGATAACTCTGCGACACCAGCTTCGCTGCAATACCGGTCACCTCCATTAGCGTGACAATTGAAGCAAGTGAGGTAGATTTGATTTGCAGGATTATTTCGTTTCCGTAAGCGGGCAACATTTGGCGCCACGCTTGCGGGAGAATTACACACCGCCAGATTTGATCCTTACGCAAGCCAACGGACAGTGCCGCCTCAATTTGTCCGTGCTGGACGGAATTGATGCCTCCCCGAAGGATCTCGCTTGTATAGGCTGCAGTATTCAAGGCCAGTGCCGCGAGAACGCACCAGTAAGCCTCTCTGAGGTAGGCCCAAGCGAAACTTTCACGTAGCCAAGTGAACTGGCCCAGACCGTAGTAAATAACAAACAACTGAACCAGCAGTGGAGTGCCGCGGAATATGGAAACGAAACCCCGGGCGGGATAATCCAGCCACACTTTTTTTGACAGGCGCATGGCGCAGATAACTGAAGCCAGGACCAAGCCGATAGCGCAGGAAAACAGTGATAAGCCCAGTGTAAGGGGGACGCCAGCCAGTAGTCGTTTGAAGCACTCAAGCAGAAATGCGAAGTCCATCATGCTCTCCTCATCGGCTTATCAAGCTTGTGCTCAAGCCGCGCAATCAAATGGCTGCTGAATGCGCTGATGACGAAATACAGGGCAGCGGCAGTGCAGTAAAAAAGGAAGGGTTGGTGGGTTGCACCTGCGCCTATCTGCGATTGGCGCATCAGCTCTACGAGCCCAACAACGCTGATCAGGGCAGAGTCTTTCAGGACCAGTAGCCAAACGTTGCCAAGGCCTGGTAGAGCAAGCCTAAGGGCTTGGGGGGCAATAATGAGTGAGAACAACTTGAATTTGCTGAGGCCTATTGATCGGCCCGCCTCGATGCTACCGACAGCAACGCTGTTCACTGCACCGCGAAGTACCTCCAGCTGGTAAGCGCCGCTGATTACAGAGATAGCCACTACGCCCACGAAAAATCCGGGCAGCCCCACGAATCCTTTGAGTCCTAGGGATTGAGCCAACTGGGTCAGCACCATGCTGCTGCCAAAGTAAAAGAGGTAGATGACTAAGAGGTCAGGTACCCCACGTACCACAGTGGTGTACACGTCGGCCAGCCATCTCAAGAGGTAAGACCGTGACAGCTTTGCCCAGCAGCCAAGGCAGCCGATGAGCGATCCACATAGGAATCCGCAGACCGATATCGCGCACGTCATCAAGGCGGCGAGCAGCATATCGGTTGCCCATCCCTGGTCACCGAAGCTCATTATTTCTAAGAAATTCACGGTATTACTCCACAGGCGACAGCGCGCTTATCAGGGTGGCGTTACGGCAGGATGCTTGTGCTACTGGCGCCAGCAGGGCGCGATTTTTTTCTTATTCTGTTTAATGTTTTGCAATTTCGCATGCTCCGAGCATAATTCAAAATCAAAAATACCCCCTTCAAGTATGCGAAAATGTTATGAGGTGAGTCATGCGTATCAACCACCGCCAAGTTGAGGCATTCCATGCCGTGATGCGAACAGGCAGCATGACGGGGGCCGCCAACCTGATGTCAGTGACACAGCCAGCGGTTACCCGTCTAATCAGGGATTTTGAGGAGGCGGTTGGTTTACCGCTATTCCAAAGGCGGGGCAGTCAATTAATCCCTACACCTCAAGCCCATGCCCTCATTCCCGAGGTAGAGCGATCGTTTATCGGTCTCGATCGAATCGGTCGCCTGGCATCTGGGATAAGAGAACACACGGCGGGCTCGTTAAGGATCGCGGCAATGCCGGCAGTGGCAAACACGCTATTGCCGAGATTTTTGGCGTACTTTCTTCCGGAGCGGCCGAATCTCCAGATCAGTATTCTGGGGGTTCCATCGCATCAAGTAGCGGAAATGGTGTCAGCTGGCCAAGTCGATATCGGTTACGCCGAAGGACCGCTCAATCCGCACGGCGTCGAAATGCTGTCTGTGGACATGGATGCGGTTGCGGTGATGCCCAGCAACCACCCCATGGCCAAACTGAAGATCGTGGCGCCGAGTGATTTTGAAGGGCAGCGATTTGTCGCGCCTCGGCCAGGATCAATTTTTTCTTCCGGGGTGCAGATTGCCCTGGCTCAAGTTCCCCGGGTCACTCGGCTGGAGACGAGTTTGTCTTATACCGCTTGTGCACTCGTTGCCCAGGGGCTCGGCGTGAGTATCGTTGATCCGCCCACAGCATTTGATTTTGTGGGGAAGGGACTCGAAATACGGCCCCTCTCGGTGAAAGTGGATACTGGCTTCCTTGTCATCCGCTCCAGCAAAAGCTCTCAGCAAGCGTTAACTGAGGAGTTTTCACATCAGTTCCTAGTGTTCTTCAAAAACGGATGGGTGTAGGTATCAGGTCGGGCCAAGACTATGGAGGTGTCTTGATGCCCAGCAATTCGAGATACGCTTTCATCCGCTTGCCCACTCCCCACACCACTCGCATCACTCAGGCGGGCAATAGCCACTCACTGGCCAATTTCTGTTGCGGGCATCATCAAACCGGTCCCCAAGCGATTACGCACTCATCGTCAGAGTTATGAGTGGAAGGAGCATTTAATTTGCCGGCATTCGATAGGTTTCGGAAGCCGAACTCGATAGCGAGTAACTTCAGGTACAGCCGTTGCCGCAGGGCGAAAAAAGACACAGATACTCCGAAACGGGGCCGTAAGGTGGAAATGGAACGAGTCGCCATCAACCTGTCATCTTGGTTAGCCAGTCCTCTCTCATCTCCGGCACGGCCTTAACCAAACTCTGGGTGTAGGCATCAAGTGGCGCGTTGAGTGCTTCATCAACGCTACCTTGACGGACGATGCGTCCGTTGCACAGCACCGCGACATCATGGGCAATTTCTTTTACGACGTGGAGATCGTGGGTAATGAACAAATACGACACGCCTGTATCATGCTGCAGTTTTCGCAGCAGTATCATTACATCGCGGGCAACCAGAGGATCCAGCGCGGAAGTGGGCTCGTCACAGACGATCAGATCCGGCTGTGCTGCAAGCGCTCGGGCAATGCACACCCGCTGCTTCTGACCTCCAGAAAGCGTGTGCGGAAAACGCTGCGCTACAGCAGCGTCCAATCCAACCTGACTTAGCAACTCGATCACTCGTCGTTGCCGCTGCTCCCTATTCAGCTCAGTGAATTTTTGCAGCGCCCGGCTTAACTGATCCCCTATCAGCAGCTTGGGATTGAGTGCGTTATCGGGTATCTGGTGAATCATTTGTATCCGCTGCAGATGCTGATGCGTGCGCTCGCGTAGCGTCGGGGGCAGTGCGAGACTGTTAAGCGTCATGGAGCCCGAGTCGGCCGCCAGCAAACCGCAAATCACTTTGCCAAGCGTGGATTTGCCAGAACCTGATTCACCGATGAGTGCCAACGTACGCCCCTTCGAGAGACTTAGGCAGACGTCGTCCAGAACCGGTTGATTATGATAGCTGACACTCAATGATCGGATAGCCAGTAGCACCGTGCTCTCGGATTCAAGAGTCTTGGGCCGATGGCCCCCGCGCTCGGCGTTTAGCAACTGCTGGGTGTAGGCTTGGGCAGGGCAATGCAAAATCTGTTGAGTCGTACCGTGCTCAACCCGACGACCATCACGCAATACCATGATGTGGTCCGCCAATTGAGCAACTACTGCCAAATCGTGACTGATATAGATTGCCGCTACGCCTTCCTGGTGGATCACCTTGGCAATGGCCTGAAGAATCCCTAACTGTGTGATGACATCCAGCGCGGTGGTAGGCTCATCGAACACGATCAGGTCAGGCGCGCTGCACAGCGCCATGGCGATCATCGCCCGTTGCAACTGCCCCCCGGAAACCTGGTGCGGATAGCGCAGAAAAAACTGTTCCGGATTGGGCAGGGAGAATCGTCGGAACAAGTCCAGCGCTCGCTCTTTGGCCATTTGAGCGTCCATCAGCCCATGCAGCCGGGCGGCCTCGACCACTTGCTCGCCGATGGTGAGCGCCGGGTTGAACGCTGCGCCGGCGGACTGTGCGACGTAAGCAATGCGCTTGCCGCGGATCTGGCGCATCTGAGGTTCCGATAACCGCAGCAGATCCTGGCCGTTGAACAGGATGCGTCCACTGCTGAGCGCCATGCCTTCGCGCAAGTGACCCAGTATTGCCTGACCGATCGTAGATTTTCCTGCACCGGACTCGCCAATCAGTCCGAGCACTTCCCCTGCGTTGAGCGTAAAGGAAATATCATCGACCAGTGTCCGTTGGGGTTTGCCTCTGGTGACAATCTGCAGCTGTTCGACGCTCAACAGCAGAGCCGGTTTGGTTCTTTGAAATTCAGCCATGATTGCGGGCTCCCCAGGCGCGGGTATTAGCGCCGAGCAGCCAGTCGGCCAACGTATTGATGCACAGCGCCAGGGTCGCGATAGCGGCTCCCGGTATGAGTGCGGCCCAGATACCGAACAGGATGCCGTCCTTGTTATCCCGAGCCAGCCCACCCCAGTCGGCGGTAGGCGGCTGGATGCCCAGCCCCAGGAAAGACAACGCCGAAAGAAACAGCAGAATGAAGACAAAGCGCAACGCGAACTCGGCAATCAATATCGGCAGGGCATTCGGCAGAATTTCCCGCAGCAGAATCCAGCCCAGGCATTCGCCACGCATGCGCGCGACATCGATGAACTCCATGGCGGCGATATCGGCCGCCAGGGCGCGAGCCACCCGCAGAATCCGCGTGGCCTCCAGCAGCCCGAGCACGAGAATGATCACACCGAGTGTTTTGGGCAACGTTGCCAAAATGACCAGCGCCAATATCAGGGTCGGGATCGCCATCAGCACATCGTTGACCCGCGAGATCAATTGATCGATCCAGCCGCCGCTCACCCCTGCGATGAAGCCCAGCGTGGTGCCGGCGGCGAACGCGATCAACGCCGCGACTGCCGTCACCGACAACGAGGTGCGGGTGCCCCATATCAGGCGCGATAGCAGATCCCGACCCAGATTGTCGGTCCCCAGTGGGGCAAGATCCGATGGTACATCCCAAGCCATCCCGATCACCTGATCGGGCGCATGGGGCGAGAGCCAGGGGGCGAGCAGGGCGATGGCCACAAACAGCAGCAGACCGACAATGCCGGGCAAGTGGACGATTCTTATGGCAGGCATGGACTATTTTCCGTGGCGTATGCGGGGGTTCGTCAGCAGGGTGACTACGTCGGCGAAGAGATTGAGCAGGATGTAAATGGCTGTCAGCACCAGCGCGCAGCCCTGCACCACGGGCACATCGCGTTTGCTGATGCTGTCGACCATGTACTGGCCCAGGCCGGGATAGACAAAGACGTTTTCCACGATCACCACGCCCACCATCAGGTAGGCCATGTTGAGCACGATCACATTGATGATCGGCCCGCAGGCATTAGGCAACACGTGGCGCCACAGAACCCCCATGGGCGACAGGCCCTTGAGGATCGCGGTATCGACATAACTGCTGCGTTGGGCACTGAGCAGCGCTGCCCGAGTCATGTTGCTCATGTGCCCCAGTACCGCCAGAACCAGCGTCACTCCAGGCAGGATGATCGCCATCAATCGGGCTGACAGCGGCATATCCATCTGCACACTGCTGTTGCTGGGCAGCCAGGCAAGGGTCATCGAAAAAATGAAAATCAGCATATAGCCCGAGAAAAACTCAGGCAAAGCCACCGCTGCGCGGGTCAGCAGGTTCAGCAGGCTATCGACCCAGCCGCCGTGAAACCGCACCGAGACAAAACCAATGGTCAGTGCCAGAGGCACCGCCACCAACGCGGTACTGCCAGCCAGAAATAGGGTGTTTTTCAGCCGGTCCCAGAGGGCGACGGAAATGTTTTCCCGGGAGGTCAGACTGATGCCGAAATCCCCCTGCAACACGCCGCCGAGCCAATGCAGATAACGCCATCCTGCCGGCTGATCCAGGCCCAGTTGCAGCTTTAGGGCCTGAACCGCAGCGGGCGTGGCCGACTGGCCGAGAATCGCGGTGGCGGTGTTGCCAGGCAGTAAATTCAGCCCGGCGAAGATCAACAACGAGATCGCCAGCAGCATCAACAGCCCGGCGACCAGCCGCCGGGCAATCATGCTGCTCAGAAGGTTTCGCCCGGTTGCGCGAGCGGAAACCGGCAGTGTCAAAGCCATGAAATTACCCTTCCAGCCAGACTTTCTCGGCGGCGCGGTTTCCGCTGAGCGGCACGCCAGGCACCGACGTGAAGCCCCGTACATTTTTGCGGGTCGCAGAAAGAGCGTCGGCGTACAGCGGGATGATTTCGCTGCCTTGATCCACCAGCATCACCTGGATGTCGTGGTAAATCTGGCGGCGCCTGTTCTCGTCGGTTTCCCCACGTGCAGCTTTCACCAACTGGTCGAAGGCGGGCACTCGCCAGGCAGATTCATTCCATGGCGCGTTACTGGTAAATACCAGCGACAGCAGCGCATCTGCGGTAGGACGGGCACCCCAGTTGGACGTGCAAAACGGTTTTTTCAACCAGGTGTCGGTCCAGAAAGCATCGTCCGGCACCCGCTCGACGTTAAGCACGATGCCCGCTTTTTTGGCCGATTGCTGATACAGCTGGGCGGCGTCCACCGCGCCGGGGAAACCGGCGTCTGCGGCAGAGAGCACCAGCGGGCCATCGAAGCCCGCCTTTTGCCAGTGGAACCGTGCTCGGTCAGGGTCGTAAGGCCGCTGAGGAATGTCCCGAGAGAAATACTTATTGGATGGAAAGATTGGATTGTCGTTGCCCAGGGATGCATAGCCTCCCGGCACTGTGTCGATCATCTGCTGCCGATCAACGGCGTACTTCAACGCCAGACGCCCATCCAGGGACGTGAACGGCGCAAGGTTGGCCAGCCCCGGCAACGTGAATATCTGGCTGTCCTTGTCCCGCACCAACTGGATCGAAGGCATTTTTTCGATCCGCCCGACGATACGCGGATTGACCCGGTTGATGATATGCACCGAGCCGCTGATCAGGGCTGCAACCCTGGCGGTCGAATCGTTCATGGCCAAGGTTTCAACCGAGTCCACATGACCACGCGCAGGGTTCCAGTGATTGGGATTGCGCTTGACCAGCATGCGCACGCCGGGCTGGAAGCTTTCGAGAATAAAGGCGCCGGTACCGATGCCTTTTTCAAACGCTTCGTTCTCTGCAGTGATCACAAAATGAACAGCCGACAGCAGCGCAATAAACTCTACGTTCGGCTCTCCCAAGGTAATGGTGACCTCATGCTCTTCGGTGGCTGCCAGGCCCGTGACAGGCTCCAGGTATCCCTTGACCGGGGAGGATGATTTCTCTCCGCGATGATGGTTGAGAGACCAGATCACGTCTTTAGCGCTCAAGGAGCGGCCATCATGGAACTGCACGCCTTTACGGATTTTCAGCACCCATTTACGGCCCCCGTCGCTACTCGACCACGACTCGGCCAGGGAAGGCACGAGTTCACTCTTGTCATCGATCTCGACCAGAGCGTTGAACAGCTGGCTCCCGGTGAAATACATCCAGCTCTCAAACCAGAACGCAGGATCCAGACGATCGGTGGTAGAAGCGTTATCCAGCCCGATAACCAGGTGCCCACCCTTTTTAGGACGCGAAGGCTCTTCAGCGAAGGCGGTGGACAATGACCACGAAGAGGTCATGGCGGCGGTCATGGCGATGGCCCCAGTACCTTTGATAAACGAACGGCGATCAATCATGCTGGGCGCCCTGTGGATAGGTTGAGGAATCAACGAGAGGAAAGGCAGCCGACAGCGCGGCAATATGTTCAGGCCCAATGCCGCAGCAACCGCCTACGATGCTGGCGCCTTGATCCACCCATTCTTTTGCCCATCGCAAATAGTTGGGTGGCTGGGTGTCACGGCGCAGTTCGCTGATGCCTACGTTGGCGCCTTGCTTGTTGTCCGACGGCTCGAATGCATTGGCATAAACTCCAAGCGGCAAGGCGCTATGGGCTGCTGCTTCAAGCAGGGCCGCGCCCATGACTTCCGGTGCGCTACAGTTGAACAAGACCGCCGCAGCGTTCAGCCCAGTCGCCGCTATCACCGCGTCTTTGATGCTCTCGCCGGATCGCAGTTGGGCTTGACCCTGTGCATTTAGGGCATCGTCGAGGGTGAAGGAGAACCAGCGTGGTCGCAGGTCATCCTTCAACAACTCAGCCACCAACCTTACTTCGGCGATGGAGCTTTGCGTCTCGGCCAACCAGAGATCAACATCGTCACTCAGAGCATCAATCAGCACTTGTAGAATCCTGCCGGCCTCTAGGGGTTCAAACAGATCCGGACGGTATGAGCCGAGTGGCGGCGGCAGCGAGCCTGCAACGCGAATTAGATTGGGGCCTGCGTCCGCTGCGGCGCGGGCTATGGAGGCAGCCAGGCGTGCCAACGCAGTACCGTCAGTTTGAAAGCGTGCCTCGCCAATATGAAACGGCACCAACGCATAGCTGTTTGTTGAGATCACCTGAGCACCGGCGTGCACATACGCGTCATGTGCCTGACGCACATACTCAGGCGCTTCGATAAGCGCCAGTGCCGACCACTCCGGCTGGCGAAACGGCGCGCCATTGCGTGCGAGTTCCCTGCCCATTCCACCGTCTAGAATTTGAATCTGCTTCGCCATCGTATTTACCTGAGACCTCGATAATCAAATACCTAAATAAGGCCGGAGCTGTCTTTTTATGCATTATGTAACTTGCGTTGATCTTTACTAACTTTTCAGGAGATTGTTATCATTAAAGTGGGTTATTGGTGATTAATGTTTAGGCATCAAAAATAGTTTGGTGCGAGTTAAGCGCACGTTGTAATCCCAAAGGTTAAGGGGAAAGGGGTCGCCCTCGGGCTATACGTTGTTACCGAAGCGGAATGAAGCTCCGTAAGCCGAATCGGGTAAATGACTGCTGCCATCTTCCCTTAGTCTGGATCTGAAGGTTCCACGTTGCGGTTCGGTTCTGTAAAGGCCGCGTTTCTTTAATTCGGGGATGATTAACTCCACAAAATCTTCAAGTGTGCCGGGGCTGATCAATGGATTTATCATGTACCCGCTGGTGCCGGAAATGCGCGCGTGTTCTTCGATCCGGTCAGCTACCTGTTGCGGGTTGCCCACCAGGATCAGGTCGCTGCCGCGGGTGACTTTGGCAAAACGTTGCTTCACGTCCCCGGCAGTCAACGGTTTACCACTGCCATCAGGGTGCATGACATAGGACGTCAGCCCTTCGGTATGGGTCGACAGTGCATCGCTGTCAGCGTAGCGGCTGATGTCGATGCCGGTGTCACCCGCATAACTGACCAGTTGCGCCTGCAGATGGTAGTTGCTTTGCAACGCGTCATATTTGCGTCGGGCTTCAATCTCGGTTTTGGCGGTGACGATGCGCAGCACGGTCAGGGACTTTACATCCTCACGCCGGCGGCCGCGTGCCCGGGCCTTGGTCCAGATGTCTTCCAGGCCTTGGCGGATTTCCTGAGGGTTGGATTTGGCAATAAAAATCAGCTCGGCGTGCTTCGCTGCGAACTCACGGCCACGCCCCGACCAGCCGGCCTGGATCAGCAGCGGTGTGCGCTGCGGTGACGGGGAGGTCAGGTGCGGACCGGTTACCCGATAATGCTCGCCAGCGTGATTGATCGGCCGTACCCGATCACCCCGGGCATACAATTGACGAGCCTTGTCGGCAACCACGGCGTCGTCGGCCCAACTGCCTTCCCACAGTTTGTACACCACATCGAGAAATTCTTCGGCGCGTTCGTAGCGGTCATCGTGTTTGATCATCTGTTCAAGGCCGAAGTTACGCGCAGCGCTTGATAGATAGGAGGTCACGATGTTCCAGCCCACTCGGCCGTTGGTGAGGTGATCCAAGGTGCTGAAGCGCCGGGCGTGGGTGAAGGGGTGTTCGTAGCTGGTGGTAACCGTGACGCCGAACGCAAGGTTGTCCGTTACCGCCGCTAATGCGGGAATTATCATCAGTGGGTCGTTGGCTGGCGATTCCACAGCCCATTTCATCGCAGCATCGGCATTCCCACCAAAGACATCGTAGAAACCCAGCACGTCGCCGAAGAACAGCATGTCGAGGTTGGCTTGGTCGGCAATACGTGCCAGGTTCGTCCAGTAGCTCAAGGAGTTGATGGCCAGACGTTCGTCGGCCGGGTGCGTCCAGAGGCTCGGCGCACCGCCGCAGCCCACGCTGGCTTGTTCGTAGAGTGCAAACAGCAGAGGTTTTGGATCGGACATCCTAGCTCTCGAAAACGTATTTTTTGTCGGGGCGGCCCCACCGCTGGTGCTTGAACTCTTCGCCGAATTTCACTCAAGGATGCCGGTAGCAATCCCAAGTCGGTGGAGAGCAGCCCAAAGATGATCGGTATCCTTAAAAAGGATGCATAGATTTAACAGCACTAAAAAATAATTGTGTAATTCTTTATTGGAATATACTAATTCAATATCAAAAATAACGCTTTTAAGTATGCGTAAATGTTATGAGGTGAGTCATGCGTATCAACCACCGCCAAGTTGAGGCATTCCACGCCGTGATGCGAACAGGCGGCACCATGGGGGCCGCCGACCTGATGTCAGTGAGATAAATAGCAGCTACCCGTCTATCTGGGTAAATCACTGTAGGGACGCTGTTTCACGGCGCTTGTCTTCTGGCTTCCGATGGAGAGTTTTCGGCCGGAAAAACTGATAAGCGGTCAGGCACGGGCCGTTTTCAGTAGTAGGCTGTTATTCTTGTCTCAACCATGAAAACGCTCAGAAGAGGGCGAGACCATGCCGACTCAGCAACCTGTTCAAAGTTCTCGTGCCCACCGCTGGGCGTACGCCTGTGGTCTGTCGGTGAAGCGTAGTTACCGTAAGTTGAAAGCGTTTGAATCCCGCGTGGTTGAGGGTGCGGAGACGGCAGGAATGCCCGCAGGTAAATTACTTGTTCGCGGGAGTTTTCTAGTTATCAAGTTGGCAATAGCCGCCGGCCTCCTTCTAGTTAGCTTATGGTTCACAGTGTCGGTGATGATCCTTATTGTCTTGTGTTGGGCCATCGCCAATGGAACGCCTATCAAACCTAAGGATGCTCTGCGGTACAAGGCATATGGCGACCCATATGGTGAGTATGAGTATGGCCGCGCACCCGGTCAGCCTGATTTAAAAGACCTGTAGTAGAGTTCTTCACCCCTTCCTTAAGGCCTTTCCAGCAGATATCAGAGCTCCAGCGCCCCTTGCACCAGCGTCCTGCGCTTGAGCTGCTCCTTTGCTAAGCATGCCGTCGGCAATTGAGCCAACGCTATATCCTGCCCAGCTCATTGCAGCCAAAAACAACATCGGAAGCACGACGAACATTGCCCCCATCACGTACTCGATCACCTGCGCGGTGACCGTCCCGTCCATAAGTCCGGATGTGGGCAGCGACAACAGCAGCTGATTGGACGCCGAAACCTGGTTGTACAAGGTATCGAGCATGCTGGAGTCGACCCAGCGAGCCAGTTCCCACCAGAAGCTCAGCATATGCAGTGTGAACAGTGCGAACGTCACCGTCATGACGGTCTTCAACTGATAGGTACTGACCAGCAGGATCAACGGCAAGCTGATGATGACGCCCATGATCAGGAAAGCCTGCACCATCGGCAGGGCGGCGCGTAGTGCATTCATTGCTGGGAAGTTGCTGAACGAGCCGAGGGCCAGCCCAGTGTTGGTGGCCAGGTTATTGAGCCCCTGATTGATCGAACCGGCGCGAGCGCTGGAACCATAGTCCTGGTACACCTGTCCGGGCGACATGGACATCGATTGCTGGCGCGGGCTGACCAGCTCACGCAGGGTGGCATCCTCGATCTCGTTGCTCGAACGGCCAGCCAACCAACCTTTCAGATGAGTCAGCAGCGAGGGATCAACCTGCCCGACCAAACGCTCGCGCAACCCGACACCGCTGTCGCTCCACCATTGCTTGCAGGTGGGGTAGCCCGCGCCATTCTCTAACCGCGGTAAGGATACATCGCGGTTTTCATCATACGGCCAACTGACGCGCGGCGTGCGTGAGCGATCGGTGTCGTAGTAGCCCGGCGTGTCGAGAAAATAGCTTGAGCCGATCCAGGACGCGTCGTGACTTTGTACCTTGTCCAACTGCGGACGGTTGGTGAACAACCGAGAGCGGGAATAGCCGTAACAGTCGCGGGTGAAATCGGCGACCTCCTGCAGCAGGACCTGACTGTCGATACGTGAACTGTCGATCTCCATGCGCATCTGCCGGATATCCGGCGCGCAAGGAATGGAGGCGGTGGCCGCCGCGGTCACACCTTTGCTCAAGGCATGCACCAGAAACCACCAGATTGGCACGTTGGCGGAGCGTTCGCCGATAGTATTGAAGGTCGTCCCCCAGGCGGTTTCCGTCGGTTGAGCCACACTCACGCCGCAGCGCTGGCTCGCCACATCATCGAACGTAATTGACGAGAGGCTCAACGGAAAGACCGGCGCGCAACCGAACAACACGACGATGTAGGCCAGCCACAACCGGTTCTCGATCCGCGGCACCGAGAGCAACCCCTTGTTGCCTTCATCCGCGCCTTGCTGCCGGGCCGACAACCATTCCTGGAAGATGATTGCGCCAAAGGGCGCGGCGAATAATCCTGTGTCGGACAGTACACTCCAAAGACCGTTATTGATGATCCAGGCCAGTAGGGAGAGGTAAAACTCCAGGTAGCTGTTGGTGCTCATGAGCATGGTGGCAACCTCACAATCGGGTGAGTTCGACGCAGGTAAAGAGCACGAGCCCTAGTGTCCCGATGCGTTTCACGCGCAGTCGATCCTGTGGTCGATGTCGGTAGCGCCGAAGCAGATTCCACCAGAGCGCAAAGAGGGCGCCGTAGAGCAGGGCACGCCACCATCGCAGATAGGGCCGTACGGATTCGAATGCCTGCTGCCATGCCTCGAAACTACCCAGCGCAGTGCGGCCGATCCATGCGACCACTGCGGCGGTCAGGATCATCACCGCGGCAATCCCCAGACTCGAAAGCAAAGTGAATAGCGGTGAGCGTTTCATGGCTCACTTGCGCCTGGCGTCAGCATCATTAAGTCGACCGGGCTCGGGGTCGCCTTGCTCGACGGTACGCGAAGCATCTGCACCGCCGGCACGCCGATCGAGCACCAGGCTGGCGGTGTTGGTGGCCAGCATCTGCCGGACCTGCAGTTCGGTCTGCAGCAGGCGAATTTCTCGCTCCAGGGTGTCGATGTTTTTCGTCAAGGCGGTTTGGGCCGGCTCGGCGGAGGCGATGTTCGGTTCGTGACTTCCTGCCAGCAGGGTACGGAGTAGCAGAAGCGCCTTGTCGAGCACGCTGGACAAGGCCGTCTCACTGGCCAGGCGCCGTGCCAATAGATCCTGCTCGGGGTCGTCGCGCAGGGCTTCGATCACACCACGGGTGACCGGCAGCATTGGGCTGGAGGCTTTAGTCAGAGTGTCAGGGGTTGGCTGCAGTGCGCCAGACAGCAGCCCTTGCAGGGCCTTGAGGCGTTCGCTGTAGGCCTCCTGGATCAGCGGCGTTAATCCGCTGCCAGCGGTCGCACGCAGGGTTTCGCAGGTGTCACAGATCGAAACTTCGCTCTCGCCCAACACGCGGACGGCCCATTCGGATTCCTCTAGGGGCGAGGTCCATGTCTGGCAAATAGTCCCACCTAGGCAGTCGCTGCTACTGATCGAGGTGCTGTCATCCACCGCCCGGTTATGCAGCAGGTTGTAGCCTGCGCGCACCACGTCCGAAGTCACACGAATGGGCGTCTGCCCATTACCTCCAGCCTTCGAACCGCCGACCCAGGACACCCCATTGTTGCCGTTATGGGCTTCGGTGTTTTTCACCGCAGCCACCGCATCACCGCCGGTTTGCTCCAGATTGCCCTGCATCTCCTCGTTCTTGGCCAGCGCGCCCCAGCCGGCTTGACCGACCTTGTCCGCCATCTTTTCGGCCATGGCTTGGCAGGTCAGCTTGGAGCGGTCGAAGTCGATACGACCTTGCATCACCCCGTTACTCAGCAACTCATAGAGACCGGGGTTGGCGCGCTGGATGATCAACGCCGGCAGAGACATCACCGCTTGGGTCGCGTTCTGCACGATGCTGCCCATGATCTGCTGGAAACCTTCGGTGACGCCGTTCAGTTGGTTTTGCAGTGTGTTGGTGAGGCTCATGTTTCCGCACATCATGTTCGCTCGCCAAGACCCACCGACACCGAGACCACTGGGTCGGTAGAGCGAACTCGGTGAGCCGGCTGCTGAGCCGCCACCAATGGTGTACATCACTCGGTCATCGAGCACTTCGCCTTGAGTGCCCAGGCGGTAATCGCCTTCGGCGGCGTTAGCATGCGTGGCCATGGCAAGCAGTCCACAGAAAACCAGACTCAGCGCGCCCAACCATGGTCGTGGGAGAAGCCGACTCATGAAGCACCGCCTTCGAAGTCGATGCTGAACAGGAAGGTCTGCCCCTCACGTTTGCAGCAGCTATAAGGCCGCCACAGCGACCAGGCGTAGCCGCCATCCGCGCTCTGTACCGGATCGCTGGGGAAGATGGCGCACTTGGGCTGAACCTGAGGGGAGAGCAACTGCCATTTGTGGGTTGAGGCGTCGTTTTCAACGATCGGGCCAGGCGGCCAGTATCCGTCGCGTCTGGCCGGCGTGAGGGGTACGTACACATGCGGCTGCCAGTTGCGGGTAACCACATCACCGGCCCGTTGCGCCATGACGGCGGCCGCCTTGAAATCGTCGGGCTGTACCAGAAAGCCCTGCCGGGGATAAACGTTGCCCCACATGTTTCCCGAGACCTGACGACCGATTTCACGGATTCCCGGCATGAGCGACTCGGGGTAAAAACTTTCCGGTATGCCTTGGCGCCAGGCCAGTAAGTCCAGGGTGCTCAGGTAGTAGGGCATGAACGCCGTTGCACCGCTGGCGCAGGCATGGCCGGATTGAGACGCCAGTTGTGTGGCGGCCCAGCCACCGGGGTGGCCGATACCGTCAACGTTCTTGAAGCGGGGCAGGTTGTCGCGGCGGGTGTTCGGCGTGATCAGGTTGCCGCCACCCTCCGCGCCGCTGATGGGAGAGGAGAGGGCAGCCATCTCGGTCCAGGGATTGTTACCGGTGGTGGCGTAGCTCGAAACCACCAGTTCAGGAATGAAATGACGAACCTTGGTCGAGGTTTTGACTGTGCAGCCGAAGGGCGTGCAGAGGAGCCAGAAACAAATGCCGACGACCCTGTATTCGAGACAGCTTGGAGAAAGCACGGAGGACGTGATGCTGCCGGTATCTAGCGCCACGCTTGGGCCGCACGCCAGCAGGACGCTCAGCGCCAAGGGCCTTAGCTTTGTGGGTGGGATTGACGAGCAGGCAACGGGCATGATCCAGGCTCTTGGTGTATGGCCTGGGCAGGTTCGGTTAGGAACTGAAGACTGTCAGTGGGAATTATGAAGGCGGATCTATCGGGTTTGTAAGACGTGAGGCTATTATTTGACGTGAAGGGAGCTGCGCAGGAGATCGGGTTCTACAAGTAGCTGATCTGCGGTGATTTCGAAAATATTGGCCAGCTTGCACAGGACCAACAGCGACGGATTGCCCGTGCATCGTTCGATTTGACTGACGTAGGTGCGATCTACCTCGGCCATGAGTGCGAGCTGCTCTTGGGTCAGGTTTTTCACGCGTCTCATCAAGCGGATGTTTTCCGCCAGCTGCAGACGAAGCTGTTCGTAGTCTTGAGTCATGTGCGCAAATTGCGCCTTGAGGGACTCTCAATCCACGGGATATAGTCTACATAGGCATTCAACTAGGCCATTTGATGTTCATGCCTGTTATCGAGCGTTCATTTGGTGTCGTTAAGCTTTTCGAGGTCGGATTCTACGCCTAACAATAAATCAGACATCTAGGGTGTGTATGGACGAAAACTACATTTCAATTCCGGCGGCGGATGGATGCTCAAGTCTTCTGACGCCTTGGGGCAGCGAGTTTGCCCCGATGATCGAACGTGGCGTGCAGTGTGCTCAGGCGTGGCTTGATACGCCCGGGGAGACTCCACTGTGGTGGGCTCTGGCGCAAACCCGCAAGACCTTTCCTGTCGGTGACTGCCAAGATGCTTTTGAAGCCGGATTCTTGTTGAGGATTCAGCAGCGGCTTCAGCGCGGTACACGGATACCTGTATCGACTTGACCACCCGTTTGCATTTAGCCTGGCCTATCGCATTGGCACAGGCCAGCAGGTTTCGGTCTTAAATCACTTTTGGTTTTTAGGTGCGGCGTTTTTGTCCCGATGTTTGCTCTGCGACTCGCGCTGCCCTCGACGAAAGCGAGCGGGCATCAGGTTGCGCAAGGAGTCCAGATATGTGGCAGCAACCCACCGATCTTTCTCATTTTCCGCGTCGGCAACCGCACCAGCATATCTTCAAGAGGGCACATCACGATGGTAAACAAACTCGATCTGCATCACGAAATGAAAAAGATGCTACGCGTAAAGACTGCCATTCTACGTCGCTCACCAGGTGATTCCCTCGCAGACATCGTCGCTTCTGATCGTGAAGCGTTCTCGGGCATTCGTGTGTTGTTCGCGAGCGATGAGGGAGGGGTTCCATTGCAAGCCTTGGGCCGGTCAGATAATCCAAATGTGCCCGTGGTTCCTCTATTTGCTGGAAAGGGAATTTTTGCATTTTCCGATGCTATCGAGAGGCAGATGAGGAGCGGTAGTGCGCCTTTGGAGTTTCCCTTTTTCTCACTACTCGATACAAACTTTCTTACTGAGTTACCTGGTTTTTTTCGTCATGAAGATTCGAGGCATCGCGAAAAGGTGCGGGCGACGTTGCAGTTCATTGAAGATCAAGGCGGGCGTGGTTTTGATTGGATGTTTGCGGCACTGGAAAACCTACGTGAGGTTGTAAAGCCTAATAACCCTTGGCCGTACCAGAAAGTTGCGGCAGCAAAGATGTTTGATGCCATGATGCATATCCCCGAAGTTAGGGAGAGGGTGCTGAACGGGCATGCCGAACAGATTCAGGACTACATACCCGCAGCTGAGGAAATGTGGGATGCATTCTTGACCAATCGGGAGGCATGGGCCTGTATTCAACGGCGAGATATGATGCAGTCCATAATTTTGCGCGCGATGCTGGAGTGCTGGAATGGCAAAAGCGTAGATGATGGTATTCGCTGCTTGGTGGATTTTTGTCTTGATAATTTTGACGTCATGCCCCTAAAGGAAATTTACTTCGGATGGAAGGCCCTGAGCGGATTCGCGGATAAGCAGAATAGAATGCCTATCTTTGACGAGCCAGCGTTGCGGAACCCGAACGGGGGTTCGAATAATAGGATTTCCGCGCTTGCGTGGGACCTTTATATGTTTCGGCATTGCGAAACGCTTATGACAGAAAAGAAGGGTAATCAATTCATGATTCCTGTTGTAACTACGCTTGATGATGGTTTGTTAAAAGCCATTAAGAGCTGTCCTCTGAGGGCGCTTTTGATTCATGATGAGGCTCGAAAAGTAGAAGCTATATTCGACGATGAGATGGAATTTTCCACTTGTCTAGATCGCGCGCTTTCGGATGAAACAAAAGTGCGAATAAATGACCCAGTACGTATGGCCAGATCGAAGCGTATTTCGAAGCATGATTTGAGTTATCTGATAAATACTTTGGAATCAGAAGTGAAGAAGGCTGCTAAAGCAAGGTCACAATCAGGGTCGCATCATTAATAATAGAAAGTGGTGTTGCATTTGGCGGATATAAAAAATATTTGAAGTGGCCCGGCGCGGGCGATGGCCAGCAACAGACCGCCCGGCTAAGTGTGGAATACGAATGCAATCAACTGTTCAGTTGTCGTGCAAACGTCTGGTCAGTTGCGATGCAATCGCAGAGTCTACTCTCTGGAAGAGCAATATCTGAATAGCTATTCCTATGTTGATTCTATTCCTCGCGCTCTATTGATCCGTTCAGCTACCCGGTAAGCCGCTTCCAACTCTGAGCAGCCGTTCTCCTGCATCAGCGTCCAACGCTCGGCTTTTTCCTCGGGCTCGGTCATGGCCAGGGCGAGGTAAAGGCTGGGTGGCACGACCCGAAACAACGTTTCGAGCTTCTTCGATAGCACGACCCCCTCAGTGTATTTCCCCGGCTCCTTACTGGCGGAGAGCAACAAGGCTTTCTGCGCCGGCGTGAGTTTCTTGAAACGAGCAATCTCTTCGATTTCGGCCGGTGGCATGTTCAAACAAATCCACCATTCGATCATGTTGAGCATGGTCTGCGCAGCCGTTGGAAAATCGGCAAGGTTTTGCGTGGCGAGCCAGAACCAAGCGCCGAGCTTGCGCCACATCTTGGTCCCCTTGACCACGAATGGTGCCAGCAGCGGGTTCTTGGTGATGATATGGCCCTCGTCGGTGACCATGATGATCGGTCGGCCTAGATACTGGTCGCGCTCGGCAAGGTTGTTCACGGTGTTCATCAGGCTGATGTAGCTGATGGACATCTGTGCCTCGTAGCCTTCGCGCGCGTAAGTGGCGAGATCGACAATGGTCACATCGCTCTCGGACCAAGGCGTGCCCTCGCGATCGAACAGTTCACCCTCGAAACCCTGGCAAAACAGGTCGATGGACTCGCCCATTTCCTGGGCACGCTCGCGACGCTTCTCCGGCAAGTGCGGGTCGGCGGCGACGCGCAGCAACGCGTCGCGCACGTCGTGGGTCAGGACCTGGCGACCCGCCGCGACACAGGTCTGCGCCGCATCCAGAATGCACTCGCGGATCAAGCTGCGATCGGCCCGGCTCAGGCGGGCTTCTTCTTTGGCCTCGCCGCCGGTGATCATCAGCCGGGCGGTGATTTCCAGTTCACCGAGAACATCGCGCTGGTCCTCGCGGCTGGCTACCGCATCCTCGTCCCACTCATCGATCGACAGACTCGCCACTTGATCCGGTTGCTCGACCAGGCGCCAGGCATCGGCAAAGGGCGCAAGGCTGACCGAGGCGCCAGGTTTCAATTGGACCTTGTTGACCGACAGGCCTTGTGTGGCGAAGTAGTCGCCCTGCAAGCCGAATGAGTTGCCGGCCTCGACGATAAATAGGCGAGGGCGGTATACGGCCATGATCTGCATCAGTAAGGTGACCAGGGTCGCTGATTTGCCGGCGCCGGTGGGGCCAAACAACAACAGATGACCATTCATGGCCCGGTCCAGACGTGACAATGGATCAAAACTCAACGGCGAGCCACCACGATTGAACAGGGTGATACCCGGGTGGCCGGTGCCGGTGCTGCGGCCCCAGACCGGAACCAGGTTCGCTAAGTGCTGGGCGAACATTAGGCGGGTGTACCAGTTGCGCGTGTCGCGGGCCGGTTTGTAAGTCATCGGTAACCAACGCAGGTAACTGTTGCAGGCGGCGACCTCGTCGCCTTCCCGCACCGGCTGCAGCCCCGCACCCAGCAGCGCGTTGGCCAGGCTGACCGAGCGCTGGTGCAGTTGCTGTTCATCGTGACCGCGCAGGTAGAACGCCAGGGTGCCGCGGTACAGCTTGTGCTGGCGACCGATGATCGCACGAGCCTCTTCAACATCTTGGCGGGTTTGGGTCGAGGCCAGGTTTTCACCGATGGCTTTGCGCGCCAGGCGGTTTAATTGGTCCTCGAGTACGTCCTGCGGCTTGATCACCAGGGTCAGACTCATCACCGTGCCTTCGGGTAACTGGTCGAACAGCGCATTCACCGCGTCGCCCTTACGGGTTTCGCCGGTGAGCTGACCAATCAATGGGGCTCGGCGCAGTTTGTCGACCACCATCACCCGATGGGGCTGATCGTCGAAAAACCAGAGTCCGTGTTGCACATCCGAACGCGGTTCGTTGAAGAACAGCCGCTCGGCAAAGTCATGATCAAAGGGCAGTTCCAGCAATTCACCGTCGCCTGACTCCGGATAAGCCACGCGGCGGTAGAACGCCTCGGGCGCTTCATCGGTGAGCCTGGGTGCCGGATTGAACCAGGGCAATAACCAGGCATACAGACCTCGGCCATCGACTCGCGTTGAGTGCACCCCGCACGCCTGCAACGAAGCCGCGATACGCTCGCAAGCCTGTTGCAGGGATTGCACTGGATTGAGTCCTGTCTCCTCAGCGTCAGACTCAAGCCAGCGATAGACCACCAGGCGCACCCGGCGGTTACTGCCGCTCCAGGGTAGGCGTGTCACCACTTTATCCTCAAACAGACCGCCAGGCTTGGTGATGGCCTTTAGATGACGGCGGCTGAGCGCCAAATACGCCTCGGTGAAGACCGTACCTCGTGCTCTGTGTTGGATATAGTCGGTGAACCGGGTCAGGTAGGGGGTGAAATCGTTGTCGTCCTGGCAGAAAAACTGCGCCACCCAAGGCGCTTGATCCAGCTCATCAAAGCTGTCCTGCAGGGCATCCTCAAGGGCATCGCGGGCCGCCATCAACCAATCGGGTTCGCGCCCTTCAGTGCCGATGGGCAGCAACTCGAACACCGCACCCACCGAACGATTGTCATCGAGCAGAAAACACTGCTTGGTGTCGAGGTACTCGACCCACGGCAGGTGATCAGTGAAGCTGGGGTTGCGCGCATACAGAGAGGCTTCATCGGCCAAGGTGGCGCGCGGGCGCAATGGATTGCGCCAGGCTTTCCATGCAGAAGTGCGGTTGCCCGCATCGCTGGTACGCACTACAAGTCTTCCTGACGTTCGCCCGGCAATGCGTACTGCACACGCTGGTAGAACGGAAAGACGGTCGAGTAACCCGGGACCGGTGCCTGCTCGGTGCCGCTCAGATGCGGATACACGTACAGCACCAGATCGGGATTGGGCAGGCGAGGGAACAAATTGTGGATCTCGTTCGCCGCTGTGCGCGTGTACGGTTCCTGGAGAGAGGCGGGGAAATCTTCCTGGACCAGCGGACGGCGTAACTGCTGCCGAGCATCCAGCAGTTGCTGCTGAGTGCCTTGCGAACTGGCACTGTTCCAGATGTCCAGCATGCTTTGCTCGCCATGGGGCAGCAGCGTGTCCTTGTCGGTGGAACACCCCGCCAGGACACAGCAGAACACGCTAATCCAGGTCAGACGCAGAGGCATGGTCTCTTTCATGGCGAACGCTCCGGCCCTTGGGCTCGTAGTCGATGGTGATCTCTTGGTCGAGGTGCAGTGCGACCTGTGCGGCCGGAGGCACGTACACGGCAGCAAAGGCTTCGCCATACAGTTTGTTGACCCACTCGCGGATGTCGCTGACCCCACCACTGAGAATTGAATTCAGTGCGCTATTGCCACTGCTGCTGGTGACCCCGAGCGTACTGCCGTCCGAACTGATCACGCTGCTGTTGTTCTGCTCATCTCCGAGCAGAGCGGCGACACCGGCGCCGGCGGCAGTGATCAGGCTCTGGCTGCCGAGGTACTGCTGGGCGTTCGAGCGGCGCTCACCGGCGATACACGGGATGCCATACGGATCGGACAGGTAGCCGAGTCCGCCACGGATCTTGTCGGAGTTCGAACTCTGGGTGGTGGAGGCATTGCGGCTGGCGATCGCCTTCGGCTGAGGCACCGTGCGGATGGTGCCATCGGTAAACACAAAGGTGATTGACTCGACCTGACCACGCACACAGGACAGGGTCCAGTCACCGGACGCTGTGCCGGACATCACGGCACCCGCGATGTCCGGTAGGTCGATGCCGTTGGCCGTCAGGTTCTCCGGACCGACCAGCACCTTGAAGGGATAGGGGTCATTCACGGTGCCGTCCACTGGGACTCTGCCGATCAGCGCGGTCATGGCGACCGAACCCATCAATGTCGCGTTTTCGGGAATGGTGTAGATCGGCTTCGCGCCTTCGGTACGATCAACGGATCGCGTCAGGTCATGCTCACCCTGGGAGACGGCACGCAGCTGTTTCTGGCTGCGATCAATCGCGTTATCGTTCAAGCCCTCCAGTGAGTTGAAAGCGGTAGGCAGACTCAGTGCGGTGGAAGTCTTGGTTTTGCCTCGGGCGTCGGTGGACGGGGCATCCGAAGGTTCAATCCACTGCAGCGCATCATTGGCAGAGTGCTGCCCTTCAAACTGAGCACCGTCGCCGGCCTCAAGCCCCAATCCGATCGGCATGTCCTTGCCTTTGCCGGTCAGCCCTGACAACTGTTCCTGCAATTGCGTCAGCAGACCGCGAGCCTGACGACTGTCTTGTTCCGCTTTGAGTCGGGCCTCGTTGGCTTGTCGGCGGCCTTCGTCGACTTGCTGAGTCACACTGCCAAGCGCGGTCTGGATACGCGAATCGACACTATTTTCCCGCTCGCGCAGACGGTTGTTTTCCGTCTGCAGTGAGTCATTGTGTTTCTTCAAACCGAGCATATCGCTGCGCATGGCCTTCACCTGGCCGACCAGGGTGGCGACCGTGTCGCGCGGGGTATCACCCGCAATGCCGAGCGACTTGGCTTGCTCGGCGGATAACTGAATATTGCCCTGATCAACTGGGTGCTCTGGAGAGGGCGTGCTCCCACCCGCGACCCAGCTTTTCAGGATGATCAACACCACGGCCAGCAGCGCAGCCGGTACTAGCCATTTGAGCAAGGCGTTAGCTTTCATCGTCCTCACCTCGCGCGACGGGCGGGAGCAGCACGGCTTGTTCGAGGCCGGCACCGCGGGTGACGAGGTAGGCAATCGTAGTGTCTTCAGCACTGCCGACAGATCCGAGGAAAGCATGCTGGAACGCCGTGGCGAACAGCTTGGCCTGAAGTCGGCGCGGATCGAGGTGCACAGTCTCTGAACCACGATTGCGCAACTTCACCGCCGTCACCCAGTAATCACCGAGTCGCCAGGCGGCGATAGGTCTGCTGGACACGTTTTCGGTCGGCAGCAGGGTTGGCAGTTCAGTGCGCAGCTTGAGCGGGACGCGGCGTACACCGGGCAGGGACTCCACTGTGCGCAGAGGCGCGTACAGGCTTTGCGCGGCGTAGCGCGTCAAAGCGACCGGGATCGGTGTACGTTCTGGAACAGGGACGGTGCTCGATTCAGCCTCGGTAGCTTGCATCTGAGCATTCTTGAGAATACGCACGGGCTCCAGCGGTTGATCACCAGGCGTGGCCGCGATATCTAGCAGGATGATCTCGCCCGTCGCGACCGATTGCAGTTGCAGTCGGGTCGGGGCAATGGCATCCGACGCGCGCAGGTACAGCGTGCCGCCAGTTGATTGTACGCGCAGCTTACCTGTCAGGGTTGAGGGCACGCCGACTCGAACAGCCTCATCGACAAAGATCACTCGTTCCTGATTGATCACCAGTGGGACCGCGAGGGGGAGGCGTTCCCAGTGCATCAGCTCGACGGCCTGCGCTGCAGCTCCCCATAACATCAGTGCGACGGTGAGTCCCAGAGTAAAAATCCGCTTCATGGCTCACCTCCAGGCAGGGAGATTTTTTGCGGAGTGCCCTGATAACAGTCCAGTGCCAGCCCCCACTTGTTGCGTTCGGGGTCCAGGTCGAAACGCACCACGCGCAATGGATAACGCACCACCACCCGTTTCACCGGTTCGGCGGCGTAATATTCGTCGGCATTAAGGTCGAGCTTGACCAGCCAGCTGTCGCGATCGAGTTGCTTAACCCTGAGTTCTGGATCCTCGCTGTAACCTCGACCCAGAATTTCGTAGACACCACGCACCCGCTGGCGCAGTTCGCCGGCGGCCTTGCGGTACTCGTAGTCGCCGTCGAGGAAGGCCTTGCAGGCGGGTGTCAGGTAAGACTGCAAGCCATAGATGGCGCGGCGATAATCCTGCTCGCCATCCGAGGGCCAACGGTTGAGTTGGCCAAAGATGTACAGGGCAAAGGCATAGACATTCTCCGAGGGGATATCCCACCACTTGCGCGTGCTGCCCGAGCGCAGATCCGGGGGGACATGCACGGTCAGATCGGTCGGTGCTGAGCGCCAGCCGTACCAGAGTCCGGCGCAGACCAGGGCAAGGATCATTACGGCCAGACGCAGACTGAAGATATGGGCCTGTTGGGCATCCACCTTGTTCCGAAATCGGCTCATGGCTGCCACCGGGACAGGGCAGGACGCAGTCGACGCGAACGGCGAACCGTCCAGGCGCCGGAGTGGAGGATCAGACTGCCGCGACCCAAGCGCCAACGGCTGGCCAGTACCCATTCAAGCTTGCGGTACAGCCAGGTCTCGGGGCGGGCTCGTTTGGCCCGACGCAGTACTGTGCCACCGGCCAATAACACCACGGCCATGCTTGCGATCATGCTGGTCGGCGCCACGGCAATGGAGGCGGTGGCGATCGCCAGAGGAACGCCCTGCAGCAGACCAATGACGGCGCCGGCACCGAGTGCCATCCACATCTCATCATTGGTCAAACCGCGTAAAACGGCGGGATCTCGATTGAGTCGCTCGGGCAGAAAAACCAAGGTGCCATCGCCAAGGCGTTCGATAGTGTCGTTCATGCCAACCTCACAAAATCGCGGCAGCCTTGGTCAGGAACCAGATGATGATCACTACCAGCAGGGCGCCGATGCCAACCACCGCGCCGAGGTCTTTCCAGGTCTTGCGCTGGTTCTGCACGTCGGCATAGACGGTCAGCGAGTGCCAGGCCACCCCCAAGAAAGCGAGCAGGGCGATCAGCAGACCGAGCAGGATCCCGCCGTCATAGGCGTAGTTTTTGATCGTCTCGATCAACCCGGAACCTTCGCCGCGAGAGGGGGCTTCCATAGTGGGGAGCTCGGCGAAAGCTAGGCTCGGACCAAGCACCAGCAGCAGACCGATCAGGCGCTGACTGGCACGATCACGCAGGTTGTTTTTCAGGGGGACAAGGCACTTGAGCATGACGGCGATCTCCTGGGTTAGGATAGGGTGAAGAACATCAGGACCAACAATGCGAGCAGCACGCGCGCGGCGCTGCCGCTAAACGCGCCGAAGCGCACACTGCCTGTCGCCCATCCCCGGTAAGCCGTCCACAACACCCAGGCGCACCAAAGCAATGCCAGAACGAGAACCAGGGATAGCCAGAGCGTTGAACTGCTCTGCGGGGAGAAACCGGATGCGTTTTGGAACGCTGAGGTTTGGGCGTCAGTCATGCTCATGGCGAAGGCTCCGCGGGCGGAGTATCGAGGCGGTAATCGCCAGTTATTTCATTGGAGTCACGAGGCTGGGCGCGGGACGGGGACAAGTAACCCTGCACACCTCGACGGATACGCTGGATGTCCTGAGTCAGGCGGGGATAGTCGAAGCGATAGCGTTCGTTTGGCTCAGCTGTACTGGTTGCCTCAGCTCGCGTCGCAAGGTGTTCGAGAGTGTCAAGTTGCTCTTGGACCAGGCTGAGCTGATCCTGCTCATGAGCCGAGGCGGCATAGCAGATGCCATCGACGACAGCCAGCGAGAGTAGTAACAAGCAGCGAAAGACGGTAGTTAGCATGATGCGGGCCCATATGGATATGGGAGCAGAGTCAAGTCAAAGGTCGAATTCTTCAGTAAGAAACCTGAGGTCGGATAAATCGCTTTCTCTGGGGGAGATACTGGAGATGAGAGCTTACAGCTATGTGGCCCTTCAACCTTTGGATAGTGGTTGGGGCATTAGGGCGACTCCACTCTCAATGAGTTTCGTTGATGACGATATCGTTCGCCTGGCACTTAGGCTTGCAGGCTGAAACGGCAATGCGCTTGATGAACCAATTCTTAGGTGCCTCTACCAATTCAAGGAAAGGGCGTATCGCCGAAATAAGCGACCAGCTTGTCAGCCAAGCAGCGTTAAAAAACTTCCAGCCGGAGTCGCTTCACAAGGATAAGTACGAGATGTTAGCTGTGCATTTTGGCGCTCGCCCCTCGAAAAGCTTCGCGAAGCTGTTGGTCAGTGAGTGACGTGCAAGCTTGGTCGCTCCCGGCGAGGAATGAAATTGTTCCGAACTGGAATCATGCATAAAAAGTGGTAGAGAGACATAAGTGTTGCTGCCCAACAGCGCCTCAAATTTCGAGCAGATGAGCAAAAGCGCCGGAGATGATGCGAGTCCCCAAACGGACTATTGAGCATCATCCCATCGAGACGCTCAAGCAATGTGTACTGCGCCGTCAGGATGTAAAACGCGAGCCAGAATACCGATTGAGAAACCAATCCATAATGTCAAAAAACTCTATTGCTCAGAAATAGGCATCACCCTAATTGGCGATGCCTGCATGAGCAAATGAGCAAGTCGTGGCGACATCGCCATAACGATTGAGACCAATTCATCGATGCGACGATGTCGATGGGTAAGCCAATCAGATGGTGAGAAGCGAACTGCCATCCATTTCTGAAGGAATAGGCAAGCTCAGCATCTGCAATAAAGTCGGAGCGATATCGCACAGTCGACCGTTCTTCAGCCCCACACGATCATGCAGCTCACTAACCAATATCAGGGGAACAGGGTTCAACGTGTGAGCCATGTGTGCCTGACCAGACTCTAGGTCGAGCATTTGTTCGACGTTGCCGTGGTCGGCCGTGATCAAACATTCGCCTCCTACTGAGAGCGTAGCCTCAACCACTCGGCGCAGACAGTCATCAAGCACTTCCACAGCCTTGACTGCGGCATCAAATGAGCCAGTGTGCCCCACCACGTCGCCATTGGCGTAGTTAAAAACGATCAGATCGAATGTGCCTCCGGCAATAGCGTTGACCAGATGATCTGTCAGCAGCGGTGCACTCATTTCAGGCTGGAGATCGTAGGAGGCAACATCAGGCGAGGGAATCAGGATTCGCTCTTCACTTGCGAAAGGCTGCTCTCTGCCACCGTTGAAGAAGAACGTGACATGGGCGTACTTCTCCGTTTCGGCAATCCGTAGTCGTCTCTTTCCGAGAATTGCCAAATGTTCGCCCAGGCTGTTGCTGATGACCTCAGGAGCGAACGCACATGGGCAGTCCAACTCTCCGGAATACCGGGTCAACGTCAGCAATCGATCCGTTGGCAAAACAAAACGCCGTTCAAAGGCGTCGAATTCAGGCATTGATCAATGCTTGGGTCAACACCCTTGCACGATCAGGTCGAAAGTTCATGAAGATCATTGCGTCATCGGGGCCGACACTGACAGGTGCGCCAATCGTAGTCGGCTTGACGAACTCATCCGATTCCCCGCGTTCGTAAGCCGCTGACAAGGCCTCAGAAGCGGTTGCCGCTTGATGTTCAGCATCCGCCGAAACAATCAGGCGGTAAGCTGCTTCGATCCGAGGCCAGCGGTTATCGCGATCCATTGCATAATAACGACCGACCAACGGGACAATCCGTCCAGCGCCCAAGCGAGCGAGTTCACTCTCCAAGGCATCCAGCGATGTCTGCGCACTCTTGGGCGGCGTATCTCGGCCATCTAGAAATCCGTGCACATAGACTTTTTCGACACCTTCCTCAACGAGGCAACCGCATGCCGCGACAATCTGATCGATGTGGCCATGAACACCTCCGGGGGAAAGCAAACCCAAGACGTGCACAGCTCCATCGTGCGTTTTTATTCCCTGGAGTAGTTCCAGCAACGCTGGGTTGCTAGTGAACTCGCCATCCGCGAGCGCTTAATCAATTCGGGTCAGGCTCTGGTACACCACCCGACCTGCTCCTAGGTTCATATGGCCTACTTCGGAATTCCCCATCTGACCTTGAGGAAGGCCAACTGCCAGACCTGATGTTTCGATCTGGCTGTTCGGATAGCGCTCAAGCTGCGCATCGAATGTAGGTTTTCTGGCCGCTGCAAATGCGTTCGACTCAGTCGCCTGACGAATGCCGACACCGTCGAGAATAATCAAAGAGCGCGTAGTCATCGTTCCCCCTAGAAGATGTAGTCGGTAGTCAAGAAACTCGACTCACGATTACGGATGATGTTGCTGACCAGTTCTTTGTTGCTCTCCTGGAACTTGGTGGCAACCAGCGTACGGATGGAAAACACCCGCAACGCGTCATAGACCGATAGTGTGCCTTCGGCAGAGTTTTTGCGGCCATTAAAAGGAAAGCTGTCCGGACCACGCTGACATTGCGCGTTAATGTTGATACGGCCTACCTGGTTGGCGAATGCATCGACCAGACGACCAACTTGTGCGGAGTCTTTGCCGAAAATGCTCAGTTGCTGGCCAAAATCGGAGTCGAGGACGTAATTGATGACGGTTTCCAGATCACGGTAAACCACTACCGGCACCACGGGCCCAAACTGCTCTTCGTGATACAAACGCATCTCGGAGGTCACCGGGTACAGCAACGCCGGGTAGAAAAATGTTTCGCAGACTTCCCCCCCTCCGGCATTTACCATTTTGGCGCCTTTGCTGACGGCATCGGCCACAAGCCCCGTTAGAAAATCAGTCTTGCCTGGTTCTGGTAGTGGAGTTAACGCCACCCCAGCTTCCCAAGGCATCCCCGGTTTCAGCTGGGCAAGCTTCTGCTGAAACTTATCTAGGAAGGCATCAACGACCTTTTCATGAACGAAGAAAATTTTCAGTGCAGTGCAGCGTTGCCCGTTGAACGACAGTGAGCCGGTAACGGCCTCAGAAACGGCGTTTTCCAGATCAACATCGGGCAGGACGATACCGGGATTCTTGGCATCCAGGCCGAGTGCAGCACGCAGGCGATGCGGCTTCGGATGCAGTTTTTTAAGGTCACTGGCGGTTTTGTGTGTGCCAATGAATGCGAAGACATCGATCTTGCCACTGGCCATTAAGGCGCTGACGGTGTCGCGGCCGCTGCCGAAGATGATGTTGATAACCCCGCTCGGGAAGCTGTCACGAAACGCTTCCAGCAACGGTCGGATCAGCAACACACCGAACTTGGCGGGTTTGAACACCACGGTATTGCCCATGATCAACGCCGGGATCAGTGTGGTAAACGTCTCGTTGAGCGGGTAGTTGTAAGGGCCCATGCACAACGTTACACCCAGCGGAACCCGGCGGATTTGTCCCAAGGTGTCTTGTTCAAGTTCGAAACGGCTGGAACGGCGATCCAGTTCCTTCAGGGCGTTGATGGTGTCCACAATGTAATCGCAGGTGCGATCAAACTCTTTCTCCGAATCCTTGAGATTTTTACCAATCTCCCACATCAACAACTTCACAACCGCCTCACGTTGCTCACGCATGCGTTTGAGGAAAGCCTCGACGTGGCGAATACGCTCGACCACGCGCATTGTCGGCCAGGTTCCTTGACCACGATCGTAAGCCTGCACCGCAGCATCCAATGCGGTCATGGCCGTCTGTGCATCCAAGAGCGGTGTACTGCCCAAAATGACGGACTCGTGCCCCGACTCTATTTTCAGCGACACAGGGCTGCGGACTGGCGCCAACGCCCCGTCCCACAATCGCAGCTCACCATTGACGAGATACTCTCGCTGCTCAATGGCTGGACCTGGGCGGTATTCTGCAGGAATTTCATCAGCACTTGGAAACAGTGCTTTCAGACGATTATTCAACGTCATTTTTCATACCTCTGTGCTTGCAATAGGCGTAGGCCGATAGCAGTGATCTGACACCCTGCGCCTACTCATTCAAAACAACTCAATTTGCAGAAAAGCTCAGGCTGCTGTCTTGTCTTGCGCTGCCGAGCAAATTGCTACGAAGGACATAGCATCCAGAGAAGCACCGCCGATCAAACCACCATCGATGTCGGGCTGGAGGAACAACTGCTCTGCGTTATCCGCCTTCACGCTGCCACCGTACAAAATCAGGCAATCTGCACGAGCAGCGTGAGTCTGGGTAGCCAGCCACTGTCGGATGTGTCGATGCACCGCTTGCGCCTGCTCAGGCGTCGCCGTTTCGCCGGTACCAATGGCCCACACCGGCTCATAAGCAATCACGCCTTTCACCAAATCATCGACGCCTACGGCATTCAGCACTGCACTCAACTGTAAGGTGACGATGGCTTGTGTTTCCCCCGCCTGGCGCTGAGCGAACGTCTCGCCAACACACAGAACCGGAATGAGCCCTGCTCGCAGTGCAGTCGAGAACTTCTTGGCCACAAGCGCATCATCTTCGTCATACAGTGCGCGACGCTCCGAATGCCCGACCAACACAAAGCGGCAGCCAATATCGTAGAGCATGTGCGCGCTGACTTCGCCCGTATGAGCACCTGCCAGCTCAGCGCTGAGGTTCTGTGCACCCAACGCAACCTCTGAATCATCGAGCAAATCTGCGACGGCACTGAGATAGGGATACGGTGGGCAAAGTGCGATTTCAACGTTTTTAAAGCGCGAGATCACCGGCAACACGCTACGCAACAACGACGCGTTGGCAGCACTACTACCATTCATTTTCCAGTTGCCGATTACCATTTTTTTCCTGTTTGAAGAGGTCTGCATGGCTCAAGCTTTCCTCTTCATGAGATCGGTAGCGTTGTAAGGCGCTCGATCCTGCAACGCTTCTTCGATGCGCAACAGACGGTTGTATTTGCCAACTCGATCGGAGCGGCTGAGAGAACCTGTCTTGATCTGCCCTGCGCAAGTGGCGACGGCGAGATCGGCAATAGTGGTGTCTTCGGTTTCCCCTGACCGGTGGGAGATCACCGCGGTGTAACCAGCATTTTGAGCCATGCGTATCGCGTCCAGCGTCTCGCTTAGCGTGCCGATCTGGTTGAACTTGATCAGGATGGAATTACCGATTCCTTTTTGAATTCCCTCGCGCAGGATTTTGGTGTTGGTGACGAACAAATCGTCTCCGACCAATTGCAGGTGACCGAGTTTTTTGGTCAGACCGGCCCAGCCGTTCCAATCACTTTCGTCCATCCCGTCTTCAATGGAGATAATCGGGTACTTTTCGCAAAGCATTGCCAGATAATCGGCGAAGCCTGCCGAATTAAATGCCTGGTCTTCACCGGCGAGCACATATTGACCGTCCTCGTAGAACTCAGAAGCAGCACAATCGAGAGCCAAGGTAATGTCCTTACCCAACTCGTAACCCGCATTGCTCACCGCTTCCTTGATAACGATCAGTGCTTCTTCATTGGAGGCAAGCGAAGGGGCAAACCCACCTTCATCCCCCACCGCAGTACTCAAGCCTCGTTCCGACAGAACCTTCTTCAAGGAATGGAACACCTCGGCGCCCATGCGAAGCCCTTCACGGAACGAAGTTGCTCCGACGGGCTGGATCATGAACTCCTGAATGTCGATGTTGTTATCGGCATGCTCACCACCGTTGATGATGTTCATCATGGGAACCGGCATGCTGAACTTGCCTGGCGAGCCGTATAGCTCGGCCAAGTGTTCGTACAAGGGAATGTTCTGGATCTTGGCAGCCGCTTTGGCGGTCGCCAGTGACACGGCGAGAATCGCGTTGGCTCCCAGGAGACTCTTACTCTCGGTTCCATCCAGCGCAATCATGACGTTGTCGATTTCGCGCTGGTTCAGAGCATCAAGCCCAATAAGGCACTCGCGAATGGGGTTGTTAACATTCTCGACCGCTCGCATTACACCTTTTCCCATGTAGCGCGATGCGTTGTCTCGCAATTCGAGCGCCTCACGTGAGCCGGTCGAAGCACCAGAGGGTACGCTGGCGGTAGCAATGACTCTATTCGCGAGTGTTACCACTGCTTCGACAGTCGGATTTCCTCGCGAGTCCAGAATCTCCCGAGCCGTGACTTGTTGAATAAGGCTCATTTTATCAAGCATGGTTTTCCCCCTTCGGATGGGGCGGAGCCGAAGCATCGTCGCTTTGGAACTTCAGCAACTCCTGCTGCTCCGCGTACTGCTCACGAAAATCGAAATCTCTTGGCCACGATTCGCGATCACGGGTACTCGTCGTGTCGTGGTCTATTGAATTGATCACTCTCATCAATGCTCCCTCACTCAGCGAATAGCTTCACCGACGCACACCACTCGTAGAGAATTAGTGCCACCCTGCGCGTTGGCGTAGTCGCCTTTCGTGATTAGCACGTGATCGCCAGCCTTTACGACGCCACGTCGGGTCAATTCCGCAACGGCCTTCTCATTCACCAACTCAGGGGTGAAATCATCGCTGTCGAACGGAATGGTGGTGACACCACGGAAAAGCGCGACTCGGTTCTGGGTAGCCAGGTTGCGAGAGAACGCGAAAATGGGCAGGTGTGAGCGAATGCGCGACATCAAACGAGGGGTATCGCCGCTTTCCGTCATGCAGATGATAGCTTTGACGCCATGCAAATGGTTCGCTGCGTACATGGCCGACATGGCGATGGATTCGTCAATCTTGTGGAATACATGATCGACACGATGCTTGGAGCGATGGGATTGAGGATGTTTTTCGGCACCGATAATGATCCGATGCATGGCCTCAACTGTCTCGACGGGATAGGCACCGGCTGCGGTTTCAGCGGAGAGCATCACCGCATCGGTACCATCAAGCACGGCATTGGCTACGTCAAAGACTTCAGCCCGAGTCGGCATCGATTGAGTGATCATCGACTCCATCATCTGAGTCGCCGTGATCACTACTCGATTCAGTGCACGAGCACGGTCTATAATCAGTTTTTGCACGGCAACCAATTCAGCGTCGCCAATCTCAACACCCAAATCGCCGCGAGCGACCATTACGCCTTCTGATGCTTCGATTATCGCATCCAGAATACGTAGGTCATTTACAGTTTCCGCTCGCTCAATTTTGGCGATTAAACCTGCCTGCCCTCCTGCCTCATGCAGTAGTCGACGTGCCAACTCCATATCGGAGGCATCTCGCGGGAATGAAACCGCCAAGTAGTCCACCTGCATTGCTGCGGCAGTCTTGATATCTTCAAAATCCTTTTCAGTTAGCGCCGAGGCCGACAACCCCCCACCCTTTCGGTTGATCCCTTTGTTATTCGAAAGTGGCCCGCTGACCAGTACTTCGCAAATCAATTGCGTCGCCTGGACTCTCAGGACCTTGAGCTCAATTCGCCCATCATCGAGCAGCAAAATGTCGTCCGGACAGCTGTCGGTAATCAACGCTTCGTAATCGATTCCGACCCGCTGCTTATCCCCTGCATTCTTGTCAAGGGAAGCGTCGAGTACGAACTGCTGTCCCTTGTCGAGGGATATTTTTCCTTCCGCGAAACGAGCGATTCGAATTTTTGGACCTTGCAGATCAGCCAGTACCGCTACAAATCGGCGATGTTTAGTAGCCAACTCACGTACCAATCTGGCACGGGCGATGTGGTCTTCGGCCTTGCCGTGGGAGAAATTCAGACGCACGACATCCACGCCTGCTTTGACTAACCCCTCGATGGCTTCGAATGATTCGGTTGCCGGCCCCAATGTAACCACAATTTTTGTTCTGCGTTGCATGACAGCCACCACTTCAAACACCTTCGTATGAATAGCGCCCCGTATAAATCCGAAGCCCTGCAACGCTAACCCATTGAAGGTGGCGAGGGCCTTTAAACAATTTAAAGGGCGCTATGGATTTCCCGGGGTGATCAACGATCGAAGCTTTCCAAGGCCGATATAATGGCCTTAGTCCAGATAGTCACTGCGTAGGCACCGGGATCCACGTGCCCCAGAGCTCGTTGACCGATATACGAAGAGCGACCTTTTAGGGGCATCATATTCCGTGTTTCTTCCGCACCCTTCGAGGCGGCGGCGTCCGCTTTTTTTGCAACGTCCAAAGCCTCAAGCTCATCGGCGCATGCATGCAAAGCCAAGGCTGTTGGCAATAGCGCATCCAACATCGTCCTGTCGCCAAGACTGGCATTTCCGAGGTTGACGATTCCTTCGCAGCCCGCCTGGAAGGCGTTGGCCCAGCTTGACGCAGCGTTCAGATTACCGGTCCCGGATAATGCAACTCCGGCCCGTAAAACAAAGACCGCATACAAGGGGCCGGACGTACCACCCAATGCACGGCGCAGAATGGCCGAAATTTGTTGGAGAGCAATTGCAGGCCGTTCAAGGTCCAGGGTGCCGAGTGAATCTTCAATTGCGCGTGCGCCGCGGGCCAGGCTGATACCTATGTCGCCATCACCGACCACGGAGTCCAGCTCCGTCAAGACTTCCTCCTGTTGGCGTAAGGCTAGGGCGACCGACTGCAGAATGCTCTTGAATTGCCTGGCATTGTCGGAGGACCAGGTGCCTCCAATCGAAGCGGATTCTGCAACGGGACCTCTACAAGGCTGACGCGAAATGGTCCGGGCCGGTTCTGTCATTCCGTGCCAAGCCGTCGCTTCAGTAGGCGCTTGCAGACGCAACATAAGGGGGTCATCGACACGCATAAGGGAAATCGAGCAACCCGCCATTTCCAGTGCGGTGAGAAAGGTGCCGACCATGACCCCTTCTACCTTGATCCCGTGCTCAATGCATCCCAAGAGTGCCCGACGGGCGACAATGTCCAACTCCTGTGCAGGTGTGGCACCCAGGTTATTGACCATTAGCACCACGCGCTCATCCGCCTGCAAACGCCCTTGGGCAATAATTCTGTCCAACAGCGTCTTAACCATTTCATCGGCACGCTGGATAGGACCTCGGCGTACGCCGCTTTCGCCGTGGATACCAAGACCATACTCAACTTCGTCGTCTTCGATTTTGAAGCCAGGTTTACCGGCGGCCGGTACGGTACAGGCGCTTAAGCCCAAGCCCATGCTGAACAGCCCGGCGGCGGCTTTTTCAACTTCACTCTTCACCTGAGAGAGGGAAAGCCCGGCTTCGGCGGCGGCACCCGCCACTTTATGAATAAATACAGTGCCTGCAATGCCTCGACGACCAACCAAACCGCCATCATTGTCCAAGGCGACGTCATCACCCACCACGACCATCTCAACCTGGACGCCCGCGGTACGAGCAATTTCCGCGGCCAGACCGAAGTTGAGTCGATCGCCAGTATAGTTTTTGATGATTAGCAACACGCCAGCAGAGCCAGCGACAGCCATAATTGCGCTTAGAACTGCGTCCACGCTCGGCGAGGTAAATACGGGCCCGGCGACCGCCGCGGTGAGCATGCCATGCCCCACGTAACCTGCATGAGCAGGCTCGTGACCCGCTCCGCCACCCGAAACAATACTTACCTTATTGGCAGCTGCAAGCGCCTGAAAGTCTCTACGGACTACGATGTTTTCACCTTCCAGGAGCATTAGATTCTGGTTGGCCAACACAGCGCCTTCCAGCATGTCCTCGACGACGGAATTTGGGTCATTGATGAGTTTTTTCATGGAGGTTATCCGGTTGACTGTCACTCACCTGGTTATGCCGATCCGGGGAACTACGTAGGCAGTCGCCGGGCAGAGCAATCACCAGAGGTGACCAATTTTTTATTAGTCGGCGGGCTCAACAAACCACTGCTGATCCTGCAGATACCTTAAAGCGATGCAAGCTTGAGCATGGCAAGCTGCATCGACCAACGACATCCGCTGCAAAGCTAGCCACAGCGCGCGATGAGGACTGGAAAAAACGCCTACTACTCGACTCAAGGTTCGTGCAGCGTTCGAATTGAGACAGGATCATGTTCGAACTTGCCATCGCCAAGAGATCTAAAGGATATCTCCACAGCCAATCAACGTATCGCCGAACGCAACAATGACGCATTTAATTTAGAAAAACAAATCATTTTAGGTGAAAACACCATCATTCAGTCATCATCTCCTTCGGACCTACTGTCTACCTACGTAAACTCCTGGGCAACCGGATCGTTCCAGGGCGGGTCATCGACGTGGATGTGCCACCTGCGAAACGAGGGTGAGCTTTGCTGTGAGGCAGGACGCGCCGCCAATCGTGGGCTGATCGGCTAGGCCGCAGTGGCGCCCGAGCACGAGCTACTCAGACAGCCGCTTCACCCAATCCACCCGACGACTCTCGACTTGACCGGTATCTGATCTATATCAGCCAAACAAGCGCCCTCCAAAAAATCAGATCCGCGCGATTGTATTTGATGACGAATGATGTAATATCAAAAAACTAAGCCATCATTTCACGTGAAAGGTAGCGGCTTGAAAGCCCTAGCAGTCGCAGCATGCACTGTGGGGCTGATGGAGGCGCAGGAAAGTAGTAAAGGCATCACCAGGATAGTGAGCGCATTGCCTCCTCGTCTTTAGAACAACTGGGATGAGGTAGCGACCAACGGCGATTTTCTTATGTGAAGCCTTGCTGAGCAGGCTATGGAAGTGAAACATGGCATGTGGTCAATGCGAGACATGCTTGTTAAGAAAGGGATTGCATAATTTCTCGGTGAGCGGTCGCTTGGCTGCCTTTCAGTCGTGCGTCAACAGATGACGAAGTCACTCCAAGGATAAAAAAAATAATGAAAAAATTTATCAACAACGTCGACGATTTCCTCGTCGAAACCCTATCTGGCTTCGCGTCTGCACACTCGGACCTTATCGCCCTGAACTTACAGCCGACATACCTTGAACGCAAGGTCCTGACCCCTGGCAAAGTGGCCCTTGTTTCGGGTGGAGGATCCGGTCATGAACCCCTTCATATCGGCTTTATCGGCCGCGGCATGCTGGATGCTGCGTGCCCTGGCGAAGTGTTTACCTCGCCCACCCCTGACCAGATGATGGCAGCTGCTCAAGCTGTCGATACCGGCGCGGGCGTTCTATTCATTGTGAAGAATTACTCCGGCGACTTGGTCAATTTTGAAATGGCATCCGATATGTCCGATTTGGCAACGGCCACGGTACTGATCAATGACGACGTTGCTGTAGAAAACTCAAGCTACACGACCGGTCGGCGTGGTTTGGCCGGTACCGTCATCGTGCAGAAACTAGTCGGAAGCCTAGCCGAAACTGGAGCGGATCTGGAGCACTGCAAAGCGTTTGGGGACCGAGTCAACAAGAATACGGCATCATTGGGTGTTGCTCTGACAAGTTGCATCGTCCCGGAAGCAGGAACCACCACATTCGAAATCGGTGACGATGAAGTCGAAATCGGTGTGGGCATACATGGCGAACCTGGGCGTCGTCGCGACAAACTGATGTCTGCAGACGCCATTACTGCCGAGCTACTGGAAGCCATTTGCAATGATCTACAACCCGCTCAGGGTTCTGAAGTGTTGCTGATTGTCAACGGACTCGGCGCTACCCCCCTCAGCGAACTCTATCTGCTCTTCAACTGCGCACAGAAGTGGCTCGACAAAAAAGGGCTGTCAGTGAGCCGCTCGCTTGTTGGTAACTATACGACTGCTCTCGAGATGGCTGGCGCATCGTTCACGCTTTGCATATTGGATGAGATGACCAAGGAACACTGGGACAGTCCTGTGCACACCGCTGCGTTGCGATGGGGTGCTTAGGCTTTTAACCCAGCTCCTCTCCGTAAAAGTATATGGCGCCTTCGAGTAAAAACTCATTAGCGCTAGAGATATTTAAACCCGTAAAACAACAACAATATTGGAGATATCGACATGACATCCTTGCTTGGAGAATTCATCGGAACCGCACTGCTCGTGCTTCTCGGTAACGGCGTCGTTGCTAGTGTGATATTGGCTCGCTCGAAGGCGCTAGGCGGTGGCTGGCTCCTTATCACGGTTGGCTGGGCAATGGCTGTATTTATCGCGGTATTCTGCGTTGCACCTTACAACAGCGGCGCGCATCTCAATCCAGCGGTAACTGTCGCACTCGCCATGACTGGCAGGTTCCCTTGGGCCGAAGTTCTTCCCTATATCGGTGTACAAACAGTTGGCGCGGCGTTTGGCGCATTGCTTGTCTGGGCCGCGTACTACAAACAGTTTGGCGAGACCGAGGATGCAGGTACAAAGCTCGCTGCATTTTCTACCGGCCCCGCAGTGCGTAACCTCCCTGCAAACATCATATCGGAAGCGGTAGCCTCGTTCGTTCTTGTCTTCGGCATTCTGCAACTGGCGAGTGCCAGTATCGGGCTTGGCGCACTGGATGCCTTGCCTGTTGCGTTACTGGTGATGGGAATAGGCGCATCTCTCGGTGGGGCAACAGGTTTTGCCATTAATCCAGCCCGCGACCTCGGGCCTCGCATCTTGCATGCGCTGTTACCGATCCAGGGTAAGCAAGGAAGCAACTGGAGTTATGCCTGGGTCCCGGTGGTGGGTCCGCTCGTAGGTGGTGCGATGGCGGCCCTGCTGTACGAAGTGCACATTTAGAAATTGGTAAATGGCGGCATTTCCATGCATCGTTGCGCTCCCCACTTGATCAGTTCCTGATGGGGGGCTGCGATGCTGTCGCGCCACACGATGGTGTTATATTTGAAGATTCATCATTTCCACATCAGCCCACGAAAGTCCGAACGAAGACAGCTAGCGTTTCGATCACTTTCAGGCCGAATAACCGAAGCCTTTTAATGAAAATGCAACCAATCGACAAATCCCTCTCAACCCCGACAAAGCAGGGGGACTGATGGCAGCCACTCGAGTGAGCATTGCCCGGCTTGCTGGCGTGAGCGTGGCAACAGTCGATCGGGTCATTCGCAACGACTCTGCGGTCCGTCCAGAAACTGTCGAGCGTGTCCAAGCTGCTTTGGACAGTTTGCGTAATACCCGAGCCAGCCGAGGACGACCCGCCAAACACACGTCCATAAAAGTAGCGTTCGTTGTGCCTGTAATCAGGTCAAAATTTGTCGACAAGGTTGAACGTGATATTGCCCTCTCAGCCAGCTTCTTTAGAGAGCACCGGATTACGCCATCCTTCTACCGTTGTGATTTCTCCGATAATTTGAAGACCGCACAACTCTCAGAGTCCTTGCGCGGATATGACTCGGTCGTGCTTTTACCACTGGATTATCCGTGGGTGGATCAGTTCATCGACACGTGTTGCGAGGTAGGAATACCGGTGATAACGGTTTTTTCGGATCGACCGGCGAGCCGACGCGCACTGTTTCTAGGCGCTGACAACCGGATGATGGGGAGAACCGCTGGATTGCTGATGGGCAAGTTCACTGCAGGCAGATCTGGCACCGTCATCATTCTGTCTGATTCATCACGTCTTCCGGACCAGAGCGAACGCAGGACCGGTTTCGAACAAATTCTGGAAGAGGATTTCAAACATTTGCGCTGGGCGGTGGAACCCGACTTCCCCACGGATGACGAAGAAGCCTATGTAGCGTTAAGAGACGCGCTTCCCCGCTACTCCAACGTTACCGGGGTCTATGTAACACGAGATGGCGCAGCAGGTGTGGCAAAGGCGTTGAAAGACTTGCCCGCAGAACCACCGATCGTATTCATCGGGCACGGCATTTCTGACTCGACACGTGCATTACTGACGGCTGGCGGGATGGACGTAGTACTTGATCAGGACGCCCGCGGGGTGGTGCATGCCGCAGGACTTGCTGCGCTCAATCTGGTTAATGACGTCCGTGGCTTGGCGGGCTCTGTTAGACAACCCATCCAAATCTACTTCCGTGAAAATGCGAATGCTTGAAGATTGAGGCCTGAACTCGCCCTAGAAATTTCACTGTCATAGGAACGATGAATACACAACCGCCTCGCCACCACTGGCAAGTGTTTCATAACACGAAACACCTCGGCAGCTCCCCTCTAACTCCTTGGGGCAGCCCATAAAAAGTGAAACAGCCGGTTCATTCTCGCGGACCGGCCTCGCCGACGTTTTGGAGAGCGCGTCAACTAAGATTGATTTTAAACTTAGAGCCTGCTTAACGCGCCAAGTCTAACTAAAAACAAGACATAAAGATCACTCGTCTAATCAGATACAGTCGTTGCTGGCGAATGCCTTCCAAACTTTGACAAGCTTGAACAATATTGGAGTGATACCTCAGCCAACAGCAATAAACTTTCTTACTGCTAAAAATAAGCCTTTTACAAATAAGGCCGATCAAACCAACAACATAGAAGGCGATATTATGAGTGCATTTAGAACAATTCAGACTCGCTATACTTTTACATTGATTTTTTTCATCATTTCTATCGTTGCACTAACTGTCGTCGGAATAAAGCTTTTCATAACACCGCAATTGATGACGACTGACCAGGAAGTATTGATCGCCAAGGTTGAGGAAATCAGCAATAAAATCACCATGGAATTGTCTAAGGTACAAGCACAGTCGCGCAGTATCACCCAAGCCACAACGGTGTTAGACAGCGACACCATAGATAAGGTACTACCGGCCTTACTTGATCAGTACGGCGATATAAAAGTTGTTGGTGGAGGCATCTGGCCGCTTCCCCAGAAGCGCACTCCTGGCCGAGAAAAGCACAGTACGTTTTACGTACGCGATGCTTCGGGAGAGATGATCGCCAACCACTTTTGGAATACCCCTGAGTCCCCGCTATACTTTAACCAACCGTGGTACCAAGGTGGTGTGCAGGCTCTGCGAGGGCAGTGCGGATGGTCAGCAGCCTTTAATGATGCCGCCAGCCCAGAACCGCGCACTGCCTGCGCCATGACCATCTTCAAAAATAATGAGGTATATGGTGTTTCAACAATAAATGTCACTTTGAACTTCTTCAATCAACTGGTCGCAGATAAAGAAAAAGAGATCAGCGGTCATGTTATGGTGGTTGAATCCGATGGCACGATCCTTAGCAATGAGTCGAGTGGAAACAGTAATATTGTACTGAAGAACGTTTCCGACCTGGCTGGTAAATCGCCGTTCATCGCAACGATTCAGTCTGCCCTGAAAGCCCCACCAAAGGGCTCAGAGCTGGTCCAGAACCACTACATAGGAACAGAGGGGGAGGACCGCACATTCCTTCTGACCAGAATATCCGGCACGCCCTGGTTACTGGCCGCTTCGCAGCCAACTCGTCTTTTGACCGCGCATGGAGATGCCTTACTCAGGACCTTGACCATGCTCCAGGTACCAGTGGTGCTCTTGTTGTTACTGCTGATGGTATTCGCTTTAAAGAAACTGATTAATCGCCTAGCGATTTTGAAGTCCAACATTGACTCTTTATCAGCTGGTAATGCTGATTTGACTCGGCGAATTCCAGTCAAGGGACAGGATGAAGTGGACGACGTGGGGAAATCCGTCAATCGCTTTATTGCTTACTTGAGCGATATGATCAGCGACGTATCCAGCGCCACAGAGCAGATTTCCGATGAGATCGCTCTACTCAAGCAACAATCGCAACACTCCAACGAAATTCTCGCGCAACACGCTTCGCAAACAGACCAAGCAGTAACAGCGGTCACCGAGATGAGTGCAACTGCCGAATCTGTTGCCAAGAATGCTAGCGACACGGCGAGTTTTACACAGCAGGTCAACGAGCACGCCAGGACATCCAAGCTCGTAGTGCAGGAGGCCTCTTCCAGTGTCCTCGCCCTTATCGGTGAAGTCGAAAGTGCCACGGCAAAAGTCCGGTTGATGGAGCAAGACACGAACCGCATCAATGATGTGCTGAGCGTGATTGGCGAAATCGCAGGCCAGACCAACCTCCTTGCGTTGAACGCGGCGATCGAGGCGGCTCGTGCTGGCGAGCAAGGGCGGGGGTTCGCCGTTGTGGCAGATGAAGTACGGGCCTTGGCAGGACGTACTCAAAAGAGCACTTCTGAAATCAATGAGATGCTCTTGCGCCTTCAACAGGGTGTAAGCGCGGCTGTCAACGCTATGGATAAAACTAAAATCAGTTGCCAGATCACCGCCGACAAGACGACCAAAGCCCACTCCGACCTAGATAAGATGGCAAGTTCAGTTACTGATATCAGCGATCTCAGCAATCACATCGCTACCGCAGCCGAGGAACAGAGCGCGGTGTCCGAAGAGATAAACCACAATATGGTTTCAATACGGCAGATAGTCGAAAAATTGGTCGCAAACGGTGAGAGCGCTAATCGCAGCACTGACATGCTGCAAGACTCTAATAATCGCCTCATCTCACTCGTAAATCGCTTCAAGACTCATTAATCGATAGTGCCCAGAAAACTCGGCCGGTGGTGATCTTGTACCTCACAAGATGACGTTATAATTACTAAAATTAACCCTTGGTTCAGACCGGCCGAGCAATAAGAAGGGGGAAGCTGAAGGTCAAAAGTTGTAAGCGCGAAAGTCTTACAAGATTACAACAACCCTTCCGTAATCCTCAGATCTCGATGGCCAAACAGACCCTCGAAGTAATGGCATCAGAGACGCTGTCAGTAGTAGATGAAAAAATAGTCATGCTGAAGATGGTCATTGCAAGGCTCACAAATTCTCCCACTGCTTTGCTGTCTTCTGAATATTTTAGTGACCTCGGCGATAATAGCCGCAGGAAGACCGCGAGGCGGGGCATCGCTGAGCATTGCGAGCAGGAAGCAAATGGGCGAAGTTTTGCATGAGGATTTTCGCGAAAAATGGGATGTAGCTAGCGCTATGAGAACGCGTTGGACTGACTTTGATAAGCCCACCTATGACGCATACATCAGGGCTATCAAAGTCCTGCAAGGAGGGTGCTCGCTCTGGGCGGTAGAAGAGTATTGGAGGATAGGCAACCGGCAGTAAGGCTGCGGCCACCAAACACGCGCGTTGTCATATCGACTGAAAAAAACATTAGCACTTGTGTTGCACTTAGATATGTTTTTTGAACGTCGCCGCCGTGATTGCGATGATCACCCCAAGCAATACGGAGCAAGGCAGGAATACCGCCATTGGGCTGATTGAAAAGGGCAGGGACAGATACATTATCCAAGGCACGATCAGTAATGGTATCACTGCTCGCTTGGCGCGGTGATAGACAAAACTGCTTTCGCGCCCGGCCCCAAATTTGCGCAGGTCACGGCGCATCAAGCCATCCACAAAACCAGTGAGAATCGCCAGCAAGAACAGCGGTGTGGCCATAACCAGAATAGTCAGGCGCACCACAAAGGTGAAGGTGATGTACACCGCCGCCAGCACGAAATCCTCAATGCTGACGTAGAGCTGGTTGATCCCACTCCAGAAACCGTTACCTTGGCTCGACAGCCGCGCCTGCTGGGCAAAATCCGCAAAGCCAGTCCTTACCAGCAGCCACTGATTGAGAAAATCCAGCCATTGGACAATCGTCTGTCCGGGTTGTTGGATGATGAGTGAAGCTTTGAAGTGCTCGCTGAGCCAACCCAATTCGCTACTCAGCATGGCCTGGCTGTGTCGCCAACCCTGTTCGCTCCAGAACAGCAGCAAACCAGCGAATTCGATCAGGATCGAGAACAGTAACGAGGCGATCAGCAAACCGATGATGCGCAGGATCAGGCTGATCGCCGAGATGATCAATCCCGGGGACTGGATCGGTTGTGTCGGAGTATTTTGTGCGGAAGTCGCCATTGATCACTCCATTGTGGACCGCAGAGTTGATGCCGCTCACGGCGCCTTCTCGATCGTTTCTGCTGAATCGAAACCTGCGGAGGGGTTGGGCTACCCCACCTGATCCAGATCGAAGTTTTTTGTTGGGCCGCTCCCACTGGCAGTCCACCATTGGCCCGCCTGCTCGTTATAGGTGGCCCGCATTCGCTGGGTGAGTTCCCGCAGGTCCTTGGGCATGGAGTCGTCGTTAGAGGGTTTTGGCAACGGCATGCGGACTTTCCAGAGCTGGCCACCGGCCTGGAAGGAGAACATTTGCCCCTTGGGCAGACTGACGATATGCGCTGGCTCGATCAACGGCACGCTGGTGCTGCTGACGCGGTCTTGCGAGGACGAAGTGAAGTCTGTGTTGGCCTCAGGATCGGAGGTATCGGTCGCCCCGGAGACCAGGGTCTTGGTCAGCACGTTAACCTTGGGCAACTGCTGGGTGAGCAGTTCAGCGGTGGCGGTCTCGCGTACCCGCAGCATCTGCAAGGTGTTGAAGTTACCGATGACCTGGCCGGCCTTGGCCCGGTTGCCGATTCGCGCTTCGATATCGCTGAGGGTCTGGGTGTAGGCCGTCACCTGGATGCCGGCCCCGCCGCCCTTGTTGATCAGCGGGATGAATTCATCACCCATCAACTCGTTGAACTCATCGGCGTGGAGGTTGATCGGCAACTTGTCACTGTTGTTACCCGATTGGGGCAGGCCATGGTCGATGCCGTGTTTGTAGATGTGTCCGGCGACCGAGACCAAGTCGGCGAACATGGAGTTGCCCACCGCGGCGGCCACCTCGGCGTCGGTCAGTGCATCCAGACCGACGTAGACGATGCCGCGTTTTCGGATGATCTGCATCCAGTCGAAGATGGGTCGTGGGTCATCTAAATCGGTGTAGTTGGGAGCCAGTAACTGGGCGGTCTTGCCGGTGGTGAGTTTTTCCAGCAGAGGTAGCAGCGAGGCGACAATCTTGTCGAAATAGGTACGGTCGTAACGCACCGCCGAACGCAGTCCGTCCAGTACCGGATCGAATACCCGCTTCACCGCCAGGTACTGCTCGATGGCCACCACACGCTTTTCGCGCCCGATCATATGCCGGGGGATGTTCTTCTCGGTGAGCTTGCCTTCAAGCTGAACGATCACCTCCCACGCCTTCGGGTCGGTCTTGGCGAAAAACTGCTGGGCGTACTCGATGAACAGTGCATCGATGTTGACCACATGCCGTTGGATCTGCAGGTAGTCCGGACGCCGGCCTAACTCGATCAGGGCACGGGCGATGATGTTGACGAAACGCCAGGCAAACTCGCGAAAGGCCGCGGAGTTACCTTCGCCGCTGAGCTGCCCGGCGATGCGTGACGCCACTTCCGAGATACGCCCGAAGCGTCCCACCGCATTGTATCGAGCGGAGATTTCCGGCCACCCCAGATGGAAAACATAAAACTCCTTATCCCGACCGGCCCGCTTGGCTTCGACGTACATCCGTTTGAGCAAGTCGGCGTCGCCCTTCGGATCGAAGACGATGACCACCTCATGTTCGATGCGATGAATGTCCTGGGTGATGTACACCTCGGCGAGCCGGGTCTTGCCGACACGGGTAGTGCCGAGCACCAGGGTGTGTCCGACCCGTTCGCCCAGCGGCAGACTGACTTCCGTTTCATCGGGCTCGACCCCATGCAATAGTGGCGAGCCACCTACCGGGGGCAAAGGCCGCAACGGATTGAAGGCACTGTCCCAGGCCGTGACACGGGCCAGTATCGAGAGTGGAAACGGTGCATGCTCCAGGCGCCGTTCGAGTCCACGGGCCAGGCGGTAGCTGGTCGGTTGGTCGACATAGTGGGCGACAGCCGGATCCTGGGCCTCGACCAAGCGCTGGGTGTGCAGGCGGGTCCAGCGAAATCCTCGGCCCATGAACAGACGCTTGCGGCTGACCGGAATCTGCCGACTGGTCAGCTCGTAGCGGGGTAGCCGACGGATATTGCGCCGATAACGCAGCACCTCCCAAGCTTGTCGCAGCCGGATAAGGCCGAACAGGGCATAGGCCAGCGCTGCAACCAGACCGATCTCGGGTGACAGGGCCACAGCCCAGGGCGAGTACACGCACAACACCGCGGCAGCGATACAGATTGCTACGGTATACAGCTCCACCGCTGGTCGGAGCTTGGACTCCATCGCATGCTCGGCCATGACCTGGACTCACTGTTCCAGTGAGGTGGCAGTGATCAAGACGGGATAGTGCTCAATCTGCAGGCGGGTGGCGATGTCGTTGCCGTTGACCGGCAGGATGGTGATGCCCGGAGCGGCTGCTCGAATCCGGGCCAGGGTTTCAGTATTGGCCACTTCGACGGCGAGGCCAGCCGCGCCCATTTCCTGCAGTTCAGCAGCGCGTTGACGTAGCCAAGTCAGCGACTGGGGATCGTCACCGACCAGAAAAAATGGTCGCAAGCCCGGCATGTTCAGGGCGCGAGACGTGATCTGGCCGGGCCTCAAGTGGGAGCTGCGGATGGGCAGTATCCAGGCTTCATCGGCAAACGTGGACAGGTCCGCATGCATGGCCCGATCAGGCTGGGTCTTGTTGTTTATTGGCGGCCTGGCAACTTGAAAATGGGGTCGGATTAAGTCGCTAGGCTGATCCTCGGCAACGGTCAGTTCCGGCTGGGCGAAAGGTGCTAAGAGCAGGATGCAATAACAGACAATGGGGATTCGCCTCATGGTGGTGTGCCCTGTTCAAAGGAAATCAGCAGCTGTTCGAGTCTCTGGGAAAAGCCAGCACGGTAGCGTGCTGCCGGTGCGCCTCCTGCCGGACGGTGATAGCGCCCTGCAGCTAAGACCCAATCACCGGTGGCATCGTGATGCTCCTGCAGCAGCGCGGCGGTCACGGCGAGATTTCGGTAGGGATCAAGGGCTTCGCAAGGGCTGGAGAAGCGTTGTCCGTGGTAACCCAGGTTGGTTTGCCCGAGACCGGCATCGACCCGCTTGGCGTCATGTCGGGCGAGTGCCTGAAGCAAGGCGTGGCAGGCGGCCTGGCGAGTGGCGAAGCGGTAGGGTGTTCCGGCGATGTTCAGGGTCCAAGGCCAGGGCAGCAGTCGACCACGGACGCGGATACCACTCTCCTGCAGGGCAATCGCGAACAGCACCGTAGAAGGGATGTCGGCGTCATGCGCCGCCAGTTGGTAGGCCGGAGGCGGAAGTTCGTCAGCCTGGACGGCGAGCATTGTCAGCAGGAGCGCAATACCACTCAGTCGAGGCGTTGCCATTGTCCATTCACCTGTTGAAATGTGGCAGGCAATGGCCCCGGGGCACCCAGGTTGAACCAGCGACCACGGTCATGGTTCAGGGTGATCTGCTGGCGTTGGACTCTCGCCGGATCGATGTCCGCTTGTCGAGCCCAGCTACGGATGCGTTCATCCTGGCCTTGGCTGCCCACCAGATAGATATCGAACGCCGTGTCGCTGCTTTGCAGACGCTGCGCTTCGGCGGTGCACTCTGGGCAGTGGTCCTCCACAAACAGGGCCTGGCGCGGCATGACCGATGAGCTGGCAGGGGGCGGGGACGCCATGCCCTGGATCGGCAGCAGCCCGGGAAACAGCTTGGCCCAGGCCGCCGTGTAAGCGTTTTGGTAGGCCAACTCGCGCTCGGCGCGTTTGGCTTCCAGTGCTACCTGTAATTCGGCATATCTTTGGCGCTCTTGGTCGGTCTGGGCCTCAACCCCGAGGGCGGTTAACGGATCGAGGTTCGGGCTCCAGAAACCGCGTGGGCCGGCTTGGATCTGTTCGAAGCGCGTCCATTCCTGCTCGGTCAGGCCCCAACTCGCCGCCTGTTCAGAGTCAGAGCGCCCCAGTGGAGCAGACTGCGTGTCCTGGGGCCGTGACTGCGTCGCAACGGGGTTGCCCATCGCAGTTCCCGTGCTAAGCAGTGAAACGAGACAGACGACGGCGGGCAGTTGCGTTCTGTTCATGATCGCTTCTCAAGGGAGGTGCACGGTTTGGTCTGGCTGAGCGGCCACCGCGAAGACGGCTGAGTTCGGCTCCAGTACTTTTAGGTGCCAGGCGCCGAACTGCTCACCGCTATGCAGCAGCCGAACATCCATGAGAGAGCGACTGTCATGAGGTGCGACCGCTAAAAAGCTCTCACCACCGCGGGACTCGACACCCAATACCGAGAACGGTGGCGAGAGCGGGACGGATTTTGGGTGAGCGGTCTGTTTCGGTTTGGGCGTTGAAGGCGTCGGCGGTGGGGGTGATGGCTGGGTCTTGAGGTCCACGAACTGCTGCTCGAGCTGTTCAATGCGTGCGCGCAGCGCTGTCAGGTCTGCCACGGTGGCGCGGGCTGCCAGACCGTCGCGCAGTTCCTGTATTTCTTGTGCCCATTGATCCAACATCGGATCGAGGGTATTGGCCTGTTGCTCACCGGAGTCGACCATCTGTTTCAGGTCTTTCAGCGCGTACTGCAGCTTCTCCTGGGTGTCCTTGAGGGCGCTTGAGTCACGTTGCAGGGTGTCCAGGGTTTGTCGGTATTGGGTGTTCGTGCTCTGTAGTTCGGCCACGCGCTGATACTGGTTATACAATCCACCACTCAGCCCGGCGGCCGCCAGGCAAAGCAATCCAATAATGAGGGTTTGAAACGTCGAGGCTTTCATGGGCGTGCCTCTGCCTGATGGGATGACCTTGGTGTGGCCCGCACGACGCCGGCCTCCGTTTTCTGCTGTTCGAAGCAGACCGAACGGCTGACTTCATCGGTCGTGAGTTGCCAGGCGGGGCCAGCCAGCACTTGTAGCGCGCTGTGCAAAGGGATTGGACCAAACCGGTAATGGGCTGCAGGCAGAGGCCGGGTAAACAGCACCTTCACCGACGCAGTAACTGGGCAAAGCGCATAACCAGAGCGCAGCAGCACGTACTGCAACGCATCCTGCACCGAGGGGTTCAGGCTGGACGGGATGTTCACTTCAATGATTTGGGCAAGAAGATCGCTTTGTTCCGTGGTGGGCTCGGTGCTGACCAGCGTGTAGCGGCCATAACGAAGCTCTGCCGGATGGCTTTCTTCGGCTATGCCCCACGAGTGCTGGGCCCGATTGGAGCCACTGTCGATCTCTGGATGGGTCGGTAAAGGGTTGGGGATTTGCGCGGTGCAGGCGCTCAACAAACCCAGCAGGCAGACAGGCGTGAAGAAACGCTCCATGGAAGAAACCTCATGTCAGATTCAGTGCAGAACCTGACATGAGGTGAAGGAGCGATTCAGTGAGAAAGTTGATTCAAGGTGGGTCGTGTTAACGCTGAACACGTTGCTATTCATCGAAAATGGCGAGCCCATCCAAGACGGCAGCGTCGGGGTCGAAGATCAACAGTCGCACATCCGCCAATGCGGCCAGATACAGTACGTTGATCAAGGCTGCTGGCGTACCGGCATCGAGTTGCTCTTGCCTCAGCGATGAGTAAGAACAGCCCTCTATTGTCATCAGGTTATCGTCGGCCCAGGGCGTACCGATCAGCTTACACCCGACGCCATTGCAGTCCGTCAGGGCAAAGGGTTCGAATAGCAGACCGGTTGGTCTGGAGTCGAAATTGCCAGCCCGGCGCCCCAAGTAGCGCAATGCTTCTTCAGTGAGGTGTGCGGTGCTGACCTCCCAGGCTCGGCTGTAGTGTCCAGTCTCGAAACTCAAGCGATGGACCACGGACTTGGCTTCTTCCAAGGAGTCAAAGTCGCCGACGTGGCACTGCTCGTTGAACACTTCGCCCATTACGGCATAGATCACCTGATGCACCAGCCCGTTGGACGGGCAGCAATCATCCAATTCATTCTGAATGGATTGGCCTTCGCTGATCAAGGCGAAATCGTCATTGAACAGGCAGGGGAACAGTTGCAGCGCATGGTCGGGCAGATGGGCTTGTGAGTCGTGCAGGGGTCGAAAGCAGGGAGGGCAGTCGTTTTCGTAGGTGATAAGTAGCAGCCGTTCGATATGCAGATGGTCGTAACCGCGAGCAAATGGGTTTGAGGCCGTCAGTAGGGCTGGGGCTTGGTGTGTGGGGTTCATGGGCATGCTCCAGAATGGAAATGAACAAGGCGCCCGTAGGCGCCTGTGAGGGTTAAAGCCAGCCGTATTCGGCAAGGGAGAGCGGACGACCTTCACCCACGATGAAGTGATCCAGTACGCACACTTCGATCAACGCCAAGGCCTCCTTCAGCCGTGCGGTCAATACGCGATCGACCTGGCTGGGTTCCGTACACCCTGAGGGGTGGTTGTGAACAAAAATGGCGGCCGCAGCGTTATGCGCGAGGCAGCGCTTGACGACTTGGCGGGGGTAAACGCTGGCGCAATCAATGCTGCCGTGAAAGAGGACTTCGAACGCCAGCACGCGGTGCTTGGCATCGAGAAAAATCACGCCGAAGACTTCGTGCTCTTGTTGCGCAAGGCGCAGTTTTAGGTATGAGGTCACGGTGTCAGGCGACGTCAGGATAGGGCCGCGGGCGAACAGCCGACGATCCAGAATATGCAGCGCTTCGTCGATCAGCTGGTTTTCTAGGACGATACGATTTGCCTCGAAATCCGAGGTCTCAATCAGAGAGAGTGGGGTGCTCATGGTGGTACCTCCGAAGGGAACAATCAGGGGTACACGCCCGAGGGGAGTGGTGTCCCCGAGGTGGGTGTGGAGTCGCGGGCGTTAGCAGATGGCGCGCTGTTTACAGCCGCGTGAATCGGTGGCGTTGACCGTGTAGGTGTGAACCACAACCGTCGCAGGGCAATGGGGAAAAGGCTTTTATTCCCCAGCCAGTTTCGGGATCGAAGTCGGCACTGATGGGCATTAACCGAACCAGTCCTCGATGGATGCCGGCGATGCGTTTCTCAATTTCATCCGTCGTGTAATAGAGCGATAACGTGCTGTAGTCCTCGTAAGCCGCAGCAAACAGGCAGTCGTCGCAAAGCCAGAAGGATTCCATGTTGGTTCTCCTGTGCGGATTGAAGAAAAGGCGCTCGACGGAGCGCCTTGATGAGGAACATCGTGGACTGTTCAGGCGGACTGAACGGTACGGGTGGCCTCACGGCGGGCCGTGCGGGGAGTGGGTGGAGATTCAGGTTCGACCCGAGCCTCTGTTGGGTTTGCGGTCTCCTCGGCGTCGACATCAGCCGACGTTGGAGAGGGTTCATTGATCGGCGCTTGCTCAGCAGGTGCTGTTGCTTCCTGCCTGGCAGGAGCTTTGTACTCGAACGTGCCGTTGACCTTGATCCAGTCGATGAACAGCAAACGCCCTTTCAAACTGGCGCCCGGTTGGCCCTGCTTAGCGCCTTTCTCGTAGAGAAACGGATCGATCCACAGGTCGCCGATACGGAACGACAGCAAGACCTTTTTCTCGGCTGTGACGGCGTCCATGTAGAGACGAATCAAACGTTCAGCTTCGCCTCCAGCGACCTTGCAGTCGAAGCGGGTGTACTCCACAGCATCGGTGGCACCGTGCAGGGCGGCGATATCGCAGGCCATGAATGGCTGGCCGCGGCGGACTTGTACTTCACGAACACGGTTGAGGTAGCCGATACCGACGGTGTGCAGGTTGAAGTAAGTGGTCGCTTCTTGGGAGTGGTTGGCGTGGGCCATGGTGGTTCTCCTGTTTCAAGGGAAAACGGCGACGCACAGTCCCTGACGGGGAAGTGAGCCCCCGTCAGGGTGGGTAAGGTGAAGGCAAGCGATGAACGACTCGCCACCGGCAAGCCGATGACGATCAGAACAATGCATCTGGGGGAATAGCGGTGCAGCAGAGGAGCATCTGCGGTGGTGATCCGCAGGCATGGGGTAGTGGGCATTCATCACCGCTGAAGCGGTAACCGCGCGAGCTTCCGAACGCTGATCGCACTTGGGTAAACCACCACGAACGTGGCGTAGCCTTGAAGGTTCAAGCTACCTGGGCTGGGCTGTCAACGACAGCGAACCACGCCCTTTGTATAAGCCTGTCACAGGGGAGCGTCAAGACGCTGCAACCCGATTTTTTAAGGCCGGATTACGGTGGTAGTCACTGGAATTAAGAAAATGAAAAAAATGAAGAGTGGGCCTGGCCGGGTGCCAGGCGAGGAAGAGAAAAACCACCTTTGGCGGTCTTACGCAGTCGACAAGCGCCTCGCAACACTTGGTTGAACTGCGCCATGATTCGCCAACCGACCCTTGTCGTGGCCTGGGTCGGAACCTACTGGCACGCATCCGCGCACAAAGGGTGCCCCGTGTTTCCCCGGCGGGCTCCGGGAATGAATACGATCGCCGAGGCGGATGACCGCTGTTGCCGGGCAGAGGCAACAGTGGTCATCCGCCACCGTGATCAGGTCGAGCACAAGTGAGGAATGAAATTCCGCAGAAGAGAAGGCTCCGAACTCAAGGAGTCCGACCGAGCCACCCGGAGCAAATCGGTCTTGGGTCGCCGTTGGCGATGATCCTGAGGCACTACAGCAGAGAGGGTGGAACGACGTCAAGGCAGAGAACTCACCGTTTTCATGATGATCGTCCCATGGAACATCATGAGCGACGCGTAGCTTTACTGATCGACACCGTGCCCTTGCAATCCGGATAGCGAGAGCATGACCAGAACGGCCCTGATTTGCCCTTTCGCCTGAGCATTGACGCGTTGCACATGGGGCAGCCCGGACTCGTTTCGACCGCTATTGCCAAAGTGAGCGAGCGGTAGTGTGCGACCAACTGCGCAATCCAGTTCGCCTGCTTGGCAACGAATGCATCCAGGGTCAGGCGTCCCGCTTCGATTTCGTCCAGAGCCTGTTCCCAGATTGCGGTCATACCCGGATCTGCGACTGCGGCGGGTACCGCCTCAATCAAGGTATGGGCCGCGGCGGAGGCCATCAAAGCGCGTTTTTTCTTCAGCAAATAACCGCGATCAATCAGCCCTTTGATAATGCCGGCTCGCGTGGCTTCGGTACCGATACCGGTGGTGTCCCGAAGTTTCTGTTTCAGGCGTGGGTCGTTGACCAGTTTGGCCACATTTTTCATGGCCTTGATCAGATCGCCCTCGGTGAGAGGTTTGGGAGCGGCAGTGCGCATCGATTTGAGCTCGACATCGTCCACCGCGCACTGCGTGCCCTGTTGCAAGACGGGTAAGACTTGGGACTTTTGACTGGGCTCATCCTCCTCGGTGTTTTCGCAGAGTAAGCCTTTCCAGCCCTGGACCAGGATCTGTTTGCCGACAGCGGTCAATCGTTCTTCGCCACACTCCAGTTCGAACTGGGTCCGATCAAATTCATGCTGCGGAAGAAATTGCGCGAGGTAGTGGCTACGAATCAGTTCGTAGACTTGGCGTTCTTGTTCGGACATCCGCACCAGGCTTGCCGGCTCGGTGGTGGGAATGATGCCGTGGTGCGCGGTGACCTTGGCATCGTTCCATACGCGGGAGCGCAATGATCGATCGAGACTCCCGAATGCAGGTCTGAGTGCCGGATCCGTTTCGAGCAGGGCGTCGAGTACTGCGGGTGCCTCGTTGAACATACTCTCTGGCAAATAGCGGCAATCGCTGCGCGGGTAGGTGGTGGCTTTGTGGGTTTCATAAAGGGCTTGGGCGATGTTCAGGGTTTCCTGGACGCCGAGCCCCAGCTTACGAGAGCAGACTTCCTGCAACGTGCCCAGGTCGAAGGGTAGGGGCGGCGGTTCTCGGAAATGTTCGGTCTGCAGCGAGAGTACTGTGGCGGTCTTACTGCAAGAGATCGCTTGGGCTGTTTGACTGGCAAGTGCCTGCTGCAGGCAACGACCGGCCTCGTCACGTCCTGAGCTTGGTGGTTGCCACGACGCGATGAATCGCTGGCCCATCGACGATAGGAGCACTTCTACGTTCCAGTAAGGCACCGGGACGAAGCCGGCAATCGCGCGATCCCGATCGACCACCAGACGTAAGGTGGGGGTCTGGACGCGCCCCACTGACAACACGCCATCGTAGCCTGCCCGCCGACCAAGAAGGGTAAACAAACGACTGAGGTTCATGCCGATCAGCCAGTCGGCACGGCTGCGGGCGAGGGCCGAGTGGTAGAGCGGGAAAGTCTCCTGGCCAGACTTAAGCGAGGACAGGGCTTTGCGAATCGACGCCTCGTTGAGGGCGGACAGCCAGAGGCGCTGAACAGGGCCTCGATACTGGCAGAGCTCCAACAACTCGCGGGCAATCATTTCACCTTCGCGATCGGCGTCGGTCGCGATGACGACGGTGGTGGCTTCACTGAGCAGGCGTTTGATGACTTTGAATTGTGCCGCGGTCTTGGGTTTGACCTCGACCTGCCACTGCGCGGGAATGATCGGTAGATGATCCAACGACCAATTCTTGTACTTAATGCCGTAGGCTTCAGGCGGAGCAGTCTCCAGCAGGTGGCCGATACACCAGGTGACGGTTGAGTCGGTGCCGATCAGGCAACCATCACCACGCCGGTTGGCTCCGAGCACCTTGGCGATGTCACGACCCTGGGACGGTTTCTCGCAGAGGAAGAGACGCATAGCACTGCTCCGGATTGATTTCGGAGCAGCGTTGTTTGAAGTAGCAGGGGCGAGATATGAGAAACCTGAATGGCAGGTCCCTCATATTAGTCGGTGAGGGCAGCTTTGAATGGGCCGAGGCTGCTGCCTGGTTGTAGTCTGGATAACAGGATGAGTCTTCACGAACAGCGAGTAATCACTGGTCGACAACTTCGCGCAAAGGCGCAATTTTTATGCCTGAAGTCTGTCAGTCCGTGGGTGATTGCCCTCTGCGCTTTCTGGATTTTGATGCAGGAGAACTGGCTTGCTCTGTGTTTTGCCCGACGGGTGTCGCAGATGCTGCCGGTTCACTGGAGCGTTCCCGCATGACCACGCCGTGTACCCGGTGAGGCAGGATACCGACGCGACGGGCCTCGACCTTGAAGGTGACCCGCGCATTGTCTTCGCTGTCCTCCCACTCATCGCGCACGGTGCGGCCTTCGACCAGAACGCGCATGCCTTTCTGGTACAGCGTGCTCCAGTGTTCAGCCTCACGGTGCCAGAGCTCAACCGGCGCCCAATAGCCGCCTCGATCTTCATAGCTGCCCTCACGTGGGATGGGGTTGTCGAAGTACACATTCAGCCGCAGTAAACGCCGTGGCTCGTCATTGCCTGAGGCGAATTCTTGGAACTCTGGCGCACTGCCGATGTTGCCTTCGCCGACAAAAAAAGTACTCATCGTGATACCTCTACTACGGTTGTGAATTGGCGCAGCAGCCGTTCGGCGCCGTCCATTTTGATCGCGCAGGTGGTGGCCTGGCGGTAAAGCGAATGCACCACGCTCATCTGCAGGTTCAGTGCAATGCGCTCGCATTCGAAACGGTGCAATCTCTCGCGTACGGCCTGCGGCAGGTTGCTGTGGCAGATCTGGCGTTCCCAGACCGCAACCCCCATGCGGGCAAAATCACGGGTGCGCCAACGCAAAAAGGTGCTGCCCGCGCTGGTGTTCTGCAGCACCAATCGGATATCCAACAGTGAATAAGGAGGCTGTCCGGCTTGCTGTACAACCACCTCCATCAAGTCACATAACTGCGCCTCGATTTCCCTCGCCATCTGCGCCAGTTGCTCCAACTCCCCCTTACCCTTAAAAGGTTTTAAAAGGCCTTTTAGGGAGGCAGCGTGTTCGAGCCGTCGATAGGCATCCGGTGTCAACGCGTCGAAGTGCATTGGGTGAGCCGAGGTCAGGGGATTCATGCTACGTCCCCCGGCTCATCCACTGTCGCAGAGGGCTCTCCCGCGTCCTCTGCCAACACGTCGGCATCATCCACTGGCACAGCACCACGACGAATGATTGGCGGTGCAAACTGGGAGCGGCGATGACCCTCAAGAATGTCTATCGGGGGCAAACCCAGTTTCTCAATGGCCGCAATGGCCCGGGCGTTGTTCGCCGCCATGTCATCACGCGTGACGCCGGCATGCCGATAGCGCTGTGCCTGACCGAACAGACTACGCAGCAGATGGGCGCCGTCGTCGATCCAGGCTTCCATGTCGATACGGCCGATCAGGGCGGTGTGATGGGCCAACAGGGTCCGGCGCACCAGGGTGTCGTAGTCGGTCAGCAGGTAGACCGCTAGAAAGCCCAGCTGGCTGCCGATGTACAACGGCAAGGTGACGGGGTGGATGTTGAGGTTGTCGCCCATGTCGATCTGTGTCGGCAGGTCCTGTCTGATCCGATCCAGCTGTTGGGTCAGTTCCCGCATACCAGCCTTGGCCTGCATCAGTTTTTCTTCGAGTTGCACGATGGCCCAATCGGCATAGGGATCGTCCTGGGCCGCGGTTTGTTTGATCAGGTTGGTGACACTGATGTAGCCGGCCATACCCATGATCGAGTGGACGCCTTCGCGTGCGGCTCGACCTTGCCAGATGCGGGCGGCATGGTGGGTGTGCAGGGTCAGGGTGATGCTACTGCGCAATGAACCCAGATTGAGTTGATAGTGATCGGCCACGGTGTAGTCCTCGCATTCGCTTGGACAGGAACGTTGCGACAGATGAGGGTCAAGGACAGCCAAAAAGCTGAATGCGGTCTGTTCGGTTAGGTTTAAGAGGGTTAACTATGGAGACGCCAATGGGAGGAGATGTCCCGACTTTTCCCAAAAAGTTTCATAGTTTGGTCCGATGTGTCCGTAGAGTGGAACTCCATGGATTTGATGCCACTGGCATCAAATCTACTGACGTCCACCGCGTTTGCCACTCAGTTGGCGCAGCTCATTCAGGCACGCTAGGGCAAGGGTAGACGCGGGTTCGCCCTGTTGTCGAGATGGCCGCGAGGGGGCAGGTGGGGGTGGTTCTGCAATGGGTGACGGTTCGGCCTGACCTGCCCAAGGACGAAAGTCACCTTTCAGCGCACGCTGGATCAGACCCATCAGATACGCCGCTGGCTTGCGGATACCGCCGGCCGTACAGCGTGCTCCCGCTTCGTTGAGCACCGCCTGACGATCCGTGGATTTGAGCTTGTTCAGCGCCACGGCGACGGCGTGACGCTCGCTTGGGCTCAGGTGTAGCGCAGCGGGCCAGTGCAGGTTATTCACCGCTTGGGTCGCGCGCGGTACTGTACAAATACTTTCTTTTAATACAGTACAGGCGGCGTTCGGATTCCGAACGGTGCCGGAAACACTGGCGTTCAGACTCGGTTCGGAATCCGAACGAGGGCCTGCACGATTCCGAACGAGGGCATCTTCCCTCAGTTCGGAATCGTGCAGAGTGACATCGGTTGCCTGATCCAATCCTTGTTGCGTCCAATGATCCCCCCAACTGTCTAGCCGCGTCGGTAACCGATTCCGATCGATATTCGTGTCCTGGCGGATTTCTTCCACAATGTGCTGGGCGACAATACGCACCGCCTTGGTCGCATGACCGAGGGCATGTCCGACCAGCGTCAGGTAATCCTGATCCAGTTCGAGGGCTTCGGCGGGGGTTAACGGTTCATCGTGCAGAACGTACAGCGAACCTTGAAGACGTCCGCTGAGCTGATCGCGTCCGCGACTCACCAAACTGAGCCAACGCGTCAACCTGAGCATCGTCAACACCCGAGCAATGGTTTCACGGGAGGCTGACGCACCGTAGGGCACGCTTGACAGGTAAGGCTGTAAATCCTCATAGCGCGGTGTGACCACGCCTTGACCGTGCAGCATGAGTCGAAACACCTGCCAGGCATTGCGTTCCAATGGCGTCAGCCGACTATCCAACAGCAGCCGACGTGGCACGACTTCGTGAGATTGGCCACTGAACAAAAAGCCCGCCTGCAGGGCCTGGTTGGAGGGTTGTTCAGTGGTGGGGCGTGCGGGCCAGCGTTCACTCAGCTGCTGGGTGCATTGCTGCAGGACACGCTGCCAACGACTGGAAGGTGCAAGGTTCATGTTCCGTTGCTGTATTGGTCGATCTGCTGCCACACGATGGTCAAGCTGACCTGTTGCTCTTCGGCCAACATCATCATGGCGTCGAGCTGATCCTCGGAACCGTCCTGAGCGCGTAGCTGGCACCATCGCTGCCAGAGCGCATGTTCCTGGGCTTCGCTCAAATGCTGAGGACGGCCCTTACGGGTTTCTATCTTGAGCAGACGTCGACGCAGGGCGGTGTCCGAATGCGCCAAGCCGAAGTATTGATACATGATGGTGCTGCTAGCGCCTAGCTTGAGCGCGCGGTTGATCAATCGCTCGTTCTGTTCGTCGCGTTCGGCTTGCTCGATCAACCGATGCAGCACCGGCGAGTCGATCTTGACCTCGACCCAAGACACGGTGGCATGGGCCAGCCGCGACAGCGTGGTGGGCGGTAAGGATTGCAACAAGTAGATGTCGTCCTCACTCAGTCCGAGTGCCTTGCAGCGTTGTAGATTACCCAGCCGCAGCTCATGCAGCACCTGGGTCAGCATGGCCTGGTTGAGCACATTGAAGGACAGGTTCATGGCAGCTCCTTCGGTGACTCATTTTGAGGGGCAAGCGTTAGGTCGATTAGGCGGCGGGCCAGGCGGATCAGCCGATACAGTTTGATGAGCAGACTGTCGGGCAATCGCTCCAGTCCCACATCCACGGCGGGACGATCTGTGAGCGGAAGTTGATAGATCCCCAACAACAACTGGCCGAACAGCGCTGACGGCAGTTGCTTACGGTCTTCCCAGTTGACCTCGTCTTGAGCGCGCAGCAGGGCCAGGAGCAGTAGGTGAACACCGGTCGCGCGAGGCACTGCAAGATCAACTCGCTCGATGTTCAGGGCGAAGCCCAAGCCATGCTGCTGGTCGATGATGCTCTCGGGATGTCCGGCATAGGCCGCCATTTCCCGCGCCAGTGTGGCAATGGCGGATCGCAGTTGTTCGGGGCTATCCAGTGCTGGTGCGATTGTCCAGATGTCGTCGATCGCATAGGTGTCGACCGAATATGCTGAGTCGGTGGCGGTCTCGCGATCGATCTGTTCACGAATCTGTTGAACGCGTGACGGAGGACTGACCGCTGATACGACCTTCGTTTCTGGCGGTGTGAGCAGTTCCTCTCGCGTTGGTTCGGTCTGGGGCCTAGTCTCAGTTGATTTGGGATGGGGCGCGGAGGATGGAAGTCCTGCCGAGGCTTCATCAATGCTCGGCAGATGGATATTTTCCGAGGGCGCTGTGAGGGCAACGCTAGGCGTCGAGATGACCCGTTGGGTATCGCTCAGTTCCAGAGCTAACATACGGTAGGACTGTCCGAGCAAGCGGCTCATGCGTTCGAGCAGTTCATCCTGGATTTGCTCAAGATCGAATGACTCGGGTTCTGCATCGAAGTAGCCCAGGGTCCCGAGCCAGAAATCGGCAAACGCAACGGCGGCGGTTGGATAGCGGTTCCAGGTTCGTTCTGCCTGGCTGCGTAGGCCGATTAGGCGTTCGATCTGGGGCTTACCCAATCCGGCATACAGGGTTTGTGGGATGGCGGGCAATAGGTGTTCGAGGGTGTCGAGCATCCGGCTTATGTGCGACTGCGAAATCGGATAGCCTCCAGCGGCAAGACGTCGTGCCAGCTCACGTTGTGAGAGCACCGCTCCCTCTGCTTCGAGCATGGTTTTGAGCTTGGCTACCGCCAGAGCCCGTTCGATGAAGGTGAGTTGGCCGTGCAGATCGCTTTCAGCCAGATGGCCGAGTAGGGCGGTGAGCTCATTGGTCCAAGGTCGGAACAGGCAATGAATGCGAAAGAAGCGCTCGTCGCGGGTTTCCTGCCACAGCTCGCCGAGAATCGCCAAGCGCGTATTACCGCCGTTGCGGATGATGAAATAGGTTTCACCCGGCCGTCGGGTAATCGGTGGTGGTAGATCCAGCCCGCGTTCACGGATAGAAGCCTTGATATCGTCGTACAGCGGATTACGGATGAAACGCGGGTTGTGTTCGTAAGGCCGCAACTGCTCCAGCGTGACCAACATAGGCGTGTCAGCAAGTGGATCGGACAGCCGCTCCAGTTCCTGCCCTCGAGGGAAATGGTCCTGGTGCAGCTTGTCGGTGATCTGCTCCTGACTGAGCTTCTTCATTGGAACAACCTCACTTAACGCCGGTTACGCAAATGGTCACCGACCTCGAACTTGACGATCTCGGCAGTGCCCGAACCTTCGAAATGTCGGGAGAGTTCTGCGAGGAACCACCCCATGGCCGAGCGCCCAGCCTACAGGCGAAAGACAACGGTGCAGTACTCGTCGCAAGGTGCGTGGTGTGGTCGAATGGAGGGTGGAACGATGATGGGCAGTTGATCCAACATCAGAAGACTCCTAGCCAAACACGTTGGCCTCAAGGTCGATCAAACACAATGACTGGGTGAGAAGTGCCAGTTGGATGATTCGTCTCATTGAACCTCCGCGCATCGGCTCACCGAAGAGATCGCCTCGCGCCATTCCGGAAACAACTCAATGGCCAACGCTTGCATCGTTTCTAGCGCAGATGGCGAGCGTCGCTCACGAGTCTGGCGCGGCTCGATTCGGTGGGCCGGTAGGCCGAGGGAGGCGGCATTTAGGTAAGCCACTCGGTCTGGAACTACGGTTTCTAGAATCGAGATGTTGGTAGCCCCAGCGAAAGTCTCGCGCAGGCCACGGATGATCATCCGTGTGTCCAACCGAATGGCATTCACCTGGTTCAGTAGCAGTCGTAAGGGCGGTAGTGGAATGCCTAGGTGGCGGAAAGCTTCGAGTTCGCTGAGTAGCTTCAAGATGCCGCGCTGCAGTTCGCGGGCGGCGAGCATTTCCGGGGTGATGGGAGAGAGGGCGAGGTCGGAAGCGAGGATGGCCATCTCCAGCAGCACGCTACGCGCACCTTGGGTGTCGATCAAAAGCAGGTCGTAACGGGCGCGGAAGTTGTCGAGCAGGTTGCGCAGCCGTAATCGCCCATCAGGAGCGTGCAGCAGCAAGGTACTCAGCCGGCCTTGATCGTCGTTGGAGACGATCAGATCGAGCCCTGCAATCACTGTCCTGGAGATAATATGGGCAGGCATAGCTAGGTTGAGTGCGATGACCTCGTATGCACCCGCATCAGCCTTCTGTTTCAAGGCGTAATAGCTGGAGAGGGTAGGTTGGCTATCCAAGTCCAGCAGCAAAACGCGTAGACCCGCATCCGCCAGAAGACCGCCGAGATTCGCGGTTACTGTGGTTTTGCCCACCCCGCCTTTAGTGGATACCACCGAGACCACACGCATGGCATCAGGCCTGCTGACCCAAGCGCTCAACGACCCATTGCTCGATCTCCAGCGAGTCCCAGCCGACTGCGCGTAGTCCAATGCGTTTAGCCTGAGGAAATTTCCCTTCCTTCATCAGGTTGTAAATGTGCGCACGCTTGAAGCCGGTTTTACGCTCCACCTCGTCACGCCGCATGATGTGACGTTCGATCTGCAGTTGAGGTGCTTCAACGATGGGTGAGGATTGGCTGGACATGCTGGTCACTCCTGGCGCGGATTGGCACTGGTGGGAAGTGACCTGAATTGAATAGCAGAAATGGGGGAGAGTCATTGCACTGCAATCGTTGGGATTGCAGTGCAATGACTCCGTCTATTGGTTTTTTTTGAGGCTGCGATTCGCTGCGGCGAACTTTTCATCTAGCGTTCGTTTGCTCAGGCCGGGTACCTCGCCATAGCGTGCTATAACGGCATCGACGATTGCAGATTGGCTTTTGAAAACGGATAGACGGTGACCAGCAGGCGATTGGTCCAAGAAGAGGTTGAGCAAAGCACCGATAATGTTCTGATAGGTGAGTTCGCTACGTTCGCTGAGTTCTCCATGCGTTTTGACCATTGCTTTGAGGTCATCCCGTTCAAGTCCTATAGCCTGGAGGTCTACCAAAATATCTTGGAGGTGATGCTGTAGCGTATCCAACTCTCGCAGGAGGGTATCGCGATCCGCTTGTAGCGCAAGGAAGGTTCCGATACTGACTTTTTCATGAGCGTTACTGCCTGATCCAAACAGAAAGCTGGGCTTCTGATCGGGATAATAAATCTGCATCCAGTGGCGTAAATCGGAGTGGCGTATCGTCAGTTGAAAGGGCTCCACGTCACTTCCTTTGGGAACCGAAATACCGAGACAGCCATAAGTCAGTTCTCCATTACATACTGCGTCGTAGATTTTTTCGATAGCTGCGTGCAAGCAGGGCCATTGCGGAAATAGGGAGGTAAGCTCTTCGGGACGTGACCATGTTGCTTGGACTATCTGTGCTTCGTAACGGATGAGATTGCACCAACGCAATGCTGCGTCGATTGGGCGATAGAAGGTTTTGGAATGCGGATTAAAAGCATAGAAGGACATGATAGCGATGGACCTCCATTCCTATTGGATAGGCCTCTCGCCGAATACCTGTATACCAACCTAGCTGATGGCAGTGGCTGTTTACTCGGGTTTTTAGCGTTGCGAGGTCATTCCATTTACCTATTGCTCGATGTTGTTTTCGTATATTTCTTATCGAGAGCCTATTTTGAATTTGGAAACGGGCCCTTGTAGCCTGTGTTGTTCAAGAATTCATATGACGGCAGCCTACAGAGCATCTTTTGCAGACAGTTTATTTTTGAGTGGGTTCAAAGCAACAAGAAAATTATTGTTAAGGGTTTGTCTAATGGTTGAGAACTGGTTTCAGATCTGGCTTCGACAAACTATGCCATTTTCCAATAACTTGATGTTTTTTTAATATGTGACTGATTAATAGCCCATCTGTTGTGATGGGATCGTGTCCCAGGAAGTGGTGTAACTCATCACGGCTCTGGCCACTGAGTTTGCCGTTTAGTTGATCACGGCCGACAGCTTGGCCTGCGGATTATCGCTGACCGCCTCGAAGGCCTCCAACTGCGTGTAGCGCCTTTGCAGGCACCATTCGTCGTTCTGCTCCAGCAGCATCGCCCCGACCAGCCTCGTAATTGCCGGATCGTTGGGAAAGGTGCCCACGACATCGGTTCGCCGCTTGATCTCGGCGTTCAGCCGCTCCAGCGGGTTGGTGCTGTGTAGCTGCTGGCGGCGCGCCTTCGGGAAGGCCATGTGAGCCAGTACTTCATCCTCGCAGCCGTCCATTAGCACGGCGATTTTCGGATATTTTTCACGCAACTGGTCGGCCACCAGACGCCATTGTTGGTGGCATTCAACGCGACTGTCCTGAGCGAAGACTGTGCGCAACAACGCCGCCACCATGCTGCGCTGACCCTTGCCGACGTGGGCCATCGCGATGCGCATGAAATGCACCCGGCAGTGCTGCCAGGTCGTGTGGAAGACCTTGGCGACAGCCGCCTTGAAGCCTTCATGAGCGTCATAGATCACCAGCTTTACCCCGCGCAAACCGCGACGCATCAGACTGCGCAGGAAGTCCGTCCAGAACGGCTCAGCCTCCGAAGGTCCTACCCGCATGCCCAGAACTTCCCGACCGCCATTGGTGCTCACAGCCACGGCGATTATTACCGCGATCGAAACGATACGGCCTGCCTCACGCACTTTAACGTAGGTGGCGTCGATCCAGAGGTACGGCCAGTCGCCCTCAAGGGGTCGATCCAGGAACGCATTGACGCGTTCATCGATCTCGCCCGCAAGCCTGGATACTTGGCTTTTCGAGATGCCGGTCATGCCCATGGCCTTGACCAGCTCGTCGACTGAGCGCGTGGAAACGCCCTGTATATAGGCTTCCTGAATCACTGCCGCCATTGCCTTCTCGGCGGTTCTGTGCGGCTCAAGGAACCCTGGGAAGTTAACTGCCTTGGCGTAGTTTGGGGATCTTCAGATCAACGTCGCCGGCACGGGTTTGCCACAGGCGGTCGCGGTAACCGTTGTGACTGTTTGTACGGTCAAGACTTTTGATGTCGAAGCCGGCGCCACACAGGCTTTCGACGTCGAATTCCATCATCCGCTGGGCGACGAACTGGATCATTTGCTTGAGCAGATCAGCGTCTGCCCCTTTCTCAACCAACTCGGTCAATGCCATAGTGGGTTTGGTCATCGTGGTTTCATGATTTGGAAAATTGGTTTAGCTATGTCTCCATTTTTCGATGGGGTACGATGGTTTTTTCCGAGTATCATCACCTGGTTCATTATAGGGCAACATGCTGTACGCCTATCTCCGATGCCAAAGCCTTGACGGTCTGTGGAAATCAGAGTTTTATTTCTCTCTAGTGAGAAGGTAGCAACTAGCTTCGTATTTGATTTGCGCATGCGAAAAATTGATTCGCTCTGGGAGTAAAGAGTTTGAACTAGGCTCGGACAATCAGATTGGCAGGAACCATGTTTCGTATTTCTCGTCGAGCATGATCTATGAAGGGTTTTAAAATAAGCGTGGATGAGTTTCGCTGCGAGATTACTATTGAGTAGTCATTTATAATTGCAGGCTCAAATGGAATAAACTTTAGCAAGGTTCCCGAGTAGCCACTGGCTGTCAATGGGTCGACAATCGATACTCCTAATCCTGCCTCGGCTAATTTTAGTATTGCTATGGTTGTTTGCGTTTCGGCACTTATCCTTCGTTTCACTCCATATGATAGCATAAGAGAGTCAATTTTCATTCGTATCTCCATTAGGGGGAGAAGCGAAATATAGCGCTCGCCTTCGAAATCTTCTGGGTGCAATACACGCTTACGCGCTAGCGGGTGATTTACGGGAACCACTCCTACCATTTTCGCTGTCACCAGCGTCTCACTGTTCCCGAGTCGTGTGGCCCTCATAGGGAACATTGCGAAACCTAAATCACATCGGTCCTGCTGAACCATATTCAGCACTGTTGCCGAACTGTGCATATGCATGGAAACGACAGCATCTGAATGCTCAAGCGTGAAGCTCGCAATGGCCTTGGGCAAAAAAGACAGCGCCATGCTAGGTGCCGCAGCAATCTCAAGGCGACCGAGTTTCAACGTTTTGATGTTGGATGCGGCATTCGCAATGCGCTCAATGCCAATCAGGGATTGCTCGACATCCTTGAATAGAATTGCCGCCTCTGGCGTAGGCAACAAACGCCCTTTGATACGGGTAAAGAGAGAAATAGAAATTCGGTCTTCCAGGTCGGCGATAAGGCGCGTCACGACGGGTTGTGTGACTTCAAGCATCTCTGCTGCGCCCGTAACAGTTTTTCGCACCATGATGGCTCGAAACGCCTCAAGGTGACGCAGTGTGATTCGATTTTCCACAAATCTCTCCCTTGTAAATAGCATTGCAACATAGGCTAATAGTATAGCGACATTTAAATCTGTTGTTGAAAATAATTAATACTTATAAATCAATGGCATAAATACCTATGGCACCCCTATTGCTAAAAAGCATCGTATGGACCAAGCCTCATTAGATTTAACACTGATAGAGGTGTGGATGCCATAGCAATAAGGGTGTTTCGGCTCAAGGGTTCGATATGTTGGCGTAGCGACACATTGAGGCCTTGCTCTGGAGCACGTTAAAAAAATAATTTACATAGGAGCGATAAAAATTGAAAAAGAGCACCCTGGCATTAGCTGTTGCCACGGGCATTCTTGCCCAGCACGTCAGTGCCGCCGGCTTCATTGAAGACAGTAAAGCCTCCATCAGTTCCCGTACTCTGTATTTTGATAACGATCAGCGTGACCCTGGCGGTATTGATCAGCGCCAAACGGTCACCGGTCTCAAGTTTGATTTTCTGTCCGGCTTCACTCAAGGAATAGTAGGCTTTGGTTTAGATCTGCAAGGGGTTCAGGGCTTTACCCTGGGCGGTGGCACTTCACCGCACGGGACTACGACGACTAACACAGTTTCTCCCCTTGATACGGATGGCACACCCGTCGGTGCGTGGGGTCGTGTGGGAGCTAACGCCAAGGTCAAATACTCTAGGACCCAGTTGAACGTAGGTAACGCGCTGTCGCCTAATTTGCCGATTCTGGTGGCGAACGATAGTCGTCTTGTACCAACCGCTTTTCAGGGTGCCATTCTGACCTCGGATGAGATTGATAACGTAACTCTGACAGTCGGTGAACTGAATCGAGTCATCGGGCGAGCATCCTCTAACTGGTCTGGTATCGCTGCGGGTGGTCGGAAGGGCTCTGACAGCTTCCGGTTCGCAGGCGCCGACTGGAAGGTGACAAAGGACCTCACGCTGCAGTACTACCATTCACAACTCGAAGACTACTATCGCCAGAATTTCTTTGGCTTGCTTCATGTTTTCCAAATAGCACCCAATCAAACCTTCAAGACAGACTTACGGTACTTCAGTAGCAAATCAGATGGAAAAAACGGTAGCGACGTAAACTACCAATACAAGAATGGCTACAACGCCGGCGGCTTAGGTAAGGTGGACAATGACACGTGGTCTGCTGCCTTCATCTATACTCTGGGCGGGAACGTTTTCACGTTGGGGCATCAGCGAGTCAGCGACAGTGGTGGTATGGCGTACGTTAACAATGCCAACGTTGTGGATGGCCGCGGGCGTAACGAAGGTGAGGGGGGCGCCAGTATTTATTTGTACACCGACCTGACAATCAACAGCTTTGCCAGGGCAGGCGAAAACACTACGTTCGGCATGTACAGCTATGACTTTGCCGGACTTGGAGTGCCCGGTTTAAAGCCGTCCATCTACTATGCGAGCGGTCGAGACGTGCGCGGCACGGGTAACGCAACCACTGGACGTTATGATGAGTGGGAGCGGGGCGTCCGGTTGGACTATACCCTGCAGAGTGGGCCTTTCAAGAACTTGAACTTCTCGCTGCGTCGGGCAAACTTCAGGACTGACCTTCCAGAGACCATCGTGAAGGATCAGGATCAAACCCGGTTCTATATAAATTACACCTATGCACTTTGGTAGGCGCAAAAGATATCCATCTAGTGTAACGCTGATTTTTTAATTTAACTACCTTCGCAATGCAGGGCTCCAGCCTCGGACATTGGCACATCGCAGTGTGTCATTGTCCGGGGCTGTTGTTTTTTCACACCATTTAAATTCGCTGTTCGACTACTGCAAGGCGGCATTCGACACATGGTCATCTGTATCAGCGGGGCGGAATCTGATCCATCGTAACCTGCATCGGAGTGTTACCTCAGGTAGCGAATCAAGGTCGGTAGCAGAGGCTTTGCACTACATTGGGTAGCAAGCGCACCGCCGTCGGGCAAGCTTTCAGCCATAGGATTGCAACTACATAGCATTTAAGCATGCTTTGATATCATTAAGCTTTATATATCAGTAATCATAAATTAAAAATCCTTATTAATCAGTAGTTTAAATATCTATGGCCCGGGCATTGCTAAATAACATGGCGTAAGGCTAACGATGCTGCGGGACGTGGAATGGTTGATCGCTATCTAGGCTATCCACGCAGTCATCGGAAAGTCCTGATGTGGTCTTATCAATATTCAAGGAGCCTTTCGATGACATCTCATCGTTTGACGATTCGTTCGAGTGCATTAGCAGTACTGCTTGCGTTGTATGGTTCAAGTCCTGCGGTGTTCGCCCAGGACGATGCCCGTTCTCTTATCGCCGTCAGCTCGGGCGCTTCTGACATCACTACGCTCGATCCACACCGTGCGACATTGTTGGGGGATAAAGGGGTCGTGTCCGAACTGTTCAATGGTTTGGTTCGTTTCCCGCCAGGAAGCGCCGACCCCAAGGAATTGCAGGCCGACCTGGCTGAGAAGTGGGAGGCGTCAGCGGATAACCGGATCTGGACGTTTCACCTGCGCAAAGGCGTTCAGTTTCATGGCGGCTACGGCGAACTGAAAGCGGCCGATGTCGTGTATTCGATCCAGCGCGCCGGAGATCCTAGCCGTTCAAGCTTCGCAGCTAACTTCGCCATCATCGACAAGGTTGAATCGTTGGACGACTACACGGTGCAAATCACCCTGAAGTACCCAGATGCAGCATTCCTTGGTCGCGTATCTAACTATCACGGCGGCAATATCATCAGCAAAGCCGCAGCGGAAAAATTGGGCGACAAGTTTGGCCAATCGCCCATTGGCACCGGACCGTTCGTATTCGGTGAGCATGTCACTCAGCAATACGTAAAGCTGGTAGCCAACGACGCCTATTTCCTGGGCAAGCCCAAAATCGGCGGGATCACTTATCGGATGATTCCTTCAGATAGTGCTCGGGATCTCGCGTTTACGTCGAACGAGTTGGACCTTACCGCTGGTAAACGTGAGCAACGTTGGGTTGAGCGCGCAAGAAGTCGTGGCATGAAGGTCGATGTATTTGAACCCGGCGAATTTCGAACGCTGTTCCTAAATCGAGCGATCAAGCCGTTGGACAACCTGAAAGTGCGCCAGGCAATTGCCGCTGCCGTCAACCTGGACGAAATCGTGCGCTATGTGGGCAAGGATGTAGCGGACAAAGGCTGCTCGGTCATACCCAATGGCTACCTCGGTGTGGACTGCGCTTCGGATGGCTATAAATACGATATGGAACGCGCAAAAAAACTGTTGGCGGAGGCGGGCTTTGCGAGCGGCATTGTTCTCAAAGTGGTGGTATCCAACGCGCCTGCCCAGCAACCCATCATGGAAGTCGTCCAGGCGCAGTTGGCCAAGGTCGGAATCAAGCTGGACATGGAAGTCGTCGACCATGCGACCTATCAAGCTAAGAGTCGCCAGGATCAGAGTGCGATTGTCTTTTACGGCGCTGCGCGGTTTCCAAATGCCGATTACTGGCTGACCGAGTTCTATGACTCCTCGGCTTCGATTGGCGCTCCTGGAGCGATGTCCAACTTCGGTCACTGTTCGGTGGCTGACGAGGCCATTCGTAAAGCTCGCGTTGAAGCCAATCCGCAGGAGCAACTAGCCCTGTGGAAGCAGGCCCAGTCGCAGATTCACGACGATGTTTGCGCCATCCCCCTGTTTGGCCTGAAGCAAGTTTGGGCGCACAGTGATCGCGTGAACTACGGCTACGACTTGAAGGGTGCGCTGAACCTGCAACCGCCGATTACTGAACTCACGACGGTTACCGGGAGTGGGCGCTAAATGTCCTTCGAATATGACGTGATCGTCGCTGGCGGCGGAATGGTCGGTGCCGCCATTGGGTATGGGTTAGCCGGAATGAGTCGCCGGGTGCTCATGCTGGATGGGGCGGATACGGATTTTCGTGCAGCGAAGGCCAACTTTGGTTTGGTTTGGGCCCATGGTAAAGGCTTCGGTCACCCTGCTTACCAGCGCATGTCACTTCAGGCGGCAAGAGATTGGCCACAGTTCGTCATGCAGCTTGAGGCGGAAAGTGGCATGGAGTTGGCGTATGAGTGTAACGGAGGATTGAACTTCTGCCTGAGCGAGGATGAGTTCTACGCCCGCACGCATCACATTGCCAGATGGCACGCCCAGACCCCGGAGCTTGCCCCCACAACTCAAATGCTGGATCGGGCCGAGCTCAACCGGCGCTTCCCCTCGCTGCGTTTGGGAAAGGAGGTGGCAGGCGCTAGTTTTGGTGAACTGGATGGACAAGCGAACCCTCTTCGGGTGATGGCGGCGATGCACAAGGCATTCCTGCAAAGGGGAGGGACACTGCGCAGCAATCAGGCCGTGAAGGCCATTCACAAACTGCCGGGTGGCGGATTCGAAGTTGTGGCCGGGACGCTCCGCGCGCGCGCTGAGCGTGTGGTGATTGCGGCGGGTCTCGGATCGTCAGCGCTTGGGCCGATGGTGGGGCTAGATGTGCCATTGCGTCCCCAGCGGGGGCAAATCCTGGTGACCGAGCGAATCGCCCCATTGCTGCCCGTTCCCGCAAGCGGCCTGCGTCAAACAGGCGAAGGGACGGTCATGATCGGTGTAACCCAGGAAGACGTTGGGTTCGACCTGGCCACGACTGCTGAGGGCGCCGCGCGCATGGTGCGCAAAGCCCTGAGGATTGTTCCGGATCTGGCGAAAGCGAAGTTGATCCGCCAATGGTCCTGCCTGCGGGTCATGACACCGGACGGCAATCCCGTCTATGCGAAATCCATCAGCCATCCAGGCGCGGATATCGCGCTATGCCATTCCGGCGTGACCTTGGCTCCCTTTCATGCGGGCGCCTACGCCAAGGCGCTGATTGACGGGGTACTGCCTGCCTCTTTGGAGATCTTTCATCATGGGCGTTTCAATGTTCAAAAGACTGCCTGAGTCGCCAACCGCTACGTTGACGCTGTTTATTGACGGCATACCCGTTGCAGCGGCTGAAGGAGAGTCGGTCGCCGCTGTGCTGTTGAGGCAGGAAGCGCTGGCCAGCCGTACGACTCCAGTGCTTGGCACCCCACGGGCACCCTATTGCATGATGGGCGTTTGCTTCGATTGCCTCGCGGTCATCGATGGTGTGGCCTCTACACAATCCTGTTTGGTGACAGTGCAAGAGGGCATGCAGGTGGAGCGCCAATATGGTCGGCGGAGCGTGACGGCATGACACGTAAATTTGATGTGGTTGTGATCGGTGCAGGTCCCGCCGGCATGAGCGCGGCGATCGGCATGCGCGAGCTTGGCCTTGGCGTTTTGGTGGTCGATGAGCAACCTGCACCGGGAGGACAAATCTGGCGCGCAGTCGAAGCCGTTGCGCCCACCCCGACAGGTGCGATTCTTGGTAATGAGTACCGCGCCGGTACCGAGCTCGTCGCGCGATTTCGAGGATGCGGCGCGGTTTATGAACCACAGACGCAGGTCTGGAAGATTGAGCCAACGTGGAGGGTGTTCCTTAAGCGCGACGGGCAGGTCGAGGCTGTGCGTGCTGAACAGGTTGTATTGGCCACCGGCGCTCAAGAGCGACCGGCGCCGTTTCCTGGTTGGACGCTGCCGGGCGTGTTGACCGTCGGCGCAGCCCAGATCCTGTTGAAGACCTCAAGCCAGGTGCCTTCACAACCTGTGTGGGTGGTCGGCTGCGGTCCGCTGCCACTCTTGTATATGGCGCAGCTATTGCGTGCAGGAGGGAGTATCGCCGGGTGGATTGATACTTCGCCCCCGGGTGGGTGGCGCCGCGCATTACCTTGGGCGGGTGCAGCGCTGGCCGACCTGAAGGAAATCGGCAAGGGCCTTAAATGGTTGTATGAAATCAGAAGCGCCGGCGTTCGCCGGGTGCGCGGAGCGACTGCCCTGCGAGCGCTGGGTGAAGGACGCCTTGAGGCATTGGAATACGTCCAGTCCGACGGTAAGTCGGTTCGTGTCGAGGCGAGTGTGCTGCTGTCCCACGAGGGCATTGTGCCCTCCATCCACATTACGCAGGCGTCGGGCTGTAAACACAGTTGGAGCGAGCAACAGTCGTGCCTCTCGCCTGACCTTGACGAGTGGGGCCAAACGACCGAATCCGGTATTTATGTGGCCGGTGATGGCGCGGGAATAGGCGGTGCGAAAGCAGCGTGTGTACGGGGTGAAATTGTTGCGCTGGGTATCGGCATACGGGCCGGACGTCTCACTGCAGAAGCAGCGAGCGCCAGGAAGAAAAAACTTCGAGATAAGCTGGGTTCATTGCTGCGTTTGCGGCCGATGCTTGATGCGCTGTATCCACCTCGGGCAAGCATTCTCGCTCCATCCAGCGACACCATTGTCTGTCGCTGTGAGGAGCTGACCGCAGGCGATATTCGCAAAGCCGCTGCTATCGCTTTGCCTGGCCCCAATCAACTCAAGGCGTTTACCCGGGCGGGCATGGGTCCCTGTCAGGGTCGACAGTGCGGATACACAGTCGCGAACATCATTGCAGCGGAACAAAAACAGTCTGTTGCGACCGTAGGGTATTTCCGTATTCGCCCACCGTTGAAGCCGCTGACGCTCGGTGAGTTGGCGTCGCTTGATATCGATGAGGATAAGTCATGATGCAATTTGCGATCAAACGACTCCTGCTGGCCATACCTACGTTGATTGCCATGTTGACGACGGTGTTTGTATTGGTGCGCCTGGTCCCGGGCGATCCGGCAGCAGTGATGCTAGGCGATCAGGCCAGCGCCGAGTCACTGAGGGCTATGCGCACTCAACTCGGCCTGGATCAACCGGTTTACATTCAATACGTGCATTTTCTTGGCGATATGTTGTCTGGCAACTTCGGTGTATCCATGTCCAGCGGCCGGACCGTGGCGCAAGAAGTGGCCCTGGTGCTTCCCTGGACGCTGCAACTGACGTTGGCGTCGATTGTGATTGGGCTGATCCTGGGCTTGCCTTTGGGCGTCTGGGCGGCACTGCGGCGTAACGCTTGGCCGGATTACCTAGGCCGAGTGCTGTCGCTGGTGGGATTGTCATTTCCAGCGTTTGTATCAGCGATTCTGATGTTGCTGGTGTTTGCCATTCATCTTCGGTGGTTCCCGGTGATAGGCAGTGCCGTAGATGGGGGATGGCTGGCGCAGTTGCATGCGTTGGCACTGCCGGCGTTCAACCTTGGCCTGATCATGACGGCTTATGTGATGCGCGTTACCCGTTCATCTATGTTGGGTGTCATGGGTGAAGACTACATACGAACGGCCAAAGCCAAAGGTGTCCCCGCGATGCGCCTGGTCTTGCGGCACGGCTTGCGTAATGCACTGATCCCCATCGTTACAGTGGTCGGATTATATTTCGGTACGTTGATTGGTAACTCTGTACTGACTGAGATTGTGTTTAACCGACCAGGGCTGGGTAAGTTGATTCTTGGCGCATTAAATACTCGTGATTACAGCTTGCTCCAGGGTTTGATGGTGGTGTTCGCCTGCTGTGTCATTGTCGTCAACATCTTGACCGACCTTGTTTATGGGTTGGTTGATCCTCGAGTGAAATTCAAATGACCTCTTTAGCCGCACCATTAGCCGCCAGGCCGAATGGGCTTTGGCAGGCCTTGGCTACCAATCGAATGGCATGGATCGGTATCGGATTGCTGTTACTGATCATATTGATTGCCGTGTTTGCGCCGCTGTTGGCGCCCTACGATCCTTTGCAGCAGAACATTGCTTATCGACTTGAGCCTCCGTCCGCAGAGTTCTGGTTGGGCACAGACAGTTATGGACGGGATGTCCTGTCACGACTGATTTATGGCGCACGTGTGTCACTGCTTGTCGGTTTCGTGGCGGTCATGATTGCCATGATCATCGGCTCTGCACTGGGTGTTCTCGCAGGCTATATAGGCGGGGTACTGGACCGGTTCATTATGGGGCTGGTTGACGTGTTGCTCTCATTTCCGACCTTGCTCCTCGGCCTGATGGTGGCTGCCATGTTAGGGGCTAGTCTGGAAAACCTGATCATCGCGATCGCCATCACCGAAATTGCGCCTTTCGTACGCGTCGCCCGCGCACCGACCATTGTATTGAAACAACGGGATTTCGTTGAAGCGGGCCGCTCATTGGGATACGGGCCGATGCGCCTGATGGGTATCCACATTCTGCCCAACATGATTTCAGAAGTCGTCGTGCTGGGCGCCCTGTGGATGGCGACCGCGATTCGCACAGAGGCGTCGCTGAGCTTCATTGGTCTGGGTGCGCCGCCACCCACGCCGACATGGGGCAGCATGATCCGTGAAGGCTTTGAAAATATTATGGATGCGTGGTGGCTGACGGTCTGCCCGAGCATCGCGATTCTACTGACGGTCCTGGCGCTCAGTCTGCTGGGCGATGCGCTACGTGACGCCATAGATCCCAAAACACGATCGGAGCGCTCATGAATACGCACAGCATCATCACCTCCAGCCCTCGGAGCATTCGGCCCCCTATGAATGACACTCTTATCAGCGCCACTGCATCGGCCGGGCGCCAGAAAGCGGTTCTGCAGGTCAGCGGGCTCAACGTAGCGTTTCGCCGGGGCGAAGCATGGGCCTCAGTCGTCAATGGCCTGGATTTCAGCGTTGCGCGGGGCGAGACCCTTGCGATCGTCGGCGAGTCAGGTTCCGGCAAGAGCGTTTCAGCGATGGCGGTCATGGGACTTCTGTCGCCTAAAAGCAGCCGCGTCCAAGGAAGTATATGTCTGGATGGGAGCGAGTTGTTGACCCTTTCAGAACCTGAAATGGCGACCCTGCGCGGTAATCGGATTGCCATGATTTTTCAGGAACCGATGACCTCGCTCAACCCGGTCATGAGCATTGGGGAACAGATTGCGGAACCGCTGCTCCTTCATCGCCGACTGAATCACGCCGAGGCACGCGCCGAAGTGTTGCGCCTGATGGATCGAGTCCGAATTCCGGCAAGTAACCAGCGTTTCAGCGATTACCCTCATCAGTTTTCGGGTGGCATGCGTCAACGCGTCATGATCGCGATGGCGTTGGCGTGTAACCCATCGGTACTCATTGCCGATGAACCGACCACGGCGCTTGATGTGACCATCCAGGCACAGATACTGGAACTGATCAAAGAACTGCAAACCCAAGAGCATATGGCAGTGGTGTTCATCACACACGACATGGGAGTTGTAGCGGAGATCGCGGACCGCACTTTGGTGATGTACCGCGGTGACAAGATTGAGACCGGAGCCACCGCTGACATTTTTGCGCGCCCGCAGAAGGCTTATACCAAGGCGCTGATTGCGGCTGTTCCGGAATTGGGCTCCATGAATGCGCACAATCTTCCCCAGCCGTTCCCGATCTATGACATCAAAACCGGCGCGACCGCCCCCGTTCCACAGGTCAGCGACAGCGTTCAACATGACGCTCCGTACTTGCTGGAAGTATCGAACCTGGTCGCGCGTTTCGACGTTCGTTCGTCCTTCTTCAAGCGCGTGACCGGGCGTGTTCATGCGGTAGAGAACGTTAACTTCAATCTCCGACGTGGTGAGACGCTGGCTATCGTCGGCGAGTCCGGTTGCGGTAAGTCGACCACAGGGCGACTGATTACAGGCCTGTTATCCGCAACGGGCGGCCAGATCAAGGTCGAGGGTCAAGACATTGGGAGCATCGCCCCGATGGAGCGCGCCAGGAAAATCCAGATGGTTTTTCAGGATCCCTACTCAAGCCTCAATCCACGTCAGAGTGTTGCGCAGGCACTCATCGAACCGTTGCGGGTGCATGGCCTGGCCAGTTCGCGCGACTGCGAACAGGTGGCAGTGGAGTTGCTGGCAAGGGTGGGATTGCCGGCCGATGCAGTGTTGCGCCTACCCCATGAGTTTTCAGGCGGGCAGCGGCAGCGCGTTTGTATTGCCCGCGCGCTGGCGTTACGGCCTGGAACGATCGTAGCGGACGAAGCGGTTTCAGCACTTGATGTATCGGTGAAGGTTCAGATCGTCAATCTGCTGTTGGAGTTGCAGCAAGAGATGGGACTGGGGTTCGTTTTCATCAGCCATGATATGGCCGTGGTGGAACGCATCAGCCATCGCGTGGCCGTCATGTACATGGGTGAGATCGTCGAAATAGGACCCCGCGCCGAGGTCTTCAGCAATCCGCGACACCCTTACACCCGTCGTCTGCTCGAAGCGGTCCCGGTCCCTGATCCGGCGCGCCGTCAGACTCGGCACCTGGTTCCACGCGAACTGCATACACCCTACAAGTCACATGACTTCGAGCCTGCGGTCAGGACCTACCATCAGGCCGGGCCCAATCACTTTTACATGGAGCCGGGAGACGAGTGGAAGTGAATTGGTGTTCGGTGGATGAGACTTAGTCGCAAGGACAAGTTCAGCTGAAGTAACGAATAATATCTAAAACGATACGATGCAAGTAGTGCCGTGCGAGCGCGGTACTACGCATCGTAGACACAGAACTGTGGGGTTTATAAATGCTTCGCTTGAATACTGGAATAGTTGGCTCTGGTGCGATAGGTCTCGCCTATGCGGCCTGGATTTCACATACCCAACATGATGTTGCCGTCTGGTCGCCTCAGACAGGCAGTGCACAATTGCTACAAAGTGAGCCGTTGCGAGCAACAGGATTGCTCGAGGAGGCGTTTCAAGTCAGTTACGCATTAAGTGCAGAAGAACTCGCCACTGGCGCTGACGTAATAATCATTGCCTTGCCACTCAATGGGCACCGCGTAGTCATGGACGCGCTGTTACCGCATCTACGAACGGGGCAGATTGTAATTGTTAGTTCCATGGCTTCTCTCTCCTCACTTTATTTGTACGAGGGGGCGCTTAAGCGTGGCATTGAGATCACTGTTGCGAGCTTTGGTACAACTGCATTGACGGCCCGACGCAAGGGGCCGGTAAATGTCCACATCATGACGAAGCGCCCGAGTTTAGGAGTTTCCTGTTTACCAGTTTCGCAACGGGGGCTTGCGTTGGACGTCTGTAAATCACTGTTCGGGAGTGACTTTAAAACTGAAGAAAATCCTCTGAGTTCGATGCTTTCCAACACCAGTGCTGTCGGCCATGTACCGCTGGCCTTGTTCAATTGGACACGAATCGAACGCGGTGAAGATTGGCCGCAGTACTACTACATGACGTCCAGCACAGCAGAGGTGATCAACGCGCTGGATGCCGAGCGCCGTTCGCTCGCCAGTGTCTTTGGTTGGAGTCTCCCCAGCTTTGCCCAGAAGCTGCGCCAGTCCTTCAACATTGAGTCGGTCGAGTTAGCTGACGTGGCCGAGGAACTTCACCGAAAACGAGGCGGCCCCGCCGGCCCCACCCGCACAGAGACGCGTTATGTCTGGGAGGACGTTCCCTACGGCCTGTTATTTACGCTGGCGCTTGGGCGGATTGCGAACGTCGCGATGCCAGCCACCGAGGCCATCGTTGCCACAGCCGGGCTGATTGTCGGCGAAGCGTTGCTCACGGCCAATGACCTGATTGAGGCCCTGGGTCTTTCAACTGAAACTGTTCAGGGCCTACTCAGCCGGGTCAACGTGGGTTCGCCCTTCAAGGACGCACTATGTTGACCAATGCGCTGCTGAATATCGCCGTAAGGTCGAAACTGATACTCGGCTTTACCTTGGTTATCGTCCTGACCGTTCTGGTCGCCTTTACCGGTTGGAGCGGTATTCAAACGTTAAGCCAGAGAAGCGAAAAAATTGCAGACATTGGAACGCTCGGTGTGTTGACGAGGGACGTGTTGATTAGCCGCTTATCCTACGCGATCAACTACGATGCTGATCATGCCGCCAGTTGGCTGGTCAGCCTAGAAAATCTGGAAAGCCATTTGGTTTATGTACGTTCGGTACTTGTTTCCGAGTCCGATGCTCCTCATCTGGAGGCGGCAACCACCGCCCTGAAACAATCGCGGGACTACTACAACGACATCATTCGTGGCACCGCCGCGATGGTGGCCAATCGTGCAGCGGCGGGGCGCCAGGCTGAAATAGCGACCGATGCGTTGAATGACCTGGACGATTTCGCGAACTCCTCGGAAGGGAATATTGCTCAGCGCGCTGCAACGGCGCAGGCGCTCAGCCTGTTTCAAAAAATGCGTTTCGATGTGCGCGGTTATACCTACTCTCTGAATGCCGAGACCAAAAAAGTGGCGAGTTCTTCCGTCGCCACGACTATCGGGTATATCAACAATCTGGAGGGGTTCGAATTACAAGCCAATACAGTGAAAAATCTCCAAAAGTCGTTAAACGCGTATCAGGATGCAATTTCCCAGTTTGGCGATGCGCAGGTGGCTGTCGAGGATGCCCAGACCGGTATCGGCCAGAATATTGCCAGCCTGCTTTCGTCCACTGCACTACTGACCAAGAACCAGGAAGCCTTGCGGGTCAGTGATATCCTGCAGGCGGAAAAATACCTTGTCCTATGGCTGATCGTCGTTCTCGTCATGAGCATCTTGATCGCTTGGATCATTACCCGCTTGATCGTTACACCGCTACTCGATGCTTTAGAGGTCGCGGAGCAGGTAGCGAATGGTGACCTGACAGACACACAGACCACGACTCGTCAGGATGAACTGGGGCGATTGCAGACCAGCATGCATAAGATGACGGCTAACTTGCGCGTGTTGATTGGCGGTCTGCGTGACGGTGTGGTTCAGATATCTAGCGCTGCCGAACAACTTCAAACGGTGACAGAGCAGACTAACGAAGGCGTCAACAGCCAGAAGAGCGAAACAGACCAGGTCGCCACGGCCATGCACGAAATGGCTGCCACTGTGCAGGAAGTCGCAAGGAACGCTGAGCAAGCTTCTCGGGCGGCGATCAGCGCTTCACTGGAGGCTCGGGAGGGTGGCGACGTTGTTTCAAAAGCGATCCTACGAATCGAAAGGCTAGCGATCGAGGTTGGTCACTCCAAAACCGCCATGGACGATCTCAAAGCCCAGAGCAACAAGATCGGTGGGGTGCTGGATGTGATCAAGGCGGTGGCAGAGCAAACCAACTTATTGGCTCTCAATGCCGCCATCGAGGCTGCTCGGGCTGGTGAAGCCGGACGAGGATTCGCGGTGGTGGCGGACGAGGTGAGAAGCCTCGCCCAACGCACCCAGTTATCTACAGAGGAAATCGCGTTACTGATCAGTGGTTTGCATAGCAGGACGGAACAGGTTGCAGCAATCCTGGATAACAGCCGAGCGTTGAGTGACAACAGCGTAGAACTGACACGCGATGCCGGAGCGTCCATCATGAGTATCAGCCACTCGATCTCGACCATCGAATCGATGAATGTCCAGATTGCGGCGGCTGCCGAAGAGCAAAGTGCGGTTGCAGAAGGAATAAATCGCAGTATTTTGAGTGTTAGGGACATTTCCGAACAGAACGCTTTCGCCAGTAATGAAACTGCATCGTCGAGTGTGGAATTGGCCCGATTGGGCGTTCAACTGCAAAATATGGTAAATAAATTCGTCGTATGACTCTTCATTTAATTGTTTGAGTTGGCTCCCGCGCCTTGGGCAAAGCCAGTTTATTCTATTTCTTTCCAGTGAGTACTAGCGGCCGGAACGGGATGTAAAACCTTCAATTGTCGAAATCGGTCTGAATTTGGGCTAAATCGTTTCGTAACAGCAGTCAGCATGGCCTTAAGCGATAACTCGGCAGAATTGATTGATGGCCTTTGCCTGCGGAAAGATTATGCGGGAAATGATACCGTTCCGCAGAACGACTCACTCGGGCATCTTCAACACCTCGAGCGTCATAATAAAGGAGAAGGTCGTGCGTTGCCGGACTGTCGCGTGGCGGTAAGCTAACGCTATCCTGTGATGCCGGAAGGTCCTCGATGTTTGGCCTCATACCCTTAGCTTCGCAGTAGCTCAGCCAGCGATGAGTGTTCCCAGGATCAGGGCTTGCCGGGTGGAGTGCCGCGTGCGTATGGGCGCGATTTGGCGAAAGTCGCCACCTCTGTCGCGGTACAGCACGCTGATTACGCGGATTGTCCCGCTGTCGCCAACCTATCCACGCCTAGAGTATTGAAAGGACGTTTCGTTCCTTGGTTCGGTTGATGGCAGACGCTGACAGGCTGCCGGTCGCCGCCTTCTGGATGTACTCGCTCCACCACGCCATCATCGGCCGCCGGCGTTCGATGTAATCCGCTCGGTTGTAAGCGCTTCGAACTTCGTCACTATCGACATGCGCTAACGCGACCTCAACCAACTCCGGGTCCCAGCTGTGCTCATTCAGAATTGTGCTCGCCATAGAGGTTTGAGGTTCTCGATACACTCGGCATTGCATAAAAACGGTACGGTCCTCAGATTGCCAGCCGCTCATTAGAAGTACATAATCAAGTCCATCAGCGACACGCTAGACTATGGAAACCTAAAGCTTTCAACGATTTAGAGGGTGAGTTATGATCCCGTCCGCTGCGCCATACATAGCTTCAGGGCCCTTGAACTCCTTGAAGCGAAACAGAGAAAGCGGCCTTCGGGTCGCTTTTTTTGTGGGCGCTGGTTAATGGCAAGGCCGAGGCTGGTTCCTGGTTCCTGGTTCCTGGTTCCTGGTTCCTGGTTCCTGGTTGCCGCGTTTTGTCATCTGCGTTCGGATTTGGCTTCAGTGCTGGGGTGTCTTGGCTATGGGGCTTTTGGATGGCGTGTTGGTCCTGCTTGCGCTCCAGCCTGTGCGGCGCCCAGCATTGGCCCTTCGCTGACGCTCAGGGTACCCGCGTTCCGGCTGCTGAATCGGTGGCACGCCGCGAATCGCCCTCCATGGCTCAGCGCGGCTTCCCCGGCATCCATGCCGGGGAGCCACCGATTCAGCAGCCGGAACGCGGCCTGCTGGAAGGGCGCCGCACATGCTGGAGCGCAAGCAGGACCAAGCGGAAATCGCGGTGTCTTCAAAACTCAAAGCCCAAGAAGCCAAAAGCGAATCGCTGACGCTTTTAGAACCTCGAGGACGCCACAAATAGCACTGTTCTGCTTTCGAGTCGGCCTTGGGGTCGCGGCCCCCTTCCAGCAGGCCGCGTTTCGACGCACTGACGAGGGGATAGCCGGCATGGATGCCGGCTAAGCCCCGTTGGGCCACGGAAGGCCCATCGGGGCGTGCCCCTCGTCAGTGCGTCGAAGCGCGGGAACCCTGAGCCAAAGCGAAGGGCCAATGGCGGGGGCCGCGACCCCAAGGCCGGCTCGAAAGCAGAACCACCCCGAATCCCCGAATCCCCAGATCGCCCACCTCACCCGAAGGCTTAACGTATCGCCGCCAGCGCCCCCAACAGCGCCGGAGGCATCACCAACGCCCCAAGCTTCAAGAACGTCCACGCACTCACATGCAGCCCCTCGCGGCGTACGGCGATCAACCACAGCAAAGTCGCCAAGGAACCGGTGATCGACAAATTGGGGCCAAGGTCTACCGCTACCACCAAAGCTGCTGTCGTTTGCCCGGGCAGGCTCGCCAGCTGGCCGACCGAACCGGCGATCAACCCTGCCGGAAGGTTGTTCATCAAGTTCGTGGCGATCGCGACCAATATCCCGGTGCCCCAGGTCGCCTGCGCAGGCGCTTGTCGTGTCCACTGCTCCAGCGCCTTGGCCAGCTCCGCGATCACCCCGGTCATGGCCAACGCCTCCACCAGCACGAACAGCCCCGCCACTAACGGCAGCACAGCCCAGGACACACCCTTGAACACCGCCCATGGCGTACGGCGTTGCAGCACGTGCACCAGCGCTACCGTCAGCAACCCAGCGATGCACGTGGGCAGCCCTAGCGGTTGATCCAGTGCCGACACCACCAGCAGCAACACCGCCGTCACCGCAATGCCCGCCGCCGTCAGCCGTGCGCCCATGGGTAGCGGGCCAAGTGCCGAAACTTCGGCCAATGGCTGACGCAGATGCTTGCGCTGGCTCAGCCGCAACACTCCGTAGGTGAGCACGATCGCCGCCAGCGACGGCAGGCTGAACTGCGCCAGCCAGTCCAGCAACGGCGGCATATGGCGGCCGAAGATCACCAGGTTGGCCGGGTTGGAAATCGGCAGCACGAAGCTCGCGGCGTTGGCGATAAAGGCGCAGATGAACAGATAGGGCAGGGGATCGGCCTTGGCGGCCCGTGTCGCGGCGTATACCGCCGGGGTCAGCACCACAGCTGTGGCGTCATTGGATAAAAACACCGTGACCAGCGTGCCGACGCCGAACACCAGATCGAACAAGCGCTGACTGGAGCCACGGGCGTGCCGCGCGGCCAGGGTCGCCAGCCAGTCGAACAGGCCTTCGCGCCGGGCCATCTCGGCCAGCAGCATCATGCCGATCAGGAACAGATAGACGTCGTCGCCCTTGGTCACCGCGCTCAGCGCCAGCGTTACAGGTACCAGGCCGCTGATGACCAGGATCAGCGCGCCGCCTAGCGCCCAGATGTACTCTGGCACCCGCCACGGCCTCAGGATGACGCCAGCAGTGGCAACGGCGGTGATGCACCAGATGATCAACGGTGAATGCATAGGGCGAACTCAGGAGGCAGTGGAGGATCGATCGAGGGATTCAGGCAGTGCCAACAATAGCAGCACAGCCACCGCGGCAATGCCTGCCAGGGTCAAGAACGCCGCGCTATAGCCCGCTTCTTGCACGACCCAGCCTGCCAGCCCGTTACTCAGTGCCGCGCCCAGGCCGAACGCAGTCGTCACCGCGCCCAGGCTGACGTTGAAGCGCCCGGTACCCGCCGTGAGATCCTTGACCACCAGCGGCAGCAACGCACCGAACAGCCCAGCACCGATGCCGTCGAGCAACTGCACGCCCACCAGCCAGTAAGGGTTATCCCACAGCGTGTAGAGCACGCCGCGGATCGGCAGGATGGCGAACCCAGCCAGCAACAGCGGTTTGCGCCCCCAGCGATCGGCACGGGCGCCCACCAGCAGCGCGGCAGGTACCATCACCAGTTGCGCAGCGACGATGCACGCCGAGGTCAACGGGGTGGCCAGGCTCAGGTCGAACTGTGAGAGCTTCTGGCTCACCAGCGGCAGCATGGCGGCATTGGCCAGGTGAAATAACGCGCAACACAACGCGAACAACATCAGCGAGCGATTGCTCAGCAACACCCGCCAGCCGGAGGCTTGCTCGCCGTGGGCAGGATCGAAGCCCCGCGCCATTTGATGATCGATATCCCCCGGTGCAACGGCCACTACGGCCACCACACTGCAGACCGCCATGATCGCCATCAGGTAGAACACCGCCACCGGCCCGAACAACCAGGCGAAGCCCCCCGCCAGCAGGGCAGCACAGGCATTGCCTGCGTGATTGAAGGTTTCGTTGCGCCCGGTCCGGCGAGTGAAGGCCTTCGGGCCGGTCATGCCCAAGGAGATGGCTGCAATGGCCGGGGCGAAAATCGAGGCCGCCGCCGCGCTGAACGCCTGGGTCAGCGCGACCCAGGTGAAGTCGTTGATGAACGGCAGGATCACGCAACTGCCAGTGACCACCAAAGCGGCCACGGCGACGATCAGGCGCTTGCCGCGGGTGCGGTCGATCAGCGCGCCAGCCGGGGTCTGGGTCACCAACGCGGCCAAGCCGGCGAGGGTCATCACCAGGCCGATGCTGGCAGGTTCCCAATGGTGCACGGCCAACAGGTAGATGGCCAGGTAAGGCCCCAGGCCGTCGCGTACATCGGCCAAAAAGAAGTTCAGCGCATCCAGCGCATAGGTGCTGCGAGGCGAGGCGGAGTGGGCCATGATGAGCTCGACGAAGGACGCGTTGAAACTCAGTGTGGCGCTTGGTCCTTTAAGTTCCGTGCGACCGCCCATCATCTGTGTGAGTGGGCGTGCGCGTCGGGCGCAGAAAGGTCTTCACCGGCCCCCAGCAAGCATCACTCATCGACGTGCATGAACTCCCGAGCCCACTCGACGTAGCGTTCCGGGCGCGTATAAACACGGGTCAATTCGGTCGCACTGAGGTTCTCGGTGCTGTGCGTCAGGTTGCGCTGCGCGCGCAAGGCATCATAGGTGGCCTTGATGGCCGCGAAATAGGCGCCGTGGCCATCCACGCAGATACGCACACCGAGCTTGGCCAGGCGCGCATCGTCCTGCAGCGCCTTGTTGCCGTAGGTCACCAACATCAACGGCACGGTCAGGTTGGCGGCGATTTCTTCCAGATGCTCGAAGTCGCGCACGCCGACCATACAGATACCGTCGGCACCGGCCTTCTGATAGGCCTTGGTGCGGTGAATCACTTCTTCGGTCGACAGCACACCAGCGTTGGTGCGAGCGATGATCGCCAGCTCGGGGTCGACGCGGGCTTCGAGGCCCGCGCGGATCTTGCCGATGCCTTCCTCGACCGAGATCAGGTCGGTGGACTTGCGCCCGAATTGGGCGGGCAGCAGGGTGTCTTCGATGGTCAGCGCGGCGATCCCGGCTCGCTCCAGCTCGGTCACGGTGCGCATCACGTTGAGGGCGTTGCCGTAACCGTGGTCGGCGTCGGCGAGTACCGGCAGCTGAGCGACGCGACCAATGCGCGTGGCCTGCTCGACGAATTCGGACAGCGTGATCAGTGCGAAATCCGGTGCACCCAGCACCTGCAGGGAGGCGACCGAGCCGCCGAGAATACCGACCTCAAAGCCGAGGTCGGCGGCGATCCGTGCAGACATCGGATCGAACACGGAAGCGGTGTGATAGCAGGTGTGTGAGGCCAGCAACTCGCGAAAGGCGCTGCGCAATCCCTTGTGGGAAATTCTGGACATGTTTGCTCCTTATGGAGGCAGTACCGGGTTCATCCCGTCGGGCTATGGAATCGTTTAAGCCGCGTATGATAAGGAATAATTTCGTCTGTGACGATTGGTCGCGCTGTCGCAGCGGATGAAAGATGACCGAGCGGTCTGTTTGCATGACCCTTAGTGGCCGCGCACGCGATGCGTCAAGCGGGTTTCGACTAGCTGCGTCGAGCGCTGACCTGAGCCGCCACCACCAGCCCCCGACACTCCCCAAACCCAATTTCCGGCAGCCCCGCCCCGTGGCATCTGGCCCGCAAAATCACCTCATCGCCATCTTCCAGAAACAGCCGCGTTTCGCCGTTGGCCAGTACCAACGGCAACTTCCCGCCCTCGGTGATCTCCAGCAGGCTGCCAGACTCCCCTTCGTCCGGCCCTGATAAGGTCCCGGTGCCGAGCAAATCCCCCGGTTGCAACCGGCAGCCGTTAACGCTGTGATGCGCCACCATCTGCGCAACCGTCCAGTACATGTGCTGCGTATTGCTCAGCCCCAAACGTTGCGGCGCCAGCCCCTGCTCACGCATCAGCGGTGTCAGCAGCAGCGCCTGCAACTCGATATTCAGCGCGCCATGGCGTTGATCCTGTTCGGCCAGCAAATACCCAAGCGGCTGCGGGTCACCGGCGGGGCGCGGGGGTTGGGCGCAACGGAACGGTGCCAGCGCCTCGGCGGTGACCACCCAGGGCGACAGCGTAGTGGCGAAGCTCTTGGACAAAAAAGGCCCCAGCGGCTGATATTCCCAGGCCTGAATATCCCGTGCCGACCAATCGTTGAGCAGGCAGAAACCGGCGATATGCTCGGCCGCCTGATCAATGGCGATAGCCGTGCCTTGGGCATTGCCGGGGCCGATCCAGACACCCAGCTCTAGCTCGAAGTCGAGCCGCCCGCAGGGGCCGAACATCGGCTCGCTGGCGCCGTTCGGCAGCGTCTGGCCGTTAGGCCGATGGACCGGCGTGCCGCTGATATTCAAGGTCGACGCGCGGCCGTGATAGCCGATAGGCACGTATTTGTAGTTGGGCAGCAGCGGAGTGTCCGGGCGCAACAGCTTGCCCACGTTGGTCGCGTGGTGGATGCCCGCGTAGAAGTCGGTGTAGTCGCCTACTTGCGCGGGCAGGTGCATCTGGCAGTCGATCTGTGGATGAAGGGCGCTGGCCAGCAAGGTTTGCACCGTACTGTGTTCCCCCAGCAGGTCGAGCAAGGCCGCGCGCAAGGCTTGGCGCGCCGCACTGCCCAGCGCAAAGAAAGCATTCAGCGTCGCGCCACTGGCCGCCTCGGCCGCTGCCAGCGCTGCACCCGTGAATACACCCAAGGCGATGGCTGCGCGAAGGTCCAGCAGCAAATCGCCGATGGCGGCGCCGCCACGGGGTGTGCCGTCGCCGTGGCTGAAGATACCTAACGGCAAGTTATGGAGGGGAAAGTCCGGATGGCCATTGGCCGAGGTAATCCAGCTCTGCGGTGCCTGGCTCATGGTTGATTCCCGTCGAAGCGCGTGGCCATGCCGGCCCAGCAGCTGTCGTAATCGTTCTGCAACTGCGGTAACGCCAAAGCGGCGCGGCTAGGCCGCAACACGTAGCGTGTCTCGAACATGAAGGCCATGGTCTGCTCGATCTTTTGTGGGCGCAGCTCGGCCTCGGTGGCCAGTTGCACGGTGCTGTCGTCCGGGCCATGGGCGCTCATGCAGCTGTGCAGCGAGGCGCCGCCGGGGCTGAAGCCGCTCGCCTTGGCGTCGTAGGCGCCGGTGATCAGGCCCATGAATTCGTTCATCACATTGCGGTGGAACCAGGGCGGACGAAAGGTGTTCTCGGCCACCATCCAGCGTGGCGGGAAGATCACGAAATCGACGGTGGCGACGCCAGGGTCCGGGCTGGGCGAGGTCAGCACGGTAAAGATCGACGGGTCGGGGTGATCGAAGCTCACCGTGCCCAGGGTATTGAAGTGCCGCAGATCGTATTTACAAGGCACGTTGTTGCCGTGCCAGGCGACCACGTCGAAGGGCGAGTGCGGCAGCTCGGTGGCCCACAGCTCGCCGAGGAATTTCTGCACCAGTTGGCAGGGTTGGCGCAAGTCCTCGAAACACGCCACGGGGCTGAGAAAATCCCGCGGGTTGGCCAGGCCGTTGCTGCCGATGGGTCCCAGGTCCGGTAGCCGCAGGGAGCCTGCGTGGTTCTCGCAGATATAGCCCCGCGCAATGGTGTCCGGCAATTCGACCTTGAACTTCAGGCCGCGCGGCAACACGAGGATCTCTTGCGGCTCGACCTCCAGCACCCCGAGTTCGGTAATTACCCGCAGCCGCCCCTGTTGCGGCACCACCAGCCATTCGCCGTCGGCGCTGAAGAACGCGCGTTGCATCGAGCGATTGGCGGCATAGAGGTAGACGCTGACGCCCTCGGCCTGATCGCTAGCGTGGGTGGCAGCGAGCGGCAGCAGGCCGTCGATTAAGTCGCAGGGCTGGGCGGGAATCTCAAGCGGGTCCCACCGCAAGCGATTGGGGGTGATGACGCCCGGCTCGCGGCCCGGCAACTGGCGTTGCAGGCGTTCGAAGCGTGGGTGGTTGGCCGCGGGTTGCAGGCGGTACAGCCAGGTGCGCCGGGCTTCGCTGCGGGGCACGGTAAAGGCGCTGCCGGAGAATTGCTCGGCGTACAGACCGTAGGGCGGGCGCTGCGGGGAGTTGCGCCCCACTGGCAGCGCACCGGGCAATGCCTCGCTGCTGAACTGGTTGCCGAAGCCGCTGAGGTAGGTCAGCGCGCTCGGAGGGGTTGGGCTGGCAGGCATGGGGGCCTCGTTTTATGGCATTGCATTTTTATTGTAGGGCGCGCGCTATGGCCCGCCCGTTGAGGCTCAACCTAGTCGCCGCAGGCGGGTCGGTCAAGGGCGATGGCCGCCAGGTATTTGCACCTCGCGGGCAATCTGTTTACGGTAAGGGCCTTGCCCGAATGGATGCCCTGATGACTACCCAGCCTGACCCCGCGCAGGACGCGCTGCCCGCCACCCCCCGCCAACGCCGCGCCCCCAAGGGAGAAAAGCGCCGTGAAGAACTGCTCGATGCCGCCTTGCAGCTGTTTTCACTGGAGGGCTATAGCGGCGCGTCCATCGCCCGAATCGCCGAACGTGTCGGTATCAGCGTGGCGGGGGTGCTGCATCATTTTCCGAGCAAGATTGCGCTGCTGATGGGCGTGCTGCAACGCCGTGACGAAGTCAATCAACGGATTGTCGATGAGGTACGTGGCGATGGCAGCCTGGATGGGTTGTTCGGCAGCTTGCGGGCAATCAATCGCTCCAACGCCGGAGCGCCGGGTGTGGTGCGGGCGTTCAGTATTCTCAATGCCGAGAGCCTGGTGGAGGGACACCCCGCCTGGGAGTGGTATCAGGCGCGCTATCAGGATATCTATGGCCGCTTGGGTGGGCATTTGCGAGAGTTGGTACAGCGAGGGGAGGTGCGTGAGGATGTCGATCTGGAGGCCATCACCCAGCAGATTCTGGCGATGATGGACGGGCTGCAGCTGCAATGGCTGCGGTTTCCCGAGCAGGTCGATCTGGAGCGTAGTTTCGAGGTTTATCTAGAGCAGGTCGATCAGGCGATTCGCCGGCGACCTTGATGGGGTGGCGGTGGGGTTGATGGCCTCTTCGCGGGCAGAGCCCGCTCCCACAGGTGCAAATCTGTGGGAGCAAGGCTTGCCCGCGAAGGGGCCGGCAAAGCAACGACGACTCCTGCGGCGTACACCGCAGGAGCCTTCACCTCTTAGTAGTCAGTCGAACCGTAGTTATCTTCGCTGGTACCGGTATCGTCGCTGGTTTCCTGATCATCCACACCGCCAGTCTTCACCGCAGTCACAGTGACTTTGGTGGAGTTCAGCGCCGAACGTGGCAGCGGGTTGCTGGTAGTAGTCGACAGCTCCTGACGGAACTGATTGACCACCTTGCCTTGCAGACGAATGTCCTGCGAGGACGCACCTAGCGAGATATTGAAGGTATCAGCGTCGATCACCCACTGCTTGCTGTCTACGTCGAAGTAGGCCAGCGAGCGATCGTTGAGCTCGATGGTCACGTGGCGAGTCTCGCCCGGCTGCAGGTAGACCTTCTTGTAGCCCTTGAGCTCTTTGAGCGCGCGTGCAACTTTCGGGTGCGCCTGGCCGACATACAACTCGGCGACTTCGGAGCCAGCGACCTTGCCGGTGTTGGTCAGGTCGAACGACACCTTGATCGGCGTATTGCCCACGGCAACGCCCGGGGTCACGCTGATGTTGTTGTAGCCGAAAGTGGTGTACGACAGGCCGTAACCGAATGGGAAGAGCGGCTTGGTGCCTTTCTTCTCGTAGCCGCGGTAGCCGAGGAACAGGTCGTCCTTGTAGCTGGTTTCCTTGAGCGACAGGTTGTTGTCGTATTTCGGGAAGTCGGCGTACAGCGGGTTGTCTTCGATGTTGCGTTCGATACTGATCGGCAGCTTGGCCGACGGGTTGACCTTGCCGAAGAGGATCTCGGCCAAGGCCTGACCGCCGTTCTGGCCAGGGTAGAACGCATGCAGCGCAGCCGGGACCTGATCGATCCAGTCCGCCATCTTCAGGCCAGTACCGCCGTGGACAGTCACCACGGTGTTCTTGTTGACCTTGGCGATGCTCTGGATCAGCTCGCTCTGGTATTCCGGCAGGTCGAAGCCGTGGTCGAAACCTTCACCTTCGTATTCGTTGCTGTTACCGACCGCGACAACCACTGCGTCGTACTTGGACAGGTCTTGCGGCGCTGCCAGCGAAGCCCACGACAACTGCACGCCCACCAGGCCGCCCATGGTCGAGATGTAGCCATCGCGACGCGAGTACTCAAGCTTGATGTCGTATGCCTTGCCGGCTTCCAGATGCACTTTGCCGAACGACGGGATGGTCGGCGGGATGCTGTTGGTAGGCAGATGCTCGCCGTCACCGTTGTTGATGATTTCCTTGCCATTGACCCACAGGCGCACGGCGCCGTCGGCACGTACCTTGAATACCTGATCGCCACTGGTGGTCGGGGTCACGGTACCGGTGTAGCGGATCGAGGTATTGGCGGTGTCACCGTTGACGGGCAGCGTATCGGTGGACCAGTCCAGATCGACGTGGTCGCTGATCTGCGTAGCGGCGGCATCGCCCGACCAGTTGGCGTTGGTGAAGTACTCGGTCTTCAGGCCGGCAACTTTGTTGCCTTTGCTGTCTTTGGACGACCACACCGAAGCGCTCGGGTCCAACGACAGGCCATCGATGAATTCGACCTTGGCATTCGGCGCGATCTGGGTCAGGCCGCTCAGCTCGCTGATGTAGTGGCTGGCCATGACGTTGGCGCTGCCGAAACCGGTTGGCGGCGAGTACTTGGCCAGGTTGCCGACCACGGCAATGGTCTTGACCTTGGACTTGTCCAGCGGCAGCACGTTGTCCTGGTTCTTGAGCAGCACGATGCCTTCGCGGGCCACGTTCAGGGCGACCTTGTTGCTGGTGGCGCTGTTCATGTTGTGGGTGGTCAGCGGCGCGAACTTGTCGAACTGGTACAGGTAGATCGCGCGCAGGATGCGGCGCACCTTGTCGTCGATGGTCGCGGCTTTCAGCTCGCCGCTGTCCAGGTACGGCTTGAGGATGGTGCTGTTGAACTGATAGCCCATCATGTCCAGGTCGGTGCCGGCCTGGGCAGCGGGAAGGCCATCGACTACCGCGTTGTAGTCACTCTGGATGAAGCCTTTGTAGCCCCATTCCTTCTTCAGGATCTGGGCGATCAGGTGCGAGTTTTCACAGGCGTATTCGCCGTTCACCTTCTGGAACGAACACATCATCATCGCCACCAGGCCGTTCTTGGAGGCAGACTCGAAGCTCGGCAGGGTCATCTCGCGCAGTACGCGCTCGGGGATGGTTTCGTTGAGGATGAAACGGTTGGTTTCCTGATCGTTGGCAGCGAAGTGCTTGGCTTCGGCCCACACGCGGCGGGACTGGATACCGTTGATCGCGGCAGTGCCCATGCTGGCACCAATGAACGGATCTTCACCGGACAGGTATTCGAATGCGCGACCACCGTACGGGGTGCGGTACAGGTTCATGCCGGGGCCGGTGATGAACTGATAGCCGCCAGATGCGGTGTCGTAGCCCAGTGCGCGACCGAAATCGATGGCGCGACGCGGGTTCCAGGTGGCGGCGAGGTTCGGGCCGGACGGATAGACCACGCCCTGCGCGTTGCCTTCGCTTGTGTAGCGCACGCCAGCACCGCCATCGGCACCGTGGATCTGCGGTACGCCGTAAGCGCTCAACGGTTTGACGTCCCAGCCGCCAGTACCGCCGATATAGGCCAGCTTCTCTTCCATGCTCATCTTCGCCACGGTCGCGGCGGCGGCTTTGTCGGCACGTTGCTCTTTGGCTTCAAGCTGCGTCTGCGCCGTGGTGTCGGCGGCATGCACTTGCGCGATTGCCAAGCCCAGTAGTGCCAGTGCCGATTTAGCGCCAAGAAGTGTTCGGTTACGCATCTTTGATTACTCCAACTGCCGATCTTGCCCCGCGCTCTTATGTCGCAGGCAACTAGCGCGACGCCTTGCTGGCGGCAAGTCTTGGCCCCTCCCGTCATAATTGGGCAAGGAACAAACAGGCAGCAGCAGGCATGGCTATCGCCGTGCGATGAAGCGGGGAATTGTTTAATTTAAAAGCAAAAATACTGGCAACTTGCCTTCAAGTTAGAGTCAGTGCTTCCGCTTTCCCTTAAATTAAGACGATGTTTTTCAATTTGTGTCAACACGAAAAACACAAAGAATAAAAATGTAATTTTTTTATGTCAGGATGTGAACCTACCCTAAACCTACAGGTCTGTTGGTTTAGTAAAATCGCCGTCACCCCTGATTTTACTGGCTTTGGCGGTCTTTTTTTGCGGTGATGGCTAATTGATTGCATTTTTGGCAATACTGACTTGCCATAACTTTGATTGGAGTTGATTTATATGAAGTGGCCACTTATTGCAGGTTCGGCAGTGTTGTCGATGGTTGTTGCAGGTATGGCATTGGCTGATGATTCCGCCAACTCGACCAGTGCTTCGGGTACGGCAGATTCTACCGTCATGACCCAGACCCACGATGCCAAGGCAGAAAAGAAGCAAGCGCAGAAGACGATCAAGGGTGGCCGTCCGGCCGGCGCCTCAGCTGCTACCACTAAATAACTGGTAAGATTCATCGGGGCGTCTGCAAAGGCGCCCTTTTTATTTAATTCCTGAAGTTCATCCCATGCCCTTGTCCCCCATCGATGCCGTGCACGCACAGCTGCCTGCCGACGCGCAGATCTGCGAGTGGCTGCTCGCCCATGGTGGGCTGAAGGCGGTGGATCTGGAGCGCGCGCGGCGTCTGGAGCAGGACTCGGCCAGTAATGAACTGCTCGGCCTGCTGACGCGCCTGGGGCTGGTCTCGGAAATGTCCCTGGCCGAGGCCTGGGCCGCCTGCCTGCCCGCCCCCTTGCTGCTGGCCGCCGATGCGCCGCCCATGCTCGAAGCGGTGCCGGCCTTGAGCGAACGTTTTTTGCGTCATCACCGCGTGGTGCCCTTGGGCGCGGAACGTGATGGCCTGCATGTATTGGTGGCCAACCCGGCCAATCGCTACGCCATCGAGGCAGTTGCCTATGCCTGCCAGCTGCCGGTGTACCTCTCGGTGGGCGCGGCCAATGAAGTGGAAGCCCTGATCGAGCGCTACTTCGGCCAAGGTCGGTCGGCCATGGGCTCGCTGATCGAGACCCTGGACGAGGAGGGGGGCGCTAAAGAGGACATCGAGCACCTCAAGGACCTCGCCTCCGAGGCACCGGTGATTCGCCTGGTCAACCTGATTCTCCAGCGTGCGGTGGAGCAGCGCGCCTCCGATATTCACGTCGAGCCCTTCGAAAGCCAGTTAAAGGTGCGCTACCGCATTGACGGCGTGCTGCACGAAGCCGAAGCGCCGCCGTCGAGCTCGGCGGCGGCGGTCATTTCGCGCTTGAAGATCATGGCCCGGCTCGACATCGCCGAGCGGCGTTTGCCTCAGGATGGTCGCATCATGCTGCGCATCCAGGGCAAGTCCCTCGACCTGCGGGTGTCGACGGTGCCCACCAGTTTTGGCGAGTCGGTGGTGATGCGTTTACTTGATCGGCAAACGGTCAGCTTCGATTTCCAGAGCCTGGGCATGGACGGCGAGCGCCTCGAAGGCTTCCTCGAGGTGCTGCGCAACCCCCACGGCATCCTGTTGGTGACCGGGCCCACCGGCTCGGGCAAGACCACCACGCTGTATACCGCGCTGTCGCAGCTCAATACCGCCGAGCGCAAGATCATCACCGTCGAAGACCCGGTGGAATATCAGCTCGAGGGCATCAACCAGATTCAGGTCAAACCCTCCATCGGCCTGGATTTCGCCGGGGCACTGCGCTCTATCGTGCGTCAGGACCCTGACGTGATCATGATCGGCGAGATGCGCGATCTCGAGACCTGCCGCATCGCCATTCAGTCGTCACTGACCGGCCACCTGGTGCTCTCCACCCTGCACACCAACAGCGCCGCAGCGAGTATCACGCGGCTGCTGGACATGGGCGTGGAAAGCTACCTGATTGCCTCGACGGTCAAGGGCATCCTCGCTCAGCGCCTGGTGCGACGCCTCGATCCCGAGACGCGTATCGCCTTCGAGGCGCCGCCGGAACTGGTCGCCGCCCACGGCCTCGATCGTTTCACCGAGCAGCGCCCGATCATTCTTTATCGGCCCGATACCGAGGCGATCGGCGGCGGTTATCACGGCCGTAGCGCCATCACCGAATTGCTGGTAATGAGCGAAGAACTGCGCGGCCTGCTGATGCGCCAGGCCGACGCCGCGACCCTCGAACAGGCCGCCCGCCGCGGCGGCTTGCGGACCTTGTACGAAGAGGGCCTGCGTCAGGCGGTGGCCGGAATCACTTCGCTCGAAGAGGTGCTGCGCGTGACGCGCGGCGACTGATATGGCCGACTTCAATTACCACGCCGTCGACAGCGAAGGCGCCAGCCAGCGCGGGGCGATCAGCGCCGCCGATCAGCCGGCCGCCGTAGCGCTCCTGCAAAAACGCGGGTTGATGGTCTTGAGTATTCAGGCCAGCGCTGGCGCCAGTGCGCTGGGGCGTCGGCGCAGTGCGCTGAGTGGCGCGGCGCTGGTGAGTTTCACCCAGCAGTTGGCAACCCTTTTGGGCGCCGGCCAGCCGCTGGAAAAATCCCTCGGCATCTTGCTCAAGCAGAGCAACGAGCCCAAGCGCCGTGCCCTGCTGGAGCGCATACGCGAGCAGGTCAAGGCGGGCAAGCCGCTGTCCCAGGCGCTGGAAGAAGAGGGCGGGCAGTTCTCGACGCTCTATATCAGTATGCTGCGCGCCGGTGAAGCCGGTGGTTCGCTGGAAAGCACCCTGCGCCAGCTCTCCGAGTATCTGGAGCGCAGCGAGACCTTGCGCGGTGAAGTCATCAATGCGCTGATCTATCCGATCTTTCTGGTGGTCGGCGTGCTCGGCTCGCTGGCCCTGCTGCTGGCCTATGTGGTGCCGCAGTTCGTGCCGATCTTTCGCGATCTGGGGGTGCCGATTCCGTTGATCACCGAGGTCATCCTGCGAGTCGGTCAGGTGCTCAGCGATGACGGGCTGTTGATACTCGCCGGGCTGATCGTGCTGGTCTGGGGCATCGCCTGGCGCCGTCGCGATCCGGCCCGGCGGCTGCGCTTCGATCGTCGGCTGTTGTCGGTTCGCGTCATTGGTCCGCTGCTGCAGCGCATTGAAGCGGCGCGGCTCGCCCGCACGCTGGGCACCTTGTTGAGCAACGGGGTGGCCTTGTTGCAGGCGCTGCTGATCGTGCGCCAGGTCTGTGGCAATCGTGCCATCGTCCAGCAGGTCGAGCAGGCCGGCGAGTGGGTCAAGGGGGGCGGTACGTTGGCCAGTGCGTTTGGCGAGCAACCGCTGCTGCCCGAACTGGCCGTGCAAATGATCGAGGTCGGCGAACAGGCCGGCAATCTCGACGCGATGCTGCTCAAGGTCGCGGATGTGTTCGATGTAGAAGCCAAACGCGGTATCGACCGGATGCTCGCCGCGCTGGTACCGACCCTGACCGTGGTCATGGCGGTGATGGTGGCGGTGATCATGCTCGCCATCATGCTGCCGCTGATGAGCCTTACCAGTAATATCTGAGGAATCGATTCGATGAAAACCATGAAGTCCAGCCGTCGCCAAGGCGGCTTTACGCTGCTGGAAATGCTCGCAGTGATCGTGCTGCTGGGCATCGTCGCTACCATTGTGGTGCGTCAGGTGGGCGGCAATGTCGACAAGGGCAAGTACGGCGCGGGCAAGGCGCAGTTGGCCAGTTTGAGCATGAAGGTCGAGAGCTACGCGTTGGACGTGGGCGCGCCGCCGGCCAACCTGCAGCAACTGCTGACCAAGCCAGCCAACGCCAGCGGCTGGATGGGCCCGTATGCCAAGCCGTCGGACCTCAAGGACCCGTTCGGTCACGCGTTTGGCTATCGCTTTCCGGGTGAGCATGGCAGCTATGACTTGATCTTCTACGGTCAGGATGGCGTCGCAGGCGGGGATGGCTACAAGGCCGACCTGGGTAACTGGCAGTAATGACGATGCACCGGGCCCGCGGCTTCACCTTGTTCGAAATGCTCGTGGTGATCGTGCTCATCGGCGTGACCGTGGGCATTCTTTCCTTTGGGGTGGGCAAGGGGCTGCATGCCGCCGCCGAACGCCGCGCCATCGCTCAGGTGGTGCAGGCGCTGCGTGCGGCGCGGGTGCAGGCGATCGTCAGCGGACAGCCGGCGCAGACGCGGTTTGACTTGGCGCAGCGGCGTTTCGCGGCGCCCGGGCAGGCGGCGCAGTCGCTGCCGGCGGATATGAACATTCAGTTGCAGACCGCTCAGGAGCTGGGGGCTGCGTTCGAGTTCTATCCGGACGGCGGGGCCAGTGGTGGGCACGTATTGCTCAGCGAAGGCGACAAGCGTTGGCGTATCGATATTGGTTGGCTGACGGGCAGCGTGGCTGTGCGGGATGTGCCGTGATTGCCCTGCGCACCTTTATTGATCCGGACTTTGTGTACGACTTGGTGGCCTCTTCGCGGGCAAGCCTGGCTCCCACAGTGCGAGCAGGGCTCGAGCGTACACCCGTGAGAGCAAGGCTTGCCCGCGAAGAGGCCCGCAGCGGCAATACACATCGAACCCTATTCACACAGCGCGGCTTCACCCTTTTGGAAATGCTGGCGGCCCTCACCGTATTGGCCCTGTGCTGCGCCGTACTGTTGACCGCCTTCGGGCAAAGCGCCAAGTCCTTGCAGCAGGTGCAGCGCAGCGACCGTTTGAGCCTGGCCGCCCGTTCGTTGATGGATGAATTCAGCAACGGCCCACTGCATGCCGGGCGCAGCGAGGGCTCCTGGGATGGCGCGTTGCGCTGGCAGCTGGACGTCAGCCAGCAGCCCAGCACTACCGCGCAAATTGCGCTGTATCGCCTCGACCTCAACCTTGACGAAGACCGCCGCCACGCGCGCTTCAGCACCTTGCAAGCCCGCGCGGCCAGCAGTGGGGCCGCGCCGTGAAACACCGCAGCGAACTTCGACCATCGGCATGCCCGCGTGCCCAGTGGATACACCCCCCCGTGCGCCTCGGCAGTTCAAGGCAGCATCCCGCGATGCGCCGCAGCGCCGGCTTCACCCTGCTCGAAATTCTCATCGTGATCAGCCTGCTCGGGGTGATGCTGACGCTGATCGGCGGCGCGATCGTCGGTGCCAATCGCGCGGTGGCCAAGGCCGATCGCTACAGCACGCGGCTGGATGAAGTCCGTGCCAGCCAAGGGTTTTTACGTCGCTCGATCAGCCAGGCGCTACCATTGGCCGCGGGTTCGCCGGACGCGCAAGCACCGCAGATATTCCAGGGCTCGGCGCAGAGCATGAGGTTTTATGCGCCGCTGCCGAGCCATATGGGGGGCGGCCTGTATCAGCATCAATTCAGTTGGCAGAACCATCGCTTGGTGGTTGATCTGGCACAGCTCGACGGGCAGACGCTCCACGCATTCGGCGAGCCGCAGGTCTTGCTGCATGACGTCAAGGCGCTGCACCTGAGCTACCGCGGCACTACGCCGACGGGGCAACCGAGCGGCTGGCTGGAGCAATGGCCATGGCCGGCCCGCCTGCCGCAGGCGGTGCGTATCGACGCCACCCTCGGCGGCCCGGTGCCGTGGACCTTGCAGAGCGTCGCACTGAAGCTGGACTTGTCGGCACAGGCGGGTGGGCAGTGATGTCTGTGCATATCCTTACCGGCCCCTTCGCGGGCGAGCCTTGCTCCCACAGTGCCGGCTGCACCGCAGTCGCCTCCCTGTGGGAGCAAGGCTTGCCCGCGAAGAGGCCCGCGCTGCTGAAGCCGTTCCAACCTTGGCCACACAACGCCCACCGCCAGCGCGGCATAGCGCTATTGGTCGTGCTCTGGGTTCTGGCTTTGCTCAGCGTCCTGCTCGCTGGCCTGGCCGGTTGGGTGCGTCTCGAAACCCGCCAGGCGCTCTGGCAACATCAGCACACCCAAGCGCTGTTCGCCGCCGAGGCCGGGGTAGGCGTCGCCGTGGCCGCCTTGCTCGATCACGATCCGCGCCGCCAATGGCTCGCCGACGGCCAACCCCACGGTTTGAACTTCGACGGCAGTGCCCTGCAAATCAGCGTGTTCAGCGAGCGCGGCAAGCTGGATCTGAACGCGGGCGCCGCTGCGGATTTCGGCCGTCTGCTCAAGGCTGTCGGCGCTCCGAACCCCCTCGCCGATGACCTTGAACGCGCCCTTGAGCAGCGCCGCGGCGCTGGCCAGGCACCGCTGCGCCTGCTCGAAGAAGCCCGCGAACTGCCCGGCATGACCGAGGCGCTCTACGGCGCATTACTCCCCGACATCACCCTGTGGAGCGGCCTTGACAGCCCCGACGCCGCCTTCGCCAGCCCGCAGCTCAAGCGCGCCCTGGGCTTGGCCAAAGGCATCCCGCTGGTCGGCGATCAAGGCCCGATTCTCACGCTATATAGCCAGGCACGCCTGCCCGACGGTTTCACCACGACGCTGGGCGTGACCCTGTTACTTAATGCATCGAAGGAGGGGACGCGGCCTTACCGGGTCCTGCGTTGGCAAGAATGAACCCATTGAATTCCACCGCCCTGGCACCGCTTCGAGCCCAGGTCGAACGCCTGCTCGGCCATTGGCGCGGCAGCCCGGCGCAGCGCTATTGGCGCTTGTGGCTGAGCGAGCTGCACGGCGTGCTGCCGGCGCGTTGGCGTGCGCGTATGGGCAGCGGGCCACAGATCCGCACGCTCGACTGGCCGCTGAGCCTAGGCGATGCGGCGCTTGTGGGAGCTCCTACAAGGGAAGGCGTTTCGTCCACTCTGTCCGGTGCCCGGCATATTTTGCTGCTGCCCGCCAGCACCGTGCTGATCCAACACCTCAGTGTCCCCGTCATCGCCACCCGCAACCTGCGCGACGTCCTCGGTTTCGAGCTGGACAAACACACCCCCTTCAACGCCACTCAACTGTATTTCGACGCCAAGGTCGTCAGCCGTGACAAGCATCAGGCTAAAGTCGTGCTGGTCGCGATCCTGCGCGAGCGCCTGCAAGCCATCCTCGATGAATGCCAGCAACAGGGCCTCGTTCTGCAAGCCGTAGATGTCCGCGATGCCCACGGCACGCCGCTCGGCATCGATCTGCTGCCCGCCCACGCCCGGCCGAAACAGCGTGCCGGCAACCGCATCGATCGCTGGTTGCTGGCGATCAGCGCCACGCTGCTGCTGGGCTGCATGCTGCTATGGCTCGACGCCCGGCAAACACTATTGGACGACATGCAAAACAGCGTCGCCGAGCAGCGCCAGCAGGTCGCGCAACTGCAGCGACTGCGCAGCGAACTGCTCAATACCCGCGGCGCCGCGCGCTACCTGGCGCAACGCAAACTGGCACAGCCAGCGCTGACCCAGGTGCTCGCCGACCTCACCGACTGCCTGGGCGCCGACACCTGGCTCGAGCAGCTCGAGGTCAGCGACAGCGGCGACGTCACGCTGTCGGGCCAGAGCGCCAGTGCCAGTGATCTGATCAACCGCGTCAAGGGCTGCCACAGCCTGGTCGACGCGCAGTTCCAAGGCATCATTCAACCCGACGCCGACACTGGCAAGGATCACTTTTCGCTGCGTGCCCATCTGCGCAAGGAGGCCGCCGATGCGCCGTCCGCTTAACGCCCGCGAGCGCCGCGGCGCTGCGGTCATCGTCCTCGCCCTGCTGCTATGGGCAGCATGGTGGTTGCTGGTGCAAAGCTGGTTCACTGGCCCGTTGAGCGATATCGACGACCAGTTGCAGGACCTGCGCGAACAGCAACAACGCTACGCCGGCCAGCTGGCGCAAAAAACCTTGCTGCAGCAGCAGCTCGAACAGGCGCGCCGCGATCCTGCCAGCCGCAGCAGCCTGCTGCCCGGTGACGATCTCAGCGCCGTGGCCGCGCAGTTGATGCAGCACAGCGTCGAATTGATCAAGGCCCACGCCGACGAAGGCCCCGGCTGCGAACTGACCCAACGCATGCCGATCACCCCGGAGCAGGACAGCGCTCAGCCCTATCGTCAGGTCAAAGTCAGCCTGACCCTGGACTGCGCCGCCGAACCCCTCGGGCATCTTTTACATGACATCGAATACAGCCAGCCGGCGCTGTTCGTCGACAGCCTGAGCATTCGTCGCAACAGCACCGCGCCAGCCACGGGTGGCCCCGGTCGCCTGCGTGTGCATCTGCTGGTGAGCGGCTATCTGCAGCCGGCAGCGGCAAAGGAGGTCGCCCGATGAAAACGCTGCCCTTCAATCCGCTGTTGCTGATCCCCTGTGTGTTGCTCTCGGTGCTGTTGGCCATGCTGCTCACCGGCAGCGGGCAAGACCCTCAATGGCTGGCGCCCACCGACGCGCCGCCGATGAGCAACGCCAACGCTCGTCCGCTGGCCATGCCGGAGCTGGCTGAGCAACGCCTCGCGCTCATCTGGCAGCAGCCACTGTTCAGCCCTTCGCGCCAAGGTGATCCGGCGGGCGAGCGCGCCGCCGACACCGGGCTCGCGGGCCTGAGCCTCAGCGGTGTGGTGCTCGACGGCGCCGCCCAATGGGCACTGCTGCGCGAAGGCTCGCGCAGCCTCAAATTGAAAGTCGGCGCCAGCCTCGACAACGGTTGGCAGCTGCAAGCGCTGACCCCGCGCCAGGCGACCTTCGTTCACCAAGGTCAGACCCGTCAGCTGAGCCTGCCGACCTTGCGCCTGCCGCCGCCCGATGCCGCATCGGGCCCCAAGCTTCCCGCCCCATCAGTCGTGCACACGGATGCGCCTCAAGAGGCCGAGCCTCCAGTGACCGCACCATGAACATCATCCCCTCAGGAGTCAGTAACATAGCCACCTTGCGCACCCCCCTGCTTTGCCTGGCCGCCGCCGTCGCCCTTGCCGGTTGCGCGATGCCTTCGACCCGCACCGAGAACGATCCGGCGCTGATGCACGAGGCCCTGCGCGGCACCGGCGACCAGCGCTCGGCAGTGGACGACACACCGCTGGCCACGCCGGTCAACGACGCCGCCACACCGGCCGCGAGTCGCGCACGCCAGCAGATCATCCGCGGCAACCAGAGCTTCGTGCACACCGCGCCGAGTCGCGCCACGGCGCTGCCGGCCAGCACGCCAGGCCAGGGAGGGCAGGCGTCCGGCGACATCATGTTCAACTTCACCAACCAGCCGATCGAAGCGGTGATCAACAGCGTCATGGGCGACCTGATGCACGAGAACTACAGCATCGCCCAGGGTGTGACCGGCGACGTCAGCTTCTCCACCTCGCAGCCGGTCAACAAGACCGAGGCGCTGTCGATCCTCGAGACCCTGCTGTCCTGGACCAACAACGCCATGATTCGTCAGGGCAACCGCTACGTGATCCTGCCGGCCAACCAGGCGGTGAGTGGCAAACTCACGCCGACGCTGGCCTCCGCGCGGCCGGCCAATGGCCTATCGGCGCGCTTGTTCAGCCTGCGCTACATCTCCGCCACCGAGATGCAGAAACTGCTCAAGCCCTTCGCCCGCGAGAACGCCTTCCTGCTGGTGGACCCTGCCCGCAACGTGCTCAGCCTGGCCGGTACGCCCGAAGAGCTGGCCAACTACCAGGACACCATCAATACCTTCGATGTCGACTGGCTCAAGGGCATGTCCATCGGCGTGTACGGCCTGCAGCGCGCCACCGTCGGCGAATTGATGCCGCAACTGCAAAAAATGTTCGGCCCCGACAGCGGCATGCCGCTGGCCGGCATGGTGCACTTCTTGCCGATCGAGCGGACCAACTCGGTGGTCGCCATCTCGTCGCAACCGCAGTACCTGAGCGAAGTCGGCGACTGGATTCACACCATTGACGAGGGCGGTGGCAACGAGCCGCAGCTGTACGTCTACGACGTGCGCAACATGAAGGCCACGGACCTGGCCAAGTACCTGCGCCAGATCTACGGCAACGGCGAGATCAAGGACGACAGCGCCGCCAAGGTTGCGCCGGGTGTGCGCACCACCAGCCTGTCCTCGCTGAACAGCAACAACAGCTCGGGCACCAGCGGTGGCCTGAGCAGCGGCGGCCTCAATGGCAGCAGTGGCCAGGGCCTCAACAGCAGCAACGGCAACAGCATGCAAAGCGTCGGCAGCGAGCAGAGCAGCGACGACGACAGCGATCAGGACGGCACCGCCAGCAGCGATGGCAGCGATGGCAGCAGCAGTGATTCGGCCGGCAGCCAAGGCACCGCAAAAAGCCTCGACCAAAGCACCCGCATCACCGCGCAAAAGAGCAGCAACCAACTGTTGATTCGCACCCGCCCGGCACAGTGGACGGAGATCGAAGGCGCCATCAAGCGCCTCGACAATCCGCCCATGCAGGTGCAGATCGAAACGCGCATCCTCGAGGTCAACCTCACCGGTGAACTGGACATGGGCGTGCAGTGGTACCTCGGGCGCCTGGCCGGTAACTCTTCCAGCACCACGGTATCCAATACCTCGGGCAGCCAAGGCGCGCTGGGCAGTGGCGGCGCAGCGTTAGCCAGCACCGATTCGCTGTTCTACTCGTTCGTCAGCAAGAATCTGCAAGTGGCCTTGCATGCGCTGGAGAGCAATGGCCGCACCCAGGTGCTGTCGGCGCCGTCGTTGGTGGTAATGAACAACCAGCAGGCGCAGATCCAGGTGGGCGAGAACATCCCGATCAACCAGACCTCGGTCAACACCACCACCTCGGACACGACCCTGAGCAGCGTCGAATACGTGCAGACCGGGGTGATCCTCGATGTGGTGCCGCGCATCAACCCGGGCGGCCTGGTGTACATGGACATCAAGCAGCAGGTCAGCAACGCCGACTACAGTAACGTCACCACCACCAACAGCAACCCGGCCATTTCCGCACGTTCGGTGGCGACTCAGGTGGCGGTGCAGAGTGGTCAGACGGTGTTGTTGGGGGGCTTGATCAAGCAGGACAACAGCGACACCAGCACAGCGGTGCCGTATCTGGGGCGCATTCCGGGGCTCAAGTGGTTGTTTGGCAGCACCACCAAGTCGAAGGCGCGTACCGAGTTGATCGTGCTGATCACGCCGCGCGTGGTGACGGGGAACAGCCAGGCGCAGCAGGTGACCGACGATTACCGGCAGCAGATGCAGTTGCTCAAGCCTTGATGGGGTGAATCAGGGCTGGCCCGTTCGCCGCCGAACGCGCAAGCCCGCTTCCACAGGTGTACGACGCTGGGACTGTCGACACTGTGGGAGCCAGGGTGCGTGTTCGGCGGCGAAGGCGCCGGATCAAGCAACGCCAAGCCCGCAAGCGTTCAACCGCAAGCAATCAACGGGAAATCCTGACCCGCATCCTCTGAGTAACCACGCATCAGCCGCTCCGCCGGCAACGGCCGACTGAGGAAGTACCCCTGCGCCTCATGGCAGCCATAGGACTTCACCAGGCTCAAGCTTCTGAACGTTTCGATCCCTTCAGCCACCGTCCGGTACCCCAGTTCGCGCGCCAGTTGCAGCACCGAGCGGGCGATCACGCGGTTACGCGGTTTGTTTTCCAGGTCGGTGATGATCGATTGGTCGAGCTTCAGCACATTGGCCGGGATGTCACGCAGATACGCGAAGTTGCTGTAGCCAGTGCCGAAATCGTCGATGGCGACATCCACGCCCAGCGCCCGAATCCGCTGCAATTGCCCGATCACATTCGGCGCTTCGCGAATCCACTCGCCCTCGGTGATCTCCACCTCGATGCGCTCGGCAGGTACCTGATGCAGCTTGCAGGCACGGCTCAGGGTCTGAGCGATGTCCATGCCTTGAAAGTCCAGCGCCGACAGGTTGATCGACACTTTGCTGTCGTCATGCGCCCACTGCGCAACGGCCGCCAGCGAACGATCGATGACCCAGCGCGTGACGTGGTTGATCTGCCCGGCACGTTCGATCAACGGGATGAATTCGGCCGGCGACACCGGTCCGAAGTGCTGGTGGCGCCAGCGCAGCAGGGCTTCGGCGCCCAGTTGCCGGCCATCCTGCAGGTTGAAGCGCGGCTGGAATTCCAAATACATGCCGCCGCCTTCCATGGCCGCGCTGAAATCGTTGACCAGGCTGAAGGCGCGCCGATGGATATGCGCGCGGCTTTCGTCATAGGCCTGCCAGCGGCTGCGCGCGCGCTCGGCGGCGCTGGCGGCATGGATGGCCTTGCGCAGCAGATTGCCCACCGACTGGCTGCCGTCCAGGCAACAGGCGACACCGATGCGGGTGCACGGTGCCAAGGGGAAATCCTGAGTAGGGAAGGGCTGGGTGATCATCTCCACCAGCGCCTTGGTCAGTTCCTGATGGCGATCGGGGTGACAGGTCAGCATCAGGCAGAACTGCTGCTCGCTGAGCTGGTACAGGCACGCCACACCCTCGAGGATGTGCGCCAGCTTGTCACTGACGCGCTTGGCGCCGGAGCGCAGGGCGCTGAAATTGTCGTCGGCGCCGTCGTCGGGCTGCCAGTGGTTGTCCACCGCCTCGATCAGCATCATCACGCGCGCCGGGGCGCGAGAATCGAGATGCACGCCGCGGGTATCGGTCAGGAACTGGCGCAGATTGGGCAGGCCACTGACCGGGTCGCGGGTGTCGAGCATCTGCCGTTGTTCGATCTGCGCCATGACCATTTCGGCCATGTCCTGCAGCACCAGGCTATCGCCCGGGGCCAGTTCGTGGGGAAGCTTGTCGATGATGCACAGGCTGCCGATATTGAAGCCCGAGCGGGTGCGCAGTGCCGCACCGGCGTAAAAACGGATGCCTTCGGGGGCGGTGACCAGCGTGTTGTTGCACACCCGCGGATCCTGCCGGGCATCGGGGATCTGCATCACGCCGTTCTGGCGGATGGTCAAGGCACAGATCGACTGATTGATCGGCGTTTCGCTGGCAGCGAAGCCAATACGCGCCGGGAACCACTGGCGGTCTTGCTCCACCAGTGACACTAATACGGTCGGCACTTTGAAGTAGGCCGCCGCCAAGCGGCAGATACGCTGGAAATCCTCGTTATGAGCGGTTTCCAGCCATTGCAGCGCATGCACAGCCGCCAGGCGTTGGGATTCGGCAGTATCGGTACTGTGCATGGAGGTGGCCTTCGAATGGTGCACGGCAGAGGCTTTCTAGTAGATTAACAGGGTGATGGCCTTGTGACACTAACTGATGGCAAAGGTTTCACGGGCGGGCGACGTGTGGTGGGGATTTTCGCTGGAAGGTGTCGAGATTGTTACCGAAAGGTGGCTATTGCATCGAGGTGGATGCGATTTCCGGGTTTATAAGTGGGAGAACCTTGAGTTGATGCCACGGGCCCCATCGCGAGCAATAACATCTTGCAGCGCTAAGCGATCACCGCATCCGGTACAACACTGACTTCCCCCGCAGCGCATGCACCGCCACCGCCCCCAGGTGCATCGCCACCAGCAACGCCAACAGTGCACACAGCACATGATGCGCCTCATGGATGCGGTCCAGCACCTGACTTGAATGGATCAACTGCGGAAACGTCACCAGCGAAAGCATCCTTACCGGATGCGTCATCATCAACACCCCACTGAGCAGTACGCTGAAAATCATCAGATACAACAACCCATGCACCAAGCCCGCCACACGGTTATGCACCTCGATATGGCGATCCCGCAGATACAGCCACAACCGCATCAGGAAAAATGGAATGAACAGGCTGGTCAGCTGCGGATTGAGATTCTCGACCCACACCCGCAGCGGGTCATCTGGCGCCAGCAGACCGACCCCGAACCCACTGAACGTCGCCCACAGAATGATCAACGCCGACAGCCAATGCAGGTATTTGCGAGCGGGGGTGTAGGGGGATTCAGCTGACGAGGGGGAGCTGGTAGGCATAGCGGTTACCGTTAGCGTTTGCGAAACAGATGCATTTGCGTCGGTGGTATACGCCTGTTGGACGTTTTTTGCACGGTGATTTTACTAACCGACCCCCAGTGCCTGCTCGCACCGTCGACCGAAGCGGGGTGCACGGCCATGTTCAGGCTCAATGCCGCCTGCGACGCGCTTAATCGAGGACGTGAAAGCCCTGGAAAAGGTCGATGAACCTGACTATCCCACCAGCCCATTCACCCACATCCACAACGGCAACGTCACCGCCGACAACACCGTGGTCAAGCAAATCGCCGAACTGGCCTTCTGGCTATCCTCCAACGTGCGCGAGAACCCCAGGGTATTGACCCCGCACGGGTTCGCCGCCATCAGCACCAGCACCCCTCGCGGCATGCCATACACCCCAAAGAACCGGCACGCCACGATCACCAGCAACGGCATGATCATCAGCTTGGCGAGGGTAATCCCCAACGCCTCGACACTGGGCTTGAGCCGAAACCCTGCCAGATTCGCCCCCAGCACGATTAGCGCGCAGGGCAGGGCTGCCTGAGCCAGCCATTGCGCCAGCTGCATCAGCGGGACGGGCAGGTGCAGGTTGCTGAGGTTCAACGCCACGCCGGCCAGCAGGCCAATGATCATCGGGTTAGCGAGGCTGGCGACCAGGGTGCTGGCCTTGAAGGGTTCGTTGCCGGCGAAGCTGTTGTACAGGCTCTGGAAACTGAACAGCAGCAAGCTGTGCACGGCCAGCACGGTGAACAGCATCACCAGCCCACCGCTGCCGAACAGCCCGGCCACCAGCGGGATGCCGATCAGGGCGTTATTGCCAAAGGCGGCGGTCAGGCCGTAGGGCGTGGGGCGGCCGACGTAGTAGTGAGTGACGCCATTGACCAGCGCGAAGATCATCAGGGCCGGGATGAAGTACGCGGCCAGGAGTGTCACGTTCAAACCGTCGTGCAGGGGCGCGTTGGCCATGCCGGTGAACAGCACCATGGGCATGAACAGCGAGAAGGTGATGCTGCTCAGGCCCTTGTTGATCTCGGGTTTGAGCGGGCCGCGGCGGGCGAGTAAATAGCCGAGGATGATCAGCAGAAAAATCGGCAGGATGACTTGCGGGACGGCCACGGCGCTGGGCTCCTTGAATACATGGCGGGCATTATTGACCGAATGGACGTCGGTTGTCGTACCATTCTTCTACCGCCCGACTTAGAGCGCTGCGCGCTACATATGGCCGGTAACCTGAAGTCCCTGACCGATGTTGCGGTTTTTATCCCGATAGACTGATCCCTTTGGCCGCCCGTGCGGCCTTTTGACTGTGATAAGGCGTAAATGCATGAAGATGAGCAGGGCAGGCGTGACATTCGCGGTGTTCCTGGGGGCGTTGGCCGCGCTGCCGCCGATTGCCACCGACATGGCGTTGCCCGCGCTGACCCGGATCGGCGATGCGCTGCACTCCACGCAATCGCTGGCGGGGATGACCCTGAGCCTGTTCATGGCCGGCTTTGCACTGAGTCCGTTCTTCTACGGGCCGTTGTCCGACCGTCATGGGCGTCGGCCGTTGCTGGTGGTCGGCCTGGTGCTGTTCGCGCTGGGCGGGGTGCTGGCCACGGTGGCGCCGAACATGACCGTCCTGTTGATTGCCCGCCTGCTGCAGGGCCTGGGTGCCGGCGCCGGGATGACCCTGGCCATGGCCATGGTGCGCGACAGTTTTGAAGGGCGGACAGCGCAGTCGCGGCTGGCGGTGATCACTGTGGTGGCGAACATGGCGCCCATGGTCGCGCCGGCGCTTGGCGTGGCGGTGCTGGCGGCGATGGGCTGGCGCGCCATCTATGCGATCAATGCGGTGAGCGGCGTGCTGTTGCTGGTGATGGCCTGGCTCGGCCTTGAAGAGACCGTTGCGCCAGTGCCAAACCCAGCCAAAGCCAGCAGCCTGATTCAGGATTACCGCGAGGCCCTGAGCCACCGCTCCGTACGCGACCATCTGTTGATCAATGCCCTGGGGTTCGGCTGGATGTTCGGTTACGTGGCCGGTTCTCCCGTGGTGCTGATCGAGCACCTGCATGCTAGCACGACCCTCTATTCGATCTTGTTTGCGTGCACGGGTGGCGGCATTGTCGCCGGTGCCAGCCTGAGTGGCTGGCTGGGCCAGCGTGGCGTGGCACCTCAGCGGCTGATTCAATGCGGGGTGATCCTCGCGGTGCTGGTCACGGGCGCAGCGGTGGTGATGTCACTGACGGCGACCGCCACGCTGGTCACCTTGATGCCGTGCCTGGTGCTGGCCACCGCTGCGTTCGGCATCCTCGCGCCCTGTGCCGCGCAAGGCGCACTGGAGCCGTTGCCAGCGCTGGCGGGTGTCACCGGCGGGCTGCTGACCTCGATTCAGATGTTCGCCGGCGCCCTGGCCAGCCTGTTGGTGAGCCTGCTGCTGCCGCCGCTGGGTATACTCGGCATGACCGCCACCATGGCCGGTTTTGCCCTTTTGACCTTGCTGCTGGTGCTGGGCCTGGCGCGCGCTACGGCCGCCGAAGCCGCACCGATGGAAACCTGAAGCCCTATGGAATACCTGCGCCGCCGCATCGAAGCACAAATGCTCAGCATGACCGGCCTGGCGCTGGGGCAGATCGATTTCGAACAGCCCAAGGGCGACCCCGGTTTGTACGGCCCCGATGCAGTGTGCTGGCGGGTACACGGCGATTTCCCTTGCATGCTGATCGGCGGCATCACCGCTTTGCTGCTGCAGATGCTCCACCCGCTGGCGCTGGCCGGGGTGTGGGATCACTCCAACTTCCGCGACGACATGACCGGCCGCCTGCGCCGCACCGGGCAGTTCATTGCGGGCACCACCTTCGCCGCGCGAGCGGACGCCGACTGGCTGATCGACAAGGTCCGCACCCTGCATGAGAAGGTCGTCGGTACCGCCGCAGATGGCCGGCCCTACGCGGCCAGTGATCCAGCGCTGCTGACCTGGGTGCACGTGGCCGAAGTGCACAGCTTCATGGCCGCGCATTTGCGCTATCTCAACCCGCACCTGTCGCTGGCCGAGCAGGATCGTTACTACGCCGAAACCGCCCTGATCGCGCGACGGCTCGGCGCCGAGCATGTCCCAACCAATGCCCGCGCGATCGTCGCTTATATCGACGGCATGCGTGGGCAATTGTCGTGCGATGAACGCAGTCTCGAGGTGTTGCGCTTGCTGCACACCGCGCCCGCGCCGAGCGTGCTGGCGCGGCCGGTGGGGGCCCTGATGCTGCAAGCCGGGGTGGATCTGCTGCCCGCGTGGGCCGCGCAACTCTTCGGTATCGAGCATTCGCCGCTGCGCCGCAGCCTGGTGCGTGCCACCACGCAGCCCGTGGCAGGTGCGATGCGCTGGGCGCTGCGCAACGGCTCGATCCACCGCGCTCGCAAACGCCTCGATCTGCCCCTCTAGCGGCCCGATAAACAAAAGGCATGGTCCCGCAAGGCTTACGCATTGCCCTGACCACGCCCCCCTGTGCCACCCTCGACCTGAATAATAAAAACAAGGTCGCCCCCCATGAAATTGCTCGGCAAACTGTACATCCAGGTGCTGATCGCGATGGCATTGGCCATCGTGCTCGGGCTTGCCGCACCCTCCGTCGCCATACAGATGAAACCCCTGGGCAGCGCCTTCATCGCGCTGTTGAAGATGCTCCTGGGCCCGATCATTTTCTTCACCGTGGTCCACGGTATCGCCCATATCGGCGACTTCCGGCGCTTGGGCCGCATCGGCATCAAGACCCTGGTGTACTTCGAGGTGGTCAGCAGCCTGGCAATGGTTGTCGGCTTTACTGTGGTGTCGCTGGTGCGTCCCGGCGAGGGGCTGCACGCCAACCTCGGTGACAGCCTGAATGCCGGCGAAGCGGCCACGGTGAATGCGGCGCTGTCGGGCGGCAGTTTCGACATCGGGCATTTCTTCCTTTCGATCATCCCCAAGACCCTGGCCTCGGCCTTTGTCGAGGGCGATATTCTGCCGGTGCTATTCGTGTCGGTGCTGGTAGGCATTGCCCTGGCGCAGTGCGCCAAACCCGACTGGCTGGGCCTCAAGCTGCTCTCCGAGGGCCAGACCCTGACCTTCAAGTTGCTCAGCTACATCATGCGCCTGTCGCCCATCGGTGCATTCGGCGCTATGGCCGCCGCCGTTGGCAGTTTCGGCTCACAGACCTTGCTGTACCTGCTGCGCTACATCCTCACGTACTACGCCAGCACGCTGATCTTTATCTTCCTGGTGCTGGGCAGCGTGGCGGCCCTGGCCGGGCTGTCGATCTTCAAGATACTGCGGGTCATCAAGGAGGAAGCCATCATCGCCATGGGCACGGCTTCCAGTGAGGCGGCGTTCCCGCGGTTGGTCGACAAACTCACCAAGGCCGGTTGCGATGAGGCCGTGGTCGGGTTCGTGTTGCCTGCCGGTTACAGTTTCAATATCGATGGCGCCTGTTTGTACATGGCCTGCGGCCTGGGATTCCTGGCCCAGGCCACCGACACCAGCCTGACCCTCAGCCAGCAGATCAGCATCATGGCGGTGATGTTGCTGACCTCCAAGGGCGGCGCCGGTGCGGCCGGTGGTGCGGTGATCAAACTAGCGGCCACCTTGCAGTCAGTGCATGTGGTGCCGCTCGGTTCACTTGGCCTGTTGTTCGGCATCGACCGGGTGCTGGCCATCGCTACCTCGACCACCAATGTCATCGGTAACAGCGTGGCGGTGATCGTGATCTGCAAGTGGGAAAAACTCTTCGATCGCGAACGCTTCGACGCCTGTCTGCGCAACCCTGATAGCACTGGAGCTATGGCCGAGCAAGCGCCTGTCACCCCACAACCTGTCTTCAAGGAAAGCCTCAAATGACTACCCCAGCATCCCTGCAACATGTGGCCCTGATCGGTTTCGGTGAGGCCGGCGGCATTATTGGTCAGGACCTCGCTGCCCAAGGCGTCAGCGTTCATGTCTACGACCGGCTGTTCGAGGACGCGGCGCGGCGGCCGGCGCTGCAGGCCAAAGCTCAGGCTGCGGGTGTCGAGCTGTGCGAGAGTGCGGCCAGTGCTATCCAAGGTGTGCAACTGGTGATCTCGGCGGTCACGGCCGGGTCGGCCTTGCAGGTCGCCGAGCAGGCTGCGGCGCACCTGCAGCCCCAGCAATTGTTCATGGACATCAACTCGGTGGCGCCGGCGACCAAGCAAGCTGCCAGCGCGGCCATCGAAGCCCGCAGTGGCCTTTACGTCGACGCCGCAGTGATGGCACCGGTACCGCCGCAGCGCTTGCAGACACCGATCCTGCTGGGCGGCCCACAGGCGCAGCAGCTGGCGGACTGGCTGACACCGCTGGGCTTCAACATCCAGGTGGTGGCCGATCGCATCGGTGTCGCCTCGGCCATCAAAATGTGCCGCAGCGTGATGATCAAGGGGCTCGAAGCCCTGACCACTGAGTGCCTGGCGACCGCCCGCCAGTATGGCGCCGAAGAGCGGGTGCTGGCCTCGCTGCACAAGAGCTTCCCGGGCATGGGCTGGGATGCGCGCCAGCCCCATTACCTGATCAGCCGCGTCGCCGAGCATGGGCGGCGCCGCGCCGAAGAGATGGAGGAGGTGGCCAAGACCGCAGCCGATGTCGGCGTCAGCCCGCACATGAGCCTGGCGATTGTGCAGACCCAGCGCGGCCTGGTCGAGCGGATGGCCGAGCAGGGTCTGGCGTATAGCGACCCCTTCGATTGGCAGGTGCTGGTCGATGAACTGTATGGTCGATCAATAGAACCGATACCTGTTTAAACATTTCACAGACGCTTCACAGGCCGCGCCAGCCTATGCTGGCGCTACCTGCAAACGCCCCTGCTTGGCGTCATGCAGCCCCACAATCAAAATAAAAGGGTCGCATCGATGAACACTCCCGCCGTGGACATCAAACACTGGATCGATCAGCGATCCGTCTCCCGCTTTCAATGGCTGATTCTCGGTTTGTGTTTTTTGATCGTCACCTTCGACGGTTTTGACGCCGCCATCATGGGCTTCATTGCGCCGGCGGTGATTGCCGACTGGGGCATCAGCAAGTCTGCCTTCGGTCCGATCCTCGCCTCGGCCATGGTCGGGCTGGCAGCGGGCGCTTTGATGTCCGGGCCTTACTCTGACCGCCTGGGGCGGCGCCGCGTGCTCTTGGCGTCGGTCGCCTGTTTTGGGGTGTTCAGCCTTTTGTGTGCCTTCGCGCGCTCGCCGTTGGAGCTGGCCGCATTGCGCTTTCTCACCGGCCTGGGGCTGGGCGCAGCGATGCCTAACAGCACCACGCTGCTGTCCGAATATATTCCGGCGCGGTTGCGGGGGCGCTTGATCACCTCGATGTTCATGGGCTTCGGGCTGGGCTCGGCCATGGGTGGCTTCGTGTCGGCATGGATGATCCCCTCGTTTGGCTGGCACGCCGTGCTGCTGGTGGGTGGTGTGCTGCCGCTGGCGCTGCTGCCGGTGCTGTACTTTCTGCTGCCGGAATCGGTGGACTTGATGATCAATCGGCGTTTCCCCCGAGAGCGCATCATGGCCGTACTGAAGCGCATGGGGGCGGAATTTTCAGACACCGTGAGCTTTGTGGTCAGCGCGCCGGTTGCGCGCGAATCGGCAGGGCGCAAGGTGTCGCACCTGTTTACCGCTGAATACCGCTGGCGCACGCTGAGCCTGTGGGGCACCTATTTCATGGGCCTGCTAGTCATCTATCTGTTGACCGGCTGGATGCCGACCCTGATCAAGGATGCCGGCATCAGCCTCGAACGCGCGGCGGTGATCACCGCCATGTTCCAGTTCGGCGGCCTGGCAGGGATCTTGTTGGTCGGCTTCGCCATGGACCGCTTCAATCCAAAGGCGGCGATTGCCCTGGCTTACGTAGGCGGCGCGCTGTGCATATTCGCTCTGGGTTTCGTCGAGATCGGCGCCTCGGCGTTAGGTGTGCTGGTGTTCGCGGCGGGGTTTTGCATGAATGGAGCGCAGACGGGCCTCAACGCTTTTGCGCCGGGCCAGTACCCAACGGATTTCCGTGCTACAGGCGTCAGCTGGATGCTCGGCATCGGCCGCTTCGGTGGCATTTTCGGCTCCCTCACTGGCGGCGCGCTGTTGAGCCTGGGGCTGCCGATGAGCCTGGTATTCGCCGTGCTCGGCATCCCGGCGCTGCTGGCGGCGCTGGCTATTCTGGCCGGCCCCAAGCCGCGGCAGGCCCTCGGAGTACTGCCTGAACTCAACCATTGATAAGTCGCGGGCTTGCGGGCCCGCCGTGTTTTTGCATTTATTCTGGAGACCTTCACATGGCGCGCATCATCGGCGGCCTCGCCGTATCACACACGCCCACCATCGGCTATGCGGTCGATCACGACAAACAGTCGGAAGCGGCCTGGGCGCCGATCTTCGCCAGCTTCGAGCCGATCAAGGCCTGGCTCGCCGAGAAGCAGCCGGACGTGCTGTTCTACATCTTCAACGATCATGTGACGTCGTTTTTCTTCGACCACTATTCGGCCTTCGCGCTGGGGGTGGACGACCAGTACGACGTCGCCGACGAGGGCGGCGGCAAGCGCGACCTGCCGGCCATTGGCGGCCACGCGGCGTTATCGCGGCACATCGGCCAGAGCTTGATGGCCGATGAGTTCGACATGGCGTTCTTCCGCGACAAGCCCATCGACCACGGTCTGTTCTCGCCGATGTCGGCGCTCATGCCGTTCAAGGACGGCTGGCCGGTGCAGGTGGTGCCGCTGCAGGTGGGCGTGTTGCAGTTTCCGATCCCCAGTGCCAAGCGTTGCTACAAACTCGGCCAGGCGCTGCGCCGGGCGATCGAGAGCTATCCCGAAGACCTCAAGGTTGCCATCGTTGCCACAGGCGGCGTGTCGCACCAGGTGCACGGCGAGCGATGCGGCTTCAACAACCCGGAATGGGACGCGCAGTTTCTCGATCTGTTCGTCAACGATCCCGAGCGCCTGACGGACATCACCTTGGCTGAATACGCCACCCTGGGCGGCATGGAGGGCTCGGAGGTGATCACCTGGCTGATCATGCGCGGGGCCTTGTCGGCCAACGTGGTCAAGCTGCATCAGGACTATTACCTGCCATCGATGACCGGCATCGCCACCTTGCTGCTGGAGAACCAGGCGCGCGAGGTGCCGGTGGATGCACTGCAGCGCCACCGCGACCACATCGGCTATCAACTGGCCGGAATCGAGAAGCTGCCCGGTACCTATCCGTTCGATCTGGAGCGCAGCCACAAGGGTTATCGCTTGAATCGCTTCCTGCATCGGCTGATCGAGCCCGGCTGGCGCCAGCGTTTCCTCGAAACGCCCGAGGTGCTGTTCGAGGAGCATCAGTTGACGGATGAAGAGCGCCGACTGGTCAGCGAGCGCGACTGGCAGGGGCTGATTCGCTACGGGGCGATCTTCTTTTTGCTGGAGAAACTGGGCGCGGTGGTGGGGGTGTCGAACCTGCATATCTATTCGGCGATGAAGGGCTTGAGCCTGGAGGCGTTCCAGCAGACCCGTAATCAGCAGGTGACGTATTCGGTGGCGGGCAAGCGCTGAGGTTCCCCGTAGCGAGGGCCAGGCCCCCTCGCTACAGGTTTTTTGCCACGCTGCGGATCTGCGCCATCAATGCCTCGGCCGCAGGCGATGGCAGGCCGTTGCTGCGGTAGATCAGGCCGATGGGACGCAGAGTGTCATGCAGCGTCAGGCGCAACGGCTGCAGTTCACCACTGGCCATCTCGTATTCCAATTGGTGTGCCGACACCACGGCGAGCATGTCCGAGCGCATCAGCAGGCCACGGATGATCGCCATGTCGCCGGTCTCTACTACCGGTTCAGGCGACGGGCTGCCAATCTGCTGAAAGTGCGCCTCCAGCAGCAATCGCGCTGGAGTATCCGCTCGCGGCAGTACCCAGCGCGCATCATCCAGCTCGGTCAGGTTCAGGCTGCGGTCCAGCAGCGGATGCCCGCGGCGCACCAGTATCACCATCTCCTCGGTCAGCAACCGTTCGCCGTGCAAGTCGCTGGCGTAATCGCTGGCACGCAGGGCGCCGAAGACGAAATCCACATCCCCGGCTCGCAGTTCCAGGGCCAGCAGATTGAACGGGCTTTCATTGGTGGCGATGCGCACGCCGGGGTGTTGCTCAAGCAACTGCACGATGGCCTGGGGCAGGATGCGTGTGCGCCCCAGTGGCAGCGCGCCGACCATCACCACGCCTTGCAGCGAGCCCTTGATGGCGGCGACATCGGCGTCGATGCGGCGCAGATCGTTGAGCGCGCGGCGGATCGGATAGAGGATGTCGTGGCTGGCCTGGGTTGGCTGCAGCCCGCGCGCGGTGCGCTCGAACAGCCCCTTGCCGGCGCCGTCTTCGAGGGCCTTGAGCGCGGCGCTGATGGCCGGTTGGGTCAGGCCGAAGGCCTTGGCCACCGTTTGCATGTGGCGGGTTTCGCAGAGTTTGACGAAGATTTCCAGGCGCCGCGTTTGCAGCAGGTACAGCGGCTCGTGGGCGGCATGGCCGAGCAGTGCCGGAATGGCCTCCAGCTCAGCCAGCACCCGCACCGCGCGCGGCAGGATGGCTTTGCCATAGCCGCTGAGGAGCATGCCGCTGGCGTGGCGTTCGAACAGCGGCACATCGAGGCGAATCTCAAGATCGCGGATGGCTCGGGTGATCACCGATTGCGCGCGCAGCAATACCTCACACGCGCGGGAGATGCTGCCGTGTTCGGCTACACGCACGAAGGCGCGGATCTGCATGAGGGAAGGCAGGGGCTGCTCGGGCATGGGGCGGTTACCAGTCAGGCAATGAGGGCCGATAAGTAAAAAGTATACCAGCCCTAACTGAACGCATTATTGCGTTATGGCGTGGCGTGACAGCATGGCCAGACTAAAAAAGCAGGAGCCTTTGCATGAATAACAACAGCCCCGCCAAAACCGCCCTGGTGGTCAGCGCCCACTCAGCCGACTTCGTCTGGCGCGCCGGCGGCTCGATCGCCCTGCATGCCGCTCAGGGCTACAAGGTGCATATCGTCTGCCTGTCGTTCGGCGAGCGCGGCGAGTCGGCCAAGCTGTGGCGCAAGGGCGCCGAGATGACCGAAGCCACCGTCAAGGCCGCGCGCCGCGAAGAAGCCCAGGCCGCCGCCGACATTCTCGGCGCGAGCGTGGAGTTCTTCGATATCGGTGATTACCCCATGCGCGCCGACAAGGACACGCTGTTCCGCCTGGCCGATGTGTTCCGTCGTGTGCAACCGGAGTTCGTCCTCAGCCATTCGCTCAAGGACCCGTACAACTATGATCACCCGCTGGCCATTCACCTGACCCAGGAAGCACGCATCATCGCCCAGGCCGAGGGCTACAAGCCCGGCGAGCAGATCGTCGGTGCGCCGCCGGTGTACAGCTTCGAACCCCACCAGCCCGAGCAGTGCGAGTGGAAGCCCGACGTACTGCTGGACATCACCGAGGTCTGGGACAAAAAGTACGCCGCGATCCAGTGCATGGCTGGTCAGGAGCACCTGTGGGAGTACTACACCCGCGTGGCCCTGCAGCGCGGCGTGCAGGCCAAGCGCAACATCGGCATCACGGCGAAAAAGAACATCGTCTACGCCGAGGGCTATCAGAGCATCTTTCCACGGGTCACGGAGAATCTGGGATGAGCAGTGTAGGAAAGACCGGTGTGGTGGTGCGCAATATCCAGCGCGCCGACCAGGCGTTGATCGCAGAACTGACCCAGTACGGCGTTGCCACCGTGCATGAGGCGCAGGGCCGCAAGGGACTGTTGGCGCCGTCGATTCGGCCGATCCAGCAGGACTTCGCCCTCAGCGGCTCGGCGGTCACCGTGCTGGCGGCGCCGGGGGACAACTGGATGTTCCACGTGGCGGTAGAGCAGTGTCAGCCTGGGGACATTCTGGTGATGGCGCCCAGTTCACCGTGCACCGACGGTTTTTTCGGCGATTTGCTCGCGACTTCGTTGAAGGCCCGAGGGGTGCTTGGCCTGGTGCTCGACGCCGGGGTGCGCGATACCCGCACCTTGCGTGAGATGGGCTTTGCCGTATGGTCGCGGGCTGTGCATGCCCAGGGGACGATCAAGGAGACCCTGGGGTCAGTGAATATCCCCATCGTGTGTGCCGGGCAATTGGTCAATCCGGGCGATGTAGTGCTGGCGGACGACGACGGTGTGGTGATCGTACGCCGCGATGAGTTGCCCGCGGTGGTCGAGGCCAGCCGCAAACGGGCGGATCTCGAAGAGCAGAAGCGCCTGCGTCTTGCTGCCGGGGAACTGGGGCTGGATATCTACAACATGCGCCCGCGGCTGGCGGAGAAGGGCTTGCGGTATGTCGATAGTCTGGATGACGTGTAAGGCCTGAAGCCATGCGGCGTTTATGCCGGCCCCTTCGCGGGCAAGCCTTGCTCCCACAGGTGTTCGACTCGGACGCTGTGGGAGCAAGGCTTGCCCGCGAAGAGGCCGGTAGGGCTGGCACTTATGTTTTGTCGTGATGGAGATTCGAACCATGCCCCAAACCCGCATACCCTGCCTGATGATGCGCGGCGGCACGTCCAAGGGCGCGTACTTCCTCGCGGACGATCTGCCCGCCGATCCTGCGCAGCGCGACCGGGTATTGCTGGCTGCCATGGGCTCGCCGGACCCGCGCCAGATCGACGGCATCGGCGGGGCGGACTCATTGACCAGCAAGGTGGCGATCATCCGCGCATCGACCCGCCCCGGCACCGACGTCGACTACCTGTTCGCCCAGGTCGTGGTGGATCAGCCACGGGTCGATTACGGCCAGAATTGCGGCAACATCCTCGCCGGGGTCGGGCCATTTGCGCTGGAGCGCGGCTTGGTGGCGGCCCAGGGCGAGCAAACCGCAGTGCGCATCTATATGGAAAACACCGGTCAGACCGCTACCGCGCTGGTGCAGACCATCGATGGTCAAGTGCGCTACGACGGCGCGGCGATCATCGACGGCGTGCCCGGCAGTGCCGCGCCGGTGATAGTGCGTTTTGACGATATTGCCGGCTCCAGTTGCGGCGCGTTGTTGCCCACGGGCCAGGTGCGTGATCGCATCGACGGTATCGAGGTCACCTGTATCGATAACGGCATGCCGGTGGTGCTGTTGCGGGCCGCGGACTTGGGGCTGACGGGCCGTGAAAGCCGCGCCGACTTGAATGCCGATGAGGGCTTGAAAGCGCGTCTGGAGTCGATTCGGTTACAGGCCGGGCCGTTGATGAATCTGGGCGATGTGAGCGCACGGACGGTGCCGAAGATGAGCCTGATCGCGGCGCCCATGGACGGCGGAGCAATCAGCAGTCGGACTTTTATTCCACACACCTGCCATGCCTCGATCGGAGTGTTCGGCGCGGTGAGCGTCGCGTCGGCCTGTTTGCTCGAGGGGTCGGTGGCCGAGGGGTTGGCGCAGGTGCCGGAGGGCGCGCTGCTGAATGTCTCGGTGGAGCATCCGAGTGGCGAGTTCACCGTGGAGATCCGCCGCGATAACGGCGTGATCACCGGGTGCGGGCTGCTGCGCACCACGCGGTTGTTGTTTGATGGGGTGGTGTGTATCCCCGCAGATCTGCGAAGTCTATGGCCCTGACGCGCTAGTCGCCGTTCTCTGTGGTGGGGGAGCAAGCCCCCCTCACCACAGAGCGGTCCTACCGCTTCACCGCCGTCACCCGCCAGATACGATTACCCACGTCGTCCGCCACCAACACCCCGCCGCGGTGATCGACCACCACGCCTACCGGCCGGCCCATGGCGTTCTCGTCCTTATCCAGGAAACCCGTCAACAGATCCACCGGCGACCCGCTCGGCTTGCCGTCGGCAAACGGCACGAACAGCACTTTGTAGCCGCTGTGCGGTTTACGGTTCCACGAGCCATGCTGGCCGATGAACGCGCCATCGGTAAAGGGTGCGGGCAACGCATTGGCCTCGGCAAACGCCAGTCCCAGTGACGCCGTGTGCGGCCCGACCGCGTAGTCGGGGGCAATCGCCTTGGCCACCAGCTCGGGGTTCGGTGGGCTCACGCGCTCGTCCACATGCTGCCCGTAATAGCTGAAGGGCCAGCCATAAAAGGCGCCGTCCTTGACCGAGGTGATGTAGTCCGGCACCAGGTCGCTGCCGATCTCGTCACGCTCGTTGACCGCGGTCCACAAGGCACCGGTCCTGGGCTCCCAGGCCAGGCCGTTGGGGTTGCGCAGGCCGGAGGCGAAAATCCGTTGCTGATGGGTGAGCGGGTCGACTTCCCAGATCGCCGCGCGGCCTTTCTCGGCCTCCAGGCCGTTTTCCGCGACGTTGCTGTTGGAGCCGACGGTGACGTAGAGCTTCTTGCCGTCCTGGCTGGCAATGACGTTTTTGGTCCAGTGGTGATTGATGGTCCCGCCCGGCAGGTCGACGATCTTGTCGCCGGGGGTGGTGATCGAGCTGGCGCCCTGGGCATATTTGAAGTGCAGCAACTGGTCGGTATCGGCCACGTACAGGTCATCGCCGACCAGCACCATGCCGAACGGCGAGTTGAGGTTGCTCAGGAACGTACTGCGGGTTTCGGCCACCCCATCGCCGTCCTTGTCGCGCAACAGGGTGATGCGGTTGGGGCTGGGTACGCCTGAACCGGCGCGGCTCATGACCTTCTTGGCGATCCAGCCCTTGATCCCTTTGCTGTCGTCGGGTTTGGGCGGGGCGTCGGTCTCGGCCACCAGCACGTCGCCGTTCGGCAATACGTACAACCAGCGTGGGTGATGCAGTTCGCGGGCGAACACCGCCACCTGGGTGCCCGGTGCGGCGACAGGTTTGGCGCCTTCGGGCCAGCCCACGGCTGGGGCGATGTTGACGGTGGGCAGCAAGGTCTTGTTGGGCGGCGGCAGTTCAGGCCTGGGGCCGGTGCCGTCGCTGACTTGCAGACTGGAGGTTTCGCCGCAGGCGGCGAGGGCGGCGCTGAGACTGATCAGCGCGGCGAGGCGAGTGATGTACATGGCAGGTTCCCTGTGTTTCCCATTGGTCTTGTTATGTGCAGTGCATGCTGCGCTTGAGCGGTAGAGGTATTGATCGCGGTGTAGGTTCCGGTGAATGTGAGCGCGCCAGATTGGCCCCTTTGCGGGCAAGCCTGGCGCTCACAGGTGTACGACGCTGTAACTGTGTACCGTGGGAGCAAAGCTTGCTCGCGAAGGGGCCAATTGCTTCACCGTATGCTCCCGTCCCACCCAGCGGCTTCATTTGACGCTTACCCGCCAACCCTCTAACCTTCGCGGCGTGTTTCAGGTGCTCGGCCGCCCCAAGGCGGGTCGAGTGAAACAGGGAAGCCGGTGAGCGAGCATAGCCTCGCGATTCCGGCGCTGCCCCCGCAACGGTAAATGAGTCAAGGCCGCGCACGTCGCCACTGGTCCTTCGGGGTTCGGGAAGGCGCGCCGCCTGGGTGTGATTGCCCCGCTCATGAGCCCGGAGACCGGCCTGGACGCTTTTATTCAATTGACTGTCGCGCGGGTGAGAGCGGCATCGACGATATTCTGCGAGCCGCCCGCGCGCCCTGTCCTCGACACGGGCGGCGCGGGCACCGTTCGTGCGTCGATGCCGTCTGCGTGCACCAGTAGCGGAGGCTGCCATGACTGAATCCATCGAGCGCGACGAGCGCCATATCGCGCGCATGCTGCGTAAAAAAGCCGTGATCGACGAGCGTATCGCCAACGCGCCCAATGCCTGTGGCCTCCTGCTGGTGCTGACCGGCAATGGCAAAGGCAAGAGCAGTTCGGCGTTCGGCATGCTGGCCCGTGCCATGGGCCACGGCATGCAATGCGGTGTGGTGCAGTTCATCAAGGGCCGCAACAGCACCGGGGAAGAATTGTTCTTCCGCCGCTTCCCCGAGCAGGTGCGCTACCACGTCATGGGCGAGGGCTTCACCTGGGAAACTCAGGACCGCCAGCGCGATATCGCCGCAGCCGAAGCTGCCTGGGAGGTGTCCCTGCAGATGCTCCAGGACCCGGCCATTCACTTCGTGGTGCTCGATGAATTGAACATCGCCCTCAAGCACGGCTACCTCGACCTTGACCGTGTGCTCAGCGACCTGCAAGCGCGCCCGGCCATGCAGCACGTGATCGTCACCGGTCGCGGTGCCAAGCCGGAGATGATCGAGCTGGGCGACACCGTCACCGAGATGGGTATGCTCAAGCACGCGTTTCAGTCCGGTATCGGCGCGCAGAAGGGCGTCGAACTGTGAATCAGGCCCGTCAATGCCCAGCGGTATTGATCGCCGCCCCCGCCTCGGGGCAGGGCAAGACCACGGTCACTGCCGCCCTGGCGCGCTTGCATCGCAATCAGGGGCGCAAGGTGCGGGTATTCAAGTGCGGACCGGATTTTCTCGATCCGATGATCCTCGAACGCGCCAGTGGTGCCCCGGTGTACCAGCTTGACCTGTGGATGGTGGGCGCCGACGAGAGCCGCCGGCTGTTGTGGGAAGCTGCTGCCGAAGCTGATCTGATCCTGATCGAAGGCGTGATGGGGCTGTTCGACGGCACGCCGTCGAGCGCCGATCTGGCGCGGCATTTCGGCGTGCCGGTGCTGGCGGTGATCGATGGCACGGCCATGGCCCAGACGTTCGGCGCCCTGGCGCTGGGCCTGGCCCGTTACCAGGCTGATCTGCCGTTCGCGGGCGTGCTGGCCAATCGGGTCGGCACTTTGCGCCACGCGCAGCTGCTGGAAAACAGCCTGACCGAAGGCCTGCGCTGGTACGGTGCGTTGTCCCGGGACCTGGCAATCGAGCTGCCCAGCCGTCATCTGGGACTGGTGCAGGCCAGCGAGCTGAATGACCTGGATGCGCGCCTGGACGCTGCCGCCGAGGCCCTTGGCGGCAGTTGCGAAGTGGCGCTGCCGCCGCCGGTAAGGTTTGCTGCGCCCACCCTGGTGGCGGCCGAACCGCTGCTGGCGGGCGTGCGCATTGCGGTGGCCCATGACGAAGCGTTCGCCTTTACCTACGGCGCCAGTCTTGATTTGCTGCGGGCCATGGGCGCCGAGCTGGTGTTCTTCTCACCCATCCACGACGGCGAACTGCCCGCCTGCGACAGCCTCTATCTGCCCGGCGGCTACCCTGAACTGCATCACCTCGCACTGGCTGAAAACCATGGCGTGCTCAAGGGCATCCGCGCCCACCATGCGGCCGACAAGCCCATGCTTGCGGAGTGTGGCGGCATGCTCTATCTGCTCGACGCCCTGACCGATGTAGAAGGCGTCCGCGCGCCCCTGGTGGGGCTCTTGAGCGGTGAGGCGGTGATGCAAAAACGCCTGGCGGCGCTTGCGCTGCAAACGGTAGAGCTGCCGGAGGGGTCGCTGCGCGGCCATACCTATCATCATTCATTGACCAGCAGTGAATGCCAGCCCATCGCCCGTGGCATCAGCCCCAATGGCGGGCGCGGCGCCGAAGCGGTGTATCGAATCGGGCGGATGACGGCGTCTTACGTGCACTTCTATTTCCCGTCGAACCCGCAGGCTGTCGCGGCGTTGTTCGCGCCGACATCCGCTTGATGATCTCGATTACCGTTGTAGCGAGGGGGCTTGCCCCGACAGGCCCGATCAGGCGCACCGCAATTGCCGAAATATTTTCGGGGGCAAGCCCCCTCGCTACAGGTTTACTGAGACAACATGACTGATAACGCCTTCTCCGACGCCGAGCGCGCAGCGGTCTACCGCGCCATCGCCGAGCGCCGCGACATGCGCCATTTCGCCGGTGGCCAGGTGGCTCCCGAGCTGCTGGCGCGGGTGCTGGCGGCTGCTCATCACGCGCCCAGCGTCGGCCTGATGCAGCCTTGGCGTTTCATCCGTATCACCGACCCGGCCCTGCGCACGCAGATCAAGGCGCTGGTGGAGGCTGAACGCCTGCGCACTGCCGAAGCCCTCGGCGAGCGTTCTGACGAATTCATGAAGCTCAAGGTCGAGGGCATCGACGAGTGCGCCGAAGTACTGGTCGCCGCCTTGATGGATGGCCGCGACGCCCATGTGTTCGGGCGCCGGACCTTGCCGGAAATGGACCTCGCGTCGCTTTCCTGCGCTATCCAGAACCTGTGGCTGGCGGCGCGCGTCGAAGGCCTGGGCATGGGCTGGGTCTCGGTGTTCGAACCCCAGGCGCTGGCCGATCTGTTGCACTTGCCCGCGGGTGCCAAGCCGCTGGCGGTGCTGTGCCTGGGTCCGGTAGAAAGCTTTTATCCGGCACCGATGCTGGTGATGGAAGGCTGGCGCAGCGAACAACCGTTGAGCGAGATGCTGTTCGAGAACCAGTGGGGACACACGTCATGAGCATTGCCCTGTTGACCGTCGCGGGCGTGGCCCTCGATGCCTTGCTCGGCGAGCCGCGGCGGGCGCACCCGCTGGTGGCCTTCGGTAATCTGGCCAATCGCCTGGAGCGGCGCTTCAACAGTGGCGGGCGCGGTTGGCGCAGTCACGGTGTGACTGCCTGGGTGCTGGCGGTAGTGCCGATCACGCTGATCGCCAGTTGGCTGGCGAGTCTGCCCTGGATCGGCGAAGGGGTCGCCGTGCTGGCGCTGTACTGCGCCCTCGGGCTGCGCAGCCTGGGCGAGCACGTTGCTCCTGTGGCTCAGGCGCTGCGCAGCGATGATCTGCCTGAGGCGCGGCGCCGTGTGGGCTATCTGGTCAGCCGCCAGACCGACGAACTCGACGCCAGCGCGGTTGCCCGTGCGGCGACCGAGTCGGTGCTGGAAAACGGCAGCGACGCGGTGTTCGCGGCCATCTTCTGGTTCGTGGTGGCCGGTGTGCCCGGGGTGGTGCTGTACCGCTTGAGCAATACCCTCGACGCGATGTGGGGCTATCGCAACGAGCGCTTCGAGCGCTTTGGCTGGGCGGCGGCGCGCATCGATGATGTGCTCAACTACATTCCGGCGCGATTGGTGGCGTTGACCTACACCCTGCTCGGCAAGTCCCGCCTGGCCTGGCGGTGCTGGCGCAGTCAGGCGCCACACTGGGACAGCCCGAACGCCGGGCCGGTGATGGCTGCGGGTGCCGGCGCGCTGGGCGTCGAACTCGGTGGCCCGGCGATCTATCACGGTGAACTGCACGAACGCGCCATACTCGGCGCAGGCCCGGCGGCCGATGCCGGGTCCATCGACCGCGGCTGGGCTCTGGTGCAACGGGGCGTCTGGCTGTGGTTACTGCTGCTCTGCGTGGGAGACTATGTGCATGCTTGAACATGGAGGGCGCCTGCGCGCCGCCGCTCGGCAATACGGTGTTGCGCAAGAGCACTGGCTGGACCTGTCTACCGGCATCGCCCCTTGGCCGTTTACCGTGCCGGCAATCGATATGCACGCCTGGGCGCGGCTGCCCGAGACCGATGACGGCCTCGAGGCGGCGGCCTGCGCCTATTACGACGCGCCGCAAGTGCTGCCGGTGCCCGGCTCGCAAGCGGCCATCCAGTTGCTGCCGCGCCTGCGCAAGGTCGGCAAGGTCGGTGTCCTGTCGCCTTGTTACGCCGAGCACGCCGAGGCCTGGCGACGCGGCGGGCATCTGGTGCGCGAGATCCGCGAGGCCGAAGTCGACTATTACCTCGATGGCCTCGATGTGCTGGTGCTGGTCAATCCCAACAATCCCACCGGCCGCCTGGTGCCGCCCGAGCGCCTGCTGGAATGGCACCAGCGCTTGAGCCAGCGCGGTGGCTGGCTGGTGGTCGACGAAGCTTTCATGGACCCTACGGCCGCTTTCAGTATCAGCCGTTACACCAGTCGTCCAGGCCTCATCGTGCTGCGCTCGTTCGGCAAGTTTTTCGGCCTGGCCGGTGCACGGCTGGGCTTTGCGCTGGCCGAGAGCAAACTCCTGCGTCTGCTGGCCGAGCAGGTCGGGCCCTGGGCTGTTGGCGGGCCGATCCGCGCCGTGGGCCTGGCGTGCCTTGAAGATCGCACCACCCAAGCGGTGCAACGGGCTCGTTGCGCACTGGCCAGCGAGCGCCTGGTGCGGCTGTTGAGCGATGCCGGCTTGCAACCCCAGGGCGGCTGCGCGCTGTTCCAGTGGCTGATCACCGAGCACGCGGCGCCGCTGCACGACTTTCTGGCCGAACGCAGCATCCTCGTGCGGCTGTTCGCGCACAACAGCAGCCTGCGCTTCGGCCTGCCAGCGGTCGAGGCCGACTGGCAGCGGCTGGAGGCGGCGCTCACGGCCTATCGTCAGACAGAGGTCGTTTCATGACCACAGTGATGGTGCAGGGCACCACCTCCGATGCCGGTAAAAGTACCTTGGTCACCGCGCTGTGCCGCTGGTTGAAACGCCAGGGCGTCGGCGTGGTGCCGTTCAAACCGCAGAACATGGCGCTCAACAGCGCCGTTACCGCCGAGGGGGGCGAAATCGGCCGGGCCCAGGCGGTGCAGGCCCAGGCCGCCGGGCTGGCGCCGCACACCGACATGAACCCGGTGCTGCTCAAACCCAACAGCGACACCGGCGCCCAGGTGATCATCCATGGCCGCGCGGTCACCACCATGAATGCCGTGGCCTATCACGACTACAAGGCTGTGGCCATGCAGGCAGTGCTGGCCTCGCACGAGCGTTTGAGCGCCGCCTGGCCGGTGGTGATGGTAGAGGGCGCGGGTTCGCCTGCGGAGATCAACCTGCGTGCCGGCGACATCGCCAACATGGGCTTCGCCGAAGCCGTCGATTGCGACGTGCTGCTGATCGCCGACATCAACCGTGGCGGGGTCTTCGCCCATCTGGTCGGCACGCTGGAACTGCTGTCGCCCAGCGAGCAGGCACGGGTCAAGGGTTTCATCATCAACCGCTTTCGCGGTGACATCGCGTTGCTCCAGCCCGGCCTCGACTGGCTCGAACAGCGCACCGGCAAACCGGTGGTCGGCGTGCTGCCCTATGTGATGGACCTGCATCTGGAAGCCGAGGACGGCCTCGATCGGCGGCAGACGGCCAAGGCGCAGCAAGTGCTCAAAGTCATAGTGCCGGTGCTGCCGCGGATCAGCAATCACACCGATTTCGACCCGTTGCGCCTGCACCCGCAGGTCGACCTGCAGTTCATCGGCCCTGGCGAGACGATCCCGGCGGCGGATCTGATCATCCTGCCGGGCTCCAAGAGCGTGCGCAGCGACCTGGCCTATCTACGCAGTCAAGGCTGGGCCACGGCCATCGATCGGCATCTTCGCTATGGCGGCAAGTTGCTGGGCATTTGCGGCGGCCTGCAGATGCTCGGCGAGCACCTGCATGATCCGCTCGGGCTCGAAGGGCCGGCGGGGTCTAGCCCCGGCCTGGGTCTGCTGGCGTTCAGCACCGATCTGGCGGCCGAGAAACAACTGCGCAACGTCAGTGGCCGGCTGCAGCTTGAAGACGCTGCCGTCAGTGGCTATGAAATCCATGCCGGCGTGACCTCGGGGCCTGCCCTTGAGCGCCCGGCGGTGCAGCTCGACGATGGCCGCGATGATGGCGCCATCAGCCGCGACGGGCAGATTCTGTGCACCTACCTGCATGGCCTGTTCGAGTCCTCGGCGTCGTCCGTGGCGTTGTTGCGCTGGGCAGGGCTGGAGGCCGTGCAGAGCGTCGATTACCATGCCCTGCGCGAAACCGATATCGAACGCCTCGCCGATCTGGTGGAGCGTCATCTGGATACGCGCCTGTTGCGCACCTTGTGCGGCCTGGCCCAGGAGCCTGTTTGACATGCAGCAATTGATTCTCGGCGGTGCCCGCTCGGGTAAAAGCCGATTGGCGGAACAACTGGCAGACGATAGCGCCCTGGCGGTGACCTATATAGCCACCAGTCAGCCGCTGGACGGCGAGATGGACCAGCGCGTGCGTGTGCACCGCGAGCGTCGCCCGACCCATTGGGGCCTGGTGGAAGAGCCCTTGGCCCTGGCCGATACCTTGCTGCGCCATGCCGCATCGGGCCGCTGCTTGCTGGTCGATTGCCTGACGCTGTGGCTCACCAACCTGTTGATGCTCGAAGACAGCGCGCGCCTGGCTGTCGAGCGCGACGCGCTGTTGCGCGTGCTGCCCGAGTTGCCCGGCGACATCATTTTTGTCAGTAACGAGACCGGCCTTGGGGTTGTACCCTTGGGCGAGTTGACCCGCCGATACGTCGATGAAGCCGGCTGGTTGCACCAGGCCCTGGCCGAGCGCTGCGAGCGCGTGGTGCTGACCGTGGCCGGCTTGCCCCTGACCCTCAAAGGAACCCGATAATGAGTCAACACTGGTGGCTGCTGCCTTGCCAGCCCGTGGATCAAGCGATCCAGCAACAAGCCCTGGAACGCCAGCGGCAATTGACCAAGCCGGCCGGCTCTCTGGGCCAGCTGGAACAGGTCGCGGTGCAGCTTGCCGGGCTGCAGGGGCGCCTCAAGCCGCGGGTCGATCAGGTCTGGATCAGTATCTTTGCCGGTGACCATGGCATCGTCGCTGAAGGCGTGTCGCCGTTCCCGCAAGAAGTGACGGCGCAGATGCTGCTCAACTTCGTCAGCGGTGGCGCGGCCATCAGCGTGCTCGCCGGGCAACTGGATGCGCAGCTCGAAGTGGTCGACCTGGGCACCGCGACACTGACCGAAGACCTGCCTGGCGTGCGGCACCTGCACATCGGTGCCGGTACCGCCAACTTCGCGCATACCCCGGCGATGACCGGAGCACAGGGCATGTTGGCCCTGCAAGCCGGGCGCGACAGCGTTGGGCGGGCGCTGGCGGCGGGGGCGCAGCTGTTCATCGGTGGCGAAATGGGCATTGGCAACACCTCCGCAGCCAGCGCCTTGGCCAGCGTGATGTTGCAGTGCCCGGTCAGTGACCTGACCGGCCCCGGTACCGGGCTCGATGCCAAGGGCGTGAGCCACAAGGCGCAGGTGCTGCAGCGGGCCTTGGACCTGCACCAGTTGCAGGGCAAGGACCCGCTGACCCAGCTGTTGTGTTTTGGCGGATTCGAAGTGGCCGCATTGGCCGGGGCTTATCTGGCCTGCGCGCAGGAAGGTCTGCCGGTGTTGGTGGATGGTTTCATCTGCACAGTGGCGGCGTTGGTGGCCGTGCGTCTCAATCCGGGCTGCCGTGACTGGCTGCTGTTCGGTCATCGCGGCGCAGAACCCGGCCATCGGATTACCTTGGCTGCACTGCAAGCGCAGCCATTGCTGGAGCTGGGCCTGCGTCTGGGCGAGGGCAGTGGTGCGGCGCTGGCGGTTCCGCTGCTGCGCCTGGCCTGTGCCACCCACGGGCAGATGGCGACTTTCGCCGAGGCGGCCGTGGCGGATCGGCCAGCATGACACTGTGGCTGGATATGCTGCGTCATGGCGAGACCGAACAGGGCGGCGGCTTGCGCGGCAGCACCGACGATGCCCTGACCGCGCGGGGCTGGGGGCAGATGCGTGATGCGGTGCTGGCGAAGGGGCCCTGGGACGCGATCGTGACCTCGCCCTTGCAGCGCTGCGCGCGTTACGCCGAGTCGTTGATGCAGGCACTCGAACTGCCGCTGGTGTACGAAAAGGATCTGCAGGAGCTGCATTTCGGCGCTTGGGAGTGCCACAGCCCGGCGCAGTTGATGGAGACCGACGAGCGCGGTCTGGGGCTGTTCTGGAGCGATCCCTACAGCTTCACACCACCCGGGGGCGAGCCGGTGCTGGCGTTTCGCGAGCGTGTGTTGGCCGCCATCGACCGCTTGTATCAAGCCTACGCCGGACAGCGCTTGCTGCTGATCACCCATGGTGGGGTGATGCGTCTGCTGCTGGCTCAGGCCCGCGGCCTGCCGCGCGAGCAGTTACTGCAAGTGGAGGTGCGCCACGGCGCGTTGATGGCGCTGCAGATCGAAGCGGGCGGCATTTTGCGTGAGCCAATGTGATGTTGCCGTTCTGGATTGCCTTGCAGTTTCTCAGCAGCCTGCCGGTGACCTTGCCTGGCATGCCGTCACCCCAGGCCATGGGTCGCTCGTTGCTGTGCTACCCCTTGGTGGGGCTGCTGTTTGGCGGGCTGCTGTGGTTGCTGCACCTGGCGCTGGGCGCCACGCCGCCGATGTTGCAAGCGGCGCTGTTGCTCAGTGCCTGGGTCTTGCTGAGCGGAGCGTTGCATCTGGATGGGCTGGCCGACAGTGCTGATGCCTGGCTGGGTGGTTTCGGTGACCGGGCGCGCACCCTCGAGATCATGAAGGACCCGCGCAGCGGCCCTATCGCGGTGGTGACCCTGGTGCTGGTATTGCTGCTCAAGTTTTGCGCCTTGGTGGTGTTGCTCGAGCGCGGTGAGGTGGGGTTGTTGGTGATGGTGCCGGTGGTGGGGCGGGCGGGTCTGCTGGGTTTGTTTCTTTGTACGCCTTATGTACGCGCGGGAGGATTGGGGCAGGCGTTGGCCGATCACCTGCCGCGGCCGGCGGGGCGCGCGGTGTTGCTGGTGAGTGGGATCGCCTGTTGGTACTGGGTGGGCCTAGGTATGCTGGCCGTTGCCGCCGTGGTGTTCTTTTGGCTGCGGCAGTTGATGGTGCGTCGGTTGGGCGGCACCACGGGGGATACCGCTGGGGCGCTGTTGGAGCTGCTTGAGCTGGCTGCGCTGCTGGCCGTCGTCATTTAGTGGTGACTGTTTGATCCAGCCGCTGCGCTGATGCTACGGGTCTTTGCTGCCACAGTATTTGTCGATCTTGAGTGGTACACCTGTGCAAAGCTTGCCCGCGAAGAGGCCATCTGCAACCCCGCTATAGACAGTTCGACAGTGGCAAGCAAGGTACTTGCCTTTTAATGCAATACGGGTATATACCCATGTTTCAAATTATTCGCTGGGGATAACAATAATGACTTCTCTTTGGCGCAGCTGTGGCTGGGTGTTGCTCGGCAGCGCGTTGATCCTGGCGCTTTCGCTGGGCATTCGCCACGGTTTCGGGCTGTTCCTTGCGCCGATGAGCGCGCAGTTTGGCTGGGGCAGGGAGCTTTTCGCCTTTGCTATTGCGCTGCAGAATCTGATGTGGGGGTTGGCGCAACCGTTTGCCGGAGCCTTGGCCGATCGTTTCGGGGCACGGCGCACGGTGCTGACCGGTGGCGTGCTGTACGCGGCGGGGTTGTTGCTGATGTCCCAGGCTGACTCGGCCTGGTCGCTGTCCCTGAGCGCCGGGATACTCATCGGCATCGGCCTTTCGGGGACTTCATTTTCAGTGATTCTGGGTGTGGTGGGGCGTGCCGTCCCGGCGGAAAAACGCAGCATGGCCATGGGGATCGCTGCTGCCGCAGGTTCATTCGGTCAGTTCGCCATGTTGCCGGGCACCTTGGGCCTGATCAGTTGGCTCGGTTGGTCGGGGGCCCTGTTGGTCCTGGGGCTGCTGGCCGCGTTGATTCTGCCACTGGTGGCCATGTTGCGTGACCAGCCTTCGCCCGCAGTGGCCGGCACCGAGCAGACACTCAAAGAGGCTCTCAAGGAGGCCTGTTCCCATAGCGGTTTCTGGCTGCTGTCCCTGGGCTTCTTCGTGTGTGGCTTCCAGGTGGTATTTATCGGCGTGCACTTGCCGTCTTATCTGGTCGACCAGCACCTGCCGGCCGTGGTCGGTACCACCGTGCTGGCGCTGGTAGGCCTGTTCAACGTATTCGGGACCTACATCGCCGGCTGGCTTGGCGGTCGACGTTCCAAGCCGCGCTTGCTGGCGGGGCTGTATCTGCTGCGGGCGGTGGTTATCAGCCTGTTCCTATGGGCGCCGGTGACGGTGACCAGTGCCTATCTGTTCGGTATCGCCATGGGCCTGCTGTGGCTGTCGACTGTTCCGTTGACCAACGGCACGGTAGCGACACTGTTCGGCGTGCGCAACCTGTCGATGCTGGGCGGTATCGTCTTCCTGTTCCACCAGTTGGGCGCTTTTCTGGGCGGTTGGCTGGGTGGAGTGGTTTACGATCATACCGGCAGCTATACACTGATCTGGCAGATATCCATTGCCCTCAGCCTGATCGCCGCGGTGCTCAACTGGCCCGTGCGTGAGCACCCTGTGGCCCGCTTGCAGATGGCAGCCGCATGATTCGTCATGGGCTGCGGTGGCTGTTGTGCTGCGCTGGCGCTAGCGCATTGGCGCTGGTCTGGTGGGGTTGGCAGCACAGCGGCATGGCGCTGATGCAACTGGGCGCACTGTGCTGATGTGCTATCGACAGGCATAAAAAAACGCATCCGAGGATGCGTTTTTTGTCAGCGATGACTATCAGAAGCGATAAGTCAGGCCGGCACCCAGGCCGTGGGCGCTGTTGCGGTAGCGAGCGTCGTAGGTGCCTTTGCGAGGATTGCTCTGGTCGACGGTAACGGCCTCTTCCTTGAGGTAGGAATATGCCAGGTCGATGGTCACGTCATCGGTTGGCGACCAGCCTGCGCCGAAGCTGACCGCCATGCGGTCGCCCGTAGGAATGCGCGGCGAGCGATCGGTGTTGTTGGTGGGCGACTGGTCCACCGAGAAGCCGGTGCGCAGGGTCCATTGCTTGTTGACCTTGTAGGAAGCGCCAACCGCATGAGACCAGGTGTCGTGCCAGTTTTCCTGTTCGCTGATGGTACCGAACTGCCCTGCGCCAATGACCCCGAGATTGCCGGTATTGTTGACGGTGATGTCCTTCAGTCGGCTCCAGCGCGTCCAGGTGCTGCCACCATAGAGAGTCCACTGATCGGTCAGCTCATGGGTGAAGGAGGCGTCGATGCTTTCTGGCGTCTTGATGTTCAGGCTGGCGTCGTAGTCGCGGCTGCCCAGCAGAGGATTCAATGCACCCAGGCTGACCTTGGTGCTGCCCTTGAGCTTGTAGTCGACCATCGAGTGGTAGACCAGGCCCAGACGAGTCTTGTCTGTCGCCTGTACCAGGATACCGATGTTGTAGCCGACTGCAGTGTCGTCGCCCTTGATCGAGGCTTTGCCGTCGGCGCCGCCCAGCGGGTTGCGCAGTGCCGAGGTCAGGGTGCCGTCGATGCGGTTGAAGGTCGGGCCACCACCAATCGATACCTTGTCGTTGAAGGCATAGCTGACGGTGGGCTGCAGGGTGACGACCTGCACTTTGCTGTCATGGGCGAAGTAGCGGCCCTGGAAGCCGTTCTCGTATTCGGTCTTCAGGCCGAATGGGGCGTAAACGCCGAAACCCACTGTCCAGTGATCGTCGATGGGTTTGACGTAGTAGCCCATGGGCACACCAACAACGGGAACCATGTCGCCGTTGTTACTGCCGGTGTTGGTGGTGCTGCTTCCAGAAATGTCGGTCTTGGCGATGACCGCCGCGGCGCCGACGGTGATCTGTTCACGCTTGAGCCGCGACATGCCGGCAGGGTTGCCGTACACGGTGCTGGCGTCGTCGGCGGAAGAGGAGCGGCCGGCGAAGCCGACACCCATACCGCTGATGCTTTGTTCGTTCAGGGCGAAGCCGGAAGCGAAGAGTTGAGTGGAGGCAAGAGTCACTGCGAGACTGAGGCTGGTCTTGATCATTGCTTTTTTCATTATTGTTGAACTCCATGGTGATCACCAAGGCGAAACTACCAACATTTTCACATTAGCGCTATAGGCTGAATCGCACGAGATAGAGCGGTTTTGTAGGACAATCCGACGAACATGGGGGCTTTATTTGTGTCTTGAATGAAACATCATCAATGGATACGCAGCAGTGATGATCAAACGTTTGTTTGCTCACTTTTGCGTCACTCATTATTGGTGTCATCAACAGGCTCCCACCGGTTCGTCGGCGCACGAAAAGATCCCACAAAGACCGAGGGCAGTCGCGGGTTGATTCAATTCAAAGCGTTTCAACAGGGGGATCGTTTCCCTGACAAAAGAACGGCGGGCCCGGCGCCTGGCAGCGATGGATCGGGGGCCCGCCTGTAAGCGGCTCCTGCCGCTCATGTTCGAGTGTAGTCAGAGAAAGATGATGTAAAGGCTTGTTACGAAGGGTATTCGATGGGTGGTCGGGGCTTGGCATCATCACTGATGCTGCTGGCCCAATACCATCGAATCTCCCAGCTTGCCAGCCGAGGCGTTGCCTTGCACCTTACAACCAAGGGCGCTCGAGAGGCGCTGTCAGGCAACCAGCGCCTGACGCGTACGGTCGATGATCGCTTGCAGCGGTTCGGCGCTGGCGTACTGTTCAGGGTACAGGCGCTCGCTGCGGCGGGCGATGCCGTGCTCGTCGACCAGAGTGAAGCTGAAGCAACCATTGCGTGCTGCCCCGATCAGGCAGTTCAGTGGAGCAAAGGCGTTGGTGAGGGTGCGGATAGCATCCTGAGTATGAAAAGTATGAGTCATGTTATGGGTGTTCCTGCTGAATACGCGAATAGGATCCGCGCAAATCGAAAACGTTCCAGCAAACGCCGACCACAAATGGCCGTGCGAAGAACCTGGCTGGAACAAATCTGTCGGGCGACGCCGGGGTAAGTGATGGCAGTCGAAGCGACAGGTCGGTACGTGGGGTGACAGGCGACACGTCAGGGAAAAGGTCCATTGCCCTGGGTGGATATCCTGATCAATCTGCGGCTTGGTATTGCCGGATAACGCGGCTGCTCCGTGATGTGCTTCATCCATGTGAAGCCGGAGGCAGGGGTTACCTGGAAACCATCGTGTAGGCCGGAGGTGGTCCTGGGTTCAGCGCGGAGATTCGCGAGACTGCAACGACAATGCGCTGGCAGGCGGCGGAAGAAGGGGCTGGAGGACAGCGACGGCCAAAATTGACTTTCAGCTTGGTACTAACTGTGGAGAAGCCTACCTGATCGAGTGTGCCTATCGCAAGTCGTTTTTGAAATCAAGCAAAAACTACCCGACGAACAGCCAACCAGTGTGCCTCGTTTGAGAAACCTTGCATACCCCCGGTAATAGACTGGATGTTTCAACAGTAGTACCCCGCAGAACGATATTGGTGCGTGCCGTTGCCTTGCTTTAGGGCGGTTGTACACATTGCGGTCTGAAGTGTCACCTGGCGGTAACGAGAACGGCTCCGCACCGGGCTAACCGTTTTTGCAAATTTAAGTCAATGAAAAAAAACGCTTTTTTTAATTGGTGAAAAAATCGACAGTTTGACCGCAGGCCCCGTTCCATAAGCCTTTGCGGGGCGTGAGGGCGGGTTGTCCACTGAGTTATCCACAGCTTCTGTGGATTGTCCCGTGCGGTTGCTCTAGACCGCGGGTGCCGCCGTAGCATCATTCTGGGCAGTGACTTTTCCCGTTGTGCACAACGCCAAACTGGCAATTTTCTGCCGCTTGAAACAGCCCCTCCTGAATGGCAAAAAAAACTGTATCGAAAGAAAAAATCTATCGATAGAACCTTTTTTCAGCCTTACTGATCGTGCGCCATCCTGTGGCGCTGCCTGCCCACCTGACTGCCAGGTTTGCCTGGGGGGGCCATCGGCCTCAGACTGACGCCTTCAATGTGTGGATGGTGCGGTTATGGCGGTGGATATCACCAGTATGGTGTGGGGGCTGCTGGCAGCGGTGGTGCCCTGTGTGGCGTTGGCGTGGACTCTGCAGCGGCGGGTCATGGCGGCGCAAAGTGAACTGGCGCTGCTTGACGAGCGTCTGGCCACGGCGCAAATGGCCCAGGATGGCCTGGCGGTGCAACTGGAAAGCAGCCGTGACGAAATCAGCGACTTGAGCCAGGCCAATGCCCTCAAGCAATCCTCGTTGGCAGCCCAGGCCCGCGAGCTCGAACTGTTGCAGATCGACCGTGACAACGCGCGCGACGCGGCCCATGGTTGGTCACTGGAGCGCAGCGCACGGGAGGCCGAAGTGCGGCGTCTGGATGCCCAGTGTGCCGGGCTCACCGCCGAACTGCGCGAGCAGCAGGAAAGCCATCAGCAGCGTCTTGCCGATCTGCAGGGTTCGCGGGATGAACTGCGCGCACAATTCGCCGAGCTGGCGGGCAAGATTTTCGATGAGCGCGAGCAGCGTTTCGCCGAGACCAGCCAGCAGCGCCTGGGGCAACTGCTCGACCCGCTCAAGGAGCGCATCCAGTCCTTCGAAAAGCGCGTCGAAGAAAGCTATCAGCAGGAAGCCCGCGAGCGTTTCTCGTTGGCCAAGGAGCTGGAGCGCCTGCAGCAGCTCAACCTGCGCCTGGGCGACGAGGCAAAGAACCTTACCCAGGCGCTCAAGGGCCAGAAGACCCAAGGCAACTGGGGCGAGTTGATCCTCGAGCGGGTGCTCGAACATGCCGGACTGGAAAAAGGCCGCGAATACCAGACGCAGGTCAGCCTCAAAGGCCCCGATGGCGAGCGTTTCCAGCCGGATGTGCTGATCATGCTGCCTGGCGACAAGCAGGTGGTGGTCGACTCCAAGGTGAGCCTCACGGCCTACCAGCAGTATGTTTCGAGCGACGACCCGGCGGTGTCCCAGGCGGCGCTCAAGCAGCACGTGCTGTCGTTGCGCAATCACGTCAAAGGCCTTTCAGGCAAGGACTACAACCGCCTCGAAGGCTTGCACAGCCTGGATTTCGTGCTGTTGTTCGTACCGATCGAAGCCGCTTTTTCGGCAGCACTGCAGGCCGAGCCGGGGTTGTTCCAGGAGGCCTTCGACCGGCAGATCGTGATTGTCAGCCCGACCACCTTGCTGGCGACCTTGCGGGTGATCGACAGCTTGTGGAAGCAGGAGCGACAAAGCCAGAACGCCCGCGAGATTGCCGAGCGCGCCGGTTGGCTGTACGACAAGTTCGTGCTGTTCATTCAGGACCTGGACGAGGTCGGCAATCGCCTGCAGCAATTGGACAAGGCCTACAGCTCGGCGCGCAACAAGCTCACCGAGGGCCGCGGCAACCTGGTCAGCCGCAGCGAACAATTGAAGTTGCTCGGCGCGCGGGCCAGCAAGAGCCTGCCGGCCGACCTGCTCGAGCGCGCCATGGAGGATGCGCACGCACCCGCCGCCGATGACGTACCCCAGCCCCCGTCAGGTGTGGCTCAAGTACCGGTTGAGTAAAGCCCGTAACGCCGCCGGCTTGACCGGTTTGGCCAGATAGTCGAGCCCGGCGGCGTTGACCAGAGCGAGCGTCTCCGGGCGTCCGTCGGCGCTGATCACCACGCCGGGTACCGGCTCGTTCAGGCTGGTGCGCAGCCAGGCCATGAGCTCGGTACCGGTGTCACCGGCGTCGAGGTGAAAGTCCACCAGTGCCAGCTGCGGACGCAGGCCGTCGGCGAACAGGATCTGGCATTCGTCGCGGTTGCGTGCCGTCCAGACCTGGCACCCCCAACGGCTGAGCAGGCTCTGCATGCCGATCAGGATGCTGTCTTCGTTGTCGACGCACAGGACCCGCGCGCCACCCAGGGCGTCTCCCGTTCGGGTGGGGGCGACAGGCACGCTGGGCGCGTCCACCGCCAAAGGCACGTGCACGCTGAACACGCTGCCGCGGCCCGGCCTTGAACGCACTTGCAGTTCATGGTTGAGCACACGGCACAGGCCATCGGCGATCGCCAGTCCCAGTCCCAGGCCTTTTTCGGCACGGGTCTGGTGGCTGTCCAGGCGCTTGAACTCTTCAAAGATGACTTGCAGCTTGTCCGCTGCGATGCCCGGGCCGCGATCCCACACCTCAAGGCTCAAGTGCCCGGCCTTGCGGCGCACGCCCAGCACCACGGTGCCTGTGCCGTAGCGATAGGCGTTGGTGAGGAAGTTCTGCAGGATGCGCCGCAGCAGCTTCTGGTCGCTGTCGATGCGCAAGCGACTGCCGTGCACCTTGAACGTCAGGCCCTGCTCGCGGGCCAGGGCCTGGAACTCGACGCCCAGGGTGGCGAACAGCTCGTTGACCACGAACGGCTTGCGCTCGGGGGTGATCTTGCCGTTTTCGAGGCGCGAGATATCCAGCAGATCGCTGATCAAATCTTCGGCCGAGCGCAGCGAGCTGTCCATGTGCTGCACCAATTGCTGGGCCTGCGCGGACAGTTCTTCGCCCTGGTGGGAGAGGGCGGAGGAAAACAAGCGCGCGGCGTTCAGCGGTTGCATCAGATCATGGCCGACGGCAGCAAGGAATCGGGTTTTCGATTGGTTGGCGGCCTCCGCAGTCCCCTTGGCCTCGGTCAACGCGACGTTCAGTTGGGACAGCTCGAAGGTGCGTTCGGCCACCCGTTGCTCCAGGCCTTCATTGGCATGCTTGAGCGCGCGTTCGGCTTCGCGGAACGCGGTGATGTCGGTGAAACTCATGACGAAGCCGCCGCCCGGCATCGGGTTGCCGATCAGCTCGATCACCTGGCCATTGGGGAACGGCCGTTCGGAGGTGTGCGCGCGGCCTTGGCGCATCCAGTGCAGGCGCCGCGCGACATGGACCTCCGGCTCGCCGGGGCCGCAGAAACCGCGTTCGGCATTGAAGCGAATGATGTCGGCGATCGGCCGGCCGACGGCAATCAGGCCGTCCGGGTAGTTGAACAATTCCAGATAGCGCCGATTCCAGGCCACCAGACGCAGTGACTGGTCGACCACGCTGATGCCCTGGTTGATGTTTTCAATCGCACCTTGTAGCAGCGCGCGGTTGAACTGCAGCACCTCGGAGGCTTCGTCGGCGATGCGCACCACGTCCTCGAGTTGCATCTCGCGGCCTTCGATAGCAGCCTTGACCACCGCCCGCGTCGACGAGGTCCCCAGCGTGCCGGCCAGCAGGCGCTCGGTGTGGGCGATCCAGTCGCGGTCGGCATTCTGTGCGGGGTTGAAGGGTTTGTTCTGGCGCCCGGCAAAGCGCATGAAACTCTGCCTGGCGCGGTCCTCGCCGACAAAGCGCCCGGCGAGTTGCAGCAAGTCTTTGATCTGTACGGCCAGCAGGGTACGGCTGTTGGGCCGCGAGGCGAGTTGCTGGCCGACGAAGCGCCCGGCCTGCCAGTGTTCGGAAACCCGCGTGCGGGTCAGCACCGAGACCCACACGAACAGAATGAAGTTGCCCGCCAACGACAGCATCACCCCTTGGGTCAGGGGCGAAAGCGGCAGGTTCCACGGGTTGCTGTGCAGCCAGCTCAAGCCCGGAAACGCCGAGAGCGGCAATTGCAGGCCGTGGGCCACCAGCGGCAGCACCAGCGCGTAGAACCACAGCAGCACCCCGGCCGCCAGTCCGGCCACCACGCCGCGGCGGTTGGCTTGTTTCCAGTACAGCGCGCCGATCATCGCCGGTGCCAGTTGGGTGATGGCGGCGAAGGCGATCTGGCCGATGGTCGCCAGGCTCGTGGTGGAGCCCAGCAAGCGGTAACTCACATACGCCAGCAGCATGATCACCACGATGCTGACGCGCCTGACGGTCAGCATCCAGTGCCGGAACAGCTCGAACGGTCGCTCGGCATTCTGGCGGCGCAGCAGCCACGGCAGCAGGATATCGTTGGAGACCATGGTCGACAGCGCCACGCTGGCGACGATGACCATGCCGGCGGCCGCCGACGCACCGCCAATGAAGGCCAGCATCGCCAGCGCCGGGTGCGCCAGAGCGAGGGGCAGGCTGATGACGAAGGAGTCAGGGATCACCGAAGCGGGCAGCAGCATCTGCCCGGCCAGGGCGATGGGCACCACGAACAGCCCGGCCAGCACCAGGTACGCGGGGAATACCCAGCGCGCCAGGCGCAGATCCTGCGGCTCGATGTTCTCGACCACGGTGACGTGAAATTGCCGCGGCAGACAGATGATCGCCATCATGGCGACGCCGCTCTGCACCACCATCGAGGGCCAATTGATCGTCTCTTGCCAGTAGGTCGCCAGACGTGGGGTCAGCATGGACTGAGTGACAAGATCGCCAAAGCCATCGTACAGGCCGTAGGTGACGAAGACCCCCACCGCGATGAAGGCTATCAGCTTGATGATGGCTTCGAACGCGACGGCCAGCATCATGCCGCGGTGGTGTTCGGTGACGTCCAGCGAACGCGTGCCAAAGGCGATGGTAAACAGCGCCAGCACCAGCGACACCACCATGGCGGTGTCTTGCACGTGGATGCCGGCAGCGTCGGGGCCTTCGCCGATCAGCAGGTTGATCCCCAGGACGATGCCTTTGAGTTGCAGGGCGATATAGGGCAGCACACCCACCAGGCAGATCAGCGCCACGGCCACCGCCAGGGCGTTGGACTTGCCATAGCGCGCAGCGATGAAATCGGCAATGGAGGTGATGTTTTCCTGTTTGCTGATCAGCACCATTTTTTGCAGCACCCAGGGTGCCAGCAACATCAGCAACAAGGGGCCCAGGTAGATCGGCAGGAATGACCAGAGCTGCTCGGCGGCCTGGCCGACGGCGCCGAAAAATGTCCAGCTCGAGCAATACACGGCCAACGACAGGCTGTACACCCAGGCCCGCACACGCGGGCGCAGCGGTGCACGGCGACGGTCACCGTAAGAGGCAATGGCAAGCATGACGGCCATATAGACCAGGGCGGCCGCAGCAATCAGCCCGCTGGACAGTGACATCGATCGGCTCCAGATCATGACGAAATGCAGGAGCGCTACCCTATGTAAGGGGGCTTGCTCCCGAGAGGTCCAGCCTGACACGCCCCTCAATGGCAGAGCCGGCCCCTCGGGAGCGAGCCCCCTCACCATAGGGATCCGTGTCATTTGCGCGCTCGCAGTCTGCCATGCAGCCCGCTTTTAGTCAGCGCCGACCAAGGTCGAAAGGCTGCTGTCGACCAGGCTTTGGACATGTTCCGTGGTGGCGGGCGCTTCGGCGAACAGCAGGCGAAAGAGGATCGGCGCGACGATCAGGTCGAGCAGCCGATCCGCATCGGGGGCGACCTCGTCACGGGCCCGGGCGCGGTCGATGATCGCCTGCAGCTGGCCGCGCAAGATGGTCGTGCAATAGCCCGAGCTGCAACTGCTGACGATGTCGCGGGCCATGTTGCGGCCGGGTTCGGAGTTCATCTCGTCAAGATACTGTTCGGCCCAGGCCAGCAGATCACCGCGCAGCGAGCCGGTGTCGAGCGGGCCGCTGTCCGGTTGCAGGCGCGACACCGCGACATCGGCCAGCAACGCGGTGAGGTCGCCCCAGCGCCGATAGATGGTCGACGGCGTGACCCCCGCGCGTGCGGCGATTTGCGGCACGGTGATGGATGCGCGATCCTGCTCGACGAGCAGTGCGCGCACGGCCGCGTGGATCGATTCCTGTACACGGGCACTGCGGCCCCCCGTGCGAATACCTTCTTTAATAGCCATGGCGTGACCTTAACACAAAGCGTTTGCTTTAAGCTCGGGAGGGGTACAGACTCCTTTAACGCAAAAATGTAGCTTTAACGGGAGGGCCTGCACATGTCCGCTGATTCCACTGCTTCATCTTCGACGACAGCGTCCGGCGGGTTTGCCGATCGTACGGCGCTGGTCTATCTGTCGTTCATTCTGGTGAGCTTTCTGGCGGCGTCCAGCGCGCCGACGCCGCTGTACCATTTGTATCAGGAAGCCTGGGGATTTTCCTCCGCGACCTTGACGTTGATATTCGCGGTATACGCCTTCAGCCTGCTGCTGGCATTGCTTACCGTAGGGTCGCTGTCCGACTACCTAGGCCGGCGGCCCGTGTTGTTGCTGGCGTTGCTCCTGGAAATTCCGGCGATGCTGCTGTTCATCTATGCCGATAGTGTTGCCTGGTTGATCGCCGCGCGCCTGCTGCAAGGGTTCGCTACCGGCATGGCCACCAGCGTGCTGGGTGCGGCCTTGATCGATTATCACCGCGACAAGGGGCCCTTGATCAACAGCCTGTCGCCCTTGATCGGCATGGCGGTGGGCGCCTTCGGCACCAGCGTGCTGCTGCAATATGCGCCGTGGCCGTTGCAGTTGTCCTACATTGCCATGCTCGGCTGCTTCGTGGTGCAGGTGCTGCTGCTCTGGCGCCTGCGCGAAAGCGTCAGCCCGCAACCTGGCGCGCTGGCTTCGTTGCGTCCGGCGCTGAGTGTGCCGCCGCAGGCGCGCCAGGCCTTGCTGCGGATGCTGCCGGTGGATGTGGCCACCTGGTCGCTGGGCGGGTTCTTTCTGTCCCTGGCGCCGTCATTGGTGCGCGCTGCCACCGGCTCGACCTCCAATCTGCTCGGCGGCGCTCTGGTGGCCACCATGACGCTCAGCGGTGCGCTGGCCATCGCGGTGATGCGCCATGGTTCAGCGCAGCGCAGCCTGGTGTTGGGTGCGAGTTTTCTGGCCGCAGGTGCGGCGCTGATTCTGCTGGCCATGCACAGTGGCGGGGTATTGCTGTTCTTTATTGGCACGGTGGTAGCGGGCGCCGGTTTCGGCAGCGGTTTTCTGGGCTCGGTGCGCAGTGTCATGCCCTTGGCCCTGGCCCATGAACGGGCAGGGTTGATGGCGACCTTTTATGTCTTGAGCTACCTGGCGTTCTGCTTGCCGGCCTTGTGCGCGGGCTTTGCCGTGCAGCATTTCGGCCTGATCGCTACCAGCGACGGTTATGCCATCGGCCTGATCTGCCTGTGCCTGCTGGCCTTGTTCGGTCTGTGGCGCAAGCCGGCGGCCGCTGCGCTGACGCAATGATCGTGATGCGGTGATGCGGCGTTTGTTGTGGCTTTTTGTGGACATCGGCAATCCAATCGATAAGGCTAAGTCGCATTTGGCCTTATTCGGCCGACCTTCGGCGCCACACAGGTACAGGGACGATGAGCCAGTCGCAATTCAGTCTGTTGGGCAAGCGGCGTTTTCTGCCGTTTTTCGTGACGCAATCGCTGGGCGCGTTCAACGATAACGTCTTCAAGCAATCGCTGATCCTCGCCATTCTCTACAAGCTCAACATCGACGGTGACCGCTCCATTTGGGTCAATCTGTGCGCGATGCTGTTCATCCTGCCGTTCTTTCTGTTTTCGGCGCTGGCCGGCCAGGTGGGCGAGAAATACCCCAAGGACCAGTTGATTCGGGTGATCAAGCTCGCCGAAATCGTGATCATGGCGGTGGGCGCCACTGGGTTCATGTTCAACCATCTGTGGATGATGCTTCTGGCGCTGTTCGCCATGGGCACCCACTCGGCGCTGTTCGGGCCGGTCAAGTATTCGATCCTGCCGCAGGCGTTACGGCCCGAAGAGCTGGTCGGCGGCAACGGCCTGGTGGAAATGGGCACCTTCCTGGCGATTCTGGCCGGCACCATCAGTGCCGGCGTGATCATGTCCAATTCCCACTACGAGCCTATCGTCGGCGTGGCCATCGTCGCCATCGCCGCGCTGGGGTACCTGGCCAGCCGCGGGATTCCGCGCACGGCGGCGTCGACGCCCGGCATGCAGATCAAGTGGAACATCTTCACCCAGACCGCCGCTACCTTGCGCATGGGGCTGGGACAGACCAAGGCGGTGTCGCGCTCGATCGTCGGCAACTCGTGGTTCTGGTTCGTCGGGGCCATCTACCTGACCCAGATTCCCGCGTATGCCAAGCAGTGGATGGATGGCGACGAAACCGTGGTGACCTTGATCCTCACGGTATTTTCGGTCGGCATCGCCCTGGGCTCGATGCTCTGCGAGCGGCTGTCCGGGCGCAAGGTGGAGATCGGCCTGGTGCCGTTCGGCGCCTTCGGCCTGACCTTCTTCGGCCTGTTGCTGTGGTGGCATTCGGGCGGCTTCCCGCCTGGCGATACGGCCTTGGGCTGGACACAAGTCCTGGCGATCGGCCAGGCCTGGTGGGTGTTGTTCGATATCCTCGGCCTGGGGGTGTTCGGTGGCTTCTATATCGTGCCGCTGTATGCACTGATTCAGTCGCGAACCCCCGAGCATGAACGGGCGCGGGTGATTGCCGCCAACAACATTCTCAACGCGCTGTTCATGGTGGTGTCGGCGATTGTTTCGATCGTGCTGTTGAGCGTGGTCAAGCTGTCGATCCCGCAGCTGTTTCTTGTGGTGTCTTTGCTCAACGTGCTGGTCAGCGTGTACATCTTCCGCATCGTGCCGGAATTCACCATGCGCTTTTTGATCTGGCTGCTCGGGCATTCGATGTACCGGGTAGAGCACCGCGGTCTTGAACTGATTCCGGAGGAGGGCGCGGCGCTGCTGGTGTGCAACCATGTGTCGTTCGTCGATGCATTGCTGATCAGTGGTGCGGTGCGGCGGCCGATTCGCTTCGTGATGTATTACAAGATCTACCGGCTGCCGGTGCTCAACTTCATCTTCCGCACCGCCGGGGCGATCCCGATTGCCGGGCGCAGTGAGGACCTGGCGGTTTACGAGCAGGCATTCGCGCGTATTCAGGCGTACCTGGCGCAGGGCGAACTGGTGTGCATCTTCCCTGAGGGCAAGCTGACGGCCGACGGCGAAATCAACGAGTTCAAGGGTGGCGTCACCACTATTCTCAAGTCCAGCCCGGTGCCGGTGATCCCCATGGCGCTGCAAGGGCTGTGGGGCAGTTTTTTCAGTCGCGACCCCAACAAGGGCGTGTTCCGTCGGCTGTGGTCGCACGTCACGGTGGTCGCCGGGCAGCCGGCGGCGGCCGATGCGCTGCTGCCCGGGCGCTTGCGCGAACAGGTACAGGTGTTGCGCGGCGACCTTCGCTAGCGACGCGCTCACAGCGTGATTCAGCGCTCCACGAAAGCCTGCTCGGTGCGCGCCGCCATGATGAAATCATTGCGGTGCAGCCCCTTGATCGAATGGGTCCACCAGGTCACGGTGACCTTGCCCCACTCGGTCAGCAGCGCCGGGTGGTGATCTTCGGCTTCGGCCAGTTCGCCCACGGCATTGGTAAATTCCAGTGCCTGGCGAAAATTCTCGAAGCTGAAGCTCTTCTCCAGTTGTTCGATACCGTACCGATTCTCTACCTGCCAGCCGGGGAGCTGGCGCAGCAGGGCGGGCAACTGGGCGGCTTCGACGCGGGGGGAGTCGCTGCGGCAGGGTTCGCATCGGGCTTTGTCGAGGGTCGTCATCGGGCACTCCTGAGTAGTTGAAGTCGGCGTTGCCGACGAACGGTAGATCCACTGACCGGCGATCACCGTAACGGACAAGCGGTCAATTTTGTCATCTATTCTTTACACGGTTCCCCGCATTCGCCCATCGCTCGATGCGTGCCTCATGACAATAAGGATTGGCCATGCGAATCAAGGTTCATTGCCAGAATCGAATCGGCATTCTGCGCGACATCCTCGACCTGCTGATTGCGCAGGATATCCAGGTGTCGCGTACCGAAGTCGCAGGCAATAACAACGACGTGCTGTACCTGCGCTGCCCGCAACTGACGCGCGACGGTTTGCAGGCGATATCTGCAGCGTTATCGGCTGTGGCGGGTGTGATCAGCTTGCGTAGCGTGCACCTGATGCCCAGCGAGCGCCAGCGTACCGAACTTGACACCCTGCTGGGCGCGCTGCGCGACCCGGTGCTGTCGATCGATCGCGACGGTGCCATCGTCGCCGCCAATCGTGCCGCGGTGCAAATGCTCGAAGTGCCTGTCGATCAACTGCATGGCCTGGAGCTGTCGCACTACACCGATGCTGCGCACTTGCCGGACCTGCTCGGCGCCAACGCCTCGGCGGTTCAGGGGCTGCGGATGAACGTCTGCGGTGACGCCTATCTGGCCGATATCGCCCCGCTGGACGCACCAGTCGCCGAGGAAGACAGCCTGGCCGGTGCGGTACTGACCCTGCACCGTGCCGATCACGTGGGCGAGGGCATCTATCAGGTGCGCAAACGCGAGCTACATGGTTTCGACAGTATCTTTCACAGCTCGCGGGCTCTGACGGCGGTGGTCGAAGCGGCGCAGCGCATGGCCACGGTCGATGCACCGCTGCTGATCAGTGGCGAGCCCGGCACCGGCAAGAAACTCCTCGCCCGCGCCTGCCATTTCCTCAGTCCGCGGGCCCAGGCACCCTTCATGGTGCTCAACTGCGCCGATTTGTCGGAGCCGATGATCGACACCGAGCTGTTCGGCTACGGCCCGGCGGCGTTCGAGGGCGCGCGCAGCGATGGCCGCCTCGGGCTGTTGGAACTGGCGGCCGGCGGCAGCCTGTTGATTGACGGCGTCGGGGCGTTGAGCCCGCGCCTGCAGGCCAAATTGCTCAGCTATCTGCAGCAGGGCTGGTTCTGCCGGGTCGGCAGCGAGGAGCAGGTGGCGCTGGATGTTCGCATTATCTGTTCGACCCAGATCGATCTGGCCGCCAGCAGCGAGCTGGGCGAATTCGGCCAGGAGCTGCACCGGCGCCTCAGCGTGCTGACCCTGGATATTCCGCCCTTGCGCGACTGCATGGACGGCCTCGGCGAGCTGGAGCGGCATTTTCTGGCTCAGGCGAGCCATCAGATCGGCTGCCCGCTGCCGACGTTGTTGCCCAGCGCGCAAGACCGGCTGCGGCTGTATCACTGGCCAGGCAATGTGCGCCAGCTCGAAGACGTGCTGTTCCAGGCTGTGGCCTTGAGCGCAGGGCGCTTGATCCGCGCCGAGCATTTGCGCCTGGCGGATTTCGGCGAGCAACCGCCGCTCGGCGAGTTTTCTCTGGATGGCGACCTGGGCGAAATCGTCGGGCGCTTCGAAAAGGCCGTGCTCGAACGCCTGTATCGCGATTTCAGCACCAGCCGCTCGCTGGGCAAACGCCTGGGGGTTTCCCATACCACCATCGCCAACAAACTGCGGGCCTATGGCGTCAGCGAAGGGCATTGAACGCATTGGCCGCGGTGAACCTTTTACGCGCCCATCCCTCGCATGAATAATTGGCTACCCTTGTTTTACTACCATTGTCGAATGGCCTTTAGCGGGGATCCGGCTTACAACACGGCCATACAAAAACAACGATTGTGCTGAGGAACCTTATGATGAGTGCGGCTTCCCTTTATCCGGTTCGCCCCGACGTAGCGGCTAGTACCTTGACGGACGAAGCGACCTACAAGGCGATGTATCAGCAGTCGGTGATCAACCCCGACGGTTTCTGGCGCGAACAGGCCCAGCGTCTCGACTGGATCAAACCCTTTACCACGGTCAAACAGACGTCCTTCGACGATCACCATGTCGATATCAAATGGTTTGCCGACGGGACGCTCAACGTTTCCCATAATTGCCTGGACCGCCACCTCGCCGAGCGCGGCGATCAGATAGCGATCATCTGGGAGGGCGATGACCCTTCGGAACACCGCAACATCACCTACCGCGAGCTGCACGAGCAAGTCTGCAAGTTCGCCAACGCCCTGCGCGGTCAGGACGTGCACCGCGGCGACGTCGTGACTATCTACATGCCGATGATTCCCGAGGCCGTGGTGGCGATGCTGGCCTGCACGCGCATCGGCGCCATTCACTCCGTGGTATTCGGCGGCTTCTCGCCCGAGGCCCTGGCCGGGCGCATCAGCGACTGCCAGTCCAAGGTGGTGATCACCGCCGACGAAGGCCTGCGTGGCGGCAAGCGCACGGCGCTGAAGGCCAACGTCGACCTGGCGCTGACCAACCCGGACACCAAAAGCGTGCAGAAGATCATCGTCTGCAAGCGCACTGGCGGCGACATCGCCTGGCACCAGCATCGTGACATCTGGTACGAAGACCTGATGAAGGTCGCTTCCAGTCATTGCCTGCCCAAGGAGATGGGCGCCGAAGAGCCGCTGTTCATCCTTTACACCTCCGGGTCCACCGGCAAGCCAAAAGGCGTGCTGCACACCACCGGGGGCTATCTGGTGTATGCCGCGCTGACCCACGAGCGGGTGTTCGACTACAAGCCTGGTGACATCTATTGGTGCACCGCCGATGTGGGCTGGGTCACCGGCCACAGCTACATCGTCTACGGGCCGCTGGCAAACGGCGCCACCACCTTGCTGTTCGAAGGCGTGCCCAACTACCCGGACATCACACGGCTGTCGAAAATCATCGACAAGCACAAGGTCAACATCCTCTACACCGCCCCTACGGCGATCCGCGCCATGATGGCGGAGGGCACCAAGGCGGTCGAAGGTGCAGACGGTTCGAGCCTGCGCCTGCTCGGCTCAGTGGGTGAGCCCATCAACCCCGAGGCCTGGAACTGGTACTACAACACCATCGGCAAGCAGCATTGCCCGATCGTCGACACCTGGTGGCAGACCGAAACCGGCGGCATTCTCATCAGCCCGCTGCCGGGTGCAACAGGCCTCAAGCCGGGCTCGGCGACCAAGCCGTTCTTCGGCGTGGTGCCGGCGCTGGTCGACAACCTGGGTAACATCATCGAAGGCGCCAACGAAGGCAATCTGGTGATCCTCGACTCCTGGCCGGGTCAGTCGCGCACGCTGTATGGCGATCACGACCGTTTCGTCGACACCTATTTCAAGACCTTCCGCGGCATGTACTTCACCGGCGACGGTGCCCGGCGCGATGAGGATGGCTACTACTGGATCACCGGGCGGGTCGACGACGTGCTCAACGTGTCCGGGCACCGCATGGGCACGGCCGAGATCGAAAGCGCCATGGTCGCCCATCCGAAAGTGGCCGAGGCGGCGGTGGTGGGCGTGCCCCATGACCTCAAAGGCCAGGGCATTTATGTCTACGTCACTCTCAACGGCGGCGAAGAGCCCAGCGAGTCCTTGCGCCTCGAACTGAAGAACTGGGTGCGCAAGGAGATCGGTCCGATCGCTTCGCCGGATGTCATCCAGTGGGCGCCTGGCCTGCCCAAGACCCGTTCGGGCAAGATCATGCGCCGTATCTTGCGCAAGATAGCCACCGGGGAATACGACGCGCTCGGCGATATCTCCACCTTGGCCGATCCGGGAGTGGTACAGCACCTGATCGAGACGCACAGGACCATGAAAGTCGCTTGACCTCGGTCCCAGTGGGAGCGGGCTTTGCCCGCGAAGCCTTTGATTCGCGTCGTTGCGACAGGCGTCTTCGCGGGCATGCTCCGCTCCCACTGGGTTTTTGGTGATTTCAGAATATCCGTTTTTAGTCAACTCCCACTCGGCGCCAACTTGGTGCATCTATAACTACTTGTCGCATTGAAGAAATATCGGCCGGCCATCGGTCGTTAAAATGCGCGTCAATTGTCGACCCTGATCGACCACCGATTTCATTCTTTGTCGTATCCCCTCGCATACTGGGTTCGCCCCCATTCTGCTTTTTACTGCCCGCTTTCGTTGGAGTCTTCACCTATGAAGAAGCTCGCCCTGTTTGGTGCCCTGGCATTGTCCGTGCTGTCGATGTCGGCCTTCGCCGATGAAAAACCGCTGAAGATCGGTATCGAGGCTGCTTATCCTCCGTTTGCGTCCAAGGCTCCGGATGGCAGCATCGTCGGCTTCGACTACGACATCGGCAACGCCCTGTGCGCCGAGATGAAGGTCAAGTGCACTTGGGTCGAGCAACCGTTCGATGGCCTGATCCCGGCGCTCAAAGTGCGCAAGATCGACGCCATCCTGTCGTCCATGTCGATCACCGACGAGCGCAAGCAATCGGTGGACTTCACCAACAAGTACTACAACACCCCGGCGCGCCTGGTGATGAAGCAGGGCACCACGGTCAGCGACAGCATGGCCGAGCTCAAGGGCAAGGTCATCGGCGTGCAGCGTGGTTCGATCCACGAACGTTTCGCCACCGAAGTGCTGCAGCCGCTGGGTGTCGAGGTCAAGCCCTACAGCTCGCAGAACGAAATCTACCTGGACGTCAGCGCCGGTCGCCTCGACGGTACCCTGGCTGACGCCACGCTGCTGCAGGACGGTTTCCTCAACACCGACGCCGGCAAAGGCTACGCTTTCACCGGTCCGGCGTTCACCGACGCCAAGTACTTCGGTGACGGCATCGGCATCGCTGTGCGCAAAGGCGACCAGGCTGACCTCGACCGCTTGAACGCTGCCATCACCGCGATCCGCGCCAACGGCACCTACAAGAAGATCCAGGACAAGTACTTCGACTTCGATATCTACGGGCAATAACCATATCGCAGGCAGGCCCCCTCGCTACAGGGGCTGTAATGGTGTGCGCTGCGGGCTTTGGCGTGGCGCACGCCATTGTTCGTTTTGCTGAAGAACATTCTGCTGGAGAACATTTCGATGACCAATGGCTTTTGCCTGTGCTGAGCGGTTACGGTGCCGTCATTCTCGACGGAGCATGGCTGACGCTGGAGCTGGCTTTGTGTTCGATGGCGCTGGCCATCGCCCTGGGGCTGATCAGCGTCGCCATGCGCCTGTCGCCGGTGCGCTGGGTGGCATGGTTGGGCGACCTGTATTCGACGGTGATCCGCGGCATCCCCGACCTGGTGTTGATACTGCTGATCTTCTACGGCGGCCAGGTGCTGCTCAATACCGTCGCGCCGCTGTTGGGGCATGACGACTACATCGACCTCGATCCGCTGGTGTCGGGCATCTTCACCCTGGGCTTCATTTTTGGCGCCTACCTGTCCGAGACCTTTCGCGGCGCGTTCATGGCCATCCCCAAGGGCCAGGCCGAAGCGGGTATCGCCTATGGCATGAGTCGGCTGAAGGTGTTCTTCCGGGTGCTGGTGCCGCAGATGATTCGCCTGGCGATCCCGGGGTTCACCAATAACTGGCTGGTGCTTACCAAGGCTACGGCGCTGGTGTCGGTAGTCGGCCTGCAAGACATGATGTTCAAGGCCAAGCAGGCCGGTGACGCTACCGGCAAGCCCTTTACCTTCTACCTTGCCGTGGCGGGCATGTACCTGGTGCTGACCAGCGTGTCGCTGCTGGTGCTGCGCTGGGTCGAGCGCCGCTATTCGGTGGGCGTGCGGATGGCCGATCTGTGAGGGGGTTGCTGTGATATTCGATTACCACGTGGTCTGGGCCAATCTGCCACTGTACTTCTGGGGCATGCTCGAAACCCTCAAGCTGCTGGGCATTTCGCTGTTTTTCGGCTTGCTGGCGGCCTTGCCGCTGGCGCTGATGCGGGTCTCGAAGAACCGCCTGATCAACTGGCCGGCGTGGTTCTACACCTACGTGATCCGCGGCACGCCGATGCTGGTGCAGTTGTTTCTGATCTACTACGGTCTGTCGCAGTTCGCCGCCGTGCGCGAGAGCCTGTTCTGGCCGCTGCTCAAGAGCGCGACCTTCTGCGCCTGCCTGGCGTTTGCGATCAATACCAGTGCCTACACCGCCGAGATCATTGCAGGCAGCTTGCGCGCCACGCCGCCGGGCGAGATCGAGGCCGCCCGCGCCATGGGCATGTCGCCGCGCCAGCTGTATCGGCGCATCCTGCTGCCCTCGGCCTTGCGCCGGGCGCTGCCGCAATACAGCAACGAGGTGATCATGATGCTGCAGACCACCAGTCTGGCGTCCATCGTTACCCTCATGGATATCACCGGTGCTGCGCAGACGGTCTACGCCAAGTATTACTTCCCGTTCGAGGCGTACATCACCGCCGGGGCGTTCTATCTGTGCCTGACCTTCATCCTTGTCCGCCTGTTCAAGCGCGCCGAGCGCCGCTGGCTGGGCTACATGGCGCCGCGTCACTGAGCCTTTTTCGTCACAGGCGCCCGAGCGCCGATTGAGACCGCTGAATATGTACAAACTCGAAGTCCAGGACCTGCACAAACGCTACGGCAGCCACGAGGTGCTCAAGGGCGTGTCGCTGGCCGCCAAGGCCGGCGATGTCATCAGCATCATCGGCTCCAGCGGTTCGGGCAAGAGTACGTTCCTGCGCTGCATCAACCTGCTGGAGCAACCCCATGCCGGGCGTATCCTGCTCAATAACGAAGAGCTGGCGCTGGTGCCTGGCAAGGACGGCGCGCTGCGGGCTGCCGACCCCAAACAGCTGCAACGCTTGCGTTCGCGGCTGGCCATGGTGTTCCAGCATTTCAACCTGTGGTCGCACATGACCGCCCTCGAAAACGTCATTGAAGTGCCGATGCACGTGCTCGGCATGAGCAAGCGCGAGGCGCTCGAAAAGGCCGAGCATTATCTTGCCAAGGTTGGCGTCGGGCACCGCAAGGATGCCTATCCCGGCCACATGTCCGGTGGCGAGCAGCAGCGGGTGGCGATCGCCCGGGCGCTGGCGGTGGAACCCGAGGTGATGCTGTTCGACGAGCCCACTTCAGCGCTCGATCCCGAGCTGGTCGGCGACGTACTCAAGGTCATGAAAGGCCTGGCCCTGGAAGGCCGGACCATGGTGGTGGTCACGCACGAGATGGGCTTTGCCCGAGAAGTGTCCAATCAGCTGATTTTTCTCCATCAGGGCCGTATCGAGGAGCAGGGCGATCCACGTCAGGTGTTGAGCAATCCGCAGTCCGAACGTTTGCAGCAGTTTCTATCCGGCAGCCTCAAATAGGCCGGATCGAGCATTGATACAGTTCGCCGCTGCCACCGGGCGAAGAAACAAGGCATGCTGCGTACCTCGCGGTTTGACCGGATGGATTTCCAGGGTGCCCAGGCATCCGGCCAGCGACATTGAACAGGTTTCGGACCGTATCCCATGACAGCCCAACGAATTGGTTTTCTGATCTGGCCCAGCGCCAAGGCCCTGACTTTGGCCCTGGCCGAAGAAGCCTTGCGTGTCGCCCAGCGGGTGCATCCGGATGTCAGCTACGAGCTGTTGTTCCTGCAGGCCGAAACGCCGATTGAGGGGAGCGCCTGGCGCTTGCCGGGCGAGCCGTGGGCGGGGCGCCTGGAGGGTTGCAGCAAGCTGTTCCTGTTGGCGGACGAACCACCGGCAGCCCTGAGTGGCGCCCTGAGCAGCGCGCTCAAGCAGCTTGTGCGCAGTGGTTGTGTCATCGGCGGGCTGTCGGCCGGGGTCTATCCGCTGGCGCAACTGGGGCTGCTGGACGGCTATCGGGCGGCGGTGCACTGGCGCTGGCAAGATGATTTCGCCGAGCGCTACCCCAAGGTCATCGCGACCAGCCACTTGTTCGACTGGGACCGCGACCGCATGACCGCCTGTGGCGGGCTGTCGGTGCTCGACCTGTTGCTGGCGGTGCTGGCCCGTGATCACGGCGCCGAGCTTGCCGGTGCGGTGTCGGAAGAACTGGTGGTCGAGCGTATCCGCGAGGGCGGTGAGCGCCAACGCATTCCGCTGCAGAATCGCCTGGGCTCCAGCCATCCCAAGCTGACCCAGGCCGTGTTGCTGATGGAAGCCAACATCGAAGAGCCGCTGACCACCGATGAAATCGCCCAGCACGTGTGCGTGTCGCGACGCCAGCTGGAGCGGATCTTCAAGCAGTACCTCAATCGCGTCCCCAGCCAGTACTACCTGGAGCTGCGCCTGAACAAGGCCCGGCAGATGCTCATGCAGACCAGCAAATCGATCATTCAGATCGGCCTGTCCTGCGGCTTCTCGTCGGGGCCGCACTTCTCCAGCGCCTATCGCAACTTCTTCGGCGCCACCCCCCGCGAAGACCGCAACCAGCGGCGCAGCAGCAGCCCGTTCGAGCTATCCCCGGTGTCTGCCGAGCGCGGCTAAAGGCTCCCAAGCGTCCCCCGTGGCAACGTCGGCTGAACAGCCGTGCCATTCGGCCTCACAGCGTTTAAACTGCGCTTTTGTGACGGTATATGTCGCATCGTCGACAACCTCTTTGCAGGCCGGGTGTGCCGCTATAAGAAGTTGTCGCTTGGCGGCAAGGCCCGCTCGCGTGCAGTCCTTACAATCCTTTTACCGCCTGCCGTCCTCGGCCGGCGTTTCTCTCCAGGAGACTCTGATGTCCGTTGAGCATGCTCAGGTGCAACGCGCCGATTTCGACCAGGTAATGGTTCCCAACTATGCACCGGCCGGGTTCATCCCCGTACGTGGCGCGGGCTCTCGAGTCTGGGACCAAGCTGGGCGCGAGCTCATCGACTTCTCCGGCGGCATCGCCGTCAACGTGCTGGGCCACGCCCATCCGGCGCTGGTCGGCGCACTGACCGAGCAGGCCAACAAGTTGTGGCACGTGTCCAATGTGTTCACCAACGAGCCGGCCCTGCGCCTCGCCAAAAAACTGGTCGACGCCACTTTCGCCGAGCGCGTGTTCTTCTGCAACTCCGGCGCCGAAGCCAACGAGGCCGCCTTCAAGCTGGCCCGCCGCGTGGCCAGTGACAATTATGGTGCCGAGAAGTACGAGATCATCGCCGCCACCAACAGCTTCCACGGCCGCACCCTGTTCACCGTCAGCGTGGGCGGCCAGCCCAAGTATTCCGACGGTTTCGGTCCGAAAATCACCGGCATCACCCATGTGCCTTACAACGACCTGGCTGCCCTCAAGGCCGCCGTATCCGACAAGACCTGCGCCGTCGTGCTGGAGCCGATCCAGGGCGAGGGCGGCGTCTTGCCGGCCGACAAAGCCTACCTTGAAGGTGCCCGCGCGCTGTGCGATCAGTTCAACGCACTGTTGGTATTCGATGAAGTGCAAAGCGGCATGGGGCGCAGCGGCGAGCTGTTCACCTACATCAACTATGGCGTGACTCCGGACATCCTCTCCAGCGCCAAGAGCCTGGGTGGCGGATTCCCCATGGGCGCCATGCTGACTACCGAAAAACTGGCCAAGCACTTCTCCGTGGGCGTGCACGGGACCACCTACGGTGGCAATGCCTTGGCCTGCGCGGTGGGCGAGGCGGTGATGGACGTCATCAATACCCCTGAAGTGCGTGCCGGTGTTCGCGCCAAGCACACGCGCTTCGTGACCCGCCTGCAAGCCATCGGTGAAAAGTACGGCGTTTTCAGCGAGGTCCGTGGCATGGGGCTGTTGCTGGGCTGTGTGCTGACCGATGCCTGGAAAGGCCGGGCCAAGGATTTCTTCAACGCTGCCGAACAGCAGAACCTGATGATCCTGCAAGCGGGCCCCGACGTCGTGCGCTTCGCCCCGAGCCTGGTGATCGAAGACGCCGACATCGACGAAGGCCTGGATCGTTTCGAGCGTGCCGTCGTACAGCTTACCCGGGCCTGATCAAGGCCGATCAACGGCAGCAGGCATCGCTTGCTGCCTGTTCAAGATTCAATGACAGGAGTGACACCCATGCTGGTCATGCGCCCCGCGCAAACGGCTGATCTGGACGAGGTCAAGCGTCTGGCTGCCGACAGCCCCATCGGTGTTACTTCGCTGCCGGACGATATCGAGCGCCTGGGCGACAAGATCGCCGCATCGGAAGCGTCGTTTGCCGCCGAAGTCAGCTTCAACGGCGAAGAAAGCTATTTCTTCGTCCTTGAAGACACCGCCAGCGGGCGTCTGGTGGGCTGTTCGGCCATCGTCGCTTCGGCGGGTTATTCCGAGCCCTTCTACAGTTTTCGTAACGAGACCTTCGTGCACGCGTCTCGCGAGCTGAAGATCCACAACAAGATTCATGTGTTGTCGCAGTGCCACGACCTCACCGGCAACAGCCTGCTGACCAGTTTCTATGTGATCCCCGATCTGGTGGGCACGCCCTGGTCGGAGCTCAACTCGCGCGGGCGTCTGTTGTTCGTTGCCAGCCATCCCGAGCGCTTCGCCGATTCGGTGGTCACCGAAATCGTCGGCTACAGCGACGAGCACGGCGAATCACCGTTCTGGGATGCCATCGGGCGCAATTTCTTCGACCTCAATTACGCTGCTGCTGAGCGCCTGTGCGGGCTCAAGAGCCGGACCTTTCTCGCTGAGTTGATGCCCCATTACCCCATCTACGTACCGTTGTTGCCCGATGCCGCTCAGGAGGCTATGGGCCAGGTGCATCCGCGGGCGCAGATCACCTTCGATATCCTGATGCGAGAAGGCTTCGAAACGGACCACTACATCGATATCTTCGATGGCGGTCCGACCCTGCACGCGCGCGTCTCGAGCATTCGCTCCATTGCCCAGAGTCGTGTGGTGCCGGTCAAGATCGAAGAAGGCCGGCGCAGTGGGCGCCAATATCTGGTTTCCAACGGCCAGTTGCAGGATTACCGCGCCGTGTTGCTGGAACTCGACTGGGTGCCGGGCAAGCCTGTGGCGCTCGATCTGGCCGCCGCCGAAGCGTTGGGTGTCGGAGAGGGCGTGAGCGTGCGCCTGGTAGCGGTCTGACAGGCATCACGCCTGCCCTAGTGTGTCATTGGTTGAGTGTCGCGGCGGTCGGTTGACCGGCGCTGAGGAGATAGCATGATCGTTCGTCCCGTACGCAGCAGCGATTTACCAGCCCTGCTCGAACTGGCCCGCGGAACCGGGGCCGGGCTGACCACGCTGCCGGCGAATGAGGAGCGGCTGACCCATCGCGTGACCTGGGCCGAGAGGACCTTTCTGGGCGAGGCCGGGCGTGGCGATGCCGATTACCTGTTCGTGCTTGAAGACGACGATGGCAGCGTGGTTGGCATCTCGGCCATCGCTGGCGCGGTGGGCCTGCGCGAGCCCTGGTACAACTATAGGGTCGGCTTGACGGTCAGCGCCTCCCAGGAGCTGAACATCTATCGTGAAATCCCGACCCTGTTCCTCGCCAACGACCTGACCGGCAACTCCGAACTGTGCTCGCTGTTCCTGCGTGAAGACCAGCGCAAGGGCCTCAATGGCCGACTGCTGGCCAAGGCGCGCCTGCTGTTCATCGCCGAGTTCCCGCAGCTGTTCGGGCGCAAGGTGATCGCCGAGATGCGCGGCATGTCCGACAGTGCTGGTCGCTCACCGTTCTGGGAGAGCCTGGGGCGGCATTTCTTCAAGATGGAATTCAGCCAGGCGGATTACCTCAACGGCGTCGGCAATCGAGCCTTCATTGCCGAGCTGATGCCCAAATTCCCACTGTATACCTGCTTCCTCTCGCCGGCCGCGCGGGAGGTCATCGGCCAGGTCCATACCGACACCGAGCCGGCCCTGTCGATGCTCAAGGGCGAAGGGTTCAGCTATCAGGGCTATGTCGACATCTTCGACGCCGGTCCGGCGCTGGAATGCGAAACCGCACGTATCCGTGCCGTGCACGACAGCCAGGTGCTGGTGCTGGCCATCGGTACGCCCGGTGATGACGCGCCGGTGTACCTGATGCACAACCGCAAGCGTGAAGAGTGCCGTGTGGCTGCCGCTCCTGCCCGTGTCGCCGCCGGCACGTTGGTGGTCGACCCGTTGACCGCCAAGCGCCTGCGCATGAGTCCGGGGGATTCGGTGCGGGCCGTCGCCATGTCGAGTCACAAGCCCGGGGAGGCAGGACTATGAGCACGCTTTACGTTGCGGGTCATTGGCTGGACGGTCAGGGTGAGGTGATGCAGTCGCTCAACCCGGTCAGCCAGCAAAGTGTCTGGACGGGCCAGGCCGCTTCGGCCGCCCAGGTGACTCAGGCGGTCCAGGCCGCGCGCGAGGCATTCCCGGCCTGGGCGAGCCTGGCCCTGAGCCAGCGTATCGGCGTGCTTGAAGCCTTTGCCGCGAGCCTCAAGCTGCACGCTCAGTCCCTGGCCCACTGCATCGGTGAAGAAACCGGCAAGCCACTTTGGGAGGCGTCCACCGAAGTCGCCAGCATGATCAACAAGGTCGGCATCTCCATTCAGAGTTACCGCGAGCGCACGGGTGAGAAAAGCGCGCCACTGGCGGATGCCAATGCAGTTTTGCGGCACAAGCCCCATGGCGTGGTGGCGGTGTTCGGACCTTATAATTTCCCCGGTCACCTGCCGAACGGTCATATCGTCCCGGCGTTGCTGGCGGGCAACACGGTGATATTCAAGCCCAGCGAACAGACGCCGAAAGTCGCCGAAATGACCCTGCGCTGCTGGATCGAGGCCGGGCTGCCGGCGGGCGTGCTGAACCTCCTGCAAGGTGGCCGCGACACCGGCATCGCCCTGGCTGCGGAGCCTGGGCTCGATGGGGTGTTCTTCACCGGGTCCAGCGGTACCGGCAACGCCTTGCACCGTCAGTTCGCCGGCCGCCCGGACAAGATTCTGGCACTGGAGATGGGCGGCAACAACCCGCTGGTGGTCGAGGAGGTTGCCGATCTCGATGCGGCGGTCTACGCCATTATCCAATCAGCGTTCATTTCTGCCGGCCAGCGCTGCACCTGTGCGCGCCGCCTCATTGTCCCCGAGGGGGCCTGGGGCGATCGTTTGCTTGAGCGCTTGATCGAGGTCAGCAGCCAGCTGCAGGTGGGCGCCTATGACCAGGATCCACCGCCGTTCATGGGCTCGGTGATCTCCCTGGACGCCGCGCAGTCGCTGCTCGACGCCCAGGCGCAGTTGCTGGCAAAGGGAGCACTGGCGCTGTTGGCCATGACCCAACCTGACCCGCAATCCGCATTGCTGACCCCCGGTTTGCTGGACGTGACGGCAGTCGCCGATCGCCCCGACGAAGAACTGTTCGGGCCGCTGCTGCAGGTGATTCGCTACCACCGTTTTGAAGACGCGCTGATCGAGGCCAACGCCACTCAGTACGGGCTGGCGGCGGGACTGCTGTCGGACTCGGCCGATCGTTACCAGCAGTTCTGGCTGCACAGCCGCGCCGGTATCGTCAACTGGAACAAACAGCTGACGGGCGCGGCCAGTACCGCACCGTTCGGCGGCATCGGCGCTTCCGGCAACCATCGCGCCAGCGCCTGGTATGCGGCGGATTACTGCGCCTACCCGGTGGCGTCGCTGGAGGTCGATACCCTCAGTCTGCCGGTCAGCCTGTCGCCGGGGATTACCTTGTGAGCACCGTTGCCGGGGGCAAGCGCCCTTGCTACATGACGCACGCAAAAATCTGTAGCGAGGGGGCTTGCCCCCTAGAGACCAAGATCACCGTGGCTGGAGAGTTGCGCCGATGAAAGCGTTTGAAGTCAATTTTGATGGTCTGGTCGGCCCGACCCACAACTACGGTGGGCTGTCGTACGGCAACGTCGCTTCCCAGGGTAACAGTCAGTTGGCGTCCAATCCGCGGGAAGCGGCGCGCCAGGGCCTGGCCAAGATGAAAGCGCTGATGGAGCTGGGTTTTGTCCAAGGGGTGCTGGCCCCGCAGGAGCGCCCGGACGTCGCCGGGCTGCGTGCGTTGGGCTTTACCGGGAGTGACAGTCAGGTGATCGAGCGGGCCGCGCGCGATGCCATGCCCTTGCTCATCGCCAGCGCTTCGGCGTCCAGCATGTGGGTGGCCAATGCCGCCACGGTCAGCCCCAGCGCCGACACGAGTGATGGCCGCGTACATTTCACGGCGGCTAACCTCAACTGCAAATACCATCGCAGCATCGAGCACCCGACCACCAGTCGGGTGCTGGCATCGATGTTCAACGACCCCGCGCATTTCGTTCATCACGCCGCCTTGCCAGCGGTTGCGCAGTTCGGAGACGAAGGCGCGGCCAACCATACGCGTTTCTGCCGCCACTACGGTGAACCGGGCGTCGAGTTTTTCGTGTATGGCCGTAGCGCCTTCGACACCCGCTACGCGGCGCCACAGAAGTATCCCGCGCGCCAGACCCTCGAAGCGTCCCAGGCGGTAGCGCGGCTGCACGGCCTGAGCGATGACGGCGTGGTGTTCGCCCAGCAGAATCCAGCGGTCATCGATCAGGGCGTGTTTCATAATGACGTGATTGCGGTGGGTAATGGCGAGTTGCTGTTCCATCACCAGGACGCCTTTCTCGACACGCCAGCGGTGATCGCCGAACTGCACGCTAAACTGGCAAGGCGAGGTGGCGAGTTCCAGGCCATCAGCGTGCCGCGGGCCGATGTTTCGGTGGAAGATGCGGTGCGTTCCTATCTGTTCAACAGTCAGTTGCTGTCGCGAGCCGATGGTTCGATGCTGCTGATCGTACCGCAGGAGTGCAATAACAACCCGCGGGTCTGGGCGTATCTGCAGCAGTTGACGCAGTCGGGTGGTCCGATCGGCGAGGTCAAGGTCTTCGATCTCAAGCAGAGTATGCAAAACGGCGGCGGCCCGGCCTGCCTGCGCTTGCGGGTGGCGCTCAACGAACAGGAACTGGCAGCGGTCAACCCAGGGGTTATCATGACCGCGCAGTTGTACGACACACTGACGCAGTGGGTCGACCGGCATTATCGCGACCGCCTGGGCGAAAGCGACATGGCCGATCCGCAATTATTGAACGAGTGCCGTACGGCACTGGATGAACTGACCGGGATCCTGAATCTGGGTGCGGTTTATCCATTCCAACTCAACTGAGAGAACACAACGATGTCCGACGCCCTGCAACTGATCCTTGAAGATACCGATGGCACCCAGCTGGAAACCTCCTGCACCCGCTTCGCGGTGATCTGGCAAGGCAAGGAAGTGTGGATTCAGCAGGATGGCCGTGGGCAATTGCTCATCGGTGTCGATGTGGAAGAAGGCGACGCCGAATTTGCCAATCTGCTGCTTCGCCCGCTGGCGACCAACCTGGTCAGCCTGCAGCTGGAAATGGAACCCGCCGATGCTGGCGACGAAGATGACGGCCACGTACACGGCCCCGACTGCGGTCACACCCACTAAGGACATCGGCCTATGCTCGCGCTCGGCAAGCTGCTCGAACTGACTCTGGCGGGCCGTGAGCCCGCCGAGAAGATCCAGTTGACCCAAGGCGGCGTGCGTCTGCGCTGGATGGGGGAGGGTGCGCTCGAAGTGCGGCCTCCGGAGGGCCAGGACAATGGCATGGACCTGCTGCTGTCGGCCGGCATCCACGGCAACGAGACCGCGCCGATCGAGCTGCTCGACGAGTTGCTGCACGAGGTGGCTCGCGGCGATCTCAAGGTGCGGGCGCGGGTGCTTTTCCTGTTCGGCAACCCCGAAGCGATTCGTCATGGCGAGCGCTACCTGAAGCATGACGTCAACCGCATGTTCAATGGTCGCCATGAACAGTACAGCGGCAACGAAGCCCTGCGCGCCCACGAGCTGGAACGGCTGGCGTCGGCTTTTTTCAGCGTGCCCGAGCGCACGCGTCTGCATTACGACTTGCACACTGCCATACGAGGCTCGCGCATCGAGCAGTTCGCCTTGTATCCATTTCGCCAGGACTGCGAGCCATCGCGGCTCGAACTGGCGCGCCTGAGCGAGGCCGGCATGCAGGCGGTGTTGCTGCAGAACAAGACGTCCATCACCTTCAGTGCCTATACCCGCGAACAGCTAGCGGCCGAGGCGTTCACCCTGGAGCTCGGCAAGGCCCGGCCTTTCGGCCAGAATCAGCAAGTGGATCTGAGTCGCCTGCGCATCAAGCTGAGCGAGTTGATTGCCGGCACCGAAGTGCCGCAGGCGGACGCTCTGAATGGCTTGCAGCTGTTTCGGGTGTCACGGGAAATCATCAAGTACACGGATGCGTTCCAATTGCACCTGGCGGCGAGCGTGGAGAATTTTACGGAACTGGAGCAGGGCATGCTGCTGGCGGACGATGGCCAGGGCAAGCGCTGGAAGGTCGAGGAGCAGGGCGCGAGGATCATTTTCCCTAATCCAAAGGTTGCCAACGGCTTGCGCGCCGGCATCCTGGTGGTGCCCCATTCGTTATAACGGTGGGAGCGGGCTCTGCCCGCTAATGTTGTATATCGTGCAATCGAAACCTGCTCGATACACCACCGGCAATGCCGGCCTCTTCGCCAGCAGAGCTCGCTCCCCCAGGGAATGTATTGCTCGTTAAACCGCGATCTTCTGCTGCGGCTGCAAGCGGCGCAGTGTGCGCACTTTGTGCAGGGTATCGGCGCAGGTCTTGGCCGCTTCGATGCCTTTGTGCAAGAAGTGATTGAAGAAGTAGGTGTGGTGCTGCTCGCCATCATGGAAGTGGTGCGGGGTCAGTACCACCGAGAACACCGGGACTTCGGTTTCCAGCTGCACTTGCATCAGCGCGCTGACCACGGTCTGCGCCACGAATTCGTGACGATAGATACCGCCGTCCACCACCAGTGCTGCACCGATCACGCCGGCATAGCGGCCGCTCTGGGCCAGCAGCTTGGCGTGCAGGGGGATTTCGAACGCGCCACCGACTTCAAAGAAATCGATATCGGATTCCTGATAGCCCAGGCGGCCCATTTCCTCGACAAAACCTCTACGGCTCTGATCGACGATATCCTTGTGCCAGCAAGCCTGGACAAAGGCGATACGTTCGTTGGGGTGGCTTTTGCTATCGATTGCTGTGGGTTGCATCTACGTCGACTCCTGTTTAATAAAAAAACAGGGCATGGATCGAAGGGGATTTCGTGGCAGGCCAGCCAAGGCAAAATATGCGCGTGGTCGACCCGGTTGCCCATCCCGTTCTCTCTTCATCCGGACTATGACCGTCGGCCCCGGAATCACACCGGGTCTGCTGACCTTGACCGCCACGGGGGCCGCCAAGCGCTCGCGGGCTAGACGCGTTGCGCGTCATTACCGCCGGTGGGGAATCGCACCCCGCCCTGAGAACGTTGCCGTCATCGATTGACGGCGGAGATTTTTTAACACACTTTTTTGAGAAGTGCATCGTTCGCCAGCTAATCATTTTTATCGGCACGCTGCTCGAAAATGCATAAGCCACGAACCATGCGGCCCCTGCAGCGAGGAGGCTTGCCCCCGACAGGCCTATCAGCTACACCCATGTGACTGATCTGTCGAATTGACGGCAAGCCCCCTCGCTACAGAACCTTGGGCGTCATCTGGTAGATTTGATGGTCCGAATAGTACAAACACACTGTACCGCGGCCTCAGGGCCTATATAATGCGGCCCTTTGCCGTCGCAATGTCGATGACGCCTGTGGCTGCCGTCTCCGTGGAAGAACCTAATGAAAAGCGCAGAAATCCGTGAAGCCTTCCTTCGTTTTTTCGAAGAACAAGGCCATACCCGAGTCGCCTCCAGCTCCCTGATTCCGGGCAACGATCCGACCCTGCTGTTCACCAACGCAGGCATGAACCAATTCAAGGATTGCTTCCTGGGCCAGGAAAAACGTGCCTACACCCGCGCCGTCACCAGCCAGAAGTGCGTGCGCGCGGGCGGCAAGCACAACGACCTGGAAAACGTCGGTTACACCGCTCGCCACCATACGTTCTTCGAAATGCTGGGCAACTTCAGCTTCGGTGACTATTTCAAGCGCGATGCCATTACCTATGCCTGGACCTTCCTGACCGGCGTGCTCAAGCTGCCCCAGGACAAACTCTGGGTGACTGTCTACGCCAGCGACGACGAGGCGTACGACATCTGGACCAAGGAAATCGGCGTACCCGCCGAGCGCATGGTCCGTATCGGCGACAACAAGGGCGCGCCGTACGCCTCGGACAACTTCTGGACCATGGGCGATACCGGCCCGTGTGGCCCGTGCACCGAGATCTTCTTCGATCACGGCGCCGACATCTGGGGCGGCCCACCCGGTTCGCCTGAAGAAGATGGCGACCGTTACATCGAAATCTGGAATAACGTGTTCATGCAGTTCAACCGCACCGCCGATGGCGTCCTGCACCCGCTGCCGGCCCCTTCGGTCGACACCGGCATGGGCCTGGAGCGTGTCAGTGCGGTACTGCAGCACGTCAACTCGAACTACGAGATCGACCTGTTCAAGAGCCTGCTGGACGCCGCGGCCAAGGCCATCGGTTGCAGCAACGAAGGCCAGGCCTCGCTCAAAGTGGTGGCCGACCACATCCGCTCGTGCGGTTTCCTGATCGCCGACGGCGTGCTGCCGTCCAACGAAGGCCGTGGCTACGTGCTGCGCCGCATCATCCGTCGCGCCTGCCGCCACGGTAACAAGCTGGGCGCCAACGGCAGCTTCTTCTATCAGATCGTCGCGGCCCTGGTCGCCGAGATGGGCGAAGCCTTCCCTGAACTCAAGGCCCAGCAAGCGCACATCGAGCGCGTGCTCAAGGCCGAAGAAGAGCAGTTCGCCAAGACGCTGGAGCAGGGCCTGAAGATCCTCGAAGTGGACCTGGCCAATCTCAAGGGCTCGGTGGTACCGGGCGACGTGGTGTTCAAACTGTACGACACCTACGGTTTTCCGATGGACCTCACCGGCGACATCGCCCGCGAGCGCAACCTGACCCTCGATGAAGCCGGTTTCGAACGCGAGATGCAGGCCCAGCGCGAGCGTGCCCGTTCCGCCAGCGCCTTCGGCATGGACTACAACAGCCTGGTCAAGGTCGACACTCCGACGCTGTTCAACGGCTACGCCACCCACAGCGAAGAAGCCAAGGTCGTTGCTCTCTATAAAGAAGGCGTGGCGGTCCAGCAGCTGGCCGAAGGCGAGGAGGGCGTGGTGATTCTCGATACCACGCCGTTCTACGCTGAATCCGGTGGCCAGGTCGGTGACCGCGGCTACCTGCAGAGCAATGCCGGGCGTTTCGACGTGCGTGACACCACCAAGACCGGCGGCGCATTCCTGCACCACGGTATTGTGGTGCTGGGCGCCCTCAAGGTCGGCCAGAGCTTCACGGCCACTGTCGATGCCACCGTGCAGCAGGCTACATCGCTCAACCACTCCGCCACGCACTTGCTGCATGCCGCGCTGCGCCTGGTGCTGGGCGATCATGTGCAACAGAAAGGCTCGCTGGTCGACAGCGTGCGCCTGCGTTTCGACTTCAGCCATTTCGAGTCGATCAAGCCGGAGCAGATCAAAGCGCTGGAAGACATCGTCAACGAGCAGATCCGCAAGAACACCCCGGTGGCCACTGAAGAGATGGACATCGAAAGCGCCAGGAAGAAGGGCGCCATGGCGCTGTTTGGCGAGAAATACGGCGACACCGTGCGCGTGCTGACCATGGGCGGCGATTTCTCCGTCGAGCTGTGCGGCGGTATCCACGCCAAGCGCACCGGCGATATCGGCCTGTTCAAGATCATCAGCGAAGGCGGCGTGGCTTCTGGCGTACGCCGTATCGAAGCGGTCACCGGTGCTGGTGCTCTGGCCTACCTGAATGCCGGTGAAGAGCAGCTCAAGGAAGTCGCGCAGCTGGTCAAGGGCAGCCGCGACAACCTGATCGACAAGCTCTCGGCGGTGCTCGAACGCAACCGATTGCTGGAGAAACAACTCGAGCAATTGCAGGCCAAGGCGGCCAGTGCGGCGGGCGATGACCTGTCGGGTTCGGCGGTCGAGGTCAAGGGCGTCAAGGTCCTCGCCGCGCGCGTCGACGGCCAGGACGGCAAGGCGCTGCTCGCGCTGGTCGACCAACTGAAGAACAAGCTCGGTCAAGGTGTGATCCTGCTCGGTGGCGTGCACGACGACAAGGTCGTGCTGGTGGCCGGCGTGACCAAGGAGCTCACCGCCAGGCTCAAGGCCGGCGACTTGATGAAGCAGGCCGCAGCAGCGGTGGGCGGCAAGGGCGGTGGTCGCCCGGACATGGCTCAGGGCGGTGGCGTGGATGCAGCGGCACTGGACGGCGCGCTGGCGCTGACCGTTCCATTCGTCGAGCAAGGTCTCTGAATCACGGCAACGGAGCCTGTTGCCAATCAACAGGCTTTGGCTTTAGCGCATTTGAATGTTTAATGGGCGCCCTTCACGGGCTTGAGGCGGCTTGAAATGGCTTTGATCGTACAAAAATTTGGCGGCACCTCGGTGGGCTCGATCGAGCGCATCGAACAGGTGGCCGACAAGGTCAAGAAATTCCGCGAAGCGGGCAATGACCTGGTGATCGTGCTGTCGGCAATGAGCGGCGAAACCAACCGCCTGATCGATCTGGCCAAACAGATCAGTGATCAGCCGGTGACCCGCGAACTCGACGTGATCATCTCCACCGGCGAGCAGGTGACCATCGCCTTGCTGGCCATGGCGCTGATCAAGCGTGGCGTGCCGGCGGTATCCTATACCGGCGCACAGGTGCGCATCCTCACCGACAGCGCGCACAGCAAGGCGCGCATCCTGCAGATCGACGATCAGAAGATCCGCAACGACCTCAAGGAAGGTCGCGTGGTTGTTGTCGCCGGTTTCCAGGGCGTCGACGAGCACGGCAACATCACCACCCTCGGGCGGGGCGGTTCGGACACTACCGGCGTGGCCCTGGCGGCAGCGCTCAAGGCGGACGAATGCCAGATCTACACTGACGTCGACGGCGTCTACACCACCGATCCACGCGTGGTGTCCCAGGCTCAGCGCCTGGACAAGATCACCTTCGAGGAAATGCTCGAGATGGCCAGTCTGGGCTCCAAGGTCCTGCAGATTCGGGCCGTAGAGTTCGCTGGCAAGTACAACGTTCCGCTGCGCGTTCTGCACAGCTTCAAGGAGGGTCCGGGTACCCTCATTACCATTGATGAAGAGGAAACCATGGAGCAGCCGATCATTTCCGGCATCGCTTTCAACCGCGATGAAGCCAAGCTGACCATCCGTGGCGTGCCAGACACCCCCGGCGTGGCCTTCAAGATTCTCGGGCCGATCAGCGGCGCCAATATCGAAGTCGACATGATCGTGCAGAATGTCGCGCACGATAACACCACCGACTTCACCTTCACCGTGCACCGCAACGATTACCAGGCGGCGCTGCAGGTGCTGGAAAACACCGCTGTGGAGCTCGCTGCACGCAAGGTGGTGGGCGATACCAAGATCGCCAAGGTCTCGATCGTCGGCGTCGGCATGCGCTCCCACGCCGGTGTGGCCAGCCGCATGTTCGAAGCCCTGGCCAAGGACAACATCAACATCCAGATGATCTCGACGTCGGAGATCAAGGTGTCGGTGGTGATCGAAGAGAAGTACCTGGAGCTGGCTGTGCGCGCCTTGCACACCGCTTTCGAGCTGGATGCTCCCCGCCAGGGCGAGTAAGCCTTGAAGTGTCCAAGGGCGCGGTCTGACCGCGCCCTTCGTCTATCTGTCGTTCGTGAATGTGATGTGAGGAGAAAGGTATGCTGATTCTGACCCGTCGGTGTGCAGAAACGCTGGTAGTCGGGGATGGAGAAATCACTGTGACCGTGCTCGGCGTCAAGGGCAATCAGGTGCGAATTGGCGTCAATGCGCCCAAGGAAGTCTCGGTTCATCGCGAGGAAATCTACCGACGAATCCAGAACGAGAAGGACCCGGAACCAAGTCTTTAATTTTTATCGATTTTTATGTTTGCAAAGCGGAAGAAAGCTGGTTAATATACGCCCCGTGTTGCGGAGAGCTGGCCGAGTGGCCGAAGGCGCTCCCCTGCTAAGGGAGTACACCTCAAAAGGGTGTCGGGGGTTCGAATCCCCCGTTCTCCGCCATTATTTGCGTAGTACGTTGTAATCTGGCTTTATCGGTAAGTTGTTGAAATTACTAGAAAAAAGCGATTGACACACAGATTTGACGGCCTATAATGCGCGGCAACAAATGCACTCGTAGCTCAGCTGGATAGAGTACTCGGCTACGAACCGAGCGGTCACAGGTTCGAATCCTGTCGAGTGCACCATTTAAGAGGTTGTTTCAGTCCTGTTATCAGGATGTCGAACCAGCTTCTGCTTCAACCAGAGGTGATCTGGTCTACCAAGCGCCACCTGCACTCGTAGCTCAGCTGGATAGAGTACTCGGCTACGAACCGAGCGGTCACAGGTTCGAATCCTGTCGAGTGCACCATAAAACAGAAAGCCCGCTTTTAAAGCGGGCTTTTTGCCGTCTGGCGTTTGGGTTTTTATCCCCAGGTCACCGCTCTCGCTACAGGGTTAGCGATTGGGCAGATATTTCTGCGGCGCCTTCTTACGCTTGGTTTTCGCCTCTTCCTTTTTCGCCGCTGGTTTTTTCTCGATTGTCTTATCCGTTGGCACATGGGGTTGAATGCGACGTGCTGCACTGTCGTCAGCTTTGCTCGGAGTGCGCGCTACCTTGGGTGTGAAGCTCTTCACCGGGGTGCGCGGCGGCTGGGCAGTGGTGCTGCGCCTCGGTGGCTGCTGCGCCATCAGAGCATGCCCGGCAGGGCAGTTGGACGCTGTGTAGGTGATTTCGCCATCGGGACCCTGGCAGTGTTGTACCCACTGCGCTGAAGCGCTGAGCGGCAAGCTGCAAAGGGCGATACAGGCAGACAACGCGAGAGCCAGGCAGGTAGGTGAGGGCACGGCAACGATCCTCCTTGATCGGGTACCACTTACAGCCTAGTGAAACGTCAGTCCCCTGGCGCGGTCAGTTCTTTACCGGATGCTTCGCCGGATGGCGCTGTTCACCGGACGCCGAGATTTATATTGCAACCAATTGTTATGGCCTGATTTTTTTGCTCTCAAAATTTTACAAGGTGTGTATCATTGCGCCCGTCAGCCCCGCCGGGGCTTGTGGACTACCTCCATGGACTTACCCAGTAGTTACTTACTAAAGCGTTATCACAATCACGAAACGACTGATTGATCTCCTGGCGTGCTCCACTGCTGGGAGTGGAGTATGCCTATGACCGAATACGAAGCAAAAAAATCACAGGAAAGCCTGCAGGATCGCCTCGCTCAAGTGACCGAGCTTCTGCATCGCCAGCGTGTGGTTGAAGACCTGACGCACCGCCAGGAAGGCGCGCATCAGGAATTGGTAAAAGATCTCGTTCATCGCCAGAACGTTGTCGAGCTGCAACGCAAACTCGATGACCTGCACTCCGCCGACGTTGCTTATATCCTCGAAGCCTTGCCCCTGGAAGATCGCCTGGAGATCTGGCAGCTGGTCAAGGTCGAGCGCGACGGCGACATTCTGTTGGAAGTGTCCGACTCCGTTCGGGAGACCCTGATCGCCGATATGGACGATCACGAGATTCTCGCCGCAGCCCGTGAGATGGACCCCGACGAACTCGCTGATCTCGCACCTGAACTGCCGCGCGACGTCGTTCACGAATTGATGGAAACCCTCGATGCCCAACAGCGTGAACGCGTGCGTTCGGCGTTGAGCTATGACGAGGATCAAGTCGGCGCACTGATGGACTTCGAGATGGTCACCATCCGTGAAGACGTCAGCCTCGAAGTGGTACTGCGTTACCTGCGTCGACTCAAGGAGCTGCCGGGCCATACCGACAAGCTCTTTGTGGTCGATCAGGAAGGCGTGCTCAAAGGCGTGTTGCCAATCAAGCGCTTGCTCGTCAACGATCCTGACAAGCAGGTGGTCGACGTCATGGCCAGCGACCCGGTCAGCTTCCATCCGGACGACGAATCCTATAGTGCCGCCCAGGCCTTCGAGCGCTACGATTTGATTTCCGCGCCGGTCGTGGATAAGGGTGGTCGCCTTATCGGTCGATTGACCATCGACGAGATGGTCGACGTGATCCGTGAAGAGGGCGAGAGCGAAATGCTCAACATGGCCGGTCTGCGCGAAGAGGAAGATATCTTCGCATCGGTCTGGCGTTCGCTGCGCAACCGTTGGTCGTGGTTGGCCGTCAATCTGGTTACCGCGTTCATCGCCTCCCGGGTCATCGGCCTCTTCGAAGGCTCGATCGAGAAGCTCGTGGCCCTGGCGGCATTGATGCCGATCGTTGCCGGTATCGGCGGCAACTCCGGCAACCAGACGATCACCATGATCGTGCGGGCCATGGCGCTGGACCAGATCACTCCCGCCAGCACCAAGCGGTTATTGCGCAAGGAAGTCACGGTCTCGTTGTGCAACGGCATTATCTGGGGGGGAGTGATCGGTGTGGTCGCCTACCTGCTTTACGGCAGCTGGTCGCTCGGAGTGGTGATGACCGCTGCCATGACCCTCAATCTGCTGTTGGCGGCGACCATGGGCGTGGTCATTCCGATGGGGCTGGAAAAGTTCGGACGTGACCCGGCCATGGGCTCGAGTGTGATGATCACCGCGGTCACCGACAGTGGGGGGTTCTTCATCTTCCTGGGCCTGGCGACCTTGTTCCTGATGTAACCCCTCGTCACAACAATTCTAGCGCCCACAAAAAAGCCAGCATTCAAGCTGGCTTTTTTGTGGCGGTCGAATCAGTCCGCGTCGGCAGACATCTCGGCGTCGTGCGCAATCAGCGCAACCAATGCATTCTGTTGACGGTGGGAGAGTTGACGGAATCGCTGAAGCAGTTCGCGCTCGTGCAGCGACAGCTCGGGGCTGTCCAGGCGCATGCTCAACTCATCGCCCAAGGCGCCTTCCTGAATGAGGCTTTGCTCGAGACGTGCAATGATTTCCGAGTTCATGCTGCGGTGGTGATTACGAGCTACTTCAGCAATGCGCTCGCGCATTCCGTCGGGTAAGCGAACGACGAATTTGTCAGCGGTGCGGCTTGAGTAAATAGCCTGTTTCATTGGGCGCATATAGTTGACCGATTTAGTTCAGGGGAGCGGTTCTCGAAAAATTAGCCGCAAGCTGGGGTTACGACAGCCTTTTAGACTAATTGTTCAACCCGAATTGTTTAAGAGGCGGCTATCATGCCTCAACCGTGCCTCAAGGTCGCCATTTCCTTGGCGCCAATTCTGTGACAAATATTGACCTGAATAACGGCGTTATGCCAGTACCATTTGTAAAAAATGTGCACTGGTTCTGAAACTGCATACCGTTACCGCTCATCCACCAGCACTACATAGCCGTTGCGGGGTGGTCCAGACCACAGCGCGACTGCGCGACCTTGGATAACACCCCTTCAGTGAGCATAGTGGCATTTAGACTATTTGCTACGATTGGCCCCAAGAGGCAGACGAAATGCAAGCTAGACTGATTTACTTGATGGGACCCTCCGGCGCCGGCAAGGACAGCGTGATCGATGCGGCCAGGGGCCGCTTGGCGACCATCCCCGTCGATGTCGTACGTCGGGTGATTACTCGTTCAGCAGAGTCCATCGGCGAACAGGCGCTAGGCGTCAGTGACGAGCGCTTTGCCGCCATGCAGCATGCCGGGGATTTTGCCATGAATTGGCGGGCAAATGGCCACGATTATGGTATCCCTGAAGACATAAATCTCTGGCTGGCTCAGGGGCGTCACGTCTTGATCAACGGTTCGCGAGATTATCTGCCAGAAGCTCAGCGCCGGTATCCCGACCTTCTCCCTGTACTTGTCAGTGTCAGCAGCGACGTGTTGCGCCAGCGTCTACTGCTGCGGGGGCGGGAGAGCCTTGAGGAAATCGAGCGGCGGCTGCAGCGTAACGAGCGGCTACGCACCGAGGCGCAGCAATGGCAGGGGCGCGGGGCTGCGCAGGTTCTGGATAATTCAGGCACTCTGGAGCAGGCAGTCGCGGATTTGATGGCGCTCCTGAGTCGCCACGGGATCAGCGCAGCAGGGGGTCGAACTTGATTCGCCGGCCCTTGATCAGCGCCAACAGAAATAGCACCGCAAACAGCACCGCCGCGGCCCCCATTGCCTGACTCGCTGCGCTTGCGGTCAGCGGCAGGAGCATGGCAGCGCTGAAGCTGGCAAGTGCCGCTAGCAACAGCAGCAGGGCAGATTTGGACATGATGTCTTTCCTCGATCAGAAGGTGAAGCGTTCGGGGCTATGCGCTGGCACTGGTTGTTCGTTGCTGTCGATCGCCGAGCGATCCGAGGCCAGAAACGCCGCCTGACCCTGCCGAGCATTCATCACCGCCCATTGCGCTACCGGATGCGCCACCAGTTGCTCGGTCTGCACATTGATCAGCGCCGGGTCCTGAGCGTTCGAGTGCGCATGCACTTGAAAGGACACCAGTGCGACTACCGCCAGGGCGTTGAGAATGTAGAGGGCTGTGTTCATGGGGAGCGATCTCCTTGGCGGCAAGGTGGTCTGAAGACTTTTATTGAACTTATACAGAGCATGCTTCATGCCAAGCCTTTGATGTCTTTTTTATCCTTTAAAATCAGTAACTTATGAAAATTCTGAGAGTGCTGCGGCCTGCATTCTGCAATATGCACGATGGATTGCATTGCAATTTGCATGATGACCTTGAAGGGGCCGTGCCCAAGCGCTGTCCAGCCTCGAAATAAATGGGGTGTAACGGACGGTGTGTAGGAGATCTCCTACAAGCAAAAAAGACGCGAGGCGCATGACAAAGTGATCGTTCGCCGGTACCATGCACGCCGTCCGTCGCGTCGTGCGCCATGCTCGACCTGTCAGCGCTTTGCGTCCTTCGCTTTGCGTCCTTGTAGTTCAACGGATAGAACGGGGCCCTCCTAAGGCTCAGATGCAGGTTCGATTCCTGCCGGGGACACATCCTTCTCAGCGCCCACCATAGCGCGAAGCTCAACTGGCGCATCTGTCGTCGACCTGCTCAAGCTGCTCGATATCGACAGTAGTCTTAAAGCCCGTAAGACACTGGCGATGAACTGCACTATTCCGGCTCCAAGGATGACTCTGCTCAGATGCGTATCTGGCAGCACTGCGCCGTCTTGAAAAAACGTGCCGAAAACGGGGGCATGGTGCCGGCTGAGTTTCCGGACTGAGACGGACCAGAAGCCACCGCTTCAACCACCGGTGCACAAGGACCGGTACCACTGCGCATAAGGCGTGTTGTGGACCTTATACCGGTTGAAATCCGGGCTGCCGTCCTGCCACCACACCGGGCCTCGTTCACCCAGTGCCACCTTGGCCTTCTGCACGAGCGCGCGAGCAGCTTGCATGTCGACGGCAAGCCCCGACGCTTTCGCGGCCTTCACCGCGCGTCGAGCCGTCATCAACTCCTGGACCAGACGCTGGCGCTCAGCTTCATCCAATGCCGGGTTGGTGCACCGCCAGAGTTGATCCTTGACTACAAAGTAACGGCCATCCGGGGTAGTGGGATGCATAGCATTTGGCCCTGTCATTTCAAACAGCCTTAGAATCATGGGACCCGTCATTCACCAAAAAGGCACACCTCATGATCGACCATCTTGACCATCTGGTACTGACCACCATCAACGTCGAAGCCTGCAAGGATTTCTACACCCGCATCCTCGGCATGCGCGCCGAATCCTTTGGTCAGGGTCGCTTGGCGTTCCACTTTGGCGAGCAGAAGATCAACGTCCACGTGCGCGGCCACGAGATCGATCCCAAGGCGCATCTACCAGTGCCGGGCGCTCTGGACCTGTGCTTTATCGCCAGCATCGCGCTGGAACAGGTAATCGAGCAGTTGAACGAGCACAACTGGCCGATCCTCGAAGGCCCTGTTCCTCGCACGGGGGCCACTGGCCCGATTCGTTCGGTGTATGTGCGTGATCCGGATCTGAATCTGATCGAGATTGCTGAGAAAACGCTTTAATCAACGCAGGCCAGCAGCCACTTCTTGAGCACATCTACCGGGTGATACCGATCACGCTGGTGCCCATATCACCCGACTGTATGGCCACCGAAGCATGCCGCGACGCTTCGGTTTTTATCTTCCTGAACGGCACCTGTCGCCCTCGCGGATTTCTGACACGGTGTTCACCGTCCCCCATACACTCCTACCCCATATTCGCGCATCAATCTGCTAGCCCTCGTCGTTTTCGACGGCGTTGCCATGGATGGAAATCACCCCAGTTTGCCCCTATCACTTTTGCGAGACCGGCGCCTTGGCAATCCTCCCCACACTGGCAGTAGCGAACAAGTCTCAGTGGATCACCAGCGTCTGGATCACACGGGCGATTTTCATCCTGGGGCTGGCAATGGTGGCCGGGGCCGTGACGCTCTATCGGATGTGGCCGTTATCACCGCTCAATCTGAGCACCGCGAGCCCGGCGGTACGCGCTGATCTGCTGGCGCGCTGGAAGGCCGGCAACGTCATCGTGCTGATTCGCCACGGCGAGCGCTGCGATTATTCCACCCATCCGTGCATGGGCTCGGCCGACGGCATCACCTGGATCGGCAACGATGTCGCCGAGCGCGTCGGCGTGCAGCTTGCCAATCTCGGCGTGCACGATGCCGATATCTTCACCAGCCCCTTGCCGCGCACCACGCAGACGGCGCAGGCGCTCTTTCATCAGGCGATCACGGAGAGGGATTGGGTAGTGCGCTGTGACGCCAACATGACTGCTGATATCAAGGCGCACAAGGTGGCGGGCCGCAACATGCTGCTGGTGACCCACAGCGGATGTATCCGCCGCGTCGATGCACGGCTGGGCTTGCCCCATGCTCGGGAGGCCGAATACGCCAGCGCGTTGTTCCTGACCATCGGCACCAACGGCAAGGTCAAACTGTTGGGCAATCTAGACCCTGACGATTGGGCGCGGATGTCGAATACCCCTGCGGCCCCGGGTAATTGAAGCCGCAGGTTGGCCGACTTACAGCAAATGCCGCTGCACGGCTTCGTCCAGCGTACTGCGGGCCAAGGCTTGCACCACTTCGCGGGTATCCTGCTGGAACGGCAGGCCGACGATCAGCAGTAGCTGCATCCAGGTGCGCACCGACTCGGTTTTGCGGATGCGCCCCAGCTCCTTGCCATCCTTGTCCTTGAACACGGTATCGAGGGTAAACACGTTCTTGGCCGTGGACGGGATGATAAAGAACGTCGCCCCGGTAATGATCGCCGAGGCGACGTTGTACTGCTCGTTGTTGTACAGCGTGGCTTCGACATACAGATCCGAGGCGACCTTGTCGGTGCTGACCTGGGCAAACCGCCCGGACTGGCGCAGGGTATCGGCGACGGCAGCGTCAGCCAGGGCCGCCGGCGCGCCACCCGCAGCATTGGGCTGGCCGCCGTTGACCTGATACATCGAGGTGGTACGCACGAACGCCGTGGGTTTTTTCAGCGGGGTATTCGCGGCGAGCGGCCAGGTCTGTACGGCAGGCAGTTGGTGTTCCGAATAGGAGACGCAGCCACTGAGCAGTACGGCGCTGATCACCAGGCCGTGCTTGATCGCTTTCAACATGTCATTTCCCCGCGGCTGGCTGATTGGCCAACTTGGCTGTCGCGGTATCGAGCAGTTGTGATACCAACAGGTTCAACTGTTTGGCGCCCATGATCGGCGCCCAGTATTCACGTCCGTACAGACCGACATTGTGTTCGAACTTGATCTCGTCCTTTGCCGCTGCCAGTTCGTGGCCGTCACGGTCGACCACCACCAGGTCGCCCGCGACATCGAAGCTGTCGACGTAGATCGGACCATTGACCCAGATCCAGATAGTCAGTGTCAGGAGCGCACCCGGGATATACGCAGGATGCGGGGCGCGATGGCCCTTGAGCGAGGTCATGTTGAATTTCAGCAGTACGTCGTTATCGCCCAGGCGCGTCGGGAACTCGCTGACTTGTTTGAAGTAGCCGGCGGTCTGCACGTACTGGTTGAGCTGCGCGGTGAGCGAGCGGCCGATGGCGGTGCTTGTCGCTTCGTCGATACCGGGCGCAGACACCACCACATCGGCGACTTGCGCGGTTCGCGGGCTGGTAATCGGCGCGGGATGGGGCGGCGCGCCCAATGGGCCAGTGACGTTGTAGGAAACACAGCCTGCCATCGACAGCGCGGCGAGCAAGGCGGTGGCCTTGAAGATCGTTCTCAACACAAAATATCCCTTTCAAATGGATGGAGCAGGGAAAAGTGTCGACAGCGGTCAGCAGAACTTGAGGAAAATAGTGTCGATTTCGTCGCGATTCAGGCAGGGTGGGCAGCCTGTGTTGGTCGCGTGCTCACTGTCCCGCTGCACGCGCCTGAGATTGGGCCGTTGCGCCCATCAACAATCGATTCCCTCTGGAGAGGTCTAGAAAATGGATGCACCCGATGTTCTGGTCCTGCAAGCGAGCTACAGCAACCCTCTGCATGCCAAGTCGCTCGGCTTTTTGCTCGATCAATATGCCCGTGATGTCATGGGCGGCGGGGCTGGCGTGTCACTCGACGTGCAGGAGCACCTGGCGATCGAATTGAGCAAGCGGCCGCATGCCTTCAGCGTGCTGGCGTTCGTGGCCGGTGAGCCGGTGGGCATGGTCAACTGTTTCGAGGGGTTTTCGACGTTCGCCTGCCGGCCGTTGGTCAACATTCACGATGTAGTGGTGCTGGAAGATTTTCGAGGCCAGGGCATTTCTCAGAAGATGCTCACCGAAGTCGAAAAAATCGCCCGTCAGCGAGGCTGCTGCAAGCTGACGCTGGAAGTTCTCGAAGGCAATACCGCAGCCCAGGCGGCGTATCGCAAGCTTGGCTACGCCGGGTATGAACTGGATCCGGCGATGGGCCGGGCGATGTTTTGGCAAAAAGCGTTGTAGCAGATTGTTGATCTGATCGATGCGCTTGTGATCAGCAAACAACCGAGCTTCAGGAAGCCTGCTCGGCTTCTTCACGCTTGAGGATCGCCTTCACGCGGCCTTCGATGGACTGGCGCTCTTCCTGAGTCAGGACCCCGCGATCCCACAGCTCCATCGCTGCAGAAAGAATCCAGCCATGATAGAAGGCCTTGGACAGGTCGCGTTCCTCGACTGCCAGAGCTTCCAGCAAGGCTTCGAGTTGCAAGAGTTTGCGCGCCTTGATGGCTTCGGGCGTTTCGGTGGTCATCGGATTTCCATTTGCTGAGTGAATGCTCGAAGGGAGCGTCGGCTCCCTTTTCGCGGACATCATATTACGCAGAACCGACGCTCTGCGACCGGCAATGCCCGACTAATTGCCATCCGCCACCTTGCGCTCGATCTCGGCAGTCTTCTGCTCAAGCGTTTCGACGTCCTGCTCCTTGGCCTGATTGGAGGTTGGGGTGATGATTTCGTCTACCGCGCGTGTGTCCTCGTCATCGTCTTTGATATCGCGCTCGACCACATTCACTGGTTTGCCAGAGGTATCAGTGGGCGGGGCGTCGGTCTGATGGGTTTTGAAGCTGTCGTCAGTGCTCATGGGAGTATCCTCGGTGGGTCTGATCATTGGATGAACTCAGGGCGCCGTAGTTCGAGAATTCTTCATGAGAGCACCGTGCGCAAAACAGTTGAGCAGCGCGCGGGACGCCTGCGAGTGTCCGTAGCCGATGCAGTGGCGGTGCCGGCAATCAGCGCGGTTGCTGTTTTGGAGTCTGATTTTCGGTGGTCGGCATCTGCGCGGCAGCCTTGCCGATATTGAGCCATGCATCTTGCAGGGCCATTAACAAAAGAGAGATAGCCATAGCGGCCTCCTTGCGGTTTTGCGGGAAGGGGTTGAGTGAAGGCAATGATGCCCGCGCACGCCTGCCAATCAAAACGAACGCCGATGATGACGATTATCGATTGCGCTGATAATTGCCCCGAGCGAGGAAGTGCAATCCCACGTCAAGCTGTAAAAAGGTGGCCCATCATCACTGCCATCGATACCTGTAATTCATGCAAATCTCATGATTCTTTGCACCTCCCGGGCGTACGCTGGTCACAACCTTGAATACTTCGGCGTAGGGAGCCTTGTGATGACCAACGTGACTCTGAGTGTTTCGTTCCCTGAGTTCGGCAGAAATTACTTTGCCCAGAACGTAGTGATGCGTAGCCGCGCACCCCTGATCGAGGACGATCGTTTCGATGTGTTTCTGATTCCTGCAGCTGAGAGACATTTCAGCAATGGTGTGGTCGGTTTCCACGATCAGTTTCGCTTCCTCAGCGATGTGCTCGACGCACATATGACCCAAACCGAGACTGCTGACTCGGCCCGGCAGGCCCAGCGTCCGGCACAGAGTCAGCGCCTGTAGAAGGCTGCTGATCCCGCACAATGAGCGGATTCTTGCGATATGGGGCAGCAGCTTCTACAGTGTCTTGCGTGCATATGCCCCTAAAAGCAGGCGACGTGGCTTTTTGTCATTTCGCAACAAGGATCTCTCTCGATGCGCATTTTGATCATTGGCGCCGGTGCCACCGGTGGCTTCTTCGGTTCTCGTCTGGCCCAAGCCGGCCGTGACGTGACCTTCCTCGTTCGCCCCAAACGCGCAGCACAGCTAGCCGAGCACGGCCTGCAGGTGCTCAGCCCATCGGGTGATACCCGCATCTCCCCGCAGTGGTTGACGGCGGATCGGCTCGATCAGCCCTTTGATGTGATCATCCTCGCCGTCAAGGCTTATGCCCTCGACAGTGCGCTGGCCGACATGGCGCCAGCGGTAGGCCCGCAGACACTGGTGATGCCGCTGCTCAACGGCATGCGTCATATCGACGTTATTACCGAGCGCTTCGGTGCTGGCGTTTTGATCGGCGGGGTGTGCAAGATCATCGCCGAGGTCGATAGCGAGGGGCGAATCATCCAGCGGGGGGCCATCAATCATCTGGCTTATGGCGAACTGGACGGTCAGCCTTCCGAGCGCACGGCGCGCCTGCACGAATTGCTCAGTGACGCGGGTTTCGACACCACCTTGAGCACGACGATCAAACAGGCACTGTGGGACAAGTGGGTGCTGCTGGCGTCGCTGGGGAGCATCAATGCGCTGACACGCGGCACTATCGGTGAGGTCGCAATAGCGGACGGCGGGCAGGCGTTTGCCCGACGATTGATCGATGAAGTGGTGGCGATTGTCTCGGCGGTCGGTGCAACGCCGGATCCTGCGGGACTGGCGCAGGCTCGTGAGGTGCTGACGCAGAAGGACTCCCGACAAACATCGTCTATGTACCGGGATCTTTGCGCCGGTGCGCCCATCGAGGCGCAGCAGATCGTAGGCGATCTACTGCGTCGCGGTCAGGAGGCGGGTGTCGACGCGCCGCTGTTGTCAGCGGCGTATGTCAACCTGCAGGTCTATCAACAACGCCTGCCAGGCTGACGGCTTCAAGCAGCCTCGAGGGCGGCGGCGATGGCTTCGTTGAATGCCGGGATATCCTTGGGGGTGCGCGAGGTGATCAGTGTCCAGCCATTGGCCGGGCACTGTTTGACCTCTTCATCGACCCACCCTGCCGCGTCGGCATTGACCAAGTCAGTCTTGATGCTTGGGTAGGAGGTCAGTGTCTTGCCCGCGATCACGCCTGCATTGACCAGCAGCCACGGCCCGTGGCAAATCGCGGCTACCGTCTTGCCCGCATCGGCGAATTCATTGACCAGGCGCTGGGCGTTTTCGTCCAGACGCAGGGTGTCGGCGTTGACTGTACCGCCCGGAATCACCAGTGCATCGAACTCCGAGGCGTGCAGCCCGGCGAGGGCCGCTTGCGATTCGTAGGTGCGATCCTTTTCGGTGTCCTGCACGAAGGTCTGGGTGGTGCCGCCATCACTCGAACCGTGCGTCACCGCTGCGCCCAGCGCCCGCAGGGCCTCCATCGGCTTGACCAGTTCATCGCGTTCGATACCGGTGTTGGAGGTGATGATGAGGATCTTCTTGCCGCTGAGTCGGTTGCTCATGGTGTGGACTCCGTTTTCGGTGCTGATGAGGAAACAGGTCGCGCAGCCCTGTAAAAGACTGACGCGTTATAGATCGGAGGCCAGGGCGATTTTGAAAGTTCAGCTGGATCGGCGCGGCATCGGACGAGGGGGGCGAGTGATCGCGCGCAACTGCCTGCGTGCATTTAGCGCGGTTGCGCAGCTAGTATGCGCACATTCGCCCGCCAGTCAGGACCCCCCATGTCAGCCCCAGAGGACACGGCAAGCAATGCCGCCCCCAACGCCAGCACGCCGATCATTCCCGCCCAGCGCCGCGAGCAGATCCTGCGCCAGTTGCGCAAGCAGCAGGTCCTCAGCGTGCACCAGATCATGGAGATGTTCGATTGCTCGCACATGACCGTGCGCCGTGATATCGCGCTGCTCGAGCAAGAGGGGCGGGCCTATTCGGTGACCGGCGGCGTGCGCATCGCCAGCCAGGTGCACAGCGAGCCGAGCCACCAGTCCAAGGCAGTGGTCGAGCAGACGCAGAAAGAGGCCATGGCCAAACTGGCGTCGTCGCTGCTGCATGCCGACATGACCGTCTACCTGGATGCCGGCACTTCCACGCTGGAGATCGTGCCCTACATCACGGCGCTTACCGGCATGACGGTGGTCACCAACGACTTCGGTATCGTCGAGGCCTTGGCTGATGTCCTGCATGTCGACGTGATCCATACCGGCGGCCTGCTCGATCACCCCAATCGTTCGTGCGTGGGCGGCCTGGCGGCCAGTACCTTGCGGCAGATCGCCACCGACGTGGCCTTCATGTCTACCAGTTCCTGGGACCTGCAGCGGGGGACCACCACGCCTTCGCCGCTCAAGGTCGAGGTCAAGCAGGTGGCCATGCAAGCGGCCTCGCAGACCGTGCTGGTGGCGACAAGCTCCAAGTACGGCACCTTTGGCATGTACAAGATCGCGGCGTTGGCGCAGTTCGACGTGATCATCACCGATGCGGCGCTGGCCGAGGCGGCGGCGGACGGGATTCGCAAGCAGGGTGTGGAGTTGATGCTGGCATAGGGGATCCGTATCGCCCTGACTCTGGGGGAGCGGGCTCTGCCCGTGAACGAGCTCGCGAATCGAATGCACGGTTGTGCGCAGAGACGCCTTCGCCGACTGAGCCCGCTCCCACAGCGGACATCCGTCACATCCCAGCCCTTAGGGGCTTTTTTTTCGCCCTGTTAACCAGTGTTAATATTTGTTAATTTGAAAAAATATCTTCACAAGATCGGATCATTGGTTCAGTATCCATTTCACCCTCCGAGGAGCTTTTTCATGAATAACAAAAACGTTGGTGTGATCGGTCTAGGCGCAATGGGCTTGGGCATCGCTCGCTCGCTGCTGCGCTCGGGCTTCAATGTGCATGCCTGTGACGTGCGCAGCACCGTGACCGAGCAATTTGCCGCCGAGGGCGGTGTCGCCTGCGACACGCCTGCCGCCATGGCCGCGCAGTGCGAAGTGATCATCACCGTGGTAGTCAACGCCGAACAGACCGAAACCGTGCTCTATGGCGACAACGGTGCAGTCGCTGCCCTGCGCCCTGGCAGCCTGATCATCGGCTGCGCCACCGTCGCGCCGACCTTCGCCGTCGAACTGGGCAAACGCCTGGGTGAACAGAATCTGTTATATCTCGACGCGCCGATCTCCGGTGGCGCCGCCAAGGCCGCTGCAGGCGAGATGACCATGATGACCAGCGGCCCGGCCGATTCCTACGCCAAGGCCGATGCGATCCTCAGCGGCATGGCCGGCAAGGTCTACCGCCTGGGCGATGTCCACGGCCTCGGGTCGAAGGTCAAGATCATCAACCAGTTGCTGGCCGGCGTGCACATCGCTGCCAGTGCCGAGGCCATGGCCCTTGGCCTGCGTGAAGGGGTCGATGCCGACGCGCTGTACGAAGTCATCACCCACAGCGCCGGCAACTCGTGGATGTTCGAGAACCGCGTGCCGCACATCCTCAACGCCGATTACACGCCGCTGTCGGCTGTGGATATCTTCGTCAAGGACCTGGGCCTGGTGCTCGATACCGCCCGTACCAGCAAATTCCCGCTGCCGCTGTCGGCCACCGCGCACCAGATGTTCATGCAGGCCTCGAGTGCCGGATTCGGCCGCGAAGATGACTCCGCCGTGATCAAGATCTTCCCGGGCATCACCCTGCCCACCGGCAAAAAAGACGTTTGAGGAGCCTGGCATGAGCAACACTAAACCCTTGCTGGGCTGCATCGCCGACGACTTCACCGGTGCCACGGACCTGGCCAACATGCTGGTGCGCGGCGGCATGCGCACGGTGCAAAGCATCGGTATCCCCAGCGCCGAAGTGGCTGCCGGGCTGGATGCCGACGCCATCGTCATCGCCCTCAAGTCGCGCACCACGCCGGCTAGCGACGCGGTTGCCGAATCGTTGGCTGCCCTTGAATGGTTGCAAGCGCGCGGTTGCGAGCAGATCTTCTTCAAGTACTGCTCGACGTTCGACTCCACCGCCGCGGGCAATATCGGTCAGGTCAGCGAAGCGCTGCTCGGCAAGCTCGGCAGTGATTTCACCCTGGCCTGCCCGGCGTTTCCGGAAAACGGCCGGACGATCTTTCGCGGACACTTGTTCGTGCAGGATCAACTGCTCAGCGAGTCGGGCATGCAGCACCACCCATTGACGCCCATGACCGATGCCAACCTGGTGCGCGTGCTGCAATCGCAGACCACCCGCAAGGTCGGACTGTTGCGCTATGACGCGGTATCCGGCGGTGTCGAGGCGGTGCAAACACGTATTGCCGAGCTGCGCGCCGAGGGCGTCGGCATGGCGGTGGCGGATGCATTGTCCGATGCTGATCTCTACACCCTGGGCACTGCGTGCGCGGGCTTGGCGTTGCTCACCGGTGGCTCGGGCCTGGCCTTGGGTCTGCCGGACAACTTCCGCCGTGCGGGCAAACTGCGCGACTTCGATGTCAGCGAGCTGCCGCAAGTGGCCGGCGGTGAAGTGGTGCTGGCCGGTAGCGCTTCGGTCGCCACCAACGGGCAAGTCGCCGCTTGGTTGGAAGCGGGACGTCCGGCTTATCGCATCGATCCGTTGGCACTGGCGGCTGGTAAACCGATAGTGGCCGAGGCCTTGGCATTTGCTCGGGACGCGGCGCAGACGGTACTGATCTACGCCACCAGCGCGCCGGATGAAGTCAAGGCCGTGCAGCAGCAGTTGGGCGTCGAGCGTGCCGGCGCCATGGTCGAGGAGGCGCTGGGCGAGATCGCCAGCGGCCTGCGTAAGGCTGGCGTGCGACGCTTCGTGGTGGCCGGTGGCGAAACCTCCGGCGCGGTGGTCCAGGCCTTGGGCGTGCAACTGTTGCAGATCGGCGCGCAGATCGACCCGGGCGTGCCGGCCACCCTCAGCACTACCGCCGAGCCGCTGGCGCTGGCGCTCAAGTCCGGCAATTTTGGCGGCCGCGACTTTTTCGCCAAGGCTCTCAAGCAACTGGCCGGGGGTGCGCAATGATCGACGAAAGCGCCGTACGTGAAGAAATCTGCACCGTGGGGCGCCTGCTCTACGGGCGCGGCTACACCGTCGGCAGTGCCGGCAACATCAGCGCGCGGCTGGACGACGGCTGGTTGATCACGCCCACCGACGCCTGTCTCGGGCGCCTGGAGCCGGCAGCCATCGCCAAGGTCAACCTGGCCGGGGAATGGGTCTCGGGGGATAAGCCCTCCAAGACCCTGGCCCTGCATCGTCAGGTCTACGACCGCAATCCAGGCGTGGGCGGGGTGGTGCATACCCACTCCACGCATCTGGTGGCGCTGACGCTGGCGGGTGTGTGGCATGTCGACGACATTCTGCCGCCGATCACACCGTATCAAGTGATGAAGGTCGGCCATATTCCGCTGGTGCCTTACGCCCGGCCAGGTTCGCCCAAAGTGGCCGAGCGTGTCGCCGAACTGGCCAACAGTGTTCGCGGAGTGATGCTCGAGCGCCTGGGGCCGGTGGTCTGGGAGAGTTCGGTGGCCAAGGCCTGCTACGCCCTCGAGGAGCTGGAGGAGACCGCGCGCCTGTGGCTCATGACCCAGCCACGGCCAGTGCCGCTGGACGGCGCGGCGCTGGACGAGTTGCGCGATACCTTCGGCGCCAAGTGGTAACAGTTTTTGCGACATCTGCTTATGTGGGAGCGGGCTCTTCCCGCGATGCTTTTGGGGCGCATGGGCCAGCCTCTTCGCGAGCCTGGCTCGCTCCCACAGGGTATAGCGGTGCGTTCAGCGGTTTCACCCAGACAATAACAACAGGACATAGAGCATGACTTACCTTCATCGCATATCCGTATCACGTCCCTGCACAACAGGAGCCCGCGCATGAGCCCGATCCTGTTGATGACCATCGCCGGTGTCGGCATCGCGTTGCTGCTGTTCCTGGTGCTCAAGTACAAGTTCCAGCCATTCGTGGCCCTGATGCTGGTCAGCATCCTGGTGGCGCTGGTGGCCGGTGTTAAACCTGCCGATCTGGTAGCGACCATCGAAGGCGGCATGGGCAAGACCCTTGGCCACATCGCCATCATCATCGCCCTGGGCGCCATGATCGGGCGAATCATCGAGCTGTCCGGCGGCGCCGAGGCGCTGGCGAAAACGCTGATCGCACGCTTCGGCAACAAGCGCACGCCGCTGGCACTGACGGTTGCGGGCTTCATGGTCGGCATCCCGGTGTTCTTCGAAGTGGGGGTGATCATCCTCATGCCGCTGGCCTACGGTGTCGCTCGCGCTGCACGCAAACCGCTGCTGATCTTCGCCCTGCCGATGTGCGCGGCGCTGCTCAGCGTTCACGCCTTCCTGCCGCCACACCCGGGTGCGGTCGCCGCTGCCGGGCAACTGGGCGCGGACCTGGGCCGGGTGCTGATGCTGGGCCTTCCGATCGTCGCGCTCCTGTGCATCGTCGGCTACTTCATCGCCGGGCGCATGACCCGCAAGACCTACCCGATGACCGACGATATCCGCAGCGAAGTCTACGGTCCGCACATCACCAACGAAGACCTGGTGGCCTGGGCCAACGACGACTACTCGCACACCAGCGAAGCCGCGCATGCCAAGACCCTGGGCCTCGAAGAAAGCGCCAGCAGCCTGAAAAGCAAACTGCCACCGGCGCCAGCGCCCGGCTTCGGTTTGATCATTGCCCTGATTTTGCTGCCGATCATCCTGATCCTGCTCGGGACGCTGGCGACGACCCTGCTGCCGGCCGGTTCCGGTCTGCGTGATGTGTTGACGGTATTGGGCGCGCCCTTGGTGGCGTTGTTGCTCGACACCCTGTTGTGCGCCTGGTTGCTTGGCTCGCGCCGTGGCTGGAGCCGCAGCCAGGTCTCGGATGTGATCGGCTCGGCACTGCCGGGTGTGGCCATGGTAATCCTCATTGCCGGTGCCGGCGGCGTGTTCGGCAAGGTGCTGGTGGACACCGGCATCGGTGCGGTAGTGTCCGAAGCGCTGCGCTCCACCGGCTTGCCCGTGCTGGCGTTGGGGTTCCTGTTGACCTTGCTGTTGCGTGCCGTGCAGGGTTCGACCACGGTGGCGCTGGTGACCACCGCCGGGATCCTCAGCCCCCTGATCGCGACGCTCAACCTGAGCCCCAACCACCTGGCGCTGCTGTGCCTGGCCATGGGCGGTGGCGGCCTGGCGATGTCCCATATCAACGATGCCGGTTACTGGATGTTCACTAAACTGGCGGGTCTGAACGTCGGTGACGGCTTGCGCACCTGGACCCTGCTGGTGACCCTCCTGGGTACCCTGGGCTTTTTGGTGACCCTGCTGCTCTGGCCTTTTGTCTGATTCTGCAATCACGGAGATACCATGCCTCGTTTCGCTGCCAACCTCAGCATGCTGTACACCGAACACGATTTCCTCGAGCGTTTCGCGGCTGCTGCAGCGGATGGTTTCAAGGCGGTCGAGTTCCTGTTTCCCTACGACTACAGTGCGCAGACGCTCAAACAGCTGTTGCTCGAGAATGGCCTGGAGCAGGCCCTGTTCAACGCGCCGCCCGGTGACTGGGCGGCAGGGGAGAGGGGCATCGCCTCGCTGCCGGGCCGCGAGCAGGAGTTTCGTGACGGTTTCCGGCGCGCGCTGGAGTATGCGGCGGTGCTGGGCAATGACCGGATCCACGTGATGGCAGGCCTGCTGCCGGACGAGTCAATGCGTGCCCGCCATCAGGCGGTGTACGTCGACAACCTGCGCTGCGCGGCGGCGCAGGCCGCCAAGGTCGGCGTCACCGTGGTGCTGGAGCCGATCAACACCCGGGACATGCCGGGTTTTTTCCTCAATTACCAGGCTCAGGCGCAGGGTATTTGCGCCGAGATCGGCGCGGACAACATCAAGGTGCAGTTCGACTGCTATCACTGCCAGATCATGGAAGGCGAACTGAGCGTCAAGCTGCGTCGGGACATGGCTGGCATAGGCCATATCCAGATCGCCGGGGTGCCGGATCGGCATGAACCGGACTTGGGCGAGCTGAATTATCCACAGCTGTTCGAGTTGATCGACCAGTTGGGCTATAAAGGCTGGATCGGTTGCGAATACCGCCCCAAGGGCAACACCAGCGCAGGCCTGGGCTGGCTGCGGGCCTGGCGCGAGCGCAGCGGGCAGGCGTGATCGACGCGTTTCACTTTCAATCCTCGGTGGCAATGGGTAGGGTTCGGGGATGTGCTATTTCCCTAAGCATGATGGTGTTTGTGCCGGTCTTTTCGCCGGCAAGCCGTGCTCCCACAGGTTTACATCTGTGGGAGCACGGCTTGCCGTCTAAAAGACCGGCCGGTGCACCGCATACCTGCCTGATCTACCATCGCCGAGGCCCCCATGTCGACCCTGCGTATCTTCAAGCAACACCCTGCCTATCGCGATGACATCGCCGACCTGAGCACTATCCGTCCGGTGCCGGGCCCTGGGATCGACCAGCTCGACCCGTTCCTGTTCCTCAACCATCACGGCCCGCAGATCTACCGGCCCAACAACAACGGCCTGCCGTTTGGGCCGCATCCGCACCGTGGCTTCGAAACGGTGACCTTCATCCTCGACGGCGAGCTTTCGCACCTCGACAGCGGCGGCCATGAAAGCATCATCATGGCCGGCGGCGTGCAATGGATGACGGCCGGTGCTGGCCTGATTCACGCCGAACTGTCCCCCGAGGCGTTCAAGCGCAGCGGCGGGCCGCTGGAAATCCTGCAGCTGTGGGTCAATCTGCCGGGCCGCCTGAAAATGGTCGCGCCGGCCTATACCGGTTTGCAGCGCGAGCAGATACCGGCCATTGAAGTGGACGGTGGGCGCGGGGTGGTCAATCTGATTTCTGGCGAGTTCGCCGGCCAGCGCGGGCCGATCGAGTCACTGACCCAGGTGACCATGATGACCGTGCACTTGCAGCCGGGCGCCGAGGTCCAGCTGCCGACGCCGCCGGGGCAGACGGTGTTCTTCTATACCGTCAAAGGTGAGGTGCAGGTGGAAGGCGAGGTCGCGCGCTTGCATCATCTGATCGAGCTGAACGACGGCCCGGATACCGTGACCGTGCAGGCGCAATCGGTGGCTACGCTGCTGTTCGGGCATGCCACGCCGATCAATGAACCGGTGGTCTCCCATGGGCCGTTCGTGATGAATACCCGGGCCGAGATCAATCAGGCGATCAGCGACTATCAGCAGGGGCTGTTCGGGGCAATTCCGGGGGCGCACTAAGGGCACAGGCGGCTCGGCACGCCTTTGGCAATTAGTTGATTTCCCGTTCACCGGGATTTGACGTGGCGGCAACCACAATGCCGTCGTTCGACAGTGGGGGCCTCTTGGCGGGCGAGCCTTGCTTCCACAGTTCGCTGGTGGACCTGGGTTCGTACTGCCGTGGGAGCAAGCCTTGTCCGCAAAGGGGCCATCGGCTTCAACACCGGCCCCTGGTTTATTGATTCAAGATTTGTAACTGCCTGGTTTATCCATAACCCGGACAGCTGCCGTTCAGTTTGCCCACGAAATAATTCCCCGTCCCTTTTCTTGCAAGGCAGCTACCGATGTCATCCAGTCTGGCCGTGCGGCCATCCCCGGCGCAGCGCCGCCAATCACTGTGGCTGGGCCTGTTGGCGCTGCTGTTGTTCGTTGTCGGCAATGTTCATCAGACGGCCATCGGTTTCGATTCGCGGTTCGTCATGTTCGCCCAGGAGATGCTGCGCAACGGCCCCAGCTTCTTCCCCACCACCTACGGGCAGCCCTACCCGGACTACTCCGCCACGTCGACGTTTTTCGTCTATCTGCTGTCGTGGCCCTTCGGCCAGGTCAACAGCCTCACCGCTTGGCTGCCCTCGGCGATCGCCAGCGCCACGGTGGTGGTGCTGATGTATCGGCTGCTGGCGCCTTATTCGCAACGCTGGGCGCTGGCCAGCCTGACGCTGATGGTGATGAGCCTGATGTTCATCAGCGAGACCCGCGCAGTATCGCTCGACCAGATGCTCGCGGCGGTGGCCTTTGCAGTGTTCTATCTGGCCTATGCCGCCGATCACTTCGCTGCCCCCCGGCGCCTGGGCTGGGTGTTGGTGCTGCTGGCGCTGGGCTTCGCCATTCGCGGACCGATCGGCCTGGTGATCCCCACCGGCATGTTGTGCGGCTATTACCTGGTCGGCGGGCAATGGCGCCGGCTGTTCACCGTCGGCTTTGCCGCCCTGGGGCTGCTGGCGATCGGTATCGCGCTGACGCTGTGGCTAGCGCGGCTCAGTGGCGGCGATGCTTTCGTCCAGGACGTGATCCGCATGCAGGTGGTGGGCCGCATCGACGGTTCCGAAGGCGCCAGCGGCCCGTTCTATTATTTCAGCAGCTCGCTGGGTAACTACGCGCCAACCTATCCCTTGGCGTTGCTGACGCTGGCCGTGTTGGCGTGCAGTCGCAAAGCGCGCAACAGCCAGGCGCTGCGTTTGGTGGCGGCGTGCTCAGTAGCGGGGCTGATCGTGCTGGTGGGCTTGTCGATCCCGTTGGCGAAAAAAGCCCGCTACGTGCTGCCGATGTTGCCGATGGCTGCCGTGGTGGCCGGATACTCGTTTCAAGCACTGGGCGGGCGGGCGCTTGCAGTATTGCGCGTGTCGATTCAGGCGCTCTGGCTGATCTTGCCGGGGGCGTTGATCGTCGGATTATGGCTGGCGCAGCGCAAGCTGGGCGAGCCCGTCGCTTCGTTGATCTGGATCTCGGTATTGCTGGCCGTGCTGCAGATACTGGCCGTGGTGGTGCTGTCGCGCCCGCATTGGCGCAGCGCCGGACTGGGCGGTTGCGCGGTGTTGGCGGTGTGGCTCGCGTATGTCGGTGTGGTCGAGCCGCTGCAGCACGCGCAGTACGACACCCGTGAGTTCAGTGAGGCGGTCTATCGCACAATCCAGAATGCCCCGGCGCCGCTGGTGCTGCAGGGGCTGACCAAGGACGGCAAGGCAATCAAGTTCATGGTCAATATCGATGCCGACCTGCCAGCGACCTTCAGCAGCAGCGCCGATCAGTTGCAGGCGCTGCAGGGCCCGGCTTACGTCGTGGTCAGTCAGGACGATTGGCAGGCGTTGCCGGCCGACGTTACCGGGCGATTCGAACAGGTGCTGCAGGGCCAGTTCGACAAGCAGCCTTACCTGTTGATGCACTTGGCGCAGTGAATGTAGCGAGGGGGCAAGCTCCCTCGCTACATGAAGCCGAAATCAGACCGAAGCCTGGCCCTTCCACTTGCCATGGGGAATCGGCAACTCGTGCGACTCGCCACGGCCAATCGGATAGTAAGTAAAGCCCTTGAGCTTCATGCGCTCGGCGTCGTACAGGTTGCGACCGTCGAAAATCAGTGGTGCTTTCAGGCGCTTCTGGATCATCTCGAAGTCAGGTGCCTTGAACTGTTGCCATTCGGTACAGATGATCAGCGCATCTGCCCCGCTCAAGGCGGCTTCCGGCGTGCCCATCAAGTGCAATTGAGGGTGCTCGCCGTAGATCAGTTGGGTCTGGTGCATGGCTTCAGGGTCGAAGGCGCGGACATGGGCGCCGGCCTCGAACAACGCTTCCATCAGCTCCCGGCTCGGGGCGTCGCGCATGTCGTCGGTGTTGGGCTTGAACGCCAGGCCCCAGAGGGCGAAGGTCTTGCCCTTCAGGTCGCCCTGGTAATAGGCGTTGACCCGTTCGAACAGCTTGTGTTTCTGGCGCTGGTTGATGGCTTCGACGGCCTGCAGCAGGTCGCTCGAGCAATTGGCCGCTTCGGCGCTGTGGATCAGCGCGCGCATGTCCTTGGGAAAGCATGAGCCGCCATAGCCGCAGCCAGCGTATATGAAGTCGTAGCCGATGCGCGAGTCGGCACCGATGCCCTGGCGTACCGACTCGATGTCGGCGCCCAGGTGCTCGGCCAGTTCGGCGATCTGGTTGATGAAGCTGATCTTGGTGGCGAGCATGCAGTTGGCAGCGTACTTGGTCAGCTCGGCGCTGCGCAGGTCCATGAACATGATGCGATCGTGGTTGCGGTTGAACGGCGCGTACAGTTCGCGCATCACCTCGCGCACTTCTTCGCGCTCGCAGCCGATGACGATGCGGTCCGGGCGGCGGCAGTCGTTGACGGCCGAGCCTTCCTTGAGGAATTCCGGATTGGAGACGATATCGAAGTCCAGGCGGCGACCACTGGCCGCCAGCGCCTTGTCGATGTGCGCGCGCAGGGCGTCGCCGGTGCCCACAGGCACGGTGGATTTCTCGACCACGATCAACGGCTCGGTACGGTGCCGGGCAATGGCATCGCCCACCGAAAAGACGTATTTGAGATCGGCGGAGCCGTCGTCGCCCGACGGCGTGCCCACGGCGATGAACAACACCCGACCGTGCTCGGCCGCGAGTTTTTCATCGGTGGTGAAACGCAGGCGCTTGTTTGCCAGGTTGTCTTTGACCAGTTCGGCAAGGCCCGGCTCGAAGATGCTCACCTGGCCCTGTTCGAGCAGCTTGACCTTGGCTTCATCGACATCCATGCAGAGCACGTCATGGCCGACTTCGGCCAGAACGGTGGCTTGTACGAGGCCGACATAGCCACTACCGATTACACTGATTTTCATGCGCGGATCCTAAGGCTCGATGCGGGGTGTGCGTCTTGAGTTGATGGTCATGACGCCGAGGATGACCAAGGTCACTCCCAGGGTTTTGAAAGCGGAAAAGTCTTCGTGGAACGCCGGAACACTGGCTGCCAGCAGATAGACCAGCGCGTAGCTGATGCTCAGCAGGGAATAGGCGCGTCCCAGCGGCAGGTCCCGCAGTGCCATCAGCCAGCAGCCCATGGAGAGCGCGTAGGCGAATATGGCGCCGGCGACGATGGCCAGGTCCTGATACGACAGGGCGCTCTGGCTGAACGCCTGTAGCCACTGGCTGGGCGACGGCAGCCGCGCCATGCTCCAGCGCATCCCCAACTGGGCACTGCTGACCAGCAATACGCTGCCCATGGCAAAGCTCAACCCGCGCTGCAGGCTCATACCTGCCACCCCAGACACAATACGCCGAGCATGATCAGGCCCACGCCCAGCCAATGACGCCGGTCGATGTTCTCCTTGAACAGGAAGCGTGCAGCCAGGGTAATCAGCACGAAGTTCAAGCTCAGCATCGGGTAGGCGATGCTCACTTCCAAATGCTGCAGAACCAGCAGCCAGAGCAGCAGCCCGAAGCCCAGGCTGGCGAGCGCCAACCACAGCCAACCGCTGCTCAATTTGCCCAGCAGGCCGGGCTTGGCATGGGCGCCGCGCCAGCTCTCGACGGCATGTTTCTGGGCGATCTGGCCCAGGCAGGTGAGCAGGCAGGCGACCAGCAGCAGGACGAAAATCATGACGGCGTCTGAGCATAGACAAGGATCACCAGGCCGCCTTGTTCATAGCGCTTGGCATCGCTGGGCAGGCGGTCGAGTTCATGGTCTTCACCCTCGCCCTTGACGCGCATGATCACGCCTACGGAACCGGCCTTGCGCGCATCGATGATCCATTGGCCGACGTTGTCGAGGGTAACGCGCCGGTACTGGGCGTCGGGGTAGTTGAGCCCGTAGTTGGCCTCGCCCTCGGTGTTGTAGAGGAAGATCTGCGGCTTGGCGGTATGCCACGACACGGCCGCTGCAGCCCCCAGTTCGTTGGACATCAGAGTGTGCATCTGTTTGAGCTCGGCACTGTGCCTCGCGATAAAGGCATCCGGTGTCTTGCGATTGACCACCACAGCGGGCAGTACCGCCGGGAGCACCGCCACCAGCAGCCCCATGGCCAACCCGGGTGCCATCCAGCAGCGAGCAGGCTTGAAGCTGCTGACCAGGTTGGCGGCTATCCACGCCAGTAGGACGGCGCAGATCAGCGCCACATGCCAGGGCTCGTCGATGTAGATCGGCCGCCTGTGCTGCACGGCCGCCAGCATGCCCAGGCAGACGATACCAAGTACCGCGTTGAGTCCCGAGTTGACCCGCAAGGCGCGGTGGCGACCGGCTTCGAGTGCCGTGATCAGGCTATGCCCCATCAACAGCGCCAGCGGCAGCATGCACGGCAGGATATAGGTGGGCAGCTTGCCTTTTGCCAGGCTCAGAAAGGCCAGCGGCAGCAGTAGCCACAGCGCCAGAAAGACAATGTGCGGCTGCACGCGCTGGCGCCAGCTGTGCTCCAGTGTCATCGGCAGTAGAGCTGCCCACGGCAGGCTCGACAGCACCAGCAACGGCAGGTAGAACCACATCGGTTCGTTATGCTGGGCGTCATCGCCAGCAAAGCGCTGGATGTGTTCGTGCCAGAAGAAAAAATGCCAGAAGTCCGGCTCCTGCAGATGCACGGTGATTGCCCAAGGCAGGCAGAGCAGCACCGCGACCAGCACGGCGACCCAGCCGTAGCGCAGCAGTTCGCCGAAGCGCTTCTGCCAGATCATGTAGGGCACGCCTACCAGCACCGGCAGGGCCAGGGCCAGGAAGCCTTTGGTCATCACGCCGATGCCGCAGGTCAGGCCCACCGCTGCCCAGGCCCACAGGCGCGTGCGGCGGCTGTGACTGTCGAACGCCCACCATAGGGCCATGAAGCTCAGGTTGACCCACAGGGTAAAGGGCGGATCGATATTGGTATAACCGGCCAGGCCTACGATCAGGCCAAAGCTCATGTACAGCACGGCGCAGGCCAGGCTGCGGCGCGGGTCACGCCACAGGCGCTGGGCCATGAGGTAGGTCAGCAGCACGCTGAGGCCCAGGCTGAATGCCGAGGCCACGCGCACGCCGAACAGGTTCTGGCCGAACACGGCTTGCCCGGCGGCGATCATCCAATAGCCGACCACTGGCTTTTCAAAATAGCGCAGGCCCATGAAGTGCGGCGCCGCCCAGTGGCCGGTCAGGAGCATTTCCTGGCTGGCCTGGGCATAACGGGTTTCATCGGGTGCCCACAGCCCGTGGAACGACAGGGGGATCAGGTAAAACAGAGCGCACACGAACATCAAGGAGAGAACGGCCCGTTGTCGGGTCATGGTTGTTGCACTCCCAGCCAGCCTTCGCGGCCATCCAGATGGCCGCGGCGCAGGTGGCCTACGGGAATCGATGCTGCCGCGTCCGGCAACATGTCGCCCAGGGCCGTGAAGTGGATGTCCTGGCGTTTTGCCTGCGCCAGCAACTGGCGAAAGGCGTCAGCGTACAAGATGCCTTCGACTTCGGCGTGGATGGTGTAGAGGTTCAGCGCGTTAGGCTGGAAGCGTTGCAGGATCCAGGCGTTGAAGGCCTCGCTGCTGACTTGCGGCCCGACCACCTCATCGAAGGTCGGCAGATCGACGGGTATCTGTACGGTGCCCGGCTGGCCATCGGCCAACTGCGGACGAAAGATCGAGGTCCCGCGGCAGTCGCTGTTGTAGCGAAAGTCGAAGGCCTGTTTGGCTTGCACGACACGCTCGTCGCTGCGCCAGCCGGCGGTCGCCGAGCAATCGACAGCGCGGCCGAGAATATCGCTGAGGGTATCGACCCCGAGGCGAATCTGCTCGTGCAACTGGGCATCGCTCCAGCGCCCGGCATTGGCCTGCCAGCCATGGTGGTCCCAGGCGTGCAAGCCGACTTCGTGACCGGCGTCCTGAGCCTGGCGCATCAAATGCCCCAGGTCGCGACCGATCGGTTTGCCGGGCCAGGCGGTGCCGGCCAGGAGAATATCCCAGCCGTACAGCCCGGCGGCATTGGAGCGCAGCATCTTCCACAGGAACTGCGGTTTGATCAGCCGCCACAGATGCCGGCCCATGTTGTCCGGGCCGACACTGAAAAAGAATGTCGCCTTGACCTGGGCCTCGGCGAGCATGTCGAGCAGTCGCGGCACCCCTTCACGGGTGCCTCGGTAGGTATCGACATCAATGCGCAAACCTGCCTGCATCAACGTTTGCCTTCTCGTTCCAGCATGGCTTCGCGCAGGAAGAAGTCCAGGGTCTTGCCGATGGTTTCGCTCAGCTCCACCGTGGGTGCCCAGTTCAGCAGGCGGCGGGCGTTGTCGATGCTCGGCTTGCGGTGCGACACGTCCTGGTAGCCGTTGCCGTAGAAGGTCTTGCTTTCGACTTCACGGAAGCCGGCGAACGGCGGGAAGTTGCCGCGCAGCGGGTGGGCTTCGAACTGACGCAGCAGCTCTTCACCCAGTTGGCGAATGCTGGCTTCGTTGTCCGGGTTGCCGATGTTGATGATCTGGTTGTTGCACACGCCGTTCTGGTTGTCGATGATCCGCGCCAGCGCCTCGATGCCGTCGGCCACGTCGGTGAAGCAGCGTTTTTGCGCACCGCCATCGACCAAGCGGATCGGTGTTCCTTCGACCAGATGCAGAATCAGCTGGGTAATGGCACGCGAGCTGCCGATACGGGCCGAATCCAGGCGATCGAGACGCGGGCCCATCCAGTTGAACGGGCGGAACAGAGTGAACTTCAGGCCCTTGTCGCCGTAGGCCCAGATGACCCGGTCCAGCAGCTGCTTGGAGACCGAGTAGATCCAGCGCTGCTTGTTGATCGGGCCGACGATCAGGTTGGAGGTGTCTTCGTCGAAGTTCTGGTCCTGGCACATGCCATACACTTCAGAGGTCGACGGGAAGATCACGCGCTTGTTGTACTTGACGCAGTAGCGAACGATCTTGAGGTTTTCTTCGAAGTCCAGCTCGAACACGCGCAGCGGGTTGCGGGTGTATTCGATCGGCGTGGCGATGGCCACCAGCGGCAGCACCACGTCGCACTTCTTGATGTGGTATTCGATCCACTCGGAGTGGATGCTGATGTCGCCTTCCACGAAGTGGAACCGTGGGTGGCTGCGCAGGCGCTCGATGGCGTCGGAGCCGATGTCCAGGCCAAACACTTCATAGCGTTCGTCCTGCAGCAGACGCTCGGACAAGTGGTTGCCGATGAAACCGTTGACGCCCAGGATCAGCACGCGGGTCAGGCGGGTCGGACGGCGATTCTGGGTGCTGATCAGGCACGAGCCTTCGACCAGGCCCAGTTCGTTGGCCAACTGGGCGCCACTGAGGAACAGCCCGGCGTCGCCACGCTGGCCAGCGGTGATTACCAGCGAGTCCTGGCCGCAAGCGATGCGCAGCGGGTTGACGCTGATGACCTGGCCAGGCGCAGTACCTTCGTTGCCGGCCACGACCTGGGCGTTCCACACGATCAGTTTGTTTTCGCCCACGGCGCAGAAGGCGCCCGGGTACGGCTGGGTCACCGCGCGCACGAGGTTGAACAGCTTCTCGGCGGGCTGGTTCCAGTCGATCAGGCCATCAGCGGCGGTACGGCGACCGTAGTAGCTGCCCTTGCTGATGTCTTGCGGGGTTTCCTTGAGGGTGCCGGCCGCCAGTTGTGGCAGGGCATCCTTGAGCAGGGCAGCCGCGGCTTCGCGCAGCTTGCCATGCAGGGTCAGGGCGTTGTCGGTGCGCTCGATGGCGACGCGCTGTTGCGCGGCGATGTCGCCGGCATCGGCGCGCTTGACCATGCGGTGCAGGGTCACGCCGGTTTCGGTTTCGCCGTTGACCAGCACCCAGTTGGCCGGTGCGCGACCACGGTAGTGGGGCAGCAGCGAGCCATGCAGGTTGTAGGCGCCACGCGCGAATGAGCTCAGCACGTCATCATTGAGCAGGTTGCGGTAGTAGAACGAAAAACCGATGTCGGCGCCCAGCTTGCGGATACGCTCGATCCAGATCGGGTGGTTGACGTCTTCCGGCGCGTGCACGGCGATGCCTTTGACGGCGCACAGTTGTGCGACCGAACCATAGAAGGCGTTTTCCTTCGGGTCATCGGCGTGGGTGAACACTGCCGCGATGTCGTAGCCGGCGTCCAGCAAGGCTTGAATCCCGGCACAGCCGATATCGTGATAGGCAAAAACAACGGCTTTCAAAGTCATGACGCAGCCTTGGTGGTGGAGTTGGCAGAAGAAGGTTGGGTGTCGCGCTCAGGTGTCTTGGCAGGATTGCGCAGCACGCGTTCGATAAAGAAGCGTGGGCGCGCGCGCACATCGCTGTACATGCGCCCCAGGTATTCACCCAGCAAGCCCATGCCGATGAACTGGCCACCGGTGAACACGAACAGCACGGCGAACAGCACGAAGCTGCCTTCACCGGCCCAATGGGCACCGAACATCAGCCGCAGGGCGATCAGGATGAAAGCAAACAGCACACCCAGGAACGCCATGATGAAGCCGACGATACTGAGCATGCGCAGCGGCGTGGTGGTCATGCAGGTGACCAGGTCGAACATCAGGTTGACCAGGCGCATCGGGCTGTACTTGGAGTCGCCGTGCTCGCGCTCGGCGTGCTGCACCAGCACCTCGGTGGTATGGCGGGCGAAGCTGTTGGCCAGGATCGGGATGAAGGTACTGCGCTCGCGGCACGACAGCATGGCGTCGACCACCGAGCGGCGGTAGGCGCGCAACATGCAGCCGTAATCGCTCATGGCCACGCCGGTGGAGCGCTGCACGGCCTTGTTGATCAGCTTCGACGGCCAGCGGCGCAGGGCCGAGTCCTGGCGGTTGTTGCGCACGGTGGCGACCACGTCGTAGCCCAGGCGGGCCTGTTCGAGCAGGCGCGGGATCTCTTCGGGCGGGTTCTGCAGGTCGGCGTCGAGGGTGATCACCAGGTCGCCCTTGGACTCTTCGAAACCGGCCATGATGGCGGCGTGCTGACCGTAGTTGCGGTTGAGGATCACAGCGACCACCTGGCTGCCTTCGCGCGCGGCGGCGCGCAGGAGCATTTCGGCAGATTCGTCGCGGCTGCCATCGTCGACCAGCACGATCTCGTACTCGCAGTCGAGTTGCGTGCAGGCGGCCTCGGTGCGGCGCAACAGTTCAGGCAGGCTTTGTTCTTCGTTATAGACCGGGATGACGATCGAAACGCTATTGATTGGGTAAGGTCTCACGGGCGACGTCCGAGGGTTGTTTCAATGGCGCAGGCGACACGTTCGACATCGTCGAGGGTCATGTCGGGGAACAGTGGAATCGAGCACAGGCGTGCGGAGTTCCATTCGGTGGCGGGCAGCTTCACATCAGGGAAGCGCTCGCGATACCAGGTGTGCAGGTGCGTGGCGATGAAATGGATGCCGGTGCCGATGCCTTGCTCCTGCAGACCCTTCATGAAGGCCTCGCGGTCGATGCCGCAGCGCTCGGGATCGACGCGCACGATGTACAGGTGCCAGGCATGCTGCTGGGGATAGCTGGGCAACTGCAACGATTCGATCGGCAGGTCTGCCAGGCGCTGCTGGTAGGCGCCGGCAAGCCTGGCGCGCTGAGCGTTGATGTCGTCCAGACGTTTGAGCTGCACCAGGGCAATGGCGGCGTTGATATCGGCCAGGTTGTATTTGAAGCCTGGCTCCATGACCTGCGCCTGAGGCTTGCGGCCATGGGTCATGCGGTCGTAGGCGTCGACGCCCAGGCCATGGAACTTGAGCATGCGCACGCGATCGGCGAAGGCTTGATCGTCGCTGACGAACATCGCGCCTTCGGCACAGGTCATGTTCTTGATGGCGTGGAAGGAGAAGATCGCCGTGCCTTGCTGACCGATGCGGCGACCGCGGTACTGGGTACCGGCCGCGTGGGCCGCGTCTTCAATGACCTTGAGGCCATGGCGATCGGCCAGCGCATAGAGCGGGTCGAGGTCGAACGCCGCGCCCGCGTAATGCACCGGAATCATGGCTTTGGTGCGCGGCGTGATGGCGGCCTCGAAGGCGCTGACGTCGCTCATCAATGTATCGCGGTCGACATCGATGAACACTGGCGTGGCGCCCAGCAGGCAGATCATGTTGGCGGTGGACACCCAGGTCTGCGACGGGGTGATGACTTCATCACCCGGGCCGATGCCGAGCGCCAGCAGCGCGATGTGCATGCCGCCGGTGGCCGAGGACAAGGCCACGGCATGTTGGGCGCCGACGTATTCGGCAAACTGTTGTTCGAGTTCCTGGGCCTTGGGCCCAGTGGTTATCCAGCCGGAGCGTAATACTTGCTCGACGGCGGCGATTTCCTCATCGCCCATGCTGGGACGCGAGAAGGGCAGAAAACTTTGGCTCATGACATTCCTTCAGGCTAGGTTTTGCAGGCAACTATCGCCCATTCGCAGCAGGCTCCATGCCCATGTAAAGCGTAGCGGTATGTGTCTGTAAGTCTAGGCCAGGTCCGATTCCAGACCGGTTACCGGATAATTCGATAGCCGACAGTCCGGCTGTTGACGCGATGGTAGCTCGCTCTGCCACGAGGGGAAATAAACCTTGTGCTGAGTTTTGAAGTTGTTCAGCCACCGTTCATGTTGGGCGCAATCTAGGGCCACGGCGGTACGTTTGCGGTGAAGCGCTTGTCAAAAATATGTCGACACATTTTGAATCATAATGAAGTTTGTATCAGGCGGGGCTATGTTAATTCGTTGCATTGCTTATAATTGTCTCGCTATCTAAATAATATGCCTGCTGGCCCGCTCGGACAGGCACTCAAGCGAGTCCGTTCATGTCCGACGTTCGCCCTGCGGCAATCCCCGTTGCATCACCCATCGTCAAACCTCCCCTCTGGCTGCTGGTCATGATTACCATCAGCGGCACACTCGCCATGCACATGTTCGTTCCAGCGCTGCCGGCTGCGGCGCGGGCTTTCGATGTCAGCCCGGCGGCGATGCAGATGACCATCAGCGTCTATATCCTCGGCCTGGCAGCCGGCCAGCTGGTGTACGGCCCGCTGTCCGATGGCCTGGGGCGCCGACCCATGTTGCTGTTCGGGCTGGGGCTGTATACCGCAGGCAGTCTTCTCGCGTCGCTGGCCAGTGATGTTCATACCCTGATCGCGGCCCGTCTGCTGCAGGCCTTGGGCGGCTGCGCGGGGCTGGCGCTCGGGCGCGCCATGGTACGCGATACTTCGACCATCGATGACTCGGTCCGCGACCTGGCATTGCTCAATCTGATGGTCATGGCCGGGCCTGGCCTGGCGCCGCTGGTGGGCTCGCTGCTGTCGGTGCATTTCGGCTGGCGTTCGATCTTCGTGGTGCTGGGCGGCATGGGGCTGGTGACCTTGCTCTTCAGCTGGCGGCACTTGCCAGAGACCAGTCGGCCGTCCGGTGAGGTCAGCCTCAGGGCATTGCTGCGCGATTATTCGCGGCTGTTGCGTTTGCCCTCGTTTGTCGGCTACGCACTGGGCGGTGGCTGCACCACGACGTCGATGTACGGTTTTATCGCGGCGGCGCCGTTCATCTTCGTCGATGAGTTGCATCGGCCATTGCAGGAGGTGGGCTTGTACCTGGGGATGTTGATCGTCGGGATGTTCGTCGGCAATGCCCTGACACGGCGGCTGATTCGCGTCGTGCGCCTGGAGAGGTTGCTGCTGGTGGGTAACCTGATCGGCCTGGGCAGCGCGCTGACCTTGCTGGCGGTGGTGTTGCTCGGGGCGGTGAGTGTGCTCACGGTGATGATCCCGATCTGTCTGTTGACACTTGGGGCGGGGCTGGCGAGCCCGGCGGCGATGACCAAGGCCTTGAGTGTGGACGCCCATTTGGTGGGGTCGGCGGCGGGGTTCTATGGCTTCGCGCAGATGCTGGTGGGGGTGCTGTCGACCAGCGCGGTGGGCCTGGGCCATGACCCGGCATTAGCGGCCGCGACGGTGCTCAGCATTGCAGCGGTGTTGGGCTTGACGGGGTTTTGGGTGGGGGTGCGGAACGAGCGCAAGGACCGGGCTGCGGATAATCTGGCTGCCCGGCCGTAGTGGTTGGCGATCTTGCGGGCCTCTTTGCGGGCAAGCCTTGCTCCCACAATATACGGCTCACTCGTGTGGGAGTCTTGCTACCACAAATGTGAGGCTCACTCGTGTGGGAGCAAGGCTTGCCCGCGAAGGGGCCGGCAAGCCGACCGACTATTTAGTCCGCAACGCCTCGCGCAGGTCCTTCACATCCCCGCTCGACACCGCTGGCGCAGCATTGCCCCAGCTGTTGCGTACATAGGTCAACACCGCCGCGACGTTATCATCCGACAGGTTCCAGCCGAACGCCGGCATTGCCGGCGCTGTCGGTGCGGCGTCGGTGGAGCCAGCGCGACTGCCGGACAGCACCACGCGGATCATCGACGCCGGATCGCTGCCATTGACCAGCGGCGCGCCTGCCAGTTTCGGGAACAGGCCCTCGACACCTTCACCCTTGCCGACGTGACACGCCGAGCAGCGATCGGCATAGATCGCCTTGCCGGCGACCATGGTCGGATCGTTGGCGGCCAACGCCTTCGGCGCCTCGGCGGTCTTGGGGTCATCCTTGAGGTAGACCGCCACCGCCATCAGGTCTTCGTCCTTCCAGTGCTGCGAAGAATGCTCGACCTCTTCAGCCATGGGGCCTGAGGCGATATCGAAGCGGTTGGCGCCGGTCTTCAGGTACTGGACGATGTCCTCGGCGCTCCAGCCACCGATGCCAGAGTGGGGATTGGCGGTGATGTCCGGCGCTACCCAGCCCTGCAGATTGTTGCCGCCCAGGAAGTGATCGTTGTCGTCACCGCCGATAATGCTCTTGGGCGTATGGCAGGTGCCGCAGTGCCCCAGCCCTTCGACCAGATATGCACCGCGGTTCCATTGCGCGGATTTTTGCGGGTTGGCCTTGAACTCGCCTTGGGTGAAGTTCAGCAGGTTCCAGCCGATCAGGCTGGTGCGAATGTTGAAAGGGAAGGGCAGCTGGTTGGTTTCCACCGGATTGTCCGACGGCTGCACGGTTTGCAGGTAGGCCCAGATCGCCATGTTGTCTTCGCGCGCCACCTTGGTGTACGCGGTAAACGGCATGGCCCCATAGAGGCGCTTGTTGCCTGGGCTATGGCCCTCGGACATGACCTTCTGGAAGTCCTCGAACGTCCAGCGGCCGATACCGTGGACCGGGTCCGGCGTGATGTTGGCGCCCAGCAGCTTGCCGAACGGCGTATCGAGTATCACCCCGCCAGAAAACAACGGCTTGTTCGGCAAGGTATGGCACGCGGTGCAGTCACCCAGGGTCGCCAGGTAGCGGCCCTTTTCCACCAGGTTGTAAGAGTCGCCGCCGGTGCCAGCATGGGCGTAACCGACCGCCAGGCCCAGCAGGCCGGCGCACAACGAAAGGGAGGTTTTCATACGCTGATCATCTCCCCAGGACGTTTGAGGTAGCGGCTGCGGATGGCATCCGCCGCCTTGAACGCCAGGGCGCACACGGTGCCGGTCGGGTTGTAGCCGGGGTTCTGCGGGAAGGCCGATGAGCCCACCACGAACAGATTCGGCACCCCCCACACCTGCAGGTGCTTGTTCACCGAGCTGGTGGCCGGATCGGCGCCCATGATGAAACCGCCGACGATGTGCGAGGACTGATACGGCGCGCTGTCCCAATGGCCTTGCTGGCTTTTCACGACCATTTCGCGCGGATTCATGCTCTTGGCGATTTCCGCGACCTTGCCGATGCAGTATTTGGCCATCTTGCGATCGTTTTCCGGGAAGTCGAAGGTGATGCGCAGCAGCGGACGGCCATGGGGGTCGGCGTAGTTCGGGTCCAGCGACAGGTAGTTGGTGCGCACCGAGTAACTGCTGGCCTCGCAACCGATGGACATGGTGCTGAGGTAGTTCTTGACCGTGGCCTGCTTCCATTTCGCGCCCCAGGCCGGGGTGCCTGGCGGAACCGGTCGCGAGTCGATGGGCGCGGCGCCGATCGGTGTCACGCGGGTACTGCCGCCACCCATGAAGCCGAGGCCGGAGTGGTCGAAGTTGTCGTTGTTGAACTCGTCGATGCCCATACCAATGGCGCCACCACCGATGAAGGGGTTGAAGTTCTTGTCATCGAAGAACATCTGCACGCTGTTGGCGGTCTGGTACGCGTAGTTGCGCCCGGTGGTGCCGGTGTTGCTGACCGGATCGTAGGGCTTGCCGACCCCGGACAGCAACATCAGCCGCACGTTTTCGAAGATGAACGCCGAGATCACCACCAGGTCCGCCGGCTGCTCGAATTCATCGCCATTGGCATCCACATAGATGATCCCGGTGGCCTTGGTGCCCGTGCTGTCCATCACCACCTTGAGCACTTCGGCGTTGGTCACCGCGGTGAAGTTGGGCTTGCGGATCAGTGCGGGCAACACCGTGGTAATGGCGCTGGCCTTGGAGTAGTTGGCGCAGCCGTAGTTGGTGCAGAAGCCGCAATAGGTGCATGGCCCCATCTTCACGCCAAGGGAGTTGGTGTAAGGCTGCGAGACCAGCGCCGAGGGCACCGGGAACGGCTTGTAGCCCATGTTGCGGGCCGCCTCGGCGAACAGGGTCGGGGCGTAGGTCTGCAGGGTGGGCGGATTAGGGTATTCGGCCGAGCGGGCGCCTTCGAAGGTGTTGCCGCCCTCGATGATCTGGCCCTTGATATTGCCGGCCTTGCCGGACACGCCAGCCAGGCGGTCGAACGCGGCGTAGTAGGGCTCCATTTCTTCCCAATCGGTGCCCCAGTCCTGCAGGGTCAATTCGGTTGGCAGCTCCTTGCCGTAACGCTCGGTGAGGTGGCTGTGCAGGCGAAATTCGTGGGGCTGGAAGCGAAAGGCGATGCCGGCCCAGTGGTTGCCGGCACCGCCGGTACCGTTGCCGGGGTGGAACGAGCCCCAGGTGCGCATCGGCAAGGCGGTTTCGCTGGCGCTGTTACGCATCGTGCAGGTGTTCTGCTTGGTGCGCAGCATCAACTCCTGGCGGCGGTTGTAGCGCAGTTCGTCGGCCGCCGAGGCAAGGTTGAAGTCGCTGGCGGTATCGCGCCAGGGGCCGCGTTCGAAGCCGATGACGTTCAGGCCGGTGTCGGCCAGTTCGTTGGCGATGATGGATCCGGCCCAGCCGAGCCCGACAACCACGATGTCAGTGGAAGGTAGTTTCTTGGCCATGCGGATTAACCCTTCTTGTTCCAGGCGGAGCTGCCGATGATGGAGAGCGGCACCAGATCGAGTTTCTGGTTGTGCTGGCCGATGTAATCGCGGTAGTCGTAGCGGGCACCGGGAAAGCCGATCATCTTCCAGGACACCATTTCGCGGTTGCCGCCGTAGATCGGGTCGGCGAAAAAGCCTTCCATGGTGTTGCCGAGCACTTGCTGGAAAAACAGCTTGCTGTCGACGCCATCGAATTGCGCCGTGCCGTTCTCCAATGCGGCCAGGACCTGATCGCGCTGTTCGGCGGACAGGCCGCTGAAGGGTTTCTGGAACTGCGCCTGGCAATATTTACCCAGCGCGGCGAGGCCCAGGTTGTAGCGCTCGCGCGGGTTGAGCGGCGACTGGTCGCCTTGGGTCGGCGTGCCTTTTTCGAACGGACCTTCGCGGTACAAGCGGGCAAAAGTGCCGTATTCGCCGGCCAGCTGGCGGTCGATGAACACCGCGCAACCGGCGTCCTTGCCGCTGACGCTGAGGTCGTCGGCCGGGATCAGGCGTTCGACGATGGCTTCGACTTCTCGGCCCTGCTCAGCGCTGAAGAATTGCCAGCCTGGAGTGTCGTAGTGCTGAGGGCCGTTGTGGTCGAAGGGGATCCATTGCGGTACGCCGACCAGGGTCGCGGCCTTGGCGCTGGCCGCGGCGCCCACGGCGACGGTGGTGGCGGAGGTAAACAGCAGTTGCCTGCGGGTCACTCCCTTGTTGGGCTTGTCGGTCATGCAGGGCTCCTGCAGCAGACGTCAGCGAGCGATCCGCAATGGATGCGCGCAGTGAGGCCTGTTGCGTGGTGATCACGGTTGTACCTTGTCTACGCAAGGCGAAGTGCTGCTTGGGGGGCAGGTGCGACTTTTGGTAGCGCGCGCGTTGGGTTTGTTTCGTGAAATAATTAGGCGCGTGCAAGATAAGTCATCTATATGACTGCCCGGTTTTCAGCTTAGACATATTTTGACGTATTCGCGCCAGGCATTCGGTAACAGGCTCTTGCGTGGAGTGTAACAATCGCTCTGGGTCCTGGGTGTGAGCGGTGGTGCTGCGGGCCCCCGTCGCCGCCGAAGAGGTCGGTCCTGCCGCGCCAATCGCGAAGCCTGGCGATGTCGGCGCGCCGCTTGATCTTTGTCCAGTGCAATGCGATTTTGTCGAGGCAGCCATCCCGGCGTTTTCTCACAAGGATCGAGTCATGACGACCGCTTGCCCGCGCTCCCTCGCCGAGCGCCTGACGGGCATTGATGAAATCGAATGTATCACCCCCGATCTCAATGGCGTGCCCCGCGGCAAGGTCATGACCGCCGAGGGCTTTGAGCAAGGGCGCCGCCTGCAATTGGCGCGAGGGGTACTCCTGCAATGCATCATGGGCGGCTACCCGGCCGCCGAATTCTACGGCGCGGATGATGGCGACCTGGCTCTGGTGCCTGATCTGACCCAGCTCTATCGACTGCCCTGGAGCGATCAGCCGCGTGCGCTGGTGATCTGCGATGCCGAAGAGCTCGATGGCGAGCCCTCGTGCTTGTCCACACGCGGCCAGCTCAAGGCCGTGATCGCCCGCTATGCGTCCCTGGGATTGGCGCCGGTGGTGGCCACCGAGCTCGAGTTCTACGTGTTCGATCGGCATCGCGATCCCCAGCAGCCCTTCTTGCCGCCCAAGGGGCTGGACGGGCGTCGCGAAGACGGTGCCAGCGCCTTCAGTGTCAGCTCCAACAATGGCCTGAGGCCGTTTTTCAGTGAGGTCTATCGCTGCATGGCGGCCTTGGGCCTGCCACGCGATACCTTCATGCACGAGATGGGTGTCAGCCAGTTCGAGATCAATCTGCTGCACGGCGACCCGTTGCTGCTGGCCGATCAGACGTTGCTGTTCAAGCACCTGCTCAAGGAGGTCGGCCTCAAGCACGGCTTGATGGTGGTGTGCATGGCCAAGCCGTTGGCGCATACCGCGGGCAGTTCGATGCATATTCACCAGAGCCTGATCGCCCTGGACAGCGGTCGCAACGTGTTCAGTGATACGGCTGGGGAGCCGACGGCGATGTTTCGTCACTTCATCGGCGGCCAACAGGCGGCTATGGCTGACTTCACTGCGTTGCTGGCGCCGAATGTCAACTCCTACCACCGCTTCATTCATCCATACGCCTCGCCGAACAACGCGTGCTGGTCGCTGGACAATCGCGCGGCGGGCCTGCGTATTCCGGCCAGTTCGCCGGCGGCGCGGCGGGTCGAGAACCGTCTGCCTGGCGCCGATGCCAATCCCTACCTGGCCATTGCCGCGAGTCTGGCGGCCGGCTTGCATGGCATCGAGCGCAGGCTGGAGCCGAGTGCGCCGGTGCAGGGCGAAATGACTGTGCCGGATAATTTGTTGCTGCCTTGTACCTTGCACGCTGCATTGGAGCGTCTGACACGCAGCGAGCTTGCCAAGGAACTGTTCGGCAAGGAGTTCATCGAAGGCTTTGGTGCGAGCAAGCAGCTCGAACTGATCAGCTTTTTCAACGAGATTACCCCCTGGGAGCGCCGTGTACTGGCGGCCCACGCTTAGCAGGAGGGGATGTCGCGGCTTTAGCGGTTTGACCGGTGTTCGTGTTGGCGAGCATCCGGTCTTTTGTTGTTTCCATCACCTCAAGGAGCCGCTCGGAACGCCGATGCGCCAGATCTGGAAAAATTTTCGCGCGCTGTATTTCGCCGCCCTGATGATGTTGATCGGTTCGGGCCTGCTCAGCACTTACCTGGGCTTGCGCCTGGCGGCCGAGCATGTCGACGGTATATGGGTGGGCGCCTTGATGGCGGCCAACTATTTCGGCTTGGCTCTGGGGGGCAAGATCGGTCACCGGCTGATTGCCCGGGTCGGGCATATTCGTGCCTACGCCGCCTGCGCGGGCATCGTCGCCGCAGCGGTATTGGGCCACGGGCTGGTGGATTATCTGCCGGCCTGGATCATTCTGCGGGTGATCGTCGGCCTCGGCATGATGTGCCAGTACATGGTCATCGAGAGCTGGCTCAATGAGCAGGCCGAAGCGCGCCAGCGTGGGCTGGTGTTCAGCGGCTACATGATCGCCTCCTACCTGGGTTTGACGCTGGGGCAGTTGATCCTGGTGATCCACCCGGGGCTGGGCAACGAACTGCTGATGCTGGTGGCGCTGTGCTTCACCCTGTGCCTGGTGCCGGTGGCGCTGATCCGCGGCATTCACCCTTCACCGCTGCATCCGGCGCCCATGGAGCCGCGGTTCTTCATGCAGCGGGTGCCGCAGTCGCTGACCACGGTGCTGACGGCGGGCCTGATCATTGGTTCGTTCTATGGTCTGGCACCGCTGTACGCCACGCAGCAAGGCATGAGTACCGAGCAGGTCGGGCTGTTCATGGGGAGTTGCATTTTCGCCGGGCTGGTTGTGCAGTGGCCGCTGGGCTGGCTGTCGGATCGCTATGATCGACCGCTGTTGATTCGCTGCATGGCAGTGGGGGTCGTGCTGGCCTCGGTGCCATTGGCCGTGTGGGGGAGGGCGCCGGTAGAAGTGATGTTTGTTGCAGGCTTTGTCGTGTCCTTGCTGCAGTTCTGCCTGTATCCGTTGGCGGTGGCATTCGCCAACGACCATGTCGAGGGCGAGCGGCGGGTTTCACTCACCGCCATGCTGCTGGTGACCTACGGTGTCGGCGCCTGTATCGGGCCGCTGCTGGCGGGGGTGCTGATGAACTACTTCGGCAGTCAGATGCTTTACGTGTTCTTCGGCTTTTTTGCCCTGTTGCTGGTGGTCCTGATACGACCCAAGGCGGTCACCAATCTGCACGTGGTGGACGACGCGCCTCTGCATCACGTGGCCATGCCGGACAACATGACCAGCTCGCCTTTGGTGGCGGCATTGGATCCGCGGGTCGATGAGCAGGTGGTGCAGGATCAGATGCAGGATGAACCAGCCAAGACGTGATGACGTCGCGAGGGGGCTTGCCCGCGAAAGATGTATCAGGCCCTGACAAGGGGCCTGGTGCAGTTTTTCCGGGGGGAAGGGGCGAGCCCCCTCGCTACAGGTGCGTCTCAGAAATCGTCTTTGTCGAACCGTCGCGCTTCGCGCTGCAGCTGGAAGACGAAGTTCTCGACATTGCGCAGGGTCGCCGCAGAAATGTTGTGAAAGCGTACACCGGCGAAGGTGATGCCCAGGCTTTCCTCGTAATGCAAGTGCCGCAGTTCCACCGCAGTGGTGAGCCTGGTGTATGGCGTGGGCAGGTGCGCGGTGTAGCGCTCGTAGATCTGGCCCAGTTGCAGCGCTTCGCTGTGGTCGCCGTCGAAACGCAGCTTGCAGCCGGTCGCGGAGATATCCAGCAGCTTGCCCCTGAGCGAATTCTTGAGCTTGTCGCCGGCGAGTTCGACGTCCACCAGGGCAGTCAGCTTGAGGGCTGCACGAAAGGCGTTGCGGCGCTGGTGATAGAGGACTTCGCAGGGCATGTCGCCGCGGTAGCTGCGGCCGTTATCTGCGCTGTCGACCACGGTCATCATGCCGTGGCATTCCCAGGCGATACGTATCCCGTCATGGAAGCCTTCAACCCGGAACGGTTCGCCCGCCTGCAGGTACTTTTCGCCATCGCGCGGGATCATTTCGTCCAGGGCCATGGTGGAATTTTTATGATCGACGTCGACCAGAAAAGTCTGGAAGCGCTGGGCACGATCGGCAAAGGTGATGATCAACGGATCGTGGGATTTTTCCAGGGCGCGCAGATTCGACGCAATTTCCAGTGGTGTGGTGAGCACCTTCGGCGGCTGCGGAGCGTCTTCGGCGTTTGAGACGTTGAACACGGTGCTTGTATCTCCAGGCAAAATCGACATCCAGTGGCTGGCATTCTGCCAGCTTGTTGCGCCTCTTGATAGAGGGTGCTTACGCCTGGCTGAGCGGTCGTTGCTTGGCCAGCCGGGAGGTCGATCCGCGGGCATCGTACAACGAGGGGGCTTCGCCGCCCATGAGGATACGAATCTGCGTGGCGGTGGTGTTCTGCTGGTGCGTGATCGAGCGGCCATTGAGGTCGTTGATCGACTGGCAGTCGAGCAGCAGGCTGCTCAGCAAATCGCTGCGTTGCAGCAGATGAGCGCCTTGGGGGGAGCTGTCAGCGTAGTTCTTCAGGCCTTCGCGATCAGCCGCGAAACCCATGGCGGCCAATACCTGACTGCGCTTGCGTCCGCGCTGCTCGAGCTGGACGACCAAAGACTGCTTCTTCGCCAGGATGGTTTCCAGCAACTGCATGTCCCGCCCGAACAGGGCGTTGGATTCGACCCGCAACAGCTCGAGCAGCTGGGTTGCCGGGGCGATGTCGTCTTCGATCAATTGCAGCAAGGTCGTGTCGTGCATGGCTGGCTCTGGAGTGAGATAACGTCCTGAAGCCTGGCGAGGTCGGTCGGCCTGGCCTTAAGCTTCGAAATTCAGCAGTTTGCTGGCTACGCGCTTGCTGTCGACCTGGTAGCTGCCGTCGGCAATGGCTGACTTCAGCTCCGCTACGCGGGCACTGTTGACAGTGGGTTGATCGCGCAGGCTATCGCTGATCTGTTGCAATTTTTGAGCCTCGTCACTGAGATGAACAGCTTCGCCGCTCGTCGCAGTGGTCTTGCTCACTGCAGTCGTTGCGTCAACTGCGGTGGTTTCCTTGGTGCCACTGGTGCGTGTCGTGCTTTGCACCGGTGAGTTGCCGTTCAGTCGGCTCAGGTCGATCGCCATGGGGTAAACCTCGTTGGTATGTGGGCGCTTGCCTTGTTTTCGACCCCTGTACGAATAACTTTAGGGTAAATACTGAAAAAAAGCACAAGGCCCGCTGCGGAGTCTGTTCTCCACGGTGTAGGACACACAGTGTAAGAAAAGCTGCTCCGTACCGCCAGCGTCTACATCGAGACTTCAACCTCGCCCGGGCCGGTGATCCTGGCCTTGATGACCCGTTGCGAGTTCAAGTTGCGCACCGGGATCTGCTGGCTCATGGCACCCTTGGCCAGCGCCTCGCCGGGCATGCGCACCGCCAAGGCACCGGTTCTGGCGATGATCACCACATGGTCACCTTTGTTCACCACCTCCGGCTGTTCGATCATTACCGCCGATAACACCTGGTCGGCTACCGTCTGTCGGGTCAACTTGTAGCCTACCGCCTGATCCAGCGCTGTCAGATAGCCTTGAGTCAGCAGGCCGACATCGCGTTCACGCATGACAAGGTCCGGAGCGCCCAGTACCGTATCGCGCGTCAGGGGACGGGTGGTCATCACCACATCCCTGAACAATTTCACCTGTGCCGGCACGAAAACCGTCCAGGGCGTAGCGGTGTCGCAGCGTACCCGCACACTGACGCGACCCAGTGGCGCGCCTGGGCTGGCCATGGTTGCCGTCAATTGTTCGGCGCACTTGGGCATCCGTAGCCGGGGGTCGATATCGTTGACCGTCACCTCATAACGACCTTCGGTTTGTGCCGTGGCCAGATAATCTTCTACCGTGAACTCAAGAAAACCTTGTGTTGCACCGATAAGCTCTTCAGGTGACGTAAATTCTTCGGCATTGACGTTGCAAAGTGCGAGTGAACAAGTCGCTGCCAGGATCACTGGCAAGCTGCGTATCATGCGTCGGGAATATGTCGTAATGGCATTCATGTAAGGTTAATAGCAAGGCGCGTGCCGACTTCGTGTCGAACGAGCGTGAAGGAGTCTGAACAATGGCTGGTGTAATGGATTCAGTGAACCAGCGCACCCAACTGGTAGGGCAGAATCGTCTCGAGCTGCTGTTGTTCCGGCTCAACGGTGACCAGCTTTACGGGATCAACGTCTTCAAGGTGCGCGAGGTGCTGCAATGCCCCAAGCTCACCTTGATGCCGAGGTCCAATCCAGTGGTGCGCGGGGTCGCCAATATTCGCGGTGCGACCATCCCGATTCTCGACCTGGCCTTGGCCACGGGCGGCAAGAGTCTGGAAGGCGTGGCCAATCCGTTCGTGATCATCACCGAGTACAACCTGAAGATTCAGGGGTTCCTGGTGCACTCGGTCGAACGCATCGTCAACATGAACTGGGAAGAGATCCATCCGCCACCCAAGGGTACCGGTCGCGACCATTACCTGACGGCCGTGACGCGGGTCGACAACAAGCTGGTGGAAATCATCGACGTGGAGAAGATCCTCGCCGAGGTGGCGCCGATGTCCGAGTCGATTTCCGTCGGCGTGGTGGATGCCGCGACCCAGGTCAAGGCCACTACGCTGCGCGTGCTGACGGTCGACGATTCGTCGGTGGCGCGCAAGCAGGTCACTCGTTGCCTGCAGACGGTGGGCGTGGAGGTGGTCGCTCTGAACGACGGTCGGCAGGCGCTCGACTACTTGCGCAAGCTGGTGGACGAGGGCAAGAAGCCTGAAGAAGAGTTCCTGATGATGATTTCCGACATCGAAATGCCGGAAATGGACGGCTACACCCTCACAGCCGAAGTCCGCGCGGATTCGCGCATGCAGAAACTGCACATCGTCCTGCATACTTCCCTGTCGGGTGTGTTTAATCAGGCTATGGTCAAGAAGGTCGGTGCCGACGATTTCCTGGCCAAGTTCCGGCCTGACGATCTGGCATCCCGAGTCGTGGAACGCATCAAGCTTCACGAATAATGTCCACGAATAACGGCCCGGGGTTCGCCCCGGCCGAATAAACGATTTAAAGAGGCGGTACTTGTGTCGACGGCTAATGCGGATTTTGATCAGTTCCGAGTATTCCTGGAGAAAGCCTGTGGCATTCTGTTGGGTGACAACAAGCAGTATCTGGTCTCCAGCCGTCTCAACAAGCTCATGGAACAGCAGGGCATCAAGACGCTGACCGAGTTGGTGCAGCGCATCACTGCGCAGCCACGCAGCGGTCTGCGCGAGTTGGTGGTGGATGCCATGACCACCAACGAAACCCTGTGGTTTCGCGATACCTATCCTTTTGAAGTGATGAAGAACAAGGTGATTCCGGAGGCCATCAAGGCTGCGCCGGGGGCACGCTTGCGGGTCTGGTCGGCGGCGTGTTCGTCGGGGCAGGAACCCTATTCGCTGTCGATGACTTTCGATGAATTCGAGCGCAGCAATCCAGGCCAGTTGAAAATGGGCGCGCAGATCGTCGCCACCGATCTGTCGGGCACGATGCTCACCAACTGCAAGAGCGGTGAGTACGACAGCCTGGCACTGGGGCGCGGCTTGTCGCCGGATCGTCTGCAGCGCTACTTCGATCCCAAGGGCGGTGGTCGCTACGCGATCAAGGCGCCGATTCGCAGTCGCGTGGAGTTTCGCTCGTTCAACCTGCTGGACAGTTATGCCAGCCTGGGCAAGTTCGATATCGTCTTTTGCCGCAACGTGCTGATCTATTTTTCTGCGCAGGTGAAAAAGGACATCCTCATGCGCATCCATGGCACTCTCAAGCCGGGCGGCTATCTGTTCCTGGGGGCCAGCGAGGCGCTCAATGGCTTGCCGGATCATTACCAGATGGTCCAGTGCAGTCCCGGGATCATCTACCAGGCGAAATGACCCACCGCATCAACCCCCTGTGGGAGCCCGATTGCGCGTCAGGCGGCGAAGCTGTTAGAGGCTTCGCCGCCTGACGCGCAATCGGGCTCCCACAAATGTTTTCAGGTAGCAGTAAAAATGGCGTCAAAACTGACGCGGGCATTGCCGCTTTGCCGCCACGTGGCGGAATCGGATTGCCGCTTTTCTGGCATTGCCGCCCTCATTGCCGTACTGGCGATCTGCTCTAACCCCTCTAAACCAAGCCTTTCCAGACTTTATGAAAGTTGGCACAGGCATTGCTATATCTCTGACAAGAGAATCAGCTCTGCCGCGAAGGGTTTCAGACATGAGCATCAGTTTCGACAAAGCGCTCGGCATCAGCGAACAGGCATTGAAGTTCAGGGCCCAGCGCGCCGAGGTCCTGGCCAACAACATCGCCAACGCCGATACCCCGAACTACAAGGCTCGGGATCTGGACTTCGCCGCTGTCCTCAAGCAGCAGAGCGATACCACCAGCAATGGCGCCTTCAGCCTGGAAACCACCGACGCCCGTCATATCGACGCTTCCGGCGTCAACAGTGGTGGCGATCCGGCGCTGATGTACCGCATTTCGACTCAACCGTCGCTGGACCAGAACACCGTCGACTCGCAGATCGAGCAATCGAACTACGCGCAGAACTCGGTGGACTTTCAGGCCAGCTTCACTTTGTTAAACAGTAAATTCAAAGGGCTGATCTCGGCCCTGCGCGGGGATTAAGCCATGTCTCTAGCCAGCGTTTTCAACATTGCCGGTACTGGCATGAGTGCTCAGACCACTCGCCTGAATACCGTCGCCAGTAACATCGCCAACGCCGAGACCGTCTCGTCGAGCATCGACAAGACCTACCGTGCGCGCCACCCCGTATTCGCCACCATGTTCCAGAACGCTCAGGGCAACGGCGACAGCGGTTCGCTGTTCTCCGACTCCGACTCGTCGGGCGCCGGTGTGCAGGTATCGGGTGTGGTCGAAGATCAGAGCAACCTGGAAGCGCGCTACGAGCCCAGCTCGCCGGCCGCCAACAAGGATGGCTATGTGTATTACCCGAACGTGAACGTGGTTGAAGAGATGGCGGACATGATTTCCGCCAGCCGCTCCTTCCAGACCAATGCGGACATTATGAACACCGCGAAAACCATGATGCAGAAGGTCCTGACCCTCGGTCAGTGATAGGGGCGCAAAAGCATGACGACGACTTCAACCACGGCAACTGGCGCCGCCGCACTGGCCCAGTACCAAGCGACTACCAGCACCACCGACTCGTCTACCGGCACCGCCGGCAGCGCGTTGGGCAAAGATGCGTTCCTGCAATTGCTGGTCACCCAGCTCAAGAATCAGGACCCGCTCAGCCCTACGGACAACACTCAGTTCGTTTCGCAGATGGCCCAGTTCAGCAGCCTCGAAAGCATGCAGAACCTCAACACCACGGTTGACAGCCTGGCCACCACCTACCAGTCGTCGCAGGCGCTGCAAGCCTCCTCGCTGGTCGGTCGCTCGGTGGTCGTGGCAAGCGACACGGCCGTGCTCGATCCCACCAAGGGCATCACCGGTACGGTGGCCGTCACCGGTGCCAGCACCGCGACGACCGTGGGTGTGTACGACAGCACCGGCAGCCTGGTCGATACCATCGATCTGGGTGTCCAGTCCACCGGCAACTCCGCCTTTACTTGGGATGGCCTCAACTCCTCGGGTGTTGCCGAGCCTGCCGGTAACTACAGCTTCAAGGCCACGACGACCCTCGATGGTGTCGCTACGGCTGCAACGACGTACCTGCCTGCCACGGTCAGCAGTGTGACCATGGCAACCACCAGTGGTGGTGAAATGACCCTTAATCTCGCTGGGGGCAGCAGCGTGGCCCTCTCGAAAGTCCAGACGATCGCCAATTAACGGCCGGCTCACCGCCGCAGGAGTAGCAGCATGTCTTTCAATATCGGTCTCAGCGGTCTGGCGGCAGCCAACAAAGCGCTGGATGTAACAGGCAACAACATCGCCAACGTCGCCACCACTGGCTTCAAGGCGTCGCGCACGGAATTCGCCGACCAGTATGCGGCCTCGATCAAGGCCACGGCAGGTAGCACCACCGTCGGCAGCGGCGTGCAGACCCAGTCAGTAGCGCAGTTGTTCAACCAGGGCAACATCAGCACCACCGACCAGAGCCTCGACCTGGCCATCAACGGTGACGGCTTCTTTACCATGAGCGACAACGGCACCAAGGTCTACACCCGTGCCGGTGCGTTCTCCAGCGACAAGTCGGGCTACATCGTCGACAGCTCGGGCGCCAACCTGCAAGGCTACTCGGTGGATGCCAACGGCACCCTGCAGACGGGTGTGCTCAGCAATCTGAAGATTGACACCTCGAACCTCAGCCCCAAGCCGACGTCGACCATGTCCGAGACGCTGAACCTCAATTCCAGCGCGACGACGCCGACCGTGACCCCGTTCGACGCCACTAACGTCAACAGCTACAACTTTACCTACAACACCGAAATCTTCGACAGCCAGGGCAACTCGCACCAGCTGAACCAGTATTTCGCCAAGGATTCCAGCAACAACTGGACCATGTACACCACGGTCGATGGTCGCAACCCGACCGACCCGACCAATACCACCACCGGTACCGATCCGTTGGTCAACCCGATCAGCTTCACGTCCTCGGGTGCGTTGGATACCGCCAACATCACCACGCCGGTTTCGCCTGCCGCGGCTGGCCTGAGCGTGGTCAACGGTGTGTTCAGCCTGGCTAACTGGAGCCCTGCCACGCAGAATGCCGCCGGCACTTGGGTCAGCAACGGTTCGACCGCGTCAGCGGCTATCACCCTGGACATGACCTCCGTCACCCAGTACAACGCGACGTCGGCCGTTACCGCCAAGACGCAAGACGGCTACGCCACCGGCGAGCTGTCGAGCCTGAGCGTGGACTCCTCCGGGTCGCTGTTCGCCACCTTCACCAACGGCCAGAGCAAGACCATCGGCCAGGTGGCAATCGCCAACTTCGCCAACGTCCAGGGCCTGACGCCGATCGGCGGCACCAAGTGGAAAGAGTCGTACGCGTCGGGTGTGCCGGTCATCGGTACACCGGAAACCGGGACCTTGGGCAGCATCCAGTCCAACGCGCTGGAAGACTCCAACGTCGACCTGACCTCGGAACTGGTCAACCTGATCAAGGAACAAAGCAACTATCAGGCGAACGCCAAGACTATCTCGACTCAAAGCACCATCATGCAGACGCTGATCCAGTCGGTGTAATCGACCCGCTCTGAAAACCCTGCGGGAGCGACCCCGGTCGCTCCCGCAATGGGATTTGCACTGCCTCGTATAACGCGTCAAAAAAACCGACGGCGGTAGTTTGCCGCTCCTGGCAACAGGGCGCCGTATTTCCGTCTTGATACAGCTCACCATTCCCTCGCTCCAATGCGCAATCCTTCTAAATCAAGGCTTGTAGCGGTCTTTTCAAAGTTGGCCCACTAATTGCTCTAGCACTGTTATCGATTCGCTAACCGGCAGTCGCCCGTCACCGGAGATACAGTGTGGACAAATTACTTTATGTAGCCATGACCGGCGCCAGCCAGAACGCGCTCGCGCAGAAGGTGCACGCCAACAACCTGGCCAACGTTTCCACCAATGGCTTCCAGCGCGATCTGGAGCAGGCGCGTTCGATGCCGGTATTCGGCGACACCTTTCCCTCGCGCGCCTATGCCATGACCGAGCGCCCGGCGACCGATTTTCAGCCCGGCGCCATGATCGAAACAGGCCGTGACCTCGACATTGCCGTCAGCGGCAGTGGCGGGGATGGCTGGATCGCGGTGCAGACCCCGGATGGCAAAGAAGCCTATACCCGCTCGGCGAGCCTCAACATCGATGCCCTGGGCGTGTTGCGCACCGGCAGCGGCTTGCCGGTCATGGGCAACGGCGGGCCGATTGCAGTGCCGCCGGACGAGAAGATCGAGATTGGCAGCGACGGCACCATCAGCGTCCGCGGCATGGGGCAGTCGCCTCAGGCCTTGGCGCAGGTCGACCGCATCAAGCTGGTCAAACCCGACCTCAAGAACATGACCAAGGGTGTCGACGGCCTGATCCATACCGCTGACGGCAAGGCTGCCCCGGTGAATGCCGACGTGCAAGTGACGTCCGGCTTTCTGGAGGCGAGCAACGTCAACGCCGTGGAAGAGATGACGTCGGTGCTGGAGCTTTCGAAGCAATTTGAAATGCACATCAAAATGATGTCCACGGCCAAGGAAGATGACCAGGCCATGGCCCGCGTTTTGCAATCTTAAGAATTATCTGTAACCCGCGCCGACGAACCGGCGCCCGAGGAGACGAATACCATGCTTCCAGCACTTTGGGTCAGCAAGACCGGCCTTCAAGCCCAGGACTTGAACCTCACTACCATTTCCAACAACCTGGCCAACGTATCGACCACGGGCTTCAAACGTGATCGCGCCGAATTCCAGGATCTGCTGTACCAGATCAAACGCCAGCCAGGCGCTCAGTCCACCGCAGACACCGAGCTGCCATCGGGCCTGCAGGTCGGTACCGGTGTGCGCATCGTCGGCACCCAGAAGAACTTTACCGCAGGTTCCCTGCAGACCACCGATCAGCCGCTGGACCTGGCCGTCAACGGTCACGGTTTCTTCCAGATCACCCAGCCGGACGGCACCATCGCCTACACCCGCGACGGTACATTCCACCTGGATTCCACTGGCCAGATCGTCACTTCCAGCGGCATGGCGTTGAACCCTGCCATCGTCGTGCCGAGCAACGCCCAGACCTTCACCGTCGGCACCGACGGCACCGTGTCGATCACCGTGCCTGGCAGCGCCGCCGCTCAGGTGATCGGCAACCTGCAGATCGCCGACTTCGTCAACCCGGGCGGCTTGCAGTCCATGGGGAGCAACTTGTACCTGGAAACCGCTTCCAGTGGTGCACCGCAAGCCGGTACGCCTGGCCTCAATGGCCTGGGCACGACGCTGCAGAACACCCTGGAAAACTCCAACGTCAGCACCGTGGAAGAACTGGTGAACATGATCACCACCCAACGTGCCTACGAGATGAACTCCAAAGTGATCTCCACCGCCGACTCCATGCTGCAGTACGTCACGCAGAACCTGTAAGGCGTTAGTCAATCTGTTCAAACCACTGTCCGTCTGTTGGCGCCCAGGCGCCTGTTACACCGTGAGGTCGAAAGTCATGAGTCGTTTGTTCGTTACCGTCATCGCCTTGAGTGGAATCACTTTGCTCGCTGGCTGCATGGGCCCTCAGCCCAAGCCAAACGACCCGTACTACGCCCCGGTGTTGCCACGCACACCATTGCCGGCAGCGGCCAACAACGGCTCGATCTACCAGGCCGGGTTCGAGCAGAACATGTACGGCGACCGCAAGGCGTTCCGGATCGGTGACATCATCACCATCACCCTGAACGAAAAGACCGCCGCCAGTAAAACGGCGAACTCCAAGATCGCCAAGACCAGCGCCACCACCATGGGCATCACTTCGCTGTTCGGCAGCGGTGTGCATTCGGGCGACGCCAACCTCAATGCCGGCTACAGCGGCGACCGCGCCACCAACGGCAACAGCCAGGCAGCGCAGGGCAACAGCCTGACCGGGTCGGTCACGGTGACCGTTGCCGACGTCTTGCCCAACGGCATCCTGGCCGTGCGCGGCGAGAAATGGATGACGCTGAACACCGGTGAAGAACTCGTGCGGATCGCTGGCATGATCCGTGCAGATGACATAGCAACCGACAATACAGTGTCGTCGAATCGGGTAGCCGATGCGCGGATCACGTACTCGGGAACCGGCTCCTTTGCCGACGCGAGCCAGACTGGATGGCTGGATCGCTTCTTCCTTAGCCCGTATTGGCCCTTCTGAGTGCGCCTGACCATGTTCAAACTCAAACACCTGATTGCGGCGACGATGTTGTTGTCCATGGCCTTCAGCGTTCAAGCCGAACGTCTGAAGGACATCGCCAGCATTTCGGGCGTACGTACCAACCAGTTGATCGGCTACGGTCTGGTGGTGGGGCTCGATGGTACGGGTGACCAGACCACGCAAACGCCGTTCACCTTGCAGACGTTCAACAACATGCTCGCCCAGTTCGGCATCAAGGTGCCGTCGGGCTCGGGCACCGTGCAGCTGAAAAACGTCGCGGCGGTGTCGATCTTTGCCGATCTGCCGGCGTTCTCCAAACCCGGTCAGGCCATCGACATTACCGTGTCGTCCATCGGTAACTCCAAGAGCCTGCGCGGCGGCAGCCTGCTGATGACCCCGCTCAAGGGTATCGACGGCAACGTCTACGCCGTCGCTCAGGGCAACCTGGTGGTGGGCGGCTTCGACGCCGAAGGCCGCGATGGTTCGAAGATCACCGTCAACGTGCCGTCGTCGGGGCGGATTCCTGGCGGTGCCACGGTCGAGCGTTCGGTACCGAGCGGTTTCAACCAGGGCAACAGCCTGACCTTGAACCTCAACCGCTCCGACTTCACCACCGCCAAGCATATCGTTGACACCATCAACAACATGCTCGGCCCTGGCGTGGCTCAGGCCATCGATGGCGGTTCGGTGCGCGTCACTGCGCCGCTCGATCCCAACCAGCGGGTCGACTACCTGTCGGTGCTCGAGAACCTCGAGATCGATCCTGGTCAGGCGGTCGCCAAAGTCATCATCAACTCGCGTACCGGTACTATCGTGATCGGCCAGAACGTCAAGGTTTCGCCCGCTGCGGTCACGCACGGCAGCCTGACCGTGACCATCACCGAAGACCCGATCGTCAGCCAGCCTGGCGCCTTGTCCAACGGCACCACGGCTGTCGTGCCGCGCTCCAAGGTCAATGCCCAGCAGGAAGCCAAACCGATGTTCAAGTTCGGCCCGGGCACGACCCTGGACGAGATCGTACGGGCGGTGAATCAGGTGGGCGCAGCGCCCAGCGACCTGATGGCCATTCTTGAAGCCTTGAAACAGGCCGGCGCCTTGCAGGCCGACCTGATCGTCATTTGAGGTAAGCGACCATGGACATGCCTAAAGGGGGAGTTTCCGCCCCTGCCGACAGCGGCGCCTACACCGACCTCAATCGTCTGAACAACCTCAAGATTGGCGATCGCGACAGCGACGCCAACCTCAAGAAGGTCGCTCAGGAATTCGAGTCGCTGTTCGTCGGCGAGATGCTCAAGTCCATGCGTTCCGCCAACGATGTGCTGGCCAAGGACAACCCGCTCAACACCGAGACCGTCAAGCAGTACCAGTCCATGTACGACCAGCAGCTCGCCGTGACCATGTCGCACCAGGGCGGTATTGGTCTGCAGGACGTGCTGATGCGGCAATTGTCGAAGACCAAGGACGTGGGCCACAGCGCTGGCAACAACCCGTTCCAGCGTCCTGGCAGCAACGGCACACCCCTGGGGGCGGTGCACAACAGCGCCGCCGACAGCACTGCCAGCACCGCGGTCAGCGGCGCCAACCTCATGGCCAAGCTCAACGAGCGGCGCCTGTCGTTGCCGAGCAAACTGTCCGATCGTCTGCTGGCGGGCATCGTCCCGTCGGCTTCCGGCGATGGCACCACCGACGCCAGCCGTAATCGCTTGCACCCTGAAGGCACGGCGCATTCCAACGTCCTGCTGGCGGGCCGGAGCCAGGTCGCCACGGCCACCGCTGCAGTCGCCAGCACCAGCGACGCCACCGGCACCGATGGCGGCAACGGCGACTGGACCCAGGATCCGACCTTGCCGATCATCAAGGCGCAGGAAACCCGCCGCGTGCAGATTCCGTTGGCGCCTGGCAAAAGTGCGTTCGCCTCGCGTGACGAATTTATCGACACCATGCTGCCGATGGCGCAAGAAGCCGCAGCACGTATCGGCGTCGATCCCAAGATTCTGGTGGCCCAAGCCGCGCTGGAAACCGGCTTCGGCAAATCGGTGATGCGTGCCGAAGACGGCACCAGCAGCCACAACCTGTTCGGCATCAAGGCGTCCGGCAACTGGCAGGGCGAGCAAGCGCGGGCGATCACCAGCGAGTTCCGCAATGGCGCGATGGTCAAGGAGACGGCGCAGTTCCGCTCGTACTCCTCGTATGCCGACAGTTTCCACGATTTGGTCAGCCTGTTGCAGAACAACGATCGCTATAAAGGTGTGGTGAATGCGGCCGATAACCCGGAACAGTTTGTAAAAGAGCTGCAGAAAGCCGGCTACGCCACCGACCCGGACTATGCCTCGAAGATTTCCCAGATTGCCAAGCAGATGAAGAGCTACCAGAACTACGCAATGGGTAGTTCTTCCACGACTTTATAAGGGCTGAACCATGTCGCTGATCAACATCGGGCTCTCGTCGCTCAATGCCAACACCGCAGCGCTGAACACCATCAGTAACAACATTGCCAACGTTGATACCGACGGCTATTCGCGCCAACAAACGGTGACCACGTCGTCCGCCCTGCAGAATATCGGCGTGGGCTACATTGGTACTGGTACGACGCTGTCCGATGTTCGTCGCATCTACAACAGCTTCCTCGATACCCAGGTGCAGACCACTACCGCCCTGGCGGCCGATGCCACTGCGTACTCGACCCAGGCGTCGAGCACCGACGCCCTGCTGTCGGATGACAGCACCGGCATTTCCACCACCATGGCGTCGTTCTTTACTCAGTTGCAGGCCGTGTCGACCACTGCCAACGATGCCTCGTCGCGTGCCTCGTTGCTGACCTCCGCGAAAGCGTTGACGGCTCGGTTCAACTCGGTCGCCTCGCAATTGGCTGCTCAGAACACCGACGTCAACAGCCAGCTCGCCAGCACCGCCAGCAAGGTCAACGACCTCGCGGCCAGCATCGCCAAGCTCAACACCCAGATCACTCAGGCGAACAACGGCGGCAGCCCCAACAGCCTGCTCGACTCGCGCAACGAAGCCGTGCGCCAGCTCAACGAGCTGGTGGGCGCCAAGGTCATCGACAACAACGGCAGCTACGATGTCTACATCGGCAATGGCCAGACCCTGGTCAGCGGCAGCACGGTCAACACGTTGACGACCGTACCGAGCACCACCGATGCGACGCAGATGAGCCTGCAGCTCAACTATTCGCAATACAGCACCGACGTCACCTCGGTGATCAGCGGCGGCAGCATCGGCGGTCTGCTGCGTTATCGTTCTGACGTGCTGACGCCTGCCACCAACGAGCTGGGGCGTATCGCCCTGACCATGGCCGACACGGTCAATAGCCAACTGGCACAAGGCGTCGACAGCTACGGCAACTTCGGCAGCGCCCTTTACAGTGACATCAACAGCGATGCGCAAGTGACCCAGCGCAGTATCGGCGCCACGACGAACAAGGGTTCCAGCAACTTCAACGTCAGCATCAGCGACACCAGCAAACTGACGGCCAACGACTACCAGGTGACCTTCACCGACGCGACCCACTACTCCGTCAGCAAACTGCCGGACGGCACCGCCATGGGCAGCTACAGCACCGCCGACAAACCCGAGATCGACGGCTTTCAGCTGTCGCTCAACGGTACCAGCGTGCAGGCCGGTGACACCTTCAAGATCACCCCGACGCGCTCAGCGGCCACGGCCATTACCACGGTCATGACCGACTCCAAGACGCTCGCTGCCGCGGGTGCCTTGACCGTCAATGCCGGGGCCAGCAACAGCGGGTCCGGCTCGGTCACCCAGCCGGCCCTGAGCTCGGTGCTCGACGACGGTTCGAGCGCCGACCTGCAGGCCGGCATCAAGAATTCCTCGCCGGTCAAGCTGGTGTTCGGGGCGACGGCCACTGACGGTACGCAAAGCTACAAGGTCTACACCGCCGCAGGCACCGAGATCACCAGCGCCGCTGGCAGCATCGTGCCTGGCCAGAACAACGCATTGAGCATCACCATCCCGCTGCTGGACTCGAGCGGCGCCGCCATTGCCGGCAAGAGCTACAGCTTTGCGATGACCGTGTCGGGTACCCCAGCCAGCAACGATACCTACACCGTGTCGATGACCGCCGCCGGCTCCTCGGACAACCGCAACGCCATCACCACCCTGGCGCTGCAGACCAAGGCCACCATCGGTACCGCCGACGGCAACGGCGTGAGCCTGTCCGATGCCAACGCATCCTTGGTATCCAGTGTCGGTGCCAAGGCGGCCCAGGGCACCAGCGACGTGACCGCGACCACCGCGGTATTGACTCAGGCCACCACTTCGCGGGATTCGGTATCGGGGGTCAACCTCGACGAAGAAACCGCCAACCTGGTCAAGTATCAGCAGTACTACACCGCCTCGTCGCAGATCATCAAGGCGGCCCAGACCATGTTCGATACCTTGATCAACAATCTTTAAGGAGCGCTGACGTATGCGTATTTCCACCAGTCAATACTACGAAACCAGCGCTGCCAACTATTCCCGCACCTACGGCAACGTGGTTGCATCCGGCGAAGAGGCCAGCAGCGGCATCAAGGTCAATACCGCCGCCGATGATCCGGTCGGTGCCGCGCGCCTGCTGCAACTGGGCCAGCAGAGCTCCATGCTGACGCAGTACAAGAGCAACATGACCGCCGCCACGACCACCATGACGGCTTCGGAAACTGCGCTCACCAGTATTACCAATGCACTGCAGCGCGCCCGCGAACTGGCGCTATCGGCCAGCAACGCCACCTATACCGACGCTGACCGCCAGGCCAACGCCGAGGAGCTGTCGCAGATCCAGTCTCAAGTGCTTGGCTTGATGAACAGCCAGGATGCAAGCGGTAACTATCTGTTCTCGGGTTCCAAATCATCGACGCCGCCCTACACCGTGAACGCCGATGGTTCGTACAGCTATAACGGCGATCAGACCTCGACGAACGTCGCTATCGGTCAAGGCTTGTCGATCGCCACCAACACCACCGGTTGGGATGCTTTCGAGCAGGCGACCAATACCACCCGTACCAGCACCACGCCGAGCGTCAGTGACGGCAAGGTCACGCTCTCGGGCGGTATCGTCTCGAACAGCGCTACCTACAGCTCTTCGTTCACCAGCGGCGCGCCCTATACCATCAGCTACACCAGCGCCACGCAGCTGAAAATCACCGACAACACCGGTACAGACAGGACCTCGGAACTGACGGCCAATGGCGTGGTGTCGGCCAGTACCGCAGCGGATCAGACCGTCAGTTTTCGCGGTGTCGACCTGACCCTCAACGTCAACCTTGCCACCGGTGATGACGCCTCGACTGTGTTGACCGGTCGCAGCTTCACTTTTGCGGCCACGCCGGACACCTTCAACACCGCACGGGTCAGCACCAACACCTCAACGTCGCAGATTACCTCCGCCATCACTGGCGCTTCCGATTCGACTGCGTCCGCGGCCACCCAGGCGGCCGATGCGGTTGCCTACACCAGCAAGTTCCCTGCGAGCGGTGCGGTGGTGAAGGTCACCGGCACCACGCCGACGACTACCGTGGCGTTGTATGCGTCGCCTTTGACTGCCAACAGTCAGCCGATCGACAGCCAGACACTCACGGGTGGCTCGGTGACCCTCGCCGGCGTCAAGTTCAGTATCAGCGGTACGCCGGCCACCGGCGATCAGTTCACGGTGCAGTCCAATACCCATACCAATCAGAACATTCTCAACACCTTGAACGATCTGAGAACTGCGCTGATGACGCCGACTGACGGCGACGCCGTGGCGACCCAGAAGCTCAACGCTCAGCTGCAATCGGCCATCGGCAACCTGGCTTCCGGGAGCGATCAGGTCAGTACGGCGCTCAGCTCGATTGGTGCTCGGGGCCAGGCGGTGGATGCACAATCGACCACCAACACCACGCTGACCACCAACAACGACACCAACCAGTCGGCCATCCGCAATTCCGATCCGGCCGAAGTCATGACCCGCTTGACCTTGCAGCAGACCATGCTCTCGGCGGCGCAACTGGCGTTCAGCCGTATCTCGCAGCTTGGCCTGTTCAACAAGCTCTAAGCTACACTCGCTACCTGTAACCGCGGGGCAGGTGCCCCGCGGTCATCCCTTCTGTAGCGTCCGCGCTTGTCACGTTGTCGCCGGACGCCTGCCGCGTGAGAGCGTTCATAGTGTCTTCAGTCCCGCTGATCAGCATCGTCATTCCCGCTTCCAATCCGGATTTCTTCGCGATGGCGTTGCAGGATGCGCTGGCGCAGACCTACCCCCATCTGGAAGTGATCGTCTGCGACGATTCGCGCGGCAGTGAAATCCAGGCCGCTTGCGAAGCTCAAGGGCTCAACAGCCAGGTGCCGATCCGCTACCACCGCAACCCGCAACCCCTGGGCCTGGCGGGCAATCTGCAGCGCGGGCTGGATGACGCGCAGGGCGAGCTGGTCAAGTTCCTCTGCGATGACGACCGTCTGTACACCGAGTGCGTGCGCCGTCAGGCTGCCGCCATGCTGGACAACACCGACGTCAACCTGGTGCTCGCGCAGCGTTATTTCTGCGATCGCGATGAGATCCGCCTGCCCGCACGCATGGCCAATGTGGGCATTGCTCCGACTACCGCACTGTTCCTGGGATCGGACATGCTCGGCATGCTCGATACGTATCCGGCCAACTTTCTCGGTTGCTTCAGCAGCGCGTTGTTCCGTCGTGTCGATTTGCAGGCATTGCTGCCCGCGCTCACCCAGCCAGGGCATTGTTTCGAGGCATTGCTGGATCTGGCGTTGTTCGCTTGCCTGCTGGGCCGCGGCAACATGGTGTATATCAACGATATCCTCACGGTTGAACGCCTGCACCCGCAGCGCTTGAGTCGGCGCCAATCGATCATTGATGGAATGGAGCGCGAGCGTGGCTGGTTGGGTCAGATGCTCAAAGAGCGCAGCAGCGAGCCGCCGCAAAAAGGCTATGTGCGCTATGTGCCGCTGGAACAGGCCGAGCAGTCGCCCCGTGAATGGGAGGAGTTGGGCCTCAACCATGCGCTGATCCGCAAAGTCGGGCAACAGGCCTTCCATGTCGGCTTGGCCAGCGAAAGTTTTGCCGAGCTCTACCAGGATTGGCTCGGCTGCAGGACACTGAGCCCGGCGCACCTGGAGCTGTTGCCGGATGTGGTCGCCAGTTGGCCGCAGCGCCCGCGCATCGTGCCGGTGATCGTCAACTCCCTGGGTAACAGTGCCGGGGTCGAGATCAGCCTGCGCAGCCTGGCCGAACAACATTACCCGCCTGAGCTGATTCTGGTGCTGAGCGCCGACTGTGTCGCGCCGCAGTTGGAGGAAAAAGTCTTTACCCTGCCGTTGCAGGACGACGTCAACGCCCAGATCAACCAATTGCTGCCGCAGCTGGACGGCGCCGACTGGATCTACCTGCTGCGCAGCGGCGATCGCTTGACCGCGCCGGCGTTGTTTCTGCTCGCTCAACGCATCAGCCAAAGTGCTGACTTGCAGTGCCTCTATAGCGATGAAGGTGCGCTGCGCGATGGCGAATCCCGGGACCCGGTGTTCAAGCCCGACTTCAACCTGGACATGTTGCGCAGCTATCCCTACGTCGGGCGCAACCTGGTGTTTCAGCGCCAGGCCGTGCTGGCGTGCGGTGGTCTGCAGTCGCGCTTTGGCGAACTGGCGGGCATCGACGTGTTGTGGCGCTTGTTCGAGTCGTCCGGCAGCCTGGCGATCGGGCATGTCGCCGAGGTGCTGGTAGAGTCGCAATATTCCCTGGCGCAGTGGCTGGCCGTGCCGCAGGTAGTCGAGCAGAACGCCCCGGTGGTCGAAGCCCACCTGCAGCGCCTGGGCATCGATTATCGGCTGCAGTCGGGGGCCGGCGTGTTGCTTACCCATATCGAATACCTGCATCCGACCCGCCCGTTGGTGTCGATCGTGATCGTCAGCAAGGATCAGCTCGCGTTGGTGCAGCGCTGTGTCGAATGCCTGCTCGGCAATACCGGTTACGGCCACTTCGAGGTGGTGCTGGTCAATAACGCCAGCGTCTCGGCCGATGCTCGGGCCTGGTTTGCGGGCATGGCGCAATTGGGTGGCGACAAGCTGCGCGTGCTCGATTGTGCATCGACCCTGACCCCTGCGGCAGCCTTCAATGCGGGCGCAGCGCAGGCCCGTGGTGAGTTCGTGTTGTTTTACAGCCCGTACCTGGTGGCGACCCAGCAGGACTGGCTTGAGCAGATGGTGCAACTGGCGCAGCGCCCGGAGGTGGCCATTGTCGGCCCCCGCCTGGTTCGCCCGGATGGCGCCATTGAACAGGCGGGCCTGGTGCTGGGGATGAAAGGCGGCTGGGGCACGCCGTTTTTCTCGGTTGCGGCCGACGCGCCGGGGTACATGCAGCGTTTGCAGATCACCCAGAACTACAGCGCTGTGGGCATCGACTGCCTGATGGTGAGCAAATCGATATTCGATGAGCTGGATGGGTTCAATACCACCCATTTCGCCAGTCTGGGGCACGACGTGGACCTGTGCCTGCGCATCGCCGAGCAGGGCCTGCTGACCGTCTGGACGCCTTATGCGCAGCTGGCGATCGGCGCCCGCAAGGCGTTCAACGACACGGCCGAGGCTCAGCAATTGGCCGGTAGCCACCTGCTTGACCGCTGGCTGCCGTCTATCGCCCGGGACCCGGCCTACAACCCCAGCCTGAGCCTGGACGGCGCCAGTTTCGTCCTTGAACCCGGCAAACGTAACGACTGGTACCCCTTCACCCATCGGCCATTGCCGACCGTGCTGGGGCTACCGATAAACACCACGGCCGTCGCCCACTACCGGGTGGTGCAGCCGCTCGAGGAATTGGAAGCGGCAGGGCGTATCGTCAGCCGCGTAGCCTATGAAACCCCGACGCTGGTGCAAATCGAACGGTCGCGTCCGGATGTGGTGATCCTGCAGGGCCGGTATTTCGAGAACGCCATTCGCGAGGCTGTCGATCTCAAGCGCTACTTCAACAGCCGGTTGATCTTCGAACTCGATGACCTGGTCACCAACGTTCCGAAAAAGAACGACCATGCGCGAGACCTGCCGCCCACGGTGGCCGACAGCATCCAGAAAGTGATCGCCCTGTGTGACCGGGTCGTGGTGTCGACCGAGCCACTGGCCGACGCGCTGGCGGGGATGCATCAGGATATCCGCGTGGTGCCGAACATGTTGGCGACCGAGCTGTGGAGCAATCTGCACAGCAAGCGGCGCACTTCGCGCAAGCCTCGGGTGGGTTGGGGCGGCGGCACCAGCCACCGCGGCGACCTGGAGTTGATTGCCGATGTCGTGCGTCTGCTGGCGGACGAAGTCGAATGGGTATTCTTTGGCATGTGCCCGGATATCCTGCGTCCCTACGTGCATGAATTCCATGGCGTGATCGGTCTGAGCGTCTATCCGGCCAAACTCGCCAGTCTCAACCTGGACCTGGCCCTGGCACCGCTGGAGTTTCACCCGTTCAACGACTGCAAGAGCAACTTGCGCCTGCTGGAATACGGCGCCTGTGGCTACCCGGTGATCTGCAGCAACACCGCGGCCTATGGCGGTTATCTGCCGTGCACGCGAGTGCTGACCAACTCCACCGCAGAATGGCTGGAGGCGATTCGCATGCACCTCGCCGATCCCGAGGCCAGCTACCGCATGGGCGACGAGCTCAAGCGCACGGTGATGCGCGACTACATGCTGCGCGCCGATAACGTCCAGCATTGGGCGTCGGCATGGCTGGGTGACTGACCGCTAGACGGCCCGTAAGGGGGCAAGCCCCTTGCGGCATGCAGGCCACGCGTCGCCGTGGCTGGCATGCTTCATGCAAATCCCCCCGATAGCGTCATAAATCCGCTCTTTGCGATGCAGTGGTTCCCGACCGCGACGTATCACTGGCAGTCGTCGAATCCTCTTTGTCCCGTCACAGCCGTCTGCCCGTCTAAGGAAAGGTCATGCCAAATCTGCCAGTCTCCGAACATTCGCCGGCATTGCATGGGCGGCTTACGCTCGTGCTGCTTACGCATAATCGTCCGGCCTTTGTGCGACGCGCGCTGCAGTACTACGCCACGCTCGATTGCCAGGTGCTGGTGGTAGATTCGTCGACCACGTCCAATGCCGAGATCGCCGGTCAGTTTCCTGACGCCGACTACCACTACGTCCCGCAATTCTCTTACCGAGCCCTGGCCGCCAAACTCAAATATGCCGTGCAGCAGGTCGAGACGCCATTCATGGTGTTTGCGGCAGATGACGACTTTGCCTTGCACGATGGCCTCGCCAGCGCATTGACATTCCTCGAGCAGCATCCGGACTACGGGCTGTGCCACGGTTATTCGCTCATGTACCAGGCGCAGGCCGACGCGGTGTCCTATTACCGCCGCGACCGCAAGGTGCAGGAAGACTACGCCTACGACTCGGGCCGGGCACGTGCACTGGCCTACATGGGCCAATACCTGCCGACCCTGTACGCAGTGACCCGCACTGGGCTGATCCGCGACTGGCTGGCCCAGGTGGCAGATGACATCAGCTTCGAGTGGCTGGAAATCAGCCAGGTATTCTGGCTGCTGGCCAGCGCCAAGGCGCGGGTGTTGCCAATTCCCTATGTGGTACGCGAGCTCAATTATTTGCAGTCCGAGCATGGCAGTGACGTGCTCGGCGTGCTGCGTCGACCGGACCAGACATCGGTGGCGGCGCGCGAGGCATTTGCCGAGCGGCTCGCCAACGTGCCGAGTTTTGCCGAGCACGACCCGGCGCAACGCCACGGCGCAGTGCTCGACTGCTTCGATGCGATGAGCGAATGCCTGAGCAGCGGCCGTTCGTTGGGCTTGGAGCTGATCGTAGAATCGCGCTGGAAAGACGCGTTCAAGCCGCCGCAGCGCCTGTTCGAACCTACCCAATACGTGGAAATGCCGTTCTACAATCAGGCGTTTTTCGATCAGCTCACCGCCATCGAGTTTCTGATCCACGCAAAGCCGGCGGGGCGCCTGCAGCTCTCGCAACTGGAAGGGGTCTGGACCCGCCAGGAGATGCTGCTCAAGGGGCATGCCAACGACGTTGCCGAAACCGTCATCGAGCGTCTGTGGAAGGCGATGGATTGCAGCGTGTTCAACCGTCGCGTGGTCGAGCAACTGGTCCTGCGCCTGAGCGAGGTGGATGAAACCGAAGCATGCGAGTTGCTTCAAGCCTGGGCCGCGCGTCTGCACAGTGTGGACATCCGCGACAACCTCGAGACCTTCGCGACCATGCCTTCCGGCCGCCTGATGAGCTGGCTCGAGGCGCGCAGCCCGGCGCCTGCGCAGGGCCAGGCGATCACCCAGTACCTGCAAAGCCAGGCCGCTACGCCGCAGATCGGCATCTTGCTGCTTGACCTCGATAACGACATGGAGAAGCTGCAGGTCACCCTCGACAGCCTCGTCGAAGGTCATTACACCGCGTTCAAGATCACCGTCTTCACGACCGGCGAGCCGCCGGTGGCGACGACCGTGCTCAACACCTTGCATTTCGTCAAGGTGACCAAGGCGCTGTATATCGACAAGCTCAATCAGATCGCTCGGCAATCGTCCTGCGATTGGCTGATCCTGGCCGAGGTGGGTGACCAGTTCACTGCCGCTGGCCTGGCCCGTGCGGCGCTGGAGCTGCTCAAGGCGCCCGATTGCCGGGCGGTAGCCGCCGACGAAATTCACCGCCAGCACGACGGTTCGCTCAAGGCCGTGTTCCGGCCGGGGTTCAACCTTGACCTGCTGCAAAGCGTGCCGGCGCTCATGGCTCGCCATTGGCTGATCCGTCGCGACGTGCTGGTCGGGGCAGGCGGCTACTCGGCCAACTTCAGCCAGGCGCTGGAGTTCGACTTGCTGCTGCGCATCATCGAGACCGGCGGCATGGGCTGGCTGGCCCACCTCGACGAACCGTTGCTGATCTGCAGTGCAGTGCCGCTCGAAGAGAATGTTCACGAGCGCCAGACGCTGATTCGCCACCTGACTACCCGTGGCTACCAGGCCGCCGTGACCAGCGAGTCCCCAGGCACCTATCGCATCGATTATCGCCACAGCGCGCGGCCACTGGTCAGTGTGATTCTGCCGTGCCAGGACAACCTCGCGCAGTTGCAGGCCACGCTTGAAAGCCTGCGCCTGCGCACCCGCTACAACCGCTATGAGGTCCTGGTGGTGGACAACGCCTCGCAGGGCCCTGACATGCTCCATTGGCTGGACCACAACACCCAGCCTGCCGGGCGCGTGCGGGTGCTCAAGAGCGAGCAGCCCATCAGCCTGGCGGCGCTGTACAACGCTGCCAGCCAGCAGGCCCAGGGCGAGTTTCTGGTGCTGCTCGACAGCGATGCCGAGGTCGTCAACCCGAACTGGATCGAGTCATTGCTCAACCATGCCTTGCGCCCGGAAGTGGGGGTGGTCGGCGCCAAGCTGATCGACGCCAGCGGCCAGGTGACGCAGGCCGGGCTGATCCTCAGCCAACGCGCAGGCGTATTGCCGGCCTTCAGCGGTGCCGCCAACGGTGACCATGGCTACCTGCAACGCCTGATCGTCGACCAGAACTACTCGGCCGTATCGGCCACCTGCCTGATGATCGGCAAGGCGCTGTTCGAGTCGGTGGGGGGGCTGGAAGACAATCTGTTCGCCAGCGCCTTGAGCGATGTCGATCTGTGCCTGAAAGTCAGCCAGGCCGGCCAGTTGATCGTGTGGACACCCTACGTGCAGGTCGTGCACCCGGGCAGCGTCGCGCAACCGGCGCAGACTTTGTTCTCGCTGCAGCGCAAATGGCCGGGCAATTTTGCCCATGACCTTGCCTACAATCAGAACCTGTCCCAGCTCGGCGGCTCGTTCGCCTTGGGTGACGCCGCCGCCATCGACTGGGCGCCGCTGCTGGGCTGAGCCCGCAGCGCGCAGAGGATCACGCCATGTTCAACGACAAATCGATTTTCATCAGCGGTGGCACCGGCTCGTTCGGGCGCAACTTCATCCGCCGCCTGCTGGAGCAATATCAGCCACGCCGGGTGGTGGTGTTCTCCCGCGACGAGCTCAAGCAGTATGAAATGCAGCAGGTGTTCAACGCGCCCTGCATGCGCTATTTCATTGGTGATGTGCGCGACGCCGAGCGCTTGCGCATGGCCATGCGCGGCATCGATTACGTGGTCCATGCCGCGGCGCTCAAGCAGGTGCCGGCGGCGGAGTACAACCCCACCGAGTGCATCCGTACCAACGTCAATGGCGCCGAAAACATCATCAACGCGGCCATCGACAACGGCGTCAAGAAGGTCATTGCACTGTCCACCGACAAGGCCGCCAGCCCGATCAACCTGTACGGCGCGACCAAGCTGCTGTCGGACAAACTGTTCGTCGCCGCCAACAATATCGCCGGTGCGCAGGAGACGCGTTTCTCGGTGGTGCGCTATGGCAACGTCGCCGGTTCCCGTGGTTCGGTGGTACCGTTTTTCAGCAAGCTGGTGGCCGAGGGCGCCAAGGACCTGCCGATCACCGATGCGCGCATGACTCGCTTCTGGATCACCCTCGACCATGGCGTGCAGTTCGTGCTCGACAACTTTGCGCGCATGCATGGCGGCGAGATTTTCGTGCCGAAGATTCCGTCCATTCGCATCGTCGATCTGGCCAGCGCCATGGCGCCCGGCTTGCCTCATCAGCTGGTGGGGATTCGTCCGGGCGAGAAGCTGCACGAGTTGATGGTGCCGACGGACGATGCGCGCATGACGCTGGAGTTCAAGGATCACTACACCATCCAGCCGTCGATTCGCTTCACCCAGGCTGACCTCGACTTCGCCGTCGACGGGTTGGGCGAGCGCGGTACGCCGGTGGCGGAGGATTTCGAGTACAGCTCCGACACCAACAGTGAGTTCCTCGACGTGGCGCAGATCGCCCGGCTGCACGGCGAATTGCAGGCATGATCCCCTACGGTCGGCAGAGCCTGGACGCGGCGGATATCGATGCCGTGCTCGAGGTGCTGCATTCGGACTGGCTGACCCAGGGCCCGACACTTGCACGCTTCGAGGCCGCCGTGGCCGAGCGCTGTCAGGCGCAGCACGCGGTGGCGGTCTGCAATGCCACAGCGGCTTTGCACATCGCCTGCCTAGCTGCCGGTCTGGGCCCGGGCGACCGCCTGTGGACCAGCCCCAATACCTTTCTGGCATCGGCCAACTGCGCCCGGTACTGCGGCGCCTCAGTGGATTTCGTCGACATCGACGCCCACACCTGGAACCTCGACGCCCATCGGCTGGCGGCCAAACTGGCGCAGGCCGAAGCGGAAGGGACCTTGCCCAAGGTGGTGGTGGCGGTGGCCTTCGCCGGCCAGAGCTGCGACATGCAGGCCATCGCCGCGTTGGCCGAGCGCTACGGGTTTATCCTCATCGAAGATGCCGCCCACGCGTTGGGCGCCGACTACGCTGGCCGGCCGGTGGGCTGCGGTGCTTTCGCGGCCATGACGGTGTTCAGTTTTCACCCGGTGAAAATTATCACCACGGGGGAGGGCGGTATGGTCCTCACCAACGACGCGCAACTGGCCGCCAAGCTGCAGCGCCTGCGCAGCCACGGCATGACCCGCGACCCGGAGCAAATGGACGAAGCCAGCCACGGCCCTTGGTATTACCAGCAGGTCGAGCTGGGCTTCAACTACCGCATGACCGACATCCAGGCCGCGCTGGGGCTCTCGCAACTAGGCAAACTCGATGCCTTTATCGCCCGCCGCCGCTATCTGGCCGAGCGCTATGGGCAACTGCTGGCGGATTTGCCCTTGACCCTGCCGAGCGCTCAAGCCGAGGCGCAATCGGCCTGGCACCTGTACGTGGTGCGGTTGCAGACCGAACGCCTGTCGGTCAGCCATCGGCAGGTGTTCGAAGGCCTGCGGGCCGGGGGGATCGGCGTCAATCTGCATTACATTCCGGTGCACTTGCAGCCCTATTACCGCGAGCAGGGTTTTGCCGCCGGGGATTTCCCCGAGGCCGAGCACTACTACACCCAAGCCATCAGCCTGCCGATGTTCCCGGCGCTGACCGATGACCAGCAGGATCAAGTGGTCGAGCAGCTGCGCCAACAACTGGAGCGGCGTTCGTGAGCACGGTGGCGATCATTCCGGCGCGCGGTGGTAGTCAGCGTATCCCGCGCAAGAACATCAAGCTGTTCAATGGCGAACCGATGATCGCCCATTCGATTCGTACGGCAAGGGCCAGCGGCCTGTTCGACCAGGTGGTGGTCAGTACCGATGACGCCGAAATCGCCGAGGTTGCCCGCGCCTGGGGGGCCGAGGTGCCGTTCAGGCGTCCGGCGGCGCTGGCCGATCATTTCACCGGTACCTCGGCAGTCATCGAACACGCCCTGCGGGCACTGCGCGACAGCGGCCATGATCACGATCTGGCGTGTTGCATCTATGCCACCGCGCCGTTGTTGCAGGGCCGGTTTCTGCGCGACGGGCTGGCGCTGTTGCAGGCCAATGCCCGGGCGTCCTATGTGTTTTCGGTGTGCACTTTCCCGTTCCCGGTGCAGCGCGCCTTGACCCTCGATCCGCTTGGCCGGTTGACCGCGTTGTACCCCGAGTTTGGTCAGGTGCGTTCGCAGGATCTGGCGCCGGCCTATCAGGACGCCGGGCAGTTCTACTGGGGCCGCAGCGAGGCCTGGCTGCGTGGCGATGTGGTGTTCTCCGACCTCAGCCTGCCACTGATTTTGCCCCGGCATTTCGTCCAGGATATCGATACCGTCGAAGACTGGACCCGTGCCGAGTATCTCTACGCGGCCCTGCAGGCCAATGGCGAACTGCAGCCGTGAACGTGTTGATGCGGGTCGACGCCTCGACGCTCATCGGCAGTGGCCATGTGGCGCGCTGCCTGACACTGGCCAAGGCCCTGCAAGGCTTGGGCGCGCAGGTGAGCTTTGCCTGCCGCCGCCTGGCCGGTGACCTGAGCGCGCAGATCGCCGCGCAGGGCTGGCCGGTTTACCGGTTGGCGGTGGAGGCGCCTGACGATGGAGCTCAAGCGCGAAACGCGGCGAACATCGAAGCCTTGCTGCCTTGGCAGCCGGACATCGCCGCGCTGGCCGGGCAGCTGCCGCCGGGCACGTGTTTCGACTGGATCGTGGTCGACCATTACGGCCTCGATCGGCACTGGGAAGTGGCGGCGCGGCCGTGGGCGGCGCAGATCATGGCAATCGACGACCTTGCCAATCGCGCGCACGAGGTCGACCTGCTGCTGGACCAGAACTTCAACGCCAGCACGCAGCGTTATGCGCCCTGGCTCGAAGGGCGCTGTCGCACGTTGCTGGGGCCGGAGTATGCCCTTTTGCGAGAGGAGTTCGAACGTGATGCGCGGCCTGTGCGCCAAGTGGTGGAGCGGGTGGTGGTCAACTTCGGCGGTATGGACGCCGCCGGCCAGACGCTCAAGGCGCTTCAGGCGTTGATGGGGCTCGCAGGGCAGCAGGTGACGCAGGTGACATTTGTGGCCGGACTGAGCAACCCCCATTGGGCTGAGTTGCAGGCCTTGGTCGAGCAACGGCCGCAGTGGCAGTTGCTGGCCTACAGCGCCGATTTCGGCCAGTTGATGGCCGCTGCCGATCTGTTCATCGGTGCGGCGGGCGGGACCACTTGGGAGCGCGCCGCGCTGGGCTTGCCGACCCTGTGCATGGCCGTCGCCGCCAATCAGCAAGACAACGCCCAAGCGCTTGCCGCGGCCGGCGTGCATCGTTATCTGGGGCCCTGCGCGCAGGTGTCGGTAGCGGCATTGGCCGAGGCGATTGGAGAACTGCTGGCTAACGTTGAAGCGCGCCAGCGCTATGCCCGGCTTTCGCGGCAACTGGTCGACGGTCGAGGCGCAAGGCGGGTCGCCGCCGCCTTGGGCGGGCTGCCTGGCAGTTGAACGCCTCGGTCGGGTAACCATTTACCCTCAAGGCTTATAGTTAAAACCTGTGTATTCAAGGAGCGGCCATGACCAGTTTCAAGATCGGCTCGCGCGATATCGGCCTGGCGTCAGCGCCTTTTATCATCGCCGAAATGAGCGGCAACCATAACCAGTCGCTGGACACCGCGCTGGCGATTGTCGATGCCGCCGCGCATGCGGGCGCCCATGCGCTCAAATTGCAGACCTACACCGCCGATACCATGACCCTGGACATGGACGAAGGTGAGTTTCGCATCAGCGACCCGGACAGCCTGTGGGCGGATACCTCGCTGTACGCGCTGTACCAGCAGGCGCATACCCCGTGGGAATGGCACGGGCCGATCTTCGCGCGCGCGAAGTCCCACGGCATGTTGGCGTTTTCCTCGCCGTTCGATGAAACCGCCGTGGATTTCCTCGAAAGCCTCGAGGTGCCTGCCTACAAGATCGCCAGCTTCGAGAATACCGACTTGCCACTGATCCGGAGGGTGGCCGCGACCGGCAAGCCGATGATCATCTCCACCGGCATGGCCAGCGTTGCCGAGCTGGATGAAAGCGTGCGTGCGGCGCGGGCAGCGGGCTGTCGTGATCTGTTGCTGCTCAAGTGCACCAGCACCTATCCGGCTCAGCCACTCAATACCCACTTGCGCACGATTCCCCATCTGCGCGAGCTGTTTGGGTGCGAGGTCGGATTGTCGGATCACACCATGGGCGTGGGCGCGGCCGTTGCTGCGGTAGCGTTGGGCGCGACGGTGGTAGAAAAACACTTCACCCTGAGCCGAGCAGCCGGCGGCGTCGATGCCAGCTTCTCGCTGGAACCGGCCGAAATGCACAGCCTGGTGGTCGAAACCGAGCGCGCGTGGCAGGCGTTGGGCCGGGTGCATTACGGCCCGACGACTGCCGAGCAGAAGTCTCTGGTTTACCGCCGTTCGCTCTATGTGGTGCGCGATATGGCCGCTGGCGAGGCGTTCAGTGCCGACAATCTGCGGGCCATTCGACCGGGCCTTGGCCTGCCGCCCAAGCACTTCGACAGCCTGATGGGGCGTCGCGCCCGCCATTCGCTCAAGCGCGGTACGGCGCTGGATTGGCCGATGGTGGACTGACCGCCTCATCCATACAGGGAGATAGCCCATGCAGTTTTTACCCTTGCTGGACGCTGACGCCGACGTTCAGGCGCGTGTGCGGCAGTTGAGGAATCAGCCGGACGTGCGCAGGTACATGTACACCTCCCATGAAATCGGCGAGGTCGAACATCAGGCCTGGCTCGACTCATTGAGGGGCAACGCGCGCCAGTCGGTGTTTGTGGTCATGCTCGACGAGCAGCCCATCGGCATCGTCTCGCTGAACGCTATCAGTGCCACGCAAAAGACCGCCGACTGGGCGTTCTACCTGGACCCGCAGGTGCAGGGCAAGGGCTTTGGCAGCCTCGTGGAATTCTGGCTGCTCGATCATGCTTTCGATGGCGCGGGCCTCGAAAAACTCAATTGCGAAGTGCTGCACAGCAATACGGCGGTCATCGGCATGCATGAGAAGTTCGGCTTTGTACGGGAGGGGGTCCGCCGCCAGAATATCCTCAAGGACGGCAAGCGCCTTGACGTCGTGATGCTGGGTATCACTCGGGATGAGTGGCAAGCCAGGCGGCCGTCGCTCGAGCCTCTGATTCACCGTTTGCAAGGCAAGAGGTCGGCATGAGTCGACTGCGGTTTCCGGCGATTCGCCGACCCCGCGCCTGCACTCGGGAAATTTTCACGGTGGCTATCAATGTCGCGCCTGGCAAGCCGATAAGATAACCGAGATCAACAGCAACGGTAGGCGATAGAGAGCATGCAAACCTGCGTCGACAACCTGATGGAGCAGGGCGCACACGTGTTCGGGGAAATCCTCGACGTGCCTCGCACCCAGGCCCTTTACCAGGCAATGATCAAGGCCCGGGTTTTCGACGCCAGCCTGTTCATGGACGAGGCCGAGTACCTGGCGCAAGAAAACCATTTCAACGCCAACCCTACCAGGACGTTCAACTTCCTCAATCAGTTCGAGTCGCAGCTGCAATTCATCGAGCAGGATCCACGCCTGAGCGCCGTACTCGATGAACTGCTGGGCGATGACTACGAAGTCGTGGTCAAGAAAGCCGTGTGCGGGGTACCCGATGCCTGGCTGCCGGACTGGATACGGGAGAAAATCCGTGACGTCAACGTGGCCAATCTGGGCCCTTATATCAAGAAGCCCATGCGTGACATCACTTATTTTCGCGGCATCGACTTCCACCAGGACATCATCGATTGGCCCCAAGGGCGAGTGGAACTGGACCCTTCCACCTTCATGACGCTGTATGTCTATCTGCATGACGTCACCGAACATGATTCGCCTCTGCACCTGATGCCCGGCAGTCACCGGCTAGGCGCCACGCTGTTCCCCCATCGGCTGCAACACCTGGAAGGCGACCGCTGGCTGTACAGCGATGAGCAGGGCAACAGCTTGCAATGCCGCGACCAGAAGCTGATTGGCGGCCCCGGCTATGTCGGGCTTTGGCACAATTGCGTCCTGCACGGTACTCGGCCGGTGGCCCATGAGTCGGAACGGTTTCGCCTGTCGCTGCGCTACTTGCTGGGCAAGTCCAACGGGAATAGCAAAAGGACCGCTATTGATGACATCAATTGCCTGATCAAGGGCGAGCTGACACCGATCCGCACACGACGCGACCTGGATGAAAAAGGCGTGGCGCAGATCCGTGGCAACATTATCAACAAGGGTTGAGCGCGCGTGATGGCAAATAAAAAAAACCGAACGTTGATCTTTGGCACCGGCGCCGGCGGGGTCAATTTCTATCGCAACAGCCGTGGCAGCCTCGACGTGATCGGGTTTGTGGATAACAACCGTGAAAAACAGGGGCAGGCGCTGTTCGGTAAAGTCATTTACGCGCCTGCACGCCTGAGCGAGCTGGTGTTTGATCAGATCATCATCGCCAGCGATTACTACCAGGAGATTTATCCGCAACTGGTCAATGAACTGGCGATCAGCGCAGATAAAGTCAGCGTTTTCTTTCATCACCAGACCAAGCCAGGTTTATTCCAGCGCCTGCGCTCGCGTCTCGAGCAGTTTGGCTACGTGTTGCTGTGTCGACGTCCGGGGTGGGTCTCCGATCTGCTGTACACGCATATGTTTGCTGCAAACAGCGACGTCAAACGCTTTGCCCTGCAATGGCTCGATGAGGCCGAGGCGAACAAGGTCCATGTGTTTCGCAAGGCCCAGGCGGGCAGCGTGCAGGGGCCACATGACGTCGGGCGAGAAGTGCCGGCCACCGCCATCACCGTGCCTGAAGTGGCGTTGTATCGTTTTGCCGATGGGCAGGTCCGTTCTATTTCGCGCACGGTCATCCTCCCTGCGGGACGCCTGATCAATGAGCGCGTCACCACCGCGATCATCGACAGCGCCGACTACAGCACCGGGCATCTGGTCTTCCATGGCGACGCTTTCGCCTTGGCGCGAGTGGGGACGGCCCCGGAGTACCTGGAGCGCGGGGTGCTGGTAAGCGGCGGTACCGAGACCAACTACTACCATTGGGTGCTGGAGATCCTCAGCCAGCTACAATTCGTGCGCGAGCTGCCCGGCGAATATGACGCTTATCCGCTGTTGATTTCCGAACATAGCCAGAGCATTCCCGCGATCAAGGCCATGTTGGACGCCATGGGCATTACCCGTCCGTTAGTGCTGCTCAAGAGCGTCGCTTCGTACTGCGTCGGGGACCTGTTGATGATCAGTGCGCCGAATAACGGCATCTTCAATTACAAAGGCTCGGCGCATTGCCAGCCCAACTACAATTTTTCCCGGCCTGAATCCATCGGCTTCTTGCGTGAAAAAGGCTTGTCGCTGGCGGCCGAGATTGACCGGACGGCGCTGCCCAAACGAGTGTTTCTGGGGCGCAAGGGGTTTCTGCGGCCTTACAACCAGGCTGAAATCCTGGCATGTCTCGAGCCACTGGGGTTCGAGTGCGTCTACATGGAAGAGCAGGATATCCACCATCAAGTGGCAATCATGGCCAACGCCGATATCATCGTCGGGCCAACGGGCGCGGCGTGGACCAATATCATCTTTGCCTCGCCAGGCGCCAGGGCGCTGTGCTGGATGGCTGAAGAGATCGGCGCGCTGTCGTGCTATTCCAACCTGGCTGACATTGTCGGGGTCGACATGAACTACATCCGCTATCAGGCGAATACGGTGGCTTCTCGCGAGCTTTACTACAAAGGCTATTCGATCGATGCCGAGGCCGTGGTGCGATGGCTGACAATCGGTGAAGTCGATTCCCGTCCTGGACACTCTCGATGAATATTCAGTTTTTGCAGTTGCAGACCCACGGTGACGACCGCGGCTCGTTGATCGCTCTGGAAGAAGGCAAGAACATTCCTTTTCAGGTCAAGCGTGTGTACTACATGTTCGAAACGGGGGAAGGGGTCGAGCGCGGCCATCATGCGCACAAGTCCTTGAAACAGGTCGCGGTCGCGGTGCGCGGCTCGTGCCGTTTCCTGCTCGATGACGGCAAGGAGAAAATCGACTTCCGTCTTGATAACCCTTGCCAAGGCTTGTTGATCGAGTCATTCCTGTGGCGAGTGATGTATGACTTTTCCCCCGATTGTGTGCTGATGGTGCTCGCCGATAGCCTCTATGACGAAGCCGACTATGTGCGCGATTATGCAACGTTCCAAAGCATGGTGAACCTGTGACGACAACGGCAACGACGATTCCCTTCCTTGACCTGCAGGCCATCAATCACGAATACGCGGATGAGTTGAAGGCGGCCTGTGCGCGGGTCATCGATTCGGGTTGGTACTTGATGGGCGAGGAACTGGCTGGCTTCGAGGCCGACTTTTCCGGTTATTGCGGCGTGAGCCACGCAGTGGGGGTCGCCAACGGTCTCGATGCCCTGACGCTGGTGATTCGTGCCTGGAAAGAGCAGGGCAGGCTGCGCGACGGTGATGAGGTGATCGTGCAGCACAACACCTTTATCGCCACCATTGCCGCCATCGCCGAAAACGGCCTGACGCCGGTACTGGTGGATACCGATCTGGCCACTTTCAACCTGGACGTCGGTGCAGTGGCGGCGGCCATTACCGGCAAGACCCGCTTGATTGTGCCGGTGCATCTGTACGGACAACTGGCGCCGATGCCCGAGATAATGGCGCTGGCCCGTCAGCATGGCCTGTTGGTGCTGGAAGATTGCGCCCAGGCTCACGGTGCCAGTTTGCAGGGGCGCAAGGCGGGCAGTTGGGGTGACGCCGGGGCGTTCAGTTTCTATCCGGGCAAGAACCTCGGTGCCTTGGGCGACGCAGGGGCTGTGGTGTGCGGCGACGCGGCACTGGCGACGCTGGTGCGGGCGTTGGGCAACTACGGCTCGCGGATCAAATACCAGCATGAGTACGCGGGGGTGAACAGCCGTCTGGATGAAATCCAGGCGGCTATGTTGCGGGTCAAGCTGGCCCGGCTGGACGCCGACACCGAGCGCCGTCGCGTCATTGCCGAACGTTTCAGCGCGCAGATCCGCAATCCGCTGATCAACGTGCCCAAGGCCACGGACCGTGAGGGCCATGTCTGGCATCTGTTCGTGGTCACTTGCCGCTACCGTGATGCTCTGAAGGAATACCTGACCGGCCACGGCATCCAGACCAACATTCACTACCCGCTGACCATTGCCGAGCACCCGCCATACCGCCAATTGAAGATACCGGCGCGGGCGCAAGAGGCCGCGCAGAACCAGCAGATTCTGTCGATTCCGCTGTACCACACGCTGGGCGACGCGGCGCAGGCGCGACTGATCGATACTCTGAATCGCTTCATGAACGATCGATAGGGGCCCCTCGTGGGCTTCGCCTTGCCGCGCCGTGGCATCCGCCTGCAATTGCTCCTCGTGCATTAAACCTTCGTGCAAAATGTCACAAAATACGACACAGACGTTATATTGGCGTGACCTATGGGTCACGAAGTGCATCCCATTGTCATGTTTTTGTGGGCGTTGAAGTAGCTGCGTGGCCGAATGGCCGACCCTTCGCGCCTTGGCACCGTCGGTTGCTGCCCCTTGTGAGCCGCACGGCGCCGGTATCTGTCGGCCCCTCGATCCATCCGAGGGGTGATATTCAGCGGTTTATTATTGGGAAGCCAGAATGATTGGCATAAAAAGCATAGCGAGTTACGTGCCGAAGGCCGGCGTCGATAACTACGCGCAGGGTGCCAAATTTGCCAAGGACGAAGACTTCATCCTGGGCAAGATCGGTTCGGCGTTCCTGCCACGCAAGGACGCCACGCAAGAAACCTCCGACCTGTGCGTCGAGGCCGTCAACGCCCTGTTCGCGAACAACCCGCAACTCAAGCGCGAGTCCATCGACGCGCTGATCGTCGTCACTCAGAACGGCGACGAAGAAGGCCTGCCGCACACGGCCGCGATCGTCCAGGACAAGCTTGGCTTGCCGACCCACGTCGCCGCGTTCGACATCTCCCTGGGCTGCTCGGGTTATGTCTACGGCCTCTACGCGATGAAAGGCTTCATGGAGGCCGCAGGCCTGAAGAACGGCCTGCTGATCACCGCCGACCCGTATTCGAAAATCGTCGACCCTGAAGACCGCAATACCACCATGCTGTTCGGCGATGCCGCTACGGCCACCTGGATGGGCGAAGATGCTCCCTGGCAGTTGGGCAAGGCCAAATTCGGCACCGACGGCTCCGGCGCGCCGCACCTGAAGGTCAGCGATGGCGTGTTCTTCATGAACGGTCGTCAGGTGTTCAACTTCGCCCTGCTCAAAGTGCCGGCGCATTTGCACGAATTGCTCGATGAGTCGGGTTTCAGTGCTGACGATATCGACGCCTTCTGTATCCACCAGGGCAGCGCCGCGATCGTCGACGCCGTGGCTCGCCGGTTCGAAGCTGCGCCGCCGGAGAAGTTCGTCAAGGACATGCTCGAAACCGGCAACACGGTGTCCTCCAGCGTACCGCTGCTGCTGGAAAAGCACGTGCTTGACTCCAGCTGGAAGCGCGTGGCCCTGAGCGGCTTCGGTGTCGGTCTGTCGTGGGGCTCGGCGATCATCTATCGGCCTTGAGCCACGCTCGCTCCCGCAACGCCGGGAGCCCCGCCAGCCGTGTGTCTGCGCCCAAGGTGAGTTAACCTTGGGCGCAGTCGTTTTCAGGGAACCACAGCACCATGAACGAAACATTCCAGGCTAACGGGGAGGTCCTCCAGCGCCGCTGGCCGGCGCTGTGGGCGCGGCTGCAAGGCGAGGACCTCACGGCCCTGTCGCCGCGGGTCACGGGTTGTGGTTCGACCCTGAGCATTGACGGGGTGCAGTTGACCAGCCGTTACGATCGGGTAGGCGAGGCGCGGTTGCAGGCCGACAGCCTGGCGCTCGACAGTACGGTGGTGCATCTGTACGGGACGGCTCTGGGCGATCTGCAGGGGGTCTTGCTCGAGCGTCCAGCGCTGCGGACCTTGCAGGTGTACATCGTCAACAGCGCGCTGTTCGTGATGGTTCTGGGCTTGCTCGACCAGCGCCTGTGGCTCGGCGATCCGCGGGTCGAGCTGAGCCTGGCGGGGGAGCAAGTCGAGATGGCCTTGCCGTTCTTCGCCCTGCCTGGCGAAATGGTGCTGGCCGATGATTTCAATGCACGTATGCGCGATCGCCTCGTGAGCGAGACCCACCTGGCCTTCAACAACCGCCACTTTGCGGCCGCGCAACCGCATTTGCTTCAGCGCCTGCAAGAGACCGAAACACTAGTACGCAGCGACCCCGATGTGGCCCGGTTGTTCGATACCCTGCAGGGGCGCGAGGTGCTGGTGATTGCCACCGGGCCGAGCCTCGAACAGCATTTCGCGGCGCTCAAGGCGATTGCAGCACGGGCCGAGCGGCCGTTGATCATCTGCGTCGACACGGCGTACCGGCCGCTGCGCAAACAGGGCATCGTCCCCGACCTGGTGGTCAGCGTCGATCAGTTGATCAGCGAGCGCTATCTGCCGCCAGACGACTCCCAGGCGGTGACGCTGGTGTACCTGCCGCTGGTGCCGGCGGATGTCCTGCAGCGCTGGCAGGGCCCACGCTATGCAGGCTATTCCGCCAGCCCGCTGTTCGACGCGATGCGCCAGCGCCTGCCTCGCGGCAGCTTGCATACCGCAGGCAGCGTGTTGCATCCGGCCGTGGACCTGGCGGTGAAGATGGGCGCCCGACGGATCACCCTGTTCGGCGCCGACTTTGCCTTTCCCCATGACAAGACCCACGCCGGCTGGCTCGACAGCGAACTGGGCCCGTCGGTGAAGGCCGCGCGTTACTGGTTGCACGACGGCCACGGCCAGCGGGTCAAGACCCAGCTCAACTTTCGCAGTTACCTGCTGGAGCTGGAGCGCTTCATCGCCCGTCATCCGCAGGTGCAGTTCTTCAATACCAGTCGGGACGGCGCGCTGATCGCCGGGACGCACTACCACCCGGAGTTCGTGGCATGAGTGTCGATCTCGCCTTTGAGCATCAGGTACGCGAGTGTGCAGCACTGTTTCGCCTTGGGCGCGATGTGGAAGCGGCGCTGCGGATGGTTGAAATCTTCGACGGTTTGATCAAAGCGCTGGTGGGCTGCCCGCCTGACGTGGCCCGGCAATGCCCCGTGGTGTTGAATGCATTATTACAGGCACAAGAGCGTCAAGATTGGTTGGGACTGGCCGATACCTTGGAAGTAGATCTGCTGCAACTGTTGGCGCAGGAAGAGGCGTAAGCCTCGGAGTGTGACGCGGTTCACAGGGCAACGGATCGTCGTGAAAGTTTTTTTGGCGTCAAAGTTTGTTCGGGGCCTTGATTTACACGGGTTCTGGCAAAAACGGCAAAAAAACTTTGAAAAAGGGCTCAAGCAAACGCCCACCACGACGATAACTATTACGAAGGTTCTCTAGGCCACACCGGCTGTAGCCAGGGCCGGACCAGTACCCAAACCACGAGGAATTCATTATGTTAGGCGTAAACACCAACGTTGCATCTTTGGCCGTTCAAAACAACCTGAACAAAGCTTCCGATGCTCTGACCACCTCCATGACTCGTCTGTCTTCTGGCCTGAAAATCAACAGCGCAAAAGATGACGCCGCCGGCCTGCAGATCGCTACCAAGGAAACTAGCCAGATTCGTGGCCAGACCGTAGCAATCAAGAACGCCAACGACGGTATCTCGATGGCTCAGACCGCTGAAGGCGCTCTGCAAGAATCGACTTCGATCCTGCAGCGTATGCGTGAACTGGCCGTGCAGTCTGCGAACGACTCGAACAGCTCCAGCGACCGCGTTGCACTGAACGCTGAATTCACCCAGATGTCGGCTGAATTGACCCGTATCTCGTCGTCGACCAACCTCAACGGCAAAAACCTGCTGGACGGTTCGGCTGGCACCATGAACCTGCAAGTCGGTTCGAACACCGGTTCGGCCAACACCATTACCTTGACCCTGAGCACCAGCTTCGACGCCAACACCCTGGGTGTCGGCAGCAGCATCTCGATCACTGGTACTGGCGGTACTACTGGTAGTGCTCCAGCGAACACCTCCGCTGCGATCACCGCTATCGACGCCGCTCTGCAGACCATCAACTCCACTCGTGCAAACCTGGGTGCTTCGCAAAACCGTCTGACCAGCACCATCTCCAACTTGCAAAACGTGAACCAGAACGCAACTGCTGCACTGGGTCGTATTCAGGACACCGACTTCGCTTCGGAAACTGCTAACCTGACCAAACAGCAAACTCTGCAGCAAGCTTCTACCGCAGTACTGGCACAGGCTAACCAACTGCCATCCGCTGTACTGAAACTGCTCCAGTAAGACTGTTTAAAGCTTAGGCTTCGGCGGGAGAGGGCGCTCAGCGTGCTCTCTCGCTTTTTTTCTTTTGGAGGTCCTGCAAATGGACGTGAACGTCAAGCTCAATACTGCTTATACACCAGCGACACAGCCTTCGAGCGAAACCACCGGTACGGCCGACAAGCTTGTATCGACTGTCGTCACTGGGGCCTCTACCGACTCCGCGGATCCGTCCGTGAACGCTGCGAATGTTCAGTCTGCCGTCAAGGCGATCGACCAGTACATCAAGGCTTCCGAGCGTGACCTGGAGTTTTCTATTGATCAGGTGCATGGCATTGCGATCGTCAAGGTGGTGTCCACCGAGACGGGCGAGGTCATTCGTCAGATGCCGACTGAAGAAGCGCTCAAGCTGGCCGATAACATGAGCAAGCAAGGTAGCGTGCTGTTCAACGGCAAAGTCTGAGAACTGGCACGCAAAGTGTTTTCACGCTGATACGCAGGCGTGCGCAGGTCAAAAGACCGGCGATAATTCTAGGAGATCCACATGACGAGTCCTATTACCACATCCACGGGCCTGGGCTCGGGTCTGGATATCAACTCGATCGTGTCCGCTCTTGTCGACTCGGACAAGCTGGCGGCGCAGACGCAGATCACGACTGGCACCACACAGAACACCGCGAGCATTTCGGCTGTCGGCACGCTCAAGAGTGCCATGGCTGCGTATCAAACCGCTTTGACCACCCTGGGCAGTACCACTACTCCGGCTTTCAACGCGTTTGCCGCGACGTCATCGAGCAGCACAATTACTGCGACGGCGGACAACACTGCCGTGGCCGGTAGTTACAGCATTGAAGTGTCAAAGCTGGCGACCGCATCGAAAATAGCCAGCGCGTCGTTCTCTGGCGGTTCAGCCAGTGCTATTTCGAGTGGTACCTTGCAGATCAGTCAAAATGGCACTAACTACAGCGTGGCGGTCGGTTCCGGCGCAACTCTGCAGACGGTGCGTGACTCGATCAACAGCTCGCTGCAGTCCAAAGGCATTACTGCCAACATCATCACCGACACCAGTGGTTCGCGGTTGGTATTGACCTCCTCGACCACGGGGGCGGGCAACAACCTGACCATGAGCGGGATCCCCGAGCTGGCGGTCGATGGCACCACTGCGTTCTCCAGTTCCAGCTCGGCGGGTGGATACATCACTCAGGGCGGGGACGCCACGCTGACGGTCGATGGCTTGTCCGTGACCAGCTCCAGCAATACCGTCAGCAGTGCGATCGGCGGCATCAGCATGACGTTGACGGCAACCAACGTCGGCAATCCGGCGACCGTTACCGTGGCCACCAACACCTCCGGGCTGCAATCCTCGCTTCAGTCGTTTGTGACCGCCTACAACACGCTGCTCACGGCGGTGAATTCGCTGACGGCCACCACGACCGACACTGACGGCAACGTAGTCAGTGGTGCGTTGACAGGCGATTCGCTCCCGCGCTCGTTGAAGGCCGCGTTGAGCAGTGTGCTGACGACGCCTAGTACGACTTCAGGGAGCCTGACGGTGCTGTCGCAGCTGGGTATCACCACTGACTTCACCACCGGCCAGCTGAAATTCGACAGCACCGCGTTCAGCACTGCCATGACCGATAAGGGGCTGGGCAGCAAGGTGCAGGCGATGTTCTCCGGTACCAACGGTGTGGTTGCAAAAATGACCGCGGTATTGACTCCGTATACGCAGACGGGAGGCATTCTTGATCAGCGCAGCACTCAGCTGAACAAGACCAAGTCGGACCTGGCCGACAAGCAGACCGCATTGGACCTGCACGTCGAATCGTTCACGGCAACCCTCACGGCCAAGTACAACGCCATGGACACCCTGGTAGGTCAGATGAAAGCGCAGGCCACCAGCATCACGTCGTTCTTCGATAGCTTGAACGCTTCGAAATCCTGATGTCGTTCAGCAAAAGCCCGGCCATGTGCAGACATGTGCCGGGCTTTTGACTTTTTGGCTAAAGTATTGTCGCTTTGCGTCGATACAGAGAATATACAAGTCACTTCAGTTGTGGTGAGGCAAGCAAATGAACCCGATGCGAGCTCTTCGGCAATACCAGAACGTCACTGCTCAGGCGCAGACTTCCGAGGCCAGTCCTCATCGTCTGGTGCAAATGTTGATGCAAGGCGTGCTCGATCGCCTGGCCCAGGCCAAAGGCGCCATCGCACGCAAGGATGTGCCCGGCAAAGGCCTGGCGATCACTCGTGCCGTCGCCCTGATCGGCGGCCTGCGTGAAGGCCTGGACATGACCAACTCGGCCCAGCAAGTGGCCCGTGTCGATAGCCTCTACACCTACATGATGACGCGCTTGACTGAAGCCAATATCAAGACCGATCCCAAGATCATCGACGAAGTCGCTGGCCTGATGATCACGGTCAAGGAAGGTTGGGATGCCATCGCTCCTGTCGCATAGTCCGGTGTTCAAGATGCCTGACAGTCCGCAAGCCCCTGAGGTCTCCGCCATGTCGGTTGCAATGCAGCGTATCGAAGAAACCCGCGAAGCGATGGAGGGCGCGCTGGAGCGTCGTGACTGGTCGACTATCGCCCAGCTTGATCTCGCGTGCCGCGATTGCGTCGACGCGTTGACGGGGGCACCCGACCTCAAGGCGCATGAGGGTGAAATACGTAACAGTCTGGAAAAACTGCTTTTTGTCTACAAAACCGTGATCGACGCCGCGACGGGCGAACGTCAAGCCTTGTTTGACGAGGTCATGCAGATTCGCCAAGCGAACAACGCGGCGAAGGTATACCATTTGTTCGGCTAGTCGTGTTTGAAAGTGGGTACTAAAGTCGCCATAAATTTGACTATGACCATTTTTTTGACTTTACTAGTGGCTGTTGGCAAGGTTCAGTCGTCAAAGAGCTGAACCGGCCTCCAAATACGTCGAGCTAGCCCCTTCTGGGCGTCGAGTTGACTAGGGAAGTTGCTATTGCATGTGGCGTGAAACCAAAATCCTGCTGATCGATGACGATAACGTCCGTCGGCGCGACCTCGCGGTCATTCTTAATTTCCTCGGCGAAGACAACCTGTCCTGCTCCAGTCAGGATTGGCAGCACTCGGTCGAAGGGCTGGGCTCCAGTCGTGAGGTCCTGTGCGTACTGATCGGCGCAGTGACTGCTCCGGGCGGCTTGCAGGCCCTGGTCAAGACCTTGGGCACGTGGGATGAATTCCTCCCGGTGCTCCTGCTGTCGGATGTCTCGCCGGCCGAATTGCCTGACGACCAGCGTCGCCGCGTCCTCTCCAGCCTTGAAATGCCGCCCAGCTACAGCAAGCTGCTGGACTCCCTGCATCGCGCCCAGGTCTATCGCGAGATGTACGACCAGGCCCGTGAGCGTGGACGTCAGCGCGAGCCCAATCTGTTCCGCAGCCTGGTCGGCACCAGCCGTGCCATCCAGCATGTACGGCAGATGATGCAGCAAGTGGCCGATACCGACGCCAGCGTGCTGATCCTCGGCGAGTCCGGTACCGGCAAGGAAGTGGTCGCGCGCAACTTGCACTACCATTCCAAGCGCCGCGACGCGCCATTCGTGCCGGTCAACTGCGGGGCGATCCCGGCAGAGCTGCTCGAGAGCGAACTGTTCGGCCACGAGAAGGGCGCATTCACCGGCGCCATCACCAGCCGCGCCGGGCGGTTCGAGCTGGCCAACGGCGGGACGCTGTTCCTCGACGAGATTGGCGATATGCCGCTGCCGATGCAGGTCAAGCTGCTGCGTGTACTGCAGGAGCGTACCTTCGAGCGTGTAGGCAGCAACAAGACCCAGAGCATCGATGTACGGATCATTGCCGCGACCCACAAGAACCTCGAGAGCATGATCGAGGTCGGGACCTTCCGCGAAGACTTGTATTACCGTCTCAACGTATTCCCCATCGAGATGGCCCCGTTGCGCGAGCGCGTCGAGGACATCCCGTTGCTGATGAACGAACTGATCTCGCGCATGGAACACGAAAAGCGCGGTTCGATTCGCTTCAACTCTGCGGCGATCATGTCGCTGTGCCGTCATGGCTGGCCGGGCAATGTCCGTGAACTGGCCAACCTGGTGGAACGCATGGCGATCATGCATCCCTATGGTGTGATCGGCGTTGCCGAGTTGCCGAAGAAATTCCGCTACGTCGACGACGAAGACGAGCAACTCGTCGACAGCCTGCGCAGCGACCTCGAAGAACGCGTGGCCATCAACGGTCACACCCCGGACTTCGCCTCCAGCGCCATGCTGCCGCCTGAAGGCCTGGACCTCAAGGACTACCTCGGTGGCCTCGAGCAAGGTCTGATCCAGCAAGCGCTGGACGACGCTAATGGCATCGTTGCCCGGGCTGCCGAACGCTTGCGTATCCGCCGTACCACATTGGTGGAAAAAATGCGCAAATACGGCATGAGTCGCGGTAACGGTGAAGGCGACGATCAGTCGGAGGATTGACGCCAGACTTGCAGACCACCGGTAGCGATAGCGGACCGGTGGTCATGCAAGGTTTTATTGCCCCTCTCCAACGCCTTTCTGGCGCCCCTACAAGTACCTGATTTCATTGGGAATTTCTACTTTGTAAGCTGTTTGATGCAAAGCAGTTTGCGAACCCTGTCACAGTCCAAATGTTCCGGCACGGCTATTGCTATGTCTCAAGGACGATACCGTTTTTGACGGTGAGCCCACATGAGAGAGCAAGATGTCCCAGGCCGCCCCCATGTCTTCGATCCCGCCAGCTGGCTTCACAGCCACCGCCATTCCTGACCCGCAGGCTGCCGAACGGCCTAGCCTGGAGCAGGCGTTTGCGCTGTTCAACCAGGTGTCCAGCCAGCTCAGCGAGTCCTACAGCCTGCTCGAAACCCGGGTCGCTGAACTCAAGGGCGAGCTGGCGGTGGTGAGTGCTCAGCGCATGGCCGAACTGGCGGAGAAAGAAGTCATCGCCAACCGCTTGCAGAGTCTGCTTAACCTGCTGCCGGGGGGCGTGATCGTCATTGATTCCCACGGCCAGGTACGCGAGGCCAACCCGGCGGCGGCCGACTTGCTAGGGGAGCCTCTGGAGGGCGAATTGTGGCGCAATGTGATCAGTCGCTGCTTCTCGCCACGCGAGGATGACGGTCACGAGATATCCCTCAAGGATGGTCGGCGGCTGTCGATCGCCACCCGTTCGCTGGACGCCGAACCGGGTCAGTTGGTGCTGCTCAACGACCTGACGGAAACCCGCCGCCTGCAGGGCGAACTGGCCCGCCACGAGCGGCTGTCCTCGCTGGGGCGCATGGTCGCATCACTCGCGCACCAGATCCGCACGCCGCTGTCGGCGGCACTGCTGTACGCCAGCCACCTCACCGAACAGATCCTGCCGGCCGAGACCCAGCAGCGCTTTGCCGGGCGACTCAAGGAGCGCCTGCACGAACTCGAGCACCAGGTGCGTGACATGTTGGTGTTCGCCCGTGGCGAGCTGCCGCTCAACGATCGTTTGACGCCGGACGCGCTGTTCGACGCGTTGCGAGAGGCCGCTCATGTTCAGCTCGAGGGCCAGCAGGTACGTTGGCAGTGCGATATTGTGCAGGGCGAGCTGCTGTGCAACCGCGATACGCTGGTCGGCACCGTGCTCAACCTGATCGAAAACGCGGTGCAGGCCAGTGGCGGCCAGGCGCGGATCAAGGTGCACCTGTATCGACGCGCCAATACCTTGCGCCTGTGCGTCACCGACAGCGGTAGCGGCATCGATGCAAAGACCCTGGCGCGTCTGGGCGAACCCTTCTTTACTACCAAGACGACTGGCACCGGCCTCGGGCTGGCAGTCGTCAAGGCCGTGGCGCGTGCGCACCAGGGCGAGTTGCAACTGCGCTCGCGTCCTGGCCGCGGCACCCGCGCCATGGTGACGCTGCCGCTGTTCGCCACTCAGGAGTAAGGTCGATGCAAGCCACAGGCCAGAGAGAAATCAAGGTATTGCTGGTCGAGGATGACCGCGCCCTGCGCGAAGCCCTCGGCGATACCCTCGAACTGGGCGGCTGCGCCTACCGCGCCGTGAGCTGCGCAGAGGACGCCTTGCAGGCGGTGACCGGCGAAGCGTTCGGGTTGGTGATCAGCGATGTCAACATGCCCGGCATGGATGGCCATCAACTGTTGGCACGTCTGCGTGCCTTGCAGCCGCAATTGCCGGTACTGTTGATGACGGCCCATGGCGCCGTCGAGCGTGCGGTCGACGCCATGCGCCAAGGGGCGGCGGATTATCTGGTCAAGCCGTTCGAGCCTCGCACATTGCTCGATCTGGTGGCGCGCCACGCCTTGGGCAGCGTGCAGAATAACGACGGTGACGGTCCGGTGGCGCAAGAGCCGGCCAGCGCACAATTGCTCGAACTGGCAGCACGCGTTGCCCGCAGCGATTCGACCGTGTTGATTTCCGGCGAATCCGGCACCGGCAAGGAAGTGCTGGCCCGCTACATTCATCTACAATCGGGGCGCGCCACTCAGCCATTTGTAGCGATCAACTGTGCAGCCATCCCCGATAACATGCTCGAGGCCACCTTGTTCGGCCACGAGAAAGGTTCGTTCACGGGCGCCATCGCTGCCCAGGCGGGCAAATTCGAGCAAGCGGACGGCGGTACCCTGTTGCTCGACGAGATTTCCGAAATGCCCTTGGGCCTGCAAGCCAAGCTGCTGCGGGTGCTGCAAGAGCGGGAAGTGGAACGAGTGGGTGGGCGCAAGCCGATTACCCTCGACATCCGTGTGATCGCCACCACCAACCGTGATCTGGCCGGGGAAGTGGCGGCCGGGCGTTTTCGCGAAGACCTCTACTATCGTCTGTCGGTTTTCCCCTTGGCGTGGAAGCCCTTGCGCGAGCGGACCGCCGATATTTTGCCACTGGCCGAGCGGCTGCTGGCCAAGCACGTCAATAAAATGAAGCATGCGCCCGTGCGGCTGTGCGAGGACGCTGAAGACTGCCTGGTCAGTTACGCCTGGCCCGGTAATGTGCGCGAACTGGACAACGCCATTCAACGTGCGCTGATCCTGCAGCAGGGCGGGGTGATCCGGGCTGAGGACTTCTGCCTGGCCGGGCCTATCGGCAGTGTTCACCTGCCGCCGGTCGGGGCCCCTGCCTTGTTGCGCGCTCCCAATGTTTCAATCCCGACAAGCAAGGCGGAAGATGAACCTCAGGCCGTCAGCGGCCTGGGTGACGATCTGCGGCGACGCGAATTCGAGGTCATCATCGATACCCTGCGCACCGAACGCGGACGGCGCAAGGAGGCGGCCGAGCGCCTGGGTATCAGCCCCCGTACCTTGCGTTACAAACTGGCGCAGATGCGCGACGCGGGCATGGACGTCGAGGCGTTTTTGTTCGCTAGCTAACGATTCGTATCGAATTTGTATCGCTGTTCTGGAGAGCTGGCACCCTTGTTGCTACCTCTACTGACAGACGCTGTACCAGTGTCAAAAAATTGCGGACCGGCAAAGAGAGATGTCCATGAGCCAAGGTATTGAATTCAACCGTTTGATGATGGACATGCGTGCCATGCAGGCCGAAGCCATGGGTTCGTCGGCCAAGGCTGCGACGGCTGTGCCGGAAGTCAGTGGCAGCAGCTTCGCCGATCTGCTCGGCAATGCCGTGGGCAAGGTCAACGAAACGCAGCAAGCTTCGAATCAGCTGTCCAACGCCTTCGAGATCGGCAAGAGCGGTGTGGACATCACCGACGTCATGATTTCGTCGCAGAAAGCCCAGGTTTCCTTCCAGGCGCTCACGCAAGTGCGCAACAAACTGGTCCAAGCTTACCAAGACATCATGCAGATGCCGGTCTGAGGACGAATTGAGTCATGGCTGAAGCAGTGGATAACGTACCGGCAAAAGCAGGCGGCGCAGGGGGCAAGAGTTCCCTGCCGGGCCTGAATTTCCTGGATAACATCACCAAGATGCCGGTGCTCCGGCAGGTCGGCCTGTTGGTCGGGCTGGCTGCCAGTGTGGCCATCGGTTTTGCCGTGGTCCTGTGGTCGCAACAGCCGGATTATCGTCCGCTGGTTGGCAGTCTGGCGGGTATGGACACCAAGCAGGTGATGGACACCCTGGCTACCGCCAATATCAGCTACAACATCGAGCCGACCTCGGGTGCCTTGCTGGTCAAGGCCGAGGACCTGTCCCGAGCACGTCTGGCGCTGGCGTCCGCCGGCGTAGTACAGGGCGATGGCAACGTCGGTTTCGAAATTCTCGACAAGGACCAGGGCCTGGGCACCAGCCAGTTCATGGAGGCGACGCGTTACCGTCGCGGCCTCGAAGGCGAATTGGCGCGCACCATTTCCAGCCTCAACGGCATCCGCGCCGCACGCGTGCACCTGGCGATTCCGAAAAGCTCGGTGTTCGTGCGTGACGAGCGCAAGCCGACCGCCTCGGTATTGGTGGAGATGTACGGCGGCCGCACCCTCGATCCTGGTCAGGTGATGGCGATCGTCAATCTGGTCGCTACCAGCATCCCTGAAATGGACAAGTCCGGCGTGACTGTGGTCGATCAGAAGGGCAACCTGTTGTCCGACCAAGGCGGCAGCTCCGAGTTGGCCATGGCCGGCAAGCAATTCGACTATACCCGGCGTATGGAAGGCATGTTGACCCAGCGTGTGCAGAGCATTCTGGCGCCGGTATTGGGCAACGATCGCTACAAGGCGGAAGTCTCGGCCATGGTCGACTTCAGCGCCGTGGAATCGACCTCCGAACAGTTCAACCCCGATCAACCGGCACTGCGCAGCGAGCAATCGACCACCGAGCAGCGTTCCAGCAGCAGCGGCCCATCGGGTGTGCCGGGAGCCTTGAGCAACCAGCCGCCGGCCCCTGCGACTGCTCCGCAAACCACGGCAGGCGGGGCGGCGGGCGCTGCCACGGCGATTCAGCCTGGGCAACCGCTGGTGGACGCCAACGGCCAGCAGATCATGGACCCGGCCACAGGCCAGCCGATGCTCGCGCCGTATCCGGCCGACAAGCGTCAGCAGTCGACCAAGAACTTCGAGCTCGACCGTTCCATCAGCCACACCCGTCAGCAGCAGGGTCGCTTGCAGCGCCTGTCGGTGGCGGTGGTGGTGGACGATCAGGCCAAGGTCAACGCCGCCAATGGCGAAGTCACTCACACGCCGTGGAGCGCCGAAGATCTGGCGCGCTTTACACGCCTGGTGCAAGACGCGGTGGGTTTCGATGCCAGCCGTGGCGACAGCGTGACGGTGATCAACTCGGCATTCGCACCCGATACCGGTGAAGTGATCCCGAGCATTCCGTTCTACTCGCAGCCCTGGTTCTGGGATGTGGTCAAGCAGGCCCTGGGTGTGCTGTTCATCCTGGTGCTGGTGTTCGGCGTACTGCGCCCGGTGCTCAACAACATCACCGGTGGTGGCAAGGGCGGCAAGGGCCTGGCGGCCTCCGGTGGTGACGGCGCGATGATGGGCGCCGGCATGGCCGGTGGCGGCTTTGCGGGTGGCATGATGGGTGATGTGGCCGACGATCGCGTCAGCCTTGGCGGGCCGCAGAGCATCTTGCTACCAAGCCCTAGCGAAGGTTATGACGCGCAGTTGAATGCAATCAAAAGTCTGGTGGCTGAAGATCCGGGCCGTGTGGCCCAGGTCGTGAAAGAGTGGATTAACGCCGATGAGTAGCAATCAGGCCATAGTTGCCCCCAAACTGACCAAGGTCGACAAGGCCGCCATTCTCCTCCTTTCGCTGGGTGAAACCGACGCGGCCCAAGTGTTGCGGCACATGGGCCCGAAGGAAGTGCAACGAGTGGGCGTGGCCATGGCGCAGATGCGCAACGTGCACCGCGAACAGGTCGAGCAGGTGATGACCGAGTTCGTCGCCAGCGTGGGCGACCAGACCAGCCTCGGCGTCGGCTCGGACACCTACATCCGCAAGATGCTCACCTCGGCATTGGGCGAAGACAAGGCCAACGGTCTGATCGACCGCATCCTGCTGGGTGGCAACACCAGCGGCCTGGACAGCCTCAAGTGGATGGAGCCGCGTGCCGTGGCCGACGTCATCCGTTTCGAGCACCCACAGATTCAAGCCATCGTGGTCGCGTATCTCGACCCTGATCAGGCGGGCGAGGTGCTCGGGCACTTCGACCACAAGGTGCGCCTGGATATCATCCTGCGGGTGTCGTCGCTCAACACTGTGCAACCTGCGGCCTTGAAAGAACTCAACACGATCCTCGAGAAGCAGTTCGCCGGCAACTCGACCACGTCCCGGACCACGCTGGGTGGTATCAAGCGCGCAGCCGATATCATGAACTTCCTCGACAGTTCGGTCGAAGGCCAGCTCATGGATTCGATCCGCGAAGTGGACGAGGATCTGTCCGGTCAGATCGAAGACCTGATGTTCGTCTTCAACAACCTCAAGGACGTCGACGACCGCGGCATCCAGGCGCTGCTGCGCGAAGTGTCTTCGGACGTACTGGTGGTGGCGCTCAAGGGTGCCGACGACGGGGTCAAGGAAAAGATCTTCAAGAACATGTCCAAGCGTGCCTCGGAACTGCTGCGCGACGACCTCGAGGCCAAAGGCCCGGTACGCGTCAGCGACGTCGAAACCGCGCAGAAGGAAATCCTCACCATCGCCCGCCGTATGGCCGAAGCCGGCGAGATCGTGCTGGGTGGCAAAGGCGGCGAGGAAATGATCTGATCGGTGGCTCCACCGTTGTGGAAGCGGGCTTGCGCGTCCGGCGGCGAAGCGCTCAAAAGGCCTGCGGCCCTGGCCGCCGGACGCGCAAGTCCGCTCCCACAGGTTTCGCTTTCATCGGGCCCTAATCGAGCATCAGGATATAAGCATGTCGCGCCCCACCAATGAAACCGCCAGTGAACTGATCCGCGCAGAAGACCTGCGTGGGGTCGACGTCTGGTCTCTGCCCAGTTTTGACCCCGAATTGCCCGAGCCAGAACCTGAGCCCGTGGTGATCGAGGAGATCGAAGAAGTCCCCCTCGATGAAGTCCAGCCGCTGACCCTTGAAGAACTCGAAAGCATCCGCCAGGAGGCCTACAACGAGGGCTTCGCGGTGGGTGAGCGCGAGGGTTTTCACAGCACCCAGATCAAGGTTCGCCAAGAGGCCGAGGTCGCCCTTGCGGCCAAACTGGCCACGCTCGAACAAGTCATGGTGCACCTGTTCTTGCCCATCGCCGAGCAGGATGCCCAGATCGAGAAGTCCATGGTGGAGCTGGTCGGGCACATTGCCCGCGAAGTCATCCAGCGCGAACTCACTATCGACTCCAGCCAGATCGAAACAGTATTGCGTGAGTCGCTGAAGTTGCTGCCCATGGGGGCCAACAATGTGCGGATCTTCGTCAATCCTCAGGACTTCGTGCAGGTCAAGGCGTTGCGCGAGCGCCATGAGGAAACCTGGCGGATCCTCGAAGACCCGGCGCTGCTGCCCGGCGGCTGCCGCGTCGAGACCGAGCACAGCCGTATCGATGCCGCTATCGAGACGCGCATCACCCAGGCCATCGCCATGATGTTCGGGCAATTGCACGAGCAGGGCATGCACCCTGCCGAGTCGGATACCGATGTCGACCTTGGCGCAGTGGAGGCCCAGCATTTGCAGCACCAGGCGCAAGTCAAGGCGGCTGCAGCCCAGGCTCGACAGGCGCCTGTCGCCGAGCCTGTGGCTGACCCCGAGCCGGTGCACGCGCCCGAGCCCGACAGCGAGCTGAGCGTGGCGCAGCCCGTAGCGGAATCCGACGCTGACGCTGACGCTGAGTTGGCCGCCGATCTGGCGCAGCTTGAAGTCGAGCTGGACGACCCCGTCGACGACGAGCCGCCGACCCGATCCAAGGCCAGGGCCAAAGACAAACCGCCGGAGCCGAGCGATGCATCTTAATCGCACCAGCTTCGTCAAGCGCCTGTCGAGTTATCCACAGGCCATCGATCTGCCACGCCAGCCAGTCGTCGAAGGACGGCTGCTGCGCATGGTCGGCCTGACCCTTGAAGCCGAGGGCCTGCGGGCCGCCATGGGTAGCCGCTGCCGGGTGATCAACGATGTCAGTTACGACGCCGTCGAGGTCGAGGCCGAGGTCATGGGCTTTTCCGGCAGCAAGGTGTTTCTGATGCCGGTGGGCAGCGTCGCCGGCATCGCGCCGGGCGCCCGCGTAGTGCCATTGGCCGATACCGGCCGCCTGCCCATGGGCATGACCATGCTCGGGCGGGTGCTTGACGGTGCCGGCCGCGCGCTCGACGGCAAGGGCGGGATGAAGGCCGAAGACTGGGTGCCGATGGATGGCCCGACCATCAACCCGCTCAAGCGCGACCCCATCAGCCAGCCGCTGGACGTGGGCATCCGCTCGATCAACGGCTTGCTCACCGTCGGTCGCGGCCAGCGCCTGGGCCTGTTCGCCGGTACCGGGGTGGGCAAGAGTGTGCTGCTCGGCATGATGACGCGCTTTACCGAGGCCGACATCATCGTGGTCGGGCTGATCGGCGAGCGGGGCCGGGAGGTCAAGGAATTCATCGAGCACAGCCTCGGCCCCGAAGGTCTCAAGCGCTCCGTGGTAGTCGCTTCGCCAGCGGACGATGCGCCGCTGATGCGGCTGCGGGCCGCCATGTATTGCACGCGTATTGCCGAGTATTTCCGCGACAAGGGCAAGAACGTCTTGTTGCTGATGGACTCCTTGACCCGTTTTGCCCAGGCTCAGCGCGAAATCGCCCTGGCCATCGGCGAGCCGCCGGCGACCAAGGGCTATCCACCGTCGGTGTTTGCCAAACTGCCCAAGCTGGTGGAACGTGCTGGCAACGCCGAGGCAGGGGGCGGCTCGATCACGGCGTTCTATACCGTACTGTCCGAGGGCGACGATCAGCAGGACCCCATCGCCGACTCGGCGCGTGGCGTACTCGACGGCCATATCGTGCTGTCCCGTCGCCTGGCCGAGGAGGGGCATTACCCGGCCATCGACATCGAGGCCTCGATCAGTCGGGTCATGCCCTCGGTGGTCAGCCCGCAGCACATGACCCAGGCTCAGCAGTTCAAGCAGCTGTGGTCGCGTTATCAACAGAGCCGCGATTTGATCAGCGTCGGCGCCTACGTGGCCGGCGGTGATCGCGAGACCGACCTGGCGATCGCGCTGCAGCCCACGTTGGTGCGCTACCTGCGCCAGGGTCTACAGGAAAACGAAAGCCTGCAGGACAGTAGCGACCGCCTCGCTGCCGTGTTCAATCCTGTGGCGCCAGGCTGATAGACCATGGCGATGAGTCGAGCGGCGCGTCTGGCGCCCGTAGTGGAAATGGCCGAGAGCGTCGAGAAAAAAGCGGCGCAGCGGATGGGGCATTTTCAGGGCCAGGTCAACCTGTCTCACGCCAAGCTCGCGGAGCTGGAAAAATTTCGCAGCGACTATCAGCAGCAATGGATGACCCACGGTAGCCGCGGCGTCTCCGGGCAGTGGCTGATGAACTATCAGCGCTTCCTCAATCAGCTTGAAACCGCCGTGGCCCAGCAGCACAAGAGCCTGGCGTGGCACCAGGGCAACCTCAACGGCGCCCGGGTCGTGTGGCAAAAGGCCTATGCGCGCGTCGAGGGCCTGCGCAAGCTGGTGCTGCGCTATGCTGAAGAAGCGCGGCGGCTCGAGGATCGACGCGAACAGCGATTGCTCGATGAACTGGCGCAGCGCCTGCCGCAACGTGAGCAATACTGAGGCCGCGACGAGATAAACATTTTTTTACCGCCCGCCGGGGTTGCTGGAGGCGTGTGGCGATGCTAAACCTTTGTCAGTATTGGCAATAATCCTGAAGGAATATCCCATGACCGATGTAACTGCCAAACCTTCTGAAGATGGGAAAACATTGACCATCGAGATCAGGGGACGCTTCGACTTTGGCGCCCATCAGGCGTTTCGTGATGCTTATGAAAGGGTTCACCCCAAGCCGGCGAAGTTCATCATCAATCTCAAGGATACGAACTACCTCGACAGTTCCGCTTTGGGCATGCTGTTGCTGTTGCGTGATCATGCGGGTGGCGATCACGCCCAGGTGCAGGTTATCCACAGCACTCCCGATGTACGCAAGATCCTCGGCATCTCCAATTTCGACAAGCTGTTCAACATCTCTTGATCCTGCCCAAGCCCGACCCGCTGACGGTGTTGATCGCCGACGACAACATGACCGATCGCATGTTGTTATCCTCTATCGTCCGCCGGCAGGGCCATTACGTGGTGCAGGCCGAGAACGGTGAAGAAGCGGTGCGGGTATTCGAAACCCAGCGTCCGCAGCTTGTACTGCTCGACGCGATGATGCCGGTGATGGATGGCTTCGAAGCGGCGCGGCGGATCAAGGCCATGGCTGGCGAAGAGCTGGTACCGATCATCTTCCTGACGTCCATGACCGAAGAACAGGCACTGGTAGCCTGCCTTGAAGCCGGCGGCGACGATTTTCTGGCCAAGCCCTACAACCAGGTGATACTGGCCGCCAAGATCACCGCCATGGATCGCCTGCGACGCCTGCAGGCCACGGTTCTGGAGCAGCGCAACCAGATCTCCCAGCACCATGAATACCTGCTCAACGAGCAGCGAGTTGCCAAGGCGGTGTTCGATCAGATCGCCCACTCCGGTTGCCTCAGCTCGCTGAACATTCGTTACATGCAGTCGCCCTATGCCTTGTTCAACGGCGACCTGCTGCTGGCCTCGTTCACCCCGTCGGGCGACATGCACGTGCTGCTCGGCGATTTTACCGGCCATGGCTTGCCGGCGGCCGTCGGTGCCATGCCGGTGGCCGAAGTGTTCTATGGCATGACCGCCAAGGGCTACGGCCTGGCGGAAATCCTGCGGGAGATGAACGCCAAGCTCAAGCGCATCTTGCCGGTGGACATGTTCTGCTGCGCCACGATGCTCAATGTCAGCTTCCAGCGCTTGCAGGTGGAGGTCTGGAACGGCGGGCTGCCGGACGGCTACATTCTCTGCCAGGGCGGCGAGCGCATCGCGCTGCAATCGCGCCATCTGCCCCTGGGCGTACTATCGCGCCAGAGCTTCAACGACAAGACCGAGGTGCACTCGCTCAGTCAGGGCGACCAATTGTTCCTGCTGTCCGATGGCGTGATCGACACCGCCAACGGCGAGGACCAATTGTTCGGAGCCGAGCGGCTCGATACCGTATTGAGCAACAACCGCTGGCCGCATCGGTTGTTCGAGGAAATACAGAGCGCGCTCGACGAATTCCGTGGCGAATCACGGGACGACGTCAGCATGGTGCAGATTTTCGTGGTCGAGACGGCCAGCTTGCCGCACACCCCGGTGATTTTTTCCGACAGCGGCCAGTCGAGTCCGCTGGACTGGTCGGCCGCTTTTGAATATCGTGGGGAAACGTTGCGTCGCTTCAACCCGCTGCCCAACTTGCTGCAGTCGCTGCAAGAGGTGCATGGTCTGCGAGTTCAGAGTGGCGCTCTCTATAGCGTGTTGACCGAGCTATACTCCAATGCGCTGGAGCATGGTGTGTTGGGCCTGGACTCTGCGCTCAAGCGGGACGCTCAGGGGTTTGCGCAATATTACCGTCAGCGCAACGAGCGCCTCGACGCATTGGCCGAAGGCTTCATCCGCCTGCAGTTGCGGGTATCGCCGGATGCGCAGGGCGGTGGTAGGCTGACCATTCGCGTCGAAGACAGCGGTAATGGTTTCGATGTACCCGAGATACTGGCTCGTCCCACACCGTCTCAGGGGCTGTCCGGGCGAGGGATGAGCCTGGTCCGGCAGCTCAGCGAGCATGCAGTCTGGGCTGAGGACGGGCGCAGTGTATGTGTCGAATTTTCCTGGCAGCGTCCGGTCGGCAATTGAACCGGTGATTCTCCAGCTGGCGGTATGCCCAATACCCAGCTTGATCAAGGAGCGAACAAGTGATGACCGAATCAGCAACCCATCCCCATGTCGACGAGAAAGTGCTGTCCGCGCTGCAGGAGGTCATGGAAGATGAATACCCGGCACTGCTTGACACCTTTCTCAGTGACTCCCAGCATCGCCTCCTGGCATTGCAGGCGGCCTCCGACCCCCAGGCGATCAGCCAAGCGGCACACAGCTTCAAGGGCAGCAGCAGCAATATGGGCGCGCTCGTGCTGGCGCAGTTGTGTTCCCGACTCGAGCAATGCGCCAATCAGCCAAATGGTGGCGACATCCAGCAATTGATTCGCGAAATCGATCATGAATTCGGTGAAGTGAAGCCCGTCTACGAGCGTGAACGCGAGCGATATTCCGCCTGATCGCCCGAGCCGGGCGTATTGGCCCGGCTTTTGCTTTGTCTCTGCTATCTGTGCCACTGATTGCCGCGCAGCGGAGACCTTCCCATGCCTGTTGCCTCAAATCCATTACTGCAAACTGCGTCTACCAACCAGACGTCCGCCGCCAATGCCTTGCTGTCCAGCAAGCCACAGGAAGCTGCGCCCTCAGGCGCTGACAGCTTTGCTTCGGTGTATTCACGCCAGAGCCAGGCTGACTACGCACAAAAAGCTGACGCTGCCCAGGCCTATTCCGACAAGCTGGCCAATGCGGCCGCCAACAAGTCGTCGTTTGCCAGCCAGCCCGATCCGGCCAAGCCCGTCGTTGCCGATAGCGGCAAGGATCTGCCTGCCAAGGCCAAGCCGGCGACTGACGACAACAAGGTTGACAGCACCAAGGTAGACAACAACAAGGTCGACAGCACCAAAGGCAATGACAAGAAGGTCGCCAGCAAGGACAAAGACAAGGATCAGGATCAGGACGCCACGGCCAAGGCCGGTGATGCCAAGGCGACCAAGAGCGACAAGGCCGATGAAGCGGCGGCCAGCGATGATGCCAAGGCGGATGACGCCCTTGCCAAAGCCACGGACCCTGCGGTCGATCCTGCTACGTTGCTCAAGCCAGCGGTTGATCCGCTGGCGACCGCTGCTGCGCCTGCTGCAACGACCCCTGCCGTGGACCCGAACCTGCTGGCGATGGTCGCGCCGCAAACCACTGCGGCCAAAGATGCGGCCAAGGACGCCAGCAAGTCGGACGACGATTTCGATCCGAACGCCGATCCCCTCGCCGACATGCCGGCTTTGCGCCTGGCCCTTGAGCAGAATGCCAAGGCTCAGGGCACGACCTCCGCTCACGCGGCCGATAACAACCAGGCAGCCAATGGCACCCAGCAGGCTGACGACAATGCTGCCGCCGCCGGCCTCACCACGCTGATCCAGCAACAGGCTGGCGCTGAAGGCAAAGCCGGCAGCGGTGACAAGGGCTTGGGCGCGGCTACCACCGAGGAGGGCGTCAAGGGCATCAAGGGCGGTATCGGTGATACCGGCGCCACAAACTTTGGCGATCGCCTGAGTGCCTTGACCCAAGCCACCGGCAAGTCGGTGAGCAGTGCACCCGCCACACCGCCGGCATCTCCTCTGGCCATGAACCAGTCGGGCTGGACCGAAGGCGTGGTCAACCGGGTGATGTACCTTTCGAGCCAGAATCTCAAGTCCGCCGACATTCAGTTGTCGCCGGCCGAGCTGGGGCGCCTGGACATCAAGGTCACCATGAACAGTGACCAGCAGACCCAAGTGACCTTCATGAGCGCCCACGTGGGCGTGCGCGAGGCACTGGAAAACCAGCAAGGGCGCCTCAAGGAGATGTTCGCCCAACAGGGGCTCGGTCAGATGGACGTCAATGTGTCCGACCAGTCGCGTCAACAGCAGCAAAGCGGCCAGCCTCAGGCTCAACAGACTTCCGGCGGCAGCGGCGGGCGCCTGGGTCGCAGCGATGGCGTGGACAGCGACGTCACGGTCAGCGATGCCTCGTCCGTTATCCACAGCACCTCGGTGATCGGTACCAGCGCGGTGGATTACTACGCTTGATGTCTACCCCCTTCGCGGGCAGTGCCCGCTGCCACAGGCGCCTCTGTGTACCTGTGGCAGCGAGTTCTGCGCGCGAAGAGGCCATCTGCTGCACCCCATTCATGTCGTCTTTGACACCTCCAATCAGACTTCTGGCATAACACTTGCTCTCCCCTAATCGTGCGGTAGTTTAAAACCGATTAGCGACGGATTATTGGCATGGCGCAGAGCGAAGAAGCGAAAGACCCCGCAGTCAAAGGCAAAGGCAAACTCAAGTTCATCATCATCATCGTTGTCGCCATGTTGGTGGTCATTGGTGGCTCGGTGGGCGGCACCTGGTTCTTCCTGCACAAATCCATGGCCAAGCCAGACGACCATCCCGCCGTGGCGACGACCCCGGCCGGCAAGGCGCCGGCTATCTATGAAGCGCTGTCACCGGCGTTTGTGGTCAACCTCGATCAGAATGGTCGGCAGCGCTATCTGCAGGTCAGCATCACCCTGATGACCCGCGATCAAGCCGGCCTGGATGCCCTCAAGGTGCATATGCCGGTGATCCGCAACAACCTCGTGATGCTGTTCTCGGGGCAGAGTTTCGATGCACTGGCAACGCCGATCGGCCAGGAGATGTTGCGTCAGAAAGCCACCGCGAGTGTGCAGGAAGTGGCGCAAAAGGAAGTCGGCAAGCTGGTCGTCGATCAGTTGCTGTTCACCAATTTCGTATTGCAGTAGGAGCACGACATGGCCGTGCAGGATCTGCTCTCCCAGGATGAAATCGACGCGCTTTTGCATGGCGTCGACGATGGCCTGGTTCAAACCGAAAGCAATGGCGAACCCGGCTCGGTCAAAAGCTACGACCTGACCAGCCAGGATCGTATCGTGCGGGGGCGGATGCCGACCCTCGAGATGATCAATGAACGGTTCGCCCGCTACACCCGCATCAGCATGTTCAACATGCTGCGCCGGTCCGCCGATGTGGCGGTGGGTGGCGTGCAGGTGATGAAATTCGGCGAGTACGTGCATTCGCTGTACGTACCCACCAGCCTTAACCTGGTCAAGATCAAGCCCCTGCGCGGGACCGGGCTGTTCATCCTCGACGCCAAGCTGGTATTCAAGCTGGTGGACAACTTTTTCGGTGGCGATGGCCGTCACGCCAAGATCGAAGGCCGTGAATTCACGCCCACCGAGCTGCGCGTCGTGCGCATGGTGCTCGACCAGGTTTTCGTCGACATGAAAGAAGCGTGGCAGGCGATCATGGATCTCAACTTCGAGTACATCAACTCTGAAGTGAACCCGGCCATGGCCAACATTGTCGGTCCTAGTGAGGCGGTGGTGGTGTCTACATTCCACATCGAGCTAGATGGCGGTGGCGGCGATCTGCACGTGACCATGCCGTACTCGATGATCGAGCCGGTGCGCGAAATGCTCGATGCCGGTTTCCAGTCCGATCTCGACGATCAGGACGAGCGCTGGAGCAAAGCCCTGCGTGAAGACGTGCTGGATGTGAGCGTGCCGTTGGGCGCCACCGTAGCGCGTCGCCAGCTCAAGCTGCGGGATATCCTGCACATGCAGCCGGGCGACGTGATCCCGATAGAACTGCCGGATGAACTGGTCCTGCGCGCCAATGGCGTGCCGTCGTTCAAGGCCAAGCTGGGGTCCCACAAGGGCCACCTGGCACTGCAAGTCATCGAGCCGATAGAGCGCCGCTGAACAGCGCGTTATGCGGCCTGTAATCACTGAATTTTTGCCTGTCGAGGACCCTCATGGCTGACGAAAACGAAATAACCTCCGCGGAAGACCAGGCGCTTGCCGATGAATGGGCCGCGGCCCTGGGTGAATCCGGTGACGGTGGTCAGGGCGATATCGATGCGCTGCTGGCGGCCGATGCTGCGTCCAAGCCACAGGGCACGCGCTTGCCCATGGAAGAGTTCGGTTCCATGCCCAAGGCGAGCCACACGGTGAGCCTTGAAGGCCCCAACCTGGACGTGATCCTGGATATCCCGGTGACCATCTCCATGGAGGTTGGCGCCACCGAGATCAACATCCGCAACCTGCTGCAACTCAACCAGGGCTCGGTGATCGAACTCGATCGTCTGGCCGGCGAACCCCTCGACGTGCTGGTCAACGGCACCTTGATCGCCCATGGCGAGGTGGTGGTGGTCAACGAGAAGTTCGGCATCCGCCTGACGGACGTGATCAGCCCCAGCGAACGTATCAAGAAGCTGCGCTGATGAAGCGCTGGCTGATGGCGCTCGCCGTTCTGCCGTTGTCGGCTCTGGCCGCCACCGTCGGGGCGCCGGCAATCAACGAAGCGGGTCCTGGGGCCGCGGGGCCTGCCGCTACGGTGGCGGCTGCAACCGGCGGCAGTATGGCCGGGCAGTTGACCCAGCTGATGCTCGGGCTGCTGGTGGTCCTGGCGGTGATCGTTGCCCTGGCCTGGGTGGTCCGCCGTGTCCAGCAGGCCGCGCCTCGGGGTGGGCAGGTCATCGATATCGTCAGTGCGCGGGCACTGGGGCCGCGCGACCGCCTGGTGCTGGTACAGATTGGCGACGAGCAGGTCCTGCTGGGGGTCAGCCCGGGCCGGATCACTTCGCTGCATGTCATGAAGGAGCCCGTGCGCAGCCCCGCTCGCAGCGAGCAGGCTGCGCCCGAATTCGCCCAGCGCCTGATGGAACTGCTGGGCAAGGATCAGAAGGATAAGAAGTAATGGGCGCCGTGCGCATCCTCTTGACGCTGTTGCTGGTGGTCGTGGCGCCTATGGCGCTGGCCGCCGATCCGCTGTCGATCCCGGCCATCACCCTGTCCAACGGTGCCAACGGCCAGCAGGAATATTCGGTCAGCCTGCAGATTTTGCTGATCATGACCGCGCTGAGCTTCATCCCGGCGGGCGTCATGTTGATGACCAGCTTCACGCGGATCATCATCGTCTTCTCCATCTTGCGTCAGGCCCTGGGCCTGCAGCAGACACCTTCCAACCAGTTGCTGACCGGCATGGCGCTGTTCCTGACCCTGTTCATCATGGCGCCGGTGTTCGACCGCGTGAACACCGACGCCTTGCAGCCCTACATGGCCGAGAAGATGAGCGCCCAGGATGCCTTGGCCAAGGCCCAGGTGCCGTTGAAGGATTTCATGCTGGCGCAAACCCGGCAGAGTGATCTTGACCTGTTCGTGCGCTTGTCCAAGCGCACCGACATCATCGGGCCGGATCAGGCACCCTTGACCATCATAGTCCCGGCGTTCGTGATCTCTGAGCTCAAGACGGCGTTTCAGATCGGTTTCATGATCTTCATTCCGTTCCTCGTCATCGACCTGGTGATCGCCAGTATCCTCATGGCCATGGGCATGATGATGCTGTCGCCGCTGATCATCTCGTTGCCGTTCAAGATCATGCTGTTCGTGCTGGTCGACGGCTGGGCCCTGATCATTGGTACCTTGGCTGGCAGTTTCGGCGGTGTCTGACGCCATTGCCGATTGCAGGAGAATCGCCCCATGACTCCAGAAGTCGCGCTTGACCTGTTTCGCGATGCCCTGTGGCTGACCGTGGTGATGGTGTCCTTTTCGGTCTTGCCCAGCTTGATCGTCGGGCTGATCGTGGCGATGTTCCAGGCCGCCACGCAAATCAACGAGCAGACCCTGGGCTTTCTGCCGCGCCTGCTGGTGATGCTGGTGACCGTCATCGTCGGCGGGCCCTGGGTGGTGCAGACCTTCATGGACTACATCACGCGCCTGTACACCAGCATCCCGCAGTTGATTGGCTGACCCGCAGTGCTGCAACTGACCGATCTGCAGATCAGCACCTGGGTGGCGACCTTCATCCTGCCGCTGTTCCGCGTGGCCGCGCTGCTGACCACCATGCCGATCTTCGGTGCCAATACCGTTTCGCGGCGTATCCGCCTGTACCTCGCGGTGGCCATTACCGTGTGCATCGTGCCGGGGTTGCCGCCGATGCCGCAGGTCAATCCGCTGGACCCGAGCGGCATGCTGCTGATCGCTGAGCAGATCATCGTCGGGGCGATGATGGGCTTGTCGCTGCAGATGCTGTTTCAGGTGTTCGCCATCGCCGGGCAGATCCTGGCGGTGCAGATGGGCATGTCGTTCGCGTCCATGATCGACCCCACTAACGGCGTGTCGTCGGCGGTAGTCGGGCAGTTTTTCACCATGCTGGTGACGCTGTTGTTCCTGTCGATGAACGGCCATCTGGTGGTGTTCGAGGTACTGACCGAGAGTTTCACGACCCTGCCCGTAGGCCACGCACTGTTCACCAACAACCTCTGGGAGCTGGTGCTGCGCATGGGCTGGGTGCTGGGCGCCGCGCTGATGTTGGTGCTGCCGGCGATCACGGCGCTCCTGGTGGTCAACATCTGCTTCGGGGTGATGACCAAGGCTGCGCCGCAGTTGAACATCTTTTCGATCGGCTTTCCGCTGATCCTGGTGATGGGCATGGTGATCCTGTGGATCAGCATGGCCGATCTTCTTAGTCAGTATCAGCCGATTGCCGCCGACGCGTTGCAGTGGCTGCGCGGCATGATCAGGGCGCAATGAGCCATGGCAGAGAGCGAGAGCGGCGGCGACAAGACAGAAGACCCCACAGACAAACGCAAGCGCGACTCGCGCGAACAAGGTGAGGTCATTCGCTCCAAGGAGCTCAATACCGTTGCGGTGATGCTGGCGGGGACCGGCGCCATCCTGACCTACGGCGGCGCCCTGGCGCAGACCTTCGTGACCTTGATGCAGAAGAGTTTCACCCTGCCGCGCGAAGTGATTATGGATCAGCGCTATATGCAGATATTTCTGCTGCAGGCCGCCAAGGACGCGTATATGGCCACCCAGCCGATCCTGGTAGTGCTGTTGTTGGCATCCCTGCTGAGTCCGTTGGCGCTGGGTGGCTGGTTGTTCGCGCCAGGCGGGATGGCGCCCAAGTTCAGCCGCATGAACCCGCTGAGCGGCATCAAGCGCATGTTCTCGATCAACGCCTTGATCGAGCTGATCAAGGCGATGGGCAAGTTTGCCGTGATTCTGCTGGTGGCTTTGCAGGTGCTGCGCAGGGATCAGGCGCAGTTGCTGGCGATCGGCAAGGAGCCGTTGGAGCAGGCCATCATCCATAGCGTCCAGGTAGTGGGCTGGAGCGCGCTGTGGATGGCCGCCGGGCTGTTGATCGTCGCCGCGATCGATGTGCCGATCCAGATCTACCAGGGCCGTCAGAAACTGTTGATGACCAAGCAGGAAGTGCGCGACGAGTACAAGGACGCCGAGGGGCGGCCCGAGGTCAAGGGCCGCATCCGTCAGCTGCAGCGCGAAGCCTCGCAGCGGCGCATGATGGCCAACGTGCCGACGGCCGACGTGATCATCACCAACCCGACCCACTATGCGGTAGCGCTCAAGTACGATCCGGAGCAGGGCGGGGCGCCGGTACTGCTGGCCAAGGGCACGGATTTCGTGGCCCTGAAGATCCGCGAAATCGCCGTGGCGCACGAGATTCAACTGCTGGAGTCGCCGGCCCTGGCGCGGTCTATCTACTACTCCACCGAAGTCGATACGCAGATCCCCGCCGGCCTCTACCTGGCGGTGGCCCAGGTGCTGGCGTACGTCTATCAGATTCGCCAGTACCGCGCTGGCCGCGGCAAGCGCCCCAAACCCCTCGACGACCTGCCGATTCCAGAGGATCTCAAGCGAGACGCCGATCCGGATGACGCTGATCTTCCTTGACTCCCGCAGGGGTTTTTTAGCGGTTTCGAAAGTTGGAAGGCTTCTTGCACAAGCACTATTGCGCCCGCCCAGGCGTCAAAAGTTTGCTTGCGATCATGAGGAAGACCGGTGGACCGTTCCCAACTTATCAACACCGCCCGCAGCAACATCGTCGGCCTGAGCCGCGGCAACATCGGCGTACCGTTGTTGCTGCTGGTGATGCTGGCCATGATGATGCTGCCGGTGCCGCCGTTCCTCCTGGACGTGTTCTTCACCTTCAACATCGCGCTGTCCATCGTCGTCCTGCTGGTGTGCGTGTATGCCATGCGCCCGCTCGATTTCGCCGTGTTCCCGACCATTCTGCTAGTGGCGACACTCTTGCGCCTGGCGCTCAACGTCGCGTCGACACGGGTCGTCATGCTTCACGGGCATACGGGCCACGAGGCGGCGGGCAAGGTGATCCAGGCGTTTGGCGAGGTGGTGATCGGCGGCAACTATGTGGTCGGTATCGTGGTGTTCGCGATCCTCATGATCATCAACTTCGTGGTCGTGACCAAGGGCGCCGGGCGGATTTCCGAGGTGAGTGCGCGTTTCACCCTCGATGCCATGCCCGGCAAGCAGATGGCCATCGACGCCGACCTCAATGCCGGCTTGATCGACCAGGCGGGTGCCAAGGCCCGTCGTTCCGAGGTCGCTGCCGAGGCCGAGTTTTATGGCTCGATGGACGGTGCCAGCAAGTTCGTCCGCGGTGACGCCGTCGCCGGCCTCTTGATCCTCTTCATCAACCTGCTTGGCGGCATGGCCGTGGGCATGTTCCAGCACGGCTTGACCTTCGCCGATGCCGGCAAGGTCTATGCACTGTTGACCATCGGTGACGGTTTGGTGGCGCAGTTGCCATCGCTGCTGTTGTCCACTGCCGCCGCGATCATGGTGACCCGGGCCTCCGGCTCGGAAGAAATGGGCAAGCAGATCACCCGGCAGATGTTTGCGTCGCCCAAGGCCCTGGCGGTCTCGGCGGGGTTGATGCTGATCATGGGCTCGGTGCCCGGCATGCCCCACGTCGCGTTTATCAGCCTGGCGGCCGTGGCGGCCGGTGGTGCCTACCTGTTGTGGAAAAAACAGAATGAAGTCAAAGAGTTGCTGGTCATAGAGGCGCAGCGTCAACAAGACTTGCTGCCATCGCCGACGCGCAATCAGGAAACCAAGGAGCTGGGCTGGGACGACGTCACGCCCATCGACATGATTGGCCTGGAAGTGGGCTACCGGTTGATCCCGCTGGTGGACCGCAACCAGGGTGGGCAACTGCTGGCACGGATCAAGGGGGTGCGCAAGAAGCTCTCCCAGGACCTGGGTTTCCTCATGCCGACCGTGCATATTCGCGACAACCTCGACCTGGCGCCCAGCGCCTACCGCCTGACCTTGATGGGCGTGATCCTCGCCGAAGCGGAGATCTATCCTGATCGCGAGCTGGCAATCAACCCCGGCCAGGTGTTCGGTACGCTCAACGGTATCAACGCCAAGGATCCGGCTTTTGGCCTGGACGCGGTGTGGATCGAACTCAGTTTGCGTAGCCAGGCGCAGTCATTGGGGTACACTGTCGTCGATGCCAGTACTGTAGTGGCCACACACCTGAACCAGATTCTGCAAAAGCACGCCCATGAATTGATCGGGCACGAAGAAGTCCAGCAACTGCTGCAAGTGCTGGGCAAGGGCTCGCCCAAGCTGGCCGAGGAGCTGGTACCCGGCGTGCTGTCGCTGTCGTCCTTGCTCAAGGTCCTGCAGGCTTTGCTCGCTGAACAGGTGCCTGTGCGCGATATCCGCAGCATTGCCGAAGCCATCGCCAACAACGCGGGTCGGAGTCAAGATACCGGCGCGCTGGTCGCTGCGGTGCGCGTCGGATTGTCCCGCGCCATCGTGCAAAGCATTGTGGGCATTGAGTCGGAGTTGCCAGTTATCACCTTGGAGCCAAGGTTGGAACAGATTTTGCTCAATAGTCTGCAGAAGGCTGGAATGGGTCAGGAAGACGGCGTTTTGCTGGAGCCAAGCATGGCAGAGAAACTCCAGCGTTCGCTGATCGACGCCTGCCAGCGTCAAGAAATGCAAGGCCAGCCGGCGATTCTGCTGGTGGCCGGGCCGGTACGAGCGATGTTGTCGCGCTTTGGCCGGTTGGCGGTTCCGAATTTACATGTACTGGCGTATCAGGAAATTCCTGACAACAAGCAAGTTACGATCGTCGCGACAGTAGGGCCCAACGGCTGAGGGTGATGGGTTATGCAAGTTAAGCGTTTTTTCGCAGCCGATATGCGTCAGGCCATGAAACTGGTCCGTGACGAGCTGGGCGCCGAAGCCGCGATCATCGGCAACCGTCGGATCGCCGGCGGTGTGGAACTGACTGCCGCGCTGGATTACAAGCTCTCGGCGCTGGCGCCGCGGGTGCCTAACGTCGAGCTCGAAGACGAGCTGCGCAAGACCCAGTCGCGCATCGTTACCGCTCAGGCGGAACTCGGCCAGCGTGGCGAGAGCCCTGCGCACACCAATCGTCAGCTGTTTGCCGGGCTGCCGCTGACGGCGGCCGAGCCATTGATCGAAGCGCGTTTCGAAGAGCCTGCGCGTCCGGCGGCGCCTGTCGCGCCAGCCCAGCCTGGGGTCGACCAGCGCCTGTTCGACTCCATGCGCTCGGAGCTCAACGGCCTGCGCGAACTGCTCGAAGTGCAACTTGGCTCGTTGGCCTGGACCCAACTGCAGGGCAGCCGTCCGCAGCAGGCCAACCTCTGGCGCCGCCTGCAGCGCATCGGCCTCAGCGGCCCGTTGTCGCGCGACCTGCTCGCGCTCACCGCCGATATCGAAGAACCCCGTCAGGCCTGGCGCATGCTGCTCGCGCACCTGACCCGGATGATCGTCACCCCTGAAGTCGAGCCTCTGGAAGAGGGCGGTGTGATCGCCATGGTCGGCCCTGCCGGCATGGGCAAGACCACCACCCTGGCCAAGCTGGCCGCCCGTTACGTCCTCAAGTACGGCGCGCAGAACATTGCACTGGTGAGCATGGACAGCTTTCGTATCGGTGCACAGGAGCAACTCAAGACGCTGGGGCGCATTCTCAATGTCTCGGTGACCCACGTCGATCCTGGGCAATCCCTGGGACAGGCGCTTGAGCCGCTGTTGCGCAAGCGCGTGGTGTTGATCGACACCGCCGGCCTGCAAGCCAGCGACCCGGCCCTGCGCCTGCAACTGGAGAGCCTCGCCGGTCGTGGCATCAAGGCGCGCAATTACCTGGTGCTGGCTACCACCAGCCAGAAGCAGGTGCTGACCGCGGCCTATCACAGTTACAAGCGTTGTGGCCTGTCGGGCTGCATCCTCACCAAGCTGGACGAAAGCGCCAGCCTGGGCGAGGTGTTGAGCCTGGCCATCCACCACGCCTTGCCCGTGGCCTATCTGACTGATGGCCCGCGCATCCCGGATGACCTGCATTTGCCGCGCAAACATCAATTGGTCACCCGCGCGGTGAACATGCAAATGCAAGAGGAGCCCAGCGAAGAGGCCATGGCCGATATGTTCGCTGATCTCTACCACAGCCCCGGCAAGCGCGCGGGTTGAGGTAAACAAACAATGAAAACGTTGCAATCCACCTGCATCGATGGTCTGCCAGGCAATCTTCAGATGATGAAGCGCAGTCAGTCGTGTGGCCTCGGTCTAAGTGACAAGGTAAAGAACGAACATGGGTAGCATGCATCCCGTACAGGTGATCGCCGTAACCGGCGGTAAAGGTGGCGTCGGCAAGACCAACGTGTCGGTGAACCTCTCACTGGCGCTGGCGGAACTTGGCCGCAGAGTCATGTTGATGGACGCCGACCTCGGTCTGGCCAACGTCGACGTGTTGCTCGGCCTGACGCCTAAACGCACGCTGGCAGACGTCATCGAAGGGCGCTGCGAGTTACGTGACGTGCTCCTGCAGGGGCCCGGCGGCATTCGTATCGTGCCGGCTGCCTCCGGGACCCAGAGCATGGTGCATCTGACGCCTGCCCAGCATGCCGGCTTGATCCAGGCCTTCAGCGACATCGGCGACAACCTCGATGTGCTGGTGATCGACACCGCAGCCGGCATCGGCGACTCGGTGGTCAGCTTTGTGCGCGCCGCTCAGGAAGTCCTGCTGGTAGTGTGCGACGAGCCCACCTCGATCACCGATGCCTACGCATTGATCAAGCTGCTCAACCGCGACTACGGCATGAATCGCTTCCGGGTCCTGGCCAACATGGCCCAGAGCCCGCAGGAAGGTCGCAACCTGTTCGCCAAGCTGACCAAGGTAACTGACCGTTTCCTCGACGTGGCCCTGCAGTATGTGGGCGCCGTGCCGTACGACGAATCGGTACGCAAGGCTGTGCAGAAACAACGTGCCGTCTACGAGGCCTTCCCGCGCTCCAAATGCGCGCTGGCCTTCAAGGCGATCGCCCAAAAGGTCGACACCTGGCCCTTGCCTGCCAACCCACGCGGGCACCTGGAGTTCTTCGTCGAACGTTTGGTTCAGCAAACCAGTGCGGGACCTGTCTCATGAGCGCAAGCGGATATCGGATGTACAACAAGGCGTCGCGCGAGTCTCAGCAGTATCAACTGATCGAGACCTACGCGCCGCTGGTCAAGCGCATCGCCTACCACCTGCTGGCGCGCCTGCCGGCCAGCGTGCAGGTCGAGGACCTGATTCAGGCCGGGATGATCGGCCTGCTTGAAGTTTCGACCAAGTACGACTCCAGCAAAGGCGCGAGTTTCGAGACCTATGCCGGTATCCGCATCCGTGGCGCCATGCTCGACGAGGTGCGCAAAGGTGACTGGGCGCCGCGTTCGGTGCATCGCAATACGCGCATGGTCAGTGACGCGATTCGTGCAATTGAAGCAAAAACCGGTCGCGACGCTAAAGATCACGAGGTTGCGGCCGAACTCCAGATGAGTCTGGATGATTATTACGGGATTCTGAACGATACCTTGGGCAGTCGCCTGTTCAGCTTCGACGATCTGTTGCAGGACGGCGAGCATGAAGGCCTGCACGAGGAGGGCGCCAGCGGTAGCCCGGAACCGTCACGCGGCCTGGAAGACGAGCGCTTTCAGGCAGCCTTGGCCGACGCCATCGCCAACTTGCCGGAACGGGAAAAACTGGTGCTGTCGCTGTACTACGACGAGGAACTCAACCTCAAGGAGATCGGCGAAGTGCTGGGGGTCAGCGAATCGCGGGTCAGCCAGCTGCACAGCCAGTGCGCGGCGCGTTTGCGCAGTCGCCTGGGTGAGTGGCGGGCAAGATGAAGTATTGAAAAGGCCCGGTGGCCTGAGCCGAGCACCTGTGGGAGCAAGGCTTGCCCGCGAAGGCGTCCGTACTAACGCCTTCGCGGGCAAGCCTTGCTCCCACAGGAGGCAGCCCACGCCACAGGGTCGAAGCAACACTGCGGTCTTGATGTGAAAATAACTGGTTTTGATTGATCGCGCACCCAGGTGCTGGGTGCGTTAAAGACTGCTTGGAGGTCTACTTGGACAAGAACATGAAAATCCTCATCGTCGACGACTTTTCGACGATGCGGCGGATCATCAAGAACCTGCTGCGCGATCTGGGGTTCACCAACACCTCGGAAGCCGACGACGGCCTCACAGCGTTGCCGATGCTGCAAGCGGGCAGCTTCGACTTTCTGGTGACCGACTGGAACATGCCCGGCATGTCCGGCATCGACCTGCTGCGTCAGGTCCGCGCCGATGAACGTCTCAAAAGCCTCCCAGTGTTGATGGTGACGGCCGAAGCGAAGCGTGAACAGATCATCGAAGCTGCCCAGGCCGGCGTGAACGGCTATGTGGTCAAGCCTTTCACTGCGCAAGTGCTGAAAGAAAAAATCGAGAAGATCTTCGAGCGCGTCAACAGCTGAATGACGCCACGGGGGCAGCAGTATGGACAAGCAATCCAGTTTGGGTGACTTCGAGTCGACCCTGAAAAAGAATGCCCAGGAGTTGGTCGAACGCCTGGAACAAGGCAAGTTCGGCGAAGCGGTGCAATTGATTCACGAGTTGAACCAAACCCGTGATCGCGGCCTGTATCAGGAGATTGGCAAGCTCACCCGTGAGCTGCACAGCGCCATCGTCGACTTCCAGATCGATCCAAACATGCCACAGGCCGAAGAGGTGTCGCAGATAACCGACGCCACCGAACGGCTGTCCTATGTCGTGCGTCTGACCGATGCCGCCGCCAACCGCACCATGGACCTGGTGGAGCAAAGCACGCCGCTCGTAGGCTCGTTGGCCGACGACGCCGCCAGCCTGCGCCAGGACTGGCAGCGCTTCCAGCGCCGCGAGACTTCGCCCGATGAATTTCGCGAGCTGGTCAAGCGTGTGGACGGTTTTCTGACCCGCAGCGAAACCGATGCGCGGCAAGTCTCCTCGCACCTCAACGACATTTTGCTGGCCCAGGATTACCAGGACCTTACCGGTCAGGTGATCAAGCGGGTCACGCAAATGGTCACTGAAGTCGAAAGCAATCTGCTCAAACTGGTGCTCATGGCCAGTCAAGTTGACCGTTTTGCAGGGATCCAACACGACCATCAGCAACTGCGCGACGAAAAAGATAAAGAAAAACATCCCACCAGGGGTGAAGGTCCGCAGATTCATGCCGATAAACGTGATGACGTTGTATCCGGACAGGATGACGTCGACGATCTGCTGTCCAGCCTGGGGTTCTAGTTTCCAGATACTGATGACGGTCAACGAATTCCAGGGAGCACCCACATGAGCTTCGGCGCCGATGAAGAAATCCTTCAGGATTTCCTGGTAGAGGCCGGCGAGATCCTCGAGCAACTCTCCGAACAACTGGTAGAGCTCGAGAGCCGGCCAGATGATGCGGATTTGCTCAATGCCATTTTTCGCGGATTCCACACTGTTAAAGGCGGCGCCGGCTTCCTCCAGCTCAATGAGCTGGTGGAGTGCTGCCACATCGCCGAAAACGTCTTCGACATCCTGCGCAAGGGTGAGCGTCGCGTTGACTCGGAGCTGATGGACGTGGTGCTTGAGGCACTCGACGCCGTCAATAGCATGTTCGGCGAAGTGCGCGAACGCACCGAGGTCACGCCAGCCACGCCCGAGTTGTTGGCAGCGCTGGCGCGGTTGGCCGAACCGGCCAGTGCCGACGAAGTCGCCGCAGCGCCTGCCCCGGTTGAAGTCGTGGCTGAAGAGCCTGTCGATATCACCGATGACGAATTCGAATCCCTGCTCAACAGCCTCAGCGCTTCCAAAGCCGAAGCTGAGGCCGAGGGCCAGGCACCTGCTGCGCCAGCCCCTGCTGCTGCAGCGCCGACGCCCGCCAGCGGTGACGAAATCACCGATGACGAGTTCGAGTCGCTGCTCGACCAGTTGCATGGCAAAGGCCAATTCTCGGCACCGGCCGCAGCACCTGCCAGCCCCGCTGCAGGTGCAGCGACCGGCAAGGCCGCGGCCAGCGATGAAATCACCGACGACGAATTCGAAGCCTTGCTCGATCAGTTGCACGGTAAAGGCTCATTCGCGCCTGACGCCGTTGCGCCAGCCGCTGCGGCTCCGGCTGCGCCTGCAGCCAATGCCGCGTCGGCAGGCTCGGCGGATCTGATCTCGGACGATGAGTTCGAGTCCTTGCTCGATGAGCTGCATGGCAAGGGCAAATTCACCGAAACCGCCGTGGCCACCGCCCCGGCGAAAGCTGCTGCGCCAGCCGCTGCCAAGCCCGCGCCTGCCCCGGCGGCCAAGGCTGAGCCAGCGCCCGCCGCCAAGGCCGAACCTGCCAAGGCCGCTGCCCCGGCGCCCGCTCGTGCGCCAGTGCCAAGCGGCGAAAAGCCTGCCACCACCGAGGCGGAAACCACTGTACGGGTCGACACCGCGCGGCTGGACGAAATCATGAACATGGTCGGCGAACTGGTACTGGTGCGTAACCGTCTGGTGCGCCTGGGTGCCAACAGCGCCGACGAGTCGATGCAAAAAGCCGTGTCCAACCTCGATGTGGTCACCGCCGACCTGCAGACTGCGGTCATGAAGACCCGCATGCAGCCGATCAAGAAGGTCTTCGGGCGCTTCCCGCGCCTGGTTCGCGATCTGGCGCGCCAGCTCAAGAAAGAAATCAACCTGGAGCTGGTGGGCGAAGAAACCGACCTCGACAAGAACCTCGTCGAGGCCCTGGCCGACCCGTTGGTCCACTTGGTGCGCAACGCCGTCGACCACGGCGTCGAAACTCCCGAAGAGCGTGAAGCTTCAGGCAAGGCGCGCGGCGGCAAGGTCGTGCTTTCGGCTGAACAGGAAGGCGACCATATCCTCTTGTCGATCTCCGACGACGGCAAGGGCATGGACCCGCAGGTGCTGCGCAACATTGCCGTCAAGCGTGGCGTCATGGACAAGGATGCCGCCGATCGCCTGAGCGACACCGAGTGCTACAACCTGATCTTCGCCCCGGGTTTCTCGACCAAGACCGAGATATCCGACGTGTCGGGCCGCGGTGTGGGCATGGATGTGGTGAAAACCAAGATCTCCCAGCTCAACGGCACCATCAACATCTACTCGACCAAGGGCCAGGGCTCGAAGATCGTCATCAAGGTTCCGCTGACGCTGGCGATCATGCCGACCCTGATGGTCATGCTCGGCAACCAGGCCTTCGCCTTCCCGCTGGTCAACGTCAACGAGATCTTCCACCTCGACCTGTCGCGGACCAACGTGGTCGACGGCCAGGAAGTGGTCATCGTGCGCGACAAGGCCCTGCCGCTGTTCTACCTCAAGCGCTGGCTGGTGTCCTCGGCCGCTCATGAAGAACAACGTGAAGGCCATGTGGTGATCCTCTCCGTGGGCACCCAGCGCATCGGCTTCGTGGTCGACCAGTTGGTGGGCCAGGAAGAAGTGGTGATCAAACCGCTGGGCAAGATGCTGCAGGGCACGCCAGGCATGTCGGGTGCCACCATTACCGGTGACGGTCGCATCGCCCTGATCCTCGACGTACCGAGCATGCTCAAACGCTATGCGGCACGGCGTATCTGATTAACGGCAGGGCAGCCTCCGTGCTGCCCGGCCTAATGGAGTGTTTATGGCAGTCAAGGTTCTGGTGGTGGATGATTCCGGTTTCTTCCGCCGCCGTGTCTCGGAAATTCTTGCCTCGGATAGCACTATCCAGGTCGTCGGCACCGCTACCAACGGTCGCGAAGCCATCGATCAGGCCATCGCGCTCAAGCCCGACGTCATCACCATGGACTACGAGATGCCGATGATGGACGGCATCACTGCGGTGCGGCATATCATGCAGCGCTGTCCGACGCCGGTATTGATGTTCTCCTCCCTGACCCACGAAGGCGCCCGAGTGACCCTCGATGCGCTGGACGCCGGGGCCACGGATTTTCTTCCCAAGAATTTCGAAGACATCTCGCGCAATCCCGAGAAAGTCCGGCAGATGCTGTGCGAGAAGATTCACACCCTCGCGCGCAGCAACCGCCGCAGCAGCTTTGCGACTGCGGCGCCTGCTTCGCGGGCAGAACCCGCCCCCACAACCAGAGCCGCCCCCGTTGGCGCTGCGCCTGTGGGCGCTAGGCCCGCCCGCGAAAGCGTCACCCGCAGCCCGGCACCTGCTCCCGCTGCACGCAGCCCGGCCCCGCGCCCCGCCGCTGATGCCCCGGCGCAGCCGTTGTCCCCACCGCCCAAGCGTAAATCCTACAAACTGGTCGCCATCGGTACCTCCACGGGCGGCCCGGTCGCGCTGCAACGGGTGCTCACCCAACTGCCGGCCAATTTCCCGGCGCCTATCGTGCTGGTTCAGCACATGCCGGCGGCCTTCACCAAAGCCTTCGCCGAGCGCCTCGACAAGCTCTGCCAGATCCAGGTCAAGGAAGCCGAGGACGGCGACGTGCTGCGCCCTGGCCTGGCGCTGTTGGCACCTGGCGGCAAACAGATGATGGTCGATGGCCGCGGCACGGTGAAGATCCTGCCCGGCGATGAGCGTCTCAATTACAAGCCCTGCGTGGACATCACCTTCGGTTCCGCGGCCAAGTCCTACGGCGACAAAGTGCTGGCGGTGGTGTTGACTGGCATGGGCGCCGACGGCCGAGAAGGCGCACGTCTGCTCAAACAGGGCGGCAGCCAAATCTGGGCCCAGGACGAAGCCAGCTGCGTGATCTATGGCATGCCCATGGCGATCGTCAAAGCCAACCTCGCCGATGCCATCTACAGCCTTGACGACATCGGTCGGCACCTGACGGAGGCCTGCGTCTGATGGATGTGTTGAGCCTGATAGGGATCATCCTGGCCTTTGTCGCGATCGTCGGCGGCAATTTTCTCGAAGGCGGCAGCATCACCGCATTGCTCAATGGCCCGGCGGCGTTGATCGTCATCGGCGGCACCCTGGCTGCAGCGCTGCTGCAGACACCCCTGAGTGCCTTCGCGCGCTCGCTGGTGATCATTCGCTGGATCATTTTTCCGCCACGCATCGACCTGGCCCGGGGCATCGACAACGTCGTGACCTGGAGCCTGATCGCGCGCAAGGATGGTCTGCTGGGGCTCGAGTCGGTGGCCGACACCGAGCTTGACCCCTACGCCCGCAAAGGCCTGCAACTGCTGGTCGACGGCGCCGAGCCGGAGGCCATCCGCAGCATCCTCGAAGTAGATTTCCTGACCCAGGAAAGCCGCGACATTCAGGCCGCCAAGGTATTCGAATGCATGGGCGGTTACGCGCCCACCATCGGCATCATCGGTGCGGTCATGGGCCTGATTCACGTGATGGGCAACCTCGCCAATCCGTCGCAGCTGGGTAGCGGTATCGCCGTGGCGTTCATCGCCACCATCTACGGCGTGGCCAGTGCCAACCTGGTGCTGCTGCCCACGGCCAACAAGCTCAAGGCGATCGCTCATCGCCAGGCCCGGTATCGGGAAATGATGCTCGAGGGCATCCTGTCCATCGCCGAGGGTGAGAACCCGCGGTCCATCGAACTGAAGCTGCAAGGCTTCATGGAGTGATGGAGTAGCCATGTCTCGCCGCCGCCATCGACAGCCCGAGGAACACGAGAATCACGAACGCTGGCTGGTGTCCTATGCGGATTTCATCACCTTGCTGTTCGCCTTCTTCGTGGTCATGTATTCGATTTCCTCGATCAACGAGGGCAAATACAAGGTGTTGTCCGAAACGCTGGTCGGGGTATTCAACGATCAGGCCAAGACCACCAAGCCGATCAACATCGGCGAGGACCGTCCGCAGACCATCACCCCGGCCCAGCCACTGGTGCAGGATGCCGATCAGACCGAAGCGGCGATGGGCAAGGCCGATGCCCTGCAGACCATCGCCGACGATGTGCGCAACGCCTTTGGCGACCTGATCTCTTCCAATCAACTGACAGTGCGCGGCAACGAATTGTGGATCGAGATAGAGCTCAAGTCCGGGCTGCTGTTCGGCAGCGGCGATGCGATCCCCAGCGATCTGGCGTTCACGATCATCGACAAGGTCGCGGGCATTCTCAAACCTTTCGACAACCCGGTGCATGTCGAAGGCTTTACCGATGACCAGCCGATTCGCACGGCGCAGTACCCGACCAACTGGGAGCTGTCATCGGCGCGGGCCGCCAGTATCGTGCGCATGCTCGCCATCGATGGCATTGCGCCGCAGCGCATGGCCGCAGTGGGCTATGGCGAGTTCCAGCCGATCGACACCAACACTACTGCCGATGGGCGAGGACACAACCGCCGCGTGGTGCTGGTGATCTCGCGCAACCTCGAGGTGCGCCGCAGTTTGACCGGCTCTGGCACTTCTGGCGCAACGCCGGATGCAGCATTGCGTCGTGCTGGCACACAAAGTGCACCGGCTACGACAAATCCACCGGCGAAGAGCGGTGCCGTCAAAAGCCCGTCACCCAAGCCGTGAGTCATCCACACCTGGATCTCGGGCTGCGCCATGCGTGCAGCCGAGAGGAAGCCGCACAATGAGAGTCTGGGCAGTAGCCAACCAGAAAGGTGGGGTCGGCAAAACCACCACTTCGATCGCCCTCGCCGGGTTGCTGGCCGAGAGCGGCAAGCGCGTGGTCGTGGTCGATCTCGATCCGCATGGGTCGATGACCAGCTATTTCGGCTATAACCCCGACGAACTCGAACACAGCTGCTACGACCTGTTCCTGCACAAGGGCGGCGTGCCCGACGGGCTGCCGGGGCAGTTGCTGCAGTCGACCAGCCACGAGAACATCTCGCTGCTGCCGTCGAGTACGGCCCTGGCTACGCTGGAGCGTCAATCGCCTGGCCATGGTGGCCTGGGCCTGGTGATCGCCAAGAGTCTGGCGCAACTGTGGCAAGACTTCGACTACGCCATCATCGACAGCCCGCCGTTGCTCGGCGTGCTGATGGTCAACGCCCTCGCGGCGAGCCAGCAATTGGTGATCCCGGTGCAGACCGAGCATCTGGCCGTCAAGGGCCTGGAGCGCATGGTGAGCACCTTGGCGATGATCAATCGCTCACGCAAGCAGCCTTTGCCGTTCAGTATCGTGCCGACCCTGTTCGATCGGCGCACCCAGGCTTCCCTTGGCACCCTGCGGGTGTTGCGCGACGCCTGGCCGGAGCAGGTCTGGCAAGGCTACATTCCGGTCGATACGCGCTTGCGCGATGCCAGTCGGGCGGGGTTGACGCCCTCGCAGTTCGACGGCAAGAGCCGCGGCGTGGTTGCCTATCGCGCGTTGCTCAAGCACCTGTTGACGCAACTGCTCGTAACGCAGGTGGCGTGATGAATCGTCCCTCGAATCGCAACTCCCGTCCCCAGCTGGCCTTGCAGTCTTATCTGGATGCGTTGCTGCAAGACATCACTGAAGAATTGCCACCGAGCAACGATGAGCGCCTCGAGGCTCAGGCTGTATCCCCAGAGACCGCCGCAGAAGCCGTCACCGACGAGTTCCAGGCGGCTGTGCTTGAAGAGCAGGCGCGAGATGCCGCCAAGGCTCCGCATACGCCTGCGCCCGCTGTGGCACAGCCCGCCCTGAGCGACAAGCCGGTAACCCCGCTGAGCCGCTGGGCCGAGCCTGAGCCCAGAGTTGCGCAGCCGTTGTTGTTGCCCAGCGAGCCGCCGTTGTTCGAGCTCGACGAGCCGGATCTGCAGCTGGAATTGCCAGTGCCTGAAGTGACCCGCGCCGCCGAGCCCGTGGAATTGTCCTTGGCCTCGAGCCCGGCAAGCGTGGCGCCGGCACCTGCCGAATCTTCACTCGCACGTGTCGACGCACTGGTGGATGTGCACAAGTCGCCGACCGGCGCTCAAGTCCCGGCGCCAATCACCGATAACAAGCATAACGCCAGTACTGATGGCCCACCGGCGCTTGGTGCCGATGGCCGCCCACTGTGGGCGAGCGAGCCGTTCGAATGCTTGTTGTTTGACGTCGCCGGGCTGACGCTGGCGGTGCCGCTGGTGTGCCTGGGGTCGATCTACTCCCTGGCAGGCCAGGAGCTGACGCCGTTGTTCGGTCAGCCTGAATGGTTCCTGGGGATACTGCCCAGCCTCAGTGGCAATCTGAAGGTGCTGGACACCGCCCGTTGGGTGATGCCGGACCGCTACCGGGATGATTTCAAGCAGGGCCTGCAGTTCGTGATTTCAGTACAGGGCTATGAGTGGGGGTTGGCGGTGCATCAGGTCAGCCGTTCGTTGCGCCTGGACCCGAACGAGATCAAGTGGCGCTCCCAGCGCGGCCAACGGCCATGGCTGGCGGGCACCGTGATCGAACACATGTGCGCCTTGCTGGACGTCGCGGCGCTGGCTGAGTTGATTGCCAGTGGCGGCGCCAAACAGATGGAAGCCGCGGCCATTCAGGCGGCCAAGGCTGCAGCCAAACCGGCTGCCAGGGCGAAAAGATAACGGCACGGGGCATGAGCCTCGGCGCCACCGAATGTTGCACTGAACACACACCGCCGCAGGCGGTTTTCGAGAGGTTAGGGGTATGAATAAGTCGTCTGCACAGGGTTCCGAAGATCCGATTCTGCAGTGGGTCACCTTCAAGCTCGATAACGAGACCTACGGCATCAATGTGATGCAGGTCCAGGAAGTGCTGCGCTACACCGAGATCGCTCCGGTACCCGGCGCGCCTTCCTACGTGCTGGGCATCATCAACCTGCGCGGCAACGTGGTCACGGTCATCGACACCCGCCAGCGCTTCGGCCTCAACTCCAGCGAAATCAGTGACAACACCCGGATCGTCATCATCGAGGCCGACAAGCAAGTGGTCGGCATCCTGGTCGACAGCGTTGCCGAAGTGGTTTACCTGCGTCAGTCCGAAGTCGAGACCGCACCGAACGTCGGTAACGAAGAGTCCGCCAAGTTCATTCAGGGCGTGTGCAACAAGAACGGCGAGCTGCTCATCCTGGTCGAACTGGACAAGATGATGAGCGAAGAAGAGTGGTCGGACCTGGAGAATATCTGATTGTTCGCCGAGATCGCGGTCATCGTCCTGGCCCTGTTGTGGGCCGGTTCGGTGGCGATGTTTCTGTCCTATACCCGCAAGCAGAAAACCCAGGACCTGCAGCGCGCCGAGCTTGATGCCCGGCGCGACTTGCGCATCCGCGAGCTGGCCAAGCGCATCGACGACTACCAGCAGGGCACCGTGCGCATGGGCGATGCCATCCATGAACTGCGCGCGGTGGTCGCGCCGTTGCCGGACAAGCTGCTGCAACTCGAGCAGCGCGATCCGGAGAGCCTGTCCTTTGCTCAAGCGGCCAAGCTGGTGGGGATGGGGGCTTCTATCGATGAGCTGACTCAGGCGTGCGGGTTGACCCAGGCTGAGGCGGAGTTGATGAAGAAGCTGCATCGGTCTTGAGGATCATCAGCGGCATTCCTCGTACCCAGTCTTGAATCTCTAGTGGATTCACTGGCCTCTTCGCGAGCAAGCTTTACTCCCACAGCTGTATGACTGTGGGAGCAAAGCTTGCTCGCGAAGACGGTTGCACGGCCGCCGCAATCAATCCGATGTCAACCGATGCGTGGCTGGTGTCACATCCTTCTCTGCCGGTCCTGTCGGCTCGACAAAATCCCCCGGCTTCTTGCCCTGCAGCCGCCACGCAAAAGCGATGATCACCGCAATCGTGCGGTACAACTCCTGCGGAATACTGTCGCCCAGCTCCAGCCGCGCCAGCATCTTCACCAATTCGGCATTCTCGTAGATCGGCACTTCGTATTCCCGCGCGACGGCGAGGATGGCTTCGGCCAGTTCGTCGTCGCCCTTGGCGGTGAGGGTCGGGGCGTTCTGGCGGTCGTAGCTCAGGGCGATGGCCTGGCGCGGTGTTGGCTGTTTCATGCGTTTTCGTCCACCCAGCGGTGTTCCAGATGTGTGCGTTTGCCGCGTGGCGCTACGCCTTGGTGGCAATCCAGATCGGCCACTTGCAGGCCGGCGCTCACCAGTTGCTCGCGCAGATAGCCCAATTGCGCGGCGATCATTTGCGCGGTGCCGGGCACTTCGGCCCACAGTTGGCTGCTGAGGCTGCCTTGCTGTAATTGCGCCTGCACTTGCAGTGGGCCGAGCGGTGACAGGTCGAAGGCCAGTTCCACGCGCCAGATACGTTCCTGGGGATTCTGCGCGGACTCGCGGCGCTCTTCACTTTCCTGCTTTTGTGGCGGCGGGTCCTCGCGCTGGATCTTCACCTGCAAGGGCACGATATTGGCCATGTCGCGCATGGGGATTTCCAGCTGCCAGGTGGTCTGCAGCTTGTTGTCGGCATCGCTGCCGCTTTCGTCGAGGCTCGCCAGTTGGTGGCTCTGCACCCGCGACAGCGCGGCGGTGGCCAGGCGCAGCAGATGTTGCAGATCGTTTTCGCCCTCCATTGCCGGCAGCATCCGAGCGGGCAGGGGGAAACCGCCGACTTGTGGCTTGGCGCTGACCTGGCCGAGCATGCCCAGGGCGCTGCGCACATAGCCAGGCAGGCTCTGGGCAAGAAGGATAGCGGCATTGGCCGGGTTGAACGGCTGTCCACCGGTATTCGGCAGGGTGCTGGTCAGCTGGCTGACCAGTTGCAACAGTGCGCTCTTCAGGTCGGTCGGAGGCAAGCCTTGCAGCAGGCGTGGTTCCATGAACAGGCCGCTGTCTTGCAGGGCCAGTGCAACACCGCGCGAGTCGCTCAACTGGCGAATATCGGGCAGTTGGCTGAGCACGCGGCTGGCGGCGCTTTGCAAGTCGGCGCTCAAGGAGCCGCGGCTGTCGAGGTCCTGCAATAGATTGAGCAAACCGTCGAGGGAGCCCTGGCGGTTTTGCTGGGCATTCAGTTGCCCGGCCACCGCGAGTTGATCGAGGCGCCCGCTCAGAGGCACGAAGTTCAGCTCCTGGCTGCCCTGCACCTGGGCGCTGAGCAGGCTGCCGACGCGCAGTGGCTGGGGGCTTTCGATAGTCAGGGTCTCGCCGACCAGTGCGCTGTTGAGCACGCTGACCAGCGAGCGGTATATCGAGGCAGTGGGGGTATTGCTGGCAGTCGGCTCGGCGGGCAGCAGCTGGCTGGTGATCACCTTGGCCTGTAGCAGCGTGCCGACCGGGACTTTCTGGGTGTCCAGCGCTGTCAGGTTGCTGGCCCGGTTTTGCGCCACGGCGACGGTCAATGCTTCACTGCTGGTCTGGCTGACCAATAGCAGCGTGCCTTGGCTCAAGGGCTGGAAGCTACTGACTTGCACGTTGGTCTGCTGGCCGCTCGGCAAGTTCAGGCGCAGGGTGAGAAGGAAGTCGGTGGCGGCCTGTTTGAGGGCAACCACTTCGGCCTGCACGGTTTCGCCACTGGGCACCACGTCTGCGGCGGGGGTCAGCAGGCTCATCAATTCGCCGACGGCGGCCGACTGGCGAGTGGCGGCGGCCAAGGCGGCGGTGGCGGGCAGGCTGTTGATTTCGCTGGTCATGCGGTTCCTGCGTCAGTGAGTTGTGTGCAGGTCGTGCCGGCCCCTTCGCGGGCAAGCCTTGTTCCCGCAGGATTCACGGTGCCTGAGTTGTACACCTGTGCGAGCGAAGGCGCCGGCGTAGTCAATACATCTTCGTCAGGACGAGTGGCAAATTGCCCCTGTAGAGCGCTGGCACACCGGTTATAATGCCGCGCCATGTAGTCCCGCCAAGATGAAAACATCGTTAACGCGGGCGCCCAGCCTTGATCGTGATCGGCCCGGCACTCACTATAGCGGCCGTGCCTGAGCCAACTTGAACGGCAACGCACCGACATTTGAACCATAAGGCAATGCATTGACCCCTCATCTCGAAGCCGTAGCGCTGGCATGTGAGCGTGACTGGCGCGTGCTTTTCGAGCACCTCGAGCTGCAACTCGGCGCCGGCGACATGCTGCAGATCAGCGGCCCCAATGGCAGTGGCAAGACCAGCCTGCTGCGCCTGCTGGCCGGGCTCATGCAGCCTAGTGCCGGCCAGGTGCTGCTCGATGGGGTGGCCCTGATGGAGCGTCGTCAGGCCTTGGCAGCGCAGTTGCTGTGGATCGGTCATGCGGCCGGCATCAAGGACCTGCTCACCGCCGAAGAGAACCTCGCCTGGCTGTGCGCCTTGCACCGGCCGGCATCGCGCGAGGCCATCTGGACGGCGCTGGAAGCCGTCGGCCTGCGCGGTTTCGAAGATGTGCCTTGCCATAGCCTGTCGGCCGGTCAGCAACGGCGCGTGGCGCTGGCACGCTTGTATCTGGACAGCCCGACGTTGTGGATTCTCGACGAGCCGTTCACCGCGCTGGACAAACAAGGTGTCGCCCAGCTCGAACAGCACCTGGCGCAGCACTGCGAACAGGGCGGCCTGGTGGTGTTGACTACCCACCACAGCCTGAGTGTCACCCCCGGCGGTTATCGCGAGCTCGACCTTGGGCAATTCGCACCATGAGCCAGGTATTCGGTCTGCTGCTGCGCCGCGAAGCACGTCTGCTGGCACGTCGGCCTGCGGAGTTGGCCAACCCGCTGGTATTCTTCGCCATCGTGGTGGCAATGTTTCCGCTGGCGGTGGGCCCGGATGCGCAGTTGTTGACGACCCTGTCCCCCGGCTTGATCTGGGTGGCGGCATTGTTGTCGGTACTGCTGTCGCTGGACGGGCTGTTTCGCAGCGATTTCGAGGACGGCTCGCTGGAACAATGGGTGCTGTCGCCCCAGCCGCTGCCCTTGCTGGTGCTGGCCAAGGTGGTCGCGCACTGGGCGTTTTCCGGCCTGGCGCTGGTCATCCTGGCCCCGGTATTGGCGCTGATGCTGGGCCTGCCCAGCGATTGCCTGGTGGTGTTGCTGGCCTCGTTGCTGCTGGGCACGCCGATCCTCAGCCTGCTCGGCGCGGTGGGGGCGGCGTTGACGGTCGGCCTGCGCCGAGGCGGGCTGTTGCTGGCCCTGTTGATTTTGCCGTTGTACATCCCGGTGCTGATCCTCGGCAGTGGCGCGCTGCAAGCCGCCCTGCAAGGTCTGCCGGCTACGGGCTACCTGCTTTGGCTCGGTAGCCTGACCGCCCTCGCGGTCACCCTGACACCCTTTGCGATCGCCGCCGGGCTGAAGATCAGCGTCGGCGAATAACGAGGCCTGACCGCGCAGACGGCCAGCCAGGACATTGGATACACCGTGATGAAGAGCAGCGTGTTGAGCTGGACCTGGTTCCACAAATTGGGCTCGCCCAAATGGTTTTACGGCCTTAGCGGCCGGCTGCTGCCGTGGTTCAGTGTGGCCGCCGTGCTGTTGCTGGGCATCGGCGTGGTCTGGGGCCTGGCCTTCGCACCACCGGACTACCAGCAGGGCAACAGTTTTCGCATCATCTACATCCATGTGCCGACCGCCATGCTGGCGCAGTCCTGCTACGTGCTGATGGCTGTGGCCGGGGTGGTCGGGCTGGTGTGGAAGATGAAGATCGCCGACGTCGCGCTGCAATGCGCCGCGCCCATCGGGGCGTCGCTCACCGCCGTGGCCCTGCTGACCGGGGCCATCTGGGGCAAGCCGACCTGGGGCAGCTGGTGGGTCTGGGATGCGCGGCTCACCTCGATGCTGATCCTGCTGTTCCTCTATCTGGGCCTGATCGCTCTGGGCCAGGCCATCAGCAATCGCGACAGCGCCGCCAAGGCCTGCGCGGTGCTGGCGATTGTCGGGGTCATCAACATCCCGATCATCAAGTACTCGGTGGAGTGGTGGAGCACCCTGCACCAGGGCGCGACCTTCACTCTCACCGAACCGCCGAAAATGCCCGCGCAGATGTGGCTGCCGCTGCTGTTCACAGTGTTGGGGTTCTATTGCTTCTTCGCTGTGGTGCTGCTGTTGCGCATGCGCCTCGAAGTGCTCAAGCGCGAAGCCCGCAGCAGTTGGGTGAAGGCCGAAATCGCCGCACAGCTGGAGAGCCGACCATGAGTTTCGCCTCGTTCAGTGATTTTCTCGCCATGGGCCGTCATGGCCTGTATGTCTGGTCGGCCTACGGTATTTGCCTGTTGGCGGTGATCTGGAACCTGGCCGTGCCGATGCTGGCACGGCGTCGTCATTTGCAGGAAGAGGCGCGCCGTCTGCGCCGGGAGCAATCACAGTGAACCCGCTGCGCAAAAAACGCCTGTTGATTATCGGTAGCGTGCTCGCCGGCGTCGGCCTGGCCGTGGGCCTGGCCCTGAGTGCCTTGCAGGAAAACATCAACCTGTTCTACACCCCCACCCAGATCGCCAATGGCGAGGCCCCCCATGGCAAGCGCATTCGTGCCGGCGGCATGGTGGTCAAGGGCTCCTTGCAGCGCTCGGCCGACTCGCTGGACGTTCGCTTTGTGGTGACCGATTTCGACAAGTCGGTGCCCATTACCTACCGCGGCATCCTGCCCGACCTGTTCCGCGAAGGGCAGGGCATCGTCGCGCTGGGCGAGATCAACGACCAGGGCGTGGTGGTCGCCGACCAAGTGCTGGCCAAGCACGACGAGAAGTACATGCCGCCGGAAGTCACCAAGGCACTCAAGGACAGCGGCCAGGCCGGTCCCCAATCCATGCCGGGCAGTGCCCGCGACAATCAGGGGTAACGCCATGAACGCTGCATTGATGATGCCCGAGCTGGGCCATTTGGCGATGATCCTCGCCCTGTGTTTCGCCCTGGTGCAGGCCACCGTGCCACTGGTCGGGGCCTGGCGTGGCGAGCGCCTGTGGATGAGCCTGGCGCAGCCCGCCGCCTGGGGCCAGTTCGCCTTTTTGCTGTTTGCCTACGCCTGCCTGACGTATGCCTTCATGACCGACGATTTTTCGGTGGGCTATGTGGCCGAAAACTCCAACAGCGCCTTGCCCTGGTACTACAAGTTCAGCGCCGTGTGGGGTGCCCACGAAGGTTCGTTGCTGCTGTGGACGTTGATCCTCGGCGGCTGGACCTTCGCCGTGTCGATCTTCTCGCGCCAATTGCCGCAAGAGATGCTCGCCCGGGTGCTGGCGGTGATGGGCATGATCAGCATCGGTTTTCTGCTGTTTCTGACCCTGACGTCCAATCCCTTCGCGCGGATCCTGCCGCAGGTGCCGAGCAACGGTCGCGACCTCAACCCATTGCTGCAGGACCCCGGCCTGATCGTCCATCCGCCGATGCTGTACATGGGCTACGTGGGCTTCTCGGTGGCCTTCGCCTTCGCCATCGCCGCGCTGCTCGGCGGCCGCCTGGATGCCGCCTGGGCGCGCTGGTCGCGGCCGTGGACCATCACCGCCTGGGCGTTCCTGGGCTTTGGCATCACCCTCGGTTCCTGGTGGGCCTACTACGAACTGGGCTGGGGCGGCTGGTGGTTCTGGGACCCGGTCGAGAATGCCTCGTTCATGCCTTGGCTGGTGGGCACGGCGCTGATCCACTCGCTGGCCGTGACTGAAAAGCGCGGCGTGTTCAAAAGCTGGACCGTGTTGCTGGCCATCGCCGCGTTCTCGCTGAGCCTACTGGGGACCTTCCTGGTGCGCTCCGGTGTGCTGACATCGGTGCATGCCTTCGCCTCCGACCCGGCGCGCGGGGTGTTCATTCTGATCTTCCTGCTGGTAGTGATCGGCGGCTCGCTCACGCTGTTCGCGCTGCGTGCGCCGGTGGTCAAGAGCCACGTCGGCTTCGGCCTGTGGTCGCGGGAAACCCTGCTGCTGGGCAACAACCTGGTGCTGGTGGTGGCGGCGTCGATGATCCTCCTCGGCACCCTCTACCCGCTGGCGCTGGACGCCATCAGCGGCGCCAAGATGTCGGTCGGCCCGCCGTATTTCAACGCGCTGTTCGTGCCCTTGATGGGCTTGCTCATGGCGGTGATGGCGGTAGGCATGCTGGTGCGCTGGAAGGACACACCGGTCAAATGGCTGGGCAACATGCTCACCCCGGTGTTGATCGGCAGCGCCGTGCTGGCGCCACTGTGCGGGTTGTTGGTGGATGATTTCGACTGGCAGGTGCTGACCGTGTTCGCCCTGGCCGCGTGGATCGTGCTCGCTGGCGTGCGTGACCTGCTCGACAAGACCCGCCACAAGGGCCTGCTCAAGGGCATGGGCAGCCTGACCCGCAGCTACTGGGGCATGCACGTGGCGCATCTGGGCATTGCCATCTGTGCCTTGGGCGTGGTGCTGTCGAGCAACAACAACGCCGAGCGCGACCTGCGCATGGCGCCGGGCGAGTCGGTGGACCTGGCCGGTTATCACTTTACCTTCGAGGGCGCACGTCACTACCAAGGCCCGAATTTCACCGCCGACCGCGGCACCATTGTGGTCACCCGCGACGGTAAACCGGTCACCCGTCTGTTCCCGGAAAAACGCCTGTACACCGTGCAGCAGTCGATGATGACCGAGGCCGGTATCGACGCCGGTTTCAGCCGCGACCTGTATGTGGCCATGGGTGAACCACTGGAAAACGGCGCCTGGGCGATCCGCGTGCACGTCAAGCCGTTCGTGCGCTGGATCTGGTTCGGCGGCTTGTTCACCGCCTTTGGTGGTGCTTTGGCGGCCACCGATCGGCGTTATCGGGTCAAAGTCAAAAGCAAGGTGCGTGATGCCCTGGGTCTGACGGGAGCTGCCGTATGAAGCGTTGGATGTTGGCCGTGCCGCTGTTGTTGTTCCTCGGCGTGGCGGTGTTTTTGTACCGCGGGCTGTATCTGGATCCCTCGGCCTTGCCGTCGGCGATGATCGACAAGCCGTTCCCGCAATTCTCCCTGCCTACAGTGCAGGACAACCGTACCCTGAGCCGCGCCGATATCATCGGCAAGCCGGCGCTGGTGAATGTCTGGGGCACCTGGTGCGTGGCGTGCCGGGTCGAGCATCCGGTGCTCAACAAGCTGGCGCAGCAGGGCGTGGTGATCTACGGCATCAATTACAAGGATGAAGACGCCGCCGCCGAGAAGTGGCTGACCGAGTTCCATAACCCCTATCTGCTGAACATCGCCGATGCCCAGGGCTCCCTGGGCCTGGATCTGGGGGTGTATGGTGCGCCCGAAACCTTTTTGATCGATGCCAAGGGCGTGATTCGCTACAAGCATGTCGGCATCATTGATGAAGCCGTCTGGCACGACCAACTGGCGCGCTTGTATCAAGGCCTGGTCGATGAGGCCAAGCCATGAAGCGCTGGCTGGCCGGACTAATGTTGTGCGTTGGGTTGATCGGCATCGCCCATGCGGCCATCGACACCTACGAGTTCGCCAACGACGCCGAGCGCGTGCGTTTTCGCACCCTTACCCAGGAGCTGCGTTGCCCCAAGTGCCAGAATCAGGACATCGCTGATTCCAACGCGCCCATCGCCGCTGACCTGCGCCGGGAGATCTTCCGCATGCTCGGCGAGGGCAAGGACGATCAGCAGATCATCGGCTTCATGGTCGATCGTTATGGCGACTTCGTGCGCTACAAGCCGGCGCTGACGATGCGCACCGCGCTGCTGTGGTTCGGGCCCTGGGCGTTGCTGCTGGGCGGGGTGGTGATCATTGTGTTGATCGTGCGCCGCCGGCGCCGCGCGTTGGCCGGCACCTCGCAAGACCTTTCCGATGCGGAGCGCCAGCGCCTCGCCCATCTGCTGGATAAAGAACACCCATGATTGAATTCTGGTTGGCCGCCGGGCTGCTGTTGTTGATTGCCCTGGGGTTTCTGTTGATACCGGTGCTGCGTGAACGCCGCGCGCAACAGGAGGAGGACCGCACCGCGCTGAACGTGGCGCTGTACGAAGAGCGTGTGGCCGAGCTGCAGGAGCAGCAGACCGACGGCGTGCTCAGCCGCTCGCAGCTCGACAGCGCTCAGGCCGAGGCGGCACGCGAACTGCTGGCCGATACCGACGGCACCCAGCCCAAGGTCGACAAGCGCCTGGGCAAGACGGCGCCAGCGGTCATTGCACTGTTGGTTCCGGTGCTGGCCATGGCCATGTACCTGCACTTCGGCGCCAGTGACAAGGTCGAGCTGACCAGCGAGCTGGCCAAGCCGCCCACCTCGGTCGAGGAGATGACCCAGCGCCTGGAGCGCGTCGTCGCTGCGCAGCCGGATTCGGCCCAGGGCCTGTTCTTCCTTGGCCGGGCCTATATGTCGCAGAACCGCCCGGCGGATGCCGCACGGATTTTCGAGCGTACCGCCGCCGTGGCCGGGCGTGAACCGCAGTTGCTCGGGCAGTGGGCGCAGGCCTTGTATTTTGCTGCGGGCAAGCAGTGGTCAGCGCAGATTCAGGCATTGACCGACGAAGCGCTGAAGGCCGACCCCAAGGAAGTCACCAGCCTGGGCTTGCTGGGTATCTCGGCTTTCGAGGGCAAGCGTTACCAGGACGCTATCGATTACTGGCAGCGTCTGCTGGTGCAATTGCCCGCCGATGATGGTTCGCGGGCGCCGTTGCAGGGTGGTATCGATCAGGCCAAGGCGCGGTTGCTGGCGAGTGGCGGGCAAGTGACGGCGTCGTCGGAGGCCGCCAAGGCGCCGGCGACCGTGGGCATCAAGGTGCGGGTCGAGCTCGGCGAGGCGCTCAAGGCCAAGGTGCAGGCCGGTGACACGGTGTTCGTGTTCGCGCGCGCCACCAACGGCCCGCCGATCCCCTTGGCGGTCAAGCGCCTGACGGTGGCGGATCTGCCGGTGACGGTCGAGTTGGCGGATGCCGATGCGATGCGCCCGGACCTGAAACTGTCGAGCTATCCAGAAGTCCAACTGATGGCACGGGTGTCCCGTGCCGGGCAACCGGTGAAAGGCGAGTGGATCGGCCGTGGCGCGCCGCTGGCGAGTGATACGACGGCGATGCAGCATCTGACGATCGATACTCCGGACTTGTGATCCTGGTTGAGATCTTTGCTGTGGGTGCCAGCCGCGAGGAGGCCCTGAAGATCAGCCAAGAACCGCCTGCTACCCACCGATCCGCTTACCAACCGCTCCTGACCCAAGAGTACCGTTCATGCCTGTTTACGCTCGTCTTTCCCTGTTGAGCCTGGTGTTGGGGTTGAGTGCCTGTGCGGTGCAGCAACCCCAGCATACCGACCTGCCGCCGCTGCAGACCGTGCCGTCGACGCCCATGGTCAAGCCGCTGCCGCCGAGCACGCCAGGCACCCCGGCGCCCACCACCCAGGTGCCACGCACCTCGGCGAGCTTCGCCCCACCCCCGGGCGGCGCCAGTCACTGGGACCAGCGCCTGGGCGTCTATGTGCTGGATGCGGTGCCTAACGTCTACTATCGCCAGCGCACCTATTACCGCTGGGACGCCGGCTGGACCTGGGCCACCAGTCTCAACGGCCCTTGGGAGTCGACCGACAGCACCGGCGTACCCCCCGGGTTAGGGCATTTGCATCCTTGATTGATGCGGTGCTGCAGATGGCCTCGTCCTCGGCAGAGCTCAGTCCCACAGGGACCCGCGTACACCTGTGGGGGCGAGCTCTGCTCGCAAAGAGGCCGGCCCTGATACCCTGATCGGCCTACAACCGATTGCCCTCCAGCAATTGCGCCACACTCTCGGCCACCAACTCGGTGCCCTTGGCATTGATGTGGTTGTAATCCCGGTACCAGGACGCCGCATCGCCGATCAAGCAGCGCTGGTTCTTGCAGAACGCGGCGTCCAGGCTCACCAGAGTGATCAAGCCCTGATCCTGCTCCTCCTCGAACACATGCCGGGTATAACGCTGCAGCTCGGCGTGGCGCTCGATCGGCACCGACACCGCGCTGATTGCCTGCAACTTGTCGTCCTCGCTCTCGTCCTGGTCCTGCGCCAGACGGTAGTACAGGCTCTTGGGATCGGCGCGCTGCTGCGGCACCTGGGCGATCACATCGACACTGACCCCCAGCGCTCGATACGCCTCGACGGTGCGTGCCATGCTGGCCTCGAACACCGCCCGTGACGCCTGCTGGCTCAACGCGTGGCTGTCCTGGCTGATCAGAAAGTTGTCGTTCATGGTTTCGCGGTCATAGCCGGGCTCGGTGTACTGCGTCCAGCGCGCCACCAGAATCAAACGCTTGATGCCGTGGCTTTTGACGTACTCGAACTCGCGGCTGGCCAGGCTCTCGCACACACCCGGATCGTAGTTGTGCGACACCACGTCGACCCCCAGCAGCGGCGGGCAGCCGCCCAGGCCGATGTGCACGATGCCCATGCCCAACTGTTTGCCGGCCACATCGAAGGCCGGCAGGATCGCCTCGGAATGGCTGTCGCCGAACACGGCGATGTCATTGCCAGGGTTGCCATCGACATCGCCCACGCGGCAGAAATCGATACCCCAGCCGTTACCGTCGTAGTCCTTGTCGCAGGTGGCGCGAATATCCGGATTATCGAAAGCGTTCAAGTTGGTCGGGTCCGGCGGATAGCGCTCGGCAAAACCCTGGGTAAGGGTGCCGGCCATCCCGACCGCGACAAACAATAGCGAGGCGAAGGCGCCCAGGCGAAAGATCTGCGCCTGGCTAAATGCCTGCCTGTCGCGAAACCGCCGCTCTACAAAGCGCCAGCTCAACCACGCCAGCACCAGAGACAGCACCGTCATGCCCAGCATGGTCATCAGGCTGGGCGGTAGCAGGCTGATGTGCCGAGCAAAGGCGAACACCGGTTGGTGCCACAGGTAGGCGCTGTAGCTGATCAGGCCGATGCCGACCATGGGCCGCAGGCACAGCAGCTTGCCGACCCAGGTCTGCGGGCTGGCGAAAACGATGATCAGCGCCGCGCCCAGGGTCGGCAGCAGGGCATTGAGGCCTGGGAACGGCGTGGCCTGGCTGAACGCACAGATGGCATAGACGATCAGCCCGAGGCCGAGCAGTGCGCCGAGCTCCCCCAGCATCCCGGCGCGCTGGTGGGTGCGCGGACGCCAGGAAAAATAGAAGGCGATCAGCGAGCCGACCAACAGCTCCCAGGCGCGCGAATGCAGTAAATAGAACGACGCTGGCGATTCACGCAGCACGCCGCGTTCGGCGACCACCAGGCTGACCAGCGTGGCCGCCAGCAGCATGGCGAAGATCCAGCGGCGTGCGAACAGCTTCCAGGCGAGCAGCAAAAACACCGGGAAGAACAGGTAGTACTGTTCTTCCACGGCCAGGGTCCAGGTGTGCAGCAGCGGCTTGAGCTCGGCGGCGGTGTCGAAGTAGCCGCTTTCGCGCCAGAACACAAAGTTGGACGAAAACAGCGGTACCGCCATCAGGCTCTTGGCGAACGCTTGCAAGGCCTCGGGCTCCAGCCACCACCAGGCGAAGGGCAGGGTGGCCGTCAGGACCACAAACAGCGGCGGCAGAATCCTGCGTGCACGCCGCTCGTAAAAGCGCAGCAGCGAGAATGTGCCGGCCATCAACTCGCCGAGAATGATCGAGGTAATCAGGTAACCGGAGATCACGAAAAAGATATCCACACCCACGAATCCGCCCGAAAAGAGCTCGATGCCGGCGTGGAACAGGATCACCGGCATGACCGCAAGGGTGCGCAGGCCGTCGATTTCCGGGCGGTAGGCCAGGGTGTTGTGCTGGGGGGCGCTCATGTGAGTGGTCTGCTCTTTGAATAAGAGTGAGAGAGGCGCACATTTCGGCTCAGCCAGTGCATGAGGGGGCAGATCAAGTTGAACGGCGAACATGAAGATTGCGCTGTGGGGACGCGTTGCGTATTCAGTTGTCCATTGCTTCAGGCCACACTGCATCGGTGACCAAGGAAGCGCTGCCTGAGCGCGGGTCGTGCCTGCGCGAGCGTCCTCGCGCTAGGCGCTGAAGTCTTTAATTCAACCAAGAAGGTCCAGACCTCATGCAAACCAAGTTTTCCAGCCTGTTCCACAAAACTGCCCTGACGTGCGCCTTCACCGCCGCGGCCTTGCTTGGCAGCAGCTTCGCCAGCGCTGCGGATGCACCTGCACCGCAGGGCGTGCGCGGTGCGATCACCGCGCTGGATGGCAACGACCTCAAAGTGCACACCACCCGCGGCGAAGACCTCACCGTGCACCTCAGTGACGACGTGCAAGTGCGCGCCGTGACCCTGGGCAGCATCGACGAGATCAAGCAAGGCAGCTACATCGGTACCGCCGCCATCCCGCAGCCTGATGGCACCCTCAAGGCGCTTGAAGTTCACGTGTTCCCGCCCGCGATGGCAGGCACCGGTGACGGCCACCGCGCCTTCGATCTGACCAAGGACAGCACCATGACCAACGGCAGCGTGGGGGACCTCAAGGTCGCCAATGGCCGGACTCTGACGCTGACCTACAAGGGCGGCGAGAAAAAAGTGTTCGTGCCCGAAGACGTGCCAATCGTCAATCTGGTGCCGGGTGATCGCAGCCTGCTCCAGCCGGGCGTGAAGATCGTCCTGTTCGCCCAGAAAGCCGCCGACGGCAGCCTGAGCGCCAAGTTCGTCTCGGCCGGCAAGGATGGGGTCAAGCCTCCGATGTAAGCCTTGCAACCCTGGATCTTCAGGAGCCCGGCACACCTGTAGCGAGAGGGCGTAGCCCCGATGACGGACTGACAGCCACCGCAATGTCGGCGGTACGAGTGCTATCGGGGCAAGCCCTGGCTACAAGTGGATGCGCTAGGCGTTACTGCATCAACATCTGCGCCACATCCCCGCTCACCCGCGTCACTCCCTTGGCGCTCAGATGGTTGTAGTCCTTGTAGTACGAATCCTGATCGCCGATCAGGCAGCTCTGCCCCTGGCACAGCGCGTCGTCCAGGCTCACCAGGCGAATGCGCTGCTGCTGGTCATCCATGGCGAACAAATGACGCGTGAATTCCTGCAGTTGCTGATGCTTGCCCAGCGACACCGAGAGCGCATCCACCGTGGCCTGCTTTTGGGCCTGACTCTCGGCGGTCTCCCGCGCCAGTCGGTAATACAGATTCTTGGGGTTGGCCAATTGCTGCGGCACCTGCGCCACCACCAGCACTTGCACCCCTAGCGCCCGATAGGCATCGATGGTGGTTTCCAGCGCCTTGGCGAACACCGCCCGCGAAGCCTCCTTGCTGCGCACCTGGCTGTCGCCGTTGACCAGAAAGTAGCCGGTCATGCGCTCGTGGTCGTAATCGCCATCGGTGTACAGCGTCCAGCGCGAGACCAGGATCACCTTCTTGATGCCGTTGCGCTTCACGTAGTCGTATTGGCGCTGCGCCAGATTCGCACAGGCGCCGGGGCTGTAGTTGCCGACCACCACGTCCACCCCTAGCAACGGCGGGCAGCCGCCGACGCCCAAGTGGGCGATAGTGACGCCCAGGCGCTTGCCGGCGCTGTCGAATGCCGGCAGCAGGGCCTCTGAGTGGCTGTCACCGAACACCGCGACCTGGCTGCTGGCCTGGGCCTTGGGCGCACCGAAGAAGCAAAAGTCTATGCCCCAGCCCTGACCGTCGTAATTGACGTCGCAGGCGCTGCGGATGTCCGGGTCTTCGAAGGCGCTCATCAGTGCCGGGTCGACGTTGAAGCGGTTGGCAAAACCGTTGCCGAGAAAACCGCTCACCCCAAAGCCGATGAACATCACCGAGGCCAGGGCGCCGTAGCGCCAGATCTGCCCGCGGCTGACCCGTTGGCGATCGCGAAAGGCGCGCTCGACAAAACGCCAGCTCAGCCACGCCAACCCCAGCGACAACCCGGTCAGCGCCAGCATGGTCAGTGGCGCGGGGGCGACCAGGCTGCTGTTGCGGGCGAAGGCGAACACCGGTTGATGCCACAGATAGGCGCTGTAACTGATCAGCCCGACGGCCACCAGCGGTCGGCTGGCCAGCAGCGCCCCGACCCAGGTCCCGCGCCGAGCGCAGAGAATGATCAGCGCCGCGCCCAAGGTCGGCACCAGCGCGTTGAGCCCTGGAAACACCGTGCTGTGATCGAAGCCGAACACACCATAGGCAATCAGCCCGAGGCCCGCTGGCCCACCCAGCTGCTGCCATGCCGTGACAGGCGCGCTTTCAGCGAAGGGCTTGCGCACGTAATGGAAAGCGATGAACGAGCCCACCAGCAACTCCCAGGCGCGAGCATGCAGCAGGTAGAAGGCTGCCGAAGAGTCCGCCGCCGCACCCCGCTGTGCGAGCGCCAGGCTGATCAGAGCCAGCACTATCAGCAGCGGCACGATCCAGCGCCTGCCCAGTTTGAAGCCGGCCATCAGCAGCAAAGGGAACAGCACGTAGTACTGCTCTTCCACCGCCAGGGTCCAGGTGTGCAACAACGGCTTGAGCTCGACGCCGGTGTCGAAGTAGCCGGTCTCGCGCCAGAACAGCACGTTGGACGAGAACAGCGGCACGGCAATCAGGCTTTTGGCGAACGACTTCAAATCCTGGGGATCGAGCCAGTGCCAGGCCAGCGGCACGCACACCAGCATCATTACGCACAGCGCCGGCAGAATCCGCCGCGCACGGCGCTCGTAGAAGGTCAGTAGCGAGAAACTGCCAGCTTGCAGCTCGGCGAGGATGATCGCGGTGATCAGGTAGCCGGAGATCACAAAAAAGATATCCACTCCGATAAAGCCGCCACCGAACAGCCCGAAGCCTGCGTGGAACAGCATGACCGGCAGGACCGCCAAGGCGCGTAGGCCGTCGATTTCCGGACGATAGGGCAGAGCAGGGTGATGACGTGCGCTCATGTGCGACGGCCCCGTGGGTGGTGAACTGGAATGGCAAGCGTCGAGCGCGCAGGCACGGGGGCTGGCACGCGGGCAGGCTACCGCCTGACGAGATTCGTAGTAAAGAAGGTGGGTGAAGCGAGAAGGGTGGAGCGTTATAGGCGGATTTTTACCCCAAGCGAGGGATGTTGTCCATATGTAGCGTGTTTGTATCGGGGTTGATGTGGTGGCCGGTCTGGCCTCTTCGCGAGCAAGCTTGGCTCCCACGGGTGCACGGTTCAGGAACAGCGTGCACTGTGGAAGCAAGGTTGCGCGTTCGGCGGCGAAAAGCCTATCAAGGCCGCCACCGCCAACAAGCCTGACTCAGCGCTTACTGCTTGTAGATCTGATCAAACACCCCACCATCGGCGAAGTGGGTCTTCTGCACGGTAGGCCAGTCGCCAAAGGTCTTCTCCACCGACAGGAAGTCGACTTTCGGGAAGCGATCGGTGTACTTGGCCAGTACCGTCGGGTCCCGTGGGCGCAGGTAGTTGGCGGCGGCAATCTCCTGACCTTCAGGCGACCACAGATACTTCAGATAGTCCTCGGCCAGGGCGCGGGTGCCTTTCTTGTCGACCACCTTGTCGACCACGGTCACCGGCGGCTCGGCCTCGGCGGAGACGCTCGGGTAGACCACCTCGAACTGATCGCGGCCGAACTCGCGAGCGATCATCTCGGCTTCGTTTTCGAAGGTCACCAGCACGTCGCCGATCTGGTTGGTCATGAAGGTCGTGGTAGCACCCCGGCCGCCGGTGTCGAGCACGGGAACGTTCTTGAACAGCTTGGCGACGAATTCCTTGGCCTGGGCTTCGTTACCGCCGTTCTTGAGCGTGTAACCCCACGCCGACAGATAGGTATAGCGGCCATTACCCGAAGTTTTCGGGTTGGGCACGATCACCTGCACACCGTCCTTGACCAGGTCATTCCAGTCTTTCAGGCCTTTGGGGTTGCCCTTGCGCACGATAAACACGGTCGCCGAGGTAAACGGCGCGCTGTGGTTCGGCAGACGGGTGATCCAGTCCTTGGGCACCAGGGCGCCATTGTCGGCGAGGGCGTTGATATCGGTGGCCATGTTCATGGTAATGACATCGGCCTGCAGGCCATCGATCACCGAGCGCGCCTGCTTGCTGGAGCCGCCGAACGACATCTGTACGGTGACCGGCTCTTTATGCTCGGCCTCCCAGTGCTTGCTGAAAGCGGCGTTGTAGTCTTTGTAGAAATCGCGCATTACGTCGTAGGAAACGTTCAGCAGCGGTGGTTGCGCCGCCTGAACGATGCCCGCAAGCGTGAGTCCGGCGGCCAGCAGGGTGGCAGTTAACAATTTGTTCACTGGTGGGGCGTCCTTGTGGGTGTTAAATGGCAGCATTATGCCCGCGACTATAGCTGCCGCGAATGGGCGTCTGAAAGAACCAAAGCGTCTGTGCTTATAGCGCCTTTTACGGGCAACCACGGATCCTCTGGGAGCGGGCTTGCGCGTCCGGCGGCGAAGGCGTCACCAGCCGTGCCGAAGTGCATTGATCGAGCGGTGAATCATCCTGCGCTTGCGCCGCCGGACGCGCAGCCCGCTTCCACAAGGGCACGCGTTGCTTCAGCGATCAGGCTCGCAGCCTTTGAGCACCATGCGGATGATGGTCTGCGCCGCCGCCTCGTAATCGCTGTCGTCCAGGCGTGCCTTGCCCGTGACCACGGCGATCTGCCAATCGAAGTCAGCGTACGTTTGGGTCGCCGCCCAGATACTGAACATCAGGTGCTGGGCGTTGATGGTGGCGATGGCGCCGCGTTCGATCCAGCGCTCGATGCACTGGATATTGTGGTGGGCCTGGGCATTGAGTTGCTCGACCTGACTGGCGCCCAGATGCGGCGCGCCGTGCATGATTTCGCTGGCGAACACCTTGGAGGCGAAGGGCAGGTCGCGGGAGATGCGGATTTTTGCGCGGATATAGGCACTGAGCACCGCCTGCGGGTCGCCGTCGACGTTGAACGGCGTCGAGGCGGCGAGGATCGGCTCGATGATGCTTTCGAGCACCTCGCGGTAGAGGTTTTCCTTGGACTTGAAATAGTAGTAGACGTTGGGCTTGGGCACCCCGGCCTTGGCGGCGATGTCGCTGGTCTTGGTGGCGGCGAAGCCCTTGTCGGCGAACTCTTCGCTGGCCGCCCGCAGGATCAGCTCTTTATTGCGCTCGCGAATACTGCTCATGTGGCCCGGCATTCCTGTGGCGGTGGCCTCGGCCCCGGCAATGGTGGGGCTTGGCGAACGGAGCGGCATGGTAGCACCGGCCTCGCGCAGCGCTCAAGGCAGCGATTTATCCACAGGCACGGTATGCTTGCCGGCTTCACTGACATTCTCTTGAAAGGATCTCACCGCCATGGCCGCAAGCAGCCTGCTGGTATTAATCGACGACATCGCCGCCGTTCTCGACGACGTGGCCCTGATGACCAAATTGGCCGCCAAGAAAACCGCAGGCGTGCTTGGCGATGACCTGGCGCTTAACGCCCAGCAGGTCACCGGCGTTCGTGCGGAGCGGGAAATCCCGGTGGTCTGGGCGGTGGCCAAGGGCTCGTTTCGCAACAAGGCGATCCTCGTGCCGGCCGCCCTGGCCATCAGCGCCTTCATCCCTTGGGCGGTGACGCCGCTGCTGATGGTCGGCGGCGCCTTCCTGTGTTTCGAAGGCTTCGAGAAGCTGGCGCACAAGTTCCTGCACACCCCGGAAGAAGACCAAGTCGCGCAGAAGGATCTGTCCCAGGCCGCCGCCGACCCGCAGGTCGATCTGGTGGCGTTTGAAAAGGACAAGATTCAGGGCGCGGTACGCACCGATTTTATCCTCTCGGCAGAAATCATCGCCATTACCCTTGGCACCGTCGCCGACGCGCCGTTGACCCAGCAGATCATCGTCGTCGCGGGCATCGCCATCGTCATGACCGTCGGCGTCTACGGCCTGGTGGCTGGCATCGTCAAACTCGACGACCTGGGTCTGTGGATGAGCAAGAAATCCGGCGCCGCGACCCAGGGCATCGGCCGGGCCATTCTCAGCGCCGCCCCCTATATGATGAAGACCCTCTCGGTGGTGGGCACGGCAGCGATGTTTCTGGTGGGCGGCGGGATTCTGGTCCATGGCATCCCCCCGTTGCACCACGCAGTCGAAGCCTTTTCCAGTGGTCTGGGCGGGTTAGGGGCCAGCGTGGCCGCGCCGTTGGTCAATGCGCTGTTCGGAATCGTTGCCGGCGCCGTGGTGTTGGCTGCCGTTACCCTGTTCAGCAAACTGATAAAGACCGTTCGTCGGTAAAAAACTAGCGAGCGGGCTCGCTCCCGAAAAACTTTCCAGTGCTGCCGCAGCCGCTCTGGAATGCGTGTTCGGGAACCAGCGCTCTCGCTGCAGGCGCCAGCCTGTGCGGCGTTTTGGCCCTTGCGCAACTGCCATAGGCGAAGCTTGAAACATTTATTAATAGTTTTTTAACATCAATCTATAATAAAAATGCACTTATCATTTTTGAGGCACTGCGCCAGTATCCGACCCCAATAAAAACCCGCCCGTGACCGCGTGCGAGACAACAGCGTTGGAGACCCCCTGATGAGCACCAGCCCATCCACCCAGAGCCCGTCGAAAGTCGGTGCCGTTATCCGTGTGACCTCGGGTAACTTTCTGGAACAGTTCGATTTTTTCCTGTTCGGCTTCTACGCCACCTACATCGCCGCCGCGTTCTTCCCGTCGGGCGACGAATTCGCGTCCTTGATGATGACCTTCGCCGTGTTCGGTGCCGGGTTCCTGATGCGTCCGTTGGGCGCGATCATCCTCGGCGCCTATATCGATGACGTCGGTCGTCGTAAAGGCCTGATCGTGACCTTGAGCATCATGGCCAGCGGTACGCTGCTGATCGTGTTGGTGCCAGGCTACGCCACCATTGGTCTGGCAGCGCCGCTGCTGGTGCTGCTGGGCCGTTTGCTGCAAGGCTTTTCGGCCGGCGCGGAGCTGGGTGGGGTGTCGGTGTACCTGGCTGAAATGGCCACGCCGGGCAAGAAGGGTTTCTATGTGAGCTGGCAGTCGGCTAGTCAGCAGATCTCCATCGTGGTCGCGGCCGCGCTGGGCTATGGCATCAACCAGTGGATGGGGGCCAGCGTGGTCGCCGATTGGGGCTGGCGCATTCCGTTCGCGGTCGGTTGCATCATCGTGCCGTTCATCTTCGTCCTGCGTCGCAATCTGGCCGAAACCGAAGACTTCAAGAACCGCACCGTGCGCCCGACCATGAAGCAGGTGTTCGCGACCTTGCTGACCAACTGGCGCCTGGTGATTTCCGGGATGCTGATGGTGGCCATGACCACCACCGCGTTCTATCTGATCACCGTGTATGCACCGACCTTCGGCAAGACCGTACTCAACCTGAGCACCTCGGACGCCTTGCTGGTGACCCTGCTGGTGGCCGTCTCCAACTTCATCTGGCTGCCGATCGGCGGCGCGTTGTCCGACCGTATCGGCCGCAAGCCGCTGCTGGTGGGCATGACGGTGCTGGCCATCGCTACCGCCTACCCGGCGCTGTCGTACCTGGCCGCCGCCCCGAGCTTCTCGCGCATGCTGGTGGTGCTGCTGTGGCTGTCGTTCCTGTATGGCATGTACAACGGCGCCATGGTCGTGGCCCTGACTGAAATCATGCCGGTGGAAGTGCGTGTAGCCGGTTTCTCTCTGGCTTACAGCCTGGCCACCGCGGTGTTCGGCGGGTTCACCCCGGCGATGTCGACCTGGTTGATCCACGAGACTGGCGACAAGGCTGCCCCGGGCTATTGGATGAGCTTCGCCGCCGCCTGCGCCCTGGTCGCGACTTTGTACATCTACCGCCGCGCCAAAGGCGCTCAGCTCAGCGCTGCGGTCTGATGTTGCTGGCATGGCCGCGCTCGCGGCCATGCTGAATCCCATAGCAAGGGAGCTTGCTCCCGATTCGATACATCCGACATGCCGGTGTGTCTGAACTCTATTTCGGCGGCAAGCCCCCCTCGCTACATCGCTCTTACAATAAAAAAGAGAATCCCGTTATGAACAAATTGTTGCTCAAATTCGCCGCCGGCGCCTTGGCGGCCAGCCTCTGCGTGGCCGCGCAGGCCGCCGACCTCAAGGTCATGACCTCGGGAGGCTTCACCGCCGCCTACAAGCTCCTCGCTCCCGGGTACGCGCAAACGAGCGGCGACACTCTCGACACCATCCTCGGTCCGTCCATGGGCAAGGCCCCGGAAGCCATCCCCAATCGCCTGGCGCGTGGCGAGCAGGCCGACGTGGTGATCATGGTCGGCTACGCCCTCGACGACCTGATCAAGCAAGGCAAGATTCTCCCTGGCTCGCGAGTCGAATTGGCGGATTCGCGGATCGGCATGGTGGTCAAGGACGGCGCGCCCAAACCGGATATCCACACGCCGGCGGCTTTCAAGGCGGCGTTGTTGAAAGCGCGGTCGGTGGCCTATTCCGATAGTGCCAGCGGCGTCTACGTGGAAAAGGAGATGTTCGCGAACATGGGCATCGAAGCGCAGATGAAGGACAAGCAGCACATGGTTCAGCGCACCCCGGTGGCCGAGAAGGTCGCGGCGGGGGAGTATGAACTGGGTTTGCAGCAGGTCAGTGAGTTGCTGCCGGTCAAGGGCGCGACCTTCGTCGACAAGATCCCCGAATCGCTGCAATCGGTAACGCGTTTTGCCGCCGCCATTCCAGCCAACGCTCCGCACCCGAAGGAAGCCAAGGCGCTGCTTGATTACCTGTCGTCGCCGCAAGTGCAGGCGCAGGTGCGCGATACCGGGTTGGATTCGGTCAGCCGCTGAGTTGACGGGGTGAGCGGGCTGGCCTCTTCGCGAGCATGACTGGCGACATTTTCGCGGCCAGTGAGCCTCAATCCAATGGCGCTTTCATCTCCAGAATCAACCGCTCCAGTTCCAGCGCGGCCGGGCTCAGTGCTCGGCCATGGCGCTTGATCAAACCAACGCTGCGCAGCACCTGCGGTTCGATCAGCGGCACCTTGGTCAAGGTCGCATGCTCACCCATCGGCAAGGCCATGGCCGGCACCGCCGCGATGCCTAGCCCAGCCTCCACCAACCCGACCATGGTCACCACATGGCGCGTCTCGCAGATGCTCGGGCGGTGAGGCGTCAGATGTGCCAGCGCCTGATCCAGTAAAAGGCGATTGCCGGAGGTGCGGTCCACCGTGATGTAGTCGTGGGTCCAGTACTCCTCCCACGTCACGCTCGCGCGCCCCGCCAACGGGTGATCGTGACGGCACGCCACTACATAGTGCTCCTCCACCAGCGGCTCGAAAGCCACCTCCCTGTTCAGATTGCCCATGAACGTCAGGCCGATGTCCGCTGCGCCGGTGGCGACCGCACCCTGCACATCGTGGGCGCTGGAATCGATGATGCGCAGGCGGATCTTGGGGTACAGCTGGTGATAGGCCTTGACCACCCGCGGCATGAAAAAGTACGCCGTCGACGGCACGCACGCCACCGACACCTGGCCCATGCGCGTCGACGCGACATCGCTGATGCCCATCAAGGCATCGTCCAGATCGTCCAGCAGGCGCTCGGCCTTGGGCGCGAAAGCACGGCCAACCTGCGTCAGGCTGACCCGCCGCGTGGTGCGCTCGAATAACCGCACGCCCAGCGCCGCTTCGAGCTTCTCGATGCGGCGGCTCAGGGCCGGTTGGGAAATGAGGATGGCGTCGGCGGCCTTGCGGAAACTGCCATGATCGACCACGGCACGGAAGGCCTGCAGGTCGTTGAGGTCGAAGTTGATTGCCATGGGGGAGGGGTGCCAGATTGATAGGTGGGGCGCATCAGTGATGATAATCGATGTGTTGGATGAATTGTGGAAGTGGGTGTCAGGTGGTTCGGTTGTGAACCCCCCCTATCGTTTTGGGCACGCGCAACCACTTCATGCCCCCACCGCATGACATCCTGCCATTTCCTCGCTTGTCCTGCCCCCGCCTGCTGTCGATACTCGGATCTTTGCCCCGATCGAGACCGACATGAGCGACCAGGCGCCTGACTACCGCTTCACCCCCGCCTTTGCCAACCCCAGCGGTTCGGCCATCCGCGAGTTGTTCAAATACCTGTCGCAACCGGGCATGATCTCCTTCGCCGGCGGCTACCCGGCGGCGGAGTTTTTCGATCGGACGGCGCTGCGCCAGGCCAGTGAACAGGCACTGCGCGACACGCCGCTGGATTGCCTGCAATACGGCGCGACGGAGGGGCTGCCGGACTTGCGCGAGCAATTGGCGGCGCTGATGGCCAGCAGGGGTGTGAGCACCACTGCGCACGACCTGGTGGTGACCACAGGCTCCCAGCAAGGCTTCGATCTGCTGATCAAGGTGCTGCTCAATCCCGGTGACAGCGTGCTGGTGGAGCGCCCGACCTATCCCGCCGCCGTCCAGGCGCTGCGCCTTGCCGGGATGCAGATGCTCAGCGCCGCTACCGACGCTGAGGGGCTGGACACCGAGGCGCTGGCCGCACAGTTGGCAGACCAGCCGCGCGGGGCCATTCGTTTGCTCTACTGCGTGCCGACCTTCGCCAACCCCACCGGTGCCTGCCTGCCCTTGGCGCGCCGCCTGAAGCTGCTGGAACTGGCGGCGCAGCATGATTTTCTGCTGGTCGAGGATGACCCTTACGGCGCGCTGCGTTTCGAGGGCGAGGCGGTGGCGTCGTTGCTGCAATTATCGTTGCAAGTGCCGGGTGCGGCGGGGCGGGTGATACATCTGTCGAGTCTGTCGAAGATCCTCGCGCCCGGGCTGCGGGTAGGCTGGATGATCGCGCCGCCTGCGGTACGCCAGCGCTGCCTGATCGCCAAGCAGACCAGCGATCTGTGCACCTCGCCCTGGACGCAGCGCATTGCGGCCAACTATCTGGCCAGCGGCGCGCTGGATCGGGCGTTGCCAGCGCTGGTGGCGGGGTATCGCGCCAAGTGCCGGACCATGCTCGCCGGCTTGCAGACGATGACGGAGTATCTCGAGGTGGCGCCACCGGCGGGCGGGATGTTCGTGTGGGGACGCTGTCGCGACGGGGTCGACGCGCAGGCGGTGTTGCAGCGGGCAATCAAGGAGAACGTGCTGTTCGTGCCGGGCAGTGCGTTTTATGCGCACGCGCCGGATCCGAGCAGCATTCGGCTATCTTTTGCGGCACCGGGGGTAGAGGCGATCGAGGAGGGATTGCAGCGGTTGCGGCGAGCGTTTTAGCTAAAGGTTGCGAGCAACATCGCTTTCGCGGACAAGCCTTGCTCGCACAGGTGCACGATGCCAGATCGGTCAACTCTGTGGGAGCAAGGCTTGCCCGCGAAGGCGTCGGTCGCGTTGAAGCGATAGTATTTAGTAGAACACTTTAACCAACGCACTCGCCGTATTCTGGTTGGTCTCGAAGCCCGAAGTGCTGTCGATACCATACTTGTTCTTCCAGTAGTCATACTCGAAGCCCACATACAACTTTTGCGGGGTAAAGCCCATGGCTTTGCCCAGGTCATATTTAACCTGCGGGTTGAAGTGCAAGTTGGCGTGGTATTCGCCACGGCTGTTCTTGTCGTTATCGACCACCCAGTCCATATAACCGTCGATCAGCACGTCGGAACGTCCCATCGGGATGGTGTAGGACCATACCGGGGTGATCTGCCAGACATGGTCGCCCGGACGCGGGCCGCGGCTGGTGCGGTTATAGAAGTTCAGCTGGAAGTAGTCGAAGCCCGGGATCGCCAGGTCGAAACCAGGGCCGATCAGGAAGGACTCGTTGTCGCCCTCGCCAAACTCGTAAGTGGCCGCCAGCAGCACGTCGGTAACGGGGCCGAAGGCGATCTTCTGACCGAGGATCTTGCCAGCCGACAGGCGCGGGCTGAACTCGCCGTAAAGGGTGTGGTGGCCGTTGTTGCTGGTGGTCTTGCCTGGATAGGTGATGCTGTCGACGAACAGGAAGTTATCGCCGTACTTCCAGCTGTCGGCATGTTCGAAGGTAAACGTCTGTTGCATCTCGGGGTCAACCTTGAAGTTCTTGCCCCATAGGTAAGTCAGGCTGTTGCTCTGCCATTGCAGCCAGTCGCCCGCCATCGCCTGGCCCCCCGCCAATGCCAACGTGCCCGCCAACATCAGGCTCGAAAGAGTGCGCTTCATTCAATTGCTCCCGGGTGAAATGAGTTCGGTTTATTAAGGGTGGCGCTCTGTGTTGGCGCCTTATACGGCAAATTTTAAAGTCGTCCGCTCGGTCAGATTTGTCGTTGCGCAGTTCTGATAGCAAGAGGCGGGCCACAAGTCACAAATTGTTGCAGGAATGCGGTTTTACGAGGATATTTTGTCCAGATGGTCTGATTTAAAGGCGCTGCGGCGAGTTGCACGGCAATGTCTTTAAGTTGATCAACTGGTCAGAAAAGTTTGCTGGAGGCAGGGATGCTCCGTTACGGCGCAGGGCTCCCGAAAGTGGGGCGTTCGGACAGGTTTTTTGGAGGGCCAACGGGCGGGGGATTGTTTCAGATGCTATACAGCAGGGACGGCCTCTGAGCCGCCGAACGCGCACCCTTGTTCCCACAAGCAGATCTATCGCCTTTCACCTGTGGGAGCAAGGGTGCGGGTTCGGCGGCGCAGAGCCTGGTGAGATCAGCGCAAATCAGCCATGGATCGGCAACACCAGCAGATCCTCTTCGGCAAAGAAAAACTCATCGCAGTTATTGCCCTCGCCACTGCGATCGACCACCAGAAAATCATCTTCCTGTTCGATGGTCAGGATTGGGTGATGCCACACGCCGCGATGGTAATTGACGCCTTGCTGACCATCGCTGACGAAGGCCCGTACCTCGCTCGACTGCGGTTCGTCGCCCAGCGGCGCGACCACTATCAAGAACGGCTTGCCCCGCAGCGGCATGAACGCCTGGCTACCCAAGGGATGGCGTTCGAGCATGCGTACGGTCAAGGGCATCGCCAGCGCCTGAGCGCGGAAGATGCTGATGATGGCTTTGTCGTCCGGGGTGGCGGTGTGCACATCGGCCAGGCGATGAAAACGTTGGGTCGAGCCGTTGTTGATCAGGAAGTGATCGCTGCCGGTGGTTTCGATGACATCACCGAAGGGCGCGAAGGCGGCTTTGCTGAGGGGTTCGATGATGAGGGTACGCATTGCTGGGTGCTCTTGGGGCAGTGGTGGGAGTGTAGATGCAACTTTTGCACCGGCATCTGCGGGAATATCTTGTGCAGTCGGGGCTGGCCTATTCGCGAGCAAGCTTTGCTCCCACACTGTGGGAGCAGGCTCGCGCGATCGGCGGCGAAGGCGTCCTCGGCGTTTACCGCGCCACCTTGCCTAACACCCGCAGCCGGCTCACACCGCCATCGGGGAATACGTTCAGGCGGATATGCGTGATCGCCCCGAGGTCCTTGATCTGCTCCGCAAAGCTGTGCTCCTGGTGCATCTGCAGTTTCTGGCTGGGCAGCAATTCGCGCCAGAACAGGCTTTGGGTTTCGATCTGGCTGTCGGTGCCGCCTTTGACGAAAGCGCCCTGGATCGAGCAGCTGTCCGGGTAGTTGCCCTTGAAGTGCAGGGTGTCGACTATCACTTGTTCGACCACGCCGGCATGGCCCAGGGCGATGATCACCCAGTCGTTGCCGGGGGTGCGACGCCGGGCGGTTTCCCAGCCGTCGCCCATGTTCACCCCGCGGCCGGGGTTGAGCAGGTTGCCCATGCTGCCGTAATGCTCGTCGGAACAGGCCAGTGCGCGGCCGCCGTTCAGCGACGACACCAGGTCGAGCTGTTCGCTGGCATCGACTGCAGACCAATCGCGGTGCGGCACGCCGTACACGCGCAAACGCGCAATGCCGCCATCCGGGTAGATATTGAAGCGCAGGTGGCTGTACGCCTGGGCGTCGCTGATGGCGTGGTAGTGATGGCTGTTGCCTTGCAGCTCCACCGCCGGAAGGATTTCCACCCACTGGGTGCTCTCGGTCGGGTCGCCCTCGGCGACGAAGCAGGCTTCGAGCGACGCCGACGGCGGGAAGTTGCCGGTGAAGAACGAGGTATCGATGTCGACGCCTTTGATCGAACCGGCCACGCCGAGGCGAATCACTGCGCTGTCGTAGCCTTCGAAACGCTTGCGGCGCGATTCCCAGCCGTCCATCCACTTGCCGTTGTCGTCGAACACGCCCTCTTTCCATACCGCAGGCGTGGGCTGGAACAGGCGGTTGACGTCGGCGAACCAGTCGTCGGTGACCGACAGCGCCCGGGTGCCCAGGCGCGCGTCGGCCAGGTTGACGTATTTTTCGAAGGGTGCGGCGTAGGTTTTCATTGGACGTGGCCTCGAATTAGAGAGTCAAAGAGCTTGCAGACGGAACAATGCGATTTTGTTGATCTCGGCCAGGGCGCAGGCGAACTCGACTTCGGCCGAATGGTGGATGCGCTGCTCGAAGGCGGCCAGGATCTGATGCCGGTCGCTGCCCTTGACCGCCATGATGAACGGGAACCGGAAACGTGCCTTGTAGGCCACGTTGAGTTCGGTAAAGCGCGTGAATTCGGCCGGCGTGCACAGGTGGATACCGGCGCCCGCTTGCTCGTTGGTGCTGGCGGCGGTCAGCTCGCCCTGAATGGCGGCCTTGCCGGCCAAGTCCGGGTGCGCGTTGATCAGCGCCAGTTGTGCGGCGTGGTCAGCGTGCAGCAGCACAGCGCTCATGCGCTCGTGCAGGGGTTCGATATCGTCCGTCAACGGTGCCTTATCGAAGGCCTGCTCGGCGACCCAGGGGGAGTGCTCGTAGATATCACCGAAGGTGGCGATGAACTGCTCGCGGCTCAGGGTCGATGGCCGCAGCGTTTTGAAAGCGGTCATTGCGCGGCCTCGAACGGGTGAGTGGCGTGCCAGTGGCGCGCGATGTCGACGCGGCGCGTGAACCACACCTGCTCGTGGCCTTTGACGTACTCGATGAAGCGCTTGAGCGCCGCCAACCGCGCCGGCCGCCCGATCAACCGACAGTGCAGGCCGATGGAGAGCATCTTCGGTGCTTCGGCGCCTTCTGCATAGAGCACGTCGAAGGCGTCCTTGAGGTACTGGAAGAACTGCTCGCCATTGTTGAAACCCTGTACCTGGGTAAAGCGCATGTCGTTGGTGTCCAGGGTGTAGGGGATCACCAGGTGCGCCTTGCCGGTGGGGGTGTGCGGCTCCCAGTAGGGCAGGTCATCGTCGTAGGTGTCGCTGTCGTACAGAAAGCCACCTTCTTCCATCACCAGCCGGCGCGTGTTCGGGCCGGTACGGCCGGTGTACCAGCCCTGCGGCCGCTCACCGCTGATCTCGGTGAGGATCCGAATGGCCTCGGCCATGTGCGCACGCTCGGTGGCCTCGTCCAGATACTGATAGTCGATCCAGCGCAGGCCATGGCTGCAGATCTCGTGGCCATCGGCAACCATGGCGCGGATCACGTCCGGGTGGCGCTGGGCGGCCATGGCTACGGCGAAGATGGTCAGCGGGATATCGAACTGCTTGAACAACTTGAGGATGCGCCACACGCCGGCCCGGCTGCCGTACTCGTACAACGACTCCATGCTCAGGTTGCGCACGCCCTGCAGCGGCTGGGCAGCGACCATCTCGGACAGAAAGGCTTCGGATTCCTTGTCGCCATGGAGGATATTGCGCTCGCCACCTTCTTCGTAATTGAGCACGAACGACAGGGCGATGCGCGCGTTGCCGGGCCACTGTGGATGCGGGGGCGTGTTGCCATAGCCAATAAGGTCGCGGGGGTAGTCGGCGCTGCTCACAGGAGGCATCCTTTTATCAAGTGCGAGAGGCGGCTTCGATCAGGCCGCGATTTTTAGATTGTATACAACTAAGGATTGATTTTGTAACCTGAGTGTCGCAAATTCCTCAGGCCTGACGTTTTCAGGCTACACCACCCCTTCGGCCTTTCGGCTACCGAAAAAGGACACCCTCCATGGGCAAGATCACCACCCACGTGCTGGACGCCGCCCACGGCTGCCCCGGCAGTCAGATCGCCGTCGAGTTGTATCGAGTCGAGGGCCAGGCGTTGATCCTGCTCAACAGCGTCGTGACCAACAGCGATGGCCGCTGTGATCAGCCGGTGTTGCAGGGTGAGGCGTACCGCAGCGGTGTGTATCAGTTGCAGTTTGCGGTAGGGGATTACTACCGGGCGCGGGGCACGGTGCTCGCTGATCCGGCATTTCTCGATGTGGTAGTGCTGCGCTTCGGGATCGATGAAGCACAGGATCATTACCATGTGCCGTTGTTGGTGTCGCCGTACAGTTATTCGACTTATCGGGGGAGTTGATCTCAGGTTGCAGTTCCTAGACTGCTGTTGCGTAGGTGGCCTGATTGAGCTTTAGGCGAGCCGATAGATTATTTAGCGGAGTATCTTAGCGAGGGCTTCGCGGTATTGATTTAGCCATGAAGCGCTTTGGAGTCTTGAGCAGATTGACTGGACGATGTCCGGTGGGATCGGCTTTATTTACAGGGTCTGCAGCACAATACACATAGCTGTTCAGCCCTCCTTCTCCGAAAGGGCTCAGCGAATCAGGACTCTGAAATCGAGCGATTGCTGTATTGAATACTCTGTAACCATTACCCAGCCAGTAGTGGCCTGTCAGCGGATCGATATGTTCGCCATTGAAACCACTTGAGGTCGATGGGTCATTGGCGTGGTGACCGAAAGGAAAATAGTTACGCCAAGCTGTCTCAGTGGTCACTCTGGCAACTGAACGTTGCGCATCGGTGCACAGCAAGGCAGTCGTGTGTGCGGCTTGTTGATGTCCAGTCATGGGGGAGTCCTCGAAAATGTCGACTAGCGTGGCGCAGCCTCGCTTAGCGGCGTAGCTGGCAGATCTGCTAGGTCCACCACCCCCCGCGACTCGTGGCAGGCTTTGCGGCTGTGCTACCCTCCCACCCCACAAAAACTCCCCAATCGAACGGAACTCGTCGAGTCGACTCATGAAAAAAGCAGTAAGCATTGTAGCGGGCGTAGTCGTGGTAATCGGTGCACTGGCGACAGCAGGCGCCTGGTACACCGGCACGCAACTTGAAGGCGTGTTGAACACCGGCGTGGCCAACGCCAACCAGCAGTTCGACACCAATATGGTCGGGCCGGACGGCAAGGCGGTCATGCACCTCGAATTGCTTTCGCTGGAGCGTCACCTGTTCAGCAGCACTGCGCACTACCGCTTGCAAGTGCATGGCAAAGGTCTTGGCGATGATGGCCAGCCGGTCGAACTGTTGTTCGTCGATCATATCGAGCATGGCCCGCTGCCCGCGTCGCGTCTCAAAAGCCTCAATCTGCTGCCGGTAATGGCCACCAGTAATCTGGCGCTGGAGCCTGGCCCGTCCACGGCACAATGGTTTGCCGTCAGCAAGGATCCGGTGCCGTTGAGCGCCCATATCAGCATTCACTACGGTGGCGACAGCAGCGGCACGCTGAATTTCGCACCGTTGGAAATGAAATCCGACAAAGGCACGTTCACCTTCTCCGGGCTCAAGGCAGATGTGTCGGCAGGCGCCAACGCCGACAATTACGCGGTCAATGGCCTGGCAGCCGATCTGCAGGTGCAGGGCACGGACGATCAGGGCCGCCCCGTGCACATGCAGCTCAAGGACCTGAGCTTCAACCTCGGCGGCACCCGTGGCCAGTCCGGCTTCTACCTGGGCCACAACGATGCCAAGGTCGGGCTGGTGACGGTGCAACTACCGGACGTATTGCCGTTCGAGCTGCAGGGCATGACGACCACCTCTATGGCGCAGGAAGCGCAAGGCATGCTGGGCGGCGAAATGAGCTACAACGTCGACAGCATTACCCTGGGTGGCAAGCCGTTGGGGCAGTTACGCTCGCTGTTCAAGTTCGGTCAGTTCGATGCCGCGGCGAGCAAATCGCTGTACCAGCTGTTTCAGACCAAAGTCGCGCCGCAGCAGCAAGCCGCCGCAGCGGCGGGTATTCCGTTCAAGTTGCAGCTCAGCGATGCCGACGAGCAGGCCATGAAAGGCGATATCACCAAGCTGCTCGCCGCCAAGCCGCATATCGAGCTGCAGGACCTGTCGCTCAAGACGGCCAATGGCCTCGGGCAGATGAGCCTGGCAATCGACCTGGCGCCAGTGCCGTTGAGCGGTACCGCCGTGGCTCCGACCTTTGGCGCCAACCTGTTGGGCGCAGTGGACGCCAAGGTGTCGTTGAGCAAGGCCATGCTCAATGACCTGGGCGTGGCGCAGGCCAATATCCAGGGCATTACCGACCCAGCGGCGATCGCGCAGAATGGCAAGAACGTCAGCGATATGGTCAGCGGCATGGCGGTGATGCTGCAACTGGGCAAGGCCGATGGCGATAACGTCACTTCGCAGCTGCACTACGAAGCCGGCATGGTCGATTTCAATGGTCAACGCATGACCGGGCCACAGTTCCTGGCCAGTGTGCTGGGGCGCTTCGGGCTGGGGCAGCGCTGATTCATTCGGGCGGCCTTGAGGGCCTCTTCGCGGGCAAGCCTTGCTCCCACAGGTAGCTGCTCCCATAGTGTGTGTAGGGTCAGAACTGTACACCAGTGGGAGCAAGGCTTGCCGCGAAGAGGCCTGCACTGATTGCACAAGGCGTGGCGCGATAGTCACGCCTTGGAGCTATTGTGTACAATCGCGGCCTCACCCGAGCTTCGCCTTCGAGTCGCCATGAACGATCAGCTGCCCTCCCTCAAAAAACCCGTAGGCACCGCCAAGACTGCCCGCACGGGCACCCAGGACGACCGCGTCTACGCGCATATCTTCGAGGCGATTCTGGAGCAGCGGCTGGCGCCAGGCACCAAGCTCAGCGAAGAAGCGCTGGGGGAAATCTTCGACGTCAGCCGCACCATCATTCGCCGCGCGCTCTCGCGCCTGGGGCATGAAGGTGTGGTGCTGCTGCGGCCCAATCGCGGTGCCGTGGTGGCCAGCCCTAGTGTCGAGGATGCACGGCAGGTGTTCTTCGCCCGGCGCCTGGTCGAGCGGGCGATCACCGAGTTGGCGGTGCAACATGCGGGCGCCGAAGAGTTGGCCGAGTTGCGGCAGATGGTCAATGACGAGCGCGACAGTTTTGCCCGTGGTGACCGTGGGGCCGGGATTCGTTTGTCTGGCGAGTTTCACCTCAAGCTGGCCGAGGCCGCCCGCAACACCCCGCTGATCAGTTTTCAGCGCAGCCTGGTGTCGCAGACTTCATTGATCATCGCTCAATACGAAAGCGGCAATCGCTCGCACTGCTCCTACGATGAACACACCCAGTTGATCGATGCGATCGAGGCCCGGGACGCGGTGCTGGCGGTGGAGTTGATGATGCACCACATGGATCACATCGACGACAAGCTCAACCTCGATCCGGACAATGCATCGGACGATCTGCACGCGGTGTTTTCGCATTTGTTGGGTGGCAAGAGTGCGGTCAAGGCCTGATCTTTTTCGGTTGCTTGCACTGGCCTCTTCGCGGGCAAGCCTTGCTCCCACAGATGTACGCCGATAGACCTCTTTACACTGTGGGAGCAAGGCTTGCTCTCACAGATGTACGCCGATAGACCTCTTTACACTGTGGGAGCAAGGCTTGCCTGCGAAGGGGCCCTCAGTAGCACCTCACATCTCGATCTACCGTTGATGCACCAACCGCCCCGCCGCGTAGGTCTGCGCCACCGTGCGGTCGTCCCCCAGCGTCATCAGCACGAACAACGTCTCCTCGAAGCTCTTCGACTGGCTGATGCGGTAGTCCAGCAGCGGCGTCGCCTTGTAGTCCAGCACCACGAAGTCCGCATCGCTGCCGGGCTGCAACGTGCCGATACGCTCTTCGAGGCGCAGCGCCCGCGCGCCGCCCAGGGTCGCCAGATACAGCGACTTGAACGGGCTGAGCTTCTCACCCTGCAACTGCATCACCTTGTAGGCCTCGTTAAGGGTTTGCAGCAGCGAAAAGCTGGTGCCGCCGCCGACATCCGTGCCCAAGCCGACGTTGACCTTGAAACGCTCGGCCTGAGCCAGGTTGAACAGGCCACTGCCCAGGAACAGGTTCGAGGTCGGGCAGAAGGCGATCGCCGAACCGGTTTCGGCCAGCCGTGCGCATTCGTCGTCACACAAATGCACGCCATGGGCCAGCACCGAGCGCTCGCCTAGCAACTGATAGTGGTCATAGACGTCCAGGTAGTTCTTGCGCTCCGGGAACAGCGCCTTGACCCATTCCACTTCCTTGACGTTCTCGCTGATGTGGGTCTGCATGTACAGGCCCTCGTGCTCGCTCAGCAGTTGCCCGGCCAGGCTGAGCTGTTCCGGGGTGCTGGTGGGCGCGAAACGCGGCGTCACCGCGTAGTGCAGGCGGCCCTTGCCATGCCAGCGCTCGATCAGCGCCTTGCTCTCGGCATAGCTGCTGTCGGCGGTGTCGGTCAGGTAGTCGGGGGCGTTGCGGTCCATCATCACTTTGCCGGTGATCAGCCGCAGGTTCAGACGCTCGGCGGCTTCGAACAAGGCGTCGACCGACTCGGGATGCATGCTGGCGAACACCAACGCGGTGGTGGTGCCGTTGCGCAGCAGTTCGGCGAGGAAGATCTCGGCCACCTGGTCGGCGTGGGCCTTGTCGCCGAACTGGCTTTCGCAGGGGAAGGTGTAGTTGTTGAGCCAGTCCAGCAATTGCTCGCCGTAGGCGCCGACCATGCCCGTCTGCGGAAAATGGATGTGAGTGTCGATGAAGCCGGGGGTGATCAGGGCGTTTTCGTACTCGATCAGTTCGACGTCGCCCAGGGTCGGCAGTAGTGTTTGGGCGGGGCCGACCGCCTTGATCAGATCGTCTTCGACCAGCAGCACGCCATCGGCGAAATATTCATAGGACGCCTCGATGCCGACCTCGGCCGGGTCGGCGATGCTGTGCAGGATGGCGGCGCGGTAGGCGGTACGGGTAGAGCTCATGGTCGGGTCTCACGCAGATGGCTTGGTGAAAAAATGGATTGGGGTGGTCTTGCGGGCCCTTTCGCGGGCAAGCCCTGCTCCCACAGGTGTGCGGCAGTAGACCTGCTTGCACTGTAGGAGCAAGGCTTGCCCGCGAAGAGGCCATCCGCATCGATGCATTACTCAAGCCTGACCTGACCGCGTTGCGACACCAGCAGTCATAGCGCCACAGGCTATGGCCCTGCACCTGTAGGAGCAAGGCTTGCCCGCGAAGAGGCCATCGGCATCGACGCATCGCTCAAGGCCTGACCTGGGCGCGTCGCGATACCGGCAGCAACTGCGCCACGGGCTCGCCGCTACGCACGCGGGTGGTACCAAAATTGGCGTTATACGTCGCGATGATCTCCGCCGCGATCGACACTGCAATTTCGATCGGCAGCTTGCCCTTGACCTCGGCCAGCCCCATCGGGCAGCGCATCCGCTGCAGCACCGCCGGCGCAAAACCGCGATCGCGCAGCCGATGTTCGAACTTGGCGCGTTTGGTTTTCGAGCCGATCAGGCCGAACCAGGTGAAGTCGTTACGCGCCAGGATCGCTGCGCTCAGTTCCAGATCGAGTTGATGATTGTGGGTCATGACGATGCAATAGCTGCCCGCTGGCAGCTCGTCGACTTCCTCCACAGGCTCCTCGGCCACTATTTTGTGCACCCCGGCCGGGATCTGGTCGGGAAATTCCTGCTCGCGCGAATCGATCCAGCGTACCCGGCACGGCAGGCTGGCGAGCAGTGGCACCAAGGCGCGGCCGACATGGCCGGCCCCGAACACGGCGATTTGCGCCTGCACCGCTGCCATCGGTTCGAACAGCAATACCGTGGCGCCGCCGCAGCACTGGCCCAGGCTGGCGCCGAGGCTGAAGCGCTGCAGGTGCGGGCCCTGGCTGGCGTTGGCGAGCATCTCGCGGGCGATGCGCATGGCCTCGTATTCCAGGTGACCGCCGCCGATGGTGTCGAACAGCTGCCGCGCGCTGACGACCATCTTCGAACCGGCATTACGCGGCGTCGAGCCGAGCTCCTCGATGATGGTCACCAACACGCACGGTTCGCCCTGGGCTTGCAGGTCGGCGAGGGCGCTGATCCAGTTGTTCATGGTTTGGATTCCTCGGTGTGCTTGCGGGCCCCTTCGCGGGCAAGCCCTGCGCCCACAGATATACGCCGCTGGCGCTGTGTGCACTGTGGGAGCAAGGCTTGCCCACCAAAAGCCCGACCCAGCCTGCGCCGATGCATCCGGATAACCCCTGCACCCACCGCACACCCTGCTAGTTGCCAGCCCATCAAACCACCTCCACCGCAGCCGGCACACTCGCCCCAGCCTGCGCCCGGCGCATCTGCTCACACCCCCACAACACCCGCTCGGGCGTTGCCGGGGCGTCGATATCAGGCTGCAGACGATAATCCCCAAGGCTCGCCACCGCATCCTTGATCGCGCACCAGGCGGCGATACCCAGCATGAATGGCGGCTCACCCACGGCTTTGGAATGGAACACCGTGTCCTCGGGGTTCTTGCGGTTCTCCACCAAAGTCACGCGCAGGTCGATAGGCATGTCCGCCACCGCCGGGATCTTGTAGCTGGCCGGGCCGCTGGTCATCAGCTTGCCCTTGCTGTTCCATACCAGCTCTTCGGTGGTCAGCCAGCCCATGCCCTGGATGAAGCCGCCTTCGACCTGGCCGATATCGATCGCCGGGTTCAACGAGGCGCCCACATCGTGAAGGATGTCGGTGCGCAGCATCTTGTACTCGCCCGTCAGGGTATCGACGATCACCTCGGCGCACGCCGCGCCATAAGCGAAGTAATAGAACGGCCGACCGCGGGCCTGGGAGCGATCGTAGAAAATCTTCGGGGTCTTGTAGAAGCCGGTGCTCGACAACGACACCTGCGCGAAATACGCCTGCTGCACCAGGGTCTCGAAGCTCAACAGCTCTTCGCGCACACGCACATGACCGTTGCGAAATTCCACGTCCTCTTCGCTGACGCGGTAATGTCGCGCGGCGAACTCCACCAGCCGCTGCTTGAGCGTTTGCGCGGCATTCTGCGCGGCCTTGCCGTTCAGATCGGCACCGCTGGAGGCGGCGGTGGGCGAGGTGTTCGGCACCTTGTCGGTGTTGGTGGCGGTGATCTGGATGCGCTCGATATCGACCTGAAACACCTCGGCCACCACCTGCGCGACCTTGACGTTCAGGCCCTGGCCCATCTCGGTCCCGCCATGATTGAGATGAATGCTGCCATCGGTATAGATATGAATCAGCGCACCGGCCTGGTTGAGAAAACTGGCGGTAAACGAGATACCGAACTTGACCGGCGTCAGCGCCAGGCCCTTCTTGAGGATCGGGCTGTGGGCGTTGTATTGGCGGATCGATTCGCGGCGCTGGTGGTAGTCGCTGCTGGCCTCGAGGTCTGCGGTCATCTCTTCGAGCAGGTTGTGTTCAACGGTCTGGTGATAGTGGGTGACGTTGCGCTCGGTCTTGCCGTAGTAGTTGGCCTTGCGCACCTGCAGCGGATCGACGCCCAGATGACGAGCGATGCGGTCCATCACCTCTTCGATGGCGACCATCCCTTGCGGGCCGCCGAAGCCGCGGTAGGCGGTATTGGATGCCGTGTGGGTCTTGCAGCGATGGCCGTTGATGGTCGCGTCGCCCAGATAATAGGCGTTGTCGGCATGGAACATCGCGCGGTCGACGATCGACGCCGACAGATCCGGCGAGCAGCCGCAGTTGCCGGCCAGATCCAGAGCGATGCCATGCAGGCGGCCGCTGTCGTCAAAGCCCACGTCGTATTCGATATAGAACGGATGGCGCTTGCCGGTCATCAGCATGTCTTCGACCCGCGGCAGGCGCATCTTGGTCGGTTGCCCGGTCAGGCGCGCGATCACCGCACACAGGCAGGCGGGGCTGGCGGCCTGGGTTTCCTTGCCGCCAAAGCCACCGCCCATGCGGCGCATGTCGACCACCACCTTGTTCATCGGCACGGCCAGCACTTCGGCCACCAGCTTCTGGATTTCGGTGGGGTTTTGCGTTGAGCAGTAAACGATCATGCCGCCGTCTTCGCTGGGCATCACTGAGGAAATCTGCGTCTCCAGATAGAAGTGCTCCTGACCGCCGATGTGCAGGTTGCCCTGCAGGCGATGCGTGGCGGTGGCCAGGGCACCCGCCGAATCGCCGCGTTGATGGGTATGACTGTCGAGCACGAAGTGGCGTTTGCGCAGCGCCTCGACCACGTCCAGCACCGGCTCCAGGTCTTCATACTCGATGACCGCCGCCATGGCTGCACGGCGCGCGGTGTCGAGGTCGCAGGCGGCGACGGCGAGCACCGGCTGACCAACGAACTGCACGGTGTCGATCGCCAGCAGCGGGTCGCCGGGCAGCAGCGGGCCGATGTCCTTGAGGCCGGGGATGTCCTCGTGGGTAATGGCGATGCGCACGCCCTCGATGGCGTAGCAGGGCGCTGTGTCGATGCTGAGGATGCGCGCGTGGGCACGGTCGGACAGCCGCGCGTACACATGCAGCTGGTTGGGGAATTCCAGCCGATCGTCGATGTAGATCGCCTCGCCGGTCACGTGCTTGTCGGCGCTGTCGTGCTTGACGCTGCGGCCGACGCCAGTGTTCAGGCCCTGGGCGAACAGCGTGGCCATTTCTTCCTGAGTCTTGATGACGTGGGGGTTAGACATAGGCGGTCACCCGGGTTTCTATGTGCGGCGTATTGAGCTCGACGAAGTATTTGCGCAGCAGGTTCTGCGCGCTCAGCAGGCGGTATTCCTTGCTGGCGCGAAAGTCCGACAGCGGTGTGAAGTCATCGGCCAGCGCGGCGCTGGCGGCTTCGACAGTGGCCGCTGTCCACGGCTGACCGATCAGCGCCGCCTCGGCGGCTCGCGCCCGCTTGGGAATCGCCGCCATCCCGCCGAACGCCAGGCGCGCCTCAACCACCAGCCCCTGCTCGACGCGCAGATTGAACGCCGCACACACCGCCGAAATGTCGTCGTCCAGGCGTTTCGACAGTTTGTAGGCACGGAAACGCCAGGCCGTGTCGGCACGCGGCACGATGATCTTTTCGATGAATTCGCCGGGCTGGCGCACGGTCACCCGGTAGTCGATGAAATAGTCCTGCAAGGGCAGGGTGCGAGTGCTGAGGCCTTGGCGCAGCACCACCTGCGCGCCGAGAGCGATCAGCAGCGGCGGCGAGTCGCCGATGGGCGAGGCATTGCCGATATTGCCGCCCAGGGTGCCCTGGTTGCGGATCTGCAGGGAGGCGAAGCGGTGCAGCAGGGCGCCGAAGTCCGGGTACTCCGCAGCCAGCGCCGCGTAGCAATCGGTCAGCGGCGTCGCGGCGCCGATTTCCAGGCGATCGGCGAAGGTGTCGATGCGCTTCATCTCGGCGACGTTGCCGACGTAGATCATTACCGGTAGCGGGCGATGGAACTGGGTCACTTCCAACGCCAGATCGGTGCCGCCGGCCAACAGCCGAGCATCGGGCTGCTGGGCGTACAGCTCGGCGAGATCGGCCACGGTCAGCGGCAGCAGGCAGCGTTTGTCGGCATCTGCCAGTTCGGCGGTGGCCTTGGGCGCGATGGCCTTGAGCTGGGCGATGGTGCTGGCCTCGCGGGCATCGAACTGGTCCGGCTGCGCCTGGCAGCAGACTTGCTCGGCAGCGGCGAGGATCGGCCGGTAGCCGGTGCAGCGGCACAGGTTGCCGGCCAGAGCCTCCTGCGCCTGATGCAAGTCGGCGCCGTCGCTGTTCTTCTGCAGGGCGAACAGTGACATGACGAAGCCCGGCGTGCAGAAACCGCACTGTGAGCCGTGGCAGTCGACCATGGCCTGCTGCACGCTGTGCAGTTGCCCCTGATGTTTGAGGTCTTCAACGCTGAGCAGTTGCTTGCCGTGCAGGGCCGCCACGAACGTCAGGCACGAATTGAGGCTGCGATAACGGATGTGCTCGCGGCCCTCGGCGTTGATGTCCAGCTCGCCGACTACCACGGTACAGGCGCCACAGTCACCGCTGGCGCAGCCTTCTTTGGTGCCGGGCTTGTGCAGATGCTCGCGCAAGTACTCCAGCACCGTCATGTTGGGGTCCAGCGCGTGCTCGCTGCGCAATTGCTGGTTGAGAAGAAACTGGATCACGGTAGGGCCTCGTGCGCGCTGCTTTTTAGTATGGACCGCTGCTAGAGCGGAATTTAGACAGCTGCAGTAACAGTGGTCAATTATTTTCTGACTTTCGGGTCAAGATATCACTCCATGGCCCTCATTGGTGGCCAGAGCCCGCTCCCACAGGCGCAGGCATATCCGCTTCGACCTGCTTATTCCATGCCAACCCACACTCCGCTTATGGCCAGCAATTGCGGTACACTGCGCCCCTTGCACCGTTGACTGATTGATGAAGGATAGCCATGACGTTCAAGGCACCGGACAGCCTTTCCGAGCAGATTGCCCATTACCTGGCCGAGCGCATCATTCGCGGCGAGCTCAAACCCGGCGAGCGCATACAGGAACAAAAGGTCACGCAGGCTCTCAATGTCAGCCGTGGCTCGGTGCGCGAGGCGTTGCTGATCCTGCAGCGCCGGCACCTGATCGTGATTTCCCCGCGCCGTGGCGCCCAGGTCAGCGAACTCAGCGCCCACAAGGTGCAGAGTCTGTGCAGCCTGATGAGCGAAATGTACATCCTGCTCGGCATCGCCGTGGCCCAGCGCTGGAAGGTCGAAGCCGACCTCGCGCCGTTCCTGGTGATCCAGCAGCGCCTCGAGGATGCCGAGGCGCGTCGCGATATCACCGCGTTCGTCGACGACAGCTTCAATGTCATGCGCGCGGCGTTCTCGTTCGCCGACAACCCCTATCTGCAAGAAACCGTCGAGAACCTGCAACCCGCCATGAGCCGCAACTATTACCTGGCCCTCGAACAGCGCAAGGCCTCGATGAACGAATACCTGGCGCTGTTCGGCGAGCTGCTTGCCGCTGTGGTGGCCCGTGACCCAGTGCGCGTGCGTGCGGTACTTACCGAGTATGGCGCGCGCAGCTGCCAGTTGGTGCTGTCCGCCCTCAAGGCCGGCTGACCGTGCGGCTCAAATCGATCAAGCTGGCCGGGTTCAAGTCGTTCGTCGACCCTACCACCGTCAACTTCCCCAGCAACATGGCGGCAGTGGTCGGCCCCAATGGCTGCGGCAAATCCAACATCATCGACGCCGTGCGCTGGGTGATGGGCGAGAGCTCGGCCAAAAATCTGCGCGGCGAGTCGATGACCGACGTCATCTTCAACGGCTCCACCAGCCGCAAGCCGGTCAGCCAGGCCAGTATCGAGCTGATTTTCGACAACAGCGACAGCACGCTGGTGGGCGAATACGCGGCCTACGCGGAGATTTCCATCCGCCGCAAGGTCACCCGCGACGCGGCGAATACCTATTACCTCAACGGCACCAAATGCCGCCGCCGGGACATCACCGATATCTTCCTCGGCACCGGCCTGGGCCCGCGCAGCTACTCGATCATCGAGCAGGGGATGATCTCCAAGCTGATCGAGGCGCGCCCCGAGGACCTGCGCAACTTCATCGAAGAAGCCGCCGGCATCTCCAAGTACAAGGAGCGTCGGCGCGAGACTGAAACCCGCATCCGCCGCACCTTTGAAAACCTCGAACGCCTCACCGACCTGCGCGAAGAACTCGAACGCCAGCTCGAACGTTTGCAGCGTCAGGCCCAGGCCGCAGAAAAGTATCAGCAGTACAAGGCCGAGGAGCGCCACCTCAAGGCGCAGCTGTCGGCGTTGCGCTGGCAGGCACTGAACGAGCAGGTCAGCCAGCGCGAAGGGGTGATCGGCAACCAGGAGGTCAGTTTCGAGTCGCTGGTGGCCGAGCAGCGCAATGCCGATGCCAGCATCGAGCGCCTGCGCGACGGGCACCACGACCTGTCCGAGCGCTTCAATCTGGTGCAGGGGCGCTTCTATTCCGTGGGTGGCGATATTGCCCGGGTCGAGCAGAGCATTCAGCACGGCCAGCAACGCCTGCGCCAGTTGCAGGACGATTTGCGCGAGGCCGAGCAGGCGCGGCAGGAGACCGAGTCGCACCTGGGCCACGACCGCACCTTGCTGGCGACCCTGGGCGAAGAGCTGGAAATGCTCGAGCCCGAGCAAGAGCTGACCAGCGCCGCCGCCGAAGAGGCCGCCGCTGCCCTGGAAGAGTCCGAGCTGGGCATGCACGGCTGGCAGGAGCAGTGGGACAGCTTCAATACCCGTTCCGCCGAGCCGCGCCGTCAGGCCGAGGTGCTGCAGGCACGTATCCAGCAGCTCGAGCAATCGATGGAGCGCCTGGCTGAGCGTCAGCGCCGCCTTGGCGAGGAGCTGGCGCTGCTGGCTGCCGACCCGGAAGACGCGGCCATTCTCGAACTGAGCGAACAGCTGGCCAGTACCGACCTGCTGCTCGAAGAGCTGCAACTCACCGATGAGCAGCAGGGTGAGCGTCTGGAGCAGACGCGCCAGCAACTGCAATCCGCGACCCGCGATCAGCAACAGGCGCAAGGCGAGTTGCAGCGCCTCAATGGCCGGTTGGCCTCGTTGGAGGCCTTGCAGCAGGCGGCGCTCGATCCAGGCACCGGGACGGCCGAGTGGCTGCGCGAGCAGGGCCTGGATCAGCGCCCGCGGCTGGCCGAAGGATTGCGCGTCGAGGCGGGCTGGGAGCTGGCGGTAGAGACGGTGATGGGCGCCGATCTGCAGGCGGTGTTGGTGGATGACTTTGCCGGGCTGGAGCTGGCCGGGTTTGAACAGGGGGATTTGCGCCTTGTTGGCGGGCCCCTTCGCGGGCAAGCCTCGCTCCCACAAGGGCGCGCGGATGCTGACCCAGCAAAATTCCCACAAGGGAACGCAGATCCTGTGGGAGCAAGGCTTGCCCGCGAAGGGGGCCGAGAGCGCCTGCTCGATAAGGTCGAAAGTTCAGTCGATCTGGCCCCGTGGCTGGCGAACATCATCCCCGTCGAAACCCTCGACGACGCACTGGCCGCACGCACCCGTCTGCAAGAAGGCCAAAGCCTCATCAGCCGCGACGGCTACTGGGTTGGCCGCCACTTCCTGCGGGTATCCCGTGCCAGCGACGCCCACAGCGGTGTACTCGCCCGTGCCCAGGAACTCAAAGACGCCGAGGCCGATCGCGAACTGCGCGAAGCCGCCCTGGCGACCCTCGACGAGCAGTTGCAACAACTGCGCGAGCAACAGCAACAGGACGAACAAAGCCGCGAGCAGACCCGCCGCCAATTGCAGGAACAAGCCCGCCACCAAGGCGAGCTCAAGGCCCAGCTGTCCGCCAGCAAGGCCAAGGCCGAGCAACTGACCCTGCGCCGCCGTCGCCTCGACGAAGAACTCGCCGAACTGGCCGAGCAGCGCGCGCTGGAAACCGAATCCGTCGGCGAGTCGCGCCTGCACCTGCAGGACTCCCTCGACGCCATGGCCCTGGACACCGAACAACGCGAACTGCTGCTGGCCCAGCGCGACAGCCTGCGCGAGCGCCTCGACCGGGTCCGCCAGGACGCGCGTCAGCACAAGGACAACGCCCACCAACTGGCCCTGCGCCTGGGCTCGTTGCGTGCCCAACACGCCTCCACACGCCAGGCGCTGGAACGCTTGGAGCAGCAATCGGAGCGTCTGACCGAGCGCTTCGAGCAGCTCAACCTGGGCCTGGAGGAGGGCGAGGCGCCGCTCGAAGAACTGCGCCTCAAGCTCGAAGAGCTGCTCGAGCGGCGCATGGCCGTCGACGATGAAATGCGCATCGCCAAGAACGCCCTTGAAGATGCCGACCGCGAACTGCGTGAGGCCGAAAAACGCCGCACCCAGGCCGAGCAGCAATCGCAGCTGATCCGCGGCCAGATGGAGCAGCAGCGCATGGAGTGGCAAGCCCTGAGTGTGCGCCGCACCGCCTTGCAGGACCAACTGCTGGCTGACGGCTACGACTTGCACGGCGTGATCGCCACCCTGCAGGACTCGGCCAACGAAAAGGACGCCGAGCAAGAGCTCGAAAGCATCAACGGGCGCATCCAGCGCCTGGGCGCCATCAATCTCGCGGCCATCGACGAATACCAGCAGCAATCGGAACGCAAACGTTACCTCGACGCGCAGAATGCCGACTTGGTGGAAGCCCTCGAAACCCTCGAAAACGTCATCCGCAAGATCGACAAGGAAACCCGCAACCGCTTCAAGGACACCTTCGACAAGGTCAATGGCGGCCTGCAGGCGCTTTTTCCGAAAGTTTTTGGCGGTGGCAGCGCTTATTTGGAACTGACGGGCGAAGATTTACTCGATACAGGGGTCACAATCATGGCCCGTCCGCCCGGCAAGAAGAACAGCACCATCCATTTGCTCTCCGGTGGCGAAAAGGCGTTGACGGCATTGGCCCTGGTTTTTTCGATTTTCCAGCTCAATCCGGCGCCCTTCTGCATGCTCGACGAGGTCGACGCGCCGCTGGACGATGCCAACGTGGGGCGCTATGCGCGGCTGGTCAAGGAGATGTCGCAAACGGTCCAGTTCATCTATATCACCCACAACAAGATCGCCATGGAAATGGCCGATCAACTGATGGGGGTAACGATGCACGAACCGGGCTGTTCGCGACTCGTCGCCGTGGACGTCGAAGAGGCAATGGCCTTGGTCGACGCCTGAATCGGCAGTTTTTGACGCTAAAAGCCCGCTTTGTAGCAGCCAGGTGCGACAGACGGTGTAAAGTTGACACAGGTCGTGCTAGTTTTAGCTAAATATTTCGTGCGTGGGAAAACGCCTGTCAGAACATAGGCTTGGCGCCACGTTTTAAAGGGGTTTAAACCCTTGTTTTTCAGCATTTTTTATTAGAGGCACGGGATTACATGGAATTCGGTCTGCGCGAATGGCTGATCGTTATCGGCGTCATAGTCATCGCCGGTATCCTTTTTGACGGCTGGCGCCGGATGCGCGGCAGCAAAAAAGGCAAGCTCAAATTCAGGCTCGACCGCAGTCTCTCCAATTTACCGGATGACGACAGCAGTCCAGAAGTCCTGGGCCCCTCACGCGTGCTCGACGAGCCGCGCGAGCCGGAACTCGATGAGCACGACTTGCCTTCAATGTCGGCCCCGGCCCGCGAGAGCCGCGAAACGCCCAAGCGCGCCAAGCGCCAAAGCGAACCGCAGGCCCCCGACATGAACCTCAAGCTCGATCTCGGCGAGCCGAGCTTCAGCAGCCGCGACAACGACTTCCCGGACGATAGCCCGGTGCCTCCCTTCAATGGCAATGGCAATGGCAATGGCAATAGCGAAGCTGCGGACCTGCCGCCGGTCGAAGAAGTACTGGTGATCAGTGTGATCTCCCGTAGTGAAAGCGGCTTCAAGGGCCCGGCGCTGCTGCAGAACATTCTGGAAAGCGGCCTGCGCTTCGGCGAGATGGACATCTTCCACCGCCATGAGAGCATGGCCGGCAACGGTGAAGTGCTGTTCTCGATGGCCAACGCGGTCAAACCAGGGGTGTTCGATCTCGACGACATCGACCACTTCAGTACCCGCGCGGTGAGCTTCTTCCTCGGCTTGCCGGGCCCGCGTCATCCCAAGCAGGCGTTCGACGTGATGGTCGCCGCCGCCCGCAAGCTGGCTTTCGAGCTGGACGGCGAGCTCAAGGATGACCAGCGCAGCGTGCTGACCGCGCAGACCATCGAACACTACCGTCAACGCATCGTCGAATTCGAACGTCGCGCCCTGACCCAGAAACGCTGAGGCAACGCCTCAGCGGCGACACCAGAACCAACCAGAGAGCAGCCCAGGCTGCTCTCTTGCATTACGAGAGCCCCCATGAACGCTGCCCAAACCCGCATCCTTGAACTGCGCACCGAACTCGACGAGCACAACTACCGCTACCACGTGCTCGACGAACCGAGCATTCCGGATGCCGAATACGACCGCCTGTTCCGCGAACTCAAGGCTCTCGAAGCTGAGCACCCACAGCTGGTGACCCCCGATTCGCCCACCCAGCGCGTCGGCAATGCCGCGCTCACGGCGTTCAGCCAGGTGCGCCACGAAATCCCCATGCTCAGCCTCGGCAACGCCTTTGAAGACGACGACCTGCGCGAGTTCGACCGCCGTGTCCATGAAGGCCTCGACCAGCCCACCGGCGACCTGTTCGCCCGCACCCTGGAATACAGCTGCGAACCCAAACTCGACGGCCTGGCGGTCAGCCTGCTGTACCAGGACGGCCAACTGGTGCGCGGTGCTACCCGGGGCGACGGCACCACTGGCGAAGACATCAGCGTCAACGTGCGCACCGTGCGCAACATCCCGCTCAAGCTCAAGGGCAGCGGCTGGCCGGCGCTGCTCGAAGTGCGCGGCGAAGTGTTCATGTCCAAGGCCGGCTTCGAGCGCCTCAACCAGAGCCAGGCCGAGCTCGGTGGCAAGACCTTCGCCAACCCGCGTAACGCCGCCGCCGGCAGCCTGCGCCAGCTGGATTCGAAGATCACCGCCAGCCGCCCGCTGGAATTCTGCTGCTACGGCCTCGGCCAGGTAACGGCGGACATCGCCAGCACCCACATCGACAACCTCAAGCAGTTGCAGCAGTGGGGAATGCCCATCAGCCGCGAGCTGAAGGTGGCCAAGAGCATCGAAGACTGCCTGGACTACTACCGTGACATCGGCACGCGCCGCAGCGCCCTGACCTATGAAATCGACGGTGTGGTGTTCAAGGTCAACAGCATTGCCGCGCAACGCGAATTGGGCTTTCGCGCCCGCGAACCGCGCTGGGCCATCGCCCACAAGTTCCCGGCCATGGAAGAGCTCACTGAGGTGCTCGACGTCGAGTTCCAGGTCGGCCGCACCGGCGCCGTCACCCCGGTGGCGCGGCTCAAGCCGGTCAAGGTGGCGGGCGTCACCGTGTCCAACGCCACCTTGCACAACATGGGCGAAATCGCCCGCCTGGGGGTCAAGATCGGCGACACGGTGATCATCCGCCGCGCTGGCGACGTCATCCCGCAGGTCATGCAAGTGGTCCTCGAACGTCGCCCGGCAGATGCCCGCGAGGTGCACATCCCAGAGCAATGCCCAGTGTGCGGCTCGCCGGTCGAGCCGACGCTGCTGGTCAAGCGCAGCAAGGGCAAGGAAACCGTCAGCGCCGGCGCGGTGTACCGTTGCACCGGTCGCCTGGCCTGCGCCGCGCAGCTCAAGCAGGCGATCTCGCACTTTGTGTCGCGCCGCGCCATGGACATCGATGGGCTGGGCGAAAAGATCGTCGAGCAGTTGGTGGATGAAAACCTCGTGGGCTCGCCGGCCGATCTGTTCAAGTTGACCTTCGAGCAGGTGGTGGAGCTGGAAGGGTTTGCCGAAGTCTCCAGCCGCAACTTGATCGCCGCTATCGATGCCGCCCGCCGCCCGGGTCTGGCCCGCTTCATCTACGCGCTGGGGATCCCCGACGTGGGCGAAGAGACCGCCAAGGTGCTGGCGCGCTCCTTGGGTTCGCTGGAGCGCATCCGTCAGGCCATGCCGCAGGTGCTGACCTACCTGCCGGATGTGGGCTTGGAGGTGGCATTCGAGATCAATGAGTTTTTCCAGGATCCGCATAACCAGGACGTCATCGACGCCCTGGTTGGCCAACTGCAGATTCAGGATCAGGGCGAGTTGAGTGCCGAGTTCGCCGCCAGCACCACCTTGGCGGGGTTGATCGACAAGCTGCACATTCCGTCGATCGGGCCGACCGGTGCGCAAAAACTCGCTGACAAGTTCGGTTCTTTAGAGAAAATCCTTGCCGCCGATGGCATGGACCTGCGTCAGGCACTGAACGAAAAGCCGGCCAAAGCCGTGGCGGATTACTTGACTGCCAATGAACAGGCCAATGCCGACCTCGCCAAGCGCATCGAAGCCCAGTTGCTGGCGTTCGGCATGCACTGGGCCAGCGAGAAGAAGGTCGTTGAAGGCCTGCCGCTGGCCGGCCAGACCTGGGTCCTCACCGGTAGCCTGGAACGCATGAGCCGCGACGTCGCCAAGGACAAGCTCGAAAGCCTCGGCGCCAAGGTGGCGGGCTCGGTGTCGGCCAAGACCCACTGCGTGGTGGCCGGCCCTGGTGCGGGCTCGAAACTGGCCAAGGCCAACGAGCTGGGGCTCAAGGTGCTGGATGAGGATCAGTTCGTCAGCTTCCTTGAAGGGCAGGGTTTGTCGGCGTAGAAATCTGACATGCTCGACTGGCCTCTTCGCGGGCAGATCCTGCGAAGAGGCCATCAGTCTCATTGTTTGAATGCCTGTCTACAGCGTGACGAGGGACCGAGCACTCAACCCCCTCTCCATCGCCGCCAACGACACGCACACGTCCCCCAGCAGAAAATCGAACACCTCACAGGTGCGCAAGAAATCCCGGTTATCCAGATCATGAAAAGTCGCGCGGGTCAGCAGTTGCGCCAGGTCCCGTGCAGCGCGGGCGCGGCAGGTGGCGTCTTCGTGCAGGTCGGCGAGAGAGGTGGAGGTGTCGCAAGAGGTGTGCGGGGATTTGGCAGCCATGTCACTCCATGCAAACAAACGGTGCCACCGCATCGGCAAGGGGTGATGGGTGGCAGTTGTGAGAGGGTTCGCAGACCGGGCACGCTCGACAAGCAAACCGGCACACCCGAAGGTGTCCCTCTCACAACCGCCATAACGCGATTGCGTGTTTACGGCAACGCCATCCGAAGATGGCGCTGACAAGTCTAGCGATGCACGGACTGCGAAATCCGGTCGTTGATTTGGCAACGACGGCGGCGACTATAGAGGTCCTTGGTATCCGCGCAAAGCAAGCAATCACTACAAGATGTTAGCAACAAATACCACATGTCCACCGGTCATCTGTGCTGTCTGCCCGCGAAGAGGCCATCAGCCTCACCCTGCAAACGCCCCCTCGCTACACAGATGTGGCTTGGGCTTTGTCCTCGTCATCAGTCTTGCACCCGACCGTCATCGAATTTTCACCACGGCACTTTATCTTCCCGTCTATGGTCAATAAATCCACGCACCACAAACCACAGCCAAAGGACTACACCATGGACGACTACTGGGAAGAACTGCTTGAATACCGCGCCGCCGAAACCGATCCGCTGGAACCCGCCGACGACGCCACCGAGCTATAACCCGGCTACAGGGGGGGCACTGCGCGCCGCGCGCCGAAACTCCCCGGGGGTCTGTCCGCACCAGCGCTTGAACGCCCGTTGAAACGCCTCCGCTGAAGCAAACCCCAACAGATAGGCAATCTCGCCAAAGGCCAATTCCGTGTCGCGGATATAGGTCATGGCCAGGTCGCGCCGCGTGTCATTGAGAATCGCGCGGAACTGCGTGCCTTCCTCGGCCAGCCGGCGCCGCAGCGTCCACACCGGCAGCTTCAGGCGTGCCGCCACCTCATCCAGATCCGGCTCGCGACCGCCGCTCAGCAAGGGCCCCAGCAATTGCATGATGCGCTCGCCCAGGCTGCGAGTGCGCGTCTGTTGCGTTAGCGCCTGTTCGCACAGCGCGAGCAACTCCTGCCAGGTGCCGGGGCAGTGCGCCGGGTTGCGCAGGGCAAGGCTGGCCTGATCGAGTCGCAGCTGGTTAGCGGCGCTGGTGAACTGCACGGGCTGCACACTCAACGGCTGATAAAACGCGGCGTAGGCGGGGGCCTCGAATTCGATTTCCAGGCGCTGCGCTTGCACCGCTGCACCGGCAACGCTTGAGAGCTGCGCCAGCCAGCCGCTGAGTACCGCGTCCACCACAAAACGGTTATAGGCGTTGTAGGGACTGATGGAATAGAAGCGCAGCCACGCGCCATCGGCGTCTTCAGCTAAGCTCGACTGGCCGCGGTAGTTGGTGGCATACAACGGCTCGAAGCGGATCATCGCCCGCGCCGCTTCGCGCACGGTCGGCGCCTGGGCGGCAGTGATCCCGGCCAGCCCGGCGTGGGGCAAGCGGCTGCAGGCGCCCATGTGCAACCCCAGTGCGGGCTCGGCACACAGCTGCATCGCCGCATGGCCCAGGCGCATGTAACGAGGGATCGACAGCCGCGCGCCGGGGCTGGCCAGGCGTTCAGGGTCAAGCCCATACGCCGCCAGCAACGGCAGCGGGTCCTGGTGCAGTTGGCGAATGGCTGCCGCCAGGCTGTGGATAAAGCCTACGGACAAATCGCCCAGGCGCAGCGGCAGGGGTTGGCGGGTGTCAGTCATTTTGGGTGGCACCGAGGGATTTTTCGGGGGCATGCCTCCTCGCTACAGCCATAGATTGATCAGGCGCGCACCAAAGCCGGCCGGTGCTTCTTCGGCCTGGCCATTGTGCGAGATGAAACTTTGGCCTTCGGCGACCACGTCCCAGAAGCGCCCGTGCATGAATACGCTCAGGCCGGCGCTGATGCCCACTGGCGTCAGGCCGGCTTGGGTGAGGCGTTGCCAGGCTTGCTGCTCAGTGACTTCGCCCGGTTGAATCGGCAGCGCCGCCGGCGGATGGAGGTCGTAGCCGCGCCAGGGCGTTTGCCAGTGGCCGGGGCCGGCGACGAAGGCGGGTATCGCCAGCAGTTGCACGCCCTTGGCCTGCAAACGGCGGTAGTTGTCCGGGTACCAGCTGTCGGTGCCGATCAGCACACCCAGGCGCCCGGCCGGGGTGTCGACCACATCAAGGTCGCCAGGGTCGCCGGGCTCCACCAGGCGGCGGTTGTCACGATCCGGGAAAACCTGGTGTGTGGGCACGCCCAACGGCGCGCCGTCGGCGCCGAACACCACGCTGATATTGAACAGCGAGCCATTGCCGGGCGTCAGCACGCCGTTTTCGATATGGGGGGTGGGCAGCACGATCGAGCCGGCCACCAAGGTCACGCCGAACTCCTTGGCCAGCCCGCCGAACAGCGCCTGATAGTCAGCGGCCATTTCATCGGCCTTCATGCGTAGGCGTGCGTTGCGCCCGCGATGACCGTTGCGGGCGCTCAGCCAGGCCTTGACGAAGCGCACCGGGTTGCTGAGGCTCAGCCACTGGAAGGCCTCGTCGCGCCCGCGGGCCTGATAGACCTCGTCCTTTTCGCCTTTGATCCACAGCCAGCTGCCGATGTGTTCGGGCAGGATGACGATTGTCTTGGGGTTGATCAGGCCCAGGCTGCGGGCTTGCTGCAGATAGGCTTCGAGCTTGCGGCGCAGGCGTTCCGGGTCCTGATAGTCACCGGGGAAGAGTTCGGGCTGGATGCCCAGCAGGTTGCCGTTCTGGCCGGGTGTGCCCTGATCGACGGCGACCTGGATGCGCAGGTCCGAGAGGTAATGACCGTTGGGGCGCAGCGCCGCCCAGTACCCGTAGGCGCCGGCCAGGGCCAGCAGGGCCAGGATCAGCAGCGAGAAAAGAAATTTACGCATGGTGGTGAAACAATGCCCGCACGGTCCGCAAGGAAGGTGCGGTGAGACTACGGGAAAGGGGGGCTGGGCGGAAGGTTTTACGTTCGTGCAAAAGCGCAAGAGCGCAAGATGCTGTGCAACCAGGTCCGGCCCCTTCGCCGCCGAACGCGCTACCTCGCTCCCACAGTGCAGACAGATCCAGCGGCGTACACCTGTGGGAGCAAAGCTTGCTCGCGAAGAGGCCCGTTCAGGCGCTGCACACTTCGCGGCAAGCCGGGCGTCTCAGCTCAAGCCACCTGCGCCTCACGCTGAGCAATCAACTGCCGCGTCAGCGGAATCAACGTGCGGCCATAATCGATGGCATCTTCCAGCGGGTCGAACCCGCGAATCAAAAAGGTTGTGATCCCCAGATCGTAGTAATCCACCAAGGCTTCAGCCACCTGCTCGGCGGTCCCGACCAACGACGTCGAGTTACCCTTGGCACCCAGCAGCCCGGCAACCCCCGTCCACAAGCGTTTGTCCAGGCGCGAGCCCTGTGCGGCAGCTGCCAGCAAGCGCTTGGAACCCTCGTTGGCCGGCTCCTTGCGCACCACGCCTTTTTGCGCGGCTACTTCCTTGGCCTGCTCCAGAATACGCTCGGCACGGGCCCAGGCCTGATCTTCGGTCGCCGCCAGAATCGGCCGCAGCGAGAGGCTGAAGCGCACCTGACGACCATGCTTGGCCGCCTCGGCACGCACCCGCGCCACCACTTCGCGCACCTGCTCGTAAGTCTCGCCCCACAAGGCGTAGACGTCAGCGTGCTTGCCAGCCACTGCGATCGCGGCATCCGACGAGCCACCGAAATACAACGGGATCGGCTTGGCGGTCTTGACCGCCGAGTGTGCGCCTTCGAACTGGTAGTACTCGCCCTTGAAATCGAACGGCTTGTCGGCGGTCCACTCCTGGCGCAGCACGGTCAGGTACTCATCGGTACGCGCGTAGCGCTCGTCCTTGCCGATATAACTGCCGTCGCCACGCAGTTCCTTGTCGTCACCGCCGGTGATGATGTGCACGGCGGTGCGCCCGCCATTGAAGGTGTCCAGGGTGGCGAACTGGCGAGCGGCCAGGGTCGGCGCCGCGAAACCGGGGCGGTGGGCGATCAGGAACTGCAGTTTTTTGGTGACGCTGGCCGCGTGGCTGGCGATCAGCGTGCTGTCCGGGCTGTTGGAATGGAAGGCCACCAGGGCGCGGTCGAAACCGGCCTCTTCATGGGCACGGGCGACCTTCTCGACGTACTCGGGTTGCAGCACCGGGCCGACCTGCGGGTGGATTTCGGAGCTATGGTGACCGGCGATGTAGCCGATGAATTCGATGCTCATGCTGGAATCCTTGGGAACTGTCTTCGAATAGGGCGCAACACAGGCATGCGCCGGGCAATGGCCATGACAGTAGAAGCATCGGCGGCGTCTGTGAAATTCGATTTTCTTTTAAGGTAATTACTAAATATTTAGCGTATTAGGATATGCATAAAATGAATTTAAGGTATGTGGTGGCCGGTGCTAAGGTGGCGCCGACTCGCCACGCGCGAGCAATCATTCAATTGCTTGAGGGCCACCGTACCAGCGGCGCCATTGAGCCATATCCCGTCATATATGGAGATGTTCGATGGTCCGCACCCTTATCAACCCGTTGTCGCGCCGCACCCTGCTCGGCTACGGCGCTGTGGCCCTGGCCAGCCCGCTGCTGCTGTCGACTCGCAGCGTCTGGGCCGCCGACGAGCACGACCACGCGGGCCATGGTGACGCGGCCCCCGGCGCAGAGCCGAACGGCACCGGCGAATTCATCAAGCTCGATGCGCCACAAAAACTCAAGCTGGCCATCAACCTCAACGCCGTGTGCCTGGCCCCGGTGGTGGTCGCCCACAGCGAAGGCTTCTTCAACAAGCACAACCTGGATGTCGAGTTCGTCAACTTCGGCAACTCCACCGAGGTACTGCTCGAAGCCATCGCCACCAACAAGGCCGACGCCGGCATCGGCATGGCCCTGCGCTGGCTCAAAGCGCTCGAGCAAGGCTTCGACGTCAAGCTCACCGCCGGTACCCACGGTGGCTGCATGCGCTTGCTCAGCGCCAACGGCAGCGCGATCGGTTCGCTCGCCGACCTCAAGGGCAAGGCGATTGGCGTCACCGACATGGCGGCCCCGGACCGCAACTTCTTCTCCATCCTGCTGCAGCGCCACGGCGTCGACCCGGTCAAGGACGTGGAATGGAAGCTGTACCCGGCCGACCTGCTCGGCACCGCGCTGGACAAGGGCGAAGTGCAAGCGATCAGCGGCAGCGACCCGTTCATGTACCGGCTGATCAAGGGCGGCCAGGCCCACGAGCTGGCCAGCAACCTGTCCGAGGAATACGCCAATCTGTCCTGCTGTGTGGTCGGCGTCAGCGGCACCCTGGTGCGCGGCGACAAACGCGCGGCAGCGGCCCTGACTCAGGCCATTCTTGAGGCCCACGACTATTCCGTGAAGCACCCGGACGTGGTCGCCAAGGGCTTCGAGAAATTCGCCCTCAACACCAACGCGGCGGAGGTGCAGGCAATCATGCACGACCACACCCACGGCCATCATGCGGTCGGCCAGGCGTTGTCGACCGAGATCGTCACCTACGTCAACGACCTGAAAACTGTCGAGGTGTTCGATTCGAGCACCGACGCGGTCGCGTTCGCCAAGGAGATCACCGCCGATGTCTTCAGTTGATGAACTGACTCACAGCGTCAGCCTGCCGCGCAGCCTGTCCACCCCCGTCGGCTGGCTGCCGGCGGTGGTGGTAGTGGCCTGGTTGGCCGCGGCGCTGTTGACGCGCTTCTATCCCGACGCCACGCGCCACTGGCCGTGGACCGTGGGCCTGGCCAATATCGAACTGGGGCTGGCGGTGATCATCGGCGCGTTGACGCTGTTGGCGCCCCGTACCCCGCGCCTGGCCAAGCGCTTGCGCCATCTGGCGCCGTGGCTGATCGCCCTGGCCGTGGGGCTGGCGATCTGGGAATTGCTGACGGCCAAATCGGGACGCCTGCCGGTGCCTTTCTTCGCGCCGCCCCAGGCATTGATCGCGGTGTATTTCAACGACTGGGCGCGGCTGCTCGACAGCCTGTGGAACTCCGCCCTGTTGCTCGGCAGTGGTGTGTTGCTGGGGGCGGTCTGCGGGTTTATCGCCGGCGTATCGATCGGCTGGTCGCAGGCGATCGGCTACTGGCTGCACCCGGTGTTGCGCATCCTCGGGCCGGTGCCGTCGACGGCGCTGCTGCCGCTGTGTTTCTTCCTGTTCCCGACCAGCTGGAGCGCCAGTGTGTTCTTGATCGCGCTGGCGACCTGGTTTCCGGTCACGGTGCTGACCTGGTCGGGCGTGGCCAGTGTCGACAAGGCCTACTATGACGTGGCCCGCACCCTGGGCGCCAAGCCCGGTTTTCTGATCTTTCGCGTGGCGATCCCCGCGGCCTTGCCCCATGTGTTCGTCGGCCTGTTCATGGGCCTGGGCGCTTCGTTCTCGACCTTGGTGGTGGCGGAGATGATGGGCGTCAAGTCCGGCATCGGCTGGTACCTGCAGTGGGCTCAAGGCTGGGCGGCCTACGCCAACATGTACGCGGCCCTGTTGCTGATGGCGCTGGCGTGCTCGGGGCTGATCTCGGCCTTGTTCAAGATTCGTGACCGGCTATTGGCCTGGCAGAAAGGAGCAGTGAAATGGTAGCCCTGGCACAAGCCTCAGCAGATGATTGCGGCCTGGCGCTGCAGATCGAAAACCTCAGCCACGCCTTCGACATCGACGGCACCCCGTTGCCGGTGCTCGAAAACGTCAGCCTCGACGTGGCGCCGGGCGAATTCGTCGCCTTGCTCGGGCCTTCGGGGTGCGGCAAGTCGACCTTGCTGCGCCTGGTGGCCGGGCTCGAACCGGCCGATCGCGGCACCCTCAACGGCGACGGCCAGCCCATCACCGCCCCGGACCCGAGCCGGGTGGTGGTGTTCCAGGACCCGACCCTCTACCCCTGGCGGCGCGTGTGGGATAACGTCGCGCTGGGCCTGCAAGCGCAAGGCGTGCTCAAGGGCCAGGAGCAACGGGTGGACGCGGCATTGGCCAAGGTCCATCTGGGCGACTTCGCCCGCGCCTGGCCACGGCAGTTGTCCGGGGGCATGGCGCAGCGCGTGGCCCTGGCCCGAGCGCTGGTCAACGAACCGCGCTTGCTGATCCTCGATGAGCCGCTGGGCAAACTCGATTCGCTCACCCGCATCGCCATGCAAAAGGAGTTGATCGAGCTGTGGCAGCGCCAGGGCTATACCGCCTTGATGGTGACCCATGACGTCGAAGAAGCGTTGCTGATGGCCAACCGCATCATCGTGTTCAGCGATCGACCGGCGCGGGTCAAATCCGAGATCGTGGTGGAGCGGGGCTATCCGCGACGCCGCGATGATCCGTATCTGGTGGAGTTGCGCACGCAGATACTGGCGTCGCTGGGGCTGGGATGATTCGTAGAGGCCGACCCGACCACTGCCAATCCCACCGCCAACCCCACCAATAAGTCCCGCCGCATCCATCACTCGATCCGGCTAATTTTCTTCGCGCCTCACCCGTCTTCACCTCCATGAAAATACGGTTGCCCGTTCCCGGTCAGCCGTTTCGCACCCATGGAAATGAGGACAGGTACCGCGATGGCCAACTTCTTCGAACGCCCGACTTCTCTGGCTCACGCACTGCTGCGTCATGCCGCAACACGGGCGGATGAGCCGGCCCTGCGCTTCCTCGATGGCCACAGTGACGACGGCCTGGTGCTCACCTACGGCCAGCTCGACCAGCGCGCCCGCGTCATGGCTGCCGCCCTGACACAGCGTGCCGAGCCGGGCGAGCGTGCGCTGTTGCTGCTGCCCAGTGGCCCGGACTACGTCGCGGCGTTTTTCGCCTGCCTGTATGCCGGTGTCATCGCCGTGCCGGCCTATCCGCCGGAGTCGATGCGCCCGCAGCACCTGGAACGCCTGCTGTCGATCATCGACGACGCCGAGCCGGGGCTGATCCTCACCACCGCGCAGTTGCTGCCGGCCCTGAGCGAGCTGACCTTGCCAGGCGACACCCGCATGCCGACGCTGCTGGCGGTCGATCAGCTCGACGCCGAACAGGACGAGCGCTGGAGCGGCGACGGCGCACGTGCGCAAGACATCGCCTTTTTGCAATACACCTCTGGCTCCACCGCCACCCCCAAAGGCGTGCAGGTCAGCAATGGCAACCTCGAAGCCAACGCCTGGTTGATCCGCCAGGGCTACGAGATCGACAACGATGACGTGATCGTCAGCTGGCTGCCGCTCTACCACGACATGGGCCTGATCGGCGGCCTGCTGCAGGGCATCTACAGCGGGGTGCCGGTGGTGCTGATGGCGCCGCAATACTTCCTCGAACGGCCGCTGCGCTGGCTTGACGCGATCAGCCGTTACCGCGGCACCATCAGCGGCGGCCCGGACTTCGCCTATCGCCTGTGCGTCGAGCGGATCGCGGATAACAAGTTGGCGGGGTTGGACCTGACGCACTGGCGTGTGGCGTTCTCGGGCTCGGAGTTGATTCGCCAGGACAGCCTGCAGGATTTCGCCAAGCGTTTCGGCGCCTGTGGTTTCGATGCCAATGCCTATCTGGCCAGTTATGGGCTGGCCGAGGCGACGCTGTTCGTCACCGGCAGCCGCCCGGGGCAGGGCATCGATGCGTTGCAGCTGGACGCTAGCGCGCTGGCCCGGCATGAGGCCAAGGTCGGCCAGGGCGTGCGCCTGATGAGCTGCGGCTGGCCGCAGCCCGAGCATCCAGTGATGATCATCGATGCCGTCACCGGCGAGCCCTTGGCCGATGGCTGCGTGGGCGAAATCTGCAGCGCCGGGCCGAGTGTTGCCCAAGGTTACTGGCGCAACCCCGAGGCCAGCGCCAAGGCGTTCATCCCGCGCGATGGCAGCACCTGGCTGCGTACCGGCGATCTGGGTTTCATGCACGGCGGGCAGTTGTATGTGAGCGGGCGGATCAAGGACATGTTGATCATCCGTGGGCAAAATCTGTATCCGCAGGATATCGAGCGCACGGTCGAGACGCGGATCGAGGCGGTGCGCAAGGGCCGGGTGGCGGTGTTTGCAGTAGACGCTTCGCGGGCAGAGCCCGCTCCCACAGGGAATGGTGTTGGAGCGGGCGCTGCTCGCGAAGCGTTTGGGATTGCCGCAGAAATCAGCCGGCGGGTGCAGAAGCAGTACGCCACCGATGACTTGATCGCCGCCATTCGCGCGCAGGTCGCCGAGGTCCATCACGAGGCCCCCGCCGTGGTGCTCTTGCTCGAGCCCGGCAGCCTGCCCAAGACCTCCAGCGGCAAGCTGCAGCGCGCCGCCTGCGCTGCGCAATGGCGCGAGGGCAGCCTGCCGTGCGTGGCGCAATGGCAACTGGGCGAGGTGCACACCGGGGCTGTTCAGGATCAAGGCAAAGCGCTGCCCGAGCACATTGCGCGACTGTGGCGCGAAACCCTCGGGGTCGAGACGCTGGAGCCCGGTGCGAGCTTTTTCGCCCAGGGCGGCAACTCCATTCAGGCAATTCAGCTGATCGCCGAGTTACGCGACGCGCTGCGCATCGACCTCGAACTGCAGACCCTTTATGTAGCCCCTGACCTTGGCGCCTTCACCGCGGCCGTGCAGGCACTGCGAGCCGACCGCTCAGCGTCGACCCCGCAGAAAACACCGCGCAACTCCGATCAACCGCTGCCACAAACCCCGGCGCAAAGCCGTCTGTGGCTCCTCTGGCAACTGCAACCCGACAGCCCGGCGTACAACGTTCCCGGTGGCCTGCGCTTGCGTGGCGAGCTGGATCGCCCGGCCCTGACCCGCGCCTTCGCGGCCCTGGTCGAGCGCCATGAAGCGCTGCGTACTCGCTTCTACCAGGACGGCGACTGCTGCTATCAACGCTTGGGCGACGGCAGCGAGTGGGCGCTGCAGTACGATGACCTCGTCGGCACTGCGCCAGACGTCGCCACCCTGCAGAATCAGGAAGCCGCCATCCCCTTCGATCTCGAACACGGCCCCTTGCTGCGAGTGCGCCTGATCCGCCTCGACGACCAGGATCATCTGCTGCTGGTGACCGTGCACCACATCATTGCCGATGGCTGGTCGTTCGGTATTTTGCTCGACGAGTTCGCGCGCTTGTATGCCGCCTTTAGCAGCGGTGAGACGGCCTCGGTGCTCGCGCCATTGCCGATCAATCACGGCGACTATGCTGCGGGGCTGAGCGACGCTGCGCTGGACGACGCGGCCGTCAGCCGCGAGCTTGCCTACTGGCGCGCCACCCTGGGCGGCGAGCATGAGCCGCTGGCCTTGCCGCTGGATCACCCGCGCGGCTTGCAGCCATCGCCGGCCGAACGCTTGAGCCGTCCACTGCCCGCGGCGCTCGGTGAACGCTTGCAAGCCCTGGCCAAAGCCCAGGGCGCCAGTACCTTCATGCTGCTGTTGGCGGCCTGGCAGTTGCTGTTGCAGCGCTACAGCGGTCAGGCCGATATCCGTGTCGGGGTGCCCAATGCCAACCGTCAGCAGCGCCACAGCCAAGGGCTGGTGGGTTTTTTGATCAACACTCAGGTGCTGCGCGCGCAAATCGATACGCGCCAGTCCTTCGCCCACTTGCTGGCGACGGTGCGCACTCGCGTGCTGGAGGCCCAGGCCAACGCTCGGCTGGACTACCAGCAGGTGTACGCGGCCTTGGGCGACGATGCCGGTTTTGAGGTGATGTTCAACCATCTGCAGCGCGACACCAGCGCCTTGCGGAGGCTGCCGGGGCTGTTCGCCGAGGAGTTGCCGTGGCACAGCCGCGAGGCCAAGTACGACCTGCAGTTGCACAGCGAGCAGGATCAGCAGGGGCGCATCCGCCTGTCGTTCGACTACGCCACGCAGCTGTTCGAGCGCGCCACGGTCGAGCGCCTTGCCGAGCAGTATGTCGCGCTGGTGCAGCGGCTGTGTGATCAGCCGGACACGGCGCTGGACGAACTGGCGTCGCTGACCGACCACGACGCGCAGCAGTTGCTGGCGTGGGGCGAGAATCCACAACCCGCACCGACCTGGCTGCTGCCGCAACGCTTGCAGGCACAGGCCCACGCCACGCCTGAAGACATCGCCTTGGTGGTCGGCGCGCGAACCTTGAGTTACCGCGCGCTGGATCAGTTGTCCAATCACCTGGCCCAGCGCCTGCGCGAGCAAGGTATCGGCCCCGAAGTGCGCGTCGGGGTACTGGCGGAGCGCTCGCTGGAACTGATGGTGGCGCTGGTGGCGATCGTCAAGGCGGGCGGCGTCTATGTGCCGCTGGACCCGGATTATCCGCGCGAGCGTCTGCAATTCATGCTTGAGGACAGCGCGATCACCTTGTTGTTGGGTCAGGCGCAGGTGCTGCAGGCCTTCGAGGTGCCGGACGGTTGGTCGACCCTGTCACTCGACGCGGTGCTGGACGAAGCGTTGCTCGAGGTGCCGGTGGCGGCGCCAACCTTGGCGTTGCACGCCGATAACCTCGCTTACATCATCTACACCTCCGGATCTACCGGGCGGCCGAAGGCGGTGGGCAGCACCCACGGCGCATTGGCCGAGCGCTTGGCGTGGATGCAGCGTGAGTACGCCATCGGTGGCCGCGATGTGCTCCTGCAAAAAGCGCCGTTGAGTTTCGATGTGTCGCTGTGGGAGTGTTTTTTGCCGCTGATCGCGGGGAGCCGTCTGGTGTTGGCCGGCAAGGATGAACACCGCGATCCGCAGCGGCTGGTGCAATTGGTGCGCGAGCACGGCGTGACGGTCGTGCATTTTGTGCCGCCACTGTTGCAACTGTTTGTGGATGAAGCGCTGGTTGGCCAATGCTCCAGCCTGCGTTTGCTGTTCAGCGGTGGCGAAGCGCTGCCGGCCGATCTGTGCCGCCGGGTGCATGAGAGGTTGCCTCAGGTGGCACTGCACAACCGCTACGGGCCGACGGAAACGGCCATCAATGTGACCCATTGGCAGTGTGTGGCCGATGATCTCGGGCAGCCTGCGCCGGTCCCTTCGCGGGCAAGCCTTGCTCCGACAGTGCAGGGCGCAACACTTCAGGGGGTCACAGCGTCAGCCAATCCAGAGCCGGACACTGGTGGGAGCAAGGCTTGGCCGCGAAGAGGCCTGCAAGACCATCGCACACCCGCAGCCAGAATCCCCATCGGCCGCCCCCTCAGCAATGTCCTCACCCAGATCCGCGACAACGACTGGCAACTATCTCCCACCGGCGCCCAAGGTGAACTGCTGCTGGGCGGCACCGGCCTAGCGCGCGGCTACCTCGGCAGGCCAGCCCTCACCGCCGAGCGCTTCCTGCCCGCCGACGGCGGTGGTCGCCTGTACCGCAGCGGCGACCTGGCCCGCTGGCGTGCAGACGGCGCCCTGGAGTATCTCGGCCGCCTCGACGAACAAGTCAAGCTGCGCGGCGTGCGCATCGAGCTCGAAGAAATCCGCAACGCCCTGCTGGAACAACCCGGCGTCCGTCAGGCCGCAGTGATCCTCGCTGACGGCGTCGGCGGCGGCCAACTGCTGGCCTATCTGGTGGCCGAGGGCGAAGAGTCCGCCGCTGCCTTGGCCAGCCGCGTGCGCACGGCCCTGCAACAACGGCTGCCCGAACCGATGATCCCGGCGCATATCCTGCGTCTGCCAGCCTTGCCCCTGAGCCCAACCGGCAAGCTCGACCGCCGCGCCTTGCCGCAGCCTGAAGCCGCGCTTCGCGAGTACCGCGCGCCCCGCGACGCGCGCGAAATCCAGCTGGCAGCGATCTGGGCCCAGGTGCTGGAGCTGGAGCGCATCGGCCTCGACGACGACTTCTTCGAGCTCGGCGGCCACTCGCTGCTGGCCACCCGTATCGTCTCGCGCACGCGTCAAGCGTTTGCCGTCGATCTGCCCCTGCGGGCGCTGTTCGAGTCTCGGCGCTTGGTGGATTTCGCCACCTGGGTCGCACGGGCCCAACAAGACGGGCGGGTCGACGGGCAGGGCGTCATCGAACGGGTCGACCGCCGCCAGCGCGTGGCATTGTCCTATTCCCAGCAACGCATGTGGTTCCTTTGGCAACTCGACCCCCAGAGCCCGGCCTACAACGTCGGCGGCATGGCGCGGCTGCGCGGCACGCTCGATGTCGACAGCCTGGAGCGTGCATTGCAGGCGCTGATCCAGCGCCACGAAAGCCTGCGCACCACCTTCCCGGCACAAGACGGCAAGCCCTGGCAGCAGGTGTCGAGCCAATCCGATGTGGCCATGCAGTGGCTGGACCTGTCCAGCGAACCCGAAGCGCACCGCCAGGTGGCCATTCAGCGTGTGGCCGAAGAGCAAGCCCACGCCCCCTTCGATCTGGAGACCGGGCCGCTGCTGCGCGTGTGCCTGGCCAGAAGCGCCGAGCGCGAGCATCACCTGCTGCTGACCTTGCACCACATCGTCACCGAAGGCTGGGCGATGGACATCTTTGCCCGCGAACTGTCAGCGCTGTACGCCGCCTTCGTCGATGAGCGCGAATCACCACTGGCGCCGCTGCCGGTGCAGTACCTCGATTACAGCCATTGGCATCGTCAGTGGCTTGAAGGCGGCGAAATGCAGCGCCAGCTCGATTACTGGCGCGCGCAACTGGGCAGCGAGCAACCCTTGCTGGCGCTGCCCAGCGATCGACCCCGGCCGGCGGTGCAGAGCCATCGCGGCGAGCTGCATCGTTTTGATCTGGACGCCGAGCTGGCGACCCAGGTGGCGCGCTTCAACAGCAGCCGCGGCCTGACTTTGTTCATGACCATGAGCGCCGCCCTGGCCGTGCTCTTGTACCGCTATAGCGGCCAGGATGACCTGCGTATCGGCGTGCCGCTGGCCAACCGCATTCGTCCTGAAAGCGAAGGCCTGATCGGCGCCTTCCTCAACACCCAGGTGCTGCGCATTCGCCCCCACGGGCAAATGACTGTCAGCGAGCTGCTGGCCCAGGTGCGCCAGGTGGCGATCGAGGGCCAATCCCATCAGGACGTACCCTTCGATCACCTGGTCGAAGCCTTGCAACCGCAGCGCAGCGCCGCCTGGAATCCGCTGTTCCAGGTGATGTGCAACGTGCAGCGCTGGGAATTCCAGCAGCAGCGCGAGCTGGCCGGTGGCGTGCAGGTCGACTATCTGGTCAACGACGCGCGGGCGACCAAGTTCGACCTCAACCTGGAGGTCACCGACTTCGACGCGCAGCTGCGCTGCTGCCTGACCTACAGCACCGACCTGTTCGACGCGGCGCGCATCCAAGCCATGGCCGAGCACTGGCAACGCTTGCTGCGCAGCATGCTCGCCGACCCCGAGCAACGCCTCAGCGAATTGCCGCTACTCAGCGCCGACGAGCACCAGGCGCTGGTCGCCAGCGGCCGTGGCGAGGTGCTCGATAAAGTGCCTGCCAGTGTTCACGCACTGTTCCAGCACCAGGCGCACGCAACCCCGCATGGCCTGGCCGTGACCTGCGCCGGGCAGTCGCTGACCTACGCCGAACTCAACGCCCAGGCCAACCGCCTGGCCCATCGCCTGATCGAACTGGGCGTCGGGCCTGAGGTGCGTGTGGGCCTGGCCCTGCGTCGTTCGGTGGACCTGGTGGTCGGCCTGCTGGCGGTGCTCAAGGCCGGTGGCGCCTACGTGCCGTTGGACCCGGAATACCCGCTGGAGCGCCTGCGCTACATGATCGAAGACAGCGGCATCGCCGTGCTGCTCGGCCATGACCAACTGCTCAGCCAACTCGCGCCGTTGCCGTCCCATGTGCAGCCCTGGAGCCTGGAGCAGCAACGCGCTGGACTGGGCGCCTATCCCAGCGATGATCTGCCTGAACGCAGCCAGCCGCAGCACCTGGCCTACATGATCTACACCTCCGGCTCCAGCGGTTTGCCCAAGGGTGTGACCGTCGAGCAGGGGCCGCTGGCCATGCACTGCCTGGCGGTGGGGCGCTTGTTCGAGACCAGCCCGGCTGACCGTGAACTGCACTTTTATTCGATCAATTTCGATGCCGCCAGCGAGCGCCTGCTGGTGCCGTTGCTGTTCGGCGCCGAAGTGATCCTGCGCGAACAAGGCCAGTGGGATGCCGAAGCGATCTGCGCGCTGATCCGTGACCGGCGCATCAATGTCCTTGGTTTCACGCCGAGCTATGGCGGCCAGCTGGCGCAGTGGTTGCGCAGTCGTCACGAGCAGCTACCGGTGCGCCTGTGTATCACCGGCGGCGAAGCCCTGACCCCGGACCATCTGCACGCGCTGCGGGAAAGCTTCGCCCCGCAAGCCGTGTTCAACGCCTACGGGCCCACCGAAACCGTGATCATGCCCATGGCGTGCGCAGTGCCGCAAGCGCTGCCAGCCGGCGCCAGCAGCGTGCCGATCGGCACGGTGGTCGGCGCGCGCCAGCTGTACGTGCTGGATGCCGACCTGGCGCAACTGCCCGCAGGCGCCGTGGGTGAGTTGTACGTCGGGGGCTACGGCCTGGCCCGTGGTTACCACAGTCGCCCGGGCTTGAGCGCCGAGCGCTTCGTGGCCGACCCGTTCGATACCCAGGGTGGCGCGCGGCTGTACCGCACCGGCGACCTGGTCAGCCAGCGCGCGGACGGCCAACTGGAGTACCTGGGGCGCATCGACCAGCAGGTCAAGGTGCGTGGTTTTCGCATCGAGCTGGGCGAGATCGAAGCCCGTCTGCTGGCCCACGAATCGGTACGTGAAGCCGTCGTGCTGGCCGTCGACGGCCCATCGGGCAAGCAACTGGTGGGCTACCTGCTGGCCGAACCGGGCCTGGAGTCCGCCGCCTTGCGTGAAGTGCTCAAGGCCCATCTGCACAACGGTCTGCCCGAGCACATGGTGCCAACGCACTTGCTGGTGCTGGAGCGCTTCCCGCTGACCGCCAACGGCAAGCTCGACCGCCGCGCCTTGCCGGCCCCCGACTTCAGTGCCGCGCAAGAGGCTTATCAGGCGCCGGGCAATGCCATCGAACGCGGTCTGGTCGAGGTCTGGCAGGCCGTGCTGGGTGCGGCGCGGGTGGGTATCGATGACAACTTCTTCGCCCTGGGCGGTGATTCGATTCTGTCGATCCAGGTGGTCAGCCGCGCTCGTCAACGGGGTATTCATTTCAGCGCCAAGGACCTGTTCCAGCACCAAAGCGTGCGCACCCTGGCGGCGGCCTCGACCCTCAGCGAACGCCTGAGCATCGATCAAGGCCCGGTGACCGGTGCCACCGCGCTGACGCCGATCCAGCATTGGTTCTTCGAACAGCAACTGGCCGCGCCGCAGCACTGGAACCAATCCGTGCTGATGCAGGCGCTGCAGCCCCTGCAACCGGCGCTGCTGGAGCAGGCGTTGCAAGCGCTGCAGGTGCACCACGATGCCCTGCGCCTGAGCTTCGATCACGGTGGCAAGGGCGCGCCTTGGCGGGCGCAATATCGGCCTGCCGATAGCCAGCAGCCCTTGCTCTGGGTCCGCGAGGCGAGCAGCGCCGAGCAGCGCCTGGCGCTGTTCGAACAGGCGCAACAGAGCCTCGATCTGCAGCAAGGCCCGCTGTTGCGTGCGGTGCTGGTGCCAGGCACGCCGGAGCGTGTGCTGCTGGTGATCCATCACCTGGCAGTGGACGGCGTGTCGTGGCGGGTGCTGCTGGCAGATCTGCAGCATCTCTACTGTCAGCTCGAACAAGGCCAGGCGCCGCAACTGCCGACCAAGACCAGCGCCCTGCGTGACTGGGCCCAGCGCCTGCACAGCTATGCCAGCAGCGAATCGCTGCGCGAAGAATCGGGCTGGTGGCAAACCCAGCTGCAAGGCGTCGACGGCGAGTTGCCGAGGGATTTTCATGACACCGCCAACCTGGAGCGCGACGCCAGCAGCGTCAGCGTCACCTTGGATGCCGAGGTCACTGGCCGCCTGTTGCATCAGGCCCCGCAAGCCTATCGTGCGCGCACCGAAGACCTGCTGCTCAGCGCCTTGGCCAGCACCCTGTGCGCCTGGACCGGGCAGACCTCGGCCTTGGTGCAACTCGAAGGCCACGGCCGCGAAGAGCTGTTCGACGATATCGATCTGAGCCGCAGCGTCGGCTGGTTCACCAGCGCCTACCCGCTGCGCCTGACGCCCGGCGCCAGTACCGGCGACACCCTCAAGGCTATCAAGGAACACCTGCGCAGCGTGCCGCACAAAGGCCTCGGCTACGGCGTGCTGCGCTACCTGGCCGACGACGCCAGCCGTCAGGCCATGGCGGCCTTGCCCCAGGCGCGCATCACCTTCAACTACCTGGGCCAGTTCGATCAGGGCTTTGCCGACGACGCGCTGTTGCGTCCGCTGCAAGAAGCCGGCGGTGCCCAGCATGCCAGCGACGCCGAGCTGCCCAACTGGCTGAGCGTCGACGGGCAGGTCTATGGCGGGGAATTGACCCTGCGCTGGACCTTCAGCCAGCAGCTGTTCGATACCCAGACCATCAGCCGACTCGCCGAGGCTTACCGGCGCAACCTCGTCGCGCTGATCGACCACTGCCTGCTACCCGAGAGCGGTGGCGTGACGCCGTCGGACTTCCCGCTGGCACGCCTCGATCAGGCCCAGCTCGACGCCCTGCCACTGCCGTTCAAGGCCATCGAAGACGTGTTCCCGCTGACGCCGATGCAAGAGGGCCTGCTGCTGCACACCCTGCTGGAACCGGGCACCGGCATCTACTTCATGCAGGATCGCTACACCATCGACAGCGCCCTGGACGTCGAGCGTTTCGAGCGTGCCTGGCGCGCCGTGGTGGCGCGCCACGAAGCCCTGCGCGCCTCGTTCAGTTGGAACGCCGGTGAGCAGATGCTGCAGGTGATTCATCGCGGTGACGGCGACGGCGTGGAGTTCCTCGACTGGAGCGCGCTGCCCGCCGAAGGCCACCAAGCGCGCCTGCAACAGCTGCTCGAAGCCGAGCGCCTGGCCGGCTTCGCGCTGCTGGAGCGCCCGCCGCTGCGCCTGCGCCTGATCCGTCTGGCGCCGGAGCAGCACTGGTTCATCATGAGCAACCACCACATCCTGATCGATGCCTGGTGCCGTTCGATTCTGATGGGCGACTTCATGGTCATCTATCAGGCGCTGGAGCAGGGCGTCGACGCGCAACTGAGCACACCACCGCGCTACCGCGAGTTCATCGCCTGGCTGCACCATCAAGGCCTGGAGTCGTCGCAACGCTACTGGCGCGAGACGCTGGCCGGCTTTGCGCGACCGACGCTGATCCCCAGCGACCGGCCGATCCTCCACGACAACGGTGGCATGCAGGTCGGCGACGTTTACCGGCGCTTGCAGCCCGAGCAAGGCGCGCGCCTGCGCGAGTTGGCCCAGCGCCATCAATTGACCGTCAACACCTTCGCCCAGGCGGCCTGGGCGTTGGTGCTGCGCCGCTACAGCGGCGAGCGCGACGTGCTGTTCGGCGTCACCGTGGCCGGGCGCCCGGCCAGCCTGCCGCAGATGCAGGAATGCGTCGGACTGTTCATCAACAGCATCCCGTTGCGGGTGCGCATGCCGGATGTCGGTCAGCCGTTGCGCGTGCGTGGCTGGTTGCAACAGCTGTTCGAGCGCAACCTCGAGCTGCGCGAACACGAGCATCTGCCGCTGGTGAGCATTCAGGCGTGCAGCGAACTGCCCAAGGGCCAGCCGCTGTTCGACAGCCTGTTCGTGTTCGAAAACGCTCCGGTCGACGCCACGGTGCTGCAAGGCGCCCAGGGCCTCAACGCACGCTCGGAGTCCGGCCGCACCCACACCAACTACCCGCTGACGGTAGTCTGCTATCCGGGTGACGACCTCGGCCTGCACCTGTCCTACGACCGCCGCTTCTTCGACGTGGCGACCGTCGAGCGCCTGCTCGGCGAGTTCCAGCGTCTGTTGCTGGCGCTGGTCGACGGCTTCGAACAGGACCTCGTCGCGCTGCCATTGCTGGCCGCGGATGAACACTGCTTCCTGATCGAAGAGTGCAACCAGAGTGCGCGCGACTACCCGTTGCAGCAGGGTTATGTGCCGCTGTTCGAGGCGCAGGTGGCGGAGCATCCCGAGCGCATCGTGGCGGTCTGCGCCGGTGAGCAATGGCAGTACGCCGAGCTCGATCGCTACGCCAATCGCCTGGGCCAGGCGTTGCTGGCGGCCGGTGTGCAACCTGATCAGCCGGTGGCCTTGCTGGCCGAGCGGGGCTTGCCGTTGCTGGGCATGATCGTCGGCAGCCTCAAGGCCGGCGCCGGTTATGTGCCGCTGGACCCGGCCCATCCACCGCAACGCCTGGCGCGCATCCTCGAGGTCAGTGCCGCGCCGGTGATGGTGTGCAGCGCGGCGTGTCGGGCGCAGGCCGAGCAGTTGCTCGACGAGCTGAGTTGTGCCGGGCGGCCCCGGTTGCTGGTGTGGGACGAGGTACAGGAGGGTGACGGCGAAGTGGCTGCTCCCGGCATCGCGGTGACCGGCCAGCACCTGGCCTATGTGATCTATACCTCCGGGTCCACGGGGGTGCCCAAAGGCGTGGCGGTGAATCAGGCCGGCATGCTCAACAACCAGTTGAGCAAGGTGCCGTATCTGGCGCTCGATGAGCACGACGTGATCGCCCAGACCGCTTCCCAGGGCTTCGATATTTCCGTGTGGCAGTTCCTCGCCGCTGCGTTGTGCGGCGCCCGCATCGAGATCGTCCCCGATGCCATCGCTCATGATCCGGCGGCGCTGTTGCGCCATGTCCGCGACACCGGCATCACCGTGCTCGAAAGCGTGCCGTCGCTGATTCAGGGCTTGCTGGCCGAAGCGCCTGCCGAGCTTGAGCGCCTGCGCTGGCTGCTGCCCACCGGTGAAGCGATGCCGCCGGCGCTGGCCCGCCAATGGCTGCAACGCTACCCGTCGGTAGCGCTGGTGAACGCCTACGGCCCGGCGGAATGTGCCGATGACGTGGCGCTGTTCCGCGTCGACGCGGCCTCCAGTGCCGGCAGCTATCTGCCCATCGGCAGCGCCACCGACAACAACCGTTTGTACGTGCTCGATGACGAATTGCACCGCGTCGCGTTGCTGGCTCAGGGCGAGCTGTTCATCGCCGGTACCGGGGTAGGGCGCGGTTACTTGCGCGATCCGGCCCGCACGGCGGCGAGTTTCTTGCCCGACCCGTTCGGCACGGGCGGCGAGCGCTTGTATCGCAGCGGCGACCTGGCCCAGCGGCGCCTCGATGGCGTGCTGGAGTACGTGGGCCGGGTCGACCATCAGGTCAAGATTCGTGGCTATCGCATCGAGCTGGGCGAGATCGAAGCGCGCCTGCGTGAGTGGCCGTCGCTGCGTGATGCGGCGGTGGCGGTGCAGCACGCGGCCACCGGTCAGTACCTGGTGGGCTATGTGGTCAGCGATCAGCCGAGCCCAGACTGGGAAGCGCTCAAGGCGCACCTGAGCCAGAGCCTGCCGGACTACATGGTGCCGCGCCATTGGCAGGCCCTGGCGCAGTTGCCGCTCAACGCCAATGGCAAGCTCGATCGCAAGGCGCTGCCGGCCCCGGATTTCAGCGCCACGCAGCACTATGTGGCGCCGAGCAGCGAGCTGGAACAGACCCTGGTGCAGATCTGGAGCGAGGTGCTGGGCGCCCCCCGAGTGGGCGTTACCGACGACTTCTTCGACCTCGGCGGCCACTCGCTGCTGGCCACGCAGATCGCTTCGCGGGTGCAGCAGGCGTTGCAGCGCAGTGTGCCGCTGCGGGCGATGTTCGAGTGCAGCACCGTGCAGGCGTTGGCGCGCTATATCGACGGCCTCGATGGCAGCGCGTTGACCGAGCAGAAGGTCAGCCGCATCGACGACCTGATGGCTCGGTTGGAGGCGTTGTGATGCGGACCCTGCTTGCCAGTCACCTTCAGAAAACCAACCCACCCTCGGCTTTTTAACTTCTCTTTCAGGAGCATGACCATGAGCACAGTGTTAGCCGAAAGCCCCATCGCCCACGAAGCAGACAAGGACTACCACTTCGAGGACAGCCCCATCCTGGCCCGGCAAAAGCTGCAGGAGTCCAACGCCCGCAGTTATCCGCGGCGCCTGCCGCTGGCGCTCAAACGGGCCCGGGGCATTCATGTCGAAGACGTCGAGGGCCGCACCTTCATCGACTGCCTGGCCGGCGCCGGCACCATGGCGCTGGGCCACAACCACCCGGTGGTCATCGACGCCATTCGCCAGGTGCTCGATGACGAACTGCCGCTGCACACCCTCGACCTCAGCACCCCGGTCAAGGATCGCTTCGTGCAGGACCTGTTCGCCGCGCTGCCGGCATCGTTCGCCACCAAGGCGAAAATCCAGTTCACCGGCCCCACCGGCACCGACGCCGTCGAGGCCGCCCTCAAGCTGGTGCGCATGGCCACTGGGCGCAGCACCATCCTGGCCTTCCACGGCGGCTATCACGGCATGAGCCAGGGCGCGCTGAGCCTGATGGGCAACCTCAAGGCCAAGACGCCCCTGGGCGCGATGGTCAGCCAGGGCGTGCAGTTCATGCCGTTCCCCTACGACTACCGTTGCCCGTTCGGCCTCGGCGGCGTGCCCGGGGTCGAGGTCAACCTGCGCTACCTGCGCAACCTGCTCAACGACCCGGAAAGCGGCGTGCAGGCGCCGGCCGGGGTGATCCTCGAAGTGGTGCAAGGCGAGGGCGGTGTGATCCCGGCCGCCGACATGTGGCTGCGTGGCGTGCGCGAGATCACCGCCAAGGCCGGCATTCCGTTGATCATCGACGAGATTCAGACCGGCTTCGGCCGCACCGGCAAGCTGTTCGCCTTCGAGCACGCGCACATCGTCCCCGACGTGGTGGTGCTGTCCAAGGCCATCGGCGGCAGCCTGCCGCTGGCGGTGATGGTCTATCAGGACTGGCTCGACACCTGGCAGCCCGGTGCCCACGCCGGCACCTTCCGCGGCAATCAGATGGCCATGGCTGCGGGCTCTGCGGTGATTCGCTACATCGAAGAGCACCGCTTGGTCGAACATGCCACCAGCATGGGCCAGCGCCTGCGCACGCAGTTGCTGGACCTGCAAAAACGCGTACCGCAGCTGGGCGACGTACGCGGCCGCGGGCTGATGCTCGGCGTCGAGATCATCGACCCCCACGCCGCGCCCGACCCCCTCGGCCACCCGGCCGCCAACACCGCCCTGGCCAGCCGCATCCAGCGCGAGTGCCTCAAGCGCGGGTTGATCATCGAAGTGGGCGGACGCCACAGCAGCGTGGTGCGCTTTCTGCCGCCGCTGATCATCACCGCCGAACAGATCGATGAGGTGGCGCGGATCTTCGCCAAGGCCGTGACTGGCGCCCTGACCGGCGCCTGAACAGCTTCGCGGGCTCCGTCCGCGAAGCCTTTGACTTAATTTTCAAAGCCCTCATTCGTCTTGATTAAACGCGGCCCCTGCGTCGCATCCACCCTCAAGGAGCAACACTATGACCTCGGTATTCGATCGCGAAGACATCCTCTTTCAAGTCGTGGTCAACCACGAAGAACAGTACTCCATCTGGCCTGACTACAAGGAAGTCCCCAAAGGCTGGCGCACCGTCGGCAAGAGCGGCTTCAAGAAGGAGTGCCTGGCCTACATCGAAGAAGTCTGGACCGACATGCGCCCCCTGAGCCTGCGCAAGCACATGGAAGAGCAAGCGCGCCTGCGCGAGAATCAAGGCGTGCACTGAGGTCCCGACCATGGCGACGATGCAACTGTTTTGCCTGCCCTATTCAGGGGCCAGTGCCATGGTCTACAGCCGCTGGCGGCGCAAGCTCCCCGAATGGCTGCAGGTGCAGCCCGTCGAGCTGCCAGGCCGCGGCGCGCGCCTCGGCGAAGCGCTGCAGACCGACATGCAGGCCTTGGCGCAGCAGCTGGCCCGCGAGCTGGCACCGCAGATTCAAGGCCCTTACGGGGTGTTTGGGCACAGCCTGGGCGCCTTGCTGGGCTTCGAGCTGGTGCACGCCTTGCGCGAGTTCGGCGCTCCGGAACCGGTGGCCTTGTTCGCCAGCGGTACGGCCGCACCGACCCGCCGCGAAGACTACGACCGCGGCTTTGCCGAACCCAAGTCGGATGACGCGTTGAAGGCCGATCTGCGCGACCTGCAAGGCACACCGCCGCAGGTGCTCGACGACGCCGAACTGATGGCCTTGATCTTGCCTGTGTTGCGCGCCGACTTCCTGCTGTGCGGGCGCTATGCGTATCGCGCGCGGCCACCCCTGAGCTGCCCGCTGCACGTGCTGGGCGGCGCTGAGGACAAGGCCACCCAGCTGCAGTTGATGGCCTGGCAAGCGGAAACCGAAGCGAACTTTTCGCTGGACATGCTCGCCGGTGGGCACTTCTTCATTCATGAGCACGAGGCCAAGGTGCTGCGCTTGTTGAAGGCCAATCTGGAGGTGGACTTGCGTCGGTATGAGCGTGAGACGCTGATGGAATCGCCCGCGATATGGTGGGTCGGAGCCTGATCGGGCTCCGTTTCTGCTGCTGTTGTGTAAAGGCTAAATCAGCCTGCCGCTGTTTCGTTCTTGTGGAGTATCAGGGGTCACTGACCCCGCCTCCTATCCTCAAGGACGCAACGCATGAACGCCGAACTCTCGCTGAAACTCGCCCGCCGCTTTATCGAACTGCCCACGGAAAAACGCCGGTTGTTCCTGGAGGGCTTGCAGCAAGAGGGCGTCGATTTTGCACTGTTGCCCATCCCTGCCGATGTCGCCAGCGCGGAACGCGACGGTCTGTCGTATGCGCAGCAGCGCATGTGGTTCCTCTGGCAGCTCGACCCGCACAGCGCCGCTTACAACCTGCCCATGGCGGTGCGCTTGAAGGGGGCGCTCGACGTCGCCGCCTTGCACAGTGCCTTCAATCTCCTGGTGGCGCGTCACGAGACCTTGCGTACGCTGTTCCACGAGCACGACGAACAGATCCGCCAGCACGTGCTCGACTCCCTCGCCGTGGGCATTCAGCGCCATGATCTGAGCGCGCTGCAGCCGGATGACCGCGAAGCGCAGGTCACCCTCATTGCAGAAACAGAAGCCTGTGCACCGTTCGATCTGGTCCAGGGCCCCTTGCTGCGTGTACAGCTGCTGACGCTGGCCGCCGACGAACACGTGCTGCTGCTGACCTTGCACCATATCGTCGCTGATGGCTGGTCGCTGAACGTGCTGATCGAAGAGTTCTTGCGCTGCTACGACGCGGCATGCAGCGGCACCGAGGCGGCCCTTACCGTCTTGCCGATCCAGTACCGCGACTACGCCCTGTGGCAGCGCAGCTGGCTGGAGGCCGGCGAGCAGGAGCGGCAATTGGCGTACTGGCGCGACAAGCTGGGCGAGGACCATACCCCCCTGGAACTGCCCAACGATCACGCCCGTCCGTCGCAGCCTAGCTACCGCGGCGCGCACCACCGGTGTCCGATCGATGCGGCCCTGGCCGAGCAGTTACGCGCCTTGGCCAAGGCCCAGGGCGTGACCCTGTTCATGGTCTTGCTGGCGGCCTTCAAGGTGCTGCTGTTCCGCTACAGCGGCCAGACCACCATTCGGGTCGGCGTGCCCGTGGCCAACCGTAACCGTGGCGAGGTCGAAGGGTTGATCGGCTGCTTCATCAACACCCAGGTACTGCACACCGAGATCGATCCGCTCCACGACGTGCACGCGCTGCTGAGCCGCATCAAGGACACCGCCCTGGAGGCTCAGGCGCATCAGGAGCTGCCCTTCGAGCGTCTGGTCGAGGCGCTGGCGCTGGACCGCAGCAGCCCTAGCCCGCTGTTCCAAGTGTTGTTCAATCACCAGGCGGCGATTGCCGATGCCGGACAGATCCGCACCCAGTCCGGCCTGAGCGTTGAAAAGCTGGCGCTGGACAAGCACAGCGCGCGTTTCGATCTGGCCCTGGATACCTACGAGAGCGCCGGGCAACTGCACGCGGTGTTCACCTATGCGCTGGATGTGTTCGAGGGCCAGACCGTTACCGACATGAGTGAACATTGGCTGCAAGTGCTTGAGGCCTTGGTCGCAGTGCCGCACCGCCGTATCGGTGAACTGACAGTGCGCGTTGCGCAGCCGGCCACTGACGACACGCCCATAGCCCGCGAAGTCACCAGCATCCATGGGTTGATCGAGCGTGCCTGCGAACAACATCCGCAGCAGATCGCAGCGGTTAGCGCGGGTGAAACGATCACCTATGCCGTGCTGCAGCAGCGTTCCGATGCCCTGGCGCGGGTGTTGCTGGATAACGGCGCGCAGCCCGATCAGCGGATCGGCGTGCTGGCTGACCGTTCGATCAATATGCTCGTGGCGATTGTCGCGGTACTCAAGGCCGGCGCTGCCTATCTACCCTTGGAGCCTGACCAGCCGGCGCAGCGCCTGGCGTTCATGCTCGCCGACAGCCAGGTGAAACGGGTGCTGGGACGCGACATCGAGTTGCCCGACGATGTGCGCTTGATCGCCTTCGATGCCCCATGGCCGGCCGTGACGCTGCAGCCCGTGCCGGTGCATGCCGAGCACCTCGCCTACGTGATCTACACCTCAGGCACCACGGGCATGCCCAAGGGCGTCGCCGTCAGCCACGGCGCGCTGGTCAACTACGTGCTGAGTGTCGGCGAGCGGGTGCCGCTGGCCACGGTGCGCAGCCTGGCGATGGTCACCACGCCCGCTGCCGACCTGGGTCACACGATGTTCTATGGCGCGCTGTGCGCCGGCAAGACCCTGCACCTGCTCGACAAGCAAACGGTGCTGGATGCCGATGTGTTTGCCGCCTACATGCGCGAGCACGCCATCGATGCCTTGAAGATCGTCCCTTCGCACTTGCAGGCGATGCTCTCGGCGGGGGCGGCTGCGCTGCCTCGGCGCGTGTTGATCGTCGGCGGCGAAGCCGTCGCGCCCGCGCTGCTGAGCCGTATCACCGCCTTGGCTCCCGTACTGCGAGTGTTCAACCACTACGGTCCGACCGAAACCACCGTCGGTGTCCTCACCCATGAACTGGCCGGCGAGCCCGTGCTGGGCCGTGCGCTGGACAATATTCGCGCGCAGGTGTTGTCCGATTGCCTGCAAGCGGTTCCCGGCGCGGCCAAGGGTGAGTTGTACATTGGCGGGGCAGGATTGGCGCGCGGCTATCTGGGCAAACCGGCGCTCACCGCCGAGCGCTTCGTCCCTGATCCGGCCAATGCTCACGGTGCGCGGATGTACCGCACCGGCGACTGGGTGCGCGCTCAGCGTGACGGGGCCTTGCGCTTTATCGGACGCATCGATGGCCAGGTGAAAATCCGTGGCTACCGCGTCGAACTGGCCGAAATCGAAAGTCGCGTGTGCACGCTGGCCGGTGTCGCCAATGCCGTGGTCAGGGTGGTGGGTGAGGGCGAGAACCGTCAACTGGCGGCGTATCTGGTGCTGGCCCACTGGACGCCGGATGCGGCCGCGCAGCAGCTGTTTGTCGAGGACGTAGGCAGGGCACTCAAAGCGCTCTTGCCAGACCATCTGCAACCGCAGCACTGGCTGGCGCTGGAGCGCCTGCCCATCACGGCCAACGGCAAGCTGGACGGCAAGGCGCTGCCGGAGCCAGTCGCGGCAGCGACCCTGTATCGGGCACCGGTGACCGAGCTGCAGGTGCAGGTCGCCGCGATCTGGGCCGAGGTGCTGCAGGTCTCGCGGGTCGGGCTGGAGGACAATTTCTTTGCGCTGGGCGGGCACTCGTTGCTGGCCACCCAGGTGGTGTCGCGGGTCAGGCGGCAGTCGGGGGTGGAGGTGGCATTGCGGGTGCTGTTCGATACCCAAAACCTTGGGCAATTCGTCAGCGAATTGGCCGCGCGGACGCCGCAGCGGGTCAGCGCCATAGCGGTGGTGAACAGAGAGGCTCCGTTACCGGTGTCGCACGCTCAGCATCGGCAATGGATGTTCTGGAAACTGCATCCCACCAGTACCGCCTACCACACGCCGCTGGTGGTGCGCTTGACCGGCCAGTTGGACATCGATGCGCTGCAAGCCACCTTGTCGGGGCTGGTATCGCGTCACGAGACCTTGCGAACCGTGTTTGTCGAAGACGACGGCACGCCGCGCCAACAGGTGCTGCCCACAATGCCCGTGGTGCTGACCCAGCGAGACGCCGCGGGCCTGGATGAGGCGCAGTTGGCCACGCGTATCGAAGCGGCCGTCGCGCAACCCTTCGACCTGGCGCACGGGCCGCTGTGGCGAGCCTTGCTGCTGCGCCAGGGCAACGCTCGCCATGTGCTGGTGCTGTCGCTGCATCACGTGGTCTCGGACGGCTGGTCGATGGGGGTGATGGTTCGCGAATGCCTGCACAGCTATCGGGCGCTGACCAGCGGAGCGCCGGCTGACTTGCCGGTGCCGATCGTGCAATACGCTGACTATGCGGTGTGGCAGCGCCAGCAGCTTGAGCAAGGGGTGTTGCATACTCAGCTGGTGTATTGGCGAGCGACCCTGGAAAACGATTTCACACCGCTCGAACTGCCCGCCGATCGGCCCCGCCCTGCGGTGCAAAGTCATCGAGGCGCGCGTATCGATATGGACTTGCCGGTGGACCTTGTCGAGCGCCTGCGGGCCCTGGCGGTCAAGCGCAATGCCACCCTGTTCCATGTATTGCTGAGTGCGTTCGCGCTCGTGCTGGCGCGTTATGGCGCCCGGGAGAAGATCAACATCGGCGTACCGATGACCAATCGCAATCGGGTGGAGCTGGAAGGCCTGCTGGGGTTTTTCGTCAACACGGTGGTGGTCCGCCTGGAGGTCGACCCGGCACAGCCGTTCGAGGCCTACCTGGACCGCGTCAAGGAGGTGTCCTTGCAAGCCCAGGACCACAAGGAGGTCCCTTTCGACACCCTGGTCGAGGCCTTGAACCCAGATCGCAGCACCGCCTACAACCCGTTGTTCCAGGTGATGTACAACCACCTGCGCGACGTCGGTACGCAGGTCGCGCAGGGCAGTGTCGCCGGCCTGCACCTGGAAGAAATCGAACTGGTCGAACACTCGGCGCAGTTCGACCTGGCCTTGAATACGCTGGAACTTCGCGACGGTGTGCGAGCCTCGTTCACCTTTGCCACCGACCTCTTCGATCAGACGCGTATCGAGCGCATGAGTCAGCACTGGCTCACTGTACTGCGGGCCATGGCCGAGGCGCCGACCCAGGCGGTGGGCGAGCTGGCGATCATTGGCGCCGCCGAGCAACGGGCCCAGATCGAGGCGGGCACCGGGCCCCGCGTCGAGGTGCCAGGGCTGGCGGTACACCAGTGGTTCGAACGTCAGGCCGTGCTCGAACCGCACGCCCTGGCCTTGGTCTATAACGAGCAGGAGTGGACCCGCGAGGCGCTCAATAGCCGTGCCAATGCGCTGGCCCATGCGCTTGCAGGTCTGGGTGTAGGCCGCGGCAGCCGGGTGGCGATCGCCATGCAGCGGACCCCCGATACGGTGGCCGCGCTGTTCGCCGTGCTCAAGAGTGGAGCCGCCTATGTTCCGCTCGACCTTGCTTATCCGTTGCCGCGCTTGCGCTACATGCTGCAAGACAGCGAAGCCACGGTGCTGATGGTCCAGGGTGACGGTGCGGCGGCACTGCCAACGCTGGGCGATATCACCGTGCTCGATGTCGATGAGGTGCCTGCGCACCCGTCGGGCCCAGGTAATTTGGACCTGGGCTGCGTTGCGGCAGACCTGGCGTACTGCATCTATACCTCCGGCTCGACCGGAACGCCCAAGGGCGTCATGATCGAGCACGGTAACGTGGCGGCCTTGGTGCAATGGTCGGCTTCGGTCTACAGTCGCGACGATCTGCAAGGCGTGCTGGCGGCCACGTCTATCTGTTTTGACCTGTCGGCCTGGGAGCTGTTCGTCACCCTTGGCTTGGGCGGTTCGGTGATCCTTGCGAACAATGCCTTGCAGCTACCCGAGCTGCCGGCCCGCGATCGCGTCCGGCTGATCAATACGGTGCCGTCGGTCATCCGCACCCTGTGCGATACGGGCCAGATCCCCGCGTCGGTGCGCATCATCAACACCGCGGGTGAAGCCCTCAAGCAAACGGTGGTCGACGCCCTGTATGCGCAGACTCAGGTATGTCGCGTGTATGACCTCTACGGCCCCTCCGAAGACACCACCTATTCAACGTTCAGCCTGCGCACGCCAGCCGGCCACGACACCATCGGCCGGCCATTGAGCAACAGTGCCGCGTATTTGCTGGATGACGGTGTGCAGTGCGTGCCTGCCGGTCACACCGCTGAAATCTTCATGGCGGGCAGCGGGCTGGCGCGTGGCTATCTGAACCGCCCCGCGTTAACGGCGCAACGCTTCGTGCCAGATCCGCTGGCCGCTGTGGCGGGTCAGCGCATGTACCGAACGGCGGATTTGGCCAGGCAAGACGCCGAGGGCAGCCTGGTCTGCCTGGGGCGGACCGACCATCAGGTGAAAATCAGGGGTTTTCGTGTCGAGTGCGGCGAAATTGAAGTGGCCTTGCGCCGTTTGCCAGGTATTCAGGATGCCGTGGTGGTCGACGTCGAAGCAGCGGGTAGTCGCCAGCTGGTGGCTTATCTGGTATTGGCTGCGCCGCAGTCCGACAGCGCGCCGAACACTTCGCGGGTCTTGAAGCAGCGGCTTGACGCCCACCTGCGCCAGTCGCTGCCCGACTACATGGTGCCGGCATACAACGTGGTGCTGGCGGCGTTGCCGCTGACCGCCAACGGCAAGCTTGATCGCGCTGCCTTGCCAGCGCCGCAGCACGCCGAGCCCGGTCGCCCGCGACGGTTGCCCGAGACGCCACTGCAGCAGCAAGTGGCCGCGGTATGGGCGCAGGCGTTGAATCTGCCAGAGGTCGGCCTGGACGATAACTTCTTCGAGCTGGGCGGCCATTCGCTGCTGGCGACCCAGGTCACGGCGCGACTGCAAGCACAACAGCGTATCGACCTGCCGTTGCTGGAGCTGTTCCAGGCGCCCGATCTGCAGCGCTATGCGCAGGCCATCGAACGCTATCAGGCCGGCAGCAGTGCTGATCTCGATGAACTGGGGGACTGGCTGGGCGAGCTCGAGGTGGCCAGCCATGAGGAGCCCCTGTAGCGCAGGGCTGTTACTGCGCAGGAGCACAAACCCACGTAAAAGGCCCCGGTACTTCAGGTACCGGGGCCTTTTACGTAGCGCGCTTTGGGATCAAAACGTGTATTTGACCGACAGCATCAGGTTGCGTGGATCGCCGTAGACGCTGCTCGGCACCGTTACCGAGGAACTCAGCGAGTTGTAATACGACTTGTCGAAAGCATTGTTGAGGTTCAGGCGTGCGTCGATATGCTCGGTGGGTTTGAAACCGAGCATGAAGTCGACCAGCGTATAGCCCTCTTGCTCGATCATGAAGGCGCCCGCTGCACTGGTACCCTTGTTGTAGATGCGGTTCTGGTGATACAGCGAGGTGCCGACACGCCACTGGTGCCATTGCCCTGGCAGCGTGTAGGTGGTGGTCATCTTGAACAAGTGCCGAGGGATGTCGGTATCGAACAAGCGACCTTCGTTGGCCGCCGTGGAGTCTTTCACGTATTTGGCTTCTGTAAAGGTATAGCCGGCGCCCAGTTGCCAGTTGGGGGTCAACTGACCCTGGACCTCCAGTTCGACACCCTTGCTGCGCACTTTGCCAGCGGCTTCGTAGCAGGCCGTGGTGGGGTAGGTGGGGCACAGGTCTATGTCGGTGATGGATTTGGCGCGGTTTTCCTGATCGATCTGGAAAACCGCCGCCGAGGCGTTCAGCGCACCGTTGAAGTATTCCCCTTTGATGCCCATCTCGTAGCTCTTGCCGGTGATCGGCTTGATGGTCGAGCCCGAGGCATCCACGTTGCTCTGCGGCTTGAAGATATCGGTGTAGCTGACATACACGGAGTGATGCTCGTCAAGGTCGTAAATCAGCCCCGCGTATTTGGTGACGTGGCGATTGACCTGCAGATGCGACTCGGTGCCCCGGTAAGGGTTGGTCGTATCGTTCTCGTACCAATCCAGGCGGCTGCCCAGAATCAGTTTCAACGGATCGGCGAGGCTCAAGCGCGTGGTGGCGTAAACGCTGTTGAGCTTGGCGTTGGTGTTCTGCCAGGGGTACTTGTGTTGGCTGGCGACCTCTGGCGTGGCACCCGAGTCCCAGTTGTGGATATTGATGTTGCTGTTGAGCAGGATGTTGTTCGCCACGTCGCCATTGAACACCACACGGCGGTGACTGGCGCCTACCACCAGTTCGTGATCGCGGTCCATCAGCCTGAATGGCCCGGTGGCGTAAGCGTCGAAGCTGTTTTGCGACTCGCGGTAGTGGCCGGCGCCAACGTACTGGTTGTAGACCTTGGTCGTGGCGTTGCCGACCAGGTAGGTACCCAGCATGTCCAGGTCGGACCAGGTCTTGGTGGCCGAGAAATTGAGCTTCCAGCCGTTGTCCAGCAGGTGCTCGAGCGCGGCATAGCTGGTGGTGCTGGTCTTGTTCCAGTACTCCCAGTCGTTGCTCAGGCTGGTGGACCGCGACAACCCCAGGTCCTTGCCCGTAAAGCCCACGGGCAAGCCTGTCCAGCCGTTGCCGTTGTAGTCGGTTTTTTCGCGCGACGCGCTCAGGGTCAGGGTGGTGCTGTCGTTGAGGTCAGCTTCGACGATGCCGTAAAACAGGTTGTGTTCGTCGTCCAGCGCATCGCGGTAGCTGTTCTCGTTCTGGTAGGCGGTCACCAGTCGGCCTCGCACGCTAGCGCTGTCATTCATCGGGCCCGAGACATCGACGTCGGTCCGGTATCGGTCCCAACTGCCCATGCTGCCTTCGATGCTGGCCTGGAACTCGCGGGTCGGGCGTTTACGAATCAGGTTGATCGCTGCAGCCGGGTTGCCCGCACCCTGCATCAGCCCGGTGGCGCCGCGCACCACTTCCACGTGGTCGTACATGGCCATGTCCGCCGACAGCAGGTCTTGGGACACCTGCGAGCTGTCCAGGCTGGTGGGCAGGCCGTCATACATGATGTTGTCGAGAGAGAACCCGCGCGCATAGTACGAAGAGCGTTCGGGGCCTGTCCGGCGAATGGTCAGGCCGGGGGTGTTCTGCACCACCGCGTTGAGGTCGGCGAGGTCTTGGTCCTCAATGCGCTGGCGAGTCATCACCGTGGCCGACTGGGGCGTTTCGCGCAGCGACAGCGGCAACTTGGTGCTGGTTGCAGCCGCGCCGGTGGTGTAGGAGCCGGTGCCTTCGGTGGTGTACCCCAACGTTTGCGCGTTGATGTTGGTGGAACCCAGTTCCAGGGCCGAGTCGCTTCTGGCGCTGATGGTGAGCGTGTTGTTCTGCAGGCTGTACGTCAGGCGGGTGCCTTGCAGCAGTTGGACGATGGCCTGCTCGGTGCTGCGCCTGCCGACCAGGGGCTGGCTGGTCAGCCCGGTCACATCGCTCGGGCTATAGAGCAACTGCACCGAAGCTTGGGCGCCGAACGCTTGCAAAGCGGTTTGCATTGGCTGCGCCGGGATGTTGAAAGCGCGTTCCTGACTGTGCGCGGTCATGCATGAAAAACTCGCGACAAGCCCTACCGAGGTAATCAGGGTGGATTTTCGCAACGATTGGCACAGCAATAATGCATTGGTCAACGGTGACAAGCGGATGGGCGTTGGCATGTAGGTTCTCTGGGCGCGTTCAGGCGGGCGTGAATGAAAATCGGTATAAGACGCACAACAACTGAATAGCCAGACGAATGATTTTCATAATCCTTTAGTCCCTGCCGGCCAATAGGTTAAATCCACCGCCCAATGGTTCGTTTTGTCAGTTATCGGGCTCGCTTGCCGTGCACTGGGTGCACGCAGCCAAACGCCTGCTTCACTGACAAATTCAGGGCGGTTACACATGCTTTTCGATAAAAACGCAGAGATGGTTCAACGGTTCGTCCGCCTGCCTTTGCAGCAGCGCGAGATCTTTTATCAGCGCTTGCAGGCCAAGGGCATGAGCTTTGCGCAGTTGCCGATTCCCCCCCCTGCGTCACGTCGACCTGCCGACGCCCGCGTCTTACGCCCAGGAGCGCCAGTGGTTTCTCTGGCAACTGGACCCGCAGAGCGCGGCGTATCACGTGTGCACCGTGCTGCGCCTGCGCGGGGCGCTGGATGGCGAGGCCCTGCAAGCGAGCCTCGACGATCTGCTGATGCGCCATGAAAGTCTGCGCACGTGCTTCTTCCAGGACGATGGGGTGCTCATGCAGCAGGTCCTGGACCACCCCATCAAGGTTCAGCGGGTGCCTGGCGATGAGGTCGCGGATGACAATCCCGAGGCCCTGAACCGGTGGATCGGGCCGTGGCGCAACACGCCCTTCGATCTGGTCGGCGGACCGCTGCTGCGGGTGGTGCTCGCCCATGTCAGTGACAATGAGCATGTTTTGGCGCTGATCCAGCATCACATCATTTGCGACGGCGTTTCGATGCAGTTGATGGTTGATGAGTGGATGCGCTTGTATCAAGCCCGCTGCACTGGGCGTGACGCGGCCCTGGCGCCACTGCCGGTGCAGTACGCCGATTATGGGTTGTGGCAACGGCGCTGGATGGAGGCAGGCGAGCGGGATCGACAGTTGGCGTACTGGACAGGGCAACTGGGGCATGAGCATCCGATCCTGGCGTTGCCGCTGGACAAGCCTCGGCCTCGGGTTGCCAGTCATCGCGGGGCACGCCAGACCGTGGCCCTAGGGGCTGAGCTGGTCACGGCACTGCGCGCAGTCGCCCAGGCTCAGGGCGTGACCTTGTTCATGCTGCTGCTCGCCAGCTACCAGGTGCTGTTGCACCGCTACAGCGGCCAGACGGATATCCGCATAGGTGTGCCCGTTGCCAACCGCAATCGGGTTGAGACCTTGGGGTTGATTGGCTTGTTTGTGAACACCCAGGTGCTTCGGGTGCATATCGAGCCCAGCATGGCTTTCGAGCAATTACTGGGGCAGGTCCGTGACCTGGCCCGAGAGGCCCAGGCTCATCAGGACCTGCCCTTCGAGCAATTGGTCGAAGCCTTGCAGCCTGAGCGCAGCCTGGACAACAGCCCGTTGTTCCAGGCGATGTTCAACCACCAGAGCGCTGCCAAGGGCGTGTCCCGCCTGTCGACTGACCTGCAGCTGGAGCGCCTGGAGTTCACGGCACCGAGCGCCAAGGTCGATCTGACCCTGGAAACCCATGAGAGTGAGGACGGCGTGCACGCGGCGTTCATCTACCGCAGCGAGCTCTTTGAGGCCGCCACGGTGCAACGCCTGGCGGGTCACTGGCGCACCCTGCTGCAAGCGCTGTGCCGCGCGCCTGATGAGCGTATCGGCGCTCTGCAATGGCTCGACGAAGCGCAAATTCATCATCAGCGCCATGCCTGGCAGGTGCCACTCCAGGGCGCGGATGCGCAACTTGCGGTGCATCGCCTGTTCGAGTCCCAGGCCGTGCGGGTACCGGAGCGTATCGCGGTGGTTGCCGGTGGCAGCAGGCTGAGCTATCGGCAGATCGATAACAACGCCAATGCGCTGGCCGCCATCCTGCTGGCGCGAGGAGTCAGCAGTGGCGAGGTGGTGGGGGTGATCGCCGAGCGTACTGCCGAGTTCGTGATTACCGTGCTGGCGCTGTTCAAGTTGGGCGCGGCCTATCTGCCGCTGGAGCCAGGATTACCCGCTGCGCGCTGCAACTATCTGCTGCTGGACGCAGGCGTCCGGCGCGTGGTGGGCGGGCTCGGAACGCCTTCGACGTTGCCCCAGGCGGTCGAGTATCTGGCCGTTGTCGCCGATCCGGCAGTGATCGCTGCGCCACCGGACGTGCACGTCGCTGCGCAACAACTGGCCTATGTCATCTATACCTCGGGCACCACCGGGCAGCCCAAAGGGGTCGCGGTATCACAAGCGGCCCTCAGCCATTATGTCAGGGCGCTGAGCGAGCGCTGGCCCATGGCCTCGATCCAGCGCATGGCAATGGTCTCCACGCCTGCTTCGGATTTGGGTCATACGGTTTTTTTCGGCGCCCTGTGTGCCGGCAAGACCTTGCACCTTGTCGACCACGACTGCGCGGTGGACGCCATCGCCTTCGCCCGCTATAGCGTCGAGCATCAGATCGATGCACTGAAAATCGTGCCTTCGCACCTTGAAGCCCTGATGGCCGTGGCCCATCCCGCAGACGTGCTGCCGCGGGTGTGCCTGGTGGTGGGCGGCGAAGCCATCAGCGCGGATCTGCTGGCGCGGATTCACCAGGCATCGGACGGCAGGTTGACGGTCATCAATCACTATGGGCCCACGGAGACCACGGTGGGGGTGTTGACCGCGCCCTTGCACCCCGGCCTGCCAGTGACGCTGGGCACCCCCCTTGCCCGTTGTCGAGTGGCCGTGCTGGATGGCGAGCTTCAATGGCTGCCTGCCGGCGTGGGCGGTGAACTCTATATCGGTGGCGCGGGATTGGCCCAAGGGTATCTGGGGCGCGCGGCGCTGACGGCCGAGCGGTTTGTTCCCGATCCGTTCGATGGGCCAGGAGGGGCGCGCCTGTACCGCAGCGGTGATCGCGCCAGTCATCTGGCGGATGGCCGGATGTGCTATCTGGGCCGCGTGGATGAGCAGATCAAAGTGCGTGGCTTTCGTGTCGAACCCAGCGAGATCGTCAGCGTGCTGCAGGATCAGCCGCAGGTTCGCGAAGCCTTGGTCATCGCCAGGCCCACGGCCCATGGCGCCGAATTGATCGCTTATGTGGTGGCGGCAGCGCACGTGGACGCCGCAGATTCACTGTGTGACCAACTGCGCGCACGGCTCGAGGCTCAGTTGCCCGATTACCTGGTGCCCGCGCACTTCATGCGGTTGCCCTGCCTGCCGCTGACGCCCAATGGCAAGCTGGATCGCGCTGCACTGCCGGCGCCGCGCTCGGCCCCAGGGCTGGCCCAGCATGAAGCTGCGGCCAATGCGCTCGAGCACGCGGTTGCCCAAGCGTGGGCAGCGGTCCTTGGCGTTGAGCGGGTGGGCCGCCGGGACAATTTTTTCCGCCTGGGGGGGCATTCCCTCTTGGCGATCCAGATGATTGCGCGGTTGCGTCAGCAGGCCGGGATCGAATCGAGTCTGCGCGCGCTGTTCGACACCCGGGACCTGGCGGGATTTGCCGCCCTGGCCCGTGTCGACACGTCGAGCCAGCCGCCGATTATGCCGCGCTTTGCAGGCAGCGGCGCGCCTTGCCTGTCGTATGCCCAGCAGCGTCAGTGGATACTTTGGCAGCTCGATCCCGGTGCTGGCGCGTATAACATTCCCGCCGCCCTGCGACTCACTGGCGCCTTGCACATCGATGCCCTGCAGCGCAGTTTCAGCGCGCTGATCGCGCGCCACGAGACCCTGCGCACCCGCTTCGCAGAAGTCGATGGCTTGCCGGTGCAGGTCATCGAGTCGGCCGAGCCGCTGCGCCTGGTGGTCGAGTCGTTGCCGGATGTCGACCCCGCCAGCGTGCAGGCCTGGGTCGCCGCCGAGGCGGCGCAGCCCTTCGATCTGCAGCACGGGCCGCTGTTGCGGGTGCGCTTGCTGCGCGTGGCCTACGACCAGCATGTGCTGACCTTGACGCTGCACCATATCGTCTCCGACGGTTGGTCGACGCCGATTCTGGTCCGTGAACTGATCGCCTTGTACGAGGGCTTTTGTCAGGGCCGCGAGGTCAGCTTGCCGGCCTTGCCGATCCAGTACGCCGACTATGCGCAGTGGCAGCGGCAGTGGATGGACGCCGGTGAGCGCGAGCGGCAACTGGCCTATTGGCAGGCGCAACTGGGTGACGAACAGCCGGTGCTGGAATTGCCGATGGATCGCTTGCGCCCGGCGCGGTCGAGCTTTCGCGGGGCGCGTCTGCCGGTGCCGCTCAGCCCGGCGCTGAGCCAGGCGCTGCAGGGCCTGGCGCGGGAGCGCGGGGTGACGTTGTTCATGCTGTTGCTGGCGTCGTTCCAGACCCTGTTGCACCGCTACAGCGGCCAGCGCGACATTC
>NZ_JAIWJA010000006.1 GCF_020515695.1 Pseudomonas sp. MWU16-30317 | reverse complement strand
AGAGCGGTGGGTTGATTCTTTCGTCTCAACCGAGGCGCGCATTCTACGCTAGCCTCACATCCTGTCAAGCGTTTATTTTGAAGTGTTTCGCTAGAAACCTGAACAACTTCAAACACTTGACTCGCTTCGATCTCTCGTTAGCGGGAGGCGAATTCTACAGCGTTTCAAACCGCTGTCAACCACCTTTTTCACCGCTTTCGAATCGTTCATTTAAGAACCGATCGAAACCCTACCTCGCTATCCTGAACCTGTAACTCATTGATTAACAAGGATTTTCAAGTTCCGACTGCGCCGGAAGTGGGGCGAATTATAGACAGATTGAAACCCTCGTCAACCCCTTTTTTCGAAAGAGTTGAAAGCAGCACGCTTCAAGCTGCATGGAAGGGAAGAAGCACCTCGCTCCGGCCTTCACTTGAAGCTTGAAGCTGCTCCTCAAAGGCTGGGAAACGCGAACTGAGACGCCTCGTGACTAGCCCGTTGCGGCCACCGCTGGGTGATCGCCTTGCGGCGCGTATAAAAGCGCACCCCATCCGGGCCATAGGCATGCAGATCGCCAAACAGCGAACGCTTCCAGCCGCCGAAGCTGTGATAAGCCACCGGCACCGGCAGTGGAACGTTGACGCCCACCATGCCGACTTCAATCTCATCGCAGAACAGCCGCGCCGCTTCGCCATCGCGAGTAAAGATACAGGTACCGTTGCCGTATTCGTGATCATTGATCAACTGCATCGCCGCTTCCAGACTATTGACCCGCACGATGCACAGCACAGGCCCAAAGATCTCTTCTTTATAGATGCGCATTTCAGGGGTGACGTGATCGAACAGGCAACCGCCCAGGAAGAACCCCTCTTCATTACCTGGCACCGAGAAGCCCCGGCCGTCCACTACCAACTTGGCACCGGCTGTTACGCCGTCATCCACATAGCCCGTCACCTTATCGCGATGCTGTCCGGTCACCAGCGGCCCCATGTCCAGGCCACAGGAAGTACCGGCACCGATCTTCAGCGCCTTGATTTGCGGTACCAGCTTGGCTACGAGGGCATCCGCCACTTGGTCACCTACGCATACGGCCACCGAAATCGCCATGCAGCGCTCGCCGCACGAACCGTAGGCCGCGCCCATCAGGGCGTTGACCGCGTTGTCCAAGTCCGCATCGGGCATCAGCACAGCGTGGTTCTTCGCTCCGCCTAACGCCTGCACACGCTTGCCGCGTGCCGTGGCTTCCTTATAGATGTACTCGGCGATCGGCGTCGAACCCACAAAACTCAGCGCCTTGACCTCCGGCGCTTCGATCAGCGCGTCCACCGCCACCTTGTCGCCATGCACAACGTTAAGCACACCTGCGGGCAGACCGGCTTCGAGCAACAGCTGGGCAATGAGCAGCGTCGAGCTAGGGTCACGCTCGGACGGTTTAAGAATGAAACAGTTGCCGCAGGCAATCGCCAGTGGGTACATCCACAACGGCACCATCGCAGGGAAGTTGAACGGTGTGATACCCGCCACGACGCCCAGGGGCTGGAAGTCGGACCAGGCGTCGATGTTCGGGCCCACGTTACGGCTGTACTCGCCCTTGAGGATCTCTGGTGCCGCGCACGCGTACTCGACGTTCTCGATACCGCGTTTGAGCTCACCGGCAGCGTCTTCCAAAGTCTTGCCGTGCTCTTCACTGATCAACTGCGCGATTTTGGCTTCGTTGTCCTGCAGCAGCTGCTTGAAGCGAAACATCACCTGGGCACGTTTGCCCGGCGGCGTATTGCGCCAGGCAGGGAACGCGGCCCTGGCTGAATCAATCGCCTGCTGCACGGTTTCAAGCGACGCCAATGGCACCTTGTGAATGGCGGCACCGGTCGACGGATTGAAAACATCGGCAAAACGCTCGCCGCCAGAAACCAGATCGCCATTGATCAGGTGTTGAATAGTGCTCATGTAAAACTCCCTGGTAATCAGTCGATCTGGTTGAGTGCGACGCCCACGGCATCGAACAGGCGATCAAGGTCCTGCGGATTGGCGTTGAAAGTCGGGCCGAACTGCAGGGTGTCGCCGCCGTAACGCACATAGAACCCGGCTTGCCAGAGCTTCATCGATGCCTCATAGGGGCGCACAATGGCATCGCCGTCGCGCGGTGCCAGCTGAATAGCACCCGCCAGACCGTAGTTGCGGATGTCGAGAATATTGTTCGCGCCCTTGATGCCGTGCAGCACCTTCTCGAAATGGGGCGCCAACTCGGCCGAGCTCTGCACCAGGCTTTCCTTGTGCAACAAATCGAGCGCTGCCAGGCCAGCGGCACAAGCCACCGGGTGAGCCGAATAGGTGTAGCCGTGAGCGAACTCGACAGCGTAGTCAGGCGTGGCCTGGTTCATGAAAGTCTGATAGATCTCGCTGCTGGCCACTACCGCGCCCATCGGAATGGCGCCGTTGGTGACTTGTTTGGCAATGCACATCAGGTCCGGAGTCACGCCAAAGCTCTCGGCACCGAACATTGCCCCGGTACGACCGAACCCGGTGATCACCTCGTCGAAGATCAACAGGATGTTGTGCTGATCGCAGATCTCGCGCAGACGTTTCAGATAACCCTTCGGCGGTGGCAACACACCAGCGGACCCGGCCATCGGCTCAACGATCACGGCCGCGATGTTGGACGCATCGTGCAGCTCGATCAGCTTGAGCATTTCATTGGCGAGCGCGACGCCGCCCAGTTCCGGCTCACCCTTGGAGAAAGCATTTTCCGGCAGCACGGTGTGCGGCAAGTGATCGACATCCAGCAGCGGCCCGAACATCTTGCGGTTGCCGTTGACGCCACCCAGGCTCGTCCCGGCGATGTTAACCCCGTGGTAACCGCGGGCGCGACCGATCAGCTTGGTCTTGGTGGCCTGGCCCTTGAGACGCCAGTAGGCACGGACCATCTTGACGGCGGTGTCGGCACACTCCGAACCTGAGTTGGTATAGAAGACGTGATTGAGTGTGCCCGGTGTCAGCTCGGTAATCTTCTCGGCAAGCTGGAACGACAATGGGTGGCCGTACTGGAACGCTGGCGAGTAATCGAGCACGCCGAGTTGCTTGGCGACTGCCTCCTGAATCTCCTTGCGGGTATGGCCCGCACCGCAGGTCCACAGGCCCGACAGGCTGTCATAGATCTTGCGACCCTTGTCGTCGGTCAGCCAACTGCCTTCGGCAGCAACGATGATGCGCGGATCGCGCTGGAAACTGCGATTGGCCGTATAAGGCATCCAGTGCGCATCCAGCTTGAGCTGGTGGGTAATGCCGACAGGGGCATTCTCGGGCAAGTTCATGATCAACACCTCCTCAATGAAAGTCGTAGGTGACAAGCGTAGATGCCGCTTCAGTCTTGCCCCTACGTTGTCACGGGGATAAAGTCTGGAAAATCCTGCTTTTCAGATCTTCAGTCAGGCGTTTACTAAACTATGGCCACCAGCCGCCGCCCCGCTCCCCTCGCGCAAGTCAGCGATTTCGATATCCGCTTGTTGAAGATTTACCGCAGCGTGGTCGAGTGCGGCGGGTTCTCCGCCGCCGAGAACGTGCTGGGGATTGGCCGCTCGGCCATCAGCCAGCAAATGAGCGACCTTGAACAACGCTTGGGGCTGCGCCTTTGCCAGCGTGGGCGTGCGGGCTTCTCGCTGACCGAAGAAGGACGCGAGGTCTACCAGTCCGCATTGCAATTGCTTGGCGCTCTGGAGAGCTTCCGCACCGAGGTCAACGGCTTGCACCAACACCTGAGGGGCGAACTCAACATTGGCCTGACCGACAACCTGGTCACCCTGCCGCACATGCGCATCACCCACGCCTTGGCACAATTGAAAGACCGCGGGCCGGACGTCCGTATCCAGATCCGCATGATCGCCCCCAGCGAAGTGGAGCAAGGCGTGCTCGATGGCAGCCTGCACGTCGGCGTGGTGCCCCAGGCCAGCCCGTTGTCAGGGCTTGAATACCAACCGTTGTACAGCGAGCGATCGCTGCTGTATTGCGCGGTGGGCCATCCACTGTTCTATGCGGCTGACGACGCCCTGGACGACGAGCGTCTCAACCAGCAGGACGCGATCGCCCCGACCTTTCGCCTGCCCGCCGAGATCCAGGCCCACTACCAGGCACTGCATTGCACCGCCAGCGCATCGGATCGCGAAGGCATGGCATTCCTGATCCTCACCGGTCGCTATATCGGCTACCTGCCGGATCACTACGCGAGCTTCTGGGTGCAACAAGGCCGCTTGCGTGCATTGAAGGCCAGCGAGCGTTTCTATGATTTGAGTCTGTCGTGGGTCACACGCAAAGGACGGCGCCCCCATTTGGTGCTTGAAAGCTTTCTGGAGAGTCTCACGACCACTCGATAGTGCCTTCCGAAACCGTCATATAAATATTTATCTCATTGAAAAATATCGATTAATAAACCTTAATAAAAACTATTCCTGAACACTTGGACAGCTTTTTGCAAAGGCATGGACACACTACGCCACACACTCGTGCCGAGAATCCACCATGCCACCAGAAGCACCCATCACCCAAGACCTGATCTACGGCCTCAACGATCGCCCTAAGCCCGTGCCTGCGTTTCTGGCCGCCCTGCAACATGTGCTGGCCAGCTTTGTGGGCATCATCACCCCGCCGTTGATCATCGGCTCGACGCTGGGCCTGGGCGCGCACATGCCCTACCTGATCAGCATGGCACTGATGGTGTCCGGCGTCGGCACCTTTATCCAGGCGCGCCGGCCGTTCGGCATCGGCGCCGGGATGATCTGCCTCCAAGGCACCAGCTTCGCCTTTCTGGGTGCCGTGCTGTCGGCCGGCTTCATGGTCAAGCAACGCGGTGGCAGCCCGGAAGACATCATGGCGATGATCTTCGGCGTGTGCTTTTTCGGCGCCGTGGTACAGATCGTCCTCAGCCGCTTCATCGGCCAGTTGCGTCGAGTGATCACCCCGCTGGTCACGGGTATCGTCATCACCCTGATCGGCATCAGCCTGATCAAGGTCGGCATCACCGATCTGGGCGGCGGCTTCAATGCGCCGGACTTCGGCGCCCCGGGCAACCTGGCCCTCGGCGGTCTGGTGCTGGTGGTGATCATTGTGCTCAACCGCTCCAACACGCCCTGGATACGCCTGTCATCGATCATCATCGGCCTGTTGGTGGGCAGTATCGCCGCGTGGTTCTCCGGCAAACTGGTGCCCCACGCCCTGCCTGACTTGCCGCTGATCAACGTGCCGGTGCCGTTCAAGTTCGGCTTTGCCTTCGATTGGACGGCGTTCTTCCCGATCGCCTTGATCTACCTGATCAGCAGTATCGAAACCGTCGGCGACCTGACCGCCAACTGCATGCTTTCGCGCCAGCCCATCACCGGCCCGAGCTACATTCAGCGCCTCAAGGGCGGGGTCCTGGGTGATGGCGCCAGCTGCATGATTGCCGCTACCTTCAGCGCATTCCCCAACACCACCTTCGCCCAGAACAACGGCGTGATCCAGTTGACCGGTGTGGCCAGCCGTTATGTGGGGCTGTACATCGGTGCGGTGCTATTCCTGCTCGGCCTGGTGCCCAGTATCGGTGCAGTGCTGCAACAGATCCCCAAGCCGGTGCTCGGCGGCGCGACCCTGGTGATGTTCGGCAGCGTCGCTGCGGCGGGCGTCCGCATCCTCGCGCAGTCGGCGCTGGACCGGCGCAACATGCTGATCATCGCCACCTCGTTCGGCGTCGGCCTGGGCATCGCGGCCGTACCGGACCTGCTGCACCAGATGCCCAAACTGGTGCAGAGCCTGTTCGACTCGGCCATTACCAGCGGCGGCATCACCGCCCTTGTGCTGTGCCTGGTGCTGCCCGAGCCAGAAGCACAGACCAGTGACGCGGCCGTTGCCCTGGAACTCGAAAAACACGCAATTGAAACAAAGGTTTGAGAGTTTTATCAAACGGCGCTTGTCTTGATATGTGTGGGTGCGCTATCAACGCATCAGCCGCACCCACACGACTTGTTCGGAACCGTCCATGACCCTTGAAGTTCCTGCGCACAGCGCCCACAGCAACGGTAAACCCGCCAGCCGTATCCGGCAGAAAAACGAAGAAGCGATCCTTATCGCCGCCGAAGACGAGTTCGCTCGCCATGGTTTCAAAGGCACCAGCATGAACACCATCGCGCTGAACGCCGGCTTGCCCAAGGCCAACTTGCATTACTACTTCAACAACAAGCTCGGCCTGTATATCGCCGTGTTGAGCAACATCATCGAACTCTGGGACAGCACCTTCAACAACCTGACCGTCGACGACGATCCGGCCCTGGCACTGACCCGCTATATCCGCGCCAAGATGGAGTTCTCCCGCCGCCACCCGCAAGCGTCGCGCATCTTCGCCATGGAGATCATCAGCGGCGGCGAGTGCCTGAGCGAGTATTTCAGCCACGACTACCGTGCCTGGTTCCAGGGCCGGGCCGATGTGTTCAGGCAGTGGATCGCAGCCGGCAAGATGGACCCGGTCGACCCGGTTCACTTGATCTTTTTGCTGTGGGGCAGCACTCAGCACTACGCCGACTTTGCCACGCAGATCTGTCGCGTCAGCGGCAAGACGCGCCTGACCAAGCAAGATTTCACTGAAGCGAGCGATAATCTGATCCGCATCGTTCTCAAGGGCTGTGGCCTCACACCCCCGATCGACTGACCTGCTGCGGACTCCTGCAATGCCCTCAACCCTGCTAGATGCTTGCGAATATCGTGAAGATATTCGCAAGAGCCGCTTTATCGCCCTCGCCGCCCCCATCGACAGCGCCGTTGGGGCACAGGCCTTTATCGACCAGTTCAGCGACCTCGCAGCCTCGCACAACTGCTGGGCCTGGAAACTGGGCGATCAATACCGCTCCAGCGACGATGGCGAACCCGGCGGCACCGCCGGGCGTCCGATACTTGCTGCTATCGAGGCGCAGGATTGCGATCGCGTCGTGGTACTGGTAATTCGCTGGTATGGCGGCATCCAATTGGGCACCGGCGGCCTGGCGCGGGCCTATGGGGGGTGTGCCAACAAGTGCCTGCAACAAGCCGCGAAAAAACTGCTGGTCAGCAGAGCACCCTACGCGTGCGAGTGTACTTTCAGTGAGCTGGCTCTGGTGAAGTTGCGCGTCGCCGAAGCGGATGGCGTGATCGAAAACGAAAACTACACGGCCAATGGCGTCGAGTTGCAGTTGGCGCTGGTGCCGTCCTCCGTCGAGACCCTGACTCGGCAACTCGCCGATATCAGCCGTGGACGCATGGTGCTGAGTCCACACTGATAGCCGTGCACATTTGCCCACATCTACTGTGCATCTGCTTGTGGATAAGCTCTTGGCAAACGCGCCTGAGCCCTCTGGACCGTGCCTTTCAACGGATCGATCATTTTTTGATCAACTAGCGATCTGGACCGATCAATTGCCGTTTCAATCATAGGCTTAGTCGGAATTCGTCAGTGTTATAGCGATAGTTGCGGACGTTATGCACAGCGTTACAGGTTGCGCACAGAAGCTGTGGATCAACCTGTGGATAATCCGTGCAAAGCTGCATCCGGGGTAGGCCACAGATTGCCTGCAGAAGGTTGGTTGTTTTTTGATCAGCTCGATTCAGGGCGTCCACACCCCAACGCGCACCCAATCAGTGCTCCCGACGAGGTGCATTCAGCCAATGATGAGTGGCCCCCATACCGTTATCAGGGGCACGCCACCTCGCTATAGGCAAACCTGACTACATGGCCAGGTTTTTGCTTTATTCGAGCGGTCCTCATTCGAGTCGAGCAGGTCATGTCCAACCCAGCCACTGTCCCACGATTGCAGCTGTCCGCCATCAGCAAGCGCTACCCGGGCTGCCTGGCCAACGATCGTATCGATCTGAGCATCGCCCCCGGGGAGATCCACGCGCTGCTCGGCGAGAACGGTGCCGGCAAAAGCACCCTGATGAAAATCATCTACGGCGTTACCCAGCCCGATGACGGACAGATCTTCTGGCAGGGCGAGGCGGTGAAAATGCGCAATCCGGCCCAGGCGCGGGGCTTGGGCGTGGGCATGGTGTTCCAGCATTTCTCGGTGTTCGAGACCCTCACCGTGGCGCAGAACATCGCCCTGGCGATGGATAATGGGCAAACTCCGGCACAACTGGAAACCAGTATCCGCGAGGTGTCGCAGCGCTATGGCATGCCGCTGGAACCCCAGCGCCTGGTGCACAGCCTGTCGATCGGCGAACGCCAGCGCGTGGAGATCGTCCGCTGCCTGATGCAGAACATCCGCTTGCTGATCCTCGATGAGCCCACGTCGGTACTGACGCCGCGAGAGGCCGATGACCTGTTCGTGACCTTGCGGCGCCTGTCCAGTGAAGGCTGCAGCATCCTCTTCATCAGCCACAAGCTGGCCGAAGTACGCGCGCTGTGCCACAGCGCCACCGTACTGCGCGGTGGCCAGGTGTCGGGGCACTGCATACCAGCGCAATGCTCGGACCTGGAGTTGGCGCGCTTGATGGTCGGCGAGGCCGAGGGCTTGAGTGCCCATTACCCGAAAGTCAGTGGTGGCGCAGACTTTCTGCAGATCGACAAACTGTCCTGGCACAACCCCGATCCCTTTGGCTGCTCGCTCAGCGATCTCGACCTACAGGTGCGCAGCGGTGAAATCGTCGGTATCGCCGGAGTCGCCGGCAATGGTCAGGACGAACTGCTGGCGTTGCTCAGCGGCGAGATTACCCTGCCCAGCGCCCAAGCGGCGGCGCTGCGCTTCGCGGGGGCCAAGGTTGGCCATCTGCGCCCCGATGCACGCCGTCGCCTGGGCCTGGCTTTCGTGCCGGCCGAGCGCCTGGGCCATGGCGCAGTGCCCGACATGAGCCTGAGCGACAACGCCTTGCTCACAGCTTTCCAGCAAGGTCTGGTGGAAAACGGCCTGATTCGCCGACACAAGGTCGTGGCCCTGGCCAACGAAATCATCAGCCGCTTTGGGGTCAAAAGCGCTGGCGAACAGGCACCGGCGCGCAGCCTGTCGGGCGGTAATCTGCAGAAATTCATTCTCGGCCGAGAAATCCTTCAGCAACCGCGCTTGCTGATCGCCGCGCACCCGACCTGGGGTGTCGATGTAGGGGCCGCGGCCACTATTCACCGCGCCTTGATCGCCCTGCGCGATGCCGGGGCGGCGATTCTGGTGATCTCCGAAGACCTTGACGAACTGTTTCAAATCAGCGACCGCCTGGGCGCCCTCAGCAGTGGCCGCCTCAGCCGCCTGAAGCCGACCCCGGACACCTCAGCGGTAGAAGTCGGCGGCTGGATGGCTGGCCGTTTCGATCACACCGCTGCCCTTAGCTAATCGGAGCCTGTCATGTTGCTTTCACTCGAACCCCGCGGCCAGCAATCGCGCGCCATGCTCTGGTGCTCGCCGCTGCTGGCGGCCGTGCTCACGTTGGGCTGTGGCTCGCTGTTGTTTTTAGCGCTGGGGCTGGACCCGCTGCTGACCCTGCGGACCTTGCTGATCGATCCGGTCAAGGACCTCTACGGTGTGGGTGAATTGCTGGTCAAGGCGCTGCCGATCCTGCTCTGCGCCTTGGGCCTGGCCGTGGCCTACCAGGCGCGCATCTGGAACATCGGTGCTGAAGGACAATTGCTCATCGGCGCCCTGGCCGGCAGCGCAGTAGCGGTCAATATCATCGACATGGACAGCCGCTGGGCCCTGGTCATGGTACTCAGCGCCGGGACCCTCGCCGGCGCGGCCTGGGCCGGGCTCACCGCGTGGCTGCGCACGCAGTTCAATGCCAACGAAATCCTCACCAGCATCATGCTCAATTACATCGCGCTCAACCTGCTGCTGTATTTCGTCCACGGCCCGCTCAAGGATCCGGCCGGTTTCAATTTCCCCGAGTCGGCGATGTTCGGCGATGCCAGCCGCTTGCCGCTGGTGTTCGCCGATAGCCGCCTGCATGCCGGCTTGTATTTTGCCCTGCTGGCCCTGGTGGCGGTGTGGGTGTTGCTGCAGAGAAGCTTCGTGGGTTTTCAGATCAAGGTGCTCGGCCTGGACAAGCGCGCCGCCGGGTTCGTCGGTTTTCGGGAAAAGTCCCTGGTGTGGTTCGCGCTGTTGATCAGCGGTGCATTGGCCGGGCTCGCGGGCGTGGGCGAGGTGGCGGGGCCGATCGGGCAACTGGTACCGGCGGTGTCGCCAGGTTATGGCTATGCCGCCATTACCGTGGCTTTTCTCGGTCGCCTCAATCCCATCGGGATCGTATTTTCCAGCCTGTTGATGGCCCTGTTGTATCTGGGTGGCGAAAACGCGCAGATGAACCTCAACCTGCCCCAGGCGATCACCCAGTTGTTCCAGGGCATGATGCTGTTCTTCCTGCTGGCCAGTGACGTGTTGATCCTTTACCGCCCGCGCCTCAAGGGGCGTTGGGTAAGGCGCACCGCTATCAATCCGACTCCGGCTCTGGGCTGAGGAAATCGACATGGATATGGAACTGATCAGCAACATTCTGTTTGCCACCGTGCGCTGCGGTACGCCGCTGCTGCTGGTGGCGCTGGGGGAACTGGTGTGCGAAAAGAGCGGCGTGCTCAACCTGGGCCAGGAGGGCATGATGCTGTTCGGCGCGGTAGTGGGCTTTATCGTTGCCGCTAGCACCGGCAGCTTGTGGCTCGGCGTACTGCTGGCGATGGCGGCAGGCATGTTGCTGTCGTCGCTGTTTGCACTGGTGGCGCTGAGCTTCAACGCCAACCAGGTGGCTACCGGCCTCGCCCTGACCATTTTTGGCGTCGGGTTATCGACCTTCGTCGGCGCAGCCTGGGTGGGCAAACCGCTGGCGGGCTTCGAGCCGCTGGCGATCCCGCTGCTCAGCGGCCTGCCGTTGCTGGGGCGCGCGCTGTTCGCTCAGGATGCCCTGGTGTACCTGTCGTTCGTGCTGTTCGCGGTGATTGCCTGGGTGATCCTCAAAAGCCGCGTCGGGCTGATCGTCCAGGCGGTGGGCGAGAATCCCGATGCCGCCAGCGCCATGGGCCTTCCGGTGCTGCGGGTGCGCACGCTGGCGGTGCTGTTCGGTGGCGCCATGGCCGGCCTGGCAGGCGCCTATCTGTCGCTGGCCTATACGCCGATGTGGGCCGAGAACATGAGCGCCGGCCGCGGCTGGATCGCCCTGGCACTGGTAGTGTTCGCCAGCTGGCGGGTCTGGCGATTGCTGCTGGGAGCTTATCTGTTCGGCTTCGCCAGCATCCTGTATCTGGTGGCGCAAGGCCTGGGGTTGGCGATTCCGTCCAACCTGCTGGCGATGCTGCCCTATGTGGCGACCATCGTGGTGCTGGTGTTGCTTTCCCGTGATGCGATTCGCACGCGGTTGTACGCGCCAGTATCGCTGGGGCAACCGTGGCAGCCTGGGCATTGAATTAGGGTGGGTGCGGCCGCCCGCCAAGGGGCCGCAACGGCTTGCGGACAGATAAGCAATTGCACCGTTATAATCCGCACCACCTGGATCAGCAGACAGGGCAAAACTGAGCTGGCTTACCTGAACACACTTTTCAGAGGAGTCGGCTCATGCCCGCGCCCCGTATCTGGTTAAAAAACCCTCTCGCGATCTTCACTGCCAACGGCCTCGACGCCCGTGGTGGCCTGGTGCTGGAAAACGGCATCATCGATCAAGTCCTGGCCGCAGGTGCACAGCCCGCGCGCCCTTGCAATGAAGTGTTCGATGCCCGCGAGCATGTAGTGCTGCCGGGCCTGATCAACACTCACCATCACTTCTATCAAACCCTGACGCGCGCCTGGGCACCGGTGGTCAATCAACCGTTGTTCCCTTGGCTCAAGACGCTCTACCCCGTGTGGGCGCGCCTGACCCCGGAAAAACTCGCACTCGCCAGCAAGGTCGCGCTCACCGAATTGCTGCTGTCCGGCTGCACCACCGCAGCCGATCATCATTACCTGTTCCCCGAAGGCCTGGAAGACGCCATCGACGTGCAGGTCGGTGTGGTGCGCGAACTGGGCATGCGCGCCATGCTTACACGTGGCTCCATGAGCCTGGGCGAGGCGGATGGCGGCCTGCCACCGCAGCAGACCGTGCAGCAAGGTGAAGTGATTCTGGCCGACAGCCAGCGCTTGATCGAGCGCTACCATGAACGTGGCGACGGGGCGCAGATCCAGATCGCCCTGGCGCCCTGCTCGCCGTTTTCGGTGACCACCGAGATCATGCGTGCGAGCGCCGAGATGGCCGAACGCCTGGACGTGCGCCTGCACACCCATCTGGCCGAGACCCTCGACGAAGAGGACTTCTGCTTGCAACGCTTCGGGCTGCGCACCGTTGATTATCTGGACAGCGTCGGCTGGCTAGGGCCACGCACCTGGCTGGCCCATGGCATTCACTTCAACGCGGATGAAATTGCCCGGCTGGGCGCAGCAGGCACAGGTGTGTGTCACTGCCCGAGTTCGAATATGCGCCTGGCGTCGGGGATCTGCCCGACGCTGGACCTGACCGATGCCGGCGCACCGCTTGGGCTGGGCGTGGATGGCTCGGCGTCCAACGATGCCTCGAACATGATTCTTGAAGCGCGCCAGGCCTTGTATCTGCAGCGCCTGCGTTACGGCGCGGCGGCCATTACTCCGGAACGCGTGCTGGGCTGGGCGACGCGAGGCTCGGCGCAGCTGCTCGGGCGCACGGAAATCGGCGAACTGGCGCCGGGCAAACAGGCCGATCTGGCGCTGTTCAAGCTCGACGAACTGCGTTTTTCCGGCAGCCATGATCCGTTGAGCGCGCTGTTGCTGTGCGGCGCCGATCGTGCGGATCGAGTGATGGTCGGCGGGCAGTGGCGAGTCATCGGCGGGCAGGTGCCTGGGCTGGATATCGCGCAGCTGATCGCCCATCACCGCGAGGCCGCGCGGGAGTTGGTGGGCTGATCTGTGTATTGACTGCGCCGGGCTCTTCGCGGGCAAGCCTGCATCTGTGGGAGCACAGCTTGCTGGCGAAGGCGCCAGCAAGCACAACACAAAGATCCCAGTTGGCGCTCGGCCGCTACAACCCCAACAGCGACAGCATGATGAACGTCGCGAACAGCACAAAGTGAGTCATGCCTTCGATGGCGTTGGTTTCGCCGTCGTTGAGGTTGATGGCGGACACCAGCAGCGTGATGAAAATCATCACCGTCTGCACCGGGGTCATCGCCATCTGGAACGCCTGGCCACTGTAGAGCGCCAGCCCTTCCATGACCGGAACAGTGAGGATCACAGTCGACAGTGACGCCCCCAAGGCGATATTGACCACCGACTGCATGCGGTTGGCCAAGGCAGCCCGCAACGCCGTGAGAATCTCGGGCGCCGCCGAGATCGCTGCCACCAGAATCGCCGTTACTACCGGCGGCGCACCACTGCCCTCCAGACCCAGGTCCATGGCCTTGGACATCACTTCGGCCAAGGCGCCGATCACGACGACACCAAACACCAGCAAGCCGATGGACAGGCCCAGGCTAGTGGGCGGATCCTCCTCGGCGAGGTCTTGCGGGGTAGGCCGACGACGTTTCTTCTCCGGGTAGCTGTAGCTGAAGAAGTAACTGTGCGGGCCGACCTGCATGCGCAGAAACAAACCGTACAACAGCAGCATCGCGCCGATGGTGAAGCCCGAATAGAGCTTCCAGTCCGGCTCGGGGATGAACTCGGGCACCACCATCGACACGCCCATGGCGGTCAGGATCATCACGCTGTAGCTGCGCGCCGAGTCATCGTTGTACTGCTGCTCGCCGTGCTTGAGGCCGCCCATCAACGCAGCCAGGCCGAGGATGCCGTTGATATCGAGCATCACCGCGCTATAGATGGTGTCCCGCACCAGCGTTGGCGAAGGCTCGTTGCTCATCATGATCCCCAGAATCACCACCTCCACCAGCACTGCCGCCAGGGTCAGGATCATGGTGCCGTAGGGATCGCCGACCTTCTGCGCCAGCAACTCGGCATGGTGCGCCACCCTGAGCGAGGCACAGATGATTGCCGCGATCAGCGCCAGGCCGGCGGCCAATGCCACGCCGTGCCCGTGCGCGAGCATCGTGTGCTCCAGCGGATAGGCGATACAGGCGGCGATCACCGCCAGGAGGAGGAATTTTTCCTGTTTGAGCTGAACCAGAATGGCGTTCATGAAGCGTCCTTGAGCGGTGCGGCCTGCAGCCACGACTGAATGGTAGAGCAGTGTTCGCTCCCGGCGTTGAGAGTGCATGGGCCGGGTAAAGGTTTCAAAAGGTGTCAGATCGAACCTGGGTTCGTCGCCGCATGGCCAGCCCTGCACCAGTTAGCGGCGCCAGCCCCGGCTGCTGCACCGAGACGCACCGCGCTGCGCCGGGGTGCCCACACCCATTCTCCTGAAAGTCGGCACCCCGGCTATTAATTGTCCTCTTGGTCAGCTTTTTGCATTGCTCAGCGGGCCACATTTCCCGCAACGCCTACAAGATCATATGGAGCTTCTCTGCATGCAGTCTTCCACGCAAAAACGCTATTCCCTGAAAAAGCTGTTGTGCGCCATGACGGCTGTGATCGGCCTTGGCACCAGCCTGATGAGCAGCGCCGCTGACCCGCTGAAAGTGGGCTTCGTCTATATCGGCCCCATCGGTGACCACGGTTGGACCTACCAGCACGAAGTTGGCCGCCAGGCGTTGCAAGAGCAGCTGGGCGACAAGGTCAAGACCAGCTACGTGGAGAACGTCGCGGAAGGTGCCGATGCCGAGCGGGTGATCCGCAACATGGCCAAGGAAAATTACGATCTGATCTTCACTACCTCGTTCGGCTACATGAACCCGACGCTCAAAGTCGCCAAGCAGTTCCCCAAGGTGATCTTCGAGCACGCCACGGGTTACAAGCAGGACAAGAACATGGGCACCTACCTGGCGCGCACCTATGAAGGGCGCTACGTGGGCGGGTTCCTGGCGGCGAAAATGACCAAGACCAAAAAGGTCGGCTACGTGGCCTCCTTCCCGATCCCGGAAGTGATCCGCGATATCAACGCCATCCAGTTGGCGCTGAACAAGTACAACCCCGGTACTGAAATGAAAGTGGTATGGGTCAACTCCTGGTTCGATCCAGGCAAAGAGGCCGACGCCACCAACGCCCTGATCGACCAGGGCGCCGACGTGATCTTCCAGCACACCGATAGCCCGGCGCCTATCCAGACGGCCGAACGTCGCGGCGTCTACGCCGTCGGTTACGCGTCCGACATGGCTCACTTCGGGCCCAAAGCGGTACTGACGTCGATCGTCAACAACTGGGGCCCGCACTACATCCAGGCGACCCAGGCGGTCATCGACCACACCTGGAAGCCTCAGGACTACTGGGGCGGCCTGAAAGAAGGCACGGTGCAATTGCCGATCAGCGACATCGTGCCAGCACCGGTAAAAGCCGAAGCCGAGCAGATCATCGCCAGCATCAAGAGCGGTGAGTTCCATCCGTTCACCGGCCCGATCAAGGACCAGAGCGGCGCAGTCAAGATCGCTGCCGGCGCGACTGCCAGCAATGCCGAGCTGGCCTCGATGAACTACTACATCGAAGGCATGACGGCGCAGATGCCGAAGTAACAATTACGCGATAGCGAGGGGGATTGGCCCCTCGCTACACTGCCCGGCTATGCCCCCAAGTTGCGGAGACAGCCATGCAACAACTTCCCATCATCGACATCAGCCCCCTCTACCTTCCCGAGCAACAAGGATGGGAGCAAGTCGCCCAGGCCATCGACCAGGCGTGCTGCGAATGGGGGTTCTTCTATATCAAGGGCCACCCCATCAGCGCGGCGCGTATCGATGCCGTACAGCAACAAGCCCGTGCCTTTTTCGCCCTCCCGAGCAGCGACAAACTGCAGATCGACATCACTGCCAGCCGCCATCACCGTGGCTACGGCGCCGTCGCTACCGAACAACTGGATCCCAACCTGCCCAGCGACCTCAAGGAAACGTTCGACATGGGCCTGCATCTGCCCGTCGATCACCCCGAGGTCCTGGCGGGCAAGCCTCTGCGTGGTCCCAATCGCCATCCGGACATCCCCGGGTGGGCCGAGCTGATGGAATCCCATTACCTGGACATGCAAGCCCTGGCGCAGACACTGTTGCGCGCCATGACCCTGGCGCTGGAGGTGCCCCGAGACTTTTTCGACAAGCGCTTCGAGCAGCCGGTAAGTGTGCTGCGCTTCATCCACTATCCGCCGCGCCAGACGGCTACCTCTGCCGACCAGCAAGGTGCCGGCGCTCATACCGATTACGGCTGCGTCACTCTGCTGTACCAGGACAATGCGGGCGGCCTGCAGGTACGTGATGTGAATGGCCGCTGGATCGACGCGCCGCCCATCGAAGGTACCTTCGTGGTCAACCTTGGCGACATGATGGCCCGCTGGAGCAATGACCGTTACCTGTCCACACCGCATCGAGTGCTCAGCCCGTTGGGGGTCGACCGTTACTCGATGCCGTTTTTCGCCGAGCCCCACCCCGATACCCTGATCGAATGCCTGCCGGGCTGTCAGGATGCCGAGCATCCAGCCAAATACCCGGTGACCACCTGTGCGGATTTCCTGCTGTCGCGCTTCGCCGACACCTATGCTTATCGCCGGGAGCTCAAATAGCACCTCGCCGGGCGCCATACCCAAGCAAAAACCTGAACCGCAAGTCAGGCTTTTTCGACCACCGGCCCTCAGCCCTGTAGAATCCTCGCCTCTGCACCTGATGAGAAAACACCATGTACGACTGGCTCAACGCGTTACCCAAGGCCGAACTCCATATGCACCTCGAAGGCTCCCTCGAGCCGGAGTTGCTGTTTGCCCTGGCCGAGCGCAACAAGATCGCCTTGCCCTGGCAGGACGTCGAAACACTGCGCAGCGCCTACGCGTTCAACAACCTGCAGGAATTTCTCGACCTCTACTATCAGGGCGCTGATGTACTGCGCACCGAGCAGGACTTCTACGACCTGACCTGGGCCTACCTGCAACGCTGCAAGGCACAGAACGTCATCCATACCGAGCCGTTCTTCGACCCGCAAACCCACACCGATCGCGGTATCCCCTTTGAAGTGGTGCTCACCGGCATCAGCCGGGCACTCGAGGATGGCAAAAAGCAACTGGGTATCGGCAGCGGCCTGATCCTCAGCTTCCTGCGCCACCTCAGCGAAGAAGAAGCCCAGAAGACCCTCGACCAGGCGCTGCCCTTCCGCGATGCCTTCGTCGCCGTCGGCCTGGACAGCTCCGAGCAGGGTCATCCGCCGAGCAAATTCCAGCGCGTATTCGATCGCGCCCGCAGCGAAGGCTTTTTGACGGTCGCCCATGCCGGTGAAGAAGGCCCGCCCGAGTACATCTGGGAAGCCTTGGATCTGCTCAAGATCCAGCGCATCGACCACGGCGTGCGTGCCATCGAGGACGAGCGTCTGATGCAGCGAATCATCGACGAGCAGATCCCGCTGACCGTGTGCCCGCTGTCCAATACCAAACTATGCGTGTTCGACGACATGGCCCAGCACAATATTCTCGACATGCTCGAGCGTGGCGTGAAGGTCACGGTCAACTCCGACGACCCTGCTTACTTTGGCGGCTACGTGACGGAGAACTTCCACGCCCTGCATACCCATCTGGGCATGACTCAGGATCAAGCCAAGCGCCTGGCGCAGAACAGCCTCGATGCTCGCCTGATCAAGCCTTGATGAGTTCTCACTGACTGGCGATGCTGCGAATCCGCAGCATTCCTGCCTCGGTGACCAACAGCGCCCTGGACTCCTTGTGCTCGCGCACCCAGCCTGATTGCATGAACAGCTTTATCAGGCTGGTCCCAAGGACGCCGCCTATATGTGCCCGCTCACCATCCCAGCCAGAACAGACCGCATGCCCGTCACGGGTGGCGAAGGCCTCGGGATAGATGCCCATGCTTGCCAGATGTACAGTGCCTTTCTGGGTAATGTCGAGGTACTCGCCGCGGGGCATCAACCACTGCGCGACCAGCATTCGCTGATAGACCTCGGCCGCCAGCTCTCCTCCCAGGTGTTCGCCACAACGACAGGCCCGGCGCATGGCAGCAGGCGCGCGTGGCAGGGGCTCCCGATTGACAGGGCCTGCGCGTACCCGAGAAACGCTGACCAGCGCCTCGACCGCCGCGCCGACTTCTGGCGCCGCCAGCTTGAAAAATCGTTTGCGTCCGCGGGCTTCGAACTTCAGCAACCCGGCTGAGGACAACCGGGCAAGATGAGCACTCGCCGAAGACGGCGTAACCCCGACCAGATTGGCTAGCTCCTCGGCGCCTCGCGTGCCGCCATCGATGAGCGCCCATAACATTGCACTGCGCTTGGGGTCGGCCAGCAACGTGGCGATGCGACTGATGCAAGGTGCATATTCCATGGTTCACTCCCTGTCCCGACATTCTTCGAAGCCTGCAAATCCCTTGTCTGACAACCGCGCCACACTGTTCAGCAGGCTGTGTCACGCATTATAAGCACGGATAAAGCAGGCGAAATATTCGTCAGTACGGGCAGAAAATCCCGGAGTGCGGTGGGTAAATACCCCCTTGTACAAAAGTGTTCAAATCAGTCCAGGTCAGTGTTCGCCTGAGTCAGGCATCTGACCTCGTAAAACCGGGGGTATATATCCCCCAGAGGAAACGCCTCCCCAGTTAACACAGCGCAAAAACCTACAACGCCACGCCGGAAAGCTTACAAACACTGTCCCCCTGCAGCTTTACCCTCATAACGCCGCCTGACGCGCTGCGACACACCCCCGTCAGCACCGCACGCTGAATGCAGGCCACCGAGCAAGGCCGGGGCGCTGCCCGGCCGCAGCGATGCTGCCGACTACAGCGCCTTGGCAGCGTAACCTTCAGTGCCGATCACGCCGATGATCACGTCCGGCGCCAGGCTGCTTTGCACATTTACCTGGCCGGTCTTCAGGTCGACCTCGACCGTGGCGGCCGGGTCCTGGTCTTGCACGGCCTGGGTGACCGCGCGTACACAATGCTGGCAGGTCATGCCTTTTACGTCGAAATGCTGCATGGGGAAGCCTCCGTGTTAGATTCAGCGACAGTTTGAAGCTTGCCGTCGGGTCAAGGTCAAGTTTCCCAGATAGCGGCCGGGGTGGAAATCGTCACCGCGCTCAGCCAAGCTGCAAGTTGGGCGACAGTCCAACTGTTATTCGTATCCGTATTCGTGACAACAGGAGTTCAGCCATGCGCTGGTCAGTACTCGCCCTGCTCGGCATCCTTGCTATTCCCTCGATGGTCCCTGTAGCGCTGGCCGATGGCCCGAACGGCTATGGGATCGTGATCATTTCCCGACAGACCATTCAGGTGTCGACCTCGTGCGAGATCGGCGTTTACGTCGCAGACCAGTTGGTGACGCGGCTGTTTCAGGAAGACGACACCTCGCTGAACCTGCCACCGGGCAAGGTATCGATACGCCTCAAGCGCTTGCCGGGCCAGACGCCTGGCTGCGACTCGTCGGGCATCACCCCGGCCAAGGCTACCGTGATCGATCTGCACGCCGGCGACATCCTCAAGTATTCCATCGCGCCCGGTCCCTATGGGTTGACCCTGAGGCCGGCACCGATCGAGTACTGATGGGGGCCTTGACCTTGCCCACGTGGCAAGGTTGATGCTGTGGATCATCTGCCAAGAGGATGATCGCCATGGCCAGCCCGATGCACCCCACTACCTTCGATCTGTCGATTGATGGCATGACCTGCGCCAGCTGCGCCGGTCGCGTCGAACGTGCGCTGCGCAAGGTCGATGGCGTCAGCGAGGTCAGCGTCAACCTGGCCAACGAGCGCGCCCATGTGCAACTGCAGCGCGCGCTGCCGCCTGCCGCGCTGATCGATGCGGTGATGCACGCGGGCTATACCGCACACCTGCCGGTCAGCGTCCAGGCCGAGGAAGCCAACCACCAGCGGCACCTGCGCCACGAGCGCTGGATGATGATCGCCGCTATCCTGCTCGCCGCCCCGCTGTTGCTGCCCATGTTGCTACAGCCGCTAGGGGTGCATTTCATGCTGCCGGCATGGCTGCAGTTCGGCCTGGCGACACCGGTGCAGTTCATTATCGGCGCGCGCTTCTATACCTCGGCCTACAAGGCTGTGCGTGCCCGCGCGGGCAATATGGACCTGCTGGTGGCTATTGGCACGAGTGCGGGCTACGGTTTGAGTTTCTACCAATGGCTGCAGCCTGCACCTGGCCAGTCGCCCCATTTGTATTTCGAGGCTTCGGCGGTGGTCATTGCGCTGGTGCTGGTGGGCAAGTACATGGAGAGTCATGCCAAGCGGCGCACTGCCGATGCCCTGCGCGCGTTGCAGGCACTACGGCCGAGCTTTGCTGTGCGGGTGGTTGGCGATCGGGAGGAGCGCGTGGCTATCGACGCGCTGCGGCTCGGTGATCAGATACGGGTCAAACCCGGAGAACGTTTTGCCGTCGATGGTGTGGTGATCGACGGCCGCAGCCACGCCGACGAAGCCCTGATCAGCGGCGAAAGCCTGCCCGTCAGCAAACAAGCCGGCGATTCGGTCAGCGCCGGGGCCATCAATGGCGAAGGTCAATTGCGGGTCGAGACGCGAGCAGTGGGCACCCAGACTTTGCTGGCGAAAATCATTCAGTTGGTCGAAGACGCGCAAAGCGCCAAGGCCCCGATCCAGAAGCAGGTGGACCGGGTCAGCCAGGTGTTCGTCCCGGTGATCCTGCTGCTGGCGCTGTTGACCTTGCTGGGCTGGTGGTACAGCGGCGCCGGGTTGCAGATCGCCATATTGCATGCCGTCAGCGTCCTGGTGATTGCCTGCCCCTGTGCCTTGGGCCTGGCCACACCGACGGCAATCATGGCCGGCACGGGCGCGGCGGCGCGCCATGGCATTCTGATCAAGGATGCGGAGGCGCTCGAACACGCCAGCAAGATCGATTGCGTGGTATTTGACAAGACCGGCACCCTGACATCAGGGCATCCCGAACTGCTCGACATGAGTGTGGCAGCCATCGATGGGTATGATCTTCAACGTCTGTTGCGCGAGGCTGCCGCCCTGCAACGTGGCAGCGAGCATCCTCTGGCCAGGGCCGTTCTGGCTTGCTGCCCGACGCAGCCTGAGGCCGCGCAACAGAGCGAGACCCTGGCCGGACGCGGTATTCGCGGGACGCTGGGCGGTCGCGATCTGTTGCTCGGCAATCAACGGCTGCTGGACGATTACCGCGTGTCGGCGGGCGCGCTACAAGCCACCGCACAGAAATGGGAAAGTCAGGGCCGCACCCTGTCGTGGTTGATCGAGGTGAGCCCACAGCCGCAGGTGCTGGGCCTGCTGGCGTTCGGCGACACGCTCAAGTCGGGCGCCAAGGCGGCACTGACATGTCTGCGCCAGCAAGGAATGCAAACGCACCTGCTCACCGGCGACAATCGCGGTAGCGCCGAGGCCGTCGCCACGGCCCTGGGAATCGATGCCGACAAGGTGCATGCTCAGGTGTTGCCGGCCGACAAGGCCGAGGCGATCCGGAAACTGCGCCTGTCACTTCGAGTGGCGATGGTCGGCGATGGCATAAACGACGCACCCGCGCTGGCCAGCGCCGACATCGGCATCGCCATGGGCAGCGGCACCGACGTCGCCATTCAGGCGGCGGGTATCACCTTGATGCGCGATGATCCGCAATGGGTGGCTGCCGCGTTGGATATCAGTCGGCGGACCTGCGCGAAGATCCGGCAGAATCTGTTCTGGGCGTTTATCTATAACCTGATCGGCATCCCGCTGGCGGCCTTCGGCGTGCTCAACCCCATGCTTGCGGGCGCGGCCATGGCGTTATCGAGCGTCAGCGTGGTCTGCAACGCGCTGCTGTTGAATACCTGGAAACCGCAGCTGCACAATGACGTCGACCCCGAAGCAGGAGAACGCACGTGAACATTGGTCAGGCTGCCCGCGAAAGCGGCCTCAGTGCAAAAATGATCCGCCATTACGAAGCCACCGGGATGCTCAAGGCTGCCCACCGCACCGACAGCGGCTATCGCATTTATCGGAGCGAAGACCTGCACACGCTGGCGTTCATCAAACGCTCGCGGGATCTGGGTTTTTCGCTGGAGGAAATCGGCCGCTTGCTGACGCTGTGGCAAGACCGGGGTCGCGCCAGCGCCGACGTCAAAGCGCTGGCCGGGCTACACATCGAAACCCTCAACCGGCGCATCGACGAGTTGCTCGGCCTACGGGACACCTTGCAAAATCTGGTCAGCCACTGCCAGGGCGACGACCGACCAGATTGCCCGATCCTCGCGGACCTCGCTTCGAGCGGCTGTCACCAAGCCGCCCGCCGCTGATCCGCGTCACTGCATCCAGGGCGGCGGTGGCTCTTCGGACTTGTCCGCCGGCTTGTCGTCCGCCGCCCGAATGGCCTGGCGACGCGCCTCATCAAGACGCGCAGCTTCGATCTCGCGCATCACGCCGCCGACATCCGCCTCGATGTCCTCTTCGGCGAACTCACCGGTGAGCACACTGCCAGGGTGCAGCGAGCCGGCTTCGTACAGTGCCCACATTTCCTTGGCGTAGCGGGTCTGCCTGAGTTCCGGAGCAAAACGACCGAAGTAGCTGGCCATGTTGCCTACATCACGCTCCAGCATCGTAAACGCGTGGTTGTTGCCCGCCGCATCTACCGCCTGGGGCAAATCGATGATCACCGGCCCCGACGGCCCGACCAGCACATTGAACTCCGAGAGGTCGCCGTGCACCAGACCAGTGCACAGCATCAGCACGATCTGACGGATCAGGAACTCGTGGTATTCGCGGGCCTGATCAGGCTCCAGAACCACGTCGTTCAGCCGCGGTGCTGCATCGCCGTACTCGTCGGCCACCAGTTCCATCAGCAACACGCCATCGAGAAAATCGAATGGCTTGGGCACCCGCACGCCCGCACTGGCCAGACGGAACAGCGCCGCAACCTCGGCATTCTGCCAGGCGTCTTCGGTTTCCTTGCGCCCGTACTTGGTGCCTTTCGCCATGGCCCGCGCCTGGCGACTGTTGCGTACCTTGCGGCCTTCCTGATATTCGGCCGCCTGGCGGAAACTTCGTTTGTTGGCCTCCTTATAGACCTTGGCGCAGCGCAGTTCATTACCACAGCGCACTACATAGACCGCTGCTTCCTTACCACTCATGAGTGGACGCAGCACTTCGTCGACCAGGCCGTCCTCGACCAGGGGTTCAATGCGTTTTGGAGTCTTCATCAGCTTTTATTCTGGGTCCTTTGTGGCCAAACACGCGAAATGCTCTCGATTGACGAGCCATCCTCTCACAGCCCGGCAAGGATTCCGACCTTGCCGTGATTACAGAATGCAAAGCCTCGGCCAATTTCGCCAGAAATCTGCGACTCAGGGCTTGAACAACTCGCCCGGGGTCGCCCCGAACAGCCCTTTGAACGCTGCGATAAAGGCCGAAGTTGACTCATATCCACTGGACAACGCCGCGCGGGTAACGTTTCCGCCTTCCTCTAGAACATTGAGCGACGACAGCAGACGCATGCGCTGGCGCCAGGCCCGAAAACTCAAGCCGGTTTCCTTCTGGAACCAGCGCATCAAGGTTTTTTCCGAGGTGCCCATGTGCGCAGCCCATTCGCCCAGAGTCAAGGCGTTGTCGGGTTGCTCGATCAACTGATTGCACACCGACAGCAGACGGGGGTGCTGCGGCAAAGGCAGCGAAAACTGGACTTCAGGCAGCCCCGCCAGTTGATCCAGAAGCACCGCCACCAAGCGCGATTCAGCCGTATCGCCTTGCGGATATTCGACTGGCAGCTCGCAGAAAGCCTTGATCATCTCTCGGGCCAGCGCCGTGACTTCCAGCACCCGACAGCGCGATGGCGCCCAGCGGGAGTGCTCGATACCGACATACAAGCTGCGCATTTCGGCACGGGTCGACGTGGTAACTTCATGCTCCAGACCGCCCGGGATCCACACACCCCATTGGGGGGGCGCATAAAAACTGCCTTCGTCGGTATGGACGCCCAACACGCCACTGATAGCGTAGGAAAACTGCACCCAGGCGTGTCGATGCCGGGGCGTCCAGGAGCCAGCCCGCAGGCTTTCGGCGCGGGCGTAGAGGGGGCGAGGCAAGCGGCTGAGGGTGGGGACGCTGCGCGCTTCACCAAGATGTCCGTTAGTCGGCATCGATTGGCCTTATGTCGCAAGACGGCGGAAGTTGTGCCACGTTATCCTCGCTCTACCTTAATTACAAATCCGTTTCAGGTCTTGTCATGCATATTTTCCGTCATTTCAAACGCGTGGTAACCGACTGGTTCCTTTGCGGCATGTTGCTCGCCACCCTGCTGGCTTACTTGTTCCCGAGCTTCGGCAGCAAGGGCGGAGGCATGCACGCCGAGGTAGTGATCAATATCGGCGTGTTCTTGGTGTTCTTCCTGCACGGTGTCAACCTGTCCAGCGAACAGATCGGCCATGGCCTCAAGAACTGGCGCCTGCACATCATGGTGCAGGGCTTCACCTTCGTGGTGTTTCCATTGTTGTGGCTGCTGTGCAAGGTCACCCTGGGCACGCAGATCCCGGCCCTGCTGATGCTCGGCTTCCTCTACCTGTGCGCGCTGCCGTCGACTATTTCGTCTTCGGTGGCCTTGACCGGCAGCGCAGGCGGCAATGTGCCCGCAGCGATTCTCAATGCCAGCGCGTCCAGCGTCCTGGGTATTTTCATCACGCCGTGGCTGGTGAGCCTGGTGCTCGGCTCTGGCGCCGGGGGTATCGACCTGGGTTCTACGCTGATCGACCTTTGCGCCATGCTGCTGTTGCCACTGGTCCTCGGGCAGTTGGTACGGCCGCTGTTCGGCAAGTTCTTTGCCCGCCACAAGCGCTACACCAACATCATCGACAAAGTGGTCATCCTGCTGCTGGTCTACTCGGCGTTCTGCGGCTCGATGACCTCAGGGATGTGGCACCAACAAGGCACCTCGGTGATTCTCACCGCCTTCGTTGGCGTGGCCATTCTGCTGGCGTTGATCCTGACGCTCACGACCCGTACCGCCAAGCTGCTCAAATTCAAGCATGCCGATGAAGTGGCGGCGGTGTTCTGCGCGAGCAAGAAATCACTGGCAGCCGGTGCGCCCATGGCCGCGCTGATTTTCGGCAACAACCCCGGGCTGGGTCTGATTCTGCTGCCGATCATGATCTACCACCCGCTGCAGTTGATCGTCTGCTCGATCATGGCGGAAAACTACTCGAACCGGCTGAAGTCCGGCGTGCTGAGTGGTGATGAAGAGGCCACCAGCCCGGCGTGAGGGTGACTGACCAGATGGCGCCTGCCATCTGGTCGCAGCGGGCTTGCACAAAACTTCTAGACTGGCGCACCGTATCCCTCGATAACTACCTGCCCGTCACAACCGCTGCCATGAACCCATGAACGCACACAACTGGATCGATCTCAGCCAGGACCGGAGCACCGGGATCGAGACCCTGCGCGCGCATTTCAAGGGCCATGCCTACGACCCACACTGGCACGACAGCTATCTGGTGGGCTTTACCGAGCAAGGCGTGCAGCAGTTTCATTGCCGACGGCAGAAGCACGCCAGCACGCCCGGGCAGATATTCCTGCTGGAACCAGGAGATATCCACGATGGAGATGCGCCCACCGAGGAAGGCTTCACCTATCGAATGCTTTACCTTGAGCCGCACTGGATCGAGCGCGAGCTGAGCCAGTTGTTCGAAGATGCCCCCGCGCAACAGGTGCTGGCCTTCGCGCAAAACCTCACCCGTGATCCGCGCCTGAGCCAGGCCATCGCCGACGCCTTCGCTGCACTGCACAGCCAAGAGCTGCTGATCGTGCGGCAAAGTGCGCTCGATCGCCTGCTGGAACAGTTGACCGGCCATCTCCATTGGCGCAAGCGGCACAATCCTGACCCGCGTCTGCCACTCGTGGCCTTGCGCGCCCGGGATTATCTGCAGGCCAATGTGCATCAGGACGTGGGGCTGGACGAGCTGGCGCAGGCCTGCAACGTCGACCGCTTTCGCCTGACCCGCGCGTTCAAGGCCGCTTTCGGCCTCCCGCCCCATGCCTACCTGGTACAACTGCGCCTGGCCAAGGCACGTCGGCAATTGGCCAACGGCGACTTCCCGGCGCAAGTGGCCAGCGACCTCGGCTTTGCCGATCAAAGCCATCTGGGCCGCTGGTTCGTGCGCGCCTATGGCATCAGCCCGGCGGCCTACCGCAAACGCTGCTCAAACCTTCCAGACTGACCCCCTTGGCCAAGGCACCATGACGTTTCTACACGCCACAGAGCCTGACTGCCATGCCCTCCACCTTGCTGCCGTTTCTGCTGTTCGCCTTCGTGTCCTCGATCACTCCAGGGCCAACCAATATCCTGGTCCTCAGCAACGCCGCCCGTTACGGCCTGCTGGCCTCACTGCCGAGCGTGCTGGGCGCCTGCGGTGGCGCCGCGCTGCTGGTCCTGGCCGTGGGCACGGGCCTGGGCGAATCGTTGCTCAAAGTCCCGGGCGTGCATCTGGCAATGACCGCCGTCGGCCTGCTCTGGCTGACCTGGTTGGCCTGGAAGATCTACGCCAGCCCCGCCGAGGCCCTGAGCGCCAAGGATTCCCCGCGCAAGTTCGGGCTGGTCGATGCCGCCAGCCTGCAATTGGTCAATCCAAAGACCTGGATGATGGCGCTGGCGGTCATCAGCGTGTTCACCACCAGCACCACTGACCAGGGCCGCGAAGTGGCGTGGCTGTCGCTGACGTTTTTCCTGGTGGCGATGCCTTGCATGGGCAGCTGGGCATTGCTTGGCGCCGGCTCCGCGCGCTGGCTGAAATCACCCGCTGCGCTAGGCCGTTTGAACAAGATTCTGGCGGTGGTGCTGTTGATTTCGGCGTGGAGCAGCCTGCTCGCATAAATTCGCCATGAAGGCTGAACGAGCGCGCTTGATTCGGCTCCGTTTCCCCCTGAAGCTATGCACCTTCAGGAGCCCGCCCCATGAACCTCGTCGAACTTACCAAACGCCTGCATCGCATCCGCGACAATAACGACTGGCGTCAATTTCACAGCCCGAAAAACCTGGCCATGGCCGCCAGCGTGGAGATGGCCGAGCTGGTAGAAATCTTCCAATGGCTCAGCGAAGACCAGTCACGCAGCCTGCCCCCCGAGCAATTGGCCCATGCCGGCCAAGAGGTGGGCGATATCGTCCTCTATCTGTTGCTGCTGTGCAGCGAACTGGGGCTGGACATGGACGCGGTCGTGCGCAGCAAACTGGCCGACAGCGAACGGCGCTTCGCCCAATGAAAGACCGCCATTTCGATGAACTGGCCACCCGCTTCGCCGAGAAAATCTACGGCGGCGCCAAAGGCGCCATTCGCCTGGCCGTGCTCCAGGCCGACCTGAGCGAAGCGTTGCCCACCCGTCCGTTACGGGTGCTCGATATCGGTGCCGGCCTTGGCCACATGTCGCTGTGGCTGGCCCAGCAGGGGCACGCGGTCACCCTCGCCGAACCGGCGGCGCCAATGCTCGAAGGCGCACGCCAGCGCTTCGCCGAAGCCGGGCTCGAGGCGACGTTCATCCATGCGCCTTGGCAGGCGCTGCCCGGCTTGCTGGATGAGCGCTACGATCTGGTGATCTGCCACGCAGTGCTCGAGTGGCTGGCCGAACCCCATGCCATCCTGCCGGTGCTGCAGCACTTCACTGCGACCGGTGGCTGGCTGTCGCTGGCGTTCTACAACCGTGACGCGCTGGTCTATCGCAATCTGCTCAAGGGCCACTTTCGCAAGTTGCGCGGCGACAGCCTGGCCGGCATGAAACAAAGCCTGACCCCGCAAATGCCCCTGGACCCTCGCGAGCTGGCCACGCAACTCGCCAGCGCCTGGCGAGTCGAATCTTCCAGCGGCGTGCGGGTTTTTCACGATTACATGCCCAGAGACTTTCAAGACAAGGCGGCGCTCGCCGACTTGCTGGACATGGAACTGGCTCACCGCCGCCATCCGGCCTTCGCCGGGCTGGGGCGTTATCTGCACTGGATCTGTCGGCCACTGGCCAATTGACGGGAGAACCCTGATGCCACGCCGTTTCGCTGTCGTATTGTTGTGCCTGGGCCTGGCCGCCTGCCAGAGCCCCAACCCGTATGTCGCCAGCTCCAATCCCTTGCCGCCCGCGCCACCGCAGGCTGCGCAAACCTTCGATGCCAGTGCCTACCCGGCGGCGCCACGCGACTACGGGCGCTACCGCAATTGGGCCTGGGTCAACAATCAACTGCCGGTCGGCAGCAACCTGGCCGACCCGGCGCAGATTGCCGAGGCGGTCAGCAATGGCCTGGATCAACGCGGTCTGCGCCCGGCCCGCAGTGGCATCCCTGACCTGCGCGTGGCTGCAGACCTGCATGTCGAGCGCCGCCTGCAGCAAGTCACCGAGGATTACGGCTACGGCGGTGGCTACGGCCCAGGCTACGGTCCTCGCGGCCCCTATGGCTATGGCGCCTACGGGCCGCCGCCAGTTACACGCACATATGAAATCCAGGTACTCGTCGTCCGCATCCAGTTGTACGATGGCGCCAGTGGCCAACCCCTGTGGAGTGCCAGCGCCGAGACCGGCACCCAGGGCAGTGAGAGCCAGCGCGCCGACGCATTGCGCCAAGCCGTGGAAAAAGCCCTGATGGCCTATCCTCCCAGTTGAGTTCGTGGAGACACCCCATGTTCAGTCGTATTGCGTTATTGGCCTTTGCGCTGCTGTTGACGGCCTGCCAGACCCAACAGGCCAACCTCGACTTCGACGCCAGCCGTGACTTCGGCGCTTATCGCAGCTGGGCGTGGAAAACCCCGGCGCTGCAATACCGTCCAGATGACCCGCGTATCAAAAGTGACCTCACCGAACAACGCATTCGTCAGTCGGTCAGCGACCAGCTCGAGCAGCGCGGGCTGCGCCTGGCACAGCCTGGGGCCAAGACCGATGTGCTGGTGCAGGCGTATTACATCGTCGATACCCGTCAACAGCAGATCAGCACGCCTTACGGTGGACCATGGGGCGGCCCTTGGGGTGGGCCTTGGGGCGCAGGCTTCTATAACGAAACACGTACCGTCGACTACCGTGTCGCCACCTTGCAGGTCGACCTGCTGGACGCGCGCGACGGCAAGCTGGTGTGGCGCGGCAGCCGCGACAGCGTGCTCAGCGATGCGCCACAGGGCCCGGCGGAGCGCAGTGCCAGCATCGCCAAGAGTGTGGGCCTGATCATGTCCAACTATCCGCCACGCTGATAAAGCTGACCGCCACGGCAAGGATTTCAGTGGCGAGCTTGACCGGGACCGGTTTGCGTACTAAATCGATAAGGGGGGTGTTTGAAACACCCTCGGGCAAAGCCCGGTTTTTCGATCCAGAGCTTTCCGATCCAACGCTTGCCAGGGATGTGTATTACCCGATGCAAAGCCTCGTCTTGTTGATCTGGTTCACCCTGTGTGCTGAACAGGACATCCGTCTGCGGCAGATCGCCGATGGACTGACACTGGGAGGCGGCCTATGCGCACTCCTTTACCTGTTCACTACCGGCCATACCTGGATGGGCGCCAGCGTGCCAGAAGGAGCCTTCGCCCTGGCGCTGAGCATGGCCCTGACACTCCCCGCCCACCTCATGGGCCGCCTGGCCGCTGCGGATGTGAAACTGCTGGGCAGTCTGGCCCTGGCCACCGACGAATTGCACCTGATCGGCACTTTGGTCGGCGCTGGGGTCATCGCCGCCGCCTGGATGCTGGTCATGCCCAGGCTGTGGAAACTGTTCAACAAGAAGTGGCGCCTGCGCCTGGCCAATCTGGGTCCTGATGCGCAGACCACGCTGCCCGTGGCGCCATTTCTGCTGGCAGGATTTCTGGCTGCGCTCGCCTGGGTGCACTGAGCCCTGAGTACTGAGCACTGCGCCGCTCCACTACAGGCGCAACGCTCGCTCGCGAAGAGGCCGGCCCTGCTTGCGAAAAATCATGATGTCATCCCCAATGCATTTCGATAGTCCTTGCCCGCGCCCAGGGAACTCCGCATGGTGTCAGATGGCCCAAGGCTGAGATCCAGCGCATACTCCGGCACTTTCATCAGGACGACACTCTCAATGTATGTAGAAAGCTTTTTCGAATGGCTGGGCCAGGCATTCGGCGCAGTGATCAAATTCATCATCGATACCTTCGGCTGGTTCTTCAACATGCTCGGCCATGCCGGTGGCAACTTCGTCGACGGCCTGGCGCGCACGCTGGGGATGAACACTTCATTGATCAGCATCGCCGCGCTGATCGTCGGCCTGTTGTTGCTGTATTCGGCGGTCCGGGCATTCATGCGCGGCGCGATCATCAGCGGGATCATCTGGGCGGTACTGGGGCTGTGGTTGTTGAGCTGGATAGTGCATTGAAAACGCGGTCGCCTGGGCTGACGCTTTCGCGGGCAAACCTTGCTTGCACCGTGCAAGCAGCTCAGGGGTCGTGCGCCTGTGGGAGCACAGCTTGCTCGCGGAAGGGCACGCTGGATTCATCTACAACCGCCTGACACACGGCTACAATGCGGGCCTGAAAGGAGCCTGCATGTCCCAATTACTCAACGACTGGCGCGATCGCCCGACCCACCGCCGGGTCTGGGCGCTGGCAGCGCCGATGATCCTGTCCAATCTTTCCGGCCCACTTGTCACCCTGGTCGATAGCACCGTGATCGGCCACCTGCCCCACGCCCATCAACTGGGCGCCGTGGCGGTGGGCGGCAGTCTGTACGGGCTGCTGGCGTGGTCGATGGGGTTCCTGCGCATGGGCGCTACCGGCTTTGCCGCTCAGGCCGCCGGGCGCAACGACGGCGGCAGGCTGCGCCAGGTCCTGGTGCAAGGCCTGCTGCTGGCGCTGTTGTTGACCGCCGTACTGACCCTTTGTGCCGAGCCCTTCGTGCGCGTGTCGCTGGACTTGATGCATCCCTCGCCAGAGTTGCTGCAAAGCACCCTGGACTTTTTCTACACCCGGCTGTTCGGCTTGCCCGCCGCATTGGCGAGCTACGCGCTGGTGGGCTGGTTTCTCGGCACTCAAAACGCCCGCGCGCCGCTGATCATACTGCTGACCACCAACAGCCTGAACATCGTCCTCAACCTGTGGTTCGTACTGGGGCTCAACTGGGGGGTGGTGGGCAGCGCCCAGGCGTCGGTGATTTCCGAGTGGGTCGCGGTGTTCATCGGCCTGTGGCTCACCCGCCCGGCACTGCGGGCCTACCCAGGCCACATGGCCTGGGCAGCGTTGAAGCTATGGCGCAGCTGGCAGCCGCTGCTGACCGTCAACCGCGATATCTTCATCCGCAGCATGGCATTGCAGGCGGTGTTCTACCTTATCACCGTGCAGGGCGCACGCCTGGGCGATGCCACCGTGGCGGCCAACGCCTTGCTGCTCAACGGCCTGCTGCTCACCGCCCAGGCGCTGGATGGCTTGGCCCACGCCGTGGAGGCCCTGTGCGGCCACGCTATCGGTGCCCGTGATCGAGTGGCATTGAGACGTTCGATGGTGGTGGCCGGTGGCTGGTCATTGTTGGCCAGCGTAGCGTTCGCGGCGTTCTTCCTGCTCGGTGGGCATCTGTTCATCGCCCTGCAGACTGACATCCTCGCCGTGCGCGAAACAGCCGATCACTATCTGGCCTATCTGGCCTTGTTGCCCCTGATAGCGGTGTGGAGCTATTTGCTGGACGGGCTGTTCATCGGCGCCACCCGCGCGCGGGAGATGCGCAACGGCATGGTCATCAGCCTGCTGCTGGTGTTGCCGGTCGGCTGGCTCACCCAAGGGCTGGGCAATCATGGGCTGTGGATCAGTTTTCTGCTGTTCATGGCGCTGCGGGCGATCACCCAGGGCATCATTGCCTGGCGTTTGCAGCAGCGGCACGCCTGGTTCGATTGATACCGACAACTGCCATCCCAGTGGAGACTCAGTGCTTGGCCGCAACGACTGTATTGACCCGCGAAGACGCCCTCAGCACCAACGCCGGATCAGGGGATAGCGCAGGGCCCGCCGCTCGCGATGCTCGGTCCCACAGGGTCAAGCGCCTGGGGGTGCCATGACAAAACGAACCACTTCATCCGTGACCGGCGCCATCCAGGCCAGCGGCCAGGCGAAGGCGCCCACCAGGGTCATGTGATTGACCCGAGCGTAATAGCGCTCCTCCACCGACACGCCCTCGGCCCGCAGACGCTTGGCCAGGCCCGCGGTGTTGCGCTGCGGATTGACGTAGCTGTCGGAATTGGCAGCGATCAACAACACAGGCGCACCGTCGGCGCTGACATGATTGATCGGCTGAGAATCAGGCGGTGAATCCGGAAAGAAGAACACCGGCCTCACTTCAGGGTTTTCGATCGGCAAGAAGTCGTAAGGGCCGGCCAGGCCGATCCAGCCGCGCAGATCCGCCGGCCGCATGCCCACCGCCTGCAACCAGCGCCCATCGAGCGCCAGCATCGAGGCGTTGTAAGCGCCCGAGCTGTGCCCCATCAAGAACAAGCGTTGCGGGTTGCCGCCGTATTCGCCGATATGCTGATGAGTCCAGCCGACGGCCTGGGCGTTGTCTTCAAGAAAGGCGGGGTAACGCACCTGCGGGTACAGGCGATAGTCGGCGACCACCACGGTAATCCCCCGCTTGGCCAACGCACGCGCCACGTAGCGATACTGGCCACCAGCACCGCTGTTCCAGCTGCCACCGTAAAAGAACACCACCACGGGCTGTCCAGCGGCGGTCTGCAACGGCTGATAGACATCCAGGCGCTGGCGCGGATCACTGCCATAGGCAATGTCCGCCGTGCGGGTATAACCGCTCGATGGCGTGATGCTGTCCAGCAGCTGTAGCCCCGAACAGCCACTCAGGGCCGCCATGAAGATTGCCATCATCGCGACCCCGAGTGCCTTGATCATCGACTTACGACGACAGATACGAAGAGCGCGTCAGGCCCAGGCGCAATGCGTCCAGATACTGAGTACGCTCGCGCGGGCTGATGCGCGCACTGGCCACCTTGTCGCGGTAGTGAGTCATCAACTCCTCGGGGGACAAATGCACATAGCGCAGCATGTCCTCGATGGTGTCGTGAGTCTCGATGCCTGCGTGGTAAACCTCGCCACTTGGCGTCTGATAGATGTTCACCGAGTCGGTGTCGCCGAACAGGTTGTGCATGTCACCGAGGATTTCCTGATAGGCGCCCACCAGGAAGATACCCAGCAGGTAATCCTCACCCTCGTTGACCGCGTGCACCGGCAGGCTGGTCTCGATGCTCTGCTCGTCGACGTACTGCTTGATCTTGCCGTCGGAGTCGCACGTCAGGTCCTGCAGCACGGCGCGGCGCAGCGGTTCTTCGTCAAGGCGATGCAATGGCAGGATCGGCAACACCTGGCCGATGGCCCATGTATCGGGAAGGCTCTGGAACACCGAGAAGTTGCAGATGTACTTGTCGGCAAGCTTGTCGTTGAGTTCGTCGAGCACCTGGCGATGGGAGCGCTGGCGGGCCTTGAGTGAATTGTGCAGACGCCGGCAGACGGCGAAGTAGCACTGCTCGGCCAGGGCCTTTTGTGCCAGCGTGACCTTGCCGTCGGCGTACTGGGTGGCGATGTCACTGATGTAGTGAGTGGCGCGCCAGTAGTTCTCGGTGACCATCTCGATATCGGTCGGTCCCAGCAGGTCGACCAGCCATTGCAGGGTTTCCGGCAGGCTGGACTTGTCTTCGATTTGCGGGACGTCGTCGTTGTGGCGCTCGACGTCAGTCACTTGCACCACCAGCACGGCGTGGTGCGCGGTCAGCGAGCGTCCGCTTTCGGAGAAGATATGCGGATGCGGCATGCCCTGCGCATCGCAGAATTCCTTGAGCATGCCCACCACGACACCGGCGTAATCGTCCATGTCGTAGTTGATCGAGCTGGCATTGCGCGAGTGGGTACCGTCGTAGTCGACACCCAGGCCGCCACCGACGTCGATGTGATCGACCGGCAGGCCCAGCGAGCGCAGTTCGCCGTAGTAACGGATGGCTTCCTTGAAGCCGTGCTGGTAGTCCGCCAGGTTGGCGATCTGCGAGCCCATGTGGAAGTGCAGCAGGCGAATGCCTTGATCGAGGTCGGCAGCGCGGAAACGCTCGACCACCGACAGCAACTGCGCGGCCGACAAGCCGAACTTGGACTTTTCACCACCGGTGTCCGCCCACTTGCTCGACGCCAGGGACGACAGTCGCACACGCAGGCCGACCTGCGGCTTGACCTTGAGTTCGGCAGCCTCCTCGATCACCAGCGCAACTTCGGATTCCTTCTCGATCACGATGAAAACGTTGTGCCCCAGCTTCTGGCCGATCAGCGCCAGGCGGATGAACTCGCGGTCCTTGTAACCGTTGCAGACGATGGTCCCGCCCTTGGGCGCCAATGCCAGCACCGCCAGCAGCTCTGGCTTGGAACCGGCCTCGAGGCCGATCGACACGTTCTGGGTGGCAATGATGTTTTCGACCACTGCCTCCTGCTGGTTGACCTTGATCGGGTACAGCGCGGTGTATTGCGACTGGTACTCGAGACGCGCGATATTGGCATCGAACGCGCCCGTCAACTGGCGCACGCGGTCTTGCAGGATGTCGGGGAAGCGCACCAGCAACGGCAGCGACAGACCGCTTTTACGCAATTCCTCGACCTGCTCGTAGAGGTCGATGGGCGCGCTGTTCGGCCCGTTGGGGCGTACTTCGACACGGCCGTTCTCGCTGATGGCGAAATAGCCCGCGCCCCAATGGCGGATCCCGTAAACACTGCGGCTGTCGGCCACGGTCCATTGGCTGCCATCGTCTTTGCGTGTGCGTCGTACGGACATCTAGGTCCCCTGTGAGAAGTCGAATATCACTGCCCGGCCCGCGGGCCGCTCAGTGTAGAAAATAAAGATGACGATTGTTGACGTGTGGCAGGGTAGACCCTGGCCGTGCCGTCAAGTTTAGAAAGTACGGCCTCAGCCGCCTGACTTCTTCGCCTTGAAACCCAGCTTGATCAGCTCGGCCAACAGCAACTCGACATGCTCGCCCTGGATCTCGATCACCCCATCCTTGAGTGCCCCGCCGGTGCCGCAGCGACGCTTGAGTGTCGTCGCCAGCTCCTTGAGAGCGTCTGGCGCCAAGGGCACACCCGTTACGGTGGTCACCGTCTTGCCGCCACGGCCTTTGCTTTCACGGCGCACACGGGCAATGCCATCCCCTTCCGGGATGGCGGTCTGCTTGCAGGTGCAGGCGTCGACGGGCTGGCGACAGTCGGGGCAATGCCGGCCACTGTCGGTGGAAAACACCAGGCCGCCGAGCGCGGCGAAGGATGAAGCTTTCTTGGCCAAAATGACCCCTCTGCTGAGGTGAACCATGGCGCGCTAGTGTAACGGCAAATGTCGGCGCTGCTAAGTGCAGTGATGCGCCATCGTTGGGGCAAAATGCGACTTGGTCACACCTGGCGCAGCTTGCAGGGGGCGGTACGGTGGCGCCTAGCGCCGATCCGCCAATACCCGGTGCAAGGCCGCAATCGAATCAGGGCAGTAATCCATGATCTCGCTCTCGGCCAGCGCTTGCTCCACCGGCACAAATCGGGCTTCCAGCACTTCTTCGGGCTGCAACCGCAACGGGCCGTCCCATACGGCGGAAAACACCGCGCACCAGAGCCGATTGCCACGCTGATCGAACAGAAAATGCTCGTGAGCCGTGAGCGCCACGCCACCAACGCCCAGCTCTTCCTCAAGCTCGCGTGCCGCTGACTCAGCGTAGCTCTCGTCACCCTGGACCATGCCGCCAGCCGCCACATCCCAGTAGCCCGGGTAGATAGCCTTGCTCAACGTGCGCCGATGCACGCACAACTCGCCAGTGGAATTGAACAACAGGATAAAGGTACCGCGGCCAATCAGGCCGCGCTCGCGCAACTGCGCGCGCTCGAGCGCGCCCTGCAATTGGTCGTGCTCGTCGACCCAGGCTACCAGCTCGGCGTCGGAGGCGGCCCGGTGGGCGGCCTCCCGTTCGCAGACAACCACGGGTCAGCCCTGCGACAGCAGTTGGCGCAGATCGATGACTGCGGCGTTGGCGCGGGAAATATAGTTGGCCATGACCAGCGAGTGGTTGGCGAGGACCCCAAAACCACTGCCGTTGAGGATCATCGGGCTCCATACCGGCTCTTGAGAGGCCTCCAGCTCGCGGATGATCTGACGTACGCTGACCGTGGCGTTCTTCTTGGCCAGCACGTCGGCGAAGTCGACCTCAACCGCTCGCAGCAGATGGGACAACGCCCAGGCCTGACCGCGGGCCTCATAGAACACGTTGTCGATCTGCAGCCACGGCGTCTCTTCCACCGACTCGTCGACCTGCGGCACTTCGCCCGGTGCCAGTTGCACATCGGTCTTCAACGGCCGATTGAGCTTGACCCGACCAACGCTGGCCGACAGGCGCTGAGACAACGAACCCAGGCGCGTACCAACATCCCCCAGCCAGTTGTTGAGGTTGTCGGCACGGGCATAGAACAGCGCGTTCTTCTGCGCCGGATCGGATAGACGTGCTTGATAACGGCTCAGAGAGTTGATGCCCTGCTGGAATTCCGACTCGCTCGATGGCCACAACCAGCTGCGGTTGTCGAAGTTGAAGCGCGGCTCGGCCTGGGCCAGATCCGGATCTTCAGCCGACTGCGATTGCGAGCGGGCGAAATCCTTGCGCATCGCCCGGCTCATGTCGCGCACCTGGACCAACACGCCAAATTCCCAGCTCGGAATATTGTCGAGCCACAGGCCCGGCGGAAAGCGGTCGTTGGACAGGTAACCGCCCGGCTTGTTGAGCAAAGTGCCGGCGACCTCCTTGAGGGTTTCGACCGTGGTGTAACCCACCACCATCTGCCGGCCGTCACGCTGAGCGGCGGCCTGGGCGTCCTGCTGGACGGGAAACAAAGCGGGTTCCTGGCTCCAGTACCAGCCCAGCAGGCCGGTGACGATCAGGTACACCGCCACCACCGACAGCAGGGCGCGGCTCAGAAACAGGGTTTTCCAGTACCCGCCACGCCCGCCACGAGAGGTGCCTGGCGTGCCAGCGCTGCTGCGCGCCTCGGCTTTGTCCGTGCGGTTTTTCCAGTCCAGCATCGTTTTTATCCTTTCAATCGCCGAGTTCATGGGGTTCGACCGCCATGTACCCGCAGGGTGCCTTAGCGCAGCAAACATTGTTGCGCTCGCTGCGACGCTCAGGCCATGCAGGCGCGACAGCCGTACCACAGCAATCCTGCACTATAAATCAAGCAGGCCACCGGGCATAACCGACCGGACAGTCATAAATTGAATAATTAAAATCCAGTTACAAAGTGACGTATGACCCGGAATGAAATCCCGAGAACTGCTAGCATAGAGCCACTACTCAATTCGTTCGTTCATCCAGATACGCAGTCGGCCATGAAAGAACCTGTCGAACCCAATCGCGATCGGCTCAAGCAGCTTTTTGCGCAACGAGTCATTCATCAGGCCCGTCAGATCCTCGAGATCTGGCAGCGTCTGCAGCTGGGCGGATGGTCAAGCAGCGGTCAACTCGAACTGCGCGATGCGAGCCTGCGCCTGCAGCGCTTCGGCGAACGCTTCGAACAACCGGAGCACATTGTCCTCGCCCAAGGTATCCGCAACTGCCTGGACGCGGTCGATGCCAATAGCGGCCGCCTCAATAGCGAGTTGATCAGTGAGCTCAACCAGCTGATGCAACGGCTTTCACGCACCGGCCTGCGCCAGGGCGACAAACTCGACGAAACGCCATTGCCGCCCCTGCGCAAGCCGCTGTTCGTGCTGCTCGAAGATGCCGAGCGCGCCGAGCGCCTGGCGCGCCAATTGGAGTTCTTCGGGCTCAGTGCCCAGGCGTTGCCGACACCGACGGTGTTCTTGGCGACCATGGCCGAGCGCCTGCCGTCGGCGATCGTCATGGACGTCGATTTCGGCGGCACCGGCCGCGGCCTGCAACTGGCTGCGCAAGTCCAGCAGGGCCTGGAAAACAAACTGCCGCTGCTGTTTTTCAGTCTGCACGAAACCGACACGCCCACCCGCCTGGCCGCCGTTCGTGCCGGTGGTCAGGAGTTCCTGACCGGGGCGCTGGAAGCCTCGAGCCTGCTGGAGAAAATCGAGACCCTGACCTCGGTAGCGCAGTACGATCCCTATAAAGTGCTGATCATCGACGACTCGCGGGCCCAGGCCATGCACACCGAGCGCCTGCTCAACGGTGCCGGCATCGTCACTCGCACCCTGACCGAGCCGATCCAGACCATGGCCGAGCTGGCGGACTTCCAGCCCGATTTGATCATCCTCGACATGTACATGCCCACCTGCACCGGCACCGAGCTGGCCAAGGTCATTCGCCACAACGATCGCTATGTCAGCGTGCCGATCATTTACCTGTCGGCCGAAGACGATCTGGATAAACAGCTGGACGCCATGAGCGAGGGCGGTGACGACTTCCTCACCAAGCCGATCCGCTCGCGGCACCTGATTACCACGGTGCGCAACCGTGCCGCCCGCGCGCGCCATCTCAAGGCGCGGATGGTGCGCGACAGCCTGACCGGGCTCTATAACCACACGCATATCCTGCAGTTGCTCGAAGACTGCAGTTTCCGGGCGGTGCGCGAAAGCAAGCCGTTGAGCTTCGCCATGCTCGATATCGACCACTTCAAGAAGGTCAACGACAGCCACGGCCACCCCATGGGCGACCGGGTGATCAAGAGCCTGGCGCTGTTCCTCAAGCAGCGTTTGCGCAAGACCGATTTCATCGGCCGTTATGGCGGCGAGGAATTCGCCATCGTCATGCCCGACACCGATCTCGAAGCCGCCTGCGGTGTACTCGACGAAATCCGCGAGCGCTTTGCCGAAATCCATTACCCGGCGCAGCCTCAGGACCTCTCATGCACCTTCAGCGCCGGGGTGGTGCAGTTCAATGAGCGCCTCGACAGCCTGATGATGGCAGCCATGGCCGATGAAGCGCTGTACAGCGCCAAGCGAGCCGGTCGCAATCGAGTGATGCGAGCGGTTTGAGGGCCCCCTCGGCACATCAGGTTACATCCCGATGAAGCTAAGTTAACAGCCACATAATCCCCGGATCGATATGATGGGCGCCTTACTGCTTTGCGAGAACGCCATCATGCGCCGCCTGTTTTTCCTGCTGCTTTTCGCCTTTGCGCTGCCTGTCTTGGGCGCAGGCCTGCTCGACAGCCGCCCGACCTCGGTACTTGGTGCCTCATCGCTGAACAACAGCAGCGACTTTCTACCGGTACGCGAAGCGTTCAAGCTGGAGCTGCGCGAAAGCACGCCAGACCACCTGACGCTGCGCTTCGTCCCCGCCGAAGGCTACTACCTGTACCGCCACCGTATGCAGTTTCGCACCGAACCCGCCGACATCGGCTTGGGCGCGGCGCAGTTGCCGGCCGGCGAAAAAAAGCACGATGAGTATTTCGGCGACGTCGAGGTCTACCACGGCATCATCGACGTCACCCTGCCCCGCCCCGAGAGCGCGCAACGCCCGTTCACCCTGGTGGTGACCTACCAGGGCTGCGCCGACAAAGGCCTGTGCTATCCGCCGGAAACCGAGCGGTTGAGCATTGATGGCCACAGCGCTGCTGCCGACGCACCGGCCATTGCCAGTGATGTCGCAGCCCCTGCCACCTCAGGCTGGAGCTGGCACGAACTGTTGCTGTACCTGCTTGCCGGTATCGGCCTGACGTTCACGCCCTGCGTGCTGCCAATGCTGCCGATCGTTTCCAGTATCGTGTTGCGCGGACAGGTCGGTGGCCTGCGTGGTCTGTCGCTATCACTGGCCTATGCACTGCCGATGGCCGCCTGCTTCGCGCTGCTGGGTGCGTTGATGGGCATGTTTGGCGCCCAGTTCAACCTGCAGGCACGCTTGCAATCGGTCTGGGTATTGGTGCCATTCGCGTTGATTTTCGCGGTATTCGCCTTGGCGATGTTCGGCACGTTCGATCTCAAGCTGCCTCAGGCGCTGAGCCGTCGCCTGGACCGCATCGCGGGCAATGCGCAAGGCGGTTCGCTATGGGGTGCCGCCGTGCTCGGCGTGGTTTCCAGCCTGCTGGTTTCCCCGTGCGTCTCCGCACCGCTGGCCGGCGCGCTGCTGTACATCAGCGCCAGCGGCGATGCCGTCGGCGGCGCCTTGAAACTGTTCGCGCTCGGCGTCGGCATGGGCGTGCCGCTAGTGGTGGTCGCCACCGGTGGCGCGGCCTGGCTGCCGAAAAGCGGTGCCTGGATGGTCTCGGTCAAAAATGCGATCGGGGTGCTGCTGCTGGCTGTCGCAGTGGGCATGCTGAGTCGCGTATTGCCCGGGCCTGTCACCCTGTTGCTGGTCGGGCTGCTGGCGGCCGGTGTCGGGCTGTTCCTCGGCGCACTCGAGTTCGGCGTCAAGACCACGCGCCAGCGTCTGGCCCAGCTCTGCGGCCTGCTGCTGCTGAGCTACGCCCTGGCCAGCTGGGTGGGTGCCTTTAGCGGCCAAAGCGATCCGTTCCAGCCGCTGGGCAACGGCAGCGCATCCCTCGCCAATGGCGGTGCGGCGCATCCCGCCGCCAGCAGTTGGCAAACCATCACCACTGCAGCCCAACTGGACAGTGCACTGGCAGCGGCGAAGGCCGCAGGACGCCCGCTGGTGCTGGACTGGTACGCCGACTGGTGCATCAGCTGCAAGGTGATCGAAGCCAAGGTCCTGACCGACCCAAGCGTCGTTGCTGCTTTGGCCCCGTATGACCGGATACGTTTCGACATGACCGACAGCAATGCCGAGCAACGCGCGATACTGGATCGTTACAAATTGTTTGGCCCTCCCGCCTTCCTGTTTTTCGACGCCCAAGGCCAGGAAACAGTAACGTCGCGTATCGTCGGCGAAATAGATGCGAAAAGTTTTCTCGCCAAAGTGCCAGGCTGAATCGCTTCCGTGAACGCGCGCTGCAACAGCGCGCAACGGCCTCAAACTGGGGCCGTCAGCCACGCCCGTGACCAAAACCGCCCACATAGTCACGCACTTTGCGCAATCATCGGTCAACGTGCTGGCTATTGTGCTTAACTGGACAGTTGGCAGTGCTTTGCGGCATAGTCGCCGCGCACGACACAGACGGACATGAGATGGGACAGCCAATGGCGCTTTTAGCCGCTAGGCACTGGCAGTTTTGCACTGCCCGGCACTCAGGGACGTGACGCGTCGCGATTGCTGAGCATCCCACTCTTCGATGTGCTTTTTTTCAACCGTGTGCGCATACACCGATTTCCGCTGTCACGGCCACGGCCTTCGCAGGCTGCACCGTGATCCGCGCCCCAGGCGCCAGCCATGCCGCTGGCACGCCGGGACGCCGAGGCAGAACACACCACGCCCCTGACCGACCCTTGGGAGTTGATGATTGATGGATATTCGTAAAGTCAAAAAATTGATCGAGCTGCTGGAAGAATCCGGCATCGACGAACTGGAAATCAAGGAAGGCGAAGAATCCGTACGGATCAGCCGCCACAGCAAGACCCCTGCCCAGCAGTACTACGCACCAGCACCGATGCCTGCGCCTGTCGCTGCCCCGGTTGCCGCTGCCGCTCCGGTCGCCGCTGAAGCACCTGCCGCGCCAAAATTGAACGGCACCGTCGCTCGCTCGCCAATGGTCGGTACCTTCTACCGCAAATCTTCGCCTGCCGCGCCAGCCTTCGCTGAAGTCGGCCAGACCGTGAAGAAAGGCGACACCCTGTGCATCGTCGAAGCGATGAAGATGATGAACCACATCGAAGCTGAAACCAGCGGTGTGATCGAATCGATCCTCGTGGAAGACGGCCAGCCGGTTGAATACGACCAGCCTCTCTTCACCATCGTTTGACCCATGCTGCTGCGCCTCAATGGCGTAGCTCCATAAGGAGAAGGCAGCAATGCTGGAAAAAGTACTGATCGCCAACCGCGGTGAGATCGCTCTGCGAATCCTGCGTGCGTGCAAAGAGCTGGGCATCAAGACCGTCGCCGTCTACTCCAAGGCCGACAAGGAACTGATGCACCTGGGCCTGGCCGACGAGTCCGTATGCATCGGCCCGGCGCCGGCCAATCTGTCGTACCTGCACATCCCGGCCATTATCGCGGCTGCCGAAGTCACCGGCGCCACGGCCATCCACCCAGGCTACGGCTTCCTCGCGGAAAACGCCGACTTCGCCGAACAGGTGGAAAAATCCGGCTTCGCGTTCATTGGCCCGAAAGCCGACACCATTCGCCTGATGGGCGACAAGGTTTCGGCCAAGCACGCGATGATCGCTGCCGGCGTGCCAACCGTTCCGGGTTCCGACGGCCCACTGCCTGAAGACGAAGAAACCGCCCTGCGCATCGGCCGTGAAGTCGGCTATCCGGTGATCATCAAGGCCGCTGGCGGCGGCGGTGGTCGCGGCATGCGCGTGGTACACAAGGAAGAAGACCTGATCGCCTCGGCCATACTGACTCGCACCGAAGCCGGTGCCGCGTTCGGCAACCCGATGGTCTATCTGGAAAAATTCCTGACCAACCCGCGTCACGTCGAAGTGCAAGTGCTGTCCGACGGCCAAGGCCAGGCGATCCACCTGGGTGACCGCGACTGCTCGCTGCAGCGCCGCCACCAGAAGGTCCTGGAAGAAGCGCCGGCACCAGGCATCGACGAAACCGCTCGCCAGGAAGTCTTCGCCCGCTGCGTCAAGGCGTGCATAGACATCGGCTACCGCGGCGCCGGTACCTTCGAGTTCCTGTACGAAGACGGTCGGTTCTATTTCATCGAAATGAACACCCGCGTCCAGGTCGAGCACCCGGTTTCGGAAATGGTCACCGGTATCGACATCGTCAAGGAGATGCTCAGCATCGCCGCTGGCAACAAGCTGTCGTACACCCAGGACGACGTCGTCATCCGCGGTCACTCGCTGGAGTGCCGGATCAACGCCGAAGACCCACGCACCTTCATCCCGAGCCCAGGCACGGTCAAGCATTTCCACGCCCCAGGCGGCAACGGCGTACGCGTCGACTCGCACCTGTACAGTGGCTATGCGGTCCCGCCGAACTACGACTCGCTGATCGGCAAGCTGATCACCTACGGCAAAGACCGTGACGAAGCCATGGCGCGCATGCGCAATGCGCTGGACGAGATCGTGGTCGACGGCATCAAGACCAACATCCCGCTGCACCGGGATCTGGTTCGCGACAAAGGCTTCTGCGAGGGTGGTGTGAATATTCACTACCTGGAGCACAAGCTGGCTAGCGAGAAGTGATTCTGTAGCGGAGGCGGCTTGCCCCCCGATAGCTGCAACGCAGGACAAGAACCGGCCAGAGATGGCCGGTTTTTTTATAGGTACTCAGCGCGAATGTTCCGCATATTTGTTGGCAAGGTGCCCATGCGACGAAGCTCCTCGAACAATATACGGCGAGAAAAACGGGTATCGCTCACGAACATCCTTTTTTGCTCCGCCGCACTCTGCAGCGCAAGCCCGCTTCTGTAGTCATAACCAGGGAACATACCTGCCAAGCCAGTCTCGACCTGCGCTTGCCTGGCCAGCAACTCCTTCTTATCCAAAGCCTTCAATTTTGGGACATTCAAATCAAAATCTATTGCCAATAGCTCTGCGCGCCTAGGCATCCACCCCTCAGTACTGTTCAAAGCTCTCATCACGTTACCGCTGCGATACGGCATCTCAGGCTTTGCTGCTCCTCCCACGAAAGCAAATCCCTCGCCTGCAAACGATGAGACTTTTTTGAGGCCACTTGCGCTGGACCCGCGACCTCGACTCAGGGCGCTTGAAAAATCAGGCAGGCCGCCCCAAAAACGCCTGAGAAAGTTACCCGCACCATCGAATGAGTTCAGCAACGGCTTAACCGGAATATGGCCGGTAGGGTCAATAGCATTCAAGGGATCACTGTGGCAGTACACATAAGCATTCATCCCCCCTTGATCGAACGGGCTCAATGAGTCTGGGCTCACAAACCGACCCAGAACCGACGAATACAGCCGATATCCATTTCCTAGCAAATACCCGCCGTGCAACTCCTTGAATCTCCCGTTGAACGCTATTCGACTGCCGTTATCATGCGCGCACCAACCAAAACAGCTATAAGCAAGCGACAGTCCAGCACTATTGGATAGCACCGACTGCCGACTATCACACTGCAACAAATACCGCCGACCATTCCTGGGTTTCATGTCCGTGGCGCTCTGGCATATGGGGATAAACCATCCTGCACATCTGCCCCCTCGCGGGGTACTCACAAATCTGACAGCTTGACAATGACCCTGCCGACAACAAGCCCTACTCGCTACACACCCCGCGCTCGCGTAAACTCCGCGCTTTGCTCTTAGATCAAAGGTACCCGCCATGCCCTGGCTGCAAGTCCGTCTGGCCATCAGCCCAGCACAAGCCGAAACCTATGAAGATGCCCTGCTGGAAGTTGGCGCGGTGTCGGTCACCTTCATGGATGCCGAGGACCAGCCGATCTTCGAGCCAGAGCTCAATACCACGCCGCTGTGGACCCACACCCATCTGCTCGCGCTGTTCGAGGCCGATACCGATGCGCAGGCTGTGTTCGCCCACCTGCAACTGCTGACCGACGCCCAACTGCCCGAGCATCACGCCGAGGTGATCGAGGATCAGGACTGGGAACGCAGCTGGATGGACAACTTCCACCCGATCCGTTTCGGCCAGCGCCTGTGGATCGTCCCGAGCTGGCTCGACGCCCCCGAGCCTGACGCGGTGAACCTGCTGCTCGACCCAGGCCTGGCGTTCGGCACCGGCACCCATCCAACTACCGCACTGTGCCTGGAATGGCTCGATGGCCAGCCGTTGCAGGATTGCGAAGTACTGGATTTCGGCTGCGGCTCGGGCATCCTGGCCATCGCCGCGCTGTTGCTGGGGGCCAAGCATGCGGTCGGTACCGACATCGATGTACAGGCGCTCGAAGCCTCCCGCGACAACGCCGGGCGCAATGGCATTGCCGAGGACTCTTTCCCGCTGTACCTGCCTGAAGACCTGCCGGCCCAACAAGCCGATGTGCTGGTCGCCAACATCCTCGCCGGACCATTGGTCAGCCTGGCACCGCAGCTGTCGACCCTGGTCAAATCCGGTGGCCGCCTCGCATTGTCGGGCATCCTGGCCGAGCAGGGCGAAGAAGTCGCCGCCGCCTATGCTGCGGATTTCGACCTCGATCCGATCGCCAACCGTGATGGCTGGGTACGCATCAGTGGTCGACGCCGCTGAGACCTCTTAAGATATCGCTCGCCACCGCCAGAGCGCCGCTTACCGCCCGGACCCGCGCATGACCGAGAGTTTCGTCACCCAGTGCCCACATTGCCAGACCAGCTTTCGCGTCAGCTACCACCAGCTGAGCGCGGCGCGCGGTGCGGTGCGCTGCGGTTCGTGCCTGCAGGTGTTCAACGCGGCGCGCCAGTTGCTCGAAAAGAGCACGGGACAGTCGGCGGCCGCCTTGTTCGGCGAGGCACCTGCGCACTCACCGTTGCCGACGCTCGGCGAAGCGCCTGCGCCTGCGCCTCAAACAGCCGCACAGCCACCGGTACTGCCACAAGCGCCCGAAGCGCCCGCCTACCGCCGTGTCGAACCCATCAGCCAGCGGCGCTGGGCCGCCGCTGCTGAAATTGACCTCGAACACCTCGACCTCGACAACGAACTGGCCCGCCTGGAGCAGCGCTTCACGCCAAGCACCGGCAACGCCGAGCATCCGGGGCCGGGGCGCGAAGACCAGCTCAGTGCCCGCCGTGATGAGCCAGAGGCGGTCGACCACGACTTCGATGATGATGACTCGCTGACCGAGCCGCGGCTTGGTGAGCACCAGGGCATTTCACAGGGGCGACAAGAACTTCGCGCGCAGAGCCCACTCCCACCGGAGCGGCTGCGCGCCGAGCGAGACGCAGAGCCCGCCGTCTACCATTACCTGGCAGAAGACGCGCACACCCCCGCACCACTGGTCGACGAGCACTTGGCACCCGTTACCCAGCCCGACGCCCGCGCCGAGCCGTCCCTGACCCGTCTGGAGGACGAGTTCGACGAACACGACCGCCGTGCGCCCCACCACGAACGACGCCAGCGCCGCTCGGCCATCGAAGCCGCCGACGAAAGCCTGCGCCGGGTCGACGCCACGCCGCTCAAGCCCGCCAAGGCCCGCCGGGCCGAACCACGGATGCGCGACGCCGACCTGCCGGATTTGTCCGAAGACCCTCTCGAACTGCAATGGCAGAAATCCCAGAGCTCATGGGGCAAGCGTCTGCTCTGGAGCTTGCTGGCATTGATTGCGGCACTGACACTGGCCGGCCAGTACGTGGCCTATCACTTCGACGAACTGGCTCGCCAGGACGCCTATCGCCCCTGGTTCCAGCAGTTCTGCCCCGTCGTGGGCTGCGAGGTACCGTCCAAGGTCGATATTGCCCTGATCAAGAGCAGCAATCTGGTGGTGCGCAGCCATCCGCAGTTCAGCGGCGCGCTGATCGTCGACGCGATCATCTATAACCGCGCGCCCTTCTCCCAGCCGTTTCCGCTGCTGGAACTGCGTTTTGCCGACCTCGACGGCAAGCTGATCGCCAGCCGTCGCTTCAAGCCCAGCGAATACCTCAGCGGCGACCTGGCGGGCCAGACCGACATGCCGCCGCAAACACCGATCCACATCGCCCTCGACATCCTCGACCCAGGCAGCAAGGCGGTGAACTACAGCTTGAGCTTCCAGTCGCCGGAATAGCCCGCACACCCTCAAACGGCTTGGCATTCGCGAACAACTGTTCAGATTTTATCCAAATCGATCTTTATCCAGTCATCGAGAGCGGGTATTATGCCAACCCTTTTTCGAACTCTCCTGATCCTGCCCCACAACAGGGAAGACCCAATGTCGGCGGTACGCATCGGCCCTTACACAGTCAGCAATGGTTTGATCCTGGCCCCCATGGCCGGGGTCACGGACCAGCCCTTTCGTCAGCTTTGCCGACGACTGGGTGCAGGCCTGGTGGTTTCGGAAATGGTCAGCAGTGACATGAGCCTGTGGAACACCCGCAAGTCGCGTCTGCGCATGATCCACGATGGCGATCCCGAGCCCCGCTCGGTACAGATCGCCGGTGGCGATGCGCAGATGCTGGCCGCGGCGGCCCGGGCCAACGTCGAGCTGGGTGCGCAGATCATCGATATCAACATGGGTTGCCCAGCCAAGAAGGTGTGCAACAAGGCGGCGGGTTCTGCGCTGCTCAAGGACGAAGCCCTGGTAGAGGAGATTCTCCAGGCGGTGGTTGCCGCGGTGGATGTACCGGTGACCTTGAAAATTCGCACGGGCTGGGACCGGGACAACAAGAACGGCCTCACCGTGGCAAGAATCGCCGAACAGGCGGGTATTACCGCGCTGGCCGTGCATGGCCGCACTCGCGCCGACCTGTACACCGGGGAGGCCGAGTACGACACCATCGCAGCGATCAAGCAGGCCGTGTCGATCCCGGTATTCGCCAATGGCGACATCGATTCGCCAGAAAAAGCCCGTCACGTGCTGCAAGCGACCGGTGCCGACGGTGTATTGATCGGCCGGGCGGCGCAGGGCCGGCCATGGATTTTTCGAGAAATAGAGCACTACCTGCGTACGGGTGAAAAACTGCCGGCGCCGCAACTGAGTGAAGTGGAATGCATCCTGCTAGAGCACCTGGCCGCGCTGCATGAGTTTTACGGTGACGTGATGGGTGTGCGTATCGCGCGCAAGCACGTTGGCTGGTACCTGGCCACCCTGCCGGGCGCCCGCGAGTTCCGTAGCCGCTTCAACACGCTGGACGATACGGCGGCACAAAGGGCCAATGTTCGCGCGTTTTTCAGCGAACATCACGAGAGCCTGGCAACAAAGGACGGAAATGGGGTGGCCGCATGACCATGATGACCGAGACATTAGTGAGTGGAACAACACCCGTGAGCGACAACGTCAATTTGAAACAGCACCTCAACACGCCTAGCGAAGAGGGTCAGACCCTTCGCGGCAGTGTCGAGAAGGCGCTGCACAATTATTTCGCGCACCTAGAAGGCGCAGCCGTCACGGATGTGTACAACCTCGTGCTCTCCGAAGTCGAAGCCCCGTTGCTCGAAAGCGTGATGAACTACGTCAAGGGCAACCAGACCAAAGCCAGCGAAATGCTCGGCCTCAATCGTGGCACCCTGCGCAAGAAGCTCAAACAGTACGATCTGCTTTAAGCATGCATTCAAACCAGAAAAGGCGACTCGTGATGAGCTCGCCTTTTTTGCTGACTTTCCCTGCTTTAAATGGAAACTGAAATGACCGACCAGACCACCCGACTGCCGATCCGCCGCGCCTTGATCAGCGTTTCCGACAAGACCGGGATTCTCGAGTTCGCCCGCGAGCTCGAAAGCCTCGGCGTCGAGATCCTGTCGACCGGCGGCACCTTCAAACTGCTGCGCGACAATGGCGTCGCCGCAGTCGAAGTGGCGGACTACACCGGCTTCGCGGAAATGATGGACGGCCGGGTGAAGACCCTGCACCCGAAAATCCACGGCGGCATCCTTGGCCGTCGCGGCATCGACGACGCCATCATGAGCGAGCACGGCATCAAGCCGATCGATCTGGTAGCGGTCAACCTGTACCCCTTCGAAGCGACCATTTCCAAGCCGGGCTGCGACCTGCCGACCGCCATCGAGAACATCGACATCGGCGGCCCGACCATGGTCCGCTCGGCCGCCAAGAACCACAAAGACGTGGCCATCGTGGTCAACGCCAGCGACTACGCCAACGTCCTGACCAGCCTCAAGGCCGGCGGCCTGACCTACGCGCAGCGCTTCGACCTGATGCTCAAGGCCTTCGAACACACTGCCGCCTATGACGGCATGATCGCCAACTACATGGGCACCGTGAACCAGGCCGCCGAAACCCTGAGCACAGAAGGCCGCAGCGAATTCCCGCGCACCTTCAACAGCCAGTTCGTCAAGGCCCAGGAAATGCGCTACGGCGAGAACCCGCACCAGAGCGCGGCGTTCTACGTTGAAGCCAAGCCAGCCGAAGTCGGCATCGCCACCGCTACCCAGCTGCAGGGCAAGGAATTGTCCTACAACAACGTCGCCGATACCGACGCTGCGCTGGAGTGCGTGAAGAGCTTCGTCAAGCCGGCCTGCGTGATCGTCAAGCACGCCAACCCGTGCGGCGTGGCAGTCTGCCCGGATGCCGAAGGCGGTATCCGCCAGGCCTACGAGCTGGCGTACGCCACCGACACCGAGTCGGCTTTCGGCGGCATCATCGCCTTTAACCGCGAGCTGGACGCCGAGACCGCCAAGGCCATCGTCGAGCGCCAGTTCGTCGAAGTGATCATCGCCCCGAGCGTCAGCGAAGCGGCCCGCGCGGTGATCGCCGCCAAAGCCAACGTGCGCCTGCTGGTGTGCGGTGATTGGGCACAGGATCGCGCCGCTGCCTGGGATTACAAACGCGTCAACGGCGGCCTGCTGGTGCAGAGCCGTGACATCGGCATGATCGGCGCCGACGACTTGAAGATCGTCACTCAGCGCGCTCCGTCCGAGACCGAAATCCACGACCTGATCTTCGCCTGGAAAGTGGCCAAGTACGTCAAGTCCAACGCCATCGTCTACGCCAAGAACCGCCAGACCATCGGTGTTGGCGCCGGCCAGATGAGCCGCGTCAACTCCGCACGCATCGCCGCCATCAAGGCCGAGCACGCCGGCTTGCAGGTACAGGGTGCGGTGATGGCCTCGGACGCGTTCTTCCCGTTCCGCGACGGTATCGATAACGCGGCTAAAGTGGGTATCACCGCGGTGATCCAGCCGGGCGGTTCGATGCGTGACGCCGAAGTGATTGCCGCGGCCGACGAAGCCGGCATCGCGATGGTGTTCACCGGTATGCGCCACTTCCGCCATTAAAAGCAGGTTCACGCTGTAAGTTTCAAACTGCAAGTGGAGGCAGAGCGGTGTTGGTCCTGCTTCCAGTTGCAGCTCCCACATTCATGGCCATGAGCTGCAATCAAGAGCACCCCATTCGCTTTTACTTGCAGCTTGTAGCTTGCAGCTTTCAACTACCTCCGAAGGAGCGTGCTTTGAACGTATTGATCATCGGCAGCGGCGGACGTGAACACGCCCTGGCCTGGAAAGTCGCTCAAGACCCCCGCGTCGAGAAAGTCTTCGTCGCCCCCGGCAACGCCGGTACCGCCATCGAAGCGAAATGCGAAAACGTCGCCATCGACGTGCTCGCGCTGGAACAGCTGGCCGATTTTGCCGAGAAAAATGTCTCGCTGACCATCGTCGGCCCGGAAGTACCGCTGGTGGCTGGCGTCGTCGACCTGTTCCGCAGCCGCGGCCTGGACTGCTTCGGTCCGACTGCCGGTGCCGCGCAACTGGAAGGTTCGAAAGCCTTTACCAAGGATTTCCTGGCGCGCCACAAGATCCCCACCGCTGACTATCAGAACTTCACCGAAATCGAGCCGGCGCTGGCGTACCTGCGTGAAAAAGGCGCACCGATCGTCATCAAGGCCGACGGCCTGGCGGCCGGTAAAGGCGTGATCGTCGCCATGACCCTGACTGAAGCCGAAGATGCCGTGCGCGACATGCTCGCCGGCAACGCCTTCGGTGACGCCGGTTCGCGGGTGGTCATCGAAGAGTTCCTCGATGGCGAAGAAGCCAGCTTTATCGTCATGGTCGACGGCAAGAACGTCCTGCCTATGGCCACCAGCCAGGACCACAAGCGCGTCGGCAACGGCGACAGCGGCCCGAACACCGGCGGCATGGGCGCTTATTCCCCGGCGCCAGTGGTGACCGCCGACGTCCACCAGCGGGTCATGGACCTGGTGATCTGGCCGACCGTGCGCGGCATGGCCGATGAAGGCAACGTCTACACCGGTTTCCTCTATGCAGGCTTGATGATCGACAAAGCCGGCAACCCCAAGGTCATCGAGTTCAACTGCCGCTTTGGCGACCCGGAAACCCAACCGGTCATGCTGCGCCTGCAGTCGAGCCTGGTATTGCTGGTCGAGGCTGCACTGGCGCAAGCGCTGGACAAAGTCGAAGCGCAGTGGGACCCGCGCCCAAGCCTGGGCGTGGTGCTGGCCGCAGGCGGCTACCCGGGCGATTACGCCAAGGGCGCCGCGATCACCGGCCTGGAGGCTGCCGCCAGTCTGGAAGGCAAAGTATTCCACGCCGGCACCGCATTGGTTGACGGCCAGGTGGTGACCGCTGGCGGTCGCGTGCTCTGCGCCACGGCGCTGGGCCGCAGCGTGGCTGATGCTCAGGCGCAAGCCTATGAATTGGCAGACAAAATCGATTGGGCTGGATGCTTCTATCGTGACGACATCGGCTACCGGGCAATTGCTCGCGAGCGTGGCGAAGATTCGCTGTAAACTCCTGACGCGGCTCAGGGCGCGCGCTCACCCGCTCGCGCCCTGCGCCACGGCACCGGCCAAGCGCTATAGTGCACTTGCCATGCGCTTGAAGCGCCGCGCATAGTTACAAAAGGCATTTACTCACGAAGGGATTTCGCCGTGCGCAGGCCCAGGAACGCCATTACTCTCATCGTCAGCTTGCTGGCCATGCTCTGCCTCTGCTCGGTGCATGCCGAACAGAGCAGCGGCTGGTCGGTATTGCTCGATGGGCAGGCTAACCTGCAGTTAAGCGACGTTCGTTCGCAACGCTATCAAAACGAATTCAGCCCCATCGAGTTGCGCGACCTGAACGCCGCGCGGCCCGACGAGGCGTTGTGGTTGCATTACCACCTGGCGCCGGGCAACGATCAGCAATTGCTGCGCATCTATGCCCCGGACCTGAACAAGCTCGACCTCTACGTGCTCGATGGCGATTTTGTGGTCCGCCAGAGCCAGGCTGGCAGTACCCATGCCGCTGGTGACCCCTTCCCCACCAGCACCGACCGCCTGTTAGCCCTGCCGATCAGCCAGAGGCCGCTGGACGTCTATGTGCGCATGGTGTCGGAACATCAGCTCAGGCCCAGCATCACCCTCGAAACAGCGCTGGCCGCAGCCAGCGATCAGCGCGAGCCGATGTTATTCGGCCTGCTGTTCGGCGCACTGTTCATGATCGCGCTGCACAACCTGGTCCGCTACGGCTACGGCCGCTCCAGCTCTTCGTTCTGGCTGGCCGGCAGTCAGTTGATGCTGTTGCTGACCGGCATGCTGCTGATGAATCTGGTCTCGCCAGTGTTGCTCAAATGGAGCCCGGCCCAAACGCCCGCCGCCTACGTCACCATGCTGTTGGCGGTGATCTGCGGGCTGATGTTCACTCAGCGTTTTTTCACTCCGCGCAGCCATCTGCCCCTGACCCGGCTGCTGTACGCGCAAATACTGCTGATTGGCGTGGGCAGCCTGTTGCTGCTGTTCATTGATGCCCTGCCCATGAATCTCATGACCTACGGCTTCGTCGGCATGGGCTCGGTGACCATGCTGTTGATCGCGGCCTGGCACTGGCAAGCGGGCTACCGGCCGGCGCGGCTGTTTACCCTGGCCATGCTGCTGGTCAATCTGGCCATCCTGGTGGTGGTGCCTGCCCTGCTAGGCCTGACCCGCACCCCGACGCAGTGGCTGATCTTCACCCTCGTCGGTTTCGCCGTGATCTCCGGCACCATTCTCAACGTGGCCCTGAGCGAGCGCCTGCGCAGCATCAACGAGGACCGGGTGAGCGCCAGCCGCGAACTCGCCGCCAGCACCGCTGAAATCAACGCCAAGGCCGAATTCCTCGCCTCCCTGAGCCACGAAATCCGTACCCCTATGAATGGCGTGCTGGGCATGACCGAATTGCTCCTGGGCACGCCGCTGTCGGTCAACCAGCGCGATTACGTGCAGACCATTCACAGCGCCGGTAATGAGCTGCTGACCTTGATCAACGAGATCCTCGACATCTCCAAGATCGAATCCGGGCAGATCGAGCTCGACGACGTGCAGTTCGATCTCAATGCGCTGATCGAGGACTGCCTGAACATCTTCCGCGCCAAGGCCGAGCAGCAGAACGTCGAGCTCATCAGCTTTACCCAGCCGCAGGTCCCGCGGGTGATCAGCGGCGACCCGACGCGCCTGCGCCAGGCCCTGCTCAGTTTGCTCGACAACGCGCTGCGCAAGACCGAACAGGGCGAAGTATTGCTGGTGGTGGCGCTCGATCAGCGCGCCGGTCAACCGCGTCTGCGCATCGCCGTGCAAGACAGTGGCGAGCCGCTACCCGATGCCGAGCGCGACGCCTTGCTGCACACCGAACTGCGCAGCCAGGACCTGCTGGCCAGCAACACGCTGGGCGGCCACCTGGGGCTGGTGATTGCGCGGCAGTTGATCATGCTCATGCAAGGCGAGTTCGGCATCAAGACCGGCAGCCAGCAGGGCAGTACCTTCTGGCTGACGCTGCCGCTGGACCCACTGCGCCTGGAGCAGGCGCCGTCGGATCTGGATGCCTCGCTGCGCGACGCGCGGGTGTTGGTGGTCGACGACAACGACACCTGCCGCAAGGTGCTGGTGCAGCAGTGCAGCGCCTGGGGCCTGAACGTCAGCGCCGTAGCCTCAGGCAAGGAAGCCCTCGCCCTGCTGCGCACCAAGGCGCATCTGCGCGACTACTTCGATGTAGTACTGCTGGACCAGAACATGCCTGGCATGACCGGCATGCAACTGGCCGCCAAGATCAAGGAAGACCCGAGCCTGAACCACGATATCCTGGTGATCATGCTCACCGGTATCAGCAACGCTCCCAGCAAGATCATCGCCCGCAACGCCGGGATCAAACGCATCCTTGCCAAGCCGGTGGCCGGCTATACGCTGCGCACTACCCTGGCCGACGAACTGGCGCAGCGCCACAGCGCGCCGCCGCCCGAGTTCGCGACGTACCTGCCGGCAGCACCGGCCCCTGACGTGCCGAACGACTTCCGCATTCTGGTGGCCGAAGACAACACCATTTCCACCAAGGTCATCCGCGGCATGCTCGGCAAGCTCAATCTGCAGCCCGACACCGCCAGCAACGGCGAAGAAGCCTTGCTGGCCATGAAGTCGCAGCGCTACGACCTGGTGCTGATGGATTGCGAGATGCCCATCCTCGACGGCTTCAGCGCCACCGCGCAGCTGCGTGCCTGGGAAATGGGCCATCAACGAGTGCGCACCCCCGTGGTGGCCCTGACCGCGCATATCCTCAGCGAGCACAAGGAACGCGCGCGTCTGGCCGGCATGGATGGCCACATGGCCAAGCCGGTGGAGCTGTCGCAGTTGCGCGAGGTGATCGAGCACTGGGTGGCGCAACGCGATACCCGCCAGGACGAAATCCAGCAAGGCTGACGCTTACAACGGATAGATCCGGGTTTCGATCTGTTGGCGCAGAGTGTCGAGCACCTGTTGCCGATGTCGTTCGAAATGCCCCGGACGAAACGCGATCACCGCCAAGCGCTCCTCGACCTGTTGCGTCGTGGTGATCTGCGAAAAAAAACGGCCTTTGGTCATCGTGCGCTGATCCTGGAACTGGCGCTGATACAACAACGCTTCGACCATGCCATTGGCCCCCGTCATGCTCGGCAAGAAGCGGTACACCGCCGATTGCCCGACCACCGTATTGCGCACCATCACGCGTTGTGCCGCTTGGTCCTGCTCCAGCCGTTGCAGGGCTGGCGCTTGCAGTCCGCTACCGGGCAGGCCGATGTCCTTGACCGCCTGCAACGTCACCGGGCTGATGTCATCGGCAGGCAGATAACTGGAGGATGTTCCGGAATCGGGCAGGTACAGCTCGTACCAGCCGAGAAACTCCAGCCTTCTTTTGTAATAGGCAAACCAATCGTCCGTGGCCTCACGCTCCCGGGCGGCGCGCATGAGTATCTGGACCAACTGATGACAGAGGAGAATGTCGTGCTTGTCCTGTCGCGAGATCTGCGCGCTGAACGCGACCAGGCTGCTAGGCAGCACCGCCACGTCGGTTTCATCGACTGCCCGCTGCAACGAGGCTTCCCAGTCATCCGTGCGGCTTGCCGAGCGGGAGGTCAGGCGTTGCGTGGGCGCCAGCGACGCGATCATCGCGCGGGTGTCGTCGTGGCTGGGTGCCGGGGGAATTGTTCGAGTCATGCTGTGTACTCCTGAAACGGTAACCGCTCGACGACTTCCCTGGCCCGGTGCTCGCCCACGAGGCTCTCCAGACGCTCGCGAAATGATGCGTAGTGCAGCTCGGAAAGCTCGCCGACGAAGGATTTGATCTGAACAGTGCCGATGAGCTTGGCGCCGTCGAATTGTTGTTCGAAGAGGTTCGTGGCCAGGCGCTCACGGGTGGCGAACTGCACGGTCAGCAACTCGATTCGCCGCCCCGGCAGGATCATCCCGACATGCACCGCCACCACCGCATGCGGGCTCGGACGAGGCGCCGCCCGCAGTCCCGACGCAGGCGCCTGGGGCTCTGCAGCGACCACCTCGGGTAGCGAATGCCGAGGCAAATCCACTGCGTGGCTATCATCAGCTTCGCCGCCGTCGACCGCATCCATGCCCACATACCCGGCGATATTGCGTTGCAATACCTGCAACGCCTTGTCGGTGCCAGGCAGCGAAGCCACATACGCACAAAGGCGTTCGCCTGCCTGCTGTTGGCCGCGCGTAAGGGGCAAGTCCTCGGCGGCTATCAGTTGAGCAAGGCGAAAATGTGCGTCGGCGCTACGCGATCGATATCCCGCCTTCAGCGGCGCCCAGCCAAACTGCTTGAGCGCCCCCATAAAGACTTCCTGCCACAGATCCGGCGCGGTGAAGGATGGATGCTTCTTGTTGGCGGCCAGCTGCACGTAAAGCAGCGAAGTCATGACGTCACGATATTCCTGCTCATTGATCGTCGGCATCCATAACAGGCAACCGGCGTTGATGACCGCCTGGTAGTTTGCATCTGGCATAAGTTTTCCTCGGGCATCCAGGCACGCAGCAGCCCGGTAAGCGGCTGCGTGTCTGGCCGAATCAGTCAAATTTCGTAATTGGCGATCGCCGACTCGATGTTCTGCCCCAGGCGCTTGAGCACCAGGTCTCGTGCCATGGTGTAAACCAGCGGGTTGAGCACCATGCGTGCATCGCCGGTATAGATTTGCGAAGACGCGTTGTTCCAGTTGACGAACAGCACGCTGCCCTTGCTGTCTGCGGACTGACAGTGAACGGCGCCGAAGGCCATGATCACTTCGCCCTCATCGTCTTCGGCACAGGCACTCAACGTGAACTGGCCGCCACCAGGCTTGCTGGCGTTGCGATTGAACAGGTTGATCGGTTTTTCATTGCCGGTTTTTTTCAGACCATCCAACGCCGTACCCGCCGCTTTCAACAGGGCTGGCCCGATGGCACCGGGCAACGCCGCGCTGGCCACCAGCGAACCGATGACCTGCAGGCCTACCTGATCCATACTCAGCGACGTGTCCTGGGAGCTGAAGCGCGAGTAACGCTTGTTGATGAAGGTCCAACCCAATTCGTTCATCACCTTGGCAAACAGCTCGTACCACTTGGCGCCATCCTCTTCCTTCGGGAATTGCTTGGAAGCCACCAGGCTGGCGTACAGGTAGCTGTTGCGCACATCCGCCTTGTTCTGTTCGCTCATGCCGCTGACGAACGAAACTACACCATTGCAAACGACCGCCGCGTCCGGGCTGGTAGTCCCTGCGGCAAAACTGCGGGCGCCCATTGACGATCGCGACGTAGCGACGGGCGCCGGGGCCTGAGGTAGCTCGTAAGCTTCAAGCTGGGCCAACTGATCTTTCATTTGGGACAGAGAGACAGGTGCGAATTGCATAAGAAAATTCCTTGTAGAAAAACGCGAATCGTCATGATTTCGCGTATGAAAGCCCATTCCGGCTGGCGCACGCGCCCCGCTAGAATGCAGCGATGTGTGTATGGAGGCGATCGCCCAGCCGAATTTTCAGGCCCTGTGCGAATGGTTCGTATAACTCGCGGGAAAATATCGACGTGGTGGTCCACGTGTAAACAAAGGCTTTGCCACGAGTTGCGTTGAAGTGATGGCTGAGCCATCTCTCGGGAACAGGCTCGGGGCTCTGAAAGCCGATGCCAAATGTAATCAGGCGGCCAGCTGTTTCAAGCAACACCACCTGCAGGTCCAGTGCAGTGCCACGCCAGCTGTTGGCATGCAATACCTGCAGACCTGGGGAGCTATCGGGCGCTGCAGCGACCGTCGCCAACGCCTGCCGGACAGGGCGGCGCATGGCCACTGGGAGCTGTTTGGCGATGCCGATCCTCAAAAGATCATGAACCACCCAGCCCGCTCGGCTAAAACTTAGGCCATCATGGTGGGTATGGGAAGTCTGGCGACAGCCCAGCAAACCCAGCACGCGATGGAATTCACCCTTCCAATGCAGCTCGTGAGTATCGCTATGCAACTTGGCGGCACTCAAATGAGCGGCCAGCAAGGCAGGACGTATATCGAGCACGGAGGAGTCAGACCGACCGTGGTGCGTCAGGAGGATCACCGACCCGACTGCCTCGGCATGTAGCGCTTCATCAGACATAGGCAATTCCAAAGCTGTCATAACGTCACCAGCCCGATGGTTCACCGGGCTGGTACGAAAGCATCAATCCAGATCGAGCGCGTCGATCAGGTTCGCGGTATTACCTGCCAGCTTCTTCTCGATCTGCGCCTTGGCGCCGTTGTAGACCTGCATGTTGAGCATGCACTCGGCGGCCGCGTAGCGGATGTCGGTCTGATGCACAGTGCGCTCCCAGAAGCGGCCCGGCGTCTGGCTCTCGATGTGCCCGTCCTTGGTCGCGGCCTGCATCGACGTCAGTACCATGACCACGTGCTCGTCCGCAGTTTGCATGCACGGCAGGATGCGGAACTTGGCCGAACCGGTCTTGGTGGTGGAGGCATGAAAGCGGCTGCTGACCCGGGCGTTGGCGCGCAGCGCGCCGAACGAGCCGGCAATGACACGGCAGTAGGCTTTGCTATTGCCGCCGCCCAGCGAACGGATGATCGACAGGGTGACTTGCTCGACAGTCTCGTCTACCTGAGCACTGCTGTAGGTGTTGAATTCGCTGCCTTGAGTGGTCCAGCCGCAGATACGCAGGACGTCCAGATAACGCTTGAACCACTCCTTGGGCTGCGTCTCGTTATCGAACTTGGCGCTGGCAGCGCGCTCGGCCAGCAACTGCGAATTGACCACAGCATACTTGTTGGCAACGGTCAGGCCGTCGATGCAGCCATGCATGGCCGAACCAACGATCAAGCCACACTCACCGGTGCCTTTGATCGGCTCTGGCGCAACGACGCTGCGGCCCATGACCACCGCAGGAGCGGCCGGTACTACGACGTCGAGGTTGGAGAGCAGTTGTACGCGTTCTTGAATATCCATGATGAGTCGAATCCTTGAGGTAGTTGAGCAGTGAGCAGCGCCTTGCAGCGCGGCAACCTCAAGGTATAAGGGTCGGCCTCACCGATGAATCGGTAAGGACTTCCCTGTCAGGCAATTCATCCCGGCTTGTGCGGGTACCAGCGCGGGGTGTAGACCCACTGTCCGCCATCGGCCTTGGCGAAGGTGCAGGTGGTCGACGAGCCGACCAGCACCATGGTCCGCGAGTCGACTTGATCCACCGTCAGCTCGCCCAGCGTCGTGATACTCAAACGCTGCCCCGGCCGCCCGACATCCCGGCCCAGTGTCACCGGCGTGTGCGGCGCGCGATGGCGACGGACGATGTCCAGCGCCTTACCCAGTTGCAGCGGCCGCGCCTTGGAGATCGGGTTGTAGAAGGCCAGCGCCAGATCGGCCTGACAGGCCAGCTCCAGACGCGTCTCGATGATCGACCACGGCTTGAGATTATCCGACAGCGACATCACGCAGAAATCATGCCCCAGCGGCGCACCGGCCAGCGCGGCCGTCGCCAACGAGGCGGACACCCCCGGCAGCATCTGCAGATCGACCTGATGCCAGTCCGGGCGACCCGCTTCATGCAGCGCTTCGAGCACCGCCGCAGCCATGGCGAACACCCCGGGATCACCCGACGACACTACCACCACCGAGCGGCCCTGCGCGGCCAGCTCGAACGCATGCCGGGCGCGCTGCATTTCTTCGCGATTATCGGTGCAATGCAGCACCTGATCGGCACGGAAGGGCCCCGCCATACGCACATAGGTTTCGTAGCCGAGGATATCGTCAGCACGCGCCAGCTCGGCCTTGACCGCAGGCACCATCAGCTCGGCGGCGCCTGGCCCCAGGCCGATGACCGCCAGCCGCCCGCGCGACCGGCCGACGGTAGCGAGCTCGATCGGCAGCGCGGCGACACCCACGGCGCAATGCGCACCGACCTGCATAGGCTCGAGGCCCAGCGCCTGCTCGACCAACGCGCGCGGGGTTGCACCGCCGGCAAAGCGCAGCGGCACACCCAGCGTCTGCGCGGCGCCCTGCAATGCCACGTCGGCCATCTGCGTTTCAGCGGCCAGCAGGCACGCCAAGGCCGGCCTCGCCAGGCCGGCCGCCTGCAGGGCCTGGGTGACCGTCGCAACGATATCCTCGGCGTCGGCACTCACCGCCACCAACACGTTGCGCGGATAGATCAACAGTTCATCCGCCGCCGGTGCGTGCGCCTGGCTGGCCACGCGGATGGTCAGGCGTGCCTGGTCATCCAGCGGCAGCCGCGCTTCAGCCAGCCAGGGCGCCTCGCCCTCGACCCTCACCGACTCACCCGCCAGCAGATCGGACACGAAACGCTTGCCCTGCCCCAGATCCTCCAGCGCGTAGCCCTCGGGCGGATTGAGCAGACAGGTGCCAAAGCGCAGTTCGCCGCTGGTGGTGATCGCGGCATTGACCTGCAGGTGCTCGGCGATCGCCCGCGCCATGACATTGACCCCCGCCAGCCCACCGAGCAGCGGCACCACCGCGCTGGCGTCTTCGGCAACGGCCAGCACCGGCGGCTCGGCGCCCTTTTCCAGCAACACGCCGGCCAGGCTGCGGATGACGATACCCGCCGCGCACAAGGCGATGATCGGCGTATCGCTCTGATACAGCGCGCGCAGGGTGGCGCCGAAATCGCTGTACGCTACGTCGGCGTCGTCGACGCGCCCGGCCAGCCCATGAATTCGCGCCTGTGGATAAAGCCCTTGCAGACGCTGCGCCGTCGCCAGCGCGCCAGCGCCCAGAATGACGATCGCAGGCGCCATCACCCCTGCCACCGTTCACCCGGCACGATGATCAGCGAGAAGTACGGCGACGACATTGGATCGACCTCGTCCAGCGCGACGATCTTCTGATTGGCCATGGTCGCGCGCTCGACATACAGCGCCCGCCCGGCCATGCCCAACTCGGCGAGCACTGCGCGCACCTTGGGGAAATTGCGCCCCAGCTTCATGATCACTGCCGCGTCGGCATCGGCCAGGCGGCGCTTGAGATCGTCATGGGGCAGCACGCCGGAGAGCACCGACAGGCTCTGATTGCGATACACCAGCGGCGCTCCCAGCACCGAAGCGCCACCGAGCATCGAGCAGACCCCAGGGATCACCTCGGCGTCGTAGCGCTCAGCCAGACGATCATGCAGGTACATGTACGAGCCATAGAAAAACGGATCACCCTCACAGATCACCGCCACATCGCGACCAGCATCCAGATGCGCGGCCACCTGAGCGCTGGCCTGGTCGTAGAAATCACTGATGACCTGCTCGTAGGACAGCGGCGCGGGCAGTGCTTCGGTAGTCACCGGGTACACCAGCGGCAGCAACGTTTGAGCCGGCTGCAAGTGGCCTTCGATGATGCCGAAGGCGTTGCCCTTTTTGCCCTTGGCGACGAAATAGCCAATCACCGGAGACTCACGCAGCAGGCGCAGGGCCTTGACCGTGATCAGCTCCGGATCGCCCGGGCCGACGCCCAGCCCCAGCAAGCGACCGCGCTTGACGACATCACCCGACATCATTCGACCTCCGTGGCCAGGGCGTTGACGGCGGCGGCGGCCATGGCGCTGCCACCGCGGCGGCCATTGACCACCACGAAGGGCACGCCGCGGCTGTCGGCGGCGAGCATGGCCTTGGATTCCGCCGCACCGACAAAGCCCACCGGGAAGCCCAGGATCAGCGCCGGTTTGGGTGCGCCGGCGTCGATCATCTCCAGCAGATAGAACAGCGCCGTGGGGGCGTTGCCGATCACTACCACACTGCCGGCCAGGTGCGGACGCCACAGTTCCAAGGCCGCCGCCGAGCGTGTATTGCCAAGCTCTCGGGCCAGTTCGGGCACGCTATCGTCCTTGAGGGTGCAGATCACCTCGTTGTTGGCCGGCAACCGCGCGCGGGTGATGCCCTCGGCAACCATCCGCGCATCGCACAGGATCGGTGCGCCCGCCGCGATGGCATCACGCCCGGCCTTGCCGGCGCCTGGCGAAAAACGCAGATCCGCCACCACTTCGACCATGCCGCAAGCGTGGATCACCCGCACGGCGAGTTTTTCGAGATCGCTCGGAATGCCACTCAGGTCGGCTTCGGCGCGGATGATGGCGAAGGAGTTGCGATAGATCTCCTGACCGTCGCGGATGTAATCAATCATGGGTATTGCTCCGTAAGCGGGCATCCAGCAAGGCGCCAGCTTCCTGCACAGTGATATGGGTGGCCTGCAACGCGCCGAAACCGGGCCGCGTCGCATCGCGCAAATAAAGATCGTAGTAGCCGTTGCCCACGGCCAACAGGGTAGCCGGCGCTACATGGGCGGCGGCGCACGAGCGCGCGCAACCGCTCAGGTGCACGGCGGCGGGGTTGTGCAAGGTGGCCGCCAGAAGCTGTGCATCGGCCTTGGTGTCGGCCAGGCCCCTGGCGCAACCACTCGAGCCGGTGCAGGCGATCAGCGCGGCCAGCGGTTGCGCCGGGTCAACCAGCCAGCCCAGCGCTGCCAGTGATCGCTGCACCGATGCGGCATCGGCGCTGGCTATTGCGGGCAGCAACAGGCCCTGCCACGGGGTGATGCGCAGGGTGCCGTCGCCCAGGCGCCGGGCCAGGTCTGCGGCGCCGCGCAGCTGCTCCGCGTCGAGGCGACCAAGCGCGGCGCCAGCAACGACCAGGCAGTGGCCAGGCTGGCGCTGAGCGTGCACACCGATCGGCGTTGCCGTGGTTGGCGCACGGTCAAAGGCCACGGTACGGATACCAAGGTCAGGGTGGCGGGCCGACAGATCCGCCACGAACCCGGTGGCGCCGGGGCCCGTGAGCAGATCGCGCAGACGATGCTGCTCAGGCGTCGCACGAGCCAGAAAGGCATCCAGCACCGCCAGCACCAAGGCATGCGCGTTGATCGCCGGCACGGCGCCCAGCGCCGGGTCATGGCCCGGACAACCGGCGAGCCCGAAGGCCATCCAGCTCGCCCCCGCGATCATCACCGGCGAGAGCCACACATCGTGATGATGCTCGAGCATCGCCAGCGCTTCGCCGCCGTCGAGCTGGATCGCGAACTTGGCCGACAAGGCGTGCAAGCGTGGTTCCTGCTCGAGGCTGGCAAGCAGCTGTGCGGCCAGCGGCCTGACATCCAGCAACTGCTGGCGGTCGAGCCCGGCGGCCGGGCTCAGCAGCACGTTGCGCACGTCATCGCCAGCCGCCTGGCGGGGGCCGAGCCCCGCCGCCAATAGCGCTTCGACCATCGCCCCATGTTCAGCGACAATGCCGCGAATCTGCAGATTGGCGCGATTGGTGGCTTCGATCACCCCGCCAGCATACGCCCGCGCCGCCAGCGCCACGGCGTCGGCCTGATCTGCCGTCAGCAGGCCGCCGGGCAGCTTGATGCGGCAGATACCGCCATCCAGCGCCTGGACGATACGCAGCAACCCCGGACAGGCCGAGGGGCGTACAGCAGGCAGCAGTGGGCGGGCCGGGGATGGCGCGTGCAAAGGAATACCCAAATTCGTCAAAAAGCGCTTCGCGGGTGAAGGCGCGGTATTATGCCTGCTTTGGCCGACAGCATGAAAAGTCTGCCCGTCGGAATTGAACGCTATGAGGAATATTCATGTTGCCCTGGCTGACCGTGGTGGGGATCGGTGAAGACGGCTTTGCCGGCCTGGGCAAGCAGGCACGGCGCGCTTTGCTGGGCGCCACGCGCATTGTCGGCGCACCGAGGCAACTGCAATTGCTGCCCCACTGCCTGCGTGCCGAGCGTATGGACTGGCCGTCGCCCTTCAGCCTCGCGCCGGTATTGGCGCTCAAGGGCGAGCCCGTGTGTGTGCTGGCCAGCGGCGATCCGATGCTGTTCGGCGTCGGCGCCAGCCTCGCGCGCCAGGTGCCAGCCGAGCAGATGCTGACGCTGCCAGCGCCGTCTTCCTGCACCCTGGCTGCCGCCCGCCTGGGCTGGCCGCTGCAAGACACCCAGATTATTTCAGTCGTCGCCCGGCCACTGAGTGCACTCACGGCACACTTGGCCAACGGCGTGCGCCTCTTGGTGCTGAGCAACGATGGCAGCAGCCCGCGGGCGATCGCCGCGTTGCTGCGCGACCAGCACTTCGGCCCCAGCCAGATGACCGTGCTCGAACATCTCGGCGGGCCGCTGGAAAAACGCTACAACGCCTGGGCTGCAGATTGGGGCGATGAATTGGCCGCCGATCTCAATGTGGTCGCCATCGATTGCCGCGCGACCATTACCGCGCCGCGCCGCTCGCGCCTGGCCGGCCTGTCCGACGATGCCTTCCGCCATGACGGCCAGTTGACCAAGCGCGACATCCGCGCCGTGACCCTTGCCCGCCTGGCCCCGCAGCCGGGCGAGCTGCTGTGGGACGTCGGTGCCGGCTGCGGCTCCATCGGCATCGAATGGATGCGCGCCCACCCCAGCTGTCGCGCGCTGGCGATCGAGGCCGATGCAGGCCGTCAGGCGTTTATCGAACACAACCGCGATGCCCTCGGCGTGCCGGGCCTGCAACTGGTCCGTGGCCGAGCGCCCGATGCGCTGCACGACCTGGAGGCGCCGGATGCGATCTTCATCGGTGGCGGTGTGACCCGCACGGGTGTATTTGAAACCTGCTGGGCCGCACTCAAGCCTGGCGGGCGATTGGTGGCCAATGCGGTCACCTTGCAGAGCGAAGCGGCGCTGATGCAGTGGCGCGCTCAATACGGCGGCGACCTGACCCGCCTGCACATCGCTCAGGCGCAACCGCTGGGCGAGTTCGACACCTGGCGCCAGGCGCTGCCCATCACCGTGCTCGACCTGACCAAAAGCCATGATGCGTGACGAAACCGCCGAGCAACCGGCGCCGCTGCGCAGCGGCTTGACCACCGGCAGCTGCGCCACCGCCACCAGCCTGGCGGCCGCGCGCTTGCTGCTGCTGGGCGAAGCGCTGGATGCCGTCGATATCGTGTTGCCCAAGGGCAAGCACGTGACGATGCGCCTTGAGTTCTGCCGCTTGCTGGATGACGGCGCTGAAGCCGGCACGATCAAGGATGCTGGCGACGATCCGGACGTCACCCACGGCGCCTTGCTGTTCAGCCGGGTGCGTCTGCTCGAAGTGCCCGGCGTGATCTTCGTCGCGGGTGAAGGCGTCGGCACGGTGACCCGCCCAGGGCTGGTACTGGACGTCGGCGAGCCGGCCGTGAATCCGGTGCCACGGCGGATGATGAGCGAACACCTGACGCGTCTGGCCGCCGAATGCGGTTATGGCGGCGGCTTCGAAATCACCCTTAACGTCAAGGACGGCGCCGCCCTGGCCCTGAAGACCATGAACCCGCGCCTGGGTATTCTCGGTGGCTTGTCGATCCTCGGCACCAGCGGCATCGTCCGGCCGTTTTCCTGCGCGGCCTACATCGCCTCGATCCATCAGGGCATCGATGTCGCCAGCACCAATGGCTACCGCCATATCGCCGCCTGCACCGGCAACGCCAGCGAGGACACCATGCGCCGGGTCTATCAGATGCCCGACATCGCCCTGATCGAGATGGGCGACTTCGTCGGTGCCGTGCTCAAGCACCTGCGCAAGGTGCCGGTCGCCAAGCTCAGCCTGTGCGGTGGCTTCGGCAAGATCAGCAAACTGGCGGCCGGACATATGGATCTGCACAGCCGCCATTCGAGCATCGACCTGCCGCAGTTGGCACAGTGGGCTGCCGCGATCGGCGCCGACGACGCGCTGCAACAGGCGATACGCGCGGCCAATACGAGCCAGCAGGCCTTGGCGATGGCCAGCGCTGCGGGCATCGCCCTGGGTGACGAGGTGTGCCGTCATGCCCGCGCCTTCGCCTGCAGCGTGGTGCCTGCCAGTGTGCAGGTCGAGGTATTCGCCATCGATCGCCAGGGCGGCATCGTCGGGACCGCTGGGGTGGCGGTATGAAGCGGGTACTGCTGCTCGGCGGCGTCACCGAAGCCCTCGCCATCGCCCGCACCCTGGGCCCGCAGCATCTCTACAGCCTGGCCGGGATCGGTCGCGTACCCACCGACTTGACCTGCCAGGTGCGGGTCGGTGGTTACGGCGGCGCAGACGGGCTGGCGGCCTTCATCCGCAGTGAAGGCATCACCCTGCTGATCGACGCCACCCACCCTTACGCCGCACAGATGAGCACTCACGCCAGCGTTGCGGCGAGCCAGGCGGGGATCGAGTGCTGGGCACTGCGCCGTGCCGGCTGGCAACCGCAGGTGAATGACGACTGGCGGACCTTCGCCGATTGGCGCGAATTGACCGTCGCGTTGCGGCCCTTCAAGCGGCCGTTCTTCACATTGGGCCGCGAGCCGCTGGAGTATCTGCACGAGATTCCCGCTGGGCAGTTCTGGACCCTGCGCACGCTGGACGAGCACTCTGGCAACAGCCGTTGCCACGTCATCGGCGCGCGGGGGCCGTTTCGTCTGGATGAAGAACGCGCACTGTTTGCGGCCAACGACTTTGACGTGTTGATCAGCAAGAACAGCGGCAGCAGCGCCACCGAACCTAAATTGCAGGTGGCCCGGGAACGTCATATGCCAGTGTTGCTGCAAGCTCGGCCGCTGCTGCCGGCGGTCGATCGAGAATTTGATAGTGTCGCCGAGTTGATCGAACGACTGCCCCAGCATTTGGGGTGAACTTACCGGCCACTTCGCGGGCTAGCCTTGCTCCTACAGGTGCCGTGCTTTTGTGGGAGCCAGGGTGCGCGTTCGGCGGCGAAGAGGCCCTCAAGTCTTGCATACCTGAAGCAGCAAACCCCCACCAGCAAGCCCGCCCCATCAGCCTTTTTACTTCCACCCCGCCATCTGGCTAATATGGCGCCCATTCCCTGATCAAGGACGCTCACAATGCACCTCACTTGGCGCCTGATGACCCGGCTCACCTGCCTTGCCCTGCTGTTCACCTGCGCACTGGCCAGCGCCAAGGATTACCCGGTCGGCGACATCACCGTGCAGTCCCCCTGGTCCCAGGCGCTGCCGCCCAGTGCTCCCACCGTGGCAGCGTATTTCGTGATCAGCAACCACGGCACATTCCCCGATCGGTTGGTCAGTGTCGACACGCCAATTGCCGGATCGGCCCAGTTGCATCAGCACCTGCACCAGGACGGGATGATGAAGATGCAGCAACTCGATTCGCTGCAGATCAACCCTGAAGAGGACGCAGTGTTCGCCCCCATGAGTTATCACGTCATGCTGCTGGATCTGCGCGATGATGCGCCTCGCGCTGAAGGTGAGCATTTTCCGCTGACCCTGCACTTCGAAAAAGCCGGTGATGTGACGGTCGACGTACCGATCAGCCGCGCTGCGCCTTAGCATCCGCTCGTCCGTACAGGCCTCTTCGCCGTCGAACGCGCACCGTTGCTCCCACAGGTGCACACCTGCGCTCGCGACGAGGCTTTCAAATCCAGCAAACAGCCCCATAGAAGAAACGCTCAAGACCTGACCGATCGGTCAGCAACTGCGCACCAGATTAGCCCCACCCCACGCACCCCTCGCTAAAACACGCACCAATACAGCGCAAGACGCCCATCATCCTCTGCCCTGCCAGCCTTATACCAGCGCGCCGCAACCGGTTAGGCACAGCCTTTGCTAGCACTCTGTGCAGCTTTCACCGAATCGCCATCTGCCCCACTAAAAAAACGCACGTACATGGAGATTGCACAATGAAGCGTCGCAGCTTGATCAAGGCTTTTACGTTGACGGCATCCATCGCCGCCATGGGATTGACCTGGACCGCCCAGGCCGCCGAGACCATCAAGGTCGGCATCCTGCACTCGCTGTCGGGCACCATGGCCATTTCCGAGACCTCCCTCAAGGACATGGCGCTGATGACCATCGCCGAGATCAACGCCAAAGGCGGCGTGAACGGCAAGATGCTCGAACCGGTGATCGTCGACCCCGCCTCCAACTGGCCGCTGTTCGCTGAGAAAGCCCGCCAGTTGCTGACCCAGGACAAGGTCGCGGTGGTGTTCGGCTGCTGGACATCGGTATCGCGCAAATCGGTACTGCCCGTTTTCGAAGAACTCAACGGCCTGCTGTTCTACCCCGTGCAATACGAAGGCGAAGAGATGTCGCCAAACGTGTTCTACACCGGCGCTGCGCCCAACCAGCAGGCGATTCCTGCGGTGGAATACCTGATGAGCGAAGACGGCGGCGCGGCCAAGCGCTTCTTCCTGCTGGGCACCGACTACGTCTACCCGCGCACCACCAACAAGATTCTGCGCTCGTTCCTGCACTCCAAAGGCGTGAAGGACAGCGACATCGAAGAGGTCTACACCCCGTTCGGCCACGCCGACTACCAGACCATCGTTTCGAACATCAAGAAATTCTCCGCCGGCGGCAAGACCGCTGTGATCTCCACGGTCAACGGTGACTCCAACGTGCCGTTCTACAAGGAACTGGCCAACCAGGGCCTGAAAGCCACCGACGTACCGGTCGTGGCCTTCTCGGTGGGCGAAGAAGAACTGCGCGGCATCGACACCAAGCCACTGGTCGGCAACCTGGCGGCCTGGAACTACTTCCAGTCGGTCGAGAACCCGGTCAACAAGAAATTCGTCGCCGACTGGAAAGCCTACGCCAAGGCGCACAACCTGCCGGGCGCCGACAAGGCCGTGACCAATGACCCGATGGAAGCCACCTACGTGGGTATCCATATGTGGGCCCAGGCCGCCGAGAAAGCCAAATCGTTCGAGGTCGACAAGGTCCGTGACGCCATGGCCGGGCAGACTTTCGCCGCGCCATCGGGCTACACCTTGACCATGGACAAGACCAACCACCACCTGCACAAGCCGGTGATGATCGGCGAGATCCAGGATGACGGTCAGTTCAACGTGGTGTGGCAGACCAAGGAGCCGATCCGCGCCCAGCCGTGGAGCCCGTACATCCCTGGCAACGACAAGAAGCCGGATCATCCAGTGAAGAGCAACTAAGACGACCGCTCTCCACAAACACTGCCAACCCTGTGGGAGCGGGCTCTGCCCGCAAAGACGTCAGCAAGATCACCGTAAGACTTGCTGATTCAAGGCGCTGCCACTGGCGCCTTCGCGGGCAACGCCCGCTCCCACGAGGGCCGTGCGCAGTGCTTCAGGATCGTTGGACCGCATCGCTGCACAGGACACCGATATGCCCACCACCCTCCGTCGCCTCATCGTCGCACTGGCTTTGCTGCTGCCCTTCACCGCACAGGCCAACGACGCCAGTGACTTCGTCGCTGCCGACTCTTCCGGCCAGGCCAGGCTGCTGGAAACCTGGGCCGCCCAGCCGGTACCCGAGCGCACCGAGTTGCTCCTGGCCTTGCAGGCAGGGAGCGTGGCAGCCGATGCCGACAAACACCCTTTCGTTGACAGCAACGACACCTATTCCCCCCTCGATGGCAGCGCCGCCGCCGTCGAACCCGTGCGCAAACTGCGCCTGAACAACCGCCTGCGCGGCCTGGTAGAAAACGCCGTGGCCGCCCACCAACTGTTCGCTACCGACGCCACCCTGCGCCTGGCCGCTGCCCAACAGTTGCAGAAGAGTGCGCAACCGGCGCAGTTGACCATCCTCGACCACCAGTTCGCCGGCGAAAAAGACAACAAGGTCAAAACCGCCCTGGGCCTGGCCCTCGCCAACCTGCAACTGGTCGACCCCAACCCCGCCGTGCGTCTGGCCGCCGTGCGCCTGCTGGGCGACACCGGTGATCCCCTGGCCAAGACTCGCCTCGAAGACATCCTCGCCCCCGGCGTCGAGGCTGATGCTGGCGTGCGCACCGCCGCCGAAACCAGCCTGACCCAGGTCAAACGTCAATTGATGATCGGCGACCTGCTCGGCCAGGCGTTCAGTGGTATCTCCCTAGGCTCGATCCTGCTGCTGGCCGCTCTCGGCCTGGCGATCACCTTCGGCCTGCTGGGCGTCATCAACATGGCCCACGGCGAAATGCTCATGCTCGGCGCCTACTCCACCTATGTGGTGCAGATTCTGTTCCAGCGCTTCGCCCCGGGCGCCATCGAGTTCTACCCGCTGATCGCCCTGCCGGTGGCGTTCTTCGTCACCGCAGCCATCGGCATGGCCCTGGAGCGCACGGTCATCCGCCACCTCTACGGGCGGCCGCTGGAAACCCTGTTGGCCACCTGGGGCATCAGCCTGATGCTGATCCAGGCCGTGCGCCTGGCCTTCGGCGCGCAGAACGTCGAAGTCGCCAACCCCGAATGGCTGTCCGGCGGCATCCAGGTGCTGCCCAACCTGGTGCTGCCGTACAACCGCATCGTCATCATCGCCTTCGCCCTGGCGGTGGTGGTGCTGACCTGGCTGCTGCTGAACAAGACCCGCCTGGGCCTCAACGTGCGCGCCGTCACCCAGAACCGCAACATGGCGGCCTGCTGCGGCGTGCCCACCGGGCGCGTCGACATGCTCGCCTTCGGCCTCGGCTCGGGCATCGCCGGGCTGGGCGGCGTGGCCCTGAGCCAGATCGGCAACGTCGGTCCGGACCTCGGTCAGAGCTACATCATCGACTCCTTCCTGGTGGTGGTCCTCGGCGGAGTCGGGCAACTGGCCGGTAGCGTCTCGGCGGCCTTCGGCCTGGGCATCGCCAACAAGATCCTCGAACCGCAGATCGGCGCCGTGCTGGGCAAGATTCTCATCCTGGCGCTGATCATTCTGTTTATCCAGAAGCGTCCGCAAGGCCTCTTCGCGCTCAAAGGACGGGTGATCGACTGATGAACCAGCCACTGATGCTCACCGCCGCGCAAAAAGCCGGCCCCAAGGTCACCCTCGTCATTGGCGCGGTGATCCTGCTGGTGCTGCTGGCGTTGCCGCTGTTGTCGCTGCTGCCGGCCAGCAACGGCCTGCAGGTGTCGGCCTATACCCTCACGCTGGTCGGCAAAATCCTGTGCTACGCCATCGTCGCCCTGGCACTGGATCTGGTCTGGGGTTACGCGGGGCTGTTGTCCTTGGGCCACGGGCTATTCTTCGCCCTCGGCGGCTACGCGATGGGCATGTACCTGATGCGCCAGGCGGCCGGCGATGGCCTGCCGGCGTTCATGACGTTTTTGTCGTGGAGCGAACTGCCTTGGTACTGGGTCGGCACCGAGCACTTCCTCTGGGCCCTGTGTCTGGTGGTGCTGGCGCCGGGTTTGCTGGCGCTGGTGTTCGGTTTCTTCGCCTTCCGCTCGCGGATCAAGGGCGTGTATTTCTCGATCATGACCCAGGCGTTGACCTTTGCCGGCATGCTGCTGTTCTTCCGCAACGAGACGGGTTTTGGCGGTAACAACGGTTTTACCAACTTTCGCAGCATCCTCGGTTTCGAGATCACCTCCCAAGGCACTCGCGCGGTGTTGTTCCTGCTCACCGTGGCGCTGTTGGTGGTGAGCCTGTGGCTGGGTTTTCGCTTGGCACGGAGCAAGTTCGGCCGCGTGCTGACCGCCTTGCGTGACGCCGAGAACCGCCTGATGTTCTGCGGTTACGATCCGCGCGGCTTCAAGCTGTTCGTGTGGGTGTTGAGTGCCGTGCTGTGCGGCCTGGCCGGGGCGCTGTATGTGCCGCAGGTGGGCATCATCAACCCCAGCGAGATGTCGCCGACCAACTCCATCGAGGCCGCCGTATGGGTGGCGCTGGGAGGCCGCGGCACGCTGATCGGGCCGCTGCTGGGCGCTGGCGTGGTCAACGGCATGAAGAGCTGGTTCACCGTGGCCTTTCCCGAGTACTGGCTGTTCTTTCTGGGCGCGCTGTTCATCATCGTCACCCTGTATCTGCCTAAAGGCGTGATCGGCCTGCTGAAGAAAAGGAGCGAACAATGAGAACGCCACCTACCACGCAGTTCATGCTCGAACCGGCCATTGATCCGAACTCCGATGAAGGCACCAGCCGTGATGCCATCGGCCTGGGGTCCAGCGCCGGCAAGGGCCTGGATACCCGCCACGGGACCATCCTTACCCTGGAGGACATCAGCGTCAGCTTCGATGGCTTCAAGGCGCTGAACAACCTCAACCTGTATATAGGCGTCGGCGAACTGCGCTGCATCATCGGCCCCAACGGCGCCGGCAAGACCACGCTGATGGATGTGATCACCGGCAAGACTCGCCCCTCCCATGGCAAGGCCTGGTTCGGTGAAACCATGGACCTGACCACCATGAGCGAAGTGCAGATCGCCCAGGCCGGTATCGGCCGCAAGTTCCAGAAACCGACCGTATTCGAGGCGCTCACCGTGTTCGAGAACCTCGAACTGGCGCAGAAGACCAACAAGTCGGTGTGGGCCAGCCTGCGGGCGCGCCTGACTGGCGAGCAACGCGACCGCATCGATCAGGTACTGGAGACCATCCGCCTGAGCGCCTCGGTGGAGCGCCCGGCGGGGTTGCTGTCCCACGGCCAGAAGCAGTTTCTGGAGATCGGCATGCTGCTGGTCCAGGATCCGCAACTGCTGCTGCTCGACGAGCCGGTGGCGGGCATGACCGATGCGGAAACCGAATTCACCGCCGAACTGTTCAAGACCCTCGCCGGGCAGCATTCGCTGATGGTGGTGGAGCACGACATGGGCTTCGTCGGCTCGATCGCCGACCACGTCACCGTGCTGCATCAAGGCAGCGTGCTGGCCGAGGGTTCGCTGGAAGACGTGCAGGCGGACGAGCGGGTCATCGAGGTTTATCTGGGGCGGTGATCCCCATGCTATGGGGCATGGCAAATGGCCCCTTCGCGGGCAAGCCTCGCTCCCACAGTTGTACGTCTCAGGTGCGGCGGACTCTGTGGGAGCGAAGCTTGCTCGCGAAGAGGCCGGACCAGCCGGACAAAAATTCAGGAGAGTCACCACCATGCTCCCACAGGTGTACGTCTCAGGTGCGGCGGACCCTGTGGGAGCGAAGCTTGCTCGCGAAGAGGCCGGACCAGCCGGACAAAAATTCAGGAGAGTCACCACCATGCTCCCACAGGTGTACGCCTCAGGTGCGGCGGACTCTGTGGGAGCGAAGCTTGCTCGCGAAGAGGCCGGACCAGCCGGACAAAAATTCAGGAGAGTCACCACCATGCTGCAAGTCGACACCCTGCACCAATACTACGGCGGTAGCCACATCCTGCGCGGCCTGAGCTTCGAGGTGAAAGTCGGCGAAGTCACCTGCCTGCTGGGCCGTAACGGCGTGGGCAAGACCACCCTGCTCAAATGCCTGATGGGGCTGATCCCGGCCAAGGACGGCAGCGTCAACTGGGAAGGCAAGGCCATCACCGGTTTCAAACCGCACCAGCGTGTGCACGCCGGCATCGCCTATGTGCCTCAGGGCCGGGAGATTTTCGGCCGTTTGACCGTCGAGGAAAACCTGCTGATGGGTCTGTCGCGCTTCCCCGGCAGCGAAGCCAAGGAAGTCCCGGCCTTTATCTACGAGCTCTTCCCCGTACTGCTGCAGATGAAGCACCGCCGCGGTGGCGATCTGTCCGGTGGCCAGCAGCAACAGCTGGCTATCGGCAGGGCCCTGGCCAGCCGCCCGCGCTTGCTGATCCTGGACGAACCCACCGAAGGTATCCAACCGTCGGTGATCAAAGAGATCGGCGCGGTGATCAAGAAGCTTGCGGCCAAGGGTGACATGGCTATTCTGCTGGTCGAGCAGTTCTATGACTTCGCCGCCGAACTGGCCGACCAGTACCTGGTGATGTCCCGTGGCGAAATCGTCCAGCAGGGCCGCGGCGAAAACATGGAGGCCGAGGGTGTACGCGGCCTGGTAACCATCTAATCTGCCTGACGAGCGTCCCTTGACCAGAGCCCTGTACGAAAGCCCATGAATTTACCCGTTTCCTCTGTCCTCTATACCCCCAGCTGGCACGCTGAACTCGAGCTGGGCTATGCCCGTTTCGGCGCCAGCACCCGGCCGGTATTGCGCCGCCACAAGGGCCCGCTGCGGGTGCAGAAGCACCTGTACGCAGAAGGCCCCGAGGTGTGCCAGCACATCATCGTGCATCCGCCGGGGGGCATTGCCGGTGGCGATCGCCTCGACATCACCGCCAGCGTCGGCACCAACGCCTGGGCCCAATTGACCAGCCCCGGCGCGGCCAAATGGTATCGCGCCGCCGGGCCGGCCTATCAACAGCTGAAATTGCACGTCGCCGCCGGCGCGACCCTGGAATGGATGCCTCAGGAGACCATCGTCTACAGCGCCGCCCAGGCCGAGTTGCAGACCGTGATCGAGCTCGAAGGCGATGCCCGCCTGCTGTACTGGGACGTGGTCGCGCTGGGTCGACCGGCCGCCGGCGAGCGCTTCGATCGTGGCCACTTTCAATCGCGTCTGGACATTCGTCGCGACGGCCGCGCCCTGTGGCACGAACGCCAACGCGTCAGCGGCGATGACGGCTTGCTCGATTCGCCCATCGGCCTGGACGGTCAGCCGGTGTTTGCCACACTGTTGATCACCGGCACGCTCGACCCCGAACTGTTGCAACGTTGCCGCGAGCTGCCCAGCAAGGTGCGCGGCGACCTGACCCAGTTGCCGGACCTGCTGGTGGCGCGCTGCCTGGCCAGCGAGGCCCTGCATGCCCGCGACTGGTTGATCGCGTTATGGACCCTGCTGCGTCCCGCCCTGCTCGGCCGCGAAGCGCTGGCCCCCCGAATATGGAGCACCTGATGGCGACTTATGGCGGTATGACGCCTTCGCAGGCAAGTCTTGCTCCCACAGGATTGCACCATCTGTGGAAGCAAGACTGGCCCGCCAAGGGGCCATCGGCAACACCCCACATTCCAACACTTTCAACAACGGATACCCCATGGACCTGACCCCCCGCGAAAAAGACAAGATGCTCATCTTCACCGCCGGCCTCGTCGCCGAGCGGCGGCTGGCGCGCGGCCTCAAGCTCAACTATCCGGAGGCCATGGCGTTCATCTCCGCAGCCCTGCTGGAAGGTGCCCGCGATGGCCAGACGGTCGCCGAGCTCATGCACTACGGCACCACGCTGCTGAGCCGCGAACAAGTGATGGAAGGCATCCCGGAGATGATCCCCGAGATCCAGGTCGAAGCCACCTTCCCGGATGGCACCAAGCTCGTCACCGTGCACCAACCCATTGCCTGAGGCCCTCGCATGTCCTTGCTCATACGCGACGCGGTGCACGCCGACCTGCCGGCCATTCGCGACATCTACAACGACGCGGTGCTCAACACCACGGCGATCTGGAACGAACAACCGGTCGACCTCGGCAACCGCCAGGCCTGGTTCAGCGCGCGCCAGGCCCAGGGCTACCCGATCCTGGTGGCGATCGACGCCCAAAACAGCCCGGTCGGCTACGCTTCATTCGGTGACTGGCGGCCTTTTGAGGGTTTTCGCCACACCGTCGAGCACTCGGTGTATATCCGCGACGACCAGCGCGGCCAGGGTATCGGCCCGCAGTTGATGAACGCGCTGATCGAGCGCGCCAGGGCCTGCGACAAACACGTGATGGTCGCCGCCATCGAAAGCGGCAATGCGGCGTCCGTTCGTTTGCACCAACGCCTGGGTTTCACGATCAACGGGCAGATGCCCCAGGTCGGCACCAAGTTCGGGCGCTGGCTCGACCTGACCTTCATGCAGTTGATCCTCAACCCCGGTGCTCAACCTTCTGCGAGTCCCTCGGAGTAAGTCCATGAATGCTGCCCAGTTGCGTCGCGTTACCGTTGAAGGCTTTGCTCACTATCAGCAGGGCCTGTACGAATTGCTCGAAGACGCGGTGCGACAGGGCGCGTCGATAGGCTTTCTGAAGGATTTCGACCGGGCCCAGGGGGTCGCTTACCTGAGCGAGCTCAAGGGCCAGCTCGAAAGCGCCGAGCGCCTGCTGTGGGTGGTGGTGCACAACGAACGAGTGCTGGCCAGCGTGCAACTGGCGCCCTGCAATAAAGCCAACGGCCGCCACCGCGCCGAGGTGCAAAAACTGCTGGTGCACATGGACTTTCAGCGTCACGGCCTGGCGACTCAGTTGATGAACGGCGCCGAGCTCGTCGCTCGCCAGAAAGGTCTGAGCCTGTTGTTCCTCGACACCGAAGCCCGCTCCCCCGCAGAAGCCTTCTACAAGGCAGCCGGATACACCCGCGTCGGCGAAATCCCCGACTATGCGGGGCGGCCGGACGGCACCCTGATCAATACCGCCCTCTATTACAAACTTCTTCAAGGATTGCCCGCATGATTCCTGGCGAATACCAGATCCAGCCCGGCGACATCGAACTCAACGTCGGCCGCCGTACCCTCAGCCTGAGTGTGGCCAACAGCGGCGACCGCCCGATCCAGGTCGGCTCGCACTATCATTTTTTCGAAACCAACGATGCGCTGACATTCGACCGCGCCGCGACCCGTGGCATGCGCCTGAACATCCCCGCCGGCACCGCCGTGCGCTTCGAGCCAGGCCAGAGCCGCGAAGTGGAGCTGGTCGACCTGGCCGGGCTGCGCAAGGTCTACGGCTTTGCCGGGCGGATCATGGGCAGCCTATAGGAGCAGCTGCGAGCTGCAAGAAACAGCGCGGTGCTCACACATTTTGCTTTTACTTGAAGCTTGCGGCTAAAAGCTTGCAGCTGCTTCAAAGCTGAGGAACGAAGATTTGAAGATTTCCAGACAAGCCTACGCCGACATGTTCGGCCCCACCGTTGGCGACAAGGTGCGCCTGGCCGACACCGACCTGTGGATCGAGGTCGAAAAGGACTTCACCCATTACGGCGAAGAAGTGAAATTCGGCGGCGGCAAGGTGATCCGCGACGGCATGGGCCAGGGCCAGCTGCTGGCCGCCGAAGTGGTCGACACGCTGATCACCAACGCCCTGATCATCGACCACTGGGGCGTGGTCAAGGCTGACGTCGGCCTCAAGGACGGGCGCATCGCCGCCATCGGCAAGGCCGGCAACCCGGACATTCAGCCGGACGTCACCATCGCCATCGGCGCCAGCACCGAAGTCATCGCCGGCGAAGGCATGATTCTCACCGCCGGCGGTATCGACACCCACATCCACTTCATCTGCCCGCAGCAGATCGAAGAAGCGCTGATGAGCGGCGTCACCACCATGATCGGCGGCGGTACCGGGCCGGCCACCGGCACCAACGCCACCACCTGTACCTCGGGCCCTTGGCACCTGGCGCGCATGCTGCAGGCCGCCGACGCCTTCCCGATGAACATCGGCCTGACCGGCAAGGGCAACGCCAGCTTGCCCGAACCGCTGATCGAGCAGGTCAAGGCCGGCGCCATCGGCCTCAAGCTGCACGAAGACTGGGGCACCACTCCAGCCGCCATCGACAACTGCCTGACGGTGGCCGACCAGTACGACGTGCAGGTGGCCATTCACACCGACACCCTCAACGAATCGGGCTTCGTCGAAACCACTCTGGGCGCCTTCAAGGGCCGTACCATCCATACCTATCACACCGAAGGCGCCGGCGGCGGCCATGCCCCGGACATCATCAAGGCGTGCGGCCTGCCCAACGTGCTGCCGAGTTCTACCAACCCGACCCGGCCGTTTACCCGCAACACCATCGACGAACACCTGGACATGCTGATGGTCTGCCATCACCTCGACCCCAGCATCGCCGAAGACGTCGCTTTTGCCGAAAGCCGCATCCGCCGCGAAACCATCGCCGCCGAAGACATCCTCCACGACCTCGGCGCGTTCTCCATGATCAGCTCCGACAGCCAGGCCATGGGCCGCGTGGGCGAAGTGATCACGCGCACCTGGCAAACCGCCGACAAGATGAAAAAACAGCGCGGCCCGCTGGCCGAAGACGTGGCCGGCAACGACAACTTCCGCATCAAGCGCTACATCGCCAAGTACACCATCAACCCGGCCATCACCCATGGCATCAGCCACGAAGTGGGTTCGATCGAGATCGGCAAATGGGCCGACCTGGTGCTGTGGCGCCCGGCGTTCTTCGGCGTCAAGCCGACGCTTATCCTCAAGGGTGGGGCGATCGCAGCCAGCCTGATGGGCGATGCCAACGCCTCGATCCCCACCCCGCAACCCGTGCACTACCGGCCGATGTTCGCCAGCTATGGCGGCTCGCGCCATGCCACCAGCCTGACCTTCATCAGCCAGGCAGCACTGGATGCCGGCTTGCCGGAGCAGTTGGGGTTGAAGAAACAGATCGCCGTCGTGAAGGGTTGCCGCACGGTGCAGAAGACCGACCTGATCCACAACGGCTACCTGCCGCAGATCGATGTCGATCCGCAGACGTACCAGGTCAAGGCCGATGGCGTGCTGCTGTGGTGTGAACCGGCGGATGTACTGCCGCTGGCACAGCGGTACTTTTTGTTTTAGCGCGCTCACGGGCGTCATGCAGGCAACGCGCCTGCAGGCGCCTGCAGGTATATACCGCATCAGCCTCCACATCGCCCCCTAACCTCGCTGACTCCTGACATTACAACCAAGGAGACAGCCATGTCCGACACCCAAGCAACCGAGAACGCGATCGCTCTGTCGCCTGAAACACCTGAGCAAACCCTCGCCGCACTGACCCAGGCTGCCACTGATTTCTATACCGCCTTCCCGGATGTCAACCAGTGCGCTCGTCAGGAAGCAGCCCGAATCCTCAAGGTCCATACTGGCCGTGATCTGGATCCGGATACTGTGTACTGGCACCGGTTTTCCAATGCCATCAGCAACCCACAGACCTTCACCGGCTGGGAGCACTATGGTGTGCCCGACCAATCCCGAACCATGACCGAATTGACCCAGCGCCGCTTCGACGTCAACGATCAAATCAACGCCATCGATCTGGACAGCATGAGCGGTTTCTACACCGCAGACAGCACGGCTGGTCACTTCGACCAGCGCAACGAACTGGCTTTGTCGCCACTGACCATCATGAATGACTTGTGGGAGGGCAATTTTGCGCAGGCCTATCAGACGCAACTGGAAGCGTTCTGGACCGCTCAGGGCGACAGCGGGCGATTGGTGGCTAAAGCCCTTTGCGTGAGCTATGCCTTCGAGGCAATGCGCCGTCGATTGCTCAGTCGCCGCGCCTTCAAACAATTCATCTTCAGCGTGGCGGGCCCGTTGAAGCTCCCTCCGACCATTGCACAATTGAAACGAGCCGTCACCAGCAGAGACCTGGCCGAAGTCTCCGATCTGACCCTGGGCGGAATAGCTGCCACGGGCATCATAAGGGTGAAAAATGCTCAAGGGCATCAAACCCTCTACCTGCCCCCTGACTGGTTCCACACCTTCCACTCCGAACGTGAAGTCTATGAATGGTTCTGCGTTCAGGCGGCCGACCCGGCGCGGCGTGAGCATCTGCTCTCGCATTTCACGGCGCACCATCAAACCGATTCTTCGACCCTCGAAACCCTCAACTCCACGCTCGACACTATGCAGCGCACGCCTTGGGTCGCTGGGCAGACCATGCTCAATGGCGCCAGCCAGCCGATTACCAAGGACGTGTTCAGTTATCTGATCGACAACCTGCGCGCTCGCCTGGAAACCGAAGCACAGACGATGCTCACCAGTAACTGGCAGCTGCGCAAGGACATCTTTCTGGTCGACCTCAGCGCCTTCGTCCGTGTTACCGCCGGGATCGCACCGGGTGATTCATTGGTCGCGGCATCCGTCGTCGGCGCCTCGGCCATCAGCCTGGGTGCCCACCTGGCCGTCGTCCTGCACGGCAAAACCCACGAGCAGCGAAGCAAGGCCGCGGTAGCCGCAGCACTCGACGCGCTGTCATTGCTGTTCAGCCTGCCCATGCTCAAGGGCAGCGGCAAGCATATCCTCAACGAGTTCGCCGACCTGGCCGAAGAAGCACCTGCCGTCGTCGAGACCCAATCGCCCATGCCCTACGCGGTCGATATCGACCTCTCCGTCCTGCCCACCGAAATCAATGGCGCCGGCGGTCTGTTCTACGTGAGCGGCGAAAAGCGCTATATCCAGCTCGCGCAAAAAGTCTATGAGGTGGAGTTCATTGAGGTCCTGGACCGCTGGGTCGTGATCAACCCGCTGACGCCCGACAACCTGACCGGCGCCTGGCCCGTCGAGGCCAACTGGCGCGGCGTGTGGGAACCCTATGTTGAAGAAGTCATCGACCCGCTTGTGGTCGGCGCCGACGAAGAGTCAGCCTCTGGCGCAATCACGCCGCAAATGGTCGAAGCGCATCGACTCGATATACAGCTGCGACCCTACGAAGTTTCGATGAAATACGTAGAGCTGATCGAACCCCTGATCGGCCGTGACAGTGCGCGACTGATGAGCTCAACGCTGGACGATACGTTCGCCATGGCGAGAAATGAACTGCTGGTCGCGCGTAACGAGCTGGCCGCACACGCCCGGCTCTTCTTCAACCTTCCCAGAGAGCCGCGCAGCATCCTGGTACCTCGATTCAACGAATTGGCAACCCCCGATACGCTTTTCGAAGCGGTCTACGATCAGAGCCAAGGCCTGGTCATCGGTGAAGCGAAGGATGCAATTGGCAGCAAGAAGCTGTTGATCAAGTACATGGGCGACCTGAAATCGCAGGGCGTACAGACTTTGTACACCGACCTGCTGATCAAGGAACTGCATCAAGGCTGGCTGGACCATTACCTGGAGACTGGCCTTATGCCCAGCGGACTGTACAACTACCTGACCCGCCTGACCCGGCAGTCGATCCTGGCGAAGTACACCCCCTTGGAGCTCATCAAGATGGCGCGCCTGCAAGGGATCAAGGTCAAGGCACTCGACTGTGCCGCTGCCCACCAGGTGCATGGTTTGAGCCAGACGGAAGCGGGAATCGGTCAGAAAATGCGCAACTATTACGCCATTCAGCGTATACGCGCCCACCAGGCAGCGCGCCCGGCCAGCGGCTGGATTGCGTTGGTCGACCACACCAAGGTCAGCACCTACGAGGACGTACCGGGTTTGGCGGACCTGTCAGACACGGTGGGGGTGAGGGTCAAGGATGTATCACGCAATACGCCGTTCACTATCAGCGAAGACCCTGGCCAGCGGTTGGCAGGGTCCCAAGGTAACCTCAGAACCGATTTGCAGATCGAGATGGGGACCTTGCCCGAGGGCTCGGTGATGTCGAGCGCCAGCGTCTGACCCAAGGCCGCGGCCGTCCTCACTTGCAGTGAATGGGCGGACGCTGCTGTCGATCAGCGGCTCCAGTTGGCCCGTGGATCGAACTCGGCGTTGTTCGCCAACGATTCCCACAGGGCCTGCGCTTCGGCGTCGTTATGGGTGGGCATCACCACTTTGATCTGCGCGAACAGGTCGCCGCGCTGACCCTGTTTGTTCAGCAGACCGTTGCCCTTGACCCGTAGGCGCTGGCCGTTCTGACTGTCCGGGCGGATAGTCAGGTTGATGCGCCCGGTCAGGGTCGGCACTGCCACCTTGGTGCCCAGTGCTACTTCCCAGGGCGCCAACGGCACCTGGAGGATCAGATCGTCGCCATCCACCTCGAAAAACGGATGTTTTTCAAAGTTGATAGTCAGGTACAGGTCACCCGTGGCACCGCCGCCGATGCCCGGCGCGCCTTGGCCTTTGAGGCGAATGCGCTCGCCGTCCGCGACCCCGGCGGGGATCTTCACGTTGAGGGTTTTCAGCGAATCCGCCACGCGCTGCCCGGCCCCATTGTGCTGCGGCACCTTGAAGCTGATCTTCTTCGACTCGGTCGCCAGAGTTTCCTCCAGCGACACCGGTAGCTCCATCTGCACATCCTGGCCATCGCGGCCACGGCTACGCCCTTGAGCGCTGCCGAACGGATTGCCGCCCGGCCGTCCGCCGCCGGAACCGCCGAAAATGGAGCTGAAGAAGTCGGAAAAATCGGCGCCTTCGTCGAAACCGCCACCGCCGCGCCCCTGCCAGCCCGGCGGGCCCTGGAACGGCCGCCCGTGCTGGCCGTATTTGCGCAGCTCGTCGTACTCGGCGCGTTTTTCCGGGTTGCTCAAAGCCTCATAGGCCTCGGAAGCTTCCTTGAACTTGTCTTCAGCACCCGCCTCCTTGCTGACGTCAGGGTGATACTTGCGCGCCAGTTTGCGGTAGGCGGACTTGATCTCTTTTTCATCCGCCGTCGGCTCTACGCCGAGGATCTTGTAGTAGTCTTTGAAATCCATTGGAGGGTAACCACCTTCGTTTACCGGGGTCGCGGCGCCAGCGTTCACGGCGTGAGACGCTGAAGCGCGATGGAAGTTTATCGGCCCTGCAGGGGCGTGAATGAATACACCTGTGCGAAAAGAATCCCGCAGGCCGGATCGATAAGACTAAATTGGGGGTCGTTGATGTTCTTTCAAGGCATCCAGCGGGTAAATAACGGATATTCGGCCTTCGATTCTGTCAACGACTGGCATACACTGCGCGGCCGTTTTTTACCGGAACCCTCGACAACATGAAAAACGTATCCCCGGCCCGTGCCTGCGGCATCGACTTCGGCACCTCCAACTCCACCGTCGGCTGGCATCGCCCTGGCGAGGAGTCGCTGATCGCGCTGGAGGACGGCAAGATCACCCTGCCGTCCGTGGTTTTTTTCAACCTCGAGGAGCGCCGCCCCGCCTATGGCCGCATGGCTCTGCACGAGTACCTCGAAGGCTATGAAGGGCGCCTGATGCGCTCGCTCAAAAGCCTGCTCGGTTCCAAGCTGATCAAGCATGACACCAGCGTGCTGGGCACCGCCCTGCCGTTCAAGGACCTGCTGGGGATGTTCATCGGCGAACTCAAGAAGCGCACCGAAACCAACGCCGGCCGCCCGTTCGACGCCGTGGTGCTGGGCCGCCCGGTGCATTTCGTCGACGATGATCCGCTCGCCGACCAGGAGGCCGAAGACACCCTGGCCGAAGTGGCGCGCAAGATCGGCTTTAGCGAGGTCTCGTTCCAGTACGAGCCGATCGCTGCGGCCTTCGACTACGAGTCGACCATCGAGCGCGAAGAGCTGGTGCTGATCGTCGACATCGGCGGGGGTACCTCGGACTTCTCGCTGGTACGCCTGAGCCCTGAACGTCGCGACCACGATGACCGCCAGGATGACATCCTCGCCACCGGCGGCGTGCATATCGGCGGTACCGACTTCGACAAGCAGCTGAGCCTGCAAGGCGTGATGCCGCTGTTTGGCTACGGCAGCCGCATGAAAAGCGGCGCGTTCATGCCCACCAGCCTGCACCTCAACCTGGCCACCTGGCACACCATCAACTCGGTGTACTCGCAAAAGTCCCAGCAGGCGCTGGGCAGCATGCGCTACGACATCCAGGACACCGACGGCATCGACCGGTTGTTCAAGCTGATCGAGCAGCGCGCCGGGCACTGGCTGGCGATGGAAGTCGAAGAAACCAAGATCCAGCTCACCGAACGCGACCAGCGCCTCGTGGCCCTTGATCGCATTCAGCCGGAGTTGAGCGTCGAACTCACCCGAGCGCTGTTCGAACAGTCGATCAACGGCTTGCTGGAGCGGGTGCGCGGCAGTGTCACCAGCTTGCTGGACAAAGCCGGCGTGCGAGTGGACCAGGTCGATACGGTGTTCTTTACCGGTGGTTCGAGCGGGATTCCGGCGTTGCGCCAGAGCGTCTCGGCGATGCTGCCCAACGCGCGGCATGTGGAAGGCAACATCTTTGGCAGCATCGGCAGCGGCCTGGCGATCGAAGCGCGCAAGCGTTATGGGGATATGTAAGGCTTGGTGATGATGGCGTTCTCGCGGGCCTCTTCGCGGGAAAGCCTTGCTCCCACAGGTGTGAAAGCTGGACCTGTGTACATCTGTGGGAGCAAGGGTGCGCGTTCGGCGGCGAAGAGGCCCTTGAGGGTTACACCAATCCCTGCAATCGCAGCTCGCTCTTGAGATACGCGTAATAGATGGGCCCCGCCACCACCCCAGGTAGCCCGAACGCGGCCTCGAACACCAGCATCGCCAACAGCAGCTCCCACGCCTTGGCGCTGATCTGCCCGCCGACGATCCGCGCGTTGAGGAAATACTCGACCTTGTGGATCACGATCAGATACCCCAGCGCCGCCACCGCCACCCAGATCGACAACGACAGGCCGACGATAGTGATCAGCGCGTTGGACATCAGGTTGCCGATCACTGGCAGCAGCCCCAGCAGGAACGTCAGCACGATCAGGGTCTTGGTCAGCGGCAACTTGATCCCGCACAACGGCAGCACCACCGCCAGGAAGATCGCGGTAAACGCGGTGTTCAACAGCGAGATCTTGATCTGCGCGAAAACGATATTGCGAAACGCCTGAACCAGCAGCGACAGGCGATCGAACAGCGCGGCGGACAACGGCTTGCGCTGGGTCGGATCGGGCAGGTTCTGCAAGGCGACGATGGCACCCAGGACCATGCCGATCAGCAGGGTCACGAAGGTGTGGGCAGCGTCCTTGCCCATCAACTGCAGATCGGTGAGATGCTTGCCCAGCCAGCCGCTGATGGCGATACGGAACTCGGCGGCACTGGCCGGCAGGTAGGCGTCGATGAACGGCGGCAACTGGCTGCGTGCGCGATCGACCACGCCCATGAATTTGTCCAACGAAGCGCCGGGGTTTTCCGCCTCGTGCAGCACGAAACTGATGATGCCGGCAAAAATCAGCGCGAGCACGCTGACCACCAGAGTGCCCAGCAATGCCACCGCCAGCCAGCGCGCGCGGCGCCCTGCGATCAGGCGTTGCAGTTGCGGGGTGAGCATATTGACCAGCTCGAACACCAGCAGTCCGGCCAGCAGGCTGGGCAACAAGCGCAACGGCAGCACCAGATACAGCCCGCCCATGACAATGACTAGACTGGCCAACAATACGTGACGCTGGGAGAACGTTGGCATACAGCCTCAAGACAAACGGCGTGAAGGGATGGGCAGTCTGCCAGCCTTCGCGCTGTAGAGCCAGTGGGTACGGTATTGCCCGGGGGTGCCCCTTTGCGGGTAAGCCTCGCACCCACAGAGTCGAGTCATACCTCTGTGGGTGCGAGGCTTGCCCGCAAAGGCGTCAGTCAGTCATGCCCAGCGTTATCGAAACGATCACTTCTTCTTCAAACACCCACTCATGAACGTCTTGCGCGCATCCCCCTTCAGTGCCTGGGTGGTCGCGTCGGCGTTGCAGGTCTTCATCTTGTCCTGCTGGGTGGCGGCCGGTGCCGGCGCGGCTTTCAGGCAACTGCTCATGAAACTCTTGCGCTCATCGCCCTTGAGTGTCTTGGCGCTGGCATCGGCATTACAGGTCTTCATTTTCTCCTGCTGCGCGGTCGCGGCGAACGCCTGCGAACCCATCATCAACCCCGTCAAGATCATCGCGACATACGAGCATTTCATGGAGTGGTCTCCTTTTGGCGCGGCGAATAGCGCGCCCTCAGCCTGGAGTGTAGACAAACTCGCTTACAAATCTCTTTCGCAGGCAAACCTGGCGTACCAGTCTTTAACCCGGCGCAAGATTTTTCGAACTCTGGCGCCACGCCGTGGCCCTACATATTACATGGCCACTATCGGCCACGCGTAGGAGCGACCTTTATGTACAAGCAAGCATTGGCAGCATTTTGTGTATTGGCATCCGTGGCCGGCTGCTCGACCACCCCGGAAAACCCCGTGGACTTCGTCACCTACCGCAACGAGCCGCTGGTCAAGCAGGTAGAGACTGGCATGACCATGCAGCAAGTGATCGCCATCGGCGGGTCGCCGTCGACGGTAAAGGATGGCACCGCCACCTCGGCTGCCGGTACCTGCAACAACTATGTGCTTAACCGCGACGGCAAGCAGCAGGCCTATTACGTCAGCTTCGACGGCACCGGCCATGTCGACAGCAAAGGCTTCATGACCTGCGCCCAGCATGCGACCAACCAGAAAGCCATGTAACACGCCCTCCCGCGCTGGCGCGCCGCGTTGAAGTTGCCGTTGGATGCACTCGGTAAAACTTTCGCCGCGCCAGCCACTCACACCTTAAGCATCGACCACACCCGGCGCCTGCACCATGGCGCGTAGAGAGTGTGGCGCTCACCGTGATCCGACCGTATCCAGCCTGGAGAGAGATAATGACCATTAATCTGCAACTCACCGACAAGAACACCCTGCGTGAACGCGCGCGCGTGAATGTCGACAAAGGCGCCGTGACTGAAGGCTATAGCGGCGACCGCGAAGAAATCATCCGCTTGCTCAACGAGTCGCTGGCCACCGAGCTGGTCTGCGTGCTGCGCTACAAGCGTCACTACTTCATGGCCAACGGCCTGAAATCCAGCATCGCTGCCGACGAATTCCTCGAGCACGCGCAGCAGGAATCCGAACATGCTGACAAGCTGGCCGAGCGCATCGTGCAGCTGGGCGGCGAGCCGGAATTCAACCCTGACCTGATCAGCGGCCTGTCCCACGCGCAATATGTGGCAGGCAGCACGCTTAAAGAGATGGTTTACGAAGACTTGGTGGCCGAGCGTATCGCCGTCGACAGCTACCGCGAAATCATCCAGTACATCGGCGAGAAAGACCCGACCACTCGCCGCATCTTCGAAGACATCCTGGCTCAGGAAGAAGAGCACGCCGATGACATGGCGGATATCTACAACAGCCTGTGATATCAGGGGTGTAAAAAAACCAGGCGAGTGCCTGGTTTTTTTGTGCCTGCCCAGTCGCACCGCCCCTGTAGGACCGATCTCTGACCAGGACTGACGCGACGCGGTGCAACTGGAGGCATGCGTCGACGGCAAGGACGCCTTCGCGGGCAGAGGCCCGCTCGCACATGGGCATCTCGCTTCAGACTAATCAGTTGGACGACACCGTCTTTGGCGCCTTGCCGTCGCGCATCTGCTGCAGCAGCGGCGTGCACTGATTGGGCTCGTTACCGCCACTCGGCGCCACCAAGGCCAGCAGCCCTGCCGCCGGCCCGGCCACCGCGCCCAGCGCAATCATCCCGGCGCCACGCAGCAACAGCGGCACGGCCTGCACGCCCGCTCCCGGCTTGGCGAACGGCCCGCGCACATACAGCGGCGAGCGCAGCGACAGCAAGCGGAAGCCTTTGGATTCCGGGCTGATCTTCATGTCCAACTGCTCGCTCTTGAAGTTGGCGGTGCCATCGATATAGATGATCGCGTTCTCGGTATCGAACACGAACAGGTTGGGCTTGGCCAGGCCGTCCTTGATGCCCAGGTCGGCGGCGGCGCAGTTGATCTTCACTTCCTTGTCGCCGAAAATCTTGCCGACCACGAAATTACCGACATTGAGGCCGGCGATTTCCATCAGGTCGCGGCTGATGGTGCCGTCGTTGATCAACATCTTCAGATTGCCGTTGGCGCTGCCCAGCAATGCGGCCACCGAGTTGCCGGTACCGGCGATATCAGCGTCACCGTTGAGCTCGCCGAAACTGGTCTGCATCGGCGCGAACGAAGGCGCCAATTGCTTGAGCTTGAAGCCGCGCGCGGTGACCTTGGCGTGACCTTGCAACGGCGTGGTGCGGCCGTTGAGATCGATCTGGGCGTCCAGCTTGCCGCCCGCCACGCCAAAGCGCAGCGGCTCGAGGCGGATCTGGCCGTTGTCGAGAATCACATGGGTATAAAGATCGGTGAACGGCAGTTTCTCGCTGTGCACGATGCGCTTGCCGGTGAACTCGACATCGGCATCCATGGCCGCCCAGCGATCGGTCTTGAATTGCTCGACCGGCAACACTTTGTCCGTCGGTTGCTTGCTGGCGCCGCCCCGAGCTTTCTGCTCAGCGTTGGAGTCGGCACCGATCAGCGGTGCGAGGTCAGTGAACAGCAGCTGATTGGAGACCAGCGCGCCGCTCAGTTTCGGCCGTGGCTGGCTGGCAACGAAGCCCAGATCGCCGTGAATATCGCTATCGCCGATCTTGCCGTTGAAGTTTTCGTACTTGAACGATGCCCCGCCCGCCTCGTGCAGCTTGGCGATCAGGTGTCCGTCGGTGGAGTAAGGCGGCGAATCCGGCAGTGTCACGCCGGTCAGTGGATAAAGGTTGCCCAGGCTGCTGCCGGCCAGACGCAGGCGCAGGTCCAGGGCGCCGAGGTTGCGCGGATCGGTCAGAGTGCCAACCACGCCGATCCGGGTTTGGTCGACCTTCAGATCCACCTGCACCGGGAACGGCTGGGCGGCATCCTGCAACGCCAGCAAACCGCCGATCTTGCCCGTGGCATCCAGTGCCTGGCCTTTGTAGCGGCCTCCCACCTTGAGCCCGAACGCATAGTCCTGAGCGCTGCCGCCCTGATCGCTGACCTTCTTGGCCGCGCCGTTGCCGGCAATTTCGCTGTAGGGAATCGGCTTGCCGAGTGGATCGATCACGACGTCGATCTGCGCATTGAGCGTGGCGTCGTTATAGGTGACATGACCTTTGTCGAAACCAATGGCGCCGATGTCGATCACCCAACTGGAGGGCTCGGCATTGGGATCCTTGGGGTCGAACTGGAAGGTCCAGTTGGCGCGACCATCGGCCAGCCGCTGCAGATCCGCACTGGGTTCGGTCAGGTCGATACGCGGAATGACCACGCGCTCGGCCAGCAGCGGCAAGGGCGCCAGGCGAAACTCGATACGCTTGAGGCCGGCCATTTGCGGGTTTTTTGACCAGTCGGGGTTGCCCAAGGTGATGTCCTCGGCCACGAAGTGCGGCCATGGCACCCACGCACGCCAGCCGCCCTCTTCGGCCTCGCGCTGCCACACCACCGCCAGATTGCCATTGATGGCGAACGGTCGATGCAGGGCTGCCGAGACCTTTTCGTTGATGGTCGGCTTGAGCCGGTTCCAATCGAAGGTGGCAATGACCACCGCGATAATGACCAGCAGTACCGCGAGGGTGGCTAGCGTCCAGCTGATGGCTTTTCCTGTGCGCGACATTGCGGCTTTCTCCTGGTGACAGCGGCCTACTCAGGTGTGAGCGCGCTCTAGCTATATAGGCTGTGACTGATAAATGACCCATCGGTTTCGATTTTCGCAGCCGGTATCGAATGTTCCGATGTATCAACGCGCTCGATGATGAAGCGTTCGGCGTCGGAAAATCCCCGAAGCAGGGCGTTTTCAATCGGCTGGAACCCTTGATTGGCGTGCCCTGCAGCAAACAATCAATTTGGTTGATTGTTACCATTGCTGTTATGAACTTTTATATCAAATTCTCGGGAGTAGTATTGGCTCCGTAGACAACTTAACGCCCTTCCCCGGAGCAACCCATCATGAAACGCCAAATGCTGCTTACCCTGACCCTCTCGATTCTGGCTGCAAACGCTTTTGCTGCACCGGTCACTCATCAAGACCTGTCGAGCCAGATGAAAACCAGCGCTGCCTCGATTTCGCACACTTACACCATTGCGCAGGACGGTGCTGATCGTTCGCTGAACACCGTTGCTCAAGACGGCGCTGATCGTCAGCTGAACTCGGTCGCTCAAGACGGTGCTGATCGTCAGCTGAACTCGGTCGCTCAAGACGGTGCTGATCGCCAGCTGAACTCGGTCGCTCAAGACGGGGCTGATCGCCAGCTGAACTCGGTCGCCCAAGACGGTGCTGATCGTCAGCTGAACTCGGTCGCCCAAGACGGTGCTGATCGCCAGCTGAACTCGGTCGCCCAAGACGGTGCTGATCGCCAGCTGAACTCGGTCGCCCAAGACGGTGCTGATCGTCAGCTGAATTCGGTCGCCCAAGACGGTGCTGATCGTCAGCTGAACACTGTCGCTCAAGACGGTGCCGAGCGTAACCTGACTCAAGTGAGCTAAGTTTGACTGCCCCGAAAAAAGCCCGGCAAACCCACCGGGCTTTTGTTTTGTCCGCAAAATGTCGCTAGCTGAACACCATCCCGCGCCATTCCCGCATCTCAGGTTCGCCCCCCTTCCAGTGATTTGCTAAAGTGCAAGGCTGCCCTCCCAGAAAGCCAGCCAGCCCATGCTCCCGCGCGCCGAACAGAAATTGCAGACCCGACAGGCCCTTCTGGAAGCCGCACGGCAACTGATGGCGTCCGGCCGAGGTTTCGGCAGCATCAGCCTGCGCGAAGTGAGCAAGGCGGCGGGTATCGTCCCCACTGGCTTCTATCGGCATTTCGAAGACATGGACCACCTCGGCCTCGCCCTGGTCAGCGAAGTGGGCGAAACCTTTCGCGCCACCATTCGCCTGGTGCGGCATAACGAACTGATCCTTGGCGGCATCACCGACGCCTCGGTGCGCATCTTTCTCGATGCCGTGGCTGCCAACCGCCCGCAATTCCTGTTTCTCGCCCGTGAGCAATACGGTGGCTCGCTCCCCGTACGTCAGGCCCTGACGACCCTGCGCAACGGCATCAGCTCGGACCTCGCCGCGGACCTCGGACAGATGCCACGCTGGCAGCATCTGGATGCCGCCTCGCTGTCGGTAATGGCCGACTTGGTGGTCAAATCGGTATTCGCCACCCTGCCCGAGCTGATCGATCCGCCGCCGCACCCATTGCCCGCGTATCTGTCACCTGAAGCCAAGATCATCCAGCAGCTACGCTTCATCTTTGTCGGCGCCCGCCACTGGCAGGGGTTAGGCAGCTGAATACGCCGTAACGCACCAAAAAAGAACAAAAACAAGGCGAAAGCCCCAAATCGGAACACCTGAGCGCCCTGAATTCACGCGCATGGCGCGGCTTTTCTAGCATTTTCGAGCTAGCCTTCGATTGGCAAGACACTTGCTCTGTCATAGCCACCGCAATTAGCTGGAAGCCTTTGAATGTTGGTTATCCACCGCAGAATCGAAAAAAAACCTGACTGGTCGGCTGAAATTCACCTGAATTTCGAGGCCCGCAGCAAAAGTCGCCTGCGCTGTTTTAGTGCCGACGGCGAGGATGTCGGGTTGTTCCTCGAACGCGGCCAACCACCGCTCTACGACGGCGAATGCCTGGAGGCAGAAGACGGCCGCGTGGTCCGAGTGGTAGCCCGCCCCGAGCAATTGCTGCACGTGACCTGCGCCAACGCCTTCGAACTGACCCGCGCCGCCTACCATCTGGGCAATCGCCACGTTGCCCTGCAAGTAGGCAACGGCTGGCTGCGCCTGCTCGACGATTACGTACTCAAGGCCATGCTCGAACAGCTGGGCGCTACCACCATCGCCCTGGAGGCACCGTTCCAGCCGGAGCACGGAGCCTACGGCGGCGGCCATCACCACTCACGTCATGGCGATGAAGACTTCAACTACGCGCCCAAGCTGCATCAGTTCGGCGTGCGTAAATGAATCCGGCCTGGGCCCTGCTGCGGCTGGCCAGTCCGCAATTGCCGATTGGCGGCTACAGCTATTCCCAAGGGTTGGAAATGGCCGTCGACGATGGCCGGGTGAACAGCCCGCAAGCCGCCGCCCGTTGGATCAGCGACCAATTGCTGCTCAACCTCGCCCGTTTCGAAGCGCCGCTGCTGCTGGCCCACTGCCAAGCCGCCCTCGATCAGGACTGGACGCAGTTGCGGGTGCTCTGCGAACAACACCGCGCCAGCCGCGAAACCCGCGAGTTGCAGCTCGAAAGCCGGCAGATGGGCTATTCGCTCAAGCAATTGCTGCTCGGCCTTGCAGAGCTGGACGACCCTGCGCGCGAATTCCTGCAGGCCACCGACGAGCCGCATCTGGCCCTCGGCTGGGCACTGGCTGCCCGCGCCTGGCAGATCGAGCCGACCGATGCCCTCGCCGCCTGGCTGTGGAGCTGGCTGGAAAACCAGCTGGCCGTGCTGATGAAAACCCTGCCGCTCGGCCAACAGGCCGCGCAGCGATTGACCAGCGAATTACAGCCCCACCTGCAGCGCGCCCAGCAGCTGGCCACCACCCTTGACCCTCAACACTATGGCAGCGCCGCGTTTGGCCTGTCCCTGGCGAGCATGGCCCATGAACGCCAATACAGCCGCCTGTTCCGTTCCTAGGAGAATATCGATGAACTCTCAGCCTCTGCGCGTTGGTATCGGCGGCCCGGTCGGCTCCGGCAAGACCGCCCTCACATTGGCCCTGTGCCTGGCCCTACGCGAGCGGTACAACCTGGCCGTGGTCACCAACGACATCTATACCCGTGAAGATGCGGATTTCCTGGTGCGCAACGAGGCCTTGGCGCCGGAGCGCATCATCGGCGTCGAAACCGGCGGCTGCCCGCACACCGCGATTCGCGAAGATGCGTCCATCAACCTCGAGGCGGTGGACCAACTCAATCGGCGCTTCCCCGGCCTGGACCTGATCCTGGTGGAATCCGGCGGCGACAACCTGTCGGCGACCTTCAGCCCGGAACTGTCGGACCTGACCATCTATGTGATCGACGTGTCGGCGGGCGACAAGCTGCCGCGCAAAGGCGGCCCGGGTATCTGCAAATCCGATCTGCTGGTGATCAACAAGATCGACCTGGCGCCACTGGTCGGTGCCTCGTTGGAAATGATGGATAGCGATACCAAACGCATGCGCGGTGAAAAACCTTTCGTCTTCAGCAACCAGAAAACCGGCCAGGGCCTGGAGACCATCATCGCCTTCATCGAACGCCAGGGGCTACTGAGCGCCGCTTAAGTATTCGGTGATCCCTGCGCCGCCACACGCGCGGCCCTCCCACAGAGCATGCGTAAAGCTGTGGGAGCACGCGTCGCAAGCGAAGGGGCCCGCCCCAACACCGCAAATCAAAGCTCATCAAGGAAGCCCGAACATGAACCTGAAAAAAGTCCTGGCCGCTGTTGCCCTGCTCCTGGCCCCCGCCGCCGCCTTCGCCCACCCCGGCCACGGCACTGGCCTGATCGCCGGCATCGCCCACCCGCTGACCGGCATGGACCACCTGCTCGCGATGATTGCCGTCGGCCTGTGGGCTGCACAACAACAAGGCGCGGCACGCTGGGCACTGCCCTGCACCTTCGTCGGTACCATGCTGATCGGCGGCGTGCTGGGTTTCGAAGGGCTGCAACTGCCGGCACTGGAAAGCGGCATCGCCGCCTCGGTGCTGGCGCTGGGCCTGGCCGTGGCGCTGGCAGTGCGTCCCCCCTTGGTGCTGGCTGTGACGGCGACCGCACTGTTCGCCCTGTTCCACGGTGTTGCCCACGGCCTTGAACTGCCCGAAATGTCCAGCCCTTGGACCTATGCGGTGGGCTTCGTGGCCGCTACCGCCGTACTGCATGCCGCCGGATACGGCCTGGTGCGCGTATTGCCGCAAGCCGCCGCGCCGCTGGTGCGCGTACTGGGCGCACTGTCGGCGCTGGCCGGGGTGTGGCTGCTGGCTGCCTGATCCCTCTACGGGAGCGGCTCTGCCCGTGAAGCTTCAAAGGCTTCGCGGGCAAGCCGTGCTTCCACCGGTGGACGACTCAGGACCAGACGACTGTGCGGGAGGGAGGTTGCGCGTTCGGCGGCGAAAGGGCCATCGGCATCACCGCAACTCAACCATCCGTGTACTGCCCCCCCACCCCTGCTACCATATCGCGCATCCATCCCTGCCCGACGCGATGACTTCTAGCCAATGCCCCATGTTCCTGGATTTACCGCTGCGCCTGAAATGACCGCGGCCTTTGCCGATGTGCAACGCCATTTCATGCATACCATCGTCCCGATGTGGAGCGGCCCCGGCTGGAACGCCGAACTGGCATTGCCCTATGAAGCGCTCACCCCCGAGCACCATCACCTGCCCGTGCAGCGCTATCGCGCCATGGCCTGCGCCCGCCAGCTGTATGTGTTTTCCAGCCTGATCGGCCAGCATCCCGGTGCCCATGAGCACGCAGGGTTGCTGTTCCGCTCGCTGCAGCGGCACTTCCACGATGCCGAACACGGCGGCTGGTTCTACAGCGTCGACGCCCAGGGCGAGCCACTGGATACCCGCAAGGACCTCTACACCCACGCCTTCATCCTGTTCGCCTGCGCCCATTACTGGGACAAGATCCGCGAGCCGTTCGTGGCCTCGGTACTCGACGGCGCGCTGACAGTGATCCTCGAGCAGTTTGCCACCAGCGAGGGCTTGTACGATTCGTGCCTGGCCCGTGACTGGGCCAGCTTGGGCGAGGGCCCGCTGCAGAATCCGCTGATGCACCTGACCGAGGCCTTTCTCGCCGCACTGTCGGTGCGCGACGACGCACAGGTGCACACGGCCTTGCTGGCGCTGACCAACGCCATGCACAAGCACTTCGTCGAGCCTGTGAATAACTTGATGCTGGAGAAGCCGCTGGGGGCTGTGGATAACTGGTTCGAGCCTGGGCATCAGTTCGAATGGTATTACCTGGTGGGAGCATCGCCGATCCTGCGCGGCAGCCCGCTGCATCGCTCGCTGGAGCAGGCGTTCGGCTTTGCTCAGGTGCACGGCGTGAAGGACGGCGCGGTGCTGGCGATGCTGCACCCCGATGGCAGCGTACGTGACGCCACCCAGCGCATCTGGGCGCAAGCCGAGTATCTGCGGGCGCTGACGCTGCGTCCCGATGCGCAAGAGCGGGTCGCCGCTCAGTTGGCCGTGCTGCGCGAGCGTTTCCTGCACGACCAAGGCTGGATCGAGTGCCGTGATGGTACTGGCGAAATCAGCCGGCATGATATGCCGTCGACTACGCCGTATCACCTGGCGACCAGCTATCAGGGCATTGCGGCTGCGCTGCAGCTGTAAGCCGCGAGAGGGTTCACTCGGCCGCCTTCGCGGGCAAGCCTCGCTCCCACAGGTGTACGACTAATGCCGTGCAGGAGCAAGGCTTGCCCGCGAAGAGGGCGATGGCGTCAGCGCTACATCGAGAGCCTGATCACGCCTTACCCGGCCGCTCCACGGCAAACCCGGCCCACGACTGCGTCACCGGCATGATTTCCAGCGAGTTGATGTTGATGTGCGCTGGCTGGCTGAGGATCCAGAAAATGGTCTCGGCGATGTCCTGCGGCTGAATCGGGTTGGCGCCGGCATAGGTGGCATCGTACTTGGCCTGGTCGCCATTGAAACGCACCAACGAGAACTCGCTCTCGCACATGCCTGGCTCCAGATTGGTGACACGCACGCCGGTGCCTTGCAGGTCGTTACGCAGGTTCAGCGAGAACTGGCGCACGAACGCTTTGGTCGCGCCATATACGTGGCTGCCCGGATAGGGATAGTTACCCGCCACCGAACCCAGGTTGACGATGCTCGCGCCCTTGCCGTGGGCGATCAGACGCGGCAACAGCAAACGCGTGGCATACAGCAGGCCTTTGACGTTGGTGTCGACCATGGTGTCCCAGTCGTCCAGATCGCACTTGGGCGCCGGATCGGTCCCCAAGGCCAGGCCGGCGTTGTTGATCAATGCGCGGATGTCGCCGAACTCGGCGGGCAGGCTGCCGATAGTCGCTTCCATAGCCTTGCGATCGCGCACATCGAGCACCAGCGGCAATACCGGCACCTTCTTCGACAGTTCAGCCGCCAAGGCGTTGAGACGCTCTTCACGGCGCCCGGTCAGCACCAGCGACCAACCTGCATCGGCAAAACGACGGGCGCAGGCCTCGCCAAAACCCGAAGTGGCACCAGTAATAAAAACGGTATCAGTCATCTTCTTCTCCTGAGGTAAAGGTCACCGGCCACAGAGCATGCCCGCGTGGCCCGGCGCCAGCAAGTGACTTGTACAATTGAACAAAAAACAACCACCTTGCGCAAAGCCTTGTAATAGAGGCCTCGCAGCCGGTTATGCGCATCTTATCCACAGTCGGCTCCACAGTAACCGTGGGCAAGTGGATAACCGGCAAAGCCTTGCATGGCGCGGCTTGCAGCGAGATTTGAAAGTATTTGCCTTGACCTGGCAGACATCTCTCGTCCTCCACTCACGCCGAGGCGGATCGGCAAGATGGCCCCAGGCCAGTCCCCCTAACGCTCAGCGCCATGTTTCCAAGGCTTGTTCACAGACTTATCCACAGGCTTTGGCGGCATGAAAGTGGCGATCCGCCCAGTGGATAAGACCCTTGACAAACAGGATTGTCGGACCATAAAAACCCATTGATCAAAAAACAACCAGAAGCCTGGAGGCCACGCCGATAAAGGCCTCCAGCCGACTACACCCAACTTACCCACAGTCCACCCCACAGCAAACGGGGACAACTCGAAGTTGTGACAAAACAATGAATTACAGCGGCTTTATGTCGCGGTTTGGAGGAATGTGAAAAGTGTTTTCCACAAAACCGGAGAAGGGGGTATTCGAATGATGGCGGGGTTATAACGCGTAACAGACAGTACCAACGCCTTCACGGGCAGAGCCCCGCTCCCACAGTGTACGCATTCCCCTGTGGGGGCGAGCTCTGCTCGCGAAATCACCAGCATTGCTGGCCTGAAACTCAGTGCCCACCCAGATAGGCGTTACGCACCTCATCGTTGCTCAGCAGCTCCTGCCCGGTGCCTGTCAGGCGAATCTCGCCGTTGACCATCACGTAGGCGCGGTCCGACAGTTTCAGGGCGTGGTTGGCGTTCTGCTCGACCAGAAAGATGGTCATGCCCGTCTGTGCCAGCTCGCGCAGGGTCGAGAAGATCATCTTCACCACAATCGGCGCCAGGCCGAGCGAGGGCTCGTCCAGCAACAGCAGCTTGGGCCGACTCATCAAGGCGCGGGCAATGGCCAGCATCTGCTGCTCACCGCCCGACATGGTCATGGCGCGCTGGTTGCGGCGCTCCTTGAGCCGTGGGAACAGTTCGAACATGCGCTGCATGTCCTCGCTGGAGTGCTTGTCGCCGATGGGGATGGTGCCCATCATCAGGTTCTCCTCGACCGACATGTCCGGGAACACCCGGCGGCCCTCCGGCGACTGGGCGATGCCGTTGGACGCAATGTAATGCGACGACTTCTGGGTGATGTCGGTGCCCTGATAGATGATCTGCCCGGCGCTGGCCCGCGGCTGGCCGAAAATCGACATCAGCAGCGTCGACTTGCCTGCACCGTTGGAGCCGATCAGGCTGACCGTCTCGCCGGCATCGATATGCAGCGAAACCTTCTTCAGCGCCTGGATCTGCCCGTAGTGGACATCGATGTCCTTCAATTCGAGGATCGGCGTACTCATACCAGTTCCTCCTCGTCCGCACCCAGGTAGGCGGCGATCACCTTCGGGTCGTTGCGAATCTGCTCGGGGCCGCCTTTGGCGATCACGTTGCCGTGGTCGAGCACCACGATGTCGTCGGAAATACCCATGACCATGCCCATGTCGTGCTCAATCAGTACCACTGTCATATCGTGTTCGTCGCGCAGCAGGCGAATCATGCCGCTGAGCGCCTCGGTTTCCTGCGGGTTGAGGCCGGCGGCGGGTTCGTCCAGGCAGATCACCTGCGGACGGGTGCACATGGCTCGGGCGATTTCCAGGCGGCGCTGCTGACCGTAGGACAATTCGCCGGCCAGGCGGTTGGCGCAATCCACCAGGTCGACCACTTCGAGCCAATAGAAGGCGGTGTTCATCGCGTCTTCTTCGGCCTTGCGGTAGCCCTTGGTGTTGAGGATGCCGGCCAGCATGTTGCGGTTGACCCACATGTGCTGGGCCACCAGCAGGTTCTCGACGACGGACATTTCCTTGAACAGGCGAATGTTCTGAAAGGTACGCGCCAGCCCGGCGCGGTTGACCAGGTGGGTGCCGCCGAACATCTTGTAGTACACCCGGCTGAGGAAGCTTTTCGGCGAAACGAAATCACCCAGCTGGAAGGGTTCGCCCAACAACTGGATGACGTTGGTATCGCGACCGCGAGCATGCAGCTGGATTCGCCCACCGGTAGCCTTGTAGAACCCGGTCAGGCAGTTGAACACGGTGGTCTTGCCGGCACCGTTAGGGCCGATCAGGGCGAAAATGGAATTGCGCCGTACCTGCAGACTGACATCGCTCAGCGCCTTGATGCCGCCGAAGTGCATCTGCAAGTGTTCGACGGAGAGCACGATTTCGTTGTTCATTGCGCGGCTCCCTCGGTCTTCAGCACGCCTTTGCGCGGCACCACCCCGGTCCGGCTGATGCGGATCAAGCCACGTGGGCGCCAGATCATCATCAGCACCATCAATACGCCAAACAGCAACACGCGGTACTCGGCGAAGCTGCGCAGCAACTCCGGCGCCACGGTGAGCACGAACGCGGCAATCACCACACCCACGGTGGAGCCCATGCCGCCCAGCACGACGATCGCCAGGATCAGCGCCGACTCGAAAAAGGTGAACGAGGTCGGATTGACGAAACCTTGATAGCTGGCGAAGAACACCCCGGCCAGGCCGGCAGTAGAGGCACCCAGGGTAAACGCTGAGAGCTTCACCAGTACGTGGTTGAGGCCCATCGAGCGGCAGGCGATCTCGTCTTCACGCAGGGCTTCCCAGGCGCGGCCTACCGGCATGCGGGTCAGGCGGTGCTTGATGTACAGCACGGCCAGCACCACCAGGAACAGCACGGCATAGATGAAGATGTACTTGAGGTCCGGGTTGTATTCGAAACCGAAATACTCGTGGATCGGAACGCCACCGTCTTTGGCGCGGCGGCCGAATTCGAGGCCGAAGAAAGTCGGCGACGGTACCGGTACGCCGTTCGGGCCGCCGGTGAACGACAGCCAGTTGTTCAGGATCAGACGGATGATTTCCCCAAAACCCAGGGTCACGATCGCCAGATAGTCGCCGTGCATGCGCAACACCGGGAAGCCCAGAATGCACCCCGCCAGCGCCGCCGCGATGGCGGCCAGCGGCAATGCCGACCAGAAACCCAGCCCCAGGTATTGATAGCCCAGTGCCAGGCCGTACGCACCGATGGCGTAGAACGCCACATAGCCAAGGTCGAGCAGGCCGGCGAGGCCGACCACGATGTTCAGCCCCAGGCCCAGCAGCACGTAGATCAACCCGAGGATGACCACGGTGAGGATGTACTTGTTGGCCATGAACGGGAACAGCACCGCCAGCACGACGATGGCCGGCAACACGAAGCGCAGCATCGATTTGTGATTGGGCGGCAATACATGCACACCTGACCCCGAGCCCTCGAAACGCTGGGACAACCGTACGCCGCCAGGCGTTTGCAGGAACAGGCTCATCAAAAAGCGCCCGACCATGACCGCCGCCACCAGCCAGGCCACGCGGGTCGGCTGCAGATTGAAGCTGTAACCGTCGAGCACAATGCCGACGATGGGCCCGAACACGATCAGCGCCAGCAGGCCGGCGATGACCATGTCGATCAGGCTTTTCTTGATCTCGATAGGTTTTGCGATAGGAGCGGACATACTTATACCTTCGCCACGAGTGGGCGACCCAGCAGGCCTTGGGGACGGAAAATCAGGATGACGACCAGTAAGCCGAAACTGAATACGTCTTTATAGTCAGCGTTGACCAGGCCGGAGAACTGCGACTCCGCCACGCCGAGGATCAGGCCGCCGAGCATGGCGCCTGGCAATGAACCGATACCGCCCAGCACCGCGGCGGTGAAGGCCTTGATACCGATGATGAAGCCGGCATAGAAGTCGAAGGTGCCGTAATTCAGCGTGATCAGCACGCCGGCCAGCGCGGCCATGGCAGCACCGATGATGAACACATAGGAGATCACGCGATCGGTATTGATACCCAGGATCGACGCCATCTTGCGGTCCTGCTGGGTGGCACGGCACATGCGCCCCAGCTTGGTGTACTTGATGATATAGGTCAGCACACCCATGCCGATGAAGGCGGCCACCAGGATGAAGATCTTGGTGTAGGTGATCTGCACGAAGCCGCTGCCGATATCGAAGCGCCAGGCGCCTTCAAGCAGGGTCGGTACGCCTTGCTGGCGCGAGCCCTGGGCGATCTGTGCGTAATTCTGCAGGATCAGCGAAATACCAATGGCACTGATCAGCGGTGCCAGACGCGTCGAGTTACGCAATGGCTTGTAGGCCACCCGCTCGATGACAAAACCGTACACACCGGTCACCACAATGGTGAAGATCAGCGTGCCCAGAATCAGGAAAGGAAATGACTCGATACCGAAGAACGACAACACTGCCAGGCCGATAGCCGCCAGGTAGGCAGAGATCATGTACACGTCGCCGTGTGCGAAGTTGATCATGCCGATGATGCCGTACACCATGGTGTAGCCGATGGCGATCAGTCCGTAGACCGAGCCCAGGGTCAGGCCATTGACCATTTGTTGCAGAAAAATCCCGTCCATCATGCACTCTCGTGAACGCTTGAAGCCGCCCACCCGTCATGCTCCGGGGTTGCCGGCACGACGGGTGGGATCGGTATTAAGAGAAACGACTGGCCTGCGCGACTGCAGTGTCGTCACCCGGCGGGCCGCTGCAGAACACAGCGCCGCCGCCAGGCCTCATCTCACTTTTGCTTTTCGAGCTGCTCGTATTTGCCCTGAGCGTTCCACTGGTAGACCACGTAATCGGAGACCTTGAGGTCGCCTTTGGCATCCCACGCCTTGTCACCCATGACGGTTTTCACGTCGTGAGCCTTGAGCCACTTGGAGGCATCGTCGCCCTTGTTGGATTTGGCGCCGTTGAAGCCTGCGGCCAGGGCCTGGATCGAAGCGTAGGCATACAGCGTGTAGCCTTCAGGCTCGTAGCCGGACTTGCGGAACTGGTCGACTACAGCCTTGCTGTCCGGCAGCTTGCGTGGATCGGCGCCGAAGGTCATGTACACGCCATTGACGTATTGCGCGCCGCCAGCGGTGGTGACCAGTTCGTCGGTGACCACACCGTCGTCAGACATGAACTTGACGTCCTTGAGGCCCTGCTCGCGCAGCTGGCGAACCAGCGGGCCGGCTTCCGGGTGCAGACCGCCGAAGTACACGACATCGGCGCCAGCGCCACGGATCTTGGTAACCAGGGCGCTGAAGTCTTTCTCGCCGCGGGTCAGGCCTTCTTCCAGCACGGGCGTCACGCCGCGTTTTTTCAACTGGGCCGAAGTGGCGTCCGCCAGGCCTTTACCGTAGGTGTCCTTGTCGTTGATGACCGCGACTTTCTTGCCCTTGAGCACGTCGACAATGTAATCGCCAGCGACGATGCCTTGTTGGTCGTCACGCCCACACATACGGAACATGTCGCCCAGGCCACGCTCGGTGACGGTCGGGTTGGTAGAGCCCGGGGTAATCGCGATGACACCGGCGTCGGCGTAAACCTCAGAAGCCGGGATGGTCGACGAAGAGCAGAAATGCCCGACCACGCCGATGACTTTGTCCTGGTCGACCAGGCGGTTGGCGACGGCCACGGCCTGCTTGGGTTCGCAAGCGTCATCACCGGCTACCAGAACGATTTTCTCGCCGTTGATGCCGCCGGCGGCGTTGACCGCATCGGCCGCAGCCTGTGCGCCTTTCATGTACTGCTCACCAAACGAAGCGTTGGCACCGGTCATCGGGCCCGCCACGCCGATCTTCACGTCGGCTTGCACAAAAGAAGAAACGCCCAAGGCCGAAGCAACGGCCAGCGCCAGAAAACCCTTTCTGTAAAACGTTTGCGACATGAGGTGGTGCTCCTGAGATTTTTTTGGTTGGCACTACAGCTTCTGCTCTTGCTCCTGAGCAAGGCCCGTGCCATCACTTTTCAAAATGCACCAGAGATCGGCCCTGCGTGGCTCGCGCAGGATTGGCCCCCTTCGAATATGGGTCGTGCAACCACACGAAACCCGCAAGGTAGAACCCATGACGCAAAAAGGTGCAACCATTTATATATTGCGTTGCAACTTCAGACCTGTTTGCCGTGCAACCATCCCGTAACAAGCTACGTAACCGAAGTGCACATTAGCAGTGCACGACTGCTACGCGCCGCACCATTTCAGCCGGGCTGTTACCGGAGCGCAGGCCCCCGAAAATGGGCGAACGAGGGCATTTGCAGCGCGCGGCGCTGGGGCCGATGACGCATTCTTGCTCGCCCCCGGCGCAAAAAGGCTGTCAGAATGTGCCGCAACTGTGCGCCACTGCCATTTTCAGGCGCCCTGGCCCGTGAGGAGCCCCCATGAGTGAACCCGTTTTCGCCGAGCGTATCGTGCAGAATCTGCTCGATACCGACCTCTATAAGCTGTCGATGATGCAGGCCGTGCTGCACAACTATCCGAACGTCGAGGTCGAGTGGGAGTTTCGCTGCCGCAATGGCGAAGACCTGCGCCCCTATCTGGGCGAAATACGCCGACATATAGAAAGCATGTGCGAGCTCAGCCTGGGCGATGATGAGCTGGCCTTCCTCGAAAGCATCAATTTCATGAAGCCGGACTTTCTGCGCTTTCTGGGGTTGTTCCGCTTCAATCTGCGCTACCTGCATACCAGTATCGAAGACGACCAGTTGTGCATCCGCCTGCGCGGGCCCTGGCTGCATGTAATCCTGTTCGAGGTGCCGCTGCTGGCGACCGTCAGCGAAGTACGCAACCGCGCACGTTTCCCGCAGGTAGCCATGAGCGAAGCGCGGGATCAGCTCTACCGCAAGTTCGATTGGTTGAGCGCGAATGCCAGCGACGACGAACTGGCCGAGCTGCAAGTAGCGGACTTCGGCACGCGGCGACGCTTTTCGTACAACGTGCAGGAAGAAATCGTCACCTGCCTGCACAAGGACTTTCCCGCGCGCTTCGTCGGCACCAGCAATATGCACCTGGCGCGCAAGCTCGATATCAAGCCGCTGGGCACCATGGCCCATGAATGGATCATGGCCCACCAGCAGCTCGGGCCGCGGCTGATCGACAGCCAGATTGCCGCACTGGACTGCTGGGTGCGTGAATATCGGGGCCTGCTGGGCATCGCCCTGACCGATACCATCACCATGGACGCCTTTCTCACCGACTTCGATCTGTACTTCGCCAAGCTGTTCGACGGTCTGCGCCACGACTCCGGCGACCCCATCGTGTGGGCGGAGAAAGCCATCGCCCACTACCGTCGGCTCGGCATAGACCCGCGGACCAAGACGCTGGTGTTCTCTGATGGTTTGAATCTGCCTGGAGCCTTGTCGATATTCCGCGCGTTGCGCGGTCGCATCAATGTCAGCTTCGGCATCGGCACCAACCTGACCTGCGACATCCCCGGGGTGGAGCCCATGAGCATCGTGCTGAAGATGACCGACTGCAACGGCCAGCCAGTGGCGAAGATCTCCGACGAAGCGGCGAAGACGCAATGCCGGGACGAGAATTTCGTGGCGTACATGCGCCATGTGTTCAAGGTGAAGTGATGGCGAGTGCGGGAGTGCAGCCCGCGAAAGGGCCGGCACTGCTTGCCCAAAATTTCAGAGTCTCGCACCGGCAAGGCCAGCCTCAATCCACCAGCTTGAGGCTGCCCTTCATCATCGCGATATGCCCAGGGAAGGTGCACAGGAACTCGTATACCTCCCCCGCGCTCAACTTCGCCACATCGAACGTCACGCTATCGCTTTCCCCCGCACCGATCAGTTTGGTGTGGGCGATGACGCGCGCATCGCCGGCCTTCACGTAATCGCTGTCGGCCCCGGCGCTCATGCCGTCACTGGCCACGCCCTTGGCATCGGACTCTTTGGCCAGCACCCAGTTATGGCCCATCACGGCCTTGGGCAAGGAGCCGGAGTGGGTCAACTTGACGGTAAAGGTCTTGCAGCTCTTGCTGACCTCGATGGCCTTGGTGTCGAACATCATGGTGTCGGTGGAATCGACCGTGACGGCGCACTCGGCGGCCAGCAGATCGGCACTGAACAGGCTCAAGGCAGTAAGGGCAAGGGCTTTTCCCAGCATGGGGGCAGATCTCCGGAAGGTGGCTTGAGAGGACGCGATGTGGGGGATTGCAGATCCCTCTATCAGGCTGATCGAGACAATCAACGGGTCAAACATAACGGCGACGGTCAGGATGCACAACATCCCCAAGGAGAAACCCCATGCGTATCAATGCCCTGCTTCGCCAAGTACTGGTTGCCTATGCCTGCGGCGCGAGCGGCACAGGCGACTGATCGACCCCGTGGGAGCGGGCTTGCGCGTTCACACAGGTCAGGTGTCGACGATGAATGACAGATCAAGGCAGCAGCTTTTGCGCCTCCAGCGCCGGCATCACCGTCACCTGCACTTCCGGATCATGGTTGCCGCCGCCCAGAATCACCCCGCGCAGCGGTGACACGTCGGAGAAATCCCGGCCCCAGGCCAGGGTGATGTGCTCCAGCGCCGGCTGCACGTTGTTGGTCGGGTCGAAATCCACCCAGCCCAGCGCCGGGCAGAACACCGACACCCAGGCGTGGGACGCATCGGCGCCGATCAGCCGCGGCTGGCCCGGTGGCGGCTGAGTCAGCAGATAACCACTGACATAACGCGCCGCCAGGCCACGGGAACGCAGGCACGCCAGCATCAAGTGGGCGAAATCCTGGCAAACGCCGCGGCGAGTCTCCAGCACTTCCAGCAACGGCGTCGCCACCTGAGTGGCCTCGGCGTCGAAGGTGAACTCCTTGAAGATTTTCTCCATCAAGGCCTGCACGCCCAGCATCAATGGCCGCCCGGCCGGAAAGCAGCTTTGCGAGAACCCTACGAAGTTCTTTTTCAAGCGCACATAGGGCGACTCGAAACGATAGCGGCACGCTTCCAGCACCGGCTTGGCCACCGGTTTGCTGCTGTAGCACAGCGCATCGCGGGTCGCCTCCCAGGGTGGTGACGCCTCGAAGTCCAGCTTGGGCCTGACCAGCACTTCGACCTGCAAGCGCGCGCACACCCGCAGTTCATCGTGGGGACGCTCGAAGCCCAGACGGGTCAGCGGATTGCCGAATACATCGAGCTCGTCCATGCGCTGGGTCGGGTCGGGGGTGATCTGTAAGGCTTGCTCGTGGCAGACCTGCCAGTCGCACTCGCGCGGCCACAGATGCGCCAGCTGCTGAGCCAGGGACACCGGGCTGTCGTATCGATAGTGGGTGTCGTGAATAATCGTGTAATGGGCGCTCATCAGACGGACACCGTTTGCTGGCTGATATCGTCGACGTGGGCAAAATGGCGCATGGCCAGGCGATCGGACACCTGGCTGCTGGCCTCGGTGATCTCGCGCAATAGTTCGCTCAGCCCTTCCAGCACGGCGCGCACACAAGCCACGCCAAACAGCGAGTACTCCAGCGTGCCGAGATCGAAGCGCGACAGGCGCTCGATCAGCGGCGCCAGCAGTTTGTCCCGCGGCGCCGCGAATTCGTCGTTCAGGCGCCGCAACGAGCGCGCCACCAGCTTGAGCTGGAAGAACACCGCGTGGGGGTTCTGGGCATCGAGCAGCAACAGGTCGAGCACCGGAATCAACTGCGGCTCGGCCAGATAGCGCGAGCGATAGGTAATGCTCGAGTTGCCCAGCTCCAGCAGCCACTCCAGTCCGGCCTGGTCGAATACCGCATCGCTCTCCATGAAGGCCGACAGACTGGTGCTGAGGAACTGCAAGCGCTCGATGCGCCGGCCGATCATCAAAAAGCGCCAGCCTTCATCGCGCGTCATGTCGTCGAGGGCAAAGCCCGACAACGCCGCCAGCGACATCACCAACCGGTTGAGAAAATCGAGCAACTCGCCGAAATCGGCATCCTCGACATCGAGAGTCACGGCCTCGCGCTGCAACTCCACCAGCGCCTGCCAGTTCTCCCGCGAGAGCTTGCCGCGCACCTGGGACGCGGCCCACTGCAAGCGCTGCAAGTTGGAGCGCAGGCTGAAGGGCCAGTCTTCACCCATCAGGGCTGCGCGAATGCGCTCCTGCATGTCACCCTCGTCGGGCAGCAGATTGATGCTTACAGCCAGATCGACCGCCGCCTGCAGGGCTTTTGGGTCATCACCGTCGATATAGCGTCCGAGGATGATCCGCAGCAGCCGCGCGCTGTCGTCGCAGCGCTCGCAGTAACGGCCGAACCAGAACAGGTTCTCGACCACCCGCGACGGCAGATAGGGGTCGCGACGGACCAGTTCCGGCACACCGATGGGGCGCTGGGCACGCCATTGTTCGCCTGTGGGGGCCTGGTTGCCCAGCACCCAGGTGTCCTTGCTGGCACCGCCGCGCTGCATCGACACCACCTCGGCGTCAGCCTCGCCGGCCACCCGTGTCAGGCCACCGGGCAACACCCGATAACCGACCTCGTCGGCCACCGCGTACACCCGCATGCCGATGGCCCGCGGTTGCAAGGAGCCGCCCTCGGGCTGCCATACCGGCGCCTGGGACAACTGCGCCATCTCTTGCGCGACGTAGGCATAGGGCCGCGCTCGCAGCCGGGCGGCGAGCTCCTCGCGCTGCGTGGCGTCGAGGTCGCGGCCGAACACCGGGGCAAAACTCTGGGACGGGAACGCCGGCTTGATCAGCAGAGTGTCGAGTTTTTCCAGCGCCTGGGCCAGCACCGGCGGCTCGCCGCACCACCAGGTGGCGATCGACGGCAGGATCAGCTCTTCGCCGAACAGGTGCTCGTTGATCTTCGGCAAGAAGCCCAACAAGCCGGGGGACTCCAGCACACCACTGCCCAGCGCGTTGGTAACCAGCACCCGCCCCTGGCGCACCGCCTGTAACAGGCCGGGCACACCCAGCGCGGAATCGGTACGCAGCTCCAGGGGATCGCAGAAATCATCGTCGAGGCGGCGCATGATCGCATGCACACGGCGCAGACCGCTGAGGGTCTTGAGGTACACCGTGGCGTCGCGCACCGTCAAATCGCCGCCTTCGACCAGCGGATAGCCCAGCTGGCGAGCCAGATACAGGTGCTCGAAATAGCTTTCGTTGAAACGCCCTGGGGTCAGCAGCACCACCAGCGGCGCTTCATCGTCGGCGGGCGCCAGGCGTACCAGGGTGTCCTGCAAGGTGCGGAAGAATCCGGACATGTGCCGCACCTGCAGATCGCGGTACAAGTCGGGGAAGACCCGCGACACGCTCATGCGGTTTTCCAGCGCGTAACCCGCGCCGGATGGTGCCTGGGAACGGTCTGCCGTGACCCACCAGCGGCCGTCCGGCGCGCGCGCCAGGTCGACCGCATAGAGGTGCAGGAAAATATTCTGTGGCGGCACGATGCCCTGGCACGGCCAGAGAAAATGATTGTGACCATAGACCAGCTCGGCCGGCAGCAAGCCTTCCTGGATCAGCGTCTGGGGCCCGTAGATGTCCGCCAGCACGGCATTGAGCAAGCGCGCGCGCTGGGCGATACCGGCCGATAGCTGCTGCCACTCTTCGGCATCGATCAAATGCGGCAGCAGGTCGAGTTCCCAGGGCCGGTCGGCGCCCTTGGGGTCGGCATAGACGTTGTAGGTGACGCCGTTCTCCTGAATCTGCCGCGTCAGCAAAGCCTGGCGCTGGGCCAGTTGAGCCGGGCTCAAGCGCTGAACCTGATCGAACAGGCGCTGCCAGTGCGGGCGCACGGCCCCATCGGCCTCGAGCATCTCGTGGTAGGTACCCGGGGTCAGCGGGTATGGGTCAAGCAGGTCAGGCATGGAACGCTCGGCAGCAAACGGAATAAGGTCAGGTTAGCGCAGACACCCAGAGACAAAAGCCCCGCGCCATGCAGCCATGGTGCGGGGTCCTTGAGGGTAGATCAGCCGCGACGCATATCCAGTGTCATCGGCAGCTCATCGTTGATCTTCAGTGGCGCGGCATCCATCCGACCCGGCGTGTGGCCGATGCGGAAGAAGCGCGACAGACGACGGCTCTCCGCCTCGTTCGCATTGATCGGCAGGGTTTCGTAACTGCGCCCGCCTGGATGGGTGACATGATACTGGCAACCACCCAGCGAGCGCTGCATCCATGTGTCGAGCAGATCGAAAACCAGCGGCGCATGCACCGGGATGGTCGGCTGCAGACAGTTGGGCGGCTGCCAGGCACGAAAGCGCACCCCCGCCACGAACTCGCCGACCCGGCCGGTGGGATGCAGCGGCACGGCGCGACCGTTGCAGGTCAGCACATAGCGATCCGGCGGCAGGCCGCTGAGCTTGACCTGCAAGCGCTCGAGCGACGAATCCACGTAACGCACAGTGCCGCCCGCGGTGCCTTCTTCGCCCAGTACATGCCAGGGTTCCAGAGCCGTGCGCAGTTCCAGCTTGATGCCATTGACCTCGTAATCGCCGACTTTCGGAAAACGGAATTCGCGGTGCGCGGCGAACCAGTCGGTCTTGAAGGCATAGCCGGCGCTGTTGAGGTCGGCGATCACATCAGCGAAATCCTGCTCGATGAAGTGCGGCAGCAAGTATCGATCGTGCAGCTCTGTGCCCCAGCGCGCCAGCTTGGCCGGCGCGTACGGCTGACGCCAGAACTTCGAGACCAGCGCCCGCAGCAGCAACTGCTGGACCAGGCTCATGCGCGCATGGGGCGGCATTTCAAAGGCGCGCAGCTCCAGCAGACCGAGGCGCCCGGTGGCACCGTCGGGCGAATAGAGCTTGTCGATGCAGAATTCGGCGCGGTGGGTGTTGCCGGTCACGTCGATCAACAGGTTGCGCAGCAAGCGGTCCACCAGCCATGGCGCGCAAGGCTGACCGGGCGGCGGCATCTGCGAGAAGGCGATTTCGAGCTCGTAGAGCGAATCGTTGCGCGCTTCGTCGACCCGTGGCGCCTGGGAAGTCGGGCCGATGAACAGCCCGGAGAACAGGTACGACAGCGACGGGTGATTGTGCCAATAGCTGATCAGGCTGCGCAGCAGGTCGGGACGCCGCAGGAAGGGTGAATCCCCAGGCGTGGCGCCGCCGAGCACGAAGTGGTTGCCCCCGCCGGTACCGGTGTGGCGGCCGTCGATCATGAACTTTTCGGTGGTCAGTCGGTTGAGCCGGGCCTGCTCGTAAAGGAACTCGGTGCTCTGTACCAGTTGCGCCCAGCTCGACGAAGGCTGCACGTTGACCTCGATCACACCTGGGTCCGGGGTGATGCGGAAATTGACCAGGCGCGGGTCGGCCGGCGGCTCGTAACCCTCCAGCAGCACCGGGCAGCGCAGTTCCTTGGCCGCCGATTCGATGACGCTCACCAGTTGGAGATAGTCTTCGAGACGCTCCAGCGGCGGCATGAACAGATACAGGCGACCTTCCCGAGCTTCGGCGCACAGCGCGGTGCGGGTCAGCCAGGCGGCGGACTCGTCGATTTTCGGCTCGCGTTCTTCGGCCTGGACGGTGCGCTGGTTGCCACTGGTGGCGTGCAGATGCTCCAGCGCCGGTAGCCCAGGCAGGTCCTGGTTCTGGTCGATCGGCAACACGAACGGGTATTCCGCGGCCGTGACCCATGGCTGCGACGCCAATGGCAGGCGATAGCCCAAGGGCGAGTCGCCCGGTACCAGGCGGCAGTGATTGTCGCGCAGGTACCAGCGCCCGCTCTGCCATTGATCGCCGGCCGGCGTGCGCGCCAGCGGCAGCACCTGGCCGACGATTTTGTCCAGGCCTTGAGTGAAGACGCTGCGCAGACGCTTGCGCTCCATTTCATCCTTGAGACGCGGGTCTTCGGCCTTGACGTTGGAGGGTAGAGTACCTTCGCGCCACAGGTAGTAGAAATTGTCCTCGTAGGCCGGGAACACGTAGCGGGTCGGCAGCTTCAGGCGCTCGGCGACGCAAGCGAGGAAACGCCCGGCCGTCTCGCCTGTGGCGCCGTAGTCTTCGGTTTCGTCGGCGACCAGGCGCTCATCCTTCCAGATGCGCTCACCGTCCAGACGCCAGTAGCAATTGAGCGACCAGCGCGGCAGCTGCTCGCCTGGGTACCATTTGCCCTGACCGAAATGCACCAGGCCATCGGGGGCGTACCTGTCGCGCATGCGCTTGTACAACTCGGCAGACAATGTGCGCTTGGTCGGGCCCAGGGCTGCGGTGTTCCATTCGGCGCCATCGGGGTCGTCGACCGACACGAACGTCGGTTCGCCGCCCATGGTCAGGCGCACGTCGCCGGCTAGCAGGTCGGCGTCGATGTGCTCACCGAGGGCGAGAATGGTCTGCCACTCACTGTCGCTGTAGGGCTTGGTGACCCGCGGGGCCTCCCAGACACGCTCCACGGACATTTCGTGGGAAAACTGCGCTTCGCACGGCTCGACCAGGCCGCTGATTGGCGCCGCCGAGGTCGGATCGGGGCTGCACGCCAACGGGATATGCCCTTCGCCGGCGAACAAGCCGGAGGTCGCATCCAGCCCGACCCAGCCGGCGCCGGGCAGATAGACCTCGCACCAGGCATGCAGGTCGGTGAAATCGACATCGGTACCCGAGGGGCCGTCGAGGGATTGCTGGTCGGCTTTGAGTTGAATCAGATAGCCCGATACAAAACGCGCGGCCATACCCAGGTGACGCAGCAATTGCACGAGCAGCCAGGCCGAATCGCGGCACGAGCCCGAGGCATCGCTCAGGGTGTGCTCTGGCGTCTGCACGCCGGGCTCCATACGGATCAGATAGCGGATGTCTTCGCTGAGCTTCTGGTTGAGCCCCACGAGAAAATCGATGGTGGGAACCGGCACGCGGCTGATGCCGTCCAGATACGCTTTGAACTTGGGCGTCAGCGGCAGCTTTTCGAGGTACGAACCGAGCTCGTGCTGTTCATCCTTGCTGTAGGTGAACGGTGCTTTATCGGCATAGGGTTCGAGGAAGAAATCGAACGGATTGAAAATCGCCATTTCGGCGACCAGGTCCACTTCAACGCGGAATTCGGTGGTCTTTTCCGGGAACACCAGGCGCGCCAGATAGTTGCCCTGAGGGTCCTGTTGCCAGTTGGTGAAATGCTCTTCAGGCAGCACTTTCAGCGAGTAAGAGAGGATGCGTGTGCGGCTATGGGGCGCCGGACGCAGACGGACGATCTGCGGACCAAGCTCGATGGCCCGGTCATAGCGGTAATGCGTGATGTGGTGCAACGCGACATGTATCGACACAGCGTGCCTCCTGCAGACCTGGACGTTGAATGCAATGCGCAAGACTTATGCCATACGGCGCCCCGCGGGCCTTTCAGGAGACCGCAGCGGCGCCAAGCACCAAAACCGTGCCTTTTGACCAAGGCGCCTGAAGGTTCGCACAGAAATCGAGCTCATGCAGGTTTTTCGCCACCTGCGTGGCTACCCATGTACCACCATAACCAGCGTGGGCTGGGAGGTAATCGGGTTTTGCCTGGAGAAGACCATGATCCCTTACCCCCACCCGCTGACCGCCACGCTCGAACCCGCTGAAAGCCACCCGCTGCACAGCTGGAACCATCCCACCCTCATCGCCCTCTGGACGCTCGCCGAAACGCCGTTGCAAGCGCTGATCGACAGCTCGGCACCACAGCTCGACGCCTTGAAGCTCGAAATACCGACCTCATTGAAGCAGGCCGAAGACACGCAGCTGCTGATCAAGCAGGGGCTAGAAGCGTCGCTGCTCAAGACCGATCGCGATGGCGTCCATATCGATAACCTGCTCGACAGCGTCGATATCGACGACATCAAGACAACGCTCAAGGCGTTCCTGGCCGTGGCGAGCCCGCCCGCAGCCGGGGGCCTGCTGGATCATATCGACGGCGATTGGCTCACCACCACACCCGCCGAGAGCGTGCGCGCCTACCCGATGACCGCCTTGGTCAAGGTGCTGACCACGCCGCGCGCTGCGGAGCTGGCCAACCGTTTGCGCCTTGCCTTGGGCTGGTACAGCAACGATGGCAGTCAGGTCGCGTCGGGGCTGATGGACTTCAAACTGCTGGTGGCCGCCGTGCGGATTCAGCTGGACCCGCACGGCGATCTAGACGGCTTCGAGCTGCAATCCGCGACACTGGTCGGTCAGCGCTATGACTACATTCGTCGCCAATTCGAGGATCATCTGCTGCGCCGGCAGCGTGTCGCTTCACCCCAGAGCGCGATCATTGCCTATATGGCTTTGCTCGAACACTTGCCGAGCGATTTCGCCATATTGGGCATTCCACCCGACCTGCCGTATCGCAGCAGCACGCGCTGGGTGCAGTTTCGCCACGGTGTCGAGCTTGCCGAAGCGATACAACCCGGCGCCGCCCGGACCATGAGCTATCAGCAACTGGCCGACTATCCCCTGCAGATCGGTCTTGATGCCACTACCGAGCAACAGCAGGTGATCGGCGTGGCGCTGGTACCGGCAGTACTATCCTGGGCGCGAGCCGATATTGCACTCGCCCCTACGCTTCCCGAGATTCCAGACGGTGAAGACCTTCAGCGCATCCTCAAGGCTTATCTTGATGAGAATGACGCCTTGCAGACCGCGCTGGAAAATATCTCGGCACCGCTGCCCCAACGCTTCGATATCGCCCGTCGATTGCTGCAGGCGCAAGGGATCAGCGCCGATCAGCTGTACGTCAATCGGCCGATGCCCCCCGCAGGAAGTGCTGTCGACATCAGAGACTACCCCATCAGCCACGCCGTACCCGCCCTGGAGGTGATCGCTACGTGCAGCTGGAGCCCAGTCGACAAGCCCCCTGCCGAAGGCCCGAGCACGTTGCCTTTGATCGACACTCCGCCCATACCAGCTCACCTGTTGCCGCCGCCACGACCGCTGCCACCACCACGACCGCACCACCTCGATGATCCCAGTCATTGGCATCCTTACCCCGTGCAGGGCCACGGCGCGGAATATTTTTACCCCTGGGTCGGCAATTTCAGCGCTCCCAGCGCCCTGGACGTGTTCAATCGCGAGTTCAGCCCTTGGCTGAATAACATGCGCGCAGGCTACTACCTGATCATCAAGCGGCTGCTTGCCGAGCTCCCCTTCGACGACCAGACCGCCCTGATGGAGGGTGATGTCAGGGTCTACGCCTTGCAGGAGGTTCTCAACCCGCAAGCGTCCCGTTCCGACATGCAACTGGGGCCATTGGCACGTTTCGGCTTCGTCATCCAGGCGACCCATGAAAACCAAGCTCGCACCTTCGAGGTCATGCCCAATACGCTGCAGATCATCAAGCGTGCCGACCTGCCCTATTTCGGCCGCCGGTATTATCCATTGGGCACGCTGATGAAGGATCGATTCGATTTCCAGGCCTACGCCACCGGCAGCTCCCCGACCCTGGCCAGCCAGGGCTACGTGGAACTGAGCCTGCAATTCGGGCTATTGATGCCGGGGCTCAGCGAGCAGCCCGAGGACCCGCGCATCGATAAAGGCCTCATCCCGCGGGAGCAGCGCCTCGAACATATCGCCCGCAAGGCGTCAGCCAGCCTGATGTTCGGTACCGATGAAGAGATCACCGCCTACGCCAAAGGCCAAACCCGCTATGAGCTGGCAGCCCACCCCATCAGCGTGCTGGTGTTTCTCAAGAACTGGATCATCCCATTCTGGGGCAGTGTCGAAGAGGTCAAAGAAGGCCTGGGCGAGGGCGATTTCCCCAAGGTATTCCTGGGGCTGCTGGGGATTGCTTTCGACGTACTGGCGATCATCGTCCCTGGCGTCAAAGCCATCTCCCAGATCACTCGCATCGCCCTGCTGACCACCAGCCGAGCGCTGCGCAGCAGCCTGGTGCAAACCACCAAGGCAACCGGCGCCTTTTTGCTGCGCGCCGGCAAGGAGATGATCCCGATCCTGGCGCTGGTCGACTTGAGCAGACTCGCCGGCCGCGGGGCCTTGGGCGCCGCCCGAGGCGCCGCACGTCTGGCACTGGTGGATGGTGCCTCCAAGGCCGCGCTGATCTCGCTGCGCAGCACCATCAAAGCCAGCCCGCGGCGCCTGGTACAGCTATTCACCCCCCTGAAGACTTCATGGATGCCTGGCGCGCCGCCACCACCGCCAAGCTCAAGAACCAGGGCTTCCAGCTGAAGGCGGTAAGCCCGCGCAAGGGCGTGCTGGTATACAACGACCGCCTGGGAGCTCGCCCGCAGAACTACCTGACCGACTCCGTGACCGGTAAACCCTATGGACCTGCCCTGTGGCCGCTCAACGACGCTGGCGACCTCGGTTTGCGCGGCCCCGGAATCATCAAGCTGAAGCAGGAAGGCGGCGGCCTCAGCTTCCCCGATCCGCAGCCGGACCTGACCAAGGTGTGGGTGAAATGGGGCGAGGAGCTCTATCTGGAGGTTGGCAGCGCACGTTATAAACATGTGATCCTCGCTGACGACAGCCACGTACTGCGACGCACCAACGACACCCAACTCAAGCGTACCGATGACTTCGCAGCGGTGATCTGCCGACCCAAGCGCGGGCTCGAGCCAGACCCGTGCCGGGTCAGGTCCTTTCGCAATACCGACTTCGTCGATGCCCCGGTACTCAGCGAACCTGGCCGGGACGTCGTGCCCTGGTTCAACAACCGCACACTGAGCGCCGATGCCGAGGGTCGATTCGTTGACAATGAAGCTCTGTGGACGGTGCGCGGTAACGGCAAACTGGTACGGGTCGGCAAGAAAAAATACCTGCCCGCCGATGCACTGCCGCACGTTCAGGTACAGGTAAACGGCGGCAATGACCTGTTCAAGCAGGTGACTCTGGAGGGCGGCGTGTTTGCGGAAGTTGCCGACAGCCGCACGGTGTCCGGCGTCGTGGCCCAATACAAGACATCCGCGGGCCAGGTACTGGTGGTGCGTGCAGACGACAATCTGTATTACCGTGCCGACTACGCGCCTGGCGACACCTCGCTGGAAATGCAGCGTATGACCCTGAGCCCGGACGTGGCCAATCAGCCGGTGACTGAGGACGACTACCTGGCGTTGATTCACAACGGCTCGGGCGAGGCGCATCGGGTCATACCGCTGCTCAGCCCCGAGCAACTGGCGGATGATCTGAAGTTGATTGAAGCCGACCTTGCCAACCGTACCGATCTGGCGCTGGAGCAATTCATTGGCGGGCCTTTCAACATGCACACATCGCCAGCCGAAGCCGCGCTGTTCTGCAAATACACCCAGACCCGCCTGATCAGCCACGCCAAGGACACCGCGCGCTACCGCTTCAGCCTGAACGCCGAGACGCCCTTGGCCGTCCGCGAACGTTTGGCCGGGGACCTGAATGTGCTTTATCGGGACGCACTGTTCGATGCCGACAGCATCCTGGCCCGCGAGACGCTGCGCAGCAGCACCCATACCGGCAAGAACCTCGCCTACCTGCATGTACGCTTCAACGATGGTGCCCGGCCTGACCGCCTGTATTACGCGTGGTCCGGGGAAAAATCAGCGGTCCGGGTGCCGCTGGCGGAATTGGAAGATGCCCTGCGGGCTGGCACATCGCAGGCGCCCGAGGGCTGGAAGCTGGTGCCCGAAGGGCTGGAATACGAGAACGTGATCTACATAAACGCCCAACCCGAGGTGCTGCCAGGCACCAGCTCGGTGCTGTTTTTGCCGGATATTCAGCACCGCTCCCTGGGCCAGGTGGGCAAGAACAATACGCGCCTGCTGGACTCCGAACGCAACATCGTCACCCGGATCAAGCAGGACGGGCTGGAAACCGCCAGCCTCGCCTCGGTAGACGCCTTTACCGTGCGCCCCACCTGCCAGTCCTGCACCATCGGCCTGGATGGCCTGAAGACCGACATGGCCGGCGTCGACTTCAACCTCTTCGAAGGGCCGGCCTGAGTTCAGGCTTTAGCGGGGCAGGACCGGCTGACGTGCGGGCTTGCCCTTGCCTTTACCACCTTTGGCGGCATCCTTGCGGGCCTTGGCGGCTTCCTGGTTGCGGGCAAAGGCGGCGGCCTTGGCCTCTTCGCGCTTGTCCCATGGCTTGCTGCCATCGGCGGCGCGCGGTGGCAGGCCGGTGTGCTGGGTGAGGATCTGCTGGCCCTTGGCAACCTTGTGGCTGCCGGCAGGCGTGGAATTCTTGCGCCGCGCACTCTGGTAGCTGTCGGTGTCCGGCTGATGCAGCGGGATCAACTGGTGCTTGCCCGGACCGATCAGGTCGGCACGGCCCATGCGTTCCAGCGCTTCACGCAGCATCGGCCAGCCTTTTGGATCGTGATAGCGCAGGAAAGCCTTGTGCAAACGGCGCTGCTCCTCGCTCTTGACGATCGTCAGGTTGTCGCTCTTGTAGGTGACCTTGCGCAGCGGGTTCTTGCCCGAGTGGTACATCGCCGTGGCCGAAGCCATGGGTGACGGGTAGAACGCCTGCACTTGATCCGCGCGGAAGCCGTTGCCCTTTAGCCACAGCGCCAGGTTCATCATGTCTTCATCGGTGGTGCCCGGATGGGCGGCGATGAAGTACGGGATCAGGTACTGCTCCTTGCCCGCCTCCTTGGAGTACTTCTCGAACATGCGCTTGAACTTGTCGTACGAGCCGATACCCGGCTTCATCATCTGGTTCAGCGGACCTTCTTCGGTGTGCTCCGGGGCGATCTTCAGGTAGCCGCCCACATGGTGGGTCACCAGCTCCTTGACGTATTCGGGCGATTCCACTGCCAGGTCGTAGCGCAGGCCGGAAGCGATGAGGATTTTCTTCACGCCGGGCAACGCACGGGCACTGCGGTACAGCTGGATCAGCGACGAGTGGTCGGTGTTCAGGTTCGGGCAGATGCCAGGGAACACGCACGACGGCTTGCGGCACGCGGATTCGATTTCCGGACTCTTGCAGGCAATGCGGTACATGTTCGCGGTCGGCCCGCCAAGGTCGGAGATGACCCCGGTAAAGCCCGGCACCTTGTCGCGGATCTCTTCGATCTCGCGAATGATCGACTCTTCGGAGCGGTTCTGGATGATGCGCCCTTCGTGCTCGGTGATCGAGCAGAAGGTGCAGCCGCCAAAGCAGCCACGCATGATGTTCACCGAGAAGCGAATCATGTCGTAGGCCGGAATTTTCTCTTTGCCGTAGGCCGGGTGCGGGACGCGGGCGTAGGGCATGCCGAACACGTAGTCCATTTCCTCGGTGGTCATGGGAATGGGCGGCGGGTTGAACCACACGTCCACTTCGCCATGTTTCTGCACCAGGGCGCGGGCGTTGCCGGGGTTGGTCTCCAGGTGCAGCACGCGGTTGGCGTGGGCATAGAGCACAGCGTCGCTGCGGACTTTCTCGAACGATGGCAGACGGATGACGGTCTTGTCGCGAGTCATGCGCGGGCTGGCCAGGATCTGCACGACCTTCGGCTCGTCGGGATCCTCTTGCGGGCCTTTTTCCTGCTCGATGGCGCAGGCCTGGGTGTCCTGGGTATTCACGTACGGGTTGATGATCTTGTCGACCTTGCCCGGACGGTCAATGCGCGTCGAGTCGACTTCGTACCAACCTTCCGGGGTATCACGGCGAATGAACGCGGTGCCGCGGATATCGGTGATGGTATCGATCGACTGGCCGTAGGATAGACGCTGGGCGACTTCGACGATGGCGCGCTCGGCGTTGCCATACAAAAGGATGTCGGCGCAGGCGTCGATCAGGATCGAATGACGAACCCGGTCCTGCCAGTAATCATAGTGGGCGATGCGGCGCAGCGAGGCTTCGATGCCACCCAGCACGATCGGCACGTGCTTGTAGGCTTCCTTGCAGCGCTGGCTGTACACCAGGCTGGCGCGGTCCGGCCGCGAACCGGCCAGGCCACCGGGGGTGTAGGCGTCGTCGGAACGGACTTTCTTGTCGGCGGTGTAACGGTTGATCATCGAGTCCATGTTGCCGGCCGCAACGCCGAAGAACAGATTCGGCTCGCCGAGCTTCATGAAGTCGTCTTTGCTGGTCCAGTCGGGTTGGGCGATGATGCCCACGCGAAAGCCCTGGGACTCCAGCAGGCGGCCGATGATGGCCATGCCGAACGACGGGTGATCCACATACGCATCACCGGTGACGATGATGATGTCGCAGGAATCCCAGCCAAGCTGATCCATCTCCTCCCTGCTCATGGGCAGGAACGGTGCGGGACCGAAACATTCGGCCCAGTACTTGGGATAGTCGAAAAGCGGCTTGGCTGCTTGCATGTCGATGACCGTGTTGGCTACAGATGGAAAAACGCGGGCGCGGAATATAGCACAAAAATTAACCAAATCCGACGGTAATGGTCGGATTTTGGTGAAGGTTCAGTGTGCTCTTGCAGGCCTCTTCGCGGGCAGCCCTGCTCCCACAGGTGTGCGGCTCACCTCTGTGGGAGCAAGGCTTGCCCGCGAAGAGGCTCGCCTGAACGACGACAAAGCCGGTAATTACTCGTCGTCGTCGAAGTTGTAACTGCCCGGCGCCAGATTCTCGAACCGGGTGTACTTGCCGATGAACGCCAGACGAATAAAACCGATCGGGCCGTTCCGCTGCTTGCCGATGATGATCTCGGCGATGCCCTTGTGCTCGGTCTCGGGGTGATAGACCTCGTCCCGGTAAACGAACATGATCACGTCGGCATCCTGCTCGATCGCTCCGGATTCGCGCAAGTCGGAGTTCACGGGGCGCTTGTTGGGCCGTTGCTCCAGCGAGCGGTTGAGCTGCGACAGCGCCACCACCGGGCAGTTGAATTCCTTGGCCAGCGCCTTGAGCGATCGCGAGATCTCGGAAATCTCGTTGGTCCGGTTATCGCCGCTCGAACCCGGAATTTGCATCAGCTGCAGGTAGTCGATCATGATCAGGCCGATCTCCCCGTGCTCACGCACCAGTCGCCGGGTGCGCGCGCGCATTTCCGATGGGCTGATGCCCGCCGTGTCGTCGATGAACAGCTTGCGGTCGTTGAGCAGATTGACCGCCGAGGTCAGGCGCGGCCAATCGTCGTCATCCAGCCGACCGGAACGGACTTTGGTCTGATCGATCCGGCCAAGCGACGACAGCATCCGCATGATCAGCGAATCGCCTGGCATCTCCAATGAGTAGACCAGTACCGTCTTTTCGCTGCGCAATACCGCGTTTTCGACGAGGTTCATCGCGAAGGTAGTCTTACCCATCGACGGACGACCGGCCACGATAATCAAATCGGCAGGCTGCAGGCCGCTGGTCTTCTCGTCGAGGTCGGTATAGCCGGTGGACAGGCCGGTGATTGCCGCATCGGTGTTGAACAGCGTGTCGATGCGGTCGATGGCTTTAGTCAGCAGGTCGTTGACGCTGACTGGCCCGCCGGTCTTGGGCCGCGCTTCGGCGATCTGGAAGATCTGCCGCTCGGCCTCGTCAAGAATCTCAGCGGCGTTGCGCCCCAGCGGATTGAATGCGCTGTCGGCGATGTCGTTGCTGATGGTGATCAGCTGACGCAGCGTGGCGCGCTCGCGAACGATTTGCGCATAGGCCTTGATGTTGGCGACCGACGGCGTATTTTTCGCCAGTTCACCGAGGTAACCGAGACCGCCGACCTGGGCGCTCTGACCTTCGCGGTCGAGCTGCTCGTGTAGGGTCACCACGTCGAACGGGGTGTTCTGATCGGCCAGACGCGCGATGGCGCGGAAGATCAAACGGTGGTCATGACGATAGAAGTCGCCATCCGACACTTGATCGAGCACGCGTTCCCAGGCGTCGTTGGACAGCATCAAGCCACCGAGCACGGCCTGTTCGGCCTCGATGGAATGCGGCGGCACCTTGAGGGCAGACGTTTGCAGATCGTATTGCTCGGGGGCGGATATCTCGTTCATGACCACACTGAATTAGGCTATCTGAGAAAGACAAAGGGCACGACCTGTAAACAGGATCGTGCCCGATGTTAACCGTCTGACACACAAGGTGCCAGACCGTCAGGTGTTGCTTAAGCTGCTACCACGACAACGCGGACAGTGGCTTCTACGTCGCTGTGCAGGTGCACAGCCACGTCGAATTCACCGACGTTGCGGATGGTGCCGTTCGGCAGACGAACTTCGCTTTTTGCCACTTCGACGCCAGAGGCGGTCAGCGCATCAGCGATGTCGTGAGTACCGATCGAACCGAACAGCTTGCCTTCGTCGCCAGCGGTGGCAGTGATGGTCACTTCCAGCTCGGCCAGTTGGGCAGCACGGCTTTCAGCCGATGCTTTCTTGTCAGCGGCAGCTTGTTCCAGCTCAGCGCGACGCTCTTCGAACGCAGCCAGGTTGGCAGCGGTCGCAGCGGTAGCCTTGCCGTAAGGCAGCAGGTAGTTACGACCGTAACCAGCCTTGACGTTTACCTTGTCGCCCAGGTTGCCCAGGTTGGCGACTTTTTCCAGAAGGATCAGTTGCATGTGGAAATCCTCTTAACTTTTAACCTTCACCGTTCGCGTTATCGGCGTCTTTCGGCGCCAGACGACCGCGAAAATCAATCAGGCTGTCGACGATGGCCAAGACCACCAGCAACGGATAGATCAGTTGCATGAACAGCAGCAGTGTCACGTAAAGCCCGACCAGCCAGAACTTGCCCAGCGTGCCCCGTACCACCAACCCGTGCATCAGCGCCAGGCCGGCAAACACCAGCGGAACACTGCACAACGGCGTCAGCATGGCGATCTGTGGACCGAAGTTCGGACCGACCAACATGCACGCCAGCAGCATCAACGCTGGCCACAGGGGGATTCTGATGGCCCGAAACTCGCGACCGAACCCACCCGGGTTGTACAACACTGCCTGCCAGTAGCGACCCAGAATCAGGGCCAGCACACTGACGGCTTGCAACAAGGCCGCAATCAGACCGGTCAGCACCGGTGCGATCAGCGCAGCCAGGCGGGCCTGTTCCTCTACCGACAATTGCTGGTAGAAGCCCTGAAGCAACCGCGGCAACAGCTTTTCGAGCTGTTGCGCCATCGCTTCGATGGGCACCTGGAACACCACACCCAATACCACGCCATACACCAGGCCCAGCGCGATGCTGACCAGCAGCACCCGGTTCCACGACTCACTGGAGCGCAATTGCGCCGCCAGCACCAGCGTGCCCAGCAACACCATCAAGGTGCGCGGTTCGCCGAAATACCACCAGACCAAGGCCGGCAGCAGAGCCCAGAGTAGAACGCCAGAGGCGTCCTTCATTCCGCGCCGCAGGTACACAAGGCACCCAGCGGCGGCACTCAACCAGAACAACAACGGCATTGCCGCACAAGCAACCACTACGAGAGTGGCCTGCACGCGACCGCGCATGATGAAATCAGCTAACGAACGCATGCAATCTATCCCTTGCTACAGTCGACTGCCCGGTCTCAGCGGCCGTGGCTGTCGGTGTAGGCCAGCAGGGCCAGGAAGCGGGCGCGCTTGATAGCGGTGGCCAGCTGACGCTGATAACGAGCTTTGGTACCGGTGATACGGCTTGGAACAATTTTGCCGGTTTCGGATACGTAGGCTTTCAGGGTGTTGAGATCTTTGTAATCGATCTCTTTCACTTCTTCAGCGGTGAAGCGGCAGAATTTACGACGACGGAAGAAACGTGCCATGTTATAGGCTCCTCAAGTGGTCCGTGGATTACTCGTCAGCGTTATCGCTGTTGTCGCTGTCATCACTGTCAGCGCTTTCAGCGCCTTCGTGCTCAGGACGATCGCGACGCTCACGGCGCTCACTGCGGTTTTCTTCAGCCTTGAGCATCTCGGATTGGCCAGTAACGGCTTCTTCGCGACGGATGACCAGGTTACGGATCACAGCATCGTTGTAGCGGAAGTTGTCTTCCAGCTCGGACAGAGCCTTGCCAGTGCACTCAACGTTCAGCATCACGTAGTGAGCCTTGTGAACATTGTTGATTGCGTAGGCCAGTTGACGACGGCCCCAATCTTCCAGGCGGTGGATCTTGCCGCCGTCTTCTTCGATCAGCTTGGTGTAACGCTCTACCATGCCGCCGACTTGCTCGCTCTGGTCAGGGTGGACCAGAAAGATGATTTCGTAATGACGCATGAATGCTCCTTACGGGTTGTAGCCTGCCGCCAGGGCGGTCAGACAAGGAGTGAATGAACACAGTGTAAGCTTGCTCGGACGAGGCACGTGCGTACCTGCCGCCACGGCAAGGGGCGCAATTGTAGTGAAGGGCGGGAGGGGAAGCAAGGAGATTGGTGATTATTTGAGCAATCACCGAAACGGTACAAGAGCTTCGCGAGCAGGCTTTGCTCCCACGGTGCAATGCAGACCTGTGGGAGCAAGGCTTGCCCGCGAAGAGGCCCTTGAGAGCAGATTACTTCTTCTTGGCGTTACGCTGACGAACGGCTTCGAACAGGCAAATACCGGTGGCCACCGAGACGTTGAGGCTGCTGACGCTGCCCGCCATTGGCAGTTTCACCAGGTAGTCACAATGCTCGCGAGTCAGACGCCGCATGCCCTTGCCTTCGGCCCCCATGATCAGGATGGTCGGGCCGGTCATGTCGTGCTGGTAGAGGTCCATTTCCGCCTCGCCAGCGGTACCGACCACCCACAGGCCACGCTGCTGGAGCTTTTCCAGCGTCCGCGCGAGGTTGGTAACCGCCACCAGCGGAATCACTTCCGCCGCGCCGCAGGCCACTTTGCGTACCGCGGGGGTCAGGGTCGCCGATTTGTCCTTGGGCACGATCACTGCCAGTGCGCCGGCCGCATCGGCACTGCGCAGGCAGGCGCCGAGGTTGTGCGGATCGGTCACGCCGTCCAGCACCAGCAACAACGGCGCGCCCTCGGTACGGTCGAGCAGCTCGTCGAGCATCGCCTCGCCCCAGACCTGGCTAGGGCTGACATCAGCGACTACGCCCTGATGCACACCCTCGCCCGCCCAGGCATCGAGCTCGCGGCGCTCGGCCGAGCCGACCGGAACGCGGTTCTCGCCAGCCAATGCCACCAGCGTCTGAACCCGTGGCTCGCTACGACCTTCGGACAACCAGATCTGTTTGACGCGCTTGGGGTGATGACGCAGCAGCGCCTCTACGGCATGCACACCGTAGATTTTTTCCAACTGACTCATGATTTCGCCTTGGGTTTACGCGAGCCCGACTTCGAAGGGCCTTTACGGTGCTTGGTCGGCCCCTTGCTGTCGTCGCCACTCTTGGCCGCGCTGCCTGGATTGCCCTTGGCCTCCGACAGCAGTGCCTTTTTCATTTCACGGCTCTTGCGCACTTCGGCATTCTTGGCCGCCGCATCTGAAGCACGGTAAGCCTCTACCGGCTCAGCCTTGCCCGAGCGACGCGGCGGCTTGAGGTCCGGCGTCTTCTCGGCGGACTTGCTGGCGCCGCCGCGGCTCGATGTCGGCTTGCTGCCGGCGCCGGAGCGCGCGGCAGGTTCCTTGGGAGCGTAGGCCTTGTCCACCGGGTGGGCGTTATCGCCCTTGGCTTTTCCCGACGGTTTCTCTGCCCGCCCTTTGGTGACAGGTGCGTCGGCCAGACGGTTCTTGCGACCGATCGGGGCATCGAGGGTGGTCTGGGCAATTTCGAAATCGATCTTGCGCTCGTCGAGATCGACGCGCATGACGCGCACTTCAACAGTGTCGCCCAGGCGGAAATTGCGCCCGGTGCGCTCGCCGGCCAGTTTGTGATGCACTGGATCGAAGTGGTAGTAATCGCCCGGCAACGCGGTGACGTGCACCAGGCCCTCGACGAAGATATCGGTCAGCTCGACGAACAGGCCGAACCCCGTCACCGCAGTGATCACGCCCGGGAAGCTCTCGCCCACACGATCCTTCATGAACTCGCACTTGAGCCAGTTGACCACGTCACGGGTGGCTTCGTCGGCACGGCGCTCGCTCATCGAGCACTGCTCGCCCAACTGCTCGAGGGCATTTTCGTCGTAAGGGTAAATACGCGCTTTCGGAATGCTCGCCGCACCGGCACGGCGCACGTGCGGCGTGTCCAGCTTGGAGTGGATCACACTGCGGATGGCGCGGTGGGTCAGCAAGTCCGGATAGCGGCGGATCGGCGAAGTGAAGTGCGTATAGGCCTCGTAATTCAGGCCGAAGTGGCCCTGATTGTCAGCGCTGTACACCGCCTGGCTCATGGAGCGCAGCATCACGGTCTGGATCACGTTGAAGTCCGGGCGATCGGCGATGGACGCCAGCAGCGCACGGTAATCCTTGGGTGACGGACCATCCTTGCCCTTGTGCAGGGACAGCCCCAGCTCGCCGAGGAAGGCTCGCAGTTTTTCCAGACGCTCTGGCGGCGGCGCATCATGCACGCGGTACAGCGCCGGAATCTCGTGCTTCTTGAGGAATTCGGCGGTGGCCACGTTGGCGGCCAGCATGCACTCTTCGATCAGTTTGTGCGCATCGTTGCGAACGGTCGGCTTGATCTCGGCGATCTTGCGTTGCGAACCAAAGATGATGCGGGTTTCCTGAGTTTCGAAGTCGATCGCGCCACGGGCATGACGAGCGCTCAGCAGCACCTTGTAGAGCGCATACAGCTGTTTGAGATCTGGCAGCACATCGCCAAACTCGGCGCGCAGGGCCTTGGCTTCGGCGGTCCGTGAATGCTCCAGCAACGTGCTGACCTTGTTGTAAGTCAGGCGCGCGTGAGAGTGGATCACGGCTTCGTAGAAGCAGTAGTCGGTCATCTCGCCGGTCTTGGAGATGGTCATCTCGCAGACCATGGCCAAACGGTCGACTTTCGGGTTCAGGGAGCACAGGCCGTTGGACAGCTGCTCGGGCAGCATCGGGATCACGCGCTCGGGGAAATACACCGAGTTGCCGCGCACCTGAGCTTCGTCGTCCAGCGCCGAACCCAGCTTGACGTAGCTCGACACGTCGGCGATGGCCACGTAGAGTTTCCAGCCGCCATTGAACAGGCGCAGCTTGCTCTTGGCTTCGCAGTAGACCGCATCGTCGAAGTCGCGGGCGTCTTCACCATCGATGGTGACGAACGGCAAGTGGCGCAGATCGATGCGCTTTTCCTTGTCCTTTTCTTCCACCTGGGGCTTGAGCTTGGCGGCTTCCTTGAGCACGGCGTCGGGCCATACGTGAGGAATATCGTAGGTGCGCAGAGCGACGTCGATTTCCATGCCCGGGGCCATGTAATTGCCGATGATCTCGACAATGTCGCCCTGAGGCTGGAAGCGCGGGGTCGGCCAGTGGGTGATTTTCACCGCCACGAACTGCCCGACCTTGGCCGCGCCATGGCGACCCGGGGTGATCAGCACTTCCTGCTGGACCTTGGGGTTGTCCGGCTGCACGAAGCCGATACCGCCCTCTTCGAAATAGCGGCCGACCACGGTCTCGTGAGCACGGGACACCACTTCGACGATCACGCCTTCACGACGACCACGGCGATCGAGGCCGGAAACACGGGCCAGGGCACGGTCACCATCGAACACCAGACGCATTTGCGCCGGGCTCATGAACAGATCGTCGCTACCGTCGTCGGGCACCAGGAAGCCGAAACCATCGCGGTGGCCGCTGATGCGCCCCAGGATCAGGTCGAGCTTGTCGACCGGCGCGTAAGTGCCGCGGCGGGTGTAGATCAACTGAGCGTCGCGCTCCATGGCACGCAAGCGGCGGCGCAGGGCTTCGATCTGGTCTTCAGTGGAGAGGCCGAATTCGTCAGCCAGCTCTTCGCGGCTGGCGGGCGAACCGCGCTCGGCGAGGTGCGCGAGGATCAGCTCACGGCTGGGAATAGGGTTTTCATATTTTTCCGCTTCACGAGCGGCCTCGGGATCGAGGGACTGCCAATCGGCCATTAGAGAGAATTCACCTTGTCTATATGCGGGTTAGTTTGGCATAGGCGTATTGAAACGGGAAATTTCAGCTGCTGTTCAGTGCTGAATAAACCGGCGGAAGGTAAAAAAAACCCCGCTACGACCGCCCGGCGCAAAAATTTTAATATTTTTAACAACAGGGGTTTACAGCGCAAAATTCGCTCCGTATAGTGCGCGCCATCGCCGACGTACAGCGTTGTCGATGATGCCCAGGTGGTGAAATTGGTAGACACGCCAGCTTCAGGTGCTGGTGACCTTACGGTCGTGGAAGTTCGAGTCTTCTCCTGGGCACCAATTTCGAGATGCAGAGTAGCGCACTTTGATCTCACTCACAAAAACCCGCGAAAGCGGGTTTTTGCGTTTCTGGGCAATGACTTGGCCCGATGCAAAATTCCTTGCACGAGGGCTTTACAGAGTCAGGCGCCCTCCGTATAGTGCGGCCCACAACGACGCAGTGCGACGTTGTATGCCCAGGTGGTGAAATTGGTAGACACGCCAGCTTCAGGTGCTGGTGACCTTACGGTCGTGGAAGTTCGAGTCTTCTCCTGGGCACCATCTTCAGCTTAAACCCGCGAAAGCGGGTTTTTGCGTTTCTGGGGTTTGAAAACCCCTCAAATACTGTGTTGAAGCTGCCGACGCCTTCGCGGGCAAGCCTTGCTCGCGAAGAGGCCAGCAGCCCCACCGCCAAGCTAAGCCCGAAACTGCCCGATACTCGCCTTCAGCTGCCCCGCCAGCTTGTCCAGCTCGACACTGCTGGCAGTCGTCTGCTGCACAAGATCGGCAGCGCGCTCCGCCTGCAGATGAATCGTCTCCACCCGCCCTTTCACCGCCTGCGCCCCTTGCGCCTGATGGGCCGCCGCCTGGGTCGCCAGACCGATCGCGGCATGCACCTGCTCCACCGAAGCCTGCACGCTCTGTTGCAACCGCGCGCTGCCCTGCAATACTCGCAACCCCTCATCGGCCTGACGCCCGGCCTGACTGATCGCTGCCACCGCCTCCTTGGCCCCCGCCTGCAACGCCCCGATATGCGACTGGATATCGCCCGTAGAGCGCTGCGTCTTGCTGGCCAAAGCCCGCACTTCATCCGCCACCACGGCAAAGCCGCGCCCGCTTTCACCCGCGCGGGCCGCCTCGATGGCCGCGTTGAGCGCCAGCAGGTTGGTCTGCTCGGCGATGCCATGAATTACCGTCAGCACCACCTCGATCTGCTGACTTTGCTCAGCCAACCGCTCGATCACTCGCGAACCTGTCTGTACCTGCCCCGCCAAGGCCTCTATCAGCCCGCCCACCTGCTGCGAAGCGCGGGTGTTTTCATCGGTCGCCTGGCGAATCTCCACCACCTGCGCCAGCGCCGATTGCATCGCCTGGCTTTCAGCCTGTGCCTCGTCCGCCATCTTCGATAACGCCTGCAAGCTCGCTGCCACCTCGTCCCGCTGCAGCTCGGCGGCAGCATTGGCGCCGGCGTTGCGTTGCGTCAGGGCACCAATTTCCGCACCGGTGCGCTGAGCCACATCACCCGCCTCACGCACGATGGGCTGCAACTTGTCGACGAAGCGATTGACCGCTGCGGCCATATCGCCAATTTCGTCACGACTGTCGAGCTGTACCCGCTTGGTCAGGTCGCCCTCGCCCGCCGCCAGATCATCGAGCGCGCGAATCAACAGATGCAGCTTGCTGACCACCCGGCGCCCGAGCACCACCGCCAGCACCAGCAATACCCCCAGGCCGACCAGTGCCAGGCCCATGCCGATGCGCCAACGCAATGCGCCCGCCGCTTCCTGCACCGCAGCAGTAGTATTGGCCTGCATGCCGGTCGCGCTGTCCTGCGCAATCTTGAGCCGACCTTGCAGCGTCTTCGCGCTGTCGCTGGCAGCGGAACCCAGGCTGTCGCCCACCAATTGAGCGCCACTCGCAATCAGTGCAGCAAAACGCTTGTCGAGCGCCTTGAGCTCGACATCGATAGACGCCGTCGATACGCCCATGCGTACCTTGCCGATCTCCACGCCGTTGGGGCTGATGGAGGACTCGACGTAATACACGGCCGGGTCGTTGCGCGCTGCATCCAGCGCTTTGTCCAGCGCGCGATCGCCGGCGCCCTTCTCCACCAGCGCCTGGTTGATCGGGTTGTCACGATTGAGATAACGGGTCAGGTGCTCGCCCGCGGCGTCGTCATAGACCACGAACAGCACGTTCGGATTGCGCTGGGCGCGCCGGGCGAATTCCGACAGCGCTGGCACATCGTTGTCCCACATGGCCCGCGGCGCCACCGAGGCGAGCAGTTGCGCCATGTCGTTGGCCGAGTCGTGCAGGTCCTTCTCCAAGGTGGCGCGCAGTTGCTTCTGCTCATCCTGGAGGCGTGTCGACAAACCCGCCGTGAGCTTCTGCCGGGTGCTGCTCGACAGTGCCTCGAGGCTGCCACGCACCTCATCGCTGGCCTGCCCCAGCTCGGCACTCAGGCGCTGGCTGTCAACCTGCATGCTCTTGCCTAAATCCGCCTCCAGGGCGCTCACCGTGCTCCGCGTAAGAGCAACGGCCACCAGCACCTGCACCAAAAGGGCAATGCCGAGCGCGATGAACACCGGACGCAACAAACGACTCTGCAACAACGAAAGAATGGCCGACACCGCTGAACCCTCATTTTCTGGCTGCCACTAAAATGATGGCACTTCACACGAGGAGAGTCTCAGCAAATCCTGTGCCGCACAGGTGTCAGAAACGACAAAGGGCCCGAATAGGGCCCCTTGTCTGTTACCGCGCTCGCTTGATCAGCCAAACGGGTGACGCAGCACGATCGTCTCGACGCGGTCCGGGCCGGTAGAGATGATATCGATCGGCGCGCCGACCAGCTCTTCGATGCGCTTGATGTAAGCGCGAGCGGCGGCAGGCAGTTCTTCCAAGGTCTTGGCGCCGACGGTGGATTCGCTCCAGCCTGGCATCTGCTCGTACACCGGCTCCAGGCCAATGTAGCTGTCGGCATCGGTTGGCGCGTCGATCACCGCACCGGCTTCGTTCTTGTAACCGACGCAGATGTTGATGGTTTCCAGGCCGTCCAGCACGTCCAGCTTGGTCAGGCACAGGCCCGAAATGCTGTTGACGTCGATGGCGCGGCGCAGGATGACGGCATCGAACCAGCCGCAACGACGGGCACGACCCGTGGTAGCGCCGAATTCGTGACCCTTCTTGGCCAGGTAGGCGCCGACATCATCGAACAGCTCGGTCGGGAACGGACCGGAGCCCACGCGAGTGGTGTAGGCCTTGGTGATGCCGAGGATGTAGTCCAGGTACATCGGGCCAAAACCCGAACCGGTAGCGATACCGCCAGCGGTGGTGTTCGAGCTGGTGACGTACGGGTAGGTACCGTGGTCGATATCCAGCAACGAACCCTGGGCACCTTCGAACATGATGTCCTTGCCGGCGCGGCGCAGCTCGTGCAGCTCGGCGGTGACGTCGACCATGAGCGGGCGCAGCATCTCGGCGTATTCCATGCACTCGTCCAGAGTCTTCTGGAAGTCGATGGCGGGCTCTTTGTAGTAATTGACCAGCACGAAGTTGTGGTAGTCCAGCAACTCGCCCAGCTTGGAGGCGAAGCGCTCACGGTGGAACAGATCACCGATGCGCAGGCCGCGACGGGCGACTTTATCTTCGTAAGCCGGGCCGATGCCGCGACCGGTGGTGCCGATCTTCAACTCGCCACGGGCCTTTTCACGGGCCTGATCCAGCGCCACGTGGTACGACAGGATCAGCGGGCAGGAAGGGCTGATACGCAGGCGCTCGCGCACAGGCACGCCTTTTTCTTCCAGCTTGATGATTTCGCGCAGCAGAGCGTCCGGCGCAACCACTACGCCGTTGCCGATCAGGCACTCGACACCTTCACGCAGCACACCCGACGGGATCAGGTGCAATACGGTTTTTTCGCCATTGATCACCAACGTGTGACCAGCGTTGTGGCCGCCTTGATAGCGCACCACCGCGGCAGCATGTTCGGTCAGCAGATCAACGATCTTGCCTTTGCCCTCATCACCCCATTGGGTGCCCAGGACTACGACATTCTTACCCATAACACTTGTCCTCATTCGCGCAAACTTGGTGCCGGCTGCGGCCGGCAGGAACACTCAAGAAGCCAGCGGCAATACCTGCCACAGCCCGTTCTGCTGAATCAATTGCCGGTCACAGTCCGCCTCCAGGGCGGCGCTCGCCGGTTGTCCAGGCAACGCCTGAACCACCCGCTGACCTTCGCCGCGCAGCTGGCAGACCGTCTGCCAGAGCGCTGCATCCGTGCTGTCAGGCATCCAGATGCCGCCAGACGGGAGCTCGATCTCGTTGCTGCCCAATGTCACCAGGCTCTTGAGATCGGTTGAAAAACCAGTGGCCGGACGCGCGCGCCCGAAATCCGCACCGATATCATCGTAGCGACCGCCTTGGGCGATCGACACGCCGACACCCGGTACGAACGCGGCGAACACCACACCCGTGTGGTAGTGGTAGCCGCGCAGCTCGCCCAGGTCGAAATACAGCGGCAACTGCGGGAACCGCGCGGCCAGGCGCTTGGCGATTTCCAGCAAATCCTTCAACGCCGCCACAACGGGCGCCGGTGCATCGGCCAGCACTTCGCGGGCCTGCTCCAATACTTCCTGACCGCCACACAGCCCGACCAACGCACGCAGCATGCGCGCCAGGTCAGCGGGCAGGCCGGCCGTCAGGCTTATGACTTCGTCGATAGCCTTGCGTTGCAGGGCATCGAACAACTGCTGCTCGACCTCGCCGGTCAGGCCGGCCGCCCGGGCCAGGCCACGGTAGATACCGACATGACCAAGATCCATGTGCACACCCGGCACCTGCCACAGATCAAGCATAGCCAGCATCAGGCTGATCACTTCAACATCGCTGCTCGGGCTGGCATCACCATAGAGCTCGGCGCCCAGCTGGATAGGGCTGCGCGAATTCGACAGCGCCCGCGGCTTGGCATGCAGCACGCTGCCGGCATAGCACAGGCGGCTTGGGCCTTTGCGGCGCATGGTATGAGCGTCGATGCGGGCGACCTGAGGCGTGATGTCGGCCCGAAAGCCCATCAGCCGACCCGATTGTGGGTCGATCACCTTGAAGGTGCGCAGATCCAGGTCCTGGCCCGCGCCGGTCAACAGCGACTCCAGGTACTCGATATGCGGAGTGACGACGAACTCGTAGCCCCAGCTCTGGAACAGATCCAACACCTTGCGGCGCGCTACTTCGATGCGCGCTGCTTCCGGCGGCAGTACTTCTTCGATGCCATCTGGCAGCAGCCAGCGGTCTACCGTTGCCATTACGCCAATCCCCTTTGATCCGGGCGGCCCGCCCTGAGCCGAGCCTTGAGTGAAGCAGATAGCGGCGCAGGCGCACGGCGGTCGCTACAGACCGCACAAGCCCTGGAGGCCGCTATCCTCGAAATCTTTACCGATGCACGGCCCGCTTAAAGGCCAATCGATATCGCAGACGCAAAAAAGCCGGGAATTTCCCGGCTGCCGCATCATACACACGTTTTGCCGAAGGATCACCCCGCCAGACGGATAAGCCGCCCGGCGGAGCCCTTCGCAGTGATGACTGCGACCTTTACTTGGGTTTCTTCATGTACTGGAAGAAATCGCTGCTCGGGTCGAGTACCAGCACATCACTCTTGCTGGAGAAGCTGTCGCGGTAGGCACGCAGGCTGCGATAGAACCCGTAGAACTCAGGGTCCTGGGAATAAGCCTTGGCGTAGATGGCTGCTGCTTGCGCATCACCATCACCACGGGCCTCTTCCGATTCGCGATAGGCCTCGGCCAGCAGTACACGGCGCTGGCGGTCGGCATCGGCGCGGATACCCTCAGCCAGCTCGTTACCCTTGGCACGGTGCTCGCGAGCCTCACGCTCACGTTCAGTGCTCATGCGCTCGAACACGCTTTTGTTGACTTCCTTGGGCAGGTCGATGCCCTTGACCCGCACATCGATCACCTCGATCCCCAACTCTTTGTCGGCGATACGATTCAGCGAAGCGGTCATGTCAGCCATCAGTGCGTCGCGCTCACCGGACACTACTTCATGCAGCGTACGCTTGCCGAACTGGTCACGCAGACCGGACTCGAGGCGACGCCCCAAGCGATCGTCGGCGTTGGCCTTGAGGCCCGACGTGGCAGTATAGAAACGCTCGGCGTCCTTGATCCGCCACTTGGCGTAGGCATCGACCATCACGGCTTTCTTTTCCAGCGTCAGGAACCGCTGAGTAGGCGCGTCGAGAGTCTGCAGCCGCGCGTCGAACTTGCGCACCTGATTCACATACGGGATTTTCGCATGCAGGCCAGGGGCTACATCGGCCTGAACGACACGGCCGAATTGCAGAAGCACAGCGCGTTCAGTCTGCGAAACGACATACAAGCTATTCCACGCAACGACCGCCAGGACAACGCCGACGATCAGGACAATCACGGATTTATTGCTCATCAGCGACTCTCCCTGGAACGCAATTCACGCTGCTGCTGTTGCAAGTCGGACGCCGCACGTGCACCCGCCGAATCCACCACCGGCGCCGGCGTTGTCGAGGACGCACCGCCATTGTTGCGGCTGCCCTGGACCATCTTGTCGAGCGGCAGATAGAGCAGGTTGTTGCCCTTGTCGCCACTGACCAGCACTTTGCTGGTGTTGCTGTAGACGTCCTGCATGGTTTCCAGATAAAGGCGCTCGCGCGTCACATCCGGGGCCTTGCGGTATTCGGTCAACAGCTTGGTGAAACGATCGGCCTCACCCTTGGCGCGCGAGACGACTTCGTCGCGATAGCCATTGGCATCTTCGATGATGCGCTGCGACTGACCACGGGCTTCCGGCACGACGCCGTTGGCATAGGTTTCAGCCTGGTTGCGCGAGCGCTGCTCGTCTTCACGGGCACGGATCACGTCATCGAAGGCTTCCTGCACTTCACGCGGGGCTGCCGCGCTCTGCACGTTGACCTGAGTCACGCTGATGCCGGTCTGATAAGTGTCGAGGAAGCGTTGCAGACGCTCCTTGATCTCACCCGCCATCTGCTCACGGCCTTCGGTCAGGACCTTGTCCATCGCGGTCGAGCCGACCACATGACGCAAGGCGCTGTCCGTCGCGTGCTGCAGGCTGACTTCAGGCTGGTCGACGTTGAGGACGAAGTCCTTCAGATTGCTGATCTTGTACTGCACGGTCAGCGGCACCTCGACGATGTTCTCGTCTTCGGTCAGCATCTGGCCCTGCTTGGAGTACGAACGCTCGCGCGTGACGTTTTCCATGTACTTTTTATCGAACGGTGGAAAGTAGATATTCAGGCCCGCACCCACGGTTTCGTAGTACTTGCCGAAGCGCAGCACGACGGCCTGCTCCTGCTCGTCGACCACGTAGACCGCGCTGTACAGCCAGATAGCCACCAGCACTGCCAGGCCAATACCCAGCAAGCCGAAGCCACCGCCTTTGGACGACGACGGACCACCGCCATCACCGCTGCGTTTTTTCCCACCACCGAACAAACCGTTCAGGCTTTCCTGTAGCTTGCGGAAGGCTTCATCCAGATCCGGTGGCCCCTTGCGGTCGCCTCCGCGGCGTTTGCCACCCCAGGGATCCTGATTATTCGAATTGCCACCACCCGGCTCATTCCAAGCCATAGCGCTCTCCATCTGATAAAGCAAAGACGCGCCCGCGGCGCGCCAACCAATGCTACAGAATGCCTGTCACCTCGGCATAACCAGATACCGAAGCATTTATTGCAAAGTGTGTTGCTGGATGAATTCTTCGAGCTCCAGCCCTTCACGACTGATCAACCGATTGAACTCGACACGCGGCAGACGCACGGCCAGCAGGCTTGCGCCCTCGTCGTCGTGTGTTTCACTCTGGACCGCATTGACGGCGAAGAACTGCGCCCGCAAACGCGCGAATTGCTGCCCCAGGTGCAAGGTACCGACGAACAGATCGTTTTCGATCAGTTCCGCCATGGCCTGGCGCAGCAGGTCCAGGCCGCGGCCGTCACGAGCCGACACCCAGACTCGCTGCGGCTTGCCATCTGCATCGCGCTGAATCTGCGGCTCTACACCTTCGAGCAGATCGAGTTTGTTATACACCTCGAGGATCGGCAAGCCTTGTGCACCAATTTCGGTCAGCACCGCCATCACCTGTTCGATCTGCTGATCGCGCTCCGGCTCGTGGGCATCGATCACATGCAGCAACAGGTCGCTGTTGTTGGACTCTTCGAGCGTAGCTCGGAAAGCCTCCACCAGCTTGTGCGGCAAATGGCGAATGAAGCCCACGGTATCGGCCAGCACGATCGGCCCGGCATCGGGTAGCTCGAGCCGACGCAGGGTCGGATCGAGGGTAGCGAACAATTGGTCGGCCGCGTAGACATCCGAGGAGGTCACGGAATTGAAGAGCGTGGATTTGCCGGCGTTGGTGTAACCCACCAGCGACACCGAAGGAATGTCCGCACGCTTGCGGCCACGACGGGCCTGCTCGCGTTGACTGCGGACCTTTTCGAGACGCGCCTTGATCTGGCGCAGGCGCACCCGCAACAGACGACGGTCGGTTTCGAGCTGGGTTTCACCCGGGCCGCGCATACCGATACCGCCGCCCTGGCGCTCAAGGTGAGTCCAGCCACGCACCAGACGCGTGCTCATGTGCTCGAGCTGGGCCAGTTCGACCTGCAGCTTGCCTTCATGGGTACGGGCGCGTTGCGCGAAGATATCGAGAATCAGACCGGTACGGTCAAGCACGCGACACTCGAAAGCTTTTTCGAGGTTACGTTCCTGACTGGGTGTGAGGGTGTGGTTGAAGATCACCAGGTCGGCATGTTCTGCCTTGACCTGGTCACGCAACTCTTCGACCTTGCCACTGCCTATCAGATACTTGGCAGTGGGCTGATGTCGCGACACGCTCACGAACGCGACGGTGTCGGCACCTGCCGAGACAGCCAGCTCCTGAAACTCCTGCGGATCTTCACGCGCCTCAGGGTCCTGACCATCCAAGTGAACGAGGATCGCCCGTTCACCACCGCCGTGGCGCTCAAAGAACAATGCAGACTCCTATCAGGCGTTACCTGGTTCGCTGCCATGTTCGGCGCCATCTTCGCTGGCGCTAGGCAGGCGAATCGGACGGACCGGAACAACGGTGGAGATAGCGTGCTTGTAAACCATCTGGCTCACGGTATTTTTCAGCAGGATGACGAACTGGTCGAACGACTCGATCGTGCCTTGCAGCTTGATACCGTTGACGAGATAAATTGAAACCCCCACTTTTTCTTTACGCAAGGTGTTCAAGTAAGGGTCTTGTAGCGAATGCCCTTTTGACATGTGCCGCACTCCTTTAAGGATCGATAGAATAATTCGAAAAATGATGGCTTTAGCCGTCGCACCCCCAAGGATAGACGGCAATTGCAGGGACTCAGCTCAATATGGAGACCGAATCCAGGTATTTCAAGGTGCGCGGCAGATTGTCGCAGGCCAGGCTGTCCAGCCAGTTTAAGTCAGCCCAACTGCGCAACCAGGTAAATTGTCGCTTCGCCAATTGGCGAGTGGCAATGATGCCCCGCTCCTGCATTTCTACCGCTGTCAGCTTGCCATCGAGATGATCCCAGACTTGCCGATAACCCACTGCCCGAATCGACGGCAGACCTGCATGCAAGTCGCCCCGGTCGTGCAGCGCTTTGACCTCGTCAACGAATCCCTGTTCAAGCATCTGCCCGAATCGAACTGCAATTCGGTCATGCAACACCCGCCGATCCGTCGGAGCGATCGCCAGATTGGCCACAGTATAGGGCAATTGACCGCTACCAGAAGCGCCTGCGTCAGTACTTTGCGCGATTTGTCGCTGCCGATGCTCGGTCATGCTCGCGCCGCTGACCAGAAACACCTCCAACGCGCGGATCAAGCGCTGGGGATCGTTGGGGTGAATGCGTGCCGCCGACACCGGATCGACGGCCGCCAGACGCGCGTGCAGCGCTTGCCAGCCGTCACGTGCGGCGTCTGCTTCAAGGGTTTCGCGCACCTGGGCGTCGGCGGCCGGCATATCGGCGAGCCCTTCGAGCAACGCCTTGAAATACAACATGGTGCCGCCCACCAGTAACGGGATATTGCCCCGCGCGGTGATCTCGGCCATGGCCTGCAAGGCATCGCGACGAAAATCCGCCGCGCTGTAGCTCTGCACCGGGTCGAGGATGTCGATCAGCCGATGGGGGTACTGGGCGAGCACGTCGCGGGACGGCTTGGCGGTACCGATGTCCATGCCGCGATAGACCAGCGCCGAGTCGACGCTGATCAGCTCGCAGGGCAGCACCTTGGTCAGCTCGATGGCCAGGTCGGTCTTGCCGGCAGCGGTCGGCCCCATCAGGAAAATGGCGGGTGGCAAGGCAATCATCTCAGCGCCCCCGCAGGAACAGCTTGTCGAGGTCGTCCAGGCCCATCTGCGTCCAGGTCGGTCGACCGTGGTTGCACTGGCCGCTGCGCTCGGTGATTTCCATGTCGCGCAGCAGGCCGTTCATTTCCGGGATGGCCAGGCGCCGGTTGGCGCGGATCGCGCCGTGGCAGGCCATGGTGCCGAGCAACTCGTTCAGATGCGCCTGGATACGATCGCTGGTGCCGTACTCCATCAGGTCGGCGAGCACGTCATGCACCAGGCGATTGGCCTCGGCCTGCTTGAGCAGCGCCGGAATCTGCCGGATGGCCAATGTTTCCGGGCCCAGACGCTGCAGCTCGAAGCCCAGGCGCTGGAACCAGCTGGCGTGCTCTTCGGCACAATCGGCCTCGCGCTGGCTGACTGCAATGGATTCGGGCACCAGCAGGGGCTGGCCACTCAGGCCTTCGCTGGCCATGGCAATTTTCAGGCGCTCGTACATGATGCGCTCGTGGGCCGCGTGCATGTCCACCAGCACCAGGCCCTGCGCGTTTTCGGCAAGGATATAGATGCCCTTCAGTTGCGCCAGGGCGTAGCCCAATGGCGGAATGTCACCATCGCTGGTCGGCAGTGCGGCGGCGCCTTCAGCACCTGGTAGCGGTTTGAAGAACTCGCGATATGCCGCCTGGGCTTCCGCGACCGGCAAAGCAGCCGAGGGCCGTGGCACGTACTGATTGCCGTAGCCACCGGACCCGGATCCGGAACCGCTGCCACCGTAATTACCCTGCAGGCCCGCGCCGTAGGTCGGCGCCGAGGCCGTAGGCTCGAGCAGATTGGCCGCCAGACGCATCTCGCCTTGCGGACCGAATTCACCGGCATCGAGCCCGGTCGCCCGCGCCGCCTCAGGCGTGGCAGACGCTGCTGGCAAGTGATCTTCCGGTCGCACATCGGCCAAGGAGCGGTGCAAGGTGCCGTACAGGAAGTCGTGCACACTGCGGCCATCACGAAAACGCACTTCGTGCTTGGTCGGGTGCACATTGACGTCGACTGCCGTCGGATCGACCTCCAGAAACAGCACGAACGTTGGGTGACGACCGTTGAACAGCACGTCGCGATAGGCCTGGCGCACCGCATGCGCCACCAGCTTGTCGCGCACCGCCCGGCCGTTGACGAAAAAGTACTGCAAATCAGCCTGGCTACGGGAAAAGGTCGGCAGCCCGACCCAGCCCCACAGGTGCAAGCCGTTGCGTTCGACTTCAATCGGCAGCGCCTGCTCCAGGAACGCCGGGCCGCACACCGCAGCGACACGACGAGCACGGGCGGTGTCGTCGTGGGCGTCATGCAGGCTGAGCACGGTCTTGCCGTTGTGGCGCAGATGGAAGCCGACATCGAAGCGGGCCAGCGCCAGACGCTTGATCACTTCCTGCAGGTGATCGAACTCGGTTTTTTCGGTCTTGAGAAACTTGCGCCGCGCGGGCGTGTTGAAGAACAGGTCGCGCACTTCCACCGAAGTGCCCACCGGGTGCGCGGCGGGCTGGACTCGCGGAGCCATGTCGCGACCTTCGGTCTCCACCTGCCAGGCCTGCTCGGCATCCTGAGTGCGCGAGGTCAGGGTCAGGCGCGCCACCGAACTGATCGATGCCAGCGCCTCGCCGCGAAAGCCCAGGCTCATCACCCGCTCCAGGTCATCCAGGTCGCGGATCTTGCTGGTAGCGTGACGGGCCAGGGCCAGCGGTAGGTCATCGCTGGAGATACCGCCGCCATCGTCACGTACCCGCAGCAACTTGACGCCACCTTGCTCGACGTCGATATCGATACGCCGGGCGCCTGAGTCGAGGCTGTTTTCCAGCAGTTCCTTGATCACCGAGGCCGGGCGCTCGACCACCTCGCCAGCAGCGATCTGGTTGGCAAGGCGCGGGCTGAGCAGCTCGATACGGGCGGTAGTATTCATTGGGACGCCAAGGCTGCGCTGGGAATGGTCAAGGTCTGGCCGATTTTCAGCTCGTCGCTCTTCAAATTATTGGTGCCGCGCAGGCTGGCCACCGGGACCTCGTAGCGCGCGGCGATCATCGGCAGGGTTTCCCCGGCACGCACCACGTGCTCGCTGGCCGAGCGCGCCGCCAGCTTGCCGCTGTCTCGCAGCCAGGCGATGTAGGTGCCCGGCGGCGGATTCTGCTGGAAGAACTGCTGCACGCCGGCACGGATCGAACGGGCCAAGGCCTGCTGATGCTGCGCCGATTGCAACTTGCTGGCCTCGTTGGCGTTGGAAATAAAGCCGGTCTCGACCAGAATCGACGGGATATCCGGAGATTTGAGCACCATGAACCCGGCCTGCTCGACCCGCGCCTTGTGCAACGGTGTGACGCGCCCGACGCTGCTGAGCACTTTTTGCCCCACGTTGAGGCTGGAGCTCAGCGACGCGGTCATCGACAGATCGAGCAACACGCCCGCAAGCATGCGGTCCTTGTCGTCGAGGCTGACATTGCCGGCACCGCCGATCAGGTCGGAACGGTTTTCGCTGTCCGCCAGCCAGCGCGCGGTTTCGGAAGTCGCGCCGCGATCGGACAAGGCAAACACCGAGGCACCGAAGGCCTGCGAGGAAGGCGCCGCATCGGCGTGGATAGAGATGAACAGGTCGGCGCCCTTCTTGCGGGCGATCTCGGTACGGCCGCGCAACGGAATGAAATAATCGCCGGTGCGGGTCAATTCGGCGCGAAAGCCCTTGTCCTGATTGATCTGGCGCTGCAATTCGCGAGCGATGCCCAGCACGATGTCTTTCTCATGCTGGCCGCGCGAGCCGGAAGCGCCTGGGTCTTCACCGCCGTGGCCGGCATCGATGACCACGACGATATCGCGTTTACCGTTGGGTACCGGCTCCAGCTTGATGCTCGGCTGGGCGGGCGAGACCGGCACCGCCGGCGTCGTGGCTACCGGTGGCGATGGCGGCGCAGGCTCGGCGTCCTGAGGCGAATCATAGAGATCCACTACCAGGCGGTTGCCGTATTGCTGGTTGGGGGGCAGGACGAAGCTCTTGGGCGTCACCGCCTTTTTCAGGTCGATGACCACCCTCAGATCGGTTGGCGTCCGTTGCGCCGAGCGCATCGAAGTGATGGGGGTGTTGGCCATCGGTACGTTCAGCGGGCCGCCCAACGTTGCACCATTGATGTCGATGACCAGGCGATCGGGCGCCGCCAGGGTGAAGACGCTGTGCTCCACAGGCCCTGACAAGTCGAATACCAGCCGGGTGTTATCCGGGGCCCGCCACAACCGCACGCTCTTGACCTGCGAAGCGGCCAATGCATTGACCGCCACCACCGTCATTAATACTCCAACGGCCGCGACCCAAGCGCGCATGCGCATACCTTTCCCCATCATGATCAAGTAATTTCCTGTGCCAGAACGGCACACCACGCAGTGCCGCGGTCAGTCTGCGGCGCTATATGCAGCGAGCGTCCTGCCGCTGCCGGGCTTATGGTAATGGTCAGGTCAGGCTTTGGCAAAAAGCCTGCACCCTTCTGGGGCCACTCGATGAGGCACAGGGCATCGCCATCGAAATAATCGCGGATCCCCAAAAACTCGAGTTCCTCTGGGTCGACCAGCCGATAGAGGTCGAAGTGGAACGCTCGCACAGCGCCGATTTCATAGGGTTCCACCAAAGTGAAGGTCGGACTCTTGACCGCGCCCACATGCCCCAGACCGCGAATCAGACCGCGCGACAGCGTAGTCTTGCCAGCGCCCAGATCGCCTTCGAGAAAAATAGTCCCAACCCCTAGAGTCAACGCTGCCAGGCGTTTACCAAAGGCCTCCATCGCTTCTTCGCCCTGCAGATACAGCGTTACTTCTGGCACGGCGCATGCTCCTCGAGCAACTGACGAATGGCTGGGATCAGATCGCTGGCCGCCAGGCCGCGGCCGTGCGGGCCTTGCTGCTCGCCGGCGCGGGCATGCAGCCAGACGCCCAGGCAGGCCGCCTCGAACGGCGCCATGCCCTGTGCCAGCAACGCCGCGATCAGGCCGGTGAGGACATCGCCCAAGCCAGCGGTAGCCATCGCCCCATGACCGTGATCGCATTGCGCCAGCCGTCCGTCCGGCGAGGCGATCAAGCTGCCGCTGCCCTTGAGCACCGCCACCGCCGCGTATTTTTTCGCCAAGGCATGCGCCGCCGCCGGGCGATCCGCCTGAATCTGCTTGATCGATACATCCAGCAAACGCGCCGCCTCGCCAGGATGCGGCGTGATTACCGCACCGGCGGGCAAGGTCACGGCGCCGCTCGCCAAGCGATTGAGCGCGTCGGCATCCCACACCTGCGGTTTGTCGGAGCAGGCCGCCATCGACAGCAGGCTGTGCCCCCAACTGCCCTGCCCCAGCCCAGGCCCGACGGCCAGCACGGTGGCCTGCTCGACCATGTTCAGCAACTGGTTGGCCGAACTGACACCTGCGGTCATGACTTCCGGCAAGCGCACCAGCGCCGCCGCGACGTGCTCAGGACGAGTGGCCAGCGATACCATGCCAGCACCGCTGCGCAGCGCGCATTCGGCGCTCAACAGGCTGGCGCCGCCGGTGCCGTGATCACCACCGATGACCAGCACGCGGCCGAACTGGCCCTTATGACTGTCGGGCTCGCGCGGCGTCAGCACAGGTGTGGTGAGGGCGGTGAGCAGCACGGGAGGGTGCGATACGTCGGGGAGTGAGTCGTCGGGCGGCAGCATGCTTTAACCTTCGGGAGCAATGTCTGGCAGAATTATACGCACCTCAGCCCTGGTTGCCTCCCTCGCATGTCTAGCAATGCCGCCGATCTTTATGCCCTGGCCGACTCCATCAAGGAGTGGGGCCGCGAACTGGGCTTCCAGCAGGTCGGCATCGCCGGGCTGGACCTTGGCGAGCATGAACACCACCTGCAGCGCTGGCTCGACGCCGGCTACCATGGCGAAATGGACTACATGGGCGCCCACGGCACCAAGCGCTCGCACCCCGAGGAGTTGGTGCCGGGCACGTTGCGGGTGGTGTCGCTGCGCATGGACTACCTGCCCGGCGACACGCGCATGGCCCAGCAGTTGGCACAGCCCGACAAAGCCTACGTGTCGCGCTACGCCTTGGGCCGTGACTACCATAAGCTGATCCGCAAACGCGTGCAGCAACTGGCCGAACGCATCCAGGCGGCGATCGGGCCGTTTGGCTATCGCGCCTTCGTCGACAGCGCCCCGGTGCTCGAAAAAGCCATTGCCGAACAGGCGGGGCTGGGCTGGATCGGCAAGAACACCCTGGTACTCAATCGCAAGGCTGGCAGCTACTTCTTCCTCGCCGAGCTGTTCGTCGACATGCCTCTGCCGATCGACCCGCCGCACACCACCGAACATTGCGGGCGTTGTACCGCCTGTCTGGATGTCTGCCCGACTGCGGCGTTCGTCGGCCCTTACGTGCTGGACGCGCGGCGCTGTATCTCGTACCTGACCATCGAACTGAAAAGCGCGATACCCGTGGAATTGCGCGCGCTGATCGGCAATCGCGTATTCGGCTGTGATGACTGCCAGATGGTCTGCCCGTGGAATCGCTTTGCCCGGCCCACCGGAGAAACGGACTTCAGCCCTCGGCACAATCTCGACAATGCCGACCTGGCCCAGTTGTTTTTGTGGGACGAAGCGCACTTTTTGAGCAGCACCGAGGGTTCGCCCCTGCGCCGCGCTGGCTATGAACGCTGGCTGCGCAATCTTGCAGTGGGATTGGGCAACGCGCCGTCGACCATACCCGTGCTGGAAGCCCTGCAAGCGCGCCGCGAGCATCCTTCGGCGCTGGTGCGCGAGCATGTGGAGTGGGCGTTGGCGCAACATGCGCAGCGGGCGCAGGCATCTTGATCGATGCGAAAATCGGCCCTTGCGATACTCGCAAAGGGCCGATCTTTTTAAGCTAACGGCTAACGGCTAACGGCTAACGGCTAACGGCTTACCGCTTATCCAAAGAGCCCCAAGGATCAAAACTTGATGAAATGCTTGCGGTAGTGCTGCAACTCGGCGATCGACTCGCGGATGTCGTCCAGCGCCAGGTGGGTGCTACCCTTCTGGAAGCTGTCCTTGACCTCCGGCGCCCAGCGCGCGGCCAGCTCCTTGAGGGTCGAGACGTCAAGGTTGCGGTAGTGGAAGTAGTTTTCCAGCCCGCGCATGTGGCGATACAGGAAGCGGCGGTCCTGGCAGATGGTGTTGCCGCAGATCGGCGACTTGCCCTTGGGCACCCACTGCTCCAGGAAGGCGATGGTCTGCGCCTCGGCCTCGGCCATGCTGATGGTGCTCTCGCGGACACGCTGGGTCAGGCCCGAACCGCCGTGCTGGCGGGTGTTCCACTCGTCCATGCCGGCGAGGATCTCGTCGCTCTGATGAATGGCGATCACTGGGCCTTCGGCCAAGGTGTTCAGGTCGCTGTCGGTGACGATGGTGGCCATTTCGATGATGACGTCGTGGTCGGGATCGAGGCCGGTCATTTCCAGGTCGATCCAGATGAGGTTCTGCGGGTTTTGCATGGGTAAGGCTCCTCGGCGTAGCTGCGCAGTTTAGCCTAGCCGGGCGTGCTAAACTCGCCGCCGTTTCGATCATTACTGCGGTTTTGTCACTGCATGCATGCAGTCACGCGCTGCGTCGATTCGTTTTCAACCTCAAATTGCTCTTCACGTGGAAGTCCCATGGCCAAACGCCAGTTAAACCGCCGCCAGAACTGGCGCATCGAAAAAGTCCAGGGTGAGCGCGCCGCGCGTGCGGCCAAACGCGAACTACACACACTGGAGACGCTGGAAGGCGGCGAGCTGGGACCTGAGCAAATCGGCCTGGTGATCGCGCACTTCGGCGTTCAGGTCGAGGTGGAGGCGCGTGAAGGCGAACTGGCCGGCCAGGTATTCCGCTGCCACTTGCGGGCCAACCTGCCTGCGCTGGTGACCGGCGACCAGGTGGTCTGGCGCGCAGGCAACCAAGGCATCGGCGTGATCGTCGCGCAACTGCCGCGCAACACCGAGCTGTGCCGGCCCGACAGCCGCGGCCAGTTGAAACCGGTAGCGGCCAACGTCGACCTGATCGTGATCGTCTTCGCGCCGATGCCCGAGCCCCACGCCAATCTCATCGACCGCTATCTGGTGGCCGCCGAGCACGCTGGCATTCACCCGCTGCTGCTGCTGAACAAGGCCGACCTGATCGACGAGCAGAACGCGCCAGCGCTCAACGCACTATTGGCGGTGTATCGACAGTTGGGTTATCCGTTGCTGGAAGTGTCGGCGCACCACGGCGACGGTATGCAGCAACTGCAAGCCCGCCTGGATGGGCACATCAGCGTGTTCGTCGGGCAATCGGGGGTGGGCAAGTCGTCGCTGGTCAACAGCCTGCTACCGGAAGTGCAGACCCGCGTCGGGCCGCTGTCGGAACTGTCCGGTCAGGGCACCCATACCACGACCACGGCGCGGTTGTTTCACTTCCCCGGCGGCGGCGAGCTGATCGACTCACCGGGTATTCGCGAATTCGGCCTGGGCCATGTCAGCCGTGCCGATGTCGAGGCAGGGTTCATCGAATTCGCCGACCTGCTCGGTACCTGCCGTTTCCGCGACTGCAAGCACGATCGCGAACCCGGCTGTGCGCTGCTCATGGCCTTGGACGATGGTCGTGTGCAGCAACAGCGAATGAACAGTTATCGCTCGATCATCGCCAGTTTGCCGCAGGATTCTTACTGATCGGGATCGGTGCTGGCCGGACCGACCCTTCGCGGCCAGAGCCCGCTCCCAGATTGTGGAAGCGGGCTCTGCCTGCGAAGGCGCTGGCAAGATCACCCTGGTTAAGGCGAAGTGCCCTTCAGCGGCCCGTTATCGAAGATATTGACCTTCTGCCGTACCTGGTTCGGCTGCACGGGCGGGCCCGGCTCGATCGAGGCGCCTGGCTGGCCCGGAGCTGCCGGCGTTGCAGGCGCCGCATCCTTGCCGTCATCCGGCGACTGCTCGCCTTCGATGGCCTTCTCGGCCTTCTTGGTCAGCACCACGATGTCGATACGACGGTTGATCGGGCTCAGCGGGTTCTTGCGATCGAACAGCGACGACGAAGCAAAACCTACCACTCGGGCCACCTGATTGTCAGGATAGCTACCCGCTACCAGTGCGCGCCGTGCGGCGTTGGCACGGTTGGCCGACAACTCCCAGTTACCCATGCCGTTGACGTTGTTGTAAGCGGTGGCATCGGTATGGCCGCTGATGCTGATCTTGTTCGGCACCGCCTTGATGGTGTCGGCCATGGCCAGCAGGATGTCTTCGAAATATGGCTTGAGGCGCGCACTGCCAAGGTCGAACATCGGCCGATTGTCGGCGTCGGTGATCTGGATGCGCAACCCTTCCTGGGTGATCTCGAACAGGATCTGGTCCTTGAACTTGGCCAGTTGCGGGTTCTCGTCGACCTTGGTCTGCAACTCCTGCAGCAACAGTTCGAGGCGCTGCTTCTCGACCGCTTCGTCGTTCTTGCTGATGTTGTCCTGGGTGTCGTTTTTCTGGGTTTCGGGCTTGGCCGGCGACACTTCCTGCTCCGGATTGAGCGTCGCGTCCGGAGCCAGCTGCGGCGAACCGCCGAGGTCGATCACATAGGGCGAGCCGCTCTCGGTAAAGCCGATCGGGTCCTTGAAATATCCGGCAATGGCGATCTTCTGTTCCGGCGTGGCGTTGGACAACAGCCACAGCACCAGGAAGAACGCCATCATTGCCGTGGCGAAGTCGGCGAAGGCGATTTTCCAGGCGCCCCCGTGGTGTCCGCCACCGAAGCGCTTGACGCGCTTGATGATTATGGGCTGGTTATTTTCCATGGATCAGCGACCGCGGACCGCTTGCTCCAGCTCGGCAAAGCTGGGGCGGTGGGCTGGATACAGGACTTTACGACCGAATTCCACGGCCAGCGACGGCGGCATCCCGGAGGCCGAAGCCACCAGAGAAGCCTTGATCGATTCGTAAACGTTGACCTCTTCCTTGGCATCATGGGCCAGGCACTGGGCCAGCGGGCCGAAGAAACCATAAGCCGCCAGAATACCGAGGAAAGTACCGACCAGTGCCGCCCCCACGTGGCCACCGATCGCAGCTTTGTCACCGTCACCCAGCGAGGCCATGGTCACCACGATACCCAGTACCGCCGCGACGATACCGAAGCCCGGCAAGCCATCGGAAATGCCTGTCACGGCATGGGAAGGGTGTTCGAGCTCTTCCTTCATGCTGAGGATTTCCATGTCGAACAGGCCCTCGAGCTCGTGGGGTGCCATGTTGCCGGACGACATGATGCGCAGGTAATCGCAGATGAACGCCGTCATGCGCTCATCTTTGAGGATGGTCGGGTACTTGGCGAAAATCGGGCTGGCCGAAGCGTCTTCGATGTCCGCTTCGATGGCCATCATGCCTTCACGACGACTCTTGTTCAGAATCTCGTAGATCAGGCTGAGGATTTCAAGGTAAAAGGCATGGGTGAACCGTGAGCCGAACATCTTCAGGGCTTTCTTGAAGACGTGCATGGTCATGTAGCCCGGGTTGGACTGCAGGAATGCGCCCAGCGCCGCGCCGCCGATGATCAGGACCTCGAAGGGCTGGATCAACGCTGCGATCTGACCGTGGGACAGCACGTAACCGCCTAGCACACTAGCGATTACGACGATGATGCCGATAATTTTAGCCATAGGTTAGCAAACACTTACGAAGTCGTGGACGGGGCTGGGCATAAGCAATTTAGTTCAGATGCCCTACTTATCGGCAGAGGTGCGTCAGACTATAGTTAGTCGACATGAAAAACCAGTTTGCCCCCTCCCGCTTGCCAGTGAAGTGCCCATGCCACCGCAGACACCCCGTACGCTACAAGCCTGGATCAAGCTGCTCAACAGCATTCGCCTGCCCGTAGCGCGCCTCGCCCACGAGCGGGTCAGCAGTGCGATCAACGACAGCAACCGCTCCCTGCGCGAGATCTCCGAGCGCATGCAGGATAGCCCGGCGCTGGTCCTGAGCGTGATCCGCGAGGCCAACATGGCAGTCAGCAACGAGCTGGTGGAGCCCGCCGAGAGCCTGGAAATCGCCATCAATCGCCTGGGCCTCAAGCGCACCGGCGAGCTGCTGCGGTCATTGCCGGCCGTTGAAGCGGACGACCTTCCGGTGGCGCTGCGCCAGTTGCAAATGATCAGTCTGCACGCCAGCCAGCAGGCCAATGGCCTGTTCGCCGCGCGGCTGGCGCGCCTGTGGCAAGAGATCCACTGGGGCAGCCTGCTGTTTCTCTCGCCGCTGTGGCCATTGGCAATCAGCCACCCCAAGCTGCTGGAGGAGTGGGAATTGCGGGTTATCCACAAGCGCGAACCGGTCGCCAAGGTCGAGCTCGAGCTGTTCGGCATCCGCCTGCTGGAGCTTTGCCAGGCCATGGCCGAACTGTGGCGCCTGCCGCTGTGGATCATTCAGGGCTATCGCCTGTTGCAGAACGAACGGCGGCAACTGGTGCGGGTCATGCACATCGCGCGGCATCGCGAGCTGGGGCTGCAGCAACAGCAGGAGCTGGACAGCGATCCGGAACTGCGGCGCTGGCTCAATCAGCCGGCCAATACGGTGTTGCTGGCCAACGGCCTGGCGCTGTCGGCGCAGCAAGCCTGGGACAGCCCCCACAACACGCGCTGGCAGTACCTGACCTGCCTGTACCTGCAAATGCCCCTGGGCGATCTGCAGCAACAGGTGCACCAGCAAGCGGTGCTCAGTGCGCAAAATCATGCCGGCCCCGGGATCTGGCACCCGGCCACCGCGCTGCTCTGGCCGTGGGATCAACGCCGGGAGCATAAAGGCATGGTCGCCGCAGCGGCGCCCAGTGCCCATGACCTCAAGCGCTGGAGCAAATTCTGTACCGAGCTGCTGGCGGAACCGAGCCGCTTCAACAACGCCATGGAACTGACCAACTGGGCGCGAGATGCCCTGGTGGCGAGCGGCATGAGCCGCATCATGATGCTGATGACCGACAAGGGCATGACCCAGTTGCGCGTGCACCAGATCGCCGGTCTGCCGGAGCCGTCGGCGCAACTGACCCTCAACATCGACCACAGCACGCTGCTGCAACACCTGACGCGCCAGGCCGGGCAGATCCGTATCACCCTGGAGAACCACGACCAGTACTGGTCCAAGCTGCCCGCCAGCCTGCGCACCTTGTTCCGCGGCGACAACCTGCTGGCTCGGTCGCTGGTGAGCAATGGCCGCGTGGTCATGATCCTGCTGGCCGATCAGGGCGGCGGGCCGTTTTCCGAGATCACCGTGCAAGCCTTCGGCAAAACCGCGCAATGTATCGAGCGCGCCCTGACCACCTTTAGCAACCGCAGCCGATGATGCTTGCGTTACAATTGCGGCTTTCCTTCGACGTGGTGATTTCGCATGTCTGATTTTTCCGGCTTGCCTCTGGTCATCGAGCCCTCCGAGCTGCAGGCGCGCCTGGACGCGCCAGGCCTGATCCTGGTCGACCTGTCCAGCGCCGCACGCTACCAGGCCGGTCACATCGCGGGCGCCCATTTCGTCGACCCCAAGCGCACTCAGCTGGGGCAAGCGCCGGCGCCCGGCCTGCTGCCCACTCAGGCGTCGCTCGAAGCGCTGTTCGGCGAGCTCGGCCACAATGCCGACGCCACCTACGTGGTCTACGACGACGAGGGCGGTGGCTGGGCCGGCCGATTCATCTGGCTGCTCGATGTCATCGGCCACAAGCACTATCACTATCTCAACGGTGGCATGCTGGCCTGGGAAGCAGAGCAGTTGCCATTGTCCAGCATGACCCCGACCGCCGTCGGCGGCCCCGTTGCACTGACCTTCGACGATACCCCCACGGCGACTCGTGAATACCTGCAAAGCCGCCTGGGCACGGACGACCTGGCAATCTGGGATGCCCGCGGCCCGCTGGAGTACTCCGGCGCCAAGGTCCTTGCGGCCAAGGCCGGGCACATCCCCGGCGCCATCAATTATGAATGGACCGCCGGCATGGACAAGGAGCGTTCGCTGCGCATTCGCCAGGATATCGCTACCGTGCTCACCAGCCTGGGCATCACCGCCGACAAAGAAATCATCACCCACTGCCAGACCCACCACCGCTCGGGCTTTACCTACCTGGTCGCCAAGCACCTGGGTTACCCGCGCGTCAAAGGCTATGCCGGATCATGGGGCGAATGGGGCAACCACCCCGACACCCCGGTTGAAGTTTAAGGAATATCCATGAAATCTCGCTTGTTCATCATCAGCCAGTACTTGCTGCCCCATCATCTGCTGTCGCGCCTGGCGGGTTGCGTCGCCGAATGCCGTGCCCCCTGGTTCAAGAATGCCTTCACCCAGTGGTTCGCCAAGCGCTATCAGGTCAACATGTCCGAAGCGCTGGTCGAGGACGTGACCGCCTATGAAAACTTCAACGCCTTCTTCACCCGCGCGCTGAAGCCCGACGCGCGCCCGCTGGACCCGACACCCGAGGCCATCCTCTGCCCCGCCGACGGCGCCATCAGTCAGCTGGGCCCCATCGAACACGGGCGCATCTTCCAGGCCAAGGGCCACAGCTTCAGCGTGCTCGAACTGCTGGGCGGCGATCAGGCCAATGCAGCGCCGTTCATGGGCGGGGAATTCGCCACCGTTTATCTGTCGCCCAAGGATTACCACCGCGTGCACATGCCGCTGGCCGGGACCCTGCGCGAAATGGTCTATGTGCCAGGGCGGATCTTCTCGGTCAACCAGACCACAGCCGAAAACGTTCCTGAGCTGTTTGCCCGCAACGAACGCGTCGTCTGCCTGTTCGACACCGAACGCGGCCCCATGGCCGTGGTGCTGGTGGGCGCGATGATCGTTGCCTCGGTAGAGACGGTATGGGCCGGGCTGGTCACGCCGCCCAAGCGCGAGCTGAAGACGTTCCGCTACGACGAGGCCGCCCGGGCACCCATTCATCTGGAAAAGGGCGCCGAACTGGGCCGTTTCAAGCTGGGCTCGACCGCCATCGTGCTGTTTGGCCCCGAACAGGTAAAATGGGCGCATTCCCTCACGGCCGGTTCGCCGGTACGGATGGGCCAAGGCTTGGCGTCGCCTGCCAGGTCATGAGTACGCAACAGGTCCTGCGCCGAGGCCAGGGCTTGAGGAACGAAACAATCGCACGGGCCTCGAATTGCCCTGTAGCATCAGTGATCCGACGATGGACTCGCAATGCTGCTAGAGTCCGTGCCAGAGGCCAGTTGATCGAGTGCAAGACTCCCGTTCATCCGGGCCGCTATTTGCACGTGGAGCTGCAATCAATACCAGGAATTGAGTGATGTCACGCCCCAGCCCCCACCTGTTGTTGCGCGCACCGACGCCATCGCAGTTGAGCCTGAGCTTCTGCGAGGCGAACCCGCGCGAGCTCAAACGCTGGATTGCCGCGCTTCCGAAAGCCAATATCGGGGAAATGGCGCGGCAGCTGTATCAAGGCATGGCTGAACTCAATCAACTGGTCACACCCAGCGAGAACCGCCTGCAACTGCTCGAACTGCTGCGCCCCGAGGTCTATTACGTCTGCAAGCACCTGGAGCGGCACTTCCTCAATCAGGCGATCGTCCTCGACGAACGTGCGCGCAAGGTCGCCAATCTGTGCCAGGCCCTGCAAAACCAGCTGGCCATCGGCTACAAGCAGATCATCGTCGATATCGTGCCCAAACTCGGCAAGGATCGCCTGCAACTCCTCGCCATGGCAATCCAGCGAGCACTGCATTGCCTCAACGGCCCGCTGGTTCGCGCCAGCCTCCTGTATTGTCCCGTCCCTGAAGGCCTTTGGCTCGAACTGCACCAGCTGTACCAGATAGCCCGCGAACACAAGGTGCAAAACACCTTGGTGGTGGACGAACTGGCGCTGGCCACACGCAGCATGACCCCCGAGCAGACCTACGCCTGCGCCTTGCTGCTGGGCAGTTCGCGTTGCAACCAGATGCGCCAGAGCGCCATTTCCAAACTGGCCGAGGCCTTGGAGGCCTGGAGCGCACTGGTCAAGATCCAGCCCGCCAGCGAGCCGTCGAGCCTGTTCGCCATCGCGCCCGGCGTCGACGGACCACCCCGCTACAAGACCCTGTTCACCGATGAACAAGTGGTCAATCTGCCCGGTCTGGACCCGCAACCTCTGGCCGAAGCGATCAAGACCTACCTGGAGCTGCCCGTTGAACAACGGGGTCAATCCAGGCTGATGATGCCCAACGGTATCAGCAGCGATTTGTTGCAACTGGTGGCTGCAGCCTGGGGCGACGTCGCCGAGCGCACGTTTCAGCGCACCCCTGGCCAAGGCACCTTGACCCTGTGCGTCGGCATGAGCTCGCTGCATTACCACTTGGGCGGCGAGCGCTCGTTCAGCGACATCCTGCGCCGCCCGGCCGGTCGCGCGGCGGAGTTCGGTGCGGTGACGACGCCGGATACCTGGGGCCACGCATTCGATGCCGAAAAGATGAACTCGGGCTTCGAAGAGATCCAGTACAGCCAGCCAGGCGCTGCCGGTGAGAGCGTCAACAGTGCCAGCACCACCGAGGATTACCCGACCTACGTGCTGCAGATCGTCAACCACAGCCCGGGCGGCTATTGCCTGGCCTGGCTCAAGGACGTACCGGCGCAATTGCAGGCCGGCGAGATGGTCGGCATTCAGGACGCGCCCTCCCAGGGCTGGAGCATCGCCGTGGTGCGCTGGGTGCGCCAGGTGCGCAGCGGCGGCACGCAGATGGGCATCGAACTGGTCGCCCCCAATGCCCAGCCGTGCGGCCTGCAACTGGTGCGCACCAACGAGCCCAACAGCCAGTATCTGCGCGGATTGCTGCTGCCGGAAATCCGCGCCATTGATATCCCGGCCACCTTGCTGGCACCGCGCCTGCCCTTTCAGGAAGGCAACAAGGTGGTGATCAATACCAACGGCGACGAAAGCCGCGCCGGCCTTGGCAAACGCGTGGCCAGTACCGGCAGTTTCAACCAGTTCGAATACCGCGCGCTCGAGCAGCCGGCCGATCCAGGCAAAGGGCCTGGAGCAGCGGGCGGCGTGGCGCCGGAAGATGATTTTGATTCGCTGTGGAAAGACCTGTAGCGAAAGGGTGCGCGTCCGGCGCCGATGAGCCGTGTCAGATGCATAGATATCGCTTGTTCGTTTTTTCGGGGGCGAGCCCCTCGCTACAAGGATCGGCAATCAGCCAAAGGAGCCAAGCATGTTCGACTTCACCGCGTCACTCAGGCAGCGCTTCGCCGCCCTGAGCACGGGCGCGGAGTTCTTTTCGCTGCGTTACGTGCGTCAATCGCGCCAGTACCTGTCGGTGCGCAAGAACATCGCCGAACCACCCAGCCTGAGCCTCGATGAAGGGGTGATGCTGACCGTGCGTGTCAACGGTGTCGAGGCCTACGCGGCCACGCCGGATCTGTCCTTGCAGGGCCTGCAGCAGGCCCTCAGCCGCGCCGAGCACCAGGCGCGCGCGATCAAACCCCACGCCCTGCTCGACCTGAGCACTCAAGCCGTCGCGCAAGGGCGTTTCGACTACACCTCACCGGGTATCGAACAACCTTTCGCGTCCCTGAGCGATTGCTACGCCCTGCTCGCCGCCGAGTCCGCCGCCGTGCCCGTGAACAGCAAGCTGGTGAGCTGGCAGACCAGCCTGGGGGTCAGCGATGTCGAGCAGATCTACCTCAACAGCGCTGGCGCCGAGATCCGCCAGGCCTGGCGGTTCGTCTACCCGGGCATCAGCGTCACCGCCCACGATGGCCAGGACACCCAATCACGCAGCCTCGGCCGAGAGAACTTCGGCCAGCAGGGCGGCACCGACGTCATCCACCGCTGCGGCCTGCAAGGCGCTGCGGTACGGGTTGCCGACCAGGCCCTGCAACTGCTGGGAGCGCCCAATACCCCCGAAGGCCCGCGCGACCTGCTGTTGCTGCCGGATCAGATGACCCTGCAGATTCACGAGTCGATCGGCCATCCGCTGGAACTCGATCGCATTCTGGGTGACGAGCGCAACTACGCCGGTACCAGCTTCATCAAGGCCGAAGACTTCGGCCACCTGCAATACGGCTCGCCGCTGCTCAACGTCACCTTCGACCCCGAGATCCCCGAGCAACTGGCCAGCTACGCGTTCGACGATGACGGCAGCCCGGCCAGCAAGCAATTCCTGATTCGAGATGGCGTGCTTTTGCGCCCGCTGGGCGGCGCGCTGTCGCAGCACCGCACCGGCATGGCGGGCGTCGCCAACAGCCGCGCCTGCAGCTGGAACCGCGCGCCGATCGACCGCATGGCCAACCTCAATATCGAGCCCGGCGATCAGCCGCTGGAGCGCCTGATCGGTAACATCGAGCACGGCATCCTGATGGCCACCAACCGTTCCTGGTCGATCGACGACGCCCGCAACAAATTCCAGTTCGGCTGCGAATGGGGCCAGTTGATCGAAAACGGCGAGCTCAAAGGCGTGGTCAAGAACCCCAATTACCGGGGTATTTCCGCGCAATTCTGGCGCAACCTCAGCGCAGTGGGCGACCTGAGCACCTTCGAGGTCCTGGGTACTCCCAACTGCGGTAAAGGCGAGCCCAATCAGGTGGTCAACGTCGGTCATGCCTCGCCGGCCTGCGTGTTCAGCCAGATCGACGTCTTTGGAGGCGATGCCTGATGCATAACGAATCCTTCGCCCATTTCCAGGCGCTGGTGCACTGGCTCAGCGAGTCGATCGACGCCCCGGCGCAGTTCACCTTCGGCTACAACGCCGAGGCCTCGGACTTTATCCGCTTCAACCATGCCAAAGTGCGCCAGGCGGGGCACGTGACGCAGATCCAGGTCGATCTCAAACTGATCGATAACGGCCGCCAGGCCACGATGCACCTGGCCTTGAGTGGGCATCTGGGGGTCGATCGTCAGCGTCTGGCCGACGCCCTGCGTTCATTGCGGTCGACATTGCCGCTGTTGCCGGCCGACCCCTATCTGCAACTCAACAGCAGCGATTGGCAGAGCCATGTGGTGCTCGAACAGCCGTTGCCCGATCCCGATGCAGTGGTGCGGCAGATCTGCGCGGCGGCGGGCAGCCTCGACCTGGTCGGCATCTATGCCGCTGGCCCGATCAGCCGCGGCTTCGCCAACTCCCACGGTGCGGTCGGCTGGCATCAGGCCAATAGTTTCAATCTGGACTGGAGCCTGTTCCATGCCAGCGGCGAGGCAGTCAAGGCCAACTACGCCGGCCAGCGCTGGCAGCAGGGGGCGTTCGAAACGCGCCTGCAGGCCGCACGCCAGCAATTGCAACATCTGACCCAGCCCCTCAAGACCCTGCAACCCGGTCGCTACCGCGCCTATCTGGCGCCAGCCGCCATGGACGAACTGGTCGGAATGCTCAGCTGGGGTGGTTTTTCCGCCCAGGCCATCGCCAGCAAGAACAGCCCGTTGCAGCGCCTTTACGAAGGCGATCAGCATCTGAGCCCGCTGGTCACGCTCAGCGAACAGGTCAGCGGCTCCCTGAGCCCGAGCTTTTCCGAAGAAGGCTACCCCCGCGACGACCTCGTGCTGATCCGCCAAGGCCGCGCCGGCGAGCGCTTGATCGATTCGCGCAGCGCCAGCGAATATGCCCTGCACTGTAACGGCGCGAGCGGCGGTGAATACCCGAGCGCGCTGGAGATGGCGGCCGGCGAGCTGCGCGAGCAGGACATCCTGCAACGCCTGGGCACCGGGCTCTACATCAGTAATCTGTGGTACCTCAACTACTCGGATCTGCCCGCCGCGCGCATGACCGGGCTGACCCGATTCGCGACCTTCTGGGTCGAGGACGGGCGCATCCAGGCCCCGGTGAGCACCATGCGTTTCGATGACAGCCTCTACAGCCTGTTCGGCGAGCAGCTGGAAGCCTTGACGGTAGAGCGCGAGATGATTCTTTCCACCAGTACTTACAGTGAACGACGAACGTCTTCGAGTCATTTGCCCGGGGCGTTGATAAAAGGCATTACCTTGACCTTGTAGCGGTTTCAAAAGCTTCGCGGGCAAGCCTTGCTCCCACAAAGAGCTCAGTGTGCAGTTGTGGGCGCAAGGCTTGCCCGCGAAGGAAGCGCCGCAGACTCCAACCAATAAGAGCTAACAATGCCCACACGACCACCGCTTGACCCCGTCACCGCTCGCTGGCTGCCCTGGGTGGTGGCCATCGCGTTCTTCATGCAATCGCTCGACGGCACCATCCTCAATACCGCACTGCCGGCCATGGCCCGCGATCTGGCAGAAAACCCGCTGCGCATGCAGTCGGTGGTGATCGCCTACATGCTCACGGTGGCCTTGCTGATCCCGGGTTCAGGGTGGATTGCCGATCGTTTCGGCACCAAAAAGGTGTTTTTCAGCGCCATCTTCCTGTTCAGCCTGGGCTCGCTGGCCTGCGCACTCTCGCACACGCTGAACATGCTGGTGATCTCGCGCATTCTGCAGGGCCTGGGCGGTGCACTGATGCTACCGGTAGGGCGACTGGTGGTGTTGCGCACCTATCCGCGCTCGGAGCTGGTGCGCATTCTCAGTTTCATCACCGTACCCGGCCTGCTAGGGCCGCTGATCGGCCCGACGCTGGGCGGCTGGATGGTGCAATACCTGACGTGGCACTGGATCTTCCTGATCAATCTGCCGGTGGGCGTGATCGGCTGTTGGGCGACCTGGAAAATCCTCCCGGACCTGCGCGGCAGCACCCGCACCGCGTTCGACGGCGTGGGTTTTTTGCTGTTCGGCGCGGCGATGGTGTTGATCACTATCGCAATGGAAGGCCTGGGTGAATTGCATCTGCCACACCTGCGGGTGATGCTCCTGCTGTTTGCCGGCATGGCATGCCTGGCGGCGTACTGGCTGCGCGCCGGTCACATCGACAACCCGCTGTTTTCACCGACGCTATTCCGTACCCGCAGTTTCGCCGTCGGCATCCTCGGCAACCTGTTCGCGCGCCTGGGCGGCGGCGCCTTGCCGTTCCTGGTGCCGTTGTTGTTGCAGGTGGCGATGGGCTACTCGCCTTCGGAAGCCGGGATGAGCATGATCCCCCTGGCAGCGGCAGCCATGATCGCCAAGTCGATTGCCAAGCCGCTGATCGAGCGCTTTGGCTACCGAGTCATTCTGACCTGTAACACCCTGCTGCTGGGTGCTTTGCTGTGCAGCCTGGGCCTGGTTACGCCGGCGACACCCTATGGGCTGCTGCTGGTTCAGCTGAGCCTGCTCGGGGCGGTCAATTCGATGCAGTTCACGGCGATGAATACCGTGACGCTGATCGACCTCAATGATGCCGACGCCAGCAGCGGCAACAGCTTGCTGTCGGTGGTGGCGCAACTGGCCATGAGCCTGGGCGTGGCCTGCGCCGGGGCGCTGCTCGGCGGTTTCAGTACCTCGGTGGGTATCGACGGCACCACCACGGTGGACGCGTTTCAGATGACCTTCCTCACCATCGGCATCATGACCATGCTGGCGGCGGCGATCTTTGCCCAGCTGTCGAACAAGCCCAGCAGCGGTACGCCCCGTCAGGAAGCCGAAATCGAAGCATAGGGTCATGCGTCACGGGCTGTTACACTGCGCGACATTTTGCTTTTTTTGCAGGGCCGTCCCGTGACCAACACCGCTTTCAACACTTTGCCGCTGTCTGCCGGCATGCTGGCTAACCTCGAATCACTCGGTTATGCCCAGATGACGCCAATCCAGGCGCAAAGCTTGCCGGTGATCGTCAAGGGCCTGGACCTGATCGCCCAGGCCAAGACCGGCAGCGGCAAGACCGCCGCGTTCGGGATCGGCCTGCTCAACCCGATCAATCCGCGCTACTTTGGTTGCCAGGCACTGGTGATATGCCCCACCCGCGAGCTGGCCGACCAGGTGGCCAAGGAAATCCGCCGCCTGGCGCGCTCCGAAGACAATATCAAGGTGCTGACCCTGTGCGGCGGCGTGTCCTTCGGCCCGCAGATCGCCTCCCTGGAGCACGGCGCGCACATCATCGTCGGCACCCCCGGGCGCATCCAGCAGCACCTGCGCAAGGGTTCGCTGGTGCTCGACGGCCTCAACACGCTGGTGTTGGACGAAGCCGACCGCATGCTCGACATGGGCTTTTACGACTCTATCGCCGACATCATCGAGCAGACCCCGGCGCGCCGGCAGACCTTGCTGTTCTCGGCCACCTACCCGGTCGGCATCAAGCAGCTATCGTCGAAGTTCATGCGCGATCCGCAGCAGGTCAAGGCTGAATCGCTGCATGCCGACAGCCAGATCGAGCAACGCTTCTACGAGATCTCTCCGGACGAGCGCATGAGCGCCGTGACCAAGGTGCTGGGCCACTTCCGCCCGCAGTCCTGCGTGGCGTTCTGCTTTACCAAGCAGCAGTGCCAGGAGACGGTCGACCATCTGGTCGCCAAGGGCTTCAGCGCCGTGGCCTTGCATGGCGATCTCGAGCAGCGCGACCGCGACCAGGTGCTGGCGATGTTCGCCAATCGCAGCACCTCGGTGCTGGTGGCCACCGATGTCGCCGCGCGCGGCCTGGATATCGATGCGCTGGACATGGTGCTCAACGTCGAGTTGGCGCGTGATTCGGAAATCCACATTCACCGCGTCGGCCGTACCGGTCGTGCTGGCGAGAGCGGTGTAGCTATCAGCCTGGTAGCACCGGGCGAAGCGCATCGCGCGCAGGCGATCGAGCAACTGCAGAAGTCGCCGCTCAACTGGGCGCCGCTGAGCGAGCTGGTGTCCAAGGGTGGCGCGCCGCTGCTGCCACCCATGTCGACCTTGCTGATCGGCGCCGGGCGCAAAGACAAAGTACGCCCCGGGGATATCCTTGGCGCCTTGACCGGTGACGCGGGCATCGCCGGCACTCAAGTGGGCAAGATCGCGATTTTCGACTTCCAGGCTTATGTGGCGGTAGAGCGTGATGTCGCCAAAGAGGCGGTTCAGCGCCTCAATAGCGGCAAGATCAAGGGTCGCTCGCTGAAAGTGCGGATTCTTTAAACCTTTGTAGCGCGGGGCTTGCCCTAGACTCGGCGTGTCTGGCACACCCGGTGTCTGAGCTATTGTCGGGGGCAGGCCCCCTCGCTACGGTGATTTTTGTTTTCCGGGAGAACCCCGCAGTGCGCTCTACCGAAGTCATCATCATTGGCGCTGGCGCCGCTGGCCTGATGTGTGCCCTGAGCGCCGCTCAGCGCGGCCGCCAGGTGATATTGCTCGACCACGCCAACAAAGCCGGCAAGAAAATCCTCATGTCTGGGGGTGGCCGCTGCAATTTCACCAATCTGTACACCGAGCCAGGCAATTTCCTTTCGCAGAACCCGCATTTCTGCAAGTCGGCTCTGGCACGCTATACCCAATGGGACTTCATCGCCCTGGTGGCCAAGCACGGCGTGCCCTATCACGAGAAAAAACTCGGCCAGCTGTTCTGCGATAACAAGTCCAGCGACATCCTCGAGATGCTTCTGAACGAGTGCAGCGACGCCAAAGTAGATCTGCGCCTCGACACCAGCGTCCAGACGATCGAGAAAACCGCCAGCGGCTACCAACTCACTACCAGCGCCGGCGAGTTCGCTTGCCAGTCGCTGGTGATCGCCACCGGCGGCCTGTCGATTCCGACCCTCGGCGCTACCGGTTTCGGCTTCCAGATCGCCCGGCAATTCGGCCACAGCGTGCTGCCGACCCGTGCCGGGCTGGTGCCGTTCACCATCACCGATCAGTTGAAAGCGCTGTGTACCGAGCTGTCAGGTACGTCAGTGGACTGTATCGCGAGCTGCAACGACCAGAGCTTCCGGGAAAACCTGCTGTTCACTCACCGCGGCCTCAGCGGCCCGGCGATCCTGCAGATCTCGTCGTTCTGGGAGCCCGGTGACAGCATCGAGCTCAACCTGCTGCCGGATGTCGATGCTCTGGACTGGCTGACCCAACAGCAGGCCGAGCGCCCCAACAGCGAGCTCAAGACGCTGCTGGGCGAGGTCTTCACCAAAAAGATGGCCACCCTGCTGGCCGATCTATGGTTCGAGTCACGGCCGATGAAGCAGTACACCCCGTCGCAGTTGACTGAAATTGCCGAGCAACTGAGCAACTGGCGCCTGGTGCCGGCGGGTACTGAAGGGTATCGCACCGCCGAGGTGACGCTGGGCGGGGTCGATACCCGCGAAGTGTCGTCCAAGACCCTGGAATCGCTGAAAAGCCCCGGGCTGTATTTTATCGGCGAAGTGCTGGATGTGACCGGGCACCTGGGCGGCTTCAACTTCCAATGGGCCTGGGCCTCGGGGTATGCAGCTGCGCAGTACGTTTGAAGATGCGCTCTCGGACCTCTTCGCGTGCAAGCCTTGCTCCCACAGTGGACACAGCTCCCAAGCTGTAAACCTGCGAGAGCAAGGCTTGCCCGCGAAAGGGCCCGCAAGCCTGGCGCTGATTGAATGCACCCCACAGATTTCAACACCCAGCCTGTATCAGCACCCACGCCCCTCCATTAAGATACCCACCTCTGCCCCACTGGTTTGCCCCAACCCATGGCATCGACCTCTTTTCGCCAGACCCTGCGCCGTGTATGGGCGCTCGACAAGTTCAGCTACAGCGTGCGGGTGTTCATCGCCCTGACCGGCAGCATGGCGCTGTGCTGGTGGCAGAATGAGATGCGCCTGCTGATTCCGTTGTTCCTGGGAATTATCGCCAGTGCCTTGGCTGAAACGGACGACAACTGGCAAGGCCGCCTCACCGCCCTGGTGGTGACGCTGTTGTGCTTCAGCGTCGGCGCACTGGCCGTAGAGCTGCTGTTCCCCTTCCCCATCCTGTTTGTCTGCGCACTGGCAGTGGCGGCCTTCGCCCTGACCATGCTCGGCTCGCTGGGTGAACGCTATGGTGCCATTGCCTACGCCACGCTGATCCTCTCTGTGTACACCATGATCGGCGTCGACCAGCGCGGCGGCGAAGTCACGGATTTCTGGCATGAACCCATGTTGCTGGTCGCGGGCGCGGGCTGGTACGGCATCCTGTCGGTACTGTGGCAGGCGCTGTTTTCCAACCAGCCGGTGCAGCAGAGCCTGGCGCGGCTGTTCCGCGAACTGGGCCAATACCTGAAGCTCAAGTCGTCGCTGTTCGAACCCATCCGTGGCCTCGATATCGAAGCCCGCCGCCTGGAGCTGGCCAAGCAGAACGGCCGCGTAGTGGCGGCGCTCAACGCCTCCAAGGAAATCATCCTGCACCGGGTCGGCAGCACGCGGCCGGGGTCCAAAGTGAGCCGCTACCTGAAGCTCTACTTTATGGCGCAGGACATCCACGAGCGCGCCAGCTCTTCGCATTACGCGTACAACGCCCTCACCGATGCGTTTTTCCATAGCGACGTGCTGTACCGTTGCCAGCGCCTGCTGCGCCAGCAAGGGGCAGCCTGCCGGCGGCTGTCGGAATCGATCCAGTTGCGCCAGCCGTTCAACTACGACGCCAACTTCGCCGAAGCGCTGGACGACTTGCAGGCCTCGTTGAATTTCCTGCGCGAACAGAACAACCCCGCCTGGCGTGGGCTGCTGCGCTCGCTGCGGGCCCTGGCCAACAACCTGGCCACCCTCGACCGCCTGCTCAGCGACGCCAGCAACCCGGACAAACTCGCGGACAACACCGACAGCAGCCTGCTGGACCGCTCGCCACGGGGACTCAAGGACTACTGGGCGCGTATCCGCCAGAACCTGACCCCCACCTCGTTGTTGTTCCGCCATGCCTTGCGCCTGCCGCTGGCACTGGTCATCTGCTACGCCATGGTGCATTTGATTCACCCCAACCAGGGCTATTGGATCATGCTCACCACGGTATTCGTCTGCCAGCCGAGCTATGGCGCCACGCGGCGCAAACTGGGGCAGCGGATCGTCGGTACGGCCGTGGGCCTGACCATCGGCTGGGCGCTGTTCGACCTGTTCCCCAGCCCGCTGGTGCAGTCGCTGTTCGCGATCCTTGCGGGGCTGGTGTTCTTCGTCAATCGCACCACACGCTACACCGTGGCCACGGCGGGTATCACGCTGATGGTGCTGTTCTGCTTCAACCAGACCGGCGATGGATACGGGCTGTTCCTGCCGCGGTTGTTCGATACCCTGATCGGCAGCCTGATCGCCGGCATGGCGGTGTTCCTGTTCCTGCCCGACTGGCAGGGCCGCAAACTCAACAAGGTGCTGGCCAATACGTTGACTTGCAACAGCATCTACCTGCGCCAGATCATGCAGCAATATGCGCAGGGCAAGCGCGACGACCTCGCCTACCGCCTGGCCCGGCGCAACGCGCACAACGCCGATGCCGCACTTTCCACCACCTTGGCCAACATGCTGATGGAGCCTGGGCACTTTCGCAAAGAAGCCGACGTGGGCTTTCGCTTCCTGGTGCTGTCCCACACCTTGCTCAGCTATCTATCGGGCCTGGGCGCCCATCGCGGCACCGAGCTGCCGGAGCCGGTGCGCGTGCACTTGATCGAGGGCGCAGGGGAAACACTGTCTCGCAGCATCGAGGAAATCGCCAACAGCCTGATCAACAAGACCGCAGTGGCAGTGCACAGCGATGCCGAAGAGGCGCTGGCCAATGAGCTTGAGCAGATGCCCGAAGAAATCGACGAAGGCCAGCGTCTGGTGCAAAGCCAGCTGGCAATGATCTGCCGTCAACTCGGACCGTTGCGGACCATGGCGGCGCATCTCATCAAGGAAAACGAAAAGGCTGCCTGAGCCGCACCGCTACATGCCGTATTCGTGCATCAACCGGGCATAGCTGCCATCGGCCTTCATCGAGGCGATGGCCGAGTCGAACCCGGCGATGATCTGATCGTGTTCAGGGTTCTTCAGGCTGACCATGATGTGCAGGGTATTCTCTGCCAGTGGCGGACCGAAAAACTCCACCGCGCCGCGCACTTTCGGCGACTCCTGCTGCAGGTAGTAGCGCGCCACGTACTCGTCTTCGAGGGTGAGGTTGACGCGACCGGCAGCGACCATGCGCACGGCCATCGAAAAATTGTGGACCGGCACTTTGGTGATCTGGCTGTCGGCGTCGAATCCGGCTGAGTAGGCATAATCACGAACCACCGCCACGGACTGACCATGCAGCGACTCGAGATTACCGTTGAAGGTGAGATTGTCGCCCTTCTGCTGGAGCAAGCGGATGCGATTGGTCAGATAGGGCGCGGAGAATTGGCCGAGGTGGGTGCGATCGTCGCTGAACCAGGCGTTGATCACGACGTCATAGCGCCCTTCGCCAACCCCCTGCAGGGCTCGCGCCCAAGGCACCTGTTCAAATTGCGTGGCGTAGCCAGCCCGCACCAGCGCGCGGGTCACCAGGTCAGTAGCCAGGCCGCCATTGACCATGGTCGCATCAGTGAACGGCGGCCAGGCATCGGCAACCAATCGTAGTGTCTGCGCCACCAATGCAGGGCTCTGCAGCAGCAATCCCAGTGCACATAACCCTAACCCCAGCGAACAACAGGCTCGATGCAAACGCCCCATGCTCAACATCCTATCAACGGGCCCGCGCCCTGCGTTGTCTTTGTCCATGAGCTGACTGGCTCAGGGGAACCGATGCACCGGGTAGCCAATGCAGATTACACACAGAACGCGCCGCCAGCATAGCCTGGTGATGGCAATAAGCCGGGGAGTGATACATTTTCGTTACATTCGCGCTTGGCAGGCAGGGGTAGGCCGCGTTTCAGGAATGCTATTCAGGGATAGCCGAGCACCGCCTTGATACGCTCCACGTTGGCCTCGATCCACTGCGGCTGCACCGCGCCCCAGTCACGAATGCGGTAACTCCCGGCGTTCTGCCGCGCGCCATCGCCCTGCTCGAACTCACAGACAATGTCGAGATCGGCCAGCGCTGCGAGGGTGTCCTGCGCGGTACGCCGCGGCATGCCAGTAACCTCGGTCAGCGCCGGCACGCTGCTGGCCTGCTGGCTATCGATCAGCCAAGCCACGTACAGGCGGCGATAAAAACTGGTTTTGGTCTTGCTGACATCCATTGCAAAAGCCTTTTAGGGTCAGGGCCGCTCTGGCGGCGGAAGATCGCGATACGTCAGGTACAAGCGCAGGTCGAATTCCAGCTGCTGGTAGCCGGGCTGCATGTACTCGCACAATTGATAGAACGCCTTGTTGTGGTCCGACTCCTTAAGGTGCGCCAGCTCGTGCACCACGATCATGCGCAGGAACTGCGGGTCGGCGTCGCGGAACAAGGCGGCGATGCGAATTTCCTTCTTGGCCTTGAGCTTGCCGCCCTGCACCCGCGAAATCGCGGTATGCAGGCCCAATGCGCGATGCGTCAGGTCAAGACGGTTGTCGAACAGCACCTTGTCGATATTCGGCGCATTGCGCAGATGCTCTTGCTTCAATCCCTGGGCATAGCTGTACAGCGCCTTGTCGCTCTGCACGTCGTGACGCTGGGAATAACGCTGACGCAGATAATCCCCCAGGCGATCCTGGGTGATCATCTGGCGGACTTGCTCTTGCAACGAAGAGGGATAGGCTTGCAGATACTTCAAGGGATTCATTGGGCGATGACTGGCCGAGGATCAGCCGCCAGTCTACCGGGGCGAACGCTCGAGTGCATCGCCCATGCTGATCGCGCCGTAGCGCCTAGTGCAGCCCCCACTCGAACGGCTCGGTAAACTGCCCGGCATCGGCCGCGGTCAGCGGTTTGGCCACCACGAAGCCCTGCACGAACTGGCAACCATTGGCCCGCAGCCACTGGTATTGCTCGTGGGTCTCGACGCCCTCGGCAATCACCGTGATATCGAAGGCCAGGCACATTTCGATGATGCCCTTGGCCATCGCAGCGTCGTGCGCCGAATCGGGCAGGCGGGCAATCAGCTGGCGATCGAGCTTGAGGGTATCGATGGGCAGGTCGCGGAGCATTTTTACCGAGCAGTTGCCACTGCCAAAATCGTCCAAGGCGATCTTCACTCCCAGGCGGTGCAATTGCTGCAGTTGTTCCCGGGCCTGCTGCGGGTTGTGCATGAGCAAAGACTCGACCACTTCGATTTCCAGCTGATCAGCCGACAGGTGGTTGTCCACGATCGCTCGCTGCAATTCGGCTACCAGATTGGGCATGCTGAACTGCGCATTGCTGAGGCTGATGCTCAGCACCAGTTCCTTGCGGAACGTGGCATTCCAGGCGCTACGCTGCGCCGCACCTTGATGATAGATCCAGCTGGTCAGTCGGCTGATCAGCCGCGCCTCTTCCAGCAAGGGGATGAACAGACCCGGTGGCACATCCCCGACACTGGGGTGCTGCCAACGCAGCAGCGCTTCGAAACCGCGCAAACGGCCATCGGCGATCGAGACCTGCGGCTGGTAGACGAGGGAAAAATCTTCATGCTCGATGGCCATGGCCACGCTTTCTTCGAGCATCATCCGCGAACGCGCACGCACGTTCATGTCCTGATCGTAATAACGGTATTGCTGGCGCCCGGCCTGCTTGGCCGCGTACATGGCGATATCGGCCGCGCGCAGCAAGCCGTCAAGGTGATGACCACACTCGGGATACGTAGCAATGCCGATACTGACGCCCAGAGATATCTCGATGCCGTCGATTTCCTGGAGGGTCGCCACCCGCTCCATGATCTTTTCCGCGACCTTGGCGGCCTGCTCGGGGTATTCGAGGGTATCGAGCAGCGCGGTGAACTCGTCGCCGCCCATCCGCGCAATGATGTCGTAAGGTCGCAAGCATTCCTTGAGTTGCTCGGCAACCCAGCGCAGCACCCGGTCCCCGGCGTCATGGCCATGGGTATCGTTGATGCGCTTGAAACCGTCCAGATCGAGATACAGCAGCGCTTGGGTCTTTTCTTGGCGCTCGTTGCGCACCAGCGCACTGTCGACCGTCTGATAGAAGCCGCGGCGATTGAGCAGCCCGGTCAACGGGTCGGTCACCGCCTGATATTCCAGTTGCTGGTGCAGATTGCGCACTACAGACATGTCCTGAACCGTCACGACCATGGCTTTCTGCTCGATGGGCAACGGCGCACAAGAGAGCGCGACAGGTATCTGCTGTCCGGCGTGATTACGCAAAAACGCGTCATGGATGCGCAAGGTGTCGCGCAGGCTGTATGCGCGGAAAAACTCCGACTCCTCCCAGGCCAACGGCGTCGGCTTTTGTACGTACTCCAGCAGGGAACTGCCTTGCAGCTCCGCTAGCGTGGCGCCCAGCAACCTGGAAATTGCCGGATTGGCAAACCGGATCTCGCCGCTGTCGGACACCACCAGGATGCCTTCTGCAGCGTTTTCCAGCACTGAATGGTTGAACGCCCGCTCGGCCTCGAGATCACGCGTCAGGCGCTGCAAGTCGCGGCGATTGCGCTGCTGCTCGAGCAGGGCCTGGACCTTGGGGCGCAGGATCTGCGGATCGAAAGGCTTGAACAGATAGTCGATCGCGCCGTTGGCATAGCCTTTGAGGACGGCCGCCTGGGATTGCTCGTTGGCAGTCAGGAAGATGATCGGAGTCAGCTTGGTCCGCTGACTGCCACGCATCAGGCGCGCCACCTCGAAGCCATCCATGCCGGGCATCTGCACGTCCAGCAGCACCAGGTCGACTTCCTGTTCGAGCAGCACGCCCAGCGCCTCGACACCGGAAGCGGCAGTGACGACCTGCCAGTCCTGGCGTTCGAGCAGCGCCCGCATGCTGATGAGGTTTTCCGGGTAGTCGTCGACGACGAGCAGTGTCGATCCACCTTCAGTGTGCTTGGGTTGCGCTTCCATGCTGCTTCTCTTGTGTTGAGGGCCTGTCGGCTTACATCGGCGCCATCTATCTAAAGTATCCGCTTTATTACGGTTTGAGCCGCAACAGTGAGCACAACGTTGATAAAAAGCATGATTCCGTACCACGCAAACCGCCAAAGGCACCCCCGAGGAGGCGTTTTCGCGGGTTAAAGCTTTCTCTGACTCTAGACCCTTATGGACCGGCGCGTCTGCCAAATAGTGCCATCATTGGCGCTCAAAAACTGACGGCCGATAAACGGTCAGTCGATTGACACTCTGTAATCAAAGGCTTACACGAGGTCGACAAACGGCTGGCGCCACCATAATGGCGGATGATTGGAAAATGGATATTCTAGCCCTGTGCAAAGGCAGCCGCCTTCGACAACGTTCAAAGCGGCAAGTTCGTAATTTATTTGTGGCGTCCGTGCCGCCATAAACTAACTATATAGGTAGTCCAATGATCGATTTATCCACCTGGAACCTCAGCATTCCCGTCGGCAGCGTTGCCACCACCATTGATACCCCGACTCTGGTCAAGGGCTTCAAGGACGAATACTTTCATGCCGACACCGGCACGCTGTTCTTCTGGGCCCCCGTCACCGGCAGCAAGACCGCCAGCGCGATCTATCCTCGCAGTGAATTGCGCGAAACCAACCCCGATGGCTCCGTGCACAACTGGCTGTACACCGCAGCCGACAACACCCTGACCGCCACCATGATGGTCAATCAGGTCCCTTCGTCGGGCAAAGTGGTGATCGGCCAGATCCACGTCAACGGCAGCAACGAGCCGCTGCTGAAAGTCGAATACCAATACAAAGAGAAACTCGGCAACGGCAATATCGTCGCCAAGTTGCGCCAGACGCCCGGCCAGGATGATCCGACCGTCATCACCATCGCCACCGGCGTGCCGATGAACAAGAACATCAACTACATGATCCACCTGACCAAAGCCGGCACATTGAGCGTCACCGCCTATAGCTTCAAGTGGAGCACCAAGGTCGATCCTCAGTGGGCGACCAAGCCGCTGTACTTCAAGGCAGGCGTTTACGTTCAGGACAACACTGGATACGCCACCGAAGGCGGTTCGACCACCTTCACCAAACTTGTGATCGGTCATACCCAGGGTTAAGGAAAATCGAGGCATGGAAGTTTCAAATAAAAAACCCCGCACTCGGCGGGGTTTTTTAATGCCTGCAGGAATCAGCTGACCTTGGCGGCCAGCTCACCTGAAGCGTAGCGCTGGAACATGCCTTCCAGGGAGATCGGCTTGATCTTCGAGGCATTGCCGGCAGTGCCGAAGGCTTCATAACGCGCGATACACACGTCACGCATGGCCTTGACGGTTTCAGCGAAATATTTGCGCGGGTCGAACTCGCCCGGGTTCTGCGCCATGAAACGGCGGATCGCACCGGTGGAGGCCAGACGCAGGTCGGTGTCGATGTTGACCTTGCGCACGCCGTGCTTGATGCCTTCGACGATTTCTTCGACCGGCACGCCGTAGGTCTCTTTGATCTGGCCGCCGTACTCGTTGATGATCGCCAGCCAATCCTGAGGCACCGAGGACGAACCGTGCATCACCAAGTGAGTATTGGGGATACGCTTGTGAATTTCCTTGATGCGGTCGATCGCCAGAATGTCACCGGTAGGCGGCTTGGTGAACTTGTAGGCGCCGTGGCTGGTGCCGATGGCGATAGCCAGGGCATCGACCTGGGTCTTCTTGACGAAGTCGGCCGCCTCTTCCGGATCGGTCAGCATCTGGCTATGGTCGAGGATACCCTCGGCGCCGACACCGTCTTCTTCACCGGCCTGACCGGTTTCCAGTGAACCCAGGCAGCCCAGCTCGCCTTCAACCGACACACCGCAGGCGTGAGCGAAAGAGACGGTCTGCGAAGTCACACGAACGTTGTAGTCGTAGTCGGTGGGGGTCTTGCCGTCGACGCCCAGGGAGCCGTCCATCATCACCGAGCTGAAGCCCAGCTGGATCGACCGCTGGCAGATGTCAGGGCTGGTGCCGTGGTCCTGGTGCATGCACACGGGGATGTGCGGGAATTCTTCGATGGCAGCAAGGATCAGGTGGCGCAGGAATGGAGCACCCGCGTATTTGCGCGCACCCGCCGAGGCCTGAACGATAACCGGCGAATCGGTCTTGTCCGCGGCCTCCATGATTGCGCGCATTTGTTCAAGGTTGTTGACGTTGAAAGCGGGGACTCCGTAGCCGAACTCGGCTGCGTGGTCCAGCATCTGGCGCATGCTGATGAGTGCCATTGTATTTGTATCTCCCGATCCAGGGTCGTTAATCGTGCAAGCCTGCCGTATTGGCGGCTGCTGTTCAATATTCACATTGCAATGTTGCGGTTAACACCGTGCGGTCACCGCGCAGCGACGCTCGACCAGTAACGCTAGACCGCTGCCCACGGAGCTTTTTTCACTGAGCCTTGCAGCCCCGCCCAATCAGATCATTGGTAGCGACCCAATACACCAGGCCCTGATCATCCTTGACGTTGAATGCCAGCACGCCATCGCTGAACATCTGGCCATCGGCGCCGGGCTCGGTCTTCAGGTGATAGACCTGATCCTTGCCACCCAGACTCACATCAACCTTGCTGCGGGCAGCATCGGTGTAGTGCCAGAACACATCGAGCTGACTGTCACACACCCAATGGGTCGGCGTGGGCGTCGATACGGGCGCAGACGACGGCCACGAAGGCCACCACGACGTACTGCAACCTGCCAACAGGGTCATCCCCAGCACTGCACACATCGCCGGGGCGATAGATCCTTTCATTGCCACTCCTCGCGGGTAGCCACCGGACGGTGGCGCCTAGTTACAGTTCTGCTCCCTGCCGCCGGCTTCGCTCTGGACACCCGTGGCATTGGTCGCCACGCGCTGATCGTTCTGCGAGGTCGGTACCGTGACCGTCGCCGGGCTAAAGACTTCGCACGCACTTTTCGCGCCATTCGTCCCGGCGCATCCGGTCACCATCAGTACAGCCAACACCACACCACTTGCCAGCACACCAGTCGACGTCTTCATAACGATTGCCTCGTACACATCCATGACGGGAAACAGCACCTGTAGGGTAGGACCGTATTCGCCGCCCGTGGTTGCCTAGTGACAGCCGTTACCGAGATCTTCGCTGTTGTACTTCTCCAACGCTTCGTTGCCTTGGCGCTTGCTGATCACCGGAGCGGTCTGCGCCTGCCATTCGGACTGCGCGCAGCCACCATGCGGCTTGGCCACTTCGGCCTTGGCGGGCGTTACGGCGTTATCGGCCGACGTGCTGGAGCAACCCGCCAGCAGCGCCATCAACATCACCGCCGGCAGGGTTTTGAACATCGGGAGAGCCCCTGTTCCAATGTTCATGCCAATCAGGACTTGGCGCGCTGTTCGAGCATTTCCACCGCAGGCAGCACCTTGCCTTCGACGAACTCGAGGAAAGCGCCGCCGCCGGTGGAGATGTACGAAATATCGCTGCCGATGCCGTACTTGTCGATCGCCGCCAAGGTGTCGCCACCGCCTGCGATGGAGAACGCCGAGCTCTCGGCGATGGCCTTGGCCAGCACCTTGGTACCGTTGCCGAACTGGTCGAATTCGAATACGCCGACCGGGCCATTCCACAGAATAGTTTTAGAGGTTTTCAGCAGCTGGGCGAAGTTCTCGGCAGTTTTCGGCCCGATATCCAGAATCATGTCATCGTCAGCGACATCGGCGATGTCCTTGACGGTGGCTTCGGCGTCTTCGGCGAACTGCTTCGCGACCACCACGTCAACGGGTAATGGCACGCTGACCTTGGCGGCGATGGCGCGAGCGGTGTCGAGCAGATCTGGTTCGTACAGCGACTTGCCGACATTGTGGCCCGCCGCGGCGAGGAAGGTGTTGGCGATGCCGCCACCGACGATCAACTGGTCGCAAATGGTGCTCAGGCTATTGAGCACGTCGAGCTTGGTCGACACCTTCGAGCCCGCGACGATGGCAGCCATCGGCTTGGCCGGCGCACCCAGCGCCTTGCCCAGCGCTTCGAGCTCGGCAGCCAGCAACGGGCCAGCCGCTGCGACCTTGGCGAACTTGGCCACGCCATGGGTCGAGCCCTCGGCGCGGTGGGCGGTGCCGAAGGCGTCCATCACGAACACGTCGCACAGGGCAGCGTATTGCTGGGCCAACTCGTCGGCGTTCTTTTTCTCGCCCTTGTTGAAGCGCACGTTCTCGAACAGCACCACATCGCCAGGCTTGACGTCGACGCCGCCCAGGTAATCGGCCACCAGCGGCACGTCACGGCCCAACGCCTTGCTCAGGTACTCGGCCACCGGCTTGAGGCTATTTTCGGCAGAGAACTCACCTTCGGTGGGACGCCCCAAGTGCGAGCAGACCATCACCGCGGCGCCTTTTTCCAGGGCCAGCTTGATGGTCGGCAGCGACGCGACGATGCGCGCATCACTGGTGACCTTGCCGTCCTTGACGGGCACGTTGAGATCTTCGCGGATCAGTACGCGCTTACCTTGCAGATCGAGGTCGCTCATCTTCAACACGGTCATTGAGTCAGTCCTTCATGCCTTTGGAGATTGTTGGTTTATGACGTGCAGATAATGCTCTGCAACGTCGAGCATGCGATTGGCGAAACCCCATTCGTTGTCGAACCAGGCCAACAGATTGACCAACCGAGGCCCCGACACGCGGGTCTGGCTGGCATCGACGATGGCCGAGTGCGGATCATGGTTGAAATCACAACTGGCGTGGGGCAGCTCAGTGTAGGCCAGCAGCCCGTGCAGCGGGCCGCTGGTGGCGGCCTCGCGCAGGATCCGGTTGACCTCCACGGCGTCAGTGTCCCGAGCGGTCTGCAAGGTGATATCCAGGCACGATACATTGACCGTCGGCACGCGCACTGCTTTGGCCTGAATTCGGCCAGCAAGTTCCGGAAGCAGGCGCTCGATACCGCGTGCCAGGCCAGTGGACACCGGGATCACCGACTGAAACGCCGAACGGGTGCGGCGCAGGTCTTCGTGATGGTAGGCGTCGATCACCGGCTGGTCGTTCATCGCCGAGTGGATGGTGGTGATGGACACGTACTCCAGCCCCAGCGCCTGATCGAGCAGACGCAACAGCGGTACGCCGCAGTTGGTGGTGCACGAGGCGTTGCTCACCAGGCGCTCGGTGCCGGTCAGGCAAGCCTGGTTGACGCCGAACACCACGGTGGCGTCGACATCGGACTCGCTGGCCATGGGCTGGGAAAACAGCACTCGCGGAGCGCCGGCCTCAAGGAAGCGCTCGCCGTCTGCGCGGGTGTGATAGGCGCCTGAGCACTCAAGCACCAGATCGATACCCAGCGCGCGCCAGTCGATGCCTTCCGGAGTGGCGCTACGCAGCACCTGAATGTTATCGCCATTGATTTGCAGACAATCGCCGTCGATCGCCACCTTGCCAGGGAAACGGCCGTGGGTGGAATCGAAGCGCGTCAGGTATTCGAGGCTGGCCATGTCGGCCAGGTCGTTGATTGCCACGACTTCGAAGCCCGCTTCGCTGCCGCGTTCGTACAGCGCTCGCAACACACAGCGGCCAATGCGACCGTAACCGTTGAGAGCAACTTTGAAAGGGCGTGGCTGAGGCATGGTCGAGCTCGTATAGGAATTCGAGGGGGAGCTGGGTAGTGCGTTGTCAGTGCCGGCCTCTTCGCGAGCAAGCCTTGCTCCCACAGAGTCCGGCGATCCTGCGGCGTGCACCTGTGGGAACAAGGCTTGCCCGTGAAGAGGCCCGAGAAGGCACCATCACCGGCAAGCCATACAGGCAAGCAACGACAATCAGTCTTCCAGCAGTTCTTCAGCGGTACCTAGAATGTTCTCCAGGGTAAAGCCGAATTCTTCGAACAACGCTGGCGCCGGCGCCGATTCACCGTAGGTGGTCATGCCGATCACGCGACCTTCGAGGCCCACGTATTTGTACCAGTAGTCCGCATGGGCCGCTTCGATAGCGATCCGCGCGCTGACCTGCAATGGCAGCACCGCCTGTTTGTAGCCCGCGTCCTGTGCTTCGAACAGGCTGGTGCAAGGCATCGATACCACACGCACCTTGCGGCCTTGCTCGATCAGCTTGTCGTACGCCTGAACCGCCAAGCCCACTTCGGAACCGGTGGAAATCAGGATCAGCTCCGGCTCGCCTTCGCAATCCTTGAGCACGTAGCCGCCACGGCCGATGTCAGCGATCTGCGCATCGGTACGCACCTGATGCTGCAGGTTCTGGCGCGAGAAGATCAGCGCCGAAGGGCCGTCCTTGCGCTCGATCGCGTGCTTCCAGGCCACGGCCGATTCGACCGCATCCGAAGGGCGCCAGGTGTCCAGATTCGGCGTGGTGCGCAGGCTGGTCAGCTGTTCGATCGGCTGGTGAGTCGGGCCGTCTTCGCCCAGGCCGATGGAGTCGTGGGTGTAGACGAAGATCACGCGCTTCTTCATCAGCGACGCCATGCGCACGGCGTTGCGGGCGTATTCCATGAACATCAGGAAGGTCGCGCCGTAAGGCACCAGGCCGCCGTGCAGGGCGACGCCGTTCATGATGGCGCTCATACCGAACTCGCGCACACCGTAGTACATATAGTTGCCGCTGGCGTCTTCGGCCGAGACACCTTTGCAACCTTTCCACAGGGTCAGGTTGGAACCGGCCAGGTCAGCCGAACCGCCGAGGAACTCAGGCAGCAGCGGACCGAACGCGTTGAGGGTGTTCTGGCTGGCTTTACGGCTGGCGATGGTTTCGCCTTTGGCCGCGACTTCAGCGATATAGGCAGCGGATTTTTCAGCGAAATCGTCAGGCAGGTCGCCGGCCAGGCGGCGCACCAGCTCGTTGGCCAGCTCAGGGAATGCAGCGGAGTAGGCAGCGAAACGCTGGTCCCACTCGGCTTCGACGGCCAGGCCGGATTCCTTGGCGTTCCATTCGGCGTAGATATCCGCCGGGATTTCGAACGGGCCGTGGGTCCACTTCAGCGCTTCACGGGTCAGGGCGATTTCCGCGTCACCCAGCGGAGCGCCATGGCAGTCTTCCTTGCCTTGCTTGTTCGGCGAACCGAAACCGATGGTGGTCTTGCAGCAGATCAGGGTCGGCTGCTCACTCTTGCGGGCGGTGTCGATGGCGGTCTTGATTTCTTCCGGGTCGTGACCGTCGACGTTGCGGATTACCTGCCAGTTATAGGCTTCGAAACGCTTCGGGGTATCGTCGGTGAACCAGCCTTCGACTTCGCCGTCGATGGAGATACCGTTGTCGTCGTAGAAAGCGATCAGCTTGCCCAGGCCCAAGGTGCCGGCCAGTGAAGCGACTTCGTGGGAAATGCCTTCCATCATGCAGCCATCACCCAGGAACACATAGGTGTGGTGATCGACGATGCTGTGACCAGGGCGGTTGAACTGCGCGCCCATGACTTTTTCGGCCAGGGCGAAGCCCACGGCATTGGCCAGACCCTGACCCAGCGGGCCGGTAGTGGTCTCGACGCCTGGGGTGTAGCCGAACTCCGGGTGGCCCGGGGTACGGCTGTGCAACTGGCGGAAGTTCTTCAGGTCGTCGATCGACAGGTCGTAGCCGGTCAGGTGCAACAACGAGTAGATGAGCATCGAACCGTGGCCGTTGGAGAGAATGAAGCGGTCACGGTCGGCAAACGAGGGGTTCGCCGGGTTGTGCTTGAGATAGTCGCGCCACAGGACTTCGGCGATGTCGGCCATCCCCATCGGCGCACCGGGGTGGCCGCTGTTGGCTTTTTGCACGGCATCCATGCTGAGGGCACGAATGGCGTTGGCGCGCTCACGACGGCTGGGCATCGCTGATCTCCTAGGGTGTTGTAAGGAAGAACGAAAAAGAGCGCCATTTTCCCCTAGGCAGAGGCCGCGGGGCAATCGGAGATAACGATTCCCTTGGATTTTTTGCGGATTTACGCGGCGGGGGCCAGTGAACGCGACTGATCGGGCAATATCAAAACTTTTTGATATTGCCCTTGCGAGCCGCGCGACGCGACTCTAGACTGCGATCCCATGAGCCTACAAATCCCCGCCCTTGGCCCCGAGCCCTTCGATGACCTGGCTGCCCTGTGCAAAGCCGGCAACGATCCCTTGCGGCTGAATGTCTTGCGGGCACTGGCCTGTGATTCGTTCGGGGTACTGGAGCTGGCGCAGATTTTCGCCATCGGCCAGTCGGGCATGAGCCACCACCTCAAGGTGCTGGCCCAGGCCGACCTGGTGGCCACGCGCCGCGAAGCCAATGCGATTTTCTACCGCCGTGCCCTGCCCGACCTCGCGGCCACTGGCGGGCGCATCCACGCGGCGCTCTTGATCGAGGTCGACGATCTCGACCTGCCCAGCGACGTGCAGGCGCGCATGGCCCTGGTCCAGCGCCAGCGCGCCACGGCCAGCAAAAACTTTTTCTCGCGTATGGAAGAAAAATTCCGTGCCCAGCAAGACCTTATCGCCGGCTTGCCGCAGTACCGCGACAGCCTGCTGGCGCTGCTCGACAAGCTCAACTTCGCACCCACTGCCAGCGCGCTGGAAGTCGGGCCGGGCGATGGCGGCTTCCTGCCCGAGCTGGCCAGCCGCTTCGCCCACGTCACCGCGTTGGACAACAGCGCCGAGATGCTCGAGCTGGCGCGCGAGGTCTGCACCCGCGAACACCTGAATAACGTTGAACTGCGCCTGGCGGATGCCTTGAGCGCACTGGCCCTCGCGGCCGACTGCGTGGTGCTGAACATGGTGCTGCACCATTTCAGCGACCCCGCCCACGCCTTCGTGCAACTGAGCGAGCGCGTAAAACCCGGCGGTAGCTTGCTGGTAACCGAGTTGTGCAGCCACAACCAGGGATGGGCCAGGGAGGCCTGCGGTGATCTCTGGCTAGGGTTTGAACAGGAAGATCTGGCCCGTTGGGCCACCGCTGCGGGCCTCGTGCCCGGGGAAAGCCTCTATGTGGGCTTACGTAATGGTTTCCAGATCCAGGTCCGCCATTTTCAGCGACCGGCTGGCGACACTCACCATCGGTAAATTCAGGAAATAGTCCAGATGAGCGAATACTCCCTTTTCACCTCCGAGTCCGTGTCTGAAGGACATCCGGACAAGATCGCCGACCAGATTTCCGACGCGGTACTGGACGCCATCATCGCTGAAGACAAGTTTGCCCGGGTGGCCTGCGAAACCATGGTCAAGACTGGTGTCGCCATCATCGCCGGCGAAGTCAGCACCTCGGCCTGGGTCGACCTCGAAGACATCGTGCGCAACGTTATCATCGGCATCGGCTACAACAGCTCCGACGTCGGCTTCGACGGCGCCACCTGCGCGGTGATGAACATCATCGGCAAACAGTCCATCGACATCGCCCAAGGCGTCGACCGCAGCCGCCCTGAAGACCAGGGCGCCGGCGACCAGGGCCTGATGTTTGGCTACGCCAGCAACGAAACCGACGTACTGATGCCCGCGCCAATCTGCTTCTCGCACCGTTTGGTCGAGCGCCAGGCCGAAGCCCGCAAGAGCGGCCTGCTGCCGTGGCTGCGCCCGGACGCGAAGTCCCAGGTCACCTGCCAGTACGAGGGCGGCAAGGTCGTCGGCATCGACGCCGTGGTGCTGTCGACCCAGCACAACCCAGACGTTTCCTACGCCGACCTGCGCGAAGGCGTCATGGAGCTGATCGTCAAGCACGTGCTGCCTGCCGAGCTGCTGCACAAGGACACCCAGTTCCACATCAACCCCACCGGCAACTTCATCATCGGTGGCCCGGTAGGCGACTGCGGCCTGACCGGCCGCAAGATCATCGTCGACAGCTACGGCGGCATGGCCCGTCACGGCGGCGGGGCGTTCTCGGGTAAGGATCCTTCCAAGGTCGACCGTTCCGCCGCCTACGCGGGTCGTTACGTAGCCAAGAACATCGTCGCCGCCGGCCTGGCCGAACGTTGCGAAATCCAGGTCTCCTACGCCATCGGCGTGGCCCAGCCGACCTCGATCTCGATCAACACCTTCGGCACCGGCAAGATCAGCGACAGCAAGATCGTGCAACTGGTGCGCGAGCACTTCGATCTGCGTCCATATGCGATCACCACCATGTTGGATCTGCTGCACCCGATGTATCAGGCAACCGCTGCGTATGGCCACTTCGGGCGTACGCCCGTGGAGATGACCGTGGGTGATGACACGTTCACTGCGTTCACTTGGGAGAAGACGGATCGCGCTGAAGCGCTGCGGGCTTCTGCTGGGTTGTAAGGGTAACGGTTGTCATTGAAGCCCCGACCGGCTTGATCCGGTCAGGGCTTAGTTCGCCCCGAGACCCGCGACTGATCAATCCAACGGGGATGACCAGCGAAAGGCTGGTGAAAGCAATATCAGAAACGCTGGAAAACTTGGCGGCGCAAGCCGCCCTGGTCAAGCAGCGGCCACGAAACAGCCAGATCAACATGGCGCGGGGTTTTCAAGAACGGCTCCGTAGCACTTCGAAACAAACTCAAAACTTGTAACTTGATATTAGAAAACTTGAAATATCGAGCATCACTTTCTTCAAGCATCTACCTCACTGATTTTTCGTATGCTTCGAGGCCGCCCATTCTTGAGCAAGGATGCTCCTCCATGTTGACGCTTCTACGCATAGGGCTTGCCGCCTGCCTTCTGACTATCATTCCCCACGTACAGGCCAGCCCTTGCCCCGAGTGGGAAGCAACCCGCGCCGCCACCGAAATCCTCACTCTCCAGGCCCGCCTGGCCGACTGGGACGACCGCTACCATCGCCTCGGCGAATCGCCCATTCCCGACGAGCTCTACGACCAATCTCGCCTGCAGTTGAACGCTTGGCAACAGTGCTTCCCCGCCAGCAGCGGGCCGGAGAAATCGCCGCTGGCAACTGCAGTCGGGCCGATCAAGCATCCCATCCCCCATACCGGTGTCGACAAGCTTGCCAACGAAGCGGCGGTGCGTCGCTGGCTCAAGGGCCGGGAAGATATCTGGGCGCAACCCAAGATCGATGGTGTAGCGGTGACGGTGGAGTACCGCAAAGGTCACCTGCATCAGGTGTTGAGTCGGGGCAACGGCAGCCATGGGCACGATTGGACACGGCCAGCCAAATCCATCGCGGCTATCCCTGCGGTGCTGCCACAGTCGATCGATCTGGTGCTGCAAGGCGAGTTGTACTGGCGGCTGGACGAGCATGTTCAGGCCAATGCAGGCAGCAGCAATGCTCGGGGCAAAGTTGCCGGGTTGATGGCCCGCAAGGTGCTGAGCAAGGAGCAAGGCTCGGTCGTGGGGCTGTTCGTGTGGGACTGGCCAGCGGGTCCGGCCCAATTGCCGGAACGCCTCGCTGGGCTCAAGGCGCTGGGATTTCCTGAGTCTGGGGCCTATACCGAACCGGTAAAGCATTTCGAGGATGCCGCCCGCTGGTACAACCATTGGCACACCGCCACCCTGCCCTTCGCCAGCGACGGGCTGATTCTGCGTCAGGGTCGGCGGCCGCCCGCCGAGCGCTGGGAGGCCAAGGTGCCTTATTGGATCGCGGCATGGAAATACCCGGTCGCGCAGGCCTTGGCGACAGTGCGCGATGTCACTTTCAGCATTGGCCGGACCGGCCGGATTACCCCGGTGCTGGAGTTGCAGGCGGTACAACTGGATGATCGCCAGGTCCGCCGTGTGAGCATGGCCTCGCTGCAACGCTGGCAAACGCACGATGTGCAGCCCGGCGATCACGTCGCCGTCGATCTCGCCGGGCTGACCATTCCGCGGTTCGCGGGGGTGGTGTGGCGCAGTCCCGCACGCGCGGCCGTCAGTGCACCTGATCCGGACCAGTATCATCCGCTCAGTTGCTGGCGCGCTACCGCCGAGTGCACTCAGCAATTTCGCGCGCGACTCACTTGGCTCAGCGGCAAGCAGGGCTTGAAAATGGCGCACATCGGCCCCGGCGCCTGGGACACCTTGATCGCCAGCGGCAGGGTGGAAGGGCTGCTGGACTGGCTGACACTGGATGCCGACGGTTTGCAGGACATACCTGGCATCAAGGACGCCAGCCGTCGGCGTTTGCTGAACGCCTTTGCTCAAGCTCGCGAGCAGCCGTTTACGCAGTGGCTCAAGGCACTCGGCGTGCCGTCGGTGAAAGCCTTGCCTGGCCCGATCGATGAACCTGCGAGCGATAGCCGCTGGCAGCAGCTGGTCGCCTATAGCCCGGAACAGTGGCAGGCAGTTCCAGGGATCGGCGCCTTAAGGGCACAACAGCTGACGGATTTTTTCAAGCATCCCGAGGTTCAGCGATTGGCCCTACAACTGAATGAGGCGAAGGTCGAGGGGTTTTACTGAGAAACGGCCTTTTCAGTCTTGTCCTAAAGACGACCAGTGCCTCATGGTCTTCAATAGGGACACTTTCACCCGAGGAATCAAGATGAAAACCCTGTCTTTTGTAGCACTGCTTGCCGCCTGTGGCCTGTTCACACCTCTCGCCCTGGCCGCCGATGCCACCGCGCTCAAAGGCTGCGACGCCAAGAAAGCCAATCTGCAAACCCAGATCGACTACGCCAAGGCCCACAACAACAGTCATCAGCAAGCGGGCTTGCAGAAGGCGCTGGATGAAGTGAACGCACATTGCACCGACGCTTCGCTGCGTCAGGAGCGGGAGAAGAAGATCATCGAAGCCAAGCATGAAGTGGCCGAGCGGCAAGCGGATCTGGCAGAGGCTAACAAGAAGGGCGATGCCGACAAGATCAGCAAGCGTCAGGCAAAGCTGGCTGAATCGCAGAAGGAGTTGCAGGACGCGATGAGCGAGCTGAACAAGTAATCAGCGCTGATCTTGAGGCCGGCTTCGCCGCCGAACGCGCCCCCTTGCTCCCACAGACGCACGACTCAGCAACGGCCTGTACCTGTAGGAGCAAAGCTTGCTCGCGAAGAGGCCGGTACAGTCGACCGATCCATCAGATCGAGACGAAGAAAAAGCTCACCACAATCCCCAACCCCACAAACCACACCAGCGAGCGCAGCGCCGGCAGATCAGCCAGATAGAAGATGATGTACAACAGCCGACTGGTGATATAAGCCACCGCCAGCACGTCCATAGTGGTTTGCGCGGCATTGCCGACGATATCGGCAATGATCACCGCTGCGGCGAACGCTGGTATCGCTTCAAAGCTGTTGAGCTGGGCAGCGTGGGCACGCTTGGGCAAGCCCTGCAGATTCTCGAGGAATTTGCGCGGGTCGTGATTATTGCCCAGCTTGAATTTGCCACCGCCGTATTTGGCGATTCCCGAACAAACGATCGGCAACACAATCGCAATCAATACACACCAGAAGGCGACAGTCATCGGGGTTTCCTTGTCTGTAGTTGGATAATCAAAGCTTCATGACCAGCATGCCCGCCAGCACCAGAGCACAGGCCAAGAGGCGTGGCCCACCGAAAGGTTCGCGCAAGTATCGCATGCCGAACAGCACCACCAGAATCACACTGACCTCGCGCAAAGCCGCCGCTTCGGCTACCGACCCCAGCGCCATCGCCCACAGCACCAGTGCATAGCTGGCCAGCACGCACAAACCCACGGCCAAGCCCAGACGCCACTGGGTCTGCCAGAAGTGCCGAAAAGCCGAGCGCCGCTGCACCACGGCAAACAGCGGAAACGGCCACGCGCTGATCAAGGTCAGCCAGCCGAGGTAATCCAGGGTATGCCCCCAGCGGGCCAGCGCCTGGCCGTCGAGCCAAGTGTAACAACCGATGCTCAGGCCGATCAGCCCCACCACCGGCAGCAGCTTCCATGGCAAGCGAGCGCCACCGCCACCCTGCCACAATAGCGCTGCCATGCCGCAGGGGATCAGCAATATACCGATCACCTGCCGATGCGTCAGCGGTTCGGCGGCGAACAGCAGGGTCAGCCCCAACACCACCACTGGTGACAGTCCGCGCATCAACGGGTACACCAAGCCCAGGTCACCGACGCGATAAGCCTTGATCAATAGATAGCGGTAAAGCAGCTCGAAACCGGCCGATGCAAGCATCCAGGGCCAGATCTCGGCGGGGGGGATGTGTACGAAGGGCATCAGCAACAATGCACAGACCAGCGCCACGGCATCCATGCTTGCAATCACCAGCACCCGTTCGGCACTGAACTTGACCAAGGTGTTCCATGTCGCATGAAGGACGGCGGCAATCAGTACAAGCGTTGTCGCGAGCACGCAATGTTCCTTGTTGTTGTGTGAGCGCATGAGGCGTTCCTGAGGTCGCCCCCTTTTATCGGCTCGATATACTAGGCCTTAATTCGTCACATTCAGAAGCGCTTCGCAACAATTCCAATAAGTCCTTCGCCCTGTCGGGCCGTCGGCATGCGCACGCCTGATCGAACCGAGTTCGTTCGAACCAACCACAGGGATCACTCCGCATGCCACTCGCTTTGTATGCATTGGCCATTGCCGCGTTCGGCATCGGCACTACGGAATTCGTCATCATGGGGCTGTTGCCTCAAGTCTCGGCCGACCTGGGCGTCAGCATTCCCAGTGCGGGTCTGTTGATCACCGGCTATGCCTTGGGCGTGGTGTTCGGTGCGCCGATCCTCGCCGTCGCCACCGCCAATATGCCGCGCAAGGCGACGCTGCTGGGCATGACCGGGATGTTCATCCTCGGCAACGTGCTGTGCGCCATTGCGCCCAATTACATCTCGTTGATGGCGGCGCGAGTGGTCACGGCGCTGTGCCACGGCGCCTTCTTCGGCATCGGCTCGGTGGTCGCCGCCGGGCTCGTGGCGCCGAACAAGCGGGCACAGGCAATTGCCTTGATGTTCACTGGCTTGACCCTCGCCAGTGTGCTCGGCGTGCCGCTGGGGACTGCCTTGGGCCAAGTCGCCGGGTGGCGCGCGACCTTCTGGGCGGTGTCGGTCATCGGCATCGTTGCGCTGATCGCTCAGGCCATCTGGCTGCCACGCTTCATTACCATGGAGCGCGGCAACCTGATGAGCGAGTTCAAAGTGCTGGGCAAGCCCAACGTGCTATTGCCGCTGACCATGAGCGTCATGGCGTCGACCAGCTTGTTCAGCGTGTTCACCTACATCGCGCCAATCCTGACCGACGTCACCGGTATCGGCCCGCATGCCGTGACCATCATGCTGTTGCTGTTCGGCGTAGGCCTCACCGGTGGCAGCCTGCTGGGTGGGCGCCTGGCCGACACCAAATTGCTGCCGGCGCTGATTGCCATGGCAATTGCCGTGGTGGTGGTCATGGTGCTGTTTACTCAGACCAGCCGTTCTGTGATCCCGGCGGCGATTTCGCTGGTGCTGTGGGGCGTGGCGGCGTTCGCGCTGTGTCCGATCCTGCAACTGCTGATCATCGACCAGGCGGTAGATGCGCCCAATCTGGGTTCGACCCTGAACCAGAGCGCATTCAACCTCGGCAACGCGCTGGGCGCCGGCCTTGGCGGGGCGGTGGTGGCCAGCGGTGCGAATCTGGCGCAACTGCCTTGGGTGGGTGCTGCGAGCGGCTTGATGACGTTGCTGACGGCGGCGTATTTCATCTATCGCCAGCCGCATTGGGCTGCCGAGGCAGCGACGGCGCCTTGAGCCTGTAGCGGCAGGCGCGCAGCGTCGCACCTGTGGGAATGTGCATGGGTGCGCCTGGCGTCTTCGCGGGCAAGCCTTGCTCCCACAGTGCAAGCCGGCCTTGAGTCATACATCTGTGGGAGCAAGGCTTGCCCGCAAAAGCACTGGCCATGGCACTCAATTTGGCGCGTCTGTACCGGCCAGTAGCACCACCCAATTCGCGGCAGACCCGCCCCCACCAGGGGCGCGGCTGACGCACTGCCCGGCCAGTTGTGCTTTCATACGCGTTTTCTGCAACTGTTACAGGATGTCTGATGCTTGAGCTTGTCGCTGCGTTTATCTGTTTGACCACCCTGCTGACTTACGTGAATTTCCGCTTTATAGGTCTGCCACCGACCATCGGGGTCATGGTCACGGCCATGCTGTTTTCATTGATTCTGCAGGTGCTGAGTTTTCTCGGCTTCCCCGGCCTGGAAGACCAGGTGCGGGCCTTGATCGGCCAGATCGATTTCGGTGATCTGCTGATGAACTGGATGCTGTCGTTCCTGCTGTTCGCCGGCGCCCTGCACGTCAACCTCGCCGACCTGAAAAGCTATCGGTGGCCGATCGGATTGCTGGCGACGTTCGGCGTACTCATCGCCACTTTCGTGATCGGCACCCTGGCGTTCTGGATTTTCGGGCTGTTCGGCTGGCACGTGAGCTTCCTTTATTGCCTGCTGTTCGGCGCGCTGATCTCGCCCACCGACCCCATCGCGGTGCTCGGCGTGTTGCGTACGGCTAATGCCTCCAAGCCCCTGAAGACCACCATCGTCGGCGAATCGTTGTTCAACGACGGCACCGCAGTGGTGGTGTTCACCGTGCTGCTGGGCATCGCGCAACTGGGCGAGACACCGACCGTTGGCGCGACCGTGATGCTGTTCGTGCACGAAGCCGTGGGCGGCGTGGTATTCGGCGGCCTGATTGGTTATGTGGTGTACCGCATGATCAAAAGCATCGAGCAATATCAGGTCGAGGTCATGCTGACCCTGGCGCTGGTGATCGGCGGCTCGGCCATGTCCGCGGAGTTGCACGTGTCAGCGCCGATCGCGATGGTGGTCGCGGGCCTGATCATCGGCAACCTGGGACGCAACCTGGCGATGAACGACATGACTCGCCGTTACATGGACGGTTTCTGGGAGCTGCTGGACGATATCCTTAATGCCTTGCTGTTCGCGTTGATCGGCATGGAGTTGCTGCTGTTGCCGTTCTCGTGGCTGCACTTGAGTGCCGCTGGCTTGCTGGCAGTGGCGATTTTGCTGTCGCGCTGGCTGACCGTGGCGCCGGCCATTGCGTTGCTGCGTCGCTGGCGCACGGTGCCGCGCGGGACCATCCGCGTGCTGACCTGGGGTGGCTTGCGCGGCGGGGTGTCGGTCGCGCTGGCACTGGCCCTGCCACTGGGTCCGGAGCGCGACCTGGTGCTGAGTATCACCTACATCGTGGTGCTTTCGTCGATCCTGCTACAGGGTTTGACGATCGGGCCGCTGGTGAAGTCGGTGACGCGGGAGCCAGTGTCAAAGCAAGCTGATCACTGACAACGAGGGCCTCTTCGCCGCCGAACGCGCGCCCTTGCTCGCGAAGAGGCCCATACAGACAACATCATGCACCCGCTTCGAACTGATCCTTGATATAGCGAATTTCCGTACGCCCGTGCGGCGCCGGCAAGCCATCTTCACCGAGGTTGACGAACACCAGCTTGTCGACCGTGAGGATGCTCTTGCGGGTGATCTTGTTGCGCACTTCGCAGGTCAGGGTGATGGACGTGCGACCAAACTCGCTGGCAGTGATCCCCAATTCGATGATGTCGCCTTGGCGCGAGGCACTGACGAAGTTGATCTCTGAAATGTACTTGGTCACCACTCGCTGGTTGCCCAGCTGGACAATGGCGTAGATCGCCGCTTCTTCGTCGATCCAGCGCAGCAGACTGCCGCCGAACAGGGTGCCATTGGGGTTGAGGTCTTCGGGCTTGACCCATTTGCGCGTGTGGAAATTCATGCTCGCTCCTGACTGTTCGACTGGAAGGCCATTATCATCGCAGACACAGCGGCGTGACTCTATATGGCGTTTGTCTATGGGGATGATATAGCCGGCGCTGGCCTCTTCGCGGGCAAGCCTTGCTCCCACAATAGCGGGCCGTAGATCTGTAGGAGCAAGGCTTGCCCGCGAAGAGGCCAGCCGAGGCGACCCACCACCCGGCAGGATTCGCACATAACCCTTGGGAAGCACCGCCAGCCCATATATAATCCCCCTCGCTTCACTTCGACGGCCCTCTCTTCAACCGGGCCGTTCCCGCCACCTGTCCGAGGGGCGCTGCAGCAGGTCTATCCTGTCAGGCTCGGATGGGGCGTTGATCGCCGGACTTGCCGGCACAAACGCACAACGGCGCCCATTCGCACACTACGAATGGAGGCTCTCTATGAGCGCTGTAATCACGCCTGCAGATTTTTCCGACTACAAAGTGGCCGACATGTCCCTCGCTGCCTGGGGCCGTCGTGAAACCATCATCGCTGAATCGGAAATGCCAGCACTGATGGGCCTGCGCCGCAAATATGCCGGCGAGCAGCCTCTCAAGGGCGCAAAAATCCTCGGCTGCATCCACATGACCATCCAGACCGCCGTGCTGATCGAAACCCTGGTCGCCCTGGGTGCCGAAGTGCGCTGGTCCTCTTGCAACATTTTCTCCACCCAGGATCAGGCCGCTGCCGCAATCGCTGCTGCCGGCATCGCTGTCTACGCCTGGAAAGGCGAAACCGAAGAAGAGTACGAGTGGTGCCTGGAGCAAACCATCCTCAAGGATGGCGCGCCATGGGACGCCAACATGATCCTCGACGACGGCGGCGATCTGACTGAGCTGCTGCACAAGAAATACCCGGCCATACTCGACCGCGTACACGGCGTCACCGAAGAAACCACGACTGGCGTGCACCGCCTGCTGGACATGCTGGCCAAAGGCGAGCTGAAAATCCCGGCCATCAACGTCAACGACTCGGTGACCAAGAGCAAGAACGACAACAAATACGGTTGCCGTCACAGCCTCAACGATGCCATCAAACGCGGTACCGACCACCTGCTGTCGGGCAAGCAAGCCCTGGTGATCGGCTACGGTGACGTGGGCAAAGGCTCGGCTCAGTCGCTGCGTCAGGAAGGCATGATCGTCAAGGTCACCGAAGTCGACCCGATCTGCGCCATGCAAGCGTGCATGGACGGTTTCGAACTGGTGTCGCCGTTCATCGACGGTATCAACGATGGTTCCGAAGCCAGCATCGACAAGGCCCTGCTGGGCAAGATCGACCTGATCGTCACCACCACCGGTAACGTCAACGTCTGCGACTCGAACATGCTCAAGGCTCTGAAAAAGCGTGCCGTGGTCTGCAACATCGGTCACTTCGACAACGAAATCGACACCGCCTTCATGCGCAAGAACTGGGCATGGGAAGAGGTCAAGCCGCAGGTGCACAAGATTCACCGCACCGGTCCTGGCGGGTTCGACGCTCAGAATGACGACTACCTGATCCTGCTGGCCGAAGGCCGTCTGGTGAACCTGGGCAACGCCACTGGTCACCCGAGCCGCATCATGGACGGTTCGTTCGCCAACCAGGTCCTGGCGCAGATCTTCCTGTTCGGTCAAAAGTACGCCGACCTCAGCCCAGCGCAGAAAGCCGAGCGTCTGACCGTTGAAGTACTGCCGAAGAAACTCGACGAAGAAGTGGCCCTGGAAATGGTGCGCGGCTTCGGCGGCGTGGTCACCAAACTGACCAAGCAACAGGCTGATTACATCGGCGTCGACGCCGAAGGCCCATTCAAGCCGCACGCCTACCGTTACTAAAAGCAGCGGCAAGTTGTGAGCTGCAAGCGGCAAGTCAAGGCGGGCCACGCCTTGAGGTTGCAGCTTGCAGCTTGCTCCTTGAAGCTTAAAAAGTCCCTCTTGCAGCTTGAAGCTTGCAGCTAAGGAACGACCATGTCCCAGGAACGCCGCTTCAGCTTCGAGTTCTTCCCTACCAAGACCGATGCTGGACACGAAAAACTGCTGACCGTTGCCCGTCAACTGGCCGGCTACAACCCCGATTTCTTCTCCTGCACTTACGGTGCCGGGGGCTCCACTCGCGATCGCACCCTGAACACCGTGCTGCAACTCGAGCACGAAGTGAAGGTACCGGCCGCGCCGCACTTGTCGTGCGTGGGCGACAGCAAGGCCGACTTGCGCAGCCTGCTCGGCCAATACAAGGATGCCGGTATCAAGCGCATCGTTGCCCTGCGTGGCGACCTGCCATCCGGTATGGGCATGGCCAGCGGCGAGCTGCGTCACGCCAATGATCTGGTCGAGTTCATTCGCGCCGAAACCGCCGAGTATTTTCATATCGAAGTGGCTGCCTATCCGGAGATGCACCCGCAAGCGCGCAACTTCGAAGACGATCTGCAGAACTTCGTGCGCAAGGCCAATGCCGGTGCCGACAGCGCGATCACCCAATACTTCTTCAACGCCGACAGCTACTTCTATTTCGTCGAGCGCGTGCAGAAACTGGGCGTGAACATCCCGATCGTGCCAGGCATCATGCCGATCACCAACTACAGCAAGCTGGCGCGCTTCTCGGACGCCTGCGGTGCCGAAATTCCGCGCTGGATCCGCAAGCAACTGGAAGCCTACGGCGACGACGCCCGCAGCATCCAGGCGTTCGGCGAACAGGTCATCACGCAGATGTGCGAGCAACTGCTGCAAGGCGGCGCGCCGGGGCTGCACTTCTACACCCTTAACCAGGCCGAGCCGAGCCTGGCAGTGTGGAACAACCTCAAGCTGCCGCGCTGATAGATTGCACTTGGCTTGCCGGCCCCTTCGCGAGCAAGCGCTGCTCCCACAGAGCGATACGCTTGTGAGAGCAAGGCTTACCCGCAAAGGGGCCGGTACTGATCGGCACATCGTTGTGCGCCACGAAATCTTTGCGCTACAGACACTTGCCGCGCAAAGCCTCTAGCCAGCGACCTCCGCGCGTCGTAATCTCCACGACATGCCTGCATACGCCCTCCTACTGTCTGCTTTGCTGATCACTTGCCTGAGCCTAAGCGCCCACGGTGAAAGCCTGCGTATTGTCACCGAACCTTGGGCACCTTACGTCTATCTGCAAGACGGCAAACCCACCGGCATCGATTACGAGATAACCGCGCTGGTGTTCAAACGCCTGGGCATCGATGTGGAGTGGCAATTTCTGCCGTGGCGGCGTTGCCTGATGATGCTCGATGAAGGCAAGGCTGATGGCGCGCTGGATATTTTCGAGTCCACCGAGCGCGACAGCCAGCTGCTTTACCCCACCGAACCGCTATCGCAAGTGGAGTTCGTGCTATTCCAGGCCAAGGCCCGCCCGCACCTGTTCGCCAGCCTGAACGACCTCAAAGGCCTGAAGATCGGCACCTCGCCGGGCTTTATCTACGACCAGGCATTTCGTGACTCGCAGCTGTTCGAACGCGAAACCGCACCGACGCTCGAAGCCAATTTCGGCAAGCTGCTACTGGGGCGCGTCGACATGGTGATTACTGATCGCCGGGTAGGCCGCTATGCCGTCAAGGCGCTAGGCCTGCAGGATCAGGTCGAGGAGTTGCCGATCATGGTCAGCCGTGACCCGCAGTACCTGGCGGTACGCCGAAACGCCGGCATGGACCTGCTGGTGCAGCGTTTTGCCGCCGAACTGCGCCGCTTCAAGCAGGAGCCAGCCTACGCCGAGCTGATTACTCGCTACGCCAACATCGTGCCCGAGCCCACCAAGACGCCAGCCAACACCAGCCATTTCGGGGCGAAACCTGACACATCCTCGGAATTCTCTGACAAAAGTGCAGCCGTTGAGCAGTAGGAAAGCGGCGCAAAGGGATTGCTCTGTTATACTCGGGCCTTCCCGCCAGGCTTACGCCCGGACGCTCGACCTCGCAAAAGGCTCCTGATTCGCTCTCCACCTCGGCTTCTCGCCAGGTAAGGCGGCCTTGGAATGCGCATTGGAGGCCCAGCAGGACCGGACGCGACCGCGCCAGAGAGCCCCCGTCGCGCCAGGCACGATTATCCCTCGGGCACAGCCCTCACTTAGACAGGATTACTCATGTCCTTTGCTTCCCTCGGTCTCTCCGAGGCTCTAGTCCGCGCCATCGAGGCAGCGGGCTATACCCAGCCCACTCCGGTGCAACAGCGGGCCATCCCCGCCGTGTTGCAAGGTCGCGACCTGATGGTGGCAGCACAGACAGGTACAGGTAAGACAGGTGGTTTCGCCCTGCCGATCCTCGAACGTCTGTTCCCCAACGGTCACCCAGACAAGTCCCAGCGTCACGGCCCGCGCCAACCGCGCGTACTCGTCCTGACCCCGACGCGCGAACTCGCCGCTCAGGTGCACGACAGCTTCAAACTCTACGCCCGCGATCTCAAGTTCGTCAGCGCCGTGATCTTCGGCGGTGTCGGCATGAACCCGCAGGTGCAGGCCATGGCCCGCGGCGTCGACGTGCTGGTCGCCTGCCCCGGTCGACTGCTGGACCTGGCTGGCCAGGGCAGCGTCGATCTTTCCCATGTTGAGATCCTTGTCCTCGACGAAGCCGACCGCATGCTCGACATGGGTTTTGTCCATGACGTGAAAAAGGTCCTCGCCCGACTCCCGGCCAAGCGCCAGAACCTGCTGTTCTCGGCCACGTTCTCCAACGACATCACCGCTTTGGCGGGCAAGTTGTTGCACAACCCCGAGCGCATCGAAGTCACTCCGCCGAACACCACGGTCGAGCGTATCGAACAGCGCGTGTTCCGCCTGCCGGCCAGCCACAAGCGCTCGCTGCTCGCGCACCTGATCACCAAAGGGGCCTGGGAGCAAGTGCTGGTGTTCACTCGTACCAAGCACGGCGCCAACCGCCTGGCCGAGTACCTGGACAAGCACGGCCTGAGCGCCGTGGCCATCCACGGTAACAAGAGCCAGAACGCGCGCACCAAGGCCCTGGCCGACTTCAAGGCTGGCGAAGTTCGCATCCTGGTCGCCACCGACATCGCCGCTCGCGGCCTGGACATCGATCAGTTGCCCCATGTGGTCAACTTCGAGCTGCCCAACGTCGATGAAGACTACGTGCACCGTATCGGCCGTACTGGCCGTGCCGGTCGCTCGGGCGAAGCGATCTCGCTGGTTGCGCCAGACGAAGAAAAACTGCTGAAAAGCATCGAACGCATGACCAAGCAGAAAATCGCCGACGGCGACCTGATGGGCTTCGATTCCAGCACCGTCGAGGCCGAAAAGCCTGAAGTTCGTGAACGTCCACAAGCCAACAAGCCACGCAATGCCCCTCGTGCTCCACGCGAAGGCACGGCAGCCAACGGCGCCAACAACAATGCTGGCGGCGGTCGTAAAGACAAAGGCAAGGATAAAGGCAAGGAAAAGCCCGCCGGGGCGCGTTCTGAACGCCAACCCCGTGACTCGAAACCTCGTCAGGCTCAGCAGCCTGCACAGGCAGCTGCCCCTCGGGCACCGGCTGACCGTGCACCGGACGAGTTCCGCGACGATGAAGTCGATAACTTCGGCAACCGCGCCGACTACGTGAGCCCTTACCAGGGCAAGAAGGACCAGAACCGCGGTCGTCGCCCAGGCGCTCCGGCCGCAGCCACTGGTGCTGCACCGGCTGCACGTCAAGGTCGTCCGAGCGCGCCGCGCACTGGCGCCCCGGCTGGCGGCGAAGGTGCCAAGCGCACCGGCGGCGGTCCACGTAATGGCAGCGGCGGCGCCCGTAGCGGTGGGGCTGGCAATGCGGGCGGTGCTCGCAATGGCCAGGCCCGTCGTGAAGGCGGCGGCGGTCGGGACCGTCGTCCGGCGCGCGATGAGCAGCCGATGGTCACCCGCGAAGAGCCAGCGGTAAGAAACCCCAGCGGCACTGCGCCGAAGATCGTGCACAAGGAATCGAAGATTGATCGTTTCCCCACGCCCGAGCAACTGGAAGACTTGCCGAGCCGTCCGCGTGGTGAAAAGCCTGCGCTGCTGACGCGTAACCGCGAAGGCTGAGGCTAGCCTCAGGGGCCCCTTCGCGGGCAAGCCTTGCTCCCACAGCAGCATGATTCAACACTGTGGGAGTAGCTTCCTTGCACAGATGTATGCCTTATCACTGTGGGAGCAAAGCTTGCTCGCGAAGAGGCCCGCACTGAGAGCACAAAAAAACGCCGCACCCCTTGTTCAGGAGTGCGGCGTTTTTTATGCCAGCGACAAATTACTTGGCGCGAACACCTTCAAAGGTGAAGTCCAGAGTCAGCTCGTTGGACGCTGGGCCCAGGTCCATCATCTTGCCGAAGTCCTGACGGTTGATGGTGGTGGTGCCGTTGAAGCCAGCACGGTAGCCGCCCCACGGATCCTTGCCTTCACCGTTGAAAGTCGCCTTGATCACCACTGGCTTGGTGGTGCCATGCAGGGTCAGGTCGCCAGTCACGTCAGCGGTCAGATGGCCAGCGGCGTCTTTACCGGTTGGCTTGACGCTAGTGGACTTGAAGGTAGCGGTCGGATACTTGGCCACGTCCAGGAAAGCGTCGCTGCTGATGTGCTTGTCGCGTTCAGCCTGGTTGGTGAACACGCTGGCAGTTTGCAGGGTCACGTCGATCTTGGTTTCTTCAGGCTTGGCGGCATCCCAGCTGAAAGTACCTTTCCAGTCTTTGAAAGTACCTTTGATGAAGCTGTAGCCCAAGTGGCTGATGGTGAAGTCGACGAAAGCGTGCTGGCCTTCCTTGTCGATCGTGTAATCGGCAGCCATGGCCTGACCTGCGGTCAGCAGTGCGGTACCGATAGCCAGAGCAGCGAGAGTCTTTTTCAACATTGCGGTCTATTCCTTGGAAAGTTAAGTGTGGCTTCAGGCTTTACGACCCAGCATGCGGATCAGGGTCGCATCACGGTCGATAAAATGGTGTTTCAGGGCTGCCAGGCCGTGCAGTACGGCGAAGATCACCACGGTCCAGGCAATATACAGATGGATTTCCCCGGCAGTGTCCGCCTGATTAGGCAGGTTGGATACCAGCGCGGGTACGTCGAACAGGCCAAACACCGAGATACCGACACCTTCAGCGGTGGAAATCAGGTAACCGGCAATCATCAGCGCGAACAGCGCCACGTAGAGGAACATGTGCCCCAGATGGGCGGCGATGCGGGTCAGGCGCCCTTGGTTAGGCGTCGGAGGCGGCGGTGGACTGATCCAGCGCCAGACTACCCGCAGGACCATGAAAGCAAACAGCACAAGGCCGATGCTCTTGTGCAAGTCCGGGCCTTCCTTGCGCCAAGGATCGTAGTAACCCAGGCCAACCATCCACAGGCCGAGGGCGAACATGCCGAACACGGTGATAGCGACGCCCCAGTGCAGAAACACACTGAGCGCACCATATCGAGAGGTGGAGTTACGTATCTGCATCGCTGCCATCCTGTAAGAACTGCGCTCAAGATTATCGTTTTATCTATCGAATGAAAGCGGAAAAAATCGCTTTAAACGATCGATATATTCGATACTTAAAGTGTGATACAGGCTCATTAAGACAATATTAAGCGGGTCGAATGACAGAATAGTCACAAATCGAAAAAGCACTACAGCTACCGCTTTTGATTGTGCAGACGCAGACTCGGCCCGCGAAGCTTTTAAAAGCTTTGCGGGCAGAGCCTGCTCTCACCGGGTTTAGCGGATCATTGCGCAGCAGGGGTGTCAGTCTTGACAGCAGGCTTCTTGGCGACCGGCTTTTTCTCGACTGCTTTTTTAGGCGCAGGCTTCTTCGGCGCCGGATGAGTCGCTTTCTTCACCGGTGCCTTGGCCGCAGGCTCGACCTTGGCAGGCACTGGAGCAACCACAGGTGCGACCACCGTAGGCACCACAGCCGGAGCGGGCGCGACGGGCGCAGGAGCGGGGGCAACCGGAGCCGGGACAGGCGCAGGCGCCGCAGGCTTGCCACCAAACAGATTGGAGAAGAATCCGCCTTCAGCCGGCTTGGCGACAGGTGCCACCACAGGCTCGGGTTTTTTCACCACAGGCTCGAAGGATTTACCCGCCAGCAGATCCTGCGCCTGGCTGGCCGCACGCTCACCGCTGCGCAAGGCCCCTTCCAGCGTGCCCGGATACAAAGCATCGGTATGCTCGCCAGCAAAGATCACCCGCTGCAGCGGACGCTCCCACAGGCGCCAGAATTTACTGATCTGCCCCGGGCCGAACGCCAGGTAGGCGCCACCTGTGGACGGATCGGTGCTGTAGCGGCGGATTTCATAGCCGGTGAAGGCCCCACGCGCCTGAGGGTAATAACCGTGCAGACGAATCAGCACCTGATCGACCATCTGCTTGTCGCCGAAGGTCTGCAACAGGCGTGCATTGTCGCCCGACACGTTGATGATGACGTTGGCACCCCCCTTGAGCGCGGGCTCGATCCACATCATGCCCAGGCCCGCGTTGCTGTAGATCTCGCCGGACAGCCGCGCCTTGCTCTCCCACACCGGGGTCTTGAACTTGAGCATGATCTGGTCGCGCCAGCCGTAGTTGGTGCCCTTGATGGCCGCCAGATGCTGAGCATCCAGCGCCGGAGTCAGCTGGATGTGATTGAGGGCGCGCAGTGGCACGGCCAACACCACGTAATCGGCCTGGTAGCCGACGCTGCCGACCTTGACGGTGACGCCATCCTTGTCCTGATTGATCGACGACACTTCAGCGCCGGTCTTGAGCACCTTGATCTGCTTGAGCAGAGCCTGGGCCAGCACCACGCTGCCGCCAGGCAGGCGCGAGGCGCGCATGTCACGATCGTCGACGTCCTGATAGACGCGGGTCTGCTGGGCGAAATACAGCAACGACAGGCGCGAAGGCTCGTCATAACGGGTACGAATCTGCTGATTGACCAGTTGCCGCGCAGTGGGCGGCAGGTTGAGCCTGTCGAGCCAGTTGGACACGTTGATCTGGTCGAGGGCGAACAACGTCGGGTTGGCGGCCGGGTTGAGCGGGTCGGCGATGGAGCGTGCCAGATCGTCACGGGTCTTCTCGTAACGTTGCAAGGCTTGCGCGACGTCGGGCTGCTTGGTCGCCAGGTCGGCGGCGGTGAAATACTCGCCATCGATCAGGTAACTGGGCGTGCGCACATACTCCGGTGCTGGCACGGTCGCCAGCTTGAAGGTCTGCAAGTATTTGTTCAGCACCGGCTGGGCCTTGCCGTCACCGATCCACTCGCTGGAGGCAAGGCCGGAACGCCCGCCTACGCTCGGGCGCGATTCAAGCACGGTTACCTGCCAGCCTTTGCTCTGCAGTTCATAGGCGGCTGTCAGGCCCGCCATCCCCGCGCCGACGACGATCGCCGTGGGTTGTTTCTCCTGCCCGAACGCTTGCGCGCAGAACAGTCCAATCATTACCAGCGCAAAGGCGCGCAGCCAACCAGCAGACATTCAGCGAACTCCGGAAACAGGGCAGTAGAAGGGGCAACACACGCCAATGATGGCCAAGTGCAGCGAAGGATACGCGAGCGCCGATAGCCCCGCCAGCGCCGCCTTTTGCCGTCATCTCTCGTCGCCCGAATGCAAATCAATGGCCGCCACGGGTTGTCCCGCAGGCGGGCATTGCATAGGCTTGCGCGATTGTTTGCCGAGCGCGCCAATGCGGTCGCTGCCAGGAGAGAAAAAATGGGCCTCAATGACCAGTGGATGCAACGTGACCTCAAGGTCCTTTGGCACCCCTGCACCCAGATGAAAGACCACGAACAGCTGCCCCTCATCCCTATCAAGCGCGGCGAGGGCGTGTGGCTCGAAGACTTCGAAGGCAAGCGCTACCTCGACGCCGTCAGCTCCTGGTGGGTCAACGTGTTCGGGCATGCCAACCCGCGCATCAATCAGCGCATCAAGGATCAGGTCGACCAGCTGGAGCACGTGATCCTCGCGGGCTTCAGCCACCAACCGGTGATCGAGCTGTCGGAGCGCCTGGTGGCAATGACACCAGAGGGCCTGACGCGGTGCTTTTACGCCGATAACGGCTCATCGTGCATCGAAGTCGCGCTCAAAATGAGCTTTCATTACTGGATCAACCGCGGCCAGCCGAACAAGAAGCGCTTCGTTACCCTCACCAACAGCTATCACGGTGAGACCATCGCCGCCATGGCCGTGGGCGATGTGCCGCTGTTCACCGAAACCTACAAGGCGCTGCTGCTCGACACCCTCAAAGTACCCAGCCCGGATTGCTACCACCGCCCTGAAGGCATGAGCTGGGAGGAGCATTCGCGAAACATGTTCGCGGCCATGGAGCAGACGCTGGCCGAGCATCACGACACGGTCGCGGCGGTGATCGTCGAGCCGTTGATTCAGGGCGCGGGCGGCATGCGCATGTACCACCCGGTGTATCTCAAGCTGCTGCGCGAGGCCTGTGACCGGTATGGCGTGCACCTGATCCATGACGAAATCGCCGTCGGCTTCGGCCGCACTGGCACCATGTTCGCCTGTGAGCAGGCCGGCATCCGTCCGGACTTCCTGTGCCTGTCCAAGGCCCTCACCGGCGGCTACCTGCCGCTGGCGGCCTGCGTGACTACCGAGGAGGTGTACAGCGCCTTCTACGACGACTACCCGACCCTGCGCGCGTTCCTGCATTCCCACAGCTACACCGGCAACCCACTGGCCTGTGCTGCGGCGCTGGCCACCTTGGATATCTTCGAAGAAGACGACGTGATCGCCAACAACCGGGGCTTGGCGCAACGCATGGCCACGGCCACGGCGCATCTGGCGGATCATCCGCACGTTGCCGAAGTGCGCCAGACCGGCATGGTGCTGGCGATCGAAATGGTCCAGGACAAAGCCAGCAAGACCCCTTACGCCTGGCAGGAACGCCGCGGCCTCAAGGTATTCCAGCACGCCTTGAGCCGCGGCGCACTGCTGCGCCCGCTCGGCAGCGTGGTGTACTTCTTGCCGCCGTATATCGTCACCCCCGAGCAGATCGACTTCCTCGCCGAAGTGGCCAGCGAAGGCATCGATATCGCCACCCGCAGCGATGTCAGCGTGGCGGTGCCGGCGAACTTTCATCCGGATTTCCGTGATCCGGGTTAGTCGCACACCGCAGCTTTTGCATTGATGCTGATGGACCTCCTCGCAGGCAAGCCTTGCTCCCACAGGTGTACGGCTGTCGGACAAAAAGCTGCTCTTACAGGTGTACGGCTGTAGGAGCAAAGCTTGCTCGCGAAGAGGCCCGAAGAAACACCACAATATTCAAAGAGACACCGCAAATGCGACTTTCCCGCTTCTTCATCGACGCCCCCCTGAGCCTCGGCGAACACGAACTGCCAGAGGCCCAGGCCCATTACATCAGCCGCGTACTGCGCATGGCCGAGGGCGATGCTGTGCAACTATTCGACGGCTCCGGCCAGGAGTTTCTTGGCGCGCTGCTGGAAGTCGGCAAGAAGCGCGTCAGCGTGCGCCTGAACCAGGCAATCGCCGGCCAGCCCGCATCGTCCTTGCCTATCCATCTGGGCCAGGGCCTGTCCCGGGGCGAGCGCATGGACTGGGCCATACAGAAGGCCACCGAACTGGGCGTCGACGAGATCACGCCGATTGTCAGCGAACGCTGCGAGGTGCGCCTCAAGGACGAGCGCGCCGACAAACGCCTGCAGCACTGGCGGCAGATCGCAGTCAGCGCCTGCGAGCAATGCGGCCGCTCGACCGTGCCGGTGATTCATCCACCACAATTGCTGGCGGACTGGCTGGCCGGCACCGAAGCAGCGCTCAAGCTGGTACTGCATCCAGTGGCCGAACCGCTCACCAATCATCCAGCGCCGGCGACCCTGGCGTTTCTGATCGGGCCGGAAGGCGGCTTGTCGGATGCTGAAGTCGAGCAGGCCCAAGTCAGCGGCTTCCACTCCGCACGCCTGGGCCCGCGGGTGCTGCGTACCGAGACCGCGCCTGTGGTGGCGCTAGCGGTGGCCCAGCAGCTGTGGGGTGATTTCCAGGCCTCCTAAATCACATAGAAAAACACCGCAATGAAGTGCATCACGCTCCCAGCAATCACAAACAGATGCCAGATGCCGTGAGCGTGGCGCATACGGTGATCCAGGGCAAAAAAGATAATGCCCAGGGTATAGAACACCCCTCCCCCCGCCAGCCAGGCGAAGCCCGCCACCCCCAGCGTCGCCAGCAACGGCTTGACCGCCACCAGCACGATCCAGCCCATTACCGCATAGATGACGATGGACAGGATCCGCGCCTCGCTACGGGGCTTGATCTCCTGCAGCATGCCGATCACCGCCAGCCCCCAGACCACCCCGAACAGGCTCCAGCCCCAGGGCCCGTGCAAGCTCACCAGACAGAAGGGTGTGTAGCTGCCGGCGATCAACAGATAGATGGACAGGTGATCGAGCTTTTGCATCACCACCTTCGTCCGCCCGCGGACGCTGTGATACACGGTGGAGACGCTATAGAGCACCATCAGCGTGACGCCGTAGATGGCCACGCTGACGATCTTCCAGGGATTGCCTTGCAGGCTGGCCAGCACCAATAACCAGATGGCGCCGACGCTTGCTGCCACTGCGCCGACCAGATGAGTCCAGGCGTTGAGCTTTTCGCCGTGATACATGCAGTTGAATCTCCATGGCCAGAATTCAGGGCCCATGCTACACAGGCGATGTGAAAAAAATCTGATGGCTTGGGCGTTGGGGTGGCCTCACTGGCCGCTTCGCGGGCACGTCTTGCGCCCATATGCGTACGACTCACCATTGTGGGGCCAAGGCGTGCCCGCGAAGACGCCATCACCTGCACCGCAACGTTCAATAACTCAACAACAACCGCTCCAGCCCATCGAGATCAGGAATCTTCGCCACCCGATCACTGATCTGCACCGCCGCCAACTCCAGCTCAGCCAAAGGCACATCGACATAACTCAACTGGCTGTCGACCTTGCATGACCGCGGCACAGCCTGGATCAGGATCGCCATGAACTGCAGCGGCCCATCGCTCAGGCAGTTAAGCACCACGATCCGCGCATCCTCGCCGACCACTACCGGCGCACCGCAGGCGGCCTCGAAGCTCACCAGCGGAATCTGCAGCTCGCGCCACACGATCATCCCCAAGTGCCACACCGGGGCGCCCCGCACCGGTTGACGCAGTTGGTAGTCGATCAGCTCGGCCACCGCCACGTTGGGCAGCACCAGGCTGCGGTCGGCTAGCGGCAACATCAGCGTGGTCAGGGTGGTGCGCGGCGCGCTGGTGAAATCAGGCATGCTGGCCACTCCACTGGGCGATGCTGTCGAGCAATTGCGTCTCCTGATAAGGCTTGCCGAGGTAGTCGTTGACGCCGATCGCCAGGGCGCGGTCGCGGTGCTTGGCGCCGGTACGCGAGGTAATCATGATAATCGGCAGATCGCGCAGACGCGGGTCGCGACGGATCTGCGTGGCCACTTCGAAGCCGTCCATACGCGGCATTTCGATATCCAGCAGCAACACATCCGGGCGCTGCTCACGCAGCAGCGCCAGCGCCTCGACCCCGTCGCGGGCCGTGAGCACCTGCATGCCGTGGCGTTCGAGCAAGCGGCTGGTGACCTTGCGCACCGTCACCGAGTCGTCCACCACCATCACCAGCAGCGGCCTTGGCTGCGCCTGCTCGACGGGCCCATAAACGCGTTCTTCGCTATGCAATGCACCATGAATCTGCCGGGCCTGATGGGCGCGAATCTGCGCTAGCAGGTCAAGGATCAACACCACCCGCCCGTCGCCCTGGATGGTCGCACCAGACAACCCCTGCACCGCCGCCATCTGCACCCCGAGGCTCTTGACCACGATCTCCCGCGAGCCCGCCAGCGCATCGACCTGCACCGCCACCTGATGGTCGTGAGAGCGGATCAGCAACAGCGGCACCGGTAATGTCTGGCCCAACAGCGGCGGGCGCTCATTGCAATGCAGCAGATCGCCCAGATAGCGCAGCTCGAAATCCTGGCCGCCGTAGACGTAGTGCGGATCGGCCGCGTTATAGCGCGCCGCCAGTTCGGCTGGTGGCACCCGCACGATGCCTTCGATGGTATTGAGCGGCACCGCATACAGCTCATCAGCGCATTGCACCATCAAGGCGCGGTTGACCGACACACTGAAAGGCAGACGAATCCGGAAGGTCGCGCCGCTGCCCGTACTGGAATGAATGGTCATCGAGCCGCCAAGCTGCTTGACCTCTTCATGGACCACGTCCATGCCCAGCCCGCGCCCGGAAATCTGCGTGACCTTGGCCGCCGTGGAAAAGCCCGGCTGCAGGATGAATTGCAGGATGTCGTGATCGCTGACATCACTGGCCGGGTCCAGCAGGCCGCGCTTGATAGCCTTGTGGCGCACCGCCGCTAGGGGCACGCCGGCGCCGTCGTCGCTCATCTCCAGCACCACTTCGCTGCCTTCGTGCACCAGTTGCAGGCTGATCCGCCCTTGCGCCGGCTTGCCCGCCGCCAGGCGCACTGCGGTGGACTCCAGCCCATGGTCGACGGCATTGCGCAGCATGTGCTCCAGCGGCGCGATCATCCGTTCGAGGACGCTGCGGTCCATCTCGCCGTCGGGGTTGCCGATATCGAATTCCACCTGCTTGCCCAGTTCGTCCGCGACCTGCCGGACGATTCGCTGCAAGCGCGGCAGCAGGCGGCCGAAGGGCACCATGCGGGTGCGCATCAGGCCTTCCTGCAGATCGGTGTTGACCCGTGCCTGATGGCCGAGCAGCGTCTGCGCGTCGTGGGCGCGGGCGCTGAGGGTGTCCCTGAGTTCGGACAGGTCAGATGCCGCTTCGAACAACGAACGCGACAGCTGCTGCAACTGGGAATGACGGTCCATCTCCAGTGGGTCGAAGTCTTCATACCCCAGACGATCCGGCTCGCTGGCGCGGCGGCTGAGCACCCGCGCCTGGGCTTCGGTGTCGAGGCGGCGCAACTGCTCGCGCATGCGCTCCAGGGTGATGTCCATTTCCAGCAGCGCGCTTTGGCTGTCGTTGACCTGCTGTTCGACCCGGCTGCGAATGATTGAGGCTTCACCCGCCAGATTGCCCAGGGTGTCGAGCACCTCGGCGGGCACCTTGACCATATCGGCCTGGCCGCGCTCGGTGCCGCTGACGGCGCCCTCAGGCGCACCGGCCACGATGGGCGCAACAACCGCTGCGGGCACTGGCTCGGGCGGGCTGCTGAAGGTGCGAATGGCCTCGATCAGCGTGCTCGCCTGCGGTACAGGCTGGCCACTGCGCACCAGGTCGAGCATCTGCGCCAGGCGGTCCTGGCCTTTCTGCAACAGCTTGAACAGCGCACTGCCGGGCTGCAGAGTGCCGGCCGAAGCGCTTTCATAGAGGAATTCGAGCTCGTGGGTGAGGTCGCCGATGGCGGCGATCTCGACCATGCGCGCGCCGCCCTTGAGGGTGTGCAGATCGCGCAGGAGGTTTTCTACCTCCAGGCTGTTTTGCGGTTCGCCGCGCCAGCGCAGCAGGGCCTCGCCGGCACTTTCGAGGATGTCGCTGGCCTCTTCGAGGAAAATCTCCAGCAGTTCGTTGTCCGGGTCGGCGATTTCCTGCGCGGCCTGGCGACTGGCACTCTGCAGGCTTTCGCTGATGGCACTGGAGGCGCCCTGACGCCAGGCCGCAAGCGCCAGCACCAGTGCCTGGGGATCGCTCAGCGCTTCGCCTGCCTGGTATTGGCGCAACAACGCCGCAAGGGTCGCGTGGGCCTCGGACAGCAGCGCGCCCAGGCGCTCGTCGGCCTGCAAACGTTTGTCCTGCACGCCCAGGTACAACGGCAACAGGGCTTCGGCCAAGGCACTGACCGGGGCGACTTCGGCCATTTGCGCGCCGCCGTCGAGGGTTTCCAGATCGTGACGCAGGGCGGTCAGCGGCGTGAGGTTGTCGGGCTCGGCGAGCCAGCGTTGCAGGGCCTGGTCGGCGCTGCCGAGGATGTCCCGGGCTTCCTCGACGAACAGCTCGGCGACCTCGTCCAGCGCGGTCGAACCCTGTAACGAAGGGGCTTGCCCCCGATTGGGCACGTCAGACCCTGACGAGGGGCTGGGACGATTTTCCCGAACAAGCCCCCTCGCTACAGATGCGGTGGGGGCAGCGAGATCCTTGGCGTCGGCGAGGTCGGTGGCGGTGGCGGTGGCGCTATCGAGGGCGCTGATCGCGCTGGCCAGCTCGGTAATCCGCCCAGTGCCGTGCTCCACCAGCCCGGTAGCATCCGGCGCCAGTCCACCTTCGAGCAGCGCGCGCAAGCCGCTGATCTGCTCCGGTTGTGGATCGATCTCCTGGCCGGCGGCCACCTGATCGAGCATATTGATCAGCGCCTCGTGCGCCTGGCGGACTGTGGCAAAGAATTCCTCGCTGATCGCCACGCTGCTTTCTTCAACGGCGCCGTAGACGTCCAGCAGCGCCTCGCACAACTCATCCATGTCCATCAAATCGGCCAGGTGCGCGCCCTGCTCCAGCGTGGTCAGGCCGTCCAGCAGCGCGGTCAAGTCGTCGCGTTGGGCAGGATGCTGCTGCCAGTGGTCGAGGCGGTTGTCGGCATCCAGCAGAATATCCATGCCTTGCTCGAGAAAACGGCTGATCAACTGCGGCTCACGGGTGAGCCGTTGCGGCGCATCGCTGGCTTCGTCGCCCTGCTCCAGACGCTCCAGCACCTGTTGGACGAACTCGCCGATCAGCGCCTCGGCGCCCTCGATGACCGCCAGCGGCTCGGCCGGCAAACGCTGGACGCTGGCCTTGAACGCCTCGACCACCCGGCGCAACAGCTGCACCTGCGCAGCCTCGATGGGCCAGCGATGGCTCTTGAACTCGCGCACCATGCGGTCCATGGCGGTGGCCAGCGCGGCAATCGGCAACACCCCGGCCATCCAGGCGCTGCCCTTGAGGGTGTGCACCGCGCGCTGCGCGGCATCGCTGACCGGCAGCGCACCGTTGTCGGCCGCTGTGCGCAAAAAGCCCTCGAGGGTCGCGAGATGGGTCAAGGCCTCGTGACGGAAGATTTCCAGCAACTGGCGGTCGAAACCATCGGCATCGAATACACCTGCAGCACTCAGGGTGATGGCTTCGAGCTGGCTGTCCGGCGCCAATTGCCCTTCGCTCAGTGCGACCAGTCGTTGCACCAGTGGATCGACGGCCGGGTGCCGGCGCTGGGTGTCGTGAGCGAAATCGTCAAGCAACGCGGGCAACTGGGCGAGTACTTGTTCCAGGGCCTGAAATACCGCGGCACCCGGCTGAACGCAGTGGTCGACAATACGGTTGAGCAGGTGCTCGGCGGCCCAGCACATCTCGCTGGCGATGCTGGCCTCGACCATCCGCCCGCTGCCCTTGAGCGTGTGCAGGCAGCGGCGCAGCTCGATCAGGGCCGGGCCATGGGCGGCCGGGTCCTGCCGCCACTCGGCCAGACTGTCGCGGGCCTGGGCGCTCAGTTCGATGGCCTCTTCAAGGAAAATCGCGCGCAATTCGTCGTCGATCGGGTCGCTGTCCGCCGCGTGCACGACCGGCACAGCCACAGGCTCCGCAGCGGCCACGGGCAGGGGGTCGGCTTCAACGACCGGCGTGGGTGTCGGCGCAGGCAGCAGGCTCAGGCGCGCGAGGTTTTCCTCGGCGACCCCCAGCGCGGTGTCCACCGGTGATTGCGGATTATCCACGCGCCGGCCGAGATAGAAATCGATCGCCGTGAGCGCCGAGGCCAGGGCCTCGACATGCGGGTCCTGGCTCAGACCGTCAGCGCCCTGCCAATAGTGCAAGGCGTGGGTGCGGCAGCGGCGCAGCAGGTTGGCGGCGCGCTGCAGGCCGATCATCTCCAGGGCGCCGCGCACTTGATCGAGCAACGTCGGCACGGCGTTCAGCACCTGCTGCTGTGCCGGGCCGCTTTCGGGGCCGTGCTCAACGCCACGTTCAGGGCCAGGAACACTGTCGAGGCAATCGTCGATCAGATCCAGCGCTTCCTGCAGGCAGGCGCGCGATTCGATCAGCACCACGCGGTGGATCTGCACCATGTCGGCGTCCTGATCTGGCGCCTGCGGGCTGATCACCTCGCGCTCGGCGCCGTCGCCAGCACCGATCATGCCGGCCAGGGTCGCCTCTACATACAGCAGCGCACCGGCCACATCCATCAGCACCGCGTCGCCAGGTTCGCGCTGGCCCTGGCTGAGGCCCTGGATCACCGAGACCTGATCGATGATGACCTTGCGCGGCTGGCCAAAGCCGAGCACGGCCAGGGTGTCGGCGACCTGGCGCAAGGCCGGCAGCAGGCCGTTCAAGGCGTCGACGTGCTGGCGATCGCTTTGCACGAACTGGTCGAGGCGCTGCTTGCTGTGGCGCAGTTCGTCGCACACGGCGCTGACCACCGAGCGCAACGCATCGCGGTCCGGGCCTGCCAAAGGCGGCAGTTGCGGGCCAAGCAGGGCCTGGCTGGCCTGTTTCAGCGATTCGGCCATGGCGCCCCTGAGCAGTGGCGCCGTGCCGTCATCCTGCCGATCAACCATAACGACTCCGATCAAAGTTCAGCGCCTGCCTGCTCCTCTCGACCCACACGCCTGCATCAACGTGCATCGGAGGGCGGCGGCAAAGTGAAACCCGAGACCGAACGGCGCATCTCGCTGGCCATGCGGGCCAGATTGCCGATGCTTTCGGCGGTGGTGGTGGAATCCGCCGAGGTCTGGCTGGTGATCTGCTGGATCACCGCCATGGTATGGGATATCTGCCCCGCCGACGACGTCTGCTGCTGCGCCGCGTTGGAAATCCCTTGAATCAAGGCGGCGAGGTCTTGGGAGACGTTCTCGATTTCTTCCAGCGCTACCCCGGCATCTTGCGCCAGGCGCGCACCGCGTACCACCTCGGCGGTGGTCTGCTCCATGGAGATGACCGCCTCGTTGGTGTCGGCCTGGATCGCCCGCACCAGAGTCTCGATCTGTCGCGTGGCCGAGGACGAGCGCTCGGCCAGGCGCTGCACCTCGTCGGCGACCACCGCAAACCCGCGCCCGGCCTCACCGGCCATGGACGCCTGGATGGCGGCGTTGAGGGCGAGGATGTTGGTCTGGTCGGCAATGTCGTCGATCAGGTTGACGATGTCGCCGATTTCCTGGGAAGACTCGCCCAGACGCTTGATCCGCTTGGAAGTGTCCTGGATCTGCTCGCGAATGTTGTCCATGCCGTGGATGGTGTTGTGCACCACCTCGTTGCCCTTGTTGGCGATGGCTACCGAACGCTCGGCGACCTTGGCCGACTCGTAGGCGTTGGTCGATACGTGATCGATGGACTGCGCCATGTCACTGATGGCCATGGAGGCGTCGGTGATTTGCGCGGCCTGGTGTTCGGAGGCCTTGGCCAGCTGCTTGGCGGTGGTCTGGGTGTCCTGCACGGCGCTGGCCACCGATTCGGCGATGTGGTTGATGGTCGCCACCAGGTCGCGCAGTTGATCGATGGAATAGTTGATCGAATCGGCGATGGTACCGGTGAAGTCCTCGGTCACCGACGCGGTGACGGTGAGGTCGCCGTCGGCCAGGTCTTCGATCTCGTCCAGCAGGCGCATGATCGCGTTCTGGTTGCGCTCGTTCTTCTGCGCCGTTTCACGCAGCTGGCGGTTGGTCTCGCGCACCATCACCAGGCCGATGAAGATGATCGAGAGCAAGGCCAGCAGGCCGAGGATGTAACCGCCGATGGTGTCCAGCGAACGCCGCCCGGCCAGGTGCTCGAAGCCGGTGGCCAGCCGCGAGGCTTCGTCCAGCAGGGTCTGGGACATCGTGAAGATATTGTTGGCGGCCACCCGCACTTTGAACAGCTCGGGCGAGGTGGCGAGGATTTCATCCACGGAGCCGGAGATGAACTCGAACAACTCGGAGATTTCCTGCAGACGCGCGCGAGCATCGGCATCCTGCACTTGAGCGATGCGCTGGCCAACATTGCCGCTGAGCATGCCATTGAGCACCACGCCGAAGCGCGTGGCATCGCGGCCGAAGGATTCTGCGGCCTGGGCGGCGTTCTCGTCGCCACCCAGCACGGTATTGACCGAGCCGAGGATGCGCTGGGCCAGCAGCGACTGACGCTGCGCCAGTGCCACCTGACTGGCCGGCGCGCCGCGCTGGAGGAGGATCTCCACCACTCGCTCGGACTCGCGCTGCAGTTGCGGCACGGTTTCGGCCAGGGTCGCGGCGACCTGATGCAACGACAGCACGGTCTGCTCGCTGGCGAGGATGGTATCGGTGTTCTTGCGCAGGCTCTCCCAGTCGTGCTGGACGGTTTTCATCTCGTCGCGCACTTCCGGCGGCGCCGAGGGCAGGCCGGTGCGCTTGTCGCCTTCTTTGAGATAGCCCCAACGCCGATCGAATTCATTGCGCGCGTCGCCCAATTGCTTGAACGCATCAGCCTTGCCTGCCGCCGCTTCCCCGGCGTTCTTGGCGATGCGCTGGGACAGCACCCGCAGCTCGCCGGCATGGCCGATGTACTGCTTGTCGTAATTGGACTGGGTGTTGAGGTAGGCGAAGTTGGCGAACAGCAACATGATGAAGATGATCAGGGCCACGAACAGCCCGGCGATCTGCGCACTGCTGCGCGAGCCCTGAAGCGAGTTGCCGGTCACGGCCGCCATCATGGCAACCTCCGGCGTCGACGGTTGGCGATCGGCTCAAAGCGCGACATCACGAAACTCCACTGACTGCACCAAGGCCTGGAGGCTGAAGACGCTCCACACCTGTTCACGCTGAAAATGCCCCTGGACGAAGGGGGCCATGGCCGCACGGATCTGCAAGGGCGCGGCGGGCTCGAGGCTCTCCCGAGGAAAATGCTGCAGACCCAGGACTTCATCGACCACCAGGCCCGCGAACACCTCGGCGTGGTCGACCACCAGCACCCGGCGCCGCCGCGCACCGGAGGGCTCGACATCGAGCAGCTCGCACAGGTCCATGACCGGCAGCAAGCGGCCGCGCAGGTTGGTCATGCCCAGGACCCAGGGCTTGACCCCGGGCAGGCGGGTGAGCTGCGGCTCACGCAGGACCTCGGCGATGTCCTGCATGGGCGCCACCAGCCAGTGCCCGGCCAGGCGGAAACCGATACCGCTCCAGCTCCGCGCAGGCGCATTCTGGGACGGCAGCCCGGCAGCGTGGGCGCGACAACGCTGATCGATGGCCAGCAGCAGGTCGAACGCGGTACGCGCTTGCAACTTCGACACCCATCAGCCTGCGAGGACGGCGTTCAGGGTCCTGATCAGACTGTCTTCATCGACCGGCTTGGTCAGGTAGTCACGGGCGCCCTGGCGCGTGCCCCAGACCTTGTCGGTTTCCTGATCCTTGGTGGTGATGATGATCACCGGAATGTGGCTGGTTTCCGGGTCCTTGGTCAGTTGCCGGGTCGCCTGAAAACCGTTGAGGCCGGGCATGACGATGTCCATCAGCACCGCATCGGGTTTTTCCTGGCGGGCCAGGGCCACGCCATCGGCGCCGTGCTCGGCCTTGAGCACGGTGTGGCCGTGCTTTTCCAGGATACTGGTGAGTTTGTACATCTCGGTCGGCGAGTCATCGACGATCAGAATTCGAGCCATGCTGTTCCCCATACTTGATAAGACGTCGTGACACGTTCAGCCCCTGTCAGGGCGCGGGTTGCGCTGCAACGGTGAAGCCGGGCACATGGGCCTGGATCGCACCCAGCAGGGTTTCCTTGCTGAAAGGCTTGGTCAAAAACTGCTCGGAGCCGACGCTGCGCCCCCGGGCTTTGTCGAACACCCCGTCGCGCGACGACAGCATCACGACCGGCGTCGCCATCAAGGCACTGTGGTGCTTGATCAAGGCGCAGGTCTGGTAGCCGTCGAGGCGCGGCATCATGACGTCGACGAAAATGATATGCACGGCATTATCGATGATCTTGACCAGGGCGTCGAAGCCGTCCACCGCAGTGATGACCTCGACACCGGTGTCCTTGAGCAATGCCTGTGCAGAACGGCGAATGGTCTTGGAGTCATCGATCACCATGACCTTCACGCCCGGATTCAAGGTGCCCTGATGCTGTTCCATGAGTGCTCGACGGTGATGGCCAGCATGCTGGCGAGCCAGGCCGGGCCGCGGACCTGAGTCCACAAGGGGCCTGTGTGTATTGCCAGCATTTTTAACACACTCGGGGAAGGCATTCCATCAACCACGCTGGCCTGCGGTTTTCCCTTGACCGCAGCGGCCGTCAGCGCCACCCTGACGCCACTTTTCACGCCCTATTCAGGCATTGCCGACAAGAGGAATTACCCATGAGCGTTCGCCTCGGAATTGTCATGGACCCGATCGCCGAGATCTCCTACAAGAAGGACAGCTCGCTGGCCATGCTGCTGGCCGCCCAGGAGCGCGGCTGGGAGCTGTTCTATATGGAGATCCAGGACCTCTATCAGGGCGACGGCCAGGCCCGCGCGCGGATGCGCCCCCTGAAAGTGTTCGCCAACCCGGACAAATGGTTCGAGCTCGACGCCGAATCCGACGCGCCGCTGGCCGACCTCAACGTCATCCTGATGCGCAAGGACCCGCCCTTCGATCTCGAATTCGTCTACTCCACCTACCTGCTCGAACAAGCCGAGCGCGAGGGTGTGCTGGTGGTCAACCGTCCACAGAGCCTGCGCGATTGCAACGAGAAGCTGTTCGCCACGCTGTTCCCGCAGTGCACGCCGCCCACGGTGGTCAGCCGCCGCGCGGATGTGCTGCGCGAGTTCGTGGCCAAGCATGGCGATGTGATCCTCAAGCCGCTGGACGGCATGGGCGGCACCTCGATCTTCCGTCACCGCTCAGGCGATCCGAACCTCTCGGTGATCCTCGAAACCCTGACCGTCAACGGCACGCAGCAGACCATGGGCCAAGCCTATCTGCCGGCGATCAAGGACGGCGACAAACGCATCCTGATGATCGACGGCGAGCCCGTGCCCTACTGCCTGGCGCGCATTCCGGCGGCCGGCGAGACCCGCGGCAACCTGGCGGCTGGCGGACGGGGTGAAGCACGGCCGCTGACCGACCGTGATCGCTGGATCGCCGCCCAGGTCGGCCCGACGTTGCGCGAGAAAGGCTTGCTGTTCGTCGGCCTCGATGTGATCGGTGAGCACCTGACCGAAATCAACGTCACCAGCCCGACCTGCATCCGCGAGATCGACAATGCCTTCGGCACCCGCATCGGCGTGCAGTTGATGGACGCCATTGATCAAAAGCTGAAGGCTCGCTGAACCCTTCAAGGAACACCGCTTCTGTGGGAGCGGGCTTTGCCCGCGAAGAGGCCCGACATGACACCGCACCGCGCCATTCGTGGGCACAGCCCACTCCCACAGGAGCGGTGGATAATGGATAACCGATGAAACGCGTTGCCCCCGTGCCTGCCAATCCTGCACCTGCGTCAGCCAAGGCCCCGCGTTCGCGCGTACGTCCGGCCGACCGTCTGGGGTTCACCCTGATGGTGGCGGCCTTGCTGCACGTGGCGGTGATCCTCGGCGTGAGCTTTGCCGTTACCCCGCCGAGCGAGATTTCACGCACGCTGGAAATCACCCTGGCACCGTTCAAGAGCGCCAAGGCGCCGGACAAGGCCGATTACCTCGCCCAGGACAATCAGGAAGGCAGCGGCACGCTCGACGCCAAAGCGCTGCCCAAGACCACCGAGATCGCGCCGTTCCAGGACGAAGCCATCAACAAGGTCACGCCGCCGCCCACGCCCAAACCGCTGGTCAACCCGGACACCCCGCAAGCCCGCAAGGCCGTGGCCACCCGCGCGCAGCAGCCACAAAAGACCGAAGCGCGGCCCGATCAGGTCAAACCGCAGGAGACGCCGAAGACCAACACCCCGGATTTCGAGAATACCGAGCAGTCCAACGAAATCGCCAGCCTCGAGGCCGAACTGGCCCAGGAGCAGCAGGCCTACGCCAAGCGCCCGCGCATCCATCGCCTGAGCGCTGCCTCGACCATGCATGACAAGGGTGCCTGGTATAAAGACGAATGGCGCAAGAAGGTCGAGCGCATCGGCAACCTCAACTACCCTGAAGAGGCACGTCGCCAGCAGATCTACGGCAGCCTGCGGCTGATGGTCTCGATCAACAGCGACGGCTCGCTGTATGAAGTGCTGGTGCTGGAGTCGTCCGGGCAACCGCTGCTGGATCAGGCCGCGCAGCGCATCGTGCGCCTGGCGGCACCTTTCCAACCGTTCACTGGGGACCTTTCCGACGTCGACCGGCTCGAAATCATACGTACCTGGCGTTTCGCCAAGGGTGATCGTCTTTCCAGCAACTGAACCCCTCACACGCTGAAGCATCTGCCAGCTTGTCAGGTGGTCGGGTCAACGCCACACTACATGCCATGAAAAAAGTCGAACCCAGTTACCTCAAGCATCAGTTCCTGATCGCCATGCCGCACATGGCCGACTCGAACTTTGCCCACACCTTGACCTACATCGTCGAGCACAGCGCCAATGGCGCCATGGGCCTGGTGATCAACCGCCCGCAGTCGCTCAATCTGGCGGACATCCTCGAGCAGCTGCGACCGGAAATCGATCCGCCGGTGAGCTGCCAGTACGTGCCTATCTATATGGGCGGCCCGGTGCAGACCGACCGCGGCTTCGTGCTGCACAGCCTGGGGCCCAAGTACCAGGCGACCGTCGATCTGGGCGATATTGCCCTGTCCACCTCTCAGGACGTGCTGTTCGCCATCGCTGACGGCGTGGGCCCCAAGCAAAGCCTGATCACCCTTGGCTATGCCGGCTGGGAAGCCGGGCAGCTGGAAGCCGAGCTGACCGACAACGCCTGGCTGACCTGCCCTTTCGACGCCGATATCCTGTTCGGCACCACCAGCGAGCTGCGTCTGGATGCGGCGGCGCGCAGCCTGGGGATCAACCTCAGCCTGCTGACCTCACAGGCAGGGCACGCCTGATGGCCATTCGTCTGCTACTGGGTTTCGACTACGGCACCAAACAGATCGGCGTCGCGGTCGGCCAGGTCATCACCGGCCAGGCCCGCGAACTGTGCACGCTCAAGGCGCAGAACGGCGTGCCGGACTGGAACCAGGTCGAAGCACTGATCAAGGAATGGAAGCCCGATGCAATTGTCGTCGGCTTGCCGTTGAACATGGACGGCAGCCCCAGCGACATGAGCGAACGCGCCGAAAAATTCGGCAGGCGCATCAACGGCCGCTACAACATTCCCGTGCACACCCACGATGAACGCCTGACCACCTTCGAGGCCAAGGGCGAGCGTATGGCCCGCGGCGGGCAGCGCGGCAGTTACCGCGACAATCCGGTGGACGCCATCGCCGCCGCCCTGCTCTTGCAAGGCTGGCTCGAGGCCAACGCCGATCAGCTAGGCGCCTGAGCGCTATTTTCAGAAGCCACACTTCCTGCGGCCGTGCTCCCCTGAACCTGGGGGCCGGCTCAGGAGTGAAAATATTTCGCCCGGTGTGAATCGATGCCCGGCGCCTTTCAGGAGTACCCATGAGCCTTCCCAACCCCGCCGATCTGATCCGTCAGATGGCCATCGACCTGCAGGCCCATCTGGCCAAGCGCGAGATCAGCGAGCCACGGTACATCGGCATCCGCACCGGCGGCGTCTGGGTTGCCCAGGCGCTTTTGGCCGAGCTGCACAGCGAGGCGCCGCTGGGCACCCTCGACGTGTCGTTCTATCGCGACGACTTCAGCCAGAACGGCCTTCACCCGCAAGTGCGCCCCTCTGAGCTGCCGTTCGAGATCGAAGGCCAGCATCTGGTGCTGATCGACGATGTCTTGATGAGCGGTCGCACTATCCGCGCGGCCCTCAACGAGCTGTTCGATTATGGCCGCCCCGCCAGCGTGACCCTGGTATCGCTGCTTGACCTTGATGCTGGCGAGTTGCCTATTCGGCCCAATATCGTCGGCGCGACACTGTCGCTGGCCGCCCACGAACGGGTAAAATTGTCCGGCCCCTCACCGCTCGCCCTCGAGCGCCAGGACCTCGCCTCCGCCTCCAGCCTTTAAGGGTCCCCACGCGATGACGCCCATTGACGCCAAGCGCCCGCTGCAGCTCAACGACCACGGTCAGCTGCGGCATTTTCTTTCGCTCGACGGTTTGCCCAAGGCCTTGCTGACCGAAATCCTCGACACCGCCGACTCGTTCCTCGAAGTCGGCGCGCGGGCGGTCAAGAAGGTCCCGCTGCTGCGCGGCAAAACGGTGTGCAACGTGTTCTTCGAGAACTCCACGCGCACCCGTACCACCTTTGAACTGGCCGCCCAGCGCCTGTCGGCCGATGTCATCACCCTGAACGTGTCGACCTCCTCGACCAGCAAGGGCGAGACGCTGTTCGATACCCTGCGCAACCTCGAAGCCATGGCCGCCGACATGTTCGTGGTCCGCCATGGCGATTCCGGTGCCGCGCACTTCATCGCCGAGCACGTGTGCCCCGAGGTAGCGATCATCAACGGTGGCGACGGCCGCCATTCGCACCCGACCCAGGGCATGCTCGACATGCTCACCATTCGCCGTCACAAGGGCAGCTTCGAGAACCTCTCGGTAGCCATCGTCGGCGATATCCTGCACTCGCGCGTCGCCCGCTCCAACATGCTCGCCCTCAAGGCGCTGGGCTGCCCGGACATCCGCGTGGTCGCCCCCAAGACGCTGCTGCCGATCGGCATCGAGCAGTACGGCGTCAAGGTCTACACCAACCTCGAGGAAGGCCTCAAGGACGTCGACGTGGTGATCATGCTGCGCCTGCAGCGCGAACGCATGCAGGGTGGCCTGCTACCGAGCGAGGGCGAGTTCTACCGCCTGTTCGGCCTGACCACCGCGCGCCTCGCCGGCGCCAAGCCGGATGCCATCGTCATGCACCCAGGGCCGATCAACCGCGGTGTCGAGATCGAATCGGCGGTGGCCGACGGTCCCCATTCGGTCATTCTCAACCAAGTCACCTATGGCATCGCGGTGCGCATGGCGGTGCTGTCCATGGCCATGAGCGGGCAAACCGCCCAGCGTCAATTCGAGCAGGAGAACGTGCAGTGAGTCTCAGCATCCTCGGGGCCCGTGTCATCGACCCCACCAGCGGCCTGGACAGCATCAGCGATCTGCACATCAGCGAAGGCAAGATAGTCGCCATCGGCGCCGCGCCGGCCGGTTTCAACGCCAGCCAGCAACTCGACGCCAAGGGCCTGGTAGCCGCCCCTGGCCTGGTCGACCTCAGCGTCGCCCTGCGCGAGCCGGGTTACAGCCGCAAGGGCACTATTGCCAGTGAAACCCGCGCCGCGGCGGCTGGCGGCGTGACCAGCCTGTGCTGCCCACCGCATACGCGCCCGGTGCTGGACACCTCGGCAGTGACCGAGCTGATCCTCGACCGCGCTCGCGAGGCCGGGCACTGCAAGGTGTTCCCCATCGGTGCGCTGAGCAAGGGGCTGGAAGGCGAGCAACTGGCCGAGCTGGTCGCCCTGCGCGATGCCGGTTGCGTCGCCTTCGGCAACGGCCTGCAAAGCTTCCACAACACCCGCACGCTGTGCCGGGCGCTGGAATATGCCGCCACCTTCGACCTGACCGTGATCTTCCATTCCCAGGACCGTGATCTGGCTCAGGGCGGCCTCGCCCACGAAGGCCCGACCGCCAGCTTCCTCGGCCTGCCGGGGATTCCCGAAACCGCCGAGACCGTGGCCCTGGCCCGGGACCTGCTGCTGGTCGAGCAAAGCGGTGTGCGTGCGCACTTCAGCCAGCTGACCACCGCTCGCGGCGTGCAGCTGATTGCCGATGCCCAGGCGCGCGGCTTGCCGGTCACGGCCGATGTGGCGCTGTATCAGCTGATCCTTACTGACGAGGCGCTGATCGACTTCTCCAGCCTCTACCACGTGCAACCGCCGCTACGCACCCGCAAGGACCGCGATGGCCTGCGCGAAGCGGTAAAGGCCGGGGTGATTCAAGCGATCTCCAGCCATCACCAGCCCCACGAACGCGATGCCAAGCTGGCGCCGTTCGGGGCGACCGAGCCAGGCATCAGCAGCGTCGAGCTGCTGTTGCCGTTGGCAATGACGCTGGTGGCCGACGGCCTGCTGGACTTGCCGACACTGCTGACGCGCTTGAGCGCCGGCCCAGCCAAGGCCTTGCGCCTGCCAGCGGGCGAGTTGAAAGCAGGCGCGGCGGCGGACTTGGTGTTGTTCGATCTGGACGCCTCTACCGTGGCCGGCGAGCGTTGGTTGTCGAAGGGCGAGAACAGCCCGTTTCTGGGCCACTGCCTGCCGGGGGCGGTGCGTTACACCCTGGTGGATGGGCATATCAGCCACGGCGGCTGAGACCGTCCTCAATAATTCACCACTCCCCGGTGGGTTCGAGCTCTACCCGTGAAGCGTTTAACGGCTTCGCGGACAGAGCTCGATCCCGCAGGGGTGAGGGGTCGCCCATTATTCAGCGCCCGGACCGGGCATTGGAAAGCGACACTTGATCATTCAACGTCCAGAAGTCATACAGCACCCCTAGAAAGAACAACCCGCCGGTCAGTAGATAAATTATCCCGCTGATCCATTTGCCCTGATACATCCGGTGCACGCCGAACAAACCCAGAAACGCCAGTAGCAGCCAGGCCACGCTGTAATCCGTCGGCCCAGGGGTAAAGCGCAGGTCCGCTTCCCGGTCCATGGACGGGATCAGGAAGAAGTCGATGATCCAGCCGATTCCGAGCAGGCCCAACGTGAAGAACCAGATCGTGCCCGTCACTGGCTTGCCGTAATAGAAGCGATGGGCACCGGTAAAACCAAAAATCCACAACAGGTACCCGAGCAGCTTGCTATGGGTATCCTGGGTGACCGGGTAAGAACGATAGCTACTCATAGGAGACCTCCAGACAGCTGATAGTTAAATTTTTTCATTATTTCTGTGACTTTTTTGTCCTGCCCCGACGTGTGGTCATTTTCTCGTACACCCCGGTCAAACCCGCGTTTTACCTGACTCTCTGGTCACGCAGTTAGCTTTTTCACCGTGATGGCACGTCTTTGACACAGCCTCGACGCTGAATGAAGGGGTTAATTCAGAAAAAAAACCTGTTATAAAGTTTCGCGCCTAACCAAACGAGCCTTGCCAAATGCGTCCTTTTTTCAAGACATGGCTAACCATCTGCCTATTATTGCCCCTGGCCGCCCACGCCACCAACCGTGAGCAACGACTTCCTGAACCAGCCGGTCACACGGCCAAAAACGAGAAAACCAAACCGAACATCAAGCTGGCTAAAACCGAAACCGCTACCAAGACTGCCAAGCCATCGGCAGCCGCCAAGCACAAGACACCTACCGAAGCTCGCAACACCAAGCACAAGGCCCCTGTTCTGGCGAAGAACAGCGTAAAAGACAAAGAACTGCACAAACTGGAGGCTGCTGCCGAAGCCCAGGCCGCCAACGAGGCGATCGACGCCAAGGTTGCCGAACTCTCTGCACAGTTGAACGGCCCAAGTCAGCCTATCCGTCGCGGCAAGCACAGCGAATCGCTGGTGTCGGCCCGTAACACCGCCGCACAGATGTCCACCAAGCAGAGCAGCGAAGTCCTCAGCCGCGCCGTGAACATGCTCGGTACCCCGTATGTGTATGGTGGCACCACCCCGAAGAAAGGCTTCGACTGCAGCGGGCTGGTCAAATATGCCTTCAAGGATGTACGTTCGGTGGACTTGCCGCGCACCTCCAACGCCATGGCCGAAGGTCACGGCCAGAAGGTCGATCGCAAAGACTTGAAACCGGGTGATCTGCTGTTCTTCAACATCGAAGGGCGCCAGGTCAACCACGTTGCCATCTACCTGGGCAACGACCGCTTCATCCATGCCCCGCGCACGGGCAAGAACGTGTCCATCGACACGCTCGACAAGCCGTATTGGGATGAGCATTACGTCGTCGCCAAGCGCGTATTGCCCAAGCAGAAACAAGCCCCCGTGTTGCGCCTGAGCCAACGCTGAAATCAAAAGCTTCGCGGGCAAGCCTTGCTCCCACAGCGTTGACTGGTCCTGAGTCAGACACCTGTGGGAGCAAGCCTTGCCCGCGAAGCTTTTCGCTTTTTGCCTCTAGAAATTATCCGGCGTCTTCGCCTTCTCCCGCGCACTCTCACGCGCGATGATCCCTTTGCTCAGCAGATCCTTCAGGCAGGCGTCCAGCGTCTGCATGCCGATCGAACCACCGGTCTGAATGGCCGAATACATCTGCGCCACCTTGTCCTCGCGGATCAAATTACGGATGGCCGGAGTGCCGATCATGATTTCGTGCGCAGCTACCCGCCCGCCACCGATCTTCTTCAGAAGAGTCTGGGAGATCACCGCTTGCAACGATTCCGACAGCATCGAGCGAACCATGGACTTTTCTTCGGCCGGGAATACGTCGACCACCCGGTCAATGGTTTTCGCCGCCGAGGTGGTGTGCAAGGTGCCAAACACCAGGTGACCGGTCTCCGCGGCTGTCAGGGCCAGACGTATGGTCTCCAGGTCGCGCATCTCGCCCACCAGGATCACGTCCGGGTCTTCACGCAACGCCGAGCGCAGGGCATTGGAGAAGCCCAGGGTGTCGCGGTGCACTTCGCGCTGGTTGACCAGGCACTTCTTCGACTCGTGGACGAACTCGATTGGGTCTTCCACGGTGAGGATGTGGTGATGCTTGTTGGCATTGAGGTAGTCAATGATTGCCGCCAGGGTGGTCGATTTGCCCGAACCGGTCGGGCCGGTCACCAGCACCAGACCACGAGGGACATCGGCAATACGCCGAAACACATCCCCCATGCCCAAGTCTTCCATACTCAGTACTTTGGACGGAATCGTTCGGAACACCGCACCCGCGCCACGATTGTGATTGAACGCGTTGACCCGAAAGCGCGCCACGCCCGGCACCTCGAAGGAGAAGTCCGTCTCCATGAACTCCTCGAAGTCCTTGCGCTGGCGATCGTTCATGATGTCGTAGATAAGGTCGGTGACGGCTTTCTTGTCCAGCGCCGGCAGGTTGATGCGGCGCACATCGCCATCCACACGGATCATCGGCGGCAAGCCGGCCGACAGGTGGAGGTCGGAAGCACCTTGTTTCGCACTGAAAGCCAACAGCTCGGTAATGTCCATGAGACTCCCCAAATACGGACAAGCAGGTAGAATGCCGCAGACCCTCGGATCCACTGGCAAAAATCAATGTCCACGATAGCAGACAACGTTTTATCGGTAAGCGCGCGAATTTATGCAGCCGCCCAGGCAGCCGGTCGTGAAACTGCCGCCGTCGGCCTGCTGGCAGTGAGCAAGACCAAGCCCGCTGAGGCGGTGCGCGAAGCCTACGCCGCCGGCATCAAGGATTTTGGCGAAAATTATCTGCAGGAAGCCCTCGAAAAACAGGCGCAATTGACCGACCTGCCCTTGAGTTGGCATTTCATCGGCCCCATTCAGTCAAACAAGACGCGGCCCATCGCCGAACATTTCGACTGGGTGCACTCCGTGGATCGCCTGAAAATTGCCCAACGCCTGTCCGAACAACGCCCCGCCGGCTTGGCACCTCTGAATATCTGCATTCAGGTAAACGTCAGTGGCGAGGCCAGCAAGTCCGGCTGTAGCGCGGCCGACTTGCCTGCGCTCGCTGCCGCTATCGCGGCGCTGCCGAACCTGCGTCTACGTGGACTCATGGCGATCCCCGAGCCCACCGAGGACCGCGCAGCACAAGATGCGGCCTTCGCGACGGTCCGACGCTTGCAGCAAGAACTGGATCTACCTCTAGATACGCTTTCCATGGGCATGAGCCACGACCTGGAATCCGCCGTTGCCCAAGGCGCGACCTGGGTGCGCGTCGGCACCGCGCTGTTTGGTGCCCGCGACTATGGCCAGCCCTGATGATGCGCTCCCCCCTTCTTTTCAAGGATCAGTCATGAGCAAGACTCGTATTGCGTTTATTGGCGCCGGCAACATGGCTGCCAGCCTGATTGGCGGCATGCGTGCCCAAGGCGTCGAAGCAACGCAGATCCGCGCCTGCGACCCGGGCGCGGAAACCCGCGCGCGGATCAGCGCCGAGCACGGCATTGAAACTTTCGCCGACAGCGCCCAGGCCATCGACGGCGCCGACGTGGTGCTGATTGCCGTCAAGCCGCAGGTAATGAAGGCCGTGTGCGAAAGCCTGCGCCCACACTTGCAGCCTGGCCAACTACTGGTCTCTGTGGCCGCGGGCATCAACTGCGCCAGCATGACCCGCTGGCTCGGCGAGCACCCCATCGTGCGCTGCATGCCCAACACGCCGGCGTTGGTACGCCAGGGCGTCAGCGGCCTGTACGCCACCGCCCAGGTGACCGCAGAGCAACGCCAGCAGGCCGAGGAGCTACTGTCGGCCGTCGGCGTGGCCTTGTGGCTGGATGAAGAACAGCAATTGGACGCCGTCACTGCGGTGTCCGGTAGCGGTCCGGCGTATTTCTTTCTGCTGATCGAAGCCATGACCGCCGCCGGCGTCAAGCTCGGCCTGCCGGCAGAAACAGCCGCCAGGCTGACCCTGCAGACCGCCCTTGGCGCTGCGCATATGGCCATCAACAGCGATGTCGACGCCGCCGAGCTGCGCCGCCGGGTGACCTCACCAAACGGTACCACCGAAGCCGCTATCAAGAGTTTCCAGGCCGATGGCTTCGAAGCACTGGTCGAAAAGGCGCTGAGCGCCGCCGCACACCGATCGGCAGAGCTCGCCGAGCAGTTGGGCAACTGAGGAGTCGATGATGATTGGATTGAACACCGCTGCAATTTACGTAATTCAGACCATTGGCAGCCTTTACCTGCTGATCGTGCTGCTGCGCTTCGTCCTGCAACTGGTGCGAGCGGACTTCTACAACCCGCTCAGCCAGTTCATCGTGCGTGCCACCCAGCCTCTGCTGCGGCCACTGCGCAAGGTAATCCCCAGCCTGTTCGGCCTGGACATGTCCTCACTGGTCCTGGCGCTGGTCGTCCAATACTTGTTGATGAGCCTGACCTATCTACTGGCCGGCGGTACCTTCGGCCCTCCCTACGCGCCGTCGGCAGGCGCTCTGGCCGTGCAGATGCTGGTGTGGTCGATCATCGGCGTGACCGCGCTGTTCTTGAAGATCTTCTTCTGGGCAATGATCATCAGCGTGATCCTCTCCTGGGTCGCTCAAGGTAGCCACAACCCCGGTGCCGAGCTGGTCAACCAGATCTGCGAGCCCGCGCTGGCGCCGTTTCGCCGCGTCGTGCCGAGCCTTGGTGGCCTGGATATCTCGCCGATCCTGGCATTCATGGTGCTCAAGCTGCTGGACATGCTGGTGATCAACAACCTGGCGGCCATGAGCGGCATGCCGGATATCCTGCGCCTGCTGGTTTGACGAGCACCCATCTCCCAGTAAGAGCAGGCTCTGCCCGCGAAGCGGTTAAAGGCTTCGCGGACAGAGCCCGCTCCCACAGGGAGATGGGGTCGCCACTCAGGCCACCGGCATCGCTTGCCGCTAAGGGCAGCGGTCTTTAGACTTACGCCTCATTTATGCGAGAGCAGGGTCGATGCCCACTGTCTTCCCCGAAGATTCCGTCGGATTAGTCACACCTCAGCTGGCTCACTTCAGCGAGCCCCTGGCCTTGGCCTGCGGCCGTTCGCTGCCCGCCTACGACCTCATCTACGAAACCTATGGCACGCTCAACGCCGCTGCCAGCAACGCCGTGCTCATCTGCCACGCGCTGTCGGGCCATCATCACGCGGCCGGTTTTCATTCCAGCGAAGACCGCAAACCGGGCTGGTGGGACAGCTGCATCGGGCCGGGCAAGCCGATCGACACCACAAAGTTCTTCGTGGTCAGCCTCAATAACCTGGGCGGCTGCAACGGCTCAACAGGCCCCAGCAGCCTCAACCCGGAAATCGGCAAGCCCTTCGGCGCCGATTTTCCGGTGCTCACCGTCGAAGACTGGGTTCACAGCCAGGCGCGCCTGGCCGACTTGCTGGGCGTGCGCCAATGGGCCGCCGTGGTGGGTGGCAGCCTGGGCGGCATGCAGGCGCTGCAATGGACCATCAGCTACCCGGATCGTGTTCGCCACTGCCTGGCTATCGCCTCCGCGCCCAAGCTCTCGGCGCAGAACATCGCGTTCAACGAGGTCGCCCGCCAGGCGATCCTCACAGACCCAGAGTTCCACGGCGGGTCGTTCCAGGAACTGGGTGTGATTCCCAAGCGCGGCTTGATGCTGGCGCGCATGGTCGGGCATATCACCTACCTGTCGGATGATTCCATGGGCGAGAAATTCGGCCGCGGGCTCAAGAGCGAAAAACTCAACTACGACTTTCACAGCGTCGAGTTCCAGGTCGAGAGCTACCTGCGTTATCAGGGTGAAGAGTTTTCCGGGCGCTTCGACGCCAACACCTACCTGCTGATGACCAAAGCGCTGGATTACTTCGACCCAGCAGCGGCCCATAACGACAACCTCGCCAAGACCTTCGCCAATGTCACCGCGGATTTCTGCGTGATGTCGTTCACCACCGACTGGCGCTTCTCGCCGGCCCGCTCGCGGGAACTGGTGGATGCGCTGATGGCGGCGAAAAAGAACGTCTGCTATCTGGAGATCGATGCACCGCAAGGCCATGACGCCTTTCTGATTCCGATCCCGCGCTATCTGCAGGCGTTCACCCGCTACATGAACCGAATCGAACTCTGAGGCTGCCATGCGAGCTGATCTAGAAATCATCCAGGACTGGATCCCTGCCGGCAGCCGCGTGCTCGACCTGGGCTGCGGCGACGGCGAACTGCTGGCCTGGCTGCGCGACCACAAGCAGGTCAGCGGCTACGGCCTGGAGATCGATGCCGACAACATCAGCGAATGCGTACGCAAAGGCATCAACGTCATCGAACAGGACCTCGACAAGGGCCTGGGCAACTTTGCCAGCAACAGCTTCGACGTGGTGGTCATGACCCAGGCGCTGCAGGCGGTGGAGTATCCGGACCGGATTCTCGACGAAATGCTGCGTGTCGGCCGCCAGTGCATCATCACCTTCCCCAATTTCGGCCACTGGCGCTGCCGCTGGTATCTGGCAAGCAAGGGCAGGATGCCAGTGTCGGAATTCTTGCCGTACACCTGGTACAACACGCCGAATATTCACTTCTGCACCTTCAAGGATTTCGAGGCGCTGTGCCAGGAGCGCACAGCGCAGGTCCTCGACCGCCTGGCCGTCGATCAGCAGCATCGCCACGGGTGGGCCAGCAAGCTATGGCCTAATCTGTTGGGGGAGATCGGTATCTATCGGGTCCAGAGCCCTGGGCTGCAGGCCCATCAGGTCGCGGTCTAGCGCACTGATCGTCTGTAATATTTTTCGGGGGCAAGCCCCCTCGCTACAGGCAACCCCATGAAATTCAAGCAACTCGTACTGGCCAGCCACAACGCCGGCAAGCTCAAGGAACTCCAGGCCATGCTCGGCGACGCAGTGCAATTGCGCTCGATCGGCGAGTTCAGCCAGGTAGAACCCGACGAAACCGGCCTGTCGTTCGTCGAAAACGCCATCCTCAAGGCCCGCAACGCCGCGCGTATTTCCGGGCTGCCGGCACTGGCCGACGACTCCGGACTGGCGGTGGACTACCTCGGTGGCGCGCCGGGCATCTATTCCGCGCGTTACGCCAACGGCAAAGGCGACGCGGCCAATAACGCCAAGTTGCTGGACGCCCTCAAGGCCGTGCCCGAGGCCGAACGCGGCGCTCAGTTCGTCTGCGTGCTGGCGCTGGTGCGCCATGCCGACGACCCGCTGCCGATCCTCTGCGAAGGCTTGTGGCACGGCCGCATCCTGCACGCGGCCAGCGGCGACCACGGCTTCGGCTATGACCCGTTGTTCTGGGTACCCGAGCGCGATTGCTCGAGCGCCGAGCTGAGCCCCAGCGAGAAAAACCTGCTGAGCCACCGTGCTCGGGCCATGGCCATCCTGCGTCAGCGCTTGAGCCTGGAACACGAATGACCGGCCACAGCCAGACCCTGCACCCCAGCGCCGGCGGGTTTTCCTCGCTGGCACCGCGTCCGGGGCTGGCACAGTTGCCGCCGTTGTCGCTGTACATCCACATCCCTTGGTGTGTGCGCAAATGCCCGTATTGCGATTTCAACTCGCACACGGCCAGTGCGGTGTTGCCCGAGGAAGAATACGTGGATGCGTTGCTGGCCGATCTCGATCAGGACCTGCCGGCCGTCTACGGGCGGCCGCTGACATCGATCTTCTTCGGCGGCGGCACCCCCAGCCTGTTCAGCGCCAGAGCATTGGGGCGCCTGTTGGCCGGGGTCGAGCAGCGTATCCCCTTCGCGCCAGACATCGAGATCACCCTGGAGGCCAACCCGGGCACCTTCGAGCAGGACAAGTTCGTCGCTTATCGGGGGTTGGGCATCAATCGCCTGTCGATCGGCATCCAGAGCTTTCAGGAAGCCAAGCTGCAGGCGCTGGGCCGCATCCACAACGGTGACGAAGCGATCCGCGCCGCTGACATGGCGCGCAAGGCCGGCTTCGACAATTTTAACCTCGACCTCATGCACGGGTTGCCCGATCAGTCACTCGACGACGCCTTGAGCGACCTGCGCCAAGCCATCGCCATGGCGCCGACTCATCTGTCCTGGTATCAGCTGACCCTGGAGCCGAACACGGTGTTCTGGAATCAGCCGCCATTACTGCCCGAAGACGACACCCTCTGGGACATCCAGGAGGCCGGCCAGGCGCTGTTGGCCAGCCATGGCTTCGCCCAGTACGAAGTCTCCGCCTACGCGCAGCCAGGGCGCCCAGCGCGGCACAACCTCAATTACTGGAGCTTCGGTGATTTCATCGGGATCGGTGCCGGCGCCCATGGCAAGCTCAGCCACCCCGACGGCCGCATCCTGCGCACCTGGAAAACCCGGCTGCCCAAGGACTATCTGAATCCGGCCAAGCCGTTTCAGGCGGGCAACAAGGCGCTGAGCGACGACGAGTTGCCGTTCGAATTCCTGATGAACGCCTTGCGCCTGACCGATGGCGTGGAGGCCGAGCTTTATCATCAGCGCACCGGCCTGGCGTTGCACAGCCTGGCCGATGCGCGCCGCGAGGCCGAACAAAAAGGCCTTTTGCAGGTCGAACCGTCGCGCCTGGCTGCGACCCCGCGGGGACAGCTGTTCCTCAACGATCTGCTGCAGTATTTCTTGACCTAAGGATTACCCATGGATTTTGTTCTCGACCTGCTGGCGTCCATGTCTCGCTGGAGCCGCAGCCACATCTCGGAAATCGCCTTGGCGCTGGTGGGATGCCTGCTGGTGCTGTTCGGTGCCGATTTCAAAGGCTGGATCGAAGGCCGCCTGGGCGCACTGGCCGGGGCGCTACGGGTGCCAGTGATGGCGCTGGTGTGTGCAGTGGGCAGCGGCGCGGCGCTGATCTACGTGACGCCCTGGGTGATCCGCGGGCTGAGCCAGTTCAACAACTACAGCCTGGCGCCGGTGCTGTTGGTGGTGCTGGTGTTGATCGGTGTGGTTGCCGATAGACGCTGAAGGCCCAAGGCACCCCACACAACCCATGTGGGGGCAAGGCTTGCCCGCGAAAGCGGCCAGCAAGCCTTGAACGATTTCAGTCAACCTTCTCGAACTTCAAATCCCACACCCCATGCCCCAAGCGCTCGCCGCGGCGTTCGAACTTGGTCACCGGACGCTCGGCCGGGCGTGGCACGCACTTGCCGTCTTCGGCCAGATTGCGATAACCAGGCGCCACGCTCATCACTTCCAGCATGTACTCGGCGTAGGGTTCCCAGTCGGTGGCCATGTGCAGCACGCCACCTGGCTTGAGCTTGCTGCGCACCAGTTCGGCGAATGACGCCTGAACGATGCGGCGTTTGTGATGGCGGCTCTTGTGCCATGGGTCCGGGAAGAACAGCATCAAGCGGTCGAGACTGTTGTCGGCAATGCAGCGGTTGAGCACTTCGATGGCATCGCAATCATACACGCGCAGGTTGGTCAGGCCTTGGGTCAGCACGCCATTGAGCAGCGCACCGACGCCCGGGCGGTGCACTTCCACACCGATAAAGTCCTGTTCCGGTGCGGCCGCCGCCATCTCCAGCAGCGAGTGGCCCATGCCGAAGCCGATTTCGAGGGAGCGTGGGGCCGAACGACCGAACACCTGGTCATAGTCCACAGGCGCATCGGTCAAGGGCAGAACGAACCGTGGTGCGCCTTGGTCCAGGCCCTTTTGCTGGCCTTCAGTCATGCGCCCGGCGCGCATCACGAAACTTTTGATACGGCGGTGCTTGGACTCGTCTGCATCTTCCACGGTGTTCGGCGTTTCGTTTGATTCAGTCATCAACGGCTCTTACTTGATCAGACCATCCAGCGGCGAGGATGCGCTGGCATAGAGTTTTTTCGGCATACGGCCGGCGAGGTAGGCCATGCGCCCGGCGATGATCGCGTGCTTCATGGCTTCGCCCATCAGGATCGGATCCTGGGCATGGGCGATCGCCGAGTTCATCAGCACGCCTTCACAGCCCAGCTCCATGGCGATGGTGGCATCGGAGGCAGTGCCGACGCCAGCGTCGACCAGTACCGGAACTTTGGCCTCTTCGAGGATGATCTGCAGGTTGTACGGATTGCAGATCCCCAGGCCGGTACCGATCAGGCCTGCCAGTGGCATCACGGCGATGCAGCCGATTTCTGCCAGCTGGCGCGCGATGATCGGGTCGTCGCTGGTGTACACCATGACGTCGAAACCATCTTTGACCAGCACTTCGGCGGCCTTGAGGGTTTCGATCACGTTGGGGAACAGGGTTTTCTGGTCGGCCAGCACTTCGAGCTTGACCAGCTTGTGGCCATCGAGCAGCTCACGGGCCAGGCGACAGGTGCGCACGGCCTCGATCGCGTCATAGCAACCTGCGGTGTTGGGCAGAATGGTATAGCGATCGGGCGGGAGGATATCCAGCAGGTTCGGCTCACCCGGATTTTGCCCGATGTTGGTCCGGCGCACGGCGACGGTGACGATTTCGGCGCCCGAGGCCTCGATGGCCAGGCGGGTCTGCTCCATGTCGCGGTATTTGCCGGTACCGACCAGCAGGCGCGACCCGTAGGTGCGGCCGGCCAGGGTGAAAGGCTTGTCAGTGCGAGCGTTGCTCATCGGTCATCCTCTTGCGGTTGAGGTGTAAGGGTGTAGCGAGCGAAGGGACAGCCTAGCCGCCACCGATGGCGTGCACCACTTCGACCTGATCGCCTTCACTGAGGGAAGTCGCGGCATGCTGGCTGCGCGGCACGATGTCCAGGTTGAGCTCGACGGCCACGCGGCGTCCGGTCAAGTCCAGACGCACAAGCAGCGCGGCGACGGTCTCGCCATCGGGCAATTCGTAGGGTTCACCGTTCAGCTGGATACGCATGCGAAAGGCAGCCATTATTTTCAAGGGGGGGCATTCTAGCCCGATCACTGGCGATGACCAAGATGCAGGGGCACCATTCGTCTTGGGCCCCTTCGCCGCTGGAGGCGCAGGCCTGGCCTACAGGCAATACGCATCCCCCTATGGGAGCGAGCTCTGCTCGCGAAGGGGCCATCATTGCCACCAAAGGGATCCAGTCCCGCTCAGCCCAAACGCCACGCCGCCAGGCCCAGACACACCCAGCCTGCAAGAAACGCCAGGCCGCCGAATGGGGTGATGATGCCCAGCTTGCCGATACCGGTCAGGGTCAACGCATAGAGGCTACCCGAGAACAGCACGATACCGACGCAGAACAACACCCCCGCCCAGTTCATCAGGCGCCCGGGCACCAGGGTGCAGAGGATGGCGACCGCCAGCAAAGCCAGGGCGTGGATCAACTGATAAGTGACGCCAGTGTGGAACACCGCCAGGTAATCGGTGCTCAGGCGATCCTTGAGCCCGTGGGCGGCAAAGGCGCCGAGGCCCACACCGGTAAAGCCGAAAAAGGCCGCCAACAGCAAAAAACTGCGAAGCATCTGGAAACTCCGTGGACAGGTGTTCAGGCACAGGGTCTGTATAATGGCCCGCTCACCCGCTTTGGCCAAGCCTATCCATGCTGCGTACCTTTCTGCATCGCCTCAAAAAAGCCCTGCTCTGGTTCGCGGTCGGCAGCGCCCTGCTGGTCTTGGCGTTCCGCTGGATCCCGCCGCCCGGCACCATGTTGATGGTCGAGCGCAAGATCGAATCCTTGACCGATGGCCAGCCCATCGATCTGCAACGCAGCTGGCAGCCTTGGGCAAAGATCTCCGATGACCTCAAGGTTGCCGTCATCGCCGGCGAAGACCAGCGCTTCGCCGAGCACTGGGGCTTCGATCTCCCGGCCATTCAAGCGGCTTTCCTGCACAACGAGCAGGGCGGCTCGATCCGCGGCGCCAGTACCATCAGCCAGCAAGTGGCCAAGAACGTGTTCCTGTGGTCCGGACGCAGCTATGTGCGCAAGGGCCTGGAAGCCTGGTTCACGGTATTGATCGAGATGCTGTGGCCCAAACAGCGGATCCTCGAGGTGTACCTCAACAGCGCGGAATGGGACGACGGCGTGTTCGGCGCTCAGGCCGCAGCGCAGCATCACTTTGGTGTGAATGCGGCCAACTTGTCGCGCCAGCAGGCCAGCTATCTGGCCGCCGTATTGCCCAACCCGCGCAACTGGAGCGCCAGCCGCCCCAGCGCCTATGTGCAGCGTCGAGCCGGCTGGATCCGCCAGCAGATGGGGCAATTGGGTGGCGATGATTACCTGCTGCGGCTGAACGACTCGCGCAAGGCGCCTTGGGCGCAGTAGCCGGCTTTTGCGATGGGAGAGGTTTTTGCTGCGGGCCTGTGCGGTCTGCACAAGCCCGCAGTCAAGGACCACACGCCACTTCCCGTCTGCCCGACCATAAAAAAGCCCTGAGCAATGTCAGGGCTTTTTACAGTTCAAGCTCAACGCTTATGCAGCGATCGAGACCTTAAGCTTGTTCATCGCGCTTTTTTCTAACTGACGAATCCGTTCGGCGGACACGTTGTACTTTTCGGCCAACTCGTGCAGCGTCGCTTTCTCTTCAGCCAACCAGCGTTGGTAGAGAATGTCGCGGCTACGGTCATCCAGTACTTCCAGGGCTTCATGCAGATTGCTGTTGGAATTGTCGCTCCAGTCAGCATCCTCCAGTTGACGCGCCGGGTCGTAGCGGTGGTCTTCAAGGTAGTTGGCAGGCGACTGAAAGGCGCTGTCGTCGTCCGCTTCCGCAGCCGGGTCGAAGGCCATGTCCTGGCCCGTCAGACGGCTTTCCATCTCGCGCACTTCACGGGGCTCGACGCCCAGGCTTTCAGCCACGCGATGCACTTCTTCATTGTTCAGCCAGGCCAGACGCTTCTTCTGGCTGCGCAGGTTGAAGAACAGCTTGCGCTGCGCCTTTGTGGTCGCGACCTTGACGATCCGCCAGTTGCGCAGGATGAACTCGTGGATTTCAGCCTTGATCCAGTGCACGGCGAACGAAACCAGGCGCACGCCCATCTCGGGGTTGAAGCGCTTGACCGCCTTCATCAGACCGACATTGCCCTCCTGGATCAGGTCGGCTTGCGCCAGGCCATAACCAGAGTAGCTACGAGCGATATGGACAACAAAACGCAGGTGGGCGAGCACCATCTGCCGAGCCGCCCCTAGATCCTGTTCGTAAAAGAGACTCTCGGCCAGTGAACGCTCCTGCTCGGGTGTCAGCAGTGGAATGCTGTTCACCGTGTGCACATAGGCCTCCAGGTTCGCACCCGGGACCAAGGCATAAGCAGGTTGCAACGAAGTGGTCATACACAAACCTCCGACTCACGTGACTCGTGCAGTTCAGCACTGCGTATAAGACAGGGAACCGAGAACCAAGTTCCCACATGCTGAAGGGACGTACGTACTGTCAAAATAATTAGCGAGGCGCGAGTTCTCGCAAATGACGCGCCACCGCAATCCATGCACCGATATACCCTAACAGCACCGCTCCTAGCAATAGGGAAAGGCCGTCCGAGGGGGGTACCCCACCTAGGGCAAAATCACTTCCATAGAGGCCGGAGAGCCCGATTACCGCGCCGTTCAGCCAGTCAAGGCCAAATGCCAGTATGCCCCATGAAAGAATTCCTGCGCCCAGCCCATACAACGCGCCCATGTACAGGAAAGGCCTGCGCACATAGCTGTCGGTGCCGCCTACCAGCTTGATCACTTCGATCTCGACGCGACGGTTTTCGATGTGCAGACGAATAGTGTTACCAATCACTAACAGCAAAGCCGCTACCAGCAAAACCGTCAAGCCGAAGACGAAACGGTCCCCGAGCTTGAGGATCGCCGCCAACCGCTCGACCCACACCAGGTCCAGCTGCGCCTGCTGGACGCTGGGCAGTTCCGACAGCGTCTGGCGCAACGACTCCAGCGCGGCCTTGTCGACCTCGAGCGGCGTCACCACCACGACCCCAGGCAAGGGGTTCTGCGGCAGCTCCTTGATCGCCTCGCCCAGCCCGGATTGCTGCTGGAACTCATCAAGGGCGCGCTTCTTGTCGATGTACTCGGCATCCGCCACCCCGCCCAGGGCCTTGGCCTTCGCCACCAGCGCCTGACCATCGCTGTCGCTGGCATTGAGGTCCATATACAAAGATATCTGCGCCGCACGCTGCCAGGAGCCACCCAGTCGCTCGACGTTCTTGAGCAGCAACGACAGCCCCATGGGCAGGCTCAACGCCACTGCCATCACCAGACAGGTGAAAAAACTGCCAATGGGCTGCTTGGCCAAACGTCGCAGGCTGTCCAGCAGGCTGGCACGGTGATTTTCGATCCAGGCGTGAAACAGCTGGCTGAACGCCGGGCCGTCATCGTCGTTGTGCGGCTTTTTCTTCTGTGGTTCCTGATCGACAGGCTTGGGCGCCACACGATCCGAGACTTTAGGGCTACGTGTCGCACTCATTGGCCGGCCTCCCCGTCACCGATCAAACGGCCGCGCTGCAAGGTCAGCATGCGATGGCGCATGCGTGCGATCAGGGCCAGGTCGTGACTGGCGATCAGCACACTGGTGCCCAAGCGGTTGATGTCTTCGAACACGCCCATGATCTCCGCGGCCAGCCGCGGGTCGAGGTTACCGGTCGGTTCATCCGCCAGCAGCAAGGCTGGGCGGTGGACGATAGCGCGGGCGATGCCGACGCGCTGCTGCTGCCCGGTGGACAGATCGCCAGGGTACAGCTCGGCCTTGTCGGCCAGGGCTACGCGCTCCAGCGCTGAATCGACCCGCTTGGCGATCTCGGGCTTGGACAGGCCGAGAATCTGCAGCGGCAAGGCAATGTTGTTGAACACGGTGCGATCGAACAGGAGCTGGTGATTCTGGAACACCACGCCAATCTGCCGGCGCAGGAATGGAATCTGCGCGTTGGTGATCTGCCCCAGATCCTGCCCGGCCAGCAGCAATTTTCCACTGGTCGGCCGCTCCATGGCCAACAGGAGGCGCAGCAGCGTGCTCTTGCCGGCGCCGGAGTGACCGGTCACAAACAGAAACTCGCCACGACGAACGCGAAAACTCAGCTCGTGCAGGCCGACATGGCCATTGGGATAGCGCTTGGCAACCTGTTCGAATCGAATCATGAGCGTTCCCGTTCTGCGAAGAGCGCCTGGACGAAGGGCTCGGCTTCGAAGGTCCGCAGGTCATCGATGCCTTCGCCGACACCGATGTACCGGATCGGCAAACCGAACTGCTTGGCCAGGGCGAAGATCACCCCACCTTTGGCGGTGCCGTCGAGCTTGGTCAGCGCCAGACCGGTCAGGGACACCGTCTGGTTGAACTGCTTGGCCTGATTGATGGCGTTCTGGCCCGTGCCGGCGTCCAGCACCAGCAACACCTCGTGAGGCGCTGTCTCGTCCAGCTTGCCGATTACGCGGCGCACCTTCTTCAGCTCTTCCATCAGATTGTCTTTGGTGTGCAGGCGTCCGGCGGTATCGGCGATCAGCACGTCGATCCCCCGAGCCGTGGCGGCCTGTACGGCGTCGAAAATCACCGAGGCAGAGTCGGCACCCGTGTGCTGGGCGATCACCGGGATGCGGTTACGCTCGCCCCACACTTGCAATTGCTCGACGGCAGCGGCGCGGAAGGTATCGCCGGCGGCCAGCATGACCTTCTTGCCTTCACCCTGAAGTTTTTTCGCCAGTTTGCCGATGGTCGTAGTCTTGCCGGCGCCGTTGACGCCCACCACCAGAATCACGAAAGGCTTTTGCTGCGCAGGGATCACCAGCGGTTGCTCGACGGGCTTGAGCAAGGCCGACAGCTCGGCCTGCAAAGACGCGTACAGGGCGTCGCTGTCGGTCAGCTGCTTGCGCGCGACCTTCTGCGTCAGGTTGCCGATAATCAGATTGGTGGCTTCGACGCCGACGTCTGCGGTCAGCAAACGAGTTTCGAGCTCGTCGAGCAGGTCGTCGTCGATGGCCTTCTTGCCGAGGAACAGACTGGCCATGCCCTCGCCAAGGCTGGCGCTGGTCTTGCTCAGCCCCTGCTTGAGGCGGGCGAAGAAACCGGCTTTGGTAGGCTCCGCAGACGCTGGGGCGGCAGGCGCCGGGACCGGAACTGCAGCGGGCGCTACAAGGGGCTCGGCCACTGTACCAGCGTGTACAGCGGGCACGTTTGCAGACTCGGGTGCAGGCGGGGCGGCGATCGGTGCAACGTGCTCGACCGCCGGCGCAGGGCGCTCGACCACTACGGGAGCGGCGGGCACCACTGGCTGCACCGGAGCAGCCGGCTCGGCGACCGGTGTCGGCGTCAGGTCGCTCGGCGTCGGCGCGAGTTCGGCCAGCGGCGCCGCCGTGGTTTCTGGCAACGCGGGCACGGTAGCGGGCGGAATGGAGGGCGCGACGGGCTCGGCCTCGACATCAGGCACCAACGCCACGGGCTCCTCGGGTACCGGGAGCACCAGGCCGCTCGCCGCGGGCTCGGCCGGGACAATCGGCGCAACGGGCTCGGCAGCAGGCGGGGCCGCCGACAACGCGGGCTCTGGCGCTACCTCGACGGCCAGTTCAGGCGTCTCGGGCGTCTCGGGAGCCTCAGCAATCACAGGGGCTTGCGGCGGCTCGGGAGGGGTTTCCTGCGGTTTTTTGCGCAGCCACCCGAACAGGCCTTTCTTCTCTCCAGCCGGTGGCGGAGTCTTCTTGTCGTCGTTGGAACCAAACATGGAGGACGGCTATCTCACGGTAGCGACGCGCCAAAGCGGCGCCTCTGAAAATTCTGATATCGCAGAACAGACTGCTTTTTACCCGGCTCGTTCACGCGTTACATCCTGACAAGATGATCGCAGGCCCGCTTTCACATCAGGCATGGTCGCCAGCGAGCCGGATCAGTATCCTAGCACCTCCTCGCCCACTGACGCTAAGGCCAAGCGGGCAGCCTTACAGGTTCAAAATCGAATGAATGATCTTGCCCGCCGCGCTGCCGGTCTGCTGCTCGGTACTTTTTGCCTGCCACTCGCCGCCTTTGCCGCCGATCCCCAACCCACCACCGAGTTTACGCTCGACAACGGCCTCAAGGTCGTCGTACGCGAAGACCACCGTGCCCCCGTGGTGGTCTCGCAGATCTGGTACAAGGTCGGTTCGAGCTACGAAACCCCCGGCCAGACCGGCCTCTCCCACGCCCTCGAGCACATGATGTTCAAGGGCAGCAGCAAAATGGGCCCGGGCGAATCTTCCCGCGTGCTGCGCGACCTGGGCGCCGAAGAGAACGCCTTCACCAGCGACGACTACACCGCCTATTACCAGGTGATGGCCAAGGACCGGCTGCCGGTGGCCTTCGAGCTCGAAGCCGATCGCATGGCCACCCTGCGCCTGCCGCCGGAAGAATTCACCAAGGAAATCGAAGTCATCAAGGAAGAGCGCCGCCTGCGCACCGATGACCAGCCTAGCGCCAAGGCCTTCGAAGCCTTCAAGGCCATGGCGTACCCCGCCAGCGGCTACCACACCCCGACCATTGGCTGGATGGCCGACCTCGAACGCATGAAGGTCGAAGAGCTGCGTCATTGGTACGAGTCCTGGTACGTGCCCAACAACGCGACACTGGTGGTGGTCGGCGACGTCAAGCCCGATGACGTCAAGGTCCTGGCTCAGCGCTTCTTCGGCGGTATCGCACGGCGCCCGACGCCACCGGCGAAAATTCCGCTGGAGGTCGCCGAGCCGGGCGAGCGGCAGATCACCCTGCATGTGCGCACCGAATTGCCCAGCCTGATGCTGGCCTTCAACGTGCCCAGCCTCGCTACCGCCAAAGACCCGCGCGGCGTGCAGGCCCTGCGCCTGATCGCCGCCCTGCTAGACGGCGGCTACAGCGCGAGGCTGTCCACCCAGCTCGAGCGCGGCAGCGAGCTGGTGTCCGGCGCTTCGGCCAGCTACGACGCGTTCACCCGCGGCGACACGCTGTTCATGCTGCCTGCCACACCCAACACGCAAAAGAAAAAGACCCTGACCGACGTCGAGAAGGGCCTCTGGGGCGTACTCGATCAGCTCAAGGACAAACCGCCCACCGCTGCGGAGCTTGAGCGTGTACGTGCCGAAGTCATCGCCGGACTGGTCTTCGGTCGCGATTCCATCAGCCGCCAGGCCACCACCATCGGCCAGCTCGAAACCGTCGGCCTGTCGTGGAAGCTCATGGACAGCGAGCTGGATGACCTCAACAGCGTCACGCCAGCCGACATCCAGACCGCCGCACGTACCTATTTCACCCGCGAACGCTTGAGCGTCGCCCACGTATTGCCCGAGGAAAAGGCTCATGATTGAGCGCATCACGCCCCATCACGCACGCCGCCTGGGCACCGCCCTGATCGCCAGCCTGCTCGCTTCATTCGCCGCCCTGCCGGCCCAAGCCGACGACGCGACGCCCGCGGCCGCACCCGCGCCGGCATCCGCCCCTGCACCCGTCAATGGCCTCCAGACCCTCAAGGAGTTGGACAGCAAGGCGCCGGAACACCGCAAGCTGGACATCAAGACCTGGCAGACCAAAGACGGCAGCAAGGTGCTGTTCGTCGCAGCCCCGCAGCTACCGATGTTCGACCTGCGCGTAACCTTCGCCGCTGGCAGCAGCCAGGACGGCAACGCCGGCGGCCTGGCGCTGCTGACTAACGCCATGCTCAACGAAGGCGTCAAGGGCAAGAATGTCGAAGCCATCGCTCAGGGCTTCGAAGGGTTGGGGGCGGACTTCAGCAACGGCGCGTATCGCGACATGGCCGTGGCTTCGCTGCGCAGCCTGAGCGCTCCCGACAAGCGCGACCCGGCGCTCAAGCTGTTCGCCGAAGTGGTCGGCCATCCGACATTCCCGGCCGACTCGCTGGCGCGCATCAAGAATCAGATCCTCGCCGGCCTTGAGTACCAGAAGCAGAACCCCGGTGCGCAAGCGAGCCAGGCCTTGTACAAGGGGCTTTACGGCACGCACCCCTATGCTCATGCCACCGACGGCACAGCGCAGACCATTGCGCCGATCAGCCTGGCGCAGCTTCAAGCCTTCCACAAACGCGCCTACGCCGCTGGCAACGCGGTGATCGCTTTGGTCGGCGACCTGTCTATGGACGACGCCCACGCGATCGCCGAGCAAGTGTCGTCGGCGCTACCCAAGGGCCCGCATCTGGCGGTGGTCGCCGAGCCGAGCGAACCCAAACCCGGCCTGACCCATCTGGAGTTCCCCTCCAAGCAGACACACCTGCTGCTCGCCGAGCTGGGCATCGACCGTAACGATCCGGACTACGCCGCGCTGTCGATGGGTAACCAGATCCTTGGCGGCGGCGCCTTCGGCACCCGGCTGATGAGCGAGGTCCGGGAAAAACGCGGCCTGACCTACGGCGTGTACTCCGCGTTCACCGCCATGCAAGCCCGCGGACCGTTCATGATCAGCCTGCAAACCCGCGCCGAACTGAGCGAAGGCACCCTGAAACTGGTGCAGGACATCCTGCGCGACTACCTGAAGACGGGGCCGACGCAAAAGGAGCTCGACGACGCCAAACGCGAACTGGCCGGCAGCTTCCCGCTGTCCAACGCCAGCAATGGCAGCATCGTCGGGCAACTGGGTGCCATTGGCTTCTACGACCTGCCGCTGACCTTTATCGAAGATTTCATGCAGCAATCCCAGGCACTGACCATCGATCAAGTGAAAACGGCATTGAACAAGCACCTGGACGCCGACAAACTAGTCATCGTCACGGCAGGCCCGACGCTCGCGCAAAAGCCGCTGCCGCCCCCTACTGAAAGGCCCACCGAGCAACCGCTCGGGGTCCCGGAGCATTAATGGCAAGTCCATCCCCCAAAACACCCAAGGCCGTCCATGGCGGCCTGGGCCAGTTGCGTATCATCGGTGGCCAGTGGCGCAGCCGCCGCCTGAGCTTCCCGGATGCGCCCGGCCTGCGCCCGACGCCGGATCGCGTGCGCGAGACGCTGTTCAACTGGCTCGCGCCCTATATCGAAGGCGCCAAGGTGCTGGACCCGTTCGCAGGCAGCGGCGCCCTGTACCTCGAGGCTCTGTCGCGCGGTGCTGGCCTGGGGCTGGCGCTGGACAACAACGCCGCCGCCATCGCCGCGCTGCGCAAGAACCTTGATCTACTGGAGTGCAGCGTTGGCCAGTTGCACCAGGCTGACGCTTTGCGCCATCTGGAAACCCAGCCTGCAACGCCGTTCGACCTGGTATTTCTCGACCCACCCTTCCATCAGCAATTGCTGGCCAGCGCCTGCACCTTGCTCGAAGAGCGCCAGTGGCTGGCGGAGCGCGCCTGGATCTACACCGAAAGCGAAACACCCCCTTCGACCCTGGAGCTACCCGCCAACTGGCGTCTGCACCGCGAAAAAAAGGCCGGTCAGGTGTACTACGCGCTGTGGCAGCGGGGATAAAAAGCCATCGTGGCTGACGCGCCAGTGGCGGCACCCGAGGCTTTCCTGCCAGCGCTCGGGCTGGGCAACCCGCACCTGCAGACGCTATGGGGCCCGCTGTGGCGCCCCACCGTGCATCTGACACGGCCCAGGGAGCGCCTGTGGCTGGCCGACGGCGATTTTCTCGACGTCGACTGGTACGGTCCGCACACCACCGACGCGCCACTGGTCTTGGTCCTGCACGGCCTCACCGGCTCGTCCAATTCGCCCTACGTCGCGGGCTTGCAGCGCGCCTTGGCAGCCCAAGGCTGGGCCAGCGTCGCCATCAACTGGCGGGGCTGCTCGGGCGAGCCCAATCTGCAGGTGCGCAGTTACCATTCCGGTGCCAGCGACGATCTGGCCGAAGTCATCGGGCTACTGCGCGCCCGACGGCCGTCGGCACCGCTCTACGCCGTCGGCTACTCTCTGGGCGGCAACGTGTTGCTCAAGTATCTGGGCGAGACCGGCCCTCACTCACAGTTGCAAGGCGCGGTGGCAGTATCGGTGCCCTTTCGCCTCGATCAGTGCGCCGACCGTATCGGCCAGGGGTTTTCGAAGGTCTATCAGGCGCACTTCATGCGCGCAATGCTGGCCTATGTGCGGGACAAGCAGGCGCGATTCCAGCGCGAGGGGCAAAAAGAAGGGCTGGCGAAGCTGGCAGGGCTCGGGTCGCTGGAAAAGATGCGCACCTTCTGGGATTTCGACGGGCGGGTGACGGCGCCCCTGCATGGCTTCGCCGATGCTCGGGATTACTACCGCAAGTCATCCAGCCGTTATTTCCTCGGAGATATCCGCACCCGCACGCTGATCATCCAGGCGCTGGACGATCCCTTCGTGTTCCCCCACAGCCTGCCGACGCCGAACGAACTGGCGCCCGGCACCACCTTCGAGCGCCATGCACGAGGCGGACATGTGGGGTTTGTGGATGGCACACTGCGAAGTCCGACCTATTACCTCGAACGCCGCATCCCGCAGTGGTTGGCGAAAGACTGCGCGTTCAGTCTCCCGTCGCCCGCGGCCGCTGTGGATCGGTGATCCACTCGCTCCAGGAGCCCGCATATAGCGGTACCAGTGGGTAACCCGCCAAGCACAGTGCAAACAGGTTGTGACAGGCCGTCACCCCGGACCCGCAGTAGGACACCAGCGTGCTGGCCGGGCGCCCCGCCAGAATTTTTTCGAAACGCGCCTTGAGTTGATCGGCCGGCAAAAACCGCCCATCGGCTGCCAGATTGTCAGTAAACACCGCACAACGCGCACCGGGAATATGCCCCGCCACAGGATCGATCGGCTCGACCTCACCGCGAAAGCGTGCGGGAGCCCGGGCGTCGATCAAGGTCAGGTCTGGTGATTCCAGCTGCGCCTGCAATTGCTGTGCGCTGACCACCAGACTGTTATCAGGCTTGCCAGAAAAATGCCCGGCTTCGTGTGCCGGGGGATCGAGGCTGAGCGGCAACCCGGCCGCATGCCAGGCCTTGAGGCCGCCATCGAGCAGGTAGACACCCTCGCGTTTGCCCAACCACATCAGCAACCACCAGGCATGGGCTGCGAAGGCACCGGGGCCATCGTCGTAAAGCACCACATCGCTGTCGGCACTGACGCCCCAGCCTTGCAAGCGCTCGATCAACTCCCCGGGAGCCGGCAGCGGATGACGCCCGGTCACCTGCTTGACCACCGCGCCGCTGAGGTCCTTGTCCAAATCGGCAAAGCGCGCGCCGGCCAAGTGGCCCTCGGCGTAACTGCGCTGGCCGTAGTCGGTGTCTTCAAGCGCAAAGCGACAATCCAGTATCACCAGCCCCGGCTCGTCGAGACGAGCGTGCAGCCCTTGAGGGCTGATCAATTGCGCGATAGGCATGTAAACCTCCCTGGGAAATGCAGTGGATTCATGGCCCGGAACGAAGTTCCCGGCCTATTCCTCTGCCAGCGTCAGTGGCGTATTGAATTCTTCGAACAACGTATTCACGGCGGCCCGCCAAGGTTCCGCGACCAGGCCGGATACCATAGTCAGCACCTGGAAAATCCCGCGTTTGACGACTTCCTCGCTGAGCTGCGCCGTCGCAGCCTGGGAAGTGGTAAGGAAACGCGTCCACGACGTCAGGATAATCCAGGCGTTCAGGGCCAGTGCTTCGGCTTGCCCAGCATGCAAACGCAACAACCCGGCCTGCGCGAACGCCTCGAAGATCACCTGCCCCTGGCGCAGGCAACGCCGGGAGAACTGTCGATAGCGCAGTGCCAATTGCGGATCGCTTTCGAGCAGGTGCTCCAGGTCCCGATAAAAGAACCGGTAGCTCCAGTTGCTCTCGAACAGCCGTTGCAAATAAAAACGCATGTCATCGACGCCTACACTGACACCTTTCGGCAGCTGCAGGTAAGTATCGACCCCTTGCTCGTATTCAGCGAACAACTCGGCAATGATTTCCTGCTTGTTGGCAAAGTGGTAGTAAAGATTGCCAGGGGAAATTTCCATATAGGCGGCGATGTGATTGGTGCTGACGGTCCGCTCGCCTTGCTGATTGAACAGCTCCAGAGTGGCCTGCACGATGCGTTGGCGGGTTTTCATTGACTCTGATCTCTCATCCTGCGGGCCCTAGCGCCCAGATTTGTACCCGCATAGTACGATTTTGCCATCCGCAGCCCAAGGCCGACCTTAGGCTAGCCGAAAGCTAGCGAAATTGGGCCTCCCACGGCCTGCGACACCGTGGCAGTGGACTTTCTGGGCCATGTGCGCAAGGACTGAACGTTTCACTTGCACGCATGCCGACTTGGCCGACTGCACGTGCTGCGATACCATCCGAATCCCCAACGGACTCCCGCCAGGACGACGCGATGAACCGAGTGTTGTACCCAGGTACCTTCGACCCTATTACCAAGGGCCATGGCGACTTGGTCGAGCGAGCCTCGCGGCTGTTCGACCACGTGGTCATCGCGGTCGCCGCGAGCCCGAAAAAAAATCCACTGTTCCCGTTGGACCAGCGGGTCGCCTTGGCTCAGGAAGTGACAAGACACTTGCCTAACGTCGAAGTGGTCGGCTTTTCGACGCTTTTAGCGCATTTCGCCAAGGAACAAGGCGCGAACGTGCTGCTGCGTGGCCTGCGTGCCGTGTCGGATTTCGAATATGAATTCCAGCTGGCGAACATGAATCGCCAATTGGCGCCCGACGTCGAGAGCCTTTTCTTGACGCCTTCGGAGCGCTACTCGTTCATATCGTCGACGCTGGTTCGAGAAATTGCCGCGCTGGGTGGCGACATCACCAAATTCGTCCATCCAGCCGTCGCAGACGCCCTCAAACAGCGCTTCGCCAACTGATATCCGACCGACGAATCCGCGCCCGCGTGCACTGCGGGCGCTAATACGGCACAATTGCGCGCATTCGATTTGTTACGCCCGAGCGTCTGGCCCGGGCTGGAGTATCCATGTCCCTGATCATCACCGACGATTGCATCAACTGCGACGTCTGCGAACCCGAGTGCCCGAACGCTGCCATCTCCCAGGGCGAGGAGATCTACGTGATCGACCCGAACCTGTGCACCCAGTGCGTAGGTCACTACGACGAGCCACAGTGCCAGCAGGTCTGCCCGGTTGACTGCATTCCCCTGGATGAGGCGCATCCGGAAACCGAAGAGCAGTTGATGGACAAGTACCGCAAGATCACTGGCAAGGGTTGACTCTGCGTCTAACCGTGCCGACCTCTTCGCGAGCAAGCCCTGCTCCCACGGTGCAAAGAGTTCCAGCGCCGTACCCCTGTGAGAGCAAGGCTTGCCCGCGAAGGAGCCAAAAAGATCGCCGCAATCGGCAGGTTGATCAGTCTTCGTTAGTCTTGCCGTAGCCCGACGTGGTGCATCCCAGGCAGCGCACGAACGCGGCCTTGCCCGGGTCCACTACCAGCGCCTTGCCTGCTGCGCCCATATTGCCACCCGCTGCGGTAAACGGCAGCGACACCACGAACACCGCCCCGCCCACCACTGTCGCCGCGATCAGCAGCGGCCGGGCGATGATCAGATCGGCGATCATCGCGAAGGCGGGAGGGTTCTGGATTCGATAGGTCGGATCGCCACTGGCGTTCGATTGCGTGGTTTCTGTCATCCCGGCGACGGCTGGCATGGCGGACAAGCCCAGGCACAGCGCCAAGGCAATCGATAAGACGCGCAAAACATTCATGACACAGTCCTTCTGCTCGATAAGGGCGACAACACGGGATAAGGCGACAGCCCACTATTCAACTATATCAGCGTCCGGGCACTTGTCAGCGTGCCCGCGACCACGGGTGTTGAACAGGATGTGAATCAGCGCTGGCAGCGCGGGCAGAACACACTGGCACGCTGGCCCAGCTTGACCTCGCGCAAGGTCGTACCGCACACCTTGCACAGTTCGCCGCCGCGCCCGTAGGCGAACAGTTCCTGCTGGAAATAACCGGGCTGGCCATCGCCACCGATGAAGTCACGCAAGGTGGTGCCGCCGCGTTCGATGGCGTGGGCGAGGATGCGCTTGATTTCGACGGCAAGTTTCAGATAGCGGGCTCGAGAGATGCCCCCGGCCTCGCGCCGCGGATCGATCCCGGCAGCAAACAGCGCCTCGGTCGCGTAGATATTGCCCACCCCGACCACCACGGCGTTATCCATGATGAACGGCTTGACCGCCATGGTCTTGTTGCGCGACAGGCTGAACAGCCGATCGCCGTCGAACAGATCGGTCAGCGGCTCGGGGCCCAGTCGTCTTAGCAGCTCGTGGTTATGTGGGTCATGGCTCCAGAGCATGGCACCAAAGCGGCGCGGATCGGTATAGCGCAGCGCCAGCCCGGATTCCAGCACGATGTCCACATGCTCGTGCTTGAGCGGTGCCAGCCCGGCATCCACCAGGCGCAAATTGCCCGACATGCCCAGATGGCTGATCAAGGTACCTTCCTCGGCGTTGATCAGCAGGTACTTGGCGCGCCGATCGACACCGACGATCCGTTGCCCGGACAGGCGCACGTCAAGATCTTCGGGGATCGGCCAGCGCAAGCGCCGATCGCGCACGATCACCTGGCTGACGCGCTGGCCTTGCAGATGCGGGGTAATACCGCGACGGGTAGTTTCGACTTCGGGTAGTTCAGGCATGTTCGACTCGAAAAAGACTTAGCGCACACCGAGCTCGCGGATCGACTCCTTGAGGTTCTCGAAGTCGTAGTCTGACAGGCCGACGTAGTCCAGGACCAGCGCCGAGATGGCATTCCATTCATGGTCCTCCGCCTGGTTGCCCAGCACCCGGTGGGACGCGCAGATATGCTCGGCCATTTTCAGCACGGCAAGGAGGTTCTTGAGTGGAATGTCACGTGGTGATTGATCGCGGAAAATCGCCAGGGCGTTGTGGTGATTGGCGATGGCATCACTGACATGCTCCGGCAGGCGCCAGGACTTGGCCGTGTAGTAACCGACCACCGAGTGGTTGGTATTGAACACCTGGTTCTCGGTGTCGACCACGCGGAACTCGCCGTTGGTGCTGGCATAGGCCTGCTCCAACACGCTCATGTAATCCGGAAAACGCTTGAGCATCAGCGGAATCCCGCAATCGTGGAACAGCCCCAGCGCATAGGCCTCGTCCACCGCCTGGGAGCCGATACGCTTGGCCAGGGTGAGGCAGGTCATGGCGACGTCCTGGGCGGTATCCCAGAAACGGTTGAGGGTCACGATGGTCTCGTCGCTCATCTCGCCCTTGATCGATTGCGCATTGATCAGGTTGATGACCGAACGACTGCCGAGCAGATTCACCGCACGCTGGATCGAAGCGATCTTGTTGGTCAGCCCGTAATGCGGCGAATTGACGATTTTGAGCAGCGCGCCGGACAAGCCAGGGTCCTGAGCGATCAGACGAGCGATCGCTTCGAGATCCGGGTCGGGCATGTACTGCTCCATCTGCAGGTCGACCATGATCTGCGGTTGTGGCGGCACGCTGATGCCTTGCAGGGCCTGCTGGATCTGCTCGGCGGAAAGCTCTTGGGACATTGGTACGTACTCTGGGCTGAGTAAAGATTCTACTCCCGCCGAAGGCGGATCGGGCAACCGCCGGGCAATCGGCGTCAAAATTTCATCTCTGCAACTATACTTGCGGGTTCCGTGCCAACTACTCGGGCCCTTTTGCGCGCAAGCTCGCTCCCACAGATTGAAACGTAGGCAAGCGGGAGCAAGGCTTGCCCACGAAGAGGCCCGCACAGACAACGGAGGGCCGACGCATGAATGGTCATCCCCCGCCTCGCCCTACAAGGTATACTCCCGCTCTTTTTTCCGGAGCGACGTCATGTCCCTGCCCAGCCTTCGCCTCAAAGTCAACGCCGATCGCCGGCTGCGCAACGGTCACCTGTGGATCTACAGCAACGAGATCGACGTCGCCGCCACACCCCTGCAAGGTTTCGTCGCCGGCGACCAGGCCATCCTCGAATCGGCGACCGGCAAACCGATCGCCGTGGTCGCAATGAGCCCCAAAAACCTCATCTGCGCCCGCGTGCTGTCCCGCGATGCCAAGCTGCCGCTCGACAAGTCACTGCTGGTCCACCGCCTCAACGTTGCCCTGTCGTTGCGCGATCGCTTGTTCGACAAGCCGTTCTACCGCCTGGTCTACGGCGATTCCGACTTGCTGCCGGGCTTGGTGGTCGACCGCTTCGGCGACATCCTGGTGGTCCAGTTGGCCTCGCCGACCATGGAACGCCACAAGGACGACGTCCTGGCCGCCCTGATACAGGTGCTCAAGCCGAGCGGCGTGCTGTTCAAGAACGACTCAGCCGCCCGCGACGCCGAAGACCTGCCGCGTTACGTCGAAACCGTGTTCGGCGTGGTGCCGGAGTGGGTCGCCCTGGAAGAAAACGGCGTGAAGTTCGAAGCGCCGGTCATGACAGGCCAGAAAACCGGCTGGTTCTATGACCACCGCATGAACCGCGCGCGCCTGGCCCCCTACGTCAAAGGCAAGCGCGTCCTCGACCTGTTCAGCTACATCGGCGGCTGGGGCATCCAAGCCGGTGCCTTTGGCGCCAGTGAAGTTTTCTGTGTGGATGCTTCGAGCTCCGCCCTCGACGGCGTCGAGCGCAACGCCGCCCTCAACGGCTTCGCCGAAAAAGTCACTTGCATGGAAGGCGATGTCTTCGAAGCCTTGCGCGAACTGAAAGCCGGCGAAGAACGCTTCGACGTGATCGTCGCCGATCCGCCCGCCTTCATAAAACGCAAGAAAGACCTGAAGAATGGCGAAGGCGCCTACCGTCGCCTCAACGAGCAAGCCATGCGCCTGCTCAGCAAAGACGGCATCCTGGTCAGCGCCTCGTGCTCCATGCATCTGCCTGAAGACGACTTGCAAAACATCCTCCTGACCAGCGCCCGCCATCTGGACCGCAACATCCAGATACTCGAAAGGGGCGGCCAGGGCCCGGATCACCCGGTGCATCCAGCGATCCCGGAGACGCGGTATATCAAGAGCATTACTTGCCGGTTGTTGCCTAATAGCTGAGTGAGATTAAGCGTGCAGCCCTGCAATGGGGCTGCGTGCTGGTTCAGGCTCGTGCGCTTGGCTTATGCGTCGAATCCCCCTGTGCGCCGAGCTGCCGTACGCTGCTTTATTTGCATGTTATCCATATCATATATATCGCCTCCCTCGACAAAAGTGAGCGTGTGGCATATTTCCAGCCTTCCATCCTGCAAATGGCCTGTACGAGCGAGTGGAAACGGTGCCTTACCCTCTTTGACCGCAATGAGATCTTCAGCTGCAAGCTGTGAAGAAAGCTCCATGTTGCTCCCAATGGCTTGCCAGAATGCCTCTGTGAACGAACTGAATCGTTTGAATATCCTGCCGCGCAGTTGATCGGCGATTTGAGAGGGGACAGAAGCGCTCGCTTCGCTTAGCCAATCGCTCCCCGCAGAGCGACCAGCGCCGCTCGCAGCACCCGCGTATTCCAAAGCATTTTTGAACATGATGTAGACCGGCTGTATTTCAGAGCTTTCCGGGAAGATGACAATACAGTCGTCGAAAATCCAATCATCATAAGATGGGACCGGCTCTATCAACGGGACATTGATCGCGTTAATAAAACCAGGCCCGGTCAGGCGTTCGCGCAGCACATCCAGGCTCTGGGCACGATTTGAGGACGATGGCGGAACCCACCGCACGGTATTCGTAGGATTGCCCGGACGTGAAAAGCGATATTCGCCTGAATCGGCATCCCAAGCGGCAGCCAGAACTTTTACGCTAGATGCCACGTGCTGACTATTCGTAGCAACCACCCGGACGTCAGCCCGCTCGGTAATCTCCTTCAACCCTTCAAAGAGTTTTCCAGCGCCGACCTTTGCTATTCCTGACGTTATTCTGAAGGGCAAGTCGACCTCTGCGTTTGTAGCAGCCAGGTCCTGCCAATCTCGCCCCTCAGTGGCTGCAAGCTCTGATAACGGAACGCTCACGGCAAATGGCTCGCCGCAGCCGGGCCTGTCGAATTGGAACGACAGGATGCTCGCATAAATCGCAGAGCCATCACCTGTTTCACGTGTCGCACTCCAAGAGAGACCACTGACGGCAGAACGTATTGCGTTTTTCAGGTCGGGGATGATCCGGGTAAATGAGTCCGAAATGTTTGAGTACGTTGTAAGTACCTGTGGCAGGGTGTCAAAGTCATTTAACACCGCGTTGAAATAGCTGGCATCCTTCAATGGACCCATACGATTCTCGCTAGCCAAGCGGATCAAGCGCGACTCTACTGTTGAAATCAGCGCCTGCGACCGCGCATGAAGCTCCCGATGACGACTTGAAACTACGGCGTGCTGTGCGAGGTATTGATCACTGGTGTGGGTGATTTGCTGAAGAATGGATGTTTGTAAAGCGCCATCGAGGTGGCGATACGTTGTCGATCGCGTCGCTTCATCTTTGGCAAATTGTATGGTCATTTTTAGAGAGTCGAAGTTATAAACGCTTCGAGTGACGCCGCGCAGCGCATGTTCAAGGTTGGTAAGAACGCCTTCGAGGCGCGCAAATTCTGTTCGCGCATCCGACGTCGATGGCTGCGTCACAGGTTCAGCTTCCGTGGCAAACAGCACCGCCACCAGACTAGTAAAGGCCATTTCGGTATTCTGTTGGGCCTCGATTATCCGAGCGGCGATTGCTTGGACTTTGGCCAGATTTGCCGTTGATGCCTGTACAGCGCGATCTGCAGCACTTAGCGGTAGCTGAGGTCCGGGTGGCGGTGGCTGCCGTGGTTTGTCATCCATGAAAGCTGATTGACCGTTATCCATGTGCCACTCTTGTATGGCATAGATTACGCGATCGGCGCCGGTATGGCCTGTATCATCCTGCAGGTCCGGATAGAATAATAAATCCGCTCCTTGGGGATGAGCTGAAACCAGATCGAAGTGCCTAACCAGATTGTTATGCTCTTGCTCAGAAGCATCAACACGCATAATTTTTTCGATGAGGATTCTGAATTCGGCGCGTGTGTAATCCTGCAGTCTTTCTTTAAGCTCCATCTTAAACCTCTGAAATATACATATAGATTTAGACCGTCCAGGCGATCATGGACGGTTGCAAGGCGCCGATTACTCTCGACCTTTATCGACGAGAGTGAATACAATGCATTTTAAATCCATGGACGCCAGATACTGAAATTTAACCTTCATATTCGGATAATTTTCTGGCTCTAGATCAAAGGTGTCCCATCCTCCAGTCCAGCCCATCGGCTCAGGCATACGAATTGGACCGGAGGATTCCAACGGCGTACCAAAGCGCGCGCGTACATCCGCCTGATTCATGCATGACGAATACAGGGCTGGTAAATCGCCGGTATATATAGGAATACCGGGCATCGATTCTTTTAACGTAACAAAAATTGTTTCGAGTCGCTCTGTTTTTGCCCAGAAACTCATCGCAACACCCACCAATGGTTCCAAGTATAAACTATCATCCCCCGGAAACAACTCGATGAAATCCTCATCCGGAAGTAACGACTTCTTCAACAACTCCTCATATGTCTGTCCTAGACAAGCTATCCAAGCCTCAATTTTAACTGCGGTCATTTATACCACCCTTGATCAGTATGAGATTTGTGAAGGCTGTCACGAGCGGACTCAATTGCAGCATCTGTGAATCCCTCCTCTAGCAATCCGTGCCTCAACGAATTAAAGTTACTATCAACTGCCGCCCTCAAATCGGATGCATCGAGATCTTGTTTCGCCTGTGTATTCCTTCCCCCATAGGTTTCACTATATTTCCGATGTACCGATGTCGGTATCGCGAGACTAGGCGCTCGGTCTAACATACGAAATATTTCGCGTGGAGAAATCTCATCCTCTAGATTCCTTAAAATATGTTTTTTGAGTGCCGCCCTAGAAACAATATGATCAATATCCAGCCCATCCCGCACGCTCCGTTTACTCAGGTCATTATAGGCCCCCACCTCCAACGGCTCGACCGGCGGCCCTGCAATGATCAACCCCGGTGACGGCAGTTCATCGTCATCACCATAACCCGGAATACTCGCATTAATATCGTCCGGATCCGCAATCGGAAGTGTTTCATCCTTTGGTCCCACTTGCTCTGTCGGCCCGCCGGGATAGACCACAGGTTTTTCCGGTGCAGCCGGCAGGTCAGTCGGGCCCAAGGATTCACTGCCAGGCGGCAACAGAGGCGTCCACGTGCTGCCGCCCGATACAGGCCAAGGCAGATAGGTTGGCGTGACGCGGTTTACGCCGTAGTCACTATTGGGTCGGGCGATACTCAGTCGATCGAGATCGAACAAGTGAGCGGCGTCATTAGCCGCTTCTTTATTACGAATCTCGAACACTCTGCGCTCGCCTGCCCAACTCGCTTTCGGGGCATAGGGGGCAAACCCTCGTGCCATGCGCTTGCGGTTGATATCGTCGTACTGCTTGCCGAGTACCGGATCCTCCGCGAGGGCACGCCAAGCCGTTTTATCGAACGCTTCAACTGAGCTGAATTCACGATATCGGACGCGCTCCCCGATCTGCGCCGCGATGGCCACGCCCCGCCCCTGGGTTGCCTGCTTCCACCAATCAGCCGTCGCAACCTCACCGCTGCCGACGACAATCCCTGTGCCCGGTGTCTGGTTCCCAAATGAGAAATACCGGGGTGCCAAACCAGACTCGGCAGGAAAGCAAACGATGCAATCGTTGATACCGGCGTCAACGCCGGTAGGGAGTTCACTGATCTGCGGTTCACTGTTAAACAAACCAGCTGGTCCCATTGGGGTGGGTGCAGGACCCGCTCCACCAATCACAAGATGTTTTGGCAACGCACCCGAAATTTGCGCTTGATAGGTACCGCTCAAGGGTTCGAAAATAGCACTGATCACCGGAACGTTGGCCGATACTGCGCCGCCGGTAGTAACGCCTCTTAGCTCAATGCCTCGTGCAACAGGTACCGGTTTAATCCTCGCGGCCAGTTCAGCCGTACCTCCCGCTACCGCGATGGCAGGCAGATCTACGTCGGGGGAAACCCCAATGGCGTTAGCGTCCACACTTACACCCTGAAACAAGCGACGACGCTGCTCTGCGGTAAGTTCTGCGTTTCCGAGCGGCTCGGAATACAACAATGAAGACAATGTGATAGTTAAAGTCTGGCCTGCGCGGAGGGCCACAATTCGCGCGAGTTCCTGAAGCCCGCCGACGATCGACTTTTCTAACGCGGCCGCAACCCCCTCAGCCACGAGCGTACCGCCCCTTCCCCATACCACAGCGCCGGCGGCCATTGAGGCGCTAGACGCACTTAGCGTGTTGGATGCTGTGACTAAATCGCGGCGTGATGACTCGTCAACGCGAAGTTTATATTGCGCTTGTTCTTCACGCTGCTCAGCATACTCAAGCTGCTTCTGGAATCGAACTTCTCTTTCGCGCCAAAGTTTCTCTTGTTCAATATAATACGCTGACAGCTTCTGATTCTTTTCAGCCAGTATCCCAACAGACTCAGAAAGCAATTTAGCTTCGTGGGCAGACACATACGCAGCCTCCCATTTACTATGAGCATCATGTGCCAGCTCTGCATTATTGTTGCTCGACAGCGCAAGCGCATCCCGATAGGCCTCAACATCCAATGCAAATGGATCGCGACCATTAAATGAAAGAGCTTGCATGCTCCTGATCTGCAATTCCCCATGCTTGCGGGTAGTCAACCTATCGATCTCGATTTTCTCCTTCGAAATCAGATAGAGCTGCCAACGCTCAACGCCAGGAGAGTTAGGCGGCTTCTTCTCAGCGAGCATCTCTGAGGTAAGCAATTGAGTCAATGTTGACAATCTGGATGCGTATACCTGGTCCAGCTCGCCTCTTTTCAGAGAATATTTTTGACTCAGCGTCTGAATAAGCTCTCTGTGAGCGGCCTCTCGCTCTGCCTGCGCTTGCGCCTCGGCCTCGGCCTGTGCTTTTGCCTGGGCTTCTGCCTGCGCTTGCGCTAGAGCTCGCGCGGCCTCTGCACGTTGCTGGGCCGCAGCCCGCTTCCTGGCCCTTGCTCGTCGCTTCGCTTTCTTGCTGCTGGAACCTCCGAACCCGCCGCTGAAGAAACCACTGCCACCCCCAGAACCGAATCCTATGGTCCAGCTGCCGCTGGCCCCTCCGGGCTTGCCATTGGGTGACGGATTATCTGGTTTACCAGTGATATGAGTATTATCAAGATAGATCGGTGGCGGTTTGTTATCGCTCATAGCCTTTTCCTTTTATCCGGCAATAAATCCCTTTAGATCGGTATATCGAACCACGACAAATAGATGTCGGAGGGACGAGTCCAATGGCCACTAACAATATTTATTCAATTTATTTCGTCAGCTAAATTCAAATCCGAAAAACCCATAAAATCCAGACAAACTAAAAGTCACGAATACACCTGAGAGTAGGCAGCGATATTCGTTGATAGACTTTTACTTAAGCAGCCAGACTGAATTCAGATAACTTGAGATGACGCGTCGATCTTAAGACAAATGCATTGGAACTACACGTCAGGAACTACTTCCCTGGAACTGACAGTAACATGTAAAAGAGATTTGTCGCGGGGGCCGTCGCGCTCGCTAATCACCACACAGCCCCCTTGCTGTGAGATCAAAGCCTCAAAGCTCCAACACGTACGAAGCAATCCCAAAATAAACCAGCACCCCCGCCGCATCCGCGATCGAAGTAATCAACGGCCCGCTCGCCGTGGCCGGATCCAACCGCAGTCGGCTGAGCAAAAACGGCAGGCTCATGCCAATCAAACTCCCCAGCAGCACAATGATCATCATGCTGCTGGCCACAATCACAGCGATGTCTACCCCACCGCGCAGAATACCCAGCGAAGCCACCGCCACGGCCATGGTCACGCCCAACCCCAGGGCCACGGCACATTCGCGCCACAGCAGGCGCGCCCAGTCACGCATCAGCACTTCCCCGGTAGCCAGCGCCCGCACCATCAAGGTTGCCGACTGCGCCCCGGCGTTGCCACCGCTGTCCACCAGCAATGGCAGGAAGAACACCAACGCAATGTTCGACGCGATCACATCCTCGAACGCGGCGATGCCCGCCCCCGAGAACAGGTTGCCGAACACCAGCAGCACCAACCACAGCACGCGTTTGCGGTAGAGCAGGCTGACCGTGGCATTTTTCATGTTGCCGATGTGGGTGCCGATCAGGGCGCCTTTGTGGAAGTCTTCGGTGGCCTCCTCGACCACCACGTCCATGGCGTCGTCGCAGGTGACGATACCGACCAGTTGCCGCTGCGAGTTGACGATGGGTAACGCCAGCAGGTCGTACTGGTTGATCAGCCGTGCCACTTCCTCCTGGGTGACGTTGACCTGAGCGCTGATGATCTCGGTGTTCATCAGTTGCATCACGGCCCTGTCTGGCGTCGCGAGCACCAGCTCACGCAATGACAGGGTGCCGAGCAGGCGGCGCTCGGCGTCCAGCACATAAGTCTGATAGATGGTCTCGGCGTCGGCCGCTTCGCGGCGCAGGGCCTCGATGGCTTGGGCGGCCGTCAGGTGGGCCGCCACGGTGGAGTACTCGCTGGTCATCACTGCGCCAGCGCTGCCCTGTGGATAACTGGCCAGCCGGCACAGGTCGTCGCGCTCTGCCTGGGCCAGGGCCGGCAGCAGCGTTGCGCGGCGTGGCAAATCGAAGCGGTTGTACAAATCGGCACGCTCATCTGCCGACATGGCGCCGATCAGGGCGGCCAAGGCCGCGCGAGGCATGTCCTGGGTGAGTTCGAACTGGCGTTCCAGCGGGAAGTAACCGAAGGCTTCGGCACGCTTTTCGAGTGGCAATTGCTGGAGGATCGGCAGGATCTGCTCGACCTCGAGCTGGTCGAGATAGCGAGCGATATCGGCGGACAGCAGTTGGCCAGCGACCTCCTTGGGGCGGGAATATTTCTCGTCTTGCAGGGCGGTGCGCAGCAGTTGGGTAAAGTTGAGGGCATTGATCATTGTTGTGTCTCCAAGCGCCCGCGGCAGCCTGGAGAGGCACGGCAAAGCCGGGTCAGCTCACAGGCAAACCTGCCGCGGGGGCGGTCGGTGTCTTGGTTCTGGGCGAACTAAAACTGGGAAGGTCCATGGGTGCTGTTGGCTCTTGAACCGCACATGCGGCGGCGGAATATTAGGGGAGATAGCGGGCATCACCAACCGCAAAGGTATTGCGCGATGTGTTGGCGAATGTACCTGCCAATCGGGAGCTGCCATGAGAGACGGCGACGGGAGCGTTCCTTCCCGCGGCCAGCGGTGTAGAATCGAGCTATTCATCGCCAATCATCCCCCGGCGGGTTTATGAGCTCTGGCCGAGCACGCGGCGATCCCGCAGTGTCACCGGCCTCATCCGGATCGTGGCCATCTGCCAGGCGATCAAGGACCAAGAGAAGCTCACTCCCTTGTTCATACCTGATTAGCCGACCGGAGTGCCCCATGCCTGACTATCGTTCCAAGACCTCCACCCACGGCCGCAACATGGCCGGCGCCCGTGCCCTGTGGCGCGCTACCGGAATGAAGGACGACGATTTCAAAAAACCGATCATCGCCATCGCCAACTCGTTTACCCAGTTCGTGCCCGGCCACGTGCACCTTAAGGACCTCGGCCAACTGGTGGCTCGCGAGATCGAACGCGCCGGCGGTGTGGCCAAGGAATTCAACACCATCGCGGTCGACGACGGCATCGCCATGGGCCATGACGGCATGCTCTATTCGCTGCCGAGCCGCGAGATCATCGCCGATTCCGTCGAATACATGGTCAACGCCCACTGCGCCGACGCCATTGTGTGCATCTCCAACTGCGACAAGATCACCCCCGGCATGCTGATGGCCGCTCTGCGCCTGAACGTCCCGGTGATCTTCGTCTCCGGCGGCCCGATGGAAGCCGGCAAGACCAAGCTTGCCAGCCACGGCCTGGACCTGGTCGACGCCATGGTCATCGCCGCCGACTCCACCGCCTCCGACGAAAAAGTCGCCGAGTACGAGCGCAGTGCGTGCCCGACCTGCGGTTCGTGCTCCGGCATGTTCACCGCCAACTCGATGAACTGCCTGGTCGAAGCGCTGGGCCTGGCACTGCCGGGCAACGGCTCGACGCTGGCCACCCACAGCGACCGCGAACAGCTGTTCCTGCAGGCCGGCCGTACCATCGTCGAGCTGTGCAAGCGTTACTACACCGAAAACGACGAATCGGTGCTGCCGCGCAATATCGCCAACTTCAAGGCGTTCGAGAACGCCATGACGCTGGACATCGCCATGGGCGGCTCGACCAACACCATCCTGCACTTGCTCGCTGCCGCCCAGGAAGCCGAGATCGACTTCGACCTGCGCGACATCGACCGTCTGTCCCGCGGCGTGCCGCAACTGTGCAAGGTGGCGCCGAACATCCAGAAGTACCACATGGAAGACGTGCACCGCGCCGGCGGGATCTTCTCGATCCTCGGCTCGCTGGCCCGTGGCGGCCTGCTGCACACCGACCTGCCGACCGTGCACAGCCGCAGCATGGAAGAAGCCATCGCCAAATGGGACATCACCCAGACCGACGATGAAGCCGTGCACCACTTCTTCAAGGCTGGCCCGGCAGGCATCCCGACCCAGACGGCGTTCAGCCAGTCGACCCGCTGGGACACCCTGGACGACGACCGTGAAAACGGCTGCATCCGCAGCGTCGAGCACGCCTATTCGCAAGAAGGCGGCCTGGCCGTGCTGTACGGCAACATCGCGCTGGATGGCTGCGTGGTCAAAACCGCGGGCGTCGACGAGTCGATCCACGTATTCGAAGGCAACGCCAAGATCTTCGAAAGCCAGGACAGCGCCGTGCGCGGCATTCTGGCCGACGAAGTGAAGGCCGGTGACATCGTCATCATTCGCTACGAAGGCCCGAAAGGCGGCCCGGGCATGCAGGAAATGCTTTACCCAACGTCGTACCTGAAGTCCAAGGGCCTGGGCAAAGCCTGCGCCTTGCTGACCGACGGACGTTTCTCGGGCGGGACCTCGGGCCTGTCCATCGGCCATGCCTCGCCGGAAGCCGCAGCGGGCGGTGCCATCGGCCTGGTGCAGGACGGCGACAAGGTGCTGATCGACATCCCGAATCGTTCGATCAACCTGTTGATCAGCGACGAAGAACTGGCCGCGCGCCGGGTCGAGCAGGACAAAAAGGGCTGGAAGCCGGTGGAGAAGCGTCCGCGCAAAGTCACCACCGCCCTCAAGGCCTATGCCCTGCTGGCTACCAGCGCCGACAAGGGTGCAGTACGCAACAAGGCGATGCTTGACGGTTTGTAAGCGCTGAAGGTGTGGAAAATGCCCCGCAGGTCGGGGCATTTTCATGTCTGGGGGTTGGTGTTGGGTATCTTCGTGGCACCGCCAAATCCGATTCCTGACCCCGCTCCCCGACTCTGTTAGCATTTCCCGCTAGCCAGAGCGCCCGCAGAGGCGCTTGACCATCCCCTTGGAGCCATCATGAATCTGCCCTTGTTCTTCAACCTGCTGGTATTCGCAGCCCTGCTGCTGGGCCTGCTGCAAACCCGCCGCACCGATTGGAGCCTGGCCAAAAAGGTCCTGGTGGCGCTGATTCTCGGCGTGGTGTTCGGTGGCGCGCTGCATGCTATCTACGGCGACAACAGCCCTGTACTGAAAAGCACCATCGGCTGGCTCGATCTGGTGGGCAATGGCTACGTACAGCTGCTGCAAATGATCGTCATGCCGCTGATCTTCGCGTCCATTCTCAGCGCCGTGGCGCGCCTGCATAACGCCTCGTCTCTGGGCAAGATCAGCTTTCTGACCATCGGCACGCTGTTGTTCACTACCCTGATCGCAGCGCTGATCGGTGTGGGGCTGACCAACCTGTTCGGCCTGACCGCCGAGGGCCTCGTGGCCGGCACCCAGGAAGTGGCGCGCATGCAGGCGCTGCAGAACAACTACGTCGACAAGGTCGCCGAAATCAACGTGCCGCAGTTGCTGCTGTCGTTCATTCCGCAGAACCCGGTGGCCGATCTGGCCCGCGCCAAGCCGACGTCCATCATCAGCGTGGTGATCTTTGCCGCCTTCCTCGGCGTCGCCGCCTTGCAACTGCTCAAGGACGACGCCGAAAAAGGCAATCGCGCGCTGGCGGCCATCGACGTGCTGCAGGCCTGGGTCATGCGCCTGGTACGCCTGGTCATGAAACTGACCCCCTACGGCGTGCTGGCCCTGATGACCAAGGTGGTAGCCGGCTCGAACCTGCAGGACATCATCAAACTGGGCAGCTTCGTGGTGGTGTCCTACATCGGCCTGGCGCTGATGTTCGGCGTGCACGGCCTGTTGCTGGCGCTGGCCGGCGTCAATCCGCTGCGGTTTTTCCGCAAGGTCTGGCCGGTGCTGACGTTCGCCTTCACCAGCCGCTCGAGTGCCGCGACCATCCCGCTGAGCATCGAGGCGCAAACGCTGCGTTTGGGTATTCCGTCATCGATCGCCAGTTTCGCCGCTTCGTTTGGTGCGACCATCGGCCAGAACGGTTGCGCGGGCCTTTACCCGGCGATGCTGGCGGTCATGGTTGCGCCGACGGTGGGCATCAATCCGCTGGATCCGCTGTGGATCGTGACGCTGGTGGGCATCGTCACCCTGAGTTCGGCGGGCGTGGCAGGTGTTGGCGGCGGTGCGACCTTCGCGGCGCTGATCGTGCTGCCGGCGATGGGCCTGCCGGTGACCCTGGTGGCGCTGCTGATTTCGATCGAGCCGTTGATCGACATGGGCCGTACAGCGTTGAACGTCAGTGGCTCGATGACCGCCGGGACCCTCACCAGCCAGATCCTCAAGCAGACGGATCAGGCGGTAATGCAGGCCGATGAGCATGCACGGTTGGCGCAGGGGTGACGTTCAGTTTTCAGTGAAAGTGGGGGGCAGGGCCGGCCTCTTCGCGGGCAAGCCCTGCTCCCGAACTGCAAGCAGACCCTGAGTCGTACACCTGCGGGAGCACCGCTTGCTGGCGAAGAGGCCCTAGAGTCGGCCCCGGAATCAAACCCGCTCCCACACCTCAAAGTCGTACGCCGGCTTGTCGTCGACAGCCGGATTTTCGACAGTCGACACCCGCTTCCACTGCGCCTCATCGAACGCCGGAAACCAGGCATCGCCTTCAGGCGTCAGCGCCACGCGGGTCAGGTACAAGCGATCAGCGCGGGCCATGCCTGATTCATACAGCTGCGCGCCCCCAATCAGCATCACCTCGTCGCTGCCCTGCTCCAGTGCCCAGGCCTCGGCACGCACGATAGCGGCATCCAGCGTCGGATAAACCTCGGCACCTTCGAGCTGCAGATCGGTCTGACGACTGACCACCAGATTCAAGCGTCCGGGCAACGGCCGCCCCAGCGAATCCCAGGTCTTGCGGCCCATGATGATCGGCTTGCCGAGGGTGGTGGCCTTGAAGTATTTGAAATCCCCCGGCAGATGCCAGGGCATGCGGTTGTCGATGCCGATCACGCGGTTCTGCGCGAGCGCGGCGATCAGGCTGAGAGGGAGAGATGTTTTCATGGCGGCGAGCATAGCAGAGCCAGGACGCCGGATCAGCTCGGCTGGGGTATGCTCTTGGCAGATCGAACAGTACTGGAACCTTGCGTGACCCAACCCTCCCTGCTGGAAACATCCTGGCTCACCGAAGCCATCCGTCTGCGCGAAGAGCAGGCCGGCCCCCTTGAAGACCTCGAAGCCAACCGCCTGGCCCGCCATGGCGGCGGCTCGCTGGCCACCCGCATCGAGCACCGCGCTACTCGCTTGGCTCAACGTGACGGCGTCGACACGGCCCTGCGCCATTGGCAACAAGGCGCACGGCTGGCCCTGATCGCCCTGGCGGTGATGGCTCTGCTCAGCGGCTCCGGCCTGGCCTTTACCGCTCTGGGCGATGGCCTGCGCCCGGTCAACGTGTTCTGGGCCCTGGGCAGCCTGCTCGGCCTGAACGTGCTGTTGCTGCTGAGCTGGGTGCTGGGCTTGCTGCTCAGCGGCGAGCATGGCGCCAGCCTGGGCCGCCTGTGGCTGTGGCTCAGCGACAAACTCGCCCGCGATGCCAAGGCCGCGCACCTGGGCCCGGCGCTGGTGCTATTGCTGCAGCGCCATCGCCTCAATCGCTGGCTGCTGGGCACATTGATCCACGGCCTGTGGCTGCTGGCCATGCTCAGCGCTCTGGTCATCGCCCTGTTGCTGCTGGCGACGCGGCGCTACGGTTTCGTCTGGGAAACCACCCTGTTGAGTGCCGATACCTTCGTGGCCCTGACCCAGGCGGTGGGCACGCTGCCCGGGCTGCTGGGCTTCAACGTTCCTGATACCGACATGATCCGCGCCAGCGGCGATGCAGCGGTCAATCTGGAAGCCACCCGACAAGCCTGGGCCGCCTGGCTAGTGGGCGTGTTGGTGGTCTACGGCGTGTTGCCGCGCCTGCTGCTGTGGGGGCTGTGCCTATGGCGTTGGCGGCGCGGCTGCAGCCAGTTGCGCGTCGACCTCGACCTGCCCGGTTACGCACGACTGCGCGAGGTATTGATGCCCAGCAGTGAACGCCTGGGGATCAGCGACGCCGCGCCTGCCGTCTGGCCCGAGGCTAAAGCGCCCAGCGGACAAGTCGGCAACCAAGGCGCACTGGTCGTGGCGATCGAGCTCGACGATCAACATCCCTGGCCGCCGGTATTGCCCGCTACGGTGCAGGACGCCGGCATCCTCGACAGCCGTGAATCGCGTCAACACCTGCTCGATCAATTGACCCGCTTCCCACCTGCGCGCCTGTTGATTGCCTGCGACCCGCGCCGCTCGCCAGATCGCGGCAGCCTGGCACTGGTGGCCGAGCTGGCGCGTTGCGCCGCAGCCACACGCGTCTGGCTGCTGCCCGCACCAATGGCGCAAACACTCGACCCCGAACGCCTGGATGATTGGCACGTCGCCCTGAATGCGCTGCACCTTCCCCACAGCCCACAACCACCACTGGCCTGGCTGGAGCACGGCGATGACTGATCGAGCACCAAGACCCCTGCGCCTCGCCGTGGTCGGCCACACCAACGTCGGCAAGACCTCGCTGCTGCGCACCCTCACCCGCGATGTCGGCTTCGGCGAAGTCTCCCATCGCCCCAGCACCACCCGCCATGTCGAGGGCGCACGCCTGTCGGTGGACGGCGAAGCGCTGCTGGAGCTGTACGATACGCCGGGGCTGGAAGATGCCATCGCCCTGCTCGACTACCTCGAACGCCTCGACCGCCCAGGCGAACGCCTGGATGGCCCCGCGCGCACCGAGCGCTTTTTGCAAGGCAGCGAGGCGCGCCAGCGATTCGAGCAAGAAGCCAAGGTGTTGCGCCAGTTGCTGGCCTCGGACGCCGGCCTGTACGTGATCGACGCCCGCGAGCCGGTGCTGGCCAAATACCGCGACGAATTACAGGTGCTGGCAGGCTGCGGCAAGCCGCTGTTGCCGGTGCTCAATTTCGTCAGCGCGGCGGACCATCGCGAAGCCGATTGGCGCGAGGCCTTGGCCCGCCTTGGCTTGCACGCGTTGGTGCGTTTCGACAGTGTGGCGCCACCGGAAGACGGCGAGCGGCGTTTGTATGAAAGCCTGGCGCTGCTGCTGGAGCACTCGCGCCCGGCCCTGCAACGGCTGATCGACGATCAGCAGGCACAACGCGTGGCCCGGCAGGCCAGTGCCACGCGCTTGATCGCCGAACTGCTGATCGACTGCGCCGCCTGCCGACGCAGTGCCACCCAGGAGCAAGGCCCGGCGGCCATCGAGGCGCTGCGTCAGGCCGTGCGCCAACGTGAACAACGCTGCGTGGCGCAGTTGCTGGCGCTGTATGCCTTCAGGCTGGACGACGCCACCAGCGCTGATTTGCCGTTGACCGACGGACGCTGGGGCGACGATTTGTTCAACCCGCAAACCCTCAAGCGACTGGGGATCCAACTGGGCAGCGGTGTTGCGGCCGGGGCAGCCGCCGGGGCGGGCATCGATCTGCTGGTGGGTGGCCTGACGCTGGGCCTGGCAACCATCGCCGGCGCGGTGGCAGGCGGCGCGCTGCAAACCATGCGCGGTTATGGCACACGACTGATGGGCAAGCTCAAGGGGCAGCGCGAACTGACCGTGGACGACAACGTGTTGCGCTTGCTCGCCCTGCGTCAGCAGCAGCTTCTGGCTGTGCTGACGCGTCGCGGCCATGCGGCCCTCGAACGTATCGAAGTGAGCCTGCCCGCCGAACAGACGCAGTGGCGTGAGGGTAAATTGCCGGAATCGTTGAACAAGGCTCGGGCGCATCCGCAATGGTCGTCGCTCAATCCTCGGGCTCGGCTCAGTGATGGGGAGCGGTTGGAGGCGCTGGAGACTCTGCTGCAGCATTTGTAGTCAGTGTGGTCTGCTTCGCCGCCGTGCGGGCTTGCGCGTTCGGCGATGAAGAGGCTCGCGCTTGAAACCAGCCCCCTTATATCGCTGACCACCCACCGCCCAGCGCCTTGTACAGCGACACCGCATTGGTCAACCCTGCCAGCCGCGTGCGAACCAACCCCTGCTGCGCGGCGCTCAGGCTGCGTTGCGCATCCAGCACCTCCAGATAACTGTCCAACCCCTCCTCGTACAGCAGGGTCGCCAACTCTACGCGCCGCGCTTCATTGGCGACTCGCAGCCGCTGGGTTGCCAGTTCGCGCTGCAACGGCCCCCGCGCCCCCAGCGCATCCGCCACCTCGCGGAACGCCTGCTGAATCGCGCGCTCATACTGCGACACGGCGATATCCCGCTGCGCCCGGGCCAAGGCCAGATTGGACTCGCGCCGCCCCAGATCGAACAGTGGCACCGTCACCTCCGGTGAAAACGACCACGCCCGCGCGCCACCGCGAAACAACCGATTGAGTTGCGGGCTGCTGAAACCCAGCACGCCGGTCAGCGAGATCCGCGGCAGATAGGCCGCCCGTGCCACACCGATGTTGGCATTGAAGGACTTGAGCCGGGCTTCGGCGGCGCGGATATCAGGGCGGCGCGTCAGCAGCGTCGACGTCAGCCCGGCGGCGACCGGCGCTACCGGCTGGTCCACCTCGAGCGCCGCCACTTGCAATCGCGATGCTTGCAAATCGGTGCCCGTCAGCAGCTCCAGGCGATTGAGCGCCAGCTCGTAGCCACGCTCGGCGCTCGCCTGCTCGGCTGCCAGGCCCAACACCAGCGAGCGCGCCTGACGCACTTCCAGTTCGCTGGCCAGGCCCTGCCCGTGGCGTTTTTCGATGAGTTGCAACGAACGCTCGCCAGCGCTGAGCAGATCGCCGTGCTGCGTCTGCAGGCCGAGGTAGGTCAGAGCCTCGTAATAGGTAGCCGCGACCTCACCCACCAAGCTGATCTGCACCGCCCGGGCATTCTCCTCGCTGGCCAGCAATTGCTGGCCGGCACTGTCGCGCAAGGCCTGCACGCGCCCCCACAGGTCGACCTCGTAGGCCGTAATGCCCACGCCCAGGCGAAAGCGCCCCTGCTCGCCGATCACCCGCTCACCGGTGGGTGAATCCAGTGCCGACAGCTGCTGACGCTGGGTCGCCCCCTGAACACCCAAGGTGGGGAACAGATCGGCACGCGCCACGCCAAACACCGCCCGCGCTTCGTCGATACGCTGCACGGCGATGCGCAGATCCCGATTGTGCTCCAGCGCCTGACCGATCAGCTCGCGCAACTGTGGGTCATTGAATACCTGCTCCCACGCGGGCAAGGGCGTGACGGCCTGTTCGACAGCCTGATCGCGCCACTGGGCAGGCACCGGCGCCGCTGGGCGCACATAGGTCGGGATAAACGAACAGGCACTCAGGGCCATACATGCCAGCAAACCCGCAGCGCCCCAGCCGCTCACCGCAACGCCCCTGGCTGGGCCACTGCGGGCCGCCGCTTGGCCGTCGACCGCTGCCGGTGATAGAACGCCTCGAGCCTGGGCAGGTAGAACCATTGCTCCGGCGCGGCCGCCAAAAAGCGATCCAGCGCGGCCATCCACTGCGCTTGCATGGCGGGCAGCGGCGCCGCCGCTATCCGCTCCAGCACTTGTACCCGGCCTTTGCCGCCCAACTGCGCCTGATGGCCAATGAGCAAGGCGTCACAGCCCAGTTTCGCGGCCAGAAACAGCGGCCCTTTGACAAACTGCGCCGGGCGATGGAACAGGTGCCCCGGCAGCGGCTCGCCGAAACGCAGCGCCCCCAGACTCACCGGCAGGTCGCAGAACACCACCACGCTGTCGCCACGCTTCAACGCCCGCGCCATGCTCAGCGCCGTGCCCGGATCGGCGACATCCAGCACGTCGACCCAGTGCCCCAGCCCTTCAAGCTGCTGCAGGGAATGACGGGTAAAGGGGTCGGAGAAATTCCAGATCGGGATGACGAAACGGGTCGGCCGCACCTGCCGCGCCATCAGGCTGGCGACCGCCATCCAGTACTCCCCCGTGTGGGTCAGCAGATAGAGCGTGGGCCGCTCGACCTCTGCCAAACGCTGCGGATCGACCCACGGGATGTCGGCAATCCAGGCACGCAGGTCGAAAGGCCGCTGGCGCGGATAGAGCTGCTCGTGCAGGGCGCGCTGCCATTGCAATACGCCAAAGCGGCAACTGAGCTTCTTGGCCAAGGTCGATTCATACCCGAGCGCGGTCAGGTTCTGCCGACACAAGCTGTAGTCACGCCCTCGACACCCGGACGGCAAGCGCCTCAGCACCTTCGGCAAGCCGATAAACAGGCGGCCCATGGGCACGACGCGCGACATCAGTGCGAGCCCCTTGATCAGCCACTGACCCAGCCGCGCCTTGCAGATCATGCACAGCATCCAATAGCGCACTCGCGTGCTGCTTCGATCAGTCATCCAAACCTCCAGCCGGCATCGGCAGCAAGCGCCCCTGGCGCATCTGCAGGACCACATCGCAGGCCTGGGCGACGTGTCGATCATGGGTGACCACCACACAGAGCATCGACAGCAGCCCGAGGGTGGCGATGATCACGTCCCGGGCCTCGGCATCCAGATGGGAAGTGGGCTCGTCGAGCAGCAGCACTTGCGGGCGTCGGTACAGCGCGCGGGCGATCAACAGCCGTTGCTTCTGCCCGGTCGACAACTGCACGCCGGTCGGCCCCAGCAAGGTGTTAAAGCCATTGGCCAGCCCCTGCACCGCAGCCAGCAGGCCCGCCTGCTCGATGCACGTCTGCAGCCAGATGCCATCACCGCGCTCGGCATCCAGAGTGATGTTGTCCATCACGCTGCCGGCAATGATCTCGTCGTGGGCGGTCACGTAAGCGAGGTTTTGCCGATAGCGCTGCAAGCCGAACCGTTGCAGCTCGACGCCGTTGACCTCGAACTGCCCGGCCTCGAGCCGATAGAATCCCGCCAGCACCTTGAGCAGGGTGCTCTTGCCGCAGCCCGACGGCCCGAAGATCGCCACCTTGCTGCCCGCCGTCAAACGCAGATCGACGTCCATGAACACCGGCCGCTCGAAGCTGCTGTAGCGAAACAGGCCGCCCCGCACCTGCAGCGACAGCAACGGGGCGTGCTGCTCGTCGGCGCGGGCGAGGTAGGTCTCGGTTTCAGCCCATTCGGCCGGCTCGTCGATGATGTCTTCGACGCGGCGCAGTTCCACCTGCACCAGGCGCAGGCTGGCATAGCGATCCAGCAGGTTGAGCATGCAGCCCATGAACATGTCCTTGTAGAGCACGAAGGCAAACAGATCGCCGATGCTGTTGTTGCCCTGCAATACCGCAAAGGCCCCCAGGGCGCTGACCAGCAGGGAATGCCCATGGGACAGCCCTTCATGCACCACCCCATTCATCGATTGCAGGCGTTGCACCTTGGCGCGGGCCACTTCGGTGTCGACGTGCTGATTGCTCCAGCGCGCCAGTTTGGCGGCCTCGTAGTGGTAGAGCTTCATCGACTCAATGGCGTTGACGGTGCCAAGCAGGCTGACGTTGCGGGCGGTTTCGGCCTCGATGGCGACCTTGTGGGTGCGCTCCATGATCGGCAGGGTCAACAGCCGAAAGCCGAAGAACAGCAGGCACAACACCAGTGACAGGCCCGCCAGGGGCAGGTTGATCAGCGCCATCAGGCACAGGAAGGCGAGGCCGAATACCGCGTCGATGGTCATGTCCATCCAGCCTGCGGTGAACTGCGTGTAGGCACGATCGGTGGCTTGTGTGCGCCGTAGAATATCCCCCGGCGCGCGGCGCTCGAACCAACCGACCGGCAAGCGCAGCAACCAGGCCATCACGCCGATGCCCAGGTCCTGGCTCAATGCAATGCGCAATTGTGCGTCGAGCCAGGTGCGCAGCCAGGCGGCGATGGTCTTGAACAGGAAGATGGCGCCGAACACGTAGAGGATCAGGTAGAGGAAGTCCTCGTCGTTCTTGGCGACGACCTCATCGATGGTCAAGGAAAACAGCTTGGGCGCGGCAATGGCCCCCAGGTACATGACGATGGCCAGCAACCCCATGGGGATCAGGTAGCGCAGCAGCCAGGGATTGCGCGACAGCACCTGGGTGAAGCTCAGGGCCTGGCGCGCCGGCATACTGCGCTGGAGGGTAAAGTGCAGGCCCGGTACCAGCTCAAGGGCCACGCCACTGAACAACGGCAGCGCCTCCTCCCAGGTGTAAAAGCGCCGACCCAGTGCCGGGTCGATGATGCGCAGGCCGCGGCGCTCGACCGCTTCCAGCACCACGAAGTGCATCTTGTTCCAGAACAGAATGGACGGCGTACGCACCTGGCGCAGGCCGTCGAGCATGACCTTCAGCGGCCGGCAGGCGAACCCCAGGGTTTCGCTGACCTTGATGATCTGAAACAGCGACATGCCATCGCGGGCGACGCTGCAGCGGTGGCGCATCTGGCGCAGACTGAGGACATGACCGTGATACCCGGCGATCATGGCGATGGCCGCCATGCCGCATTCGGACATCTCGTCCTGAAGGATCACCGGTACGGATTTGCCCAAGGCGCGGCGGACGCGGCTCAGCGTTGCATCGATCATGTCGCCTGCCCCGCAGCATTCGGCATCAGCGCCGGGAGATAGTCGGGGTTACGCTGGCTGCCTTTGAGTACGGGCAGGAACAGCCACTCCATGAGGCTTAGCGATTCGAGACGCAACGAGCCGCGCAGGGTCATGCCGTCCTTGAGCCAGTGTTCACGAATGCGCGTGCGGGGATCGCTGAAATCCAGCGCCACTTCCACCAGATACACTGCGCCCTCCGTCGGTGTGTCGGCCGAAGCGCCCAGCGGCACATCGCGGTAAGTGCTCGCGGTACTGCGGACGATGCGGCCCTTGACCACGCCATAACGCTCATAGGGATAGGCGTCGATGCGCACGATCACCGGCGTGCCAGGGCTGGCGAAACCGATGCTGGAGGGGCTGACATCAAGCATCACGGTGGGCATCGCCCGCTCGGGCTGGTCGATGCGCAGCAACAGCATCGGTTGACCGGCCTGGGCCCGACCGCCGGCGAATACCGAGACCCCATCGACCACGCCATCTACCGGTGACAGCAATACATACTGCTGGTGCTTGCGCAGGGTTTCGCGGCGTTCGAGCAGTTCGTGACGCTGGCGGGCGATGTCGCTGAGGCGCAAGGTCAACTGATGTTCGGCGTCGCTGCCGCGCTGCTGCAATTCGAGCAGCCGCTGGCGCGCCGCCGCTCGCCCCTGTTGGTTGCTGGCGAGATTCTGCTGAGCGGTTTCGTGGCGCACGATGGCCTCGTTGAGGGCCGCTTCGGACACCGCACCCTCGCGGGCCAGACGCTCATGGCGCTGCTGCAGACCGGCGGCGATGGCGACGCGGCGCTGGATCGATTGTTCGATCCGGGCGTTGAGATCCAGATCGGCCTGTAACTGGTCGATCTGCAGGCTCAAGGATTCACGCTGCGTGCGGTACACGTCGTGTGCCTGGGCTTCATCGCTGTGAGTGTCGGCGAGCAGGCTGTCCAGTCGCTCGGCACTTTGGGTGGCAGTGGTCTGGCCACTGCCATCACTGAAATTTTCTGGCTCCTGAGGGCGAATCCTCAGCAGCGGCTGGTCCTTGCGCACCGATTGCCCGGCCACCACCAGCACTTCCTGTACGTGAGCGTTGCCTTCACTGGCGATGCGCACCACATCGCGGGTCAGTACCCGGCCCTGTACTTCTTCCTTGCGGGCATACTCGCCGGCGACCAACAACGCGACCAGCATGAAAAAAAACAGGCAGATCAACCAGCCGAACACCAAGGTCCGAACGGGCGCCCGCAGAGCAACCTTTCCGAGTTCCAACATCGCGTCATACCTTCATGCAGCCCGCAGAGGGGAGCGGCGCCACTCCCCCCTTTACATCCTTGAGCCCTTGCAGGCCGCAGGCATCAGCTTACTTTGGCAACCACGGCAGCAATCACCGGAATGGCCGCATCGATCACCCCGCCGATGTCGGCGAAAATACCGGCACCGCGTACTTCGTGAGTGTCTTCGAGCGTCATTTCCTGGGGAGCGTTGGCGATTTCCAGCTGGGCTTGTGTAGACATGGCGATACCTCGATTTATTGTTATTGATAGGAATTGCCGCCGAGACGGCAGACGCGTTCGAGCAGTGCTCCGAACAGCAAGGCTCGACAACGCCGCCCTTGGGCAAGCCGGATGAACTCGCTCAGTGGCGGGGGTGATTATCTCGATCGGGGTGGGAGGGGAATAGCGGGCAAGTCTGACAGGGGCGTAGGGGAAGTCTGAGAAGGTCGGCCTAACAGTAGGAACGTTCCTACAGCGCGGTTATTTTCGGGGGCAAGCCCCCTCACTACAGGGTTGGTAATTGTAGCGAGGGGGCTGGCCCCCGAAATTATAACTACCGCCGCAGCAGGCGCAGCCCGTTGAATACCACCAGCAAGCTGACCCCCATGTCGGCGAACACGGCCATCCACAACGTGGCCATGCCGGCGAAAGTGATCACCAGGAACACTGCCTTGATCACCAGCGCCAGCACGATGTTCTGCACCAGCACGCTGCGGGTCTGGCGCGAGAGGCGGATAAACGCCGGAATCTTGCGCAGATCGTCGTCCATCAGCGCGACATCCGCAGTTTCGATGGCGGTATCCGTACCGGCTGCCGCCATGGCGAACCCGATGTCGGCGCGCGCCAGGGCGGGGGCATCGTTGATGCCGTCACCGACCATGCCGACCTGGCGACCTTCGCCGCTCAAACTCTCGATGACCTGCAGCTTGTCCTCGGGCAGCAGGTCGCCACGGGCCTCGTCAATGCCGACCTCGCGGGCGATCGCGGCGGCAGTGTGGCTATTGTCGCCAGTGAGCATCAGGGTCTTGATACCCAAGGCGTGCAACTGCTCGATGGCTTCGCGGCTGCTGTCCTTGACGGTATCGGCCACGGCGAACAGCACCAACGGCCGCTGGCTGTCACACAGCACAATAACGCTTTTGCCTTGACGCTCCAGCACGTCCAGCTTGGCCTCCAGCTCGGTCGAACACAGGCCGAGGTCTTCCACCAAACGGTGGTTGCCCAGATGATACAGCTGGCCGTTGACCTCGCCTTTCACGCCACGCCCCGGCAATGCCGTGAACGTTTGCACGTCCAGCCATTGCGCCGATTGGCTCTGCGCCTCGCGGGCGATGGCCAGCGACACCGGGTGGTCCGAACGCCGCGCCAGGCTGGCAGCGATCAGGGGCGCATCGGCGACAGCAGAAACCAGCAGTTGCATGTCGGTCTGCACCGGTTTGCCGTGGGTCAGCGTGCCGGTCTTGTCCAGCGCCAGCACTTGCAGGCGATGACCGCCTTCGAGGTAGACCCCGCCCTTTACGAGGATGCCCTTGCGCGCCGCGGCGGCCAGGCCGCTGACGATGGTCACCGGGGTGGAGATCACCAGCGCGCAGGGGCAGGCCACGACCAGCAATACCAGCGCCCGGTACAGCCAGTCGAACCAGGGCGCGGCCATCAACAGCGGCGGCACCACCGCCACCAGCACCGCCAGAATGAACACCGCCGGGGTGTAGATGCGCGAGAAACTGTCGACGAAACGTTGCGTGGGCGCCTTGGCGCCCTGAGCCTGCTCGACCGCATGAATGATGCGCGCCAAGGTGGAATCGCCAGCTGCAGCGGTGACTTCATACTCCAGCGAGCCGGCCTGGTTGATGGTGCCGGCGAACAGTTTGTCGCCGGTGGTCTTTTCCACCGGCAGGCTTTCGCCGGTAATAGGCGACTGGTCGACGCTCGATTGCCCGGTGCGCACGGTGCCATCGAGGGCGATGCGCTCGCCGGGCTTGACCCGCACCAGCGCACCCAAGGCGATCGCGCTGGCCGGTTGGTCCAGCCACGCGCCATCGGCCTGCTGCACGGTGGCGGTCTCTGGCGTCAACTGCATCAGCCCGCCAATGGCGTTGCGGGCCCGGTCCAGCGACTTGGCCTCGATCAACTCGGCCACGGTGAACAGGAACATCACCATCGCCGCTTCCGGCCATTGCCCGATCAATACCGCGCCGGTGACCGCGATGCTCATCAAGGCATTGATATTGAGGTTGAAGTTCTTGAGCGCAATCCAGCCCTTTTTATAGGTGCTCAGACCACCGCTGAAGATCGCCACCAGTGCAACAATAGCAATGACCCAGGTGGGCGCTGCCCCCGAGAAATGCAGCACTTCGGCGCCAAACGCCGCGACGCCGGACAACGCCAACGGCCACCACGGCTTGTTGGCGGGCGGCAGCGTTTCCACGGGTTTGCCTTGCGCGTCGACGCTCAGCGGCTCGGCACTCATGCCCAGCGAGGCGATCGCCTGGATGATGGGCTCGGTGCTGCCCAGCGTATGGCGAACGCCAAGCACGCGGTTGATCAGGTTGAAATCCAGCTGTTCGATACCGTCGAGCTTGCCCAGACGGTTATGGATCAGGGTTTGCTCGGTCGGGCAGTCCATCTCGGCGATGCGGAACTGGCTGAGCTGGGCGTCGGGGCTGGTGGCGTCGCTGAGCTGGACCTGCGCGGGAGCCGGGGCGTGATCGTGGCCATGGCCATGAGTGCTGCAATCATGGCCAGCGTGGCTGGCATGGCTGGCATGGCTGGCATGGCTGGCATGGCCAGCCTCGCGCACGACGGGCTTGAGGGATACGAACGGCGCAGTTTTTTGCTCGCAGCAGGAAGCTGCAGGCGCCGAGGCGTGCTCATTATGGTCATGAGAATGCTCGTGCTCGTGCTCGTGCTCGTGCTCGTTAGGATGGTCGCTGTGCTGACGGCTCATGGGTCCGGTCTCTGAAATGCTTGTTGCCAAGTGAACACCCTGTAGCGACTATAGGGTCAAGAGACTTTTGCAGATCGAGGGACATGAGATGAAAATCGGCGAACTGGCCAAGGCCACCGACTGCCCGGTAGAAACCATCCGCTATTACGAACGCGAAGGCCTGTTGCCCGAGCCCGCCCGCAGCGACGGCAACTATCGGGTATACACCCAGGCCCACGTCGAGCGCCTGACGTTCATCCGCAACTGCCGCATCCTCGACATGACCCTCGAGGAAATCCGCAGCCTGCTCAACTTGCGCGACAGCCCTCAAGACCGCTGCGAAAGCGTCAACCACCTGATCGACGACCACATCCAGCACGTCAGCGCCCGCATCGAAGGCCTCATGGCCCTGCAACAGCAGCTTGTGGAGCTACGCCAGCGCTGCGGCAGCGAGGCTGATCACGACCCATGCGGCATCCTCCAGCGCCTGGAAGTGACCGGCGCGGTCACCGTGCCGGAGGCAGAGCATTCACATGTGGGACGCAGTCACGGGCATTGAGAGCGGCCCGTGAAGTCAGTCTCAGTGGAGGTTCTGTGTAGCCCGGAAAAATCCTTACCAGGAACTAAACCGCCATCGGCGCCGTCATCGGCGGGTGGTGCTCATACCCTTCCAGCGAAAAATCGCTCGGCTCGATCAGCTCCAGCCACTCCGGCTGGTACAGGCCGGTCTTGGCGAATTCCGGGACGCGATCGGAGATCACCAACCTGGGCGCTGGCAGGGGTTCGCGGTCGAGTTGCTCGGTGAGCATGCTCAGGTGGTTTTCATAGACGTGCGCATCGCCGATGAAATAGGTGAACCAGCGCGGTGTGTAACCGGTCAGGCGGCCGATCAGCGACAGCAACGCCGCGCCTTCGGTGAGGTTGAATGGCGTGCCCAGGCCCAGGTCGTTGGAGCGGATGTACAGGGTCAGGGAGATTTCCCGCGTCTCGGCATTGGGGTGGAACTGATACAGCAGATGACACGGCGGCAACGCCATCTCGTCCAGCTGCGCGCAGTTCCAGCCGTGGAACAGGATACGCCGGCTGCCCGGATCCTTGATGATGGTATCGACGCACTGGCGAATCTGATCGATGGCCTTGTACAGCACCACGTAGGCCTCACCGTCTTCCTCGGCCTGGGCCAACTGCGTGTAGCCCTGGCCGAGCGCCAATTCGATGGCCGCCGGATTGCTCAGCGCAATACGCTTGTAGGCCGGCCACTGGCGCCATTGCACGCCGTAGATTTCACCCAGGTCGTCGGCGCCCTTGCGGAACGGGTTGTCGAGCCACTGCTGGTTCTCGTTGGCATTCTGGTCCCAGACCTTGCAACCCAAGGCGCGGAACTCGGCGGCGTTGTTGACCCCGCGCAAAAAGCCGACCATCTCGCCGATGGCCGACTTGAACGCCAGCTTGCGCGTGGTGATTGCCGGAAAGCCTTCCTGCAGGTCGAAACGCAGCATGGCGCCCGGCAGGCTGATGGTCTTCACCCCGGTACGGTTGGACTGAAGGGAGCCACGCTTGATGACGTCGGCGACCAGATCGAGATATTGCTTCATGACTTACCTGCATCGATGCCGGCAGGGCCGAACCCTGCCTGACGAGTATTAAAGTGCGGCGCTCTGCTCTGCCGGCTTGCGGTGATAGGCCAGCCAGATCAGCGCCAGGCCACCGATGATCATCGGTACACACAAGACCTGCCCCATGGTGACCCAGCCCCAGGCCAGATAGCCCAGCTGCGCGTCCGGCACCCGCACGAATTCCACCAAAAAGCGGAAGATGCCATAGAACAGCGCGAACATGCCGGACACGGCCATGGTCGGGCGCGGCTTGCGCGAATAAAGCCAAAGGATAGCGAACAACGCCACGCCTTCCAGTGCGAACTGATACAGCTGGGACGGGTGGCGCGGCAATTGCGCCGGATCGCTGAACGGCGGGAACACCATGGCCCACGGCAGATCGGTCGGCTTGCCCCACAGCTCGGCATTGATGAAGTTGCCGATACGTCCGGCGCCCAGGCCGATCGGCACCATCGGCGCAATAAAGTCCATCAGTTGGAAGAACGACTTGCCATTGCGCTTGCCGAACCACCAGGTCGCGATCATTACGCCCAGCAAGCCGCCGTGGAACGCCATGCCGCCTTTCCAGACTTCGAAAATCAGCAATGGATTGGCCAGGTAGACGTCCAGATCGTAGAACAAGACGTAGCCCAGCCTGCCGCCGACTATCACGCCCATGGCCACCCAGAAGATCATGTCCGAGAGTTTTTCTTTGGTCCAGGTCGGGTCGAAGCGCTGCATGCGGCTCAGCGCCAGCAGCCATGCGCCGCCGATGCCGATCAGGTACATCAGACCGTACCAGTGGATTTTCAGGGGACCGATCGCCAGGGCGACGGGATCGATCTGCGGATAAGCCAGCATTGCGACTCCTCGATAAAGCTGTGGGTTCAAGGCCGCGCCAACTGGGGCTGCGCCTTGATAAAACGGGAACTATGCCCGGAGGGTCGAGGCACTGACCACCCGGAAATGATGAAATTTTGTGACACGGACGCCGAGGCCCGTGACAGAGGCCTGAACGCGCCGACTAACCAGGCCTGCGGCCATGCGCTGTCGAATCAGGACCGGCATGGTAGCGGAAACAGCCCCTGCGGCTCCAGCCAATGAGGATGGATAGTGCTGGGCGGCGTGGGTACAGTAGCGACAAAGACAAGGAAACCCGCCCATGTGCCTGATCGTTTTCGCCTGGCGCCCCGAGCACGACGTGCCGCTGCTGCTGGCGGCCAACCGGGATGAATTCTATGCCCGCCCGACCCTGCCGCTGGCCGCCTGGGAGGATGCGCCGCACGTGCTTGCCGGGCGCGATCTGGAGGCGGGTGGTACCTGGCTGGGCCTCGGACCCGGCGGACGTTTTGCGGCGCTGACCAATATCCGTGATCCTGATCAACCGACGGGGCACCGTTCGCGGGGTGACCTGGTTGCGCGGTTTCTGACCAGCGGAATCGATCTGGATGACTATTTGCGCGAGGTTCGTGGTCGTTCGGCGGAGTACGCCGGGTTCAATCTGCTATTGGGCACGGTAACGCCCGGGCAGTTGCCGCGCCTGATGTATTTCAATGCGCGCGAAGGCGAGCCGGTTGCGCTTGCGGCTGGGGTGTATGGGTTGTCGAATGCCGCGCTGAATTCGCCTTGGCCCAAGCTGATCAAGGCTCGTGAGGCCTTGGCCGTTGAATTGGATGATGCCATGGAGGACAAATTACTTGGCGTGCTCAACGATCCGGAACCGGCCACCGATGCCGATTTGCCAGACACCGGCGTGGGGCTGGCGACGGAAAGGCTGCTGTCGAGCGTGTTTATTGCCAGCCCGAGCTATGGCACGCGGGCCAGTACGCTGGTGAAACTGCGGGCGGATGGCGGACGGCGGATTGTCGAGCGCAGTTATGGGCCCTATGGCGGGCATCTGGGCGAGGTGGCCCTGGAGGATTGAGGCGTCCTCCAAGGACTCTCGCGGGCAAGCCTTGCTCCCACAGTACGACTCACCACTGTGGGAGCAAAGCTTGCTCGCGAAGAGGCCAGTAGCATCAGCAAAACGCTGACATTCAAAGCGTCTTCGGCGCGGCCGGGTTGATCATCCGCGACAAGCCCTGATTCTTCAGCGCCAGCTGCAATGAGCTGTGGATAACTTGCGGGTTGTCGATTTTCATCAACTGCGCAAGCAATTCCTTGGACTTGCTCATGCTGACCTGACGCAACATCCACTTCACTTTCGGCAAGTTGGTGGCGTTCATCGACAGACTGTCGTACCCCATCGCCATCAACAGCACCGCCGCCGCCGGATCACCGGCCATCTCGCCACAAATGCTCACCGGCTTGCCCTCGGCATGAGCTTCGTTGACCACATGCTGCAAGGCCATCAGCACCGCCGGGTGCAGGTAATCATACAGGTCGGCCACCCGCGGGTTGTTGCGGTCGACCGCCAGCAGGTACTGGGTCAGGTCGTTCGAACCCACGGACAGGAAGTCCACCTGACGCGCCAGCTCGCGCGCCTGATAGACCGCCGCCGGAATCTCCACCATCACGCCCACGGGCGGCATCGGCACGTCGGTGCCTTCGTCGCGCACCTCGCCCCAGGCGCGGTGGATCAGATGCAGCGCCTCTTCGAGTTCGTGCGTGCCCGAGATCATCGGCAGCAGGATGCGCAGGTTGTTCAAGCCCTCGCTGGCCTTGAGCATGGCCCGGCACTGCACCAGGAAGATCTCCGGGTGGTCGAGGGTCACGCGGATGCCACGCCAGCCCAGAAACGGGTTGTCTTCCTTGATCGGGAAGTACGACAGCGATTTGTCACCACCGATGTCGAGGCTGCGCATGGTCACCGGCAGCGGATGGAAAGCCGCCAGTTGCTCGCGGTAAATGGCTAACTGTTCCTTTTCGCTGGGGAACCGCTGGTTGATCATGAACGGGACTTCAGTGCGATACAGGCCTACGCCTTCGGCGCCACGTTCCTGCGCCCGCGCCACATCGGCCAGCAGGCCGGTGTTGACCAGCAACGGCATGCGATGCCCGTCGAGCGTCACGCACGGCAGCTCGCGCAGCGCATCGAGGCCTTTGGAGAGCTCGCGCTCTTCCTCCATGACCGCACTGTACTGCTTGATCAGGATCTCGCTGGGGTTGGTGAACACCTCGCCGTGATAGCCGTCGAGGATCATGCGGATGCCGTCGACCTTGGAGTACGGCAGATCGACCACGCCCATCACCGTGGGGATGCCCATGGCACGCGCCAGGATCGCCACGTGGGAGTTGCCGGAGCCGAGCACCGAGACCAGGCCCACCAGCTTGCCCTCGGGCACCTCGCCAAGCATGGCCGGCGACAGCTCTTCGCTGATCAGGATGGTGTTGTCCGGATACACCATGGTCTGCGAGCGGGCTTCCTGCAGATAGGCCAGCAGGCGCCGGCCCAGGTCCTTGACGTCGGAAGCGCGCTCGCGCAGATAGGCGTCGTCCATCAACTCGAAGCGAGCGACGTGCTCGGCCACGACATTGCGTAACGCGCCCTGCGCCCATTGCCCGGTCTTGATGATATTGGTGACTTCACTGCCCAGTGAAGCATCGTCGAGCATCATCAGGTAGACATCGAACAACGCCCGCTCTTCCGGGCGCAATTGTGTGGCCAATTTCGCCGAAAGGGTGCGCATGTCACCGCGTACGCCCTCCAACGCATTCTGGAACAAGCCCAGCTCGGCCTTGATGTCGGTGACTACCTTGTCCGGCACCACATCGAGATCCGCCGGCGGCAACATGACCACGGCGGTACCGACCGCAGCACCCGGCGAACCCGGTACGCCGACGAAACGTGCTTCCTGGATGCCCTTGCCTTGACGGCCCAGGCCGCGAATCGAGCCCGTTGCCTCGGCATGGGCGATGACGCCGGCGAGCTGTGCGCTCATGGTGACCAGGAAGGCTTCTTCACCCTCGTCGAACTGGCGGCGTTCCTTCTGCTGGATCACCACCACGCCGACCACCCGACGGTGGTGGATGATCGGTGCGCCCAGGAACGACGCGAAGCGCTCTTCACCGGTCTCGGCGAAGTAGCGATAACGCGGGTGATCGGCGGCGTTCTCGAGGTTCAGGGGTTCTTCGCGGGTGCCCACCAGGCCCACCAGACCTTCATTAGGGGCCATGCTGACTTTGCCGATGGAACGTTTGTTGAGGCCTTCGGTGGCCATCAGCACGAAACGGTTGGTCTCAGGGTCGAGCAGATAGACCGAGCACACCTGGCTGCCCATGGCTTCCCGGACGCGCAGCACAATGATCCCCAACGCCGTCTTGAGATCCTTGGCGGAGTTGACTTCCTGGACGATCTTGCGCAGCGTATTGAGCATGGCTCGGGGTCGAACTCCGTCGTCAGTCGCGCGATAAAAGGCGCGGGGCAAGCTCTTTGAGCGCGCGACGATAAACTTCGCGCTTGAATGTCACCACCTGGCCCAGCGGGTACCAATAACTGACCCAGCGCCAGCCATCGAACTCGGGCTTGGGCGTCAAATCCATTCTTACGCGCTGCTCGTTGGAAATCAGGCGCAACAGAAACCATTTTTGCTTCTGGCCGATGCACAGCGGTTGGCTGTGTGTACGGACCAGGCGTTGCGGCAAACGATAACGCAACCAGCCGCGCGTGCAGGCAAGAATTTCAACATCCTGCCGCTCGAGCCCTACTTCTTCATTCAACTCGCGGTACAAGGCCTCTTCCGGCGTCTCCTGGGGGTTGATACCGCCCTGCGGAAACTGCCAGGCATCCTGGTTGATACGACGAGCCCACAGCACCTGTCCGGCGTCATTGGTCAGAATGATGCCGACGTTGGGACGGAAACCATCGGGGTCGATCACGGCAACAACCTCGTAAACGCATGTTTCCGCATTGTTCCACAAAGCCTGTCAAGGCGGCAACGCGCCCGCATACCTTATGTGCACAGTTGTCAAAAGTCCGTATTCTGTGAGGCGTTTATCAATAGGTAGGTGAGAAATTCCATGCGTTTGGCATTATTCGATCTCGACAACACCCTGCTCGGCGGCGACAGCGACCATGCCTGGGGCGATTACCTGTGCGAGCGCGGGATTCTCGACAAGGTCGAATACAAAGCCCGCAACGATGCATTCTATGAGGATTACCTGGCCGGCCAGCTCGATCAGGGCGCTTACCTGGAATTCAGCCTGGAAATTCTCGCCGCTACCGATCTGGCGCAGCTGGACGAATGGCACCGTGATTTCATGCGCGACTGCATCGAGCCGATCATTCTGCCCAAGGCCATCGCACTGCTCGAACAGCACCGCGCGGCCGGCGACAAGCTTGTGATCATCACCGCCACCAACCGCTTCGTCACTGGGCCGATTGCCGAGCGACTGGGCGTCGACACCCTGCTGGCCACCGAGTGCGAGATGAAGGACGGCCGCTACACTGGCCGCAGTTTCGACGTCCCGTGCTTCCGCGAAGGCAAGGTGACGCGCCTGAACCGCTGGTTGCAGGAGCAGGGGCTGAATCTCGACGACAGCTACTTCTACAGCGATTCGATGAACGATCTGCCGCTGCTTGAAGAAGTCGCCCACCCGATCGTGGTCGACCCGGACCCGAAACTGCACGAAGAAGCCAAGCGCCGTGGCTGGAAAGAGATTTCGCTGCGCGGCGAGTGATTATGCGGCGTGGCTGATGGCCCCTTCGCGGGCAAGCCTTGCTCCCACAAAATGCACGACTCATCACATTGGGAGCCGAGCTTGCTCGTGAAGAGGCCCGCAAGGCCACCAACGAATAGCCGGTCTTACACCGGCTTGACGGCCACCAACACCACAATCACCGCAAAACACAACGCCGAGGCGCCACCGTAGATATAGGCCCGCTTACGCTGCACCCCCACGTCTTTCTTGTCCGCAGCGCGGGAGTAAACCTGCGCGCGGCGCAGACGATTGACGCGGCGTACCGCCAGCAGCCAGAACAGCCACACCAGCACGTACAGCAGCTCCGCACCCAGCATCCACAACTGCCCGAGCGGCCAGGCGCCTAGGTGGGCCAGCCACCAGCCACTGAACGGCAAGCTGGCGAGGCTCAGGGCCATCAACCCCCAGGCGAACACCCATGGCCGCTGCAGGCTGCGGCCCAGTGCGGCACTGTCGTCGCCGGCGCGCATGGCCCGCCAGGCAATGACCCCAGCACTGACCACGAAAAGCACCATCGCAACAAAAAATCCAAGCTTGAATGCGCTGTAGCTTTGCATAGCGTTCGGCTCCTTATGGCGCTGAAATATGGCGTGATGCCGAAGGCCCCTTCACGGGCAGAGCCCGCTCCCACAGGTGTACGCGCAATCCTGTGGGAGCGGGCGGAGGGGTCGTCAGGTTCAGCCCAAAAACAACTGGTACGCCGGATTATCCGTCTCATCCCAATAGGGATAGCCGATGGCATCCAGGGCTGCGGCCACCAGATGACGCTCATCCTCCGGTACCTGCAGCCCCGCTACCACCCGACCATCCGCCGCGCCGTGGTTGCGGTAGTGGAACATCGAGATATTCCAGCGCCCGCCCAGCTTGCTGAGGAAATTGAACAGCGCCCCCGGCCGTTCCGGGAATTCGAAACGCATGACCCGCTCGTCGCTGACCTTCTCGGCATGCCCACCCACCATATGGCGAATATGCAGCTTGGCCAATTCGTTGTCGGTCAGGTCCAGCACCGGGAAACCCTGCTCGCGCAGGTTGGCCAGCAGCGCATCGCGCGGATCGTTTTCCGGGTGGGTCTGCACGCCAACGAAGATGTGCGCCTCACGGCCGCTGTGGAAACGATAGTTGAATTCGGTGATCTGGCGCTTGCCTATGGCCTGGCAGAACGCCTTGAAGCTGCCCGGCTGCTCCGGAATGGTCACGGCGATGATGGCTTCACGCCCCTCACCCAGCTCGGCACGCTCGGCCACATGGCGCAGGCGGTCGAAGTTGACGTTGGCACCGGAGTCGATCGCCACCAGGGTCTGCCCGGTCACGCCGTACAGTTCGATGTACTTCTTGATGCCAGCGACACCCAGCGCACCGGCAGGCTCGGTGATCGAGCGGGTATCGTCGTAGATATCCTTGATGGCCGCGCAGATCTCATCGGTGCTGACCGTCACCACTTCATCGACATGATGCTTGCAGATATCGAAGGTGTGCTGGCCAATCTGCGCCACCGCCACGCCATCAGCGAACAGCCCCACCTGCGACAGCACCACACGCTCGCCCGCCGCCATGGCCGCTTGCAGACAGTTGGAATCATCGGGCTCGACACCGATGACCTTGATGTCCGGACGCAGATACTTCACATAGGCGGCGATGCCAGCAATCAGCCCGCCACCACCGACCGGCACGAAGATCGCATTGAGCGGTGCCGGGTGCTGGCGCAGAATCTCCATGGCCACGGTGCCTTGGCCGGCGATGGTGTCCGGGTCGTCATAGGGATGCACATAGACATAGCCCTTCTCGTCCACCAACTTGAGCGAATAAGCCAGCGCCTCAGGGAAGGAATCGCCGTGCAGCACCACTTTGCCGCCCCGCGAGCGCACGCCCTCGACCTTGATCTCCGGCGTGGTGCGCGGCATCACGATAGTGGCTTTGACCCCCATCTTCTTCGCCGCCAGAGCCAGACCCTGGGCGTGGTTGCCAGCCGACGCGGTAACGACGCCCCGGGCGCGCTCGGCATCAGTCAGATGCGCCAACTTGTTGTACGCACCGCGCACCTTGAAAGAAAACACCGGCTGCAGGTCTTCGCGCTTGAGCAGCACCGTATTGCCCAGGCGCCGGGACAGCTGATCGGCCGGCTGCAACGGAGTTTCGACGGCGACATCGTAGACGCGCGAGGTGAGGATTTTCTTTACGTACTGTTCGAGCATCGGAAAAAATCACTGCTGGCGGTGGTTGCAAGGACGGCGAGTCTAACCCAGCGCCTGGCGTAACGACCACACGCGCCCGGGTTTTAGCCAACGGATACGGCTATAATGCGCCCCCTCAGATAGACCCTGCCCGCTTCCGGAGCCCGCATGACCCAGGACCAACTCAAACAGGCCGTCGCCCAGGCCGCCGTCGATTTCATTCTGCCCAAGCTCGACGACAAGAGCGTCGTGGGCGTTGGCACTGGCTCCACCGCCAACTGCTTCATCGACGCCCTGGCGCTGCACAAGGGTGCTTTCGACGGCGCCGTGGCCAGCTCCGAAGCCACCGCTGCGCGTCTCAAGGGCCACGGGATCCCGGTATACGAGTTGAATACGGTGAGCGACCTGGAGTTCTATGTCGACGGCGCCGACGAGAGCGATGAAGGCCTGAACCTGATCAAGGGGGGCGGCGCTGCACTGACCCGCGAGAAGATCGTCGCGGCCGTGGCCAAGACTTTTATCTGCATCGCCGATGCCAGCAAGCTGGTGCCCGTGCTGGGCAACTTCCCGCTGCCGGTCGAAGTGATCCCCATGGCCCGCAGCCACGTGGCGCGCCAACTGGTCAAACTGGGCGGCGACCCGGTCTATCGCGACGGCGTGCTGACCGACAACGGCAATATCATCATTGACGTGCACAACCTGCAGATCACCGATCCGGTGCTGCTGGAAAGCCAGATCAACGCGATCGTCGGGGTAGTGACCAACGGCCTCTTTGCGGCACGTTCGGCGGACCTGCTGTTGCTAGGGACTGCCGAGGGCGTGAGAACCCTGAAGAAGTAAGCGCCCGCCACTGGCCTCTTCGCGAGCAAGCTTTGCTCCCACAGGCTGTGCCGATACCTGTGGAAGCAGGGGTGCGCGTTTGGCGGCGAAGAGACCCGCAAATCTGTCGTTCTTACAAAACCGTCGTAGCGAAGCTGCTGGCACCTGGCAACTCAAGGACGAGTTCATCCCCCGGATTCAACGGCCCCACGCCCGCTGGCGTACCGGTCATGATCACATCCCCGGCCTGCAGCGAAAAACATGCCGCCATGTACTGGATCATCGGCACGATCGGGTTGAGCATCAGGCTGCTGTTGCCGTCCTGGCGCACTGCGCCATTAAGGGTCAGGCGTACCGGAATATCGGTCAGATCACTATAGGTGCTGGCCGCCACGAACGGCGCAATCACGCAGGCTCCGTCAAACGACTTGGCGATTTCCCACGGCAAGCCCTTTTCTTTGAGCTTCGATTGCACATCGCGCAAGGTCAGATCCAGCGCCGGGGCATAACCACTGATGGCGTCCAGGACTTCCTCTTCGCTGGGTTTGGTCGACAGCGACTTGCCCAGCAATACGGCGATCTCGGTTTCGTAGTGCACTGAACCACGATCGGTCGGCACCTTGAAGCCACCCTCCGACGGCACCACACAGCTGCCAGGCTTGATGAACAGCAGCGGCTCGGTAGGTACCGGGTTATCCAGTTCCTTGGCATGTTCGGCGTAGTTGCGCCCGATGCAGACCACTTTCCCGACCGGATAGTGAATCCGGGTCCCGTCAGCGTACTGGTGTTGATAGCTCATGAACGACTCCTCTGCCTGCTGGAATATGCTTGGAAGCAATGCGCTTAGTGGTCTTGCACAGCAAAAATCTTGCCGGGGTTCATGATCCCGTTGGGGTCGAACACCGCTTTCATGGCCTTCATGTACTCGATTTCGATTGGCGACCGGCTGTAGGTCAGATAATCGCGCTTGGTCATGCCCACGCCATGTTCGGCGGATATCGAACCGTTGTACTTCTGCACCGTCTCGAATACCCACTTGTTGACCGTGGCACACTTGGCGAAGAATTCGTCCTTCGACAAACCGTCTGGCTTGAGAATATTCAAGTGCAGGTTGCCGTCGCCGATGTGGCCGAACCAGACAATCTCGAAGTCGGGATAGAATTCGCCGACGATCGCGTCAATCTCCTTCAAGAACGCCGGGACTTTTGAAACAGTCACTGAAATGTCGTTCTTATAGGGCGTCCAATGCGAGATGGTTTCGGAGATGTATTCGCGCAGTTTCCAGAGATTCTGCAACTGCTGCTCGCTCTGGCTCATCACCCCATCGACCACCCAGCCCTGCTCCACGCAATGCTCGAACGTGGCGAGCGCGTCGTTGGCAACTTCTTCGGTGGTGGCTTCGAATTCCAGCAGCGCATAGAACGGGCAGTCGGACTCGAACGGCTTGGGCACGTCGCCGCGGCCCAGCACCTTGGCCAGGGCCTTGTCGGAAAAGAACTCGAACGCGGTCAAATCCAGCTTGTTCTGGAACGCATGCAATACCGGCATGATCGAATCGAAGTCGGCGGTCCCCAGCACCATGGCGGTGAGGTTCTTGGGCGCGCGATCCAGGCGCATTGTGGCCTCGACCACAAAGCCCAAAGTGCCCTCGGCACCGATGAACAGCTGCCGAAGGTCGTAACCGGTGGCGTTCTTGATCAGGTCCTTGTTCAGTTCGAGCAGGTCGCCCTTGCCGGTCACCACCTTCATGCCCGCCACCCAGTTGCGGGTCATGCCGTAGCGAATGACCTTGATACCACCGGCATTGGTGCCGATATTGCCGCCAATCTGGCTGGAGCCCGCCGAGGCGAAATCTACCGGGTAATAAAGGTTGTGCTCTTGCGCGAGGTTCTGCAGATGCTCGGTAACCACCCCCGGCTGGCAGACCACGGTGCGGTCGACGGTATTGAAGTCCAGTACCTGGTTCATATAGTCGAACGACACCACCACTTCACCGTTGGCCGCCACGGCCGCCGCTGACAACCCCGTGCGACCGCCCGAGGGCACCAAGGCGACCTTGCGCTCGTTGGCCCAGCGCACCACCGCCTGGACCTGGTCGATGGTCTTGGGGAAGACGATAGCCAGGGGCGCCGGGGGAAAGTGTTTGGTCCAGTCCTTGCCGAATGTTTCCAGAGACGCAGCGTCGGTCAGGACCTTGCCGGGCTCCACCAGGTTCATCAACTCATCGATCAGGGCAGGATGGGTCATCGATAGAACTCTCAAACGATTCATGGTCAGCCTGAGCCGTATTCACGTGCCAGGGATGGGCGTTCTGCGGGGTGCATATGCTAGCATACGCCCCCCGCCAATCGAGCTTCGAGCCGTTGGCGCCGCGCTTTACTTACTGCCAATTTCTCCGGGACACAGGTTTACGCAGATGAGCAAGACTTCCCTCGACAAGAGCAAGATCAAGTTCCTTCTTCTCGAAGGCGTCCATCAATCCGCCGTCGACGTCCTCAAGGCCGCCGGTTATTCCAGCATCGAATATCACACCAAGTCGCTGCCTGAAGCCGAGCTCAAGGAAAAGATCGCTGACGCTCATTTCATCGGTATCCGCTCGCGCACGCAGCTGACCGAAGAAATGTTCGACGCCGCCAAAAAACTGGTGGCCGTCGGTTGCTTCTGCATCGGCACCAACCAGGTGGACCTGAACGCCGCCCGCGAGCGTGGCATCGCCGTGTTCAACGCGCCGTACTCCAACACCCGTTCGGTGGCCGAGTTGGTGCTGGCCGAGGCCATCCTGCTGCTGCGCGGCATCCCCGAGAAAAACGCTTCCTGCCACCGTGGCGGTTGGATCAAAAGCGCGGCCAACTCCTTCGAAATCCGCGGCAAGAAGCTGGGCATCGTCGGCTACGGCTCGATCGGCACACAACTGTCGGTCCTGGCTGAAGGCCTGGGCATGCAAGTGTTCTTCTTCGACCCGCTGACCAAGCTGCCACTGGGCAACGCGACCCAGGTCGCCAGCCTGACCGAGTTGCTGGGCCTGGCCGACATCGTCTCGCTGCACGTGCCAGAACTGCCATCGACCCAATGGATGATCGGCGAGAAAGAAATCCGCTCGATGAAGAAAGGCGCGATCCTGATCAACGCCGCCCGCGGCACCGTGGTCGAGCTGAACGCCCTGGCCGACGCGATCAAGGACAAGCACCTGATCGGCGCCGCCATCGACGTGTTCCCGGTCGAGCCACGCTCCAACGATGACATTTTCGAAAGCCCGCTGCGTGGCCTCGACAACGTCATCCTGACCCCGCACATCGGCGGTTCCACCGCTGAGGCCCAAGCCAACATCGGTCTGGAAGTGGCGGAAAAACTGGTCAAGTACAGCGACAACGGTACGTCGGTGTCGTCGGTCAACTTCCCGGAAGTGGCCCTGCCCGCTCACCCTGGCAAGCACCGCCTGCTGCACATCCACGAGAACGTCCCGGGCGTGCTGAGCGAGATCAACAAGGTGTTCGCCGAAAACGGCATCAACATCTCCAGTCAGTTCCTGCAGACCAACGAGAAAGTCGGCTACGTCGTCATCGACGTCGATGCCGAATACTCCGATCTGGCGCAGGAAAAACTGCAACAGGTCAACGGCACCATTCGTTGCCGCGTACTGTTCTGATTGTTCTGCAGCGTTGAAGAAGGGAGGCCCGGGTGGCCTCCTTTTTTTATTCCTCGCCGCCGGCGGTGGGGCACCAGCTCAGGTGCGGCTCGAAGTGGCAGCGATACCAGTCGGCCGAACCCGAACCCCATGCATCGACGCCAGGGTCGGGCTTGCCCTGCCGATTGATCGACTGATGCTGTCCCGGCGGCTGCGCCCCCGCGCATCCACTCACCAGTACGCCAATCACTATTGCTGCTATCCAGCGCATCGCCAGCCTCCCGCAAATCGGCGAGAGTAGTCCGATGCGCAAAGAATGGATGTCAGAGAACGCCGAGCAAAGCGTAGGACTCTTCCGAATAGCCCGGCAACCGTACCGTCCGGCCGACATGCTAAAGTCATTTCATTTTTCCAACGCTGCCCGCTGCGGGGATATCACTTTGCACCTGACCACCTTCACCCCGACCCCGGAACACCCGCCGGCCACCGCTTTCATCGGCCTGGCGCCGTTCCTGCGCATGAGCATCGCCGGCATCGATTTCAGCCTGCAGGCCGCTGAAATGCTCGATCTGGCGCAACTGCACCCCGACGATCCCGAGCTGTGGCTGAATCTTTCGACCATTCTGCTGTGCCTGAACGAGCAGGAGCTCGGCTTGCAGATTCAGGCCCGGGCGCTGGAAATGCAGCGGGTCTACCGCATTGCCCCCAAGCAACCGCGGCGCCTGACCCTGCTGATGCTGATGGTCCCCGGCGAGCTGTCGGCCAACGTGCCGATCGACTGCCTGCTGGAAAACAGCGATATCGAGCTCATCTACTATTACATCAGCCCCGGCACCCCGTTGACGGCGCCGATTCCCGAGCACGATGTGCTGCTGGTCGGCATCAGCGCCGCTGACAGCACTTTCGAGGCCCTTGCCCAGCTCGAGTCGCCCCTGGCCAACTGGCCGCGACCGATCATCAATCCACCCGAACACGTCCCCCAATCGGAGCGCCAGACCGCCAGTCTGCTGATGCAAGGTGTACCCGGCCTGGTGATGTGCCCGGTGCAACGCATCGCCCCGGACACCTTGCGGGCCATCGCCACCGGCACCGTGGAACTGGCCACCGCGACTCAAGGTGTCAATTTCCCGATCATCCTGCGCCCGGTCGGCACCCACGGCGGGCACGGTCTGGAGCGCATCGAATCGGCCGAGGCCGTGCATGGCTACCTGGGCCGTGTACAGGCCGAGGAATACTTCCTCGCGCGCTTCGTCGACTACAGCAAAGCCGACGGCCTGTTCAGAAAAGCCCGGGTGTTTCTCATTGATGGCACACCTTATGCCTGCCATATGGCAACGTCAGAAAATTGGATGATTCACTACCTCAACGCCCGGATGTACGAAGACCCGCAGCGCAGAGCGGAAGAAGCGCGGTTCCTCGACGATTTTCCGGCGTTTGCGGCACGTCACGGCGCCGCGCTGAAGGCGATTGCCGAGCGTACCGGGCTCGACTACCTCGGCATCGATTGCGCAGAGACCCGTGACGGCGAGTTGTTGGTGTTCGAGATCGATCCAGCCATGGTGATCCACGCCATGGACCTGGAGAGCGTGTTCCCGAACAAGCAGTACCACATGCAAAAAGTAAAGAACGCCCTCCGGGACCTGCTCATGCGCCGCGCCGCAGATCATGCCAGGGGGATCACTACCTGATCTGGAAGCCCCCTTGGTTATGTCTACGAATCCGCGCAATGCCCTGAATTTCTCCGGCGGCCCTGGGGCCTTGCCGGAGAGTGTGCTGGCAGAGGTTCAACAGTCCATCGTCGAGGTGCCGGAAACCGGGCTTTCGATTCTGGGCATCAGCCATCGCTCAGACTGGTTCGCCGCCGTCGTCGACGAAGCCGAGCGCAATATCCGCACGCTGCTGGGGCTGTCCGAGAACTATCACGTGCTGTTCTTGCAGGGCGGCGCCACTCAGCAGTTTTCGATGGTGCCCATGACCTTGCTACGCGGCAAGGAGCACCCTGCCGAGTACATCGATTCGGGCTACTGGAGCCGCAAGGTGATTGCCGAAGCGCGCCGCGAAGGTCCGGTCAAGACCATCTGGAGCGGCGAATCCTGCGGCTTCAATCGCCTGCCTACCGACGACGAGCTGAGCTTTTCGGCTGACGCGCCCTATCTGCATTACGTCGCCAACGAAACGGTCGAAGGTCTGCAGTTTCATCGGGTGCTGGGCCGCGATGACGTGCCGCGTATCTGCGACATGTCTTCGGACTTTCTCTCCAAGCCCTGCGACGCCGAGAAGTTTTCGGTGATCTACGCCCACGCACAGAAAAACATCGGCCCGGCCGGCGTGACCGTGGTGCTGGTCAAGGATGAGATCGCCCAGCAGGCGTCGGATGACTTGCCATCGTTCCTTAACTATCGCAAGCATATCGAGGCCCGTTCGAACCTTAATACGCCACCGGTGTTCGCCATTTACGTGGTGCTGCTGGTGACCCGCTGGCTGCTCAACGATGTCGGCGGCCTGGAGAAAATGGCGCAGATCAACCGCAGCAAGGCCGAGCTGCTGTACAGCGCCCTGGACAACGCCGACGGTTTCTATCGCGGCTGGGCGGCACGCGCGGATCGCTCGACCATGAACGTGGCGTTCAATCTGCCCAATGCGCAACTGCAGCAGGCTTTTTTTGAACAGAGCCGGGCGCTAGGGTTTTCGGGGCTGGAAGGACACCGGGCGATTGGCGGAGTCCGGGCGTCGATCTATAACGCGCTGTCAGTGCAGGCGGCGCAGAAGTTGACGGAGTTCATGGACAGCTTCCATCGTCAGCATCGGTGATGTGTGCAAACAGGGCCGGCCCTTTCGCGGGCAGGCCTTGCTCCACAGCGTTCATAGACCTGCGGGAGCGAAGCTTGCTCGTGAAGGGGCCCGAAAGGCCACCCTCCATTACAGCAATTGCGCCAGCGCCAATTGCGCCGCCTCAAGCTCATGCTCGTTGAACACTTGCACCCCCTCGCGGCGCAGCAGCGCCGCCGTCACCCCTTCGCCACTCACCCGCACGCCACTGAAAGAGCCATCGTAAGTCTCGCGATTGCCACACGAAGGGCTGTTGGCCTTGAGGATGGCAATGCGAATGCCCTGCTCGCGTACCTGGCGCAAGGCGATCTCGGCGCCGCGTACAAAGGCTGCAGTGAAATCCTCACCCTGCACGGTCAACACCTGCGCCTCCCCGGCCAGCACCGCCGTGCCTTGGCCCCCGGGGATCTCGGCCGGGGGGCGCGGCGTCGGCAAACCGCCCGCCACTTCAGGACACAGGCCCACCACCCGACCTTCGGCCTGCCAGGCCGCCAAGCGATCGAATGGCCCGCTGGAGCCACCGTCATAACGCACCGGGTGGCCTAGCAAGCAACGACTGACGAGGATCTTGTGCATCTCAAAAGGGCTCGTTGGGGCGGCGTCGGAACCAGCCCGTGAGTGACAGCCGATCTCGCTCGGCCGGGAGGACTTCATGGGGCATGTCCCCAGACAGGAACACCACCAGGCTGCCGCCAATGGGGGCTACATCGTGAGCAACATCGCCCTTGAGATAGAGGCGCAATTCGCCACCGTCCCCTGGTACCCAGGCGGTGTTGAGGTACAGCACCACCGACACCATGCGGCTGTCATCGTCGCGAAACCGGTCCACGTGCCGACGATAGAACGCCCCCGGCGGATAAAGCGCAAAATGGCACTCGAACTCTTCCAGCCCCATGAACAGGCTGCGATTGAGCACCTCGCGCAGGCTGTCCATGATGTGCAGATATGCATCGCACGGGGCGGATTCGCCGGGCTCGATCCACTGGATGCGATCACCGCGGATGCCTTCACGCACCTCCTGGCTGACACCGCGTCCTACCGCGGCGGGCGCCAACTCACCCGCACGCGAACGTTTACGGCACTCAGCCGCCAGTTCCAGGGTCAGACCCTGGGGCAGGAAGAGGTTCTGCTGCGACCAGCCACGCTCGGCCAGGTCATCGACAACGCGCAACAGCACAGGGGCATCAAGGGATATGGGCATGGCGCGCATAGTATCCACAACCCCGCAAAACAGACAGCGCCACTTGGCTGGCGACGTTCTGCACATGTTTCATGGGCATCGATTGCCTGCAAATCTCGACAAAGCCACGCCGGCCCAAGGACAATAGCGGCCTGCCGACAGGAGTCTTTATGCGTCGTTTGTGTTTGTTGCTCATCATGTTCTGCACCGTGCCCGCCTGGGCAGACAACCACGACCAGTTGTACAAGGTCGCCGGCTGGCCAGAACAACGCGCGCATTTCAACGATGCCCTCACCGCTGCCCAGCAACGCTACAGCAACAGCCTGCCGCCAGCGGTGTTCCAGGCACTGGTCAACAACAGCAACAAGCGCTTCGCCGCCCAGGCCATGGACAACCGCGCCGAAGGCAAATTACGCCAGACGCTGGTCGATCCGCTGCCCGCCCTGACGTTTTTCGATTCGCCGCTGGGGCACAAGATCGTGGCGGCCGAGCTGCTGGCGACTCGTAAGGACCAATTGGCCAAGAACGCTCAGGGCCTGCCGCACATCCAGGCCAGCGACGATCGCGTGCTGCTCATCGGCCACTTGGCCACCGCCCTGCCCGCCCGCGAAGCCGGCGCCGAAGTCAGCCTGGCCATCGCTGGCGTGGCGGCCGACAGCCTGAGCCAGATGATCCCTGGCCTGCTGGGTGCCGGGCAGGCGCAGGGCATGCTCGATGGGCAGCGGCAAAGGCTGATGGAGCAGATCAGTACCGAACTGCCCAACACCTTGCTCTACGTGTATCGCGATCTGAGCGATCTGGAGCTGGAGGAGTTCGTGACCTTTGCCGAATCGGCCGAGGGCAAGGCTTATTACCAGGCCGCGCTGGCGGCGGTTCGTGCAGGGCTGGCGGTGGGGCAAACGGGTACTGGCGGCTGATAGTTGCATGGCGTGCACCGGCCTCTTCGCGGGCAAGCCTTGCTCTCACAGTGTTAACAGTTCGATAGCCGTACACCTGTGGAAGCAGGGCTTGCCCGCGAAGAGGCCGGTATTGCCAACATCGATGCCGTTGGTTCACCTACCGCCCAACGCATCTCCAAGAAACCGAAAATACTCCTCCCTGAACTGCGGCAACTCATTGGCCAAGTGATGCTTCGCCTTCGCCAGCATCAGCACCCGTGGCTGATCGAACTTGCTGCTCAGCACCTTCAGGTTGTGCTGCCAATCGACGGTCATATCGGCATCGCCCTGAACAATCAGCGGCGAGCGATGACACACCGGTGCCGCTTCGATCCTCTCCACCCACTTCACCAGCGCCCCCACCCAGGCCGTCGGCAGGCGCAAGGGCTGCAGCGGATCGGCCTGCAGAAACGGCATGAACGCCGGATCGTTGCTGTTCTCGCTGAAACGCCGATCGATGCCCGAGACGAAAGGCTTGAGCAGCCGGTAGCTCAGCTTCGACCACCCCCATGCGCGCGGCCGCACCAGTGGCGCCAACAATATAGTCTGGCCGCCAATCGGCGTGTCCGAGCCGCAGTGCAGCAAGTGATCGATTGCGATGGCGCCACCGGTGCTCTGCCCACACAGATGCCAAGGCTGCGGCAGTTGCAACTGCTCGGCCTCGGCGAACAGCGCGTGCAACACCTGCTGGTAGTGGGCGAAGTCATCGATGCTCGCACGCGGCCCGCTGGACAAACCGTGCCCCGGCAAATCGCACGCGATCACCGCGAATTGCTGCCCCAGCGCCCAGTCGATCACATGCCGGTACAAACCCATATGGTCGTAGAAGCCATGCAGCAGAAACACCGTCGCCACCGGCCGAGCGGGTAGCCACAGCTGAGTGACGATGTCGAACGCCCCTACCCTCATCTGCCCGAGCAGGCGCTCCACCGTGTCGCCGCGATGGGCCAGATCCAGTCCATAGAACTGCTGGTAATAGCGCGCCTGGCTCGACAGCGAGCTGCGCTCCAGTAAAGGCTTGAGACGGGTGCGCAAGGCGTAGGGATCGAATGCAGCGGGGGGCATAAAAAGCTTCCAGAGCGTAACGAACACTGTAGCGAGGGGCTTGCGCCCGATTCGGCGGCAAGCCCCTCGCGACAGGAATCAAGCGGTGTTTTGCGATGGATCACGCCGCGAATCGCGTTTCAGATCGCCGCCTGCAGCGCTCTCCTCGATCGCCAGCTGGATCGCCTTGCGTTTCTGCTGCTCGGAGCGGCGGGTGAAATACCAGACGATAAAGGTGAAAGTCGACACCACCAGCAAAATCAAGCTGGCGACCGCGTTGATCTCCGGCTTCACGCCCAGGCGCACCGCCGAGAACACTTCCATCGGCAACGTGGTCGAGCCCGGCCCCGAGACGAAACTGGCCAGTACCAGGTCGTCGAGGGACAAGGCGAACGACATCATCGCCCCCGCCGCCAGCGACGGCGCGATCATCGGGATGGTGATCAGCAGGAACACCTTCCACGGCCGCGCGCCGAGGTCCATGGCCGCCTCTTCGATGGACAGGTCCAGCTCGCGCAGGCGCGACGACACCACTACCGCCACATACGCGGTGCAAAACGTGGTGTGGGCGATCCAGATGGTCATCAGCCCGCGCTCTTGCGGCCAGCCGATCCACTGCGCCATCGCCACGAACAGCAGCAACAACGAAAGACCGGTGATCACGTCCGGCATCACCAGCGGCGCGGTGACCATACCGCCGAACAGCGTACGCCCCTTGAAGTGCGGCACCCGCGTCAGCACAAAGGCCGCCAGGGTGCCGAGGATGACCGCCGACACCGCCGTGCACGCGGCGATCTGCAACGAACGGCCCACCGAGCTGATCAACTGCGTGTTGTCGAGCAAACCGGTGTACCAGCTCACCGACCAGCCGCCCCACACCGTCACCAGCCGCGAGGCATTGAACGAATAGATCACCAGAATCAGCATGGGCAGATAGATGAACAGCAGCCCCACTACCAGCATGAACCGCGAGAACTTGAAGCCTTTCATATCTTGCCCTCCAGTTCCTTAGCCTGACTGCGGTTGAACAGCACGATCGGGATGATCAGGATCGCCAGCATCACCACCGCCAGCGCCGACGCCACCGGCCAGTCGCGGTTGTTGAAGAACTCTTGCCACAGCACGCGGCCGATCATCAGGGTTTCCGGGCCGCCTAGCAGCTCAGGAATGACGAACTCGCCGACCACCGGAATGAACACCAGCATGCAGCCGGCGATGATGCCGTTCTTGGACAGCGGCACGGTAATCTTCCAGAAACTGTTGAAGGTGCTCGAGCCCAGGTCCGAGGCCGCCTCCAGCAAGCTTTGATCGTGCTTCACCAGGTTGGCAAACAGCGGCAGAATCATGAAAGGCAGGTACGAATAGACAATGCCGATGTACACCGCCAGGTTGGTGTTGAGGATCTCGATCGGCTGGCTGGTGATGCCTGTCCACATCAAAAAGCCGTTGAGCAAACCGTTGTTGCTGAGGATACCCATCCAGGCGTAGACGCGAATGAGGATGGCGGTCCAGGTCGGCATCATGATCAACAGCAACAGGACCGTCTGGCTTTCCTTCTTGGCCGTCGACATGGCATAGGCCATCGGGTAGCCGATCAACAGGCACAGCAGCGTGCTGATAAAGGCCATCTTCAACGAGCCCAGATAGGCATCGATGTACAGATCGTCGCCGCTCAGCAGCAGGTAGTTGCCCATGTTCAGGGCGATCTGCAGCTTGTCGTCGAGGTAGGTGAGGATTTCGGTGTAGGGCGGAATCGCCACGTCGGCTTCGGCGAAGCTGATCTTCAGGACGATGAAGAACGGCAGCATGAAGAACAGGAACAGCCAGATGAACGGCACGCCGATGACCGCCTGACGCCCGTTGGGCAGCAGGCGGCCGAGGCGGCGCTTAAGAGTGGAGTGGTCTGTCATGAGCGCAGTACCACGCCGCTGTCATCCTCCCACCAGACGAACACTTCATCGTCCCAGGTCGGTCGTGCGCTCAGACGCTCGGCGTTGGCGACGAAAGACTGCACCAGCTTGCCGCAGGGCAATTGCACGTGGAAAACCGAATGACCGCCCAGGTAGGCGATGTCGTGGACCTTGCCGCGCGACCAGTTGTATTCGTGGGCCGGCTGAGTGGTGGTGACCAGCAGTTTTTCCGGGCGAATGGCGTAGGTCACACGCTTGTCCTGCACCGAGGTGCTGACGCCGTGGCCTACGTAGATGCTGCGTTCCAGCTCCGGGCTGGCGATCAGCGCGTGGCCTTCCATGTCCTCGATCACTTCGCCGTCGAACAGGTTGACGTTGCCGATGAACTCGCACACCAGGCGGCTGGTGGGGGTTTCATAGATATCGATGGGGCTGCCGATCTGGGCGATCCAGCCCAAGTGCATGATGGCGATGCGTTGGGCCATGGTCATGGCCTCTTCCTGGTCGTGGGTCACCATGACGCAGGTCACGCCGACGCGCTCGATGATCTCGACCAGTTCGAGTTGCATCTGCGAACGCAGTTTCTTGTCCAGTGCGCCCATGGGCTCGTCGAGCAGCAGCAGTTTCGGGCGCTTGGCCAACGAGCGGGCCAGGGCCACGCGCTGACGCTGGCCACCCGATAGCTGATGGGGTTTGCGCTTGGCGTACTGGCTCATCTGCACCAGCTTCAGCATTTCCGCGACCCGGGCGTCGATTTCGGCGGAAGAGATCTTGTCCTGCTTGAGGCCGAAGGCGATGTTCTGCGCCACGGTCATGTGCGGGAACAGCGCGTAGGACTGAAACATCATGTTGATCGGACGCTCGTACGGCGGCATGTCGGTGATATCGACGCCGTCGAGGAAGATCCGCCCTTCGGTGGGCCGCTCGAAGCCGGCGAGCATGCGCAGCAGCGTCGACTTGCCGGAACCCGATCCACCGAGCAAGGCGAATATCTCGCCCTTTTTGATTTCCAGCGACACGTCGTCCACGGCGATCGTCTCATCGAACTTCTTCGTTACCCGATCGATCTTGACCAACACCTGCTTGGGTGTCCGGTCGCCTTCGAGGGCTTTCTTATAGGCGCTGGAGGCAACGGCCATTAACGAGATTCTCCACAAATGGGTGGCCTGCGCCCTGGCGCAGGCCGATAGCTATTACTTGCCGGTCTTGACCTTGGTCCAGCTGCGGGTCATGACGCGTTGAATCTTGGGTGGCAACTCAGTGCTCACGTACATCTTGTCGAGCACCGCCTGAGACGGGTACACGGTCGGATCGCTGTGCACCTTGGCGTCCATGAACTCGATGGATTTCGGCGTCGGGTTGGCATAGCCCACATAGTCACTGACCTTGGCGATCACCTCAGGTTGCAGGATGTAGTTGATGTAGGCGTGGGCCTCCTTGACGTTTTGCGAGTCCGCCGGGATGGCCAGCATGTCGAACCACAGCGCACCGCCCTCTTTGGGGATGGCGTAGGCGATGTTGACGTTCTTTCCGGCCTCCTTGGCACGTGCGCGGGCCTGAAATACGTCGCCCGAGAAGCCCGCAGCCACGCAGATATCACCATTGGCAAGGTCGGTGATGTATTTGGACGAGTTGAAGTAGGTGACGTACGGGCGTACGGCCATCAGCTTGGCTTCAACCTTCTTGTAGTCTTCGGGGTTGGTGCTGTTGGGATCCAGACCCATGTAGTTGAGGACCGTCGGGATCATTTCGTCGGCGGAATCGAGGAAGGCCACGCCGCACTTGGAGAGCTTCTTGATGTTCTCAGGCTCGAACAGCACGGCCCAGGAATCGATGTGGTCGACGCCCAGGGCCTTTTTGACCTTGTCGATGTTATAGCCGATGCCGTTGGTGCCCCACAGGTACGGCACCGCATATTGGTTGCCAGGGTCGTTGGCCTCGAGGCGCTTCATCAGTGCCGGGTCGAGGTTCTGCCAGTTGGGCAACTGCGCGCGGTCGAGCTTCTGGAACGCCCCTGCCTTGATCTGCTTGCCCAGGAAGTGGTTGGACGGCACCACCACGTCATAGCCGGTACGCCCGGCGAGCAGCTTGCCTTCGAGGGTTTCGTTGGAGTCGAACACATCCTGGATCGGCTTGATGCCGGTGGCTTTTTCAAAATCGCTCAGGGTGGTTTCGCCGATGTAATCGGACCAATTATAAATATGCACGGTGGGCGCGGCCTGGGTGCTCAGGGCCAGCGTCAGACCGGCACTTGCCAGCAATGCCTTGCGAAATAAAGAAATAGCCAAGTGGGAGATCCTCTCAATGTGCTGTTGTCAGGCGCCATTCGGCCGGCCGAACTGCAAAAATCGGCGTACCGTACATTTGAAAAACTCTTCCAGCAAAAAAAATTGCTTGTTTACCCTGAATGACCAGGCACCGAAGCGCCTGGCCATTGATCGAATCCGGTTTATTTACCGGTCTTGATCGCCGTCCAGGCACGCGTCATTTCGCGCTGGGTAGCGGCAGGCAGGTCGGCGATGGCGTACAGCTTGGCTTGCACGTCGGCCGGTGGATAGATGCCCTTGTCTTCGCGGATGTCCTCGTTGACCAGTGGAGTCGCAGCCTCGTTACCGTTCGGGTAGGAAACGGCGTTGGAGATTTCCGCCATGACTTCCGGCTGCAGCAGGAAGTTCATGAACTTGTAGGCGCCCTCGACGTTTTCGGCATCCTTGGGAATGGCGACCATGTCATAGAAGCTGCCCGCACCTTCTTTCGGAATGCTGTAGTTGATCTTGACCTTGCCACCGGCTTCGGCGGCACGGGACTTGGCCTGGAAGATGTCACCCGAATAACCGACGGCTACGCAGATGTTGCCGTTGGCCAGGTCAGAGATGTACTTGGAGGAGTGGAAGTAGGCGACGTCCTTGCGAACGTTCTTGATGTAGAGGTTCTTCGCTTCTTCGATCTGCTTCTTGTCCTGGGAATCGGTCGGGTAGCCCAGGTACTTGAGCGCGATCGGCAGCATCTCGGTGGGTGAATCGAGGAAGCTGATGCCGCAGCCCTTGAGCTTGTCGGCGTATTCAGGCTTGAACAGCAGGTCCCAGGAATTGGTCGGCGCGTTGTCGCCCAGCGCAGCCTTGACCTTGTCCGGGTTGTAGCCGATGCCGATGGTGCCCCACAGGTACGGGAAGGCGTGCTTGTTGTCCGGGTCGCTGACGGCCACGGCCTTGAGCAGGTTCTTGTTGAGGTTGCCGTAGTTGCTCAGCTTGGACTTGTCCAGTTCGAGGTACACGCCGGCCTTGATCTGCTTGGCCAGGAAGTTGTTCGACGGCACGACGATGTCGTAACCGGATTTGCCGGCCAGCAACTTGGCTTCAAGGGTTTCGTTGCTGTCATACACGTCGTAGACAACCTTGATCCCTGTCGCCGCCTCGAATTTCTTGGTGGTGTCCGGCGCGATGTAATCGGACCAGTTGTAGACGTGCAGGATTTTATCGTCAGCGTGCGCGACACCAGCGACCACACCCAGCAGGGACACGGCGAGGAGGGACTTGCCAAATTTCTTCATGCGTAATGCTCCAGATTCTTTTAGGTCGATCACGTGTGTTCGAGCGGGGAGCCCCCAACAACCCTTGCGCCCCGCCGGCAAGCCTAGCATTTAGCCATTCACCGCTTCGAGCGTCAGGTCGAGGCATTTGCGTGCCTTGTCGAGCAGCTCGTCAATTTCAGCCTTGGTAATCACCAGCGACGGCGCGATGATCATCGTGTCACCGACAGCCCGCATGATCAGGCCGTTGTCGAAGCAGAACTGGCGGCAGATCATGCCGACCCCCAAGCCTTCGTAACGGGCCCGAGTGGCCTTGTCACGGACCAGTTCGATCGCCCCCAGCAGCCCCAGGCCGCGGACTTCGCCCACCAATGGGTGGTCAGCAAGTTCGCGCAAACGCTTTTGCAAATAGGGTGCCGTTTCTTCTTTGACACGGGTGACTATTTGTTCGTCGCGCAGGATGCGGATGTTCTCCAGCGCCACGGCCGCCGCTACCGGATGCCCGGAATAGGTGAAGCCGTGGTTGAAGTCACCGCCCTCGCTGATGACCTTGACCACCAAGTCGCGCACGATCACCCCGCCCATGGGGATATAGCCCGAGGTCAGGCCCTTGGCGATGGTCATGAGATCGGGTTGCAGGTCGTAGTAGTCGCTGCCGAACCACTCGCCGGTGCGGCCGAAACCGCAGATCACTTCGTCGGCCACGAAGAGGATGTCGTACTTGGCGAGGATTTCCTTGATCTTCGGCCAGTAGCTGTCCGGCGGGATGATCACGCCGCCGGCGCCCTGAATCGGCTCGGCGATGAACGCCGCGACGTTTGCTTCGCCGACCTCGAGGATTTTCTTTTCCAGCTCTTCCGCGGCCCAGATGCCGAAAGCCTCGGGGGTCATGTCGCCGCCTTCGCCAAACCAGTACGGCTGCGCGATATGGACGATGCCGGGGATCGGCAGGTCGCCCTGTTCATGCATGCCCACCATGCCGCCCAGGCTGGCGCCAGCCACGGTGGAGCCGTGGTAACCGTTGATGCGGCTGATGATGACTTTTTTCTGCGGCTGGCCCTTGAGCGCCCAGTAATGGCGAACCAGGCGCAGCACAGTATCGTTGCCTTCGGAACCGGAGCCGGTAAAGAACACGTGGCTCATGCCGGCAGGCGCCAGCTCGGCCACCACCTTGGCCAGTTCCAGCACCGGCGGGTGAGCGGTCTGGAAAAACAGGTTGTAGTACGGCAGCTCGCGCATCTGTCTGGCGGCGACATCTGCCAGCTCGTCACGCCCGTAGCCGATGGCCACGCACCAGAGCCCGGCCATGCCGTCGAGAATCTTGTGGCCTTCGCTGTCCCAGAGGTGCACGCCCTTGGCGTGGGTGATGATCCTCGGGCCTTTCTCCTTGAGCTGCTGGTAATCGCTGAAGGGTGCCAGATGGTGGTCGCTGCTGAGCTCCTGCCACTGACGGGTTTGCGGGTTGCTGGTGACGCTCATTGCAGGCTCCTTGTGAAAGGCCCGCCAGCCAAGGCGGGCCCGCTGCGATCAGACGGCGAACAGCAGGAACTCGCGTTCCCACGAACTGATCACGCGCTTGAAGTTTTCGTGCTCGGCGCGCTTGGCGGCGACGTAGCCGATGATGAATTTGCGCCCGAGGTATTTCTCGATGGTCTTGCTGTTTTCCATGCGTTCCAGCGCGTCTTCGATGGTCAACGGCAGGCGCAGGTTGCGCCGTTCGTAGCCACGGCCATGCACCGGTGCGCTCGGCGCGAGGCCTTCGACCATGCCGATGTAGCCACACAGCAAGCTGGCGGCGATGGCCAGGTAGGGATTGGCATCGGCGCCCGGCAGGCGGTTTTCGACGCGACGGTTCTGCGGCACGGCATCCGGGACGCGCAAGCCCACGGTGCGGTTTTCGACGCCCCATTCGACGTTGACCGGCGCCGAGGTGTCGGGCAGGAAGCGGCGGAACGAGTTGACGTTGGGGGCGAACAGCGGCAGCAGCTCGGGGATGAATTTTTGCAGGCCGCCGATGTGGTGCAGGAACAGCTCGCTCATGCTGCCGTCTTCATTGGCGAAGATGTTCTTGCCGGTGTTCAGGTCGACGATGCTCTGGTGCAGATGCATGGCACTGCCGGGCTCGCCGGTCATGGGCTTGGCCATGAAGGTGGCGGCGACGTTGTGCTTGAGCGCGGCCTCGCGCATGGTGCGCTTGAACACCAGAATCTGGTCGGCCAGCGCCAGGGCATTGCCGTGACGGAAGTTGATCTCCATCTGCGCCGTGCCGTCTTCGTGAATCAGCGTGTCGAGGTCCAGGTTCTGGGCTTCGCACCAGTCGTAGACGTCCTCGAACAGCGGATCGAATTCGTTGGCGGCCTCGATGGAGAACGACTGGCGGCCGGTCTCGGGGCGCCCGGAACGGCCGATTGGCGGCTGCAGCGGGAAGTCCGGATCGTCACAGCGCTTGGTCAGGTAAAACTCCATTTCCGGCGCGACGATGGGCTGCCAGCCTCGGTCGGTATAGAGCTTGAGAACTTTCTTGAGCACGTTGCGCGGCGACAGCTCGATAGGGTTGCCCTGCTTGTCGTAAGTGTCATGGATCACCTGAGCCGTCGGCTCGATGGCCCAGGGCACGAGAAACACCGCGTTCTCGTCAGGGCGGCAGATCATGTCGATATCGGCCGGGTCGAGCAGTTCGTAGTAGATGTCGTCTTCGACGTAATCACCGGTGACCGTCTGCAGCAGTACGCTCTCCGGCAAGCGCATGCCCTTCTCGGCGATGAACTTGTTGGTCGGCGATATCTTGCCGCGGGTGATACCGGTCAGGTCGCTGATCAGGCATTCGACTTCGGTAATCTTGTGCTGTTTCAACCAATCGGTGAGCTGGTCGAGGTTGGCGCTCATAAAGACCTCAGGACTTCAAGAAGCCCGGCCATGGGCGGCGCGGGCGCTGTTCGACGCAGATGCGTCGGTGGGTGCTGCAGAACTTCTGCTTAACGCTCAAGGCTATTAGCCCTGCGCTGAAAAATACGTCATTACCGCGTGTTTTGTGTGACCAGCTGTTGCATGAACAGTGCAAAACCCAGGCCCGAGGCCGCCGCGAGCCGGCCGCGAGCGGCTCTGGCACGGGCCACGCGGATGCCCGGGGATAGGGTAGTATGGTCTGCGACACGAATATTCGCTGCGCCAGTCATGCAGACTTGGCCAATCCAGCGATAGGGTTCTAGAGTGAAAGTGGCGGGCTTGAGCGGGCTGTCAATGATATCGGCCGCAGAGGCGGTCGATGCCCGCACCCAAGCGCATTGCCGGGCGAATCGCGGTGTCGTGCGCCGATGGCGAACGCACTGGGCGTGACGGTAGAAAGATTTGAACTGCAGAGTGCAACCGTTGACGCCGTTCGACGGCCGATGCGACATGGTATCCCCCGTTATTCTTGCTGTTATGGGTTGCCGCCGAGCTTAGCCTTGTTCATTTTTTTCCACAACACCCCGGCTACAAATGTAAATGACCCTGTTCGCGATCCCGGTTATATCGTTATAAAACGCGTCATACGCGCCCTGAATTGCGGCAAAATCGGCTAATCAGCGCTTTTTTAGGGCAAAAGTGGGCTTGCTTGACTTCAACAGTCCTTTCGGATTGACTGAACCAGCTGTAGCCCAATGATTGATATTTTTAACAACAAAGGTGTTGCATCATGTCGGTACCCCCGCGTGCCGTTCAGCTGAATGAAGCGAACGCATTCCTTAAGGAACATCCTGAGGTTCTGTACGTCGACCTTCTGATTGCAGATATGAATGGTGTGGTGCGCGGCAAGCGCATTGAGCGCACCAGTCTCCACAAGGTTTACGAGAAAGGCATCAATCTGCCGGCGTCGCTCTTCGCGCTGGACATCAACGGTTCCACGGTCGAAAGCACTGGCCTGGGCCTGGACATCGGCGATGCGGACCGCATCTGCTATCCGATCCCGGACACCCTGTCCAACGAGCCTTGGCAGAAGCGCCCCACCGCGCAACTGCTGATGACCATGCACGAGCTCGAAGGCGAGCCCTTTTTCGCCGATCCGCGTGAAGTGTTGCGCCAGGTAGTGGCCAAGTTCGACGAAATGGGCATGACCATCTGCGCCGCGTTCGAGCTGGAGTTCTACCTGATCGACCAGGAGAACGTGAACGGCCGTCCACAGCCGCCTCGCTCGCCGATCTCCGGCAAGCGCCCACATTCGACTCAGGTTTATTTGATCGATGACCTCGACGAGTACGTCGATTGCCTTCAGGACATCCTCGAAGGTGCCAAGGAGCAAGGCATTCCAGCGGACGCCATCGTCAAGGAAAGCGCCCCGGCCCAATTCGAAGTCAACCTGCATCACGTGGCCGACCCGATCAAGGCCTGCGACTATGCGGTGTTGCTCAAGCGGTTGATCAAGAACATCGCCTACGACCATGAAATGGACACCACCTTCATGGCCAAGCCTTACCCTGGCCAGGCGGGCAACGGTCTGCACGTGCACATTTCGATTCTCGACAAGGACGGCAAGAATATCTTCACCAGTGAGGATCCCGAGCAGAACGCCGCATTGCGTCACGCGATCGGCGGTGTGCTCGAGACCCTCCCGGCGCAAATGGCCTTCCTGTGCCCGAACGTCAATTCGTACCGGCGCTTCGGCTCGCAGTTCTACGTGCCCAACTCGCCTTGCTGGGGCCTGGACAACCGTACCGTAGCCATCCGTGTACCGACGGGCAGCGCCGATGCCGTGCGTATCGAGCATCGCGTAGCGGGCGCCGACGCCAACCCGTACTTGCTGATGGCAGGCGTGCTGGCGGGCATCCACCATGGCCTGACCAACAAGATCGAGCCCAACGCGCCGGTCGAAGGCAACTCGTACGAACAGAACGAGCAAAGCCTGCCCAACAACTTGCGTGATGCACTGCGCGAGTTGGACGACAGCGAAGTGATGGCGCGCTATATCGATCCGAAGTACATCGATATCTTCGTCGCCTGCAAGGAGAGCGAGCTGGAAGAATTCGAGCACTCGATCTCCGACCTCGAGTACAACTGGTACCTGCATACGGTTTGATTGCTTGCAAATCTCTCTGTGGGAGTGGCTCTGCTCACTCCCACAGAGAGCCAGTGCAATACCTATCATTTCCGAGAGTACAGAGCACTACCGAATCGTCCTACAGTGGCCGGCGACCCAGCCGCCTCTGTCATGCTCCCCCAGCTTTTACGATGCGGCCATCTCACCTGATGGAAGCGCATCATGTCCCACACTATTCCCCCCGCACACGTGCAGCTGGGCGTCTTCTTCGACGGCACCGGCAACCACCTCGCCCACGCCCATAACGACGATGCCAGCAATGTTGCCAAGCTGTTCGCGCGGTACCCGCATGCGCCCGAGCAACACCAGTTGCGCCTGTACATCGAAGGGATCGGTACCGCTGAGGACGAGGAGTCTTCGCTCTTCGCGATGGCGACCGGCAAAGGCAGCCTGGGCTGGGAGGCGGCCATCGGTCGAGCGCACAAAGGCACCCTCGAGCTGCTTCGAGCCTGGACCAGCCAACACCCGGGCCGTCAGATCGACAGCCTGACCCTCGACCTCTTCGGCTTCAGCCGTGGCGCCGCCTGCGCCCGGCATTTCGCCAACGATCTGTGTGCCGGGCCCGAAGGCGCACTGGGGCGAGCGCTACACAAGAGCAAGATCATTGCCCCGGCGCTGCAACGCGCGCCCCTGCGCATCGGCTTCATGGGCCTGTTCGACACCGTCGCGGCGATCATGGGCCCTGGCGCTCAACCGTGCCTGCAACTGCGCGACAACATGGCCCGACGCATCGTGCATCTGGTGGCCGCCGATGAGCATCGGCACAACTTTGCGCTGTCGAGCGCTGGTGCCTATGACCTGCCCGTGCCCGGCGCCCACGGCGATATCGGCGGTGGCTATCCGCCGCTGATGGAAGAACGGCTCATTCTGACCCGCCCCGATGGCAGCTGCATCGCACCCCAACGGCCGTTGGAAAGCGCACCCAGCTATTTGCGCACCGCCGCACTGCTCGACCAGCCCGCGACCCACCCGCCGGACTATGGCTTCGAGCTGCAGATCCGCACCTGGACCAAAAACACCTACAGCAGCACGCGCGGTGACCGTATCGACGCGGTCCAGGTACATGCGGCCCTCGAAGGCCGGCGCAGCGTACGCAACGATCTCTCGCGCCTGTATCTGCAGGCCATGCACCAGTTGGCAGTGGCCGAGGGCGTGCCCTTCGAACCGCTGGCGCAGCCCGCGTACCCTGAGGAACTGCAGCCCATCGTCGCCAAACTGCTGGCCAGTGCCTGCGGCAACGCCACGGCGCCGAGCCTCAGCGCCAGCGAACAGGCATTGCTGTACCGCCGCTACATTCATCATTCGCACCATTGGGGCGCCTCACTGCTGGGACAGACCAGCGACCTGGATGCCGTGTTCGTTCAGCGTCCAGCGCCGCAGGGAAAGCGCCGAATCCTCCCGGCTTGACGCTACAATGCAGCCGCCATGCCCAGGAGAGCCGCCATGAATCGCCCCGCTACCCCCCGCAAGCCGCGCGCCCGCAGCCAGGCGCGGATCGAGTCGATACTGGCGGCGGCGCGTGCCTTGTTGGCCAGCGAAGGGGTCGCCAGCCTGTCGATCTACGGCGTCGCGGAGCGCGCGCAGATACCGCCGTCATCGGTCTATCACTTTTTCGCCAGCGTGCCCGCGCTGCTCGAAGCGCTGACCGCCGATATCCACGCCGCCTTTCGCGCGTGCCTGCAGGCACCGATCGATCATCAGGCGCTGGGCACCTGGCGGGATCTGTCGCGAGTGGTGGAGCAGCGCATGCTGGTTATCTACAGCCAGGACTCTGCCGCACGGCAGTTGATCCTGGCGCAGCACGGACTCAGCGAGGTGATGCAGGCCGATCGGCAGCATGATCTGGAGCTGGGCGCCCTGATGCAGCAGCTGTTCGATCGTCACTTCGAACTGCCACGGCTCACCGACGAAGTCGACGTGTTCGCGCTGGCAATGGAGTTGGGGGACCGGGTGTACGCGCGCTCGGTGCAGTTGCATGGCGAAATAACCCCGCGCATGGCCGAAGAAGGCATGCGGGTATTCGAGGCGTATCTGGGATTGTATCTGCCGCCTTATCTGCCTAAGCGGGCTTGAAGATGATGGCGCGGCAGAAGGACCCTTCGCGAGCAAGCTTTGCTCCCACGGTGGTGAGTCTTACATCCATGGCAACAGCAATGCACCCACAGTGGTGAGTCTTACATCCATGGCAACAGCAATGCCCCCACAGTGGTGAGTCTTACACCTGTGGGAGCAAGGCTTGCCCGCGAAGAGGCCAGCAACATCACCACATCATCACAATTTGGCGATAGACACTTCAGTCGACTTCACGAACGCGATCACTTCGCTGCCTACCACCAGCTCCAGCTCTTTGACCGAGCGAGTGGTGATCACCGAAGTCACGATGCCCGATGCGGTCTGGACGTCGATTTCGGACAGCACGTCGCCTTCGACGATTTCCTTGATGGTGCCTTTGAACTGGTTACGGACGTTGATTGCCTTGATAGTCATGAGCGTATTTCCTGTATTTGAGGTTTGGATCAATAAGCCCAACGCAATTGCGTAGGCAGGGGCGAAGGGGGTTCGGGTTCAGGCGGGGTGCCGGGCAACGACAACACGCGTTTAAGCACTTCAGCTTCCAGCGCCGCCAAGGCATAGGCGCCCCGGGCGCGCGGACGGGGCAAGTCGACCAGCAGATCGAGGCCGATTTCACCCTCCTCGATCAAGATCACCCGGTCGGCTACGGCTACGGCTTCACTGACGTCATGGGTGACCAGCAGCACGGTAAAACCATGCTCTTGCCACAGACGCTCGATCAACTGCTGCATTTCAATGCGGGTCAGGGCATCCAGTGCACCCAGCGGCTCATCGAGCAACAGCAGGCGCGGCTTGTGAATCAGGGCACGGGCCAAGGCCACGCGCTGCTTCTGTCCACCGGACAGCCCTGCTGGCCACTCATTGGCCCGGTCACTCAGGCCCACCGCTTCCAGCGCTTGCAGCGCCTTCGGCCGCCAGTCGCCTTTAAGGCCCAGACCGACGTTGTCGATGACCTTTTTCCACGGCAGCAGACGTGCTTCCTGGAACATCAATCGGGTGTCTTCACGCGCATCGCTCAACGGCGCCTTGCCGGCCAGCAACTCGCCTTCGGTCGGCTGGTCGAGCCCGGCCAGCAGGCGCAGCAAGGTGCTCTTGCCACAACCGCTGCGCCCGACGATAGCCACGAACTGCCCGGCCGGAATACGCAGCTCGATGTCCTTGAGCACCTGACGCGGACCAAACGACTTGCGCAACTTGCGCACCGCCAGGGGAATGCCCTTGAGCAACTGCGTGGAATGTTCGGCGAGAACGGTCATGCCGCACCTCCCTTGACTTGATAAGCCGGGTGCCAGCGCAGCCACACCCGTTCCAGACCGCGGGCCGCGAGATCAGCCAGCTTGCCGAGGATGGCGTACATGACGATCGCCAGCACCACCACGTCGGTCTGCAGAAATTCACGGGCATTCATCGCCAGATAACCGATACCCGAACTGGCCGAGATGGTTTCGGCAACGATCAGCGTCAGCCACATGAAGCCTAGCGCAAAGCGCACACCCACCAGAATCGATGGCAGCGCACCCGGCAGAATCACCTGGCGGAACAGGCTGAAGCCGGACAGGCCGTAGCTGCGTGACATCTCCACCAGCGCCGGATCGACGTTGCGGATCCCGTGATAGGTGTTGAGGTAGATCGGAAACACCGTGCCCAACGCCACGAGGAATATTTTCGCCGACTCGTCGATGCCGAACCACAGAATCACCAGCGGAATCAGCGCCAAGTGCGGGACGTTACGAATCATCTGCACCGAACTGTCGAGCAGGCGTTCGCCCCACTTCGACAGGCCGGTGATGAAGCCCAAGGCGAGACCGATGGTGCCACCGATCACAAAGCCGACACCGGCGCGATAGCCGCTGATTGCCAGATGGGTCCAGATTTCACCGCTGCGCACCAGCGCAACGCCGGCTTCGATGACCGCGCTGGGGGCCGGCAGGATGCGCGTCGACAACCAGCCGACGCTGACTGCCAGTTGCCAGCTGCCGAGCAGCAATATCGGCAGGATCCAGGGCGCCACACGGTGCACCCAGGGATGAACAGGCTTGCTCATTATCTATTCCTCAGCCCTGCGCCGCGTTTGCGGTAGCAGGTGCGTAATCGTTGGCCACCACTTCACCGGCGGCGGTTACAGCGCGCCCACCCGCTGGCAGCTCGGAGGGTGCCACGTCGAGATGGGGGAACAGCAACTCGGCAACCCGGTAGGACTCTTCGAGGTGCGGATAGCCGGAGAAAATAAAGGTATCGATGCCCAATGCCGCGTATTCCTTGACCCGCGCCGCGACGGTCGGGCCATCGCCCACCAGGGCAGTGCCGGCACCGGTGCGCACTAGGCCGACGCCGGCCCACAGGTTGGGGCTGACCTCCAGCTTGGTGCGGTCGCCGCCGTGCAGGGCGGCCATACGCTGCTGGCCCACGGAGTCGTAACGGGCGAGGGACTTCTGCGCCCGCTCGATGGTTGCGTCATCGACGTGGGAGATCAGTTTGTCGGCGGCACGCCACGCCTCCTCGGTGGTCTCGCGCACGATCACGTGCAAGCGAATGCCGAAGCGCACGGTACGGCCCTGACGCGCCGCCTTTTCCCGGACCTGGGCGATTTTTTCGGCAACGGCGGCCGGCGGCTCGCCCCAGGTCAGGTACATCTCGACCTGCTCGGCCGCGAGATCCTGAGCGGCGTCCGAAGAACCTCCGAAATACAGCGGCGGACGTGGTTGCTGCACCGGTTGATAGAGCAGCTTGGCGCCTTTGACAGTGATGTGCTTGCCATCGTAGTCGACGGTTTCGCCTTCGAGCACGCGGCGCCAGATGCGGGTGAATTCCACCGAGGCTTCGTAGCGTTCTTCGTGGGTCAGGAACAGGCCGTCACCGGACAATTCTTCAGGGTCACCCCCGGTCACCAGGTTGAACAGCGCGCGGCCATTGGACAGGCGATCCAGGGTCGCCGCCTGACGCGCAGCCACGGTGGGCGAGATGATCCCGGGGCGCAGCGCCACCAGGAATTTCAAGCGCTGAGTCACCGGAATCAGCGAAGCGGCCACCAGCCAGGAATCTTCACACGAGCGGCCAGTGGGGATCAGCACACCCCCGAAGCCAAGGCGATCGGCCGCTTGAGCGATCTGTTGCAGATAACCATGGTCGACGGCGCGAGCGCCTTCGGCGGTACCCAGATAATGACCGTCGCCGTGGGTGGGCAGGAACCAGAAAATGTTGAGGCTCATTGAAGTTGTCTCCTTATAGATGGGCTCAAGCCGGAACCTGCTCCGGCGCAGGCATTACTGTCCGGCAGCGGCCACGCCAACCGGCGGCGTCCACACCACGTCCTTGATCACCAAAGGCTGAGGAATCAGTTTGAGCTGGTAAAAGGTATCGGCGATTTTCTGCTGCGCCTCGACCACTGCCGGCGTCAGGTACTGGGCACCGAAGCCTTGGCGCTTGACCGAGGTCAGGGTGATGTCCTTCGGCAGGCCCAGCAGCGGCGCGACCTCGTCAGTCACTTGCTCGGGGTTGGCCTTGGACCATTCGCCGGTCTTGCGCACTTCGTCCACCAGGGCTTCGATCACTTTCGGATGATCCTTGGCGAAGGTGCGGGTGGCCAGGTAGAACTGGTTGTTGTCCACCAGGCCGGTGCCATCCTTGAGGGTGCGCGCTTGCAGTTGCTTCTCGGCGGCCGCCTGGTAGGGGTCCCAGATCACCCAGGCATCCACGGCGCCCTTCTCGAACGCGGCGCGGGCATCGGCGGGCGCCAGATACACGGTTTGGATATCGGTGTATTTCAGGCCGGCATCTTCCAGCGCACGCACCAGCAGGTAGTGGACGTTGGAGCCTTTATTGAGGGCGACCTTTTTACCCTTGAGGTCGGCGACCGATTTAACGGTCGAATCCTTGGGCACCAGAATCGCTTCGCTGGTTGGCGCGGGCGGCTCGTTGGCGACGTAGACCAGATCGGCCTTGGCCGCCTGGGCGAACACGGGCGGGGTTTCGCCGGTCACGCCGAAATCGATGGAACCGACGTTGAGGCCCTCGAGCAGCTGTGGGCCACCTGGGAACTCGGTCCACTTGACGTCCACACCCTGATCGGCAAGACGCTTCTCCAGAGTGCCACGGGCCTTGAGCAGCACCAGGGTGCCGTATTTCTGATAACCGATACGCAGGGTTTCGGCCTGGGCCTCGGTTATTGCACCCAGCGCCACCGCCGTGGCAAACAGCGCGACCAGACCACGACGCAACAAGACTTTACGCATTTTGCTTTCCTTCAGGTGTAGAGGTCCGATCGCCGCGATACCGTAGCGGCGAGTACATCAATGGCTACAAGGGGTGTGGCGGCTCAGATGCTCCAGCGAGCACTGAGCAGACGTTCATTGAGCAAGCCAGGGTCCAGGGGTTTCGGGCGGCTGGCGATAGTCTGGTGAAATTCGGTCAGTACCGCTTCAAAGCGTTCTGCCAGGCGTTCTTCCAACTGGGCGGCGGCAGTGCCCTCGCCGTAAGTGATCTGGCTGTCGTCGGCGAAAATGCCTTGCAGGGTTTCCTGGGCCTTGAGCGCCGACAGCACCGGCTTGAGCGCATAGTCGACGGCCAGCAGGTGAGCGATGCTGCCACCGGTGGCAATCGGCAACACCACCTTGCCGCTCAAGGCACGTTCGGGCAGCAGGTCCAGCAGCGTCTTGAGGGCACCGGAGTAGGCGGCCTTGTAGATCGGCGTGGCGACGATCACGCCGTCCGCCTTCTCGACCAGTTGCAGAAAGTCGAGCACTTGCGGGCTGTCGAAACGCGCGTGCAACAGGTCTTCTGCATTGAAGTCGCGTACTTGAAAGGTCACCACTTCGACGCCCTTGCCTTGCAGGGTGTGCTTGGCACGCTCGAGCAATACGCCGGAGCGTGAACGTTGACTTGGGCTACCACCGATCGCTACAACCAACATCGCTAGGCTTCCTTCAAATTGCCGCGGTTCTGTGAACACGCTGTGATGGACGAAACCTTAACAGCTGAATATATATATCCATAAATCATATTTATTCATTTAGTTATTCGTTAACGCTATATGCGATGTTTATCCACTGCCTCACGCTAAAACGGAATAAAAAAAAGGGCGCCGAAGCGCCCTGAAGACCCTACCTGTCAACGGTTCGGTTGCGGCGTCAAACGCAGATACGGTTTGACGGCGCGATAGCCTTTAGGGAAGCGCTTGGCGATTTCGGCCTCGTCTTTGAGCGACGGCACGATGACCACTTCATCGCCGTCCTGCCAGTTGGCCGGGGTCGCCACCTTGTGGCTGTCGGTCAACTGCAACGAGTCGATGACGCGCAGAATTTCGTTGAAGTTGCGCCCGGTACTGGCCGGGTAGGTGATGATCAGACGCACCTTTTTGTTCGGATCGATCACGAACAGCGAGCGCACAGTCAGGGTCTCGCTGGCATTGGGATGGATCAGGTCATAGAGCTCGGACACCTTGCGATCGGCGTCGGCCAGGATCGGAAAGTTGACCACGGTGTTCTGGGTTTCGTTGATGTCCTTGATCCAGCCGTGGTGCGACTCCACCGGATCGACGGACAGGGCGATGGCCTTGACGCCACGCTGGGCGAATTCGTCCTTGAGCTTGGCGGTAAGGCCCAGTTCGGTGGTGCACACGGGGGTGTAGTCGGCAGGATGAGAAAACAGCACGCCCCACTGGTCGCCAAGCCACTCGTGGAACTGGATCGGGCCAACGCTTGAGTCTTGCTGGAAGTCGGGGGCGATGTCGCCAAGGCGGATGGTCATGAACGTGGCTCCTGAGTGGGTGGAGACACTGTGCCTCGCAGCCGCGCGGTTTAAAAGGAATGGATAGTGCCTTGGATATTCCTGAAAAACATAAGTGGAGATCGATGCCGTGATCTCTGCGGGGCGGGCTCTGCTCGTGAATCTCCGCCACCCCGCTGGCATATCTGAGCCCACGCGGTGGATCCACTGGCGCTTTCGCGGGCAAAGCCCTTGCCCGCACGCGACCTTTACCATCAGCCAGAAATAAAAAAACCCGCCAGGAGCACGCTCCGGGCGGGTTTTTCGCTACGCGCTACGACTTAGAAGAAGTTGTAGGTGTAGTTGAAGATCAGGCGAGTCTGGTTTTGCTTGACGGCGGTACCGGCCTTCTCGTTGCTGTTGAAGTAGCCTTGACGCAGCGTGGTACCGAAGCCTTTGAGAGGACCGGACTGTACGACGTAGTCCACACGCAGGTCGGTTTCGTGCTCGGAGCCATCACCGGTATTGGTATTGCGCAGTTCACGAGCGTTCTTGCCGGACAGGTAGGCAGCGGACGCTTTCAGGCCAGGGACGCCCAGGCGAGCGAAGTCATAGCTGTACTGACCGAAAGTGGTGTTCTCGCCAGCTTTGTTGAAGCCGCTGATCAGGGAGTCAGTGAACGAGTAGAAGCTGACGCCGCCGTTACCGGTAGTGGCGCCGGTGCCTTCGGTCATGCTGCCGGAGTTCATGTACGAGAAGCCACCGCTGTCCGAAATACGCTGGTGACCCAGCATGATCGAATGGCCACCAATGGTGTAGGTGAACATGGCGATGCCCATGGTGTTGTCGATCTCGCCATCGGCGCGACGATAGCCACCGTTGCCGTTGAAGGCATAGCCGGATGTGTGGTCGGCGTTCGCACCATCGGCAGTGGTATTGAACCAGCGCAGGTCAGTCTTGAAGGACTGGTCTTTGTCGATCTGATAAACGTGCAGCAAACCCAGGAAGTTCTGTTTGTAGAAGTCTTCCAGATTGGCGAAATAGTACTGCAGCGTCAGGTCTTTGGTGACTTTCCAGTCAGCACCGGCGAAGGTGAACTTGTTGCTGTCCTTGGTCGCACCACTAACGCTCATGCCAGTCCAGTTGCTGGACGCACGACCGCGCTGCTGACCCAACTGACCAGCAGTCAGCGTCACGTTATCGATGTCCTTGGAAGTGATTTGGCCACCCGAGAACATCTGTGGTGCTACGCGACCATCGTTGGCCACGAGGATTGGCAGGTTAGGTGCCAGGGCATTACCCAGTTTCAGCTCGGTTTTCGAGATTTTGACCTTGGCGTTGGCGCCAGCACCGCTGAACGCGTCGTCTGCGTCTTGAGCCTTGCCAGGGAAGAAGCTGTTGTTGGCAGTGTGCTTGTTATCGCCGCCCAGGTAGAACGCCTGGAAGCCAGTCACGTCCAGACCGAAGCCTACGAGGCCTTGGGTGTAGCCGGAGATGAAGTCGGCACGCAGGATGGTAGCCAGTTCGCGCTGGTCCGCGTTGGAGCCAGGAGCTGCTTCACGGTTGTCGTTCTGGAAAAAGAAGGTACGCGAACTGACCGACGCGTGGCTGTCCTCAAGAAAACCTGCTGCACTTGCTTGTTGTGCCAGTGCGCCTACTGCAATGGCCAGGGCCAGACTCGACTTACGCATGTGTTGCTCCTCGAAATTGCTATTTTTTTTGTTTTTGGCGGCAGGGTCTTGTGCCCTGTGATCGTTTGCACCCGCGCAATGTCCACCAAAACTCAAATGTGTGGTCAGCCTTGCGGCGAACTCGGGCCCGCGTCTAAGTTCGGGTCTCCGGGGATGCAGACTAATGAATTTTTCACAATTCACCATAGGACTGTTTTTGAAAAATTAGATCATTTTAGAATAAAGGAATAATTTTTAGCGCTTTAGCCGCATAAAAATAGAACGCTCAATAAGCCATCTTCATGGCAGCAATATGACAATCTCCCATTTTGCGGGCCGAAACCCTGTTTTTTTTGCCGCTGAAAGGATTTTTCCCCGAGACAGCCGAGAGCTTGAAAGTTCCCCAGAAAAGTTGAGAAAAACGGAGGGGTTGAACTTTTCATTATCAAGCTAACGATTTGTGAAAAGGTCGTCATGGGATTTTCACCTCTCCCACGACGACCCAGCGCACTGGCTGTTTATCGAAGGCGCCAAAGCTGGGATGCTGAACGCACATTTACCGCGAGGAATATTCCATGACTCAGAAAGTTGCGATTGTGACCGGCGCCTCCCGTGGCATCGGCGCAGTGATTGCCGAACGCCTGGCCGGCGAAGGTTTGGCTGTAGTGATCAACTACGCCAGCAGCGCGGCAGAGGCCGAAGCCCTGGTGGCCAGTGTTCAGGCCAAGGGCGGCAAGGCGATTGCGGTCAAGGCCGATGTGGCCAGCGCCGGCGATGTGCGGGCGCTGTTCGACACGACCGAGCAACAGTTGGGCAAGGTCGATGTGCTGGTCAACAACGCCGGCATTCTGAAAATGGTGGCATTGGCCGAAACCGACGACGAGCTGTATGAAAGGACCTTCGCGATCAACACCCGCGGCACCTTCAACACCCTGCGTGAAGCAGCGTCGCGAATGAACGATGGCGGGCGGATCATCAATTTTTCCAGCAGCACCGTGGGCATGAACCTGCCCAATTACTCGGTGTACATCGCCAGCAAGGCGGCGGTGGAATCCCTGACTCAGGTATTCGCCAAGGAACTGCGCGGTCGCGGGATCACGGTCAACGCGGTCGCCCCGGGGCCGGTGGCGACGGACTTGTTCTTCAACGGCAAGAGCGAGGAGCAGATCCAGAACCTGGCGAAGATGCCACCGCTGGAGCGCCTGGGCCAGCCGGACGACATCGCCGGTGTGGTGGCCTTTTTGACCGGCCCGGACAGCGGCTGGATCAATGGGCAGATCCTGCGGGCCAATGGCGGCTTGGTTTAACCAGCGTCGCCTCCAATAGAGCGGGTCGCCGTGGGCTATGCGCTGCAACGCACGGCCTCTTCGCGGGCAAGCCTTGCTCCCACAGCGGCGACTGGCCTTAAGCCGTACACCTGTGGGAGCCAAGCCTTGCTCCCACAGCGGCGACTTGCCTTGAGCCGTACACCTGTGGGAGCCAGCCTTGCTCCCAAAGCGGCGATTGGCCTTGAGCCGTACACCTGTGGGAGCCAAGCCTTGCTCCCACTGCGGCGGCTGGCCTTGAGCCGTACACCTGTGGGAGCAAGCCTTGCTCCCACAGCGGCGACTGGCCTTGAGCCGCACAACTGTGGGAGCCAGCCTTGAACCCACTGCGGCGGCTGGCCTTGAGTCGTGCACCTGTGGGAGCAAGCCTTGCTCCCACTGCGGCGACTGGCCTTGATCCGTACACCTGTGGGAGCAAGCCTTGCTCCCACAGCGGCGGCTGGCCTTGAGCCGTACAACTGTGGGAGCCAGCCTTGCACCCACTGCGGCGGCGGGCCTTGAGCCGTACATCTGGGGGAGCCAAGCCTTGCTCCCACAGCGGCGACTGGCCTTGAGTCGTACACCTGTGGGAGCCGAGCTTGCTCGCGAAGAGGCCGGCACTGGCACGCAGCAATATCGTTACCCGCAGTGATCAGCGCACAAGATGCAAGAACTGCAAATGCCGTTCGTACTGATCAAGAATATCGTTGATCACCTGCTCCTTGCTGTAGCCCACCAGATCGTAATCCTGGCTGCCTTCGCTCAGATGCACCTCGGCGCGATAGTAGCGGCGGTTCTTCAACTCACGCGTACCCATGCCGCCACGGGCGAACGACGGCGTGAAGTAACCGCGCATCAGCACCTGATAGATGAACGGCCGTTCCTCGCCATGGCCCACCTCCAGCATCACGCTGTCGGCACTCGGGTCTTCCTGGGTCACCACGCTCAGGCCCTTCTCGACGAACACCGCCGACACGTCGGCAATCGCCGGCCGCACCAGAGTGTCCATCACCCGGTACACCTCGTCCCGCGAGGGGAAGTGCACGGCCTGGCTCAAGCGCTGACGCCAGCCACCACTGGCACGCCGCGAAGTCGACACCGGCGCCAGCGAGTACAGCTGCGCGATCTTGCGCTGCGACTCCAGATAAAACGCCTTGTGCAGCCCCCACATCATCGCCAGCAGGATCAACGAGAACGGTAGCGAGGTCAGCACAACCGCGGACTTGAGCGAATCGATACTGCCGGCGAACAGCAAGCCGCTGGTGATCAGCGCAGTCATCACGCCCCAGAACACTCGCAGCCATTTCGGCCCGTCTTCGTCAGGGCTGCCGCCATGCGCCGACAGGGTCGAGAGCACCACGGTGCCGGAGTCGGCCGAAGTAACGAAGAACACGAAGCTGATGAAGACCGTGACGGCGATCACCGTTTTGCTCCACGGATAGGTTTCAAGCAGCAGGTAAAGGGTCTTCGATGGATCCGCCAACGCCGAGTCACCGAGCGCCGCCATGCCATGGCCAAGTACCAGTTCGATGGCGCTGTTACCGAATATCGACATCCACGCCAAGGTGAAGCCCAGCGGAATCAGCAGCACCCCGAAGACGAATTCGCGAATGGTCCGTCCGCGCGAGATCCGCGCGATGAACAGCCCCACGAACGGCGCCCACGCAATCCACCAGGCCCAATAGAACACCGTCCAGTTGCCCAGCCACTCGCTGGGTTTGTCGTAGGCGTACAGGTCGAAACTCTTGGCTGGCAACACCGACAGGTAGTCACCGACGTTCTGAATCAAGGTGGTCAGCAGATGCTGGGTTGGTCCGGCGAACAGTACGAACAGCAGCAGCGCGACGGCCAGCAGCATGTTGATGTCGGACATCACCCGCACGCCCTTGTCGACGCCGGACACCGCGACGATGATCGCCGCGCCCATCATCAAGGTGATGAGGATCAACTGCACCCAATGGGTGTGGGCGACGCCGAACAGGTAGTCGAGCCCGGCGTTGAGGTGCAACACGCCGAAGCCCATGTCGGCGCCCAGGCCGAACACCGTGGCGATGATCGCGAAGCCGTCGACCGCATAGCCGATCGGACCGTTGATGCGCTTGCCGATCAGCGGATACAGGGCCGAACGCAGCGCCAAAGGCAGGTTGTGGCGATAGGCGAAAAACGCCAGGGCCATGCCGACGAAGGCGAACACACCCCAGCCGTGCAGGCCCCAGTGCAGGAAAACCAACTGCATGGCCTGGCGCGCCGCAGCCTGGGTGCCACCCTCGCCTTGGGGTGGGTGCATCATGTGGGTCAGCGGTTCGGACACACAAAAGAAGAACAGCGTGATGCTGATACCGGCAGCGAACAACATGCCGGCCCAGGACAGATAGCTGAATTCGGGCTCGTCATGATCGGCGCCCAGCTTGAGCTTGCCGTACCCGGACAACGCCGTACCGACCACGAAGATCAGGTACAGGGTCATGGCGGTCATGTAATACCAGCCAACGGTATTGGCCGCCCAGCTCTGCGCAGCGGCCAGCCAGGCCCCGGCAGTTTGCGGGAAGGCGATGACGATGATGCCGAAGAGCAGAATGAAACTGGCGGCGAAAAAGAACACCGGTGGGTTCATGCGGACGGTGGTGCTTGCGGGCGCAGAAGAAACACTCATTGCGGGGTTGGCCTCCTGTTGAACGCGGATCGCGAACCAATGTTTATATTGAACGAGCGTTCAATTAAAACATGAAAGGGGGTCAAGGGCCTAATTGACGGGCCGAGTGGTGAGGTATCGGGCGGATATTTGCGCCGTTTTCAAGAGCCTTTTCGCCGCCGAGCGCGCAGCCTTGCTCCCACAGGTGCGCAATCGAACTGCTCACACCGTGGAGGCAAAGCTGGCCCGCAATAAGGCCGGTACATTCAACTCAAATCTACCTCTGCGTCCCATCGTCATGTTGCAGATTGGCCTGGGTCAGGTTGCTCCCCGCCGGCACGCTGCGGGTCAGCCAGACGTTGCCGCCGATGGTCGAGCCCTTGCCGATGGTGATGCGCCCCAGAATGGTCGCGCCGGCGTAGATCACCACGTCATCTTCGACGATCGGGTGACGCGGCCAGCCTTTCTGCAACTGCCCCGACTCGTCGGCCGGGAAGCGCTTGGCGCCCAGGGTCACCGCCTGATAGATCCGCACCCGCTCGCCGATGATGGCGGTTTCGCCGATGACTACGCCCGTACCGTGGTCGATGAAGAAGCTGCCGCCGATCTGCGCGCCGGGGTGGATGTCGATACCCGTGGAGGAATGGGCGATCTCGGAACTGATCCGCGCCAGCAACGGCAAGCCCGCACGGTACAGGTGGTGGGCCACGCGATGATGAATCACTGCCAGTATCCCCGGATAGCACAGCAGTACCTCGTCGACGCTGCGCGCCGCCGGATCACCGTGGTAGGCCGCCAGCACATCGCTGTCGAGCAAGCGCCGCAAGCCTGGCAACGCCGCCGCGAAAGCCTGGACCAGGCTAACCGCCTGGGCATCCACCGCGTCGTTGTTGCAAGGCTCCTGACGGGTGGCGTAGCGCAACTCGAGCCGCGCTTGCACCAGTAGGGCGTTGAGGGCCGCATCCAGGGTATGGCCGACGTAGAAGTCTTCACTCTCCTCGCGCAGGTCCACCGGCCCCAGGCGCATGGGGAACAGCGCGCCGCAGAGCTGCTCGAGGAGCGTTGCCATGGCATCGCGCGAGGGCAGTTCGCGGCCACCCTGGGCGCCACAGCTACGGCCGTTCTGGCCGCGCCACTGCTCGCGGGCGCTGCGCAGTTGCGCGACGATGTCGTTCAGGTGCCAATGGCCAGCACGGCCTTGAGGGGAATCACTCACGTTGACTACTCCTGTGCTCACGACGGGGATGACACATTACGCCACAAAAGCCTGCGGGCACAAAGCTGCCCTGCCAACGCATCCTTGTGGGAGCGAGGCTTGCCCGCGAAGAGGCCGGTACAGCTTGCGCAAAGCCATCAGAACATCCCCCCGATGTCACGACAGGAAATCACCCGGTATACGTCTGTTGCCCTATGATCTACCCCACTTCACCCAGCCATCGACAGCGCCATGAAACTCGACTCGCAAGACCTCGAACACATCACCACCACGACCCTGAGCAACTACGAGGCGGTTGCCGAAGACTTCCGCCAAGGCACGCGCGACCACGACGTCAGCCAGAACATCGAGGCGCTGTTGCGTCACCTGCAGGGCCCCGCCCCGTGGCACATCCTCGATTTCGGCTGCGGCCCTGGCCGTGACCTGCAGACCTTCACCCGCCTGGGCCAGGTTGCCGTCGGCCTCGACGGCACCGAGCGCTTCGCCGAAATGGCCCGCGCCGACAGCGGCTGCGAGGTCTGGCATCAGGATTTTTTGCAGCTGGATCTGCCTGAAGCGCGTTTCGACGGCATCTTCGCCAATGCCTCGCTGTTCCACGTGCCGGCTCAGGAGCTGCCGAGGGTCCTGCGTCAGCTGCATGCCACCCTCAAGCCAGGCGGAGCGTTGTTCAGCTCCAACCCCCGGGGCGACAATCAGGAAGGCTGGAAAGGCCAGCGCTACGGCGCATATCACGATCTGGCCAGCTGGACCGCGCTGCTGACCGCGGCCGGTTTCAGCGAGCTGGAGCACTACTACCGACCCGCCGGGCTGCCGCGCGAGCAGCAGCCATGGCTGGCGAGTGTGTGGCGCCGCTGATTACCCGCCATGACCTGTAGCGAGGGGCCTGCGCGTCCGGCGCCGAACAATCGTGCCAGCAACCTCGGCATCGACACCGGATCGGGCGCAAGCCCCCGTTAGCGGGGGCAGCAGGCGATCAGGCGTTAGCTGGATGCTGCTCTTTACGCTCGCCTTCTGTCGGCTCCTTGATCCGATACCAAGCCACATACAGCGCCGGCAGGAACAGCAACGTCAGTAGCGTGGCGATGATAATGCCGCCGATCATCGCGTAGGCCATCGGCCCCCAGAACACTTCGCGGGCGATAGGGATCATGCCCAGGCTGGCCGCTGCGGCCGTCAGCAGGATCGGCCGGCGCCGGTGTTGGGTTGCCTCCAGCACCGCGTCCCAAGGCAGGTAGCCGTCACGCTCATACTCGTCGATCTGCGTTACCAGGATCACCGAGTTGCGGATGATGATGCCGATCAGCGCCAGGATCCCCAGAATCGCCACGAAGCCCATGGGCGTGCCGGTCGGCACCAGCGCAAGCACCACGCCGATCAGCCCCAGCGGTGCCACGCTGGCCACCAGGAACATCTTCTGCACACTGTGCAGTTGGATCATCAGGAAAGTCGCCATCAAAAACAGCATCAACGGCACCACGCTGGCGATCGGGCCCTGCGCCTTGCCGCTCTCCTCCACCGTACCGCCCGTGGCCACCTTGTAGCCTGGCGGCAGGCCGGCGGCGAACTTGTCGATCTGCGGCTTGAGCTGGTTCACCAGGTCGGTCGGCTGGATCTGATCGCGCACGGCTGCCTTGAGGGTGATGGTCGGGTGCCGATCACGGCGCCACACCAACGGCTGCTCCAGTTCGTAGCGCACGGTCGCGAACGCCAGCAGCGGGATCGACACGCCACGGGGGGTGACGATCTGCAGGTTCTGCAGGGTTTCCGGCGAGTTGCGCTCGGCATCCTCGGCGCGGCCGACCACGTTGACCAAGTAGATATCGTCGTTGACCTGAGTGACTGCCGCACCGCTGACGATGCTGTTCATCAGCTTGGCCACGTCCTCGGACGACAGCCCCAGTTGCCGGGCCTTGTCCTGAGCGATATCAATGCGCAGTACCTTGCCGGGCTCGTTCCAGTCGTAGATGGTGTCCGCGACATGCTGATTGGTGTCCAGCAAGGCCCCCAACTCAATAGCATGCTTGCGCACCTGATCGAGGTCCTTGCCGCTGACCCGATACTGGATCGGCCGGCCCACCGGCGGGCCCATCTCCAGCGTTTGCACATAGCTGCCGATGCCGACGAAATCCTTGCGCAGGCGCTCGCGCAACCGGGTCATCAACGCGCCGCGCTCCTCCAGGCCCTTGCTGACGATGATCAGCTGCGCGTAATAGGGGTTCTCAAGCTGCTGGTCGAGCGGCAGATAGAAACGAATCGCGCCCTGGCCGATGTAGGTGCTCCAGCGCGCGATGTCCGGGTCGTCCTTGAGCGTGGCTTCGAGCCGGTCGACGGTGCGCCGGGTCTCGTTGATCGAGGCGTTCTGCGGCAGATTGAGGTCCACCAGCACTTCCGGCCGATCGGACGACGGGAAGAACTGGTTCTGCACGAAGCGCATGCAAAACAGCGCCACGGCGAACAACAGGATGGTGAAGCCGATCGTCAGCCAGCGGTGGCGCATGGCGAACAGCAGGCCGTGATTCAAACCGCGGCCGATGCGCCCGGGCTCATCGCTATGGGGCTTGACGTTCTTGCTGCTGAGGATGTGCACGCCGATCACCGGCGCAAACACCACGGCCACCGCCCAGGACACCAGCATCGCTACGGCGATCACCGCAAACAGGGTGAAGGTGTATTCCCCGGCGGAACTGTTGTTGAGGCCGATGGGCACGAAGCCCGCCACCGTCACCAGCGTGCCGGTGAGCATCGGGAAGGCGGTCGAGTGATAGGCGTAGGTGGCCGCCTGTTCACGGGTGTCGCCCTTCTCGAGGCGAGTGACCATCATCTCCACGGTGATCATGGCGTCGTCCACCAGCAGGCCGAGGGCAATGATCAGCGCTCCGAGGGAAATCCGCTGCATGGTGATGCCGCTGTATTCCATGAACACGAACACCATCGCCAGCACCAGCGGGATCGAGCAGGCCACCACCAATCCGGCGCGCATGCCCAGGCTGATGAAACTCACGATCAGCACGATGACCACCGCTTCGAACAGCGCACTGGTAAAGCCGCCGACGGCTTTCTCCACCACCTCGGCCTGATCGGACACCACATGCACGCCCACGCCCACCGGCAAGTCGGCGGTGGACGCGGTCATGCGTTCGTGCAGCGACTTGCCGAACGACTGGATATTGCCACCTTTGCGCATGGCGATGGCCAGGCCGATCGCTGGCTGGCCGTTGTAGCGGAACAGCGGCTTGGGCGGATCGGTGTAGCCGCGCACGATCTCGGCCACATCGGCAAGACGATAGAAGCGATCGTTGACCCGCAGGTTGACGTTCTCCAGGTCCTTTTCCGACTTGAACTGCCCCGAGGTGCGCACGCTGATGCGCTCCGGTCCAGCCTCGATCACCCCTGCCGGCGTCACCGCATTCTGCGCCTGCAGAGCCTGCACGACCTGGTTCTGATCCAGGCCCAGCGCAGCCAGCTTGCGGGTCGAGAAGTTGAGGTAGATCACCTCGTCCTGGGCGCCGATCATCTGCACCTTGCCCAGGTTGGGCACCGAGCGGATGTCGCTGCGCACTTGCTCCACGTAATCGCGCAGCTGGCGCATGCTCATGCCGTCGGCGGTGAAGGCGTAGATGGAACCGAACACGTCACCGAATTCATCGTTGAAGGCCGGCCCTTGCAGGCCTTGGGGGAAGTCGCCGCGAATATCGTCGATCTTCTTGCGCACTTCGTACCAGATCTGCGGAATCGCCTTGGCGTTGGTGGTGTCGCGCAGATACACGAACACCGTCGACTCACCAGGGCGGGTATAGCTTTTGGTGTAGTCGAGGGAGTCCAGCTCTTCGAGTTTCTTCTCGATGCGGTCGGTGACCTGCTTGAGGGTTTCTTCCTGAGTCGCACCGGGCCAGCGGGTCTGGATGACCATGGTCTTGATGGTGAAGGACGGGTCTTCCTCGCGGCCCAGATTGAGGTACGAGAAGACCCCCATCAGCAGGCCGACGAACATCAGATACCACACGAACGACTGGTGCTTGATGGCCCAGTCGGACAGGTTGAAGCTCCCTTTCATTGCGGGCCTTCCTCATCTATTTTTATTTTCTGGCCCGGTTTGAGGCTGTGGACGCCGGCGGTCACCACGCGCTCGCCGGGCTTGACGCCGTTGCCGATCAACGCCAGGCCGGCACTGCGCGAGAGCACCTGAACGTCACGCACTGACACGGTACTGGCCTGCGGATCGATTACCCACACCTGGGTCTTGCCGTCGGTTTCGAGCAGGGTGCTGAGCGGCAGTTCGATCTGCGGCGCGATCGCCGAGCTGAGGGTCACACTGATGGCCGTGCCGAGGCGAAAGCCTGCGGGCGTGTCGGCCAGCGTCAGCCGCGCACGGCGGGTGCGAGTGCTGCTGTCGGCCTGGGGTTCGATTTCTCGCACCACGCCGGTGGTCTGCTGGCTGGGATCGAGTTGCGCCGAGACCTGCATCTGCACGCCGAGCGGCAAGCGCGAGGCTAGCTCGGAAGGCAGGTCGATGACCGCTTCCTTGATGTCCGGCCGCGCCAGGGTGACGATCTGCTGGCCCGCGGCGACAGTCTGCCCGGCCTCGGCCTGCCATTGGGTGACGATGGCCGCATGATCGGCGCGCAATTCGCTGTAGTTGAGCTGATCGCGGCCTTGGCTAACGGCGGCCTGGGCTTGATCGCGGGAGGCCTTGGCGGTTTTCAGGTCGGTCAGGGCGATGTCCAGCCCGGCCTGTGCGCCGACGCCACGGTCGAACAGCTCTTGCTGACGACGGGCATTGGCCTGGGCATTGATGTATTGCGCCTCGACCCGAGCCAGGTCGCCTTGGTTGGAGCGCAGGCGATTCTGTTGGTCGGTGGGGTCAAGCACGGCCAGCAGTTGATCGGCCTGCACCTGAGCGCCGACATCGACTTCGCGGCGGGCGATGCGCCCGGCCACGCGAAAGCCCAAGGTACTTTGATAGCGCGCCTCGATAGTGCCAGCGAAGCGCCCCAGCTGAGCCTGATCCTGCGCGCTGACCAGCATCGACAGCACCGGACGCACGGGTTCGGGTGGCGGTTGTTCCTTGGAGCAGGCGCACAGCAACAGACAACCGGTCAGTAGAGCCCGCTTCATTGCTTGACCTCATCAGCCACTTCAACCTGCATGCCGGGGTGCAGCAACTGGCCCCCGGCGACTACCACTCGCTGGCCTTGATCCAGGCCATCGCTGATGATCACCTGGCCGGTGAGGTAACGGCCCACCGTGACCCGCTGCAGGGCGACCTTGCTGTCGTTGTCGACCAGCCACACGGCAGGGTCCTTGGCGTCCTTGGTCAACGCCGCCCACGGCAGCGAGACGCTGGATTTGCCCTGGCCTACCAGCGCGCCGCTGACCACCGCGCCCAGTGGCATTTGCGCGGGCACCTGCGACAGTGCCACCTTGACCTGCAGCGTGCCGGTGTCGGCCGAGACCGCTGGGGTGATTTCACGAATGCGGCCGGTGGCTTTGATCGCCGGATTGTCGAGCAAGCTGACCGTGACGGGCTGATCGGTGGGTGGCTGCACGAACAGCGATTCGTAAACGTTGAAGACCGCATCGCGCTCGCCATCACGGGCCAGGCTGAAGATCGGCGCGGTAGCCTGCACCACCTGCCCGACCTCGGCTTTGCGTGCCGTGATGACGCCCGGCGCATCGGCCACCAGCGCCGTATAACCCAGCTGCTCGCGGGCGTTGGCCAGCTGCGCGTTGGCAGCGGCCAGGGCGCTCTGGCTGCTGCGCAGCGACGCCTGGGCGGAATCGTATTCACTGCGGCTGGTGTAGCCCTTGGGCAGCAACTTGGCCTGACGCTCGAAGGCGGCCTGGGCCTGCGTGACCCGTGCCTGCTCGGCGCCGACCTCGGCCTTGGCGGAATCGACATTGACCTGCAGGTCCTTGGGGTCGAGCTGCGCCAGCACCTGCTTGGCGGTGACTCGATCGCCGACATCGACCTTGCGCTGGACGATCTTGCCGCCCACGCGGAACGACAGCTCAGTCTGCACGCGGGCCTGAATATCACCGGTCATGTTGGCGGTGCTGGCAAAATCGGCGGGTTGTACCGGCTGTACCCGCACGCGGACCAGCTCGGGCGCCGCTGGCGGGGCATCGTCGCAAGCAGACAGGGCCAGGAGGCTGACCAGGCACAGGCCGAGCCGCCACCGTGAGAAAGAGACAGCCATGCAGGCTCCTTTGCGTGCGCTGAAATGATCGAGAGGGGGACGCGCAGTGACTATGCGACTGCGAGCGGGCTGAAAGGGTTCCTTATAGCATTTGCTATGCACGCATGACACGCACGAACCCAATTTTGGCGGATCCGCCATACAGATGCAGCGAGGGGGCTTGCCCCGAAAAATCTCGCCTCCCTGCAAAAATCCGAGGAGGGCGAAGATCTTTCGGGGGCAAGCCCCCTCGCTATATGGGTTCAGGCTAAAGGCTTAGAACGCAGGCAGTACGGCGCCTTTGTATTTTTCCGCGATGAAGGCTTTGACCTCAGGGCTGGTCAGCGCCTTGGCCAGCTTCTGGATGGCGTCACTGTTCTGGTTGTCAGGACGTGCCACCAGGAAGTTCACGTACGGCGAATCGGCGCCTTCGATCACCAGCGCATCCTTGGCCGGGTTCAGGCCCGCTTCCAGCGCGTAGTTGGTGTTGATCATGTCCAGATCGACCTGGTCCAGTACGCGCGGCAGCATGGCCGACTCAAGCTCCTTGAACTTCAGGTGCTTGTCGTTCTTGACGATGTCTTTCGGCGTGGCCAGGGCGTTGGTCGGATCCTTCAGGGTGATCAAGCCGGATTTTTGCAGCAGCAGCAAGGCGCGGCCGCTGTTGCTGCCCTCGTTAGGGATGGCCACGGTGGCGCCGTCTTTCAGATCAGCCAGTTTGGTGACCTTCTTCGAGTAACCGCCAAAGGGTTCGACGTGCACGCCGACAACGGTGATCAGGTTGGTGCCTTTGCCTTTGTTGAAGTTGTCCAGGTACGGTTTGGTCTGGAAGTAGTTGGCGTCCAGATGCTTCTCGGCGACCTGCACGTTCGGCTGCACATAGTCGGTGAAGACTTTGATTTCCAGGTCCACGCCTTCTTTGGCCAGGGTCGGCTTGATCAGCTCGAGGATCTCGGCGTGCGGGATCGGCGTGGCCGCGACCACCAGTTTTTCGCCGGCATGGGCGAAGCCTGCCAGGGACAGAGCGGCGGCGAAAGCGGTCAACAACAAAGTCTTTTTCATGGATGATCTCGATTTTATAAGGGCGCCAGCGAGCTGGCTTGCGCGCGACGATACCGACTCTGGTAGCGATGCAGAAATACCTTTTAATCAGGTACTTATATCTATTTTGTAGCAAGCCCGATCGGCAGATTGAGGTGCTCGGGCAGGATCACGTCGGCACTGCTCACCAGCAGGGCAAAATGTATGACGTTCTCCAGCTCGCGAGTGTTCCCCGGCCACGGGTGCTGGTCGAGCAATTGCTGCGCAGCATCGCTGATCAACGGCACCGCCAGGCCCAGGCGCTGGCTGTAGATACCGAGGAAATATTCGGCCAGCGAAGGGATGTCGCCCGGGCGATCACGCAAGGGCGGCAGCTCCAGTACACCTTCGTGCAGATAACGAAGCAGGCGCTCGTGGAATTTACCCGCCGCCACAGCCTTGGACAGGTCGATGCTGGTGGCCGCCACCAGGCGCACGTCCACGGGGCTAGGCTGATGGGCACCGACCCGCGTCACTTCGTGGTTCTCCAGCGCGGCCAGCAGTTTGGTCTGGATGGCCAGCGGCAAATCACCGATCTCGTCCAGATACAGGGTGCCGCCGTTGGCCGAACCAAACCACCCGGCACGGCTGCTGACCGAGCCGCTGTGGGCGCCGGCGGCATACCCGAACAATTCGGCATCGGCGTAGGTCGGGCTGATCGCCCCGCAATTGACCGACACGAACAGACCGGCACGATCGCTGCCACGGTGAATGTGCCGGGCCAGCAGTTCCTTGCCCGTGCCTGTTTCACCGTGGATGAGCACCGGCACCGACTTCGGCGCCAGGGTCTCGAGCTGCTCGCGCAGCTGCCGCGAGCGTGGATCGACAAACACCAGCGCCTTGGCACGAATGCTCAACGGGCTCTTTTCGGCATCGGGGAAGGTCAGCAATGGCTGGGCGAAAAGGTCTTGCACACTCATGGGAAACTCCCGCCGTCACCCAATGGGGGTGGCAGCGTTATAAGAACGAATTTTGGAAAAACCTTGTGGCGTCAGGCGCGGCGCAGCGACCCTTGCTCCAGACGGCTTTGCAGGCGATACAGGTAGGCGAACCCCTGCTCCCAGCGCTGATGTCCGGACTTGACATTGATGTGGCCGGCACCGGTGAGGATGCCGATTTCGGCACCCCAGTCACGGGCAAGTTCCATCGCCCGCGTAGCGCTGATGGCCGCATCGTTGTCGGAGCTCACCACCTGGCTCGGGAACGGCAGCAAGTGCCGTGGGATAGGTGCGAAATTTTGCAGCGCTGGCGGGCAGTTGGGACGCTCGACATCGGCCGGCGCCACCAGCAGCACACCCTGGACTTGCTGCAACAGTGCGCGAGGCGCCTGCGCAGCCCAGTGCACCACGGCCATGCAGCCCAGGCTGTGAGCGATGAGGATGACCGGGCCGGCGGCGGCGATGATCGACTGCTCGAGCGCCGCGACCCAATCCGCGCACGACGGCGTCATCCAGTCGGCCTGCTCGACACGGCTGCTGTTCGGCAGGCTGCGCTGCCAATGGCTCTGCCAATGATCATCGGCAGAGCCTTGCCAGCCCGGCACGATCAGGTAGCGGATGGAGTCGTTGCGCATGAGAGGGAGCCTCCTGCCAAAAAAATACGTTGTCAGAGGCTTAGTATAGGGGCGAGTTTTATATTCTCTAAGGAATAAGAGGCTATTTATTAATAACCAAAAATCACATAAAAAAGTTTATCAGCCGTTATAACGGCATGCGGGCATAGCCCGCCCCCACAGGCTTCTTGTAGACCCGTGGGAGCAGGCTCGCAGCTCCGGCGGCGAGGTGGCCATCACAGGCGCCACCAAACCTGCCTAGATACCCGAAACCTTCTGCCACACCTTCGGCTTGAAGAACAACGTCTCGCCGCGCGCCAAGCCCACCAGGCTGTCGTGATCCTTGACCACCTCAGCCTCGATCAAGTCCGGCTGGCCTTCCACCTTCAACGTCACTCGCGTCGTCGCACCCAGTGGGCGGATATCGCGTACTTCGGCGGCGTGGTGGTCTTCCAGCTCGCTGCGCGACAGCGACACCTCGTGGGGGCGGAACAGCACGTGCTCTTCACCGCCCAGATGCAGACGGTTGGAGTCGCCGAGGAAGTGATAGACAAAATCGCTGGCCGGGTTCTCGTAGACCTGCCCCGGCGAGCCGATCTGCTCGATCTTGCCCTTGTTCATCACCACGATGCGGTCCGCCACTTCCATGGCTTCTTCCTGGTCGTGGGTCACGAACACCGAGGTCAGGTTGATGTCTTCGTGCAGGCGCGCCAGCCAGCGGCGCAGCTCCTTGCGCACCTTGGCATCCAGTGCGCCGAAGGGCTCGTCGAGCAGCAGTACCTTGGGCTCCACCGCCAGCGCGCGGGCCAGGGCGATACGCTGGCGTTGGCCACCGGACAATTGCTCGGGATATCGATCGGCCAGCCAGTCGAGCTGCACCATGTTCAGCAGCTCGTGGACCTTCTCGGCAATGCGGGTCTCGTTGGGGCGCTCGGCCTTGGGCTTCATGCGCAGGCCGAAGGCGACGTTGTCGAACACTGTCATATGGCGGAACAAGGCGTAGTGCTGGAACACGAAGCCGACGTTGCGATCGCGCACGTCATGGCCCGAGACGTCTTCGCCATGGAAGACGATATTGCCCTGATCCGGCGTCTCCAGCCCGGCGATGATACGCAGCAGGGTGGTCTTGCCACATCCCGACGGCCCCAGCAGCGCCACCAACTCGCCGCTCTGGATGTCCAGATCGATGCGGTCGAGGGCCTGAAAGGCATTGAATCGTTTGCTGACGTTACGCACTTCGATCGACATGATTTATTCCTCCGCGGCGCTATTGCGCAGGCGGTTAATACGGGACTCGCTCCACTGCTTGAGCAGCAGGATGAAGAGCGCCAGGATCAGCAGCAGGCTGGCCACTGCAAACGCAGCCACGTGGTTGTATTCGTTGTAGAGGATCTCGACGTGCAGCGGCAAGGTGTTGGTCACCCCGCGGATGTGCCCGGACACCACCGACACCGCGCCGAACTCGCCCATCGCCCGCGCCGTGCAGAGCACCACGCCGTAGATCAGGCCCCACTTGATATTGGGCACCGTCACGTACCAGAACATCTGCAGGCCGTTGGCACCGAGCAGGCGCGCGGCCTCTTCTTCCTGAGTGCCCTGCTCCTGCATCAGCGGGATCAGCTCGCGGGCGACGAAGGGCACAGTGACGAAGATGGTCGCCAGCACGATCCCCGGCAGGGCGAAGACGATCTGGATGTCGTGATCCTGCAACCACGGCCCAAGCAACCCCTGAGCGCCGAACATCAACACGTAGACCAGGCCGGCGATCACCGGCGAGACCGAGAACGGCAGGTCGATCAGGGTGACCAGGATGGTCTTGCCGCGGAAGCTGTACTTGCTCACGCACCAGGCCGCGCACACGCCGAACAGCAAGTTGAGCGGCACCGAAATGACCACCGCCAGCACGGTCAGCTTCAGCGCCGACAGCGCGTCCGGCTCGAAGATAGCGGTGAAGAAGGCGCCCAGGCCGGAACTCAGCCCCTGGGACACCACGATAAACAGCGGCAGCAACAGGAACAGCGCGAACACCAGCCAGCCCAGGGTGATCAGGATGCGCCGTGAAAGTACGCTGCCACGCCGCGCGGCATTGGCCGCCGAAGTAGTGGACGAAGACATGTTCAGCGCTCCTTCAAGGGGTTTCGATACGCCGCTGCAGCAGGTTGATCAGCAGCAACATGATGAAGGAAACCACCAGCATCATCACGCCGATGGCGGTGGCGCCGGTGTAGTCGTATTGATCGAGCTTGACCATGATCAGCAGCGGCAGGATCTCGGTCTTCATCGGCATGTTGCCGGCGATGAAGATCACCGATCCGTACTCGCCCACGCCCCGGGCCAACGCCAGCGCGAAGCCGGTCAGCCAGGCGGGCAGCAAGGCCGGCACGAGGATGTGGCGAAATACCTGCAGCGGCTTGGCGCCCAGGCAGGCGGCGGCTTCTTCGACTTCACGGGGGATGTCGGCGAGCACTGGTTGCACGGTGCGGACCACGAACGGCAGGGTCACGAAAGTGAGCGCAAGGGTGATGCCGAGCGGCGAGTAGGCGATCTTGAAGCCCAGGTCGGTGGCGAAGCGGCCGACCAGGCCGTTGGGCGAATACAGCGCGGTGAGCGCGATGCCGGCCACGGCCGTGGGCAGGGCGAATGGCAGGTCGATCATGGCGTCGATGATCTTGCGACCGGGGAAGGTGTAACGCACCAGCACCCAGGCCAGCAAGGTGCCGATGATGCCGTTGATGATGGCGGCGGCCAGCGCCGTGCCAAAGCTCAACTTGAGCGCCGCCAGCACCCGTGGTGCGGTGACGATGGTCCAGAACTGGTCCCAGGTCAGCTGGGCGGCATGGATGAACATCGCCGCCAGAGGAATCAACACAATCAGACTGAGGTACACGATGGTGTAGCCCAGCGTCAGCCCGAAGCCGGGTATGACGGGGGAGATACGACGCGACATAGTGGTCCTTGGTTTGGCAGATTGCAGCTACGCGTTGGCCCCTTCGCGGGGGAGAGCCCGCTCCCACAGGATACGCACACGCCTGTGGGAGCAGTCTCTGACCGCGAAGGGGCCAGCCGCCTAAGCGCTGATTACTGCGCCTGATAGATCTGGTCGAAAATCCCGCCATCGTTGAAGAATTTCGGCTGTGCAGTTTTCCAGCCGCCGAAGTCCTTGTCGATAGTCACCAGGTTGAGTTTCGGGAATTGCGCAGCGTATTTGGCCGCGACCTTCTCGTCACGCGGGCGGTAGAAGTTCTTCGCTGCGATCTCCTGGCCGGCCGGGCTGTACAGGTGCTCGAGGTACGCCTTGGCGATCTCTTCGTTGCCCTTCTTCTCGGCGTTCTTGTCGACCACGGCGACCGGTGGTTCGGCCAGGATCGACAGCGACGGGGTGACGATGTCGAACTTGGCGTCGCCGCCGTCTTCTTTCAGCGCCAGGTGCGCTTCGTTTTCCCAGGCCAGCAAGACGTCGCCCTGACCGTTGTTGACGAAAGTGATGGTCGAGCCACGCGCACCGGTGTCCAGCACCGGGACGTGCTTGAACAGGGTCTTGAGGTATTCCTTGGCCTTGGTTTCGTCACCGCCGTTGGCTTTCAGGCCGTAGGCGTAGGCCGCCAGGAAGTTCCAGCGCGCGCCACCCGAGGTTTTTGGATTAGGCGTGATGACCGAAACGCCGTCCTTGGTCAGATCGCCCCAGTCCTTGATGCCTTTGGGGTTGCCCTTGCGCACCAGGAACACGATGGTCGATGTGTACGGGGTGCTGGCATCCGGCAGGCGGGTCTGCCAGTTTTCGGGCAGGGTCTTGCCGAGCTTGGCGATTTCGTCGATGTCACCGGCCAGGGCCAAAGTCACCACGTCAGCGCGCAAACCATCGATCACCGAACGCCCTTGCTTGCCCGAACCACCGTGGGATTGCTGGATCTTGACGGTGTCGCCAGGATGATCCTTGGTCCAGAAGCTTGTGAATTCGGCGTTGTAGTCCTGGTACAGCTCGCGGGTCGGGTCATAGGACACGTTCAGCAGCTCGTAGTCTTTGGCGACGGCGGAACCGGCAAATACGGCGCTGGCGATGGCGGCCAACGCATAACGGCGAATCGACATGAATGATGCTCCTGGAGTGTGGTTCACGCTTCTGATGGGCGCTTTGGGTGAAACGGTAGTCGATTGGCTCAGCTGGGCTTGTTGCCCTGATGCTGAAGCCGGAATTTTTCCTTGCGCTCGATTTGCACGACCTGAGCGTTGTGCACGGTGATTTCCACGGCACCGAAGCGCAGATCGCGCAACGCGCTTTGAATTTCACGCAGGATGGTGGCTTCGTCCTGTCCGTCGACACTACGCAGAGGTGCGCTCATGATCATGCTCCTATGGCAAGGGGTGCTCTGCTGAGGCAGGGCTTGAGCGAACTATAAAAGAGGCGGGATATTCTTAAAAAGACTATTTAAGAATGCTTATATAACCAAATAAACATTGTTCAATCTGCCCGCCAGCTACTGTCGCTACAAGGCCTGCGCCCACTGAAGCTGCTCGGGAGGCACAGGACGACCGAAGCCATAGCCCTGGCCAAGTTCGCAGCCATGGCGGCGCAGGAACTCGCCCTGCTCGGGCTGCTCGATGCCCTCGGCATGCACCTGTAAGCCCATGCTGTGGGCCAGAGCGATGATGGCGCGGACGATGGCGATATCGTCTTCGTCATCTGGAAGACCGGCCACGAAGCCCTGGTCGATCTTCAGCTTGTGCACGGGCAGGCGCTTGAGGCGCAGCAACGACGAATAACCGGTGCCGAAATCATCGATCGCCAGGCGCAGGCCCAGCGCGCGCAAGCTGTGCAACTGCTCCAGTGCACGGTCCGGGTCGTCCATGACCGCGCTCTCCGTCACTTCCACTTCCAGCAGCGCCGGGTCCAGCCCGGTGCTGTCGAGGACCTGGGCAAACCCGGCATTCAGGTCAGCGTGTCCGAACAGCCGGCTCGACAGATTGACCGCAACGAATGCCAGCGCTCGCCCTTGGGCCTGCCAGGCGACCATCTGCTCGCAGGCCTGGCGCGTGACCCAACGATCGATATCGACGATCAAGCCGCTGTCTTCGGCCACCGGAATGAACTCGATCGGCGGCACCAGGCCGCGCTGCGGGTGCATCCAGCGCACCAGCGCCTCGACGCCGACCATGGCCCCGCTGCCGAGGTCGTGCACCGGCTGGTAATAGACGCGCAGTTCTTCCTGCTGCAAGGCCCGGCGCAGTTCGGCGCCCACCTCCAGACGCTGGCGGGCGTGGGCCGTGAGCGCTTCGGTATATAGGGCGTAGCCGCCGCGGCCGCTGTTCTTGGCCTTGAACAGTGCTGAATCGGCGTTGCGCAGCAGTTGCTCGGCGCTGCTGGCATCATCGGGGAACAGGCTGATACCCACACTGGCGCCCACGAACAGCGTTTGCTGGTCGAGCGTGAACGGCTCCTTGAGCGCGTTTGCCAGGCGCTGCGCCACTTCGGCGGCCTGGGCGACCTGCACACAGCTCTCGATCAGCACGGCAAACTCGTCGCCGCCCAGCCGCGCCAAGGTCATGCTCTCACCCATCAACGCCTCCAGGCGCTGGGCGACGGCCTTGAGCAGGCGATCACCCGCCGCATGGCCGAGGCCATCGTTGACGCTCTGGAAATGATCGAGATCGATGAACAACAGCGCGCAAACACGCTTGTGCGCCCGCGCCGCGCTCAACGATTGCTCGACGCGGTCGCTGAACAACAGGCGATTGGGCAACTCGGTGAGTGGGTCGTGATGCGCCAGGCGGGTCAGCTCTTGCGCCGAGCGCTTGCTGGCGCTGACATCGGAAAACACTGCGACATAATGGGTAATGGCGCCGCGCGGGGTGCGGATGACGCGGATGGTCTGCCATTGCGGGTACACTTCGCCGCTTTTGCGCCGATTCCAGATCTCGCCATGCCATTCGCCCTTGGCATCGAGATCGGCGAACAGTTGATGGTAGAAGGCAGGATCATGACGACCGGACTTGAACTTGCTCGGATTGCAGCCGATAACCTCTTCAGCGCAGTAACCGGTGATGTCCATGAACGCTCGGTTGACGTGCACGATCTGGCCTTGAGCGTTGGTCACCAGCACGCCTTCAAGGGTGCTGTCGAACACCGCAGCGGCCATGCGCAGGCGGTCTTGCTCGGCACGACGCTGGGAGCCCTCGGCAGCCAGGTCACGCAGCAGCCTGGAACGCGCAAACAGCAGCACCAAGGCGCTGAGCACGATCCAGAAATATCCGCTAATCATTTGCCCATGGGCAATTTGGACGGAATCATCGAAAAATCTGCTCAATATTTGATCAGTGAGCACATACCAGAGCACCGACAGTGCAAGGTAAGACAGCGCTACACGCAGCGCATTTCGGGAGGGTACGGCCATTGTGTTGCAAAACCCTTACACTGAAACGGCGATTATAAGCAGCGTACATTCTGCCACCATTCTTTAAAATCGCGACTGGTTTTATCCCGGCGCATGTTGATAATGCCGGTCACGGTTTCACTTTCTACCGAGGGCTTTCTTGCCTATGTGGTACAACGGTTTTCTCGATTTATCGCCTTGGCAACTGGTGGCCATCACCCTGTTGCTGACTCACGTGACCATCCTCAGCGTCACGATCTACCTGCATCGCTATTCGGCGCACCGCTCGTTGGAGCTCAATGCCGGGCTCAAGCACTTCTTTCGTTTCTGGCTGTGGTTGACCACGGGCCAGAATACCCGCGAGTGGACTGCCATCCACCGCAAGCACCACGCCAAGTGCGAGACCGTCGACGATCCGCACAGCCCCGTCATCAAGGGCCTGGGCACGGTTCTGCGCACCGGCGCCGAGCTGTATCGCGCCGAGGCGCAGAACCCGGAAACACTGCGTATCTACGGCAAGAACTGCCCCGAGGACTGGATCGAACGCAACCTGTACAGCCGCTACAAGCTGGGCGGCATCGCCATCATGGCGGTCATCGATATCGCCTTGTTCGGCGCGCTCGGCCTGACCGTCTGGGCCGTGCAGATGATGTGGATCCCCTTCTGGGCTGCCGGCGTCATCAACGGCCTGGGCCACGCAATGGGCTATCGCAACTTCGAGTGCCGTGACGCCGCCACCAATCTGGTGCCCTGGGGCATCATCGTGGGCGGCGAGGAGCTGCACAACAACCACCATACCTACCCGAACTCGGCCAAGCTGTCGGTGCGCAAGTGGGAATTCGACATGGGCTGGATGTGGATCCGCATCTTCAGCGCCCTGCGCCTGGCCAAGGTGCAGCGCGTGGCACCGATCGCCCACCGCGTCGAAGGCAAGGGCCACCTGGACATGGACACCGCCATGGCCATCCTCAACAACCGATTCCAGATCATGGCGCAGTACCGCAAGCTGGTGATCGCGCCGCTGGTGCAACAGGAACTCGATCGCGTCGACCAGTCGGTGCGCCACCAATTCCGCCGGGCCAAGCGCCTGCTGTCGCGCGAAACCAGCCTGCTCGATGATCGGCACCAGCAGCGCATACAGGGCATGCTGGAGCACAGCCACGCGCTCAAGGTGATCTATGAGAAGCGCCTGGCACTGCAGCTGATCTGGGCGCGAACCAGCGCGAACGGCCATGACATGCTGGCCGCCATCAAGGAGTGGGTACAGGACGCTGAAACCAGCGGTATCCAATCGCTGCACGAGTTCGCCGCCCAGCTTAAAACCTACTCGCTGCGCCCTGCCCTGGCGTGAGCCGTCCATCGGTACGCCCCCGTAAATAGGGGGCGTCTGTCGGAACTTCGTAACAATTTTTTACTCTCAGGACATACTCGCCGTGTCAGCGGGCAGTGCCGTGGCTGCCTATCGCTTGCGCATTTCGCCATAGACCCCACGCCTTTTGAGATGCACCCATGATGGGTATAAAAAAACCGCATTCGATTCCGTTCAAGCAGATGCCCGAAGCCGCTGAGACATTGATGGCGTTGATGCATGCTCAGGGGGAAGTGGCACGCCTGAGCGAGCGCGAGCAATTGTTCAGCTCGCTCTTGGTGAGCGTCAATGCGGTGCTCTGGGCGTTCGACTGGGAAACCCAGCAGATGATCTATGTCAGCCCGGCCTACGAGCGCATTTTCGGGCGCTCGGCCGGACTATTGCTGGCGGACTACAACGAGTGGCGCGACAGCATCTACCCTGACGACCTGGATTACGCCGAACGTACCCTGGCCGAGGTGCTGGAGAAAGGCTCGGTCGTCGACCGCGAATACCGCATCATCCGCGCCGACGGGCAAGTGCGCTGGATCAGCGACAAGTGCTTCGTCAATCAGCAAGTGGATGCAAGCAAGGTCATCGTTGTCGGAATCGCCGAGGACATCACCGAAAAGAAGCACCTCGAAGGCGAGCTGCAACGCCTGGCCACCACCGACGTGCTGACCCAGAGCAGCAACCGCCGGCACTTCTTCGAGTGTGCCCATCGCGAGTTCGAGCAGGCCAGGCTGGACGGCACGCCCATGGGCTTTCTGCTGCTGGACATCGATGACTTCAAGATCATCAACGACTCCTACGGCCACCCTGCGGGCGATCAGGTGCTGCAGCGTATCGCTGAGAGCGGCAAAGGCGCGTTGCGCCGCGGCGATCTATTCGGGCGCATCGGTGGCGAAGAGTTCGCGGCGGTATTCCCAGGCTGTGCGCCAGAGATGGCCAAGCAGATTGCCGAACGCCTGCAGCGCGAAATTCAGCGTCTGAGCTTCAACCACAACGGCAAGCAATACGGCGTGACGGTGAGCCAGGGCCTGACCAATCTGAGCCCGGAAGACGAGATGCTCGACGCGTTGTTTTCTCGCGCGGATACGGCAATGTACCAAGCCAAACGTCAGGGCAAGAATCAGATCGTGCTGGCGTAGTCTTTATCGAGACGGGCTGGCAGTGCCCGGCCTCTTCGCGGGCAAGCCTTGCTCCCACAGTCGTTTACCTGTGCAAGCAAAGTGAACAGCATTGGGGACGCACAGCCCATCAGGCCACTACGCGCTCAGCTACGTCGCATCCGCTGCAACTCCACCGGGCTGATCTTCAGTAACCGCGCGGTCTTGCCTTTAATCACCGCGTCCAGATCCTCGCCCGGCTTGAGCCGAGCCATCTGCGCCGCCAGATTCATCGCCAAGGCATCACGCGAATACACCCCGCCGCCCAACTGGTAGATCGCCGCGATCAGCTCGCGCAGTTCCAGCGGCAGCCGCCAGCGCGTGCGCAGCGCCGAGCCAAAACCCGCACCGTATTGCTTCAGGGAGTTGGGGATGTCTTCTTCCGAAAGGCTACCGCCGGCCAGGGTCCATTCCTGCAGACAGCGCAGCAGCGCCAGGTCGCCTAGGCAGTGCAGCAGCCCCGCGCAGTAACAACGTTCCTGGTCGAGGCCCATCAAACGCGCCAACGTGCGCCCGTATTCAGCGGTGTGCAACGACAAGTCCCAATAGTGCTCGGCAGGCTCGGCCAGGCGCGGGTCGGTGAGCCGTGCGGCCCGCTTGAGCGTCAGGCCCAGGATCAGGTTCATGCTCTGGGTCGCGCCCAGTCGGTTCATGGCCTGCAACAGGGTTTGCGCCGGGCCTTCGCGGTGCTGCGCGGCACTGTTGGCGGCAGCGATTAGCACGGCAGTGATCTGCGGATCGGCGCGCACCTCTTCTTCCAGCAACTTGAGGTTCAAGCCATCAGCCTGCAGGCTGCGCTTGACCGCCACCTGCACGTCCGCCAACAACGGCGCACCGTCGGACTGCTCGCGGCGGCTGTCCAGAAACCGATTGAGGACCATCCCCGGCATGATCGCCGGCACTTCACAAAATACCGGGGCGCCGCCGCTGAGCAGCAAGGTTTCGAGGCGTTGGCGCAGTGACTCGACATTCAGGGGTTTGGTCAGATACGCCGTAGGCGCCAGTGGCAAGGCCTCGCGCACGCTGGCGGCGTCGCTGCGGCTGCTGATCAGGATGAACGGCAGGATGCGATCCGACCGGGTCCGCCGCGCGTGGCGCAACAGGTCCAGCCCATCCACGCCCGAAAGCTCGCGCGAGGCCAGCACCAGATCGGGATGCTGCGCCAGCCTGGCCACCGCCTGCAAACCGTTCTCGCAGATGTCCACCACAGCGTCGCAGCGCACGGTCAGGATAATCTGGGTCAAGAGGTCACGGGTCCAAGGGTCGGTCTCCGCAATCAGTATTCGCGGCGCCGTCACCGACTCTTCGCTCATCTTCAGTCGCTCCCTGCAATCAAAAGGCTATTGATCTACTTATTAACGGCCGGTATTGCCGTTTGTGCAAAAAAAAACCCGCCGAAGCGGGTTTTTTCATTCAACGATGAGAACTCACGCCAGTTCGGCGAAGCACTCTTCGATGATGGCCAGGCCTTGCTTCAGTTGCTCGTCCGGTGCGGTCAGCGGCACCAGAATGCGCAACACGTTGCCGTAAGTGCCGCAGGACAGCAGGATCAGGCCCTTGTCGCGAGCCTTGGAGACCACCTGCGCCACCGCTGCAGCGTTCGGCTTGTGGCTGTCACCGCCTTCGAACAGCTCGATGGCGATCATCGCGCCCAGAGCACGGACATCGCCGATGACCGGGTACTTGGCCTGAATCGCCTTGAGCTCGGTGACGATCAGCTCGCCCACCGACTTGCTGCGATCCAGCAGGTGCTCTTCTTCGAACACCTCCATCACCGCCAACGCCGCCGCACAGGCGATCGGGCTACCAGCGTAGGTGCCGCCCAGGCCACCTGGAGCGATGGCATCCATGTACTCGGCCTTGCCACACACGCCGGCCAGCGGGAAGCCGCCCGCGATCGACTTGGCGAAAGTGGTCAGGTCAGCAACCACGCCCATTTGCTCCATGGCGAAGAAGGTGCCCGTACGGCCAGCGCCGGTCTGTACTTCGTCGGCGATCAGCAGAATGCCGTGCTGGTCGCACAGCGCGCGCAAGCGGGTCATGAACGCCTTCGGCGCCACATAGAAACCACCCTCGCCCTGAACCGGCTCGATGATGATCGCGGCGATGTCCTTGGGCTCGGCATCGTTTTTGAAGATGCGCTCGATGCTGGCGATGGAGTCGTCGACGCTGACGCCATGCAGCTCGCACGGGTACAGGGCGCGGAACACACCGCCGGGCATCAGGCCCATGCCGGCCGAGTACGGCACGACTTTACCGGTCAGGCCCAAGGTCATCATGGTGCGGCCGTGGTAAGCGCCGGTGAAGGCGATCACGCCAGCACGGCCGGTAGCGGCACGGGCGATCTTGACGGCGTTCTCGACCGCTTCCGAACCGGTGGTCACCAGCAGGGTCTTCTTGGCGAAGTCGCCCGGCACCTTGGCGTTGATTTTTTCGCACACTTCAACGTACGGCTCGTACGCCAGCACCTGAAAGCAGGTGTGGGTGAGCTTGTGCAGTTGCGCCTCAACGGCGGCGATCACTTTTGGATGCACGTGGCCGGTGTTGAGCACCGCAATACCGCCGGCGAAGTCGATGAACTCGCGGCCTTCGACGTCAGTCACGGTAGCGTTCTGCGCCGACTCGGCGAAGATCGGGTGAATCTGGCCCACGCCGCGGGGTACGGCAGCGACGCGGCGCTGCATCAGGGATTCGTTGGTCTTGCTCATGATGTCCTCATTCGCCGCTCATCGGTCGGCGTGGTTCAAGGAGAAAACAGCCAGGGTCAACGGTGGCAGCATACGATGATCGACTGCCACGGCCTCCCGACTGGAAAATGATAGTGCGGGCCAAACGCCCTTGGAGCGTCGCTCTCGCGCCCCAAGGGTGGGTACTACCGCTGCCGGTCAGACCGAAATGCAGAGGTATTTGATTTCCAGATAGTCCTCGATGCCGTACTTGGAGCCTTCACGGCCCAGGCCCGACGCCTTGATCCCACCAAACGGCGCGACCTCGTTGGAGATCAAGCCGGTGTTGATGCCAACCATGCCGTATTCCAGCGCTTCAGCCACACGGAACACGCGGCTCAGGTCGCGGGCATAGAAGTACGACGCCAGGCCGAACTCGGTATCGTTGGCCATGGCGATGACTTCGGCTTCATCGGTAAAGCGGAACAGCGGCGCCAGTGGGCCGAAGGTCTCTTCCTTGGCCACGGCGGCGTCCTTGGAGACGTTGACCAGCACGGTCGGCTCGAAGAAACTGCCTTCCAGCGCGTTGCCACCGGTCAGCACCTTGGCGCCTTTGCTCAGGGCGTCGGCGATGTGTTCCTTGACCTTGGCGACGGCTTTGTCGTCGATCAGCGGGCCGGTGGTGATGCCGTCTTCCAGGCCGTTACCGATCTTGAGCTTGGACACCGCAACCTTGAGCTTCTCGGCGAACGCTTCGTACACGCCGTCCTGCACGTACAGGCGGTTGGCGCACACGCAGGTCTGGCCGTTGTTGCGGTACTTGGAGATAATCGCGCCTTCGACGGCCTTATCCAGGTCCGCGTCGTCGAACACGATGAAGGGCGCGTTGCCACCCAGCTCCAGCGAGACTTTCTTGATGTCCTTGGCGCACTCGGCCATCAACTGACGACCGATTTCGGTCGAGCCGGTGAAGCTCAGTTTGCGCACGATCGGGTTGCTGGTCAGCTCGCTGCCGATGTCGCCGGCGCTGCCGGTGACTACGCTGAACACACCTTTAGGGATGCCGGCACGCTCAGCCAGCTCAGCCAGAGCCAACGCCGAGAACGGCGTTTGCGACGCGGGCTTGAGCACCATGGTGCAACCGGCGGCCAGCGCCGGGCCGGCTTTACGGGTGATCATCGCCGCCGGGAAGTTCCACGGTGTGATGGCCGCGGTCACGCCAATCGGCTGCTTGATCACGATCAGGCGCTTGTCCGGCTGGTGGCCCGGAATGGTGTCGCCATAGACGCGCTTGGCCTCCTCGGCAAACCACTCGATAAACGACGCGGCATAGGCGATCTCGCCCTTGGCCTCAGCCAGCGGCTTGCCCTGCTCCAGTGTCATCAGGCGGCCGAGGTCGTCCTGGTTCTCGAGCATCAGTTCGTACCAGCGACGCAGCTTGCCCGAGCGCTCTTTAGCGGTAAGAGCACGCCAGGCCGGCAGCGCCTTGTCGGCAGCCTCGATGGCACGGCGAGTCTCGGCGGCGCCCATTTTTGGCACGGTGCCGATGATTTCATTGGTGGCTGGGTTGTTGACCTTGATGGTCTGACCGCTGTCCGCATCGAGCCAGGCACCATCGACATAGGCTTGCTGGCGGAACAAGGACGAATCTTTGAGCTGCATGTCGGCTTCCTTAACGGCACCCGTTGGCGGGCGCGAGGATAAATATGAAAAGGTGCCCAGGCTGAAGCGACGGTTTGCACAGGTGGGTGCAGGGCGTCAGCGACCAGACAATAGCGTTTGAAATCTCAAACGAATCCTAGGATCTATGGGGCCAAAGGACAATAGGCCGTTCGAAAAAAAGAACAATTGTAGCGGCAGGTGTGGGTTTTTCCACTCACTGTGTGGGGTTTGACCACATACATCCTGAAATGATGTGCAGTTCGTCGCCATGGACGACGGGTATCGAGATGGGTATGATGGCGCCCGCGCTGCACCAGTAGCTCAGCTGGATAGAGTACTGCCCTCCGAAGGCAGGGGTCGTGGGTTCGAATCCCGCCTGGTGCACCATTGATTGCAAACAAAAAAGCCCTGGCTCGCAAGAGTCAGGGCTTTTTTGTGGGCGGCTGGTTCTGATGACAGGATCGTTTCGTTTATTGCGATTATCTTTGATTTCGAATATAAAGGCCTCGTAGCTGGCGAACGTGCACTCGGTCACAGCTCAATACAGCCTTTATGGAGATGATCATGTTCACCGCCGACCTCACCCGCACTGCGCTTCCTGACGCGAAGGAAATTGCTGCCGCCGTGGAGTCAAGCCGCCAGTTGGCCGCGTTCCTGTCCACTAAGCTTGAAACTCAACAGATTGAACTGGTGGGTGAGAGCCAGCATCGTGAAATCGTCGAACTGCCGACATTCGCTCTGCGCTTGCTCGGCGAAATCCTCAGCGAACTGGCGCTAGGCAATGCCGTCAAGGTCGTGCCGATTCATGCCGAGCTGACCACTCAGGAAGGCGCGGACATCCTTAATGTTTCCCGGCCACACCTGGTGAAGCTGCTGGATGAAGGTGCGTTGCCCCACACGAAGACGGGCCGCCACCGCAGGGTCAAATTCGCTGACTTGATGGCGTATAAGGAAAAGCGCGATCACGCAAGTCGTTCGGCAATGGACGAGTTGGCGGCGCAAGCCCAGGAACTGGGGATGGGATACGAATGAGGTGTTCGCCGTTCACAGCGGTTTATGATGCGAACGTGCTTTACCCTGCCCCGCTGCGTGATTTCCTGATGCATCTGGCGCTAACCGGTGTGTATCGCGCACGGTGGTCAGAGCAAATCCATGAGGAGTGGAAGCGTAATCTTTTAGTGAATCGCCCTGAGCTCAACCGGGAACAGTTGGACAGGACGTCCTCACTGATGGATGCAGCTGTGCCTGACGGCTTGGTCACTGACTACGAACAGCTGATCGAAGGCCTGAAGCTACCCGATGTAGACGACAGACATGTCCTAGCCGCAGCGATCAAGTGCAACGCTTCCGTCATCGTGACTTTCAACCTCAAGGATTTCCCCAAGAATACCCTTGAAGCCTTCGATATAGAGTCTTTGCACCCTGACGACTTCATTGCCGATCTGTGGGATCTAGATCAAGCAGCCGTACTGGAAGCTGCCAGGCGCCAGCGTGCATCATTGAAAATGCCACCACTGAGCGCAAGGCAGTACCTCGATAAGTTGCTTCAACAAAAGCTGCCCGAGACCGTGAAGCTATTATCAATCTTTGAGTTTTTAATTTGAGGCAGCGCTTGTTTCAGCGCGTTTGTCGTGGGCCATCCGACCACCCCCCCACAAGCATCGAAAGGCTGAGGCTCACCACTAACTTCACAGGCTACAGGCATCGACCGGATCAGCGTATTGTCATCTGCAGCATCCCCATCTTGAACGGCTTCGACCAATGCTAAAGCAGCCTCGATCGAATCCCCCCTTCAATGCCGCAACAACTTCCTCAACGGCACCCCATCCTTCATCACCGGCGACTTGATCACGATGTAACTGAAGTACTTCGAAATCCCGATATTCTTGTCCAGCAACTCCTCGATCACATCCTGATAATGCTGAATGCTACGGGTCATGAACCGCACCAGATAGTCATACCCACCGCTGATCAAATGACACTCCAGCACCTCGTCCACCAGGCGGATATTCGCTTCGAACTTGGCAAAATCCTCGCGTTTATGATCGCTCAGCGAGACTTCGGTAAACACCGTCACCGATTCGGTGATCTTCGCCAGGTTCAGATGCGCCTTGTAGCTGGAAATATAGCCGGCCGACTCGAGGCGTTTGACCCGTTGCAGGCACGGGCTGGCGGACAACCCGACCGCGTCAGCGAGGCTGACGTTAGTCATGCGTCCATCCTTTTGCAGCTCGACCAGGATATTGATGTCAATGCGATCCAGTTTGACCAAGCCTTCCATTACGCGCCTCTGCACTGCCGTTCGTTGTGGTCAATCTTCTAGCAAAATCAGCGCCGTAAAGACAGCTGATGTTGTCGGACAAGGTCCGCCATGCTGCTGATGCACACGTCGGCCGGGCACGGTTGGCGGTGGTCGGCGCGGTCGCGGCGGATCAGGCACAGGCCGCCGTCGGCCATGGCGCTGGCCGGTGGCCGAGACAGGCGCAGGGTATGGCGCGGATCGATGTCCAGCGCGCTGAGCCAATCGGTGCGCTCGATCGGGTAGGCTGCGGGCGACAGCAGGTCGTCAGGCATCAAGCCGAGGCGCTCGCACAGCACGCCGCGGTCTTCGGCATCGCGGTCCACGAACACCAGCAGCCGGTAGAACTTGCGCAGGTACAGCATGGCCCCCGGTGCATCCTCGAACACGCTCCAGGTCGGCACCGAGCGGGCGAAGGTCATGCCCTCCTCCCAGCTGGCCTTGATGCCCAGGCGTTCGGCCATCTGGCGGTGGGCAAAGCACAGCAAGCCGCTGAAGCCCAGTTCGTCGAACCGTGGATAAAGTGCGCCGATCACGGTCTTGTACTCGGCCAGGATCTGCGCCCGGTCAGACGCGCCACTGCGGCTTTCGAGCAAGGGCTGCAAGGCGCTCCAGACCCCGGAGTCGCGGTCTACCAATACTTCATCGCAGTCGATCAGCAGTGCGCGATATTCAGTCAGCCCCATGGCAAGTCAAACCTCCGATACAGCCCAACATTCAATGCGTGCACGTCGGCGCGAAGAACACTCCCCGCGCCAGCGCAGTGATGGCTACTTGGTGATCAAGACGCGTGCCAAGGCCGCCGACAGAATCTGCAGGGCTTCGTCGATCTGCGCTTCGGTGGTCACCAACGGCGCCAGGAAGCGCAGGACGTTGCGGTAGACCCCGCACTTGATCACCAGCAGCCCGCCCACGCGGGCCTGGTCGATCAAGCGCTGCGTCAGATCGGCGTCGGCGCTGCGTTGATCGTCGTCCTTGATCAGCTCGATGGCGACCATGAAGCCCGTCGCGCGCACGTCGCCGATCTGCGGGTAACGCCCCTGCAACGCCAGCAGGCCATCGCGCAAGCGAGCGCCGAGTTGCTGGCCGCGCTCGACCAGTTGCTCTTGCTCAAAGGTGTCGAGCACCGCCAACGCTGCGGCGCAGGCCAGCGCGTTGCCGCCATAGGTGCCGCCCAAGCCGCCGGGCAGCGGTGCATCCATGATCTGCGCGCGGCCGACCACCCCGGAGAGCGGCAAGCCACCGGCCAGGCTCTTGGCGACGGTGACCAGATCCGGCTCGATGCCCGCGTGCTCGAAGCCGAACATCTTGCCGGTGCGGCCGAAGCCGGTCTGGATTTCATCCACAATCAGCACGATGCCGTGCTTGGTGGTCAAGGCGCGCAAGGCCTGCAGGAACTCCACGGGCGCGGGCAGGAAGCCGCCATCGCCCTGCACCGGCTCGATGATGATCGCGGCCACGCGCTCGGCCGCCACCTGGGTCGCCAGCAGTTCATCCAGCGCGGCGAGGGCCATGTCGCTGCTGAACCCGCGATACGCATTGGGGTACGGGGTATGGAAGATCTCCGGCGCGAACGGCCCGAAGTTCTGCTTGTAGGGCTGGCTCATGCCGGTCAGCGTGGTGCCCAGCAAGGTGCGGCCATGGAAGCCACCTCGAAAGGCGATGACCGCACTGCGCTGCGTGTGGGCGCGGGCAATCTTGACGGCATTTTCTACCGCTTCGGCACCGGAGGTGAACAGCACCGCCTTGTACGGTTGTGCGCCCCCGATCAGCTGCGACAGGCGCTTGGCCAGGTCGATATAGGGCTGATAGGCAACTACCTGAAAACAAGCGTGAGAGACCTTGGTCAGCTGGGTTTGCACCGCTTTGACCACATTCGGGTGGTTGTGCCCGATATTCAGCACGCCGATGCCGCCGACGAAGTCCAGATAACGCTTGCCGTCCACGTCCCACAACTCGGAGCCTTGGGCGCGATCGATGACCAACGGGTGGGCCGTGACAATGCCGCGTGGAACATACTGATCACGCAGGCGCAGAAAATGAGGTGCTTCGTCGACTTTGCTGTTCATGGCGATTTCCATAAGGGTCCTGACAATCGGCAGGGGGTGGCGATGCTGTTCAGGTTAAAGCTTCGGCACAATCGACTACGCCGAACTTGCCCGCCCAGACGTCCACATCCACTGTTTTACCCCTGGCAAACGGCAGAATCCTTCAGCCACCATCGGGCCCGTCGAATCTGCTGCAGCGGGCCCGAATACGGGCCTTCGCGCGCCGCCTGGATCATCCATTCAGGCGATCCTGCTTTGCCACTCGGGCATCATGAAGCGCACTCTTTCTCGACTCAGGAAATGCCCATGGCGCTCCTCTATAAAGCTGACCCCGTGCGCGGTGAACAGTGGCGAGCGCTGTTCGCCCAGCATGCCCCGGATATCGAATGGCGCGCGTGGCCGGATATCGGCAACCCTGAAGACATTCACTACCTCGCCGCCTGGCAGGCGCCCGAAGACCTGGAGCAACGACTGCCCAATCTCAAGGTGCTGTTTGCCTTGTCCGCGGGGGTCGACCAATTGGACCTGGGCCGTCTGCCGGTCAGCCTGCCGGTGGTACGGCTGCTCGATCCGGGCATCAGCCAGGGCATGTGCGAATACGCCTGCCTGGCCGTACTGAGCCTGCACCGCGACTTGCTGCGGTATCGCCAGCAGCAACAGCAGCACCAGTGGCAAGCACATCGGCTGGTGCCGGCCGCCAAACGCCGGATCGGGGTCATGGGCCTGGGTTTGCAGGCGCAGCATATTTTGTCGAGCCTCAAGCCCTTCGGCTTTGAGCTCTCAGGCTGGGCGCGCAGCGTGCATCAGATCGAAGGGGTCACCTGCCACGCGGGCGTCGAGCAGTTGCCCGCCTTTCTTGGCCAGTGCGATATCTTGCTGTGCGTCCTGCCGTTGACCGAGCAGACCGAGGGCATCCTCGACCGCGCCTTGTTCGCGCAACTGCCTCCCGGCGCGGCGTTGATCAATATGGGCCGCGGCAAGCATCTGGTCGAAGCCGACTTGCTGGACGCGCTCGACAGCGGCCAGCTCAGCGCCGCCGTACTCGACGTGCTGCAGCACGAGCCAGCGGCGCCGGATCACCCCTTCTGGGGCCACCCGAACATCCTGCTCACCCCACACATCGCCGCCATGACGCAACCCGACAGCGCCTTCCCCGAGCTGCTGAAAAACATCCGCCGCTTCGAACGCGGCGAGCGGATGCAAGGCCAGGTCGACCGCATCCGCGGCTACTGAGTCGGCCATTGCCGCGTCGGGCGCAGAGCGTCACAGCGCCTGCGCGATGGCCTCGCCCACGGCCTGGGTCGACCCCGTGCCGCCCAAATCAGGCGTGGTCGGCCCATTGGCGATGACCTGCTCGATGGCCGCGAGAATGCCGTCGTGGGCCGCACGATAACGCGCGTCGTCCTGCCCGAGAAAATCCAGCATCAACGCTGCCGACCAGATCATCGCGATCGGGTTGGCGATATTGCGCCCATAAATATCCGGCGCCGAGCCGTGCACCGGCTCGAACAGCGAAGGGAAACGCCGCTCCGGGTCGAGGTTGGCCGACGGCGCGATACCGATGGTGCCGGCGCAGGCGGGCCCGAGGTCGGAGAGGATATCGCCGAACAGGTTGGAGGCCACTACCACATCGAAACGATCCGGCTGCAACACGAAGCGCGCGCAGAGGATGTCGATGTGCTGTTTGTCCCAGGTGATTTCGGGGTAATTGGCGGCCATCAGCGCCGTGCGCTCATCCCAATACGGCATGCTGATGGAGATGCCATTGGATTTGGTCGCCGAAGTCAGACGCTTGCGCGGCCGGGTTTGCGCCAGCTCGAAGGCGAACTTGAGGATGCGGTCAACGCCACGCCGGGTGAACACCGACTCCTGCAGCACGAACTCGTGTTCGGTGCCTTCGAACATCTTGCCGCCGACCGACGAGTACTCGCCCTCGGTGTTTTCGCGCACCACCACAAAGTCGATGTCGCCCGGCTCGCGCCCCGCCAACGGGCACGGCACACCAGGGAACAAGCGCACCGGGCGGATGTTCACGTACTGGTCGAAGTCGCGGCGGAATTTGAGCAGCGACCCCCACAGGGAGATGTGGTCCGGGACCTTGTCCGGCCAGCCGACCGCGCCGAAGAAAATCGCGTCGAAGCCCTTGAGCTGAGCGAACCAGTCATCCGGCATCATCTTCCCGTGGGCGAGGTAATAATCGCAGTCCGCCCACTCGAACACCTCGACCTCCAGCGCCAGGCCCCACTTGCGCACTGCGGCATCAAGCACGCGCAGCCCTTCGGGCATGACTTCCTTGCCGATCCCATCGCCGGCGATTGCGGCGATCCTGAATACCTTGCTCATTATTGTTGTGCCCTCAGCCAATCGATCGAAGCGTGCAATAGGTTATAGACCACCCACGTGGAAGGCCTTGACCTCCAGGTACTCGTCCAGCCCGTGGCTCGACCCTTCTCGGCCCAGGCCCGACTGTTTGATGCCGCCGAACGGTGCGACTTCCATGGAGATGATTCCGGTGTTGAGCCCGACCATGCCGAACTCCAGCGCCTCACCGAAGCGCCACGAGCGACGCAGGTCCTGAGTGAAATAATAGGCACCCAGCCCGTAAGGCGTGGCATTGGCCAGCGCCAGCGCCTCGGCCTCGTCGGTAAAGCGCATCAGCGGCGCCACCGGGCCGAAGGTCTCTTCGTTGGCCAACAGCATGCCGGCGTGGGTATCGCCCAGCACCGTGGGCTGCACGAATTGGCTGTCGCCGCTCGGGATGCCGCCCCACAGCAGCTTGGCGCCCTGGCTCAGGGCATCGTCGATGTGCCGCGCGACCTTGCTGACGGCGGCGGGGTTGATCAGCGGGCCGATGGTCACGCCGTCTTCCAGGCCGTTGCCGACCTTGAGCTTGCCGACCTCCTCCACCAGCCGCTGGGCGAACCGTTCATAGATGCCGTTCTGCACCAAGATGCGGTTGGCACACACGCAGGTCTGGCCGGCGTTGCGAAACTTGCTGAGCATGATGCCGGCCACGGCCTGCTCCAGGTCGGCGTCGTCGAACACGATAAACGGCGCATTGCCGCCCAGCTCCAGGCTCAAGCGCTTGATGTGCTCGGCGCTCTGGCGCATCAACAAACGCCCGACCGCGGTCGAACCGGTGAACGAAATCTTTCGCACGGCGGGGTTGCCGGTGAGCTCCTCGCCGATTCCGGCGGGCAAGCCGGTGATCACGTTGAAGACGCCAGCGGGAATACCGACACGCTCGGCCAGCACTGCCAGCGCCAGCGCCGACAGCGGGGTCAGTTCCGAGGGCTTGACGATGATCGGGCAACCCGCCGCCAGCGCCGGCGCGCATTTGCGCGTGATCATGGCGTTGGGGAAGTTCCATGGGGTGATGGCCGCGCACACGCCCACCGGCTGCTTGAGGGTCATCAGGCGGCGGTCGGCGGCAGGCGACGGGATGGTTTGGCCGTAGCTGCGGCGGGCTTCTTCGGCGAACCATTTGACGAAGCTGGCGCCATAGCGGATTTCGCCCTTGGCCTCGTTGAGCGGCTTGCCTTGCTCTAGGGTCATGATCAGGGCTAGATCGTCGACGTTATCCAGCATGGCCTGATGCCAACGCTCGAGCAGCGCCGCGCGCTCGGCCGCAGGTTTGGCGCGCCAGGCCGGCCAGGCGCGCTCGGCAGCGGCGATGGCCAGGCGGGTGTCGTCGCCCTGCATGGCCGGCACATGGGCCAGGCACTCGCCGGTGGCGGGGTCGATCACCGCCAGCGTGGCGCCGTCCTGCGCGCTGATCCACTGACCGTTCACGTAGGCGCGTTCTACCAGCAGGCTGGCATCTTTCAATTGATGTTTGAGCATGATCGAGTCCTGATCCGAGACAACTGCCAGTCTATGCAGGCGCCTCGGTGCAGGATGCTGAAAGCGGTGCGCCAGCAGCGCGGGATGCTGAAATTCACGCGCCCACGGCAGGCTCTACTGCTTCAACGAGCCGAGCAGGGTGTGCAGGAATCGCTCGCCGGCTTCGAGCTGGCTGTCCTCGATATATTCGTCAGGCTTGTGCGCCTGCTCGATCGAGCCCGGGCCGCAGACCACCACCGGCACGTTGAGGCGATTGGCGAACAAGCCGCCCTCGGTGCCGAACGAGACCTTGATGTGCTCGGTGCCCGGCGCGGCAAAGCGGTGCAGCAGCCGTACGGCCTCGACGCTGGGGTGGGTCTCGAGCGCGGGGTACTCGTTCATCAGCTCGATGTCGATGGCGGCAACGCTGGACACTTGCCGGGCTTCGCTGACCAGCGCTTCGGCGCGCTCGCGCAACTCCTCCAGCAGCAACTGCGGATCATCGGCCGGCAGGTTGCGGAACTCGAATTCCAGCGTGCACAGGTTGGGCACGATATTCAGCGCTTTACCGCCGTCGATCCGGCCGATGTGCACGGTGCTGTAGGGGATGTCGTAGCCTTCGTCGCGCTGGCCGTGCTGTTCGATGCGCCGCTGGCTGTCGCGCAACGTCGAGATGAAATCGCTGGCCAGGTGAATCGCATTGATCGCCCGTGGCGCCAGTGAGGAATGCGCCTCCTGGCCGCGGCAGTAGGTGCGGTACGACGCCTTGCCCTTGTGGCCGACGGCGAACTGCATCAGCGTCGGCTCGCCCACCACGCAGAGGAACGGGCGCAGCGGCGCCATTTCCAGCACGTCGAGCAGGCGCCGCACGCCGACGCAGCCGATTTCCTCGTCGTAAGACAGTGCCAGCTGCAGCGGTCGGTTCAGGTCGAGGTCAGCCGCCTCGAGCATCGTGTCGATGGCCAGGGCAATGAAGCCTTTCATGTCGCAGGTACCGCGGCCGTATACCCGGCCATCCTTGAAGGTGGCCTCGAAGGGCGGCACGGTCCAGGCCTGCCCTGCGGCGGGCACCACATCGGTGTGCCCCGACAGCACGATGCCCGGCGTGCCCTGAGGCCCGACGCTGGCGAACAGGTTGGCCTTGCGGCCGGTCTCGTCCTTGACGATCAGCGCGTCGATGCCTTTGCTGGCCAGCACATCACGCACGTACTCGATGAGCGCCATGTTCGACTCGCTCGACACGGTATCGAAGGCGATCAGGCGTTTCAGGATGTCGCTCACACGGGCTTTCATGACAGGGTGCTCCTCGGTTGCAGGCTGGCCAGGTCGCCGGCCAGAGGTATGGGCGGTGCGGGGGGCTGGAGGGCTTCGCCGCCGGACACGCAGCCCGCTCCCACACGGGCCGTGGAGAAACGACGAACGTCGAAGGGCGCGATCGAGGTGGTGGTCTGGCCAGTGCTCATCAACTCGGCCATCACGTCACCCACCGCAGGGCCGAGCTGAAAGCCATGGCCGCAGAAGCCAAACGCATAGAACAGGCCGTCGACCTTGCCGCTGGCGCTGATGACCGGCAACGAATCCGGCGTGTAGCTTTCGATACCACTCCAGACCCGAATGATGTTGAGGTTCACCGCCCCGGGCAGCAGCCTGCGCATCTGTTCGATCTGATTGATGGTGCTGCGCGGCTCGACCAGGGCGCGCCGATTGAGCATGTCGGGGCGGCTGCGATAGCCCCCACCGATGACAATGTTGCCGCGGGCGATCTGGCGAAAATAGATCACTTCTTCGGGGATTCGGGTGTACACGCCGATGACCGTCGGCAATGAATAGGGCACCGGTTCCGTCACCGCCATCTGCGGCCCGTGGGTTTCCAGCGGTACCGGCTCATCGAACTGTTGGGATAGCTTTGCGCCCCAGGCACCGGCGGTGATCAACAGTTGCTCGGCGATGAACACCTGCCCATCGGTGGTGGTGACGTGGAACTGGCCGCCGACTTTCTGCACCTCGGCCACTTCGGTACGTTCCTCGACCCGAGCACCGGCACGGACGGCGGCGCGGGCAAAGGCTGGTGCGGCCAGACGCGGGTTGGCGTGGCCATCGTGGGGAGCATAAGAGCCGCCTTTGACCTCTGGCCCCAGGAAGGGAAAACGCTCATGCAGGGCCTTGCCGGCAATCACCTCGAGGTCCAGCTCGCGCGCTTCGGGGGCTGCGGCATAGGCATGCAATTCTTCAATGTGGGCCTCGTCGTAACACACCCGCATATGGCCGCTGGGGAGAAACTCCAGGTCTTCACCGATCAGCTCCGGCAGGCGCTTCCACAAGGCCAGCGAACGATTGGCAAGGTCGAGCTGGCCCAGGTGCCGCCCTTGGCGCCTGACGTTGCCGAAGTTCACGCCGCTGGCGTATTGGCCGATCTGATCGCGCTCCAGCAGGGTCACGGAGCGCCCGCGCTGGCGCAGGAAAAACGCCGACGCCGCGCCCATAAAGCCGCCGCCGACAATCAACACATCACTTTTTTGCGGGCTCATGACACCTCCTCTTCGATGCGCATCGACAGCGGCTTGACCGGTGCCTGGCCACGCTGGCGGCCGACCGATTCGACGGCCACACCGGCCTCGGCGGCGATGATTTCCGCCCCACCCTGCGCGCAGTAACGGCCTTGGCAACGGCCCATGCCCACCCGGCTGAAGGCCTTGGCGCGATTCACTTCGCACGCGCCCTTTTCGCGCACCACGCCGCGCAGCTCACCGGCGGTGATCATCTCGCAGCGACAAACGATCGCGTCATCAGGCAACGCCTTGGCCTGCGCCTGGGGCCAGGGGAAGGCTTCAGCCAGCCCCACTCGGAAGCGCTCCATCACCGCCAGCGACTGACTGCAGGCTTGCCGGGCGGTGGCGTCCACCGGCTGCTGCAGATCGTGCAGCAGCGCCATCGCCGCCAGCCGCCCGGCCTGTTCGGCGGCATCGGCGCCGCGAATCCTGGCACCGTCGCCGGCCGCATAAACGCCGCTCACCGAGGTCCGCCCTTCGTCATCGACCGCCAGCAACCACTGCCCCGACACGTCATCGAAACGCAGATCGCAGCCCGCCAGATCGGCCAGCTGGGTTTCCGGGCGCAAGTGATATCCCAGGGCCACGGCGTCGCAGTCCAGCTGCACCTCGCGGCCGTCGGCCGTCTTGAATTGCACGCCGCTGACCCCGGTGCGAGCATCGCCCAGCACCTGTTGCGGCGCCACACCCAAGTGCACCGGCACCTTGCCCCGGTACAAGCGCGCCAGCAGCCGGGCACCTTCGAGCAGCACGGTTGGACGCGCCAGCAGCTTGGGCAACGCCTTGATGCGCTTGCTCAGCGGCGAGGTATCGAGCACCGCCGCCACCTGTGCGCCGGCCTTGAGGTACTGGCTGGCGACCAGATACAACAGCGGCCCGCTGCCCATGAACACCACGTTGTGGCCGATGGACACCGACTGCGCCTTGAGCGCGATCTGCGCCCCGCCGAGGCTGTAGGTGCCCGCCAGTTGCCAGCCCGGCAGCGGCATCAGCCGGTCAGTCGCGCCGGTGCATAAAATCAGCGCGTCATACTCGATGACCGAATGCCGGCCCTGGCTCTGGCAATGCAACTGCCCCGGCGTGAGGTTCCACACCAGGGTGTCCGGCCGATAATCGATGCGGTCGCGCAGGCGGTCGAAACTCTGATGCAGCGCCTCGGCCTTGGCTGCCTCGCTGCCATACAACGCCTGGTAATCGCGGGTGAAGCCCTCGGGCTGACGACGATAGATCTGCCCGCCATCGCGGCGATTTTCGTCCACCACGATGGGCGTGATACCGGCCGCCAGCAGGGTTTCGGCGCAGCGTGTGCCGGCCGGCCCTGCGCCGACGATGACTACCCGTGCAGTGGCCATACCGCCTCCGGTTGCGTGGTGATGATGTCTTGCCCTTCGCGGACTTCGTTGGAGCAGGCACGCAAGCGTTCACCGCTGCGGGTCCAGACCCAGCAGTCCTGGCAGGCGCCCATCAGGCAGAAACCGGCGCGGCGCCCGGAATCGAACTCCGACTCGCGCAGCGCGACGCCCTGGGTCAGGAGTGCGACCATCAGCGTGTCGCCCTGCAACGCCTCGATGGGCATGCCATCGACCAGCAGGCTGACGGTGGCGCGGTCGCGCTCGCCGAGTCTTGCGAATCGCCCTTTCATGCGTAGGCTCCCACGATCATGCTGTTCAAAGGTTCTTGTGTGTCCTGCAGTTCGACGCTGTCGCGGTGGCAGAGGATTTCGCTGCCGCCCTCGATCACCCGGCGGCCGGGTGCGGTCTTGTTGCACAGGCCGTCGATGCGCTGCGGGCAGCGGTTGAGGAAGGTGCACAGCTCGGGCACGTTGGCCGGCGCGCCTATGCTCGGCAACGGACCGCACTGGGTACCGCAGTGCTCCAGCCAGCCCTGGCGCAGCTCGGGCACCGAATGCACCAGCAGATCGGTGTAAGGATGGAACGGCGGGCGGCTGAACGCTTCGCGGCGGCCCTGTTCGACCTTGTGGCCGCTGTACATCACCACGATGTCATCGCACAGCGCACGCACCGTAGAGATGTCGTGACTGATGAACAGATAGGACACCCCCAGCTCGCGGCGCAGATCGCGCAACAGCTCGAGGATCGCGGCACCGACCACGGTGTCGAGGGCCGAGGTGACCTCGTCGCACAGGATCAGGTCCGGCTTGGCCGCCAGCGCCCGGGCCAGATTGATGCGCTGCTTCTGACCGCCGGACAGCTCGTTGGGGCGGCGCTCGGCGATGTCCCGCGGCAAGCGCACCAGGTCGAGCAATTCATCGATGCGCTGGCGCAACGGCGCACCCTTGAGGCCGAAATACATCTTCAATGGCCGCGACAGAATGGTGCTGATGCTGTGCATCGGGTTGAGCGCAGTGTCGGCGTTCTGGAACACCATCTGGATGCGCCGGAACTGATCGTCAGTGCGCCCGGCCAGGGTGCCCGACAGCGGCGCGCCGTCAAACGCCAACTGGCCGCGGGCCGGGCTGAGCAAACCGGCGACCACCCGCGCCAAGGTCGATTTACCGGAGCCCGACTCGCCGATCACACCGATAGCCTGGCCACGGTGGATGGTCAGGTCGATGTCTTCGAGTACGCGGATCATCGGCATGCCTTGCAGGTCAGCCTTGCCGTAGCCTGCGGTCATGCCCTTGATGGTCAGCAACGGCCGGTCCTGGGGCCTTTCGCTACCGGGCGACAGCACCGCATCCGGGCGCGCCGCCGCCAGCAGGCTGCGGGTGTATGGCTCGGCGGGCGCCTTGAGCAGCGTTGCGGTGGCGCTCTGCTCGACAATCCGGCCACCGTTGAGCACTACAATCTGGTCGGCCATCTGCGCCACTACCGCCAGGTCGTGTGACACGTACACCGCCGTGGCGCCACGCTCGCGCACCACGCGCTTGAACGCCAGCAGCACATCAATCTGGGTGGTCACGTCCAACGCCGTGGTGGGCTCGTCGAGCACCACCAGCAGCGGATCGCTGATCAGCGCCATGGCCGCCATGACGCGCTGCAACTGCCCACCCGAGACCTGGTGCGGATAGCGCTGGCCGATCCCCTCGGGGTTGGGCAGGGCCAGGTCGCGGAACAAGCCGATGGCTTTGGCCTGCAACTGGTCGCGAGAGCCCAGGCCGTGGATCAGCGCGCCCTCGATCACTTGATCGATGAGCTTCTTGGCCGGATTGAACGCCGCCGCCGCGCTTTGCGCGATATACGACACGCGATTGCCGCGCAGACGCTGCAGGGTGCTTTCGCCCAGGCCGAGCATGTTGTGTTCGCCTACCTGCACCACGCCGCCGGCCAGCCGACAGCCGCGCCGCGCATACCCCAGCAGCGCCAGGGCGATGGTGGTCTTGCCGGAACCGGACTCGCCGATCAGCGCCAGCACCTCGCCCTGCTCCAGGGCGAAGCTGACGCCCTTGACGATCTCGACCTCGCCGCGTTCGCCACTGGCGACCACGCGCAGGTCTTGCACTCGGATCAGTTCAGTCATGTCAGTGTCCTGCACTACGGCGGCTGCGGCGCGACGAGATGCGGTCGATGAACAGGTTGACGCCAATCGTCAGGGTGCCGATGGCCAGTGCCGGGATCACCAACGCCGGCGCGCCCTGATTGAGGCCGCCGATGTTTTCGCGCACCAGCGAGCCTAGATCGGCATCGGGCGGTTGTACGCCCAAGCCCAGAAAGCTCATGCCGCTGAGCAACAGCACGATAAAGCCGAAGCGCAGGCCCAGGTCGGTGAGGACCGGGTTGAGCATGTTCGGCAGGATCTCCACACAGGCAATGTACAAGCGCCGCTCGCCACGGGTGCGGGCCACCTGAACGTACTCCAGCGCCTCGATATTGACCGCCAGGCTGCGGGCGATGCGAAAGGCGCCAGGGCAGAAACTCAACACCGCCGTGCAGATCAGCAACAGCACCGAAGAGCCGAATGCCGACACCATGATCAGCGCCAGCATCTTGCTGGGGATCGAGATAAAGGCGTCCATCAACCGGCTGATGATTTCGTCCAGCCATTTAGGCGCGACCACCGACAGCAACGCGCAAATAGTCCCAAGGCCGCTGGCAAGCACGGCCGAGATCAAGGCCAGGCCGACCGTGAAGCGCGCCCCCACCAACACCCGGCTGAGCATGTCGCGCCCCAGGTAATCGGTGCCGAAGGGATGCGCGCGGCTGAGCACATCGAAGATGGTGTCCGACACCACTTCGCCCACCGGGTGCGGGGCCAGCCAGGGACCGAAGATCGCCACCAGCAGCCAGCCCAGGCACACCAACGCACCGACCAACCCCAGCCACGAGGGGCTGCGCGCCACTTTGCCGGTGGCCAGGTCTGGGGTGCCAGGGCCACCTGACGTCGATTTCACAATGACTTCGTTCATTGGGTTCTCAGCCTCGGGTTGGACAGAATCGCGCACAGGTCGGCCAGCAGCACCAACCCCAGGTACGCCGTGCAGAACAACATGGTGCAGGCCTGAACCAGCGCCATGTCGCGGTTGGTGACCGCGTCGACCATCAGGCTGGCGATGCCGGGGTAGTTGAAAATGGTCTCGACGATCACCACCCCGCCCAGCAGGTACGACAGGCTCAGCGCCACCGCATTGGCAATCGGGCCGATGGCATTGGGCAAGGCATGGCGCAACACGATGCGGATGGGGCCGACGCCCTTGAGGCGGGCCATTTCAACGTAGGGGCTGTCCAGCTGATCGATGACCGCTGCACGGGTCATGCGCGCCATTTGCGCGACGATCACAAAGCACAGGGTCATCACCGGCAGGGCGTAGGTGCGCATGAACTGCCACGGCGAGGTGATCTCGCTGGCGTAGGACAACGCCGACAACCAGCCGAGGTTGACCGCAAACACCAGCACCGCCAGCGTGGCCACCAGAAACTCCGGCACCGCCACCAGCGCCAGGGTGACGAAGCTCAAAAAGCTGTCGATGCGGCCGCCGCGGCCCATGGCCGAACCGATGCCCAGGGTCAGCGCCACCGGCACCGAAACCACCGCGGTGACCGCCGCCAGCATCAGGGTATTGGGGACGCGCCCGGCCATCAGTTCACTGACGGGCGTGGAGCTCGACACCGACAGCCCCAGGTCGCCACTCAGCAACCCCATCAGCCAATGCAGGTAACGCACCACACCGGGCTGATCCAACCCGAGCTTGAGCCGCAGCGCGGCCACCTGCTCCGGTGTCGCGAACTGCCCCAGGGACTGTTGCGCCGCGTCCCCAGGCAATACCGCAGTGATGGCGAACACCACCATCGACACGATCAACAACGTCACGATTGCGGCGCCGAAGCGCCTGCCGATCAGCCACAGCGTGTTGCTATTCATGAGCTTGCCCTCCGCGTCGGTTCACCGCTGCAATTACGCGTCCAGCCACACCTGCTCGCTGAACATGTAGCCCATGAAGCCGCCCAGCGGATTGCTACTGTAGCCCTTGATGCGCTGGTCGACGCCATCGATGTTGCTGATGAACACCGGGATGCCGATGCCGCAGTTGTCGCTGACCAGTGTCTGCATGTCGGCGTACATCCTGGTGCGCTTGGCGTCGTCGGTTTCACCGCGGGCGAGCATCAGCAACTGGTCGAACTGGTCGTTTTTCCAACCCGACTCGTTCCACGGCGCGGAGGACTGGAAAAACTGCGAAAAGATCACATCAGCGTTCGGGCGCGGGTTGATGTTGCCGAAGCTGAGCGGGTGCTTCATCCAGTGGTTGGACCAATACCCATCGCTCGGCACGCGATTCACGTTGAGGGTCAGGCCCGCCGCCTTGGCCGACTGCTGGAGCAGCACGGCGATGTCGACCGAGCCCGTGGCGGCCGGCGAACAGACCAGCGGCATGGTGATGCTTTCCATGCCGGCCTTTTTCAGGAGGAATTTGGCTTTGTCCGGGTCGTAGGGGCGCTGGGGCAAATCGGCGTTGTGGTAGCGCGAGCCTGGGGCGATCGGGTGATCGTTGCCGACCACCGCGTAGCCTCGGAACACCGCGGATTTGACCTGCTCGCGGTCCAGCAGGTACTTCATGGCCTGGGTGAAATCGGCGTTCTGGCCAGGCATCTGGTCCTGGCGAATGATCAGGTCGGTGTAGTTGCCCGATGGCGCATCGACCACGCGGTGTTTGGCGCTGGCCGCGATGCGCTGGGTGGAGCGCGGGTTGACCTCGTTGATCATGTGCACGTCGCCCGAGAGCAGGGCGTTGACCCGCGACGGCTCATCGGCGATGGCGATGAATTCGATCTCGTCCAGATACGGCAGGCCGGGCTTCCAGTAGTTGGGGTTGCGCACACTGATGGAACGCACGCCCGGCTTGAACTCCTTGACCTTGAACGGCCCGGTGCCGATGCCCTGGCTGAAATCGCTGGTGCCCTCGGGCACGATCAGCAGGTGCGACACCGCGAGGATCGACGGCAACTCGGCATTGGGTGCGCTCAGGGTGATCTGCACCTCCAGCGGGCCGGTGGCCTTGACGTCGGTAATCTGCGCCATCAGCGGCAGGACCTTGGAGCCGGTGGCCGGGTCTTTGTGGCGGGTCAGCGAGAACACCACGTCAGCGGCGCTCAGGGCCTTGCCGTTATGGAAGGTGACGTCCTTGCGCAGGGTAATGATCCACACCGTGGCGTCGGTATTGTCGATGCGCTCGGCCAGTTCCAGTTGCGGCACCAGATGACTGTCGAACCGCGTCAGGCCGTTGTAGAACATGAAGTGGCGCACGTAGTCGGTCGACAGCGCGCCCTTGGCCGGGTCCAGCGTGTCGGCAGTGGAACTGGACATCCCGGCCACCCGGATACGCCCACCGGGTTTGCCCTTGACTGGCGTGGCCGACTCGTCGGCGAATACATTGCCCGCGCCGCCGAACAGGCTGCCGGCGCCCGCTGCCGCGACGCCTGCGACACCCAGCATGCGCAACGCATCGCGGCGTGACATGCCGCGATTGAGGCCTTCGAAGACGCGCAGGCTGTGTTCGCCGCTGATCAGTGGGGAGTCGACTTTGTTGTCAGTCATATCAGTTCTACCTGTCGAAAATGGGGTTGTCCGAGTGGCTCTCGGTTGACCGGAGCGTCCGTGAAACGCAAACGACGACGGTGAAGCAACAAACAGGGATCAGTGGCGGCTGTCCTGGTAGCGGTAGTACGCGCCCACCAGCGGCAGGAACCAGGGTGTGCCGAAGTGGCCGGGCACCGCTGGCCAGTCGAGTTCGCGCCAGGGATTGGCCGCTGGATTGCCGTCCAGAACATCAGCCATGACCTGGCCCATGTGCACCGACATCTGTACCCCGTGGCCGCTGTAACCCATGGAGTAGAAGACGCCGTCATGCTCGCCGGCCCGCGGCAGGCGGTCGGAGGTCATGTCCACCAGCCCGCCCCAGCAGTAGTCGACCTTGACGTTGGCCAGTGCCGGGAACATCTGCACCATGGCTGATCGCAGCACCTTGCCGCTCTTGGCGTCGGAGGTGCTGTTGGACATGGCGAACCGCGCCCGGCCGCCGAACAGCAAGCGGTTGTCGGGGGTGATGCGAAAATAATTGCCGATCAAACGGCTGGTGACGTACGAGCGCTGATGGGCGAACAACTGATCGATCAGCGCTTGCGGCAGTACCTCGGTGGCAACCACAAAGCTGCCGACCGGGACAATGCGCCGGCGATACCAGCCTGGGCCGCCGTGCTGGCACGCCCCGGTGGCAAGCAGAATCTGCCGCGCCTGGATCGAGCCCCTGGCGGTATTGACCTTGAAGCCCGCCGGGTTGGCCTTCCAGCCAGTGACGGCGGCATCCTGGTACACCTGAGCGCCGTGGCGTACAGCCGCCTCGGCCAGACCGACACCGAAGCGCCCAACGTGCATCTGCACGCCATTGCGCTGCAACAGGCCGCCATGAAATTCAGCGGAATCGACCTCGGCGCGCGCCTGCTCGGCGCTCAGCAATTCGACATCGGCATCCACTTCACGGCGAATCAGCTCGCAAGTGCGCGCCATGCCGTCGTAATGCATGGCCTTGGCCGCCAGCTTCAGCTTGCCGTTACGCTTGAGGTCGCAGGCAATGTGCTCCTGCTCGACCACCGTGACGACGCTTTGCACTGCGCTTTCGTACGCCTTGTAGTAAGCACGGGCTTGGTCCGCGCCCAGGCTGGCGGTCAGGGCCGCGTAGTCCTGCGCGACGCCGGTGTTGCACTGCCCGCCATTGCGCCCCGACGCCTCGCCGATCACGCGCCCGGCTTCGAGCACCGCCACACTGGCGCCCTTCATGGCCAGGGCGCGCGCCGCCGAGAGGCCGGTGAACCCGCCGCCGACGATCACCACATCGACCTGCCCTTCGACCGCTGCGCTTTGCGCGCCGACAAAGGGCGCTGCGGTATCGAGCCAGTAGGATTCACTTCGCATGTCATTCCCTCGGGTGGCTCGCCTGGAGCCCGGAAAAGTGCCGGATGCCAACGCTGTCAGAGGCCGACCAGAGCCGCCAGGCCACCGATGTCCGGGATCTGCCGGTAGCCGTAGAACTCGTTGGCCGGTACGTCATGGCCGCGGGCGACGAAGGCTTTGTTCTTGATTTTCATGTCGTGGGCCGGGAACAGGTCGTAACGGAAGCTGGAGGACACATGCAAGATGTCTTCCGGGCCGCAGCCAAGGTTGTCGAGCATGAACTCGAACGCTGCCAGACGCGGCTTGTAGGCTTGTGCCTGCTCGGCCGTGAAGACCTTGTGAAACGGTGCGCCGAGCATGTCGACGTTGGACATGATCTGGCTGTCGCTGGCGTTGGAGAAAATCACCAAGGGGATCTTGTCGGCGATTTTCGACAGGCCTGCCGGCACATCAGGGTGCGGGCCCCAGGTCGGAACGGCGTCGTAGTAGAGCTGGCCTTCGTCGCGATAGGCCACACCCCAGCGCTTGCAGGTCCGCGCCAGCGCGGTCTTGATGATTTCGTCGTAGGGCATCCAGTCGCCTTTGACCTGATCCAGGCGATACGCCGAGAAATCCTTGACGAACTGGTCCATCTGCTCAGCCGGTACGCGGTCGGCGAACAGCTCGCGGGTCATGGTGCCCATGTGGAAGTTGGTCAGCGTACCGTAGCAGTCGAACGTAATGAATTTAGGTCGAAGAAAGCTCATGTTGTGCGGTCCCGAAAGTTCGTTTAGGTCAAGGCATGACAAGCATCTGCGCCGTGGTCAGAGCGGCCATGGCCACCCTGCAACACATCTTCATTACACCACCGTGAAATCAGCATATGGCGTTGAAAGCGCTGGCTGCTTGATAGAAACCACCGTTTTGCGGCCCGGCCTCAGCAGACTTTGCGGGGCGCTCCAGGCTTGGGCAACGCCACGTTTCATGCGCCTTTGTGGCGCTTTTCGGGGCGTTTTTTGTGCGCACGCGACGGTTTCACCGCAGAACCTGCTTCAGCCTGAAAGAAAAAACGGGCGCCTTGCGAACAAGGCACCCGTAGGGTCAATCGTGGCCACGCAGGCTTGGGCAAAGCCTGTGGATGTTTAGCCGATATCGATCAGCACGCTCTTGAATCGCAGGTTGGCTTCGAACGCTTCGCGGCCCAGATCCTTGCCGATGCCCGAGCGCTTGTAGCCGCCCGTGGGCAGGATGTAGTCGTTGCTGCGCCCATAGCGGTTGACCCACACGGTACCGACTTCGAGCTGGCGGATCAGGCGCAGAGCACGGTTAAGGTCGGCGGTGTGCACACCGGCCGCCAGGCCGTAGGTGTCGTGGGCGGCCAGCTGTAGTGCTTGTTCTTCGCTGTCGAACGCTTGAAGGGTCAGCACCGGGCCGAAGATCTCTTCACACACCGCCGGGTTGTGGTTGTCCACCCCGGCCAGCAGGGTGGGTTGGTAATAGGCGCCGCCCAGGCCGTCGAACAGGCCGCCGCCGCTGAGTACTTCGGCGCCTGCCTGGCGCGCACGCTGGACGATGCCGTCGATGCGTGTGGCCTGCAGGCGCGAAATGATCGGCGCCAAGGTGGCGTCCGGTGACCAGGTCGGCCCTGGCTTGAGTGCATTGAAATAACCCTGCAGGTGCTCGACGAAGGGCGCCATGATCGAGCGTTCGATGATCAGCCGCGAGCCAGACACGCACACCTGCCCGGCATTGCCGGTAATGGCCAGGGCCACGGTGCGGGCGGTCTTGGCGAGGTCCGGCACATCGGCGAACACCAATTGCGGGCTCTTGCCGCCCAACTCCAGCGTGACCGGCTTGGGGCCGACCAGCGCGCAGGTGGACATGATGCTCGACCCCGTGGCTGTCGAGCCGGTGAAGGTGACTTTGGCGACTCGCGGATGGCGGCACAGGGCATCGCCGGTAACGCGGCCATCGCCCTGCACGACGTTGAAGATCCCGGCGGGGATGCCCGCCTGAAGCGCCAGTTCGGCGAAGCGCAGGCTGGAGAACGGCGTCAGCTCGGAGGGCTTGAGTACCACCGCGTTACCGGCGGCCAACGCCGGGGCGACCTTCCAGGAGGCCATGCTCAATGGGAAATTCCACGGCGCGATCGCCGCAATCACTCCGTAAGGCTCGGCGATCTGCATGCCCAGGCGGTCGGTCTGCGTGGCCGCGACTTCACCGCCGTGCTTGTCGGCCAGCTCGGCGAAAAAACGGATGCCTTCGGCCACATAGGGAATGTCCCAGCCCAGCACATCTTTGTGCGGGCGGGTCGACCCCACGGCTTCCAGCGGCCCGAGCACGGCGCCGTCCGCATCGATCAAATCGGCCCAGCGGCGCATCACGCGGGCGCGCTCACGGGGTGGCCGGGTGGCCCAGTCGCTGGTCTTGAACGCCTGCCAGGCAGTGCTCACGGCCTCGTCCACCAGCGCCGCATCAGCCACCGGCAGCTCGGCATAGACCTGACCATCGGAAGGCCGCGAGACGTCCATGCCCGCGGGCCCCTCGCGATACTGCCCACCAATGAAATGGGCGCTGCGCACAGCGATAAGACGAGGATCGAAGCTATCCATGAAGGACTCCAGCCGGGTGAAAAGCGAGGCCACCATCCTAGAAAAAAACCCAGAGCATTTGCTGCCGACGTTGCGGTCCATTTAAGCAGTTACTGTGGTCTGGTCGGCTGCGGATCGGGGAATCTGCCGAATCGCCTTGCGCCTCTTGTCACCCTTGGCAACAGGTGGGATACAGGCACCACGTGAAGGCCTTTTCAACGCTTATGCCCATCTGTGAACGGAGACCCGCCATGTCGGTTTCGCAACGTCGCGCTATTCACTATCGCCCCATGACCGCCGCCGATGTGGCCAATGCTCACGCCTTGTCGGTGGCGCTCAAGTGGCCGCATCGACTCGAAGACTGGGCCATGCTGCAACGCGTGGCGCAGGGTTTCGTCGCTGAGGACAACGGCCGGTTGATCGGCAGCTCGTTCGCTTGCCATCAAGGCGACTTCACCACTATCGGGCTGGTGATCGTCAGCGATGACTACCAAGGCCAAGGCATCGGTCGACGCTTGATGGACCTGGCGCTCGAGACCGTCGGCCCGCGCACGGCGGTGCTCAATGCGACCGTGGCCGGCGCGCCGTTGTACACGAAAATGGGCTTCAAGGATTTCGGCCAGATCGAGCAACGCCAGGGCCAAGCGAGCGCTGGCGCCGGGCCGAGCACCGCACTGAAGACGGGCGAACACTGCCGCGCGCTGAGCGCCAGCGATGCGCCACGGCTGATCGAGCTGGCCAATGCCGGCAGCGGCCTGGACCGCGCCGCCGTGCTGGACGACCTGCTGCCCGACGTCGAGTACGGCGTGGGTATCGAAGCGGCCGGCCAGCTGCAAGGCTTCGCCCTGTTGCGCCCTTTCGGGCGTGGCCTGTGCCTCGGCCCGGTGATCGCGCAGGATGCCGAGCAGGCCAAGCACCTGATCGAAACCCTGCTGCACAAGGTGCCTTATGCCTTCGTGCGCATCGATATTCCCGCCGCCAGCGGCCTGGCGCCGTGGCTGGAAGCGGCCGGGCTGAAGCAGGTCGATACCGTCACCCAGATGAGCAAGGGCGCGATCCCCGCCGCCACTCAGGGCGTCGAGCAATTCGCCTTGGTTACCCAGGCCATTGGCTGATTTCGTTTCAGGAGCATGTGTATGTCCCATCCCTCTGTTTTGCTGTTGGCACGGGGCGACGGCGTCGCGGTCGAAACCCCGGCGTTGTCGGGTCGCCTGAGCGCTCTGGATCCCTTCGTCGAGGGGCGCAAGACGGTGTTCGTCGACGATAGCGGATTCGCCGCCGGTACTGTTCAGTTCAACGGCTCGGCGCTGATCGAGGTCTATCCGTTCACCGAAATGCTGGTGGTCCACCAAGGCGTGGTGGTGCTGCGCAGCGCAGACCAACGCCTGGAAGTAGGCGTTGGCCAAAGTGCCGTGATCGGCCGCGGCACGGCCGTGCAGGTGGAGGCGACAGTCGATAGCCAATGGGCCTTTTGTGTCGCCACCTTGGCCACTGGCGTCGACCAGCCTGGCGTTGTGGCACTCGCTGCCCAGACCCACCTGACCCCCTCGGCGCCGCCGGATGCCAGCGTGCTGATCGGCCCCGAGCCCCAGTGCCGAACCCACAACCTGTTCGAAGACAGCGCCAGCACCTTGCGCATCGGTGTCTGGGATTCGACGCCTTACCAGCGCAGCGCGCGGCCGCACAAAGTGCATGAATTGATGCACGTGATCGAAGGCGAGGTCACGCTGACGGGCGATAACGGCGCGATCGTGCAAGTGCGCCCAGGGGACACGGCGTTTGTGCCGCAAGGCACGCCGTGTGCGTGGAAAAGCACGGTGTATGTGCGCAAGTATTACGCGGTGAGTTGAGACGCGCGGCGCCGGTGGCGCCGTGTCGGCCCCTGCGGAGCAGGCGCTGGGCTTACCCGAGTGCGGCGAAGCCGTTGCTCAGGTCCGCAATCAACTCATCCGGATCCTCCAGCCCCACATGCAACCGCAACATCAGCCCAGCCTTTGACCAATCCGCCACCGAACGCGTGCCGTGTTGGTCCACCTGGGTCACCAGGCTCTCGTACCCACCCCACGAATAGCCCACGCCAAACAGCGTCAGCGCTTTCACGAAATCGTCTACCTGCGCTTGATCGACGGCCTTGAATTCGAAACTCAGCAATCCGTTACAGCCATGGCAGTCGCGCTTCCACAGGGCATGCCCAGGGTCTTCAGGCAGTGCAGGGTACATCACCCGCGCGACCTGCGGGTGTTGCTGCAACCACAACGCCACGTGCATGGCGTTTGCCTGATGCATCGCCAGGCGGGCTGAGAGGGAGCGGGCGCCGCGCAGGATGAGGTAGGCGTCGTCGGGGCTGACGGTGTTGCCGACGGCGGTGCACATCTTTTTCAACGCCGGCCAGTGGGCCTCGGTGACGCTGACGCTGCCCATCATCACGTCGGAATGGCCGCCGACGTATTTGGTCAGGGCCATGAGCGAGATGTCCGCACCCAGTTCCAGTGGCCGGTACAGCACGCCCGAGCCCCAGGAGTTATCCACCGCCAGCAGCAGGCCGCGGGCCTTGCACAGCGTCGAGAGCGCCGGCAGGTCGCACATCTCGAAGGCCAGGGAGCCCGGTACTTCGGCGTAGATCATGCGGGTGTTGGGTTTGATCAACGATTCGATGTCGCTGCCGTCGGCGGCGTAGTAGTCGTACTCGATGTCGAAGGCGTCGAGCAGGGTGCGCGCCAGGCGCCGGACCGGGGTGTACACGGCATCGGTGATCAGTACGTGCTCGCCGGGGCGCAGAAAGGACTGGAACATTTGTGCCACGGCGGCCAGGCCGGTCGCGTACAGGCAGGTGCCGTGGGCGCCTTCGAGGCGGTTGATCACGTCTTCCAGGGCGAAGGCGGTGGGGTTGCCGTTGGCGCCATAGGTGAGCGAACGGGTGGGGCCGCCGACGGCGCGCTCGGCCGCGCGTATGGCCTCCAGGTCCTTGAACAGCACGGTGCTGACACGGGTGATGGGCGGGTTGACCGGCAGCCAGTCACCGCTGCCGGCAAAGCGGCCTGCCTGGACGAGGTCGGTGGCGGCGCTGCGCGGTTTTTCCTGGGACATGGGGGCTCCTGGGGGGTGGAGGTATTGGGGGATGGCGTAGCTATAGCATAAATGGCTGGCACCCGGGCTGCGCGGATGGGGGGGTTGGGATCGGGGAATGTGGTGCGTCCCCAGTCCAGACAGGGATCAGTGCGCCAGCAACAGGGCAAAGCCGAGGAGCATCAGGCACCACCCCAGTATCGGCTGAAACGCCAACCGCCACGCCCACGCCAGCGGGTCGAACCCCATGCCGTGCACATAGCCGATGGACACCCCCCACAACACCAGCATCAGGCTGCCATGGCTATAGCCGCCCTGCCTGTCCAGCAACAGCGTGGGCTGCACCAGCAGCACCACGCTGAGCGGCACGCACAGCAGCAGCGACAGCGCCCGACTCCAGGCGCCGCGCCATGCACACCGCGCCTCAGTCAGCATGATCAGGCCCCGCGTCCAGGCAGTTGGACGCCTCCAGCCACAGGGCGTTGATGATGCCGAAGCTGCAAGCCAGCAACACGCCGAGAATCCAGGCGAAATACCACATGGCAAATGCTCCTCAATAAAGTCCGTAGGGGTTTTCTTCGATATGCGCGGTGGTGGTGCGGCCCCACATTTTCACGTAACACCAGGTGGTGTAGCAGAGGATGATCGGCACGAACACGGCGGCCACCACCAGCATGATGGTCAGCGTCAGGCGGCTCGACACCGCGTCCCAGATCGTCAGGCTCGCGGCCGGGTTGAAGGTCGACGGCATGATGAACGGGAACAGCGCGAAGCCCGCGGTGCAGATCGCGCCAACGATGGCCAGGCTGCTGCCCAGAAACGCCAGCCGTGACGAACGACCACTGGCGGCCAGCAAGGCCAAAACGCCACCCAGCACGCCCAGCAGCGGCGCCACGGCGGTGATCGGGTAACGTTGATAATTGCCCAGCCAGCCCGGATTGCCTGTCACTACGGTCTTGTCCAAGGGATTGAGTGCGGCCGATGGATCGAAGCTGGAGGTAATCACCATGCCATCGATACCGCCCAGCGCCAGCCACAGCCCTGCGCCCAGAAAGGTGATGAGAAACACCAACGCCAATACCTGCACCGCCCGCCGCGCGCGCTGGGCGATGGCGCCTTCGGTGCGCAGCATCAGCCAGCTGCCGCCGTGCATCGCCAGCATGCTCAGGCTGACCACGCCGCACAGCAGCGCGAACGGTGCGAGCAACTGCCAGAAGCTGCCGTGATAGCTGGAACGCAGGCTGTCATCGAGCTCCAGCGGCACGCCCAGCAGCAGGTTGCCGAAGGCCACGCCGAACACCAGCGACGGCACCAGGCCACCGACGAACAGCCCCCAGTCCCAGCTCTGGCGCCAGCGAGTATTGTCGAGTTTACTGCGGTAGTCGAAGCCCACCGGCCGCACGAACAGCGCGAACAGCACCAGCAACAACGCCCAGTAGAACCCCGAGAAGGCCGCGCCATACACCAGCGGCCAGGCGGCGAACAAGCCGGCCCCAGCGGTAATCAGCCAGACCTGGTTGCCGTCCCAGTGCGGGGCGATGGTGTTGATCACCACGCGGCGCTCCTTGTCGCTACGGCCCACCAGCGGCATGAGGATGGCGGCGCCGAGGTCGAAGCCATCGGTCACGGCGAAACCGATCAGCAGAACGCCGACCAGCACCCACCAGATCAGCTTGAGTGTCTGGTAATCAAACATGTTGAGGAACTCCCTTGAGGATCACGGCAGGCTTGGCAGCGACGTCTTGCTCATAGTGATAGCGACCGGTATGCAGGCTGCTCGGCCCCAGGCGCGCGAACTTGATCATCAGGTACATCTCGATCACCAGCAGCACGGTGTAGAACGCCACCAGCGCCAGCAGCGAGCCCCAGATGTCCCCGGCGGACAAACTGGACGCCGACAGATGCGTAGGCAGCACTTCGCCGATCGACCACGGCTGGCGCCCATGCTCGGCCACGAACCAGCCGGTCTGAGTAGCAACCCACGGCAGCGGCAGGCTGATCACCGCCCATCTCAGCAGCCAGCGCTTGCGGTGCTCGTTTTTGCGCGCCGAGGCGTAGAAGGCACAGGTGAACAGCGCCAGCATCAACAGGCCGCTCAGCACCATCAGGCGGAAAGTCCAGAAAATCGACGCCACGCCGGGGATGGTATCCAGCGCTGCCTGCTTGATCTGCGCGTCGCTGGCGTCCACCACCTTGTCGGTGTATTTCTTCAGCAGCAGGCCGTAGCCCAGGTCCCTCTTCACCGCGTCGAAGGCCGCTATGGTCGGGCCGCTATGGTCACCGCCACGCAGTCGGGTCAGCAGTGCATAAGCCTGCATGCCGTTGCGCACCCGTTGCTCGTGCTCGACCACCAGGTCCTTGATGCCGGTGACCTGTTTGTCCACCGAGCGCGTGGCGATAATGCCCATCACGTAGGGGATCTTGACCGCATAGTCGGTGCGCTGCTCGGCCTGGTTGGGCAAGCCGAACAGGGTAAAGGCAGCCGGAGCCGGCTCGGTGTCCCACTCGGCCTCGATGGCTGCCAGCTTGGTCTGCTGCACGTCGCCGATCTCGTAGCCGGATTCGTCACCGAGGATGATCACCGACAGGATCGAGGCCATGCCGAACGCCGAGGCGATGGCGAACGAGCGCCGCGCAAAGCCGACATCGCGCCCGCGCAGCAGGTAGAAGCTGGAGATCGCCAGCACGAACACCGCGCCGGTCACGTAGCCCGACGCCACGGTGTGGACGAACTTCACCTGGGCCACCGGGTTGAAGATCAGCGCGCTGAAGCTGGTGAGCTCCATGCGCAGGGTGACGAAGTTGAACTCCGCGCCCACCGGGTTCTGCATCCAGCCATTGGCGATCAGAATCCACAACGCCGACAGGTTCGAGCCCAGCGCTACCAGCCAGGTCACGCCCAGGTGCTGGACCTTGCTCAGGCGCTCCCAGCCGAAGAAGAACAGGCCGATGAAGGTCGACTCGAGGAAGAACGCCATCATCCCTTCGATTGCCAGCGGTGCACCGAAAATGTCGCCTACGTAGTGGCTGTAGTAGGCCCAGTTGGTGCCGAACTGGAACTCCATGGTCAGCCCCGTGGTGACCCCGAGGGCGAAATTGATGCCGAACAATTTGCCCCAGAACTGGGTCATGTCCTTGTACACCTGCTTGCCGGTCATGACGTAGACCGACTCCATGATCGCCAGCAAAAACGCCATGCCGATGGTCAGGGGCACAAACAGGAAGTGATAGAGCGCAGTCATGGCGAATTGCAGCCGAGACAGGTCGACGACTGATTCAGAGATCATTGCGGGTTCTTCTCAGGTAAGACGGTGGGAGCGCCCAGCAAGTGCTGGGCAACAGAAGCGCGTTCGTCCATGAGCGGTGCCGGGGTGGCGAACCACAGCGTGTGAATGCCCATGAGCAGTGCCAGCTTGACCAGCACAATCACAGCGATTTCGCGGGCCAGCGGGGTTTTTAGAAAAGCGAAATGGCTTGCCATGACAGATACTCGATGAGGTAGTTGCATCTTCGAGCAACCCTTGGGCGCTTCTGTTGATCCAAGTCAAAAGGCCACTGCGCACCCCACTGCGGCATGGCGCCACAGGCATCACCGCTCCGGGGGGTGCCGCGCGCTAGAATGCCCCTCGACCGCCGAGACAGGACCGATAACCGATGAGCTTGATCGACCGCCTCTACCGGACCCTTAACCCCGCCAGGGATCCGAACCTGAGCGCCGCCTTCGCGCACAGCGACGACCACCTGCCGACCCTGTGGCTGCTGGGCAAGACCGGCGCCGGCAAGTCCTCGCTGATCCGCGCCCTCACTGGCCTGGACCGCATCGAAGTGGGCTCGGGCTTTCGCCCCTGCACCCTGACCTCGGCGCAGTACCGCTTCCCGGCGCAGACCCCGGTGCTGGCGTTCATGGACACCCGCGGCCTGGCCGAGGCCGACTACGACGCCAGCGCAGACATCGCCAACTGCGAGGCCGCCAGCCACGCCCTGATCGTGGTGATGAAAGCCGAAGACCCTGAACAATCCCAGGTGCTGCGCGCGCTCAAGCAGATTCGCCGCTCGGGCAAGATCCGCGATTTGCTGCTGGTGCACACCGGCATCCAGCAGGTGGCGGATGGCGACGAGCGCCAGCGCTGCATTTGCCACAATCAGCAGCAGGTCGAGGCGGTGTGGGGCGAGGTCGACAGCGTAGCGGTGGATTTCGTCGGCATCGACGGTCAGCCCTATGGCTTGGCGGCCCTGACTGAGAAACTCGGCGAGCGCCTGCCGATCATCACCGAACTGTTCGACGATCGCGGCCACGCCAACGTCGAGGAGCAGAACTTCCAGCAGCTCAAGCGTGAAATCATGTGGTACGCCGGGGCGGCCGGGGCCACCGATGCGGTACCTGCGCTGGGGTTGGTGTCGGTGCCGGCGCTGCAACTGAAAATGCTCCACAGCCTGGCCAACCGCTACGGCCTGGTGTGGAGCAAGCGCTTGCTGGCCGAATTCGGCACCGCCATGGGCGCTGGCTTCGGCCTGCAATACGCCTCGCGCCTGGGCCTGCGGCAGCTGGTCAAGTTGATCCCGGTGTATGGGCAAACGGTGGGGGGCGCTTCGGCGGCGGTTGCCAGCTATTGCTACACCTACGCGCTGGGGCGGGCGGCGTGCCTGTACTTCTATCGGGCCAAGCGCGGCGAGACGGTGTCATCCGAGGTCATCAACGCGCAGTTCAAGCAGGCGTTCGAGCACATCTTGCCGGTTGCCCGGGATGAACAGCCACCCACTGACACGCCTAACAACGAGAAGCCTTCATGAAGAGAACCGTCAACGGCTTGGCCGCCATGGCGCGGATGTCCGATCGGTTGATGCCCTTCGCTCTGCTGTCGCTGGGCATTCCGCTGTTGCTGCTGGCCGGCTTCGGGCTGTATGGGCTGTTTCGCTATGGCTACTGGCTGGCGTTTTTGCTGGCGCTGCTGGTGAGCACGCTGTTGGTCAGCGTCGGCCTGTGGATCGCCCGGCGGCGCATGACCGCGCGGGTCGCCCCAGCCGTGGAACAGGCCGCGCAAAAGGCGCCGAAAATCCCCGATTACTGGTTGGCGCGGGATCAACAGATACACCAGCAGATGCTGCCCGAACTGCTCGACATCCTTAACGCCAGCCCCGACTGGCAACAGCTGCCGGACAACGGTTTGAAGGTGATACGCCGGGTCGCCGAGCTGTATCGCAGCGGTTCCAAGCGCGCGCACTGGGCGTTTACTGCTCCGGAGCTGCTGGCTATCGTGGAGCAGGTCAGCCGGCGTTATCGGCGCGTGCTCAAGACCCATGTGCCGGGGGTCGACCATCTGCGCCTGTCGACCTTGATGACCGTCAACGAGCACCTCGACCGCTTCGGGCCCTGGGCCATGAAGGCCTTCAACACCTACCGCGCGCTGCGCATGGTCACCCCGGACGGGCTGATGGCCGAAGTGCTCAGCCAGCTGCGTGGCGAGGTGTTCCACGGCCTGAGTGATGAACTGCAAGGACGCCTCAAGTACCTGTTGATGCTTGAGGTGTTGCGCGCCTCCATCGATTTGTACGGCGGGCATTTCCGCTTCGACGAGGACGAATTGAAAACCAGCGAGGCCGGGCGCGAGGATGCCGAACGGCTGGCCGCGCCACTGGAGCCGATCCGGATCGGCTTCATTGGCCAGGTGGGCGCGGGCAAGTCATCGCTGATCAATGCCTTGACCGGCGGCATGCGCGCCGAGGTCAGCGCGCTGCCGGCCACCGATGGGGTGCAGGTGTATGACTGCCGTATCGACGGCGATACCGCGCTGCGGCTGGTGGATCTGCCGGGGCTCAATGGTGAGGTCAAGACCGAAAAGCTGCTGTTTGAGCAGGTCCGCGACTGCGATCTGTTGCTGTGGGTGCTCAAGGCCAATCAACCGGCCCGAGCGCTGGACCAACAGCTGCGGCGTCGATTGGATGACTGGTTTGCCTTGGCGAAGAATGTCGATCACCGTCCGCCGACGGTGATCGGGGTGTTGAGTCAGATCGACAAGCTGAGCCCTGATCCGCAGGCGCCGGTGATCGCCGAGGCGGTGGCGTTCAATCGCGAACTGTTGGGGTTGCCGCAGGTGGTGGCAGTGTCGGTGCTGCCGGCGCCGGTGAATCTGCAAGCGTTGCAGCGGTTGCTGCTGGAGGGCTACAACAGCGCGGCGAATGTGCAGCTGAATCGGCGGCGGCGCGAAGCCGGAGAGTTTTCGGTGGGGCGGGAAGCGGAGCGGGTGCAAAAGGCGGCGAAGGGGTTGTTCAGTCTTTGGCAGAGCTGAGAATCACGGCGCATTTACCGGCCTCTTCGCCGCCGAACGCGCAACCTTGCTCCCACGGTGTACAGAGCCAATGTCGTACACCTGTGGGAACAAGGTTGCGCATCCGGCGGCGTCAGTTCAATCAACGCAGATCCTAGGGCTTGCCCTGCTGCTGCCATCCTCCGCCCAGCGCCAGGAACAGATTGATCTGCTGCATCGCCACCTGAGTGTTCGCCGCCGCCAACTGGGCGCGCACGTCGGTGTAAGTCCGGGTCGCCTGCAGATCCGCCAGGAACGATTCACGCCCGGACATATAGAACTGGTGCGTCTGGTCGGCCGCCTGTTTTGCCGACGTCGCCGCATCGGCCAACGCGTCGCGGCGGTCCAGCAAAGCGGTGTACTGCGCCAGGCCGGTCTGGGTTTCGCGGATGGCGTTGAGCACGGTGTTATCGAAGTTCGCCAAGGCTAATTGGGTGTTGGCCTCGGCCAGGTGAATCCGCGCACGCGCGCCGTTGCTCGGTACAGTCCAGTTGATCAGCGGGCCGAAGCCCCAGCGATTGCTCGACGGCTCGTTGAGCGAATCGAGCAGGCCCACGGTGCCCACCGTCGCGCCGAAACTGATGTCCGGATACAACTGCCCCGTCGCCACGCCGATAGTCGCCGTGGCCGCCGCCAGCTTGCGCTCGGCCTGGCGGACGTCTGGGCGACGCTTGAGCAACTCGGCACCCTGGCCCACCGGCAGCACCTGCGCGATGTGCGGCAGCTCGGCGCAATCGGCGGTGCCGGCCGGCAGTTGCGCCAGCGGCTTGGCCAGCAGCATCGACAGCTGGAACATCCCCGTCTGGCGGGCGGCTTCATACTTGGGCAGGTCAGCGCGCAAGGACTTGAATTGCGTCTGCGTGCGTGTCACCTGGGTTTCGTCGCCGCGGCCGGCATCCCGCAGGCGCGTCGCCAGGCGCACACCTTCTTGCTGCAGATCCAGCGACTGCTGGGCGATATTGCGCTCCTCGTTCGCCGCGCAGATCTGCGTGTAAGCCCGCACCACGTCGGCGACCACGGTAATGCGCGCGGTATCGGCCGCTGCCTGCGCCGCATCGGCATTGGCATTGGCTGCCTCGACGCCACGCTTGAGCGTGCCCCACAGGTCGAACTGATAGGAGGTCTTGATCGAGAACGCACCGAGGTTGCCCACCGGTACTTTTTCGGTCAACAGAAACGCCTGTCCCGATTCCTGCACGCGCTGCACTTCGCCACTGGCGGAGGTGGTAAAGCCCCCTTCGGCATTGGCCTCATCGACCTGAAACTGCGCCCGGCTCAGGTTCGCCGCCGCCACGCGCAAATTGGTGTTGGAGGCCATTGCCTGGTGCACCAACTCGTCGAGGCGCGGATCGTTGTACATCCGCCACCAATCCGCCGGCACCGGCGCCGACACCACATTGCTGTCTTCCCCGGCCAGATCGCCTTGCAGGTCGGCGCGGTTGATCGCGGCATTCTTGGGCAGCGTGTAATCGGGGCCGACGGTCGAACACGCGGCCAGCATCAAGCTCAGGCACAAGACACTCAGACTGCCAGCGGCTTTCATTGGGCCGCTCCTGCCGGGTGCGCATCGCCATGGCCGTCGCCATCGGCAATGATCGACACGGTCGCCGTACGGCCCGCGATCATGCGGAAGTCCTTGGGCAGGTCGTCGAAGGCGATGCGCACCGGAATCCGCTGCGCCAGGCGCACCCAGCTGAACGCCGGGTTGACGTTGGGCAGCAGGTTGCTGCCAGCGCTGCGGTCGCGGTCTTCGATGCCGGCGACGATGCTCTGCACGTGGCCTGTCAGGCGCGTGTTATCGCCCATCATGCGGATATCGACCTGCTGCCCGACATGGATCTGCGACAGCTTGGTCTCTTCGAAATAGCCTTCGATGTGGAACGAGGCGCTGTCCACGACCGAGAGCACCGCGCGGCCGGCACTGACGAATTCGTGGGCGCGTGGCGCACGGTCGTTGAGGAAGCCGTCGACCGGGCTGCGGATCACCGAGCGGTCGAGGTTGAGCTGCGCGGCGTCCACCGCCACCTGCGCTTCGTTGACCGCCGATTGCGCACGCAACTCGCGGGACTGGCTTTCTTCCAGTTGCTCGCGCGCCACCAGATTGCCGAGGCCATGGTTACGCTTGTTCTCGCGTTGTGCCTGGGCCAGGGTTTCCTTGCGGTCGGCCAGGCTGGCCTGGGCCTGGCGCAGGGCCAGCTTGAAGCGATCCTGGTCGATGGTGAACAGCACGTCGCCGCGCTTGACCACCTGGTTGTCGCGCACATCGACTTCCTGGATCAGCCCGGACACGTCCGGGGCGACCTGGATCACGTCGGCACGGATGTGACCGTCGCGCGTCCAGGGGGCGTACATGTAGTACATGACCATGCGCCATACCACCACGCAGGCAAAGGCGACGACGAGCAAGGTAAGAATCAGACGGCCAAGGGTCAGCAGGGGTTTTTTCATGTCATGAGGCTTCGGCAGATGGCATCCACTGCGCCGAGCAGCACAGCGTAGAGAGCGACGTTGAATAAAGCCCGGTGCCAGACCAGGCGATAGAAATGGGCACGGTTCAAGACGCCGTGTACCACCAGAAACACACCGTAGGTGATCGCCATGATCACCAGCAGCGTTGGCAGGAACACCCCGCCGACATCCAGTTCACCAATCATAGGGGGGCTCCATCGAGGCCGTGCGGCGGATGTTGTTCGGCCTCCGTTGCATCGATCACGACTTCCACGCCAGGTAACAGTGCCAGGCGCAAACCACTCAATGCGTGCAACAAATGAACGCGCGCCTGCGCGCCCTCTACGCCGACACCTTGCACGTTCAGCGCGCGGCGGGCACGGTCCATGGTCATCAACAGACCCATGGGGGCCGGGACTCGTTCACGCGCCTTGAGGCACGCCGAGAAGTACCGGCCGACCTCTTTCAACACCTGGCGCAACAGCAGCCGCGACTCGTTCGGCACTCGCGGCGCATAGGCCAGGATATCCAGCAGATTGAGCGCCACGCGCACGTCACGCAGGGCGGCACCGGTGTCCTGCCCCGTCTGTGCCAGACGCGGCAGCTGCTGCATCAGGCGATCGAGCATGCGGATGCCGGTGCGTCGTTGCTTGGCCAGGGTCGAGCGCTCGCTGAGGCCGGCGATGTCCTTCCAGCTGAAATAGGTCAAGCGCTTGGCCGCCAGCTCGGTGCCGAACGGGCGCATGATCATGGTCCAGCCAAAGGCGAACGCCAGCCCCACCGGCCCTGCCAGGTTGGAGTTGATGAAGGTGAAGAAATCCGCCGAGTAGGTTTCCTGCAAACTGATGAAGGTCGCGGTATTCACCAGCGACAGCAAGGTCGGCAGGTAGAACTTGGGCTGCAGCGTCAGGGTACCCACCGCGATCATCGGCACCGCGAACACCAGCACCAGCATCGGGAAATCGTGAACCATGGGCAAGATGAGAAACAGATAAAGGCTGGCCGCGATGACCGATACGGCGGTCCAGGTCATGAACCGATAGATCTGCGGTGCAGGGTCGTCCATCGCTGCGAAAAAACTGCACGAAACGCCCGCCAGAATCACCGCGCTGCCGCCGTCCTGCCAGCCCATGTAAATCCATATCAGCGAGCCGACGATGATTGCCGAAATGGCCGTGGACGCCGAATAGAGCATCAGGCCACGATCGTAGAACGGCTTCAGGCGGCCCAGCCGCCAGTGCCGGTAGACCGCCCGCCATGGCACGCGACTGTCGGTGCGAATGGCGAACTCCAGCGACCGGCAGTCCTGCCACAGGTCGATCCATTCGGTCAGCCGGAACAGCGCATTGGACAGCAGCAACTGGCGACGATCGTCCAGCGCCTGCTCATCGGGCTGCAGCGCATCGATGCGCGCATGCAATTGCTGCCAGGCGGTTTCGTCGGGCCGGATGGCCGTCTGCTCCAGCCATTGCAGGCAGTGTTCGAGCAACGGCGCCATGGCGTCGACCAGTTCAGGGGTACGCCGCTCGATGGCGACCAGCGCATCGTCCAGCGCATCGATGACCGGCAGCAGGTGAATCATGCGTCCGCGCAATTCCTGGATATTACGCAGCAACTGCGGGCGAGAGCCTTCGTGGGGCAACTGGCCGATCATCAGTTCCAGCGAATTGAAGGTCGGCACCATGGAGGCGCGCAGGCTGCCGACCTCATCGGCCTTCACGGTGCGGGAAAGGAAGCGGGCGCTGTAGGCCGTGGCCTCGGTGAACCACTTGCCGATTGCCCCTTCGACCACGGGCGCCAGGCGCCTGGGCCAGAACACCGCCCCCACCACCGCCGCACAGACGATGCCCAGGCAGATTTCCTGAAAGCGCGCCGAGGCGATATCGAATACGGCTGTGGGGTTATCCACCACCGGAAAGGCGATCAGCGGCATGGTGTAACCGGCGAGCATGAACGCATAGCTGTTGGCGGTGCGCACGTGCAGCGAGATGAACAGCAGCGTCCCGGTCCAGAACGCCACGATGCACGACAACAATATGGGGCTCTGGCCGAACAGCGGCACACAGACCACCGCCGCAGCCGCGCCGAGGAAGGTCCCGACTGCACGGTACACGGCCTTGGAACTGGTCGGCCCGACGAAGGGGCTGGAGACAATGTAGACGGTCGCCATGGCCCAGTAGGGCCGAGGCATTTCCAGGCGCATGCCGATGTACAGCGCCAGCATTGAGGCAATGAAGGTGCGCAGGCCGTAAAACCAATCCTTGAGGGGCGGAATGTCGCTCATGAATCCTTTCAAGACAGATCCGCCAACGGGCCCGGGCTGGCCTCTTCAAAGGCGCGAACGACGCGCAGGGCCGCCTCGAGATCGGCGGGGGCAATATCCTTGAGTACATCGCGACGCAGGCGTACCAGCTCCGACTCGATGGATTCGGCCAATTCGCGACCCGTGGCGGTCAGGCTCAGGGCCTTGGCGCGACGATCGGTCGGATCTTCGGTACGCACCACGAAGCCCGAGCCGCACAACTGATCGAGCAGGCGCACCAGCGATGGGCTTTCGAGGCCGGCCGCCTGGGCCACGGCCACCTGACGCACACCGTCGCCGAGCCGCACGATGATCAGCAACGGCACGGCGCAGGCTTCGGAGATGCCATAGTTGGCGAGCGTGGTCTGGCAGATCCGCCGCCAATGCCGCGCGGCGACCACCATGCCACTGCTGATGTTGAGATGGAGCTTGTCGAGGTTCATGGACCGAGCGTCATGGGCAGAGAGTTGACTATGGATATTCATAGTTTGCTAACTATCTATATTCCGGCAAGGTGCGCTTGTAGTCAATAGTTACAATTTGCCTGCATCACTTATCGGCAATGGTGCTTTATCTCGCCGGCGAACCCGCCATCACGGCCTGACCCACGTCAGGTCTCGTGCTAAAGCAGCGGCGGCCGCCAGCAGCTGTGCATCGTCGCGCAAGGCCCCGATGACTTGCAGACCAACGGGCAACTCCCCCGCCGCCCGGTCCAGCGGCAGATTGACCTGAGGCAGACCAAACGCGGTCCACAGCTTGATCAGGTCCGAGGGCCCGGTGCTGCCCAGTCCCGCCAGCGCGACCGTTGGGCAACTGACACACAGCAACGCGTCGTACTCGCCAATGATATCCGCCAGCACGGGTGCCTGCTTGGCCAGGCGCGCCTTCGCTTCGGCCTCGGCGGCCCAGGCGATCGACTGTCCGTGCTCGATCATTTCCCGAGTGGAGGCGCTAATGCGCGAGGCGTCGGTGGCGTATTCCTTGGCCAACGAGCGGGCGCCTTCGCAGTCGTTGATCAATGCGTGGTCAGTGAAGACGGTGTCGAACAGCGGAGGCAGCACCACTTCCGAAATGCGATTGCCCGCATCGCGCAATCGCGCCATGGCTTGCCGCGCAGCCTCGCGGACGTCAGGGGAGACGCTGTCCCAGCGCGAAGTGCGACAAAAACCCAGGTGTAGCGTGGACCGCACGGTCGGCGCGGACGGCAGGCCAGGGATCAATACCCGCCCGAGCAGCGCCAGGTCGCGTACCGAGCGGCCATACCAGCCGACCGTGTCGAAGCTGGGAGCCAGCGGCTTGATGCCCTCTAGAGATACCAGCCCGAAAGACGGTTTGAAGGCATGCACGCCACAGAAGGCTGCCGGCTTGATCAACGAACCCGCCGTCTGCGTGCCCAGCGCCACGGGAAAGAAGCCCGCCGCCATACCGGCCGCCGATCCCGCACTGGAACTGCCAGGCGTGCAGCGCAGATCATGAGGGTTGCGGGTCGGGCCGGTGTGCATATAGGCGAACTCGGTGGTGTGGGTCTTGCCCATCACGACCGCACCGGCTTGACGCAGCAGCGTCACCACATGGGCGTCACGCGCCGGACGATGGCCTTGGTACAGGGGAGAAAAGTACTCTGTGGGGTAGTCGACGGTATCGAACATGTCCTTGACCCCCACCGTCAGCCCGGCCAGCGGCCCGCCGGTCGATTGCGCTGCCTGCTGACGCACGCGGTCCGCAGAAAAGCTGGCGAAGGCCTGCACATGGGGTTCGTGTTCGGCGATGCGCGCCAGAAAGCTCTCAGCGATGGTACTGGCGGTCGCTTGGCCGCTGCCCACCGCGAGGGTGATGGCTGTCGCATCGGGATACGGGGCGATGAGCGTGCGCTGAAGGGAGATTTCGTTGTTTTTATCCAATTGCATCTACTGGATTCCTGTAAGCACTCAGGGCTGGGAAACCGAGTTTAGGCAAGGAAACCAAGGGGCATTGCGCCCCTTGTATTGCAATATGTTTAACGCACAGGTCGCTGAGGCAGGGTCAGATCAACCCAGTCTCTTCATCATTGATCAAATGGCTCAACCCACCCAGCGCTTCCCGAGCATTGGTGCGGTCGGTGAGCTTGGCCTGGGCCGCTTCCGGCAGGTCGGTGACGCGGATCACGCCCTTGCTGGTGAGCACCTGGATCAAGTCGTCCAGTACCCGGATCATGTCCAGGTCGGACTGCTTGAGCTGCTTGAGGCTGCCCTCGATGGCCGCGTTGGCGAACCATGTCTGGATCTCATGATTATCGGCTGGCAGCGTCTCGTTGGCTTCGGCATAGGCTGCCGCCTCCACACGCAACAACTGCCCGTTTGCGTCGCGCTGAACGTAGAACATGGCTCACCTCGGGAAGAAACTGCTGACCAGCATAGGTGTTTCTGGGACGGTCGCAAAGCCGCTGCGCCCGGTGGGTAAAAATCCAAAGAGCCGGCTCCCGCAGCCACCGCGCAAGGCAGAGGCTGTGGGAGCCGGCCCAAAAGTTACGGCTACCGATGCCGCCCTCCCCTGTGACGGGGCGGGCGGTGTCTGGTCTATCAGTGGTGATCGACCTTGATAGTCGGATCGGTACCGGCAACCAGCGACTTGATGGTGTCGTTGCTCCAGCTCACATTGTCGACGTGGATGGTGACATCCGCCGCGGCCGTGGCGATCTTGCCTGAACTGTTGATGCTCAGGGTGGTGCCCGTGCTGTCGGTGGTCGCCTTGATGTAGTCGGAGATGTTGGTGACGGTCGCGGTCTGCAGCAGGTCGCTCAGGTCGAGTTTATCGCCCTCGGTGGTGCTGAAGTCCTTGATCACGTTGGTACCGGTATCGCCTTTGAGCCACATGAAGGTGTCTGCGCCAGTGCCGCCCGACAGGATATTGTTACCCGAGCCAGGGAGCAGGATGTCGTTGCCGGCGCCGCCCTGCAGCGTGTCGTTACCGCCCTGACCGAACAGGATGTCATTGCCATCGCCGCCCAGCAGGGTGTCGTTGCCACCGGTTGTCGAGACGTTCAGGGTGCCCGCCGTGGTGGCGATGGAACCGTTGAACTCGGTGATGTGGTTGGTGATGTACTGGTGCAGCGTTTCATCACTGACGCTGGAGGTGCTGTTCGTGGCCGAGGTCACATAGGCGCGCAGTGCTTCTGCGCCTTCCACCGCGGTACCGCTGGTTGGGGTGAAGGTCACCATGTCGCCGAACAGAATGTCGTTGCCGGTCGAACCCGTCACGCTGTCATCACCTGCGGGTACGGCCGCCGTGCTGCTGTGGATGGCAGTGCCCAGGTCGCTGGCGCTGACGTTGTTCTGGATCACGCCGTCAGTGTCGAACTTGGCCAGCGTCGTGCCATCGACACTGCTGCCCAGACCAATGGCGTAGACCGTAGACGAGGCCTTGAGCGTCGCGAAATCGTCAGCCGCAGCGGTCACGGCTGCACTGGTGGTGCCCGAAACCGCATTCCCATTGGACAGGTACTCGTTGGGCTGACCGTCAGTGATGAAGTAGGTCAGGTTAGTCACACCGGTAGTCGTGTGCGTCGAGAACCAGGTATTGGCAGACTGGAACGCAGCTTCGTAGTCGGTCCGACCGCTGGCCGAATAGCTCTTCATCGTATTGATCAAGGTATCCAGCGCGTTGGCATCCGCCAGGTTGACGCTGACGGTGGAGACGACCTTGGTGCTGAAGTTTTCCAGGAACACGTTCACCGTACCGGCATGGTCGCCGGTCAGGCTGCTCTTCAGATCATTGAAGACTTGAGTGAGTTGGGAAATCGCGACGCTGAGTGCGCTCTTGCCCGTGCCCGAAACGGTACCGCTCATCGACCCCGAGGTATCGACGATGAATGCCAGGTTGTAGCTGGCACCCTTGACCAACTGGGTGCCGCTGACGTCGCCGACCATGATGGTATTGGCGCCGCTGGAGGCCGTCTGGGTGTCGGTACCCGCCCCACCGGTTTGCGTGGCGAAGGTCTCGGCCGCCACGGTAATAGTGGTAGTTGCCGCCGCCGACTTGGCATTCAGAGCACCGGTGCCGTCATCGACCGTCACGGTGACGGTGCGGGTGCTTTGCGCGGCTGGCGTGCCAGTGCTGGTGGTGTCATAGCCGTTGTTGCTATAGGTCACCGCCTTGATGGCTGCCTGGTAGTCCGCGTAAGTCCCGGTCCCGCTCAGGGTCACGACGATGCTGCTGCCCGACGTCGCTACGGTGCCAGTGATGCCGCTCGGCAAGGTGCCGAACGCCAGCGAGTCGCCCGCCGTCGCACTGTTCAAGGTGATCGTTGCGCCTGCGACGGTGCCGGTACCTTGGGTATCGGTAATGGTCGCATCGGTGTCAGCGATCGATACCGCCGTGCCTGGTGTGGCGTAGGCAACGGCGTAATCGTTGTTGGTCGCACCGCTGCTGTTGTTGAGGTCGAGATCGATGGCCGGCGCGAAGTTGGCCTGGTCGACGGTGACCACGAACGAGGTCTGGCTCGACGCGGTGCTGTTGTTGCTGCCTTCGATCGACGTCCCGGTGACCACTACGGTGATGGTCCCGACGTAGTTGGTCGGAGCCTTCAGGGACAGGTTGCTCAGGTCCGCGTTGGTCACGGTGTAAGTGCCGTCCGTGTTCGCGGTCAGCGCCGTGGCACCCGAGTAGATCTGAGTACCTGTTGGCAGGCCGCTCAAGGTCACGCTGTGGGTTTCCGAGCCATCGTTGTCGGAGAAGGTCGCCGTGATCGCGCTGAGCTTGATCAGGGTGTTTTCCATCCCGTGGTTGATCGACGAGGCGGTGTAGAAGCCCTCGCCGTTCGAGCCGTTGAGCGCCGACAAGGTCACACCGTTGGCCGCGGCATCGGCGGTGCTGGTGTAGGTGATCAGGCCGCTGCCGGACAGGCTGGTAGCGGCGGCACCGTCGACCGAGACCTGCAGGTTGTAGTTGCCTGGGCCGGATTGATTGTAGTGGTAGATATCCAGGGTGTAGTAGCCCGATACCGTCGGCGTGAAGCTGCCGGTGATCGCACCTGAATTGTTGCCCCAGGTCGCCGTGGCGGCCAGCTTGCCACCCAAGGTCACGGCGAAGCTGTCATCCGCCGTGCCGCTGAAGGTGTAGACCTTGCCGGCGGTCAGGTACACCAGGCCGGTGGCTTCGGTCGCAGTGCCCGCAGTGACGCTGTTGCTGGTAGTGGTACCGGTGGTGTGCGTGGAGTTGAAGTCCTTCACCACCGTGCCGGACGTGGTCGCCGTGTGGCTGGCCGCGTAGGTGTTGATGTCGCCAGTCAACGTGGTACCGGTGATGCCGTTACCGTTGGTGCCGAAGGTGGTCTTGCCGGCGCTGTCGAGCACATAAGTGCTCAATAGCAGGCCAGTCGACGTCTGCGTTGGCAGCGCGACCGACAAGGTCGGCGCATCGGCCACGGCATTGAGGTCGATGGTCACGGTCTTGACCGCACTGAGGCCATTGTTGGCAGCACCGCTGCCATCGGTGGCCTGGAAGCTCAGCTGGGCGTAGTCATGCTGGTTGTTGCCCACACCATTGGCGACGTTGCCGTTGCTCGACTCGTTGAGGGCCGGGACGAACTGCAGGCTGCTGGCCGAGGTGAACACCTTGGCGGCTGAACCACCCTGCAGATCGGCAGCGGTCAGGGTGACCCAGGTGGTACCGACCAGATACTGCACCGAGCCGTTGGCTGGCAACGCGGTGAAGACGATACCCAGGCTCGAAGCCGGGCTGTCGACATCGGCGACGCCGAAGGTCGACCAGGCGATGGCCTTGGCGGTGTCTTCAGTACCGGTGATGGTGCTGTTGACTGCGGTGGGTGCATCGTTGACTGCAACCACGGTGATGCTGTTGCTTTCCGAGCCAGTCAGCAGGGTAGTGGTGTTGCCGCCATTGTCAGTAGCGACCACGGAGACGTTACGAGTACCCGCAACTGGCGTATCACCCGGTGCCGCGAAGGTGATCGACGAGATCAGCGCTTTGTAGGCGGCGACATCAGCGGTGCCGGTCAGGGTGTAGGTCACGGTGCCGTTAGCGATCGAACCGGTAGCCGCGACCGCGATGCCGTTTTGCGCACCGATGGCCACAACGTCGCCAACCTGCAGGTTGGTCAAGGTCACGACGACCTTGCTCAAGGTGCTGTCATCAGCATCGGTGATCGCCAGGGCGCCGACAGCCGATTTGGCGGCATCGCCTTCGGTAAAGGTCACGTTGCTGCCGGCCACGACCGGTGCATCGTTGACCGCACTGACGCTGATCACCGAAGTCGCGGTGTTCGACGCCAGGCCATCATCGTCTTTCACGACAACCGTCACCGAACGTGCCGTGGTGTCAGGGTTGGCGCTGGTGTTGTTGTAGGTGATCGAGTCGATCAGGTTCTGATACGTCGCCTTGGTTGCAGTACCGGTCAGGGTAACGGCGATGCTGCTGGCAGTGCCGGTAGCCGGTGTGCTGACGATGTTCCAGGTGATGCCGTTGGTGGTACCTGAGGTCGAAGTCGAGCTGCCAATGTTCAGGACATCAGATGCTTTGGCGTTGGTCAGGGTGACGGTAGCGCCACTCAGGTTGTCACTGTCGACATCGGTGATCAGAGCGTTAGCCACGATGGCAACCGCACCGCCTTTCTCGGTGAAGCCGGTGGTGGTATCGGCCGTGGTGGTGTTGCTCGGGCTCAAGTCCAACACAGGCGCATCGTTGACGTTGACGACATTGACGGTAACGGTCGCCGTCGAGGTCAAACCACTCGGATCGCTGATGGTGTAGCTGAAGCTCGCGGCGCCTTGGTAGTTGGTCTCTGGCGTGTACACGACGTTGCCGGTGGCAGCGTTGTAGACCACGGTGCCATGGGTGTCGCTGGTGGCAGTCACACTGTCGATCTTGATGACGTCATGATCAGGATCGCTGTCGTTGCTCAGCAAGTCGGCGCCCTTGATCACCAACGGGGTTTCTTCCAGCGTGGTCAGGGTCGAGTGCGTCAGCGTGCCCGCAGTGGAGCCCAGGGTGCTGTAGGTATTGCCGCCATCGGTGCTCACCTGCACCAACAGTTTGGCGACGCCACCTTGATCCCAGTAGACGATCTGGATGTCGTGCGCGCCAGCGGTGCTACCGGTCGTGAAGGTGCCGATATTCGACGTGGCGCTCTGGTTCTGGCTGACCGAAACCACCGCCTTGCCGTCGATGAGGACGGTGTAGCCGTCATCCGCAGTGACTTTGAAGGTGTAGGTGGTGTTGGCGTTCAGGTTGACCTTGCCGAACAGTTCGACGATCGCATCCGAGGTGTTCGGCTGAGTGCCGACAACGTTGGTGGCGTTAGTCCCGTTGGTGCCAAGGAACGTCGCGAGGTCGCCGCTGCTGCCCAATGGACCATTGACGGCATAGTTCAGCTGGGTCGCCGAGAAGGTCACATCCGGCGTGTGCGCGGCGATGTAGTCCGTGGCCTGCTTGATCGTGCCCAGGTTCGGTTGCGTAGTGTTGTTCTGCGCGTAGCCGTAGTAGTTGGCTTGCAGGCCGGCAATGTTAAGGGCCGGAACGTCGTTTACCGCGATAGGTGCATCGTTGACCGCCACCACGGTGATGCTGTTGCTTTCCGAACCAGTCAGCAGCGTGGTGGTGTTGCCGCCGTTATCGGTAGCGACGACCGAGACGTCACGGGTGCCCGCGACTGGGTTGTCGCCCGGTGCAGCGAAGGTGATCGACGAGATCAGCGCTTTGTAGGCGGCGATATCGGCGGTGCCGGTCAAGGTGTAAGTCACGGTGCCTTGGGCTACCGAACCGGTGGCCGCGACATTGATGCCGTTCTGCGCGCCGATGGCGACGACGTCGCCAGCCTGCAGGCTGCTCAGGGTCACGACGACCTTGCTCAGCGTGCTGTCATCGGCGTCAGTGATCGCCAAGGTACCCACGGCCGATTTGGCTGCATCGCCTTCGGTGAAGGTGACGTTGCTGCCGGTCACGACTGGCGCGTTGTCCACTGCCGTGATGTTCAGGGTGCTGGTCGCGACGTTGGACGCTGCATCACCTACGTTGTCGCTGTTCAAGCCGGTATCGGTCACTTGCACGGTCACGGTACGTGGCGTGGTGTCCGGGTTCTGGCTGGTGCTGCTGTATTGCAGCGAGTTGATCAGCGTCTGGTAGTCAGCGTGGCTGGCATCGCCGCTCAGGGTGATGGTCAGCGTGGTGCCGTTGATCGAGGTGCTGTACGTCACGCCCGCGACATCAGTGCTGCCGCTGGTGCCGACTGCGCCCACCACGTGGCTCGAGGTCAGTACATCGGTGCCCTGGTAGTTGCTCAGGGTGATGGTCGCGCCGTGGATCTGCTTGCCAGCAACGCTGTTGTCTTCGTCGGTGATGGTGAAGCCGTTGACCAAGGCAACGGCAGCGCCGCCTTCGGTGTAGGAACTGCCGGTATCGGCCACAACCGGGGCGTCGTTGACGAAGGTCACTGGCGGAGTTGCCGAGCCGTTGCCGGTCAGGGTGCCGTCGCTTACGGTCAGGTCTACAGCAGGCAGTGCATTGCCCGCGTTGACGAAGGCCGCGCCTTTGTCGGTCAGCACCACGGTGTTGCCGCTGATGGCGTAGTACTGATCGACGTTGGTGCCGGTGGTGAAGTTCACGGTCAGGTTCGGGCTGTCCGGATCGGCAGTCGTGAAGGTCGCGGCCACATCGTTGCCGTGGGCGCTGTTTTCCGTGATCGGGTTGGCGACGACAGTGATGGTCGGTGCATCGTTGACCGCGGTCACGTTGACCGCCAGGGTCGCCACATTGGATTCGGAGTTCGTTGCGCCGGTGCCGTCATTTACCGAAACGGTGATGTCGCGAGTGCCCGAAACCGTCGCGCCGTTGCTGCTGAAGGTGATCGACTTGATCAGGTCTTCATACACTTCGTGGGTGGCGGTGCCGGTGATGGTGATCACACCGGTAGTAGCATTCTGAGCGATGGTCAGGCCGGCGGCGATAGCTGCCTTGGCCACGTCGCTGTTGGTGTCGAGCGCCAACAGATCGCCAGCGACGATGTTGGTCACCTTGATGGTGGCCGAGCCGACGGTGCTGCCCTGGTCGACGTCGGTGATGGTGAAGTCGGCGCCAGCGATGTTGATCGCGGCCTGATGTTCGGTGTAGGCCGCAGCGGTATCGGTGCCCGCCGCCGCGCCGTTGAGATCGACCACAGGTGCATCGTTGACCGAGATGACGTTGACGTCCAGCTCGGCGGTCACGGGTGCACTCACCGACGCGCCGTCGGTGGAGGTTGCGGTGACGATCAGCTTGATGTCGCCGTTGTCAGTGCTGTTGTAGTTGGCCGGCGGGGTCAGGGTGATGGTCGAGCGCGACCAGTCGCTGATGTCGATCTCGTTGCCAACGTTGGCGGCCGTGATGGTCACCGTGTGGGCCGCGGTGCCATCGGTGATCACCGAGCCTACCGGTGCACCCTTGAGGGTGATCTTCATGGTTTCGGAGCCGTCGGTGTCGACGGTCGCCGCATTGATGCTGGACAGCAGGATCGCGTGATCCTCCAGGCCCTGGTTCAGTACTTCGCTGACGGTGATGTTGGACAACAGGCCGCCGTAGCTGTCGCTGCCGTTCGAGCCGTCGGCATTGACAGCCTGGAAGCTCAGCACCTGATCGCCCGTGCTCGAAGACGGGATATTGAAGGTGTAGGACTGCAGGCCGCCCGTGGTAGCGCTCAGCGTACCGACGACAGTATTGCCCCACATCACGTTGATCAGCGAGCCGGCGAAATCGCTGCCGCGCGGTGCGTAGTCCACCGTCACCGTGTACAGCGCGCCGTTCTTGGCGTCGATGGTGGTGTACAGGTTGGACTGGTCGCCCGCGTTGCGCTCCAGCTCGATGACCTGAGTGGTGCCGTTGCCAGCGCCATACACGCCGACCTGGCCGACTTCGACCTGGCCCGAGCCATTGACCGAGTTGCCGGTGCTCCAGACGCTGGTGCCACCGCCGAAAATCGAACCGTTGGCGGTCGGGGTGGTGTCGTTGGTCAAGCTGCCGACGAGGACGCTGCCGCTCCAGCTCTGGCCGTCCAGCTGCACATCGGACAGGTGCGTGGTGATCCCGTCGCGAGCGCTGCCGAAGGTGATGATCGGCGTATCGGCTACGGGCGTGACGTCCAGGGTCAAGACGCCCGCGGTGCCGACCTGCACGGTGGTGGCGCCATTGACTGTAGTGCTTTGCGTCGGCGCGAACTCGAGGGTCGCGTAGTCGGTGCCCATGTTGCCCAGGGCGCCAGCGGTGCCACCGCTCGACTCGTTGGCAGCCGGGGTGAAGACCAGCTTGCCGGCCTCGATATCGGCCCGGCTGACCACTTCGCCCACGGTAACGGCGTTGCCGTCCAGAGTCAGGCTACCGGCGACCGGCAGCTTGGTGATGGTGATGCCCATGTTGGCATTGCTGAAGTCGCTGTCGTCGGTGCTGAAGCTGGCCCACTTGAGGGTTTGCGGGGTGTCTTCCGCGCCCGTCACGGTGCTGGTCACAGCGTTCAGGCCATCGTTCACCGGGGTGACGTTGATGGTGGTCTGGGCCGCAGCAGAAGACAGGCCGCCATCGTCCACGACCGAAACGGTCACGGTGCGCACGCCGGCGGTTGGGGTTTCGCTGGTGCTCTGGTAGCCGATCTGGGAAATGATCGTCTGGTATTCGGCCGGCGTCAGGGTGGCCGTGATGGTCACCTGCAGCGCGTCCTTGCCATCCACCTGCACGACTTCGGTCTTGACCTGCATGCTGTTGGTGCTGCTTGGCACGCCGGTCAGCTCGTCGCCAGCAACGTAGCCGGTCAGGGTGATGGTGGCCGACTGCAGGTTGCTGACGATCACGTTGCCATTGGCATCGTGGTTGGTGCCGGTATCCGGGTCGGTGATGCTCAGGTTATTGCTGATGCTGACCGGCCCGCCATTCTCGACGAAGGTAACGGCGGTGTAATTGATGCCATCGACGGCGGTGCCGTTCAGGTCGACCACGGGGGCGTCGTTGACCGGTGCCACGGTGACGTTGAGCGTGGCCGAGCTTGGCGCGTAGCTGCCGTTGCTGAGTTCGGTCGCCTCGGCCAGCACGGTCACGGTGAAGCTGCCGTTGTAGCTGGCCGGCGTCTGCAAGCTCAGGGCAGAGCTGTCCCAACCGGTGATGACCAGGTTGCCGTTGGCGTCCGCGGTGCCGGTGTTGCCGTGGCTGTCGGTGACCAGGGTGCCTTCCGGCAAGCCCTTCAGCGTCACGACGTGAGTTTCCGAGCCGTCAGTGTCCGGGAACGTGATGGTCATCGGCGCGAGCTTGATGATCGAATCTTCGTTACCGGTGTTCAGTGCGGCCGGCTCGACCACCAGGCCGCTGCTGCCCAGATCCACAGGCGCGCTGGAGCCATCGGAGACCTGCACGCCGTAGTAGCCCGGACCGTCCTGGTTGAAGTGGTAGGCGCTCAGGTCGTAGTAGCCCGAGGTGGCCGGCGTGTAGCTGCCGCTGATCTGCCAGGTACCGGATTGGCTGGTGGCAACGAGCTGGCCGTTGATGGTCAGCGCGAAGCTGTCATCGGCGGTGCCGCTGAAGGTGTAGGTCTTGCCGGCCTCCAGGTAGACCTGGGAGTCGATCTTGGTGGCCACACCTGGCGCAACATCGCCTTGAGCAAAGCTGGCGGTGGCAGGCAGGGAGGTAGTGCCCGAGCCTGCGGCTGAGGCCTTGTTCAGCGCATCGACCAAGGCTTGCGCGGAAGCACCGCTGCCGCCGCCCAACAGCGTAGCGACTGCGTCACCGCTGAAAGTCTGGCTGGTCACTGCCGGCAACACCGTGATGATCGCGGCGTCGGCCACGGCAATCACGGAAATGGTCGGAGTGGCCGGCACGGTGCTGACCACGCCTTCGTTGTCGGTGGCGGTGTAGCTGAAGGTGGTGTCACCGCTCCAGTTGGCGTCCGGCTTGAAGTACACCGTTGCGCTGTTGCTGGTGGCGGCGATGGCCTGGCTCAGGTCGAGGGCGTGAGCGCCGGCGGCATCGCTATAGAAGGTGCCGTGGGCCGCCGCGCTGGTGATGGTGAAGCTGGCCACCGAGCCGCCGGCGTTGCTGTCGCTACCGCTCAGGTGCACGGTGACCAGATTGTCTTCATTGGCGCCGTCGGCCGGTGCGGCGACAGCGATCGGCGCATCGTTGATGCTGATCGTGCTGGTAGCGGTGTTGGAATCCAGAGCGACGTCGGTAACGTTGGTACCACCCGCATCGGTCAGGGTGATCGACACGGTGCGGTCGGACGAATCCGGGTTGGCCACGGTGTTGTTGAAGGTCAGCGACTCGATCAGCGCTTTGTAGTCGGTGATGGTCCCGGCACCGCTGAGGGTGTAGGTGAAGCCATCTGCCAGCGAGCCGGTCCGGGTGATGGTGATGCCTTCGGCACTGGTGCCGGAGATCACGCCGTTGGCGTCGGAGCTGGTGATGCTGAACTGGCTCGAGGTGACGACATCGCCGGCCTTGGTGCCATCGACCACCACGGTGGCCTTGCTCATGTTGACGTTCTGGTCGGCGGCATCGCTGATCTGTACGTTCTGCACCAACGCGACGGCGCCACCGTTTTCGGTGAAGCGCACGCTGCTGTCGGTCACGCCATCGCCACCGATGCTGACGGTCGGCGCATCGTTGACCGGGGTCACTTCGATGGTGATGCCTTGGGTGGTCGTCAGTGCGCCGCCGATGCCGGTGTTGCCTTGGTCGTTGACCGAGATCGACAGGCCAGCGGTGCCGTTGGCGTCGTTCAAGTTCGGCGCTGGCGTGAAGGTCGCGCCTTCGAGCTGGGCGTTGATCTGAGCAGGGGTACCGGTCAGGGTCACCACGCCATTGTTGGTCACGCTGGAGGTGCCGTCCGCCAGGACCAAAGTACCGCCCGTTGCCGTCACATCGACTTTGATCGGGCTAGTGGCCGAATCCACGTCAGCGACGGTAATGGCGTTGCCATTGGCCGTCGAGAAGGTCAGCGGGGTGTCTTCCGCGACAGTTTGAGTAGCCGGTGCGCTGATGGTTGGCGCATCGTTGACCGCCACCACGTTGACCGTGACGATCGCGGTGTTGGAGGTCGCCTGGCCATCGGTGACGGTGTAGCTGAAGGTCACCAGACCATTGATGTTCTTGGCCGGCGTGAAGATCACGTCGCCGTTGCCATCCAGTACCACGGTGCCCACGACGTTGCCTGCGGCATCCGTCACCGCAGAAGGGGTTTTCCCATCAGTGCCCTGCAGGGTGTTGATAGTCAATGCGTCGCCATCGACATCGGTGTCGTTGGCCAGCAGGGTCGCGGCCTTGATGACCAGTGGCTGATCTTCCAGGGTAGTCAGGGTTTCGTGCGACAGCGAAGCAGCATCGGTTTGACCCAAAACGCCATAAGCGCCAGTGACGCCACCGGTTACAGATGCAACCTCGACAGTGAGCTGCGCAAAGGTGCCCTGATCCCAATAGACGATCTGGATGTCATGTGCGCCGCTGGTAGCGATCGCGAAAGTGAAGGTATCGGTAGTCGAGGGCTGGTTGGCGTCAACGGCCGCCACTTGCTTGCCATCGATATAGACAACGTAACCATCGTCCGCAGTGACACGCAGCGAGTAGTCGCCAGCGGCCATGGTCACTTTACCGGTCAGCTCGACGATAGCGTCCGAGGTAGTGGCTTGAGTGGTGCCATTGGCGTAAGTCAGCGAGCTGCTGTCCGTACCCAGGAACTTGCCCAAATTGGTGGTGGTACCCAAGTTGGTGCTGAAGGTCTCGGCAGCGTAAGGGCCACCGTAATTGACGTTCGTCGAAGAGAAGCTGGCATTGGCCGCGTGCGAGCCGATGAAATTCAGCGCTTGCTCGATGGTACCCAGGTTGGGGCCATTGGTACCTTCCTGGTAACCGTAGTAGTTACCTTGCAGGCTGCCGGAAATCGTAGTGGCGATGTCGTTGTTGGCGACCGGTGGGTCGTTGACTGGGGTGACGTCGATTGCGATGGGCTGGGTAGCCGTCAGCGGGCCGCCAGCACCGGTGTTGCCTTGGTCGTTGACCGAGACCGTCAGGCCGGCGGTAGAACCGTTGGTGTCGTTCGAGTTCAGGATCGGGGTGAAGGTCGCCCCTTCCAGCGCGGTGTTGATCTCGGCAGGGGTGCCAGTAAGGGTCACCACACCGTTGGTGGTAGCGCTGGTGGTGCCGTCGGCCAGGACCAAAGTACCGCCCGCCACGGTCACGTCGACCTTGATCGGGCTGGTGCCGGAGTCCACGTCAGCGACGGTAATGGCGTTGCCATTGGCTGCCGAGAAGATCAGCGGGGTGTCTTCAGCGACTGTCTGGGTGGTCGGCGCGCTGATGGTCGGCGCATCGTTGACCGGGGTGACGTCGATGGCGATGGCCTGGGTAGCCGTCAGCGGGCCGCCAGCGCCGGTGTTGCCTTGATCGTTGACCGTGATCGACAGGCCGGCGGTAGAACCGTTGGTGTCGTTCGAATTCAGGGTCGGGGTGAAGGTCGCGCCTTCCAGCTGCGCATTGATCTGTGCAGGGGTGCCGGTCAGGGTCACGACACCGCTGTTAGTCGTGCTGGTGGTGCCATCGGCAAGGACCAAAACACCGCCCGAGACGGTCACGTCGACCTTGATCGGGCTGGTGGCGGAGTCCACATCAGCCACGGTAATGGCATTGCCATTGGCCGTCGAGAAGATCAGCGGCGTGTCTTCGGCTGTGGTCTGAGCGATCGGGGCGTCGATAGTCGGGGCGTCGTTGACCGGCGTCACCACCAGGGTGACCGTCTGGGTATTCGGGGTGGACGTCGCGCCGTTGCTGCTTTCAGTAGTGTACGAACTGATGGTCAGCTGGATGTCGCCGTTCGCCTGGCTGTTGTAGTTCAGCGGCGGCGTCACGGCCAGAGTCGCCAGGTTGGCGTCAGTGATGTCGGTGGTAGCGCCGTCGGTGGCGACTGGCTTGGTGACGGTGACGCCAGCAGCGTTCTGGTACGTGATGACCGAACCGGCAGGCAGGCCGCTGACGGTGGTGGTCAGGGTTTCCGAGCCGTCGGTGTCGACCAGTGCGGTGCTGACGCCAGTGATGGCGATCGCCGAATCTTCAGCGCCACTGATCGTGGCAGGGACCGTGACCGTAGGCGTATCAGCCACCGCGTTGATCACCAGGCCGATGCTGGCCTGCGCGCCCAGCAGCGGTGTGGCGGAAGAAGCATTGTTGACCGGCTGGAAGTCGATCGCGCCGTACAGGTCCTGCACGCTACCCGCACCGGCACCGGTGCTCGCGGCGTTGGCCGCCGGGGTGAAGACCAGGGTGCCGTTGTCGAGCTCGGCCTTGGTGATGATGTCGCCTGCGGCAACGGTGGTCGAAACGCCGTTGACCGTCAGCACCAGGGTGCCGCTAGGAATGCTGGTGATCTTGACGCCCAGATCCGGCGTCTCGCCAGGGGCGGCCTGCTGGACGTTGAAGTTGCCCCAGGTCAGGTTGACTGGAGTGTCTTCAGAGCCGACCACCGAATCGCCGCCCGCGCCCGTGGTGGTATTGCCGCCCGTGCCGGTGGCAGTCGGTACGGTCTGGTCGACGATATCGGTATTGACAGTGCTCAGCGCGCTGTCGACCGTCGGGTTTTCCAGGCCGCCACCGGTGACGCCGGTCAGCGTCAGGGTCACGCCTTCGGTGCCTTCGAGCAGGTTGTCGGTCAGGGTGCCGAGCGTGAAGCTGTTCTGGCCGGCAGGCAGCACGACGGTCACGGTCGCCGTGGTGATGCCGGTCTCGGCGTTGGTGACGATGTTGCTGAAGGTGATGTTCGATCCGCCAGGCGTGACGTCGGTGCCATCGGTAGTGGCCGAGCCTGGAACAGCGGTGCCGCTGTAGCTCAGGGTCAGGGTCAGCGGCGCGGTGGTGGTCGGCACGTTGACGGTATAGGTGGCGGCCGAGCCTTCGTTGACAGAGGCGGTGTGGTCGCTGAAACCGATCAGGGTCGGGGTAGTGTTGTCGACGATCGAGGTGGTCACGGTGGCGCCGGTCGTCACGACCGACTCCAGATTACCTTCGGCGCCATTGGCCACACCGGTGACGGTCAGGGTCGTGGTGGTCGTACCTTGGGCATAGATGTCATCAGCGCGGCCGCCATGGTTGGCATCACCGACGTTGACGGTGTAATCGACAGAGGTCTTGCCGGCGGCGATGGTCACGGTGTTGCCATCGGACAGCGTCAGCACCAGGTTGGTCTGCGGCGCGTTGGCGACGCTGATGGTGTAGGTCACCGAGGTGCCTTCGGTCACGGTGCCGTTCGGTGCGGTGATGCTGACCTGGGTCGGATCGATGGTATCGGTGACCAGGGTGGTGGCCGGGGTAGGGTCGGTGGTGACCACCAGACCTTGACCGCCAGTCGTACCCGTCACGGTCACGGCGACGGTATGGGCGTCGAGGTAGACATCGTTGGTATCGGCGAAGGTCACGTTGACCGAGCCGGTCAGCTGGCCAGCCGCGATAGTGATCACCTGACCGTTGGACAGGGTAATGGTCAGCGGGCTGACCGGGGCCTGGGTCAGGGTCGCGGTGTAAGTCACCACACCGCCGGTTTCAGCGACTGAGCTGGTCGCGCTCAGGGTCAGGGTCGAGGCGCGCAGCGGCAACGCCTCGGCCTGCTCGTTGCCGGCAGCGGCGCCATTGTCCAGGCCCGCAGTATTGAAGCCGATGGTCGGCGCCACGGTCGCAGCCGTCGCATCCAGTACCACGAACGAGTGGCCGCCGCCGGCTTCGCCGCCAGGGCCGACATCAGTCACCTGGGTCACACCGGCCGCCGGCGCTTCGAACGCTTTGGTCGGGTCGACGCCGTCAGCGATGGCTTGCTGCAGCTCGGCAGCCGAAGGCGCTTGCGTAGCGGCGACCTGCTCGCCTTCGCCTACCTGCGTGCTGATCTGCGGGTTGGCGGCACTCCATTGGCTGTCACGGCCAACGTCCAGCACCCGGCCGTCGGCCAGTTGCAGCGATACGGCACCCGAAGCCCCGGTCTCAATGCGCTCGCCGGCGAGCAGATGATCGCCCTCGATGAGTACGCGCTTGATCCCTTCTGGGGAAATTGCAATGACTTGACCAACAATGCTTTTGACGATGGCAACAACACTGCTCATTGGGGAACTCTCCGGGGATGCCGTTCTATTTGCTCGGTGAACTTATCGACATTTTTTGTCGTTTCTTCAATGAGCGATGCTAAAGGTATGAAATTTAATGGCGTCAAGACATTGTCGGTAATTTAACGTGATTAACTTTGTGACAATCTATTGACCTTCGTCGCGCCATCCTAAACAATCCGCCGCGTAATGTCACATTGATATTTAAGTGGCATTACCGGCTTCCAGAATTCGTGATCAAGTTCCGCGTGGAATCTCCGATATACGAATTGCAAGGTCGCCATTTACCAATCCCTGTGGGTTTTTCCCGGGGGTGCATACGTCGTCTTCGGGAAGTAATCATTCATGCGCGCGAACATCCTTTTCACCGCCATCCCTTTTGTTCTGGCGGCCGGCTACGCTCAAGCACAAACCCTGCCAGAAGCCATGCAGCAGGCGATTGAGGTCCATCCAGAAATCCAGGCCGGCGTTAACGCGCGCATCGCTGCCGACTACCAATTACGGGCTGCCAAAGGTGGCTACTTGCCGAAGGTTGACGTACTGGCAGGCTATGGTCGCGAGGGTTCCGACACCCCGACCACCCGTGCCGAAACTGGCAGGGATGGCAACACCACACTCAATCGGGGTGAAGCCAGCGTTAGACTCACTCAAATGATATTCGACGGTTTTGCGACGCAGAACGAAGTTGGGCGTCAACAAGCCACCGTCAACTCTCGTGCTTATTCTTTGCTGGGCACGAGCGAACGCACCGGCCTTACAGTTGCCCAGGTCTACCTGGATGTATTGGTACGCCGCGAATATGTGCGCCTGGCGCAGTTGAACCTCGACAACCACCAGCGCATTTACGATCAGATCCAGTTGCGCACCTCCCGTGGCGTGGGCCGTACCGCCGACCTCGACCAGGCCGACGCGCGTCTGGCTCAGGCTCGCAACAACCTGATCACAGAACAGACCAACCTGGCCGACGCCGAAACCAACTACTTGAGCGCTGTGGGCACCCCAGCTGATCAGCTGTCCGCGCCTGCACCGTTTGCGCAGATGCCCGCCACGCTGGACGAAGCCCGTCACCAGTTGATCGAAAACAGCCCGGTACTGCGCTCCGCCGAAGCCGATATTTCCGCCACCGAGAAGCAGTTCTCGTCGGCCAAGTCGACCTTCTATCCGCGCTTCACTGCAGAGCTGGAAAAAAACGCCGACAACAACGTGAGCGGCGAAAACGGCCACTACAACGGCTGGCAGGCCATGGTTCGCATGAGCTTCAACCTGTACTCGGGTGGCGCCAACAAGGCGGACCTGGAATCCAAGTCGTACCTGTCCAACCAGGCCCTGGATATTCGCAACAACGCACTGCGTCAGCTGAACGAAGAGCTGGGCCTGGCCTGGAACGCTTACAACAACGCCACCCAGCAGTTGCCGATCGCCAAGTCCTACGCCGAGCGCAGCAACCGCGTGCGTACCGCTTATCAGCAGCAGTTCAGCCTGGGTGAACGTACCCTGCTCGACTTGCTCGACAGCGAAAACGAAACCTTCACCGCCGAGCGCCGCCTGGCTGAAGTGCAAAACCTCAAGGATTTCAGCCAGTACCGCATCAAGGCTGTAATGGGCCAATTGCTGCAAAGTGAAGGCGTCGTGGCGCCGATGGCATCAGTTGTGCAAAACGAAACAAAACCGACAGTAAAACTGCCGGGCATGAACTGATTCTTGACGGAATCAGCTAGTTAATTTGTATAAGTGAGCGTGCCGCGTGGAATCAGAAGCCAGTCGAGTTCAACTCAGTCATGATCCGCGCAGCCAGCACGACGATCCGTTGCTCGATGGTCTGCTGACGCTCTGCTACCTGCATCAAAAGCCGGCCAGTCGGGCGATGCTGACCACTGGCCTGCCGCTGCCCAATCAGCGTCTGAGCCCCGACCTGCTGAACCGCGCCGCCTCGCGCGCGGGCCTGCAGGGCCGGTTGCTGGTGCGCAAGCTCGAGCAAATCCCCTCTATTGCACTGCCCGCCCTGCTGCTGTTGCGCGACGGTCGTTGCGCCACCTTGCTGGGCTGGGAAGGTGACACTGCGCGTCTCTTATTGTCAGAAAGTGACGGTGGCGAGGTGCGCGTCGATCGTGCCGTGCTGCTCGAGGACTACAGCGGTCGGGTATTTTTCGCTCAGCCGCAGCACAAATTCGACGTCAACCACGGCTCGCTCATCCCGCGCGCCAAATCGTGGTTCAAGGACACCCTCAAGCGCTCGCGCTGGCTCTATATAGACGCGATCGCCGCCAGCCTGATCATCAACATCATCGCGATGGCGGCACCGCTGTTCGTGATGAACGTGTACGACCGCGTGGTGCCCAACCAGGCCACCTCGACGCTGTTCGTGCTGGCGATCGGCATCAGTGGCGCCTATCTGTTCGACTTGCTGCTCAAGGGCATGCGCAGCCTGTGCCTGGACCTGGCCGGCAAGAAGACCGACCTGATCATCTCCGCCACGCTGTTCGAGCGCATCGTCGGCATGTCGATGAAATTCCGCCCGGCGCGGGTCGGCAGCTATGCGCAGAACATCCATGAATTCCAGGGCATGCGCGATTTTTTGACGTCGCTGACCCTCACCAGCCTGATCGACCTGCCCTTCACCCTGCTTATCCTGCTGGTAATCGGTATTCTGGGCGGCAATCTGGTGTGGATCCCGGTCGTGGCCTTCCCGCTGGCGTTGGGAATCGGTCATCTCCTACAGAAACCGCTCACCGAAACCCTGCAACGCACCATGGCCTTGGGCGCCGAGCGTCAATCAAGTGTCATCGAAACCTTGTCGGGTCTGGATGGCATCAAGGTCAATAACGCCGAAAGCGAGCGCCAGTACCACTGGGAGCAGACGATCGGCACCATGAGCCGCCTGGAATTGCGCGTCAAAGTGTTGTCAGGACTGGCAATGAACCTGACGTTTCTGATTCAGCAACTGGCCGGCGTGGTATTGATCTGCTTTGGTGTGTATCAAATTATCGCTGGCAACCTCAGCATGGGCGGCCTGATTGCCTGCTACATGCTCAATACTCGCGCCCTGACCCCGTTGAGCCAACTGTCCGGCCTGCTGACCCGTTATCAGCAAGCCAAGGTGACCATGGTTTCGATCAACCAGATGATGGACCTGCCCCAGGAGCGCAACTTCGAAGAGCGCCCATTGAGCCGTCAGGTGCTGCAGGGCGCTATCGAATTTCGCAATCTCGACTTCACCTATCCGAATCAGCAGAACCAGGCGCTGCGCGGCCTCAACCTGTCGATTCGCCCGGGCGAGCGCATCGGCATCATCGGCCGCAGCGGCTCGGGCAAGAGCTCGCTGGCCAAACTGATCGTCGGTTTGTATGAAGCGGACAGCGGCGAGTTGCTGGTGGACGGTGTCGATGTACGGCAGATCGATATCAGCGAGTTGCGCCACAACATCGGTTACGTACCGCAGGACATCCAACTGCTGGCCGGCACCCTTCGCGACAACCTGGTGACCGGTGCGCGCTACGTCGAGGACGAGCAGGTGCTACAGGCAGCGGAGCTGTCGGGCGTACATGAATTCGCCCGGCTGCACCCGCAAGGCTATGAACTGCAAGTCGGCGAGCGCGGCCAGAACCTTTCCGGCGGCCAGCGGCAGAACGTCGCGCTGGCGCGGGCACTGTTGCTCAATCCGCCGATCCTGCTGCTGGACGAACCCACCAGCGCCATGGACAACACTGGCGAGGAGCGCCTCAAGGCCCGCCTGCAAGCCGTGGTTGAACACAAGACCGTCGTTCTGGTGACCCACCGTGCTTCGCTGCTGTCGCTGGTCGACCGCCTGTTGGTGATCGACCGCGGACAAATCGTTGCCGACGGCCCGAAAGCCGCCGTCATGGAAGCACTGAAGAAGGGGCAGATCAATGTTGCTTAAGTCCGGCGGTATTGGCGCCTACTTCAAAGGCAAACCTTCGCTCGAAGGCCAGCCGATGCCCGAGGTCAACAAGGCGCTCATCGATGACGCCCCGCGCATCGTGCGCCTGACCATCTGGGCGGTGATCGCCTTCTTTACCTTCCTGGTGCTGTGGGCGCACTTCGCGGTGATCGATGAAGTGACCAAGGGCGAAGGCAAGGCCATCCCCTCGTCGAAGGTCCAGAAGATCCAGAACCTGGAAGGCGGCATCGTCGCGCAGATCTACGTGCACGAAGGCGAGATCGTCGACGCCGGTGCGCCGTTGATCCGCCTCGATGACACGCGCTTCAAGTCCAACGTCGGCGAGACCGATGCCGACCGCGTGGCCGCCGAGCTGCGGGTCGAGCGCCTGAGCGCCGAGGTCGACGGCCGGCCGCTGAACTTCACCGCTGATGTGCGCCAGCGTGCGCCCAAGCAGACGGCCGACGAAGAGTCGCTGTACCAGAGCCGTCGCCAGCAATTGGGCGATGAAATCGGCGGCCTGCAACAGCAGTTGGTGCAGCGCCAGCAAGAACTGCGCGAATACCAGTCCAAGCAGGAGCAGTACCGCAACAGCCTCGGCCTGTTGCGCCAGGAGATCGGCATGTCCGAACCGCTGGTCGCTCAGGGTGCGGTGTCGCCGGTCGAAATGCTGCGGCTCAAGCGCTCGGAAGTCGAGACGCGTGGGCAGATGGATTCCACCGGGCTGGCGATTCCGCGCGCTCAGGCGGCTATCAATGAAGTGCAGCGCAAGGTCGACGAGACCCGTGGCAAGTTCCGCAGTGACGCCCTGACCCAGCTCAACGAAGCACGTACCAACCTCAACAAGGCCCAGGCCACATCCAAGGGCCTGGAAGACCGGGTCAGCCGGACCATGGTCACCTCACCCGTGCGCGGCATCATCAAGCAGTTGCTGGTGAACACCGTCGGCGGCGTGATCCAGCCGGGCAGCGACCTGGTGGAAGTGGTGCCATTGGACGACACCTTGCTGGTGGAGGCGCGTATTCGTCCGCAGGACATCGCCTTCCTGCACCCGGGCCAGGAAGCGATCGTCAAGTTCAGCGCCTATGACTACACCATCTATGGCGGCCTGAAGGCCAAGCTCGAACAGATCGGCGCCGACACCATTCAGGACGAGGACAAGAAGAACACTTATTACGTGATCACCTTGCGCACCGAGAAGAGCCACCTGGGCACCGATGAAAAGCCGCTGCTGATCATCCCCGGGATGGTGGCGTCGGTGGATATCATCACCGGCAAGAAGAGCGTGCTGAGCTATCTGCTCAAGCCGATCATCCGTGCCCGGGCCGAGGCGCTGCACGAGCGGTGATGGCAGGGCTTCTGGTGGGAGCGGGCTGCGCGCTCCCACGGCGGTTGCGCGTTGTTTTTGGTTTTATGCTTAGCGCCAATCGGTATTTAGTTTCCTTTTTTTAGATCGTTATAGTTCTCCTCACGTAGCGTACCTTGCCCCGGGTCGCGCAAGTTTTTTGGAGAACGATCATGTCTTCGGCTTCTGTCGCTGCGCCAGCCTTCCAAGGCGCCCAGCAAGCGTTTGAAATCCGCCCCCTGGCCGGCAACGTCGGCGCCGAGATCATTGGCCTGGACCTAAGTCTGCCGGTCAATGACCAGGACTTCGCGCGCATTCATCGCGCCCACCTCGACTATCACGTGGTGGTGTTCCGCGGGCTGCACATCACCCCGCAGCAACAGATCGACTTCAGCCGTCGTTTCGGCGTGCTGCAGATCCACGTGCTCAAGCAGTTCCTGCTGGCCAATCACCCGGAAATCCTCATCGTCTCGAACATCATCGAGAACGGCCAAGCCATCGGCCTGGGCGATGCGGGTAAATTCTGGCACTCGGATCTTTCCTATAAAGAGCTGCCGAGCCTGGGCTCGATGCTCTACGCCCAAGAGCTCCCAGCCGAAGGCGGCGACACGCTGTTTGCCGATATGCACAAAGCCTACGACGGCTTGCCGCAAGCATTGCGCGAGGCCATCGATGGACGCAAAGCGTCACATTCCTACACCGCGCGTTACAGCGAGACCAAATTCGAAGGCAACTGGCGTCCGACCCTCACCCCCGAGCAACTGGCTCAGGTGCAGGTGGTCGACCACCCGATCGTGCGCACCCATCCTGAAACCGGGCGCAAGGCGCTGTTCGTCAGCGAGGGTTTCACGACCAATATCGTCGGCTTGCCGGTAGACGAGAGCCAGCAGATCCTCACTGAGCTGTACGCCCACAGCGTGCGTCCGGAAAACATCCATCGCCATCAGTGGCAGGACGGCGACATGGTGTTCTGGGACAACCGCTCCCTGATCCACCTGGCCGCTGGCTGCCCGAGCCATATGCGCCGCAAGCTGCTGCGCACCACCATCCAGGGCGACGCGCCGTTCTGATTCGCGACCCTCGAGCACACGTCATTATTTTGTACCCCGGCCGTTACGCCGGGGTTGTCCCGTTCAGGAGCTGAACCATGTTCAAACGTATCAATCGCCTGGCAGCGACCATCGGCCTGGGTGTCAGCCTGGTGGCCGGCAGCCTGGTAGCCCCCGCCGCCGCGCAGGCTGAAGGCGAAATCCGCATCGCTGAACAGTTCGGCATCGTCTATCTGCTGCTCAACGTGGTGCGCGATCAGCACCTGATCGAGAAGTACGGCAAGCAGGAAGGCATCGACATCAAGGTCGACTGGATGCAGCTGTCCGGCGGCTCGGCGGTCAACGACGCGCTGCTGTCCGGCTCCATCGATATCGCCGGTGCCGGCGTCGGCCCGCTGCTGACCATCTGGGACCGCACCCACGGCCGCCAGAACGTCAAGGCCGTGGCGTCGCTGGGCAACTTCCCTTACTACCTGTTAAGCAACAACCCCAACGTCAAGACCATCGCCGACTTCACCGAGAAAGACCGCATCGCTGTTCCGGCCGTGGGTGTCTCGGTGCAGTCGCGCTTCCTGCAATACGCTGCCGCCAAGCAGTGGGGTGACAAGTCGTTCGATCGACTCGACAAGTACACCATCGCCCTGCCGCACCCGGACGCCAGTGCCGCGCTGATCGCCGGTGGCACCGAACTGTCGGGCCACTTCTCCAACCCGCCGTTCCAGGATCAAGAGCTGGCCAACCCTAACGTGCATGTGGTGCTCAACACCAACGATCTGCTGGGCCCGAACTCGCCGACCGTACTGTTCGCCACCGAGAAATTCCGCGAGAAGAATCCCAAGACCTACAAGGCGTTCATCGAGGCGCTCGCTGAAGCCGCCGATTTCGCCCAGAAGGACAAAGGTGCAGCAGCCGATACCTATATCCGCGTGACCGGCGCCAAGATCGACCGCGCTGCACTGCTGAAGATCATCGACAACCCGCAGTTCGAATTCAGCATCACGCCTAAGGGCACTTACCCACTGGCCGAGTTCATGTACCGCATCGGTGCGATCAAGAACAAGCCCGAGTCCTGGAAAGATTACTTCTTCCAGGATGAAAAACCGCTGCAGGGGAGCTGATCCGCCATGAACGCACCTGTGCAAGGCCACGAGGCCAGCATCGCGCCTGATACCCGCGCGCAAGCGCTGCTGCAAGTCGACAACGTCAGTCTGCAATACCGCACTGCTCACAGCGTGGTGCAGGCGACCCACCAGGTCAGTTTCGAAGTCGACCGCAGCGACCGTTTCGTACTGCTCGGCCCTTCGGGTTGTGGCAAGTCGACGCTGCTCAAGGCAGTGGCCGGCTTTCATAGCCCCACCGAAGGCCAGATCAGCCTCGACGGCCAGCGAGTCGAGGGACCTGGCCCGGACCGCATCGTGGTCTTTCAGGAATTCGACCAGCTGCCGCCGTGGAAAACGGTCAAGCAGAACGTCATGTTTCCGCTCCTGGCATCGCGCACCCTCAAGCGCATGGAAGCCGAAGAGCGTGCCCTGCACTATCTCGACAAAGTCGGCCTGGGCGGATTCGCCGATGCCTATCCGCACACGCTGTCGGGCGGTATGAAGGCACGGGTCGCCATTGCCCGCGCGTTGGCCATGCAGCCCAAGATCCTGCTGATGGACGAGCCTTTCGCTGCACTGGATGCCCTGACCCGGCGCAAGATGCAGGAAGAGCTGCTGCTGTTGTGGGAAGAAGTGCGCTTCACGCTGCTGTTCGTCACGCACTCGATCGAGGAGGCGCTGGTGGTGGGTAATCGCATCCTGCTGCTGTCGCCCCATCCCGGCCGCGTGCGTGCCGAGGTGCACAGTCATCAGTACAACATGCACAGCCTGGGTGGCGATGGCTTCCAGGCGACCGCTCGGCGCATTCACCGGTTGCTGTTCGATGAGGATCAGGCCCCCGTGCCGGAAACCATCGAGCACTTCGCCGACATCCGTATCGCTTACTGACAGGGGAGACCTGACCATGACCCATCCCCTGAGACAGGAATACGAGGTCGTTCTGGAGCCGCTGAGCGGCATCGCCCTGGAACGAGAAATCAGCGTGTGGCAGCGCCTCTGGCAACAAGGCTGGTTGCGCAAGAGCCTGATCCTGGTGCTGCTGGCCATCGCCTGGGAAGTTGCCGCGCGCTATACCGATAACGATCTGCTGCTGCCGAGCTTTCTGCAGACGGCCAAGGCCTTGGCCGAGGGCATGTGGAGCGGTGAGCTGCCGGCCAAGGTGGCGGTATCGCTGGTGGTGCTGATCAAGGGCTATCTGATTGGTATCGTGCTGGCCTTCGGCTTGACGACGCTGGCTGTGTCGACCCAGTTCGGCCGTGATCTGCTGGGCACCCTGACGTCGATGTTCAACCCACTGCCTGCCATTGCCTTGCTGCCGTTAGCGCTGCTTTGGTTCGGCCTGGGCGACAACAGCCTGATTTTCGTGCTCGTGCACTCGGTGCTGTGGACCATGGCGCTGAACACCTACACGGGCTTCCTGGGCGTGTCCGATACGCTGCGCATGGCCGGCCGCAACTATGGGCTCAAGGGCGTGCGTTTCGTGGCGCTGATCCTGGTGCCGGCGGCGTTGCCGTCGATTCTGTCAGGGCTCAAGATCGGCTGGGCATTTGCCTGGCGCACGCTGGTGGCGGCGGAGCTGGTATTCGGTGCCACGGGCGGTAAAGGCGGGCTGGGGTGGTACATCTTCCAGAACCGCAACGAGCTGTACACCGACAAGGTGTTCGCTGGGCTGGCGGTGGTGATTTTGATCGGGCTGCTGGTGGAGAACCTGGTGTTCGCTACCCTCGAACGCGTCACGGTGAAGCGCTGGGGCATGCAGCGCTGAAATATGCGCTAGCCGTGCAGCCCTCTTCGCCAGCAAGCTGTGCTCCCACAGGATTGATTCACGCTGTGGGAGTGTAGCTTGCTAGCGAAGCAGGCGACGCGGTCTCACTGCCAGGGCGCAGGCTCGCCGATCAGGCGGCCCTGTACACCCTGGATGCCCATCTCGCGAATCACCTGCATCTCCCCTTCCGTCTCCACGCGCTCGGCAATCAACGGCAGATCGATGCTGTGGGCAGCGCGCTGGATGGCTTCGATGAACAGACGCTTGTGGCTTTCTTCATCAATCGCGCGGATGTAGCTGCCGTCGATTTTCAGGTACGCCAGGCCGAGGTTGGCCAGGTTGCCGATCATGCTGAAGCGGCCACCAAAGCGCTGCAGGCTCAGGCTGTAGCCGAGGCTGCGCAGGCGCTTGGTGATCTGCTCGAGCGCCGCTTGTTCCGGCACCTGTTCTTCACCGACTTCCAGGGTCAGGCGCTTGCCCAGAGCGGGATAGTGGGCCAGCAGGTCATAGACGCGGTTGAGCGAGTGCGGATCGGCCAGGGTCGCACCGGAGAGATTGAGTGCGAGTGGGTGGTCGTGCTCCTGCAGGTGCTTGAACACCAGTTCGATCATCATGCGATCCAGACGCGCCGACCAGCCAAAGCGTTCGACCCAGGGCAGGAAGCGCCCCGCAGCAACGGTGCCGCCTTTGCCGTCGCGCAGGCGCGACATGACCTTGTGATGCATCACCTGCTGCGGATCATTGCTACCTACCACCGGCTGGAAGTACAGCTCGAAGCGGCCATGTTCCAGGGCGTGATCCAGCAAGCTGTGCCAGGCGTGATGGTCTTCGATGACGGCCGGCAAGCTGTCTTGCGCCAGGCACACCCAGTTGCTGTCACCTTGAGCTTCGGCCTGCGAAAGGGCCTGATCTGCCAGTGTCAGCAGCTCCTGGATCGAATCGCCGGGGTTGTACGGGGCCAGACCGAGGGACGCCACTCTGGCCATGTCGGTAGCGCCAGTTTCGTGCAGGCTGGTGAGCGAGGCATCGACCAGTTGCGCGAACTGCCGAGCTTCAGCGCGGACCATGCCCGGGGCCAGCACAGCGAACTCGCCACCGCGGCTGCGGGCCACCAGATTCTGTGTCTCAGGGTACTTGGCACAGGCGCGAGACAGATGCTCGCCAACGGCCTTGATCAATTCGTCGGTGCGCTGGCCACCCAGGCGCTGGTTGAGCCCGGCCAGGTCAGTGACGCGCAGCAATAGCAGATAACCCGCACGGGCCTCTTCAATATTGCTGACGTGGGCGGTGAGCTGCATGTCGAAATAGCGGCGGTTGGCGAGGCCCGTGAGGCCGTCCTGATAGGACTCGATGCGCAGCTTCTCGCTACGCTCGCTTTCTTCGCGAAACAGCGCCTTGAGTTTCTCGACCATCTGGTTCATGGCCTGTACGACGCGGGCCAGTTCCGGCGTGCGCGGCAGCTCTTGCAGGCTGAGGAATTCGCGCCGGGCGATGGCATGGGATTGCTCGACCATGTAGTCCAATGGCTTGAGCTGGCGACGCAGCAGCAGAGCGCCCAGCACGGCGCTGACGGCACCACACAGTAGCAGCCAGCCCAGGCTGCCCAGGGCGCTGTCCCATAACTTGGCGAGGGCGAACATCGGATGGCTGACCACCTCGACCCGAGCGGCCTGCTGCCAGCCGCGGCTGACGATGGCGTCGCCACCAGCGGGGTCGAGGCCGATTAGCTTGACGAACCAGTGGGGCACACCGCCCTCTCCCGGTTCGGCATGGCGTTCGACCATGACCTTGTTGTTGCTCAGGTCGACCACCTTGATGTTGGCATAATAACCGCTGTCGAAGATCGAGCTGACCATCAACTCGACCATGGCCGGGTCATCGATATTGGGCGTCAACGATAACGCCAGGGCCGTGGCGGCATCCTGGGCATGAGACCGCAACTGGTTGACGTACTGGGCGCGCGAGCTCTCGAGGCTGACCATGAAGCTGCCACTGAAGGCGACAATCAGGAACAGGCAAATGGCGATGAGCAATTGTTTGAACAGAGACATCAGTGCTCCTGATTAATTTTCGGGTTCAACGGGGAAGCCTTCTGCGGTCATCTTTTTCAGTACATCCTGCCAGCGGGACAGGCGCTTGGCATCACCGACCTTTTTATCACCCGCCGCACCGGTCAGCCATAAGCCTTCGGCGTTGAAGGAATAAACCGGCAGCAGGTCGGGCCGCTGGTTGGCGAACTTGATATCGTCCATCAGGCTGTCGAGTACCAACGGCATCGCGGTGGGACTGGAATAATAGGTCAGTACCATGTGCGCGCGGTTCTGCTGCAGTGCCTTGACGTAGGTGATGCGCAGCTTGTCGCTGGGGATGCCCAGGTGACGGAGGCTGAAGTACTTGGCGATGGCGTAGTCTTCGCAATCGCCGGCACCTTTCCACAGGGCCTCGATGGGCGTCGCCCAGTAATCGTCCACATGCCAGACGTCGATGTCTTCGGCGTAGCGTATCTGGTGGTTGAAGAACAGATTGACCACCTGCAGGCGCTGTACTTCGCTCAGCTGCTTCTGGGTGGCCAGCAATTGCTGCCAGGCATCGATACGTTGCTTGCCCTGCCCCAGTGGCCCGTACAGGGCTTCGGCGCGGCGGCTGATCAGGGAGAAGTCCCAATCGGCATGCAGTCCGCCGAGCAGCAGCGTACCGAGCAGCACGGCGAGCCCAAGGCGGCGCAGCATCCAGCGCAGGTTCATACGGCTCGCCAATGCGTTCAGTCCGAGAAGGCAGGGGTCAGGAACGGCATGGTGCAGGGTCGATGGCTAAAAGACAATGGCACCTTGCAATCACTCTTGTATCGTTCTACCGACCTTTATCGGCTGCGCAGGGGGTGAGCTTTAGGGCTTGAGACCTGGCGGGAGCCAGAAAGACAAAACCCCCGCCTGCGCTAGCAGACGGGGGTTTCGGAATTCAATCTTGACGATGACCTACTCTCACATGGGGAAACCCCACACTACCATCGGCGATGCATCGTTTCACTGCTGAGTTCGGGATGGGATCAGGTGGTTCCAATGCTCTATGGTCGTCAAGAAATTCTGTAGCCGATCCGTCAACAGGTGACGTATCAGCGAAAAACTTGAAGCTTCTACTTAAAGACAAAACCCCCACCTGCCTTCGCAGATGGGGGTTTCGGAATTTAATCTTGACGATGACCTACTCTCACATGGGGAAACCCCACACTACCATCGGCGATGCATCGTTTCACTGCTGAGTTCGGGATGGGATCAGGTGGTTCCAATGCTCTATGGTCGTCAAGAAATTCTGT
>NZ_JAIWJA010000005.1 GCF_020515695.1 Pseudomonas sp. MWU16-30317 | reverse complement strand
GGGCCAATACCTTGATTTCCACTGACTGCTCCTGGGTCAACATCTCGGCAGCTCAAAGCCACCATGATCGCCCAGGGGGTCAAAATTGAGTTGGCGTTAGGGGGTCAGTTTTACATTGGCGGTGACATCCAGTATGTGTTCCGCTCATATTGCCCACCGTCGCAGGTGTGTTACAAACGAGTTCTCAGGTCTGGATGCATAACGGCTGATTATGAATAAGCTTAGGAAGACATTGCCTCCGCTGACCAGTTTGCTGCCTTTTGAAGCGGCTGCCCGGCTGGAAAGCTTCTCGAAGGCCGCTGATGAGTTGCACATCACCCAGGCCGCCATCAGCCGGCAAATCCGCGGTCTTGAAGAAGATCTCGGCTTGAAGCTCTTTATCCGCCGTAATCGAGCTGTCTTTTTGACGGAGGAAGGACGGGAGTTTGGAGGAGTGGTGAGCGCGGCATTGGGAAGTATCAGCGACGGTGCTGTGGCGCTTCGAAAAACACATCGCAAAAATCGTGTCGTTTTACTTTGCCAATTATGTGAAGCCTTTTATTGGATGATGCCTCGCCTCTCCACGTTCCAAGATCAATATGCGGGAATCGAGGTTCAAGTAGTGACATCGACGCGGCCTATTACCGAATTCAATGACCACTTCGATGTTGCCCTGCAAAGCACCGGACGCGCTAGCGGCTCGTATGCTCTAGTATTTACGGCTGCCGACGAAGTCTTCCCAGTGTGCAGCCCGAGCTACCTTGCGACTGGCAAGTTGCTGAGCCTTGAAGAGCTTCGTCCGCGCAATCTTTTGCACTATCGCTCTACGCCCCCAGACTTCATGGCTTGGGAAGACTGGTTGCAGGCGTTTGGAAATACGATGGCAGATCATCCGCGAGGTACGGTGTTTGATAGCTACCCGCTGATGCTTCAGGCGGAAGTCGCGGGGCATGGCATTGCATTAGGATGGCGTCGAACTGCCGGAAAACTTATTGAAGAGGGTGCTTTGATGCAACCCTGCGCAGAAAGCGTTCCTTTGCCCCATGCAATTTCTGTTTATAAAAAAAATAGCGGAGATGAACGGATCGAAGTGCACGCGCTACTGGAGTGGCTCCAAGAACAGTTGCTCATGAAGATCTGACCACCTTCCAGAGCACTGGATACTTCAGCTTGGACAAGGTGCCTTCGGCAGACGCTTACGTCTGGCTGGCACCCGCGGCGCTCTGAGTTGCCAACTCGCGAATACTGACGAGATTGCGGTCAACCTCGCGCGCAACATGCGACTGCTCCTCAGAGGCCGTGGCGATCATGAGATTACGCTCGTTGATCTGAACAATGGCGCTGGCTATTTGATCCAGCGAGGTACTGGCCTCCTGGGCGACGCCAAGTGATTCGGTCGCTAGGTCTCTGCTCGTATTCATCGCCTTCACGGCCAGATCAGAATCGTTCTGAATGTCAGCGATCATCTGCTCGATTTCCTGGGTCGATAGGCACCCTGCGCCACCATGAAGCATGGTTGGCAGCGCCAAGGCCGATGCTCCTGCATCTGACCTGGATGGCAATAGGTTGCACACAGAGATGCAGCGGATCGGCCTCAATCAGCAGTAGCCTGTATCTTGAACGATCTGGGATATGAACTGTTTTCTTGTGGTATCGGCCATTGAGCGACTCTCGACGCAGTTGCGACCTCTGGTCTTAGCACAATAAAGAAGTCGATCTGCTTCCTTCAGCACAGCTGTATAGCCCTCCTTCTCGGTTGCATTGATCGCCACCACGCCGGAACTGATTGTTACGTTCCCCACTGGACTGCCGGAGTGCTCTATAAGTGCGTTTTCAATGCGTAACCTGACTTTTTCTGCAACGCTCAAAGCACCCGCTAAATCTGTTTCAGCTAGCAGGATCACGAACTCTTCACCGCCATACCGTGCCGCTAGATCTCCAGCCCGGTTGATGCAGCTACCGATGATCCCTGCCACCTGGCGCAGGCAGTCGTCCCCCCGCAGATGGCCGTAGCGGTCGTTGTATTGCTTGAACCAGTCGATATCCAACAAAATTATCGCGATGACTGATTTATTTCGAGACGCTCGTCCCCACTCTTTTTGCAACGTAGCGTCAAAGCAACGTCGATTGGCCAGATGCGTCAGACTGTCGGTCTGAGCGATTATCTCAAGTTCGGTTCGGGCGATGCTCAGCTCACTTTCCGCAGTGATCAAGTGCTGGATTTGCCTGTACAACAAGAGACCCAGCAAAGCCAAAGATAAAGTGATCATAGCCACCATAGCCATGGATCGATACGCATAGGCCCACCAGGGGGCGAATACATGCTGGCAGGACACGCCGGCAGCAGCGACGATGGGCAACCCAGAAACCCGCCGATAGGCATAAATCCTTTCCACGCCATCCACTACAGACTTGATCACAGCGGTACCGCTATCGCTGTATGGGAGGTAACTGGTGAAAAGATCCCCTTTGGCGACATTGGTCGTCATGATTGCGGTTAACGTCGGTCGCCGAGCCAGCAAGTCGCCATTGTTCAGCGCAAGGAAAATAACGCCCTTGTCGTCCACATCCATGCGCTTGAAGAATGATTGGAAATAGGCAACGGGCACAGTCGCTAACGCCACACCTGCAAACGTACCGTCGGCAGCATTGATGCGTCGACTGATAGGGATAACCATCTCCCCTGTACTGCGACTCTCGACAATGGAACCGACGTGAATGGACTCATCGGCGTTATCGCGGTGATACGCGAAGTACGCGCGGTCGTTGTTGTTTTTTACCTGTATACCTTGGGAAAAGGAATTGGCGACCCAGTTGCCTTGGGCATCGTAGATGAAAAGCCCTTGAATACCGTCCACATTCACCACATCCTGGGCCATCAATTTCGCCAGTCGAGCTTGCTGAGCCCCCTCTACACCATCGTGCTCCACGCGCTCCACGAGATGACGCAACGTATTATCAGCCTGTCGTAACGTATCCTGAGCTTGCTGCTCGGCGGCAAGAACGATGTTTGATACCGAAATTTTGGCGGTCGCGACACGCTCGCGCTTGGACTGGTTCATTTGCCACGCTGTAGCCAACATCAGCGATAGACAAACCAGAGCAATGAAGCCAATCAGTGCTCTGGTAAGCATGGTAGGCGCGAGCCTGGTGGAGGTAGAGTAAAAATGCTTCATAGAGGTCGTCATCAAATTGGCTTATGAACGCTCTATGCAGCTTTCGTACCTTTTTTGTGAGACTGGCTAAACAGCAAGTTTGAATCGCCCCGGGTTTCGTAGACACCTCCATGCCTTAAACTGAGGCCAATCAGGAGGTGCCATGAGCAACCCACGTTATCCCGAAGAATTCAAAATCCAAGCGGTCAATCAAGTGACCGAAAAGAAGCTGCCTGTCGCTGATGTGGCGGCGCGTCTTGGCGTGTCGACGCATAGCCTCTATGCCTGGATAAAGCGCTACAGCAAACCTCAGGGAGAACGGCAGCAAGACGATGATCAGCACGCTGAACTGCGTCGTCTGCGAGCGGAACTCAAGCGGGTCACTGAAGAGCGAGACATCTTAAAAAAGGCCGCCGCGTACTTTGCCAAGGAGTGCGGCTGAAGTACGCCTTTATCAAGCAGCGCGCGGGCGACTATTCCATTCGACGGCTTTGCCTGACGCTGAAAGTCCATCCCAGTGGTTATTACGCTTGGTTGTCTGAGCCGCAATCTGCACGCGCTAAAGACGACCAGCGATTGCTGGGTTTGATCAAGCACTCGTGGCTGGAGAGCGGCGGAGTTTATGGCTATCGCAAAATCCATGACGACCTGCGCGAGGTCGGTGAAGATTGTGGTCGGCATCGTGTGGCGAGGTTGATGCGTCTTGAAGGTCTGCGCTCTCAGACAGGGTATCGACGTCGCCCTGGAAAGTACGGCGGTAAGCCAGCGGTTGCCTCACCCAATTTGCTGAAGCGCCAGTTCGATGTCGTGGAACCCAACAAGGTTTGGGTCACCGACATCACCTACATTCGTACGTATGAAGGCTGGCTGTATTTGGCGGTGGTGCTGGATCTGTTTTCTCGTCAGGTCGTTGGCTGGTCAATGAAGTCGCAGATGACCAGTGATTTGGCCATTGATGCGTTATTGATGGCGGTTTGGAGGCGAAAACCGAAACAAGAGGTGATGGTTCACTCCGACCAGGGCAGCCAGTACAGCAGCTCCGATTGGCGCAGTTTTTTGAAGGCAAACAATTTGGTTGCCAGCATGAGCCGCCGAGGCAATTGTCATGACAACGCCGTGGCTGAGAGCTTTTTCCAGCTTCTGAAACGGGAACGAATCAAGCGGAAAATCTACACCTCACGGCAAGATGCTCGTAGTGATGTGTTCGATTACATCGAGATGTTCTACAACCCAAAACGCCGCCATGGTTTCAACAATCAGCTGTCACCGGTAGAGTTTGAAAAACGTTACGCAATGAGCTTGCAAGGTGTCTAGAGAATCCGGGGCGATTCAGACTTCAGGTGGGTGATCAGCTAGCAAGCTTGTGCTTGCCGATTCACTGCGCTGGTCAAGGAACGACAATGCGATCTCCAAGCCGCTTTCGTACGGCTTCTCTCAACTGGACTTTGCCGAGATCGTCGAGAATTGAGGCTGAAAGAGGTTCGGAAGCCATCAACAATTGACGTCCAGGATGATCCGGTTCAAGCAGATCGAGGATTCGATCGGCAGTCGTACGATCACCCCTGGCCATAGCGTTGGCGCCAACCAGCAGCAGAGCGCGTCGCTTGTTCGAGTTGGCGACCCGCTCAAAGAGTTTAAGGGCATTTTCCGCGGAAGCATGGGCCCCGACGAGATGAGCCGCTGACGCGGCAAGGATTGGCGGCGTACTCAGCAGAAACGCGGATGTCAGATGCGCGACAATGCTAGGGTCTACGAAATCGGCGTCGGCCAGGGCTTCGATGGCGTCGAGACGTATCCAACGGGCTTCCGGAATATTGACGAGGTTCAATATTTTCTGCTGGATTCTCGCACTGCAGCAATTCGCTGCGACGATCAGGGCATTTCGGCTAAGCGCGCGGTCGAGCGTTGTGGTGGCAAGATCGAGAAGAGTATTGCCGATTGCATCGGATAAGGGACCGTTCACTGCAAGGGCAACGACCGCCTCTTGCGCAATATCAAAGCTCTCGGGCTCGTCGTAGTGCGGTTCGGCGCTCGACCAAGTGTCATGTATCAGAAACAACAGCGTTTTGAGGTGATCCGGGTGCGGCCGTTCGGCAAGCAGGGCGACTAAGGCGCGGCGAACGCGGCTTCCAGGATCGGATGCCATTGCGAGGATTGCAGGCGGCAAGGGGTCCGGGAATGTCGGCGCCAGATGTAACAGCGCCGTACGGCGCGCATCGGCGCGCTGGTGGCGAAGCGCAGCCTCAACAAGGACGGTATCGCCAATCGCAATCGCCGCCTCGGTCGCACTGACGGCATGCTCTGTACGGCTGGCAACGGTCAGCCACTGGATGATCGCTGGCGAGGCGTCGCCACCGCTTGCGATGATGACCGGCACGACAAGGTCGAGCGCATCCGCATCGAGTTGCGAGGCACAAGCCGTCAGGAATAAGAGCGTCTGACCTTGAACCTTACGAGCTTTCCGCTTCCTAGTCGGGAGCGCTTTGTAGATTTCCTTTAGTTCCCTTGGAAGCGCGTCCGTAATCAGACTTAGTGTGGCCGCGGGGCTGTCTTTTCCGAGTTGTCGGCAGGCGCGCTGCATGGCAGTTAGCAGGGTGACTTGTCGATCAGGCTGTCCACTATTCACCTGGAATGCGGCGACCAAGGAATTTGGTGCGACTTTCAAAGCTGTGGACGCAAGCTCGTCAAGCAGATCCACCTCGGAGGGGACTGAGCTAATCCGCGCCGTAAGCGTAGGTTCCAGCGCTTCGCGCCAGTGCTCTCGCGCTGCCGTCCAAACATTTGACTCCTCATCCATACCATTGCCCGCTACAAGAATGGCTCGAAGCTCGCCTTCACCCACCGGTCCGGGGGAGGCTGAGAGCGCCTGCGCCCAGGCACGGACCAATTCCGCTACGCGCGGATGGTTGGCAAGAACCAGCCAGCGACCCTCTACGCGAAGTTGGCGGATGTAGGCATCGATGAAGACACCGGATGTGTAACCGTCGCCTTCATGGCTCGACTGCGCGGCCTCTTCAGCGGCATGGTCACGTTCGCCATCCTCAATTGCACGCCATTCCTCTCGGCCACTCTTAGCGTATTGACGGTGGATGCTCGCACAGTCATCCAACGCAGCCTGCACTATCCTCTCGAATCCCGCTAGATCACGCACGGCGCCGGCCGCGACAGCGTTAGCGTTAAGCTCGAAGCCGTGGCCGACCATCTCGTGCGCGGCGTCAAGATAGGCGGTGGTCAGGTTGTGGGCGAAGCGATCGAGCCGCTTAGCGAAGTCCGCTCCGTAGTCCCCTCGGTCGAAGCCAAGCTCCTCACGAATAAATCGCGCGGCGACTTTGGACCCGATGGGGCTCGCGGACACAGTGTCGTACCAGGCATCGTCAAAGATCGGCGGCTGCCAGTTACGGGTGAAGAAGGAAGCCCCCCGCTGTGTACCTTTCAACAGCCATCGCGCCACGCGACTTGGTATCGAGGCATCGCTACCCACCTCGGACGCTAGCTCCAGCAATGGCGCAAACTTGGAGCCGGGGTCCATGAGGCTTTCGTCCAGCCAGGCATCGATCGCTTCCTGGCTGTCGGAGTCAATTGCGAAGGTTTGGTCAACGTCCTGTCGGCAAGCGAACGTGCGAGCAACTTCATAAACTCGTGCTGCCGTTTCCATGCCCCAGTTGCGATGCGTTGACGGCAGCTGAACGAGCGCGGCGATCAGGGTCTCGATCGCAAACTCGCTCTGCCCCCAGTTGCTGCTTGCGAAGGCCTCAAAGCCTTGGCGGACGCTCGGGTGAGCGAAGGCGATCGTGCGGGCGGGCTGCCGCAGATGGCGGGCGGCGACCATACGGTCTACGAGGCGATCCAGGCCATCGCCTAGTGCTCGATCAAGTCCACGTAGGGCGCGTTGAAGAGCGTGAAGTTGGCCACGGTCGAACTGGCCACGCGCCGCCAGCAGCGCCCAAACGATGGCTGAGGTTCCGCAAGTGTCGATGGATGATAGAGCTCTGACGACGACACCTTCCACCGCATCGCGCTGCGCCAACTCGAGCAACCGGCGAAAGAAGATATGGTCTTCTTCCCCGGCATCGGGGCCGGTTTGCATGTGGGCGAAATACAGCTCTATCTCGAGCGGCGTACCAAGTTTGTCTAGCACTTGATTGCGAAACGCGTACGCCGTGGTTTGCAGAGCGGCCGGTAGCTGATCCATGCGATTGTCATGAATGTCGCGGAGTTGACCATCCCGATACTGGCCGGCATCCAACTCGACTGACCAGGTGTTGAGACTCACCCCGACCTTGGCGCTCTGCATCATGTCGCTGCGGGACGTGATAACGAACTGGTGATCCGGCGTGGCCTTGGCGAGTAGGCGCGGTAGCTGCTCGGTCCATGCTTCGCTGCCCCCGCGAAGGCTAAATTGGCCCCACGGGTCATCGACATAGAAGAGTGTCGATCCGTTGTTAACGACCTTACGCGCGCTGGTCGGCGAATCGTCCGCGCCGATCGTAACGACTTCCAACGCACCATCGCGCCGTCGCGCGATATCGCATAGCTTGAGCGCCGCTTGCGTCTTGCCCGTACCTGAAGGGCCCATAATCACGACTGCACTCTTGTCGTTTAGGATTCTGAGCATCTCATCGAAGTTCGCAGGCGCCACGAAATGCTCGAGGCTGGCAGAGCTGGCCAGGAACCCGCCGTGCGTCCTTACCGTCGCGAGAAGATCGTCGCTCGTCCATAGACCAGGCGTGCTGCCTCGGGTCCTCCGCTTGGCTTCGAGACGCAGCTTTGCAATCAGATTTGGCTGCTCGACCTTCGGGACATGCAGCAGGTCCGACATCAGTTCCCGGATATCGGATGCCAGCTGCTTTTCGGTGAGCTTGCCCCAGATCGCGACGCGACCTTCGGGCGAAGCTTTCAGTGTGGCATGAAGGCTCGGAGGGAAGCTTACCTTGTCGGATACCTCTTCGAAGCCTTCGACCAGCAGGTTACGCGCGACACCCTTGGTGTCGGCATTGGTCACGAGCAGATAGCGGGTGTTCGGATCGTCGAGATGATGCAGTGCTTTTCGGCGTCCACCTTTTTTGTCGGAACCGTGCTTGAGCAGATCCTCGAAATCTTCGACCGACCAGGGCTCGCCGTTGTCCATTTTGACTTGGATAACAAGCTTATATCCGCCAGAGACAGCCGCACTGGGTTGTACGCGTCCTGGCACGTTGGGCTCCAGATCCGCCTCCAGATCTTCCTCGTTTGCCGGTTCCAGCACCAGGCGCGTAGCCGCTTTGGAAATGAGGAGGAGTTGCAGGGCTGCGAGGATCGAGACGTCTAGCTGATAGTCGAAGCCGGCTTGAGCGGCGGCCGCGCCCCGCAGGGGACGCCTTGCATCCGCGCTATAGGAGAAGGATGTGTCCGACGCGTCGGACTGCGATTGCTTGATGTCTCGACTATTATTTATCGACATCGTCGAACACCGAGCGCTTTGTCACTACGGGGGTGGAAGGCGGAGCTTCCTCCTTCTTTTGCGTCACGATGTGCGTCCAATCCGCTTCGTCTTCAGAGCTTTCATCATGCTGGCGCTTGCGCTCTTCAAGCGCCTCGACTGAGCGTTTCACGTGATCTCGCGCGTCGTCGATCAAAGCCGTGGCGTCCGCGTCGACACCAATCGTCTCAATGCGATCAAGCACGCCGAGAAGCTTTTTAAAATGGCTGTCAGGCTCTTCGTCCAAGTCAGCGTCGGCGGCGATCTCATCGATCCTCTCTTCGAGCGACGGCAGCACAGTTGTCCGCAGCGCCAAGCCCACACCGATAAGCCTTAGCGGCGGTATGATCGCTAACATCTGTGGCTCGTCGAAGAAGGAGACGTCGAGACCGTTGAGCACGGCAGATTCCAGCCTGTCGGCTACCTCAGAGCGCAGATCGTTAGGCAAGACGCTGAGGTGATGAGCACGTGCATAGGTGGCGATCCGGGGATCGTTGCTAGTTAGATCAGATTGCCAGCAGGACCGTCGAAGTAGATTGGGAAATTGCTCGACGGCTTTGACGAACACGGCCTCGCTCGAACGATAGGAGAGGAAGTGGAACAGCATCCAATTGCGGTGCAATTCGTCGGGCGTGCGGCCAAGTCGTGCGACCAGAGCGTCGTCGAGGGCTGTCTGGATGACAAGCGCATCTCGAATGAGCGGCGAGCCCTCGCACGTGAAACTGCTGAGAATGGTGTCGATAGTCGCGCCTCGTATGAGCGCCGCCATCATATGGGGCTTCTGGCGCAGAATCTCCGTTAGGGCGTCGGAGATCGTCGGATGGGCGAAGGTCCATTTTGATCCGGAAAGCTTCAGGAACGAGCCCTTCAGCTCAGCGAAACAATCCTGAATCTTACTGAGAGTGTACCCAGTCAGCTCGGCGACCGCCTGTGCGGCCGAAGCGTCATGATCGTTAGGATCGAATCCGGCCTGATGGACATACACAAGGATGAGCGCGGCCTGCAGTTGATCATCTAAGGCGTTGACGGTATCAATCAGATGCTCTGTCGGCTCCTCCATAAAGCGTACGAGTGAGCTTTCGCGGGGCGCTAGGCCCTTGGTGAAGTTTGGGTCCCCGAGACGTTCGGCGATCCCTGGGAGAAAATCGCGAACCGCAGCGACAGCGGTTAGATGCGGTTTGATGCTCGATCGCCAGCTCTGGCTCTGCTCACCGAAATTCACATGATTATAGAGAATCTGCGTCTTCTCTTCGAACGTCAACTCGCCGACATCCACCACCGCGCTACCGTCTGCGAATTGGGCAAGGTTGCGCTGCCCGAGCCGGCGCCGCGCCGCTTCATAGATATGTTTTCGGGAAGTTAGAAGAAATCGATTGCCATGTTTGATCGCGGCCCGCAGCTTGGAGAAGGCAGACGTCCAATCCTGCACATAGTCGTCGCGTAGCACATTGGAGCCGAAGGCATCGTCGATCCAGAAGAAGCGTCCCGGATCATTAGGATTCCAACCCGCCTCAAAGTCGCGCGGGCTGGTCAAAGCAAGTACCGTGTTGTCTGGATTCTCCGACGCTATGGTCGACACGATGGCGCCAATCGCCGATTTACCGCTAGAGGGATTACCGAGTAGCAACACTACGCCGTGCTCAGCGATCGCGTTGACTGCATCGCGATGAGCCTGTGTAGGTACATAGGTGCGAAGCTTTGGAATCCAGCTGTCAAGCAACGCCCGGCTCTGCTCGCTGAGCCGCTCATCTACGATCGATGTGAGGTCGCCTAGGCCGTAGACCTGCGGAACGAGGGCCCGGAGGCGCGCGCTGCTCCTGATAACACGGACGATATACTGACGACCGAGAATGTGCGGCTTACGCACGCCAAGCGCGCGGAGTTTGGCACGCATTGCGGATGCGACGGGCGCATCTACGCTCATGTTCGTCATGAAGGCGTAGGTCTCTGCTTGACCGGCTTTGACCAGTTCCTCGACATGAGCAATCTCGGCGGTGAGATCACTGAGCTTCAACGCCTTTGCGGCATCGGACGTATGCTTGCATTGCACGGTTCCGATCAGCAGGGCGTCGTTTTCTGCAGAAATGAGGAAGACCGCATCCTGACCGCCGTCTTGAGCTTCGCGAAAGATTTCCACGGGCCGGCCAAGCACGACCTCGCATACCTGGGAGCATAGATCCTGAAATGCGCGCCAACCGATGGTGTGAAGCGCTAGATCGCTCCAAGGGCCGTTTGCTCTACGTTCGGCCAGCACAGAAGACTTGATTAACACAGTCTCGCCCTTCATGCAGTGGCAACAACACGTGGAACGCCGACCGGCGCAGGAGGGATCTTCGCATCTGTGAGGTCGCAATTTGCACCCAAATCAAGACGGTATTTGTATTTATAGAAGCAGCGCTTTGCCACCTCTGTAGCTGACGGCAGACAATAAGGAGGATCCAAGGAAAGCCTAGCACCGCACATCAGTAGGAGGCTGGCGGCGTTCATTGAGGCTAGTAGTCGAGTGATTGTCTCAGGCGTCAAGCAAACCCCCACGGAGAAATATCTCGCCTACCTGATTCAGCTGCGATTTCGTCGATCCAGTTGATCCAATTAGTAGCACTCACCGTTGTTCCTCACTTTGGCTTTCTCAAAGCCCTTCTTCCCTGATCAGTGATCGAAGGAGTCATGCCGCAATGCGTCACTCCCTAGTCTCCTCAAATCTATCCTGTCCGACCTTGATCGCATAGCCTGACTTCGGACTGCTAATCAGCAGCCACCCGCTTCACGCTCAGAAAATCCGTTGAAGGTCGCCCGATTTGCGGCATGTAAGCTTCAGGCGCAGGGAGCGGAACGCCGACCTCTAGGGCATCTAATAAGTCCGCCCAGTATTGCATCATCCTACGTCTCGGCTCGACGTATTCTGCATGATTGTATGCAGCCCGAATTTGGTTGTTATCAGCGTGTGAAAGCTGCGCCTCAATCCACTCTTCTACAAAGCCAACCTCGTTGAGCGCCGTTGAGATGGTGGCCCTGATGCCATGACCGGTGAGCCTTCCTTTGTAACCCATCCGGCTGATCGCGGTGTTAAGGGTATTTTCACTGATCATTTCCTGCGGTTCGTATCGGTGAACCAGCAGATACCGCGCACCGCGCGCCCTTAACTGCACCAGCCGCCGCACAATTGCAATTGCTTGAATAGACAGTGGGATCACATAAGGTGGGATCTCATTCCCCTGTGTTCGAACACGACTCCGGAGTTGCTTCACACCCTCCGGCGGTACCAGCCAAATCCCCTTGTCGAGATCGAATTGGTCTGGGGTCGCCGCCCGCAGCTCTCCTGTACGCACCCCTGTCAGCAGCAATAGCCGAATACCAAGCCGTGTCGCTTCTGCACACCCATAGTGGGTAACGGTCCTGAGCAGTCCTGGAAGTTCATTTACCTGGAGGAAGGGATTATGGCGAACTGGCCGCGGCGTCTCGGCAACGATATCAAGATCTGCTGCTGGGTTCACATCAACGAGCCCTTCCGCCATGGCAAAACGAAAGATCTGGTTGAGCCAGGTGCGTACCTTTCGAGCAGAAACCAGCGCCCCTCTGCGCTCAATTCGCCTAATGAGCTCCAGCACGTCACCACGAGAAATATCTGAGATCGGAAGATTGCCCAAACACGGCAGCATGTCCTTCTTCAGGTATTTACTGGCTTGCCCTGCACTGCCCTTCTTACTTTTCGTCAGCTTTTTACTTCGGAACTCATGCCAGCGACCAGCAACCGCTTCAAACGTGTTGTTGGCGGTGTGAGAGGCTTTTTGGCGCTCGGCGCGACGATGTGAGCGGGGATCGATATTGTTGGCCACCAGCGCACGTGCAGCCTCTCTCCGCTGGCGAGCCTCCTTGAGGCTAACGTCAGGATAGGTGCCGAGGGAAATGCGCAATTGCTTGTCATGCCAATAGAAACGGAAATGCCAGCGTTTCGAACCCGTCGTAGGCACTTGCAGAGATAAGCCATCCCCATCAGTTAACGTATAAGGCTTGCTGGCGGGCTTGGCTTGCTTGATCGCTGTATCTGTCAGAGCCATCAGACACCTCCTTTTGGATCAAGGAGGGGAATACAACCCAGCGGTAGACGCACCAATACGAAAATTGATGCGCAAGGAATCGTAAAAGGCTGTGCCAGCGGTGTACTTAAATGTGTACTTAAAAACCGTGGCTGGAGATGGATTCCAGTGGAATTCAGAAAACGAAAAAAGCGGCTCAAGGCCGCTATTTCCGTAGCTTCCAGGCGTTCAGTGGGCCTTAGTGGAAGCAAATATGGCGCAGCGGACGGGACTCGAACCCGCGACCCCCGGCGTGACAGGCCGGTATTCTAACCGACTGAACTACCGCTGCGTATCGCTCGGACTTGCGTCCGTTTGAACCTGTGTGACTCCAAGGCTTCGGTGCCTTTGAATCGCCAACCGGATAAATCCAGCTGGTACATAAAATGGCGCAGTGGACGGGACTCGAACCCGCGACCCCCGGCGTGACAGGCCGGTATTCTAACCGACTGAACTACCACTGCGCGTCGGTGCTTCTTCTGAAGCGGTACAACCCATATTGCGATGCTGCTTTCTCACGAAGTGGTGGGTGATGACGGGATCGAACCGCCGACCCTCTGCTTGTAAGGCAGATGCTCTCCCGGCTGAGCTAATCACCCTTTGCTTCGCTGAGGCCGCGAAATTTACGCACCTAGCGATGCTAAGTCAATACTCTGATTGAAGTTTTTCTAAAAAAACCTTTTTCAGGGCTGATAGATCATCTTGCGCGACATGCCACCGTCGACGACAAATTCCTGCCCAGTGACAAAACCGGCCTGACGCGACAGCAGCCATGCGACCATCCCGGCAACGTCCTCGACCGTGCCCACACGCCCCGTCGGGTGCTGCGCGTGATCACTGTCGCTGAGAGGCTCGGCACGCCTTACCACGGCATCCCGGGCGTCGATCCAGCCAGGGCTCACGGCATTGACGCGAATCTCCGGCCCCAGGCTGATGGCCAGCGCGTGGGTGAGTGCCACCAGTCCGCCCTTGCTCGCCGCGTAGGCCTCGGTATCAGGCTCCGATTGCCGCGCGCGGGTGGACGTCAGGTTGACGATCGCCCCACACCGCGCCCGCAGATACGGCGCGCAGTGTTTGGCCAAGAGCATCGGGCCGCCGAGGTTGACCGCCATGATGCGGTTCCAATGGGCGATATCCAGGGATTCGAGGGTGGTGTTGTGCGGATCGGCGATGGCCGCGTTGCACACCAGCGCATCCAGGCGCCCGAACTGGCCCAGCACCTGGGCGACGCCTGCGGCCACCTGGGCCTCGTCGGCGACGTCCATGGCGATGAACAAGGCATTCTCGCCCAGCGCCTGGGCGACCTTGGGGCCGCGCACACGGTCAAGGTCGGTGAGCACCACTTGCCATTGCTCGCTGATCAGCCAGGCAGCGATGCCCAGGCCGATACCGCGTGCCGCGCCCGTCACCAACGCGACGCGGCCATTGTGACCGCGCTCGGCGGGAGCGAAATCGATCACAGCGCAGCCAGGCCGCGGGCCAGATCGGCTTGCAGGTCGGCGACGTCCTCCAGCCCCACGGCGACCCGGATCAGGCTGTCACGGATGCCGGCGGCTTCACGTTCCTGCGGCGACAAGCGGCCGTGGGAAGTGGTGGCAGGGTGAGTGATGGTGGTCTTGCTGTCACCCAGGTTGGCGGTGATCGAGATCAACCGTGTGGCGTCGATGAAGCGCCACGCGCCCGCCTTGCCACCCTTGACCTCGAAACTCACCACGCCGCCAAAACCTTTGGTCTGGCGCTTGGCCAGTTCGTGCTGCGGATGGCTCGGCAAGCCCGAGTAGTGGACCTTCTCGATACCGTCCTGCTGTTCCAGCCACTCGGCCAGCGTCTGCGCGTTGGCGCAATGCTGACGCATGCGCAGGCTCAGGGTCTCGAGGCCCTTGAGGAAGATCCAGGCGTTGAACGGGCTTAGCGAAGCGCCCGCGGTACGGACCACGCCGACCATTTCTTTCATGTGCTCGGCACGACCGGCGACCACACCGCCCATGCAACGGCCCTGGCCATCGATGAACTTGGTGGCCGAGTGCACGACGATATCGGCGCCCAGCTTCAGCGGCTGCTGCAAGGCCGGCGTGCTGAAGCAGTTGTCGACGACCAGCAGCGTGCCTTTGGCGTGGGCGATATCGGCCAGAGCGGCGATGTCCACCAGTTCGGCCAAGGGGTTTGAAGGCGACTCGACGAAGAGGAACTTGGTGTTGGGCTTGATAGCCTTTTCCCAGCCTTCGAGATTGACCAGCGGCACGTAGTCGATCTCGATGCCGAAGCGCTTGAAGTACTTGTCGAACAGGCTGATGGTCGAGCCGAACACGCTTTGCGAAATCAGCACGTGATCGCCAGCGCTGCACAGGCCCATGGCGATGGCGGTGATCGCCGCCATGCCGGTGGAGAAGCCCACTGCCTGCTCGGCGCCTTCCAGAGCCGCCATGCGCTCTTCGAACGAGCGCACGGTGGGGTTGGTGTAGCGCGAATAGACGTTGCCCGGCACTTCACCGGCAAAACGCGCGGCGGCGTCGGCAGCCGTGCGGAAAACGTAGCTGGAGGTGAAGAACAGCGGATCGCTATGCTCCCCTTCCGGCGTGCGGTGCTGGCCGGCGCGCACTGCGAGGGTGTCGAACGAGACGCCCTCCAGATCACTGTCCAGCCGACCTGCGTCCCATTCCTGTGTCATGCAACGACTCCTTAGTTGTTGTACAGATCGATGATCGCGCTCACAGCTTGGGTCTTGACCTTGGAAGAATCGTTGCGCGCCTGCTCGATCTTGTGCAGGTAATGCGCATCGATGTCACCGGTCACGTACTTGCCGTCGAACACCGCGCAATCGAAATTGTCGATCTTGACCTTGCCACCGCCGACCGCGTCGATCAGGTCTGGCAGGTCCTGGTAGATGAGCCAGTCGGCGCCGATCAGGTCAGCGACGTCCTGGGTGCTGCGATTGTGCGCGATGAGTTCGTGCGCACTCGGCATGTCGATGCCGTAGACGTTCGGGTAGCGTACCGCCGGAGCGGCCGAGCAGAAGTAGACATTCTTGGCGCCAGCTTCGCGGGCCATCTGGATGATCTGCTTGCAGGTGGTGCCGCGCACGATGGAGTCGTCCACCAGCATCACGTTCTTACCGCGAAATTCCAGCTCGATGGCGTTGAGCTTCTGGCGTACGGATTTTTTCCGCGCGGCCTGGCCCGGCATGATGAAGGTCCGGCCGATGTAGCGGTTCTTGACGAAACCTTCGCGGAACTTGACGCCCAAGTGGTTGGCCAGTTCGAGCGCGGCCGTACGGCTGGTGTCCGGGATAGGGATGACGACATCGATGTCGTGCTCGGGACGCTCGCGCAGGATCTTCTCGGCCAGCTTCTCGCCCATGCGCAGACGCGCCTTGTACACCGAGATGCCGTCGATGATCGAGTCCGGACGCGCCAGATAGACGTGTTCGAAGATGCACGGCGCGTACTGCGGGTTGGGCGCGCACTGACGGGTATAGAGTTTGCCGTCTTCAGTGATGTACACCGCTTCACCGGGTGCCAGATCGCGGATCAGGGTGAAACCAAGCACGTCCAGCGAGACGCTTTCGGAGGCGATCATGTACTCGACGCCTTCGTCGGTATGACGCTGGCCGAAGACGATCGGGCGTATCGCATGCGGGTCGCGGAAACCGACGATGCCGTAACCGGTGATCATCGCGACCACGGCGTAACCGCCCTTGCAGCGCTTGTGCACGTCGGTGACGGCAGCGAACACGTCTTCTTCGGTGGGCTGCAGTTTGCCGCGCACCGCCAGTTCATGGGCGAAAACGTTGAGCAGGACTTCGGAATCGGAGTTGGTGTTGACGTGACGCAGATCCGACTCGTAGATCTCCTTGGCCAGCTGCTCGACGTTGGTCAGGTTGCCGTTGTGCGCCAGGGTGATGCCGTATGGCGAGTTGACGTAGAACGGCTGCGCTTCGGCGGATGTCGAGCTGCCAGCCGTTGGATAGCGCACGTGGCCGATGCCCATGGCGCCGACCAGACGCTGCATGTGGCGCTGCTGGAAGACGTCGCGCACCAGGCCGTTGTCCTTGCGCAGGAACAGCTTGCCATCGTGACTGGTTACAATACCGGCAGCGTCCTGGCCCCGATGCTGGAGAACGGTTAAGGCGTCATACAGCGCCTGATTGACGTTCGACTTGCCGACGATACCGACGATGCCACACATGCGACCCAACCCCTACGTAGTGAATCTGAACTGAACAACCCTTACTGCCCTTTGGTGACGGCCGGCAAGAGGTGATCCTTGAACGGAAGATCAACTGGTGAGCTGATTCCGCTGGCGAGCCACTGGCTGGTCATCCCCAGAATGAGGTTTTTCGACCAGTCGGCGACCAATAAAAACTTGGGCAGCAACTGCGATTGTTGCCACCATGGATCCTGTTGTACCGGGCCCAGGCTCAACAGCCCGGCCGCGACCACGACCAGCAGGCCCCCGCGCGCCGCGCCGAAGACCATGCCCAGAAAACGGTCGGTCCCGGACAGGCCGGTGACACGAACCAGTTCGCTGATCAGATAGTTGACCATCGCCCCGACAATCAGCGTGGCGACGAAAAGAATGGCGCACCCGGCAATCACACGGGCTGAAGGCGTCTGGATATAGGGCTCGAAATACTGAGCCAGACCGCCACCGAACATCCATGCCACCGCACCGGCGATGATCCACGTGACCAGCGACAGGGCCTCTTTGACGAAGCCTCGGCTCAGACTGATCAACGCGGAGATGGCGATTATCGCAATAATCGCCCAATCGACGTAGGTAAATGGCACGGTGCAGTCCGCAGACGGTTAAGGCGGCGCATTTTAGCAGAGCGGCGGCGTTGCGGTAAGCGGGGAATGTTAAGAGCGGCGATTTAGCGCGTCTATCGATATCAAGGGGCGCGGCTGCCGACCCCTTAGCGGGCAGACCCCGCAACCACATTGGAATGCTTACCCCTGTGAGAGCAGGCTCTGCCCACGAAGCTTTTAGCCGCGCTCGGGCTCGAAGCGCACCACGAAGCCCTTGAGGCTCTGCTGGCGATTGAGCGTATCGCGCAGGCGCTCGGCCTCGGCGCGGTCGACCAATGGCCCGACGTACACACGGTTCTTGCCATCGGCCGAACGCACATAGGCGTTATAGCCCTGGGTGCGCAGGGTCTTTTGGAGATTGTCGGCGCCGTCGCGCGAGGACAGGCTCGCCAACTGCACCGACCAGCTAATGGGCAGGCCATTGGGGTCGATCTTGGTCGGCGCCTGAGAGGGGGCTGCCGCTGGCTTGGCGGCCGTGGCCACTGCCGGTGCCGGCGTGGCTGCAGGCTTGCTCGGCGCAGCGCCGCCGATCGGCATGCTTGGCTTGCTGGCCGTGGCGGGCGCTACGACGGTCGGCTTCGGCACATTGGGTGGCGCATTGACGGGGGCATTCTGGTTGGCAGCAGGCGGCAGCGGTGCGCTGGTCTGCTCCTCGGCGATGTCGGCGTCTTCCGGTATCGGTTCCTGGGCGACGGGTTGCTGCTGCGGCACCTGCACCGGTTGCACCTGCACCTGTGGCTGCACCGGGGCCTTGGGCGCGGCCGGCGCATCGACACGCACTTCGCGCATTTCGTCCTGACGCGAAAACAGCATCGGCAGGAAGATCACCGCCAGGGCGATCAACACCAGCGCGCCCACCATCCGTTGCTTGAACGTGTTATCCAGTAGAGCCATGCTCACCTACCTCCAGGGCGTTGCGCTCAAGCCATTGCAAGGCCTCGCCAACACAGAAAAATGATCCGAACAGGAGGATTTCGTCCTCGCCAGTCGCACGCTCGCACTGAGCCTGCAACGCGTGAGCGACACTGCCATAGGACGCTGCCGACGCGCCAAGGTTCTGCAATGCTTCCTGCAATTGCGCAGCGGTGCGGCTGCGCGGCGTCGGCAAGGGCGTGACCGCCCAGTTCTGCACCACGCCGACCAAAGGCGCGAGCACGCCGTCGAGATCCTTGTCGGTCAGCAAACCGAACACGGCCAGGCGCTGGCCAGCAGGCGCGCGCGCTGCCAGGCGACGGCCCAGATACTCGGCGGCATGGGGATTGTGACCGACATCGAGCAGCACATTGATGCGCTTGCCCTGCCACTGATAAGCACGGCGATCCAGGCGCCCGGTCACTCGGGTACGCAGCAATGCGGCGGTCAGCTGTGTGGCGTCCCAGGGCAGGCCTGTGAGGCAATAGGCCTGCAACGCCAATGCGGCGTTTTCCATGGGCAGGTCAAGCAGCGGCAGGTCGAGCAGTTCGACCCGCGCGCCCTCCCCGTCCAGCCCCGACCAGGCCCAGCTATCGCTACCGATGCGCACATCGTATTGACGACCGCAGATAAACGCCGGGCAGCTCAGTTGCGCGATCTTGTCGAGCAAGGGTTGCGGCGGATCGATATCACCGCAGAGGGCTGGGCGGCCTTGGCGCAGGATACCGGCCTTCTCGAACGCCACCGATTCACGGCTGTCGCCCAGCCAGTCACTGTGGTCGATGCCGATACTGGTGATCAGCGACAGGTCGGCGTCGATCAGATTGACCGCATCCAGCCGCCCGCCCAAGCCCACTTCCAGCACCACGGCGTCCAGCGCCGCACGGGCGAACAGCCAGAACGCCGCCAGGGTGCCCATTTCGAAGTAGGTCAGGGAGATGTCGCCACGGGCCGCTTCGATGGCAGCAAAGGCTTCGCACAGTGCCTGGTCGGTCGCTTCGGTGCCGTCGATCTGTACCCGCTCGTTGTAGCGAATCAAGTGCGGCGAGCTATAGACCCCGACCCGCAGCCCCTGGGCCCGCAGCAGCGAAGCCAGAAACGCACAGGTCGAGCCCTTGCCGTTGGTGCCCGTGACGGTGATCACCCGCGGTGCCAAGGCGCCGAGCTGCAATCGATCAAGCACGTGCTGCGAACGCTCCAGGCCCATGTCGATGGCCGAAGGGTGCAGCTGCTCGAGATAGGCGAGCCATTCGCCCAGGCCACGCTGGATCATACGTTAGCAGGCACCGGCGGTACGACGATCGGTTCGATAGGCGCGGCGACGTAGACCGGAGTCGGCAGGCCCATCATCTGTGCCAGCAGGCTGCCCAGGCGTGGGCGCAGTTCCTGACGGTGAACGATCATGTCGATGGCGCCGTGCTCCAGCAGGAATTCGCTGCGCTGGAAGCCTTCGGGCAGTTTTTCCCGCACGGTCTGTTCGATCACGCGCGGGCCAGCGAAGCCGATCAGGGCTTTCGGCTCACCGACGATCACATCGCCGAGCATCGCCAGGCTGGCGGAAACGCCGCCGTAGACCGGGTCGGTCAATACCGAGATGAACGGAATGCCTTCTTCGCGCAGGCGCGCCAGCACGGCGGAGGTCTTGGCCATCTGCATCAGCGAGATCAGCGCTTCCTGCATGCGTGCACCGCCGGAGGCGGCGAAGCAGATCATCGGGCAGCGATTTTCCAACGCATAGTTGGCAGCACGTACGAAACGCTCGCCAACGATGGCGCCCATGGAACCGCCCATGAACGAGAATTCAAAGGCACTGCACACCACTGGCATGCCCAGCAGCGTACCGCTCATGGAGATGAGGGCGTCTTTTTCGCCGGTCTGCTTTTGCGCGGCGATCAGGCGGTCCTTGTACTTCTTGCCGTCGCGAAACTTCAAGCGGTCGACCGGCTCCAGATCGGCACCCAGCTCGTTACGGCCGTCGGCGTCGAGGAAGATATCCAGGCGTGCACGCGCGCCGATGCGCATGTGGTGGTTGCACTTGGGGCAAACGTCCAGGGTCTTTTCCAGCTCCGGACGATACAGCACCGCTTCGCAGGACGGGCACTTGTGCCACAGGCCTTCAGGAACCGAGCTCTTTTTCACCTCGGACCGCATGATCGAAGGGATCAGTTTGTCTACCAACCAGTTGCTCATGCTTGCTTTTCTCCAGTACCGGGGGACCGAACGTCTGGCGTTTCGAGGTCCCGCGTATGCCCTTGAGCGTATTCATGTGTGTTGCGAATTCAGTGCAGCGTAAATTCCGCCGCGAAACAGGTGGACGGCGGCTACTGGCCAGCCGTCACACTCTTTTCCCTGTGGGAGTGGGCGCCCTTTACTGCAGCCATGAAGGCCTCGATCTTGTCGTGATCCTTGATGCCCTTCGCAGCCTCCACCCCGCCGCTGACATCCACCGCATAAGGTTTGACCCGAGCGATCGCCTCACCGACGTTAGCCGCCGAGAGTCCCCCCGCCAGGATGATCGGCTTGCTCAGGTGCTCGGGTACCAGCGACCAGTCGAACGCCTCACCCGTGCCGCCGGGCACGCCCGCCACGAAGGTGTCGAGCAAAATGCCCTGCGCGCCACGGTACAGCTTGCAGGCGGCCTCCAGATCATCCCCCGGGCGCACCCGCAGCGCCTTGATCCAGGGGCGATGATAGCCCTCGCAATCGGCCGGGGTTTCATCGCCATGGAACTGCAGCAGATCGAGCGGCACCACCTCGAGGATTTCGTTGAGCTCGCAGCGGCTGGCGTTGACGAACAGGCCCACCGTGGTCACGAAGGGCGGCAGCGCAGCGACGATCTCGCGCGCCTGCACCGCCGTGACCGCCCGCGGGCTCTTGGCGTAGAACACCAGACCAATGGCGTCGGCGCCGGCCTCGGCAGCGGCCAGTGCATCCTCTATGCGGGTAATACCGCAGATTTTGCTGCGAACGGCGGACATATCCAAACAACCTCGTCGCACGGGTAAAGTCCCGGATGGTAGCAAATGCCGAGGGCAGCGTCAGCCCGGGAGTGTTTCGAAGCCCGTCAGGAAGTGCGGGCCGATGTAGCGCTCCGGCAGCGGGAAGCAGTCGTGGTACTCCACTTGCACCAGATAAAGGCCAAACGGATGCGCCGTGACCCCACCGGTACGGCGGATGCGGCTTTCCAGCACTTCTCGCGCCCAGTCGACCGGGCGCTCGCCGGCACCGATGGTCATCAGCACCCCGGCGATGTTGCGCACCATGTGATGCAGGAAGGCGTTGGCGCGAATATCGATGACGATCATCTTGCCGTGCTGGGTGACCCGCAGGTGGTGGACCTTCTTGATAGGCGATTTGGCCTGGCACTGACCGGCACGAAAGGCGCTGAAGTCATGGCTGCCGACCAGGGCCTCGGCAGCTTCGGCCATGCGCGTCACGTCGAGGGGGCGGTGGTTCCAGGTGATCTCTTCATTCAGATGCGCCGGGCGGATCTGGTCGTTGTAGATCACATAGCGATATCGCCGGGCGATGGCCTTGAAGCGCGCATGGAAATCCGCCGGCATGACCCGCGCCCAGCTGACGCTGACGTCGTGGGGCAAATTGATGTTGGCGCCCATCACCCAGGCCTTGAGGCTGCGCTCGGCCTGGGTGTCGAAATGCACCACTTGGCCACAGGCATGCACCCCAGCGTCGGTACGCCCGGCGCACATCAAGGAGACCGGCGAGTCGGCGACCTTGGACAGCGCCTTCTCGAGGGTTTCCTGCACGGTTTTCACGCCTGAGGCCTGGCGCTGCCAGCCGCTGTAGCGCGAGCCTTTGTATTCCACGCCAAGCGCGATTCTGAAAAAGCCGTCAGCCGCCCGTTCGGCGGCTGAGTTGTCGATGAATTCCACGGGGGTTACAGCCTGTCGATTGCTTGATGGCGGGGATTATACGGCTTATCCATGATCACGACAGAACCCTGTGTAACGCGCTCTGCTCGCGAAGCCGTTAAACGCTTCGCGAGCAGAGTTCGCTTGCACAGGGACTGTGTACAGGCAGGTCAAGCCAGGCTGGAGAGCATCTTGCGCGCTTCAGTGCGTTGCGCTTCGCTGCCTTCCTTGACCACCTCGTCGAGGATGTCGCGGGCGCCGTCGGCGTCCTGCATCTCGATATAGGCGCGGGCCAGGTCGAGTTTGGTGGTGACCTCATCGGTACCCGCCAGAAAGTCGAACTCATCGTCCAGATCCTCGGCACCGGTACTGAGCCCGGGCTTGGCCATGGTCTGGGACAAGCGATCGAGCTCGGCATTGACGTCATCCAGGTCGGAAGCGAATTTCTTCGACTCGACATCGTCGTCATCCGGCAGCGACAGGTCGAAGTCGGAGGACAGATCGACCTCCTCCTTGACCGGCGGCACCACCGGCCTGGCCGGCTCGTCCAGAGTGCTCAGCGGCTCGGCGGTGTCCAGGTCGTCCACAGCAGACGGCGCCGGGTCGTCGGCGCCGAGGTCGAGATCGAAATCCGCCAGTTCGTCAGCCACTGCCTGTTGCTCGGCAGTGGAGCGCGCCAGCAAGGCATCGAAATCGCTGTCGGCGCTGTCCAACTCGTCGTCTGGCGTTGCGGTGAGAGGGTCGACGCCATCGAGGCTGAGGTCGAAGTCGGTGTCGAAGACATCACCGATCGGCTCGGGCGCGTCGCTGGCATCGTCTTCACTGAGCAGATCCTTGACGTACTGCGCGTCGAGCTCGGCAGCCACTGCGGCGGCGCTCAAGCCCAAGGCAGCGGCCCCTAGCATGGCTGGGTAGCGCTCCTTGAGGGCCTCGGCCTCGGCGTGATTGCGACCGTTGGCGACCAACTGGCGCTCTTCGCCGACGAAGGCATCGCGGTCACCTTGCTGGGCGTAGACTTCCATCAGCTTGAGACGCAAATCACTGCGCTCCGGCTCACGGGCCACGGCAGCTTCGAGAATATCCGCGGCGTGGTTCAGGCGCCCATGATCGATGGCCCGCTCGGCTTCAAGCAGCACGTCATCGGCGGCCGGGGCCACCACCAGCGAGGCCACCGACGGGGGCGTGTCGAGCGCCAGAGGCGGTGCCGGACGATAAACCGCGTTGGTGGATTGCTCGTGCTGCTCGGAAGCTTGTGCTGCGGCAGCTGCCGCAGCCATTGCCGCAGACGTCAGACGCACATTAGGCGGAGTTTCCAGACCGTCAAAGGTGCCCGGAGGCATGTCGAAATCTTCTTCGCGATACAGCGGCTCATCGGTCAGCGCTGCCGCCATGCGCTTGTGCTTTTCCGCTTCGGCCAACGCATTGCGTCGGCGTGCCAGCAGCAGTGCACCCAGCAACAGCAGCAACACCACGCCCCCGGCGATCAGGCCGTAGAGGATCGGGTTGCTGCGCATCTTGTCGAGCACGCCGGGCTGGGCCTCGGCGGGCACGACGACGGGTGTTTCGGTGGCGGGCGTTGGCGTAGCTGGCGTAGCGCTTGGCGCAGCCGGCGCGCCAGGCGTCAGGGTGGCATCGATCGGCGGTGTCGGCGCAGCACCTGGCGCAGTGCCGGGGGCCACGGCACCCTCGCCGCCAGGCGGCGTGGCCGGGGTAGCGGGCGCAGTGCTGCCGGGCGTCGCCGCGCCTGCGGCCGCTGCACCGGCTGCAGCACCCGCCGCGTTACCGGCATTGACGTCGATGCCGGCCGCTTGCAAACGAGCCAGTTGGTCGTTCTTGAGCTGAATCAGTTTTTGCAGCTTGTCGATCTGGCCTTGCAGATCGCCATTGCGGCTTTTCAGCTCGTCGTTGTTACGGCGCGTGGCGTCGAGATCTTCCTGGGTTGTCGCCAGCTTGTCGTTCAGCGCTCGCGCGTCCCCGGCGGCGCCCTTGCCGTTGGAACGGGCGCCCGAAACCAGGCTGAGCTTGTCTTGTTGAGCGTTGGCATCGGGCGCGGCGTTGCCCGATCCACGGCGAGTGGCATCGAGCTGTTGCGCGCGTGGCCCCAGGCGCCGGCCATCACGCCAGGCAGCGTTCTGCTTGGCCACTTCGGCGATCGCATCGTTTTGCGGCAGCGCGGTGGCTTGCTGGCCGTCTGGCAGACGCAGGACCTGGCCGGACTTGAGACGGTTGATGTTGGCGTCGATAAAGGCATCCGGGTTGAGTGCCTGAATCGCCAGCATGGTCTGCTGCACCGACGCGCCGTTGCGATAGCGCGCCGCGATTTCCCACAGGGTATCGCGGGCGGTGGTGGTGTACTGGCTGGTAGCGTTGGCGCCCGTGACCGCCGGGCGTGGCGCGTTTTGCGCGGCGGCGGCTTGCGGCGAGAAGCGCGCCGGGTCGACCAGCACGCTGTAGTCACGCATCAGCCGACCGGCAGGATAGACCACTTGCACGAGGAACTTGACCATCGGCGCCGACAACGGCTGGCTCGACGTCACGCGGATGACGCTGCGGCCAGTGGCATTGATGACCGGCGTGAACACCAGATCATTGAGATAACCGTCGCGGCTCACCCCGGCCTTGGCGAAGGCGTCTGGCGGCGCCAGCGTCGGCACCACCTCGGCGGCTGTAAGGTCGCGCACGTCGCGCAGCTCGATCTCGGCCAGCAACGGTTGATTGGCCGTTGACTTCAGGGTCAGTTCGCCCAGCACCAGCGCCTGCGCCATACCGGATGACAACGCCGAAGCGGCGGCTATTGCTAACACCAGTTTGCGAACGTGAACCATGGTCTCAATCCTTGTCTGAACATTCCTCGGCAAGCGAGATACTTTATACAAAGTGTTGCCAAGTATCTTTTACACAAGGTCTTTTATCAACAATTCAGCCAACTGCACAGCGTTGAGTGCGCCACCTTTGCGGACGTTGTCGACGGTGGCCCACAAATTCAATTCATCCGGGTCATCGACGCCCGTGCGCAAACGGCCGACATAGACCACATCCTGCCCCACGGCATCGCCTACCGGGGTCGGGAAATCGTCGTTTTCAACCCGCTCGATACTGGCCGCGCAATCCAGCGCAGCGGTCACTTTGGCCAGATCGACCGGGCCGCCAGTGCGCAATGAAACGGTAAAGCTGTCGCCAAAGAACACCGGCACCTGGATGCAACTGACTGAAACCTTCAGTAAAGGCATATCCAGCAATTCGCGCAATTCGCTGACCACACGTCTTTCAATATTCAGATGGCCTTGGGTGTCCGGCTTGCCGACCTGAGGCAGCACGTTGAAGGCCACCTGCCGGTCGAAAAAACGCGGCTCCAGCGGGCGGACATTGAGCAACTCGGCGGTTTGCCGGGCCAGCTCGCTGACGGCTTCACGGCCCAGGGCAGAGATCGCCAGGCAAGCGGTGACCGTGACCTGCTGCAATTGCAGGTGCTCGCGCAATGGGGCCAGCAATACGGCCAGCGCGACGGCGGTGGAGCCAGGGCTGGCGATATGCACCGGCGTGGGCAGATCTGCCAAACGCTGGCTGTTGGCCTCTGGCACCAGATTCGGTACACCGGCGTCGGCGGCCAGATCGATGATCGTGCAACCCGCCGCGCGCGCGCGCTCACTGAAGCTGCGGCTTACCGCCGGGCCGGCGGCGAAGAACACCAGGCGCACCTGGGCGAAGTTGAAATCATCGACTTCACGCACCCGCACGTTCTTGCCGCGGAACGCCACCGAAGCGCCGGCCGACTCGCTGCTGGCCAGCAAATGCAGGACCCCTACCGGGAAGTCTCGCTCTTCAAGGACCTGCACCAGGGTTTCGCCCAACGTGCCGGTGGCGCCGACGATGGCGATATCGAAAGTCTGGGTCATGGGCTAATCCTCGAGCGTTACAGGGGGCGGCACTTTATCGGGAATGAGAGTGGATTGGAAATCCCGCGTCCACTTGCAGCCCCCAGCAAATTCGCCACAAAAAAACCCGCGACTCCGGGGAGGCGCGGGCTATTTGTCATACAGCAGCGATCAACGCTCCAGCAGGATCCGCAGCATGCGGCGCAGCGGTTCGGCCGCGCCCCACAGTAGCTGGTCACCAACGGTGAACGCGCCCAGGTACTGCGAGCCCATGTTCAGCTTGCGCAGACGCCCTACCGGAATGTTCAACGTGCCGGTCACCTTGGTCGGCGACAGTTCCTGCATGCTGATTTCACGCTGGTTAGGTACCAGTTTCACCCAAGGGTTGTGCTGGCTGATCATGCCTTCGATGTCGGCGATCGGCACATCCTTGTTGAGCTTGATGGTCAGCGCCTGGCTGTGGCAACGCATGGCACCGATGCGCACGCAGATACCGTCGACCGGGATCGGGCTCTTGAAGCGACCGAGGATCTTGTTGGTCTCGGCCTGGGCCTTCCATTCTTCACGGCTCTGGCCGTTCGGCAGTTCCTTGTCGATCCAGGGAATCAGGCTGCCGGCCAGGGGCACGCCGAAATTCTCGGTCGGGTAGGCCTCGCTGCGCATGGCTTCGGCCACTTTGCGGTCGATGTCGAGGATGGCGCTGGCCGGATTGGCCAGTTCATCGGCGACGGCCGCGTGGGTCGCGCCCATCTGCTTGATCAGCTCGCGCATGTTCTGCGCGCCGGCACCCGAAGCGGCCTGGTAGGTCATGGCACTCATCCATTCCACCAGACCGGCCTCGAACAGGCCGCCCAGGCCCATCAGCATCAAGCTGACGGTGCAGTTGCCGCCAATGAAGTTCCTGGTACCGGCATCCAGTTGCTGGTCGATCACCCGGCGGTTGACCGGATCGAGGACGATGACCGCATCATCCTGCATGCGCAGGCTCGAGGCAGCATCGATCCAGTAACCCTGCCAGCCGGCTTCACGCAGCTTGGGGAACACTTCGCTGGTGTAGTCGCCGCCTTGGCAGGTGAGGATCACGTCCAGGGTTTTCAGTTCGTCGATGCTGTAAGCGTCCTTGAGCGGAGCAATATCCTTGCCCACTGCAGGGCCTTGGCCGCCCACATTGGAAGTGGTGAAGAACACCGGCTCGATCAGGTCGAAATCACCTTCTTCGAGCATCCGCTGCATAAGCACGGAACCGACCATTCCACGCCAACCGATCAGACCTACACGTTTCATCGCAACTACACCTTCAACAAAAAGTGGGCCGCTGCCTGTTGCAGCGGGCCCAAGAGATTACAGATTCCGCAGCGCGGCGACTACAGCATCGCCCATTTCCTGTGTACCGACCTTGGCACAGCCTTCGCTCCAGATGTCGCCAGTGCGCAGGCCCTGGTCGAGCACCAGGCTCACGGCCTTCTCGATGGCGTCGGCCGCTGCCTGCTGGTTGAAGCTGTAACGCAGCATCATCGACACCGACAGAATGGTCGCCAACGGGTTGGCAATGCCCTTGCCCGCGATGTCCGGCGCCGAACCGTGGCATGGCTCGTACATGCCTTTATTGCTCGAATCCAGCGACGCCGACGGCAGCATGCCGATAGAACCGGTGAGCATGGAAGCCTGATCCGACAGAATGTCGCCAAACATGTTGTCAGTGACGATCACGTCAAATTGCTTGGGCGCACGCACGAGCTGCATGGCGGCGTTGTCGACGTACATGTGGCTGAGCTCGACGTCCGGGTAGTCCTTGGCCACTTCTTCGACCACTTCACGCCACAACTGGCTGGAGGCCAGGACGTTGGCCTTGTCCACCGAGCAGAGCTTCTTGGCGCGCTTTTGCGCGCTTTCAAAGCCGACCACGGCGATGCGGCGGATCTCGCTCTCGCTGTACGGCAGGGTGTCGTAACCCTGGCGCTCGCCGTTTTCCAGGACACGGGTGCCGCGCGGCGCGCCGAAGTAGATGCCGCCGGTCAGCTCGCGAACGATGAGGATGTCCAGGCCAGCGACCACTTCCGGCTTGAGGCTGGAGGCCTCGGCCAGTTGCGGGTAGAGGATGGCCGGACGCAGGTTGCCGAACAGGCCCAGTTGCGCACGGATTTTCAGCAGACCGCGTTCCGGACGGATGTCGCGTTCGATCTTGTCCCATTTCGGACCGCCCACGGCGCCCAGCAGCACGGCGTCGGCGGCACGGGCACGCTCGAGGGTCTCATCGGCCAGCGGCACGCCGTGCTTGTCGATGGCGGCGCCACCGATCACGTCATGCTGCAGGGCGAAGCCCAGGGTGTACTTGTCGTTGGCCAACTCCAGCACCTTGACCGCTTCGGCCATGATTTCCGGACCGATACCGTCGCCTGGGAGAATCAGAATCTGCTTGCTCATGGGTTCCTCGTTGTTCTGCTGAATTTGAAGCGTTTCATGACATGTTCATCGACTGGGAGGGCTTGCCCGCGAAGCTTTTGACCTCAGTCGCGGAACAGCCACGGCTGGCTGGCGCGATGCTTGCTCTCGAAGGTGGCGATCGCGTCGCCATCCATCAGGGTCAGGCCGATGTCATCGAGGCCGTTGAGCAGGCAATGCTTGCGGAACTCGTCGATCTCGAACTTGTGCGTCTGGCCATCGGGGCGGGTGACGGTCTGGCTGGCCAGATCGACCTGCAGCTGATAACCCGGGTTGGCTTCGACCTGCTTGAACAGCTCATCGACTTCGGCGTCGCTGAGAATGATCGGCAGCAGACCGTTCTTGAAGCTGTTGTTGAAGAAGATATCGGCATAGCTCGGCGCGATCACGCAACGAAAGCCGTACTCGTCCAGGGCCCATGGGGCGTGCTCGCGGCTCGAACCGCAACCGAAGTTCTCCCGGGCCAGCAGCACGCTGGCGCCTTGGTAACGCTCGTGGTTGAGGACGAAGTCCTTGTTCAGCGGGCGCTTGGAGTTGTCCTGGTAGGGCTGGCCCACGTCGAGGTAGCGCCATTCGTCGAACAGGTTGGGACCGAAACCGGTGCGCTTGATCGACTTCAAGAACTGCTTGGGAATGATCTGGTCGGTGTCGACGTTGGCGCGATCCAGAGGCGCGACCAGGCCGGTGACTTGAGTAAAGGCTTTCATGCTGCGTTCCCCTGAGTCAATTCGCGCACATCGATAAAGCGGCCGGTGACGGCAGCGGCGGCGGCCATGGCCGGGCTCACCAGGTGGGTACGGCCACCGGCGCCCTGACGGCCTTCGAAGTTGCGGTTGCTGGTCGATGCACAATGCTCGCCCGACTCCAGGCGGTCAGGGTTCATTGCCAGGCACATCGAGCAGCCAGGTTCACGCCATTCGAAACCGGCTTCGACGAAGATCTTGTCCAGGCCTTCTTTTTCGGCCTGGGCTTTCACCAGGCCCGAGCCGGGCACCACGATGGCCTGCTTGATGGTCGCGGCGACCTTGCGGCCCTTGGCGATCTCGGCGGCGGCGCGCAGGTCTTCGATGCGCGAGTTGGTGCACGAGCCGATGAACACGCGATCGAGCTGGATATCGGTGATCGCCTGATTGGCGGTCAGGCCCATGTATTTGAGGGCGCGCTCGATGGAGCCACGCTTGATCAGATCACGCTCCTGGGCTGGGTCCGGCACGTTCTGATCGACAGCCAGGACCATCTCGGGCGAAGTACCCCAGCTGACTTGCGGCTTGATCTGCGCAGCGTCGAGTTCGACCACGGTGTCGAACACTGCATCGGCGTCGGTAACCAGGTCTTTCCAGGCTTCTACTGCCTTGGTCCAGTCCTCGCCCTTGGGCGCGAACGGACGGCCTTCGACGTAGGCCACGGTTTTTTCGTCCGCCGCCACCAGGCCCACACGGGCGCCGGCTTCGATGGACATGTTGCAGATGGTCATGCGGCCTTCGACCGACAGGTCGCGGATGGCGCTGCCGGCGAACTCGATGGCATGGCCGTTACCGCCAGCGGTGCCAATCTTGCCGATCACGGCCAGGACGATGTCTTTGGCGGTCACGCCGGCCGGCAATTGGCCTTCGACGCTGACCAGCATGTTTTTCATCTTCTTGGCGACCAGGCACTGGGTGGCAAGCACGTGCTCGACCTCGGAAGTGCCGATGCCGTGGGCCAGGGCCCCGAAGGCGCCGTGGGTCGAGGTATGCGAGTCACCGCAGACCACCGTCATGCCCGGCAAGGTCGCGCCCTGCTCCGGGCTGATGACATGGACGATGCCTTGGCGCACGTCGTTCATCTTGAATTCGGTGATGCCGTATTCGTCGCAGTTGTCGTCGAGGGTCTGCACTTGCAGGCGCGAAACCTGGTCGGCGATGGCTTCGATTCCGCCCTTGCGCTCCGGTGTGGTCGGCACGTTGTGGTCCGGCGTGGCGATGTTGGCGTCGATGCGCCAGGGCTTGCGCCCGGCCAGGCGCAGGCCTTCGAAGGCCTGCGGCGAGGTCACTTCGTGAATGATGTGACGATCGATATAAATCAGCGCCGAGCCATCGTCGCGCTGTTTGACCAAGTGCGAATCCCAGAGCTTGTCGTAGAGCGTTTTGCCAGCCATCAGACGGTTCCTCATCAGCTTCTTTCTGCGCCAATAACCACTTGGCTTGTGGGGTAGATGGTAAGAGGTTAGATTGGATAACTCAAATTCATAATTTTTATGCTTTGGATAACCAAAAGGAATTCGAGCCGGTGGACTTCGCCAATCTAAATGCCTTCATCGCCATCGCCGAGTACGGCAGCTTCTCCGGCGCCGGGGAACGTCTGCATCTGACCCAACCGGCCGTCAGCAAACGCATCGCCAGCCTCGAACAGCAACTCAATGTACGCCTGTTCGACCGGCTTGGGCGCGAAGTCAGCCTGACGGAGGCCGGGCGCGCCCTGTTGCCCCGCGCCTACCAGATCCTCAATGTACTGGACGACACCCGCCGCGCACTGACCAACCTGACCGGCGAAGTCAGCGGCCGCCTGACCCTCGCCACTAGCCATCACATCGGCCTGCATCGCCTGCCCCCAGTCCTGCGGGCTTTTACCCGGCGGTATCCGGCGGTGGCCCTGGACATCCAGTTTCTCGACTCCGAGACCGCTTACGAGGAAATCCTTCACGGCCGCGCGGAGCTGGCGGTCATCACCCTCGCCCCGGACCCGCACCCCCTGGTAAAGGCTATCCCGGTGTGGGACGACCCGCTGGACTTCGTGGTCTCGGCCGAGCATCAGTTGGCGACCCAGCCCCAGGTCAGCCTCGAGGAGATCGCCCGGCACCCCGCGGTATTCCCTGGCACCAACACCTTCACCCACCATATCGTGCGTCGGCATTTCGAGGCGCAGGGCCTGACACCGAACATATCGATGAGCACCAATTACCTCGAAACCATCAAGATGATGGTATCCATCGGGTTGGCCTGGAGCGTCCTGCCGCGCACCATGCTCGACGAGCAGGTCGCCGCCATTCACTTACCCGACATGCAGCTGCGCCGCCAGCTAGGCTACATCCTGCACACCGAACGAACGCTCTCCAACGCGGCTCGGGCGTTCATGGCGCTACTTGATGCCGAAGTGGTACTTGACGCCGCCCCGGCTTGAATGGGAAAAGCATGACTTGAGGTTTCATGCGCAGGCAACTGGCAGCAATAAGGTTCGCGATCGATGCCCACACCTCTCTTTCCATTCGTCGACACTTGCGACGCCGACGCCCCCAGCCTGCTGGAGCGAAAGGCGCGCGGCGAGCACGATATCGCCACGATAATCGACCGCCCGGCACCGCAGCCCTTGAGCTGGCATTGGGACCTGGACAGCGGGCAGATCATCGACACCCGTATTCGCGAGCGTAGCGTGAGCTATCAGGATGCCGACGGTGCCAATCGACACGTGGTCGGCAATCTGTCGAGCATCAGCCAGCAAATTGAACGTGAACAGCGCCTGGTGCACTCCGAAGAGAAGTTCTCGAGCCTGTTCCAGGCCTGCCCGGATCCGATCTGCGTGACCCGCCTGAGCGACGGGGTGTTCATCGAGATCAACTCCAAATTCACCCAGACCTTCGGCTGGACGACCAAACAGATCATTGGCCATACCGCCCGTGAAGCGGGCTTCTGGGCCAACGACGACGTCCACGAGCAGCGCATGCAGCAGTTCATGCGCGACCAGTCGCTCGATCAACTGACCATCACCGTGCACAGCCGCTATGGCCGCGCCCTCACCTGCCTGGTGTCGAGCAGCATGATCCGTGTCGGCGGCTACTCGTGCCTGGTCACTACCTTGCGCGACGTGACCAAGCAACAACGGGCCGAAGCCGCCTTGAAAGCCAGCGAAGAGAAATTCGCCAAGGCCTTTCACTCCAGCCCCGACGCCATCACCATCATCAACAAGGCCAATGGCCGCTACCTGGAGGTGAACGACGGGTTTTGCCGCTTGACCGGCTATCGCGCCGAGGATGTGCTGGGGCGCAGAGTGGACGATGTACCGATCTGGGCCGACGAACGGCAGTACGAACGGCTGATCATCGCTGTCGAGGACAGCGGCCGCGTGCTGCACCATGAAATGCTTGGGCGCACGCGCCAGGGGCAACTGATCACCGTCGAGGTGTCGGTCGAAACCATCATTCTCGATGAAAAGCCCTGCCTGCTGAGCACGTCCCGCGATGTCAGCCAGTTGCGCAACGCCCAGGCGCAGATTCGTCATCTGGCGTATCACGACTCACTCACCAACCTGCCCAATCGCGCCATGCTGATGGAACGCCTGAGCTATCACATCGGCCAACTCAAGCAGCTCAATCAGCGCGGCGCCCTGCTGTTCCTCGACCTCGACAACTTCAAGCACATCAACGATTCGCTGGGCCACCCGGTCGGTGACTCGGTGCTGAAAATCGTCACCGCTCGCCTCGAGGCTTCGGTGCACATGGAGGATACCGTGGCGCGCCTGGGCGGCGACGAGTTCGTAGTGCTGATCACGGGCCTCAAGGGCACGCGCCGCGAGGTTACCGCACAGGTGCGCCGTACCGCCGACGAATTTCGCCAACTGCTGGCGCAACCGATGTCGCTGGACAGCCATCGGCTGCAGGTGACCCCGAGCATCGGCATCGCCTTGATCCCTGATCATGGCTCGACCCCGGCAGACGTGCTCAAACGGGCCGACATCGCCCTGTATCGGGCCAAGGATGCCGGGCGCAACACCACGCAGCTGTTTCACAGCTCGATGCAGAAAGCCGCCGTCGAACGCCTGCGCATGGAGAACGACCTGCGCATGGCCCTGGCCCGCAACGAGCTGCAGCTCAATTTTCAGCCGCAGGTGGATGCCCGTTGCGAGCGCATCGTCGGCGCCGAGGTACTGCTGCGCTGGCTCCATCCGGAACTGGGCATGCAGCCGCCGGTGCTGTTCATCCAGGTGCTGGAAGAAAGCGGGATGATTCTCGAGGTCGGCAGCTGGATCCTCGAGGAAGCCTGTCGCGCCGCTGCGCTATTGCTGCAGGAAGGCTTGATCGACCCCGCCACCTTCAGCCTGTGCGTGAATATCAGCCCGCGACAGTTTCGCCAGAATGACTTCGTCGAGCGGGTGCTGCTGAGCCTGAGCACCCATGCCGTGCCCTGTCGCGTGCTGAAGCTGGAGATTACCGAAGGCATCGTGATTCAGGATCTGGACGACACCATCGCCAAGATGCATGCCCTCAAGAAGCTGGGGGTAAGTTTTGCGATGGACGACTTCGGCACCGGCTATTCCTCACTGACTTACCTCAAGCGCCTGCCGGTGGATGCCTTGAAGATCGATCAGTCCTTCGTGCGCGATGCGGCAGATGACCCCAACGATGCGGAAATCGTCCGCGCCATCGTCGCCATGGCCCATAGCCTTGAACTGACGGTCATCGCCGAGGGCGTCGAGGCGTCGCATCAACTGGAGTTCCTGCAGGGGCTGGGGTGCCACTTGTATCAGGGTTATCTGCATAGCCAGCCGCTGTCGCTGCGGGCATTTCGCGAGATGTTGCTGGCCGAGAGTTGAGTGTTGCCGCAAGAGCCACCTGTGGGAGCAGAGCCTGCTCGCGAGGGGGCCATGCGCATCACCAGCGCATCCAGGGTGCCCAAACCACTGAAATCGCGGTTCAGGCTGCGGCGCTGCGCTCGACACCAACCAATCGATCGATGTGGGTCAATTCGGTTTCGCGGCGCAGCACGTCGAACATCGCCACCGCCTCGGGGTAGGTGCGGGTCAACATCGCCAGCCACTGCTTGAGCCGCCCCGGTGCCTGACGCGGCGTGAGCTGGGCCACCGCTTGCAGCCAGAAGTCCTGGATCAACGGCAACAGCTGCGACCAGGTCATGTCCGGCAGCTCGATGCCCTGGGCGGCGGCGACGATCTGCCGAGCCAGATCAGGGCGCGACACCAGGCCTCGGCCAAGCATGAAGTCCTTGGCGCCGCTGACTTCACGGCAGCGGCGCCAATCGTCGACTGTCCAGATGTCGCCATTGGCGAATACCGGCACCTTGACCACTTCCTGCACCTTGGCCACCCACTCCCAATGTGCCGGCGGCTTGTAGCCTTCGACCTTGGTGCGCGCGTGCACGACGATCTGTTCGGCGCCGCCTTCGGCCAGCGCCGTGGCACATACCAGGGCGACATCCGGACTGTCGAAACCCAGGCGCATCTTGGCGGTCACCGGGATATGCGCCGGGGTGGCGCGGCGCACTTCGCGCAGGATCGCGTGCAGCAGCTCCGGCTCCTTGAGCAGCACCGCGCCGCCGCGGGATTTGTTGACGGTCTTGGCTGGGCAGCCGAAGTTCAGGTCGATGGCCGGCGCCCCCAGCTCGCAGGCCAGTGCGGCGTTCTCGCCCAGCAGCACCGGATCGGAGCCCAGCAATTGCACACGCAGCGGCACGCCCGACGCGGTTTTTGCGCCGTGCTGCAACTCGGGGCCGAACTTGATGAACTGACTGGGCGGCAACAGGCGGTCGTTGACGCGAATAAATTCGGTCACGCACCAGTCCAGCCCGCCGACGCGGGTAAGGACGTCGCGCATGATGTCATCGACCAGGCCTTCCATGGGCGCCAAGGCTATTTGCATGGGGAACGGTGTCTCGGAAATGGGCGCGGCATTGTAGCCTGAAATTTTATAGTGATGCTGGTGACCTCTTCGCGGGCAAGCCTTGCTCGCACAGGTCTAGGACTCAGGATCGGCTTGCACTGTAGGAGCAAGGCTTGCCCGCGAAGAGGCCGGTATTGGCGACGAATCACTCCAGCTCAGGCGGATTGCAAAGCCGGCGCATAGCCTTCGATAAACTCGGCAGGCATGCGCTTGGGCTTGCCCGTGGACAACTCGATGCAGACGAAGGTGGTTTGCGCGCGCAGCAGCGTCACGCCGTCACTGGGGCGGGTCAGCTGAAAACGTCGTTGCATTTTCAGGCGTTGATCCCAATCGACGATCCAGGTTGCCAGCACGAGTTGGTCGTCCTCATAGGCGGCGGCCAGGTAATCGATCTCGTGCCGGACCACGGCCATGGCGCGATCGAGGCGTCGATAGGCGACCAGATCCAGCCCCAGGTGCTGGGAATGGCGCCAGGCGCCGCGCTCCAGCCAACTGACGTACACGGCGTTGTTGGCGTGCCCGAGGCCGTCGATATCGTCAGCGCCGACGCTCAGTTCGATCGTAAAGGGTGTGGGCAGATCCCAATTCATCGCGGCTCTCACTTGGCTGTGGTCGACAAGGGCGCAGTGTAGCGAATCAGGGATGACGGTTTTTGCTCCGCCAGAAAAAACAAAAGGCCCATTCAATAATCGAATGAGCCTTGGTCCCGCAGAGCGGGAAATCGTGGCGTCCCCTAGGGGACTCGAACCCCTGTTACCGCCGTGAAAGGGCGGTGTCCTAGGCCACTAGACGAAGGGGACGCAAACCTTCATGCAGATCCGCTGACGCGAACCCTGGCAAATTGGTGGAGCTAAACGGGATCGAACCGTTGACCTCTTGCATGCCATGCAAGCGCTCTCCCAGCTGAGCTATAGCCCCGAATTTATCGCCCTGCGGCGGGATGAAGCCTTCACGCTTCATCCTTTTACAACTGGCGTCCCCTAGGGGACTCGAACCCCTGTTACCGCCGTGAAAGGGCGGTGTCCTAGGCCACTAGACGAAGGGGACATACCTTCTACCAATGATCAGTGTGAGACTGATCGGCGTAAAGTCAAACTTCAACGTTACACCTGGAAATTGGTGGAGCTAAACGGGATCGAACCGTTGACCTCTTGCATGCCATGCAAGCGCTCTCCCAGCTGAGCTATAGCCCCAAACAGTGTGATGCTGTGTGGACGGGGCGCATATTAAGTGCGGACCGCAACGCTGTCAAACTTATTTTGAAAAAATCTCAAAACAATTTACCGCGATAACAGTGACTTACCGGATTCCCCCTGCGGGAGTGGGCTCTGCACACTCCCGCAGGTCACTGGATCAGCCGAGGGTAGCCAGCAGCTTTTCCCACTCCTTGTTTTCTTTCTTCGACACGCCGCCCAGCAGGTCCAAGGCTTGGCGCAGACGGAAACGGGTCAGGTCCGGCCCAAGGATTTCCATGGCATCGAGCACCGACACCGAGCTGGCCTGGCCGGTAATGGCGGCGAACATCAGCGGCATCGCGTCACGCAGCTTGAACTCCAGCGCGTCGACCACCGCCTGGATAGTCCCGGTGATACGGTCCTTTTCCCACTGGCGCAAGGCTTCGAGCTTCCACAGGATCAACTGCATCAGTTGCCGTACCTGGTCCCCGGAGAGTTTTTTGCTTTCAAACAGCTTCACATCCGGATTCACGCCGCCCGCGAAGAAAAATCCGCCCAACGGTGCGATCTGGCTGAAGGTCTCTACCCTGCCCTGCACATGGGGCGCGATCTTCATCATGTAGTCGCTGTTGAAGGCCCACTGCTGCACCCGTGTGGCGAATTCCTGCACCGGCAGTTCACGCAGCCACTGGCCGTTGAGCCAGGACAGCTTCTCGATATCGAAGATCGGCCCGCCCAGGGAAACGCGTGACAGGTCGAAATGCTCGACCATCTCCGCCAGGCTGAACTTCTCGCGCTCGTCGGGCATCGACCAGCCCATGCGCCCCAGGTAGTTGAGCATGGCTTCAGGCATGAAGCCCATGCGCTCGTAGAAGGTCACCGAGGTCGGGTTCTTGCGCTTGGACAGCTTGCTCTTGTCCGGATTGCGCAGCAGCGGCATGTAGCACAACTGCGGCTGTTCCCAGCCGAAGTACTCGTAAAGCTTCATCAGCTTGGGCGCCGACGGCAGCCATTCTTCGCCACGCAGCACATGGGTGATGCCCATCAGGTGATCGTCGACCACGTTGGCGAGGAAGTAGGTGGGCAGGCCGTCGGTTTTCATCAGCACTTGCATGTCCATGCGATCCCACGGGATCTCGACGTTGCCGCGCAGCATGTCCGGGACCACGCAGATGCCTTCGGTCGGCACTTTCATGCGGATCACATGGGGTTCGCCGGCAGCCAGACGACGGGCGACTTCTTCAGCCGACAGCAGCAACGCACGGCCGTCGTAGCGCGGGGTCTCGCCGCGGGCCAGTTGTTCGGCGCGCATCTGGTCCAGCTCTTCGCTGGTGCAGAAGCACGGGAAGGCATGACCGAGATCGACCAGTTGCTGGGCGTACTGCTGGTAGATATCGCCCCGCTCGCTCTGCCGGTATGGGCCGTGCGGGCCGCCGACGTCCGGACCTTCGCTCCACTCGATGCCCAGCCAGCGCAGGGCGTCGAAGATCTGCTGCTCGGACTCGCGGGTCGAACGCAGTTGATCGGTGTCTTCGATGCGCAGGATGAATTCGCCGCCATGCTGTTTGGCGAAGCAATAGTTGAACAGGGCGATATACGCCGTGCCGACATGAGGGTCGCCAGTGGGCGACGGCGCGATGCGCGTACGAACGGTGGTCATGGAAAGTCCCGCAGCTGTGTGAATCAAGGGGGCGGATGTTAGCAGGGGTTGGGGGGACGGCTCCAGACATGAAGACTTGCATCGAGCCTGCAGGCCTCATCGCGGGCAAGCCTTGCTCCCACAGGCATGCACCTCAAGAGCAGGCAACTCTGTGGGAGCGAGGCTTGCCCGCGATGAGGCCTGCAACCTTGCTCCCACAGGCATGCACCTCAAGAGCGGCAACTCTGTGGGAGCGAGGCTTGCCCGCGATGAGGCCTGCAGCCTTGCTCTCACAGGCATGCACCTCAAGAGCGGGCAACTCTGTGGGAGCGAGGCTTGCCCGCGATGAGGCCTGCAGCCTTGCTCCCACACTCCCTGACTTACACCGTCAACAAGCGCTCACGCAGCTTGGCGACCTCGTCGCGGGTCTGCGCGGCGGCTTCGAACTCCAGGTCGCGGGCCAATTGGTACATCTTCTCCTCCAAGACGCGGATTCGCTTGTTGATCTCGCTGGGCGAGCGCAGCTCGGCCTCGTACTTGGCATTCTCTTCCGCGGCCTTGGCCATGCCTTTGCGCTTCTTGCTGCGCGAACCGGGCACGGTGGCGCCTTCCATGATATCGGCGACATCCTTGACCACCCCCACCGGAATGATGCCGTGCAGGGTGTTGAACGCGATCTGCTTTTCGCGCCGCCGTTCGGTCTCGCCAATCGCGCGCTCCATCGACCCGGTGATCCGGTCGGCATACAGAATCGCGCGACCTTCAAGGTTGCGCGCGGCCCGACCGATGGTCTGGATCAACGAACGCTCGGAACGCAGGAAGCCCTCCTTGTCGGCATCGAGGATCGCCACCAGCGCCACTTCCGGCATGTCCAGACCTTCACGCAGCAGGTTGATGCCCACCAGCACATCGAAGGTACCCAGGCGCAGGTCGCGGATGATCTCGACGCGCTCCACGGTATCGATGTCCGAGTGCAGGTAGCGCACCTTGACGTCGTGATCGGCCAGATAGTCCGCCAGATCCTCGGCCATGCGCTTGGTCAGCGTGGTCGCCAGCACTCGCTGGTCGAGGGCCACGCGCTTGCGGATCTCCGACAGCAGGTCGTCGACCTGGGTGGTTGCAGGGCGAATCTCGATCTGCGGGTCCACCAGCCCGGTCGGCCGCACCACCATCTCGATGGTCCGCCCGGCGTGCTCCGCCTCATAGTTGCCCGGCGTCGCCGAAACGAAAATGGTCTGCGGGCTCACCTGCTCCCATTCATCGAAGCGCATCGGCCGGTTATCCAGCGCCGAAGGCAGACGGAAACCGTACTCCACCAAGGTCTCCTTGCGGGAACGGTCGCCCTTGTACATTGCACCCACCTGCGGAACGCTGACGTGGGATTCGTCGATGACCAGCAAGGCGTCATCCGGCAGATAATCGAACAAGGTCGGTGGCGGCGCCCCGGACGCACGGCCTGACAGGTAGCGCGAGTAGTTTTCGATGCCGTTGCAATAGCCCAGCTCCATGATCATTTCCAGGTCGAAGCGCGTGCGCTGCTCCAGCCGCTGGGCTTCCACCAGCTTGTTAGCGGTGCGCAAGTACTCGAGGCGCTCCTGCAACTCCTCCTTGATGCCTTCGACGGCGTCGAGCAACGTTTCGCGCGGCGTCACGTAGTGGCTCTTGGGGTAGAAGGTGAAACGGGGCAGACGGCGGATGAGCTCACCGGTCAGGGGATCGAACGCCGAGATGTTTTCCACTTCGTCGTCGAACAGCTCGATGCGGATGGCTTCGAGGTCCGATTCCGCCGGGAAGATATCGATCACATCGCCACGCACGCGGAAGGTGGCGCGGGCGAAATCCATCTCGTTGCGGGTGTATTGCAGGTCGGTAAGGCGGCGCAGCAGCGCGCGCTGGTCGAGCTTGTCGCCGCGGTCGACGTGCAGGACCATCTTCAGATAAGTCTCGGGGCTGCCCAGGCCGTAGATGCACGACACCGTGGTGACAATGATGGCGTCCTTGCGTTCGAGCAGAGCCTTGGTGGCGGACAGGCGCATCTGCTCGATGTGGTCGTTGATCGAGGCGTCTTTCTCGATAAAGGTATCCGACGACGGCACATAGGCTTCGGGCTGGTAGTAGTCGTAGTACGAGACGAAATACTCCACGGCGTTGTTCGGAAAAAACGCCTTGAACTCGCCGTACAGCTGAGCCGCGAGGGTCTTGTTGGGCGCCAGCACCATGGTCGGCCGCTGCACTTGGGCAATGACGTTGGCGATACTGAAGGTCTTGCCCGACCCGGTCACCCCAAGCAGCGTCTGGTGCGCAAGACCGGCCTCGATGCCCTCGACCATCTGGCGGATGGCTTCAGGCTGATCGCCGGCGGGTTCGAAACGGGTGACCAACTGGAATTCGGACATGAGGACCTCTGAGTGGCGACCCTCGCCCAGGCGACAAGGGGCAGGTAGCCCGACATCGGCCAACCTGTATTTATAAACAGTACTTGTATCAAAGTGGTGCCGCTAAAGCACGCTTTCAAGGGGCAACCGGGCAGTTTTTGCCGGCACCTCGAAGGCGGGTGAAATAAATGGAAAAATTAAAGGTAAAACTCGGTGCAACCTGTCGCCGTGTTTCCCAAGGATCACTATACTGACTCCCCGTTCGTGCACCGCTCCAGTGCATTCACTCGAGCGCGTGTCCTTTATCATCCTAAATCAGAGCCACGGTCAAAATGAGCCTGTTTTCCGCTGTCCCATTGGCACCCCGCGATCCTATCCTGGGCCTCAACGAAGCGTTCAACGCCGATACCCGTACCGACAAGGTCAATCTGGGTGTAGGCGTTTACTGCAACGAAGAGGGGCGAATTCCCCTGCTGCGCGCCGTGATCGAAGCGGAGGCGACGCGTGTGGCCGCTCATGCCGCCCGTGGCTATTTGCCGATCGACGGTATCGCCGCCTATGACCAGGCCGTGCAGACCCTGCTGTTCGGTGTCGACTCGCCACTGATCGGCAGCGCCCGCGTCATCACTGCACAAGCCGTCGGCGGCACCGGCGCTCTGAAGCTGGGCGCCGACTTCCTCAAGCAGATCAAGCCCGATGCCATCGTCGCCATCAGCGACCCAAGCTGGGAAAACCACAGGGCGCTGTTCGAGACTGCCGGCTTCCCGGTGCAGAACTACCGTTACTATGATGCGACCAGCAATGACGTCAACCGTTCCGGCATGCTCGAAGACCTGCAGGCGCTGCCGTCCGGTTCGATCGTCGTGCTGCATGCTTGCTGCCACAACCCCACTGGCGTGGAACTGAACGCAGCGGATTGGCAGAACGTCCTCGATGTGGTCAAGGCCAAGGGCCACGTGCCATTCCTCGATATGGCCTACCAGGGCTTCGGCGATGGCATCTACGAAGACGCCGCCGCCGTGCGCCTGTTCGCCGAGTCGGGGCTGAGCTTCTTCGTCTCGAGCTCGTTTTCCAAATCGTTCTCGCTATACGGCGAACGTGTCGGCGCGCTGTCGATCGTCACCGATTCCAAGGATGAAAGCAGCCGTGTGCTGTCGCAAATCAAGCGCGTGATCCGCACCAACTATTCCAACCCGCCGACCCACGGCGCCAGCATCGTGTCGGCGGTCCTCGCCAGCCCCGAGCTGCGCGCACAGTGGGAAGCCGAGCTGGGCGAGATGCGCCAACGCATCAAAGCCATGCGCACCGCGATGGTCGACGCCCTGGCCGGCAACAGCGCCGGTCGCGACTTCAGCTTCGTCGGTCGCCAGGTCGGCATGTTTTCCTACTCGGGCCTGAGCGTCGAGCAGGTCGCACGCCTGCGCACCGAGTTTGGCATCTATGCACTGGACACCGGCCGGATCTGCGTCGCCGCTCTGAACCGCAGCAACATCGGCAAGGTGACCCAGGCGATTCTGGCTGTTCTGTAACTGTAAGCGCGGGAGAGGTCGGGTGAAAGCTTGACTTCTCCTTAGCAATCAGTAACATGCATGCAAATTCCGTGATAGCTCAGTCGGTAGAGCAAATGACTGTTAATCATTGGGTCCCAGGTTCGAGTCCTGGTCACGGAGCCAGCTTTGAAAGCCCCATTTATTGGGGCTTTGCTGTTTCTGGGGTATCCCTAAGGATGCGCTAGCGGTATGGAAAGCTCACTGCGGAAAATATTTTTAGGATCAAACTTCTGTTTGGTCTCGATCAGCTTCTGCCGCTTGTCACCGTAATACAGCTCGAGCCATCGTGTATCGACGACCTCATGGCTATCGTCCGTATATTTCATATCCACATCCGGATAGTTTATGTAACACCCCTCATAACGCTGATTGTCTTGAAACGGCTTGCCGCCCTGCTGCTCAAAAAAAGCCCTGTAGAAATCACGACACCAGTCAACACAATGCTGCTCATGCGTCGGATCACTCCAATAAACCTGAAGCTGCGATTTCAGCAGTGAACGCCGCTGGTAGACAGAGGTTGGGGTTTCCTGTTCATTATTGATGTTGACGCAGCCGCCATAAGAGTCAATTTGTAGCAATGCCTGATTGAGAATGGCATCGTCCTGCTGGTTGAAATATCGCCAGATGGCGCCGATCTCGAAGTCGGAAAAATCATTGATCTGATAAAAGGACTTGTATTTACCATACTGGTTATTTCCTGAACCATTCAACGTTTGGGTCAGGTGCAGCCAGTCCATCAGCCTGGCATCTTGCAAGACGTCATTCAGCGGTTCTGTGAGATGACGTGTTCGTATGGGACCGTACAAGGCATCCTGAGGGGTGACAAAGGCATTACTACCCGCTGCCTGGTTCATACGGGTAACGAAGTCGATCAGCGGATCCGTTTGCCGCTCGCCGTCCACCCTACCGTCCATCCCGGTGTACTGGATCAACAAATTGATATCGCCGGTCGAGCGATGCTGGATTTTCAGCAAAGTAAACAAGCCACCATTGGCCTTGCCTATTTCGTTACTATTCCAATGCTCATCATTGTCACTGAACCAGCGCCAGTACTCGTTCAAAAAGTGGCCCAGTTTAGCTTTACTATCAAATGCACTCCAAGGCCAAGCCAAAGAAAGCAAATAAGCCTGCTGCGGTGCCTGAGGCAGTTCCTTGAAGTAATAGTTGAGAATAATACCAAAGTTACCTCCTCCGGCCCCGCGACAGGCTATGAAGAGGTCGCGCTCCCCATTCGACTCATCACTGTCGGCGTGAACATGCCTGACCTCCAATGCGTCTCCGGCCAGGTTGGGCACCAGGATATCCACGCCGCTCAGCCAGTCCACCGTCAAGCCGTGCATACGTGACAGCAGTCCATAACCGCCACCACTGATGTGCCCTCCTGCACCGACGGAATAACATGAACCGCCTGGAATCGTGCGGTTAGCCATTTTATAAAGCGCCGTATAACCGTCCCAGTTCTGATTGCCGGACGAAAGGCGAAATTTGTATTTGACGCTTTCGTTATAACGAGATCGCAAACCGCCGTTTTCGTCGAATTCAATACCTGACATCAAGCCAAGGTCGATAATGGCCAGCTTCTGACTCTTCTGATCCGCTAATTTATTCGACACCAACCCTTCGTAGCAATGGCCGCCGCTGCGCACCGTGATGCGATAATTTTTTTTCAACGCGTCATTAGCCGCTGCCCAGACTGACGCCTCAGTGCTGCAGATATAGATAAAATCGGCACCCTGCCCATTACCCGGCCAGCGTAAATTGAAGCCTTTTTTTAGTGTTTCAAAGCGATTATCGGTACGACTGATGAGTGTATATTCCGACATAAAAATCTCCCTTGGCAATATTTGCATTCATGCCAGCCGTGATCATTCATAGTCCTGCGCACGAAGCCAGTATAGATTCCACTTGTTTGATGTCCAGTAATCAAAAGCAATATTCATCCTTTTGGCAAACGGCCAAGAAGCGTCGGAATTTTCGTATTTATACTTTTAAAATCAGGCAATTCGTAAATCAATTAACACTATTATTTTTTCAACTTGTCGACCGCTGTAAAGTTCTTTACGCTCCCTATTTACTCCCTGTGCCCCACAGCGCTCACCCTGTCGTGAACAGGTATCGACAAGCCGTCCCCTCATTCAAAAATGCGGACATTGTTTGCGCAAACTTGATGGCCGAGCAGCGCTCCAGCACACCTCTGAGACCTCACAGCAGTAAACCTTCCCCCTAAAGATTCCTGCGAGGCTCCCGATACAATATTTATCCTCCTCGCCCCACTCCCGGAGCTTCAATGCGTCTTTTGCCCTACCTGGCCTTGTTGTCCCTGTGCAGCCTCAGCGCCTGTGGCTCCGCGATGGCTCCGGCGACTTCAGCGCAGACCGACAAGGGCCCGGTGCTGGTCGATGGCAAGGGGATGACGCTCTACACCTTCGAGCGCGACAAGAACGGCCAGTCGCTGTGCAACGGCAACTGCCTGCAAAAATGGCCGGCTTTGCTGGCACCGGACGGCGCGCAGCCGCATGGGGACTGGACAGTGATCACCCGCCGAGATGGCGCCTTGCAGTGGGCCTACAAGGGCCAGCCGCTGTACACCTGGTATCAGGACAGCAAGCCTGGCGAAACCACAGGTGACAATGAGGGGGACGTCTGGCACCTGGCACGGCCCTGAGCGGCTGAGCGTGAACCCCTCGCACACTCGCGTCTACGACAGGCCAGCAAGGTCGATCAGGAAGCGCACTGCTCGGGATAGCTGTACTCGAACACCCGTACCACTTCGGAGGCATGCCAGGAGGCAGCTGCAACACCATCCGAGGGTCCGGAAAAGCGCCCGAGGCGTTCGACGCATTCGAAAAAGCCAGGGCGCGGCAAACGGCTCGCGCCCTGGCTGATGACTAATGAGCTGCGAATCGGCTGCTCGGCTTTCGCGTCCAGCGAGGCCAGATGTTCAAGGGCTGCGGTCAAGGTCTGCATGGCGGGCGTGGGAAACTGCAAGCGCTCGAGCAGAGCACGATAGGTGAGCAGATGCCGTTGCCGACGGGCGTGGTCCAGCTCGCCCAACAAGCCGTCCCATTGCTGGCGGCTGATACGCACGCTCATGATGCCTCCCTCCAGCCCGGCACCCCCAACTCCCATGCCAGGCTGCGCTTGATCGCTGCATCGGGGTCGCGTTCGCCACTTTCGATCATCGCCAGGTACGCCGGGCTGATGCCGACGGCGCGCGCCAGGGTATTGGCTTCAAGCCCCTTGGCTTCGCGCAGGGCGGCGAGTTCAGTGAAGGCAGGATGCCCAGCCTCGCTGGCCGTCGCACTATGCGCTGTCGGCTCCAGCGCAGGTGTAGCCTGACCTGCGGCTGCCAACAAAGCCTGATATTCAGCCCATGGCACCACGGCGTATTCCGGCTGGCCATCACGACTGATCACCTGAATCCCCATCACATCCCCCTGTCCGCCCGAAACGAGTGCTCGATAGGCATATTCCTGAATGCGATTATCTTAACAGCGGAATCTCAGGGAGGGGATATTTGTCCTTGAATTGGCGGTAATCGGCGCCTGCAAGGCTGATGGCAAGGCGCCAGCCATGAGCTCGATGATCACCGAACGCCAGCCACTAGCGGGCCATGGTGCGGCCTGGAGTGCGGCGCGATTGGGCGGTCACTGGTCAGCACTCCTGGCCCATTCGCCGCCGCACGCGCTAGCTCGTTCCCATGCGTCTACGTGGCCCCTGTGCGGGAGCGCTGCTCGCAAAGGAGCCGGCTGGGACTTTCGCCAGATCAACCCTTGCGCGGATCCAGCTCCAGCGGCTCTTCGACATTTGGCACACGTTCGAGCACGCGCAGTTTTTCGGGCGACTGGCGAGCGCGCCAGGCGCGGAAATCTTCAAGCTCGTCCGCTACCACCTTCATCACCCAACTGAGCACGGCGATGTCATCGAGCATCCCCACGCCCACCAGCCAGTCCGGAATGGCGTCGAAGGGGCTGACGAAATACAGCAGACCGGCCACTATCGACAGCATCGACTTGCCACTGATAGCGCGATATTCCCCGCGCCAGTAAGCCAGGCACAGCGCCTGCAGCAGGCCGACATCCTCGCGCAGTTTGCCGAGGTTATGGCCCTTGACCTTGCGCGTCACCGCGAAGACCAATGCCGGTAAACGACCACGACTCAGCAGCCTTTCGGCCAGTGGCAGGAAACGGCTGAAACTCCAGGGTGCTTTCATGAACCCTCCCGAAAAATATAGGGGAAAGGTTATCCACAGATATTGTGGATAACCTTGTGAACAGAGGCGAATTTAGGCCTGTAGGCCCCCGATATACAAGGGCCGAACACAAATCGCGCGTTTTTTACTCACATAAAAAACACAGATTTTCGTTGACTGGATAGCCACTTACGGGCTAGTCCATGAGGGCGTACAGCTGTGACTACAGCCATTTCCAGGGGTTCGAAAAAATCAGCGACGCGAACCGCAAAAACGCAAACGCCCCGTCGAGACGGGGCGTTTGCAGTACAGCCAGGCAGAATTACTTCTTGGCTGGCGCAGCCGGTGCGGCTGGAGCGTCATCTGGCGCGTCTTCGTCTTCCGGAGACTGCTCAGGTGCGCCGGCATCAGCCTTGGACGGATCCTTGATAGCGATCAGTTCCAGGTCGAAGACCAGTACCGAGTTGGCAGGGATCGCCGGGCTCGGGCTCTGGGCACCGTAGGCCAGGTTGGCCGGGATGAACAGTTTGACCTTTTCGCCAACGTGCATCAGTTGCAGACCTTCGACCCAACCCGGGATCACGCCGCTGACCGGCAGGTCGATCGGGCTACCGCGCTCGATGGAGCTGTCGAAGACCTTGCCGTCGATCAGCTTGCCTTCGTAATGAACGGTGACCACGTCAGTCGGCTTGGGCTGAGCGCCGTCGGCTTTCTTGATGATCTGATACTGCAGGCCGGAAGCGGTGGTGACCACGCCATCCTTCTTGCCGTTTTCTTCGAGGAACTTCTTGCCGGCGGATTCAGCTTCGGCGCTCATCTTGGTCATGCGCTCTTCAGCACGCTTCTGCAGATCAGCAAAAGCGGCGACCAATTCGTCGTCCTTGAGTTTCTGAGGCTTTTTGCCCACGGCATCTTCGATACCTTGAGCCACGGCCTTGGAATCCAGGTCGTCCATGCCTTCTTGCGCCAGGCTCTTGCCCATGTTCAGGCCGATACCATAAGAAGCTTTCTGCGCCGGTGTTTTCAGCTCGACACTGGCCTGCTGATCGCAGCCTGCGAGTACCAAACCAACCAGGGCGATCGCCGCTGCCAACCGATGCTGTTTCATGCTATTTCCTTGTTCATGCGCCAATAGGGCATTCGAGTAAAGCCGCGAGCTTATCAGGCGGCCACGACCAATGGCTACCGGCATGAGAGGCACTAAAGGAGGATAAGTTCAGGTATTACAAGGATTTCATCTTCACCGGACTCGGGACCGAGGTAAAACCACGCTTAGCGCGCTTCGCTCGCCTGGCGGTACTCGACGGCCACCTCGCGCACCACTTCGCAGAGCCATTGCGCCGGCAACGGCAAGGCCCGCGCGGCGTTGCTGCAGATGCCTACCGAGCCGCCGGGCTCGCTGACACCCAACTGCAACTCGTGCAACTCGCCTTGGCTGACGTCCAGGCGCACCGCATCCCGTGGCGCCACCCAGATCGCATCGCTGGTTTGCACGTAGCGGCGGCTGAGGGTCGGGGAAAGTGTTTCGACCCTTTGCGAAGACGGGCTGACGGCACATTGCACGAACAGGCTGTCGGCGTGTTTGCGAATGGTCGTCCCCGCCAGCGGCAGCACCAGCGGGTAGCGGCTGATCTGGCTGCGTTCCAGTGGTTGCACGGCCAACAGCGGGTGGCCGGTACGCACCACCAGCGCCATGGCCTCGCTGTACAGGTGCTCGAAGATCAAGCCCTGGATCTGCGGGCTGTCGGTCATGCGGCCAATCACCAGGTCAAGGTCGCCCACATGCAATTGGCCCAACAGATAAGCGCCGGGCCCAGTGGACACGCTGACTACCAAGGCATCGTGGCGCTCGTGCAGACGCTTGAGGACTTCGGGCATGAGCTGGCTTTCGACCGTCGACAGGATGCCGACGCGCACCTGTGGTGGCTCGTGCTCCTCACTGCGCAGGGTGCTGACACCGTCGCGCAGGGCCTGTACGCAGGGCGCCGCATAGCGCATGAAGCGGATGCCGGCAGGGGTCAGCTCGACGCCGGTCTTGTCCCGCTCGAACAGCCGGGTCTCGAGCAGCTCTTCAAGCTCCTTGAGGGTTTTCGAGATCGCCGGCTGACTGATCGCCACGGCATCGGCGGCCTTGGCAAAGCTGCCTTGGCGGGCGATTTCGAGAAAGCACAGCAGGTGGCGGAATTTGATCCGGGTATCGAGGTTCATGTCGCGCATCGTAGCAGGACTGCGCGGTTTTACAGAACGTGAGGCGAGCTCTGACTCTCAATCGCTGATCTCGACCTCCTCACCATTCAACCTCACCGCCCAGGTCGCCAACGCCTGGGACGGGTCCTCGACACACTGCCCTGTCACCAAACTGAAATGCTGCTTATAAAGCGGCGCCGCCACCACCAGTTCACCCTTGAGCAGCCCGACGATCCCGCGGCCGATGACGTTGGCACCCGACTGCGGGTCGCGGTTGGCCACCGCGAAGATCGGCGGGTTCTGCTCGGGCAGATAGAACAGCGCCACCTGCGCGCCGTCCACCCACGCCACCACTCCCGATTGCGCCACCAGATCACTCACAGCGCACACCCGCCGCCATGATTGCTGCAATTGCGCCTGGCCCATCACAGCACCTCCTCGGTCACAGCAATCAACTGCACCGCCGGCGCCGGTCGGCGTTGCTCGCGTTCGGTGATGAATTGAATATCCGGATCACTGCGTTTGTCGTTGACGAAGGTACGGAAGCGCTTGAGTTTTTCCGGGTCTTTCAAGGCGTTGGCCCATTCGCATTCATAACGATCCACGACCAGCTGCATCTGCCCTTCCAGCTCCGCGCCCAGGCCCAGGCTGTCCTCGATGATCACCTGCTTGAGAAAATCCAGCCCGCCCTCCAGGCTCTCGCGCCACACCGAGGTACGTTGCAGCTTGTCGGCCGTGCGGATATAAAACATCAAAAAGCGATCGATGTAGCGGATCAACGTGGCATCGTCCAGATCGGTGGCGAACAGCTCGGCGTGCCGCGGGCGCATGCCGCCATTGCCGGCGATGTACAGGTTCCAGCCCTTCTCGGTCGCGATCACGCCTACATCCTTGCTCTGCGCCTCGGCGCATTCGCGGGTACAGCCCGACACCGCGAACTTGAGCTTGTGCGGCGAGCGCAGGCCCTTGTAGCGATCCTCGATCAGCAGCGCCATCTGCACGCTGTCCTGCACGCCGTAACGGCACCAGGTGCTGCCCACGCAGGACTTCACCGTGCGCGTCGACTTGCCGTAGGCATGCCCGGTCTCGAAGCCCGCGGCGATCAGCTCGCTCCAGATGTCCGGCAGTTCGTGCAGCTGCGCGCCGAACAGGTCGATGCGCTGCCCCCCGGTAATCTTGGTGTAGAGGTCGTATTTCTTTGCCACCGCGCCAATGGCGATGAGCTTGTCCGGGGTGATCTCGCCTCCCGGAATGCGCGGCACTACCGAGTAGGTGCCGTTTTTCTGCATGTTGGCCATGAAGGTGTCGTTGGTGTCCTGCAGTGGTACCAGGGACGGGTCCATGATCGGCCGGTTCCAGCACGACGCCAGCACGTTGGCCACAGTGGGCTTGCAGATATCGCAGCCGACGTGACCCCGGCCGTGCTTGGCGAGCATCTCGTCGAAACTGTGAATGCCCTCGACCCGGGCCAGCGCGTAAAGCTCTTGCCGGGTGTGGGCGAAGTGTTCACACAGGCTCTTGTCGACCGCCACGCCGCGGGCGATCAGTTCGTGTTCGAAGACTTGCTTGAGCAACGCCGCGCACCCGCCGCAGCCGGTGCAGGCCTTGGTCTGCGCCTTGAGTTGCCCCAGCTCGGCGCAGCCGCCGTCGATGGCCGTGCAGATCGCGCCCTTGGTGACGTTGTGGCAGGAGCAGACAGTGGCCGTGTCCGGCAACGCGTCGGCGCCCAGGCTCGGCGCGCCGGAGGCCAGCGGCAGGATCAGGCTCGCGGGATCGGCTGGCAGCTTGATAGCGTTCTGTACGTATTGCAGCAAGGTGTCGTAGTAGCTGTTGTCACCCACCAGCACGGCGCCAATGACTTTCTTGCCCTCGGCATCCACCACCAGGCGCCGGTAGCTGGCGTTGGCCTCGTCGATGAAACGATAGCTCCTGGCACCCGGCGTGGCGGCGTGGGCGTCGCCGATGGAGCCGACATCGACCCCCAGCAGCTTGAGCTTGGTGGACATGTCGGCACCGGCGAAGGTCGCGTGCTGCTCCCCGGCCAGGGTGCTGGCGACATTGCGCGCCATGCTGTAGCCCGGTGCGACCAGGCCGAAGACGCTGCCATTCCATGAAGCACATTCACCGATGGCGAAGATCCGCGCATCGCTGCTGCGGCAGTGCGCGTCGATCGCCACGCCACCGCGCGCCGCGATCTCCAGGCCACTGCTGCGGCCCAGCGCATCCTGAGGACGAATGCCGGCCGAGAACACGATCAGGTCGGTCTCGAGAAACTCGCCGCCGTCGAAATTCATCCGATAGCGATAGCCTTCACCCGCCACCACCGATTGCGTGGCGCGGGAGGTGTGCACACCGACGCCCAGGGCCTCGATCTGTGCACGCAAGGCGGCGCCGCCATCGCTGTCCAATTGCACCGGCATCAAGCGCGGCGCGAACTCCACCACATGGGCTTCCAGGCCCAGGGACTTCAAGGCGTTGGCGGCCTCCAGGCCCAGCAGGCCGCCACCCACCACCACGCCGCGACGGGCGTTGGCCGCCGCCGCACGAATGCTGTCGAGGTCATCCAGGGTACGGTAGACCAGTCGCGCGTTGCCCTCGGATCCGCTGATCGGTGGCACGAACGGGTAGGAACCGGTCGCCAGCACCAGGCGATCGTAGCCATAACGCCCGAGTGCGGTGACCACTTCGCAGCGTTCGCGATCGATCTCGAGCACCGCCTCGCTCAGATGCAGATGCACGCCATGGCGGCCATACAGATCGGCTTCGCCCAGTGCCAATGCCTCGGCATCGGAACCACTGAAATATTCGGACAGGTGCACGCGGTCGTAGGCGCGCTGGCGCTCTTCGCCAAACACCCGTACGTCGAAGCGGCTCAGCGCCCCGCGCTCGATCAGCTGTTCGACGCAGTGGTGGCCGACCATGCCATTGCCGATGACGATCAGTCTTTCCCGCGGCTCGATGCTCAGTGGCGCATTCATGGCGACTCCTCGGTAAAAAAAGGCAAAAAAAAAGCGCCTGGAGCCGTTAAGCTCCAGGCGCCTTTGCCTGGTATTCGATGGGGTTGTGCACTGGCCGAATGTGGTCGGCGAGTCAGTATCAAGGTGAAAGCAGCATCTGTGCCAATCTGCAGATTTGCGCTGCCAGTGACGGCCTCTTCCTCGGCAGCCCCAGCCCCACAGGCATCGCGCACGCCTTGTGGGGGGCGGGCTCTGCTCGCGGAGCTGTTCTGTGACTTCACCCATCCTGCGCCACCGGAGTGCATCCCCCGGCGCAACGCCTCCTTTCAGTACACATCGCGCACATAACGCTTGGCGTTACTCAGACCCTGCACATACGCCTGCGCCTGCTCGCCGCTCATGCCACCGTGCTCGGCCACTACCTGCCTGAGCGCCGCATCGACGTCCCGGGCCATCGCACTCGCATCGCCACAGACGTAAAAGTGCCCGCCCTCCTCCAGCCACTGCCACAGCTGCGCGCCCTGCTCGAGCAGGCGTTGTTGCACATAGACCTTGGCCTGCTGATCGCGGGAAAACGCCGTGTCCAGACGCTGCAGATGCCCGTCGCGCTGCCACGCCTGCAGCTCGTCGCGATAATAGAAATCGCTGGCCTGGCGCTGCTCGCCGAACAGCAGCCAGTTCTTGCCCGGCGCGCCGGTGGCCTGGCGCTCCTGCAGGAAGGCGCGAAACGGCGCCACACCGGTGCCGGGGCCGACCATGATCATCGGCGCATGGGGATCGGCGGGCACACGAAAATGCGCCGAGCGTTGAGTGAAGATCGGCACCAACGTCTGCTGCGCGCGGTCAGCCAGAAAGCCCGAGCACACACCGCTGCGGGCGCGGTCGTTGCAGCGATAACGTACAGTCGAAACGGTCAGGTGCACCTCGTGGGGGGTGACCTTGGGGCTCGAACTTATGGAGTACAGGCGGGGCTGCAAGGGTTTGAGCAGGCCCAGCAGTTGCGTGGCATCGATATCCACCGGGAACTCGTGCAGCAGATCCACCAGTTGCCGGCCCCATAGCCAGTCCTTGAGCCGAGCCTTGTGCTCGGGCGCCAGCAGTTCGGTGAGCAGCGCGCTGTTGCTGTGTTCGGCCACGATGCGCAACCAGTCAGGGGTGATGCGGCAGATATCCAGATGCTTTTGCAGCGCCACGGCCAGCGCCATGTCGCCCTGATCCTTGAGGGTCACGGCCTGGCCGCTGTCCAGGCGCAGGGTACCGAGCAGGTCTTCGACCAGCGTCAAGCAGTTGCTCGGCCAGACGCCCAGGGCGTCGCCGGCCTGGTAATCGAAGCCGCTGTCGGTGAGGTCGAAGGCGATGTGGCGTGTTTCCTTTTGCGCGCCGGGGCTGTTGAGTCGGTGGTTGTGCAGCAGGCGGGCCTTGTAGGGGCGGTGCTTGCTGTACAGAGGCGCGGAAGGTTGTGGGGGCTGAGAGATTGTTCGGGGGCGAGCCCTCTCGTTAGAGGTTTGACGAGTCGGCTCGAACAACGGAGCGATCGCACTGACCTCAAGAGCGACGCGAATCGAGGCCAGCCAGGCGCTGGCCGACTCCTCGTAATCGGGCTCGCATTCCACCCGCTCCAGCAAGCGCCGGGCGCCGAGGCCGTGCAGGCGTTCGTCAAGCTTGCGGCCAAAGCCGCAGAACTGATCGTAGCTGGAATCTCCCAGCGCCAGCACCGCATAACGCCACTGGGCGCAGTCGAGGGCCGCCTCGCCGTGCAGCGCCGTCCACAAACCCGCGCCGTTGTCCGGAGCATCACCGTCACCAAAGGTGCTGGCAATCAACAACAGGCTGGCCGCGCCTTTGAGGTCGCTCAATGCCACCTCGCCCATGGCACCGCTGCGCACCACATGCCCGGTGTCACGTAACTGGGTAACCACGCGCTCGGCCAGTGCTTCGGCGTTGCCGGTCTGCGATGCCCACAGCACCCACTGCGCGGCGGGCTCTTCTACCGGGCAAGACCGTTGCGCAGCGGCCTGCCCAAGTGCCTGCGACTGTTGCGCGTCTGCGTGCTCAGCGACCCTCGGTAACGCCAAGGGGATGGCGGGGTGATCTTGCCATTCGCGGGTCACGATCAGCGGCGAGCCGACACGCTGCAAGGCCACCGCGGCGTATTTGAATTCCGGCTGCAACGACAGCGGATCGTCGGCATCGCTGGTGAGCGCGTTGATTGCCCACTGCTCGCCGAACACATCGTTCCAGTGGAACGGCGCAAAACAGCTGCCCTGCCGGACCCGATCGGTAACGCGCGCCGGTAGCACCGCGAGGCCACGGCGTGAACGGACCTCGACCTGGTCGCCCTCGCCGATCGCCAGGGCCTGGGCATCCTCGGGATGCACCTCGATAAAGGGCCCGGGGTTGAGCTTGTTGAGGGTGGCGATCTTGCCGGTCTTGGTGAGGGTGTGCCATTGGTGCTGCACCCGCCCGGTGTTGAGCACCAGCGGGTAGTCATCGTCTGGCAACTCGGCGGGTGGCATGTGGGGGCGGGCGAAGAACTGCGCGCGGCCGGTGGCGGTGGCGAAGCGCAGGGGGCGGGTTGTGGCTGCGATCATTGCACTATCTGACGGCCCCTTCGCGGGCAAGCCTTGCTCCCACGGGTGTAAGGCGTCAGCACTGTTTGTGCTGTGGGAGCAAAGCTTGCTCGCGAAGAGGCCGGCATGGCTGGCATCACCTTCAAGGTAACGAATCGGCGCTCGGGTGCTACTACTGTCGGGCGCGCAGGGCCACTGCAGCGGCGCCTCGCGCAAGCGTGCGTAGCTGGCACCGCGGAGGTCGTAACCGGTGCCGGGATTCCAGGCGCCTTTGATCTCCTCGAACACCTGCTCGGGGCTGCTGTAGCTGAACCCTTCGGCGTAGCCCATGGCACAGGCGATGCGGGCGATGATCTGCCAATCGGCCATGGCCTCGCCGGGCGCGTCGACTGCCTTGGGCATCAAGGTCAGGTTGCGCTCGGAGTTGATCATCACCCCTTCGGCTTCGGCCCACAGAGCGCCAGGCAGCAGCACATCGGCGTAACGGTTGGTCTCGGTGTCGAGGTAGGCATCCTGAGTGATCACCAGCTCCGCCGTGCACAGGGCCTCGATGACCTGCTGGCGATTGGCGACGCTGGCCACCGGATTGGTGCAGATGATCCAGCAGGCTTTGATGCTGCCCGCCGCCATGGCGTCGAACATGGCCACGGTGCCGACCCCCGCCTCGCTGCGCAAATGACCGGCGGGCAGTTGCCAGAGTTGCTCGATGAAGGCCCGATCGGCGGCCACCTGATTGGAGCGCTGGCCAGGCAGGCCGGGGCCCATGTAGCCCATCTCGCGGCCGCCCATGGCATTGGGCTGGCCGGTGAGGGAAAACGGCCCGCTGCCCGGCCGACAGATAGCCCCCGTCGCGAGGTGCAGGTTGCACAGGGCATTGGTGTTCCAGGTGCCGTGAGTGCTCTGATTGAGGCCCATGGTCCAGCAGCTCATCCATTCGCCAGCCTCGCCGATCCATTGCGCGGCGGTGCGGATATCGTCCTCCTTCAGGCCCGTGATCTCCGCTACGTGGGCCGGTGTATAGGCTTGCAGAAAGGCCGGCATGACCTCCCAGCCATCGGTGTGACGCGCAATGAAGTCGGCGTCGACATGGCCGTTCTCGACCAGCAGATACAGCAGCCCGTTGAGCAGTGCCAGGTCGCTGCCGGGCGCTATCTGCAGGAACAGATCGGCCTTGTCGGCGGTGGCGCTGCGCCGCGGGTCGACGACGATCAACCGCGCCCCGGCCTTGCGCCGATCGAGCAGACGCAGGAACAAGATCGGGTGACAATCGGCCATGTTGGCGCCGCTGACGAAAAACACATCGGCGTGATCGAAATCGTCATACGAGCCCGGCGGTCCATCGGCGCCCAGCGACAACTTGTAGCCGCTGCCGGCGCTGGCCATGCACAACCGCGAGTTGGACTCGATATGGCGGGTGCGCACGAAGCCCTTGGCGAGCTTGTTGGCCAGGTACTGGGCTTCCAGCGACATCTGCCCCGACACGTAGAGCGCCAGCGCGTCCGGGCCGTGCTCGTCGATGATCGCGCGCAAACGCCGTGCGGTGCTGCTGATGGCCTCATCGATGGCAACCTGCACGGGCTCGCGCTGGCGCTCGTGGCGCATGAATGCCGTGTTCATCCGACCCGGTGCGGTGAGGGCTTGCGCACAGGTGCTGCCCTTGGTGCACAGGCGGCCAAAGTTGGCGGGGTGCAGTTTGTCGCCGCTGACCTTGATCACACGGTTGTCGGCCACGCTCATGACGATGCCACAGCCGACACCGCAATAGGGGCACACGCTACGAACGTGGGTGCTGTTCATGGGCTCTCGCTCATCTTTGTGGCGGTGTGCAAAACAAAAAAGGCGCCAGCTGCCTACGCTCGATGAGCGGGGCAACACGGCGCCTTTGTCGTGTCTGGTTCGGGTTGTGGGGATTACCTGAGTGAGGGCGATGCAAAGGTCGCGCCATGGTCGGCGATGGGCGGTCGTACTGGGGCAGACAGGTAACTGCGCGAGGCTCAACGTCGTTCATGCCCCCCAAGCGAGCATCCCTGCACCCTGCCGGAGCACAGTCGCACGGGAGCGATAGCGGCGCTGGAGTCGTACCGACGAGCTGCTGTGTTATCCGATTGAACGATGCCAAGCCGCAAATCCGCGAGCTAGAGCGGTTGCACTACTTGTTGATGTAAAAATGCCAAAAATAGTGGATTTCGTGCTGTCGTGAGCCGCGTTGACAGCCTCAGGACCCCGTCATAGGATGTCCTACAGGTCCATTCAAGCTGTCGCTTTCTCGATGAAATGGATGCCGCGCTAGACACGGTCAATAACAATAAAAAGGAAGCCGCAATAATGACAATACAGGTCCCTCCACAGCTCCAGCCGCAAATAGCGGTGCCGCAATCACGCTTGACCCGCTACCGATGGATCATCTGCGCCCTGCTGTTCATCGCCATCGGCATCAACTACATCGATCGCCAGATGATCGGTATCCTCAAGCCCACCCTCGCCGCTGAACTCAAGTGGTCGGAAACCGACTACGCCAACATCGTCTTCTGGTTCCAGTGCGCCTACGCCATCGGCTTCCTGACGTTCGGCCGCATCATCGACAAGGTCGGCGTGCGCATCGGCTATGCCATGGCCTTCACTATCTGGACCATCGCCAGCATCGGTCACGGGCTGGTCACCACGGTCACTCAGTTCGCCCTGGCACGCTTCACCCTCGGGCTGGGTGAGTCGGGCAGCTTTCCGTCCAGCCTCAAGGCCGTGTCGGAATGGTTTCCGCAAAAGGAACGGGCGCTGGCCACCGGGATCTTCAACGCCGGTACGGCCTTCGGCCCGATCGTTACCCCGCTGCTGGTACCGGCCATCACTCTGGCCTGGGGCTGGCGCGCGGCGTTCATCTCTATCGGTATCGTCACCTCCTTTTGGCTGATCGCCTGGGTGATCATGTACCGTCGCCCGGCAGAGCACTCGAAAGTCAGCCCGGCGGAACTGGCCTATATCCAGTCCGATGACAGCGTCATTTCAGCCGGCGCCCCGCCAGTGAAAATCTCCTGGGTCAAGCTGCTGGGCTTTCGCGAGACCTGGGCTTATGCGGCCGGCAAGTTCCTCACCGACCCGATCTGGTGGCTGTACCTGTTCTGGCTGCCGGACTTCCTCGGCAAGACCTACGGCCTGGACCTCAAATCGTTCGGCCCGCCGCTGATTGCCGTGTATATCCTCGCCGACGTCGGTTCGGTGTTGGGTGGCTGGGGCTCGTCGAAGCAGATGAAACTGGGCCGCTCGGCCAACGTGTCGCGCAAGACCACCATGCTGCTGTGTGCATTGGCCGTCACCCCGATCGTGACCGCGCAGTTCGTCTCCAGCCTGTGGCTGGTGGTGGCGATCATCGGCCTGGCAGCGGCGGCGCATCAGGCCTGGTCGGCGAATCTGATGACCTTGCCTTCCGATCTGTTTCCCAAAGAGGCGGTGGCTTCGGTGATCGGTATCGGCGGCATGGCCGGTGCCATGGGCGGCATGCTGATGACCACTTACAACGGCTACATCCTTGAAGTGTTCAAGTCGTATCAGCCGATCTTTATCGTGGCCGGCAGTATGTATCTGGTAGCGATTGTGGTGATTCACTTCCTCACCCCACGGCTTACGCCAGTGGCGGTGGAGCGGATCAAGGCCAGCTGATCGCGCCGCCCCACTGTAGCGAGGGGCTTGCCGCGGAAAATATCAGGTCGGATGCATTAGCGCCGACCTGGCATCTTTCCGGGCAAGCCCCTCGCGACACGGTTGATCTCCCTCATTCACCCTCGTATCATCCCGGACCAGGCGTGCTCTGCGCCTCCATCCGCGGAAAGGGCTGTGCCCAGGACCTGATTCACCCTCATTCTCGCTACGACTCCCGACCTTAAAGCGGACAAGGTTCATTCAAGGAGCTCGTATGTCCGTACCGCGCATTTTTTCGCCCCACCACGGCCGCCTCAACCTCGAGCAGCTCAAGAAGCAAGCCAAGGACCTGCTGCGTGAACTTCACGCAGGCTCGGCGCCCAAGCATCAGGCCCAGCTCAAGCGATCGCCCGCCACCCTGACCGATGCCCAATGGCTGATCGCTCGCGGCTATGGTTTCGCCACCTGGCCCAAGCTCAAGGCGCATGTCGATGCCATCGACTTCGCCGCCCGCCAACCGGATTTCACCGCCAGCGACGAGGCCAACAGCTGCCACTGGCGTTGCGGCAACGATATCGAACACAGCCTGCGCCTGGCCGGTTTCAAGGGCCGCTTCCAGATGATGGCCGACCCGCTGTGCATGGGCCCGGTGCAAGCACTGCCGGTTGAGGCGTATCGCGCGCAACGCAGCCAGTACATCAGTCAGGTATTCAACCTGCCGCTGGCCGATGTGCAACGGCGCACCGACCACGAATACGACCGGCTGGCGCAATTGGGCGACACACCTGGAGTGTTGTGGTGCGAAGCCGATGCCTACGACCAGCTGTTTCTGGTGAGCGCCCTGGCAGGTCTCGATCGCCTGCCGGAGCACCGCCTGGAACTGGTGCAGATCAACGCCGTGCCGGGGGTGCAGCGCTTTATCGGCATCGGCCAACTGGCCCCCGACCTGCTGGCGTGGCTATGGCCGCAACGCCGGGCCGTAACGGCCGAAGCACTGGCGCTCGCACGCCGCACTTGGGCCGCCTACTGTGCGGCTTCACCGCTGGCGCTGGCGGCTATCGCCGACGCTGAACACCCCAGCCTGCCGCTGCTCGCCCCCGCACTGCGCCGACAACTGCAAGAGCTGCCCGGCGTGCGCGATGGCCTGTCACTGACCGAGCGCCTGGCCTTGCAGACGTTGCTGGAGGGCGGCGAAATGCCGTGCGGGCGAGTGTTTGCCGAGCTGATGGAGATACGTGAACCGCTGCCCTACCTGGGCGACATGATGTTCTACGCCATGATGCGGCCGCTGATCGATGGCGCCAGGCCCTTGATCAGCGAAACCGGAAAACAATTGGACTGGCCTCAGCGGCCACTGCAATTGACCGCCTTGGGGCAGCAAGTGCTGGCAGGTGAAGCCTACTGGCCGGACCACGCGGATGCGCCGCGGTGGATTGGCGGGGTCTGTATTCAACCTCGCGAGCCGCACTGGGCCATGGGTGACGATGGCCGGCCTGTCTGGCGGGGCTGATTTGCGATGTGCTTCAGGGCCTCTTCACCGCGAACGCGCACCCTTGCGCCCACAGAGTCGACCGGTCTTGGGTCGTACACCTGTGGGAGCAAAGCTTGCTCGCGAAAGGGCCCTATGCCCCCACACATCAGCCACTGAATACATCCAGCAGCATCCAGCCGCCTCCTGGCTGGACAACCACCCCCCGCAGACGCTAGCGTCCACCTCTTTGCCAAGAGGCCTGACCATGGACGCTATCGTCGACTATTCCGATCCTCTGCACCGGGCCAGCGTCATCGCCCTGTGGGACAACGTCTTCGATCACCCCACCGAACACCGCCTGCCAAGCCGCTCCATCGACATGAAACTGGCCCACGCGGATCAGTTGTTCTTCGTCGCCCTCGCCGGCGACAAGGTGGTCGGCACGGTGCTCGCCGGCTACGACGGCCACCGCGGCTGGCTGTACTCGGTGAGTGTCGACCCAGGCCACCGCCGCCAAGGCATCGGCGAAGCCCTGGTGCATCACGCAGAGGCAGCGCTGGTGCGCCTCGGCTGCTTGAAAATCAACCTGCAAGTGGTCAATACCAACACCGAGATCGTGCCGTTCTACGAGTCACTGGGCTACAGCGTCGAGCACCATGTCAGCATGGGCAAACGCCTCTACGACCGGCTGGATTGAAGCACCACCAGGGTTGCGCAGCAGTGTGAACCAGGCGCTGCAGATAGGGCCCCGCGAGCGTTATTACCACTGAAATATGTTTTAAGTTCGGGCCATCCAGCGATGTATATAGTGAGGTCTCTCACTTCTCGACAACCCTGGATGGACCTGGAAAGCACATGACCACACCTTCTTTTCGCTTCGCCCTGAAACCGGTTTCAGTCTGCCTTCTGGCCCTGTTTGCGGCGCACTCTGCCTTCGCTGCCGACTGGGTGGTTTCCTCGAACGACGGCAAGTACCAGCGCGCTCAAGGCCTCGACACCTACCCCGCCAACCCTGTCCCGGACACCCTTACGGTGCTGGATGCCAGCGTCTTCCCACCCAAGGTCAACCAGACCGTCGAGATCGAAAACGGTATTCAAGGCCCACCCCAGGCCGCTGCCATCAGCCCGGACGGCAAACTGGCGCTGATCGCTGCGCCCACCCGCTATGACCAGGCGAACAAAAAGCTGTTGATGGACACTTTCCTGCAAGTGGTCGACCTCTCTGCCAAACCCGCCAAGGTCACCCACATCGAACTCGGCAGCCATCCTCAAGCCGTCGCGTTTGACCGTAGCGGCACCTGGGGCCTGGTGACCTGCGTGGACGGCAGCGTGCGGCCGCTGCGTATCGAAGGGCAGCAGGTGACACTGCTCGACCCCATCAACATCAGCAGCAAACGCCTGGCCGGCGTAGTGTTCACCCACGATGGCCAGCACGCGCTGGCCGCCATGCGTGACGAACAAGGCGTCGCGGTGCTGGACCTCAAGGACGGCAAATGGGTCGACAGCGGCGACCGCGTCAGCACCGGTGTGGCGCCGTACACCGTCGATGCCTCCAGCGATGGCCACTGGGCCGTGGTCAGCAACGTCGGCCTCGCCGGCCTGGCTTACAAAGGGCGCCTGGCGGCGGACGTGGACAGCGTGACCCTGATCGACGTGTCCAAGGCCCCATTCCGCGCGGTGCAGCACCTCACCGTACCGGCCACCCCTGAAGGCGTGGCAATCTCCCCCGACGGCAAATGGATCGCGGCCCAATCGATCGACGGCTCCAACCTCACCCCCGACAACCCCGGCGCCCGCCCCCACGGCCTCGTAACCCTGTTCGCGATCAAGAACGGCAAGGCCACGCAGGTGTCGCAAGTGGCCGATGGTGTCGCAGCACAGGGCGTCGTTTTCAGCGCCGACAGCAAGCACGTCATCGTGCAGTTCAACGTCGAACACCAGTTGGGGCTGTACAGCATCGAAGGGCAGAAACTGGTGGATACCGGCAAGCGCATCCCGGTCGCTGGCGGCCCCTCCTCACTGCGCAGCCCCCCTCGCTGAAATACCTGTAGCGAGAGGGATTGTCCCCGACAGCGTCGTGTCAGCACGCCATCCGTGGCTGACACACCGAATCGGCGCCAAGCCCCTTCGCTATAGCTGCGCGCGTTGCAAATCCTCCAGCAGCCCCGCCCCTGTCGGGTCCCAGCCCAACTCGGCGCGGGTCTTGGCGCTCGTGGCCTTCAAGTCCTTGTCCACGAACGTCGCCAACCAGCCAAAATGCCCAACGGCCTCTTCTGCGGATAACGCCACCAACGGCACGTCCAGGCGCTGTGCCACGGTCTGGGCGATGCTTTTGAAACTCACGTCGACCTCGGCCGAAGCGTGATACCGCATGCCCGCCGTGCCCTTCTCCAGCACCAGGCGATACAAGCGTGCGGTGTCTGCGACATGGGCCGCCGACCAGCTGTTCAGGCCCTCGCCGACATAAGCGCAGCGGCCGGTGCGCTGGGCGTGGGCGATGAGATAACTCACCAGCCCCTGCTTCAGAGTGTCGTGAATCTGCGTCAACCGTATCACCCTGACGTCAACGCCACGCTGTGACAACTCGCGCCCGGCCAGCTCCGAGGCCACGCGCGGATTGGGGTGCTCGGGGTCGAAGTGGTCTTCGATCGCCGCCTGTCCGGGCCCTGGAGAACCCGCAGCAGCGCCAGTAGTGATGATCAACGGCCGCTCGGAACCCTCCAGCGCCGCGCCCAAGGCGATGATCGCGCGGTAGTCCTTCTGGCAGTTGTCGGCGAAGTGCGTGAAGTCATGATCGAACGCCGTATGGATCACCGCCTCACAAGCAGCCGCCCCCCGTTGCAGGCCCGGCAGGTCCTCGATATCGCCATACAGCACCTCGGCCCCCAGCGCCTTGAGCGCCTGCGCGCCCGCATCCGAGCGAGTCAGGCCCAGCACTCGGTGGTCGGCGTCGATCAACTCGGCCGCCACCCGGGAACCGATAAAACCTGTAGCACCCGTAAGAAATACACGCATGATCCTGTCCCATGTCGTTGATATGGCAGCAGCCTGCGCTTAGTCTCTATCCTGTAAAAGTAGGGACGTTATCAGGGTATACGCACTAACAGGATCAACATGCCGGATCAGCTCGCGAACCCCCTTGGGGTCTACCTCAAAGACTGCCGCAGCCGCCTCGACCCGGCAGCCTTCGGCCTGCCTGCAACGCGCCGGCGCACGCCCGGCCTGCGCCGTGAAGAAGTCGCTCAGCGCGCCAATATCAGCGCCACCTGGTACACCTGGCTGGAACAGGGCCGCGGAGGCGCGCCCTCCGCGCAGGTGCTCAATCGCATCGCCCAGGGCTTGCTGATGACCGAACCGGAGCGCGAGCATCTGTTCATGCTCGCCTTCGGCCATCTACCCGAGGTCGTCTACAAAGCGCCGGACGGCGTGACGCCGCGCTTGCAGCGCCTGCTCGACAGCTTCGAGTCCAGCCCGGTGATCATCAAGACGGCCACTTGGGACGTCCTGGCCTGGAACCGCGCCGCGACCGTGGTCTTTACCGACTACGGCCAGCTGCCGGTGGCGCAGCGCAACATCTTGCGGCTGATGTTCTGTAACCCGCGCATGCGCGCCAAACAGGACGACTGGGACGACATCGCGCGCTTCGTGGTGGCGGCGTTCAGGGCCGATGCGGCGCGCGCCGGGGCAACCTTGCAAGTGAACAAGCTGGTGGATGAACTGTGCGCCGCCAGCGATCACTTCGCCCGGTTGTGGCGAGATAACGATGTGCGTGTGCACGGTGAAGGGACCAAGAAGCTGCATCACCCGGTGCTGGGGTTGATCGAGTTGGAGTATTCGGGGTTTGCCGTGGATGGGCGGCCGGATTTGGGGATGATTGTTTATAACCCGGTGTCGGCGGTGGATGCGGGGCGGATAAAGGCGTTGATCGATACCCCGACTCCTGCCGTTTAGGCAAGCTATACAGCGAATTCAAGCGTGCTCGACGGCGGCCGATACGCCTACTGTCAGCCACATTTGCAAGCGATGCTCTGTGCTACAGTTTGCTCATGTTTGGTCACTAATTTTTTGAATGTCGATGCCTGCCTCGTCCATCGCGGCTGGCTTTTTTTCTGGCACGGCTGTGGGCCCGGCTCGCTGCTGCGAAGGCCGCTGGCGCATCCAGCCGGCCTGAAGTTATTTGAGTCAAGGAGCGTCAAATGAACCGTCGTGAGCGCAAGATGCTGGACCTCCTCAAACGCGGTAAACAGGAATATGGCTACGTGGCCGTCAAGGCCGAGTTCGAAGCCGAAGGCACCCGCGTCGACGAGCTGCTGCGCCTGATCGAACTGGCGCGCCGGGCGGACTTGGGTATCGGTCTCAAGGTGGGAGGCTGCGAGGCCATTCGCGACTTGCTCGAGAGCAAGCAGATCGGCGTCGAATACATCATCGCGCCCATGATCGAGTCGGCCTACGCCGTGCAAAAGTTCATTGAGGCCAAGAACAAGATCTACAGCAAGGAGGAACAGGAAGACACCAAGTTCCTGTTCAACCTCGAGACCATCACTGGCTTCAACAACCTGGATGCGCTGATCAAGGCAGCCAGCGTGCCCAACGGCCTGGACGGCGTGGTGTTCGGGCGCGTCGACTTCTCCCTGTCGCACGGTTTCACCCGTAACGACATCAACGACCCTCGCATCACCGAGTACGCCCTTAAGACCGGGACTGCAGCCAAAGCCGCCGGCCTTGAACTGGTGGTCGGCGGTGGTGTTTCGAGCGACGCCATCGGCGAGCTGAGGAAACTCGAGGCCAACCACCTGGCGCGCTTTGAAACCCGCAAGGTCATCTACGCCGCCGAATCGTTACGCACCCTCGATATCGAAAAAGGCCTGCTAAACGCTGTGCACTTCGAGCTGTTGTGGCTGCAGAACAAGCGCGAGTACTACGGCCTGATCGAGAAGGAAGACGACAAACGCATTGAAATGCTAGATTCGCGCTGGAAGTTGTTGGGTGGCGAATAAATCAATGCCTGAGATCGACAAACCACGCATAGCCATATTTGGCGCTTCCGGCGCCATTGGCAGCGGGCTGGTCGACTGGTTCGCAACCCGTGAATGGGACGTCATCGCCATCGTTCGGCAACCAGCCACCAGCGTTAACGAGCGCAAAAACGTCAATGTCGTCCAGTGGAATCCATTGGCCAACGAGCCTTTACCCGCCGCTGTCGAGCGTCTCGATGCCGTTGTGTGGGCTCAGGGCGACAACTGCACCGACAACATCAACGACCTCGACTACTCGCGCCACCTGAACATGTACGAAGCCAATGTCGGTCACATCCTGGTTTCGTTGCACGCCCTGCTGGGCGGTGGCGCTCTGAGCAGCGGTGGCGCACGGCTGTGCGTGATCAGCTCGATCTGGCAGAACATTGCGCGACAGAACAAGCTCTCGTACTGCGTCACCAAATCCGCCCTGCAAGGGTTGGTGCGTTCTGTGTCACTGGATCTGGCGGACGATGGCCACGTGATCAACGCAGTGCTGCCAGGCGCACTCGATACCCCCATGACCCGTGCCAATCTCAGCGCCGAGCAAATTGCTCGCCTGGAGGGCGCAACACCGGGTTCGCGGCTGGCAACGGTCGAGGATGTCGCCGCCGTGGTGGAGTTCTGCTGCACCCCTGGGCACCTTGCTATTACTGGGCAATTCCTGACTGTCGACAAGGGCTTCACTCATGCGCGCATCGTTTGATATCAACAGCTCGACGGGCATCTATCGCGTGTCCCTTGGCGAAGGGCTGGTTCAGGAAGTCATCGCCAGCAACGCCCACCGCATTTTCATCGTCGACCGTCACTTGCTGCCCCAGGTGGCGTTCGTCAGCGATCCGATCATTGCCGTGGATGCCAGCGAAGCGAACAAGTCGCTGGAACGCATCGCGCCCATCATCGAGGCGCTCAAGCAACACGGCGCCACGCGCGAAACCGAAATCGTCGCGGTAGGCGGCGGCATCATTCAGGACATCGCTACCTTCGTGGCGTCGATCTACATGCGCGGGCTGCGTTGGCATTATTGCCCGACCACGCTGCTAGGCATGGTCGACTCGTGCATCGGCGGCAAATCGTCGATCAACGTCGGCGCGTTGAAGAATCTGGTGGGTAATTTTCATCCACCCGCGAGCATCCTCATCGACCTCGCCTTCGTCCACAGCCTGAGCCCCGAACAGCAAACCAGCGGCCTGATGGAATCGGTGAAAATCTGCTATGCCCGAGGCGCAGAGGCCTTCGCCGATTATCTCGCGCTACGGCCCGCCGCCCCGCTGCAGACGGCCACGGCGTTTGCCATCATCGAACAGAGCCTGACCACCAAAAAGTGGTTCATCGAGGTCGACGAATTCGATCAGGCCGAGCGCCTGCTGCTCAATTTCGGTCACACCTTCGGGCATGCCGTGGAGTCCGCCACGCACTTCGCCATCCCCCATGGTATTGCCGTCGGTGTGGGCATATTGATGGCCTACAAGTATGCCGAAGTAGCGTCGCTGCTCAGCCCCGTCGGCGAAGAGCGCGCCCGACGCCTGGTAGATCACGTACAAGCCCTGCTGCAGCCGCTGCGTTATACCCTGTCGCCGCTCATACGCATTGACGCCGAGGTGCTGCTCACGCATTTCGAGAGCGACAAGAAACATTCCCAGAGCCACTACCGCGTGATCGTGCCGGTCGAGGATGGCGAGCTGCAACGGTTGTCGGTTCCCCGCAGCCCGATCATTCAGGCGCTGATCTGCAACGCCTTCGCGCTGGGCGCCGGCATCGCCGTACGCGGCGGTATCTGATGGAACGCCTGCAAACCCTCGACTTCGTGGTGATCGGCGCCACAGGGTGGCTCGGTCAGGCCACCCTCGAATACCTGTTCGGTCACCTGCCTGCGGCGCAATGGCCGCGGGTGCACGCCTTCGCATCCTCAGCGCGGCAACTGGTGTTGCGCGACGGCACAACGGTGGCGGTGCAGCCATTGTCAGCACTGTCGGCCTTGCGCCCGCCCCGCCCTGCCCTGGTGTTCCACTACGCCTTCCAGACCAAGGACCGCGTCGCGGGCAACAGCGTCGAGGCCTATATCCAGCACAACCGCCACATCCGCGAGGCGCTGGCACAGTTTGTCGATGCCAATCCAGTGGCCGGGCTGTTCGTGCCCTCCAGCGGCGCGGCCTATGCCGGCCTGGATATGGCCAACCACAGCGACGGCGCCATCTATGGCCGCTGCAAGCTGGAAGATGAACGCGCGTTCGAAGCGATGGGCGCGCAGTACGGCTTTGCAGTCTGCAGCCCGCGGGTGTTCAATGTCAGCGGCCCCTATATCAACAAGCACCACCTGTATGCCCTGGCCTCGATCATCACCGCATGTTTGCGCAACGAACCGATCGTGGTGCGCGCGACCCATCCGGTCATCCGCTCCTACTACAGCGTCATGGACCTCATCGCCCTGAGCTGCCATTTACTGCTGGCAGAGCGCGCCCCGGCCTTCCATGCATTCGATACCGCCGGTACCGAAGCGGTCGAGGTCGGGGAGCTGGCCATCCGATGCCAACGACTGCTCGCCCCCCACCTGGCCATCGAGCGCCCGCCCCTGAGCACCGCTCCAGCCGACCGCTACGTCGGCGACGCTGACGCCATTCGCCAATGGGAGCGGACCGCCGGAATAACGCCGCAGCCCTTGGACGAGCAGATCCTGGCGACCGCCAACTATTTGAAACATATATATTTATTGGCAAATAACGGGCAATAACCGTTCTCTGGCACGACTTGCGCATACCTCCCGCTGCGACGTAATTTTTTTGACATGACGCGGGAGCGTACGATGAAAGCAGTGATCCTGGCGGGTGGGCTAGGGAGCCGTTTGAGCGAAGAGACAAGCATCCGGCCCAAACCCATGGTCGAGATCGGCGGCCGGCCTATCCTTTGGCACATCATGAAAACCTATTCTCACTTCGGTGTGAACGATTTCGTGATCTGCCTGGGCTACAAGGGCTATGTCATCAAAGAGTATTTCGCCAACTATTTCCTGCATATGTCGGACGTCACCTTCGACATGGCCAACAACGAGATGAAGGTTCATCAGAACAGCGCCGAACCGTGGCGCGTGACGCTGGTGGATACGGGTGCCGACTCGCAGACCGGCGGCCGACTGCGCCGTGTGCGTAAATACCTGGAGCCCGATGAAGACTTCTGCTTCACCTATGGCGATGGCGTCTCCAACGTCGATATCGGTAGCTTGATCGCCTTTCACAAGGCCCATGGTAAACGCGCCACGGTCACGGCCACCCAGCCACCGGGACGCTTCGGCGCATTGAACATTCGCAAGCAGCGCGTCGACAGCTTCCGGGAAAAACCCCATGGCGACGATGCATGGATCAACGGCGGCTATTTCGTCCTCAAACCTGAAGTGCTGGACTTGATCGAGGGCGACGACACCATCTGGGAAGCCGAGCCGCTGCAGACACTCGCGCGCGAAGGCGACCTGATGGCCTACGAACACGCCGGCTTCTGGCAGCCGATGGACACCCTGCGGGAAAAACAACAGCTGGAGGATTTGTGGGAACGCAACCTGGCACCGTGGAAAGTATGGTGATCGAGCCCGCGTTCTGGCACGGCAAAAAAGTTTTCCTGACCGGGCACACCGGCTTCAAGGGCGGCTGGCTGGCGCTCTGGTTGCAGCAAATGGGCGCCCAGGTCACCGGGTTCGCCCTCGCCCCGCAGACCACGCCGAACCTGTTCGAAGTCGCCTCGGTGGCGACCGGCATGTCCTCGTTGATCGGTGATATCCGCGATCTGACGGCGCTGACCGCAGCCCTCCAACAGGCCCGGCCGGACATCGTCCTGCACCTGGCCGCGCAGCCGCTGGTGCGCTATTCGTACGACGCCCCGATCGAGACCTTCTCTACCAACGTGATGGGCACAGTGCATCTGCTTGAGGCCGTGCGCCAGGTAGGCGGCGTGCGCGCCTGTGTGATCGTCAGCTCCGACAAATGCTATGACAACCGCGAGTGGCCCTGGGGCTACCGCGAGAACGAAGCCATGGGCGGGTACGACCCCTATAGCGCCAGCAAGGGCTGCACCGAGCTGGTCACTGCGGCCTACCGCAACTCGTATTTCAACCCGGCACGCCATGCCGAGCACGGTGTGGCGGTGGGCAGTGGCCGTGCCGGCAACGTGATCGGCGGCGGTGACTGGGCTGCTGACCGGTTGGTACCCGACCTGCTGCGTGCCTTCGAGCAGGGGCGCGCCGCGGTCATCCGCAATCCCGGCGCCGTGCGCCCCTGGCAGCATGTGCTGGAACCGTTGTCTGGGTACCTGCTGCTGGCTCAACGCCTGTTCATCGACGGCGCGGCTTTTGCCGAGGGCTGGAACTTCGGCCCTGCCGACGCCGACGCGCAGCCGGTGGCATGGATTGCCGAACGCATGGCGCAGTCTTGGGCCGATGGCGCGCAGGTGCGTGTCGAAGCCAACGCCGCCGCCCCGCACGAAGCTCATTACCTGAAACTCGATTGCTCCAAAGCTCGTGCAGAGCTGGCGTGGACGCCCCGCTGGTCCCTCGCCCGTGCCCTGGACGAAGTCGTCGCCTGGCACCGGTCGTACCTGGCCGGCAGCGACATGCGCCACGTGTGCACCGAGCAAATTTCACGCTTTTGCCAAGCATGACCACAACGAATGCGGATCGCCTGATGATGACCCAAGACGAACTCAGAACACAGATCGACGAGCTGGCCCAGCAATACGCCAAGACCGCCTTCGCGCGCCGCGAATTCGTGCCCGGCGTGACCGCGATTCCGCCGTCTGGCAAGGTCATCGATGGCGCCGAAGTCGGCCTGATGATCCAGGCCTCGCTGGATGGCTGGCTGACCACCGGCCGCTTCAACGCCGAGTTCGAAAAACGCTTGAGCACGTTCCTCGGCGTCAAGCACGTACTGACCACCAACTCGGGCTCTTCGGCCAACTTGCTGGCGTTCACCGCACTGACCTCGCCGACTTTAGGCGCCCGCGCCATCAAGCCCGGTGACGAAGTGATCGGCGTAGCGGCGGGCTTCCCGACCACCGTCAACCCGATCATCCAGAACGGCGCGATCCCGGTGTTCGTCGATGTCGACCCGACCACCTACAACATCGACCCGGATTTGATCGAAGCCGCCATTTCGCCAAAAACCAAGGCGATCATGCTGGCCCACACCCTGGGTAACCCGTTCAACCTGCGCAAGATCCGTGAGCTGTGCGACAAGCACAAGCTGTGGCTGGTCGAAGACTGCTGCGACGCGCTGGGTTCCACCTACGACGGCAAGCTGGTCGGCACCTTCGGCGACATCGGCACCCTGAGCTTCTATCCTGCGCACCACATCACCATGGGTGAAGGCGGCGCGGTGTTCACCAACAAGTCCAAACTGCGCCTGGCCGTCGAATCGATCCGCGACTGGGGTCGCTCGTGCTTCTGCCCGCCCGGTGAGGACAACACTTGCAAGAAGCGTTTCTGCTGGCAGCTGGGCGACCTGCCGTACGGCTACGACCACAAGTACACCTACTCGCACCTGGGCTACAACCTCAAGATCACCGACATGCAAGCCGCTTGCGCCCTGGCTCAGATGGACAAGCTGCCGTCCTTCATCGAGGCCCGCAAACGCAACTTCGCCTACCTCAAGGAAAAGCTGGCGCGTTGCCAGGAGTTTCTGGTCCTGCCAGAGGCCACCGAAGGCAGCGATCCCTCCTGGTTCGGGTTCCCGATCAGCCTCAAGGAAGGGACCGCGTTCACCCGTCTCGACTTGCTGACCTACCTCGACGACCACAAGGTCGGCACGCGCCTGCTGTTCGCCGGCAACCTGCTGCGCCAGCCGTACATGATCGGCCGTGAATATCGCGTGTCGGGCACTTTGACCAACACCGATCGGATCATGAACCAGACGTTCTGGGTCGGCGTATGGCCAGGCCTGACTCCCGAGATGCTCGACTACGTGGTCGAGCGCATCGAAACCTTCTTCGGCATCCAATAGCCTTGACGCCCGCCGGGCACCGCTAACAGGGCCCGGCCATTCGTGCCACAACCGACAAAAATAGTATCGGGAGACATCATGCAGAAAAAGTACAGTGACTGGGTCAGCGGCTGGCTGGCCGAAGCCGGCTACACCCACTGCTTCTTCGTCGCGGGTGGCAACATCATGCACCTGCTCGAAAGCCTCAGCCACCACCTGACCTGCATCCCTACGGTGCACGAAGTCGCAGCCGGCATTGCCGCTGAATACTTCAACGCCACCTCGGCGGACGGCAGCAAGGCACTGGCGCTGGTCACCGCCGGCCCGGGCCTCACCAACATCGTCACCGCGCTGGCCGGCGCCTATCTCGAAAGCCGCGAACTGCTGGTACTCGGCGGCCAGGTCAAGACCGCCGACCTCAGCCACGGCCACCTGCGCCAACGCGGCATCCAGGAAATCGACGGCGTCGCCATCGCTCGCCCCGTCACCGTGGCCGCCGAACGCCTGGACAGCCAAGTGTCGCGCGAGGCCTTCCTGGCCCTGTGCAGCGCTACCGAGCGCGGCCGCCCTGGCCCGGTGTTCATCGAACTTCCACTGGACGTGCAAGGCCGACTGATGAGCGCCGAAGAGCTACCCACCACCGCCGCCAGCGCCATCACCGGCAAGGACCTGCCCATACCGCCCGGGGTGCGCAGCGCCGCCAACTCGCTGGACCAAGTGCTCGCCCTGCTTGGCGATGCACAACGCCCGGCCGTGCTGATCGGTGGAGGTGTCAGCCGTGAAGCTGCCGCCGCGCTGACAGACGTCGCCGAGCGCTATTCATTGCCGCTGTTCACCACCTGGAACGGCCTGGACCGCGTCCCCGCAGACCACCCCTGCTACTTCGGCCGGCCTAATACCTGGGGCCAACGCTACGCCAACTTGCTGCTGCAACAGGCTGACCTGGTGATTGCCTTGGGCACGCGCCTGGGCCTGCAGCAAACCGGCTTCAACTGGCAGGAGTTCGGCCGCGGCGGCAAGGTGGTGCAGGTCGATATCGACGTCGCCGAGCTGACCAAGGGTCACCCACGCGTCGACCTGCCGATCTGCGCCGACGTCAACCCATGGCTAAAGTCCCTGGCCGGCAAAATCGAGGGCCAGTGGAGTGACTGGCACAGCTACTGCCGTCAGGTACAAGCAACAGTGCCGCTGGTCGAAGAGAACACCACCCATGAGGGCTACCAGTCGCCGTTCAAGCTGGTCGAACACGTGTCGACCTTGCTCAGGAACGATGACGTGATCGTCCCGTGCAGCAGCGGCGGCGCGTTCACGGTGATGATGCAGGTGTTCGCCCAGAAAGCCGGGCAACGGGTGGTCACCAACAAGGGCCTGGCATCCATGGGTTACGGCCTGAGCGGTGCCATCGGCGCGGCGTTCGCCAACCCCGAGCGCCGGGTGATACTGGTGGAAGGCGATGGCGGTTTCGCCCAAAACCTGCAGGAAATCGGCACCGTTGGCATCAACCGCTTGAACGTGAAGATCTTTATTTTCGACGACTCGGGCTACGCCTCGATTCGTTCGACACAACGCAGCTATTTTGGTGGGCGCTATGTGGGATGCGACTTAGAGACAGGCCTGGGCCTGCCGAACTGGGCGGCGTTGTTTGCGGCTTACGGGATCCCGGTGGTGCGGGTCGAGCCTGGGTTTGCGGAATCGGCAGACTTTGGCCCACAACTCGAGAGCACGGGGCCCGTAGCCTTTATCGTCAAGATGGACCCGGAGCAGACGTACTTTCCGAAGATTACCAGCCGGGTGACCGCGACCGGGATGGCGTCGAATCCATTGCATCAGATGACGCCGGAATTGGATGAGGCGGTATTAGCGCAGGTAGGAAGGTTCTTGTAACTTCATCCCTAGGGGGCTGCGCTCTCCGCCGCCCCCTCATCGGCGCTACTTGCGAGCAATGACCCGAGCGACTATCGGATCATCGTCACCGTGCTTGGCCAGTCCATCACGCTCGATGCAATAGTCAACCGTGAATCCGATTGCCAAAAGACGTTTGCAAAACTCCCCAACATTGATGAAGCGCCGGTAGTGGTCAGTTACCCGCTCATTCTCACCCACCTCGGTCCCTTCCTGCATCAGGCTGTCCTTATCGGTGCGGAACTCCAGATAAAGCTTGCCTCCTGCTTTCAGTATTTTATGGGCATGACCTAGCACTTTGCCCTCGTCGTCGAGCGATATGGCATGTATCACGAATCGCCCATAGACCGCATCGACGACTTCCGGTAGACCGCCCACCACGCCAGCAAAGTCACCATCGACGAAGTCTATATTCAGGATCTGTTCGTCTTTGGCGCGCTGCCTGTTGATGTTGATAGCAACTGCGGACTGATCAATGCCGGTGACTTGATATTTCTTCGAGAAATAAAACGTATCTCGACCGTTCCCGCAGCCAAACTCCAATACGTGGCAGTTATCACTGAAAAAGTTTTCAGCACAAAAAATCGCGAACGAAGACGGCGGGATCGGTGCGCCGCGCTTTTGATAGTAGGCATCCCAATACCTGGCCCTGTCCTGATAAACGGCCGGCACGGGTATTTGCTTGCGCTGGCGAAGCTGCACCGCCTGCCGAAAATGCCGAACGATTTCGCCCGCCGCCATTTGCGGGGTCGTGTCACCATAATTCTTGAGGATGAGATCAGGGTTTTCGGGCTCTTCAAATCCAGCGGGCGTGGGCGATATGTTCTGCTTGGCCTGGGCACGGTAGATGCCTTTGGGGTCGCGCTCGGCCCTGATATCCAGTGGCACGTCGAGGTAGGCTTCGACGTAGAGATCATTGGATAAACGGTTTTCCACACGCACCGACTCGAACATCGCGACGGTCGCGATGACCACGGTAATGCCGTTTTCGCTGACGCGCTTGCACAGCCTCGAATAGACATAGGCCAAGCGTTTACGCTCATCCAGCTCATGGCCGAATTTTTCACCGAGGATGCTGCGCAAGTCGTCGCCATCCAGCAACAACACAGGTAGCCCCTCCTCTCTGAGCGCCTGACTGACGATTTGCGCAACCGTCGTCTTGCCAGCACCGGAGTAGCCAGTGATCCAGATCAGTCCGCCGGTTTGCATCAGCTCACTACTCATTTTTCAGGCCCGTTCAAAAACAGCGGTTCAAAGTGATTCAAGATACTTGGCAACCCGGGCGGCGTTACGACCTCGGGGCGAGCCAAAGTACTGTTGAAAGAGGTGTTCGATTGCAGCGTCGTTACGTTGCATAAATGCTGGCGAAGACAGCGCCTGGGGCAACTGCTCGACAGTATCGGGCGTATACACCGGCAGCGATTTTTTCAGTTCGAGCACCGAAGAGCCAACATTCATCGGCGATTCGTCTCCTCCTGGCACATCCAGCAGCACCGTATTCTTGCCCAGGAACACCGCAGAGAACGGTGTGCCGCCGTAGTCAGCCAGCACCAGATCCGCAGCGCCATACAGCTGATTCATATTACGGGTCGAGGTACGATCGATTTTAAAATCGCAGGCTTGTAGTGCCGCAATGTATTCCCGCTCCTGCACGAACGAGAGCGGGTGAGGCCTGACGATGATATTGACCTGGTCGTGCAATCGCGCGATCGCTTGCGCATACACCGGGATGGAAGAGCTTTCGCCTCCCAATGTCGGCATCCACAGCAAGGTCTTTTTGCCTGGAGTCAGGTCAAACTCCTTGCTGATGCTGGCCACATCAAGATCTGCCTCGAAATACTCGTCATAACGCGGATAGCCCATGACGAATACCTCACCTGCAAACCGCTCCTTTATGATCCGCTCGTCATTCACGCCATGGCACAGGAAGATATCGTAGATCTCGTTCCAGTCCATCAAACTCCAGGCGTCGCTGAGATCGGCCCCGTACATGTAGCGGATCTGCTTTCTGCCCACTTGCAGGGGTAGCAGCGTGTCGATATCTACCCCGTAATGCCACCGGGCTCGACGCCCGGACGCGATGAGGATTCGATTCCACAGCTTTTTGTAGCGATCGTGTCTTTGTTCGGGTTTGCGAGTCTTGCTACCGCCCGAGATAGGATGATTACTGACGGAATAGTCGAACCTGATGCCGCTGTCTATCACCTGCTCTATATCAAGCACCTGATAGCCTCGCGCTTGGACATGCTTGAAAAATGCAGGGATGCCTTCTTTCTGTTGACCGTTCTGATCCAGATAAAAATATTGCGTCAGGACGATAGAAAACTGCGACTTGCCCAAGGCCTGCCAGACACTTTCATAATGATTGAGCATCATTGGCTCATGCAGCAGAAAGGCCATTTTTTTGGTAGGGCACAAATACTTGGCATTGGATGATCGTTGGCCAGCCCTGCTCATAAAACTCCTTAGCGGCTGAAGAAAACTATTCAGCATCCTGACTTCATTGCTAATCATGCTAGCAGCTCTGAACAGGCAGGTCGCGCCACCGACGCGCAGTTAAACGGTCGATTGGCGCCAGGCCATGGATCGCTGACTGAGCCTACTTCAGATACCGGGTGACTTTAGCCGGGTTACCGACTACGACGGCGTAGTCTGGGACATCCCGCGTGACCACGGCCCCCGCGCCCACCATCGCGCCCTGGCCGACAGTGATGCCTGGAAGCAACGTAGCGTTGGCGCCGATGCTTGCCCCCGTCCGCACGGTGATGCCTTCGAAAGCATCGGGGTACACCTTCGAGCGCGGCATTCTATCGTTGGTGAAGGTCGCGTTCGGACCGATGAACACATTGTCCTCAAGACGTGTCCCCGCCCACAGGTAGACGCCACTTTTGAGGGTAACGTTGTGACCGATCACCACATCGTTCTCTACGTAAGTATGCGCGCAGAGGTTGCAGTTTTCGCCGATGACGGCCCCCTCGAGAATGACAGCGAACTGCCACACGCGAGTTCCGGCACCGATGGAAGCACTGGCGACGTCGGCAAGTTTATGGATCATGGGCATTGCTCGTTCACCTCAGGAACAGGACGTTTGCAGTAGTGTACGCGCTCATGCAGCGGGCTCATTGCACCCGCCCCTCGAAGTGTTTTACGAAGGCTGATGCCGCCGGGCTCAGGCCCTGCTCCGCGCGAGTGATCAGGCCAATCTCGCGGTTCATGTGCGGCCCGTCGATCACCCGACACGACACCCCGACCTGCCCTTGCGCCGCCGATTCCGGCAGCAGACTGATGCCCTGCCCCTGCTGCACCAAGGCCAGCACCGTAGACATATAATTGGCCTCGGCACGGGCGATCAGCCGCAAGCCGTGGTCGGCGAATACGCGTTCGACCTGCTCACGCACGCTGCTGTCGCGGCCGGTCAGGATCATCGGCTGGCCGCTCAGATCGGCCAGCGTCAGCGGCTGCCTGCGCGCCAATGGGTGATCATCGCGAACACACACGCACAACCGGTCCATGAGCAAGAATCGAAAGTCCAGACCGCCACCCTTGCCCCGCCCTCCAAGGCCGAACTCCACGTCACCGTTGCGCACCAAGTCGTCGATACGGTGCGCCACCACATCACGCAGGCGTATTTCCACACCTGGATACTGCTGCTGAAACTCACCCATCACCCTGGGCAACACCCCCGAACACAACGACGGTAACGCGGCCAGTTCCACGACTCCACGGCGCAAGCCTGCCAGGTCGTGGCTTTGCTCGACAATATTGTCGAGGTCCATCAGCAGTTTTTCCATGGGGGCCAGATTCTGTCGCCCGGCGGGCGTCAGCGCCAGGTGCCGCGGGCCACGATCGAGCAAGGTGATGCCCAACCAGGTTTCCAACTGCTGCACCTGCACGGTCAGGGCCGAAGGCGACAGGTGCAGCTGGGTGGCGGCCTTGGCAAAGTTGCCAGCATGGGCCACGGCGATAAAGGCACGGATGTGCTGAAGGGCGTTCTTCATTTTGTTTTCCCGAACGTGACCACAGGTATATTTCAATTTACACCGAGCGCCGCATCTTTCGATACTCACCAAACAACAACAAAACTCGCTACGCCCATGCCGGCGTGGCTACGCGGAGAGCCGCTATGCTCGCAATACTCGGTGTCATCACCATTCTGTGCCTGCTCGTGAGTGTCATGAGCAAACGCCTTTCGCCTCTCGTCGCCCTGATCGCCTTGCCCATCGTCGCCGCCTTGATTGGCGGATTCGGGCTGCAGACCAGCACCTTCATCATCGCCGGCATCAAGAACGTCGCCCCGGTGGTGGGCATGTTCGTCTTCGCCATCCTCTACTTCGGCGTGATGACCGACGCCGGCATGCTCGACCCGATCATCGACCGCATCCTGCGCACCGTCGGCACCCGCCCCACGCGCATCGTTTTCGGCACCGCACTACTGGCCTTGCTGGTGCATCTGGACGGTTCGGGCGCGGTGACCTTCCTGGTCACCGTGCCAGCCATGCTGCCGCTGTACACCCGCCTGGGCATGGATCGGCGGATCCTCGCCTGCGTGGCTGCGATGGCCGCCGGGGTCAATTTTCTGCCGTGGACCGGCCCGGTGCTGCGCTCATCCGCCGCCTTGCATGTGCCTGTCAGCCAGTTATTTCAGCCGCTGATCATCGTGCAACTGGTGGGCCTGGCATTCGTGTTTGCCTGCGCATGGGGCCTGGGCCTGCGCGAAGAACGCCGCCTGGGCCTGGGCGCTGGCAGTCTGGGCAGTGAGTCGACGCCCAAACGCGTGCTCGGCGTCGATGACGAAGCCCTGCGTCGGCCGCGGCTGTTCCTGCCGAACCTGTTGCTGACGGTGGTGGTGATGGCGGTAATGATCGCCGGCTGGATCGACCCCGTGGTGATGTTCATGCTCGGCACCGTGGTCGCGCTGTGCGTCAACTACCCCAACGTCGACGCCCAGCGTGCCCGTATCGACGCCCATGCAAAAACCGCCTTGACCATGGCCAGCATCCTCCTTGCTGCCGGGGTGTTCACCGGCATCATGCAAGGTTCTGGCATGCTCAAGGCCATGGCCGAAGTCGCGGTCGCGGGCATCCCCGCTGGCCATGGCAAGCTCATCCCGGCGGTGGTCGGCTTTTTGTCCATGCCGCTGAGCCTGCTGTTCGACCCGGACTCCTACTACTTCGGCGTCATGCCGGTGATCGCCGAAGTCGGCCGCTCGCTGGGCGTCGACCCGTTGCAGGTCGCCCAGGCCTCACTGCTGGGCGTGCACACCACAGGCTTCCCGGTCAGCCCGCTGACCCCGGCGACCTTCCTGTTGGTGGGCCTGTGCAAAGTCGAACTGGCCGACCACCAGCGCTTCACCATCCCCTTTCTGTTCGCCGCCTCGGTGTTGATGACCTTCACCGCCCTGCTGCTGGGAGTGTTTTGAATGAAAGTGTTACGCATCGGCTCCGGCGCCGGCTATTCCGGCGACCGCATCGAGCCAGCTGTGGAGCTGGCCGCCAAGGGCGAGCTGGATTACCTGGTATTCGAGTGTCTGGCCGAGCGCACCATCGCCCTGGCGCAACAGGCACGCCTGGCCGACCCCGAGTCGGGCTTCGACCCGTTGCTGGAAGAACGCATGCGGCGAATCCTGCCCTATGTACTGAGCGCTCGCGGTAAACGGCGTTTGCGGGTCATCACCAATATGGGCGCGGCAAACCCGGTGGCGGCGGCGCGGCTGGTGCGGCGCATTGCGTGGGAACTGGGCGGTGAGCATCTCAAGATCGCTGCGGTCACGGGCGATGATGTGCTCGCTTTACTGGCAACGGGGTCGCGTCTGGATAATCAGGTGACTCTGGAGCAGATGGGCGATCGAGTCATCTCCGCCAATGCTTACATGGGCGTCGAAGGGATGGTCGAAGCGCTGCAGGCCGACGCCGATGTGATCATCACCGGTCGTGTGGCCGACCCCTCGTTGTTCGTCGCGCCGCAGGTATTCGAATTTGGCTGGGCGCTGGACGACTGGCCGTTGCTGGGGCGCGCGACCCTGGTGGGACATCTGCTCGAGTGCGCCGGACAGATCACTGGCGGCTATTTCGCCGACCCTGGGCTCAAGGACGTCGAGGGCCTTGCGCGCCTGGGCTTTCCGCTTGCCGAGGTGGGCAGCGATGGCAGTGTGGTGATTACCAAGGTCGAGGGCAGCGGCGGTTGCGTCACCCCCGCGACTTGCAGCGAACAGTTGCTGTATGAGGTGCACGACCCAGCGGCGTATTTGACCCCGGACGTAACGGCGGACTTCAGTGAGGTGCGCTTCGCGCAGGTGGGGCCGGACCGGGTGGCCGTCAGTGGTGCGACCGGACGTTTGCGGCCGCCGCAACTGAAGGTATCGGTGGGCTATTTGGATGGTTGGATCGGCGAAGGGCAAATCTCCTACGGCGGGCCAGGCGCCCTCGCCCGCGCCGAGCTCGCCCGCGCCGTGGTGCTGGAACGGCTGCGGCTGATGGCCGTGGAGTGCGAGGAGGTACGGGCCGACTTGATGGGCGTCGACTCCCTGCATGGAGCAGTTATCGGCAATCTCGCGGGTGTCGAGCCTTGGGAAGTACGGCTGCGCGTTTCGGCACGGTGTACGGACAAAGCCACCGCAGTGAAGATTGGCATTGAAGTGGAAACGCTCTACACCAACGGCCCGGCGGGCGGCGGCGGCGCGACCAAGAGCGTACGGCAGGTGGTGGCAGTGGCGTCGCTGCTGGTTGATCGCGGCCGGGTGGCGGCGCGTGTTCATCTGGAGGATGTGTGATGGCTACCGTAATGCTCAGGACATTGGCGCACTCGCGCACGGGGGACAAGGGCGATACCTCGAATATTTCGCTGATTGCTTATCGGCTTGAGGATTATGAGGTGTTGTGTGCGCAGGTGACCGCGGAGCGCGTTGGGGCGTTTTTTGCTGAGCTGCTGCCGCAAGGGTCGGTGGTGAGACGGTATGAGCTGCCGGGGTTGGGAGCGCTGAATTTTGTGCTGCCGGGGATTTTGAAGGGAGGTGTGACCAGGGCGTTGGCCCTGGATGCGCATGGGAAGTGTTTGGGGGCGGGGTTGTTGGGGATGAGGGTTGAGGTGGTGGATTGAATCTGCTGGGCCAGATTGGGCTGAACCTTCCTCCGAATTGGGCCACGTAAATACGGGGGACTGTCAGTTTTTTTGGGACTGTCAGTTTTTTTGTTTGCGGGCCGTTAACGGCCTGCCGCCAGACAGACCGTGCTTTTACTAGGTCGGCCTAGTAAATCGATCTCCGTATAGAATCGCAAATTGATTCATCGCACTTTTCCAGTCATGGGCCGCGAAGCCCCTGTTTGCGGTAATATTGCGCAGCCCAAGCCAGATCAGTTTGGTTGCTGCATCGTCGGTCGGGAAGTGGCCGCGGGTCTTGATGATCTTTCGCAACTGAGCGTTGATGCTCTCGATGGCGTTGCTCGTGTAGAGCACTTTTCGGATCGCCGGCGGGAAGACGAAAAATAGGATCACCCGATCCCAAGCGCGCCGCCAGGCAGCCACTACCGTAGGATACTGCTTGCCCCAAGGCCCGTTTTCAAACGTATCCAGCTCCTACTCAGCCGCTTCGGCGGTGACCGCCTGGTAGATCGGGTTGAGCGCCTTGGCCAGTCCACGATGCTTGTCCCAGGCCGCGTAATCAAGGCTGTTGCGGATCAGATGCACAATGCACGTCTGCAGTGTCGTGTCTGGGAACACGGCGCCAAGGGCTTCTGGCACGCCCTTGAGGCCATCGGTCACAGCAATCAAAACATCTTCGACGCCGCGCGTTCTGAGGTCGTTGAAAACCTTCATCCAGAACTTGGTGCCCTCGGTGTTCTCGATCCAGATGCCGAGGATGTAGCGTGTTCCGTCCGGCAAAACACCCAAAGCCAGTAGATCGCTTAATTGCGAACCAGCCCTTCTTCGCAGATTTTGACTCGCAGGGCATCAAAGAGAATCACCGGATACATCGGCTCCAAAGGCCGCTGTTGCCAAGTTCCGATTTCAGCCATGACTTCGTCGGTTACCGAACTGATGAAATCGGGCGAAACGTCCGTGCTGTATTGCTCGGAGAGAAACGCTCGGATCTCTCTGACCGTCATTCCAAGGGCATACATGGCGATGATCTTGTCATCAAAACCGGTGTAACGGCGCTCGTGTTTTGGGATCAGGATGGGCGAGAAGCTGCCATCCCGATCCCGTGGGATATCCAGCCGGATAGGACCGTCCCCAGTCAGAACCGTCTTGCCGCTTTTACCATTGCGCTGGCTGGTCTCATCCTCTGGGCGCTGCGCGCCCGGCGGATAGCCCAGGTGATGGCCGAGCTCGGCACTCAGGGCCCGCTCAATCGAGGCCTTCTTGAACGCTGCAGAGGCGTCTTCGATGGCGTCAGCGGTCATCATCCCATCGGATGAACTGTTCGAGCAGCTCTTTCGGGATTTTCGGTAGTTTCCGTAACTCGGGTTTCTTTTTGGTTGGCATACATGCAACTCCTTCCTCATGTTATGCCCGAACACAAAATTTCTGACACCCCCGCTGCCGTCTTTCAGCTCAAGCTCAATGCTGTACAACTTATTGATCATAAGTCAGCGCGATATCAGCACGCCCCGTCTTGCCCGTGGGTTGCACTTTCTTTGCGTCCACAAACTTGCGCCGCGCATCCGCCATGCACGCTAGACGCTCCACACCGGGTAGCAGCGCCAACGCATTGTAACCGCCGTCGTCTCGGTCATGACATACCCGCGATAACTTTCCAGCAGACGTAACGGTACGTCTTGCGCACGGCTGCAGGTGTAGTCGAATAACACTACTTTTCGGCCCAGAGACCCGCTGGCTTGCACCCACATCCATGATTGACTGGTCGGGTCTCGATCCGGTTCTTTCAATACCGCACGTCGTAAATTCGTATCCGCTCCATGAACCCCACATGCAAGTGAATAGCTGACAGCTGATGCTGTGCTCCCGATTTCATTCTTGAGCCTTCGCCACGATGCGACCCGGTGCAAAAGTCGAGAAAGTGTACCTGTACCCCAAGCCTGTCGACTTTCGAAAATCAATCGACGGATTGGCCACTCTGGTCGAGCTGGATATAAAGGCCGCTGTCTTCGATCCCGTGGATTTTCGTATTTCTAAATCGCAACCGTAACCGAGTGAAAATCCTTTGTTGGGAGCGCTACGGCTTTTGTCTATGGCTCAAGCGCCTCAAGTCCGAGCGCTTCCAAACCTCGCCCGACGCCATCGTTCTAACGGTGGAGGAGTTGAACTGGTTATTGGACGGATTTGATCTGTGGCGTAACCGTCCGCACAAGGTTTTGACTCCAAGATTGGTTGCCTGACGGGTATAATCCAGGGTATGCGACCCTTGCCCGAAGACCTTCCTGATGACCCTGTTCTGCTCAAGAAAATGTTGCTTGAGGCATTCAGTCGTCAGGACGTAACCGCACAAGCATACGAGACTCACATCGTCGATCTGAAAGAACAGATCAAGTTGTGCGTGACCGTATCTTTGGCCGCAAAATTTGAACAGACTCTAAAGCCCAACACCCCGCAACAGGCGCTGTTCAATGAGCCCGAAAGCGAGCCTATGCTTCCGGTCGGCGACGCTGACGAGGAAATTGTTGCCCCGGCGCCACGCCGTGGCAAGCGCAAGCCATTGTCGGCTGACCTGCCGCGCATTGAAGTCATCCACGAGCTGCCCGACCACGAACTGACCTGTGCCTACGGTTGCCGCAAACACGTCATCAGCGAAGAAACCAGCGAGCAGCTGAATATCGTGCCGATGCAAATCCGCGTAATCAAACACATCCGCAAAGTCTACGGCCGCCGTGGTTGTGAATCGGCGCCGATCACAGCCGACAAACCTGCGCAGTTGATCGAAAAGAGCACGGCCAGCCCGAGCGTGTTGGCCATGCTGCTGACCACCAAGTATGTCGACGGCTTGCCTGCATCGTTTTGAAACGGTGCTAAGCCGACATGGCATAGAAATCCCGCATCAAACAATGGCCCGGCGGATTATCCAGTGCGGCGAGCATTTGCAGCCGCTGTTAAATCTGATGCGCGACCGGTTGCTGGAAAGCCCGGTCATCCACTGTGATGAAACCCGCGTTCAGTTACTTAAAGAACCAGATCGAGACCCGACCAGCCAATCCTGGATGTGGGTACAGGTGAGCGGGCCGCCCGGCCGTAAAGTCGTATTGTTTGACTACACTTCCAGCCGCGCGCAGGACGTGCCACTACGGCTGCTGGAAAGTTATCGCGGCTATGTGATGACCAACGATTATGCGGGCTATAACGCGCTGGCGTTGCAACCGGGCGTAGAGCGCCTGACGTGTATGGCCCGTGCCCGGCGCAAATTTGTCGAAGCACACAAAGTGCACCCCAAGGGCAAGACCGGGCATGCCGATATCGCGCTGATGATGATCAGTAAACTGTACGGGATCGAACGTGAGCTCAAGGATGGCAGCGACGATCAGCGATTTATCGGTCGTCAGGAAAAAAGTCTGCCGATCTTGGCTCAGTTGAAATGCTGGCTCGATAAAACTCAGTCCCAAGTGACGCCGCAAAGCGTGCTGGGAAAGGCGATTAATTATCTGGCGAGCAACTGGAGCCGGCTGGAGCGTTAGTCTTCAGGACGTGATCTGGTCTGGCCACGATTCAAAACTCGGAACTGGCCGTGTCTGCGGCGGTAGCGACTACTGCTGCCCGATACATTTCAAGATTCCACACCATATGCCCTAGTGGGTCATGCCCTATGGCAAATGCAGATGATATGCCGTACCAGTACGACATAGTACATCTCACTCCAGCTGGATCGCGATATTTCGCAAAGGAGCTGATTCCTCAGATTCTTGAGTAAGTTAAAACGCCGCGTCTTAACAGGAGTAGACTTGCTCGGATGAGGCACTATAGCGTTCAGGGCCGGGTTTCTTCCCGGCATGGGGCTATACTCAACGCTGTTCAGCCACCTGCTGGTTTTACCGGACGGATGAGATGAAGGTAACGTTAGGCATCCGACAAATTCCCACCTACCCCCACTGGGTAGCATCATTGCGAATGACGTTGTAAATGGAACCAATCGACAATTTCACCCTGAGGCACATAGCCGCTCACCGTATCGCACAGGACCTGCCGCACCTGATCATAATCATCGGCTTCCAATGCAGTGAGCAATCCGCTCAACCGCGACTTGAGGGTATCCCAAGGTAAAAAATCTTCACTCGCACACATGATCATCGGGTGCCCGGTACCCTCAACGTTATCGCCGATTAGCAGCTCCTCGAAGAGTTTTTCTCCGGGACGAAGCCCGCTGAACTCGATTTCGATGTCGCCTTGGGGGTTACGCTCGGATCGCACACTTAACCCCGATAGATGAATCATCTTTTCCGCTAACTCGGCAATACGCACCGGCTCGCCCATATCCAGAACAAAAACATCCCCGCCTGCTCCCATGGAGCCCGCCTGAATTACCAACTGAGCCGCTTCTGGTATTGTCATGAAGTAACGCGTGATCTGCGGATGGGTCACCGTCAACGGACCACCACTGCGAATCTGGGAATGGAATAACGGAATAACCGACCCTGAAGATCCCAGCACATTACCGAAGCGGACCATGGTAAATCGGGTTTTATTCACGCGCGATACGTTAGCGTGATCTCCAAACAATACCGGCGCCACCTCGCGACTCAGGGCTTGCAACACCAGCTCCGAAATCCTCTTGGTGCTACCCATGACGTTGGTCGGCCGCACCGCCTTGTCGGTGGAGATCAAGACGAAATTCTCGACACCAGCACGCAAAGCGGCCTGGGCAGTGTTGACCGTACCGATGATATTATTGCGCACGCCTTCGGCAATATTGTGCTCGACCATCGGCACGTGCTTGTACGCGGCAGCGTGGTAGACCGTCTCTACCGTCCAACTCCTCATGACATCGAAGAGCTTGGCCTGATCTCTGACCGTACCTAAGGTAGGCAGCATTTTAGTGGTCCAGCCCTTGCGTTGAACGCGTGCTTCTAGCTCGGAGCTGATGGTGTACAGGTTGAATTCGCTATGGTCGAGCATGATCATCACCGACGGCTGTAGCGCCAAAATCTGACGGCATAGCTCGGACCCGATCGAGCCCCCTGCCCCTGTCACTAGGACACATTTGTCGGTTACACACTGGGCCAAAAGATCTGCCTGAGCGGGGACTGCATCGCGACCGAGCAAGTCAGCGATATCGACTTCCTGAATGTCACTGACCTTGACTTGTCCACTGGCCAGCGCGGCGAAGTTCGGCACGCTACGCACATGCAAGGGGAAGCCCTCGAGGTAGCTGAGGATTTCGCGGCGGCGGGAGCGGCTGGTAGCGGGCAGCGCTAGCAGGATTTCCTGCGCACCCGTCAGATCGATCATCCGCTGGATGTGTCTCGGATTGAACACCTGCAACCCTGAAATAACTCGATCAGCAATGTTGGTATCGTCATCGATGAACGCTACTGGCCGCATATGGCGGCCCATCCGCAAAGCAGCGAGCAACTGATTGCCGGCGCCCCCCGCGCCGTAAATAGCGACCTTGACCCCATTTTCACGCTCAGAGGAAGGTGCTCGATGAAATGCGTTAAACCAATCCCCCATGAAGTACTGACGCATAGCCAGACGCAGCCCACCGACAATTACCATACTCAACCACCAATAGTTGAAGATGATCGACCGTGGGACCATGGACGTGTGGTTGCTGTACCAGAAGACCACGAGCGCCAGAATCAGGGAAGAAAGGCTGACCGCTTTGACAATAGCCACGAGTGCATCGTTGCCGAAATACCGCATGACCGCACGGTACATACCAAAACGTACGAAAAGAGGAATAGCGATGGCAGGCGCAGCAATGAAAAGCCATGGATGATTGAGCAAAGGCTGCAGCGGCTGCTCGATCCCCAGACGGACAAGAAATGACATCCAAAGCGCGACGCAGACCAGAACGATATCCGCACATACCTGCAGAATACGCTTTGCCCGGCGTGGAAGCGCGAGGAGCGACGCGCTGAGTCTATTCATCACGAACCAAACCGAGCTGCGACGTATCAATGCCACCGAAGGACCTGCCACGCCTCCGGAGAGCGTCAAAAGAGTGGACCGCAGTAGATTTGATCATCCGATGAGCCTGTCAGCCATAAACGTCACGTATTGAAGCACACACACCTTGTGCAAGCATCAAAAACAGTGTTTCCATCTTAGAATTCATAAATTGACTCAGTTTTCAGAGTCTCTCCAACTCCCCAGAATGATACTTAATAGCCATCAGTAGCAAAGGACCATAAGCTAGGGCCAATCCGCCGATTCCTGGAAGCCACTTCATCACCACGCAGATCGCCAGGGGAACCAGCCAAACCATATTGATAACCGCCACCGCCAGTATGACCGTCCGGTGGCTGCCGAACTTCCGCGACGCGTATTGGTATCCATGACTACGGTGAGCTTCATAAACTCGATCCCCACGCACCAGACGGCGGATTAGTGTAAATGTCGCATCGACGATAAACACGCCTAATAAAATGAGCCAGGAGCAGAAAAACTCTGGTGCCTGGCTAGCACCTTGCAGTGACAGGATCCCAAGCACGATGCCGAGGAAACCGCTGCCTGCGTCTCCCATGAATATTTTCGCGGGAGGGAAGTTCCACATGAGAAATCCAACAACAACCGCAGCCAAGAACAGGGGGACGATGGCAAGTGAGGATTGGCCACTGATGCCATACAGCGAGCATGCTCCAAGACAAACCGATATGGCCTCTATGCTAGCAATGCCGTCGATGCCGTCCATAAAGTTGTACAAATTGAGTAGCCATACTAGGTACAGAACGGCAAGAACATGCCCGGCCCACCCCATTGAAAATGTAAGTCCGAAAAGCTTAATGGGCGGCATCCCGCCGAGCCAGATCAGCGCCCAGATAGCCGCAGCAAAATGCCCAAGCAATCTCCACCGCGCCGGGATATGACCATGGTCGTCGAGGAATCCAATGGCGGCGATCAAGGCACCTGCCCCGCAGCACCCAACAAAGAAGGAAGTGTTCAGCAGCCCCATGGAATAGAACATCGCTGCCCCCAACAAAAACGTCAGCACTATTGCGACACCACCTCCCCGAGGCGTAGGCACGGAGTGAGAGCTACGCTCATTGGGTATATCCATGACACTGCGCTTCAGCGCATATTGCCGAACCAAGCCTGTCAGCCCCCAGGAAAGCAACGCGCCCATCACCACCAATATCATCACTTCATATCTTCCAAAATACTCGATACACGTCGCAGGTCCTGAAGTCGCGCGGATTACGGCGCCCCGGTCACCCAAAGAGACGCATCGCGGATCCTCGACGAATCAGAAAGGACTGTTTAAATCCGGTCAACTCTGAAATTTCTTGTAAAAAGACGCCGTTTGCTGGAGTGCCTCATCGACCGGAATAGGCGGCACCCAACCTAACAGCAGCTTGTTCTTGGTAATGTCAACCTGTAGAGATCCTGCCAATCGTTCAAGTTGCGGAGTCTTTCCAAAAAGCTTGGCAATTCTTCCGAGAATATCGGCGGGGAAGCGGAACAGCCGCGGCGTCACTGATAACGACCGAGCGGTGCGGCGCAGCAAATCGCTCGTGGAAAGATCCTCGCCATCGCTAACCAGAAAGATTTGATTGGCTGCACCTGGATGCACCGCGCAAAGCCTTATGAAATCCACCAAGTTTCCAACCGCGACCAGACTACGGAGATTCTTGATACTGCCGAGCGGCAGCGGAATACCCCGGTCAAGCCAGCGCATCATGCTCAGGAAGTTAGCTTTTACGCCTGGACCGTAGACAAGCACCGGACGAATGATCACGACCTCCATAGCTGAGCGGGATGCCAGCCTGAGTAGCCTGGTCTCCGCCTCGGCTTTGGACACTGCATACGCATCCATGGGCGCGGGAGGGTCGTCTGCGGTAAACATCCGATCTGGGGTTGTCCCTTCACCGTTAACTTTGATCGAGCTCAGGAAAATGAAGCGCTTTACGCCTGCCGCCGCTGCTTGCTCGGCTAGCCTTATTGTTCCGGCAACGTTGATTTCGAAATACTGGTCTTTGTCGTCCTGGGCACGCGGATCCATGACGTGTACCCGAGCCGCAGTGTGAACCACTACATTCACGCCTGGCAGCAGCTGGGACCAATCCGTTCGGGCATCTATTGATGGGACCCGCACATAGGAGATTCTTTCGGATGGATTGATCGGGGGGGTGCGAACACAGGCTTTTAGAGCAACGCAGTCGGAGTTGGCGAAGGATTCGAGCAATGTGGCACCGACGAAACCGGTGCCTCCAGTAACCAAAATAGACATGACCATTATCCCCTGCCTACGAAGCCTACACGAGCAGCAAGTTAAAATTAACGCTTCGGTCCGTGAACATCTACAGATCTCGAGTGCGGCGCACAATAACGCGAGCGATACGCGCGTACAAGTTTGGGATCTGAAAACGGCCACAATTCCCTGAGGGCTATATGCTTGGGGCAATGAGCCGCTAGCCGGGAACGGCCCAAATTTAGGGGGGCCGAAACGACCCAACCGGCTTGGACGCTGTCACTATTGGATTAGCCGTGACACCATATAGCCACCACAATGAAATAATTAGAGACAGTTGTGCCACCTTTTGGCGGCGCTGCTAGGCCGCTAATTGACTGAAAATTGAAAAAATTCAATCGGATGTGGCCTTACGGGTGGACGAACCGCTTTGAAGCCAGTTATTTTGTCCGCACAACGCCTGCACAGGGGACTTGAATGACTACTGCGCAGCACCTGAAGCCTACTTAGGCAGAGCTGGATGCCACGACCGCCCCAGCCTCTCGATCTACGCTTGCGTAAGGGTGTAATGTGAGGACTATCAGCCCGATTTGATTTGTTCCACTTGATGCTTAGGGCGGTCCATGGGTATAAGCGCTGCGTAGGGATGCCGGACGCGACAGCTGGCGTTCGATGGGCGTACCGCGCTATCCGCTGACAGATACCCGCCGTAGGTGAAGGTGAACCGCGAAGCTTTCTGAATATTTAGGATGGACAAATGCCGTTAACAACCGCCATGGCACCAGAGCAAGGTTCCGCACCGAGCCTCGCAGGCAAGAAGGTCTGGATCACCGGCCACCGAGGGATGCTGGGATCAGCCGTCGTTCGACTATTCGAGGGTGAGGATGTCCAACTGCTCCTGACGTCCAGGCAGGAGTTGGATCTGACCGACCAAGCGGCGGTTTACGATTGGATGGACAAGAATCGTCCAGACTACATTTTTCATGTGGGCGCCAAAGTAGGCGGTATTCACGCAAACTCAACACTCCCCGCATCTTTTATATACGACAACTTGATGATTCAAACGAATGTCATATCTGGCGCCCATAAAATAGGCGTGAAAAAGTTACTATTTGTAGCCACCAATTGCACCTACCCTAAAAATGCCGAGCAACCGATTGCCGAAGAGGCGCTCCTCAGCGGCCCTCTAGACGAAAGCGTTCGCGCCTATGCAGTCAGCAAGATTGCCGGCATCGAAATGTGCAGAGCTTATCGAAAACAGTATGGATGCGATTTTGTTTCGGTGATTCCGCCGAATCTCTATGGCCCAGGCGATAACTATCACTCGCAGCACAGCCACGTCGTTGCTGGCATCATTCGCCGGACGCACGAAGCAAAAATTCAAAAAAAGAGTGAATTCATTGTGTGGGGTGACGGAACGCCGCGTCGTGAACTACTTCATGTAGATGACTTGGCTGAGGCGCTGAAGTGCGTGATGCTTGCTTCCACTACTCATGACCTATACAACATTGGCTGCAACCACGACTTAGCAATTGCAGATCTCGCTGAAATGATCGCTGAAGTTGTTGGCTTTCGTGGGCAGATTGTATATGACAAGAACAAACCAAACGGTACGATGCGCAAGCTGCTGGACAGCAGCAAGATCAAAAAGCTTGGCTGGCGCCCTCGGGTTGCGGAAATGGCTGGATTGAAAGGCGCCTATGAAGATTTCCTGAGTCTGCTGGAGGCGCCGGCGCCCGGTGCGCGCATTGATCTCTAATTCTGGCATTGGGTTACTTCCGTCTTTTTTCAACGTCGATTTCCGGGTACAGCGCAATGAGTATTAAATTTTCCCTGCCTGAGGGCGTCCTTGGCCGGTTCGGGATCGTAAAGCTGTGGCCAGGAATTAAAACGGCAGAAGATGAATGCATAGCGCGATTGAAAATCGCTGCCGCTGCGATCGGTGTGGAATGTCTCGAGATAAATGCAGATGGCACATTTATATCCGCGCCTGATACGAAGGTCAACAAGCAGAATGTCGACTTCGTCATCCATCTCCATTACGACACACCTAAACTCTATGACGCATTCTCTTTCGTTGCACTATGGAACCCGCTTAAGTTTTATCATGAGTGGGGTTACCAACGCTGCTCTAGGAACCTCACTACTCATGATGATTTTATCAGCTGCAGCTCATCGGCAGCTGACGACCACGTGTCGAGGATGATTCGAGGGTCGACCACCCATTTACCTGCGCGCTACAAGCTGTATCACTCCACCCCCGGTATTGTTCATGGGCCTTCACTGGGGGACGGAAAGCTTTTCTATGCGGGCATCAATTGGGAGGCCATCGTCAGCAGTCGCCAATCCCGCCAGCAAGAAGTTCTGAAGCGGCTCGACCCCACTGGCCTCTTGAAAATCTACGGTCCTACTATTTTCCAAGGTGTCCGCGTATGGGAGGGATACCAAAGCTACATGCGCGAGATTCCCTTTGATGGTTTTTCCATGATCGATGAAATTGCGACCGCAGGTGCAGCCCTCGTGCTGTCCTCGCAAGCGCATCGAGACTCGGAGCTGATGTCCAACCGTCTGTTTGAAACTATTGCTGCGGGCACGCTTGTCATTTGCGATGAAAACCCGTTCGCCCGCCGCTTTTTCGGCGACTCATTGCTTTACATCGACAGTCGCTCGTCCATGGAGCAGATCTACTGCGATATCACGGCTCATCTGCGCTGGATTGAAGACAATCCCCAGCAGGCACTTGAGAAAATCACGAAAGCCCAATGTATATTCAACGAACAATATACGTTGATCGGTAGCCTCAGCGATCTATACTCAGGACTCACCGAGCGAAAATCGCAACTGGCCAAGCGACACCTTCCTTCCCCAGAGCAGATGCATGTTACCCTTAACTTGCTACTGCTGGAGTTCAGTACGGAGGCGTTAGAGCGGCAGGTCCAGAGTGCCAGCCTGCAAGACTATTCGAATGTCACCACTACCCTGGTGATTGACAGCCACGACGCGGAACGATTTCGCTCTGAGATTGAGGCACGCATTGCACGTGCGCCAATCGAGATCAGGTTGAGGGAAGTAGACACCTATAAGTATGGTATCCATCCTGAAATAAAAGCCAGACGCCGGCTGGGCGAAATCCTGTCTGAACTCGTGGCTGAGTCGGTGAATGCTGACGGCTTGATTTTTGTGGCGCCCAATGAAGAGTTGCTGTCAAATCATGTGAGTACTCTGGCAGGCGCATTGCTGAACGACCCGGCGGTGAACTGCGCCGCTACGGCAGTCATCATGTCCGATGGCTATTCCCCAATTCACACCGTTCAAGAACTTATCGACTTCGGCCATGTAGATGAAGCCGGCCCGCCTGGCTTCGCGCGTTTTATATACCGGACCAAGACTTTACCCAACGATATCTCCATTGCCCTACCCTACCTGGACGGCAGACCGCAAGCGGTGCTCTTGGTCGGCGAAATCAAACACCTGCTGCCTGCCACTGTAATTCTAGATCTACGGCAAGCCTTTCCTGAGCGAACCTGGGATGCTGGTTTCGAGACTGAAGTCATCAAAGCCTTCAACCCGCAAGCCCTCACTATCAGTGCAGGCTTTTACCTAGCCAATACGCCAGCTCCGGTCGTGGCTCAACCACGGGCAATTAAAGTTGTACGCTTGATGATGAACAAGGCTTGGGTCAAGGCGCAGATACAGGCGATAAGAACACACGGGCTATCAGCACGCCTTGATGTATTGAAAAGGAAACTGCGCCAATGAACCCCCATGCTCCAGCGCCAGTTTCCCTGCGCTCGCTGCTGCGAAGCATGTGGGTTCATCGCCATCTCATCAGCCAGATGACGAAGCGGGAGGTAATTGGGCGGTACAAAGGGTCGGTAATGGGGATCCTTTGGTCCTTCGCGAGCCCGATCCTGCTTTTGGTAATTTATACGCTGGTTTTCTCGGTGGTCTTCAAGGCGCGGTGGGGAACTGGCGAGCCTGGCAGTAAAAGCGAGTTCGCGATTTTGCTGTTCACTGGCATGATTATCCATAGTCTGTTTGCAGAGACTTTAATGCGAGCTCCATCACTCATCCTGCAAAACGTGAGTTACGTCAAAAAGGTCGTGTTTCCACTTGAAATCCTGCCCGTCGTTGCGATGGGCACATCCTTTTTTCACGCCGTAGTCAGCGCTGGTGTCTTGCTGGCAGCGCAGTTCATTGTGAACGGCGCGGTCCCGTGGACGGCAATCTTCCTGCCGGCAATTGTTGCCCCGTTGATCGTGCTTTCCCTGGGCATTGCCTGGATACTCGCGTCGTTGGGCGTTTATCTCAGAGATGTTGCGCACCCCATCGGGTTGCTGATGACCCTTCTACTATTTGCATCACCGGTGTTCTATCCAATCTCGGCGCTACCACCAGACTTCCAGTCATGGTTGATGCTCAATCCGCTGACCTTTATCATCGAGCAGGCTCGCGGTATTCTGATCTATGGCTCACTTCCAGACCTAAGAGGACTGCTGGTTTACTCTTGCATTGCCATTAGTTTCGCGTGGGTAGGGTATTGCTGGTTTCAGAAAACCAGGAAGGGGTTCGCCAATGTCCTCTGAAGAATTGGCCATTCGCGTAGAGGGTGTATCGAAGCGATTTGAAATATTCAGTCACCCGCGAGATCAGCTTAAGCAATTCATCCTGCCGAAGATTTATCGAAAGCTAGGAATGCCTCACCACGACTATTTCAAGGAATTTTGGGCTCTGCGGGAGATCTTCCTAGAGGTCCGCAAAGGCGAATCCTGCGGTATCGTGGGTTTGAACGGCAGTGGCAAAAGTACTCTGCTGCAGATAATTACCGGTACTCTGACGCCGACACAAGGTACGGTGACAGTCAACGGCCGAGTGGCGGCGTTACTCGAGCTGGGATCTGGATTCAATCCCGAGTTTAGCGGGCGCGAGAACGTCTACATGAACGGAGCGCTGCTTGGTTTCAGCCGCCAGCAGGTGGAAGACAAGATTCCGGATATCGAGGTGTTTGCCGACATTGGCGAGCATTTTGATCAAGCGCTTTCTTCGTATTCCAGCGGTATGCAGATGCGAGTAGCGTTTGCGGTATCCACGGCATTCGAGCCCGACATACTCATTATCGATGAAGCGTTGGCCGTGGGCGATGCATATTTTCAGCAAAAGTGCTTCCAGCGGCTTGAAAGCTTTCGTGAGCGGGGAGGAACGCTGCTATTCGTCTCTCACGATGCCAATACTGTAAAGCACATCTGCAACAAGGCGCTGTTGTTGAGCCACGGCAAAACGATCAGCTTCGGTGCGCCAAGGGACGTCATCGATCTCTATCAGGGATTGGTCGCCAAAAAAACCGATATGAGCACGAATGAAATATCCATCGATCAAGCCACCGCGCTGACGCCGACAATCTTGACCGCTGATGAACACCCCAAGGCCTGGACCAAGGCTACCACTACTACTACGAACGGTGACGCGGAACTCATAGATTTCTGCCTTCTAGACTCAAGTCACACTCCAGTCACCCATCTAGAAAGCGAAACGTCGCTTACCGTGCGATTCCGGATACGCCTGAACAAGAATTTCGAGCGGCCTGCATATGGTCTGATCGTCCGTGATCGGCTTGGCAGGTCTATCTTCGAGACGAGCACCTTTGCTCTTGGCATGGAAGACCAACCGCAGTTGATGGGCGCGCAGGTCCAGGTAAGCTTTCGGTTCAACATCAATTTGAAGGCTGGGCAGTATTCCTTTTCAGTAGGTGTGGCCAACAAGGGCTTCGCCCGGAGCGAATTTGAAGAGTACAGCCTGCTGATGCACGATGTAGAACAGCTTCAGGTAACCGAATCACCCGATGCTGCGTTCTTCGGAGGTATATTCAATATGTACCCTGTCGTATCAGTCGATCTATTGGAAAAGAGACAAAATGCCTGACCTCGATGCCCTATCTCAACAATTGACCGAGACCCTGGCAGTAGTCAGAGACTTAGCCGAGCGGCAGCTCCATTTTGAGCAGATCTTAGGGGCCAAGTCCCTGAGCGCTAAGGATTTGGTACAACTGAACCCTATGCTACAGCGCAATTTTATCGAGAACGGTGGTGCGCTACAGCAAAAGATGATGATCCAGATGTGGGACGCGCGCCGGGAAACTGTTCTGGGGCATGGTGACTTCTGCGTTTCTGGGTTCCGAGCGTTCTCGCAAAACGATGAAGACGGTGTTCTGCTGCGACTCTTTGCCCATATCGGGTACACCAATCGCTACGTGATGGAAATTGGGAGCAACTGCAGTGACTCCCTCATCGGCATCCCCGAAAATCTGTCGACTAACCTCATGATTAACCATGGATGGCACGGCGCAATATTTGAGATGGACGCGGTCGAATGCAGCAGGATGCGTTACTTCTTCGCGCGAGCGGCGACTACACGGCATTATCATTGGGTAACCGATGGTAAGGCCGAGTATTACTCGCCCTTGATAGTTGAGCAGGCAGTCACGCCTGACAATATCGATGGGTTGCTCAAAGCTACTAATATGGGCAACGAACCGGACTTACTCATCATTGATATTGACGGTGGCGACTATGCCGTCATGGAACGTATGACCGCCATGAATCCGCGGGTGATAGTGGTAGAGTTCGAGAAGCGCTTTCGCGACATCCATAGCGTCGTTCAGCGCAATCGGGAAGATTTCAGCGCCAAATGGCAGCAGTCCGGCGCTGCGAGCCTAACTGCTTGGGTCAAGCTCTTGAACGCTCGCGGTTATACTTTATGTACCGTAGGCAGCTGCTGTTTTAACGCTTTTTTCGTTCGCAATGATGTTGCCCAAGGCAGACTCCACGAGATGCGCCCCGAACAGGCCTTCGTAGAACATCCGGTCTTTTCCGCCATGGTGCCAGAATTCTGGCTGACGCCGGACGAGACCTGGGAAGCAGTCTAAGCAAACGTAAGCAACGGAAGCGCAGACGGGAGAATTTGAGTGCAAGCCAAGGTATTAGTCGTAGGAGGCGCGGGGTACATCGGCAGCCACATGGTTCGGATGCTCTGTGAGAGTGGAGTCCCTGCCCTTGTGCTTGATGACATGAGCGCTGGACACTCGGATGCAGTAGACGGCGCGGAGCTACTCATAGGTGATATGGGTGATAGCGCCCTGCTAGATCGCGTATTTGCCGAGTATCAGATTGACGCTGTCATGCATTTTGCGTCCTTTATCCAGGTAGGTGAGTCGGTGAAGCATCCGGCCAAGTACTTCGATAACAATATCGGCAAGACAATAACTTTGCTAAATAGCATGGCGAGAAATAACGTCCGGCAGTTCATATTTTCGTCTACTGCTGCGATTTTCGGGGATCCCGAGACGTCGAGCGTTAATGAATCTCACCCTAAAAACCCCATCAATCCATATGGCAAGTCAAAACTAATTGTTGAGGAGCTGCTCGCGGACTATGAGCAAGCCTACGGCCTGCGCAGCGTATGTTTGCGATATTTTAATGCGGCAGGAGCACACCCGGACGGTACCTTGGGCGAGCGTCACTGTCCAGAGACGCACCTGATCCCTCTTGCGATTCAGGCAGCGCTCGGCGCGAACGTAGCACTCACCGTATACGGCGCAGACTATCCGACTCAAGACGGGACATGCGTACGCGACTATATCCATGTATGTGATATCGCCGCAGCCCATCTACGTGCGTTGGAGCATCTACGCGATGGAGGCTCGTCGCTAAAGCTAAATTTGGGCAACGGTGCAGGTTATAGCGTCAAGGAAATTATAGATAGCGTTGGTAGACTGAGCGGTCACCTAGTTCCTCATAACATCAGCAGCCGTCGAACTGGAGATCCTGCGGTCTTAGTTGCCGACTCTCAAGAGGCAAGAGGGACCTTGAGATGGACACCGCAATTCAGCAGTCTGGACGACATTATCGGTCATGCCCTGAATTACTACAAGTTGCATCAGTAATGTCGAGAGCATATATCAGGACAATCTAGCTTTGAACTATGGAGGGCTGACATGACAGCAATAAGATTATCGGTTGTAGTGCCTTGTTACAACGAAGAGGAAGGGCTGAAAGAACTACACCAGCGTGTCACCGCCGTATGCCGGGAAACGATGGGCTTCGATTACGAGCTTGTGCTAATCAATGATGGATCCAAGGACAGCACTTGGCAGCAGATGTGCGAGCTGAGCACGCTGGATCCTAACATTGTGGCGATTAATCTCTCTCGCAACCATGGTCATCAACTGGCATTATCTGCCGGCCTGCAGATGTGCCGCGGCGAGCGAGTGTTCGTCCTGGACGCTGATCTGCAGGATCCGCCAGAATTACTTCCGAAAATGATGGAGAAAATGGACCAAGGCTGCGAAGTGGTTTTCGGTCAGCGCATAAAGCGCGAGGGCGAAACCGCCTTCAAGAAGGCATCAGCCCATTTTTTCTACCGACTGCTGGATCGTCTGGTCGATATCGACATCCCCACCGACACAGGGGATTTCCGCTTGATGAGTCGACGGGCCGTCGAGCTGCTGAACAGCATGCCCGAGCATCATCGTTTTATCCGCGGCATGGTCAGCTGGATCGGCCTCCGTCAAGAAGCACTACCGTACGAACGCGCAGCCAGGTTTGCTGGAGAGACCAAATATCCGCTGTCGAAGATGATAAAGTTCGCTATTGACGCAATTACCGGATTTTCAGTACGGCCTTTGCGGATGGCTTCTTATTTTGGTATCGGCTTTGGTGTGGCGACGTTGGGATTATTGCTGTACGTATTGATTCATTACTTTACTGGTAACAGTGTAGATGGATGGACCTCCCTCGCAGTTATCATGCTGGCCTTGGGTAGTATTCAACTATTTGTCGCTGGCGTGATGGGCGAATACATGGGGAGATTATATATGGAGGCAAAGGGCCGCCCATTATTTATAATTCAAGAGGTTTATACCTCTCCTGCGACAGCCTCATCCTCTCAGCACGTCGAGACCGCGGCCAATGAATAATTTGCCCAACGAAGAAAATCAGACCAAATTAAAGGCTGAGTTTGACCTACTGGCGGATGAATACCATGATCAGCACAAGTCGAATATCGCAATCACCGGTGAAGACCCAGAATTTTTCTCAGAATACAAAATTGCGGACGTGGCCCATCTGGTCAGTCAGAAACAGCTTCCGAGCGCCAATATATTTGACTTCGGCAGCGGCATTGGCAACTCCCTTCCTCATTTCCGAAAACATTTTCCGAATAGCTTAATTACTTGTGGGGATGTGTCAGAAAGAAGTATCGAGATAGCTAAAACCCGGTTTCCGGGGGGCGAGGACTATGTCTATATCTCCGATAGTATTCCACTCCCTAGTGATAGCCAAGACATCGTCTTCACCGCCTGTGTATTTCATCACATCCCTCACGATGAGCATAAGCATTGGCTTGAGGAACTCCGCCGAATCACCCGGCCCGGCGGATTGCTGATTATCTTTGAACACAACCCGTACAATCCGCTGACCGTCCGCGCCGTCAATACCTGCCCGCTGGATGTCAACGCTAAGCTCATAACTGCGACTACAATGTCCGATAGGTTGTTAGGCGCCATGTGGGATAAATGCACCGTGGAATATAAGCTGTTCTTCCCGTCCGCGCTAAGGAAGCTCAGGCCGCTTGAGAAAAGCCTCACCTGGTTACCCTTGGGGGCTCAATACAGGCTGGCGGCATTGAAAGCAGTATGAGCCACACATATATACAAGTATTTAAATTCCTGTCAGTTGGGTGCATAAATACCATGATTGGCTTGGTGGCGATCTATGGACTCATGTACTGGGCAGACATCTCACCTCTAGCCGCTAACGCTTTAGGATATGCTATAGGCATGATCGTCAGCTACACCCTAAACAAACTATGGACATTTCAAAACACCACCTCACACTCAAGCTCCCTACCCAGATATATTATATGCGCGGCGGTGTGCTACGGGGCAAATTTCTTAGCTGTTGGATTACTTATACATATATTCGACAATAATAATTATACCGCACAATTAGGAGGTGTCGTTACCTACACTGTGCTTATGTTCATAGGCTGCCGAATTTTTGTGTTCCGAATCCTCCCCACTAAACACTGCACGCAAGAGAACAATTGAACATGGTACTCGGTCGGCGCACACAGAATCTAGCAGTGGCAGCATTATTACTCATTATCCCACTGACCATATCTTACTATGCACTGGGGCTTAACAATTTCAGTCTAAGCGCCCCCTTCTACTATGGTAATGGTGACGACATATGGCAACTGACTTTAACGAAGGTTTTAAAAGATACAGGGTGGGTGCTTTGGAATCCATACTTGGGCGCTCCGGAGATAGCCAGTTGGCACCATAACTCTGCCGCGCAAACTAGCGCACTGCATTCCGTAATAATGCTCGCGATGAGCCCTTTTTTTCACAGCGCCATAGCACTACAACAAACTTACTACCTGCTTAACTTTCCGCTAATCTGTACAGTCACCTATCTATGTGCTCGCCAGATGGGCATACTTAAGTTACCGGCAATATGTGCGAGTTTGCTTTTCGCCTTTTGCACATACAGATTTTATTTTCTAATATACTCTTTTCTACCTAATTACTTCACGGTTCCACTAGGCCTGCTTATCACAATATGGGTACTGCAAGGAAAATTCTCCAATCTGCCCCAGCCCCATCTATCGACCAGCTCTAGCGGTAAAACCTTTAGCCAGCCTGGCCTTCTTATTATAAGCATGTGCTTGGCAGTAATAATTGGGATAAGTGATGGATATTATGCTTTTTTTACCCTGCTATTGCTTGGATTTGCTGCTGCGATCCGGTTCGCTGGAGGTGATTGGCGCACTCCGAGACTTCTAATTCCAGCGGTCACACTTATTGTTACTCTCGCCGCCTCTTCATTAGCCATCCAAGCTCCACTTTACCTCTACAAGCGCTCGCATCATAGCGAGTTTTATCTCAATGGCGTGCTCGATCCAGTGCTTACCAAGCAACCATTTGAGGCGGAAGTCTATAGCACAAGCCTCAAACTCTTGACTAGTCCGATTCCCCAGCATCATATTGACGCTCTAGCCGCTGCGGGAAAATTTATCTATAAAACCAACTCGGATGCTCGTCGGTTCCCAGCAGCACAAACAGTGCCACTTGGTACTATAGGTAGCGCGCTATTATTATTCGCAATTTTGATCATCATCATCCCGAATCTCCGCAGGCGTATAGCATTATGGTGCCCTCAAAACGCCCTCGGCGCTGAATCGATCTCATTGACCGATGCGTTACTGGCTACTATTGTATTTGTCTTCCTCACTTGTATAGCAGGGGGGCTAGGTACAATTATCGCTCTTTTTTTTCCGACAATTCGAGCATACGATCGTTTCGCAATTTTCCTTGAGCTAGCGCTACTATTGCTTGGATCACATCTAGCCTCGCTGCTATTGAATATCGTCTCCCGCGGCAAGAAAATAGTTATCACGGCGTTGATTATTGGTCTAACGGGCTTTGGACTATATGATCAGATACCTAGCACCTCCGCGTACAAGCCACCCGAAGCCCTACCAACTTACAATAGTGAAGCCAGCTTTGTGCAAAGCTTGGAGATGGCGGTCCCCAGAGGTTCGATGATATACCAATACCCATACTCGAATTATCTCAGAAATAGCAAGTATTATGGATGGGGATCATTTTCTCAGGTTCGACTTTATATCTTCTCAAAAGATTTACACTGGAGTAATGGTGGAGCAAAAAATAGCCCAGGCGACGATTGGAACTATCGCATCTCTCAATTGCCATTTGACGAACAGATAGCAGAATTAACTGCGCTCGATTTCAAAGCCATCGTAATTGATCGGACGGTAGTCAAAGACAAGGAGTACGATCCGTTAGCACAATACCTCTCCAGTCATGGAATGACTGTGAATTATGATCCAGCGGCCCGCCTCTCCTACGCGCTATTGAAGCCGAGCTCTCTGCATATTAAATATCAGCCGGACTATAGATCGCTGGCGAGTATAACAATCGATAAGCCGATCGACCTGGAGGACGTTGTCCTACCGAGCTTGATAAATAGAAAGAAATTCCTAGCTTATATTACCGAAATCCATAGTTACCCAGTGACAGCTACCAATGCGAATCAGCCTGACTTATTTATAGACAGCGAAACGCTGACGAAAGGCAATGGCGACCGAGCGATAGTACCGATCGATACCCTGCAAGCCACACTAACGTGCAAAAAATCCGATGTTGGTCAGAGTGTCATCCAGTTGAATCTCGCCAACAGTGGCCCGTTCAATTTGAGTTTGGCACAAGGGTCGTTCCCATTGAACATCGGAGTACATGTGGTCAACGAGAGCGGAGAGGCTGTCCTCTGGGACAACGGGGCAAGAATATCTGCACCGATGCTGATCAGAAGTGGCGAAGCGGGGACAATGACATTCAGTCTCAATACTTTCCCGGACCTTGCGAAGGCTATCGAAACATCCGGAAACTCATTGAAGTTCGAGCTAGTTCAGGACGCCAGCTCCTGGTTTCCGACCGTGAGCTGCAAGGTTTTGCCATGAAAGAAATCGGAACCATGACACGCTCAGGTGCAGGATGAATTTCCGCGCGCTTGTAGCGGCCTCTGCGCATTGAGAAATAGAGGCGGTTGAGGCAGTATAGAGACAGGCAATGCCGCGAGGATGCGGTGAAAAAACTGATGGCACATTGGGGTGTATTGTTTTCAAATCCACTCATGTGAAAACCAAACTGTTGAACGACGAAGTCAAGAGAAGCATATGAAAAAAGTTGCCCTAATCACTGGAGTTACTGGACAAGACGGATCCTATTTGGCCGAGCTGCTTCTCGACAAAGGATACGAGGTACACGGTATCAAGCGCCGAGCTTCATCTTTCAATACCGATCGTATCGACCACCTGTATCAGGATCCGCACGAATCCGACCGCCGATTGGTACTGCATTATGGCGATATGACTGATTCCACTGGGCTGATCCGTGTCATCCAACAGATTCAGCCCGATGAGATTTACAACCTCGCTGCGCAGTCGCACGTTGCCGTATCGTTCGAGGAGCCAGAGTACACTGCTAACTCGGACGCCTTGGGCGCGCTGAGGGTCTTGGAGGCAATACGGATTCTGGGACTGGAGAAGAAGACTCGCTTCTACCAGGCTTCAACTTCTGAGCTGTATGGCCTGGTCCAAGAAACCCCTCAGAAGGAGACCACACCCTTCTATCCTCGTTCGCCCTACGCTGTCGCCAAGCTCTACGCCTATTGGATCACCGTCAACTACCGTGAAGCCTATGGCATCTATGCCTGTAATGGCATTCTCTTCAATCATGAGAGTCCCGTTCGCGGCGAGACCTTTGTGACTCGCAAAATCACTCGCGCCATTGCCCGGATCAAGCTTGGTCTGCAGGACTGTCTCTATCTCGGTAACCTTGACGCGCTGCGCGACTGGGGCCATGCCAAGGATTACGTGGAAATGCAGTGGCTGATGCTGCAACAAGAAAAACCGGATGACTTCGTCATTGCTACCGGGAAGCAATACAGCGTTCGTGACTTCGTCAACGCAGCCGCCTCCCACGCTGGCATCGTCATTACCTGGAAAGGCGAAGGTGTTGAGGAAAAGGGCTACGATGCCAGCGGCAAATGCGTAGTTGCCGTCGACCCTCGCTACTTCCGTCCTACCGAGGTGGAGACATTGCTTGGTGATCCGACCAAAGCGCGAGAGAAGCTGGGATGGACGCCCAAGATCACCTTCGAGGAACTCGTCACTGAGATGATGACCGAAGATTTGAAGTCAGCGGGCCGTGACGAGCTGGTCAAAAAGCATGGCTACTCCGTATACGATTACCACGAGTAATATCTAGGTGGATAAGAGCACCAAAATCTATATCGCTGGCCACGCCGGAATGGCGGGCTCCGCGATCCAGCGGCGGCTTGCCGCCGCCGGGTTCACCAACTTCATTACTCGTACGCGCGCGGAGCTGGATCTAACGAACCAAGCCGCTGTGGATGAGTTTTTCGCAGCCGAAACGCCTGAGGTCGTCTACCTTGCCGCAGGTAAGGTTGGAGGTATCAAGGCTAATAACAATTTCAGAGCTGAGTTCATCTACGAGAATTTGATGATCGAAGCAAATGTAATCCACAGCGCGTGGAAGCATGGAGTTCAGCGTCTGTTGTTTTTGGGTTCAAGCTGTATCTACCCGCGCGATTGCGCGCAGCCGATCCGTGAAGATTATCTGCTGAGCGGCCCCCTTGAGCAGACGAATGAGCCTTATGCAGTGGCCAAGATTCTGGGGGTCAAGCTCTGCGAGAGCTATTACCGTCAATATGGCGCCCAGTTTATATCTGTCATGCCGTCCAATCTCTATGGGCCTAACGATAGTTATGATCTTGAAAATTGCCACGTTTTGCCAGCGCTGATCCGCAAGGCACATGAGGCAAAAGTGGGTGGAACGCCCGAATTGATCGTGTGGGGATCCGGTAATCCACGACGCGAGTTCCTGTATGTCGAAGATATGGCCGACGCCTGTGTTCATCTGATGGATTCCGATATAGATCACGGGCTTTACAACGTAGGAATGGGCGACGACTTGCCGATCCGCGAACTGGCCGAACTCGTCATGGACGTAGTGGGTTATGATGGCAAAATCGTTTATGAGCAAAATCAGCCAGACGGCACTCCTAGAAAACTGCTGAACATCGATCGCTTGAAAAGCCTTGGCTGGTTAGCAAAAACTCAATTGCGGGATGGGATCGTTCTTACCTATCAAGACTTTCTCAGCCGTTTGGATCGCCATTCATGAACCAACCCTTAGTAACTATCGCGGTGCCTTCCTATAATCAAGGGCGCTTCCTGGATGCAGCTCTGACCTCAATTTTTGCGCAGGACGTCCCTGTTGAAGTCTTTGTGCTGGATGGTGGATCGACAGATAATTCGGTTCAAGTCATCGAAAAATGGGCTCACAGGCTCGCGGCATGGCGTAGTCATCGGGATGACGGCCAGGCTGCTGCCATTAATGAAGGCATCGCCAACGGAACGGCACCCTATGTATGCTGGCTGAACAGCGACGATTGGTTCGAGCCTAATGGCCTGAAAACCCTGCTGGAGGCCATCGAGAAAGCATCGGAAGCCCCTGCTGTGTACGGCAAGTGCTGGAACATCATAGAAAAAAGTGGTCAGCGTAGGTCTGTCTGGGTGGAGGCGTTCAGTGAAAGACGTTTATCTGTTCGCTGCATCATTTCGCAACCCGCATCGTTGATTCGACGCTCGGCTTGGCAAGCTATAGGTGGCGTCGATGGATCGCTTCACATGGCGATGGACTATGATCTTTGGTGGCGGTTATACAAATCGGCTGGCCCGCTTGTGCACATCGATGAATTTGTGGCCGTCAACCGCGAGCACGAAGCGACGAAGACCAAAACCCTACGCAGAAGGCACTACTCAGAGGCAATGGCCGTAGTACGTAAGTATAATGGCAGCGTCCCGCTAAAATGGTGGCTATTTCAACCTTACGCGGTGTGGTTTAAATCCATTTTCCCTTAGTAGGCACCAGGAATGCGTGTTCTCCATTTTTTCAAAACGGCGCTACCAGATACCATGGGTGGCGTAGAACAGGTCATCCATCAAGTATGTCATGCGTCGCGAAATTATGGTGTCGAGAGCCACGTGCTAGTCTTGTCGCCCGATCCAATACCAGAAATAGTGGATATGGGCACGTACAAGGTCCATCGAGTCCAGGAAAACTTCAATATCGCGTCTACCGGGTTTTCTTTCCAGGCATTTTCAAAATTCAAGGACTTAGCTGCCGATAGTGATATCGTTAATTTTCACTTCCCATGGCCTTTCATGGATATGATTCATTTCGCCAGCCGCCATAATAAACCGTCCGTCGTCTCCTACCATTCGGACATCGTCAATCAGAAAAATCTGCTGAAGCTGTATCGCCCGCTCCAGAATAAATTCCTGCAAAGCGCGAACCATATCATTACGTCTTCACCCAATTACCTGGCGTCCAGCGAAGTACTGATCCAGTTCAAGGATAAAACCAGCATCATCCCGATCGGTGTGGATAGAGCTACTTATCCAGTAGCCTCACCAGCATTGCTTGCGAAATGGGAAAGGGCCGTAGGTGGGCCGTTCTTCCTCTTCATTGGCGTGCTCAGATACTATAAGGGCCTGCACACCCTTCTCGATGCGCTGGAGCATACCGGCTACCCGCTGGTTATCGTGGGCAGTGGTCCCAAGGAGCAGGAGCTAAAGGCACAAGCTCAGCGCTTGCAGCTTAAACATGTCCACTTCCTAGGGCGGGTGTCGGACAACGATAAGGTGGCGCTACTACAGCTCTCTACAGCAGTAGTATTCCCGTCTCACCTGCGCTCCGAAGCGTTCGGGATCACGCTGATAGAGGGCGCCATGTACGGCAAACCGTTGATTTCCTGCGAGATCGGAACCGGTACTACCTTTATCAACATTGCAAACGAGACGGGATTAGTCGTTCCACCAGAGGATCCTATGGCGCTCAGAGAGGCGTTAAGGTACCTATGGGAGAACCCTGACGCAGCCTCGGTGATGGGCGCCAAGTCTTTTGCCCGCTTCAATAAATTGTTTACGGGCGAAAAAATGGTAGAAGCCTATATGGGAGTCTACCGCAAGCTATACAGAGATTGATCTAAGCAGCCTGGCCCGAATTAGATCCGGGCCGTATCCCCCGCGCTCACTTGGCTGCATCCACCCTGCCGTAGTTGTCCTCGAACCTTACGATATCGTCTTCCCCCAGATAATCGCCGCTTTGTACCTCTATCAGCACCAGGTCAATCACGCCAGGATTACGCAGCCGGTGCTTATGCCCCGCTCGGATAAATGTCGATTCGTTGGAGTTCAACATCAGCTCATCTTGATCGTTTACGACCACTGCCATTCCACTGACAACGATCCAATGCTCGCTGCGATGGTAATGCATCTGCAAGGAGAGAGACGCACCCGGCTTGACGACAATGCGCTTGATCTTGAATCGGTCACCATTCTCCAGAGTGGTATAAGTACCCCATGGACGGTGCACTGTTCTGTGGATCTGGTGCAGTGTATGGCCGGAGCTCTTGAGCTGCGCGACGATATGCTTCACATCCTGTGCGTGATCCTTATGAGCGATCAGGATTGCGTCGTCAGTATCGACTACCAATAGATCCTCGACGCCCACCAAGGCGGTCAGCCGGTTCTCGCTGTTGACGTAGTTGTTGCGAGCATTGTGAGAAATCACCTCACCTTCGAAACGGTTACCGTTTGGATCTTCCTCGGTAAGGTGACTGACAGCACTCCAAGAGCCGATGTCGCTCCAACCAATGTCACAGGGGACAACTGCTACCTTTTGCGAGCGCTCCATGACCGCGTAATCAACGGAAATGTCCGGGACGTCAGCGAAGCTGACCGGATCCACGGTAAGGCAGCTGTAGTCGGTGGCCGAAGCCATGCGAGACTTAGCAACAGATGCGGTTACCGCTGCCAAGATGTCCGGGGCATGGGCTTGGAGCTCTTCGAGAATGGTGGCAACTTGAAAGCAGAACATTCCCGAGCTCCAGAAATAATTCCCGGCTGCGACATAGGATTGGGCCATCTCAGCGTCGGGCTTTTCGACATATCGAAGCACCTTCAACCCGCCGTCTAGACGGCCGCTCATGCTAGCTTCGATGTAGCCGAATCCGGTCTCCGGGTAGTCAGGCTTGATTCCGAAGGTCACCAACCAACCTTGGCTGGAAAGATACACGGCATGATCAACCGCCTCTGCAAATGCTGTCTCGTTCCGAATAAGGTGGTCTGCGGACAAGACCAGCATATGGGCTTGCGGCCCGAACTTGTCCTTGAGCTGGAGCGCAGCCAGCGCAACCGCCGCCGTAGTATTTCGGCCAAATGGCTCCAGGATGTAGCCTTGGGCGTGTTTGAACGTATTGACCGCCCGATATTGATCTTCAGTCTTGAAAAGATGTTCGCGGTTGGTAACGGTCAAGACTTCTTTGACATGACGCAGCTTTGCCGCGCGCAAGAACGTCTTCTGAATCAGATTCTGACCGTCAGGCAGGGTCATGAACGGCTTGGGATGTGCCTCACGCGAAACGGGCCACAGACGGCTTCCCACACCGCCAGACAAAATTACAGGGATCACATCCATATACATGAATCCTTAAAACTGAATAATTGCAAACTGGAATTGCGTAGGCGCCATGTCGTTGCACACGCCCAAAATCAAATCCGTCCGTCCGTTAGCCTTTGTCAAAAAATTGCCACAGCCCCAAGACTCATACTGTGCGTTCATGTCGCAAATCGGCCAGCGAGGATAACGGAGCAAATAACTGGGGCCGCGTCGATCACCCGATGCTCCCATCGCCAAACCTTGTTACTGAATCAAAATCTCGGCCAGCATTCTAGATACGCCTTCCTCCCATTGTGGAATATGGAGGGCAAAAGCTTTCTGAAGCTTACCCGTATCCAATCTCGAGTTAAGCGGTCTGACGGCTGCAGTCGGGTAATCCATAGATGGTATACCCTGGACATCCTTAACCGCTAAATCTACTCCGTGCTGCCGCGCGCAATCAATTACAAAGCGGGCGTACAGGTACCACGAGGTCTCTCCTGCCGCGCTGAGATGATACACCCCTCCAAGGGAGAAATTGGTCAAGACCCTTGCGATGGCATGAGCTGAGACATCCGCGAGAAGCTCCGCCCCAGTGGGCGCCCCAATCTGATCCTCGATAATACTCAAATTTTCGCGAGCCTTTGCCAGCCCAAGCATTGCTTTGGCAAAGTTGCTTCCGCGCGCACTGTACACCCAGCTCGTCCGGAAAATTAGATGACTACAGCCCGCAGCGATGATTGCACGCTCACCTTCAAGTTTGGTGACACCATAGAAATTGCACGGCGCCGTTTGAGCATCCTCACGCCAAGGCAAATCACCACTACCGTCAAAGACGTAATCGGTCGAATAGTGCACGACCAAAGCACCAAGCTTTGTGGCCTCTTCGGCGATGACTTGGGGGGCGTAGGCATTGATGAGCATGGCGCTGTCTCGATCAGTCTCTGCCTTATCGACAGCCGTGTAGGCCGCGGCATTGACGATCACCTGCGGGCGTAGGATGCTGATCGTGGTGCGGATGCCATCCAGATCAGCAAGATCACCGCAATGGTCGGTGTTATGGCGATCAAGAGCGATCACTTCACCTAGCGGGGCCAAAGAGCGTTCGAGCTCCCAGCCGACTTGGCCATTTTTGCCAAAAATCAGGATCTTCATACTGCGCAGCGATTCTTCAAGAATTGGATAAAACGTCATCAGCTGTCAGCACTTAATGACTATCAGGCGAACGAGCATACACCAAGCTCGCCGAGAATCGCCCCCGAATCTATCGGCAGGGGAAGACCTAGGTGGATGCTCAGAAATGCGAACTGAGCAATGGGAGGATATCTGCCAAGGAACGCGGTAAAAGCCGTCAAAAACCCGCTCCTACCGCGCTGAATTACGAATTTCGATGCTATATGACAAGGTCTGAATTTTCGTTACAAACTTTTTCAAATTATCAATTTCAGTGACTCGCCGCCTCCCCACCAATCAACCCCTCGATCTCCTTCACCTTCGCAGCCACCAGCGCCTCATCCCCACGACTCTCCACATTCAGTCGCAGCAACGGCTCCGTATTCGACCCTCGCAAGCTGAACCGCCACTCCCCGAATTCCACACTGATACCATCCGTGCGATCCACATGCGGCTGCTGAGCCGTGTAATGCGCCAGAATCTTCTCGATCGATCCTTTAACATCCTCCACCTTGTAGTTGATCTCCCCACTGCACGGGAACGCCTCGATCCGCTCATCCACCAGCTGTGCCAGGGATTTCCCAGTAACGCTCATCAACTCCGTCACCAGCAACCACGGGATGTTGCCACTGTCGCAGTAGGCGAAATCGCGGAAGTAGTGATGCGCGCTCATCTCACCGCCATACACGGCGTCTTCCAGGCGCATGCGCTCTTTGATGAAGGCGTGGCCGGTCTTGCTCTGAATGGCCACACCGCCGGCCGCTTCGACCTGTTCGATGGTGTTCCAGGTCAGGCGTGGGTCGTGGATGATCTTGCTGCCGGGGTGCTTCTTGAGCAGCATCTCGGCCAGCAGGCCGACCAGGTAGTAGCCTTCGATGAAGCGGCCTTTGCCGTCGAAGAAAAAGCAGCGGTCGAAGTCACCATCCCATGCGATACCCAAGTCGGCGCCGTTCTCGAGGAGGGCGTTGCGGGTCAGTTCACGGTTTTCTGGCAGCAGCGGGTTGGGGACACCGTTGGGGAAGTTGCCGTCGGGTTCGCCATTGATGACGATCAGTTCCAGTGGCAATTTTTTGCGCAGTAACTCGAGGGTCGGGCCGACGGCGCCGTTACCGGGGTCGGCCAGGACTTTGAGCGGCTTGAGGGATTTGACGTCGATGTAGGTGAGCAGGTGCTCGATGTAGGCAGTCTTGTCGAAGGCTTCGATAACCTTGCCGGGCGCGGCAGCCTTATCGGCGAAGTCGCCGGCTTCAACGCGAACGCGGATGGCTTCCAGGCCGGTGTCGCCGCTTATCGGCTTGGAGTGCTCGCGCACCAGTTTCATGCCGTTGTAGCCTTTGGGATTATGGCTGGCGGTGATCATGATGCCGCCGTCGGCCTTGAGATGGCTGGTGCCGAAGTAGACTTCTTCGGTGCCGCACAGGCCTAGGTCCAAGACGTCGGCGCCGGCTTCGGTAAGGCCCTTGATGAGGGCAGCGGCGAGGCCTGGGCTTTCTAGGCGCATGTCGCGGCCGACGACGTAGGATTTGCCGTGCAGCTCTGAGACCAGTGCACGACCAATGCGGTAGGCGATGTCGTCGTTAAGATCGGCCGGGACCTGGCCGCGGATGTCGTAGGCCTTGAAGCAACGGGTCTGGATAGGAGAATTCATGGCGTTCACTCGCTCTGGTGGCCGAAAGTGCTGGTGTGGGCATCCCTTGATGGGTAGCGCTGGTTGCTGGCTCCGGGGAGCGTAGCGGATCGGGGTGACGATCGTGATTTCATCAGGCGCCGGGGATGTGACCGCGAAAATGATAATCGGTGCGTTGTCGAGGGGGGATTTTTTTCACTGTAGCGGGGGCTCGCCCCTAATTAGGGGCAGCCCCAATAGATCTGGAGCGCAGAACGATATTTCGGGGGCAAGCCGCCTTGCTACAGGGTGGCCGGCTTTATGCGGTGGGGGTGGACACATTACGCTGGCGTTTGAGCTCACGCCGAAATTTACGCTTGCTGCGATGGGCCACATAAGTACCGAGCAGCGGGCCGATGATCAGGCCCAGAAGGAACGCCAATATGACGAGTACCGACACCGGCAACTGCGGACCAGCCCAGCCAAGGAAGGCCAAAGCTACCGCCTGCTGGTTCTCCAGCACGAATAGAAGGGTCACTGCGACGACGGCCAGCACGATCAGTACCAGCAGTAGTTTTCTTACATTGCGCATATTGCTCTCCTCAGTATTGAAGCCTGAAGAGGCAGCGCTTATGCGAGCTCTTCATCCTCGTTGACGCGATCGCGGAGCTCCTTGCCCGGCTTGAAATGCGGAACGAATTTGCCATCGAGGCTGACCGATTGGCCAGTCTTGGGGTTACGCCCCACTCGCGGCGCGCGGTAGTGCAGCGAGAAGCTGCCGAAGCCGCGAATCTCGATCCGGTCACCGGTGGCCAGGCACTGGGACATCTGTTCAAGCATGGTCTTGATGGCCAGCTCCACATCCTTGGATGAGAGTAGACCTTGATGGGTGACAATACGTTCGATCAGTTCCGACTTCGTCATATTTTTCCCTTCTGTATCAAGCAGCTAGATAACCGCTGTGAAGGTTTTAGCATGACCCGGCGGATTTGAACAGCCTGAGTCTTGACTTCTGTGGAAAAGTTTTAGTGGCCCAGAGTTTTTTTGCAGGAATATGGCAGGTAGGGGGGCATTTTATGGCGGATGCACTATGGCAGGGCTGCGCAGTGCACGGTTTTGGTGGGTTTATCAACGACCTGAAGCGAAGGGCTTGGCCGCAAAAAAATTTCATCCGGGACATTTGCAAGGCCTCAAATATCATTCCGAGGCACGCCGCCTCGCTACAGGGGCAACACCGTCCCCTGGCCAATCAGCGCACCACGTGTATCTGCCGGGGTACCAAATGGGGAGGATCGGGCCGCGCGGAGTTTGTAGGATTATGCCGATCTGAGGTCTTGGGAATAGGCAATGTACTGGTTGATCGCTTTGGGCTGTTTTGCGGCGGCGGTAGCGTCGCAGTTCAATCTCACACGCAGTGCGACATTGGCGAAGGCGAGCAGGTTTCGGGCGCTGGGCGTATCGGATGATCGGGCTCGGCAGTTCTATCAGGATACCGCGCTGGTGGCCTTCAAGCAGCGTTGGCCGGCCATGTTGCTGCATGGCAGCTTGCTCTCTTTATTCAGTCTGTCGGTGTGCTGGTTCGTCCTGAACTGAGCACCACCCGTCAGGCCGCGCCGTATTCGAGGGTGATCACTTTGCCGGTGGCGACTTCGATCGCGCTGAGATGGCCGTCTGGCCACGAGCAACCGGTGTCGAGATACACCACGTTGCCCAGACGGGTGGGGGATGGGACGCTGGTATGACCGACGTAGACAGTATCGACACCGGTGATCGGGGTCTTGTCGCGATTGTTGATGCGGTTGCGCGAGTAGAGCACCTGGCGCTGGGTCAGTTGCTGGACGTCGCCGCCCTGCTCGCCTGCCAGGTTCATGAGGATTTCTTCCCAGTGATGCTGGCCCGGCAGCAATGGCGGCTCGGCATGGACGACCCCGAAGCGTCCTCGGGGGGTTTCCACATCAAGGGCGAAGGGCAGCTGCTGCAGGCGCAGGGCGATGGCCTGGCGCAGCTCGGTCTCGGCATCGTGGTACCAGGCACCGCCGTTGTTGCGGTGTTTTTCCACGGAGCCGGTGCCCAGGTCATGGTCGAGGATCATTTGTTCGTGGTTGCCGCGTACCGAATAAAACCACGCGTGCTCGAGCCATTGCAGCACCTGATGAGACGCCGGACCGCGGTCGACCAGGTCGCCGACTGCCAATAAACGGTCGGCGTCGGTATCGAAATCGACTGTACGCATAAACGCTTCGAGCAGTTCAAAGTGACCGTGCACGTCGCCCACGACGAAGTCGCGGCCGAGGATATTGGGCGCCAAGCGCACGCAGGTGGCAGGGTCAGTACAAGGGGTCATAATGCGGCCGCTTTACTCGAGTGGAAGGTGGTCGTGCACGCAGCGAGGCGTCTGGGTGGCGGAATTCAGTCACATCGACGCCGCACCTTGCCTTGCATGCATTCAGCTTGCCAACACTTGCACTTTGCACGCTTGCGGACCGTTAGGCCCAGCTTCGATCTCGAAGGCGACCCGCTGGCCTTCCCTGAGCGTCTTGTAGCCGTCGCCCTGGATGGCCTGGACATGCACGAAGATGTCCACGCCGCCATCCTGCTGGATGAAGCCGTAGCCGGTCTCGGCGCGAAACCATTTGACGATGCCCGTGGTTTTCATCCTGCTGCCCCCGGAACGCTCTAGCACGAGGTTCATCAAAGACAACAGGAGCGGGACCGTCAATGGTGGCACTGACTGGCGGTCGAGTGCGGGCTTGCGCGTACAGCGGCGAAGCCTTCGAAGACTTCGCCAAGCCCGCTCTCACATTGGAATTCGGGACACTATTAAGTATCGGTTGGGACTTTGCAGGCTATGACCATCGTGCGGCTATAACGACCCGGGCTGAAACCCATAAAACTGTCGCCCTCTTCTTCCTTGACGTCCGTGGTCTTGGACATTGTTTTATAGCCATGGGTGCAGACACTCTGCGCCTTGGTGTAACAGGACTCCCAATCCGTCGTCATGCCAGAGCAATTGACGACAAAGCCCCGGACGTTACCCACCGAATGAGCCTTGACCGATGCAGTGCTGCATCCTGAAAGCACAGCGAACGCCGTCAAACCGATGAGCATGGGAACTGCAGTCTTCATGTTGCTGCCTTATACCGAATACACAAATTCTTGGTGAGCCATCATGAGTTTACCTGGAAGAGCTTCTCATTAACGGTGTAAAAAATTTGCGAAAAAAAGGGGCGACCGAAGTCGCCCCTTTTTGAATGGTAAATCAGAACTTAGTTCTGTTTTTCCATTTGAGCACGCAGCAGGTCACCCAGAGTGGTTGGGCCTGCAGCGATATCCGAAGCAGCTGGCTTGTCGCGCAGGCTCTGGATTGCTTCTTTCTCGTCTTCAACGTCTTTCGACTTGACCGACAGCTGGATCACGCGCGACTTGCGGTCTACGGAGATGATCTTGGCTTCTACTTCTTCGCCTTCTTTCAGAACGTTACGCGCATCTTCAACGCGGTCACGGCTGATTTCAGAAGCTTTCAGAGTAGCTTCGACGTCTTCGGCCAGGGTGATGATAGCGCCCTTGGCGTCAACTTCTTTAACGATACCTTTGACGATAGCGCCTTTGTCATTGACAGCAACGTAGTTGGAGAACAGGTCGTCTTCCAGTTGCTTGATACCCAGGGAGATACGCTCACGCTCTGGATCTACCGACAGGATGACGGTGTCAAGCTCGTCGCCCTTCTTGAAGCGACGTACGGCTTCTTCGCCCACTTCGGTCCAGGAAATGTCGGACAGGTGAACCAGACCGTCGATGCCGCCGTCCAGACCAATGAAGATACCGAAATCGGTGATCGACTTGATGGTGCCGGAGATCTTGTCGCCCTTGTTGAACTGGCCAGAGAAGTCTTCCCATGGGTTCGACTTGCACTGCTTGATGCCCAGGGAGATACGACGACGCTCTTCGTCGATGTCCAGAACCATGACTTCCACTTCGTCGCCGACTTGTACGACTTTCGAAGGGTGGATGTTCTTGTTGGTCCAGTCCATTTCGGAAACGTGTACCAGGCCTTCAACGCCTTCTTCCAGCTCAGCGAAGCAGCCGTAGTCGGTCAGGTTGGTAACACGGGCCATTACGCGAGTGCTTTCTGGGTAACGGGCTTTGATAGCGACCCATGGATCTTCGCCCAGTTGCTTCAGGCCCAGGGAGACGCGGTTACGCTCGCGATCGTATTTCAGAACCTTGACATCGATCTCGTCGCCAACGTTGACGATTTCCGATGGGTGCTTGATACGCTTCCAGGCCATGTCGGTGATGTGCAGCAGGCCATCGACGCCACCCAGATCGACGAATGCGCCGTAATCGGTGAGGTTCTTGACGATACCTTTGACTTGCTGACCTTCCTGCAGGGATTCCAGCAGAGCTTCGCGCTCGGCGGAGTTCTCGGCTTCCAGGACGCTGCGACGGGAAACGACAACGTTGTTGCGCTTCTGGTCGAGTTTGATGACCTTGAATTCGAGCTCTTTACCTTCCAGGTGGGTGGTGTCGCGCACTGGGCGGACATCAACCAGGGAACCAGGCAGGAACGCACGGATGCCGTTAACGTCGACAGTGAAGCCGCCTTTAACCTTACCGTTGATAACGCCCTTGACCACTTCCTCAGCGGCGAAAGCTGCTTCCAGAACAATCCAGCACTCGGCGCGCTTGGCTTTTTCACGGGACAGTTTGGTTTCGCCAAAGCCATCTTCGACTGCGTCCAGCGCCACGTGAACTTCGTCACCGACGTTGATGGTCAGTTCGCCAGCGTCGTTGTGGAACTGTTCCAGCGGGATCAGACCTTCGGACTTCAGACCAGCGTGGACGGTTACCCAGCCAGCTTGGTAGTCGATGTCGACGATGATCGCGGTGATGATCGCGCCAGCCTGAAGATTCAGTGTCTTTAGGCTTTCTTCAAAGAGTTCTGCAAAGCTTTCGCTCATTTTAATTCCTGGTAGATGTGGGCGAAGGAGACGCCCATCTGCCACGTTCCAGCCAACGTGGGTTTCGTTCAAGTAAAAGAAAGCCTGCAGGACTCGACTGGTCTCCCGCACGCTTTCTTGGTCATCCGGCGATATCGCGGAGTGCGATTTCACTCAAGATGCGTTCCAGCACCTGATCGATGGATAATTCCGTGGAATCCAGCTGTATGGCATCGGCCGCCGGTTTGAGCGGGGCCACTGCGCGCTGGGTGTCTCGCTCATCGCGAGCACGTATCTCATCTAGCAGACTCGACAGACTAACATCATCGCCCTTGGCCTTCAACTGCAAGTAACGTCGACGGGCACGCTCCTCGGCACTGGCGGTGAGGAATATTTTCAGCGGTGAGTCGGGGAACACCACAGTGCCCATGTCGCGACCATCGGCGACCAGGCCCGGCGCCTCCTGAAAAGCGCGCTGGCGCTGCAACAGGGCTTCGCGTACCGCCGGCAGCGCGGCAACTGCGGAAGCACCCGCGGCGACTGTTTCGTTGCGAATCGCCTGGCTGACGTCATCGCCTTCAAGAATGATCGTTTGCGCCTTGCCACCGGTCGCGGCAATGAACTGCACGTCCAGATGAGCGGCCAGCAGCTTCAACGAGGTTTCGTTGCTCAAGTCGACACCGTGGTTGCCGGCGGCGAACGCCAGCAGCCGATACAGTGCGCCGCTGTCGAGCAGGTTCCAGCCCAGGCGCTTGGCCAGCAGGCCGGCAATGGTGCCTTTGCCAGAGCCGCTCGGGCCGTCGATGGTGATGACTGGTGCTTGAAAGTTCACACGTATTCCTCGTGAGCCACACGGATTTCGACCTGGCCGTTGAGTGCCAGGAAACTCGAAATTGGAGACGATCCGTGGGCTTGTTTCTGAAAAGTGAAAGGTCGCGCCCAGAAGAGACTCCAGGCACCCACCCAAACAGCACGCGACATGATAATGCTCAAAGGTGACAACTGACAGTGCTGTGCAGGATTGCCGCGATATATGGAGCGTCGGTTCCGGCCTTTTCGCGGGCCAGCCTTGCTCCCACAGTGCTAACCGAAGTTGAGTAGTACACCTGTGGGAGCACAGCTTGCTGGCGAAGGGGCCAGCACCGCCGAATCACTTCCCCGGCGCAGGCGCCCGCTGCGCCAGGATGCGGCCAAAGTGCTCGCGCGCCGCCTGGGCACGGGTGAACACGTCCAGCAATTGCTTGCCATCGCCCGCTTCCACCGCTGTGCGCAAGGTATCCAGATCGCCGCGATAGATATCCAGGGCGCGCAACACGGCATCCCGGTTGGCCAAGAAGATGTCATGCCACATCACCGGATCACTCCCGGCAATCCGCGTGAAATCGCGAAAACCACCCGCAGCATAGCGAAAGATTTCCAGGCTTTCGTCGCGCTTGGCCATGGAATCGACCATGTTGAAGGCCAGCAGATGAGGCAAATGACTGGTTGCGGCCAGCACTTCGTCGTGACGCTGGACCGCCATGTGCTCGACATCGGCACCCAGTTCACCCCACAGCCGATCCACCAGGTATAGCGCGCTGGGGTCGGTCTCTTCTAGCGGCGTGAGGATCACCTTGTAGCGCTGGAACATCTCGCCATTGGACGCCTCTACCCCGCTCTGCTCGGAGCCGGCAATCGGATGGCCGGGCACGAAGCGTGCCATCCGCTGGCGACCGAACACATCCCGCGCGGCACGCACCACGTTGCCCTTGGCACTGCCGACGTCGGTGATCACCGCGTCGCCCAGTTCCAACCGCGACAGCATGGCCAGGACCTTTTCCATCGCCAGAATCGGCACCGCGAGCTGGATCACGTCGGCGCCGACACAGGCTGCGGCCAAGTCGGCCTCGCAGCGATCAGTCACGCCCAGCTCCACGGCGCGCTCACGGGAATGGGCATCCAGATCGACACCCACCACTTCACCACATAGACCACGAGCCTTGAGGCCCTTGGCAAACGAACCACCGATCAGCCCCAGACCGACCACCACCAAGCGACCGATCAGCGGTTTTTGCTGTTCAACCACGACCCAAGACCTTGCCCAGCGCTTCGAGGAAACGGCTGTTTTCAGCCGCCGTACCCACAGTCACCCGCAGATGCCGGGGCATGCCGTAGTTGGCGACCGGGCGCACGATCACACCTTCGCGCAGCAACGCCTGATTGATCGGCGCCGCGTCCTGGCCCATGTCGACGGCCAGGAAATTGCCCTTGGACGGGATCCAGCCCAGCCCCAGCGCGAGCAGACCGTCCTGCAACTGCAGCAGGCCAGCGTTGTTGAGCGAGCGGCTATGGGCCAGGTAATCGGCATCGTCCAGGGCCGCACAGGCCGCCGCCAGCGCCAGGCTGTTGACGTTGAACGGCTGGCGTACACGGTTGAGCACATCGGCAATCACGGCCGACGAAATCCCGTAGCCAACCCGAAGCGCCGCCAAGCCATAGGCCTTGGAGAAGGTGCGCGACACCAGCAGGTTGTCGTGGGCCGCCAGGTAATCCAGGCCGTCCGGCAGTTCGCTGCCGGAGGCGTACTCGATATAGGCCTCGTCCAGCACCACCAGGACGTGCGCGGGTACCGCAGCAAGGAAGTCGCTCAGCGCCTGCGGGCCGAACCAGGTGCCGGTCGGGTTATTGGGGTTGGCGATGAACACCACGCGGGTGTTGGCATCGATAGCCGCCAGCATCGCTGGCAGGTCATGCCCCCACTCCTTGGCCGGGACCACGCGAGCCTCGGCGCCGACGGCCTGAGTGACGATCGGATACACCGCGAAGGCGTGCTGGCTGAACACTGCGTTGACGCCCGGTGCCAGGTAGGCACGGGCCACCAGCTCGAGAATATCGTTGGAACCGTTGCCCAGCGTGACCTGATCGATCCCCACCTTGGCGCGCTCGGCCAATTTGACCTTGAGGTTGTAACCGTTGCCGTCAGGGTAGCGGGTCAGCTCGGCGAGTTCCGCGGCGATGGCCGCCAGCGCCTTGGGGCTGGCACCCAGCGGATTCTCGTTACTGGCCAACTTGACGATCTTGGCGGGGTCGAGGTTCAGCTCGCGCGCCAGTTCGTCCACCGGCTTGCCAGGGATGTAGGGCGAGAGCTGCTGCACGCTGGATTGCGCCAGGGCAAGGAAATCAGTCATGTCGGGGCCTCAGAGCACGGCTTTCGGGTAGGAGCCCAGCACTTTCAGCGCCACGGCTTCCTGACGTATACGTTCGAGCACGCCTTTGATCAACGGATCGCGGTGGTGACCGACGAAATCGATGAAGAACACATAGGTCCACTTGCCGCTGCGCGAGGGCCGCGTTTCGATGCGAGTGAGGTCAATGTTGTTCTCGTGGAACGGCACCAGCAACTCGTGCAGCGCGCCCGGCTTGTTGCTCATGGAGACGATGATCGAGGTCTTGTCGTCGCCAGTGGGCGGTACTTCCTGGTTGCCGATGATCAGGAACCGGGTCGAGTTGTCGGGGCGGTCTTCGATCTTTTCTGCCAGGCGCTGCAGGTCGTAGAGGCTGGCCGCCATGTCACCGGCGATCGCTGCCGAATTCCACTCGCTCTTGACCCGCTTGGCCGCTTCGGCGTTGCTGGCCACGGCGATGCGCTCGACGTTGGGGTAATGTGCGTCCAGCCACTTGCGGCACTGGGCCAGCGACTGGGCGTGGGAATAGATGCGGCTGATGTTGGCGGACTTGGTGTTTTCGCCGATCAGCAGGTGATGGTGAATACGCAGTTCGACTTCGCCGCAGATGACCATGTCGTGTTCGAGAAAACTGTCGAGGGTGTGGTTGACTGCACCCTCGGTGGAGTTTTCCACGGGCACGACGCCGAAGTTGACCGAGCCGGCCACCACTTCGCGGAACACTTCGTCGATGGCGGCCATGGGCGCGCTGATGACGGCGTGGCCGAAGTGCTTCATGGCCGCGGCCTGGGTGAAGGTCCCCTCCGGGCCAAGATATGCAACCCTGAGCGGGTTCTCCAGCGCCAGGCACGAGGACATCACTTCGCGGAACAAGCGGGCCATTTCCTCATTGCTGAGGGGCCCCTTGTTGCGCTCCATGACGCGCTTGAGCACCTGCGCCTCACGCTCCGGACGATAGAACACCGGCACTTCGCCTTCCTTGAGTGCGGCCATTTTCACGCGGGCGACTTCTTCGGCGCAGCGTGCGCGATCGCTGATCAGCTCGATGATTTTCTCGTCGAGGCTGTCGATGCGCACGCGCAGTGCCTGGAGTTCGTGTTCGGACATCAGGCGTGTTCCTTCTCGAACTCGGCCATGTAGGCGATCAGCGCTTCAACCGCATCCAGGCCCAGGGCGTTGTAGATAGAGGCGCGCATGCCGCCGACCGAGCGGTGGCCACGCAGGTTGAGCAGGCGGCGCTCGTCGGCACCGGCCAGGAAGGCCTTGTCGAGGCGCTCGTCCGCCAGGCGGAACGGCACGTTCATCCACGAGCGGACGTTGACGGCGATCGGGTTGCTGTAGAACGCGCTCCTGTCGATGAAGCCGTAGAGCAGGTCTTTTTTCGCCCTGTTGCGTTTTTCCATGGCGTCGACGCCGCCCTGCTCCTTGAGCCACTCGAACACCAGGCCCGAGAGGTACCAGGAGTAGCTGGCCGGGGTGTTGTACATCGAGCCGTTGTCGGCGGCGACCTTGTAGTTGAGCATGGTCGGGCAGACACTGCGGGCCTTGCCGAGCAGGTCTTCGCGGATGATCACCACCACCAGGCCGCTGGGGCCGATGTTCTTTTGCGCACCAGCGTAGATCATGCCGAACTGCGAGACATCGACAGGGCGCGAGAGGATGTCCGAGGACATGTCCACGACCAGCGGGACGTCGCCGGTCTGCGGAACCCAGTCGAATTCCAGGCCGCCGATGGTTTCGTTCGAGGCGTAATGAATGTAGGCCGCGCCGGGAGTGAGGTTCCACTCGTTCTGGCCGGGGATGTTCAGGTAGTCGTAGGCCTTGGCGCTGGCGGCGACGTTGATGTTGCCGTAGCGACGACCCTCTTCGATGGCCTTTTTCGACCAGATGCCGGTCTCGATGTAGTCGGCGGTGCCGTTTTCGGGCAGCAGGTTGAGCGGGATCTCCGCGAACTGCTGGCTGGCGCCGCCTTGCAGAAACAGCACCTTGTAGTTGTTGGGCACGGACAGCAGGTCACGCAGGTCCTGCTCGGCCTTCTCGGCGATGGCCACGTACTCGTCGCTGCGGTGGCTCATTTCCATGACCGACAGGCCCTTGCCATGCCAGTCGAGCATCTCGCCCTGGGCGCGGCGCAGTACGGCTTCAGGAAGCGCAGCTGGGCCTGCGCAGAAGTTAAAGGCTCGATTGCTCACGTCTGGTTCTCGCTTTGGCCTGAGAAAATTTGAGAGTGTTGCACAAGGCTTGAGGACGCCTTCGCGGGCAAGCCTTGCTCCTACAGGTGTGTGCCGCAGGGCCGGTTGGTACTGCAGGAGCAAGCTTGCTCGCGAAGAGGCCGGCAAGACCACCATCGCTCAAAAGCCAGCCCCTCCACAGCCCGACATCACCTGCTTATATTAGTCCTGGATCACATCGCCATCGGCATCGCCTTCGGCCACGTCCCCGTCCACCCCATCACCGTCGATCGCTGCCGAGGCTTCATAGCCCTCCTCGCCTTCGAGCAATTCCTCGCCCTCGACTTCGGATGGCTCCTGGACGCGCTCAAGGCCCACCAGCTTCTCGTCGCTGGCCAGCTTGATCAGGGTCACGCCCTGAGTGTTGCGGCCCAGGCTGGAGACTTCGCCGACGCGGGTACGCACCAGGGTGCCCTGATCGGAGATCAGCATGATCTCTTCACCATCGAGTACCTGCACCGCACCGACCAGACGGCCGTTGCGATCGTTGCTGACCATGGCGATAACGCCCTGACCGCCACGCTTGTACTCGGGGAACTCGGTGATCGCGGTACGCTTGCCGTAGCCACGCTCGGAAGCGGTAAGGATCTGGCTGCCCTCTTCAGGGATGATCATGGAGATCAGCTTCTGGTCTTCAGGCAGGCGCATGCCGCGCACACCGCGGGCGGTACGGCCCATGGCGCGGACGTCGGACTCCTTGAAGCGGGTGACCTTGCCACCGTCGGAGAACAGCATCACTTCACGCTCGCCATCAGTGATCGAGGCGCTGATGAGGATGTCGCCTTCGTCCAGCTCCAGGGCGATCAGACCAACGCTGCGCTGACGGCTGAATTGCTCCAGCGGGGTCTTCTTGACGGTACCGTTGGCGGTCGCCATGAAGATGAAGTGGCCTTCGGTGTATTCCTCGACCGGCAGCATGGTGGTGATGTACTCACCCTCACCCAGCGGCAGCAGGTTGACCAGCGGACGACCACGGGCGGCGCGGGACGCTTCGGGGATTTCGTAGGTCTTGAGCCAGTACACCTTGCCCTTGCTGGAGAACAGCAGCAGCGTGGTGTGGCTGTTGGCGACCAGCAGGTGCGAGATGTAGTCCTCGTCCTTGACGCCGGTGGCGGATTTGCCTTTGCCGCCGCGACGCTGAGCCTGATAGGCAGCCAGCGGTTGGGTCTTGGCGTAACCGGTGTGGGAAATGGTCACCACGCGCTCTTCTTCCGGGATCATGTCACCCAGGGTCAGGTCGAGGCGCGCGTCGAGGATCTCGGTGCGGCGCACGTCGCCGTATTCGGCGCGAATCAGTTCGAGCTCTTCGCGGATCACTTCCATCAGGCGCGTGGCGCTGCTGAGGATGCGGATCAGCTCGCCGATCTGGTTGAGGATCTCCTGGTATTCGGCCAGCAGCTTCTCGTGTTCCAAGCCGGTCAGGCGGTGCAGACGCAGGTCCAGAATGGCCTGGGCTTGCTCGGGCGACAGGAAGTACTTGCCGTCGCGCATGCCGTATTGCGGATCGAGGTTCTCGGGGCGGCACGAATCGGCGCCAGCGCGCTCGACCATGGTCGCCACGGCTTCGGATTCCCACGGCATCTTGATCAGCGCTTCCTTGGCTTCCGACGGCGTTGGCGAGGCCTTGATCAGGGCGATGACCGGATCGATGTTGGACAGCGCGACCGCTTGACCTTCCAGGATATGGCCACGTTCACGGGCCTTGCGCAGCTCGAACACGGTACGACGCGTGACCACTTCACGGCGGTGACGGACGAAGGCTTCGAGCAGGTCCTTGAGGTTGAGGATGCGCGGACGGCCATCGATCAGGGCAACGACGTTGATCCCGAACACGGCCTGCATCTGGGTCTGGGCGAACAGGTTGTTGAGGATCACCTCCGGCACTTCGCCGCGACGCAGCTCGATGACGATGCGCATGCCGTCCTTGTCGGACTCGTCACGCAGCTCGGTGATGCCTTCGAGTTTTTTCTCTTTGACCAGTTCGGCGATCTTCTCGATCAGACGGGCCTTGTTGAGCTGATACGGCAGCTCGGTGACCACGATCTGCTGGCGGCCACCGACCTTGTCGATGTCTTCGATGTGCGAGCGGGCGCGCATATAGATGCGGCCACGGCCGGTACGGTAAGCCTCGATGATGCCGGCGCGACCGTTGATGATACCGGCAGTGGGGAAGTCCGGGCCGGGGATGAACTGCATCAGTTCATCGACAGTGATCTCGGCGTTGTCGATCAGCGCCAGGCAGCCGTCGATGACTTCACCGAGGTTGTGCGGCGGAATGTTGGTGGCCATGCCCACGGCGATACCGCTCGAGCCGTTGACCAGCAGGTTGGGAATGCGCGTCGGCATGACCGCCGGGATCTGCTCGGTGCCGTCGTAGTTGGGCACCCAGTCGACGGTCTCCTTGTGCAAGTCGGCCAGCAGCTCGTGGGCCAGCTTGGTCATGCGCACTTCTGTGTATCGCATGGCCGCGGCGTTGTCGCCGTCCACCGAACCGAAGTTGCCCTGGCCATCGACCAGCAGGTAACGCAGCGAGAACGGCTGCGCCATGCGGACGATGGTGTCGTACACCGCGGTATCACCGTGGGGGTGATACTTACCGATCACGTCACCGACCACACGGGCGGATTTCTTGTACGGCTTGTTCCAGTCGTTGCCCAGCTCGCTCATTGCGAAGAGTACGCGGCGGTGCACGGGCTTCAAGCCATCGCGTGCATCGGGCAGTGCCCGCCCGACAATCACGCTCATCGCGTAGTCGAGGTAGGACTGTTTCAGCTCGTCTTCGATATTGACCGGGAGGATTTCTTTGGCCAGTTCGCCCATGAGAAGCCTGATTCCTTTTTCTGGTGAAACCCGCGCTGACCTCATGGGACGCGCAAGGCTTGCCGCTGCAGACCGGTGCCATGCAACGACTTACGACAAATCAATACGTTATGCCCTGCAACTGGGCACGCGACACGGCTCGTTGGAGCGGTCCCGTAAACCGCCGGATGGTATCACAATCGCCGCCAGGCACCTATCCCCCAGAGGGCTTGGTTTCCCATTAATCGGTGGAGCAATGAGCCTGAGGCGGCTCTGAGGGGCTTTGGTGCTGTTTTGGCCTGCGCTCAATATGTATTTACGCGCGGCTAAATGGAAAAGCTGCACAACCCACCTGTTGCAGCAGGCTGTGCCGCGAAGCTTTTGGCGATTTCAGCACTATCAGTGCAACCGCTTGCGACACATCAACTGCGTCAACTTCGCCGTATCCGGCCGTTCGACGATCCCTTTCTCGGTGACGATGACATCGATCAAATCCGCTGGGGTCACGTCGAACACCGGGTTGATGGCGTCCAGGTCAAGGGTTTGCCCGCCGATATCCAGCAACTCGCGGGTATCGCGCTCTTCGAGCAAAATATCCTCGCCACTGGCCAGGCTCATGTCGATGCTCGAACTCGGCGCGACCACCATGAACCGCACGCCGTGGTGCATCGCCGCGACCGCCAGGTGGTAGGTGCCGATCTTGCTGGCCACGTCGCCATTGGCGGTAATGCGGTCGGCACCGACGATAACCCAGGTGATGCCCTTGGTTTTCATCAGGTGCGCCGCCGCGGAGTCGGCATTGATGGTCACTGGGATGCCCTCGTTGGCGAGCTCCCAGGCCGTCAGCCGCGAGCCCTGCAGCCAGGGTCGGGTCTCGCCGGCGTACACGCGTTCGACCATGCCTTCCAGCCAGGCGCCACGAATCACACCCAGCGCTGTACCGAAACCGCCCGTGGCCAAAGCGCCGGTATTGCCGTGGGTCAGCAATGCCTGCACATTGCCCTGATGGCGGCGAATCAGGTCGACGCCCAATTGGGCCATGGTCAGGTTGGCTTCGCGGTCGCTCTCATGGAGGGTGATGGCTTCGGCTTCGAGCACGGCCAGCGGATCCTCCTGAGGGCGCAAGCGCTCCAGGCGTTCACGCAGGCGATTCAGGGCCCACGACAGATTGGCGCCAGTCGGGCGCGCACGCAAAAGTACGGCGAAATCCTGCTTCAGCGCTGCCTGCCAGTCGCCGCCGGCAGCCAGGTGCCGACGGGCACTGAGGACCAGGCCATAGGCCGCGCTGATGGCGATGGCCGGGGCGCCGCGCACCACCATCGAGCGAATTGCCTCGGCCACGGCCCGCGCGTCGTCGTAGCGCAGCCAGGTCTGCTGGAACGGCAAGACCCGTTGATCGAGCAGGTACAAGGCGCCGTCCCGCCAATCGATGGCTTTTACTTTCTCTGCAGCCAACAGTCGATCGCGCATGCCACACCCCGTACTCGGACATCAAAAGCGGTCGATTATAGCGAGCCCCCGTCGCAGACGCTCGGGTATACTTCGCCATCATCGATCAAAAGCCTCGGAAACCTGACCATGCCCAACCGCGCCGCCCCTCTCGACTTGTTGCTCCTGCCAAGCTGGCTGGTGCCCGTCGAGCCGGCCGGGGTCGTGCTGCATGATCACGGCCTGGGCATCCGCGATGGCCGCATCGCGTTTATCGGCCCCCGCGAAGAAGCCCTGCGGCAAACGGCTGCCGAGGTTCGCGAACTGCCCGGCATGCTGCTCAGCCCCGGCCTGATCAACGCCCACGGCCACGCGGCGATGACGCTGTTCCGCGGCATGGCCGACGACCTGCCGCTGATGACCTGGCTCGAACACCACATCTGGCCCGCTGAAGGCCGCTGGGTCGACGAAAGCTTCGTCGCCGACGGTACCGACCTGGCCATCGCCGAGCAGTTGCAGGGCGGTATCACCTGCTTCTCGGACATGTACTTCTATCCGTGGGTGGCTTGCGAACGGGTTAACCTCAGCGGCATGCGCGCGCAGATCACCGTGCCGGTGCTCGACTTCGAGATCCCGGGTGCGCGCACCACGGACGAAGCACTGCATCAGGGAGTCGAGCTTTTTGGCGAGATGCGCCATCACCCGCGCATCAGCATTGCCTTTGGCCCCCATGCGCCCTACACCGTCAACGACGAGAATCTGCAGAAAATCCGTGTGCTGGCTGACGAAATGGACGCGGCCATTCATATGCATGTGCACGAAACCGCCTTCGAAGTGCAACAGGGCGTGGAGCAGACTGGCGAACGCCCCCTGGCTCGTCTTGCCCGCGCGGGCTTGCTGGGCCCACGCTTCCAGGCCGTGCACATGACTCAGATCACCGATGCGGACATCGCCCTGCTGGTCGAACACAATTGCAGCGTGGTGCATTGCCCCGAGTCCAATCTCAAGCTGGCCAGCGGCTTCTGCCCGGTAGAGCGGCTCTGGCAGGCCGGCGTCAATGTGGCGATCGGCACCGATGGCGCGGCCAGCAACAACGACCTCGACCTGCTCGGCGAAACCCGCACCGCCGCGCTGCTGGCCAAGGCCGTGGCCGGCTCCGCCACTGCATTGGATGCCCACCGCGCCTTGCGCATGGCTACGCTAAATGGGGCCCGGGCCATGGGCCTGGAAGAACACATCGGCTCGCTGGAATTGGGCAAGGCCGCAGACATCACCGCTTTCGACCTGTCTGGCCTGGCGCAGCAGCCGATCTACGACCCGGTTTCGCAACTGATTTATGCCAGTGGCCGCCACTGCGTGCGCCACGTTTGGGTGGAGGGCCGGCAATTGCTCGATGATCGGCGCCTGACCAGCCTGGACGAAGGCCGCCTGCACGCCTGCGCGGTGCAATGGGGGAAACGCATCAAAGATTCATCACGGCCGCCCCAGTAACGAGGGCGCGCGTTCCGCCACGAATTTTCAAGCTTTAGAGGAATACACATGAGCAACGTCGACACCGCAGAAATCGCCAAATTCGAGGCCCTGGCCCATCGCTGGTGGGACCGCGAGAGCGAGTTCAAGCCGCTGCACGATATCAACCCGTTGCGCGTCAACTGGATCGACGAACGGGTCAAGCTGGCCGGCAAGAAGGTCCTGGATGTGGGCTGCGGCGGCGGTATCCTCAGTGAAGCCATGGCCCTGCGCGGTGCCACGGTCATGGGCATCGACATGGGCGAAGCGCCGCTGGCCGTGGCCCAGCTGCATCAGCTGGAGTCGGGTGTGACCGTCGAATACCGACAGATCACCGCCGAAGCCCTGGCCGAAGAGATGCCGGCGCAGTTCGATGTGGTCACCTGCCTCGAAATGCTCGAGCACGTGCCCGACCCTTCCTCGGTGATCCGCGCCTGCTGCGCTATGGTCAAGCCCGGCGGCCAGGTGTTCTTCTCCACCATCAACCGCAATCCCAAGGCCTACGCGCTGATGATCCTCGGCGCTGAATATGTCCTCAAGCTGCTGCCGCGCGGCACCCACGACTTCAAGAAATTCATCCGCCCTTCGGAGCTGGGTGCCTGGAGCCGTCAAGCCGGCCTGCAGGTCAAGGACATCATCGGCCTGACCTACAATCCCCTGACCAAGCATTACAAGCTGGCGTCCGATGTCGACGTCAACTACATGATCCAGACTCTGCGCGAGGAGTAAGCGGCATGCGGTTACGAGCGGTTTTATTCGACATGGACGGCACGCTGCTCGACACCGCGCCGGATTTCATCGCCATCTGCCAGGCCATGCGTGCCGAGCGCGGGCTGGCGCCGATCGCCGATAAACTGATCCGCGATGTGGTCTCGGGCGGGGCCAAGGCAATGGTCTGCGCCAGCTTCGAGATCAGCGCTGATGCGCCCGAGTTCGAAGCCTTGCGCCTGGAGTTCCTGGAGCGCTATCAGGTGGGCTGCGCAGTGCACAGCCACCTGTATGACGGCATGGCCGAATTGCTCGCCGATATCGAAAAAGGCGGGCTGATCTGGGGCGTGGTCACCAACAAGCCGGTGCGCTTCGCCGAGCCGATCATGCAGCAACTGGGCCTGGCCGAACGCTCTGCGGTGCTGATCTGCCCGGATCATGTGACCCGCAGCAAGCCGGACCCAGAGCCCCTGCTGCTGGCCTGCAAGCAGCTGAACCTGGACCCGGCCGCCGTGCTGTTCGTGGGCGATGATCTGCGCGATATCGAGTCGGGCCGCGATGCCGGGACCAAGACCGTGGCCGTGCGCTACGGCTACATCCATCCGGACGACAACCCCAACCACTGGGGCGCCGATGCGGTAGTGGATCACCCGCTGGAGCTGCGCGCGCTGCTGGATCAGGCGGTGTGTGGCTGTTGATAACGCCGCCCGGTAGGCCGCTGACCCTGTGGGACTGGGCTCTGCCCAGGAAGAGGCCCGCAATGACGCCACAAGAACCCGGGGGCAGAGCCTGCTCCCGCAGGGATTTTGCGGACGCGCTTGGCGGGCGTAATCACGAGAGGAATCCCCATGTTCGACTACACCCCCCGCCCTCACCTGCTCAAAGGCCGCATCATCCTGGTCACCGGTGCCGGGCGCGGTATCGGCGCAGCAGCGGCGTTGAGCTTTGCAGCCCATGGCGCCACGGTGCTGTTGCTGGGCAAGACCGAATCGCGTCTGAGCGCTGTGTACGATCAGATCGAAGCCGCTGGCTATCCGCGCCCGGCGCTGATCCCGTTCGACCTGGCCACGGCGCAGCCCGACCAGTACCAGGCCCTGGCATCGATGCTTGAAACCGAATTCGGCCACCTCGACGGCTTGCTGCACAACGCCTCGATCATTGGCCCGCGCACACCGCTCGAGCAGTTGGGTGGTGCACAATTCATGGAGGTGATGCAGGTCAACGTCAATGCCATGTTCATGCTCACCAGCGCGCTGCTGCCCTTGCTCAAGCGCTCGCAGGACGGCTCGGTGGTGTTCACTTCCAGCAGCGTCGGCCGCAAGGGGCGGGCCTACTGGGGCGCGTATGGAGTATCGAAGTTTGCCACCGAGGGCCTGATGCAGACCCTCGCCGACGAATTGCAGGGTGTCGCGTCGGTACGCGCCAACAGCATCAACCCGGGCGCGACCCGGACCGATATGCGCGCGCAGGCTTATCCCGCGGAGGACCCGAGCAACAACCCGAGCCCGCAAGCGATCATGCCGGTGTATCTGTACCTGCTGGGGCCCGACAGCGCCGGGGTGTCCGGCCAGGCTTTCAATGCGCAGTAGTTCAGTCAGTCATGGGTGATCTGGCGGGCCTCTTCGCGCGCAAGCTTCGCTTCCACAGTGTTGGCAGATCCTGCGATAAACACCCGTGGGAGTAAGGTTGCGCGTTCGGCGGCGCATAAGCCGAGCCTGCAGACCGCGGGATTTCAGGCATAACTAGGCTGAAGCTTCGCCGCAGCCTCCTTCGTGCCGCCGTGCTCGATCTCCATGCAGTGCTCCAGAAACAAAAACATGTAGTCATAGCTCTTGCACACAGCTTTGCGGATATCCGCCTGGATGATCCGCGACGGGTTGGGGCCCGCCAGGGTGCAGACGATTTCCAGGGCTTCCCACGGGTGGGCATCGTCGTACTGGGCGTGCATCTTCAGCCACTTCATGGCGCGCTTGCGGCCCTCTTCCGGGAAGGCATTGGCATAGGTGTCCTGGCTACAGACGATCGCCGCCCACTCTCCGGTCGCCCCTTCGATAGCGTAGTTGGTGGCGGCCATGGCGATCATCAACGGATCGGTCGAACAGCTCTGCCAGCACCAGTGACTCAGCGCATGCAGTTGCGGCGAGACCTTCTGCGCCTGCAGATCCTCCAGGCTGACCCCGTGGGCGTTGGCCCAATGCACCCAGTAATCGGCGTGATTGAGTTCGACGCGGATGTTGCGCATGAGCCAGCGACGCGCCATGTCCTCACCCTGATGACGGGCAAAGCGCGTCTTGGTCAGGTTTTGCGCCATGTACAAGGCGAATTGCTCGACTACCGGCCAGCCACCGATCAGGTACTGGCGCATCGTTCTGGGGCTCAGGGTGTTATCGCGCATGCGCCTGTACAGCTCATGCTCGACCACCCGGCGTTTGCTCGGTGCGCAATCGCTGATCAGCTGCTGCGCCCACACCGGGTAGCTCGCGGCTTCCATGAGTGGGCCGGTTCTGGTGAAACCTTCAAAGACCTCGTTCATCGACACTTTCCTTTCCGTTGGTAAAAAACCGCGCTGTGGCAGTCTTCAACGGAAAGTACCCGGTGCCTTGAAAAGTAAGGGCCTGAGGCGTTCATCGATCCGTCGCAAACTGTCACAGGTAAAAGGCTGAGGCCTCTCGATGAGGTACCCCTGCGCATAATCGACCCCGATCTCCATCAGGGCCTGTTCAATCAGTGGTGTCTCGACGAATTCGGCGATGGTGCGTTTACCCATCACGTGCCCGATATGGTTGATCACCTCGACCATGGCGCGGTTGATCGGGTCGTCGAGCATGTCCTTGACGAAGCTGCCGTCGATCTTCAGGTAATCCACCGGCAAGTGCTTGAGATACGCAAAAGACGACATGCCAGCGCAGAAATCGTCGAGTGAAAACTGGCACCCCAGCGCCTTGAGCTCATTGATGAAACGAATGGCGCTGCCCAGGTTGGCGATGGCGCTGGTTTCGGTGATCTCGAAGCAAATCATGTTCGGTGGTATCGAAAAGCGGTGGAACTGTTCCTGCAAGTAATCAAGGAATTCGTCATCGCCGATGCTGCTGCCCGACAGATTGATCGCACACAGCGCCAACGGCGTCGCCGAGTCGACGGGTGTTTCGCTGATGCATTGGGCAATGACCTTGAAGACGTTTTGCACCACCCAGCGGTCAAGCGTGGTCATCAGCCCGTAGCGCTCGGCAGCCGGGATGAAGCTGTCCGGGAGGATGATTCGACCGTTTTCGTCCTGCAGGCGCAACAGTACCTCAATGTGCCCGCCACGTTGCGCTGAGGGGTCAAGACCGGCGATCTCCTGACTGTAGAGGCAAAAACGGTTCTCTTCCAGTGCCATGTGCAGGCGTTGCACCCAGGCCATTTCACCGAAGCGCACCGACAGCTCGGTATCGTCAGCGTGGTAGACCTGCACCCTATTACGGCCCTTTTCCTTGGCCATGTAACATGCCATGTCGGCGGCCCGCAGCGAAGCCTCCAGGCTGGTCGGCATTTGCGTGATGTGCACCAGGCCAATACTGACTGAAGTCATGAACGGCCGGGTCTTCCACACGAAGTGCAGGTTCTGCACGGTTTCGCGCAGGCCTTCGGCGATCTTTTCGGCGGTCTCCGGCGGGCAGTTCTCCAGGAGAATGCCGAACTCGTCGCCACCCAGTCGCGCCAGGGTATCCCCTTCACGCAGGCCCGATTGCAGCAACGCGCAAATGTGTCGCAGCAGTTCATCGCCAGCGGCGTGGCCACTGGTGTCGTTGACCAGCTTGAACTGATCGAGATCGAGGAACATCAACGAGTGGCGGCTTGGCTGGCGCATCAGCCCGTTGAGGGCCAGCTCTAGGCGGTATTCGAATTCGCGACGGTTAGCGAGCCCGGTGAGGGCGTCGTGGGTGGCCTGCCAGGACAGGTTGGCGATGTATTGGCGCTCTTGCGTCATGTCGTGCAGCACCAGCACCGTGCCGCCGATCTTGCCCTCGGTCATGATCGGTGCGCCCACCAAGGTCACCGACACCGTACTGCCGTCCAGGCGCTGGATCAGCTTGGCGTGCTCGCTGCCGCCATTGAGCTGCCCGCCATAAATGCGTTCGATGAGGGTATAAGCGTCTTTCTCGGCGTTTTCATCCAGTAGATTGAACAGTGCCGCCAAAGGCAATCCGCTGGCCTGGCCAGCGTTCCAGTGGGTCAAGTGCTCGGCCGCCGGGTTCATGTAGACGATCGAGCCATCGACGTCGGTGGCGATCACCCCGTCGCCGATCGATGCCAGGGTAATCTGCGCCCGGTCCTTTTCAGCCTGCAACGCCACCGCGAACGCCTGGCGCTGGGTCAGCAACTTGCTGGTACGCCACAACGCCAGGGCGATCAACACCAGTGCGGTACCGAGGTTGACCGCCACCAGCAACTTGAGCATGAACCGCGAGCCCTGGCCCAGCGCCTCGCTGAAGGCCATGGCGGCAGGTGTCACGCCGTCGTTGATTTCGAGGATCTGCTGCTTCCAGCGGCCCAGGTCCTGCACGGTCGCGTCCGCCGCCTGCAGGCTGGCGTGCATCTGCTGCGCCACGCGATCGAGTTGCACCAGATAACCGTCGCCAATGGTCCACAGATCGATGGCCTGGGCGAAGTAGCTGAAATGACGGAAATTGAGAAAGAACCAGATCACCCCGTCAAAATCATCGGTATGATTGCCGCCCTGCGCCAGACCGCGACGCGCCTTTTCGATGTCGGGCACCGGCTGGTCGAGGGCGACACGCAGATCGTGGCTGCCCTGAGGGATGGCGATCGCCCGCTGGTACTTGGCGAAGATCTGTTCGTCGGGGTGGTCGGCGTACAGGCTCAGATAGTAGATGGCATCTTTCTGGCCCTTGGACCACAGGCTCTCGCCAGCAACGTAGCCGCGTACCGCCGACAAGGCATACAAGCTTACGCACCCCAGCAGGGCCAAGAGGATGACGACGGCGATAAACGGCCAGACGATACCCAACAGGCGCGGCTTTTCGAGTGTCCGATTTTGCTTCATGAGGTCCCTTGCATCAGCACAGTCAGACAGCGTCAGGTAAAACTTCGCTCACATCAGCACAGCGTAGGCCATGAGTCAAAGCACATAGCCATCTTATTGCTATCGGCTTGAAATGTTTCACAATTATCCGTGGGAGCGGGCTTTGCGCGCGAAAGCGCTGGCTGCCTTGCCGCCTATGCCATCAGCGCCTTCGCAGGCTGCGCGCGTTCCCGCACGATGGAACACGCTCCACAATTATCACACCTGCTGCAAATGTCCATACAGCTTCGCATAGAGGCCGCCATCGGCAATCAGCTGCTGATGATCGCCATCCTCGGCGACGTGCCCGCCGTCGAACACCACCACACAATCGGCCTGCTTCACCGCCGACAGTCGGTGAGCGATGATCAAGGTGGTGCGCCCCTGCAGGAAGTGGGTCATGGCCCTATGCAGGTTGTACTCGGTGGCGGCGTCCAGCGCCGAGGTGGCCTCGTCGAGGATGACCACCTGTGGGTTGGCAAGGATCATCCGCGCAATGGCCAGACGCTGGCGCTGACCACCGGACAACCGCACCCCGGAGCGGCCCACTACGCTGTCCAGCCCTTGGGGCAGTGCACGCACGGTGGCGTCCAGCTGGGCGATCTGCAGGGCGTTCCAGCAGGCGTCGTCAGTGCGCTCGCGGCCCATGGTCAGGTTGGCGCGGATGCTGTCGTTGAACAGCGACGGATGCTGCAACACCACCGCCACGTGCTCACGCAGCGTATCCAGGCCGATCTCCTGCATCGTCGCGCCACCAAAGCGGATGGTCCCCGCGCTGGGGGTATAAAGCCCCAGCAGCAGTTGCACCAGAGTGCTTTTGCCGCCGCCGCTGGCACCCACAATGGCGACTTTCTCGCCCGGCAGAATCGACAGATCGAGCTGGTCGAGCACCCGTTCGTCGCCGTAGCCGAAGCACAGCCCACGCACATCGATACCGACCGTCTGGCGCTGCTGGAACGGGTCGACGCCACCGGCATACTGCGGCTCATCGGCGCGCGCGAGCAGCTCGTTGATACGAGTCATCGCGCCGCCGGCGGCGTAATAGGCGTATTGCAGGTTCAGCAGTTGCTCGACTGGCGTAATCATGAACCACAGGTAGCTGAACACCGCCAGCATCTGCCCGATCGACAGATCGGAGAACAGCACGGTGAGCATGGCCGCCGCGCGAAAAATATCGATACCAAACTGAAACAGCAAGCCACTGGCGCGCCCCGAGGCATCGCTCTTCCATTGCGAGGCGATCGCGTAATCCCGTACTTCTCGCGCTCGCAGGCCCAGGCGCCCGAGGAAAAAACCCTGGCGGTTGCCGCCACGGATCTCCTGAATGGCATCGAGGGTCTCGGTGAGCGCCTGGGTGAAGCGAGAGGTGCTGTCGTTTTCGAGTTTCTTCAGCGATTTGACTCGCTTGCCCATTTGCACCGTGGCATAGATCACCAACGGGTTGAACAGCAGAATCAACAGCGCCAGCTGCCAGTGCATCCACATCAGGATGGAAGCGGTACCGGCCAGGGTGAGCACGGCGACCAGAAACTTGCTCAGGGTCTCGCCGATGAATTTATCCAGGGTGTCGAGATCGGTGACCAGGTGAGTGGTCACGGTGCCGCTGCCCAGGCTTTCGTACTCGCTCAAGGAGATGCGCTTGAGCCGTTCGATCAGGCGCAACCGCACGCGGTAGACGATGTCCTTGGACAACCGCGCGAACTGCCGGGCCTGAATGACGTTGAACACCAGCGAGCACAGGCGCAGGCACAGGGTGAACGTCAGCATCAGGGCAATGTAGCCGACCGGCTTCTGCATGCTGGCGGGCAGCAGATGATTCATCCATTGCAGGGCCGCGTTGCCATGGCCGAGCAGCACCTCATCGACCAGCAAAGGCAGCAGCAGCGGTACTGGCACGGTGCACAGCGTCGCCAGTACTGCGACGCCGTTGGCCAACCACAGGGATCGGCGATGGCGCAGGGCCAGGCGGCGGATTTCAGCCCATGTCAGGCGATCGGAGCGCGCCACCTGATCCCCTGTGGGAGCAGGCTCTGCCCGCGAAGCTACGTGGGCAGAGCCCAGTCCCACAGGGGATTGCGGTGGTTGCGGTTTACGCATCCTGGCCACGCTCCAGCCAACGGCCGAGCAGCGCAGCGAGGGGCTCCAGGGGTTGATAACCATTGGTCAGCAGGGCCATCTGGCCATCCCGTTCCACCAGCAGGGTCGGGAAGCCGGCAATGCCCAGATCCTGCACCCAGGTAAAATCCTGCGCCGTGGCGGCGTGCATCGGTTTAGTGTCGAACGCCCCGGCAAACTCGATCCGCGGCACACCGGCCGCCTCGGCCAGTTCCACCAGCACGTCGGCGCGGGTGGTGTCGCGGCCTTCGGCGTAAAACGCCTGCTGAATCCGCTGCACCATCGGCCAGGCGCTGTCGGCGTCCAGTTCGCGCACCGTGGCCACCGCCCGGCACGCCGGCTCGGTATCGTAGACAAAGCCTTCCGGCAGTGGATCATCGAGGTTGAACGGCTGGCCGGTGGCCTCCTTGACCGCCTGCCAGTGTTCCAGAATATAGGCGCGCTTGGTCGGGTCCAGCGCTGCGCCGGCCCCCGTGCGCAATCCGCCGACCACCAGGTGGGTCTTGACGCCCGCAGCCTCGGCCTGCTCGATCAACGCCTGCGCTACGGGGGCGAACCCCCAACACCATGAGCACATGGGGTCCATCACGTAGAGCAGGCGGCTGGGCATGTCAGACCTCGGAGGCTTTGCGGTAGTTGTGACCGATCGGATGGGGCTGGTTACGCGCCTTGGCCAGTTCGATCTGCTTTTGCCGATCGACTGCGCTGCGGCGCGTCTTGTCGCTCAGGGTATCCCAGCAATGCGGGCAGCTGATACCGGGGGCGTAGTGCTCCGACATACGATCCTCGACACTGATCGGCGTGCGGCAGGCATGACATTGATCATAGTCGCCTTCGGTCAGATCGTGACGAACGGTCACGCGGTTGTCGAACACAAAGCAGTCGCCCTGCCACTTGCTCTGCTCCTGAGGCACTTGCTCGAGGTATTTGAGGATGCCGCCCTTGAGGTGATAGACCTCGCCGAAGCCCTCGCCGAGCATGTAGCTGGAGGCTTTCTCGCAGCGGATGCCACCGGTGCAGAACATTGCCACCTTCTTGTGCACGGCGGGGTCGAAATTGGCCTTGATGTAGTCAGGAAATTCGCGGAACGAGGTGGTCTTGGGATCGATGGCGCCTTCGAAGGTGCCGATCGACACTTCATAATCGTTACGGGTATCGATCAACAATACTTCAGGGTCATCGATCAGCGCGTTCCAGTCCTGGGGCTCGACGTAGGTCCCGACCTTGCGGTTGGGATCGACGCCGGGCACGCCGAGGGTGACGATCTCTTTTTTCAGCTTGACCTTGGTGCGGTAGAACGGCTGTTCGTCGCAGTACGATTCCTTGTGATCGATGTCGATCATGCGCGGGTCGCTCCGCAGCCAGGCCAGCAGACCGTCGATGCCTTCACGGCTGCCGGAGACGGTGCCGTTGATGCCTTCTTCGGCAATCAGCAGGGTGCCTTTGACGCCATTGGCGGTCATGGCTTGCAACAGCGGCTCGCGCAGTTGCACGTAATCTTCGAGGGTGACGAACTTGTACAAGGCCGCCACGACTATAGGTTGAGCCATGGGTATAACGCTCCTGGTGGTCACCCTCGCAAAGGGCGGACCGGGTAATGATGTGGCAGAAATCACTGTGGGAGTGGGCGCTGCCCACGAAGGCGTCATCCGGAACCGTGCAGGACACGACCACCGAACTGAATGCTTCGCGGGCAGAGCCCACTCCCACAGGTTGTGCATTCGGCGCCACCTTCAAGGTGAAAATGGCGGCCGATATTCTAGCGCATTTGGATCAATGCCCACCACCGGCGCAGGTCGGGGAAGCCGGCGCGGCGCCGGTCTGCTCCCACTCCTGAGGGGTGTAGGTGTGCAAGGCCAGGGCGTGAAACTCGCCCATCAGCTCGCCCAGCGTGCCGTACACCAACTGGTGGCGCTTGACGCTATTGAGCCCGGCAAAGCGCTCACTGACCACCACCGCCTTGTAGTGCGTCTGCGTGCCCCGGCTGTGCATGTGGCTCTCGTCGAGCACCTGCAAGTGGCTGGGCTGCAGCAAGGCCAGGGTCTGTTCGATCCGTTGGTGCATGGACATGACCGGCTCCGTTACGGCTTTTTAGCCGGTGCTGCAGGTGCGGGTGCAGCCGCTTTGGCCGGGGTGATTTCGGTAGTCATGTCCTGCAGCAGCTTGTTGACCACAGGCACGGCGCTTTCGAGCTTGGCCTGAGTCAGCTGAGCCGACTGCTGGGTGACTTGCGGCATTTTTTCCAGGACTTTCTTGCCCAGTGGCGACTGGTAGAACTTGACCAGGTCCTTGAGCTCGGTTTCGGTGAAGTTGTCGGTGTACAGCTTGACCATGTCGGGCTTGAGTTTCGGCCAGCCGATGGCTTGGTCCAGGGCGGCATTGGCCTTGGCCTGGTAGCTTTCAAGTACGGCTTTCTTGGAGTCAGGCGCGTTGGCCTGCTCGAAGCGCTGGGCGAACATTTGCTGGACCTGCATGTACACCGGGGTACCGAGTTTGTCGGCGTGCGCCATCATCAGGAACGATTCAGCACTGGCGTTGTGGCTGGCGGTATCAGCGAGCACCTGGCCGCTGGCGCAGACAAAAAAGGCCGCGGTACAGAGGGCGCGAAGACGTGTCATCGAGTTTCCTTAAATTAGCAGCTGAGGCAGAGGCCCCGGAATCGACCATTCTGCGCCCAACCCGGCATGTGGCTCAAGCCCGGAGGGTACAGAACGTATGGACGGCTCATCGGCAGGGATGGAACCCAGGTCGTCAATGAGCACCTAAACTGCTCAACCTCGGCATTTGGCAAAAGCCAGTGCGAGACCTTGAAAAGGACAATGCACGTCTCGGGCCTTGGCCACGAGTACGTCGACAGGAGAAGAGCAGCATGAGCCGCACGGAAACAGACAGCATCGGCCCGGTTGAAGTTCCGGAACAGGCCTACTGGGGGGCGCAGACTCAACGCTCGCTGGTCAACTTCGCCATTGGCGATCAGCGCATGCCGCTGGCGGTGGTGCACGCCCTGGCACTGATCAAAAAGGCAGCCGCCAGGGTCAATGACCGTAACGGCGACCTGCCTGCGGATATCGCCCGGCTGATCGAACAGGCCAGCAACGAGGTGCTGGCCGGTGAACACGACGACCAGTTCCCGCTGGTGGTGTGGCAGACCGGCAGCGGCACGCAGAGCAACATGAACGTCAACGAAGTCATCGCCGGGCGCGCCAACGAGCTGGCCGGCAAAGGCCGCGGCGGCAAATCGCCGGTGCACCCCAACGATCACGTCAACTGCTCGCAAAGCTCCAACGACTGCTTCCCCACGGCCATGCACATCGCCACCGTGCAAGCAGTCCAAGGTGACCTGCTGCCGGCGATCAAGGAGCTGAGCGACGGCCTGGCCGAGCTGTCGGCCAAGCACATGCACCTGGTCAAGACCGGCCGCACCCATATGATGGACGCCACCCCGATCACCTTCGGCCAGGAAATCTCGGCGTTCGTGGCCCAGCTCGAACATGCCCAGCGCGCCATTCGTGCCGCCCTGCCAGCCGTGTGCGAGCTGGCTCAGGGCGGCACGGCGGTGGGCACCGGGCTCAACGCGCCCCATGGTTTTGGCGAGGCGATCGCCGGTGAACTGGCGGCGTTGTCGGGGTTACCGTTCGTGACCGCGCCCAACAAGTTCGCCGCATTGGCGGGCCATGAGCCTTTGACCACCCTCGCCGGCGCCTTGAAAACCCTGGCGCTGAGCTTGATGAAACTGGCCAACGATTTGCGCCTGCTGGGCTCTGGGCCACGCGGCGGCATCGCCGAAGTGCGCTTGCCGGCGAATGAACCAGGCAGCTCGATCATGCCCGGCAAGGTCAATCCGACTCAGTGCGAAGCGTTGTCGATGCTCGCCTGCCAGGTGCTGGGCAACGACCTCGCGATCAGCATGGCAGCGAGTCATGGGCACCTGCAGTTGAATGTGTTCAAGCCGGTGATCATCCATAACCTGCTGCAATCGGTGCGACTGCTGGCCGATGGCTGCAGTAACTTCCAGACCCACTGCATCGCTGGTCTGGAACCGGATACGGCGAAGATGGCCGAGCATCTGGAGCGTGGCCTGATGCTGGTCACCGCGTTGAACCCGCATATCGGCTACGACAAGGCCGCGCAGATCGCCAAGAAAGCGTACGGCGAAGGCAAGACTTTGCGCGAAGCCGCGTTGGAGTTGGGATTCCTGACCGAAGCCGAGTTCGATGAGTGGGTGCGGCCGGAGAATATGCTGGGCTGAATTCAATGCCAGCCGAACTGGTCCTTGGCCCCGGATCGAGCACCCTTGCTCTCACAGCGCTGGCCAGTCTTGAGCCATCGCTGTGTGAGAGCAAGGCCTGCCCGCGCAAGCGATCACTCATACGCAGCAGAACTGCGAGCCAACGATGTCAGGAGGGCTGCGGCGCATTCGCCCCAGCCTGACGCGCTCGCCAGCTCGCCATCAACGTTGGCCCGAGCGCGACCACCGCCGACCCGGCAACCACCACCACAGCCCCGAAATACGCCAGCCCATTGGCGTCTTCGCTGTGCACCAGATCTGGCCACAGACTGGACCCCAGCGCCGCCGACGCAAAGGTCACCAGCGGGGTCAATGCCAAGGTTGCGCTGACTCGCGACGCTTGCCAGTGCGCCAGCGCCTCGGCAAAGGCGCCATAGGCAATCAGTGTATTCAAGCAGCATCCCAGCAACAGCCAGCCCTGCAGGGGGCTTAGGTTCAAGGCTTGTAGCGGATGCGCCCAAGGCGTCACTACCAGCGCGCAGCCCAGGTAGATCACCATCATCACCTGCAGCGAATTCCATTGATTGAGCAGTTGCTTCTGGCTCATCGCATAGAAGGTCCACACCGCCGAGGCCAGCAACACCAGGAGCACCCCGGTGGTGTAAGTACCCATGGAGCCCAGCAGCTCGCCGATACGCTGATTGAAAAACAACCCGAACCCGCCAAGCAGCACGACCATTCCAATGCACTGAGCCCGATTGAAACGCTCCTTGAACACATAGAGGCTGCACAGGATCAAGAAGATCGGCCCTACCTGGATCATCAATTGCGCGGTACCCGCGCTGATCAATCGCAGCGCGAACAGGTACAGCACGTAGTTGGCCACCAGCCCGAGCACCGCCAGCGTCACCAGACCGAAGCCTTTGCGCCCCAGCGGGCGAAACGCCGGCAAGCGCTTCGTCAGGCCAAGGTAGATGAACAGCACTCCCCCGGCGCCCACCAGGCGAAACCAGGTCACCGTGATCGGATCCATGGCCTGCAGGACTATCTTGAGTTTGATCGGCAGAACGCCCCAAAGCAGAGCGGTGAGCAACGCCAGGAACAGCCCGTAAGCCCAGCGTCCGGAAGTGATATGCATGTAGAGCCTCATGCCCTATGGCGGGGGGAGCGTGCAGTGTAGTCGCCCATCGAGCGCACAGACAGACACAATCGTGCACTACATCAGCGCGTGACTGTATGACGATGACCATTGGTCGGATGGCAGGCACGGACAATGGGGATGGCTAGTCTGATGCACAAGTCAGTCAACCTCACCAGGGAGTTGTCATGTTTGGTAAACGCACCCAAGACGCCGATGAAGCAACGCACTTTCGTGCAGGGCGTTTCAGCCTGGTCAATGGCCAGTTCTACTTCAGTACTCGGGAGAACACCCTCGAGGGGCCCTTCGCCACTCGCGCAGACGCCGAGCGGGAAATGGCCGCTTATGTGGAGCGTATTCAGCGCCGGCATTGAGGGTACAGCGCGCTGACAGCCGCGCTTGTGCGCACTAGCGAAACGCCAGGCCTGACAGCGGCCAAGCGGGCGCCGGCAAGTGCAACCTTGGCGCTGGCCACCGCCACTTGGCCCTGCAACCGAAACAACTACTACAGCGCATTCTACGTTCTGCTCTGAGCCGCCCTCCTGTCACCCTCCCGGAGGGTCGGTCCATGTCGCTTACAAGTGATTGCAATACTTTCTATGATCAGTCCTTCCATGATCAACCCTTCTCGCCCTTTTTATCCTTCTTGATCGCCGCCTCGATCGCGTCGTTGATGGTACGCAGCACCTGCACCCGTGCCGAGCGTTTGTCATTGGCGGCCACCAGCGTCCACGGGGCGATCTCGGTACTGGTGCGATCGACCATGTCCCCCACCGCATCCCGATAGAGGCCCCACTTGTCGCGGTTGCGCCAGTCGTCTTCAGTGATCTTGTAGCGCTTGAAAGGGATCTTCTCTCGGGCCTTGAAACGCTCCAGTTGGGTCTTCTCGTCAATGGCCAGCCAGAACTTGACGGCGATGATGCCGGCCTCGCTCAACTGCTCTTCGAAGTCGTTGATCTCGCTGTAAGCGCGCATCCAGTCGGTTTCCGAACAGAAGCCCTCGACCCGCTCCACCAGCACGCGGCCATACCAGGAACGATCGAACACGGTGAATTTGCCGCGCGCCGGTATATGCCGCCAGAAGCGCCACAGATACGGCTGGGCCAATTCATCCTGAGTTGGCGCGGCCACCGGCACGATGGCGTATTGGCGCGGGTCCAGCGCGGCCGCCACCCGCCGGATCGCACCGCCCTTGCCGGCCGCATCGTTACCCTCGAACACCGCGACCAGCGCGTGGGCCTTCATGCGTTTGTGACGCAGCAGGGTGGCCAGGCGCGCCTGTTCTTCGATCAACTGCTGGTGATAATCGTCCTTTTCCAGCCGCTGGCTGAGGTCAAGGCTGCCCAACAGGCTACGGCCATCGATACTCTCACCCAGCGGCGCGATGGGCTGGCGTACCGGTTCGATCGGCGCTTTGAGCGCCGCCTGCAGCCCTTCGAGCAGGATATTGCCCACCACCAGGCTGCGGTAGTTCGGGTCCACGCCCTCGATCACATGCCACGGCGCATAGTCTCGGCTGGTGCGGCGCAACACGCGCTCGCCAAAACGCACGAAGCGGTCGTAGGTGTCGGTCTGCTTCCAGTCCAGCGGGCTCAGGCGCCAGCTGTGCAGCGGGTCGTCCTGCAGTGCCTTGAGCCGCGCCTTCATCTGCTTCTTGGACAGGTGAAACCAGAACTTGAAAATCAGCGCGCCTTCGTCGACCAGCATCTGCTCCAGGCGTTCGGCATCACCGATGGCCTGGTCGAGCACGGCGTCGTTGAAGTCGCCATGCACCCGCCCCTGGATCATCTGGCTGTACCAGTTGCCGAAAAACACGCCCATGCGGCCCTTGGCCGGCAACTGCCGCCAATAACGCCAGGCCGGCGGGCGGGCCAGCTCCTCGTCGGTCTGCTTGTCGAAGGTGCGTACCTCGATCAGCCGCGGGTCCATCCACTCGTTGAGCAGCTTGACCGTCTCGCCCTTGCCGGCGCCTTCGATGCCGTTGATCAGGATGATGACCGGGAAGCGCGACTGCTGCTTGAGCTCGTACTGGACGTCGAGCAACGCCTCGCGCAGGGCCGGCAGCTGTTTTTCATAGGTGTCGTCGTCGATGGCGTGGCCGATCTCGGCGGATTCGAACATTCCCTGCTCCTGTAGTTTGAATGAACAACACTCGCGGGCATCTGGACCCCGGTATCTGGCAAAATGTTGCGTCCGGTGTGCTTTGCACCGCAAGTCTTCATGGAACCCTGCTGTCATGCCAGCCGATCGGCCCCCTGCGCCCTCCTTGCCTCACGCCGCTGTTGCCCACGCCGATCTGGACTGGGACGATGAAGGTCGCCCACGCTCCAGAGCCTTCGACGACGTGTACTTTTCCCTCGCCTCGGGCCTGGATGAAACGCGCCACGTGTTTATCGAACAGAACCGCCTGGGCGAACGATTCCGTCAACTGGCCCCCGGTGAGCGGCTGGTGATCGGCGAAACCGGCTTCGGCACCGGGCTGAATTTCCTGTGCGCCTGGCAGCTGTTCGAGGAATGCGCCGCAAGCACCGCCCGGCTGCATTTCGTCAGTGTCGAGAAATACCCCCTGACCGCCGCCGATCTGCAACGCGCCCTGGCGTTGTGGCCGCAACTGACGGCGCAGGCGCAACCGCTGCTGCAACAGTACGTGGCCATCCATCCGGGCTTCCAGCGCTTGGTATTCAGCGCCGGCCGGGTGACCCTCACGCTGTTGATCGGCGATGCCATCGAGCAACTGACATTACTCGACGCTGCCGTAGATGCCTGGTTCCTCGATGGCTTCGCGCCGGCGCGCAATCCTGAAATGTGGAGCCCAGAGCTGTTCGCGCAGCTGGCCAGGCTATCGGCGCCACAGGCGACGCTGGGCACTTTCACCAGTACCGGCTGGGTGCGACGCAGCCTCAAGGCGGCAGGCTTCAAGATGAAGCGGGTGCCTGGTATCGGGCATAAATGGGAGGTATTGCGGGGCGTGTTTGTGGGGCCAGAGCACCCCACCGAACCCTGTGCAACCGGGCTCTGCCCGGAAGGGGGCCAGGAGCCGCACTCGACTGGCAACGTCGATCCGGGAATGGCGCCGCCACGCGGCGACGCCGAAAGCGCCGCAGGTAGAGCCCACTCCCACCGGGAGCAATGCAAGCCCTGGTACGCGCGGCCGCCAAGGCCCAGCGCCAAGCACGCCGTGGTCATCGGCGCCGGCCTGGCCGGGTGCGCTACAGCCGCCAGCCTGGCCACTCGCGGCTGGCAGGTCACCTTGCTGGAGCGCCACGCCGGCGTCGCCGAGGAAGCCTCGGGCAATCCCCAGGGCGTGCTTTACCTCAAGCTGTCCGCCCATGGCACCGCCCTGTCGCAACTGATCGTCGCTGGCTTCGGCTACACGCGGCGGTTGCTTGAGCAGCTGCAGCGCGGCGTCGACTGGGATGCCTGCGGTGTGCTGCAACTGGCCTTCGATGCCAAGGAGGCCGCCCGCCAGCAGCAACTGGCCGAGGCCTTCCCGAGGGACCTGTTGCAGTTGCTGGATCAGCCAACGGCCGAAGCCCGCGCGGGCACCTCGCTGCCTTCGGGCGGGCTGTTTTTCCCTGAGGGCGGCTGGGTGCACCCTCCTGCGCTGTGCCAGTGGCAGGCTCGCCACGCCAACATCACCCTGGTGCCCCATCGGCAGATCGTCACCCTGCAACGCTGCCCCGACAGCGGCCAATGGCAAGCCTGGGACGCCGATCGATGCGTCGCCACGGCCCCGGTGGTGGTGCTGGCCGGCGCCGCCGAGGTCAAGGCCTTCGCCCCGGCAGCGGGCTTGCCGCTCAAGCGTATCCGCGGCCAGATCACCCGTCTGCCGGCCACCGCCGCGAGCCGCTTACTGAGCACCGTGGTGTGCGCTGAAGGCTACGTGGCCCCGGCGCGCCTGGGCGAGCACACCTTGGGCGCCAGCTTCGACTTCACCAACGACGACCTCACACCCACGGCCGCCGAACATCAAGGCAACCTGGCGCTGTTGAGTGAAATTTCCACCGCGCTGAGCGCCGCCTTGCACAGCGCCGACATCCCTGCGGCGCAACTCCAGGGCCGTGCCGCTTTCCGCTGCACCAGCACGGACTACCTGCCCATCGTCGGGCCGCTGGCCGATCCCGAGGCGTTCGCCAGCACTTACGCGGCACTGGCCCGCGACGCTCGCCAGGTCCCCGACCTGCCCTGCCCTTGGCTCGATGGTTTGTACATCAACAGCGGCCATGGATCGCGGGGGCTGATCACCGCGCCGTTGTCGGGTGAACTGATCGCCGCGTGGCTGGAAGGCGAACCCCTGCCGGTGCCGCGCGCCATCGCCGAAGCCTGCCACCCGAATCGCTTCGCCTTGCGTCAGTTGATTCGCGGTAAAAAATGATCCGGCTACGCGCGCCGTTTGTAGCGAGGCGGTGTGTGCTACAAAGAACAGCCATCCCTTCGAGCCTGAGCAGATGCTGAACGTCCACGACCTGCACAAAAGCTATCCCACCCCACAAGGTCCTCTACCGGTGCTGCAAGGCGTGGAACTGCAGGTCGAGCGCGGCGCCAGCCTGGCCTTGATGGGTGAGTCGGGCAGTGGCAAAAGCACCCTGTTGCACCTTTTGGCCGGGCTTGATCGGGTTGATCGGGGCAGCCTGGACATCGACGGCCACGCCCTGCATCGCCTCAGCGAAGCACAACTGGCCGACTGGCGACGTACCCATATCGGCCTGATCTTCCAGCAGTTCAACCTGATCGGCAGCCTGTCGGTGGCCGATAATCTGGCGTTCCAGGCGCGCCTGGCCGGGCGCCACGACACCCAGTGGCAGGCCGAACTGGTCCGGCGCCTGGGCCTGAGCGAGTTGCTACAGCGTTATCCCGAGCAACTCTCCGGTGGCCAGCAACAACGGGTGGCGCTGGGCCGAGCGCTGGCATCGCGCCCGGCCTTGCTGCTGGCGGACGAACCCACCGGTAACCTCGACGAAGCGACCGCTGCCGAAGTCCTCGACCTGCTGCTCGAACTGCAACGCAGCACCGGCTGCACGCTGCTGATGGTCACTCACAGCCCGCTGATCGCTGCCCGCCTGCAGCGCCGCGTGGTGTTGCGCGCCGGGCGTGTGGCAGATCCGACATGGTAATGCGCTGGGCCCTGGCCGCCCTGCTCAGCCACTGGCGCAAGCATCCGGTTCAGCTGCTCAGCGTACTCACCGGGCTGTGGCTGGCCACCGCCTTGCTCACCGGCGTGCAGGCGCTCAACAGTCAGGCCCGCGAAAGCTATGCGCTGGCCAGTCAAACGCTGGGCAGCCAGGCCGCCACGCGCATCGAAGCGCGCAACGGCGGGCGCTTCGAGCAGCAAGCGTTCGTCGACCTGCGCCGCCAGGGCTGGCCCGTGTCGCCATTGCTCGAAGGCCGTGTGCAACTGCGCGACGCCGGCACCAGCAGCAATGAACCGCGGCGCCTGCAGGTCCTGGGTCTGGAACCGATCACCCTGCCCCAGGACACCGCCGTGGCCGGGCAAGCCCTGCAAGCCGCCGACATCGGCGACTTCATCGCCAGCCCAGGGCGCACCTGGATTGCCCTCAGCACCCTGCGCGAGCAGCACTGGCACGAGGGCGAGCGACCGCAACTGAGCAATGGCGAGCCCTTGCCACCCCTGCAGATCCAGCCGCGCATGGCCCCCGGCCTGCTGATTCTGGACATCGGCGCGGCGCAACGCGTGCTGCAAGCCGATCAACAGATCAGCGCGCTGGTGTTGCCCGGCGGCTTCGATCAAGCCCTGCCTGGGCCCTGGACCGAACGCCTGCACATTGTGCAACACACGGCAGACAGTGATCTGCAGCGCTTGACCGCCAGCTTCCACCTCAACCTCGATGCCCTCGGGCTGCTGGCCTTTGCCGTCGGCCTGTTTATCGTCCACGCCGCCATCGGCCTGGCCCTGGAGCAGCGTCGCAGCCTGCTGCGCACCCTGCGCGCCTGCGGTGTCGGTGCGCGTACGCTGATCCTCACCCTGACCCTGGAACTGCTGGCCATGGCCTTGCTCGGCGGCCTCGCCGGCGTCGTCAGTGGTTACGGGCTGGCAAGCCTGCTGTTGCCCGATGTGGCCGCCAGCCTGCGCGGCCTTTATGGCGCCGAAGTCGCCGGGCAATTGAGCCTGAGCCCAAGTTGGTGGTTGGCCGGGCTGGGCCTGAGCCTGGGCGGCGCCTTGCTGGCCGGTGCCAGCAGCCTTTGGCGGGCCGCGCGCCTGCCGTTGTTGGCCCTGGCAGGCAACGACAGCTGGTACCGCGCCCACCGCAACTGGCTACGGCATCAGGCCTGGGTGGCGGGCGCCGCGGCGTTGATCGCAAGCGCCGCTGCGCTGTGGGGCAACAGCCTGGCAATCGGCTTCATCTTGATGGGCGCGCTGTTGCTGGCCGCTGCATTGGGCCTGCCATTGCTGCTCAGTGGCTTGTTGACGCTCGCTGCGAGAGGCGTGCGCTCGGCCCTGGGCCAGTGGTTTCTGGCGGACTGTCGGCAGCAGTTGCCGGTCCTGAGCCTGGCGCTGATGGCCCTGTTGCTGGCGGTCGCCGCCAATATCGGCGCGGCGAGCATGACCGAGGGCTTTCGCCAGACCTTCCTGCAATGGCTCGACCAGCGCCTGTCTGCCGAGTTGTATGTACGGCCTGATTCGGCCAGCCAGGCAGACGCCATCGCCCAGTGGCTGAACACTCAGCCACAGGTTCGCGCTACCCTGCCGGTACGCGATGTCGAGCTGCGCCTGCAAGGCTGGCCGGCCAGCATCAGCGGTGTAGTCGACGATCCCCTGTACCGTGAGCACTGGCCTTTGCTGGAGCAAACCCAGGGTGCCTGGGACAGCCTGTTCACGAGCGACAGCCTGATGCTCAGCGAGCAACTGGCGCGACACCTGCAGGTAAAGCTTGGCGACCGCCTGACGCTGCCCGCCGACCAAGGGCCCTGGGCGCTGACCATCGTTGGCATCTACGCCGACTACGGCAATCCCAAGGGCCATCTGCTGGTGGCGGGCGATCGCCTGCATCGCCATTGGCCGAGTGCGCCGATCGCGCGCCTCAATGTGCGCAGCGATCCCGCCCAGGTGTCGGCCCTCAAGACACGCTTGCAGCAATCATTCACGCTGGATGACGGGCGGCTGGTCGATCAGGCCCAGCTCAAGCAATGGGCCACTCAGGTGTTCGAACGCACCTTCACCGCCACGGCGGCCCTCAACAGTCTGACCCTCGGGGTGGCGGGCGTAGCGCTGTTCATCGCCCTGTTGACGCAAAGCCAGAGCCGCCTCGGACAACTGGCGCCGCTGTGGGCCCTGGGCGTCGGCCGCCGCCAACTGATGCTGCTCAACCTGGGGCAGACCTGGCTGTTGGCGGCCCTCACCTTGGTGTGCGCCGTGCCGCTGGGTTTGCTGCTGGCCTGGTGTCTGGTGGCGGTGATCAACGTCCAGGCTTTTGGCTGGCGCCTGCCGCTGCAGGTATTCCCGCTGCAGATACTGCGCTTGCTGGGGCTGGCGGCGCTGGCCACAGCCCTGGCGTCGGCCTGGCCGCTGTGGCGATTGCGCCAGAGCCAGCCTACGGATTTGCTGCGAGTATTTGCCGATGAGCGATAGATTTGTGCAAGCCAAGCTGACCCTGATCGGCCTCGTTTTATGCGCATTCAGCCTGCTGAGCGCCTGCGACAACAGCACACCACCGAACAGCGGCTTCGCCGGCCTGGCCAAGCCCAGCCAGGACTACGCCCAGGTCAGCCGCGGGCGGCCGTTCGTGTTCCCGCGCGATCACGCCGCGCACCCGGACTTTCGCATCGAATGGTGGTACGTGACCGCCAATCTCAAGGACGCCCAGGGCCAGTCGTTCGGCATCCAGTGGACGCTGTTTCGCAACGCTCTGCGTGCCCACAGCAGCGGCACCGGCTGGGCCGACAGCAATCTGTGGCTGGGTCACATCGGCCTCACCAGCGCCAATCAACAACGCTCGGTGCAGTACGTCGGCCGCGGTGGCGTCGGCCAGGCGGGTGTCAGCCTGCAGCCTTTCGCGGCATGGATCGACAATAACTCGCTGCGAAGCCTGACGGCCCCGGACAGCCCCGACCCGCTGGCGCACATGGCCTTGGACGGCACCGGCAAGGACTTCAGCTACCACCTGCAATTGCGCACCAAACATGCACCTGTGCTGCAAGGCGACGCGGGTTACAGCCAGAAATCCACCCAAGGCCAAGCCTCGTATTACTACAGTCAGCCGTTCTTTCAAACCAGTGGCGACATCGAGCTGGACGGCAAGCGCTATCAGGTTACCGGCACTGCCTGGCTGGACCGCGAATGGAGCAGCCAGCCCCTTGCTGACGATCAGCCCGGCTGGGACTGGCTGGCGCTGCATCTGCAGGACGGCAGCCAATTGATGCTTTATCGGCTACGGCAAAACGACGGCAAACACTACCTGACGGCCAACTGGATCGACCCCGATGGCCACAATCAGTTGCTCGGTGCCGATGCCTTGCAACTGACGCCGCAGACCCACACTCAGGTGCAAGGCCACAGCGTGCCGACCCGCTGGACGTTGAGCATCCCGAGCAAGCGGTTGCAGATCGATATCGAAGCCCTCAACCCGAACGCCTGGATGGCACTCAGTACCGGTTACTGGGAAGGCCCCGTGCATTTCAGCGGCAGCCAGCAGGGCGTTGGCTATCTGGAAATGACCGGCTATTGATCGAGTCAGGCCCGACTATCGATCCAGGTCTGGCAAAGGCCAATCGATATACCCCCGCAAGATCGCTTGGGCGACCAACGCTGTCTTGTTAGGCACCTGTAGCTTGGTGATCGCACTGGAAATATGAAACTGCACGGTGCGCTCGGCCAGCGACATGTCCGCCGCAATCTGCGCTGCGGTATGCCCTGTGGCGGTCTGTTCCAGTACGGTGATTTCGCGCTTGGTCAGCAACTTGTCCGTATAGGGAATGGGCAAGCCAATCGTCCCATCGTTGGCCACCGGCTCGACAGTGGCGACTGCCAGATGGCTGGTCAACGACAGCAGGGTGCTCGCTTTATCCTGAAACTCATCGACCCCGAGCTCAGGGCGCGAGCGTCCAAAGCACAACACGGCCGCCCATCCATTGGTGTGATGGCAGGCCTGACTCATCCCATGGTTCACACCGACATCGCGCATCATTTGCCACAACATAGGTGTTTGGTTGAACAAAGCGGGTTGCCAGTGCAAGGGTTGCAGCGATACCCGCCCGTGTTGATAGCAAGGATCCTCAACATAGAGCCGCTGCTCGACGTATCGATCAACGAATGAATCATCCAGCGTCGTCTTCATCAACAACGGCGGTCTCAAAGGATTGGGATCAAGGACCGTGAATCGCCAGGAATCAAAGCCCAGATCACGTACAGTGGTAGACAGATTCTCGAACATCGGCTCGAGACGCTGCGCCTGGTCTACCAACGCCTTGCGTCTTGCTTCACTCCAGTGCGGCATTAAATCAGCTCCTTTGAATAAAAATGGCCACGCCAGGCAAATCACCCGATCCGCGTCTGCTGCAAGGCGTGACCAATTATAAGCATCCAAAATCGATGGAAACATAAATAAAAAATATTAACCCTCACGCATAGATAGAAGATAAAACCCGAGATAATACAAAATATTACGATCACCGAAGCGTCTGCAAATCACTGCCTGTAGATTTTAAAGCGTTATTTTTCAATTGCTTAAAGCGTACAAATCATACGCTTATCCACTTATGCTACGCAGCAGAGGTCAGCGTGCGACAACATCGCCTACATGAACTGCATTCAGGATAAAAACTCCGCAATCTCCCAACATACTTTCCTTAGTTACGTAATGTAAATTTGATTACAGCCTAAAACATAGGACTTCACTAATTTCATACTGGCCAACCCAAACAATATATAACTGGATGTCTACCGGCTATTGACTTCCTGCGCAGCGCTCATCCCGCAGCAAAGCACGCCGCCCGTCCTTATAACTTAATGATCTAAAACTCAGCGATCCTGCACCGGTCATCTCATAGGGTGCACAACGCACCTGATGCCGCCTCAACCACGAGCGCAGGCCTCTCCCCAACGGAACAACCGGTAAGGACTTATGTGCGGATTAGCTGGAGAGTTACGCTTTGATCAACAACCCCCGGACCTCGCGGCGGTTGAACGAATCACCCATCATCTGGCCCCGCGCGGCCCGGATGCATGGGGGTTCCACAGCCAAGGGCCGATTGCCCTGGGTCATCGTCGACTGAAAATCATGGACCTGTCCGATGGCTCCGCGCAGCCGATGGTCGACAACCATCTAGGCCTGTCGCTGGCCTTCAATGGCGCCATCTACAACTTCCCGGAACTGCGCAGCGAGCTCGAAGCGCTGGGCTACAGCTTCTTTTCCGGCGGCGATACCGAGGTGTTGCTCAAGGGCTATCACGCCTGGGGCGCCGACCTTTTGCCCAAGCTCAACGGCATGTTCGCTTTTGCCATCTGGGAGCGCGACAGCCGCCGGCTGTTTCTGGCCCGCGACCGCCTCGGCGTCAAGCCGCTGTACCTGTCGCGCACCGGCAGCCGCCTGCGTTTCGCCTCGGCGTTGCCAGCGCTGCTCAAAGGCGGCGACATCAACCCGGTGCTCGACCCCGTCGCCCTCAATCACTACCTCAATTTTCACGCGGTAGTGCCGGCTCCGCGCACCCTGCTGGCCAACATCGAAAAACTGCCGCCCGCGACCTGGATGCGCATCGACGCCGATGGCCGCACCGAGCAACAGACCTGGTGGACCCTGCCCTACGGTCCCAACCCGGATGAGCAGAACCTGGGCTTGGAAGACTGGGTCGACCGCGTCCTCGACAGCACCCGCGAGGCGGTCGCCATTCGCCAGCGTGCCGCGGTGGATGTCGGCGTGCTGCTGTCCGGGGGCGTCGACTCGAGCATGCTCGTGGGCCTGCTGCGCGAAGTCGGGGTCGAGAACCTGTCGACGTTTTCCATCGGCTTTCAGGATGCCGGTGGCGAGCGTGGCGACGAGTTTCAGTACTCGGACCTGATCGCCAAACACTACAACACGCAGCACCACCAACTGCGCATCGACGAACGCGAGATCATCGAGCAACTGCCCGCGGCGTTTCGCGCCATGAGCGAGCCGATGGTCAGCCACGACTGTATCGCCTTCTACCTGCTGTCGCGGGAAGTGGCCAAACACTGCAAGGTGGTGCAGAGCGGCCAAGGTGCCGACGAGCTGTTCGCTGGCTATCACTGGTATCCGCAAGTGGACGGTGCGACTGATCCCTACGGCGCGTATCGCGATGCGTTTTTCGATCGCAGTTATGCCGATTACGCGGACACGGTCATGCCCAAGTGGATGACCGCCAACGACGCTGCGGGCGATTTCGTCCGTGAACATTTTGCCCAACCTGGCGCGGACGCAGCAGTCGACAAGGCCCTGCGCCTGGACAGCACCATCATGCTGGTCGACGACCCGGTGAAGCGCGTCGACAACATGACCATGGCCTGGGGCCTGGAAGCGCGCACGCCGTTCCTCGATTACCGCCTGGTAGAGCTCTCGGCGCGAGTGCCGGGGCGGTTCAAGCTGCCCGATGGCGGCAAGCAAGTGCTCAAGGAAGCCGCGCGCCGGGTCATCCCCAGCGAGGTCATCGACCGCAAAAAAGGTTACTTCCCCGTCCCTGGCCTCAAGCACCTGCAAGGCGACACCCTGAACTGGGTGCGCGAGCTGCTGCTGGACCCGAGCCAGGACCGCGGCCTGTTCAACCCGTCCATGCTCGATCGCCTGCTCACTGACCCCCAAGGCCAGCTGACGCCATTGCGCGGCTCGAAACTGTGGCAACTGGCGGCCCTCAATCTGTGGCTCAGCGAACAAGGAATCTGATCGATGAAAGCTTCAGCGACCGCTTACAGCCAGCGCTGGCTGCGCGGCCAATCACCGTCCTACGAGCGCCTCCAGGCACGCTTGGCCGAGGACGGCAGCGAGCAGGCACAACCGCGGCAATTGCACTGCGGGTGGGGCCGGCTGCTGATCGGTCATACCTACCCGACCCCGGACGCGTTAGCGCAAGAGCTACTCAACGAGCAACCGGGCGAGCGTGACATCGCCCTGTACGTGGCGGCGCCGCAGAACGTGCTGGCCCATTCACCACAACAGTTGTTTCTCGATCCCTCGGACACCCTGCGCCTGTGGTTCAGCGATTATCGTCCTGCCCAGCGGGTGTTTCGTGGCTTTCGAATTCGCCGCGCCCACACCGAGGGCGACTGGCAGGCGATCAATGCGCTGTACCTCAAGCGCCGCATGCTGCCGATCGACCCGACGCTGCTGACCCCGCGCCACCAAGGCGGGCCGGTGTACTGGCTGGCCGAGGACGAAGACAGCGGCCAGGTGATCGGCAGCGTCATGGGCCTCAACCATCGCACGGCCTTCGACGATCCCGAGCACGGCAGCAGCCTCTGGTGCCTGGCGGTCGATCCGCGTTGCACTCGCCCCGGTGTAGGCGAAGTGCTGGTGCGCCACCTGGTGGAGCACTTCATGAGCCGCGGCCTTGCGTACCTTGACCTGTCGGTGCTACACGATAACCGCTTGGCCAAGAATCTCTACGACAAGCTGGGTTTTCGCAACCTGCCGACCTTCGCCATCAAACGCAAGAACGGCATCAACCAGAAACTCTTCCTCGGCCCGGGACCGCAAGGCGAGTTCAACCCTTATGCACGCATCATCATCGACGAAGCATTTCGCCGCGGCATCGATGTGCAGGTCGACGACGCCGAAGCCGGTATGTTCACCCTCAGCCATGGCGGTCGCCGGGTGCGCTGCCGCGAGTCGTTGAGCGACCTGACCAGCTCCATCAGCGTGGTCCTGTGTCAGGACAAAAGCCTGACCCACAAGACGCTCAAGGCGGCCGGCCTGAAACTGCCCGCGCAGCAACTGGCGGGTAGCGCCGATGACAACCAGGACTTTCTCGACGAGCACGGGCGCATCGTCGTCAAACCGCTGGACGGTGAGCAGGGCTTGGGTGTGGCTGTGGATTTGTCGAACCTGGAAGAAGTTCAGGAAGCGGTCGAGGCCGCGCGGCAGTACGACAGCCGGGTGCTCCTCGAAAGCTTCCACGAAGGCCTGGACCTGCGCATCGTGGTGATCGGCTTCGAGATGGTAGCGGCGGCCATTCGCCGCCCAGCTCAGGTGGTGGGCGATGGCCAGAACACCGTGGGCTTCCTGATCGAGGCCCAGAGCCGGCGCCGCCAGGCAGCCACCGGGGGCGAGAGCCGGATTCCGGTGGATCACGAGACGCTGCGCACGGTGCAGGCTGCGGGTTACGACTACGAGTCGGTGCTGCCGAGCGGTGAAGTGCTGCCGGTGCGGCGAGCCGCCAATCTGCACACCGGCGGCCATCTGGAAGATGTCACTGACATCTTGCATCCGACGCTGGTAGACGCCGCTGTGCGCGCTGCCCGGGCGCTGGACATTCCGGTGGTGGGCCTGGACCTGCTGGTGCCGGCCGCCGATCAACCCGAGTATGTGTTCATCGAGGCCAACGAACGCGTGGGCCTGGCCAACCACGAACCCCAGCCGACCGCCGAGCGTTTCGTCGATCTGCTGTTTCCTCACAGTGGGCCGCGTTGAGCTTCACCCTGCGCGCCCTCTGTGCACACATTCCCTGTGGGAGCGGGCGCTGCCCGCGAAGCTTTTGACTGGGTCAGGCCTGAAAGCCTCCGCGGGCAGAGCTCGTTCCCACAAAAGCTATCCACCTCTATCCAAATCAGGAGTTTCCATGACTGACAAAATTCCCGAACCGGATATTCATTATCTGCAGAAAGTCCTGCTGGAAATGCTCGCCATTCCCAGCCCCACTGGCTTTACCGACACCATTGTGCGCTACGTGGCCGAGCGCCTCGAGGAGCTTGGCATTCCGTACGAGCTGACTCGCCGAGGCACCATTCGCGCCACGATCAAGGGCCGCAAGGACTCCCCCGACCGCGCCGTATCGGCGCATCTGGACACCATCGGCGCTAGCGTGCGGGCGTTCCAGGACAACGGTCGGCTGTCGCTGGCGCCGGTCGGCTGCTGGTCCAGTCGCTTTGCCGAAGGCAGCCGCGTGAGTGTGTTTACCGACACCGGCGTGATCCGCGGCAGCGTGTTGCCGCTAATGGCATCGGGGCACGCGTTCAATACCGCCGTGGATCAGATGCCGATTAGCTGGGACCATGTCGAGCTGCGCCTCGACGCCTATTGCGCGACCAAGGCGGATTGCGAATCGCTGGGCGTCAACATCGGCGACTTCGTGGCCTTCGATCCCCTGCCCGAGTTCACCGAGAGCGGCCATATCAGCGCCCGCCATCTGGATGACAAGGCCGGCGTAGCTGCCCTGCTGGCGTCGCTCAAGGCCATCGTGGAAAGTGGTGTGCAACCGCCCATCGACTGCCATCCACTGTTCACCATCACCGAAGAGATCGGCTCCGGCGCGGCGGCTGCATTGCCGTGGGATGTCAGCGAATTCGTCGGTATCGATATCGCACCAGTAGCCCCCGGACAGCAGTCCAGCGAGCATGCGGTGAGTGTGGCCATGCAGGACTCGGGCGGACCGTACGACTATCACCTGTCCCGGCACTTGCTCAAACTGGCGAGCGAGCACGAACTGCCAGTGCGCCGCGACCTGTTTCGCTACTACTTCAGCGATGCCCATTCGGCGATCACCGCCGGACATGACAGCCGCACGGCGCTGCTGGCCTTCGGTTGCGACGCCACCCATGGCTACGAACGTACCCACATCGACAGCCTCAACGCCCTGAGCCGACTGCTGGTGGCCTATGTGTTGAGCCCGCCGGTGTTCGCCAGTGATGCCAAACCGGGTAATGCTTCACTGGAGAAATTCAGCCACCAGATCGAGCACGATGCACAGATGGAGAGTGATACCCGGGTGCCGACGGTGGAATCGCTGGTGGGCAAATAACGGGGCACAGTGGAATCGTGTGGGAGCGAGCTCTGCTCGCGAAGAGGTCATCAGTCACACCGTATGCACTTCTTCGCGGGCTGAGCCCGCTCCCACGGTGGTTCTGCGGTAGCATGCACCCTTTACCCTGCGAGACCGTCCACCATGCTTATCCCCTACGATCAACTGGCGCCCGATACCCTCACCGGCCTGATCGAAGATTTCGTCACACGTGACGGCACCGACAACGGCGACGATACGCCGCTGCAGACCCGTGTCCTACGAGTGCGTCAGGCGCTGACCAAGGCCCAGGCCTTTATCGTCTTCGACCTTGACAGTCAGCAATGCCAACTGATGCTCAAACACGACATTCCGAAGGAGTTGTTTGATTGAGCCCCTCTCTGATCGCCCTGCCCTTGCGGATCCGTTGATAGATCTCGTCGCGATAGACCTCGACGTCCTTGGGTGCCATGACGCCCAGGCGCACGGTGCCGCCGCGAATTTCCAACACCTCGATCCAGATGTCATCACCCAGGTGAATGCGTTCGCCTGTTTTTCGTGTCAGTACCAGCATGTCCCTGCCCACCGTCGAAACCAATAAGAGCCCCAGATTGCAGGGGCTCAGGGTGGTTTTCAACCGGGTACAGGCGAATCAGGCGACTCCTACAAGGGCGACGGAAACGCCCGTCGGAAGGGTCCTACAGCCTGTAGTGTCACCCACGAAATTCAGCCTTGGCTCAAGCGTGGGCCCAGCAAAATCACCGTGGCGCCGATCACGCACAATAACGCCCCCCAGCCGTCGCTGGCCGTCGGCCGTACACCCTCGACCAGCGCCAGCCAGGCCAGCGAAGTGACGATGTAGATCCCGCCATAAGCCGCATAGGCGCGCCCGGCGTAGCCGGCCTCGACGCGGGTCAGCAACAGCGCGAAACATGTCAGGCTGAGCAACGCCGGGAGCACCCAGAGGGCGCTCTTGCCGAGGCGCAACCACATGTAAAACGCATAGCAACCGGCAATCTCGAACACGGCGGCCAGAAAAAACCATAGATAATTCAGCACAAGCGTTGTCTCATGACGATAAACCCAGGCGCAGCATACTGGGTCGCACGGTCGCTGTGACACTAATGTAGAGAGGGCGCTGGCCCCGAAAAAAAGAGTACAGCCGAGCATCCACTCGGACTGACACGTCTTTCGGGGGCAAGGCTCCTGGCTACAGGGGAGGCGCAGCGGTTGTCTTTTTTACTGCCAAAGAGCCAAACACATGGGTCGAGTCGTTGCAGCTGCGGTGTACACCGCCGGCAAGAAAGTCGCGGATATCAGCCTCGAAGAAGGCAGCCAATGGGCCAGCAAGCCCAAGCATTTCGTCTGGATCGGCCTTGAACAGCCCGATGCGCAGGAACTGGCCAACCTGCAATGCCAGTTTCATCTGCATGAACTGGCCATCGAAGACGCCTCGGAAAAACACAGCCGGCCCAAGCTCGAAACCTTCGGCGACGCCTTGTTCATCGTCACCTACTCGCCCGTGCGCCAGGACGGCAAGTTGGAGTTCATCGAGACCCATATCTTTGCCGGCCGCGGCTATGTGATTACCGCGCGCAACGGCCATTCGCGTTCCTATGCGCAGGTGCGCCAGCGCTGCGAGGCACGGCCGCTGTTGCTCGAACACGGTGAGGATTTTGTGCTCTACGCCTTGCTCGACTTCGTCACCGAGAGCTACCAGCCGGTAACCGAATCCATCCATGCCGATATCGAACGCCTGGAGGCCAATGTGCTCGGCGGCGCGCTGCACGAGTCCGACATCCAGCATATTCACAGCCTGCGCGGCGACCTGTTACGACTGCGCCGCTATCTGGCGCCGATGGTGGAAATCAGCGAAGAGCTGCAGCGCCTGGATTTTCCGTTCATCGACAAGAACATGCGGCCATACTTTCGTGACGTGCAGATTCATGTCAATCGGCAGATGGAAGACCTGACCACCATGCGCGAGATCGCCAGCCAGACCATCGAGATCGGTTTGCTGCTGGAGTCGTCGCGCCAGAGCATCACCCAGCGCAAGTTCGCCGCCTGGGCCGCAATCCTGGCGTTCCCGACAGCCGTGGCGGGGATCTACGGCATGAACTTCCACAACATGCCGGAGCTGGAATGGCGCTATGGATATTTTGTGGTGTTGGGGACGATCGCTACGGTGTGTACCACGCTGTATGTCAGCTTCCGCCGCTCGGGCTGGCTTTGAAGCGTCACTGACTCCTCACCAAGACCGCAATAGCGACGCCCACCTCAAGCCTGGTGCGCGACGAAGCGCATCATCCACTCGGCCACCGTGGTGCCATGGTGCGGGCGGTCGAGGCTGGCGATACCGGCGCTGTAGATGGCCTCGCCGAGGTGCTGCTGGCGCAAGTCCAACAACGCCCGAGAGTAGTCGTGAATGAACTCCGGATGACCCTGGAAGCACAGCACCTGATCGTTGAGCTGGTACGCCGCGAAGGGGCAGAACTCGCTGGAGGCCACTACCACCGCCTCGGGTGGCAATTGGGTGACCTGGTCCTGATGGCTGATCAGCATGGTCAGGTCATCCACTGGCGGGCTCATCCAGGGTGCATGGGCCGCGACCTGGTAATCATGAATGCCGACACCCCACCCTTGAGTGGCGCGCTCGGCCTTGCCACCGAGCAGCAGCGCCAGCAATTGATGACCAAAGCAGATACCGAGCAACTTGTCGCCACGCTGATAGCGATCCAGCAGGTACGTCTTGAGGGTTTGAATCCAGGGGTCGGTACCGAATGAGTCGGCCTTGCTGCCAGTGACGAGATAGGCATCGAATTTTTCGTCATCGCCCGGGTACTGCTCGTCAACGACGTTGTAGCGGACGAACTCGGCAGGGATCGGCTGCTGTGCGAACAAGCGCTCGAACATCTGGCCGTAGCCCTGGTATTGATCGACCAGCTCCGGACGCAGAAAGTCCGTTTCCAGAATGCAGATGCGTAACGACATAAATATTCTCGACACTGGGAAGAAGGTGAAGGCACTGGCCAAACCTTGCCTTGAAAGATTGCCTCAAGGCAAGGGGAGCGCGAAAAAATCACCTCTGACGAACGGCAATCCCATGCTGAATCGTTACTACTCGCCTCCAACGCCTCTAGCTGGCGGCTGGTGAAGCGCGCGCCAGTGGGCTTATTCCCATGAAAGATTAGAATTCGAGTCATTCATACAAAATGGTTCTAAGTCATAGTCCGCGTGGCTTCTACTGTTAACCCTGTACCTCCGCTGCCGGGTTTTGCCGGAGCCGGAGGTCGACGATCGATTTCGCAGTTCTGGCCGTTGCCCGGGCTACGCGGCAAGCAGTCGGCACATCGCAATAACAACAAAGGCACCGAGCCATGTTCAGACATCCCAAAATTCGTCAGGCCGGACTCATCGTGGTAGCAACGACTTTGCTGCTGATCATTCCCAATCTGACCAGGTTGATTGGTTGAAACAGCGTCGCGGGCAACACCCGCTCCCACATTAGACCCTGTCCTGTGGGAGCAGCCGTTGCCCGCGATGCTATCTGCCCCCCAATCTACTGGCGCTGCACCTGAATCCTCGGCATCGACACCGCCTTGGCATGCATCTGCTCGAAGCCACCGCCCCGACGCATGCCGCGAACCGGGCAGGCATCCAGGTAGTCCAGGCCCACGGCCAGCTTGAGGTGGCGCTCGGGCCTGGAGAGCCCATTGGTGACATCGAAGCTGTACCACGCATCGTCGATCCAGGCTTCAGCCCAGGCATGGCTGGCCAGGTGCTCGCTGTTCTCGCTGAACAGATAACCCGACACGTAGCGCGCGGGCACGTGCAGGCTGCGGGCGCAAGCCAGGAACGTGTGGGTGTGGTCCTGACAGACGCCGGCTTTGGCCTCGAAGGCCTCGGCGGCGCTGGTGTCGACCTTGGTCACCCCAGGGGTATAGGCGATGTGCTGGTTGAGGCCATGCATCAAATCGATCAGCGCATTGCGATCCCGGCGTTGATTGCATTGCTGGGCCGCGAACTCGCGCAAGGCTGCATCCGGCTCCGTCAGGCGGGTCATTCGCAAGAACGGAAACGCAGACTGGCTTTCATGTTCCGACTCGCTCTTCTCATCGATATCGACCTGACCGCGGGCCTTGATGACGATGCTCTCGTGGGGCTCGTCCAAGGTCAGTACATGGAAGATATTGCCGAACGGGTCGATCTGCGCGCGCACCTGGCGAGGCAGGTCCAACTCCCAGCTGAGGACATGCTGGCGATCGCTGTCGTGGGGCGTCAGGCGCAGATACTGGATGCTGGCACGCACTTCGTCGTCATAGTGGTAAGCGGTTTCGTGACTGATCGAAAGCCTCATAGAGCCTCCAGGTAAGAGCTGTGAATTTCGTTGCCCAGCTGAGCCATCAGCGGGATGGATTCGTTCAACCACTCATGCAGGCCTTCTTCGAGGATCTCGCTGATCCCGGTATAGCGCAGGCGGGCATCGAGCTCTGCAGCCAGGCGCTGAGCCGGCCGACCATTGGTGCCTGGCAGTTGCGACAGGGTCTGGTCGATCTCTTCAGTGCAGGCACGCAGCGAACGCGGTACATCGGCACGCAACAGCAGCATCTGCGCAACGTTGCGCGCCGAGGGCGCATCGCGGTAGATCTCGGTGTACGCCTCGAACGACGACAGAGACCGCAGCAGGGCACTCCATTGGTAGTACCCGCGGGCGGAACTGTCGCTGACGGCGTCGGCTTCATCACCGAGCATTTCGTATCTGGCATCGAGCAGGCGCAAGGTGTTATCGGCGCGTTCGATAAAGGTGCCCAAGCGAATGAAGCGGAAGGCATCATTGCGCATCAGGGTGCCGTAGGTGGCACCGCGAAACAGGTGCGAACGCTCTTTCAACCACTCGCAGAAGCGACTCATGCCATAGCGGCTCAGGCCTTGCTCGGCGATTCCGCGAATTTCCAGCCACGTGGAGTTGATGTTCTCCCACATGTCGGCGGTGATCCGCCCGCGCACGGCGTGGGCACTGGCACGTGCCGCGCCCAGGCAGCTGTAGATGCTGGCGGGGTTGGTGGCGTCGAGGGCAAAAAAGAACAACAGACGCTCGGCGTGCAGCTTGCCGTGACGCTCCAGGTAATCATCCAGCGTGCCGGTAATCAGCAACGGCATGGCCATCTCGTCGAGGCCTTCACGACCATCCTGCGGCATCAGCGACAGCGAATAGCTGACGTCGAGCATGCGTGCGAGGTTTTCGGCACGCTCCAGGTAACGCGACATCCAGTACAAATCCGAGGCGGTTCTACTTAGCATTGGCAGGCTTCCTTAATCTTCAACCACCCAGGTGTCCTTGGTTCCGCCGCCCTGGGAGGAATTGACCACCAGGGAGCCTTCACGCAGCGCCACTCGGGTCAGGCCGCCAGGGACCACGCGGGTTTCACGACCGGACAGCACGAACGGGCGAAGATCGATGTGACGTGGAGCGATGCCGTTCTCGACAAAGGTCGGACAGGTCGACAGGGACAACGTCGGTTGAGCGATATAGGCGTGGGGCTTGGCCTTCAGGCGGGCACGGAAGGATTCGATCTCGGCAGCACTGGCCGCCGGGCCCACGAGCATGCCGTAGCCGCCCGATCCTTGAGTTTCCTTGACCACCAGTTCCGGCAAGTGGGCCAGTACGTGAGACAGCTCGTCGGGCTTGCGGCACTGCCAGGTGGGCACGTTCTTGAGGATGGCTTCTTCGTCCAGATAGAAACGAATCATGTCGGTGACATACGGGTAGATGGATTTGTCGTCCGCTACCCCGGTACCGATGGCGTTGGCCAACACCACGTTGCCTGAGCGATAGGCCGACAGCAGGCCAGGCACGCCCAGCGCCGAATCCGGATTGAACGCCAGCGGATCGAGGAAAGCGTCGTCGAGCCGGCGGTAGATGACGTCCACCGGTTTGGGCCCGGAGGTCGTGCGCATGAATACCCGATCGTCACGCACGAACAGGTCCGCACCCTCTACCAGCTCGACACCCATCTCCCGCGCCAGAAACGCGTGCTCGAAAAACGCGCTGTTGAAGCGCCCAGGGGTCATCACCACCACGCTGGGATTATCCAGCTGGCTGGAGCTCTTGAGGGTATCGAGCAGCAAGTTGGGGTAATGATCGATGGGAGCGATGCGCTGCGCGGAGAACAGCTCGGGGAACAGGCGCATCATCATCTTACGGTCTTCGAGCATGTAGCTGACGCCGCTCGGCGTGCGCAGGTTGTCTTCCAGCACGTAGTAAGTGCCGTCACCATCGCGAACCAGGTCGACCCCGGAGATATGCGAATAAATGTCACGGTGCAGGTTGAGGCCCTGCATCGCCAATTGGTACTGCTCGTTGGCCAGTACCTGTTCGGCCGGCACGACACCTGCCTTGATGATGCGCTGATCGTGGTACAGGTCGGCAAGGAACATGTTCAACGCCTTGACCCGCTGAATACAGCCTTTTTCCACCACTCGCCACTCGCTGGCAGGAATGCTGCGCGGGATGGTGTCGAAAGGAATCAGCCGTTCAGTACCCTGCTCGTCCCCGTATAGGGTGAAGGTGATACCGGCGCGATGGAACAGCAGGTCGGCTTCACGCCGCCGTTGGGCCAGAAGGTCGTCAGGCGTGTCGGCAAGCCAGCGTGCGAACTCGCGATAATGCGGGCGGACATTGCCGTCGGCATCGTACATCTCATCATAATTGGTGCGGCTCATGCCGTACTCCTTGTCACCCGGACACAAGAACCATCGCAAGGCCCGTGCCATCGGCATAAACGCTTTAAAATCAACCCTTTGGAGCCAAGCGCCAAATGCCTCGCACCAAAGCTGTGCGGCAAACGCTCCAATGGAATCGCCAACGCTTCATCACGATGCAGCCCATCGATTATGACCAGCTTAGCCGGCAGAGAATTCATTGGCATAAGGATGACTGTTTTACTGCGTGTGACCGGCAATCCTTGCAGGTGAACGCACTTAGCAGAACTGCCAGATGCGTCGCTGTATTTTTTGACGCCGAAGGCGTCGGGTGTTGCCAAAAGGGGCGAGTGTCGCCACCCGCCCCTTTTCGAGGACCTGCCTGAGTCAAGCGTGCTGCCGCTTGATTTCGTGCTTGACTCCCCAGCCTTCCACCTCGCCCCCCAGTGGCTCTATCAAGGTTTCGAGTTCTTGTTCGAACTCACCGATCCCACCATAAGTCGCGTACATCACCTTGCTCAGCTCCAATCCCCAGCCGCCGTCGTCACGCTCGCAGACCTGCGCGTTGAGCGACTCGCCCTGGAACTTGCCGGCAGCCACCCGCGCACGGTCTTCGTCGGGGAAGACCGCGTAGAACTCGATGGGATGGATACGGGCGAAATCGAAGCCGCCTTCCTTCATGCGGCGCAGTACGGAGATGCTGATGTCTTCTTGATAGGCTGTGCTCATGGATCGTCCTCCTCAGATTGATGGATAGACTTTCAGTGTTCCAGGACCTCCCTTCTTGATAAGCGGGTTGGACAGCGCAACGCAAACGGTCACCTGGGAACAGCATGTAGCGAACAGACAGACCGTAGCGAACAGGACATTCGCCAGGGCCTGAGTTGCAGAGTAACGCGAAGGGCAACGGTGTACCAGTGGGTCTTTCAGGCAGCCGCTGTGATGGAAATGATCTTCACCCCGCCATGTTCCTCGAGCGAACGTTCGGTGGGCTTGTCGACCCGCCCTTCGAAATCGTTGAGGTTGGCTTTGTCGATCACCGGGAACAATTGCGCACGAATCAGCACCGCAGCATCTTCCCTGCTGGGCTCCTGATCCTTGCTCACCGTAATGCTGGTGGGCATGCCGGTTTGATCGATGAAGTTGATCACCCACTCTTTCATTGGTATCTCCTCAGCTGATGGCACAAGAAGCTGTGTGATACGTGCTTGTGGAGCAGTAGACCGGATGGGGTTGGCAATCGTTCAGCGCGATTGCAATGCGCAAAACAACTGTGGGAGCGGGCACGGCCCGCGAAGCCTTTGAAAGCTTCACGGGCAGCGCCCGCTCCCACAAGGGGTTGCGCTGGATCAGTTGTCCTTGGCGGCCTTTTCGGCACCGGCACGGTTATCGATCAGCGCTTGGGTGGCGGTCTGGATAAAGGCATCCAGGCGCTGGCGCAGGTCGGCCTTGTCAGCGGCATCAGGGTCGCCATCGGGGATCGCCTCGGCGCTGAACTGACGGCCCAGCTGATAGTGATACAGCTTGGGCGGCATGTCCTTCTCGGCCGGCTCGATGAAGATGCGGTTGCCGGTGACCAGGGCCACTTCCAGCTCACCACCCGAAGGCTTGATCATGCCGAAACCAGGATCGCCCGCCGGCAGGTTGAGCAAGTCGCGCCCCCAGCACTGGGTGCGGCTGGTCCCACCGAGACGGCCCATGATGGTCGGCACGATATCGACCTGAGTACCCACGGTGTGGTTGACCGCACCGAACTTCTGCTGGATGCCCGGGCCGATCAGCAGCAACGGTACGTTGAAGCGCCCCAGGTCCATTTCGGTGACCTGGTTGTTGTTGGCAAAGCCGTGGTCACCGACGATGACGAACAGCGTCTGGTTGAAGTACGGCGACTTGCGGGCCTTTTCGAAGAACTGCCCCAGTGACCAGTCTGCGTAGCGCATGGCGGTCAGGTGCAAATCGAGGCTGCCCTGGCCGGTTACCGGCTCGACCGGCAGTTTTTTCGGCAAGGCGTACGGCACGTGGTTGGACAGGCTTTGCAGCAGCGCGTAGAACGGCCGCCCCTTGTCGCCCCGAGCTGCCAGCTCCTCGTTGCCGCGATCGAACATGTCCTGGTCGGACACGCCCCAGGTCGGGTCGGAGAACACCGGATTGACGAAGTCGTTGCGGCCGATGAAGGTGGTCATGCCCTGGTTGCCGAAGAAGCCCGACTGGTTGTCCCAGGCGAAATCGCCGTTATAGACATACACGTCGTCGTACTTGCGCGCACTCAGCTGAGCCGGGAGGCCCGACAATTTGTGCGACCCCTCTGGCGTCTGCATCAGGTATTCGAAGCCCGGCAGGTTGGGGAAGCAGCCCATGGTGGCGAACATGCCCTGGTGGGTATGGGTGCCGTTGGAGAAGAAGTGGTCGAACAGCACGCCCTCTTTCGCCAGCTTGTCGAAGTTCGGCGTGATGTTGGTATCCGCCCCCAGCGCGCCCACCGAGTGACCGGCGAAGCTTTCCATGAGGATGACCACGACGTTCTTGATTGGCAGGGTGTTCTCGGCCGGCGGCGTGTTATCACGGCGCACCGGTGCCAGATCAGGCTCGACCAGGGTGTCGTTCGGCGTCAGCAGCATCTTGCGCACTACGTCCCGAGCTACATCAGGGGGCATGGTCGACTTCCAGATGTTGCTGCGCTGCTCGGAGAATTCGCTTTTGGCGGCTTCGATCAGGCTCAACGTGGAGTTGAGGCCCAACTGGTTGGCGAAGTTCGAATCGGTGGTGTAGGCATCACCCCAACGCAGCGGCGGGCCTTGGCGCAGCGTGCCGCGGGCGGACAGCACCAGCACGGCCGCGCAGATCACCAGCACGCCCAGGCGCAGGAACCACTTGGCAGGTACGCGTGGGGTATGTGGCCGGGTCAAGCGATCGATACCCTTGAACACCAGGCTCAGCAGCCAGGTCACCAAGGCCCAGGCCAACAGGTAGCGGACCACCGGATAGCCGTACCAGATCATGCTCAGTACGGTTTTCGGGTCTTCCTTGACGTACTGGAACACCAGGCCGTTGAGACGTTGGTGAAATTCACGGTAGAAGTCCATGTCCATCAGCCCGAGGAACAGGGCAATGCTGGACGTGACCGTCAGCCACAGGCGCCAGATGCATCGCATTGCAATCAGCCGTTGGAACAGCAGGCCCAACGTTACCGGCACGAGGATGTAAGCGGTGAGGCGCAAGTCGAAGCGCACGCCATTGCCAAAAGCTTCGAGGAAGGTCGAAGCGGGCGTGGTGAGAATCATCTCGCGGTTGTAGGCGAGCAGCGCCAGACGCAGCAGGCTGAGCATGACCATGATGGCCAGGCCGCTGAGGAGCATATAGGCGATGTGTGACCTGACGGTGGGTTGCGGCAGCCGAGGCTTGGCTAGCGGTGGGCTGGAGGCGTCCGGGTTGGCCATAGCGTGTGATGATCCCTTGGATTTCGATTGGATGTGTAGGGCGCGGATTGTCGGCAACGGGCTGTCAAAATTGCGTTGGCAGGATCAAGCGCTTCGCGCGCGGAGCCCGCCCCTACAGAAGCACTTAACCCCTGTGGGAGCGGACTCCGCCCGCGAATGGCACGCGAACGCACCGGAATACTTGCTTACACTCTGCAACACATTAAGCAGCACGACGAATGCGCCCTGTAACGGCGCGCATTCTACGTGGAGGAAGAGGAAGGGTCGAACGTTGCGGATGAAACCTGAGGGAATCCATGGTGAATTCCCCCGCTGCGGGCTAGACCCGCACGTTGCCACGCGGCCCGGCAATGGCCCAGATGATCAAGCCGAGAACCGGCAACAGAATGATCAACAGGATCCACAGCACCTTGGCACCGATTTCGGCACCGCTTTTGACCACGTTAAGGATCGCCCAGATATCCAGAGCGAGAATGATCAGGCCGATCAAGCCATTGAAGGTAGAACCCATGTGATGCTCCTTGAGGGAAGAGTAGCTATGGGTATGAGCATTGGCGGGGGGCAGAGGTTCCGTACTGCGCCACACACCGGTGGCAAGGCGGGGTTATTGATGGACCGCTACCTTCAGCGCTTCCAGGGCCGGCGCAGCGGCAATGCCTGCGGCGCTGCACAACTCGAGCACCCGCGGCACGTCGTTGCCGTAGACCAGCACCACTTGCAGTTCGTCGTCGAGCAACTGGCTGAAGTTCATCAGCACGTAGCCACCGTCTTCCTTGGCCATGGCGCTCATCTGCAACTGGATGCGATTGAGAGCGGTGAGCGCTTCGGTCTTGGCCAACTGCTTGGCCTTGAGGTTGAAGGCCACTGCCGGGCCGAACGAGGCGACGATCTGCGCGAACAGGTCGGCGTAGGTGTCCGCCTGAAACAGCACGGTGTCCGGCAGGCTGCCGACGACGATCCACTCACCCAGCGGGATGGGAAAGGTGTCGTCGTAGTTGATGTCCGGGTTGGCGGCCAGAAAGCCCGTCGGATCGGCATAGGCTGCTGCGGCTTCGTCGGCGATGCGTTCGATGTCCAGCGCCGTCATGCACCCCGAGCTGATTTTGCCGATGAGTTCAACGAGAGTGGCTTTCATGACGGTGACCTGCGCGGGGATCGAAAAAGGGTCGCGAAGAATACACTATCCGACCTTGTGGGAGCGGGCTCTGCCCGCGAAGCTTTTAACAGAATTCGCGGGCAGAGCCCGCTCCCATAAGGAGTACATTCCAGCAGTTTCAGCCCAGGAGTTTTTGCAGCTGTGCGGTGGTTTCGGCCGCGCCCATGGCTTGTGCGGCGCCCAATGCGGTCACGCCCTTGGCGTCCTGGGCGCTGGGGTTGGCGCCTTTGCCCAAGAGGTAATCGACGATTTCTACCCGATTGAACATGGCTGCCATCATCAGCGCCGTACGGCCATCTGCGGAGGCGCCTTCGATATCGGCGCCATGCTCGATCAGCGCCTGCACCACGCCCAGGTCGCCCTTGAACGCTGCGCCAGCCACCGGGCTTTGACCATTATCGTTACGGATCTCCGGATCGGCGCCGTGCTCGAGCAGTACCTTGACCGCATCGACGTGGCAGTAATAGCTGGCCAGCATCAACAAGGTATCGCCTTTGTGGTTGCGCAGGTTGACTGGCAGGCCTTTCTCCAACAGACGAGCAAGCATCTGGGCATCGCCCTGGCGCGCCACATCGAACACCTGCGCGGCAAACTCGGCGGCTTCGTCGGGGGTCATCTGCGGGCCTTGGGGTTGGTCGGACATGCGGTGCGGCTCCTGGTCAAAAAATAAGTGGGGCGAGTCTGTGCAGGATTGCGCCGTTGGTCAACAGACTGTGGCTATCGGTAGGTGGCAAGGGAATTTATCGGCGAATCATGGTCATAGATTGTGTACGTGCGTACAAATTCCCTTCTCGCTTCATCCCCGACCCGCTCAATTTGCATCCCCCTCCTGCGACGATCTTGCAAATTGCACGAAACAAAAAAATCCTGATATTTTCAAATCATTGATTTTAAAGGGAATTTTTATTTAGCCAAAACTGGCACAGTCACTGCACTCCTTACTTGCAAAGCCTGCCTACGCAAGACCTGAGGAGCTGACATGAACTTTATCCAAGAGAAATTCACTTCGCTGTTTTCCGAGTACGAAGTCACTGCACAACCGCGTCCAGACGGCGCCGTGCTCCTGACCCTGCGCGATCAGGCCGGCAAACAGATCCGTCGTTCGATCTCTTACGCCCAACTGAACACACCGGAACAGCTGTCCTGGGTGATCAGTGCGATCCGCCGCGATCTGGCAGCCGAGGCCAGTGACCTGCCAGCGATCAACATGCTGCAGAGCCAGAATCGCTTCGCCCTGCCGACTTATCATTCGGCTTGATCGATACGGTAATACCATTGTGGGAGCGGGCGCTGCCCGCGAAGCTTGCCAAGGCTTCGCGGCCAGAGCCCGCTCCCACAGTTGTTTCCAGTGCTTGATCAGATGGCGTCTTCCAGACGTGGAAAACGCTCGGCAATCGGATCACCCGTGAAGTTGGCCGGCGCATCGCCCGCATTGTTGTACAACCGAATCGCCACGATATATGGGTTCTCGCCCAGATCGAACCAGTGGCGGGTACCCGCCGGTATCGCGATCAGGTCATCCTTTTCACACAGCACCGCATACACGTAATCGTCGATATGCAGGTAGAACAACACCCTCCCCGCAACGAAAAATCTGACTTCATCTTCGCCATGCCGGTATTCGCGCAGGTACTTTTCCCGCAGCTCTGTTTTGCGCGGGTGGTCGCTGTCCAGGCTGATCACGTCGACCGTCATGTAGCCGCCTTCGCTCTTCAACTCGTCGATGCGCTGCTGATAGGCACCGAGGACATCTTCTTCGCTGGCACCAGGACGAATCGAAGTGCTGGCCGTCCAGCGTTCGAAGCGCACGTTATGTGCCTTGAGGGTGCTGGTGATGTCCTCGGCGTGGGTCAGGACCTTGTTGGGGACATCAGGGCTATCAACGTGGTAAACGGTCAAACTGCTCATCGGGCCACTCCTTGAGGGTCGGCGATCAGTGGGTGATCGCGCGTTCAGCACAATTTGTTCAGTATGGAAAAACCTGAAGTTGGACGCCTGGGGTTCAGGCGTGTTCCTCTTTCAGGGTGATCAGTATCAACAGGGTAGCCGCCAACGCCGCCGCGCTGGCAATCGCAAAAGTGACGGCTGGCCCCAGGCTGTTCCAGGTATAGCCCGCGTACAGCGCGCCCAACGCACCGCCGATGCCGGACAGCGCCGCGTACAGCGCCTGGCCTTGCCCTTGCTGTCGTGCAGCAAAGCTACTTTGCACGAAGTGAATGGCCGCTGCATGAAAGCTGCCGAACGTAGCGGCGTGCATCACCTGAGCAATCAGCAATATCCACAGATGATCTGCAAAACTGCCCAGCAAGCACCAGCGCAATGCCGCCAGGGCGAAGCTGACCGCCAACACCCGGCGCACCGAGTACCGCGCCAATATCCGGCTCATGAGCATGAACATCAGCACTTCGGCCACCACGCCCACGGCCCAGAGCACACCGATGAGCGCACTGCTGTAGCCGAGCGAAGCCAGGTGCAAGGTAAGAAAGGTGTAGTAAGGCCCATGGCTCAGTTGCATCAGCCCGACGCAAGTGTAAAAAGCCATGACCCCTGGCTGGCGCAATTGCGCGACAAAGCCGCCAGCCAGCAGCGATTTGCCCGCACTGATGGGCTGGGCCATGGGTATCCAGAAGCTGGCCAGCAGAATGCCTGAAAGGATCACCACTACCGCATAGGGATAAATGTCGAGGCCGAACCAGCCGAACAGACGTCCGAACAGCACAACCGTGAGGATGAACCCGATCGAGCCCCACAGGCGGATCTGGCTGTAACGCTGTGGCTCGCTGCGCAAATGGGCCAGGACGATGGTTTCGAATTGCGGCAGCACGGCGTGCCAGAAGAACGCATGCATGGCCATGACCAGCGCCAGCGCGGCGTAACTCTTGTCGAAAAAGATCAGGCTGAAGCTGAGCAGCGCGCACATGGCGCCAAAGCGTACGATGGTCAAGCGTCGGCCGGTGCGATCTGCCAACCAGCCCCACAGGTTGGGCGCTACGCAGCGGGTCAGCATGGGGATGGCCACCAGCTCGCCGATGCGCGCGCTGCTGAAACCCAGATGATCGAAGTACTGCGCCAGGAACGGCGCAGTGGCGCCAAGCAAAGCGAAGTAGAACAGATAGAAGGTCGACAGGCGCCAGTACGGAATTGGCGCCTGGGCGGTCACGCTGCCCTCACGACTGACCGAGCACTGGCGTGGTCACCCGCACATCGGCGTTCTGGCCGCGGTGGCGCAGCAGGTGATCGAGCAGCACGATGGCCATCATGGCCTCGGCAATGGGCGTGGCACGGATGCCGACGCACGGGTCATGGCGGCCTTTGGTGATCATGTCCACGGCGGCGCCATTGACGTCGATCGACTGCCCCGAGGTCGTGATGCTCGAGGTCGGCTTGAGCGCCAGGTGCGCAATGATCGGCTGGCCCGACGAAATCCCGCCGAGGATGCCGCCGGCATTGTTGCTCAGGAAGCCCTGCGGGGTCAGCTCGTCGCGATGCTCGGTGCCACGCTGGGCGATGCTGTCGAAGCCGGCACCGATCTCTACCCCTTTGACCGCGTTGATACTCATCAGCGCGTGCGCCAGGTCAGCGTCCAGACGATCGAAAATCGGCTCGCCCAGGCCCGGCATCACGCCGTCGGCCACGACGGTGATCTTCGCACCCACGGAATCCTGGTCACGGCGCAGTTGGTCCATATAGGCCTCCAGCGCCGGGACCTTGTCCGGATCGGGGCAGAAAAACGCATTCTGCTCGACCGAATCCCAGGTCTTGAAGGGAATTTCGATCGGGCCCAGCTGGCTCATGTAGCCGCGCACCCGAATCCCCAGACCGGCCAGGTATTTTTTCGCGATGGCACCGGCCGCGACACGCATAGCGGTCTCGCGCGCCGAGCTGCGGCCGCCGCCACGGTAATCGCGCACCCCGTACTTGTGGTGATAGGTGTAATCGGCGTGGGCTGGGCGGAACAGGTCCTTGATGGCCGAGTAGTCCTTGGACTTCTGATCGGTGTTGCGGATCAGCAGGCCGATGGAGGTGCCCGTGGTGCGGCCCTCGAATACGCCAGAGAGGATTTCGACTTCGTCGGCTTCCTGGCGCTGGGTGGTGTGGCGGCTGGTGCCTGGCTTGCGGCGATCGAGGTCGCGCTGCAGGTCGTCCAGCGACAGTTCGAGGCCCGGCGGGCAACCGTCGACAATGGCGACCAGGGCCGGGCCATGGCTCTCGCCGGCGGTGGTGACAGTGAACAGCTTGCCGAAGGTATTGCCGGACATGCGTAAGGCTCCGCGAATCAACCTGAGAAACGATGTGCCAGTATACGCAGGCTGGCCTGACGGCGCACGCCCCCGCAGGGTGAGCATCGAGCAACAACGGGTTTTGGTGACAAGAGGTTTCATCACGCGAACGTTGCGAGCGGGGTAGAGTCCAACCGGAACCTTTACCGATACTGGCTTGATGATGTTACGGCGACTTCCGATGTTCCGGGCCCTGGCCCTGCTTGTGGTGTTCTGCAGTTCCCTGGCGCAAGCCGCCAGCCCCGTTGTCTTGCAGCGGCCCATCGACCTTGACGTCCCAGGCGGTCAGTTGCACGGCAGCCTGTTGCTCCCGCAATCCAGGCAGCCAGTGCCAGTGGTACTGATCATTCCAGGTTCCGGGCCGACCGACCGCGACGGCAACAACCCCGACGGCGGCCATAACGATTACTTGCGCCGACTGGCGCTGTTGCTGGCGGCCAACAATATCGCCAGCGTGCGCTACGACAAACGCGGCGTGGCCTCAGGGCTGCCGCTGGCGCCCGATGAACGCATGCTCAATGTCGAGTCCTATGTGGCCGATGCGGTGGCCTGGGGCAAGCAGCTCAAGCAGGATCCGCGCTTCAGCACGCTGATCATACTCGGCCACAGCGAAGGCTCGTTGGTCGGTGGCCTGGCCGCCCCCGAGGCGGGCGCGAAGGCGATGATCTCGGTGGCGGGCAGCGGCCGGCCGGTGGATCAGGTACTGCGCGAGCAATTGCAGGCGCGCGTGGCGCCGAGCTTGTTGCCGCGCAGCGAGCAGATCATCGCCAGCCTCAAGGCCGGGCATCTGGACACCGATGTGCCCAAACCGCTGCAGGTGGTGTTCCGCCCCAGCGTGCAGCCATACCTGATCAGCCTGTTCCGCCAGGACCCGGCCAAAGCCTACGCCGCCTTGCGCATGCCGGTGCTGATCGTGCAGGGACGCAACGATATTCAGGTGGGTGTCAAGGATGCCGAAGCACTGCACGCCGCCCAGCCCAAGGCCGAACTGGCGCTGATCGGCGGGATGAACCACGTGCTGCGCATCGTGCCGATGGACATGAAGGCCCAGGTGGCTTCGTACCGCAATCCTGACTTGCCGCTGGCGGATGCCCTGGGCAAGCGGGTGGTGGCGTTTATCGAGCAGCAGCGATAGGGCTTTTGGGCATAGCTGATGGCCTCTTCGCGAGCAAGCCTTGCGCCCACGGGCGTACACCTGTGAGCGCAAAGCCGGGTCGCGAAGAGGCCCGCAGGATCACCTACAAATTCACCACGTTCACGAACCGCGAGGCCGCCGTCTCGTCAATCTTCAGGTTGGTGAAGTCGAACAGATTGCGGTCCGCCAGTTGCGATGGCACCACGTTCTGCAGGCCGCGAAAAATACTGTCTACACGCCCCGGCGTCTTGCGTTCCCAGTCCTGAAGCATCTCCTTGACCACCTGACGCTGCAGGTTTTCCTGTGAGCCGCAGAGGTTGCAGGGGATGATCGGGAATTGCTTGAAGTCCGAATACGCCTGGATGTCCTTCTCGATGCAATAGGCCAGCGGACGGATCACGACGTTGCGGCCATCGTCGGCGCGCAGCTTGGGCGGCATGGCCTTGATGCTGCCGTTGAAGAACATGTTGAGGAAGAACGTCTCGACGATGTCGTCGCGGTGATGCCCCAAGGCCATCTTGGTCGCGCCGATCTCGTCGGCGAAGGTGTACAGCGTGCCGCGGCGCAGGCGTGAGCACAGCGAGCAGGTGGTCTTGCCCTCCGGGATCAACTCCTTGACCACCGAGTAGGTGTCCTTCTCGACGATGTGATACTCGACACCCAGCTCCTTGAGGTAGGCCGGCAACACGTGCTCGGGGAAGCCGGGCTGCTTCTGGTCCATGTTGACCGCGACGATATCGAACTTGATCGGCGCTACCTTCTTCAGGTGCATGAGCACGTCGAGCATGGTGTAGCTGTCTTTGCCGCCGGACAGGCAGACCATGACCTTGTCGCCGTCTTCGATCATGTTGAAGTCGGCGACGGCCTCACCGGCCAGCCGGCGAAGACGTTTTTGCAATTTGTTCTGACTGACCGAAAGGGTGCCCATAGCGCTAGCAGATCCGCGAGGTATGACGAAAAGGCGGCTATTTTACGCATAAATGCGGGCGCGGTGCAGGCGTCCTGTCTGTTCGTGAGCGCCTGCGAAGAGTGATCTACACTGCAAGGACAGGTCGCAAGACCGCACACGGAGGATCGGCAATGATGCACCACGTTGTCGGGCTGTTCACCCACCCCGACCAGGAATGGCGGCAGATTCGCAGCGAAGACGAGTCGATCCGCCATCTGTACCTCACTCACACGTTGTTATTGGCGGCCATCCCTGCTGTTGCTGCCTTTATCGGTACTACTCAAGTGGGCTGGGTAATCGGTAACCGCGCGCCAGTCGTGCTCACTCAGCATGCGGCGGCCTGGATGGCGTTGATGTCCTACGCGGCGATGCTCGGTGGCGTCGCGGTGATGGGTACTTTCATCCACTGGATGGCCCGCACCTACGACAAGATGCCTACCATGGCCCGCAGCGTTGCCTTTGCTACCCACACCGCGACGCCACTGTTCATCGGCGGTGTGGCGGCGTTCTATCCGCATTTATGGCTGGGCATGCTGGCAGGGCTCGCCGCTGTGGCCTACACCGTGTACTTGCTGTATGTCGGGCTGCCGACCTTCATGGGGCTGAACGAGGACGAGGGGTTTCTGTTCTCCAGCTCAGTGCTGGCGGTGGGGTTGATCGTGCTGGTGGCGATCATCGCTCTGAGCGTGATCATCTGGGGGCTGGGTGTGGGGCCGGTGTATGCCCTTGAGTGACCAAGTGATCTGACCGGCCTCTTCGTGGCCGGACACGCACCCCATCCATCAGGATCGAAAACCGGACGACGAGCGGCTCGGCAATGACTCTGGCTTGGGGCATAATCGCCCCATCTGGAGTGTCCTCACGAATGTCCGAACTGCTCGATACCCGCGTCGAATCCTGTTTTCAACAAGCCGAATCCTTCTTCAAGCGCTCATTCAAACGCCCCGTGGTCAGCCTCAAGCTGCGCGGTCAGAAGGCAGGCGTCGCTCACCTTCACGAAAACATGCTGCGTTTCAATCCGCAGTTGATGAGTGAAAACACCGAAGACTTCCTCAAACAGACCGTCCCCCACGAAGTCGCGCACCTGGTCGCCCATCAGATTTTCGGCGACAGCATTCAGCCCCATGGCGAAGAGTGGCAGCTGATCATGCGCGGCGTGTACGAATTGCCGCCCCATCGCTGCCACAATTATGAGGTCAAGCGCCGGCGGGTAACCCGTTATATCTATCGCTGTCCTTGCGTTGACAGCGATTTCCCATTCTCGGCGCAACGCCACGGCCTGGTGCGCCAAGGGCGGCGCTACCTGTGCCGACGTTGCCGCAACATGCTGGTGTTCACTGGCGAGACGCGCGTCGAATAGCCCGCCTCTTCCCGGGCAAAGCCTGCTCCCTCAGGGGGGATGCTATCGATGTGGAGCGTGCTCGTTCGGCGGCGAAGGGGAAACCGCCCCACAACGAAAAAAGCCCATCCGAAGATGGGCTTTTTGCTATTGCGGCTAACGCTTAGCGGTGTTCAGTGATCACCGGTTGACCTTCAGCCACACCCAGGTCGTCTTCGACACGGGTTTCGAGCAGCGGCGAACCGCCCGAGGCCAGCTCTGCGTGCATGACTTTCTCGTCCAGCTCGCCAACCCACTTGGCAACAACCAGGGTGGCGACAGCGTTACCGACCAGGTTGGTCAGCGCGCGGGCTTCGGACATGAAGCGGTCGATACCCAGGATCAGCGCCAGGCCTGCCACCGGCAGATGACCCACAGCCGACAGGGTGGCCGCCAGCACGATGAAACCGCTGCCCGTCACGCCGGCAGCGCCTTTGGACGACAGCAACAGCACCAGCAGCAGGGTGACCTGATGAGTGATGTCCATAGTGGTGTCAGTCGCCTGCGCGATGAACACTGCAGCCATGGTCAGGTAGATCGCGGTACCGTCCAGGTTGAACGAGTAACCGGTCGGGATGACCAGGCCAACGACCGACTTCTTCGCACCCAGGCGTTCCATCTTCAGCAGCATGCGCGGCAGCGCCGACTCGGAGGACGAGGTACCCAGTACGATCAGCAGTTCTTCACGGATGTAGCGGATCACGCGCAACACGCTGAAACCATGAGCGCGGGCAATGGCGCCCAGCACGATCAGCACGAAAGCCACGCAGGTGATGTAGAAGCAGATCATCAACTGACCCAACTGCACCAGCGAGCTGACGCCATAAGCACCAATGGTGAACGCCATGGCACCGAAGGCACCCAGCGGCGCGAGCTTCATGATCATGTTGATGATGTTGAACATCGCATGAGCGAAGCGATCGATCAGGTCCAGCAGCGGCTTGCCGTAGGCACCCAGGCGATGCAGGGCGAAACCGAAGATGATCGAGAACATCAGCACCTGCAGCACATCACCGGTGGCGAAGGCGCTGAAGATGGTCGATGGAATAATGTTCAGGATAAAGCCGACGACGCTCTGGTCCGCACCCTGACTGACATAGGTCGCGACCTTGGAGGCATCAAGGGTGGCAGGGTCGATGTGCATGCCGGCACCCGGCTGCACCACGTTGACCACGATCAAGCCGAAGATCAGCGCGATGGTCGAGACCACTTCGAAATACAGCAGCGCGTAACCGCCGGTCTTGCCGACCGACTTCATGCTCTGCATACCGGCGATACCGCTCACCACGGTGCAGAAAATGATCGGCGCGATGACCATTTTGATCAGTTTGATGAAGCCATCACCCAGCGGCTTCATGGCCTTGGCAGTATCTGGATAGAAATGGCCGAGCAGGACACCGATGATGATCGCGACGACCACCTGGAAATAGAGCGATTTGTAGAGCGGCTGACGAGTCGTCATAGCAGGTTCCTCAAGCGCGTCGTCCGGCATCCTTCCTCGGACGCTCACGACACAACACCACGAACCCTCCTGTTAGCGGAGGGATTTGTTTTAGGCGGCTGCACGATGGCAGTCCTGCTGGCTTCATCGCAAACCCCGTGCCACATCCTTGGTTTTGCTTCACAAGGCGTGGTGACGGGGCTGGCGAATAGGCAACGAGCCGTGATGAACCTGTAAATCTGGCGAGAATCCGCCATCAGATGGCCTGAGACGGCGCAGGCAGGCGGAAATCCGCCAACCTTGTCAATCAGACTGGTCTGAAACGCACCCTGAACGCCGCCCCTCCCAAACTGGAGTCCTCCAGCTTGAGTTGCGCGTCGTAGCTCTCGATGATGTCCTTGACCACTGCCAGACCAATCCCCTGCCCCGGGTTCTGCCGATCGAGGCGTTCGCCCCGCTGCAGAATCCGCGCACGCTGGTCGGGGGGGACCCCTGGGCCATCATCTTCGATGCACAAATCCAGCCCTTGGCTGCTGTCGCGCAAACTGACTCGTACCTGACTCAAGCATAGACGATAGGCGTTCTCCATGAGGTTGCCGAGCATCTCCAACAGTGCGTTGCGCTCCATCGGTACCAAGGCGTCGGTGGCGATTTCCATGGTCACCCGTACGCGTTTGTCGCGGTAGACCTTGTCCAACGTGCTGGCCAGGCTGTCGACCACCGGCCATAACGCCTCGCGATGACGCACCAGGCCGCTTTTGCGCAAGCTGGCGCGTTGCAGTTGATAGCTGATCTGCTGGCTCATGCGCTCGATCTGCGCTTGCAGCACGCGGGCCTGCTCCAGATCCTGCGGGCGCTGGGCGATCACTTCACTGACGCCCTGCAAAACCGCAAGCGGCGTCTTCAGGCTGTGGGCCAGGTCGCCCAGGGAGTCGCGATAACGCTGGCGATGCTCGCGCTCGCTGCTGAGCAGCCGGTTGAGGGAACCGGTGAGGCGCAGCAGTTCCCGTGGGTGCTCTTCACTGAGGCTTTCGCGGGCGCCGGATTCGATCTCGTTCAACTCCACGCTTAATAGCCTCAACGAACGAAAGCCCCAGGTCAGGCCGCCCCAGAGCAACAGCAGCAGCACCACCAGCGCGGCGCCAAAGCCCAACAGCAAGCGCTCACGCAGGCCATGGATGGTGCGCTTGTAGTCCTCGACCGGCTGCACCGCGACGAAACTGTAGGCTGCGTCCTTGCCGGCCAGCAGCTTGACCTCGACGTCATAAACGAAGTACTCGACGCCGTCGACTTCATGGATATGGGTGAACACCGTGCCCAGGCCGTCATAGCGCGGGGTGTAATGAATGTCGCTCTCGTGCGTGGCGCGTGACTGCCATACCAGATTGCTGTTGCGGTCATAGATAAAGCCGAGCAAGCGGCTGTCTGGCAGGTTGAACTCCTCGTCGGGCAACAGCTTGGGCATGCGCAGCTGATTGCCTTCGACCTGAGCGGCGGAGATCAGCGTGGTGACGTCCGAGGCCAGGCGCTGTTCGATAGCCTCGCGCAGAGCCAGGCTGAAGGCGCTCTGCAACGCTGGCAACAAACCGATCATGAATAACAGCGACAACGTCCCGCCCGCCAGAATCAAGCGTACCCGCAACGATCGAATCATCGGCAGCGCTCGGTGAACAGGTAGCCCAGGCCACGCACCGTGTCGATCGGCTTGAAGCCGTTGGCTGCCTCCAACTTGCGCCGCAAGCGCCCGACCAGCACCTCGATGACGTTCGGATCACGCTCGTCGTCATCCGGGTAGAGCTGCTCCATCAGGCGATCCTTGGACACCACCTGCTGGTGATGGCGCATGAGGTATTCGAGGATGCGGTACTCGTAAGCCGTCAGTGCGAGGGGCTCTTCGTCCAGCTGCGCCTGCTTGCGATTGATGTCCAGAGTCAGGGGCCCGGCGATGATGGTCGACTGGGTAAAACCGCTGGAGCGGCGCAGCAGGGCGTTGAGCCGGGCTTCGAGTTCTTCGAACTGGAACGGCTTGACCACGTAGTCGTCGGCACCGGCAGCCAGGCCTTCGACCTTGTCCTGCCAGTTTCCCCGCGCGGTGAGGATGAGGATGGGGAAACTCTTGCCCAGAGTGCGCAATTCGCGGATCAGCTCCAGGCCGCCCATCCCCGGCAGGCCCAGGTCGATGATGGCCAGGTCATGGTTGAACTGGCCGACCTGATACAACGCCTCTTCGGCGTTGGCGACAGCTTCGATCACGTGACCGCTGTCGGTCAGGCGAGTAAACAGGTGATGGCGCAATAGCGCCTCGTCTTCAACCACCAGCAGTTTCATCAAGCACTCCGGATCGGATACTGCAAAAAACCTGTAGCGAGGAGGCTTGCCCCCGATGGCGGTGTGTCAGTACCCAAGATATACCTGACACTCAGCTATCGGGGGCGAGCCCCCTCGCTATACGGACGGCGCGGGGTTAGAACCCGTAGTTGGCCGACACATACAACTGGCCAGCACTTTTCAGGCTCAAGGAACCCTGTTTGCTGCCGTTGATGGACATCTCGGTGCCCGCGTTGCTACGCAGATAGCGATAGCCTGCCTCCACCTGAGTATTTTGCGCGACCTGTTGCAGCACACCGCCCTGGAAGCCGACAGCATAGCCGGTATCGCTATTACGGCTGAAGCCTGCGGACTTCTGGGTCAGGCGAGTGATACCACCGGAAACACCACCGAAGAGTTTGGTCTGCTGGGCTACCGGCATGAACACGTCGTAGCTGCCCAGCAGGTTTTGCTGGCGCAGCTTGACGCCATCGTGGCTGCCGGAGGTGTAGTCATAAGTCGCATAGTAGCGGCCGGCGTCGTTCTGCTGGCCGGCGCGAATGCCCCAGGTGCCTTCGCGAGCGATCACCGCGTCGGCGTCAGGGCGACCCAGGTTGCTATTCAGAGCGCTGGATTTGCTGATGTTATCGCTGGTCTTGCCGTAGCTCAGGCCGACAAAGTTGCTATCGGAGGCCTGGGCCAGGGAGCTGATGCCGAGGATGCCGGCAGCGATGAGTAGCTTGCTGAAATTTTCCATTTTAGTTATCTCCGGTGGTGCGTTTTGTGTGTGGGATGAAGCATACCCAGCCGGTCCTGAACCTCCCCTGAACCCCCACTGAACCTCGGCTGAACCTCGGCTGAACCGTTTGTGGGCGGCGAAGAGGCCAGCACACCGCGCACAAAACCATGGAATCCCCTCTCACTCCACGGCAATATGCCCGCCTATGAACACCTCCCTCCCCGCCTGCTGCACCGTCCCCACACGCCATTGGCCGTTCCCCGTCGCCATGCCCGGTGCCGTACTCTTCAGCACCCGCTTCAAACCCACCGAGCTGAGCCCTACGGACTTTACCGTCAGCGCCATCGACGCCCCGGCCTCGATCCAGCGCTCGGTGGCCAAACGCCAGGCCGAATACCTGGCGGGCCGCCTGTGCGCCCGCACCGCGCTGCAACAGGTCAACGCCGAACTGGGCGTGCAAGCCGCGAGCATCGCCCCCCACCTGGGCGAAGACCGCGCGCCGATCTGGCCGGCGCACATCACCGGCTCGATCACCCACAGCGATGGCTGGGCCGCGGCCATCGTCGCGCCGAACAACGCCTGGCGCGGAGTGGGCCTGGATGCCGAGACATTATTAGAGGCGAACCGCGCCGAACGCCTGGCCGGCGAAATCCTCATCCCCGCCGAACTGCAACGCCTGGCGCAGCTCCCTGCCGATCAGCGAGCACAGCTCATCACCCTGACGTTCTCTATAAAGGAGAGCCTGTTCAAGGCGCTGTATCCGCTGGTGTTGAAACGCTTCTACTTCGAACACGCCGAAGTGCTCGACTGGACCGCAACCGGTCAGGCGCGCCTGCGTTTGCTGACGGATCTGTCGGAGGAATTTCACACGGGGGTGGAGTTCACAGGGCAGTTCAACGTTAGCGAGGGGCGCATGCTTACCTTGGTGCACATCTGATCTTTGGACTGGCAGGACTGGCCTCTTCGCGGGCAAGCCCGGCTCCCACAGTTTGAACAGTCCCAGCGCCGTATGCCTGTGGGAGGGCCTGCCCGCGAAGAGGCCGTCACAGACACCTACCCTACCGGGCAATCCTCACATGGCCCCACCACCCGATACGCCAGACAACAACTGCGCAACACCCGCCGCCCATCCCCCAGGTACTTGACCGGCGCATACAGCGGATTAGTGCGCCCATCCGCCAGCTTGCGCGTCTGCAGGATCCCCAGCGCCGGCTCCAACCCGGTCATGCCCAACGCCTCAAGCCTGCGCACGGTCCGCTCGAAAATATCCCCGGCATTGCCCCACAGCACCTGCGGCGAGACCCCACCGTAATTCGCCAGAAACTCCACCAACGGGCGCATGTTCACCGCAATCCACGGCTCCAGCGAAGCACCCTTCTCCCCTGGCTCACCGGCTTCGAGCATCTTCATCGCCGTCGGCTGACCACGCTCATCCAGCACCAGCCCCACCGCGCGCAATTCCAGCGGCAGAAACCAGCCATAGCCCAACTGCGTCACCAGCAACGCCGGCAGCCACTGCATAAAGTAGAAGCGCGACCACTGCGACACCAGCACCGGCAGCTCGTCGGCCAACAACTGTGCGCCATAAATGCGCAATAACAGCTGATCCATCACCTCTGGCTGCATGAGTTCCGGCAACGACACCGCCAAGCGCGGGTCATCGTCGGCCAGCCACGTCTCGATCAACCCCGCGTAAGGCCCGCTACGCCACGCCATACCTGACTCCAGACTCGAATGTGAAGACTCAGACCCTGCTCACGGTCTGAAATTTGCACCTTATTTGCAATAATGCGCGGGCTATTCTACCCATCGTCAGCGAGCGCCGAGGAGCCGAAAAAGCAAGCGGAAAATTTTGCAGATTGCATTTCCCCCGTCCTACAAAGCTGGCGAAACGTCCTACACCAGATAGCTCAAGGGCTACAGCGTTTCACCCACCCGGCACACACACTTTACCCACACGTTATCCACAGACACGACTGGTTGCATTACCCCCCATACCGCTTTATCTTGTATCCCCAGCGCCGAAAAACACTACATGTTGGGTTTTGGCGAAAATACCAAGCACAACTCAAAGCCGAAACTCAAGCGCCAATCAGCGCTTTTTTAGCAGCTTTTCGAGAGACATTTCCTTGCTTTGTACCCCGGTACATGGCAGCCGGCAGCGGAGCACTATCCCGCCGCCAGACCACTTCGGCCAGGGAGCGGCTTGCCAGCCAAGCCTATTCCTGCAGTGTCCCGAAGTCGCTTTACCCGGCCTACCGGGGTGTACGCGTTACCGCAGTCTACGGCCCCACGCGCGCGCCGCCCTGCAGTCGCCCACCCCGTTTGTCGGTGCTGTGATTCAGGACGCAACGCCAGCAGTACAGCAGTGCCTAACCAAATTAGAGATCGTGGAGAAACCACCCTATGCAAACCGACACAACTCGCGAGAACCCGCAGGCCAAGGCGCCTCAGGCCACAGACTCGGAGCAGAATCTGTCCGCCACCGCCCCAGGCCAACTGCGCGTGATCAAGCGTAACGGTACGGTCGTCGCCTACACCGACGACAAGATTACCGTCGCCATCACCAAAGCGTTCCTCGCAGTTGAAGGCGGCACCGCTGCCGCCTCGTCGCGTATCCACGACACCGTCGCGCGCCTGACCGAACAAGTCACCGCCACCTTCAAGCGTCGCATGCCCTCGGGCGGCACCATCCACATCGAAGAAATCCAGGACCAGGTCGAACTGGCTCTGATGCGTGCCGGCGAGCAGAAAGTCGCCCGCGACTACGTGATCTACCGCAACGACCGCTCCAAGGAGCGCGCCACCCGCGCCCCTGGCGACGCGCCAGTCGAAGCCCACCCAAGCATCCGTATCACCAAGGCCGACGGCAGCTTCGCGCCGCTGGACATGGGCCGCCTGAACACCATCATCACCGAAGCCTGCGAAGGCCTGGCCGAAGTCGATGGCAGCCTGATCCAGAAAGAAACCCTGAAAAACCTCTACGACGGCGTCAACCTCAAGGACGTCAACACCGCCCTGGTGATGACCGCCCGGACCCTGGTCGAGCGCGAGCCGAACTACTCGTTCGTCACCGCCCGCCTGCTGATGGACACCCTGCGTGCCGAAGGCCTGAGCTTCCTGGAAGTGGCCGAGAGCGCCACCCACCACGAAATGGTCGACCTGTACGCCAAGGCGCTGCCGTCGTACATCGCCAAAGGCATCCAGTTCGAACTGCTCAACCCGATCCTGGCCACCTTCGACCTCGAAAAACTCGGCCGCGCCATCAACCACGAGCGCGACCAGCAGTTCACCTACCTGGGCCTGCAGACCCTCTACGACCGCTACTTCATCCACAAGGATGGCGTGCGTTTCGAACTGCCGCAGATCTTCTTCATGCGCGTGGCCATGGGCCTGGCGATCGAAGAGAAGCAAAAAGAAGACCGTGCCATCGAGTTCTACAACCTGTTGTCGTCCTTCGACTACATGTCCTCGACCCCGACCCTGTTCAACGCCGGCACCCTGCGTCCACAGCTGTCGAGCTGCTACCTGACTACCGTGCCGGACGACCTGTCGGGCATCTACGGCGCTATCCACGACAACGCCATGCTGTCCAAATTCGCCGGCGGCCTGGGCAACGACTGGACGCCAGTCCGTGCGCTGGGTTCGTACATCAAAGGCACCAACGGCAAGTCCCAGGGCGTGGTCCCGTTCCTCAAGGTCGTGAACGACACCGCCGTCGCCGTCAACCAGGGTGGCAAGCGCAAAGGCGCCGTCTGCGCCTACCTGGAAACCTGGCACCTGGACATCGAAGAATTCATCGAGCTGCGTAAAAACACCGGTGACGATCGCCGTCGTACCCACGACATGAACACCGCCAACTGGATCCCTGACCTGTTCATGAAGCGCGTCTTCGACGACGGCAAGTGGACCCTGTTCTCGCCGAACGAAGTGCCTGATCTGCACGACCTGACCGGCAAGGCCTTCGAAGAGCGCTACGAGTACTACGAAGCCCTGACCGAGTACAACAAGATCAAGGTGTTCAAGACCATCCAGGCCAAAGACCTCTGGCGCAAGATGCTGTCGATGCTGTTCGAAACCGGCCACCCATGGTTGACCTTCAAAGACCCATGCAACCTGCGCTCGCCGCAGCAGCACGTCGGCGTGGTCCACAGCTCCAACCTGTGCACCGAGATCACCTTGAACACCAACAAGGATGAAATCGCCGTCTGCAACCTGGGCTCGATCAACCTGCCGAACCACATCGTCGACGGCAAGCTGGACACCGCCAAGCTCGAGCGCACCGTCAACACCGCCGTGCGCATGCTCGACAACGTGATCGACATCAACTACTACTCGGTGCCGCAAGCGAAGAACTCCAACTTCAAGCACCGCCCTGTCGGCCTCGGCATCATGGGCTTCCAGGACGCCCTGTACCTGCAGCACATCCCGTATGGTTCGGACGCGGCGGTCGAGTTCGCCGACAAGTCCATGGAAGCGGTCAGCTACTACGCCATCCAGGCTTCCTGCGACCTGGCCGACGAGCGCGGCGCCTACGAGACGTTCCAGGGTTCGCTGTGGTCCAAAGGCATCCTGCCGCTGGATTCGCAACAGATCCTGATCGAGCAACGCGGCCAGAAGTACATCGACGTCGACCTCAACGAGTCGCTGGACTGGGCCCCGGTCCGCGCCCGTGTGCAAAAAGGCATCCGTAACTCCAACATCATGGCCATCGCACCGACCGCCACCATCGCCAACATCACCGGCGTATCGCAGTCGATCGAACCGACCTACCAGAACCTCTACGTGAAATCGAACCTCTCGGGCGAATTCACCGTGATCAACCCGTACCTGGTCCGCGATCTCAAGGCCCGCGGCCTGTGGGACTCGGTCATGATCAACGACCTCAAGTACTACGACGGCTCGGTGCAACAGATCGAACGCATCCCGCAAGAGCTCAAAGACCTCTACGCGACCGCCTTCGAAGTAGACACCAAGTGGATCGTCGACGCCGCCAGCCGCCGCCAGAAATGGATCGACCAGGCCCAGTCGCTGAACCTCTACATCGCCGGCGCCTCGGGCAAGAAGCTCGACGTGACCTACCGCATGGCCTGGTACCGTGGCCTGAAAACCACCTACTACCTCCGTGCCCTGGCCGCGACCAGCACCGAGAAGTCGACCATCAGCACCAACAAGCTCAACGCCGTATCGAGCGGTAGCGATACCAGCCCGATCCAGGCCGCCGGCCCAGCGCCAGTGCCGAAAGCCTGCGCGATTGATGAGCCGGATTGCGAGGCTTGCCAGTAACACCCCTTCCCCGTGCCCGGCACGGGGATTGACGCAACATCCGCAGAGCCATGCCTTGCCCCTGTAGGAGCAAGGCTTGCCCGCGAAGAGGCCCTCAAAACCTACCCAACCCGTAGGCCCGAGCACCGCCCCAAGAGGCCCCAAAGGCCCAGTAAAAGAATCCAGTTTCTTGCGCGCACATACGCTGCACCGCAACAAACACCCTACATTCAAGCAACACCGGCCACCCCCCATATGGCCCTCAAGCAGGAGAACCTCATGCTGAGCTGGGACGAATTCGACAAAGAAGACGCAGCAGAACCCGCCAAAGGCGCCAACGCCGGCCACGCCAGCGAAGCCGCCATGGACAAGCTCGACAGCGCCGGCGGTGCAGCCGCCCAGGAAGCCCGCGCCGTCACCGCTAGCGACTCTGCCGCGATCATCAAGGCCAAGGCCGCCCTCGACAAACTCGACGTCGCCGAAGGCCTCGCCGAACTCGAAGGCGCCTCCGCCCGCGTCGCCGTCGACGAAAAACGCATGATCAACTGCCGCGCCGACCTCAACCAACTCGTACCCTTCAAGTACGACTGGGCCTGGCAAAAGTACCTCGACGGCTGCGCCAACCACTGGATGCCGCAAGAGGTCAACATGACCGCCGACATCGCCGTGTGGCGCGACCCGGTCGGCCTGACCGACGACGAACGCCGCATCGTCATGCGCAACCTGGGCTTCTTCTCCACCGCCGACTCCCTGGTTGCCAATAACCTGGTACTGGCCGTGTACCGCCTGATCACCAACCCCGAGTGCCGCCAGTACATCCTGCGCCAGGCCTTCGAAGAGGCGATCCACACCCACGCCTACCAGTACTGCATCGAATCGCTGGGCATGGACGAAGGCGAGATCTTCAACATGTACCACGAGATCCCATCGGTCGCCAAAAAGGCCGCCTGGGGCCTGAAGTACACCCGCGCGATCTCCGATCCGAAGTTCGAAACCGGTACCGTCGATACCGACAAAGAATTGCTGCGAAACCTGATCGCCTACTACTGCGTGCTGGAAGGGATCTTCTTCTACTGCGGCTTCACCCAGATTCTGTCGATGGGCCGCCGCAACAAGATGACCGGCGTTGCCGAGCAGTTCCAGTACATCCTGCGTGACGAGTCGATGCACCTGAACTTCGGTATCGACGTGATCAACCAGATCAAGATCGAAAACCCGCACTTGTGGGATGCCGAGTTGAAGGAAGAAGCGACCCAGATGATCCTGCAAGGGACTCAACTGGAGATCGAATACGCGCGCGACACCATGCCTCGCGGGGTGTTGGGGATGAATGCGGCGATGATGGAGGATTACCTCAAGTTCATTGCTAACCGTCGATTGTCGCAGATCGGCTTGAAGGAAGAGTATCCAGGGACTGTGAACCCGTTCCCGTGGATGAGCGAGATTATGGACTTGAAGAAGGAGAAGAACTTCTTTGAGACGCGGGTTATTGAGTATCAGACTGGTGGGGCTTTGAGCTGGGATTAAGTCTCCTGGCCATGCAGTCGCATCAAACCTGAATCAGTCATCAAGAATGAAATGGTTTTTCTGTCGAAAGGGTTGCCAAATGGCAACCCTTTTTTGTCTCGATCATAAGCCCCAATTTTCTGAATCAGACGACAATGCCGGCGGCTGGGCGTAACCGTACGGGCAACACACCTTTTCTGACCCCGACGCCTGAGGCAATGGCTTCCATCAAATCCGCAGATGCCATCACCGTCAATGGTGAGTATTGGAAGGCGTGGTCGCTGGAAGCATACTGCGTTCACAGAAAACGGACACGTCATTTCGTAAGGATAAATACTCAATGAGTAAACTATCGGTGCTAATTGCTGAAGCTAGGATAGGGCTTTCAATCCAGGAAAGCGTTTCTCAAGCAAGCTGGAAGGCAATCGCCGTACGATGCAGGGACGAAGAAGTTGCAGATATCAGAGGGCGCATAGAGGGGTTAAAACTACAGTTGGCCTCAGTCGAAGAGTGGGATTGCGACACTCAGGATGAGATCAATGTAGCAATCTCTAAATTTTCATACCTACTGAAGCTTGCCTCGGCCAATCGCTGAAGAGAGTCGTTTTTAGACACACTTGCGACTACGAGGGATGAGTGGCGCGACTGATGAGTTCACGTTAGCGGCTGCGGTACAGAACCTGCGCCGACTGGCCAAACTTACATCTAAAGGACCACTCGCCACAGGATAGGTACGCCTGCTTCAAGCAAAAGCCCTCAAATCAACCCACTGACAAAGCAGCAACGGTCAGCGAAGTACCGAATAGCTACTTAGAAATCGTGAATAACTTCTTTATGAGGCCAAGCTCAACGTCACGTTTCCTGAAAAATCGAATTTTTCAGTAGAATCGGCCAATAGCGGTCATTGCATCTGTGCAGTACTATGCACGCTTACTGGTAATCTTTGGCCTCAACTCATGCTATTCCAAGGTTTCGTATTCGGTCATATCGAGGTTGAGATTGACGGTCGCGCTTACGATCTGCATAGCTTCTACCAAGCCAGCGCCATCAATTGCGACGTATTGGATCGGTCGGTTGTGCTCAGCTTTACTCGACGGACTGCCCCGTGGGTGCCGATCGAAGAAGCATGCGAAATAACTATCAGATTCAGTGAAGTCGAATACTTTTCAGCCAGTGGGCGTGATGCAGCCCCAATTGACGACGTCAGCAGTGTTATACAGTCAATTGGAGCGGTGGATCCAGAAGCCGATACAGAAGCCTTCTACCTTACGGACAACATCCGACCAGATCATCACCTTGTCATGCGGTTCGAATCGGGCCTGACACTACGAGTGCAGGCAGTCGAGGCACGGTGTGAAATAGTTTTTTGAACGGCATACCCCAACCTCCATTTTAGATCGACTGCCGCCTGTTGCGACTGACGACTTTTCGGCCTAAAGAGGACGATCGACAGGATTACCTACGCTCACCTTTTTCTCACGGTTAGGTTAATGGCCGAATACTCTAAGACTAAAGCCTAGTACCATGTCAATGATAAATTGCGTCGCCCAAACTAGAGAAAAGGAGAGCCGCATGAGCTTCGACATTATTATTTTGAGACCTACAGACCTGAGCATCAATGACTTGGCTGCCGTAGAGAGTGTGGAGGATATTGGGCCTCCAGCCTCGGTCAGGACTTCAGTAGATGTAGTATTCCCAAGTGGTGCTCAAGGTGCATTTGCCGCAGGTGATTGTTACTTTGTTGAGTCAGCGCTGAGCGGAGACCCGGTGACTTCCGTACATCTGACCCTCAGATATGGCAGTGCCTGGTCTGAATCAGCCAATGGCGAGTTCTTGGCGCTGCTTTCCACGCTATGCCAACGGCTTCAGGCGCCAGCCTATGCGGTCTCTGACAATTTACGGATTGCCTCTTTTCAATAAGAATGGTTGCTCATGGCGATTCCTATCGTGGCTTACCGTACGCTGTTGGCCGGCTGATGCGCTTCACCAATGGGAGCTATGGGTCTGGTCTGGCCCTTCGGGACAGGCAGCTTTCGGCATAATGCTACGACATCGTTCGGTCATCAAACGCGTCTTGGGGGCAGGCATTTTCGCTCAAAGGGTGTCCGGCTTCATCTGACCGCTACACTTTTTTTCGCAACTCACATAGAGCGGACTACTAAACATTTTTGATTGTAAGGCACCATTCTCGATGCTCTCGAACGGCATCCATAGATACCGGTGGAGCGTCGTCTGCCCTAGACCTTATTTCTTTCCCCGCCAGTTCGGAGTACTCAGAGGTTTGGAGGACAGACCTGAGCTTCAATGTGAGATTTTCACAAAGATAGATCAACCCCCTATCCCATAAAGTGTGTAGGTCGCTGCGTAACAGTAGGCCATTACTAATATGATTAGTTTTCGTTCCTAAATATGGGGTGACGTGTGCCGCTTCTAGCACTTGCTTAGTCCCACAGCCAGTGATCGCGCAGCGCCCCTCATAGGCGGTCAGCAATCCACTTCGAAATGCTCCTTGCCCCTGGCGCTTTGCGATTTCCCTGAGAGTACGTTCGCGAGTGTCTTCAACTCCTTTCGACGAGTAGCTGAACCAATCGTCGGTTACCGGGCTTGCCGTAATACCCTCACCCGCTAAAGTAGTGCTCTCAAGTGTAAAAAATCCGTCTCCCCATGAGAGAACTTTCGCCAGTCCTAAAACACGGTATTTCGTGATTTGAGGCTTTTTAGTTAGCTGGATCAGAACCGCTACAGGTACACCATCATCCATGCATTTCTTCAGCCCTTGATTGGTAAAAAGGCTTACGGGATTACTATTTTTCTTCTCTTCTTGAGCATAGCGGTACCGCCAGCTTCCGTTCTCCTGGTAAACGGCTTTCTCATCACTATAGGGGCTTTCCAGCCTTTGGCTGACCGATAACGCGTAGGGCAACTTCGCTGGCTTAAAAATCCCCTTAGCTGAAATCGCGACTGTATCAGGAGCTTGCTGAAGCTGCGCCCAAGTAAGGACCTGGCCGGTGCGTTCTTCAAACCAAGCTAGCAACTCCGAATGACTGGAGAGTTGAGCCATTTGAGAACATCCTTGTAGGAAAATTCCTGCAACGATAAACAAATTGCCACTACTGGTAAAGGCACAGCGCAGTCATCGCTGCCGTGCGACTGAAAAACTGGTCAAAAATTCACAGATTTGAGCTCTCAGCGTATCTCTCGTATTTTTCAGAAATGTCCTACAACGTTGCCCATTGCCTCGTGTGGAGCTTAGACCTACCCTGCCAACGCGCCTAAGAAACGCAATCACACAGCGGACCGTCCGCACCCGACAGATGCGGCTTCTGGAGCCTACGGTTAGACTTCGCCTCCAGAAAACTCTGTTATGTCGGGAGTGGGCTAATACAAGACCCGAAAGGGAAATATGTCCGGCCTTCTGTGTGAGGTTTCTTAGCTCCCGACACCCAGCCGTAAGAAGCTGCATCACACAGAGGTAATGAAACATGCCTAACCCCCACACCCCCACCCTATTCACCCGCCACAACCGTCCACTCCACACCCTCTGGCTCGAATCCCAAGCCTGGTTCCACGCCCGCGATCTCGGTCGCCTCATGGGCCGTTTCCTCGACGAACACGCCGTCCGCAAACTCGACCCGGACCAAACCCGCACGCTCTCCCTGCTGCAATACGGCGAGTACCACGACGCGCTGATGATCAGCGAATCCGGCGCCTACACCCTGCTGGTCCACCACAACGTGCCGGAGAATCGCAGCCTGCGGCATTGGCTGACCCATGAGGTGATTGCGGTGATCCGTGATGCGGAGTTGCCGGCGAGTGAGTCGGCGCCGAGTTTGAGCGTGATGCAGTGGCCGGGGTTGCGGCTGAGTCTGCTGCATTGGCAGAACGAGTCCTGGATGCGGATGCGGGATTTGCCGGAGATGCTGGGGAGCGGCGAGATCAATCGGCTCAAGGCTGAGCGGCCGACAGCAGCGGGCTGGTGGAAAGCATCGGCTCGACTGTTTATGTGAATGCCTTGGCTCGCGCGCGGGCAGGAATGAGCGTAACCAAATAACGATTGTGATGGCCCGGATTCTCATCGAGAATTCGGGCGTTTGCATCGAGACGTCATAGGCCAGGAAGCCCGTTCATGAAGATATTCGTCACTGCCATCGTGCTATTGGGCATGGCGGTTATCGCGTTCGCCGTGTCGGGCGAGCGCAAGCCTCTACCGACACAAGCGGCCGAGGCCATCCAGCCGCTGGCCACCGAGTTTTCCAAAACGGTCAGCAAGGGTGTGAACGATTACCTCGCCGGTACTTCTGGCCCGCTCGGGGACGCGGCGCGGCGGAATCAACAGGCAGGCGCTATGGCGGTGGCCCAGCCTGTTCGGGGTACGCGCAAGACCATGGCACAGTGTTTGAAGCCGCGTGATTTGATTGATCAGGATGTAAAGGAATGTATCGACGGCACGCGGGTGCGGGATTGGTGAGTGTTGTGTGATTGCACCTCACATACGCTCGGAATATTGGCCATTGATTCCGTTTCAATCCCGAAAATGCTGGGGCTTCGGCAATCTGGCGTTGTCAGACTCAAGTGGCAGAACATGTCGCCGTCAGCGACATGACTCGAAAGCCTGTCGCTGAAACCGGGTTTCAGCGACAGGTCATTCATAAGTGCCAATGTTCGCCACGCAAGCCACGATGCAGGTCAGCGTTCAGTTTTGAACAAATTTGGCTGATGTTGGCGATGAGGGATTATTCAAAACGCACTAAACAATTTCACGCTCCAACCCGTACCACATTTGCGACTTGGCCAAATCCACAAAACGCCGCTCATCCTCAATAAGCTCTTGCAGCGCCATACGCCCTTGCGCCGAACCTCTCGCGGCCAGATGGGACTCTAGATCATCCCACCAAAGTTCGGCGCACCCATCGAAATCCACCGGCTCGGCACCTCGACTTTGCTGTAACGCATGCTGTGCCGTCGGGTTGGCCAAGGGAGTGGTCTGCACATATTTGCGGATCCCCAGTAATGCCGCATGCTTGCGTATCAACGCCGCATGCTGATTGCGCCAGTGCTCATCGAATTCAGCCCGCGAGCGCCCTGGTTGACGTTTTACACACATGGTCAGCTTGAGCATGGACTTGCCCTCTGTTGTTTAGAAGGGCCCGATTCTGTAGCGTGACAGCACTGTGAGAGTCAAGGACAGCCATGAAGATTGGAGCACTCGCATCGTTTACCGGCGTCAGCATTCGCATGCTGCGGTATTACGAGCAGGAAGGATTGCTCACTCCGCTGCGAACGGCCGCTGGGTATCGTGTATACGGCGCCCAGGACGTTCAGCTTGTCGAGGCGATCGTGTTGTTGAATGAGGCAGGCCTCACCCTTGCGGCAATCAAGGACGTGCTGGCGTGTGCTCCGGCCGTGGCGGCCACCTCCGCTCCGCTATGTGACGTTTTGAAGGCCAGGATCTCGCAACAGGTGACGTTGCTTGATCAAAAAGCCGAAGCGTTGAGCAGAAGCCGAAAGATGCTGGTCAGCCTTCTCGACTAGCTCGTACGAGGATTGAAGATCAGCGATCTAGGTCATCGCTGCGAGCGAGTCAGGGTCATTTATCGAGCTCGGTGTTGCGGGCTTGAGCTACCTGCTGTTCCAAGGCCGCCAGGCGTTCGGTGAGGGCGCTGTGGACGCGGTCATAGGCGTCGCTGCCGAGTAGCAGGCGTTTTGGCGCGGGATCGACGCTGGCGACGGTGATTATCTCCCGGGCCATCTTTTCGGGGTCGCCTTTGAGGGCGAAGGCGCCGCTTGTGACCGCGCGGCGAACCTCCCCCGCCGGGGTTTGGTCGTACACCGCCATTACCGGCGGGCTGACCAAGGCGGCTCCGAAATTGGTGCGCGTCGGGCCCGGCTCTACCAGAGTGAACTGGATGCCGAACGGCGCGACCTCTTGGGCGACGGATTCGACGAAACCTTCAATCCCCCACTTGCTGGCGTGGTACAGGCTGAAGTTCGGATACGCCAACTGGCCACCTTCCGAGGAGACCTGCAGCACCCGGCCGCCACCTTGGGCGCGCAGGTGCGGCAGGCAGGCGCGAATCACTTGGATCGAGCCAATCAAGTTGGTCTGCAGTTGCTGCTCGATCTGCTCGTCGCTGACTTCTTCGGCGGCGCCAAACAACGCGTACCCGGCGCTGCTGACCACCACGTCAATCCTGCCGAGCTCGTCGAACGCTCGCCCTATCACCCGGCGGACAGCAACCGCATCATCGACATCCAACTCCCCCAGCCACAGCTGCTCGCCGTACTGCGCTTGCAGTTGGCTCAGCACTGCGGGCCGGCGCAGCGTCGCCGCCACCCGATCCCCGCGCGCCAGCAGTTGCTCGACTAGCGCCCGCCCAATACCCGACGAACTGCCTGTAATCAACCATGTAGTGCTCATGCTCAGCCCTCTTGTATTAGCTATCAGAATCGTCACCCTAGCGGTCACGCACTGCTGGTACTATCCGGCTGATCCCGGATGCACTGGTGAAAGATACCCATGAATCAACCCTCCCCTAGCCTCTCCGAGCTCAACGCCCTGGCGCTGATCGTGTCCCATCGCAGCTTTCGCAAGGCGGCGAGCGAGCTGGGGTTGTCGGCTTCGACCTTGAGCCACATGATGCGCACGCTGGAGGCTGATCTGGGCGTGCGGTTGCTCAACCGCACTACGCGCAGCGTCGCGCCCACGGCGGTCGGCGAGCGGTTGGTGGCGCGCCTGGCGCCGTTGATGCGCGGGTTCGAGTTGGCGCTGGAGGAGGTCAACGAGTCCCGCGATTCGCCCAGTGGTGTGCTGCGCATCAGCGCCAGCGAGCCGGCGGCGCGGATCTTGATGGAGGCCGTGGTGCCGGCATTTTTGGCGCGCTTCCCGAGCATGGCGATCGACCTGAAGACCGATGGGCGGCTGATCGATATCGTTGCCGAGGGTTTCGATGCCGGCGTGCGCCTGGGCGAGTCGGTGCCGCAGGACATGATCGCCGTGGCACTGGGGCCCGATACCTGTTTCATGACAGTGGCCTCACCCGAGTATCTGGCCACGCGTACAGCACCGGTCACGCCAGATGATCTGCGCGGGCATCAGTGCATCTGCATTCGCATGCCGAGCGGCAAGCCGTACCGTTGGGAGTTCGAGAAGCACGGGCAGGCGATGACACTGGAGGTGTCCGGCAATCTGACCCTGGATAGCCTGGAAATCATGGCCGATGCCGCGGTGCGCGGGATGGGGATTGTGTATCTGCCGGAGCACACGGTGGCGCGGTATGTGCGGGACGGGCGGCTGGTGCAGGTGCTGGAGGACTGGTGCCCGCGAGTGCCGGGGCTGTTTTTGTATTACCCGGGGCATCGGCATGTGCCGAGTGGGTTGCGGGCGTTTATTGAGGTGGTGCGGGAGTTTACTTGACGGGCGATGGCTCATATCGGTTGACACGCGCCTGTGCTCGCCTAAAGGGCCTGAACGCGAAATCAGTAGCCTTACAGCGGCAATGACTGACGAAGGGCCCCGTCGATGGCTGGAAAATCGGCGTAGGGTGAGACCTCTTCGTGATGTACCCGAAGGGCCACTGTCAGCAGTGGCACGTTTGTTTTGGAACGCTCAATACACAATCCCTCACACAACAGATGCACGCCAGTCAGTACCGCTTCGCACCCATGGATTAGTATCGGCCGCTCACCTCAATAGGTCCCTGTTAAATGCCACCCGTTCTAAGGGGAAGCACGCAACGAGCGTGGATCGCTTCAGGAAAATGCGGCATGGATATAGATCAGCTAAGGGGCTATCAGGAGGCCTCACGCGAGTCAGCTTTAGAAGAAATGTGGGCGAAGAACGTCATCTACAATCCGGCGCTCATTGCCGTCACTGAAATCAGTGAGGAGGCAATCGATCAGTACGAAGATTGGAGATCAGAGTACGACTTTGGTTGGGAACGTGTCTTGGCTTGGAAAAGCCGCCCCGCGCATGCCGTGGCCATTGATATTGCTGTCTGGTATGAAGGCGTTTTGGCCGGGATGTGTTGGGCATCCCCGAAAAACAGCCACGAAAAGGTGTTTGTACTCTATATCCAGCGCAATCCCGATAAACGGTTGCCAACTCGTGGGTTCATTGCACCGCTATGCTTGAGCGCAGTTCGCAGCTATGGGTTGCTGCTTGGGATGTCATACGTAGTCATCGACAATCCCATCCCGCAGGCGAGAGAAGCCTATGAACGAGAGGGCTTTGTCCAGTTGCCTGGCGTCGGCCTTGCCTACGATTTGGCCCAAGACTATGATGAAAGCACCGATGAGGTACTCAATTATGACGCCTGATGTTAAACCTGATCACAAAGCCGCCGCACTGGCCAAGCTCGCCCGCTTGCAGAAGTCGCCCAACTACAGAAGCTTTTTCGACGCCGACGCGATCGAAGCTTTCGCCAGGGTAGAGGGTTCGGCGTTCGCGGGAACATCACTAAAGAAACGCGAATCAGATACTGATCCTTCCAGGTGGAATGTTTTACCAAATGCTTGAATGAACCGGGCCGATCGCCCGGTTTTTTCATTAGTGATTGGAGCTGACCCTGCTCTTACAGGCATAGCGCTATACGAACAGCGCTTGTAGTCATTCTGTTGCCAACGGCGTGACTGCTTTCGCGGGCGGAGCCCGCTCCCACAGAGGGTGTTCCAGCGGTAGATCAGCGCAGCTTCAACACCCGTCCTGCCAGATTTGTGCGATGCGTCACCAACTCCCCTGTCACATCCGGCCCGCGGTATACCATCGATGTCTCGTGGTTCATCCACTTGTGCGACCGCGAAGCGCTCAGCCAATTGAACGACCCGATACACAGCAATTCCTCATCCGCCATGACGATCTTGCTGTGCACTTTATTCACCACCAACGCCTGAACATTCAGCGCCCGCAACGCCTCGATCGCCACTCTGAACTCGGCAACCTTGGCCGGATCGCCCTGCGGTTTGTCGCGGGATACATCGGTGTTGAAACCAAAATCCGTATACACCACCACCTGCACCCCCCGCGCCACGCTGGCGGCCATTTCGGCCATGGCGCCGCTCTTTTCCATCCAGTGCAATTTCACCCAAGGCGTGACGATCTGCACTTGCTGGCGAGCGGTTTGCAGGGTCGCGGCCAGGAAGCGGTCGTGCTCGTGGGCTTGGTGCAGGTGCTCAAGGCCGGTCCGTGCGGTGTGCAGGTCCTGGCGGGGTTGATAGTCGAAGGTCAACTCGCTCGCCGGATCGCGCAGCAAAAACTCCGCGAGCAACCCGCGGGGTTTGTTGGCCGGCACTTGGCCGAAGAGGTCCATGTCGCCAAACACCAGAAAGCTGTCCTTGGCGCGGGAAACGGCGACGTTGAGCATGCTGTCGCGGCGGTCGACAAAGCCGCCGTCGGCGTGTTTGGAGTACACCGCCGAGAAGATCACCACGGGTCGCTCGGCGCCCTGGAACGAGTGCACGGTGCCGACGGTGATTTCGCCTTCGCCCTTGCCGGTCTTCAGGCCCAGGGCGTCGCAGGCCTGACTGATGGCTTGGGTTTGCGCGCCGAAGGGGGTGATGATGCCGAGGATTTCCCACAGTTTCAGCTTGCCGTCGTAGCGCGCCAGCAGGTCGGCGGCGTTGGCTTGAATCCAGGCGGCGATGGTGGCGGCTTCGAGCAGGTTGTGGCGGCTGCCGCCATTGCCCGGTTCGCAGCGGCCATCGACGTGCAGGTAGCCCAGCGGCGGCAAGCCTGGCTTGGGCTGGTCGGGGCGGCTGGGGATGAGTTTGCCCTTGTAGCAGAGGGCGTTGCAGTACTCGATGATCGTGTTGTAGCAGCGCCGGTGTTCATAGAGAAACATGCCGCGGGCCATGTCCGGGTCGTAGTGGTAGCGGCTGGCGCTCTGGGCGATGGCCATGACGCTGCCGTTGGCGGCGCTGCGGCCACTGGCGCGGAAGGCTTCGTAGGCATCGTCGATGTCGTGGTCGCGTGTCAGCACGTCGGCGCCGATCAGGTTGCCGATGTCCACGGCCTCGGGGATCGACCAGATGGGTTCGATCTGCAAGGTATCGCCGATCACCAGGGCTTGCTTGGCGAGGGCGAAAGCTGGTGCGGCGACTTCGGGGAGGACCTGGCCGGCTTCGTCGACGATCAACAGATCAATGAAGTTGAGGGCGTAGCCTTTGGCGTAGTCCTTGCCAGTGCACGCCATTTCCTTGGGCAACATGAAGAAGGTCGCGACCACGCAGGGGGTCAGTTTCATCCAGCGGTGCCAGTTTTTGGCGAGCGCTTTGCGGCCATTCTTTTTGCGGCCGTCGAGGATCTCCTTGAGCGTGTCGCCCACCTCCAGCAGCCAGCGGCCTTCCCAGTAATGGGTGGTCAGCAAAAACACCTCGAAGCGCAGCGAGGTGTCGGCCCAGGCGTCGCAATCGCTCAGCCGCACTGCCTCGGCGGGCGTGTTGGCTGGCCGCGGCAATGGCGCGAGGCTCCTGTCCCATTCGGCGGTGCGTTGCTGTTCGGTCTTGACCAATAACTGCGCGCGTTGCACTTGAGCATCGAGGTCTTGCACCGCCTGGGCGGCCTGAGCGACGGCGAGGTTGAGCAGCTGTTCGATGTCGCTGACGCTACCGGCGTTTTGCACTGCCGGGACATTCTGGTCGAGCTGCAGTTTGGCCAGGCGCAGGCGTTTGTTGGCCACCGGCGGCAGCCAGCCAAACAGGCTGTACAACAGCGGTTCGTGGGCGAGGTACTGTTTGAACTGCCTCTCGTGCGCTTGTGCCTGCGCCAGCTGAGCGGACAACTCGACGTGGCGGGCTTGCAACTGCGCCAGCGCGGTGTAGGGCGTTTCACCCAACAGATCGATCAAGTCCTGACGCGCGCGCTCGAGCGACGCCCAGGTCTGCTCGATGCTGAGCAGTTGCTGCTGTTTGTGACGGATCGCGCCCTGGAGTTTGTCGACGATGCTGGCCACGCTGCCCGCATCGGGGAAGGCGATAACCCCCGCGGCGATATAGGCCTCTTGAGCCTGAGCCAGATACTGCTCGGTCTCACGTTGCTCGAAGAAGCTTTTGGTCTGATAGCTGCGCGCCATCTCGGCTTCTTTGCTGAAGCTGGGGAAGTACGCGCCGAAGCTGTCGATGTCCGGCAGCCAGCGTCCGGCGAACGGGCCGCTGCCGGTGGCGAAGTCTTTGCCGAAGGCCTTGATGATGTTGGTGACGGCCTGGTTGTTGGTCGAACTGGCGACGATCACCGGGGGCTCGCCGCCGGCCAGCGCGGCACGGGCCCACAGGGAGGCGACGACCGACAGTAGCAAGGTGGTTTTGCCGGTGCCGGGCGGCCCGTTGACCGCTAGCATGTCGCCGTCGCGACCGGCCAGCAGATGGCCCAGCGCATCCCGTTGCGCGGGGGCCAACGCATAGCGATCTCCAGCATGGGCGAGCCGCGCGGCGAACTGGCTGTTGGCGGCCAGGCAAGGCTCATCGCGGCTCGCCTCGCGCTGGGCGAAACGCTCGAACAGCGCGACGTCGGGCTTGTTGGTGCGCAGATGATCGTAGAGCGGCAGGATGTGCTGGGTGAAGCCAGTGGGATTGCTTTCCTTGAACAGGTAAGCGTGGTCGGCGACCTGAAAGCCGTCTTCAGCGAATTGCCAATCGCGGCCGACGTGCTGAAACATTTTTGCGCAAAATTGCAGGTAGGCGTTCCATTGCTTGGCGTGCTCGACGGCGCTAGGTGCCTCGCCCTCCCCGGCCGGTTCGAACACCGGGACTTCGTGGCGGGACAAAAACGCATCCAGCTCGATCTGTGCGCCCACCACCAATGCGCCGTTGGCCTGGGGCTCGAGGATGTCGCGGGGCACCAGCGTGTTGGCCGTCGGGTACAGCCGACCATCGCGGGTGACCAGCACCTGGCTGACCACCGGAGTGACGGCCGCCGCCGTGCCGGTGCGGGCCTTGCCGTGTTCGAGGCGCGGATTGTAGACCAGCGGGCGCAAGGTGACTTCGACGCTGGGCAGCTCGGCGGGCTCACCGGCAAACAACGCTTCAAGGATTTCAGTGTTCACGCAACCTTGCAGCAGCGCATCGACGGACAAGGGAGTGAGCGTGGCCACCTGGGCCGCTTGCAATGCGCCTTTGCCATTTTCGGCATCGGCCAGAGAGGTACGCCAGTAGTTCGCTAGTTTGAAAGAATATTGATTCATCATCCTGATTCAGTGCGGGCCGTGACTCACTGTGACGGTCGGTGGATAGGCAGTGGGGGCTGAGGGTAGCGTGTCTGCGCGAGGATCGCTAATGGGGTGGCGGGTTTTAGTAGACGGGTAATGGCACAGAGCGCGCTGTTAGCAGCGCGCTCCTCACACCACCTTAAAAATCAATCGTGCCCGAGAATTTCACCAACCTCGGATCGCCTTGGGTCAGATACCCCCCATTCGCCGACGCCCAATAATTCTTGTCAGTCAAATTCTCGACATTGACCCGCAGGGTCACATCCTTGTGCTCGACCTTGAGTGTGTAGCGCGCGCCCACATCGAAGCGATTCCAGGTCGGCAAACTCAGCGTGTTGGCCTGGTCGGCATATTGCCCGCCCGTGCGCAGCATGCGGCCGTTCAACGCAACGCCGGTGAGACCGGGTACGTCCCAGTCCACCGAGGCGTTGAGCTGGAAGGTCGGCACTCCGACGGCATGATTGCCGTCGGCGGCGCCGCCTGCAGTGTTTTGCAGCTCGGACTGCATGCGGGTGCCGCCCGCCATCAGGCGCAAGCCCTTGAGCGGTTCGCCGAACATGCTCAGTTCAACGCCACGGTTGACCTGATCGCCGTCCCGCACATAGAGGGCGCGAGCGGTATCGACGTAGCCATCGGTGGGCTTCTCGAGACGGAATACCGCAAGGCTTGCGCCATAGGTCTGCATGTCGAGCTTGATGCCGGCTTCAGACTGTTTAGTGCGGCCGGGGGCGAAAGACTCGCCGATATTGCTCACAGTGCCCGAAGCAATCGGGCCAGGCGCCAGGCCTTCGATGTGGTTGGCATACAGCGAGACGTTGTCGGTGAGCTTGTAGACAATGCCGTACACCGGGGTGGTGATGCCCTTGTCGTACATGTCGGAGCGCGATCCGCCCTCCCCGGTGGTGCTCTCATAGGCATAGTTTTCGACCAGCAATTGCTGGCGGCGCACGCCTGCGGTCAGCAATACCCTGTCGTCGAAAAAGCCCAAGGTATCGGAGAGCGCCACGCTGCGGTTGCGCATCTTGTAGGTCACGCCTGGATCGCTCATGTCACCGGCGGCGAACGTCACGGTGCTCGGCTTGGCCAGCGCCGGGGTGTGGTAGATGTTGGTGGCGCCGGCCGGGACGTAAAACTCGTAGGCGTTTTCCTTTTGGGTCCAGATGCTCGAGGCGCCGAGGCTGATCTGATGGCTGACGGGCCCGGTCTGAAGGGTGCCGTTGAGGCCGGTCATAACGGTGGTGCTGTCTTCCTTATGGGGGATCATCGAGCCGCCGATGGTGGCGGCACCCGTGCTGGCATTCGTCAGGACCGGGGTGCCGTACACACCGACTTCGTTTGTGTGCTTGGCGCCGCCGGCGAGGTAGGCGGTCCAGCTGTCGTTGAGGTCCCATTCACCACGCAGCATGCCGAAGGTGTCTTCGTTTTGCGCGTAGGCCCAGTCCTGGCCGTAGTTGTGGCTGGCGCTCGGCGCATGGGGAATGCTGGTCAGGCCCGCGCCCAGTTGTACGGTGTTGCGGGTGTCGTTGACGCGCTGCTTCTGGTAGCCGAAGTCGCCAGACAAGCGGAACGCATCGCCGCGGTAATCCAGCCCGAGGGTGAACAGCTTGCTGCGTTGTTGCTGGTCATCGACGGCCGTTTCGCCTTCACGCTGAGACAGGTTGACCCGTGCACCGAAGCGGTTGTCTTCGCCAAAGCGCTGGCCAAGATCGAGGTGCTCGCCGACCCGGCCATCGGTGCTGATGTCCTGGGTATAACGGCGGATGGGCTGGTCGGTCGCGCGCTTGGGTACCAGGTTGACCGTACCGCCCAGGCCGCTGCCGCCCGGAGTGGCACCATTGATGAAGGCATTGGGGCCTTTGAACACTTCTACACGTTCCAATGCATCGCTGGAAATGATCTGCCGGGGCAATACGCCGTACAGCCCGTTGTAGGAAATATCGTCACTGTTCAATGGCAAACCACGGATCACAAAGACTTGCGACTGGTTGGCGTAACCCAGGGATTGGCGCACGGACGGATCGTTGAGCAATACGTCGCCGATGTTTTCTGCCTGTTGATCCTCGATCAATTTGGAGGTGTAGCTGGTCAGCGAAAAGGGCACGTCCATGTTGTCTTTGGTGCCCAGGACACCCAGTTGGCCACCGCGCGCAACCTGGCCGCCGGCGTAGGTTTCAGGCAGCTCATTGGCGCTGGGCTTGGTCGCCTCGGCATTGATCGCGGTGGCGCCGAGTTCGAGTGTGCCGTCAGCAGCATAGGCGCTGACGCTGATCGAGCAGCACAAGGCCAAGAGGGTAGGACGTGAGGGAAAACGAAGTGCCATGCAAAGAGGCTCCAGCAAGGGCTCAACAAGAAATGAGGTGCCTTCCTGGCAATACGAATGTGTCTCAGAGGCAATCATGTTATCAGGCGTTATTGCAAACTGTTACCATTTATTTCATGATTTTTTGACATTCTTGTACTGCCGCACTCGCGAAAATCTTCTAGTGTGCAATGACGCCCTTGATGCCACTCGAGCCGAACCATGAACAAAGACCTCTCCCCCACCGAAGGCGCCTGCCACTGCGGCACGGTGCGTTTCAGCGTCAAGCTCACCAATGGCCTGCACACCGCGCGCCGCTGTAATTGCTCATTCTGCAGAATGCGCGGGGCCGTGGTGGTGAGTGCGCAGTTGGAAGACATCCATATCACCGCCGGGGCCGAGGCCCTGACGCTGTATGAATTCAACAGCAAAACGGCCAAGCATTACTTCTGTTGCAAATGCGGGATCTATACCCATCACCAACGCCGCTCCAATCCGCAGCAATACGGAGTGAATGTGGCGTGCCTGGGGATCAGCCCGTTCGATTTCGAAGAGCTACAGGTGCTGGATGGGGTGGCGCATCCGGCGGATGGCAAGAGTTCGGGGGTTTTCGGGATGTTGAGGTTTGAGCGGGAGGCCTGAGCAGGCCTCAACCCAGTTCGCACACCCATAGCTCGACGGCGGGTTGCGCGGCGGTAGGCGCCCCCAGCCAGTGAGCCATCGGCAGGCATCCACCGGCCCGGCATAGCTGATAATCCCCCGCCTCGGGGGTGCGCCCCAGCCGCAGGATGTCCAAGGTTATGTCCGGCCGATAGTGCCACCGACCGTGCTCGAAACGTGCCTGCGCCGGGACCTCCATCCCCGCGCCGCTGCCCTCGACGCGCGCGTGTTCGAGGTATAGCTGGCGGTGCTGGACTCTGTAGTCCTCCTCCCAGCGCACCTTTTCCACACTGTGTTGCCACGCCAGCGAAAAATCGCTGGCGGGCAATTGCGTCCAGATCACGCCGGCCAGGCCCAGGCACACACCGATCATGCCAAGGCGACCCTGCACTGACGGGCGCGCCACAGATGCTGGGCAATCAAACCGAGGGCCAGGGCAAAGCCGAGCGCATCACTCCAAGGCAGTGCCAGCACCAGGCACACCCCGGCCGCGAAGCCGAACAAGCGCTCCCAAAGCCTCAGCGGTTGCGCCAGAAAGCCTGTGAACACTGCGCCCCACAGCCCGATGGCCAAGGCGGCCTTGGCGAACACGTAAATGACCGCCAGTGCGCCGCCGCCCTGCATCATCAACGCCGGTTCATACACCGCCATGAATGGCACAACGAAGCCGGCGACGGCGATGCGGATGGCCCACAGGCTGATCTTGAGCCCCGTTTCCCGCGCGATGGGCGCCGCGGCGAAACAAGCCAAGGCGACTGGCGGGGTGAGGTCGGCGAGGATGCCGAAGTAGAACACGAACATGTGCGACACCAGCAGCGGCACGCCCAGTTCGAGCAACGCCGGTGCGGCAATGGAACTGGTGATGATGTAGTTGGGAATGGTCGGGATGCCCATGCCCAGCACCAGACAGGTGAGCATGGTCAACAGCAGTGAGAGGAACAGGCTCTTCTCGCCGATGCCGAGTATGAACCCTGCGAACGACGACGCCACGCCGGTCAGCGAGACCACGCCGATGATCACCCCGACCAAGGCGCAGGCGATACCCACCGGCACTGCATGACGCGCGCCTTCGACCAGCGCCTGCAAGCACAGCCGCAAGGTGGCACGCGACCCCCGATGCCAGGCGCACAGCGCGATCAGTACCGCGATCACGGCGAATACCGCGCCGATGCCGACCTGAAAGAACCCGCTGCACAGCAGGCCAAGGGCGATCCAGAACGCACAACGCAGCTTGAATGCCGAGACCCGCAACGCCACCGCCGAGCCGAGTATCACGATGGCAGTCAACGCCAGCCCGACTGTGCCGGAAAACAATGGCGTGTGGCCCGAGAACAACAAATACACCAGCACGCCCAAGGGAATCAGCAAGTACCAGCGCTGGCGCACCGCCGCCCATGGGTCAGGGCACTGCGCCTTGGGCAAGCCGCTCAGGCCGGCGCGGCGCGCTTCGAGGTGAACCATCCAGAACACCGACACGAAATACAGAACCGCCGGCAATAGCGCCGCCTTGGCCACTTCGATGAACGGCACGTTGAGGGTTTCGGCCATGATGAACGCCACCGCACCCATCACCGGCGGCATCAATTGGCTACCCATGCTTGCCGTGGACTCGACCCCGCCCGCAAACCCGGCGCCGTAGCCAAAACGCTTCATCAAGGGGATGGTGAACTGCCCGGTGGTAACCACGTTGGCGACCCCGGAGCCGGTGATGGTGCCCATCAACGCCGAGGACACCACCGACACCTTGGCCGGCCCGCCGACCTTGTGGCCGAACAGGCCCATGGCGAAGTCGGTAAACAGCTTGATCATCCCGGCCTGCTCGAGAAAGGCGCCAAACAGAATGAACAGGAAGATATAGGTGGCCGACACATAGGTGGGCGTGCCGTAGAAGCCTTCGGTGCCGAAGGCCAATTGGTTGATTAACTGGTCTAGATCGTAACCGCGATGCGCCAGATCGCCCGGCAGGTACTGGCCTAACAACGCATAGGCGATGAACAGCGCGCAAATCAGCGGCAGGGCCAGGCCCATCTGCCGCCGGGCAGCTTCGAATACCAGCACCACCAGCACCACACCGATCCACAGGTCGGCGCCGGTGAGGTCGCCGGAACGCTGGATCAGGTCGGCTTCGAAAAACTGCTGGTAGGCGGCGGTCCCAATGGCGGCCAGCGCCAAAAGCCAACCCCAGGCACGGGCAGTGACGCTCTGGCCCGCCGCCGGTACGGCGAGGTAGACCATCACCAGCAGAAAGCCCACATGCAGCGCGCGCAGCACTTGGCTGGAGAAGGGATGGAACGCCGCCGTGACGATCTGGAAAGTTGAAAATGCGATAGCGATGACGAATAGCACGCGCGTCCAGGGCGGCGCTGTGATGGGGGCCTGCTGCTCGACTTCAGTCATGCTCACAGCGCTCCAACTTCTTCATAGTAACGCTTGGCGCCGGGGTGCAATTCGATCGGCAGGTGCTGGGCGGCATTCTTTACATCAATCGATTTGACGGCGGAATGGGCGTTGCCGAGGCGCGGCAGGTTCTCGAACATCAAGCGAGTCATTTGATAGGCCGTGTCGTCGGACACCCCGGTGTGGCTGACCAGAATATTGTTGATGGCCACGGTCGGTACGTCGGCCTCCTGGCCGTCGTAGGTCCCGGCGGGAATGGGCATGGCCTGGTAGGCCGGATCGTCGATGGCAGCCACGACCTCGGCAGGTATCGGCACGAAGCGGATCGGCACGCTGGCCGCCAGGTCGCGGATCGCCGCCATGCCGAGGCCGGAAGATTGCAAGGTGGCATCGAGCTGGCGGTTCTTGATCAGCTCGACCGATTCGGCGTAGGCCAAAAACTGCACCTGCGCCATGTCGGCGTAGCTCATGCCCGCCGCCGCGAGGATAGCCCGAGCGTTGAGTTCGGTGCCGGATTTCGGCGCCCCGACCGAAATGCGCTTACCTTTGAGGTCCTCCAGGCGAGTGATGCCTGACTGCTGGCTCGCGACGATCTGGATGTAGTTGGGGTAGACATTGGCGATGGCGCGCAGCTTGTCCAATGGCTGCTTGAAGCCGGCTTCGGCAACGCCGCGGCGGGCATCGCCGACCGAATCGCTGAGGGCCAGGGCCAGCTCGCCGCGGCCGTTCTGCAGCAGGTTGAGGTTCTCGACCGAAGCCTTGGTGGCCTGCACCGTCACCTTCACGTCGGCGATGTTCTGCCCGTAGATCTGCGAGAGGCCGACCCCGATGGGGTAATAGACCCCGCTGGTGCCGCCCGTAAGGATGTTGATAAACGTCGGGCCGGCTTGCGCGCCCAGGCCGAAGGTGGACAGCGCCAGGGCAGCTAGAAGGTGACAGAAGAGTTTCATCGGTTGCGCTCCATTGGATTTATTATGCCGAAATGCATTCGATTGAATGCCACTCGTTAACGGAAGCGGAATCTATATCAGGAATGAACCTCAGGAAAAAGCACGGAAATATCTAGTAAAAACTAGTTTTTTCTGGAAAAATCAGATAGTTCTTATTTACTTTTTCCAATTCCTGCCTGAACTAAAATAAAGTCAATCGAATAGATTGTTCGATACCCGGCGGGCTGGACCCACTTGAAAAGGTTCGAATAGCCCATCAGATCATTTGCCCTGCCAAAAAGAATAATTCACCTACGGTGGTCGAGTTTCATAGAGATATTCATCTGTATGACTAAAGGTGAAACGATTCATGTCGATACCTTGGGATTAATTACTTTCTTGACGGGCCACCCGCATGAATCTGAGAAACCTCAACATCGCTCCCCGTTCTTTGCTTTGCTTCGGCTTTTTCGCCGTGCTGATCACGGCGCTAGGGTTGTTCTCGCTGCAGCAGGCTGTAGGTCTGAAGGAGGCGCGCGAGACGTTGCAGGACAACGTGTTGCCAACCATTCAGGCCATCGCGGCGATCAAGAGCGACCTGCTGACCATCCGTCTGGGCAATACCAATCTGCGTACCGCGCAGGATGCTGACAGTATTGCTGCGGCGCAAAAGCGCATCACCCAAGGCCGTAGCGATCTGGAAGCCGATACCCAAAAGCTCAAGCCGCTGCTGATCACTGAGCGTGGCCAGGCGGCGTACAGCGATATGGAAAGCCATATGCGCGCTTACCTGGCGGTGCATTCGCGTTATCTGGATGCTGTGGCGCACAAGCGTGACGACTTGATCAGCAGCTTCACCGCGCCGTCTGGCGAGCAGACGCAGGCCGCCGATGCGCTGGCCAAGGACATCGCCAACATTACCCATCTGGCAGATCTCAAGTCGGCAGAATCCGACGCCCGCGCCGACGATACCTACACGCAAACGCGCAACGTGACCATCGCCGCGATTATCGTCGCCCTTGCCGCGACCCTGGGTTTGGCCGCGCTGTTCACCCGCAGCCTGGTGGCGCCGATCGCCAAGGCACTGGCAGTGGCCGAGCAGATCGCCGCTAACGATTTGAGCAAGCCGATCGATGTCGAGGGCCGTGACGAGCCGGGCCGCTTGTTGGTGGCGCTGTCGGTGATGCAGCAGAACCTGCGCCGCACTTTGGGCGAGCTGGGCGATTCATCGAACCAGTTGGCTTCGACCTCCGAAGAGATGACCGCCGTGACTGAGGATTCGCTGCGCGGCGTGCAGCGTCAGAACGACGAGATCAACCAGGCCGCGACCGCCATCAATCAGATGAGCGCTGCGGTGGAAGAAGTAGCGCGTAATGCGGCAGCGGCTTCGACGGCCGCGCGCGATTCCAGCCAGTCGGCAGAAAACGGCCGTCAGCGTGTAGGTGAAACCGTCAACGTGATCAACGAGCTGCATGCGGCAGTGGGCGCGACCGCGGTCGAGATCGATGGCCTGGCGGTGCAGGTGCAGGGCATCAGCGGCGTGCTGGATGTGATCCGCGGGATTGCCGAGCAGACCAACCTGTTGGCGCTCAACGCGGCGATCGAAGCGGCGCGCGCCGGTGAGGCCGGGCGCGGTTTTGCGGTGGTGGCGGATGAAGTGCGGGCCTTGGCGCATCGCACGCAGCAGTCGACGGCTGAAATCGAAAAGATGGTCGATTCGATCCAGGGCGGTGCCAGCAAGGCGGTCACGGCCATGGGCCATAGCAGCGAGCGCGCGCGGGCCAGCCTGGATGTGGCTGAAGCCGCCGGGCGGGCGTTGACCGAGATCACTCAGGCGATCGTGCAGATCAATGAGCGCAACGTGAGCATTGCGACGGCAACCGAGGAGCAGGCGCAGGTGGCGCGTGAGGTGGATCGCAATCTGACCAGTATTCGGGATCTGTCGATCCAGACGTCGGCCGGGGCCAATCAGACGTCAGCGGCGAGTGGGGAGTTGTCGCAGTTGGCGGTGGCGCTGAATCAGGTGGTGTTGCGGTTCAAGGTGTAAGCCTGATGACTCGCGATGAGGCCGATGGCCTCTTCGCGAGCAAGCTTTGCTCCTACAGCGCCGTGCACTTGTGCAAGCAAAGCGTGCCCGCGAAGGGGTCAGCCGCAACGCTAAAGACATCAGCGCAGCCGCAGATCCAGCCCGAATCAGAACTCCTCGTACTGCGCCGGATCCTGATCCGCCGTACGCCCATCAGGCTTGGCCAGGGTCGCGATCGCGGCCATGTCCGCTGCCGTCAATTCAAAATCGAACAGCGCCAGATTCTCCTGCTGACGTTTCACCGAGCTGGCCTTGGGCAGTGCGACGGCGCCGAGCTGGTGGTGCCAGCGCAAAATCACCTGCACCACGCTACGCCCTACCCGGTCGGCAATCTGCTGTAACACCGGGTCCTTGGCCATGTCATTGCCGCGCCCGATCGGGCTCCAGGCCTGGGTGACGATGCCGTGCGCCTTGTCCCAGGCCAACTGCGCGTGCTGGGGAAAGTACGGGTGCAGTTCGATCTGATTGATGCACGGTGTCACGCCGCTGGCGGCAATGATTTTTTCGAGATGCTCCGGCAGGAAGTTGCACACGCCGATGGACTTCACCCAGCCGCGTTTCTGCGCTTCGACCAAGGCACTCCAGGCTTCCACATACAGGCCTTGCTTGGGGTTGGGCCAGTGCATGAGGTAGATGTCGATGTAGCCCAGTTGCGTGCGGAACAGCGACTCTTGGATGCACGTCAGCGCCTGGTCGTAGGCATGATGGCGGCCGGGCAGCTTGGAGGTGATGCGCAAGTCTTCTCGGGGGATACGGCTGCGGCGCACCGCCTCGCCGACCGCACCTTCGTTCTCGTAATTGACGGCGCTGTCGAGCAATCGGTAGCCGGAGTCGATGGCATTGACGATGGCACCCACGCCGTCTTCGCCGTTGAGCTTGTAGGTCCCGAAACCGACTGCAGGGATATCAGTTCCGTCGTTGAGGGTGATGGCAGGAATGGTCATGGCGAGGCTTCCTTTTCTAGGGGGTTCAGGGTTGCGCGTTGAAGTTCGGCGTCCCGTCGGTGGAGGTACGGATCAACAGGTAAGGTGGCTTGCGGGTGTCGACGTTTTTGCCCAGGCGGTCCCACTGGCCAAGGGTGACGTATACCGAGTTGCCGGCGACGAACAGCCCATCTGGCCAGACCAGCCGCGGATCACGCAGCACCACGTCGAGGTGGCCGTCGGGCCAGCGACGCAGGATCTGGTGGTGCTCGGCGTCGGTGAGGTACAGGCGGCCCTGGCGGTCCATGTCCATGCCGTCGGTCATGACTTTTTCGCCTTCGTCACGAATCTCTTTGGCCAGTTGCTTGTCATCCAGGCTGAAGTTCGCCAGAGCCGCAGTTGGCAGGCTCCACAGGTGACGGCTGGTCAGCGGCGAGTAGTACAGGCGCGAGCTATCCGGGGCCAGGGCGACGCTGTCGACACCACCATGGGGAAACAGCGATTTGCCACCCTCATAGCGCATCGGCACGCCGTCAAGCTGGGTGACGAAGTCTTTTTGCGGCACCACTGAAGGATCGTTGCTCAGCACGCGGCGCTGTTTGCCGGTGGCGATGTCGACCACGACAATGGCCGGCGAGTCGCCGAACGACGAGTCAGCCACAAACGCGGTGCCCTGGGCACCGTGGGTGAGGTCGACGCGCAGATCGTTCATGTGGCTGTCTTGCAGCAGCGCATCCTTGAGCACGACGGAGTGCACGATTTTGTTGGTGTTCAGGTCGATGCCGACGACTTTCGCGGCGCCTGGGGCGATACCGTCGTGGCCGGCGTGCTTGCCATCGTCGATCAACCAGAGCATACCGCTGGTGTCGAGGGTCATGCCGTGAACCGAGATTAGGCGTTGCGCGTCGGTAAGGGCCGAAGGTTCGCTAACCTGCGCCGAAGGATAGGGTTGCAGTTTGCCGTTGACCAGTTCGCCGAGGGTCATGCCGGGGTGGTCGATAGCGTGCCGCGGGAAGCCGACGAAGGTGCGGCCTTGCGGGGTGACGACAATGCCGGAAGGGCCAGGGCCGGCGAAGGCGGCCACTTCAGTCAGCGAGCCCACAGGGACCTGGCTGCGGTCGGCGGTTTCGGCGTGGGCAGCGAGCGGCGCAATAGCCATCATGAGGCTCAGGCACAGGGGTTTCAAAGACAGGTTGTTCACGTACGGACCTACTTCGTTGAGGGTGGATAAAAGACTGAAACCGGTTTCAGATCCAGTGCAAAAAAAAGCCCGAAGGCCATGCACACGAACGTCAACTATAGATTTCCTGCGCCTCAAGCTTTGTGACGATATTTTTAGCTGCGGTTTAACTATTGAAGGCTGTGGGCCCGGGGAGTTCCGTTGGGTGAGTATTTACGGTGTAGCCAGGCCGGCGGAGCGCGAGCAGCGAGGGACCTGAATCCCCCGCAAGCACACCCCTTATCGATCAGAGCTCTTCGTAACTCGCCGGATCCTGCCCCAGGATCCGGCCATCCGGCTTCGCCAATCCGGCGATGGCCTTCATCTCTTCTCCCGACAATTCGAAATCGAACAGCGCGAGGTTTTCCTCTTGGCGTTTGGCCGAGCTTGCCTTGGGCAGCGCGACGGCGCCAAGTTGGTACTGCCAGCGCAGGATCACCTGCACCACGCTCTTGCCGGTGCGCTGCGCAATACCTTGCAGTAGCGGATGGTGCTGCAGGTCATTACCACGGCCGATCGGGCTCCACGCCTCGGTGACGATGCCGTGCGCTTTGTCCCACGCCAACTGCTCGGCCTGCGGGAAGTACGGGTGCAATTCGATCTGGTTGACGACCGGCGTGATGCCACTGGCGGCAATCAGCGTTTCCAGGTGTGCTGGCAGGAAGTTGCACACACCGATGGATTTCACCCAGCCACGCTGACGGGCCTCGACCAGAGCGCTCCAGGCTTCGAGGTACAGCCCCTGTTGCGGGTTGGGCCAGTGCAGCAGGTACAGGTCTATGTAATCGAGCCGGGTGCGATAGAGGGATTCTTCGACGGTGGCCAATGCGTCCTCATATTTGTAGTAGCGGCCGGGGAGCTTCGAGGTGACGCGCAGTTCCGCCCGATGGATCGTGGTCTGGCGCACCGCTTCGCCCACGGCTCCTTCGTTCTCGTAGGCAAAGGCGCTGTCGAGCAAGCGATAGCCCGAATCGATGGCCCGCAATATGGCCTCTACGCCCGGCGAGCCGTTGAGCTTGCAGGTACCGAAGCCGACGGCGGGGATAGTGGTGCCGTCGTTGAGGGAGATGGCAGGGATCGTCATACAGGAGGCTTCCTTTCTTGGTTTTAGAGGCGAAGACGGCTGTCGCAAGGCAATGAACGCCATGCGCCGTCAGCCCTGCTGTTGAAGGCATTCTAGGAATGGGAGTTCCGTGGACGCCAGCAAACCGGTAGGGGATTTTGAGGGGAATACGTCAGGGGGCTCTGCCCCGAAGGTTGTAGGTGGGGCTAGAACATTGCGCGGATCGCCGCCATTGCAGAGGGCTAGGTGTAGAAGCGATTGCTCAGATCTGGCAAACGCGGATCGAACCGCCAGCCACCGCGAATTGGCGCTGCATCATCGCACCATGAGTGAGTGTGTCGGTGTCGATGGCGTTATCGATGCCGTCAGCGGACACCACGACCATGAACCGGTGCTGGTAGCCCTGCAGGGATTTCAGGCGCTCGATATCGTCGCACAGGCTGGCATCATTGACCGCTGACGGGCGGTCCAGCGGCGCGGTGGTCGTCAGGCGCGCGCGCTGGGGCTTGCGCAGGTACTTGATCTCGACGGCCATTTGCTGGTCATGGGTGAACAGGCGACCGGGCAAGTCCGGGGCGTTGCGGTCACCGCTCCAGATTTCCATGTCGTGCTGGTACCAGGCATACAGGCTCAATTGCGCCTGAATCCACTGCTCGCCCGAACCATTGAGCCGCAGCGCCTGAGGCAGCCGATCACCCAGCGAACGCAAGCCATGCTCGAACAGATCGAACCATTCGGATGCGGTCATCGGGGCGAGGGACTTGGCCATGGTGAGTCCTTGAAAAGTGAATAACAGGGAATGAACTGCAGTGTTCTGCTTGCTTGTACGGGCTATCGGCCCGGGCAGCATTCCCTGTAGGGCAACTTAAATATTTGTGCTCGACGATGGCGTCTTGGGCCAATGAAACAAGGGGCGTGCGAGGTCCGCGTGAAAATGCGCGACATTGATTCGCAGCCACGGTCCGGCCTGCGCCTGGGCGCTGAACAACGTGGCCGGAGCAAGCAGGATACCCTGGTGAAAAGCAGCCTCGATAAAGGCCGCAAGGCACGGCAGTTGTGGGTGTCTGATCCACAGGAACATGCCATCCACTGGCGTATGAAACAGCTCCCAACCCCAGCTCTGAAGGTGCTTCTGCGCTGTGACCTGAGCGGTTTGCAGTTGCCGCCGCACGCGGCGCAGATGACGCTCGTAACTGCCGTCGGCGAGCATGGCGCTGACGAACCGCTCGCAAAACCCCGGCACCGCGACGCTGGTCAGCAATTTGAGATCCGCCAGGGGTTGGATCACCGCCGGTGGCGCAACGATGTATCCCACCCGCAGATTGGCCGAGAGGGTCTTGGAAAAGCTGCCGATGTAGATGACCCTGTGCAGCCCATCGAGGGCGACCAGACGGCTTTGGCCAGCCGGGCAGAAATCGCCGTACACGTCGTCTTCCACTAGCAGCAGATCGTGCTCGTTGGCCAGTTGCAGCAGGCGAAATGCGCCGTGATCACTGAGCGAGGTGCCGGTGGGATTGTGCAGCCTGGAATTGAGGAAGAATGCCTTGACCCGGCCCTCCCCCAGCCGTGCCGCCACCGCTGGAATATCAGGACCATCGTGACCGCGAGGGATGCCCAGGATGATAGCGCCGCGCAGCCTGAGCAGTTGCACCAGATTATTGTTGCAGGGGTCGTCGACCAGCACTCGGTCACCCGGTTCGATGTGCTGGCGAATGATCAGATCCAGCGCTTGTGTCGCTCCCAGAGTGGTGAGCAAATGATCAGGTGCCAACGCTACCCCGAGCCGGGGCTGCAGATGCGCAACGAGTTTTTGCCGCAATGGCAGATAACCGGCCGGATCGCCATAGTCGACCAGTGAACTGTGGGCAAAATTGGCCGTTCGCCGTACTACCCGCGCCAGTGCCTGGGTATCGCGCCAGCCTGCGGGGAGCCAGCCGCACCCCAGCTTGAGGCATTGGTCGTTGCCATGGAACAACTGCCAGAATGCCTTGATGCCATGGGGGTCGAGCGGCCCTTCGGTTGCCGGCTTCGCGCATGCGGGCAAGGACACGCCCGCCGTGGCGACGAAATAGCCGAGCCCCGGCTCGACCCTGATGGTGCCTTGCGCTTCTAGCCGCTCATAAGCACTGACGACAGTATGAAAACTGATGCGCAGGCTTGCGGCCATTTGCCGGATGGAAGGGATCTTTTGCCCGCAGACAAGGCGCCCGTCGGCGATCTCCTGGCTGAGCCGCGCCGCCAGTTGCTCGGCAGCCAACGAAGGGCGCCGGGCGACGGTCATGACCGGGCAAAGAGGGGCAGTACGCGCGGGGGGTTTTGAATGGGGCTTTCCATTGAAGTGCACGAGCGAAACTCCTTTCGCATTGACCGACCGGACCACGTTAGGGGGGCACAGTACCCAGGGCAACTGCGCTATTGAGACCAAGTGTTTCGAAATCGACATGCCCCCAGCCCCGCCGGGGCTGTTAGAAAAACCTATCTAACAGCCGCCAGTTTTTGCGCCCCTCTGTTAGGGAAAGCCCCCCACCTTTGACGATATTCTCCCTGCCACTTTCACGGCCTTGCCATTGATCGGCACTGTTACTGGCCCCACAGAACAAGGACGCCCTGCTCATGACCCCAGTGGAGATTCTCGCCACCTGCGCGCCTGCCGATTACCAGGATTGGCAGTGGCAACAGCGCAACACGCTGCAATCCGCCGACGATCTGCTCAAGGCGTTCCCTGGGCTGCGCGGCACTGCACAGCTGAGCAATATCGTCCAACATCTCGGCACCCGCAAAGTGGGAATTACCCCCTACTTCGCCAGCCTGATCGAGACCGATGCCTTGGGTTGCCCGTTGCCCGACGATCCGCTCTGGCGCCAAGTAGCGCCGCTGTGGCCAGCCCACACTCACAACCAGCACGTCCCCGGCAATGCCTTCGCCTACGACGGCACGGCAGAAAACTGGGAGCTGCCCGGCGAGATGGTTACCCCCATCTGCCAGCATAAATACGACAACCGGGTGCTGGTGCGTACCGCCAATATCTGCCATGCCTATTGCCAGTTCTGCTACGAGGCCCTGCGCACGCTGGAGCGCAACAGCCAAAAACAGGCATTCAGGAAGAGCGAGTGGCAACTGACGCTGGACTATCTGGTGGCCCATCCCGAGGTCGATGAAGTGATCCTCAGCGGCGGCGAGCCGCTGATGTTGTCCGATCGCCGCCTCGACGAATTGCTGGCGTCGCTACGCGCGCACCGCCCCGAGATCATCATCCGTTTGCATACGCGCGCTCTGACCTTCAACCCCTACCGCATCACCGACGAGCTGCTGGCGGTGCTTGAAAAATGGAACGTCAACGCGCTCGGCCTGCACATCAGCCATTCCCGGGAAATCAGCGAAGCCTTCATCGATGCGACCATGCGCTTGCGCAAGGCCGTACCCGTGCTGTTCGCCAACATGCCGCTGCTGGCCGGTATCAACGACAACTACCCGCAGCTCAAAACCCTGTGCATGCGTCTCTATGGCTTGGGCATCGTGCCCCACTACCTGTACCAGTTCATGCCCTTTTCGCCGGGCGCCGAATACTTCTGCACGCCGCTGCGCAGCGGCATCGCACTGGTTGCACAGATGAAGCGGCGACTGTCGAACCTGGCGGTCCCCGAGTTCGTGCTGCCCCATCGCGAGGGCAAATACAGCGTACCGCTGGACCTCGACAAGCCTGCGGCACGCTTGCATCAGGATGAATCGGGCAATGAGTTCATGCACTTCACCAATTGGCAGGATGCCCATTGCGTGTTCCCGCAGTGAACCATCCCTTCGGATTTGACCGGACAGTCCCCATGAAAATCATCATCCTGGATTCAGTTCTCAACGCTTACGTCACCGAGCCGGACCTCGAGTATCAGTACCTCAAGGAGTACGCCGAGGTTGAGCTATATCACGTCGAAACCGTCAACCAGTTGCCGGCCAGCGCGCTGGAGTGCGATGCGATCATTTCCTGGCATCTCGTGCCACTGGGGCGTGCTGCGCTGAGCCGCTTCACGCGCTGCAAGGCCATCGTGCGGGCGGCGGTAGGGTTCGACAACATCGACCTCGATTACGCCCGCAGCCGTCAGATTCAGGTCGCCAACGTGCCGGACTATGGCACCGACGAAGTCGCCGATCACACGCTGGCACTGTCACTGGCGCTGCTGCGCAAGCTCAAGGCCGCCGACCGCGTGGTGCGTAGCGGCAGTTGGGACTGGCGTGATGTCGGCTCGATCCCGCGCTTGGGCGACCTGCGCGTCGGTATCGTCGGCCTTGGCCGGATCGGTGCCGCAGTTGCACAGCGCTTCCGGGCATTCGGCTGCGATATCGCCTTTCACGACCCGCACATTGGCAGTGGCTGGGAGAAAACCCTGCGGCTCAAACGCTGCGAAACCCTGCATGACCTGCTCGACTTCGCTGATCTGGTCACCTTGCATGCACCGCTGAACGCCGATACCCGCCACCTCATCAACCAGCACAGCCTGCAGCACTTGCATGGCAAGTTCCTGATCAACACCGCTCGGGGCGCATTGATCGACCCCGATGCCCTGGAAAGCGCCATGCAACGACGACAACTGCGCGGTCTGGGACTGGACGTGCATGCCGACGAAACCCGCCTCCCGGCGGCCGTGCTGCGAGGTGAAGAGGTGTTGTGGTCACCCCACGTCGCCTTCTATTCGGATCGCGCCTTGGGCGAGTTGCGCACCAAGGCGGCGCGATGCGTGCTGCAACTGCTGCTCAGCGGCTGGCACCGCAACCTGGTCAACCCGCACTGAATCCTGGACCACTGCACAGAGAGCCCGCCATGCCCCTCGCCGCTCGGCAATTCATCGATAAAACCCTGGAGAACCCATTCCCGGGTATCCCGGCACTGGAACGCGAACTGGGACGTCCCATCATCAGCCGCCTCAGCGGCAATGAAGCCCTGCCGATCCATCCCGACCAATGGCTGCGGACCTATCGCGAAGAGTTCCTCGACCAATGCCGCCAATACCCAGACCCCGCAGCCCATAGCCTGCGCCTGGCACTGGGTCGGCACAGAGGCATCGGTATCGACGAGGTGCTGGTGGATGCGGGTGCCGACAGCCTGATCCATCTTGCCCTGCGCACCTTCACCCGAGCCGGTGATCAGGTGCTCTGCTCGACAGGGACCTATCCCACCTTCGAATACTTCGCCCGCGCACAGGGATTGGAGGTCAGGCTGATGCCCTACGCAGGTAAAGGTATGCAGTTGCGCAACGACCTGCCGGGGCTTTTAGCCGCTGCATGGGACATTCGCCCGAACGTGCTCTACCTCGCCAATCCGGACAATCCTACCGGGCACTACCACAACGAGCAGACCATCCAGGCCTTCGCCCAGGCGCTGCCCGAGGAGACTTTGCTGCTCCTGGACGAAGCCTACCTGGAGTTCGCCGTCGACGATCTGCACCCCGTCCGCCTCTGGCCCAATACCTTGCGCCTGCGCAGTTTTTCCAAAGCCTACGGCTTGGCCGGGCTGCGCATCGGCTATGCGATGGCACCGGTGACATTGCTTGATTATCTCGTGCAAGCGCGTATCCATTATTCGGTCTGCGGCCTTTCCCAGTGGCTGGCCGAACAAGCCCTTGACGACAGCGCCTACAGCCTTCAGTTACGAGCGCAAACTCTCCAACTGCGAGTGCGCTTCCAGCAGCTCGCCGACGAAGCCGGGCTGACCTGCCTGCCCTGCGCCACCAACTTCGTCACCCTGTGCATGCCCAGCCCCGAGGCCGCCAACCACTTGCAGTGGGCCTTGCTCGAGTTGGGTGTCAGCGTCAGCAAGCCGGCCACGATCAATGGCCAGAGCCTGATCCGCATCACCCTGCAACCCGACATATTCGTCCCACAGATCGCGCGGTTGATCTTTGCGCGCCCCGGGAGATCACTACCATGAAGAAACTCCTGATTACCGGCGTTGGCTGCGTTGCCCTCAAGTACCTGGTGCAAGCCTTGGAGCCTTTCGGCTACCAGCCCGTGCTGCTGGCGCGCCGAGGCGCATTCTCGGAGCAGATACAACACTACCTGGATGAGCTGGAAATCCACGAAGTCGACACCGCGTCCATCCCACAGGTCATCAACTACATCCGTGTCCATCCGGTCGCTTTCGACGGGGTAGTCGCGGTGACCAGCCTGTTCGACGAGCAATTCACTCTGGTAGAAGCCTTGGCCAAGGAATTCGACTGGGCGTACTCCGGCCCCGTGCTGGCCTGGCTGAGTCACAAGCACAGCGTATTGTCGCTGATTCCCGAATTCAGCCCGCCCAGCCTCAGCTTCAAGAGCCATGAATTGCGTTCGATGAATCTGCGTCGAGTCGATAACTGGGGCCCCCGGCTGGTGCTCAAGCCGGCGTGCTCATCTGGGGGTCTGGGGCTACACCATCTGGCCACCAGCGGCACCTTGAAGGCGGAATTGGCAGCTCACCTGCACCATAGCGGCTATCACGCCGACACCGACTGGATACTGCAACAGGAAGTGAGCGGACGTCTGTTGAGTTTCGAAGGCTTCGTCGAAGCGGGATGGGTGCGCCGCCTGGGGATCTCCAGTCGCTCGCGTCTCGGTTTTACCGAGGTCGCGAACAAGTACCCGGCAGACGACCACCTCAGCCAGGCCATAATCGCCCGCGGCTGGGACTGCGTAGAAACGCTGGTCAGCCGATCCTGCTATCAGTTCGGCTATTTCCATTGCGAATTCATCCAGACCGCCACCAGCATCTATCTAGTGGATGCCAATGTCGGTCGTATCGGCGGCGCCACCGTGCTCGAACAAGTGGCCCTGGCCCACAGCATCAATCCTCGGCAGTTGCTGGCCCACGTGCTGTTATTGCCGGTGTTGCGCGGCAAATGCCCACTGTCGCTATGCGCCAGCGCACGGCTGGCCCCGCAGAGGACGCTGGGTATCTGGTATGGCCTACCCGAGGCCGGCACCCTGGAGTGCGTGCAGCTACCCAAGATCCGCAGCCAGCACACACAATTCGCGGTCGAAGGCAGCCAGCTGGCCAAAGTGGGAACGTCGGATTACGGGTGGGTGGGCCTGCTTTGCGGCGCGGAGGAAGAGGTACTCGCCGACATCCACTGCATCACTGTGCGGACCGAAAAAGGCACCACCGATCCTGCATTCACGCTGGACTGAAGGGCAACAGGAAGCACTATGACCCTTTACATCATCCGATTTTTCACATGGGGCGCATGGAGCATCCTTTTCACCTTTTTTGCCGTGTGGCTGGCGACCTCGGCCCCCTTCAGCGCCGCCGACATTGCGATAATTGCCGGCACCGTCGCAATGACCAACCGTGCTGGCGCGCTGTTGTTCACCCGCTGGATCGGCAGATGGGATTTTCGCGCTGTGATGATCGGCATGCAGGTGCTGTTGATGGCCGCTATCATCTGGCTGCAATGGCTGCACCTGCATCAGGTATATTCACTAGCGGCCTGGCTGCTGGGCGTCGCAGTGTTCGGCATCGCCAACTCGGTATCGACTCTGACGCAACTGACCTTCATCGCCAGCGGTCATGCCGAAGACGACACGGTCACGGCGTTTTCCAAGGAAAACGTCGCGCTCAACCTGAGTGCCGGGATCACTCCCTACCTGTCGGCCCTGGTGCTTGCCCACTTACCGGACTGGTATTTGGCGTTCGCCTTGCTGTACTGCCTGCCCACTGTCGCACTTTGTATGCGGATCACTTGCGCGCAGCAGCAGCCACTCACCTGTAATCAACCGCAGGCACGAAGCCTGAATGGCCAAAGCCGTGTGCAATTTCTGGCCATCAACTTTTTGTCGTTCTTTGCCTTCGCGCAGTTTTACAACGTGTTTCCGTTTTATGCCGAAGACAGCCTGGGGGCGGAGACGATCGGGCTGTTCTTCGCTGCCAGCAGCGTATTGATCGTCATCCTGCAGATCCCCCTGACCCGCCTGTGTGCCCGGCGTAACCGCCGCGACTTGATTACCGCGGCCAACCTGGCGTTGGCCATCGGGGTGTATGCATTGCTGTTCGCCACGCAAAAAATGACCGCGATGGTCGCTGCCATCCTGTTGCTGACCCTCGCCGAGATGATCTTCGGGCCGCTGTATCAGTCGATGTCGATCCAGCTGTTCCCTGGTCGCCCGGCCTTCGCCATGGCGGTACTGACCTTCACCTGGGCGCTGGCCGAGACCGCCGCCACCACCTTGGGGGTGTACATGGTCGCGCAGGGCCATGCCGCCGCCCTCTTCACCCTGGCTGCGGTGGCCGCTGCGCTGGTGGTAGCAATCGTGTGGGCCCGAGGAGGTTACTCGACCGCTTGAATCCGCCATGCCCAGTCGCTGATCTGATCCACTGTGCGCAACGGGAAAAACAAGCCGTAGGCGCTCAGGTAAGCGTAATGGCCGACGCCCGTGGCGCGCTCGTTGTCGCCCTTGCAGGTGACCTGTTTTGCGGTGCCTGGCAATACCGGATTCAGGGTATTGGCCGGTTGTTCGCTATCGATCGAACAGTAGAGGGTGATCAGGTCGCCCAGTTTCGGCTCACCGTTCACCAAGGGCTTGTAGGCCCGGCTGTAGCTAACGGTCTTACCGACCGGCAGGTTCTGCCAGTCACCGTCGAAGCGCAGGTAAGTCAGGGCAATCACATTGGCTTTCGGGCCTTCAGCGGAGGGATCGGAAATGGCCGCAGACAACGGAATCAAGCCCCTGAAGCTCACCTCGATATTGCCCGCGGCCGTGAGACCACGCTTTTGGATCACCATCTGGCCAGTGGCCGGATCGGTGCTGAAAAACCACTGCGCCTTGTCGTTGTCGGCAATCTTGCGCTTGAGCACAGTGGCGTCATACACCAGACCCAGGCGGCTGAGGTTTTTTGGCGGCGGCGGCAACATCAGCCCTTGCACTGCTTCAGTCACAGGTGCGGCGACGGGTGGGACAGGCATTTTGGCCGGAGCTTTGATCCGCCCTTCGTAGCGCGGCAGCGACGCCAGGCTGGCGGGTGCCGCGCACACTTTCTGCAACAGCAAGCGCTCATCGACAGTGGCATCGGCAAGCGGGTGCACCTGGGTTTCGAGCAACACCTGGCCGGCACCGACACCGTTGTCGGCATCGACATAAAACGCGCTCAAGCGCCGAAAACGCTGCTGCGAGCAATCTGCCGCAAAGCGCTCGCGGCGTTGAACGTAGTAGCCGCTGCGCTGGCTATCGAGTTGTTCGCGAGGGTAATCGTACGCGCCCCAGAACAGCACCTCGCGGCCTTCACGGTGCAGGCTCGCGCCGTCGAGCAACAGCCATGACTGGCCAGACTCGCCTTTAAGCCTGCGCCAATCGGCCGGAGGATTGTCGGCACAGGCCTGACGCAATTGTGCACTGCCCTGCAACTGGTCAAGTTGCTCGGCAGGCAGTTGCGATTCATCCCCGATCTTGCGCGGCATGGCCGCAAAAAACGCCATGCCGCCCCCGGTGGGATACATCATCTGGCCGCGGGGCTGAGTGCAAGAGGCATTGAAACGAGCAATGAGCGTTTCGGGCTGATCGCCGCTGGCGGGGCGACTGACCAGGTACGAGACCTGATCACCTTCGCGCACCACCGAACTGGTCACCGCTGGCAAGGCCACGGCCTCCTGGAATATCGCTAGGCCGGGCGACTGTGGTTGCTCGGGCACAGGCGGGGTATGGCTGCAACCGGCCAGCAATGCGAGCGTCAAGGTGACCAAGGCGAGGCGGTGAAACGAGGCGGGACGGCCTTCCATGCGAAAGCTTCCAGTATGGGCAGGGGATTGGATTCTATCAGTCGCGTTACGGACCTCGGCAACCCGACGCACACCGCGATTTTCGATGAGCTCTAGACCTACGCGATATGGGATGATTCACCCTTGGCCATCAATGCACCACGTTTACCTGTCAAAGGACCTTGCCCATGCTGTCGTACCGCCCGCTTCTCGCTGCCATGAGCCTGTCTGTGCTCGCGGCGCTTTCGCCCGTCACCGGCTACGCCGCCAGCAAGCACAAGCAGGAGCCCGCCAAGGAAGCGCCGGCGAGCGCCGCGCTCAAGGTCTCGACCTTGGGCGGCAAGTTCGCCTTCACCTTACCCGCCGGCTACGCTGCCAACCCGCTGCCGGCTGGTGATGCGGCCCACGGCACCGAGGGCGCCAGCGGCACCATGTACCTGAACGAGGCGCTCAAACGGGTGATCATCGTCACCGAATCGCCGATCCCCAATGGCACCCAGGTCAGCGACAACGACGACACCTTCCTCGACGGCGCCGCCGCCGGCCTGGCGAGCCAGCAACGCGCAGGGCTGCCGGACTATCAGAAAGTCAGCGAGAAGAGCATGAAGATCAACACCCTCGGCGTACGCCAGATCGACAGCACCGGCACCATGGGCGGCGGCAAGACCATCACCACCACCCTGGTCGCGGGCTCGGGCGCGCGCATGACTGCCGTGGAAGTGGTTTCCCGCGCTGCCGATCAGAGCAGCCACGACGCGTTCGTGCAGCAGATCGTCAGCGCCAAGGCGCCAGCGGCCAAGTAGCCACGCGACAAAGTAACGTCCACAAAAAAGGGCGGCCCTCTCGGGTCGCCCTTTTTTCACCGCCCAGCAGAGCGGATTTTGTTTGGTAGGCGCGATTGGACTCGAACCAACGACCCCCACCATGTCAAGGTGGTGCTCTAACCAACTGAGCTACGTGCCTGCTGTGGCGCGGGATTTTACGGGTTTATACGAAGCTGTCAACGGCTAGTTTCAACCCGTGAGGTCTCAGGCCCCGCAGCACTGCTTGAACTTCTTGCCACTGCCGCACGGGCAAGGGTCATTGCGACCGACCTTTTCCGCGGCACGCACCGGGGTGTTGGTCGGGCGCTGCTCGGTCCAGTACTCATGCAACTGCACAGCCGAATGAGTAATCATATCGGCAGCCGTGAAGACGTCGATCTCCGGCAGCTCGCCCTCTTCGTAGGCATCATCGCCCAACGATTGCAGGACGATCATCGAGAGCATCACGTCCTGGTCGTCTGGCATCTTCGGCCAGCTGTCAGCCAGGCGACGGTAGCCGTAGCACCATTCCTGCAGGCTTGGCATGCCATCGGCGTCTTCGTTGTCGTCGTCCAGCACCTCGTTGAAGATCGGCGCGAACTCGGCAGTATGCTCGGTGATCACCAGCTCCAGATTGCCCATGTGCTGGACCAGCAGGTTAACGAAGCGATCGAATGCTTTTTCATCCTTCCACTTGGGCAGGACTTTTGGGTTGCCCCACAGCGCGTTGTACCAAACGCTGAACGGCAGGATTTCCGGGCTGGAAATCAGCGCGGTGAAAAACCCGTCGAGTTCGGAAATATCACGCACCGAGTCTTCGCTCTGGAAACTATCCAGGGCGCTCTGGAGCTCGTCCAGTTCGTCGTCGGTCAAGGGTTCGGTGCTGAGGGGGGTGTTCATTGAAGCGATCGCCTTCTTGGAAGGATGAAAATACGGCCGGGCACGTAACAGCGCTAGAAGGTATTCGTGCTCGCAGGAAAGCCGCCATTGTGGCCTATTGCTGTGCACGTTGCTCACCCCAATCTTGCAGGCCGTCTAAAAGCACCGCTCGCACCGGAAAAAAGCGTATTCAATGCGTTGACGTCAATCGAGTGTCATAAAGCCATCATCTTGTTTTGTTACAACACCATGAACAGTTGATTACTCAGGTTCGTGCCGTGAAAGCTTTGATCACTCGATTGCGTCGTCCCCTGCTGCGCCGCCTGGCCATCGGCCCGCGTCTGCTGGCCGGGTTCATCCTGACCGCTTTGCTGATGGGCGCGCTGGGCGGCTTTTGCCTGTTGGAAATGCAGAAGATCCGCCATCAGGGCGAATTGATCGAACGCGGGCCGCTGTCCAGCATCGCCCAGGCCGATGCCATCGCCATCGACCTAGTCAAACTGCGGCTGGAAGCGGCGCTGCTGCTGGCTTACGCCCACGATCCGGGCGAAACGGTGAACCGCAAGATCAACGTCGAGCAACTGGCCAACGAGGTCAATCAGGGCTTCAAGGACTACCTGGCCAATGTGCCTGCCGGCACCGAGCACGACTCGATCATGCTGCTGCAGGACGCCTATCAGCAGTTCCTCGCCCCGCTCAAGGACGCCATCGGCCTGATCGAGCAGAACCGTACCAGCGAGGCCAATGCCATGGCCAACGGAGCCTTGGGCAATCAGGGCGCGATGATGGACATGCAGGTGCAATTGCTGCGCGAGCTGAACAAGCAGGCCACCGCCGATGCGTTGGCCGCCTCGGCCCAGACCGATGCGCAGTCGCGGCTGGTGATCCCCATTGCGATTGCCGTAGCGCTGCTGATCACCCTGCTGCTGGCCTGGCGCCTGAGCGTCAGCATCATTCGGCCGTTGCGTCAGGCCCTGCAGGTCGCCCACACCGTGGCCGCTGGCGACCTCAGCCAAGCGGTGCACGCCGAAGGCCGGGACGAGGCCGCACAGCTGTTGCAGATGCTCGGCCACATGCGCGACCAGTTGCATGGGGTGATCAGCCAGATCGGCGGTGCAGTGACGCGCTTGAATGCCGCGACGCACGAGATGGGCGCCATCATGCAAGGCAACGCCGAGGGCATGCAGCAGCAGTACAACGAGATCGAGCAGGCCGCTACGGCAGTCACGCAAATGAGCCAGGCGGTGGAAGAGGTGGCCGGCAACGCGGTCTCGACGTCCACTGACTCACGCGCCTCCAGTACGGCGGTGCGCCAGGGCCAGACGCAACTGGACCAGACCATGGCCGACATCGGCGAACTCACCGACCAAGTCGAGCAGGCCGCCGCCCGCGCCCAGGATCTAGCCGCGCAAACGGCCGGCATCAACAAGGTGCTGGATGTAATCCGCAATGTCGCCGAGCAGACCAACCTGCTGGCCCTCAACGCCGCCATCGAAGCGGCCCGTGCCGGGGAAGTGGGCCGAGGTTTCGCGGTGGTCGCTGACGAAGTACGCGCCCTGGCTCACCGCACCGGCGCCTCGACCCGAGAGATCGAGCAGATGATGGACGGTATTCATCAGGGCACCGGCCTGGCCGTGCAGGCCTTGGCCGCCAGTGCGAGCCAGGCGGGGCGAACCCGAGAACGGGCGCAGGCGGCCAAGGATGTGCTGGGCAGTATTGCCCAGGCGGTGGCGACCATCGATGAGCGCAATCAGGTGATCGCCAGTGCGGCCGAACAGCAGGCCCAGGTGGCGCGCGAGGTGGATCGCAATCTGGTGCGGATTCGCGATCTGTCGCTGCAGAGTGCTACCGGCGCGGCGCAGACCAGCGCTGCGAGTCAGGAGCTGGGGGAGCTGGCAGTGGAGCTCAATGGCATGCTGGGGCGGTTTTCGTTGTAAACCTATACCGCGCGTCAGGCGGCGTAGAGGCCAGCCCCGACACTGACATGTCGAGACTTGAACCAGCCCTTGCCGCTCCCGAATTTTTTCGCCATCTTGGAAGCCATCCCCCCGTACCAGGCCCGCGCCATGCCCACACCTGCCGCCCCCATCAAACGCCGTCGCTGGCTGCCTTGGCTGTTGTTGGCGCTGTTCATCGGCGTCGGCCTGCCTTACGGTTGCTCGCAGCTGGTCCACAAGGAGCGGGAGCTGATCTTCAGTATCGAGCCGGGCAATGCCGGGTGGTTCACCGGCATACCCGCCGGCATGCAGGAACTCGACATCCCGATCGACAAGACCCTCAGCAGCAACCAGTACCTGCACGCCTGGTGGTGGCCGGCACGCGGCAGTAACGCGCCGACCCTATTGTACTTGCACGGCATGCGCTGGAACCTGACCGCCCAATTGGGCCGCATCACCGCCCTGCACAACATGGGCTTCGCGGTGCTGGCCATCGACTACCGCGGCTTTGGCCAGAGCCCCGGCGACCTGCCTTCCGAGCGCAGCGTCTATCAGGATGCCCAGGCCGCCTGGAAACGCTTGGTACAACTGCAACCCGATGCCGGCAAACGCATGATCTACGGCCATTCGCTGGGGGGCGCGATCGCCATCGACCTGGCCGAACAGATCGACAAGGACGACCTGCCCAAGGCCTCGGGATTGATTATCGAATCGACCTTCACCGACATGGGCGCCGCCGCCCAGGCGGTGATCAAGACTTCGCTGCCGGTGCGCTGGATCCTGTCGGAGAAATTCGATTCCATCGACAAGATCGCCGACGTCGGCATTCCGGTACTGATCGTGCACGGCACTGAAGATCAATACATCCCGCCGCGTTTGAGCGAAGAACTGTTCGAGGCCGCCATGGCGCCCAAGAAGCTGCTGCTGATCCCAGGCGGCACCCATAACAACAGCATGATCGTCGGTAACCGACAGTATGCTGAAGCGATTCGCCAGCTGTTCAAGGTCAATGCGGATATAGGCGCCGGCTGACGCAACTAACTCGCCACTGCCAGAGTCTGTGCTAGAACCCCGAATGACTTCAGCGTTCAAGGATTCAGCATGGACTCCAGGCCACAACCCGATACCTCCCCCGAGCCTCACAAGGACGGCGAAACGCCCGGTTTGTCCAAGGACGAGAAAAAGGAAGCCAACGAACAGCAGCCTGCCCGGGCGGCGGTGCTGCACGAGATCATCCGCAGCCAGGGTGATCATGAGCTGGAACGCAGTTTCGCGGCGTTGTTCTGGTCCGCGCTGGCGGCGGGGCTGACCATGGGCCTGTCGCTCATGGCCATGGGTTTGCTCAATTCGCGGCTGCCGGACGCTGAAGGCTTCAAGGTCATCGCCAGCTTCGGCTATTGCGCGGGCTTCCTGGCGGTGATCCTCGCGCGCCAGCAGTTATTTACCGAAAACACCCTGACCGCCGTGCTGCCGGTGATGACCAAACCGACGCTGAACAACTTCGGCCGCCTGTTACGGCTATGGGGCGTGGTACTGGTGGGCAATCTGATGGGCACTCTGCTGGTGTCCTACGTGATGCTGCACCTGCCGATCTTCGATAGCAAAACCGATCAAGCCTTCCTTGAAATCGGCCGCAAGGTCATGGAGAACGCGCCTTGGCCGATGTTCGCGAAGGGCATCATCTCGGGTTGGATGATCGCCACGCTGGTGTGGATCATCCCTTCGGTCAAGGATGGCAAGATCTGGCTGATCGTGATGGTGACTTACCTGATGGCGCTGGGAGACTTCACCCACATCGTGGTGGGCTCGGCAGAGGTGTCGTATCTGGTCTGGGCCGGTGAACTGAGCTGGGGCGAATTCTGGGCGCACTTCGCCGGGCCGACCCTGGCGGGCAACATCATCGGCGGCAGTTTCATCTTCGCCCTGATCAGCCACGCCCAGGTGCGCAGCGACAGCGCGCCGCAAGGGGCCTGAAATACAGCCCACCGCTCAGCGGCCGCACAGTTCCAGGCGTCGCTGCAGCACGTTGAACGATACCGGCTCTTCGCGCGCCGGGCTGGCCGCGAGGGTCATGCACCAGTAGTCCGCTTCGCAGTGCACGTCGATGCTCTGGTGCACGCCGATCGGGGCGAACCCCAAGCGCTTGTGCAAATCGGCACTGTCACTGTCATGCACCGACACCGCAGCGTAAATCGCCATGAAGCCTTGCTCACCCAAGTGCCGAATCAGGCTGTTATACAACGCAGCGGCTACGTCGGGATCCTGCCCCGGGACCTCGACGCGAGCATCCACTGACCAGCGCAGCGCCATCAGTGAGCGGTGCGCAGCGCCATAGGCATAACCCAACACGCGGCCTGCCTGCTCTGCCACCAGAAAGGGGTACAGCTTGAGGGTGTGTTGTATCAGCTCGGCAAGCTCGCGCCGTGAAACATCAGGCGGGCCAGCTTGCAGGGCGAGCAGCGCGGCGGCGTCCTCAAGGGTGGCCGTGCGCACATGCAGATCAATCATACAGTCGAGCTTCCAGTGGTATTTCCCAGGTGCGAAATATCCCTCGCATCACAGCTCCTGAAGACATCCATCCGAATTGTGTCTTTTTTTTACCAATTCATTCAAGTGTGTTTGACGCCATTTTCATGACACAGATCAATACATGGAACACTCAGCCTTGCTAAATCCCCGCCATTGGACTGAAAGCCCATAGGGCAGGCGACTTACACCTATGGGAATATTTTCGTACGGTTCGATCAACGGATCGACACTGGACAGCCCGCGCGCAAAAAGCCAATGATGGCCGTTTCCCTAGATGGAGCCTCTTCCCATGCAGAGTAAATTGATTCTCGGCCATACCGAAGTCACCCGCATCCTCGCTGCCGCCCGCGCGGAGGCGCAGCAACATCAGTGGGCAGTGACTATCGCAGTGGTCGACGATGGTGGCCATCTGTTGGGCCTGGAGCGCCTGGATGGCGCGGCTGCGAGCACAGCGTACATCGCCACCGAAAAAGCACGGACCTCGGCCTTGGGGCGCAGCGAGTCGAGCAAGTACGAAAAGATGGTCAACGAAGGGCGCACCTCGTTCCTGTCCAACCCGGTGCTCACTAGCCTCGAAGGCGCGGTGCCCGTGATCGTCGGCGGTCAGGTCATCGGTGCGGTGGGAGTGTCGGGCGTGGCGTCCAAGGATGACGTGCAGGTAGCGCGGGCGGGTGCGGCAATCCTCGCCTGAATCACGCCGCCCCCTCCCCCCTTTTGGGAGCGGGCTTGCGCGTTGCCACTAGGGTATGGGCGGTGTCAGCCGAACAACCAGTAGCCCACAGCCGTAAATACCACCACCGCCAGCACTGGCCGCAACACGCGGTAGGCCTTGGGATTGCGGCGCTTGAAGGCCTTGACCTTGGCGCTGAAGCCATTACTGAAGCGCTTGCTGAAGGCATAGGCTTGGTTGATACCGCCCACGCGTTCGTCGTCGGTGTTCTGTGGTGCAGTAGCGCGACCGAGAAAGTCGCTCACGGCCTTGTTCACACGTCCCATGATACGGTTGGACAGCGGCCGCTCGATGTCACAGAACAGAATCACTCGGGTCACGTCAGTCTCGTTCTTGACCCAATGCACATAGGTCTCATCGAACATCACGTCCTCGCCGTCGCGCCAGGCATATTCCTTGCCGTCGACGAAAATGCGGCAGGCATCGGAGTTGGGCGTCGACAGGCCGAGGTGATAGCGCAGCGAGCCGGCAAACGGGTCGCGGTGCGGGTTGAGGTGACTGCCGCCTGGCAGCAAGGCGAACATCGCGCCCTTGACGTTGGGGATGCTGTTGACCAGCGCCACGGTCTTGGGGCACAGCGCCTCTGCGGATGGCAGGGCCTTGTCGTACCACTTCAGGTAGAAGCGCTTCCAGCCCTTCTTGAAGAACGAGCCGAATCCGGCATCGTTGTCCTTGGCGGCGGCGCGAATATAGCCTTCGTCGAACAGGTGCATGGCCTCTTCGCGGATGGTTTCCCAGTTGTTCTTGAGCACATCGAGTTCGGGGAACTTGCTGCGGTCCAGATATGGCGTGGAAGGTACGCTGGAAAACAGGTACATCAGGGCGTTATAAGGCGCGAACAATGCCGAATGATTGACGAACTGGCGCAACACCGGCAGCCGCGCCTTGCCGCGCAAATGCACGTACAGGATGCTGCCGACGAAAATCAGCAGCACCAGTAGCTTGGCGGCGAGAGAAAGGGTCATGCGTGGACTCCACGAAAAGGCAGTCCACCATGATAAACCCGATTGCAGCGGGGGAACACCTGTGGCGACGGGGTGGGTGATTTGGGTCAATGGAGCAGCCTGTGCCGGCCCCTTCGCGAGCCCGCTTCGCTCCCACAGCGCGAGCATTGTCGGAGCAAGGCTTGCCCGCGAAGGGGCCAACCCTGCCTACATCACTACTGCTGCAACTCAGCCTCGGTAAACAAATCACTGAACAGCATGCTCGACAGATACCGCTCACCCGAATCCGGCAGAATCACCACGATGGTCTTGCCTTGCATCTCCGGCTTCTCCGCCAGGCGTACCGCCGCCGCCATGGCCGCGCCGCAGGAAATGCCGCAGAGAATGCCCTCCTCCTGCATCAAGCGCAGGGCCATGGCCTTGGCCTCGTCGTCGCTCACTAGCTCGACACGGTCCACGATCGACAGGTCGAGGTTTTTCGGCACGAAACCGGCGCCGATGCCCTGGATCTTGTGCGGGCTCGGCTTGATTTCTTCGCCCGCCAGCGCCTGGGTGATCACCGGCGAACCGATCGGCTCCACGGCCACCGAGAGAATCGACTTCTTCTGCGTGTGCTTGATGTAGCGCGAGATGCCCGTGATGGTCCCACCGGTGCCGACCCCCGCCACCAGCACATCCACGGCGCCGTCGGTATCGTTCCAGATTTCCGGGCCCGTGGTCTTCTCGTGAATGGCCGGGTTGGCCGGGTTCTCGAACTGCTGCGGCATGAAGTATTTGTCAGGGTCGCTGGCCAGCAACTCGGCGGCCTTGTCGATCGCGCCCTTCATGCCCTTGGCCGGCTCGGTGAGCACCAGCTCGGCTCCCAGCGCCTTGAGCACTTTGCGCCGCTCGACGCTCATCGACGCCGGCATGGTCAGCAACAGCTTGTAGCCCCGCGCAGCAGCCACGAAGGCCAGGCCGATACCGGTGTTGCCGGAGGTAGGCTCGACGATGGTCATGCCGGGCTTGAGCCGACCTTTGCTTTCGGCGTCCCAGATCATGTTGGCGCCAATCCGGCACTTGACCGAATAACCGGGGTTGCGCCCCTCGATCTTGGCCAGGATGGTCACGCCCCGCGGGGCGATGCGGTTGATCTGCACCAACGGCGTATTGCCGATGGAATGCGCGTTGTCGGCGAAAATGCGGCTCATGGGACGGGTCCTTATGCATCAGCGTCAAAACTCAAGGGTATGCCTGCCACGCGAACGAGTCCAGTCGCGGCGAACCGATAGCGTGCCCCGCAGTCAACCGTCCATATCTCACGAGAACCTGGTCATGAAACGTCGCTACAGCTGGCCCATGTGGACCCTTGTCGGTCTGGTGTTGATCCTGGCCGTGGTGCATATCGCCCTGCCCTACGTGGTGCGCAACTACCTCAATGACAAGCTGGCGAGCATGGGCGACTACCATGGCCATGTCGATGACGTCGACCTGGCGCTGTGGCGCGGCGCCTACCGGATCAACGGCCTGCAGATCACCAAGGTCGATGGCAAGGTGCCCGTGCCGCTGCTGGACGCACCGTTGATCGATCTGTCGGTGAGCTGGCATTCGCTGTGGTACGACCATGCCGTGGTGGCCGAGATGGAGTTTGTGCGTCCGACGCTCAACTTCGTCGACGGCGGCACCAACAAGCAAGCCTCGCAGACCGGTAGCGGCACCGACTGGCGCGCACAACTGGGCAAGCTGTTGCCGATTACCCTCAACGAGGTGCGCATCGACGACGGCAAGATCAGCTTCCGTAACTTCACCTCCAAGCCACCGGTCGATCTGCAGGCCACCCAGGTCAATGCCAGCGTCTATAACCTGACCAACGTGGTGGATGTACAAGGCAAACGTGACGCGCGCTTCACGGCCAAGGCCCAGCTGTTCGGCCAGGCGCCGGTGGAAACCACAGCGACCTTCGATCCGCTGAGCAACTTCGAGGACTTCGAATTTCGCTTGCGCGCCACAGGCATCGAACTGCGCAGGCTCAATGACTTCTCCAGCGCCTATGGCAAGTTCGACTTCAATGCGGGCACCGGCGATATCGTCATCGAGGCCGATGCCAAGAAGGCTCAGCTGAGCGGCTATATCAAACCGCTGCTGCACAACGTCGATGTGTTCAATTGGCAGCAGGATGTCGAGAACAAGGACAAGGGCATTTTCCGTTCCATCTGGGAAGCCATTGTCGGCGGCTCGCAGACGCTGCTGAAAAACCAGAACAAAAACCAGTTCGCCACCCGAGTGGACCTCAGCGGTAATGTGCACCGCCAGGATATCAGCGCCTTGGAGGCGTTCTGGGAGATCCTGCGCAATGGGTTCGTGCAAGCGTTCAATGCCCGATATGAACAAGCGCCGCCAAGTGCTGATAAATAGCAGGTAGCAACGTCAAACCTGTGGGAGCGAGCTCGCGCGTGCGGCCACATAGACGGTGTCGCGTTCCCATGATTTAGCCCCCGCGTTATAGTCGGGAATATTCATTCAACAAGACCGGAGTTGCACCGATGAAATTCGAAGGCACAGCCGCTTATGTCGCCACTGACGACCTGAAACTGGCGGTCAACGCAGCCATCACTCTGCAACGGCCTTTGCTGGTCAAGGGCGAACCCGGCACCGGCAAGACCATGCTGGCCGAGCAACTGGCCGAATCCTTCGGCGCACGGCTGATCACCTGGCACATCAAATCGACCACCAAGGCCCATCAGGGCCTCTACGAATACGATGCCGTCAGCCGCCTACGCGACTCGCAACTGGGCGTCGACAAAGTCCACGATGTGCGCAATTACCTGAAGAAGGGCAAGTTATGGGAAGCCTTCGAATCCGAAGACCGGGTCATCCTCTTGATCGATGAAATCGACAAGGCCGACATCGAGTTCCCCAACGACCTGCTACAAGAACTCGACAAGATGGAGTTCTACGTTTACGAGATCGACGAGACCATCAAGGCCAAGCAGCGGCCGATCATCATTATTACCTCCAATAACGAGAAAGAACTGCCGGACGCCTTTCTGCGCCGGTGCTTCTTCCATTACATCGCCTTCCCCGATCGCATCACACTGCAGAAAATCGTCGACGTGCATTACCCGAACATCAAGAAGGAACTGGTCAGCGAGGCGCTGGACGTGTTCTTCGATGTACGCAAGGTGCCGGGCCTGAAGAAAAAGCCCTCCACCTCGGAATTGGTCGACTGGCTCAAACTGTTGATGGCCGACAACATCGGCGAAGCGGTCCTGCGCGAGCGCGATCCCACCAAGGCCATCCCGCCCCTGGCAGGCGCCTTGGTGAAGAACGAACAGGACGTGCAGTTGCTCGAGCGCCTCGCGTTCATGAGCCGTCGCGGCAACCGCTGACTTTCGATTTTCTGCCAAAGGGCGACGGCCATGCTGCTCAACCTCTTCAATGAAATGCGCGCCGCCAAGGTGCCGGTGTCGGTGCGCGAGTTGCTCGACTTGATCAACGCTCTCCAACAGCGAGTGATCTTTGCCGACATGGATGAGTTCTACTATTTGTCGCGGGCGATTCTGGTCAAGGACGAGCGCCATTTCGACAAGTTCGACCGGGCGTTTTCGGCATACTTCAATGGCCTGCAAAATCTCGATCAACACCTCGAGGCACTGATTCCGGAAGACTGGCTGCGCAAGGAGTTCGAGCGCTCGCTGACACCCGAGGAGCGCGCCGAGATTCAATCCCTCGGCGGCCTCGACCAGTTGATCGACGCCTTCAAGCAGCGCCTTGAAGAACAGAAAGAACGCCACGCCGGTGGCAACAAATGGATTGGCACCGGCGGCACTAGTCCGTTCGGTTCGGGGGGCTACAACCCCGAAGGTATCCGCGTTGGCGATGCCGGCAAGCGCCAGGGCAAGGCGGTGAAAGTCTGGGATCAACGCGAGTACAAGAACCTCGACGATCAAGTCGAACTCGGCACTCGCAACATCAAGGTCGCCTTGAGGCGCTTGCGCAAATTCGCTCGCCAAGGCGCGGCCGATGAGTTGGACATCGATGGCACCATCGACCACACCGCTCGCGATGCCGGCCTGCTGAATATCCAGATGCGACCGGAACGACGCAACTCGGTAAAGTTATTGCTGCTGTTCGATATCGGCGGCTCGATGGATGCCCATGTAAAGGTGTGCGAAGAGTTGTTCTCGGCTTGCAAGACCGAGTTCAAGCATCTGGAGTATTTCTACTTCCACAACTTCATCTATGAATCGGTCTGGAAGAACAATCTGCGGCGCACCTCCGAGCGCACCTCCACCCAGGACCTGCTGCACAAATACGGCGCCGATTACAAAGTTATCTTCGTCAGCGATGCGGCCATGGCGCCCTATGAAGTCACTCAGCCAGGCGGCAGCGTCGAGCACTGGAACGAGGAAGCCGGGTATGTGTGGATGCAGCGTTTCAGGGAGAAATTCAAGAAGTTGATCTGGATCAACCCATATCCGAAGGACACTTGGGGCTATACCGCCTCGACGCAGATCATCCGGGAGTTGGTCGAGGACCAGATGTATCCCCTGACCTTGCGCGGCCTGGAGGAAGGGATGCGTTATTTGGCCAAATAACGCAGCCCCTGTGGGAGCGGGTCAGGCTCAGCGCCAGCTCTCGTGCTTGCTGATCTTGCCCCGATGCCGCCCACCGGCAAACGCCCAGTCCAGCAGAACGATAAACCCTTCGATCAGCCACGCCAGCAGGAACGCGCAGGCCATCCCCCAGGCGATGGCCTCGGGCGCCAGCAGCACTTGGTAGCTGTAGCCATTGGCGGTCTCGTCAAGAATCGCCGGATCGGCGGCGGTGATCACGTGCCAGGCTCTCTGATACCAGGGGCCCTGCAGCGCCATCCACTCGGCATCCAGCGCGGCCTGACGACTGGCCAAGGTGCCAATGCTGGTAGCGTCGCTGCGGAAAACCGGGTCTTCGCTGCTGCGATAATGCTCGACCAGCGCCTGCAGATTACCGTTGAAGAACTGGTTGGCCGTGTCATTGAAACCTTTGAGGCTCTGCTGCGCCTCGTTCAGATGCGCCTCGACCCGATGGCTGTAATCGTTGATGAAACCGGGCACCTGCACGCCCACCAGCAGGCCGAAGGTAAACAGAATCAAGCGCGCGTAACTTCGCAGCATGGGAGCTTCCCTATTCGATAACCGCTGTCTGGCCATGGTCTGTGCATTCACCACCGCGCCACAGGCGCCATTCGCCCGAGGCGTAGCGATGCCAGATCTCGTCTTCGGTCAGTGGCTCGGTGGCGATCACCGTGACCACATCGTTGGGCGTGGTCTCGGCCTGAAAATCGACGATCATGTCCACATCTTTGAGGCGCGCCGGGCCGAAAGGTGCCCGCCGGGTGATGTGCACCAACTTGCTGGAACAGAAACTGAACAGCCCATCGCCGTCGCTCAGCAGACAGTTGAAAACGCCCTGGCTGCGGTACTCGGTACAGGCTTTGACCAGCACCGGCAGCAGCGCTTGGAGGCTGACCGGCTCGGCAAATTCACTGCGGATGCGGTTGAGCAGATCGCAAAACGCTGCCTCGCTGTCGGTATCGCCCACCGGCCGATAAAAGCCGACTGCCGGGTTGAAGTCGGCCAACTGGCCGTTGTGGGCGAAACACCAGTTGCGCCCCCACATCTCGCGCACAAACGGGTGAGTGTTGGCCAGGCACACCTTGCCGACATTGGCCTGGCGGATGTGGCCGATTACCACTTCGCTCTTGATCGGGTAACGTTGCACCAGTTGTGCGACTTGCGATTCACTACTGGCGGTCGGATCCTGAAACAGCCGCAGGCCGCGGCCTTCGTAAAAGCCGATGCCCCAGCCATCGCGGTGCGGCCCGGTGCGGCCGCCGCGCTGCATAAGCCCGGTAAAGCTGAAAACGATGTCGGTCGGAACGTTGGCACTCATGCCCAGCAATTCGCACATGTGCGGGTTCTCGCAATCAGCGTTAGAGGCGCGGTTCTACACGATAACCGGTATTGGCCGCAGCGGGACGGCGCTCGCCGCGTGCCTCGAATCGTTCCTGGGCCTCTTCCTCGGCCTTGATTTCGGCGGCGCGACGCTCGGCGGCGACCGCCTGCTCGGCCTTGCGTCGGCGCGAGGCACTGACGATCGGCCAGCGAATCAGCACGAAGATCAGGTACAGGCCAAAGGCGAACATGCCATACATGGCCAGGTCGGACGCGGCCTGCAGGATGTTGTTACCTGCCTTGACCAGCAGATCGAGGGCCGTGATGGCGATGGCCGGCGCGTAAAGCTCCTTGAGCGGATCGACGATGGTCGGCGTGGCCAGCAGCACCAGTGCCAGCACGCGCAGCGGCTCGCGTAGATAGCGCCACATCCAGCGGGTCAGGCGAAACCAGACCAACAAGCAGCCGACAGCGGCGATAGCGTAGATGCCCCAGGCGAGGAAATAATCGTGCTCGGTCATGGTGTCCGTGGTAAGGCTGGCAAAGAGACGCTTATGATAACGGCTTTATGGAAGCAAAGCTTCCCCGAGAGCGTCGTGGTGCTGCTGATGGCCTCTTCGCGAGCAAGCTTTGCTTGCACAGTGCAATGAGGTCCCGCACCGTACAGGTGTCGGAGCAAGGCTTGCCCGCGAAGAGGCCCGTATGAACGCCATCATTGCAAGCCCATCCCAGGCGCTCGACTTTCAGATAATTCAGGAATCCTCATGGCCTCTACACCCCCCCTGCCTCCCATCGCCCGTCGCGCCGCGGGTGACGATCCCTATGCCTGGCTGCAAGAGCGCGATACCGATGCCGTGCTCGACTACCTCAAGGCCGAAAACGCCTATCAGGAAGCGCAACTGGCCGATCAAGCCGAATTGCGCGAGCAGCTGTTCGAAGAAATCAAAGGCCGGATCCGCGAAACCGATCTGTCGCTCGCCTCGCCCTGGGGCCCTTGGCTGTACTACACCCGCACCACCGCCGGCGATGAATACGCTCGCCACTACCGCTGCCCGCGCCCGGCCGATGACTCGCCGACCGTCGACGAACAGCACGAGCAGTTGCTGCTCGACCCCAACGTGCTGGCCGAAGGCGGCTTCCTCTCGCTGGGCGCCTTCAGCATCAGCCCGGACCAACAGCGCCTGGCCTACAGCCTCGATACCAACGGCGAGGAAACCTATCGCCTGTACATCAAGGAGCTGAGCAGCGGCGCGATCACCGAGCTGCCATTCGAGCAATGTGATGGCAGCATGACCTGGGCCAACGACAGCCAGACCCTGTTTTTCGGCGAACTGGATGATACCCACCGCCCCTGGAAGCTGTATCGCCATCGCCTGGGCAGCGACATCGCCGAGCCGGTGTTCGAGGAAACCGACGGGCGCTTCTTCCTGCACTGCTACCGCGCCAGCTCCGAGCGCCAGTTGATCCTGCTGCTCAACAGCAAGACCACCAGTGAAGCATGGGTGCTGGACGCCGAGACACCGCTGGGCGATTTCACCTGCCTGGCGCCGCGGGTCGAGGATCACGAGTACTACCCCGACCACGGCCAGCTCGAAGGCCAGTGGACCTGGTTTATCCGCAGCAACCAGGCCGGCATCAACTTCGCCCTCTACCAGGCAGCGGACACCGGCCAGGTGCCGGGCCGCGAACAGTGGCAAACCCTGATCGAACACCGTCAGGACAGCATGCTCGAAGGCGTCACCCTCAATGCCCGGGCCTATAGCCTCAGCCTGCGCGAAGGTGGCTTGCCGATTATCGAGGTGCACCCGCAGGGCGCCGCCGCATATCGCGTGCAACTGCCGGATGCGGCCTACAGCCTGTATATCTCCGACAGCCTGGAATTCGACAACCCCCGCATCCGCCTGCGCTACGAGGCCCTCAATCGCCCCGCTCAGGTGCGCCAGCTCAGCCTCGCCGACGGCGCCCAAGTGGTGCTCAAGGAAACCCCGGTGCTCGGCCCGTTCAACGCCGACGATTACCTGAGCCAGCGGCTGTGGGCGACCGCAGCCGATGGTACTCAAGTGCCGATCAGCCTGGTGCAGCGCCGCGATACCGTGGGCACCGCTACGCCGCTGTACCTCTATGGCTATGGCGCCTACGGCGAGAGCCTCGATCCGTGGTTCTCCCATGCTCGCTTGAGCCTGCTGGAGCGCGGCGTCGCCTTCGCCATCGCCCACGTACGCGGTGGCGGCGAGCTAGGCGAAGCGTGGTACCGCGCCGGCAAGCAGGAACACAAGGCCAACACCTTCAGCGACTTCATCGCCTGCGCCGAGCACCTGATCGAGCAGCAACTGACCAGCCCCGCCCAGTTGGTGATCAGCGGAGGCAGTGCCGGTGGCCTGCTGATCGGTGCGGTGCTCAATCAACGCCCTGAACTGTTCCGGGCAGCGATTGCCGAAGTACCGTTCGTCGACGTGCTCAACACCATGCTCGACCCGGACCTGCCGCTGACGGTCACCGAATATGACGAATGGGGAAATCCACAAGAAGCTGACGTCTATGCGCGCATCAAGAGCTACGCTCCTTATGAGAACGTCAGCGCCCAGGCGTATCCGGCCATGCTGGTGATCGCCGGTTACAACGACAGCCGCGTGCAGTATTGGGAAGCGGCCAAGTGGGTCGCCAAGTTGCGCGCCACCCGCACCGATGATCACTTACTGCTGCTCAAGACCGAGCTCGGTGCCGGGCACGGCGGCATGAGCGGGCGCTATCAGGGCCTGCGAGATGTGGCACTGGAGTATGGATTCGTGTTCAAGGTGCTCGAGCTGGTATAAATTCCTACTACCCTGCGGGCGATTCGGCGTTCGCCCCGGGGTTTTCACCCATAGCAAAGACCTGATGCCATGCCTGATCCGACCTACCTGAACAACGAAATTCGCGACATGCTGATGGACTGCGGCATGTTCGTGCAGATTCATCCTGACGACCTGAAGGTAGCCTCGGGCTATTTCAGCATCGTCGACGTCGCCAAGGATCAAGCGATCTTTCGCGAAGGCGATGCCGGCACCTTCATGTGCATCATTCACTACGGCCAGGTGTCGATCCAGAAGACCGACAGCGAAGGCAAGCAAGTGGAAGTGGCGACCTTGCGCAAAGGCCGCGCATTCGGCGAGATGGCGGTGCTCGATGGCGAACGGCGTTCGGCCAGCTGTATCGCCGCGCAGGACTGCAAGCTGTTGAACCTGGGCAAGGACTCGCTGGAAAAAATGCTCAACGATGTGCCCAAGGTGGGCGCAAAGATCATCCGCGTGTTGGCGGTGTCGATGTCCAAGCGCTTGCGCATGGCGGATGGGCAGCGGGTGTCGTGATCCGGGAAATGCGCTGACCGAGCAGGCCAGTACTGACGGCATCAGCCCCCAGGTGGCTTGCTCTTGTTGGCATCCTCCCCGGTATCCGGGGTACTGGCGGCTTCGCGGGCAGGTGGCGTCGGCACTTGTATCGGTGGCAATGCTGGCTGGCTGTCAGTGAGCGGGCTGCCAGTCAACACTGCCTGTGTCGAGACCTGCGGATAAGGGGTTGCGGCCGCCGCGGTCGGGCTCTGCGGCACAGGCAGCACCGGCCCTTCAGGCGCTTCTACAGCGTGGGCCTGAGCCAGGGTGAAACAGGCGAAGGTCGCAATGACCAGAATAAAACCAGACCTCATGTAACACTCCAGCACCATGCCGATCACAAGGCTACTCCCTGTCGGGGCAAATTGCGCTTGTCGCGGCGACACTTTCATTCAAAACCAAGCAAATCACTGGAGCGTGAGCACCTGTGGGAGCGAGCTCTGCTCGCGAAAGGGCCAACGGTGTCGATACACATCGTCAGACCTGAATGAGCTGAGTCTTGAGCAGATCACGGAATGTCTGAATCAAGGGCTCGCGGCTGCGGCCACGGCGCAGTATCAAGGTAAAGGGTGCCTGGTAGCCGAAGGTCGCTGGCGACAGCACGCGCAAATCGCCTTTATCGACCCAGGGCTGGGCGTAGTGCTCCGGCAAGTAGCCGACATAGGCGCCGGAGAGCACCAGAATCAGCTGCGCCTCCATGCTGTCGACCGTCGCCGCGCTGTGCTTGAAACCATGACGCGCCAGCTCCGCCTGGCTCCAGTAACCGCGCCCGACCATGCGTTGCTGGGTGATCACCTGTGGTGGAATGCGCCGCTCGCTGAACAGCGGATGACGGCTGCTGCAGTACAACCAATGCTGTTCGCGATACAGCGGCTGATAGACCAGCCCGCTCATGCGCGTCGAAAACGCGCCAATGGCCAGGTCGAGGCGATTGTCCTGCACCGCCAGCTGCAATTCATAGGGGCTGAGTACCGACAGGTGCAAGTGCACCGCCGGATGCTCCTGACTATAGGCACCGATGGCTTCAGCCAGCGGCAAGGAGTGATCGTTGACGGTGGAATCGATCACACCCAGATTGAGCGTACCGCGCAATTCGCCCTTGAGCGCCGCGGCGTATTGCTCGAAGCCTTCCATTTCAGCCAACAGGCGCAGGGTTTCCTGGTGGAACAGCTCGCCTTTGCTGGTCAGGCTGAACCCCCCGCGGCCGCGGTGGCAAAGGACGATCCCCAGCGCGGTTTCCAGTTGGCTCATGTAGGTGCTGATCGCCGAGGTCGACAGGTTCAGCTCCTGCTGGGCGGTGGCGAACCCCTGATGGCGCACGACGCTGACGAAAATTCGCAGCAGCTTCAGATCCGGCAGCGCGTTACCCATCATAACCCCTCTAGCAAGGGGGCTCGCCCCCGATAACGGTGAGTCAGCCACGATAATGGCGCTGACACGATGGAAGGAGCGAACTCCCTCGGGGCGGAGTTTACTTCAGAAAATCCTGAACTAAGTATTTCTCGACAGCGATTCTTCCCTTTCCCCGCAATGCCCAGACTCCGGCGATGCGTGCCCGTTCCTGAACGGGCCTCAAGCTTGAGATGGGAGATATCAGCCGTGGAAAAAATCTATCACCAACCCCTGGGTGGCAACGAAATGCCGCGCTTTGGCGGTATCGCTACCATGCTGCGCCTGCCGCACTTGCAGAGCGCCGCAGGTCTGGATGCAGCCTTTGTCGGCATTCCACTGGACATCGGCACCTCGCTGCGCCCCGGCACCCGCTTCGGGCCGCGCGAGATTCGCGCCGAATCGGTGATGATCCGTCCCTACAACATGGCCACCGGCGCCGCGCCTTTCGATTCGCTGTCAGTGGCCGACATCGGCGACGTCGCGATCAACACGTTCAATCTTCTCGACTCGGTACGGATCATCGAAGAAGCCTACGACGAAATCCTCGAACATAATGTGATCCCCTTGACCATGGGTGGCGACCACACCATCACCCTGCCGATCCTGCGGGCCATTCACAAGAAGCACGGCAAGGTCGGACTGGTGCATATCGATGCCCATGCCGACGTCAACGATCATATGTTCGGCGAAAAGATCGCCCACGGCACCACCTTCCGCCGCGCCGTCGAGGAAGGCTTGCTGGATTGCGATCGCGTGGTCCAGATCGGCCTGCGTGCCCAGGGCTATACCGCCGAGGATTTCAACTGGAGCCGCAAGCAGGGTTTCCGCGTGGTCCAGGCCGAGGAGTGCTGGCACCAGTCGCTCAAACCGCTGATGGAAGAAGTGCGCGCCAAGGTCGGTGACGGCCCGGTGTACCTGAGTTTCGATATCGACGGCATCGACCCGGCTTGGGCGCCGGGCACCGGGACCCCGGAAATCGGCGGCCTGACCACCATTCAGGGCATCGAGATCATCCGCGGTTGCCAGGGCCTGGATCTGGTCGGCTGCGACCTGGTGGAAGTGTCGCCGCCCTACGACACCACCGGCAATACCTCCTTGCTGGGTGCCAACCTGCTGTACGAAATGCTCTGCGTGCTGCCAGGGGTCGTGCACCGCTGATGCATCGGTTTCGGTCTTGAAATCGCTTTTGCGGGCAAGCATTGCTCCCACAGTGGTACGTCGTACACCTGTGGGAGCATAGCTTGCTCGCGAAGAGGCCGGCCCATTCACCACAGACCTAATAAAAAACGCCCCACCCAAAAAACACTGCCACCAATCCACCGCATGCTCGGAGCTGATCATGCACGACAATAAAAATGCGCAGCGCATCAATGAAATCGAAACCAACGGCGTCGAACAGATTCCGGACCATCAACGTACCGCCACCCCGCTGGACCTGTTCCGACTGATATTCGGCGGCGCCAACACCTTTTCCACCGCCGTGCTGGGCAGTTTCCCGGTGTTGTTCGGGCTGTCGTTCCAGGCCGGGCTGGCGGCGATCCTGTTAGGCACGCTGGTAGGCGCAGTCATTCTGGCGCCCATGGGCCTGTTCGGCCCTATCAACGGCACTAACAACGCGGTGTCCTCGGGGGCGCATTTCGGCGTGCACGGGCGCATCGTCGGCTCGTTTCTGTCGCTGTTGACCGCCATCGCGTTCTTCTCGCTGTCGGTGTGGAGTTCGGGGGATGCCTTGGTCGGCGGCGCCAAGCGCTTGGTCGGGCTGCCTGAGAATGATCTGTCACTGGCGCTGACTTACGGCCTGTTCGCCCTGCTGGTGCTGACCGTGTGCATCTATGGCTTTCGCTTCATGCTGTGGGTCAACAAGGTGGCGGTATGGACGGCCAGCGCGCTGTTCCTGCTGGGCATCGTGGCGTTCGCCCCCAGCTTCGACGTCAACTTCGCCGGCAGTCTCGCCCACGGCCAGGCAGGTTTCTGGGCGGCGTTCATCGGCGCCTCTCTGGTGGCCATGAGCAACCCGATCTCCTTCGGCGCCTTCCTGGGTGACTGGTCGCGCTATATCCCGCGCACCACGGCCAAGAGCCGCATCTTGGGTGCGGTGATCCTGGCGCAACTGGCGACTTTGCTGCCCTCGGTATTCGGCCTCGCGACCGCGACCATCGTCGCGGCGCAGGCGCCGGACTACATCACCAACAACAACTATGTGGGTGGCTTGCTGGCGGTATCGCCGACCTGGTTCTTCCTGCCTGTGTGCCTGCTGGCGGTGATCGGCGGCATGTCCACCGGCACCACGGCGCTGTATGGCACGGGCCTGGACATGTCCAGCGTGTTCCCGCGAGTGCTGTCGCGGGTCAAGGCGACGCTGCTAATTGGGGCGATGTCGATTGCGTTCATCTTTATCGGCCGCTTCGCCGCCAACCTGGTGCAGAGCGTATCGACCTTCGTGGTGCTGATCATTACCTGCACCACACCGTGGATGGTGATCATGCTCATCGGGCTGTTGGTGCGCCGCGGCTGGTACTGCCCGCAGGACCTGCAAGTGTTCACGCGCGGCGAGACCGGTGGCCGTTATTGGTTCAACCATGGCTGGAACTGGCGCGGGCTGGGGGCTTGGATCCCGAGCGCGCTGGTGGGCTTGTGCTTCGTCAACTTGCCGGGGCAATTCGTCGGGCCGCTGGGCAATCTGGCGGATGGCATCGATATCAGCTTGCTGGTAACCCTGGGGCTGGCGGCGCTGCTGTATGGCCTGTTGCTGAAGCTGTTTCCGGAACCTGCCGCAGTCTATGGGCCGGGGCATACCGTTGCCCAAGCGCCACACGGTGCAGGCCTGAAGTCAACGCCCTCCCTGTAGCCCAAGGGCATTTCGCGCCGCGTGCGCGATAGCCCGGCGTGCGCGATAGCGATCTTTGGAAGGCTATCGCGACCTGCCCCTTTCTACGCCCATCCCTATCTTAATCTTGAATATTTTAGTTGATCAAAACAACATTACGAAAAAACCGTTACACGATGAAATTAAAGTTTTAAAACATTGAAACACCAATATTTATTTACATCATAATATTTATCCTCCCGCCTTGCCCTCTCTACCTCCTCTGCTAGTCTGCCACTTGCCGGCAACTTTAAGTCTTCCTCTGCACTATTACGCAGTGCGTTTATTTGTCCGCATCCTGTCCATTTATTTATTCGCAAGAGTGGAGTTGATCTCAATGTCTGGTAAAAATATTTCTCCGCGCCACGGACGCGTAACCTTGCCTGAGTCCCGAGCCGTCTTCGCACGGCAAAAAGGCCTGTTGGTCGACGACTCGATCCCCAATTCGCTGGAGGCCGGTAAGTTCTTCCCCCGCTATGAGAGCGGACTGGAGGACGCCATCGGTACAGAAGACTCGGTCAACGGCACGCCCCCCGCTGATGGCAAGATTGCCAGTGCGGGCTATGCAGCTGCCGCCATACTCGACGAACCGCGCCCAGACTGGCAAAAGCACGAGGTACGTTCTGGGGAGAAACTCACCGTATCCTGGTCATACCACGCCATTCACACCACCCGACGGTGGAACTACTTCCTCACCAAGCCCGGCTGGGACTCCTCGCAACCGCTCAAGCGCGCACATTTCGAGGAGTCGCCTTTCTATAAGGTGGAATACGCCCTTGACCCGCACTGGGCTCATACGGTGGCACTGACACCGCCCGACCCGACGGTGCACGAGGTACTGCTGCCCAGACGCGAGGGCTATCACGTGCTGCTGGCGGTATGGGAAGTCGCCAATACTGGCGCAGCCTTCTACCAGGTCATCGACCTGCAGTTTGCGGGCACGAGCGAAGGTCAGGCGCCCACTGCCCCACAAGGGCTGACTGCCAGCAATGTATCAAAATCGACCATCGGCTTGAGTTGGCTGGCCTCCACGGCGAGCAGCGGTAGCCAGATTGAAAAATACACCCTCTATCGCGATGGAGTGGGTCATGTCGTGGTAAATGATCAGACCGAACTGCAATATCTAGATACGCAACTGCAAGCAAACACTGAATACACTTACTTCATATCAGCGACCGACAACCTGGGACGCGAGTCACTTCCCAGCAGTATATTGACGGTCAGGACCTGGAGCGCCGAGGGTGATACTCCACCACCGACAGCGCCGGCGAACTTGCACGCAATGGCAAAAACCGAAACTTCCGTAAGTCTTATGTGGACGGGCTCGACCAGCAGTAAAGGCATATTGTATCTGGTGTATCGTAATGGCGAAGAAGTTGCGCGCTTGCCTCAGCGCACGCTGGAGTTCACTGACCACGGCCTGGCACCTGGCACTGCTTATCGTTATGTAGTGAAGGCGATCGACACACTCGGGCAGTACTCACCCGCCAGCAACGAATTGAACGTCAGCACTGAGGGCACTCCAGGAGCGCCAGAGTGGATCGAGGCTGGCGAGCTCTACGAGGTGGACGATCGCGTGACTTATCTGGGCAACGTGTACAAATGCACCCAGAGACACACCTCCAATATCGGCTGGAAGCCGACCGAGGCAATTACGTTATGGACGCAGGTAGCCTCCTGAGCCCTTATGGCGATGAATAGCCTCCGTACGTGATCTAGCGATCCACTGCTCTTTTCGCGGCAGAGCGCGCGTTGCTGATGGCATACCCTGGGGCTTGCCAATCGGCGCACGGGCTTTGGCGACGAATCGCCCTCTTTGCATCAGTCCATACCTCCCGCCACAAGTGCAAAAAGCCATTGCGGCGCCACTCCCACAGTTGTACGATGACAGACAAATCAGGCTAGTCTCCGCCACATAAAAACAAACGAGCCCAGGTGTCACCATGTCCTACGCCCAACCCGCACGTCCGCTGCAAACGCCCCTCCTCCCGCACGTTATCCGCTATCCCTGACTCACCCATACGCTGACCCGCACTCAAAAAACAACCGCGTGGGAGATGTAATGTGAAGACTCCGTCTGCAGTGTCCGGCACCCCGATGAGCGAAACGCTCAAGTCGGCGGTGGCGAAAGTAAAGATGCACGTATTACCCCTGTTCGTGATCATGTTCATCGTCAACTATATCGACCGCGTCAACGTCGGCTTCGTGCGCACGCACATGGAAACCGACCTCGGCATCGGCGCGGCCGCCTATGGCTTGGGCGCCGGATTGTTCTTCGTCGGCTACGCGATTTTTGAAGTACCTTCCAACCTGCTGCTGCAACGCTTCGGCGCCCGCGCCTGGCTGGCGCGCATCATGCTGACCTGGGGCGTGGTGGCCATGGCCATGGCGTTCGTCAAGGGCGAGACCAGCTTCTACGTGCTGCGCTTCTTGCTCGGCGCAGCGGAAGCGGGCTTCTTCCCAGGCATCATTTACTACTTCACCCAGTGGCTGCCTTCGAGCGAACGCGGCAAAGCCATGGCGATCTTCCTCAGCGGCTCGGCCATCGCCTCGGTGATCTCCGGGCCTGTCACCGGCGCCCTGCTCAGCGTCTCCGGTCTGGGCCTGCACGGCTGGCAGTGGATGTTCATCATCGAGGGCGGCTTCTCGGTGGTGCTGTGCTTTTTCGTCTACGCCCTGCTGGATTCGCATATCAGCGAAGCCAAGTACCTGAGTGAACCCGAAAAAACCGCACTGATCGACTGCATCGAAGAAGAACAACGCCTCAAGGACGCCGAATACACTGTGCGTCCGTCGCTGATGCGCTTGCTGGCGGACCGGCAGATCGCGCTGTTCTGCTTTATCTACTTCTCCGTTGCCCTGACCATTTATGGCGCCACCTTCTGGCTGCCTAGCATGATCAAGAAGATGGGCAACATGGGCGACTTCGAAGTCGGCCTGTTCAACTCGATTCCGTGGATCATCTCGATCATTGCCATGTACGGTTTTGCCGCCCTGGCTGCGAAGTTCAAGTTTCAGCAGGCCTGGGTCTCGACCTGCCTGGTGATCGCGGCGATCGGCATGTTCGCTTCCACCTACGGCGGCCCGGTGTTCGCCTTCGTGGCCATCTGCTTTGCGGCAATCGGCTTCAAGGCGGCATCGGCGCTGTTCTGGCCGATTCCACAGGGCTACCTGGATGCTCGCGTGGCAGCGGCGGTGATTGCGCTGATCAACTCGCTGGGCAACCTCGGCGGTTTCGTTGCGCCGACCGTGTTCGGCTTTCTGGAAGAGAAAACCGGGTCGATCCAGGGTGGCCTGTATGGCCTGGCCGCGACCTCGTTGCTGGCCGCCATCGTGATCTTCTTCGCGCGCACCAAACCCAAGGGTGACAAGGCCGGCTCGCAGCCGGCCGGCCCGGCCATGGTTCACTAAGTCTTAGGAGCTGACTCTTGAAAATCAAACGCGTAACCGTCACCCCGATTGCCTTCCGTGACCCGCCGTTGCTCAATGCCAGCGGCATCCACGAGCCCTATGCACTGCGCTCGATCATCGAAATCGAAAGCGACAACGGCTACATTGGCCTCGGTGAAAGCTACGGCGATGCGCCGGCACTGGCGATCCAGGAAGCCCTCAAAGGCGAACTGATCGGCCTGGATCCGTTCAACCTCAACCACCTGCGCGAAGTGGTCAAAAGCGTGGTGGCCAAGCATCGGCCCGCCAGCCTGGCCGGTGCCGAACTGGCCCCGGGTTCCCACGCCAGCAAGGCGGTGAGCAACGCCTATTCGGCCTTCGAAGTGGCGTTCCTCGATCTGCAAGCACGTTCGCTGAACCTGCCGCTGGTGGACCTGCTCGGTGGCCGCTGCCGTGACGAAGTGCCCTTCAGTGCCTACCTGTTCTTCAAGTACGCCCAGCATATCGACTCACCCTACGCGCCGGATTCCTGGGGTGAAGCCCTGAGCGAAGCGCAGATCGTCGCCCAGGCCAAGCGCATGATCGACGAGAACGGCTTCCAGAGCATCAAGCTCAAGGCCGGCGCGCTGGACCCGGAACACGAAGTGGCGTGCATCAAGGCGTTGAAAAAAGCCTTCCCCAACTGCCCGCTGCGCATCGACCCCAATGGCAACTGGTCGCTGGAAACCGCCATCCGCATGGCCGAGCTGCTGGGCGACGACCTGCAGTACTACGAAGACCCGACCCCGGGCCTGGACGGCATGTCCGAGCTGCACAAGCGCACCGGTCTGCCGCTGGCGACCAACATGGTGGTCACCGACTTCGACGAGTTCCGCCGCAGCGTGGAATTGAACAGTGTGCAGATCGTGCTGGCCGACCACCATTACTGGGGCGGCCTGCGCGACACGGTGGCGTTGGCGAAGATGTGCGACGTATGGGGCCTGGGCGTGTCGATGCACTCCAACTCGCACCTGGCGATCAGCCTGATGGCCATGGCTCACGTGGCGGCGGCGACGCCGAATCTGGATTACGCCTGCGATACCCACTACCCGTGGCAGGAACCGGACGAGGAAGTGATCAAGGGCGGCAAGCTGAAGATCGTCAACGGCGCCGTGCAGATCAACAAGACCCCTGGGTTGGGCCTGGAGCTGGATTACGATCAGTTGGGCAAGCTGCACGAGCAATTCTTGAGCTGCGGGATTCGCAGCCGGGATGATGTGAAGCAGATGCGCAAGTACAAACCTGACTGGACGCAGGTCAAGCCTCGGTTTTGATCAGCGTAAGGGCTTGCTGGTGAAGGCATCCTGCGGGCCTCTTCGCGAGCAAGCTTTGCTCCCACTGTGTGCTCCGCTTGTGAGCGCACACCTCTGGGAGCAAGGCTATACCGCGAAAGAGCCGTGCGGACTTTGGATATATTCAGCGGCGGCGTGGCGGCTGACGGCGCTTGTCTTCGGTGGGAATAGGCACGGGTTGCAAAGGTGGAGGCACCAGGCCGAGTGCGACGGCGAGGTCATGGAGCCAGTTGTACAGTGGATTTCTCATACAGCCCCCCTTCAGGGTGATACTGAGCGGCAGAACTGCTGCGCTTCAAACTGATGATAGTCCGATGTCCATAGCAGCGCTTGCCTTAAATCACCAAATATCGCCACATTTCATTTCAGAACCCGTAGCGAGCAGGCTAGCCACCAAAAGGGAAGCCAGCACTATCCAGATGGCTGATCAGCCTAATCGGGGGCAAGCCCCCTCGCTACGGGGCCTCGCATTACTCGGCCGCAGCCTCTGGCTTGCGGCGCTTGAGCGGCGCCATGCCATCACCGCTCACCAACGGGTCGGCTTTCGGACGATTGACCGTCTTGCGCTTGGTCGGGCCCTTGGCGGCAGTCTTCTTGTCGGCTTTCTTGCCGTCGACCTTCTTCTTTTTCACGCCGACGGCCTTGCCTGATGCCTTGACCTTTTTCGGGCCGCTATAGGTGCCTTTGACCTCTTTGATCACTCGGCGCTCGAAGCTCTGCTTGAGGTAGCGCTCGATGCTCGACATCAGATTCCAATCGCCATGGCAGATCAACGACACAGCCAGGCCTTCGTTGCCAGCCCGGCCCGTACGGCCGATACGGTGCACGTAGTCGTCACCACTGCGGGGCATGTCGAAGTTGATCACCAGGTCGAGGCCTTCGACATCCAGGCCACGGGCCGCGACATCGGTGGCCACCAGGATCTTCACGCCGCCCTGCTTGAGGCGGTCGATCGCCAGCTTGCGGTCCTTCTGATCTTTTTCGCCATGCAAGACGAACGTCTTGTATTCCTGCGCCACCAGACGGCCGTAGATACGGTCGGCCATGGCCCGGGTATTGGTAAAGATGATCGCCTTCTGGTAGGTCTCGTTGGCCAGCAGCCAGTTGAGGATCTGTTCCTTGTGCACGTTGTGGTCGGCAGTTACGATCTGTTGACGAGTGCCCGAGGCCAGCTCGCTGACGTTGTTGATCAGCAGGTGCTCAGGGTCCTTGAGCACCTTGCCGATCATGTCGCGCAGGCCGGCACCGCCGGTGGTGGCGGAGAACAGCAGGGTCTGCTGGCGATTGACGGCTTCGTCGCACAGGCGCTGGACGTCTTCAGAGAAGCCCATGTCGAGCATGCGGTCGGCTTCGTCGAGGACCATCACCTCGACCTTTTTCAGGTCCAGGTTACCGGCGTTGAGTTGCTCCAGCAGGCGGCCCGGGGTACCGATCAGGATGTCCGGGACCTTGCGCAGCATGGCGGCCTGGACCTTGAAGTCCTCACCGCCGGTGATCAGGCCGGCCTTGATAAAGGTGAACTGCGAAAAGCGCTCGACTTCCTTGAGGGTCTGCTGCGCCAGTTCGCGCGTCGGCAACAGGATCAGCACACGGATATCGACGCGTACCTGGGCCGGCCCCATCAGGCGATTGAGCAATGGCAGCACAAACGCTGCCGTCTTGCCGCTGCCGGTCTGGGCGGTTACCCGCAGGTCCTTGCCTTGCAGCGCGAGCGGAATGGCCGCGACCTGCACTGGCGTAGGCTCGACAAATTTCAGTTCGGCCACGGCTTTGAGCAGGCGTTCGTGCAGGGCAAATTGGGAAAACACGGGTGTTACCTCGGCGCAGTTCGGAAATTCAACGGCATAGCGTAACGGTTTCCACGCCAAAGGCCGAATTTCTTTACTCGCCAAGGCTAAATCTCCGACTTGGCTACCGATTGGAGGCGGTGCTCGCACCGCCGATCCTGCAACCACCCGCTTTGGTCAATGGGGCAAATTCCCACAAACGTGACAATTTATTACCAAAGTTCCTTCCACCACTCGTCTGCTTTTTCAGCGCATCTTGTCGTCGAGTTCGACACATTTACGTATGCCAACCAGACTCTACGAACAAGGGCTGCCGACGCTTCAGGGCGCCCTTTGCAGGAAGCAAAAGTGCCAGGGTCAGTCAATCCAACGCACAATCGCAAGGATCAGCACAATAATGAATAAAACCAATGCGGATTCGTCTTTACCTGCCCTACCCCAAACGCCCCATACCCGCACGCTGGTGGCATTGATCGGCTTGTTGTTTGCCGCAGCGTTTTTGCTCGGCATGGGCGCCCTGATCAACATCGCCCGCAACCTCAACAGCGAAGAGCTGCAGAAAAGCTACTTCTATACCCAAAAGGCCCTGGAAACCCGCACTGCCACGTCGGCGGCATTGATTAGCTCCTTTGCCGTCTGGGACAGCGCCTACGACCACCTCAACGGCATTGCCGACACTCAGTGGGCCTATAAAGAGCGCAATCTGGGCGATCCGCTGTTTATCAACAACGGCTACGAAGGCGTGTTCGTGATCGACCGCAAGAGCACCAAATACGGCCTGCTCAACGGACGCCTCACCGAGGTTGCGCTGTCGCGGTACCTGGACACCTCGCTGGGCAGCCTGATCGACGCCGCCCAGGATGCAGCCGCACAGGCCCGAGCAGTAGACCGCTTCGCGCTGTTCAATGGCTGGCCGGCGCTGGTCACGGCTGCGGCGATTCAACCCGGTGACGACGGCACGCGGGTCGATCCGGCCTCCCTGTCGGTGATGATTTTCGTCGACCAGTTGACCCCGGCCAAACTGCTCAAACTGGGTCAAGCCTATGGCCTCACGGGCCTTGCGATCGAGGCGCCAGGGGTGCAGACCTCGTCGCGTCCGCAACTCAATCTGGGCCGCACCGGCTATCGCCTGACCTGGGATCAGCCGCGACCCGGCAACGACCTGCTGTGGTCGGTGGTCCCTCCCCTATTGGCTGCCGGTATGGTGCTATGCCTGCTGCTGGGTTACTTCTTCCGGTTCGCCTTGCGCACCTCACAGCAAATGGACTCCAACTACCGGGTTTTAAAAGTCAGCAACCAGGCGCTGGAAGCCAGTGAGGAGCGGTTTCGCGCGGTGGCAGAGGCTGCCTCGGACTGGATCTGGGAAACCGATGAGCAAGGTCGGATCCTGTACCTGTCGACGCGATTCGTGGCGGTGACCGGCTTTACCAGTGACGACTGGCTGGGCAAACCCCTCGAGCAGCTGCTGCATTGCGACACGTTGCCGATCGACACCTGGCTGGCCGATCTGCGCAACAGCCAGCCCCACACGGCTCATCTGCGCTGCACTTACCGAGATCATTGTGCGCAACCACGTTACTGCCGGGTGTCGGCTCGGCCGATACTGCAGGATGGCCAGGTAGCGGGGTTTCGCGGCACGGCGAGCGATATCACCGACGAAGTGGCCGCCCATGCGCAGATCCAGCACCTGTCGATGCACGACGCCCTCACCGGTCTGCCCAACCGCAATCTGCTGGCTCGCCACCTGGAAGAGGCCCTTGGTCGGTTGTCGCATCCGCCCGGCAACCACGGCAATGCCCATGGCCTGACTTTGCTGTTGCTGGACCTGGACGATTTCAAGCCGATCAACGATACCCTCGGCCACCCCGTCGGCGATGCCGTGTTGCTCGAAGTCGCCAAGCGCCTGCGCGACGCCACCCGCGAGCAGGACCTGGTGGCGCGCCTGGGCGGGGACGAATTCCTCATGGTGCTCAGCGGCCTGACCAACGACAAGGAGATCGATCGCTTTTGTGCGCGCCTCATCGAAAGCATGCGCCAGCCCATCGTCCATGGCGATCAACAGTTGTACATCGGCGCCAGCATGGGCATCGCTCAAAGCCATCTGCAGGGGCCGGATCCGACTGAACTGATCCGCTGCGCCGATATCGCCCTGTACGCCGCCAAAGCCGAAGGCAAGAACACCTGGCGCTACTTCTCGGCGCAGATGAACGAGGAAATCCAGCATCGCCGCCACCTCGAAAACGAACTGCGCCTGGCGGTAAAGAACCACGAGTTCATCCTCCACTATCAACCGCGCTACGAGCTCGACGGCATGACCATCGTCTCCGTCGAGGCACTGGTACGCTGGGATCATCCGATCGAGGGCCTGATCAGCCCCGATGCCTTCATTCCCTTGGCCGAACAGACCGAGCTGATCGTGCCCCTCGGCCGCTGGGTGCTGCGCGAAGCCTGCGAGACGGCGCGCCACTGGCCGGGCGATCTGATGGTCTCGGTGAACCTGTCGCCCGCGCAGTTTTCCCGCAGCGATGTGGTCGCGGATGTACGCGAGACCTTGATCCAGACCGGCCTGCCGGCCCATCGCCTGGAGCTGGAGATCACCGAAAACGTCATGCTCAACGATATCGACAATGCCCTGCACATCATGAACGCCCTCAAGGAGCTGGGCGTGCGCCTGAACATGGATGATTTCGGTACCGGTTACTCGTCTCTCGGCTATCTGCGCACCTACCCATTCGACAGCATCAAGATCGACAAGCGCTTCATCGCCGCCATGGCCCTGGGCAGCAACGATCGCGCGGTGGTACAGGCGATCATCAACCTGGGCAAGGCCATGGGTTTGAAGGTCACCGCCGAAGGGGTAGAGACCGAGCAGCAACTGGCACTCTTGAACTCCGATGCCTGTCACGAGGTGCAAGGCTTCTATATGAGCAGGCCGATCGACAAACTGGCGCTGGGCAGGCTGTTGGCCCAGCAGGATGAAGCTCGGTTGCCCAGTCGTAGCGCATGAGCCATGCGGGCCCTGACAGCAGATAATGCGGTCCGAAAACATCTTTTTACAGCGCACTACGGTCTCGCTTAGACTCCCAGCTACTGTATGCTCGCACCGACGCGAGCCGCTTCCATTTTCTGGGAAATCCACTGCTCCATGGCGAAAACCGTTGCTGCCGATATCGCCACCATCGGCCGAATCAATGCCGTGCCCGCGTTATTGCAGGTGATCTGCGAGACCACTGGCATGCGCTTTGCGGCCGTCGCGAGGGTGACGGATACTGCTTGGATCGCCTGCGCGGTGCTCGACAACCTCGGATTTGGTCTGCAAGTGGGTGGCGAACTCGAGCTCAACACCACGTTGTGTGACGAGATTCGCGATCACCACCGCACCATCATCATGGATCAGGCGAGCACCGACCCGCTTTACTGCGATCATCACACCCCGCGCATCTACAAGTTCGAGAGCTATATTTCGGTGCCGGTGTTCCGCACCAACGGCGAGTTTTTCGGCACCATCTGCGCGCTCGACCCCAATCCCGTACAGCTCAAGGGTTCGGCCATTCAGCCGATGATCGAGTCCTTCGCGCGCCTGCTATCGATCCAGATGGAAAGTGAAGAAGCCTTCGTCGAGACCGAACAGGCGCTGCTGCAGGAGCGTCAGGTGGCCGAATTGCGCGAGCAGTTCATCGCCGTGCTGGGCCATGACCTGCGCAATCCACTGTTCGCCATCAACGCCGGGGCCGAAATGCTTCTGCGCCGCGCCGTGGACGAGCGCAGCATCAGCATCATCGAGCACATCATTACCAGCAGCAATCGCGCTTCGCGGCTGGTCGAGGACGTGCTCGACTTCGCCCGCGGTCGCCTGGGCTCCGGCATCACCGTGAACATGGTGCCGCTGCCCGATCTTGCCGAGGCGCTGCAACATGTGGTCGCCGAAGTTCATCGAGTCAATCCGCAGCGGGTGTTCAATCTGCATATTGGCGACCTGCGCGACCTCAAAGGCGATCGCGAGCGTATCACCCAACTGCTCTCCAACCTGGTGGCCAACGCCATTCACCATGGTTCGAAAGAGGGTCCGGTGATCATTGAAGCGGACGTCGAAGACGGGATATTTCGCCTGAGCGTGCACAACCAGGGCACGCCCATCTCGGCGCCGGTGCTGGCGCAACTGTTTCAGCCCTTCACCCGCCATAACGCCGATGCACCGCCCAGCGGCCTGGGCCTTGGGCTGTACATCGCCGATCAGATCGCCCGCGCCCATGGCGGTCATATGGAGGTGTCTTCGACGGCCGAGACGGGCACGCTGTTCACTTTCAGGCTGGCGCTCAAGCCGGAGTGAGCCGATCAATCATCGCGTAACTCGCGGGTGACTAGCTCCACCAGCCGATCCAGACTTTCATTCCAGCCCTGATGAAACCCCATTGCCTCATGACTGCGACAATCTTCGGCGCTCCAATGCCAGGCGCTGGCGGTGTAGCGGGTTTTGCCATGCACGTCCTCGAGTTCGATAACGGCGGTCATGAAGGGCTTGGCCGAGGGTATCCAACCGGGCAAAAAGGCATCGGTGAAGACGATCCGGCGCGGCGCTTCGATTTCCAGGAACACGCCTTGGGTCGGATACTCACTACCATCCGGGGCGCGCATCAGGGTGCTGAACAGGCCGCCGGGCCATAGCTGCAGGGTGCATTCAGGGGTAGTCATGCCGTGGGGTCCCCACCAGCGCTTGAGCAGTTCGGCGCGGGTCCAGGCGCGAAACACGCGGGCGCAAGGGGCGTCGATCAGGCGGGTAATGGACAGTTCGTAGGCAGGTGAAGCAACGGCGAGTGATTGAAGGCTCATATTGTTATTTCCTTCGTTCGGGTTGGAACGCTGACGATTCGCCGGCCCATGATGGCGCTTCAAAGCTAAAATCGGCAATGCCAAAATTCACGACGAACAGGTCATTTCGTACCGCCGCTGCGTGCCAGGTCGTAGCGTTTTCACAATTTTTCGATAAGTGGCACTCTACAGTCGACGGGCGCGCCAGTTAGCCCCTGGCGTCCCTTTTCCGCCACTCCCTCTAACAACAAGAGCCATCGATGATCAGCGTTATAAGCCGTCGCCTCCCCTCCATCAGCAGCCAACGATTGGTGATGCTCTGCGCCGCAGTGTTAGTGGCGATCTACAATCTGGCCACCTGGAAAGCCGTTGACGCACTGGTGAATTTTTCGGGTCTCAAGGCGCTGGCGTTCAATCTGTCGTTCGCCGTATTCCTGTGGGCGGCCTTCACTGTGCTACTGACAGTGGTGTCGTTTCGGCCTGTGTTCAAACCGGTGCTGGTGGTGATCTTCCTGTGCTCGGCGGCGGCGGCCTATTTCATGGACACCTACGGTATCGCCATCGATACCGACATGATGCAGAACGTCCTCGAAACCAATCCTGGCGAGGCCGCCGCGCTGCTCAGCCCGAAACTGTTCGGTTATCTGTTGCTGCTCGGCGTCGTTCCCGCGCTGTTGGTCTGCTGCTGGCCGGTGGTGTATCGGCGCTGGTTACCGGGGCTGATCAACAAGGTGTTGGTGATCGTTGGTTGTCTGGTGCTGGTGGCAGCATCGGTGGGCAGCTTCTATTCCACCTACGCGCCGATCTTCCGCCAGCAGGACAAGCTCACGCACTTCATCAACCCGACCAACTATATCTACGCCAGCAACCGCCTGATCAAACAACGCTTCGCCATCAAGGAAAACCTGGTGGTGCAGAAGATCGGCGAAGACGCCGTGCTGAGCAACGCGGCCCTGCAGCGCCCGAAAAAACAGCTGATGATCTTCGTGGTCGGTGAAACCGCTCGCGCCGACCACTTCTCGCTCAATGGCTATGCACGCGAGACCAACCCGGAGCTGTCCAAGCTCAATATCCTCAATTACACCCAGGTGCATTCCTGCGGGACCTCGACCGCGGTGTCGGTACCCTGCATGTTCTCGATGTTCCCGCGCAAGGATTACAGCGACAAGAAAGGCAAGACCTACGAGGGCCTGCTGGACGTGATGCAGCGCGCCGGCGTCCAGGTGCTGTGGCTCGACAACAACAGCGACTGCAAGGGTGCCTGCCTGCGCGTGCCGCACAAGGACATCCCCAAGAACCAGCCGAGCGCCTTCTGCGATGGCAATCGCTGCCTGGACGAATCGCTGCTGGTGGGGCTGCAGCCCTATGTCGATAGCCTGAAGGACAACGCCATCATCGTCCTGCACGCCGACGGCAGTCACGGCCCGGAATATTACGATCGCTACCCTACCGATCAAGAGCGCTTCAAGCCGGTCTGTCACACCAACCAGCTAGGCAGTTGCAGCAAGGACGAATTGGTCAACGTGTATGACAACACGATTCTTTACACCGACCACTTCCTCGCGCAGGTAGTGGACTTCCTGAAGAAGAATCAGGACAAATACGACACCTCGATGATTTACATCTCCGATCACGGCGAATCCTTGGGCGAGAACGGCATGTACCTGCACGCAGCGCCTTACGCGATTGCGCCAGAGGCGCAGATTCACGTGCCGATGGTGATGTGGTTCGGTGACGGCACCTTGCCGGCGGCAGGTGTTGATCGCGACTGCCTGGCGAACAAGCGCGACCAGGCGGACTTGAGCCAGGACTACATGTTCCACTCGGTGCTGGGGCTGTTTTCGGTGCAAACGGCGGTGTATCAGCCGGCGCTGGATATCTTCCACAGTTGCAAGCGCTGATTCACCGGGGCCTGGATTAGCGAAGAGGCCGGCCGCATCACCTCAACTTCATGATGCGGCCCCAAGAATGAACTCGCGGTACCCCGACATGATCACGAACACCGCGAACCACACGAAAATCCCCGCCGACACCAGATACGACACCTTCAGCAGGCGCGCGCCCAGCAGCTTGCCACCCTGACTGGCGACGCCGCATAACGCCAGACACCACAACACCCCGGCACTGAAGAACCCGCCCAGAAACAACCCGGTGCCCATCGGCCCCGAGGCCCCTGCGCGGGAAATCAACACGCCGCCGACCGCCGCAAACCACAGAATCGCACTGGGTGACGACATCGCCAGGAACACCCCACGGCCAAACGCTCTGATCGACGACCGCTGCCCGGCCTCGCCCGCCACTGCCAGCTCGTTGCTGCTAGTGACTGCCGACACCAGCATGCGCACGGCAAACCAGATCAACAACGCCGAACCGCCGAGCCACAGCACCCAGCGCACGCTTTGGTATTGCAGCAGCACCGTCATGCCTGCCAGTGCCAGTACGGCATAGGCCAGATCACCAAAACAGGTGCCAAGGCCCAACCAGAACCCAGGCAAAAAGCCCCGCTGCATGGCCAGCGTGATCATGGCGATGTTCGCCACACCGATATCCAGGCACAACGACAGGCTCAGCAAGAAGCCACTGGTGAATTGCATGGCGGGTTCCATCGCATCAGTAATCAGGCCGGGCAGAATACCTGCATGTCCTGCAAACTTGAACGATGGGCGCAAGTCCTGGGTTCTCATGCATGCGCATTTTCGCGGGCAAGCCTTGCTCCCGCGGTGCCAGCAGACGCATAGTCGTACCACGTGCAAGGGGCCGCTATCCCCGCCCGATGAACCTACTGGCTCCCCCCAAAAAATCGGAGAAAACCCAGGTGCAATACACCCTAGGCCTGTTCGACGGTCTGCCCGGCGCACCAGGTGGCGTGCGCGCCATCGGCGGTCAGGCATTCGTGCTCGAAGGCTTCGCCCTGCCCTACATCGCCGCGCTGCTGCCATTGCTGGACAGCATCAAACGCCGCGCACAGATCCGTCACATGGTCACCCCTGGCGGTTTCACCATGTCCGTCGGCCTCACCAATTGCGGGTCCCTCGGCTGGGTCAGCGACCGCCAGGGTTACCGCTACTCGGCCGTCGATCCCCTAAGCGGCGAGCCTTGGCCCGCGCTGCCGCCGCTGATGCTGGAACTGGCGCGCGAGGCCGCGCAGAAAGCCGGCTTCGAGCACTTCGATCCGGATGCCTGCCTGATCAATCACTACGCGCCGGGTGCGCGCATGTCACTGCATCAAGACCGCGACGAAAAACAACTGGGCGAACCCATTGTTTCTGTTTCATTGGGCTTGCCTGCGACGTTTTTATTTGGTGGCTTCGAGCGCAGCGACCGTACCCAGCGTGTTCCGCTGGTCCATGGCGACGTAGTGGTATGGGGCGGTGCCGACCGGCTGCGATTTCATGGCGTATTACCGATCAAACCTGCCGAGCATTCATTGCTGGGCCCCTGGCGGATCAATTGCACTTTTCGCAAGGCAGGGCATTAAAGTTCGAATACAAAAAGCCCCAGCTGCTGCTGGGGCTTTTGGCGTAACAATTAACACATTAGCCTTGCTGGCAACCGTTACCCATCACACGGTATTCAATCTTGTGTTCCTGACCCTGATGGTCGAAATAAGTCATGGTGACGGGCACCACACCGCACACATCCGGAACCGGTGAAACATCCACGACCTTGGCGATATCCAGCTTGGTACCGTAGGTATACTCGGTAACCGCCAACTTACGACTGCTGCCATCAGCCGCCTGAGCAGCGGACATGCAACCGATAATCGAAAAACCAACAAGAGCGAGAGCAGCGATACTTTTCATGATCAATGGCCTTTAGAGCAATCTTACAACCGATTTGCTTCATGTGGCGACTAGGCTTATTAGTTTTTATAAGGACAGTATAGGGTCAAATTAAACAGCTTATTATAGTTTGACGATTCACCGCGTCGTAACACGAAGTATCCAGACCTCTTAGAAGACAGTTACTCTTCCGGAGTCCCCTGCGGGTTGTTTTCGTAAGGGATGAACATATCTTACAAGAATGAAATTTAGATTAAACACATGTTATAGACATGCACTATTACCGTTTCAGCAACAATCGGATACACTCTGCCTAAGTCCCAAGGAAGGCCAGCCATGTCCATACCCCAGTACGCTGCGCTGCAAGCCGCCGCTCGCCCACTGCTGAACAAGTACTACCGCCAACACCGCTCTGCCATGCGCCTGCCCCCGGATGCTCAAGGCTGGGTCGCACGTGACGCCGAAATCATCGCTGGCTTGTGCCTGACCCCGGTGGCTCGGGGTCAATGGCTGACGGGTTTGCTGGTGACACCAGGCTGGCGGGGGCGTGGCGTGGCGCACGCGCTGATCGACGCCTCGATCGCTGCAGGACCAGTATGGTTGTTCTGTCATCCGCAGTTGCGTGGATTCTATGAGCGGGTCGAGTTCGATGTCGCCGAGACACTGCCGCCAGCGCTGGCAGAGCGCCTCAGGCGCTATCAGCAGAGCAAAGAGTTGATTGCGATGCAGCGGGGGTGAGGGTGGTGTCCCCCGATTGCCTCTTCGCGGGCGGAGCCGCTCCCATCCAACCCACGGCTCTTGTGGGAGCGAGCGCTGCCCCGCGAACGGGCCGGCAGCGACGATTCAATCGTCGGCGTTGGGATCGAGCCCTGGAAATAACACCTCGGTAAACCCGAACCGGGTGAAGTCGCGAATGCGCGACGGATACAACCGGCCGATCAAGTGATCGCATTCGTGTTGCACCACACGCGCATGAAATCCATGGGCTACACGCTGAATGGGCCGCCCCTGCGGATCGACCCCTTCATAGCGAATGTGTTGATAACGCTCGACTACACCGCGCAAGCCTGGCACCGACAGGCACCCTTCCCAGCCTTCTTCCACAGTCGGACTCAGCGGCGTGATCAACGGGTTGAGCAACACGGTCTGCGGCACCGGCTCGGCTTCGGGGTAACGCTCACTGCGCTCGAAACCAAATATCACCAACTGCATGTCGATGCCGATCTGCGGCGCGGCAAGACCGACGCCACCGACATGCTCCATGGTTTCGAACATATCGGCGATCAGCGCATCGAGCTCCTCGGTACCGATCAAGGCTTCAGGCACGGGTGGGGCGATTCGCAGCAGACGCTCGTCACCCATTTTCAGAATGTCGCGGATCATCGGGTCATGCTTCCAGTTGGAGGGGGCGGCGCAACAGGAGATGGGCTGTGCGTGTGGCCCAATACTGTGGCATGTTTTTCCTCCATTGGCGCGTCTGCGTCCTTCTGACCCTTGGCCTTGCCCTCCGTCGACATATGCTCGATCACGGCATTCATTTCTGCCCCCAGCAACAGCACCGCCGAGGAAATATAGAAATACAGCAGCAGGACAATGATCGCGCCGATGCTGCCATACATGGCGTTGTAATCGGCGAATGTCTTCACATAGAAGGCGAAGCCCAGTGATGCGATGATCCAGATCACCACCGCCAACACAGAACCAGGGGTGATGAAGCGAAACTCCTGCTTCACGTCGGGCAGCACGTAATACATCAGCGCCACGGCCACCATCATCAAAATGATAATCACGGGCCACCGGGCGATGGTCCATAACGTGACGACTATGTCTTCGAGGCCGATCTGTGCAGCGATCCAGTTCATCACTTGCGGCCCCAATACCATCAGGGCCGCCGCCGCCAGCAACATGCCAGCAATCCCGACGGTATACAGTACGGACAACGGCAGACGCTTCCAGACCGGGCGCTCTTCCGGAACATCGTAAGCGGCGTTCATCGCGCTCATCAGCAGGCGGATACCCGCCGACGCACTCCACAGCGCGACGACGATACCCACCGACAACAAGCCACTCTTGGAAGTCTGCAATTGGTCGATCACCGGATTGACCAGATCCAGCGCCTGAGGCGGCAAGACCATCCCCGCCTGCATGCGCAGCCAGGAGAAGAAATCAGGCAAATGCAGGAAACCGATCAAGGCGATCAGAAAGAGGATGAATGGGAACAGTGAAAACAGCATCTGATAGGCCAATGCCGAGGCATAGGTCGACATCTCGTCGTCGACGAACTCTTTGACCGTCCTGACCATGACCTGGCCCAACGACAAATTACGTAATGTGGGGAAAATCATAGCGTCTCCTTTCGCCTCGCCTTGTCGAGCAGCGGCTTGAATACAACGGGGCATCTGGCAGCCCCCTTCACTCGCCACGACAACGTGAACGCTTTTGATCAGTCAACGCGCGCAGCCAATGCCTTGCGGCGCGCCGACGTTACCCTATCTTGATGCGCGGGGCCAATTCGCTACCCGCTGACAGCGCAACGGCCATCCGTGGATGACCGTTGATAGTGCTACAGCTCACCGGAGCGCGTCCGGTGTCGGCGTGCGCCTTAATGCTTCTTGCTCACAGCATCTTTGACCTTGCCGACGGTTTTCTGTGCTTCGCCTTTGCGTTCCTGCACTTTACCTTCAGCTTGCATCTTGGCGCTGCCAGTGGCTTTGCCGACGCCTTGCTTGACGTTACCGACTGCTTCGTTTACCGCACCTTTCACTTTATCTTTAGTGCCACTCATGGTGTTTCTCCTAATGAGATCGAAGTGTCTTAATCGACATAAGGTTGACTGCAACGCAGGCGAGAGAGTTTCAATTTTTACTGCAACCGTTCATCGGCGCGCCTGAAAAAATCGTCCGGGGCTTTATATTCAAAGGCTTTGCCACCAGAATAGGCGCCAGTTCAGGCATGTGCCCGTGCGTCATTTTTTTACAGGTTTTCCATGAAGCTCGATAAACCCCAGGCCATCGTTCGCCGCAACGAACAACTCGGCGGCGCAGTGCTCGGCGTCAATAACTGCCATTTTTCCGTTCTCGACAAGCGCCGCAACATCTGGTGGTTCGATATCCCGGTGGCACGCTTGCAGATTGGCCAGTACGAGTGGATTCACCTGCTGATGCACGATCCGCTGACTGATCGCCTGGTTCATGCCAAGGTGCCGACAAAAGTCATGCGCGAGGGGCTTGAAGGTTTGGTCGTGCGCAACGCCGGCAAACGCAAATCGACGGTGAGCCTGGAGTTGAGCGCCGACAAGGATTCCTTCCTCAAGGACGTCCGGCCGCTGGGCAGCAATATGGGCTTCGCGTCTTTCGTGCAGGATTGATACCGAGATCCCGATAGTTGCGCTGTGGCTGATGACCTCTTCGCGAGCAACCTCTGCTCCCTCAGTGCCCGCCGCACCTGAGCTTGCACTAGTGTGAGCAAGGCTTGCCCGCGAAGGGCTTCACTCGGTCGCACGCCGAGCGATGAACACGCCCGCAGCCGCGCTCAGAGCCGAGATGACCACGCCCCAAGCCATGTCAATGGCAACCAGCGCGCCGGGCCACCCGGTCAGCGTCGCCCAATTGCTCAGGTCGTAAGTGCCATAGGCGATCAGGCCGAGCAAGGCGCCGCTGCTCAGCGCTCGCCCCAGGCGCCCGCTGAGCAGCCCCGGCAACACCGCAAAATACGCAACGCCCAGCGGATACAGCAGATAGAACAGCAGCGCCGGCAGCCACCGTGGTTGATCGAGCATCAATGGCCCGAGCATGGCCTTGTAGGTGGGGCCCATCAACACCCCGAGCCACAATCCATCGAGGATGATCAGCGCCAGCAAGGCACCCAGATAGGCAAGGGCGAAACGTTTCATGGGGAAGCCTCTGTGCGAAGAATTCTGTGTAAAGACAGAAAGTGGACCTCACACAGGGACTTTCGCTCAACTCACGCGCTTAATCAGCTCAATTCGATGCGATCGGCGTGGATGACGATCTGGCCGTTCTTGTACAACGCGCCGATGGCCTTCTTGAAGTTGCCCTTGCTGACACCGAACAGATCGGCGATCACCTGCGGTTCGCTCTTGTCGCTCACGGGCAGGCTGCCCTGGTTGTCGCGCAACTTGCCGAGGATCTTCTCGTTGAGGCTGTCCGCCGCCTGGGCGCCGACCGGCTGCAGGCTCAAGGCGATCTTGCCATCATCGCGCAAGGCCTTGATGTAGCCGATTTCCTGCTTGCCCGAACGCAGGAACTTGAAGACTTCGTTCTTGTGAATCAAGCCCCAGTGCTGGTTGTTGATCACCGCTTTGAAACCCAGGTCGCTTTCTTCGACCACCAGCAACTTCACTTCCTGACCCAGGCTGTAGTTGGCGGCGACCTTGTCCAGATAGCGGTCCAGGCGAGCGGTGGCGGTGATGCGCCGGGTACGCTTGTCTAGGTAGACGTGCACGACGCAGTAATCGCCCTGCTTGAGCTGGCGCTTTTCTTCGGAATACGGCAGCAGCAGGTCCTTGGGCAGACCCCAATCGAGGAACACGCCGATGCTGTTGATTTCCTTGACCTTGAGGCTGGCGAATTCGCCGACTTGAACCTTGGGCTTTTCGGTCGTGGCCAGCAGCTTGTCTTCGCTGTCGAGGTAGACGAACACGTTGAGCCAGTCCTCGACCTCCGAGGGCGTGTCCTTGGGAATGTACCGATTGGGCAGCAGGATTTCGCCATCGGCGCCTCCGTCCAGATACAGACCGAAGTCCGTGTGCTTAACCACTTGCAAACTGTTGTAACGCCCAATCAAAGCCATGCTCAAGATCCTCACTGCGAGGCCGGTATTCTACCCGAGATCGCTGCCGCATGCCTTGCCTGACGAACGGCAACCGTGGCATTCTGGCCCGTTGCGACATTCGGCCACCGGCCACTGGTTATTTCGTGTACAATGCCTGGCCAAGTTAATTTTCAAAGGTTAATGGCAGCCATGCGCGTAAAAGCATCCACCACCAAAGCGAAACCAGCTCCGGCCGTCGAGACCAGCGAGTCGATCAACGAACAGATCGCTGCGTTTCTGAACAAGGGCGGCGAGATCCAGCAGATCGCCAAAGGTGTGAGCGGCCAGACCTTCACCCCTTCGCGCCATATCAGCCTCGGCAAGAAGTAAGCTTAAAAGCACCCGAGCCTGAATCGAAGTCAGTGGGCAGCGCGAAACGCCCACGGCTTCAGGCGACAAACCGTCGCCCGCAACATCCTCTTTTTTGCGACTCGATGTCGCAGCCTGCCGAAAAATAGACGAGTGGCGCCCATCTGCGCAGTTCAGAGGGTATGCTTTGCACCGTCTAGCTCGGGCCTTTGCGCCCACCTTCACAGACCGCGCCGATCATTGCGCGGCACACTGCGTTCGGCACTACACGGAGTAAGACATGCTCAGAACCCGACTTGTTCTGACCGCCACGCTTCTGGCCATACCCTACGCCCATGGGCAGGTTGCCGAGCGCAATCTGGGTGACTTCGATCTCAAGATCGGCACCACGCCTACGCGCAGCATGGCGGCAGGCCTGGTTCAACCGGCCTCCGTTGGCACCTTACACGGAGGCCTCGACCTGACTCACGACAGTGGCTTCTACGCGGGCCAGTGGTCACCCAGTGTCGGACTGACCAGTGACAGCACCCTGGAAATCGACTCCTATGCCGGTTTTAAGCACCCCTTCGACAAGAATCTGGGGATGGGCTATGAAGCGGGCATTATCCATTACAGCTATCCCCGTCTCGAGGCCACTGACAGCCATGAGTTCTACGCGGGCCTGAAAGTGCTCGACACACGCTTCGGCGCTGCCTTCAACGAAGCCGTCGATAGCCGTAACAGCACCCTTTTCGCGAGCCTGCACGGTTTACCGCTGCTGGATGTCGACATGAGCTTCAAGGTTACCAACCACCAGCTCGACTCCCCGTACATACTGGGCTCCGGCGGCCAGGTGGCCAGCTTCAATGATTGGTCGCTGCAGCTTTCCAAACCGTGGAAAGGCGTCAACCTGGACTTCATCTACAGCGATTCGAGCCTGCGTGGCGAAGATTGCTCGGCGTACTCGGGGCACAACCCGCAGTGTGAAGGGGTGTTCACGGTTCAGGCCGTCCGCGCGTTCTTTTGATGTGGGCGGATGGCTTTTTCGCCCCACTACATATTTGGCATCAAGCTGGTATAGGCTGTAACGAGCAGACACAGCCCTCCCACCTCGACACAAGACCGCCGCCATGCCCGACCGTCAGATGCCGCCCGCCCTGCGTTTCATGCTTGCCGCACGCCGAATCGAGCTGGAGGGCCTTGAAGGCCTTGCCGTCACCTGCGAGCTGGTCACGCGCATCAGCGAATTGATCCACGCCCTGCAACGCGAACGCGGCTACACCAACCTGTATCTGGCCCAGCTCAGCGATGCCCACCGGGTCTACCTCGATCACCTCAGCGACGACGCCCTGGAGATCGAGCGGGTGGTGCGCGAACGCTTCGACAGCATGGATCTGGAATCCAACAGCGCCACCGATCGCGCCCGCCTGTTCAACCGGATCGCCCATGTGCTGCACGGCCTCGACGAGCTGCCCGGCCTGCGCCGGCGAATTCGCGACCAGATGCTGGAGCCTGGGGATGCCACAGTAGCGTTCACGCGCATGATCGGCGGCTTGCTGGCCGTGGTGTTCGAAGCCGCCGACACGGCCGCCGATCCGCTTATCACGCGGGTGCTGGTGGCCATGTTCAATTTCATGCAGGGCAAGGAACTGGCCGGTCAGGAACGCGCGTGCGGCGTCGGCGGCTTTTCCCAAGGGTTTTTCGACGCCCCACGGCGCGATCGAATGGAGCAACTCGCCCACAGCCAGGAGCGCTGCTTCGAAACCTTTCTCGATTTCGCCGATGACCGGGCCCGAGAAATGTGGTTCAACACAGCCACCAGCGACGTCAACGCCAAGCAGGCACGCATGCGCGCGATGGCGCTGCGCACCTCGGAAAAGGACAAGGTCTCGCCGGAGCTGTCCGAGCTCTGGTTCGACGTCTGCACCGAGCGCATGGATGCTTTCAAGGGTGTCGAAAATCATATTTCTACCTTGCTCCACAGCAGTTGCCACCGTGGCATCCAGCACGCCCGCGCCGACCTCGACAACCACCGCGAGCTGCTCAAACGCCTGGGCAGCCTGGAACGCCGCGACGAAGGCGAGTTCAGCAAACTGTTCAATGTCCACGCCAGCGACCTCGGCGGCAATGGTCATGACACCTTGGGCCCGCACCTCAGCCGCTCGGTGCTGGACCTGCTGCAAGCCCAGACCCAGCGCCTGGTCACTGCCACCGAGCAACTCGACGAGGCGCGCGAGGCACTGAACGAGCGGCGGGTGGTCGAGCGCGCGAAAAAACTGTTGATGGAGGAATATCAAGTCACTGAAAGCCAGGCCTACGTGCGCTTGCGCAAGACCGCCATGGAGCGCGGCGAGCGCCTGGTGGATGTCGCGCAGAATCTGCTCAATCTTGCCGCACGGCGGCGCTGAAGCGGCCCAGGGTTGCGCCGTTGAAGTGCAGCGTGCTCCTGCAGTGTGCGGCGCAAACCGGATCGATGACTCGGCATCGCCCATGCTGGTGCCCCACAAACCCATGATTTAAAAGGTTTAGTTTCAGAGCATTCGTTCATCTTTCTCGCTGGCACACATTCTGCTTTGTGTTGATCAGGCCGCACGACACGGGCCTCTCAATCGAATACAGGACAACGGCGTCCATTCTTCTTGCGGCAGCATTGCCCATCAAGAGTGGTCGCCGTTTTTTTATGCGCGTCATTTGGGGAATCGACGATGGATGACACACCTTTCAGTGCAGCAGATGAACAACACGATGCCCCGCGGCGCACCTTTCTCAAGCGATCCCTCGGTGTACTCGGCGCTGGCGCAGCGCTGACCCTGCTGCCGGCGGGCCTGCAGTCGAAGGTCTGGGCGGCCGGCAGCGATGCGCCGGAAACCACCAAGGCCAAGCTGGGCTTCATCGCCCTCACCGACGCTGCGCCATTGTTCGTTGCCGATGAAAAGGGCCTGTTCGCCAAATACGGCATGACCGAAGTCGACATCCTCAAACAAACCTCCTGGGGCACCACCCGCGACAACCTGGTGCTCGGCTCGGCGGCCAATGGCATCGATGGCGCGCACCTGCTGACGCCCATGGCGTACCTGATGAGCACCGGCAAGATCACCACCAACAACCAGCCGGTGCCGATCTCCATCCTGGCGCGCCTCAACCTGGCCGGCCAGTGCATCTCCGTGGGCGAGGAGTACTCGGCGCTGAAACTGGGCACCGATTCGAGTCCCTTCAAGGCCGCCCTGCTGGCCAAGAAAGCCGCCGGCAAGACGGTCAACGCCGCAGTGACCTTTCCCGGTGGCAACCACGACCTGTGGATGCGCTACTGGCTCGCCGCCGGCGGGATCGACCCCAACAAGGACGTCGCCACTATCGTCGTACCGCCGCCGCAGATGGTCGCCAACATGAAGGTCGGCACCATGGATACCTTCTGCGTCTGCGAGCCATGGAACTCGCAGCTGGTCAACCAGAAGATCGGCTACACCGCCAATACCACCGGCGAGCTGTGGGACAAGCACCCGGAAAAAGCCTTCGCCCTGCGCTCGGACTATGTCGCCACCAACCCTAATGCCGCCAAGGCATTGCTCAAGGCCATCATGGAAGCGCAGATGTTCTGCGAAAAACCGGAGAACAAGGACGAGGTCGCGCAGATCTGCGCCAAGCGTCGCTGGATCAACGCGCCGGTCGAAGACATCGCTTCGCGCATGAAGGGCACCTTCGCCTACGGCACTGGCAAGGTGGTAGAAAACAGCCCGTTCATGATGCGCTACTGGGATGACCACGCCTCCTATCCCTTCAAGAGCCACGACCTGTGGTTCCTCACCGAGAACCAGCGCTGGGGCTACCTGCCGCAGAACCTCGATACCCAGGCGCTGATCGACAAGGTCAACCGCGAGGACATCTGGCGCACGGCTGCCGCTGAATTGAACCTGTCCGCCGAGCTGATCCCGACCTCGACTTCCCGTGGCATCGAAACCTTTTTCGATGGCAAGCAGTTCGATCCGCAGAACCCGAAGGCCTATCTCGATAGTTTGGCGATCAAGGCGTTGGTGTAACTCCCTGACATCTGCGGGGCCTCTGAGGGCCTCTTCGCGGGCAAGCCTCGCTCCCACAACGGCACGCATTGTGGGAGCAAGGCTTGCCCGCGAAGAGGCTCGCAATCCCAGCGCAAAATACCGTTATTCACGCATCCTTGGAGACGCCGATGAACGCTGATGCAAAACTACCCAAGGCCACCGCTCACGCGCTAGAGCCCAAACCGATTGTTCAGCGCCCGATGCCCGGCTGGCTCAAGCGCCTGCGTACGGCGTTGCTGCACAATGTCGTGCCACCCCTGGTGATCGCCGCCCTGCTGCTGTGTCTTTGGCAACTGCTGTGCAGCGGCAAGGGCTCGGCGTTGCCGCCACCGACCCAGGTGATCAAGGACACCTGGGAGCTGATCGTCAATCCATTCTTCGACAATGGCGGCAACGATGTCGGCATGGCCTGGCAACTGCTCGCCAGCCTCAAGCGCGTCGCCTACGGCTACCTGCTGGCAGTGGTCGCCGGCATCAGCCTGGGCGTGCTCGTCGGACAATCGAGCTGGGCCATGCGCGGCCTCGATCCGCTGTTCCAGATCCTGCGTACCGTGCCGCCGCTGGCCTGGTTGCCGCTGTCGCTGGCAGGCTTCAAGGACAGTCACCCGTCGGCCATCTTCGTGATTTTCATCACCGCCATCTGGCCGATCATCATCAATACCTCGGTGGGCGTGCGCAACATCCCCGACGATTACCGTAACGTCGCCAAGGTGCTGCGCCTCAATGGCATCGAGTACTTCGTCAAGATCATGCTGCCCGCCGCCGCGCCGTACATCTTCTCCGGGCTGCGCATCGGTGTGGGCCTGTCGTGGCTGGCGATCATCGCGGCCGAAATGCTGATCGGCGGCGTAGGCATCGGCTTTTTCATCTGGGATGCGTGGAACGCCTCGCGCATCAGCGACATCATCCTCGCGCTGTTCTACGTCGGTATCGTCGGCTTCTGCCTCGATCGCCTGGTCGCCCTTGTGGGCCAACTGGTCACCCGCGGCACGTCCGCCAGCTAAGGAGCAAAGCCCATGGGCACACGTTATCTGAGCATCGAAAACGTCGACAAACATTTCGAGCGCGACGGGGTCAGCAGTCAGGTCCTGAGCGGCGTCAACCTGGACATCGAGCGCGGCGAATACATCTCCATCATCGGCCACTCGGGCTGTGGCAAATCGACGGTATTGAACATCGTCGCCGGGCTGCTGCAGGCCAGCAGCGGCGCAGTGATCCTCGATGGCCGCGAAGTGCATTCGCCCGGCCCGGATCGCAGCCTGGTGTTCCAGAACCACTCGCTGCTGCCGTGGCTGACGGTGTACGAAAACGTCTCGCTGGCGGTCAACAAGGTGTTCAAGTCGAGCAAGACCAAGGCCGAACGGCATGAATGGACGCTGTACAACCTGGAGATGGTCAGCATGGGCCATGCATTGCACAAGCGCCCGAGCGAGATTTCCGGCGGCATGAAGCAGCGCGTCGGCATCGCCCGCGCCATCGCCATGCAACCCAAGGTGCTGCTGCTGGACGAGCCGTTCGGCGCCCTCGACGCCCTGACCCGCGCGCATCTGCAGGATGAAGTGATGCGGATTCAGGGCGAACTGCGCAATACGGTGATGATGATCACCCACGATGTCGACGAGGCCGTGCTGCTGTCCGATCGCATCGTGATGATGACCAACGGCCCGGCGGCGACCATCGGCGAGATCCTCAGCATCGACCTGCCGCGCCCGCGCAACCGCATCGAGCTGGCGGACGATCCCCTGTATAACCAGTATCGTCATGCGGTGCTGAGCTTTTTGTATGAAAAGCAGCGCAAGGTGGAGGATATCGGCGCTCGGCGTTCGGTTGCCCCAGCGGCCAAGGATCAGGCCCGGGCTTAAGTACGATACTGCAAGATTTGCAGTGGCGCGTCGGGCCTCTTCGCGGGCAAGCCTTGCTCCCACTCTGCAAACAGTTGCATCGGCGTACACCTGTGGGAGCAAAGCTTGCTCGCGAAGACGCCGGAGAATGCTGCGCAGGACCACAGCATGACTTCGGCTCTCAAACATACAGTCACACTCTTTGAGGCCTCGGCGCATGGCATCGACAACAAGGTCTGCGCTTTAATAGCCGCCCTATCGAGCGACGGCCTGCCACCAACATGGATTTTCAATCACTCTGGCTGCGCGCCCAGCATCTCTGGGGCGCGCTTGATCAACATCCTTGGCTGCACGCCACTCTGGGCCTCATCCTGCTGTTCGGTGTGGCCTTGGCGCTCGGCCGGGTCGCGCGGTATGTGATCATCCACGGCATCAAGCTGCTCAGCCGCCAACCGGCGCTGCATTGGCTCAGCGATTTTTTGCACAACAAGGTCTTCCACCGCCTGGCCCAGACGGTCCCCTCGCTAGTCGTGCAATTCGGGCTCAATCTGGTGCCGGAATTGACCGAAGTCGCCCGCCACTTCCTCGGCAACGGCGCCCTGGCCTTCACCATCCTGTTCCAGATGCTTGCCGTGGGCGCCCTGCTCAACGCCTTGCTGGACATCTACGCGCGCACCGAACATGCCCGCACCCGCTCCATCAAGGGCTATGTGCAACTGGCCAAGATGATCCTCTACATCTTCGGCGCCATCATTATCGTCGCCACCCTGATCGACCGCTCGCCGCTGTTGCTGCTGTCCGGGCTGGGCGCCATGTCGGCCGTCATCCTGCTGGTCTACAAGGACACGCTGCTGTCGTTCGTGGCCGGCGTGCAGCTGACCAGCAACGACATGCTGCGGGTCGGCGACTGGATCGAGGTGCCCCAGGTGGGGGCTGATGGCGATGTGGTGGATATCACCCTGCATACCGTGAAGGTGCAGAATTTCGACAAGACCATTGTCAGCATTCCTACCTGGCGCTTGATGTCCGAGTCGTTCAAGAACTGGCGCGGCATGCAGCAGGCCGGTGGCCGGCGCATCAAGCGCAGCCTGTTCATCGATTCAAGTGGCGTGCGCTTTCTGCGCCAGGACGAGATCGAGCGGCTGACCCAGGTGCATCTGCTGACGGACTACATGGGCCGCAAGCAAGCCGAACTGCAGAGCTGGAACGAAGCCCAGGGCAATGTCGCCAGCGTCGCGGCCAACCGCAGGACCATGACCAACCTCGGCACCTTCAGGGCTTATGCCCTCGCCTACCTGAAAAGCCATCCGGACATCCAACCGAACATGACCTGCATGGTCCGGCAGATGGAAACCGGCGCCGAGGGGGTGCCGTTGGAGATTTACTGCTTTACCCGCACGACGGTCTGGGTGGAGTACGAGCGGATTCAGGGGGATATCTTCGATTACCTGCTGGCGGTATTGCCGGAGTTCGGGCTGGGGGTGTTTCAGCAGCCGAGTGGCGCGGATATGCGGGCAGGCTTACTGGGGGGCGGTATACGCCTGCCATCCGCGGATGCGCCCTCCATCCCATCTCCGATGCAGGAATGACCGCAGCGCAGGTACGCCACTGAATGGGTATATCGCAGTTATTGCCGCTGCGCGCGGGTATGCAATTGCGTCCAGGGCTACGGCGCCCTAAGAGGCTGCTGGCTTGAAAGTGACGGATCCTTGGAGATGGAGCACTTATCGCTCAAGACCCGAATCAGCGTGGCGCAAGGCAGGCGAGTGGCAAGCCCGTCGCCCACGCCGACTGATCCACAACGACGCCATAATCACCCCCCCACCCAACGCCAGTCGCCCCAGCGGCTCGCTCTGATTCCATATCAGCAGATTCAGCAACAGCCCCACCGGTACATGCAGGTTGTTCATCACCGCCAAGGTCCCACCGCTCACCTGACACGCGCCCTTGTTCCACCAGTACATGCCCAGCGCCGTGGACACCAGCCCGAGGAACATGAGCACGCCCCACTGCAGCGGCGCCTCTGGCCAGTGGTGCAAGTTGCCGAACGCCAGCCAGGCCGGCAACGCCACCAGCAATGCCCCGACATAGAAATAGCCGAATCGCCGGTAATGCGGCAGATCACTGGGGTAGCGCGCAATCAGGTGCTTGTACATCACCTGCCCCGCCGCATAGGTGAAGTTGGCCAGTTGCAACAGCAAAAAGCCCATGAAGAAGTCCGCACCGATGCTGTCGAAGCGAATCACCGCAGCACCCATCACCGCCACCAGCGCCGCCACCAATCCCCAGGGATTGAAGCGCCGATTAAGCGCGTCTTCGATCAAGGTCACGTGCACCGGCGTGAGGATGGTGAAGAGCAGCACCTCGGGCACAGTCAGCACGCGAAAGCTCAGGTACAGGCACACGTAGGTGACGCCAAACTGCAAAGCGCCGATCAGCAGCATCGAGCGCATGAACCGTGGCTCGACCTGACGCCAATGGGTCAGCGGGATGAACACCAGGCCGGCGAAGAGGATTCGCAAGACCACAGCCAGGTAGCTGTCGACGTGGCCAGCAAGGTAGACGCCGATCAGACTGAAGGAAAATGCCTGGATAAGAGTAACGATCAGAAGGTAGGGCATGACGGCCTCGTGCAGTGAGCCGGCGACCATAGCGGCTCGCTCGGCGTGAGGCAATTGTTGTGCTTGGTTGATCGCTTCGCCTATTAACCTTCGATGAAACATTTGAAAAAAGGCTCGTAATCCATCGATTTAATTGTTTTATTAGCCAGATGTGTAATTACCTTGAGAGCCGGTCATGAAAGCGCCACGCGTAACCCTCGACCAATGGCGCACGCTTCAGGCAGTGGTCGATCACGGCGGATTCGCCCAGGCCGCCGAAGCCTTGCACCGTTCGCAATCGTCCGTGAGCTACACCGTCGGGCGCATGCAGGAGCAACTGGGCGTACCGTTGTTGCGTATCGATGGCCGCAAGGCGGTACTCACGGAAGCGGGTGGTGTATTGCTGCGCCGCTCCCGGCAGTTGGTCAAACAGGCCAGCCAGCTGGAAGACCTGGCGCTGCATATGGAACAGGGCTGGGAGGCGGAAGTCCGACTGGTGGTCGACGCCGCTTACCCCAGTGCGCGGCTGGTACATGCGCTGACGGCCTTCATGCCGCAAAGCCGTGGCTGCCGCGTGCGCTTGCGTGAAGAAGTGCTGTCAGGGGTCGAGGAGGTGCTGCACGAAGGCATCGCCGACCTGGCCATCAGCGGCTACAACATCCCCGGTTACCTCGGCACGGAAATGAACGCAGTGGAGTTCGTCGCCGTCGCCCACCCTGACCACGCGCTGCACAAGATGAACCGCACACTGAACTTTCAGGACCTCGAAAGCCAGCTCCAGGTGGTGATCCGCGATTCCGGCCGCCAGCAACCACGTGATGTCGGCTGGCTCGGCGCCGAACAGCGCTGGACCGTCGGCAGCCTCGGTACCGCCGCCACGTTCGTCGGCAGCGGGCTGGGTTTCGCCTGGTTGCCTCGGCACATGATCAGCCGCGAACTGCGCGAGGGCGTGCTCAAGCCACTGCCTTTGGATCAGGGCGGCTCGCGCCATCCGCTGTTCTACCTATACTCGAACAAGGATAAACCTCTCGGCCCGGCGACGCAGATCCTCATCGAGTTGTTGCGCACTTTCGATACCACCCCGCTGAGCACCCTGCAAGCCACTGCGCTGACCGTCTGACAAGGAAGCTCCATGGCTCGCTTCGACCACCAAGGCTGCGCCCTGCACTATGAAGTCACCGGCCATGGCAGCCCTGTGCTGCTGTTGCATGGCCTGGGCTCCAGCGGGCTGGACTGGGAATACCAGACCGAGGCGTTGGCGGCTCACTATAAAGTCATCGTGCTCGACCTGCGCGGCCATGGCCAATCTGCCAAGCCCCGCGAGCGCTACAGCATCGAAGGCTTCAGCGCCGATGTCATCGCGCTGCTCGAACACCTGGGTTGCGGGCCGGTACATCTGGTCGGCCTGTCGATGGGCGGCATGATCGGTTTCCAACTGGCGGTGGATCATCCGCAGTGGCTCAAGAGCCTGTGCATCGTCAACAGTGGCCCACAGGTCAAGCTGCATTCCCCGAGCGATTACTGGCAGTGGTTCAAGCGCTGGGGCCTCATGCGGGTGGCCAGCATGCGCACCATCGGCATCGCCTTGGGCAAGAATCTTTTTCCCAAACCCGACCAGGGCGCACTGCGCGCCAAAGTCGCCGAGCGCTGGGCCGGCAACGACAAACGCGCTTATCTCGCCAGCTTCAACGCCATCGTTGGCTGGGGTGTGCAGGAACGTCTCGGCGCCATTGACTGTCCTACCCTTGTGATCAGCGCTGACCACGATTACACCCCGGTGGCGGTAAAAGAACATTACGTCACACTCATTCCGGACGCGCATCTGGCGGTCATCGAAGATTCGCGTCACGCTACACCGCTGGATCAACCAGAACGCTTCAACCAAACCCTGCTGCGCTTCATCGCCACCGCAGACAACACCCTCAAGGATCAATGAGTCCATGTTCAAGAAAATCCTGATCGCCGCCTCCACCCTGCTCTTCGCCGCCAACCTGATGGCCGCGCAACCGGCCAGCGGCAACAAGCCCCACGTATTGCTGCACACCAGCAACGGCGACATCGAGCTGGAGCTGGATGGCGACAAAGCGCCCATCAGCACCAAGAACTTCCTCGCGTATGTCGACAAGGGTTTCTACACCAACACCATTTTCCACCGCGTGATCCCCAATTTCATGATTCAGGGTGGCGGTTTCACTCAGCAGATGCAGGAAAAGGACACCAACCCGCCAATCAAGAACGAAGCCAACAACGGCCTCGAGAATGCGCGTGGCACCATCGCCATGGCCCGTACCTCGGATCCCGACTCCGCCACCAGCCAGTTCTACATCAACCACCGCGACAACGACTCGCTCAACTACGCCCCAGGTAACGCTGGCTACGCGGTGTTCGGCAAGGTGGTCAAGGGCATGGATGTCGTCGACATCATCGCCAACAGCAACACCACGACCAAAAGCGGCATGCAGAACGTGCCCGTCGACCCCGTATTGATCCTTTCGGCCAAGCGCATCGACTGACGTCTAGCTCTAGCCCGCCAGGACTGCCCCAACCGCACAGGAGAGCCCGCCCCCATGATCTACCGCCGCTTCGAGCAATGGATCGATATCTTCCGCGAAGCTCCAACCGAGTCGCCGCCCAGCAAGGTCCTGGCGTTCTATATCTACTACTTGCGTCAGGTCTGGCCGACCTTCGCCGTGCTGTTGGTAGTCGGGCTGATCGGCGCGCTGATCGAAGTCGCGCTGTTCCGCTACCTCAGCCGCATCATCGACATGGCGCAGGGCACACCCAACGTGCACTTCTTCCAGGACAACGCCCTCGAGCTGATCTGGATGGTGGTGGTCACCTTGGTGCTGCGGCCGATCTTCATCGGCTTGCACGACCTGCTGGTGCACCAGACCATCAGCCCTGGCATGACCAGCATGATCCGCTGGCAAAATCACAACTACGTGCTCAAGCAGAGCATGAACTTCTTTCATAGCGACTTCGCCGGGCGCATCGCCCAACGCATCATGCAGACCGGCAACTCGCTGCGCGACTCGGCCGTGGCTGCCGTCGATGCCCTGTGGCACGTGCTGATCTATTCCATCAGTGCCTTGGTGCTGTTCGCCGAGGCGGACTGGCGCCTGATGATCCCGCTGATCTGCTGGATCGGGCTGTACATCCTGTCGCTGTATTACTTCGTGCCACGGGTCAAGGAACGCTCGGTGATCTCTTCCGATGCCCGTTCCAAGCTGATGGGGCGCATCGTCGATGGCTATTCCAACATCGCCACCCTCAAGCTGTTCGCCCACACCAGCATGGAGCAGCAATACGCTCGTGAAGCATTGACCGAGCAGACCGAAAAAACCCAGATGGCCAGCCGGGTCATTACCAGCATGGATTTCGCCATCACCGCCATCAACGGTCTGCTGATCGTCGGCACCACCGGGCTGGCGCTGTGGCTGTGGACGCAATCGCTGATTTCGGTGGGCGCCATCGCGCTGGCCACAGGCCTGGTAATTCGTATCGTCAACATGTCTGGCTGGATCATGTGGGTGGTCAATGGCATCTTCGAGAACATCGGCATGGTGCAGGACGGCCTGCAGACAATCGCCCAGCCTGTAACGGTGACCGATCCCAAAGGCGCTCCGGCGCTCAACGTCAGCCGTGGCAATGTGCGCTTCGAAAGCGTCGACTTCAGCTACGGTAAAGGCCCTAACATCATCGATGGCCTGACCCTGGATATTCGCCCCGGCGAAAAAATCGGCCTGATCGGTCCCTCCGGCGCCGGCAAGTCGACCTTGGTCAACCTGCTGCTGCGTCTCTATGACCTGCCTGCCGGGCGCATCGTGATCGACGGCCAGGACATCGCCAGCGTCACTCAGGAGAGCCTGCGAGCACAGATCGGCCTGATCACTCAGGACACTTCGCTGTTGCACCGCTCGATCCTCGAGAACCTGCGCTACGGCAAGCCGAATGCCACGGAGGAACAGGTCTGGGATGCGGTACGCAAGGCGCGCGCCGAAGAGTTCATCCCGCTGCTGTCCGACTCCGAGGGACGAACCGGTTTCGAAGCGCATGTGGGCGAACGCGGGGTGAAGATTTCCGGTGGTCAGCGTCAGCGCATCGCGATTGCGCGGGTATTGCTCAAGAACGCACCGATCCTGATCATGGACGAAGCCACGTCAGCACTGGACTCGGAAGTTGAGGCAGCGATCCAGGAGAGCCTCGAGACGCTGATGAAGGGCAAGACCGTGATCGCCATCGCGCACCGACTGTCGACCATTGCCAAGATGGATCGCCTGGTGGTGCTGCAGCATGGGCGTATCGTCGAGGTCGGCAGTCATGCCGAGCTGCTGGCCCAACAAGGGCTGTATGCGCGGCTGTGGCATCACCAGACGGGAGGGTTTGTCGGGATTGATTGATCGCTGCTGATGGCCTCTGCCCGCTAGAGGCCATCAGCCATAAAGATTCATCACTCACCCCTGCCGATAAGGCAACGCCGCCCGCGCCTCCTCGGCATAGGCCACTACCCCCACCCGCTCCTGTTCCAGAAACTCTCGCACCGCAGCCTCCAGCCCAGGATGCGTCAGGTAGTGCCACGACCGCGTGATGGTCGGTTCGAAGCCGCGAATCAGCTTGTGCTCGCCCTGAGCGCCAGCGTCAAAGCGCTTGATCCCCTTGGCGATCGCGTAATCCATGCCCTGATAGAAACACGTCTCGAAGTGCAACCGGTCGAACTCGGCAAGGCAGCCCCAGTAACGGCCATACAAGCTATCGCCACCGACCAGGCTGAACGCCATGGCGACCGGACGCGAGCCTTGCAAGGCGAACACCACGCGAATCATTTCGGGCATGCGCTCGGCCAGCAGGCTGAAGAACTCACGTGTCAGATACGGCGACTGCCCGCGTACCGCGTAGGTATTGGCGTAACACAGATAGACGAAATCCCAGTCTCGTTCGTTCAGCTCGTGGCCTTCACGCCAATCGAACACCATGCCCTGGGCGGCCACTTGTTCACGCTCCTTGCGCATCTGCTTGCGTTTACGCGAGCTGAGGGTGTCGAGAAAATCCTGGAAATCCCGATAACCGCGGTTATGCCAGTGATATTGGCACCCCAACCGCTCAAGCCAACCCACTTGACCACGCATATGCTCGTCGAGCGCAGGCTCGGTGAAATTCAAATGGGCGCTGGACAGCCCCTCTGCCTGCAGATAGCCCGGTAGCTCGCGCAACAACGCCAGACCATCACCTGGATTGCGGGCCAAAAGGCGCGGCCCGGTTACCGGACTGAACGGCACGGCGCAGAGCAGCTTGGGGTAGTAAGCGATGCCAGCGCGCCGGCATGCGTCGGCCCAACCGTGGTCAAAGACGTACTCGCCATAGGAATGCCATTTTCGATAAGCCGGGAGCGCCGCCACCAACTGTCCGTCCTGTTCCAGCAGCCGATGCTCGGCGCGCCAGCCCGATTGGGGCCCGAGGCTGCCGCTGTCCTCGAGTGCCGAGAGAAATCCGTGGCGCAAGAACGGCTGAGGTGCGTCCAGCAATCTATCCCACTGGTCAGGGAGAACATCAGCGAGGCTGGAAATTATACGAACGGACATGACCCACCTCGACGCAAGAATAGGTCGAGTATCAGCACATAGGCCCCGCCTCGCAAGGCGGTACAAGGATTTTCATCCGCAGGTGGACAATCGGCGCCCATAAAAAAGGCCGACAGAGTGGGCGCCCTGCCGGCCAAGTTGATTGTAGGAGCAATCAAGACTGGATATTAACAGCCACCATCACCGGCAACCTTTAAACATCCTTCACTGAAACTTTATATATAACGTTTATGACATGCCGGTGAGCCACTTGATATCAATTGTATAGAATCAGAAAATATTCAGCGGGTATTCGGTAATCAAGCGAGTTTGAATCAACTTGCCACCGGTGGACGCATCTCCATCGTGCCAGGCTTCGCGCAGGTGGAAGGTCAGGTTCTTCGCAGGGCCCGATTGCACCGCGTATTTCACCTCGGCATCGGTTTCGTGTTCGCTGTCATCCGCGCCATAGAAATTGACGTACGCCGAAGAGCTGTCGACGTGGGTGCCATCGATGCCATAACCGCGGATATGACGCGCCATGAAGCCTAGCCCTGGCACGCCGTAACTGGTCATGTCGAGGTCATAACGCAATTGGAACGAGCGCTCGTTCGGGCCGTTGAAGTCGGAGTACTGCACCGAGTCCGCCAGGCTGATCGAGTTGCCGTAGCGGCCGGCAGCGTCGTTGTCACCGAAGCCGACGTAATCGAACGGCTCGTCACCGTTGATCTTCTGCCCGGCCAGCGTGAAGGTGTGCGCGCCCAAAGTGTAGGCCGCCGACAGCGACGTCGCGGTGGTGTTGATGGTACCGGCCTTGGCATCGCCGTCATCGAGGGTGCGGTACAGGTTGAAATCCACCGCCAACGCCTGGTTATCCGAGAACGGATGAACCAGGTTCAGGTTCAGGTAGTACTGGTTCCACACGTCTTCCAGGTGAGCCCCGTACAGCGAAGCGGTGAACTCCTTGCTGAACTGGTACTTGGCGCCAGCATAGCTCGCCGAAGGAGTATCGACCTTGGCATAGCTGGCCATGATGTTGCCGCTATGCGCAGCAGTGGTGGTGCCCGTGCCCGACGTGAAGTGACCGGCTTCCAGGTTCAGCCCCGCCCACTCGTGGCTGGTGATCAAGAAGCCCGACGCGGTTTGCGGCATCAGATAGTTGTCAGCGGTGGCAAAGACCGGCGCATTGGGTTGCAGATCCCCCACTTTCAACTGGGTGTTGGACACCTGGAACTTGACGTCGCCGCCGCCCTTGGCGATGCCGTGCTTCGGATCACCGTCGTTATCGGTGGGAATGGTCGGACCGCCCGCACGGTCAGTACTGCCATCGATACGCAATGCCAGGTCAGCGAAAGCGTCAACGCCCACGCCGACGGTGCCTTGGGTGAAGCCCGAGCTGAAGGTGGCCATCAGCGCCTGGCTCCAGTCACGAGTATGACCGCCGCCCCCGGTCTGGTTCCAGAACACGTTGCGGTTCAGCAGATTCAAACTGCTGCCATCGACAAAGCCTTTGGTGTCGGATTGATCACTGGCGTGCACCAAGGTTGGCAATGCCATCACGACGGCAGCGGTCATGGCGCTCAATTGAAGCGTATTAAAGATTCTCATTTTATGTCACTCCCCTGCACGAAAATCGTGTAGCGGCATTAAGACGAGCACAGGGTACAGCCACCAATGAAACTGGATTAAGAAAACGCTATGGAGATTTATGTAAATTAATTATTTATGACAACGGAACTCGAATTGTCGTCGAGACGCTTCTGAAAACGACATGAGGGCCCCCTCCCCACACATGTGAAAAATCCGTGAAAGCCACGGTTTCCCTGACTTCGTCGACTTTCAATACCCTGCGACAAACCAACGCAACCGCTCTAGTTCGGTGTTCTCGAGGGCTAAACCGATTCATCTTTCTGCTATCAAACCGCCATCTATCTGTCATAAGCCCTCGCAATACTGGCGCCTGTTTTTAGAACCGGGGGTGCTAAACCCCCACGCGACCGAGCCTTGCGCTCGGCGTGCATTCAGGCGCTTTTCGCCGTATTAGAGTTGGGGAGTTCACACATGGGTTTCGTATCTAAACGTACTGCGGCAGGTTTGTGCGGCGGTCTGATTCTCGCCGCCAGCGCTTCTGCCAATGCCGCTGTCGACGCCAAACTGCTGGAAATGCTCAAGGCCAACGGCTCGATCACACCCGCCCAATATAGCGAGCTGCAAGGCGAACTGGCCAAGGACCAACAGCAAGCCGCCGCCGATGCCGCGCAGAAAAAGACCGAACTTTCGGCTTTTGATCAGAAAGTTGCCTGGGCCGCCAAGACCCAGATTCACGGTGACGTGCGCGTGCGCCAGGAAAACATCGACCAGGATCACGGCTCCTCCAGCTCCGACGGTGATCGCATCGCCGACCGCCAGCGCATCCGCGCCCGCCTGGGTGTGTACAGCGAGATCAACCCGCAGGTCGACGCTGGTATCCGCGTCGCCACCGGTGGCAGCAACGACACCCGCTCGACCAACCAGGACCTGAACGGCAACTTCTCGAAGAAATCCCTGTGGCTGGACCTGGGCTATCTCGACTGGCACCCGACTGCCGTGCCCAACCTGCATCTGATCGGCGGCAAGATGAACCAGCCGTGGGTGAGCATGGGCGACGTGATCTGGGATAGCGACATCAACCCTGAAGGCGTCGCCGCCACTTACAAACTGCCGCTGAGCAAAGACGCATCGCTGTTCGGCAGCCTGGGCTACTACACCCTGACCGACAACGTTGACGGCGAAGGCTATCAATACAACCACGACCTGAGCCTGTACGCCGGTCAGTTGGGTGGCAAGTTCAACCTGGGCAATGCCGTCGGCGTGACCGTAGGTGGCAGCCTCTATACCTACAACAACGAAGACAACAACGGCACCGTCGCGGCCAATACTGCGCTGTCGCGTAACGGCAACTCGGTGGCCAACGAAGACTTCCGTCTGTGGGAAGGCTTTGGTCAACTCGACATCAAGAACCTGCCGATTCCACTGGCGATCTATGGCCAATACGTGAAGAACAGCCAAGCAGTCGACAGCGACGACAAAGCTTACCTGGTGGGTGTCAAAACCAAGCTGGGTGACTTCTCGCTGGACTACAACTACCGCCGCGTAGAAAACAACGCAGTGGTGGGCGCGTTCACCGACTCCGACTTCGGCAACGGCTACACCGGCGCCCACGGCAGCAAGATCAAACTGGGCTACGACATCGACAAGAACTTCGGCTTGGGCGTGACTTACTTCATGGCCAAGACCAATACCCAGTCCAACGGTGCCGCGAACCTGCAGCGCGACGACGACGTCAACACCCTGCAGCTGGACCTGGAAGCCAAGTTCTAAGGTTCATCTCGACAGGCTTGCCGGCCTCCTCGCGGGCAAGCCTTGCTCCCACCGTTCACACCGTTCCAGTGCGTGGGAGCAAAGCTTGCTCGCAATGAGGCCAGCCGCTTCAACGCTTGCGCAAGATCACGCTACCGATCGAATACCCCGCCCCGAAAGAACTCAGCACGCCCAACGCCCCAGCCTGCAAGTCATCCTGATACGTGTGCAAGGCAATCACCGAACCCGCCGAGCTGGTATTGGCGTAGGTATCGAGAATCACCGGTGCCTCGTCCAGCGTGGCATCTCGCCCCAGCAGCTTCTTGACGATCAGATGATTCATGCTGAGGTTGGCCTGGTGCAGCCAGAAGCGCCGCACCGCGCTGACCTCGATGTCGTTCTCGGCCAGGTGCTGAGCAATGAGCTCGGCGACCATCGGGCAGACTTCGCGAAACACCTTGCGGCCTTCCTGCACGAACAGCTTGTCGATGGCATCAATGCCCTCTTCTGCTGTGCGGTTGAGGAAGCCGAAATTGTTGCGAATGTTGTTGGAGAACTGAGTCAACAGCTTGGTGCTGACGATATCGAACTGATGCGCCGAGGTCGCCAGATCAGCGCGCTCGACCACCACGGCGGTCGCTGCGTCGCCAAAGATGAAATGGCTATCGCGGTCGCGGAAGTTCAGGTGCCCGGTGCAGATCTCCGGATCAACCACCAGCACCGCCCGCGCCTGGCCCAGCTGCACGCTGTTGGCGGCGGTCTGGATGCCGAAGGTGGCGGAGGAGCAAGCGACGTTCATGTCGAAGCCGAAACCCTGAATACCCAGCGCCTGCTGGACTTCGATGGCAACCGCTGGATAGGGGCGCTGCAGGTTTGAACAGGCGACGATCACCGCATCGATATCGGCGGCGGTCTTGCCGGCACGCTGCAAGGCCTGCTCGGCGGCGGCGGTGGCCATTTCACACAGAATCGACGGCTCATCGTTGCTGCGTTCACGCAACCGCGGCTTCATCCGCTGGGGATCGAGGATGCCGGCCTTGTCCATGACGAAGCGGCTCTTGATACCCGAGGCCTTCTCGATGAACGGTGCACTGGATTCGCCGAGGGCGACGACCTCGCCGCGCTCGATGGCGGCGGCGTTGTCGCTGTTGAACTGGTGCACATAGGCGTTGAAGGACTCCACGAGTTCTTCGTTGGAGATGCTGTCGGCCGGGGTGTAGAGCCCGGTACCGCTGATGACGACGTTATGCACGATCGTTCCTCTATGAATGACGCCAATGTTGTTCGTTATTAGTTGCCAAGTGTGCCATATCCGCTTTCGATGCGCGCGCCTGTGCAAAACCGCCCTACAAAACTACACCCGCCTGAAAGCGGTAGATGTCGTCCATAAAGCAGGATGTTATTACCGTAAATTTCAAAGTTCGCCGCCCGAGTCGGTCGTCGCTCAACGCTGTTCCCCCAGAAAATACTGAGCGCCGCCCCGATTGACGGCCTATCCGGCGCCCCCTTGAGCGCCGCCAGGGCTGTCAACAGGGAATCACTTCCCCATAGGAAGCACGGCTCCCGGAGCACTTAATAGTCATCCGCCCGGCACACACCGGTATGGAACCCTAGAACCTATTAAGGATGCCCCTGATGCACGATCACACCCACCCGCACGCCCTGCCCGGCACCCCGGATGCCAGCTTCAATCCTGCCTCTGTATTAGCGAGCCTGGATGGTTTCCAATTGCACGGTGTCACCCATTGGCAGCAACACTCGCGCACCTGCCTGGCTCTCAGCAAAGGGCGCGAGTACGCCTTGGCGGTCATCGACGATCAAGGTATCGCCGACCCGGCATTCGGCTCGGCAGGTATCGTTCGCGACTGCTACGGCTCCAACGTCGGCGACGGCATCACCCCAGGCCGCCGTGTCGCGATCCTTGACCAGACCATCATGATCGGCGGCATGACCGAATATCTACCAGGCCAATATTCCCCCGCCATCGCATGCTATGACCTACAGGGCCAGCGTGTGACCCGATTCAATGGCACCGGTCAGTTGGTGTTGGCCGAGGTGCTGGCAACGGCACGATGCGCAATGGGCCCTATCCGCTTCGAAACCAATCTGGCCCTGTGCAGCACTACCGGCCTGGCCATCAATACCCGCTTTGCGGCGCCGTCCAGGCAGATGCAGGATTTCAATCAGGTCAACTTCGACATGCGTGTGGCCCACGGCAAGCTGTACGTGGTGGCTACCGGAAGGATCGGCGATTCTCCTCGGTTGGCCGGCCTGATCTTCTGTATCACCGCCGAAGGTCGGCTGGACGCAGCGTTTGCCGACCAAGGTGTGGCGGCGCTGCAATCGGACGACTACAGCGTGTTGCTGCGCTCCATCGCCGTGCAGGAAAACTGGATCTATGTGGCCGGCGGCGCGGCCGGAGGCAGCAATCCCGCGCTGGCCGTCCGCGTCGACTACGCCGGCATAAAGGATCCAGGCTTTGGCACTGACAACGGCTTCGCCCTGACCCGTCAGGCCTTCCGTATCAACGATCTGGTCGTTGATGATCAAGGCGAACTGTTCGGCGTCGGTGTCGGCAGCAGTATGCGGGCCATCGTTGTGCGCTTCAGCGCCAGCGGCGTGCAAGATGACGACTTTGGCGACAACGGTGCCTACATCCCCGGGCTCGCTTACTCCGCCCTGACTTACGCGGGAATCGACGCGAGAGGGCGTCTGTTTTTCATTGGTGATTATCTGGACATGCAATCGGGCTATCTGCGCGCCATGGTCACCCGCCTCATGGCGGATGGCAGCGTCGACCCCGAGTTCGGTGTCGCGGGCGTTGCCCGTCTGGATACTCTCGACGCCATTGGCGCCAGCGTGATTGCCCAACCCGACGGCAAGCTCCTCGCCGTCGGCTACACCGACCGCGCGGCCATGCCCTACGCGACTCGCCTGTTTGCCTGAACCCTGGCGCCCCCGCTTGCCTGCAGGGGGGTCAGGCTTCCACTTGGCTCCACTGCTTGCTCAGACGCTTGTCCGATACCGGCACCTTGGTGCCCAGCTGCTGGCCGAAGAGCGACACCCGGTACTCCTCCAGCCACCAGCGAAACAGCTCCAACTGCGGATCACGCTTGCCCTCCTGGCGGTGCTTGTCCAGGCGTGTGGCGTATTGCGCCCAATAACCGGACAGCTCGCCACTCCAGACCCGATCCTTCTGCACCTGGGCCGGCAGTTTTTCGAGGCGTAGTTCGATGGCCTTGAGGAACCGTGGCAGCTCCTTGAGCCACAGCCCAGGCGTTTCACGCACGAACCCCGGATAGACCAGGTTGCCCAACTGCTGCTTGATATCGTTCAAGGCCACGGCCTGGGCCAGATCGATCTTGCCCTTGAAGCGTTTTTGCAGCCCGTGCCACAGCTTGAGAATCTCCAGGCTCAAGCGTGCCAGGCGTTCGGCATGCTCGGCCCAGGCACCGCGCTTGCGCTCGGCCAGCGACAGCAGCCCGGCACCGTCGCGGGGCAGGATGGGCTCGCCCTCGAGCACGCAACTGTCGAGGCTAGCCAGCAGGATGTCCTCCACCAGCGCGTCGATGCGCCCCAAGTCGCGATACATCAGGCCTAGCTCGGTCAGCCCCGGCAGCTTGCCGCGCAGGAACTTCGCCGGTTCCGCCAGCTGCTGCAACAGCAGGCGTTGCAGCGCGCGACGATGCTGGAATTCGGCTTCGGCGGCAGTGGAGAAACGCCCTTCCTTGACCGTACCGCCTTCTTCTACCAGCGCCGGATATACCGTCAGCGACAGCCCGGCGATGTTCTGCTGGGTGGTCTCGGCCACGGCGGCGAAGACTTTGGCCTCCACCGGCTTCTGGTTTTTTGCCGTCGCCGGTACCGCCAGCGCCGCTTGGCTGGCCTGGGCGAAACGCGCGGTCAGCTCGGCCAGATCGCGCCCTTCGCCGAGGAATTTGCCCGCGCCGTCGAGCACTTCGAGGTTCATGCGCAGGTGGCTTTCGACCTGCTGCTCGGACTCGGCCCAAGCCTCATCGCTGACCCGCGCGCCCGTCATCCGCAGCAACTCGCGGCCCAGCGCCTGCGGCAGCGAGCCCTCGGCGAAGGTCATGCGCTGCAAAGCGGCCTTGACGAAATCCGGCACCGGCACGAAGTTCTTGCGCAACGCCTTGGGCAGGTTGCGCACCAGGGCGATGCACTTGGCCTCGATCAGGCCTGGCACCAGCCATTCCAGGCGCTCGCCTGGCAGCGAAGGCAACAGCGGCGCGGGCACGGTCAGGGTCACGCCATCACGGGCATGGTTGGGCTCGAAATGATAGCTCAGGGCCAGGGTCAGGTCGCCCAGGCGCAGGGTATCGGGGTACTGCGCGGCGGTGACTTCGCTGGCCTCGCGTGCCAGCACGTCTTCGGCGCGCATGATCAGCAAGTGCGGGTCTTTCTGGCTGGTGACCTTGTACCAGCTGTCGAAGGTGGCCGTCTGGTGAATCTGCGCCGGTACCCGCGCGTCGTAGTAGGCGTAGAGGGTCTCCTCGTCGGCGAGGATATCGCGGCGGCGCGCCTTGGCTTCCAGTGCATCGAGCTGCTCGAGCAATTCGCGGTTGGCGCTCAGGCAGCGTGCCCGCGACTGGATCTCGCCACGCACCAGCCCTTCGCGGATGAATAGTTCGCGCGAGGCGACCGGATCCACCGGGCCGAAATGCACCGGCCGCCGACCGATGATGATCAGGCCGTACAGCGTGACCTGTTCGAAGGCCACCACCTGGCCGCGCTTTTTCTCCCAGTGCGGTTCGAAGTGGTTGGTCTTGACCAGATGGCGCGCCAGGGGCTCGATCCAGTCCGGTTCGATCTTGGCCACCATCCGCGCGTACAACTTGGTGGTTTCCATCAACTCGGCGGCCATCAACCATTGCGGACGTTTGCGGCCAATACCTGACGACGGATGAATCCAGAAGCGCCGTTGGCGAGCGCCAAGGTAATCACCTTCTTCGGTTTTCTGGCCGATCTGGCTGAGCAGGCCGGAGAGGATCGCCTTGTGCATTCTGGGATGATCGGCCGGGTCCTTGTTGACGGTCAGCTGCAGGTCGCGACAGATCAGCCCGAGCTGGCGGTGGGCATCGCGCCACTCGCGCAGACGCAGGTAGTTGAGGAAATTCTTGCGGCACCAGTTGCGCAGCGGGCTGGCGGTCAGGGCCAGACGCTGCTCTTCAAAGCCGCGCCACAGATTGACCAATGCAGCGAAATCCGAATCGGCGTCCTTCCACTGTGCGTGGGCCTGGTCCGCCGCTTGCTGGCGCTCGGGAGGGCGCTCGCGCGGGTCCTGCACCGACAGCGCACTGGCGACAATCAACACTTCCTGGAGGCTGCCTTGCTGCGCGGCTTCGAGCAGCATCCGCCCCAGACGCGGGTCCACCGGCAAACGTGCCAACTGCCGGCCCATGGGGGTCAGTTGATTGTCGCGGGTCACCGCAGAGAGCTCTTGCAGCAGATTGAAGCCGTCGGTAATGGCCTTGCCATCCGGCGGCTCGATGAACGGGAAGGCGTCGATGGCGCCGAGGCGCAGGTGCAGCATCTGCAGGATCACGGCCGCCAGGTTGGTGCGCAGGATCTCGGGATCGGTGAAGGCCGGCCGCGCGTTGAAGTCTTCTTCACTGTACAGGCGCACGCAAATGCCCGGCTCGACCCGCCCGCAACGACCCTTGCGCTGGTTGGCGCTGGCCTGGGACACCGCCTCGATCGGCAAGCGCTGGACCTTGGCACGGTAACTGTAGCGGCTGATGCGCGCGGTGCCGCTGTCGATCACGTAGCGGATGCCGGGCACGGTCAGCGAGGTTTCGGCGACGTTGGTGGCCAGCACCACCCGTCGACCTGGATGCGATTGGAAGATGCGCTGCTGTTCGGCCGGCGATAACCGCGCGTACAACGGCAGGATTTCGGTGTGCTTGAGTTGCGCCTTGCGCAGCATGTCGGCCGCATCGCGAATTTCCCGCTCGCCGGGCAGAAACACCAGCACGTCGCCCGGGCCTTTGCCGTTGCTGCGTTCGAAGTGGGCGATTTCATCGAGCGTGGCGATGATTGCCTGGTCGACGCTGAGGTCTTCCTCGACGCTGTTGCCCTCCTCGTCCTGCTCGCTGGTCAGCGGCCGGTACCAGGTGTCCACCGGGTAGGTGCGGCCGGACACCTCGATGATCGGCGCCTTGTCGAAGTGCTCGGAAAACCGCTCCAGGTCGATGGTCGCCGAGGTGATGATGACTTTCAGGTCCGGGCGGCGTGGCAGCAAGGTCTTGAGGAAGCCGAGGAGGAAATCGATGTTGAGGCTGCGCTCGTGGGCTTCGTCGACGATGATAGTGTCGTAGCGCTCCAGAAAGCGGTCGTGCTGGGTTTCGGCCAGCAGGATGCCATCGGTCATCAGCTTGACCAAGGTATTGCTGTCGCTCTGGTCTTCGAAGCGTACTTGATAGCCCACCAGCCCCCCCAGCGGGGTGGCGAGTTCTTCGGCGACTCGTGCGGCGACGCTGCGTGCGGCGATCCGTCGAGGCTGGGTGTGGGCGATCTGGCCATGTTGGCCGCGGCCCAGTTCCAGGCAGATCTTCGGTAACTGGGTGGTTTTGCCCGAGCCGGTCTCGCCGGCGATGATCAGCACCTGGTGCTCGGACAGCAGCTTCTTGATCTCGTCGCGCTTGGCGGCGATCGGCAGATTGTCGTCGTAGCGAATCGTCGGCACGCTGTCGCGCCGCGCCGTGACCCGGGCGCACGAGGCCTGCAGTTTCTCGACCCACTGCGCCAGCTTGCCTTCATCGGGCTTTTTGCGCAGTTCCAGCAATTGGCGTCGCAGGCGGTTGCGATCGCCGATCATGGCATGGTCGAGGGTATTGAGCAGGTCGCCGGTAGCGGGAGTCTGGAGGGTCATCAGGTACGTCGGAGTCTTCTACAGGAGGGCATTTCACCGTGATCGGGCATTATCGCAGAAATGCCCGGTGACGTGGGCGTGGGGGAATGTGCGCAGGCTGTACCGACCTCTTCGCCGCCGAACGCGCGCCCTTGCTCCCACAGGTGTACACCGTACCACCGTGGGAGCGAGCTTTGCTCGCGAACAGGCCCTGCGCATCGCCGCACGATCCGATCAAGCGATCTTCTTCAGCCCCAGCTTGCGCAGCTCTTCGTCGCGCAACTCGCGGCGCAGGATCTTGCCGACGTTGGTGGTCGGCAGCGCATCGCGGAACTCCACGGACTTGGGCACCTTGTAGCCGGTGACGTTGGCGCGCATGTGCTCCATGACCTGCTCCTTGGTCAGGGTCATGCCTGGGCGCACCACCACGAAGATCTTGATGACTTCGCCGGATTTTTCGTCCGGAATACCGATGGCCGCGCACTGCAGCACGCCTGGCAGCGAAGCCAGTACATCTTCGAGCTCGTTGGGATACACGTTGAAACCCGAGACCAGGATCATGTCCTTTTTGCGATCGACGATGCGCATGTAGCCATCTTCCTGGATCAAGGCGATATCACCGGTCTTCAGCCACCCTTCGCTGTCGAGGATTTCGTCGGTTGCCTCCTGGCGCTGCCAGTAGCCTTTCATTACCTGCGGGCCCTTGATACACAGCTCGCCGATTTCACCGAAGGACAATTCCTGACCGCTGTCGTCGACCACCTTGCACAGCGTCGAGGGTACCGGAATGCCGATGGTGCCCACCTGAATCTTCTGGATCGGGTTGACGCTCGCCACCGGGCTGGTTTCGGTCATGCCGTAACCTTCGCAGATAGGGCAACCGGTGATTTCCCGCCAGCGTTCAGCGGCGGCCAGCTGCAAGGCCATCCCGCCGGACAGGGTGACCTTCAACGAGGAAAAGTTCAGCGCGCGAAATTCAGCGTTGTTGCACAGCGCCACGAACAGCGTATTGAGGCCGATGAAGGCGCTGAACTTCCATTTCGACAGTTCCTTGACCATCGCTGGCAGGTCCCGCGGGTTGCTGATCAGGATGTTGTGATTACCGATCAACATCATGGCCATGCAATGGAAGGTGAACGCGTAGATGTGGTAGAGCGGCAATGGCGTGATGACCACCTCGCAACCTTCGTTGAGGTTGGAGGCCATCAGCGCCTTGCACTGCAACATGTTGGCGATGAGGTTGCGATGGGTGAGCATCGCGCCCTTGGCAATACCGGTGGTCCCACCGGTGTACTGCAGCACGGCTACATCGTCATGCTGCGGATTGGCTTCGCGCACCGCATGGCCATGGCCCTTGCGCAACACGTCGTTGAAACGCACGGCGGTGGGCAGGTGGTACGGCGGCACCATTTTCTTCACGTACTTGATGACGCTGTTGACCAGCAGGCGCTTGAGCGGCGCCAGCAGATCGGCCACTTCAGTGACGATGATGTGCTTGACCTTGGTCTTGGGCACCACGTTCTGTGCCAGATGCGCCATGTTGGCCAGGCACACCAGCGCCTTGGCGCCGGAATCGTTGAACTGGTGTTCCATTTCCCGCGCGGTGTACAGCGGGTTGGTGTTGACCACGATCAGCCCGGCACGGATAGCGCCGAATACCGCCACCGGATACTGCAACACGTTGGGCAACTGCACGGCGATGCGATCGCCGGGCTGCAGATCGGTGTGCTGTTGCAGGTAAGCCGCAAAGGCGCCGGACAGCTCGTAGAGCTCGCCGTAGGTGAGGGTCTTGCCCAGGTTGGTGAACGCCGGCTTGTCGGCGAAACGCTGGCAGGACTGCTGCAACACTGCCTGGATATTCGGATACTGATCCGGATCGATATCGGCGGCGATGCCCACCGGATATTTGTCCTTCCAGAAGTTGTCGATCATCGAACCCCGCTCCTCCAGCCACTGCAAAGACTCACCGCATTTGATGCGGCTATTATTAAAAGTGTCGTTCGGCCTCTCCCACAACAGCGAGATAGAGCCAAAGCGCGGCCGAGAGTAGCAGCTTTGCAAAACGGCCACCAGAGGGCCGAGCAGGGCTTAATGGTCATACTCGGAACCAAATATTAATATCTGGTCATATTTAAAGTAAAAGCACCACACTGTAGGACAGGGCTCTGCCCGGTCCTACCCATTACGAGCATGCAAGCGGTCAACCTTTGTCCCGCAGCTCCCGACGCAGGATCTTGCCCACCGCCGTCATCGGCAGGCTCTCGCGCAGGACGATCTGGTGCGGGACCTTGTAGCCGGTGAGGTTAGCCTTGCAGAACTGCTTCAACTCCTCGAGGTCGAGGCCCGCCCCGCGCGGCACCACGAACAGCTTGACCGCCTCGCCGGTACGCGAGTCCGCAACGCCGATGGCGGCGCAGCTGGCGACATTGGGATGGCCCATCACCACCTCTTCGACTTCGTTGGGGTACACGTTGAAGCCCGAGACGATGATCATGTCCTTCTTGCGGTCGACGATGCGCACGAAGCCGTCGCTGCTGATGATGGCGATGTCACCGGTCTTCAACCAGCCGTCGCTGTCCAGAGTGTCGGCGCTCGCCTGGGGATTGTTCCAATAGCCCTTCATCACCTGCGGGCCCTGGATGCACAACTCGCCGCGCTCGCCCAGCGCCAGCTCGACGCCCTGGTCATCGATGACCTTGACGGCAGTGCCCGGCAGCGGGATACCCACCGAGCCCAATTGCGCGCTGGGGCCATAGGGGTTGGCGCAGGCCACGGGAGAGGTCTCGGTCAAGCCATAGCCTTCGACGATACGGCAACCGGTCAGCGCCTCCCAGCGCTCGGCCGTGGCGGTGGACAACGCCGTACCGCCGGAATTGGTGACCTTCAGCGAGGAGAAATCCAGGCTGCGAAATTGCGGGTGATCCATCAAGGCGACGAACAAGGTGTTGAGCCCCAGCAGCCCGGTGAACCGCCACTTTTTCAGTTCCTTGATAAAGCCGCCGATATCCCGTGGATTGGTGATCAGCACGTTGTGATTGCCGCTGGCCATCATGCACATGCAGTTGGCCGTGAAGGCATACACGTGGTACAGCGGCAGCGGCGCGATCATCACCTCCTGCCCCGGCTCGATCATCCGCTCGCCGCCTTCGCCCCGCTGGGAAAAACAGGCCTGCACCTGCAGCATGTTGGCAATCAGGTTGCCGTGGGTGAGCATCGCGCCTTTGGCCTGACCGGTGGTACCGCCGGTGTATTGCAGTACCGCGGTGTCATCCTGGCCGACCGCTACCGCAACGGCCTGTAGTTGCGCGTGGAGCACCTGGCGAAACTTGACGGCCTGCGGCAGGTGATAGAGCGGCACCATTTTCTTCACCTTGGCCACCAGCAGATTGACCAGCCAGCTTTTGGGCGCCGGCAGCAGGTCGCCCATCCTTGCCTCGATGAGAAATTCGATATCCGTGTCATCCAACACCTGCTCGACCTTGTCGCCGAACAGGTTGAGGTAGACCAGCGCGCGCACCCCGGCATCCTTGAACTGGTGGCGCATCTCGCGCACGGTGTACAGCGGGTTGGTATTGACCACCACCAGCCCGGCCAGCAGCGCACCGAACACGGCGATGGGGTACTGCAACACGTTGGGCATCTGAATGGCGATGCGGTCACCGGGGCGCAGCGAGGTGTGCTGCTGCAACCAGCCGGCGAAGGCACGGGCGTGAGCCTGGAGCTGGGCGTAATCGAGCGTTACACCCAGATTGCTGAACGCCGGGCGCTGGGCAAAGCGTTCACAGGAGCGATCGAAGACCTCGACCACGGAGCGATAGGCAGTCAAGTCGATGGACGAGTCCACACCGGCAGGGCGTTTGTCGTTCCAGAAATCGGCATTCATTATTATTGTCCTCAGGCCGCGCAGACACCTGCCGAACCCCATGCAGGGCAAGCACAGCGCAGCGTTCAGGACGTTAGCAGGTCAGCACGAACAGTCCCACAGGCAATGCTTCACTATTAACATCGTGAATCTATTTAATATAGAGGCATCGCCAATGTGCTCCACTGCGCTTGGTCGGACGTCTCAACCATTCAAAGCAGTTTTCGTCACCGCTGCCACTACCGTGTCCACCTGATGCACGGTGCATCGCGGCTTTTCACGTTCAGCGAAGGATTCTTCTCCATGACACAAGTCACCAACACGCCCTACGAAGCGCTTGAAGTCGGCCAGACCGCCAGCTTCAGCAAGACCGTCGAGGAACGTGACATCCTGTTGTTCGCCGCCATGTCGGGTGACTGCAACCCCGTGCACCTGGATGCCGAATTCGCCGCCGCCACCATGTTCAAGGAGCGCATCGCCCACGGCATGTTCAGCGGCGCCCTGATCAGCGCGGCAGTGGCCTGCGAACTGCCTGGGCCGGGGACCATCTACCTGGGCCAGCAGATGACTTTCCAGAAGCCAGTCAAACTGGGCGACACCCTGACCGTGCGCCTGGAAATTCTCGAAAAACTGCCGAAATTTCGCGTGCGCATCGCTACTCGCGTCTTCAATCAGCGCGATGAGCTGGTGGTGGACGGCGAAGCGGAAATCCTCGCGCCGCGCAAGCAGCAGACCGTGACCTTGGCGACGCTGCCGGCGATTCAGGTGGGTTGATCGGCACTAAAATCCAGACGAAAAAAAAGGCGACCGAAGTCGCCCCAAATGCCTTGCGTGCCTGTTTGCGAGTGCATGGGGCAAGAATAACCGCAGGGCAGCGGGGCGACATTGACCTGGATCAAGGTGACCACGGGTCATTTCTTCTTTGGTTTCTTCTTCGCTTTCTTGGCACCTTTGCCCAGCGGCAGCGCCTGCTCGAACGCCTGACGGACTTCCTTCAGGCGTTTTTCGTTGAGGTCATGCACGCGCTTGGCGCGTTCGGCAGAAAAGTCGATCAGGTTCGGATCATCGCTCATGGTCATCGCACATCGGTTTTCGATTTCGGGATGCACTCATAATGCGGGCTGCTCGGGCCGCTGACCAGCCCCGCCGTCAGACCTCGATATTGATCAACAGGCCCTGGCGCGGCTCGTTGTCGATCAGCGGCGCCACCGGCACCGTGTCATCGGGGTTGAGTTCGTAGCCGGGCATCGGCAGATAGGCCTCGGGCTCCTCGGGCTCGGCGTGCTCCTCTTCCTCGCCCTCCCCGCGCCGCTCGCGATATTGGCGCTGGAATTCTTCATGCAGGCGCTGCGCGGTCTCGTCCTGATCGCGCTGACGAAATTCGAGCGTCGGATTCCCCGGACTGGCCTGAACCGGCGCCACCGGAGGGATCGCGGGCGGCTGGCGCACGGGATCCAGTTGCGACGTCACGGGCAAGGCGCTGATCGGTAAATGGGGCGGTATCATCGTTTAGGTCTCCTGTCGCCAAGGCTGTCGGCAGCGCATGAGGCGACTTGAGTCTATTTGTCGCACCTTGTATCAATATCGTTACCTGGATCACACTTTCACTGCACCGCCGGTCGCTTCCTGCAGGCGCGGGCTTCGCTCGCGAAGGCGTCAGCCGGGGCACCGCACAGCCCCATTCGTGGGCAGAGCCCCACTCCGACAGAAGATAACCGAGCTCATTGCCATGTTTCTGACCAGAGTCTTTGGCCCTCGGGGTCCCTATCCGTTAGAATAGTCGGCTTTTTAGGGCGGGAGTCAGGCAGCATGGCGCAGCAGTATCAACCGGGGCAACGCTGGATCAGCGACAGCGAAGCCGAGTTAGGTCTAGGCACCGTTCTGGCACAGGACGGCCGCTTGTTGACCGTACTCTATCCGGCGACTGGCGAGACTCGCCAATACGCCCTGCGCAACGCCCCGCTCACCCGAGTGCGGTTTTCGCCAGGCGACGTCATCACGCACTTCGAGAACTGGAAGCTCACGGTCGTCGAGGTCGAGGACGTCGACGGCCTGCTGGTCTATCATGGCCTCAACAGCCAGAACCAGACCTGCGTGCTGCCGGAAACCCAGCTCTCCAACTTCATTCAGTTCCGCCTGGCCAGTGACCGCCTGTTCGCCGGGCAGATCGACCCATTGCCTTGGTTCTCGCTGCGCTACAACACGCTCGAACACACCAGCAAGCAATTGCAGTCCTCGCTCTGGGGCCTGGGTGGCGTGCGCGCGCAACCGATCGCCCACCAATTGCACATTGCCCGCGAAGTGGCCGACCGTATCGCCCCGCGGGTACTGCTGGCCGACGAAGTAGGCCTGGGCAAGACCATCGAGGCCGGCCTGGTGATCCATCGCCAGTTGCTGTCGGGGCGCGCCAATCGGGTACTGATCCTGGTCCCGGAAAACCTCCAGCATCAATGGCTGGTTGAAATGCGTAGGCGTTTCAACCTGCAGGTTGCCCTGTTCGACGCCGAACGGTTTATCGAGAGCGACGCCAGCAACCCCTTCGAAGACGCGCAACTGGCGCTGGTTTCGCTGGAGTGGCTGACCGAAGACGAAAAAGCTCAAGATGCCGTGTTCGCCGCAGGCTGGGACCTGCTGGTGGTCGACGAGGCGCACCACCTGGTGTGGCATGAAGAAAAGGCCAGCCCGCAATATTCGCTGGTCGAACAGCTCGCCGAGGTCATCCCTGGCGTACTGCTGCTCACCGCGACCCCGGAACAACTGGGCCAGGACAGCCACTTCGCGCGCCTGCGCCTGCTCGATCCCAACCGTTTCCACGACCTGGCTGCCTTCCGCGCCGAGAGCGAAAACTATCGCCCAGTGGCCGAAGCTGTGCAGGAACTGCTCGAACAAGGTCGCCTGTCGCCTGGCGCGCACAGCACCATCCAGGGCTTCCTGGGTGCCGAGGGCGATGCCCTGCTGGCCGCGGTCAACGATGGCGACGCCGAAGCCAGCGCGCGTCTGATCCGCGAATTGCTCGACCGCCACGGCACCGGCCGCGTGCTGTTCCGCAACACCCGCGCCGCCGTGCAAGGCTTCCCCGAGCGCAAGCTGCACCCGTATCCGTTGACCTGCCCGGATGAATACCTCGAACTGCCGATTGGCGAAAAGGCCGAGCTGTATCCGGAGGTGGCCTTCCAGGCGCAGGCCGACAGCAGCGAAGAAACCCGCTGGTGGCGCTTCGACCCACGGGTCGAGTGGCTGATCGATACTCTGAAGATGCTCAAGCGCGTGAAGGTCCTGGTCATCTGCGCCCATGCCGAAACCGCCATGGACCTCGAAGACGCCCTGCGCGTGCGCTCCGGCATTCCGACCACCACCTTCCATGAAGGCATGAGCATTCTGGAGCGCGACCGCGCTGCGGCCTACTTTGCCGACGAGGAGTTTGGCGCCCAGGTGCTGATCTGTTCGGAGATCGGCTCCGAAGGTCGCAACTTCCAGTTCGCCCATCACTTGGTGATGTTCGACCTGCCGGCGCACCCCGATCTCCTCGAACAGCGCATCGGCCGTCTCGACCGGATCGGCCAGAAGCACATCATCGAGCTGCACGTGCCCTATCTGCAGAACAGCCCGCAAGAGCGCCTGTTCCAGTGGTATCACCAGGCCCTCAACGCTTTCCTCAATACCTGCCCGACCGGCAACGCCCTGCAGCACCAGTTCGGCCCACGCCTGCTGCCACTGCTGGATGAAGGTGACGACGAGGCCTGGCAAGTGCTGGTTGACGAAGCCCTCGCTGAACGCGTACGCCTGGAGGCCGAGCTGCATGGCGGTCGCGACCGCCTGCTGGAGCTCAACTCCGGTGGCGCCGGCGAAGGCCAGGCACTGGTCGAGGCCATCGAGGAGCAAGACGATCAGTTCGCCCTGCCGATCTATATGGAAACCCTGTTCGACGCCTTCGGCATCGACAGCGAAGATCACTCCGAGAACGCGCTGATCCTCAAGCCCAGCGAAAAAATGCTCGACGCCAGCTTCCCGCTGGGTGACGACGAAGGCGTGACCATCACCTACGATCGTCATCAGGCGCTGTCCCGCGAAGACATGCAGTTCATCACTTGGGAACACCCCATGGTGCAGGGTGGCATGGACCTGGTACTGGCTGGTTCGATGGGCAACACCGCCGTCGCGCTGATCAAGAACAAGGCCCTCAAGCCAGGCACGGTGCTGCTCGAACTGCTGTATGTGAGTGAAGTGGTGGCGCCACGCTCGCTGCAATTGGGCCGCTACCTGCCACCGGCGGCATTGCGCTGCCTGTTGGATGCCAACGGTAACGACCTGGCCGGACGGGTGTCTTTCGAGACCCTCAACGACCAACTCGAGAGCGTACCCAAGGCCAGCGCCAACAAGTTCATCCAGGCCCAGCGCGACCAGCTGACCCCGCGTATCAACGCCGGCGAAGCCAAGGTCGCCCCACGGCATGCCGAACGTGTGGCCGAGGCCCAGCGCCGCCTGGCGGCAGAAACCGATGAAGAGTTGGCGCGCCTGACTGCCTTGCAAGCGGTCAACCCGACCGTACGTGACAGTGAGCTGCAAGCCCTGCGCACCCAGCGCGAGCAAGGCCTGGCCATGCTCGACAAGGCGGCGCTGCGCCTCGAGGCCATCCGCGTGCTGGTAGCCGGCTAAGCTGCACATCAACACCTGCGGGAAGCTCTGCTCCTAAAGCCTTTGAAAGCTACGAGAGCAGAGTTCGCCCCCACGGGTGTAATGTGCTTCTGAGAAAGCCGTTCTTATTCCGAAATAGTTGAAGCCACTTCGCCATCACCGCGAGGGTGCTGGGTATACTCGCCTTAAAAAACGTACAGGCTGTACGAGGCGCGCTATGGACTGGCTTGGTTTGCGTTTCACCGGTGCGCTCCCCGAACAGGGGCAGATGCTCCTGCATTGCACGCACGACCCCTTTCTGGTGTTACTGGCCTACGTGGTCGCCTGCGCTGGCAGCTTTGCCACCCTCGATATCGCCGAACGCCTGCAACAAGCCGAACATCCAGGCACTCGCCGCCGTTGGCGCTGGGCCGGTGCCGCCTGTTTGGCGGGTGGCATCTGGGGCATGCACTTCATCAGCATGCTGGCGTTCATGGCGCCGATGGAAGTGCATTACGATCTGCCCATCACCATTGTCTCATTGCTGATTGCGCTGATCGCCAGCCTGGCGACGTTGCGCAGTCTCGAGCGCGCGACGCTCAACGGCGGCCAATACCTGCAAGCGGCGGTCATCCTTGGCCTGGGCATCGTGGCGATGCACTACTACGGCATGTCGGCCATGCGCTCCAATGCCCAAACCTATTACGACCCTTGGCTGTTCGCGCTGTCGATCGTGATCGCCATTGCCGTGAGCTTCGCCGCACTGGTGTTGACGCGACGCTTTCGCTATCCCAGTGGGCGCTATGCAGAGCTGCGCAAATACGCCGCGACCTTGTTGATGGCGGCAGGCATCATCAGCACCCACTTTACCGGTATGTGGGCGCTGACCATGGCCATGCCGGTCGACCTGCACATGCATGGCAACGTCACCTCCAACGGCACCCAATTGGGCATCACCGTAGCCGCGATCACCCTGCTGATCATGGCCCTGTGCATCAACGCCGCCCTCGCCGACAAAAAGCTGCAAAGCAAGGAACAGGACCTGCGCCACGCCACCGCCATGCTCAACCAGCTCGATCAGGCCCAGGTCTCACTGCAGCAGGCGGCCCACTACGACGGCCTGACCAACCTGGTCAACCGCCGCGGCTTCGATCAATTGTTCGCTGACAAACTGCAGGAGCGCCGAGCTACGGGGGGCATGCTGGCGGTGATGTTCCTCGATATCGACCACTTCAAGCGGATCAACGACAGCCTCGGCCACGACGCCGGTGACGAGCTGCTCAAGGCAATCGCGAATCTGCTGCGCAACGCCACCCGCGGCCAGGATGATGTGGTCGCGCGCTTTGGCGGCGATGAGTTCTGCGTGCTGCTGAGCCTGCGTACCCGGGACGAGGCGCGGATGATGGCCCAGCGCATCATGACCGCCATGAAAAACCCCATCGAACTGGCTGGCAGGCGCATGGTGATGACCACCAGCATCGGCATCAGTCTGTTCCCGGATGACGGCAACAGCACCGAAGCGTTGCTGAAAAACGCCGACCTGGCGCTCTATCAATCCAAGGGAAACGGGCGCAACAGCGCGCACTTTTTCAGCGAGGACCTGCGCAGCAAGGCTTCCATGGCCTTGCATCTGGAAGCCGAGTTGCGTGAGGCTTTGCGCGGCGGACAGGAGCTTGAACTGTTCTACCAGCCTATTTTCGACCTGCGCAGCGGCCAGGTTACCCGCCTCGAAGCCCTGGTGCGCTGGCGACATCCCGAGCATGGCCTGCTGAGCCCAGACGCCTTTATCGGCATTGCCGAGACCAACGGCCTGATCGCCGAACTGGACGGCTGGGTACTGCACCGCGCCTGCCTGGACCTCGGCGAACTGGAGCGCCTGGGTCACGACAAGCTGCGCATCGCCCTCAATTGTTCGGCGCTCAACCTCAAGCGCGAGTCGCTGGTGGACGAAATCGCCAAGGCCCTGGCCGATACCGGCGCCAAGCCACAACGACTGGAACTGGAAGTTACCGAAAACGCAGTGATGCTCAACATCGATGCCGCCATCAAGGTGCTGAGCAGCATCGAGGCACTGGGTGTATCGCTGGTGATCGATGACTTCGGCACCGGGTATTCGTCCTTGGCCTACCTTAAGCGCCTGCCGCTCAATACCCTGAAAATCGACCGCAGCTTTATCCAGAACACCTCGCCCGCGCCTTACGACATGCAAGTGGTCAAGGCGATCATTGCCATGGCCCACACCTTGGGCATGCAGGTGATTACCGAGGGTGTGGAGACCGAAGAGCAATACGAAATGCTCAAACAGTATGGCTGCGACTTTGCACAGGGCTTCCTGCTCGGGCATCCGGTGCCCATGGCGCAGCTGCGTGAACTGCTAGGCCAGGTCGAGAAACGTCCACCCCCACCCTCCGCGCCGCCGCCGACCCTGTCGATCGTAGGCAAGACGCCCAACCGCTGAGCCGGACACCTACGTTTTTTTCGCACCACAACAGGGCTCTAAAGATCATGACGCCCTGTTTTGGATCAGTATCCAGGGCGATACCACCACCGCCCACAGGTCTGGAGCGCCGTCATGCAGCTCCAGAGCCCGCGAGTCAGACACCTTTTCAACCTTTGCGGCCTCCAACCAGGCAGCGATCGGCTCCTTTTGATCCAAGGCAAAAGACTCGGCCACGGCGACCAGATCCAGGCCGGGGTCGACCCATAACAGGGCGCCCCTTGCAAAGAAGGGTTGCAGTTCTTTCCAGCTGATCGGGGCGGTCTCGCCGAGTAGCTTGGCATAGAGGGTGCTAGGTTGTTCTGTCATGGGTCTCACCGAATAAACGAAGGCGCAATCATAACGTCGGCGCGCTTTCGGCAAAACCCGGTTGCAAATCCAGCATTGATTACAGCGTTTAAAACGGCAAAGGTGTGCACGCCGTCGGGGACGGTTCACCTGCCGGGTCGAATTGCTTGCCAGCCATGGGCAAGTCCTTGTTGCACAAAGGGCTTTTGGCGGGCTGAAATCGATAGCGGCGCCGTGTTTCTGTAACTTTGTGTCGATTTAGCGACACCCGTATCGCGCTCGCCATTCGCCGCTTTTCAAGGCGTAAACCGGCGCTCTACACTGCCCTCGGTGAAAAAGTCGGGGGAGTCGGAGCGCCTTGGTAAAGGGAGCAAAGTGCTTTCGATACGGGCCGAGACCTACCCGGTTCGGCAGCCCTGGCCGCCAGAACTATAAAAACTAAAACACGAGAGTGGAGCATTATGCACAAGCAGATTTCCAAGCTGTTCGCCGCTATGGTATTGGCCGGCGTTGCCAGTCATTCGTTCGCCGCCGACACCATCAAGATCGGCATTGTCGGTCCCAAGACGGGTGCTGTCGCGCAATACGGCGACATGCAGTTCAGCGGCGCTAAAATGGCGATCGAGCAGCTCAACGCCAAAGGCGGCGTAGACGGCAAGAAGCTCGAAGCGGTCGAATACGATGACGCCTGCGATCCCAAGCAAGCGGTCGCGGTCGCCAACAAGGTCGTCAACGACGGGGTCAAGTTCGTGGTCGGCCATTTGTGCTCCAGCTCCACTCAGCCGGCTTCCGATATCTACGAAGACGAAGGCGTGATCATGGTCACCCCGGCCGCCACCAGCCCGGACATCACCGCCCGTGGCTACAAGATGGTGTTCCGCACCATCGGCCTGGACAGCGCCCAGGGCCCGGCCGCCGGCAATTACATCGCCGACCAGGTGAAGCCGAAGATCGTCGCGGTCATCCACGACAAGCAGCAATACGGTGAAGGCATCGCCACCGCGGTCAAATCGACCCTGGAAGGCAAAGGCGTGAAAGTAGCGGTGTTCGAAGGCATCAATGCCGGCGACAAGGACTTCTCCTCGCTGATCGCCAAGCTCAAGCAAGCCAACGTCGACTTCGTCTACTACGGCGGCTACCACCCCGAGCTGGGCCTGATCCTGCGCCAGGCCCAGGAAAAGGGCCTGAAGGCCAAGTTCATGGGGCCTGAAGGCGTCGGTAACGCTTCAATTTCCCAGATCGCCCAAAGCGCGTCGGAAGGTCTGTTGGTGACCCTGCCGAAATCCTTCGATCAGGACCCTACCAACAAGGCACTGGTAGAGGCCTTCAAAGCCAAGAAGGAAGACCCGAGCGGCCCGTTCGTGTTCCCATCTTACGCAGCGGTGGAAGTGATCGCTGACGGTATCGCAGCGGCCAAGAGCGAAGACACCGCCAAGGTGGCGGCAGCCATCCACGCCGGGACCTTCAAGACTCCGACCGGCGACCTCAGCTTCGACGCCAAGGGCGACCTGAAAGACTTCAAGTTCGTGGTCTACGAGTGGCACAAAGACGGCAGCAAAACCGAAGCCCCGACCAAGTAAGATCCACAGACTGACTACAAAGCCCACTGCTCCCTGCAGTGGGCTTTGTATTTAGGAGCACAGCAATGCCCGACCTTTATCACTTCTTCCAACAGTTGGTGAACGGCCTGACTGTCGGGAGTACCTATGCCCTGATCGCCATCGGCTACACCATGGTCTACGGCATCATCGGCATGATCAACTTCGCCCATGGCGAGGTATACATGATCGGCTCGTACGTGGCGTTCATCGCCATCGCCGGCCTGGCCATGTTCGGTATCCACAGCTTGCCGCTGCTGATGACTGTGGCGTTCATCGCCAGCATCGTGGTCACCAGCGCCTACGGTTACAGCATCGAACGCATCGCCTACCGACCGCTGCGCGGCAGCAACCGCCTGATTCCGCTGATCAGCGCCATCGGCATGTCGATCTTTCTGCAAAACACCGTGCTGCTCTCGCAGGATTCCAAGGACAAATCGATCCCCAACCTGTTGCCCGGCAACTTCTCCTTCGGCCCCGGCGGGGCACAGGAAGTGCTGATCTCCTACATGCAGGTACTGGTCTTCGCGATCACCCTCATCGCCATGCTCGGCCTCACCCTGTTCATCTCGCGTTCGCGGCTGGGCCGCGCCTGCCGCGCCTGCGCCGAAGACATCAAGATGGCCAACCTGCTGGGCATCAACACCAACAACATCATCGCCCTGACGTTCGTCATTGGTGCCGCGTTGGCGGCGATCGCCGCCGTGCTGTTGAGCATGCAATATGGCGTGATCAACCCCAATGCCGGCTTCCTGGTGGGGCTCAAGGCCTTTACCGCAGCAGTACTCGGCGGCATCGGCAGTATCCCGGGCGCCATGCTCGGCGGCCTGGTGCTGGGCGTGGCCGAGGCCTTCGGCGCCGATGTGTTCGGCGATCAGTACAAGGACGTCGTGTCGTTCGGTCTGTTGGTGCTGGTGCTGCTGTTCCGCCCCACGGGCATTCTTGGCCGTCCGGAGGTAGAAAAAGTATGACCCGTCCTCTCAAATCCGCGCTGTTCAGCGCGTTGCTGGTGTGGGCCGTGGCCTACCCGGTGCTCGGCCTCAAGCTGTCGATCGATGGCATTAACCTGATCGTCGAAAACGCCAGCACCACTACGGTGACCATCATCGCCCTGTGCTCGGTCCTGATGTTCTTGCGTGTGCTGTTCGATCGTTCCCTGACCGCTGCCTGGAAATCCCGTCGCCAGGGCGCGTTGATCCCGCCCAGCGCCAGCAACTTCCTGACCCTGCCGAGCACCCAGAAGTGGTTCATCATCGGCCTGATCGTGCTGGCGTTCATCTGGCCGTTCTACGGCTCGCGGGGCGCGGTTGACCTGGCCACTCTGGTGCTCATCTATGTGATGCTGGGCCTGGGTCTGAACATTGTCGTCGGCCTCGCCGGCCTGCTCGATCTGGGGTATGTCGGCTTCTATGCGGTGGGTGCCTACACCTACGCCATGCTGTCGCATTACTACGGTTTCAGCTTCTGGGTGTGCCTGCCGATTGCCGGCCTGGCGGCAGCGGCGTTCGGCTTCGTGCTCGGTTTCCCGGTGCTGCGCTTGCGTGGTGATTACCTGGCGATCGTGACCTTGGGCTTTGGCGAGATCATTCGGGTGTTCCTGCGCAACCTCACCGATCTCACCGGCGGTCCCAACGGTATCAGCAGCATCCCCAAACCGACCTTGTTCGGCCTGAGCTTCGATCGCACTGCCGCAGATGGCGGACAGACCTTCTACGATTACTTCGGGTTGACGTACAACCCGGTAGGCAAGGTGATCTTCCTCTATCTGGTGGCGCTGGTGCTGGCCTTGGCGGCGCTGTTCATCATCAACCGCTTGCTGCGCATGCCCATCGGCCGTGCCTGGGAAGCGCTGCGTGAAGACGAAATCGCCTGCCGGGCACTGGGCTTGAATCCGACCATCATCAAGCTGTCGGCCTTCACCCTGGGCGCAAGCTTTGCGGGCTTCGCGGGCAGTTTCTTCGCCGCTCGCCAAGGCCTCGTCACTCCCGAGTCGTTCACCTTCATCGAGTCGGCGATCATCCTCGCGATCGTCGTACTGGGTGGCATGGGCTCACAACTGGGGGTGATACTCGCCGCGATCGTGATGATCGTGCTTCCGGAAATGATGCGCGATTTTAGCGAATACCGCATGTTGATGTTCGGCGCCATGATGGTGCTGATGATGATCTGGCGTCCGCAGGGCTTTCTCCCGATGCAAAGGCCACACCTGGAGCTGCGTAAATGATCCGGAACATTCTCGAAGTCAGCAACCTGAGCATGCGCTTTGGCGGCCTGCTGGCGGTCAACGGCGTCGGACTCACGGTCCAGGAAAAACAGGTCGTCGCCCTCATCGGCCCCAACGGCGCCGGCAAGACCACGGTCTTCAACTGCCTGACCGGTTTCTACAAGCCTACTGGCGGCACCATCCTGCTCGACGGCCAGCCGATCCAGGGCATGCCCGGCCACGAAATCGCCCGCAAGGGCGTGGTGCGCACCTTTCAGAACGTACGCCTGTTCAAGGAAATGACCGCTCTCGAAAACCTGTTGATCGCCCAGCACCGGCACCTCAACACCAACTTTTTCTCCGGCCTCTTCAAGACCCCCGCGTTTCGCCGCAGCGAGCGCGAAGCCATGGAGTACGCCGAGCACTGGCTGGAGCGCGTCAACCTCAAGGAGTTCGCCAACCGTACCGCCGGTACCCTGGCGTATGGCCAACAGCGTCGCCTGGAAATCGCCCGTTGCATGATGACGCGCCCGCGCATTCTCATGCTCGACGAACCCGCCGCTGGCCTCAACCCCAAGGAAACCGAGGATCTCAAAGCGCTGATCAGCGTCCTGCGCGAGGAGTACAACGCCACCGTGCTGTTGATCGAACACGACATGAAACTGGTCATGAGCATTTCCGACCACATCGTGGTGATCAATCAAGGCACACCCTTGGCCGATGGCACGCCTGAACAGATCCGCGACAATCCTGACGTGATCAAAGCCTACCTGGGGGAAGCGTAAATGCTGCAGTTTGAAAACGTTTCGACCTTCTACGGCAAGATTCAGGCGCTGCACAGCGTCAACGTCGAGGTCCGTCAAGGTGAGATCGTGACCCTGATCGGCGCCAATGGCGCGGGTAAATCGACCTTGCTGATGACCCTCTGCGGTTCGCCCCAGGCGCACTCGGGCAGCATCCGCTACATGGGTGAAGAACTGGTGGGCCAGAACTCCTCGATCATCATGCGCAAGAGCATTGCGGTGGTGCCCGAGGGGCGGCGGATCTTCGCGCGGCTGACGGTCGAGGAAAACCTTGCCATGGGTGGTTTTTTCACCGACAAGGGCGATTACCAGGCGCAGATGGACAAGGTACTGGCGCTGTTTCCGCGGCTCAGGGAGCGCTTCAACCAGCGCGGCGGCACCATGTCCGGGGGCGAACAGCAGATGCTCGCCATCGGCCGGGCGTTGATGAGCAAGCCCAGGCTGCTGCTGCTCGACGAGCCTTCGTTGGGGCTGGCACCGATCATCATCCAGCAGATCTTCGATATCATCGAGCAACTGCGCAAGGATGGTGTGACGGTGTTTTTGGTGGAGCAGAACGCCAACCAGGCGCTGAAAATCGCTGACCGCGCCTATGTGCTGGAGAACGGCCGGGTGGTGATGGAAGGTTCGGGCGAGGCGTTGTTGACCGATCCCAAGGTGCGCGAGGCGTATCTGGGCGGCTGATCCATACGGCGCGGCTGATGACCCCTTCGCCGCCGGACGCGCAGCCTTGCTCCTACAGTGCGACTCGATATCGGCTGGCACTGCAGGAGCAAAGCTTGCTCGCGAAGAGGCCCGCCCTGACACCGCCCCCAGCCAACCCCCAACACCGTTTTGACGTTTACCATTATTGCCTGTGCTACGGTGGCCGCCTCGTTCAAGGAGCCCCGTCAATGCATCACCTGCGCACCGCTGCACTCCTCACCCTCCTGCCGTTGCTTTCCGCCTGCCAGATGCTCGGACTGGGCGCCAACGAACCGCACCCCAATGCCGGGCTCACGCGCATGCAAGGCGCACTGATTGGCGAAGGCGGTCATCTGCTGTTTCAACCTTGTGGCGAACATCGCCGCTTTGCGGTGAGCGATGTCGGCAACACCGGCGTGCTGCAGGAAGCCGGCAACCTGGCGAGCAAACCTGGCACCTTGTTCGTCGACCTGCGCGGCAGCTTCGATGCCAGCAAGACCGGGGGCATGGATGGCACGCTCAAACTATCGCAGTTGTACCGCGTCGAACGTTCCGATACGGCCTGCAGCGATCCCAATTTCAAGTTGCAAACCGTGCATGCCAGCGGCCACAACCCTGAATGGGAACTGAAAGTCAGCGCCAGCGGGATGGTCCTCAACCGTGCCGGCGAAGCCCCCTTGGCCCTGCCCTATCTGGAAGAACAACTGCCCGACGGCCGCCTCAACCTGTCGAGTGCCGCCAACGACCAGCGCATCGATGTCTGGTTGGCGCCGCAGCGCTGCGTCGACGGCGCCAGCGTGCAGTTTCTGACTGCCGAAATCCGCGTCAACGGCCAGGCTCAGCGCGGCTGCGGCTATTTCGGTGGTGGGCGCAACGACTGAACGTCTGATTTAGCCTGACGCAGGCAGGCCCTGCCAGCTTATAATCGCCGGCTAGAAAAAGCTGCGGGGCCGTCCCTGCGGCTCGGATATTGGACCTGTCATGTTACGAATCACCGAACTCAAGCTGCCCCTCGACCACACCGACGAGGCCTTGCGCCCTGCCATCGTGCAGCGCCTGGGCATCAGCGACGCTGACCTGCTGAACTTCACCCTGTTCAAGCGCAGCTACGATGCCCGCAAGAAAAACAGCGAGTTGCAGTTCATCTACACGATCGACCTCGAAGTCGCCGACGAAGCGCCACTGTTACAAAAGTTCGCCGACGATCACAACGTCAATCCGGCGCCGGACGTCACCTACAAAGTAGTCGGCCATGCGCCGGCCGACCTGGGCGAGCGTCCTGTGGTGGTCGGCTTCGGCCCATGCGGCATCTTCGCCGCCTTGCTGCTGGCGCAGATGGGCTTCAAGCCGATCGTGCTGGAGCGCGGCCGCGAAGTCCGACAGCGCACCAAGGATACCTGGGGCCTGTGGCGTAAAAGCGTGCTCAACCCCGAGTCCAACGTGCAGTTCGGAGAAGGCGGTGCCGGAACCTTCTCCGACGGCAAGCTCTACAGCCAGATCAAGGATCCGCTGCACCACGGCCGCAAGGTGCTGCATGAGTTTGTGCGAGCCGGTGCGCCGGACGAGATCCTCTACGTGTCGAAACCGCACATCGGCACCTTCCGCCTGACCGGCATGGTCGAAACCATGCGCAAGGAAATCGAAGCCTTGGGTGGCGAGGTGCGGTTCGAACAGAAAGTCACCGATGTACTGATCGACAACGGGCAACTGCAAGGCATCGAACTGGCCAGCGGCGAGCAGTTGCTGTCCCGGCACGTGGTGCTGGCCTTGGGTCACAGCGCCCGCGACACCTTCCGCATGCTGCACGCCCGCGACGTGTTCATGGAGGCCAAGCCGTTTTCGGTGGGTTTCCGTATCGAGCATCCGCAGACCGTCATCGACCAGGCACGGCTGGGCAAGTACGCCGGCCACCCGAAACTCGGCGCGGCCGATTACAAACTGGTGTATCACGCCAAGAATGGCCGCTCTGTGTACAGCTTCTGCATGTGCCCAGGCGGCACCGTGGTCGCGGCGACCTCCGAGCCCGAGCGCGTGGTCACCAATGGCATGAGCCAGTATTCGCGTAACGAACGCAATGCCAACTCCGGCATCGTCGTCGGCATCACCCCCGAGCAGGACTACCCGGGTGGCCCGCTGGCCGGTATCGAGTTGCAGGAACAGCTGGAATCCAAAGCCTACCTGCTGGGTGGCAGCAACTATCACGCGCCCGCGCAACTGGTGGGGGACTTCGTCGCCGCCAAGGCATCGACCGAGTTGGGCAGCGTCGAGCCCTCGTACAAGCCCGGCGTATCGCTGGGCGATCTGGCCCTGGCGTTGCCGGCCTTTGCCATCGAGGCTATCCGCGAGGCGCTGCCGGCGTTCAACCGGCAGATCAAGGGCTATGCGATGCACGACGCGATTCTCACCGGTATCGAAACCCGGACCTCGTCGCCGCTGCGCATTACTCGCGGCGCCGACCTGCAAAGCCTCAATGTTCGCGGCCTGTTCCCGGCGGGTGAAGGCGCAGGCTACGCTGGAGGTATTCTGTCGGCGGGTGTCGACGGAATCCGCATCGCCGAGGCGGTGGCGCGGGATATCCTTGGTATCCCAACACCGTAACGCCTGTAGCGAATCGGCGAGCCCGCGATCAGAGTGCCAGCCACAGCCCTGTAGCCGACACTCTTTTCGGGGGCGAGCCCCTCGCTACATCGATGCTTCAGAAACGGGTTGTAACACTTATCAGACACGTCCTATTAGCCCAAAACCGCAAAACTCCCGGCCCTGCTACTTATAACAAAAAAGAATATAAATTTTATTTTAACAACTGACGACACGGGTTAGGGTGGCGGTCCTTCAACATTCTTCAACGAGGCTGCCATGCGTATTCGCGGCGCTCTGACCCGATTCATCCAAATGGAAGCGTCCAGCGGCCTGCTGCTGATCGCGGGTGCCGTATTGGCATTGATCATCAACAACTCGCCTTTGTCATCCCTCTATCAGGGCTTCCTTGATACCCAAGTGGTAGCGCAGATCGGCGCATTGAAGATCGACAAGCCTCTGCTGCTGTGGATCAACGACGGGCTCATGGCGTTGTTCTTTCTGCTGATCGGGCTGGAGGTCAAACGCGAAGTGCTGGCAGGCCAATTGTCCAACCCGGCACAGATCGTTCTGCCCGGCGCGGCAGCCATTGGCGGCATGCTGGTGCCCGCGCTGATCTATTGGTGGCTCAACCACCACGACTCCGCAGCGCTGGCCGGCTGGGCCATTCCAACCGCCACGGACATCGCCTTCGCGCTGGGCGTACTGGCGCTGCTGGGCAACCGTGTGCCGACCAGCCTCAAGCTATTCCTGATGACCCTGGCGATCATCGATGACCTGGGCGCGATCATTATCATCGCCCTGTTCTACACCAGCGAACTGTCAAGCATGGCCCTGCTGCTCGCCGCCGCTTGCCTGGCGGTGCTGATCGGCATGAATCGCCTGGGTGTCGTGCGCTTGGCGCCCTACCTGATCGTTGGTGTGATCTTGTGGGTCTGCGTGCTCAAGAGCGGCGTACACGCTACCTTGGCTGGCGTGGCGCTGGCCTTTTGCATTCCCCTGCGTACGGGCAACAAGCCCGCGCCGTTGGCCACCCTGGAACATGCCCTGCATCCCTGGGTGGCGTATGCGATCCTGCCGCTGTTCGCGTTCGCCAATGCCGGGCTGTCTCTCAAAGGCGTGACGCTGGAGAGTTTCACCCATCACGTGCCCATGGGTATCGCCGCGGGCCTGCTACTGGGCAAGGCCACTGGCGTGTTCGGGCTCACGTGGCTGGCGATAAAAATCGGCATTGCAAAGCTGCCGTCCGGCGCCAACTGGGGTCAGGTTTTCGGCGTCGCCGTACTGTGCGGCATTGGCTTCACCATGAGCCTGTTCGTCGGCTCGCTGGCATTTGTGCCAGGGGTCAGCGAGTATGCCGGCGAAGACCGCATGGGTATCCTGACCGGGTCGGTGATCGCCGCGCTGCTGGGTTACGCGATCACGGCAGCGGCCAGCAGGAAAAAATCCAACCTGGCGTGAACTTACCTAACCAGCAGGCATAAAAAAGCGGACCCTTGCATGCAAGGGCCCGCTTTTTATTGCAGCGCTGGATCAGTGAGCGACGCGGCTGGTGCCGTCGACGGTCATGATGCGAACACGCTCACCGACACGGAAAATCTCGTTTTCCTGCACGGCCTGGACGTAGGCGCGCATGCTGCCATCGTCTTCGCGAACGGTGATTTCCACGCCTTGGGTTTTGGTCAGGCCTTCTTCGGCGGCCGAACCCGCCAAACCACCAGCGACGGCGCCAATGACAGCGGTGATGATGCTGCCGCGGCCGCCGCCAATCGCGCTGCCAGCGACGCCGCCGACTACCGCACCAGCGCCAGCGCCGATTGGGGTCTTGCTGCCTTCGATCTTGACCGGCCGCAGCGAATCAATGGTGCCCATGCGCACGGTCTGCACACGGCGCGCTTCATCGCGGGAGTAGGAGTCGCCACTCAGATCGGACATGCAACCGCTCAACAACAGTGACATGGTAGAGAAAAAGGCAACCATCACAACAGATTTACGCATGAGAAATACTCCAGATTGGCAGATGGCTATTAGACGCCGCAGTCTGCTCGGTGTCACGAAACAAGCTGTTTAAATTTGCTTCCATTCAGCTCAGGTACAGAGATGTCAGGCGGTGCTGGCATCGCTGCAGCGGCCTTGTTCAGTCGACAGCACAAGCGCCCGAAAGGTCAGGCGCATTGTACAGGAGGAGGATCAGGGTGCCAGACGCTCGCGCGTCCAGGCGGCCCCTTCGAGGCGGTAGTTGAGGCGATCGTGCAGGCGGCTCGGGCGGCCCTGCCAGAACTCGATGCGCTCGGGCAGCAGTCGATAACCACCCCAATGGGGAGGACAAGTGGGCGCATCATCGGCAAAGCGCTGCTGGGTCTGCGCCAACAGCGCCTCCAGTTCGGCTCTGTCACTGATAACCTGGCTTTGCGGAGAGGCCCAGGCCCCGAGCCGGCTGCCCAGCGGACGCACCTGATAGTAGGCATCGGACTCTTCAGCACTGACCCTGACCACTCGCCCTTCGATACGCACCTGGCGCTCGAGCATCGGCCAGAAGAACGTCATCGCACCCAGTCCGGTGTCCGCCAGTTGCTGGCCCTTGGCGCTGCCATAGTTGCTGAAAAAGGTGAAACCCTGATCATCCAGGCCCTTGAGCAACAGCACCCGGCAATGCGGACGCCCTTGCGCGTCCACGGTAGCCAAGGTCATGGCATTGGCCTCGACCGGGGGTTGTTCGGTCTTTACAGCGTCTTCGAACCATCGCCGAAACAGCGCGAAAGGTTCGGCCGGGGCTTGCGCCTCGGCGAGCCCGTCCCGGGTGTAGTCGCGACGCATGTCAGCGATGGCTTGGCTCATGACTGTTTATCCGCCGCTCAGTTATTGCTGGTGGTGTCAGTAGTGGCTTTCTTGGCTACGGTTTTTTTCGCTGGAGTCGCCGCTTTGGCCGGAGCGGTTTTTTTCTTGGTTGCTGCAGGTTTGGCGGCAACGGCATTCTTGCCGGCGGTTTTCTTGGCTGCGGCGGTAGCAGGCTTGGCTGCAGTCGTTGCTGGCAACGGCTTGACGTCCTGCACCGCGACCATCTCGGCTGCCGGTGGCGTCGGTTGATTATAGCGGGCTACCAGCGCGATCATGGTTTCTTGCGGGGTCAGCATGATTTCGACGCGGCGGTTAAGGGCACGGCCCTCGACGCTATCGTTGGCGGCGCGCGGCATGACCGAGCCCATGCCACGCAGGTTGAGGCGGTCACGCTGCAGGCCGCTCAGGCGAAAGATCGACGCCACTGACTGTGCACGCTGCAGGCTCAACGACTGGTTGGCGCTGGCAGCACCACTGGTGTCGGCGTGACCAAGCACCAATGCGGCAGTTTTCGGATCGGTTTCGATGACCTTGGCGACGCGGGTGATCGGTCCCAGGGTCACTGGCAGGAGCATTTCCGGACGTTTGGGGTTGAAGTTGCTGTCAGCAGGCACAGTGATGACCAGCAGGTCTTCACGACGCTCGACCTGAAAGTTGCTGTCCTTGAGAGCTTCGCGCACCTTGGGCTCGTAGTTGTCGAGCCAGGCTTTGGTCGCTTTGGCATCGATCTTGGGAACGGCTGCCACGGCCGGGGCATCGGCTGGTTTGTCGCTGCTTGCGAACGGCCACCACCAGTGGTTTTCGCTCTGGGCCTTGGCATCGGAGGCCGCATCAGCCTTGGCGACGCGATCGTTCACCGCCTGCTCGACACCTTTGTCCGCCGGCTGTTGAAAACCGAACTGCCACCAGTGCGGCCCGGTGTCGGCACCGCTCTGGGACGGGGTTTGCGCGCAACCGGTAATGGCCAGGCAAAGTGCAAAAGCGAGGGATTTATTCGGCAACATGATCAGTCCGCAAGGTGATGTGAAGATAAATCGGGTTAACAAACCCGCATAAACTATTGATTGGATAGTAGAACATTCGGCGCATCATAGCGCACCGTCGGTCGATTCGCTCAAAGACAGCTCGCCAGCACCGCTGACAACCGCTGCACCCTTGGGTCCATGAGGATATAAGGCCCCAAAGTGTTGGTGACAAAACCGAAAGCGACGTCTCGCTCGGGATCGGCGAAACCGATGGAGCCACCGGCGCCCGGGTGGCCGAACGCCTTCGGCCCGAGGCCAAACGTGGCGTTGGCCACGTACGGTTGATCGAGCATGCACCCCAGGCCGAAGCGCGTGGCCGTCAGTAGGGTCAGGTCCTGGCCGATGCTGTGCTCGCGGGTCAGCTCTTCGAGCAGCTCCGGCTCGAGCAGCCGCCCGTCCAGCAGGCCGCTATAAAAGCCGGCCAGGCTGCGGGCGTTACCGTGCCCGTTCGCCGCTGGCTGCTGCATGCGCCGCCATTCGGGTTTGTTGGTGCTGGTCAGGATCGAAGGCGGATTGGTGAAGGCTTTGGTGCTCAGGGCTTCGGGCTCGCGCATGGTGACCTGCAAAAGGCGCCGGGAGGCGTCGTCGCCACTGTTGCCCTTGCCACGGGCAATATGGGCGACGCGGTGGAACTCCTGGTCATCCAGCCCGACGTGGAAATCCAGCCCCAACGGCCGTGCCACTCGCGCGCCGATAGACTCGCCCGGGCCGCGACCGTCGGCCAGTCGAATCAGTTCGCCCACCAGCCAGCCATAGGTGATCGCCGCGTAGCCATGGGCGGTACCGGGCGTCCACCAGGGTGCTTCGGCGGCCAGGGCATCGACCATTACCTGCCAGTCGTAGAGCGCTTCGGCCGGCAACTGCTGGCGTAACGCAGGCAGGCCGGCACGGTGACTGAGCAAGTGCCGCAAGGTGACCCGCTCCTTGCCCGCGGCAGCGAACGCCGGCCAGTAATGGGCGACCGGCACGTCGAGGCTGAGCTTTCCCTCGCCCACCAGTTGCAGGGCGGTAACCGCCGTGAAGGTCTTGGTGCAGGAAAACAGGTTGGCGATGGTATCGGTGTGCCAGGCCTGGCTGGCGTCCTTGTCGGCGGTGCCGGCCCACAGATCGATGACCGACTCGCCGCCGATCTGGATGCACAATGCCGCTCCGCGCTCCTGAGGATCATCGAACAACGCCGCGAAAGCGTCGCGTACCGGTTCGAACTGAAGCTCGTAATGACCCTGAATCTGCACCGAAAGCCCCCGCAACCCATGAACAAAAGTGCGGGCATTGTTCCAGTCTGCGCGGCGTTTGGGAACCCATGGGCGCTGGGTGGCGCCCATGGCCGGTTATCCGGTCAGTGCGAGCCGCCTTTGCCGCCATGACCAGGGCCGCCAGCCGCGCCATGGGCACCGCCCTTGCCATCATGGGCCGGGGCTGCAACAGCCGGGGCCAGCTTGCGCAGCCGGTCAAGGGCGGCGAGATTGCTCTTGCGTACCGACGTCACAAATCCGGTATAGGGCAGATCGGTGATCGCCACCAGGCCGAAGTGGCCATTTTCGCCGTCCAGCAAGCGCCCGGTCAGGGGTTCGTCCAGATACTGGAACCAGTGCACACCGACGATCGACGGTTCCTTCAAGGCGGCATCGAGAAACTTATCGTAGGCCGGGCCACGGTCCTCTTCATGGGCCACCTCCATCACACCCGGCCAGAACAGACCGCGATCACGCGAGCCGAAGTGGAACTCAGTGACCAGCACCGGTTTGTCCAGCGCCGCCAAGGCCTTGAAGTCATAGCCGTCCTGCGGCGTCGGGGTGTAGAAGTTGAAGCTCAGCACATCGCAATACTGGGCGCAGGCCTCGACCGCCTCCGGAGTGCTGACAGCGAAGCGGCCGCCTAGCAGCAGTTGGTTCGGCGCATGCCATTTCAACGCATCGGACACGGTCTTGAAGTAGGTGTCCGCGAAGGTTTCCTGGAAGTGCTGGTAGTCGGCTTCGATCTGTGGATGTTCGGCGTTTGGCAGCGGGCCCTGGAAGCCGGGATCTTCCATCAATTCCCACGCCGATAGCTGGATGCCCCAGGCTTTCGACAGCCCTTCCTGATTGCGGTATTTATCGCGCAGCTGCTTGAGAAAAGCGCGCTTGGCCGGGATATCGGTCGTCAGCTTGAGCGTTCCAAGGGCCAGCGCATAGCGGGTTTCAGGCGTGGCGCCGGGGCCGGCCCAGGCCAGCTCGTTGTCCGCGTAGTAACCGATCAGCCAAGGATCTTCGCGATGATCGCGGGCGGCGATAGCCACGGCGCGCTCGGTGGCCATGGCAAAGCGTGGATCGAAGGGGTCGGGCATGCGCCCCCACCAATCCATGCCAGTGCTGATGCTGGCGTAATCGCCGACGATCGACAGCGGCAGGGTGTAGGGCACGCGCTCGGCGCTTTCGAAGCCAGCGTCGCTCCAATTACCGATGGTGTTGAAACCCCAGCCTTGCAGGCGATCAAGGGTATGGGCCTGCCAGCGCGCGGCATCGAACGCCGCCGGCGCGCCAGGCTTGCCATAGGTGCGCTGCAGGTTGGAAGCATAGAAATCGAACCAGCGCCCATGGTTATAGCCCACGCCCTGGGCCGAGCCGTTGCCACTGCGATCATCCCGTTGGCCGTAAAATGCCGACGCCGGGTCTTCAGGCTTGGGAAGGCTGGAGAACATCCATTCACGGCCTTCTGTGTAAGTCCGCTCGTTGTCGGCCGTCACCGCGTTGACCCCGAGCGAATAGAACGGATGGCCCTCAGGCGTCACCAGGTACCAGCGACCGTCCTGTTTCTGGGTGCGAAAAAAACCAGTGGCCTCGAAGCTCACGCCGCCCGTCACGCCACCAAATCGATCAAGGCCCGATTTCTTACGCTCAGCCAGCCAGCCCTTGAGTTGCTGCTGCTCGCGCCCGGCTTCGGTCTGGAGTTGCTCGTCGCTGCTGATTTTTTCCGGCCAGCGGCTGCGAGTGAACTGCCCGTAGGCATCGACGATCTGGCTGTACGCGGCCTTCTGCAGCGTATCGCCGGACAACAACGCCACACGTTCGACCAAAATGCTTTGCGCGACGTTGGGCTTGTCCAGCGACAGCGTCACCGACGCCACCTGATCACGACTCAGGTCACCGGCACTGCTGGCCAGCAGCACGCGTTGGCCGTCCTGCGTCCAGGGCATCGGCGGGCCGGCACGCATGCCCTGGCTGGATGGCGAACTGGCCAGCAGCGGCACGATCACCGTCTGGGCAGGACCGGCCGGTAGATCGATGCGGCTGGTGAGGGTCTTGCCGTCAGTACTCTGCAGCGTGACATAAAGGGTCAGGGCCCAATCCATTGCACTCTGCACGCGCAGGGTCAGGGCGCTGTTCTGCCGCCAGTCCCACACCCCGGTCGGGGGTGCCAGGCGCAAGCTGGGTTTGTCTGCCGCACTGAAGGTAACGCGCCGCAAGACCTCACCCTCAGCGGTCTGCTCGGCATTGGCCTGAGGCAGATCGGCACCCTGCGTGATGATCTTGACCGTATCGGTCGGTCGCACGAAGTTGAACAGTGCCTGCGCGCCGCCAGCGCCGGCCGGGCCGCTGGAGTCCGCAGCCGAAGTGGCGGATGGCGGGATAGCGGCTGCCGGGGTAACAGGGGTTGGCGCCTCAGTGCTCGGCGTGGCAGCGACTGGCATTTGGCTCGGCGCGCTGGCGGGCACGGCAGGTGCCTCGCTCTCGGCGGCCATCAGTGGAGCCACGAACATCAGCGCAAGTACAGCTGGCAGGGAACGGCGCAACATAGACGGATGTATCTCCTCGATGAGGCCCGGCGGACCTCGGTATTTGTGTATAGACAGCATAGAAGGGCATTGCGCTCAATGCCCGCACTGGACCTGAGCGGTCAACGGCTCAGCTGATTTCGCGGCGGAACGGCGGCAGTGCATTGAGGATCGCCTTGCCATAGCGCTGGGTGACGACACGGCGATCCAGCAAGGTGATGGTGCCGCGGTCCTGCTCGGTGCGCAGCAGCCGACCACAGGCCTGGATCAGGCGCAGCGAGGCATCGGGCACGGCGATTTCCATGAACGGATTACCGCCCCGCGCCTCGATCCATTCGGCCAACGCCGCCTCGACGGGATCGTCCGGTACGGCGAAGGGGATCTTGGCGATCACGACATGCTCGCAATAGGCGCCAGGCAAGTCGACGCCTTCGGCGAAACTGGCAAGGCCGAACAGCACGCTGCTCTCGCCACCGTCGACTCGCGCCTTGTGCTTGTTGAGGGTTTCCTGCTTGGACAGGTTGCCCTGAATGAACACCTGACGCCGCCAGTCGCGATCCAGTCCATCGAAGACGTCCTGCATCTGTTTGCGCGAGGAAAACAGCACCAGGGTGCCGCGCGAGCCTTCGACCAGGTCGGGCAAGTCACGGATGATAGCGGCGGTATGGGCGGCGGCATCCCGGGGATCGGCGCCCAGGTCCGGAACGCGCAGCACGCCAGCATCGGCATGATGAAACGGGCTTGGCACCACGGTGGTCACCGAATCCTTGGGAATGCCGGCGCGCATGCGATAGCGGTCGAACTTGCCCAGTGCAGTCAGGGTCGCCGAGGTGACCAGGCAGCCGTACGCCACGTTCCACAGATTTCGCCGCAGCATTTCGGCCGCCAGGATCGGGCTGGCATTGACCTCGATGTCATAGAGCGCGCCGCTCTCGGACAACGTCAACCAACGCGCCATGGGGGCGCTGTCTTCCGGGTCTTCGGCGGTGAACGCGGTCCATAGCTCCCAACTGCCGGAGGCACGTGCCAGCAAGGTACCGAACAGTGGATACCACTCTTCGGCCTGGTGGCTGGCGATGCCGATATTGACCTCCCCTTCCATGCCCTCCTTGAGCAGATCGCTCAAGCGCGTGAACAGGTCGGTAAGGCGCGAAAAGCCTTTTTTCAGCTCGATGCCCATTTCGCGCATGTGCTCGGGAATCACCCCGCCGACGAAGCGATGACGGGGACGCTCGCGGCCTTCCATGTCTTCGCCCGGCTTGAAGTCCGCGACCTGCTCGCATGCCGCGAACATGAACTGTTGTTGCGCCTTGATCTCCCGCGCCAGCTCCGGTACCTGCTCGATGAGCTTGCCCAGATCACCGGGCAATGGGTGCTGGGCCAGCAGCTTGGTGAGGTTCTTGGCGGTTTGCTCGAGCCAGTCGGCGGTGGAGCGCAGGCGGCTGTAATGGGCGAAGTGACCAATGGCCTTGTCGGGCAGGTGGTGGCCTTCGTCGAATACATAGAGGGTATCGCGCGGATCGGGCAGCACGGCGCCCCCACCCAGAGCGAGGTCGGCCAGCACCATGTCGTGGTTGGTAACGATCACATCGACCTTGCCCATGCCTTCACGGGCCTTGTAGAAGGCGCATTGCTGGAAGTTGGGGCAGTGCCGGGTGGTGCACTGGCTGTGATCGGTGGTCAGCCGCGCCCAGTGATGATCTTCCAGCGCCTGGGGCCAGCTGTCGCGGTCGCCATCCCATTTATTGCCGGCGAGCTTCTCGATCATGCTGGTGAAGAGCTTCTGGCTGACCTCATCGACCTCGATCTTGAAGCCTTCGTCTTCGAACAGCTGGGCCGTGGCGGTTTGCGCGTGGCCCTCCTGCAGCAGCGCGTCGAGTTTGGACAGGCACAGGTAGCGCCCCCGCCCCTTGGCCAGGGCGAAAGTGAAATTCAGCCCGCTGTTGCGCATCAGGTCGGGCAGGTCCTTGTAGACGATCTGCTCTTGCAAGGCGACGGTGGCCGTGGCGATGACCAGGCGCTTGCCGGCCTCCTTGGCAGCCGGAATGGTGGCGAGGCTGTAGGCGACGGTCTTGCCGGTACCGGTACCGGCTTCCACGGCAACGACGGCGGGCGGGCCACTGCGGCGGCCTTCGTCATCGACCTCGATGTCACCCAGGACCTTGGCCACCTCGGCGATCATCAAGCGCTGGCCATAGCGTGGCTTGAGGCTCTTGGCTTCGAGGAAACGCGAATAGGCGCCCTGGATCTGAGATTTGAGTGCTGTGCTGATCATGAGTCTTGGGCGCTGAAGCCTGTATAAATTTTCAGTGTTTCAATCGGGTCGCTATCATACCCCGCTAAACCTCGGAACGCCGAACGGAGATATGCATGGCCCTCTTCAACTTCTTCTACACCTTGCATGTCCTGGCATCGGTGGTGTGGGTCGGCGGGATGTTCTTCGCCTGGATGATCCTGCGGCCCGTAGCGGCTGCAACCTTGGAAGGGCCGACGCGACTGGGATTATGGGCGGGAATTTTCCCACGCTTCTTCGCCTGGGTCTGGCTGTGTTTGCTGACGCTTCCGATCAGCGGCGTGGCCATGCTGCACCTGCGCTACCACGGTTTCGACGGTGCGCCGCGTTATGTGCAGGCGATGATGGGGCTGTATGTGGTCATGGCCGCGCTGTTTTTGCGGGTCCAGGGCTTGCAATTACCGGAGTTGCGACGCGCGGTGGATGCTCAGGACTGGACCAGGGGCGCGGAGGCCATGACGCGCATCCGCAGGTTGGTAGGAATCAACCTGCTGATCGGCCTGGCAGTGATCGCCTTGGCCTCGGCGCGACCATGGTTTTAGCCAGTGGCGCTGAAGCCAGTGCGCCAATAAAGGGCAATCAGGCAGTCGTTGCGGGCCCGACACGGGGAATGGAAATGACGTGGAAGATCCCGGTCAGCAGGATCTGCAGGCGATCGAACCAGGGATGGCTACGACCGTGCAGGCGCCGATTGAATGCGACCAACTCCACCACGTGCAGCCCCAGCAACGCCAAGGCGCCGAAGTGAATCAGCCACTCGAAAGGCTGCCCCAACGGCACGAACAGATTGACCAGCACTACCCACCAGAACAACAGCGTGAGCATTTTGCCGAACCACAACAGCCCTTTCATCGGCGACCTCGGTAAAAGTGAAAGAGGCGTACCTTAGCGCCTGAATGCACAATTTCCCAGCCAAGACCTTTGGCCTGCCTCTCTGGCCTCTTCGCGGGCAAGCCCTGCTCCCACAAATACGCGACTCAACACGGTGGGAGCAACGCTTGCCCGCGAAGACGTCATCGGCAGCGCCAATGCTTCAACGACTCAAATGCAACTCGACCCGTCGATTCTGCGATCGTCCCTCTGCGGTCGCGTTATCCGCCACCGGCTGGCTCTCACCCATGCCTTCGCTGGTCAGCAGGCTGGAAGACACGCCCTCGGCAGTGAGGAACTTCACCACACTGGCGGCGCGGCGCTCGGAGAGTTTCTGGTTGTAGGCATCAGTACCGACGCTGTCGGTGTGCCCCACGACCTTGATGCCCTTGATGTCGGTTTTCTTCAGATCATCGACCAGCTTGCTCAACTCCGATTGGAACTCCGGCGTCAGCACCGACGAATCAAAGGCGAACAGCACATTCTCGGCATCACTGAGCGTAATCACCTGCTCAGCCACAGGCGGCACAGGCGGCGGGGCTTCAGGTGCCTTGGCTGGATACTGCGGCAGCGGGCAACCGTTGGCCATGCTCACCGGCGTATGCGGCGGAGTGCCTTTGCAACGGTCGCGACGGTCGAACACCCCATCACCGTCTTCGTCGCCGTCATGGGCAAAGCAGATCAACCCCCCGGCGATAGCCCCCAAGGCTGCACCGCCACCTGCCCACGCACCACTTTTGATAGCACCGAGGCCGCCGCCGACCAGGCCACCCACCACACTGCAAATAGGCCAGTTCCTTTGGTTGAGCGGTGCACTGCCATCACTGTGTGTGGTCATTGCGCACCCCGAAAGAACACTACTGACCAGAAGAACGGGAATGAATCCCCGCGTGAGATTTCTCATCGTCTTACTCCTGGTTTCTACCGGCTGATGCCGGTCCAGGTGCAGTAAAGCAGGCCCGCAACGCCTCTACAAGCTAAAGCCGGCGCGGGCTGCAGAAAAATTGACACTTTGAAAAAGTTCCCTCGCAAGTGATTGAAATCTGCCAATTATTGACCCGCCTATAGGCCTCGACGCGTGACCCGGCTAGTCTTGGCAGTTCTGATCGAGGACACCCCATGACTGAAGGCTTTTCCACACGCACACCGCAGCAGGCCCTGGCGGCCCTGCTCGACCAGCAGGCGGCAGAACGCCTGCTGGTGGTCGGTGCCGGACAATTCCCGGCGCTCGACGCCTATGCTGCGGCCCATTCCGGTTCGCGGATCTCGTCCTGCGCCCCAGGTCCCCTGCCGGCAGACCTCGCCGGCCAGCGCTTCGACCTGGCGGTGGTCATCGACTGCCTGGAGCATTTGCCCAAGCGCGAGGGCCTGCAACTGCTCGGTGGCATCCGCAATCTCAACGCCAGCCGCATCGCCGTGCTGGTGGACCTGGCCGCGAGCGGCTGGAGCGATACCGATTTCTATTCCCTGGCCCTGCAGGCCAACGAGCGCTTCGAGCGCGACGGCCAGGTGCTGACGTTGTTCACCTATGATCTACGTGAGTACAAACAGGTCCCGGACTGGCTCAATGCGCGGTTCTGGGCCAACCCGGAAAACTTCGGCAAATATTGGTGGTGACCCTATGAGCATGGCGATTTGCCCCTGCGGCAGCGGCAACCTGCTGAATGTCTGCTGTGGTCACTATCATGAAGGCCACCCGGCGCCTGACGCCCGGGCGTTGATGCGCTCGCGATACAGCGCGTACGTGCTGGGCCATATCGATTATCTGCTGGCCACCACGCTGCCGGCCCAGCAGCCCGGCCTCGACCGAGATGCCATCGAGCAATGGAGCGCGCAAAGCACCTGGCTGGGGCTGGAAGTGGAAAACGCGCAGGTCATCGGCGGGCAGCCCGAACACGCCTTCGTCACCTTCGTCGCGCGCTGGCACGACAGCAACGGTGAACACAGCCATCGCGAACGTTCGGCTTTCGTGCAAAACAGTGGCCGCTGGTATTTCATCGACCCCACGGTGGGCCTCGATGCAGGGCGTAACGACCCCTGTCCCTGTGCCAGCGGGCAGAAGTTCAAGAAGTGCTGCGCTGCCTACCTCAACCAATAATGCTCAAATGCGATGTATCCGGCGCAGGGCCCGCTGGTGCCGCCTTGGCCTGACCCAGATCACTGCCGGTGGGCGCCAGGCTGAGTTGGCTGAGGTCCAGTGCCGGCGGCGGCACATCGGGTTTGGGTGGCTGCATCGCGGCGCCCACCTCGGCGATCGCGTAATCAGGCGCATCCACCTCGGTAAACGCCGCCATATAGACATCCCGCGGCACGACCTTGACGCGCCCGACGGCCTGCGCCGGGGCCGGGGCCATTTCGATTTCCTCGACCTGGGCACCAAGGTCGACCACCTCGACCAGAGCACCGGCGCGCTCCAGCGTCGATCGATACTTCTCGGCGGCGGCGGCGTCGAGGCTGTTCTTGAGCACCAGACGACGCCCGGAAAACAGCAATTCGATGCGCTGTTCATCCGCCTGAAACAGCCGCGCGAGGTTGGCCTTGACCGCCTCCAGCCGAGCGCCGGGCAGCACCTGGCCAGTAAAGACGATTTCGTAAACGCTCATGGCAATTCTCCTCAGTGGGCCGCACAGGCCGCGCCGGCTGGGGGCCAGTATGACCCAGGGGCTTTTTGCCCAACAAGGGCCGCGTGATATCCCGTCAGAGGGCTTGCCCCCGCCCCGGCGCTTGTTAGACTGCTGGCAAGAGGGAATCACCGATGAACTACAGGACGCACCTGACTCACGCCGTTGGCCTCAAGCACGCTATAGGCTTGGCATTGCTGCTCGGCCTTGGCGGCTGCTCGTCCTGGTTCAGCGGCCCTGACCAGGATCCGCAAGTGCATCTGGTGCACGTCGAGGTGGTCAAGGCCAAGGTCCTTGAGCAGCGCTTCGTGTTGCGGTTCAGCATCGACAACCCCAACAACTCGCGATTGCGGGTGCGCGGGCTGATCTACCGGGTGACGCTGGGCGATACGCTGTTGACCGACGGAGAGGTCGACGACTGGTTCACCGTGGCGGCGCGCAGCAAGGAATATTACGAGATCCCGGTGCGCACCAACCTGTGGGAGCACGTGCGCGACCTGGCGAAACTGCTCAAGCATCCCGATCGTCCCGTGCCCTATCGTCTGGAAGGCAGGCTGAAAACCGGATTTTTATTCAGGCATAACCTGCATCTGGACCACAGTGGTGAGATAATTCCCGGCGATTATCTTCCGGAGTAAGCACAAATGACCCAGCAACCCCATGTCCATGGCCCCGACTGCAACCACGATCATGACCATGCACATGACCATCACGAGCCCCATGGCCATGTTCACGGCCCGCATTGCAATCATGCGCCTCAAGAGCCGGTGCGCAATGCCTTGAAGGAAGTCGGCCGCAACGATCCTTGCCCATGCGGCAGCGCGAAGAAATTCAAGAAGTGCCACGGCGCCTGATCACGTAGTGGTCTACCGGGCCTCTTCGTGAGCAAGCTTTGCGCCCTTAGATGTATGAAGCGGGAGCAAAACTTGCTCGCCGACATGGCCATCTATCCGTGGACCGTGTCCCACGAGTGGCAGAATCAGGACCTTGCGGACTTCCCCAACGTCCACCGCCGGTTCAACGCCATCAAGGCCCGCCCTGCGACCGCGCGGGCCTATGAATGGATAGCGAAGATCCACCCGCCCAAGCCGTCATTACCCCTGCTGGAGCGGGCTCTGCCCGCGAAGGAGCCTCATGTCAGGCACCGGCGTCCGGGGTGGCCCATCTCCGAGCAGAGCTCGCTCCCACAAGGAAATCATCGTCAGTGAGTTCTGCATGAGAAAATAAACAGCCCGCCCCGTCTTGCGTGGCGTCGATGCGCTCACTAACGTAGCGCCTTTGTGACGCCAGACCCGCAGGAGTTTCACCCATGGCCTCGTCCGCCCGCCTTCGCTTCCTCCCCACCCTCGGCACTGCCGCTGCCGTCACCGCGCTGATGAGCCTGGCCGGTTGCCAGGGCTGGCTCGAAGACCGCTACGCCGCCAGCGTACCGCCGACCACCGGGGTGCAACCGCTGACCGGGCTGGCCAACAACGTGTCGATCCGCCACAACCGCCTGGGCATGCCGCTGATCGAAAGCAGCAGCTTCCACGACGCGCTGTTCGCCATGGGCTATGAACACGCCAGCGACCGCATCAGCCAGATGGTCGGCATGCGCCTGCTCGCCCAAGGGCGCCTTGCCGAGATGGCTGGCCCAGGGGTGCTCGACGTCGACCGCTTCATGCGCACCGTCAACCTCAAGCGCCGCGCCGACGAGCTCTACGCCAGCGCCTCGCCACGCCTCAAGCGCTTCTTCGAGGTGTACGCCCGTGGCGTCAACGCCTACCTGTTCCGTTACCGCGACAACCTGCCGATGGACCTGGCCCAGGCCGACTACAAGCCGGAATACTGGAAGCCCGAGGACTCGGCGCTGATTTTCTGCCTGGTCAACTTCAACCTCTCGGTCAACCTCCAGGAAGAGATCAACTCGTTGGTGCTGGCGCAAAAAGTCGGCGCCGACAAGCTCGCCTGGCTGCTGCCGACCTACCCCGATGAAGCCCTGCCCTTCGACGAAACCAGCAAGCTCAAGGGCCTCAATCTGGGTGGTCAACTGGCCAGCCTCGAGGGCCTCGACAAAGTGGTCGCGCAACTCGCCGACGTGAGCATGCTCGGCGTCGCTGCCTCCAACAACTGGGCCATCGCGCCGTCCCACAGCCGCAGCGGCAAGACCCTGTTCGCCAACGACACGCACCTGCCGATCTCGCTGCCCTCGGCCTGGAACTACATGCAGATCAGCGCGCCGAAATACCAGGCCGCAGGCGTGACCATCGCGGGCGTACCGGCCATCGTCGCCGGCTTCAACGGCAAGGTGGCCTGGGGCATGACCATGGTCATGGGCGACAATCAGGACTTGTTTCTGGAGAAGGTCAAACGCGAAGGCAGCCGCCTGATGTATGAAGTCGACGGCAAATGGCAACCAGCCATGGCGCGCAACGAAACCTTCTTGATCAAGGGCCAGAAGCCGATCCGCGAGACCGTCTATGAAACCCGCCACGGCCCGTTGCTCAACGGCACCTTGGGGCAAAAGCAGCTCGACCTGCAGCCTTCCAGCTTCAACAGTGGCTACGGCCTGGCCCTGCAGACCCCGGACTTCAAGGACGACAAGAGCCTCGACGCGTTCTTCGACCTGTCCCGCGCACAAACCGTGGAGCAGGCCTCCGACGCCAGCCGGCAGATCCGCGCAGTGGCGCTGAACCTGGTGTTCGCCGATGCCCAGCACATCGGCTGGCAAGTCACCGGCCGTTACCCCAACCGCAAGGACGGCCTGGGCCTGGTGCCATCGCCGGGCTGGACGCCGCGCTACGACTGGGACGGTTACGCCGACCCGATGCTGCACCCCTATGACCAGGACCCTGCCCAGGGTTGGCTCGGCACCGCCAACCAGCGCACCATCGGCAAGGGCTACGGCATGCAGTTGTCCAACTCCTGGTACTACCCGGAGCGCAGCGAGCGCCTGGCGCAGTTGGCCAGTGCAACGCAGCAGGACACCCGCAGCATGATCGCCATGCAATACGACCAGACCACCACCTTCGCCGACAAGCTGAAGAAGATGTTCGAAGCGCCCGGCATGGCCAAGCCACTCAAGGCCGCTATCGATGCACTGCCTGAGGCTGATCGTGCCAAGGCCCGCGAGGCCTACTCGCGCTTGATGGCGTTCGATGGCCGCTTGAGCCCAACCTCGGCGGATGCGGCGCTCTACGAGCTGTTCCTGCAGGAGAGCGCCAAGCAGATCTTCCTCGACGAGCTCGGCCCGCAAGACAGCCCGACCTGGAAAGCCTTCGTGGCCAATGCCGACCTGTCCTACTCGGCCCAGGCCGATCACCTGCTGGGCCGCGAGGACAGCCCGTTCTGGGATGACGTGCGTACCCCGCAGAAGGAAGACAAACCGACGATTCTGGCCCGCAGCCTGGCCGCTGCGGTCACCGCCGGTGACAACCTGCTGGGTGGTGACCGCAAGGCTTGGCAGTGGGGCAAGTTGCACACCTACAGCTTCAAGTCCGACAGCATCAAACTCGCGCCGCTGCTCGATGCCAGCCAGCGCCTGGGCCTGAGCGCCGCCAGCAGCACCCTGGATCGCGGGCCTTATCCGGCCGGTGGTGACCAGAGCACGCTGAACGCGTCGGCTTATCACTGGGGCGGGCAGAACTTCGATACCTTCCTGGCACCGGCGATGCGCATCATCGTCGACTTCGGTCAGGTCGAACCGATGATGGGCCTCAACAGCACCGGCCAGTCGGGCAACCCGGCCAGCCCGCACTATGCGGACGGCATCGATGCCTGGCTCAAGGCGCAGTACGTGTCGTTCCCGATGCAGCGGCAGAACTTCGACAAGGCGTATGGCACCCAGCGGTTGACGCTGGTGCCTGGGAAGTAAGGCTCACCCGCTCCACTGTGGGAGCGGGCTCTGCCCGCCCCCACAGGAGTCGATGGCATGCAACGGAGCTGAACTTCCCGCCAGCCATCCCCCTCATAACTGACAAGCCCACCACCCCGGCCAGCCCATGGACCTTGTCATCGCCCGCCCCGAAGGCCTCTACTGCCCCGCCGGCGATTTCTATATCGACCCGTGGCGCCCGGTGCCGCGCTCGATCATCACCCATGGCCATGGCGACCACGCCCGTACCGGCAATCAGCACTACCTGGCCGCCGCCCCCGGCGCCGGCATCCTGCGTGCAAGGTTGGGCCAGGACATCAACCTGCAGACCCTCGACTATGGCGAACGCCTGGTCCATCACGGTGTGACCCTGAGCTTTCATCCCGCCGGCCACGTACTCGGCTCGGCCCAGGTGCGCCTGGAGCATCGCGGCGAAGTGTGGGTCGCCTCCGGTGACTACAAGGTCGAGGCCGACGGTACCTGCGCGCCGTTCGAACCGGTGCGCTGCCACACCTTCATCACCGAATCCACCTTCGGTCTGCCCATCTACCGCTGGCAACCCCAGGCCGAGATCTTCGCCGAGGTCAACCAGTGGTGGCGCGCCAACGCTGCGGCGGGCAAGGCCAGCGTGCTGTTCTGCTATGCCTTCGGCAAGGCGCAGCGGCTGTTGCACGGCATCGACCGCAGCATCGGCGCCATCCTCTGTCATGGCGCCGTGGAGCCATTGAACCGGGTGTACCGCGAGGGCGGCATCGACATTCCACCGACCCTTTATGCCGGCGACTTCAAGAAGACCGATCCGGCGTTGCGCAGCGCCCTGATCATCGCCCCACCCTCGGCCGGTGGCAGCACTTGGATGCGCCGTTTCGGCGATTACAGTGACGCCTTCGCCAGCGGCTGGATGCGCCTGCGTGGCAGCCGTCGGCGACGTGGGGTCGATCGCGGCTTCATCCTCTCCGATCATGCCGACTGGCCGGGACTGCTGTGGGCCATCGAGCAGACCGGCGCCGAGCGGGTGATGGTCACCCACGGGTCGGTCAACGTGCTGGTGCGCTACCTGCGCGAGCAGCGCGGCCTGGATGCACAGGGGTTCGCCACTGAATACGGCGATGAGGACGACAACCCCGAGAGCAGCGCCGAACCCGCTGCGGATGCCGCGCCATGAAAGCCTTTGCCGCCCTCTACGCCGACCTTGATGCCACCACCTCCAGCAACGCCAAGCTGCAGGCCCTGCAGAGCTACTTCGCCCAAGCCGCGCCCGAAGACGCCGCCTGGGCGGTGTACTTCCTCGCCGGCGGCCGCCCTCGCCAGCTGATCCCTACGCGCTTGTTGCGCGAGCTGGTGACCCGGCTGTCTGGCTTGCCAGAATGGCTGTTCGAGGAAAGCTACCAGGCCGTCGGCGACCTCGCCGAAACCGTCTCGCTGGTGCTCCCGGAAAACCCCCACAGTGCCGGGCAAGGCCTGGCCTGGTGGCTGGAAGAGGCGCTGCTGCCCCTGCGCGGCCTGCCGCCCGAGGAGCTCGCCGAGCGCCTGCCGCCGCTGTGGGCCCAACTCGATCAACAAAGCCTGATGGTGTGCCTGAAACTGATCACCGGCAGTTTTCGCGTCGGCGTCTCCAAGTTGCTGGTCACCCGGGCGCTGGCGCAACTGGCCGATCTGGACAGCAAGCGAGTGGCCCAACGCCTGGTCGGCTACACCGATCTGTCGCACCGCCCCGTCGCGGCCAGCTACCTCAAATTGATCGCCCCCGAGTCCAGCGACGAGCATGCCCAGCGCGGCGGCCAGCCTTATCCGTTCTTCCTCGCCCATGCCCTGCAGCAGCCGGTCGAGCAGTTCGAAGCGCTCATAGGGCCGAGCAGCGACTGGCAAGTGGAATGGAAATGGGACGGTATTCGCGCGCAATTGGTCAAGCGCGAGGGCCGCTTGTGGATCTGGTCGCGGGGCGAAGAACTGGTCACCGACCGCTTCCCCGAATTGCACAGTCTGGGCGCAAGCCTGCCGGACGGCACTGTGATCGACGGCGAAATCGTGGTGTGGAAACAGCCCGCCCGCGACACTGACAAAGCGCCCGAGGACTTCGCCCTCGAGCCTGCGAGTGACCACGACGCTCAAGACGCCCCGGCAGTACAGCCCTTCGCCCTGCTGCAACAGCGCATCGGCCGCAAGACCCTGAGCAAGAAGCTGCTGGACGAAGTGCCGGTGGTCCTGCTGGCCTACGACCTGCTCGAATGGCAAGGCAAGGACCAACGCAACATCGCGCAATGGCAGCGGCGCGAGGCCCTGGAGCAATTGGTGGCCAGCCAGGGCCAGGCGGTGTTACGGCTGTCCCCGGTCATCAGCGGTAACACCTGGGCCGAGCTTGCCGAGCTGCGGCAGGAATCCCGCCGCCTGGGCGTCGAAGGCATGATGCTCAAGGCCCGCGAGGCGCTGTATGGGGTCGGCCGCACCAAGGACATGGGCGTGTGGTGGAAATGGAAGGTCGACCCATTCAGCGTCGATGCTGTGCTGATATACGCTCAGGCAGGCCATGGTCGCCGGGCCAGCCTCTACAGCGACTACACCTTTGCGGTGTGGGATGGCCCGCCCGGCAGTTCCGAGCGCAACCTGGTGCCGTTCGCCAAGGCCTACTCCGGCCTGACCGATGCCGAGATGCGCCAGGTCGATGCGATCGTTCGCAAGACCACGGTCGAGAAATTCGGCCCGGTACGAAGTGTTACCCCCACACTGGTGTTCGAATTGGGTTTTGAGGGCATCGCCCTGTCCAAACGCCATAAAAGCGGGATCGCGGTGCGTTTTCCGCGCATGTTGCGCTGGCGCCACGACAAACCGGTCGACGAGGCGGACAGTCTGGAAATGTTACAAGACCTGTTGAGTTGAGGTTCGCGAGGCACCACAATGGCGCACAAATTTTGCCGTGCACCGTTAAGTGCACCTATATATACAGGCGCATACGTCGCTAAAAAACCATTCGGTCGAAACTGCGACGAAAAGCAATTCCCAGGCGCCGCGACACCGGTCCTCCCATGAACTATGGTGCGAATATTGCTATTACCCTGATGTCTGGCAATAGCCGGTAACAGAACTCGCGTGCTCGCACGTATTTTTGGTTTTCAAGGACCGCACAATGAAAAAAGCATTGCTGACCCTCTCTGCACTGGCTCTCTGTCTGTCTGCTGGTAGCGCGCTGGCCAAGGAATACAAAGAGCTGCGTTTCGGGGTCGATCCTTCCTATGCACCGTTCGAGTCCAAAGCCGCCGACGGCAGTCTGGTCGGCTTCGACATCGATCTGGGCAACGCCATCTGCACCGAACTGAAGGTCAAGTGCAAATGGGTTGAAAGCGATTTCGACGGCATGATCCCGGGCCTGAACGCCAACAAGTTCGACGGCGTGATCTCGTCCATGACCGTGACCGAAGTCCGCGAGAAAGCCATTATTTTCTCCAACGAACTGTTCTCCGGCCCAACCTCCCTGGTGTTCAAAAAAGGTGCAGGCCTGACCACCGATGTCGCCACCCTGAAAGGCAAGACCGTCGGTTACGAGCAAGGCACCATCCAGGAAGCCTACGCCAAGGCCGTCCTAGACAAGGCTGGCGTCAAGACCCAGGCCTACGCCAACCAGGACCAGGTCTACGCCGACCTCGTCTCGGGCCGCCTGGACGCCTCGGTGCAAGACATGCTGCAAGCAGAGTTGGGCTTCCTGAAGTCGCCACAAGGCGCCGGCTACGAAGTCAGCAAGCCGATCGACGACCCACTGCTGCCTGCCAAGACTGCCGTCGGCATCAAAAAGGGCAATACTGAGCTCAAGGCTCTGATCGACAAGGGTATCAAGGCACTGCACGATGATGGCACCTACGCCACCATTCAGAAGAAGCACTTCGGTGACCTGAACCTGTACAGCGGCAAGTAAGCGACACCTTGCATCAACGCCCGCTCCTCACGAGGGAGCGGGCGTTTTATCGAGCGCAAAAGGTTTGATCCATGTTTGATTCCCTGCTGCAAACCCTGGGGCTCACCTCCCTCAGCTTGAAGGGCTTTGGCCCGCTGCTGATGGAAGGCACCTGGATGACCATCAAGCTGGCAGTGCTGTCGTTGCTGGTGAGCGTGCTGCTCGGCCTGCTCGGCGCCAGTGCCAAGCTGTCCAGCGTCAAGGCCGTGCGCATCCCGGCGCAGGTGTACACCACGCTGATTCGCGGCGTGCCCGATCTGGTATTGATGCTGCTGATTTTCTACAGCCTGCAGACCTGGCTGAGCAATCTGACCGATGCCCTCGGCTGGGACTACATCGAGATCGACCCTTTCGCCGCCGGGGTCATTACCCTGGGCTTCATCTACGGTGCCTATTTCACCGAGACCTTCCGCGGCGCGATCCTCGCCGTGCCGCGCGGCCAGGCCGAAGCGGCCACCGCCTATGGCCTCAGCCGTGGCCAGCGGTTTCGCTACGTGATCTTCCCGCAAATGATGCGCTTCGCCCTGCCCGGCATCGGCAACAATTGGCAGGTGATGCTCAAGGCCACGGCGCTGGTGTCATTGATCGGTCTGGCCGACCTGGTGAAAAACGCCCAGGACGCCGGCAAGAGCACCTACGAGCTGTTTTACTTCCTGGTGTTGGCGGCGCTGATCTACCTGTTGATCACCAGCGCTTCCAACGTCGTCTTGCGCCGCCTGGAGCGCCGCTACAGCGCCGGTACCCGTGAGGCCGTCCGATGATCGAACTTCTGCAGGAATACTGGAAAGCCTTCCTTTACACCGATGGCGTCAACATGACCGGCCTGGCCATGACGCTGTGGCTGCTCAGCGCGTCGATCTTCATCGGTTTCTTCCTCTCCATTCCGCTGTCCATCGCCCGCGTGTCGCCCAGGTTCTGGGTACGCTGGCCGGTGCAGTTCTACACCTACGTGTTCCGCGGCACGCCGCTGTATATCCAGCTGCTGATCTGCTACACCGGCATCTACAGCCTCGAAGCGGTCCGCGACCAGCCGCTGCTGGGGCCGTTCTTTCGCGATGCCATGAACTGCACCCTGCTGGCCTTCGCGCTGAACACCTGCGCCTACACCACCGAGATCTTCGCCGGCGCCATCCGCAGCATGAATCACGGCGAAGTCGAAGCGGCCAAGGCCTACGGCCTGCGCGGCTGGAAGCTGTACGCCTACGTGATCATGCCCTCGGCGCTGCGCCGTTCGTTGCCGTACTACAGCAACGAAGTGATCTTGATGCTGCACTCCACCACCGTGGCCTTCACCGCGACCATCCCGGATATTCTCAAGGTCGCTCGGGACGCCAACTCGGCGACCTTCATGACCTTCCAGTCGTTCGGGATAGCCGCGCTCATCTACCTCGCCATCACCTTCACCCTCGTCGGCCTGTTCCGCTTGGCTGAACGTCGCTGGCTGGCCTTTCTCGGCCCGGCGCACTAGGAGCTGTCATGGAACATCGCACCCACAACCTGATCGCGCCGATGCCTGGCACCGCGCGGCAAATCCATAGTTTTCACTTCGCACCCGACGCTGCAGCCGCCGGCAAGATCTACATCCAGGCCTCGCTGCACGCCGACGAGCTACCCGGCATGCTGGTGGGCTGGCACCTCAAGCAGCGCTTGCGCGAGCTGGAAGCCGAAGGCCGTCTGCGCCGTGAAATCGTGCTGGTGCCGATCGCGAATCCGGCCGGCCTGGAGCAGGTGCTGATGGACACTCCTCTGGGCCGCTACGAGCTCGAGAGCGGGGAGAATTTCAACCGCCGTTTCGTCGATCTCAGCCAGGTGGTCGGTGATGCCATCCAAGGCTTGCTCAACGATGATCCCCAGCACAACGCCAATCTGGTCCGCCAGCATTTGCGCGAGGCTCTGGAGCGCGAGGTGCCGAGCACGCAGTTGCAGTCCCAGCGTCTGACCTTGCAGCGCCTGGCCTGCGACGCCGAAATGGTGCTCGACCTGCACTGTGACTTCGAGGCCGTCGAGCACCTGTACACCACTCCGCAAGCCTGGCCACGGGTCGAGGCGCTGTCGCGTTACCTGGGTGCGCAGGCCAGCCTGCTGGCCACCGACTCGGGCGGCCAGTCGTTCGACGAATGCTTTTCGCTGGTGTGGTGGAACCTGCAACAGCGCTTCGGTGACCGCCTGCCGCTGAGCAGTTTCTCGGTGACGGTGGAATTGCGCGGCCAGCATGACGTCAGCCACCCGCTGGCGATTGCCGACTGCAAGGCGATCCTCGATTACCTGAGCCACTATGGCGCAATCGGTGGTGCGACCGAGTTGCTGCCAAAACTGCTGCAACCGGCCACCCCACTGGCTGCCGTCGAGCCGGTGACCACCTCGGCCGGCGGCCTGCTGGTGTTCTTCGCCGTGCCGGGCGACTACGTCGAGGCCGGCACGCTGATCGCCGAAGTCATCGACCCGATTTCGGACCAGGTGACCCCGGTCCATAACGTTCAAGCGGGCTTGCTCTACGCCCGCTCGCTGCGCCGCATGGCCACCGCTGGCATGGTCATCGCCCATGTCGCCGGGCATGAAGCCTACCGCAGCGGCTACCTTCTTTCTCCTTGAGGACTCCTTGCGCATGTACAAACTGACGATCGATGGCCTGCACAAGAGCTACGGCGACAACCAGGTGCTCAAGGGCGTCTCGCTCAAAGCCAAGACCGGCGACGTGATCAGCCTGATCGGCGCCAGCGGTTCGGGCAAGAGCACTTTCCTGCGCTGCATCAACTTCCTCGAGACCCCCAACGACGGCGCCATGAGCCTGGATGGCAAGCAGATCCGTATGGTCAGCGACGCCAATGGCATGCGCGTCGCCGACGCGGACGAACTGCAGCGCATCCGCACGCGCCTGGCCATGGTGTTCCAGCACTTCAACCTGTGGAGCCACATGAGCGTGCTGGAAAACATCACCATGGCGCCGCGCCGCGTGCTGGGCGTGGGCAAGCAGGAAGCCGAAGAGCGCGCGCGCCGCTATCTGGACAAGGTCGGTTTGCCGGCCCGAGTCGCCGATCAGTATCCGGCCTTCCTCTCCGGCGGCCAGCAGCAGCGGGTGGCGATCGCCCGCGCCTTGGCGATGGAACCGGAGATCATGCTGTTCGACGAACCGACTTCAGCGCTCGACCCGGAGTTGGTGGGTGAGGTATTGAAGGTGATCCAGGCGTTGGCCGAAGAAGGTCGCACGATGATCATGGTTACCCACGAAATGAGCTTCGCCCGCCAAGTGTCCAGCCAGATCATGTTTTTGCATCAGGGGCTGGTGGAAGAGCACGGCGAGCCGGCCGAGGTGCTGGGCAATCCGAAAAGCGATCGGCTGCGGCAGTTCCTCAGCGGCAATTTGAAGTAGTTATGCGTTGCCTATGATGGCCCCTTCGCGGGCAAGCCTTGCTCCCACAGATGCAGGCCGGTGGGAGCAAGGCTTGCACGCGAAAGGGTCGGCACAATCGACGAAGATCTGCAGTTGCCAGCAAATTCCAGGCAACTAATCCACCCACCTGCGAGTCTGTGAACTACCTACTACCGGAGTTCACCGCTCGCGCATGCCAGCCCCTCGCGATATAGCCAAGCACTGGTTCGCCGCCCGCGGCTGGAAGCCGTTCGCGTTTCAGAAGGCCGTGTGGGCCGCGGTCAAGCGTGGTGAATCCGGGTTGCTGCACGCCAGCACCGGCGCCGGCAAGACCTACGCCCTGTGGTTCGCCGCGTTGCAACATCTGGCGCCGCCGCCAGCGCCTGCCGTGGCGCCGGCAACCAAACGCAAACCGCCGATGGCGCCCCTGACCGTGCTGTGGATCACGCCCATGCGCGCGCTGGCCGCCGATACCCTGCGCGCGTTGCAGCGGCCCATCGATGATCTGAACATCCCCTGGAGCCTCGGCCTGCGCACCGGCGACACCGGCAGCAGCGAACGCGCCCGCCAAGGCCGACGCCTGCCCAGCACGCTGGTGACCACCCCGGAAAGCCTGACCCTGTTGCTGACCCGCGAAAACGCTGCCACCGAGCTTGCCAGCGTGCGCCTGGTGGTGGTCGATGAATGGCACGAACTGCTTGGCAACAAGCGCGGCGTGCAACTGCAACTGGCCTTGGCGCGCCTGCGCAGCTGGCAGCCTGGGCTGATGGTGTGGGGGATCTCCGCCACCCTGGGCAATCAGCTGCAAGCGCAGCAGGTGCTGCTGCCGGCCGGCGATGGCATCAGTGTGCAGGGCGAAAAGGCCAAGACCCTGCTGGTCGACACCCTGCTGCCGGAGACCATCGAACGCTTCCCTTGGGCCGGTCACATGGGCCTGCGGATGCTCAAGCAGGTCGCCGCGCAGATCGAGGCCTGCAACAGTTGCCTGGTGTTCACCAACACCCGCGCCCAGGCCGAAGTCTGGTACCAGGCACTTCTCGAAGCGCGCCCCGATTGGGCCGGGCTGATTGCCCTGCATCATAGCTCGCTGGCCCGTGAAACCCGCGACTGGGTCGAGCAGGCCCTCAAGGAGGGCCAGTTACGTGCGGTGGTGTGTACGTCCAGCCTGGACCTGGGGGTCGACTTCCTGCCGGTCGAGCGGGTACTGCAGATTGGCTCGGCCAAAGGTGTCGCGCGCCTGATGCAGCGCGCCGGGCGCTCTGGCCATACCCCGGGACGGCCGTCAAGGGTGACCCTGGTGCCGACCCACAGCCTGGAACTGGTCGAAGCTGCCGCCGCACAGGCTGCGGTCGCCGCGCGCCATATCGAAGCCCGCAAGCCACCGCACAAACCTCTGGACGTACTGGTTCAACACCTGGTGAGCATGGCCTTGGGCGGCGGCTTCGAGCCGCCGGCACTGCTGGATGAAGTGCGCAGCACCTGGGCCTACCGCGATCTGAGTGACGAGGAATGGACCTGGGCCCTGGCCTTCGTCCGCCACGGTGGCCATTCGTTGACCGCCTACCCGGACTACCAACGGGTCGCGCCCGACGCCGAGGGCCGCTGGCGCGTGCCGGACGCGCGCCTGGCCCGGCGACATCGCATGAGCATCGGCACCATTGTGAGCGATGCCAGCTTGCAGCTGAAATTCTGGAGCAAGGGCGGTGGCGGTCGCACCTTGGGCAACGTCGAGGAAGGCTTCATCGCTCGCCTGCGGCCCGGTGATGGCTTTCTGTTCGCCGGGCGCCTGCTGGAGTTGGTACGGGTCGAGAACATGACCGCCTACGTCAAGCGCTCGACCGCACGCAAGGCCGCCGTGCCTCGCTGGAATGGCGGGCGTATGCCGCTGTCGAGCGAATTGGCCGATGCGGTGGTGGCGCAGCTCGACGCCGCCGCTCGCGGCGAGTACCAAAGCCCCGCGCTGCAAGCCGTGCGGCCGTTGCTGGAGCTGCAAGGGCAATGGTCGGCGCTGCCGACTAGCCATACCCTGCTGGCCGAAACCCTCAAGTCCCGCGAGGGCTGGCATCTCTTTCTGTATCCCTTCGCCGGCCGCCAGGTGCACCTCGGATTGGCCAGCCTGCTGGCCTGGCGCCTGAGCCAGAGCAAGCCGTTAAGCTTCTCGATCGCCGTCAACGACTATGGCCTGGAGCTGCTCAGCGCCACAGCCGTGGATTGGCCACAAGCACTTGCCAGCGACTGGCTCAGCCCGGACAACCTGCTGCACGACGTGCTCGCCAGCCTCAACGCCGGTGAGCTGGCATTGCGACGTTTTCGCGAAATCGCGCGGATCTCCGGCTTGGTGTTCGGTGGCTACCCGGGGGCGCAAAAGAGCACACGCCAAGTGCAAGCCTCCAGCGGGCTGTTCTTTGAGGTGTTCAAGCAATACGATGCCGGCAACCTGCTGCTCGGTCAGGCTCAGGAGGAAGTACTGCGCCAGGAACTCGACGTGCAGCACCTCGAACACACCTTGCAGCGCCTGCAGCAGCGGCGCCTGGACATCCACTCGATCAAACGCGCAACGCCCCTGGCCTTTCCACTGATGGTCGAGCGCTTTCGCGAGAGCCTGAGTTCGGAGAAACTTGCAGACCGCATCCAGCGCATGGTCAATGACCTCGAACAGGCCGCAGGCCCTGAGGAAGGAGCATGACGGCCTATCACCCGATCAGTGTGGCCGGCACCGAGCTGTGGTTGCTGCCAGAGAAAGCCGCCTACTGGCCCGAGCAGAAAGTCCTGCTGGTCGCTGATGCGCATTTTGGCAAGGCCGCAGCCTATCGGCGCCTGGGCCAGCCGGTGCCCCATGGCACCACTCAAAGCAATCTGCTGGTGCTGGATCAGCTGCTGGCCCAGTACCCCAGCCAGGCGTTGGTATTTCTGGGCGACTTTCTTCACGGCCCAGGCTCCCACGCCATCAACACCTTGGCGGCGCTGGCGCAATGGCGGGTGCGACATCCACGGCTGGGGATCATTCTGGTACGCGGCAATCATGATCTGCGCGCCGGCGATCCGCCCGCCGAGCTCGGTTTCGAGGTGGTGACCGAGCCATTGCGACTCGGGCCGTTCGCCTTGCAGCACGAGCCCACACCGTGCCCCGGCCTGCATGTGCTGGCAGGGCACGTGCACCCGGTTTATCGGCTACGCGGCAAAGGCCGCCAGAGCCTGCGCCTGCCGTGCTTTCAGATCGGCACCGAGGTCAGCGTGCTGCCGGCCTTCGGCGCCTTTACCGGTGGTTACGCCGTGCAGCGCGAAGCCGGGGTGCGCCTGTTCGTCAGCGGCGACGGGCGGGTCTGGCCGATCAGTGACGGGCCACCGGCCATGGATACGCCAGCCAGCGCTGAAATCGCTGGCTGAAACGACCGCTGGCGATGTCCTGATGCAGCCATTGGTCAACGTACTGTTTGAGCACGATGTCCTGCGGCAACAAGGCCGCCTTTTCAGAGAAATCGAACGGTTTGTCCGGGTGCACGGCGCACAGCTCAGGATGCAGTTTCTGTTGCAGGCGCGTCTCCACCGCATCGGTCATCATCAGGTCGGCTTTGCCGTCGACGATCTGCTGGAAGATGGTGACGTTGTCCTGATGCACGATGATCTGCGCCTGCTTGAGTTGCGCACGTGCAAACTTCTCATTGGTGCCGCCCGGATTGACGATGGCCCGCACGTTGGGTTTGTCGATCTGCGCCAGGGTCTGGAACTTGCTCTGGTTCTTGCACAAAGTGATCGGGGTCTTGCCGTCGCGCTGATAAGGCTCGGAGAAGAACGCCTGCTTCTGGCGCTCCATGTTCACCGAAACGCCACTCAGGGCCAGGTCGTAACGATCGGCCTGCAGGTCGGCCATGAGCGTCGGCCAGGTGGTGGGCACCAGTTCCAGCTTGACCCCCAGTGAATCGGCCAGCCCCTGGGCGATCTCGATATCGAGCCCGACGAAGCCGTCGTTGTCGCCGTTCCGGTAACTGAAGGGCTTGTAATCGCCAGTAGTACCGACACGCAGGGTACCGCGAGCGATGATCTGTTGCAGATGGTTGCTGGCAACAGGAGTGGTCACCGCAGCGGGTGCGGAGATGGGTGCATCGGCAGCAAAACCCGGCGTGCCAAACAACAGGCCAAGGGGCAATAGGCCAATGGCACAGAAACGCGCTGTACGCTTGAATCGAGAAGACGAAGACATGGCAGACCTTGTTGTCGGGATTATCTGAACGCCTCAAGGGGCGCCGAGCAGATTAGCCGACAACAGGCGTGCTTTGACAGACCGATGAATCACGCCACTGGCGCAGGTGGGGCTTCATCCGGCTGGGTGGGGCTGCCAGGTTCACTAGGCTGAGGGAAATCGGGGTTGGGGTCCGGATCCGGCTGACCGGGTATGCCACCGGCCAGGTGGGCGTAGGGATCTGCAAGCAATGACCAGGCAAGCATGCCGATCTGGTTGGGTTGCAGTTTGGCCAGTTTGGCGCTGATGGTCGGGTCGATTTTCATAGACACTCCTGAGCAATGGCCCCACTCGCAGCAACGAATGGGGGCAGTTCGCTCAATAGAGTGCGTTTTCGGCGACTAATTCCGTCGCTTCGTCGGCCCGTCGCGGGGTCAGGTGCGTGGCAGCGTGACGCCACGCTGGCCTTGGTACTTGCCGCCGCGGTCCTTGTAGGACACTTCGCATTCCTCGTCCGACTCCAGGAATAGCATCTGCGCCACCCCTTCGTTGGCATAGATCTTCGCCGGCAAGGTGGTGGTGTTGGAGAACTCCAGGGTCACGTGGCCTTCCCATTCCGGCTCCAGGGGCGTGACGTTGACGATGATGCCGCAACGGGCGTAAGTGCTCTTGCCCAGGCAGATGGTCAGGACGTTGCGCGGAATGCGGAAATACTCGACGGTACGGGCCAGCGCGAAGGAGTTGGGCGGGATGATGCAGACGTCGCTCTTGATGTCGACGAAGCTCTTCTCGTCGAAGTTCTTCGGATCGACAGTGGCCGAGTTGATGTTGGTGAACACCTTGAATTCGTCGGCGCAACGCACGTCGTAGCCATAGCTGGACACGCCGAAGGAGATGACGCGATCAGCGCCCTCGCCGCGCACCTGGCGCTCGACGAAAGGTTCGATCATGCCGTGCTCTTGCGCCATGCGGCGAATCCACTTGTCCGATTTGATGCTCATGGCGGGCTGTCCTGAATAACGAGGTGAATAGCGAGGTGAAGAAAATCTGACCGGCATCTTACCGGGCCCGGCTCGCAGGTTAAAGGACCTGCGCCATATGCTGGCGAACGCTGCGACGCTTGGGCCCTGCGCCATGTGTGGCAGTTGGCCACACCTGTGCTGCCGAAAGCCGCTCATTTGGCGGCTCGCAGGGCTGCCAAAGAAACTTATGTCACGAAATACTGCAAAGCACGCTAAAGGTTATTGGCACCTCCCCGAAAAAGGTTTAAGGTGGCGTCACTGTGTTGCTTATGTCTCTGAGAATCTCTACACGATGTTTTACATCTTCACGAATTTTCCTGCTCTTTGCACTCAGTCTCGGCCAGGGCATTTCCTGAACCGCAGTTAACTTTGTCCAAGGAGATACACCATGTCCAATCGCCAAACCGGTACCGTTAAGTGGTTCAACGATGAAAAAGGCTTCGGCTTCATCACTCCACAATCCGGTGACGACCTGTTCGTTCACTTCAAAGCTATCCAATCTGACGGCTTCAAAAGCCTGAAAGAAGGCCAACAGGTCTCTTTCGTCGCTACCCGCGGTCAGAAAGGCATGCAAGCTGAAGAAGTAACAGTTATCTAACTGCTGCTTTAAAGCTTGAAAGAGCCCCGCCCCTTAAAAGGCGGGGCTTTTTCTTGCCTGCAGGATTGTGGTGCTGCTGCCGGCCTCTTCCCGGCCGAACGCGCAACCTTGCTCCCACATGTGGTAGCAAGGCCTGCACGCAGAGGGGCCGCAAAGATCAGTGCATCAGTCGTCTGAGACGCTAATGGTCGGCATCGCCGGGCTGGCTGCAGCCTGCAGCACCAGGCGCGCACCCACCTGACGAGCCAGTTCCTGATAGATCATGGCGATCTGACTGTCCGGTTCGGCGATCGCCGTGGGCTTGCCGCTGTCGGCCTGCTCGCGGATCAAGATCGACAGCGGCAGCGAGGCCAGCAGCTCGACCCCGTACTGGCTGGCCAGCTTCTCGCCACCGCCTTCACCGAACAGATGCTCGGCATGGCCGCATTGCGAGCAGATGTGCACGGCCATGTTCTCGACCACGCCCAGCACCGGAATGTTGACCTTGCGGAACATCTCGACACCCTTTTTCGCATCCAGCAGTGCCAGATCTTGCGGCGTGGTGACGATCACCGAGCCACTGACGGGCACCTTCTGCGCCAGGGTCAGCTGGATATCACCAGTACCCGGAGGCATGTCGATGACCAGATAATCCAGGTCATTCCAGGCCGTTTGGGTGATCAATTGCAGCAATGCCCCAGAGACCATCGGCCCGCGCCAGACCATCGGCGTGTTGTCGTCGGTCAGAAAGGCCATGGACATCACCTCGACGCCGTGAGCCTCGATCGGCATGAACCACTTCTGGTCTTTGACCTTGGGCCGGGTACCTTCGGCGATACCGAACATCACACCTTGGCTGGGGCCATAGATATCCGCATCGAGAATGCCCACCCGCGCGCCTTCGCGGGCCAGCGCCAATGCCAGGTTGGCCGCCGTAGTCGACTTGCCGACGCCGCCCTTGCCGGAGGCCACCGCGATAATGTTCTTGACGTTGGTCATGCCAGGTATCTGCGCCTGCGCCTTGTGCGCGGCGATCACGCACGCGACCTCGACCTGCGCCGATGACACGCCGTCGAGGCCTTCAATGGCCAGCTGCAGCATCTGCGCCCAGCCAGACTTGAACAGACCGGCGGCATAGCCCAGCTCGAGCTGCACCCGGACTCTGCCTGCGTCGATGTCGATGGCGCGCACGCAACCGGCACTGACAGGGTCCTGATTCAGGTAAGGATCGGTGTATTGACGAAGGACGGCTTCCACCGCTGCGCGGTTGACGGCGCTCATGGACACTCCCGGAAATAAAGACTGAGTAAAATAGGCGGCTATCCTAGCGCTTATCACCGCACATCAACAGCGACACGGGCAATGCTCGGGGATGAAAAAAAACGCCTTGGGCTTTATAGTGGTCGGTCTTCGATCCCGTTCAAGTAGCCGAGCCCCATGTCCGAGCCCCGCAAGATTCTCGTCACCAGCGCCCTGCCCTATGCCAATGGTTCCATCCATCTTGGCCACATGCTCGAGTACATCCAGACCGACATGTGGGTGCGTTTCCAGAAGCACCTTGGCAATCAGTGCACTTATGTCTGTGCGGACGACGCTCACGGTTCGGCCATCATGCTGCGCGCCGAAAAACAGGGCATCACCCCGGAACAGCTGATCGACGAGGTCAAGGCCGAGCACAGCGCCGACTTCGCGGATTTTCTGGTCGACTTCGACAACTTCCACTCGACCCACGCCGAAGAAAACCGCGAGCTGTCGTCGCAGATCTACCTCAAGCTGCGCGATGCCGGGCACATTGCCACTCGTTCGGTGACTCAGTATTTCGACCCGGACAAGAAAATGTTCCTGGCCGACCGCTTCATCAAGGGCACCTGCCCCAAGTGCGGCACCGAAGACCAATACGGCGACAACTGCGAGAAATGCGGTGCGACCTACGCCCCGACCGAGTTGAAGAACCCCAAGTCGGCGATCTCCGGAGCGACACCGGTGCTCAAGGACTCGGAACATTTCTTCTTCAAGCTCAGCAGCTTCCAGGACATGCTCAAGACCTGGACTCGCAGCGGCAGCCTGCAGGACGCCGTCGCCAACAAGCTCGCCGAGTGGCTGGACGCCGGTCTGCATGACTGGGACATCTCCCGTGACGCGCCATACTTCGGCTTCGAGATCCCTGACGCGCCAGGCAAGTATTTCTACGTGTGGCTGGACGCACCGATCGGCTACATGGCGAGCTTCAAGAACCTCTGCGCGCGCCGCCCGGAACTGGACTTCGACGCCTACTGGGCCACGGACTCGACTGCCGAGGTGTACCACTTCATCGGCAAGGATATCGTCAACTTCCATGCGCTGTTCTGGCCCGCCATGCTCGAAGGCGCCGGCTATCGCAAGCCGACCGCACTCAACGTGCACGGTTACCTGACCGTCAACGGCCAGAAGATGTCCAAGTCGCGCGGCACCTTCATCAAGGCCCGCACCTACCTGGATCACCTGGCGCCGGAATACCTGCGTTACTACTACGCCTCCAAACTGGGCCGCGGCGTCGACGACCTCGACCTCAACCTCGATGACTTCGTGCAGAAGGTCAACTCCGACCTGGTCGGCAAAGTGGTCAACATCGCCAGCCGTTGCGCCGGATTCATCCATAAAGGCAATGCCGGCACCTTGGTCGCCGGCAACGCCGCGCCCGAGTTGACCGACGCGTTCCTGGCCGCCGCGCCAAGCATCGGCGAGGCCTATGAGAACCGTGATTTTGCCCGCGCCATGCGCGAAATCATGGCCCTGGCCGACCGTGCCAACGCCTGGATCGCCGAAAAGGCGCCGTGGTCACTGGCCAAGCAGGAAGGCAAACAGGATGAAGTCCAGGCCATCTGCGCCTTGGGCGTCAACCTGTTCCGTCAACTGGTGATCTTCCTCAAGCCGGTGCTGCCGAACCTGGCCGCCGACGCCGAAGCTTTCCTCAACGTCGCGCCGCTGACCTGGGACGACCACAACACTCTGCTGGCCGATCACCCGCTCAACCCGTTCAAGGCGCTGATGAACCGTATCGACCCGGTCAAGGTGCAAGCCATGAGCGACGCCTCCAAGGAAGACCTGGCCGCGAGCGATACAGGCGCGCCTGCCGCTGGCAACGGTGAACTGCTCAAGGAGCCACTGGCCGCCGAGATCGAGTTTGACGCCTTTGCCGCCGTCGACCTGCGCGTCGCGCTGATCCTCAAGGCCGAAGCCGTCGAGGGCGCCGACAAGCTGCTGCGCCTGACGCTCGACATCGGCGATCAACAGCGCAACGTGTTCTCCGGCATCAAGAGCGCCTACCCCAACCCCGCCGAACTGGAAGGGCGGCTGACCATGATGATCGCCAACCTCAAACCGCGCAAAATGCGCTTCGGCATGTCTGAAGGCATGGTGCTGGCTGCGGGCCCAGGTGGCGACGAAATCTACCTGCTCAGTCCGGACAGCGGCGCGAAACCGGGCCAACGCATCAAGTAGCCCGCGTGCCGATCTGGCAGACACCAGGTCGGCTTGGTTGCCCTATCCAGCCCCTTCCATTCGACCGATCCCATGAGCCTGATCCAACGCATCGATGCCCTGCTGCCGCAAACCCAATGCGGCAAATGCGGCCATCCGGGCTGCAAGCCCTATGCGCAAGGCATTGCTGCCGGCGAGCCGATCAACCGCTGCCCGCCGGGCGGTAGCGAAACCATTGCCGCCCTCGCCGAGCTGCTGCACATCCCCGTCATCGAGTTGGACCTGCAACGGGGCGATGCCCCAGCCCAGGTCGCCTTCATTCGCGAAGCCGAGTGCATCGGTTGCACCAAATGCATTCAGGCCTGCCCGGTGGACGCCATCCTCGGCGCTGCCAAGCAGATGCATACCGTATTGATCGACGAATGCACCGGCTGCGACCTGTGCGTGGCGCCATGTCCGGTCGACTGTATCGATCTGATCCCGCTGGCCGACCTGAAGCAGCCAGTGATCGCCTTGGTGGGCGACCTGGCCCTGGCACCTATCCAGCGGCAACTGCGCACTGACAAACGCGACCAGGCCCGGCGACGCTTCGAAAATCGCACCGCCCGCCTGCAACGTGATTTGCAGCGCAAACAGGTGGCCCGACAGTCCAGGCTCGCGGCGTCTGACGTGCCTGATACTGCAGTGCGCCCAGTCTCAGGTACACCCCTCTCGGCGATCGAGCGGATCAAGGCGCAAAAGGCCTTGGCCCAGAACACCGCGCTGAAACAGGCAAAAATCGCCGTGGCCATGACCCGCGCTCAAGTCAACAAGACTCGCCAGGCCTACGATTCGCCGCCGACCGCCGAACAGTTCGCGCGCCTGCAGACCTTGCAGGATGAACTCGACGCGGCCGAAGCCAACCTGCTGCGCTTGCAACCCCCTACCCTTGCCCCTACTCAGGATTGCCGACCGCGATGAATGCGCTCAAACGCCGAGAAATGTTCCGCCGCTGGCACGAGGACAACCCCGAGCCGAAAACCGAATTGGCCTACAGTTCGGCGTTCGAGCTGCTGATCGCGGTGATCCTGTCGGCGCAGTCCACGGATGTCGGGGTCAACAAGGCCACTGCCAAGTTGTATCCCGTGGCCAATACGCCGGCGGCCATCTACGCGCTGGGTGTGGAAGGACTGTCGGAGTACATCAAGACCATCGGCCTGTACAACAGCAAGGCCAAGAATGTCATCGAGACCTGCCGCCTGCTGGTGGAGCTGCATGGCGGGGAAGTGCCGCAGAGCCGAGAAGCCCTCGAAGCACTGCCAGGGGTTGGGCGAAAAACCGCCAACGTGGTGCTCAATACCGCGTTCAGGCAGCTGACCATGGCCGTAGACACCCACATTTTCCGCGTATCGAATCGCACCGGACTGGCTCCTGGCAAGAATGTGGTGGACGTTGAAAAAGCCCTGATGAAATTCGTGCCCCGCGAATATTTGCTGGATTCCCATCACTGGCTGATCCTCCACGGTCGCTATGTATGCCAGGCGCGCAAGCCCCGTTGCGGCAGTTGCCGAGTCGAAGACCTGTGCGATTACCGGTTCAAGACCTCGGACGATTGAGGCTCCCATGACCGTTCGTTAGCTATTCATTGGTTCTTTATAGAAAAAGCGCATCACTCGATTGAAAAAATCTTTTTCCCCCGGTCACCGAATATCGCTATAAGAGGCGCCAACGGCCCATGCCTGGAGAGGACAGATGAGCACTGGTAAAGAACAACTGGATGTTGACGAAGATTTTGTCGCGGGCGATAACGACGAGGCCGAGGCACCGGTGGAAGTCGCGAAGACCAATTTGAGCAAACGCCGCACCATCGATAACCTGCTGGAGGAACGACGGCTGCAAAAACGCCTGGCCGATCTGGACTTCGATATCTAGCAACCGGCGCCTGCGAACGGCCCACTGTTGGCGACATTGCGCCTATCCCTCGCTGGCGTCCGGCGGCGACATGTGCCTGCATCGCTCAAACGAGGCCATTGCGCTGGGCGAGCTCTATCAGATCTACCAGCGAGCGGGCATTGAGCTTGCTTAGCAGCCGAGTCTTGTAGGTACTCACCGTCTTGTTACTGAGGCACATGCCCTCGGCGATCTCCTTGTTGCTCTTGCCTTGAGCCAACTGCTGCAACACCATCATCTCTCGCCCGGACAGGCGGTCGACCATGTCTGCCTCAGAGGCATTCGCCATGTCGGCTCGGACCGAATGCAAGGCCTGATTGGGAAAGTAGCTGTACCCGGAGAGGACAGCCCTGATGGCGCTCAGCAGCTCCGTGAGGTTCTGCTCCTTGCACACGTACCCCGCCGCACCAGACTGCATGCAACGTCCGGAAAAGTGTCCAGGCGTCTGCGAGGTCAGCACCAGCACCTTGACGGGCGGGGCATGAACCGGCGCCGTCAGGCGATGAATGACCTCAAGCCCGCCAAGCCTGGGTATACGTATATCGAGGATCACGATGTCCGGCTTGTGTTCCCGCGCCAGCTGCAGAGCATCGACGCCGTTATCGGTTTCCGCCACCACCTCGTAGCCGTGCCGTTCCATCAGCATGCGCACCGCCAGGCGAACGACCGGATGATAATCCACGATCAGCACTCTATTCATGGGGCATCCAAATTTCGCTGTTAGAATTTTTAGAGCGCGCAAGATAGCGCAGTCTTTCTTCCGTTTGCATCGCAGTACTCCATCCAACTAGTGGTTGAGACGATTCCTACAACAGCGAACGAATTTTCCTACAGAATATCTTTCCGATATCACCGTAAAGCATCGTCAGCCGGCCTCGCCAACAGCTATCTCCGCGCAAGCCCAAACGGTACACAAGCGGTTAGTGATCAGCAAACGACTTGACATCAGCAATCTTCACAAGGCGTTACCGAGCATCAGGCATAACTTCTAAATGTTTTAACTTGTTATTCCATTTCAAGAAGCAGGCCACCGATTCAATGCGCTATCTATGTACGGGGTCGCTCCGCCAAGGGATTGAGACAATCGAGAAAACCACTCGCGCACCTCTGGATAGAGCCTGACGCTGCACCGCGAAGCACGCAGACTGGCTCGACAGACATTGACCAGCAGACAGTGCCGCATCGACCTGGAGCGCCAACTCATGGAAAGCACGCAACTAGCCAAAAGCCCGCTGACGATCATTGCAATATTTGCAGCGACAATAGAAGCCTCTGCGCTTGCATCACTGCCACTGCTCGAATCGGACAATCAATACATATATACGTGGTTTCTGATTGGCTTCCCGCCTTTTTTGACACTGCTGTTTTTTGTGACACTTAATTTCAACAATCGGGCACTCTATTCACCGTCAGACTTTACTGACCAGGAGAACTTCCTGAAGACCCAAAATACCAGCAAGGAAGCGCCTGCCGGCGTTTCCGGCACTGCCACTGATTACAATCAATTGGCCATTGCCGCCCGCGCCGCGAGCAAGATTGCCGAGTCGGCTTACCTGCCATTACCCGGTGGGTTGGTGCATGTCATCGACTGCCAGCATGTCAGGGACCGCCACCACTGCTTCGAACTGATCGAGAAAATCAGCGCGCTGTCTCGGGCCAGTGATCAGCAGACGGTGGATAGCCAAGTGGTGATATTGGTCAGCAGCGATCGGCTGGGCACTTGATGTACCAGGCAGGCCTCCCGACCAATAGCCCGAAACGAAAAAGCCCCGGCATGAGCCAGGGCTTTTTCAGTCAGCAACCGTCGATCAGAACAGTTTGCGACCTTTGTTTGCAGCAATACGCATGCGCAACGCATTGAGCTTGATGAAGCCCGCAGCATCCGCCTGGTTGTAGGCGCCGCCATCTTCTTCGAAGGTAGCGATATTGGCGTCGAACAGCGATTCGTCGGACTTGCGCCCGGTAACGATAACGTTGCCCTTGTACAGTTTCAGACGAACTACGCCATTCACGTGCGCCTGGGAGGCGTCGATCATCTGCTGCAGCATCAGACGCTCCGGGCTCCACCAGTAGCCGGTGTAGATCAGGCTGGCGTACTTGGGCATCAGCTCATCCTTGAGGTGCGCGACTTCGCGATCAAGGGTGATGGACTCGATGGCGCGGTGCGCGCGCAGCATGATAGTGCCGCCCGGGGTTTCGTAGCAGCCACGGGACTTCATGCCCACGTAACGGTTTTCGACGATATCGAGACGGCCGATACCGTGTTGGCCACCAATACGATTGAGGGTCGCGAGCACGGTGGCCGGGGTCATCTCGACGCCGTCGAGTGCCACGATGTCACCGTTGCGGTAGGTCAGCTCCAGGTACTGCGCCTGGTCGGGCGCCTTCTCCGGGGAGACGGTCCAACGCCACATGTCTTCTTCGTGCTCGGTCCAGGTGTCTTCCAGCACGCCGCCTTCATAGGAGATGTGCAGCAGATTGGCATCCATGGAGTAAGGCGATTTCTTCTTGCCGTGACGCTCGATTGGGATAGCGTGCTTTTCAGCGTAATCCATCAGTTTCTCGCGGGACAGCAGGTCCCACTCGCGCCACGGAGCGATCACCTTGACGCCCGGCTTGAGGGCATAGGCGCCCAGCTCGAAACGCACCTGGTCGTTGCCCTTGCCGGTCGCACCATGGGAGATGGCGTCGGCGCCGGTTTCGTTGGCGATTTCGATCAGGCGCTTGGCGATCAGCGGACGAGCGATGGACGTACCCAGCAGGTACTCGCCTTCATAGACGGTGTTGGCGCGGAACATCGGGAACACGAAATCGCGCACGAACTCTTCGCGCAGGTCGTCGATGTAGATTTCCTTGACGCCCATGGCCTGAGCCTTGGCGCGTGCCGGTTCGACCTCTTCGCCCTGACCCAGGTCAGCGGTGAAGGTCACGACTTCACAGTTATAAGTATCCTGCAGCCACTTGAGGATCACCGAAGTGTCCAGGCCGCCGGAATACGCCAGAACGACCTTGTTTACGTCCGCCATGCCATCACTCCACGGGGTTGTACGGAAAACCGCTGATTCTACCGTCCAAACCCGTGAAATTACAGTGGCGCGACAGCCAATGACGACAAAGCGACGGTTTATTGTGTTTTTCTGCGCTGCATTCCGCTGTTGCGGTGAGCTCTGCCCGCGCGGCTTCGCGCGCAGAGCTCACTGCCACAGGGTTCAGGGTTTGGCAGGTGTGGCGGGCTTGGCCGGTGCCGCGGCGGCTACGGGAGGGGCTGCGGCAGGTGCAGCCGGTACCGCAGGCTTGGCGGGTGTCACCGGTATCACCGACGCCGCCGAGGCAGGCGCTTGCGCACTGGGGACGGGCGTCGGCGGCATGACGAACGGTGCAGGAGCGGCTTTCTGCTCGCCCGTGACCCGCTCAAGCTCGATATTCACCCGACGGTTACGGGCGCGGTTGGCCGGCGAATTGTTCGGCACCAGCGGAAACTGCTCGCCATGGAAGCGCATGACGATATGCTCTTCCGGCACGCCATTGGCCTTCAGGTACTCCATCACCGCCAGTGCACGACGGCGGGACAGATCGCGGTTGGTCAGGCGATTGCCGCTGTTGTCGGAGTGACCATCGAGCTCGACATGGTTGACGGTCGGGTCGGCCTTCATGAACGCCAGAATCACGTCCAGATGTTTCTTCGCTGCGGCGTCCAGTTCGATGTCCTTGGGAAAGCCGACCTGGGATTCGCGCACCTGGTCAAAGTTCATCGACAGCAACTTGCCAGCGCATATCTGGAAATCACCGTAGGCTTTGCTGAAATTGATCGGCAACACCCGCACTTCAGTACCCCGCGGGCCCTCACCGGCACCGCTGCGCACCACTACGCTGCGGCCTTCGAGCAGGCCGTTGAGCAGTCGGCTGGCCTGCCCCTGGGTGCTGCTCAACAGATTATCGCCCGCGCCCAGGCGCACCGCACCGAGGTTGATATCGTTGCGCCCAGGCTGCCAGGCAGCAGCGGCGGCCAGTAACGTCGCCGAGCCACTGCCCAGCATGGACGAGGTCGAGGCCAGGTGAAAAGTGGCCTGCTCGCCGGCACGGCGCACAAAGGCGCCGCTGCCGAAACCGCTGACTGGTTGGGTCAAGCGGCACTCGAACTGATCGCCGTCGACCGTCCAGGCCGCATTCTCCATGCGTGTCTGGAAGGTCAGCGCCATGACAGGCAAGCTGGCGAATGCAGTGAATAAGGCTAGATAGAGCTGGCGCACGGGAGACTCCCCTGATTGCTTTTACATACTCTGGGGATATCGGTCGGTTGTGGCAAAACTTGATAGCGAGTGCCTGGACCGCCGTTTTCCGGTAGCATTCGCCGGGAGTTCGACCCGCCTGGAATCCCCAATGTCCGACCGCCTGACCCTCCTGCGTCCCGACGACTGGCACATCCATCTTCGAGATGGCGCAGTGCTTCCCCATACCGTAGCCGACGTGGCCCGCACCTTCGGGCGCGCGATCATCATGCCCAACCTGGTACCGCCGGTGCGCAACGCCGCCGATGCCACCGCCTACCGCCAGCGCATCCTCGATGCCCGCCCGGCCGGCAGCGCGTTCGAGCCCTTGATGACGCTGTACCTCACCGACCGCACCCAACCCGAAGATATCCGTGCGGCCTTTGCCACCGGCTTCGTGCGCGCCGCCAAGATGTACCCGGCTGGCGCCACCACCAACTCGGATTCCGGGGTCACCCACCTCGACAACATCAGCGCGGCCCTGGAAACCATGGCCGAGCTGGGCATGCTGTTGCTGGTGCACGGTGAAGTGACCCGTGGCGAGGTCGACGTGTTCGACCGCGAGAAACTGTTCATCGACGAGCATCTTCGCCGTGTGGTCGACCGCTTCCCGACGCTGAAGATCGTCTTCGAACATATCACCACCAGTGAAGCCGCGCAGTTCGTCACCGAGGCCCCGGCCAACGTCGCCGCGACCATCACTTGCCAGCATCTGTTGTACAACCGCAACCACATGCTGGTGGGTGGGATTCGCCCGCATTTCTATTGCCTGCCGATCCTCAAGCGCAACACCCACCAAGTGGCCTTGCTGGACGCCGCCACCAGCGGCAACCCGAAGTTTTTCCTCGGCAGCGACTCGGCGCCCCACGCTCAACACGCCAAAGAGGCCGCGTGCGGCTGCGCAGGTTGCTATACCGCCTACGGGGCCATCGAGCTGTATGCCGAAGCTTTCGAACAGCGTAACGCCCTGGATAAACTTGAGGGATTCGCCAGCCTGTTCGGCCCGGCGTTCTACGGTTTGCCGGTGAATACCGACAGCATTACCCTGGTCCGTGAAGAATGGACTGCCCCGGTCAGCCTGCCGTTTGGCGAGCAGACTGTCATTCCGCTGCGCGCCGGTGAAAAACTGCGCTGGCGCCTGCTGGAGAAAAATGCGTGAGTGAAGATCATTTCGATGACGAGTCCGAAGGCAGCGGCGGTGGCGGTTCGCGCCATCCCATGGCCGCACGCTTCCGCGGTTACCTGCCGGTAGTCGTCGATGTCGAAACCGGTGGTTTCAATTGCGCCACGGACGCCCTGCTGGAAATCGCCGCGACGACCATCGGCATGGACGAAAAAGGCTTCGTGTTCCCCGATCACACCTACTTCTTCCGAGTCGAACCGTTCGAGGGGGCCAATATCGAAGCGGCGGCATTGGAGTTCACCGGCATCAAGCTGGACCACCCGCTGCGCATGGCGGTGAGCGAAGAAACCGCCCTGACCGATATTTTCCGCGGTATCCGCAAGGCCTTGAAGGCCAACGGTTGCAAGCGGGCGATCCTGGTCGGCCACAACAGCAGCTTCGACCTTGGGTTCCTGAACGCTGCCGTGGTGCGCGGTGACATCAAGCGCAACCCCTTCCACCCCTTTTCGAGCTTCGACACCGCGACGCTGGCCGGCCTCGCCTATGGGCAGACCGTGCTGGCAAAAGCCTGTCAGGCGGCAGATATCGACTTCGACGGCCGCGAGGCTCACTCGGCTCGCTATGACACCGAGAAGACCGCCGAGCTGTTCTGCGGGATCGTCAATCGCTGGAAGCAAATGGGCGGCTGGCCGGACTACGACGAGTAAACAGCCAGCGTTATCTGTGGGGCTCTGCCCGCGAAAGCGATTTGTACTGCTCTCTGTGTGGGGGCCTCAACCGACGCCTTCGTGGGCAGAGCCGGCTCCCACCACGGAAGTGATCTGACCGTTCATCGCGGGTTACAGAGGTTTCATGTTCGTACTTTGACAAGCATTCTCATTACCATTAAGATCTCCGTCATCAGCTTTTCACCGCGACGGTTTTTCTCTATGTACGTCTGCCTCTGCAAAGGTGTCACCGATCGTCAAATCCGCGATGCAATCTTCGATGGCTGCTGCAGCTATCGGGAAGTCCGGGAAGCTACCGGCGTCGCTTCGCAATGTGGTAAATGCGCATGCCTGGCCAAGGATGTTGTCCGCGAGACGCTCACCGAACTCCAGGCAACCCAAGCGGCCATACCGTATCCAGTGGAATTTACTGCGGCTTGAATCCTCGATTTTAAAGAACCGGACCTAGTGTCCGGTTTTTTTATGCATGAAATTCAATTAGTTAGCACCATGATGCGGAACACAAACATTCTTATTCCGATTAATTTTCACTTATTATTCAATAACTTAGGTTTGACAGTCTTCGTGGCCAGGCTCAAACTCCGGCACATAGACAGTTAAAGAGCCGGTGAGGGCCAACCATGAAAGGCGATATCAGCGTTATCCAGCATCTCAACAGAGTCCTCGGGAACGAGCTGATTGCGATCAATCAGTACTTCCTGCACGCACGCATGTATGAGGACTGGGGCCTGAATCGCCTCGGCAAGCTCGAGTACAAAGAATCCATCGACGAGATGAAGCACGCTGACAAGATCATCAAGCGTATTCTCTTTCTGGAAGGCATCCCCAACCTGCAGGAACTGGGCAAGATCCTCATCGGTGAACACACCCAGGAAATGCTCGAATGCGACCTCAAGCTCGAGCATAAGGCCCATCAGGACCTCAAGGCCGCTATCGCCCACTGCGAAAGCGTTGGAGACTTCGGTAGCCGCGAAATGCTTGAAGATATCCTCGAATCGGAAGAAGAGCATATCGATTGGCTGGAAACCCAGCTTGGCCTGATCGACAAGATCGGTATCGAAAACTACTTGCAATCGGGCATGGGCGAAGAAGACTGACTTTCGGCCGGCCGTAAAAAAGCCCGGCTCCTGCAAAGGAGGCCGGGCTTTTTCATGGCTGGCAAACACTGCCTCTACTGTGGGAATGGGCAGGACCCGCTCCCACGACGCAGGCTAGACTTCAGGCGTCTGCCTGGGCCTCAGCGGCCTTGGCTTTTTCGACGGCAGCCTTGATGGTGGTTTGCAGCTCGCCGCTGGCGAACAGGTCAGCGATGATATCGCTGCCGCCGATCAGCTCGCCGCCCACCCACAGTTGCGGGAAGGTCGGCCAATTGGCGTACTTAGGCAGATTGGCGCGGATCTCCGGATTTTGCAGGATGTCCACGTAAGCGAATTTTTCGCCGCACTGCATGATGCACTGCGATGCCTTGGCCGAAAAACCACACTGCGGTGCATTGGGTGCACCTTTCATGTAGAGCAGTACGGTGTTGGCGGCAATCTGATCTTTGATCGTTTCGATGATATCCATTGGAGCACCTCGGCTAAACTTTCCGACTCAGAATGTCGGCACGGTGACCAATGGTAACAAAAAGCCGAGCAAAACGCTCAAGCATGGGACCACCGGCCCACTTTCATGAATCAAGGGGCAGCCCCTCGCCTCATGAAGTCAATGGCACAACCGTGGAAGGCGGGTTGAGCAGCTGGATCTCCAGCACGGTCTCGACCTCTTCCTGAGCCAATGGCACGCCCGTCAGCTCGCCGATCAGACGCCAATGCTCATCGAGCCCGGTGCTGATGGTCGCCATTCGGTCGATCATGCGTTTACCTGCGGCGCGGGTAACGGAGTCTTCACTGCGCAGCAGCTCGAACGACATCGACGTCATCGATGCCGTCAGATGGGTCAGCGTACGGGCGGTAATGCCCAGCAACTCCATCAATTGTTGCTCTCTTGAATCCATTCCACGACTCCCTGTATCGCATGGGACACACTATATATCTCACCCAAGGACTTTATGGAACGTCCCGCTATCGGATCGGAACGAATTGCGGGATGCCCGTCTCTACCAATGACCCTGGGCGTCTGCACGGAGTTCATTGCCAAAGACTGCAGGTCCAGTGTACAAAAAGCCCTGCTCGGCCCCCGTGGGAGTCAAACAGGCTCTGAAAAGGGCTGTTCACCGGCGCCTGTCATAAATCGTTGCACTCTTTCCCGAGGCATTCCAGTAGCGGTTTCTCGGTGGTCTCGCGGCATTATTTCTTGCAAACCCATCGATAAAGAGTAGCCGCTATTGGTAAGGCGCGACATTTTCTTATACGATCGCGTCTTCCCTTATTTTCGTCGCCCCGTGCGGCTTTCGCCCGCAGGTCTCAGCTGTTTTTGTCGAAACGGTCTTATAGACGATCTGCGGTCCGTTGCAAAAAGGTAGTCAATGATGAGCGCAAGGCACTTTCTCTCCCTGATGGATTGCACGCCCGATGAGTTGGTCGGCATCATTCGTCGAGGGGTCGAGCTCAAAGACCTGCGTAACCGCGGCGTACTGTTCGAACCGCTGAAAGGCCGTGTGCTGGGCATGATTTTCGAAAAATCCTCGACCCGTACCCGGCTGTCTTTCGAGGCTGGCATGATCCAGCTCGGTGGCCAGGCGATCTTTCTGTCGCCGCGCGATACCCAACTGGGTCGTGGCGAGCCGATCGGCGATTGCGCGGTCGTCATGTCAAGCATGCTCGACGTGATGATGATCCGCACCTATGCCCACAGCAATATCACCGAGTTCGCGGCCAGCTCCCGCGTACCGGTGATCAACGGCCTGTCCGACGATCTGCACCCCTGCCAGCTGCTGGCGGACATGCAGACCTTCCTCGAGCGCCGTGGCTCGATCAAGGGCCGCACCGTGGCCTGGATCGGGGATGGCAACAACATGTGCAACAGCTATATCGAAGCCGCTATCCAGTTCGATTTCCAGCTGCGCGTCGCCTGCCCGGAAGGTTTCGAACCGAACCCCAGATTCGTCGCCCTGGCTGGCGATCGCGTGCAGATTTTCCGTGATCCGAAAGAAGCCGTACGTGGCGCTCACCTGGTAAGCACCGACGTCTGGACCTCCATGGGCCAGGAAGAAGAAACCGCCCGGCGCCTCAAATTGTTCGCGCCCTATCAGGTCAACCGCGAGCTGCTCGACCTGGCGGCCAGCGATGTGCTGTTCATGCACTGCCTGCCCGCGCACCGCGGCGAAGAAATCAGCCTGGACGTGCTCGACGACCCACGCGCCGTGGCCTGGGATCAAGCCGAGAACCGCCTGCACGCCCAGAAAGCTCTGCTCGAATTCCTCGTCGAGACGGGCTATCACCCGGCATGAGCCTGCTCGAGCTTCACGACCTGGCCTGCAGCTATGGTGGCCAGCCCGTCGTCCAGCAATTGAATCTGCAGCTGCAAGCGGGCGACATCGGCTGTCTGCTGGGGGCTTCGGGGTGCGGCAAGACCACCACTCTGCGCGCCATCGCCGGTTTCGAGGCGGTGCACGCCGGTGAGATTCGCCTGGGCGGCAAAACCGTCGCCCGCTCCGGTTTCACCGTGGCACCCGAAAAGCGCCGGATCGGCATGGTGTTTCAGGACTACGCGCTATTTCCCCATCTGACGGTGACCGACAACGTACTGTTCGGTATTCGCCAGCAGGCCGAGGCGCGTACGCTGGCCGATGAAATGCTCGAGCTGGTCAACCTGCAAGGGCTGGGGCAGCGCTTCCCCCATGAGCTGTCCGGTGGCCAGCAGCAACGCGTCGCCCTCGCCCGCGCCCTGGCACCGCAACCGCAACTGCTGCTGCTCGACGAACCCTTCTCCAACCTCGATGTCGAGTTGCGTCGGCGCCTCAGCCATGAGGTACGCGATATCCTCAAGCACCGCGGCACCAGTGCCATCCTGGTCACCCACGACCAAGAAGAAGCCTTTGCCGTCAGCGATCAGGTCGGAGTGTTCAAGCAGGGCCGACTGGAGCAGTGGGATACGCCCTACAATCTCTATCACGCGCCAAAAACACCCTATGTTGCCAGCTTCATCGGCCAAGGGTTCTTCATCCGCGGCCAGCAGGGCCAGGGGCGAGGTGTGAACACCGAACTGGGTGAGGTGCAAGCCCATGCTGACGTCGCCCCAGGGGTTGCCGTCGATATACTGCTTCGCCCGGACAGCCTGCTGCACGCCCCCGACAGCCCGGTGCGGGCGCGGGTGCTGGGCACGGTGTTCCAGGGTGCGTCGATCCTGTACCGCCTGCAATTGCCCAGCGGCGCGGCGGTAGAGGCTTTGCTGCCAAGCCAGTTGCAGTACGCACTCGGGAGCGAAATCGGCATCGCGTTGCGACCCGGGCCGCTGGTCAGCTTTGCGCCGTCAGTCAGTCAATAATCCCGCTCCAGCAGCGCTAGCAAACCTGCTGGAGCAGGCTCTAGCCGCCAATGCCCCAGTTGCCACGCCAGTGCAGCCGGCTACTCCACCAGCAACCTGCCGCTGGCCACCAGCCTGACATATCCGCCGATTTTCACTCGATCGTCTTCCAACCTGCACGCCAGCTCACCGCCGCGGGCGGAACACTGCCAGGCGCTGAGCAACGTCTTGTTCAGACGATGCGACCAATAGGGAATCAAGCTGCAGTGAGTTGATCCGGTCACTGAATCTTCATTGATACCGATAGCCGGCGCGAAATAGCGCGAGACAAAATCGTGATGGTCGCCGCGAGCGGTGATAATCACCCCCGGCCATAACAATTTGGCCACTAACGCGAAGTCCGGCTGGCATGCCCTCACCGCCGCTTCCGATTCGAGCACCACCAGCAGCGACATCGACGCCAGCACATCGACCACCGGCGTGCGCAGCGCCCGCTCGACATCGACCGTCACGCCTAGCTCGCTGGGCTCGATAACTGGAAAGTCCAGCCACAGCCGACCACCTTCGCGGGTGACGCTCAAACGCCCGGACTTGCTGGCGAATTCGATGAAGTCGCCGGGCAATGCATAGATCTCGAACAGCACGTGGGCAGCGGCCAAAGTGGCGTGCCCGCACAGGGGGACCTCGGTGGTCGGGGTGAACCAGCGGATGTGCCAACCCGCCGCTTCGTGCACCACGAACGCCGTTTCTGCCAGGTTATGCTCTGCGGCAATCTGCTGCATCCGCCCGTCAGGCAACCAGGCGTCCAGGCGGTAGACGATGGCCGGATTCCCGGCGAACGGATGTTCGGTAAAAGCGTCAACCTGGTGAAAGTCCAGTGGCATGGCCAGACCTCTAGGATAAGCGAGCGACGATTGAAAAAACTTAGGCCTTGGCAATGGCGGCGAACTGAGCCTGGGTATGCTCGGCCAGCGTCGATGCCGCCAATTCCACCTCCAGACCACGACGACCGGCACTGACAAAGATCGTAGTAAAGGGTTGAGCCGATTGATCGATGAAAGTTCGCAGGCGTTTTTTCTGCCCCAACGGGCTGATGCCACCAAGAAGGTAGCCGGTAGAGCGCTGCGCCGCCGCCGGATCGGCCATCTCGCACTTTTTTACGCCGGCGGCCTGGGCCAGCGCTTTCAGATCGAGGCTACCCACCACCGGCACCACGGCCACCAGCAATTCGTGACGCTCAGTGGCGGCCAACAAGGTCTTGAACACCTGCTCAGGTTGCAGGGCGAGCTTTTCTGCCGCCTCCAAGCCGTAGGAGGCTGCTTTGGGATCGTGTTCGTAACTGTGAATCCGATGTTCGGCGCGGGCTTTTTTCAGTAAATCCAGAGCGGGTGTCATGAGGGCTCCTGCAATTCAGGGAAAGCGCCGGCTACCACACCGACGCCCAATGGATTCTGGCCGAAACGGCAGTATTTTTCCCCCTTGATCGACGCCTTGCGCAGTCTTTTCGCCATCATCGACCCGCCCGACGGTCATATAATGGCCGCTGGTTCACTTTCGACCTTTGACATATGCGTTTCTTGTCTATATTTTTTCGTTTGTGAAGATCGTGCGTCAAACTGCGACCATTCGCCGCGACACCGCCGACCGTGATGGGGTTTTACGGCCGGGACAATACAGAGCGCCACAACGGCGCCAGACAAAAACAAAAAAGAGGTACCACATGACCCACTCGATCCAGCAACCGACGTTGTCCAGTCAATGTGTGGCCGAATTTCTCGGAACCGCACTGTTCATCTTTTTCGGTACCGGCTGCGTGGCCGCGCTCAAGGTCGCGGGCGCCAGCTTCGGCCTGTGGGAAATCAGCATCATCTGGGGCGTGGGCGTCAGCCTCGGGGTGTATTTGAGTGCCGGTGTTTCCGGCGGCCATCTGAGCCCCGCGGTGAGCATCGCCTTGTGCGTGTTCGCCGGTTTCGAAAAACGCAAACTGCCGTTTTACATCGTTGCCCAAGTTGCCGGCGCCTTCTGCGGCGCGGCGCTGGTGTACACGCTGTACAGCTCGCTATTCTTCGATTACGAACAAACCCATCACATGGTGCGGGGCAGCGTCGAAAGCCTGCAACTGGCTTCGGTTTTCTCTACCTATCCGCATCCGGCCTTGAGCACCCCCCAGGCGTTTCTGGTCGAGATGGTCATCACCGCTATCCTGATGGCCGTGATCATGGCCCTCACCGATGACAACAACGGCGTGCGCCGCGGCCCGCTGGCACCGCTGCTGATTGGCTTGCTGGTGGCGGTCATCGGCAGCTCGATGGGCCCGCTGACCGGCTTCGCGATGAACCCGGCGCGGGATTTCGGGCCCAAGCTGATGACCTTCCTCGCGGGCTGGGGCGATATCGCCTTCACCGGTGGTCGTGATATCCCCTATTTCCTGATTCCCATCTTTGCACCGATCATTGGTGCCTGCCTGGGTGCCGGGGCATACCGCGTGTTGATCGGCCGCAATCTGCCGGTCGCAACGCCCGAGCCCGTTGTTGCTGATACCGTCAAAAACATTGCCGGGGAAAAAGCCCGAGCCTGACCCGCTTCGTGCCCACCGTGCTGATTCATCCACTTTTTGCGCAAGGCCATCGCCATGACCGATATTCAGAACAAGAACTACATCATCGCCCTTGACCAAGGCACCACGAGTTCGCGGGCGATCATCTTCGATCGCGATGCCAATGTGGTGTGCAGCTCGCAGCGCGAATTCACTCAGCATTACCCGCAACCAGGCTGGGTCGAACACGATCCGATGGAAATCTTCGCCACGCAAAGCGCGACCATGGTCGAGGTCCTGGCAAAAGCGGGCCTGCACCATGATCAGGTCGCTTGCATCGGCATCACCAACCAGCGCGAAACCACCGTGGTCTGGGAAAAGGAAAGCGGCCGTCCCATCTACAATGCGGTCGTCTGGCAGTGCCGACGCAGCGCCGAGATCTGCCAGCAGCTCAAGCGGGACGGCATGGAAGAGTACATCAAGGCCACCACCGGTCTGGTGATCGACCCCTACTTCTCGGGCACCAAGCTCAAATGGATCCTGGACCACGTCGAAGGCAGCCGCGAACGCGCGCGCCGTGGCGAATTGCTGTTCGGCACCGTCGACAGCTGGCTGATCTGGAAATTCACGGGCGGCAAGACCCACGTCACCGACTTCACCAACGCCTCGCGCACCATGCTGTTCAACATCCACACGCTGGAGTGGGACGCCAAGATGCTCGAAACCCTGGACATCCCGCGCGAGATGCTGCCAGAGGTCAAATCGTCCTCCGAAATCTACGGCCGAACCAAGAGCGGCATCGCCATCGGCGGGATTGCCGGCGACCAGCAGGCAGCGCTGTTCGGGCAGATGTGCGTGGAACCGGGCCAGGCCAAGAACACCTACGGCACCGGCTGCTTCCTGTTGATGAACACCGGTTCCAAGGCGGTCGAATCCAAGCATGGCATGCTCACCACCATCGCCTGCGGCCCGCGCGGCGAAGTGGCTTACGCACTGGAAGGCGCGGTGTTCAACGGTGGTTCTACCGTGCAATGGCTGCGTGACGAGCTCAAGCTGGTCAACGATGCCTACGACACCGAGTACTTCGCCAGCAAGGTCAAGGACAGCAACGGCGTGTATCTGGTACCGGCCTTTACCGGCCTGGGCGCACCGTACTGGGACCCCTATGCCCGTGGCGCGCTGTTCGGCCTGACCCGCGGGGTCAAGGTCGATCACATCATCCGTGCCGCACTGGAATCAATCGCCTACCAGACCCGTGACGTCCTGGACGCCATGCAACAGGATTCCGGCGAACGTCTCAAGGCCTTGCGCGTGGATGGCGGCGCGGTAGCCAACAACTTCCTGATGCAGTTCCAGGCCGACATCCTCGGCACCCACGTCGAGCGCCCGCAAATGCGCGAGACCACGGCACTGGGCGCGGCGTATCTGGCAGGCCTGGCATGCGGTTTCTGGAAGAGCCTCGACGAGCTGCGCGGCAAGGCGGTGATCGAGCGCGAGTTCGAGCCACTGCTGGGCGAAGCGGAGAAAGAGAAGCTTTATGCCGGCTGGCAGAAAGCGGTCGAGCGCACCCGCGACTGGGAACCGCACGACGCGGATTGATTGCAGTCCGACAGGCGCCAGCCCTCTCTGGAGGAGGGGGCCGGCGCCGTGCATGCTGGCTCTAATGCCAATCCTGCGGCATCATGGGGGAATTTGTACGGCAGCCTGAAGGAATGCCCATGAACCTGCCTCCGCGCCAACAACAAATCATCGAACTGGTCCGCGAACGCGGCTACGTCAGTATCGAAGAAATGGCCCAGCTGTTCGTCGTTACCCCGCAGACCATCCGCCGCGACATCAATCAGCTCGCCGAGAGCAACCTGCTGCGTCGCTACCACGGCGGTGCGGCCTATGATTCCAGTATCGAAAACACCGCCTACGCCATGCGCGCCGATCAGATGCGCGACGAAAAACAGCGCATCGCAGAAGCCATCGCCGCGCAGATTCCGGACCATGCCTCGCTGTTCATCAACATCGGCACCACCACCGAATCCATCGCCCGCGCCCTGCTCAACCACAACCAGCTGAAGGTCATCACCAACAACCTGCACGTGGCTGCCATCCTCAGCGGCAAGGACGATTTCGAAGTGCTGCTGGCCGGCGGCAACGTGCGCCGCGATGGCGGTGTGGTGGGCCAGGCCAGTGTCGACTTCATCAATCAGTTCAAGGTCGATTACGCGCTGGTGGGTATCAGCGGCATCGACGAAGACGGCAGCCTGCTTGACTTCGATTATCAGGAAGTACGGGTATCCCAGGCGATCATCGCCAACGCGCGGCAAGTCATCCTGGCCGCCGACTCCAGCAAGTTCGGGCGCAACGCCATGGTCCGCCTGGGCCCGATCAGCCTGATCGACTGCCTGGTGACCGACCAACCACCGGTGGCTTCCCTGACCCAGCTGTTGAACCAGCACAAGGTGCGCCTCGAAGTGGTGTAACGCCACCCCAGCCCGTAGCGAGGGGGCTTGCCGCCGAATAGTGGCTCAGTCACACAGACGGTGGCTTCGGTAATGAAATCGGGGGCCCGCCCTCTCGCCCCCGCTGAATGTTCGTTAATGTTCCTTTCTTTAGCCCACTCCTGCATAAATTCAATCGAATTCGACTGGATACGCCTTCAGTATTGCGCTAGTATTTTCGAAATCGAACATGAATGTTCGAAATCACTCTAATAATTTGCGCCACATATGCTCAGGAGGCCGCCCGATGCCCCATTCAACCGTGACCACCCCACCGCTGGCCGAGGTTTACGACGTTGCCGTGATCGGTGGCGGCATCAATGGTGTCGGTATTGCTGCGGACGCTTCCGGCCGCGGACTGTCGGTATTCCTGTGCGAGAAGGACGACCTCGCCAGCCACACGTCGTCGGCCAGCAGCAAGCTGATCCACGGCGGCCTGCGTTACCTCGAACATTACGAATTCCGCCTGGTGCGCGAGGCGCTGGCCGAGCGTGAAGTGTTGCTGGCCAAGGCGCCGCACATCGTCAAGCCTATGCGCTTCGTGCTGCCGCACCGCCCGCATCTGCGCCCGGCCTGGATGATCCGCGCCGGCCTGTTCCTCTATGACCATTTGGGCAAGCGCGAGAAGCTGCCAGCCTCGCGCAGCCTGCGTTTCGGCGCCGACAGCCCGCTCAAGCCCGTGATCAGCCGCGGTTTCGAATATTCCGATTGCTGGGTCGATGACGCCCGCTTGGTGGTGCTCAACGCCATCGCCGCCCGTGAAAACGGCGCGCACATCCATACTCGCACCCGCTGCCTGAGCGCTCAGCGCGTCGGCGGCCAGTGGCTGGTGCAACTGGAGCGCGCCGATGGTTCGCGCTTCTCCATCACCGCCAAGGCGCTGGTCAATGCCGGCGGGCCATGGGTTGCCAAGTTCATTCGCGAAGATCTCAAGTTGGAGTCTGCGTACGGTATCCGCCTGATTCAGGGCAGCCACCTGATCGTGCCCAAGCTTTACGAAGGCGAAAACGCCTTCATCTTGCAGAACGAGGATCAGCGCATCGTTTTCGCCATTCCTTATCTGCAGCGCTTCACCATCCTCGGCACCACCGACCGCGAATACAGCGGTGATCCGTCCAAGGTCACCGTCACCGAGGAGGAGACCGACTACGTGCTGAACGTGGTCAATGCACACTTCAAGAAGCAGCTGACCCGCGACGACATCATCACCACCTACTCCGGCGTGCGCCCACTGTGCAACGACGAGTCCGACAATCCGTCGGCCATTACTCGCGACTACACCTTGTCGCTCAGCGGCTCGGCGCAAGAGGCCCCGTTGCTGTCGGTGTTCGGCGGCAAGCTGACCACCTACCGCAAGCTCGCCGAGTCGGCCATGGCCCAGTTGGCACCGTTCTTCAAGCAGATGACCGCACCTTGGACCGCTAAGGCAACGCTGCCTGGCGGCGAGGACATGACCACCCCGCAGGCGCTGGCGCAGACCCTCGAGAACCGCTTCGGCTGGTTGCCCGCAGGCCTTGCCCAGCGCTGGTCGATCACCTATGGCAGCCGCGTTTGGCAGCTGCTTGAGGGCGTGCAGGGGCTGAACGATCTGGGCGAACATCTGGGGGGCGGTCTGTATACCCGCGAAGTCGATTACCTGCGCAGCCAGGAATGGGCTTGCGAGGCCTACGACATCCTCTGGCGCCGCACCAAGCTCGGCCTGTTCACCACCCCGGAAGAGCAGGCCAATCTGGCGCGCTACCTGGACAAGGCCAAGCTGGCCAGCGGCACCGTGGCCGCCTGAGCCGATGCCTTCGCGGGCATGTCCGCTCCCACAGATTCACGCACCTGTGGGAGCGGGCTCTGCTCGCAAACAGGCTATCAACCCCGTTCGGATTTCCGAATCCTCGTCAGCCAAGCATTCGAAAAACCGTACATCACATTTGCGCCCTATCTCCCCCACACGCAAAAAATCCTTATAAATCAGTAGCAAAAACATCAACACGCAGGCTGGCACGACTTCTGCTCTACCCTTCTCATCGAATGCCTCAACAGGCGTTCGTTCGAGCGAGCCTGCGGGCTCCATAAAAAAAACAAAGTTCGAGGAGTAGTCGATGCGTATCGTTCCCCACCTGTTGGGCGTTGCCATTACCGCCGCACTGATCAGCACCCCCGTATTCGCCGCCGAGCTCACCGGCACCCTGAAAAAGATCAAGGAATCCGGGACCATCACCCTGGGCCACCGCGATGCGTCCATTCCGTTTTCCTACATCGCCGATGCCTCGGGCAAACCCGTTGGCTACTCCCACGACATCCAGCTCAAAATCGTCGACGCCCTGAAGAAAGACCTGGACATGCCGGACCTGAAGGTCAACTACAACCTGGTCACCTCCCAGACGCGTATCCCGCTGGTACAGAACGGCACTGTCGATCTCGAGTGCGGTTCCACCACCAACAACGCCGAACGCGCACAGCAAGTGGCGTTCTCGGTAGGCATCTTCGAGATCGGTACACGTTTGCTGTCCAAGCAAGGCTCGGACTACAAGGACTTTGACGACCTCAAGGGCAAGAACGTGGTGACCACCGCTGGCACTACCTCTGAACGCATCCTCAAGTCGATGAACGCCGACAAGCAGATGGGCATGAACATCATCTCGGCCAAGGACCATGGCGAATCGTTCCAGATGCTCGAATCAGGCCGCGCCGTGGCCTTCATGATGGACGACGCCTTGCTGGCCGGCGAAATGGCCAAGGCCAAGAAGCCCACCGACTGGGCCGTCACCGGCACCGCGCAGTCCTATGAAATCTACGGCTGCATGATGCGCAAGGGCGACGAGCCATTCAAAAAAGCCGTGGACGACGCCATCAAGGCCACTTTCGCGTCGGGCGATATCAACGGCATCTACAGCAAATGGTTCACCCAGCCGATCCCACCCAAGGGCCTGAACCTGAACTTCCCGATGAGCGACGAGCTCAAGCAACTGATCGCCAACCCCAGCGACCAGCCCGCCCCGGATAAAAAGCAGTAACAACTGACTGACCTCACTGGCCCGCCATCGCGGGCCAGCGAGCAACCGTGGCTCGCTACAGAGGGGAGACCCTGATGAATTACAACTGGGATTGGAGCGTGTTCTTTAAATCCACCGGCGTCGGCAGCGAAATCTACCTCGATTGGTATGTCGCCGGCCTGGGCTGGACCATCGGCATCAGCATCGTCGCCTGGCTGATCGCGCTGGTGCTGGGCTCGCTGCTGGGCGTGATGCGTACGCTGCCCAACCGCTGGGTAGCCGGAATTGCCAGCGCCTACGTCGAACTGTTTCGCAATGTGCCGCTGCTCGTGCAGCTGTTCATCTGGTACTTCCTGGTGCCCGATTTGCTGCCCGCCAACCTGCAGGAGTGGTACAAGCAGGACCTCAACCCGACCACTTCGGCGTTCCTCAGCGTGGTCGTGTGCCTGGGGCTGTTCACCGCCGCGCGGGTCTGCGAACAAGTGCGCACCGGCATCGAAGCCCTGCCCCGTGGCCAGGAATCCGCTGCCCGCGCGATGGGCTTTCGCCTGCCGCAGATCTACTGGAACGTACTGCTGCCACAGGCCTACCGGGTGATCATTCCGCCGCTGACGTCGGAGTTTCTCAACGTCTTCAAGAATTCCTCGGTGGCCTCGTTGATCGGCCTCATGGAACTGCTGGCACAAACCAAGCAGACCGCCGAGTTCTCGGCCAACCTGTTCGAAGCCTTCACCCTGGCGACGCTGATCTACTTCACCTTGAACATGAGCCTGATGCTGCTGATGCGCCTGATCGAGAAGAAAGTCGCGGTGCCCGGGCTGATCTCCCTGGGGGGCAAATAATGGACTTCAGTGGCATCATTCCCGCCCTGCCCGGCCTGTGGAACGGCATGCTGATGACCTTGCAGCTGATGGTCATGGGCATCGTCGGCGGTATCGTCCTCGGCACCTTGCTGGCGCTGATGCGTTTGTCGCCGAGCAAGCTGCTGTCGCGCATTGCCGGCGCTTACGTCAACTACTTCCGCTCCATCCCGCTGCTGCTGGTGATCACCTGGTTCTACCTGGCGGTGCCGTTTGTGCTGCGCTGGATCACTGGCCAGGACACCCCGGTGGGCGCGTTCACCTCCTGCGTCGTGGCGTTCATGATGTTCGAGGCCGCGTACTTCTGCGAGATCGTGCGCGCCGGCGTGCAGTCGATCGCCAAGGGCCAGATGGGCGCGGCCCAGGCGCTGGGCATGACCTACGGGCAGACCATGCGCCTGATCATCCTGCCCCAGGCATTCCGCAAGATGACGCCGTTGCTGTTGCAGCAAAGTATCATCCTGTTCCAGGACACCTCGCTGGTCTACACCGTCGGCCTGGTGGACTTTCTCAATGCTGCCCGCGCCAATGGCGACATCATTGGCCAGGCCAATGAGTTCCTGTTGTTCGCAGGCCTGGTGTACTTCGTGATCAGCTTCAGCGTGTCGCTGCTGGTCAAACGTCTGCAGAAAAGGTTGGCCGTATGATTTCCATCAAGAACATCAACAAGTGGTATGGCGACTTCCAGGTGCTGACCGAGTGCAGCACCGAAGTCAAAAAAGGCGAAGTGGTGGTGGTCTGCGGGCCGTCGGGTTCGGGCAAGTCGACCTTGATCAAATGCGTCAACGCCCTGGAGCCCTTCCAGAAGGGTGACATCGTGGTCGACGGCACCTCGATCGCCGACCCCAAGACCAACCTGCCCAAGCTGCGTTCTCGGGTGGGTATGGTGTTCCAGCACTTCGAACTGTTCCCGCACCTGACCATCACCGAAAACCTCACCATCGCGCAGATCAAGGTGCTGGGCCGCAGCAAGGAAGAGGCGACGCAAAAGGGCCTGCAGCTGCTCGACCGCGTCGGCCTCAAGGCCCATGCCCACAAGCACCCTGGGCAATTGTCGGGCGGTCAGCAGCAGCGTGTAGCGATTGCCCGTGCGCTGGCGATGGACCCGGTGGTGATGCTGTTCGACGAGCCGACCTCGGCACTCGATCCGGAAATGGTCAACGAAGTGCTCGACGTCATGGTGCAACTCGCCCATGAAGGCATGACCATGATGTGCGTGACCCACGAAATGGGCTTCGCCCGCAAGGTCGCCAATCGGGTGATCTTCATGGACCAGGGACAGATCGTCGAAGACTGCCAGAAGGAAGAGTTTTTCGGCGATGTCACCGCGCGCTCCGACCGTGCCCAGCAGTTCCTGGCGAAAATCCTGCAACACTGATGCATCGCCATACCGTTTCTGTGCCCGCCCGTCGGGCGCAGGACGCTGGTCGGCCCAAGGCGACTGTGATGAAATGCGCTCCCTCCCAATTTCGCGCTGCGCCGCCAGATCTCGCCGTGAAACCCCGACTGATCCGCCAAGTGTTCCTGCCTCCCCTGCTGGTCGCCCTGATGATCGGTTTGGGTTACCTCGGCTTCTGGATCAGTGATCGCGCCGGCATCCGCAGCCTCAGCGAAAACGGCCAGCGCCAGCTGGAATTGCAAGCGCGGGCGGTGGAAAGCGAAATCAACCGCTACACCTATCTGCCCAGCCTGCTGGAGCTGGAGAATACCGTGTCGGCCCTGCTCGCCCACCCCGACTCGGCCCACCGCGAGCCGGTCAACGTGTACCTCGACGGCCTCAACCGGCGCAGTAACAGCCGTGCCATTTACGTGCTCGACACCAGCGGCCGGGTGCAGGCCAGCAGCAATTGGCGCGACAGCGACAGCTATGTTGGCGAAGACCTGGCGTTTCGCCCCTATTTCCAGGACGCCATCCGCGGCCTGCAAGGACGCTTCTACGGGATCGGCAGCACCTCGGGCGAACCCGGCTACTACCTGGCCCACGGCCTGGAACTGAATGGCCGGATCATCGGCGTGGCAGTCATCAAGGTCCAGCTGCAAGCGCTGGAATCCCTGTGGCAACGGGCCCACCTGGAAACCTTCGTCAGCGACGAGAACGGCATCATCATTCTCTCCAGCGATCCTGAGCGCCGACTCAAGTCGACCCGCCCGCTCTCCCCCGAAACCAAGGAGCGCCTGGCCCGCAGCCTGCAGTACTACTGGACGCCGTTTTCGGAGCTGCAACCGCTGGCCCGGGAAACCCTGACCGACGGCATCGAAAAACTGACCTTCCCGAGCAACAACGGGCTGCATGGCAACACCGCGTATCTTGCGCAAAGCCAGCCGCTGAACAGCTCGCGCTGGCAGTTCACCTTGCTCACGCCCCTGCAGGATCAGCGCCGCGAAGCCATCATCCACGGCGTGCTGGTGGCGGTGGCCTTCGCCCTGTGCACCATCTTGATGATCGCCTGGAACGAGCGGCGCAAGGTCATCGCCACGCGCCTGGCCGCCCGCGAGGCACTCGAGGAAGCCAATAACCTGCTGGAACGACGGATCACCGAACGCACCAGCGACCTGCGTGCCAGCAACGAACGGCTCAAGGGCCAGATCCGCGAACGACGCCAGGCCGAAGACACCCTGCGCAAGGCTCAGGACGAACTGGTGCAGGCCGGCAAGCTGGCGGCCATCGGGCAGATGTCCACCAGCATCGCCCACGAGCTCAACCAGCCATTGGCGGCGCTGCGCACGCTGTCGGGCAACACGGTGCGCTTTCTTGAGCGCGGCGCGCTGGAGACCGCCAGCACCAATCTGCGCACCATGAACGATCTGATCGACCGCATGGGCCGCATCACCGCCAGCCTGCGCGCCTTCGCCCGACGCGGCGATGACCAGGGCCAGGCGTCCCTGACCGGCGCGGTCGATGCCGCCCTGCAATTGCTGGAGGCGCGCTTGCAAGGCGTGCAAGTACACCGCGACGTTGCCGCAGCACAACTGCCCATCGATCAGACCCGCCTCGAGCAGATTCTCGTCAACCTGATCGGCAATGCCCTGGACGCCATGCACAGCCAGGCCCAGCCGCAACTGTGGCTGAGCGGTGAACTGGATGAGCAACAGCCACCGGGCAAATATCGCCTGCGGGTGCGCGACAACGGCCATGGCATTACCGCAGATGCCCGCGAGCACCTGTTCGAACCGTTTTTCACCACCAAGCCGGGCGACCTCGGCCTGGGCCTTGGCCTGACCCTCTCGGCCAGCCTCGCCGCTGCCGCCAGTGGGCATCTGGGGATGGAAAGCTCCGGCCCCGACGGTACCGTGTTTATCCTCAGCCTGCCCCTGAGCGCACCCCTTTCAGCGAGCCCCTCAGCATGAACCCACCCTTGAGCGTTTTGATCGTCGAAGATGATCCCCATGTGTTGCTGGGCTGCCAGCAGGCCTTGGCCCTTGAAGACATCGTCAGCGAAGGTGTCGGCAGCGCCGAAGAGGCCCTGGCACGAATCGGCGAGGATTTCGCCGGCATCGTCGTCAGCGATATCCGCCTGCCCGGCATCGATGGCCTGCAGCTGCTCGACCAGTTGAAAGCCCGCGACCCGAGCCTGCCGATCGTCTTGATCACCGGCCACGGCGACATCTCCATGGCGGTGGGTGCCATGCGCGCCGGCGCCTACGACTTCATGGAAAAGCCTTTTTCGCCAGAGCGGCTGGTCGATGTGGTGCGCCGCGCGCTGGAGCATCGCGGTCTGGCGCGAGAAGTCACCTCCCTGCGGCGCCAACTGGCGGGGCGCTCGGCGCTGGAGACGCGCATCATCGGGCGCTCGCCGGCGATGGCGAACCTGCGCGAACTGATCGCCAACGTCGGCGACACCTCGGCCAACGTGCTGATCGAAGGCGAAACCGGCACCGGCAAGGAGCTGGTCGCGCGCTGCCTGCACGATTTCAGCCGACGCCAGACCAACGCCTTCGTCGCGCTCAATTGCGGCGGCTTGCCCGAGAGCCTGTTCGACAGCGAGATCTTCGGCCATGAAGCCAATGCCTTTACCGGTGCCGGCAAGCGCCGTATCGGCAAGATCGAACACGCCGACCAGGGCACGCTGTTCCTCGACGAGATCGAGAGCATGCCGATGTCGATGCAGATCAAGCTGTTGCGCGTCCTGCAGGAACGGACCCTCGAACGCCTGGGCTCGAACCAGACCATCGCGGTTGATTGCCGGGTCATCGCCGCGACCAAATCCGACCTCGAAGCGCTGAGCCAGCAAAACCAATTTCGCAGCGACCTGTATTACCGGCTCAACGTGGTGACCCTGGAGCTGCCGCCATTGCGCGAGCGCCGCGAGGACATCCTCATGCTGTTCGAGCACTTTTTGCAGTTATCGGCCCTGCGCTTCGACCGTGAGCCGCCACCGCTGGAGGCCAGCACGGTGTCGCGTCTGATGAGCCACGACTGGCCCGGCAACGTGCGCGAACTGCGTAACGTCGCCGAGCGTCATGCCCTGGGGCTGCCGGCGTTCAAGAAGAGCGCCAGCGACGCCCTGCAGCAACCGCTGAATTTCACCGAGGCGGTGGAGGCCTTCGAACGCAACCTGCTGAGCGAAGCCCTGCAACGCAGTGGCGGCAATCAGAGCCAGGCCAGCCAGGAGCTGGGCATGGCCAAGACCACGCTGTTCGACAAGGTCAAGAAGTACGGCCTGGGCTAGCGACTATCCCGCGTGTATCGATCCCTACATATGTAAAACCTGCACGCACCGCTGTACCTCTCTAATTGCGCCACGACCCGGCAAGGACTGACCGCGCCGGCTTCACGCCAATGGAGAGGTAAACCATGACAGATTCCATCGACTCAACGCTTCCTGCACGTCCGTTCGACGCCGGCCCCGGCCCGATCAAGGATCCCAGCCTGTTTCTCAGTGCCTCCAGGCAATGGACGGAATGCCGCCAACAGCTGCTCGACCTGGTAGGCGCCGCCCCCGGTGCAAGGGCCTCACTGCGCCAATTGCTCCACGCCCAGTTGGCCCTGGATGGAGATCAGGTCGGCCTGACCTACCCCGCCGGCCCGCTCGACGTCGAGGATCAAACCCACAGCGAACAATTCGTCAGCTTGCTCGAACTCTGCGCCTTGGTGATTCAGCAGCCTGACCTGAGCGCGCTGAACCTCGATGCAGCAGTCAGCGGAGTTGCGGATCAACACCCCTTGCACGGCAAAACGGCCCTTGAACTGGCGCAGCGACTCAAGGCACTTGCCCCCCAAGCCTTCGTGACAGGCCAGTGGGATGCCTACTGGAATGCCAGGGCGCCGGGCACGCCACACGCTCGGCGGGATCTCGCCGCCAGGCACTTCAAGACACACCTGCACTGCGCCTATCAACTGAGCTACGCCCAAGGGACGCTGACGGCCGCCGAACTCAAGCCGCTACTGGCAGTGCTGGAAGCAGGCGACAGCGAACCGCTGCTCGATAATGAACACGTCTATATCGAGACCATCACCCTGTTGCCTTGGGGGGCTGGCTCACAGCGACTGCCAGGGGCCTTGGTGATTACCCACGACGGCCATGAGCCCACCCAGCAATTGCTCTTCCTTCCCGGCCAGGCGCCGGCCCTGTCGCTGTTCGCCGATCGCAATGCGCTGGAGGCCTGGCTGCTCGAAAACAAACATCGCCTGTGGCCCGATGCGTCGCAGGTATTTTCGGCAGTGGACAGCATTGGCTATGGCCAGCAGGAGCACGGGATTGCGCCGCTGTTCAAGGAGCTGGTCAACTGCCTGCGCAACAACCTGATCAACAGCCTCTACCGCCATAACGATTTACCGCTCCCGCAAAGTGCCCGCGAGGCATTGGCCGCCGCCGATAGCTTCGACGCATCCCGCAGCAGCCAGAGCTTGCTCGCCCCAGCCCCGCAACTGCCCGACGCTGAGGATCGGCAGGGCGCCGCCAGCCCGTTCGGCCAGCTCTACGCCGACCTCGACTTTGCCGCTCGGCAAACCTCGATTATGCAGCAACGCGATGCCTTCGAGGCGCTGCTTGGCACCGATTACCAAGGCGATGCCGATGATCCGAACCTGCTGACGCTCAAGCGCGCCATCGACGCCTTGAGCACCCAGCAGCTCGCCGCACTGACCGCAGCGCGCACCTTGGTGCAGGCGCAGACCCCGCAGGACCTTTACAGCCTCCGCCAACTACCCAACGCCGCCTACGACGAGCTCTACGCCGCACGCCTGGCGGGCCTGCGCGCCGAGGCCGAAATCCAGCAAGCGCTGAAGCAGCTGGATAGCGCCGAGGCGGCGATGATCATCAGCGTGCTGGACGCTCCGGTCGCCCTTCACCGTCTGGACAACTCAGTGGTCGCCGCCACGGTGTCGGTGTCCATGACTGAAACCGGGGGCGCGCGCCGCTCCCGCGAACTGGATGGCGTCCTGGTGATCACTCGCCAGGACGTGCTCGATGACACCACCGCGAACGGCAGCCTGCTGCTGTACTGGCCTGGTGTCGATGGCGGCTTGCAACGTTTCGCCTCGTACGCCGCACTCGAGCAAATGTTGCTTAAGCCATCGCTCGACGACGATGACCGGCATACCCTCACCCTGACCCCTCTGAGCGGCGACGCCCTGGCCTACGGGCTGCAGAATCAAATGCACCGCTGCGAGCTCCGAGCCGCACGGTTGTTAAAGCAGTACCCCAGCGCCACTCGAGCGGCCGAGCAAGCGCAAGCGTTGCACGGCCTGGTGGAAAAAACCGTACACGCATTGCGGGTGCCGCACCATCAAGCCCGCGAGACAGCCTATGCGCAACTGCTGGAGCTCAATCGCAGCAGCGCGCTGCACGCGCAACTGCCGGGCTGGCTCGCTACCTTGCCACAGGCCTACCGCCACCGGCTAAAGACGCTCATCCAGCACTATGTGCCAGCGGTGCAGCGCGCTCAATCGTTACTCGAAGGGGATATACCGCTGCGTGAAGACTTTACCCGCGCCCGTATCCAGCAACGCCTGCGCGCCGACTTCGGCGTAACGGGTGATTACACCCTCAGCCTCGACCTGCCGGACTCGGTCCATCGAGTACGCGATCCGATTCAGGGTTCAGGCGCGCCTGGGGTACCGAGCAAGACCGTGCTGCGTCCCAGCGACAAACGTACCACCTTCACCCTGGAACAACTGGCCCTGGCCAATATCGACGATGACCTGCGCGACCGCTATACCTTCGTCGAGCTGCACGTGAGCGGTGGTAATGAAGGTGGACGCGGGCTGCTGCTGGCAGGGTTTACCTACCACTACCTGCAGACCCTGGTCACGGCCCTGGATTTGTCCGCAGCCTATACGGCGCTTATCCGCGCCACCTTCATGGGCACGGCCGGCGAGCCAGACTTCAAACATCAGTACCGCCGTGAATGTCTACGCAAGCCGATTCAACTGGCGCTGCAAATGCAAAGCGTCTACGCCAGCCAACGGGGCTTGCTCGACACTCGCGCCAAGGCGATTCTGGACATCGCCATCGATGCCGATTCGCCACGGGCCTGGCAGGTCGACGGCAAACGTATCGTGCTGCGGGCCGCGCTCTTCAGCGCCGGGGGCGTGGACACTGGCGAACTCACCGCAACCCTTTCGGGCGTCACCTTTATCGAGGAGCAAAACAGCGGGCAGACACTGATCTACTTGCCGGACGATCCCACGGGCGTCTATTTGCGCCACTACGCCAGTCTGGACGAGGCACGCGAGGGGCTGTTCCAGCTCACCCTCGACGCGCAGATCGCCGAGTATCTGGCCGATCGTGCGCTGCGCGGCGACCGGGCCGCGCACTTGAGCCGCCTGCGCCAGGCCCACGAGCGCAATTACTGGCAGATGATCGATGCCGGGTTGCCGTGGCCACACACTACTTCGCTGGCCAACCATTTGCTCGACGCGCACATGGGCCAGATGATCGAAACGCACCGGCGTACGTCTCGCAGCAACGACGCGTTGTATCTGCAGCAGTTCGCACTGGCCAGCGAAAACGTCTTTCACTACATCAAGATGGCGTTGGGCATGGTGCCGTTCGTGGGCACGGCGGTGGGTCTTTACGACGGTTTCAAGGCGCTTGATCAAAGCATCAAGGCGCTGCTGCGCAAAGACCTGTACGAGGGGCTCGAACAGTTCGAATCGGTCATGCTGTCGCTTATCGATGCCGCGATGGATCTGCTTCCCGGGGCCGGCATAGCCAATGTTCGGGGTGTCACGCGCCAACGCCAACTGCAAGGCCTGGCTCGCCAGCCAAGCCTGCTGCACCGACGCTACCTGTCCAGCAGCGCAGCGCAACCGGCGCGGCGCTTCGAAGGCTATGAGTACAACGGCTCGATCAATCTATCGGGGCTCGAACCCGCCAACAGCGGCATCTATCGCGCTGTCTACCGACACCCGCAGGGCGATTTCGTCATCAGCCAAGGGCACGTCTACGCAGTCACCCTGCACGACAGCCCACGCACCTGGCGTCTCAAAGGCAGCTCCAGCAAAACCTACCAGCAACCCATCACTCTGGATGAAAGCGGCCAGTGGAATACCCACGGCGCGGTGTATGGCAAATTGGTCAATGGCGGCCTTGCCGGCGGGGGTGGTGTGCTGGGACATCTGGCCGATGGCCTGGAACCGCTTTGGCCTGCCCCGATTCGCGGCTACCTGCCGGACTGGCTGACTAACCGACTGGAGCATCGCCGTCGCGTATTGCTCGACGCGGTGGAGAGCAGCAAAGATCAGGTGCAGAGCCAGACCCGCGCTTTGATCGCCCTCAGAGAGCGAATGGAGCGTGCCAGCCCCGCGGACCGCGGCGCAATGCGCGCGCAATTCAACGCGCAATCACTCAAGCTGCTCGATACCGCCAAGCAGACTCACGGCAAACTGCTTGAAGTCGAGCCCACCCTGACCGGTACCAACGCGCGTAAAGCCCGCGAAGATCTGAGCTCGCTGGCAGCCACCATCGTGCAGCGTACCGAGCAAGACGTGTATGCCCTCAAGCATTCGATCAACCGTCGCTACGACCAGCTTGACGAGATCCGCGCCGAGTCCGCGACCCTGCCCTTTGGCGTCGCCCATGTGCGCGCCCACATGGCCTTGTGGGCGCGACGCAAGCAGGTCCGCATCGGCCTGGCGCAGGACGCCGTGGCCATGGAAGCGCGCATGGCGCAAATGAACGAATGGGAGGCCCGGGTGACCGTCGCGCGCCACCGCAGCGGGGTGATCAACGACGCCACTGCCGTCAGGGTGAAGCACAATCCGTGCATCATGAACGTGCACAAGGCACAGCAATACCTGGAAGCGATCAACCGCTATGACATGCCCGCGTCGGCCGACTGGTTTGCCTTGATCAATGAAATGAAGCCCCATCGCAACGGTGTGGAGCGGGCGCTCGATACACAACTGAGCCTGCCGGACGTAACGCCTGCGCCGAACGTCGAGAGACGCCGCCAGGTGCTGGAGCAGTGTATCCAGACCTACCGCCAGTATCGAACCGCATTGAATGTCTGGCTCGCGACTTACCCGGCGCTGTTCGACACTGTGCACGTCGAGCCCTTGCTCAACGCCCTGCAGGAGCTGACAACCCTCGCTCATGACGGCATTCGCAAGCTGCCGGGGCGAGGCGAATCCTTGCGTCCAGGCAACCCGCGCGTGCCGGTGGTCCGGCGCTTGTACGAAGTTCAGGACGTCGGCTGGGTTTCAGGTATCGTCGAGCACCCCGACAGCCCGCGCCAGCGCATAACCATCACCGGCGCCAATGGCGAAACCGAAGTGCTGATCATAGAGTCCCCCGGGCGGGCGCGACTGGAGCGACAGGCCCCTGCGCCTGCTCGGCAAAATCTGCCGGACCTGCAGGCAGAGGCCCAGCGCCGGCTGGATGGGCTGGCGCGGTTCATCGACAACATCGAGGGTCACGCGCGCCGCAATGCGTCGCCTCAGGACCTTGAGGACATGATGAGCATCAAGGCCCGGGACCTGGAGCAACGCGCCACGAATCTGGAGCGCCTGAATGCTGACGATCCACTGGTGGCGACACTGCGCGACCGAGCCACCGAGCTGTATGCCAAGGGCACGGCGCTGCGCATCGCGCAATGCTTCGCCAGCAAGACACCGACCGAAGGTTACCTGGACTATCTGCTCAGCCACGATCAAGTGCAGATCGTACGGATCGATCCGCGCCGAGAGCTGCCGCGCGACGCCGACAATCGTGCGGACTTCATTCAGGAGTACGAAGTACGCGATGTGCGCACCGTTCCGGCGCGAAGTCTGTGGTTCGCGCACTTCCACTTCGGTAGCAAGAATGCCAGCTTCGAGCAGTTCACCAAGGCCCACCTGAAGCTTCCCGAGCAGCGCTACAAGGGCCTCAAGTGGCAAGCTGCGCAGGTAGCCGAGGGCATCGATGCCGAGCCGATCTGGCGAGGTAACATCGGCCGTCCATTGGCCACGCGCCACTTCGCCGATCTGTGACACCACGGCCCTGGTGGCAGCACCAGGGCCACTCCCTCACGCCAGCTGGCTGCGCAATTGCCGCGCCGCCGCCACCATGTTCAGCAACGCGGCTTCGGTCTCGGGCCAGGCACGCGTCTTGAGCCCGCAGTCCGGGTTGACCCACAGCCGCTCGGCGGGGATACGTGTAGCCGCCTTGCTCAGCAGGTTGACCATTTCGGCCGTGTCCGGCACCCGCGGCGAGTGAATATCGTAGACACCGGGGCCGATATCGTTCGGATAGTCGAACGCTTCGAACGCCTCCAGCAGTTCCATGTCCGAACGCGAAGTCTCGATAGTGATCACATCGGCGTCCATAGCCGCGATCGCCTGGATCACGTCGTTGAATTCGCTGTAGCACATGTGCGTGTGGATCTGCGTATCGTCACGCACGCCGCTGGCGCATAACCGGAACGCCTCTACCGCCCAATCCAGATAGGCCTGCCATTGCGCACGCCGCAGCGGCAAGCCTTCACGAAAGGCCGCCTCGTCGATCTGCACGATTTTGATGCCGGCCCGCTCCAGGTCCACCACCTCGTCACGAATCGCCAGCGCCAGCTGTTGCGCCTGCACCTGGCGGGACACATCTTCGCGCGGGAACGACCACATCAGCAGCGTCACGGGGCCGGTCAGCATGCCCTTCATGACCTTGTCGGTCTGGCGCTGGGCGTATTCGATCCAGGCCACGGTCATGGGCTGCGGGCGGCTCAGGTCACCGTAGATGATCGCCGGCTTGACGCAACGCGAGCCATAGCTCTGGACCCAGCCGAAACGGGTGAACAGATAGCCGTCCAGTTGCTCGGCGAAATATTCGACCATGTCGTTGCGCTCGGCCTCGCCATGCACCAGCACATCCAGGCCCAGGCGCTCCTGGACCTGCACCGCGTGGCGGATCTCGCTGTGCATCGCGTCGGTGTAGTCATTGGCCGACAGCTTGCCTTGCTTGAACGCCTGGCGCGCCAGGCGGATGGCCGAGGTCTGCGGGAACGAGCCGATGGTGGTGGTCGGGAAGGCCGGCAAGTGCAGGCGCGCACGCTGCGCCTCGATACGCTGGGCGAAGGGCGACTGGCGCTGGCTATCGGCCGCGGTCACCGCCTGCAACCGTGACTGTACTTCAGGCTTGTGAATACGGGCCGATTGCGCACGGCTGCGCTGCACAGCGCGGCTGGCGTTCAGGGCTTGCTGCACGTGCGGCGCGTGTGGCGAGTCCAGGGCCTGAGCCAGCACGGCGATTTCGCCACACTTTTGCACGGCAAAGGCGAGCCAGCCCTTGAGCTCGGCGTCGAGCTTGTCTTCACGCCCCAGATCGACCGGGCTGTGCAGCAACGAGCAGGAGCCCGCCACCCACAGATTGTTGCCGAAACGCTGGGCAGCCTGCTGCAACAGCCCCAGGGCCTGGTCCAGGTCGCAGCGCCAGACGTTACGGCCATTGACCACACCCAGCGACAGCACTTTATAGCTGGGCAGGCGATCAAGCACCGCCGGCAGTTGCTCGGCGGCCCGCACCAGATCGACGTGCAGGCCGTCCACCGGCAGCCCGGCGGCGAGCCCCAGGTTGTCTTCGAGACCGCTGAAATAAGTGGCGATGAGCTTTTTGAGCGGCGAGTACTGGAGGATGTGATAGGCGCGCTCGAAGGCGTTTTTCCATTCCTGCGGCAGGTCGAGGCCGAGAATCGGCTCGTCGATCTGCACCCATTCCACGCCTTGGCGAGCCAGCCGGCTGAGGATCTCGCCGTATACCGGCAGCAGGCGCTCGAGCAGGTCGAGTTTGTCGAATTCAGCGCCCTTGGCCTTGCCCAGCCACAAGTAGGTCAGCGGGCCGATCAGCACCGGTTTGACCTTGTGGCCCAGCGCCAGCGCTTCGTCGACCTCCTCGAAGAGTTGATCCCAACTGAGCACAAAGCGCTGCTGCGCGCTGAATTCCGGGACCAGGTAGTGATAGTTGGTGTCGAACCACTTGGTGAGTTCCTGAGCGTATTGGCCCTTGCCCGCTTCACCTGCGCAGCAGGTGCTGGCACCACGGGCCATGGCGAACAGCGTATCGAGGGTCGGCCGGCCGTCGGCACCCTTGAGCGTGGCGAAACGTTCGGGGATGACACCCAGGGCCAGCGAGTGACCGAGAACCTGGTCGTACCAGGCGAAATCCCCTACAGGCAGCAACTCGATGCCTGCATCCTTTTGCACTTGCCAGTGGCGGGCACGCAGTTCACGGCCGACGGCGTGCAGGCTGGCCTGATCGAGGTCGCCCTTCCAATAGGACTCTTGGGCTTTCTTGAGTTCGCGGTCGGCGCCGATGCGCGGAAATCCGAGGTTGTGGGCCAATGCCATGAGGTGTGCTCCCTGTAAAAGATGGCGCCATTGTCGACAGGGAAGGCAACATGAGACAAACTCAATAAATTCGCTTTCATCACAAGTATCATTCATGGAGCACGACGGTGCTGGAAATTCGTCACCTCAAGACCCTGCACGCCCTGCGCGAGTCCGACAGCCTGGTTGAAGCCGCCGAGCGCCTGCATCTGACACAGTCGGCGTTGTCTCATCAGTTCAAGGAGCTGGAGGAGCGCCTGGGCATGCCGCTGTTCATGCGCAAGACCAAGCCCATCCGTTTTACCAGCGCCGGCCTGCGCCTGCTGCAACTGGCCGATGCTGCGTTGCCCTTGCTACGCGGCGCTGAACGGGATATCGCGCGGCTCGCGGGCGGCACCGCCGGACGCCTGCACATGGCGATCGAGTGCCACAGTTGCTTCCAGTGGCTGATGCCGACCATCGATCAATTTCGCGACGCCTGGCCCGAGGTCGAGCTCGATCTGGCCTCGGGTTTCGCCTTCGCGCCGCTCCCAGCCCTGGCCCGCGGCGACCTGGACCTGGTGGTGACTTCCGACCCGGTGGAACTGGCCGGTATCACCTACGTGCCGCTGTTCACGTACGAGGCCATGCTGGCGGTGGCCAACCAGCACCCGTTGGCCACCAAGCCGTTTATCGTGCCCGAGGACCTGGCCAGCGAGACGCTGATCACTTATCCCGTGGAACGGGATCGCCTGGATATCTTCACGCGGTTCCTGGAGCCTGCCGACGTCGAACCCGGGCAAGTGCGCACGGCCGAGCTGACGGTGATGATGATGCAGCTGGTGGCCAGCGGTCGCGGCGTGTGCGGCATGCCACATTGGGCACTGCACGAATACAGCTCGCGCGGCTATGTGAAGGCCAAGCGCCTAGGCGACAAGGGCCTGTTCGCGACATTGTATGCGGCGGTGCGCACCGACATGCTCGATGCGCCGTACATGCGCGACTTTTTGCTGACCGCCAAGGACACCTCGTTCTCGACCCTGGATGGGGTCAGCGCGGCGCGGTGATTGCCTGCTCAGGCGCTGCGCTGGGCCTGGGCGAATTCGCGCTGCAACGGCAGGATCAGGTCGCGGGTCAGCGGCGCCAGTTCGAGAGGCTCGACCTGGTCGATATCGACCCAGCGCGCCTCTTCGATTTCGGCGGCGGGCTGCACGGCCGCGACGCTGTGCACCCGAAACAGCTGGCAGCACACTTCGAATCCCGGCTCGTTGGCGGCCGGGGCACTGAACTGACCAAGATACTCGGCCTGTTGAGTGTCGATACTCAGCCCCAATTCTTCGAACAGCTCACGGGCCAAGGCTTCGACAGGCTGTTCGTGAGCCTCGATCTTGCCGCCGGGCTGCATGAAGGCCGTGGTGCCACGCTTGCGCACCAGCAGGGTTTGTCCTTGGGCGTCGAGCAGCAAAGCGGCGGCGATATGAATGATCTTCGACATGGCGGTTTCGTCCTGAATACAGGCGGCGCAGGATCGCATGAGGGGCCCCGACCGCCAAGGCCGTTGCCAGATATTTGCTGAACGGCGGTGGCCAGGCCAGTGGTGGTGCCCCTACGGCAACGGCAACGGCAACGGCAGAAGACTATTGGCGGTGGTTTTGAGGGTTGTGTACGGGCCCTTTGCTGCGGGCCTGTGCGGCTCGCCCTGTCCATTGGCCCTTCGCCTAGGCTCAGGGTACCCGCGTGCAGACACCTGAAGAGAGGGCACGGCGCAATGGGCCATCCATGGCCCAACGCGCCTGACCCGGCATCCTGCCGGGATCTCCCTCTCTTCAGGCGCCTGCACGCGGCCTGCTGGAGGGGCGATCCGCACAGGCCCGCAGCAAAGGACCAGCCGAGATTTGAGTGCCCCACGCAAATAGAGCTTTTTAAAGCAACAACACAAATATCACTGTTCTGCTTTCGAGCCGGCCTTGGGGTCGCGGCCCCCTTCCAGCAGGCCGCGCTTCGACGCACTGGCGAGGGGATAGCCGGCATGGATGCCGGCTAAGCCCCGTTGGGCCACGGAAGGCCCATCGGGGCGTGCCCCTCGCCAGTGCGTCGAAGCGCGGGAACCCCGAGCGTCAGCGAGGGGCCAATGGCGGGGGCCGCGACCCCAAGGCCGGCTCGAAAGCGGAACCACCCCAATCTCAAAGCACAGCAACCGCCTCCACGCCCGAGCAATCCGACGAACAACCTTGCAGCCACCCAACTCACCCCCCATTAATCATCACATGAACGCCCCCCTCAACACCGCCCCGCTCCCGGGCTTCCATCCTGCGATCCAGGCCTGGTTCAACCAGCGGTTCCCGGCACTGACGCCCGCCCAAGCGCAGGCCTGGCCGTTGATCCAGAGCGGCCAGTCGACGCTGATCGCTGCCCCGACCGGTTCCGGCAAGACCCTCACCGCCTTCCTCGCCGTGCTCGACGAGTTGATCCGTGACGGCCTGGCTCACGACGGCAAGCTGCCCGCGCAAACGTTCGTGGTGTATATCTCGCCGCTCAAGGCGTTATCCAACGATATCCAGATCAATCTGCAGGCCCCGTTGCAAGGCATCAGCGAACAACTGCAGCGCATGGGCCTGCCGCCGGTGCCGATCAGCACTGCCGTACGTACCGGCGACACCCCGCAAAAAGACCGCGCCGCCATGCGCAAGCGCGCCCCGCATATCGTCGTTACCACGCCCGAGTCACTGTACGTGCTGCTCGGCTCGGACAGCGGTCGGCAGATGCTCGCCAGCACCCATACGGTGATCGTCGATGAAATCCACGCCATCGCCGCCAGCAAACGCGGCAGCCATCTGGCGCTGAGCCTGGAGCGGCTGCAAGCGCTCTGCCAACGACCGCTGCGGCGGATTGGCCTGTCGGCCACGCAAAAGCCGATCGAGGCGGTATCGCGCTTCCTTGCAGGCAGCCAACGCGCGTGCGCCATCGTCGATATCGGCCACGCCCGGCCCCGGGACCTGGGCATCGAAGTGCCGCCAGTCGAGCTTGGCGCGGTCATGGCCAACGACGTCTGGGAACTGGTCTACAACCGCCTGGCCGAGCTGGTGAACGAGCATCGCACCACCCTGGTGTTCGTCAATACGCGGCGTCTGGCCGAACGCTTGACCCGCCACCTCAGTGATCGCCTGGGCCGTGACGTGGTGGCTGCCCACCACGGCAGCCTGGCCAAGGAACAACGCCTGGATGCCGAACAACGCCTCAAGCGCGGCGACTTGCGCGTGCTGGTGGCCACCGCGTCGCTGGAGCTGGGGATCGACATCGGCGAAGTCGACCTGGTGTGCCAGATCGCTTCGCCACGCTCGATCTCGGCCTTTTTGCAACGGGTCGGTCGCTCCGGGCACTACGTCGGGGGCACGCCCAAGGGCCGACTGTTCGCCACCTCCCGCGACGACCTGATCGAATGCGCAGCGCTGCTGGACTGCATTCATCGCGGCGAACTGGACGTACTGCACATACCCGAAGCGCCACTGGACGTGCTGGCCCAGCAGATCATCGCTGAAGTCAGCTGCCAGGAGTGGCCCGAGCAGCCGCTGCTGCAACTGTTCCGTAACGCCACGCCCTTTCGCGACGTCAAGGAAGCTGACTATCAAGCACTGCTGGCGATGCTTGCCGAGGGCTACAGCGGTCGCCAAGGCGTGCGCAGCGCCTATCTGCACCGCGATGCCGTCAGCGGCCTGCTGCGCGGGCGACGCGGCAGCAAACTGACCGCCGTCACCAGCGGCGGCACTATTCCCGACAACGCCGACTACAGCGTGATCCTCGAGCCCCAGGCGCTGAATATCGGCAGCGTCAACGAAGACTTCGCGGTCGAAAGCATCGCCGGCGATATCTTCCAGCTCGGCAACACCTCCTATCGCATCCTGCGCATCGAGACCGGCCGTGTGCGGGTCGAAGATGCCCAAGGCATGCCGCCCAATATCCCCTTCTGGCTGGGAGAAGCACCTGGGCGCAGCGCCGAATTGTCGCTGTCGGTGGCGCGCCTGCAAGGGGCTATCGACGAACGCCTGCACGCCAGCGCGGGCAAACTGGCGCCAGTTGTCGACTGGCTGTGCCAGACACTGGGCCTGAACCCGGCCAGCGCCGAGCAACTGGTCGACTACCTGGCCCGCACGCGTTTGGCACTGGGCGCGCTGCCGTCCCAACAGACACTGATCATGGAGCGTTTTTTCGACGAGTCCGGCGGTACTCAGCTGATCATCCACACGCCGTTCGGCAGTCGCGTCAACCGCGCCTGGGGCCTGGCCTTGCGCAAGCGTTTCTGCCGCACCTTCAATTTCGAGCTGCAGGCGGCGGCCAGTGAAGACGCCATCGTGCTGTCGCTGTCGACCACCCACAGCTTCGAGCTGGACGATATCTGGCACTATCTGCACAGCGCCACAGCGGAGCAGATCCTTATTCAGGCGGTGCTCGATGCGCCGCTGTTCGGCGTGCGTTGGCGCTGGAACGCCGGCACCGCCCTGGCGCTGCCGCGCTATGCCGGGGGCCGCAAAGTGGCGCCGCAGATCCAGCGAATGAAAAGCGAGGACCTGATCGCCACAGTGTTCCCGGATCAGATCGCCTGCCTGGAAAACATCGTCGGCGAGCGCGACGTGCCGGACCATCCGCTGGTCAAGCAGACCCTCGACGACTGTCTGCACGAGGCCATGGACAGCGACGCCTGGCTGGCCTTGCTGCGGCGCATGGAGCAAGGCCAGGTGCGCTTGCTCAGCCGTGATTTGCCGGCGCCATCGCCCCTGGCTGCGGCGATTCTCAATGCCCGGCCCTACGCCTTCCTCGATGACGCGCCGCTGGAGGAGCGCCGCACCCAGGCCGTGCTCAGTCGGCGCTGGAGCGACCCGGAAGCGGCCGATGATCTCGGCGCGCTGGACGCCCAGGCGATCGAGGATGTCTGCCTTCAGGCATGGCCTGACCCCACCCGCGCCGATGAGATGCACGAGGCACTGATGCAGTTGGCGGTGATCGAGCAAGCCGAGGTCGATGTGCAGCCCTTCTGGCAAGCCTGGCTCGAGCAACTGGCCGGCCAGGGCCGGGCGATGTGGTTGCAGGCCGGCGAGCGGCGGCTGTGGTTCGCTCGCGAGCGCCTGAGCTGTGTACAGGCGGTCTATCCGTCGATGACCCCGGCGTTACCGGCACTGGCAGGTTTCGATCAACCCTGGGAGAGCGATGGCGCACGGGTCGAATTGCTTCGCGCGCGCCTTAGCGGCTGCGGGCCCATGTTGCTGGGGGATATCTGCCGGCCACTGGCCCTGATGCCGAACGAGGTCGAACAGGCCTTGGCGGTGCTGGAGGGTGAAGGCTACGTATTGCGTGGGCATTTCCGGCCCGGTGTACGTGATACCCAGTGGTGCGAACGGCACTTGCTGGCGCGCATTCATCGCTACACGGTCAAGCGCCTGCGTCAGGAAATAGAGCCCGTGGCGCTGCAGGATTTCATGCGTTTCCTGTTCGATTGGCAGCACCTGTCCAGCGCCACACGCCTGCAGGGCCCGGCGGCCTTGAGCGCGGTGCTGCAGCAATTCGAAGGCTTCAGCGCCCCCGCTGGCGCCTGGGAGAGCGAGCTGTTGCCCAGCCGGGTGAAGGGTTACGCGCTGACCTGGCTGGACGATGCCTGCCGCTCCGGCAAGACCGTATGGACCCGCCTCGGCGGACGCGCCGGAGCCGGCAATACTTTGCGCAGCACGCCCATCGTCCTGCTGCCGCGCGCTCAGGTCGGCCTCTGGCGCAGCCTCGACAGCGCCCCTGTAGCGAGAGGGCTCGCTGCCGAAAAGCCGTCAGCACCGGAAATATCCCTGCGCGCGCAAAAAGTCCTCGACGTGCTCGCCGACCAAGGCGCGCTGTTTTTCGATGAACTGAGCAGCGAGGCCCATCTGCTGCGCAGCGAACTGGAAAACGCCCTGCAGGAGCTGGTCGCCGCCGGCCAGGTGAATGCCGACAGTTTCGCCGGCTTGCGCGCGTTGATCACGCCAACGAGCAAACGCCAGGCGCACAGCAGCCGCCGCGGCCGCGGGGCGTTTGTCGGCGGCATGGATGATGCCGGACGTTGGGCCTCGCTGCGCAAACCCAGCGCAGGCCAGGCGCGCGATGAGGTTCTGGAACATGTCGCCATGACCCTGCTGCGGCGCTATGGCGTGGTGTTCTGGCGCTTGCTGGAGCGTGAGGCCGCTTGGCTGCCGAGTTGGCGTGAACTGCTGCGCACCCTGCACCGCCTGGAAGCCCGGGGCGAGATCCGCGGCGGGCGTTTCGTCAGTGGCCTGGCAGGTGAGCAATTCGCCCTGCCCGAAGCCATACCGTTGCTGCGCGAAGTGCGCAAACGGCCTATGGACGGTGGGATGGTGACCGTCAGCGCAGTGGACCCACTGAATCTGGTCGGCACCTTGTTGCCGGGCAGCAAGGTGCCCGCGATCAGCGGCAACCGCCTGGTCTACCGTGATGGCATCCCGGCGGCAGCGATGATCGCGGGCAAACCGCAGTACTGGATAGCGCAGGACCCCGCGTTGCGCGAGGCCCTGATTCTTCGCTAGTCGCACCGGCGGTTATCACTGCTCAAGCCTTGCTGCCAAAACCGGCGAAGCGCTTGTTGAAGCCGGCGATGCGGCCTTCGGCCTGGGTCTTGCGCTGTTGGCCGGTATACACCGGGTGGGAGGCGCTCGATACGTCCAAGGCCAGGTAAGGGTAAGTAACGCCGTCGGTATGGGCGTGGGTGCGATCGGTGTCGGCAGTCGAGCCGATCAAAAAGAACACGTCTGCGGCGGTGTCATGGAACAGCACTTGACGGTATTCGGGGTGGATTCCGGGTTTCATGTTCAATCTCCAGGCAGTGGAACAACTTGTTACATCATAACATAACACTCATGTTTTGTGAGATCGATTTTTCATAGCGCTGTGCCCAGGCGCTATATCAAAGAGTCGTCATTCATCATCAGCTATTCTCACCTCGCTATTCTTGAGCATTGCGAGATGGACTGTTGCGCCGCACGCGCTTGTTTGCGCCCCTGTGAGGAGAACAGAATGACCTGTAGCGAGGAGGCTTGCCTCCAAAAACGAGTCAGCGCCTTCTTTATTGCTGACTTACCCTGATCGGGGGCAACCCCCTCGGTACAGGAAGCGGGATCGGAACCACAACTCAAAGAAGAACCCTCCAAGGAAACCGTATGAGCCTTTCGTTGTTAAGTCGTTACGCTTTTTTTGCCGCATGCGTTCTGTTCAGCCTCGTCACCCTCCCGTTCGAACAGCATGAGTGGCTCTGGCCTTTCACCTTGCTCACCACCGTATTGAGCCTGATCGGCCTGTTCGACCTGCTTCAGACCCGCCACGCCGTGCGCCGCAACTATCCGATCCTGGGCAATATCCGTTACCTGGTCGAGACCATCCGCCCGGAAATTCGCCAGTACCTGCTGGAGTCCGACAGCGACGCCCTGCCCTTCTCCCGCGCACAGCGCTCGCTGGTCTATTCCCGCGCCAAGAACGAAACCGCAGACAAACCTTTCGGCACCCTGATCGATGTGTACCAGCCGGGCTTCGAGTTCATCAGCCACTCCATGCGCCCGGCCCCCTTGAGCGACCCAGCCAGTTTTCGGGTGAGCGTGGGCGGCCCGCAGTGCACTCAGCCCTATAGCGCCTCGATCTTCAATGTCTCGGCCATGAGTTTCGGTTCATTGAGCGCCAACGCCATTCGGGCTCTCAACAAAGGCGCCAAACTGGGCAACTTCGCCCACGACACCGGCGAAGGCAGCATCAGCCCTTACCACCGCGAACACGGCGGTGACCTGACCTGGGAGCTGGGCAGTGGGTATTTCGGCTGTCGCACCCGCGAGGGCCGCTTCGACCCCGAACGCTTCGCCCAGCAGGCCCTCGATCCGCAAGTGCGGATGATCGAAATCAAGACATCGCTAAACTTATATTGTCAATATGCTGACCTACTGCTATCGAATTTATTTTTCCCACCGAATCCCCGGAATGCAAGGCTTTTCCGACACACCTAAATGTTCAAATCTGGGTCAACACCTCTTCCTGCCTCGCCCGCCAACTGTTGATGTTCTCTAAGCTTCGCACCTGCGTCCCCCTCCTTTCCAATCGCTACCTTTTTTCCCTAATCCTACCTGCTCACCTCGCATAAAAAATCCGCTCAGCGACTCACCCAATTCAGCATCAACCCAAAAATCCAACATCCACCCAGCTCCAAGCCAGCATCAGATCAACCCAGCTCCACCACCTCATCGGCCAACCCTATACGGAATCATGCCCTATGCCGCTAAAGAAAACTTGCAATACTAATTAAGAATCAATGCTGAAACCGGCATTAGAAGCCTCGACCTAGAGGCCCGCAGGACGCCTCTTCCACGTAATGGACTATGTGATGAACATCATCGACATTAAGAAATCTGTCTATGCCCTCGTTCAAAGCGGGAACCTTTCCACTCAGATTCTGAACGAGCTGATGCCCAATGGCGTACCAACCCTCTAGAGTGCGAACTGTGGAATTACAAGGAAGCTTTTGAAGACGAAACCGGCCACTGATGACGAGCTGTCTTGTCCATAAATCAGTTGAAGCGAATAACCAGGCAGAACCTTCTAAGCGCTCCGTCTTTCATCTGACCTACTCCAACGACCGTAGGTGCGAAACACCCGCATTGACAGCTGCTTAACCCAATGGGTAGCGATCATTTCGGGCAATAGAGACGTTTTCATGGCTGCTCTCAAGGCATCGCGCGCTGCAAATGATGGCTGCAACGTCCAGCCAGCGGTTCCCTATTGGGCTATCAAGCGTACGTACCGTCGAGCAGCCTGAACTGGAAGATCGGTTACAAGGCCTGAGGCCTGTCAAAGAATATGGTTTCAAGTGTATAGGGCCTGCAATTGCGGGACGCCTCACGGTGCAGAGACCGCTCAAGTAGGCTTGATCCAACAGTCACTCATCCTCTTCCGCAAGCACATCGGTAACGAAATACCCACCGCCCCACCATCTGCCGCAGAAGGAGGGAATGTCATCCGGGGATTGCGAGTTCAGCACACTGAAATAACTGCTTCGGACGCCAAACCGCTCCCGCAGCTGCTCCGAAAACTCTGTGACCATTTCCTGCCGTTCACAGAGGTCACGCCCATAATCCAGCTCAACCAAGGATGCAAGGTAACGCCCCTTTTGGTTCGGCTTGACCCGGCCTGCCTTGATCAGGGCTCTGACGAAAGGGTGGGTGTTGTCCTCGAACCAGAGCCAGCATCCGCCCTGCTCCACCACAGGTTTTCTAGAAGTCGAGGCTTCCAGCATCATCAAGCGGGATGAAAAGTCGAGCTCTGAAACATCGGCAGCTAGCGCCGACACTGCCATGCACGATCTGAAATCCAGGCATGCCCGGGAGAACGCGGCTGCGCGCTCCTGCTCGTCAAGCCCATCTATGCTGGCCGGCAACTGGTCGCACACCAGGATGTGATCAAAATGCTTATCCGAAACCAGCCCCCGGTCGATCAAAGAAAGGATGTCGTACTGAAGCGCACGACCTACCTGCATATCGGGTACCACGACACCAATCCCCGACAACTCCTTCTGGAGCAGGTTAAGTCCAGGGATCGGATGCTTTTGCATCCCCTCCATTCCAATATCCTCCAAACCATCGATTCCGATTTCCTCCACGCAGCGGCCATAGTCTCCGGAGTAATACCACCGCCATTCTGAGCTGCCGCTGGAAGATTCAGCGCGATCAATTACAGCGCAGTTTGAGTCACCAGCGTTGATTGACCCAAAGTCGCTGAACAAATCAGGCAACCTGAGTTTTGCGCCGTCCGCCAGACCCGAATGCTCATCTGCACCTTCAATCAATAGAAGGATGCCGCCCTTCTGCGCCACCTCCGTTGGGAAAGTCAGCGCATACCAGGTGGCAGCTTCGTTTTCAGGGGGAATGCCGTCGCGAACAGCGATGAGGTCAGCCAGGACGAAGGGAGAGAAGCACACCGCCGGTTGCGCGCCCATGATCGTCCTCTCGCCGTTGCGTTTGCCATAGGTGGCCCAGAGGTGATGCAGACGCACGGCTATCCTGAGCAAAAAGGTGGCAGACCACTGATCATCGCCACTGTCACAGTTTATGGGGAAATCAGCAGGTATCAGTTCCGGGCGCGACGTGCTCGTCAGATCGACATCTCGAAAATAGTGGGCAATGCGAGGGGTCGGGCGCAAATCAAGCTTCTCAGACATACCAGGCATCTCCGTTATTCAAAGACACAGCCTCCCCTCCTTCCAAATTTTTTGCAGGGCTTATACATAACAAACTAACGTCGTTGAAACATAGACACTTGCAGCCAAGTATGCAAGCCCATACCGACACCACGACGAAGTACCGAATAACTAATATATTGACGAGATTCGAATTCGCAGCCCATTCATTTAACTACCAACATCCAAAAAAAACGCTCCACGAAACCACCAATATATTTATAACTCGATACTAAGGGGTGGCGGACATTTCCAATTTGACCCGCTTACTCAGCAGGCACATCCTAGGCCGCATGCAGCTCAAAGCAATTCAGACCCACAGCCGCCCTGCTGGCCAGCGACGCTGGTAAGGCATAACATTGGGCCTCGGCGTCACACGACGCTCGTATCCATTTCGAATGCACACTGGGGCGACTTCCCCCTGAGCCCCGCCACGAACCTCCCGCACGCCACTTTCGTCCTGCTTTTGGCCGCAAAAATCCACGGCACGGATGCAGGCATCAGGGCAGCCGCGAAGAATGTGGTCAAAAAGCTTCCTCGCAGCCAGCGCGACCTCATCTATCTCGTCATCGACAGTGAGCAATTACCTGCAGGACAATACTCTTCCGAGTCGTGTTGCTTAGGATATGATTTCTACTCAATCACTGGCCAAACACACCCTAGACGCGTGAGACTTGGATCTTATCCGCTGGTATGATTCCGTCTCTACTGTAAGCAAGCAAACCACAATGCCAGACATCTTGAACAATCCGCAAAGCACAGTTGCAGAACGCATACGGGCCACGCGCAATCGTCTCGCACCAGCCGAACTGGCAGTCGTCACCGCTCTCTTTGAAAACTACCCAACGGCTGGGCTTGGCCCGCTTTCTCAGCTAGCTGGTAGCGCCAGCGTCAGCTCCCCTACCGTTCTACGACTGATTACCAAGCTGGGTTTCAATGGCTACGCTGCATTCCAGGAGTCTTTGCGAGGAGAAGTCCAGGCAAAGATTTTTTCACCCGTAGATGTATACCCTAACGACGGTGCCAACGCGGGCGCGCTGAGTCTGGGCGAAGTGAAGCGCCTGTACATTGAAGGTATCCATTCAACCGTCAATAATCTCGATAGCACGGAGCTTGACGCCTCTATCCGCGCCCTTTCGGACAGTCAACGCAACCTAGTGGTCATGGGCGGGCGCTTCAGTTCGGTGTTGGCGACTCAATTGGTGGTCTACCTCAAGATGCTCCGCCCGAACGTCACCAGCGTGCAGCCCGAGTCCGGGCCACAGTTGGCGGCGTTGCTGGACATCGATGAGCACTCGACCGCAGTGGTGTTTGACTACCGGCGCTATCAGCAATCAAGCGTTGACTGGGGAAGGCAAGCCGTAGCGCGCGGTGCCCAGTTGATCCTGGTGACCGATCAGTACCTCTCACCGCTGGCGCAACACGCCGATATATTGCTGACTACCAGTGTCCAGGGATTAGGGCCATTCGACTCCATGGCGCATGGTTTCTCTCTGGTTGAACTGCTCATTTCACGCGTAGCAGCCCATATCGGCGAACCTGCGAAGCTGCGCCTCTCCGAATTTGAACGCCTGCAGTTGGAAGAAGAACAGCAGTACCACAGGCGCTAGGTTCGCCATCCATGGCATTCCCACAACATCAATACAGAGGCATCGTGTAGCTGACAATCAATCGGGTTTGATCGATATCTCGCTGGAAATTCGAGCGAGCAGTGCCATTGCGCAGCAACACAGCAAAGTTTTCTAATGCACTGCCTTTGGCAAAGGCGTAGGCAACATCGGTATCACGCTCGTATTCGTGGCGTTTACCTGCAGCAGGCATTGTTCCCAACTCCGCTTGAGTACCTTTGAGATAACGTGTCATGAGCGTTAGGCCTGGCAGCCCCAGTGCAGAAAAGTCATAGTCGTAGCGCAAAGACGCGACATGCTCGCCATTCTCGGCAAAGTTGTTGATCATGACTTCACCGGGTAGATATGTCCCGGCCCCGTTGATCACCGCTATGGCTGTATCACCTGTAAACACCGTGTAGCCAGCCGAGAACTTGTGCGTACCAACGGCGTAATTGATAATACCGGTATAGGCATTATTGTCGACTTTCCCGGCATAGCGGGCACCGGAATCTTCAGTGTTGAAGTAACGCGCTTCAGCTCCGAACTTGCCGCCTCCTATTTTAGTCGAGTACTTCAAACCCATGTACTGCTGGCGATAGAAGTCCTGCAGCTCACTGTAGTAGTACGTGCCCACCCAACTGGGCGAGAATGCATAGTCGGCGCCGCCGTAATAAAAACGATCGCTGTCTCCGGTCACGGCAAATCGGCCGTTGCGGTTGTCCACCGTCATTTTCTGGAAATCGGTGGAGTCACGCTGTTTTACCTGATTGATCTGACCGACGGTAACGGTCAAATTTTCGATGTCCCGCGAAACCACTTCCCCACCCAGAAACGTCTGAGGGAATAGCCGGGTCAGGTTCGCCTGCACGACTGGAAGGTTGGGAATCAATGTGCCCACTCGCACGTCCGTAGCCGCGTAGCGGGCCTTTGCGGTGAACCCGACCTTGGAATAATCGTCGTTGGCCTTCTTGACGTAGCCTGCACGCCCCCCCTCTGCTGCCTGGTTCACGGAGAGGATGCCGTTGCCGGTCTCATCGTCATTGGCGGCGATCTTTAACCCAAGCATGCCCATGACATCAAGGCCAAAGCCAACTGGCCCCTGGGTGAACCCTGATTTGATATTAAGCGTAAATCCCTGAGCCCACTCGACACGCTTGGACTGCTGGTGAGCCGCCGACGTGGTCTCGTCCTGAAAATCACTGTTCATGTAGTAATTGTTGGCCATCAAACTAGCATGGCTGTCTTTGAAGAAATCGGCGTATGCCGTAGTTCCGGTTAGTAGAGACAGGCAGCCGCCTGCCGCCTGCAAATAGGTGATGGGAAATGCGCGCATGAAACACCCCAGCGATTGGATCTGAATAGTTTGGAACGGTGAAGTTGCTTCACCGTTTTAAGGACTGACTTGCGACTGCACTCGCGTTTATTTCACCATCGACTTAGCTGTATCCAAAATCAGTTGGCGAACTTGCGAATTCCCGGAGTCGGTCGTGGTGAAATGATTGGCTGGGCACAGCATCTGGTAGCCAATTTTGTCACCCATACCCTGGCCTTTGGTAATGTAAGCGCTCATCGATGGCCAACGATCACTTTGTTCGGTGATGAAAAACTGCTGCACCCCCAGTGGCAATAACTGCGCCGGTGAAGCTTGGCTGTAACGTTCGGACATTTCCGTATTGGTACCGTTGCCGAGTAATTTGGGGATGATCACTTTGCCTCGCGGCAACCCTGCAAACGCTTCGATATCGGGCGTACCATCCAGAGATATGACGCCCTTGAGGGGCAGCGGATGCTCGCTGTAAAGCATTGCCCCGGGCTTGATCTTATGACGGCCTGCCAGCCACAGTGCATAGTGGCCGCCCGATGAGTGCCCTACAGCCAGAACCTCATCGATTTTGAGCGGATATTTCTCAGCTAGGACTTTTACGTAGTCCGCCGCCGCGCCCACTGAATTGAAGGAGCCTGGCCATTCCCCGCCACTGCCGATTCGACTGTACTCGATGTTCCAAGTGGCATAACCCGCTTCGGTGAGCATTTGAGCGATGGGTGCCATGTAGTCGGAATTGACCGACGACATCCACAATCCACCGTGAACTATGATCACTACCGGGAACGGCCCTTTGCCCGCAGGCAGCCGTAGGTCGCCATACTGATCCAAGTTCTTGCCATAATAAATCCGCTGTACGCCCGACATCATCTGCGGGCCCTTGATCTGCAATTGACGAAACAGTTGCACTTCGTCCTGCGGATCAGTTGGGGCCTGCGTTGCAAGGCAGGCCTCCAGGGCTGACGGCGAAGTGGCTGCAAAAGCCACTGAGTTAAAGACAGCCGAAACTGCCAGCGCTAACATGATTGGTTTACGCATTTACATCCCCACTACTTCAAATCCAAAAGGCGACTCGAACAGGGACATCCCGTCGAGATAAGCGGCAGCAGTAAAGTAGGTCAGCAGCTATTTTTATGTTAAGGCTATAGATCTAGGCGCAGCCGACGGGTGCAAGCACGACTCACACAAATCATCATCGACTTGTTGGCGTGCTTTTCGGCATAGGTAAGTACGCTATCACGGTGGTCAGGAATCCCTGAGAGCACTCGGGTCTCGCAGGTACCGCAGTAGCCATCCGAGCAAGAGAAAGAAAGACCCGTTCGCACTCCTCTCACCGCTTCGAGCACCGACTCACCTGCCGCAACCTTGATGATCAGCCCGTCGCGCGCCAACTCGATCTCAAACTCGCCCTGCGGGTCGCAGGGCTGCAGATCCTCATCCGGTGGAGGAGCTTCGGCCCGTTCCTGAACAGGCAGCATTTCGATCCGACCAAACCGCTCCATGTGCAGCGAGAAAGGAACTGTAGAATTCGCATGGGCGCTCTCAAGCTGATTAAGGAGTTCGTTCGGGCCGCAGCAATAAACGGCGGCATCCGCTGGGATATTCAGCAGCGCCGCCTTTAGATCCCAACGCGGGCTCTGATCGCGAGCCACCACATTCACGAGCCCCCGCACACCTACGCCCAAACACTGCAGCTCATCGAGAAACGCCATGCGTTGGCGCCGCTTGCCCAGGTAGTGCAGTTCCCAAGACGCCGATCCGGCCACAACCTTGCGCAGCATCGGCAGCAAGGGCGTAATGCCAATGCCTCCGGCAATGAAGACGTAATGATCAGCATCGACCATTTCGAACACATTGACCGGCGGGCTGACCTTGAGATGCTTACCGGCGAGTTGTCGCTCGTGGATTTCCAAGGAGCCACCTCGCCCTAGATCCTCACGCTGTACGGCAATCTGGTACTCGCAACGTTCAGCAGGATCGCCACACAACGAGTAGGCGCGAACCGCCCCGCTGGCCAAGGTCAAGCTGATGTGCGCCCCCGCACTCCAGCCTGGTAAGGCAAGGCCATCGGCGCTCACCAGCGTTAGGCCCAATACGCCATCGGCCAGGCTGGTGACATTTCGCACCAGCAACTGAAGGTGTTTTGGCTCGGTTTGGGTTGTCGAAACCACGATACGTCTATCCCCCCGTCGAAGTGGCTTAAAGCAGAAAAGTCAGGTTGTGATGAGCGCGCTCGGCATCAACCAGACAGACCAGCTTGCGATCAATCTTCAACACACCGTCTTGCTCGATAAACACATGCCCCATCCATCCTGAGAACACCTGTGTGTCATGGCCTGGGCGGCGCTCATGGACGATGAACTGTGAGCGGATCTTGGTCTCGCCCGCTACTTCGGTTGGTATACGAACGAAATTCGTACTGACATGACTGGTCGCCGACACAGGCAATTGCGAATAGGCAACGCCCGTACGCAGCCAGACGATTCGATCCCCCATACGACGCCGGTCATCGAAAGCGATCGTGACATTAGTTTGCGCATCGCTGCGCGCACTGTCCGGCAGATGATTGGCAGCGGGTACCCAATAGAGGCATTCACGGCTATAAAGCTGGTACCACTGCTCAAACTGACGACGGTCAAGCAGCCAGTTCTCCTGCACAATCAACGCTTCGAATTGCTGCCGTTCCCGCTCATCGAGCAGTTTGCCCTGACCTTCCCATTCGTCCATATCTTGGCGAAGGCGGGAGTAATAAGCGTTATCGATATAGGTTGAATCCAGGCAGTCCTTGAGGATGTCATCGAGGCAGTAGTTCATGGACGCACCTCCCCTTTGCTTTCGCGTTGCATGAGCTTTTTCCATTCGCGCCAGAACGCACGAATCGGCAGCTCGTCACTGACAGGGCCTGTAAGGTTGCCTTGCGCATCGAGTCGCTCCCTACCGGAGTCAAGATGGCGGCTGGTGACAATCCATTCCATTTCTGGGATATCGAGGCCAATCTGGCACTCCTCGAAATTGGCCAGGTCATCGGGCTCGCCGAATGATGGGAAATCTTCCTGCAGGCGCATGCGCAGCGAGTTGACCTCGGCGGGCAAATCGTCAGCGTGGAGAGAGGTGGCATACCAAGTCATCCCGCACTCAGACTCGCTGATAGGTTCGATCACCTGGATCTGGTTGCCGATGATTAACAGATTCGGAAAGATATTCAGGTTCATTCCCGAACCTACGACCATGTCTAAAGCGCGTACGGCCTTCTCATCACCAAGGCGAGACCGTAGTTGCTGCTCGAAAGCATGCTCCCCGGGCATAGGTGCGGCTTGTGACCAGTACTCGGTGATCTCGGCGCGTTGGTCTAGGAATGTATGGCCGTTGCCCAAATCTGCCACGGTCTGCTGCCCGTCATCGACGTTGCCAAGCACCCACTGCATGTCCACACCTGCGCCGTATCGATCTTTGCGCATGCGCAAGAGCGAGGCATGGGAGAAGCCTGGGTGGTAGCCGTCAGCTGAGTTGTCGTAGATCAGTTTCCAGTTACCCTTACAAGTCAGCTTGTGGCCGCCATGCTGTAGACGCAACTCGGCGCCCGGCCAGCGATCTAGCCATTCATCCAGTCTCACCGCCGCATGGCCAAGGTGTGTCACCAGATCTGGCAAATCCTGGTTGAACGTACCGAATATGAAACCTCGATAGCTCTGAACTCGCAATTTACCGAGGCCAAGCTCAGACTTGTCGAAGTCTGGCCCGTAGGCGTCTGGCATCGGAACCCCGACTAGAGCGCCGGTGTTTTCAAAGCTCCAGTTGTGATACGGGCAGGTGAAGCGCCGGGCGTTACCTTTTTCGTGGCGGCATACCGTAGCGCCCCGGTGAGAGCAACGATTGAGCATCGCATGGACATTGCCCTCACGATCGCGGGTAACAATGATCGGCCGCAGACCTAGCTTCTTGCGCACGTAATCATTGGGCTCGGGGATCTCGCTTTCGTGGGCAAGATAAGTCCAGGTACCGCCAAAGACCTTGGCCATTTCGGTGGCAAAGATCGTGGGGTCGACATACAGCGTGCGGTGGACGCGTCGTTCCTGAACTAGTTCGTCTAGGCGGTGATAAATCAAATCGGACATCATCAGTTTACTCAGGGCTGCGATATTGTTGAGGGATCAGTAACGCGTGAAATATTCGCGGTGTTCCCAGTCGGTCACTTGGTCAGGTTCTTCGGCCCAATTCGGATGCGCAGCGAGGAACCGGCGGATTTCGCAACGCTTGATGCCCAGCAGCCAGTCGACGTACGTGTTACCGAATGTCTCGCGGAAAAATGCGCTGCCATCTAGGGTGTTGACCGCTTCCATCAGGTTTTTGGGCAGCAAGGGGCGGTTGACCGCCTCATAGGGACTGGTTTCCAACGGCCCTGGGGACAGACGGCGGCGTAACCCATCAACACCTGCAGCAATCTGGCAGCCGATGTACAGATAAGGGTTGGCGGCAGGTTCACCGACACGATTTTCAACGTGGGAAGTGCGGTCGCCTGGCCCCCCTTGCACGCGAATCATCGCGGCACGGTTGTCGTGACCCCAAGTGGCACGATCGGGTGCCAACGAGTTCGGCTTGCGGCGCTTGTAGCCATTGATTGTGGGCGTAGTAAAGACTGAGGCCGCCACTGCGTGAGTTAACAACCCGCCCACAAAATTCATTGCTGGCTCCGACAGCAGACTGCTTGTGCCACTCATATTGGCGAACGCGTTGTTGCCTTGGGCATCGTTCATGCTCTGATGCAGGTGCCAGCCGCTCGCGCAGAAATTGGCCAACCCTGGACGCGCCATGAAGGTCGCATGCAGCCCCATTCGCGCACAGACTTGCTTGACCATGGAGCGAAACAGCACCATCGAATCGGCCGCTTCCAGTCCAGATTGCACATCAAAGGTAAATTCAAGCTGCCCTGGGCCCATCTCGTCTTCCATAGTGCGCAGCGGCAGGCCCAGCGCCATGCAGTGCTGCGACAGGGTCTCCAACAGTTCATGAATCATGTCCTGCTGTTCTTCCGACTGATAGGCATAGCCCCGAGCAATCGCTTCGACCACAGGCGGCTCAGGTGGAATACCCAGGTTGCCAAGGTCTTCAGGTGCGAGCTTTTGCTCGACGATTCGGGTCACATAGAACTCGACCTCTAGCCCGGCGACATAGTCATAACCTTCAGCGCGCAAGTCGGCCTCAGCTTTCTTCAGCAGGTGTCGGGCATCGAAAGGCACTGGCGTGCCGTCGTTGAAATACATATCGCCCAGTATCCAACCGGTGCCTTTGGCCCAAGGTAATTCCCGAAAGGTCAGCGGATCGGGTACCAGGATCAGATCGGGAAAGCCGGCCATCATTGAATTGCCAACGCCACCGTCTTCGGTGAACGGGTTGTAGGCAATTGCTTCGGCGGAATCGAAATTGAATTGGGCGGACGTGAAATCCAGGCCATTTTTCATAGCCGACTTGAAGATGTTCGGCAGAAGCGTCTTGCTGCGCAATTTACCCTGCGGATCGGCCACGCTGGCGCGAACGGTTCGCAGGCCCGAGCCAGGGAAATCCTTGAGAATCTTATCTGCAGCGGCTTGTTGCTCAGCGTTCCACAGCCCGTGTCGGGAAATGAAACCAGCCAAGTTTGAATTGGACATAGGTGACCCTCTAGCTCGTAAAGATGCTGTTTGGAGGGGCAGTAGATAGGGGTGAGATGCGAAGCACGGTACCCAAAGCGTCTAGCAAAATCATGGCCCATGACGGGCTCTGCTCATCGGGTCGCTCGGTAGATGGCGACGAGCTGATGTTACGAAAATTACCTTTTGAGGGTCAATAGGTAATTTACGTTACAGGTCTATTTTCATGCCCTCCTCTAAGCAGAGTTCGCCGTAACCAACCTAAGGATTCGAGCGTGGCGGCAGCTACGGATCCAAGCCTGGTCAGGTGAATAGAGGATCAAATCTGACGCCAGCATTCATACATGAGGACTTCTGAAGGATCGTCGTAATCCTCGCGATCAGCGAGCCTAGGCAGGCCATCCATGGCCGCAGCAAAAAATGTGCTCAAAAAGCTTCCTCGCGGCCACCGCGACATCGTCTTCTCGATCATGAAAGCAGGAAGCCAATCTCAATGGTCAGGCAGATTGCGCTGCACTGACAGGTGATCCACCAGGCGGGCCTTTACGACGGGGGACGCAGGGCGCAATGCCGTTCAGCATCCGCAGGGGAAGATTACCTACGATCTGACCATCGAATTAAACGGCTGGCGACGGGTTGATTGCGTTCGCACTGATCGCTGAATTACACTTGACCTGCCTAGCTAGCGTCCGAGTTGAGACGTTCGCTCATGAACGAGCCCCATGAAAGACAGGACACCGTTCCCCCCTTAAGATAAGGGATAGGCAAACGGGTATGTATATGACTAACAGCAACGATAAGGGTGGAGAGCTGCTCGGCCAGGAACGCCGACGCCGTTGGAGCACCGACCAGAAGCTGGCCATGGTTCGCGAGAGCCTCGAACCCGGACAAAGTGTATCCGTGGTGGCCCGGCGCAACGGTATCAACGCCAACCAGTTGTTCCTGTGGCGCAAGCTGTACCAGGACGGAAGCCTGTCGGCGGTCAGTGCCGGCGAAGCAGTGGTACCGGCGTCGGAACTGAGCGATGCGCTCAAGCAGATCCGCGAATTGCAGAGGATGCTGGGCAAGAAGACCATGGAAGCCGAAGTCCTCAAAGAGGCCGTGGAGATCGCCCGGTCGCGAAAATGGATTGCGCACTCACCCTTGTTGCCGGGGGACGACCAGTGAAACTGGTCAGCGAATGTCTCGGTGTGTCGCGCTCGCAATTAACGGCTCGGATCAAGCAATTGGTATCGCCCAAAGTACGGCAACGTCGGCTCGTGAACGATACGGAGTTGGTCGCCGAGATTAAGCAGCAAGTCAGCGAGTTGCCAAGTTATGGCTACCGTCGGGTTTGGGGGTTGCTGCGCCGCGAGCGTGAAGTCCGGTTACTGGCCCCGATCAATGTAAAACGGGTCTACCGCGTCATGCGCGATCACAATCTGTTACTGGAACGACGCATCAAGCAGCCTGGCGTGCAGCGCCGGCATGAAGGCCGAATTGCCGTTACTACCAGCGATACACGCTGGTGCTCGGACGGCTTCGAGTTTCGCTGCGACGACGGTGCAAAGTTGAGCGTGACTTTTGCCCTGGACTGCTGTGACCGCGAAGCCATCAGCTGGGTCGCCAGCCCGACGGGCTACAGCGGTGACGACATCCGAGACTTGATGTTGGAAAGCGTGGAGAAGCGATTTGGCGATCAACTACCGAGCACGCCTGTGCAATGGTTGAGCGATAACGGTTCGGCCTATATCGCCGAACAGACGCGTCTGTTTGCCCGTCAGATCGGCTTGCAGCCGGTGACCACACCAGTACGCAGCCCGCAAAGCAACGGCATGGCAGAGAGCTTCGTGAAGAAGATCAAGCGAGATTACGTGGCGCACATGCCCAAGCCGGATCGAGAAACGGCGCTTCGCAATCTGACGATTGCCTTCGAGCATTACAACGAGCAGCATCCGCACAGCGCTTTGAAATATCGATCGCCGAGGGAGTTTAGGCGCTTGGCAGCAGCATCAATTTAACGGGGAGTTGGTGTCCGGTTTTGTAGGGGCAAGTCCACTTGGTACGCTTTCGGCCCATCAGATAGCTCCTAGATCAACAAACCTATAGTACATAAGTTTATGAGCCAAGGCGCCAAACCCAGGCACGGCGGCATCTTGCCCAAGCACAAGGTCACTCAGGAAATCGCCGACACGCGCGGCATCATGATGGGCGAAGACTGCATCTCGCCCTCGCGTCATAGCGCCTTCAATACGCCGCTCGAGCTGACGCACTTCATCGCCCAGCTGCGTGAACTGTCGGGGGGCAAACCCGTGGGCTTCAAGCTGTGCCTGGGCCATCCGTGGGAGTTCATGGGCATCGCCAAGGCCATGCTCGAGACGGGCATTCTGCCGGATTTCATCGTCGTCGACGGCGCCGAAGGCGGCACCGGTGCGGCGCCTGTGGAGTTCACCGATCACCTGGGCATGCCGATGCGCGAAGGCCTGTTGTTCGTGCACAACACCTTGGTAGGCCTGAACCTGCGCGACAAGATTCGCCTGGGCGCGAGCGGCAAGATAGTAAGCGCCTTCGACATTGCCAGCGTGCTGGCGATCGGCGCCGACTGGTGCAACTCGGCGCGCGGCTTCATGTTCGCCATCGGTTGCATCCAGTCGCAAAGCTGCCACACCAACAAATGCCCTACCGGCGTGGCCACCCAGGATCCACTGCGACAGCGCGCGCTGGTGGTCGAGGACAAGGCCGAACGGGTCAAGAATTTCCATCACCACACCCTCAAGGCCCTGGCCGAGATGCTTGCCGCGGCGGGCTTGGAACACCTCTCCCAGCTCAAGGCCAAGCACCTGGTGCGGCGCTTGTCGGCGACCGAGATCAAGCTGTTTTCCCAGCTGCACGTGTTCCTCAAGCCCGGCGAGTTGCTGACGGGCGAGTTGAGTGGCGAGTTCTACCCCAGAATGTGGGCGATGGCGCGGGCGGACAGTTTCGAGCCGAATGAAGAAGTGGCGGCCTGACCAACGGCGGGCCCCTGTGAGATGCAAGCTCTGCTCGCGAAGCTTCCATGCCGTACACCGGCTTCGCGTCCAGAGGCTGCTCCCACACGGGGTTAAACCTCGCTGCCCCTCTGTGACATTCGGTAATATCCTCCTTTTGCATTTCCTCGCAAAAATCGGCACCCTGCGCCGCTGATCGATATCCCGCCGGCAGGCGGAACCACTGACCCGATCCCCTATCAGTTACTTAGACACCCCACGCTAGAGCGCAACTGCCATGACTAACGGACGAGACCACCGGGTCGACTTTTTTCGTGGATTGGCCTTGATCTTCATTCTCTGGGACCACATTCCGCAAAACCCGCTGGGCAACCTGACCCTGCGCAACTTCGGCTTCAGCGATGCGGCCGAAATCTTCGTATTCCTGGCAGGCTACGCGGCTGTCCTCGCTTACGGCAAGATAGCCCTGCGCGACGGTTACCTGGTCGCCAGCGTGCGCATCCTGCGACGGGCGTGGACGCTGTACGTGGTGCACATCTTTCTACTGGTGCTGTTAATGGGCATCGTGTTCTTCGCCAACGAACACGTCGAGACCCGTGACATGGTCCAGGAAATGGGCCTGCTGCATTTCGTCAGCAACCCGCAACAGGCCATGGTCGATGAGCTGTTGCTGCGCTTCAAGCCCAACCTGATGGATCCGCTGCCGCTGTATATCGTCCTGCTCGGCTGCCTGCCACTGGCGCTGCCGATCCTGGTCAAGTGGCCGAACCTGGCGGTGGGTCTGTCGGTAATGCTCTACGTACCCGCCACGGTGTTTGGCTGGAATCTCTCGGCCTACGAGGGTGGCGGCGTGTGGTACTTCAACCCGCTGGCCTGGCAGATCATGTTCGTGCTCGGTGGCGTCGCGGCGCTGCACGCGCAGAAGCCAGCCGTAGCCGATGCACGGCCACTGCTGCGCCAGCCGTTATTCGTGGTCTGTGCGATTTATGTGGTAGTGGCGGCAGTGATCGCACTGGGGTGGAAATGGGCGCCGCTGCATGAGTTGCTGGTGCCCAAGCCTCTGGCAGACATGCTCTACCCCATCAGCAAGACCAACCTGGCTCCCGTGCGGCTTCTGCACTTCCTGGCGCTGGCCTACTGCGCCGCAAAACTGTTGCCCAAGGGCAACTGGGTCATGCACTGGAGCAGTCAGCAGCTATGCCTGATGGGCCGCTATTCGTTGGAAGTGTTCTGTTTCAGCGTATTGCTCGCGCCCATGTCGGACATGGCCAACGCCTTGGGTGGCGACCGCCTGCCCATGCAACTCGCCACCGCCATCGGCAGCGCCGGGCTGATGCTGCTGCTGGCGGTATGGCTGGAGTTCAACAAGGGGCTGGGCAAACAGCCGGTAGTCCCGGCACCGCAACCGGTGCCGGTCACCTGATTCAGGCGTTGCCGGACAGCTTCATGCGCGCGGCCTGTGTGAAATCCAGCATGCGCTTGAGGGGCCGTACGGCGTGGGGCACCACAGCGGGGTCGACGAAGATCTCGTTGGTGCCCTCTTGCAGACACTGCAGGGTGCGCTCAAGGGTATTCATCGCCATCCATGGGCAATGAGCGCAGCTGCGGCATGCCGCGCCGTTGCCCGCCGTGGGCGCTTCGAGAAAGATCTTGTCCGGACACAACTGCTGCATCTTGTAGAAGATGCCGCGGTCGGTGGCGACGATGAAGTGAGTGTTGGGCAAGGTCTGCGCCGCCGCGATCAACTGGCTCGTGGAACCAACCGCATCGGCCAGCTCGATCACCGCCTCCGGCGATTCCGGATGCACCAGAATCGCAGCCTCGGGGTACAAGGCCTTCATGTCTTCCAACTGGCGCGACTTGAATTCTTCGTGGACGATGCAGGCACCGTCCCACAGCAACATGTCGGCGCCGGTCTGCTTCTGGATGTAACGCCCCAGGTGCTTGTCCGGGCCCCAGATGATGGTCTCGCCGTTGTCCATCAGGCTTTCGACGATTTCCAGCGCGCAACTGGAAGTCACCACCCAATCGGCTCGCGCCTTGACCGCGGCGGACGTATTGGCATACACCACAACGGTGCGCTCGGGGTGCTGGTCGCAAAATGCGGAAAACTCGTCGACCGGGCAGCCTAGATCCAACGAGCAAGTGGCCTCGAGAGTCGGCATGAGGATGCGCTTTTCCGGCGTAAGGATTTTCGCCGTCTCACCCATGAAACGTACACCGGCCACGAGGATGGTCTGCGCCGGGTGCTGGGCACCGAAGCGCGCCATTTCGAGGGAGTCGGCCACGCAACCACCGGTTTCTTCGGCCAGCGACTGAATCACCGGATCGCAATAGTAATGAGCCACTAGCACCGCGTTGCGGGCCTTGAGCTCGGCCGCGATGGCTGAGCGGTAGTGGGCTTCTTCTTCGGGTGTCAGCGGCTTGGGCTGCTTGGCATCTAAGTGTGCCTGGACCAGAAGGCGTTCGGATATCTGCGTCATATGGCTAGACCTGCAGGCGCGCGAGCGCGAAAGTCGAACATGTCGCCCGGTCTGACACGAGAGCCGGGCGCGGAACCCCAGAAACCACGGTGTTTCGGGAGCTGGCGAAGGCTACATAGGTTTACGCCAATGCTAAAGATCTTTTTGCCAGACGAGCCACCTTGGCGGCTCTACGGCAGGCCAGGCTAGTCCGCCGAGGTCACCAGGCGCAAGCCACTGGAGATCGCGCCCACGGCGGCGAATCCGGCACCGATGCTCAAGGCCAGCAATGGCCCACCGCTACCGGCGATGCCGAAGCTCAGGGCCACCAGCGCCGCGCCCGTCGCCTGGCCGATCAAGCGGGCAGTGGCCACGGTACCACTGGCGCCGCTGGCCCGCTCGCGGGGTGCGCTGGTCATCAGCGCCTTCTGATTGGGCGCCTGGAAAAAGCCGAATCCCGCTCCGCAAATGATCATCCGCGCAATGATATCGCCAGCACTCGGATCCGTCGGCAACAGCGCCAGCGATACCATGCCCGCGCTGAGGATCGCCAGCCCGATGCCGCCGAGCAGACCGGGCGGATAACGATCGGACAAACGGCCGGCGATCGGTGCGAAAAGCGCAACCACCACTGACCAGGGCGTCATCAGAAAGCCCGTCTCGACTGGATTGCGGCCCAGAGTCGTCTCGAAGAAAAACGGCAGCGACACGAACGCCAGCCCCTGGGTAGCGAATGAGCAGAATGCCGTGAGCGTCGACAACGCGAACATCGGCCGCTTGAGCAGATCCAGGGGAAACATCGGCGCCGGATGCGCCCTCTCGCGATAGATCATCAGGGTCCCGGCGGCCAGGAATATTGCGAAGGCCAGCAACACGCTGAAACGCGAGCCCATCTGCGCGGCCTGGCCCAAAGAGAATATCAAGGCCCCGAAGGCGATCACATTGAGGCTTGCCGTCAAATAGTCGAATTTCTGCGCCTTGGTCTGGCCGAGCGGCAGGGCATTCCAGGCAAACACCAAAGCGAACACGCCAATCGGCAGGTTGATCGCGAACAACCAAGGCCAGTTGGCCACCGACAGGATCAGCGAGGCGATGGTCGGCCCGGCGGCGAATGACGTGCCGACCACCAGCGCGTTCAAGCCCAGCCCACGGCCCAGACGCTCACGAGGGAAGATCGAACCGATCAGCCCGGCATTGACGCTCATGATCGCACTGGCACCCAGGCCCTGCAGCACCCGGGCGCCGGTGAGGGTCGGCAGCGACCAGGCGAAGGTGCACATCAACGATGACACGACGAACAGCATCAACCCGGCCAGATAGACCTTGCGCTGACCGATGATCGAGCCCAGCGCGGCAAACGGCAGGATGGTTGCCACGGCCGCCAGTTGATAGGCATTGATGATCCACACCGACGCCGCTGGCGACGCATTCAGGTCGGCGGCGATCGCCGGCAACGCAGTGTTGGCGATGGCAGTGTCCAAGGTCGCCAGCGCAATGGACATCAGGATCGCCAGCATCCCGCGAAATTCCTGGGTGGTCAGCTTGGTCGAGGAAGAGCTTGCAAGGGAGTCCGCCATAAGTCCTCTATAGGGGTGATCGATTCCTGCGGTGACCGCATGATGGACTATTGCGATGAATTTGCAGATTAAAAACTACACCGGTGAGTAAATCCCATATTTAGGGATGTAAAATCATAGTTTGGGATTTTTCGCAACTGGGCTATATTGATTGCCAGCAGCTCAACGCACACAAAAAAAATAATATCGGTGATGCAATGCAATTCTATTCCCACGTCTTTCTCCGCGCGGTCCTACTCTCTGGTCGTCACGATCAGCGCGACTGCGCCTGCATGAACCCCCTCCCTCGCTCGCACCGGCCCTCTACAAGCGGCCGGCGTTCGTCGTGTCTTTGTCTAACAGGAGTCCGGATCCATGGCTGAACCTCTTTCCCTGCCCGCCGTCCCAGAGCCACCCCGTGGTGAGCGCCTGAAAAACAAGGTGGTGCTGTTGACTGGCGCCGCTCAGGGCATCGGCGAAGCGATCGTCGCCTGCTTCGCCGCCCAGCAGGCCAAACTGGTGATCAGCGATATCCAGGCAGAAAAAGTCGAAGCCGTCGCTGCGCGTTTCCGCGAACGCGGTGCCGACGTCCAGGCGTTGCGCGCCGATGTCTCCCAGGCCCAGGATCTGCAGGCCATGGCCCGCCGTGCGCTGGAGCTGCATGGGCGTATCGACGTGCTGATCAACTGCGCCGGCGTCAATGTGTTCCGCGACCCGCTGCTGATGACCGAAGAAGACTGGCGCCGCTGCTTCGCCATCGACCTCGACGGCGCCTGGTATGGCTGCAAAGCGGTGCTGCCGCAGATGATCGAGCAAGGCGTCGGCAGCATCATCAACATTGCCTCGACCCATTCCAGCCACATCATCCCTGGCTGTTTTCCCTATCCGGTGGCCAAGCACGGCTTGCTGGGCCTGACCCGCGCCTTGGGCATCGAGTACGCACCAAAGGGCGTGCGCGTCAACGCCATCGCGCCGGGGTACATCGAAACCCAGCTCAACGTCGACTATTGGAACGGCTTCCCCGACCCGCACGCCGAACGCCAGCGCGCGCTGGACCTGCATCCACCGCGGCGCATCGGCCAACCGCTCGAAGTGGCCATGACCGCGGTGTTCCTGGCCAGCGACGAAGCCCCCTTCATCAACGCTTCGTGCATCACCATCGACGGTGGCCGCTCGGTGCTTTACCACGACTGAGCCCTGCACCCACACCAAATCCGATACGGCTGTGCCCCAATAAAAATAAGGAGTTGCCCATGAATCGTCGTAGCTTTTGCCGTACCGCCCTCGCTGTCACCGCCCTCAGCCTGGGTGGCAGTCTGTTCTCGCTGGCCAGTGCCGCCGACCCGATCAAGATCGGTTTTCTGGTCAAACAGGCTGAAGAGCCCTGGTTCCAGACCGAATGGGCCTTCGCCGAAAAAGCCGCCAAGGACAAAGGCTTCACCCTGATCAAGATCGCCGTGCCAGACGGCGAAAAAACCCTCTCGGCCATCGATAGCCTCGCCGCCAACGGCGCCAAGGGCTTCGTCATCTGCCCGCCGGATGTCTCCCTGGGCCCGGCCATCGTGGCCAAGGCCAAGATGAACGATCTCAAGGTGATCGCCGTCGATGACCGCTTCGTCGACGCCAACGGTAAGTTCATGGAGGACGTCCCATACCTGGGCATGGCTGCCTTCGAGGTTGGCCAGAAGCAAGGCAGCGCCATGGTCACCGAAGCCAAACAGCGCGGCTGGGACTGGAAAGACACCTACGCGGTGGTCAACACCTACAACGAGCTCGACACCGGCAAGAAGCGCACCGACGGCTCGGTCAAATCGCTGCAAGATGCCGGCTTGCCCAAGGATCACATCATCTATGCGGCGCTCAAGACCCTTGATGTGCCCGGCAGCATGGACGCCACCAGCTCCGCGCTGGTCAAGCTGCCCAGCGCGGCGAAGAACCTGATCATCGGCGGCATGAACGACAACACCGTGCTCGGCGGCGTGCGAGCCACTGAAAGCGCCGGCTTCGCGGCGGCCAACGTTATCGGCATCGGCATCAACGGCACCGACGCCATCGGCGAGCTGAAAAAACCCGACAGTGGCTTCTTCGGCTCGATGCTGCCCAGCCCGCACATCGAGGGCTATAACACCGCAAGCATGATGTTCGACTGGATCAGCACCGGCAAGGAACCGCCCAAGTACACCGCCATGGATGAGGTCACGCTGATCACCCGCAAGAACTTCCAGCAGGAGCTGGAAAAAATCGGCCTGTGGAATTGATGCGCAGAGGTGTCCATGCAAGCACAACTCAGTACGCCCTCCCAGCCTGAGCCGATGGCCAGCCTGAGCTTCAAGGGCATTGGCAAGGCCTTCCCGGGTGTGCAGGCCCTGGCCGATATCAGCTTTACCGCCCACCCCGGCACCGTGCACGCGCTGATGGGCGAGAACGGTGCGGGCAAATCGACCCTGCTGAAAATCCTCGGCGGTGCCTATGCGCCCAGCAGTGGCCACTTGCAGATCGGCGACCGGCAGGTGAACTTCAAGTCCACCGCCGAGAGCATTGCCAATGGCGTGGCGGTGATTCACCAGGAGCTGCATCTGGTGCCAGAAATGACCGTGGCCGAGAACCTCTTTCTCGGCCATCTGCCCGCGCGTTTCGGCCTGGTCAATGGCACCGAGCTACGCCATCGGGCGCTGGCCTTGCTCAAGGGCCTGGCCGACGAGATCGACCCGCAGGACAAGGTCGGGCGTCTGTCGCTGGGGCAACGGCAGCTGATCGAAATCGCCAAGGCGCTGTCCCGCGGCGCGCATGTGATTGCTTTCGACGAACCGACCAGCAGCCTGTCGGCGCGGGAAATCGACCGCTTGATGGCAATCATCACCCGCTTGCGTGACGAGGGCAAAGTGGTGCTCTACGTGTCGCACCGCATGGAAGAGGTGTTCCGTATCTGCAACGCCGTCACGGTGTTCAAGGATGGCCGTTATGTGCGCACCTTCGAGCAGATGAGCGAGCTCAGCCACGATCAACTGGTCACCTGCATGGTCGGCCGCGATATCCAGGACATCTATGATTACCGGCCCCGGGTCACGGGCGAGGTGATGCTCAAGGTCGCCGGGCTGCTGGGCCCGGGCCTGTCGGCGCCGGTGGATCTGCAGGTGCACCAGGGCGAGGTACTCGGCCTGTTCGGCCTGGTGGGCGCCGGCCGTACCGAGCTGCTGCGCCTGCTCAGTGGCCTGACGCGCAAGACCGCCGGCAGCGTCGAGTTGGCAGGCAAGGCGCTGACGTTGCGCTCACCTCGGGATGCGATCGGCGCGGGCATTCTGCTCTGCCCCGAGGACCGCAAGAAGGAAGGCATCCTGCCGCTGGCCAGCGTCGCCGAAAACATCAATATCAGTGCCCGCCCCGCCCATGCCTCCTTGGGTTGGCTGCTGCGCGGTGAGTGGGAGCGTTCGAATGCGGACAAACACATTCGTGCATTGAAGGTGAAGACGCCTTCGGCCGGGCAAAAGATGATGTTCCTGTCCGGTGGCAATCAGCAAAAAGCCATCCTCGGTCGCTGGTTATCGATGCCGATGAAAGTCCTGCTGCTGGACGAGCCCACCCGTGGCATCGACATCGGCGCCAAGGCCGAGATCTACCAGATCATCCACAACCTGGCGGCCAGCGGTATTGCCGTGATCGTGGTGTCCAGCGACCTGATGGAAGTCATGGGCATCTCCGACCGCGTGCTGGTGCTCTGCGAAGGCGAGGTACGCGGCGAGGTGGCTCGCGCGGATGCCAACGAAACCAGTCTCCTGCACATGGCCTTGCCCCGCCAGCGCCACTGAACCCCCTGAGAGGTGTCTATGACTACGCAACACTCTGCGCTGCCCAAACCCCACAAGAGCCTCAACCTGCGGCGCTTCCTCGATGATTGGGTGATGCTGCTCGCGGCCATCGGCATCTTCGTGCTTTGCACACTGCTGATCGACAACTTCCTCTCGCCGCTGAACATGCGCGGGCTGGGGCTGGCCATCTCGACCACCGGCATCGCCGCCTGCACCATGCTCTACTGCCTGGCGTCCGGGCATTTCGACCTTTCGGTGGGCTCGGTGATCGCCTGCGCCGGGGTGGTCGCGGCGGTGGTCATGCGCAGCACCAACAGCGTCTTCCTCGGGGTTGGCGCAGCGCTGCTGATGGGTCTGATCGTCGGCCTGATCAATGGCATCGTGATCGCCAAACTGCGGGTCAACGCGCTGATCACCACGCTGGCGACCATGCAGATCGTCCGCGGCCTGGCGTATATCTTTGCCGACGGCAAGGCGGTGGGCATCTCGGTCGATAAATTCTTCGTGTTCGGCAACGGTCAGTTGTTCGGCGTGCCGGTGCCGATCGTCATCACCCTGGTGTGCTTCATGTTTTTTGGTTGGCTGCTGAACTGCACCACCTACGGCCGCAATACCATGGCCATCGGCGGCAATCAGGAAGCAGCGCTGCTGGCCGGGGTCAATGTCGATCGCACCAAGATCATCATCTTCGCGGTGCACGGGCTGATTGGCGCGCTGGCCGGGGTGATCCTCGCGTCGCGGATGACCTCAGGCCAGCCGATGATCGGCCAGGGCTTCGAGCTGACGGTCATCTCCGCGTGCGTGCTGGGGGGCGTCTCGCTGAGCGGCGGTATCGGCATGATCCGCCACGTGATTGCCGGGGTGCTGATTCTGGCGATCATCGAGAACGCCATGAACCTGAAGAACATCGATACTTTCTATCAGTATGTAATCCGCGGTTCGATCTTGTTGCTGGCGGTGGTCATCGACCGGTTGAAGCAAGGTCGCTAGATGCAGGCCGGGATGGCGATGGCCGAGGCGAGTTTCACGGCGGTGCTTGCCTGCTGATCCTGCAGATAAGCATCCAGAAAGCCCCGGCCGCCGCCTTCAAGCAACAACTCGCGATCCTTCTCCAGGCGCAAGACGTGCTTGAAGTTGCGCACCCGCAGGTTACGCCGCAATGGCCGCTTGTAGGCGCGCAGATCGGCGCAGTCGATCAGGCCGAGCTGGTTGTCAGGGGTGAGGATGATGTTGCCCAGGTGCGCGGAACGGAAGTAAATGCCCTTGTCGTGCAGGGTCGCCAGGAAGTGCCCCAGTTGTGCACGCAACGCCTCGCGATTCTCGGACTTGGTCAGCGCTTCGCGCAGGGTGATACCCGGCAGCGGGTCGTAGTGCGCCGCATGGCTGGCGAGCTGCTTGATCCGGTAGACCGACAACACGTGCGGGCAAGGGATGTCGCGTTCAGCCAGCAACGCGCAGTTGTCGGCAAAGCGCACGGCATAGGGATACAGCGCAGCGGAGGTCAGCAGACGTTTGCGGCGAAACAGCTTTAACACCGTGCCATCGCCCAGACGCAACACTTTGTCACCCGAACGATCGGCTTCAAGAACCTCGGCACCTTCGCGTAGCGTCTTATAGCGGGGTAGATCGAGGGTCTGCATCCGGTGGTCCATCGTAGGCGCCTTTCGTGGCTTGACGATGCACATTTTATTACAATTTTTAACTTTCAGATAGATTGTGAAAAGATTGTCACAAGCATCACAGAAATTCGTCAACGGCCAGCATTTGCTGGCCGGTTATCCAAGCGCGCAGTGCTCGCGCCAAACCGCTCTGACGAGCGGCGGCCGTTATGGCGTCGCCAGCTTGCCGCCTTTGACCTTCTGGCCGGTGACTTCCTTGCGCAGGGAATGGCGATCGATCTTGCCCGCCAACCAGCGCAGGTAAGGTCGCATCGGCGAGCCCTGCAAGTACTCGCGCAGGAAGAACATCCGGTCGCTACGACTCAGGGCCCCACTGTGGCGATTGAGCGTACCCAGATCACGCAGGCCCGGCAGGAAGGGTACGAACACCCGACGAGACTTCTCCAGGTCAATGAGCGCTACCTCGAAATCGGCGCCCTGCGTCTTGACCATCAGATGCTTGGGGTACAAGCAACGGTGCTGAATGCCGGCAGCGTGCATCTTGCGAACACTGCGGGCAACTGCCGCCAAGAGGCGTCGACGCTGTGGAACGGGCATCGCCAGCGCCTCGCCTTCGTACAGGATATCTTCCATCGAGCGATAGCCTTCCAGCGACTCGGTCATGAGCAGCGCCTGCAGGTTGCCGTCACGAAAGCACTGAGCGAAGCATACCGGATTGAGCGTGGGCACCTGGTGCTTGCGCAAATGGCGGATGTTCCTGAACTCGCGCACGAAGGTGCCTTCGCCCCGGATCGGGTGCATCAGCGTCCGGTGGCCGTGATTTTCCTGTCGTTTGAGATAGACGTTGGTCGACGTGCCTTCCGGCGTCGCGAAATTCATGCGGCACACACCACTCCAACCGCCACGGCGGTAATTCGGCGGTTCGACCCAATCACCGCTCAAATCCCAGATTTTTTCGTAGTCGTTCAAGCCGTTGAACTGCAGGAACGCCTGCCATTGCGGTGGAATAATAAACTTCACGCGAAGCTCCGATTTACAAATTGTCAAAATTTTCCCACGCAATTGTAAACCAACCATGGTTTTTTCAGACAATTCTTAAAAGGGTTATAACCACCATGGCAAGCTGGCGCTGACGAAAGGAAAATCGCGCGCAAAAAAAAGCCGGAGAACACTGAGTGCTTTCCGGCTTTTCTCTTGATTCGAAATGGTGGGTCGTGTGGGATTCGAACCTACGACCAATTGGTTAAAAGCCAACTGCTCTACCAACTGAGCTAACGACCCGTTTCGTGGGGCGCATAATACTTCTTTTTACAGCTAATTCAACCCCTTACCGAAAATAAATCAAAAATAAGGGGTCGGATCGACGACACCGGCGTTGGCGAAACCTTCGGCACGCAGGCGGCAACTGTCGCACTTTCCGCAGGCCTGGCCTTGATCGTTGGCCTGATAGCAGGAAACGGTCTGGCTGTAATCGACGCCAAGGGCGATGCCAGCCTTGACGATGTCAGCCTTGCTCATGTTCTGCAATGGCGCCTGGATAGTGAAGCCCTGCCCCTCTACACCGGCCTTGGTCGCCAGGTTGGCCAGGCGCTCGAACGCCTCGACGAACTCCGGGCGACAATCCGGATAGCCGGAATAGTCAACGGCATTGACGCCGATGAAAATATCCCGAGCCCCGAGCACTTCGGCCCAGCCCAGCGCCAGCGACAGAAACACGGTGTTGCGCGCCGGCACATAGGTCACCGGGATGCCTTCGCCAAGGGTTTCAGGAACATCGATGCTGCTGTCGGTGAGTGCCGAGCCGCCCATGCCATCGAGGTCCAGGCCGATGACCTTGTGCGCGGCCACACCCCGTTCCCTGGCCACCCGGGCTGCCGCGTACAGTTCGGCACGATGGCGCTGACCGTAGTCGAAGCTCATGGTGTAGCACTCATAACCTTCGGCCTGGGCCATGGCGACCACCGTAGCGGAGTCAAGGCCACCGGACAGCAGGATCACGGCTTTTTTTACAGCAGGTGGAGTGGTCATATCAGCGCCCCGGCTCGTCATTCCAAAGATATTTGTGCAATTGCATCTGCAACCTGACGGGCAGGTTGTCGGCCACGATCCAGTCGGCCAGATCGGTAGGTCGCAGCTCGTGGTGGCTGGGCGACAACAGCACTTCACCCGCCCGATCAGCCAACCCGTACTGGATCATCTTGGAGACCGACCAGTCGTAATCTTCACGCGAGCAGAGGACGAACTTGACCTGATCGTTGCGAGTCAGTAAACCGATATTGTCATACAAATTGCGATGAGACTCTTTCGAGCCCGGCGTCTTGAGGTCCAGCACGCGGCTGACCCGCGGATCGACCTTGGAGATATCCAGGGCCCCGCTGGTTTCCAATGACACCTCGTAACCCGCATCACACAGTTGCTTGAGCAAAGGGATAGCGCTGGGCTGGGCCAGCGGCTCGCCACCGGTGACGCACACGTAGCGCGGGCGGTAACTGGCAACCTGCTCGAGGATGGACTCAAGGCTGCGTACCGTGCCGCCGCTGAAGGCGTAGGAGCTGTCGCAATACTGGCAGCGCAATGGGCAGCCGGTCAGACGCACGAAAACGGTGGGCAGGCCAGCGGTTCGTGTTTCACCCTGCAACGAGTAAAAGACTTCGGTAATTCGTAGTGTGTCTTGCATATCCGCCACGGGCGTAACAGCTGAACAGGCTGTCCGCCTCCGTTAGGCACCTTGAAGAACCCGCGAGCGCGTGATCCCAAAAGGCGTGTACTAATAAAAGGGTGCAAATTCTAACGAAAAAACCCGCGGCTAGCGCGGGTTTATTCAATGGGTCAGGCCGCAGCCCGACAGCGCTTACATATGTTGCAGGTCGCGCTGCGCCAGTTGCGCGGCAGAAGTGCCCGGATATTGGGTCACTACCTGCTGCAGAATCGGCTTGACCCGATCGGTGTGGCCCAGCCGACGCTCTACGTCAGCGAGCTTGTACAGCGAATCCGGCACCTTGGCATGCTTGGGATAGAGCTGACTGACCTTGGCAAAGGCCTGGCCAGCACCCTGCAGATCGCCCTTGGCGAGGTTGACCTCACCCAACCAGTACTGAGCGTTACCGGCATACTGGCTGTTAGGGTATTTGCGCAAGAACGCGGAGAAGGCCTGGCTGGCCTTGTCGAAGTCCTTGGCCTTGATCAGATCGAAGGCAGCATCGTAATAGAGCTTTTCCTTCGCCGGATCGCCTGGCTCACTGCTCGCCGCGCCTTGATCGGCGGGAGCGGCCGGAGTGCCTGCGGCGTTGATATCGCCACCGGCTGGAGAATTCTGTGCGGGAGCCTGCTGTTGAGCATTGTTGGCGCCAGCCTGTATACGACTGTCGAGGTCCTGATAACGCTGCAGCCCTTCTTGTTTCAGCTGCTGAATATCGTTTTGCTGGACTTCGACCTGACCGCGCAAGCGGGCAATGTCTTCCTGCATTTGCTGCAATTGCATGAACAGCTCACCCTGCGCCGAGACAGGGGCGCTAGCCCCTCCCCCGGCGGAGGCGCCGCTCGTACCATAACCCGTCGGCGGGTAATTGCTGCCCCCATTGGAGGCGCCATTCCCATCGACTACAGGAACTGCTGCACCCGCCATAAGAGGCAAGGACAGCGCCAGGATCGTTACAGCACGGCGGCACGTTCGCATATCGAATTACTTACGCAGTTCGACGCGACGGTTTTGAGCCCAGGACTGCTCGTCGTTGCCGGTAGCAACTGGACGCTCTTCGCCGTACGAAACGACTTCCAGCTGAGCTGGCGAAACGCCTTGCAGTACCAGGTAACGCTGAACAGCTTTGGCGCGACGCTCGCCCAGTGCCAGGTTGTACTCGCGAGTACCACGTTCGTCGGTGTTACCTTCCAGAACGACTTTGGCGCCGCTAGCTTTCAGGTCTTTAGCGTGAACGTCCAGAGCGCGCAGGGCTTCTGGTTTCAGATCCGAGCTGTCGTATTCGAAGTAGAAAGTGGTGATCGCGCGCAGAGCAGCTTCTTCGCTCAGGCTGCCGTCAACGGCGCCGGTGTTTGCACCGTAACCAGCGTTAGGATCAACAGCGGCGCTTTGGCCAGCGTTGTCACCACCTTTGGACGAGCAACCTACAGCTACTGCCATGGCCAGGGCCAGCGCAGCGAACTTACCAAACTTCAGCATTTCCATCGTGAAACTCCTAATGAACCCCAGTGTGTTAAGTACAGCTTTTTTGTTACATCGCCGCGTCAGTTCAGGTAAGGGGACCAGGACGGTTCTCTGACTTCGCCTTGAGCGGTAGGAAGCGGGAGCCTTACGCGTCCGTTAAGGGACACGAGCATCAAGACTCCCCGGCCCTGCTGGCGGGTGGCGTAGATTACCATGGTGCCGTTGGGCGCAACAGTAGGCGACTCATCAAGACTTGAATCTGTGAGCACTTTTACGCTCCCACGAGCCATATCTTGTGCTGCCACCTTGAAATTGGTGAAGCCATCCTGACGGTGGATCATGACCAGAGTCTTTTCATCCGCCGAAAGTTTAGGGTTGGCGTTGTAGTTACCGATGAAAGTCACTCGCTCGGCATTACCACCACCGACCGACTGTTTGTAGATCTGCGGCTTGCCGCCACGGTCGGAGGTGAAATAGATGGTGTTGCCATCTTTACCCCAGAACGGTTCGGTGTCGATGCCCGGGCTGTTGGTGACACGAGTCAGCGCACGGGTGTTGAGGTCCATCACGTAGATCTCCGGATTGCCGTCCTTGGACAGCACCAGCGCCAGGCGGTTGCCATCGGGCGAGAACGCCGGGGCACCGTTGAGGCCATCGAAGTTGGTCAACTGTTCGCGGCGACCGGTATCGATATGCTGGAGGAAGATGCGTGGGCGACGCTGCTCGAACGACACATAGGCAATACGCTTGCTGTCCGGTGCATAACGCGGCGACAGGATCGGCTCGCGCGATTGCAGCAGGGTGACTGCACGAGCACCGTCATAGTCGGAGCGCTGCAGGGTATAGCGGGTGTTGTTCTCGGAGAAACGCTCGGCCGTCACATAAAGGATGCGCGTGGAGAACGCACCTTTGATGCCGGTGAGTTTTTCAAACGATTGGTCGGCGATGTAGTGCGACATGTCGCGCAATTGATCGGTGCTGCCCGACACGCTGCCGGTCAGCACAGGCTGCTCGGTGGCGACGTTGAACAAGGCGTAGGACACCTGCAGGCGACCGCCCGCTGGCACGATGCTGCCGACCATCACGTATTGGGCGCTCAGCGCTTTCCAGTCACGAAACACGACTTCGCTGGCCTGGGTCGGCTGGCTGATCATGTTCTGCTTTGGAATCGGCGAGTAGTAACCCGAGTTGCGCAGGTCATTGCCGATGATCTCGGCCATGTCCTCTGGCAGCACGGAGCCGCCCTGCCAACCGAAGGGTACGACCGCGATCGGCGTTGCACGGTCACTGCCGCTGGTGACCAGGATGTTCTTTTCATCGGCTGACGCCATACCGGCCGCACAACAGAGAACGACAAGCAGTCCTCGAAGAAGGTTAATCACAAGGCTAGATCCTCAGGTGTGAATGTCATCTTGAATGAACGATAAGCATTGAAATCAGCGGCAGACATGCCCTGCATTTCAGTTAAGCGACCGATGTTTTTCACCGCAGCCACTGTTGAAGCATCAAACGGACCGTCACCGCTGCTTTTCAGCACGCTGACACTGGTAATCGTGCCGTCCGGCAGCATTTTGATCTGCAGTACCACACTCATACCCTTGCGCGCCGATGGCGGCCGCGCCCAACCTTCTGCCGCTCGCGAGCGGATCAGGTCGTCGAAGTCACCGGCGGTCTGATCGCCTTTCTCGTCGGCCAAAGCCTGCTGGCGCTGCGGGGTATCGGAAAGCAGGTCGGCCAGCGCTTGCGCCTTCTTGTCCTCCGCAGCCTTGCGCGCCGCATCCTGAGCCTTCTTCTTCTGAGCGTCGGCGGCAGCTTTCGCCTTGGCGGCATCGGCAGCCTTTTTCTTCGCGTCGTCAGCAGCAGCCTTGGCGTCGTCCGCCGCTTTCTTCTTGGCGGCGTCGGCAGCCTGCTTCTTCGCGTCCTCGGCAGCCTCTTTCTTGGCCTCTTCCGCCGCCTCTTTCTTGGCCTCTTCTTCGGCCTTTTTCTTGGCGATGTCGGCCTGCTCGGCTTTCTTGGCGTCGGCGGCCTTGGCGTCGGCTGCCTTCTTCGCGTCGTCGGCTTTTTTCGCTTCATCGGCCTTGGCAGCAGCGTCAGCTTTTTTGGCTTCGTCAGCTTCCTTGGCGGCTTCGGCTTTTTGAGCAGCGTCGGCTTTCTTTTGTTCCGCTGCCTTTATCTCTTCCTGCTCGACCTTTTTCTGTTCCATCTGCTCGGTTTCAGTCTGGCGCGCGGCCGACTTCTTCGCCTCCCCGGCAATCTTCTGATTGGTCTGGGTGACAGCCTGGCTTTTGGACTTGAGTTGATAGAGGGTCGCCTGCACGATCGGTTTCGACGGTGGCAGGTCAGGGGTCATGGCGAAGCTGACGAACAGCATCCCGAAAATCAGGACGTGAAGACCTATGGCCCAGACACTGGGCCAGAAATAGTTTTCCGAGGCAGTGGGCTCTCGCTGCTCCATTACGGCGCCTCGGTAATCAGGCCAACGTTACCGACACCGGCCTTCTGCAACCCGCCCATGGCGCCCATGACGGAGCCATAGTCGACGGACTTGTCACCACGGATGAACACCTGGGTGCGCTTACCGTTCTGATTGCCTTGCGCGATGATCGCAGTGACCGCCTGGGTCATCTGCGGCAAGGTCATGGCCTTGTCCTGCACTTTGTCGGTGTCGACTTCACTGCCAAGGTTCCAGTAGTAGGTCTTGTCAGCCTTGATGGAAATGGTCAGGACCTGAGTGTTGTTGTCCTGCGGCAAGGCTTCGCTGGAAACCTTGGGCAGGTCGACTTTCACGCCCTGGTTGAGCATCGGTGCGGTGACCATGAAGATGACCAGCAGTACCAACATCACGTCGATGTAAGGCACCACGTTCATCTCGGCGACCGGCTTGCGTTTGGGGCGGCGACCTCGAATCATTGGGATTTACCTGCTCACTCTTCGCTGGTGTGCACTTTACGGTGCAGGATGGCCTGGAATTCTTCGGCGAAGGTGTAGTAGCGATTGATGAGGGTTTCGCTGCGCGCGGCGAAGCGGTTGTAGGCGATCACCGCCGGGATGGCGGCGAACAGACCGATGGCGGTGGCCACCAGCGCTTCGGAAATCCCCGGGGCAACGGTGGCCAGAGTGGCTTGCTGTACGGCAGCCAGGCCCCGGAAAGAGTTCATGATGCCCCATACGGTACCGAACAGACCGATATACGGGCTGACCGAACCGACGGTGGCGAGGAAAGGCAGGCTCGTTTCGAGCTTTTCTTCTTCGCGCGAGATGGCCACGCGCATGGCCCGGCCAACGCCTTCCATGACCGCATCAGGATCGACACCAGCTTGCTGACGCAGGCGCGAGAACTCCTTGAAGCCGGCGCGAAACACCTGCTCGACGCCCGAATCAGGATCCGGATTGCTGCCCGCCTGGCGGTACAGCTTGGACAGATCGATACCCGACCAAAAACGCTCCTCGAACAGATCCAGGGCACGCTTGCCCGCGCGCAGCATGTTGCTGCGCTGAAAGATCATGATCCATGAAGTGACCGAGGCCCCCACGAGAATCAACATGACCAACTGCACCACGATGCTGGCATTGCTGACCAAACTCCACATGGAGGTATGGTCGACGGCGGTAGCTTCCACGCTTAATCTCCTGCTGTAATGTGATTACCCGGGCCGCCTGCGTCGGCCAAGGCCGCCCGCAAGGCTTCTGGAATGGCCCGGGGTCTGAAATTGTCGGCGCGCACGCAGGCCACCATTACCTGCCCTTCACAGAGCAGTGTCGCATCCGTTGCCCGCCTGACCTGCTGATGGAATCGCAGGCTGACACGGTTCAATTCGATTACTTCGGCGCTGATGGTCAGTTCGTCGTCCAGGCGCGCTGGCGAGTGATAGCGCGCCTCGCAGGAATGCACCACGAACAACAGGTTGTCGCCAGCCATCGAGTGCTGGGAAAAGCCCAGTTCCCGCAGCCGTTCGGTGCGAGCCCGCTCCATGAACTTGAGGTAATTGACGTAGTAAACGATGCCGCCCGCATCCGTGTCCTCGTAATAAACGCGACAGCGGTGTGCGAACGACGGAACCCCGTTTTGCGCGCGCATACTCTAGTGCTTACTCCTCAGGTTGCCAATCCGGCCAGGCAACTGTTTTTCATAGAATTAGCGATTGATGCAGGGACATTTCAAGCGCCTGCCCTTCGGACCACCGAAAAGCCGAATAAATCTGTCGGATTCAAGGTTTCATGCCTCATCGAGTGGATCGCCGACGGCGCTCGCATTCAGGTCGCCCAAGCGGCCAGGAATATTCAGGCCAAAGTGCAGATAGGCATGGCGAGTCACCACCCGACCTCGCGGTGTGCGCATGATATAGCCCTGCTGAATGAGATATGGCTCCAGCACGTCTTCGATGGTGTGGCGCTCCTCGCTGATCGCTGCCGCCAAGCTGTCGACACCCACCGGACCACCGTCGAATTTCTCGATCATGGTCAACAGCAGGCGCCGGTCCTGGTGATCGAAACCGCGCTCGTCGACGTCCAGCAGGTTCAGCGCCAGATCGGCGATCGGCTTGGTGATATGGCCCTGCGCACGCACCTCGGCGAAATCGCGCACGCGCCGCAGCAGGCGGTTGGCGATCCGCGGCGTGCCGCGCGCACGCCGGGCGATCTCGAAGGCGCCTTCGTCCTCGATGGGCAAGCCCAGAATCTTCGCCGAGCGAATGACGATGGTCGCCAGATCGGCCGTGCTGTAGAACTCCAGGCGCTGAACGATCCCGAATCGATCGCGCAGCGGATTGGTGAGCATGCCGGCGCGAGTGGTGGCACCGACCAGGGTGAAAGGTGGCAGATCGAGCTTGATGGAGCGCGCTGCGGGGCCTTCGCCAATCATGATGTCGAGCTGGAAGTCCTCCATGGCCGGGTACAGTACTTCTTCGACAATCGGCGACAGACGATGGATTTCATCGATGAACAGCACATCGTGGGGCTCGAGATTGGTCAACATCGCCGCCAGGTCGCCTGGACGTTCCAGCACGGGCCCTGAGGTGCTCTTGATCGAGACGCCCATTTCCTGGGCGATGATGTTGGCCAGGGTAGTCTTGCCCAATCCGGGCGGACCGAAGATCAGGGTATGGTCGAGGGATTCGTTGCGCCCGCGGGCTGCCTGGATGAACAGCTCCATCTGCTCGCGCACGGTCGGCTGGCCGATATAGTCGGCCAGGCTCAGCGGACGAATCGCGCGGTCCTGCTGCTCTTCGCGATCACGGCCGCTGGGAGCGGCGGTGATCAGTCGGTCGGCTTCAATCACTTAGATCATTCCCTTCAGCGCACGCCTGATCAGATCTTCACTGCTCAGGCCCTTCTCTTTGATGGCCGACACGGCCTTGCTCGCTTCCTGCGGCTTGTAACCCAGCGAGATCAGCGCGCTGACCGCGTCGTGCTCAGCCGTAGCCACCGGCACACTGCTGCCTTGGGGCCCATCGGACACCAGCTGGAACATGCTCGGCACGGTTTCCCAGGCCTTGAAGCGGTCCTTGAGTTCCACCAGCAAGCGCTCGGCGGTCTTTTTGCCGACGCCGGGGATTTTCACCAGCGCCGAGGTATCCTGCGCCTGGACGCAGCGTACCAGCTCATCGACATCCAGGCCGGACATCAAGGCCAATGCCAGCTTGGGCCCGACGCCGTTCAGGCGGATCAACTCGCGAAACAGTTCGCGTTCGCGGCGCTCGAAAAAACCGTAGAGTAACTGAGCATCCTCGCGCACCACCAGATGGGTATGCAGGGTCACCGGCTGGCCGACGGGCGGCAGACGGTAAAGCGTAGTCATGGGCACTTCGAGCTCATAGCCGAGACCGTTGACATCGATAATCAGGTGCGGCGGCTGTTTTTCAGCGAGGGTGCCGCGCAAGCGTCCAATCACGTTTGTTCAATCCTGTTGGAGGATGCTTTCAAATACCAAGCGCAACGGCTAGAGCCGGCTGCCACAAGGCGATCATCATTGCAGGGATACGAGCGCCTGCAATTGAAAATTTGTTAATCGATGATGCTATCAGAGCCGTAGACGTCCGCCGCGGCTGCGTGCGCCGCTCAAGCCGTGAGGGATCAGGCTGGAGCGGGTATGCGCGTGGCACAAGGCGATCGCCAGGGCGTCGGAGGCATCGATCTGCGGTTTTTGCGTGAGTTTGAGCAAGTGCATGACCATCATCTGCACGGCTTCTTTGTTCGCCCCGCCACTGCCGGTGATCGCCTGCTTGACCTGGGTGGCCGAATACTCGGCGATCTCCAGCCCTTCTTCGGCCGCCGCGACAATCGCCGCACCGCGGGCCTGACCGAGCTTGAGCGCGGAATCGGCATTGCGCGCCATGAAGACCTTTTCGATGCCCATGGTCACCGGGCCATGCAGCTGGATCACCTCGCGCACGCTGCGGTAGACGATCTGCAAGCGTTGATGCAGCTCGCCACTGCCGGTACGGATACAGCCCGAGGCGATGTATTCGCAGCCACGGCCGATGTCGCGCACGACCCCATAGCCGGTGATGCGCGAACCGGGGTCGATGCCAAGAATTAATGTCATAAAGCTCGCAGCATGATGGAACGGTCGGTTAGACCCTTGAGAAGACAAAAGCCGCCGCGGTGCGGCGCTTGATCGGCGCCGAACCTTGACGGCTCGCATGATACTCGCTGGCGGCTTTCAATACCTGCCCAAAGGCCTCAGCCCAGCTGTTCCATGACCGCTTCGCTGATATCGGCATTGGAATAGACGTTCTGCACGTCATCCAGGTCTTCAAGCATATCGATCAGCTTGATGATCTTTTCCGCGCCCTCGACATCCAGCTCGGCGCTGGTGGTCGGCAGCATGACGATTTCCGCGTCGCTCGCTTTGAAACCTGCGGCTTCCAGCGCGTGGCCCACGGCATAGAAGCTGGCGAACGAGGTGAACACATCGACGGACCCGTCGGGGTTGCTGACCACGTCATCGGCATCGGCCTCCATGGCCGCTTCCATCAGCGCATCTTCATCGACACCGGCGGCGAAGGACAGCTGCCCCTTGCGATCGAACAGGTAGGCCACCGAACCGTCGGTGCCCAGGTTGCCGCCGCATTTGCTGAAGGCATGACGCACGGCCGCCGCAGTGCGGTTGCGGTTGTCGGTCATGCACTCGACCATCACCGCTACGCCGCCTGGGCCGTAGCCTTCGTAACTGAGCTCTTCGACGTCATCGCTGCCCGCCGCACCCGTGCCCCGAGCAACCGCACGGTCGATGATGTCGCGACTCATGTTGGCGCCCAGAGCCTTGTCGAGTGCCAGCCGCAAGCGCGGGTTGGAGCCCGGATCGCCACCGCCAGCACGCGCGGCAACCGTCAGCTCACGGATCCACTTGGTGAAGATCTTGCCTCTCTTGGCATCCTGACGCTCTTTGCGGTGCTTGATGTTCGCCCACTTGGAATGACCTGCCATAACGCAAACTCCGAATTCTGCTTGTGACATTCGCGGTGCCGGGCACCACACGACGGTAGATGTAGCGAGGGGGCTTGGCCCCGATGGCGGCATATCAGTCGCCTTGGGGTGGCTGATGTACTGCTATCGGGGGCAAGCCCCCTCGCTACCGGGTGGGACGATCGCCGTCCTTATTCTGCCTTGGTCTGCTCGCGCAGACGGATATGCAGCTCGCGCAGTTGCTTGGCGTCCACCAGACCAGGGGCCTGGGTCATGACGTCGGCAGCGCTCTGGGTTTTCGGGAAGGCGATGACTTCGCGAATCGACTGCGCACCGGTCATCAGCATCACCAGACGGTCAAGGCCGAAGGCCAGGCCACCATGGGGCGGCGCACCGTACTTGAGCGCGTCGAGCAGGAAGCCGAACTTCTCTTCCTGTTCTTCCGGCGAGATACCGAGCAGACGGAACACCGCCTGTTGCATTTCCTTGCGGTGAATACGGATCGAACCACCGCCGAGCTCGGTGCCGTTGAGCACCATGTCGTAGGCACGGGACAGCGCGCCTGCCGGGTTGGCTTCGAGCTCGGCCGGGCTGCACTTGGGTGCGGTGAACGGGTGGTGCAAGGCGCTGAAGCTGCCGTCTTCGTTCTCTTCGAACATCGGGAAGTCGACGACCCACATCGGTGCCCACTCGCAGGTCAGCAGCTTGAGGTCGTGACCCAGCTTGATCCGCAGCGCGCCGAGGGCCTCGCTGACGATCTTGGCCTTGTCGGCGCCGAAGAAGACGATGTCGCCATCGACCGCACCGACGCGATCGAGGATCACGTTGAGGTTGGCTTCAGGGATGTTCTTGACGATCGGCGACTGCAAGCCATCGACGCCCTTGGCGCGCTCGTTGACCTTGATGTACGCCAGGCCACGGGCGCCGTAGATGCCGACGAACTTGGTGTAGTCGTCGATCTGCTTGCGCGGCATGCTCGCCCCGCCCGGGACGCGCAAGGCGGCCACACGGCATTTCGGGTCGTTGGCCGGGCCGCTGAAGACCTTGAATTCCACCTCGGTGAGCTGGTCGTTGACGTCGACCAGTTCCAGCGGGTTGCGCAGGTCGGGCTTGTCCGAACCGTAGCGACGCATGGCTTCTTCGAAAGTCATGTGCGGGAATTCGCCGAATTCCAGATCCAGCACTTCCTTGAACAGGTTGCGGATCATTTTTTCGGTCAGGCCCATGATCTCTTTTTCATCGAGGAAGCTGGTCTCGATGTCGATCTGGGTGAATTCCGGCTGACGGTCGGCGCGCAGGTCTTCGTCGCGGAAGCACTTGGCGATCTGGTAGTAGCGGTCGAAGCCAGCGACCATCAGCAGTTGCTTGAACAGCTGAGGCGATTGCGGCAGGGCAAAGAAGCTGCCGGGGTGGGTGCGGCTCGGGACCAGATAGTCACGGGCGCCCTCAGGCGTGGCGCGGGTGAGGATCGGCGTCTCGACGTCGAGGAAGCCATTTTCATCGAGGAAGCGGCGGATGCTGGTGGTCATGCGCGAGCGCAGACGCAGCTTTTCGGCCATTTCCGGGCGACGCAGGTCCAGGAAGCGATAACGCAGGCGAGTTTCTTCGCCGACGTCGGAATATTCATTGAGCGGGAACGGCGGGGTTTCCGACTCGTTCAGCACTTCGAGGGAGTAACCCAGCACTTCGATGGCGCCCGAAGCCATGTTCGGGTTGACCGCGCCTTGCGGACGCAGGCGCACCTTGCCGGTCACCTTGACCACGTATTCGCTGCGCACACGGTCGGCGACGGCGAAAGTGTCGGCACGATCGGGGTCGAAGACCACCTGAGCCAGGCCTTCACGGTCACGAATATCGAGGAAGATGACCCCGCCATGGTCGCGACGACGGTGGACCCAGCCGCATAGGGTAATTTCCTGACCTTCCAGGCTCTCGTTCAGTTGGCCGCAATAATGGCTGCGCATCATGATGGTGGTTTCACTTCCAGTAATTCGAATTTCAGCCAGAGCTTAGCAAGGCGCAGGCAGATGTAGACGCAATAGTGCAAGACCCGGCGGGCCCAGGCAACCCGTGCAGCCCGACGGCTGCAGGTGATCCGGGCCCGGGAGCGGGCTATTCGGCCTTGTCGCCGCCGGCCAGGTTCTTTTTCGCGCCGGTCTTGAAGTCTGTCTCGTACCAGCCGGAACCGCTGAGGCGGAAACCGGGCATGGACAGCATCTTCTTGAGCTCGGGCGCGGCGCAGGCCGGGCAATCGGTCAGCGGCGCGGCGCTGATTTTCTGAATGACTTCCATCTGGTGACCACAGGAAGCGCATTGATAGTCATACATGGGCATTGGGACGTCTCTCAAGCAAAAACCGCGGCGCGCATAGGGCACGGCGCGGAGCGCAGTGCGGGCGCCGCGCGGCAAAGCGCGGGATTATATCCGGATAATGATGGCGGGTGCAGCCATGCACCGCAACCGCCATCGATTCCATCATGCCCGGGCGATCGCCGCCTCCAGCGAACCTTCCCGAAAGCCGTTCTGCAGATGCACCACGCAGACCACTCGCACCAGGCCGCTGAAGTTCTTCACCCCGCCGTAGCGCAGATGCACTTCGCGGTCGATATAAGAGAGCAACGCATTGATGGAGCACGCATTGGCCCGCGCAATGGTGGCCAGCACGTTCCAGTACACCGACTCGAGGCGCAGGCAGGTCGCAAAGCCGTTGAGCCGCACGGATTTGGATTGCGGTTGCGCCAGGGTCATATTGAAACTGTCGACGAAAGGATCGACTGCCGGTCGCCCGCAGGCGATACCACGCTTTCTCGCTGAAGTTGATTCCTTGTCCATAAAAGCACTTCCTTGAGCTTTCTCCCGACAGGCGCCGCGATGCGCAGCGCCTGCTCCCGGGCTTCATCAAGCCCGATCAGGCACAGCGCTCGCTATCGGCGAAGGCATCTAAGGATGTAGGAAGAGTCGCTATGGACGTAGGAATTTGCAGCCCCACCCCTGTGGGAGCGAGCTCTGCCAGCGAACCCATGTATCAGTCTCTACATCAGCGACCGACAGTTCGCTTTCGCGGGCAGAGCGCGCTGGCACAGCGGGAAGCGCAGGCTTCGAGATCAGCCTTCGAGCAGCGAACGCAGCATCCAGCCGGCCTTTTCGTGCACTTGCATGCGCTGGGTCAGCAGGTCGGCGGTCGGCTCATCGCTGACCTTGTCGAGCAACGGGAACAGGCTGCGAGCGGTTCGCGTCACCGCTTCCTGGCCTTCGACCAGTTTGCGGATCATTTCCTCGGCGCTCGGCACGCCTTCGTCTTCCTTGATCGACGACAGCCGCGCGTAAGTCGAATAAGTGCCAGGGGCAGGGAAACCCAAGGCGCGGATGCGCTCGGCGATGGAGTCGACCGCCAGCGCCAGCTCTGTGTACTGCTCCTCGAACATCAGGTGCAGGGTGCGGAACATCGGCCCGGTCACGTTCCAGTGAAAATTGTGGGTCTTGAGGTACAGCACGTAGGTGTCAGACAACAGCCGCGACAAACCGTCAACGATGGATTTGCGGTCTTGTTCGCTGATACCGATATCAATGGCCATGAAAATCCCCTTTCAATGAATGGCTTTCACCTGATCTGGTGTGCGCGCCACTCTAGCAACAGCCGCGCTGGCGCGCATCCCCGGGGCTGATTTGCGCATCCTTTTGTCCCGTCCTCGCCCCTTCAAGCCAGGGTCCGAGGATGCCTCGCACATATATTGAAACCACCTATCCGACAAATAGCCGGATTACGTAACCGCTTGATTTGAGAAGACCTCACCTTTGCTGTTAAATAGGTCGGTGCACCTGAGTCGCTTCCGGGCCCTCGTTTTCAGGGCTCTTGTTTTCAGCGCTCGGGTGCCTTGGCTGATCTCTCCCCTTGCTGTCGCTTCTTCTATTCATGGGCGTTGGGTGCGACATCAGCTCTTCCTCGTGATCCGCCTGAGTGAGTCAATCGACATGTTGAAAATCGTTCACCTACTGACCGGGGCCGCCGCTTTGCTGCTGTCCTTCATTCCCAGCCTGCGCGCCGAAGCGCTTCCCTACCTTTCCCAACCTGATGCTATCTACCTGGCCTTTTTCGGCCTGCTCAATCTTCTGATCGCCCCCGTTGTGCCGCAATGGCACAGAGGCACCCGCCAGCAACTGCAAATCGTTGCCAGCGCGCTGCTGATCCTCGCCGTGGTCCTGCAGACCATCACCCTGCTTGCACCGTTGCCGATGCTGGCGGGTCAGCCGGCTATCCTGCTCAGCTTGTTGTGCGCCGTGGCAGCTGTTGCCCTGCATCTGGGCGCAAGCTTCTACCGTGCTCGCACGCCTGCCCCGGCAGTCAACTACGACATGACCAACCGCGATACCGGCACGGTGAAGTGGTTCAACACCTCCAAGGGCTTCGGGTTCATCTCCCGGGACTCGGGTGATGACATCTTCGTGCACTTTCGCGCTATCCGCGGTGAAGGTCACCGCGTACTGGTCGAAGGCCAGCGCGTGGAGTTCTCGGTGATGAACCGCGACAAGGGCCTGCAAGCCGAAGACGTGATCGCGGCCTCGCCTCGCCGCTGATCCGCAGCTGTAAAAAAACCGCGGAGCCTGTACGGGTTCGCGGTTTTTTTTCGCCTGTCGTCAGCGAATCAGTAGTGCGGCGGAGGCGCTTCCTGCTGGCCTGGCTCGAACTGCCCGGCCGATTCTTCCTGACGCTTGATCAAGGCCGCCATCCGCGCCTGTAGCCGCTCAATGTCACGCTGCTGCTTGATCAGCTCATCGCTGAGTGACTGGATGGTGTCATCCTGAAACGCCAGGCGGCTTTCCAGATCGTTTACCCGGCTTTCCAGGCTCATGAGGCATCACCTGCCAGGGTCAAGCCGGCCAGTTGCAAAGCCTGCACTCGGGACCTGATCTCCTCTACCTGAGCCGCACTGTAAGGCACGGCCGCTACTTTGCCCCATACTGGACTCGGCCAGGCGGTATCGGTCTTGAAGCGCACAATCACATGCATGTGCAATTGCGCGACGACATTGCCCAACGCGCCAATATTCATCTTGTCGGCGGAGTAACTCTGGTGCAGCGCCGCCGCCAGCGTGGAGGTCTCCTGCCACAGCTGTTGTTGCTGTTCGGCACTCAACTCGAACACTTCGCTGATATCAGCCTGGCGCGGCACGAGAATGAACCACGGGTAGTTGGCATCGTTGCTGAGCAACAAACGGCACAGCGGAAAATCACCCAGCAAGAGGGTGTCTTGTTGCAGACGGGCATCGAGAGAAAACACTGCAGGATCTCCAAGGCAGCAGGAATTGCCTGGCCCGATGATCGAAATCGAGCCGCTGCGCGCAGGATACGCTCGATTGGCTCGGGGATCACCGTTCTTGCCGATGCTCCATTTTGGCCCCACGTGCACCCGCACATGAACCACTTCTGTCTCGCCGCCCGGCAATGCCCCGTTATCGCCCGCAGTTACCAATTTTCGCACCGTTACCGAACACGATTGGAAAACTGCTGACCCGAAAACGCTTATAACGGCCAGCGATAGCATTAGAAGTGAATTTTCAAGAGGCACGCACCGCTCTAGCTCAAGCATAAAATGGAATAACCATACTAGTTGCGAAAAGCCAGACCTCGAGTAACATCAGCCCGCCCAGTGCTACTTTTCGCACCATTAAAGAACAACCTGAGCGATGGCAGTGCGCCATGTTGACAATCCGCGACTATTTTCAGCGGCCGCCCGGTAACAAAACCGTAAGCTTGCTAAAGGTATGCTGAGATGAAATGCACGGTTGTGGAAAATTCGAAAGCCGTTGACAGCCCCATTTTACGGGGGTTCCGAGCGGAAAATTAAAAAAAGTGAAAATTTTGTTGGCGGCTGGTACGTTTGTGCACGCTTGTTGCTAAGACTTATTAGACGAGAACATCAAAGGGTTTAAGGACCGTTTGAAGGTTCCAGGCAAACGGACAGGCTGAAGGCGCCGCTTTTATTGTAATGGGCGACACGAAAAGCGTCTTTTGCGACATTGAGGATTGTAATTGCGACATTAAGATAAAAAGTCCAACACATCCTGCTTCATAAAGATTATTGAATTGGGCCGGAATGGCGAGTCGCCTTCCGACACGAAAAAAAGAACTAGTCGTTACCTATATAAAGACGGCAGTTCCCTGACTAAAACCAAAGGAGCAATCATCGATGAAAGTCATGAAGTGGAGCGCAATCGCTCTCGCAGTTACCGCCGCAAGCACCCAACTGGTCTTCGCCGCACCGTTCGTGTCCGACCAGGCCACTGCGAAGGGCTTTATCGAAGATAGCACCGCGACCGTTCTGCTGCGCAGCATCTATTGGAACCAGGACAACAAGGGTTACCACAACCGCGACAACAAAGATTGGACCACTGCGGCACTGGGTAACTTCAGCTCGGGCTACACCACTGGCACCATCGGTGTCGGCTTTGACGCCTTCGCCTATGGCGCTTACGCGATCAATTCCAAAGGCGGCGGCACGGGCAACATTTCTGCCGATGCTGACGGCGATCACGACACTGGCGGCAAAGCCGGCGGCGCAGTGAAGTTCCGCATCTCCAAAACCGAACTGAAAATCGGCGACATGTCGCCAAGCACCAGCCCGGTATTCGCTGTCGGTGGCTCGCGCATCATGCCGCAAACCGCGAGCGGTGTGAGCTTGCAGAGCAGTGAACTCAAAGGTCTGGACGTTGAACTGGGTCACTATACCTCGTCGACCTCTTCGGCTTCGACCAACCGTGACGGCGGCCTCTATGCCACCTACGCTGGCGTACAAACCGACGCAGTCAACTTCGGCGGTGGTCGTTACGCCGTCAACGATCAACTGACCGTTGGCGCCTACATGTCGCAGTTCCATGACATCTGGAACCAGTACTACGGCAACGTGAACTACGTTCTGCCAATCACTGGCGACCAGTCGATGACCTTCGACTTCAACTACTACAACACTCAGGATTCGGGCCAGGCCAAGGCCGGCGACATCAACAACAATACGTTCTCCCTGGCGGCAGCGTATTCGTTCTTGACCGCCCATACCGTCACCCTGGGCTTCCAAAAGGTCAACGGCAGCACGCCTTTTGACTATATCGGCGTAGGTGATAACAAAGGCGGCGGCGGCGGCGACTCAATCTTCCTGGCCAACTCCATTCAGGTTTCCGACTTTAACAGCCCTGGCGAACGCTCGTTCAAACTGCAATATGACCTGGCAATGGCCACCTACGGCGTTCCTGGCCTGTCCTTCATGGCCCGTTATGTCTACGGCGATAATATCCATGCAGCCACCCTCGGCAGTGTCTACAACTCCGACGGCACCAGCGGCTTCAACAGCAGTGGTGCTACCCACAACGAGACTAACGTAGAAGCCAAGTACGTGGTCCAGGAAGGCCCTGCTAAAAACCTGTCGTTCCGTACTCGCCTGGCTTGGCATAACGCCAGCGGCGGTCAGGTCGACGGCGACGGCAACAACTTCCGTCTGATCGTCGACTACCCAATCACCATTCTGTAAAGAATGCGCTGACCCAGTAGTCTCTAGAAGCCCGGCCATCGCGCCGGGCTTTTTCATGCACGCGCCGCGACAAACGGCCCGCCCCTTGCATCTCCCGCCTCGCACCACCTCTCGAACCAAGTCGGAATGCCGAGTCGCTATCCGGCAACGCAATACTAGCCGCTACCTACAGAAGGACGGCAGATCCAGACTCACTCAAAGGAGCAATCACCGATGAAAGTACCAAAGTGGAGCGCAATCGCGTTCGCCGTCACAGCAGCGACCAGCCAATTGGCCTCGGCCGCTGCTTTTGTAAGCGATCAGGCAGACGCCAAGGGCTTCGTTGAAGACAGCACCTTGAACCTGCTGCTGCGCAACTACTACTTCAACCGCAACACCCTTGGCGGCGGCAATGACCCCCGCGACTGGACGCAGAGCTTCCAAGGCGTGTTCAGCTCGGGCTTCACCCAAGGCACCGTAGGTTTTGGCGTCGATGCATTCGGCTACGCCACCTACAAGCTGGACGGCGGCGACGGTCACACCGGTTCGGGCAACCTGCCGGCTGGCGACGGCCAATATGGTAAAGCCGGGGTTGACGCCAAAGTGCGCGTCTCCAAGACTCAGTTGACCATTGGCGACATGCAGCCCACCACCAGCCCGGTATTCGCCGTCGGCGGTAGCCGCATCGTTCCGCAAACCGCAACCGGCATCCAGATTCAAAGCAGCGAAATCAAAGGCCTGGACCTGGAAGGCGGTCATTTCACCTCCACCACCAGCGGCACCAGCACTGCCCGTGGCGGCAACCTGGGGTCGGCCTACACCAGCATCTCGGCCGACTCGATCGACTATATCGGCGGCCACTACGCCGCCACCGACGCCTTCACGTTTGGCCTCTATGCATCGAAACTCGACGATCTCTGGAAACAGTACTACGCCAACGCCAACTACGTGTTGACGTTGCCCTCCGACCAATCGGTGACGTTCGATTTCAACTACTACAAGACCAAGGATGACGGCTCGGCCAAACTGGGCGATATCGACAACAACACCTTCTCCCTGGGCGCCGCCTACACCTTCCTGACCGCACACACCGTGACCCTCGGCTTCCAGAAGGTCAACGGTGACACGCCGTTCGACTACATCGGTGTTGGCGGTCGCAAGGACAACGGCGATGGCATGGCCTTCGGCGACTCGATCTTCCTCGCCAACTCCGTCCAATACTCTGACTTCAACGGCCCGGGCGAGCGCTCGTGGAAAGCCCAATACGGCCTGGACCTGGCGACCTATGGGGTTCCCGGCCTCAGCTTCATGACCCGTTACGTGTACGGCGATCATATCAATGCAGTGGCCTCCGACAGCGCCTATACCAGCTATGGTTTTTCCAGTACCTCTGATGACGCTAGCCACCACGAATGGGATCTGGAGGCCAAGTACGTCGTACAGACCGGGCCGGTCAAGAACATGTCGTTTCGCATGCGTCAGGCATGGCACCGTTCGAGTGGCGGCCAGGCCGACGGCAGCGTCGACGAATTCCGCCTGATGGTGGACTACCCTATCTCGATCCTGTAACCGAGGTGTCCGAAACGCTTGTAACACCCGAGAAAGCCCGGCCCGCGCCGGGCTTTCTCCATTCAGCCGGCGCGACAAACGCCCTGCCCTGTACGTCTCCAGACCAGCACCGTACAATGCCCGCCTTACATAAAATTCAGCAACAGACAACGGCCTACCATGCGCACCAGTCAATATTTGCTCGCCACCCTCAAAGAAAACCCTTCCGATGCAGTGGTTATCAGCCACCAGCTGATGCTGCGCGCCGGGATGATTCGCAAACTCGCGTCGGGCCTCTACACCTGGCTGCCGATGGGGCTGCGCGTGATGCGCAAGGTCGAGCGCATCGTGCGCGAGGAAATGGACGCCGCTGGCGCCCTCGAAGTGTTGATGCCTGGCATCCAGCCCGCCGAGCTGTGGCAGGAATCGGGCCGCTGGGAGCAATACGGCCCCGAGCTGCTGCGCCTCAAGGATCGCCACGGTCGCGAATTCTGCGCCGGCCCGACCCACGAAGAGGTGATCACCGACATCGCCCGCAATGAATTGAGCAGCTATAAACAGTTGCCGATCAACCTGTACCAGATCCAGACCAAATTCCGCGACGAGATTCGCCCACGCTTCGGTGTGATGCGCGCCCGCGAGTTCATCATGAAGGACGCCTACTCCTTCCACGCCGATCAGCCGTCGCTGCAGGTCACCTATGACCGCATGCACCAGGCCTATTGCAACGTGTTCACCCGCTTGGGCTTGAAATTCCGCCCGGTAGAAGCCGACAACGGCTCGATCGGTGGCGCTGGCTCCCATGAGTTTCACGTGCTGGCCGAGTCCGGCGAAGATGACATTGCCTTCAGCGATGGCTCCGACTACGCCGCCAACATCGAAAAAGCCGAGGCCGTGCCACGGGAAACCGTACGCCCTGCCCCGAGCGAAGAACTGCGCCTGGTCGACACCCCCGATGCGAAAACCATCGCCGCCTTGGTCGAAGGCTACAACCTGGCCATCGAGAAAACCGTCAAGACGCTGATCGTGCGTGCCGCCGAAGAAGGCAAGCTGATCGCCCTGGTGATCCGTGGCGACCACGAGCTCAACGAAATCAAGGCAGGCAACCATCCGCTGGTCGCCAGCCCGCTGGTCATGGCCACCGACGCCGAGCTGCGTAATGCCATCGGCGCAGGCGCGGGCTCCCTGGGCCCGCTGAACCTGCCCCTGCCGTGCATCATCGATCGCTCGGTGCAGTTCATGAGCGACTTCGGTATCGGCGCCAACATCGACGACAAGCACTACTTCGGCGTCAACTGGGAGCGTGACCTGCCGCTGCCGGAAGTGGCCGACCTGCGCAATGTCGTCGACGGCGACCCGAGCCCGGACGGCAAAGGCACCCTGAGCATCAAGCGCGGTATCGAAGTCGGGCATATCTTCCAGCTCGGCACCAAGTACAGCGAAGCGCTCAAGTGCCAGGTGCTGGGCGAAAACGGCAAGCCTGTGACACTGGCCATGGGGTGCTACGGTATCGGCGTTTCGCGCGTGGTGGCAGCCGCCATCGAGCAGAACAACGACGCCGGCGGCATCATCTGGAGCGACGCCCTGGCACCGTTCCAGATCGCCCTGGTACCGCTGCGCTACGAAACCGAACAGGTCCGCGAGGCCACCGACAAGCTTTATGCCGAGCTGACCGCCGCCGGTTTCGACGTGCTGCTGGATGACCGCGACAAGAAGACCAGCCCCGGCATCAAGTTCGCCGACATGGAGTTGATCGGTATCCCGCACCGCATCGTGGTCAGCGACCGCGGCCTGGCCGAAGGCAATCTGGAATACAAGGGCCGTACCGACAGCGAGCCTCAGGCGCTGGCCGTTGCCGACGTGCTCGAGTTCATCCAGGCTCGCGTGGGCCGCTGACGGCAGACCGATCATGGACAAACCAAAGCCCCTGGCGGCCAGCCCTGTACTGCCGCTAGCGCTTAAAGGCGCCGCCTTGTGCGGCGCTTTGTTCCTCGCTGGCTGCGCCAACCACATGTCGCCGCGCAACGAACACGAGGAACGTGTAGAGCGCAAATTGCTCGAGCACAGCGTGCAGATCGACGTCGGCGAACCAACGACTCTCGACGAGCCGCAGCGCCGTGTGCGCGTCAACGAACACCGGACTTTCGAAGTCACCGAGTTCGAAGTCACCCGCAACTATGACCGCTATACCCCCTATCAACCTTGGCGCAAGGTCTACGAGATCCCGCTGGGGGCCGTCGCCGTGGTGGGTGGTGTGGGCGCCAACGTGGTCAATATCTTCGCTTTGGGCCGCCTGCCCGACAGCGTGACCCACGACTGGATCACCGATGGTCTGGCCGGCCTCAATCCGGCGATGAACATGCCCTCCAGCGGTCGCGCCGAACAGAACCTGGCCAGCGTCAAGGAAGTACAGAAGGACAAACACCGGGAGGTCATCAGCCTGCCGTGGAGCAACCGCCCGGTAGACGTGACTGCAGGTAGCCACCTGTACTCGCTCACTACCGACCGCGAGGGAGTGGTGCGGGTCAATCTGCTCGACAGCCCGTTCGCCGACAACAGCCTGCGCAACGTCGCACGCCTGCAATTCAGCGCCAAGGACGACGACGACCATACCCATGGCGAGGCGTCCCTGGACCTGAGCAATGATTTGCGAAGCAAACTGGTGGAAGCGCGTGGGCTGATTTTCGATGATCTGGAGGACGACGAAGTTGGCCAGTGGGTGCATCGCGTCAAGCGCCTGTCGGAGCTGGGTTTCGAGGCCGAGGCGGCTGATCTGGAGCAGAGCCTGATCGAGCTGACGCGCAACGACCCGGAACTGCAGCACGATTTTCTTCGGGCCTTGGCCCGCGCTGGCCGCCATGTGACGGTACCGAATCACTGACGCTCAGGAACTGAACAGCTCCAGCTGTTCATGGGCGCCGCGCAGGTCGAGCAGGCGCACACCGATGCCCAGCAGACGCACCGGCTTGCCGCCGCGCGCGAATGCCTGAGTCAGCAACTGCTGATAGCTGTCGAGGTCGCGGCCTGCGCCCGCCTGCTCCAGGGTGGTCTGGGTGAAATCGTGGAACTTGACCTTGACGAAAGGCTTGCCGGGGCGATAGCTGCTGTCGATCCGCGCCATCCGCCCTTCGAGCGTCGCCATCAGCTCCGGCAGCTTGTCCAGGCAACTGGCCAAATCTGGCAAGTCCTTGTCGTAGGTGTTTTCCACACTCACTGACTGACGCCGGCTGTCGTTCTGCACCGGGCGCTCATCGATGCCCCACGCCAGACTATAAAGGCGTTCGCCGAAACTGCCGAACTCGCGCACCAGTTTGAGCTTGCTCCACTGCCGCAGATCCAGGCAGCGCTCGATGCCTTGGCGTTGCAGCTTGTCAGCGGTGACCTTACCGACCCCGTGCAACTTGCTGACCGACAGGTCGGCGACAAAATCCTCGACCTCCCCCGGGGTAATCACGAACAGTCCATCGGGCTTGCGCCAATCGCTGGCAATCTTGGCGAGAAACTTGTTCGGCGCCACCCCGGCCGACACGGTGATATGCAGACGCTTGGAAACCTTGCGGCGAATATCCTGGGCGATACGCGTGGCGCTGCCGGCAAAATGGGCGCAATCGGACACGTCCAGATAGGCTTCATCCAGCGACAAGGGTTCGATGAGGTCGGTGTATTCGCGAAATATGGTGTGAATCTCGCGGGAGGCTTCTTTATAGGCATCCATGCGCGGCTTGACGATCAGCAGGTCCGGGCAGAGCTTGAGGGCATGTCGCGATGACATCGCTGAGCGCACACCGTAGGCACGCGCCTCGTAATTGCACGTAGCGATTACCCCTCGGCGCTCGGCCGAGCCGCCGACAGCCAACGGCTTGCCCGCCAATTGCGGGTCATCGCGCATTTCGATGGCGGCATAAAAACAGTCGCAATCGACGTGGATGATTTTGCGTTGGGTCATGGTCGAGTGGAGCTCTGCCCTGGAAAACCGTGTGAACTGGTATTTTGTACAGTATCGCATCGACAGCTGAATGCCGCATCTGTTGTGGGAAAATTCCTTGGTGAGCGGCCACCCAATTTATTTTATCAATCGAAAATAGTCCTTCGATAGGTCTCAAACCCCCGCCCCTGCTGCTCTGGAGGCCCTTCTTAGCTCGCTAAGCGATTGAACGAAAAGAATTTTCTGAAAATCATCGTTTGACAAGGCAGCGCGTCCCTGTAGAATCAACTCCACAGACGCGGGATGGAGCAGTCTGGTAGCTCGTCGGGCTCATAACCCGAAGGTCGTCGGTTCAAATCCGGCTCCCGCAACCAAACATCAAAGAAGGCCACTTGAAAAAGTGGCCTTTTTTGTATCTGCCTCTTTTGTCTTTTTTCAGTTTTATCAAATAGATCCTTGACACGCAGTCGAGAATCTATAGAATGCGCATCCACAGACGCGGGATGGAGCAGTCTGGTAGCTCGTCGGGCTCATAACCCGAAGGTCGTCGGTTCAAATCCGGCTCCCGCAACCAAACGTCGAAGAAGGCCACTTGAGAGAGTGGCCTTTTTTGTGCGCGCTAAAAAAACTGACATTTCAATCCCTTAGACTATCGTCAATGTCACCAGCGCTGGCCCAATCGTGAAACTTCCTCTAAAGCTTCGCACGGGTTCGCCGCTAAATGGTCGTACGGGTTAACATTGGAATTACACTTTTTTTTCAGATGGACAGGTAAAAAAGACTGGATTGGCTGAATCCCGTCGTCCAGCGTCCACGAGGTTTTTGATGCGCCCCGACTCACAGGAAGTTGACACCAGCAGTGCTCCCGTCCACCCCGTAGATCCTCGACGCCTGCGCTGGCTGGAACTGCTGAGCCGCTATCGGCAGCCGATCGGGTTGACGGTGACGCTGTTGTTGTTCGGTATTGCGTTGATAGCGTGTTGGCATTTGTTGTTCGAGATGGATATATACGCCCTGCACGACTCGGTGTTGAGCACGCCGCGCTCTTCGCTGGCAGGCGCGTTGGCCGCGACGGTGGTCGGCTTTATCGTGTTGCTGGGCTACGAATGGTCCGCGAGCCGATACGCCGGCGCCGATCTCAAACCGGCGACGCTGGCATTGGGCGGCTTCACCGCCTTCGCCATCGGTAACGCCATCGGCTTGTCGCTGCTGTCCGGTGGCTCAGTGCGCTACCGCCTTTATTCACGCAAAGGCATGGGCGCTACCGAAGTCGCGCGCATGACTCTGTTCGCCAGCCTTTCCCTGGGTTGTGCGCTGCCGCCACTGGCGGCTCTTGCGACGCTGAGCGATTTGCCCGCTGCGGCAACTGCCCTCGGGCTTTCGGAAGGCCTGCTTGGGAGCGTCGCCTGCGCCGTCCTGCTGTTGTTCGCCGCCTTGGCTATCGGCATCTACCGTCGGCGCCTGCCGGAACAACCCATCGCCAACAATCTGCTGGTCCGCGTCGGGCGCCGTACCTTGCGCTTGCCGACCCTGCGCCTGACCCTGCTGCAATTGGTGATCACTGCCCTCGACGTGGCAGCCGCCGCGACCGTGCTGTATTTGCTGTTGCCCGAAACACCGCCGTTCGGCGCCTTCCTGCTGGTGTACCTGCTGGCCCTGGCAGCTGGGGTGCTGAGCCACGTGCCCGGCGGCGTCGGGGTGTTCGAAGCCATCTTGCTGGCCGCGTTCGCCGATCAGATAGGCGCGGCGCCCCTGGCAGCGGCCCTGTTGCTGTACCGCATCATCTATGTGGTACTGCCGTTGCTGGTCGCCTGCGTGATGCTGCTGATCAACGAAGGTCGGCGCTTCTTCTTTGCCCAACAAGCCATTCGCGTGGCCTCCGGGCTGGCGGCGCCAGTGCTCGCACTGCTGGTGTTCCTGTCTGGCGTAGTGCTGCTGTTTTCTGGCGCAACCCCTGAAATCGACACCCGTCTGGAGCATATGGGCTTTCTCCTCCCCCATCGGCTTATCGACGCCTCGCACTTCGGCGCCAGCCTGATCGGCGTGCTCTGCCTGCTGCTGGCTCAGGGCCTGCGTCGGCGCCTGTCCGCCGCGTGGATGCTGACCACCATTCTGCTGCTGGTCGGCGCGCTGTTGTCGCTGCTCAAGGGTTTCGATTGGGAGGAAGCGACCATGCTGACCCTCACCGCCGCCTTGCTGGCCGTGTTCCGCCGCTCCTTCTATCGCCCTAGCCGCTTGCTGGAGGTGCCGTTCTCGGGCGTGTGGCTGGTGTCGAGTGCCTGCGTGGTGGCGTCTTCGATCTGGCTGCTGTTCTTCGCTTATCAGGACGTGCCCTACAACAACCAGTTGTGGTGGCAGTTCACCCTGGATGCCGATGCGCCCCGTGGTTTGCGCTCGGCTCTGGGCAGCGCGGTGCTGTTGATCATCGTCGCCCTGACCTGGCTGTTGCGCACGGCGCGGCCGACCATCCATTTGCCGACCCCGGAAGAACTCGAGCGCGCCGCCCGTATCCTCGCGCATTCCAGTCAGCCGGACGGTGGCCTGGCCCTGACCGGCGACAAGGCACTGCTGTTCCACCCTAACGACAAGGCGTTCATCATGTACGCCCGGCGCGGTCGCAGCCTGGTGGCGCTCTATGATCCGATCGGCCCGACTCAGCCACGGGCAGAGATGATCTGGCAGTTCCGTGACCTGTGCGACCTGCACCACGCCCGCCCGGTGTTCTACCAGGTGCGCGCCGAGAACCTGCCCTTCTATATGGATATCGGCCTGACTGCCATCAAGCTCGGCGAAGAAGCCCGCGTCAACTTGCACACCTTCGACCTCGAAGCCAAGGGCAAGGAGATGAAGGACCTGCGCTACACCTGGAATCGCGGCACCCGCGACGGCCTGTCGCTGGAAGTCTACGAACCTGGCACCGCTCCGCTGGATGAACTAAAAATCATCTCAGACGCCTGGTTATCAGGTAAGAATGTGCGCGAAAAAGGCTTCTCCCTAGGCCGGTTCAGCGCCGACTACCTCAAGCATTTCCGTATTGTCATCGTCCATTTCGAAGGCAAGCCGGTGGCCTTCGCCAACCTGCTCGAAACCGATCGCCACGACCTGGCCAGCCTGGACCTGATGCGCGCGCATCCTGAGGCGCCGAAGCTGACCATGGAGTTCATGATGGTCGGCTTGATCCAGCACTACAAAGCCAAGGACTATGCGCGTTTCAGCCTGGGGATGGTGCCTTTGTCCGGCTTGCAGACGCGGCGTGGCGCCCCGCTGACCCAGCGTCTGGGTTCGATGGTGTTTCAACGCGGCGAGCAACTGTATAACTTCCAGGGGCTGCGTCGCTTCAAAGACAAGTTCCAGCCTGACTGGGAACCTCGTTATATGGCCGTGCCCGCAGGACTCGATCCGATGGTGGCATTGGCTGATACTGCCGCCCTGATCGCGGGCGGCTTGACTGGATTGGTGAAACGCTGATGATTCGACGTTACGGGCGAGCAGTTCTCGTCACGCTGGTGGTATTGATCCTCGCGCTGGCGGGCGGTTACTGGCTCTGGAACCGCCCTGCCCCGGCGGCCCATGTGGAGCAAATCGCCCTGAGCGACGGCAGCAAGGCGGCATTGGTGACCCCGGGCACGCGCATCAAGTCGCGAGTGGCACTGGCGGTTCCGGCCGAGCAGATGCTCAATGACAACCAGTTGCTGGACCTGAGCCAGTCCGGCTCGGCGCAGATCCTCCAGATCGTCCTGCCCAAAGACGATTGCACTCTGCAGGCCCAGGCATTGCAAGCCGGCCTGAAGAAGCTCGATGGCGCACCTGACGTGGTCAGCGGCATCGGCCCTGGTGCGACCCTGGCGTGGCAATGGCTGGCCAGCCAGAACAACGACAAGGCCCAGGCCATCTCGGTGGACTTCACCATCGAGCATGCCGAGGAACCGGACCCGGACGCGCCGAAGCCAGCCGTGCCGCCGCCGCCCTTCGAGCCCAAATGCAAGACGCCACTGATCAAGTCCGCACCCCACGGCAAATGGACCGTGGCCTGGAATGACAACCCGGACGACGTCGCCGCTGCCTTCGTGCGCGACCAGCCCAACGCTCAGACCAGCATCAGTGACTACGATGTAAACCTGCCACAGGTGATGAAGAATTCGCTGACTGACGTCCTGGTCGGGCAATCCGCTGGTCAGTTGAAGATTCCAGTGGTGGAGGTGCCTGCGGGGCAATCCTCCGACACCGTGACGCTGTTCCTCTCCGGTGACGGTGGCTGGCGCGATCTGGACCGCGACGTAGCAGGCGAAATGGCCAAGCTCGGCTACCCGGTGGTGGGTATCGACACGCTGCGCTACTACTGGCAGCACAAGAGCCCGGAGGAAACCGCCTACGACCTCGCTCAGCTGATGCACTTCTATCGGCAGAAATGGGGCACCAAACGCTTCATCCTGGCCGGCTACTCATTTGGCGCCGACGTGTTGCCAGCGGTCTACAATCGCCTGCTGCCCGAAGACCAGAGCCACATCGATGGCGTGATCCTGCTGGCCTTCGCCCGTACCGGCAGCTTCGAGATCGCAGTCGAAGGCTGGCTCGGCGCAGCTGGCAAAGAGGCCCCCACCGGACCGGAAATGGCCAAGCTGCCCGCTGCCAAGGTGCTCTGTGTGTACGGCAAGGAAGAGGCAGACGAGACCGGCTGCACCGAGGCCACCGCTCCGGGCACCAAGCTGGAGCTGCCTGGCGGTCACCACTTCGACGAGAACTACCCGGCACTGGCTAAGCGCCTGACGGATGCGATCGACAAGTTCCAGGGTAAGGAAGACACTGCTCAGAAGTGATTTTTCGGTGGTGATGAATAGCCCGAGTTCTTTATGGATTCGGGCTTTTTTGTTGGTGGTGAGGGGGCTGGGGATTGGGGTGCGGCTCTGCTTGCGCTCCAGCCTGGGCGGCGCCCCACATTGGCCCCTCGCTGACGCTCGGGGTTCCCGCGTTCCGGCTTCTGAATCGGTGGCACGCCGCGAATCGCTCTCCATGGCTCAACGCGGCTTCCCCGGCATCCATGCCGGGAAGCCACCGATTCAGAAGCCTCCACGCGGCCTGCTGGAGGGGCACCGCCCAGGCTGAAGCGCAAGCAGAGCCAGTCGGAAGTTGAGGCGCCACCGCTAACGCTTTTAAAAGCTCGATAACGCCGCAAGTATCACTGTTCTGCTTTCGAGTCGGCCTTGGGGTCGCGGCCCCCTTCCAGCAGGCCGCGCTTCGACGTGCTGGCGAGGGGATAGCCGGCATGGATGCCGGCTAAGCCCCGTTGGGCCACGGAAGGCCCATCGGGGCGTGCCCCTCGCCAGTGCGTCGAAGTGCGGGAACCCTGAGCCAAAGCGAAGGGCCAATGGCGGGGGCCGCGACCCCAAGGCCGGCTCGAAAGCAGAACCACCCCGATCCAAAGTGCCCCGCCAACGACCGATCAACCAAAAACCGACCTGCAAGATGCCCTCAAACCCGCACCAGCAACCATCACATCTCTACTTGGGTACCCAACTCGATCACCCGATTAAGCGGCAGATTGAAGAAGCGCAAATTACCATTGGCGTTCTTCAACATGAACGCAAACAACGCCTCGCGCCACCTAGCCATGCCAACGATCTTCGAAGCGATCACCGTCTCGCGACTCAGGAAGTAGGTAGTGCGCATCGGGCTGAAATCCAGCTCATCCAGATGACACAGGGCCAGCGCGCCAGGCACATCGGTCTCGTCCATGAAGCCGAAATGCAGGATCACCCGGAAAAAGCCTTCGCCGTAGCTTTCCACCTCGACCCGGCGCTCGGCACTGACCCGCGGCGTGTCTTCGTTGAGTACCGTCAGGAGTACCACTTGCTCGTGCAACACCTGGTTATGCAGCAAATTATGCAGCAGCGCGTGGGGCACCGCGTCGGAGCGTGCAGTCAGGAACACCGCGGTGCCCTGCACTCGGTGCGGCGGTTGCACGCGGATACTGCCGATAAAGATCGGTAGCGGCAGCGCGCCCTCGTCGAGGCGCTCGACCAGCAGCTGTTTGCCGCGCTTCCAAGTGGTCATGAGGATGAACAGCACGGTGCCGGCCAGTACCGGGAAAGCGCCGCCTTGGACGATCTTCGGCACGTTGGCGGCGAAAAACAGGCCATCCACCAGCAAAAAGCCGATCAACACCGGCACCGCCAGCAACGGTGGCCATTTCCACAGCAGCAACATGACCGCCGAGACCAGAATCGTGGTCATCAGCATGGTCCCGGTGACCGCAACGCCGTACGCCGAGGCCAGCGCACCGGAGGACTCGAAGCCCACCACCAGCAGGATCACACCGACCATCAGCGACCAATTGACCGCACCAATGTAGATCTGCCCCTCTTCTGCGCTCGAGGTGTGCTGAATGTACATGCGCGGGATATAGCCGAGCTGGATGGCCTGGCGCGTAAGCGAGAAGGCACCGGAAATCACCGCCTGGGAGGCGATGACTGTGGCCAGGGTCGACAGCGCCACCAAGGGAATCAATGCCCAGCTGGGTGCCAGCAGGTAGAAGGGGTTGCGTGCCGTCTCCGGATCGGACAGCAGCAAACCGCCCTGGCCGAAGTAGTTAAGCACCAGCGCCGGCAGCACCAGGATAAACCAGGCACGGGCGATCGGCTGGCGGCCGAAGTGGCCCATGTCGGCGTACAGCGCCTCGGCACCGGTCAATGCCAGTACCACGGCGCCAAGAATCGCCACGCCCATGCCAGGGTGGACCACGAAGAAGCGCACCGCCCACATCGGGTTGAGCGCCTTGATCACCTCGGGGTTCTGCACGATGCCATACAGGCCCAGCGCGCCCAGCACCAGAAACCACAGCACCATGACCGGGCCGAACAGCTTGCCGATACGCGCCGTACCACGGCTCTGGATCAGGAACAGCGCCACCAGCACCACCAGCGACAAGGGCACGACCCAATGCTCGATGCCATCGAAGGCCAGTTCCAGGCCCTCGATCGCCGAGAGCACCGACACGGCCGGGGTAATCATGCTGTCGCCATAGAACAGCGCCGCGCCCACCAGCCCGCACACCACCAGCAATGCCCGCAGGCGCCGGTGGTTGGCGGCGGCACGGGAGGCCAGCGCCGTCAGCGCCATGATCCCGCCCTCGCCCTGGTTGTCGGCGCGCAACACGAACAGCATGTATTTGATCGAGACCACCCAGATGAGCGACCAGAAGATCAGCGACAGGATGCCCAACACGCCATCATGGTTGACGGGAACCCCGTAACCTCCGGAAAACACCTCACGCAGGGTGTACAACGGGCTGGTACCAATGTCGCCATAGACCACGCCCACGGCCGCCACCAACATACCCACCGCACCGGGGCGAGAATGCCCGGTGCCCGCCTGACTGTTTGCCTGAACCATCAACCACTCCTGAAACCTGTACCTGGGCCCGCGAAAACTTTGAGGATCGGCGCACTTTTGTGCGCATCGGGTCCCGATTCTTTGCTGCCCATCACCGCGTGACCGAGCGCAACGCCGCGAAGCATAGCGCAGCACTCGTCGCATTTCCCTCTATAAAGCTGGTCAAGCGCCTTGGCCATGGATAGAATTGCGCACTTTTTGATCAAGAGGCGTCTACAGCGCCCGCCTGGCCGCTTGCGTGTGGCCGTTCAGATATCAAGATTCAATACCGAGGTTAGCCATGTCCACCGTCCCTTCGTCAGCCGCCCCCAAGGTCGGTTTCGTTTCTCTGGGTTGCCCCAAGGCCCTGGTAGATTCCGAGCGCATCCTGACTCAACTGCGCATGGAAGGCTACGAAGTGGTGGCGACCTATCAGGACGCCGATGTGGTAGTGGTCAACACTTGCGGTTTCATTGACAGCGCCAAGGCTGAATCGTTGGAAGTGATCGGCGAAGCCCTGGCCGAAAACGGCCGTGTGATCGTCACCGGCTGCATGGGCGTGGAAGAAAGCGCCATTCGCAATGTGCACCCCAGCGTATTGTCGGTGACCGGCCCTCAGCAGTACGAGCAGGTCGTCAATGCCGTGCACGACGTCGTTCCGCCGCGCCAGGATCACAACCCGCTGATCGATTTGGTGCCCCCGCAAGGTATCAAGCTGACCCCGCGTCATTACGCCTACCTGAAGATTTCCGAAGGCTGCAACCACAGCTGCAGCTTCTGCATCATCCCGTCGATGCGCGGCAAACTGGTGAGCCGCCCGGTGGGCGACGTGCTGAGCGAGGCCGAGCGCCTGGTCAAAGCAGGCGTCAAGGAGCTGCTGGTGATCTCCCAGGACACCAGCGCCTACGGCGTCGACGTCAAGTACAAGACCGACTTCTGGAATGGCCAGCCGGTCAAGACCCGCATGCTCGAGCTGTGCCAGGCACTCAGCAGCCTGGGCGTGTGGGTGCGCCTGCACTACGTCTATCCGTACCCCAACGTCGATGACGTGATTCCGCTGATGGCCGCCGGCAAGATCCTGCCGTATCTGGACATCCCGTTTCAGCACGCCAGCCCCAAAGTGCTCAAGCTGATGAAACGCCCGGCCTTCGAAGACAAGACCCTGGCGCGCATCAAGAACTGGCGCGAGCAGTGCCCGGATCTGGTCATCCGTTCGACCTTCATCGTCGGCTTCCCGGGCGAGACCGAAGAAGACTTCCAGTACCTGCTCGACTGGCTCACCGAAGCACAGCTCGACCGCGTCGGCTGCTTCCAGTACTCGCCGGTCGAAGGCGCGCCGGCCAACCTGCTGGACGCGGCCGTGGTGCCGGACGACGTCAAGCAGGATCGCTGGGACCGCTTCATGGCGCACCAGCAAGCCATCAGCGCGGCACGCCTGCAGATGAAGATCGGCAAGGAAATCGAAGTGCTGATCGATGAAGTCGACGAGCAAGGCGCTGTCGGCCGCTGCTTCTTCGACGCCCCGGAAATCGACGGCAACGTGTTCATCGAAAGCGATGGCAGCATCAAGCCTGGCGACAAGATCTGGTGCCGGGTGACCGATGCCGATGAATATGATCTGTGGGCTACTCCACTGTAATCATCGCCAATCATACTGGCCTCTTCGCGAGCAAGCTTTGCTCCCACCGGGTTGTTCCCCCTACCGGAGTTCACCCAGTGAGCGCAAAGCTTGCTCGCGAAGACGGTAGTGGCGATGACAAAAATCCTTCCTGCCCACTATAGTTACCCATGGACTGCCCCGTCATGGAGACTGCCGCAATGCCTAACGAACCCACCATCGTCACGCCCCACCAAAGCGACTACCCCGAGCTGACCAAAGTGTGGGAGTCATCGGTGCGGGCCACGCACAAGTTTTTGCCCGACGACTACATCCGCGAGCTGCGGACCCTGGTGCTTGAACACTACCTGGACGCCGTCATGCTGATCTGCATACGCGATCCGCAGCAGCGCATCATGGGGTTCGCCGGCGTGGCCGCCGGCAAGGTGGAAATGCTCTTCGTCGCCCCTCGCCATCGCGGCCAGGGTGTGGGCAAGCAACTGCTCACTTATGCCATCGAACACCTGAATGCTGATCTGATCGACGTCAACGAGCAGAATGCCCAGGCCGTGGGCTTCTATTTCAAACAGGGTTTCGAAGTGATCGGCCGCTGCGAGCAGGACGGTCTGGGGCATCCCTACCCGTTGCTGCACTTGCGCCTGGCCGCGCGGCAGAGCGTACGCAGTGCCTGAGCGAAGATTAAACGGCGAATATCGCGCGCCACGCGGGTACAATGGCGGCCTTATCTTGCCACGGTCGCTGTCATGTCTGAACCCACTCGCCTTTCCAAACGCCTGATCGAACTGGTCGGGTGCTCGCGCCGTGAGGCAGAGCTGTTCATCGAGGGCGGCTGGGTCCGGGTGGACGGCGAAATCGTCGACGAACCGCAATTCAAGGTCGAGGCTCAGCGCGTCGAGCTCGATGCACAAGCAAAGGCCGTGGCCCCCGACCCGATCACCTTGCTGGCGCACCAGCCCGCCGAACAGAGCCGCGAACAGTTGCAGCGATTGCTCGCTCCGGAGAATTTGTCCGAGGCCCATCGCTACGGTAAACGGCCGTTGCGCGGGCACTTCGTGCGCCTTAGCTGCGCTGCCGAGTTACCCGAGTACTGCGCCGGCCTGCAGGTGTTTACTCAGGACTGGCGTATCGCTCGCAAGCTCAGCGATGACATCGCCAAGCTGGAGCAGGAGTTCGTCGTCGAAATCAGCGGCGACATGAGCGAGCACGGCCTCAACCGCCTGCAGCATGGCGTCACCTACAAGGGCAAAGCGCTGCCACCGGTGAAAGTCAGCTGGCAGAACGAAACCCGCCTGCGCATCGTACTGAAAAACCCGCTGCCGGGTGTCTTGGTGCAACTGTGCAACAGCGTCGGGCTGAACGTGGTGTCGATCCGTCGCATCCGTATCGGCGGCGTATCCATGGGCAAACTGCCCGTCGGCGAATGGCGCTACATGGCGACCACCGAGAAGTTCTAAGCCGTTTTCAGGCGTCGCCGAGTTGGCGACGTCGTTTATCCAGGATTCGATTTCATGATTCAAAACGATGTACTGCGCAGCGTGCGCTACATGATCGACATCGGCGACGCCAAAGTCGTCGAGCTGATCAAACTCGGTGGTGGCGAAGCGACCAGGGAAGAAGTCGCCGCCTACCTGACCAAGGAAGAGGAAGAAGGCTTCGTCCATTGCCCCGACACGGTGCTGGCGCATTTTCTCGATGGCCTGGTGATCTTCAAGCGGGGCAAGGATGACAGCCGTCCAGCCCAGCCGATCGAACTGCCGGTGACCAACAACACCGTGCTGAAAAAGCTGCGCGTGGCCTTCGAGCTCAAGGAAGACGACATGCACGCCATCCTCAAGTCGGTGGAGTTTCCGGTGTCCAAGCCAGAGCTCAGCGCTCTGTTCCGCAAGGCTGGCCACAATAACTATCGCCCGTGCGGCGACCAACTGCTGCGCAATTTCCTCAAGGGCTTGACCCTGCGCGTTCGCGGCTGAAGCCGGGCTAGTCCTCTTCGCGAGCAAGCTTTACTCTCAGGGTGTAAACAGCGCTATCGCCGTACACCTGTGAGCAGGGCTTGCCCGCGAAAGCGCTATCCCAGCCACTTCAGGATTCGAGCCTCAAGGAGTTTGCCGTGACGCCACGTGTCGTTGTTGCCGCCCTGCTGCTCGCAAGTCTTCCCGGCCTGTGCGAAGCGAAACCTGCGTACTGGTACCGATGGCAGAGCAAGACCCAGGAAGGCGTCTACGTCTGCTCGCAAACCTACCCAGGCGTTGGCTGGATACGCATCGCGGGCCCTTTCAAGGTCGCCGGCTGCAAGTCATTCTGATCGCGCTCCCATGATTTTCCGCTACCTGGTGCCCCATGAGCCATAGCGTTTCCCCGGTCGGTTTCGTCCGCTCCTGCTTCAAGGAAAAATTCGCCATCCCCCGGCAACCCCAACTCGCTCCGGCGGCCCGCGGCGTGGTGGAGCTGGTGGCGCCGTTCAATAACGGTGACGCGGTGCAAGGCCTGGAACAGGTCAGCCATGTGTGGCTGGTGTTCCTGTTCCATCAGGCCCTGGAAGACACACCCCGCCTCAAAGTGCGGCCGCCGCGCCTGGGCGGAAATACCTCGATGGGGGTCTTTGCGACACGCGCCACCCACCGCCCTAACGGGATAGGCCAGTCGGTGGTGCGCCTGGACAAGGTCGAGGCAGGCAGGCTGTGGGTGTCCGGCATTGATCTGCTGGATGGCACGCCGGTGCTGGATATCAAACCGTACGTGCCCTATGCCGATATTATCGATGGGGCACACAATCACATGGCCAGTGCAGCGCCCGAACTGATCGCCGTGCAATGGCACGATGAGGCACTACACAGTGCCCGTGAGCACGGTCAGCGCCTCGGCGAGCCACTGATGGAGCTGATCGAGCAGTGCCTGGCACAGGACCCACGCCCGGCGTATCAGGTGCCGACACCGGAGCGCCAATACGGCGTGCGGCTGTGGGATGTGGACGTGCGCTGGCACTATCCCGAGCCTGGGCTGATTCGGGTCCTGGAAGTGGTGTGATCTGTGGGACTGGGTTCTGCCAGTCTCACAGCTTGAACGTGCGCGCATGAAAAAGCCGCTCGACCCGTGTGGGTGGAGCGGCTTTTTGATCGGCGCCGATTATTTCTCGACGAAGGCGCGCTCGATCAGGTAATCACCTGGCTCGCGCATACGCGGCGAAACGGTGAGGCCGAAGCTGTTGAGCACTTCGCTGGTCTCGTCGAGCATGCTCGGGCTGCCGCACAGCATCGCGCGGTCGTCCTGAGGATTGATCGGTGGCAGACCGATATCGCTGAACAGCTTGCCGCTGCGCATCAAGTCGGTAAGGCGGCCTTCGTTCTCGAACGGCTCGCGCGTCACGGTGGGGTAGTAGATCAGCTTGTCGCGCAGCGCTTCGCCGAAAAACTCGTTGGCCGGCAGATGCTCGGTGATGAACTCGCGGTAAGCGACTTCGTTCACGTAACGCACGCCGTGGCAGAGGATGACCTTTTCGAAACGCTCGTAGGTTTCCGGATCCTGGATGACGCTCATGAACGGCGCCAGGCCAGTGCCGGTGCTCAACAGGTACAAGTGCTTGCCAGGCTTGAGGTCGTCAAGCACCAGAGTACCGGTGGGTTTCTTGCTGATGATGATCTCGTCGCCTTCCTTGAGATGCTGCAGCTGCGAGGTCAGCGGGCCATCGGGCACCTTGATGCTGAAGAACTCCAGATGCTCTTCCCAGTTCGGGCTGGCGATGGAATAGGCACGCATCAACGGACGGCCGTTGGGCTGCTGCAGGCCGATCATCACGAACTGCCCGTTCTCGAAGCGCAGGCCTGGATCACGCGTGCACTTGAAGCTGAACAGGGTGTCGTTCCAGTGGTGCACACTGAGAACGCGTTCGTGGTTCATGTTGCTCATTGACGATGGCTCCTGAAAGAACGGTGCGCTGACCATAGAGCGCGATTGCGCAATAGTTTAAAGCCAGCAACAATATCTGTTAACTGAATTATCAAGATATAGGTTATCGGTTATATCGATATGCGATTTACTCTCAGACAACTCCAGGTATTCGTTGCCGTCGCCCAGCAGGAAAGCGTCTCGCGCGCGGCTGTGCAATTGGCGCTGTCGCAATCGGCCGCCAGCACTTCGATCACCGAGCTGGAGCGCCAAACCAGCTGCCAACTGTTCGACCGGGCCGGCAAGCGTCTGAGCCTCAACGCCCTCGGCCATCAACTGCTGCCCCAGGCCGTCGCCTTGCTCGATCAGGCCAAGGAGATCGAAGACCTGCTCAATGGCAAATCCGGCTTCGGCTCGCTGGCGGTGGGTGCAACCCTGACCATCGGCAATTACCTGGCAACCTTGCTGATCGGGCATTTCATGCAGGTACACCCTGAAAGCCAAGTGAAGCTGCACGTGCAGAATACTGCCAACATCGTCCAGCAGGTCGCGCACTACGAAATCGACCTGGGGCTGATCGAGGGCGACTGTAGCCATCCCGATATCGAGGTGCAACCCTGGGTCGAAGACGAACTGGTGGTGTTCTGCTCACCCAAGCATCCCTTGGCCGGCAGCGGCCCAGCCAGCATGGAAGCCTTAACGCGAGAAGCTTGGATACTTCGCGAACAGGGTTCCGGCACTCGTCTGACGTTTGATCAGGCAATGCGCCACCATCGCTCAAGCCTCAATGTGCGCCTGGAGCTTGAACACACCGAAGCGATCAAGCGCGCCGTGGAATCGGGCCTGGGCATCGGCTGCATCTCGCGGCTGGCCCTGCGCGATGCCTTTCGGCGCGGCAGCCTGGTGGCGGTACAGACGCCGGAGCTGGACCTGGCGCGGCAGTTCTTCTTCATCTGGCACAAGCAGAAGTATCAAACCTCGGCAATGCGCGAATTCCTCGACCTGTGCCGCTCGTTCACTCGTGGCGTGAGGCGTAGTGACGAAATCGTATTGCCGGACATTGCCTGAAGCTTTAAAGCAGAATCAGTGCCCAGACGACACCGATCATGGTCATGGCCACCAACTGCGCGGCGCTGCCCATGTCCTTGGCGTTTTTCGACAACGGATGCAGATCGAGGGAAATCCGGTCGATGGCCGCCTCGATCGCCGAGTTGATCAACTCGACGATCAATGCCAGCAGGCAGACGGCGATCAACAACGCACGTTCAACCCGGCTGACGTTGAGCAAAAAGGCGACAGGAATCAGCACCACATTGGCGAGTACCAACTGACGAAACGCCGCTTCGCCGGTGAACGCCGCTTGCAGGCCTGCGAGTGAATAACCACCGGCATTGAAGATACGCTTGAGGCCTTTTTGGCCTTTGAAGGGGGACATGAATAAAGGAGTGCCTGGAGTGTCAGAAAATGGCCATCAGTACTCAATGGCTGCCGATGGATTCGAGTTGTTGCAACAGCAGGGCCGCCTGGGTGCGGGTGCGCACGTTCAGCTTGCGGAAAATAGCCGTGACATGCGCCTTGATCGTCGCTTCGGATACGCTCAGCTCGAAGGCGATCTGTTTGTTGAGCAGGCCTTCGCAGACCATGGTCAGCACGCGAAATTGCTGCGGCGTCAGGGCGGCCAGGCCGGCACTGGCGGCCTTGGCCTCGGCCGAAACGCTGACGGCTTCGAACGCTTGTGGCGGCCAGCTGACATCGCCGTCCAAAACCGTACGCACCGCCTCCTGAATGGCCTCCAGGCTGCCGGACTTGGGAATGAAGCCACTGGCACCGAACTCGCGGGACTTGACCATCACCGCCGCTTCTTCCTGAGCCGAGACCATCACCACCGGAATCTGCGGATACTGCCCGCGCAGCAGCACCAGGCCCGAGAAACCGTAGGCGCCCGGCATATTAAGGTCGAGCAGGACCAGATCCCAATCGGACTTTTCCGTCAGCCGGGCTTCGAGCTCGGCGATACTGGCCACTTCCACCAACCGTGCGTCCGGCCCAAGGCCGAGAGTTATCGCCTGATGCAAGGCACTGCGAAACAGCGGGTGATCGTCTGCAATCAGGATGTCGTAGTGGGCCATGGGTCAGTGGATCCTGTGGGGTCGGGCGCTGGGCATCTTCGCACCTGAATCGGCGCCAAGCATGCCGAGCCGGGCCGGGGTGGTCAAGTCGGTGCGTTCAGCCAGGCCATCATGCCGGGTTGAAGGCCTGCAAACGCTGGTGCAATTGATCGTCGACGTCCACCGGGAGCTGGTACTTGGCCCCTAGATAATGAGCACTGAACGCGTCCAGCCAAGCGTCCAGCGCGCTGGCTGCACGCTGATCACCGGCCAGTTCCAAGCATAACGCCGCCACTTCCGCGGTGCAGAAGTGATCGTCACGCTTGGAGCGACGCAATTTGTAGCGCGACAGTTGGTCCGAGGTCAGGCTCAACACCGGAAAGCGGTCGAGATAGGGGCTTTTACGAAACATCTTGCGGGCTTCGTTCCAGGTGGCGTCCAGCAGAACGAACAAAGGCCGCTTGCCCGGCATCGGTTCGACCTGCTGAGTCACGCGCTGTGGCTCGACGAACTCGCCAGGAAAGACGATATAAGGCTGCCACTGTGGATCATCGAGCAGCGCCAGCAGCGCCGGATCGATCTCCACCCGCGACCAGCTGAAGGCCTGGGTATCGCTCAATACATCAGCGATCAGCCAGCCGGTATTACTCGGTTTGAGCGGCTCGACATCGTGCATCAACAGGCACACCGACGATTGCGCGGCCACCTGCGGGCGCCATGGGCACAGGCAATAGCTGGCAATGACCCGACACCCAGGGCAACGGGGCGCTCGGGAGCCTCGGGCAACGAAAGGTTTGGTGCAGCGAGCCAGACGCTGGGCGCGCAGGCGGGAAACGGCGTGGGTCATTGCGGATCACAGCGGCGAAGAATAGCCTCAGTTTATCAGAGCGTCCGGCGCTTTAGCGGCATTTGCGATGGTGGCGACCGCGCCGCCAGCCTATAATTGCGCGCCCCGGTTCATGTGAACGCAAAGGAAGCACATGTGAACGCAAGGAAAGGACATGGGTCCAAACCCCCAGTCCCTTTATCTGGCCCCCCCGATCAGGAGTGTTTCATGTTGCGCTTTATCGTTCCGTCCTTGACCCTGTTGCTGGCCCTACCTTTCGCCGCACAAGCCGCCTCCTTGAAAGACACGGAACTCACCCAGATGCTTCAACAAGTGGCCAAGCAGAGCAGCGAGGGCACCCCCCGCGCCATCAACGAAGACATTCTCGACCAAGGCTTCACCGTTGAAGGCAAGGAACTGATCGACCATTTGAGCGTGCGTCCCGAACAAGCTGAAAAAATGCGCGCCGACAAGAATACCGTGCGCTACCAACTGGGCGTCAGCGTCTGCCAGAACCAGGGCTTCCGCGATCTGCTGACCCGTGGCGCGGTGATGCGTTACGACTTTACCGAATACAAGACCAACAAGTTCATCGGCACCCAGCGTTATACGGCTGCCGACTGCGACATCAAGACCGATAAAGCACCCGCCACCAAGAAGAAGTAAACCGCTATCGCGGCCGTTCGCTGGCGAGGCGTTGCGCCTCGTCAGCACGCAAATCGGCGATCACCGCTTGCAGATAGCGCGAGCGCCGCTCGCCTCCCTCGAGCCGACGCCGGCATTCCTCTTCGACACTGAGATCACTCGCCTGCGCAGCCTGCTCTAGTAGCCGGTAGAGGCCGACATCGATCTCAAGATACAAATGATGCGTGCGCTGCATCCTTGCCTCCGTGCCTGCTCGCGTATTCATATGCGGGGCTTCCATTTCGCCACCCGTCTCTTGAGTAAATCAGACATCGGCGAGGTTTGGGATCAACTGACCAACGGTAGCCCATGGCCACTAGCCGAGCAAAAGGCGTTGCCAGCCATCACCCGTTGGGCCCATCATCAATCCATCGTCACCCCATGGCACGCCGTGTTGTCACCCTTGTCCGCCTGCTGCGCGATGGGGCCAAAGTGCAGAAGGAGATGTTGAATGCCGTACCAACCGGACGACTTTTTATCCGCCCATTTCAACAGCAATGGCCGAGACCTCACCACTCGCATCGACGCTCAGCTGCGTCAGATCGCCCCTGATAGCCCCAATCTTTCGCTGTATCGTGACATGATGCTGACTGTACTGCGCATGGCCGAGGACGACAGCAATCGCTGGAACGCCAAGATCACCCTCCAGGCCCTGCGCGAACTCACCCACGCCTTCCGCGTGCTCGAACAGTACAAGGGCCGCCGCAAGGTCACGGTATTCGGCTCGGCGCGCACGCCACAGGAACATCCGCTCTACGCTCAGGCAACGGAACTCGGCGCTGCACTGGCTGATGCCGGGATGATGGTCATCACCGGTGGAGGTGGCGGCATCATGGCTGCGGCACACAAAGGCGCAGGCCGCGAGCACAGCCTGGGGTTCAATATCACCCTGCCCTTCGAGCAGCATGCCAACGCCACCATCGATGGCACGGAACAGCTGCTGCCGTTTCATTTCTTCTTTATTCGCAAGCTGTTCTTCCTCAAGGAAGCCGACGCCCTGGTCTTGTGCCCAGGCGGTTTCGGTACCCTCGATGAAGCCATGGAAGTGCTGACGCTGATCCAGACCGGCAAAAGTCCATTGGTGCCTGTGGTGCTGCTGGACACACCGGACGGTGGTTTCTGGCAAGGCGCGCTGGACTTCATTCAGCAGCAGCTGCAAGCCAACCGCTACATTCTGCCCAGCGACCTGAAACTGCTGCGGCTGGTCCACAGCGCAGAAGCAGCGGTGCAGGAGATCGACCAGTTCTACAGCAACTTCCATTCGACCCGCTGGCTGCAGAAGCTGTTCGTGATTCGTCTCCGCCACGCGTTGAGCGATGCCGCGCTGGACATCATCCGCAAGGATTTTGCCCCGCTGTGCCTCAGCGATACGTTCGTGCAGCAGGCCTACGACGGCGAACAGCACAACGAACCGGAATTCAGCCACCTGTCCCGGCTGGGTTTCAACTTCAATGGTCGTGACCAAGGGCGGTTGCGCGAGCTGGTCGATTTTATCAATCAGAAGGAAAACTGGGCCGAGGCGCCTGTATCGACGCCCAGCATCGCTACACCGAAGCTGCACGAGCACAGCTAGGGTATCAGTCGTCGAAACTGCGGCCGCTGAGCAGGCGGCCGACCAACTCCAGCGGATAGCCGCGATACACCAGGAAACGGGTCTGCTGCGCGCGCTCTTTCATGTCCTGGGGCAACTGCCCGGAGAACTTGCGCTGCCAGGTATTGGCCAGTTGCGCCGACCAGTCAAATTCAGCCTCACGCAGTGCCTGCTCGATGTCCGCGCGCTGCAGACCTCGCTGACTCAACTCTTCCCGAATACGCAGCGGACCGTAGCCTGAGTGGGCACGGTAGCGAATAAAGCTTTCGAGATAACGGGCTTCTGACAGCAAACCCTCTTCCGTCAGACGGTCGAGTGCCTGGTCGATCAATTCGGGGGGAGCGCCGCGCTGACGCAACTTGCGCGTCAGCTCGACACGACCGTGCTCGCGACGTGCGAGCAGGTCCATTGCGGTCCGTCGCACGGCGACGGGGGTATCCAGAACGACAGTGGACATGGACGGGATCAGAAGTCCGCGTCAGCGTCGACCATCTCGTCAGCAGGAGCAGGCGCGGCTGCCTCGGCTTTCTTGGCATCGACACCACCGGTCAGCAGTTTTTCACGGATCTGCTTCTCGAGGACGGCCTTGATGTCCGGGTTCTCCTGCAGGAACTTGGCCGAGTTGGCCTTGCCCTGACCGATCTTGCTGCCTTGGTAGCTGTACCAGGCACCGGATTTTTCCAGGAAACCATGCAGCACACCCAGATCGACGATTTCGCCGTTCAGGTAGATACCCTTGCCGTACAGGATCTGGAATTCAGCCTGACGGAATGGCGGTGCGACCTTGTTCTTGACGACCTTGACGCGGGTTTCGCTGCCGACCACTTCATCGCCTTCCTTCACCGCGCCGGTCCGGCGGATGTCCAGACGGACCGAAGCGTAGAACTTGAGCGCGTTACCACCAGTGGTGGTTTCCGGGCTACCGAACATGACGCCGATTTTCATCCGGATCTGGTTGATGAAGATCACCAGGCAGTTGGCGTTCTTGATGTTACCGGTGATTTTGCGCAGAGCCTGGGACATCAGACGGGCCTGAAGGCCCACGTGCATGTCGCCCATCTCACCTTCGATTTCAGCCTTGGGTACCAGGGCCGCCACGGAGTCGACGATGATGACGTCAACGGCGTTGGAGCGCACCAGCATGTCGGTGATTTCCAGCGCCTGCTCACCGGTGTCAGGCTGCGAGACCAACAGGTCGTCGACGTTGACGCCCAGCTTGCCGGCGTATTCAGGATCAAGCGCGTGCTCGGCGTCGACGAAGGCGCACGTAGCACCTGCCTTTTGCGCCTGGGCGATGACCGACAGGGTCAGCGTGGTTTTACCCGAAGACTCCGGGCCGTAGATTTCGACAATACGGCCCTTTGGCAGGCCGCCAATACCCAGCGCGATGTCCAGGCCCAGCGAACCGGTAGAGATGGCAGGAATGGCCTGGCGCTCGTGATCGCCCATGCGCATGACCGCACCTTTACCGAACTGACGTTCGATTTGACCCAAGGCCGCAGCCAAGGCTTTCTTCTTGTTGTCGTCCATTGAAGTCCTCTCGTAATCAATTAGGCCTGAAGGGCCGGAATAACTGTATAAGTAGCCAGTATTATTCCACACGATTGATCGCGCGCCTACCCCTCCAGGGGACTTTCTCCTGATGCAAGCTGTGTCAGCCCAGTCAGCGCGGCCTTTACCGTCTGTCGGCGGACCTCATCGCGGTCACCAGGGAATTGTCGGCGCTCGGCAAACAGCTGCTCGCCATCCGCCCAGGCGAGCCAGACGGTGCCTACCGGCTTGTCCGCCGAGCCGCCGTCCGGCCCGGCGACGCCACTGACCGCTACGCCGAAACGCGCACCGCTGCGATCACAGGCGCCTCGTACCATCGCCTCGACCACCTCGCGGCTGACGGCGCCCACGCGGCCGAACAGTTCGGCGCTGACACCGAGTTGTGCGGTTTTCTGGGTATTGGAATAGGTGACGTAACCGGCTTCGAACCAGGCCGAGGAGCCGGGGATGCGCGTGATGGCTTCGGCGATGCCGCCACCGGTGCAAGATTCAGCGGTGGTGGTTTGGGCGGCAAGGACGCGCAAGGATTCACCGAGGGTGGCGGCTAGCTGGGTGATAGGGTCCATGGGCCAGATACCGTAGCGATTGAGAGAATCGCTACGGTACCCCAACCCGATCACAAGGGAAAAGAAAGATCAGAATCGCTTGTCGCCAGCCGTACCGGCCCCAACCGGGGTCGTGCCAGGCGCGCCCGCAAGGTCACCTCCAGGCCCACCGCCGCCATCCCCATTTGCAATGGCGGTACCGCTCGCGGAGGCGCTTGCGTTTTCGACTGGATTTGCAACTCCACCCCCGTCACCTCCACCGCTAGCGTCTATAACGCCGGGATCAGCCGCAGTGCTTCCAATGGATATGTCAGTCAACTTCACGATCGAAAGTACAATTGTTTTTAAACAAAAAGCCTTCGAAAGCAGCGCATACGCAGCCATGAACGCAGCATTCAATTAACCCGATTGATACGAATACAAACCGTCTACGTCGCCATTATCAAAATTGCGCCACCCAGCATCTACCAGGGAAATAATCCCCAATGAGAAAAATCAGATATTTCTTATGTGCCACTACCGATCATCCGCTGCCTCGATTCCCCTCCCCCTCGGCATCTCCACCCAATCCCTGTACCATTCCCCGCCAACCCTTGACCCACCCACGCCGAGAGCCCGATTCCCGCAATGAGTGACCTATCCGCACACACACCCATGATGCAGCAGTACTGGAAGCTGAAAAACCAGCACCCGGACCAGCTGATGTTCTATCGCATGGGCGACTTCTACGAGATTTTCTACGAAGACGCGAAGAAGGCCGCCAAGCTGCTCGACATTACCCTCACCGCGCGCGGGCAGTCGGCCGGGCAATCGATTCCGATGTGCGGGATTCCTTACCATGCCGCCGAGGGCTATCTGGGCAAGCTGGTCAAGCTCGGCGAGTCGGTAGTCATCTGCGAGCAGGTGGGCGATCCGGCGACCAGCAAGGGACCGGTGGATCGGCAGGTGGTGCGCATCATTACCCCGGGTACGGTGAGCGACGAAGCACTGCTGGACGAGCGCCGCGACAACCTGATCGCCGCGGTGCTGGGCGACGAGCGTCTGTTCGGCCTGGCGGTACTGGACATCACCAGCGGCAACTTCACGGTGCAGGAATTCAAGGGCTGGGAAAACCTGCTGGCCGAGCTTGAGCGCATCAATCCGGTCGAGCTGCTGATACCCGATGACTGGCCCCAAGGCTTGCCGGCTGAAAAACGCCGTGGCGCACGTCGCCGCGCACCGTGGGATTTCGAACGCGACAGCGCCCACAAGAGCCTGTGCCAGCAGTTCGCGACCCAGGACCTCAAGGGCTTCGGCTGCGAGAAGCTGACCCTGGCCATCGGCGCCGCCGGCTGCCTGCTGGGTTACGCCAAGGAAACCCAGCGCACCGCCCTGCCGCACCTGCGCAGCCTCAAGCACGAACGCCTGGACGACACCGTGGTGCTGGACGCCGCCACCCGGCGCAATCTGGAGCTGGACGTCAACCTGGCTGGCGGCCGCGAAAACACCCTGCAATCGGTGATCGATCGCTGCCAAACTGCCATGGGCAGCCGCTTGTTGACCCGCTGGCTGAATCGCCCGCTGCGCGATCTGAAGATTCTCCAGGCGCGTCAGGCATCGATCCGCTGCCTGCTCGACGGCTATCGCTTCGAGGGCCTGCAACCACGCCTCAAGGACATCGGCGATATCGAGCGTATCCTCGCTCGCATCGGCCTGCGTAACGCCCGTCCTCGCGACCTGGCTCGCCTGCGCGATGCACTGGCCGCGCTGCCGGACCTGCAGGTCGCCATGGCTGATCTCGAGACCCCGCACCTGGCGCGTCTGGCGACCATCGCCGGCACCTACCCGGAACTCTCCGAGCTGCTGGCCAAGGCCATCATCGACAACCCGCCCGCCATCATCCGCGACGGCGGCGTGCTCAAGGCCGGCTACGACAGCGAGCTCGACGAGCTGCTGTCGCTGAGCGAAAACGCCGGTCAGTTCCTGATCGATCTCGAAGCGCGGGAAAAAGCCCGCACCGGCCTGTCGCACCTCAAAGTCGGCTACAACCGCGTGCACGGCTACTTTATCGAGCTGCCGAGCAAACAGGCCGAATCGGCACCAGCGGATTACATTCGCCGCCAGACCCTCAAAGGCGCCGAGCGCTTCATCACGCCCGAGCTCAAGGCCTTCGAAGACAAGGCACTGTCGGCCAAGAGCCGCGCCCTGGCTCGCGAAAAAATGCTTTACGAGGAGCTGCTGGAACGGCTCATCGGCCACCTGGCGCCGCTGCAGGACACCGCCGCCGCGCTGGCTGAACTCGACGTGCTCAGCAACCTCGCCGAGCGCTCCCTGAACCTGGACCTCAACTGCCCCAGCTTCGTCGACGAGCCTTGCATGCGTATCAGCCAGGGTCGTCATCCAGTGGTCGAGCAAGTACTGACCACGCCGTTCGTGGCCAACGACCTGCGCCTCGACGACGATACGCGCATGCTGGTGATTACCGGCCCGAACATGGGCGGTAAATCGACATACATGCGCCAGACCGCGCTGATCGTGTTGTTGGCCCACATCGGCAGCTTCGTGCCAGCCGCCAGCTGTGAACTGTCGCTGGTGGACCGCATCTTCACCCGTATCGGCTCGAGCGACGACCTCGCCGGCGGACGTTCGACCTTCATGGTGGAAATGAGCGAGACCGCCAACATCCTGCACAACGCCAGCGATCGCAGTCTGGTGCTGATGGATGAAGTCGGCCGCGGCACCAGTACCTTCGACGGCCTGTCGCTGGCCTGGGCCGCCGCCGAACGCCTGGCGCAGCTGCGGGCCTATACGCTGTTCGCCACTCACTATTTCGAGCTCACGGTGTTGCCTGAGAGCGAGCCGCTGGTGGCCAACGTGCATCTCAATGCCACCGAGCACAACGAGCGCATCGTCTTTTTGCACCACGTGCTGCCCGGCCCCGCCAGCCAGAGTTACGGCCTGGCGGTGGCGCAGCTGGCCGGTGTGCCGGAAGCGGTCATTCGTCGCGCCAAGGAGCATCTTGGTCGGCTCGAAACCAACAGCCTGCCCCATGAACCCGTACTCGCCAAGCCCGGTAAACCCGCAGCGCCGCACCAGAGCGACCTGTTCGCCAGCCTGCCGCACCCGGTCCTGGACGACCTCGCCCGCACCGATATCGACAGCCTCACACCACGGCAAGCGATGGAATTGCTTTATACACTGAAGAACCGGATCTAACGCTGACAGTCACAAGCTGATAGAATCCCGCGCGGTTTGGGAATGCCACGAACTATTAGCCTGGTTCGCAGGCTGCCTATCCCAGACCCAGCGGCCCCGAATACAGGGGGTTTGGCTGTAGCCGCCTGAGGAGAGAACCTGAAATGACCTTCGTCGTCACCGACAACTGCATCAAGTGCAAGTACACCGACTGCGTAGAAGTGTGTCCGGTGGACTGCTTTTACGAAGGGCCGAACTTCCTGGTCATTCACCCGGACGAGTGCATCGACTGTGCTCTGTGCGAACCTGAGTGCCCGGCCGTGGCGATTTTCTCGGAGGATGAAGTGCCTGCCGAGATGCAGGAGTTCATCGCCCTGAACGGAGAACTGGCAGACATCTGGCCGAATATCACCGAGAAGAAAGAATCAATGCCGGACGCTGCAGAGTGGGATGGCAAAAAGGGCAAGATCGCCGAACTCGAACGCTGAGGTTTAGCGCGACGCTCGGAGGCCCCGGATTGCGGGGCTTTTTTTCGTCTGCAGGTTGGCTTTTGGTGGATTGGAGAGTGGTCCTTTGCTCCGGGCCTGTGCGGCTCGCCCTGCCCATTGGCCCTTCGCCTAGGCTCAGGGTACCCGCGCGCAGGTGCCGCAAGAGCGGGCACGGCGCAATGGACCATCCATGGTCCAACGCGCCTGACCCGGCATCCTGCCGGGATCTCCCTCTCTTGCGTCACCCGCACGCGGCCTGCTGGAGGGGCGGCCGCACAGGCCCGCAGCAAAGGACCATTCGGAAATGGGGAGCGCCCTTAAAGCTGAACAGACGACACAAATATCACTGTTCTGCTTTCGAATCGGCCTTGGCGTCGCCGCCCCCTTCCAGCAGGCCGCGTTCCGGTACGCTTGCGCAGGGCTAGCCGGCAAGGATGCCGGCTAAGCCCCGCTGGGCCATGGACGGCCCATCGGGGCGTGCTCTGCGCAAGCGTACCGGAACGCGGGAACCCCTCGCGTCAGCGAGGGGCCAATGGCGGGGGCGGCGACGCCAAGGCCGGCTCGAAAGCAGAACCACCCCAATCCCCTGACCAATCAAAGAAATCATCAAATCGCAGGCAAAAAAAGGGGCGGTTTGACCCGCCCACATTTTTTCCATATTTCCCTGTATTCCCTGTCATCGTCCTGATGAATCGCGTCTTGCGATGTCCTGGCTCTCGATCCGTGAGGGCCTGTGTCTGTCCGTAGACACAGTGCTGATATTAGCGATCTCCCTGGCCATGACAAGCCAGCAAATCTTTCAAAAAAAGTCATTAAGCTTATATTTCAAAGCGAATAATCTATATTTTTCAACACGTTAGTAAATACCTCCGCTGATTTGAGCCATTACTCTACGCGCTCCCGTTACGATCGCTTACGCATCCGTCAGCAATGGCTTACACGCCCTGCCGCAAACCTCTTAAAAACCTCAAAAGCTGGACGAAAAAATGCCCCGCATCCGCGAGGCATTGTTGCTGCACTGCCAGGTTTACTGAAACAGCGATTCGCTGGACAGGCCATTCTTCTCGAGAATTTCGCGCAAGCGCTTGAGGCCCTCGACCTGAATCTGACGAACTCGCTCACGGGTCAAGCCGATCTCGAGGCCGACGTCTTCCAGCGTGCTGCTCTCATGGCCACGCAAGCCGAAACGACGCACTACGACTTCACGCTGCTTGTCGGTCAGCTCCGACAGCCACTGATCGATGCTCTGGGAAAGATCGTCGTCCTGCAGCAGTTCGCAGGGATCGGTAGGGCGATCATCCGTCAGGGTGTCGAGCAGGGTCTTGTCCGAATCCGGTCCAAGCGAAACGTCCACCGAAGACACGCGCTCGTTGAGGCCGAGCATGCGTTTGACCTCGCCGACGGGTTTTTCCAGCAGATTGGCGATCTCTTCGGGGGAAGGTTCGTGGTCGAGCTTTTGCGTGAGCTCGCGGGCGGCACGCAGGTAGACGTTGAGTTCCTTGACCACATGAATCGGCAGCCGAATCGTGCGGGTCTGATTCATGATCGCCCGTTCGATAGTCTGGCGAATCCACCAGGTAGCGTAGGTCGAGAAACGGAAGCCGCGTTCCGGATCGAATTTTTCTACCGCGCGGATCAAGCCGAGGTTGCCCTCCTCGATCAGGTCCAGCAGTGACAGCCCGCGGTTGACGTAGCGTCGGGCGATTTTCACCACCAGTCGCAGGTTGCTCTCGATCATGCGTTTACGCCCGGCCGGATCGCCTTTTTGCGACAGCCGTGCGTAGTGGACTTCTTCTTCGGGAGACAACAGAGGTGAGAAACCGATCTCGTTGAGATACAACTGCGTGGCATCCAATGCCCGTGTGTAATCGATGTATTTGTGCTGCTTGAGGGAGGTGGAGCCTTTGGCCTTGGTGCGAGCAGCGGGTACGACGGGTTCGTCATCGGCCGATGCATCCAGAACGATACCGGTCTCCATCAGGAGCACCTCATCGTCAATGTCAAACTCCGGCGCTTCTTTGCTGAGAGCCATATTTTTAGTCCCTTGTTGAGTTCGACCTCAAGCTCCAGCGACGCCCTTATCCTTGGCAGCGCGTGAGCCTGTCCCCATTTACGACATGAAGGAACAGGCTGGCAACAATATCAACGACGCGGCAGGAATTGCACCGGATCTACAGGTTTGCCCTGACTGCGAATCTCAAAATGAAGCTTGACCCGGTCGGTACCCGTTGAACCCATCTCGGCAATTTGCTGCCCGGCTTTGACCTGCTGCCCCTCCCGAACCAACAGCCTGCGGTTATGACCGTAGGCACTGACGTAGGTTTCGCTGTGCTTGATGATGATCAACTCGCCGTAGCCCCGCAATCCACTCCCGGCGTAAACAACCGATCCATCAGACGCAGCAAAAACAGGCTGTCCCAATTCTCCGGCGATATCAATGCCTTTATTCAAACTGCTGTTTGAAGCGAATTTACCGATCAATACACCGTTAGCAGGCCATGCCCAACCCGTCGGCGAGCGTTGCCCGGCAGGTACGGGCGTTTGCGTCGGAGTGACCGGTGCGACTGTCGCGCTGTTGGCTGGAGCGGTGACTGTACCCGGCGTTGGCGCGCCAACGGGACGCGTGATGACCGTTCGACGATAGGAAGAAGACGGACTGTTGGAACCGGTCACCACTGGGGGCGAACCAGCCACTACCGGCGTAGACCCCGCTACGACCACTGGTGCAGAGCCATCGGCACTCGAACGCCCATCGAAGCGGATTGCCTGCCCAGGATGAATGGTATAAGGCTGAGGAATGTTGTTACGCGCCGCCAGGGCCTTGAAGTCCCAACCATAGCGAAAGGCAATGGAAAACAGCGTGTCGCCACGCTTGACCACGTATTGACCGGTAGTGACCGTAGGATTCTGGGGCGCCTTGGCGCGATCGACGACCTTTACACCGCCACTGCTGGACGAACTGGCGCAACCCGACAAGGTGGCTGCTAAGGCAAGACCAATCATCAGAAGCTTGAAGCTCGATAGACCCATACGCTGCTGAATGACTGTGAGACCCACCCGCCGCTCCCTAAGTTTGCTGAATAGTTCATGATCACGCGGACACATGAACGAAAGTGTAGTTTGCAGTATACCTTGCGTACCCTCGCAAGGCAGGCAGCAGGCCAAGACCTGCGTGCGTGTATCAGTACATCGAGGATGCGCGACCACGGCTCTATGACCCATGCGCGCGCATGGAATTCCATGCCACCTGGGGTGTATTCAATCAGGCCAGCGGGCCATTGAGCAGCGGCACGAAACGCACCGAACCCAGTACTCGTCGAGAAAAACCGTGCTCCTCGCGAACGATTAGCAGCAACTGCTGAACCTCGCCGGAACCCACCGGAATCACCAGCCGCCCACCGGGCGCCAGTTGATCGAGCAGAGCCTGGGGCACGTCAGTAGCCACGGCAGTGACGATGATGCCATTGTACGGCGCCAACGCCGGCCAGCCTTCCCAGCCATCGCCCCAGCGAAACACCACGTTGCGCAGATTGAGCTCGACCAGACGCTCCTTGGCACGGTCCTGCAGAACCTTGATGCGCTCCACGGAAAACACCCGCTCCACCAACTGCGACAGCACGGCGGTCTGGTAGCCCGAACCGGTGCCGATCTCCATGACCTTGTCGAGCGGCCCGTCCTCCAGCAGCAACTCGCTCATGCGCGCCACCATGTAGGGCTGGGAGATGGTCTGGTTGTGGCCGATGGGCAGTGCGGTGTCCTCGTAGGCGCGGTGCGACAGCGCCTCGTCGACGAACAGATGGCGTGGCGTGCGACGAATCACGTCGAGCACTTTGGTGTTGGCCACGCCCTCTTCATACAGACGCTGGATCAAGCGTTCGCGCGTACGCTGGGAGGTCATGCCGATCCCGCGGCGCATCAGATCATCCTGCTCACGCATCAGCTTAACCCCTCCAGCCAGCCTTCAAGATGATTGAAAGCATCGTTGAAGGTCCGGTCGAGCTGCAGCGGCGTAACCGATACATAGCCTTGCATCACGGCATGGAAATCCGTGCCCGGACCGCCATCCTCCGCATCGCCGGCGGCGGCAATCCAGTAGCCCGGCTTGCCTCGGGGATCGACCACCCGCGTCGGCGGCTTGGCCCGCGAGCGGTGCCCCAGGCGAGTCAGGCGCAGGCCGCGGATGTTCTCCAGCGGCAGATTGGGAATATTGACGTTGAGCACCGTGCGCGGCGGCAGCGCCAGCGAGGTATGCGCCTCGACCAGCTTGCGCGCGACCCAGGCAGCCGTCGCCAGGTTGTCAGGCTGGCGGGACAGCAGCGAGAACGCCATCGAGGTGCGGTTCAGGAAGCGTCCTTCCAAGGCCGCTGCGACCGTCCCGGAATACAACACGTCATCCCCGAGATTGGCTCCTAGGTTGATGCCCGCGACTACCATTTCCGGCTCGAACGGCAGTAACCCGTTGAGGCCCAGATGGACACAGTCGGTGGGTGTGCCGTTGAGGCTGATAAAGCCGTTATCGAGGACGTGCGGGTGCAGCGGCCGATCGATCGTCAGCGAACTGCTGGACCCGCTCTTGTCCTGGTCGGGGGCGATTACCGAGCACTCGGCATAATCCGCCAAGGCACCGTAAAGCGCGGCGAGACCGGGTGCGGTGACCCCGTCGTCGTTTGAAATCAGAATACGCATGAGCTGTCCGTCTGCCCTGCCGGTACCAGATCGAAGAGTTCGCGCACCACTACGGTGGCGAAGCATCCGGCCGGAAGGACGAATTCCAGTTGCAGAATGTCAGGCTCGGGATAATGCCACGACAACCGCCCAATGGGCAGTCGCAGGATGCGACGTTCTTGGCTCAAACCCGCTTTGATCAGCCAATCGGCCAGATCGGCGTAGGCAGCCGATACATTTTGTTCGATTTCACGCGCCCGACCATCCGTGCCAAGCTCGCCCTCGCCCCACAGCGCACCGGTGGGGTGCAGATCGAGAATCGCCAGGCGCGGGTCATCGAGCTCGGCGGCGGTGGCCGGGAAAAAGCTGCGGCTGTCGGTGAACGCCAGCAGATCGCCCAGTAACGCCTGGTTCCAGCTACCGTCAGCGACTCGGGCGGCGAGGATCTGATTGAACAGAAAACTGCGCGCCGTGGACAGCAGCCGCGACCGCACATTGCGCTGCTCCGGCAAGGCCTTGCGAGCCGCCCATTGCTGCGCATCGAATACATTGCCGCCGTCGTGGCCAAAGCGCTGAGTGCCGAAATAATTGGGCACACCCTGGACCTTGAGCTGTTCGAGACGCGCATCAAGGGCGGCGTGGTCAGCGTTCATACTGGTCAGGCGCAAGGTAAACCCGTTGGCGGCGTGAGCACCGCGCTGCAACTTGCGCTTGTGACGGGTGGCCTGGAGAATCTTCAGAGTATCGTCTTCGGCCTTGCTCAGGTCCGGATCGGCCTTGCCGGGCAGTTGCAGGCTGAACCACTGGCGAGTCAGGGCCATGCGATCCTTGAGCCCGGCATAACTGACCGTGCGCAAGGGCACGCCCGCCGCTTTGGCCAGCCGCCGAGCGGCCTCTTCGGTATTGAGATTGCGCTTCTCGACCCAAAGCCACAGGTGCTCGCCATCGCCACTGAGCGGGATATCGAGGACTTCGTCGACCTGAAAATCTTCAGCGCTGGCCTTGAGCACAGCGCTGCCCAGCGCCGCTGCGAATGCACGCGGCCCGAGCAGTTCGAGTTCGGTCATGGGCGCAGCAACAGGGCAACGGCGTGAACGGCAATGCCCTCTTCGCGGCCGGTGAAGCCGAGTTTTTCTTCGGTCGTGGCCTTGACGTTGACTTGATCGAGCTCGATGCTCAGATCGGCGGCGATCTGGGCGCGCATGGTCTCGATGTGCGGGGCCATTTTCGGGGCCTGGGCAACGATGGTGGCATCGACGTTACCAACCACCCAACCCTTGGCCTGAACGATCGCGACCACGTGACGCAACAGCACGCGACTGTCGGCGCCCTTGAATTGCGGGTCGGTGTCCGGAAAATGCTTGCCAATATCGCCCAAAGCTGCAGCACCGAGCAACGCATCGCTCAAGGCATGCAGCAGCACGTCGCCGTCGGAGTGCGCGAGCAGCCCGAAGCGGTGCGGGATGCGCACGCCCCCGAGAGTAATGAAATCGCCATCCGCGAAACGGTGCACATCATAGCCGTGGCCAATACGCATAAAAGAAAACGCCCCGATTGAGTCAGGGCGTGATTCTACCTGCTTTGGCCGACCTTGGCGCCCTCTAGTAGCACGCCATCCAATGTGGGCACGGGCGCTACCTGCGAAGCGTACAACGCGCAATCGCGTCGACCCATTTGCAGGCAGAGCCCGCTCCCACAAGCTTCAGGCCAGCGCCGCCGCGTGGTGGCGCAGGTGATCGTCGATGAAGCTGGCGATGAAGTAATAGCTATGGTCATAGCCCGGCTGCAACCGCAACATCAGCGGGTAATCCGCCGCTTTGGCCGCTTGCACCAGAGCTTCGGGCTTGAGCTGATTCTCGAGAAAGTCATCCCGATCGCCCTGATCGACCAAGGTCGGCAGACGCTCGCGGGCCTCGGTCAACAGCACCGACGCATCCCACTCACGCCACTTCGAACGCTCCTCGCCCAGGTAGCGCGAAAACGCCTTCTGCCCCCACGGGCAATCCATCGGATTGCTGATCGGCGAAAACGCCGACACCGAACGGTAGCGCCCAGGATTGCGCAAAGCGCACACCAGCGCGCCATGACCGCCCATGGAGTGACCGCTGATACTGCGCCGCTCGCTGGCCGGGAAATGCGCCTCCACCAAGGCGGGCAACTCCTGCACCACATAATCGTGCATGCGGTAATGCCGCGCCCACGGCTGCTGCGTGGCGTTGAGGTAGAAGCCGGCACCCAGCCCGAAGTCCCAGGCGCCGTCCGGATCATCCGCCACGTCCGGGCCGCGCGGGCTCGTGTCCGGCGCGACGATGATCAACCCCAGTTCGGCGGCGAGCTTGTGCGCGCCCGCCTTTTGCATGAAGTTCTCGTCGGTGCAGGTCAGTCCCGACAGCCAATAGAGTACCGGCAAGTTGCCACCCGCCTCCGCTTGCGGTGGCAGGTACACGGCGAAGGTCATGTCGCAACCCAGCACCTCGCTGCGATGCTTGTAGCGCTTGTGCCAGCCGCCGAAGCTCTTCTGGCACGAAACGTTCTCCAGGCTCATGGCATGTCTCCCTTAAAAGTGGATGACGCTGCGAATGCTTTTGCCTTCGTGCATCAGGTCGAACGCCTTGTTGATATCTTCCAGGCCCATCGTGTGGGTGATGAAGGTATCCAGCGGAATCTCGCCCTTCTGCGCCATGTCGACATAGCTCGGCAGCTCGGTGCGGCCGCGCACGCCACCAAACGCCGAACCACGCCAGACGCGACCGGTCACCAGCTGAAACGGACGGGTAGCGATCTCTTGGCCAGCACCGGCGACACCGATGATCACCGACTCGCCCCAGCCCTTGTGGCAGCTCTCCAGTGCAGCGCGCATCAATTGCACGTTGCCGATGCACTCGAAGGAGAAGTCCACGCCACCGTCGGTGAGATCGACGATGACTTCCTGGATCGGACGGTCATATTCCTTGGGGTTGATGCAGTCGGTGGCGCCCAGCTGACGTGCGATCTCGAACTTGGCCGGATTGATGTCGATGGCGATGATACGGCTGGCCTTGGCCTTGACCGCGCCGATGACCGCCGACAAGCCAATGCCGCCCAGCCCGAAGATCGCCACGGTGTCACCGGGCTTGACCTTGGCGGTGTTGATCACCGCGCCGATGCCGGTAGTCACGCCGCAACCGAGCAGGCAGACTTTTTCTAGTGGCGCTTCCTTCTGGATCTTGGCCACCGACACTTCTGGCAACACGGTGTACTCGGAGAAGGTCGAGGTGCCCATGTAGTGGAAAATCGGCTTGCCTTGGTAGGAAAAGCGCGAGGTGCCGTCGGGCATCACGCCCTTGCCCTGAGTGGCACGCACGGCCTGGCACAGGTTGGTCTTGCCCGACAGGCAGAATTTGCACTTGCGACATTCAGCGGTGTACAGCGGAATCACGTGATCACCCACCGCGACCGAAGTCACACCCTCACCGATGGCTTCAACCACGCCGCCGCCTTCGTGACCGAGGATCGACGGGAAAATCCCTTCGGCGTCGGCGCCCGACAGCGTGTAGGCATCGGTGTGGCAAACGCCAGAAGCGACGATTCGGACCAGCACCTCACCCGCCTTGGGCATGGCCACATCCACTTCGACGACTTCCAGCGGCTTCTTGGCCTCAAAGGCAACGGCGGCACGAGACTTGATCATCAACAGCGCTCCAACAGAGATAACAGAAGCGCTGAAGTGTAATTCATGATCATTTGATTAATAATCCATCTCGCAACAAAATATTATTGCTGTACAGGGACAATCAAGATGCCAGTCCGATGAACGAGAACCGCTGGGAAGGTATAGACGAATTCGTCGCGGTGGCCGAGTGCAGTCAATTCACCGCGGCAGCGGAGCGGCTCGACGTCTCGGCCTCGCACGTCAGCCGACAGATCGCACGCCTCGAAGATCGCTTGCAAACGCGCTTGCTCTACCGCAGCACGCGCAGGGTGACGCTGACCGAGGCCGGGCAGACCTTCCTGCAACATTGCCAGCGGTTGCAGGACGGTCGCGAAGAGGCGCTGCGCGCCGTGGGTGATCTGGCCAGCGAACCCAAGGGCCTGCTGCGCATGACCTGCGCGGTGGCTTACGGCGAGCGCTTTATCGTGCCACTGGTCACGCAGTTCATGGGCCAATATCCGCAACTGCGGATCGATATCGAGCTGAGCAACCGACCTTTGGACCTGGTTCACGAAGGGATCGACCTGGCCGTCCGCCTGGGTCGCCTGCAGGACTCGCAACTGGTGGCCACGCGTCTGGCGCCACGGCGCATGTACCTGTGCGCATCAAAGTCCTATCTGGCTCGGTACGGCCGGCCCCACAGTCTGTCGGAGCTGGCGCGGCACAATTGCCTGGTCGGCAGTTCGGACCAATGGGCGCTGCAACAGGATGGCCGGGAATTATCGCAACGGGTGCAGGGCAATTGGCGCTGCAACAGCGGACAGGCGGTGCTGGACGCTGCGCTGGCAGGCATCGGTTTGTGTCAGCTGCCGGATTATTACGTGCTGGAGCATTTGCGCAGCGGCGCGTTGATCTCGTTGCTGGAGGCGCACCAGCCGCCGAATACGGCAGTGTGGGCGCTTTATCCGCAGCAGCGGCACTTGTCGCCAAAAGTGCGCAAGCTGGTGGATTATCTAAGGGAGATGCTGAGCAAACGGCCGGAGTACCTGGGTTGAATTTGCGGGCCTGTTCGCGAGCAAGCTTTGCGCCCACACGTGCAAGGTTCACTGCGCGTCAGGGCGCGATGAGGCCGGCAAAAACGCCGCAAGATAACGGGGCTAACCTGGCTTGTTCGCCCACCGCTGGCGTAACCATTCAAGGTCTTCCGGACGGGTGATTTTGAGGTTATCGGCACGGCCTTCGATCAGCCGTGGCGCTTGCCCGGCCCACTCCATGGCCGAGGCCTCGTCGGTGATTGCCACGTCCGCTACCAGGCTGTCGGCCAGCGCCCGGTGTAAGGCGCCGAGCCTGAACATCTGCGGTGTATAGGCCTGCCAGATGCTGCTGCGATCTACCGTCTCGCGTACCCGGCCGTTACTGTCCGCGCGCTTGAGGGTGTCCCGCGCCGGTACCGCCAGCAAGCCGCCGACCAGATCGTCGCCGAGTTGCATCAACAGATTATCGAGGTCGCTGCGCGCCAGATTGGGCCGCGCGGCATCATGCACCAACACCCAGTCGTCATCGTCGGCGCCCTGCCCGTGCAGATAGAGCAAGGCGTTGAGCACCGAATCGGCACGCTCGACACCGCCGGCCACGCGCTGGATACGCGAGTCGGTGGCGCAGGCCAGATTCGGCCAATAGGGATCGTCCACTGCCAGGCTGACCACCAGGCCCTTGAGCCCCGGGTGATCGAGAAAACAGCCGAGGCTATGTTCGAGCAGTGTGTGCTGACCCAGGGTCAGGTATTGCTTTGGGCGGTCGGCGGCCATGCGCGCGCCTACCCCCGCTGCGGGGATGACTGCCCAGAAGGCAGGTAACGCTGAATTCATTGGGCCAACTGATAGAGAGTCTCGCCGTTCTTGACCATGCCCAGTTCCTGGCGGGCACGCTCCTCAACGGTTTCCATGCCTTTCTTCAACTCGGACACCTCGGCGTCGAGCACGCGATTGCGTTCTTCCAGGCGCTTGTTTTCAGCCTCCTGGTCGGCAATCTGCTGGCGCAGCTCGGTGGCTTGGGCCAGGCTGCCATTACCGACCCACAGGCGGTATTGCAACCCACCCAACAGGGCGAGCAAAACGAGGAACAACCAGTAAGGACTGCGCATCAAGGTATCCAGTGGTAAAGACGATCACATCATGGATCGTCTGATGGCACGAAGCCCGGCATGCACCGGGCTCAGCACTCTGAAGCATCTGCCAGCAACGACGGCGCAGAATGATCCGCGCCGACGGCTGGCATCTTTTTACCATCTATTGCCCGGCTGTGAAATGCCCCGCCCGAGCAACGGTCATGCATCTTGCTCGACCGCGCTGGCAGATCCCGCTATTCAGCCGCGAAATTCTGCGCGACCGCGGTAGACCGCCTTGTCGCCCAACTGCTCTTCGATGCGCAGCAATTGGTTGTACTTGGAGACGCGGTCGGAACGGCACAACGAGCCCGTCTTGATCTGGCCTGCCGCAGTACCTACAGCCAGGTCAGCGATGGTGGAGTCTTCGGTTTCGCCCGAACGGTGCGAAATGACCGCAGTGTAACCGGCTGCCTTGGCCATCTGGATGGCTTCCAGCGTTTCGGTCAGGGTGCCGATCTGGTTGAACTTGATCAGGATCGAGTTGGCGATCTTCTTGTCGATGCCTTCCTTGAGGATCTTGGTGTTGGTCACGAACAGATCGTCACCCACCAGTTGCACCTTGTCGCCGATCTTGTCGGTGAGGATTTTCCAGCCGGCCCAGTCAGACTCATCCAGGCCGTCTTCGATCGAGATGATTGGATAGCGCTCGGTCAAGCCGGCCAGGTAGGTGGCGAAGCCTTCAGCGTCGAACTTGTGACCTTCACCGGCCAGGTCGTAGGTACCGTTGTCATAGAACTCGCTGGCGGCGCAGTCCAGGGCCAGGGTCACGTCGGTGCCCAGTTTGTAGCCGGCCTTTTCGACGGCTTCGGCGATGGCGCCCAGGGCGTCTTCATTGGAGGCCAGGTTCGGTGCAAAACCACCTTCATCGCCCACTGCAGTGTTCAGGCCACGGCCTTTGAGCACGGCTTTGAGGTGATGGAAAATCTCGGTGCCCATGCGCAGTGCTTCGGAGAAGCTCTTGGCGCCGACCGGCTGAACCATGAACTCCTGGATATCGACGTTGTTGTCGGCATGCTCGCCGCCATTGATGATGTTCATCATCGGCACCGGCATGGAGTACACGCCCGGCGTACCGTTGAGGTTGGCGATGTGCGCGTACAGCGGCAGGTCCTGGTCCTGGGCGGCGGCCTTGGCAGCGGCCAGCGACACGGCGAGGATGGCGTTGGCGCCCAGCGACGCTTTGTTCTCGGTGCCGTCCAGCGCGATCATCACGTGGTCGAGGGCTTTCTGATCAACCGGGTCCTTGCCCAGCAGCGCATCACGGATCGGGCCATTGATGTTGGCGATCGCTTTGCGTACGCCCTTGCCCATGTAACGGCTCTTGTCGCCGTCGCGCAGTTCCAGAGCTTCACGCGAACCAGTCGACGCACCCGACGGCGCACAGGCGCTGCCGATGATGCCGTTGTCGAGCAGCACATCGGCCTCGACGGTAGGGTTGCCACGGGAATCGAGAACTTCACGACCTTTGATGTCGACGATTTTTGCCATTGTTATGAGCACTCCGAAGTTGACTAGGACAGTGGGGAGATTGTGCGGCTGGTTCTGAATAGTCGGCAAGGCGGACGGCCCCTTCGCGGGCAAGCCTTGCTCCCACAGATGTGCGCCTGTGGGAGCAAGGCTTGCCCGCGAAGGCGTACTTCAGGCTGCCGTTACCACCCGGCCATGCGCCGGGATGGACGCACGACCAGTAAACAAATCGAGCGATACTCTACCCGAAATTACCGTTACGCGGTTTCGATCGGGTCGAAACTCTTGATCAGGTGATCCAGAGCCTGCAGCTGAGACAGGAACGGCTCCAGCTTGTTCAGGCGCAAGGCGCACGGGCCGTCACATTTGGCGTTGTCAGGGTCAGGGTGGGCTTCAAGGAACAAGCCCGCCAGGCCCTGACTCAGACCTGCCTTGGCCAGATCGGTCACCTGAGCACGACGACCACCGGCCGAATCCAGGCGTGCGCCCGGCATTTGCAAGGCGTGGGTCACGTCGAAGATCAGCGGATACTCGAACTGCTTCATGATGCCGAAGCCCAGCGGGTCGACCACCAGGTTGTTGTAGCCGAAGCTGGTGCCACGCTCACACAGGATCAACTGGTCGTTGCCCGCTTCTTCGAACTTGGCCAGGATGTGTTTCATCTCCTGGGGCGCGAGGAACTGGGCCTTCTTGATGTTGATCACGGCGTTGGTCTTGGCCATCGCCACGACCAGATCGGTCTGGCGCGACAGAAAGGCCGGCAGCTGGATGATGTCGCAGACTTCAGCGACCACGGCCGCTTGCGCGGGCTCGTGGACGTCGGTGATCACCGGTACGTTGAAGGTGCGCTTGATCTCTTCGAAGATGCGCATGCCTTCTTCCAGGCCCGGACCACGATAGGACGCTACCGAAGACCGGTTGGCCTTGTCGAAGCTGGCCTTGAACACGTAAGGGATGCCCAGCTTTTCAGTAACGCGCACGTACTCTTCGCAGATCTGCATTGCCAGGTCGCGGGACTCCAGCACGTTCATGCCACCGAACAGCACCATCGGCTTGTCGTTGGCGACCTCGATGGCGCCGACGCGGATGATCTTTTGTGCCATGACTCAAGCCTTCTTCTGGTGTTGAGTGAGTGCCGCCTTGACGAAGCCACTGAACAGCGGGTGGCCGTCACGGGGAGTCGAGGTGAATTCGGGGTGGAACTGGCATGCCACGAACCATGGGTGATCCTGACCTTCGACCACTTCCACCAGCGCGCCGTCGCCAGAACGACCGGAGACGATCAAGCCGCCCTCGATCAATTGCGGCAGCAGGTTGTTGTTCACTTCATAGCGGTGACGATGACGTTCGACGATCACATCCTTGGCATAGCAGTCGTGCACCTTGGAACCGGCTACCAGTTGGCAGTCCTGCGCGCCGAGGCGCATGGTGCCGCCCAGATCGGAGGTTTCGGTACGGGTTTCGACTGCACCGGTGGCGTCTTCCCACTCGGTGATCAGGCCCACGACCGGGTGGCCGCTGGCGCGATCGAACTCGGTGGAGTTGGCGTCTTTCCAGCCCAGCACGTTACGCGCGAACTCGATGACCGCCACTTGCATGCCCAGGCAAATACCCAGGTAAGGCACCTTGTTTTCACGGGCGAACTGCACGGCAGTGATCTTGCCTTCGACGCCACGCAGGCCGAAACCGCCCGGCACCAGGATCGCATCGGCGCCTTCGAGCAGGCCGGTGCCCTGGTTTTCGATGTCTTCGGAGTCGATATAGCGCAGGTTGACCTTGGTACGGTTGGCGATGCCGGCGTGACTCATCGCTTCGATCAGCGATTTGTAGGCGTCCAGCAGTTCCATGTACTTGCCGACCATGGCGATGGTGACTTCGTGCTCTGGATTGAGCTTGGCGTCGACGACCTTTTCCCACTCGGACAGGTCGGCGCTGCCGCATTGCAGGCCGAAACGCTCGACGACGAAATCATCCAGGCCCTGGGAATGCAGGATGCCCGGGATCTTGTAGATGGTGTCGGCGTCTTCCAGCGCGATGACCGCACGCTCTTCGACGTTGGTGAACTGTGCGATCTTGCGGCGCGAGGACACGTCGATCGCGTGATCGGAACGGCACACCAGCACGTCGGGTTGCAGGCCGATGGAGCGCAGTTCCTTGACCGAATGCTGGGTCGGCTTGGTCTTGGTTTCGCCCGCGGTGGCAATGTACGGAACCAGCGTCAGGTGCATCAGCATCGCGCGCTTGGCGCCGACTTCGAAACGCAGCTGGCGGATCGCCTCGAGGAACGGTTGCGACTCGATGTCACCCACGGTGCCGCCGATTTCGACCAGCGCCACGTCGGCATCACCCGCGCCCTTGATGACTCGGCGCTTGATTTCGTCAGTGATGTGCGGGATGACCTGAATGGTCGCGCCCAGATAATCACCACGGCGCTCCTTGCGCAGAACGTGCTCGTAGACACGGCCCGTGGTGAAGTTGTTGTTCTGGGTCATGGTCGTACGGATGAACCGCTCGTAGTGGCCCAGGTCGAGGTCGGTCTCGGCACCGTCGTGGGTGACGAACACTTCACCGTGCTGGAAAGGGCTCATGGTCCCTGGATCGACGTTGATGTACGGATCCAGCTTGAGCATGGTGACCTTAAGCCCCCGCGCCTCCAGGATGGCCGCCAATGATGCCGAAGCAATGCCTTTCCCCAATGAAGAAACAACACCGCCCGTGACGAAGATGTAGCGCGTCATGAAAAACCCTAGAAGTCTGCGTTAAAGCGGTCAGAGCCGCCGGGGAAAGCGAAGGAAGGCCGAAGCCCCCGATGGCCAAAAATCATTTGGACATCGGCAACCCCTGCGATTACTGGAATCCACAGAAGTTGTATCAAGAAGGGAGCGTAGTCTACCGGAAAGCGCCTTTCATCTCAAACGTTGCGCGCGAGTGATGCGTCGTTGTTCGGGGGTGACCATTTCAGCATGGCGCTTTCACGATTGAGGCGCCCTTGATTGGCCACCGCGTAAAGCTCGCCATCGAGATACAGCAACGGCAGGCGCGCGCGGGCGAATGCGGGGACGCCGATTTCGTTGAGCAGACGCTTGAGGTCGCGATGGCCGCGGCCTTGCAGGTTCATGGTCTCGCCGCCTTGGCGATAACGAACCTCGAGATGGCCCGGCGCAATGTCGCCCGTCCAGCGCAGCTCGCCATTGCCGGGCAGGAGCAAAGGCTGGCTGGGGTCGAGCCAGGGGCCGACGGGCAGCGGCGGCTGCAACCAGTAGCCGGACAGCCACCAGATACGCTTCTGGCTGGCGTGCAGCTCGCCATCGGCCAGTCGCCAGATCGGCGTGGCGGCCGGGGTGGCGTCGCGCAGGTCATGCCATCCCGCCCAATGTGTGGCGTCTGGCAGGCGCGTCAACGGCGCCAGCCAGGTCTGCAGCGCATTGCGCTGACGGGCGGCGGAGAGCCGGCGCAGGGGCGGCAACGACAAAGTAGGCACGCCGAGCCACGGGTAACTGTTGCCCATCAGCGCATCTTCGAGGTCTTCGTGCCCCAATTCTTCCAGCAGTTGCAGGGCCTCGTTCACATGGGCCGCAGCCCTGGCCATGTTCTGCGAGGCCTGGGGCCAGCGAGTCACCAGCGCGGGGAATATCTTCAACCGCAAAAAATTGCGCGACGGACGGTCATCGGCATTGCTAGGGTCTTCGACCCACGGGACCTGCCGCTCGGTTGCCCAGCCATGCAGGCGCGCCCGGGGAACATCGATCAGGGGTCGTACCAGCAGCCCGGCGCCCAGCACCCGCTTGCGCGGCATCGCGGCCAATCCGCGCACCCCGGCGCCGCGCAATAGCCGGAACAACAGGGTTTCGGCCTGATCGTCGCGATGCTGGGCGGTCAGGAGCACCTCTCCGGCCTGCAGACACTCGATAAATGCCTGATAGCGAGCGTCCCGCGCGGCCTGCTCGAGGCTGGCGCCGGGCTGGACTTCAACGCGGATCACCTGCAAGGGTATGCCAAGCTGCGCGCAGACTGCCTCGCAGTGTGCGGGCCAATCATCGGCAGCAGCTTGCAGGCCGTGATGGACATGGATAGCGCTGAGTGGTGGCAACGCGTGCAGGCGGGCGAGTTCGGCGAGTTGATGCAGCAGGACGGTAGAGTCGAGACCGCCGGAGAAGGCGATGTGCCAGGCGGGGGCATTGCGGTAGGGAGTGAGTTGCTGCAGCAGCTGATCGAGCATGATCGGGCCCTGCGGACTGGATTGAAGGTATGGGATGTTGCTGCCGGCGTCTTCGCGGGCAAGCCTTGCTCCCACAGGTGCAAGGCTTGAGACCGCTATCGCCAGCGTAGACTTATTACAGACCGTAGCTCATCAGACGCTCATAACGGCGCGCCAACAGCGTGTCGTTGTCAAAGCCCTTGAGCATGTCCAGCTGCGCAGTCAGCTCGGCGCGGATGTTGGCCGCTGCCTTGGCCGGATCGCGATGAGCGCCGCCCAACGGCTCGTTGATGACCTTGTCGACGATGCCCAGGCCCTTCAAGCGCTCGGCCGTGATGCCCATGGCCTCGGCAGCGTCCGGCGCCTTTTCGGCGGTCTTCCACAGGATCGAGGCACAGCCTTCCGGCGAAATCACCGCGTAGGTGGAGTACTGCAGCATGTTCAGCTGATCGCAGACACCAATGGCCAACGCACCGCCCGAACCGCCTTCACCGATAACGGTAGCGATGATCGGGGTTTTCAATCGTGCCATGACGCGCAGGTTCCAGGCGATCGCTTCGCTCTGGTTGCGTTCTTCGGCGTCGATGCCCGGATAAGCGCCGGGGGTGTCGATGAACGTCAGGATCGGCATCTTGAAGCGCTCGGCCATTTCCATCAGACGGCAGGCCTTGCGGTAGCCTTCAGGGCGCGGCATGCCGAAGTTGCGACGCACCTTCTCGCGTACTTCACGGCCTTTTTGATGACCAATGATCATCACCGGCTGCTCGTCCAGGCGGGCGATGCCACCGACGATAGCGGCGTCATCGGAAAAGTGCCGATCGCCGTGCAGTTCGTCGAACTCGGTGAAGATGTGCTGGATGTAGTCCAGGGTGTACGGGCGGCGTGGATGACGCGCCAGGCGGGCAATCTGCCAGCTGGTCAGATTGCCGAAAATGCTCTCGGTCAACGTGCTGCTCTTGTCCTGCAGACGCGAGATCTCATCGCCGATATTCAGAGAGTTATCGTTACCGACCAGGCGCAATTCTTCGATCTTGGCCTGCAGGTCGGCAATCGGCTGTTCGAAATCAAGAAAATTCGGGTTCATAGTCTTCCGTCTTGGGTCGACGGCCAGGCGGCCGGCCGGTTGATCCGTTTGGCGCCATACCTTACGGAATTGGCGCATTCAGGTCGAGTTTAAAAATCAGGTCGAGCCATGCCTCGCTGGCGGCGCGCGTTTCGAAACGCCACCGGCGGGCTCTGAATCAACGGTATTGCAAAAAGACGTTCTCACGCCCGAACTGGTCACGCAGTGCTTGAATCAAGCTGTCGGCCGGGTCGATTCGCCAGGCTTCGCCGAACTGCAGCATGGCCTTGGCATCCTGGCCGGTGTAGTCCATGGTCACCGGGCAGGCGCCGCGATGGCGCCTGAGCAACTCGCCCAGCCAGCTCATCCGATCGCCCTTGAGTGCCTCGACGTTGACCTTCAACCGCAGACTCTCGGCCAGCTGCGTGCGGGCATCTTCCATGGTCATCACGCGCTTGACCCGCAAGCGCAGGCCGCCGGAGAAGTCATCGTTGCTGACCTCGCCTTCGACCACCACCACTGCGTCGGTCTGCAGCAGATTCTGCGCGGTGATATAGGCATCGGCGAACAGCGACGCCTCGATCCGCGCCGAGCGATCGTCGAGGGTGATGAAGCCCATCTTGTCGCCCTTCTTGTTCTTCATCACCCGCAGCGCGATGACCATGCCCGCCACCGTCTGGCTTTCGCGAGAAGGCTTGAGGTCGATGATGCGCTGGCGAGCGAAACGGCGGATCTCGCCTTCGTATTCGTCGATCGGGTGACCGGTGAGGTACAACCCCAGGGTGTCCTTCTCCCCCTTCAGGCGTTCCTTGAGCGTTAGCGGGCGCGCCTTGCGATGGGGGGCATAGACATCGGCATCCGCCTCGACGAACAAGCCACCGAACAGGTCGATATGGCCACTGTCCAGCGTGCGCGCCGTCTGTTCGGCCGCCTTGATGGCTTCTTCCAACGAGGCCAGCAACACCGCGCGGTTCTGATCGATAGTGGCCTGGTAGGCCTTGGGCTCGTCATGAAAGAACGGCCCCAGACGATCCAGCGCACCGCTGCGAATCAGGCCATCGAGGGTACGCTTGTTGATGCGCTTGAGGTCGACCCGCTCACAGAAGTCGAACAGGTCCTTGAACGGCCCGCTCTGACGGGATTCGACGATGGCCTCCACCGGCCCCTCCCCCACGCCCTTGATGGCGCCCAGACCATAGACGATGCGGCCGTCGTCGTTCACCGTGAACTTGAACTCCGAGGTGTTCACGTCCGGTGCGTCGAGGCGCAGCTTCATGGTGCGCACTTCTTCGATCAAGGTCACGACCTTGTCGGTGTTGTGCATGTCCGCCGACAACACCGCTGCCATGAAAGGCGCCGGGTAGTGGGTTTTCAGCCAGGCGGTCTGATAGGAGACCAGGCCATAGGCTGCGGAGTGAGACTTGTTGAAACCGTAACCGGCGAATTTTTCTACCAGGTCGAAGATGTTACCTGCCAGATCCGGATCGATATTGTTGTTCGCACAGCCCTCGATGAAGCCACCGCGCTGCTTGGCCATTTCCTCGGGTTTCTTTTTACCCATGGCGCGGCGCAGCATGTCAGCGCCACCGAGGGTGTAACCGGCCATGACCTGGGCGATCTGCATCACCTGTTCCTGATACAGGATGATGCCGTAGGTCGGCGCCAGCACGGGCTTAAGACCCTCGTACTGGTAATCGGAGTGCGGGTACGCCAGCTCGGCACGGCCGTGCTTGCGGTTGATGAAGTCGTCCACCATGCCCGATTGCAGCGGGCCCGGGCGGAACAGCGCAACCAGTGCGATAAGGTCTTCGAGGCAGTCGGGCTTGAGCTTCTTGATCAGCTCCTTCATGCCCCGCGACTCGAGCTGGAACACCGCAGTGGTTTCGGCCTTCTGGAGCAGCGTGTAGGTCGGCTTGTCATCAAGCGGAATGAAGGCGATGTCCAGCGGCGGCTCGTCGACCTTGGCCCGTTCGCGGTTGATGGTTTTGAGCGCCCAGTCGATGATGGTAAGCGTGCGCAGGCCAAGGAAGTCGAACTTCACCAGGCCGGCCGCCTCGACGTCGTCTTTGTCGAACTGGGTTACCAGGCCGCTGCCTTCTTCGTCGCAGTAGATCGGCGAGAAGTCGGTGAGCTTGGTGGGGGCGATGACCACGCCGCCGGCGTGTTTGCCGACGTTACGCACGATACCCTCGAGCTTGAGGGCCATGGACCAGATTTCGCCGGCCTCTTCGTCGGTCTTGAGGAAGTCACGCAGGATTTCTTCCTGCTCGTAGGCCTTCTCCAGAGTCATGCCCACTTCGAACGGGATCATCTTCGACAGGCGATCGGCCAGGCCGTAGGACTTGCCCTGCACCCGCGCCACGTCACGCACCACCGCCTTGGCCGCCATGGAGCCGAAGGTGATGATCTGACTGACCGCGTTGCGCCCGTATTTATCGGCCACATACTCGATGACTCGGTCACGACCGTCCATGCAGAAGTCGACGTCGAAGTCGGGCATGGAGACCCGTTCCGGGTTGAGGAACCGTTCGAACAGCAGGTCGTATTCCAGCGGGTCGAGGTCGGTGATCTTCTGCACATAGGCGACCAGCGAGCCAGCACCCGACCCACGCCCAGGCCCGACCGGCACGCCGTTGCTCTTGGCCCACTGGATGAAGTCCATGACGATCAGGAAGTAACCGGGGAAGCCCATCTGAATGATGATGTCCAGTTCGAAATTCAAGCGATCGACATAGACCTGGCGCTTGGCGTCGTAATCCTCGGTGGTGTCCTTGGGCAGCAGAACCGCCAGGCGCTCTTCCAGGCCGTCGAACGAGACCTTGCGGAAATACTCGTCGATGGTCATGCCATCGGGGATTGGATAATCCGGCAGGAAGTGCTTGCCCAGCTTGACGTCGATGTTGCAGCGTTTGGCGATCTCGACGGTATTCTCGAGCGCCTCGGGCAAGTCGCTGAACAACTCGGCCATTTCTGCCGGGCTCTTGAGGTACTGCTGATCGCTGTAATTCTTCGAGCGGCGCGGGTCGTCCAGCGCCCGGCCTTCGCCGATGCAAACGCGCGTTTCGTGGGCTTCGTAGTCTTCCTGCTTGATGAAGCGCACGTCGTTGGTGGCTACCAGCGGCGCGCCCAGGCGATCGGCCAGGGCGACGGCGGCGTGCAGGTATTCTTCGTCGTTGGTGCGGTTGGTGCGCTGGACCTCGACATAGAAGCGATCCGGGAACACCGCCATCCACTCGCGCAGCAGGTGCTCGGCATCGCCAGGGTTACCGCCTAGCAGGGCCAGGCCGATTTCACCTTCGCGGGCCGCGGACAGGGCGATCACCCCTTCGCTGGCTTCGGCGACCCACTCGCGCTCGATGATCACCTGACCATTGCGCTGGCCGTCGATGAAACCGCGGGAAATCAGTTCGGTGATATTGCGGTAGCCCTTGGCGTTCATCGCCAACAGGCTGATGCGGCTCAAGGCCGCATCGGCGTCACGTCCGGCCATCCACAGGTCGGCACCGCAGATCGGCTTGATGCCGGCGCCCATGGCGTTTTTGTAGAACTTGACCAGCGAGCACATGTTGTTCTGGTCGGTGACCGCCACGGCGGGCATGTTCATCCCGGCCAGGGCTTTGACCAGCGGCTTGATCCGCACCAGGCCATCGACCAGCGAGTATTCGGTGTGCAGGCGTAGATGTACGAAGGAAACCGACATGTTGATCCTATATGAAGCCGAATCAGCCCCTGTGGGAACCGGCCGTGCCCGCGAATGACCTCAGCCATGAGCTGCCAGGCCGGCCGTAGAGCTTGGCGGGCAGAGCCCGCTCCCACAGGGTAGAGATGTTTGGAGGGGAGATTGTACCGGGGTCCGGCACAAACATCAGCAGAGCGTATGTTACGCCAGATCTGTATCCAGATAAGGGCGTGCTTCCAAGGCCGCGCGCACCGGGGCGAAGGAGCGCCGATGAATCGGCGTCGGGCCCAGCCGCGCCAGCGCTTCAAGGTGCACGGGCGTCGGATAGCCCTTGTGCCCACCGATGCCGTACCCGGGGTAGATCAGCTCGAAAGCGCTCATTTCACGATCACGGCTGACTTTCGCCAGGATCGACGCCGCAGCAATCGCTGGCACCTTGGAATCGCCCTTGATCACCGGCGCCGAAGGCACGTTCAACTGCGGGCAACGATTGCCATCGATCAGCGCCAGCCGCGGCGTCACGCTCAGCCCCTCGACGGCGCGCTGCATCGCCAGCATGGTGGCATGGAGGATGTTCAGACGGTCGATCTCGTCGACTTCGGCCCGCGCAATACACCAGGCCACGGCCTTTTCGCAGATTTCTTCGTAGAGCAGCTCGCGACGCGCTTCAGTGAGTTTCTTGGAATCGTTAAGGCCCAGGATCGGCCGGCGCGGATCGAGAATCACCGCTGCCGTGACCACCGCGCCACACAAGGGACCGCGACCGACTTCATCGACCCCGGCGACCAGCTCTTCGACCAGGTCGTAATCCAGGCCTATCTGCAATTGCCTGCTCATGCTTTCAGACACTCCTTGGTAACGACGCTCGCGCCGGGTCGAGCAAGGCCAGCACCGCCTCGGCGGCCTGGTTCGAGGCATCCAGGCGCAAGGTGCGGTGGATGGCATCGAAGCCTTGGGTCTGTTCGGTGCCGCCATCGATCAACGGCAGCAAGGTATCGGCCAGCGCCTCGGCGGTGGCGGCGTCCTGCAACAACTCCGGCACCAACAGGCGCTGGGCCAGCAGGTTGGGCAGCGACACGTAAGGGCTCTTGACCATGCGTTTGAGGATCCAGAACGTCACCGTCGACAGCCGGTAGGCCACCACCATCGGTCGCTTGTACAGCAAGGCCTCCAGGGTCGCGGTGCCGGAAGCGATCAGTACCGCGTCGCAGGCGGCCAGAGCGGTATGGGACTGACCATCGAGCAGTGTCACCGGCAACTGTCGCCCGTCCAGCATCGCCTCGAGCTGCGCGCGCCGTGGCGGGCTCGCGCACGGAATCACAAAACGCAGATCAGGCCGCTGGCTCAGCAGACGTTGGGCGGCATCGAGGAACAACTCGCCCAGACGCCCCACCTCACCACCACGGCTGCCGGGCATCAACGCCACCACCGGCACATCCGCAGCCAACCCCAGTTGCGCACGCGCAGCCTGGCGGTCGACTTCCAGCGGCACGGTGTCGGCCAGCGGATGGCCGACGAACTTCACTGGCACGCCCTGCTCTTCGTAGAATCTTGCCTCGAAGGGCAGCAACGTCAGCATCAAGTCGCAACCTTCACGAATCTTGAGCACGCGTTTTTGCCGCCAGGCCCAGACCGACGGGCTCACATAGTGAACGGTCTTGATCCCGGCCTGACGGAGTTTGAGTTCGATGTTGAGGGTAAAATCAGGCGCATCAATGCCGATGAACACATCCGGGCGCTGCTCGATCAGGGCAGCGATCAGCTCTTTGCGGCGGCGCAGCAGTTCGCGCAAACGCCCCAGGACTTCGACCAGGCCCATGACCGACAGGCGCTCCATGGGGAAAGACGATTGCATACCCTCGGCTTCCATCAGCGGACCACCCACGCCAATGAAGCGAATGCCGGGATGGCGCGCCGTGAGCGCGCGCATCAGACCAGCACCGAGAATATCGCCGCTGGCCTCTCCGGCCACCAACGCTACGGTCAATACCTGTGGGAGTGACATCAGCGGGTAATGCCCCGCGAAGAGCCTTCGATGGACTTCAGGAACAAGGCGACTTCAGGGTGCTCGGCGGCAGGCTCGGCCAGTTCGGCGATCGCCTTGTCGACGGTCAGGCCCTGGCGATAGACCACCTTGTACGCGCGGCGCAGCGCCTGGATCGCTTCGTTGCTGAAACCGCGACGGCGCATGCCTTCGAAATTCATGCTGCGCGCCTCGGCCGGGTTGCCGAACACCGTGACGAATGCCGGAACATCCTTGCCGATGGCGGTGCCCATGCCGGAAAAACTGTGCGCGCCGATATGGCAGAACTGATGCACCAGAGTGAATCCGGAGAGGATCGCCCAGTCATCGACGTGCACGTGGCCGGCCAGCGCGGTGTTATTGACCAGAATGCAGTGGTTGCCGATCACGCTGTCGTGGCCGATATGGGCATAGGCCATGACGAGGTTATGGTCGCCCAGCGTGGTTTCGTGACGATCCTGCACGGTGCCCCGGTGGATGGTCACACCTTCGCGAATCACGTTGTGGTCGCCGATGACCAGGCGCGTTTCTTCACCCTTGTACTTGAGATCCGGGGTGTCTTCGCCTACCGAGGAAAACTGGTAGATGCGGTTATGCTTGCCGATGCGGGTCGGCCCCTTGAGTATCACGTGAGGGCCGATGATGGTCCCCTCGCCGATTTCCACACCTGCACCGACGATCGACCATGGACCGACCTCGACACCGTCCGCCAATCTGGCAGATGGGTCGATGATGGCACGAGGGTCAATCAAACTCATAGTTTACGTTCCGCGCAGATGATTTCAGCGGAGCACACCGGCTTGCCATCCACGGAAGCCGAGCATTCGAACTTCCAGATCTGACGCTTGCAGCTGAGGAACTTGGCTTCCAGGATCAACTGGTCACCCGGCAGCACCGGTTGGCGAAAGCGCAGCTTGTCGGAGCCGACGAAGTAATACAAGGTGCCGTCCGCAGGTTTGACGTCGAGCATCTTGAAACCCAGGATGCCAGCCGCCTGCGCCATCGCCTCGATGATCAGCACGCCTGGCATGATCGGGTGCGCGGGGAAGTGACCGTTGAAGAATGGCTCGTTGATGCTGACATTCTTGTAGGCACGAATACGCTGCGCCTCGGTATCAAGCTCTACCACGCGATCCACCAACAGGAAAGGATAGCGGTGCGGCAGGTATTCGCGAATCTCGTTGATGTCCATCATTTCGGGGGGAAGCCTGTATAAAAGATAGGGAGCGCGCGGCGCGTGCGCAGCACTCCTCTTGCAAATCAAGGAGGCATTCTAACGGCAGTGCACACTTGATATGGAAATGGTATCAGCCTTCTGATGATCCTTTGTCGGCCTGGGTCACGGCCTGGACCTGCTTTTCTACCTGCTGCAGGCGGCGATACATGTCATCGAGCTGGCGAATACGCGCAGCACTCTTGCGCCATTCGGCGGCGGGTTGCATGGCCGTACCTGACGAATAGGACCCAGGCTCGGTGATCGAGCGAGTCACCATGGTCATGCCAGTCACGAAAACGTTGTCGCAGATTTCGATATGGCCTACCAGTCCCACACCACCGGCCAGCATGCAGTGCTTGCCGATCTTGGCGCTGCCGGAAATCCCGACACAGGCGGCCATCGCGGTGTGGTCACCGATCTGGACGTTGTGGGCAATCATGATCTGGTTGTCGAGCTTGACGCCATTGCCGAGCACGGTAGGCCCCAGCGCACCGCGATCGATGGCGGTATTGACGCCGATCTCGCAATCATCGCCGACGATAACGCCACCAATCTGGGCGATCTTCTGCCACACGCCTTTCTCGTTGGCAAAGCCGAAGCCCTCGCCACCGAGCACTGCACCCGACTGGATCACCACGCGTTGACCGATGCGTACATCGTGGTACAAGGTCACCCGCGGCGCCAGCCAACCGCCAGCGCCAATCACACTGCGCGCACCGATGAAGCATTGGGCACCAATGGTCACGCCAGCGCCGATGATCGCGCCGCTTTCGATAACGGCACCAGGCCCAACGCTGGCGGTGGCGTCGACGATCGCATCGTCGGACACTACGGCCGTCGGATGCACACCGGGCACTGCCTTGGGCTTGGGATCGAACAGATGCGAGATACGCGCGTAGGCCAGATAAGGATCCGGCACCAGCAGGGCATCTCCGGCATAGGCTTCAGCATCCGCCGCCTTGAGCAGTACGGCGCCCGCCTGGGTATCGGCCAGGTACTTGCGGTACTGGGGATTTGCCAGGAAGCTCAACTGAGCTGGGCCGGCCTCCTGAAGAGTGGCCAGCCCAGTGATTTTTCTATCCGCGGTACCACGTAACGTGGCACCCAGGATCTCGGCCAACTCGCCGAGCGTGACGTTGGCGGTCATGATCAGCGCGACTGATTCATGCGCTCGATCACCTGGCGAGTGATGTCGTATTGCGGTTTGACATCGATCACAGCGCCACGCTCGAGAACCAGGTCGAAGGCACCTTGCTTGATGACCGCTTCCACGGCGCCATCCAGCTTGGGCTTGAGTTGTTGCAGCATGTCGCGGTCAGCGGCAGCCTTGGCTTCGTTGAGCTCCTTGGACTGGAACTGGAAGTCCCGGGCCTTTTGCTTGAAGTCCAGCTCCAGCTTGTCGCGATCAGCCTGGGCCATCTTGTCGCCACCGCTCACCAGTTTGTCCTGGATGCCTTTGGCGCTGCTTTCCAGAGCCTTGAGCTTGGTCAGTTGCGGGCCGAATTTTTTCTCGGCATCCACGGCGTATTTCTTGGCAGCGTCCGATTCCAGCAGCGCCATCTGATAGTTCAGAACGGCGATCTTCATGTCGGCAAATGCCGGAGTGGCCCCCAGAGAAGCAGCCAGAGTGGCGGCCAGTACTACTAGTTGAGTCAACTTACGCACAATGAACTCCTGCAGAATTCGGGTTGTTGCCCCGTGGAGCAGACCTTAGAAGGTCTGGCCCAGGGAGAATTGGAAAATCTGGGTTTCGGCATTGGTCGGTTTCTTGACCGGCATCGCCAGCGCGAAGCTCAACGGCCCCAGCGCGGTGACCCAGGTCACGCCCACACCGGTCGAAACGGCGATGTTGGAGAAGTCCACACCCGAGCAATCCTTGGAGTTGGCATCGCAGTTGGTGTTGAACACGTTACCGGCATCGACGAACACCGAGGTACGCAGCGAGCGCTGGTCCTTGACGAATGGCAGCGGGAACAGAATCTCGGCGCCGCCGGTGATCTGGACGTTACCCCCGAAGGCGAGCGGGTCTTGGTCCGGATCCGCCGTAGTGCCGGGGCGAGTCCCATTACTAGGCGTACTACGAGGGCCAAGAGTGCTGTCCTTGAAACCACGAACCGAGTTGAAACCACCGGCATAGTAGTTCTCGTAGAACGGCAGACCGCTGGTCGAACCATAACCACCGCCATACCCCAGTTCGCTGTGGAAGCGTGCGGTGTAGTTATCGGTGATCGGCGCGAACAACTGGCCACGGTAGTCGATCTTGTAGAACGACAGGTCGCTACCCGGAATGGTCACTTCACCGGTCAGGCTTTGCGACGCACCACGAGTCGGCAAGGTGCCTTTGTTCAGGGTCGAGGACGACCAGCCAACCGAAGCCTTGTAGTTCAGGAAGCTGTCGCCTTCCTTGTCGATGAAGTCGAAGATCTGGTCAACGGTATAGGTACCGGTCTTGATCTTGTCCTGCTGAGCCGTCAGGCCGAAGTTCAACCGCGAGGTTTCACTGATCGGGTAACCGAAGCTCACACCGCCGCCCAGGCTGTCGACCGAGTAGCTGGCGATATCGACATCGAGGTCTTTGTAGTTGGTGGTGCGGTAGAACACGTTGTAACCCAGGCTCACGCCATCCGGAGTGAAGTACGGATTGACGTAGCTGAAGTTGTAACGGCTCTGGTATTCACTGCGAGTCAGGCCGATGGAAACTTTGTTACCCGTACCCAGGAAGTTGTTCTGGCTGATCGAACCACCCAGGATCAGACCGGCGCTCTGGGCAAAACCGACGCTGGCGGTGATCGAACCGGAGGCTTGTTCTTCCACGTCATAGTTGACGTCGACCTGGTCGTCGGTGCCCGGCACCGGCGGCGTCTCGACCTTCACTTCCTTGAAGAAGCCCAAACGCTCGAGGCGCGTCTTCGACTGGTCGATCAGGTAGGTCGAAGCCCAGCCACCTTCCATCTGCCGCATCTCGCGACGCAGCACCTGGTCATCGGACTTGGTGTTGCCACGATAGTTGATGCGGTTGACGTAGGCACGCTTGCCAGGATCCACGGCAAAAGTGATATCGACGGTCTTGGTATCGGCATGTGGCACCGGCACGCCGTTGACGTTGGCGAAGGTATAGCCATCGTTACCCAGGCGGCGCGTGATCAACTCGGAGGTGTTGGTCATGACCTTGCGCGAGAACACCTGGCCTTTCTTGACCAGCAACAGTGCCTGGACCTGGTCTTCAGGTACTTTCAGGTCGCCATTGAGCTTGACGTCGCCGACGGTGTACTTCTCGCCTTCGGTGACGTTGACCGTGATGTAGACGTGCTTCTTGTCCGGCGTGATCGAGACCTGGGTCGAGGCGATATCCATGTTGATATAGCCGCGATCCAGGTAGTACGAGCGCAGGCGCTCGAGGTCACCGGACAGCTTTTCGCGAGCGTACTTGTCGTCGTTCTTGAAGAACGACAGCCAGTTGGTAGTCTTCAGTTCGAACAGGTCGGTCAGGTCTTCTTCGGAGAAGACCGTGTTGCCCACCACGTTGATATGCTGAATGGCGGCTACGGCACCTTCGTTGATCTTGATTTTCAGACCCACACGGTTACGCGGCTCCGGCACGACCTCGGTATCGACCGTAGCCGAATAGCGGCCCTGCGCGACGTATTGGCGCTGCAGTTCGTTACGCACACCCTCAAGGGTGGCGCGCTGGAAGATCTCACCCTCGGCAAGGCCGGACTGCTTGAGACCTTTCATCAGGTCTTCAGTCGAGATGGCCTTGTTGCCGTCGATGTCGATACTCGCGACCGATGGCCGCTCGACGACATTGATGACCAGGACGTTACCGTCGCGCCCCAGTTGGATGTCCTGGAAGAATCCAGTTTTGAACAATGCACGAGTGGATTCCACAAGACGCCGATCATCCGCAGTCTCGCCCACGTTCAGGGGCAAGGCGCCAAACACGCTACCGGCGGATACCCGCTGGAGGCCGTTGACACGGATATCGGAGATGGTGAAGGACTCAGCGTGAACTTCGGCGATCATCAATACGGACAGAACCGCAGTTAGCAGCAGACGTTTCATGAAGTCCTTTCTTATTCCAACTGGCAATAAACAAACTGCCGCTTATGCGGCAGGTTCGCAATTGAGCTAAGCTTTACAGTCGACCCAAATCGTTGATCAGGGCCAGTAACATCACCCCGACTACCAAACTGATACCGATTTGGATCCCCCAACCTTGTACCCGATCCGAGACTGGGCGACCACGCACCCACTCGATCAGGTAGAACAGCAAATGCCCCCCATCCAGTACCGGGATGGGCAGCAAATTAAGAACTCCCAGGCTAATGCTCAGGTAGGCGAGGAAATTCAAGAAATCCCCCATGCCTGACTGGGCTGAAGCGCCCGCCACTTTAGCAATGGTTATCGGTCCACTCAAGTTTTTTACCGAGAGCTCGCCGAACAACATTTTCTTCAGTGAATCAAGGGTCAGGACACTCATGGTCCAGGTCCGTCGAGCGCCTTCGACCACCGCGTCCAGCGGCCCGTAACGAACCTCGCGCAGCATGCCTGGCGGCCATTCGCCGCCCTTGACGCCCGCCCCGAGGTAACCCGCCAGGGCCTTGCCTTCACCGCGATGCGCCAAGGTCACCGGCACATCGATTTGGGTGCCATCACGCTGCACCTGCAACACGACCTTGGCATCCGGGCGCTGACGAACGGCATCCACCAGCGACTGCCAATCGGTAATGGCTGCACCATCAAGGGTCAGCAACCGATCCCCGCTCTTCAGACCAGCGGCGGCGCCAGGCCCTTCTGGATCGATCTCCGCCAGCACCGGTTCGACCACCGGGCGCCAGGGCTGAATACCCAGGGACTTGATCGGATCGGGCTCATCGGAGCCTTTGAGCCAACCGTCGAGCTTGACGGTATGGCTGACGGCATTCGAAGCGCCTTCGTCCTGTACGCCGATCTGCAGCGAGCCGGTCTCGCCCAGACGCCTGACCAGCTCGAGATTGACCCCGGCCCAGCCGCGCACCGCCTCGCCATCGACTGCGACAATTTCCTGGCCCGCGCTCAAGCCCGCCTGCGCCGCCATGCTGCCCGGCTCGACGCTACCGATGACCGGTCGCACCTGCTGACTGCCGACCATCGCCAGAATCCAGAAGAACACCAGAGCCAACAGGAAATTGGCGATCGGCCCAGCCGCAACGATGGCGATGCGCTGACCGACCTTCTTGCGATTGAACGACTGCTCGACCAGATGCGCGGGCACCTCGCCCTCGCGCTCGTCGAGCATCTTCACGTAGCCGCCCAGCGGAATGGCAGCCACTACGTATTCAGTGCCTTGCTTGTCACTCCAGCGCAGCAACGGCATGCCGAAGCCTACGGAAAACCGCAGGACCTTGACGCCGCAGCGGCGGGCCACCCAGAAATGGCCGAATTCGTGAAACGTCACCAGCACGCCCAGCGCCACCAGCGTGCCAACAATCATGTAGAGCGCACTCATAGGAGTCTCCCGTCAGTCGCGCACCGCAATGGAGAGCCGCATTCCGGCCGGCACTCTATCACTAAAATTGTCATCGAAACGTCAACGGCCATGACGTGCCAGCCACTGACCTGCCAGCTCACGCGCTTTGCCATCGGCCTCGAATACTGCCTCAAGATCATCCAGCGCGACGACCGGCTGCTGCTGCAGAACGGCCTCGATCATGCTTGCTATCTGCGGGTAGCGCAGGCGCCCCTGCAGAAAGGCCTCGACGGCGACCTCGTTGGCGGCATTGAGCAGAGCCGGCGCGCTTTGACCCGCCTGGGCCGCTTCACGGGCCAGACGCAGGCACGGGAAACGCACTTCGTCGGGCGCTTCGAAATCCAGCCGGGCGATAGCGAACAAATCCAGCGGCGCCACACCCGAATCGATCCGCTCGGGCCAGGCCAAGGCATTGGCGATCGGCGTGCGCATGTCGGGGTTGCCCAATTGCGCCAGGACCGAGCCATCGACATAGTCGACCAGCGAGTGAATGACGCTTTGCGGGTGCACCACGACCTCGACCTGCTCCGGACGCGCATCGAACAACCAGCAGGCCTCGATCAATTCGAGGCCTTTGTTCATCATGCTGGCGGAATCAACGGAAATCTTGCGCCCCATCGACCAGTTAGGGTGCGCGCAAGCCTGGTCGGGAGTGACCTGCTGCAACTCCGGCAGCGGCGTGCAGCGAAACGGCCCGCCCGAGGCCGTCAGCAGGATACGCCGCACACCCACGCTTGCCAGCCCCTGCCCGTAATGCGACGGCAAACACTGGAAGATTGCATTGTGTTCGCTATCGATAGGCAGCAGCACCGCACCGCTCGTGCGGACCGCCTGCATGAACAAGGCCCCGGACATGACCAGGGCCTCCTTGTTGGCCAACAGCACCTTCTTGCCCGCCTTGACCGCGGCCAGGGTCGGGCGCAACCCTGCTGCACCGACGATCGCGGCCATTACCGCATCGACCTCACCGGCCTCGGACACATCGCACAGCGCCTGCTCGCCGACCAGCACCTCAGTACTCGACCCTGCCGTCCGCAAGCCCTCACGCAGCGTGACCGCAGCGTTTTCGTCAGGCACCACGGCAAAGCGTGGCGCATGACGCAGGCACAATGCCAACAGCTGCGCCAGGCGCGAGTAACCACTCAAGGCGAACACTTGGTAACGCTGCGGGTGTCGAGCAATGACGTCCAGGGTACTCAGACCGATAGACCCGGTGGCACCCAGTACTGTAATCAGTTGTGGCTGGCTCACTGGATGCCCCAACCGGCAATCCACAACAGTACCGCGAACACCGGAATGGCGGCGGTAAGGCTGTCGATGCGATCCAGCACGCCGCCGTGACCCGGCAGCAGATTACTGCTGTCCTTGATGCCGGCGCGACGCTTGAACATGCTTTCGGTCAGATCGCCGACCACTGAAATGAACACCACGATGGCCGCCGCCACCAGCGCCCCGAGCAACTGGCGAGCGGTGAAATGGTAAGTCAGGCCGACCACCAGGGTCACCAGCAGGCACACGGCCAGGCCGCCATACACGCCTTCCCAACTTTTGCCAGGGCTGACCTGAGGGGCAAGCTTGCGCTTGCCGAAGGCACGCCCTGTGAAATAGGCGCCCACATCGGCGCCCCAGACCAGCACCATGACCGCCAGAATCAACCAGTTGCCAAGCGGCAGCGCCTTGATATAAACCAGCCCCTGCCAAGCAGGCAGCAGCACCAACAACCCGATCACCAGGCGGCGCACGCTACCCTTCCAGTGCTCGGCGGAAGTCGGATAGGTCAGCACCAGCCGCGTGGCCAGCGCCCACCATGCCACCGCTGCCGCCAGCACCCAGGGCGCCAGTACCGGCGCGTGATGCAGGATCGTCAACAGGACGGCGACTACCGCAGCGAAAACGCAGCGAGCGCCCTGCCCTTCGAAACCGGCGAGGCGAGCCCACTCCCATGCACCCAGAGTGACCACTACGCCGATGAACAGTGAGAATTTCCCGCCGTCGAGCAGGAAAAAACCGCACAAGGCGATCGGCAGCAGAATCAAGGCAGTGATGATTCGTTGTTTAAGCATTAAACCCGGGCCCCAGCCTCGACCTGATCGCCCGTTCTACCGAAACGACGCTGACGAGAAGCGAAATCGGCCAACGCAGTGCGCATGGCCTCGTGTTTGAAGTCCGGCCAGAACAGGTCGGAGAAATACAGCTCGGCGTATGCCAGCTGCCACAACAGAAAGTTACTGATGCGATGCTCGCCACCGGTGCGAATGCACAGGTCCGGCAACGGCAGATCGCCCGTCGCCAGGCAGGTCTGCAACAGTTGCGGGGTGATGTCCTCAGGCTGCAGATGACCACCCTGAACTTCACGCGCCAGCCGCTGAGCAGCCTGAGCGATATCCCACTGACCACCGTAATTGGCAGCGATCTGCAGGATGAAACGCCCCTCCCCCGCCGTCTGCGCCTCGGCCTCGCGCATGGCGGCCTGCAGTTCCGGATGGAACCGCGAGCGATCGCCAATGATGCGCAAGCTGATACGGTTGTCGTTCAACCGCCGCGCCTCACGACGCAGGGCGGTGAAAAACAGCTCCATCAAGGCCCCGACCTCTTCGGCCGGGCGCTGCCAATTCTCACTGGAGAACGCGAACAGGGTCAGCACCTCGACCTTGGCCTCGGCACACACTTCGATCACCGCGCGGACGGCGTCCACGCCTGCCTTGTGCCCGGCGACACCGGGCAGCAGGCGTTTTTTCGCCCAACGGTTATTACCATCCATGATAATCGCGACGTGTCGCGGTACCGAGGATAGCGGCACAGCCTGCTTGGTCTTTTCCATGAAGGCGTCCTGACCCCTTATACGGCCATCAGGTCCTTTTCTTTATCTTCCGTGGCCTTGGTGATCTGGGCCTCGGAGTCTTTGGTCAGCTTGTCGATATCGGCAACGGCACGACGTTCTTCGTCTTCGCTGATTTCCTTGTCCTTGACCAGTTTCTTCAGGTCACCCAAGGCATCACGACGAATATTGCGCACGGCAACACGCGCATCTTCAGCAGCGCTGCGTGCCTGCTTGGTGAAGCCCTTGCGGGTCTCTTCGGTCAGGGCTGGCATGGAGATCAGCAGCAATTCGCCAAGGTTGGTCGGATTGAGGTTCAGACCGGCGCTCTGGATCGCCTTGTCGACGGCGCCGAGCATGTTGCGCTCAAAGGCAACCACTTGCAGGGTGCGCGCATCCTTGACCGTGATGTTGGCCACTTGGGTAATGGAGGTATCAGTACCGTAGTACGGCACCATTACGCTGCCCAGAATGCTTGGGTGAGCCTTGCCGGTACGAATCTGGCCAAACGCATGGCTCAGAGACTCCAGGGACTTGTGCATGCGCTCTTGCGCGTCTTTCTTGATTTCGTTGATCATTTGTCGCCTTCCTCGATCAGAGTTCCTTCAGCGCCGCCCACTACTATGTTCAGCAAGGCGCCGGGCTTGTTCATGTTGAATACCCGCAACGGCATATTGTGATCGCGGCACAGGCAGATGGCCGTCAGGTCCATCACGCCCAGCTTGCGATCCAGTACTTCATCGTACGTCAGGCGGTCAAATTTCTCAGCATGCGGATCCTTGAATGGATCGGCAGTGTACACACCATCGACCTTGGTCGCTTTCAACACCACATCGGCGCCGATTTCGATGGCCCGCAGGCAAGCGGCCGAGTCGGTGGTGAAGAAAGGGTTGCCGGTACCGGCAGCAAAGATCACCACATCGCCCGACTTGAGCAGGCGGTCAGCCTTGCGGCGGTCGTAGTGATCGGTCACACCGACCATGGTAATGGCGGACATGACGATGGCAGGAATGTTCGAGCGCTCCAACGCATCGCGCATGGCCAAGGCGTTCATGACCGTGGCCAGCATGCCCATATGGTCGCCCGTGACCCGATCCATGCCGGCCGCACTGAGCGCCGCACCACGAAACAGGTTGCCGCCGCCGATCACCAGACCGACCTGAACACCGATACCTACCAACTGCCCTACTTCCAGGGCCATGCGATCCAGTACTTTCGGATCGATGCCGAACTCTTCCGAGCCCATCAGGGCCTCGCCGCTCAGTTTGAGCAAGATGCGTTTATAGCGAGGTTGACGACCACTCACCTGCTGAGCCATTGCGAGTTTCTCCTGCGGCATTGTGAAAATTCTTTGCGGACCCATGACAGGCCAGCGCTAACTACTCTAGCTGGGCGCCATTTCAGCGCCATCGGCTCCCGGCCTTGCGGGCAGGAAAACCGTTCCAAACTGTTTCGCGCCTTGAAAAAGAGGCTGCGCGCGTAAGCGGGCAGCCTCTTCGGGGCGACAAATGTAACTAAGCCTTACTGCTTGCTGGCAGCCACTTGAGCCGCAACTTCTGCAGCGAAGTCGTCGACCGGCTTCTCGATACCATCACCTACCTTGAAGTAGGTGAAGGAAACGATTTCAGCACCGGCTTTCTTGGCCAGTTCGCCGACCTTGACTTCAGGGTTCTTGACGAACGCCTGCTCGACCAGGGACGCCTCAGCGAGGAACTTGCTGATACGGCCTTTGACCATGTTTTCAACGATGTTATCAGGCTTGCCTTTGATTTTCTCTTCGTTGAGGCTCAGGAACACGGCTTTTTCGCGTTCGATGGCTTCAGCCGAAACTTCCGATGGCAGCAGGAATTCAGGGTTGCTGGCCGCTACGTGCATAGCGATGTCCTTGGCCAGTTCAACGTTGCCGCCTTTAAGAGCAACCACAACGCCGATCTTGTTGCCGTGCAGGTAGGCACCCACAACGTCGCCTTCGATGCGAGTCAGGCGACGGATATTGACGTTCTCGCCTACTTTACCGACCAGCACCAGACGATCGGCTTCTTGAGCAGCGATCAGCGGAGCGACGTCAGTCAGTTTGTCAGCGAAAGCTTTCTCGACGCTGGCAGCGACGAAGCTCTTGAAGTCATCTTGCAGGGCCAGGAAGTCGGTCTGCGAGTTGACTTCGAGGATAACGGCAGCCTTGCCGTCTTCCTTGATAGCGATAGCGCCTTCAGCGGCAACGTTGCCAGCTTTCTTGGCAGCCTTGATGGCACCCGAAGCACGCATGTCGTCGATGGCTTTTTCGATGTCGCCGCCGGCCTTGGTCAGGGCCTTCTTGCAGTCCATCATGCCTTCGCCGGTGCGCTCGCGCAGTTCTTTGACCAACGCTGCAGTAATCTCTGCCATTTCAAAATCCTCTTTGGATAGGTTTTCAACCATTCCACCCGATGAGTCGGGCGCTCAATTCGTCGAACGGTACCAGCGGCGGCGTGACGGTTTTGCAACGGTGTCAGCGCAATCAACCTGCCAGTACGTTCTGGAGGTGGCAAAAAGGGGGCCTAGCCCCCTTTTTGCGTACTGAGTCAACGCTTGGCGTTAACGACTCAGCCTTCTACCGCTGCAGCAGGAGCGTCCTGGACGTACTCTTCAGTACCGCCAGCGACGTGGTTGCGGCCACGGACAACAGCGTCAGCCATTGCGCCCATGTACAGCTGGATGGCGCGAATGGCGTCGTCGTTACCAGGGATGATGTAGTCAACGCCTTCAGGGCTGCTGTTGGTATCGACGATGCCGATGACCGGGATGCCCAGCTTGTTGGCTTCGGTGATCGCGATGCGCTCGTGATCAACGTCGATTACGAACAGAGCGTCTGGCAGACCGCCCATGTCCTTGATACCACCCAGGGAACGATCGAGCTTCTCAAGATCGCGAGTGCGCATCAGCGCTTCTTTCTTGGTCAGCTTGGCGAAAGTACCGTCTTCGGCTTGCACTTCAAGGTCACGCAGACGCTTGATGGAAGCACGAATGGTTTTGAAGTTGGTCAGCATGCCGCCCAACCAGCGGTGGTCGACGTACGGCGAACCGCAACGTGCTGCTTCTTCAGCAACGATCTTGCCAGCCGAACGCTTGGTGCCGACGAACAGGATCTTGTTTTTGCCCTGGGCCAGGCGCTCAACGAAAGTCAGAGCTTCGTTGAACATTGGCAGGGTTTTTTCAAGGTTGATGATGTGGATCTTGTTACGCGCGCCGAAAATGTACTTACCCATTTTCGGATTCCAGTAACGGGTTTGGTGACCGAAGTGCACACCGGCCTTCAGCATATCGCGCATATTGACTTGGGACATGATAGTTCCTTGATAAGTCGGGTTAGGCCTCCACGTATCCCAATGACCAACCCGCAGCATCAGCTGAGGCACCCAGGTCATCGTGTCGACACGTGTGTGGGTTTGTTCGCGAACAGGGTCAACCCCTGAAAGCGGCGCACTTTATACCATACAATCGGATCCGGATAAACCCGAAAAACGATGCCGAGCAGGCTTTTGCACCATTGGCGCAATCGCGCGACAATGAGCGCCTGTTTACCTCCTTATATAGAGGGTGGAACGAGCGGCGTCGGCCGGTCACGGGAGAATTGCCGTGACCTCTGGTAGAATCGCCCTCTAGCCCCAAGTTTACAAGCGCCGTCGCGCACCGAGAGAGCCTGTAATGACTGTCACGATCAAATCGTTTGAAGACATCGAGAAAATGCGCATCGCCGGCCGTCTGGCTGCCGACGTGCTGGAAATGATCCGCCCACATGTCAAAGCTGGCGTGACTACCGAAGCGCTCGATCGCCTCTGCCACGACTATATAGTCAACGAGCAGAAGGCCATCCCCGCGCCGCTCAACTATAAAGGTTTTCCGAAGTCGATCTGCACCTCGATCAATCACGTGGTGTGCCACGGCATCCCGAATGAAAAGCCGCTCAAGGACGGCGATGTGCTTAACATCGACGTCACTGTGATCAAGGACGGCTACCACGGCGACACCAGCGCGATGTTCCACGTCGGCACCGTGCCCGTGTGGGCCGAGCGCCTGTCGCAGATCACTCAGGAATGCATGTATAAGGCCATCGAGCTGGTCAAGCCGGGCTGCCGCTTGGGTGACATCGGCGAAGTGATCCAGAAGCACGCGGAAAAAAATGGTTTTTCAGTGGTGCGCGAATTTTGCGGTCACGGCATCGGCAAGGTATTCCATGAGGAGCCGCAAGTGCTGCACTACGGCCGGGCCGGCACCGGCATGGAGCTACTGGAAGGCATGATCTTCACCATCGAACCGATGATCAACCAGGGCAAGGCCGATACCAAGGTGCTGGGCGACGGCTGGACGGCGATCACCAAGGATCGCAAGCTGTCGGCACAGTGGGAGCACACCATTCTGGTGACAGCGACCGGTTACGAAATCCTGACCCTGCGCAGCGATGAAACCATCGCCCGTTCGGCCTGACCCCACAGTTCAAGCCTACTGACATCCCTATGGGAGCGGCCTGCACCAGCGAAGCCTTTGAAAGCTAAAGCTTGGCTGGCAGCGCCCCCTCCCACAGGGGCCCGTGGTGCCATTGATATTCGAGGAATGCCATTCGATGCCCCAGGTGGATCCGGAGTTGTTCGATCGCGGTCAGTTCCAGGCCGAACTCGCGCTCAAGTCGAGCCCGATCGCAGCGTTCAAGAAAGCCATCCGCCAGGCCCGCGACGTGCTCGACGCGCGCTTTCGCAGCGGTCGCGACATTCGTCGCCTGATCGAAGACCGCGCCTGGTTCGTCGATAACATCCTGCAACAAGCCTGGCAGCAGTTCGACTGGAGCGAAGAGGCCGACATCGCCCTGCTCGCCGTCGGCGGCTATGGCCGTGGTGAACTGCACCCCTATTCCGACATCGACCTGCTGATCCTGCTCGACAGCGAAGATCAGGAAGTCTTCCGCGATTCCATCGAGCGCTTCCTCACCCTGCTCTGGGACATCGGCCTGGAAGTCGGCCAGAGCGTGCGCTCGGTCAACGAATGCGCCCAAGAGGCACTGGCCGACCTCACCGTCATCACCAACCTGATGGAAAGCCGCACCATCGATGGCCCCGAAAGCCTGCGCAAGCGCATGATCGAGGTCACCAGCACCGCCCACATGTGGCCCAGCAAGGACTTTTTCCTGGCCAAGCGTGCCGAGCAGAAGACCCGCCACCACAAGTACTTCGACACCGAATACAACCTGGAGCCGAACGTCAAAGGCTCTCCAGGCGGCCTGCGCGATATCCAGACTATCCTCTGGATGGCCCGTCGTCAGTACGGCACGCTCAACCTGCACGCACTGGCCGGTGAAGGCTTTCTCGTCGAAAGCGAGAACAACCTGCTGGCCGCCTCTCAGGAGTTTCTCTGGAAGGTTCGCTACGCCCTGCACATGCTTGCCGGTCGCTCCGAAGATCGCCTGCTGTTCGACTATCAGCGCCACATCGCCGAGCTGCTGGGCTTCAAGGACACCGACGCGAAGAAGGCCATCGAGCGCTTCATGCAGCAGTATTACCGGGTAGTGATGAGCATCGCCGAGCTCAGCGACCTGATCATCCAGCATTTCGAGGAAGTGATCCTCGCCGAAGACGATTGCTGCGCCGTACAGCCGATCAACTCGCGCTTTCAGTTGCACGACGGCTATATCGAGGCGACCCACGCCAACGTGTTCAAGCGCACCCCGTTCGCCATGCTCGAAATTTTCGTGCTGATGGCGCAGACCCCTGAGATCAAGGGCGTACGGGCCGACACTATTCGCCTGATTCGCGAACATCGCCACCTGATCGATGACAGTTTCCGCCACGATATCCGCAACACCAGCCTGTTCATCGAGCTGTTCAAGTGCGAGATCGGCATCCACCGCAACCTGCGTCGCATGAACCGTTACGGCATTCTGGGCCGCTACCTGCCCGAGTTCGGCCATATCATCGGCCAGATGCAGCACGACCTGTTTCATATCTATACGGTCGACGCTCACACCCTCAATCTCATCAAGCATCTGCGCAAACTGCAGTACACCCAGGTGTCCGAGAAATTCCCGTTAGCCAGCAAGATCATGTGCAAACTGCCCAAGCCCGAGCTGATCTACCTGGCCGGGCTGTATCACGACATCGGCAAGGGGCGTAACGGTGATCACTCCGAACTTGGTGCGGTGGATGCCGAGGCGTTCTGCCAGCGCCATCAACTACCGGCGTGGGACAGCCGCCTGATCGTCTGGCTGGTGCAGAACCACCTGGTGATGTCGACCACCGCGCAGCGCAAGGATCTCTCCGACCCGCAGGTGATCCACGATTTTGCCAACCTGGTGGGCGACGATGTCCACCTCGACTATCTGTATGTGCTCACCGTGGCCGACATCAACGCCACCAACCCGAGCCTGTGGAACTCGTGGCGGGCCAGCCTGCTGCGTCAGCTCTACACCGAGACCAAGCGCGCCCTGCGCCGCGGCCTGGAGAACCCGCTGGACCGCGAAGAACAGATTCGCCAGACGCAAAGCGCAGCTCTGGATATCCTCGTGCGCGCCGGCACCGATCCCGACGAAGTGGAGCAGCTCTGGTCGCAGTTGGGCGATGACTACTTCTTGCGTCACACCGCTGGCGACGTGGCCTGGCACAGCGACGCGATCCTGCAGCAACCGGCCCACGCCGAGCCGCTGGTGCTGATCAAGGAAACCACCCAGCGCGAGTTCGAGGGCGGCACGCAGATCTTCATCTACGCGCCCGATCAGCATGACTTCTTCGCCGTGACCGTGGCCGCCATGGACCAGCTCAACCTCAACATCCATGACGCGCGCATCATCACCTCGAGCAGCCAGTTCACCCTCGACACCTACATTGTGCTCGATACCGATGGCGGCTCGATCGGCGACAATCCTGCTCGTATACAACAGATTCGCGATGGTCTGACTGAAGCCCTGCGCAATCCGGACGACTACCCGAACATCATCCAGCGCCGCGTGCCGCGCCAGCTCAAGCACTTCGCCTTCGAGCCGCAAGTGACCATCAGCAATGACGCCGGGCGCCCGGTGACAGTGCTGGAGCTCAGCGCGCCGGATCGCCCTGGCTTGCTGGCGCGCATCGGCAAGATCTTCCTGGAGTTCGACCTGTCGCTGCAAAACGCCAAGATTGCCACCCTGGGCGAGCGCGTCGAAGACGTGTTCTTTATTACCGACGCGAGCAACCAGCCGCTGTCCGACCCGCAGCTGTGCAGCCGCCTGCAGGAGTCGATCGTCGACCATCTGAAGGTCAACGGTATCGACCCCACGCGAATGAGCATTTAACGAGACCCGATCGATGAACAACGCCCTCAACCAGCTGCAGCCCTACCCGTTCGAAAAACTGCGAGCCCTGCTCGGTGGCGTGCAACCGGCTGCCGACAAGCGCCCGATCGCTCTGTCGATCGGCGAACCCAAGCACGCGTCGCCAGCCTTCGTGGCCCAGGCGCTGACCGACAACCTGGACAAGATGTCGGTGTACCCGACCACTCTAGGCGTCCCGGCTCTGCGCGAGGCCATCGGCCACTGGTGCGAGCGACGCTTCGGCGTGCCGCCGGGCTGGATCGATCCGGCCCGCCACGTGCTGCCGGTCAACGGGACCCGCGAAGCGTTGTTCGCGTTCACCCAGACCGTGGTGCAGCGCAGCGACGACGGCCTGGTGATCAGCCCCAACCCGTTCTATCAGATCTATGAAGGCGCGGCGCTGCTGGCTGGTGCCAAGCCGCACTACCTGCCCTGCCTGGACGACAACGGTTTCAATCCGGACTTCGACGCCGTGTCGGCCGAGACCTGGCAGCGCTGCCAGATCCTGTTCCTGTGCTCGCCCGGCAACCCGACGGGCGCATTGATCCCGCTGCAAACCTTGAAAAAACTGATCGCTCTGGCCGACCAGTACGACTTCGTGATCGCGGCGGACGAGTGCTACAGCGAGCTGTACTTCGACGAGCAATCCCCACCCCCGGGCCTGCTGACCGCCTGCGCGGAGCTGGGCCGCAGCGATTTCAAGCGTTGCGTGGTGTTTCATAGCCTGTCCAAGCGCTCCAACCTGCCAGGGCTGCGCTCGGGTTTCGTGGCCGGTGATGCCGAGATCCTCAAGGCCTTCCTGCTGTACCGCACCTACCACGGTTGCGCGATGCCGGTGCAAACCCAGCTGGCCAGCGTCGCTGCCTGGAACGACGAAGCCCACGTGCGAGCCAACCGCGACCTGTATCGCGAGAAGTTCGATGCGGTGCTCGACATCCTCGCCCCGGTCATGGATGTGCAACGCCCGGACGGCAGCTTCTACCTGTGGCCGAAAGTCGAGGGGGATGACGCCGAGTTCACCCGCGCGCTGTTCGAAGAGCAGCATGTGACCGTAGTGCCGGGCTCGTATCTGAGCCGCGACGTCGATGGCCTCAACCCCGGCGCCGGTCGCGTGCGCCTGGCGTTGGTCGCACCGCTGGCCGAATGCGTCGAGGCGGCGCAGCGGATCCGCGCGTTCATCCAGAGCCGCTGATCGCTGCCACTACTGTGGGACCGGTGCCTGCCCGATCCCACAGTGCTCGCGGTGCAACTACTTGCCCACCCCCAGGTTGGCCTCGTTGATATCCAGCTCGGCCAGCAACTGACGCACCACGTCATCACCAATCTGCCGTTGCCGGCGCAGGTCATACAGCTTGCGCCGCTGGGCTCGCAACGCTGCCAGACGCAAGCGCCGCTCCAACTGGTGCATTTGCAGCGCCTGCGCCTGCGCTTCTTCGGAATCGTTGATGATGTCCAGCTGATGGCGATATTCGGCCATCAACTGCGCCTTCATCTCCGTGGCCAGCGCCGCCTGCGCCGCATCTCCGCCGCTATCGCCCAGCTCCTCGGCCTCCAGCGCCTTGATCGCTTCCTGGGCCGTCTGCCGACGGGTTTCACGAACCTCGGCATGCAGCTTCTCATCCGAACCCTTGTCCATCCCCCGCAACAAGAGGGGCAACACGATGCAGGCGATGATCAGCGACAGCAGAATCACCCCGGCAGCGATGAACAGCAGCAAGTCGCGCTCGGGAAACGCGTTGTCACCCAGCAACAACGGCACCGACAAGGTACCCGCCAAGGTCACCGCACCACGCACCCCGCCAACGGTCAACAGCCAGCAGGAGCGCGCCGTCGGTACCGCAGTGATCTGCTTGGAGCCCCGCCAGCGGCGCAGCAGTACGGTCAGGCGCCACACACCTTGCACCCACACGAACCGAAGCAGCACCAGCACGATGAAAATCGCCATCACCTCCAGGGAACGCGAACTCATGCTCGACCACACATCGGTTTCGTGACTGGCAACCGCCTTGACGATATCCGGCAACTGCAGGCCGAGGATAAGGAAAATCAGGCCGTTGAACGAGAACTCCAGCAGCGACCAGACACTGCGATTAAGCAGACGCGTGGCCGTCTGCCGCGGCAGCAAGTCAAGCCAGCTCTGCATCATCCCGGCCGCCACCGCCGAGAGAATCCCCGAAGCGCCCAGACGCTCGGCCAGCACATAGGACGCAAACGGCAGCACCAGCATGAACACCACGTGGGTGGCTGGATCGTCCCAGCCGCGACTGATCATCCACACCCGCAAGCGCCCCACCAGCCAGCTCAACGCGACCCCCAGTGCCAGGCCGCCGACCGCGACCAGCACGAACGTCAGGCTGGCGTCGGCGAGGGAAAAGTAACCGGTCATGGCCGCCGCCAGGGCGAACTTGAAGGTCACCAGGCCCGACGCGTCGTTCATCAACGCTTCGCCCTGCAGGACATGCATCAACGGCGTCGGCAGACGATCCTGGGCGATGGCCGATACCGCCACGGCATCGGTCGGCGAAAGCACCGCGGCCAGGGCGAAAGCCACGGGCAGGGAGATCGACGGGATCAGCCAATGAATGAAGTAACCGGCGCCGATCACGGTGAACAGCACCAAGCCCACGGCCAGCGTCAGGATCGAACCGCGCAGGCGCCACAGCTCACGCTTGGGCATCCGCCAGCCATCGGAAAACAGCAACGGCGGCAGGAACAGAAACAGAAACAACTCCGGCTCCAACGCCACATGCAAGCCCAATGTCGGCAACGCCAGCAGCGCCCCGGCGGCAATCTGCAGAATCGGCAAGGGCAGCGGCACCAGTCTCGCGACCAGCTTGGAGAGGCTCACGAGCATGAGCAGAATGAGGACGGTATAGGCAGTTTGCATGGAGGCGACGCGGTTCCTGTGCGGGCGGATTGACCAGGACGCCTCCAGGAAGAGAAGCGTCCGCTTGGCGGTTATGGTAACGGTTTACGGCCGCGCTACGCTGCTGCACCAAGGTCGCACCATCAGATGAAACGAACTTTCATCCAGCCCCAACGCCCGCCTGGCATAACCCTGTCACCTTTCCCCCAGACGCAGTCATGGCATCGAAACACGTGATGCCGCATAATTCGTCGATCAATCTTGCGGAGAACAGGGGACGGGCGGCCAGTGCCACCCGCCCGGCGATAATCCATGGCTTACACTCTCTATGGCATCAAAGCCTGCGACACCATGAAAAAGGCCCGTACCTGGCTTGACGAAAAACCGGTCGAATATGCCTTCCATGACTACAAGACCCAGGGCATCGACCGCGAGCACCTGGCGCAGTGGTGCAACGAGCACGGCTGGCAAGTGGTGCTCAATCGCGCGGGCACCACGTTTCGCAAGCTCGAGGACGCTCAGAAGGCCGACCTCGACCAGGCCAAGGCCATCGAACTGATGCTCGCCCAGCCCTCGATGATCAAGCGCCCCGTGCTCGATCTGGGCAACAAGACCCTGATTGGCTTCAAACCCGACATTTATGCGGCGGCCGTCCAGTAAGTACTGGCACCCATGGCCCCCTTTCACTTGCAACGAGGTAATTGCATGTCCACCACTCCATTCAGCCTGGCCTTCGGCGTCGGCACTCAAAACCGCAACGGCACCTGGCTGGAGGTGTTCTACGCCCAGCCACTGCTGAACCCGCCCGGCGACCTGATCCAGGCCATCGCCCCGCTGCTGGACTACACCGGCGGCAACCAGGCCATCACCTTCACCACCGCACAGGCCTCGCAACTGGCTGAAGCGCTGAAGACCGTCGACGCGAGCCAATCGGCGCTGCTGACGCGTCTGGCCGAAAGCCATCGTCCACTGGTCGCCACTATCCTGGCCGAAGACGTCGCCTTGACGTCTACCCCTGAGGCCTACCTCAAGCTGCACCTGCTGTCCCACCGCCTGGTCAAGCCGCACGGCGTGAGCCTGGCGGGTATCTTCCCGCTGCTGCCGAACGTGGCGTGGACCAGCCAAGGCGCCATCGACCTGGGCGAGCTGGCCGAGCGTCAACTCGAAGCACGCCTGAAAGGCGAGCTGCTGGAAGTGTTCTCGGTGGACAAGTTCCCGAAAATGACCGACTACGTGGTCCCGGCCGGCGTTCGTATCGCCGACAGCGCCCGTGTGCGCCTGGGTGCCTACATCGGCGAAGGCACCACCATCATGCACGAAGGCTTCGTCAACTTTAATGCGGGCACCGAAGGCCCTGGCATGATCGAAGGTCGCGTTTCGGCAGGCGTGTTCGTCGGCAAGGGTTCCGACCTGGGCGGCGGTTGCTCGACCATGGGCACCCTGTCAGGTGGCGGCAACATCATCATCAAGGTCGGCGAAGGCTGCCTGATCGGCGCCAACGCCGGTATCGGTATCCCGCTGGGCGACCGCAATACGGTTGAGTCCGGGCTGTATGTAACCGCCGGCACCAAAGTGGCGCTGCTGGACGAAAACAACCAGTTGGTCAAAGTGGTCAAGGCCCGAGACCTGGCTGGCCAGACCGACCTGCTGTTCCGTCGCAACTCGGAAACCGGCGCTGTGGAATGCAAAACCCACAAGTCGGCCATCGAGCTGAACGAAGCGCTGCACGCTCACAACTAAGTGGCGTACCGGGGTCGCCTGCAGGCGGCCCCGACTGCCAGAGCCTATACCCATGTTCCAGCCCTCTCCCTGGCGCGCCGATTTTCCGGCCATCGCCGCCTTGCAACGCCAGCAGCAGACCTACCTGGACAGCGCTGCCACCACGCAAAAGCCCCAGGCCCTGCTCGACGCGATTGCTCACTATTACAGCCATGGCGCCGCCAACGTGCACCGTGCGCAACACCTGCCTGGCGCCATGGCGACCCAGGCGTTCGAAGGCAGCCGGGAAAAGATCGCCCAATGGCTCAATGCCCCGAGCCCCAGCCAGATCATCTTTACCCACGGAGCCACCTCGGCCCTTAATCTGCTCGCCTATGGCCTGGAGAACGAGTTTCGCCCTGGCGACGAAATCGCCATCAGCGCCCTGGAGCATCACGCCAACCTGTTGCCTTGGCAGCAGCTGGCCCAACGCCGCGGGGTGAAGTTGGTGATCTTGCCACTGACCGCCGGTGGAATGATCGACCTCGACAGCGCCGCTGCCCTGATCGGCCCTCGCACCCGCTTGCTCGCTGTCAGCCAGTTGTCCAACGTGCTCGGCACCTGGCAACCGCTGGATTCGCTGCTGGCCATGGCCCGCGCGCAGGATGCCTTGACCGTGGTCGATGGCGCTCAGGGCGTGGTCCACGGGCGGCATGACGTGCAGCAGCTCGACTGCGACTTCTATGTATTTTCCAGTCACAAGCTCTATGGCCCGGACGGCCTTGGCGCCCTGTACGGCAGTTGCCGCGGCCTGGGCCGCCTGCAGCACTGGCAGTTCGGCGGCGAAATGGTCCATACCGCCGATTACCACGTAGCCAGTTTCCATCCGGCGCCCTTGGGTTTCGAAGCCGGCACGCCGCCGATCGCCAGTGTGATCGGCCTCAGCGCCAGCCTCGACTACCTCGGCGGCCTGGATACCAAGGCCGTACTGGCCCACGAGGCGGCTTTGCATCGCCAACTGCTGCGCGGCCTGCACGACCGCGAGGGCGTGCGAGTAGTGGGTGACCCGCAGGCGGCGCTGGCCAGTTTTACCGTGGACGGCGTGCACAACGCCGACCTCGCCCACTTGCTGACCGACCAGGGTATCGCCGTGCGCGCCGGCCATCACTGCGCGATGCCGCTGCTCAAGCGCCTGGGCTTGCAGGGTGCAATCCGGGTATCGCTGGCCCTGTACAACGACAGCGATGACCTGCAGCGCTTTTTTGAAGCGCTGGACAAGGCCCTGGAAATGCTTCGATGACCCTGCCGGACGCCGCAGCCCAGGCACTGCAAGCCTTTGAGCACGCCCCCGGCTGGGAACAGAGGGCACGTCTGCTGATGCAATGGGGCGAACGCCTGGCGCCCATGAGCGAGGCTGAAAAGCGCGACGAACACCGCGTGCATGGCTGTGAAAGCCAAGTCTGGCTGAGCGCCGAGCACTTCGACGGATGCTGGCATTTCAAGGCCTACAGCGATGCGCGCTTGATCCGTGGGCTGTTGGCACTGCTGCTGGTGCGGGTCGAAGGCTTGAGTGCTGTCGAGGTCGAAGCCCTTGACCTGCCGGCCTGGTTCACCGACCTGGGCCTGGCCCGACAGCTGTCGCCGTCGCGCAGTAACGGCATGAATGCGGTGCTCAAGCGGATGCGGGAGTATCTGGCAGACATTCGCTAGGCACTCTGGCCTCTTCACAGCCGAACGCGCAACCTTGCTCCCATAGGGACCGGTCTTGAGCCGTACTTATGTGGGAGATTCTATGGTTTTGGGCAGTCAGTGCCGGCCCCTTCGCGAGCAAGCTTCGCTCCCACAGGCTTACATCGCACCACTGTGGGAGCAAGGCTTGCTCCCACAGGCTTACATCGCACCGTTGTGGGAGCAAGGCTTGCCCGCGAAGACGCCGGCCCAGTTGACACAAAACCTTCAGCGCTCCGAGGGCCGCCGCGAGCCCGCGACGAGCTTTTCCACCGCCTTGGACGCCGCCACCATGCCGAAGCTGGCGGTCACCATCATGACCGCGCCGAAGCCCCCGGCGCAGTCGAGCTTGACGCCCTCCCCCACGAAACCCTTCTGCAGGCACACGCTGCCATCGGGCAGTGGATACCGCAACTGCTCGGTGGAGTACACGCAGGGCACGCTGTAGTGCCGAGTCACATTGCGGGAAAACCCATAATCACGACGCAGCATCGAGCGCACGTTGGACGCCAGCGGATCGTTATACGTGCGGTTAAGGTCGCCGACCCGGATCAGCGTCGGATCGATCTGCCCGCCCGCGCCGCCGGTGGTGATGATGAGGATCTTGCGGCGCTTGCACCAGGCGATCAGAGCCGCCTTGGCATGGATGCTGTCGATGCAGTCGAGCACGCAGTCCATGTCCTGAGTGATGTACTCGGCCATGGTCTCGCGGGTGACGAAGTCGGCCACTGCATGCACCACGCAATCGGGGTTGATCGCCCGTAAACGCTCGGCCATCACCTCGACCTTGGACTGGCCGATCGTACCGGCCAGCGCGTGTAACTGGCGGTTGCTGTTGCTGACGCAGACGTCGTCCAGATCGAACAGCGATATCTCCCCCACGCCGCTGCGGGCCATGGCTTCGGCCGCCCACGAGCCGACCCCGCCGACACCGACGATCGCCACATGGGCATCACGCAGGCGTTGCAGCCCCTGCACGCCATACAAACGGGCGATGCCGGCAAAACGGGGATCTTGTTCACTCATGGTTCGGGCCCTCGAAATTCGGCGCGCAGTATACATGCAGACAGCCTTGCTGGCCCCTTCGCTGCCGAACGCGCCAGCCCGCTTCGCCCATGGAGATACGTTGACTTGTGGCAACGGGCTCTGCGCGACGAGACTCAGGAAATCACCACGAGAACTTCGTCCACGAATTCCAATCCAAGAAACGTCCTACAGGCTATACCTATACAGTCCTATAGCGCCCGCGTAGGATTCGCGCCTCTCAAACCGCCCGTTCCCCCTATCGGAACCTGAACACCCTATGTCATCGCGTAAATTTGGTCTCAACCTTGTGGTGATCGTGGCGATTGCCGCGCTGTTCACCGGCTTCTGGGCCTTGATCAACCGTCCGGTGTCAGCACCCGACTGGCCGGATCAGATCTCCGGATTTTCCTACTCGCCGTTCCGCCTGGGGCAGAACCCGCAGAAAGGCGTGTACCCGTCCGACGAAGAAATGCGTCAGGACCTCGAACAAATGAGCAAGCTGACCGACCACATCCGTGTGTACTCGGTCGATGGCACCCAGGAGGACATCCCGCGTCTGGCTGAAGAGTTCGGCCTGCGCGTGACCCTGGGCGCCTGGATCGGCCCCGATCTGGAGCGCAACGAGCGGGAAATCGCCAAAGTCATCGAACTGGCCAACAGCACCCGCAGCGTCGTGCGCGTGGTGGTGGGCAACGAAGCGCTGTTTCGCAAGGAAGTCACGGTCAAGCAGTTGACCGACTACCTCGATCGCGTGCGGGCCGCCGTCAAAGTGCCAGTCACCACCTCCGAACAGTGGCACATCTGGGAACACAACCCGGAGCTGGCCAAGCACGTCGACCTGATCGCCGCGCACATCCTGCCGTACTGGGAATTCATCAAGGTGGGCAACGCCCAGCAGTTCGTGCTCGATCGCGCCCACGAACTGAAAAAGATGTTCCCGAAAAAACCGCTGCTGCTCTCTGAAGTGGGCTGGCCGAGCAATGGCCGCATGCGCGGTGGCGCCGATGCATCGCCAGCGGATCAGGCCATTTATCTGCGCAACCTGGTCAACACCCTCAATCGCCGTGGCTACAACTACTTCGTGATCGAGGCCTATGACCAGCCGTGGAAAGCCAGCGACGAAGGCTCGGTAGGCGCGTACTGGGGGGTTTTCAACGCCCAGCGCCAGCAGAAATTCAATTTTGAAGGCCCCATCGTCGCTATTCCGCAGTGGCGGGTACTGGCGATCGGCTCGGCGGTGCTGGCGACTCTGGCCTTGGCGCTGATGCTGATCGACGGCTCGGCGCTGCGTCAGCGCGGTCGGACCTTCCTGACCTTTATCGCCTTCCTGTGCGGGTCGGTGCTGGTGTGGATCGGTTATGACTACAGCCAGCAGTACAGCACCTGGTTCAGCCTGACGGTGGGCTTTTTGCTGGCACTCGGGGCGATGGGGGTCTTCATCGTGCTGCTGACCGAGGCCCATGAACTGGCCGAAGCGGTCTGGACCCACAAGCGCCGCCGGGAATTCCTGCCCAACGAGACCGACAGCGCCTACCGTCCCAAAGTCTCGATCCACGTGCCGTGCTACAACGAGCCGCCAGAGATGGTCAAACAGACCCTCAACGCCCTCGCCGCTCTGGATTACCCCGACTTCGAAGTGTTGCTGATCGACAACAACACTAAGGACCCGGCAGTCTGGGAGCCGGTCAAGGCGCATTGCGAAACCCTCGGCCCGCGCTTCAAGTTCTTCCACGTCGCGCCCTTGGCCGGGTTCAAGGGCGGCGCGCTCAACTACCTGCTGCCGCACACCGCCAAGGATGCCGAAGTGATCGCGGTGATCGACTCCGACTACTGCGTGCACCGCAACTGGCTCAAGCACATGGTGCCGCACTTCGCCGATCCGAAGATCGCCATCGTGCAGTCGCCGCAGGACTACCGCGACCAGGACGAAAGCACCTTCAAGAAGCTTTGCTACTCCGAGTACAAGGGCTTCTTCCATATCGGCATGGTCACCCGCAACGACCGCGACGCGATCATCCAGCATGGCACCATGACCATGACCCGCCGCAGCGTCCTCGAGGAACTGGGCTGGGCCGACTGGTGCATCTGCGAGGATGCCGAGCTGGGGCTGCGGGTGTTCGAGAAGGGCTGGTCGGCCGCGTATCACCACGAAAGTTATGGCAAGGGCTTGATGCCCGACACCTTTATCGACTTCAAGAAGCAGCGCTTCCGCTGGGCCTACGGCGCTATCCAGATCATCAAGCGCCACACCGCCAGCCTGCTGCGCGGTAAGGGCACCGAACTGACTCGCGGCCAGCGCTACCACTTCCTCGCGGGCTGGCTACCGTGGGTCGCGGACGGCATGAACATCTTCTTCACCGTCGGCGCGCTGTTGTGGTCGGCGGCGATGATCATCGTGCCCCACCGGGTCGATCCGCCGCTGATGATCTTCGCGATTCCGCCGTTGGCGCTGTTCGTGTTCAAGGTCGGCAAGATCATCTTCCTGTACCGCCGCGCGGTGGGCGTCAACCTCAAGGACGCCTTCGCGGCAGCCCTGGCGGGGCTGGCGCTGTCGCACACCATCGCCAAAGCGGTGCTGTACGGCTTCTTCACCACGACCATCCCGTTCTTCCGCACGCCGAAGAATGCAGACAGCCATGGCTTCTGGGTTGCCGTATCGGAGGCCCGCGAAGAGCTGTTCATCATGCTCTTGCTGTGGGGCGCGGCGGCCGGGATCTGCCTGGTGCAGGGGCTGCCGAGTTCCGACATGCGCTTCTGGGTCGCGATGCTGCTGGTGCAGTCGCTGCCGTACCTGGCGGCGCTGATCATGGCGCTGCTGTCGGCACAGCCTCGGCCGCTGCTGCAAACTGAGCCGGCGCAGGCTAAATAGCCCGCGCCTGCAAGCCGGGGGGCGCAATGCTCCCCGGCACACCGCTCAGAGATAGATCAATTCGATGGTCGCCTTGCCATCGAGCTGCACCTCACCGGTCAGCGTCAGCTCACTGGCGGGTGCTATCACCAGAAAATGGTTCAAGCCGAAGCTGGCGTCCTTGATCGGCACCGGGCCGTCCGCGCTCCCGTATGCATCGGTAAAGCCCAGCAATTGCCCATCGTTCGGGATGGCACTTGGCTCATCCTGGGCGCCGCCCCACTGTTGGCCGCGCGCATCGCTATAGGTGGTGAATGCCGACGTGCCATTGATCGTGGAACGATCAGGGTGCACCTCGACATAATGCGCACCGATCTTTTCTCCGCGACTGGTCAGGCCCAGGCCATAGGCCGCCCGGTACCAGTTATTGCCAACACTGCCGGCGCGGTCATCGACCCCGCGAACGCCGAACAGGGTGGCGGCATCGCAACTGATATTCAGGGTGTTGACGCGGTTTCGATCAATCACCGTCGCGGTGTGACGCTCCAACTCGGTGACCTTGATCTCGCCGAAATCCACCGTGCTGTTGCTCAGTGTCGGATAACAGGCGCCGGGGGTGATCTTGCCTGTGACGCCGAAATCGATGGCTGACGAAGCCATGACACTGGCACTCGAGAACAGGCAGGCCGTGACTAACAAAACAATGGTTTTCATATCTTTTCATTCCTTTTCCAAGATAACGGGTCGGGCGCGGTTGCGCCCGCAGGGCATAGTGACCGCTTGGCACATAGCAGATGAACCGGGACACCGCTCCCTGGCAACCAACTGGCGCCTGCGCCCCACCCCGATTTGCTTTAACATAGCGGCCCTTATGCGCCCTTGATCCTGCTTTCGGAGTCTTTCCATGACGGCCCCCGCCGACCTCTCCCCTACCCTGCAACTGGCCTGCGACCTTATCCGTCGCCCCTCGGTGACGCCGGTCGATGCCGACTGCCAGAAGCTGATGATGCAGCGCCTGGGCGCGGCCGGGTTCGCGCTGGAGCCGATGCGTATCGAGGATGTCGACAACTTCTGGGCCTACCATGGCCAGGGCGATGGCCCGGTGCTGTGCTTCGCCGGGCATACCGACGTGGTGCCGACCGGCCCGGTCAGCGCCTGGCAGGTCGAGCCGTTCAATGCCTTGATCGATGAACACGGCATGCTCTGCGGCCGCGGCGCCGCTGACATGAAGGGCAGCCTGGCGGCCATGGTGGTGGCGGCCGAACGTTTCGTCGGCGACTATCCCGACCACCGTGGCGCGCTCACCTTCCTGATCACCAGCGACGAAGAAGGCCCTGCCCATCACGGCACCAAGGCCGTGATCGAACGCCTCAAGGCGCGCAACGAGCGGCTCGACTGGTGCATCGTCGGCGAACCGTCGAGCACCACCCTGGTGGGTGACGTGGTCAAGAACGGCCGCCGTGGCTCGCTGGGCGCGACCTTGACCGTGCGCGGCAAGCAAGGCCACGTGGCCTATCCGCACCTGGCCAAAAACCCGATTCACCTGGCCGCCCCGGCACTGGCCGAACTGGCTGCGGAGCACTGGGACCAAGGCAACGATTTCTTCCCGCCGACCAGCTTCCAGGTGTCCAACCTCAACTCGGGCACCGGCGCCACCAACGTCATTCCGGGCGAACTGACGGCGATCTTCAATTTCCGCTTCTCGACCGAATCCACTGTCGAAGGCCTGCAGCAGCGCGTGGCCACCATCCTCGACAAGCACGACCTGGACTGGCACATCGACTGGGCGCTGTCCGGCCTGCCGTTCCTTACCGAACCGGGCGCACTGCTGGACGCCGTTGCGGCCAGTATCAAGGCGGTCACCGGCCGTGATACCCAGCCGTCCACCAGTGGCGGCACCTCCGATGGTCGTTTCATCGCCACCATGGGCACCCAAGTGGTCGAGCTGGGCCCGGTCAACGCCACCATTCACCAGGTCGACGAACGCGTGCTGGCCAGCGATCTCGACGTGCTGACTGAAATCTACTATCACACCTTGATCAAGTTGCTCGCCTGATGCTCACTTGCCCCCTCTGCACAGCCATGCTCGCCAAGGCTGAAAACGGCATGGTCTGCCCCAGCGGCCATCGTTTCGATCGCGCGCGCCAGGGCTACCTGAACCTGTTGCCGGTGCAGCACAAGAACAGCCGCGATCCGGGCGACAACCTGGCCATGGTCGAAGCCCGCCGCGATTTCCTCAACGAAGGTCATTACGCCCCCGTGGCGGCGCGCCTGGCCGAGTTGGCCGCCAAACACTGGCCGCAGCGCTGGCTCGATATCGGCTGTGGCGAGGGTTACTACACCGCGCAAATCGCCGAAGCCCTGCCACGCTCCGACGGTTACGCCTTGGACATCTCCCGCGAGGCCGTCAAGCGCGCCTGCAAACGTGCGCCTGGGGTCAACTGGCTGGTGGCGAGCATGGCCCGCGTACCGTTGGCGGATGCCAGCTGTCAGTTCCTCACCAGCGTGTTCAGCCCGCTGGACTGGAACGAGGCCAAGCGCCTGCTCAGCCCCGGCGGCGGTCTGATGCGTGTGGGGCCGACCAGCGGCCATCTGATGGAACTGCGCGAGGCGCTATACGACGAAGTGCGCGAATACGTCGACGACAAGCACTTGGCCCAAGTGCCGGACGGCCTGCAACTCGATCACAGCGAAACCCTGACCTTCAAGCTCAAACTGATCGACGCGCCCTCACGCGCCAATCTGCTGGCCATGACGCCCCACGGCTGGCGCGCCAGTGCCGAACGTCGCGCCGCAGTGATCGAACAGGCCAAGCCGTTCGTGGTCACTGTTTCCATGCGTTACGATTATTTCGTCGCACACTAATTCCTGCTTCAGCGAGCCCTGCCATGCGCCAACCGGATATCGAGATTTACCTCAAGGACGCCGACGTCGACCACAAGGCCATCACCGCCTGGCTCGAAGCCGCGCTGGGTACTTGTAGCGAGTGGGTGCAAAAAGGCCAGACCTGGAAATGCCGCGCGGGCGACGTGCCGGTCACCTGGCTGCCCAAGGCCGTGGGCAAGTGGAACAGCCTGTTTCTGGACAGCGACCAGACCCCTTGGGAGGACGACGTCGCCTGCGCCCGCGCCGCCTTTGCCGCCCTGCAAGTCGAAGTACGCTGCGCCCCCGGCACCTGGATAGAAGAAGAAGGCGAGGAAGACGCTGATCGCTGGATTCGCATCAGTGTCGATGGTGAAGAAGAGATTACCTGGCGGACTGCTTGATCACGTTCAGCGCGCCGCAAAAGGCTAATTCATGACCCGATCACCGCTGCGCCGTCTCTTCTTTGGTACCCTGCGCCGATTGCTCTACCTGTGGGTGCGTTCCGAGACCATCAACCAGTCCTCGTTCAATCTCAACCTGGACCGCAGTCGGCCGACGTTCTACGTGCTGCAGTCGCCGTCGGTGAGTGATCTGGCGGTAGTGGATCGCGAGTGCAGCAAAGCCAATCTGCCGCGCCCGGTGCTGCCCGTGGCGATCGGTTCGCAAATGGAACCAATGGCCTATTTTTACCTGACCCCGGCCCCCGACTGGCTGGGCCGCCAGGATAAACGCGGGGCACCGCCGACCCTCGAACGGCTGGTCAAGTTGCTGATCGAAGACACCAGCCAGGACGCGCAGATCGTGCCGGTCAGCGTGTTCTGGGGGCAGTCGCCGGCCAGCGAGTCGAGCCCCTGGAAGCTGCTGTTCGCCGACAGCTGGGCAGTCACCGGGCGCCTGCGCCGGCTGGTCACCATTCTGATCCTCGGCCGCAAGACTCGGGTGCAATTCGCCGCGCCCATTCAGCTGCGCGAACTAGTCAGTCACAACAAGGGCCAGGAGCGTACCGTGCGCTTGGCCCAGCGCACCCTGCGTGTGCACTTTCGCAACCAGAAGACCGCCGTCATCGGCCCCGACATCTCGCACCGGCGCAATCTGGTCAAGGGCCTGATCCACGACCCACTGGTGCGCCAAGCCATCAGCGAAGAAGCCGAACGCCAGCACATTCCCCCGGCCAAAGCCGAAGCCCAGGCGCTGCGTTATGGCAACGAGATCGCCTCGGACTACACCTACACCGCCATCCGCTTCCTCGAAGTGGTGCTGAGCTGGTTCTGGAACAAGATCTACGACGGCGTCAAGGTCAACCATATCGAAGGTGTGCAGGACATCGCCCAGGGCAACGAGATCATCTACGTGCCCTGCCACCGCAGCCATATCGACTACCTGCTGCTGTCCTACCTGCTGTTTCGCAACGGCCTGACCACGCCGCATATCGCTGCCGGCATCAACCTCAACATGCCGGTGATCGGCGCGCTGCTGCGCCGCGGCGGGGCGTTTTTCATGCGCCGCACCTTCAAGGGCAATCCGCTCTACACCGCGGTGTTCAACGAGTATCTGCACACCCTCTTCACCAAGGGCTTCCCGGTGGAGTACTTCGTCGAAGGCGGACGCTCGCGCACCGGGCGCATGCTGCAGCCAAAAACCGGCATGCTGGCGATCACGATGCGCAGTTTCCTGCGTTCTTCACGCACGCCTATCGTCTTCGTGCCGGTGTATATCGGCTACGAGCGAGTGCTTGAAGGCCGTACCTACCTGGGCGAATTGCGCGGAGCCACCAAGAAGAAAGAATCGATCTTCGATATCTTCAAGGTCATCGGCGCACTCAAGCAGAAGTTCGGCCAAGTGGCGGTCAACTTCGGCGAACCGATCAAGCTGGCCGAGTTTCTCGAACGCGAGCAACCTGGCTGGCGCGAGCAGGACCTAGGGCCGCAGTACAAGCCGGAGTGGCTGAACGCAACCACCCACCGCCTGGGCGAAACCGTGGCGCGGCATCTCAACGAAGCCGCGGCGGTGAACCCCGTCAACCTGGTGGCCCTGGCGCTGTTGTCCACCTCGCGCCTGGCGCTGGACGAGCGGGCGCTGGCGCGGGTGCTCGACCTGTACCTGGCCTTGTTGCGCCAGGTGCCCTACTCGCCGCACACCACGGTGCCCGAGGGCGATGCCCGCAGCCTGATCGATCACGTCAAAAGCATGGATCTACTGGCCGAACAGGCCGATGCGCTGGGCAAGATCTACTATCTGGACGAACAGAACGCCGTCCTGATGACCTATTACCGCAACAACGTATTGCACATCTTCGCCCTGCCGGCGCTGCTGGCGAGCTTCTTCCAGAGCTCTTCGCGCATGAACCGCGAGCAGATCCTGCGCTACACCAAAGCGCTGTACCCGTTCCTGCAAAAGGAGCTGTTCATTCGCTGGGACATCGCGGAGCTGGACGCGGTGGTGGATCAGTGGCTGGTGGCATTCGTCGAGCACGGCCTGTTGCGCCTGGAGAACGACCTGTACCTGCGCCCAGCACCAAGCTCGCGGCATTTCGTGCTGCTGACGCTGCTGTCGCGCACCATCGCCCAGACCCTGCAACGCTTCTACATGGCCATCGCCTTGCTGCTCAACGCCGGTCAGAGCAACCTGACCAGCGAGGAGCTGGAAGAACTGTGCACGGTCATGGCTCAGCGCCTGTCGATTCTGCATGGCCTCAACGCGCCGGAGTTTTTCGACAAAAGCTTGTTCCGCCACTTTATCCAGAGCCTGCTGGACGTCGGCGTGGTGCGCCGCGGCGAGGACGGCAAGCTCGGCTACCATGAAATGCTCGGCGAACTGGCCGAAGGCGCGGCCAAACGCGTGTTGCCGCCGGACATTCGCCTCTCTATCCGCCAGGTCGCCTTGCACCGCAACGAGGACGCAGCCGACCTGGCCATCATCGACTCGCCTTGAAGCCCAAGGCGAGTGGCTTTCACCCGTATAAGGATGACGCTTTGAAACGACTCACCATTGCCTTCTTGGGCACCTTGCTCAGCGCCTGCAGCAGCATGGATGCGGCGCCGTCACACAGCCTCGACGGCGAAGTGTTCTACCTGCAGCGTTCGGCACTGCCACCGACCGCTATCCTGAGCGTCACGCTGCAGGACGTATCGCTGGCCGATGCCCCGGCCGTGGTGCTGGCGCGCCAGAGCGGACCGGTCAATGGCCAGGTGCCGCTGGCGTTTCACTTGCCATACGATCCGGCCAAGGTGCAGTCTGGCCATCGCTTTGCGGTGAGCGCACGCATCGAAGTGGACGGCAAATTGCTGTTCATCAGTACCGAGCACAATGGGGTCAAGCTCGATGGCAGCGATCCCGTGCCGCTGCGGATTCGTGTCGACGCATTACGCTGACCCTGATCGGCCATTTACAACACGGCTCGCAGGGCGCCTGCGATTCCGTCACTCTGGAAGGATGTTGCCCATGATTCGTCGCACCGCCACCTTTGCCGGCCTCTGCGCTGGCTTGCTCATTTGCGCCAATGCCTTTGCACTTTCGCTGTCCAGCCTGTCCCAGGGCGATGCCAACGGCGGCCTCAAGGATGCCCTCACTCAGGGCGCCCAGGTCGCGGTCAAGGAGCTCGGTGTGCCCGGTGGTTTCAGCAACAACAAGGACGTGCGCATCGGCCTGCCCGGCAAGCTGGGCAAGGTCGCCGACAAGATGAAAATGCTCGGCATGGGCAGTCAGGTCGATTCGCTCGAGGCGAGCATGAACAAGGCCGCGGAAGCCGCAGTGCCTCAGGCCCAGGCGATCCTGGTGGATGCGGTCAAGAACATGAGCGTGACCGATGCCAAGGGCATCCTCACCGGCGGCAAGGACTCGGCCACGCAGTACCTCAACACCAGCAGCCGCGACAAGATCCGCGCCAAGTTCCTGCCCATCGTCAAGCAGGCCACTGACAAAGTCGGCCTGGCGCAGCAATACAACAGCTTCGCCGGCAAGGCGGCCGCGTTGGGCGTGGTCGACTCCAAGGATGCCAATGTCGAAGGCTATGTAACTGAAAAGGCGCTGGATGGGCTGTTCAAAATGATTGCCCAGCAGGAAGAGACGATTCGTCAGAATCCAGCAGCCGCGGCTACGAGCTTGGCCAAGAAAGTCTTTAGCGCCTTGTAAGCAGGCACGGCCGAGCAGAAGCCCGATCAGGCAACGCAACACTCAGGGCTTGAGCGCCTTCTTCGGATAAATATCGTATCGACTGGATTTCCCTTCCAGCGCATGGCTCGGCTTGGGCCCCTCGATGCACGGCGCCTTGCGTGGCCGCTTGACCACTACCCGGTGGCTGGCCAGCGCCAGGGCCGCTTCGAGCAAGGCCGGGGCGTCCATATCATCGCCTACCAACGGCCTGAACAGGCGCATCTCCTTTTTCACCAAGGCGCTCTTGTCGCGGTGGGGAAACATCGGGTCGAGGTAGATCACCTGCGGCGCTTGCTCTTGCCAGCCGCGCATCAATTCGATGGCGTTACCTGTCAGCAAGCGCATGCGCGCCACGATGGCCCCTACCTCTTCATCGCCGATTGCCCGGCGCAGACCGTCTTCGAGCAGAGCCGCGATGATCGGCTGGCGCTCGATCAAACTCATGGTGCAGCCCAGGCTGGCCAGCACGAACGCGTCCTTGCCCAGCCCCGCCGTCGCATCCAGCACCAGCGGGCGCACGCCCGGTTGAATGCCCACCGCCTTGGCGATCATCTGCCCGCTGCCGCCGCCGAACAACCGCCGATGGGCGACTGCGCCCTCGACGAAATCCACCCGTACCGCACCCGGCGCCTGGGGGCCGAGTTGCTGCAGCTGCAAGCCTTGCTCGGTAGCCTGCAGGGCAAATTCCGGGTCATCCAGTTGCAAGGGCAAGCCCAGGCGTTGTGCCCATTGCTCGGCCTGTAGCTGACAGACGGCACTCAGCGCCTGCACCTGGATTCGGCTCGGGGCCTGGGGTTCTGACATGAATCGCTTACTCGAAAAAAAATTAAAAGATCGGCCACAGCCGCCGATAAGTATTGTGTCCAGGTATCTCGGCCCAGAAACAGGCCCAGAAACCCGACCTCAAAAACCCAAGCCTCGCGGTCCCGACTGCCATGACCCAACTCCAATCCAACGCCATTGGTTATCTGTCGCCCATTAGCGACTTTAACCTGCACAACACCCAGGCACTGGGCGGCGTAAGCCATCTGTGGCAAGACTTCTTTGCCCGGGCAATGGCGGATCAGGGCGGCGAGGATACCGCACTCGCGGCCTACAGCGCAGAACCGGCGTTGAGCAGCGAAGGCGAACCGATCACTGGCAGTCAGATCCTCGAGCAGATCGTCAGCCAGCGCCAGTGCAGCGTCCAGGACACCGAAGTACGCCCACCCGAGCCACTGTTCCTGCCGATCGCCGAGTTCGATCTGGACCTCCTGCCCGCAGTCGCCAAGCCGTTCAGCGCCGACGAGATCGTCGCTCAGCAAGCTCACCTGGATACCGATATCAGCTGGCGCCGCCCGGTAGTGATGAGCCACGGCCAACCCCTGCCAGAGCCCGGCCCAGCCCCTGCGCCACGGCCATTATTCCTGCCGATCGCCGAATTCGAAACCGATCTGCTGCCCGCCGCGCCAGCACCATTCGACGCGACCACGCTGGCCAAACAGCAAAGTGAGCTGGACTTCGATCAGCGCTGGGCCCGCCCGGTGGTTCTGGAAAACCTGCGCATCGCGGCTTGATAGACACTTCTGCTCCCACAGGGTGCAGACGCACTGTTTCGGGGCGTAAATATCATGATCCGATTTCGCTCTACTCAACAAAACCGCGGCCTCCAGCCAGTTGGCACAACTCTCGCTTATAGCTTGGCGTGCAGGAGTCATCACAGGTTCGCGGCACTACAATTTGCAATGGCTGACTAGGGTTCCGGCTCGCTGAACGCGAGTGACTGGTCCGAGAGTCGGCGACCTCCAGTTGAGGTTACACGGCGGGATAAAAGCCCGGGAGACAGCACACCTTCATCGGTGTCGCGAGGCCTCCTGTGCACCCACGATCAACTGGAGATTCACTATGCAAACCTCAAGACCTCGCTTGATGGCGTTTCTCGCCGCTGGCCTCAGCGCCGTGCTCAGCTTCTCTTCCCAAGCCGCCAGCAAAGACCACTTCAACGTGTGCTGGACCATCTACGCCGGCTGGATGCCTTGGGAATATGCAGGCACCCAAGGCATCGTCGACAAGTGGGCGAAAAAATACGGCATCGACATCAAGGTCACTCAGCTCAACGACTATGTCGAATCAATCAACCAGTACACCGCCGGCCAGTTCGATGGCTGCACCATGACCAACATGGACGCCCTGACCATCCCCGCCGCCGGTGGCGTCGACAGCACCGCGCTGGTGGTCAGCGACTTCTCCAACGGCAACGACGGCATCGTCATCAAGGGCACCGGCAAGACCGTCAAAGACCTCAAGGGCATGAACGTCAACCTGGTGGAGCTCTCCGTGTCCCACTACCTGCTGGCCCGAGCGCTGGACAGCGTTAGCCTGCGTGAAAAAGACCTCAAAGTGGTGAACACCTCCGACGCTGACATCAGCGCCGCCTTCAACACCGATCAGGTCCAGGCCGTCACCACCTGGAACCCGATGCTCGCCGACATCAAGGCCAAGCCGGGCGTGACCGAAGTGTTCGACTCGAGCAAGATCCCCGGCGAAATCATGGACATGATGGTGGTCAACACCCAGACCCTCAAGGACAACCCCGCCCTGGGCAAGGCACTGACCGGCGCCTGGTTCGAGGTCATGGCGTTGATGAACAGCAAATCCGCTGCCGGTGAAGCCGCCCTGGAACACATGGCCAAAGCCTCAGGTACCGACCTGGCGGGCTTCAAGGCGCAGTTGGCCACCACCGCACTGTTCTACACCCCACAGCAGACGCTGGACTTTGCCAACAGTGCCGAGCTGCCGAAGACCATGGACAAGGTTGCCGGTTTCTCATTCGATCACGGCCTGCTCGGTGAAGGCGCCAAGGACAGCAGCGCGGTAGGCATGAGCTTCGCCCATGGCGTAACCCGCGGCGACAAGGCCAACCTCAAGCTGCACTTCGACCCGACCTACGTGCAAATGGCCGCCGACGGCAAGCTGTAACCCTGGAGGACGCGCCATGCGCCTGATCAATCGTCATCCCGATCGCCCCAGTCGGCTGTTGCTGGTGATACTGCCGTTCGCCCTGCTGCTGTGCGCGTATTTTTTCGGCTCGGCGCAACGGCTGACGGAAAACCCCAACGACAAACTGCTGCCCAGCGCCGTGCAGATGAGCGATGCGGTGAAACGCATGGCCTTTACCGAGGACAAACGCAGCGGCGGCTACCTGCTCTGGCAGGACACCGCCTCGAGCCTGCAGCGCCTGGCCATCGGCCTGGGCGTCAGCGCCGTGGTGGGCCTGTGCCTGGGCATCGCTGCGGGCACCTTGCCGCTGTTCGGTGCGCCGTTGTCACCCTTGCTAGTAGTGCTGTCGATGGTGCCGCCGCTGGCGATCCTGCCGATTCTGTTCATCGTCTTCGGCCTGGGCGAGTTGTCCAAGGTGATGCTGATCGTCATCGGCATCACCCCCATCCTCGCCCGTGATCTAGAACAGCGCGCGCGGGAAATCCCTGTCGAGCTGTTGATCAAGGCGCAGACCCTGGGCGCTTCGACCTGGACGCTCATCCTGCGCGTGGTGCTGCCGCAACTGCTGCCGCGCTTGTTGATCTCGCTGCGGCTGGTGCTGGGTTCGGCGTGGTTGTTCCTGATCGCCGCCGAAGCCATCGCCTCCGAAGACGGCCTGGGCTATCGCATCTTTCTGGTACGCCGCTACCTGGCCATGGACGTGATTTTGCCCTACGTGGTGTGGATCACCTTGCTGGCATGGCTGATGGACCTGGGCCTCAAGCACCTCACCCGCCGAGCCTTCCCCTGGTATGAAGGAGCGCGCGCATGAGCATCATCCAGGTACGCAACGTGTGGCAACAGTACGGCGACCACGTGGTGCTCGAAGGCTTGAACCTGAGCATCGCCGAAGGCGAGTTCTGCACCTTGGTGGGCACATCCGGCTGTGGCAAATCCACCTTCCTGCGCTTGCTGCTGGGCCAGGAACGGGTCAGCCGCGGCGAGATTCTGCTCGATGGCCAGCCCCTGGCCGGCGAACCGGATGCCAGCCGCGGCGTGGTGTTCCAGCGCTACTCGGTGTTCCCGCATTTGACGGTGCTGGACAACGTCGTCCTCGGCCTGGAACTGCCCCTCGCGCCGTTGTCAGGGCGCTTGTTCGGCCACCGCAAACGCTTGGCGCGCGAGCAGGCCGAGGCGCTGCTGATCAAGGTCGGCCTTGGCCACGCCTTGGGCAAGTACCCGGCGCAGTTGTCCGGCGGCATGCAGCAACGCTTGGCCATTGCCCAGGCGCTGATCATGAAACCACGCGTGCTGCTGCTCGACGAGCCGTTCGGCGCCCTTGACCCCGGCATCCGCAAGGACATGCACGCCCTGCTGCTGGAGCTGTGGCGCGAAACCCGACTCACTGTGTTCATGGTCACCCACGACCTCAGCGAAGGGTTCAGCCTCGGCACCCGCCTGATGGTGTTCGACAAGGTCCGCGTCGACCCGCACGCGCCCATGGCCTATGGCGCACGCATCACCTACGACCTGCCCCTGAACGCCGATCGGCGTGCCAATCGCACTGCCGATGAGACCCTGCCCGCCGCGCTGCTGGGCAGTCTGCAACCGATTCGAGGAACCCTCATATGACCACTCTCCACTACCCCGTCATCGCCGAAGAAGCCCTGCCCGGCGGCGGCCATCGCTCCTTTGTACTCAAGCGCGGCCAGCTGCTGCGGCTCACCGATCTGGAAGGCGGCGCCAACGTCAGCCTGATGCTGCTCAACGCCCGGGAAAAAACCGAACGACTGAACCTGCCCGACAGCCTCAAATGCCAGCACACCGCCAAGCTCACCCAGGGCCACTGCCTGTACTCGGACATGGGCAACGTGCTGGCGGCCATCACCAAAGACACCTGCGGCTGGAGCGACAGCCTCGGCGGCGTCCTCAGTGCCAGCGAAGCACTGGAGAAATACGGCCAGGGTCGCTATCAGGAACTGCGCAACGGCTACCACCGCAATGGCGTCGACAACCTGCTGATCGAACTGGGCAAATGGGGCCTGGGCCTGGCCGACCTGTTGATGACTCTCAATCTGTTCAGCCGCGTTGATGTCGACCGCGACGCCCAACTGCACTTCGTCCCGGGCAATTCCAAGGCCGGTGACTGCATCGAGCTGTACGCACCGATGGACACCCTGGTGCTGCTGACCGCGCTGCAACACCCGATGGACCCGAACCCGGTCTATGCCCCCAAGCCGCTGACCCTGACCTGGATGAACGCCGACGCCAGCGTCGCCGAGGGCTGCCGTACCTCGCGCCCCGAGAACGAGCGCGGCTTCATCAACACCGATCGGCTGTTTGCCTGAACCGAGCTGAGGACTGCGACCATGACACTTTCGACCCTGCACCCGGAAACCGCCGTTGCCCGCTACATCATTGGCGCCGGCGAGCCCTTCATGACAGAGATAAAGGCCGGGCAGACCCTGCGCCTGCTCGACCTCGAAGGCAACCAGGCGGTGGACACGCTGTTCTATAGCGCCGCCGACCCCAGCGAGCGCTATGACGTGCAACGCACCTTGCGCCGCCAGGGCCGGGTGTACCTGAGCACCGGTAGCGTGTTGTATTCCAACCTTGGCCGGCCGTTGCTGACCATCGTCGATGACACCTGCGGGCGCCACGACACCCTTGGCGGCGCCTGTTCGCAAGAGAGCAACACCGTGCGCTACGCCTTGGACAAACGCCACATGCACAGCTGCCGCGACAACTTTCTCCACGCGTGCCAGCACGACGGCCGTTTGGGCAAGCAGGACATCAGCCCCAACATCAATTTTTTCATGAACGTGCCGGTGACCGCCGAGGGTGGCTTGACGTTCGAGGACGGCATCTCCGCGCCGGGCAAATACGTGGAGCTGCGCGCCGAGATGGACGTGATCGTGCTGATCTCCAACTGCCCGCAATTGAACAACCCGTGCAACGGCTATAACCCGACGGCCGCTGAGGTGCTGATCTGGGATTGAGGGGATCTTGCTCGCAAAGAGGCCGGTGCGACCGCCGCAAAATGTAATGGATGCACACCCGCCCCAAGGACGACCCTGGGGCCTATCGAAAACAGCGGGACGGCCCGCTTCCCACTTGAGGCCCGCATCGAGGTCTCCAGGGGTCATGCCATGTTCGACACACTGCTGATTGCCAACCGCGGCGCCATTGCCTGCCGTATTTTGCGCACCCTGCGCGACCTCAAGGTCCGGGGTGTGGCAGTCTATTCCGAAGCCGACCTGGCCAGCCGCCACTTGCTCGAGGCCGACGAAGCCCACAGCCTGGGCGAAGGCGCCGCGGCCAACACCTACCTGCGCGTCGACAAGCTCCTCGCCATCGCCAAGGCCAGCGGCGCGCAAGCCATTCATCCCGGCTATGGATTTTTGTCCGAGAATGCCGCCTTCGCCGAAGCCTGCGAAGCGGCCGACATCGCCTTCGTCGGCCCGACACCCGAGCAACTGCGCCTGTTCGGCCTCAAGCACACCGCCCGCGCGCTGGCCCGTGAGCACGGCGTGCCACTGCTAGAAGGCACCGACCTGCTCGATAGCCTTGAAGAGGCCCTGCTCGCCGCCACCCAGGTCGGCTACCCGATCATGCTCAAGAGCACTGCCGGTGGTGGCGGCATCGGCATGCGCGTGTGCCGTTCGGCCGCCGAGCTGAGTGAGGCCTTCGAGACCGTCAAGCGCCTGGGCCAGAACAACTTCAGCGACGCCGGCGTATTCATCGAAAAATACATCGAGCGCGCCCGCCATCTGGAAGTCCAGGTGTTCGGCGACGGCGCAGGCGAGGTACTGGCCCTGGGCGTTCGGGATTGTTCGGTGCAAAGGCGCAACCAGAAGGTGCTGGAAGAAACCCCCGCGCCCAACCTGCCGGACGGCATGGCCGAAGCGCTGTGCAACGCCGCAGTGCAACTGGCCAAGGCGGTCAATTACCGCAGCGCTGGCACCGTCGAATTTGTTTTCGACAGTGACGATCAGCGGTTCTACTTTCTGGAAGTGAACACCCGCCTGCAGGTCGAGCACGGTGTCACCGAGCAAGTCTGGGGTGTCGATCTGGTGCGCTGGATGGTGCAACTGGCCGCCGGTGATCTGCCGCCACTCAGCGAGCTGAGCGCAGCGTTGCTGCCCAGCGGTCATGCGATCCAGGCGCGGTTGTATGCCGAAGACCCGAGCAAGGATTTCCAGCCAAGCCCAGGCTTGCTGACGCAGGTCGATTTCCCCGCTGCCGAGGGTCGACACTTGCGCATCGACACCTGGGTCGAGGCTGGTTGCGAGATCCCTCCGTACTTCGATCCGATGATCGCCAAGCTGATCGCCTGGGCACCGAACCGTGAACAAGCCCGCCTGCAACTGCATCAGGCACTGGGCGACAGCCACCTTTATGGCGTCGAGAGCAACCGCGATTACCTGCGTCAGATTCTGCTGGATACACCCTTCGCCAGCGGCCAGCCATGGACTCGCTGCCTGGAGCAGTTGGTGTACCGCGCCGACACATTCGAGGTGATCAGCGGTGGCACCCAGACCACCGTACAGGACTTCCCTGGCCGCCTCGGCTACTGGGCCGTTGGGGTGCCACCCTCGGGGCCGATGGACAGCCGCGCCCTGCGTCTGGGCAACCAGTTGCTGGGCAACAGCGCCGATTGCGCGGGCCTGGAAATCACCATGAACGGCCCGTTGCTGCGCTTCAACGGCGCGGCGGTGGTGGCGGTGACCGGTAGCGATATCGCCTTGACGCTGGACGGCGTGGTGCAACCCCTCAACACCGCGCTGTCGATTCCGGCGGGCGCTACCCTGAGCCTCGGCGCGGTACGCGGGCATGGCGCGCGGGCCTACCTGTGCGTGCGTGGCGGTATTCAGGTGCCCGATTATCTGGGCAGCAAGAGCACCTTCACCCTTGGCCAGTTCGGCGGCCATGGCGGTCGCGCATTGCGCGCTGGTGATGTCCTGCATCTGGCAGCACTTTCAGATCAGTCAGCCGGCGCGACCGTACCGGCGCAGGCACTCGCACCCTTGGGCGAACTGCGCACCATTCGGGTGATCTACGGCCCCCATGGCGCGCCGGAATACTTCACGGCAGGCTATATCGAACAGTTCTTCGCGACAGCTTGGGAGGTGCACTTCAATTCCAGCCGTACCGGTGTGCGCTTGATCGGGCCCAAGCCTGAGTGGGCCCGTAGCGATGGCGGTGAGGCGGGGCTGCACCCGTCGAACATCCATGACAACCCCTATGCCATAGGCGCGGTGGACTTTACCGGCGACATGCCGGTGATCCTCGGCCCGGACGGGCCAAGCCTGGGCGGCTTCGTGTGCCCGGTGACGGTGATCGAGGCCGATTTGTGGCAGTTGGGGCAGTTGAAGGCGGGGGACAAGATCGAGTTCGTGCCGGTGGATGTGGCGACCGCGCGAGCACTCAATGCTGAGCTGACAGCCAGGTTGACGCTAAACGCTTCGCGGGCAGGCCTTGCTCCCACTGGGATAACCGCTGACCACGCAGATCCCCAGTGGGAGCAAGGCTTGCCCGCGAAGGGGCCCTCAGCCAAACCCCATACCCTGATCTCCCCCATCGTGCTCGACCTCGGCGCCAACGACACCCGCCTGGTCGCACGCCTGGCCGGTGACACCCACCTGCTGCTGGAAATCGGCGCCGCCGAACTCGACCTGGTGCTGCGTTTCCGCGGCCACGCCCTGATGCAAGCACTGGAGGCAAAAGCCCTGGCCGGGGTCATCGACCTCACCCCCGGCATCCGCTCCCTGCAGATCCACTACCAGCCTGAGCAGCTGCCGCTGACCCAACTGCTGGACCTGATCGCCGGCGAGTGGGATGCCGTCTGCGCCGCCCGCGACCTGCAGGTCCCCTCACGTATCGTCCATCTGCCGCTTTCCTGGGACGACCCCGCCTGCCAGTTGGCCATCGACAAATACATGACCACCGTGCGCAAGGACGCGCCCTGGTGCCCGAGCAACCTGGAGTTCATCCGCCGCATCAACGACCTGCCCGACCTCGATCAAGTGCAGCGCACCGTGTTCGACGCCAGCTACCTGGTGATGGGCCTGGGCGACGTATACCTCGGCGCCCCGGTGGCCACCCCGCTGGACCCGCGCCATCGGCTGGTGACGACCAAGTACAACCCGGCGCGCACCTGGACCGCCGAAAACTCCGTAGGCATCGGCGGCGCCTATTTGTGCGTGTACGGCATGGAAGGCCCCGGCGGCTACCAGTTCGTCGGGCGCACACTGCAGATGTGGAACCGCTACCGCCAGGTCGGCGCCTTCGAGGGCAAACCGTGGCTGCTGCGCTTCTTCGATCAGATCCGCTTTTATCCGGTGAGCGCCGATGAATTGCTGAACATTCGCCGCGACTTCCCGCTCGGGCGCTTCGACCTGAACATCGAACACAGCCAGCTCAATCTGGCCGACTACCAGCGCTTTCTCGAACGCCACGCCGAGAGCATCGGCGCTTTCCGCGCGCATCAGCAGCAGGCGTTCAATGCCGAACGTGAGCGATGGATCAGCAGTGGTCAGGCCCATTTCGACAGCACTGAAGCGGTGGCGGAAATCACCGAGGAGTCGCCGCTGGAGGCTGGGCAGCTCAGCGTCGACAGCCCGATCGCCGGCAATCTCTGGCAGGTGCAGGTGGCTATTGGCGAGCGCGTCGAAGCCGGTGCCGCACTGGTGGTGTTGGAGTCGATGAAGATGGAAATCCCGGTGCTGGCGCCTTGCGCTGGCGTGGTCCGCGACATCCGCGTGCAACCCGGCTCGGCGATTCGTGCAGGGCAGCGGGTGGTGGTGCTGGAAACAGACTGATCCCTGTGCGAGCGGGCTGCGCCCGCGAAGAGGTTAGCGGCACCAACGACACACAGTTGGCTGATCGCTGAATTGCCTGGCCTCTTCGCGGGCAAGCCTTGCTCCCACAGGCGTACGACTGCGAGAGCAACGCTTGCTCGCGAAGAGGTCCGCAAGATCGCCACCCCAATTTCGTAACAGGAGAATTGTTCATGACCACTCCCAACCTGCAACTCGACACCCTGCGCGCTGCCTATCGCGCCGGCACTCACACCCCGCGCCAGCTCATCCTGCAACTGCGCGAAAAAGCCGCCACCCTGAACCCCGAATACCACCTGTTCATCCACCTGCTCAGCGAGGCCGAGCTCGAACCCTACCTCGCGGCCCTCGAACAACGCAGCCTCGACGAGCTGCCGCTGTATGGCGTCCCCTTCGCGCTCAAGGACAACATCGATCTGGCGGGCATCCCCACCACCGCGGCCTGCCCGGCATTCGCCTTCACCCCGCAGCGCTCGGCGACGATCGTCGAACAACTGATCGCCCTCGGCGCCATTCCACTCGGCAAAACCAACCTGGACCAATTCGCCACCGGCCTCAACGGCACCCGCTCGCCCTACGGCGCCTGCATCAACAGTGTGCTCAAGGACTACCCCAGCGGTGGCTCCAGCGCCGGCTCGCCGCTGGCCGTGGCACTGGGCCTCGCCAGCTTCGCCCTGGGCACCGATACCGCTGGCTCGGGCCGTGTACCGGCAGCGCTCAACAATCTGGTCGGGCTCAAGGCCACCAAAGGCCTGATCTCCACAGCAGGCGTGCTGCCGGCGTGCCGCACCCTCGATTGCGTGACCACCTTCACCGCCACTTGCAGCGAGGCCAGCCAACTGCTCGCCCTGACCTGCGGCCTCGACCCGCGTGACGAATACAGCCGCGCCAACCCGCTGTGGAACGACGCGTCGGCGTTCGGTAACGTGCGCCCGTTCCGCTTCGGCGTGCCCGCCCAGCTGGAGTTTTTCGGCTGCAGCGAAGGCCCGGCATTGTTTGCCGATGCCGTGGCGCGCCTGCAGGCCTTGGGTGGTCAACCCGTGTCATTCGACCTCGCCCCCTTCCTCGAAGTCGCCCGCCTGCTGTACGAAGGTCCCTGGGTGGCGGAGCGCTACAGCGTGGTCGGCGAGCTGATCGAAACCCAGCCCGAAGCCGTGTTGCCGGTGATCCGCGACGTGCTCGCCAAAGCGCCGAGCGTGACCGGCGTACAGACCTTTCGCGCGCAGTACCGCCTGCAGGTCCTCAAAGCCCAATGCGATCAGATCCTCGCCGGCCTGGACTGCATGCTCACCCCCACCATCGGCCGCCCCGTGACCCTCGCCGAACTGGCCGAAGAACCGGTGTTGCGCAACTCCGAACTGGGCTACTACACCAACTTCATGAACCTGCTGGATTACGCGGCCGTCGCCGTCCCGACCGCTTTCATGGGCAACAGGCTGCCGTGGGGCGTGACCTTGTTCGGCCGCGCCTTCACCGATCAATACTTGCTCAGCGTGGCCAGCGCCCTGCACGGTGGCGAGCGCGCGCCGAGCACGCCAGCACGCAACGACATGGCCCGCCTGGTGGTCTGCGGCGCGCACCTGAACGGGCTGGCGCTGAATTGGCAACTCAAGCGTCGCGGCGCGCGCTTGCTGGAGGCCACCCACAGCTCTGCCGATTATCGTTTATACGCCTTGGCTGGCGGCCCACCGCTGCGCCCCGGCATGCTGCGCGTCGGCGAAGGGGGCGTGGCCATCGAGGTGGAAGTCTGGGAGGTGCCGAGCAGCGAACTGGGTTCGTTCCTGACCGGGATACCCGCGCCATTGGGGCTGGGTAAAGTGCAGCTTGCCGATGGACGCTGGGAGAGTGGGTTTATCTGCGAGCCTTATGGCCTGCAAGGCGCTGAAGACATCAGCCACTTCGGCGGCTGGCGCGCGTGGTTGGCAGCTCGCTGATTTAAACCTCACGCAATACCTGTAGCGAGGAGGCCTGCCCCCGAAAATCGCGATCCCCCGCACTTTTGGGTGGGTCAATTATTTTCGGGGGCAAGCCCCCTCGCTACATAGATCTGGACGGGCACAAAATGTGCGTGATAATGCACGTTCTTACCACCCGGTACACCCCAATGAGCGATCACACCCGCTGCCCCGCCTGCGGCGCCAGCAACGATTGCACCCTGGCCGATCCAACCACCGCCGACCAGCCCTGCTGGTGCTTCACCGTGAGCATCGACCCCGCCGTCCTGCAAGCCCTGCCCGCCGAGCTGCGCAACCAGGCCTGCCTGTGCCCGCGCTGTGCCCGGGTCGATGCTCAGCTCAAAGCCAACGCCGACGCCGACGCCGACGCCGCGACAATCCGCTAACATAGCCGCCCCTCTTCCAGCCGTTTTGCCTCTATGCGCGTTGATCGTTTCCTCAGCAACCTGCCCCGCTTCAACCGTCAGCAAGTGCGCCTGCTGCTGGTCCAGGGCCGCGTGCAGGTCGATGGCCAACCGGCGCGAGACGGCCATCATCCGGTCAGCGAATTCAGTCAGGTGACGGTCGATAGTGAGGTGCTGCAAGCCGCCCGCCCGCCACGCTATTTCATGCTGCACAAACCCATGGGCTGCGTCAGCGCCACCAGCGACCCGCAGCACCCTACCGTGCTCGACCTGCTCGACGAGCCGGACAAACAGCGGCTGCACATTGCCGGACGCCTGGACTTCAACACCTCCGGCCTGCTGCTCATTACCGACGATGGCCAGTGGTCGCGGCGCCTGACCCAGCCCGGCAGCAAATTGCCCAAGGTCTACCATGTGGAAACCGAGCAGCCAATCGGCGCCCACTACGCCGAGACCTTCGCCAACGGCATCTACTTCGCCTTCGAAGACCTCACCACCCTGCCCGCCCAACTCACCCTGCTGGGCAGCCACAGTGCCCACCTGACATTGGTCGAAGGCCGCTACCATCAGGTCAAGCGCATGTTCGGTCTTTTCCAGAACAAAGTGGTACGTCTGCACCGCGAGCGCATCGGCGAAATCGTCCTCGACCCAGGCTTGGCGCCGGGCCAGTACCGGCCGCTGACCGCTGAAGAGATTCAGCCAATCTGACCCGGCGACCGCTCAGCCGAAAAGGCCCGAACAGGGTCTCGACGTTACTTGCGGGTTCCGGGTTTCACTGCTTGAATCCAAGTGCCGGTCCTGACTTGACTCGGCTGCCGCTCGCGTTTTTCAAGCCGATTTTTTGCCGTCCATCGCCGCCTCGAAGCGCGCGAGAACGGCATGCCCACCTATAACAACAGCCGTCGACCATCCCTCGGATCGACAAGGGCCCCCCTTCCAGGCGTATGCCTACCTGTCATAAACAACGCGCACGCTGGTTGCGCGAATACTCGTTATTGTTTGTCAGGAGTCAAGGACATGAGGCCAGAAATCGCTGTGCTGGATTTACAGGGTCAGTATCGGGTTTACACGGAGTTCTATCGCGCAGAGGCCGCCGCCAAGACCATCATCCTGGTGAACGGCTCATTGGCCACGACCGCCTCCTTCGCCCAGACCGTTCGCAATCTTCATCCCCAGTTCAACGTCGTGCTATTCGACCAGCCTTACGCGGGCAAGTCCAAGCCGCACAACGCCAACGCGCGCTCGCTGACCAAAGAGGAAGAAGGACAGATCCTCCTCGAGCTGATCGACCACTTCGCCGCCGAGCACGTCATGTCCTTCAGTTGGGGGGGCGCCTGCGCCCTGCTGGCCCTGTCGGAGCGGCCTCGGACCTTGGAACGCGCGGTCATCAGCTCGTTCTCGCCGACCATCAACGTGCACATGAACGACTACCTGACCCGCGGCATCGAATACCTGGGCGCCTGCGAGCGCTACAAGGTCGGGGAGCTGATCAACGAGACCATCGGCAAGCACCTGCCGTCGTTGTTCAAGCGCTTCAACTACAAACACGTCAGCACACTGGCCGCGCACGAATACGCACAGATGCACTTTCACGTCAGCGAGGTGCTGCAAAGCAACCTGGGCGGCGCGCTCGAAGCGGCAAGCAACATCAACGTGCCGGTGCTGTTCATGAATGGCGAATGGGACGAATACACCACCCCGCTCGACGCCCGCCTGTTCGGCAAGCACATCCCTCAGAGCCATTTCGTGACCATCCAAAGCGCCGGCCACTTCCTCGACATGGAACACAAGGCCGCCTGCCGTGACAGCCGCCAGGCGCTGATCGACTTCCTGAGCAACACGCCTGCCGAGAAACGCGTGCGCTTTCATCCACGTCCCGCGCAGGATCACCATGCCTTCGCCATTTGACCGTCGATCCCGCCTGTAGCGCTGCCGATTTGTTTTGGCAGGCAGGGCTACGGGGGTGATCTGACTGAATGCGCAGGAAAAAGCTTCAAATCGGGAAAGAGTTCTGGTACAAAGTCAGCCGCAATGAGCGGGTGTCGTAACAGACAGTGCTCCAGCTTCCCAAGTCGACTCGGGATACGTGCTGGACTACCGCATTTTGTGGGCAGTAAATGCGGGTATAGTTTAGTGGTAAAACGAAAGCTTCCCAAGCTTTAGTTGAGGGTTCTTACTGGACAACCGCTTTTGTGAGCGAGCTTCACTAGCAAGACATGCGGGTATAGTTGAATGGTACAACTATTGCTTCCCAAGCAATCGGTGAGGGTTCGATTCCCTCTACCCGCTCCACATTCCGTGATCTAGGGCACGTTCAGGCTTTCTGCCTCGTACTCTGAATCCCCCGAAAGCCCCCCCTTACCCCCAACCACAAATCCCGAAACGACCTCACTCACAAACGTGATGACTAGTTACCCATGCCCATTCGATACCGCACAACGCTACGAGCCGCCGCCTGAACTTCTGAGTTAGCTCAACCCGCACGCAGCGATAAGCCCAGCCTCTCCACGAGAAGTCGACTTTCCAGACAATTGGATGGTGTTGAATCGAAAAGGGCCCGCCATACATTGCTTAAGGCCAGTTGAACTCTGCGCTGATGACCCGAAAGCTAAGTGACATTCCGCTGCCCCTCCCCTGATACCCCTGCCCTGCGACACGCACTTGGCCAGATCGCTACGCCCGATGATCTGCAAGCCAAAATTCCTGCCTCTGCAAGAGAGGCGCTGGCACTACGAGCAAGACGTCACCCACAAAGTCGTCAATCCACGACAGAAGTTCGCCAGTGACGATGACATAGCCCTTGTTGCTGCTGCATAGAGAGGCTTGAGCGCTATCCAGGGGCCGAGCTGCTACGGTCAGTAGGCGCTGGAAAGCGGAGTAATGGTTACAATCCTTGAGGACTGCCCCACCGAAAGCTTCGAGTTCTTCGTGGTCTTCCCTTCAACGAAGTACCTGCCAGAGCGTGTCATGGCCTTGGCCGACTACCTGAAACATCAGCTGAGCCAGCAGTCGGAGCTACAGCTAATCAACGCTTGAATGAAAGTCAGCCGGTCATCTGAGTGATCGTTGAGAACCTATGAAAAACGCTACCAAGCGCCGATTTTTGACGGTTTCATTGTGATAGTGCCGTAGCCAGAAGTATTTTCTGAGGATTCCCCTATTGACCCTCTTGAGGTCGTTATCTTCATAATGCTCACGGTAAGCAGCCCAATATTCCCGAATCGACTCGACAACGAAGATTTGCTGAGCCTTGAGGTATTGTGCGCACTGCATACGCGTCGCTAGGACAGATGGGCGGGTCGCAGGGTGGAACATCGCCCTGCTAACAGCGGGTGACCTTAGATCTTGACCCGCCAGCATCAAGTCGAGCGAATTCACCCAGGTGATACCGTTTTCCGCCACCAAGAACTCTGAATCACCATACATTCGGCTGAAGAGCTGCCGAACTCTACCCATTAGCGCCTCGTTTTGGACTACATCGTCTGCCAAGGCAATGCGAGCAAACTTAGCCTTGCCTTCAGTCTCACTCGCGGCGCTAAGGCCTGCGCCCACAGCAAAGCTGTCGCGAATGTCGCAAAATTGAGTAGAGATGCCGCCTCGGAAGGTGATTTTTTGTTCCAGCAGACATTTGTGCATCAGCATGCACAACCGAAAAATGAGTAGCATCAGGGCGTTGGCAGAGTGCGTTAGCACCTGATCAGCATCCGTCTCTTCCTCCATTTCTTTCGGCTTGAACGTCACGACCACCGAGTCAGAGATGCAGGTACTTTTGACGTCATACCAATCGTAGGGGTTGTGTCCGCCAGTCTTCCTGTACCCCTCAGCGAGCGCCTGCTCATGACCGGTCAAAACATCCCGATTGCTGATCATAAACTCCAATAGGTCTTGCGCCTGCTGGTCGGTGGTGACCACCGTGTTCAGCTTCTTGAAGCCCAGCATGTCGATAAACACTGTCCACTGCACTGCTTTCATTGCGTCGAAATCGCTTCTCAGAGAGGGTCGGTCAGGGTGGCTGGTCAGGATGGTACGTGAAACACGGGTACGGTGATGATTAGCTCGCGATTCGAGTCGTCCGGCTGGTGGAAGACTAGCGGAAGCCACTTTCGTGCCGGTACGCCTCTTTGCGCTTGAAGCTCGCACGCGCCTGGACAGTAGCATCGATGCCAGCCAGCACCTTGCTGGTATCAACGCCCTTGTTGAAGACCAAAATCGCCGTCTTGCTATCTCGCCAGGTCGTGAAGCCGAGCAACTGATCGATGGCCTCTCCGAAGGCCTTGGGCCCCTTCCAGAACTTGCACTCGGCGATGAAAACGTTGCTATCACCCCTCGCGCAGCAGGATGACGGTCTTACCGCTCATGTTGAAAGTCTCGCCTGAGGCTTTGCCCTCAAACTGGGCGTTGAGCTGTACCAGGAAATGTTGCCGTAACGCCTCCTCGTCCATGGACTTGAAAGCGGCAGGACTGCGCTCCACGACCAATGCCATGTCCTGCATGATTTTCAGCACGCGCTCGTACTGATCCATCGCCCAGGTAGGTTCCGACTCGAAAGGCTGGGATGTAGCCGGTTGCAGGGTGGGTACGGACTCGCGGCGAGCGGTGGGTACAGCGTAGGTTTTCGGTGCATCTGAACACTGTCGAACAGGGATACCCAGGTCTGCCGTGCGCTGAGACTTGGCCAGCAAACGCTTCTTGCGATCGTTCACCACCTGCGCGGCCAGATGATGAGCGACGCATTGTGCGCGTTGATCTGGTATTCCTGCCATCCGGGGTATTGCTCAATATCCATCAGCAACCGGTCAATCTCCGGACGTGTCTCACGCGGAGAATCTGAAGGATACTGGAACTCAAGGATCAGCTCACTGCCAGCCACTTTGGCGCGCGGAAGGTGGGTCGACCACTGCTTCGATTGGCAAAAGAAGAAAAGCTCACGGCCATCGAACGGCACATGAACCGTCACACACTCTCTAGGCACGAGCGCAGGCCGCCTCATGTCACGTATAAACCAGCGGGAGTCGCCCCGGACGCTGAAGTTAAACGAAGAGGAAAACACATTCAGCCGAGTGCGGTCATTGAAAGCCCACAATGACGTCATCAATGTAAATAAACTATTATAATAATGGTACCAATAGTTTATTTCAATTGATAAACGCAAAAAAGATTAGACCTATGAGCTATACCAATTGTATATCACATGAATTATAGCGAGTCAATATATGATTAAGCCGACTTTAACCGAACGTGACCAAGCGGCGATTGGATCAGGTCGAAAGGTTGAACGGGTTGATCAGCAATGCACTCGCAAAGGCAACTTGAAAAATGTCCTTCTGGTGCATACCGAGCCGCCGCGCCTCTACGAAACGGCAACCGGGCAACCGGTGCCCTCATTTAACGCCTACTCCCGAGGCATCCACAGACAGCTGGGAACGAAAAGCTCACGGGCGAGAAATGAGCAATACACCTACCGCAATGCGGGCTTCATTGACTACCTGTATGAGTCCAGAGCGATCGGCGCCGGCCAGATTGATCCGGAAGCGCTCGGCGAAACGATCAATTCCTACTTCATCTTTTTGACCCAAGGAGTCAACAGCACCGACTTCGTGGTCAGGACGGTGGCTAAACGGCTGGGTCGGACGCCAATCAGCGTTGTCTCGGCCCTTGCCTATAAAGCTGCCGCCAACCATTTTCTGCGGCTTCACGCAGCTCTCCTGAGGGACTCATTGGCCATGGCCAACTTCCTCAACCCGGGAATCGTGATCGAGGCCCCAAACGAACTCGATGCTTTGGCAGATCGACGTCGGAGCAAAATCGAGATCGAACAGATGCGTTCGAAGCTCATGGAGTTCAAGGAAAAACCTGCTGACGTCTATCAGACCGCGCAGGGAGGCCTAGAGGGCGGAAAGGCTCCCAAAAGCAAGCCCCCAAAGGAGTTTCCATCACGTCGAATTTTGAGCCTGATCGAGAATCTGCCGCCCTTAGAGAAGGTAGTTGCCTTGCTCCAAGCTGGCGGTGGTCTCCGACAGTCCGAAGCCTGGGCCATGAGAAACGATGAAATCAACTTGAAGGAACGCTCCCTTCGCATAGAAGACCCTAACCACTGGCGCGACCCTTCCGCTAAAGATTTGCCCTTCAAAGGAAGGACGACAGCAAGAATCTACATGTTCGAACCCTTTGAAACCCTCTTCTATGATGCTTTGGCTGAATACAAGGCAATACGCCCCACCTCAGATAGCGAGTTCCTTTTTATATCAGACAACCGCAATAACTATGGTGAGCCATTGGTCGATGCTGTCAAACCGAACTCGCTTAACCGCAGGATTAATCGCGCACTCGCAAAAGCTCAACAAAAAGCAGGAATAACTGATAGCACACCTACGAAGTTATATACTTCCCATAGTCTTCGTCACTTCTACGGCTATTGGGCCAGGAATTTTGTCTACATCCCTGGGCGTCGTGGAGTTGGATTAACCCTAGGTGAGATTCAGGTGCTAATGGGGCACGCAAATATCGCATCCACTATTATTTACGCCAAGCTCGACCAAGAGGTGCTCATGGCCGAAATTCACGCTTCGCAGCAAATGGCGGCTATCTGGAATGAAACCAGCAGTATCGACAGCCTGCGTGCGGATGCGTATGAAGCCTTGGCACAAGATCTGCGCGGACGCTTGGCAGCATGATTAACGTATCGAAAGAAATTCGGTTAATCGCGCCCGAGAAGTTGCACGCTGCTTCAAAAGTGATTTTCAGTAAAATGACCGAGCCATTAACGTCCAAGCGGGTGAACCTAAACGAATACTCAAGCGACAGGCAGTACCACAAACGTCACGCCATCGTAAAGTTCTGCCGATTAAGATCCGCTCGACAGACGTCCGAGAGTGATCTGAACAATATTTTCAAAATTACCCTGCTGGAAGGTGATGGTGGCCCTCCGGCGTCAACGCTGTATCACCAACTGACAGGTATACGTCCCGACCGACCAGAGGACGTGACGGGCTTAGTAGTTCCATTTAAGGCGCTGCTCTGCCTGCTCTGGGCAGAGAAGATAGTAACCTTGCCATTCATATTCGAGTTGAGCTCTGCATGGAAAAAGAATCCAGAGTTGGAAAAACAAACCTGTGGGTTTATTTTCGAGGTAGCAAAGGGCTCAAACAACATTGAAAGAGCCTCCAGAAGGTGGCAGTACCGCACGTCATGGCAATCTAAAGATGATGTGAATTTTGACGAAATCTGGGCCGCCATACCTGAGATAGTGAGTCTTAAACTTGATAAAGGAAATAAACACTTCTCTTTCATACCTTGGCTCAAGAAGTTCTCGGCCATGTTCAGCGAAATCGTGTCTCCTGAACAGTGCTTCTACCTTGAGCGATATCAAATGTACCTTATATCAAAACGCGCCCACAACGAAAGTATTGCTCAAAATATTAAGGATTATGATGAGTATGTAAAATATTATGTTATGACACCTGAGGAAGCGCAAAACATACCCACGCACGACCGAAAACTTCGTCGCTACAAGATCAGAAACATTAACAGAGAGTATGCTCGCTCTTCTCCGACAGCTAAGCTTAAAAGAAAAGAGCGAACAATCATAGAAAGACAGATGGCTCGAATAGAAAAGGCGCAGCGCGTCGCAGACGAAAGCGAAGCCTTGTATAACGAGCTTCACTCTTCGATATCCGCCGAGGACTACCTGCTTTTACTATCTCTACCTCCGCGAAAGCCTGACTTCAATTGGGTGACAAACGATTTCTATCCCGGTCGCTCACACATCGAAATCGAGAAGACCTACCGTCAGTGGGTAACGATGGCGGAGATATTTGTTGCCAAACTTATCAATCCTAACAACCCTAAAAACTCCAGAAGCTATATAGACAACCAGATCCAGCATATCAAATTCTTATTTGACTACATATTTTTTTACCTACCTATGTGGAAAGAGCTGCATCCTACTTCCACACTTCGGCTGCCAGAAACCATCATTGACTTCGAGCGAGTGGTATTTTGGTGCGACGATCTAATTGACCATGAAACCGTACAATCGATTTATCGAGATCATGACATTTCTGGCAACCTTGAGATGCCACTGACCGGATTGAAACTTCGCACGTTGATGTTCACGGAGAAATCTACTAAACCCTTTGTTAATTCAGTGCATCTCTTCTTTGAGCTAGTAAGAACCTATGGCGCACCTCATGGGTTTGTAGATGGTGGGTATGCCAATCCCGTCAACCGCTCCATGGATTCGACTGGAAGTGGCGGACGATCGAAGTCTGACAAGAAGCCATTCCCTCGGGACATTTCAATTATCGCAAAAGCCTACATGAGCGCGCTTGACGCCATTGGCATCAACATCAGAAACTCCATATTAGATGGTCGCATTGCTCCTGAAACAATTGCAGAAATCAAATCAAGCGATTGGATTGATCTCACGAAAATCCACCTCGGCACCACGGTAACTTTACGCAGTTCCAAGCGTCCACTGGAGACCTATCAGATACCCATTACAATCATACCCAACATCTACAACTGGTGGTATGGCGATTACCACTCAACCAACGCAGCCACCATTGTTACGGCATACTTGCCCTGGCTTTCAACACTCAGGATGCTGGCTATCGGACTATTTGGAGGCCAAAGAATACAAAATGGCCAATGGTTGGATCTCAGAACGTTCGACAATTTTTATCACGAAAAATACGTTGACGCTTTCAATCTCTGCACGCTGCATGTCAACACAGACAAATCTGGGAAATCGAGGGATGTTGTGATCGATGGCGATGTCATGAAGAGTCTCATCGATGAGCGATATTTTCAAACGGAGGTTTACACCAGAGCTCCTGGCCTTGTTTATTACGAGAATGACCCGAGGGATCCTAACAAATACGGCATGATTTGCCCATTGTTTAGAAGTCCTTGGGGAGACCACGACCTCCCTTTTTCGGACGGGACATACTCTGACGAATGGATACATTTTTGCAGGGGCTTGGAGCAGGTATATAACTCCATTGTAAGTCCCGACTCGCATCACAGCTTCATAACCATAAGCGCTTCTGGCAACGAACTGGCGGTGCATGTCCCACACTCTCTTCGGGTGGCGTGGATTTCTCACATGCGATTGTACGGGCACCTCGATGTCACCTATACCGCTCAGCAAGCTGGTCACAAAATAAATGATCAGATTGCTGTGACAACCGACTACTATACAGTGGTTACTCCCGAAGATATGTTAGAGAACATAGGCCGTGCTAATAGCATCGTCACAGACATTGCCTATGAAGCGCTGATGGGCAAGATTAATCAGCCGAGCTCGCCGGGCAGCGCCATTGTTAAAGGGTGGCACGAAAACAAGGCGCAGCTCGTCAAAGATCAAAAATTCAGAAGCCAGCAATTTTATCTCATCGATAGCCAAGAATCAGGCACAGATTTGATAGCCACAACCAAAGCCCTGCCGGGATTTTACACTCATTGTATCTGCATGCGTGATGGCGACTGCCCCAAGAAACTTGTGGAGTTCACAGGACGTTCGAGAGTTTGTAGCCTTTGCGATGCAGCAGTATGGGGCATCGATCATTTGCCAGGCATGAATGTAAAGATGCGACAGGCTCAAATCAACAGTCTTCAACTCGTGGATAAAATCAGTCAGCTGGCTGACGCAGCCATTTCACAAGCTGAGATGGAGCCATACCATCACGAACTGACAATCGCTCGCTACGAGATCGCATCATATAAACATTTGGCCGATCACCTTAATGAAGTATTGGATTCGGACAATAAAAATCCAGGGTATATTTCCCGCTACCGTGACCTCGTTGGTGCTAAGCGACATGCTGTAGACATGTCAAACCCTCTCCACCGGGTTATTGCGGGAATTATTGATTCTGAAGCCTATCCGCACTTAACTTCGGCCAATTACCCCTACATGGTTGAGCGGCTAGCCAAGAACCCAGACCTTCTAAAATTAGAACTAAGCGATCCTACGTCGAAGCAGCTTATCGCCTGCCAGATAGCCACCATCCTCAGAAGCTCAGACTTCACTTTTGAAGAGGTGATTACGCTTGTTTCAAATCCTTACCTGGCCCTGGAGCATGAAAAAATTGAATAATCATCGTTCTGACCAGCTGACGCTTCAGGATAAAAATAAGCATGATCGGAAGCAGGAGCAACTCAATAGAACTTTGGCAAAGACCAAAGCTACTTTAGAGTCATTGATCAAAAAAAATGTGCCGCCCTACAAAAATTTTTCAAACTTGGCCAGGGATGTGGCTCTCATTGTTGGCGTGGATCCTTCACTTTATAGAAAATCAAATACACCTCAAAAGAGACTTTTTGATAGCTATGCTGTGAAACTCTGCACAAAGATCCCCCGAGTACTTGCAGAATCCTTGATTCCAGAAGAAACGCTTCAAATCAAACTTAGCGAAGCGAAACATAGGATTCTGGTTCTGGAAAATATATTGAGCGATCTATCAAAAAAATCGAAACCAAAAATACCCATGATTAAAACTGACAGTTTCCTGCACGCTTTCGAAACGACCTGCAAGCTAATCGAAATCATATTGAAAGAAGATCAGTTCCTATATTTTGAAAAAGGTCGCTTGATGACCCGCGCAACGATGACAGCAGTTCCCGCATCACTCTCTGATGCAAAAACTTGCAAACCCTTCTTGGACTGGCGCCATGCAAAAAACACTAATCTTGGATCGCTTAGCACAGCTGAACTTGAAGAATCGCTTCGCTCTTCGACTGAAAGAGGAAATGGCAAAACTGATTGAGGTAGACGCCTTTATGCCCATGAGGAAAGGCAGCATTGATCTTACATGGTTGGCAGCCAGGATTGGCGCCACTCGACAAATATTTTATGCCCGCCGAGGCAACCCCGAAGTGCATATACTCCTAGCGATGCTGAATGAATTCCTGGAAAGCTCGATCGCCACTCTTCCCGGAGGCGCGCCTCTAAATATTGAAAATTCCAGATTGCAAACCGAATTGACCCTGATCAAGCAGGAAAATTCGACGCTGAAGCAACAACTTCGATCGGCGCGTCATGTGCTAAACATGATCCACGCAGGCGGCATCGTACTGAGCGATCGCCCATGAAGAAGTACCTCATCAAGCGGCTAATCCATCGGCTAGATGGCATCAGCCAAATCACCTGCGTCCACTCAGGGAACGGTAGAATCGCCTCATTGCGCTTTCGCACTGATGCATTCGATTTTCCGCTGCTTGCCGGGCGCATGTACATGCTGCGAACCGCTGCACGTAGCCATGGAGTCAACCTGATAGCTGCTCTGGAATGTGGCCTAGACATCTCGGCCTGGGTCACGCTCATTGAACACAACTTTTTCCTCGCCGATATTCAGCTCAAACCTGCTGCAAAACGACTGCTCAACTCCCTGGACGCAGCTCAACGCGAGAGGCTTCTAGCCAGTCTCGTCCAGAATGACCTGAAACCCTGGCAAGGAGTACTCCCAGCGCCGCAATGCACTCTGCTAGGGGTAGCGTTCCAAGAGTCTCAGCAACGGTTCCAGCACGTTAAAGGACTCATGGCCTGGGGGCTTCCTCAAACGCGCGCAGAAGCCTGCTATGACACGTTTGGTTCCGATGCATGCGCCGTTCCGCTTGCCAGGCTCAAGGCCCTCTTGTCGTTCGGCACATCGCAGTTGATTCAATCAGTCCTGTCCTCACAAACGAGTTTGGACGCCAGCCAACGTGCGGCGCTTGAGCTACTGACCTGGTTCAGAGATCAAGGCTCGAAGGGACGCACGATCTTTCACAAGACGGAGCTGCCCAAGTCCTCCGGAAAGGCCCTCGAACTCTGCACCGACCGGGGCTGGACAATTGTTGATGGGGAGTACTGCCAACTCAAATCCCACGCTATGCTTCAGGTCGCCGTGCGCAGACAGCTCGAACGCCTATCGAGCAGTTTTTTCCCCATCTATACGCCTCAGGAAGTCCAGTATAGTTATTCCAGATACAGCCAAGTCATCGCATCCTATGACCATCATAATTACCAAGACGAAATCATCGTAGCCATCAACTCAAGGCTGTCGGTGATCAGTGCCCGTGCTCTACCAAGCGTTTGTGAGTTCACGAGCCAGCTGTCCGGCACCCTGCAGATCTTGTACGCGCCGGCTCCTCAGCTCGTCGTGTATTCGAGCTCCATGCTGCCTATCTATGATGCCTGTACTGAGAACGTTGCAGTTCCTTTCCACGAACTCCCACCTGACCTCGCTGAGTACGGCACCGTCATCATCACCGACTGCCATCTACTGACGCTCAGTGACTTCTTGGTGGCCCTCCAGGGAGTCCCTGCCTCCACGCGGGTGGTGCTATTCGATGCCCGGCCAGCTATGGCTGAGCAACCAGCACATTTCCTGGACGTTCTCAAAGCCTACTACCCCACCATCGCCCTGCACGCTGCGAGTCACCCCGTATCAGCGATCCCAGCGCCGAACCTTGAGCTCAACGGCGAAGACCAGGTGTTCAATGTCCACTGGGCCGAGCAATGGCACCAAGCGTCAAAGGGTGAAATTTTTGTCAGTGACTCTCCCTCGCTGATCGCAACGATCAATCAGCGTCTGGGTCGAGTGCGAGCACCGGTAGTCCTTCAAACCCAGGAGACAAGTTTCAGAAAGCATGATCTGATCAGAGTGCGGCCAGCCCATGCCAACAAGTGGGATCCTTTCATCTGCCGGATTCATTCCGTCAGAGGAAAGGGGCTGTTTGTGGAAGCGGAAGGCAGGTACTCCACCTTGTCACCTGAGTTCGTTGACGAGGCGAATGTGTCACTTGGCTTCGCCATGTCTCCAGAGGCAGCCGTACAGGCAGGTGCACGATCGGTCGTGCTGATCGCAGCGAAGGCATCGAGGCATGCTTGGATTGATTATCTCAAAGCCTATCGAATTGAGGTCAAGCAGGTGTATGTGCATGATCAACCTATGACGGCGAAGACAATACCGATCTTTCACCAACGGCTGACCCCACTGGTTGAGTAGGGCCTTGAGCCCCCTCGCGGGCTTGTCCTGTGGGTCATCCAAAAATCCAGTACTAGCCCTGCCGAAATCTTTACTACATTCAACGCCAGGACACAGCGTTGATATGATAGTCACCCTCGAATAGTCTTCCGCGAAGGTCTGAACTCTAACGGCTTTGCTCAAGGAAGCGCGTCATGCCCATTGATCTATTCACACATCAGGTCGATGCCGAGACCCAGCATGCGATTTTTCAAATGATGAACGAGGCGCCCTACGGGCCCGAGCGCGCAGTTTTGGCTAAATGGGCCGAGGGCTTCGAAGATCGTGACGGTAAGTTTGTCAGAGAGCTGCAAACGACTTTCGAGTCCTCATTCTGGGAGCTCTACCTGTTTGCTGCGCTCAAGGAATTGGGTCTACCAATCAACCTTCGTCATCATGCCCCTGACTTCGTGGTGGAGGGGGGCGTGCCATTCTGCCTGGAAGCGACGATTGCAAGACCGCCGGTTGGCGGAGAACCTGCATTTGGCTTTCCCATGGCCGCACCTCCTAAGGACTTCACCGATTTCAACATCGAACCAACCCTGCGGATTTGCAACAGTTTCGATGCCAAGATTAAGAAGTACCGCAAAAGCTACCTCAACCATGCGCACGTTGAAGGCAAACCCTTCGTAATTGGCATCGCATCGTTCGACAGGCCGCACTCACATTTCGCATCTGGGCGCCCAATCCTTGCAGCATTGTATGGGCTTTACCACGACGAGGCGGCGACCAAACCGGGGGACACCCACGTCGTATCGTACAACGTCACTGCAGCGCCTAAAAATGCCAATACCAACATTGAGGTCGGACTGTTTTGTGACGACTCACATGCGGAAGTATCAGCGGTTGTTTATAGCTGCCTCGCCACTTGGGGGAAGCTGAGGGCTCTGGCTGATAGTCCTGAGGCACCGTCCGTGTACACCACCTTGCACCCTAATCAAGGGAGCCTGATTCCAGTGGTGCGGAATACCTGGAAACGAGACTACACAGAGCACCTCATGGACGGACTCTATGTGCTTCACAATCCGTTTGCTCGGCATCCCCTGCCTCCTGGACTGCTCAGCCATCCCCGGCTATGCGAGGTAAGGGTCGCTGATGATGGGGAGCTCATCTTGGATGCCCCGGATGATTTTCTGCTCTTAAGGATGCTGCAAAGCATCAAGATCACTTGAGGGCCGACCAGCCACATACGGCTGGTCGCTTCGAATGTGTGCCCTTCTGACCCACTGTATCCTGCCAAACCAGATGAAGCGGGCCTCAACCGCAGTTGTTAAAGGCAATCCAGATGTCCGTCAGATTCATACTTTTCGACGCGTTCGGCACCTTACTTCGAATCCCGCAGGGCAGACACCCCTATCGCATGATTTTGAAAGATGGCATCCGACAAGGGCGTCTCCCGCAGCCGAACAATCTGCACCAGGTCATGACCCGCAGCCTGAGCCTGGCGGAAGCGGCTGAGCTTTTCGAAATCAGCGTACGACCCGATCTCATGGTCGAAATTCAAGGCGCACTGGACGCTGATCTAGATAGCATCGAACCGTTTGATGATGGAATGCGAGCAGTGGAAATGCTGCAGGCCGAAGGCATCAAGATTGCCGTTGCCTCCAATCTCGCTGCACCATATGGAGAACCCGTACGCCGACTGTACAGCGCAGTCGTGAGATTGCGAGCAACTCCCTTCCATGAACACTCCTGTGCCACATGAAAAACTGGATCTTGGACATCACGAAAATGCCATCAGCAATGGCAATACTCCCCTATACAACACGATGAGAGCTCTCCGGCGGCCTGAACACCCGCATGAATTCAGCGCCTTGAGATTGCCGGCCATCCCGTGAGAGGCCCGGAAACTCTGCTCACCTCACCTTTGGAAGCGAACAGCCATTTTTTCCAATTGCCCCGATGGCCACTTTAGCGACGACGCAGTCACCGACAGCTAAATTAACTAAATATTGGTAATCCCACAATCTTAGTTACGAAAACTCAGTTATCAATTTAAGGCAAAATCAATGTTATACCCGCAACCAATACACCAGCTCTAAATAATAGCTTGACACTACCGCCGCCATCATCTTTAGTTAGCAAGTCGCTCAGAACTCAACGTGATCACCATGACCTATATCCACTGCAAATTGTATGCCCGTGAGGAAATAACAAGAAATGTCGGCAGTTTGCAATCCAACGTAAAAACGCCATTCGTGGACTTAAACATTGCACAAGCATGAGCATGCTTATCAAAATTTACCAAATGATTGAGTACCACTTACACGTTAAACCCGGTCACTTAATTTAATGCGAAGCACAATAGGAGAATATTAGCATGCCCGAATCACCGTATATTACTCACCGCGACATCTTTCTAACAGGAATGTATGGTACTGCTTACCTCCTGCAGGACTTTATCCTATACCAGTACAATCCAAGCAAGTTCTTCTCCGACACAGACCAACGTTGTGGCGGATTCGACCGCCGTCATCAACAAATCTATGAAGACCTTAAAGCTTGGTTCTCTGACCACGGTGCTGCTTCGCCAGGGTTTAGGCAGATCGCTGAACACCTTCAATCACAAAGAATAGCCCGGGCCCAGTCCGTTTTTGAAGAGCTTTGTCGGCTGCGAGAGATGTTTCCCGCTGACTATCCCAGCGAGCCCGGAGCGAACCCGTCGGAGGAGCATGGAAATGCGCTGCGGAACCATGAGTGGTACCACGAACAAAACGTGTCCAAAGGCTACATCTCAAGATGAACTCTGCAGCCAGGCCGACCCGGTTCTTACCTGCTGCCGAAGTCGATTCATGGCTGCCAAACCGAGAGAACTTCTTAAACAAGCCATTCTGAATTCGACCAGGGACTTTGATACGTATGCTGAAACAAGACCAGATCCTCGCCTGCGGTATGACAATGCTGAATCCAACCCAGTGCGAATTATCGCTGAGGGAGGCCTTCCCTGATCAAATCGAACGGCAGCAGCGTGTGATGCTTGCATTGAATTTTTACGACGCGTACCTCGCCATTATCGACGCGCCCATTGATAATGCACTCAATCCCATGACAATGGTGGGATTCAAAGGGTTCCTAGCAACTGAGCTCGAAATGTCTAAGGCGGAGTTAACTGCCACGGTTTGGGCCGTTAGTGACCTGCTGGCGCTGTATGGTCTGATCAGAGAGGGCGATGTTCAATTTGCCCTGAGCCAAGATGAGGCTTTCGATCGATGCACCTACCAAGGGCTGAACCGCTTACAGGATAGAATTTCCTACTACGCCAGTTGGTTTGCTATCCAGAGTGGACAAGGCGTCTACGTCGATTTCACGATTCTGGATCCCCATCTGAGCCGCTCATCGCAGCAGTTCCTTCGTAATCACCTTGGTATGTACATGATCGATAAGGATGCCGATCGGGCAGAGATGGACGCCAGGTTCATTACCAGCATTATTCAAGGGTACGTTACGAGATGGCCACATCGTGATCTGAGCCGGGCGCTCTCCGTGAAGGAGACCCGTTCATTCATTGCTGAGATCAATGCTGAGTCGGACAATCAGATGGCCCGCGCAGGCTTTACGGCCCGAGACGCCCGCATAAATCGTGGGTATCTGGCAAATGTCATTCAGGGTTTTTTCATACCTGCGGACATTTTTACTACAGCAGTGTTGTGACGACGCCCTACCCTACATCCATTCATCCCTTACATCTTGTCAGCCCGGGTCGCTCAGGAGTAAAGACCGTGAGTACGGAACGTCGTCACATGCCGCTCGACGGAGGATCCCGGCCTCTCCACTGGCGGCATATGATAAAAACTGCTCGCCAAAGGTGCGAACCAGGTACTCACCGCAGTCCAAACCCATCTACTTCAGCTCCGCAACCAGCTCCTCCCGCCCATGCAAGCTAGAAACGCCCCGGAGTATATTCATGACCTGCTCCGACCACCCAGAAGCTTTCATGCCTTTGCGCTGATAAAACGCCCCCCAGCCGCTCATCATTAGATCACAAGCCGTCGCGCGACCGTCGAGAGTGGGAGCGACGCAGATACCTTCTTCAGCGCGCTGGATCTGAAGCTTGAGACCATCCAGGAGTCCCGCCAGTCCAATCCATCAGGCATTGAACTGACTATTACCATGGCTAAGCGATTCATGGCCCGACCAAAACATCGCATTCAGCTTGACGATCTGGTTACGACCCAAGACAGGCTCGACGCCATAGAGTTTGAGCGTGAATATTGCTCAGGTTTGCGGTGCAGTCCGAGCACCTCGTGACGCCGGGCAACCAGTTGCTGGCAGAGCCGAATTCCCGTTTCACCCGTGGCGCCGATCACAAAAACTTTCGCCATCATGCCCTCTGGAATTTATTTCCCCCTCCCGCATTATCCTAAACAGCAGACCCGCACACTGGCGTCCGGTAGTGGAAAAAGATGGAGCATCGCAGCCGCAGAGGCCGGCAGGTGAACGTTTGAGGAATGGTTTGATCCCAACGCACCTGTGAAATCTGCAGGCTGAAAATTCCGGAATCTGGTAAGCCCAATTCCGGTTTTTTCGTTTCACGACTTTCGAAACGCTGCAGCGCTACTCGGATAACCAAGCCGAAAGAACGCTCCTCGGGTAAAAGCCCACTATTGATGCTTACCAGCACCGTTGGAACTCGCCAGGTGTCACCGCCAATGTAAAACTGACCCCCTAACGCCAACTCAATTTTGACCCCCTGGGCGATCATGGTGGCTTTGAGCTGCCGAGATGTTGACCCAGGAGCAGTCAGTGGAAATCAAGGTATTGGCCC
>NZ_JAIWJA010000004.1 GCF_020515695.1 Pseudomonas sp. MWU16-30317 | reverse complement strand
TTCATGACTCCTTCAAGTACAGCTCCCACGGCTTGGGTGCGGGCGCCGAAATCATTCTGGCCATTGCCATGACTCTGGCCATGGGACCGGCAGGTCTTGGCATGGGTACGGTGAGCGCAGCAGGTGCGGGCAGCCTGGCAACCACCGCCGTCAACAGTGGCATTTCCAATAACGGCGATCTAGGGAAGGTGCTGAAGGACACTGTCAGTGCGAGCAGCTTGAAAAGCGCGGGTGTGGCGATGCTGACGGCTGGGGTTGGAGAGGAGCTGCAGTTCGATCCAGAAGTTCTGAGCACCAATACCATTCTGAAGGCCACGGAGACGGCGGTCGCGGATGCCGCTATCACCACCGCCATCGAAGGAGGGAGCTTCAGTAAAAACCTTGTGGGTTCGTTGGCAGGGCAGGCAATCAACGTCGGTGGTGCATACGGCGCCAATGAAATAGGCAGCACTGCGTTCGCCAATGGTTCACTGACCAAAATCGGTATGCATGCGCTATTAGGCGGCGTGCTGTCGATGGCTCAAGGCAGTGATTTTGCGACCGGCGCGCTAGCCGCCGGGGCGGATGAAGCCTCAGTGCAGGCGCTGGCCAAATTGGTCATGCCGTCCCAAGACGAAGCCACGCCCCTCACCGTCGCCCAAGGCGACCAAAAGATGATTGCGCTGTCGGGGTTTATCGGCGTCCTCGCTGCGGCCGTGACGGGTGGGGACCCAAGTGTTGGAGCCTCAGTCGCTCAGAACGTGACCCAAAACAATTATCTGGGCAATGCGTCGAAAGATAAGCGCAAGTTGGGCGATGTCGATCAGATGGTGACTGATCTGGTGGCGTGCCGGGCCAATCCCGATCCAGCGTCTTGCCGCGGGACAGTTCAGAGCAAATACCAAGCGATCAGCGACCAAGATACGGGAGTAGCACTGAAGCACTGTGGGGATAACTGCGGTACGATAGCTCAGGATGCCAATACAGGCACGGATGCGCTTGATCGATGGGCTGCATCAACTGCGTTGACACCGGAAGAGCTGGATATCATTGATCACTTTCAGACGAAGAATGAGAGTGATTATAGGCTTGCCGATAGTACTGCGCTTCAGGGAGAAATGGCGCAGATTGTTGCTGGTGTGCTGAGTGGTGGCGCGGGCGGATGGGCGGAAGCGGAGGCGAAGGCAGGGGTTGCAGAGGTTGCTGGTGCAAAAGAGGCAGGTGCGGCTGGGAAGGTAGTAGACGATATTCCGGCAACATCTCCACTTGCTCGGGATGGTTTGCGCGAAGACTTAGCGGCACAAGCCGGTATTCCTCGAGATATTGCTGGAAATCCTTCCAGTGTTTGGGGGAAATCAATAGATGATATTAAACAGTCGCTCACCATGGATGGCGCAACACTTACACCTAAAGTGAGAGCCAGTTCATCTGGTAATGCCCAGGTCTATACGGTCGAAGGTAGCACTACAGGGATTAAAGAAATTCAGTATAGTCCATCTACTATTGGGGATGATGTTTTGTCAACTCACAAAGGTGAGTACTACAAGCTTACTTATGCTGATGGGAGCAAAGTTAAGGTTGTTGATCCTGTGGCTTACAGACCGACTTTTAGTAGCGGGAGCCCTATTTATGATGCTAATACAAAGTATTTAAACCCTCAGGGGCAGAAAGTGGTATTTAACTCCTCCACCAACACGTGGGTGCCAGAATGACGTCATCTAACGATTTTTCAATATCTTGGGTGGCACCAATCGTGCCATCCGTCTCTCTTGCAGGTATACCGCTGGATGTGAGCGCGGAAGTGCTGGAACGTGTGCTGCTTAAGTATTTGGTTGATGCGTCCAGTCTATTGTACAAGTTTGAAAATTCGCCGGACCTTCTATTGAGAACGCATGGTCTGGATGAGCTTGGAAATGGAGGCTACTCTTTTTCGCTATTTAATGATGCAATTATTAATGGTCTGCTAAAAGGAACTCCAGCTCTATCAATAATGGTTAGAGCGGGAAAGGTTTATGCTGTTAAGGTTTACGATTTTAGCTTTTCTGGGGAGTTTGCACGGGAGTTTGTTTATAAGGGGATTTTGCCGGCTGGTATTGGCTTGGGTAGTTTGGTTTCGGATCTATTGCCATTTACATCTTTAGAGTTTGATAGTGCTGAAGAGTGGTTCTATACCGATCAAAGCTATGGTGGACTTGAAGTTACCGGCTGGGGGGTTCCTCTAGAAGATCATCCTGATCAAGTTGTTACTGCTTTATGTGTGATATCAGGAGCGATTGCTTAACTCTAAGTAAGCGGTACTCACCTAACACCGGCCCTGCGCCGGTGTTTTTATCTGGCTTATTCCTTCCCTTTACTCGCTGGCCCTGCCGCACGGGCAATGGCCCCAGCTACCTGGTGCTTCATGACTCCTTCAAGTACAGCTCCCACGGCTTGGGTGCGGGCGCCGAAATCATTCTGGCCATTGCCATGACTCTGGCCATGGGACCGGCAGGTCTTGGCATGGGTACGGTGAGCGCAGCAGGTGCGGGCAGCCTGGCAACCACCGCCGTCAACAGTGGCATTTCCAATAACGGCGATCTAGGGAAGGTGCTGAAGGACACTGTCAGTGCGAGCAGCTTGAAAAGCGCAGGTGTGGCGATGCTGACGGCTGGGGTTGGAGAGGAGTTGCAGTTCGATCCAGAAGTTCTGAGCACCAATACCATTCTGAAGGCCACGGAGACGGCCGTCGCGGATGCCGCTATCACCACCGCCATCGAAGGAGGGAGCTTCAGTAAAAACCTTGTGGGTTCGTTGGCAGGGCAGGCAATCAACGTCGGTGGTGCATACGGCGCCAATGAAATAGGCAGCACTGCGTTCGCCAATGGTTCACTGACCAAAATCGGTATGCATGCGCTATTAGGCGGCGTGCTGTCGATGGCTCAAGGCAGTGATTTTGCGACCGGCGCGCTAGCAGCCGGGGCGGATGAAGCCTCAGTGCAGGCGCTGGCCAAATTGGTCATGCCGTCCCAAGACGAAGCCACGCCCCTCACCGTCGCCCAAGGCGACCAAAAGATGATTGCGCTGTCGGGGTTTATCGGCGTCCTCGCTGCGGCCGTGACGGGTGGGGACCCAAGTGTTGGAGCCTCAGTCGCTCAGAACGTGACCCAAAACAATTATCTGGGCAATGCGTCGAAAGATAAGCACAAGTTGGGCGATGTCGATCAGATGGTGACTGATCTGGTGGCGTGCCGGGCTAAACCCGATCCAGCGTCTTGCCGCGGGACAGTTCAGCGGAAATACCAGGCTATCAGCGACCAGGATACGGGGGTAGCGCTGCAGCATTGTGGGGATAACTGCGGTGCGATAGCTGAAGATGCTAATACGGGTACCTACGCCCTTGACCGATGGGTTACGTCACCTGCATTGACGCCCGAAGAGGGTGCGATCGTTGATCACTTCCAAGATCAGAACGAGCACGATTACAATATAGTTGACTACACTTGGCGTCAGGGAGTTTTGGCGCAGATTGTGCCAGGCGTGCTGATAGGGGGACCGATCGGGTTCGCATCGGCTGAGGCGGAGGCGGATGCGGGTGCAGCGACAGTAGCTGGTGCAAAAGCCACAGGTGACTCGCTGGACAACGTAGCCAGCAACATCCATGCTGGGCAGCAAGGCAAGCATGTTCTGGGGCATAATAATTTTATCCCCGGCCGCAGTTATTTTGATGAGGGTGTAGATCTCAGGAACTGTTGGATGGTGCTCATACAGGAGAGTTTCCTGTCGTAGGTTATGGTTCTCGAGGCCAGCCAATAGTTGATTTTGTTCAAAACATTGGTGTTAATGGTTCCTCTGGCTTGGCGACGAGATATGGAACAATACATTCAGGCAAAAACGGAGCGCATATTGTTCCAACAAACCCGGTTACTGTTGAGGCGAAGCCATGAAAAATTTTCCTGAGTGGTTAGTTTTGTGTGTTTGGCGCGCTCTGATTGGTGAGATATACCCTGCAATAAGAGCGATCGCTATTTCTCTAGCGGATGATCGAGCGTTACATATTTGTTACTACCTTGACAGGCAACCCACAGATTTTGATTGGGAAAGCTTAGAGGTTGTTGCTACAAATATTTCAGCCTCAATTGGTCAAGAAAAAATTTGTCGAATAAATCTGGAATGCAAGTTTGAATCGGATTCAGTTGGGAAGCTTGAGAGCTTGGGAGGTTTTGTCTACTGTCGCCGAGAGTATGATTAGTAGGTGCAAAAGGTGGCGGTTCTAGTGGTTTCAGTGGCGGTAAACCAACTATTGTTGATGATCCATATAGCCCGAATGCTGTTACTGAAAGGTCTAGCGTAAATAGAGATTGTTATGGTCGGGAAAATGCTGCCGATGAGTTTTCTGCTGGTCTTCCAGACTATGCAACGCATTCAACAGCAAAGAGCTATCAGTCAACGGCGCCAAGAGATCTGAACGAGCAGACTTTGTGGAACAGCGTGACAGAAAATCCCTCTGCCGGTCGTGATACAAAACTAGCGGGCGATAAAGAATTCCCGCGGAATGAGGGATGGAGAAAAATGGAAGTAAGTCACCGTCTACCTAGCGGAGAAAATATAACTATCCACTACCAGTGCAACTCCGTAACCGGTAAAGCATACGATATGAAAATTACTACGCCGCAACAGCTGCGCCCTGTGCTGCAGCCCGGTAGGACTATTGAGTGATGTGGATATGATTATTCGAGAAATTGGGCGAGAAGAGCCTGTACAGGTGTTTGGGATTTACTGGATAGAGAACGAGCGTTTTTACTGGGTCATTCCTTATGATGGCTACGGTGGCCTGATTGCTCTCAGCGATAGAGAAGTCAATATTGTTGACTCTTCTTTGTCAAGTGATCTCATTCTCTGCAAGGATGGGGGGGGAGGGGACATGATTCTGCATTGGGCAGCGGAAGATTTGATTGAAGAACTTGTGGAGCTTGATCCACTAGCAATGGTTGAGTTCTTAGAACGCATAAAAGGCTGATGGTGCAAAAGCTACTGCTACCAGTGCTGCCGAAGGTGCTACGCCTCGAGTTTCTATCGATCCCCCGGACGGAAGTTTTTCGATTTCAGATTGGACAGGCTATCCAGCGGGCGTCCCCGTACCGCAAGGGCCATTCAGATTACTGGAGGGGACGGAGTACAATGCCGCCAGAAATGCCGCCAACAAAGCCAATAGCGCTCTACGCCGAGAACAAGGACTTGTAGGTCAGCCTGTGGACGTGCATGGAATCAATCCAGTGAAATTTGGTGGAAGTCCAACCGATTCCGCCAACAAAGTTATGCTGCCTCGCGATGTTCATCGGCAGCAGGTAACTCCTTGGTGGAACCAATTGCAGAAAGACTTAGGAAAATAGCTATGGAATATCATCTAACAGAGGGGCAGCTTAATGGTCCGGCTGAAATTCCGGCTGTTAATGGTTTGTCAACACGCTTGGGAGTCGCACTTCCTGAGAGTTACATTGAATTCCTTAAGACGCACGACGGTGGCGAAGGATTCATTGGCGATAGCTACATTATCTTTTGGAAGGCAGAACAGCTAGTCGAATTCAATCGTGAATATGAGGTCGAGATATATGCGCCAGGTATATTTTTGTTCGCTTCTAACGGCGGAGGCGAGGGGTTTGGGTTTGACACATTGGATGCAGCAATGCCGGTAGTTCGAATTCCGTTTATAGGTATGAATCGTCATTATGCTATATCGGTAGCGAGCGACCTTCCCGATCTATTTGCTCGATTGGCAGACCAAAATGAGTGAACTTAATAAGCACTCGCGCCCTAAAGGCATGGAGCTATTCGAGATTAAACCCGCTATCGTTGGTGGTGATCCGACCAGCCCTGAGAACAAAACTTGGTTGACTAGACAGCAGCACTTTGAGGCTGTACGCTACTGGAATCGGATTATCAGCAGTCTGCGTAATGAACGGAGGTAACTAGAGGTGCAAAAGCGATAGACGACTCTGCGTCTTACGCTAAATGGTGGGATGATCTAGCACAGCCAAAAAACTTAACTGATAGAGAGGCTAGAGCTTGGTATTTGTCTAAAGAAGCAGAAATCCCAGCTTGAATTAACAGTAGCGCCTCCTTGGAAGAACAGGCGAAGCAGGCTTTTGATATGAGAAATGATTTGAGGTCAACGGCGCGAGAGTTAATGTCTAACAGGACATTGGCTGACTCCTTGAATAAGACTGACCCAAATAGAACTTGGAGCGAAATTGTGAATAAATATTCTGGGTAAGGTCTATCAGGAGATGAATTGTGGTCGAAGATCATAGGAAAGTCACAGTCTTCTCGAACGTCTGTTAATAATGGTTTGGGAATGTAATCTTATGTTTCGATTCTCCGAGTCAAGTTCTGAAACTAATTATTTCATATTTTTCGATGATTATGAGGAGGAAAGGTTCGAAGAGTTTGTGAGTGTCGTCTTGAAAACTCTGAGGATCAAAGAAGAAGCCCGTAGATTTGGCCCATATTCAGTATTGGTTTCGGCTTGTTATGAAGGCAATACATTAATTTTGACTAGTGGATCCTTTGAGGGGTGTTTTATTTTCATGGAGGAAAGTGCAAGTGCTTTGTCTAAAAAAATAATCCGGAGATTTAATCTCGTAGATTGATTTGGTGCAAAGGACCTGCGACCGATTTACTGTCTGGTGAAACAAAAGTAGTAGGTGACGGTACACCTGCGGCTAACGATGCGAACTTTACAGGTGCAAAAGTCTCGGAAGGCCTGACAGGTGACGCCGGCGACGCTCTACCTCGAGTGAGCAACGGTGTTCCACTTGATCCGCGTCTACCTGATCCTGTGGCTGGTCTGGAGTACACGCCCAAAACTCTGGGCTCCTCCAACCCTAATATTGCTACCTCAGTCCGATTGCCAACAGCTTGTTGGCAAGCTATGTCAGCGATACCTTTGCTGCTAGGGATGAACTGAGACTGGAAGTCAGGCGAAAATTGCCACCGCGCAGATTATCGGGATGTTGGCATCGGGCGCGATAGGTTGAAGCGTATCTACAGGCAGCCTCATCGGAGACTACAGTGATAAGTACAACCATCAGGGCCATCTTGATGGTGATTTGATAGGCGCTACTGATTTTCCCACTGATGCCAGCAGCGGGAACTCGAGCACAATTATTACACCGAACTTAGGTACCGTAGCCGCCGCATGATCGCAGGATCGCGGCGCCGCATGGCGATACACCCCAGAGGCCCCTTATGAAAACCATCCTCATCATCGGTATCGGTGCAGGAAACCCTGAGTACATTACCGTCCAGGCAATCAAAGCCCTTAATCAGGTCGATGTGTTCTTCTTCATGGACAAGGGCCAGACCAAGGAAAAACTCAATCACCTACGCAGGGAAATCTGCGAACGCTACATCGAAGCCCACCATTATCGAATCGTCGAATCGTTGACCCCGGAGCGCGAGCGCACCGAAGGCGATTACCTGCAGGCCGTCGATCGCTTGAACACGGACAAACAAATAATCTTCGAGCGCTTGATTGCCGAAGAACTGGAGGAAGGCCAGTGCGGCGCGTTTCTCGTCTGGGGTGATCCGTCGCTGTACGACAGCACTCTGCGTATCCTCGATGCCATTATCCAGACCGGCCGACATGCGCTCGAATACCGGGTCATCCCTGGTATCACCAGCGTTCAAGCACTGACCGCGCAACACAAAGTCCCGCTCAATCACATCGGCCGCTCCGTCGAGATCACCACCGGCCGGCGTCTGGCCAACGGCTTTCCCGAGAACGTCGACAGCGTGGTGGTGATGCTCGATGCCGAGAACACGTTCACGACGCTGATCGATCAAGACATCGATATCTACTGGGGCGCCTATCTCGGCACCCCTGATGAAATCCTTGTCAGCGGCAAGCTCAAGGAAGTCGCTGCACAGATAGAGCGGGCTCGCGAGGCTGCCCGTGAAGCCAATGGCTGGATCATGGACACTTACTTGCTAAAACGTCGCTGACGGCGCTTGCAGGTACATCAGAATCAGCGAGTCTTTGAGCCTAGCAGTGCCGCCACATAGCCGCCCATTACCGCCGCCGCTGTCAGTACCAACAGGCGTTGCCCCGGTTTCGCGTCACGCCACCTGCTGTTTGCGGTGGATGGAGGGCTCGGTGGCGAGGACTGTTCCTGGCCATCCTCATTGGCGGCTTCGTTCGGGACGGTGACATGTATTTTGGTCAGCGGTAACAAAACGCCGTCGGCCATTTTCAAGGTCAAATCCTCGACGACACCGGCCACACCATCGGGAAATATGGGGCTACCCGCTGCGTCGAGATCGTCGTAGAGAAACTGCTGGCCTTCCAGCCAGCCGACGGCGGTCAGGAGTTCAGGGTCCAGATAATATTTGCCATCCAGAAAAAAACCCTGGAACTGATGTGCGCGTTCCAGGCTTTCTACTGCATAGCGTTCGCCTGGCTTCATACCGGTTGCTGAATCGATCATCGTGATTGCCTCCTCTGGCTATTGAATCGGTAGAGGAGAGTGCCTGGTATTACGTTCCATCCGACTGGCCGAGTGGCAGCGCGGGTTGCGCTCGCACGTGGCCTGAAAGCCATCTGAGTGCATAGATAGTTATTATCGACGCCATAGCATTATTCATTGAACGAATTGCCTCATACCTCCCGTCAGCGAAGTCAAATTCTTATGGATCGTCTGATTAGAGCTATAGCTCCTAATTCATGACCGCACTGCTGTATTTCCTCACGCTTTATCGAGCGAAGCGGTGCCCATGAGAAGAGTGAGCCTGAGGAAATAACCATGTTCTTGCACAACAAGCGTCTGCAATACACCGTTCGTGTAGCTGCACCCAATCCTGGCCTGGCCAACCTGCTCTTGGAGCAGTTCGGTGGCGCACAGGGCGAACTGGCCGCAGCGGGGCGGTATTTCACCCAAGCGTTGGCCGAGGATGATCCTGGTCGTAAAGATCTGCTGATGGATATCGCCACCGAAGAGCTCAGTCATCTTGAGATCGTCGGCTCGATCATCGTCATGCTGAACAAGGGCGCGAAGGGTCAGTTGGCTGAGGCTGTCGAAGAGGAAGGTGAGCTGTACCGGGCCATCAACGGCGCGGGCAATGATTCACACATCACCAGCCTGCTCTACGGTGCGGGTGCGCCGTTGGTCAACTCGGCAGGGGTACCGTGGACGTCGGCCTATATCGATACCATCGGCGAGCCTACCGCTGATTTCCGCTCGAATATCGCCGCCGAGGCACGCGCCAAGATTGTCTACGAACGGCTCATGAACGTTGTGGACGATCCTGGTGTGAAAGAGGCGCTGGGCTTTCTGATGACTCGCGAGATTGCTCACCAGCTGTCTTTCGAGAAAGCGCTGCATGCCATCCAGCCGAACTTCCCCCAGGGCAAGCTGCCCGGCATGCCCGAGTTCACCAACAAATACTTCAACATGTCCGGCGAACCCAATGTTCGTGGGCCATGGAATGAAGGGGAGGCGTGGGAGTATGTCGAAAGTCCGGCACCTGCCGTCGATGGTGGAGACGGTCTGGCAAGCGTGACATTGCCAGCGGCTGATCTGGACGTATTGGAGGCGCTCAAGGCTCGGACGATGTCGGATCCGATGAGCAATCCGATCACTGGTGCTGATCTGGGCTCTGGCTTTATGCAGGGCAAAGATGCCTGAGTAATGTCCCGCGACCGTTTTTCAGGTCGCGGGAACCCTTGTGCTGGAATCAGTTAGGCTTCTGCGCATTAATCAACGCCGGGCCCTTGGTGAATGGCAGCTGCCTGATCTGATCCTTGCTTGGCAGCCGTTTACGTGGGAGAGGCTCCAGGGTTTGAGTTTCTCCGGTCGTCAAAGCGCGCTCGACAGCCGCCAGGATACGCACGTCTCGCCATCCTTCTTCAGCACCCGCTTCGGGTGTCAGATCATTCAAGATACAGTCAGAAAAATACGCGGTCTCGCCGGCAAACTGATCGACCACAGGATGAGCATGCTCCTTGGTTTCGCCGTCTATGGTCGCGCGGTAGGTGATGCTGACGCCTTCGCCATAGCCGAAGCAGGGCGCCGCCTCTATCTCGCCTTTGGTGCCGATCAATTGAAACCTTTCGCTGCTCGGCAGGCTGTAGCTGACGGTGAACTGCGCGAGGCGTTCCTCAGGAAAGCGCAGCGAAACAGTCACCGTATCCGGTGAGTCGAGCGGACTGCCGGGGGAAGTGATGCCCATGGCGCTGACCTCGATGGGCTCGTCGGCGAACAACTGGCGCAGCATGTTCAAAGGGTAGGGCGCCATGTCCAGCACCGGGCCCGCGGCGAAGCCATGCTTCATCCGATGGTTGGTCGCCGGGACCTTTTGAGTGAACGTAGCAGTGAACACTCGGGGGTCGCCGAAATCGCCAGCGCGCACGCGCTCGATCATTTCCACCGTGCCGGGCTCGCAGTGCAGGCGGTAGGCAATCATTAACTTCGCCGCGCTGTTTTCAGAAGCGCGCAGCATCGCCAGGCAATCCTCCTCGCTGCTGGCCATGGGTTTTTCCAGCAGTACATGGATACCTGCCTCCAGCGCCGCCAGCACGAATTTGCGGTGATCGAAGTTAGGCGTCGCGACGTAGACCGCGTCGATCTCCCCAGAGGCGAGCAACGTTGGGTATTGTTCGTAACTGTAGCTTTTGAGGCCGTATAGGCTGGCCAATTTATCAGCCTTGACCGGGTCGCCCGTCACCAGCGCCGTCATGACCGAGTTCTGCGTCTGTCCCACGCCGGGCATGAACGCGTCTTGCGAGATAAAGCCGCCGGCGACGACTGCGTAACGAATCTTGCCGTTTGAATCGGGCATCTGAGCCACCTCCTGTATGGGCCATCGATTGATCGCCTTATCAAGAGTTGGCCGCAGCGCACATCATGAGTTCCGTTTGATTGACCCAGCTCACCCGCTGCGCACCGCTTGATCCCACCATGTGAGAGCATGGCGCCGTTCGTTGCACCAATGCTTGCCGCTCTTCGGCCCACGGGGTAAACCTTGGGTAACGACCGCCGCAGGAATGTCCATGTACCCGCAAATCGCCCACGTCGAAAGCGATCATCAGCTGCCCAGCCATGCCGACGTGGTGGTGATCGGTGGCGGCATCGTCGGGGTGTGCACCGCCTATTATCTGGCGCAGCGGGGCGTCTCGGTGGCGTTGGTGGAAAAGAGCGGCATTGCCCACGAACAGTCCTCGCGCAATTGGGGTTGGGTGCGCACCATGGGCCGTGACGTTGCCGAAATTCCTTTGGCGATCGCCAGTCTGAAGCTGTGGGATACCTGGGCCGATCAGCTCAAGCACGACACCGGCTTTACCCGCGCCGGCATTCTCTACGCCTGTGAGTCCGAGGCTGAAATGGCAGCCAAGCAGGCGTGGCTGGAGCAGGCCAAGCCCATGGGGATCGACGCCCAGTGGCTCGATAAACCGCAGATCGAAGTCTGCCTCGGGGCCGCAGTCCCGGGGTCATGGCAAGGCGCGCTGTATACGGCGACCGATGGCCGCGCCGAACCCGACGTCGCCACGGCGGCCATCGCCCAAGGCGCCCGCGCGCTGGGTGCCCGAATCTTCACGCGCTGCGCCGCTCGGGGCCTGGAAACCGAGGCGGGACGGGTCAGCGCGGTGATCACTGAGCGGGGCGAGATAAAGTGCAAGAGCGTGGTGCTCGCGGCAGGCGCCTGGTCGAGCCTGTTCTGCCGCAATCTGGGTATTCGCCTGCCGCAACTGCGCGTGCTTGGCTCGGTGATGCGCACCGCGCCGCTACCGGGCGGCCCGAATTGCGCGGTGGCCACCGACAAGGTGTCGTTCAGAAAACGCGCCGACGGCGGCTACACCCTGGCGATGCGCAACGCCAATATCGCGCCTTTGGTGCCTGACAGTTTTCGCTACCTGCCGGATTTCTTGCCGATGGTCAGGGCCCATCATCAGGAGTACCGGTTGCGGGTGACGGGCCAGAGCTGGCAAGAAATCAGCACGCCTGGTCGCTGGGCCAACGATCAGCCGACGCCATTCGAGAAACAACGCCTCTATGACCCAAGACCGGTTGACGCCTTTCTTGACGAGGCATTGAGGTCGCTCGCTCAGCAGTTTCCGCTGTTTGCCCAAGCGCGCATCGAGCAGCGCTGGGCGGGTTTGATCGACGTCACGCCGGACATCCTCCCAGTGATGGATGAGGTGCAGTCTGTGTCTGGGTTTTATCTGGCGACCGGGTTTTCGGGGCATGGCTTCGGGATCGGGCCAGGCGCCGGGCACTTGATGGCGGACCTGATCACCGGTGCTCAACCGCTGGTCAACCCCGCAGCGTTTCGTTTTGCCAGATTCGCCCGGTGATCCACAGGGTGCGGCGTGGGGCTGACCGCAGGGCACAGGCGCTGGGCGATACTCTCGGCTTCGCGCTGCATCGCCTCGACCAGCCGCGACCGATAGGCATGGGTCAGGCGCGACGTCGGCAACGCACTGCTCAGCGCTCCCAGCGGTTCGCCCTCGGCGCCGCGAATCGGCACCGCCACACCGGTGTACAGCGGCAGGATCTTGTCGCTCAGGCCACAGGTATAACCCTGCGCGCGAACTTGAGTGACCGCCTCGCGTACCTGGGCCGCAGCGATGCCGTACTCGCGCAACAGTCGCGGCGCGTTGTGGGTGAGGATCTCGTTGCGCTTGGCGTTGGGCAGGTCGCTCAGCAGGGCCAGCGAGCCCTGGCCGACGCCGCTCAGCACCTTGGAGCCGACATAATGGGCGAAGCTTTTGGTAGGGTTGTGGCCCTCCTGGATTTCCAGGCACAGGGCGTAGTATCCGTCCTGTACGAACAGAAAAAAACTGTCCTGAAACGCCTCCGAGAGCCGCATCAGGGCAGGGCGTGCGTGCTCGCGCAAACCGCCGGTATTGCCCGCCTGGGCGCCGAGGGTCAGCAGCTCGTAGCCGAGAAAATAAGGGCCGCGCAGGCGTGGCAGGCGCACGAACCCGTAGGACTTCATGGCTTTGAGCAGACGGTACAAGGTCGCTCGGCTCAATTGGGTGTCGCTGCTCAGCGCCTCGATGCTTGCGCCCTGTTCGCCACGTGCGGCGATGGCCTGCAGAATTTCGAAGGAGCGGTCCAGCGTTTGCGTGCCTTGGGTACTGCAGCGTTGCACGCGTGGCGCAATCGGATCGTTTTGGGGCATGTTCGCCTCTCGTGGGAAACAGACGATTGCCGGCCCATGATCAGCCTGGGCTGACCTAGGCTGAGCATCAGTACACAAATGATGATCGCCAGGTTCTGGTCGATCATTGCGTTGCAATTTTCAGGCCTTGCGAATCTTGAAGGGCTGTTTTGAAGGAGAGTGTCCATGCCGCAACAACGAGTCGCGTTGATTTCCGGCGCCAATCGCGGGATTGGCGAAGCGATTGCCAGGCAGTTGGCAAGCAACGGTTGGTGCGTGTCGCTGGGCATGCGTACGCCCACATCGGCGGCCTGGCATGCCACCGATACGGTGCAGGTAGTGCCCTACGATGCTACCGATGCAGCGGGCGAAGCGCGGTGGGTCAGCGCGGCGCTGGAGCGTTTCGGGCGCATCGATGCAGTGGTGGCCAACGCGGGCCTGATGATCGCGAAAACCGTGGTCGAAGCCGACGAGGCCGACATGGACGCGCTGCTGGAGGTCAACGTCAAGGCACCACGCCGACTGGCCGCCGCTGCCTGGCAGGCGTTGAGCGTGAGCGGCAGGGGGAGGGTGATCATCATGGCGTCGCTGTCTGGCAAACGGGTCAAGTCAGCCGGCTCGAGCCTGTATTCGGTCAGCAAGTTCGCCGCGCTGGGCCTGGCTCACGGCCTGCGCCACAGTGGCTGGGAGCTGGGTATCCGAGCCACGGCGATCTGTCCGGGTTTCGTCGCCACCGACATGGCCCGCCGCCTGAGCACCCGCGAGGACGCGCAAATGACCGCCCCCGCCGACCTGGCGCTGCTGATCAATACCTTGCTCGACCTGCCCAACGAAGCGAGCGTCGCGGAGTTGAATATCAATTGCCAACTGGATGACAGCTACTGATGCCTGGACCTCGCGTAGTACCCGTGCAGGGTGATGAACAACTGCCTGACCGCGTCGATGTGGTGGTGATCGGCGCCGGCATCATCGGGGCGTCGACGGCATTGGAGCTGGCCGAGCGCGGCTTGCGCGTGGCGCTGTGCGAAAAAGGCGGCGTCGGCCATGAGCAATCAAGCCGCAACTGGGGCTGGGTGCGCATATCCCGCCGCGATCCTCGCGAGCTGCCGTTGATGGCCCACGCGCTGCAATTGTGGGATGGCCTGGCGGCGCGCATTGGCAAGGACGTTGGCTACACCCGCGCCGGCATCCTGTTTACCTGCGCCGACGACCAAAGCTACGCCGAGCACGAACGCTGGAAGCGCAATCTGGAGGACTACCCCGTCAGTGCGCAGATGGTGTCTGGTGCCGAGCTCAACCGCCTGTTGCCAGAGGTCAATCGCTTGCAGGTCAAGGGCGCGCTGTATACCCCGGATGACGGCCGCGCCGAGCCGCAACAGGCGGCCCCGGCGATTGCCGAAGCTGCGCGGGCCAAGGGCGCGTCCATCTTCACCGAATGTGCGGTGAGGGGGATCGAGCGCTCTGCCGGGCGTGTCAGTGGGGTTATCACCGAGCGTGGACCGATTGCCTGTTCGTCGGTGGTATTGGCAGGCGGTGCGTGGTCGAGTCTGTTCTGCTCGCCGCTGAGCGTGCATTTGCCGCAGTTGAAGGTGCTCAATTCAGTGATCCGCACCACGCCCATGGAGGGCGGCCCGGAATCGGCCATCTGGACCAGCGAATTCGCCATTCGCAAGCGTCAGGACGGCGGCTATACCGTTGCCTCGGGCCATGAAAACATCGCCGACATCGTGCCGGATTCGTTTCGCTACGCACGGCAGTTCTGGCCGGCGTTCAAGCACGAACACGCGTCATTGTCGCTGCGCCTGGGCCAGCGGTTTTTCCAGGAAGCGCTACTGCCACGGCACTGGGCATTGGATGAAGCGAGTCCGTTCGAATACCGCCGCGTGCTCGATCCGGTGCCTTCCATCCGCCAATCGAACCGCGCGCTGGCAAACCTGGCCAAGGCATTCCCGATCTTCAACAACGTGCGCATTGCCCAGCGCTGGGGCGGCATGATCGACGTCACCCCCGATGCGGTGCCGGTCCTCTCGGCGGTGGATGCGGTGCCGGGATTTTTCATCGCCACGGGGTTCTCCGGTCACGGCTTCGGCATCGGGCCGGCGGCGGGGCGCCTGATGGCCAATCTGGTGACGGGCGAGACGCCTATCGTCGACACCAAGGCGTTCAGCTTGTCGCGCTTCAGCGATGGTTCGACCCCTATGCCCATTTCCGGATTCTAGAGGCCCGACCCTACGCCAGATACATCACGCAGCAGCCTAGAAGCTCGCCAGAACGAGCCAGGTTTCATCGGTTACGACGACTTCAGGCGCAAGCCACCTGCCTTCATTGTTTACAGGAGCTTCAGCATGTCGCAGCGCGATGATTCGGAAAACCGCCACAGCCTGCTCAACCCTACGCGGCGCCAGGCGCTGGCGATGGCCATTATCGGTGCCGCCGGCACGATGTTGCCGCTCGGGCGCTCTGGCCAGTCCTTTGCGGCCATGCAACCCACGGCGAGCGGGCAAGTGATCATCGGGCTGTCGCAGGAGCCAACTGTCTTCAACCCGCACATGCCACACATCGAGGTGGATGAAGGCATTCACTGGAATGTGTTCGATCCGCTGTTCGGGATTTCCCCGAGTGGCGAGTTCGTACCGGCCCTGGCGGTGGAAGTCCCGACCGTGGCCAATGGCGGCATTTCGGCCGATGGCTTGCAGTGGAAGGTCAAGCTGCGCAACGACGTCAAATGGCACGATGGCACGCCCTTTACCGCCGAGGATGTGAAATACACCCTGGAGCTGATCGTGTCGCCGACATTCCGCAGCGGCCGGCGCGCCGGGCATGATCTGGTCCGCGATATCACCGTGGTTTCGCCCGAAGAAATCCACTGGCGCATGGAAAAATCCTACGCTCCTTACGCGTCGATTCTGTCCTGGACGTTCATGGTGCCCAAACACGTGCTGTCGGCCGCCAAAGACGTCAACAGTGCGCCCTTCAACAATGCGCCCATCGGCACCGGGCCGTTCAAATGGGCCAGCCGCGTGGCCGGCGATCATATCCAGCTCAAGGCCAACCCGGATTACTACGGCACCGTGGCGCAGATCGACAGCGTGATTTTCAAGTACATCCCTGACCTGACCGTGCTCTATACCCAGTTCAAGACCGGTGATATCGACGTCACCGCCATGCAAGGCATCTCCCCGGATCACTATGAAGAAGCCAAGGGCCTGGCCGAGCGCAATGTAGTGATTCTGCCGGTGGCGACGGTCGAATCCCTGGCGTTGAACATGGAGCGCCCGCAGTTCAAGGACCCGGCGGTGCGCAAGGCGCTGTACCTGGCCATCGACAAGAAAACCATCATCGACGAGCTTTACTACGGCCTGGTGCTGCCCACCGAAACCTACATGCCGCAGCAATCGGCGTACTACAACCCCAACCTGCCCAAGCAGAGTTTCAATATCGACGAAGCCAACAAGATCCTCGACCAGGCTGGCTGGAAGCCCGGCGCCGGGGGTATTCGGGAGAAGGCCGGGGTGCGCCTGTCCTTTACCAACTCGACCACCGCCGGCAACCAGATCCGCGAGCAGGCGCAGCAGTTCATCCAGCAAACGTGGCTGTCCATCGGCGTCGAGATGAAGATTGCCAACCTGCCGCCAGCGGTCATGTGGGGTGACTACTGGATGCAGTCCAAATTCGACTCGGTGGTGGTGGGCATCAATTTCCTCACCGGCGCCGATCCGGATACCCGCGATTACTTCGGCTCGACCTCGATCAGCGCCAAGGGCGGCGCCGGGCAGAACACCACGCAGTACAGCAACGCCAAGGTCGATGAGTTGCTCGCCCAAGGCGCTTCCTTGCAGGACGTGGCGCAGCGCAAGGCAGTGTACGTGCAGGTGCAGGACATCATCCGTGCAGACCTGCCGATCCTGCCGCTGTTCCAGTACACCTATGTGCGTGGCTACAAATCGAAGCTCAAAGGCTTTGCCGGCAACATCAACCTGCGCATCGAACCGTGGAACGTGAACACCTGGTCCTGGACCTGATCGCCCCTCAGCGCCCGGCACGTTCGCTGGGTGTGGTTCTGCTTTCAGAAGGAACACGCCATGCCTCGATACATCCTCAACCGCCTGGGCCAGAGCGCAATCGTACTGGTGCTGGTGTCACTGATCGGCTTTGTGGTGCTCAACCTGGCACCCGGCGGACCGATGTCGCAGTTCGCTCTCAACCCTGGCATGAGCCAGGCCGAACTTGATCGTATCGCCGCGCAGATGGGCCTCGATCGGCCGCTGATGGTGCAGTACGTCGAGTGGTTCTCGCGCCTGTTCATCGGCGACTGGGGCCACTCGTTTCGCGATGGCAGGCCGGTGCTCAGCGTGATCGCCGGTCATCTGCCGGCCACGCTGCTGTTGATGGGCACGGCCACGGTGCTGTCGGTCATCGTCGGCACCTGGGTCGGAGTGCTTGGCGCGGTGCGGCGCTATTCGGTATTCGACACGCTGGCCACGGTGGGGGCGATGGTGGCGTTGTCGATTCCGACGTTCTGGTTCGGGCTGGTGGCGATCTTTTTGTTTTCATTGCACCTGGGCTGGTTGCCGGCGGGCAACATGTACACCATCGGCGACCAGTCGGTGGGCGACTACGCGATCCATCTGATTTTGCCCGTGGCCGTCCTGGCGCTGGTCAACGTTGCGATCTGGAGCCGCTACATGCGCTCGGCCACCCTGGATGTCATCGATCAGGACTTCGTGCGTACCGCGCGGGCCAAAGGCTTGCCGTACCGGCGGGTCCTCACCCATCACGTGATCCGCAACGCGCTGCTGCCGATGATCACCCTTGCCGGGTTGCAGATCCCGACCATTCTGGGCGGGGCGCTGGTGACTGAAACGGTGTTCACCTGGCCGGGCATGGGCCGCTTGTTTCTCGACAGCCTGGGGTATAGCGATTACCCGGTGATCATGGGCATTCTGATGTTTTCGGCCATCCTCGTTCTGCTCGGCAACCTGCTTGCCGATCTGCTGGTGGGTGTCGCCGATCCCCGCGTCCGACTCGGTTAAGGTTAAGGGAGCACTGCACATGACCACTGCCACGTATCTGCGCTCGTCTGCACGCCTGAGCTGGCTGAGCAACCCGACGCTGGCGCGTTTCATGCGCCATAAACTGGCGGTGCTGGGCGTGGTGATGATCACCCTGCTGGTGCTCGCCTGCGTATTCGGGCCCGCTCTTTTGCACTACAACGACCTGTCCATCGACATCCGCAACCGCTTCTCGCCGCCGCTGACGGGCAGCCATTATCTGGGCACCGACGCGCTGGGTCGCGATACGGCGGCGCGCTTGCTCAACGCCGGGCGGATCTCCCTGACCGTGGGGTTTTTCGCAATGCTGATCAGCACCGTGATCGGCACCCTGATCGGCGTGGTTGCCGGTTACTATCGAGGCTGGATCGGCGCGACGCTGATGCGTTTCGTCGATGCCTTTCTGTCGTTTCCCAGCGTGTTTCTGGTGCTGGTGCTGGCCGCCTTCATCAAGCCCAGCCCGTTGATGATCACACTGATCATCGCGGTGACCAGCTGGATGGAAATCTCGCGCATCGTCGAGGCCGAGATTCGTTCGTTGCGCGAGCGTGATTTCACCCTGGCGGCGCGCATGGTGGGGGCCAGTAATCGGTGGATCATGTTTCGTGAACTGGTACCGAACGCCATCGGCCCGATCATCGTCGCGGCGACCCTGACCATCGCCAACGCGATTCTGCTGGAGGCCTACATCAGCTTTCTCGGCTATGGCATTCAGCCGCCGCTGCCGAGCTGGGGCAACATGCTCAACGCCGCGCAACAGTACCTGGGCAAAGCGCCGTGGCTGGCGATCATTCCCGGCCTGGCGATCACCCTGGCGGTGACCAGCTTCAACTTTATCGGTGACGGCCTGCGCGATGCGCTGGACGGCAGGAGCGACCTGAAATGAACGCAGACGAAAAGATCGTCGTCAGCCATCTCAGCGTCGCCTTTCGGCGGGGCAGCGGTTATGTGCCGGTGGTGCACGATATCAACTTCAGCATCCGCGCCGGCGAGACCTTGGCTCTGGTCGGCGAGAGCGGTTCGGGCAAGAGTGTGACCAGCCTGGCGATGATGAAACTGCTAGCGGCAGCGCCCAGGACGCGCATCGAAGGCAGCGCCGTGGTGGCTGACAGCAACGGCCATCCGATCGATCTGGTGGCGATGAGCGAACAGCAGATGCGCCATGTGCGCGGCAACCGAGTGGCGATGGTCTTTCAGGAGCCGTTGACCTCGCTGAACCCGGTGCACAGGATCGGCGATCAGATCGCCGAGGCCATTCGTTTTCACGAGCACCTGGACAAGGCCCAGGCGCGAGCCCGAGCGTTGGCCTTGCTGGAGCAGGTGGGGATCTCGGAGCCTGCGCGGCGCATGGAGAGCTTCCCCCATGAACTGTCCGGCGGCATGCGCCAGCGGGTGATGATCGCCATTGCCCTGGCCATGGAGCCCGACGTGCTGATCGCCGACGAGCCGACCACGGCGCTGGACGTCACGGTGCAAGCGCAGATCCTTGATCTGTTGCGCACGCTGCAAAAAAAGAATGGCATGGCGATCTTGTTCATCACCCACAATTTCGGGGTGGTGGCGGAAATCGCCGACCGCGTGATGGTCATGTATGCCGGGCGTATCGTCGAGCAGGGCAGTGTCACTCAGGTGCTCGCATCGCCGCGCATGCCCTATACCCGAGGCTTGCTGGCCGCCGTACCGCGCTTCGAACACGCCGGGCTGGGGCAGGGCGAGCTGGGGACGATCCCGGGCTTTGTCCCCGACCCGTCGGCGCCGCCCAGCGGGTGCGCGTTCCATCCACGGTGCGCTTTCAGCATCGCCGGACGTTGCGATACCCAGGCGCCGGTGTTCGAGGAGGTAGAGCAGGGTCACCAACTGCGGTGTGTACGCTGGCAGGAGTTGCCTGCCGGCATCGAGTTCGCCCAAGGAGGCGTTAGATGAAACAGCCGCCCTTGATCGAGGCCATTGGCCTGAAAAAGTACTTCCCGGTGCGCAAGAAACTGTTCGTCAACAGCCGTGGGCGCGATGACAATCTGGTGCGCGCCGTGGATGGCGTCGACCTGTCCATCGCCCGAGGTGAGGTGTTGGGGCTGGTCGGTGAGAGCGGCTCGGGCAAAAGCACCCTGGGGCGCAGCCTCATGATGCTCGATCCACCGACGGATGGGCATGTGGTCTTCGACAATACCGAAATCACGCCCTTCAACGACCGTTTGCTGAAACCCTATCGCAAGCGCATGCAGATGGTCTTCCAGGACCCTTATGGCTCGCTGAACCCGCGCATGACCATTGGCGAGATTCTCGCCATGCCGCTGCGTTTTCACGCCAAGGACCTGGACGCCCAGGGACGCCGCCACAAGGCCGAAGAGGCGCTGCACACCGTGGGCTTGCCGGCGCAGTACCTGGACCGCTATCCCCACGAGTTTTCCGGTGGCCAGCGCCAGCGCATCGGCATCGCCCGCGCCTTGACCCTCGAGCCCGAATTCATCATGGCCGATGAGCCCGTGTCGGCGCTCGACGTGTCGGTGCAGGCGCAGGTGCTCAATCTGTTTTCGCGCATCCGCCAGCAAATGAACCTGACGATGCTGTTCGTCACCCATGACCTGGCCGTGGTCGGGCATATCGCCGACCGCGTGGCGGTGATGTACCTGGGCCGCATCGTTGAAGTGGCACCCACCCGCGAGCTGTTCAGCCGCCCGCGTCATCCCTATACCGAGGCGCTGATGTCGGCGATCCCCATGCCGAACCCAGGGCAGCGGCGCCAGCGCATCGTTTTGCAGGGCGATATTCCCAGCCCGATTTCACCGCCCTCCGGATGCGCCTTTCACACCCGCTGCCCTTATGTGCTACCCGCGTGCAGTCAGGCGCGACCGGCGCTGCGCCTGATCGGCCCCGAGCACGCCACGGCCTGCATCCGTGATGATCTGTCGCTGATCTCGCCCCTGCATGAACAACGCGAGACGCTCTGTGAACCCCCGCGCCGGGAGAGTGCGGTATGAGGTTCTCGGCGTTCGATACAGGGTGTTTATTGAAGCTGAAGACATCCCTGACACCCCCTCGACTTGCTGTCGTGGTCATTGAGAAAGGAACCGCCCCGTGAGCAAACCGCTGGTCAAATGGAAGGTAAACCCTCGGCGCACCGCGGTTATCGTCGTCGATATGCAGAAGGTTTTCTGCGAGCCCGCAGGCGCCTTGTACGTGAAAAACACGGCGCGCATCATCGCGCCGATTCAGGCACTGTTGGCCGCTGCACGGGAGCAAGGGCTGACGGTCATCTATCTGCGCCACATCGTGCGCGGCGATGGTGCCGATACCGGGCGCATGCGCGATCTGTATCCCAATGTCGACGAGATCCTCGCGCGCGGCGATCCGGATGTGGAAGTGATCGACGCCCTCAAGCCGGCCCCCGCGGACATCATTGTCGACAAGCTCTTCTACAGCGGCTTTCACAATACCGACCTGGACACCATCCTGCGCGCGCGCGACATCGACACCCTGGTGGTATGCGGCACTGTCACCAACGTCTGTTGCGAAACCACCATTCGCGACGGCGTGCACCGCGAATACAAGATGATCGCCTTGAGCGATGCCAACGCCGCCATGGATTATCCCGACCTGGGTTTCGGCGCGATCAGTGCGGACGAAATTCAGCGCCTCTCGTTGACCACCATCGCTTATGAGTTCGGCGAGGTGACGACTACGGCGGATATCATTGAGCGTTTGCGTGGTTGCTGAGCTTGGGCATGGATGTCGGCACCTTGGCTGAACTGCCGTCTGGGGCTGGAACAGGCATTGCCGACCGCCATGGTCATGGTCTTGCTGGCAGCGCCGTGCCTGCAGGGGGGCGGTGCTGGCAGGGCGCAAACGGTACGTGGACTAATAAGTTTCGTAGCCATCGTCTGAAGCGCGTCAATAGCCTGTGCCACGCAACGCCGCGATCACCAGCCGCACGGCCATCGACGAATGCCGGCGCGTCGCGTAGTAGGCATGAGTCCCGGTGAACGTCGGAAACCAGTCTTCCAGTACCCAGCTCAGTCGCCCTGCCTGTACATGGGCTTCAACAAGGGATTGGGGCAGGTAGGCCAGGCCGAAACCTTGCAACGCCGCATCGAGCATCTGATAGGAATTGTTGAACACCAGTTGGCCGCGGACCTTCACTTCGATGCTTTGCCTGCCCTTGCTCAGTTCCCAGGCCATCAGGGCGTCTTTGGTCGGTAGCCTCAAGTTGATGCAGTTGTGCGCCGTCAGATCATGGGGCGATTGCGGTGCCGGGCGTTCACGCAGGTAAGCCGGTGATCCGACGATCGCCATGGTTTCGTCCGGCGCGATGCGCACCGCGATCATGTCCTTTTCTACCTGATCGCCCAGACGAATCCCGATATCGAACCGCTCCGCGACGATGTTCGACAAGCCGTAGTCATTGATCAGTTCGATACGCAACTCGGGGTGCTCGCGCAGCAAGCCTTGCAGCCTGGGCCATACATATTGGTTCGCGGAATAGTCGGTGGCGGTAATGCGCACGGTGCCGATCGGTCTTTCGCGCAACTCGGCCACGGCCAGCAACTCGGCTTCGATTTCTTCAAGCTTGGGCGCAACCGAGTCGAGCAGGCGCTGGCCCGCTTCGGTGGTGGAAACGCTGCGGGTGGTGCGGGTAAGCAGGAGCATGCCGAGTTGGGTTTCGAGTGCCGTGACTGTCCTGCTCAGCGATGACTGGGAAACGCCCAGCTGTGCGGCGGCCTTGGTGAAGCTGCGCGCACGGGCGACCGTCAGCAAGGCAACGAGGTGGTTGAGATCAGGGATGGGCATTGATGCACCTGTGGATTAGTCTGTGCCGATTTTGCCATCTAGTGCCACAGTCTCCAAGGGACTAAATTGCCTGCAGCGGTATTTGATTGGTCCGGTTCACGTGACCAAACCCTACGCAATAGAGAGCATCCAATGAGCAATCCAGGCCAGACCATCATCCGCAGCGGTACCAAACCCTCGATCAAGGGCCCGGAAAACTGGTTTACCGGTTCCGTACGTATCGACAACGCCTTCCAGCTGGAAGCGCCGGGCCAGGCGACCGGCGCCATTGTGACCTTCGAGCCCGGCGCGCGGACTTTCTGGCATGCACACCCTCAGGGCCAAGTGCTGGTTATCCTGACCGGAGTGGGTTGGACGCAATGCGAAGGCGGCCCGCGCACCGAAATCCGCGCGGGCGACCTGGTGACCTGCGCTTGTGGCAAGCGCCATTGGCATGGCGCGGCGGCGACCACGGCGATGTCGCACTTAGCCGTGACCGAGACCATCGACGGCAAGAACACCGATTGGATGGAGCCAGTGACGGACGAGCAGTACCAGGCAGGAACGCTCGTTACCGAGTGATGCCTTGGGCACTGGACAAGGGTTTTGGTCATCATTATTGATGAGTGTTCGGTAGCGACCACGATGCCGGCAATCACGAGACTTTTCCCGAGCTCCTCACCGAGGACTTGAAGTCGTGTCTGTCTCAACAAATATTTGACACGGCTTTCACCGACGCCCCATCCCGTTATTTCTATCTTCCGGGCCCATGAACTACTCCTCCAGGTAGTTTGTGCGTGCTCGGCATTCCACATGGTGCTGAACACTCCACTACATAAAGTTTATCGAACACTCGGGGCCACGCCGCATGAGAGTTGTCAGTCGTCCGCCATTACGCCCCCTAAAAACCCTGCGCCCACGCGCGGGGTATATAAAAACATTCGGGCTGTTGCTACTGATACTGTTTATCGGCGCGCTGGTAGCCGGTTTTGCCGCATTGCCGTTGTCCCCACTGGCGCTGAATGATCCCGCCCAGCGCGAGGCAAGTACGTTCAAGGCGCAGTGGCAGGCCGGCAACATCGTGGTCCTGATCAGGCATGCAGAACGCTGTGATCGCTCCAGCAATACCTGCCTGGGGCCAGCCGACGGTATTACCGTGCCAGGGCGCGAGGAGGCCGGTCGCGTGGGCGCGGCCTTGGCTACGCTGGGCATGAGCAACAGCGATGTCCTTACCAGCCCGCTGACCCGCACGGCCCAGACGGCGCAGGCAATGTTCAACGGCCCCGGCACCGAGCAGGCCTGGTTACACGAGTGTGGCAGCCAAATGGCTGCGGATATCGGCGCCCGCAAGGTCGCCGGCCGCAATCTGGTGCTGGTGACGCACAGCGGTTGCATCAGCGACCTCGAAGCGCAAATGGGCTTCCCCCATGCCAGCGTCTCCGAATACACCAGCACCTTGGCGGCAACCCTCGGGGGCGATGGAAAGTTGAAACTATTGGGTGTGATCAATGCGCAAGATTGGGAGAAATTGACTGTACGGTAGTGATCGAAAATAAAGTAAAGGCGCTGTTCAGTGGGGCGCGGAGTAGGAACCCGCGGCGCGAGTGGATAGAATGTGGCCTTTGCAGGTCCTAATATCCTCGGCGGTCATTCAGGCAGCCGGTCTTTTGTCAGTCGGCAGGGCCAATGACTTCTGAAACGCACGTCAATCTGACCAACTGTGATCGCGAGCCGATCCAGATCCCCGGCAGTATCCAGTCACACGGTTGCCTGCTCGCTTGCGACGCCTCGGCGAGTATCGTCCTGCGCCATTCGGCCAATGCAGCGGACATGCTGGGCCTGCCGAGTGACGTGAATGGTCGGCGCCTGGACGAGTTGCTCGGCGAGGAGGTCGCTCATACCCTGCGCAATTCACTGGCACGCACCAAGGAGGCGTCCCGGCCGGCATTGACGTTCGCGGTAATGCTCGCGTCGGGGCAGGCGTTCGACGTCGCCGCCCATCTGTTCAAAGGCACCGTCGTCATCGAATTCGAGCCGTGCGGCGCCAGCGTCGCCGAGCCGATCGAGCTCGCCCGCACCGTGATCGCCCAGGTTCGCGAGATCGACCATACCGACAAGCTGTTTCGCGATGCGGCGCGTTTCGCCCGGGCCATGCTCGGCTACGACCGGGTGATGATCTACCAGCTTGGGCCGGACGGCGCCGGCAAGGTGATTGCCGAGTCCAAGCGCGGCGATCTCGAAAGCTTTCTGGGGCAGTATTTCCCAGGCTCCGATATCCCCCAGCAGGCGCGTGCGCTGTATCTGCGCAACCCTATTCGGGTCATCTCGGACATCTCGCTCGGCACCACGCCAATCGTGCCCGTACTGGACTTGTCAGGCGAACCACTGGACCTGTCCTACGCTCACCTGCGCAGCGTTTCGCCGGTGCACTGCGAGTACCTGAGCAATATGGGCGTGGGCGCCTCGATGTCGATCTCGATCATCGTCAACGGCGTGCTGTGGGGGCTGATCGCCTGCCACCATTACGGACCACGGGCGCTGACCATGGGTCAGAGGGTTGCCGCCGAGATGTTCGGCGAATTTATCTCGCTGCACATCGAGACCCTGCGCGCCCGGCAAGCGCTGGAGTACGCCGCCCACGCTCGGCAGGTGCTCGACGCCTTGCTGCGCGACGCCAGCCATGCCATGGATATCGAAGAATTCTTGCGTTCGCGGCTGGCGGACTTCAAAGCGCTGATCCCATGCGATGGCATCGGCATGGCGCTGGATGGCCGCTGGAGCGCGGAACAATTGACGCCGCCCAAGGGGGCGATGCCGGATTTGCTGCGCTTCGCCGAGGGCGTAGCAGAGGGCCGGACCTGGGCGTCCAATCGCCTGTCGATGGTCCATGTCCCTGCCGCCGACTACGCCGTCGACGTCTCGGGCATGTTGGTCATTCCGATGTCGCAGCACCCCAGGGATTACCTGCTGCTGTTCCGCAAGGAGGTGGTCGAGACCCTCGACTGGGCCGGCGATCCGCACAAGACCTACGATAGCGGCCCGCTGGGCGAACGCCTGACCCCGCGCAAGAGCTTTGCGATCTGGAAGGAGACGGTGCACCAGCAGTCATTGCCCTGGACCGAGCAGGACCGCCAGTTCGGCGAAGCTATCCGCGCCGCGATCGTCGAGGTGGCGCTGCACAACAGCGAACTGCTGGCCAGCGAACGCGCGAAGGCAGACGTGCGCCAGCGCATGCTCAACGAAGAGCTCAACCATCGGGTCAAGAATATCCTCGCGCTCATCGGTGCGCTGGTGGCCCATCCCACCGCCGAAGGGCAAACGCTCAACGGCTACGTGGCCACCCTGAAGGGGCGCATCCAGGCGCTGTCGCTGGCCCACGATCAAGTCGTGCGGGGCGACGGCGGCGGCGGGCTGTTGGCGTTGCTGGACGCCGAACTGCTGCCTTATCGCGCGCCGTCCAGCACCATAGAGCTGACCGGGCCGAACGTGGTGCTCGATGCCCGTGCCTATTCGGTCATGGCGTTGGTGCTGCACGAATTGGCAACCAACGCCGCGAAGTACGGCGCGTTGTCGCGGGCCGGCGGCAAGCTCTCGATCAAGTGGACGATCGACGCTGGCGGCGCCTGTGACATCGCCTGGCTTGAGAGCGGCGGCCCGACGGTTCGCCCACCGAGCCGAAGCGGCTTCGGCTCGGTGCTGATCGATCGCAGCATCCCCTTCGACCTTGGCGGGACCAGCACGGTCGAGTACCTGCCGGACGGCATGCAGGGGTTCTTCAGGATTCCGGCTCGGCACCTCACGGTGGCTGAACCGCTGGAGGCCGTGAGCTCGGCAGTGGAGATCGCTCAACTGGGCGAGGATTTCAGCGATCTGGCCGATGCCTGCGTGATGATCCTCGAGGACCAGTTGGTCATCGCGGTCGGGCTCGAGCAGATTCTGGCCGGTGCGGGCGTCGACGATGTGCTTACCACCAGCTCCGAGGCCGAGACCACCAGGGTGCTCGCTCAGCGCAGGCCCGATGTCGCGGTGCTGGATGTCAATCTGGGCACGGGGACCTCGATTGCCGTGGCCGAAGAACTGGCACGGCGCAACATCCCGTTCCTGTTCGCCACCGGCTACGGCGACAGCATCAGCATCCCCAGTCACTTGAAGCACGCTCCGGTGGTGCGCAAACCCTACGACGCGGCTTCGATCCTCTCGCACCTGCAACAGTTGATCCGACCTGCGTCCTGACGTTGCCGAACGTGGCGCCGCAGGCTGGGCCGGCGCGCTGCAAGCGTGCCGGGCACAGCCTCGCCGGATCAGCCCCGGTTGCGCGGGCGCACGAACACTTCCAGCGTGCTGTTGCCTATCGCTGAATGCCAGCGGTTTCGTCCGCTGTTCTTTGCCAGGTACATGAAGGCATCGGCGGCCTTGATAAGGCCACCCGCGGTGACATCGTCGGAGGTCGGCAAACAGGTACCAATGCCTGCACTGACTGTGACGAAACCGAGCGGGTGGTCGCGGTGTTCGATGTTCAATTCGCGGATCGCGTCGAGGATTTCTTCGGCCAGCCGGTTGGCGCCCTCGCTGCTGGTATTAGGCAGCAGCACGCAGAATTCCTCGCCGCCGTAGCGCACCGCCAGGTCAGCGGGCCTTTTGAGTGTTCGCCCAATGGCGCCGGCGATGCTGCGCAAGCAATCGTCACCCGCCGCATGCCCGTACATGTCGTTGAAGCGCTTGAAGTAATCGACGTCGAGCATGATCAGCGCGACGGCCGCGCCTTCGCGTCTGGCGCGGCTGATTTCCTGGCTCAAGACCATGTCCAGTTTGCGCCGGTTGCCCAGGCCGGTCAGGCTGTCCGTCAGGGCCATTTCCCGCATCGCCAGGTGGGCGCGGCGCAGGTCGTCTTCCGCGCTGATGCGCTTGCGCAGCTGTTTGATCAGAATCAGCCCAAACACCAGCAGTCCGGCGATCAACACCAGTGAATACATGCTGGTCTTGATCACATCCTGGCGCCACGGCCCGATGATGGAGTCGCGCGACAGGCCCGCTTCGGCCACCAGCGGATAACTGGACAGGGCCCTGTAGCCGTAAAGCCGCTCGGTACCATCGACAATGGCCTTGGTTTCCACCGTCCCGGTGTCGGAGGTCGGCAGGTAGCGCTTGAAGACGTCGCCCTCGGCCAGGCTTTTCTCGGTGACGCCATTGACGAACGGGCGCCTGACCAATATTCGGCCGCTGCGCAAGGCAAGCACCAGCGTGCCTTTGTCATCGATCTTGAAGTCGCCGTAGTAGTCGACGAAATAACGGACCTTGAGGGTGCCCAGCAGTACCCCTGCAAACGAGCCGTCGGGATTGTCCAGGCGCCGCGAGACAGGGATGATCAGCTCGCCCGTGGAGCGGCTGGTGATGACCTCGCCGATGCGCACGCGTCTATCGGTGTGAGTACGGTGATAGATGAAATAGTCTCGGTCGGCGTTGTTGACGCCGGGGGGGGTGGCCGTTTTGTCGGTCACTATCCATTGGCCATTCGGGCCGTACACGAACAGGCCGTCGAGCTGAGGCATGATCCTGGCTTGCTGAACCAGCAGCCCGTGGATACGCACGACATCCAGATTCGCCAGGCCGTCACCCTCGATACGCTCACCCAGTGCATCGGTAAGGGCATCGACCTGGCGGATGGCGTCCTCAGCATGCTGGGCGGTGGCCCGTACCAGGTTGGTCACCGAATCGTTGGCCGAGGCGAAGGCCTGTTGGTAGTCCCGCCAGGCGCGCCAGCCTTCAATGCCGACGAACATGCAGATGACCAGCGCGATAAACCACACGGTCGGCCGAATGATCGCCGTGGAGCTGCCCGCAGGCGCATCGGCGTCTTGGGGGTCCGGGGGGAGCCTTTCAGGTGGCTCGGCAGGGTTGCGTCCTGGCATGCAGATTCTCCTCGGCAGCGATTTGCTGCCATACCACCTGAGAGTCTAATTCGCCGCCATCGTTGCAGCCAAGTGCTGGCGAGGCTGCATTGCACAGCCTTGCGCTCTTGGGAACGGGCTCTGCCCGCGAACAGTCGTTCACTTTCGTTGCCTGCCCAGGGGCATGTTCAAAAGGGCTCGATGCGCCTGTTCGAGTCTGTCGACCAGGCGTGTGCCCAGATTCCTCCAGGCCAGTAAGATGACCATGGCCCAGGTGCTGGCGATCGCGACCAGCAACCCACCGATGATATCGAACGGAAAGTGCACGCCCAGATACACCCGCGACCAGCCCACAGCTACGCCCAGTGCCGCGACCACCGCCCCCAGCCGACGCGGGCCGGCAGCACACAATGCCAGGCCGAAGGCAAAGAAGATCGTCGCGTGGTCGCTGGGGAACGAGGTTTCAGCCTTGTGGGATATCCAGCTATGCCCCAGCGGGACCATGAATGGCCGCGGATGCATGAACGACAGCCCGATGAGCAGATTGCCCAGCAAGGCCAGCAGTACGCACAGCACTGCGGTCACAGCGGCTGTGCGCGCACCCCGCAACCAAAGCAAGACCAGTAGCAGGGGTAACAGGATGATTGCCTGCTGCGCCAGCACTTTCGCCAGGCAGAGGACGGCGAAGGAGGGGTGATCCCCGGCATTGAACATTAGATACAGTGAGCGATTGAGTGCTTCCATCTTGTCCCCGATGACTACGACGCTGGCCCTCTAACGTGGGGCCGTGTGGCGAGTGTGCTGGGGACCAAGTCAAAACCAGGTCAAAGCGGGGCTTGGCGTGCACAGATATTCAGCCGGCGACGATGAAGCTTTATTTAACTGCCGGCGTCTGTTTCCTGCCGCGCTCGTTGCCGCCGCGCACAGCCGTGCGCGGCAAATTGCCCCGATCTTGCATTGGCGGGTTGTATATCGTCTGCAAGCGTTACACTATTCTCAAGTATTACAAAATATTCCAAGGCCAGCCCGCATGTACGGGCCGGCCGTTGTTCGTGCTGGCGGCGCTGTTCCCGGCCACCCACGAGCCCCCGTGATTTATGCTTGAGGCTGACATGCAGACACTATCGATCAACGGCCAGGACCAGGTCGTGGATGTCCCCGAGGACATGCCGCTGCTCTGGGTACTGCGCGACGTGCTGGGTTTGACCGGTACCAAATATGGCTGCGGTATCGCGCAGTGCGGTGTCTGCACGGTGCACCTGGATGGCAAGGCGGTGCGCTCGTGCGTGCTGCCGGTCAGCAATGCGGTCGGGCACCAGATCACCACCATCGAAGCCATCGACCAGACGCCGGTCGGCCAGGCTGTGCAGAGCGCCTGGCTGGCGCACGAAGTGGTGCAATGTGGCTACTGCCAGTCGGGCCAGATCATGGCTGCGGTGGCTTTGCTGCAGACTCATCCCGACGCGGACGATCAGCAGATCGTCAACGGCATGTCCGGCAACATGTGCCGATGCGCCACCTATACGCGCATCCGCGCGGCGATCAAAAGCGTCAGCAAAGCCTGAGGATTACCCATGTCGACAGTCAACAAGACGCCTGACGGTGTGTCCCGTCGTGGCGTGCTCAAAGGTGGCACGGGCGCTTTCGCCGGCCTGCTGATCTCTGCCTGGTTGCCGCCGCTGGTGCCCCGCAGTGCGGCCGCCGATGCGGTGGCCGCCGGCCGTGGTGCGGCGGATGCCGGGGGCGGTTTTGGCGCCTTTGTGCGGGTCGGCCACGATGGCCACGTCACCGTGATTTCACCCAAGATCGAGATGGGCCAAGGCGTGCAGACGGGCATCGCGATGATGGTCGCCGAAGAGCTGGAAGTCGGTATGGATCAGGTCAGCATCGAGGAAGCACCGCCCAGCGCGCTGTATATCGATTCGCTGCTGCAGTTCCAGGCCACGGGTGGTTCGTCCTCGACCCGCTTTACCTGGGAGCCCCTGCGCAAGGCCGGTGCCAGCGCGCGGACAGTGCTGATCCAGGCCGCCGCGATTCGCTGGAACGTCGCGCCCAGCCAGTGCCATGCCGAACGTGGCGTGGTCTTCGGCCCTGCCGGGCAGACCGCCGACTATGGTTCGCTGGTCGACGCGGCCGCCGCGCTGCCGCTGCCAACCGAAGTAGTACTCAAGCGCATCGAAGATTTCAAACTGCTCGGCAAGCCGACACCGCGCCTCGATACCCCGGACAAGGTCAACGGCAAGGCGCGCTTTACCATCGATCTGCAGATCCCCGGCATGCTGGTTGCCTCGTCGCTGACCTGCCCGGTCTACGGCGGCACCTTGCGTAGCGTCGACGAAGGCGCGGCGCGGCAAGTGCCGGGCGTGCGCGATGTGATCAAACTGGCCAATGCCGTGGCGGTCACGGCCAGCAACTTCTGGGCCTGCCAGCAGGGCCTCAAGGCCCTGCGCATCGAGTGGGACCTGGGCGAACACGCCACCGGTGACTCGCTGCAATTGGACAAAGCACTGCTGGCGGCCAGCTCCGGCGACGGCGTGGTGGCCAAGCACGAAGGCGACATCGTAGCGGCGCTGGGCAACGCCAAGAGCCAATTCGAAGCGGTCTACGAGCAGCCGTTCCTGTCCCATTCGCCGCTCGAACCGATGACCTGCGTCGCCCATGTGCGCAGCGATGCCTGCGAGCTGTGGGTCGGCACCCAGGCGCCGATGTTCGCCCAGGCCGGAGCCGCCAAGATCAGCGGCCTCAAGGCCGAGCAGGTGATCATTCACAACCAGCTCATCGGTGGCGCTTTCGGGCGGCGGCTGGAGTCGGACTTCATCTTCCAGGCCGTCGATATCGCCCGTCAGGTGGACTACCCGATCAAGCTGATCTGGAGCCGTGAAGAGGACATGACCCACGACCGCTACCGGCCGCACTACGTCGACCGCCTCAATGCCGCGCTCGACGACACTCTGCGACCGGTCGGCTGGGATCATCGGATCGCCGGTGCCTCGGTGATCGCGCAATTCATCGGCAAACTGCCGGACAACGGCATCGATGCCGATGCGGTAGAAACGTCCATCGAGCCGATTTACGCCCTCAAGCACTTGCAAGTGCGCTACGTACGCGAAGAGCCCAAGGTCATTCCGGTTTCCTGGTGGCGCGGCGTTGGCCCGTTGCGGGCGACCTATGCGCTGGAAAGCTTTATCGACGAACTGGCGCACAACGCCAGTGCCGATCCCGTCGCTTACCGTATGGATTTGCTGCAGGCCCAGCCGCGCGCCCAGGCCGTGCTCAAACTGGCGGCCGAGAAAGTCGGCTGGGACCAACCGTTGCCCGCCGGTACCGGCCGTGGCGTCTCGGTGGCCAACGTGTTCGGCAGTTACATCGCTACCGTGGTCGAGCTGCAAATGCACGGCGAGCGTGGCCTGCGCATCAATCGACTGGTATCGGTGATCGACTGCGGTTTCGTCACCAACCCGACCTCGGTGCACTCGCAGATCGAAGGCGGCACCTTGTTCGGCCTGTCGGCGGCGCTGTTCAACGAAGTGCTCATCGAAAAAGGCCAGGTCATGCAAAACAACTTCCATCAATACCGGCAGATCCGCATGAGTGATGCGCCGCCAGTGGAGGTGCATGTGATCAACAGCCTCGAAACCCCCGGTGGCGTTGGCGAAACCGGCGCGGTGCCGATCGCGGCCGCGCTGGTCAACGCCCTGCACGCCGCCTCGCACGCGCGGGTGCGACGCTTGCCCTTGAGCCGTTCCGGCTACTTCACCGTACAAGGAGCGATGGCATGAAGGCCTACCAGATCGCCTTGGCACTGTTCGGCGCCAGCCTGTGGCACGCCGCCCAGGCCGACGACAGCACCCCCATGAGCAACGGCGAGTACCTGACCCGCGCCGCCGATTGCGTCGCCTGCCACACCACGGCAGGCGGCAAGCCCTTCGCCGGTGGCCTGGCGTTCAAGCTGCCGTTCGGCACGCTGTACTCGCCCAACATCACCGCCGACCCGGACACCGGTATCGGCAAGTGGAGCGACGATGATTTCGTCAACGCCGTGCAGCGGGGCGTGGGCAAGGACGGCAAGCACTACTACCCGGCCTTCCCGTACACCTCCTACAGCAAGATGCCGCGTGACGAGATTCTGGCCATCAAGGGCTACTTGTTCAGCCTGACGCCGGTCAAACAGGCGTCGAAGGAAAACGATATTTCGTTCCCCTTCAATCAGCGCTGGGGCATGTGGTTCTGGAACACCGTGTTCCTCGACAACAAACCCTTCGTCGCCGACCCACAGCAGTCCGCCCAGTGGAACCGTGGTGCCTACCTGGTCGAAGGGCCGGGGCACTGTGGCGAGTGCCACTCGCCGCGCAACTTCGCCCAAGCGGTCAAACCGAGCGAGTCGCTGGCCGGTACCCTGCTGGGCAACTGGCGCGCCTACAACATCAGCTCCGATGCCCAGTACGGCATCGGCGCCTGGCCGCAGGAAACCCTGGTCAAGTACTTCGCCACCGGCCAGGCACCTGGCTTCGGCATGGCGGGTGGGCCGATGAGCGACGTGATCGAGCACAGCCTGCGCTACCTCACCCCTGAAGATCAGCTGGCGATGGCGGTGTACCTCAAAAGTACCCCGGCGCGCGCCACCGGTGTGCCCCGGCCCAGCGCTGAAGTGCGCGAGCCGGTGCCCGTGGCGGGGGATGGCCTGGGCTTGAAGGTGTTCAACGATGCTTGTGCGGCATGTCACCGGGCAGACGGGCAAGGGAACAATAGCCCGATCGCGACACTCTCAGGACTCAAGACCGTCAACGACCCCGAGGGTACCAACCTGATAGGGGTGCTGCTGGGCGGTCACAATGATGCGGTGCGCAGTGATCAACGCATGCCGGATTTCGCCAAGGGCTACAGCAACGAAGAGCTGGCTGCGGTCAGTACCTACTTGCTCAGCCGCTTCGGCCAGTCGGGTGCGCGTATCACACCGCAAGACGTTGCCAAAAGCCGAGCGCTGGGGCTGCACTGAGTGCGGTCAGGCTTGGGCCTGATGTTGACTTGAGGGTTTGGGGTAATGAAACAGCTTGATCTTCAAGTGATTCAGCAGGCCAGAGCATGGATTGCCGAGGGGCGGCCGATCTGGCTCTGCACCGTCATCACCACATTCGGCTCGGCGCCGCGCGGGCCGGGTGCGATGTTGGTGTGCCTGGGCAGCGGCGAGCATTGCGGCTCGTTGTCGGGCGGCTGTGTCGAAGATGATTTTCTCGAGCGCGTGGGTGAGGGGTTCTTCCCGCCCGTCAGCCAGGTGGTGCGCTACGGGGAGGGCGGCCTGGCACCCACGCGGGCATTGCCGTGCGGTGGCGTGCTGGATGTGCTCGTCGAGCATCTGGCGCCGAGCGCCGAATCAGAAGCCCATCTGCACGCCATCGAAAGTGCGTTTGCCGGCTCGTCATTGATCGTCCGTCGGGTGTTGCTGGGTACCGACCAGCGCAGCATCACGCCTGGGAGCATGGCGGCGGCCAAGGTCGAAGTGGATACCGAGCAGGTTGCGATACGCATTGGCGCGGTACAGCGGCTATTGCTCGCCGGGCTGTCGCCGGTCGCGCAATTCTGTGCCAGCTTCGCGCTGTCGCTGGGTTACGAAGTGATCGTCTGCGACCCCCGCAAGGAGGTCACCAGCGCGTTCTCGTTGCCGGGCATCGAGGTGCTGGAGGTGTTGCCGGCGGTGTACATCGCCAACGGTGGCTGCCACGCATCCACCGCGGTCGTGGCCCTGACCCACGATCCACGCCTCGACGACCTCACGCTGCTCGAGGCGGTGCGCACGCCGGCGTTCTATATCGGCGCCATGGGCTCGCAACGCACCAGCAGCAAGCGCTTCGAACGCCTGGCGCGTATTGGCGGGCTCGATGAGGCAACCTTGCAACGTATTCATGCGCCAATCGGCTTGCGGCTGGGCAGCAAGACGCCGGCGGAGATCGCCATGGCGGTAATGGCGGATATTTTGCGGGTGTCGAATGGCATACCGCGTGATGCGTTGTGACCTCGCGTTCTCCGCGTGGCAAGCATTGAGCAGAGCCCCGCGACCGGTAGCTTAACCAGGCACTCTGCGTGCACCTGCGTAGACGTCGGCAAGACCGCCGGCTGGAGCGACTTGTCGAATGCACCGCCAGCGCATTCGACAACGACGCTTTTAGCTCCAGAAGGCGACCTGAACCGTCACTGACTCCAGACCCCCTTGATTTGTTTGACTGTCAGCCCGCGGATCGAACAATGATTCGGGTTTTTCGGCAGGGGTGTGCGTGCGATATGCCCTTTGAGGTTGATCACCGTCGTTGAAAGAGTGGTCATGTAATGGCCCCACGTACAAGATTTATCAGTGCCTACCAAGCTCGCAGCTGTATCGCCGGTTTTTTTCCCGCAGAGTGCAGAAACATCTTCAAGTTGATCATTGGCGTTAGTCGGTTCGTGCTCGTAGTTACCCGCTTCATTGGCTGACGCGCCATAGGAATCGCCCCGCACAACCGTAATACCCAAGGGTACCTGGTCATCGGCATGGACTGCCAGACTGCCCACCAGGGCAGTGGCTCCAAGCATTGCAACTGCACAGCGGTACAGGGGATGTAGACGTGTGTTCATGATTGAGCTCCATTTGCATCACTGATACCCGACAGGCCCACCCTATCGGGAGTTTCCAACTCACGGGGCGCTGATCTGCTGCCTATTGGTGTATGAGGTACTGCGTATAAGGGGGGCGATACGCTCTGGAGCCAAAACCTGTTGCTCGAGCAAACCCACTTGGCGAATCAGCACCAGCCCTGCCTGTATTTCAATCGCGCCAATCTGGCGGAAATACTGCAAGTGCTCATTAACCCGCGGCCGACTGGCCCCTACCATGGAGGCAAGCGTTCCCTGGTTGTACCGGGTCAAACGGCCGGCCGGGTTCTTTTCTTCATTGTTATGCATGCGTGTCAGCAGACGTGCCAGCCGTGGGCGCAGGTTGAACAAGGCCAAATCCTGGAGGGTTTCCAAGGTGCCCTGCAGACGTTCGTTCAGCAGGAGGTTGAAGCCAGTGCTCAGCACGAGCGGGTCCAGTATCTGGAGGATGTGGCGCGCTATTCTCAGCGCGCTAAGGGGCTCATGAGCCATCACGTCCATTGGCTGGGGCTCAAGTTCGCGCAGGCAGTCACCCAGCAACGTATTACGGCCAACCATACCGATGATGAACTCTTGGCCATTGAGTGCGCTGACCGACATTTGCGCGACCCCATTGGTTATCAACAGCACGTGGGTACTGGGTTCTCCACGCCGCATTAAGAACTGGCCACTGTTGTAATGAACGGTATTGGTATGGCTTGCCAGCAGGGTGATTTCTTCATCACAGAGTTGGGCGAAGACAGGGCAGGCACGCAGGGCATGACCGCGCGCGGATGAATAGTCGTTGTGAGGCGTCTTGCAGGTGATTGAAGTCGACAGACACTCAGTAGGCTCATCCATGTGATTTATATCCAAGTGAATGTTCCACAGGACACCACCTGCTGTTGCAGGTGGCGGGTAAAATCAACAGATAATTTGCACGAAGTTGCTGGTCCCGGTGAGGTCAAGGTATTGACCCTGGGCGCGCATGTCCTTGCCGAATGATTGTGCTGTGGCTGTGCTGTTACTGAGCCACTGGTAGGTCACAAGGTCTACGTTGAATGTCAGCGTGACGTTGGCCGTCGGTAAATTGTTGTCCGTGGGAGGTGCGGCCGTACGCGTCAGTGTCGCTTCCAAACCGGCTATCGCTGGGGGTTGTGACTGGGTCGAGTTGGCCAGCAACAACACAAGTCTCAACGAATCGTCGGTCCGCAGCAGGGGCGATATTTGCTTCGCCAATGTTTGGCTCAAGGGGGCCGAGAGATTTGCTGGCAGACTGCTTTGAAAACTGCTTAGCAAGAGCTGGGTAATAGCCGGTAAATCGTTTTTTTCAGCCACGGCGGTGAATATGTTGATGACCCCAGCAGCGACCAGCAATTCGGGAAGTTGCTGTAGTGCAACCAAGGCGTCGGCATTTTGGTTCTTGTCCATATAATTGGCTACTACACTCAGGAAATCCCTCGCTGGCGAAGGCGTTTCATCCGCTTGCGCGGATGAAACGAGCTCCACATAGAGAGTGATCGCCTGTGCAGGGACGCTAGAATGTGTCTGCATGACATTCTCCTGAGAGGCGAAACAGGGACTGACTCTATTTAGACGCCACCGGGGTGCCGAAGAAATTCTTGGCCTTGGACACGTCGTCCACCGTCGTTTTGTTGATCACGTTGTCCCAGTTGTTACGCGCTTTTCTACTGGCATCGGCACCCAAGGTTGCCCAATTAAGTAACAGCTGACCTTTCTGGTATTTGAAATCAAAGTTGTAACTCTCTGCCGATCCGCAGCTGCTATAAACTTTACTGTTCGACTCGTTAAAACTGATGAAGTAGTACTCGGCCGTGCTGACCAGTTGCCAGTTCCCGGCGCTATCCTGAACAGGCTGGTAGCCCAGCGAGATGTTATAGGTGTCCATACTGGTTTGCTTGCTCTGGACGCCAGCCCCGATTTGCTTGCCGATGGTGCCGAGAAAATCCGAGAAGGCTGAGACGATGCCCGCGCCCGACGCCCAGCCCACCATTGTGTTAATAAAACTGGTGGCAACCTCTATACCCTTCATGCTTTGGCTGAATTGGTATTGGGTAATCGCGGTCGGAGTATAAAACTCGGAAGGAAGATTACTGAGCGGGTCTTGCCAATTGGCAGGGTCGGCCCAGGACACTGGCACCCGCTGGTATTTATCAGTCATCCAGGCGGTGACTAGCCCAATGCCTGATTGCAAATAAAATTGGTGTTGTTTGAGCAAATCGGCAAACGCTGCTCGCTGAGCATCGGTCACGCTATCGGGTAACGTGCCGTTGAACTGCATCACCGAACCCGTGGTACTTCCGTTTGGTTGGAACATTTGCGGTACGTTCGCGGTGCCTGATGGCGTTGGATCCGAATCGAGCATCAGCAGGCCACTTGGGCTGGGCCGAAAGAAATGTTTGGCGCTATCGAGTTGCTGATCCACAGAAAGAATTTGGCTCATGCTGATCTCCTTGATATTGGCTGTTGCCGTCCCTGGATGGGGGGCGTTGCCACTATGCTAGTCGTTTCCCACGCGCGGCTGTTCCTTGCGGAACATACCATTCGCCAAATACCAGCAGGCTAGCCGAGACAGCCAGAGGAGATTGGGTAAACTGGATTCGTAGTGCGCGGCCAAGCCACGTTGATGATCGCGCCGACGCGTTCATTGCCATGGCAACTGGGGTCGTAGGCAGCAGCTTATCCGTTGCTACTCGTTAGTGAACAAGGTCACCGAAGCTCGCAGTTTGCTGCCGCCGAACAGGCTCATTCGTTGAAACTCTTCGTGGCTCACCGGCAAGTACTGGCAGTCCAAGGCTTCACGATGGCGGCTGTGATCGATGTCGGGGTCGTGGAGGTAGATGAAGTCCTCATCGCAACCGGTCACCAACACCCAGTGTGGCGCCTTGGTGCGCGTCAGCCGGTAATTGCTGATCAACACCAGAGGCTGACCGCCATCAGCCAAAAGGCGGTGTATGTCGAGTTGGCTGCTGCGCACCTGTTGCACGGCGCTCTCTTGCAATTGGCTGCAAAATTCCTGGTGGACCAGACGCATGACTTCTTTTTTTTCCTCGCTGCGCACGCCGCTGAGGAACAAAGGACCGTCGATGCTGACTTGCAAGCGCACTTTGAAACCCCGCCGCCAGGCCGCTAACGCCAGACCCTGGGGGCTGCAACCGCCGTGGCCCGATGTCATGAATACCGTCGTGGCTTCGCGCCAAAGTTGGACTTCTTCACGTCGAGCCAGCGGGCGACCCCGTGCCAATGCGGCCATGGCCATCAGCAAGCATGCCGGGCCACAGGTGAACTCGGTGGTCTGTTGGTAATAGGGCACCTCCCGGACTTTGCCCTCCGGCCGCTGGATGATGCGTTTCTCGAATCGGAGGGCTTCGCTATGGTCCTCGTAGTAGTCGCTGACCACTGCAAACGGGCGATACCCGGTCTTCTCGTAAAGCCTGATAGCGACGGCATTATCGGCGCGAACCTCGAGTCGCACATAGGCGCAGTCATGCGCTCGGGCGTTATTTTCCGCCTGCTCGAGCAGACGTATGCCTAGCCCCTGGCCGCGGCCGAGCGGGGATATCGCAATAGAATAAAGCCTGGCCAGTGAGGTCCCGCGGTGGAACAGCAGCAGGGCATAGCCCATCAAGTGTCCTTGCGCCTCGGCAACGATCAGGCTGGCGTTGGCGCGGCTCAACATCCACTGAAAACTGCGTGGTGTCATGCGGTCAAGTGTAAAACACTGTTCTTCCAGCGCGAGCAGTGCTGGAAGGTCCTGGGACGTAGCGGTACGGAATATAAAGTTCATGTTGGGCGCCGTAAAACTTTCGTAAAGAAACGAGACTTTTTCAAAGGTTCGTGATTAATAGTAATGCACGTGTTCCTCATCAGGTCAAAGAGAAATGACATCGGCACAAGTTGGTTGGCGCGAAGTATCGAGTAAAACTGAAAGTTCGGCAAGTGCGGCAAAAGTGGCGATCGAAACTGAGCGCAAAGGGCAGAGTCAGCTGATCATTATCGTTGAGCGCAGGGAGGATTGGGCTAAGTATTTTCCCAGTGAAGACTTGGTGACCGCCAAGGAATATCTCGAGCAGCCCTGTAATAAACAGCCTGGCAAACGCGTGCAGGTCATTAACTTGTGCAGAAGCTTCAAATACCTGGGTCATGGTTACTACTGCTCGCTGCTGGCCGAGGCGCGTGGTCATAAAGTTATTCCTTCGGTAAAAAGCATCAGCGAACTGGCCCGTAAGTCGTTATATGGTCTGGCGCTTGACGATCTGGAAAAAAACATCGAGAAAGTGCTAGGTGAACACGCCTATCGGGGCACCGAGGGTTTTACACTCAGCCTTTATTTCGGCCGCACCGACATGGAGCCATTGCAGGATATTGCACGTCAGCTGTTCGAAGCGTTTCCATGCCCGATAATGCTGGTCGAATTTCGAAAATCCACTACTTGGCAGATTGCTGGCATCAAGCCTGGCGCCCTGCACAAGCTTCGGGAAGACCAGGCCGGCCAGTTCGCTACCGCGCTGGATGGCTTCAGCCGACGACTGTGGCGTCAGCCTCGCTCCAAACGCCTGGCTCGCTATGACCTGGCGATTTTGCATAACCCCAACGAAGCCTTGGCGCCGTCCAACGCCAAAGCATTGGAAAACTTCATCCGTGTTGGCCAAGGGATGGGGATTGATATCGAGTTGATCGAGCGTAAAGATTATTCACGCTTGGCGGAATATGACGCTTTGCTGATTCGCGAAACTACCAGCGTCGATGATCATACGTATCGATTTGCCAAAAAGGCAGAAAGTGAAGGGCTGGTCGTCATGGATGACCCGACCTCGATCTTGCGATGTACCAACAAGGTGTACCTCACCGACTTGATGCGCAGCCACCAGTTAGCGATGCCGGCCAGTGAAATTCTTTACAAGGACAATCCTCGGGAAGTGCAGCAGGTGGGACAGCGATTGGGTTTTCCCCTGGTGTTGAAGATTCCCGACGGCTGTTTTTCTCGCGGAGTGATTAAAGTGCAGAACCAGGAGGCGCTGCTCAAGGCAACGGCGGAGTTGTTCGAGCACTCCGTGCTGCTGCTCGCTCAGGAGTATCTTTACACGGAGTATGACTGGCGAATCGGCGTATTGAACCGCAAGCCTATATTTGCTTGCCAATACTTTATGTCCAAGGGGCACTGGCAAATTTTCAATCACAAGGCAAAAGGCGCTGATGTCATCGGTGAATGCCGAACCTTGGCCATTGAAGATGTGCCCGCGACGGTCGTGGATCTTGCGGTTAAAACAGCCGGCTTGATCGGCGATGGGCTTTATGGGGTGGACCTCAAGCAGGCCGGCGACAATGTCGTGGTCATCGAGGTCAACGACAATCCCAATCTTGACGCCGGTATCGAGGACGCCCATTTGAAGGATGGTCTGTATACCGTGGTGCTGGAGGAGTTCGTTCGGCGCCTGGAGCTGAAGCGACGCGGTATGACTTGGTAGTGAACGTCAGCAAGGTCCGGGAAAATCATGATCAATAGTTATCGCCTCACCCAGCGAGGCTTGCAGCCTGTCGACGACATCAACAGTGAAGTGCTGCTGTTCATCGATCCTGATTCCGAGGAATGCGAGCAACTGAAAAAACGATTTCACATCGACGAACATGGCTTGGCTTCGGCGCTCGATCCCGATGAAGTCTCGCGGATCGAGTTCCACCCCGATAGCCTCTTTCTGATATGGAAACGTCCGCAAAATTACTCGGGCGGTGACAGCTTCTCGTTCGAGGTCTCTTCCTTTGGCCTGTTGCTAAGTGATGACCGCCTGGTACTGATTGCCCCGGACGATTCGCAGATGCACGGGCTGGGCGAGCGCCATCCTTTACTGACACCGCTGGACGTCTTGCTGGATATGCTGTTTGGCAACGTGCATCACTATCTGGGGCACCTCAAGGTGATAAAGATGGTCGCGCGGGAGCTGCAGCAGCGTTTCAACAGCTCGATGCAAAACCACCACCTGGTGCAGATGTTCAATCTCAGCGAAAGCCTGATCTACTACATCAACGCGATCCACAGCAATGGCACGGTCCTCTCAAGACTGCGCAACCACGCCGAGAAAAATCACTACGGCGCCCAGGTCATCGCACTGATCGACGACCTCATCATTGAAAACACCCAGTGCTACAAACAAGCCGAGATCTACTCGACGGTCTTCGCGGGCCTGATGGATGCTCGGGGTAATCTGGCGAATAACACCATGAATGACATGCTGCGCAAGCTCACCTTGATCACGGTGGTATTCCTGCCACTGAACCTGATCGCCAGCGTAGGGGGCATGTCCGAGTTCAGCATGATGACCGCCGCTATCCCGTGGTGGATTGCCTACCCGTTGCTGCTGCTGGCGATGCTTGCGATGGGCGCGGCAATGGTCTGGTTCTTGACCCGCATGGCGCGGTGCGCGCGGTAGTCAGCCCGTCGATAGCGCTGCGGCCACGTGCGTTTGCCGGCAAAAAATTACACATTCTTTATGCATTCGCAGCCACTGCCATCTAGAGACTTTACGGGCATCACCGGGAAAATCTCCATCACGCGGCCTACACCGTACCTTGGAGATTCTGGTAATGAACGTTCTGGATGGGATTTCACTCATGCTCGCCATAGGGCTGTTTGCCTACCTTCTCGTCGCGCTGCTGCTCGCGGACAAGGGGTAAGCCATGCACAGCTATGACTATGGTTTGATCATCGCGTTCTTGTTGTTGGTGCTGGTGCCCGCGCCGTTTCTGGGGCGTTTCTATTACAGGGTGATGGAGGGCCAGCGGACGTTCCTGACGCCGGTACTGTCGCCCATAGAGCGCGCTTGCTATCGGTTGTCCGGGGTCGACGCCAAGGCTGACCAAAGCTGGCAGCACTACACCTTGGCGCTGCTGACATTCAACCTGGCCGGCTTCGTGCTGCTGTGGTTGATGCTGATGTTTCAGGGCGCTCTGCCACTCAACGACCAGCACTTTCCCGGCATGGAATGGACGCTGGCATTCAACACCGCCATCAGTTTCATGACCAATACCAACTGGCAGTCGTACAGCGGTGAGGCTTCGCTGTCGTACCTGAGCCAGATGGTCGGCTTGACCGTGCAGAACTTCGTCAGCGCTGCCACCGGTATCGCCGTGCTGGTCGCGTTGTGCCGCGGTATTGGTCGTCGCTCGGCCAACTCGATCGGCAACTTCTGGGTCGACATGACCCGTGCCACCCTCTACGGCCTGCTGCCGCTGTGCCTGATCCTCGCGCTGTTTCTGGTATGGCAGGGCGTACCGCAGACCTTCGCTCACTATGTAGGTGGCCTGACCTTGCAGGGCGCCGACCAGGTCATTCCTCTCGGGCCGGCGGCCAGCCAGATCGCCATCAAGCAGCTGGGCACCAACGGTGGCGGCTTCTTCGGCGTCAACTCGGCGCATCCGTTCGAGAACCCCACGGCCCTGAGCAACCTGTTCGAACTGGTGTCGATCATTCTGATTCCGGCCGCGCTGGTGTTCACCTTTGGCCACTACGTCAAGGATCTGCGTCAGAGCCGGGCGATCATGGCCTGCATGTTGACGTTATTCCTGATCGGTGGCGCCGTTTCGCTGTACGCCGAGTATCAGCCCAACCCGACTCTCAATCTGCCGATGGTCGAGCAGACGGCGCCGCTCGAAGGCAAGGAAAGCCGCTTCGGCACGACCGCTAGCGTGCTGTGGTCAGTGACCACTACGGCGGCCTCCAACGGCTCGGTCAACGCCATGCACGACAGCCTCAATCCACTCAGCGGCATGGTGGCCATGGTCAACATGATGCTCGGCGAAGTGGTATTCGGCGGCGTCGGTGCGGGGCTCTATGGCATGTTGCTCAACGTGCTCATCGCGGTCTTCCTGGCCGGCTTGATGATCGGTCGCACCCCCGAATACCTGGGCAAGAAGCTGCAGGCCCGGGAAGTCAAATTGCTGGTGGCGACATTGCTGGTGATGCCGGTCGCGGTGCTGGTACTGGGCGCCATCGCCTCGGCGCTGCCCGGTCCTGCCGGGGCGGTCAGTAACCCTGGGCCGCATGGTTTCAGCCAATTGCTGTACGCCTACACCTCGGCAGGCGCCAACAATGGCTCGGCGTTCGGTGGCTTCAGTGCCAACACCCCGTTCCACAACCTGATGCTGTCGCTGGCGATGTTGATCGGGCGCTTTGGTTACATCCTGCCGGTACTGGCCTTGGCGGGCAGCCTGGCCATGAAGAAGACTGCGCCGGTCAACGGCAATACCTTTCCCACCCATGGCCCGCTGTTCGTGGCGCTGTTGACCGTGACCATCCTGCTGGTGGGCGGCTTGACGTTCTTGCCGACGCTGGCCCTGGGGCCGATCGCTGAACAACTGAGTATGGGTTTCTGAGGCCTGGACGATCATGACTATTCCTGTTGCTACACCCGCTGTTCAACAACCGGTCAAGACGACGATGTCGGCCCTGTGGCGTCCCGCCCTGGTGCAGGCATTCGTGAAGCTGAACCCCCGCGAACTCAAGCGCTCGCCCGTGATGCTCGTAGTCGAATTGACAGCGATCCTGACAACGGCGCTGTGCGCGATACCGGACCCGACAGTACCGACATTCATCGCGGTGCAAATCGCCGTCTGGCTGTGGTTCACCGTATTGTTCGCCAACTTTGCCGAGGCCCTCGCCGAAGGCCGCGGCAAGGCCCGTGCGGACAGCCTCAAGGCCGGCAGCCAAGGGCTTGAAGCACGCCGGCGCACGTCCGGTGATATCTACGAAACGGTGCCGGCCGGCAGTCTGCGCAAAGGTGACGTGGTGCGCGTTCAGGCCGGGCAGATGATCCCCGGCGATGGCGAAGTGATCCAAGGCATTGCCGCGGTCAACGAAGCAGCCATCACCGGCGAATCCGCACCGGTCATTCGTGAGTCCGGCGGTGATCGCTCTGCGGTCACCGGCAATACGCAGGTCGTATCGGACTGGTTGATCGTCAGAATCACCGCTGATCCGGGCGAGTCCACTCTGGACCGTATGATCGCTCTGGTGGAAGGCGCCAAACGGCAGAAGACCCCCAACGAGGTCGCGCTGGACATACTGCTGATTGGTCTGACGCTGATCTTCCTGCTGGTCGTCGTCACCCTGCAACCCTTTGCGCACTTCTCTGGCGGTAGCCTGCCGCTGGTGTTCCTGGTGGCCTTGCTGGTGACGCTGATCCCCACCACCATTGGCGGTTTGCTTTCGGCGATCGGTATCGCCGGCATGGATCGTCTGGTGCGCCTGAACGTGATCGCCAAGTCCGGCCGTGCGGTAGAGGCCGCCGGTGACGTGCACGTGCTGCTGCTCGACAAGACCGGCACCATCACCTTCGGTAACCGCCGTTGCAGCGCGCTGTATGCCGCCCCCGGTGTAACGGCACTGGAACTGGCCGAGGGCGCGCTGCTGGCATCGCTCGCCGATGAAACGGCAGAGGGCAAATCGATCGTCGAGTTCCTGCGCACGCTGCACAAGATCAACGAGCCGGCCACCTCGCAGCTGCTCCCGGTCGCCTTCAGTGCCGAAACCCGCTTGTCGGGCGTCGACTATGGTGCTCATGTCTACCGCAAAGGCGCCGTGGACTCGTTGCTCAAGTTCGTCGACATGCAGCGCCTGGACTTGCCCGCCGTATTGGCGCGCGAAATCGACAAGATCGCGCAAAGCGGCGGTACGCCACTGCTGGTGTGCCGTGACAAGCGCCTGCTGGGTGCCATCCACCTCAAGGACGTGGTCAAGCCCGGTATCCGTGAGCGTTTCGAAGAGCTGCGTCAGTTGGGTATTCGTACCGTGATGGTGACCGGCGACAACCCGTTGACCGCCGCAGCGATCGCCGCTGAAGCCGGCGTCGACGATGTGATCGCCGAAGCCACGCCGGAGAAGAAACTCGCCCGCATCCGCCTGGAGCAGGAAGACGGCCGCTTGGTGGCCATGTGCGGCGACGGTGCCAACGATGCACCGGCGCTGGCTCAGGCCGACGTCGGCATGGCCATGAACGACGGTACCCAGGCGGCACGTGAAGCGGCCAACATGGTCGACCTCGACAGCGACCCCACCAAGCTGCTCGACGTAGTACGTATCGGCAAGGAACTGCTGGTGACCCGCGGCGCGCTGACGACCTTTTCGATCGCCAACGACGTGGCCAAGTACTTCGCCATCCTGCCGGCGCTGTTCGCCGCGATCTATCCGCAGCTGGGCGTGCTCAACGTCATGGGCCTGACCAGCCCGCAGAGCGCGATTCTCTCGGCCATCGTGTTCAACGCCTTGATCATCGTGGTGTTGATTCCTCTGGCCTTGCGTGGCGTACGCGTCAAGGCCGCCAGCGCGGCCCACCTGTTGCGCCGCAACCTGCTGATCTACGGCGTCGGCGGCCTGATCGTGCCCTTTGTCGGCATCAAGGCCATCGACGTACTGCTGACCGCGTTGCACTTGGTATGAACCTGACTGGAGCTTCGAACATGAGCAATTTAATTCGTCCGGCGGTTAGCCTGGTCGTCCTGATGACCCTGATCACTGGCGTAGCCTATCCCCTGGTCGTCACGGGTATCGCTCAGGTGGCCTTCGCCGATCAGGCCAACGGCAGCCTGGTACGCGACGGCGCTGGCAAAGTACGCGGCTCGTCCTTGATCGCCCAGGATTTCAGCGGCGACGAGTGGTTCCATCCGCGCCCCTCGGCGGGGGCCTTCGCCACCGTCGCCAGCGGTGCCAGCAACCTGGCACCGAGCAATCCGGCGCTGGCGACGCGCGTCAAGGACGATGCCGCCAAACTGTATGTGGACGGGCAGGGTCCGGTGCCCCTGGCCCTGTTGACGACCTCGGGCAGCGGCCTCGATCCCCATCTGTCGCCCGCTGCCGCGGCGTATCAAGTGGCAAGGGTAGCGGCGGCCCGTCAAGTCTCCGAGCAGTCCCTGCGAGACCTGATCGCGGCGCATACCGAGACTTCGCTGGTAGGCCCGCCGGTGGTCAACGTGCTAGCGTTGAATGCCACACTGGTACAGATGCCCACAGCCTCCCGATGATAGCGAGCAATCCCGATGAGTGACTCCGGCCGCGCCGATGCCTTGCTGGCAGCCTTACCCCGTAGCGGGCGGGGGCGCCTCAAGGTGTTCCTCGGCGCTGCGCCGGGGGTAGGCAAGACTTACGCCATGCTGCAGGCGGCCCATACCCAGCAGCGCCAAGGCGTCAGGCTGCTGGCGGGTGTCGTCGAAACCCATGGCCGGGCTGAAACCGAAGCCTTGCTGGTCGGGTTGGCGCAACAGCCCATGTTGCGCAGCCTGTACCGCGAGGTGGCGCTCGAAGAAATGGACCTCGACGGACTGCTCAAAGCCAAGCCGCAGTTGGTGCTGGTGGACGAACTGGCTCACAGCAACGCACCCGGCAGTCGGCACGCCAAGCGTTGGCAAGATGTGCAGGAGTTGCTGGCGGCCGATATCGATGTCTACACCACCGTCAACGTCCAGCACCTGGAAAGCCTCAACGACCAGGTGCGCGGTATCACCGGCGTGCAGGTTCGCGAGACGGTGCCCGACTGGGTCTTGCAGGAGGCGTATGAACTGCTGCTGATCGATCTGCCGCCGCGCGAACTGCTCGAGCGCCTGCGCGACGGCAAGGTCTATGTGCCTGAGCAGGCGCGTGCGGCCATCGATGCATTTTTCAGCCAGACCAACCTCAACGCACTGCGCGAATTGGCCATGCAAACGGCAGCGGCTCAGGTTGATGCCGACCTGGCGCAGGGCTACCGTCGCCTGGGCCAGGATGCCCCCACGGTGCGCGGCCGGCTATTGGTCTGCATCGACAGCGACGATCAGTGCGAACGGCTGGTGCGTCATGCCAGCCGCATCGCGCAGAACCGTCATTTGCCCTGGTCCGTGGTGCATATCGACACTGGCAATGTCAAAGACGAGACCGCTCGCCAGCGCTTGCATCAGGCTCAGCAATTGGCCGAACGCCTGGGCGGCGAAGTGGTGGTGCTGCGTGCCAGTGGCGTCGCTCGCACCTTGATCCAACACGCCAGCGATCGGCGCGCCAGCTTGCTGCTGGTGGGCCAATCGCGGCGGCGGATCATCGGCATGGGTTTGTCGGCCAGGTTGCTGCGCGAACCCTCGGGGCTGGAGATCAACGTGCTGCCCCGCGTCGAATCGCCGGTGCAGCGGCGCAGCCATGTCACGCAAGGCTGGCGCTGGAGTGATTACTCGCTCGCCCTCGCCGCGACGCTGCTGGCCAGCGGCTTTGCGTGGGGCGTATCGCTGGTCATGGACTTGCCCAATATCTCGCTGGTGTTTCTGGCCGCAGTGCTCCTGGTGGCGGTGCGCAGCAGCCTTGGGCCGGCGCTGGCCAGTGCCGTCTTGTCATTTCTGGCCTATGACTTCCTGTTCATACCGCCCACCTTTTCATTAAGCATCCAGCGCGAAGAAGACGTCCTGACGCTGATGTTCTTCCTGCTGATGGCCGCCCTCACGGGCAATCTGGCTGCGCGCCAGCGTCGGCAACTCAGTGCCTTGCGCGAGGCGCAGGCACAGACCGCCCGCTTGCTGGAATTGTCCCGCAGCCTGGCCGCCTCGACCGACCAACAGGCTGTGCTCAATGCCGCATCGCAGCATCTACAGGGCTGGGCGGGCCTGGAGATCTGCCTGCTAGAAAAGTCAGGCGACACCTGGACCGTGGCCAATGGCGGCAACGAGCAATTTTCCGAGTCTGAACGGGCGGCGGGCGAATGGGCGGGGCGCCACGACCAGGCCGCCGGCAAAGGTACCGGCACCTTGCCCGCCGGTCGCTGGTGGTGGTGGCCGGTATCGCTTGAGGGCCAGGTGCTGGCGTTGATGGCGGTGTCCGAGCGCCACGAAGGTGCGCTGAATGGCGAATTACGCAGGCTGCTCGGTGCGTTGAGCCAGCCGTTGGCCCAGGCCCTGGCGCGGGCCAATCTGGTTCAAGACCTGGAGGCCGCCCGTTTGCATGGCGAGACCGAGCAACTGCGCAGCGCTCTGCTGGCGTCGGTGTCCCACGATCTGAGAACACCGCTGACATCGATGCGCGGCAGCATCGATAGCCTGTTGGAACTGGGTGATCTCATCCCACCGAGCGATCGCGTCGAACTGCTGGAAGGCACCCGCGACGAAGCCGAGCGCCTGGACCGCTACATCCAGAACCTGCTGGACATGACCCGCCTCGGCCATGGCGCCTTGAAACTGGCACGCGATTGGGTCGCGCCTGCCGATATCGTCGGCAGTGCCGTCGGGCGACTGCGCACGGTGCTCGCCGGTCTCAAGGTCCGCGTGCAGGTACCGAGCGAGATACCGCTGCTTTACGTGCATGCCGCGCTGATCGAACAGGCCTTGGTCAACGTGCTCGAGAACGCCGCACGGTTCTCGCCGCCCAACGGCCGTATCGAAGTTGAGGCCGCCGTGCATCAGGCGTTTATGGTCTTCAGCGTCAGCGACGAGGGCCCGGGCATCCCCCACGAGGAGCGGGCGAAGATCTTCGACATGTTCTATACCGCGGCCCGTGGTGATCGAGGCGGACAGGGTACGGGGCTGGGCCTGGCGATCTGCCAAGGTATGGTCGGCGCCCATGGTGGTCGTGTGGAGGTCGATCAGGGGATCGACGGCAAGGGCACCTGTATCGCGCTGTGGCTGCCGTTGCCAGCGCAGCCTTATGCCGAGTTGGAGGCAGATTGACGAGCCAACCCTCAACCCTTTTGATCATTGACGGCGAACCGCAGATCCGTTTCCAGCCCCCGCCGATGATCCATCTGGACCGATTCCCAGCGTCACCTCACTTGCCAAACCGAAACGAAGCCCCATACGCCGAATCCGGCAGATGGTCTCTACCATCCGCACGCAACCGCGAGCGCAAGGTCCCACGGTGCGGCTCGGTGCGATACAGCCCGCGTCGCTGCAGCTCGGGCACCACCCATTCGACAAAGTCTTCCAGGCTGCCGGGACTGATCAGCGGGTTGAGCATGTAGCCGCTGGTGCCACTGATACGCGCGTGTTCTTCGATGCGCTCGGCCACCTGTTGCGGCGTGCCGACCAGAATCAGATCGGTGCCGCGGGTGACGTTGGCAAAGCGCTGTTTGACGTCGCCGGCGGTAAGCGGCTTGCCACTGCCGTCGGGGTGCATCACGTAGGAGGTCATGCCTTCGGTGTGCGTCGACAGTGGATCACCGTCGGCGTAGCGGCTGATGTCGATGCCGGTATCACCGGCGTAGCTGACCAGTTGCGCTTGCAGGTGATAGTTGCTTTGCAGGGCGTCATATTTGCGCTGCGCCTCGATCTGCGTCTTGGCGGTGACGATGCGCAGTACGGTCAGGGATTTGACGTCCTCGGCGCTGCGCCCTCGGGCCTGCGCCTGCGCCCAGATGTCTTCCAGGCCCTGGCGAATCTCGTGGGGATTGGACTTGGCAGTGAAGATCATCTCGGCGTGCTTGGCGGCGAACGTTCGGCCACGGCCCGACCAGCCGGCCTGGATCAACAGCGGCGTGCGCTGCGGCGAGGGCGCAGTCAAGTGCGGGCCTGCCACCCGGTAGTGCGCACCTGAGTGATTGATCGGGCGGATTCGATCGCCCCGCGCATACAGCGGCGTGGACTTGTCCGCGACCACCGCATCATTGGCCCAGCTGCCTTCCCACAGCTTGTAGACCACGTCGAGGAACTCCTCGGCGCGCTCATAGCGATCATCATGCTTGATCATTTGCTCCAGCCCGAAATTGCGCGCGGCACTGCTCAGGTAGGAGGTGACGATGTTCCAGCCCACCCGGCCATTGGTCAGGTGATCGAGGGTGCTGAAGCGGCGCGCATGGCTGAACGGGTGCTCGTAACTGGTGCTCACCGTGACCCCGAACGCGAGGTTCTCGGTGACTGCGGCCAGGGCCGGAATGATCATCAGCGGATCATTGGCGGGGGCCTCGACGGCCCACTTCATGGCTGCATCGGCATTGGCGCCGAACACGTCGTAAAACCCCAGCACGTCACCAAAGAACATCAGGTCCAGATGCGCCTGGTCGGCGACGCGTGCCAGGTTGGTCCAGTAGCTCAGTGAGTTGATGGCCAGGCGCTCGTCAGCCGGGTGGGTCCACAGGCTCGGGGCGCCACCGCAGCCCACGCTGGCCTGTTCGTAGAGGGCGAACAACAGAGGTGTTGGATCGGACATGGGATTTCCTGAAATGAATTCAGCGCGGGTTTTTGAAACCCTTGCCGAAGTGGCGCTCCAAACGGTGCTGGATCAGTTCGAGCCCGATGGACAGCAGCCAGTAGATGACGGCCGCGGTGGTGAGCATTTCGATGTAGCGATACGAAGAGCGGCCATACGACTGTGCCAGAAACATCACCTCCCAGACCCCCATCACCGACACCAGCGATGAATCCTTGAGCATCGAAATGAACTGACTGGTCGCCGGCGGCACGATGGTGCGCATGGCTTGCGGCAGCACGATGTGGATGAAGGTCGTCGTGGGTGTGAGGCCTAGCGCCGCAGCCGCTTCGCGTTGGCCAGCGGCGACGGAGACGATCCCCGCGCGGAAGATCTCGCTCAGGTACGCGCCGTAATTCAACGACAGCGCAACGATGCCCGCACTGATCGCACCCGGCACGATGCCCAGCTGCGGCAAGCCCAGGTAGATCAGCAGGATCTGGATCAGCAGCGGTGTGCCGCGAAAGAACGACGCGTAGAAACTGGCGATGCCGAACGCAACCGCGCTGTTCGATAGCCGCGCCAAGGCGGTGACGAAGCCCAGGATCAGCGACAGCCAGATCGAGCAGAAACACAGGAAGAACGTTAACGCCGCGCCCTGCAGAAAACCGTCCGGGCCCAAGTGTACGCCGACCAGATTCGGCAGCTTGTCGAGGATGATCGAGAACTTCAGATTGAAGCTCATGAAAAACAGCACGCACACACCTAGCAGCGCCGCCCACGTCAAGTAGACGCGGCTGCGAAAACCAATGCGTGCGCGCACGCGGCTCAGCCACGATTCAGGTGCGCGACGGGTAGATGCAGAACGTGGGTCGAGGGCTGTCATTGGCTGATATCGGAGCCGATCCACTTCTGCGAGATCTTGCTCAACGTACCGTCCGCCTTCAGTTGGCCAAGCACCTCGACGACCTTCGCGTGCCACTGCGGGTCGCCTTTTTCGATAGCCACCACATTGGGCTCGGCATACAGCGGCTCACCGACAATCTTGAACCGCGGGTCCTGGGCGATGCGCTCGTGGGCGGTGATCAGGTTGGTGACCATGGCATCGAGCCGCACACCGCTGCCCAGGGCCAAATCCTGGAAGGCCACGGTTTCGTTGTCGTAGGGAGCCACTTGCACGGCGCTGAAAGGGTAGCTGATAGGCTTGTCTTCGGCGCCCTCGATCACCAGGTCCTTGTTGAGGTAAGCCTCATAGGTAGAGGCACTGATGACCCCGACCTTCTTGCCGGACAAGTCCTTGCCGCCGGTGATGGCCGTGTCCTTGGCATTCACCACCACCACTGCCGGGGACTGATAGTAAGCCACCGGGAAATCGAACACTTCAGCGCGCGCCTTGCTGGGTGTCATCGAGCAGATACAGATGTCATAGCGCCCACTCCAGTGGCCCGCCGCAATCACATCCCAGGAGGGCGTTTCGATCTTGAGTTTGACTCCCAGCCGCGCCGCCACGGCCTTGGCCACGTCGACATCGAAGCCGTCCAGCTGATTCTGGTCATTGAGAAACGAAAACGGCGGATAGCTTTCCATCAGCACTTCGGTCAGTTCGCCCTTTTGCGAGACCCGATCAAGGGTTGCACCGGCGAAGGCCGGCGAGCAGGTCACCAGCAATGCCAGGCCGATGGGGAAAAATTTGTTATGTTTCAAAGCCAAACTCCGGGGCGAAAAATTCGGCGAGATTAGAACGTGTTGAACCGGTGCATGGGTACGGCTTTTTTTATCTAGGGCACTTGCTTTTGGGTATATCGAAACAGGGCATCCTTGACGGGCGTGCGGGGCTTGTATCGAGGCGCCCCGTAAAACGGTCAGTTGTCTGTGGAGCAACAGTTGTTCAGCAGATTGTTCACTGCCCTGTGTGGGTCTCAGGTATCAATAGCTCATCCAAGATATTGATACTTATTGAAAAAACCATTTGGCACGATTACTGCGATTGCTCTTGTACAGCGAGATGATGTCCATCTCGGCGGTGCACAGAGGTCAATATGAGTCAGCAACCTGTGAAATTTGCCTACTGGGTCCCCAATGTCAGCGGTGGGCTGGTGGTCAGCAAGATCGAGCAACGCACCAGTTGGGATATCGATTACAACCGCAAGCTGGCGCAGATCGCCGAGCGCTCCGGCTTTGAATACGCACTGACCCAAATCCGTTTTACCGCCGGCTACGGCGCCGAGTTCCAGCACGAGTCGGTCGCCTTCAGCCATGCTTTGCTGGCAGCCACAGAAAAACTCAAGGTCATCGCTGCCATCCTGCCCGGCCCCTGGACGCCCGCGGTTGCGGCCAAGCAACTGGCGACGATCGATCAGCTCACGGCAGGGCGGGTCGCGGTGAATATCGTCAGCGGCTGGTTCAAGGGCGAATTCACCGCCATCGGCGAGCCGTGGCTGGAGCATGACGAACGCTATCGCCGTTCCGAAGAATTCATCCGGGTACTCAAAGGTGTCTGGACCACCGACAACTTCACCTTCAAAGGTGATTTCTATCGCTTCCACGACTACACCCTGCGGCCCAAACCGCTGCAACAGCCCCATCCGGAAATCTTCCAGGGCGGCAGTTCGCGGGCGGCCAGGGACATGGCGGCGCGGGTCTCGGACTGGTACTTCACCAACGGCAACAGCGTTGAAGGGATCAAGGCCCAGGTCGAAGACATTCACGCCAAGGCGGCTGCCAACGGCCACTCGGTGAAGATCGGCGTCAACGCTTTCATCATCGCCCGCGACACCGAGGCACAAGCCCATGCGGTGCTCGCCGAGATCATCGACAAGGCTGACCCTGAAGCGGTCAACGCGTTTGGCGACGCCGCCAGGCAGGCCGGCAAGGCCAGCCCCGAAGGCGAAGGCAACTGGGCCAAGTCCAGCTTCGAGGACCTGGTGCAATACAACGATGGCTTCAAGACCAATCTGATCGGTACGCCGCGCCAGATCGCCGAACGGATCGTCGCGCTGAAAGCGGTTGGCGTTGACCTGGTGCTGTCGGCGTTCCTGCACTTTCAGGAAGAGGTCGAATATTTCGGCCTGCACGTGCTGCCGTTGGTGCGCGAACTCGAATCAGCCCAAGCGAGCCATACCAAGGCGGTGCCAGCATGACTGCTGCGCTTGTCAGCCGCGCAGCGGTACCGCTGTCGGACAACGCCAGCCGTCGTGGCAGCCGGATCGCCCTGCGCTGCAGGCATCTGGTCTGGTCAGCACTGACGCTGGCCCTCATCAGCATTGGCGTGAGTGCCTCGGCCCACGCCGATGACGCGAGCGTGCCATCGCTGGCGGGCAAACGTATCGCTATCAGCATGACCGGTACCAGTCACTACTTCGATATCAAGGCCTTTCAGGCACAAGTCGATGAGGTCAAGCGCCTGGGCGGTACGCCGATTACCCTGGATGCCGGTCGCAATGACAAGAACCTGGTGACGCAGTTGCAAACCGTGGTCACCCAGAAACCCGATGCGGTGATCCAGACCCTCGGCACCCTGAGCGTGATCGATCCCTGGCTCAAGCGTATCAGCAAGGCCGGCATCCCGCTGTTCACCATCGATGCGCCCTCGCAATACAGCCTCAATAACACCACCTCGGACAACATCGCCACGGGCAAGGCATTGGCAGACCAGCTGATCGCCGACAGCGGCGGCAAAGGCAACATTCTGGTGTTCAACGGTTTTTACGGGGTGCCGGTGTGCGCCATTCGATATGACCAGTTGAAGCTCGCGCTCAAGGATCACCCCGAGCTGAAGATCATCCAGCCAGAATTGCGCGATGTGATCCCCAACACTGTGCAGGACGCCTACAGCCAGATCAGCGCGTTGCTCAACAAGTACCCCAAAGGCAGTGTCACGGCGATCTGGTCGGCGTGGGACATTCCCCAGCTGGGGGCCAGCAAAGCGCTGGTAGACGCCGGGCGTAGCGAAATCAAGACCTATGGCGTCGACGGCACGCCCGAGGTGCTGGATCTGCTCAAGCGCGATCATTCACCTATCGGTGCGGTGGTGGCGCAACAGCCCGCCCTGATCGGCAAGACAGCGGTGCAGAACGTCGCACGCTACCTGGCCGGTCAGCACGACCTGCCCAAGGAAACCCAGGTGCCGACGTTGTTGACCACGGCGGCGAACGCCCAGCAGGTACAACAACTCAGGGGGGATCAATGAGCTCAGGCCCTGGCGGCTAAACGGCCGCTGGTGCCACAACGCAACCGCCTCCCAAGGAGCCCGAGATGAGCAGCAACGCTACGGACAGTCACGCGCCGCCCCCGGCCCTGCACCTGCAGGGCATTCATAAACGCTTCGGCCCGACCCAGGCGCTGGACGGTGTCGACCTGCGCGTCGAGCGCGGCTCGGTGCATGGCCTGGTGGGGGAGAACGGTGCGGGCAAGTCGACCCTGATCAAGGTGCTGGCCGGTATTCACCGTGCCGACAGCGGTACGCTGGCCGTGGATGGGCAATCCTTCACCGCACTCAGCCCCAGGCAGATCGAAGCCCTGGGGGTGCATTTCATTCATCAGGAACGGCTGTTGCCGCCCAGCTTCAGCGTCGGTGAGGCGCTGTTTTTCGGTCATGAACTCAAGCGCGGGCCGTTTATCGACCGTCACGCCCAGGACCGCGAGGGCGCGCGGCTGTTGCGCGAGTACTTTGCTCTGGAGTTCCCGGCGGGCGCGCTGGTGGGGGAGCTGGACAGCGCCCAGCGGCAGATCCTGCAGATCACTCGCGCGCTGCTGGCCAAGCCGAAAATCCTGGTGTTCGACGAGCCCAGCGTGTCGCTGGTCAAGCGCGAGGTCGATCAACTGCTGGCGATCATTCGTCGATTGCGCGATCAGGGCCTGTCGATCCTGTACATCTCCCACTACCTGCAAGAGATCGAAAGCCTCTGCGATCAGGTCACCGTGTTGCGCAACGGCCGCGCCGTGGCGGTGGTCGACCCGCGGACCACCTCGACCGCGCAGATCGCTCGGTTGATGGTCAATCGCGAGGTGGGCGAGATGTATCCCAAACCCACCGTGGCAGCGGGTGATGTACTGCTCGAGCTCAAGGGCCTGGGGGCAGGCGGTGCCTACCGCGATATCGACTTGCAGGTGCGCCGGGGCGAGGTAGTGGGCTTGACCGGGCTGGTCGGTTCCGGGGCCAAGGAGTTGCTCAAAAGCCTGTTCGGGCTGGTCCAGCCGGATCAAGGCAGCCTGGCCTTGCACGGGCGCCTGACGCGTTTTCGCTCGGCCCGCGACGCGGTGCGCCAAGGCGTCGCGTTGGTGCCCGAGGAGCGCCGCAGCCACGGGGTTGCGCCGCTGCTCTCGGTGCTCGAAAATCTCACCCTCGCCGGGCTCGCGCGCTTCAGTCGGCGGGGCTTGCTGGACGGGCCGGCCCAGGCCCGGGAAAGCGACCGGCTGATCAGCGAGCTGGGCATCAAGACCGCCGGCCGGGACGCCATGGTGCAGCAACTCAGTGGCGGTAACCAACAGAAGGTCGCGCTGGGCAAATGGCTTAGCCGCGACTGTGCGCTGTATCTGCTCGACGAGCCGGGGGTGGGCATCGATATCGGCGCCAAGGTCGAGATCTACCGGTTGATCGGCCGCTTGGCCGAGCGCGGTGCGGCGGTGCTGGTGCTGTCCTCGGACTTGCCGGAATTGATCGGCATCACCGACCGCATCCTGGTCATGCACCGCGGCGCCCTGGCCGGTGAATTCGACGCGCGCGCAGTCGACAGCGACCGCCTGCTGGCCTGCGCGACCGGTGCCAGCGAGTCCTCATCAATCTCCCATCTGCCCGCGCGCGAGCCTGCCCATGTCATCGTCTGAAATCTTTGCCCGAGCGCAGCCCGGCCTGTCCCGGCGGCTCGCCCTGTTGATATTGCGCCGCGGGGCGCTGTTGGCGTTCCTGTTGATCCTGCTGGTGTTTGCCGTGAGCGCGCCGAACTTCCTCAGCATCACCAATGTGGTCAACGTCTTCACTCAATCGGCGATGCTCGGCGTGCTCGCCTTCGGGCTCACGTGCGTGGTGATCGGCGGTGGCTCCAATGTGGTCTCCGGCGGGCTGGACCTATCGCTGGCGGCCAACCTGGGCCTGTGTGCCGCGGTCTACAGCCGGTTGAACAACGCCGGATTGCCGGCCTGGCAGGCGATCGGCCTGACCCTGCTGTGCGGCCTGGCGGTGGGCGTACTCAATGGCTTGAGTGTGGTGCTGTTACGCCTGCCGCCGTTGCTGGCGACGCTGGCCAGCATGAACCTGGTGGCCGGGCTGGAACTGGTGCTGACGCAAAACACCGTGCTGCCCACCGACTCGCCTCTGCTCGACACCTTGGCCGATGGTGCCTGGCTGCAGGTGCCAGTGCTGGCCTGGGTGCTGTTAAGCGTGGCGTTGCTGCTCGGCCTGTTGATCCAGCACAGCCCTTACGGTCTGCGCTTGTATGCGGTAGGCGAATACCCCGAGGCGGCGCGGGCTGCCGGCTTGGGCCTGCGCCGCTATGTGTTTTCCAGTTACCTGCTCGCCGGGTTGTGCGCTGCGGTCGCGGCGTTTTGTTCGGCGGCGTTGTTCAGCGGCAGCACCACCGGGTCCGGGGAAATGCTGTTGTCGGTGGTCGCGATCGCCTTCCTGGGCGTGGTGTTCTCCAGGCGCCTGGTGGCCAACATCCCCGGCACCTTGCTGGCGACCCTGCTGTTGGGGTTTCTGGTCAACGGTTTCCAGCTGCTGAACATCTCCAGCTTCTGGGTCAACGGCGTGCAGGGGGTGTTGATTCTGCTGGTGGTCGCGGTGTCCGGGGCGTTGCGCAAAGAGGAGGGCGGCCAATGATCACGCTTGCGCCAACGCCGTTCTCCACTGTGCTGCTGGCGCGCGTGCTGCGCGCCATCCTGCCGTTGCTGATCGTGCTCATCGTCGGCTTTTTCGCGGCCACCGCGCCGGGGTTTCTCAGCGTCGGCAACCTGAGCAGCCTGTTGCTCAATAACTTCGTGCTGTTGGCCATCGTCGCCATCGGCATGACCTGGGCCGTGGCGGCGGGTGGCATCGACCTGTCGGTGGGCACCGCGCTGGACTTCTCCAGCCTGGCGTTCGTAGTGTTGCTCAATGGCGACCACGGGCTGGTGCTGGCGATCGTCGGGGCATTGTTGGCCGCAGCGCTGGCTGGAGGTTTCAATGCGCTGTTGATCGCCGGGCTGCGGATCACGCCGTTCCTGGCCACTCTGGGCACTTTGTTCATCGGCACCAGCGTGCAGCAGTTACTGTCCGACGGTGGCCAGCCGATCTACATCGTCCAGAACGCGCTGCCTGGCATCACGGCCGTGACGTTGCTGGGGGGGCCGTTAGTGTTGTGGCTGGTGGCCGTCGTGGCCCTGGTGTACGGGGTGATCCTCGCGCGTGGCCGCCTGGGGCGCGAGATTCTGGCGGTCGGTACCCAGGTGCAACTGGCGCGTTATTCCGGGCTGCCGATTCGTCTGATCGCCCTCAAGGTCTTCCTCGCCAGCGCGTTGGCCTGCGCGGTGGCGGGCATCGTGCTCAGTTCGACGGTCAACGCCTACGTGCCGATGTCGGGCAATGCCTACCTGATCAACGCCATCGGCGCGGTGTTCATGGGCACCACCTTGAGTCGCACCGGGCGCCCCAATGTGCCGGGCACGCTGCTTGGGGTGCTGTTCATCAACGTCATCGCCAATGGCTTGCTGCTGATCGGCTGGAACTTCTACTGGCAGCAGGTCGCCACGGGCGCGTTGATCCTGTTGGTGCTGGCTTTCAGTTTTAGCAGCCGGCGCCTGGCGCACCAGTCGGTGTGAGCGTTCACTCAACGATAGCCGCCGTGCGGCCCACGACCCACGGCGTGCTCAGCGCGCGGTTTTCTGACCTCCCATCCTGAGGTTCTACCCATGCTTGATTTGAAACATCGCCTCCTGGCGCCGTGGCTGGCGGCCACGGCCTTGGCGGCCTGCCTGCTGCCGACCGTCGCGGCCGCCGCCCCGACCCACCAGTACATCCCGTTGCCCAGCTTTCGCGTCGGGCCTTACGCCTCCAGTGGCGTGCCGCTGTTCGGCGGCATCATCGACTACCTGACCTACGTCAACGAAGCCCAGGGCGGCATCAACGGCGTCAAGCTCAGTTGGTCCGAATGCGAAACCGGCTGGACCGCCGACAAGGGCGTGGAGTGCTACGAGCAGATGAAGGACGGTCGCGACGGTTCGCCGACGCCGTTCTTCTTCCCGATCTCGGGGCCGATCGCGGCGGCGGTCAACGACCGTACCGTGCAGGACAAGATCCCGCTGGTGACCATCGGCTATGGCATCACCGATGCCACCGACGGCGCGATTTACCCGTGGAATTTCCCGCTGATGGCCAACTTCTACAGCCAGTCCTCTTCGGTGGTGAACTACATCGCCCAGCAGGAAGGCGGCTTCGACAAACTCAAAGGCAAGAAGATCGTCACCGCCTACAACGACTCGCCGCCCGGGCGCGAGACCATCAAGTCCATGGCCTTGCTGGCCAAAAAGTATGGCTTCATCGATGTGCAGATCCCTATCGCTCTGCCGGGTAGCGAGCAGACGGGCGTGTGGCGGCAGATCCATCAGGAAAAGGCCGATTGGGTGTTTCTGCGCGGCTGGGGCGTGCTGACCCCCGTGGCGATCAAGACGGCAGTGCGCTTCGGTTTTCCGGCCGACCACCTGATCGGTGATATCTGGTCCGCGTCCGAGGAAGACGTATTGCCTGCCGGCGCCTCCGCCAAGGGCTATCTGGCGATCACGCCGAATCCGGGCGGTCGCGATTTCCAGATTCTGCAAGACATCAAGAAGTACGTAGTCGACACCGGCAAGAGCAACCTCAAGGACCCCAACAGTTTTGGCAGCGTGTTCTACAACTCGGGTGTGACCCAAGGCATCCTGATGGTCGAGGCGCTGCGCAAGACCCAAGAGAAGTACGGCCACCGAGTGGTCAACGGCGAAGAGACCCGCTGGGGCCTGGAAAACCTCAAGATCGATGCCGCGCAGATCAAGGCGTTGGGCGCCGAGGGCTTGTTGCAGCCGATCAACGTCACCTGCAACGACCACGAAGGCGGTGGCTCGGTGCGCGTGCAGCAGTGGGATGGCGAAAAGTGGCACACGGTCAGCGACTGGGTGACGGCCGACCGCGCGTTGTTGCGTCCGCTGATCGATGCCGGGGCGGCGGCCTATGCCAAGGAAAAGGGCATCACGCCACGCGATTGCAGCAAGCCGTTCTGATGTTCAGGCAGGGCGCAGGCCAGGCGCATCGGCGTCTGGCCTGCGGGTAGCGCGATCAGTCGGCTTTGCTGCCATTGCCGATCTGCCACACGTAGTTGGGCTCGGTGCCGTTGATTTTCCAGTCGCCGACGATGCGCGCCTTGTAGATCAGCGGGTTGTGTGAAGCCACCGTGCGGGCGTTGCGCCAGTGGCGGTCGAGGGCCTTGTTGACACTGATGCCCGAGGCGCCCAGCGCGTTGAACAGGTCGGTGGCGGCCCGCAGGATCAGTTCCGACACCACCACTTGCGCCTTGGCGGTTTCGATTTCGGCATCGATGTTGGCCTGACGTTCCTCCTGCGGGTCGTCGCCAAAGCGCGCAACGTAAGCGCGCTGCAAGGGCTCGGCCGAGCGCAGGGTCGCGGCCTCGGCGGCATAGACCTGGGCGCTGATCTGCCCGACCACTTGCTGGATCTGCGCGTCGGCGCTGACGCTGTCGGCATTGCCGTGGCTGTAGACGCGTTTGCGCTCGCGCACTTCCTGGGCGATATCCCGTTCGATGGCGCGGCCGATGCCGGACAACGCCGCGAGCAGCACCAGTTGGTAAAAGGCCGTCTGGTACTTGAAGCGGGTTTCGAAGGGGATCACCTGCTCGGCGGGCAGCGGCACCTCGACATACACCGAGGTGCCGCTGCCGGTGGTGCGCTGGCCGAAACCGTCCCAGTCATCGCTGTGGGTCACGCCAGGGTGATGGGCATCCACCACGGCAATCACGTCGGCGCCATTGTCCGAACGCTGCGCGTACACATCGATCCAGTCGGCAAAGATGCTCCCAGTGCTGTAGTACTTGGCGCCATTGAGCACGTAGTTCGCGCCGTCCGGGCGCACTTGAGTGATCACCTTGCCGAGCTTGACCGCGCCGACTTCGGTCCAGCCGTTGCCCACCAGTTCGCCGGCCACAAAGCGTGCGAACCATTTATCCCGATCCGCGCTCGGCGGGGCGTTGAGGCGGTCCTCGACAAAGGCGAAGTGGGCACGCAAGGACTGCGGGATATTGGAATCGGCTTCGGCCAGCTCGATCAGCAGTTCGAACAGCTGGCCGACCGAGGCCCCTGCGCCACCGTACTGCACCGGTACCCTGACGGCACCGAAGCCCGCCTGCTTGAGCCAGCGGATTGGCTCATAGGGCAGGCTGCGCGATTGTTCACGCTCGACGTTGCCTGCGGCGATCTGGCGGAACAGCGGGCGAAAGCGATTGGCGAGGGCCTCGTAATGGGTCCCTTCGGACAGCGGGTTGAACGCGGACGTCAGGCTCATGGCAGTGCTCCATCAATGAATAGAAAAGCTCGTCACGCTGCGAATGCATAGTCTGTGCCGTCAGATAACCCATTGAAATAAAAAAGAATCCATTGGTTTTATGAATCGCCTCTGTTGGTGGGGCAGCAGCGCGACAACAGCCTGTGCAAAAACCGTACAACGGTGCGCTGCGCTCACTAACGCATTCGCCAGCCAGGCCCAGGGATGCCCCGCGGCAGCTGCCATAGGGGCAACTGTTGTTCAGGCAACAGCAAGTGGACAGATTGTCGGTCTGGCATCGGCGCTCACCGCATCAAATGTACTCAATCCACTGATATATATAGATAAATAAAACAGGCACGGGCTGTGCAAAGGACTCCACAGTGATTTTCCGAATTGGAGTCTGCCCATGAGCGTTCCTGCATCAAAACCGCCCAAGGCCCATGTGATCGCCTCGGATGCCGAAGCCATCGAAGTGGCCAAGGCGCTGGCTGTGCGCTTTGCCGAAGAAGCCTCGGTACGCGACCGTGACCGGCGCTTGCCGGTGGCCGAGCTCGACGAATTCTCTGCCAGCGGCCTGTGGGGCATTACCGTGCCCAAGGCCTACGGCGGTGCCGGGGTGTCGTACGTGACGGTGGCCGAAGTGATCAAGATCATCTCCGCCGCCGACTCGTCCCTAGGGCAGATTCCGCAGAATCATCTGGGTGTGCTCAATGGCCTGCTGCTGACTGGGACCGAGGAGCAAAAGCGTTACTACTTCGCCAAGGTGCTCGAGGGCTATCGCTTCGGCAATGCCTTCTCGGAGGCCAAGAGTAAAAACGTGACCGCCTTCGAGACCCGCATTCGCTTCGAGGGCGACCACGCCGTGGTCAATGGCGAAAAGTTCTACTGCACGGGCGCCTTGTTTGCGCACATCGTCCCGGTGGTGGGCGTCGATGAGCACAACCGCGGCTTTATCGCCTTCGTCGAGCGGGACAACCCCGGCCTGACCATCATCGATAGCTGGGACGGCTTCGGTCAGCGCACCACCGCCAGCGGTGGCGCCGTGATCAAGGACGTGCGAGTACCCTTGAGCGCGGTGATCCCCGCGCACAGGGCCTATGACGTGCCGACCGCCGATGGCCCGATCTCGCAGATCATCCAGGCCGCCGTCGATACCGGCATCGCCCACGGTGCCTTCGAGCAGGCGCTGATTCATGCGCGCCTGGCCCGCCCTTGGGTCGACAGCCAGTTGCAGCATGGCTGGCAGGACCCGTTCACTCTCGCGGCCATCGGCGATCTGCAATGGCGCCTGCACGGTACCGACGCGATCCTCGCCAAGGCCGGCCGCGCGGTAGACCACGCCCTGGCCGCGCCGAGCGAGGAGAGCGTCGCCGAGGCGTCCGTGGTGGTGGCCCAGGCCAAGGTGCTGTCCGCCGAAATCGCCTTGCTCGCCAGCAGCAAACTGTTCGAACTGGCCGGTACCCGTTCGGTACTGGGCAAGCACAATCTCGACCGCTTCTGGCGCAACGCGCGTACCCACACCCTGCACGATCCGGCGCGCTGGAAGTATCACCTGATCGGTAATCGCCTGCTCAACGGCGTCGCGCCGCCACGCCATGCCTGGAATTGATCGAGGAATCACGACTATGAACAGCCCGGCAATCGCCTTGCCCAGCCAGCTCTCAGTGGCCGCCCACGACTTGCAGCATGCCCGCCAGGGCCTGCAACTGACCCTCGATTTCGTTCGCGAACACGCCCGGCCTTGGCCGCTCAGCGGTTTGCAACGCGCGGTCGAAGACCCTTACATCATCAGTCGCTTCGGCGACCTGCAGATTCGCATCGAAGTCGCCGCCGCCCTCTATGAGCGTGCCCAAGCCTTTGTCGGCAGCCCGGCCGAGGCGCTGGTGGCGACGGCCGAAGCGGTGATCGCCAGTGCCGACGCCTTGCAAGCGGTCGGCAACGCCCAGCAGGAACTCACCGGCAGCCGCTCCGAATACCCGGCCCTGGCCGCGCGCGAGCCGCTGCGCTGGCAGTACCAGATCATCGGCAACCAGCGCCTCAATGGCGTCGCGCCGCCGCAGCTCGAGGAATAATTCGATGTCCCGTGAAATTCGTCTCAACGCTTTCGACATGAACTGCGTCGGCCACCAGTCGCCCGGGCTCTGGGCGCATCCGCGCGACCGCTCGTGGCAGTACAAGGACCTGGAATACTGGACCGACCTGGCGAAAATCCTCGAGCGCGGCAAGTTCGACGGCTTGTTCATTGCCGACGTGCTCGGCATCTATGACGTCTACCGAGGCAACGGCGACGCCGCGATTCGTCAAGCCACCCAGGTGCCGGTCAACGATCCGCTGCAACTGATCACGCCCATGGCTTTGGTCACCGAGCATCTGGGCTTCGGCCTGACGGCTTCGCTGTCATTCGAGCACCCGTATCCATTCGCCCGGCGCCTCTCGACCCTCGATCACCTGACCAAAGGCCGTGCGGGCTGGAACATCGTTACCTCGTACCTCGAAAGCGGCGCCAAGAACATGGGCCAGCAAGCCCAGACCGAGCACGACGCGCGCTATGACTACGCCGAAGAATACCTCGAGGTTTGCTACAAACTCTGGGAGGGCAGCTGGGAAGAGGGCGCCATCCTGCGTGACCGCGAGCGGCGGATTTTCAGCGACCCGAGCAAGATCCACGAGATTCAGCACTTCGGCAAACACTTCCAGGTGCCGGGTATTCACTTGTGCGAACCCTCGCCGCAGCGCACCCCGGTGCTTTATCAGGCCGGCGCCTCGAGCCGCGGCAAGCAGTTCGCCGCCGAGCAGGCCGAGTGCGTGTTCGTCGCCGCGCCCTCCAAGGTGCTGTTGAGAAAAACGGTGGCCGATATCCGCCGCCGCGCCGCTGAAGCCGGCCGTGATCCGGCGAAGGTCCTCATCTTCAACCTGCAGACGGTGATCCTGGGCGAAACCGATGCCAAGGCCAAGGCCAAGTTCGAAGAGTACAAAAGTTGGGTCAGCTATGAAGGCGCCATGGCGTTGATTTCGGGCTGGACGGGCATCGATTTCAGTCAGTTCAAACCCGACGAACCGCTCAAGCATGTGCACACCAATGCCATTCAATCGGCGGTCGAGACCTTCTCCACGGCGGATCCGAACACGGTCTGGACGCCCAACGAACTGGCCAAGTGGGTCGGTATCGGTGGCTTTGGTCCGCTGTTCGTCGGCGGTCCGCAAACCGTGGCCGACTTGCTTGAGGAGTGGGTCGCCGACACCGACGTGGACGGCTTCAACCTTGCCTATGCGGTCACTCACGAAACCTTCACCGACGCCGTTGACCTGCTGGTGCCCGAGTTGCAGAAGCGCGGTGTGTACAAGAAGGACTATGCGCCAGGCACTCTGCGCGAAAAACTGTTCGGCGACGGGCCGCGCCTGGCGGCCGGGCACCCGGGCGCGGCGTATCGCAACCTGGCCGAGTGGCAGCGCACGCGGCAAAAGGATCGCGCTTGATGAAAAGGATGACGCCATGACCTTGCATGAATTACGGCTGCGGGCGGTACCGTCGGCGACGTCGCCCGAGCCGTCACCCACCGCCCAGCGCCTGACCCATTGGGCGCAGGCGGCACCCTTGCAGATCGCCTTGCGCCATCGACGTCAGGCCGAGTGGTACGCCTGGCGCTGGATCGATGTGCTGCGCGAAGTAGAGCAATTGGCGGCGGGGCTGCGCCAGCAGGGCTTCAGCGAGCGTTCCCGGCTGGCCGTGAGCGGCGCCTACGAGACCGATCTGCTGTTGTTGAGCCTGGCGGCCCAGGCCAGCGGCGGCACGGTGGTGGGGGTACCGCGGCCAGCCTCGAGCGCCGCACTGGCGGCGCAGCTGCAGGCACTGCGGCCGACTCACGGTTTTGTCCAGGATCGCCGCGATCTGCCCCACTGGCAGGGTTGCCACGAGCGGGTCGCGGGCCTGCGCTTGTTGATTACCGCACAGCCGCCGCTGGTCGACAGCGGCCCTTTGCCGGTGCTCGGCATCGGCCGCTTGCTGGGTGAGCGGCCATCGCCGACGACGTTGTTCAGCCTTCCCGCCGGCAGCGACGCGACGTTGCTCTGGGTGGAAGAGGGCACCGACTGGGAAGCCGGCCTGGAGGTGATTCTCGGCCAGTGGCTGAGCAGCGGCCAGGCCTTGGCGTTTCCCGAGAGCCCAGGTTCGGCGGCCCGTGATCGGCGGGCAGTGGCGCCAACCGGACTGCTGCTGTCGAGTGCGCGATTGCAGGTGCTGGCGCAGGAGATCGAAGCCCGCCTGCCGCCCCCAGGCAGCTGGCGCCGAAGGCTCTGCGACTGGACCATCGAGCAGCCCCGACGCGGCCTGCGCCGGTTGTTGAAACAACGCGTGCAACGCCTGTTGGGTTTCGAAAACCTGCGTTCGATCTGGCAGGCACCCAACCACACGCAAGCGCATCACCCCTGGACCCTCGAATCCGGCAAGGACGTCGCATGAGCCAGCCAGCAGAAAACATCCTGCAGGTGCGCGGCATCTCTCTGGCGTTCAAGGGCGTCAAGGCCATCAATGACTTCTCTTTCGAGGTGCGCCGCGGCGAAATCTGCGCCCTGATCGGCCCTAACGGCGCGGGCAAAAGCTCGCTGCTCAACATCCTCAACGGCGTATACAGCTTCGATGCCGGCGAAATCATCTTCGAAGGCCGCGGGTTTCGCCAGATCGATCCCTTGAGCGCCGCCCGCCAGGGCATTGGGCGGACCTTTCAGAACAACGCGCTGTTCAAGAAGATGAGCGTCATCGACAACATCCTGACCGGGCTGTCGCGTCACACCCGCAGTCATTTTCTCGCCCAGGCCTTGCAGTGGCCGAGCGCGCGACGCGAGGCCGAGCAGTCTCGGGCCAAGGCCGAAGGCATCCTCGGGTTTCTCGACCTGCAGGCGCAACGCGACGTGCTGGTCGGCAACCTCTCCTACGGGCTGCAGAAGCGCGTCGAACTGGGCCGCGCGTTGATCGCCGCGCCCGCGTTGTTGTTGCTCGACGAGCCGATGGCGGGGATGAACGCCGAAGAGAAACAGGAAATGGCCGTTTATATCGCCGATATCAATCGCTCGCTGGGGACCACGGTGGTGCTGATCGAGCACGACATGGCGGTGGTCATGGACCTGTCCGATCACGTCGTGGTGCTCGACTACGGGCGCAAGGTGGGCGATGGCACACCGGCCGAAGTGCAGGCCAATCCGCAAGTGATTTCGGCTTACCTGGGGGTGGGGCATTGATGGCGTTTCTGGAAACCCTGATCGGCGGCTTGCTGGCCGGGACCTTGTATTCGTTGGTGGCGATCGGCTTCGTGCTGATCTACAAGGCCAGTGGCGTGTTCAATTTCGCTCAGGGCTCGATGCTGCTGTTCGCGGCACTGACGTTCGTCAGCCTGCATGACCAGGGCGTGCCCTTTGCCTTGGCGCTGTTGCTGACGGTGCTGGTGATGATCGTTGGCGCGCTGCTCATCGAGCGCCTGGTGCTGCGCCCGCTGGTCAACCGCTCGCAGATCACCCTGTTCATGGCCACGCTGGGCCTGTCGTTTGTCATCGAGGGCCTGGCCCAGGGGTTGATGGGCGCGCAGGTACGGGCGCTGGACCTGGGTATCGACGATGTGCCGCTGTTCATCGGCGGCATCATGGTCAGCCAGTTCGACCTGATCGCAGCTGGCGCGGCGGTGGTGCTGGTGGTGGTCCTGGCGTTGCTGTTCAACAAGACCCGCATCGGCATCTCTCTGCGCGCGGTGGCCGACGACACTACGGCGGCCTTGTCCATCGGTATCAACCTCAATCGCGTGTGGCAGATCGTCTGGTCCGTGGCCGGGGTGGTCGGGCTGTTCGCCGGGCTGCTGTGGGGGGCTCGCCAAGGCGTGCAGTTTTCGCTGTCGCTGGTGGTACTCAAGGCCCTGCCGGTGCTGATCATCGGTGGGTTCACCTCGATAGGCGGAGCGATCGTCGGCGGCCTGATCGTCGGCGCTGCGGAAAACCTCGCCGAGGTCTATATCGGCCCGCTGATCGGTGGCGGCATCACCCCATGGTTCGCCTATGTGCTGGCCTTGGCATTCCTCTATATCCGTCCCGCCGGCCTGTTCGGCGAGCGGGCCATCGAGCGCGTCTGACATGAGCAAAATCTCTTACAGCCTGCCCCTAGAGCCGGTCACCGCGCCGCTGCGACTACACAAACGCAAGGTGCCCTGGGCGTTGCTGGGCGTGTTGCTGATCGCCTTTGCTGCGGTGCCTGGGCTGGGCAACGATTACTGGCTGAATGCGATCTTCATTCCGTTTCTGGTGTTGTCCCTGGCCGGGCTGGGCCTGAACCTGCTGACCGGTTACACCGGGCAGACCTCGGTCGGCGCTGCGGGGTTCATGGCGGTGGGCGCCTTCGCCACTTATGGCTTGTTGCTGCGCGTACCTGAATTGGGGCTGCCGTTGTCACTGCTCGGCGCCGGCGTGATCAGCGCGCTGGTGGGCTGGTTGTTCGGCTTGCCCAGTTCGCGGATCAAGGGCTTCTACCTGATGGTGACCACCTTGGCGGCGCAGTTTTTTCTGGAGTGGCTGTTCGTCAAGTTTCCGTGGTTCTACAACAACGGCGCCTCGGGGACCATTTCTGCACCGCACCTGACGCTGCTCGGTCACGACCTCAACAACCCGGTGGATCGCTACCTGCTGACCCTGGTCACCGTGGTGATCCTGACCTGGGTTGCGGTGAATCTGGTCAAGAGCCAGGTAGGCCGCAACTGGATGGCCATTCGCGACATGGACACCGCCGCTGCAGTGGTCGGCATCGCCGTGGTGCGTTACAAGCACCTGGCCTTCGCCATCAGTTCGTTCTACCTGGGCATCGCCGGCGCGTGGGCGTTCGCCTATCTGGGCACGGCCAGCGCCGGCAGTTTCGACATCAATCGCTCGTTCCAGATTCTGTTCATCATCATTATCGGCGGCATGGGCAGCATCGCCGGCAACTTCGTCGGCGCGGCCTTTATCTGCCTGCTGCCGATCTTCCTCGACCACGCCGGCCAGGCGCTGTTCGGCGGTGCGGTGGACGCGGGGCAATTGCAGAACCTGCAAAAAATCATTTTTGGCGTGCTTATCATCGTGTTCCTGATCAAGGAGCCCGAAGGCCTGATTCGCCTGTTGAAAAACGCCCAGGAGCGGCTGGCCCGATGGCCGCTGCGTTTCTGATGTTCATGTGAGGACGAGTCATTTCATGCGAAACACATTCAAGCGTTCACTGCTGGGCATGGGTATAGGTCTGGGGATGAGCCTCGGCCTGGGTCTGATGGCGCTGGCGCCCACGGTACAGGCCGCCGCCGACCAGCAGTTCTTCCCGTTGGCCAATTATCGGGTTGGAGCCTACGCCTCCAGTGGCGTGCAGATCTGGGCCGGGATGATCGATTACCTGCGCTACATCAACGAGGTCGAAGGCGGCATCAACGGCGTCAAGCTGGTCTGGCAGGAGTGCGAGACCGAGTGGACCGCCGAGAAAGGCATCGAGTGCTACGAGCGCTTCAAGAATGGCCAGGACGGCGCGCCGGTGGCGGTCTACCAGCCCAATGGCGCGCCGGCAGCCTACGCCTTGAGCGAGCGCGCCGAGGTCGACAAGATCCCGCTGATCACCATGGGCTACGGGCGTACCGAGGCCACCGACGGGCGCGTGTTCCCGTACAACTTCCCGGTGATGCTGACCTTCTACAGCGAGGCCTCGGCGTTCGTGAACTTCGTCGCTGAACGCGAAGGCGGCCTCGACAAGCTCAAGGGCAAGAAGATCGCCACCGTCTACCACGATTCAGCCTATGGCCGCGAAACCCTCGGGCCGATGAAGTTGCTGGCCGAGAAGTACGGTTTCGAGAATATCCAGATTCCGGTCGCCGACCCTGGCAGCGAGCAGTCTGCCCAGTGGCGGCAGATCCACCAGTTGCAGCCTGACTGGGTGTTCCTGCGCACCTGGGGGGTGTCGACCCCGGTGGCGGTGAAGACCGCCGCGCGCTTCGGTTTTCCGGTGGACCATATCGTCGGTGACATCTGGGCCAGTTCCAGTGAAGACGTGTTGCCCGCAGGCGCCGCCGCCAAAGGCTACCTGGCCCTGACGCCGTACCCGGCCGGCAGCGATTTCGAGATTCACAAGCGCCTCAAGCAGTACATCCTCGATCAGGGCAAGAGCGACCTCAAGGACCAGCGCAATTTCGGTAGTGTGTACTACAACTCAGGGTTGGTGAACGCCGCCGTGGCGGTTGAAGCGATACGCGCCGGCCAGGCCAAGTTCGGCCATCGCCCGCTTACTGGCGAGGAAGGGCGCTGGGGGCTGGAGCATTTGCACATCGATGACGCCCGGCTCAAAGCCATGGGCTACCTGGGCTTGATGCAAAACCTGACGCTGTCGTGCTCGGACCACGAAGGCGGTGGCGCGGCGCGGGTGCAGCAATGGGACGGCAGTCAATGGACCCTGGTCAGCGACTGGATCGCCGCCGATCGAGTCCTGTTGCGCCCGTTGATCGACGAAAAATCCGCGGCATTCGCCAAAGAGAAAAACATCGTGCCCAGAGACTGCAGCCATGACCAGTGAACCCGTCGCGACGCCTGCTTCGCGCCCATCACCCGGCACCGAACAGGCCGAAAGCATCCTGCGCGTCGATGATATCGAGGTCATTTACGATGCTTCGATCCTGGCCATCGCCGGGGTCACGCTGGAGGTCCCCCGTGGCGCCATCGTCGCGCTGCTGGGGGCCAACGGCGCCGGCAAAAGCACCACTTTGAAGGCCATCTCCGGGCTGGTCCGTGCAGAGCGCGCGCGGGTCACCCGTGGCAGCATCGAGTTTCTCGGTGCCGATGCCGCGCCGTTGTCGCCCAGCGAACGGGTGCGCCAGGGCATGGTGCACGTGCTGGAGGGCCGACACGTGTTCGGCCAGTTGACCGTCGAGGAGAACCTGCGCAGCGGCGGTTTCGTGCGGCGCCTGTCGCGCCAGCGCATGGAGGAAGATCTGGAGCGCATCTACGCCTGGTTCCCGCGGCTCAAGACCAAACGCAAGACCCAGGCCGGGTTGACGTCCGGCGGCGAACAACAGATGGTCGCGATTGGCCGGGCGTTGATGACCCGGCCTACTTTGGTATTGCTCGACGAGCCTTCGATGGGCCTGGCGCCGATCATCGTCCAGGAAATTTTCGAGATCGTCGCGCACCTGAACCGTGACCAGCAGGTGAGTTTTCTGATCGCCGAGCAGAATATCAATGTCGCGCTCAAATATGCTTCCCGGGCCTATGTGCTGGATACTGGCCGAGTGGCCGCTGCTGGCTCGGCGGATGACCTGCTGGCGCGTGGCGACTTGCAAGACATCTACCTGGGCAAACGTTGAATCCATCCGAGAGTGAGTGAACCATGAGCGAGCCACAAGGCGGACAGGCCACCCCGGCCATCCGCGAGGCCGATGTGCTGATTGTTGGGGGTGGCCTGAGCGGCACCTTGTTGGCCATGCAGTTGCTGCGCCTGCCTGGGGCGCGGCACATCGTGGTATTCGAACCACGCGCCGAACTGGGCCGGGGCGAGGCCTACAGCGCGACGCAGCTGGGTCATACCCTCAATGGCAATGCGGCGCGCATGAGCGTCGATCCCGATGACGCCGACGACCTGACTCGCTGGCTGCAGGCACATATCGACGCCGGTGGCTGGCCGGAGGCCGCGGAGCAGGATGTCACCGTCGCCCATTTGTTTCCCCCGCGCGGGCTGTTCGGGGTGTATGCCCAGCAACGCCTGAGCGAGGCATTGGCCCTCGCCCAGGCCCGCGGCTCGGGCCTGCGCCACGTGCGCGACGAAGCCGTCGACCTGCAGACCGACGCGCAGGGCGTGACCTTGACGCTGCGCGGCGGTGAGCGCTGGCGCGGCGCGGCGGCAGTATTGGCCACCGGCATGTTCGCGGCGGCGCACACCGCCCAGCGCCAGTCCAGCGGCCTCAATGCCGTGGCACTGGGGCCGTGGAACGTCGAGCAGATGCGCCGCCTCGACAAGCGCGCCAGCGTGCTGATCATCGGCTCCGGGCTGACCATGATCGACGCCCTGGTGTCGCTGGATCAGGCCGGCCACCGCGGGCCGATCGAGGTGTTCTCGCGCCACGGCCTGCTGCCGCAGGTGCGTCGTCAACCGCCGGCCTGGGAAGACTTCCTCAGCCTGGCCCCCGAGATTCGCAGCCCGCTGCAACTGCTGCGCGAACTGCGTCGCCAATGCCATCTGGCTGCGCAAGCAGGCATCGACTGGCAAGCGCCACTGGACACCGTGCGGGTGCATATCGCGCGGCTGTGGAGCCAGGCCAGCGATGGGCAGCGCCGCCAGTTCGTGCGCCATGCGCGGCCGTGGTGGGAAAGCCATCACCATCGCTCGCCACCCCAGGGCAACGCGCTGCTCGAACGCTTGCTGAGTGAGGGGCGCCTGAGTATCCACGCCGCCTCCTTGCAGGGGCTGGAGACCAGTGATGACTGCAAGCAGCGCATTCGCCTGCGGTATCGTGGGCAGACGCAGACCACGGTGGTGGAAGGCGATGCACTGATCAACTCCACCGGCATCGAATACGACTGGCGGCGCGTCGATAAACCCCTGCCGCGGCAACTGCTGAGCGATGGTTTGATTGCGCCGGGCAACCTCGGCCTCGGCATCGCCGCGGACGGCGGTGGGGCGGTGCTCGACGCGGCCGCGCTGGCCGCCCGGCGGCTGTTCGCCATGGGCCCGCCGCTGCGCGGGATGTGGTGGGAAAGCACTGCCGTGACCGATGTCGCCCTGCAGGCCAAGGCGCTGGCGGCGCGCTTGGCAGCGCTGGAGTGAGGGCCTCGGGGTGACAGGGCTTCTAAAGTGACAGGCCTGGGGCCGAGCCTTCAGATTGACAGATTGAGCATGCGCTCGCCCTGCACGTTTTCGGTCGGGCGGCGCTTGTTGACCGCCAGTTCGCCAATCTTGATCAGCCGTGTACGGGTCACGTTGCGGCTCAGGCCAAGCATATTGGCGGTGTGTACCTGGTTGTAATGGCAGAAGCGATAGGCCGCGCGCAGCAGGGTATCTTCGACTTTCTCATGGAGGGCGCCCGCCTGTTCTTCGAACAACTTCTTGAACGCCCGCTCCAGCAAGGCTTCGGCCGAGTCATCGCTGGGTGCAGTGTCTTCGTGGCGTTCGATGCGCAGGCTCGACAGGCGCAAGTCGTCGCACTGGATCAGCCCCTCGCGGCACACCAACAAGGTGTGGTGAATGACGTTTTCCAGCTCGCGGATATTGCCCGGCCAGCTATAGCTGGTGAGCTTGCGCTCGGCATCCGGGGTCAGGCGTATCTCGCCATAGCCGAGCCGTGCGCTGTAGGCGGCGATGAAGTGGCGAATCAGCGGCAGGATATCGCCGGGCCGCTCGCGCAACGGGCTGAGCTCCAGGTTGACGACGTCCAGGCGGTAGAACAGGTCCTCGCGAAAGTGCCCGGCGTTGATGGCTTTTTCCAGCTGCACATTGGTCGCCGCCAGCACCCGGACATCGATGGGGATGCTCTTGCGCGAGCCCAGTCGCACCACTTCGCGCTCTTGCAGCACGCGCAGCAGCTTGACCTGGATACCCATCGGCAGGTCACCGATTTCATCGAGGAACAGGGTGCCGCCGTTGGCCTCTTCGAACCAGCCGGCCTTGGCACTCAGGGCGCCGGTGAAGGCGCCTTTCTCGTGGCCGAACAGCTCGGCCTCCACCAGCGATTCCGAGAACGCCCCGCAGTTGACCGCCACGAACGGCCGATTGCGCCGCGCGCTCAAGTTGTGGATGTGACGGGCGACCAGTTCTTTGCCGGTGCCGGTCTGGCCGATGATCAGTACGCTGGCTTCGCTGGGCGCGACCTTTTCCAGGTGCGCGAGCAAGGCCTTGGATTTCGGGTCCTCGAACACCTGTGCGGTGGCGCGGATGGAGGTCGCCAAGGCGGGCGAGGGCGGTAAGGTCAGAAGCTGCATGGGCATCCCTATGAGTAGAACGTGGGCGTGGGCAGGTTCTGGTTCAATGCCCAGTCACCCAGTTCGTGAAGTTTGTAGTCCAGCGGGTCGTGCAGGCTTTGGGTGCGCAGGTTGCGCCAGTGCCGGTCGAGGCCCACGGATGCATGGGTCGAGCGGGCGCCGGTGACTTCAAACACCTTGCTGCATAGCTCGAGGCCGTGGCGCTGGGCGGCGACCTTGGCGGTGGCGATGGTCACCGCCAGTTGCCCGCGCTCGTCGGCGCTCAGCCTGGCGCCCTTGGCCCAGGCCTGGTCCAGGCGCTGCGCGGCCAGCTCGACCAGCAGCCGGGCGCTCTCCAGGCCGACCCAGAAATCGCCGAAGTGCGCCAGGACGTATGGGTCCTGACCGCTGTTCGAGGCGCCCGACTTGAACCACGGGCGGGTCTCGGTGAGGGTGTACTGGCGCGCTTCAGCGAACGCGCCCTGGGCGATGCCGAGGAAGATATTGGCGAAGTGCAGTTGCGCGATCAGGGGCCGCAGGCAGGCGAACGGGGTGCTCAGCGGGCCAGGATCGAGGAGCAGGTCGGATTCCTCGACGCGCACCCGTTCGAAGGTGGCGCTGCCGCTTTCGGTCTGGCGTTGGCCCATGTTCTGCCAGTCGTCGTGCACGGTGATGCCGGTGCGCGCGGTGGGGATCGCGCCGATCAACAATTTGCCGCCTGCGCTTTCATCCACCGCCGAGGCGACGAGCATTTGCGAGTCGCTGGCGCCGGAGCAAAAACTCTTCTTGCCCGAGAATTCCCGCCAGCCGCCGAAGGTGCGCACCGTGGTGCGGGTGTCCAATGGATTGAGGGCGTTGCCCCAGAACCAGTTCTTGCGGGCGGTGAGTTCAAACCACGGCTGCCACTGCTCGGCGCTGCCGAACAGGCGCACGGTGGCCAGCATCAGGTGATGAAAGCCGAACACATGGGCAATCGAGCTATCGACTCGGGCGAATTCGCGGACCACCTCGAAGGTGTCGCTCCAGCTCGCGCCCAGGCCGCCGAACTGGCGCGGAATGCTCAGGGCCAGCAGGCCGCTGGCGCGCAGGGCATCGCGTTCGGATTTGGGGGTGCCGCCACGCTCGTCACGCTCAACGGCGGTGCGGGCGAACTCGGTGGCCAGCTCCCGCGCGGTGTGCAGTGGGCAATGGCGGGCGTCTTGCAAAGAAGCAGTCATGCTCAGGGACCTCGATCTGTCTGCAGGCTGATGAGCTGTTCGCCCAGCAACAGTTGCTGGGCGGATAGTTGCAACGATGTTGCTGATCATATTTGACATAAAGGCTCTAACAGAAATAACCAAATCGCATGTGCATAGGTCTATTGCTCCGCTGGCCTCTGTCGCGCCCCGCACGTGGGCCTCGTGTGCTCTGGTAGACTGCTGCCCCTTCACAGACACAAGGGCATCCCATGAGCGAACCCGTCCGCTTGACCCAGTACAGCCACGGCGCCGGCTGCGGCTGCAAGATCTCGCCTCAGGTGCTGGAAGTGATCCTTGCCGGCAGCGGCGCACAAAACCTCGACCCGCGCCTGTGGGTGGGCAACGCTTCGCGTGATGACGCGGCGGTGTATGCCATCGATGAAGAGCGCGGCGTGGTCTCGACCACCGACTTCTTCATGCCGATCGTCGACGACCCTTACGATTTCGGACGTATCGCCGCCACCAACGCGATCAGCGACATCTACGCCATGGGCGGCGATCCGATCATGGCCATCGCCATTCTCGGCTGGCCGGTCAACCTGCTCGCACCGGAGATCGCCCGCGAAGTGATTCGCGGTGGCCGCGCGGTGTGCGATGCCGCCGGCATCCCCCTGGCGGGCGGGCACTCGATCGATGCCCCGGAGCCGATCTTTGGCCTGGCGGTCACCGGCCTGGTAGAAAAGCGCTTCATGAAGCGCAACGACACCGCCACCCTTGGCTGCACCCTGTACCTGACCAAGCCTCTGGGCATCGGCATCCTCACCACCGCCGAGAAAAAGGGCCTGCTGCGTGACGCCGACATCGGCCTGGCGCGCGACCAGATGTGCACCCTCAACACGCCCGGCAGCCGCTTCGGCAAACTGGCCGGAGTCACGGCGATGACCGACGTCACCGGTTTCGGCCTGCTCGGTCACCTGGTGGAAATGGCCGACGGCAGCCAGCTGACCGCCCGCTTGCAGGCCGATGCCGTACCGCGCCTGGCCAGCGTCGATCACTACCTGGAGCAAGGCTGCATACCGGGCGGCACGCTGCGCAACTTCGACAGCTACGGTGGGCGTATCGGCCCGTTGACCGAGTGGCAAAAACACCTGCTCTGCGATCCGCAGACCAGCGGTGGCTTGCTCGTGGCGGTGACGCCAGAAGGCCAGGCGCAGTTCCTGCAGACCGCCACCGAGCTGGGCCTGGACCTGCAACCGATCGGTACCCTGGTCGAGCGACAGACCCATGCCGTCGAGGTGTTCTGATGCGCGACAACAGCGCCGATCTGCGGCATATCTTCTTGAACGACATCCCGCTGATGGATGTTCGCGCGCCGGTGGAATTTGCCAAGGGCGCCTTCAGCCAGTCGCGCAACCTGCCGCTGATGAACGACGCCGAGCGCGAGGCCGTCGGCACCGCCTACAAGCAACAGGGGCAGCAGGCCGCCATCGAGTTGGGGCACCGGTTGGTGTCCGGCGCGACCCAGCAGGCGCGTATCGAGGCCTGGGTCGAGTTCGTCCAGCGTCAGCCCGAAGGCTATCTGTATTGCTTTCGCGGCGGCCTGCGCTCGCAGATCACTCAGCAGTGGCTCAAGGATGTCGCCGGTATCCCGTACCCGCGGGTGCTGGGTGGGTACAAGGCGATGCGGACCTTTTTGCTCGACACGGTCGAAGACGCGGCGCAGTCATGTGAGCTGGTGCTCGTCGGCGGCTTGACCGGGTCTGGCAAGACCGAGGTACTGGTCGAGCTGCACAACAGCCTCGACCTCGAAGGCCACGCCAACCATCGCGGCTCCAGTTTCGGCAAACGGGTCAGCGGTCAGCCCGCGCAGATCGATTTCGAAAACGCCCTGGCCGTGGACATCCTCAAAAAGCGCCACCGCGGTGCGGAGTTCCTGGTGCTGGAGGATGAAGGGCGCGCCATCGGCAGCCGCGCCGTGCCGTTGTCGCTGTTCCGGCAGATGCAAGCCGCGCCGATGGTGTGGCTGCAGGACAGCGTCGAGCGGCGGGTCGAGCGGATTCTCAAGGATTACGTGATCGACCTGTGCGCCGAGTTCGTCGCCGCCAATGGCATGGAGCAGGGTTTCAATGCCTTTGCCGAACGCCTGCGCCAGAGCTTGGCAAGCAACCTCAAACGCCTGGGCGGCGAGCGTTACCAGCGCCTGGCGGCGATGATGGACGATGCCCTGGCGGTACAACTGACCACCGGGCAGGTGGACGCTCATCGGCAGTGGATCGAGGTGCTGCTCAACGAGTACTACGACCCAATGTACGCCTATCAGCGCGATAGCAAGGCCAAGCGCATCGAGTTTGCCGGTGATCACGCGGCGGTCAGAGCGTACCTGCAACAGCGCCGCCGTGCCTGAACTCGGCGGCGTTTCAAGCCCGAAAGTCAGAGCAACAGCGCGCCGACGGCGCCGCTGACGATGCCCACCAGCATGGTCAGCAACGCCACGGCCACCAGCACCTGGCGGTCGAAGGATTTACGCAGCATCAACAGCGACGGCAGGCTGACACTGGGCAGCGTCATCAACAGTGCCACGGCGGGTGCAGTCCCCAGGCCTAGGCCCATGAGGGTCTGCACGATGGGGATTTCCGCCGCCGTGGGAATCACGAACAGCGTGCCGACGATCGCCAGCGGCACCAGCCACAGCCAGCCGTTGCCCATGGCGCCATCCACGTGGGGGAACAGCCAGACGCGCGCCGCGCCGAGAATCAGCACCGCCACCACGTAAATCGGGATGGTGGTCCAGAACAGCTGCCACAGTGTGCGCATCCAGCGCGTCAGCAGGCTGCCGGTGTCGACATTGCTGGCCACTTCAACCGCCTCCACCGCCGCATCCGGCAAGGCCTCTGGTCGCGAGATGCGCTGCGCAAACAACGCTACGCCCAGCACCAACGCCACACCGGCCACCAGGCGCAAGGCAGTGAACTGCCAGCCGAGCACGAAGCCCATGAAAATCAGCGTGGCCGGGTTGAGCACCGGATTGGCGATCCAGAACGCCAGGGCCGCGCCCACCGATACGTTCTGCCGGCGCAGCCCGGCCGCCACCGGCGCTGCGCAGCAACTGCACATCATGCCCGGCAGGGCGAACAGGCCACCGCGCAGCGTCGAGCCGAAGCCAGCCTTGCCGAACGCCCGCAGGAGCCAGTCCCGGGGGATCAGCACCTGCACCAGCGACCCGAGGATCACCGCCAGCACGGCGGCTTTCCAGATGGCCAGAAAATACACCTTGGCGTAGGCGAGGGCGGCGCTCAGCGGCGAATCTGGGTGATCGTTGATGATCGAGCCACCGATGCTGTGGCTGTCGGCCGCGACGAACGACTTGAGGTAATACGGCGACCACTTCACGTAGTACAGGCCGATCACGGCCACCAGCACGAATAGCGCCGGCTTGCACCAGAATGTCCAGGGGCGTGTGGAAGAGGGGAGTGACTGGCTTGTCATGATGAAATCCGCAGCGTGGGCAAACGGCGATGATACGCGATCGCTGCCCAGGCCGCAGTGCCGTACGGCTGGGCAGTCAGCGTTGCTCGACACGGTTCAAGAAGCGCTGGGTCCTTTCGTCTGCGGGCTCGACCAGAATCTCGCGGGCGCTGCCGTCGGCCAGGATTCTGCCGCCTTCCATGAACAGCACCCGGTCGGCGATTTCCTCGGCGAACTTCATCTCATGGGTGACCAGCAACAGCGTGGTGTTTTGTGCGTGGGCGATGGCACGGATCACGGCCAGCACTTCGCCCACCAGCTCCGGGTCCAGCGCGGAGGTCACCTCGTCGAACAACATCACTTGCGGACGCATGGCCAGCGCGCGCGCAATAGCGACACGCTGCTGCTGACCGCCGGACAACTGGCCGGGGTAGGCCGCCGCCTTGTGCTGCAGGCCTACCAAGCCGAGGTATTCATGGGCGCGCTGCTGCGCCTCTTCCTGGCTGAGTTTCAACACCCGCAGGGGTGCTTCTGTGATGTTTTCCTCCACGGTCAGGTGCGGGAACAGGTTGAACTGCTGAAACACCATGCCGACCCGATGCACCACCGGGGCTCTGGCCGACCACGGCCAGCGCCAGCCTGAACGCACGGCGGGCACTGCGGCACCGGCTACTTCGATGCTGCCTTGCTGATAGGTTTCCAGGCCCTTGATCAGGCGCAGCACCGTGGACTTGCCGGAGCCGCTGGGGCCGATCAGGGCGACCTTCTGGCCCTGGGGAATGCTCAGGTCGAGGTGATCGATGACCCGAGTCTTGCCAAAGTCCTTGACCACCTGCTTCAACAGGATCTGTGCCGGTGCCCCAGGGAGGCCGTGTGCGAGATCAGACATGACGGCGCCTTTCGAGAAATTTGAACAGCAGGGAAGTGGGCAGGCTGATCGCCAGGAACATCAACGCCATGACCGTGTAGGGCTCGTTGTAGCGATAGGTCATGCCGGCGATCTGCTTGGTTGCCTGGAACAGCTCGGGGATGGTGATGACCGCCAGCAGGGGCGTTTCCTTGAACATGCCGATCAGGTAATTGCCGAGGATGGGCAGCATCGGTTTCAGTGCCTGGGGCAGGATGATCCGCTGCCAGGTCGTGGCCGTGTCAAAATCCAGGGCCCGCGCCGCTTCCCACTGCCCGGCGGGCACCCCTTCGATGGCGCCGCGGTAGGCTTCGGCGATATACGCGCCGTAATAGAGGCCCAGCCCGATCACCCCCGTGGAGATCGGCGGCAGGGTGATACCGATCAACGGAAACGCGAAAAACAGCACGTACAGCTGCACCATCAAGGGCGTGTGGCGAAAGAAGCTCAGATAGCCGCCGCTCAGTCGCTGCAGCCATACGCCTTTCGAGCGCTGAACGATCGCCAGCACCAGCCCCACCACCACGGCCAGCAAAAATCCCAGCACCACGACTTGCAGGGTGACGAGCAAACCCTGAAGCAAATCCGGCAGGATCGACCAGGCAAAGGCGTAATCGAAATTCATGGCGGCGACTCCTGACGCCAGGCGGTCATGTGCCGCTCATAGCGGCGCACCAGCCAGCTCAATGGCCAGGCCATGAGGAAATAACAGACCAGCACGATGCACCAGATCAAGGTTTGCTGGCCCAGCGTGGTAATCAACTGCGCGCCGGAAAAGGTCAGGTCGCTCAGGCTGATCAGCGACACCAGCGAGGTGGTCTTCAGCAGCTCGACCAGTTGATTGCCCATGGGCGGCAACATGAAGGGCAGGGCCTGGGGCAGGATGATCCGCCGCAGCGCCGTGAATGAATCGAAGTCCAGGGCGCGCACCGCGTCGCGCTGGCCACGGCTGACGTTAGCCAGTGCCGAGCGCACGATTTCCGAACCATAGGCCGAGAAGGTCAGGCCCAGGCCGATGACCCCGGTGGTCATCGGCGACAGCCTGATACCGAATAGCGGAAGAATGAAGAACAGATAAAACAGCAATACCAACGCCGAAATACCGCGCAGGATTTCGACGTACACCGTGGCCAGCCACCGGAGCGCTCGCCAGGGCGACAGGCGCATCAGGGCAATGATGAACGACATCACCACCACGACGATCTGCGCCAACAAGGTGATTTTCAGGGTCAACAGCGCGCCCGACGCCAACTGCCGGGCAATGAAGCCGGCAGTGTCTAGAACAGCAGGATCAAAAACCATCACATCAGCTCCAGGCCCGCCAGTGTTGGGTGGGTGAAGGTCAGCATTCATTCGCCTGAAAAGCCGGTTTCATCCCGGCTTGGCGTGTACAGGGCAGGCATCGAGAGGTCTCGTTGTGCATCCGAGGTCACTGCCGCGTCAGAGGCTGCAGCGCTGCTCGGCGGTCACGCTGGTGTCCGGCAGTTCGTTCTCGGTGTAGCCGTATTTCTGCAGGATCTTCAGCAGCTCGCCCGAAGCGCGCAGCTTGGCCAGTTGCTCGTTGAAGGCAGCGGTGAATGCAGGGTCGTTTTTCGGCAGGCCGTAGGCGTGGTAATTCCAGGTCGGTTTGCCTTGGGCGTCGGGGATCTGTTCATACGGCAGCGCCCGCTCGATGGTCGGGCTGTTGGCCTTTTTCACCAGGCTGATGATCTCGGCGTCCGGAAAGTACACCACGTCGACGCGGTCGGCTTGCAGGGCGGCCAGGGCCTCGGTGTCCTTGTCGAACAGCACCACATTGGCGCTGGCGATACCGCTGTCCTTGGCTTCCTGTACCTGATTGCTGCCAGGCTGGGTGGCCAGTCGCGCTTTGCCGTTGGCGGCGACGTCCTTGAGGCTGTGCAGCTTCAGCGGATTGCCGGCCTTGACGATAAACGCACCGCCGGAGCGGGTGACCGGGTTGGAGTAACCGATGACCTTGCAGCGCGACGGATTAATGAACAGCCCGGCGCCGATCAAATCGAAGCGTCCGGCCGCAAGCCCAGGGACCAGTGAGCCGAAGTCGGTGATCGGCGTTTCAATCTTGTTGATGCCCAGCGGCGCCAGCACGGCTTTCAATATCTCGACGTTGGCGCCGGTGGCCTTGCCGTCGGTGCCGATGTAGGCATAGGGCTGCTCGTTGGCGATACCGGCGGTGAGGCCGTCGGCCCGACCCTTTTCCAGCAGCCCTGCCAGTGCGGGGAACGAGCACAGAGCGCTCAACAGCAAGGCTGATCCGAATACAGCGGGCAGCGATAAAACTTTGCGGGCATTCATGAGGGAGGCTCCAAGACAAATAGTGAAGCGCGTTCCCTGCGAAAGTTCATCGTCGACTGTGCAGCACCCTGTCGATCCGCACCGCTCTGTACAATCGCTAGGACATAGGGACTCAGCGCTATAAAGGAGTGGCGATTCCAAGCATATGGTTCTAAAGGATTACTTCTAAATACCCTTTATGCATAACCTTATAGCCGGATATGACGTTTAAAAGCACAGGTCCTCTTGCGGTATTCGGGATAAGCGACCGTTATCGAAAGCACGGCAGCGCAGGTTTTATGCTGGTAACGCTACCATTCGACCTCGAAGGGAGAAGATGCAATCTACACATCATTTGCACGGTTTATAATCAGATCTGTTAATTATCAGCTTATGCATTAAAAGAATTTTACACGGCGTTTTTATACAAATATTGTCGTGTCCGGCTTATTACAAAGCCAGGCACCCCGACCCCCACACGGAGGAGGATAACCATCCCCCTTCTATCTGTGAGGGCCTGTTCATGAGCCACCGTTTCCCCCAGAGCATCTACACGCTGCCGTCCGACAACCATCGTCTGACCCTGCACAGCATTCCTCGTCATAGCGATCCCCTGCAAGAGCGCCAGCACCGCAAGGAGCGGCTGGCGGCGTCCTATCGGCTGTTCGCCCGCTACGGTTTCGAAGTTGGCGTGGCCGGCCACTTTACCGCCCGCGATCCGCTGGAGCCGGACCACTACTGGATCAATCCGCTGGGCGTGCCGTTCTCGCAGATATCCGTGTCGCACCTGCTGCGGGTCAATGGTCACGGGCAGGTGGTGGAGGGTGACGGCGTGCTCAACACCAGCGCTCTGGAGTTGCACTACGATCTGCAGCGCGCACGGCCCGAGGTCGTCGGCATCGCCCATCTGCATGGTTTTCATGGGCGGGTGTGGTCGTCGCTGGGGCGCCTGTTCGACCCCATCACGGCGGAGTCCGCGGCCTTCCACAACGACCAGGTGCTGTTCCCTCGTCATCAACTGCGCAATGCCGAAGGCGGGCTTGAGCAAGACCGCGACACGGTCAGCCGGGCCTTCGTCGAACACTTCGCCGACAACAGCCTGTTGATCTGGCAGAACCATGGCCTGTGGACGGTCGGCGAGTCGGTGGAAAGCGCCGCCTGGCGTTTCATCATTGCCGATGACACCGCCCGCGCCCATCTGCTGGCCCACGCAGCGGGCGCGCCGGTGATTCCGGCATTGGACCATCCGCCAGCAGAGAGCAACAAGGCGCGCCACGAGTTTTTTGGCTGGCTGAATTTCTTGCCGCTGTGGGACCGCATCCGCGTCGAAGAACCCGACCTCCTGGACTGAGGACACGCCATGCAGCACTTCTCACGACGCCGCTTGCTCGGCGTCGGTGCCACCCTGTGCGCGGGCGGCTGGCTAGGCGCCCCGGCGTTGCAGGCCGCCGAACCCCCGCTGCGGGTGTGGCGCTACAAGGGCCTGGCCGCGTCGTTTCTCGACCTCGCCGGCCAGGACCAGACGCCTTACCCGGTACAGTGGGTCGACACGGCCGGAGGCAACATCGTGCTCGAAGCCTTGCGCAGCGGCGACCTCGACTACGCCTACATGAGCGAGATACCGCCGGTGTTCGCTCAGGCGGCAGGCTCGCCGCTGGCGCTGATCGCCTCGTTCGAGGGGGACGCCAACGACACCGCCGTGGTGGTCAAGCGTCAGTCCGCCATCCACCAGGTGGCCGACCTCAAGGGCAAGAGCATCAGCTACGTGCGGGCCACCAACAATCATTTCTTCCTGCTCGACCTGCTACAGAAAAACAGCCTGACGCTGCAAGACATCACCCCGGTGCCGATGCCCATGCAGGACGCCCTCACGGCGTTTCGCAGCGGCCACATAGATGCTGTGGTGGTGGGCGGTATCAGTGCCTTGCAGGCCGAGTCCGGCATGGAGGGACGCTTGCTGCCCGACACCCGTCGCTATGGCTCGAGCAATTACCTGATCGCGACCACGGCCCAGGCGCTCGATGACGCGGGACGAAGGGCACGCATCGGCGACTTTCTGCTGCGCGAACGGGCCACCTGGGACTGGGTGCAACAGCACCCGCAAGCCTGGGCTGCGCGTAGCCAGGCACTGACTGGGATCGATCAGGCGCTGTACCTGCAACAGGCCGAACGGCGCAGCCGACCAGGGCGCCTGGTGGCCTTCAACGACACCGCCGTGAACACCCAGCAGCAGGTCGCCGATACATTTTTCAACAGCGGCTTGCTGCCCCGCCCGGTGGATGTCCGCCCACTGTGGCGCAACGATTTCTCTTCCCTTTTGAATGGTTGAATCGACATGAAGCTGATCGCCAATGCTGTCTCGCTGCGTCTTGCCCCCTTGCTGCTGGCCGGCTTCGCCCTGCAACCGGCCTTTGCCGACAGCACCGACACCGACGACACCCTCGGCACCGTTATCGTCACCGGTTCGCGCGGCAGCGAAGCGCGCACCGTCACCAGCAGCCCCGCGCCCATCGACGTCATCAGTGGTGCGCAGCTGCAGCAGGCCGGTGGTGGCAGCCTGCGCGCTGCGCTGTCGAAAGCCTTGCCGTCGTTCCAGCAGCGCCCGTCCGGATCGTCCAACGACAGCATCGCGCGGCCCTATAGCCTGCGCGGCCTCAACGGCTCCAACGTGCTGGTGCTGGTCAACGGCAAGCGCCGCCACAACAGTGCGGTGATCAACCTCGACTCCACCGCCGCCTACGGCACCAATCCGGTGGATCTGGACATGATCCCGGTGAGCGCCATCGATCACATCGAAGTGCTGCGCGACGGTGCCTCGGCGCAATACGGCTCGGACGCCATCGCCGGGGTGATCAACATCATCCTCAAGCAGAACGATCACGGCGGCACGGCCAGCACCTCGTATGGCGAATACTACAAGGGCGATGGCGGCACCCTTCGCCAGACGCTCAACAACGGCTTCGCGCTGCCCAACGATGGCTTCTTCAACCTGTCGCTGGATGCCAAGTCGCAGCAGACCGCCACCCGCTCGCGCGCCGCCACCGGGGCGTTCTACTACCCCCAGGCCGACGGCTCGCCCGACCCGCGTGAGGCCACGGTCGACCACGACGTGCAGAAAAACGGCCTGCCGAAAATCAAGGACATCAAGGTCGGCTATAACGCCGAACTGCCGCTGCAGGATGACGTCAGCCTGTACTCGTTCTCGACCTACAGCCACCGCGAAGCCAAGGGCGGGCAGAACTACCGCCGGCCCAACTCCACCAATATCATTCCGGCGATCTACCCGGACGGCACGGCGCCGTTCTACACCCTGGACGAAGACGACTACCAGGCCGCGGCAGGGGCCAAGGGGCTGGCCGGCGAATGGCACTGGGACCTGAGCTCGACCTTCGGCCGCGACGTCGGCCACTCCGGCGCCGACGAAACCCTCAACGCCTCGCTGGGGCCCAGCAGCCCGACTCACTTCGACACCTATACCAGCACCTTCGATCAGTGGACCAACAACCTCGATATTACCCGCGCTTTCGAGGTCGGCCTGAGCAAGCCCCTGCAACTGTCTGCCGGCCTGGAGCAACGCCATGAGCGCTACAAGACCGAATCCGATGATGCGTTGGCCTACCTCAACGGCGGCTATATCTACCCCAGCGGCCCCCTGGCCGGCAGGCCCGCTGCCGTAGGCGCCCAGGGCGCGATTACCCTGACCCCGGAAGACGCCGGCCAGGCCAGCCGCAACAGCTACGCCAGCTATGTGGACCTGGGCCTGAACCCCACCGAGAAGTTCTACGTCGGCGTGGCCGGGCGTTTCGAGCATTACGATGACGACTCGGGCAACACCGCCAGCGGCAAGCTATCGCTGCGCTACGACCTGACCTCGACTTTCGCCCTGCGCGGTACCCTGAGCAACGGCTTTCGCGCCCCATCGCTGTCGCAGTCGGTATATGCGCAAACCTCCAACCAGTACACCTTGGTCAATGGCGTGGCGCAGTTCGTCGAGGCCAAATCGGTGCGGGTCGATTCGCCCTTGGCGCAAGCGCTCGGTGCCGAGTCGTTGAAACCGGAGAAATCCCGCAACCTCAGCCTGGGCTTCACCTGGCAGCCCCTGCCAGCCGCCAGTGTGACCCTGGACGCCTACCAGATCGAGATCAAGGATCGCATCGCCCAGACCGGCTTTCTTTCTGGCGCCGGGGTCAATCAGGTGCTGGTCGCCAATGGCTTCAAGCCGGGCTACCAGATCAAGTACTTCACCAACGCCGCCGACACCACCACCCGCGGCATCGACCTGGTCACCGACTATCGCGTCGATTACGGCGCCTATGGGGCGGTCAAATATGGCGTGGCCTTCAACTACAACAAGACCCAGCTGGACGACATCAAGTCGACCCCTGCGGCGCTCACTGCGGCCGGCAGCAACCTGCAGTTGTTCGACCGGGTTGCCCAGGGCTACCTGACCGTCGCCAACCCCAAGACCAAGTTGATTTTCAGCAGCAACTGGAAGATCGACCGCTTCACCGTCAACGCCGCACTCACCCGTTACGACAAGGTCACCGCCCGCGACGCCAACCCCGACTACGACGTGACCTACGGCGCTAAGTGGCTGACCGATCTGGAAGTCGCCTACGCCGTGACCCACGACTTTGAGGTGGCGGTGGGCGCCAACAACCTGTTCGACGTGCGCGCCGACAACAACGGCTACCCGGCGGGCGACATCAACGGCTTCCCGCGCTTTGGCAGTATTTCGCCTTTCGACCCCTACGGCGGCTTCTGGTACACGCGCCTGAGCTACAACTTCTGACAAGGATTGGCCATGAGTACCTCGCACAAGCAGATCATCCTCGGCGCGTTCATCCCCAGCGCCGGTATCACCGGTTCGAGCTGGCGCCATCCTTCCGCCCAGCCGAACGCTTTTCAGGACTTCGAGCATTTTCGCCAGTTGGCCGACACCCTCGAAAAAGCCCGCTTTCACGCCTTGTTTTTCAATGACACGGTCAACATCGAGCCCGACCTGGAGCTGATCGCCAACGGCCCCAACAGCGTGCGCTGGGACCCGCTGGTGCTGCTCCCGGCACTGGCGCTGACCACCCGCCATATCGGCCTGATCGCCACGGCGAGCACCACCTACAACGAGCCGTACAACATCGCCCGCAAGCTGGCCTCGATCGATCACCTGAGTGGCGGTCGGGTCGGTTGGAACCTGGTTACGTCGCTGGGCGGCGGCGAAAACTTCAACCGCGACGCCCATGTGCTGCACGCCGACCGTTACGAGCGCGCCGAAGAGTTCTACGACGTGGTGACCGGTCTCTGGGACAGCTGGGAAGACGACGCCTTCGTGCAGGACAAGGCCAGCGGACGCTGGGCAGACACCGACAAACTGCACGTGCTCGACCATCACGGCAAGCACTTCCAGGTCCGTGGACCACTCAATGCTTCGCGCTCGGCGCAGGGTTACCCGGTGATCGCCCAAGCCGGCTCTTCGGATTCGGGCAGGGCACTGGCGGCGCGGGCCGGGGAGCTGATCTTCACTGCGCAGCACACCATCGAGCAGGGCGTGGCGTTCTATCAGGAGATCAAGCAACGCGCCGCCGCGCTGGGGCGCGATCCCGAGCACTTGAAGGTCCTGCCTGGGGTGTCCACCGTGGTCGGCCGTACCCAGGCCGAGGCCGAAGACAAATACGAACAGTTGCAGGCGCTGCTCGAACCCAAAGCGTTCTTGCGCTCGATTTCGCGCTTCGCCAGCCTGGGCTTCGATCTGTCGCAGTTGCCCTTCGATTCGGTGGTTCCGCTGCCGCCCGAGCAGTTCGACACCAACACCCACAAGAGCCGGCAGAAACTGGTGTTCGACCTGATCCGTCGCGAACGGCCCACCGTGCGCCAGCTGTTCAACAAGCTCACGGCGGGCGGGCATCGGATCCTGATCGGCACCCCGCAGAGTATCGCCGATGACTTCCAGGCGTGGTTCGAGGCCGGTGCTGCGGACGGTTTCAATGTGATGTTCTCCGGCCTGCAACAGGGCATCAGCGATTTCGCCGAACAGGTGGTACCGGAGTTGCAGCGCCGCGGGGTGTTCCGGCGCGAGTATCAGGGCACCACCCTGCGGGAAAACCTCGGTTTGCCGCGCATCCCCAATCGGCATGCCGGCCGGCGCGCTGCGGCCCGTGGGGTGTCGGTATGAGCCAGCGTGTATTTTTACCCGTGGTGGCGCTCGCCAGTGCCATGGTCGTGTTGCTGGCCGCCTGCGGGCCGCAAGCCGATGCCCCGGCCAAGGTGGCAAATGTCGCGCCCCAGGTCGGCGGCACGCTGCGTGTCGCGCTGGACGGTGACCCGCAGTGTGTCGACCCCCAGCAGGCGGGCAACAACACGGCGTTGAACGTCGGCCGGCAACTGGTCGATTCCCTCACGGATCAGGACCCGAAAACCGGCACCATTGTGCCGTGGCTGGCGGAGCGCTGGGAAATCTCCGATGACTCTCGTCAATTCACTTTTCATCTGCGCGACGGGGTGACCTTCAGCGACGGCAGCCCGCTGAATGCCGAGGCGGTCAAGGCCAACCTTGAAGGCATCGTCGCCCTTGGCGCGCGTTCCATACTGGGCGGTACCTACCTGGCCGGCCTGGAGCAGATCCAGACGCCAGACCCCCATACCGTGGTGGTGCGCTTCAAACAATCCAACGCGCAGTTCCTGCAAGCGACTTCGACCATGAGCCTGGGGCTGCTGGCGCCGAGCACCGTGGCGCTGGCGCCGGCCGATCGTTGCCAGGGCCAATTGATCGGCTCCGGGCCGTTCACCTTGAAGGCTTTCGTGCACAACCAGGCGGTGTCGCTGCAGGCGCGCAAGGACTACGCCTGGCCGTCGAGCCTGGCCTCTCACCCAGGCCGCGCCTGGCTGGATAACCTGGAGTTCACTATCATCGCCGAGTCCGGTGTGCGCCTGGGCAGCCTCGCGTCCGGGCAGATCGACGTCAACACGGCGGTATCGCCGCAGGATGAAGGCAGTATCGAGCAGCAGGGCCTCAAGCTCCTGACACGGGCCAATCCGGGGGTGGTGTATGTGCTGGTGCTTAACGAAACCTCGCCGCTGTTCACCGATGGCCGGGTGCGCCAGGCGCTGAACAAGGCCATCAATCGTGCGGATTTCCAGCCGATCATCTCGCGCTATCAACGCCCGGCCACGGCGCTGCTGGCCAGCAGCACGCCGTATTACCGTGACTTGTCACCGTTGCTCAAGGCCGACCCCGGCGCCGCGCGGAACTTGCTCGAGCAAGCCGGCTGGCTGCCCGGCGCCGACGGTATCCGGCAGAAGAACGGCCAGCGCCTGTCGTTCAAACTGACGTACTGGCAGACCGTGCCGATTCTGGAGCTGGTCCAGCAACAGTTTCGCGAAGTGGGTGTGGAGCTCCAGCTCAACAAGACCACCATCAGCCAGGTCACCGCCATTCAGGCGAGCGGCGACTATGGCGCTCGGTTTCTCAACCTCACGCGTGCCGACCCCGATGTGTTGCGCACGGTGTTCCAGGCCCCCGGCTATAACGTCAGCAAACGCGAGCCTGGCCCGGTGGACGAGCGCCTCGCCCAATCGGCGGCGACCCTGGACGCCAAACAGCGCCAGGCATTGATCGATGATGCCAGCCAGCAGTTGATCGAGGGCGGGCACGCCCTGGCACTGATCGAGCTGGCGACGGTGATCGCTCACGGGCCCAAGGTACACGGCCTGCATTACGAAGCATCGTCACGCTTGCAGTTCTATGACACCTGGGTGCAACCATGAGCCAGGCCCTGACCTTGACCCGCGCGCGCATTCCCATCGGTGCGCTGCTGGTGCGCGCGCTGGCACGCGTGGGCCAGGCCGCGCTGGTGCTGTGGGCGGCCTTCACTTTGTCGTTCCTGATCCTCTACGCGCTGCCCAGCGACCCGGTGAGCATCATGCTCAACCAGAGCGGCGAACAGAATGCGGTGGACGCGCAGCAGGTGGCGGCACTGCGTGCCGAATATCATCTGGACCAGCCCTTGGCCACGCAATACACCATCGCCCTGGGCCGGGCGCTGCAGCTCGACCTGGGCCGTTCGATACAGACTGGCCAGCCAGTGGTGCCGGCGTTGTGGCAAGCCTTGCCGGCCACTGCGGCGCTGAGCATCGTGGCGCTGGGTTTGTCGCTGCTGGCCGGTGTCAGCCTGGCACTGGCGGCCACGTTGAGTCGCTGGCGCTGGTTGCGCGATGCGTTGCTGGGCTTGCCGGCGGTTGCGGTTTCGCTGCCGACGTTCTGGCTGGGGCTGCTGCTGTTGCAGTGGTTGTCGTTCGGCTGGCACTGGTTTCCGGCCATGGGCAATCGCGGTTGGGCCTCTTTGGTGTTGCCCGCGCTGACGCTGGCGATCCCGACCTCGGCCGTCATCGCTCAAGTGCTGGCGCGGTCTTTGGCGGCGGTGGGCCGTCAACCCTTCATCGATGTGCTACGCGCCAAGGGCCTTGGACGAATTCAGGTGGTGCTGCGCCATAGCCTGCACAACGCGCTGGTACCGGTGCTGAGTCTGTCGGGGGTGATCGTCGGCAATCTGCTGGCCGGCTCGGTGGTCACCGAGACGGTGTTTTCCCGCGAGGGCATTGGGCGTCTCGCCCAGGCCGCCGTCAGCGTTCAGGACATTCCCATGGTGCAGGGCGTGGTGTTACTGGCAGCGCTGATTTTCGTCAGCGTCAACCTGTTGGTCGACGCCTTGTATCCCTTGCTTGATCCGCGCCTGGGCGGTGCCCGATGAACCTGTGGCGGCGTCGGCCGCTGTTGCCATTGGGCTTGATCGTGCTGGCGCTGGCGATCGGCTGGGCACTGTGGCCGGATCTGTTCGCCCAGCAGGACCCTCTGTTGGGCGTGCCGGCCCATGCCTTGCAGGCCCCCGGCGCCGCGCATTGGTTCGGCACCGATCAACTGGGCCGCGACCTGTACAGCCGCACTGTGCACGGTGCCGGGCTGTCGCTGCGCGCGACCCTGCTGGCGGTGTTGATCGCGTTGCTGTGCGGCATCGTCCTGGGCGTGCTGGCCGGATTCTTCGGCGGTTGGGTCGATGGCTTGCTGATGCGCATCGTCGAAGTGTTGATGGCCATCCCGACCCTATTGCTGGCCATGGCGGTGATTACCGTGCTGGGCTTCGGCACGGTCAATATCGCCTTGGCGGTGGGGTTGTCGTCGGTGGCCACGTTTGCCCGGCTGGTGCGCGGCGAGGTCATGCGTTGGCAGGCCAGCACCTTCGTCGAGGCAGCGCATGCCTGCGGCGTCGGGCCCTGGACGGTGATTGCCCGGCACATCCTGCCCCACGCCACCGGGCCGGTGCTGGCCTTGGCGGCACTGGAATTCGGTAGCGCGGTACTGGCGGTGTCGGCCCTGAGTTTCCTCGGCTTCGGCGCGCCGCCGCCGCAACCGGAATGGGGTTTGCTGGTGTCGGAGGGGCGCAACTATCTGCTCGCGGCTTGGTGGTACACCAGCCTGCCCGGGCTGGTCGTGGCCTGCACGGTGGTGGCTGCCAACCAGTTGGGGCGCGCCCTGCAACAGTACAACGAGGTAAGACCATGAGTGCCGACAACGTTTTGCAGGTCCAGGACTTGAGCATCGATTACCACACTCACGCCGGCCCTGTGCCCGGCATCAGTGAGGTCAGTTTCACGGTGGCGGCAGGCGAGGTGCTGGCCATCGTCGGTGCGTCCGGCTCGGGCAAATCCACCACTGCCTCGGCGCTGATCGGTTTGCTTGCAGACAACGCACGGCTGACGGGCGGGCGGCTGATCATGGCGGGCCATGACCTGACCGACGCCAGCGAGGCACTCTGGAAAACCCTGCGCGGGCGCACCGTAGGTTTCGTGCCCCAGGACCCGGGCCAGTCGCTGGACCCGGTCAAGCGCATCGGCGAGCAACTGATCGAAGCCATGACCGTGCACGGTGTACCCCGTCGCCTGGCCCGCGAGCGCTGCGTCGAGCTACTCACGCGTGTCGGCCTGGCGCAGGCGCATCGTTTGCAGCGGCGCTATCCGCATCAGCTGTCGGGCGGCATGCGCCAGCGCGTGCTGATCGCCATGGCCGTGGCCAACGATCCGCCGCTGATCATCGCCGACGAACCCACCAGCGCCCTGGATGCCGAGGTGCAGCGCCAGGTGCTCGATTGCCTGCAACAGCTGGCCCGCGAGCGCAACAGCGCGGTGGTGCTGATCACCCATGACCTGGGCGTGGCGCTGGAGCGCGCTGATCATCTGATCGTGATGCAGGGTGGTCGCGTCGTCGAGGCCGGGCCGGCCAGGCAGGTGTTCACCGCGCCGCGGCAGGTCTATACCCGCGCGTTGCTGGAAGCCGCCCCCGCCCGCCAGGTGCTGGTGGCCCGGCAAAGCGTGCGCCATGACGCCCCGGTGATCCTGCGGGCGAGCGGGCTGGTCAAGTCGTTCTCGAGCTGGTTCAACCCGCAACCCGCAGCTGTCGACGACGTCTCGTTCACCATCGCCAAGGGCAGTACCACCAGCCTGGTGGGGCAGTCCGGATCGGGCAAGTCGACCACCGCCAGGCTGCTGCTGGGGCTCGAACGTGCGGACCACGGCCAGGTGCATTTTGCCGGCGAGGAGGTGACCACCTTCAACCGGCGGCAATGGCAAGCCCTGCGCCGACGCATTCAGGTGGTGTATCAGAACCCCTATGCCTCGTTGAATCCGCGCCTCACTCTGGCGCAGATCATCAGCGAGCCGCTGCACGCGTTCGGTATCGGTGATCGCGCCACGCAACGGGCGCGTGCCGCCAGCCTGCTCGAACAGGTCCACCTGCCGACGCAGCTACTCGATACTCGCCCGGCGCAGCTGTCCGGCGGCCAGCGCCAGCGTGTAGCGATTGCCCGCGCCCTGGCGCTGGAGCCGGAGCTGATCGTGCTCGATGAGCCCCTGTCGGCACTGGATGCCTTGGTGCAGGCGCAGATCGTTGCCTTGCTGGACGAACTGCAACAGCGTCTGGGCCTCAGCTATCTGTTCATTTCCCATGATTTGGCGACCGTGCGGCGGTTGTCCGATCAGGTGGTGGTGATGCGCGCTGGCAAGGTGGTGGAGCAGGGGCCCTGCCAGCAGTTGTTCGAGCAGCCGGCACATGCCTACACGCGCCAGTTGCTGGGCAGTATTCCCGGCGCCGGGCTGCTGGAAGGCGGGCAACTGCTGGCGCAGTCCTGCGCCTAGACCGGCGGGCAACGTATCGCCGGGCGCTGCTGGTCGCTGCGGTTCACTTGCGGCCAGCTTCATTACGGTGCCCTGGTGGAAATCACCGCTGTCGCTGAACGCGTGAAGTTGTTGGATAATGGCCGCGGCAGCTACCGTGGCCATCGTCGATCAAGTCAACGCACCAGGCAGGGCGCCTTGTTATCGAAGCGCCAGCCCGGAATCAGGAACTGCATGGCCACGCTGTCATCCCGCGCGCCCAGGCCCATGCCCTTGTACAACTCGTGAGCCTTGGCCACGGCATCCATGTCGATGTCCACGCCCAGGCCGGGCTTGGCCGGCACCTTGACCAGGCCGTCGACAATCTGCAGCGGGGCCTTGGTCAGGCGCTGGCCGTCCTGCCAGATCCAGTGGGTGTCGATTGCGGTGATCTCGCCCGGTGCGGCGGCGGCCACCTGGGTGAACATTGCCAGCGAAATGTCGAAGTGGTTGTTGGAGTGCGAGCCCCAGGTCAGGCCCCATTCGTGGCACATCTGTGCGACCCGTACCGAGCCCTGCATGGTCCAGAAGTGTGGGTCGGCCAGCGGGATATCCACCGATTGCAGCTGGATGGCGTGGCCCATTTCGCGCCAGTCGGTGGCGATCATGTTGGTGGCGGTCGGCAGGCCGGTGGCGCGGCGGAATTCGGCCATGACTTCACGGCCCGAGTAGCCGTTTTCGGCGCCGCACGGGTCTTCGGCATAGGCCAGCACGTGATGTTGGTCGCGGCACAGGCTGATGGCTTCTTTGAGGGACCAGGCGCCGTTGGGGTCGAGGGTGATGCGCGCATCCGGGAAGCGCTCGGCCAGGGCGGTGACCGCTTCGATTTCCTCGGCGCCGCGCAGCACGCCGCCTTTGAGTTTGAAGTCGTTGAAGCCGTATTTAGCTTTGGCGGCCTCGGCCAGACGCACCACGGCTTCGGGCGTCATGGCTTTTTCGTGACGCAGGCGGAACCAGTCGTCGCTGGCGTCGGCTTCGTTGCGGTAAGCCAGGTTGGTGGCGTTGCGGTCGCCGATGTAGAACAGGTAGCCGAGCATCTTCACTGCATCGCGCTGCTGGCCTTCGCCGAGCAGCGCGGCAACCGGTACTTCGAGGAACTGGCCGAGCAGGTCGAGCAGGGCGGCTTCCATCGCAGTGACGGCGTGAATGGTGATGCGCAGGTCGAAGGTCTGCAGACCGCGGCCGGCCGAATCGCGGGCGGCGAAGGTGCTGCGCATCTGGTTGAGGATGCGCTGGTACTGGCCGATGGGCTGGCCGACCACCAGGCTGCGGGCGTCTTCGAGGGTCTCGCGGATGCGCTCGCCGCCGGGGACTTCGCCGACGCCGGTGTGACCGGCGCTGTCCTTGAGGATCACGATGTTGCGGGTGAAGAACGGCCCGTGGGCGCCGCTGAGGTTCATCAACATGCTGTCGTGGCCGGCTACCGGGATGACTTCCAGGCTGGTGACGACAGGTGCTTTGCTGGCGTGGTGTTTGAGTTCCGAATTCATTATTTCGATTCCTCTCGCAGGGGGTCAGTGCGACTTGCCCAGCGCCGAAGCGGCGGGGGTCGGTGTTGTAGGGGAGATGGCCGCGCCCGGTTTGGGGAGCGTGCGGGCGAAGAACACCAGGATCGCGGCGATCACCGAGGTCCCGGCCAGGCCATAGAGGCCGCCTTGAATCGAGCCGGTGGATTGCTCGAGGAAGCCGAAGGTGGCGGGTGCCACGAAGCCGCCGAGGTTGCCGATCGAGTTGATCAGGGCAATCACTGCTGCAGCGATGCGCGCATCCAGGTAGCCCTGGGGGATCGGCCAGAACAGCGACGAGGCCGACTTGAAACCAATCGCCGCGAAGCAGATGGCGATAAAGGCGAAGATCGGCCCGCCGGTGGTCGACAGGAACATGCCCAGCGCCGCGATCAGCAGCGCCGAGGCGACCCAGGCCTGCTGGAACTTGAACTTGCCCGACAGCGAAGCGAAGGCGTACATCGCCACGATCGAGATCAGCCAGGGGATGGAGTTGTAGAAGCCCACCTGAATGTCGCTGAGGTCGCCCATTTTCTTGATGATGCTGGGCAGCCAGAAGGTGGCGGCGTAGATGGTCAGCTGAATGCAGAAGTACAGCGCGCAGAACAGCATGATCTGGCGGTCCTTGAGGAGCATGCCGATGGTCGGTCTGACGATGGTGGCAGCATCGCGCTCGCGCTGTTCGCGGTCGATTTCACCCACCAGAGCATCCTTTTCCTCAGCGCTCAGCCACTTGGCATCATGGGGTTTGGAGTCGAGCCAGAACCACACGAACACGCACAGCGCCACCGAGGCCAGGCCTTCGATGATGTACATCCACTGCCAGCCATGCAGGCCCAGCCCGGTAATTTGCAACAGCACGCCGGACAGCGGGCCGCTGATCAGCGAAGCCAGTGCCGAACCGCTGAGGAAGATGGCGATCGCCTTGCCGCGCTCGACGCCTGGCAACCAACGGGTGAAGTAGTAGATCACCCCTGGGAAGAACCCGGCTTCGGCCACGCCCAGCAGAAAGCGCAGGATGTAGAAGTGGGTTTCGTTCTGGATGAAGGCCATCAGCGTTGCGGTGATGCCCCAGGTGAACATGATGCGGGTCAGCCAGATACGTGCGCCGACCTTCTGTAGCAGCATGTTGGAGGGTACTTCAAACAGCGCATAGCCGATGAAGAACAACCCGGCGCCAAAGCCGTAGGCCGCGGCGCCGATGCCCAGATCGTGCTCCATGTGCGTGCGCACGAAGCCGATATTGACGCGGTCGAGGTAGTTGACGATGAACATGATGACGAACAGCGGCAGGACATGCCGCTTGACCTTGGAGATGGCCCGCGCCAGCACGGGGTTGCCCGCGGACGCAGTAGGGGCGTTGGTTGAGTCATGCACAGTCGGAACTCCCGCTGATTATTTTTATGGGGGCTGCAGGCGCTGGCGGATCTAGCCGCTGGCTGAGTCAGGACGTCATGGCCAGCCAGTGGCGCCCAGATGACGGACATCATACGAGTTAATTCTGATTTTATGCAATAACCATTGGGTGATATTTGTTTTGATCTTTAGTTGTCTGACGAGCTAGAGAGTCTCTTTATTGGCCCTTTCGCTGCCGGAACTGCGCACCCTGTAGAAGCAAAGCGTGCTCGCGAAGGGGCCCGCCGCAGCGCCGCTGAACCGCCAGGCCACAGGTGCTAATATCCGCCCACTGAAGATGACGGACCCCGCCATGCAAGACGAACCCCAAGCTCCCGATCGCAAGCGTTCCCCCGGCCTGGCACACGAAATCGTGGCCGGGCTGATCCAGCGCATCCGCCTCGGCCAGATCGCTCCCGGCGAAAAGATGCCTTCCGAATCGACCCTGGTGCGTGAGCATGGCGTCAGCCGCACCGTAGTGCGCGAGGCGATTTCCCAACTGCAGGCCTCAGGGCTGGTGGAAACCCGACACGGTATCGGCACCTTCGTATTGGCACGCGACGAGCGCCAGGGCTTGCACCTGACCCGCGATACCGAGCTCAGCGTGCGCGGCATCCTCGAACTGCGCCTGGGCCTGGAGACTCAAGCCGCGGCCCTGGCGGCCGTACGCCGCAGCGAAGCGCAACTGCTGCAGATGCGCCAGGCACTGGATGATTATCAGAACTCGTTGGCCAACAACGACAGCAGCGTCGAGGCCGATGTGCGTTTCCATCGACTGATCGCCGAGGCGACCGGCAACGTGTACTTCACCGACATCATCCATCATCTCGGCAGCTCGGTAATTCCGCGCACCCGCATCAATGCGCAGGAGCGGGGCGCCACCGACCTGACCCCGTTCGGTCGCCAGGCCAATCAGGAGCACGAGGCTATTCTCAAGGCCATTCGCCGCCAGGATCCGGACGCGGCGCGGGCGGCGATGTGGCTGCATTTGAGCAATAGTCTGGAGCGGATGACGGCGTCTTGACCCGCTCAGGGCTGCCGCACCGACTCAACCCAGCAGTGGCAACGTCACGATAAACGTGCTGCCCTGGTTCGGCCCGTCGCTGAGCGCGACCACCGCGCCGCCGTGGGCCTCTACCAGTTCACGCACCACCGTCAGCCCTATCCCCAGGCCCGCGCCATTGAACCCCACCGCCTGGGTGTCCTGGACAAAGGGCTCGAATATCTCCGAGAGCGCCTCGGGGGAGATGCCAATGCCGTTGTCGGCGATGCTCAGCATCACCACACCGTCTTCAGCGTGCATCGACAGCTGTACCGCGCCACCGCGGGGGGTGTATTTGGCCGCGTTGGTGATGATGTTGGTGACGACTTGAGTCAGCCGTACCGTATCGCCGTTGATTCGCAAGGGGTGGTCGGGCAAGTCGCTGGAAAATGCCAACTGCCGCTGCTCGATCACCGGCAGGCAGCTGTCGATCACCGTCCTGACCAAGGGCACGATATCCAGCGGTTGCAGTTGCAGGCGCAGCTTGCCGGTGGTGGCCCGCGATACATCCAGCAGGTCGTCCACCAGGCGCGCCATGTAGCTCACCTGGCCTTCCAGCAGCGCCTGCAAGCGGGGCAGTTCGGTGCTCGACACCTTGGCGATGCGCCCGGCGATCAGGCTGATCGGGGTCAGCGGGTTGCGCAGCTCGTGAGCAACGATGGCGAGGATCTTGCGCTCCTGGGCCAGGGCGCGTTCGGCCAGCCCTTGAAGGTTTTGCGCGCTGAGTGCCGCGATGGTCAGCTGCTCATTGGCTTCGCGTAGCTGCGGCGCCTGTGCAGGGCCGGGGATGACGGGGGCGTCGGCCACCTCGGACTGTGCCGAAAGAATGGCGATGACCAGTTGCTCGTTGGCTTCGAGCAACTGTGCGATGTTCTGTCGGTCGCTGATGCGGTCCTGGGTCTCGACCAGGGTGCGTTGCAGTGCCGCCAGCACCGTGCGGGCTTCGAGGGTCTTCTCCCCGAGCAGCTGCAGCTCGCTGGTGGCGCTGGCCATCTGCAGTTCCAGCTCTTTCATGGCAGATCACACATTGTCCTCTCCCGCTGTCGCCAGGCTGACGTGTTGCCGGGTGGGGCTGCCGCCCAGCAGCCCTTCGCGATCCGCAACTCTGTCGCCGATCTGCAAGCCCTGGTCATCGATCCGGTATTGGCGCAACTCATCGCTGTGGGCGCTGGCGCGCACCTTCACCACGGCCATGATGCGCAACAGCCGACTCTGCACCTCGATGTAGCGTTGCACGATGATCGCATCGGTGAGGAACGCGGTGCCGTAGGGGCTGAAGCGCAGATCGGTGTAGCGATCTTCCAGCTCGGAGGTCATCAGCACACTGACGCCAGCCCCGGTCAGGGCATTGACCATCCGCGACAGCGACTCGCGAAAGTCAGCGCGGAAGGTCGGGGCCAACGCCAGCTCGAAGCCGGACAGCGAGTCGATCACCACACGGGTAGCCTTGAGGCGGGTGATTTCAGCCAGCAGCAAGTGCACGATCTCGTCTATCGACAGATCCGGCGCGCGGCTGTCCACCAGGCCGACCTTGCCTTCCTCGACCAGGCGCGCCAGGGTCGGATTCTGCGAGCGATCGGGGCGCTGCTCGAACACCGCGATCACGCCTGTTTCGCCCTCGCTGGCGCCTTGGGCCAGAAAGCTGGCGGCGAGAATACTCTTGCCTGATCCGGACGGCCCGGCCACCAGCAGCGAATAGCCCTGGGGCAGACCGCCGCCGAGCATTTCATCAAGGCTCGCGCAACCCATGCGCAGACGCTTGGGCAATGCGCCGGGCGGTGGCTGGGTCGCGGGCTGCGGACTGGCACCCGCCGGGGCGAACACGCTGATGCCGCTGCCGTCGATGCGAAAGGTGTGCAACCCCGGCAGCGTCGCTTGGCCGCGCATCTTCATGATTTCCATCTTGCGCACCATGGAGTTGCGCTGAACGCTCTGGCGCAGCCAGATCAAGCCGTCCGCCACGGTGAAGATCGGGTTGGTGTCGAGCTCGGTGAAGTATTCGCCAATCAGGAAGGTGGTGGCCTGCCAGGTGGTCATCAACATGCCCAGTTGCTGCACGAACTGCGGCAGGTTGTTGTTGGGGTTGTCTGCGGTCTGGCTGGCGAGCACCACGGAACGGAACGAGTCGACGAACACCAGGGCCGGGCCGTGGGCTTCGACTTCAGCGACGATCCGGCGCAGCACCTCGTCGAGATTGCCGGCCTGGGTTTCGTCCGCCAGATTGATGTAGCGCACCGAATGATTGATGGCGTCGCTGTCGAAAAAGTCGAACTGCTGCTGGTAGCGCAGCATTTTCAGGGGTGGCTCGCCAAGCACGGTGAAGAACAGCGCCGGACGCTCGGGCGTGGCCAGCGCGAACATGATCTGGTGCGCCAGGGTGGTCTTGCCGCAGCCGGGGGGGCCTGCGATCAGATTGAACGAGAATTCCGGCAGGCCGCCACCCAGGACTTCATCCAGCCCCGGTACGCCGGTGGCCAGACGATTGATGGTCACTTTGCTGTTCATGGCGAACTATCCTGCGCCGGGGGCGCGCTGAGCGGAGCTGCGAATACGGCATCAAGAAGGCGCGCGGTGAGGGATGGCCCGATCAAGGTGCCGAGCAGTCGATAGAGCGTCTGCAGGAACTGTTCGCCCAGCAGCAGTGCCTCCTGCGGGGTACGCTGGCCGAGAAGGGCCAAGACGCATGCAGGGTCCAGAGGCTCCTGGGCACCTTCAGGCAGCCCGTTCAGCTCCGCCAGGGGCGAGCCGGTCAATTGCAGGCTGCGACGCAACCACGCCGCGACCCCCTTGCTGCCTATAACGGGCGAGAGCACGGTGTCGAGGTCTTGCAGGGTGGCACTGAGCGCCGCGGCGATCAGCGCACTGTCCGCGCCATCACCTGCTCGGCACACCAGGAACAGCTGGAAGTCCAGGCTTGCGTCGCTATCCGTTGACATCGTGATCGGGTTCCTGGGGGCAGACCTGATGGTACGCCCTATTCAACAACCGCGAAGGATTGATTGGTTCAGCTAGGGTTTTTAGAGCCACGCGGCTGACGTGGGTCACCTTTCCTGGCGCCGCGTGTAATGCAGCAACCGATCAGTCTCGGTCTTCACCACCGAATAACACTCGCAACTGAGCCGCTCCAACTGCGGGCGATCCAGCACCTTGATGTGCCCGCGGCTGTATTCGATCACGCTCTGGCGTTGCAGCTTGCCCGCCGCTTCGGTGACGCCTTCGCGGCGCACGCCGAGCATGTTGGCGATCAGCTCCTGGGTCATGGTCAGTTGATTGCCGGGCAGGCGGTCCAGCGACAGCAGCAGCCAGCGGCACAGTTGCTGGTCGATGGAGTGGTGGCGATTGCACAGGGCGGTCTGCGACATTTGGGTGATCAGCGCCTGGGTGTAGCGCAGCATCAGCCACAGCAGATCGCCGTGGCGATTGAATTCGTCCTTGAGCTTCTGCCCCGGCAGGCGCAACGCACTGCCGGCACTCTGCACCACGGCGCGGCTGGAGGTGCTCTCGCCGCCCATGAACAGGGCGATGCCGATCAGCCCTTCGTTGCCGACCACGGCGATTTCCGCCGACGCGCCGCTTTCGGTGACGTGCAGCAAGGACACGATGCAGTTGGTGGGGAAGTACACGTGGCGCAAGGTGTCGCCGGGCTCGTACAGGACCTCGCCCAGCGTCAGGGGGACCACCTCCAGATGCGGGGCGAGGCGCGCCAGTTCTTCATAGGTAAGGGCGGCCAGCAAGTGATTGCCGGTCGGTAGCGGTGGATCGGACATGACGAGCCCCAAAGGAGAAAACAGCCGGATTGGTCCAGAGTACGCTTGTATTTCTTGGCGCAGGGGATTAACCGCTAATGGTCCACCCCCTGGGCCATTGCACGGGTGTGCGCCACTGGCGCAGGGCACTCCACCCGCACCCGGCGCTCGACGCCGTCGTCGATCAAGTGCAGCGTACGGCCCTCGATGATCTGGCCATCGACGCTCATCGAGCTGACATTCGCGTCGCTGCGGCGTACATCGAAGTGATACTGAGTGGCGCCGAATCGATAACTCAGGGTAAAGCCCGGCCAATGGGCGGGGAGCAACGGCTCGATGCGCAGCGTGTTGCCGACCCGCTGCACACCCAGCAGCGACTCGGTCGCCAGGCGATACATCCAGCCGGCGGAACCGGTGTACCAGGTCCAGCCGCCGCGGCCGGCATGGGGTGCAGCGCCATAGACATCGGCGGCCATCACATAAGGCTCGACCTTGTAGGTTTCGATGGCCGCGTTGTTGGCTGGGTCGGCGGGATTGATCAGGTGTAGCAGCTCCCAGGCTTTGGCGCTGTCGCCCAATTGCGCGAAGGCCATGGCCGCCCACACGGCGGCGTGGGTGTATTGCCCGCCGTTCTCGCGCACGCCGGGCACGTAGCCCTTGATATAGCCCGGGTCTTCGGCGCCTTTATCGAAAGGCGGGTCGAGCAGCAGCACTGCGCGGATATCGGGCTTGACCAGGTAGCGGTCAAGCGCCTGCATGGCCTGGCGCTGACGGGGGGCGGAGCCGGCGTCAGAGAGCACCGACCAGCTCTGGGCGATGGAGTCGATACGGCACTCGGTGTTGATCGACGAGCCCAGCGGCTGACCGTCATCGAACCAGGCGCGGCGGTACCAGGCGCCATCCCAGGCGGTCTTCTCCAGCCGCTCGTTGAGCAGCACGGCGTTTTCGTTGCAGCGCAGGGCGAACTCCGCGTCGCCCTGCTGCCCGGCCACCAGGGCGAAACGCTTGAGCACCTGGTTGGCGAAAAAGCCCAGCCACACGCTTTCGCCGCGACCCTGATAGCCGACGCGGTTCATGCCGTCGTTCCAGTCGCCACCGCCCATCAGCGGCAAGCCGTGTTCGCCCCGGCGCAGGCTGTGTTCGATGGCGCGTACGCAGTGTCGGTACAGCGATTCGCGCAGCGGCGACACCCCCGGCAGATCGTAGTAGGACTCCTCTTGCGGGTTCAGGGTGCGGCCTTGCAGGTAACCTGCGGGCTCATCCAGCACCGCCACATCACCGGTGATTTCCACGTAGCGGCTGGTCGCCGCCACCAGCCATAAAAAATCATCGGAGCAATCGGTGCGCACCCCGCGATCGAGCGGCGGATGCCACCAGTGCTGCACGTCGCCTTCCGGATACTGATGGCCGGCGCACAACAGCAAATGCTTGCGCACCAGCGCGGGACTGGCATGGATCATCGCCATGCTGTCCTGCAACTGATCGCGAAAACCGATGGCGCCCCCCGATTGATAGAACCCGCTGCGGGCCAGGAAACGACAGGCGATGACTTGATACATCAACCAGCCGTTGACCATCACGTCGACCTCTGCGGCCGGGGTCTGCACCTGGATCACCGACAACAGCGAACGCCAATGCTCGCGGACCTTGTGCAATTGCTCGGCGGCTGCCTGGACGCCGCGGTAACGTTGCACCTGGGCGGTGGCGGCCTCGGCGTTCTGCTCGGCGCCCAGGCGCAGGACCACTTCGCGGCTTTGCCCGGCGGCCAGCTGCAGGGTGACCTGGATCGCCGCACAGGGGTCCAGGCCACCGCCGATGCGCCCGGACAGCCCGGCATGCTGCATCGCGGCCGGCGCTTTCAGGCTGCCACCACGGCCGATGAACTCGGTGCGGTCGCCGGTGACGCGATGGTCGGTGCCGTCGGTGTCGAAGAACGCCACGCGGTCGCTGAACTCCACCGAAAAGGCATTACGGGCGAACAGTGCGCCGCTGACCGGGTCCGATTGCGTGACCACGTGCATGGCCGACTTGCTGCGCAGGTCGCCCAGCACCCACTCCACATAGCCGGTAACGCTCAGGGTGCGGCTGCGATCCGTCAGGTTGCGCACGATCAGCCGGGAAAACTTGATCGGCGCGTCCAGCGCCACGTAAACCCACAGCTCGCTGTGCAGGCCGTCGCCTTCGCGCTCGAACACGCTGTAGCCGAAGCCGTGGCGAGTCAGATAGCGGCCAGTGCCGGGGCAGGGCTGGGGGGTGGCGGACCAGAAGCGCCCGGTTTCTTCATCGCGCAGGTAGATCACCTCGCCACTGAGGTCAGTCACCGGGTCGTTGTGCCACGGCGTCAGGCGAAACTCGTGGGCGTTATCGGTCCAGCTGTAGGCGCTGCCGGTCTCGGACAACACCGTGCCCACGTGAGCATTGGCGATGACATTGACCCAGGGCGCAGGCGTTGGCCGCGCCGCCGTGGCGTCGATCACGTACTCGCTGCCATCGGCACTGAAGCCGCCGTAGGCATTGCTCAGCAGCCGGGGTCGCGGCGCCGATTTGGCCGGCAGCGGCGTCGGACGGTATTTTTGCGTCGCCACAAACGGTGCATACACCGGCACCACGCGGCGGCGATGAACCTGCTCGGCGAGCGAACCGGCGCCCTCGCTGAACACCAGCCGTGCCACCGACAGAATCAGGGTTCGATCTTCGCTCGACAGTTGCTGCGCCGTGCGCACGAAAATCCCGCCGGAGCGATCCACCAGCGCCGCTTCACTGCCGGAGGTCACCAGGCCCATGATCGCGTCCTGCAACTGCTGGCGATAGCCGACCTTGTCTTCGTTCCAGATCAGCAGGTCGACCACCAGGCCCTTCTGTCGCCAATAGGCGTGGGCCTGAATCATGGTCTGCACCAGTTCGATGTTATCCAGGCTGTGGATCTGCAACAGCACGATCGGCAAGTCGCCGGAAATCGACTGCCCCCACAGGCCCTGCTGGTTGCGCCGGTTGCTGATCAGCACGGCGCTGTCCGCGCGCAAAGCCGGGTTGGCGTATACAAGGGACGAGGCCATCTGTTCGAACAGGTGTGCATCGCCCATGGACACGTTGAGCTGGCGCAGCAACACCTGCCCGTGGGTCCAGGACAAATCGAAGACCCGATCGGCCAGGTGCCGGTCGCGGTACTTGTTGATCAGCGCCAGGCACTCTTCGCGGTGGTCCGCCACCCCGGTGACCAAGTCGATGGTGGCCTGCTGGCCGGGTTGCAGGGTGATGCGGCAGCGGATCGCGACGATCGGGTCGAGCACCGGCCCGGCGCTGCCGGACAGCTGTTCGCAGTCAGCATCCAGGGCGGCGGGCGTGGCCAGATTGCGGCCGCGGCCGATGAACCGAGCACGGTCGGTTTCATAGGAAATCGCCTGGATATCGACGCCATGGGCCGCGAGTAGATGGCACATCCACGGCGGGCTCTCGTCACTGGCGCGCGGGCGACGGCTGCAGATGATCGCTTGCAAGGCCGGCAGCAATTCGGTCTGCACGAACAGTTTGCTGAACGCCGGATGCATGGCATCGGCCATCGCGGGGGCCAGCACCACTTCGGCGTAGGTGGTGATCTCCAGCGTCTTCGCCGCGGCCCCGCGGTTGGTGACGTGCAGGCGGCGAAGCTCGATGTTGTCTTCGGGCGATACGACGATTTCCAGGTGCGAGTCGAAATCCAGCTCCCGAGTGCGAAACTCCGCGCGGGCGTTGCTGAATATGGCCTCGTGGCTCTCAGTCTTGCGCAACGTGGGCTGGAAGGCGGCAGACCAGAAGGCGCCGGTGGCGACGTCGCGCAAGTAACAGAACGTGCCCCAGTTGTCCTGGGTGATGTCCTCGTGCCAACGGCTGATGGCGATATCGTCGCGGCGGCTGTAGCCTGCGCCGGCACTGCTGAGCAGCACGTGATAGCGGCCGTTGGAGAGCAGCTGCACCGCAGGGCGTTTGTGGCCGGGGTGGCTGAATATTCGCAGTTGGGTGTCCTGACCTTCGGCGTCGCTCAGTGGCGGCGATTGCGCGGCTTGCAGGTAGGGCGCAGAGGCCTTGGGCACGCGCTCTTGCAGCAGGAGCAGGGCGGACTGCAACGCCGGATCGGATTCGAAGCGCCGCTGCATGGGCTGATCGAGCAGCACGCTGGTCAGGGCCAGCAGGCTCATGCCCTGGTGGTGCGCCATGAACGACTGCACCAGCGCGAAGGGCTGGCCGGGTGGCAGCCGTGCCTCGGTGTAATCGACCGCTTCGTACAGCCCGTAACGGCCCATCGCGCCCTGGCGAGCCAGGCGTTGCAGGTTGCTGCTGGCTGCCGCGCTGTCGACCATCAACGCCAGCGCACTGGCGTAAGGCGCGACCACGATGTCATCGCCCAGCCCGCGCTTGAGGCCCAGGCCTTGTACGCCGAACGCCCGATACTGGTAATTGAATTGGGCGTCGAGGGTGTAGTAGCCGGACTCTGACACGCCCCAGGGAATGCCCAGGCGGTTGCCGTGTTCGATCTGCACGGCCACGGCGGCGCGGCAGGTCTGGTCGAGCAGGCTGCCGTCGTAGTTAGGCATCACCAGGATCGGCATCAGGTATTCGAACATCGAGCCGGACCACGACATCAGTGTCGTCACGCCGCCGCAGTCGCCGGCCAGGCGGCCGAGGGTGAACCACGCGCGCTGGGGGATCTGGCCCTGGGCGATGACCACGAAATTGGTCAGGCGCACCTCGGAGGCCAGCAAGTCGTAGTAGCCGGTGTCCAGGCGTCGTTCTTCGGTGGTGTAGCCGATGGAGAACAGATCGCGCTTGCGGTCGTAGAGCAGCCCGAAGTCCATGTGCGCCAGGGCGCCGGCCAGGCCGCTGAGTGTGTCGAGCTGTTCGATGGCGTTCAGTGCGCTGCTGCGTACGCTGGCTACGCGGCTGTGGTGCTCGCGGGGCCAGTCGTCTTGAAGCAGTTGGGCGAGGGCGCGCAGGGAGTGTTGTGGGGGCACGCGGCCGGGGAGGCAGGGGGGGAGGCGGTAGCGTTCGAGCTCGGTGATCCAGTCTTGGCATTGGGCGTTGAATGCGTGTCGCCAGTAGGTTGCATCATTGTCTGTACCGGCCTCTTCGCCGCCGAACGCTGACACTTCAGCCTGCGCGTCCCTTAGCAGCGACAGCAAGGCATCGATATCGAGCGACCCGTCGGCATCATCCAGGCGTTGGCGCAGGTCGCCGAATTCGGCGGCCCCGCGGCTCTCGATCAGCGTATCCAGGGTATCGCGCAAGCCACTGCGAATCGCCAGGCCGAACAGTCTCGCGTCCGGCATCTGTAGCAGCCCCGCGCGCAGGGTAAGCAGCAGCCCGGCGAGGTTGCCGCTGTCGACGGTGGAGATGTAATGCGGGCGCAGGGGTTGCAAGGTTTGCGTGTCGTACCAGTTGTAGAAGTGCTGCTGGTAGCGCTCCAGCGCGTTCATGCTGTTCAGGGAGGCCGACAGCCGGCTGGCCAGCCGCTGCGTGCTCAGGTAGCCGAAGTCGTGGGCGGCCAGGTGCGCGACCAGCGCCATGCCCATATTGGTGGGCGAGGTGCGGTGGGCGACACTCGCCTTGGGCTCTTCCTGGATGTTGTCCGGCGGCAACCAGTTATCCTGCGGGCCGACGAATTCATCGAAGAACGCCCAGGTGCGCCGGCTCAGCACCCGCAAAAAGCGCAGCACCTCGACCGAGGGCTCGAACCGCTGGTGCTGCGGCGCCGAACTGAGCCGCCACGCCACCCAGGGCCCGGCCGCCCAGCACAGCAGCAAGGGCAGGGCGATGACCAGCGTCAGCGGCTCATTGACCAGCGCGATCAGCCCGACCATGGCGAACAACGGCCCGATCCACATTTCGCGGTAACGCCTGGCCAGGCGGTTTTCCGAGTGCCGCTCGACCTCGCGCGACGGCTGCCACTGCAGCATCAGGCGCTGGGTGAAGGTGATGCGCCACAGCGAGCGGGCAATGGCATCACTGCTGTAGTACATCTCGAAAGGCAGCCAGGCGAGGGTCGCGGCGACGCGCGCCAGATCCTGCAGCAAGCTGGCGCCAAGGTCGCGCAGGTACTGCCAGTAAGGCACCTTGACCGGCGGGTGCAGGGCATCGGTGAGAGTCTTGAGCAGCGGCTGCACCACCAACAGGCCCAGCACCGTGAGCGTCCAGGCCAGCGGCTCGCTACTGGCGAACCAGCCCCAGGCCAGGATCACCAGCGACGCCAGCGGCTCCAGGCTGCGGCGCAAATTGTCGAAGAGTTTCCAGTGGGCCATGATGCCCAGTCGGTTGCGCGCCCATTCGCCGTTGACGTTGCGGGTCCACGGCACGGTCCAGGGCAGCAGTTGCCAGTCGCCGCGAATCCAGCGATGGCGGCGTTTGACGTCGGCGCTGTAATGCGAAGGATATTGCTCGTACAGTTCGACATCGCTCAACAGGCCCGAGCGCGCATAACTGCCTTCGATCAGGTCATGGCTGAGGATGCGGTTGTCGGGCAGGCGGCCTTCGAGCGCTTGAGTAAAGGCATCGACGTCGTAGATGCCTTTACCAATGAAGGAGCCTTGCTGGAACAGGTCCTGGTAGATGTCCGAGACCGCCCGGGTGTAAGGATCGACTCCGCCGCCGTTGCCGAACAGGCGCGAATACAGCGAGCGTGGGGTGCTGGTCAGGCTGATGCCGACCCGCGGTTGCAGCAGCGCATAGCCGGCGATGATGGTGGCCTGGCTGGCATCGAAGATCGGCCGATTCAACGGGTGCATCATGGCGCCGGTGCACTGGCGTGCGACGTCCCGGGGCAGTTGCGTGTCGGTGTCGAGGGTGATCACGTAGCGCACCGATTGCAGCGCCTGAATGTCGCCGACGACGGTGCTGAAACGCTCGGCGCCCTGGCCGCGCAACAGTTCGTTCAGGTCATTCAACTTGCCGCGTTTGCGCTCGTGGGCCATCCATACGTTTTCGCCGGGGTTCCAGCGGCGCGGGCGATGCAGCAGGAAGAATCGATCAGTCGAGCCATCGGCGTATTGGCGGTTGAGCAGGTTGATGGCATGCGCGGCCTGTTCGAGCAGTGCGGCGTCTTGCGGCTGTGTCTGCTCGGGGGCATCGTGAAAATCGGTGAGCAGGGCGAAGAACAGGTTGTCGTCGCGGTTGGCCAGAAACCGCACTTCAAGGCCCTCGGCCAATTCTTCGACATCAAGACGCGAAGCGATCAGGGTCGGGATCACCACCAGGGTGCGGGCCTGGTCGGGGATGCCGTCGCTGTAGTCCATCTTCGGCAGCATCACCGGCGCCAGGCTGAAGGTCGCCCACCAGTTGATCAGGCTGAACGCCAGCCGGCTGGTCATCACCAGGCACGGCACCGCGAGGCCCAGCAGCGCGAAGTAAGACAGTCCATCGCGCCCTGCGGAGGCGAGCAATGGCAAGGCCAGGATCGCCGTCAGCACGGATGCCGGAGCCAGGTAGAAGGCCAGCGGCGAGCGTTGCAGCAGGCGCTTCCAGCGCTCATGAAAGGGCACCCGCGCGTTGAGTCTGCGCTCAAGTTCGGCGATGCCCGCGCCAATCAAGAAGTAGCCGATGTGCTGGGTGGGCGTCCCGGCGGGCACCTGGGGTGGGTGTTCGGCGCACAGCGCGACGGCCAGCTGCGCCACCTGGATTTCCGAGTGGCGACTGCGCCGGGCGAGGCGCTCGATCATGTGCCGATAGCTGTCGCGGGTGGCGAAGTCCATGGCCGGGTAGATCGCTGCGGGGTCGTCGTTCAGGGCGTACTCGACATGGCTGACGGCTTCGACGAAGTCACGCCAGTTGGTCGCCGATAACAGCCTCAGGCTGCCGATGCTGTTGCTGATGGACACCTGATCGGCGGATTGCTGCTGCGCGTCGAGCTGTACCTGGCGTTCGATGCTCGAGCCGCTTTCGCCGAGCATCTGCTCGATCCAGTTGAGCGCCAGTGCCAGGGCCGCGCTTTGCCCCTGCAGGCGGCGGGCGACTTCGGCGACGAAGGCGGCGGTCAGTGGCGGTGCCGAGCGGGCCATGTCGGCTACGGTGAGCACCACGCTTTTGACGTCGCGCTCGGAGACCTCGATCAGGCGCTCGGCCCAGTCATCGGCCAGGTTGCGGTCGTCCCAGTTGGCCATGACCCGCGACGCCACCCGGCGCAGGTTTTCGATCAAGGCCAGGCGCAGCATGATGGGGATCGCCCAGAGTTCGCCGAGGGCCAGGGGCATGACGGTTTGATAGGCGACGATAAAGCGCTGCAGGCTTTGCTCGTCGAAGCGGCCGTCGCCGTGGGAGATGGTCTCCAGGGCAATATCATAGACCCGCGGCAGGCCACTGGACTGGCCATTGATCAGGCGCGGCAGCTCGCGACTGTAGCCTTTAGGCAAGTGCGTCCTGGCGGTGCGGATGTTTTCTTCCACCAGAAAGTAGTTGTCCAGCAGCCACTCGGCGGCAGGGGTGACGCGCCGGCTACTGCGCTGCGCCAAGGTCAGCGCACTGCAACTGCGGTTGAGCAGCCGTTCGTTGTCGTCCAGTCGACCCAGCAGCGAGTCCCGTGCCGACAGCGCGCTGAGCTGATGTTGGCCGGCCAGGGCGATCCCGTGATCGGCCATCTGCTCGGCATTGAACAGCTCGGCGCGCAGGATCTGCTCGTAGGCGAATTTGACCGGGGGGTAGTTGCCGGTTCGGTACAACGTCGTCAGCCGGGACAGCAGCAACCGGACAGGCGCCCATATGCTTGTCATAAAATCCTAGGTCTGACACTCGCGCCAGCAGTCTCGTCAGCGCTGGCGCAATGCACAGCCCGGCGGGGTGCGCAGCAGGGATGCCGGCACCGGTACGTGCCTGGGTGAGCGGAGCTTCGCACCCTGAGTGTGAATACCGGCGGCGGTGGCTGTCTGTTCGGTGGCACACATAGTGGTTCTATCGTTGGTGGGTTTTAGGAGCTTCTAGATCGGTGTGTGGTCCTTTGCTGCGGGCCTGTGCGGCTCGCCCTGCCCATTGGCCTTTCGCCTAGGCTCAGGGTACCCGCGTTCCGGCACCTGAAGAGAGGGCACGGCGCAATGGGCCATCCCTGGCCCAACGCGCCTGACCCGGCATCCTGCCGGGATCTCCCTCTCTTCAGGCACCTCCACGCGGCCTGCTGGAGGGGCGCGCCGCACAGGCCCGCAGCAAAGGACCAGCCAAGATTTTGGGAGCGTCCTAAAGCTTTTTTGAAGCAACGGCACTGATGTCACTGTTCTGCTTTCGAGTCGGCCTTGGGGTCGCGGCCCCCTTCCAGCAGGCCGCGTTTCGACGCACTGACGAGGGGATCGCCGGTATGGATGCCGGCTAAGCCCCGTTGGGCCACGGAAGGCCCATCGGGGCGTGCCCCTCGTCAGTGCGTCGAAGCGCGGGAACCCCGAGCGTCAGCGAGGGGCCAATGGCGGGGGCAGCGACCCCAAGGCCGGCTCGAAAGCAGAACCCCCACGACCACAACTGTCTCGGTAACCTGACGCCCACAGCACGACGTCGACGGTGCGGATATTCAGGGACACAGGACGCAGGCCCTGCACTTGCACCCCTCGTCGCGGTCTCAAGGTTCAGATCCAACAACCAAGGTAAACCCATGAATGCATGGTGGCAGGAAGTCTGTGACACGCTGGTGCTCGAGTTCGCCGATATCACCGACGCTTCGCAATTGACGCGGGTGACCATCCGCTTATTGATGGCGGCGGTACTGGGCGGCATTCTGGGCTTCGAGCGCGAGTCCCAAGGCAAATCGGCGGGAGTGCGCACGCATATGCTGGTGTCGCTGGGTGCGGCGCTGTTCGTGTTGGTACCCAGCCTTGGTGGCGCCGAGCAGGACGCCATGAGCCGTGTGGTTCAGGGCGTGGTGGCCGGTATCGGCTTCCTGGGGGCTGGCACGATACTCAAGAACAGCACCCGGGACCCCCAACGCGTCAAAGGCCTCACGACTGCGGCGGGCCTTTGGATGACCGCCGCGATTGGTGTAGCCACCGGCATGGGCAAGGAAGCCACGGCATTGCTGAGCACCTTGTTGGCACTGCTGGTGCTCAGCGTGATGCCGTGGCTCCTGAGTCGCTTCGAGAGTGAGCCGCGTTGAGGTTTGGCACCCCTGGCGCTGGGTGCCGCGGCACAGGGCTGCGCCCGCCTGGCGATCTGCTCCGGCTTGCCCCACGGCATCCATTTCTCCCGATGCTCGAACAGGAAGCACTGCGAAGTATCAGCGCTCGAAGGCTCGGTGCGCGGCGCCCAGCTGTCGTCGTGCAGATCCATGTCGGCGTCGTACTCCACGTGGCAACCCAGCGGGCTGTTGAAGTACCAGAACCAGTTTGAACCCAACTGATGGCGGACTAGCCCCCAGAACGACTCGTAGTACTTTTCCACGAACCGGGTGCCGGGCAGCATCACCTCCGTCGGCCCGGCCATGTGGAAGGTGAAGTGCTCGATGCCCTTCATGAACGGCGGAGTCTGAATGAAGAATAAGGTGTGGTGATCCAGTGTGCCGGCCGGGCGCAGGAAGGGGTCTGTGCCGATGAAACGGTCGGTGCAGACGAAGCCCAGGCGCGTGTAGAACGCCTCGGCCCCGGACCAACAATGCGCCCCGACTTGAAGGCCAGGGGGCACAAGCGTGAGCTTCGATCAGGGCCGAATATCCGCCTTGAACCATTTCTGCGACAGCCGTTGCACCGTGCCATCTGCCAGCGCCGCGGTCAGTGCCTGATTGAATTTCTCGCGCAGGTCGTCATCGCTTTTGCGAAACGCCAAGGCCTCGCCTGGGCCCCAGATCTGCCCGCCGATCTTCGGCCCGACCATGTGCACGGCCTTGTTGTCCGGGTTTTCCAGCGCGGAGGCGAAGAAAGTCACGTCGTCGAAGGCCAGGTCGATGCGCCCGGCACTGAGGTCCATCATGTGCTCGCCGGACTTCTTGTATTCGCGAATGGTGGCGATGTCGTTGAAGTTCTTTTCCACGAATTCGGTGTAGGCGGTCCCGGACTGGATGCCCAGCACCTTGCCCTTGACCAATGCCTTGAGGGTGTCGATGACGGCTTTGTCCGCCGTTGCATCACCGCTGAGCTTGAGCACGTCGGTGCTGGGCATGGAGGCGATGATCTTCGGATCGGCACTGGCGAACACGCCTTGAGTGTTGGCATAGGGGTGGGAGAAGGCGACCACTTGGGCGCGGTCCGGAGTGATCACGATGGCATCCATCAGCACATCGAACTTGCCGGCGTTCAAGGCGGCGATCATCCCGTCCCAATCCTGCGCCTGCAGTTGGCAATCGAGCTTGAGCCGGGTGCACAAGTCCTGGAGCAGTTCGGGTTCGAACCCGGAAATCTCGCCACTCGGCAGGGTAGTGTTCCAGGGTTCATAGGCCCCTTCGGTGGCGACCCGAACGGTGCTCCAGTCCTTGGCCAAGGTAAAACCCGAGAACATCACGCTGGCGCTGAGGGCGGCGCAGGCGAGGATTTTACTGGTGACGCGGTAGGTGTGACCCATGAAGTTCCCCAACGATTGGATTAAAGGTGGCAGGGTCGAGCTAAGGGCGAAGCACAGGATCCTTTTTATTGTGGTTGACGCGTTATGTGTGGGTTCAGGACGCCCGACCGTAGAAGCCGATCTGCTCTTCGGCGGTGAACATCACCCCCGGTTTTTCGTAGTAGGAAAACACCGCCACCATGCGTTCACGCTGGCCGCGCACGGGGGTGACCCGGTGCGCGGTATTTTTGCCGCGGAACACATTCAGGGTGCCGGCTTGTAGTTGCAGCGACTGCACCTTTGGATCGTGCCCCTCGAGCAACTGCGCGACGCCTGCGTAGTTGGGGTCGTCGTTGCTGCGCAAGTCACTGCGGTACTGGAATTCCCCGCCTTGGTCGGGTGCCTGCAGGAGCAGGGTAGTAGTGAATTCCGAGCGGTCGAAGTGCCAGTTCAGGGTTTCGCCCTGGCGATAGCTCATCACGTTGACCCGCGCCAAAGGGTCGGTCATGACGTGCAGCGCGGTTTTTTCCATGACCGCGGCCAAGAAGGCGACCAGCCCGGGATATTCGTATACGGCGGTGACCAAGGTGTCTTGCAACTGATCGGCGCACAGGGTGTGGCTGACGGTCTCGACACTGCGAAGGGCAGGGTGGTCGGCAGGCAGCTCGGGAATCTGCGGCTTGAAGTAGATGTTGTGCGAGCGCTTGTGGGTATGGGACTGGCTGGCCATGATCGGCTGAATCTGCGCTGCGGCCCGTTGCACCTGTTCGGCGAGCACGAAGCCTTCGAGGCTGAACATGCCGTCGCGTTGCAGATCCTCACGTGCCCTATGGACCAAAGCGGTCCATTCTTCAGTCCCCTCCCGGTCCAGCGGGTAACGTTGCAGATCGATGACGTTGTTCATTGCGTCGGCTCCAATGGTTGAGCCTTCAAGCTAACCCGCAAAAAACTTCGCATCAATGCTACAAATTGTTAGGCTCCCTACAGTAAAACTTAGGGAGGCTTTTTTCTTGAAACGACTACCGCCGCTCAATGCCGTCAGGACTTTCGAAGTGGCCGCCCGCCTGGGCAGCTTCGCCATGGCCGGCCGGGAGCTGGGCGTATCGGCGGCAGCGGTCAGCCAGCAGGTGCGTCATCTGGAGGAGTATTTTGGCAAGAAGCTGTTCATGCGCAACGGTAATCGCCTGTCGCTGACCGACGCCGGCCTGGCGATCTATCCGCAGACTTCGCGCGCGCTGGACGAAATCGCGACCATGACCACGCGCATTCTCGAGGGTGAGATGCGCACGCGGCTGATCGTCAGCGTGCCGTTCTCCTTGGCCGAGGGCTGGCTGGCGCCCAAGCTGGCCAGCCTGCTGGAGATCTACCCGCAGTTGTCGGTTGACGTGCGGGTGGAAGATGATCCGGTCGACCTGGCGCGGCATGACGTGGATATCCGCGTCAGCTACGGCGATTATCACTACCCGTCGTTGACCGCCATTGCGCTATTCCATGATCAGGTAGTGCCGCTCTGTGCGCCGGAACTCTGGTATCGCCATGGCAATCCGACGTTCGATCTGTCCCAAGTGCACGAAAGTCTGTTCATCCATACGCAGTGGGGGCCCAATTACGCGTCGCATCCGACTTGGAGCGAGTGGTATGCCCAGCAAGTTGGACAGCCAGCGCCGGACCCGGCGCAGGGGCGCAGATCGGGGTTGTCGAGCCTGTCGATTACCTTGGCGCGGCTGGGCTGCGGGATTGCCTTGGGGCAGAAACTGTTGGCGCAGGCGGATCTCGAAGCGGGGCGGCTGTTGGCGTTGTCGGCTGCTTCGTTGCCGTTGGGGCATGCCTATTGCGCTTTCGTCCCGGCGGATAAGCGCAAGCGTGCGAATGTACAGCGGTTTATCGAGCTGCTGGGTGGGGAGACCCTGGGTAGTACGGGCTCGTCCCGCTGATTCACACGTGCGCTAGCGTATGGGGACTGGTCCAGTGCCCTTCAGCAGCGCGTTGTTGCCGTTGTGCGTCGCGTTTCCACCGAATCGCCCTATCAGCAGCAAGGTGCGGGTGTTTATCGAGTGGGTTACCGAGTTGATGGCTGAGCAAGCGCCGGTCGCGGGGCATCCGGGTTCAGGCGAATGAACGATCAAAATAGAACACCTCTCCCGGCCGCCGATTCTCCACCGTGGCCTGCGCCTTGATCCCCTCGCCGGATTTCTTGCGCCCGGTCTCAGCGATAAACCCCTCATCCACCAGCTTCAACAACCGCTGGCGAATGCTGGTCTTGAGCACCGGCCGCCCCAGTACCACCGAATACACCGTCGTCGCCTCCGGCGCACTGAATTCCTGCCCCAGAAACAGCAACGGCAAGCTGGTGTACAGCGACTTCGAATACAACCGCTCGCGAACCTTGTCGACCAGCTCGTTGTGATCGAAAGGCAGGCGCGTCTCGCGGCTTTCCAGGGACTTGAGCGACACAAATTTCTGCTCGTCGCTCAAGGCGGCTGGCTGGGCCAGAATCGCCAGATAGATGGTCGAGGACGACCAGCAGCGCGGATCTCGGTAGGCATCGCCGACGGTGGCGACCTGCTCGATATAGTCGAGTGCCAGGCCGATCTTGCTCGATGCCACCAGGCGCTGCACGCCTTCGTCCATGGTCACATCGCGCACACTGCCGTTGAGCACCAGCCCCGGCAGCGCCCAGCTGTCAGCGAAGGGGGCTTGCTGGCGGCGGTTGAGCAATACCTGGATGGCCTGGGTCTTGCGGCAATAATGCAGCACGACCATGTCGATGGTGTGCAGGTAGTCCATTCTCTTGCCGTGTTCGAGTGCGGTCTGGGGCATGTCGAGAATTCTCCTTTGGGGTAAAAGTACATGACGGATACCATGTATGCAATTCGAAAGCCTCCTTGCTACACCTTTGGCAGAGTAATTTTAATTGTTTTTTGACGAGTGTTGATATAACGGTACATCACGTGTACTTTGTAGTCAGGCAACGGAGGAACACGATATGACTCTAAGCAAACGCACCACCGCGTCATTCGATGTCGATGCGCAGAAGTCCTTCACCCCGCTGTGCCCTGACGAGCTGCCGGTGGCAGGTGGCGAGCAGATCGGCAGCGAGCTGAACTTCATGGCTCGTTTCGCCAGCCTACGGGTCGGCAGCAAGGACGCCCACGCCAGCAATCCCGCCTGGCTCGTGACCGGCCACGAGAACATGCTCCAGCCCACCGGCCTCAAGCATGCCGACCTCACCTGGGTCAGCCACTGCGTACCGGGCACCGAAGGCTTCACCCTGCTGGACGAATTACCCACTCCCTATGACTACGACTACTTCGTGTGGAAGGGCGTGGAGCCGGATCTGCATCCTTACGGCGCCTGCTACCACGATCTGGACAACAAGCTGTCCACGGGTGTCATCGAGTTCCTCAAGGCCAAGGACATCGAACGCGTGATCGTTGGCGGTTTGGCTTTGGACTTTTGCGTCAAGACCACGGCCCTGCAACTGGCCTCAGCGGGGTTTGCGGTGCTGCTGTACTTGCCTGCCTGCCGCGGTATCAGTGAACAGGGTGGCATCGACGCGCTGGCGGCGATGCAGCAAGCAGGGATTCAGGTCATCAGCGATCAACCGGCGTTGATCGCGGCCACTCAGGAGTAACGGCATCATGGAAAGCGCATACAACGAACAACCACGGATCATCAACAGCCTGCTGGACAACGACTTCTACAAGTTCTCGATGATGCAGGCCGTGCTGCACCAATTGCCGAACGTCGAGGTCGAGTACAAGTTCATCGTTCGCTCCAGGGAAGACTTGACGCATCTGATTCCGGACCTGCGCGAGCAGCTCGAAAGTCTGGTCAGCCTCGAGATGCGCGATGACGAGCTGCGGTTCTTGTTCGATGCGCGCTTTCGTGAATACCTGACGCCTGATTTTCAGCGCTTTCTGGGGCTGTTCCGCTTCAAGTTCAGCTACGTGCACATCGGTGTCGAGGACGGCCAGTTAGCCATCCGCGTGCGCGGCCCGATGCTGCACTGCATCCTGTTCGAAATGCCGATCCTGGCCACCGTCAGCGAGCTGCGCAATCGCCATCGCTACCCGGATGCGACCTTGAGCCAAGTGCGCGATCGGCTCTATCAGAAGTTCGAATGGCTGGAGAAAAACGCCTCCAAAGAGGAGCTGTCGCAGTTGCGGGTGTCTGACTTCTCCACCCGCCGGCGTTTGTCGTTCGCCGCTCAGCGTGAAGTGGTCAGCGTGATGCAGCGCGACTTCCCCGGGGTGTTCGTCGGCACCTCCAACGCGCAGTTGGCCTATGAATTCAACCTGCCGCTGATCGGCACCATGGCCCACGAATGGCTAATGGTCCACCAGCAGCTGACGCGCCTCGATCAGAGCCAGAGCATGGCCCTGGAACGCTGGGTACAGGAGTACCGCGGGCGCCTGGGCATCGCGTTGACCGATTGCATCTCGACGGACTTTTTCCTCAAGACCTTCGACCTCTACTTCGCCAAACTTTATGACGGCTTGCGCCAGGATTCGGGTGATCCGTGCGTGTGGGCCGACAAGGTCATCGCCCGTTACGAGGCGCTGCGCATCGACCCCAGGAGCAAGGAATTGATGTTCTCCGACAGCCTGAATTTCGAGAAGGCGCTGAATATTTTCCGCCACGTCGGTGGCCGCGCCCGCGCGGGTTTCGGCATCGGCACCAATCTGGCCTGCGACGTCGAAGGCGTCGAGCCGCTGAGCATCGTCATGAAGCTGGTCAAGGTGCACGGCCAGCCGGTAGTGAAGTTCTCCGACGATCCGATCAAGAACGTCTGCGAAGACCCAAGCTTTTTGCGCTACGCCGCCAGCGTGTTCGGCGTCGACACCGTCAACGACCAGGGAGCCAAGTGATGAACATTCAAACCCGTCTGCAAGCCGACATCCAGGCCGCACTGGGTATCGATCCAAGCATCATCGATACCGCCACTGCCCGCACCGAGATCACCCGCCGAGTCGAATTCATCAAGGGCGTGCTGCTCGACTCCGGCGCCAAGGCGTTGGTGCTGGGCATCAGCGGCGGGGTCGATTCATCGACGGCGGGGCGCCTGTGCCAGTTGGCGGTCGAGCAGTTGCGCGGCGAGGGGCACGCGGTCAAGTTCGTCGCGGTGCGCCTGCCCTACAAGACCCAGGCCGACGAGCAGGATGCGCAGCTGGCGCTGCAGTTCATCCAGGCCGACGCGGTAACCACCGTCAATATTGCCGACGCAGTGGATGGCCTGATGGCCAATATCCACCTCGACGGCCTGCAGCCGAGCGCCGAGCTCACCGACTTCGCCAAGGGCAACGTCAAGGCCCGCAGCCGGATGCTGGCGCAATACGCCATCGCCAACTTCGTCGGCGCCTTGGTGGTCGGCACTGACCACGGTGCGGAAGCGGTGATGGGCTTTTTCACCAAGTTCGGCGATGGCGCCTGTGACCTGGCGCCGCTGTCGGGGCTGACTAAAGGCCAGGTACGGCTGTTGGCCGAGACCTTGGGCGCGCCCGCGCAACTAGTCGGCAAGCCGCCCACGGCGGACCTTGAAGAGCTAGTGCCGGGCAAGCTGGACGAGGTGGCCTACGGCTGCACCTACGCTGACATCGACAACTATCTGCTAGGCAATCCGCTGCCAGCGGGGGCGGTGGCGATCATCGAAGCGGCGTATCTCAAGACGGCGCACAAACGGGCGTTGCCGATCGTGCCTGAATGAAGGTCGAGTGACGGGCGGCGGCGAGGAGGCCGCCGAGCCTCAGGGCGAACACACACTACTGTCCCGCACAATCAACGCCGCCGGAAACCGATGTGACTGCACCGGCTCACCCTTGATGCGCATGAGCAGGGTTTCCACCGCGCGCATTCCCTGCGCGTGCATGCTGGTGCTGATGCTGGTCAGTTGCAGGTGGGCTGCCAGGGGCGTGTCGTTGTAGCCGACCACGGCGATGTCGCGGGCGGCCACCAGGCCGCGATGGCGCATCGCGCCGAACAGACCGATCGCCAGAAAGTCGTTGACGGCGAAGATCGCCGTCGGTGGCTGTGGATGGGCGAGCAAGCGTTCGCCGATGCTGAACCCGGCCTCGGTGTCGAAGTGGCCGGGGATGATGCGCTCGGCGCCGATCTCTATGCCGCGTTCGCGGTAATACGCCACGAAACTTGCGGTGCGGTCCCGCGCGTTGCTGCTGTGCGGCTCGCCGGCGATCACGGCAACCCGGGTATGGCCTTGGGAGTACAGATGCTCGGCGGCCAGGCGGCCCCCCATTTCGTCGTCCGAGGTGACCGAGCAATGCTCGCCGCGGCGGCGGCTGACCAGCACGAAAGGCACCTGGCGCTCCTGCAGTTCTTCCAGAAAACCCGGCTCGGCCGTGCAATGCACATCGCTGATGATCAGGCCCGCGACATTGCGCGCCAGGGCGCGTTCGGCACGTTCGCGCTGGCGCTCCGGGAGGTCCAGCGTGTTGGCCACGAAGGTGGTATAGCGCTCGGCACCGGCGGCTTCGTCAATGCCTTCATAGATGGTCGCCAGGACGATATCCGACAGCCGCGGTACCAGCACGGCGATCTCGTGGCTGTGCCGGGTCTTGAGGGTGCGCGCATGGGTATTGGGCTGGTAATCGAGGCTGGCGGCCAGGGCGCGGATGCGCTCGATGGTCTCTTTGGACGCGGCCCGCCCGGCGTGGTCGAGGTTGCCGTTGAGCACGCGGGACACCGTCGACACATGGATGTCGAGTGCCTGGGCGATACCGCGAAGCGTGGCCGGGCGTTTGTTCATGAGGTGGGCCTGAGCGCAAGAAGCTGAGTGGGAGCATCGCATTTTCCGCCGCCATTTGCGCACGCTGGTGGGCGTCAAAGCATCATCTCGATGCGGCTGCGCCACTATGGAGCGCCGCGTACCAAAAGATTGCATGAAACATCACGCAACACTACCCAAACGTTTGGGTGGTTTTGCGGGATGATTTTTTAAAACACTTATCTATCTGAAAATAAGGCGAAAAAAGGCTGTGGTGAATATTTCGCCAGACCATCTGGTAAAAGTTGGTATGGCCATTGCCTTGGACCCTCCCAGCTCTCCTTACCTGACTGATGGGACATACGCCATGACGCACGCTTCAGCAACTCGCGCACGCCGCTTCACCCGCCTGGCACTGGCCTGCTCGATCGCCATCGGCGCCTTGTCGCCATTGGCCGCGATGGCCGAAAGCACTCTGCGTATCGCCATGACCGCGGCGGATATCCCATTGACCTACGGCCAGCCGGATCAAGGCTACGAGGGCAATCGTTTTACCGGTATCACGATGTTCGACTCCCTGGTGGAGTGGGACCTTTCCCAAGGCGAAAAACCCAGCACGCTGGTGCCGGGCCTCGCCACCGAATGGGCGGTCAAGCCCGACGACCACACCAAGTGGATCTTCAAGCTGCGCCCAGGAGTGAAGTTCCATGACGGCTCCGCGTTCAACGCCGATGCGGTGGTGTGGAACGTCAACAAGGTGCTCGACAAGCAAGCCGCGCAATATGCACCGGGGCAGATCGGTATGACCGTCTCGCGCATGCCGACCTTGCGCAGCGCGCACAAGATCGACGATCTCACGGTCGAGCTGACCACCAGCGAACCGGATGCGGTGCTGCCTTACAACCTCACCAACCTGTTCATGGCCTCGCCGACCGCCTGGCAGAAGGACTTCGACGCCGTGCCGGCGACCACCACCGATCCGGCCGAACGCTCGAAGCTCGCCTGGACTGCCTTCGCCGCCCACTCGGTGGGCACCGGCCCGTTCAAGATGGACCGCATGGTGCCGCGCCAGGAGCTGGTGCTGGACAAGAACCCCGGCTACTGGGACCCGAAACGCATCCCTCGGGTCGACCACGTGGTACTGATCCCGCTGCCTGAGGCCAACGCTCGCACCGCCGCGTTGCTGTCCGGCCAGGTCGACTGGATCGAAGCGCCGGCCCCCGATGCCATGGACCAGATCAAAAGCAAGGGCTTCAAGATCTACGCCAACGGCCAGCCGCACCTGTGGCCTTGGCAGTTCTCCTTCGCCCCCGGGTCGCCATGGCTGGACAAGCGCGTGCGCCAGGCCGCCAACCTGTGCCTGGATCGCAGCGAGCTGAAAGCCTATCTGGGCGGCTACATGCAGGAGGCCACGGGCATCTACGAGAAGGATTCGCCGTGGTACGGCAACCCTGAATTCAAGATCCACTATGACCAGGCGGCAGCGCAAAAACTCATGGCCGATGCGGGCTTCAGCAAGGACCATCCAGTCAAGGTCAAGGTCCTGACCTCGGCGTCCGGCTCCGGGCAAATGCAGCCGTTGCCGATGAACGAATACATCCAACAAAGCCTCAAGAGCTGCTATTTCGACGTCGACATCGCCGTCACCGAATGGAACACCCTGTTCAGCGGCTGGCGCCTGGGCGCCAAGGACCCTGCGGCCCAGGGCGCCAACGCGATCAACGTCAGCGCGGCGGTCATGGACCCGTACTTCGGCATGGTGCGCTTCTCCAGCGAGAAGGCTTTCCCGCCGGTCTCCAACAACTGGGGCTACTTCGCCTCGCCGCAGGTCGAGAAGCTGATCACCCAGGTGCGCAATTCCTTCGATCCGAAGGCATTGGATGAGGCCTCCGGCAAATTGCACGCGGCGATCGTCGATGAAGTGCCGTTTCTGTTCGTCGCTCACGACGTCGGTCCGCGAGCCATCTCGCCGAAAGTCACCGGTGTGGTGCAGCCGCAGAGCTGGTTTATCGATCTGACGCTGGTGTCCAAGCAGGACTAGAGAAGCCTGCTGGAGGAGGGGGGCTCTTTAGGGCCCTTTCGCGGGCAAACCTTGCTCCCACAAATGTACGACATTGGAACTGTTCGCTCTGTGGGAGCAAGGCTTGCCCGCGAAGAGGCCCGCCAGGCCACCGCAAAACCGTGAACGACCCCAAGAGGAAAGCCCATGCTTGCCTATATCTTTCGCCGCGTGCTGCTGGCGACCCCGATCCTGCTGGGCGTGGCGCTGGTGTGTTTCATGCTCGTGCACATGGCCCCCGGCGACCCGCTGGTGTCGGTGATGCCGCCGGATGCCTCCGAGGCCCTGCGCCAACAACTGGTAACGGCTTATGGCTTCGATAAACCCTTGCCCGTGCAATTCGGCCTGTGGATCTGGCACGCGCTGCATGGCGACCTGGGCATGTCCATCGCCAGTGGCCGGCCGGTCGCCAGCGAAGTACTCAACGCCGTCAGCTACTCCTTGCGCCTGGCGGTGCTGGCAACCCTGCTCGGCTTCGTCCTCGGCAGCCTGTTCGGCTTTGTCGGCGGGTACTTTCAGGACAGCTGGCTGGACAAGATCGCCTCGGCGTTCTCGGCCATCGGCGTCAGCGTGCCGCACTACTGGCTGGGCATGCTGATGGTCATCGTGTTCTCCTCCCAACTGGGCTGGCTGCCCGCCACCGGTGGCGGCCCCATGGGGCAATCGGCCTGGGCATGGGACTGGGCGCACCTGCAGTTCATGATCCTGCCGGCGATCACCTTGTCGGTGATCCCCACCGGCATCATCGCCCGCACCGTGCGCGCCCAGGTGGCGGAGATCCTCTCCCAGGAATTCATCATCGGCCTGCGCGCCAAGGGCCTTGGCGAATGGGGGCTGTTCCTGCATGTGGTGAAGAACGCCGCGCCCACCGCCATGGCGGTCATGGGCCTGCAGATCGGCTACCTCATGGGCGGTTCGATCCTGGTCGAGACCGTATTCGCCTGGCCCGGCACCGGGCTGCTGCTCAACTCGGCGATCTTCCAGCGTGACCTGCCGTTGCTGCAGGGCACGATCTGGGTGCTGGCCTTGTTTTTCGTCGCGCTCAATCTGCTGGTCGACATCCTGCAGACGCTGCTCGATCCACGTATCAAGAGGGGCTGAGCATGAACCTGTCGATGGTACGACCGGCCGCGCCGGTCATCGCAGCAGTCGAGAGTTCGCCAGGCTACTGGCGTGAAGTGTTCGGGCGCGTGCGCCGCGACCCGGTTGCCCTGGCGGTGGCCCTGGTGATCCTGGCGTTGCTGGTGCTGGCGGTATTGGGCCCGTGGATAGTGCCGGGTGATCCGTTCACCACCTCGATGTTCAAACGCCTCAAGCCGATCGGCACGCCAGGCTTCCCGCTGGGCACCGACGAGCTGGGCCGGGACTTGCTCTCGCGCCTGATGCTGGGCGCGCGGCTGTCGCTGTTCATGGGCATCACCCCGGTGATCTTCGCGTTCTTTATCGGCGGCGCCATCGGGGTGATCGCCGGCTACTTCGGTGGCTGGCTGAACAGCCTGATCATGCGCACCGTAGACGTGTTCTACGCGTTCCCGTCGGTGCTGCTGGCCATCGCCTTTTCCGGTGCCCTGGGGGCAGGGGTCAACAATGCGCTGATCTCCCTGACCCTGGTGTTCGTGCCGCAAGTGGCGCGGATCGCCGAGAGCGTTACCACCCAGGTGCGCAACCGCGATTACATCGAAGCGGCGCGGGCCTCGGGGGCGGGCGCCTTCACCATCATCCGTACTCAGGTGCTGGGCAACGTGCTGGGGCCGATCTTCGTGTTCACCACCGGGTTGATTTCGGTGTCGATGATCCTCGCGTCCGGCCTGTCGTTCCTCGGCCTTGGCGTGACCCCGCCAGAGCCGGAGTGGGGCTTGATGCTCAACACGCTGCGCACCGCGATCTACACCCAGCCGCTGGTGTCGGCGCTGCCGGGGGCGATGATCTTCATCACCTCGATCTCATTCAACGTGCTCGCCGACCGCTTGCGGGCGGCCATGGCGATCAGGAGCTGAGCATGAAGCAACGTGATATTGGCGGTCCGGCGCAACCCCTGTTGAAGGTGGAGAAACTGGTCAAGCATTTCTCTATAACAAAGAGCCTGGTGAAAGGTGGGTTAGGCAAAAAGAATGTGGTGCGCGCTGTCGATGGCATCGATTTCGTGGTGCACAAGGGCGAGACCCTCGGCGTGGTCGGCGAGTCCGGTTGCGGCAAGTCCACCACCGCGCGGCTGTTGATGCAGTTGATCGCCCACGACAGCGGCGAGCTGGTGTTCGATGCCATGCCGGTGGGCGGTCATCAACTGCCGCTGCGTGATTATCGGCGGCAGGTGCAGATGGTCTTTCAGGACAGCTACTCGTCGCTCAATCCGCGCATGACCATGGAGCAATCGGTGGCCTTCGGGCCTTCGGTGCATGGCGTCAGCCGCCGCGAATCCCTGGAGCGGGCGCGCGACTTGCTCGACCGTGTGGGCCTGGAGCCGGGGCGCTTCGCTGGCCGCTACGCCCACGAGCTGTCGGGTGGTCAGCGCCAGCGGGTCAATATCGCCCGCGCCCTGGCGGTGAACCCACGGCTGGTGATCCTTGATGAAGCGGTCTCGGCTCTCGACAAGTCCGTCGAAGCGCAAGTGCTTAACCTGCTTCAGGACCTCAAGGACAGTCTGCAACTGACCTACGTGTTCATCAGCCACGACCTGCACGTGGTGCGTTATCTGTCGGATCGGATCATGGTCATGTACCTGGGGGAAATCGTCGAAGTCGGGCCCGCCGAGTCGCTGTTTTCGGCGGCGCAGCATCCTTACACCCAGGCGTTGCTGACTTCGATGCCGTCCATGGACCCGAACCAGCGCACCTTGGTGTCGCCGCTCTCGGGCGATCCACCCAGCCCGATCGACCCACCTTCGGGCTGTCGTTTTCATACCCGTTGCCCGCACGCCGAAGCGATCTGCGGGCACACCGCGCCGACCCTGGCGGTTACCAGCGACAGCCATTACGCCGCGTGCCTGATGGTGCAGCCGGGGGCAGGGCACAGCCAGAGCCCGACGGCCGAGTTGATCTTTACAGGAGCCTTGGCATGAGCGAACAACCCATGGTCGCCGTGCGCGACCTCAAGGTGCGGTTCAAGCGCGGGGGGCAGACCTTGTCGGCCGTCAATGGCGTCAGCCTGGAGGTCGCCAAAGGCGAAGTGCTGGCGCTGATTGGCGAATCCGGCTCGGGCAAGAGCGTCACCTTGCGCGCCTTGATGCGTTTGCATTCCGAGCGCTCGACGCGCATCGAAGGGCAGATCGAGATCGCCGGCCGGGACCTTATGGCGTTATCCCGCAGCCAGTTGCAGGCCCTGCGCGGCCCGGTGGCGGCGATGATTTTCCAGGAGCCGCTGCTGGCGCTGGACCCGGTCTACACCATCGGCCAGCAGATCATCGAGGCATTGCGCCGCCATCTGCCATTGTCCAAGGCCGAGGCGCGCAGCCAGGCGCTGGCGGCGCTGCGGCGGGTGCGCATTCCCAGCCCGGAACAACGCCTGGACGCCTACCCGCACGAGATGTCCGGGGGCATGCGCCAGCGCGCGATGATCGCCTTGGCGCTGGCCTGTCAGCCGCAGATTCTGTTGGCGGACGAGCCGACCACGGCGCTGGACGCCACGGTGCAGATCCAGATTCTGATCCTGCTGCGCGAACTGCAGCAAGCGTTGGGGCTGTCGATCATTTTCGTGACTCACGACATCGGCGCCGCTGTTGAGGTGGCCGACCGCGTGGCCGTGATGTACGGCGGGCGCATCGTCGAACAGGCCAGGCTGGCCGAGTTGCTCGATAACCCGCGGCACCCCTATACCCAGGTGCTGCTGGGCACCCGGCCCAAGGACGGCCTGCGCAAGGGCGAGCGCATGATCAGCATCCCCGGCGCGCCCCCTGACCTTGCCAATCTGCCGGCCGGCTGCACCTTTGCCCCGCGTTGCCCGCAGGCCACCGATGTATGCCGCAGCACCGTGCCTGCCATCGAAACCGTTATCGCCGACCACCGCGTGAGCTGCCACCACTGGCAGCCGGTGCCTGTTCAACCCCTTTGCGAGTCCTTGTCATGACCGATTCCGCCTTTGCCTTCATGCCCTATCCCGTCGTCGCCGTGCCCCACGCGGCCAGCGGTCCGTTGGCCGGGTATACCTTTGCTGCCAAGGACCTGTTCGACGTGGCCGGCTACCCCACGGGCGGCGGCAATCCTCACGTGCTGGCCATGTCCGGGATCAAGACGCAGACCGCGCCGACCATCCAGCGCCTGCTCGATGCCGGCGCCGAACTGATCGGCAAGGCCCACACCAACGAAATGGCGTTCTCCATGAGCGGCAAGAACGCTCACTACGGCACGCCGCGCAATGGCGCCGCCCATGATCGAATTCCCGGCGGATCGTCGTCGGGCTCGGCCTCGGCGGTGTCCAACGGCTTGTGCGACTTTGCCATAGGCAGCGACACCGGCGGCTCGGTGCGCACGCCGGCGAGCTACTGCGGGCTGTTCGGCCTGCGCCCGAGTCATGGGCGCATCTCGCTGGCAAACACTCAGGCGCTGTGCGAGAGCATGGACACCGCCGGGTTTTTCACCCGCGATGCCAAGCTTTTCGGATTGGTGGGCGAGTGCCTGCTGGGCGAGGACTCGGCACCTCTGCCTGCGCAACCGCAGCTGTTGAGCAGTGACGAATTGTTCGGGATGCTACCGGCGGCTTCCATCGATGCCTTGGCCCCGGCATTGGCGCAGATCAGTGCCGTGGGTGGCCCGCTGCAAACACTCGACGGCGAACTACCGTCCCTGAAAGAAGCCTACTGGGCGTTCCGCTATATCCAGGGACGTGAGGCCTGGGAGGCGCAAGGCGAGTTCATCGAGCGCAACGGCCTGGCCCTCGGGCCTGACGTGGCCGCACGTTTCGCCTGGTCCAAGGCAGTGACCGATGAGCAGTACGACGGTGCCTGTGCGTTCCGTGAAACCTTCGCGGCGCGCTGGGACGCGCTGCTGGGCAATCGGGTGTTGGTGATGCCGACCGTGCCAGACATCGCGCCGCTGCTGAGCGCCAAGGATGAAGAGATCGAAGAAACCCGGCAGATCTCTCACCACTTGCTGGCCATCGCCGTGCTGTGCCGCATGCCGCAGTTGAACATGCCGCTGGTCAACAAGGACGGCGCGCCGCTGGGGATCTCGCTGATGGGGCCGCGGGGGAGTGATCTGAGTTTGGTCAAGCTGGCGGTGCGTATCGCTGGAATTTGAGGTGACCATGCGGGCGCCTTTGCGGGCAAGCCTTGCTCCCACCGGTGCAACGCTGGATCCGTTTGCACTGTGGGAGCAAGGCTTGCCCGCGAAGAGGCCGGCGACGACTGCACACCTGTCATTGGAGAACCATCATGAATAACCTGTCCACCGCCACCAGCCCCTTCAATACCAGCGCCCCCCTGATCAACACCCAGCGCCTGTGGCAGTCCCTGATGGACCTCGCCCAGCTCGGCGCTACGGTCAAGGGCGGCGTGTGCCGTCTGGCCCTGACCGATCTCGATCGTCAGGCCCGTGACCTGTTCGTGCAGTGGTGCACTGAAGCCGGCTGCGAGGTCAGCGTCGATGCCATCGGCAATATCTTCGCGCGCCGCCCCGGCAGTGACCCGCAACGCGCACCGGTGATGACCGGCAGCCACATTGACACGCAACCCACCGGGGGCAAGTTCGATGGCTGCTTTGGTGTGCTCGCTGGGCTGGAAGTGATCCGCACCCTCAACGACCTCGATCTCGACACCGCTGCGCCGATCGAAGTGGTGGTCTGGACCAACGAAGAGGGTTCGCGCTTCCCGCCGTGCATGATGGGCTCGGGCGTCTTCGCCGGTAAATTCGACCTCGCCGAGACCCTCGCCAAGCGCGACGAGCAAGGGCTGGGCGTCGGCGATGAGCTGCAGCGCATCGGCTATGCCGGCCCGCGGCCGGTTTTGGGCCATGCAGTGGGCGCCTACTTTGAAGCGCATATCGAGCAGGGCCCGATCCTCGAAGACCAGCGCAAGACCATCGGTGTGGTCATGGGCTGCCTGGGGCAGAAATGGTTCGACCTGACCCTGAGCGGCGTCGAGGCCCACGCCGGCCCGACGCCGATGTCGCTGCGCAAGGACGCCCTGGTCGGCGCCGCCCATGTGGTCACTGCGGTCAACCGCATCGCCAACGCCAGTCAGCCTCATGCCTGCGGCACCGTTGGCTGCCTGAACCTGCACCCTGGCTCGCGTAATGTGATCCCCGGCGAGGTGAAGATGACCATTGATTTTCGTCATCTGCACAGCGACAAGCTGCAGGCGATGGTCGATGAGTTGCGACAGGCCATCGATGAAACCTGCGCACAGAATGGCTTGACCTGTGTGCTGACGCCCACCGCCGACTTCCCGCCGCTGGACTTCGCCCCCGAGTGCGTCGATGCGGTGCGTGACGCTGCCGCGCAACTGGGTTTGAGCCATATGGATATCGTCAGCGGCGCCGGCCACGATGCGATCTTCATCGCCGAACTGGGCCCGGCCGGGATGATCTTCGTGCCCTGCGAGGGAGGCATCAGCCATAACGAAATCGAAAACGCCACCCCGGAGGATTTAGGCGCCGGGTGTGCGGTGTTGTTGCGGGCGATGGTCAGCGCGGCGGGGTAGAGGCCGCAGGCCTGATTGGATTTTGAATTGGCCGGAATCGGCAGCCATGAAGGCTCAGCACCAGAGGCTATACCCTCGGCCAGCCGTGCGAAGCGTAGGCGGGCGGCAGCTGGTATCTAAGATTTCTTCTCATTTGCACTGCTTACGCTTGGGACCTTTCCCAGCGGGTTTTCGGGCAGTTTCTCTCTATAGAGCAGGGCGCTTCAGGAGCTAGCGGACGGGGTGGTCCGGCGCATTTTCTCAAGGAAGCCCACCAATGGCGCGTCAAAGGGGCGGTCACGGTGGCGTACGCTCCCTGAAAAGTCGGGCTTGAGTAAAGTGCTGGGAGGAGCCGACCATCCGACCAAAGGTCCACCTCCAAATCACGATAATGAGCAGCGGCACATTGCCATCTGTATACTCGGCGCCATCGCATGCCCGAGCTCCGCCCATGCCCTACTTGCGTCCCCTCTGGTTGGCCCTATTGGTGTTCCTGACCGCTGCCCAGGCGCTGGCCGAAGAGCCGCGCACGCTGCGGGTCCTGACGTGGCCGGGATATGCCGACAGTGATGTGGTGCAGACCTTCGAGAAGCGCTACAAGGTCAAGGTCGAGATCACCCTGGTGGGCAGCGACGAGGCCTTGCGCAGCAAGATCGGCGAGAACAAAGGCGCCAACTTCGATGTGATCGCGGCCAATACCGCGGAAATCCACAACTATGCCGATCAGGGCCTGCTGCAGCCGCTGACGCCCTCGCGCGTGAGTAATACCGCTCAGCAACTGCCGCGGTTTCGCGACTACTCACGCATTCCCGATATCCGCGTCAACGGCAAGCTGTACGCGGTGCCGTATGTGTGGTCGGACATGGGCCTGATCTACGATCGCAAGCAGTTCAGTCAGCCGCCGGACTCCATCAACGCCATGTGGGACCCGCAATTCCAGGGCCGGGTCCTGGCGTTCAACACCAGCAATCATAATTTTTCCCTGGCCAGTCTGTCGCTGGGCGGCGATCCGTTCCAGATCAAGCCCGAGGACTTCCCCAAGGTGTCCGAGCGCCTGATTGCGCTGCGTCGCAACGTGCTGACGTTCTACACGCTGCCAGAGGAGGCCGCCGAGTTGTTTCGCAGCCATAAGGCGGCGTTGCTCTTCGCCAACTATGGCCGCCAGCAGCTCAAACAGCTGCAAGATGCGGGTGCGGATGTCGGCTACGTCATCCCCCGCGAAGGCGCGCTGGCCTGGCTCGACTGTTGGGCCATCAGCCGTGGTGCACAGGATCCGGCGTTGGCGAGCCTGTGGATCAACTACATGCTCGAGCCGCAGGTCAGCCGTTTGCTCAGCGAGCGCCAGGGGCTGGCCAACACCTTGCAGGACCCGGACGGCGCCAGTACCTCCGTTCACCTGATATGGCTGCGCCCGGTCGAAGACGACGCGCGCCGTGCCGCGCTCTGGCAGCGCATCGTCTCCGGTGAGCGACCGCCGCTGCTGGAGGTGCGATGAAGTTCGGTATCGCGTTCAAGCTCGGCTGCCTGATGGCGGTCTTCGGAGTGCTGCCGACGGTGCTCGCCGGCTATTCGATCTACAACAACTCACGAGAAGTGATGCTGCAGGCCGCCGAGCGCGATCTGCTGACCTCGGCGCAGGTGCTGGGGCGCAACCTGCACAGCAGCTTGCGCAACATTTCGCTGGACGCCACGGTGTTGAGCAATGGCCCGCACCTGGCGAGCCTGAGCAGTCTCGGCGATCCGCGCCAGCGTGCGACCGTGCAGGATGATCTGGCGGCGTCGTTCCGGGCGATGCTGCTCGCGCATCCGGACTACATGCAGATCCGCTTGATCAGCGCCACCGACCATGGCCTGGAATGGGTGCGAGAGGACCGTGACGGCCAGCGAATCGTCCGGGTCGAGGGCGCCGATCTGCAGGAAAAAGCCCACTATTCCTACGTGTTCGAGGCGCTGCGCCTGAAGCCAGGCGAGGTGCGCATCTCGCCGATCGTGATCAATCACGAGCAGGGCGCGCATTCCGGGCTGGACAAGCCGACGCTGCATGTCAGCACGCCGGTAGCAGACGCGGACGGCAAGATCTTCGCTCTGGTGGTGATCAACGTCGACCTCGACCAGTTGTTCACCCAGCTGCAAAGCGACCTGCCAAGCGAGTATCAGGTCTATCTGGCCAATCGTTGGGGCGACCTGCTGGTGCATCCGGATCATCGCCGCACGTTCGGGTTCGATCTGGGGCGGCGCCTGTTTTTGCAGGACGAGTTTCCCGACGTGAGCACGCTGCTGGGCGACACCAGTGCCCATAGCCTGATCAGCCGCAGCGTCGAGCAGCCTCGCGAGGATCGTCTGGTGGCCGCCTTTGTGCGGCTGTCCAACGACACCCGCAACTCCGAGCCATTCGTGGTGCTGGGCCTCGGCCAGCCCCAGGCCCACGTGCTGGCGCAGGCCTCACGGGCCGGCACCGCTATCGCCCGCATCGCGCTGTTCTTCAGCCTGCTGGCGTTGCTGGTAGCGTTTATCGTCTCGCGCGCGTTGATCCGCCCGCTGCGCAAGATGACTGACGCCGTCGAGCTGTTTTCTCGCGAGCGCAAGATCAGCACCCTGGCGCCGCGGCAGGATGAGCTAGGGGTGTTGGCGCGCAGTTTCCTGGCCATGAAGCAGGAAATCCTCAGTCAGCTTGAAGACCTCACCCGCAGCCGCGCTGCTTTTGAACATTTGGCCCGCCACGATCCGTTGACCCATCTGCCCAATCGCCGACGCTGCTTCGAGCTGCTCGACCAAGCGCTGTTGGCGGCACGGCGCAACGGCCAGAAAATGGCCCTGCTGTTCGTCGATCTGGATCATTTCAAGCAGTTGAACGATCAGTACGGCCACGCCTTCGGCGATCAGGTACTGGTGGCGGTGGCGCGGCTGCTGACCTCGGCCAGCGATGGCGTCGACAACGTGGCGCGCCTGGGCGGCGATGAATTCGTGATCTTCTTCGAGAACGTCCAGGACCCGCAGAAGATCGTCACCCTGTTGCAGCGCCTGCACCTTTGCCTGCAGTTGCCGTTGCTGATCGGTGGCCACAGCGTGAACATCCATGCCAGCATGGGCGTCAGCCTGTTCCCACGCGACGGTGATGACATCGGCACCTTGATGCAGCATGCCGATCACGCGATGTACAAGGCCAAGAGCGCGGGCAAAAATTGTTATTCGTTCGATAGGGTGGATGAGGCGTAGGGCGCTCAGTGTACAGGCCTGCTGCGGCCGTTCAGGCATTTCGCAAGCTTGTCGCTGCCGTCAGCGACCCACGACTTGCGGTTCCGGTATCGATGCGCTCGAAGGGCTGGCGCTGCGCACCACCCGAGGAAACAACCCCGCCGCCGCTACCCCGCACACTGCACACCCCAGCCACAACGTCCCCCAGCCCCAATGCGCCACCAGCGCAGATGCCACGATCGGTGTGCCGAACAGCACCAGAAACACTCCCGTGTTGCCCATCGCCAGAGCCGTGCCGGAGCGTTCGGCGCCGGCTTGGGTGGCCAGTTCCGCATAGCCCACACCATGCCGCCTGGAGCGCCTGGCGAAGATCGTTGGCGATGCCATTCGCTTGCACTTGGGATGATCCGGCAACCGTCTAGACTGCTGGTCATTCAGCATCGGGAGATACCATGTTCAGCCACATTCAGCTCGGTGCACGCGACCTGGGCGCCATGATCGCGTTTTATGCGGCGGTTCTGCCGCACCTGGGGCTGGTCCGAATGCCGGACGAAGACGACAGCGGGCCGCCAGGCGCCGGGTGGCACGCGCCTGGCAAACCCTGGCCGCAGTTCTACGTGCAGTTGCCCTTCAACGGTCTGCCAGCCTCGGCCGGCAATGGCACGCAGGTGAGCTTCGCCGCGTGCTCTCAGGAGCAGGTGCGCAAGGCGTGGGAAACGGCAATGGCCATGGGCGCGACGGACGAGGGCGGCCCAGGATTGCGGCCGCACTATGCCGCGGATTATTACGGCGCCTATTGCCGCGATCCGGAGGGCAACAAATTGTGTTTCGTCCATGCGCATGGGCTGGGGTAGCAGATCACCCACGTTTCACTATTGTTGCAGCAATTCAACGAGCCCCCTGGCATACCCCGGCAAGCTGGCGAAGTCTGTAGCGCAAAGCACAAGCTTGCGCGCGGCCCACGGTTCGCTCAGCGGCTCGATGATGAAATCCAGATGCCCGTGGCAGCGCTCGGCCGCCGCGCGGGGCACTACGCCGACCCCTGCGCCATGGGCGACCATGCGAATCAAACCGTCGAAACCCTCGGCTCGCACCCGTACGGCCAAACGTCGAGCGCTGCGTCGGGCTTGCTCGTCCAGATGCAGCGCCAGGGCGCTTTGGGCGCCGAGGCAGACGTGGCGATGGTCGAGGCTGGCAATGAAGTCAGGACTTGGCGTCTGGGTCAAAGGATGGTGACGGGGCATGATCAGCACCAGCGGGTCGTCGCGAAACGCCAGCGTCTGTAGTCCGCTGGTATCGACCGCGTCGGAAAGAATCGCCAGGTCGGCCCTGCCATCGCGCAGATCCTGCACGCTTTGCAGGCTCGGGCGCTCCTGAACATCAAGGTCGACGCCGCTGAAGCGTTGAAGAAATCCCGCCAGCAGTTCCGGCAAGTACTCGGTCAGCGCGGCGGTGTTGCACAACAGGCGAACCTGGCCTTGGCTGCCTTGGGCGAATTGGGCGAGGTCGAACTGTAGATGGTCGACCTGTTGCAGTACGTGCCGTGCGTGCTGGCCCAGCGCCAAACCCGCCGGGGTCGGGTTGACGCCGCGCCGAGTGCGGTTGAGCAACGGCGTACCCAGCGAAGCTTCCATGGCTCGAATCCGCGCGCTGGCCGCTGCCAGGGACAAGTGGCTTCGTTCAGCACCGGCGGTGATATTGGCGGCTTCCAGCGTGTTGATGAACAAGCGCAGGTCAATCAGGTCGAAGTGCATGGCTCTGTCCAGACAAGAGGCTGACTCAGTATATGGCAGATGTTCAGCCGTGCCGGGAACGGGCAGGATAGCGCCATGACAGACATCCTCGCGTTCTATCAACAGCTCGGGCTGGCCCTCACCTTGATGGTATTGGCGACGTTCTTCGCCGCAGGCACGGTGAAAGGAGTAATTGGCCTGGGCTTGCCTACCGTCTCCATGGGGCTGCTGGGTTTGGCTATGGCTCCGGTGCAGGCTGCCGCCTTGTTGATCGTGCCGGCGACATTGACCAATATCTGGCAGGTGGCCTTCGGCGGGCATTTTCGCAGCGTAGGGTTGCGCCTGTGGCCCATGCAATTGGGGATTGTACTGGGTACGGTACTTGGCACGCTGTGGTTCGGGCTCGGCAGCGGTACGGGGATGGCGCGAGCCCTTGGCGCAGCGTTGCTGATTTACGCACTGGCAGGACTCGCGGCGCCGGCCCTGCGCATCGCTCGGCGCTGGGAGGTAGGGGTGGGGCCGTTATGTGGGTTGCTGACCGGGGCGATATCGGCAGGGACTGGTGTGTTCGTGATTCCTGCCGTGCCGTACCTCGGTGCATTGGGGTTGAGTCGTGACGAGTTGGTGCAAGCGCTAGGTCTATCGTTTACCGTATCGACCCTGGCGCTGGCGGGTGGCCTGTTGTGGCATCGGCAGTTGGGCACCGCCGAGTTGGGGGCGTCGGTACTGGCGGTGGCGCCAGCACTGCTGGGCATGCTGGCGGGGCAATGGCTGCGCGGCCGCATCAATGGGTTGTGGTTTCGGAGGATATTTTTTGTCGGGATGGGCGCGCTCGGGCTGCATCTGCTGGTGAACGGTTAGCCATCATCCAGCGTCCAACGATCACACCCGCGACGGGCACCCGCGCCGGGCCCTTTTGCGCACCTACCGTTGTTGCGATAGCGCCAAAGCCTGCCACACCTCTGCAGACGGAATCCCCAAATGCTCAAGCACGTTCTAGTCGATCACTATCACGGTTACATCGCCTGCCTGAACCAGCAGGACTGGGGCCATCTTGGCGAATTCGTCGACCCGGACGTACATCACAACGGCCGGCCGCTGGGCGTGGCTGGCTACCGGCAGATGCTCGAAAAGGACTTTTCCGACATCCCGGACCTGCAGTTCAACATCGGCCTGCTGATGTGCGATCCACCCCACATCGCCGCCCGGCTGGAGTTTGATTGCTCACCCAAGGGCGAGTTTCTCGGCTTGGCGGTGAACGGCAAGCGGTTGTATTTCACGGAGAACGTTTTTTACGAGTATCGCGAAGGGAAGATCTGGCAGGTGTGGTCGATCGTCGACAAGGCGGCGATCGAGAGGCAGCTGTAGTTGGCGCCGTGGGAGCAAGGCTTGCCCGCCAAGGGCCAACTGTTTACTCACTCGCTAGCGCGAAAACCGTCTGGCCCCGGCCACACAGACGATCACCGCCACTGTCACCCCGACCATCCCGGCGCTCACCTGTTCATGCAGCAATCCCGCCGCCAGCGCCAGGCCGAAAAACGGTTGCAACAGCTGTAATTGCCCCACCGCGGCGATACCGCCCTGGGCCAGCCCCCGGTACCAGAACACGAAGCCGATCAGCATGCTGAACAGCGACACATAGGCCAGGCACCACCAGGCACTGGGGCTGATCGCCACAAAAGAAGCGGGCATCAGCACGGCCGTCAAAGTCGCCATCACCGGCAGTGCCAGCACCAGTGCCCAGCAAATCACCTGCCAACCGCCCAGGGTTCTCGACAGCTTCGCACCTTCGGCGTAACCCAGGCCGCAGACGACGATGGCCAGCAGCATCAGCAGATCACCTTTGGGTGCTGCCGTCAGGCCTTGGCTCAACGCAAAACCGACCACTAGCGCACTGCCGAACAATGAAAAAATCCAGAACGCTCGCCGTGGCCGTTCGCCGCCGCGCAACACCGCAAAAATGGCGGTCGCCAATGGCAGCAGCCCCAGGAACACGATCGAATGGGCTGCGGTCACGTGCTGCAAGGCCAGCGCCGTCAGCAGCGGAAACCCCAGTACCACGCCTGCCGCCACCACGATCAATGCGGCCAATTGCGCGAGTGCCGGACGCTGAGGTTTGAACAGCCACAGCAGGATCACGGCCAACAAAGCCGCGAGGGTCGCCCGCGCCGCAGTCAGAAACAAGGGATCGAACGCGGTGACCGCCAGCCGCGTTGCGGGCAGCGAGCCGCTGAAGATCACCACGCCGATCAAGCCGTTGATCCATCCGCGGGTACTGTGGCTCAAGGCCGGTTCGTGCAGTCGAGAGGTCTTTTCCATGGCGCTCACTTCGGTCGCAGGGGTTGTCAGGCGCCCATCCTAGGAGCGAGTATCAGGACAATCAAAAAATTGTCATGGATACAGTTACCGATGCCACCCCCGCGTTACAAGACTCTTGTCGATAGCTTGGCCGTCGACATTCGTAACGGCGCTCTGCCGCCGGGTACGCGCCTGCCCACCCACAGGGACCTGGCGGCTCGCGAAGGGATGGCGTTGGTCACCGCCAGCCGCGTGTATGCCGAGCTCGAAGCCATGGGCCTGGTCAGTGGTGAGGCGGGGCGAGGGATGTTCGTCCGGGAGATCGCGTTGCCGCGCGGGTTGGGGATCGATCAACAGGACGTGGCCGCTGGCATGATCGACCTGAATTTCAACTACCCGTCGCTGCCAGGACAGGCCGAGATGTTGCGCGCGGCATTGCGGCAGTTGGCGTTGTCCGGGGACCTTGAATCGCTGTTACGCTACCACCCCCACGGCGGTCGCCTGCACGAGCGCGCAGCGGTGGCGCGGCACTTGATCGAGCGCGGCGTGCAAGTGCCCGCCGAGCAGGTGTTGATCGTCAATGGTGCGCAGCATGGCCTGGCGGTAGCGCTGATGGCGCTGTTGCAGCCCGGTGACGTGGTTGCGGCGGATGCGTTGAGTTATCCGGGGTTCAAGGTGCTGGCCGAAGCCCTGCGCCTGGAACTGGTGGCGATCCCCGTCACTGCCACAGGGCCGGACCTCGACGCCTTCGAGGCGCTTTGCCGGCGTCGACCGGTGCGTGCGGTGTACAGCATGCCGACCCTGCACAATCCATTGGGCTGGGTGATGCCTGCCGAGCAACGTGTGCGGTTGGTGGCCATCGCGCGTCTGTATGGCGTGCAGATCGTCGAGGACGCGGCCTATGCGTTTTTGGCGGACAACCCGCCAGCGCCCTTGGCGGCCCTGGCGCCCGAGCGCACGGTGTATGTCTCGGGCTTGTCGAAAAGTGTCGCGACCGGTTTGCGCGTCGGTTTCATCGCTGCACCGGCTGCGTTGGTTCCGGCACTCGAGCGCAGTATCCGCGCGACGGCCTGGAACACCGCAGGTGTGTTGACCGCCATTGCCACAGGGTGGCTCGAAGACGGTACCGTCGCCGCCCTGGAGGTGCAAAAACGTGCTGACGCCCGCGCTCGGCAGACCGTCGCTGCGCAGGCGCTGGCCGGGTTGTCGTGGCACAGTCATCGCGCGTCGTACTTCTTGTGGTTGCCCTTGGCCGAAGATGCCCGCGCCGATCAGATCGCCATGGCGCTGATGCGCGAGCAGATTTCTGTGTCGACTGCCGAGCCCTTCGCAATCGGTGCGCCGGTGCCCCATGCGCTGCGCCTGGCGCTGGGCTCGGTGAGTCTGCAGACGCTACGCGAGGCGCTGGCCAGGGTGAAATGGGTGGTGCAGGCCCATACCTGATTACAGCGCAGCCCGTGGCAACTCGAGCCACTTCACCACACTGGGGCGCTGCCATTGCCGTTGCGCATAGGCCTGCAATGCAGCGGGTACCGTGTCGCCATTGAGGATCAGGCGGTTGAGCATCAGCGCCAGGTCGACATCGACGATCGACCACTCGCCGAACAGGTACTCGCGGCCATCAGCCAGCCATGCCTGCGCCGCCTCGAGCAACTTGCTGACGGCGACCTGCGCCCGCGCCGACAGCGGCCCGTAATGTTGCCCGCAAAAGACCACCAAGGTGGATCGCTCCTGGCCGATTACCAGCAAATCGCTGCGTAGCCACGCCTGGATCTGCCGCGCGGTGGCCCGTGCCTGGAGCTCGCGAGGGTAGAGCGGCACTTGGGCGAACGCCTCTTCCAGGTATTCGGTAATCGCCGAGGACTCGGCCAGGACGAAATCGCCGTGCACCAACGTCGGCACGCGTTGGGTCCGCGACAACTCGGCGAACCCTGCGCGGTGCTGTTCACCGGCTTCGAGGTCGAGCTCGAGCAGATCGAAGTCGAGGCCTTTTTCATGCAAAGCGACGAACACCGACATGGCATAGGGACTGAGAAACAGGTTGTCGGTATAGAGCTGCAGCGGCTTCATGGCGGTCACTCCTGTGGGGGAGAGGACACGCTACGAGATCACGCAGAGGAAATACAATGCAGGATTTTCATGCGCGTATTCCCTCCAGGAATGGGCGCCGCAAGGCAGCACGACGGCGCCCTTGTTGTCAGTCTTGCAGCTGCATCTGCTTGACCCAGTCCTCCACCGAATCACCGCTGCCGATATTCGGTTGTACCAACCCGTCGACCATGAACGTCGGTGATACATGGATGCCGTTTTGGCGCGCATATTTGCACTGCCATTTGATCGTCTGTTCCAGCTCCGGCCGGGCAAAGGCTTCGGCCAGTTTGATACCGCTGTAGGCTTCGAGGCGGGCGATGATGTCGTTGGGCGTGGCGTCCATGTTCGGGCCAAAGGCATGTTTCTCGAACTCGAACTCCTCGCGATGGGCGGCTACCGCTGCCAGCACCGCTTTGGCCGATTGTTTGCCACCTTCCATTGTGGAGGCTGCCAGCACGGCGCGGGTGACAACCCCGGAATACAGATGCCATGGCTGCGATTGCAGGCGGATCTTGACGGTCACGCGCGCTTCACCGGCCAGCGCCAGCAGTGCATCGAGTTTGTTGAAAGCACGCACAGAGAAGGGGCAGGTGGGCTCGAGAAACACCTCAAAAACGCGCGGGCCATGGCCCCAGGTAAGTGCATCGGCATGGAAGTCGGACATGATCGTTTCTCCTGGAATGGATAAGGCTATGGACGACCTTATCGGGTGAAAGGTTTCAGCTGTCACTGCAATCTGGCCCACCTAATAACCATTCGCACCATTCATGCAATCGATAGTGACCATCAATTTTTGCAAGTACTGTTTTTGCGCAAAAGGAGGAGGATAGCCACATCACCACCCTGCTTGTGAAGGACACTTGCCATGAGGATTTCTACGCTGTTGACGCTGGTTGCCGTACTGACTGGAGCATTCGTCGCCACTGCCGGGGCTACCGGTCGTGACAACTGCCACCTGCAGCCTGTGGCCAACAGCCCTGTGACCCTCAAGTCGTCGCAGACCGTGGGCGTGCTCTACAGCGAAAATACCGTCGGTACCCTCGATTACCTCACCCGCTACCACGCCATGGCCCAGCAGGGCGCGCCCGGCAGCACGCTCGATACGCGGATTCGCAACGCGTTCATCAACAGTTCCGACCCGCGCCTGGCCATCGATTGGCTGCAGGGGTCGCTGCAAAAGACTTTCGCCAAAGTCACCGTGTACGACAACCTCGATGCGCTGATGCAGGCTCATCCTGACGTTACGGTGATGCTCGACGCCTACAGCCAGCTGGTGACTCAGCGCAACAGCCAGGTTGAAGCGCGCTACGTGGCGACCTTTTACGACGCCAACCTGCAGTACATCGGCAAGGCCCAAGGCGCCGGAATGAAACAGATGTCTGCCGTGTGGGTGCACGACAAGAGCGCCGAGCAGATTGCCGCGCAGATCGACCAGCAGCGCCAGTTGCAGGTCAATGCCCTGCAGCAGTTCGACGGCTCTTTGCAGGCGCTGGTCGGTGCCGGCGACGGTGCCCGGGTGGCAAGTAACTAACTGTTACAATTAGCGAGCCGCCCCCGATCCAGCCAAAAAAATTTGGCTGGATTTTTCATTTCAGGCTGTTATTATCGCGGCCTTCGTTGGGGAGTAGCCTGCTTGCACAGCAACGTGCAAGCGTTCGTATCAACATTCTCGGCAGCATGCCGTGGTGCGAACACCGTTCCGGTTGGTGAGACCAGCGACACTTTCATGCCTAAAGTCGGGCGTGTGGAGGTGTCGTTGACTCATAGCCCGACTGGACGTAACCCGTGAATCCCATTTCCCTCATTCTGCTGGCACTGGCCATGTCTACCGACGCATTTGCGGCGGCCATCGGCAAGGGCTCCAGCCTGCACAAACCTCGTCTTTCAGAAGCGCTGCGCACCGGCCTGATATTCGGTGTGATCGAAGGCATTACGCCCATGATTGGCTGGGCCGTCGGCCAGGCGGCGACCCGCTGGGTGCAGCAATGGGATCATTGGATCGCCTTTACCCTGCTGGTGATTCTCGGTCTGCACATGATCTATAACGGCGTGAAGCACGACGACGAAGAAGAAGAGCAAAAACCCGACCAGCATTCGTTCTGGATTCTTGCCGTGACCGCCTTCGCCACCAGTATCGATGCACTGGCAGTGGGCGTGGGTCTGGCCTTCGTCGACGTCAATATCTTCGTGGCAGCCGCAGCGATCGGCCTGGCGACCATGACCATGGTGACCATCGGCGTAATGCTGGGCCGTGTGCTAGGTAACGTGGTTGGCAAGCGCGCCGAGATCATCGGGGGTGTGGTGCTGATGCTGGTGGGCGCGACCATTCTGTACGAGCATCTGTCGGCCTGAACAGAGTAGGTGCGGCGACCGGCCGCGTCGCCGCCTGCTCCCACAGGAGTACGACTCAGCTGTTCCCACGGTGATCACCGCTCCTGAGCCCTGCGCCTACGGGAGATTACAGGGTGCTGGGCAAGCTGGACCGGCCCCTTCGCGAGCAAGCTTTGCTCCCACGGGTGTACGGCTCAGATGCGGCACAGTGGGAGCAGAGCTTGTTGGCGAAGAGGCCCTCGCAGTCAACTCGCGCCGCTCGGATTCACCCCGTTGACGCGGTGCCACGCCCTAACGCGGCGTTGGCCACGGTGACGGTATTGCGTCCGGCACTTTTGGCGTCATAGAGGGCCATGTCCGCTTCGTGCAGCCACATGTCCGGCGCCGCCAGGTGCGGGCCATACGAGGCAATACCGATGCTCAGGCTCAAGGACAGTTGCGGCAGGCCAGGGTATTCGAATTCATTGACCACGCGGCGCAAGCGCTCGAGGATGTCCCTGGCCTGCGGCGCGGTGGTATCCGGCAGAATCACGCAGAACTCGTCGCCGCCATAGCGGCCCACCAGGTCGGTCTTGCGCAGATGGCTGGACAAGGTCTTGCTCACCGTCCGCAAGACCGCGTCCCCGACCAGATGGCCATAGGCATCGTTGATCTGCTTGAAATGATCGATATCGATCAACGCCATGCTGTGGTGCCGGGCACCGCCCTGGGCGCGGGTAAACTCGCGCAGCAGCAGGTTCTTCCAGGCACCGTGGTTGATCAGGCCGGTCAGGCTGTCGGTCTGGCTCAAGCGCGCCAGGATGCGCTTGTGCTGAGCCAGTTGCCGGGTGACGCGGTTGTACATCATGCCGATGGCCATCGGGTACGCCACGAGCACCGGCAGGCAGGCGAGCATCTGTAGCTGGCTGGTGGTCGGGAACAACGGTGGAGCGAACAACCATAGCCCCGCGGCGATACCCAGCGCTTGCATCAGCAAAGTGCGAAACAGCATGTTCCAGCCGCCCGCGGCCACTTTGTCCATGGCGATCATCGATAGAATGATCACGCTCGGCAGCGGATTGAGGCCTATGGCGCCCACCCACACCCCCCCGGCAAACGCATCGAACAGCAAACTGCGGCGCTCGGTGCGAAAAGGCTTGCGGGCGCGACGGCCGATCAGGAATGCCAAATGCGGCCAGGCGAAGGCATGGAGGAACATCAGCGCCCAGGTCCACCACGGCGGATCGAGGGGCCAGATGCCGATCGCCACGCAAAAGAAGCCCAGTCCGGTCCCTACGACCCGTGGCATGTACATGCGCTTGACGAATGAAAGACCTTTGCGTGGACGAGTGGTCATCGCGAATCACCTAATGACGAGGGCCGCGACGAGAAGGGGCGGGCGCTATGAACAGCCTGGACTGATGAATGTGCAGTCTGAGTAAGGCGTCATTGTGCCATCATTGCTCCGTCAATAGCGATACGGGCCGACCAGTGTCATCCCCGCGTGGGGCGCCACTCGCTTCTTGGCGCGTCAGCCTTCAGTAAATGAGTGATCCAGCAGCCACTCCCTGAAAGCCTTGAGTGCAGGCAACTGCTGATACGGCGCCGGATACGCCAGATAGTAGCTGCGGCCGCTGTCGGTGGGCGCGTGCAGGGCAACCAGCGCGCCGCTGTCCAGTTCGTCCTGGACCAGAATGCTGGGCACCAGGCCGATACCGATGCCTGCCACCACGGCCTGAATCAGGTGCGCGGTCAGCTCGAAGCTCGGCCCGTTGCGCAGGGTGGCGGCGGGCGTCATGCCGATGCTCTCGAAATACTCGCCCCAGGCATGCGGGCGCGACACGACGTTGAGCAGCACCTGCTGAGTCAGGCTCTGCAACGCCACCCCGGCCTGCTCGGGCAAGGCCGCCGGGCTGGCGACCACGACCATCTTTTCGGCCAGCAACCGATGCGCGACGAAACCCGGCCAATCGCCCGAGCCGGCGCAGATCAGCGCCGTCATGTCGCTGGCATCGCGGGACAGGTCGGCGGGGAATATCCGTGAATGGATGTGCACCAGATTGTCCGGGTGGCCGGCGTAGAACTCCGGCATGCGCGGCATAAGCCACTTCGACGCGAAGGTCGGCAACACCCCGAGGTGCAGCACGTCACCCTCGGCCTTGCGCGCGATGGTCTGCAAGGTGGCGCTGCGGATGCGGGCCAGGGCACCGGCCAGCTCCTGTTGATACAGGGCGCCGGCGGCGGTCAGCTCGATATGCCGCCCCTCGCGCTTGAACAGCGCCACCTCCAGCGAAGCTTCCAGCGCCTGCACCTGACGGCTGACGGCGCTCTGGGTCAGCGCCAGTTCATCGGCCGCCTTGGTGAAGCTGCAATGCCGGGCTGCTGCCTCGAAGGCCAGCAGCAAGGACATCGACGGCGTGAGACGCTTGGGGTTCATTCATGAAACTCATGCAAAACGGACAGGAATTACGTTTGTTTTACCCCGCCAAACCCCGGAAAATCAAGCGATCATCCTATAAAGCACGGGCCAGCCTGCCCGCCGTACCCGTGCATGGAATGCATTTGCCTGCCGAGACCGCCGACCATGATTGCCTATCTCCCGCTTCAATCGACCTTGCCGCAGCGTTATCAGGAATTTCTGCGCCAGCTGGCCCAGGCGGGCTTCAAGGGCGAGATCGCTGACGATCTCGGCTTGCGCACCGTGTTGGCCACCGATAACTCGATCTATCAGCGCCTGCCCCAGGCGGCAGTGTTCCCCCGCGACGAGGCCGATGTGCAGTGCCTGGCGCGCCTCGCCGCCCGGCCCGAATACAGCACCGTGGTGCTCACGCCCCGTGGCGGCGGCACCGGTACCAACGGCCAGTCGCTGACGGACGGCATCGTCGTCGACCTGTCACGGCATTTGAACAATATTCTCGAAATCAACGTCGAGCAGCGCTGGGTGCGGGTGCAAAGTGGCGTGGTCAAGGACCAGCTCAACGCCGCGCTCAAGCCCCACGGGCTGTTCTTCGCCCCCGAACTGTCGACGTCCAACCGCGCCACCATCGGCGGCATGATCAGCACCGACGCCAGCGGTCAGGGCAGTTGCACCTACGGCAAGACCCGCGACCACGTGCTCGATCTGCGCACCATCCTGCTCGACGGCACACCGCTGGACAGCGGCGCGATCGATGCCGCCGCGCTGCAAACAGCAAGCGCACGCAACGATCGCATTGGCGCAATCTATCGCTGCGCCGCGCAGATCGCCGAACACGAAGCCGAGCGCATCCAGGCGATCTTTCCCAAACTCAACCGCTGCCTGACAGGCTACGACCTGGCGCACCTGCGCGACGGGCAGGGCCAGTTCAACCTCAACAGCGTGCTGTGCGGCTCCGAAGGCTCGCTGGGCTTTATCGTCGAAGCGCGGCTGAACGTCTTGCCGATCCCGCGTCATTCGATTCTGGTCAACGTGCGCTACGCCGGCTTCATGGATGCGCTGCGCGATGCCAACGCGCTGATGGCGCACAAGCCGCTGTCCATCGAGACCGTCGACTCCAAGGTACTGCTGCTGGCTATGCAGGACATCGTCTGGCATGGCGTGGCCGAGTATTTCCCGGCGGATGAACAGGCCCCCACCCTAGGCATCAACCTCATCGAGTTCAGCGGTGACGATCAGGCCGAGCTCGAACAGCGCGTGCACGACTTTATCCAGCACCTGGAAACCGACACCTCGGTGGTGCGCCTGGGGCACACCCTGGCGATCGGCGCGCAGGCGGTGGGTCGCGTGTATGGCATGCGCAAACGCGCGGTAGGCCTGCTGGGCAATGTCGAAGGTGAAGCGCGGCCGCAGCCGTTCGTGGAAGACACCGCCGTGCCGCCGCAGCATCTGGCCGAGTACATTGCCGAGTTCCGCGCACTGCTCGACAGCCACGGCCTGCAATACGGCATGTTCGGCCACGTCGACGCCGGCGTGTTGCACGTGCGGCCGATCCTCGACATGAAAGATCCGGCCCAGGCAGCATTGATTCGGCCATTGTCGAACGCCGTCGCGGCGCTGGCGCAAAAGCATGGCGGCCTGCTGTGGGGCGAGCATGGCAAAGGCCTGCGCTCGCAGTACGTGCCCGAGTACTTCGGCGAGCTGTACCCGGCGTTGCAAGCGCTGAAGGCGGCTTTCGACCCCGGCAATCAGCTGAATCCCGGCAAGATCGCCACCCCCAGCAGCCTGCCCGATGCACGGCTGACGGCGGTGGATGAGGTGACCCTGCGCGGTGAACTGGATCGCACCATCGATGAGCGCGTGTGGCAGCACTACGAGTCCGCCGTGCACTGCAACGGCAACGGCGCCTGCTACAACTTCGACCCCAATGACGCCATGTGCCCGTCCTGGAAGGCCACGCGCAACCGCATTCATTCGCCCAAGGGCCGCGCCTCGCTGATTCGCGAGTGGCTGCGACGCCAAGGCGAGCAGGGCGTCAATGTGCTGGACGGCGCCGCCAAGGTGCGGCCACTGGTGGCGCGGCTATGGAACACCCTGCGTGGGCGTGGGGATTTTTCCCACGAGGTCTATGACGCCATGGCCGGCTGCCTGGCCTGCAAATCCTGCGCGGGGCAGTGCCCGGTCAAGGTCAACGTGCCGGATTTCCGAGCGCGCTTTCTCGAGTTGTACCACAGCCGCTATCTGCGCCCGCTCAAGGATTACCTGATCGGCTCGCTGGAGTTCAGCATTCCGCATCTAGCCCATTTTCCCCGCGCGTACAACGCGGTGATGGGCGCTGCTCCGGTGCGCTGGCTGCTGGAGCATGGCGCAGGGATGGTCGACAGCCCGCTGCTCAGCGCAGTCGACTTCCAGGCGGCGTGCAACCGCTGGCAGGTCAAGCTGGCCACGCCTCGCGCGTTGGCTGCGTTGTCGGATACCGAACGCCAGCGCAGTGTGGTGCTGGTCCAGGATGCCTTTACCCGCTACTTCGAGACGCCGCTGCTGGCCGAATGGCTGGAGACCTTGTCGCGCCTGGGCTATCAGGTCTGGCTGGCGCCGTTCATGGCCAACGGCAAGCCGTTGCAGGTGCAAGGCTTCCTCGGCGCCTTCGCCAAGGCGGCGCGGCGCAATGCCCAGAGCCTGCTGCAGTTGCAGGCGTGCGGCGTGCCGTTGGTAGGGCTGGATCCGGCCATGACCCTGGTCTATCGCCAGGAATATGCGAAAACCCTCGGCGGCGACAACGCCCCCAACGTCGCTTTGCCCCAGGAGTGGCTGGCTGGCGTGCTGCCCAAGGCCGACGCGGACGCGACCGGCGAAACCTGGCAGTTCCTGCCACACTGCACCGAGAAAACCAACGCCCCGAACAGCATAGAGGCGTGGCGCCAGGTGTTCGAAAAGTTCGGCGCGCGCCTGGAGGTGCTGCCCAGCGGCTGCTGTGGGATGTCCGGCACCTATGGCCACGAAGCCCGCAACCTGCAGACCTCGCAGGTGATCTACGGGCAATCCTGGCAGCCACTGGTGGCCCGACATGGGCAGCAGGGCAGGCTGTTGGCGGATGGCTATTCGTGCCGCAGTCAGGTCAAGCGTCAGGATGGCCGCAGCTTGCAGCATCCGTTACAGGTGGTGCTGGCCAATTTGCGGGCGAGGGCGGCAGTGCAGTGAGCTAACCTCAAGAAGTGCCGCGCCATGCCGATAGTGTCTCTATTGCAAAGCCCCGGCCGGTACCTTGTGGCCTTTCTGACAGGATGCTGATCTTGGCGTACACCCAAAAAAAGTTTCTGATCGTCGATGACTTCTCCGATTTCCGTAGCTCCGTGCGTTCGATGCTGCGCGATCTCGGGGTCAAGGACGTGGATACGGCGGACACTGGCGAGCAGGCTTTGAAGATGTGCGCGGCCAAGCGCTACGACTTCATCCTGCACGACTTCAACCTCGGCGACGGCCGCAAGAACGGCCAGCACGTGCTAGAGGACCTGATGGTCGACAAGCTGCTGAGCCGCGAATGCGTGTTCATCATGGTCACCGCCGAGAACACTCAGGCGATGGTCATGAGCGCCCTGGAATGGGAGCCGGACGCCTATCTGACCAAGCCGTTCAACCGCGCCGGCCTGGCCCAGCGGCTGGATAAACTGGTCCAGCGCAAGACCCTGCTCAAGCCGATCCTGCAGGCGCTGGACCGCAGTAAGCCGAACGAGGTGCTGGCCGCCTGTGCGCAGCTGACCCAGCAGGATCAACGCTACGCGCCGCTGTGCCTGCGCTATCAGGCCGACGCCCTGCGTGACCTCAATCAGCACGACGCGCTGGAAAAACTGCTCAAGAGCATCATTGCCGATCGGCCCACGCCCTGGGCGTATCGGATGCTTGGCACGCTGCTGTTCAAGCGCAACAAGATCGCCGAGGCGCAGGGCGTCTACGAGCACGCGCTGGAAGCTTTCCCGATGTTCCCGGCGCTCTACGACGGCCTTGCTGACGTGCTGGTGTCCGCCGGCGAAGTGCGCCGCGCCCAACGCGTGCTCGAAGATGCGGTCAAGCTGTCGCCGCTGGCGGTGCGCCGGCAAAGCCTGTTGGGCCGCCTGGCGTTCGAGAACGAAGACTTCGAAAGTTCGACCCGCGCCTATCGCAGCGCGGTCTCGCAAGGGCAGCACTCGCGGTTCAAGAATCCGGAAACCAATCTCGGCTTCGCCAATGCGCTGCTCAACAAGAACGGTGACCAGGGCCTCGATGCCCGCAGCCGTATCGAACTCAACAACACCCTGGGTGAAGTCACCAAGGAGCACGGCAGCGACGAAGGCCTGCAGATCCGTACCCGCTTGATGACCGCCACCAGCCTGCAGAAATCCGATCCGGAGACCGCCGCCAAGCTGACCCAGGAAGCCATGGAACGTCTTCAACGCATGGACGAGTTCATGACCTCCGGCGCCGCGCTGACAGTGGCGACCCAACTGCAGAACCTCGGTCAGGCCGGGGCCGCTGCCGGGGTCTTGAAAAGCTGTGCGGAAATCTACGGTGACGACCCGCAGGTCATGCTGCGCATCGCCGCCAAGACCGACGATCCGGCGATTCTGGGTGCCAACAAGGCGGCCATCGACTTCAACCTGCAGGGCGTGCGCGCATACAAGGCGGGCGACATGGATCAGGCCCGAGAGATGTTTCGCAAGGGCCTCGGGCTGCAGCCGAAAAACATCAGTATCGCCCTCAACCTGGCGCAGGCGTTGCTGCCGGGCAAAGGCGAGGAGCAGGACTTGACCCAGCTCAAGGAGTGCCAGAACTGCCTGCGCATGGTCGGCAAGATGCCGTCCACCGATCCGCGCTTCGAGCGCTTCCAGAAACTGCAGATCAGGGCGTTCGGCGCATGAGTGAATCGCAAGCGGGTCTGGATTTTTCCATGGTCATCGCCTCGACCGTGCACGACATGAAAAACGCCTTGACCGCGGTCATGCGCGCCCACGGTGAATGGCTCGGGCGTTTGCCCGAGGCGCAACGCCATGGCCCCGAACGCGCGGTGATCGACTACGAGTTCGCCCACCTCAACGGCATGATGGTGCAGTTGCTGGGGCTCTATAAGCTGGGGGTCAATCAACTGCCGCTGCGGCCCGACTACCACGAGCTGGATGACTTCATCGGCGCGCAACTGGCCGGGCATCAGGAGGTGCTCGACAGCCGCGGCATCACCGCCACCTGCGAGGTCGATGCATTCTGCCCGTTGGGTTTCTTCGACCGCGAACTGATCGGCTCGGTGGTCGGCAATGTGCTCATCAACGCCATTCGCTACGCGCGCCAGGCCATTCAGGTCTCGGTCAGCGAAGCGCAAGGGCAACTGGTGCTGAGCATCAATGACGACGGCCCGGGTTATCCCGCCGAGATGATCGAGCGCCAATCCGATTTCGTGCAGGGCATCAATCCGGTGAGCGGCAGCACCGGGCTGGGCCTGTACTTCTCTGCTCGCATCGCCGAGCGGCATCAGCGCAATGGCGTGCATGGCCGGATCGAACTGGCCAACGGCGGCGCGCTGGGCGGCGGATTGTTCCGGTTGTATCTGCCCTGAGAGATCTTTGGCATCTGCATTGACTGGCCAAAAACAGCAGTTTCACCACGACCGCCAGGTGGGTGTGGCACTCTTTCCCTTCGGCGTCTAATCTTGAAGCTGCATCGGCCCATGCCGATTCGTCAGAGCCTGATGATCACAACTGAATGCGCAATCGGTACAGGCCAATATGCTCCTGACCATGCCATCGACCACATCCGGACATCGCCGCCCCCAGGGCAGCAGCGGGTGATCAAGACCAAAGGAACAGCAACCATGGCTACAGAATCGAAGTGCCCGTTCAATCACGCCGCTGGCGGTGGTACCACCAATCATGACTGGTGGCCCAAGCAGTTGAACTTGAAGATTCTCCACCAGCATTCCTCACTGTCCGACCCCATGGGCGGCGATTTCGACTACGCCGCCGCCTTCAACAGCCTCGATCTGGCGGCGGTCAAGGCCGACCTGCTGGCGGTGATGACCGACTCCAAGGACTGGTGGCCAGCGGATTTCGGCCATTACGGCCCGCTGTTCATCCGCATGGCCTGGCACAGCGCCGGCACCTATCGCACCGGCGATGGTCGTGGCGGTGCCGGCGCCGGCCAGCAGCGCTTCGCCCCGCTCAACAGCTGGCCCGACAACGTCAGCCTCGACAAGGCCCGTCGGCTGATCTGGCCGGTCAAGCAAAAATACGGCCGCAATATCTCCTGGGCCGACCTGATCATCCTCACCGGCAATGTCGCGCTCGAGTCCATGGGCTTCAAGACCTTCGGCTATGCCGGCGGTCGTGCTGACGTGTGGGAGCCGGACGAGGACGTCTACTGGGGCACCGAGACCACCTGGCTGGGTGGCGACTCACGCTACGGCAAAGCCGCCGCTGGCGAGGGCACCCTGGTGGCCGAGCCCGACCTGCATGGCACTGAGCACGGCCGCACCGACGGCGCCGGTCGCAACCTGGAAAACCCCCTGGCCGCAGTGCAGATGGGCTTGATCTACGTCAACCCTGAAGGCCCGGAAGGCCATCCCGATCCGGTCGCTTCGGCCAAGGACATCCGCGAGACCTTCGGGCGCATGGCCATGAACGACGAAGAGACGGTCGCGCTGATCGCCGGAGGCCACGCCTTCGGCAAGACCCACGGCGCCGGGCCCGCTGAAAACGTCGGCCCCGAGCCCGAAGCCGCTGGCCTTGAAGAACAAGGCCTGGGCTGGCGCAACAGCTTCGGCACTGGCAAGGGCGCTCACGCCATTACCAGCGGCCTGGAAGTCACCTGGACCTCGACGCCGACCCGCTGGAGCAACCAGTACCTGGAGAACATGTTCAACTTCGACTGGGAACTGACCAAGAGCCCGGCCGGTGCCCACCAGTGGCGGCCGGTCAATGGCGGCGGTGCCGGCACCGTTCCCGATGCCCATGATCCGGCCAAGCGTCACGCGCCGACCATGCTCACCTCGGACCTGGCCCTGCGCTTCGACCCGGAATACGAAAAGATCGCCCGACGCTTCAAGGACAACCCCGAGCAGCTGGCCGATGCCTTCGCCCGCGCCTGGTACAAGCTCACCCATCGCGACATGGGCCCGCTGGCGCGCTACCTGGGCCCGGAAGTGCCCAGCGAAGAACTGCTCTGGCAAGACCCGATTCCGGCCGTGGATCACCCACTGGTGGATGCCGACGACGTCACCGCGCTCAAGGCCAAGGTGCTCGACTCGGGTCTGTCGGTCTCGCAGCTGGTGTCTACCGCCTGGGCGGCCGCGTCGACCTTTCGTGGCTCTGACAAGCGCGGTGGCGCCAATGGTGGTCGTTTGCGTCTGGCGCCGCAGAAAGACTGGGCCGTCAATCAGCCCGCGCAACTGGCCAGCGTGCTCAAGACCCTGGAAAGCATCCAGTCCGAGTTCAACGCGGGGCAGGCCGGGGGCAAGAAAATTTCCCTGGCCGACCTTATCGTGCTGGCCGGCGCCGCCGGGGTCGAACAAGCGGCCAAGAACGCCGGGCACACGCAGATCATCGTGCCGTTCACCCCAGGGCGTACCGATGCTTCACAGGCGCAGACCGATGTCGAGTCGTTCGGATTTCTCGAGCCCATCGCCGACGGTTTCCGCAATTACCTCAAAGGTGAGTACAAGGTTTCGGCCGAGGCGCTGCTGGTCGACAAGGCACAACTGCTGACCCTCACGGCGCCACAGCTGACCGTGCTGCTTGGCGGCCTGCGGGTGTTGAACATCAATGTCGACGGTGCAGCCCATGGCGTGTTCACTCAACGTCCGCAAGCCCTGACCAACGACTTCTTCGTCAACCTGCTGGATATGGGCACGGAGTGGAAGCCGGTGGCCGGCGGTACCACCTATTTCAACGGTGTCGATCGCACCACCGGCGCGCCGAAGTGGACGGCCACCCGGGTCGACCTGGTGTTCGGCTCCCATGCGCAACTGCGGGCGATCGCCGAGGTGTACGCCAGCAGTGACGCCCAGGCACGCTTCGTGCGTGACTTCGTGGCCGTATGGACGAAGGTGATGGATCTGGACCGGTTCGATCTCAAGTAACACTGCCCCCACGGCGGTCGCAGTCTTGGCTGCGGCCGCCGCTTTTTTTCGCTGTAACATCACTTTAATATCACTGGCCTAAGCTCGCCCGTTCAAACCTGCGTGAAGTATGTCGCATGAACGCCAAGCTACCCTCCCTGCCGGCCACTGACGGATCGTGGAATCGTCGTTGCGCCTTCGACCTGTGCCAAGCGGCGCCGACCGTCGATGCCGATGCGCTCAATATCGTGGTCATGGACCTGTTTTCAACGCACCGCGAGCTGGTGTCCCTGGCCGTGCTCGAGCACGGTCGGCCGATCGGCCTGATCAATCGCACTATTTTCATGTCGCAGATGAGCCGGCCCTTTCACCGCGAGCTCTACGATCGTAAAAGCTGCATTGCCTTCATGGACAAGCAGCCGCTGATCGTCGACGCGCAGATGAGCATCGAAGCGCTGACGTTCAAGACAGTCGAGTCGGGCGAAAAGGCCTTGGCCGACGGCTTTATCATCACCCGTGACGGCCAATTCGCCGGCCTTGGCAACGGCTTGCAGTTGATGGCCGTGGTGGCCGAGATGCAGGCGGAAAAGAACCGTCAGATGATGCAGAGCATCGAGTACGCCAGCGTCATTCAGCGCGCCATGTTGCGGGCCTCGCGCGATACGCTGGCCGCCACCCTGGCAGACGCCGCCTTGCTGTGGGCGCCGCGGGATGTGGTGGGTGGCGACTTCTATCACTTTGCCAGCTATGACGATGGCTGGTTCGGCGCGATCGCCGACTGTACCGGGCACGGGGTGCCAGGGGCGTTCATGACCCTGATCGCGTCGTCGTCCTTGACCCAGGCACTGGCGCAGCTCGGTCCTCGCCAGCCGAGCGCCTTGCTGGCTGCAGTGAACCGCAGCGTCAAGAGCCTGCTGGGCCAGGAGCAGGGCACCGCGCAGGTGCCGGAGTCCGACGACGGCCTGGATGCAGCGTTGTTCTGGTTCGATAACGTCGACCAGACCCTGACGTTCGCCGGCGCACGCATCGCGCTGCACGTATTGCGCCCTGATGCCGAGGCCTTCGAGTCCATCCCGGGTCAGCGCATGGGTGTGGGTTATGTCGACAGCGATATCGACCAGCAATGGACCGATATCTGCGTGCCCATGCCGGCCGACAGCCTGATGTTCATCTGCACCGATGGCCTCACCGATCAGATCGGCGGCCCACGGCGCATCGCCTTCGGCCGGCGCCGCGCCATGGAGACACTGTTGCCGCACCGCCATGCGCCCGCCAACGCCATGGGCGAGGCCTTGCAAGCTGCCCTGCGGCAGTGGCAGGGCGAACAGGTGCGCCGCGATGACCTGACCCTTTTTTGTGCCCGCCTCTAGGAGAGCCGTCAATGACCTGTGCTTTGTCTGTACACGATTATGCGTTCCTGGAGCTCGCCCAGCAGCGCCAGGTGATTTTCTATCACCAGGGTTACTTCTCCCATGGCATCGTCTCGGCGATGGCCGAAGTGGTGAAGCTGCAACTGGAGGTGGCGGGCGTCAGCGGCCCGACCCGGCGTCGGTTGTTTTCATCGTTTGTCGAGCTGTCGCAGAACATCATTCACTACTCGTCCGATGCGCTGGGCAGTGACGAGGCTTCGGTGCGCCAGGGCGCGGTGTGCATCAGCGTCGAGGGTGACCAGCACTTCATGCTATGTGCCAACCCCATCGCCAGTGGCGAAGTCCAAGCGTTGCGCGACAAGCTCGAGCCACTGCGCAGCATGTCGCTGGAGCAAATAAAACAGGCTTACAAGGTCTCGCTGCGCGCCGAAACGCCCGAGCACAGCAAGGGCGCGGGATTGGGGTTCCTGACCATGGCGCGGGACGCCAGCGCACCGCTGGAGTTCGCCTTCAGGGTCCGCGAGGACGATCCTGAGACCACCGTGTTCTGCCTCAAGGCCATCATCTGACTGCAACGGAAGACCGACTCCATGGATAACCTGTCAATTGCTGCAACGGCCACGTCACCGCGGGTCGACTTTCGCTTCGATGAGCATCGGCTGACGCTCAAGGGCGAGTCGTATCCCGAAAACGCCGCCGCCTTTTACGCGCCGATCATCCAGCAGCTACGTGAGTACCTGGCCGGTTGCGAAGGCCAGACCATCACTGCCGATATCGCGCTGGCGTACTTCAACAGCTCCAGCACCAAGATGCTGTTCAGCCTGTTCGACGCGCTGGACCAGGCCGCTCAGGCCGGCAACACCGTGCACATGAATTGGTACCACGACGCTGAAGACGAAACCATTTTCGAGTTCGGCGAAGAGCTGCAAGCCGATTTCACCGCGATCCTCTTCACCGATCATCCGGTGACCACCTGACAGGAGCCAGGGCCATGCACAGTATCGCCAACACTGCAGCGCATTTACCCGACCTTTTCGAAAGCGAAACCCAGGCCCTGGAACGCGTACGCCAGACCCTCGCGGCGTCAGGCGTCACCGCGACGGTGTACCGCGAATCGCTGGTGGAAATCATGCTGCATTTCGAACGCCTGATGCGCGAGACCCGCCGTCTGATAGGCCGTAGCGACCGTGCCGAACGGGAGATGAACGCCCTCAACCTGCAACTCGGCACCCTGGCCCGGCAGCTGGAATACCGTGCCACCCACGATGCCCTTACCGGGGTGCTCAACCGCGGAGCGATCATCGATAGAGCCTGCGAAATCTTAGGCACTGCCGGCGCCGTGGTGGTCGTGCTGGACATCGATCATTTCAAGCGGGTCAATGACGATTTCGGTCATCCGGTGGGCGATGCGGTAATCAAGGGCATCGTCGACTGCCTGCGCCAGGTCGTCGGTGTCAGCGGACAGGTGGGGCGAGTAGGGGGCGAGGAGTTCACCGTTCTCGTTCCTGCGGCTTCCCTCGAACAGGGCCAGACGCTGGCCGAATCCATGCGTCTGGCCATCGCCGAGCACGTGTTCGACACACCCGTACAACGGCTGATCACCGCCAGCTTCGGCGTCAGCGCCAATGCCGCCGGCACGCCGTTCGACACGGCCTACGGCGCGGCAGACGCGGCGCTGTATCGAGCCAAACGAGCAGGGCGCAACCGCGTCGAGTGCGCGCCGCACGAGTGACGGGTCAGGTCAGGCGCTGCATGCCTGTGCATATGCCTGGGAATATTGACCCGAATGTCATCTCTGGCGCTCTGGTGTTTTCGCTCTAACGCTTGGTGCCCAATACGGACATTGAGGTGCTCAATCTGGCCACGCTCGCGCCCTGCTTTGCCCTGAGTCCCCGTAAACAGGGCGTTTCGCCTCGATCCATAGCATTCATGCTGCAGGCAATAAACTTGCGAGCAAATCAGTTGCTTCGCTATAACGCCATACTCTCTGTGCATTGAACCCTTGCCCCGCAGCCACGCTTGAGTCGTGCGTGTTGCATTAACCCCATGGACAGCCTGCGACCATGACCGCACTCGACCCCCATAGCCTGGCCTGGGCTGCCGTCAATCTGCGGACCGATGCCGAGCGTTTCGACGAGCAGTGGCTGGGTGATCTGGAGTGGACGCTGCTGCAGGATCACGGCGGCCTGGTGTGGTGGCGGGTGCGCTCGCCCATGGCCACGCGCAGCTGGTTGGTGGTGCGCCCGCGCGATGAGGCGAGTGAGGCCGATGTGCGTCGGTTGGACCGCGAGTTGCTGTTTGCGGGTTACCTGCAACCGGCTTGGGCGGTGCTGCCGATGCTCAAGCTGCACTCCAGCGAAGGGCCGCTGCTGGTGCTCGATGATAACGGCGGGCGGCCGCTATCGGCCTTGGCGGATGGGCAGATTGCGGTCGGGCGTTTTCTGCGTCTGGCCACGGCGGCAGCATCGGCCCTGGCGGCGGCCCACGATCAGGGCATCACCCACCGCGACATCAAGCCCGCGCATTTCATCCTTGGCAGCGACAATCAGCTGCGCCTGAGCGGCTTCATGCTGGCGGCACATCCACAGTTGCCCCAGCCATCGGACGCCGATGCCATCAGCGGCAGCCTGCCCTACATGTCCCCGGAGCAGGGCGGACGCCTCAATCACGGGGCTGATCAGCGCAGCGATCTGTATTCGCTGGGCGTCTGCCTCTTCGAATTGCTCACCGGGCAGTTGCCGTTCAACGCCAACGATGCCGCAGGCTGGTTGCACCAGCACGTCGCGGTAGCGCCGGTGCCCTTGGCGCAGTATCGCCCGGGTTTGCCCAACGCCTTGCAACGCTTGATCGACGGGTTGCTGGCCAAATCCGCCAGCGAACGCTTCGCCAGTGCGGCGGTGCTGGCCGCGCAGCTGCGCCAGGCCTTGAGTGAGTGGAACGAATTCGGTCATATCAACGAACCCATCGGCGCCCACGACGCCGAGGCCCTGGTCAGCGCACCCGCGCCGCTGCTCGGGCGCGCGCTCGAGTACCAGCAATTGCTCGCCAGTGCTCAGCGCCTGAGTGCCGGACGATCGGGTGGCATGCTCTGGATCTCGGCGCCTGCGGGGATGGGCAAGACCGCGTTGGTGCGTCAATTGCGCGGCGAGCTCGCGGGTGGGTCGCTGATGTTCGGCAGTGGCAAATTCGAAGCGGGGCTGCAGAAAAGCCCCTATGCGGCGCTCTCCAGCGTGCTGGCCTCATTGCTGACGCGGGTCGTGGGTGACGAGCCCGAGGAGCTCGAACGCTGCAGTGTGCGTCTCAAGGCGGCATTGGGTGCCCATGGACAATTGCTGACACGCCTGGTGCCGGAACTGGAATGGGTCACTGGGCCACTGCCCGGCGACAACGAGCCCATCGCCGCCCAAGACCGTCGACGCCTGCTGGGATTGTTCCTGCGCACCTTGCGCGCGCTGGGCAGTGCCGAGCGCCCGGTGATCGTATTCGTTGATGACCTGCACTGGCTCGACAGCGAAAGCCTGGCGTTTTTCCAGGCGCTGCGCGCGGAGGATTTCCAGCACCTGCTGTTGATCGCGGCCTACCGCAGCGACGTCGAGAATACGGCATTGCAGAGCCTCCTAAGCTTTGCGCGAGGCTTGCCCGTACCGCGTGACGAGGTGCAGCTGCAGGGGCTCAAGACCGTTGAAGTGCTGGCCATGGTACGGGCCGGCCTGGCCCTCGCCGAGCCTGACGCGTTGCGCTTGGCGCAGCGGCTGCAGGCGCAGGGCGACGGCAATCCACTGTTCGTCAGCCAAGCCTTGCAGGCTTTCAAAGAGAGCCCGCCGCAGGCCGAAGCCTTGGCGGTGGGGGACCTGATCGAGGTGATGGACGTGCGCCTGGCGCGCCTGCCCGAGCCGACCCGGCGATTGCTCGGGTGCATGGCGCTGCTCGGCAGCCACGTCGAGCGCTCCTCGCTGGCGGCGGGTTGCGGTGTCTGCCCGAGTGCACTGGATGAGCTGCTGACGCCTGCCTTGAGCGCCCGCCTGATTCGCGAAAGTCACGATGGCCTGCTGTTCTGTCACGACCAGGTACAAGAAGCTGCCCTGCGTCTGCTGCCCAAGCGACTGGGCGCCGAGCACGCCCGTATCGCCACGCGTCTGGTGCAAGCGCTGTGCCCGAACGCCACTGCCGAGCAGCTCTTCCGTACCGCCGCCCACGTATTGCAATCCGACAGTCAGGTGCTGAGCGATGAGCAGCGCCAGGCTTTCATTCATCTGTTGCTGCGCGCCGCCTATCGAGCCAAGGACGCCGCTGCGGCAACCTTCGCGCTCGACTACCTGGCCCACGCGCAGCACTTGCTGAGTGAACAGGGGACGCCAGCGGATTCGCCGCTGATCTATGAAATGGCCTTTCTGCGCGCCCAGTGCCTGATCCTCAGCACCCAGTGCCTGATCCTCAGCACCCAGTACCTGAAAGCCGATGAACAGATCGTCGCGTTGCTCGGCTGGGTCGATGACAGCGCGGCGTTGTCGTCGCTGTACGTTCTCAAGACCGAGATTCTGCTGCTCGCCGGCGACTATGCCGGGGCCGTCGGTGCCGCCGTCGAAGCGTTGGCATGCCTGGGCTTGCAGGTCGATGTCGCGCCCGATGACGCCCAGGCCGACGCAGCCTGGCGGGCGGTACAGGCTAGCCTGGCAGGGCGCCAGGTCGCTTCCCTGAGCGAGCTGCCCGTCACCACTGACGGCCGTATCGCCCGCTTGGTCGGATTGCTGACCACCGCCGGCATCATCGGCTGCTTCGTGCAGCGCAATTTGATGTTCGTGCTGCTCTGCCATGGCGTGCGCCTGAGCCTTGAACATGGCCTCAGCGCTGCGGCCGCCCGTACCTTCGCCTGGTTCGGGGTGTCCAGCGCGCACCGCCACGACAGCCATGGCGAAGGTTTCGAATGGGCGCAGATGGCGCTGCATCTGGTCGATCAGCGCGGCTATGTCGAGCAGCGCCCCTCGGTGCTGCTGGCCCTGGACCGCATCAGCGCCTGGGCCCGGCCGTTGCCCTTCGCTCTGGGCTGTGCCGAGCAGGCGCTGCGCACCAGCCTGGCGCAAGATACGCCGGTCATGGGCTGTTATGCCAACAACCATATCGTCTCCGACCTGTTGGTGATGGGCGCGCCGATCGAGCGTACGCTGCGCCAGATCGACACCGGCCTGGCGCTGGCGCAGAACCTCGAATTCATCGACTCCCAGAACATTCTGTTCATCCAGGCCCTGTACATTCGCCGGCTGGCGGGAGGGGGCTCGGGCGCTATAGCGCTGCCCAGTCGTGACGAAATGGCTCGGCGCATGGCGGTGACGCACGTCGGGCCGGCGCAGTATTGGTGGCACCTGTTCGAAGGGCTGTTCTTCTATCTTGAAGGCGACTTCCGGCGCGCCAGCCTCGAACTGGATCAGGCCTGGGCGCTCAGCTGGGCGGCGCCGGCGCATATTCATCTGATTGATCTGGCGTTGTTCTCGGTGCTCAACAGTGCAGCCCGGCTGGACGGTTCGCCTGCCTCGCTGAGCGCACTGGAGCACCCGATGGAGCGCCTGCAGTACCTGGCGTCGCTCAACCCCAAAGCGTTCGGCGATCGTCTCGATCTGGGCCGCGCCGAGGTGTTGCGCGCCAAAGGCAAAACCCTGGAGGCGCTGCGCCTGTACGACGCGTCGGTGTCCAAGGCGCTGGGCTGTGGCGCGGTACACATTCAGGGCCTGGCCCACGAGCTGGCCAGCCGCTGTCATCAGGCACTGGGCCTGACGGTGTCGACCCGCACCCACCTGCGCAAGGCGCGCGATGCCTGGCGGCAATGGGGTGCCCACGGCTTGGCCGAGCAGATGGAAGCGCAACATCCTTATCTGCAAGAGCAAGCCATGGGCCCCCGGGCCAGCGTCGATCTGCCAGGCGGTCAGCAACAGTTGGACATGATGTCCATCACCAAGGCCTGCCAGGCGCTTTCCCGCGAGCTGCAGGTCGAGCAACTGCTCAAGACCCTGCTGGCCAATACCATCGTGCATGCCGGCGCCAGCCATGCCACATTGCTGCTGATGCAGGGCGACAACCTCAGCGTCGAAGCGCTCGGGCACGCCAGTGCCGAGGGCGTTGACGTCAGCCTGGTGCGCCATGCCCCGCGGGCCGATGAACTGCCCTTGAGCCTGGTGCGGACCGCCTTGCGCAGCCGGCGCTCGATCGTCATTGAAAATGCCCGCTATCCCGAACGCTTCGTCGATGATCCGTACTTGCGTGGCCGCCGCACCGGCTCGGTGCTGTGCGTGCCGTTGCTCAAACAAAGCGAGATCATTGGCGCCCTGTACCTGGAAAATCTACTGGTGGCCGGGGTGTTCAACCCGGCCAGGGTCGACGTGCTCGAAGTACTGGCCGCGCAGGCGGCGATTTCCCTGACCACCGCGCGGCTTTACGAAGACTTGCTGGAAGAGAACCGCCGGCGGCGCGACAGCGAAACGCGGCTGGTGGGCTCCCAGGCGGCATTGCGCAGCGCGCGGGCGGAGATGGCGCAGATCAGCCAACGCACGGTGCTGGCCGAGCTCGCTGCTTCGATCGCTCACGAAATCAACCAGCCGCTGCTGTCGATCCTGGCCAACGCCAGTGCCAGCCTGCGCTGGCTGGAACGCGATACCCCGGCACTGGAAGAAGCCACCGAGAGCGTGCGCGACATCCTCAGCGACGGCCGCCGCGCCGCCGATATCGTCAGTGCCATGCGCTCGCTGGCGTGCCAGGAACCCATGCGCCGTCAGCCGCTGGCCCTCGACGCACTGGTGCGTCGCGTCGTGGAGTTGACCCGCGCGGAGCTGGAGGACAAACACGTCGCCGTGCGGATGCTCATCGATCCGCTGCCCGCGCTGCAGGGCGACCCGGTGCAATTGCAGCAGGTGGTGCTCAATCTCATCAGCAATGCGGTGGAGGCCATGCACCGGGTCGAGCCCGCCGCACGGCTGCTGCGCCTGGAGCTGCGGGCGCTGCCGCAAGGGGTGCTGTTGATGGTCGAGGACAGCGGCCCTGGCGTCGCTGCGGCAAACAGCGAACAGATCTTCCAGGCGTTCTACTCCACCAAGGCCAGCGGCATGGGCATGGGCCTGGCCATCTGCAAGTCGATTGTCGAGGCCCATGGTGGGCGGCTGATGGTGGTGCATGGGCGAGGCGGGGAGACGATATTTGTGCTGTTGCTGCCGGGGCGCGCTGATTGACCGGCGATGCGAAGTGATTTAAGGGGCTCAGCAGCAACGCGAATATATATATTCTAAATCGCTATTTATCATTTTTTTTATTCCCGCATAACATAAGCACACCGGTCCACCGGACATCGCCGCCGTTCTAGCAAAACAGCATTTCAAACGATGACCGGACCTGCCCGCAGTTCCGGCCTACGCCAATGAAGCGAGGCCCGTGTGACTACCTTTTCCGCGCAGCTCCCGGCAGACACCGCTCCGGCTGTGTTCCCCGCCCATGTGATCGCCACCGACGCCGAAGCCCTGCAGGCGGCCCGCGAGTTCGCCGAGTACGCGAGCCGTGATGCGGCCTTGCGTGATCGCGAGCGACGGCTGCCCTGGGCCGAGCTTGAGCGCTTCACCGCCAGCGGTCTGGGCGGCATCACCGTCCCTCGTGCGTACGGCGGCGCCGAGGTCAGCTATGTGACCGTCGCCGAAGTGTTCAAGATCATCTGCCAGGCCGACCCGGCGCTGGGGCAGATCCCGCAGAATCACTTCGGGGTGCTCAGTGTGCTGCGCCATGTGGCCGAGCCCGCGCAACAACAGGCGTTGTTCCAGAGCATCCTCGAAGGCCGGCGCATCGGTAACGGCGGCCCGGAGCGGGGCACTAGACATACCCTCGACCTGCGCGCCACTGCACAGCGCCAGGCCGATGGCAGCTACCGCATCAAGGGCGAAAAATTCTATTCCACCGGCGCCTTGTTCGCCCATTGGGTCAGTGTCAAGGCACTGGACGAGGACGGCCAGGCGGTGATGGCGTTCGTCGAGCGCGGCAGCCCTGGCCTGCGCATCGTCGATGACTGGTCCGGTTTCGGCCAGCGCACCACCGCCAGCGGCACCGTGTTGCTCGACGACGTGGTGGTGCCTGCCGAGCGGGTCATCCACAGCGGGCATCTGGCGCAGGTGGCGAATATCCAGGGCGCGTTCTCGCAGTTGATTCAGGCCGCCATCGACGCAGGCATCGCCCATGCCGCGGTGGCCGATGCCATCGCTTTCGTGCGCGACAAGTCGCGGCCCTGGCATGACGCGCAGGTCGAGCACGCGCGGCTGGAGCCCTTTGTGATCGCCGAGGTCGGCAAGTTGCAGATCGAACTGCTGGCCGCTGACGCCCTGCTCGAGCGGGCTGGCCGCACGCTCGATGAAGTCGCCGCGCAGCCACTGGATGATGCCAGCGCTGCGCGAGCTTCGATCGCGGTGGCCGAGGCCAAGGTGCTGACCACCGAGATCGCCCTGCAGGCCAGCGAAAAACTCTTCGAGCTGGCCGGCAGCCGCGCCACCCTGGCCGAGTTCAACCTCGATCGCCATTGGCGCAACGCCCGCACCCATACCCTCCATGACCCAGTGCGCTGGAAGGTGCACGCCGTCGGTAATTACTACCTCAACGGCGCATTGCCTGCGCGCCACTCCTGGATCTGAGCCCATGAACGCACCCTTGCAATCAGGTACATCTTCGTCGGGAGCCAGCCCCCTCGCTACAGGGCGCGTTGTGCTGATCGAGAATGATGCCCAGGCCCTCGCTGCGGCCGAGGTATTGGCGCAGCAGTTCAGCCTTGACGCTGCGCTGCGTGATCGCGAGCGGCGCTTGCCGCATACCGAACTGGAAGCGTTTTCTCGCTCCGGGCTATGGGGCATCACGGTGCCGCGAGCCTTTGGCGGTGCCGAGGTCAGCAGCGTGACGCTGGCCAAGGTGATCGCGCGGATTGCCCAGGCCGATGGCTCGCTGGGGCAGATTCCGCAGAACCATTTTTATGCACTGCAAGTGTTGCGCGTCAACGGCAGCCTGGCCCAGCAGCAGCGCTTGTTCGCCGAAGTGCTGGCCGGTGCGCGCTTCGGCAACGCGCTGGCTGAGCTGGGCACCAGCACCTCGCAGATTCGTACCACTGCGTTGACCCGCGACGGTGAGGGTTATCGCATCAACGGCCGCAAGTTCTACTCTACCGGGGCTTTGTATGCCCAGCGGATTCCGACCTCGGCGGTGGACGAGCAGGGTGTGCAGCAGATGGTCTTCATCGATCGCGATACCCAAGGGCTGAAGATCGTCGACGACTGGTCCGGCTTCGGCCAGCGCACCACCGGCAGCGGCTCTGTGGTGCTCGACAACGTTTACGTGCAAGCGCGCGACATCGTGCCGTTTCAGGCGTCGTTCGATCGCCCGACCAGCGTCGGCCCGCACGCACAATTGATGCATGCTGCCATCGACACCGGCATCGCCCGCGCCGCTTATGAAGACACCCTGCGCTTCGTGCGTGAACACGCACGGCCGTGGCCGGATTCCGGCGTCGACAAGGCCAGCGAGGACCCACTGACCATCAGCGAGATCGGCCGCCTGGCGATCCGGCTGCACGCCGCCGAAGCCTTGCTCGAACGCGCAGGCACCGCCGTCGATGCCACGCTGCACGCGCCCGATGCCGCGAATGTTGCCCACGCATCCTTGGCGGTGGCCGCCGCCCGGGCCTTGAGCACGGAAGTATCGCTGGCTGCCGGCAGCAAGTTGATCGAACTGGGTGGCGCCCGCGCGTCCCTCAGCGAGCACGGCCTGGATCGCCACTGGCGCAACGCCCGCGTGCACACCCTGCACGACCCGGTGCGCTGGAAGTACCACGCGATCGGCAACTTCCACCTCAATCAGCAACTGCCGCCGCGCAAAGGCTACATCTGACTGCGCAAGCTGCTCGCGCCACCAAGAGATCACTCCATGGCACACAAACAGATCCTGCTCAACGCCTTCAACATGAACTGCGTGGGGCACATCAATCACGGCCTGTGGACCCATCCGCGGGACCGGTCGACCGAATACAACACCCTCGAATACTGGACCGACCTGGCCAAGACCTTGGAGCGCGGGCTGTTCGACGGGCTGTTCATTGCCGATATCGTCGGGGTCTATGACGTCTACCAGCAGGGCATCGACCTGACGCTCAAGGAGAGCATCCAGCTGCCGGTCAACGATCCCTTGCTGCTGGTCTCGGCCATGGCCGCGGTGACCCGCCACCTGGGCTTCGGCCTGACTGCCAACCTCAGCTACGACGCGCCGTATCTGTTCGCCCGGCGCATGTCGACCCTCGATCATCTGACCCGCGGCCGCATCGGCTGGAACATCGTCACCGGTTATCTGGAAAGCGCTGCCACTGCCATGGGCCGCCCGGCCCAGGTCGAGCACGACCGACGCTACGATCAGGCCGATGAATACCTCGAGGTGCTGTACAAACTCTGGGAAGGCAGCTGGGAAGAAGACGCCGTGGTCAAGGACCGCGAGCGCCGCGTCTATGCCCAGCCCGGCAAGGTGCACAAGGTCGAGCACCGTGGCGAGTTCTATCAGGTCGAGGGCTATCACTTGTGCGAGCCCTCGGTGCAGCGCACCCCGGTATTGTTCCAGGCCGGCTCTTCGCCCCGTGGCCAGCGTTTCGCTGGCGAGCATGCCGAGTGCGTGTTCATCAGTGGCCAGAGCCGTGCGGCAGTCAAAGTCGCGGTCGACACCATTCGCGACAGCGCGCGCAAGGCCGGCCGTGACCCCCAGGCGGTCAAGGTGTTCATGGGCATCAGCGTGGTGGTCGGCGCCACCGAGGCCCTGGCCCGCGAGAAACACGCCGAATACCTGCGTTATGCCAATCCCGAGGCGGGCCTGGCGCACTATGCCGCGTCCACTGGCATCGACCTGTCGCGCTATGCACTGGACGAGCCGATCCGCTATGAGAAAAACAATGCCATCGAGTCGGCGGTCAAGACCCTGACCCGCAACAACGACTGGACGGTACGCCGCATCCTTGAAGAAAACGCCTTGGGTGGCCGCTACCCGGCACTGGTCGGTGACCCCGAGCAAGTGGCGGATGCGTTGCAGGCCTGGATCGAAGACACCGGCCTGGACGGCTTCAACCTGACCCGCACCGTGACCCCGGAAAGCTACGAAGACTTCATCGACCTGGTGATCCCGGTGTTGCAGGCCCGCGGCCTGTACAAGACCGAATACGCCCAGGGCAGCCTGCGCCACAAGCTGTTCGGCCAGGGCGATCGTTTGCCCGCCGAGCACAGCGGCGCGCGCTGGCGTCAGGCGCCCGCTTCGGCCGACAACGCCAAAGTGGCCCGTTCATGACAGCGCTGCTGGATGTCCGCGGTCTGCAGGTCAGCTTCGCCGGCCAGGCCGTGGTCCGCGATCTGGACTTCACCCTCGAGGCTGGGCAGACCCTGGCCTTGGTGGGCGAATCCGGCTGCGGCAAGTCCAGCACCGCAATGGCGCTGATGCGCCTGCTGCCCAAACACGCCGAGGTCAAAGGGCAACTGCTGTTCGAGGGCCGCGAGCTGCTCGGCCTCTCGGACAAGCACATGAGCCAGTTGCGTGGCGATGCGCTGTCGATGATCTTTCAGGAGCCCATGACCTCGCTCAACCCGCTGCAGAGCATCGGCCAGCAGGTCGCCGAAACCTTGGTGCTGCATCGCGGCATGACCCACCAGGCAGCGCTGGCCGAGGCTCTGACCTTGCTTGATCGGGTCAAGCTGCCTGAAGCGCACAAGCGGTTGCTCGACTATCCCCATCAGCTGTCTGGCGGTCAGCGGCAACGGGTGATGATCGCCGCAGCCATCGCTTGCAAACCGCGCCTGCTGATCGCCGACGAGCCGACCACTGCCCTGGATGTCACCCTGCAAGCACAGATACTCGCTTTGCTTGATGAGTTGCGTGCCGAATTGGGCATGGGCCTGCTCCTCATCACCCACGACCTGGGCGTAGTGGGGCAGTGGGCCGACCACGTGGTGGTCATGCACGGTGGGCGCAAGGTCGAGCAGGCCAGCACCGAGCGCTTGTTCGCGGCCCATCCGCAGCCGCCGTTGCACCCCTATGCTGCCGGTCTGTTGCAGGCGTCGATGCACGACGGCGGCAAGGGCCATTACCGCGACAACCGTCTGAGCGAGATCCGCGTGCGCGAAGATGCTCAAGGCCAGGTGCTGTTTCAGGGCTTCACCCCTGAGCCCGTACAGTTGTTGCCGATCGGCCGTCAGCCGTTGTTGCAGGTGCGCGACCTCAAGGTTCACTACAGCGCGCCCCATGGCCAGCGCGTCGAGGCGGTGCGCGGCGTCAGTTTCGAGGTGCGTGGCGGCCAGACCGTCGGGTTGGTAGGCGAGTCAGGGTGCGGCAAGTCGAGCCTGTCGCGGGCGATCATGCGCCTGGTGGACAGCGTCGGCGGGCAGATCGTGCTCGACGGCGAGGACATTACCGCGCTGCACGGGCGCGCGCTCAAGCCGTTCCGCCGCCGGGTGCAGATGGTCTTTCAGGACCCTTACGCTTCGCTCAACCCGCGCCAGACGGTGGCGACCTTGCTCGACACCGCGCTGCGCATCCATGCCGTGGGCGATCGCCGCGAACGCCAGCAACGCGCCGCTCGCATGCTCGATGCCGTCGGCCTGCCGAGCAGCGCCCTGGCGCGCTACCCCCATGAGTTCTCCGGCGGCCAGCGCCAGCGCATCGGCATCGCCCGGGCGCTGCTGCTGGAGCCGCAACTGTTGATCTGCGACGAGCCGGTGTCGGCGCTGGACGTCTCGGTGCAGGCGCAGATCCTCAATCTGCTGGTCGAGCTCAAGGCGCAGTTCAACCTGGCCTACTTTTTCATTTCTCACGACCTGGCGGTGGTGCGCTACTTCGCCGATCAGGTGCTGGTGATGAACGCCGGGCGCATCGTCGAAAGCGGCGACCACCAGCAGGTCTGGCAGCACCCGCAACACCCGTATACCCAGAGCCTGATCGAGGCGGTGCCGAGCTGTCGGCCCGTGGCGAGCTGGCAATCCCTGTCCCGGCCCGCGGCAGTGTCCGCCGCTCAAGCGCTATAGAGGCGCTCTCAAGGAAACAACCTCATGCACGACCTTTCATTGGTGCCCCGCCGCGCATTCGCGATGGTGGCCAACGCGGTGCTGGCTGGCAGCTTGTTGTTGAGTGCCACGGCATTTGCCGCCGACGCTGCGCCCGCTACCGGCAACGCTGCGGCCAGCGAGCAGGGCGCCCAGCGCGGCGGCGTGCTCAAGGCGGTGATCCAGCCCGAGCCGCCGACCCTGGCGTTTTTCATCAATACCGCCACGCCGACCCGCGCCGTGGCGAGCAAGATCTTCGACGGCCTGTTCGACTACGGGCCGGACTTGAAGCCGCGTCCACAATTGGCCCAAAGCCTGGACATCTCCCCTGACGGCCTGACTGTTACCTTCAAGCTGCGGCCCAATGTGCAATGGCATGACGGCCAGGCGTTCACCGCCGCCGACGTCAAGTTCAGCGCTGAAGTGATCTGGAAAAAGTACGCTCCCACCGCGCGGCGGATCTTCCAGAACCTGACGTCGGTAGATACCCCGGACGACCTCACCGTGGTCTTGCACCTGTCCAAGCCGGCGCCGGTGCTGGTCAACGCCCTGGACGTGGTCAGCGCGCCGATTCTGCCCAAACACCTGTACGAAGGTACCGACATCCTCAACAACCCGTACAACAACAAGCCGGTGGGCACCGGGCCATTCGTGTTCAAGGAATGGCAGCGCGGCAGCTTTATCAGCCTGACCCGCAACGAGCACTACTGGGAAGCCGGCAAGCCGTATCTGGACGGTATCGTGTGGAAGATCATCCCCGATGTCGCCGGCCGCGCCACCGCGTTCGAAACCGGTGACGTGCAATACGGCGAGCGCAACCCGGTGACCTTCGCCGACGCCAAGCGCCTGGCCAAGCTGCCTGATCTGGAAGTTTCCACCGACGGCTACAACGGCTTCGCCTCGTGGTTCTGGTTGATGCCCAACCTGCGCGATCCGATCCTCGGCAAGCTGCAGGTGCGTCAGGCCATCGCCCACGCGATCGACCGCCAGGCACTGGTAAAGACTGTGTGGAATGGCTATGCGGTACCTGCCACCGGGCCGGTGTCGTCGTTGCTCAAGGGGTTTTATGACAAGGACACCCAGCAGTACAACTACGACCCTGCCGAGGCCGAACGGCTGCTCGATGCGGCGGGCTTCCCACGGCAGGCCGACGGCTGGCGGTTCAAGCTCAACCACGACTACATCCCTTATGGCGATGACTACAAGCGCACCGGCGAGTTCGTCCGCCAGGCACTGCGCAAGGTCGGTATCGACGTGACCCTGCGCAGCCTCGACCTGGCCACCTGGACCAAGAACGTGTTCACCGATTACAACTTCCAGCTGGTCAGCTCCTGGGGCGCCAACTGGCAGGATCCGCAACTGGGGGTCGAGCAGCATTTCTGGTCCAGGTCCGAGAGCAAAGGCACCCCGTGGTTGAACGCCACCGGCTACGCCAACCCGGAGATGGACGCGGCTCTGGAAGATGCCCAGACCCAGCTCGATCCGGCCAAGCGCGTGCTCGACTACAACAAGGTGCAGGAGCTGGCGCAGCGTGATCTGTCACAGATCGTGCAGTTCGAGTTCCGGTGGTTCGGCATCTGGGATCGCCAGTTGCACAACGTCACCGACACCTACGATCACTCGCAAAGCAACTTCGCCCACGTCTGGCTCGCTCCCAAGGCCGGCGCCCAGTAATACCTCCTGTCCGCGGGGCGCCTTTGCAGGCGTCCTGCGCAGGACCTGACCCGGTGACACAGCCATGCTGAACCTGGTATTGCGCCGCCTGCCGTTGATCGTGTTGACGGTGTTGGCTACGGCGGTGCTGAATTTCTTTCTGCTCAAGGCCGTGCCCGGCGATCTGGTGGATGTCATCGCCGTGCAGAGCGGCTCGGCCACCCCTGAATACATGGCGCAACTGCGCGCCGCCTATGGGCTGGACAGCGGTCTGCTGATCCAGCTGGGGCACTATCTGTGGCAGCTGGCGCACCTGGATCTAGGCCATTCGTTTCGCTACAACGAATCGGTGCTTGGCCTGATCCTCGGGCGCTTGCCGGCGACCCTGGCGCTGGTGGGCGCGGCGCTGACCTTGGCGGTGGTCTTCGGGGTGCTGTTCGGTATCGCCTCGGCGCAGCGCCCACATGGCTGGCTCGACACTGTGTTGTCGAGCCTGTCGACCCTGGGCTACAGCGCGCCGATGTTCTGGACTGCGCTGATGCTCATCGTGCTGTTCGGCGTGCACCTGGACTGGCTGCCGGTCTCGGGCACAGAGGAAATCGGCGTCGACCGCCACGGTGCGGCGCTGTGGCTGGACCGCGCGCGGCACTTGGTACTACCGGCGTCGACCCTGGCGTTGTATTACCTGGCGGTGTTCGCGCGGCTGTCGCGGGCTTCGATGATCGAGACCCTGCAAGAGGATTTCATCCGCACCGCACGCGCCAAGGGCAACCGTGGCCCGCGGATCGTATGGCGGCATGCCCTGCGCAACGCCATGCTGCCGGTGGTGACCATGTTCGGCTTGCAGAGCAGTGCCTTGCTCGGTGGCAGCATCGTGGTCGAAAGCGTGTTCGCCTGGCCGGGGCTGGGGCAGTTGTCGTTCGATGCCATTACCAATCGCGACCTCAATGTGCTGCTCGGCATCCTGCTGTTCAGTGCGGTGCTGGTGGTGCTGTTGAATCTGCTGGTCGACCTGCTGTATCGCGTGCTCGATCCACGAGTGAGGCATGAGCCATGAAACAGCTGTTACGCAATCTGGCGCGGCAACCCTCGGCCTGGGTCGGCGGGATCATGTTGCTGATGGTCGCAGGCGCCGCGCTGAGCGCGAGCCTGTGGTTCCCCGGCGACCCGCTCGAGATGGTCGGGGCGCCGTATCTGGCACCGGGGGAGGACGGCGATTTGCCGCTCGGCACCGACCTCATGGGCCGTGACCTGCTGGCCGGGCTGTTGCACGGCGCGCAGGTGTCGTTGCTGGTGGGCGGGGTGGCGGCCTTGATCGCCTTGAGCATCGGTATCGTGATCGGTGCCTTGGCCGGTTTCTATCGCGGCAAGGTGGATGCAGCGCTGATGCGCGTCACCGAGTTTTTCCAGACCATCCCGGCGTTTTTGCTGGCGATCATCCTGGTGGCGGTGCTGCAACCGTCGTTGGCAACCCTGGTGTTCGCCTTGGGCGTGACGTCCTGGACGGGCATCGCGCGCCTGACCCGTGGCGAGTTCCTGGTGTTGCGCGAGCGCGAGTTCGTGCGCGCCGCCGAGGCGCTCGGGGCATCGCCGTTGCGCTTGATGGTGCGGGAGATTCTGCCTAACGCGCTGACGCCGATCATCGTCAGCACCGCGCTGCTGGTGGCCAACGCGATATTGTCCGAGGCGGGTCTGGCGTTTCTGGGGTTGGGCGATCCTAACCATGTGAGCTGGGGAAGCATGGTCGGTGTGGGGCGCGAGGCGTTGCGTACCGCGCCTTATATGACCGCGTTGCCTGGGGCGGCGATCATGCTCACGGTACTGGCGTTGAATCTGCTTGGCGATGCGCTCAATACCGCGCTCAATCCCAAGCTCGCCCGGCAGCGCGGCGCGGCATTGGTTTGAATGTAGCGAGGGGGATAGCCCGCGAAAATCGTACTGGCGCCATCAATGCGTAGAGCATGCCGAATCGGGGGGCAAGTCCCCCTCGTTGCTGGCATATTTATATTCCATTAGAGTATTTAAACCTCTGCGCTTATTCGTATAACGTTAGTGCTCCTAGCCTAAATCCCTGCCTCGACCGGACTACCGGAGATCGCTTCCTTCAGGAGCTTTGCCGTGTCGATCAGGTCCGTTTTGCGTCACTCTCTGTTGTTTTCCGTGTTGCTGACACCGCTGGCGAGCTTTGCCGCCCAGCCCACTCAGCACATCCGTATCGGCATCAACGACAGCCCGCAGAACGTCGCGCTCGAGGTGGCCGCCAAGCGCGCCGCTGCCAAGGGCCTTGACGTTGAACTGGTGTCGTTCAGCGACTGGAACACGCCGAACATCGCGCTCAACAACGGTGATATCGACGTCAACTACTTCCAGCATCAACCCTTTCTGGATAACGCCAACAAGCAGAACGGCTTCGATCTGGTGCCGATCGGCCTAGGCGTGGAAAACCGCGTCGGGCTGTACTCCAACAAGGTCAAATCTTTCGATGAGGTCAAGGATGGCGACACCGTTGCAGTGGCCGACGATCCAGTCAATCAGGGCCGGGGCCTGCACCTGTACGAGCAGGCCGGTTTGATCACCCTGCGCGCCGATGCCGGGCCTAAAGCAGGTCTGCAAGACATCACCGGCAATCCCAGACACCTGAAATTCATCGAGCTGCCCGGCCCGCAACTGGCACGCGTGGTGGATGACGTCACCATCGCTCAGAGCTACCCGTCGCACATGCTGGCCGCCGGCAAGGACCCGAACAACGCATTGCTGTTCAGCCAGAACGCTCCGGGCGATCACCTGTATGCACTGCGTTTCGTAGTAGCACGCAAGAACCTCGATAACCCGGCCATCAAGGAGTTCGTGCAGATTTTCCAGAACGACCCTGAAGTGCGCGCGGCCATCGAAAAGTCCTACGGCAACCCGAAACTCTACTCGCTGGGCTGGCTCGATGACGCCAAAGAGGCTTCGCGATGAGCCAGGTGGTGCCACTGCGTCCATTGACGCGTGCGGCTGAGCCGGTGCCGGACGCCGCTCAGGTGCATGTGCAGATCACCCAGCTGGGCAAGACCTATCAGGCCGGCAGCGGCGCGGTCACAGCCCTGACCGGGGTTGACCTGAGCATTCGACGCGGAGCGATCTTCGGTGTTATCGGCCGCAGCGGTGCCGGCAAGTCGAGCCTGATTCGCATGCTCAATCGCCTGGAGGAGCCGACCGAGGGCAGCGTCAGCATCGACGGTGTCGACATCGGCACCTTGCACGGCAAGGAGCTGGTAGCGTTGCGACGGCGCATCGGGATGATCTTCCAGCACTTCAATCTGCTCTCTTCGCAGACTGTGCTGGAAAACCTCGCGCTGCCACTCAAAGCCGCGGGCATCGGCCGCGCGGTGATCGAACAGCGCGCTCGCGAACTGCTGGCGCTGGTCGGCCTGGAGGGCAAGGAGAAGGTCTACCCATCGCGGTTGTCCGGCGGCCAGAAGCAGCGCGTGGGCATTGCCCGGGCGCTGATGCTCGAACCGCAGATCCTTTTGTGCGACGAGGCCACCAGCGCGCTGGACCCGGAGACCACCCAATCAGTGCTCGCGCTGCTCAAGGAAATCAACCAGCGTCTGGGCCTTACCCTGGTGCTGATCACGCACGAGATGGCGGTCATCCGGCAGATCTGCGACCACGTCGTGGTGCTGGAGCAGGGCCGTGTGGTGGAGCAGGGCCCGGTGTGGAAGATCTTCGGCCAGCCTCAGGCCGAAGCCACCCGAGCGTTGCTGGCGCCACTGTCAACGCAATTGCCAAGCGACCTGGCGGCGCGTTTGCAGGCCAGCGATGGCAGCGGTGCGACCGTGCTGGAGCTGATCTTCGATGGCCAGAGTGCGCGCGAACCTGATGTGTTCGCCATCGGCCAGGCACTGGGTGGCCAGGTCGAATTGCTGCATGGCGGTATCGATCGGATCCAGGGCCGCGCGCAGGGACGGTTGCTGATTTCTACCGTTGCGCCGGCCAGCCGTGTCGCGGCCTTTCTGGAAAAAACCGGGCTGTTCAGCAGCGCCAAGGTGATCGGTCATGTCTGAATTCATGCTTAAAGCGTTGTGGAAGGCCTTTGTCGATACCCTGACCATGGTCGGTATCTCCGGCGTATTGGTATGGTTCGCCGGCATTGCCTTGGCCATGGTGCTGATCACCACGGCCCGCGGGGCGATCTTCGAGGCACCGACCCTCAACCGGGTACTGGGCGGCATCGTCAACGGCTTTCGGGCCACGCCGTTCATCATCTTGCTGGTGGCGCTGATCCCGCTGACACGCTTGTTGACGGGCACCACCATTGGAGTCTGGGCGGCGGTGGTGCCTATCACCCTGAGCGCCACGCCATTCTTCGCGCGCATCGCCGAAGTCAGCTTGCGTGAAGTGGGCGGTGGGGTGATCGAGGCAGCCCAGGCCTTGGGGTGCGAGCGCCGACATATCATCTTCAATGTGCTGCTGCCCGAAGCGTTGCCGGGCATCATTGGCGGCTTCACGATCACCTTGGTGGCGATGATCGGCGCCTCGGCCATGGCCGGTGCCATTGGTGCGGGCGGTTTGGGCGATCTGGCGATTCGCTACGGCTATCAACGCTATGACACCCAGGTGATGCTGTGCGTGATTGCCATGCTGATCGTGCTGGTGTGCGGGATTCAGTATTTGGGCGATCGCTACGTGCAGCATTTGCGGGCGCGATGAATGCCCTGCGGGAGTGACGTGACCTGCCGCCCTGCGGTTACCCGAAGGGCGGCTGGTGGTGTCGCATTCGATTCAGGATCTGCCGACTCGGGAGAGTGCGTAGCATCCTTATCGCCGGGTGTTATTGGGGCTCACCGCCTTTGAGCCACCAGATATCGTTTCTATCACCGAGGATAATGTCTTTATCTGACAAAAGCTGGATGTGCGACGTGGTAGTGGGGCCGGCGGACCTGTCGAAAGCTGCCTTTCCGTCTTCTCCAAAGTTCTTATCGAACTGGCCATCGCCGAGCAGGCGTGCGATGCCGATGAGTCTTCGAGACGGGATGGGGCCGGACAGGACCATTCGGGTTTCCCCCTTCTCTGTGTAAAAGATACCTCTATGCCAATTGCCGTATCCTGGCTCGATCTCGGTCAGCAGCAACTGCCCTCCATAGAAGGAAAGATCTTGTTTTCCTTGATCGGTATATCCGCGAACCGCCCCGATGAAATTTTCATCGTCGAACGTACTGCCTATCACTTTCAGAGCACCATCTTCGCCGGCCCATAAGCTGTAGACGATAAAAAAATCTTGCCAGTCTATGCGCGCCAATCCCTGGTCGTTACCGCAACCGCCGAAGTCAAAGTGGCGCTGGCCTGTCACGTCGTACCGCAGCATGAAGTAGTTGCCTTCGAGTGGATCGACGATCTTCAGTGCTTCCTGAACAAGTATGACGAGTTCGCTTTGCTGACCTCTCGTCTGTAGTACTGCCTGTCTGGCGACGTTGTAGGTGATGCCGGACCCTGCCAATGTCTCCACTACGTAACCGGTTTTATTGAACGCTCTGTCGAGCTCGCCTGACCCGTCGATTCGTACAACGACCGCGTTCAGTTGTTCAAAATCGCCCCATGTCGCGGTAAACACTAAGTATGCGCCTAGGCTGTCAGCGGCGCTGTACACCGTTGCGGACTTCGGCGGTAGGCGCTTTTGCTGATCAGTGGTGAGCCCCAGGTCTGGACTGCTTACCAGAATACGAGGGTCTTTACGGCCTTCGATGTTCAGATCGGACACCCGGACGATGGCGTGCCCGCCTACGCCATAGGCGGTGTCCAAAGCGCCATGCGCGTGGAAGCGCGTAATCGATAACTGGTCGGCATGCCCGCCGCCCGTCACCAGAAACGATCCATCGTCCAACTGGTGAAATTGGTCGCGATCCGGGAAGACGGGGTCCTCGAACAGAAAGAATCCCTTTGTGGCCCCGAATGATGTGTCCAGCGTGCCTTGGGGGGTGAATCGGGAGAGGTAGTAGCCTTGCTGAACGCCGGAGCGACGCGAGAGCACCAGTATGTTGCCTTGGGCAGTCAATTCGAGCCAGACCAGGTAACCGTCGGCGCCCGTATGGTCGAGCGTGACTTTGCCGTTGTTGAACACCGGGTTGAGATCCCCCGGTCTTTTTGCTTGATGTTGATCAACCATGGTGCTCACCTCGGTGGGGTTGCAGATGAACCGTAATGATTCGGTGCCAAGCAGCATATTGAGGCCACGGGCTAGGCACAGCTCGCAGAACAACTAGCTTGTGGTATGCCAATAAGGGTGAGTGGCATCCAGGGTAGGTCGGCCCCGGGACTCGCATCAGTCTTCTTCTGCCCAGGTTCTGAGGGTATGCGCGGCCATTCACGGCAGCTCCAGCCAAGGACTGCTGATGCCTGTCTGCTTGACCATGATCTGCCAGCGTCGATCATTTGGGTCGCGCCGCAACAACACCGTCGCGGGGCGCAATACATCACTGCTGTGCGCCAATAGCAGTCGGTAGCGCCCCCGTACCAGGCTTTTACGCACCTCGTAGAAGCGCTCTCCCAGTTGCACGAATCGCTGATGGTCCCGTGTTGCCATGCCCCGGCGATTGACGTTCAGGCCCTCAGGGGCGGGTTGCAAGCGCGCCTCGGTGAGTAGTCTGCGCAGATCCGGCTGGGTGCCTTGCCAATACAGATCCGAGACGATTTCGTAGTGGCCTGCCGCGTTCTTGCGCACTTGCGGGGGATGATTCGCTTCGGGGTTCCGGGCATCGATGATGTGCCAGTAATCGCCGTCGAATTCGATCTTGTAGCGCCGCCCGGCGCGGTCTTCTATCAGGTATTCGGCAGCGGCACCGTCTTCGCCGAGGGTTTCATACACCCCCTCGCGATAGATGCCGTCGATGCGGTAACGCAGACGGGTATTTTCCCGCGGCACGGCCATGACGCTGTTGAGCACCGAAGGCGGTTGCAACGGCAGATTGCGGAAGGACCTGGCAAATGTGGGTGAGCCCGCCAGGCTGATGCCGACATCGCCCAGATAAGTGATGCTGCTCATGAAGTGCTGCAGGGCAATATCGCGATCATGGCGGTTCTCCAGGCCCTCCCACAGGGTGCCAAGCGCCCGCGCCAGTGCCACTTGCAGCGGTACCGGCGCCGGGGCCAGGCTGGCCATCATCTCGAGGATCGAGAGCCCGGCCTGGGTAAAGGCGGTGGCCTCCAGTCTCAGGGTGCTGATGGCCTGGGCCCGGACATCGGCGAGCACCTGCCGGACTTCAGCGTCATAGCAGCGCTCGATGAAGTCGCCATCGATGGCGGCCAACCTCACGTTGGCGCCCCCGCTGGTATTGCTCAGGGTTCGTCTGACTCGTGCTTGCTCGCCCAGGCTGGCCCTGTTGACCAGATAATCCAGCAGGATCGGCGTGCTGGCGAACGCGCGTAAAAATTCCGCACGGCTGGCGAACTCGCGCCAACTGCGCCGATCGGGAGCGGCAGGCGTGTAGACCACGACATTGGACGGCGCATGCGGCTGCGTCGCGGTGATGACCAGTACCCCGTTGAGGGTTGCCTCTTGAACCAGCAGTTGATTGACCGCCAGTTGCTCGGACCGTTGCAGTGACTGGCGTTGGTGGGCAACCGGGTGATTCAGCACGGCGCAGGCCCAGGCGAAGCCCCGTTGCTGTGGATGGGCGAGAAATCGCCCGCTGGCATTGCCCTTGTAGGCTTCATAGCGCATGCGCGCCAGTGCCAGATGACGGTAGCGCTCGCGCCGCCATTGCGCATCGCTGTCACGCAGCAGCCGTTGCTCCAGAAACTCCGCGTAGGTACTGCCCAGGCTGAGCTGGCGCACGAGGGTTTTCACCCGGCCAGCGGTCAGCCCGCGCGGGGCGGGTGCGCCGTCGATGGTGACCCGCGCCGTCAGGATAAAATCAAGGTCGAGCAGGCTGACATTCTCGAGCGCCAGGACCGCCAGGCTGCGGCGGTGCGTGATGAGGCTCAGCGACTCTCCTGTCTTGTCTCGCAGTACGCCGGCGATGTAGCTACTGGGTTGCAGTGGATGCAGGAGGGCGCCGGTACGCACCGCCTTGGTGGTGGCGATCATCACCTGATGGGGGTCGACGTCGATAGCCAATTCGATACGGATGCGTTGGCGCAGTTGGGTAGCAGCGTAGCGCAGCAATTCTTCGCGCTGGCTGAACCGATTGACGCTGGGCAGTGCCGGGGTGCGCGCCAGGGTCATGGCCAGGATCAACTCGCGAATGGCCTGCATGGCATCGATCTTGTGCGCCTCGGCGGTGTTCTTGAACCAGGGCAGCATGTGCCGGGCCAGCAACAAGGCATAGCGCGTTTGCAGTGCGCCACGGCGATGCAGCAGCTGCGCCAGGTCCGAGCTTTTATTGAGGTGCTGTTCAAGGGTCGCCAGGTCGGCGTTCGACGGCCGATTATCCCAGGCCTGACGCAGTTGGCGCAGATGCCATTCGCGCAGGTCGCGGGCGATGGTTATGGCCAGTGCGCCCTGGAGAGTTTCGTACGTCAGGGCATCGGCCTGATAGGCCTGGTGGCGTTGGGCGGTGGTCAACGGCGCCAGCAGAGCGCCGCCTTGACGTGGGTCGTCCAGGCGTTCGCTGAACTCGCGTTCGAGGCGGGCCAAGGACGCGAAGCGTTCGAAGCCGAACGCCATGCTATGCAGCAAGACGGCCGGGGCGCTGTCGTCACCGATGACGAAGATCCCCGGCAGGGCCAGGCTCGATCGCTCAGGCCCGCAGAGCTGTGTCCCTGATACCTCAGTCTCGGTCGTCAGGTGCAGTTGTTTGATCCAAACGCCATCGGTAGTGCCTGCCAGCGCCCGGTGCATCAGCGCGACGCTGTCGGGTTCCAGGGTGTGATCTTCACGGCGCAGTTCCAGTTGCACGCGCCAACGCTGTTGCAGCTCCGCAGCCAGGCCTTGCAGTGCGGTCAACTGCGTGCCTGGCCAGCGCGCGGTTTTCCAGAAACCGACGGCATGGTCCACGGCAGTGAACGGCAGTTGGCCGGCCAATTGCCTGATACCGTCGAGCAGGTGTTGGTGACTGGGTTCGGGTAATGGGGTGCCGTCAGCCTGCAGGATCGTCGCATCGTCTTGCAGCTCGCCATTGAGTCGGGCGATCACCGCCTCGGGCAGGGTCCGCAGGCCGATGTGCAGCGTGGTGGTATCCAGCCTCGGCAGCCGGTCGGCGATGCGTTTGGCAAGGAGCTTGCTCAGGGACGGGGTGCTTGCCCACTGGGCATGCAGCGCTTGATCCAGGGCTTCGAGTTGTTCCAGGGGGCCGGTGGCGCTCATGTCGGTGTACCGCTTGAGAAAGGGATGCCGAGCCTAGGGCTGAGCCAGCTTTCTCAAGGGGTAGATGGTTACCGCCACGGCCCGCGGATTGCCACCGCAACGCCACTTGGTTTATTGCAGCTTCTTGGCCTCCTCGCGCAGCACGTACTTCTGGATCTTGCCGGTGGAGGTTTTTGGCAGCACGGTGAACACCACGGTTTTGGGTGCCTTGAAGCTGGCCAGGTGTTCGCGCACGAAGAGAATGATCTGCTCGGCGGTGGCGCTGTGGTTGTCCTTGAGGGTGACGAACGCGCAGGGCGTTTCGCCCCATTTGTCGTCTGGGCGCGCGACCACGGCCGCTTCCAGCACCGCCGGGTGACGGTAGAGCACGCTCTCGACCTCGATGGTAGAGATGTTCTCGCCGCCGGAGATGATGATGTCCTTGAGCCGGTCGCGGACCTCGACGTAGCCATCCGGGTGCCACACGGCCAGGTCGCCGGTATGGAACCAGTCGCCGGCGAAGGCCTCGGCCGTGGCTTGCTCGTTGCCCAGGTAGCCTTTCATCACCGTGTTGCCGCGCATGAAAATCTCGCCGAGGGTTTTGCCGTCCTGGGGCACGGCGAGGCCTGTGTCGGCATCGGCGACCATCAGCCCTTCGAGGGTCGCATAGCGCACGCCTTGACGGGCCTTGAGGCGGGCGCGTTCATCGGCGCTGTGTTGGTCCCAGTCGGAATGCCAGGCGCAGACGGTCACCGGGCCGTAGGTTTCGGTCAGGCCATAGGCGTGGGTGACCTGCACGTTCATGGCTTCAACCGAGGCGATCACCCGCGCCGGTGGCGCCGCACCCGCCGTCATGACTGCCACAGGGTGCTCGAAGGGCGTGGTGTCCGGCGCATTGGCCAGTGCGTTGAGCACCACCGGCGCACCGCAGAAGTGGCTGACGCGGTGTTCGCGGATCAACTCGATGATCTTGACCGGGTCGACCCTGCGCAAAAACACGTGGGTGCCGGCCTGGGCGGTGATGGTCCAGGGGTAGCACCAACCGTTGCAGTGGAACATCGGCAAGGTCCACAGGTACACCGGATGGTGCGCCATGCCCCAGGCCATTTGGTTGCCGACGGCGTTGAGGAACGCGCCGCGGTGGTGATAGACCACGCCCTTGGGGTTGCCCGTGGTGCCGGAGGTGTAGTTGAGCGAGATGGCATCCCATTCGTCCGCAGGCCAGGCCCAGGCGAAATCGGGGTCGCCGCTTTCCAGCAGCGCTTCGTAGTCGAGGTCCGATATGGGCTCGCCTTGGGGGTATTCAGGGTCGTTGACGTCGATCACCAGCGGTGGGTTGTCGAGCTGGGCCAACGCGGCGCGGATCACTGTGGCGAACTCGCGGTCGACCAGCAATGCCTTGGCTTCGCCGTGGCGCAGCATATAGGCAATGGCCGTGGCGTCGAGGCGGATGTTGAGGGTATTGAGTACCGCACCCAGCATGGGCACGCCAAAGTGCGCTTCGAGCATCGGCGGGATGTTCGGCAGCATGGTCGCCACGGTGTCGCCAGGGCCGATGCCGTGGGTGGCGAGGGCAGCGGCCAGGCGCCGGCAGCGCGCGTAGGTCTGCGCCCAGGTACGGCGTAGCGAGCCATGAATGACCGCGAGGTGATCGGGGTAGGTGTGGGCGGTTCGCTCGATGAAACTGAGCGGGGTGAGGGCCACGTGATTGACTGGCCCTTTGGCCAGGCCTTGCGTGTAGATCGACATGCGGGCACCTGTGGCGTTTGTTAGCTCTGTAGTGCACGGCGTCTGGGCCGGGCATCGGGTGTGCAGGGCGAACTATGCCACGGTAATGCGGCGCTGGACAGTCGGCGAAAGGCAGCCGTTATCGCTACCTGATGCAGCGAGGGGGCAAGCCTCCACGCTGCAGCAAAAGCCGGTATCACTCGTGCTCGGGCGTACCGATGAAGGTCAACGAAGTGAAGTAGCTATTCTTGTTGACATCGGCATCCTTGGCCACCTCCTGCGAGGTATAGGCGGCGATGATGTTGAGTCCGTCGTTGCGCACCGGGATGGACGCGCGGCCTTCGGCGTCGGTCTTGGCCGACACGGTATGCGGTGCGCCGCGAAAATCACCCATCAGCGACACGTCCTTGACCGGCTTGCCGTCGAGCAGCACCTGTACAGGCAACTCTTTGCCCACGCCGACGTGCAGCGGATCGACCTGAGGCACGATCACGAAGTGTACGTCCTTGGGCACCACGATCTTGGCTTTCTCCTCATGGATGGCCAGGCTGTAGCGCACGCTGCGCAAGGCATCGAGGGCGCCAGGGACATCGCGCTTGCCCTGCGCGACCCAGGTCTTGTCCGGTTTTTGCGCCCACAGGCCGCCGTCCATGACCACGAACAGGGTGGCAGCCTCGCTCGAGGGTTTGAGTCGGGCGTGGTCGGCCTGGGGATCGATGCTCACGGCGATTGCCTTGCCGGCCGGGTCATAGGCCCAGGCGCTTTTGATCTGTTCGGGCTGGTAGGCGTCATCTTCGGCGCCATCGCCGAACACCACCTCGATATGACCGCGGCGTTCTTCGGTCCACAGGCCATGGGCGCAGGCATTGGCGCTGATGAATACGCCGAGGGCAGCGGCGAGCAGTGTTTTGGGCAGGTGACGCATTGGGCAGATCCTTGAGTGATGGCAGGGTAGGGGTCATACGAAGGCGCTGCGAGGGGGCCGATGGAGGCTCGGCTCGAAGCCCTGAGCGTCTGAAATCCAGAATATACAGATGCATATCATTCGTATTTGCGCATCCTAACGGCAACTGCAAGTGGGCTGCTTGCCCACGCTGTTTCAGGATGTTTCCCCGGATTACCCTGGGTACATTTGTCTGTAATCTTCGGCACCGACTATGGTCGTCCTCGAACCACAAAAACTACCCACGCAGGAGCGTCGCTATTGTCCAGCTGGCACAAAACCCTATTGATCAGCGCGTTGTCGCTGGCCCTCGCTACCACCACCGTGTACGCCGCGCCATCACCGGGCGAGGCGCTGGCCAAGGCGGCAGGCATTCCCTGGCCGGCCGTGATCGCCCACCGTGGGGCGTCGTTCGATGCGCCGGAATCGACCCGCGCGTCCTATCTGCTGGCTCGCGAGCTGGGTGCCGATTACCTGGAAATGGACCTGCAGCGTACCCGCGACGGCCAGTTGATCGCGCTGCACGACACCAACCTCAAGCGCACCACCGATATCGGCCAGAAGTTTCCCGAGCGCAAGGACCAGCCCGTCAGTCAGTTCACGCTGGCCGAGCTGCGCACCCTGGATGCCGGCAGCTGGTTCAACCAGGCCTATCCGCAACGTGCGCGCGCCAGCTACGCGGGGCTGAAGATTCTCACCCTCGACGAGATCATCGATATCGCCGAGCAGACCCCGCAGCATCGCCCCGGCCTGTACATCGAGACCAAGGCACCCCAGCTGTTTCCGGGGATCGAAAAAGACCTTCACGCCAAGCTCCAGCAGCGCGGCTGGATCACCGCCAATGGCGATGTCGCCAGCGGTCATCACCTGATCCTGCAGACCTTCGAGCGCAACAGCCTGACGCTGCTCGATCAGTACATGCACAAGGTGCCGAAGATTCTGCTGCTGTGGGTCGGCGAGGGCGGTATGGAGCCGGCGTCGGACAAGGCTTTCGATGCCACCACAGGCCAGACCAAGGCCGCCTATTACGCCCAGCAACAACCCAAGGACCACGCCGAGTTCGAGCGCTGGATCGACTTTGCCAAGGCCAACGGCGCTGCCGGCACCGGCCCCTCGGCGGCCCTCACTCAAGGCGGCGACCAGAGCTACATGGACCTGGTGCAACCCTGGATGAATAAACTCACCCACGACAAAGGCCTGCTCGTGCACGTGTACACGGTGGATGATCCGGTGGATTACAAGAAAGTCATGGAGGCCGGTGCCGACGGCATCTTCACCAACCGTGCCAGCGAGTTGCTGAAGTTCTACAAGCGCCCGGCGACGCGGTCGGTGGCGGAAATCTTGAAGGAGCAGGGGTATTGAGTTGTCTGTAGTGTTGGCGAAGGGGCGGAACATGCGGCGAAGACTTTCCCGCCACACGCCCTGAAAGCAACAAGAGAACGGGGCCGCACTGGTTCGTTTCGACAGCCCGGCAGTAGGCTGGCTGCCGACGCTCTCTTGACAGCGTTACTCTGTAGCGAGAAGGCAGCGGATCAGCCCGGAATTCGCACCCAGCCTTCCATCAACACCCGCGCGCTACGGCTCATGATCGCCTTGGTCACCACCCACTGGCCCTTCTCGAGCCGGGCCTCGGCGCCGACGCGCAGGGTGCCGGACGGATGACCGAAGCGCACCGCCGTACGCTCGACTCCGCCGGCCGCGAGGTTGACCAGCGTGCCCGGAATCGCCGCCGCCGTGCCGATGGCCACAGCCGCCGTGCCCATCATCGCGTGATGCAGCTTGCCCATGGACAGCGCCCGGACCAACAGGTCGATGTCACTCGCCGCCACGGCCTTGCCACTGGAGGCGACATAGTTCGCGGGTGGCGCGACGAACGCGACCTTGGGCGTGTGCTGGCGGGTGACGGCTTCGTCCAGGTGCTTGATCAGCCCCATGCGCAGGGCGCCATAGGCCCGCACGGTCTCGAACATGGCAAGGGCCTTGGGGTCGCTGTTGATTGCGTCCTGCAGCTCGGTGCCGGTGTAGCCCAGCGCCTGCGCGTCGATGAAGATGGTCGGGATGCCGGCGTCGATCAGGGTCGCGCGGAAGGTGCCCACGCCCGGGACTTCAAGGTCATCGACCAGGTTGCCGGTAGGGAACATGGCGCCGCCGCCGTCGCCTTCATCGGCGGCCGGGTCGAGAAACTCCAGCTGCACTTCGGCCGCCGGGAAGGTCACGCCGTCGAGCTCGAAATCACCGGTTTCCTGGACCTGCCCGGCGGTGATCGGCACATGGGCGATGATGGTCTTGGCGATGTTGACCTGCCAGATACGGACAGTGGCGATGCCGTTTTCGGGGATGCGTTCAGGGTCGATCAGGCCGTTGGCGATGGCGAACGGACCTACCGCAGCAGAGAGATTGCCGCAATTGCCGCTCCAGTCGACGAAGGCCGAATCGATGGACACTTGGCCGAACTGGTAATCGACGTCGAAGCCGGGGCGCTCGCTGCGCGAGATGATCACCGTCTTGCTGGTGCTGGACGTGGCGCCGCCCATGCCGTCGATCTGCTTGGCATAGGGGTCGGGGCTGCCGATGACTCGCAACAGCAGCGCGTCGCGGGCGGGGCCGGGTACCTGGGCCGCAGCGGGCAGGTCTTCGAGCTTGAAGAACACCCCCTTGCTGGTACCGCCACGCAGGTAGGTGGCAGGGATACGGAGTTGCGGTGGATGGGGCATGGTGATTGTCTCCGAATAAGGCTTGGGATAGCGGTGTTGCTACCGGCCCCTTCGCGGGCAAGCCTTGCTCCCACGGGCGTGCATCTGTGGGAGCAAGGCTTGCCCGCGAAAGGGCCCTTGCAGGCGCTACAAAATCACGCCACCGCCGACGACTCGAGAAAGTCCTGGGCAAAGCGCTGCAGCACGCCACCGGCTTCGTAGATCGAGACCTCCTCCGCGGTGTCCAGGCGGCAGGTCACCGGCACATCCAGGCGCTCGCCGTTGCGTCGCGTCAGTACCAGGGTCAGGGTCGCTCCCGGCGTGCGTTTGCCGATCACGTCAAAGGTCTCGCTACCGTCGATGGCCAGCGTATGGCGATCGGTGCCCGGCTGGAACTCCAGCGGCAGCACGCCCATGCCCACCAGGTTGGTGCGGTGAATGCGCTCGAAGCCTTCTGCGGCAATCGCTTCCACTCCCGCCAGCCTGACGCCCTTGGCGGCCCAATCGCGCGAAGAGCCCTGGCCATAGTCGGCGCCAGCGATGATGATCAGCGGCTGCTTGCGCGCCATGTAGGTTTCGATCGCTTCCCACATGCGCATCACCTGGCCCTCCGGCTCGACCCTGGCCAGCGAGCCCTGCTTGACCTTGCCGTTCTCGACCACCATCTCGTTGAACAGCTTGGGGTTGGCGAAAGTAGCGCGCTGGGCGGTCAAGTGATCGCCACGATGGGTGGCGTAGGAGTTGAAGTCTTCTTCTGGCAAGCCCATTTTCGCCAGGTACTCACCCGCAGCGCTGTCGAGCATGATTGCGTTGGACGGCGACAGGTGATCGGTGGTGATGTTGTCCGGCAGCACCGCCAGCGGGCGCATGCCGGTCAGGCTGCGCACGCCGGCCAACGCGCCTTCCCAGTAAGGCGGGCGACGGATGTAGGTGCTCATCTCGCGCCACGCATACAACGGTGCGACCTTGGGGCCGGTGTCTTCATGGATGGCGAACATCGGGATATAGACTTGCCGAAACTGCTCGGGCTTGACCGACGACTTGACCACCGCGTCGATCTCTTCGTCGCTGGGCCAGATGTCCTTGAGGCGAATCTCGTTGCCGTGGGTGTCGACGCCCAACACGTCCTTCTCGATATCGAAACGGATGGTCCCGGCAATCGCGTAGGCCACCACCAGCGGCGGCGAAGCGAGGAACGCCTGCTTGGCATAGGGATGGATGCGCCCGTCGAAATTGCGGTTACCCGAGAGCACGGCGGTGGCGTACAGGTCGCGGTCGATGATCTCTTGCTGGATGACCGGGTCGAGCGCGCCCGACATACCGTTGCAGGTGGTGCAGGCGAAGGCCACGATACCGAACCCTAACTGCTCCAGCTCAGTGGTCAGGCCGGCTTCGTCGAGGTACAACGCCACGGTTTTCGAGCCGGGCGCCAGCGAGGACTTGACCCATGGCTTGCGTGTCAGGCCCAGACGATTGGCGTTGCGCGCAATCAGCCCGGCGGCGATGACATTGCGCGGGTTGCTGGTGTTGGTGCAACTGGTGATCGCCGCGATGATCACCGCGCCATCGGGCATCTGCCCGGGGACCTCATCCCAATGCCCGGCAATGCCCTTGGCCGCGAGCTCGGTGGTGGCCAGGCGTGCGTGGGGGTTGCTGGGGCCGGCCATGTTGCGCACTACGGTGGACAGGTCGAAGCGCAGCACCCGCTCGTACTCGGCGCTGGCCAGGCTGTCGGCCCACAGGCCGGTAAGGCGCGCGTATTGCTCAACCAACTGCACTTGCTGGTCTTCACGGCCGGTGAGCTTGAGGTAGTCGATGGTCTGTTGGTCGATGTAGAACATCGCCGCCGTGGCGCCGTACTCCGGGGCCATGTTGGAGATGGTTGCGCGATCGCCCAGGGTCAGCGCCGACGCACCCGCGCCGTAGAATTCGAGCCAGGCGCCCACCACTTTTTGCTGGCGCAGGTACTGGGTCAGCGCCAGCACCATATCGGTGGCGGTGATCCCCGGTTGCAGTTTGCCGCTCAACTCGACGCCAATGATGTCCGGCAGGCGCATCCACGAGGCGCGGCCGAGCATCACGCTTTCGGCTTCGAGGCCGCCGACACCGATGGCGATGACCCCCAGTGCATCGACATGGGGCGTATGGCTGTCGGTACCGACGCAGGTGTCGGGGAACACTACCCCTTCGCGCGCCTGGATCACCGGCGACATTTTCTCCAGGTTGATCTGGTGCATGATGCCGTTGCCGGGCGGGATCACGTCGACGTTCTTGAAGGCCTTCTTGGTCCAGTTGATGAAGTGGAAGCGGTCTTCGTTGCGGCGGTCCTCGATGGCGCGGTTCTTCTCGAAGGCGTCGGGGTCGAAGCCGCCGCTTTCCACGGCCAGGGAGTGGTCGACGATCAGTTGCGTGGGCACCACCGGGTTGACCTGCGCCGGGTCGCCGCCTTGGTCGGCGATGGCGTCACGCAGGCCGGCGAGGTCGACGAGAGCAGTCTGGCCGAGAATGTCGTGGCACACCACGCGTGCCGGGTACCAAGGGAAATCCAGATCGCGCTTGCGCTCGATGAGTTGGCTCAGGGAGGCAGTGAGCGCGGCCGGATCGCAGCGCCGCACCAGATTTTCGGCGAGCACCCGCGAGGTATAGGGCAGGGTGGCGTAGGCGCCTGGCTGGATTGCATCGACTGCCGCGCGGGCGTCGAAGAAGTCCAGGGGGGTGCCGGGAAGGTTGGTGCGGTACTCAGTGTTCATGGTCTGGGACTCGCTCACGGTAATTGGGCTGGGCTCTTGTGGGTGGCCCTGGTCTGTTGGGGGGTATATCTGCTGGCCTCTTCCACAGGGTGTGCGCTCGGCGCCTGTATTTGTTGCTGTCAGTACCGGCCTGTTCGCCGCCGAACGCGCAACCTTGCTCCTACAGGTGTACGACGCTGGATCTGTGTGCACTGTGGGAGTAAGGCTTGCCCGCGAAGGCATCCGTAAGGACGCCATCGCCGCCAGCTAGCTCACCGCTCGCCAATCGGCACATAACGGCGCTGATCAACCCCGACATACTCGGCACTCGGGCGGATGATGCGGTTGTTGGCGCGCTGTTCGAACACGTGCGCCGCCCAGCCGGTCAGCCGCGAGCAGACGAAGATCGGCGTGAACAGCGGGGTAGGAATACCCATGAAGTGATAGGCCGAGGCGTGATAGAAGTCGGCGTTGGGGAACAGTTTCTTCTGCTCCCACATGGTCTTGTCGATGGCCTCGGACACCGGGTAGATGACCGTATCACCGACCTCGGTGGCGAGTTTTTTCGACCACACCTTGATCACCTCGTTACGCGGGTCGGACTCTTTATAGATGGCATGGCCGAAACCCATGATCTTGTCCTTGCGGGCAAGCATGGCCAAGGTACCGCTCACGGCTTCGTCCGCCGACGAGAATTTCTCGATCATCGCCATCGCCGCTTCGTTGGCGCCGCCATGCAGCGGCCCGCGCAAGGTGCCGATGGCGCCCGTGATGCAGGAGTGCAGGTCGGACAGGGTCGAGGCGCAGACCCGCGCGGTGAAGGTCGAGGCGTTGAACTCGTGTTCGGCGTAAAGAATCAGCGACACGTCCATGACCTTGCGGTGCAGCTCGCTCGGTGCCTTGCCATGCAGCAGGTGCAGGAAGTGGCCGCCGATGGAGGGTTCGCCGGTGTCGCAGTCGATGCGCTTGCCGTAGTGGCTGAACTGGTACCAGTAGCACATGATCGCCGGGAACAGGGCCAACAATCGGTCAGTGGCATCCCGTTGCTGTTCGAACGAGGTCTCTGGCTCGAGGTTGCCGAGGAACGACGCGCCGGTGCGCATCACGTCCATCGGATGGGCGTCGGCGGGGATGCGCTCCAGCACTTCCTTGAGTGCGGTGGGCAGTTCGCGCAAGGCGCCGAGCTTGTTCAGGTAGGCGTCGAGCTCGGCCTGGGTCGGCAGCTCGCCGTACAGCAGCAGATAGGCGACTTCCTCGAAACGCGCGTGCTCTGCCAGCTCGCGAACGTCGTAACCACGGTAGGTCAAGCCGGCACCCGCCTGGCCCACGGTGGACAGGGCGGTCTGCCCGGCGACCTGGCCGCGCAGGCCAGCTCCGCTCAATACTTTTGCTTCGGCCATGAGTTTTTCTCCAATCTTGTTGTTATGCGTCTCAGTACTGCGCGCCTTCAGGCAGGCGCACCACGGTCAGGCTTTTTTCTGCGCGAACAACGCATCGAGTTTTTGCTCGAACACGTGGTAATCGATGGCGTCGTACAGCTCCATGCGCGTCTGCATGGTGTCGATGACGTTCTTTTGCGTGCCATCGCGGCGCAGCGCGGTGTAGACGTTTTCCGCCGCCTTGTTCATCGCCCGGAACGCCGACAGCGGGTACAGCACCAGCGACACATCGGCGCTGCGCAATTCATCGACGGTGTACAGGGGCGTGGCGCCGAACTCGGTGATGTTGGCCAGGATCGGCGCCTGCACTCGGGCGGCGAACAGCTTGTACATGTCCAGTTCGGTGATCGCCTCGGGGAACACCATGTCAGCACCGGCTTCGATGCACGCGGCGGCGCGTTCCAGTGCGGATTCCAGGCCTTCCACCGCCAGCGCATCGGTGCGCGCCATGATCACGAAGCTGTCATCGGTACGCGCATCCACAGCCGCCTTGATGCGGTCGACCATCTCCTGCTGGGTGACGATCTCCTTGTTGGGGCGATGGCCGCAGCGCTTGGCGCCGACCTGATCCTCGATGTGCATGGCCGCCGCGCCGAACTTGATCATCGACTTGACCGTGCGCGCCACGTTGAACGCCGAGGAGCCAAAGCCGGTATCGACATCCACCAGCAGTGGCAGGTCGCAGACGTCGGTGATGCGTCGCACATCAGTGAGCACGTCATCCAGGCCACTGATACCCAGGTCCGGCAGGCCCAGCGAGCCTGCCGCGACACCGCCCCCCGACAGGTAGATGGCCTTGAATCCGGCGCGTTTGGCGAGCAGGGCGTGGTTGGCGTTGATGGCACCGACCACCTGCAGTGGGTGTTCGCTGGCAACGGCGTCGCGAAAGCGCTGGCCGGGGCTGTTGGACTGACTCATGACTCACCTCGTAGGCTGTTGTTATGGGCGGCGTCCTGGTAATGACGCTCGACGTTACGTTTGGATGCAGCGATGTGCCGACGCATCAGCAGCTCGGCCAGCTCCCCGTCGCGGTCGGCAATGGCATCGAGGATGCGATGGTGTTCGGCGAAGGCCTGGCGCGGGCGATTGGGCGTGGCCGAGAAATGAATGCGGTACATGCGCACCAGTTGGTACAGGTCGCCGCACAGCATCTGCGTCAAGGTACGGTTGCCGCTGCCCTGGATGATCTTGTAGTGGAAGTCGAAATCGCCTTCCTGCTGGTAGTAGCCGACGCCCGCCCGGAACGCCGCATCGCGCTCATGGGTATCGAGCACGTGGCGCAGCTCGTCGATCTGCACCTGGGTCATGCGCTCGGCTGCCAGACGGCAGGCCATGCCTTCGAGGGATTCGCGGATTTCATACAGCTCGATCAGTTCGGCGCGGTTGAGCGACACTACCCGAGCGCCGACATGGGGCACGCGCACCAGCAAGCGCTGGCCTTCGAGGCGGTGGATGGCCTCGCGCAGGGGGCCGCGGCTGATGCCGTAGGTGCGGGCGAGTTCGGGCTCGGAAATCTTGCTGCCTGGGGCGATCTCGCCACCGACGATAGCCGCCTGGATGCGACGAAAAATGTTTTCCGCCAGAGTGGCCGAGTCGGCGTTGGAGATTTCGATTGGGTCTGACATTGTCGACACATTATGATTGGACTGCCTCGAATCTAATCATTGGAGGGCTTTCAGTCAAATTAATATGTTCTTGTGTCGACAATCCTTGGTCGGTGCCGTACTAGCGCTCCCACGCGGGCGCTGCTGAACGGCGGCGTTCTTCGACGCTTAGGTTCGAGCCGCTGCCCACGGCATCGGCCAGGTCGGTGAGATCGCGGCCACGGGTTTCGACCGACAGCCAGGTGCCGATCAGGGTCAGCACCGCCAGCACCAAGGTGTACACCGCCAGCACCCAGTAGGCGCCACCCGTGATCCCGACCAGGAAAATCCCCAGGATCGGCACGATGCCGCCCGATAGCATGGCCCCGACTTCGCGCGACAGCGCTACGCCGGAGTAGCGATAGCGATTGCCGAACAGTTCGGTGAAGTGCGCGCACTGCGCGCCGAGCATGCTGTTGGCGCCAATGGCAAAGCCGCCCACCGTGGCCAGGGTGACCCAGCCTTGCTGGCCGGTATCGATCATCCACCACGCCGGGAAGGCCCACAGTGCGGCGAATATCGCCCCGCCGCGGTATACCTTCAAGCGCCCGATGCGATCCGACAAGGCGCCAAAAAGCGGTGTCGTAACGATGCTGGCCAGACTCGCCAGTAACACGGCGTTGGTGCCGATGGTGCCCAGGCCGGCACTCCCGTTGGCCATGTGCTGGGAAGCGAAGCTGGTCAGGAAGGCGATCGATACCGTGGTGTAGAGCGTTGACGAGCCCGTTTCGGCCATGCGCATCAGGGTCGTGGCCAGCAGCGGCCGGCGGGCGTTGCGCAGCATCGAGCGCATCGGCGAGGCAATGACATTCTTCGATTCGGCCAGTTGCTTGAACACCGGGCTTTCCTTGAGCGTCAGGCGAATCCAGATGGCCATGACGATCAACACCACGCTGGCCAGAAACGGCAGGCGCCAGCCCCAGGCGATGATTTCTTCTGGGGTGAGCAACGCCTGCATCACGCGAAAGGTCACGGTGGCCAGGGCCAGGCCGCTGAATATGCCGATAAAGGGCAAGGCCGCATACAGCCCGCGGCGCTTGGCGGGGGCCAACTCGGCCATCAAGGTCGCGGCGCCAGTCTGTTCGGCGCCGGCACCGAAGCCCTGCAGCAGGCGCAGCAGCACCAGCAACACCGCGCCGAGGCTGCCAGTGGGCAGCAGGCCGATGGCGGTGGTGGCCAGGCCCATGAGGCCGATGGTCAACAACAGCACCAGCTTGCGGCCTTTGCGATCGCCCAGCGAACCGAAGAACAATCCGCCGAACGGCCGCGCCAGAAAGCCCGCGCCATAGGTGGCGAAGCTGGCCAGCAGGGCTCCTGTGGTGCCCAGGGAGGGAAAGAAGATATGCCCGAAGACCAGCGCTGAGGCGAGGCCATAGATGGCGAAGTCGTAATATTCCAGGGCGCTGCCGACGGCGCCGGTGAATATGGCGCGGCGCAGTTGCTTGGCATCAGGGGGCGTGACGGCTGGGGTGGCATGGGTGGGCATGACGGGCCTCGCTGTTGTTTTTATAGGCCTGCAAGGCCGAACGACAGTCTGGAACGCATGCAGGCAAGGCCTTCACGCTAGAAGCTGGCTACGATAAGTACCAATGGTAAATGTTCAGTAACCGATAACTGCAGGTTATCAGCGGCCCCTGTGGGAGCGGGCTCTGGCCGCGCAGGCGTCATATCGGCCGCAGCGGGTTCGCCGTCGAACGCGTAAGCCCGCTCCCAGGTCCACACAGCGTATCCGTCAATCAATGACCGGGGTGATCAACGTCCCATCCGCAAAAAACTGCTGCAGATTGGCGAACACCAGATCCGCCATCGCCTGGCGCGTCTCATGGGTGCCGCTGCCGATATGCGGGGCCAGCACCACATTGTCCATGCCGAACAACGCTGGCGGCACATTAGGCTCGTCCTCGAACACGTCCAGCGCCGCACCGGCGATCTCACCGGCCTGCAACGCCGCGATCAGGGCCTTTTCATCCACTACCGAACCGCGCGCGACGTTGATCAGATAGCTGTCCTTGCCGAGCGCCTGCAGAATCTCGCGGTTGACCAGGTGCTGGGTCTGGGCGCCGCCGGGCACGATCAGCACCAGGTAGTCGGAAACCTTGGCCAGTTCCGCCAGATCGCTGTAATGGGTGTAGCTCACATCGCTGTAGGCCTGACCGCGGCGGTAATAGGCGATCTGCATCTCGAACGCCTCGGCGCGCTTGGCGATGGTCTTGCCGATCTTGCCGAGGCCGACGATCCCGCAGGTCTTGCCGGTGAGCTGGCGGCCCAGCGGGAACTTGCCGGTCGGCCAGGCACCCTTGCGCACGAAGCGGTCGGCCTCGGGGATGCGACGGGTCAGGCCCAGCATCAGCGCCAGAGCCGTTTCGGCCACCGCGTTGTTGAGCACGTCCGGGGTGTTGCTGACCGGGATGCCGCGTTCGTTCAGATAGTCGATGTCGATGGGGTCGTAGCCGACACCGAAGCTGGTCACGACTTGCAGGTTGGGCAGGCGCTCGAGCACGTCGATTTCGGTACCGAAAGCACCGGTGGTGACCACGGCCTTGATCTTGCTGCCGTGGGTATCACCCCAACTGGCCAGATCGGTGATCTCGTTGCGCAGGTGCACGGTGTAGTCACGGCGCAGGTTGGCCATGAGTGAAGGGTTCAATTCGGCCCAGGCCAGTACATCGGCTTTGCTTGCGGTCATGCTTGACTCCGTTGCAGCGGCCCCGACATTGGGGCCGGAATGAATGAACAGCCGGCTTCAGCGGCGAGCGGTGCTCAGCGGTGCCGGGTTTGGCGCCGTGCTGAGTGTAGCGTCTTTGCCCTTGAACAGATGGGCGACGGTCATCGTCAGGATCGGTGCGAACAGCGCGAAGTACGAGCTGTCGATGCCGTAGGGGTTGCCTGCCACGAACCAGCCGATGGTCGAGATCACCGAGAGGATCACGCCAACCAGCGCACCGCGCGGCGTGCCAAACTTCGGTGCATAAAAGCACATCAGTACGATCACCGCGAGGGTGGCACGCAGGGCCTTGCCGAGAAAAGCGATGAGCAGGATCTTGTCGGCGTACAGCGCCAGCACCAGCGGCAGGAAGCCGATGACCACGATGGCGACTTTGACGAAGATCACCGATTTGAGGTCGTTCTTTTCCTTGTTGAAGAAGGGGTCGTAGAAGTCCTTCAGCGCCAGGGTCGCCGAGGCCAGGGTGTTGGCCGAGATACCGCCGAACAGCGCACCGGCCAGGCCGATCACCACCAGGCTGGCGGAGTAGGTGGGCATGTGCGCGATCAGTGCCGGGAAGGCGTCGATGGACTTGATGCCCGGATACAGGAAGGCGCTGCACATGCCGATGGTCGCGGCCATCAGGCCGAACGGGATCATCAGCGACGACACGTAGAAGCAGGCGCGCTTGGAGGTCTTTTCATCCTTGGTGCTGACCAGTGCCTGGATCACGTATTGAGTGGCGAAGATCGAGCCGATGCCGCCGATCATCCACGCCATGATCTGGCCCCAGCCCACGCCGGTGAGGTCGAACATCTTGCTCGGCAGGTTGGCCTGCAGGTTGGCGATACCGCCGCTGGCCTTGAGGGCGAACACCAGCGCCAGGACGATGCCGATGTACTTGATGGTCGCGTGAATGAAATTGGTGTAGACCACCGAGCGCATGCCGCCCAGGCTCACATAGAACACTGTCACCACGCCCACCAGCAGGATCGCGAGGGTCTTGTCGATGTTCAGCACCGCTGCCAGCACCGCGCCGCCGCTGGCGTACAGCGCCACCGAAACGATGCTCAGCGCGCAGATGGTCAGGATCGAAGCCGCGTAGCGCACGCCTTGGCCGTAGTTCTGCGCGAGGATGCCGGAGATGGTGTTGAGCCCGGTCTCGCGGTACTTTTTCGCCAGAATCAATGCCAGCAGCAGAAAGCCCAAGGCCAGCGCCACCAGGTTCCAGGCGGCCGAGATGCCTGCTTCGAAACCCTTCTGCGCGGTGCCGATGCTCACCGAGCTGCCGATGAATTCGGACAGCAACAGCGCGCCGATCAGGAACGGCGGGAAACTGCGCCCGCCACCGGTGAAGCCGTCGCTGCTCTTGGCGTGTTTGCGCACGCCGTAGCCAATGCACGACATCACCACAAAGTAGCCTGCCGTCAGGGCCAGGATGATCATTATTCTTGTATCCATTGCGGTCTCCTCATTCCAGAGAATGGTCGAACATTGTTATTGGATGGGTGAGGCTTTTTGTAGCGAGGGGGCTTGCCCCGAAAAGTTGATACATCTATCAGGGGCGAGCCCCTCGCTACGGATTTGTCAGCGCACCAGGCACGGGCGCTTGGCGTCGAACTGCCAGTCGGGGATCAGGTACTGCATGGCCACCGCATCGTTGCGTGCGCCCAGGCCCATGCCCTTGTAGGTTTCGTTGGCGGCGGCCAGCGCATCCCAGTCGAGCTCGATGCCCAGCCCCGGCTTCTTCGGTACCTGCACCAGGCCGCCGTTGATCTGCAGCGGCGCCTTGGTCAGGCGCTGGCCGTCCTGCCAGATCCAGTGAGTGTCGATGGCGGTGATCTTGCCCGGCGCGGCCGCCGCCACGTGGGTGAACATCGCCAGCGAGATGTCGAAGTGGTTGTTGGAGTGCGAGCCCCAGGTCAGGCCCCATTCGTTGCACATCTGCGCCACCCGTACCGAACCGCGCATCGTCCAGAAGTGCGGATCGGCCAGCGGGATGTCCACCGATTGCAGCTGGATGGCATGGCCCATTTCGCGCCAGTCGGTGGCGATCATGTTGGTAGCGGTGCGCAGGCCCGTGGCGCGGCGGAACTCGGCCATCACTTCACGGCCCGAATAGCCGTTTTCGGCGCCGCACGGGTCTTCGGCGTAGGCCAGCACCTGATGCTGGTCACGGCACAGGCTGATGGCTTCTTTCAGCGACCAGGCGCCGTTAGGGTCGAGGGTGATGCGCGCGTCCGGAAAACGCTCGTGCAAGGCCGTTACCGCCTCGATCTCGGCGCCGCCCGCGAGCACGCCACCCTTGAGCTTGAAGTCCTTGAACCCGTAGCGCTGGTAGGCGGCCTCGGCCAATTCGACCACCGCCTCGGGGGTCAGCGCGGTGTGGTGACGGCGGGCGAACCAGGCGTTGTCGGCGTCGTCTTCGCGACGATAGGGCAGGTCGGTACGGCTGCTGTCGCCGACATAGAACAGATAACCGAGCATCTCCACCGCGTCGCGCTGCTGGCCTTCGCCGAGCAAGGCGGCGACCGGTACGTCGAGGTGCTGGCCGAGCAGATCGAGCAGGGCGGCTTCCAGGGCGGTGACGGCATGGATGGCGATGCGCAGGTCGAACGTCTGCAGGCCGCGGCCACCGACATCACGATCGGCGAACGCCATGCGGGCCTGTTCGAGGATGTTCTGATAACGGCCGATGGAGGCACCGAGTACCAGCGGGCGGGCGTCCTCGAGCGTCTTGCGAATGGCCTCGCCGCCGGGCACCTCACCGACGCCGACGTGGCCGGCGCTGTCCTTGAGAATCACCACGTTGCGGGTGAAGTAGGGGCCATGGGCGCCGCTGAGGTTCATCAACATGCTGTCGTGGCCAGCCACCGGTACCACGTGCAGTTCGGTGATGACGGGGGTGCCGGTCTGGGTGTGCTGAGTCAGTGAGTTCATTGTTATTAGATGCTCGTCGTTGATATCGAAAGGCGCAGCAGACGGTCGATTGAATATCGTACGTCATCGTACAACTACGTGGTAGATAATATACTGATAGCGCTATCATTCAAGACCGATGGTCAGAATTCTTTTCTGTCGTCTGTCTGCGCTCGCCTGCAGTTATCTGTCGCGAACAACCGTAGCGTCCTGCTGGCGCCAAGGTTTTTTGACATCAGCTACTGCCCCGATCCTGCAGCACGAACCCGGTATCCACTGCCAAGGCGCGGTTGCACGCTCCATCGGCAAAGCGACCCAACAGCGCTTCGGCCACCTGCAAGCCCATCCGCGCGGGATTGATGCTCACCGTGGACAGCGACGGGTGGGCGAAACTCGCCTCGCTCAAATCGCCAAAACCCACCACCGCCAGTTGCTCGGGCACTCGCAGGCCCCGGCTGGCGGCCTCGGCGAGCACGCCCAGGGCGATGGTGTCGGAGCTGCACAGCACCAGTTGCGGCGGTACTGGCAAGGCGAGCAACTGGCGCAGGCCCTCGCGGCCCAGTTGCCAGGTGGCGGGCAGCGGCATGACCTGCACGGGCACGTCACTGATTCCGCTTTGCGCCAACTGCCGAACCAACGCCTGGCAGCGTCGATGGCCACGAGGATCGTCGGCGGTGATCACGGCGAAGCGTCGGTAGCCTTTGTTCAGGTAGTGGGTGGCCAGGGCGGTGCCTACCGCTTCGTGAGAAAACCCCACCTGCATGTCCAGCGGCTGGTCGCTCAGGTCCCAGGCTTCGACTACCGGGATGCCGGCACCGACCAGGCGTGCGCGGCTGTTGGGTGTGTGCAGCGAGCCGGTCAGGACGATGCCATCGGGGCGCCGACCGAGAATGGCTTCGAGCAACGCCTGTTCCTTTTCCGGTGAATAGCCGGTGGGCCCCAGCAGCGTCTGATAGCCGGCCTCGGTGAGCCGATCCATGATCGCTTGCACGGTGTTGGCGAACAGCGAGTGGCTGATAGTGGGCAGCAAGATGGCCACCAGGCGGCTTTTGCTCGATGCCAGGCTGCCGGCCAGCAGGTTGGGCACGTAGCCGAGGGTCTGCACCGATTCGAGGACTTTTTCGCGGGTGCTCTGGCTGACCATTTCCGGGCGGCTGAGGGCGCGCGAGGCGGTCATCGTCGATACCCCGGCATGGCGGGCGACATCGGCGAGCGTCAGGGGGATATCTCGGGAGACGGCGTCGAGAGAAGCCAGTTCGCGTCTGGATTTTTTTACCACGAGGGGTCCTGCTGCGGCCACGTTTTGAATCGCATCGTAGCTGCAACAGGCGGTTGGACGCTATGGCTGGGGGAGTAAAGCGTGCTCGCGAAGCGGCTGGAGGAAGCAGCACAGAATTTACCGTGCGGCTAAAGCTCTTTCGCGAGCACAGGGTGTTACGAAGCGCGGCGCTTCTTCTTGCTCACTGCCATTTCGAACAGCAGGGTCGAGCGCCCAGTTACCTGGTAACTGCTGTTGAACTCGAACTTGTCGCCCGCATCCAGATCTGGCTGGTTGGTGTCCAGTTGCAACAGCCAGTGCTGACCTTGCGGCACGGCCGGCAAGACGAAGTCCACCACGTCATAGTGCGCGTTGACAATGATCAGCAACGAGGCATCACCGCCGGCCTTGCGAATCCCGGTCGGTTGCGCACGGCCGTCGAGCAGTATGCCCATGCAGCGGTTGTTGCCATCGCTCCATTGCTCGCTGCCCATTTCCTCGCCGCTGGGCTGCAGCCAGGTAACGTCCTTGATGTCCAACTGCTCGTTGTACATCCCGGTAAAGAAGCGATTGCGACGCAGCAGTGGATAACGTTTGCGCAGGTCGATCAAATACCGGGTGAAGTCCTGCAGCTCGGCGCTCTTCTCGCTGATCTCCCAGTTGATCCAGCCGATTTCGCTGTCCTGGCAATAGGCGTTGTTGCTGCCACCCTGGGTGCGTGCGAACTCGTCGCCGGCCAGCAGCATCGGCGTGCCCTGAGCCAGGAACAAGGTGGCCAGCAGGTTGCGCATCTGCCGGTAGCGCAGCTCGATGATCTCGGGATCGTCGGTCTCGCCCTCCACGCCGCAGTTCCACGAGCGGTTGTCGGAGTGTCCGTCGCGGTTGTCTTCGCCGTTGGCTTCGTTGTGCTTCTCGTTGTACGAGACCAGGTCGTTGAGGGTGAAGCCATCGTGCGCAGTGATGAAGTTCACCGACGAGGACGGCTTGCGGCCTCGCTGGTTGAACTGGTCGCCCGACGCCAGCAGGATCTTGGCGAAATCGCCGATCTGCTCGTCATCACCTTTCCAGAAAGCGCGCGAGATATCGCGGAACTTGTCATTCCACTCCATCCAGCCGGGCGGGAAGTTACCCACCTGATAGCCGCCCGGGCCACAGTCCCATGGCTCGGCGATCAGCTTGATGCCGTTGAGCACCGGGTCCTGGCGGCAGGCGTCGAGAAAACCACCGCCTTCGTCAAAACCATGGGGCTCGCGGCCAAGAATGGTCGCCAGGTCGAAGCGGAAACCATCCACACCCATTTCCTGGGTCCAGTAGCGCAGCGAGTCGGTGACCATCTGCAGCACGCAAGGATGGCTCATGTTGAGCGTGTTGCCGGTGCCGGTATCGTTGATGTAGTAGCGCGCATCATCCGGCATCAGGCGATAGTAGTTGGCATTGTCGATGCCTTTGAGCGACAGCGTCGGGCCCATCTCGTTGCCTTCGGCGGTGTGGTTGTAGACCACATCGAGAATCACCTCCAGCCCGGCCTTGTGCATGCGCGAGACCATCACCTTGAACTCGCCGATCGACTGCCCGGCCATGTAGCGCGCGTGAGGGGCGAAGAAGGCCAGGGTGTTGTAGCCCCAGTAGTTGTGCAGGCCCTTTTCCAGCAGATGATTGTCATCGAGGAAATAGTGGATCGGCATCAGCTCGACCGACGTCACGCCCAAGGATTTGATGTAGTCCACCACATCGCTTTCATGGAAGGCCGCAAAGGTGCCGCGCACGTCTTCCGGTACGCCCGGATGCTGTTTGGTGAAGCCGCGCACATGGGCCTCATAGAAAATGGTCTTGTCCCACGGCACGCTGGGCTTAGGCACGTTGCCCCAGGTGAAGGCCGGATCGATGACCCGGCAGCGGGGCATGAACGGCGCGCTGTCACGCTCGTCGAACGACAAATCGGCATCGGGGTGGCCGATGGTGTAGCCGAACAGCGCGTCATCCCATTGCAGCTCACCGACGATCTGCTTGGCATAGGGGTCGATCAGCAGCTTGTTATGGTTGAAGCGATGACCATTTTTCGGATCGTACGGGCCGTGCACTCGGTAGCCATACAGGGTGCCAGGGCGGGCATTGGGCAGGTAGCCGTGCCAGATCTCGTTGGTGAATTCGGGCAACTCGATCCGTTCGATTTCTTCCTTGCCCTCGGCGTCGAACAGGCACAGTTCGACCTTGGTGGCGTGGGCGGAAAAGATCGCGAAATTGACTCCCGAGCCGTCCCAGTTGGCACCTAGCGGATAAGGCTGGCCTTCTTGGACTCGCGATTGGGATTTGTTCTGGAAAGCGGTCTCGGCGGCACTCGAAACCCCGCCATCAAGCGTCATCGTGTTCATGGGCATAGCTCTTCAGTCAAATTGAATCGCGGCAAGAAAGCCGCGAACGCCAGGCGGACGCTGCGTGATAGGTAGAGCGCCGGCCGACTCGGACAGTTCAGAAAATTTCATTGGGTCGATGTTTGAAACCGTCGGTGGGTCGAGACAAGGAGCTGTCACCGGCACAGCCTGCATTCCCACGATGCGATTCCTCAGGGGGCCGCTATGGAGCTGTAGGCATCGGGGATAATTTTTCTATTTCTTGATGAGCGGGAATTATTATTCTATAAAGACGGTACCCAAAACAAAAATTTCAAAGGTGATCTTCCCCATGGCCGAGCATTCCAACCATAGCCATCCCTTGCCTGAGCTGGGCGTCGGACTCATCGGCACAGGATTCATGGGCCGGGCCCATGCCTTGGCGTTTCGCAACGTCAGCGCGGTATTCGAGCTGCCATTCCAGCTCAAACTGGCGGCGCTGGCCGATGCCGATGCCTCGCGAGCCCGGCAGTGTGCTCAGGCCTGGGGCTTTGCCCAGGCCCACAGCGATTGGCAGCAGTTGATCGACGACCCTGCTGTGGACCTCATCGCCATCACCACGCCCAATCATTTGCATTACCCCATGGCGATGGCTGCTCTGGCCGCCGGCAAACCGGTGTATTGCGAGAAGCCCCTGGCGGTGAGCCTCGAGCAGGCCGAGCAGATGCAACAGGCGGCGCAGCGGGCCGGGGTGGTCACCCGTGTTGGTTACAACTATCAGCACAACCCGATGATCGAGTGGGCGCGTGAGTTGATCCACAGCGGCGAGCTGGGCGAGATCATCAGCTTTCAGGGTGAGTTCAGCGAAGACTTCATGGCCGACGCGCAATCGCCGTGGTCGTGGCGCTGCGAGGCGCAGCATGCGGGCGGCGCACTGGCGGATCTGGGCAGTCATTTGTTGTCCATGGCGCGCTACCTGCTGGGCGATGTCGAAGCGGTGTGCGCCGACACCCACACCGTGCATCGCCAGCGCCCGGCCAGCAAAGGCAGCCTGGAGTTGCGCGATATCGGCGTCGACGATCAGGTCCACGCACTGCTGCGTTTCGCCAGCGGTGCGCGAGGCACTGTCAGCAGCAGTTGGCTCAAGCACGGCTACAAGAACCACCTCAGTTTCGAGATCAGCGGCACTCGGGGCACCTTGGCCTTCGATCAAGAGCGCTTGAACGAACTGCGCCTGTGCCGCGCGGGCGAGGCAGGCTTCCAGCGCCTGCTGGCTGGGCCGCACCTGCCGGGTTACGCCGCGTTCAGCCCGGCGGCAGGGCACCAGTTGGGCTACAACGAACTGAAAACCCTGGAAGTCCATGAATTGATCATGGCCTTGGCGGGGCGGGGCGAGCGAGGCACCGATTTTGCTGGGGCTCTGGCGGTGGAACGGCTGGCGGCGGCAATTCGACTGGCGGCGCAAGAGTCGCGCTGGGTGGTTGTCGAGCAAGCGTGACACGTCATCCGCGCCTGCACGCCATCGAACGCGCAACCTTGCTCCCACAAAGGACTCTGGACCGGTGTGCACTGTGGGAGCAAAGCTTGCTCGCGAAGGGGCCATTCGCCTCACCGCGCATAACCGGACTGCCTCAAGTCGCACCCTGATCCGCCGATAGCGTTGAGGCGTACGACGACTATCCGATCGTACACCCCAACAATAACGAGCCTACGGTCATGACCCTACGCAATTTGACCATCGCCCGCCGCGCGGGCATCGGTTTCACCTTGATTTCGCTGCTGGTGGCCCTGCTGGGCTGGTTCGCGATGAGTCAGATGTCTGACATCCGCCAGAACGAAGTACAGGTCGAGACCGACCTGCTGCCGAGTCTGCGCGTAGTGGGTGATATCCGGGAAGCGATGTTGCGCATCCGCACCATCTCCCTGCGCATGGCGCTCGATCCGGACCCCAAGAACATCAGCACCTATCACAGCCAGATGGACGCCCGCAGCCAGCAGCTCGCCGAGCGCCTGCAGACGTTCAGCAAATACGTCGATACCGCCGAAGAAAGAACCCTCGACGACGCCTTTCGCAAGAATCTCGCCGAGTACCAGCAAGGCCTGGCGCAATCGTTTGTGATCGCCGAGCGTGGCGACATGGCCGCGCTGAACAAACTGCTGCTGGTGGACATGAAGGTGGTGGTCGACGGTTCCGGCAAGCAGCTTGCTGACCTGGGCGACTACTACCAGAAGCAGGTCGACCTGCAAGGCCAGGCCGCCAAGAGCCAATACGACCAGTCGCGCAACGTCGTGCTGGTGTTCATTCTGCTGGCCGGCGTCGCGACGGTGATCCTAGCCCTGTGGCTGACCCGTAGCATCATTCGCCCCCTCGAAGGCGCCGTGCGCGCTGCCGAGCAAGTGGCGGCCGGCGACCTCACACAAACGATTCAAGTGGACGGCCAGGACGAAGTCACCCGCCTGCAGCGCGCCCTCGAACAGATGCAAGGCAACCTGCGCACCACGCTGCGACTGATCAACGACTCGGCAACCCGGTTGTCGTCGGCGGCCACCGAGCTGAACAGCGTGACCGAAGACAGCCATCGTGGCCTGCATCAGCAGAACGCCGAGATCGAACAGGCGGCAACGGCCGTCACCGAGATGTCCTCGGCCGTGGACGAAGTGGCGCGCAATGCGGTGTCCACCTCGCAGGCCTCCAGCGATTCCAACAGCGCCGCTCAGGATGGCCAGAGCCGCGTGCTGCAGACGGTGCAGTCGATCGAAAGCCTGACGACCCAGGTCCAGGGCACTTCGGTGCTGGTGCAGAACCTCGCCGACCGTTCCCAGGACATCGGCAAGGTGCTTGACGTGATTCGCGCCATCGCCGAGCAGACCAACCTGCTGGCGCTCAACGCCGCCATCGAAGCCGCGCGTGCCGGTGAGTCGGGGCGCGGGTTTGCGGTGGTGGCCGACGAGGTTCGCGCCTTGGCCCATCGCACCCAGCAATCGACGTTGGAGATCGACAGCATGGTCTCGGCGATGCGCAGCGGTTCGAGCGAGGCGGTCGCATCGATGCAGGTCAGCCGCGAACAAGCGGGCTCGACCTTGGCCCTGGCCCAGGGCGCGGGTGAATCGTTGAGCCGTATCGCGACCTCGATCAACGAAATCTCCGAACGCAACCTGGTAATTGCCAGCGCCGCAGAAGAGCAAGCCCAAGTGGCCCGCGAAGTCGATCGCAACATCGTCAACATCCGCGATCTGTCGGTGCAGTCTTCCTCGGGGGCGGATCAGATCAGTGCTTCGAGCCACGAACTGTCACGCCTGGCCGTGGAGCTGAATCAAGTGGTAGCGCGCTTCAAGGTCTGATTCAGGTTGTCCAGGCGCGGGAATGAATGGTGCGCGTGTGAAGGGGCGGCGAACTCTCGGCGGATCGTCTACGCTTGAGCCATTTCCTGCGTCGGGAAACCACAATAATCCGCCTGAAGGGCCCTTTCATGAGCGCTATTCTCTTCTCTGTGCCAGACCTGTTCGACGCCTTGCGCAGCATCCTCGGCGAGCGCTTGAGCACCGGACTGGCCGAGCGCGAACAGCATGGTCGCGGCGAGTCCTACCACGCCAGCCAGGCCCCCGACGCCGTGTGCTATGCGCAAACCACCGAGGAAGTCGCGGCGATTGTGCGGGTCTGCGCGGCACGGCGTGTGCCGATCGTCGCCTTTGGCGGCGGTACGTCGCTGGAGGGGCACGTTGCGGCGCAGCAAGGTGGTGTGTGTATCGACCTCAGCCGCATGCAGCGGATCATCAAGGTGCGCGCCGATGATCTGGACGTCACGGTCGAGGCCGGCGTGACCCGTCAGCAACTCAATACCGAGCTGCGCACCACCGGGTTGTTTTTTCCGGTGGATCCGGGCGGTGAAAGCACCCTCGGCGGCATGGTTGCGACTCGTGCCTCGGGGACCAACGCGGTGCGCTACGGGACCATGCGCGAGAACGTCCTGAACCTGACCGTGGTGCTGGCCAACGGCGAGATCATCAAGACCGGGAGCCGGGCGCGCAAGTCGGCGGCCGGTTATGACCTGACGCGGGTCTTCGTCGGTTCTGAAGGCACCCTGGGGATCATCACCGAAGTGACCCTGCGCCTCTACGGTATTCCGGAAGTGCTCAGCGCCGCAGTGTGTGCCTTCAGGGATGTGCAGGCGGCGGTGAGTACAGTGGTGGCGATCATTCAGTACGGTATTCCGGTGTCGCGGGTCGAGCTGCTGGACGCGCGCACGGTGCGGGCGGTCAATCGCTACTCGCGCTTGGCCTTGGTGGAGGCGCCGACGCTGTTTTTCGAGTTCGGTGGCACGCCGGCCAGCGTCACCGAGCAGTTGGAATTGACCCGTGAAATCGCCCAGGGCATGGGCGCCGTGAGCTTCGAGTTCGCCGCCGATGACGATGCCCGTCGCAGCCTCTGGCGTGCGCGCCACAACGTGCATTATGCCATGCAGGCGATGCGTCCCAATGCGCGGATCTGGAGCACCGATGTGTGCGTGCCGATCTCGGCGTTGCCTGAGTGCATTGCCGAAACCGCCGAAGATGTCGACAAGGCGTCGTTTTTCGTCGGTATGGTCGGCCATGTGGGCGACGGCAACTTCCACTTGGGCATGGTCGTCGACCCCGACAACCCTGCCGAGCTGGCGGAAGCCGAAGCGCTTAACGTGCGCGTGGTGGAGCGGGCGATTCGTCTTGAAGGCACCTGCACCGGCGAGCATGGCATTGGATCCGGGAAGATCAAATTCATGACCCTGGAGCACGGCGCCGCGCTGCAGGCCATGCAAGCGATCAAGCGGGCACTGGATCCGTTGGGGATTCTCAATCCTGGCAAGGTGTTGCCACAGGAGTAGCGGCGGCCAAGAGGTCCTGTAGAGCCCCGCAAACGCCGCATACTGCCCAGCCTCAAGACTGCCAACCCAGCCCCAGCGCCTTGTGCAACGACACAAAATCCTTGAGCAACTGCGCATCCCCACCGATGCGATTCTGCTGAGCGTCGAAGCGCGTGCGTTCCGCGTCCAGCCAGTCGAGAGTGCTGGCGGTACCGGCGCGATAGCGTTCGCGGGTCAGCTCGGCGGCGCGGGCAGCGGAGTCTTCGATGCTGATCAGCAGGGCCAGGTTCTGGCGGTCATGGCCGTAGCGCGACAGCGCCACATCGGCATCGCGCAAGGCGCCCAGCACTACGCCGCGATAGTGTGCCTCGGCCTGGTCCCGGCCGGCCCTGGCGCTGTCGACGCTGGCCCGAACGCGCCCAAAATCCAGGGCGTTCCAGGTCAATCGCGGCAGCATCAGCCAGGTTCCGTTGTCCTTGCGTACCAGATGCGAAGGATCACCCGCAGAGAAGCCCAGGTCGCCCATCAGACTCAGCTTGGGAAACCAGTCTGCGGTCTTTTCGCCGATCTGAGCGTTGCTCGACGCCAACTGGCGCTCTGCGGCGCGGATGTCCGGGCGCTGCTTGAGGAGCGCGGCGGGGTCGGCAATCGGCAGTTGCTCAGGCAGTGTCGGCAGCGCCTTGACCGGGCCGAGGCGGGCGTCCAGTTCACCCGGTTCGAGGCCGCACAGGGCGGCCAATTGATCCTGGGATTCGATGATCTGCGCCTGCAACGGCAAGCGTTGCGAGCGGGTGGTCTGCTCCTGGGTGAGCACCTGTTCAAGCTGCAACTGCGAGGCGACGCCACGGCTGCGGCGTTGCTGAGTGAGGTCGAGCACTTGGGCCTCGAGGTCGGCGGTGGCATCCACCAACGCCAGGCGCGCCTGCTGTTCACGCAGCCCGACGTAAGCCTGGGTGACTTCGGCCGTCAGTTGCACCTGCGCATCGGCCAGTTGCGCGGCGGCGGCGTCGGCGCTGGCCGAGGCCGCCTCGATGGCGCGGCGCGTGGCACCGAACATGTCCACTTCCCAGCTGGCATCGAAGTCCGCCAGATACAGGCTCAACGGCCCGCGTCCGCCGCCACTTTCGCCGCCGGTAAAGGATGAGATATCGGGTGAGCGCATGCGCAGCATGTTGGCGCTCATGCTGGCCTTGGGCATGCCGCTGGCCTGCTCGCTGCGCAGCCCCGCGCGGGACTGTTGCAAGGCCGCGCGGGAGGAGGCGATGTCGGGGTTGTGGGCCAGTGCCGCGCTGATCAGCGCATCCAGCTCGGGGTCAGCCAGGCGCTGCCACCACCGCGCAACGGCCGGTGCAGCCTGCGGGCTCTCGGGCGCATGGGGCAGGCGCCGGGCCTGCAGGGTGTGCTCAGCCACCGCGGGAGCGCCGTGGTAGTCAGGGCCCACAGTGCAGCCGGCCAGGGCCATGAGGATCAGGGTCGATAACAGGGAACGCTGGATCATTGTTTAACACTCGCCGGGCGCTTCTTCAGGGTCAATGCCAAGGGCACGCAGGCCAGCAGCGCCAGGCCCAGCAGGAAGAAGGATTCGTTGTAGGTCATGACGGTCGCCTCGCGGGCGATGGTACTGGCCAGCTGCGCGTAAGCCTGGAGTTGCGCCAGGGCGGTGTCACCGCTTTGGGCTAGAAACGAGGCGCTGCTGCTGGCGATATGTGCCTGGCCGATGCTGCTGTTGGCGGTGAGCGACTCGCGAATGACCTCGTCGTGGTAGTGCGTGCGGCGGTCGATCAACACGCCGAGCAAGGCCAGGCCGATCGAGCCGCCGAGGTTGCGCGCCATGTTGTACAGGCCTGCCGCATCGCCTGCTTCGTGAGCCTCCACGGCGGCCATCGACGCCTGGTTGAGCGGCATCATCGCCAGCATCTGGGCAAAGCCACGCAGGATCTGCGACAGATAGAAGTCGTGGCCCACGCTGTCGGCGGTCAGGCTGATGTCGAGCATGCAACTGGCGAAATACATCAGCAGGCCGATGCACACCAGCACCCTCGCCGAATAGCGGTTAAGCAGCGTCGGCAAAAACGGCATCAACAAGAACGCCGGAGCCCCTGACAACAACATGATGCCGCCGGCCTGCTGCGCGTTGTAACCGGCCACCGTGCCGAGAAACTGCGGCAGCAGATACGACACGCCATACAGCCCTGCTCCGACGGCGGCGACGATGATAATCACGCTGGCATAACGCGGATTGCGCAGCAGGGCCAGGCGCACAATGGGCTTTTTCGCCGTGAACTGGCCGACGGCGATCAGCAGGAAGCCGATCACCATCAGCACGCTGAGGGTGACGATCATGGTCGATTCGAACCAATGATCTCGCTGGCCTTCCTCGAGCACAACGGTCAGCGAGCTCAAGCCCAGCGCCAGGCCGAGAATGCCCAGCCAATCGGCCTTGAAAAACTGCTCGAGGTCCATCTTGTCGGACTTGAGCCCGGTCCACAGCAAAGTAATGAGCGCCGCGCTGACCGGCAGATTGAGGAAGAAACACCAGCGCCAACTGGCGTTTTCGGTCAGCCAGCCGCCCACCACCGGGCCCATCAGCGGGCCGAGCAGCACGGTCAGGCCGAACACCGTCATGCCGATGGCCATCTGGTGCGCTGGCAGGCGCGTGCGGATGATGGTCTGCGCGGTCGGAATCATCGCGCCGCCGGCGAAACCTTGGCCGATGCGGCCGATGATCATCGCCGTGAGGCTGTTGGACATGCCGCAGTACATCGAGCATAGGGTGAACAGCACCGCCATGGTCATCAGGAAGCGCCGCAAGCCGAACACCCGAGTCAGCCACGCCGCCAGCGGGATCATGACGATTTCCGAGAGCAGGTAACCGGTTGAAATCCAGGTGCCTTCGGTGCCAGTGGCGCCGATCTGGCCCTGGATCTGCGGCAAGGCGGAGTTGGTGATGGAGATGTCCAGGGTGGCCAGCAATGCCCCCAGCGACCCGGCCGCCACGGCGATCCAGTCGGTGAACGAGGCGTTGGCGGGTTTGCCGGCAGCGCTGAGGGGCAGGGCATCAGCCACGATCGTGGGCCTGGCTGCGGAGATCGACATCGACATTTACCGACAGGCCCGGTACCAGCACCTGACGCACGTCATCGGGAATGTCCACCTGGATGCGCACCGGTACGCGCTGGACGATCTTGGTGAAGTTGCCGGTGGCGTTGGACGACGGCAGCAGGGCGAATTGCGAGCCGGTGCCCGGAGTGATGCTGTCGACATGGCCTACCAGGTCGCGGCCGGACAGCGCATCGACGTGCACGGTGGCCGTCTGGCCAGGGCGCATGCCGCCGATCTGGGTTTCCTTGAAGTTGGCGGTCAGGTACAGCGCCTGCACCGGCACCACGGTCAGCAAGCGGGTACCGGGCTGGGTGAACTGGCCAACGCGCACGCTGCGATCACCCACGCGGCCATCGATGGGCGCACGCACCGTGGTGTCCTCAAGATCAAGCCCCGCCTGCGTAGCGCTGGCCTGAGCCACCGCCAGTTGTGCGCGGGCTTGCAGCAACTGCGCCTGCAAGGTGCCGATGCGGGTCTGGCTGGCGCGCAAGGCGGCCTGACGCGCGGCCAGGCTGGTGCTGGCGCGGGCCATGTCATTTTGCAGATCGGCCAGTCGCTCTTCGGTCTCGGCACCCGAGCGCGCCAGCGGCGCATAGCGCTGGACCTGCGCCTTGGCGTGGCCGGCATCGGCTTGGGCACCCTGCATGTCGGCGCGGCTCTGGGCGATGCTGGCGTCCTGCTGGACCAGATCGGCTTCGGCCTTGGCGACATCGGCCTGGCGCGCGGCGACTGTGGCCTGGGCTTCGTCGAAGGCGGCGCGGTATTTGCGATCGTCCAGGCGGGCCACGGGCTGACCGGCGGTCACCGTCTGGTTGTCGCCCACCAGCACCTGCGCGATATAGCCGCCGACCTTGGGTGCCACGGTCATGCTGTCCGCTTGCAGGAAGGCGTCGTCCGTGCTTTCGATAAAGCGCCCGACCAGCCACCATTGCCCGGCCCACAGCAGGGCGGCGACCAAGGCGACGATCAGCAGGGACAACAGCACCCAGCGTGAACGCTTGGCTTGGGCGGGAGGCGCGGGCTGCTCGGTGGGGGTAGGCGGGCTCGCGGTGGGCTGAGCGGTCATGCGGGTGCTCCAAAGTATTCCAGTCGGAATAAGTTGAAGTTTGGCGGAATTTTTGTCAAATGATATATTTTCGTCAGCGCGCCTCATCCAAATTCAGGAAGAACTTCCCCATGGCACGACATAAACCCGCCGCTGAAGGCGGCTACCAGCGCGGTGAAGAGACCCGCGAGCGCATCATCGAGGCGGCCCTGGGCATTTTCGGCGAGCGCGGTTACGAAGGTGCCTCCACCCGCGAGATCGCTGCAGCAGCGGGGGTCAATGCCCCAGCCCTGCAGTACTACTTCGATAACAAAGAGGGCGTTTACGTTGCTTGCATCGAGTACATTCTCAAGCGCGTGTGGCTGCAGGTGGCGGTGCCCGTCGAGGCAGCAGAGGCGCTGCTGAGCGCTGACGAAGCCGATGACGCGCACTTGATCGACGCGCACCTGCGCATTCTTGGCTGTTTTTTTTCGTTCATTCACGACACCCCGCAGTCGACCAGCTGGCGGCAGTTCATGGCGCGCGAGCACGCCGAGCTCGGGCCGGCACCCGCGTTCGAGCGCATTGACAACTCGGTGCATCAACGTATCGGCGAGGTGACCTGCGCGATCATCGGCCGCTTGACCGGCATGCCGGCCAAGCACGAGGAAACCATCATCCGCACCTTCGCCATCAACAGCCAGGCCATGGCGTTTCGCGTGCTGCGGCGCAAGGTCCTGAAGGCGCTGGAATGGGACAGCATCGACCGTGAGCGCATGGAACGGGTGCGCGATTTGCTGGTAGCGCAAACGCGCATCACCCTCGAAGGCCTGGTCAAACAGCGCGACGCCTGACGTCTGGTGCGAGGGGGGGGCGCCCGCTAGAATGCCCCAGCGTCGCTAAGCGGGGGCAAGCCTCCTCGCTACAGGAGCAGCGCAGTCAAACGGTGCTGCCTGGCAATTGATTCAGGCGGATTTGCTGCATGGGCTCGGCGAGGATCTTTTCCAGCGCCGGCATGGCGTTGGTCAAGGTCGGGGCCTTCATGTGGGCTTGCAGCGCCGCCTCGTCGTCCCAGCTTTCGTAGGACACGAAGCGGGTCGGGTCCTCAAGATCGGTAAGCAGTGCGTAAGCCTGGCAGCCGGGTTCCTGCTGGAAATGGGGCAGGGCTGCTTGCAGCAAGGTGTGCAACTGAGCTTCCTTGCCAGGCTTGGCTTTCATGATGGCGACGACGTTCAGGGGCAGGTTCATGCACGGTGTCCTTGCAGGGCGGTACCGGGGCGGCGCCGCTAGTGCTTGAGACCCGGCCCTGAATCCTTTCATTCAGAAAAGTTGCTGCGCCTGTCATGATGCACGCCTTAGCCACAAGCCAGTAGCGCTTGTCGGCCGTATTTACCAGTGAGCTGAATATGACCCGTTCCACCGATATCGACTTCATGCGTCTCGCCCTGGCCCAAGGCCGCCTGGCCTTGCCTGGGTGCCTGCCCAATCCACCGGTGGGCTGCGTGCTGGTGAAGGACGATGCCGTGCTCAGCCAAGGGTTCACCCAGCCACCCGGGCAACATCATGCCGAAGCCATGGCGTTGAGTCGGCTGCCTGACGATTGTTACGGGGTGACTGCGTTCGTCACGCTTGAGCCCTGCGCCTTTCATGGCCGCACGCCCTCGTGCGCGGAGGCGCTGGTCGAGAGCGGCGTCGATCGAGTGGTGGTGGCGATGCTTGACCCTGATCCGAGGAACTCGGGAGCGGGGATCGAGATTCTTCGCGACGCGGGGATTACGGTAGTGGTGGGGGTGTTGGCGGATGAGGCAGCTGAAGAGATGGGGGAGTATTTGATGAAGCCGCCGGAATTGCCTGCGGCCTGAGCAACACCGTTCCTGCGGCGATACGGGAGTTCCGCATCGCTGGAGGTTCAGCCATGAAGGTCTGGATTTCTATAAGGGTGCCTCGGCCCATGCCACCAGCGACCCGCTACTCAGTCCCCCTCCAGCAACCCCGCCACCGCCTGCAACGCCAAGCCATACCCCTTGGCCCCCAGCCCGCAAATCACCCCATCCACCACCGTCGACATGATCGAATGCCGATGCAGTTCATCCCGCGCATGGATGTTCGACAAATGCAGTTCCACCACCGGCGCTTCGATCAGCTTCAACGCATCCAGCACCGGGATCGAATGAAACGACAGCCCCGCCGGATTGATGATCAGCGCCGCCCCGCAGTCGAACGCCTCCTGAATCCAGTCGACCATCACCCCTTCGTGATTGGTCTGGCGAAACTCGCACGTCAGGTCCAGGCCGTCGGCCGTGCGCTCGCACAGCTGCTGGATCTGCGCCAAGGTGGTGTGCCCGTAGATGTGCGGCTCGCGGCGGCCGAGGGTATTGAGGTTGGGGCCGTTGAGGATGTACACGGTTTTCATCATGGCTGCTCGACGAGTGTGGAGGTGGAGAGGTTCTGGGGGCTGGCGGGTGCCGTTTCGGTGACGCGATCCAGATCGACACCGCGGGTTTCCGGGCCGATGGCGATCATCGCCAGGGACACCAGGTTGATCACCGCGCACAGGCCTACCAGCGGCCAGGGCGAGTTGCCCGATTGGCTCATCAGCCATACGGCGACCATCGGCATCGGCCCGCCGACCAGCAGGTTGGCGCCGGTGTAGGCCAGCGCCGAGCCGGAATACCGCACCTGAGTGGGGAAGGCTTCGGCGAAAGCCACTGGCTGGATCCCGCTCTGGAACTGGGTAAAGCCGAGGAACAGGCCCATGATCGCCATGATGGCGAAGGTGTTGCGGGTATCGAGGATCGGGAAGTACACCAGCATGATCGCCAGGGTCATGATCGATCCCAGCATCAACGCCTTGCGCCGGCCCCAGCGGTCCGACAGGTAACCGCCAGCCAGGGCACCGACGATGGCGCAGAGATTGGCGACCATCAGCGCGCTGAAGCCCAGCGACTGGCTCAGGCCCAAGTGTTTGGTGAGGTAGCTGAGGGTGAAAATCACGATCAGGTAGAACAGCGCCGCCGGCGAGCAGAAGAACAACATCAGCCGCAGGATGGCCTTGCGATGGCTGCCCAGCGCCGCTTTGAGCGGGCTGCGCTCCTTCTTCACCGGGGTCTGTTTCAACGCGACGAAGGCGGGCGTTTCATCGACCTTGAGACGGATGAAGATCGCCACCAGCACCAGCACGAAACTCATCACGAAGGGGATGCGCCAACCGAAGCTCTCGAACTGCTCGGCGCTGAGCAATCCGGCCAGGGTGAGCAATACGGCGTTGGCAAGGATCTGGCTCAAAGGCGAGCAAATGCCCAGCAGCCCCGAATAGCGACCGCGGCGATCGGGGGCGGCGTGCTCAAGCGCCATCAACTGTGCGCCGGTGGATTCACCGCCCAGGGCGAAGCCTTGGATGATGCGCAACACCACCAGCAAGATGGGTGCCCACACCCCTACCTGGTTGTAGGTGGGCAGCAGGCCCATCAATACCGAGGCCAGCCCCATCAATGTCACGGTGGCGAGCATCAGGCGCCGGCGGCCCAGCTTGTCGCCCAGGTAGCCGCAGGTGATCGCCCCCAGTGGTCGCGCCGCGAGGCCCACGCCGAAGGTCGCCAATGAGGCCAGCAGCCCGGCGGTGGGCTCCATCGCCGGGAAGAACAGTTTGGGCAGAATGGTCGCCGACACGGCGCCATAGAGGGTGAAGTCGAACCACTCCAAGGCGGTGCCGAGGGTGGCGGCTGTCACGGCCTTGCGCGACATGCGCGAGTCGTGCGGCGTTGCGGACGAAGTGCTCATGCTGGGCCTCGTTATTGTTGTTATGAAGGTGACGATAGCCGCACCGGGCGGGCTGTCGACCTGGGTAGACAGTACGCCTGCGGGAGTAGAAGATAATTATCGAAAACCCGACAAATCGATAAGTTCACCTTATGGCGGAGTGCCATGGAATTACGACACCTCAAGGCCTTCGTCGCAGCGGCCGAGCTCCAGCATTTCAGCCGTGCCGCCGAACAGTTGGGCATCGCGCAGCCGGCGCTCAGCCAGTTGATCCGCACCCTGGAGCACGAGCTGGGGCTGGTGTTGTTCAAACGGCAGAACCGCGGAGTGATACTTACCGCAGCTGGCCATGCCTTCGCACCCCATGCCCGCCAAGCCATTGCATCGAGCGATCTGGCGGTGGCGGCGGCGCGGCAGGCACGGCGTGGCGAAGTGGGGGAGATCAAGCTTGGCTACCACTCGGCGCTGCTGGAGCCGAACCTGCCGCAGTTGCTGCGCCATTACTTCACCGCGTTCCCCGGCGTGAAGGTATCGCTGGTAGATGCCGGTATTCGCACGCAGTTCGAGCAGTTGCTCGGCCACGACCTGGACCTGGGCTTCGCTCGGGTATTCAAGGACCACCTGCCCGAGCGCCTGCGCACCCACAGCTTCAGCCAGTGCCCGCTGGTGCTGCTGGTGCCGGACAATCACGGACTGATGGCCGGCTTCAATGGCGAACTGGCGAGCCTGCGCAACGAGCGCTTCGTGTTCCTGCAGGACCCGACGGGTATCGGCCTGACGTCCCATACCCTGCAAGCGTGCCGTCCGTATCAATTGCACCCGCAGGACATCCTTCACGTGCCGTCGCTGATGAGCATCCCCGGGCTGGTAGCGGCGGGGATCGGCATCAGCATCGTGCCCCAGACCTTGGCTCAACTGAGCATGCCGGGGGTGCATTTCATCGAGCTGCCTCAGCCGGAGATGGTCAGTGAACTGTCGTTGATTTGCCGTATCGATGAGCGTTCGAGTGCGGTGATGCACTTTATCGACGAGGCTAACGGTTGGGGGTAGGGGGGTGTTGATGCGGATGGCCTCTTCGCCGCCGAACGCGCAGCCTTGCTCTCACAGGTGTGCGACTCAAGATCGGCTAGCACCGTGGGAGCAAAGCTTGCCCGCAAAAAGCCCTCACAACCCCTGACTCGTCCGGATCAGCTCATAAGCCTTCTGCACCAACGGATTCACCGCGTTACGCCGCACCCACAGGTAATACGTCACATCTGGCAGCCGCGGCAACCCATCGCTTTCACCCAGCACGCGCATGTCCGGGCCGACCATTTCCATGCTCCGCGCGGTGACCCCCAGCCCTGCCCGCACTGCCGCCTTGATGCCGATCAGGTTGGAGGCCAGATAGGCCTGGCGCCACGGGATGTTGTGCGCTTCCAAGGCCTCCAGCGCCACCCGGCGGAAGATGCTCGGTTCATCCACCACCACCAGCGGCAGCGGTTGCGAGGGGTCGTGCTGATACTGCGCCGCGCAGATCCACCACACCGGCGAGGTGCGCAGGGCGAAGCCTTGCAGGGTCGGGTCGGTGCGGGTCGAGATGATCATGTCGACTTTACCGCGGTGCAGATCGTCCATCAGGAACGGGCTGCGGCCGACGTCGATTTCCAGGCGCAGGTTCGGCGCCGAGCGGGCGATATGGCTGAGGATCGGCGGCAGGATGGTGTCGGCGATGTCGTGGGGCGAGCCGATGCGCAGCATGCCGCTCAAGCTGTTGTCCCGCAGGCGGTCAAGGATGTCGTCGTTGAGGGCGAGCATCTGCCGGGCGTGGCGCAGCAGTTGGCGGCCGGCGTCGGTGAGGGCTTTTTGCCGGCCTTGTTTGTGGAACAGGCTGACGCCGGCTTGCTGCTCCAGGCGCTGCATGTGCTGGGTCACGGACGATTGCGTGCGCCCCAGCTGTCGCCCGGCGGCGCCGAAACTGGCTTGGTCGGCCACGGCGACGAAGGTGCGCAGGAGCTCGAGTTCCAGGGTGGATTGGGTCATTGGCAGGGTCCAGGTGGGGCGATCTTGAGGGCCTCTTCGCGCGCAAGCCTTGCCCCCACAGGTGCATGACGCTGGACCTGTTGGCACTGTGGGAGCGAGCCTTGCAAAGCAGTCCGCAACGCTTAAGCATTCAACGATAAAACATTAAAAATCATTATGTATTTGGATGTAAAGCCCCATCCTCATAAACCTGAAGCCCAATGTTTCTAGGTCAGGCGCCCGGCGGATACGCCCGGCTGACTTTTAAGTTATAACAATATTAGATATTTGAATTTCCTTCCGCCCCGCCAACTCCCTAGCATGCCCCACCATTGCGCCGCCTTTTGCGGCAGGGAAGGGGGGTTCATCATGTCGTTACTGTTCAAGGCTCGTGTTCAGGTACTGAGTGCTCTGGTCGCTGCCGCCACGCTAAGCGTCTGCGCGACAGCCCATGCAGATGCCACGCTGGACAAGATCCAGGAGCGCCACAAAGTGGTGATCGGCGTGCTGCTGTCCGGCGGCCCGTTCGGCGCCATCGACCCCAGCACGCAGAAACCGGTCGGCCTGAACGTCGACATGGCCAACGACCTGGCCCGCCAGCTGGGCGTCGAGGTCGAGCTGGTCTCGGTGCTGCCTGCCAACCGCGTGCAGTTCCTGCAGCAGGGCAAGGTCGATCTGCTGATCGCCAACATGGAATGGACCGCCGAGCGCGACAAGATCCTCGGCCACGTGGCCACCCCGTTCTACACCGTGGGCGGCACGGCGCTGGTGCGCGCCGACAGCCCTTACCACGCCTGGGCCGACCTCAAGGGCCAGCCGGTGTGCATCTCCCAAGGCAGCAGCTACATCCCGGCGATCACCCAACTGGGCGGTGAGCTCAAAGCCTTCAAAGGCTCCGCCGAGTCGCTGCTGGCCTTTCGCGGCAACAACTGCGTTGCCGCCGTGCACGACGCCACGTTGATCAACCCACTGCTGGCCCGTGGCGATGAATGGCAGGCCTACCGCGCGATTACCCCGGAACTCAATCCGGCCCCTTCGGTGATCTGGACCCGCCTCGGCGAAACCGACACCCAGGCGCGCCTCGACCCCATCGTCAAAGGCTGGCACCGCAGCGGTTGGCTGATCGAGCACGAGAGCAGTAACCACATCACCCCGGCCTCGCCAACGCTGGTCAAGCTGCATAAAGAGCTGAGCGCCGAAGGCGCCTGAATACTCCGATAAGGACCTGATGATGAAAACCCCAATCGCCGCCACCCTCGCGGTGCTCTGCAGCCTCAGCCTGGGCGTCGCCCACGCCGATGCCACCCTCGACAAGATCCAGCAACGCCACCAGATCAGCGTGGGCGTGATGCTCACCGGCGCGCCGTTTGGCACCATCAACCCGCAGACCCGCGAACAGGAAGGCTACAACGTCGAGCTGGCCAAAGAGCTAGGCAAGCGCCTGGGCGTGGCCACCGAAACCGTCTCTGTGCTGGCGCCCAACCGTGTGCAGTTCCTGCAGCAGGGCAAGGTCGACGTGCTGATCGCCAACATGCAGTACACCGACGAGCGCGCGCAGATTCTCGACTACGTGCCGACCCCGTACGAACAGGTCGGTGGCGCGGCGATCATCCGCAAGGGTGCCGGCATCAAGAGCTGGGCCGACCTCAAGGGCAAGCCGGTGTGCGTGTCCCAGGGCAGCAACTTCATCGAGCCGCTGCAACAGCAGTACGGCGCGCAGATCAAGGCTTTCCGCAGTCAGTCCGAGTCGCTGCTGTCGCTGCGTGGCAATGGTTGCGTAGCCGCGGTGCACGTCAGCCCGACCATGCACGGCTTGCTGGATAACGCCGAATGGGCCGACTACGAAATCCCGCTGCCCACCGATCTGATCCCGTCCGATTCGGTGATCTGGGTGCGCAAGGGCGAGCACGATACCCAGGCGCGCATCGACGCCATCGTGCGTGACTGGCACCGCTCCGGCTGGTTGATCGAACTGGGCAACCGCACCGGCATGCACCCCTCCGCCGCGCTGCTGGCCCTGCACGAAAAGTACAAAGACGCGGCGCCGTTGCAGGCCGCCGCGCAATGAGCTTGTTCGCCACCCTGCAGGCGTTGCTCGGCGAGCGTTACGTGCAAGCTGAGGACAGCAGCCTGGCGGTCCTGAGCGACAAGCATCGCCAATACCACGGCCGCGTCGCCGCCATCGTTCACCCTGGCTCCACTGAAGAGGTTGCCGCCGTGGTCCGCGCCTGTGCGGCCTATTCGGCGCCGGTGGTGGTGCAGGGCGGCAACACCGGCTTGATGGCCGGCGCGACCCCTGACGACAGCGGCCGCTCGGTGCTGCTGTTGCTCGACCGCATGAACCGCGTGCGCGACGTAGACACCGACAACGACACCCTCATCGTCGAAGCCGGCTGCATTCTCGCCAACGTGCAGACCGCCGCACGCAACGTAGGGCGCCTGTTCCCCTTGAGCCTGGGCGCCGAAGGCAGCTGCACCATCGGTGGCAACCTCGGCACCAACGCCGGTGGCACCGGGGTGCTGCGCTATGGCAACACCCGCGAGCTGACGTTGGGCCTGGAAGTGGTCACCGCCGAAGGCGAGATCTGGCACGGCCTGCGCGGGCTGCGCAAAGACAACACCGGCTACGACCTGCGCGACCTGTACATCGGCAGCGAAGGCACCCTGGGCATCATCACTGCAGCAACGCTGAAACTGTTTCCGCTGCCCGAGTCGCGCTGCACCGCATTCGTCGCTTTCCCCACCTTGGCCGCCGCCGTGGGCTTTCTGTCCCATGCGCGCGGCGGCTTCGGCGCCAGCCTGACCGCCTTCGAATTGCTCTCGGCAGCGTGCCTGACCTTGCTGCAACAACAGTTTCCCGAGTCGGTGCTCCCGTTCGGTGAACGCGCGCAGCCTTGGTACGCCTTGATCGAGCTGTCCCACCCGCAAGCCGAGGACAGCGCCCGCGCCCTGTTTGAAGCCGTGCTCGGCAGCGCGCTGGAAAGCCAATTGATCGAAGACGCGGTCATCGCCCAGAGCCTGGCCCAGAGCGAAGCCATGTGGCAGCTGCGCGAAAACATGAGCGAAGCCCAGGCCCGCGCCGGGCGCAACATGAAGCACGACATCTCGCTGCCGGTCTCGCGCATCAATGAGTTCGTCGAGCACACCGACGCCGTGCTGCAGCAGCACTTCCCCGGCGTGCGCAATTTCACCTTCGGCCATCTGGGCGACGGCAACCTGCACTACAACGTCGCTCACCCGCTGAACTCCAGCGTCGCCGAGCACATGGTGCATTACGCCGTGCTCAGCCAGCTCGTGCACGACAGCGCCCACGCCTTTGGCGGTTCGATCAGCGCCGAGCACGGCGTCGGCCAGCGCAAGCGCGACCTGCTGCCACGCTACAAAAGCCAGGTAGAGCTCAACCTGATGCGTCGCATCAAGCAGGCCCTCGATCCCCACAATCTGCTCAACCCCGGCAAGGTCCTGCCGCTGGAGGCCTCATGAGTCTGCAACTGTCCCAACGCGTGCAACGCGTCTCGCTGTCGGCCAATGCCGCGGCCAAATCGCGGGTCACCGAATTGCGTGAAGCGGGTCGCGACATTCTCGACCTGACCACCGGCGAGCCGGACTTCGACACCCCCGAGCACATCAAGCAGGCGGCCTACGCGGCCATCGAGCGCGGCGCCACCAAATACACCGCGACGCCGGGCGTGAAAGCCCTGCGCCTGGCCATCCAGCGCAAGTTGCAGGACGAGAACCGCCTGGCCTACGAGCTGGGGCAGATCGTCGTCGCCAACGGCGCCAAAGGCATCATCTTCAACGCCTTCGCTGCCACCCTGGACGACGGCGACGAAGTCCTGGTGCCGGTGCCGTACTGGCCGACCTTCCCGGACAGCGTGCGCTTCAACGGCGGCGTGCCGATCCTGCTGGAATGCCCGCTCGAGCACGGCTGCAAACTCACCCCGGCGCAGCTCGAAGCGGCGATCGGGCCGCGCACCCGCTGGTTGATCCTCAACAGCCCGAGCAACCCCAGCGGCGCCGTGTACAGCGCTGCGGAGCTGCAAGCACTGGCGGTGGTGCTGCGCCGTCATCCGCAGGTGCTGGTGCTGCTGGATGAGCTCTACGAACACATTCGCTTCGATGGCGGCCAGCCCCTCAACCTGCTCAACGTAGCGCCTGATTTCAAGGCGCGCAGCCTGTTGGTCGGTGGCGTCTCCAAGACCTACGCCATGACCGGCTGGCGCATCGGCTTCGGTGCCGGCCCGCAAAAACTCGTCCAGGCCATGGCCGTGGTGCAGTCGCAGTCGGCATCAGGGGCTTCGTCGGTTGGCCAGGCCGCCGCACTGGCCGCCTTCGAAGGCGGCCTGGAGTTTCTCCAGCCACAGGTGGCCGCCTACCGTGAACGCCGTGATCTGCTGGTGCAGGCGCTGAGCGAGGTCGAAGGCCTGCAAGTGCTCGAGCCCGAAGGTGGATTCTTTGTGTTTATCCGTTGCGCTGACCTGATCGGCCGCAGCACGCCGGGCGGCCAGGTTATCGACAGCGACAACGATCTGGTCGACTGGTTGCTGGAGGAGGGCGTGGCCGCCGTGGCTGGCAGCGCCTACGGCCTGTCGCCGTGGTTCCGATTGTCCATCGCGACCGCCACCGACAGTGTTGCCGAAGCCGGCAAACGCATTGCCAGCGCCTGCGCCAGACTCAAGCCGCGCGGGGCCGCTGCATGATGCAAGGGTTCGTCGATGGGGCCGCCAAGTTCGGCCTCAATTACCAGTTCCTGCTCGACGCCTATCAGCGCGGTACGTTGCTGGACGGCGCGGTCACCTCGCTGTGGCTGTGCCTGCTGACCATCATCGGCAGCCTGCTGGTCGGTGTCGGCCTGGCAGCAGCACTGACCAGTGGCCGCCGCTGGCTGGCAGTGCCGGCGCGGGTGTTCATCGAGATCACCCGCAACACCCCGACTCTGGTGCAGCTGTATTGCGCCTTCCTGGTCCTCAACATGCTGCTGACCCAGGCCGTGGGCGCGGCCAACCCGCTGACGCCGTTCGCCTGGGTGGTGATCGTCATCTCTCTGCACAAGGGCGCCTTCCACGCCGAATCCCTGCGGGCGGGTGTCGAAGCGGTGCCCGCGGTGACCCTCGAAGCCGCCAGCTCGCTGGCCTTCGATCGCCGCCAGTTGCTGTGGAACGTGCAACTGCCGTTGGCGCTGCGCTTCGCCTTGCCGGCGCTGGTCAACAACCTCATCGACCTGGTGAAGATGACCGCCGTGGCCTCGGCCATCGCCGTCAACGACGTCACCTACGCCTCGATCATGATCTGGACCCAGAGCGACAACGTCATCGAGCTGATGATCCTGCTGCTGGCCTTCTTCGGCTTGCTGAGCTTCGTGGTCAACTGTGTCGGCCGTGCCCTTGAAACACGCCTGAGGATGCCTGGCTATGGTCACTGAAGTGTTCGCCGCGCTGTGGCAATGGTCGCCTGCACTCGGCATCGGCCTGCTGCAGAACATCCTGATCAGCATCACCGCCATCGGCCTGGGCACCCTGGCCGGGTTGTTGATCGGCGCACTGGCGATGTCGCCGCTCAAGCCGCTGCGCTGGGCCGCGAAAGTGTGGGTGCAGGTGTTTCGCAACGCGCCCTGGCTGGTGCTGATCTACTTCACCACCTACGTGTTCCCGTTCGAGATCCATGTCGGCGGCCACTACCTGCCGTTCCCGGATTGGCTCAAGGTCACCGTCGGCCTGGCACTGCCGGCCAGTGCCAACGTGGCGGAGATCTTCCGTGGCGCCATCGCTTCGATCCCCAGCACCCAGTGGGAAGCCGCGCGCTCGCTGGCCTTCGATCGCGGTCAGATCTTTCGCTCGATCATCCTGCCGCAGTGCTTCAAGCGCATGCTGCCGCCGTGGATGAACCTCTACGCGGTGGTCACCATGGGCACTGCGCTGTCGTCGCTGGTGGGCGTGCACGACCTGATCGACACCGCGCAGATCGCCAGCAATACCGTCAACCTCACCGGCTTCACGGTGCTGATCTACTTCAGTCTGCTGGCGCTGTTTTTTGCTTATTGCTATCCGATTTCCCGACTGACCCAACGCCTGGAGCGCCGTTATGCCTTCTGAACCCCTGATCAGCCTGCGCGATGTGCAACTGGCGTTCGGCGACAACCGCGTGCTCAAAGGCATCGACCTGGATGTCGAGCGTGGTCAGGCGGTGTCGATCATCGGCCCGTCGGGCTCGGGCAAGTCGACCATCCTGCGCTGCATCACCGGGTTGCTGCGCCCCCAGGCGGGTACCTTGCGGGTCGCCGACACCGCAGTGCACGGCTTGAGCAGCGAGGCCGAGTTCATCAGCCTGCGCAAGCGTGTCGGCTTCGTGTTCCAGCAATACAACCTGTTCCCGCACCTCTCGGTACTCGAGAACCTGGTGATCGCCCCGCGCAAGGTGCTCGGCCGCAACCGCGCCGACGCCGAGCGCGAAGCCCGGCAATTGCTGGCCAAGGTGCGCATGGAGCACAAGGCCGATGCCTACCCCGGGCAGTTGTCCGGCGGTCAGCAGCAGCGGGTGGCGATCGCTCGCGCCTTGGCCATGCGCCCGGAGCTGATCCTGTTCGACGAAGTCACCTCGGCGCTGGACCCAGAGACCGTTGGAGAAGTGCTCACCGTGATCCGCGAGCTCACCGAAGAGGGCATGACCTGCGTGCTGGTCACCCACGAGATGCGCTTCGCCGAAGAAATCAGCGACGTGGTGTATTTCACCGAAAACGGCCTGATCACCGAATCAGGCAGCGCCGAGCAGATTTTCCAATACCCGCAAAACGAGCGCACCCAGGAATTCCTGCGGCATGCCTTGGGTGAGAGTGGCCGTCGCCACGCCAAGCCCGGCCCGGATGTGTTCAGCAACCTGAGCCGCTACAGCATTTCCGTTTAACCGTGCGTTTCCAACCAACAGCCTGAGAAGAGACCTCATCATGTCCGCTGATTCCGTTGTGCAATCGTTCCTCGAAAAAATCCGTGTGATCCACCAGCGCGGCGTCGACCGCGAAGCGCTGAAAGAGATCGTCAGCCTGCTCGAAGGCCTGGCCGAGCGCCGCGAGCTGTTCAACTTCGAGCGCTTCCCGGCGCCCACCGAAGCTCAAGGCACCACACAGTTCCGCTATCGCCTCAACGATGACGGCCAGACCCCGACCCTGTATGTCAACTCGCTGCTGCCGGGCAAGAGCACCATCCCCCACAACCACGAGACCTGGGCCGTGATCGTCGCCATCGAAGGCCAGGAACTCAATGAAGTGTTCCGCCGCGCCGACGACGGCAGCGACCCGACCCGCGCCGATCTGCAGCTGGAGCAGAAAGTCATCGTGCAGCCCGGCACCTCGATCTCTTTCCTCGGTGAGGACCTGCATGGCATTCGCGTCGATGGCGAGCACGCGACCCTGCATTTCCATCTGTACGGGCGCCCGCTGGAGTCGTTGGAAAACCGTTACGGGGTCAAGGCCGACGGCGCCGTGGTGCTCTACAACAAGTCGCAGATGACCCCCTCGATCGAGGCCTACGGACTGTGATCGATCTCTACTACTGGCCCACTGCCAATGGCCTGAAGGTCGGCATCCTGCTCGAAGAGCTGGGCGCCGACTACCGTCTGATCCCGGTCAATATCCGCACCGGCGAGCAGCGCCTGGAGAGCTTCCAGCGCATCAGCGCCAACAGCCGCATTCCGGCCATCGTCGATCATGCGGCCGCAGGCGAACCCCTGAGCCTGTTCGAGTCGGGGGCCATTCTCAACTACCTGGCCGATCGGGCCGGGCGCTTTCTGCCGCCCGCAGGCAGCGTCGAGCGCCAGCGCGTGCAGGAGTGGTTGTTCTGGCAGGTCGGGCATGTGACCCCGTACCTGAGCCAGTTGCAGGTGTTCCTCGAGAAAACCCCGGAGCCGATTCCCTTTGCCCTCGACCTGCTGCAAGGCGAGGCCAAGCGCTTGTACGGCGTGCTCGAGCGACGCCTGGCCGAGCAGCCATTCGTGGCGGGTGAGTACTCCATCGCCGATATGGCCATCTTCCCGTGGATCCAGCCGACGCGCCAAGGCATCGAGCTGGCCGCGTATCCGCACATTCATGCCTGGCGCGAACGCCTCAAGGCGCGTCCGGCGGTGCAGCGCGCCTATGCCAGCGGCGCCAGCGTGGCGGCGGGCGAGCGCTCGTTGATCCTCGAGTAACGGTTTTTTCCATTCAGTTTCGACGGTACTTTCATGAGCCAGACCCTCACATCCGCGCAACTCAAGCAATGGCTGTTCGACGGACAGGAAATCGCCCTGTTCGACGTGCGCGAGCACGGCCAGTACGGCGAAGCCCATCTGTTCTACGGCGTCAATCTGCCCTACAGCCGGCTCGAAATCGAGGTGCCACGCCTGGCCCCCAACCCCAATGTGCGGCTGGTGGTCTACGACCAGGACGGCGGTGCGCTGGCGCAATTGGCGTTGGCGCGCCTGGCCAACCTCGGCTATCGCAATACCTGGGCGCTGGAGGGCGGCGCAGACGGTTGGCAAGCCGCCGGCAATCAGTTGTTCGCGGGCGTGCACCTGCCCTCCAAGGCCTTTGGCGAAATCGTCGAACATGCCTGCGATACCCCGCGAGTGACCGCGCCACAGCTGTTGCAATGGCAGCAGCAAGGCAGCGCGCTGGTGGTGCTCGACGGTCGGCCGCTGGACGAGTTTCGCAAGATGAACATCCCGGGCGCGGTGTGCTGCCCGAACGGCGAACTGAGCTATCGCCTCGAGGATCTGGTGAGTGACGAACACACGCCGATCGTCATCAATTGCGCCGGCCGTACCCGCAGCATCATCGGCGCGCAGACGCTGCTCAACCTCGGTATCAAGAACCCCATCTATGCGCTGGAAAACGGCACCCAGGGCTGGTTCCTGGCCGATCAGACGCTGGAGCATGGCAACCAGCAGCACTATCCGTCACGCGGCCCGGTGACCGCCGAACAGCTGCAGCGCTCGCGCCAACTGGGCGAGCAGACCGGGGTGCAGTGGGTGACTGCCGAGCAGGTTCGTCAGTGGGCCGATGATGACCAGCGCAGCCTGTTTCTGGGCGACGTGCGCACGCCGGAAGAATTCGCGGCGGGCAGCCTTGCGGGCGCTCAGCACACGCCGGGTGGGCAGTTGATTCAAGGCACCGACCTTTACGTCGGGGTGCGCAAGGCCCGCATCGTGCTGTTCGACAGCGATGGCGTACGCGCTCCGGTGGTCGCCAGCTGGCTGCGGCAGTTGGGGCATGAAGCCTATGTGCTCGAAGGTGGCCTCGACAGCGGGCTGGTGCTGCCGAGCGCAGCGGGCGTCGCGCTCGATCTGCCGATTGCCACGACCGCCGAGCTAAGCGCTGCGCGGATCATCGATCTGCGCCCGAGCACGCTTTATCGCAAGGCTCATTTGCAGGGCGCGCAGTGGTCGATTCGTCCACTGCTGGCGGAGCAGGTCGCTGATGAGACGCGGCCATTGGTGCTGGTCGCCGACGACCCGCAGGTGGCGCAATTGGCCGCGCGTGAACTGCCTGCGGTGCAGCGCCAGCGCACCTCGGTGTTGGTCGATTGGCAAAGGCTGGACCTGCCGCAGGTCGAAAACGACTTGTCGTTGGCCGATGCTCAGTGCATCGACTTCCTGTTTTTCGTCCACGACCGGCATGCCGGCAATAAAGAGGCGGCCCGCCAATATCTGGCCTGGGAAACCGGCCTCATCGCGCAGATGACTGCCCAGGAAATCGCCAGCTTCACGCCGTTGCAAGCCGTTACCGGGGTGCAGCATGCATGAGCAACCCTTGCGTACTCGTTTGATCCATGGCGGTCGTGGGCCGCGCGGCGCCGGCGCGCAAGGGGTCAACCCGCCGCTGGTGCGTTTGAGCACGGTGCTGTTCGACAACCTGGCGCAGATGCGTGATGCCCGCGCCAGGCGTGACCACGAGCGGGTGCTCAGCTATGGCGCCCGAGGCAATCCCACGGCCTATGCGCTGGAGGACCTGGTCACCGATCTCGAGGGCGGCCATCGCACCAAGCTGTTCGCCACGGGCCTGGCAGCCATTGCGCAGACCTTCCTGGCGTATCTGCGCCCCGGTGACCACCTGCTGATCACCGACGGCGTGTATGGCCCGGTGCGGCGCCTGGCCAGGGATTTCCTGTTGCCGTTCGGCATCGAGGTCGATTATTACCGTGCCGACGGGCAGGGGCTGGCGGCGGCGTTCAAGGCCAATACGCGGATGGTCTATGCCGAGTCGCCGGGCTCGTTGCTCTATGAGCTGGCCGACCTGCCGGCGATCGCGGCGCTGTGCAAGGCCAACAAGGCCCTGCTGGCAGTGGACAACACCTGGGGCAGCGGCTACCTGTATCAGCCGCTGCAACTGGGTGCCGACATCTCGATCATGGCCTTGACCAAGTACCTGGCGGGCCACAGCGATGTGGTGATGGGCAGCGTGTGCACGCTTGAGGGGGCCTTTGAGCCGTTGTCGCGCATGAGCGATACCTTCGGCAACACTGTGAGCCCGGACGATGCCTGGCTGGTGCTGCGCGGCGCACGAACCCTGGCCAGCCGCATGGAGGTGCATGAGCGTCAGGGGCTGGAAGTGGCTCAGTGGCTGCAGTCGCGGCCGGAGGTGGCCCGGGTGTTTCATCCGGCGCTGGCCTCCCATCCGGGGCATGAGCTGTGGAAGCGCGACTGCGCGGGCAGCAATGGCTTGCTGTCGTTCGAATTCGCCGAGCCGGGGCTGGCTCGGGCCGAGGCGTTTATCGATGCGCTGCAGGTGTTCGGGCTGGGGGCTTCTTGGGGTGGCTATGAGAGTCTGGTGACCCTCGCCGATCTGGGCGACCGGCACTATCCGGTGGCTACGCAGGGCGCGGTCGTGCGGCTGCATATCGGCCTGGAAGACTTGACCTCGCTGACTGCCGACCTGCAACGCGGCTTCGCCGCCATCTGAACAACGGCACCACCCCCTCGCTACAGGATGGTGGTTTCAATCACTCACCCCAATGATGGCACCTGCGCCGATCCGCGTCAGCCAGCGCTCGCGGCGCGGGCTGTCGACGCCGTACAGCAGGTTCTCGACGAAGCTCATGTGCGCGCGCAGCGATTGCACCACGTTGGAATCGGCTTCCCCCAGCTCGACCAGCAGGGCGAACAGTTCGCTGATAGGGATACCACTGCCGCCATGGCTGCGGGGAATACGCAAAGCGGTGAAGCCGGCCTCGCGCAGCCAGTGGATCTCTTCGGTGGGCAGGCGTCGTTCGAGGTCGCGGCTGACGGCGCCGGTGCGAATGCGCTGGAAGATCGGCCGAAAACGTTCGGCCAGCGCTTCATAGTCAGCGCTGGGCGGACGGCCCCAGGCCAGGTTGATCTGTGACATGTGCTACTCCTTGTGCAAGGGGGTGTTGTGCAGACAGCAAGGGCCCCTTAGCGGGCAACCCTCGCTCCCACAGGATTAAGCGGTACACCTGTGGCAGCAAGGCTTGCCTGCGAAGGGGGGTAATGATCGCCATCATCGATAAACCAAGCCGAAATCCTGCAGGCAATGGGCGTTGATTGCCGCCAGATCCGGCGTGCCGGCAAACGCCATGCAGCGGTCCAGCTCCTCCTTGAAAAACGTCAAGCTGCGCAAGCCTCCCGCTTCGCCACCGGCGGCCAGGCCGTACAACGTGGCGCGGCCGAGCAGTACTGCCTCGGCGCCCAGGGCCAGTGCCTTGAACACATCGCTGCCGCGCACAAAGCCGCTGTCCACCCACACCGGGCAACGCCCAGCCACGGCCGCCACCACCCGCGGCAGCAATTGCGTGGGGCTCACCGCGCTGTCGACGTTGCGCCCCCCGTGGTTGGAGACAATGATCGCGTCCGCCCCGGCCTGCGCCGCCGCCAAGGCATCCTCCACGCAACCGATGCCCTTGACGATCAGCGGCCCGGACCAGCGCTTGCGCACCTGCGCGACCGCGCGCCAGTCCGCCGACTCGTCACGCTTGACCGGCGCCCAGCGCTGCTTCTGGCGCCCGGCCACGCTGTTGCGCATGCCCTGCGGATAGTTCTCGAAACGCGGCATGCCACCATTGGCCAGGTAGCGGCCGATCACCCCAAGGGTCCAGCGCGGATGAAGCGCGAAGTCGAAGATATTGCGCCGGTTGACGGTCACCGGCACGCTGAAGCCGTTGCGCGAGTTGTATTCACGGTTGGGCGACACCACGGTGTCTACGGTGAGCACCAGCGCATCGAATCTGGCCGCCCGCGCGCGGTCGATCATGCCATCGCTGATTTCCTGTTCCGGCGACAGGTACAGCTGGAACCACAGCTGCCCATCGCAGGCCGCGCGCACGTCCTCCAGCGGCGTGATCGACGACATCGCCAGCACATAGGGCACCCCGGCCGCCGCCGCAGCCCGCGCCAGTTGCGCCTCGCCCTGGTACCAGAGCAGCCCGGCGGCGCCGGTGGGGCCAACGATCAGAGGCAGTTTTTGCCCTCGGCCGAGCAGCGTCGTCGAGGTGTCGCGGCGGCTGACATCGGTGAGCACCCGCGGCTTGATCTTGATGCTGTCGAGCACCGTGCGGTTGTGCCCCAGGCCCACTTCGTCCTCGGTGCCGCGGGCGACGAACTCGTACACCCCGCGTGGCAGGCGCTGCTTGGCCAGGCGCCGCAGGTCGTCGATATTGCAGGTACGCTCCAGTGCCTTCATGGCTTGATCCATACGTTCTTCAGCGACGACAAGGCCGCATCGGGAGCTTGCGAGATGCCACCGAGGCGCTTGGAATACACCGAAAAATTCTGCATCTCGAACAACGGCAGCACCGGCAGATCGGTCTGGGCGATGCGCTGGAATTCATGAAAGCTGGCCACCCGCTGCGGACCATCGCCTTGCACCTGCAGCGCCTCGATCACCTGATCCATCTGCGCGCTGTGATAGTTGGAGGCGTTGACCCACGGAATCCCGGCCTTGGCGGTCTTCGACCAGTACTGGCGCAGCACGCCCATCTGCGGATCGGAGTAACCCGAGAACTGCCCGCCATCGATGTCGTAGTCATACTCGCCGTAGACCTTGCGCAGGAAGCTCGGCAGGTCCTGGTTGCGCACCGTGGCGTCGATGCCGACGCGCTTGAGGTTCTGGCGCAGGTACTCGTCGGTGTTGGCGAAGGTGTCGTTGAACGGCTGGTGATCGAGGGTGATCTTGAAGCGCACGCCGTCGGCATGGCGTGGGTAACCGGCCTCGTCGAGGAGTTTTTCCGCCAGCGCCGGATCGAAGCCGTACTGCGGTAGGTCCGGAGCATGGAAGCGCGTCACCGCCGAGACGATCGGGCTGTCCGCCGGCTTGCCGAAACCGTACCACACGGTATCGATCAGGCCCTGACGATCGATGGCGTGGGCGATGGCCTGGCGCACCTTGAGGTTGGCCAGTTCGGGCCGGCGCAGGTTGAACTCGATGAAATAGTAGGGCGCTTGCCACTCGTAGCCATGGGTGTCGACGGCCAGGTCCGGTAGCGCCTTGAGCCGTTGCACATCGGCCAGCGGCACCGGGTTGTACGGCGCATACAGCACCTCGCCGGTCTCCAGAGCGGCGGCACGCGAGGCAGCTTCGGGGATGATCCGGAAGATCAGCTTGTCCACCAGCGGCTTGCCGGCGTCCCAGTAATCGGGGTTCTTTTCCAAGCTGATGAACTGCCCGCGCTGCCACTGCTTGAAGCGGAACGGGCCGGTGCCGATGGGCTTGACGTTGTACGGGCTGTTGGCGATATCGGTGCCGGCGTACAGGTGCTTGGGCAGGATCTGCGCCTCGACGGCGTTGACCGCACTGAAAATTACCGGCGAGGGGTGGTCGAGCTTGAGGATCACCGTGTAGTCGTCCGGGGTGTCGACTTCGCGCACGGCAGCGAAGGTGACGCGGCCGCGGGCGTGGAGTTTTTTCCAGACTTCTTCCAGGCTGAACTTGACGTCGGCGGAGGTGAACGGCTGGCCGTCGTGCCACTTCACGCCGTGGCGCAGGTGGAAGGTGATGGTCAGGCCATCGGCCGAGGTTTCCCAGGCGTTGGCCAGCGACGGCTGCGGGTTGAACTGGGCGTCGTAGGTCACCAGGCCGTCGAAGATATTGCTCGAGACCACGCCGTTGGCATAGGTGTTGTTGATGGCGCTGGTCATCGCCGTGGGTTCTGGCTGCACGATGGCCGTCAGAGTCCCGCCGGGGCGCGGTGTATCGGCTGCAGCCGGCCCGGCCAGACAGGCGAACAAGGCGATGGAACTGAGCAAGGCTTTAAACACGATGAAGCGACTCCGGATCAATGCACACCACCGTAGCGAGGGGGCTTGCCCCCGATCGCGGTGTGTCAGATAAATCAATGTGGTTGACACACTGTCAGCGGGGGCAAGCCCCCTCGCTACAGGGTCGGAGCAGGCACCGGATCACTTGATCCGGAACCGCCCATTGGCGTGATCGCCGATCTGCCGTGGCAGGTCTTCTTCCCAGGCGATATACGCCGCGCTGGCCTGGGTATTGCCCTCATGGCGGTCATGCAGCCAGAACAGATAATCGACCCGCAGCCCGTCCTCCAGCGGCCCGTCGACCGCCTCGATGCCCGCCGCCTGCCAGTCCCGCACCCCGGCATTCACCACATACACCGGCAAGCCGGCCTGGCTCAGTTCCCGCGCGACGCCGCGAGCCAATTCGAGCGCTTCGGCAAACACCAGCACCCGCTCGGCGCCTTGCAACTGTGCCGCCAGGGCCTGTAAGCGCGAGCGGTTGACCCACTGCGCCCCCTGGGGATGAGCCTGCTGGAAATCACCACTGCGGTCGGCACTCAAGGCCACGGCGCCTTCGCTCAGCCACTGCGCGGCGGTCTGCGCATTGATGTGCTCCAGGCCGCTCCAGTCGGCTTGCGGCAGTGGCCGCGGCATGGCGTTGGCGGCGATGCCGATCAGCACACTGGCCTCCCAACCCAGTTGCTGCAGCCAATGGGCAGTGGTGATGGCGCGCACGCCGTCTTCGTCGTTGAGCACGATGCGCGCATTGCGCGTGCCTACCCACAGGTCCAGCGCCTGCACCAACTGGCCGCCGGCCACGTGGCGGGCATCGGCGCGATGGCTGTGGGCGAATTCCTCGCGGCTGCGCACATCGAACACATAGGTAGTGCGTTCGGCGTCGGCCTGCCAGCGGCTGAGCGTCTGCTCGTCGATGAACTTCAAGGCATGCCGCGCCGCCAAGGCGTGGGCGCGCTGGATCGCCTGTTGCCGGGCACCGGCGCTCAAGCCCGAGTAGCGGGTCGAGTCGTTGTTCACCGTCGACAGTCCGGCCAGGCGCCAGCCCTGGGTGCCGCCGGCCAGCGCCACCACCTTGTTGGGCACCCCGGCGTTGATCAACGTCTGCGCGCCGACGATGCCGCGGGTACGGCCTGCGCAAGAGACCACCACCAGGGTGTCTGGCGACGTCACCAGGTCATCGAAGCGGTACAGCAGTTCGGCGCTCGGCACGCCCTTGGCGGTGGGGACGTGGAAGCGCTGGTATTCCTCCAGGGTGCGGCTGTCGAGCAGCACGTAGTCGGCTTCATCGATGATCAGGCGCTGCAGCGCGTCCGGGGCGATGGCCGGGGTGTGCAGACTGTGCTCGACGCATTCGGCGAAGGCCTTGCTCGGCACGTTGATGCCCTGAAAGGTTGCCAGCCCGGCCTGCTGCCAGGCCTGCAGGCCGCCACCTAGCACGTGCACGACGCTGTAGCCCAACTGGCCCAGCAGCTGTGCGGCGTGCTGGCCATGGCGATCGTGCTCGGCCAGCAGCACGATCCGTGTGCCCAGGCGCGGCACCCGCGAAGGGAGCTCGGTTTCCAGCAGGCTGTAGGGCACGTTGATCGCCAGTAGCGGGTGATCTTCGCCGAACAGGCCTTCTTCGCGGATGTCGACGAACGCCAGCTCGGCGCCGTCGTCCAGCCACTGTTGCAGCGTGTCGATATCGATCAGCGTCGCGTTGGCTAAGGGGGTTTCAATCTGAGGATCTGCGCTCATGCTCGTTCCTTGTCGCAAGTGAGTGGTCATAGCCGAAGGCCCGCCTGGTGCAACAACGGGAGGATGTGCTCGCCGAAATACGCCAGCTCCGACTGGTAGTCGACGAAGCACAGCTGCAAGCCGTCGCAACCGGCGGCCTTGAGCTGGATGATCTGTGCGGCGATCTGCGCCGGGGTGCCGATCAACTGGATGTTGCCGCCAACGATGCGCTCGTCCCGTTGATGGCCGCGCCAGGAGCGGCTGTCACCGGTGGCGTGGGTATGGAAGAAACCGGCCACCGCAGCGTCATCGACCTGATCGAGAATCGCCTGATACACCGCCCAGGCTTCGGCCTCGGTGTCGCGGGCGATAATCATCGGGTTGACCAGCGTGCGCACGTCGCGGCCGATGGCGGCGGCGGCCTCTTTGACCTGACGATTGATCGCCGGCAAGGCCTCGATGGCGGCGTCGAAACAGGCACCCGCCGGGCTGGTGACGAAGATCAGATCGGCCTGGGCCACGGCGTGCCTGATGCCTGCCGCCGAGCTGGTGGCGCTGACGATGATCGGCCGACCGTGCACCGGCTTGGGCGTCACGAAGGCCTTGTTCAGCTGCCACTGCTCGCTGTGATAATCGAAGTTCTCGTCGCTGCTCCACAGGGTTTGCAGGATATCGACGTATTCGCCGGCCAGTTCGTAGCGGCGGTCGTGTTCGATCTGCTGCTGGCCGAACATGGCCCATTCATCCTGGCGAAAACCGGTCACCAGGTTCAGCCCCCAGCGGCCCCCGGACATGTGGTCCAGAGTGGCGCCGAACTTGGCCAGGTGCAGCGGATGCCAAGGGCCATAGAACACATGCACGGTGGAGATCAATAGAATGCGCTGGGTGATCGCCGCCAGCCCGGCGCTGGTCATCAGTGTGTCGAGGGCGGTTTCGCGGTAGTGCATTTCGCCGCCGAAGCCGCCCTTGGACAGCCAATGCGCGGGGCCGAACACCAGGTCGAAACCCAGCGCTTCGGCCTGCTGGGTGAGGGCGGCGTTGTAGTCGAAGGTCCAGTCGGTGTCGCGCGGGTAGCTGGACATGGTCCAGCCACCGTTGTGGATCGGCAGGAACAACCCCAGCAGCAACGGCTGGCGCAGGGCCTGGCCGAGCGGGCTGTGGGCGGGGAGTGCGGGCAGAGACGTGGGCACGGGTCAGTTCCGGTAGTCGGGTTCGCGGCGGTCGAGCAGCCGGCGCAGGGCTTCGAAATGCAGCTGATAGCCCGGCTTGTAGGTCGTGCTGGCGGCGTCGTGCAGCGGTGTGTTGTGGATCTGGTCCTGGACCCTGTCGACCTGCGCGCTGCTCAGGCCTCGCAGCGGTTGGCCAGTCCACAGGGCGAACACTTGCAGGCGTGCAGCGCGCTCCAGGGTGTAGAGCCGGTCGTAGGCTTCGGCAACGCTGCGCCCGGTCACCAGCACGCCATGGTTGCCCATGAAGAGGATGCTGCGTTCACCGAGGATGTCCGCCAGGCGCTGGCCCTCGGACGGGTCGCGGGCCAGGCCGTCGTAGTCTTCGTCGTAGGCGATCTGGTCGACCAGTTGCGCCTCCAGATGGCCCACGGCGTGCAGGTGCTGGTCGCGCAGGCGGGTCAGGGTGCTGACGTAGGGCATGTGGGTGTGCAGTACGGCGGCATGCTTGGGATGGGCGGCGTGGATCGGTGCGTGGATGCAGTAGGCCGAGCGCTGGATGATGCCTTCGCCGCTGAGCTGCCGACCGTCGAAACCGATCTCCATCAGTTCGCTCGCCATCACTTCTGACCAATGCAGACCGAAGGGCGGCAGCAGAAAACTGTCGCTGCTGCCCGGCACGGCCACGGTGAAGTGGTTGTAGATGCCCTCGCTGAAATCGTGCCACACGGCCAGGCGGTGGGCGGCGGCGAGGTCCTCGCGGGCTTGCTGCTGTGCGGCAACGGGGGCGCCGAGCGCGCCAGCGTGGGCTTGCGAAAGAACAGTCATGCGGGCGCTCCGGAGGTGGCGTCATAGAGGTGGCAGGCGACGTGGTGCCCGGCTTGCAGCGCTTGCAGGCGCGGTGCCTGTTCGCGGCAGCGGGCGTGGACGTGCGCGCAGCGGGTATGAAAACGGCAGCCGCTGGGCGGCGTGAACGGGCTTGGTACATCACCGGCCAGCACCTGCTTGTCGGCGGCGCGGCTGCGGCTCGGGTCCATGATCGGTACGGCGGCGATCAGCGCCTGGCTGTAAGGGTGGGCCGGGCGTTGCCAGAACAACGCCCGGTCGCCGATCTCGACGATCTCGCCCAGGTACATCACGGCGATACGATCGGCCAGGTACTGGACCACCGACAGGTCGTGGCTGATGAACAGGTAGGCGACGCCCAGTTGCGCCTGCAGGTCGCACAGCAGGTTGAGGATCTGCGCTTGCAACGAGACGTCCAGCGCCGACACCGGCTCGTCGCACACGATGAGCGCCGGGCGTGGTGCCAGGGCGCGGGCGATGACCACGCGCTGGCGCTGGCCGCCGGACAGTTGATGGGGCAAGCGACTGGCGAGGTCCGGGTGCAGGCCCACCTGCTGCATCAATTCGGCGACCCGCGCCTGGCGTTGCTGGCGGTTGAGTTCGCCGCGGGCACGCAGGGGTTCGGCGATCGAGTCGAACAGGCTCAGGCGAGGATCGAGGGCGCTGGACGGGTCCTGGAACACCATCTGCACGTCCTGACGGCGGGCTTGCAACTGGCGCCCGGAGAGGCTCGCCAAATCGGTGCCGTTGACGCGGATCTCACCTTCGCTGGGCTTGACCAGGCGCACCAGAGTGCGCCCTAACGAGGACTTGCCGCAGCCCGATTCACCCACCAGGCCCAACGTCTGACCGGTGTCGAGGTCCAGATTCACAGCGCTCACGGCATTGAGCTCGCCGCGTGCAGTGGGGTAGCGCACCGAGAGGTTGCGCACTTCCAATAGACGGCTCATGCCATGGCCCGGTGCAGCCGCTGGGGCGCTGGACAGGGGTGATGGCAGGCGACTGCGGCCAGTGGCTCGAAGGGCAGCAGCTCAGGCAATTGCTGGCAGCGCACGTCGGCATGTTCGCAGCGCGCGGCAAAGGCGCAACCGACGGGCAGTTGCGAGAGCATCGGGACCATGCCGGGGATTTCCTTGAGGCGTACGCGGCGCTTGCCGGGGCCGATCGCCTCGAGTTGCAGGGCCGGGCGCGCGCCGATCAAGCCGCGGGTATAGGGGTGGCGCGGGTGGGCGAACAGGCCGTGCACCGGCTGCTCTTCGACCTTGCGCCCGGCGTACATGACCATCACCCGGTCGGCGGTTTCGGCGACAACGCCAAGGTCGTGGGTGATCAGGATCAGGCCCATGCCCATTTCGCGCTGCAGGCTGGCGAGCAGGTGGAGGATTTGCGCCTGGATGGTCACGTCCAGTGCGGTGGTCGGCTCGTCGGCGATCAGCAGCGACGGGCCGCCGGCCAGGGCCATGGCGATGACCACGCGCTGGCGCATGCCACCCGAGAACCGATGCGGGTAGTCGTCCAGACGCTTGTGCGGTTCCGGGATGCGCACCCGCTCCAGCAGCTCGACTGCGCGGGCTCGGGCCTGGGCGCGGGGCAGGGGGTGATGGGCCTGGATGGCTTCGATCAGTTGGTCGCCGATGCTCATCACCGGGTTGAGTGCCGACATCGGGTCCTGGAAAATCATGCCGATGTGCCGCCCGCGAATGGCGCGCATGGCGCGCTCGTCGAGGTCGCTCAGTGACTCGCCCCGGTAGCGCACCGAACCGCTCAGGCGCGCCTGGCTGCCGTGCAGCAGACGGGTCAGCGCCAGCGCGGTGACTGACTTGCCGCAACCGGATTCGCCAACGATGGCCAGGGTTTCACCGGCCTGTACCTGCAGTGACAGGTCGTTGACGGCAATCAGTGGCGTGCTCGGCTTGCCGAACTCCACGCGCAGGTTTCGTACGTCCAGTAATGGCGTGCTGGCAAGTGTGGTCATCGTGACTCCGTGCGCGGATTGAGCAGGTCGTTGAGGCCGTTGCCCAGGTACATGAAGCCCATCACTGCAACAAAGATCGCGCCGCCGGGGATCGCCGTCATGTACCACGCGGTGCGCAGGGACGAGCGCCCGGCACCGACCATGCTGCCCCATGAGATGACGCTGGGGTCGCCAAGGCCGAGAAACGACAGCGATGCCTCGGTAAGGATCGCCTGGGCGATGAGGATCGAGGTGGCGACGATCACCGGCGAAATGCTGTTGGGCAAAATGTGCCGCCAGATGATCGCCGGGTGGCGGATGCCCATGGTCAGCGCTGCGCTGACGAAATCCTGTTGGCGCACGCGCAGCGCTTCGGCCCGCACCAGCCGGGAAATCTGCGGCCATGAGGTGATGCCAATGGCGAACACGATGCTGGCGATCGACGGTTGCAAGATCACTACCAGCAGGATCGCGAAGAGGAAGCTGGGCATGGTCTGGAACAGCTCGGTGAGTCGCATCAGGCAGTCGTCGAGCCAGCCACCGGTGTAGCCGCTGACCACACCCACCGTGGTGCCGATCAGCACTGACAGGGCCGCGGCACCGACGCCGACCAGCAGTGACACGCGTGCGGCGTGGAGCATGCCGGCGGTGAGATCGCGGCCGAGCATGTCGGTGCCCAATGGGTAGCGCGGGTTGCTGCCCGGCCATTGGTTGGCGCGGCCGACGATGTCGAACGGGTCGGCGGGGTATAGCCAGTTGGCCAACAGCGCGGCGATGCTGATCGACAGCAGGATCGCCAGCCCGAGCAGCAGTGCGCGGGAATGACCCAGACGCAGGACGCGTTTCATGAGCGAATCTCGATGCGCGGATCGAGCAGCGCGTAGAGCAGGTCGACCAGCAGGTTCATGAGGATCACCAGAAACGAACTGCACAGGAAAATCCCCAGCAACAGGTTGATGTCGCGCTGGAACACCGCGTCGAACGCCAGGCGCCCCAGGCCCGGCCAGGAGAACACGGTCTCGACCACGATCGAACCGCCCATCAGCGAGCCCAGTTGCAGGCCGGTGACGGTCACTAGGGGCAGCAGTGCGTTGCGCAACACGTGCCGCACTGCGACTCGCGCTTCGCTGATGCCTTTGGCGCGTGCGGTGCGGATGAAGTCGAGGCCGTAGACTTCGAGCATCGCCGAGCGGGTCATGCGCACATAGATCGACAGGTAGAAAAACGACAGGCTTAACGCCGGCAAGGCCATGTAGCGCAGCCGATCGAGGAACGAGGCCCAGGCGCCGTCGACGCCGCCGATGGTCTGCATGCCGGCCGAGGGCAGCCAGCGCAGGTTGATCGAAAACACCACGATCAATATCAATCCGACCCAGAACACCGGTGTGGCAAAGCCGATGGTGGACAGGGTCGAAATCACTTCATCCGGCCACCGGCCGCGATAGCGGGCGGCCACGGCGCCCAGGGCGATGCCCAGCACTGCGGCGATGAACACCGCCACCAGCATGAGGGTCAGGGTGGCCGGCACACGATCGGCGATGAGCTCGGCCACGGGCATGCTGTTGCGAAACGAGTAGCCGAGGTTGAGGTGCGCGAGGTTGTCCAGGTAGCGGCCGAACAGCACGTAGCCGGGGGCATCGAGGTCGAACTGCTCACGCAGCTGGGCCATGTATTCCGGGGTCGCCGCGCCGGATTCGCCGGCCATCACGTCGACCATGTCGCCGGGCGCCAGGCGCAGCAGCAGGTACGAGGACAGCACGATGATCAGGGCCACCGGCAGCAATTGGGCGAGCCGGCGCAGCATGTATTTGGCGAGGGCTGGCATGTCAGATGACCGGGTCCGCGCCGCCGTTGACCGGGATCACCGCACCGGTGATGTAGCTGGCGCGGGCGCTGGCGAGGAACACGGCGAGGTCGGCGACTTCTTCGGGGCGGGCGAAACGGCCCAGTGGAATCTGCGCCTCGGCATCTTGCAGCGCTTGCTCCTTGCTGATGCCGCGGCGGGTGGCTTCGAGGCTGATGGCCTGGTCGACGCGGCCGGTGTAGGTGAAGCCCGGGTTGATGGCGTTGATGCGAATGCCGTGACGGGCATAGTGCTTGGCCAGGCCGACGGTGGACAGCAGCAGGGCGGCGTTGGCCGAGCCCCCGGGCAGGTGGGTGGCGGTGGGGTGTTTGCCGCCGGTGCCGACGATGTTGACGATGGCCGCGCTCTGCAGCGGCTGGCCACTGGCTTCGGCCCTGGCCAGCAGGCGCTTGAGCACGGCATCCTGGGTATGGATGGTGGGGAAGAACTTGGCGTCCAGCGCCGCTTGCCAGGTCTGCGCGTCGAGAAGCTCGGGCTCGGTACGCTTGGCCGCACCGGCGCTGTTGACGAGGATATCGATCGGTCCTTGGCGGGTTTCGGCATCGGCAATCGCCGCTTCGGCCGCAGCGGCGTCGCTGAGGTTGGCACTGATCACCTGCACCTGGATGCCGGCATGGGCGAACTGGCGCCGGGCCTCTTCGAGGGTGGCCGGGTCGCGGGCGATCAAGCTCAGGCGCGCACCTTCGGCGGCGAACGCATGGGCGATGGCCAGGCCGATGCCCTTGCTGGCGCCGGTGATGACGACGTGCTTGTCAGTGAGTTGCAGGTGCATGGCAGTACTCCTTATACACGGGCTGGTCAGGGCGCGATGGACACGTCTTTGAGGGATGACAAGGCGCCGTCCGGCGCCACGCTCACCTCTTGCAGGCGCTTGCTGTAGACGGTGAAATTCTGTTGTTCGAACAGAGGTACTACCGGGAGGTCGTGCTGGGCGATGCGTTGGAATTCGTAGAAGTCCTGCTGGCGCCGCGTCGGGTCGATCTCGCCTTGCAGGGCGGCGATGACCTTGTCCATGGCCGGGCTGCTGTAGTCGGAGGCATTGCTCCACGGCACGCCGGGGGTGATGTTGGCGGTGGAGTACTGGCGCAGGCCGCCGATCTGCGGGTCCATCATCGGTACCCAGCGGCCGGTGTTGATGTCGAAGTCGTAGTCGCTGTAGACGCGTTTGATGAAGCCGGCGAGGTCCTGGGTGCGCACGGTGACATCGATGCCGACTTTCTTCAGGCTCTGGCGGATGAATTCGGACTGGTTCTTGAAGCCTTCATGGAACGGCTGGTAGTCGATGTTGATGCGAAAGCGCACGCCGTCGGCGCCACGGGGGTAGCCGGCTTCATCGAGGAGCTTGTCGGCCTGGGCGATATCGAAGGGGTACTGCTGGACGCCGTCGGTGGTGTAGAAGTTCTTGAGCGAGGAGGGCACCGGCCCGGTGGCGGGTTTGCCCAGGCCATACCAGACCACGTCGATCAGCGCCTGTTTGTCTATCGCCTGGTCGATGGCCTGGCGCACCTTGAGGTTGGCCAGCACCGGGTTGCGCAAGTTGAATTCGAGGAACACGTAGGCGGCGGACGACTCATAGCCGCGTTTGGCGACCACCAGTTCAGGGTTGTGGCTGAGGCGCTCGACATCGCTGAAAGGCACCGAATCGTAGGGCGAGTACTGCACCTCGCCGGTCTCCAATGCGGCGGCGCGCGAGCTGGCGTCGGGGATGATGCGGAACACCAGCTTGTCGACCTTGGGCTTGCCAGCGTCCCAATAGTCCGGGTTGCGGGTGAGCTCGATGTATTGGCCACGCTCCCATTTGACGAACTTGAATGGGCCGGTGCCGATAGGGTCGAGGTTGTGCGGGTTTTTCAGGATGTCGGTGCCGGCATACAGGTGCGCCGGGAGGATCTGCGCTTCATTGGCGTTGATCGAGCTGAGGATGACCAGCGACGGTTGCTTGAGCTTGAATACGGCGGTGTAGGGGTCGGGGGTGAGCACGTCTTCCAGCGCGGCGAAGGTGGTGCGCCCACGGGGGTGGACCTTTTTCCAGACTTCCAGTGCGGAGTATTTGACGTCGGCCGAGGTGAAGGGCTGGCCATCATGCCATTTGACCCCGTGGCGCAGGTGGAAGGTGATGCTCAGGCCGTCCTTGGCGATGTCCCACGACAGCGCCAGGCTCGGTTGTGGCTGCATGTTCTGGTCATAGCTCACCAGCCCTTCATAGATGTTGTTGGAGACCACGCCGTTGGGGAAGTTGGTATTGAAGCTCGAGGTCAGGGCCACCGGTTCCGGCTGCACGATGGCGGTCAGGGTCACGGCCATGGCCTGGGCGCTGGCGAGCAGCGTGATCAAACCGGCGGCGATCACGGGCACACCACTACGACGTAGGGATGACAGGTCGAATCTCATTGACGATATCCAGTCAGGCCCGCGCAGATCGTTGGCGGTCTGCTTCGCGTGGCGACTCCAGAAGAAAGCGTTTGGCGTTCAGGCTGATACGCGCAGGGAGCCGGTATTCCGGTGTGGCCACGCTATAGAGTCGTGCTGCGTAGTGCCAATATCGTTAGTGCATATTCTTAGGCGATGAGGATTATTCGAAATAAGCGCGGGTTGGGGATATAAGCTTATTCCTTGGGTGGTTATTTCTGACTTGTCGTTTTTTTGGGGACTGCGCTGGTTCTGCTTTCGAGTCGGCCTTGGGGTCGCCGCCCCCGCCATTGGCCCCTCGCTGACGCTCGGGGTTCCCGCGCTTCGACGCACTGACGAGGGGCACGCCCCGATGGGCCTTCCATGGCCCAACGGGGCTTAGCCGGCATCCATGCCGGCTATCCCCTCGTCAGTGCGTCGAAACGCGGCCTGCTGGAAGGGGGCCGCGACCCCAAGGCTGACTCGAAAGCAGAACAGTGACATCAGTGCCGTTTCTTCAAAAAAGCTTTAGGACGCCGCCCAAATCTCGGCTGGTACTTTGCTGCGGGCCTGTGCGCCGTGCCCTCTCTTCAGGTGCCGGAACGCGGGTACCCTGAGCCTAGGCGAAGGGCCAATGGGCAGGGCGCGCCGCACAGGCCCGCAGCAAAGGACTACCCCAATCTCAGACCCCACCTCCAAAAAACCTCCGGCATAAATACCTGCGTTGTTCAATGCAAGTCCCTAGCGACATCGTTCGATGCAAGCTCCAAGCGAAAGGACGAAACAAAATCAAAGTGCCAATTGGTTTTAAGTTTATAACCTCGAGCATTAATCAATAGTGTTCAGGCGTTTATATAACCATAGAACATAACGCTCTTTCCGTTCCATATGGCTTTGCTCTATTACTGCTGTGCCGTAACTGCGCGAGTGACTGCTTGAAAGTCGCCGTGTCAATGCACATTCTGTAAAGGAGTCATCGTCATGCGTCAGCCTGCTTCGCCCTTGTCGCCGCCCGCACTCACAGTCGCCGATGTGCCCTTGGTCGAGTACCGGTTTCACGATGGCGTGCTGGTGCCCGCTGGCTGGTTGGGGCGGGTGCGGCGTCAGGCCGGTCGGTTGGGCGGGTTGCGGTTGCTCATCCCGATTGTGCTGCTGGTCCTGTGGCAACTCAGCGCCAAGGCTGGCTGGCTGAGCGAATTCGTCTTGCCCTCGCCCTGGAGCATCATCCAGGCCTATCAGGAACTCTGGCACACCGGCGAGCTGCAGGCGGCGCTGCCGGTGTCTTTGGGCCGGGCCGGGCTGGGGCTGTTGATCGGCGGCGGCCTGGGGCTGGTGCTGGGCGTCATCGCAGGCCTGTCGACCTTGGCCGAGCGTCTTTATGACGCGCCTCTGCAGATGCTGCGCACCATTCCGTTCATTGCCCTGGTGCCGCTGTTCGTGGTGTGGTTCGGCATTGGCGAGTGGTCCAAGGTACTGCTGATCATCGGCGCGTCGATCTTCCCGGTGTACCTCAACGCCTACCACGGCATTCGCGCCATCGACAAACGCCTGCTGGAACTGGGCGTCAGTTTCGACATGAACCAGCGTCAGGTAGTGCGCCTTATCGTACTGCCGCTGGCCATGCCGAGCATTCTTGTGGGCTGGCGCTATGCCGCCGGCGCCGCGCTGCTGGGGCTGGTGGCCGCCGAGCAGATCAACTCCAACGCTGGCATCGGCTACATCCTCAACAACGCCAACCAGTTTCAACGCACCGACATCATCATCGCCGGCATCCTCATCTATGCCGTGCTCGGTGTGATCGTCGACATCGTCATGCGCCTGATCGAACGCGCGCTGCTCAGCTGGAGACCCCGTCATGAGCCATCTTGAAAGCCTCGGCCCGTATCAGGCCGCGCGCTTGACGCCGCCTGCCGCCACGCCCGCCGTCATTGACCTGCAAGGCCTGAGCAAACGCTATGGCGACCAGGTGATTCTCGACGCCTTGGACTTCACCTTGGGCAAAGGCGAGTTCGTTGCTCTGGTCGGGCCTTCGGGCACCGGCAAGACCACCTTGCTGCGCATCGTCGGTGGCCTCGAAACCGCCAGTGGCGGCAGTGCGGCGATCGCCGAGCGCACCTCGGTGGTGTTCCAGGACCCGCGCCTGATCCTTGCGCAGCGGGTCTGGCGCAACGTCGTGCTGCAAGACCACAAGGCCCCCGACAGCTATGCCCGTGCCGTAGCGGCGCTGACCGAAGTCGGGCTGGGCAACAAGGCCGATGCCTGGCCTTCGAGCCTGTCTGGTGGCGAGGCGCAGCGGGTCGGCCTGGCCCGCGCGCTGTACCGCGCGCCCGACCTGTTGCTGCTCGACGAACCTTTCAGCGCGCTGGACGCCTTTACTCGGCGCAAGGCCCAGGACCTGGTGATCGAGCTGTGGCGCGAGCATCAGCCAGGCGTGTTGCTGGTGACCCACGACATCGAAGAGGCGATCTTGCTGGCCGACCGCGTGCTGGTGCTCGGTGCGGGCTTCGTCAAGGCCGACATCCCGGTCAACCTGCCGCGCAAGCGTGACCCCACCGCCAGCGATTTCAACCAGATCAAGCGCAGCGTGCTGCACCACCTTGGCAGCGTCGCCTGACTCGCCTTCCGCTAGATGCCCTTATCAAAAGTAGAGAACATCGATGAACAAGATTGTCCGCGGGCTGTTGCTGCCCACCTTGGGTCTGATTGCATTCCACGCCACTGCCCAGGAGCGCACCACGCTCACCATCGCCTATCAGGATGCCGGCTTCCCGGCTCTGATCAAGGAATCCAAGGTCCTCGACGGCGCGCCGTTCGACGTCAAATGGGTATTGCTCACCGGCCCGGCCGCCAACCTCTCGGCGCTGTACGGCAAGGCCATCGATGTGGGCCACATGGGCGACACCTCGCTGACCATCGAACAGGCCAATGCGCGCACTGACTGGACGGCTGCCGACGCGCCGCTGAAAATCGTCGCCGGCTGGCGCAACGACTACAGCCCCGACTACTCGCCGCTGGTCACCGCGGTACGCACTTCGGTCCACATCGACACCCCGGCGCAGCTCGCCCACCACAGCTGGGCCTACAACTACGGCGGCTACAACCACGCCCAGTACCTGGTGTCGCTGGTCAAAGCCGGGTTGACGGAAAAAGACATCAGCCCGTTCAAATTCAACGACGGCGCATCTTCGGCGGCGGCGTTCAACTCCGGGCAGACCGACGCCTATTCCGGCAGCCTGGGGCCGATTCTGCAGAGCGTACGCGGTGGTCAGGCCAAGGTGCTGCTCGATGATCGCGCCACGGGTATTCCGGCCCTGGGGGTATGGACCGCCCGCGCCGATGTACTTGCCGACCCTGCCAAGAGCGAAGCGCTCAAGGGCTTCTTTCAACGGGTGAGCAACTACTGGGCGTGGCACAAGAGCCACCAGCAGGAAGCCACCGCGGTGCTGCAGACCACCCTCAAGCTGACGCCGGAGCGGGCGGTCTACGAGTATCAGGTGCGCAGCGGTGCCTTCCGGCCGTTCGATGCCAAGTTGCTGGCCGAAGAGCAGAACGTCGCCGACGCCTTGTTCGCCGGTGGCGCGATCAAGAAGAAGGTCGACGTCAAGGTCGGTTTCGATGACCGCTACAACGCCGTGCAGCAGGCCGTTCCTCCACAAGTGGCGGGGCGCTGAGCCATGACCGACGCCGTGAAATTCCTGGCCGAGCTGAGCGCTCTGGCCGAAAGTATCGCTACCAGCGCCGACGTGCGCGACCGCCAGCGCGCCTACGGCCATGACGTTATCGATCAATTGCGCGCGCTGGGCTTCTGGCGCCTCAACGTGCCGGTGGCCTATGGCGGCCTGGGCTTCGATCATGAGGTGCTGATCCAGGCGGTGGCCATCGTCGCCAAGGCCGATGGCAGCCTGGGACAGATCCCGCAGAACCATTTCAACTCCGTCGAGCGTCTGCGCATCGCCGGCAGCCCGGCGCAGCGCGACCATTATCTGTCGCAGATCGGCGCCGGGCAGTTCTTCGGCAATGCCACCGCCGAGCCCGGCGAACGCTACCCCGGGGAAGCCGCTGCCGCCTTGACGCCAGCGGCTGAGGGCTGGCGCCTGAATGGCCGCAAGGTATATTCCACCGGTGCCTTGCTCGCTGATCACATCAGCGTGCAATGCCTGGACGAAACCGGCCGCGCCTGCTCGGCCATCGTCACCCGGGGCGCCGCAGGCGTGACGATCACTGACGATTGGGACGGTCTTGGGCAGCGCACCACGGCCTCTGGCAGCTCGGTGTTCGTCGACACTCCGGTGTCGGCCCTGGGGGTGATCAGCCACCCCCGCGATCCGCAGGTGTCTTACCGGATTTCGGCGCAAAGCCAACTGCTGCACGCGGCCATCGACGTCGGCTTGGCCGAGGGCGCGCTGCAGCGTGCAGTGGATTTGTCGCGGCATGTGCATGGTGGCCGCGGCAGCGGTGCCAAGGCATTCGCCGATGATGTGCTGGGCATCGCGCAGCTGGGCGAACTGGTGCTGCTGGCCGGTGCCGCGCGGCGCTTGACCGAAAGCGCCGCGCGGCGTTTGGCGGCCAGCGACGCGCACACCGAGCTGGCGACGGTACTGGATATCTTCTATGAAGTGGCCCAGGCCAAGGTTCTCACGACTCGCGCGGTGCTGGAGGTCAGCTCGGCGCTCTTCGATGTCGGCGGTGCCAGTTCGGCGCGGGTCGGCAGCGGCCTGGATCGCTACTGGCGCGATGCGCGCACCCACACTCTGCACGATGCGGTGCGCTGGAAACCCCATTCCATCGGCCTGTGGGCCAGCCAACGGATCGTCGCCGACCCCTGGAGCATCGGCCATCCGTATCGCCCCTATGACGAGCTGTTGACCGCACACCGCCTTGCCCGCCTCGCCGCAGCTCAGGAGGTACCCGCATGACCCGCCAATTGCACCTGAACGTCAACGTCAACAACAGTGGTCGTCATCCCGCCTCGTGGCGCGTGGCCGATGATCCGCTGGGGTTTCTTAGCCTGGAGTTCTACGAGAACATCGGCCGCCTGGCCGAGCGCGGCAAGCTCGACGCGGTGTTTTTCTCCGACGGCTTCGATTATGGCGGCCCCCATGTGGAGCGCCCCTGGCAAGCCCTCGATCCCTTCATTCCTCTCACCGCCGTGGCGCGGGTGACCCAGCATGTCGGCCTGGTGGCGACGGTGTCATCGAGCTTTCACGAGCCCTACAACATCGCCCGCACTGTAGCGTCGCTGGACTTTATCAGCGGCGGTCGCGCGGCCTGGAACGTGGTGGGCACGCGCACCCCGGAAGTGGCGCAGCTGTTCGGCCTGGAGCAACTGCTCGACCACGACGCCCGTTACGCCCGCGCCGAGGAGGCCGTTGAAGTGGTCAAGGCGCTGTGGGGCACGTGGGACAAGGATGCGCTGCGCGGCGATCAGCGCAGCGGCCAGTTCGTCGATGTGCGGGGCATTCACCCCATCGATCATCAGGGCACCTACTTCAAGGTCAAGGGCGCCCTGAACGTGCCGCGCTCGCCCCAGGGCCGTCCGGTGGTGCTCCAGGCTGGCGGCTCGCCGCAGGGCATGGGCCTGGCGGCGCGGCATGCCGATGCGGTGTTTACCGTCAATCACAGCCTCGAGGCGGCGCAGGCCTTCTATCGCAGCATCAAGTCCGAAGCCGCGCAATACGGGCGTGGCGCCGACGAAATATTGATTCTCCCAGGGCTGCTGCCGATTCTTGGCAGTACCGAAGCCGAGGCCATCGCGCGCAAGGATTGGCTCGATGAAGTGTCCGGCTTTGAGCGCGAGCGCCTTGACCTGGCCAACTCTTTGGCCATCGACGCGCAACACCTGAAACTCGACGAACAACTGCCGTGGACGAAAATCGAAGATGCCGCCCGCAGCCGTGCGGGCCAGGGCTTTGCCAAGGCGGTGCTGGACTTGGCCGCGCGCGAACGCCTGACCGTGCGCGAGCTGCTCAAGCGCAACCCCAATGGCCACCGCAATATCGTCGGCACCGCCGAGCAGGTCGCCGACTCCATCGAGCAGTGGTTTCGCGGGCATGCCGCCGACGGTTTCAATTTGAACGCCGACTATTTTCCCCAGGGCCTGGAAGCGATCGTCGAGCAATTGGTGCCGGAACTGCAGCGCCGCGGGCTGTTCCGCCGCGAATACGAGGCCAGCACCTTGCGCGGCAACCTCGGGCTGCAATTGCCGTGGTCGTGAAGGTGCGACGCCTCGACGGGGGCTGGAGGAGGGCGCATGCGCGGTGACTCCATCACGCTGCGCCTGGCCACGGCCGCCAGCCGCCTGCGCTACGACGATCTGCCTGGCGAGGTGGTGGATCAGGCACGCTTGTTGATGACCGACACCTTGCTGGTTGCGGCCGCCGGGCAGACCTCGACCCTGGCCCGCAACCTGTGCGCCACCCTGGCGCCCTCGGTCGGCAACTGCCACGCCTGGTTCGTCGACGACCGCGCGCCGATGTCGCCGGTGGACGCGGCCTTCATCAACAGCCTGCACGCGGCGATGCCCGGTTACGCCAGCATCAATGACAAGGTCCATGCCGACATCGTGTGCCTGCCGGCCGCTTGGGCCATGGCCGAACACCTGGGCAGCAGCGCCGCCGAGTTGCTGCTGGCGTTCGTCGCCGCCAGCGAGATCGTCGGGCGTTTGTCCCACCATGCCACCCAGCGCAGCGCGGGCTGGTCGCACACCTCTTTGTACGGATGCCTGGGCGCGGCACTGGCCGCAGGATTGCTGATGAAGTTAGCGCCCGAGCAGTTGGCCGATGCCATGGGCCTGGCCCTGGCCCAGGGCGCGGGCACCCAGCAGGGCAGTCTGGAAGCAGCGATCAGTCGGCGTTTGCAACCGGCCTTCGCCAGCCGCAACGGCGTGTTCGCCGCGCAGTTGGCTGCGGCCGGTGCCACGGCGGCTAGCCAGGCGGTAGAGGGGCGTTTCGGCTTGCGTGCGCTGTATGAGGCAGGCGACGACAAGCGCCTGTTCAGCGCTTTGTGGCAAGACTGGCAACTGCTCGACACCTCGCTCAAGCCTTGGCCAGTGTCGGCTTGCAGCCAGGCGGCCATCGCAGCCACCCTGGACTTGCGTCAGCGCCATGAGGTTGACGAGCAGGAAATTCTGGAGATCGTCGCCTACGTCTCGCCCTTCATGTTTCGCTATGTGGGGGCCGAGTTCAGCCTGGAGGGCGATCTGGAAATGCTCGCCCAGTTCAACCTGCGCTACCACCTGGCAACCGCCGTGTTGCGCGGCCCGGTGACCTTCGCCCATCTGCGGCCGGAGGCGCTGCAGGACGCCGACATCGCCCGGGTGCTGCGCAAGGTGCACCTGCGCGTCGACCCGCGCAACAACCATGATTTCGCCCCGGTGACCGTGGCCATCACCCTGCGTGACGGACGGGTATTGGAGGCGCTGCAGGCGCACTTGCCGGGCTCGCGTCAGCAACCGCTGAGCGCTGCCGAATTTGCCGCCAAGGCTGCCAGCTGCGGCGCGCAAGCCGGTATCGACGGCCTGGCGTTGCTGGAGCGCTTGCGCCATTTCGAACACGCCACTGTCCCTGTGGGAGCGGGCTCTGCCCGCGAAGCGCTGCGTCAATTTTCCCGCGGATGTCCCTCGCCCACTCACTAACTCGATGAAGGATCACGACATGTCAGCTCCCCAAAATACCGAACAGGCCATCGTCCCGACCGTGACCGTCGGCCAGTTGCGCGAGCGCTTGGCCGGCACCGGCGAAATCGCTTTGATCGATGTCCGCGAGCAGGGTGTGCAGGCGCGCGACGGTTACATCCTGCGCAGCGCCGGCCTGCCCCTGAGCCAACTGGAGTTGCGCGCGGCGACCTTGCTGCCGCGCTTGCACGCCCCGGTGATCGTCACCGATGCCGGGGACGAAAGCCTGGCCCGCCGCGCCGTTGCCAAGCTGCAGGCACTGGGCTACAACCAGGTCAGTGTGCTGCTGGGCGGCGTCGCGGCGTGGCGGGCCCAGGGTGGCGAGCTGTTCACCGGCACCAGCGCCCTGAGCAAAGGCTTTGGCGAATTCGTCGAGCATCAGTACGGCACGCCGCACCTGAGCGCCGAGGCCCTCAAGCAGCGCCTCGACAACGGTGAACGGATCGTCCTGCTCGATGGCCGGACCCTCGCCGAATTCGACACCTTCAGCATTCCCGGCGCCCAGGCGTGCCCCAATGGCGAGCTGGTCTATCGCGTGCATCCGCTGCTGGCCGACGACAGCACGCCAGTGGTGATCAACTGCGCCGGGCGTACGCGCTCGATCATCGGCGCGCAGACGCTGATCAACGCCGGGCTCAAGAACCCGGTGCTGGCCCTGGAGAACGGCACCATGGATTGGCTCACGGCTGGCTTCGATCTGCAAAGCGGTGTCGAGGCCACAGTGGCGGCCCCGGCACGCTTGCAAGCCGCGGATGCCGCAGCCAGGCACCTGATCGAGCACTTCAGGGTGCCGGTGATCGATCTGCCGACGCTGGAGCATTACCGCCTGGAAGCGACCCAGCGCACCTTGTACCTGTATGACGTGCGCACCCGCGCCGAGTACCAGGCCGGGCATCTGCCGGGCGCACGCTGGGCCGAAGGCGGGCAGTTGGTACAGGGAGTGGACGTGTACATCGGCGTGCAGAACGCGCGGGTAGTGCTGGTCGACGATGAGCATGGCGTGCGCGCGGCGGCGGCGGGCTCGTGGCTGGCGCAGATCGGTTGGGCCGAGGTGTCGATCCTGCGTGTCGACGCCGCGCAGGCCAGCGAACGCGGCGATGATCCACAGCCGTTGCGCGCGCCGTTGCCCAAGGTGCAGCGTCTGACCCCGGCGGCGTTGGCCGAGCTGTTGCCTGCGGGTGACGCCGTAGTACTCGACCTGGACAGCAGCCTGGCGTATCGCGAGGGGCATGTGCCGGGTGCCTGGTTCGCCATTCGCGCACGGCTCGACCAGCGGTTGCGCGAGTTGCCCGGCAGCGGCGCGGTAGTGCTCACCTCCAGTGACGGACGTATCGCCCAGCTAGCTGCGGCCGAAGTGCAGGCGCACGTGGTGCGCCAGGTGCTGGTGCTTGAAGGGGGCACCCAGGCCTGGCGCCAGGCCGGGCAAAAGCTCGAGCAAGGGGAGCAGCGCTTGTGGGACAGCACCGATGATGTGTGGCGTTCGCCGTATCAGCTGCAGGATCGCAACGCCGCGTTCCGCGAGTATCTGGACTGGGAGCTGGGGCTGGTAGAGCAGTTGCAGCGCGATGGGACATCGCGGTTCAAGACCTTTCCTGCGGTGACCGCACTCTGAACCTGTCGCAAGGGGGCTCGCCCCGTGGGCCCGACCTGCCCGGCGCGCACCCTTGCTCCCACAGCTAAATACGACTCGATATCGGCTAACACCCACGGGCGCAACGCTTCCTCGCGAAGAGGCCATGTGCCACACCGCACCACTCCGACGACTGACCTTTCACCCTTCTGGCGCAGGCCCGAAAAGCCGCTAGGGTCAAGGAGCCGAGGCGCGACGCCTCTTTCCTTACCACCCGCGCAAAGGACTGTCCCATGGCCGCTCTCGATACCTCCGCACTTGACACCACAGCCCACACCACCCGCACCTCCCCAGGCAAGACTGTGCTCGACGTCACCGGGTTTGACGACCTCAACCAGAGCATCGCCGTGCAGGACGACGGCAAGATCCTCGTCGCCGGCTTCACCTTCTACGGCGGTATCATCGAGACCGCCTACGACTACTCCATCGTGCGCCTCAACGCCGACGGCACCCTTGACCACAGCTACGGCACGGACGGGCGCACGGTGATCGATGCCGAGGTCTCCATCGATCAGGGCTACACCCTGGCCGTGCAGCCCGATGGCAAATTGCTGATGTCCTACATGACCTACAATGGCAGCAGCTTCGATTTCCAGGTCACCCGCTTCACCGCCCAAGGGGTGCTGGACAGCGCGTTCAACGGCACTGGCCGGGTCGATATCGCCGCCGGGATCGACCCGGGCAGCGCCACGATCAAGCTCAACGCCGATGGCTCGATCCTGCTGACCGGTACTGCCGACGATCACGTCGTGGTGACCCAATTGCACGCCGATGGCAGCCTCGACCGCAACTTCGGCGACCAGGGCACTATGATCATCTCCAGCATCGAGCTGTTTGACGCCCGTGCCACGTTGCTGGCCGATGGCAAGCTGCTGCTCGGTGGCACCGTCTACGCCGACGGCAGCTATCAATATGCCGTGGCGCTGATCAACGCCGATGGCAGCCTCGACACCCGCTTCGGTACGAATGGGCAGGTGGTGCTGGGCAACAGCACGGGCCTGGATTACACCAGTGCGGTGACCGAGCAGGCCGATGGCAAGATCCTCATCGCCGGCGCCGGTTCTGCGGATTTTGGCCTGGTACGGCTCAACGCCGATGGTAGCTTCGACACCACCTTCAGCGGTGATGGCCAGACCACCCTGGACGTCCAGGGCCACGACGCAGCCCACTCGGTAACGGTGCTTGCCGACGGCAAGATCCTCGTCGCCGGCACCAGTGCACTGGGCAACAACCAGGACTACAGCATCATCCGCCTTGACAGCGACGGCTCGCTCGACACCACCTTCGCCAGCCCCAACGGCAAGTCCTATATCCAGGGTTCGGCGGTAGACGACGTGCTGGTGGGTACCGCTGCCGCCGAGACCCTGCAAGGCCTGGCCGGTACCGATGTGCTGGAGGGCGGTGGCGGTCGCGATCAGTTGGCAGGCGGCAGCGGCGCGGACGTGTTCCGTTTCACCTCGCGCGACGACAGCTATCGCACCGCGACCACCAGCGCCAGCGACCATATCGTCGACTTCAACGCCGAGCAGGACCGCATCGACCTCAGCACCCTGGGTTTTACCGGCCTGGGCGACGGCCACAATGGCACCCTGGCGGTGGTTGCCAACAACGACAGTAGTTTCACCTATTTGAAAAGTTTTGACGCCGACGCCAGCGGCCACCGTTTCGAGCTCGTCCTCAACGGCGACTATGCCGGGCAACTCAACAGCGACAACGTGCTGTTCAGCACGCCGCAAATCCTCGGCACGGCGGGCAATGACGTGCTCAGTGGCTCGCCCATCGACGAGATCATCCTCGGCCGCGCCGGCGACGATCAGCTGTCTGGGGCGGGCGGTGGTGACGTGCTGGTGGGCGGCGCCGGCCGCGATGTGCTCAACGGCGGCAGCGGCAGGGACGTGTTCCTCTACACTGCGGCCAGTGACAGCTATCGCACCGCCCAGGTCAGCCACGGCGATCTGATCGCCGACTTCGAGCTGTACCAGGACCGCATCGACGTCTCCAGGCTGGGCTACACCGGCTATGGCGATGGCACCGACCACACCCTCAAGATCAGTTACAACGGCGCGCTCGATCGCACCTACCTCAAGGACCTGCAACCGGATGCGCAAGGACATCGCTTCGAAATCGCCATCCAGGGCGATGTCGAGTACGACCTGACTCGCTCCAACGTGACCTTCGCCAAGGCCGCGGCGGCGCTGGCAGCCCCCGAAGTGCCACTGGTGGCGCTAGGGGTGGCGGACACCTTGCATCATGACGTGCTGGGCTGAGTAGCCACTTGGTTCGCAGCACCTTGCACCTGTGTGACCGGTCTCTGCCCGGTCATGCGCCTGCATCGGCCCGACAAGATAGCGCTCACCCACTGATCGCCATCACCACTTCTACCGCATCCGCCCGCCAATGCTCCTGGTCATACTCCACCACTGCACCGCTCTGATCGAAGCACAGGCGTTGCAGGTGCAGGCCGTTGGAGCCCTCGGCGATGTCCAGCAGGTCGCTCTGCTGCTGATCGAGCAGCAGCGGTTTGAGGCTGATCTCGCTGCGTGCCAGGCGGCGGTCGAAGCGCTCGCGCAGCAGGGTCGTCAGCGAGCCATTCAAGGGCTGGTCGAGCAGGTCGGGGCAGTTACTGGCGCGCAGCACGTTGGTCTCCAGCAGCACCGGCACGCCATCCACCCAGCGCCGCCGTTGCAGCCAGTACACCGGCTCGGCGGCATCGACCTGCATTTTTGCTGCCAGCCACGGACCGGCCGGGCGGTATTCGGCGATCAGGCATTCGGTGCGCGGTTCGCGGCCCTGGGCGGTGACGTAGTCCATGAAACTGGTGGTGCGGGTCGGGTCGTAGTGCACCGCCAATGGTGATACGAACCAGCCGCGGCGCGGGCCGCGGTACAGGCTGCCCTGTGCTTCGAGGCGCTGCAGTGCCTGGCGCAGGGTCACGCGGGTGCAGCCGAAGTGCTCGGCCATCTCGCGTTCGGGGGCTAGCCGCTCGCCGCGTTGCAGGCGGCCGGCATCGAGGTCCGCGCTGAGTTGCTCGCTGATGCGCAGGTACTGATGCTGCGGGGCTTTATTGCTCATTCCGGGACCTGTGCGTGCATGCAGACGATGTCGATACTGGGGCCGCGCTCATGACGGCACCGGCGCGGCGGCGTTGTCGTTCTCCACATCGCGCTGCCAGGCGCGCAGGCCATAGGCTGCCAGCAGGATGAAGCCGGCGTAGAGCACGGCGGTCAGCGGCAGCGCCTTGTAGTAGTACAGGCCGCTGTAGATGGCATCGAGGATGATCCACAGCCACCAGCTGGCGATGAACTTGCGCGCTGCCCAGTAGCTGGCCACCAGGCTGAAGCCGGTCAGGCTGGCGTCGAGCCAGGGCAGCGAAGCATCGGTGAAATGCGCCATGCTAGCGCCTAGCGCCACCGAGATCACGGCGCCCACTGCCAGGCTGACCAGCGCCAGGCGTGGTGCCAGGGGTTCGATACGCACCTTGCCGTGGTCCATGCGCCCGGTTTGCCAGCGCCACCAGCCGTAGCCCTGCAGGAAGGCGAAGACGATTTGCAGGAGCATGTCGGAGTAGAGCTTCACGTCATAGAAAATCCACACGTACAGCAGCACCGCGACCACGCTGACCGGCCAGCACCATGGCGTGCGCCGCGCGGTGAGCCAGACACCCAGGACGTTGACCAGTACAGCAATGATTTCAAGAGGGGACATCGCGCAGACTCCTTCAGAAGTTGACTGTGGCCGACAGCCGCGCGGTACGCGGGGCGCCGAGGAAAAGGTAACCGTCGCCGACGGACTCGCCAACGTCGCGCCAGTAGCGTTTGTCGAACAGGTTGTCGACCGTCAGGCGAAACACCGTGTCATAGCCGTCGATGCGGGTGGTGTATCGCGCGCCGCTGTTGAACACCGCGTAGTCGCCGACCTTGACGTCGGCGCTGCGGTCGGCGTACTTGGCGCCGCTGTACTGCATGCCGCCGAGCAGCGACAGACCGTCGATGCCCGGCACGCTGTAATCGGCCGACAGGCTGGCACGCAGCGTTGGCACATTGATCGATTGATGGCCTTCGTAGGCATCGGTACCGCTGCCGGTGACCCTCGCCCGTATCGCCGCGACACTGGCAGACACCTGCAAGCGCTCACTGGCGCGGCCGCTGGCGGTGAGCTCCAGGCCGATGTTCTTCTGCTGACCCTGCTGCACGTAGGTGCTGGTGCCATCGTCGTTGGGGCGCGAATATTGATACGCCTGGGTGATCTGGAACAGCGCGGCGCCCAGGCTCAGGCGTTGCCAGTCCTGCTTGATGCCGATTTCCACTTGCCGCGAGACACTCGGGGCCAGGGTCTGATCGGCATTGGTGGTGTACCAGGCCGCCGCACTGCCCAGCGACAAACCCTTGCTGTAGCGGGCGTACAGCGACAGGTCGGCGCGCGGTTTGTAGAGCACTGCCAGGTTGGGCAAGAACTCCCACATTTGCGTATGGCGGGTGACGCTGCCGTCGGTGTCGTAGGACTTCTCGTCGAGGCGCACTTCGCGGCCGCCCAGTAGCAGCTGCCACTGCTCGTTCAGATGCAAACGGTCGTTGAAGAACAACCCGTACTGGCGGCTGTCGAGGTTGCGGTAGGTGTGGTTGAGGGCGCCATCGTAGGGCGCGAAGGTGTCGGGATACGCGTTGATATTGCCTTCCCCGACGTACTGGTTGATGGCTTCGCGCTTGTCGACGGTACGGCGGAACGCACTCACGCCCAGGTCGAGTTCATTGCGCAGGCCGCCGGTAAAGAACTCCCCGGACACCGCCGCTTCGGCTTCGTCGGTGCGCCGCGTATCGTCGGGGCTGCGAAAGTCATAGATGTCGTAGTCGCCTTCGCGGCTGAATGTATTGGGCACCGCCGTGTCGGCGCAACTGGCAGCGCCGTAGCAGGCCCAGGGGAAGGCGCTGTAATCATCGATGACCACGCGGCTGCGCGACAGGCTCAGGCGCGCGCTCCAGTCGTCGCTGAGGCGGTATTCATAGCGTCCGCTCATGTTCAGCGAATCGATACCGACCGGGTTCGACCAGCTCTGATAGCCCAGCAGATCGTGGGGATTGGCGTGATGGGGCAGTGCGGTGCCGCCGAGCAGCTGATAGCCGGGCACGGAGCGTTGTTCGCGGCTCTGGTACTCGAGGTCCAGCTGCAGGGTCGAGCGTGGATCGATGTTCCAGTCCACCGCCAGGGAGGCGAAATCGCGCTTGCCGTCGGCGTGGTCGACATAGGAGCGCAGGTCTTCATGGGCGAAGTTGGCGCGCACGCCGAATTGCTGCTCGCTGCCGAACCAGGTACCCAGGTCGGTGGCCAGGTAGCGACCGCCTTGCTCGTCGGTACCGGCGGTGATCGAGCGCACGTCCTTGGGCCGCTTGGTCACGTAATTGACCACGCCACCGGGCTCGCTGACGCCGCTTTGCAGGCCGGCCAGGCCCTTGAGCACCTCGACCTGCTCTTTGTTTTCGAGGGCGATGTTCTGCTCCCCGGTCACGGTGCGGCCGTTGATCTTGTAGCTGCTGGCGGCGTTGAGGGAGAAACCGCGCACCACGAAGTTCTCGTAGTAGCCGACCGGTGCATAGCTGTCGCCGACCGCGGCATCGTTGCGCAGCACCTCGCTGAGCAAGCGGGCCTGCTGATCCTGCAGCAGCTGGCTGTTGAAGACCGAGATGGCCGCGGGGGTATCGATCAGCGGCGCTGGCTTGCCTCCGCCGACCGAGGCTTCGGTGGCGCGATAACTGTCGGCGGCTTCACCCGTGACGGTGATGGCGCTCAGGGTGGTGGCGTCGTCGGCGAATGCCCAGGGCGAGAGCAGGCTCATGCTCGCGACCAGTGCCCGGACGGGGAAGGGAAGGCGATGAATCATTACAGCTCCTTGCATGACAGAGGGATGGCCGAGCGCACTCATCCGCTGCGCCGTTTTTTATTGGGAGCGCAGGATGAGGCATTGGAATTGAATCGGCAAATCAGGCCGGAGTTGGTCCGGTGGTCATTGGCAAGGCGGGGTTGGCGCTCCACTGCTGTAGCGAGCCATCGTAGATCATCACGTTGGCGCGCCCCAGCAGGGTCAGGGCAAAAGCAGTGGCAGCCGCTGAAATGCCACCGCCGCAGTACAGCAGCAGGGGCTCGTGACTGACTAGCAACGCCGCACCCAGGACTTCTTTTAGCTGAGCGCGGGGCAAGTAGCGGCCTTGCTCGTCGAACAGTTGCCGGGCAGGGCGATTGAGGCTGCCGGGGATGTGCCCGCGGCGCTGATAGCGGGTGGCGGCAGTGCCTTCGAACACCCCTTGGCCCAAGGCGCAGACCAGTCGGCCCGTAGTTTGGCCCTGGCTGACGGCCAGCACCTGTTGTTGATCGACCCAATGGCCGGGCTGTGGGCGCAGCGTCGGAACCGAGACGCTCGGCTGCTCGCGGCCCGGCCCTGTGTCGATCGGCAGGCCCGCAGCACGCCAGGCTGTCAGCCCGCCGTCGAGGAGACTGGCTTGGATGCCGACGCTGCGCAGCATCCACCACAGGCGCGCGGCCCAGAAGCCGTCGTTGCGATCATGGATGACGATGCGGCTGTGATCGTCGATGCCCAGGCGTTGCAACTGCGCAGCCAGGGCGTCGAGGCCCGGCATGGCGAAGCTGTAGGCAGCGTCGGCGTTGTGCAGATCGCGGGTCAGGTCGGCATGGCGGGAGCCAGGGATGTGCTCGTCGAGCCAGCCTGGGTAGCCGCTGTCGGCCCGATAGTCGCCGTCGAAACGCGGGGAGGGCAGCACGACCGTGGCGTCGAGAATGACCAGGCCGGGCTGGTGCAGATGGGCGGCGAGCCAATCTATGGATACCAGTGGGTCAGTGTCTTCTCGGGTGTCTGTAGGGGCCTTTTCGCGGGCAAGTCTTGCTCCCGCAAGTGGACGACTCTGTGCCTGTTGTCTCTGTGGCAGCAAGGCTTGCCCGCGAAGAGGCCAGCCCTGCTCGCACAGATCCGTCAGCTCCTGCGCCGGCCCCGACGAAAATCGTTTGCGCTGCAGATGCGCCAGCAATCGCTGCCCCTCGGCCCCGGCGAACCACTCGGTATGCCCCAGCAGATACCGCTGCCAGGCGATATCGGTGCTCTCCAGATTGCCCAGGACCTCGGCGAAATAGACCATCTCCGACAGCGCGAAGTCGGCGTGCACCACCGGCAGCAAAGCCGTCAGGGCCGTGATCGATGGCGCGGACAACGGCCGCAGCGCGTGATACCCCTCCAGCAATGCGTCGACCATCCCCAGGTCGGCACGGGCCTGTCCGTCGCTGTCCAGTTGCAGCCAGGGCACGGTATTGCGTTCCAGCGCGGTGGCCAGGTCATAGAGCGCGAAGGTGCGGTCGCACAAGCCGAAATCCAGCACGCTCTCGACCTGGTCGTGGGCGTCCCACAGCAGATTGGAAGCGTGCCAGTCGTTGTGCGTCCACAAGGGCGGCTGGTCGGCCAGCCAGGGGCGCAGAGCATGCAGTGCCGGCAGCACGTGGCGCTGCAGCTCGGCCTGCCAGTCCCGTTGCCCCAGGTACGCGGCCACGGCCGGATGTGCGCGCAGGTAGCCCGTCAACGCTGCGAGGGGATCCTCAGCGGCGAACACTTGCCAACGGCTGGTCAGCACCTGCGCCTGGCGCAGTGGCGCGCTGAACCCTTCGGCGCCATTGTGCAACTGCGCCAGATTTTTCCCGGCGGCATAGGCGTGAGCGCGGGTCTGGAACGGCGACCAGGACTGCGCATCGCGGTACAGGTCCTGGCCGCCGGCGCGGCGGTGGATCTCGTAGGTCCAGTCGCCGATCTGCAAAGCGCTGCGCCCGTCACTGCTGGCTTGCACCTCGGGGGCGCCTATACCGCGCTGGCGCAAATGTGCGATAAAGGCGTGTTCCTCCTCCAGCCACGCAGGCTCGCGCACCGTGTGATGGTGACGCTTGACGAACCATTCACCGCGATCGGTGCTGATCAACGCTGCCGAGGAGAACGGCCGCGGGCTGTGCCAATCGATGCGCAACAGTTCGCCCAGGTGCGGGAAATGCCTCAGCACACTGTTCACGTCGCTGCTGCTCAGTGCCGGCCAGTCGGCGGCCACTTGTTCGCCGGCCAGACCATGGGTGTGCAGGGGTTGGCTCATGCCTGAGGCTCCGTCAGGTAGTCGTTGGTGATCGCCTGCTGCCAGGCATGCGGGTGGGTAACGATACCGTGTTCGTGCAGCCAGTGGGCATAAGGCTCCACCAGTGCCTGACGTTGCTGGCCCCATTGCCCTTGATGCAGCCAGGTCGGCGCGATCAGGTGCAGCGAGCGCTCGATCAGTGTGGTGGGGAAGTATGGAATGACCCGCTCATAGGCCGCCAATGCCAGGCCCGGCTCTTGCGCAACGGCCTCGAAGCCACGTTTGCTGGCCTGCAGAAACGCTCGCAGCGTTGCCTCGTTGGCCGCCCGCCAGGCATCGCCTGCCGCCAGCAGATAGCTGTGGTAGGCCACAGCCCCCCAATCGCTGACGCGGTGCACCACCCGACGTTCTGCGGGTATGGGGCTGTCCATCAAGGCTTCCCAGGCCCAATAGCCGCCAAAGCTGGCGTCGGCGACCCCGGCGGCGAGTTCTTCTGGGCGCAGTTCGCGGGCGCCGCTGTCGACGATGATCACCGCATCGGGGTCACCGCCATCGCGGCGCACCAAGTCGCGGACCATTGCCAGGCCACGGGGTGTGGGATTCAGGGCCAGGCGTTTGCCCATCAAATCGCGGGGGCGCTCGATGGCGAATTCCCTGAGGGTTTGAAACGCTTCCAGACCGGCATGGTTGATGGCGGCGACGCCCGTGAGCGCTTGACCCCGATCGCGGCGTACCAGCAGACGATTGCTTGGGCATACCGCCAGTTCCACCTGCTGCTCGACCAAGTGCTGCAGGCTGTCGCCGCGCTCCGGATCGGCCACGCGCAGCTCTACATCCAGGCCCAGTTCGGCGTACCAGCCACGTTCGCGGGCCAGGTAGAACCCTGCCGAATTCGGCCAAGGGTGGAAGTACTCGAGCATTATTTTCAGCGACGCCATGAATCAGATTGCCTGCACGGTGGGGGGCGCTCTTTATAATCCAGATATTTGGTATATACCAAATAGTAGATAAGCCTATGCTTAGATCCGGTTAGCGGGGTGGGCCGGGCAACAGGCGGCCTACGCGCATGCCAGCACGGTATTTTGAGCGCTGGGTCCAAGCGTCATGATGCTGGCGTATCGCGCAGGCGTTGCAGGGATCGGTCGCTGATGATTGCCATGATCAGGGCGGACATCAAAGTCACACCGTTGACGAATGACGCAATAGCTACGAGTGCCAAAAAATCGAGATTTCTGAAGTGCGCAAAGCAAAATATCGTAGCGGCAACGGCCAGATACCCGATGCCAATCAGCGTTTCGGCCTGCGAGGAGTAGACACTTTCGATGAGGCTGCTGGATTGTTTGAATTTATTGGTTCTTACCCATGACATTTTCTTGCCGAGCATTGGCAGCACAAACGCCTGAATTTTGATCCACCGAAGAGAACCTTTGAGCAACAGCGTCAGGACATAGTCGCTATAATGACGTCCCCCCAGATCCTTGACCTCGATCCATAGCCTGATGTTTTGTTCTGGAATGAACGCCAGGCTTAAAAACATGAGCCCATACGGGAGGTAGATATCTTTGTCGTTGGCAATGAGGTATACGCAGGGAATCAAGAGCAGGAGCTCGGTAATGAAGCGGCCGGTATGCATCAGATCCTTGGTAAAGGCATAGAATCGAAAACTTCGCTGTGCAGTTGTAAGTTTTTGGGTGTTGTCGAGGCCGATGTATCGCCGCCAATGTATTCGGAAATCCTGGTTGGCGCCGGCCCACCAGCGAAATTGTTGTTTATGCATGCCTTCGATCGTCTCTGGAATCAGCCCGTGGCCCCATGTTTCAGCGATCACGTGCCCCGTATAGCCCGCAGACATTATCCTGATGGAAAGCTCCAGATCTTCTGCCAAAGCCCATTCGGCCCAGCCGCCGACTTCGTCGAACAGTGTGCGGCGGATCAGGCACACCGTACCGGCCAGACAACCAACGTTGTACTCGTTCAACGCAGGGTTGATGCTCTTGTGGCCTGGAGTGTAATGGCAGTAAACGCCACGGAGAAATTCGTTTTGCTGCCACTCACGATAATCCTGGCTGGTTTGTAGGAAGCCTGTTTTTTGGTCTTCGAAGAGGGGCACAAATCTGATCAGAAAATCGGGCAGCACTTCATAATCCGCGTCCACGGTCATGACCAGTTCCGCATCGGCCGCAGTGTGGCGAAGCGCAAAATTCAAAGCGCCAGACTTCGCACCGGCAAGCGGTGCAACGTGGAAGAAGCGAAATCGGGTACCTAGCGCTCTGCAGTGCTGCTCTACGGGCAGCCACAGAGCAGGATCCTGAGTGTTGTTGTCGATAACCAGTACTTCAAAATTCACATAATTGAGTCGCGACAGCGCATTCAATGTGTCGATCACCAAATGCGGAGGTTCTGAATAGCAGGGCAGATGAATAGATACTTTAGGCGTCGTTTTGCTCTGTTGCGCGTCTATGATTTTTTGGGTGGCCGTACGTTTTGGGTAGTTGAGGGTGTACTTCGGCAAGTCTACAAGCAGACTGCAGAGTGTATAGAATATTGCTCCGCCCAAGAACAGTGTTAGCAGCAAGTAATATATGAACGCTGCGGGGGGTGCAGGGTTTATAGATTGCATCGCGTTATCGGCGGCAACCACGACCCCCACTGGCAAGCTGAATTTGCACATCAGGTACCCTACCCCGAAGAGATTGATGCAGGGCATCGACGTTTTGGCCAAGGCACCGAACGAGAGAACCGCCACGCTTGCGATCAAAACCGTGTGCGCGTTAGCTGTGATCGATATGGCCAAAGCTGCGGCGCCGATCAGGCCACCTAGCCACAGGATCCCCCACAGGCCGTCGCTGAGTAATCCGAACCGGTATCTGTTGAAAATGATGAGGGGGGCGATGCAGTAGTAGAACGCGGGAAAATAGAGTCCTTCCATGACATATAGGTCCTCGCTTGTCTCATGGGCATGAAACGCTTTGTGCTGACCAGTTGCATCGCCACGCTTGGTGGTGATTGGCGGATATCCAGCAAGGCGCTCAAGGCCAAACACGTTGCATCCGGTCATTGCGACAGGTGCGAGTCTCAGCTATTCGGTGGGCAAGGTGTACTAGCAGATCTGACAGGTGTGCGCGCAGAGGCGCCCCTGGCGGGTAATGGCATCGCCGATGAGCCATCGCACAGGGGCGGTTTGGCCCCTGCGCGGATTGCGCGAAGCAGGCGCTCTGCTACGAGCATTGCTGCCTGTTGTCGGGGGAGGCGATCTACTGCTCGACTCTGCCAGGTTTCACGAACCGCAACGTCAACCGATCCGACTCGCCGATCGCCACGTACTTGGCCCGGTCCTGATCACCCAGTTTCAGGGTCGGCGGCAGCGTCCACACGCCTGCCGGGTAGTCCTTGGTGTCTTTGGGGTTGGCGTTGATTTCGCTTTGTGCCTGCAATTTGAAGCCCGCCGCGGTCGCCAGCTTCACCACATAGGCGGTGGGCAGGTAGCCGCTGTCCTTGATGCTCTGCAGGTCGACGCCATCCTTGGCGCGGTGGTCGACCACGCCGAGCACGCCACCTGGTTTGAGCACCTTGAAGAAGGCCGAGAACATCTGCGCGGCGTCATCGGCCATGACCCAGTTGTGCACGTTGCGAAAAGTCAGCACCAGGTCGGCGGAGGCCGGTTTGCCGAATATCGGCGCAGCGGGATCGAAGGTGACGAATTGCGCCTTGGCGTAATGCTCGGGGTCGGCATCGAACTTGCGCTTGAGGGTGTCGGTGGGCGTCGGGCCTTGCAGGGCGGCGATGTAGCGACCGTGATCCTTGAGCAAGGGCGCGAGGACTTCGCTGTACCAGCCGCCACCTGGGGTGATCTCGATGACCGTCTGGTTGTTGCGCAGGCCGAAGAACTTCAGGGTTTGTTCGGGGTGGCGGTACGGGTCGCGGACGCTGTTTTCCGGCGCGCGCCATGGGCCTTTGAGGACTTGCTGGTATTGCGTATCGGTAATCGCGGCAGATGAAGTCGCGGCGTGGGACAGGGCAGGTGCCAGCAGAGTGGCGAGGGTCAGGGCCAGTAGCGAACGGTTCATGGATGTCCTTGGATTGAGAGAAGGTCCGGATCTAAGGTAGCAGGTTGAGAGGGGGTGTCAGCACTGGCCGCGTCGCGAGCAAGCGCTGCTCCCACAGGTGTACGACGTTGGAGGCTGTCGTATTGATGGCTTGCTGTACCGCGACATGTAGCGCATGACGTCGCGCTACAGGATCGGTCTCAAATCGAGAAATGCGCCAACGGCGGGTTGTCGAGATCCAGCAACGGCGCCCGCCGCTTGTTGACCACCAGCGCCCCGATCCGAATCAGATGCGCCCGCGTGATGTTGCGGCTCAGGCCCAGCAGCTCGGCGGTGTGCACCTGGTTGTGCTGGCAGTAGCGGTAGGCCGCCTGCACCAGCCCATCGGCGACGTGCTCATGCAGGCGCTCGGGCTGTTCCTCGAAAAGCTGATCGAAGGCGCGCTGCAGCAAGGCGTCGGCCGTGTGTGGGGCGTCAACGGCAGCGGCGGGCTGCGCGGCTGAATCGTGGAACACGGCCGGCAGTTCGGACAACTGCAGGTCGGCCTCGCGGATACGCTGATCGCTACACACCAGCAGCGCGTGATGGATGGCATTCTCCAGCTCGCGGATATTGCCGGGCCACGAGTAGCGCAGCAACTTTTGCTGGGCCTGCAGCTCCAGCTCGATATGCCGAGCCCCCAGACGCCGGCCATGGCGCGCCACAAAATGCCGAGCCAGCGGCAGGATGTCGCCGGGGCGTGCCTGCAGCGCAGGCAAGTCGAGCCGCGCGACGTTGATGCGGTAATACAGATCGGCACGGAAGCGTCCCGCCGCGACCGCCTTTTCCAGCGCGACGTTGGTCGCCGCGACGATCCGCACATCCACCGGGATGCTTTTGCGTGAACCCACACGTACGATCTCGCGCTCCTGCAAGACCCGTAGCAGCTTGACCTGGATGGCCATCGGCAAATCGCCGATCTCGTCCAGGAACAGGGTGCCGCCATGGGCCTCCTCGAACCAGCCGGCTTTGGTCGTGAGGGCGCCGGTGAAGGCGCCTTTCTCGTGGCCGAACAGTTCTGCTTCGACCAGATTCTCGGCGAACGCCCCGCAGTTTACCGCCACGAACGGTCCCTGGCGCCGATCGCTGAGCTGGTGTACGTGGCGCGCTACCAGCTCCTTGCCGGTGCCGGTGGCACCGATTACCAGCACACTGGCATCGCTGGGGGCGATCTGCTCCAGGCGTGCCAGCAGCGCACGTGAGCGTGGGTCTTCGAAGACTTGCGCCGTGGCGCGAATAGAGGTGGCCAGCAGCGGAGTGTCTGGCAGGGTAACGATGTGCATGGCAGGACCTTGGGTCTGAGGTTGAAGCGGTCGCCAGCGAGCGCGGTCGCCGAGGCGAGCCCCGGCAACGCCTGCCGAGGGCCGTGCAGCCTTGGAACCATAGGTAGGCGCGAGTCGTTCGTAAAAGAACTTGTGGTTATTTGCTAATGAAAAAGCCATGAAGCCCGCACACAAATGCCTATCGCTCGATCGACCGGCTCCAACGCGCATTCCATGCAGGCCGCTGTTGGTTGACCTGATCCCAGTCGATGGAAATCGCGGTCTCGAGGTACTTGTCCATGGCCTCGACACCCGCCCGAGTCTTGTCGGTGGTCGGGGTTTTCGGGTTGGAGGGGATCTGGTCGCCTTCTTCCAATGCCGGCGACTGGGCCTCTGGCGAGAGCAGAAAGGCCACCAGTTTTTGCGCCAGTTCGGGTTGGTCGTTGTGGGCGATCGCGCACTCGGCGACGTTGAGCACCACCGCGCCTTCCTTGGGCTGGGCATATTCGACCGGCACGCCTTTGAGCTTCAGGGCGCTGACCTGGGTCGGGGTCAGTGGGAACAGCGCGGCTTCGTCGGTCTGCACCATCTCGGAGATCTGCGCGGAGCTGGCGATGTATTCCAGCACGTTGGGCCCGATGGTTTTGGGCCAGGCCGTGAAGCCCGGCTCGACGTTGGTTTCGCTGCCACCCTGGATGCGGTTGAACATCAGGAAGCCGTGCAGGCCGAAGGTCGACGAGGCCAGCGACTGGAACACCACTTTGTCCTTGAAGCGCGGATCGGCCAGATCCATCCACGAGGTCGGCGCAGGCCAGCCTTTTTCCTTGAACAGGCGGCTGTTGTAGGCCAGCCCCGTCACACCCAGCGTCACGGCTACCGCTTGCTCCTTGATCTTCGCCTTGGCCGGGATGTCGGCGAGCACCGGGCTGTCTTCGAGCGTGTTGCACAGGCCCATGGAGATGGCGCGGTACATGATGCCGTCATCGAGGAACATCACGTGCATCTGGGGGTTGTCCTTGCTGGCCTGGACCTTGGCAAGGATGTCGGAAGAGGTGCCTGGGACGATCACTACCTTGACGTGGTTGGCCTTCTCGAAAATCGGCAACACCTTGTCGGCGTACAGCCGTTCCATGGTGCCGCCGTTCATGCCCAGGTACAGGGTCGGGTCGGCCTGGGCGCCGGTAGCGGCGCCGAGCAGGGCCAATAGCGACAGGGATGCAGTGCAACGTTTGACGTGGTTCATGGTGCAACCTTCCTCTAGGCAATGGATGGAAAACGGTGAATCGAAAACGCGTCGAGCGGTTGTGCGCTGCGGCCCTCGCAGACCCACTGCGCGAGGGCCTCGCCGACTGCCGGGCCGATCTGAAAACCGGCTCCGGCGAAGCCGAAGGCGTGCAGCAGGCCAGGCGTGGTGCTGCTGGGCCCGATCACCGGTTCGCGGTCGGGCAGGTAACCTTCGGTGCCGCTCCAGGTGCGAATCGCCTGGGCGCCGGTCAAAAAAGGATAGAGCTCGGCGGCGTTGCGCAGAATGTCCAGCACCGCCGCCTGGCCAGGGCGCGCGGTGCTCGCATCCAAAGCAAAGCCCTGGCCGCCGCCGAGCACGCAGTTGCCGCGCGCGACCTGACGGGCATAGATGCCGCCGCCTTCGACGCCGGTGCTGACGTCCATCACCCGCGCCAGCGGTTCAGTCACCAGCATCGCCGGGTGGCCCGAATGCATCGGTACGGCTTCGTCGAACCAGCCTGCCACCGTGCCGGCCCAGGCCCCGGCGCAGTTCAGCAGCCACGGCGCCTCGGCCTGCAAACCGTTGGCGCAGCGCACCTTGAATAGCGTGCCATGATGCTCGACAGTCTCCACGGTGCTTTGCTCGAATACCCTTGCTCCCGCGCGCTTTGCAGCTTGGGCAAAGGCCGGTGACACCAGTCGCGGATTGGCATGGCCGTCGTCGGGGCACAACGAGGCGCCGACGGCCACGTCTCCGATCCACGGGAAGCGTTGGCGCAGTTGCTGACGATCAAGCAACTGCAGATCAAGGCCGAAGCCACGGCTGGCGTGGGCGTAGGCGACCAATCGCTCCATGTCGGCATCGCTGCGGGCCAGTTTCAGATGGCCGCTGCGCAGGTATTCTCCGTCGATACCTAGCAGTCCCGGCAACTCGCCCCATATCTCATGAGCACGTTGCGACAATGGCAATTGGGTCAGCGGTCGCCCCTGCCGCCGTACCCCGCCATAGTTGACGCCGCTGGAATGCGAGCCGCAAAAATCGCGCTCCAGCAAGGTTACCGGTGTGCCGTGCCGGGCCAGCCAGAATGCCGCCGAGGCGCCGACGATGCCGCCTCCGAGGACGATGACTTCGCTGCTCAATGGCCCGCTCATGCGTCCACCTCGACGCCGAACGGCAGCGGCTTGATTGGCGCCTGGGCACGGAGGCGGCCGATCTCGTCGATCCTGCGGCCGCTGCAGTGGGCGACCAGCTCGCAGGCCGCAGCACCACACATGCGGCCCTGACAGCGGCCCATGCCGACGCGGCAATGGGCCTTGACCCGGTTGATCTCCCAATGGCCTTCGGCGACGACCTGGCGAATATCGCCGGCGCTGACTTCTTCGCAGCGGCAGATCAGTGTGGCGTCAGCCGTCTCGGCGGCCCAGTGGGTCGGGAACGGAAAGGCTTTTTCCAGACCGTGACGAAAGCGCTGGATGCTCGCCAGTTGTTCGAGCAACTGCTTGCGCCGGCCGTGGTCGATGTTCACGCCGGTGTCAGCAAGCAGTGCCAGGGCCGCCAGTTCGCCGGCCATTTGCGCGGCGTCGGCACCCATGATGCCCGCCCCGTCGCCGGCCAGGTAAACCCCTTCGACGCTGCTGCGGCCCAACGCGTCGCGTTGTGGCAGCCAACTGCGGTTGAGCGCGCTCCAGGCGAACTGGCAGCCGAGCAGGTCGGCCAGTTGTGTCTCGCTGCGCAGTGCGTGGCCCATGCCGACCGCGTCGCAGTCCAGCGTCTGGCCGTCGTTCGAGGTCAGGCCGCTGACCCTGTGTTCGCCGTGGATGGCTTCGACCTGTACGCCGCTGTGCACAGGGATGCCATGAGCGGTGAGCCAGGCGCGGTAATACAGGCCCTTGGCAAAGGTCGCTGGCTGCCCGAGCAGTGCGGGCGCCGCTCGGACCTGCGCGCTGAAGGGCGCACTGTCGAGTACCGCGACCACGCAGGCGCCGGCCTTGGCGTACTGGTAGGCAATCAGATACAGCAACGGACCGCTGCCGGCGAATACCACGCGCTGGCCGATGGCGCAGCCCTGAAACTTCAGGGCGATCTGCGCGCCGCCAAGGCTGTAGACACCCGGCAGACTCCAGCCTGGCACCGGCAGGATGCGGTCGGTAGCGCCGGTGGCCACGATCAGGTGTTGATAATCGACGCGCCTCACATGGCCGTCGCAGAGGGTATCGAGTTGGCCATGTTCGGCGTTCCAGACGAGCGTCTGCGGGCGGTAGTCAATCTGGTCAGCCAAGTCGTCCATGGCCTTATGCACCGCCGTGGCCTTGGCCGCGTCGAAACCGTACAGCGCCCTGGCATCGCGCTTGAAGTTGGCCGGCTGGCGGCGGTAGATCTGCCCGCCGCCGCGCAGGCCCTCGTCGAGCAGCAGCGGCTGGATGCCGTAATGCACCAGCGTGTGCGCGGCGCTGATACCGGCCGGGCCAGCGCCGACGATCACTGTGCTCATAGTTGGCGCCCCGGCTCGCGTTCGATCACCAGGTCGGCTTCCAGTAGGGTCGAGCACGCCCGCACCCGAAGGCCGCCGCCAAGCTTGACCCAGCAGTCCTGGCAAGCGCCCATCAGGCAAAAGCCTGCGCGCGGCTCGGCGCTGAAGTCGCTGCCGCGCAGGTGGTCGGCCTGGGTCAGCACGGCGGTCAGCAGGGTGTCACCCAGCAGGCCGACAGCGGGTTGGCCGTCGAGGGTGAAGGGCAATGTCGGACGGTCCTGTTCGGCCAGGCGCTTGAGCAAGGTCATCAATGTTTTCCTACCAATACGCGGTCCAGCCCGTAGACACGGTCCAGGACGATCATGGTTACCGCGGTGAGGGCGATGACCAGCGCCGAGACGGCGGCCATCATCGGGTCGATGGATTCGGTGGCATACACGTACATGCGCACGGGCAGCGTCTGGGTCGCGGGCGAGGTGACGAAGATCGACAAGGTGACTTCATCGAAGCTGTTGATGAACGCCAGCAACCAGCCACCGGCCACCCCCGGCAGGATCATCGGCAGGGTGATCTGGCGGAACAGCGTCCAGCGGCTGGCGCCCAGGGATTCGGCTGCCTGTTCGGCGCTGCGGTCGATGCCGATGGCGGCGGCGATCACCAGGCGCAGCACATAGGGCGTGATGACCACCACGTGGGCAAGCATCAGCCACGCGAAGCTGCCGTTGACGCCCATCAGCGCGAACAGCCTGAGCATGGCCACACCGAGCACCAGGTGCGGAATGATGATCGGCGACAGAAACAGCGCATTGAAAAAGTTGCGCCCGCGAAACCGATAGCGGGTGATCGCCAGCGCTGCGGGCACTGCGATCAAGGTCGCCAGGCTGGCTGCGACGAACGCCAGAATCAGACTGTTGTAGAACGCATCGATAAAGTCGGCGCGCTCGAATACCGCGCGGAACCATCGCAGCGAAAAACCGTGGGTGGGCAGGCTCAGGGTGTTTTCCGGAGTGAAGGCCACGAGGCACACCACCACCAGTGGCGCCAGCATGAACACCACCACCAAGGCATGAAAAGACAGCGCAAGCGGACCGTTACGGGACATCGTCATTCCCCCAGGGATTTCTTCACGCGGCCTTCGACCATTCGGTTCCAGGACAGCATGATCAGCAGGTTGGCCAGCAGCAGGACTACGGCGAGCGCTGCGCCCATGGGCCAGTTGAGTTCCGAGAGGTATTGGTCGTAGACCACGGTGGCGACCATCTTCAGGCGCCGTCCGCCAAGCAGGCCGGGGATGGCGAACGAACTGGCCGCCAGGCCGAACACGATCAAGGTCCCGGACAGCACGCCGGGCATGATCTGCGGCAGTACCACCAGCCGCATGACCTTGGCATGGCTGGCGCCCAGCGACAGCGCCGCCTGCTCGCCGGCCGGGTCGAGTTTCTGCAGCGAAGTCCAGACCGGAATGATCATGAACGGCAGCATCACGTGCACCAGCGCGATGATCACCGCAAAGGGCGTATAGAGCAGCTTCAGCGGACGTCCACCCAGCGCCTGGATGGCTTGGTTGACCAAGCCGTCGGCGCCCAGCAGCAGGCTCCAGCCAAAGGCGCGCACCACCACTGAAATCAATAACGGGGTGAGGATCAAAATCAGGAACAGCGAGCGCCAGGGTGTGCCCATACGGCTGAGGATGTAGGCCTCGGGCACGCCGATGGCCACGCACAGCAAGGTCACCAGGGCGCTGATCCAGAAGGTTCGCCAGAAGATCTCGTAGAAATACGAATCACTGAACACCGCCACGTACTGATGCAAGGTCCAGGCGTCGCTTTTGACCCCGACGCTGTAGTCGAAGACGTTGAACGACAGCACCAGCGTCAACAGCAGCGGCACCACCAGCAGGGCGCCGAACAGCAGTAGCGCCGGGGCCGACAACAGTGTCGGCGTGGTCCAGGTGCGCGGGGCCGAACTCATGCCGACACCTCGTCCCGGGCCAGCACGCGCAGCAGCTCGTCGGGCCAGTCGAGGCCGGCCTCGGTGCCTTCGGCCAGCGGCGCGCTGCCGTCGTTGCGCCGCACTACAGTGACCTCGCCCAAGGCTGTGCTCAGGCGATACAACCACTGGCTGCCGAGAAAATAGCGGATCAGGATGCGCCCCGGCAGGCGGCCACTGCCCGCGGGCAGCAGATCGATTTTTTCCGGGCGCAGGCTCAACAGCAGATCGCCGGTGCCCTGGGTGCTCAGCACTTGCACGCGGCCGTCGGCGTTGGTATGGCCGGGCAGCAGGTTGGCCTTGCCGACGAAGTCGGAAATGAACCGCGTGCGCGGATGCTCATAGAGTGTGTACGGCTCGTCGATCTGCGTCACCCGGCCGGCCTGCATGACTACCACGCGGTCGCTGATGGACAGCGCTTCGGACTGATCGTGGGTGACCATCAAGGTGGTGATGCCGACCTCGCACTGGATGCGGCGGATCTCGAACTGCATTTCTTCACGCAGGTTGGCATCCAGATTCGACAGCGGCTCGTCGAGCAGCAGCACCGGCGGTTCGATCACCAGCGCCCGGGCCAGAGCCACGCGCTGGCGCTGGCCACCGGAGAGTTCACGTGGGTAACGCTCGGCATGGGCCTGCAGACGCACCAGCTCCAGTACGCGAGTGACACGGGTGTCGATCTCGGCGCCGGCGACCTTGCGCATGCGCAGTCCGAACGCGACGTTGTCGCGCACGCTCATGTGCGGGAACAGCGCGTAGCTCTGGAATACCACGCCCAGGCCGCGGGTGCTGGGTTTGGCGTAGGTGATGTCGCGGCCGTCGAGCACGATCTTCCCGGCGCTGACGTCGACGAAGCCGGCAATCATCTGCAGGGTGGTGGTCTTGCCGCACCCCGAGGGGCCAAGCAAGGAGACGAACTCGCCTTTGGCCACGCTCAGGTCGGTGGCGACCACTGCATCGATCGCGCCGTAGCGTTTGCATAAACCTTGAAGTTGGAGAAAAGCCATGGCTGCGTTCCACCTCGTTATCGGCCCTTGGCGGGCACTTTGGTCTGGGGCAGAAGCGAAGGGTTACTGCAAAGAAGTTCGGCGCGCGATCTCGAGTCGGCTGCCAGGCTGTTGTTTTTGATTTCGCCTCTGTGGACTGGAGAGTAGGACGAGGCATAGGATGGCCTCAATGAGTAATTTCACTGAGAGAAGATTATTTTCGTTTTCTTTCATTTAATGAATTTATATAGGATCGCGCGCGCAAATGGATTCCACTGAGCGGAATGTCAGCAGCAAGGAAACAGGTCCCGGCGGCGTCGCGCGATTGTTCGCGCTGTTGCGCTGCCTGGGCGAGGTGCCAGAAGGCGGCGAACGGGTGACTCAACTTGCCTTGGCCGTGGGCCTGTCGCAGCCGACCACCCACCGCTTGTTGCGCAGCCTGATGGACGAGGGCATGGTCGAGCAGGATGCGCGCAGCAAGCGTTATCGCTTGAGCCTGGAGTTCTTCGCCCTGGCCGCGCGCGCCGGCCACAGCGGCAACCTGCGCGACCTGGTGCGGCCCAGCCTGTTGCGGCTGTCGGCGTCTTTGGGCGACTCGTTGTTCTTGCTGGCGCGCAGCGGCTTCGATGCCATCTGCCTGGACCGCAGCGAAGGCCCGTACCCGATTCGCACCTTCACCGGCGACATCGGTGGGCGCGTGGCCTTGGGTGTAGGGCAGGGCAGCCTGGCGATTCTGGCGTTTCTGCCCGATGACGAGCGCGAGACGGTGATTCGCTACAACCTGCCGCGGCTCAAGGATTTCCAGCTATACGACGAAGTGTTCCTGCGCTCGGAAATCGACAACGTCAGGCGCCTGGGCTATGCCGGGCGCAACACCAACGTGCTGCAGGGCATGGCTGGCCTGGCAGTGCCGATTCTGAACCGCGATGGCCATGCGGTGGCGGCGCTGAGCGTCGCGACCCTGACCGATCGACTGGGCCCCGACCGCCTGCCGACGGTGGTGGAGATGCTCAAGCGCGAAGCCAACGCCATCGGCCCGCGCATCAACCCATTCGACCCGACCTTGCGCCGGCCTTCTCAGGTGTTTGGGCAACCGTCGGCCTGAGCGTAGCCTCCCAGAAGATAAAATTTGTCCATGCTGGCCCTCCATTCACCGTAAACGCGATAAATTCGCGGCCGCTTTCTCCACCCCGATAAATGCGCTCGGGCCCGTCATGCCGTGACGCCTATTCAGATATGGATTTCCATCATGTTTCTATTCAAACGGGCCCTTGCCCGTCCTGCCCGCCATTCCCCACTCGTTTTCGCTCTCGCTGCAGCCTGCAGTTGGAGCACGGCCAGCCACGCCGCCGGTGCTTTTGCCGCGGATTCACAATGGATGACCGGGGACTGGGGCGGTGAGCGCACCGCGCTGCTCGACAAGGGCATCGATATCCAGATGGAATATCTCGGTGAATCCGCCAGTAACCTGCGCGGCGGCTACGACAAACGCCATACCACGCGCTACGCCGATCAGTTCACGTTGGGCGCAGAGTTCGATCTGCAAAAGCTGCTGGGTTGGCAAGACGCGACATTCGCGCTGGAACTGAACAACACCAACGGCAAAAGCCTCAATGACGAACGCATCAACGATCCGCGGGTTGAAGGTTTGTCAGCGACTCAGGAGGTTTCGGGCAACGGCAGTGTTACGCGGCTGAGCAAGCTGTGGTTGAGCAAGGGCTGGTTTGACGATGCCTTGAACCTCAAGGCCGGCCGATTCGCGGTCGGCGATGACTTTGCGGTGGAGGACTGTGAGTTCCAGAACCTGGCCTTCTGCGATTCGCAACCTGGCAACTTCGTGGACAGCTTCACCCAGAGCCCCGTCAGCACCTGGGGCGCACGGGTCAAGTACAGCGTGACGGATCAGGTCTATGCGCAAGTGGGTGTGTTCGCTGTCAACGATTCCTACGCCGACAACCACAATGGCTTCAAGCTCAATGGTGCTGGCACCTCCGGGGCGATGATCCCGGTGGAACTGGTGTGGGCGCCTGCATTCGGTCAGCTGCCAGGTGAATACCGCGCAGGGTATTACTACAGCACCGCCAAGGCTGACGACCTGTACAAGGACGCCGACAATCGGCCAGCGGCCGTGACTGGCAATGATTACCGCCGCGATGACAGCCAGCATGGTTGGTGGTTGACCGCCAAGCAGCAACTGACCACGGTCGGCGGTGACGCTTCGCGTGGCCTGGTGCTGTATGCCAACATCAGCGCCTTCGATGCGGCGACCACTCAGGTGGACAGCCTGCAGAAACTGGCACTGGTGTACAAAGGGCCGTTCGATGCGCGTCCTGACGATACCCTGGGCCTGGGCGTTGCGCGCCTGCACGCCAGCAGTCGATACCTGCACAACGCCCGTGCGGCCAATCAGGCCAGCGGTTTGAGCTACGACGATGCGGACTTTGTGCCTGAACAGCACACCGAGTACGACATCGAGCTGAACTACGGTATCCAGGCCACCGAGTGGCTGAGCATCCGCCCCAACCTGCAGTACATCGCTCATCCGGGTGGTGTGCGTGAAGTACGCAATGCCGTGGTCGCCGGCGTGCAGATTCAGTCCACGTTCTGATCCCATGCAGTAATTGGCTACAACCCTGTGACGAGGGGGCTGGGTCCCGATGCGGTGGGTGTGTCACAGGCTTTTCGTGTGACCCGCTGTATCGGAGCAACGCCCCTCGCCGCTGGGAATGCAGGGTCATCGGCGTCAGATCAAGGCCGCCGCCAGGAGTGCGATCTGTTCGTCTTCCTGGGAGGTCAGGGTGCGAACGTTGCCCTCGAGATTCAGCCATTGCAGGCCGTTGACGATCCGCTGGCGCACCTCGTCGTCATGCTCACCTATCCCGCCAGTGAACACCACCAGGTCCACGCCCTCCAGCACCGCAACCATTGCAGCGATTTGCTTGCGGGCCGCTTGGCAGAACATCTCGATAGCCAACCGCGCATCCGCGTTGTCGGGCGCCGCCTGATGCAGTTTGCGCATGTCGCTGGCCACCCCGGAGATGCCCAGCAGCCCTGATTGGTGGTCGATCAACTGTTCCAGTTTCGCGACGTCGAGCTTTTTTTCCCGCAGCAGATAGATCAACACGCCAGGGTCGAGGTCGCCGCTGCGTGTGCCCATGATGATCCCGCCGCTGGGCGTCAGCCCCATGCTGGTGTCCACCGACTTGCCCTGCTTCACGGCAGTGACGCTGGCGCCATTGCCGAGGTGGACAATGATCAGCCGCTCCGGAATCTCGTCCTCCAGCTGGCGCACGATCGAGGCGCAGGACAGGCCATGGAAACCATAGCGGCGAATGCCCTGAGCATGCAGCGCGCGGGGCAAGGCCAGGGTCTGCGCCACCGCTGGCAGATCGGCATGAAAACCGGTATCGAAACAGGCGACATGGGGCAGTGTGCTGAAATGGGTACGGGCCTGGTCGATCACTTCCAGGGCCGCCGGTGTGTGCAATGGGGCAAACACGCTGGCCTGTTGCAGTTGCTGACGCACCTGCGCATCGATCAGGCACGGCTGCAGATGCTCTGGGCCGCCGTGCACCAGGCGATGACCGACTGCGTCCAGCGTCGGTAACCGCGCCCGTTCGAGCACCTGGCCGAGCCGCTGCATGACGCCATTGACGCTCGCGTCGGCGAGCGTCTCCTGCTCGATGCCGGTGGCGCCGAGCGTCGCGCCATCTTCACCCAGGCCCTCGGCCTCGCCGCTCAGCAGGGTGTCTATACGCTGGCCATCGACACGGTAGACCCCGAATTTGAGCGACGACGAGCCGCTGTTCAACGCCAGCACCGTGCTCATGGCGCCGTCCATTGCCAATCGAGGATTTCCGGCAGGTCCTCACCTTGTTCGCTGACATACAGCTTGTGCCGCTCGATGCTGGTCCAGTAGCGCTTCTGCGCCTTGTCGATCTCAGCGTGAAGACGCGGTACGCGCATGATCGCGTCCAGGGCCAGTTGGTAGCGGTCGAGGTTGTTGAGCACCACCATGTCGAACGGCGTGGTGGTGGTGCCTTCCTCGCGGTAGCCACGCACGTGGAAGTTGTCGTGATTGCCGCGGCTGTAGGTCAGTTTGTGGATCAACGCCGGGTAGCCGTGGAAGGCGAAGATCACCGGTTTGTCGGCGGTGAACAGCAGGTCGAAATCCACATCCGTGAGGCCGTGGGGGTGATCGGCGCGGGTCTCCAGGACCATCAGGTCGACGACGTTGACCACACGCACCTTGAGGTCCGGCACGTATTCGCGCAGCAGCGTCACCGCGGCCAAGGTCTCGAGGGTCGGCACGTCGCCTGCGCAGGCCATGACCACGTCTGGCTCGGCATCGCCGGTGTTGCTCGCCCATTCCCAGATGCCAGCACCGGCGGTGCAATGGCGCACCGCGGCGTCCATGTCCAGCCATTGCCATTCCGGCTGCTTGCCGGCGACGATCAGGTTGACGTAGTGATGGGTGCGCAGGCAGTGGTCGGCCACCGACAGCAGGCAGTTGGCATCCGGCGGCAGGTAGATGCGCACGGTCTCGGACTTCTTGTTGGCGACGTGGTCGATAAAGCCCGGATCCTGGTGCGACAGACCATTGTGGTCCTGGCGCCAGACGTGAGAGGTAAGCAGGTAATTGAGTGAAGCGATGGGCTTGCGCCACGGGATGGTGCGCGTTTCCTTCAGCCATTTGGCGTGCTGGTTGAACATCGAATCGATGATATGGATAAACGCTTCGTAGCACGAAAACAGCCCGTGGCGGCCGGTCAGCAGGTAGCCTTCCAGCCAGCCTTCGCACAGATGCTCGCTGAGCACCTCCATCACTCGGCCTTGCTGGCTGAGGTTGATGTCGACCTCTTCGACCTTGGCCATCCAGGCCTTGCCCGAAACTTCAAGCACCGCTTCGAGGCGATTCGAGGCGGTCTCGTCGGGGCCGAATACGCGAAAATTCTTGCTTGCCAGGTTGAGCTTCATCACGTCGCGGATAAAACCGCCGAGCACGCGTGTAGCTTCGGCCCGCACACTGCCAGGCTGGCCAACCTTGACCGCGTAATCATGAAAGTGCGGCATGGCCAGCGGCTCGAGCAGTTCGCCGCCGTTGGCATGAGGGTTGAAACCCATGCGCTGATGGCCGGTGGGGGCCAGCTCGGCGTATTCCTGAAGCAACTGGCCGTTGGCGTCGAACAGCTCTTCGGGTTTGTAGCTTTTGAGCCAGATTTCGAGTTGGCGCAGGTGTTCAGGGTCCTTGAAATCGGCGATGGGCACTTGGTGTGCGCGCCAGGTGCCTTCGACCGGCAGGCCGTCGACGATCTTCGGCCCGGTCCAGCCCTTGGGCGTGCGCAGGATGACCATCGGCCAGCGCGGCCGGGGCAGGGGGGTATCACCCTGATGCGTGCGGGCCGCGTTCTGAATATCACGGATCTTGCCGAGCACGGTGTCGAGGGTGGCGGCAAGGGCCTGGTGGACCTGCTCCGGATCATCGCCTTCGACCCGATGGGCCTCGTAGCCATACCCCTGCATCAACGCATCGAGCTCGGAATCGTCGATACGCGCAAGCACCGATGGATTGGCGATCTTGAAGCCGTTGAGGTGCAGGATCGGCAGCACCGCGCCATCGCTGGCCGGGTTGAGGAATTTGTTCGAGTGCCAGCTGGCAGCGAGCGGGCCGGTTTCGGCTTCGCCATCACCGACCACGCAGGTGACGATCAGGTCAGGGTTGTCGAACGCCGCGCCGTAGGCGTGTACCAGGGAATAGCCCAGCTCGCCGCCTTCGTGGATCGAGCCAGGGGTTTGCGCCGAGACGTGACTGGGAATGCCCGCCGGCCAGGAGAACTGCCGAAACAGGCGATGCAGGCCGTTGCGGCTGCGTTCGACGGCCGGGTAGCGCTCGGTGTAGGAGCCTTCGAGGTAGGTGTTGGCGACCAGGCCGGGGCCACCGTGACCCGGGCCGGTGATGAAGATCATGTTCAGGTCGTTGTCGCGGATCAGTCGGTTGCAATGCACATAGAGCAGGTTCAAGCCGGGGGTGGTGCCCCAGTGGCCGAGCAGGCGACGCTTGACGTGTTCCTGGCGCAGGGGCTCTTCGAGCAGCGGGTTGTCGGCAAGGTAAATTTGCCCTACCGACAGGTAGTTAGCCGCGCGCCAGTAGGCATCCATCTTGCGCAGCTGTTCGGTCGAAAGTGTCTTGCGCATGCTGTTCTCCGCGATAGACGCGGCCCGAACGGGCCGCGGTATTGCCTTTAGGCAGGGCGCGTATAGCCCTCCAGGAAACCTCGGCCGGGGGTCAGATTCCAGGCCGCGATGATCGGTACGTTGGCGTGTTTCGGGTCTAGCGTCAGTACGCTCAGCGAGGCGGTGGCCAAGGGGAAATGCCCGGCCTCGGTCAGCGCCTGGCCCAGCCAGCGAGTCGCGAGCACACAGCCGACATGGCCATGAGCGAACAGCGCGACATCGCCGCTAAGCGTCTTGAGGTGTGCAATCAGGCGGTCCATACGGGCCGTCATCTGGGCAGCGGATTCGCCTTGCGGGCAGCCGTCGCGAAAGATGTTCCAGCCGGGTTTTTGTTGCCGAATCTCCGGGGTACGCAGGCCTTCATAGGCGCCGTAGTCCCACTCGGCGAGGTCGGGCAGAATCTCCACCTGATCGCCCAGCCCGGCCAGGTCGCAGGTCTGCCGCGCCCGTTGCAGCGGGCTGCTGAACACATGGCTGAAGCTGACGCTGCTCAGCAACGGCGCCACGGAACGGGCCTCGGCTTCGCCCTGTTCGGTGAGCGGTATATCACTGCGCCCGGTGTGTTGGCCGGTCAACGACCATTCGGTCTGGCCGTGGCGCACTAAAAATAGTCTCAGTTGCGGTGCAGCTGCATTCATTTAGGTTCCATCCCGGCAGTGTAGCGGCCTTGAACGGCGGCGCGGTTGAGCGCAGCGCGTTGCTCCAGTTCCTTTTGCGCGGCGGCCACGTTGGCCGCTTCACCGTTCCAGGCATTCAGCGCCGGTTGCTGCAAGGCCCGGCCATAGGAGAAGGTTAGCGCCCATGGCAACACGCGACCTTGATGCATGTCATTCAAATGCGCTGAAGCCAGAGCCGGCGATTGCCCGCCGGAGAGAAAGGCGATGCCCGGTACTGCGGCCGGTACGCAGCGCAGCAAGGTGTCGAGGGTCGCTGCCGCGACGGCATGCACGTCCGCCTGCTCGGCGCTGTCGGCGCCGCTGGTGACCATATTGGGTTTGAGCAGCATGCCTTCGAGCAACACGCCTTGGATGTTCAGTTCGGCGAAGACCGCGTGCAGAACCTTTTCGGTGACTTCACTGCAGCGTGCCAGTGAGTGGGCGCCGTCCATCAGTACTTCGGGCTCGACGATGGGCACCAGCCCGACGTCCTGGCACAGCGCGGCATAGCGGGCCAGGGCATGGGCGTTGACGGCGATGGAGGCAGTGCTGGGAATACCGTCGCCGATGTTGATGACCCCGCGCCACTTGGCGAACCGGGCACCGAGTCTGTGGTAATCCTGCAAGCGCGCACGCAGGCCGTCGAGGCCTTCAGTAACGGTTTCGCCTGGATGCCCGGCCAGCGGCTTGGCGCCCAGGTCGACTTTGATACCGGGGATCATCCCGGCCTTGACGATCACCTCGACGAACGGCGTACCGTCTTTTTTCGCCTGGTGAATGGTCTCGTCGAAGAGGATCAGGCCGCTGACGCTGTCGCTCAGCCTGGGTGTGGTGATCAGCAGCTCGCGGTAGGCGCGGCGCATTTCTTCGGTGTCTTCGATGCCTTGCTCGACAAAGCGCTTGCGGCAGGTCGAGCTGCTTTCATCCATGGCCAGCAGGCCCTTGCCATCTGCGACAAGGGCGTTGGCGATATCGATCAGTGCTTGGGTGTTCATGATCTGTCCCCATTAACCGGAAGGTCGCGCCGTGCGCTAGAGCACTACGACGCACTGGGGTGTGACCATACATCGCGCGAGATGTTTCGTGTAGAAAGTGTCATCCCACAAGTGGGAGCAAACCTTGCTCGCGAAGACGCCAGCTGCATCACTGCACATCATGAGACTGAACCTGGCACCGGCATCGATGCTTCGCCCCAAGCCTTTCAGTACAGCCCCAGCCCTTGTTTGCGCAGCACCTCGGCGAGGATTTCGCGGCCATGCAGCGAGCCTTTGTCGCGCAGGCGCTGCACCACTTGCTCGCCCCATTTGCCACTGACCTGACCCTGCTCGCGGCTGAAATCGGCGGCGACTTGCTCATAGGCGGCGATCCGCTGCGGCTCCGCATCATCGACCTGGTAGGTTTCGTGGTGCAGGACCACGTCCTGGCCCAGGCGCGGCTTGATTGCGGCCGGGGCTTGCGGGTCCGGATAGCCGACGCACAAGCCAAACACCGGGAACACCAGCGGCGGCAATTGCAGTTCGTCGATCACCGCCTGCACGTTGTTGCGCAGCGCGCCGATGTACACGGTACCGAGCCCCAGCGACTCGGCAGCCACCACGGCATTCTGCGCGGCCAGCGCGGCGTCGATGCTGCCCAGCAACAGGCTGTCGAGGTAGGCCGGCGCTTGCAGTTCGATGGCGCGGGTGTCGGCGATGCGCTGGGCGCGGGAGAAGTCGGCCAGCCAGACCAGAAACAGCGGCGCTTGGCGAATATGCTCCTGATCGCTGGCAATGGCCGAGAGCCGAGCCTTGCGGGGTGGGTCTTGCACGGCCAGCACGCTCCAGGCCTGCAGGTTGGAGGATGACGATGCGGACTGCGCCGCAGCCACCAAGGTCGCCAGGGTGTTCTCAGGCAGCGGCGTGGTCAGGTAGCGGCGCACGCTGCGATGGTCGAGCAGGGCGTCGATCACCGGGTTGGCGGCCCGCGCAGTGTCACTGGGGGTTCGGTAGCGGTGTTGCCAAGGGGTGTCTGGCGCGGTGGTCATGGATAAATTCCGGTAGATGGACGGAGTAAAGCCAGGCTGGCGGAGGGCGGTCGATCGGGTACACATCCGCCAGGATGCTACCCCCTATCACTCATCAAACAAATACGACCGCCCGATGATTTCATAATTGGCGTGTGCACTCGGCGGATGAACACTCCCGGCGCGGACATCGCGGTACAGCCGCTCCAGCTCGTTTTTCTTCGACAACGACGCGGCTCAGGTGATTTCCAGTGCCAGATTGACCACCTGTTGCGCTGATTCGACCGCGTGCTGTTTGGCCGCGAGGATCACCGCCGCCCACAACGGCCCATGGCGTACGCGATGGTCTCAATCGCCGGCTATCCGTTGCAGCAGCGCCTCGATGCTGTCCAGTGCGATCGCGGCCTGGGCCAGGGCGTCCTGGGTGAGCGGTTTATGGGCATAACTCTGGCCACCCAGCACCAGCGACGGGCGCTGCCTGGCAACATCTGTGGAATAAGTACGCGCGAACAGGTTTATATACGCCTATATCGTTGTTGCGGGCACGGCGGCGAGGTGGGAGCCTGCGTCGTTGGTCATGCCCTGTAGAAATGAGCCGTGAGATGTGCATCCGGGCGGCGACGAGGCCTCTACAGCTGGCACGAATACCAGAGCCCGCCCCAGTTCTTTGAATAGAACCAACAGGTCTTGGAGTTCCGCCCCCGATCCCGGCAACGTAATGCGCTATTTGTCCTAACCAAGGAGCGCTGCATGAGTCAGGATTTCGCAGGAAAAGTCTATTGGGTCACCGGTGCCACGGGCGCGCTGGGCCGGGCCACGGCGCTGGCGCTGGCGGAGCTGGGAGCTACGGTGGTCGCCTCTTCACGCTCGGTGACCGCCGCGCAGTTCGCCGACTGGCCCAAGGTGTTCGCCTTGCCGCTGGATGTGGGCGACAGCCACGCGGTGGACCAGGCCGCCGCCGCCATCGTGGCCGAACACGGCCGAATCGATGGGCTGGTCACCAGCACCAACGTCGGCGCCTTCGGCGAATTTCTCGAGTTGACCGATGAGGACTGGCAACGGGTGATCGACGCCAAGTTGCTGGGCAGTGTGCGGCCGGTGCGCGCGGCGCTGCCGCATCTGATCGCTGCAGGCAAGGGCGCAGTGGTGGTGATCAGCGGCCGAGGTGGAATCGATCCGTCGCCGCAGCATTTCATCGGCTCCAGCGTCAACGCTGCCCTGGACTTGCTGGTGCAGGGCCTGGGGCGTCGTTATGGGCCACACGGGGTACGGGTCAATGCGGTAGCGCCCGGGCCGATCGAGTCGCCGCGCCTGGCCGAATTGCAGGGCGCGAGCCTTGAGAAGTCCGAACCCTTGACGCCGCTCGCCGGGCCCGGCAAACCCACCGATGTGGCCAACGCCGTTGTGTACCTGCTGTCCGATGCCGCGGCGTTCGTCAACGCGTCGCGGCTGTATGTGGATGGCGGCGGCAAGCGCTACGCTTGATACGCGTCAGTGGGATTGCCCGTGCCACGGTACCAGTCGGCGTTGCAGCGCACGCAGGCCCAGCTCCATGGCAAAGGCGATCACGGCGATCAGCAGAATCCCGAGGATCACCACGTCGGTCACCAGAAACTGCGCAGCCGACTGCACCATGAAACCCAGACCTTGCGTGGCGGCGATCAGTTCGGCCGCCACCAGCGTCGACCAGCCCACACCCAGGCCAATGCGCAGGCCAGTGAGAATGTCCGGCAAGGCGCTGGGCAAAATCACATGGCGGATCAGCTGGGCGCGGGTGGCACCCAGGCACTGCGCGGCACGCAACCGCGCCGGGTCGACGGTGCGCACGCCGTTGGCGGTGGCAATCGCGATCGGGGCGAAGATCGCCAGATAAATCAGCAGCACCTTGGACAGCTCGCCAATGCCGCACCAGATGACGATCAAGGGCAGATACGCCAGCGGCGGTACCGGCCGATAGAACTCGATCAACGGGTCGAAGATGCCTCGGGCGATACGGTTGCGGCCCATGGCCAGGCCCAGCGGGATGGCGGTCAGCACCGCGGCCACCAGCGCGATGCCGATGCGCCCCAGGCTGGAGCCCAGGTGTTGCCACAGGGTGACGTCCATGTAGCCGTTGTTGAGCACGTCCCAGCCCTTGGCCAGCACCGCGCCGGGACCGGGCAGGAACAGCGGGTCGATGAACCCCCAGTGGGTCACGGCCCACCAGATCAACAGGAGCGCGGCGATGGTCACTGCGCTGATGCCGCGGGTATCGTTGGACGGTGCTTTCGGTATGGGCGGGGGCTGGGTGGCTGTCGTGCTTTCAAGCAGTTCGATGCTGCTCATGTGGGCTCCTGAGCGCTGGCTTGCTGCAGGCTTTGTTGATAGGCAAAGACCTGCGCGAGTACATGTTCACGGGTGGTGATGAAGGCTGGATCGGACTTGATCGCGCGGGCCGGCTCACCGGCGGCGTGACGGCGGCCGAAGTCGAGTTGCAAGCGCTCGACTATGCGCCCCGGATGGGGCGCCAACAGCACCAGATCGGTGGCCAGGAACACTGCCTCCTCGATGTCGTGGGTAATCAGGAACACCGGCTTGCGCGTGCGTTGCCATACGCTGAGCAGCAGCTCCTGCATCTGCTCGCGGGTGAAGGCATCCAGCGCGCCGAAGGGCTCGTCCATCAGCAAAACCCGCGGTTCGGCGGCCAGTGCACGGGCCAGGCCGACACGTTGGCGCTGGCCCCCTGAAAGCTCCCAGACCTTGCGCTGCTCGAAACCCTCCAGGCCGACCAGTTGCAACAGCTCGCGCCCGCGGCGCTCACGTTCGTTACGGGCGATGCCGGCCAGCTGCAAACCGAAGCTGACGTTGGTCAACACGTCCTGCCAGGGCAGCAGCACGTCGTCCTGGAACACCACGCCGCGATCGGCACCCGGCCCTCGAACGGGCTTGCCGTCGAGGGTCAGGGTGCCGGCCGTAGGGGCGACGAAACCGGCGATCAGGTTGAGCAGGCTGGTCTTGCCGCTGCCGCTGGGCCCGAGCGCGACCACCAGTTGGTCGGGCTCCAGGCGCAGCGACAGATCCTTGAGCACCGGCTCCGGCGCCCCGGGGTAGTGGGCGCTGATGTTTTGCAGTTCAAGGGTTGCCATGGCTCTGGCCTCAAGGGATGTATTTGGCGCTGACGAACGTGCTGTAGTCAGGGAGTACGTCAGGGATCTTTTTCTGTTCCTTCAAAAACGCTGCGGTGGCGGCGATGTCCTTGGCGGTACCGCCACCGAGCAGGGCGGCGCTTTTTTGTGCAGCAGCGTCGGGGTAGGTCGCGCCTGCCAGCAATTCGGGAACGTCGGCGGCGTTGGAGCCGGTAAGCCTGGCGATGGCCTTGACCGGCACCGAGTCGGCGGTCCATTCAGCCTTGTGCGCAGTGTAGTCAGCGTAGGCGGCGAGGGTGGTACCGGCGAACTTGGCGATCACGTCAGGGTGCTTGTCGGCGTAGTCCTTGCGGGCCACCCAGACCTCGAACGTCGGCGAACCCCAGCGGCCGACTTCGGCGGCGTCGGTGAGGGTCTTGCCGGTCTTGCGGATCTCGCCCAGGGCTGGCGACCAGACGAAGGCGCCGTCGATATCGCCGCGCTTCCAGGCCGCGGCGATCTCCGTCGGGTTGAGGTTGACCACCTTGACGTCCTTGCTGGTCAGGCCCCAGTGCTTGAGGGCGCCGAGCAGGCTGTAGTGGGAGGTCGACACGAACGGCGTAGCGATGGTCTTGCCCTTGAGGTCTTCGGGTTTTTCGATGCCGCTGCCAGTGCGTACCACCAAGGCTTCGGACGAGTTGATCTGCGCCGAAACGATAAAGGCCACTATCGGGATGTTGCGCGACGTGGCGGCGGCCAGCGGGCTGGAGCCGAGGTTGCCGATCTGCAGATCGCCTGAGGCGAGCGCCGCGACCACTTCCGGGCCGCTGTTGAAGCGGCGCCAGTCGATCTTCTGGCCGGTGGCTTTTTCATACTCGCCGTTGGCCTGCGGCACCTTGCTCGGATCGGTACCGGTCTGATAGCCGATGGTCAGGTCGGCGGCCTGGGCCGTCCAGGTAAGGCCAGCCAGCAGGGTGGCGACGAACAACTGGCGAAGCGAGGGCAGTGTGGACATGTGCGATAGGCCTTGTGTGTTTCGGAATGGCATAAATCTATTTGATCTAAAAAAGGTAAATCCAATAATTTAACTGCATATCCATATATCGGCGGCAGATTGGTTGTGGTTGGAGGGATAAGGTTAGCGTGTATATCGGCATTGGGCAGGTTCGGCCTCTTCGCGGGCAGCCTGGCTCCCACATGTGCATCATGCACTAACGTAGGAGCCAGGCTTGCCTGCGAAGGGGCCAGTCGCCTCTCCACGCCTATCATGAAATCTTCTATGCATAGACCATTGGTTATTGGACCAACCCGCCTGCATGGTCGATGCTAGGCCCTTTGACCATCAAGGGGCCAATGCCATGAGCACTTCCCGTCAACTCAAACTCGGCGCCTTCATGCGTCCGGTCAGCATCCATACCGGCGCCTGGCGCTACCCCGGTGCCTGGGCCGATGCCAACTTCAATTTCTCGCGCCTCAAGCGCCTGGCGCAGACGCTTGAGCGCGCCCGCTTCGATGCCTTCTTCATGGCCGATCATCTGGCCTTGCTGAACATGCCTATCGAGGCTCTCAAGCGCAGCCACACCGCGACCTCGTTCGAACCCTTCACATTGCTCTCGGCCCTGAGCCAGGCCACCGACCACATCGGCCTGATCGCTACCGCCTCGACCACCTTCGACGAGCCGTTCCATATCGCTCGGCGTTTCGCCTCGCTGGATCACCTGAGCAACGGCCGCGCCGGCTGGAACATCGTCACCACCTCCAACCCGGACGCGGCACTCAACTTCGGCCTCACTGAGCATCGCGCCCATGACGAGCGCTATGCCCGCGCACGGGAGTTCTATGACGTGGTCACCGGGCTGTGGGACAGCTGGGCCGATGACGCTTTCGTGCGCGATGCCGACAGCGGTATCTTCTTCGACCCCGACAAGCTGCACACCCTCGACCACAAGGGCGAGTACCTCTCGGTGCGCGGCCCGCTGCACATCGCCAGGCCGCCCCAGGGCTGGCCGGTGATTGTCCAGGCAGGCGCTTCCGAGCCCGGCCGGCAACTGGCCGCGCAAACAGCCGAGGTGATCTTCGCCGCCCACGGCACGCTGGAGGAGGGGCAGGCGTTCTACGCCGACGTCAAAGGCCGCATGCCGGCCTTCGGGCGCGATCCCGAGCACATGAAAATTCTGCCCGCGGCCTTCGTGGTGGTGGGCGATACGCTCGAGGAGGCACGGCGTACCCGTGCGCATCTGGACAGCCTGGTGCACGAGCAGAGCGCTATAGCTTCGCTGTCGGTGTCCCTGGGGGTGGATGCCAGCAAGTTCGACCTGGACGGCTATCTGCCGTCGATCCCGGAGACCAACCAGAGCAAGAGCTCGCAACAGCGGGTACTGGCGCTTGCCGACCGCGAGAAGTTGACCGTGCGCCAGTTGGCGCAGCGCCTGGGTGGCTATGCGGGGCTGAGTTTCGTTGGCACTGCCAACAGCATCGCCGACGAGATGGAAGGCTGGCTGGAAGGGCGAGGCAGCGACGGCTTCAACATCATGTTCCCGTGGTTGCCCGGTGGCCTGGACGATTTCGTCGCCAAGGTGATTCCCGAGCTGCAAGGGCGGGGGATTTTCAGGCGTGAGTATGAGGGCAAGACGTTGCGCGAGAATCTCGGGTTGCCGCGGCCGGCGAATCGCTTTTTCCCGTGAGTGAGTCGCTGCGAGCAACCGTTACCGTGCCGGATGACGCGCGCGAACCATGATCCGCAGATCAAGTTCCCGCGTGGCGCCGCATATCTTTCAATCGAGCCCATAGGCTCAAGCAATTTAGGTACAGCGCTCGGCGTGGTTACCCTCATGGACTCAAACCATAAGATCCATGAGGGATTTCCTAATGAAAACAACTACTTTTTCCGGTCACGCGGTCAGCGTGCTGGCGTTGAGCATGCTCTTTTCGTCAGCCTTCGCTGACACGTTGACCCGTGATAATGGCGCCGCCGTCGGCGACAACCAGAACTCGCAGACCGCCGGCGCCAATGGGCCAGTCATGCTGCAAGACGTGCAACTGTTGCAAAAGCTGCAGCGCTTCGACCGCGAGCGCATCCCGGAGCGCGTGGTGCATGCCCGCGGCACTGGCGTGCACGGCGAGTTCGTCGCCTCCAGCAACATCAGCGATTTGAGCAAGGCCAAGGTGTTCACCCCTGGCACCCATACCCCGGTCTTCGTGCGCTTCTCGTCGGTGGTTCACGGCAACCATTCACCCGAAACCCTGCGTGACCCGCGCGGCTTCGCCACCAAGTTCTATACCGCTGACGGTAACTGGGACCTGGTCGGCAACAACTTCCCGACCTTCTTCATCCGCGACGCGATCAAGTTTCCGGACATGGTTCACGCCTTCAAACCCGATCCGCGCACCAACCTGGATGACGATTCGCGCCGGTTCGATTTCTTCTCTCACGTACCTGAAGCCACCCGCACTCTGACCCTGCTGTACTCCAACGAGGGGACGCCTGCCAGCTATCGCTTCATGGATGGCAATGGCGTACACGCCTACAAATTGGTGAACGCCAAGGGCGAAGTGCACTACGTGAAATTTCACTGGAAGAGCCTGCAAGGCCTGAAAAACCTCGACCCTGCCCAGGTGGTACAAACCCAGGGCAAGGACTACGCGCACCTGACCCACGACCTGGTGGGCGCCATCAACAAAGGCGATTTCCCCAAGTGGGACCTGTACATCCAGGTGCTCAAGCCTGAAGACCTGGCCAAGTTCGCCTTCGACCCGCTGGATGCCACCAAGATCTGGCCCGACGTACCTGAGCAGAAGATCGGCCAACTGGTGCTGAACAAGAACGTCGACAATTTCTTCCAGGAAACCGAACAGGTGGCCATGTCGCCAGCCAACGTCGTGCCGGGCATCGAGCCGTCCGAGGATCGCCTGCTGCAGGGCAGGGTGTTCTCCTACGCCGATACGCAGATGTATCGCCTGGGCGCCAACGGCATGAACCTGCCTATCAATCGCCCCTTGGTGGCGGTCAATAACGGCAACCAGGACGGCGCGCTGAACACGGGTCACACCACCACGGGCGTCAACTACGAGCCCAGCCGCCTGAATCCGCGCCCGGCCGACGACAGCGCGCGCTACAGTCAGATGGCCGTCAGCGGCAAGACCCAGCAGGCGAAGATCCAGCGCGAGCAGAACTTCAAGCAGGCCGGTGATCTGTATCGCTCTTACTCGCCCAAGGAGCAACAGGATCTGATCAACAGCTTCGGCGAGTCGTTGGCCGACACCGATGCCGAGAGCAAGAACATCATGCTCTCGTACCTGTACAAGGCCGATCCCGCCTATGGCACGGGTGTGACCAAAGTCGCCAAAGGCGACCTGGCCAAGGTCAAGCAACTGGCCGCCAGTCTGCAGGACTGACCTGTGGGGTCACCGGCCGCAATCGCGCGGCCGGTGACCGCAATGCGAGTGAGGGATGTGCCATGCGTGATCTGATTTTTTTCCTGTTCGTGGGCCTGATGGCGTCTAGCGCTTTTGCCGACGACGCGCCGGCGGGCGATACCCGCCAACAACTCCAGGCCCTGTATTTCGAAGCCGCCCGCGAGGGCAGCACCGATCGCCTGGGGGTCTTTATCGATGCCCACTACGACCTCGATACCCGTGATGAAAACGGCTACACCGCGCTGATCCTTGCCGCCTACCACGGCCAGCAGGCCGCAGTGGAGCAGTTGCTGCACGCGGGCGCCAATCCGTGCAGCCAGGACAAACGCGGCAACACGGCGTTGATGGGGGCGATTTTCAAGGGCGAGCTGAGCATCGCGCACCGGCTGATGAATGCCGATTGCGCGGTGGACGAGCGCAATGGCTCTGGGCAGACTGCGGCGATGTACGCGGCGTTGTTTCAGCGCAAGGATATTCTCGATGCGCTGGCGGCGAAGGGCGCCGACCTGGATGCACGGGATGCGACGGGCAATGATGCGCGGTCGTTGGAGAAAGGGCAGTTCAGTGCGGCGCCGGTGCGGTAATCGAATTCCGGCCGACGGTTAACCGCGCGCATGCTGACGGGGCAAACTCGACTTATCGTGATGGATGGCGGTGGTTGAATCAGGCAATGACCTTCGCCATCTCCGACGTACCCTTCCACCCCAACCGCTCATACACCGGTTTGCCGACCTGCGTCGCGTGGAGTATCGCGAAGCTCAATCCCCGGCGTTTGAACTCGGCATCGGCCAGTTGCATCAATGCCGACGCCAGGCCGCGACGGCGGTGGCTGGGTTCGACGAAGACGTTGAGCACATAGCCGCGCCGGTCATCAGTGGGATGGGAAGGGTGCGGCGGCCAGTCGATGCTCATCAGGCCGATGGCGGCGATGGGGCGATCGGCGTCGAGCAGGGCGAAGCCGTAGTAGCGGCCATCGGCGAGCCGCGGTTGTAGCCACGGGCGAAAGTGCTCGGTCATGATTTTCAGTGTCTCAGGATCGCCACCGGCTTCGAGGAACATATGCTCGCGGTGTTCGCAGATCATTTCCAGGTCGTCTGGTGTGAGCGATCTACAAGTCCAACCTGCCCGTTCGATGTCGTCTGCCATCTTGATCCCTGCCTGTGTCCGGTCGTGGCAAGCGATAGTAGGAGACTGCAGCGACGAGCGTCAGATACAGATCGATGGATAAAACGCCATACAGCCACCTTGCCCGTCTGCAGGTATCCGATCGTCCCGGCTATATCCTTAGCGTGCGAAGTTCTAGGGCTGGCTCAAGCGTAATCAGTAGAGTGGAACATCTGTCTTTCTTACAGGAAAAATTCCATGTCTACAGGTGCCGAAGGGGTCGTCTGGATCACCGGTGTCGGTGCGGTTGAAGGGCTGGGCGCGGCGCTGGCGCGGCGTTTTTCGGCCGGTGGCTATCGCGTTGCGGTGAGTGGCCGCAGTCCCGACAAACTGCAGGCTGTGGTGGCCGATATTGAAGCCCAGGGCGGTGTCGCTCTGGCACTGCCGGGCGATGCGGGCAGCGAGGCGGATATCGTCGCGGCTGTCGAGCGCCTTGAAGCGTTCGGCACGCTGCGGGTAGCGATCTTCAACGTGGGCAATTCGGTGTCTGCACCGAGCCTGGAGTTGAGCGCCGAATTATTCGAACAAACTTGGCGGGCGTCGACCTTCGGTGGCTTTCTGTTCGCTCGCGAATCGACTCGCGCGCTGTTGAAAAACGGTGGTGGGAGTCTGTTGTTTACTGGCGCTACTGCGTCGTTGCGCGGCAAGCCGCCGTTCGCGGCCTTTGCGGCGGCCAAGGCTGGATTGCGCTCGTTGAGCCAAAGTTTCGCCCGCGAGTTCGGGCCGCAGAATGTGCACGTTGCCCATGTGGTAATCGATGGCAGCATCGATGGTGAGCGGGTGCGCAGCCGTGCCCCGCAGCGGTTGCAGGCGCTGGGCGAGGAGGGCGCGTTGCGGCTTGAGGATATCGCCGAAGCGTATTGGTATCTGCATTCGCAGCCGCGCAGTGCCTGGACACAGGAGCTGGATCTGCGGCCGTACAAGGAGTCTTTTTGATCCGCTGCGGTTGATCGTGATACCTCTGCGGTGAGTCGGCTGGCCTGTTCGCGAGCAAGCTTTGCTCCCACGGTGCACACCCTTCATGAGTCATGCACCTGTGGGGCTTGCGCCTGACCGTAGACTCGGATTACTTCGCCGGACTCACCCACGCATCATACAAATTGGAAGGCGAATCCAGCTGCGCCTCGAACCCCAACCCGTGCAGCGTATCTTTCGCTGCAATCTGATAACTCGGCGCAAACAGCGGTATCAGATAGGCCTGGTCCACCGCGCGCTGCTGGATGCTGTCCAGAATCGGCTGCCGAGCCTTTAGGTCCGAAGTGGCTCGCGCCTTGGCGATCAAATCCAGAATCAGCGGATCCGCCTTGTCCCGCACGCCGCTATAGAAACCCGGACTGCCGAGCACATCGCGCAGCGACAGGGCGGTGTCGGACGGGTTGAGCGTGTTGGGGTAGATGCTCCAGGTGCCATCGACCCGACGCTTGGCCCAGTCGCCGCCGGTGGTGATCTTGAGGTCGAGGTCGAAGCCGATGTTCTTCTTCACCGCAGCCTGAATCGACTGGATCAGCACGTCGCGGTTGTCACGCACGAAGGGCTGCGGGAAGCCGACTTCGATGCGCAAGCGCTCGCCGTCCTTGGTGCGGTAGCCCTCGGCATCGCGGCCGGTCCAGCCGGCGTCGTCGAGGAGCTTGTTGGCGGCGTCGATCTTGTTGCCCCAGGTACCTGCCAGCGCTTTGTTGTAGGCCGGGTTGTCGGGGCCGATATTGGACCACGCGCGGGGAACCGTGCCCAGGTACAGGCTCTTCACCAGCGCATCGACATCGAAACCATCGCGCAGTGCCTGGCGTACGCGCACGTCGGTAGCGACGCCGTGGGTGTAGTTGATGTTCAGAGTGAAAGACGTTTCCGCCGACGGGCCGACCAGATACTGAAAGCCCTTGGCGTCCTTGAACAGCGAGATGTCGGTGGGCTGCACGCCCTCGATCAAGTCGACCTGACCGGAGCTCAAGGCGCCGGCACGCACTGCATATTCGGGGATGAAGCGGTAGGTCACCGAGTCCAGGTAGGCGGCGCCAGTGTGCTTGGCGTAGGCCGGACCCCAGTTGTAGTCAGGGTTCTTGACGAAGCGGGCAGTCTGGCCGCGCTGGTAGTTCTGGAAGATGAACGGCCCGGTGCCGACCAGCCCAGGGCCACCGGCGCAGGAGTCGGTCGCGCTGTCGAGGGTCTTGGGCGCAAGGAAGCCGAGTTTGACGCTGGACAACGATTCGAGCATCGCTGAATCCGGACGCGAGAGGACGATCTTCACTTCGTGGTCGTTGACGACCTCGGTATGGTCGTAGTACTCGAGGAACCAAGCGGCGATGGCGGTGTGTCTCGGGTCCTTGATGTAGTCGAGGTTGGCTTTCACCGCCTCGGCATTGAAGGGCTCGCCATCAGTGAAGGTCACGTCGTCACGCAGCACGAAGGTATATTGCAGGCCGTCCGGGGAAATGTTCCAGCTCTTGGCCAGCCACGGTGCGAAGCTGCCGTCGGCCTGCTTGCCGATCAGCGAATCGACGTAGTTGCGGATGATGATAAAGGCGTTCTGCTGCCCGGAGCGGTGCGGGTCGAAGCACACCGGTTCCGTGGTGATTCCCCACGACACATCGCCGCCTGCATGGGGCTTGGCCGCTTCGGTGGACGCTTGCGCAGTGGCGGCTGGGGCGGCGGGTTTGTCGCAGCCGCCAAGCAGCGCGCTGGCGAGCAGGGTGAGGGTAAGACCGTGGCGAAGAGGGTGCATGCGGGACCTGGATAGATATGCAAAAGGATAATATCCAATTGAATATATATGCCGAAAATGCAGATCGTCCAAGGCTTGTGGGGTCTATGGATATAACCCTTCCCTGTAGCGAGAGCGCTGCCGCTGAGCGGACGGGGTCAGCGACGGCAGGAGGACTAACCCCCTCGCTACAGGGTTGTTCATGGTTGGGCAAATTGACTCGAAGGCCGCTCCAGGCCCAGATGTTCGCGCAGCGTGGTGCCGGTGTATTCCTTGCGGAACAGTCCGCGCCTTTGCAGCTGCGGCACCACTTGATCGACGAACTCGGTCAGCGCATCCGGCAGATACGGCGGCATGATGTTGAAACCATCACAAGCCTGCTCGCTGAACCATTGCTCCAGGTCGTCGGCGATCTCGCTGGCGGTGCCGGCCAGCACCCTGTGCGAGCGGCTACCACCAAAGCGCTTGCCCAGTTGGCGCAAGGTCAGGCCTTCGCGTTGCGAGAGCTCCTGGACCAGCTTGAAGCGGCTCTGGTTGCCACGGATGTTGTGCACTGCAGGCAGCGGCTCGTCCAGCGGGTAGATCGAGAGGTCGTGGTTCATGCTGTCGGACAGCAGCGCCAGGCCGGCCAGCGGGTGCACGTTGTCTTCCAGCTCGGCGAAGCGCGCCTGGGCTTCATCCTGGCTCTTGCCCACGAACGGCATCACCCCCGGCATGATTTTCAATGACCCCGGCGCACGTCCCTGACCGGCGAGGCGCTGATTCACGGTGCGGTAAAAGTCCTTGGCTTTTTGCAGATCGGGCTGGGCGGTGAAGATCACGTCGGCGACGCTGGCGGCGAAGTCCTGACCGGTGTCGGAGGAACCGGCCTGAATCAATACTGGCCGGCCCTGAGGCGAGCGAGGCACGTTCAGCGGGCCGCGGACGTCGAAGAACTCACCGGCGTGGTTGACGTAATGCACGCGATCCGGATCGGCGAAATGCCCATCGAGCTTGTCGTGGACCAAGGCGTCGTCCTCCCAGCTGTCCCACAGTTTGAGGGCCAGCTCGACGAACTCCCGGGCGCGGCGATAGCGCAGCTCGTGCTCCAGGATCGGCTCGGCGCTGAAATTCAGCGCTTCGCCGTCGTTGGTGGAGGTAACGATGTTCCAGCCGATACGGCCCTCGCTCAGGTGGTCGAGGCTGGCGAAGGTCCGTGCCAGGGAGAAGGGATGGTTGAAGGTGGTCGATGCGGTAGCGGCCAGGCCAATGTGCGAGGTGGCACCGGCGAGCACGCCGAGCAGGGTCACCGGGTCGAGCCGCGGGCCGGTGAGATAGCGCACGCTGGCCTGCAGATCGTTGCCGTAACGATCCGATAGCGCCAGGCGGTCGGCGAAAAACACATAGTCAAACTTGCCCCGTTCGGCGGTCTGCGCCAGTGCCTTGTAATAACTGGGGCGAGTCAGCGCGGCGGGATCGGCACCCGGCAAGCGCCAGGCTGAGGCGTGATGGCCGACGCCCATGAGGAACGCCCCCAAGTGCAATTGGCGGCTCATTGCGCAGCCCCTACGTCGATCACCGCATCGGCGACATGGACCTCTTTGGGTATCAGCTTGTTGCGCAAAAAGGTATCTGCCACCCGCTGCTGGTCGGCAATCACTTGAGGCGTCAGCGGAAAATGCACGCCCCACGGCTGGCGCGCCAGGGTCCGCGTCCAGACGGCCACCGGCACCTTGGTGTCGTCGCTGAGCAGTTTGGCCACCTCGGCCTGGTGGGCGCCGGCATAGCGCTCGGTGTTGTCGAGCTCCTTGAGGACCATGGCGAGGGTCTGCGGGTAGCGTTGGGCGTAGGCCCGCGGCGCGATGTAGAAGCTGTACTGCACCGGCAGGCTGCGGGCCGTGATCAGTGGCCGGGCTCCGCTGGACAGCTCGGTATCGGCCAGCCGCGGATCGGGCACCACCCAGGCGGCCACATCGCCGCGCTCGAAGGCTGCGCGACCTTCGCTGTAGCCCAGATAGGCCTCGTCGACGTCACTGAGCTGCAGCTTGGCCTGCTCCAGCGCGGCGATCAGCAAATACTGGCCGGCCGAGCCTTTGGCCACGGCAATGCGCTTGCCCTTGAGGTCGGCCAGGCTGTGGGCGGTGGAATCTTTGGGCACGAGAATCGCGTAGTTGTCCTGATAGGGCGCGCTGTAACCCACATAGGTGACGTCGGGGCCGGCGCCCGCCTGGGCGAATACCGGCGGGGTGGCGCCGACGAAACCGATGTCGATATCACCGCTGTTGATGGCTTCGACCAATGGCGGGCCATAGGCGAACTCCTGCCACACCACTTTGACGCCATGACTGGCCAGCGCCTGCTCCAGAGTCCCACTGTTTTTCAGCACCACGAGGCTGTTGCCTTTCTGGTAGCCGATGTGGACGGTTTGCGGGTAGAGGGTATCGGCACTGGTCGACAAGGTGAAGGTGCTGGCGACGGCGATTGCCGCCACGGTAGAGAGCAGTTTGAATGGCAGGCGCATGGCACGTCCTCGCAAGTGAGTGGCGGCGAGCGTAACCATCGGCGCGGCGGGCCGATAAATACCCAGTAGTGCTGAGCTTATGGCGGCGAGTTCACTGAGCCGGAATGTGAAAAAGAGTATAAATAAATAATTAAATATTCTTTCCGGTTCTAACCGGCAACCGTGATCATCCACCGGTCGAGGGGGGCGTCCTGCTCTTCCTGATACGTGCACCCACCCGAACCATCACTCGACAGGTAGAGAGCCCCGCCCATGCAGCCGAATAACAATCGCCGACTGTTCCTCAGACATTGCGCCGTCGTGGGCGCCGCCGGCGCCTTGGGCCTGGGCCTCAGTGGCTGCGACAAGGCGGACAAGGGCGCCAAGACCGCCAGTGGCGCGCCGGCCGTGGTCGGCAGCGTCGGCGACAAGGTCGTCGAGTTCAAATACCCGGACAACCCCAGCTTCGACCTGATCTACGTCGCCGACTCGCTCGGTTACTTCGACGGCAGCCGCGCGCGTCCCAAATACATCGGCAAGATCGCCGCGCCGCAGGTCATACCGCTGACCGGCACCGGTGAAATCGACTTCGGCGCGCGCATGGTGCCCTTGGTCATTTCGGCGATTGCCAGCGGCCTGGACCTCAAGGTAGTCGCCGCTGGCGGCAAGACCCTGCAGGAAGCGCCGCACATGAAGTATTTCGTGCGCAACGACTCGGGCATCTTCAAGCCCAAGGACATGGAAGGCAAAACCGTCGGCTTCAACAGCTTTGGTGCCTGCGCCGAGTTCGTCACCAAGAAGTACCTGCGCGAGCAGGGCGTCAACGTCGAGAAAATCAACTGGGTGGTGATTCCCGACAACCAGGCCGAGCAGACCTTGGCCACCGGCAACGTCGACATCGCCATCATCCACCCGCCTGCTTCGGGCGGTGCCGAGCACAACCCGGCGCTGCGCAAGCTGTGGAGCGATTACGACCTCGACGGCGGCCTCGGCGGCATGGCGCCCTACAGCGTGTACGGCAAGTTCATGCGCGAACACCCTGAGGCCACCCGCGATGTGGTATCGGCCATCGCCCGTGCGGCCAACTGGGTCAATGCCAACCCGGACGACGCGCGCAAGATCACCTCTGAACGCATCGGCATGAAGCTCGAGCTGGTGGAGCGTTTCGCCTATGTCGACAACCTGGTAGTGACCGAGCCGCCGATCCAGTACTACATCGATATCCTCGAAAACGAGGGCAAGCTGAAAAAGGGCTCGATCCAGGTCAAGGACGTCTACACCAACCAGTTCAACCCCTTTGCCAAGGCCTCCGTTTAATGAATGCTGCGCTACCTCACAAGATCGTTGCCACGGGCGTGCAGATGGCTTACCAGGCCCGCGACGAAGCCGGCCGAGCAGAGCGCGTGGCGGTGCTGGATGATTTCAACCTGCAGGTGCGCGAGGGCGAGTTTCTGTCGATCCTCGGGCCATCCGGTTGCGGCAAGTCAACGTTTCTCAACATTCTGGCCGGGTTGACGCGCAAGACCGGCGGCCAGCTCGATATCGACGGTCAGCCGCTGCAAGGCATCAACCGCAGCCAGGGCGTGGTGTTTCAGGGCTACGCCTTGCTGCCGTGGCGCAACGTGCTCGACAACATCGCCGTGGGGCTGGAGATCCGCGGTGTCGGCAAGCGCGAGCGCCTCGAACGCGCCCGCGAGTACTTGTCGCTGGTCGGCCTGGACGGCTTCGCCGCGCGTTACCCCCACGAACTGTCTGGCGGCATGCGCCAGCGCGTGGCGATCGCCCGCTCGCTGGCTTATCAGCCGGACGTGCTGCTGATGGATGAACCCTTCGCGGCGCTGGATGCGCAGACCCGCGAAAACCTGCAGGACGAGTTGCTGCGGATCTGGGAGTCGTACAAAAAGACCATCGTGTTCATCACCCACAGCCTCGACGAGGCGATCTTTCTGTCCGATCGCGTGGCGGTGATGACCCAGCGGCCGGGGCGCATCAAGGAAATTTTCGATATCGACCTGCCGCGTCCACGGGCGCCGGGGCTGCGCAACACCCATGCCTTTGTCGAGCTGCGCCAGCGCGCCTGGGAAGCTCTGCGTGACGAAGTCAGCCATGGCGCAGACAGCCGCGAGCCCGCGCCGCCACAGTCGTGGCAAGGCGTGGCGACATTAGGCGGTTATCGCATCGGAGTGTGATCCATGAGTTTCAAAGCGTCTTCGCGCAAGCTGCTCGACAGCAGCTTGGGCATCGTTCTGTTCTTGCTGTTATGGGAAGCCTTGCCGCGCCTGGGCATCGTCAACCCGGGCTACCTCAGCCCACCGTCGGCGGTGGTGGCGGCGATATTCGATCTGGCGGCCAACGGCCAATTGGTCAAGCACCTGGAGGCCAGCCTGTTGCGGTCCCTGGCGGGGCTGGCATTGGCGATCGTCTTCGGCGTCGGCCTGGGCTTGCTGATGGGTTGGTTTACGCGGCTCGAGAGCATCCTCGATCCGTTGCTGCAGCTGTTTCGGCAGACCTCGGCGCTGGCGCTGTTTCCGGTGTTCATTCTGTTTCTGGGCATTGGTGAAGGCTCGAAAATCGCGATTATTTTCTGGGCGTGCTTCTGGCCGATCCTGTTGAGCACCATCAGTGGCGTCAAGCAGGTCGATACGCTGCTGATCAACTCGGCGCTGTCAATGGGTGCCAACCGGCGCTTTCTGTTCCTCAAGATCGTCCTGCCTTCGGCCTCGCCGTCGATTTTTACCGGCGTGCGGCTGGCTGGCGCCTATTGCATCACCGCACTGGTGGCGGCCGAGATGATCGGTGCGCATTCGGGCCTGGGGTTCCTGACGCTCAACTCTCAGGAGGTGTTCCAGATCCCGAGCATGTACGCCGGTATCCTGTTGCTGGCACTGGTAGGCCTGGCGCTGAATTTTTTGCTGGCGTTGCTGGAGCGACGCTTCACCCGTTGGCGGCGAGGCCTCAAACACAGTGGTTAAGCCGCAGTGGGCGCTGGCGGCCATCTTGTGGCTGGGGCTGGCCGCGACCATTGTCTGGCTGCAGCGTACCCCCGATGTACACAGCGTCATGCCGGGCCCGCAGTTGCAGGCGGCTCAGGCGCGCCAGGTGCTGCGGGTAGGCGTGCGCAGTTACCCGCGGCCCACCGACAGTCGCGAGGCGCTGGTCTCCGAACCGGATGAAATGGACAGCGCCTTGGCGCGGGCGCTGGCGGCGTACTTGAAGGTGCCGGTGCAACTGCGGGCATTGCCGGACCGCGATCCACAGGCGCTGCTCAAGGATGGCAGCATCGATGTACTGATCGCCGGTAGCCTCGACTTGCCCACTCTGGAGGCCCAGAGCCGGGCGCTGGACGGGCCGCCCAGCGACTACCGTGAGGGTCGTTTGTTGGCGTTGCGCAATGCGCCCTTGCCGAAAACCGGCCTGCAGGGCGTGCGTCTGCGTGGCCGAAGGCAGCCCGTGGAATGCGCCGTTGCAGAAGCTGGGCACCGTAGCGCGAATCTATCCATCGTCGATCCGCGCGGCGGTGGCGTTCATGGCCGGCGATTGCAGCCTGCTGGCCGATGAGCGCAATACCCTCGAACGCCTGCAGGCGCAACCGGACTGGCGCTTCTACCGCATGCTCGACACCCGCCTCAAGGCCAGCGACGACGCCCGCGTGTACCTGGCCAGCAACGACCGCCAGAGCCTGGCCTACCTGCGCGCCGCACTGCACAGTTGGCAACGCGACGGCGGGCAGGAACAGGCCTGGGGACTGCATGGCAATGCAGTGCTGATCGACAGCTTGAAGGTGGGGCAGGGGTTGGTGTGTCATTGACTGCCAATAGTCGCCGGTACTGATGCTGTGGGAGCTTGCTCGCGAAAAGGCATCGATGGCGCGGTGATGCGGATGGCCTCTTCGCGGGCAAGCCTTGCTCCCACACTGCAATGGCAAGCCCGAACCCTGTGGGAGCAGAGCTTGCTCGCGAAGGGGCCGGTCCTGGTTGCCCAAATCGGCAGCGGGCAAGGATCACGCCTTGCGCACGATTTCGGGTAGCTCGGTAGCGGCACTCGACGCATCCAGGCTGACCTTGTTGCGTGGCATGAAGATCATCCCCAGTCCACCCGCCGCCACGAATGCCGCGATCACCAGAAAGCCCGCGGTATAACTGCCCGTGGTGGTGTACAGCACGCCCGTCAGGTACGGCCCGGTGAACCCGCTGAGGTTGCCGATGGAGTTGATCAAGCCGATCCCCGCCGCCGCGCCGACCCCGGTCAGCACCTGGCCCGGTACCGCCCAGAACACGTTGATGGCGCTGTACACGCCCACCGCCAGGAGGATGAAACCAATCACGATGATCCATGGCTGATTGATCAACAACGCCACTGCGATCGACACCGCCGCCAGCAGGGCCGCGCCACCCGCGTGCCAGTGACGCTCCTGCAAGCGGTCGGAGCGTCGGCTCCAGAGAATCATCGCCACGGCCGCCAGGGCGTAGGGAATGGCCGTGATCAAACCGTTTTGCATCAGCCCCAGTTCCAGCCCGAACGACGCGCGGAAAGACTGCAGCACGCTGGGCAAAAAGAAGTTCATGGCGTTGGAGCCCGAGGTGATGCCGAAGTACACCAAGGCGAGCATCCACACCTGACGATTGCCCAAGGCCTTTTTGACCATTTGCCACTTGGTTGGCTGCACGCCGACCACCAATGGCTTGGCGCGCTCTTCGCGCTCCAGGGTGTCCATCAGCCAGGTACGTTGTTCCAGGGTCAGCCAGTGGGCATCGGCCGGGCGATCGGTGAGGTAGAAGTAGCACACCACGCCAAGGATGATCGCCGGCACCGCTTCGGCGAAATACATCAACCGCCAGCCGACCATGCCGTAGGCGTCGCCTAGTTGAATCAGGCCCACCGACAGCGGCCCGCCGATGACCTGGGCGATGGGTACGCCGAGGTAGAAGGTGGCGATCATGCGCGCCCGATAGCGGCTCGGGAACCACAGCGAGAGCAGGTAGATGACCCCCGGAAAAAACCCCGCTTCAGCGATACCCAGCAGAAAACGCAGGGTGATGAAGTGCCCGGTGGTCTGCAGAAAACCCATGGCCCCGGCGATGATGCCCCAGGTGACCATGATGCGGGCGATCCACACCCGCGCGCCGAAGCGATGCAGCATGACGTTGCTGGGCACTTCGAAGAGGAAATAGCCGAGGAAGAAGATCCCCGCGCCGAGGCCGAAGATCGCCTGGCTGATGCCGATGTCGGCGTTCATCTTCAGCGCGGCGAAACCGACGTTGTTACGGTCCAGGAAGGCGACCACGAACAGCAGAATCAAGAACGGGATCAGCCGCTTGGTCACGCGGCTGATGGTTTGTCTTTCGATGTCGCTGACGTCTGCTAGCGGTGTGTTCATGGTGCGCGTTCTCATGTTGTTATTGTTGTGGTCGGCGATTTGTAATCGGGTGCTGATCTAGGCGTGAGCCGTGTCCTCCAGGTGTGCGCGCACGATGCTGTCGAAGTCGGCATCGGCCTTGAAGCCCAGTGCCTGGGCCCGCGGCGCATCGACCTGACTGGGCCAGCTTTCGACGATGCGCTGGATGGTCGCGTTGGTTTCCCAGCGAATCAACTCGACTGCGGCGCAGCCGGCAACCCGTTCGAGGGCGGCGACCATGTCGGCAACCGTGGTGGTCAGGCCCGGCAGCGGGATGATGCGCTCGCTGCCCAGGCGCTGTGGCGACAGGGTCATGGCCAGCAGCATCGACTCCACGGCGCGGCGTGGCGACGAGATATACACCTGCGTGTCAGGGCGCACGGGGCACACCGCGGGTTCGCCCACCAACGGCTCGCGGATGATCGAACTGAAGAAGGTCGAGGCCGCCTTATTCGGTTTGCCGGGGCGCACGACGATGGTCGGCAGGCGCAGCACCCGGCCATCGATAAAGCCTTTGCGCGCGTAATCCGCGACCAGCAGTTCGCCCACCGCCTTTTGCATGCCGTAGGAGGACTGTGGGGTGAGGGCGGTGTCGTCGTCGACCACCTCCGGCAAGGCACCACCGAACACTGCAAAGCCGCTGGCATACACCACGCGTGGGCTCTGGCCCTGGCGTCGCAAGGTTTCCAGCAGGTTGAGCAGGCCGTAGAGATTGACCTGCATGCCGAGCTCGAAATCGGCTTCAGCGGCCGAGCTCACGACGGCGGCCAGATGCCAGACCAGATCGACGCCCTCGCAGACCTGGGCCAGCGTGGCGGCGTCGCTGATGTCGCCGGTCACTAACTCGATACGCGGATCGCTGGGCACACCTTCACCCGCGAAGGCGTCGAACAGCACGATACGCTCGATGGTGTGTGCGGGTTGCTCGTCGAGGCTCAATTGCCCGGCATCGAGCAGGCGCTGGGCCAGTTGCTTGCCGATGAAGCCGGTGCCACCGGTGATCAGGATGCGCATGGGGTTTCCTTATTATTGTCGTCTGGTGGTCGAGCGCCACACGGCGCTCGACTGGCATTGGCGCAGCGGTCAATCCGCTTGCACGGTACGCTGACGCTGCTCGCCCAGGCCCTCGATACCCAGGCGAATTTCCTGGCCGGGGCGCAGGTACACCGCGTTGGGTTTGACGCCCATGCCCACGCCCGGTGGCGTGCCGGTGGAAATGACATCGCCGGGCTGCAGCGACATGCAGCGGCTCAGGTAGGCGATCAGTGCCGGGATCTGGAACACCAGGGTGCGGGTGTTGCCGTCCTGGTAACGATGGCCGTCGACTTCCAGCCACAGATTGAGCTGATGCGGATCGGCGATTTCATCGCGGGTCACCAGCCAGGGCCCCAGCGGCCCGAAGGTGTCGAAGCCCTTGCCCTTGTCCCAGGTGCCGCCGCGCTCCAGCTGCCACTCGCGCTCGGATACATCGTTGATCACACAGTAGCCGGCCACGTGCTCCAGGGCGTTGGCCTCGTCGATATAGCGTCCGCCCTTGCCGATCACTACGCCGAGTTCGACTTCCCAGTCGGTCTTTTTCGAATCGCGGGGGATCTGCACGTCGTCGTTGGGGCCGTTGATGGCGCTGGTCCACTTGTTGAAGATCACCGGCTCGCTGGGCACCGCCATGCCCGATTCGGCGGCATGGTCGGCGTAGTTGAGGCCGATGCAGATGAATTTGCCGACCTGCCCCACGCAGGCGCCGATGCGCGGCGAGCCAGTGACCAGCGGCAGGCTGGTTGGGTCGAGGCGGGCGAGGGTGGCCAGGCTGGCAGGGTCGAGGGCGGAGCCGGCGATGTCGCTGACATGGGCGGACAGATCGCGGATCTGCCCCTGGCTGTCGAGCAAGCCGGGTTTTTCCTGGCCTTTGTTTCCGTAACGCAGCAGTTTCATTCAGAGGGTTCCCTATACGAGAGGAGTTGCAAAGCAGATGTCAGACGCTCATGCCGCCGTCGATGACGTGCACGCCGCCAGTAGTGTAGGCATTGGCATCGTCGGCAAGGTAGAGCGCCAGTCGAGCGATTTCTTCCGGAGTGCCGATGCGGCCCATGGGTTGGCGCGCGACGAAGGCCCGGTACACCTCGTCTTCGCTGCGCCCTTCGGCTTTTGCCTGGGTGGCGATACGTTGGCGCAAGGAGGGCGAATCGACGGTGCCGGGGCAGATCGCGTTGCAGCGAATGCCCTGTGCGACGTAGTCGGTAGCCACTGATTTGGTCAGGCCGATCACCGCCGCCTTGCTGGCCGAGTAGGCAAAACGGTTGGGCACGCCTTTGACGCTGGAGGCCACCGACGCCATGTTGACGATGCTGCCGCTGCCGGCTGCCAGCATTCCCGGCAGGAAGGCGCGGATCATGCGGTACATGGCGGTGACGTTGAGGTCGAAGGAAAACTGCCAGCCTTGCTCGTCGCAATCGAGCAAGGCCCCGCTGTGCACATAGCCCGCGCAGTTGAACAGTACGTCGATGTCGCCGATCTGTTCGCGCACCGATTCGATCGCTGCAGGTTGGGTCACATCCAGGGTCAGGGCCTGGATGCCAGGCAGGTCGCGAAGGCTGTCGATGTGCAGGTCGGTGGCAATCACCTGGGCGCCGGCCTGCTGGAACGCCAGCACCGATGCCCGGCCGATGCCTTGGGCGGCAGCGGTGATGAGGACGCGTTTATGCTCGAGGCTCATGGGCTGGGGGTTTCCCTGTTGTTATTGGTTTGAAGGGCGTGACGGTATGAACCCTAGTGCGGGTGTTCGATAATCTCCAATGAGAAATGCTTAATGGTTGATAACGGCTGGTTATCGTTCAGCGTTGACGCCACGACCGAGGAGATCCCTGTGGCAAGGGCTGCCGCCGATGAGAGATGGCGCAGCGATGATAACTCCAGGTTATCGATCGATGCGGGTATGTCATTGGGCAATCCTGACGGCCCTCTCTAGAGTGACCGGTGCCCGACCGTTCGAGTCCGGGCATCGAACGCTCAGCAGAGGCGCTTATGAAAACAATAAAAAGCTTCCAGACGATGACGATCGTCTTCCTCTTCATGATCGGTGTGGTGAACTACCTCGACCGTAGCGCACTGTCCATCGCCAATACCTCCATCCAGAAAGACCTGCTGATCAGCCCGACGCAAATGGGCTTTCTGCTGTCGGCGTTTTCCCTGGCCTATGCGTTTTCGCAGCTGCCGCTGGGGGCACTGATCGATCGGCTGGGCAGCAAGCTGGCCCTTGGGGGCTCGCTGATTCTGTGGTCGCTGGCGCAAGCGGCGTTCGGGCTGTTCAGTGGCTACGGGCAGTTGCTGGGCATGCGCGTGCTGCTGGGGATTGGCGAAGCGCCGGTGTTTCCGTCGGCGGCAAAGGCGCTGTCGGAGTGGTTCGATACTCAGGAGCGCGGCACCGCCACGGGCTGGGTGTGGTCCTCGACGTGCATGGGCCCGTGCTTGGCCCCCCCGCTGTTGACGTTGTTCATGGTGCATCTGGGCTGGCGCGGGATGTTCATCCTCACCGGTGCCATCGGTATTGTTCTGGCGCTGTGCTGGTTCGCCTTCTACAAGAGCAAGGCGCAGTACATGGCCGACACCGGGCGCGCCGAGCCGCAACCGATGCAGCGCAGCAAGCGGCCACGGATCCCCTGGACCACAGTGTTCAAGGATCGCAATACCTGGGGGGCTTTTCTGGGCTTCATGGGGGTGATCTATATGATCTGGCTGCACCTGACCTGGATGCCGGGTTATTTCGAGCGCGAGCATGGTCTGGACCTGTATCGCACCGCCTGGGTGGTGTCGCTGGCCTACCTGTTCGGCGCCATCGGCACGGTGTTCGCCGGCAAGGCCTGCGACTGGCTGGTCAAGCGCGGTATGAAGGTGCTGGCCAGCCGCAAGCTGATGGTCATCCTCGGCCTGGTAGCGGCGGCGTTCTTCACCTTGATCGTGGCCTTCGTCGCCAATGTCGTGGCCTGTGTGGTGCTGCTGTGCCTGACGATGTTTTTCATCAACATCTCCAGCGCCACGGCATGGATGATCGTCAACACCATCGTGCCTTCGGAGCGTGTCGCCTCGTTCGGCTCGATCCAGAATTTCGGCGGCTACCTGGCCGGTTCGATCGCGCCGATCCTGACGGGTTTCAGCGTGCAGCAGAGCGGCTCGTTTTCATCGGCCTTCGTGATCAGCGCGGTAGTGGCGGCCTGCTCGGCACTGGCGTATTGGCTGCTGCTTAAAGAGCCACGCACGGTGCCGACGCCGGCACCGGTTGCCAACGCCGGGCTGACGCCGCGAGCGTTGTAAGGCCAGGGCCGCGAGGCGGCCTGCCTTTGGCTATTTGGGCAGATGCTGGCCTTGATACAGCGAGCTGTTGGTTTCGTCCTCTAGCGCGTTGTCGGTGTGGGTTTTGACCTGCTCGTGGCTCAACTCGGGGTCGGCGGCGGTCTCGTCGTCTTCGTGTGGGATCTCTTCATCGCCGCCGAACAGTTCGTGGATGCTTCGCAGTTCTTCGGGCTCGAGCTGCACGTTGCCCGGTGCGCGGGAGTCGTCTGTCGCGCGGAGTTGGCTATCGTTGCCTTCGATTTTCATGGTCACCTCGCTTGGGCCCGGAATTGGGCGCATAAGCATGTGAGGTGGCGCTGCGCAAGACGTTCGATCGCAGTGCCGACCGGTCATCAGGACGGCACTGCATCTGACCCCCGCAGGGTGCCGGGGTCGGGGGAGGCTTATTTGCTCAGCGCGGCCTTGGCGATATCCAGGCCTGGCCGGCCATCCAGGGTGGTCACCCCGGCCAGCCATTTGTCGAGGATCTGCGGATTGGCCTTGATCCACTCGCGGGCGGCGACTTCGGGGCTCTTCTTGTCGGTCAGGACCTTGTCCATCAGCTCGTTTTCCATCGGCAGGCTGAATTCGAGGTTGGTCAGCAGTTTGCCGACGTTGGGGCAGGAAGCCGAATAGCCTTTGCGCTCGATGGTTTCGACGGTGGCACCGCCATAGTTGGGGCCGAAGGAATCATCGCCACCCTCGAGGTATTTCATCTTGTAGTGGGTGTTCATGGGATGCGGTTCCCAGCCCAGGAACACGATCCAGTCCTTACGCTTGGTGGCGCGATCGACTTGGGAAAGCATGCCGGCTTCGCTGGACTGCACCATCTTGAAGCTGCCCAGATCGAACTTGTTGCCGTCGATCAGGCCTTGAATCAGCTTGTTGCCGCCGCCACCGGGCTGGATGCCGTAGATCTCGCCGCGAAATTCCTTCTTGTGCTTGGCGATGTCGGCAAAACTGTGCACGCCGGCGTCATACACGTAGTCGGGCACGGCGAGGGTGTATTTGGCGCCCTGCAGGTTGACGCGTACGGTACTGACGGTGCCGGCTTTCAGGTAGGGGGCGATCACATCGACGCCTGAGGGCATCCAGTTGCCGAGGAAGAAGTCGATCTTGCCGTCTTGCATCGACTTGAACGTTACCGAGGCGGCCAGCAAGGTCGTGGTGGTCTTGTAGCCCAAGGCCTCGAGCACGGCGGCGGTGCTGGCGGTGGTGACCGAAATGTCGGTCCAGCCGACGTTGGACAAACGCACGGTTTCACAGCTTTGCGGGTCGGCTGCCTGGGCCACCAGGGGCGCGGCGAGCAGGGGAGAGCACAGCGAAATTGCAGCAAGCAATGACTTGATTTTATGCATTCGAGAGTTCCCTGAAAAATGGATGTGACCATCATTTCCATAAAGCGCCCGCGCCCGGATTGACCTCCGGGCACGGGTTAGCGCTCTACTATGGGGGACTCGTGTGACAGTGCCTAGTCTGTTGGCGCGTTCAGTTAGATTGCGTCGCATTTGGCACAGGGTCGCCGATGTTGTCCTGCAGAATGCGTCCAGATCGAACCAGGCGCCATAGCGCCCGGTTGTCACGGCACCGGTCTAGCGCTCGCGCCAGTGGCCCGGTACCCAGATCCAGTCGCGCTCGCCTTCACGGTAGTGTCCGGGGACCCAATGCAGGCCCGGCGCGGGCATGACCGGCACGACTTCAACCGGTGGCGGTGGCGGACGGTGGGGGCGGGGTTGCTCGACGACACAGCCTGCCAGCGAGGCAGCAATCAGGGTAGCAGCGAGGGTGGCACGGAAAATCGGCTTCATGGCAGATCCTTGTGGACAGTCACCGGCACTCTTTAGCGCGGTGTACGGGAGTTAAACGCGGCTGTTGGGGAATTCCGTCGGTATCCGTACAAATCTTGCGGGCCTCTTCGCCGCCGAACGTGCAACCTTGCTCCCACAGGTGTACTGCTTAGGCTCTGCTTCCACTGTAGGAGCAAGGCTTGCCCGCGAAAAGGGCGGAACATTCAGCCCCGATATCCCAGGTTTCACTCATCCCGCGAGTACACCGATTGCGCCAGGGTCTGTCGTTCGTCCGGCGCGAGGTTGCCGGCGAAGTCAGCCAGCAGCGTGTCGACCTGTGCGCGCAAGGCGCCGTCGGCTTCGCGGGCCTTGCTCAGGTCGCGGTCCAGGGCCTCGCGGTCCAGGCGTGGCTCACGCAAGCGTTGGACCACCGCCTGTCGTGCCTCGCGGCGAGCGGCCAAAAGATTCTGATTGTCGCTGCGGCTCTGGCGTAGGGCCAGGCGCAACTCGTGGCGCCGGGCTTCGGGGAGTTGGGCCAGGGCCTGGCGCAAGCCATGAGCATGGTCCGGCTCGAGCACTGCTTGCTGATTGCGCCAGTGGTACAGGCCACCGCCGATACTGCCGAGCAAAAAAACATTGAGCAGCAAGGATGCCGCGAGCAGCGGGGTAAAACGTCGACGGGCCGTCATTGCGGGGTTTCCTCGGCAGCATCCAGGTTGAGCACGACGTCGCCATCGCCTGAGTCGAATACATTGGGCAAGGCTTCATGTTCCACCGCCAGCGGCAAGGTCAAGGAGGCCACCAGGATGCCGGCGGCTACACCGGCCAGGCCAACGCCGACGAAGCTGGCGCCGAACAGCCAGGAAAACGATCGAGCCCAGAAGGAAGGCGCTCGCGTGGCATCGGCAACGATCCGGTGCACCAGGTGTGGCGACACGGCTGGCGATGGATGGCGATCGAGCTGCCCGTCCAGCCAGCTGGCCTGGCGCAGTATCGCGTTCAGCGCGCCGTCGTCGCTCGCCAACAGCGCTTGCGCAGCGTCGCGCTCGGCACTGGGCCAACGTCGCAGATCACCGCCATAGGCCTCGGCCAACTCGCTAAATCGGTGCGGTGTCATCGTTGTCCCCCTCCTGGTCGGGCGTCGCCGTGGTAAGCGGCCAGAGTGTTGCGCAGCGTGCGGCGTGCCCGTGACAACAGGCTTTCCAGCGCTTCGACGCTGATGTTCATCAGCGCTGCCGCTTCGATATTCGATAGCCCCTGATAGTACTGCAACACAATGGCCTCACGCTGACGGTCGGGCAGGGCCGCCAGTGCGTCGGCGACCTGGTGGCTCTGCGCGGCAGCCTCCAGTTGTTCGTCCGGGCGCGGCGCGGTGTCGGCCAGTTCGCGGGTATCGTCCTCATCAGCCAGTGGCTGCGCCTTGCGTCGCCGCAAACGGTCGTGGCACAGGTTCAACGTCACCCGATGCAGCCAGGTGTCGAAGCGTGCCTGGCCGGCCCGCCAATGCGCAGCGTGCTTCCAGATTCGTACAAAGCTCTCCTGAGCGACATCCTTGGCTTCCTCGGCATCGCCCAACAGGCGGCTGGCCAGCGCAAGCAGGCGGGGCAACTTGCGCTGGACCATCTCCTCGATGGCGGCCGGTTCGTTGTGGCCGATACGGGCCAGCAACTCGACGTCCGGATCAGGTTCGTTCAAAGGGTGTTTCTCGGGCGGTTGACTGGATCGGCAGCCTCGCATCACAGATGCGGGAGGGAGACGCTCTGTGTGTCTCCCTCGATACAGACAACAACGCGCAAAATGGTTCATCGCCAGGGTGCTCGGCACGTGATCGCTCAGTGCCAGGGCTCTCAGCGCAACCAGTGCCCTTCAACCCAGAACCACTGCGGGCCGCGTGCTTCCCAATGTCCTGGTTCCCAACGACCCGGGCCGCGCATCTCTTGCCAATGACCGGGGAACCAGAAATATGCATGGCCGTCCCACTTCCAGTGGCCCCGATCCCAGGCATAGCCTTGGCGATCCATCGGCGCCCGCTCTTCACGCATCGGTGGCGGCGGAGGTTGCTGCATATATTCGCGGGCCAGGACCGGTGCACTTGCCAACGCGCTTGCCAGCGCGGAGGCGGCCACGGGAATGATCAGGGCGTATCGCAACTTGGCCAGAAGGCTCATGACATCTCCTCATGCAGCGTTCACAGTGAACGTAGCTGCTGAGTTGAACGCATAAGGCTGGCGCAATCCGTCGCGAAAAAATAATTATTTTTGCACCGACGGATTTTGCCGGGGAGCGGCGTTGAATGTGTGTAGCCCGATACGTTGATGGGCTGCACCGTCATTACTGCCATGAGGAATTACCATGTACCGTCGATTTGCACTGATGCTGGCCACCGTGATGATGCTCAGCAGCCTGAGTGGCTGCATCATCTTTCCGGACCACGGGCATGGGGGCGGGCACTGCTGCTGGCGCTATGACCGCTGAGGATTGATTACGGGGATTGATTCGCTCTTTGGCTTGCGGGCCTCTTCGCCGCCGAACGCGCACCCTTGCTCCCACAGTATCAACAGTTGCGTACCTGTGGGTGCAAGGGTGCGCGTTCGTCGGCCAAGGAGCCGGATTGGCTGGCGCAAAAAATCCGATCAGTACCCCAACGCCTCGCCCGTATTGCGCCGTGGGTCATTGGCGCCATAGAACCTGTTATCGCCCACCGGCTTGGCGCCTAGCGCGGGTGCCCCTACCAGTATCGCTGCCACATGGTTGGCCGGTTGTGCGCCGGTGAACTTGTGGCCCCAGCTTTCAAGGATCTTGCGCGTATCGGCGCTGACCGTGAACGGCTCCAGGTTGGTGGTTTCCGGCATCCATTGCTGGTGGAAGCGCGGCGCATCCACGGCTTCCTGAATGGTCATGCCGTAGTCGATCACGTTGAGCATGGTCAGCAGGGTCGCGGTGATGATCCGGCTGCCCCCCGGCGTGCCGACCACCATCAGCGGCTTGCCATCCTTGGTGACGATGGTCGGGCTCATGGACGATAGCGGCGTCTTGTACGGGGCGATGGCGTTGGCCTCGCCCTGCACCAGGCCGAACATGTTCGGCACGCCGACCTTGACCGTGAAATCGTCCATCTCGTCGTTGAGGATGACCCCCGTGCTGCTCGCCATCACCCGCGCGCCGAACCAGTTATTGAGCGTGTAGGTGACCCCCACGGCGTTGCCCCATTTATCGACGATGGAGTAATGGGTGGTGTTGCTGCCTTCGTGCGGGGCGACGCCGGGCTTGAGCTCGGCGGAGACACCGGCCTTGTTCGGCACGATGGCGGCGCGCAGGCTGGCGGCGTAGTTTTTGTCGAGCAGATGGGCTACGGGGTTCTTGACGAAATCCGGGTCGCCCAGGTAGCTGTTGCGGTCCACGTAGGCGTGGCGCATGGCTTCGATCTGGTAGTGCATGCCTTGGGCCGAGTGATAGCCCAGGTCGGTCATCGGGTAGCCTTCGAGGATGTTCATGATTTCGCAGATCACTACGCCGCCTGAGCTCGGTGGCGGCGCCGAGACGATGTGATAACCACGGTAGTCGCACTCCACCGGTGGCAGCTCGCGGGTACGATACTTGTCCAGATCGGCCTGGGTGATGATGCCGTCGCCGGCCTTGCTCGAGTCCACCAGGGCCTTGGCCACCCACCCTTTATAGAAACCGTCGGCGCCGTTGCTGGAGATGCTGCGCAGGGTCTTGGCGAGGTCCTTCTGCACCAGTTTTTCGCCCACCTTGAACGGCTCGCCGTGGTTCAGGAAAATCGGCGCAAGGTCTTTGCTGTCCTTGCGAAAGTCGGCAGTGGTGGTGCCCAGCATGTCGACGTCACCCTGATCGAGGACGAAGCCTTTTTCGGCATAGGCGATGGCCGGGGCGATAAGTTTGGCCCGTGGCTGGGTGCCGTATTTGTGCAGCACATATTCCATGCCTGACACGGTGCCCGGCACGCCGACCGCCAGGTGGCCGTCGGTGCTCAGGCCGGGGATGACCTTGCCGTCCTTGTCCAGGTACATGTTGGCGGTGGCTGCCAGCGGGGCTTTTTCGCGAAAGTCGATAAAGGTCTTGCGGCCGTCCGCCAGTTGCAGGGTCATGAAGCCGCCGCCACCAATATTGCCCGCGGCGGGGTAGACCACCGCCAGTGCATAGGCCACGGCGACGGCGGCATCGACGGCGTTGCCGCCGTGCTTGAGGACATCGACGCCGACTTCGGTGGCCAGGTGCTGGGCGGTGACGACCATGCCGTGTTCGGCGGCGACCGGTGCTACCGAGGCGGCTTGCACCGAGGTCCAACTCACGATCAACAACGATGCGATCAGCGTCCGGGTGGGGTTTGCCAATTTCAAATCGATACTCTCTTCTTCCAGGAAAAGGGATTGCGGTATGGGAGCGGATTGCGCCCGCGAAGGGTGTTCTGTGTGGTCGTCAGCGGCACCTTCGCGGGTAGAACCCGCTCCCACAACAGCATCGTCGTTATTCAGGATTGCGCAAGTCTGCTGCGCTGCTGGCCGCTGGCGTCGAAGTTTTCCGGTGCGAGCCAGCGCTCGAAGGCGGCACGGCGGGCTGGCCATTCGCTGTCGATGATCGAAAACCACGCGGTATCGCGGCTGCGGCCCTTGTAGATGACGGCCTGGCGGAAAATGCCCTCGAAGCTGAAGCCCAGTCGCAACGCGGCTTGGCGCGAGGGCGCGTTGAGGGCGTCGCACTTCCATTCATAGCGGCGGTAGCCGAGGGTTTCGAACACAAAGTGCATCAACAGGAACTGGGCTTCGGTGGATACCGGGGTGCGTTTCATCAGCGGCGAAAAAGTCACGTTGCCGACTTCGATGGCGCCATGCACGGGGTCAATGCGCATCAGCGACAGTGTGCCCACGGCGCTGCCACTGGCTTGGTCGACCACGGCCCAGTGCTGCGGATCGGCGCTGGCGGCGGCGCCTTCGAGGTAAGTGCGATAGCTGGCGGCGTCGGGGAAGGGGCCGACGAACAGGTAAGTCCAGTCGCTGCCATCGGTCTGCGCGCAGTAGGCGGCATAGAGTGAATCGCCATGGGCTTCGACATTCAGCGGTTCGAGCCGGCAAGTGCGGCCCTGCAGGACCTGGCGCGGTGGGCGCTGGCGTGGCGTCCAATCCGCAACGTCGGGGCCGATGGGTTGGTCGAAGGCGTTGAGGCGGGTGGTCATGGGGCGTTCCTTGAGCAAAGGCAAGCAGGGTTTACAGGTCGCTTCGGCTGGCCTCTTCGCGAGCAAGCTTTGCTCCCACAGGCGTACGACTCAGGGGCGGTTTACATCTGTGGGAGCAAAGCTTGCTCGCGAAGAGGCCTTTCGGCCCAACGCTGTTCAAAGGCCAAGTTACCGGCCAATGGCCCCACAACCAAGAGCCAATGGCCGCTCGAATCAGGGAACCATTCCATTACCGGCAGCACGGCGGCGCTATTTTCAGCACAGGGGTGCAATACCCCCGCTGGAGCAATCCGTCATCCTGGAGGCAGATGCAAATCCAGTTCGTGCATGTGTTCCTCCCTTTTCGGCGGCGCAGCGGTCTCCTCCCTGGCCAGCGCCGCCGCTTTTTATCCGTATCGATGCCGGCCTCCCTGCCGATGATCGCTATCAGTGCGGTTGATTTCTGCGGTGCAGGCGCTCCCCCTAGAATCACCGCATTACTCATCAAGGAAGCCTCCTCATGTCCACTTATGCCGCGGCCACGCCGCAATCGCGCCATAGCGTGTGGCTGCATATCTTCGCCGGCCTGTGCGCCAGCTTGGTCAGTATCGGTCTGGCGCGGTTCGCCTACACGCCGTTGATTCCGCAACTGATCGAAGCCCATTGGTTTGCCCAGGCCGACGTGGTCTACCTCGGTGCAGCCAATCTGGCGGGGTATCTGATTGGCGCCTTGCTCGGTCATCCGTTGGGCAAGCGCATCGGCAACCCACACACGTTGCGCCTGATGCTGGTGGTGGCAAGCCTGTCGTTTCTGGCCTGTGCCTGGCCGTTGTCGTTCGCCTGGTTCTTCGTCTGGCGGTTGCTGTCGGGCATCGCGGGCGGCGCGATCATGGTCCTGGTGGCGTCCACCGTGTTGCCCCATGTACCGGTCGCCCGTCGCGGGCTGGCCAGTGGCGCGATCTTCGTCGGCATCGGTTTGGGTATCGCCGGTTCCGGTACGCTGGTGCCGGCCTTGCTGCACTGGGGTTTGCGCGATACCTGGATAGGCCTGGCCCTGGTGGCGGGCGTGTTGACGGCGGCGAGCTGGTTTGCCTGGCCCGCCGCCACGGTGGCCAACCCGGCGGCGACATCTGCGGGGCAGCCGGACAAGCCGAGCGATACCAGTGGCGGCGGCTTGCGCCTGCTGTTCTCACAGTACGCGCTGATGGCCAGCGGGTTGGTGCCGGCCATGGTGTTTCTGGTGGACTACGTCGCTCGTGGTCTTGGTCAGGGCGCGCATGTCGCAGCGCTGGTGTGGGTGATGTACGGCATCGGCGCGATTCTGGGGCCGATGGTCTACGGCCTGTTGGCGGATCGCCTGGGCGCGCGGCGCGGCATTCGCTGGGCCTTGGTCGTACAGGCAGTGGCGGTGGGGCTGTTGGGCGTCAGCCAGCAACCCTTGCTGTTGTGCGCGCTGGCGCTGGTGATCGGTTCGTTCCCGCCTGGGATCGTGCCGCTGGCCTTGGCGCGGGTGCATGAACTCAAGCACAGCGCTCATGCTCAGCAAGTGGCGTGGAGCAAGGCGACGGTGGCGTTCGCGAGCTTCCAGGCGTTGGCCGGTTTGCTCTACTCGCTAATCTTCAACGGCACCGGCGGTCATTATCAACTGCTGTTCGGTATAGCCGGGGGTGCGCTGCTGCTGGCCCTGCTGCTGGATTACGTCGCTCTGGGCTGGGGGCAGCGTCGTTCCCGGCGTTGAGCCGGCCGAACGACGATGTGCGAGCCGCCACGGCAGGTAGTCAGGAGCCTGGACAAGGATTATGCTTAGAGGATATTTCCTTTGGCTTTTTCATGTGCAGACCGAATGAAAATCGATGACATAGACGCCTTCGTGGCGGTAATTCGTTGCCAGTCGATCAGTGTCGCGGCGCAGTCGCTGGCGCTGACCCAGCCGGCCATCACGCGCCGCGTGCAGAACTTCGAGCAAGCGCTGGGTGTGGAGTTGTTCGACCGCAATACCAAACCGCTCAAGCCGACGGTGATGGGCCATCAGGTCTACCAGAAGTGCCTGGCGATCCTGCGCGAGATGGATGCCCTCAGCGAGCTGGTGGCCAGTGATACTCCCCCGTCCGGCTTGCTGCGCCTGGGGGTGCCGCAGACCCTGGGCGATGCGGTGTTGCTCGATGCGCTCAAGCAGTTGCGCCAGGTCTACCCCGAATTGCAGCCAAGGGTGGCCACCGGTTGGGGCAGCCAGTTGATCGACAAGATCGCCAATGGCGAACTGGATGCCGCCGCAGTGTTGTTCCCGGCTGGCAAGGTGTTCCCTGAAAACATCGTCGGCCAGTCGCTGGGCAAGCTGGAGCTGGTGGTGGTGTGCGCCGCGGCGCAGTTGCCGAAAAAGCCGATCAAGCTCGCCGACTGCTATGCCCAGGGCTGGGTGCTCAACCCCGACGGTTGCGGTTTTCGCGCCGGGCTGCAGCGCACATTGGGGGACATGGGCCTGAGCCTCAAGGTCAACCTCGAAACCTTCGGCACCGAGTTGCAGTTGGGCTTGGTAGCCGACGGCATGGGCCTGGGCCTGGTGCCGCGGCCCTTGCTGGAGCGCAGCGTGCATCGCGAGCGTCTGGCGGCGATGGTGGTCAAGGATTTCAAGCCGGTGATGGACCTGTGGCTGGTGCAACCGCGCCTGCTCGGCAATCTGCAGGCGCCGGTCGCGGCTTTTGGCGATCTGGTGACTCGGGCGCTGTGATGTCCGGGATGCTCGCGTGCAGGCACCGCACACCCCGCGCGGTAGCCGCGGTAGCTGCATGAAAACAAACTCAGAATCGCGGATCGCCAGAGGCGCTTCGCGATTTTGCCGTTAGACTCCGCCCAATTCCGCTCAGCCGTTGTTCTTCCCGTCGTCATCGATGGTCGTCAGCGGCTGGGCCTGGTTGCCACTGACACGAGGCGTTTTTCAATGGTTGGACGTTTACTCGTCAGGGGGCTGTTCGTTGGTCTGCTCGCCAGTGTGCTGGCGTTTGGTTTCGCCAAGGTGTTCGGCGAGCCGCAGGTCGACAGTGGCATCGCGTTCGAGCAAAGCGTGGTGCACATGCACAGTGACGACACCGATGAACCCGCCTTGGTCAGCCGCCAGATGCAGGCATCCTATGGCCTGTTCAGCGGTGTGGTGGTCTATGGCACGGCACTCGGCGGCCTGTTCGCGCTGGTGTTCGCCTGCGCCTTGAATCGCGTCGGGCCGATCGGGCCGCGGGGGCTGTCGGCACTGCTGGCGCTGGTCGCGTTCGTTGCGGTGATCCTGGTGCCGGACCTCAAATACCCGGCCAACCCGCCTTCGGTGGGCGATCCGGATTCCCTCGGTCAGCGCACCGAGCTGTTCTTCCTCATGCTGCTGGTGTCGGTCGCAGCCATGGCCATTGCCGTGCGCAGCGCCTGGGGATTTATCGCGCGATACGGCCTGTGGGGCGGGGTGACGATGACGGCGCTGCTGTACATCATCATCGTCGCCTGTGCGGGTGCGTTGTTTCCGCCGGTCAATGTCGTACCCGAGCATTTCTCGGCGGAGCAGCTGTGGGATTTCCGCGTGGCGTCCTTGGGCATCCAGGCGGTGCTGTGGTCGGCGATCGGGTTGATTTTCGGTGCCTGGGCGCAACGGGTGCTGGTCGAGGCGCAGGTGTCGTCGATCTGAATCTTTGCGCCATCTGATCCGCTTTTTTATCGTCTATCTGCCGCTGTTATGAAAATCAGCGGCGGCGCACCATAGCGCTGTCATCCGAATTCAACGGTGTGGAGGTGCAAGATGGACGGTCTGATCATGTTGATCATTGTCGCGGGGACCCTGGGCTCCTTTGGCTATGTGATGTATCTGATCCACAAGGAAAGCCGCGAGAGCAAGTGAACCCCGCGTCGGTTCACGCCGACTCGAGTATGCGTCTGGCGCGCAGGATCACCGGCAGGTCGATGAGCTTGCCGTTTAGGCTCAGCGCCCCGACACCCTGGCTGGCGTCCACAACGTCCAGCACCGAGCGCGCCCACTGCACTTCACTGGCATGGGGGCGCAGGCCGTCGTTGATGGCCTGCACCTGCTTGGGGTGCACGCACAGTTTGGCGCCGAAGCCTTGCAGGCGCGCGCGCTCCACTTCATGCGCGAGCAGGGTGGCGTCGCTCAGATCGACCGTCACGCCATCCACTGGCGCCTCAATCCGCGCCATGGCCGAGGCGATCACCAGTTGCGAGCGGGCGAACAGCAGCTCCTGATCGTCGCCGACGATTCCGGTATCGACCTGAAAATCCACCGAGCCGAACGCCAGGCGCAGTACCTTCGGGGCTTGCGCCAACTCGGCGACGTTCCAGATCCCGCGGGCGGTTTCGACGATCGGCAGGATGCCTAGTTTGCCCGGTAGCCGCGCAGCCAGTGCAGCCAGCTGCGTGGCGCTTTCCGCTTTGGGCAGTGATACGCCCAGCAGTCCGGGGCAGTCGAGCAAGGCACAGTCATCTTCGTACCACGCGGTATCGCTGCCGTTCAGGCGTACCCAAGCACGGCCCCCTGCGCGCAGCCATTGGCCGATAGCGTCGCGGGCGGCGTCTTTGCCTTCTGGGCTGACCGCGTCTTCAAGGTCGATGATCACCACATCAGCGCCGGCCGCACAGGCCTTGTCGAAGCGCTCCGGGCGGTCGCCGGGGACGAACAGATAGGATCGAGCAGCCATGGTGTGGGCTCCGTGGTGTGTCAAAAAGAGCAGGCGGGCGCTTTCAGGACGCCGCGCCCTGCCATTTGAGCTGTTGGCTGAAGGAATAGCTGAAGCGCTCGCCGGGGTGCAGGCTGACTGCTACTTCGAGCAACTCCTGATTGTGGCCGTAGTAGCGGCGGATGATCCGCAGCCCCGCCGAGCCAGCGGCCACCTGCAGGCGCTGGGCATCGGCGGCATCGATCAGCACGGCGCTGATGTCCTGGCGCACGTCGGTGACGCGCAGGCCGAAGCGCCGTTCGATCAAGGCGTAGATGGGTTCACGCCCATCGCCCAGATCCTCCGCCACGCTGCGGTAGGCGCGGGCGATATAGGCATGGGTGAAGGCCAGTGGCAGTTGGTCGCCCTCGCGAAAACGCAGGCCGCTGACGCAGAGCCATTCCTGGCCGGGCTGACACTCCAGCCACTGCGCCAGTTCGGCGTCGGCGCTGATATCGTGGATGCCGTGGATATCCAGGCGCACATCGCGCACGTACTGGTGCAGGTCAGCGATGTCGGCATGGGCTTGTACATAGCGTGCAGCGACTTCGACGGCTTTGACCCGACTGCCGATGCCGTGCTGCTTGTGAATCAGGCCCAGGTCACTGAGTCTGCGGATCGCCTCGCGCACGGTATGACGGCTGACGCCGAACTGCTGGCACAGCTCGTGTTCGGTGGGCAGCAGGCTGTCCAGCGGGTAGCGTGCGGCCTTGATGTCGTCCATCAAGGCTTGCGCCAGCAGCAGGTAGCGGGGCTGCCCGCCGCCCAGTGGCGAAGGCGAATCCTGGCTCATTCAGATCACTCCAGCGGCTTTGCGCGGTGGCACGGCGCGCAGCGGCCCCAAGACGCTCTGATTATGCGCACCCAGGCGTGGCGCGGCCTGGCTGGGCAAGGTCTCGCCAGGGCAGCGGATCGGGCAGGCAAGGGTCTTGATGGTACCCCGCGCCGGGTGCTGGGATTCGACGATCAGGCCTTGGGCACGGGCAAATGGATTGTCCAACGCCTGGCCGACATCGTTGACCGGCGCGGCAGGGACCTGCCCGGCGAAATGCTTGAGCCATTGCTCGGTGGTGGCGGTCATCAGCACGGCGTCGAGTTCCTCGGTGAGCTGATCGCGGTGCGCCAGGCGCGCTTTGAAGTTGCAGTAGCGCGGGTCGCTGGCCCACTCCGGACGGTCGATCAGTTGCGCCAGTATGCCCCAGAACTTTTCCTTGTTGCACATGATGAACATCCAGCCGTCCTGAGTCCGATACATCTGGCTCGGGGTCAGCGATGGGTGTGCGGAGCGCGGCGCCCGATCAGTCTTGATGCCGTCGTTGAGGTACCAGGTGCCCAGGTAGTTGAGGTTGTGCATGGCCACGTCATACAGACTTACATCGATATCCCGGCCGATGCCGGTAGCCCGCGCGCCCACCAGGGCCGCCAGCAGGGCCAGAGCCGCAGTGGTGCCGGTCATCATGTCGATGATCGAGATGCCGAAGCGCGCCGGCGGGCCGCCGGGCTCCCCAGTGATTGCGCAATAGCCGGCTTCGGCCTGCATCAGGTAGTCGTAGCCGGGCCAGGCCTTGCGCTCACCCTCGCGACCATAGGCCGACAGGTGCGCGCACACCAGTTTCGGATTGTGCTCGGCCAGGTCCGCATAGGTCAGGCCGAGCTTGGCCGGCAGGTCGCCGCGCAGGTTGTCGTAGAGCGCGTCGGCGGTCTTGATCAGTTCGATCAGAGTGGCCTTGTCGGTCGGGTCCTTGAGGTTGAGGGTCACGCTTTTTTTGTTGCGATTGAAGGACTGGAAGAAATGGCTGTCGCCTTCTTCGAAGAAATACGGCCCGACCGCACGACCGACTTCACCGCCTTCCACCGGGTTCTCGACCTTGATCACCTCGGCGCCGAGATCGGCCAGGTGCTGGGTGCCGAAGGGGCCGGCACCGTATTGTTCGACGGCGATGATGCGCACGCCAGCAAGGGGCAGGCTCATACCGGATTCCTCTCGATGAGTTGACGGGCAATGATGATGCGCTGCATTTCATTGGTGCCTTCGCCGATGGTCAGCAGCGGTGCGTCGCGGTACAGGCGCTCGACGTTGTATTCCTTGGAGTAGCCGTAGCCGCCATGAATGCGCATGGCTTCAATGGCGTTTTCCAGGGCCGCTTCGGTGGCGAAGTACTTGGCCATGCCGGCTTCCATGTCACAGCGCAGGCCTTTGTCATAGGCGTTGGCGGCCGACTCGGTGAGCAGCCGTGCGGCCTCTACGCGGGTGGCCATTTCGCCAAGCTTGAGTTGGATGGCCTGGTGTTCGCAGATCGGCTTGCCGAAAGTCTTGCGGATCTGCGCATAGCTGGTCGCCTCCTGCAAGGCGGCGCGGGCCACGCCGACGCCGCGGGCGGCGACATTGATGCGACCCAGCTCCAGGCCCGACAGCACCTGCTTGAGGCCCACCCCTTCAACCCCGCCAATCAGGCAGTTGACCGGTACCTTGAAGTCTTCGAACACCAGCTCGCAGGTGTCGATGCCTTTATAACCGAGCTTCTCCAGCTTGCGCGCGACCTTGAAGCCCGGCCCTTTTTCCGCGATCAGCCAGCTCATGCCCTTGTGCCGCGGCTGGGCGGTGGGGTCGGTCTTGACCAGCAATGCCACCACATGGCCGTGCAGGCTGTTGGTGATCCAGGTCTTGGCGCCGTTGACGATGTAGTGGTCGCCCTCGCGTCGCGCAGTGGTGCGGATGGCCTGCAGGTCGGTGCCGGTGTCGGGCTCGGTAAAGCCCACGGCGGCGCGCATTTCGCCGCTGGCCAGGCGCGGCAGGTAATACTCCTTTTGCCAGTCGGTGCCGTGGCGGTGGATGGCGCTGGCCACGATCAGGTGCGAATTGATGATCCCCGAGAGCGACATCCAGGTGCAGGAGATGCGCTCGACGATCTTTGCGTAGGTCGAGGTCGACAAGCCCAGGCCGCCATATTCGGGCGGGATGATGCAGCCGAACAGGCCCATGGCTTTCATCTTCTCGACCATCTCCTCGGGATAGATATCGTTTTTTTCCAGCTCGTGGACATAGGGCTTGGCCTCGACCTCAAGGAAGCGGTCGACGGCATCGAGGATCATGCTTTCCTGTTCGTCGTATTCGTTCATGGTGGTTTCCTTATGCGTTCAAGCGCGGGCCGCCAGTGCCTGGGAGCAGGCGCGGGCAGGGCGGTCTTCGAGGTGGAGGACGGCATCGAGCAGGGCGTCGACGCGTTGCGGTGATTGGGTGGTGGCGGCGTTCTCGCGGAATTTGTCGACGATCTCGGCATTGCTCAATGGCCGATCGCTGCTGCCGCGGTTGATCGCTTCACGGTGACGCAGCACGCGGCCGTCGTTGAGGGTCACCACCACTTCGCCGGAGTAATGACGCGGAAAGCCCGAGGCCGGGTCGATGGCGTATTCGACCTTGTCGGCCAGCGCCAGCACCTGGGGATCGGTCAGCGCCTGGGCTTCTTGCTCGACCAGGCCGTAGCGCCCGCGCAGCAGGCCGCTGGCCACGGCATAGGGAATGCTGAACTGCGCCTCATAGCTGTTTTTCGGCCGACGTTTGCTGGCCACCGGCTCGCAGACGATACCGACGGTTTCCTTGGGTACCAGGGCGACGATGCTGTGCACGTCTTCGCTGCGCACACCTTGCTGGCGCAGCTGCATGGCGGCGTCGGCGCAAGCGTGGGTGAAGTGGCAGGCTGGCAGCGGCTTGACCGCTACCTGGGTGACCTCCCATACCTCGCCCAGATCGGCGGTGGCCAGGCTGTAATCGCATTCCGCAGCGCGTTCACCCAGGTGGCTGTTGAACAACCCGAAGCGGCCCTCGTAAGTGGCTTTCGGGCCGATGAAGCCGTGGCGTGCCAAGGTCGCTGCAGTGAGGCCGGCGACCCCGGCCCAGCCTGGGTGCAGGCGTTTGGTCCAGGCACCGTCTTCGAGGAACTCCAGGCTGCCGGAGGCGGTGCTCAGGGCGATGCCTTGGGCGTGGGCCAGTTGCGCAGCGCTCTGGCCTTGCAGCTTGCCGGCGATCACCGCGCAGGCGAAGGCACCGACCAGCCCGGTGGGATGAAAGCCGACTTGATGGAAGCCGCCTTTGGCCACCGAGGCGATGCGCGTAGCCAGCTCCATGCCCACGACGTAGGCACACAACAGGTCCGCGCCGCTGACGCTCAGTTTGGCAGCCACCCCTAGAGCCGTCGGGTAGCAACTGGCCGTGGCGTGGATCACGCCGCGGCCGTGGGTGTCGTCGTAATCCAGGCCATGCACCAGTACGCCGTTGAGCAAGATCGCATCGCGCAACGATAGCTTGGCACCCATGGCGATCACGTCGCTGTCACCCTCACCCAACTCGCGCGCTGCATTGAGGGTGCGCTGGGCGAATTCGTAGCCGGTTGAGGCGCAAGCGATGCCGGTGGCGTCGAGCATCAGGTGGCAAGCGCGTTCGCGCACCTGAGCCGGAATATCGTCAGGGCGCAGTTGCGCCGCAAAGGCCCCGAGCTGTTCGGCCAGGGTGGTGGACTGTGCGGTGCTCATCGGCTTTCTCCGGCGGTGCTGTGCAGGGTGCGGCGCAGGCGTTTGCTGTCAGCGCCGGGGGCGATGTCTTCGAGCGTGCTCTGGTTGGTGTCGACGCCCAGCAGCAGAATCGCCAGGGCCATCAACAGCAGGCAGCTGGAGACCATCGCCAACACGCCGATCAGGCCGAATTTGGCGAACAGGATGACCGCCAGGTACGAGGTGGCCATCGATGCCAACCGTCCGCAGACTCCCGCCGTGCCGGTACCGCGCAGCCGCAGGTGAGTGGGGAACAGTTCCGGCACGTAGCCGAACAGGCCGAAGGTGACGATGGTGTAGATGCAGGTCACCAGGGCGAAGCCGACGCCGGTGATGCCCACTGCACTGGTCATGTTCGGGTAGATGATGCCCAGCACGATGGCCAGGACCGCGAACAACACCAAGCCTCGAGCGCGGCCCAGTCGGTCGGCAATGGCCAGCCCGAGCAGAGCGCCGGCCGGCGCGCCGAACGACATCAGGGTGGTAAAGCCCAGCGACTTGACCACCGTCAGCCCTTCACTGACGAAGAAGGTCGGTAGCCAGGCGACGAAGCCATACACGGCGACGTTGACTGCAATCGCCGTCATCGCCGCAGTGAGGGTGCGGGGCAGGATGGCGCGGCTGAACAGGGCGCTGAAGGGTGCTTTCGGGGTTTCCAGGTTTTGCGTGCGCGGGCAATCGGCGATCGCGCCGTGCTGGGCGATCACCTGTGCCTCGATATCGCTCACCGTGCGCTCGGCATCTTCCAGCCGCCCTTGGGATTCCAGCCAGCGCGGCGATTCGGGCATGCGGTGGCGCAGCACCCAGATGATCACCGCGCCGACGCCGGCAATGGCGAACATCCAGCGCCAGCCCAGGTTGGGGATCACCACGTAGCCGATCGAGGTGGCCAGCACCAGGCCGGAGTTGACGATCAGTGCCAGTAACGAGATCCAGCGTCCGCGAAACTGCGGCGGGATGAATTCGCTCAGGGTGCCGGCGGCGATGACCAGCTCGGCGCCCAGGCCGATGCCCATGATGAAGCGCAGGCCGATCAGCGTTTCGATATTGGGTGCGAAGCAGGCGGCCAGCGAGGCGAGGCCGAACAGCAGCAGGTTGAATTGATAGGAAGCGCGGCGGCCCAGGTGATCGCCCAGCCAACCGGCCAACGCGGCACCGATGACCATGCCGAAGAAGCCGGCGGAGACGAACAGCGCGTTCTGCGCCAGGGTCGAAAAACCGTCCTTGAACATCGCCGCGCTGACACCGCCGGCGATGTACACGTCATAGGCATCGATGCAGGCCCCGGCGCTGATCAGGCCGAGGATTTTCCAGTGGAAGCGCGACAAGGGCAGCCGATCGAGGCGCGCGCCTGAGCTCACGTAAGTCATCACAGCACTCTCCAGTTGTTGTTTTTGGCGGAGGTATCGCTATTGGATGTCGGGGTCAGCGGTTGTTCTCGCCTCCGTTTTCGAAGCCGACTCGGGCGATCAGGGCGGTGCGGATAAAGTCCATCACCGGGGTGCCGTCCTGTTTGAAAGCGCGGGTCTTGACGGTGACGATGCCCTGGGTGGGCCGGGATTTGGATTCGCGTTTTTCCAGCACTTCGGATTCGGCGTAAAGGGTGTCGCCGCAAAATACCGGGGCGGTGAGGTTGATCTCTTTCCAGCCGAGGTTGGCGATGGCCTTGCCGCTGACGTCGTTGACGGTCATGCCCAGCACGACCGCGACGGTCAGACCACTGTTGACCAGCAACTGGCCGAATTCGCTTTTGGCGGCGTAGGCGGCGTCGCAGTGCATGGGATGAAAGTTCATGGTCAGCAGGGAGAAGTGGATGTTGTCCGCTTCGGTCAGGGTGCGGCCGGGGCGGTGCTCATAGACGTCACCGACGGTGAATTCTTCGAAGAAGCGGCCGTAGCTGGCGCGGTAGCGTTGCGGACTGATTTCGATGGCGCCCATGGTTTAAGTCCTCTTGTTTTTTTGTTATCCGGTTGTCCGGACAACTGCAACCTTAGCTTGCCGCGCGCTCGCGTCAACCGTGCAGCTGACGGGCTACTGCAAGATCGCTGGCGAATCCGGGTCGGAGCGGCCTCTGGATGGACTGTTCTGAAGCGAAATTGCCGTTGGTCGCCCCGCAAGAAACTTGTGATATCAGCAAGATCGAATTACCGTTGAGAACGGTTTCAGCTTGTCGCCCGCAGTATTACGGAGAGCACCATGGCCATCGCCCGACGTCACTTCACCACATTCACTGCGCTGGGCTTGCTCGGCGCTGGAGGACTTTCAATGAAGCAGGCTATGGCTGCACCTGCCGTGCAGACACTGATGCTCAAGCGCAATGGCGGCATTCCCAATAACCCCCAATTGCCGGTGCTGATCTATCCCGCCGCGATGGCGGTGGCCGGCAGTGACCCGGCCGCCGAGTTCGAGCAGACCTTCAAGGCCAACGGCTGGCCGCCGCAATGGCGCTATGGGGTGTTTACCTATCATCACTATCACGTCCATGGGCATGAGGTGCTGGGGGTATACGCCGGCACTGCGCGGCTCATGCTCGGCGGCCCTGATGGGCATGTGGTGGAGGTCAAGGCGGGTGATGTGCTGTTGCTGCCGGCTGGCACCGGGCATTGCAACCTTGGGTCAAGCGACGACTTCATGGTGGTGGGCGCCTACCCGCCGGGGCAGGAAGGCGATATCAATCGTGACCCCGTGACGGATGCGCAGATCGCGCAGATTGCCAAGTTGCCGTTTCCGAACAGTGACCCGGTGCTGGGGAGCGGGGGTGGGGTGGTGAAGCTGTGGCGGGGGTGAGCCGGCGCTCGCCTGTGCAGATCATCAGACCCGTGCGATGCCGTCGGTTTGTGAAGCGCGCAGTGCTTCGATAATGGGGAGCGGATGACTCATCAGAGGCGGCACTTGACTCGGCAATGGCGCTGGAGTGTAGAAACTATCCTCGGACAAAAAAACACCCCGGCGATCGCTCGTCGGGGTGCAGGTCATGCGGCACAGTGTGCCACGCCATATAGGCCTGGGGATCAGCAATACCGATCAACCACTTTGACTTCGTTGACCTCACCCCAGACGCCTTCCAGCGTCTGCAGCACGCGGCCGACATACTCGGTATCCGCAGCGGCCTTTTTGCCCAGGTAGCCCTGGCCGCGGCGATACATCTTCAACCGGGCGCGCATGTTGGGTCTGGTTTGCTCGAACTCGCTTTCACCAGGGTGGTCGGCCAGGCGGTCGATGTGCACATCGCCGTCTTCGCAAACCCACAAGATATGGCAGTCGACGGTGTCACGCTGCTGCGCAATAAGGTGAGCGAGTTGTTCTACGGTAGGCTGATTGTTCAGGTTCATCTGTAACCCCTTTGACCACTCATTGATCTGTCTGTTGGTGAGCTCAAACATGGCACCCAATTGGCCAGTTGATCGGCGCTGCACGACGTCTGCGACAGCATTCGCCGCATCTGCGGGTTGTCAGGGGGAGGAGAAGTAGTGACGAATCAGCCTCGCTACACAAATGTCGGTGCGGGGCGGCAGGCGGAGATTCGAATGCTGATGGGGAGGGCCTTCGTGGGCCTGCCCGAGCAGTATGAGAACATCTCGCCAGCACCGCGCGCCCCTTGCAGACGGTCATGCCGGTTCAGCTTCATCACGCTGCCTTGTGGGCAGTTCACATCACACAAAACGATTCGGCAGCTCGCCGAACCCCTTCACTTGCCCCTTGCCAGCGCTCCCGATCAGGGAGACAGCCTCATCATGCAAGTGCATTTGAAAGGCGTCAATCACTTTTGTAGTGAAAAATAATTGTCACTACATATTGGCAGAAATGTCGTGTGCTCAGCCAATATGACCGGTCAATGTCATTGCGGCATCAACCGGTCCAGCAGCCTAGCGTTTGACGATGGAGACCCAGTTGGCGCCGTTGCCCACCGGGGCCTGGGATTTGAGGGTCAGTTCGCCGCTATGGCCATCGATGGCGAAAACTGACACCTGGGTGGACTTCTCGCCGCTGCAGATGAGGAATTTGCTGTCCGGTGTGATGCCAAAGCCGCGAGGTTGTTTTTCGGTCTTGAAGGTCTTGACGAAGGTGAGGGCGCCGTTGGCCTTGTTGACCTTGAACAGCGACAGCACGCTGGAGGTCCGTTCGGAGGTGTAGAGGAAATTGCCATCGGAGGTGATGTGGATATCTGCCGCCCAGATATCGTTGCTGTTGTCGGCGTGGGGCTGCATGCCTGGGGTCTTGACTCGGTCCGGGCCGCGCGGCGCGCCAGGTACCAGCGTGGTGTCGGCGGGCAGGCCGGCGGTCACGGCGAATTGGTGAAGTTGGCCGGTTTTGCTATCCAGGGCGTAGGTGATGACGCTGTCGTGCAGTTCACCCAGCACGTATAAAAAGCGGTTGTCCGGGGACAGCTCGGTGTGCCGCGGGCCAATGCCTTGGGGGGAGGCGACCTTGGCCGGGTCGTTGGCCGTGACTTTGCCGCTCGCTGCGTCGTAGCGGTACTGGTAGACCTGTTGGCCACCCAGGTTCGCGACATACAGGTATTGGTTGCTGTGGTCGATGCGCACGGAGTGGGCGTGTTGCTCGGTTTTGAGACTCTGCGTGGCGGGCCCGGTGACCACGCCGTTGACGATGGGGTTGACGGTCAGCACGTCGTTGTCGTACGACGACCCGAACAGCGATTTGCCGGTGTTGTCGAGCGAGATATAGGCCAGCGACTCGTCCACTGGCGTCGTGGCGAGCAGGGTCAGATGGCCGTCCTGGGTGTCGATGGAATAGCTTTGCACGTTGTACGGCGTGGAGCGCACGGCGGCGTACAGATGACGGCGATCCGGGCTGACTGTCATGGGCATGACGTTCTTGCCGCTGGTTACAGTCTGCACGGCGGTCAGCTCACCGCTCTGCTCGTTCATGCGAAAGGTCGAGACGGTGCCGTCGGCGGCATTGGAAACGTAGACGAATGTGCGCGCGTGAACGGCGCCGGAAGTCAGGGCCATGGCAAGTACCAGAGGTGAGATGAGGTGAGAGAGGCGGGGCATGACGCGGATCCTTTTATGATTTTTATTGTGAGCTTGTATGTTGTCATACCTCTTCCTTGTTGAACAAGATGGCAGGGTCGTTTGGCATCGGACCGTGTTTGGATGGTTGAGATCCGTTGCTGAAGGGGCCCCAGCCGCAAGAATCCATCCCAATCCCCCCACCTATTGAAAGCGCGCAACGTCTCTGATCCAAGAGATAGCGGGCTTGTGACATTTTTGATCAGCTTTTTTGACACAAATGTCACATTCGATGGCTTAGGTTTCGGCACCCGTTTTAATCCCGGCATAGCACTGCGCCACTATCTGCGTGCGGTCAATGTCGTATTTGGAAAGCCGATGACCACCGATATCCCCAAGACTCCCGCCAAGCGCCGCTTCGATTGGAAAGGCCTGGCGTGGCTTTTCGTGTTTTTCTGGTACTTCTCCGGCGTCACCCAAGCGTTGATCCAACTCAACGGCACCAGCGGCTTCGCTGGTTTTCGCGATGCGTTTTTCCTGAGTTCACTGTGGCTGATCCCGGTCTTGCTGTTCCCCAAACGCGCAAAACTGATTGCCGGCGTGCTGGGGTTCGTTTTGTTTCTGTGTTCGCTGCTGAGTTTCGGTTACTTCCTGATCTACCAGCAGGAATTTTCCCAAAGCGTGATCTTCGTCATTTTCGAATCCAACGATGCCGAAGCTGGCGAGTACCTCAGCCAGTATTTCGTCTGGTGGATGGTCCCGGCATTCCTGGCCTATACCGCCGGTGCGGCGCTGCTGTGGACTCGAGTGCGCCCAGTGCAACTGGCCCGGCCCAAAGCGCTGATCGTCAGCCTGGTGCTATTGGCCCTGTTCGTGGCGCTGCCGATCGCCAAGCAGATCCCTCGCACGCCGACTCTCGCCGACGCCTGGCAGAAATTCGAAGACCGCATCGAGCCCGCGGTGCCATGGCAGTTGCTGATCGGCTATCGCAACTACCGTCAGCAATTGAGCGGTATGGAAGCCATGCTAGAGGCCAATGCCAAAGTGCCTCCGCTCACCCATCTGGTGGACAGCGGTGCCGGGCTGCCCGCCACGCTGGTGCTGATCATTGGCGAGTCGACCAACCGTGGCCACATGAGCCTGTATGGCTATCCGCGTGAAACCAACCCCGAGCTGGATCGCATGAAAGATCAGCTCAGCGTCTTCACCAACGTCGTCAGTCCTCGCCCGTACACCATCGAAGCGCTGCAACAGGTGCTGACCTTCGCCGATGAGAAGCATCCGGATCTGTTCCTCACCACGCCGTCGATCGTCGACGTGATGAAGCAGGCCGGCTACAAGACCTGGTGGATCACCAACCAGCAGACGCTGACCAAGCGCAACACCATGCTCACCACCTTCTCGCAGCAAGCTGACGAGCAGGTCTATCTCAACAACAACCGCAACCAGAACGCCGCGCAGTACGATGGCGACGTGCTGGAACCCTTCGCCAAGGTGTTAGCCGACAAGGCGCCGCGCAAGCTGATCGTGATTCACCTGCTGGGTACGCACGTCAATTACGATTACCGCTACCCGCAGGAATTCGCCAGGTTCAGCGGCCGCGACGGCACCCCGCCGGGCTTGAGCGACGACCAGGTCAAGACCTACAACAGCTACGACAATGCCGTGCTGTACAACGACTTCGTGGTGTCGAGCATCATCAAGCAGTTCGGCGCCACCGACCCCAACGGCTTCCTGCTGTACCTGTCCGACCACGGCGAAGACGTCTACGACTCTGGCAAGCACGACAGCCTGGGGCGTAACGAAGGCCGACCTACGGTGCCGATGTACACCATCCCCTTCATGGCCTGGGCGTCGCCGAAGTGGCGTGCGACCCACGACTGGAATTTCGCGGGTGCCCTCGACCGACCGTACAGCAGCTCGAGCCTGATCCATACCTGGGCTGACATGGCCGGCCTCAGCTTCGACGAGCACGATCGCTCCAAGAGCCTGGTCAGCCCGGCGTTCGTGGCGCGCACGCGTTATATCGGCGACCCGTACCAGCCGTCGAGCTTGCGCGACTTCGGCGACCTGGCGAAGCAACAGCCTGACCAGGGGGCTGCGCAGAGTGTGACGAGCCAATAAGGCGTGCACCGCCGCCATCGACGCCCGGTCGCTGGCGGGGGGGCATGGAATGTCCGAACATAACTCCTGGTACGTGGCACTCAATCATCAGTGACTGGAGACCTTTTATAAGTCTCGGGTAGCGTTTCTCGTTCGGGTGCTGATATTGTCGCCGCTCGTATGGAAACGTACTGTTTCTGCTCGGGATTTCAAGGACGCCAATGCCTGATTCAGCTCATATCAAGTTCACCCAGACCGCGCCCATCCTGCGCATTTTCGATGTGGCCAAAGCCAAGGAATTCTATCTGCAGTTCCTTGGCTTTCAGGTCGATTGGGAACACCGCTTTGGCGAGAATTTCCCGTTATACATGCAAGTGTCCCGTGCCGGCCTGGTGCTGCATCTGAGCGAACACCATGGCGATGCATGTCCGGGTGCGAATACCTTCGTGACCATGACCGGCATCGATGACTTGCAGCACGAGTTGGCCGCCAAGGATTACACCTATATGAAACCTGAGATCGAAACACTCGATTGGGGCAGGGTGATGACGGTGACGGACCCGTTCGGCAATCGCATCCGGTTTTGCGAGTCGGCCTGAGGATTGATCTTCATACCGAGCGTCGGACATGACTGTTGCGCATAACTTCCATTGCACTGTGCCGATGATTCTTCGCTCGACTGAGTTACCGTTGCAGGCCTTGAACGGGAGACATCAGGATGATTGAAGCGACCAGCTTGTGGGTGTTCGCCGGTGCCGTGGTGATTCTGTTGGCAGTGCCGGGGCCGAACATGGCCTTCGTCATGACCCATGGGATCACGCATGGCTGGCGTGCCGGTCTGGCGGCGGCGCTAGGTATCACCCTGGCGGATATGATCCTGACGTTACTGGTAGCGGTCGGGGTGGGCGCGCTGATCATGAGCTGGGCGCCTGCGTTCGACTTGATTCGTGGCGCGGGCGCGCTGTATCTGCTCTGGCTGGGGTGGCTGGCGGTCAGATCCAGACCGGCCGCGGCGAGCGGCACCCAGGTGCCTTTGGCGTCACTGCGTTCGATCTTTATCCGGGCCACGCTCAACAGCTTGCTCAATCCCAAGGCGCTGGTCTTTTTCATGGTGTTCCTGCCGCAATTCGTCACGCCCGCAGCGGGGAACGCCGGCGTGCAATTGGTGACGCTAGGCCTGTGCCTGGCGGCTATCGCCTTGGTCTTTCACTTCTTGCTGGGCGTCTTTGCCGGAGCGGCTCACCGACGCCTGAAGCAACTGCCGATCTCCAGGCGCTTGGGCTCCTATGGCTTCGCCGCAGTGATGGTGGCGCTGGCGGCGCGGATGATGTTGATGGGGCGGCCTGCTTGATGCTCAGCCTTTGAGGTACTCGATCACCGCAGCAATGCCCGCACTATCTGCCGCGCTAGCAACCGCTTGACCCACGTTGCACCACGGGCTCAGCGCCGACTGGCCTGTACTTGCAGCCAGCCGAGCAGATCACCCAGGCCCGCAGCCTGTTCAAGGCGCGGTGGCGCCACCAGGTAATAGCCGGCACCGGTACGCACCTTCAGCTCGAATGGCGTCACCAGTCGGCCGTGCAGCAGGTCGTCGCCGATCAGCGCCCAATCACCGATCGCCACCCCCGTGCCTTGGGCCGCCACCGACATCGCCAGATCGAGCGTCTCGAAATGCTGACCTTTGCGCACGTCCGCCAGCTTGCCGCCTGCTGCGCTGAGCCAGACTTCCCAGTCCTGTTCGCCACGGCTAGGGTGCAGCAACATATGGTGCTCAAGGTCCTGCAGGTAGCGCAGTGGGGCGCCGCTTTCGAGCAATTGCGGCGAGCAGACCGGGGTCAGTTGCTCATCGAATAGATGCAAGGCGCCGCTGTCGGCGTCGGGTGGCGGACCGAAGATGACCGCTGCGTCAAAAGATTCCCGGCGAAAATCGACCTTGTGCTGCACCGTTGTGGTGAGTTCCACCGGCACATCGGGACGCTCCTTTTGCCACTGCAGCAGGCGCGGCAGCAGCCAGCGCATCATGCAGGTCGGCGCCTTGAGTTGCAGGGCCTTGCGTTTGCTGCCGACCTGCTCGACAGCCTCGTCGATCAGATTGAACACTTGCTCGATGCGCGGATACAGGTCGCGACCTTGATCGGTCAGCTTCAAGCCGCGTGGCTGGCGCAGGAACAACGCGTAGCCAAGGTGCTCCTCGAGGCCGGCGATTTGCCGACTGACCGCGCCCTGAGTGAGGCACAGCAGTTCTGCCGCCCGCGTGAAGTTGCAGCACTGTGCTGTGATCATGAAAGTGTGCAGGGCGGGTAGCGGTACAGGACGTTTCATCAGTACTCACACATCAAGGGATCAGGCATGTGTCGGGAACATGCCTAGTATGACTATCTCTGCGCGGGCGTCGCCATACGTCGGTACATCGAGCCAGGGCCATCGCCCGCAGGTGGGCGATGGGCTTTGGGTCGGCTTGCCCGAGGAAGGCTGCCGCATGCTGCAGTGCTAGGCGTCCTGCGCGCTGTCCGCGGGTGAGAGTGCAGGCGTGCGCTGCGGAATCTGCCGGCGCGACCCGGTCGCTTCGAACGCCGCCGCCAGGCGCAGCAGCGACGAGTCGTCATAGGCGCGGCCGGCGAACGTCAGCCCGGCGGGCATGCCGATGTCCGCCATGATGCCCATGGGCACGGTCACGGTCGGTACACCCAGGTGGCGCACAGCGAGGTTGCCGTTGGCGACCCAGACGCCGTTGCTCCAGGCGATGTCGGCGGCCTGTGGATCGACATCGGCGTTGGCCGGGCCGACATCGGCAACCGTGGGGAAGATCACCGCGTCGAGCCCCAGCGCGTCCATCCAGTCTTCGAGATCCAGGCGTCGGGTGTGCTCAAGGCCACGCAAGCCGTCGGCCAGCGTCGGGATCTCGTTCCACGGCGTGATGCCGCGCTCGGCCATTCGCACGTATTCGTCCATGCCCGCGGCGAGGTCACCTTCGCGGTTGGGCAGGGTGCCGGGGTCGTGCGGGAAGATCAGCGGGCCGTCGACATCGACCAGGCGGTTGAGGGCCGGATCGCCGTTGGCACGCAGGAAATCATCGAAGGCCCAGGCGCTCAGGTCCCACAATTCATGGTGAAGAAACTCCGGCGAGACGATGCCGCGGTTGAACACGGTGGGCGCGCCGGGGCGATCGCCCTCACAGTTGGACACCAGCGGGAAGTCCACTTCCAGCACTTGCGCGCCTGCGGCTTCGAGGGCCGCGCGGGCCTGCTGCCAGAGGGCGATGACGGTGGGCCGGGTGTTGATGCGCTGGCCGGTCGGACCGCCGATACCGGGGGCTTCGCTGGTGCCGGCCTCGGCGTCGGCGTTGATGTACATGCGCGGCACGCCGAAGCGTTTGCCGGCGAGCGCCTCGGGCTGGGCGGCAAGGGTCAGATACGAAGCTGGGCGCACCGCTGAGACCGGCGGGATCGGTACCCAGGGCTGCAGGCGCCAGAGGTCGCCACGGGTGTCGGGGTCGGGGGCGACGATCACGTCGAGTACTTCGAGCAGATCAGCCATGGTCCGGGCAAAGGGCACCACCACATCCATGGTCGGCGTCAGCGGCCAGTTGCCGCGCACCGAGATCACCCCTCGGGATGGCGTGTAGGCACACAGCCCGTTATTGGCCGCCGGGCCGCGACCGCTCGACCAGGTTTCTTCGGCCAGGCCGAAGGCCGCGAAGCTCGCGGCCGTGGCAGTGCCGGCGCCATTCGACGAGCCCGAGGCGAAAGGCGCCGTCAGGTAATCACCGTTGTAGGGGCTCTCGGCACGGCCGTACACGCCACGTTGCATGCCGCCGTTGGCCATGGGCGGCATGTTGGTCTTGCCCAGGCAGATGGCGCCGCCAGCACGCAAGCGTTCGATGGTGAAGGCGTCGCGCTGGGCGATCAGGTGGGCGAAGGCCGGGCTGCCGGACGCCGCCGTCAGGCCCTTGACCAGGTAACTGTCCTTGGCGGTATAGGGGATGCCGTCCAGCGGGCCGAGGGTGGCGCCGCGTGCCCGGCGCTCATCGGCAGCCTGGGCCTCGATCAGCGCCTGGGGGTTGCGCACCACCACGGCGTTGAGGGCGGTAGACGTGCCAGGGCCATCGAAGGCGTCGATCCGGGCCAGGTAGGCGCCAACCAGCTCGACCGACGTGGTCTGGCCGGACTCGAGCGCGGCGCGCAACGCGGCGATGGAAACCTCGGTTACCTCGATCATGCTGTCTCCAGGGTGTGCAGCTCAGTCATTGTGCAGCTCAGTAATAGTGAAGGCGATCATCCACCCATTTTCGTCACTCTGGGGGCCGGACTCAAGGGCGCTGTTGCTTCAGTCCAGCAAGGCGACCAATTGGGGTTCAAGCGCCTCGTCGGTCAGCTCCAGCAGCGCCAGGGTCACTGGCAGCTTGAAGCGCCGGCGCCCGGCACTACCGGGGTTCAGATAGAGGGTTTGCCCGCGCCATTCGATCAGCGGCTTGTGCGAATGGCCGGTGACGATCAGGCGTACCGCGGGCAGCCCCACGGCGGGATCGATCAAGGCGGGCACGTCGGCGATGTCATGCACCAGCAAGGTGTGCCAGCCGCCTAGGTCGAAACGCAGATGATCGGCGATGGACGTTGCCCAGGGCGCGGCGAGGTCGTTGTTGCCGCGCACCACGTGCAGCGGCGCGATACCCGCCAACTGAGTGAGGATGTCGGCGCTGCCGATGTCACCGGCGTGAATGATGTGCTCGCAGCCCTGCAAGGCGGCGATGGCTTCGGGGCGCAGCAGGCCATGGGTATCGGAGATGATGCCGACTTTCATGCACAGAGTTCCTGGTGGCGGCTGGGCGCAACAGTGTACTCGGTCAGGGGGCGTGTTGATGCGGGGATGAGGGCGATATTGTGTGCATAGGTGTATTGCCGTACCAACAACCCTGAACAAAACAACGCGCATAATAAGCATATATTTTAATGTTATTTGGTTATCTCCATCGCGCGCCCTAGGCTGGCGGTTTTTCGGCCATGGGTGCGCACTGCATGAAACACAAACTGATCCTCGGACTTGCACTGGCACTGGCCGTCAGCGGTGTGGCGCGGGCGGACATCGATGTCGGCGATCAGCGCGGCAATGCCCGCGCCGTCATGGAAGCCGCCGGGGTGTTGCAGGGCGTTGGCTACAAGATCGAATGGCACGAATTCGCCAACGCCGCGCCGGTGCTCGAAGCCTTGAACTCCAATCACCTGGATGCCGGCCTGCTGGGCGATGCACCGCTGACCTTTGCCGCCGCTTCGGGGGTCAAGGCCAAAGCCATTTTTGCCTCCGGCTACCTGGGCAACGGCTTGATCGTCGGCAAGGATTCAAGCGTGCGCAGCGTCGCCGACCTCAAGGCGAAAAAGATCGCCACCGTCAAAGGCTCCTCCGGGCATGCCCTGGCACTGCAAGCATTGGCCGACGCCGGCCTTGGCGAGCAGGACGTGCAATTCGTCTTCACCACGCCCGCCGAGGCGACCCTGGCCCTGAGCAGCGGCGCGGTGGACGCGGTCGCCACCTGGGAGCCCTACATTTCCTTCGCCGTCGAGCAATCCCAGGTGCGGATCATCGCCGATGGCAAGACGTACCCGTCCCTCAACTACCTGGTGGCCTCCGATCAGGCCATTGCCACCAAGCATGCCGAGCTGCAGGACTTCGCCCAGCGCCTGGCCAAGGCGCGGCAGTGGGGCGCCGATCATCCCCAGCCCTACGCGACGGTGATCGCGCAGCTGTTGCGCTTGCCGGATGCGGTGGCGCAGGCCAAGGTCGAGCGCGAGGTCAACCTGCCGTTGACTGACGTGGCGGCGATTCGCAAGCGCCAGCAGGACACCATCGACCTGTACGTGAAAACCGGCCTGATCAAACAGCGCCTCGACGCCGCTACCCTGGTCGATAGCAGCTTCTTCACCGCACCGGTCACGGCCGCCAACGAGGCACGCAAACCATGATGCACCTGGCCCTGTATCTTGAAGCCGGTACCCATCAGGGCGGCTGGCGCCATCCCGACTCCGCCGCCAGTGGCGGTGTCGACTGGCGCCTCTACAAGAAAATCGCCCGGCGCGCCGAAGCCGCCTGCCTGGACATGCTGTTCGTGGCCGACAAGCTGTCGATCGACGACAACTACGGCGGGCACTTCTCGGAGACGGTCAAATACCGCCCGGTAGCGCGCCCCGAGCCACTGACGCTGTTGGCCGCATTGGCGGCTGTCACTGACCAGATCGGCATCGGCGGCACCGTGTCGTCGTCCTACTCGGCGCCGTACACGGCCGCGCGCATGCTCGCCAATATCGATCACATCAGCGGCGGTCGCGCGGCCTGGAACGTGGTCACCTCGGTCAGCGATGGCGAGGCGCGCAACCACGGTCGCACCGAGCATTTCGCTCATGGCGAGCGCTATGGACGTGCAAGCGAGTTCATCGAAGTGGTGCAAAAACTCTGGGACAGCTGGGGTGACGACGCGTTGGTCAAGAACACCCGCGAGGGACTCTACGCCGACCCTGCCAAGTTCCACTATGTCGACCATCACGGCGAGCATTTCGATGTGCGCGGCCCGATCAACATCCCGCGTCCGCCCCAGGGCCAACCGGTACTGATCCAGGCGGGTGTGTCGCAGGCCTTTATCGACCTGGCCGCGCAACACGCCGAAGTGGTGTTCGTGGTCCAGGCGACGTTGGAGCGCGCCCGGGATTTCTACCGAATGATCAAGGACAAGGCCATCGCCTATGGCCGCGATCCGGACGCCATCAAGGTGCTGCCGGGGATCGTCCCGGTGGTCGGCCGCGATGCCGAGGATGCGCGAGCGAAGGATGCCTTGCTCAAGGCCCTGATCCGTCCTGAAGCCGGCCTGAGCTTTATGTCGGCGAGCATGAACTTCGACCTCGCGCAGTATCCTCAAGATGCCTTGCTGCCGGACATCAGCGAGCAGATCACCGGCAGCAAAGGGCGCTTTCAGTACGTGATCGAGCAAGCGGTGGAGCGCGGCATGACGGTGGGCGAGGTGGGCAAGTGGTATGCCGAAAGCCTGTCGTTCTTCTCGCCGGTCGGCTCACCGCAGCAGGTGGCCGATCAGTTGATCGAGTGGTACCAGGCAGGGGCATGCGACGGCTTTGTGATCCTGCCGCCGTATCTGGAGGAAGAGGACGATCTGTTTCTCGGCCAGGTGGTGCCACGCTTGCAGGACGCCGGGGTGTTCCGTCGTGCATACCCAGGCACGACGCTGCGCGATACCCTCGGATTGGCCCGGCCTGCGAGCCGATATCCCTAGGCAATGAACCCCGGCGAACAGTAACTGACTGTTCTGGAAACATATTTTTGTTTCAGGGGTTGGCGGATCGGATGAAAGCTGGTAAATTCCTCGCCGTTCTTGCAGACAAGCCTTCAATGCTTGATGCGGGAATGCAACATCTCGATGTTGCGCTACCAGATACAGGGGCGTCGCCAAGCGGTAAGGCAGCAGGTTTTGATCCTGCCATGCGTTGGTTCAAATCCAGCCGCCCCTGCCATTTTCTTCAAGTGTTCCCGTTCATGGCCATCCTCTGGCCGGGCAGGTGCACTGCAGTATCCTAGCAATCATCCCCCTCAGTTGTCGCCAGCCCCGCACGCGCTCTGTATGCTGTGCGCCAGCTTTACGTCTTCAGGTAGTGGTCGTCGACGCCCCACAGTGCGCCAACCCCGGGTGACTCCATGACCTCACGCTTACCGCTTTTGCTTGTGCCTTGCCTGTGCCTTTTTGCCATCCAGCCCGCCTCCAGCGCCGAGCCTGCCATCAGCGGCGGCGTTTTGCTGCCCGGCTGGCAGGCGGTTGCCGAGCAGGCGCTGGGGGATATCCGCACCGTCGCGCTGCAAATGCATCCAGACGCGGCGCAGGCAGCGATTGCGACACGCGCTGGGCCGCAGGCAAAACCTCTGATCGACCACTTTCTCGCCAATGCCGACACGGCGACCCAGGATGCCGCCGCCCAGCGGTTGATAGAAGATCTGTGGCAGGCCGGCACCCGTGACGAGGCCAGCAACGAGCTGGCGGCCGAACGTGTAGCGCGCAGCTATACCTACGCCAGTGCCGAAGCGCAGCTGGGCCGCAGCGTTTATGGCGGCCCGGCGGGCGCCGCCGCCTACGCGGCTTGGTGGGCCTACCGTCAGCCCGGTGGCACGGCGCTTCAGGCCCTGCGCGTCGGTCTGTTGGCGGGGCAGGGATTGTGGGAGGCCGAGTTGGGCAGCGACCCGCAGGGCACCGCGGCGCAGTTGGTCCACAGCACCAGCCTCGCTGCCGCTCTGGGTGGGGTGGCCGTCGCGGCAGCGGGTGGCGACGAGCAGGCCTTGCGCGCGGCGTTCTTCGACAGCGGCGCCGCCGTAGTGCTGCAAGACGGCTCGCAGCCGTTGTGCTTTTCAGCCCGAGTGCAGTGCCAGAGTCTGCCCGCGGCGGCCAGCCGCGCCGGGCGAACACTTGACCAACTGCAGCCCGTAGCCCCCGGTGTCGGCATGGACTTTCCCGCGTTCGAGCAGGGCAGTCAGGTACCGACAGTGCCACGCGCGCAAGGCTCGCTGGCCCTTGATCAGGGGTGGACACTCAGTTGGCAGATGCCCCAAGGCATCGCGCGCGGCGTGTTCTACCCGACCGTAGTGCTGAGCCACGAAGGCCGCTCGGCGCCTGCACCGACGCCGGCACTGCCGCCCGCTGCGCCGGTGCAAGTGGCGACGTCCACCCGCGTCATCTGCGAGCGGGGCGCCGACAGCCGCGCCCTCTGGCTGCTGCCCGCCGACCCCAAGGCCGGTTACGTGTGCCGAGCCATGTATCAGGTCGCCCAGCAAGCTCCGGCAATCCTGTGGAATGCCCTGCAGAACCCCGAGGTGTGCGCGGCCAAGGCTGAGGCGCGGGTGGATCGGGACGAAGCCCAAGGCTTCAAATGCCGCCAGGTCGCCGCGCCCTGAGCACTCGACTCCTAGACACCGCGCTGATCGATACCACCACAAACGGTCGATTATTTTGACCGTTTCCCTTCAAAACAGGCGCAGGCCTTGCGTTTTACCGTCCCGTGAGTTTGGTCATCGTATATCGTACGTCTAGCGGGATACTGCCCAAAAGGCCCCGTGTAGACACCTCGAGATGCTCGACAAAACCAATAAAAGGGATAGCAATGTTCAACCGACGCAATTTTTGCCAGGCGTCCGTCCTGGCTTGCGGCGCCTTCGCGGTCGCCTCCAGCCATCTGGCCAACGCCGCCGCCGTCATGGCCAAGGTCGGCCAGCCGCTGACCGAAGTCGCCCATCTTGACTGGCTCTGCAACGCCGTCGGCCTGACCTCCACCGGTCGGCTGTTCGTCGGCCTGCCACGCTGGCCCGGCTTCGAAAATACCCCCTCCATCGCCGAAGTGCTGCCCAATGGCACGCTCAAGCCGTTTCCGGGCGGCGACTGGAACGAGTGGGAACCGGGCAAGCCGAACGCCAAGGCGCTGGTCAAGATCAACACCATCCACATCTTCGACGACGACACCCTGTGGGCCATCGACCAAGGCGAGGATGCCGGCCCACATGGCATCAACCCTGGGCAGAAGATCCTGCAGTTCGATACCCGCAACGGCAAGCTGCTGCGCTCGATCACGTTGGCGCCCGCCGTGCTGCCGGCCGGTGCCAACCTCAACGACCTGCGCCTGGACAGCGGTCATGCCTACCTGACCGATTCCGGCCTGGGCGCGATCATCGTCGTCAACCTCGCCACCGGTGTGTCGGTGCGCCGCCTGGCCGATCATCCATCGACCAAGATGAGCCCCGAGCGCCGGCCGATAGGCGAGGAGGGCCGCCCGCTGCAGATGCCCGATGGCAGCGACCACCAGGTGCACTCGGATCCGATCGAGATCAGCCCGGACGGCAAATGGCTGTACTACCAGCCACTCAGCGGACCGCTCTGGCGCGTGCCGACCGAAGCGTTGCGCGACACCCAGATGAGCGAAAAAGCCCTGGGCGACACGGTCGAGTTCGTCTACGACACCGGGCCGCTGACCGGCACTGCCATCGACAGCGCCGGTAACCTGTATCTGGCCGAATACGACCGGCCGCGGATCACCGTGCTGTCGCCGGATGGCAGCCTGCGGGTGGTGGCCGAGGATCCGAAACTGTGGAACCCGGATGCGATGATCATCTCCAACACCCGCGAGCTGTACATCCCGGTGCCGCAGAGTGCGCGCATGGCGGCCAACCGCGGGCCGGGTGGCGTCGACGGGCTGGTGCGGCCGTTCAAGATCTACAAGCTGCAGTTGCCGGCGTTGTATGGCAATCGTGAGACGGTGCCTGCGCTGGTTGGCAAGCCGCTGGCGTAAACCCTGCAGCGAGGGATCGGCTCCCTCGCTGCTGCTTTATCTGCAATGCGCATCTGTCATTCGACAGCCCTTCGCGCCAAGCCCTATGTGGCTGACAGCTCACAACCTCCGCGCAGAACGTTTCGAGGCAGCCCACGTGCATACCGTGGCCAGGCTGGCATCAGCGAATGGACTGAAGGTTTCACGTCAAATAGAGCTGGCTGTTTCATAGAATCTTGCCCGTTCCAGAGCGGTCCCATAGGTAATACGGCGTGTCACGGCAGCAGCGCCGACAGCCATGGGACCACTACCAGAGGGTAACGAATGTTCAACCGACGCAATTTTTGCCAAGCCGCTGCCGTGGCGTCTGGCACCTTGGCGATGGCCACCAGCAACCTGAGCCGGGCTGGCGAGGCGATAGTCAAGGTCGGTCAGCCGCTGATCGAAGTGGCGCGCCTTGACTGGGTCTGCAACGCCGTTGCGCAAACCGCCGATGGCCGTCTGTTCGTCGGCCTGCCACGCTGGCCCGGCTACGAGAACACCCCCTCGATTGCCGAAGTCCTGGCCGATGGCACCCTCAAGCCGTTCCCGGGCGGCGAGTGGAATCGCTGGGCGCCGGGCAAGCCTCATGGCCAGGCGCTGGTCAATATCAACACCGTGCATATTTTCGACGACCACACCCTGTGGGCCGTCGACATGGGCGAAGACGCAGGCCCCAAGGGCATAAACCCCGGCCAGCGGATCCTGCAATTCGATACCCGCGACGGCAAGCTGCTGCGTTCGATCAGCCTGCCTGAAAGCGTGCTGCCGGCGGGCGGCAATCTCAACGACCTGCGCCTGGACAGCGAGCATGCTTACCTGACCGACTCCGGCCTGGGCGCGCTTGTCATCATCAACCTGCGCACCGGCGTATCGCTGCGACGCCTGGCGGATCACCCGTCGACCAAGATGAACCCGGAGCGCCGGCCCATCGGTGAGCACGGACGGCCCTTGCAGACATCCGACGGCAGTGACACCCAGGTGCAAAGCGACCCGCTGGAGATCAGCCCGGACGGCAAATGGCTGTATTTCCAGCCCATGAGCGGACCGCTGTGGCGCGTGCCGACCGACGCGTTGCGCGATACCCAGGTGACCGACAAGGCGCTAGGCGACAAGGTCGAGTTCGTCTACGACACCGGGCCCACCACCGGCACCCCGATCGACAGCGCCGGCAACCTGTACTTCGGTGAAAACGACAAGCCGCGGGTCACGGTACTGGCGCCCGATGGCAGCCTGCGCGTGCTGGTGCAGGACCCGTTGCTGTGGAACCCGGACGCCCTGATGATCACTCGCCAGCGCGAGCTGTATATCCCGGTGCCGCAAAGCGCGCGTCTGGCTTACAACCGCGGACCCAACGGCAAGAGCACGGTGGACATGCCGTTCAAGATCTACAAGGTGCAGTTGCCGGCGTATCTGGGCACCCGCGAGGACGTGCCGACGGTGGCAGGGCAATCCCTGGTGGGGGCGCAGTCATGAGCGTCGGCATCGTCACCTGGACGCTGGGTATCAGCGCCGCCGCGCCAGTCATCGCCAAGGCCAAGGCGCTGGGCATGGACAGCATTCAATATGCGGGAGATTTTCGTGATGGGCCGCCCGCGCTGTTGCGTGAACTGGCCAGGGCGGCGGGTATCGGCATCATCGCCGTCGATCCGTTCAACGCCGGCCCGCCCGAGCCGGCGAAGGCCACCCAGGATGCAGCCATCGCCTATTACCGTCAGGTGGTGGATTTTGCTGCCGAGTTGGGTCCGGTGCCTGTGACCTTGCAGGGGCTGTCGCAATGGACGCTCAGCTGCAAGGACCCGACATCGGCCCGAGCGCGTCTGCTGGCCTGCTGCAAGGCCGTTGATGCCTATGCCGCCAGCCGCGGCGTGCGGACCCTGTACGAGGTGTGCAATCACTATGAAGTGCCGTTGATTCATACCGCCGCGCAGTGCCGACAGTTGCTGGCAGAGATGGACAGCGACAACGTGCGGATGATCCTCGACAGCTTTCACATGAACATCGACGAGCCCGACCCGCTGCAGGCTTTGCGCGAGCATGGGGCCTTCACGGCGATCTACCACATCTCCGATTCCGAGCGGGGTGGTATCGGCACCGGGCATATCGACTTCAAGGCCCAGCATGAGGCGCTGGTGGAGGGTGGGTTCAGTGGCGCAGTGGCGACCGAGTTGGTACCCGAGCACCTGACCCCCACCCAGCCGCCGAGGACCGCTGCCGATCATCAGGCGCTGGAGGCGCAGATTCGTCATAGCGCCGAAATCTGGCGCAGTTATGTGAATGCTGGTCCCATTAATGAATAAGCCCCTCGCCACAACTATCCCATGAACACAGGAGCTTTCGTGCCAGATACCGCCAGCCTCGACCGTCGAACCTTGCTCAAACTCAGCGCTGTCGCGGGCGCAGGACTGGCGCTGCCGAACATGGCGTGCGCCGCCCAGCCGGAGACGCTGCCGCCTTCAACTCACCTGTTGATCCGTCACGCCACTGTACTGAGCATGGACCCGACGCTCGGTGAACTGCCCGATGCTGACGTGCTCATCAATAACGGCAAGATCATCGCCGTCGGCAAGGACCTGGCCGAAGAGGGCGCTCAGGTGCTCGACGCCACTGGCATGATCCTCATCCCCGGCCTGGTGGACAGCCACTGGCACCTGTGGAACAGCTTTCTGCGCAGCAGTTCGCCGGCTCCGCAAGGCCAGCCGTTCTTCAAATCCCAGCTGGCCGTCAGCAAGCAGTTCACCCCCCAACTGTGCGCACTGGGCGTACGTCTGGGGCTGGCCGAAGCGATCAACAGTGGTATCACCACGGTCAACAACTGGTCGCACAATCTACGGACGCCGGCCTTCGCCCAGGCAGAACTGCAAGCCATGCTCGACAGCGGCCTGCGCGGTCGCCTGTGGTATGGCTACGCTCAGGACCTGGCTGCCACCGCGCCGGTGGACTACGCCGATATCCTGCGGGTGCAGGCTCAACTCAGGGCCGGAACGCGCGTTGACCTGGGCATGGCGATTCGCGGCCCCGAGCGCACCGCAGCGCCGATCTGGGAGCCCGAGTTCGCCTTTGCCAAGGCCCATGGCCTGCCCATCTCCACCCACATCGCGGTGACCCCGCAGATGCAGAAGAACAAGGCCATCCAGGAACTGGCGAAAAAAGGCGTGCTCGACCCGTCGGTGCAACTGGTGCACGCCACTCATGCCGACGCCGAGGACCTGCGCACCATCGTCCACAGCGGCGCTTCGGTGTGCCTCACGCCCCTGACCGAGATGCGCGTCGGCTACGGCCTGGCGCCGGTGGCCGCGTTGCACGAAGCAAAGATCCCGGTGACTCTGGGTATCGACACTCTGGTACTCAGCGGCAACGCCAACCTGTTCATGGTCATGCAGACGCTACTGAATCTGGCCATTGGCAGCAGCGCCAACGAGCAACTTCTCACGGCCCGCGACGTGCTGTTCTGGGCCACACAGGGCGGCGCCGACGCCATGGGCCTGGGGGCGCAGATCGGCTCGGTCACACCTGGCAAGCGCGCCGACCTGACCCTCATCGATCCTCGCGGGCTGGGCATGCTGCCGGTGCTCGATCCCTATGCCAGCGTCGTGCAGTCGGCAACGCCCAGCGCCGTGGACACGGTGATCGCCGATGGGCGGATGCTCAAGCAGGGCGGGCGGGTGATCGGTGTCGATACGCCCGCGCTGGCCCAGCAAGTGGTGCAGGGGCTGGCAACACTGCAGCGCGGGTGAAACGCTGCGCTTCAAGCCAGCCGGCTGACCCGCTCGATCACCCATTTGACCAGAAACGGCCCCACCAGAATCACCGTAAACAAGCGTAGCGCCTGCATCGCCAGCACCAGGCTCACGTCGGCCTGGCTGTCCACCGCGATGATCGCCATCGAGTCCAGGCCGCCGGGGCTGGTGGCCAGATACACCGACAGATAGTCCTTGTGCAGCAGCAGCGCGATGACATAGGCCAGCGCAGCACTTACGGCAATCAGCAGCATCGAACAGCAGATCATGGTCGGCAAACGCTTGAGCACATAGAGCACCGTCGGGCGGTCGAAGCGCAGGCCCACATAGCCTCCGATGGCGGCCATGGCCAGTGCGGTGAACCAGCCGGGCAGGGCGATGTGCAGGACGCCGGTCAATTGCAAGACGGCACCGAGTGCCAAAGGAATCAACAGCGCTCCGGCCGGCAGCCGATTACCAAAAACGATGCCGATGGCAATGACCACCAGCCCCCCTGTGAAGGGCAACCATTGCATCGTCGATGCCACCGCCAGCGCATGGGTCGAGGTGATGCCCATGAAATGACTGACCAGCGCGCCGCAGACCACGACACACACGACCCGTACATACTGCATGGCCGCTACCACGCGGCCATCTGCACCGTATTGCTCACCCATGGAGATCATCGCCGAGGCTGCGCCTGGGGTGCTGCCCCAGATGGCCGTGGTACCAGGCAGGTCGCCGAAGTGCGCCATGGCCAGGCCCACTGAGAGGCTCAGGGCGATAGTGCTGACGGTGGCAAAAATCATCTCCGGCCAGGCCTGAGTCAATGCCACCAGCACCCCGGTAGTGATCGAGTGCGCCGCCATCAGGCCAATCACGCTCTGGCCGCCCTGAAACGCTACCTTGGGTAAACGAACGGTGCATCCGCTCAAGGCGAAAGCGATGGCCGCCACCATCGGCCCGAGGAAGCGCCCGGCAGGGACCTGCACGCTGGCCAGCAGCTGGCCCGCACCTGCGGCGCACAGCACCAGCAATGCCCACTGCGCCGGCGCAGGCAAGCGGCCCAACCAAGAATGATCAACATCAACAGACACGGCATGCTCCACAGCGAGGCTCCCGAGCGCTCTATTGCGATTGTTGCAAACGGGGAGTGGCGGCGATTTTGCCACGAACTGGCCTCGATGCGCCCGGTCAATCCGAGGGATTTGGCAGAGGGTCGCAAAATATCGATTTTTGACCCTCGGCTCGGCGTGCATGCTCGTACGGGGTCATCTATTGTGCCGCAAGATAGAGAAATTCAACGCAGCGGCGACGGTGAGCCACACCAGATAAGGAAACAGAATCAGCCCGGTGATCACGTCCAGCCTCAATGCCAGCAAGACCATTGCCGCCACGACGATCCAGAGAACACCGATGATCACCATCCCCGCACCCAGGCGATTCGCGCCAAAGAACACCGGGGTCCACAGCGTGTTGAGCGCGATCTGCGCCGCCCACAAGGCCAGTACCGTTTGACTGTCGGCCAGCAAGGTGAGCCGATAACCCGCCCACGAAAGTAACAGGTAGATCGTCACCCACGCCGCAGGGAACGCCCAGTTTGGCGGAGTGAACCTGGGTTTTTTCAGGGATTCGTACCAGGCACCGGGCTTGAAAATCATGCCGGTGGAGGCCGCAGCACAGCAGGCTAGAAGGAAGATGTAGAAGGTCATGTGTCGTCCTGTTGGGGGAGGCAACCCTGGAACATCCAGGTCGTCGTCCTCAACTTTGAACATCTAACCCGTGAGAAAGTCCATGCAATCAAATGGACCGCAGGGGATGAGCGCGGGCCGGTGCCCGCGCCCAGTCATCAGCCCTTGATAAACGCCAGCAGATCCTGGTTGATCACTTCCGGATGGGTGGTGCACATCCCATGTGGGTAGCCTTTGTACACCTTGAGCGTGCCGTGCTTGAGCAGCTTGATCGACAGCTCGGCGGAGTCGGCGATGGGCACGATCTGATCGTCGTCGCCATGCAGCACCAGCACCGGTACGCTGATCTTTTTCAGGTCTTCGGTAAAATCGGTTTCCGAGAACGCCTTGATGCAGTCGTAATGAGCCTTGATGCCGCCCATCATGCCCTGGCGCCACCAGTTGTCCTTGACCCCTTCGAGCACCTTGGCGCCGTCACGGTTGTAGCCGTAGAAGGGGATCGGCACCTCCTTGTAGAACTGCGCACGGTTAGCTGCGAGTGCCGAGCGAAAACCATCGAATACGTCGATCGGCAGGCCGCCGGGGTTGCTCGCCGACTTGACCATGATCGGCGGCACGGCGCCGATGAGCACAGCCTTGGCGACATGACCGGCACCGTGCTGGGCCACATAGCAGGCGACTTCGCCCCCGCCGGTGGAGTGGCCGATGTGCACGGCATCTTTGAGTTTGAGGTGGGCGACCAGCGCGGCGACGTCAGCGGCATAGGTGTCCATGTCGTTGCCGGTGGCGGTCTGGGTCGAGCGACCATGGCCGCGGCGGTCGTGGGCGATGACGCGATAGCCCTTGGACAGGAAGAACAGCATCTGCGCATCCCAGTCGTCGGCGCTCAGCGGCCAACCGTGGTGGAAGACGATGGGCTGACCGCTGCCCCAATCCTTGTAGAAAATCTCGGTGCCGTCGCTGGTCGTGAAGTGACTCATGGGCTTTTCACCTGTGGTGTTGTGGTCTGGGGAGGGGCTCGCGTGGGCTGCACTGCTGCTCATCACCATAGCCGAGAGGGAGCCTGCCGCCAGTGCGGTGGCGCCGACCTTGAGGACTTGTCTGCGTGAATTGTTCTGGATGTCGTGGTGCTCGGACACAAAGCCTCCCGCTCTCGGCGATGCGCGAGAGTCAGATTCGGTGATCGGATAAATGCGCAGTCATCCCGCAGCAAGGTGGGGCTGTACCCGATGCGATGTGTCCGCTACAGCGATCTGACAGACATTCTTTCGGGGGGGCCTCGCTACAGGATATAGCCAGCCAGTCGACATTAGCCGGTTGCGAGGCGCGGCGCCTTGAAGCGTTCTGAAGGCGGCTGAAAAACCCTGAAGCCGGCGTTATCCGCGCAGTACGAATGCCGCCGAGTCGGGTGCCTTTTGCGTCGCAAATGATCCGATGATCTGCCATTTGGCGGTGTCCACGACCACCACCGATGCCGTCGGCAGCGGCGAACACGGGTGGGATAAAGGGAACGGCGCTGGTGACGGCGATCATTTGCAGGATCTGGCGGCGGTCGAACTGGCTCATGGCTTGTCCTCGAAGGCTCTGGATCAATGCTCTTGAGAGCCTTGGGGCGAGCCGTCGGTTTCATCGGATTGGCTGTCGTCTTCCACGTCATGCTTCTGTTTGCGGTTTTTCTTGAAGCCGCGCAGGTTCATCAACGCCAGGAATACCTGCAGGATGATCAAGGCATAAGCATCGGCGTGCAGCCCCCAGATCACCCACAACACATTGCTGAGCGCGAAGCACCAGAAGCCGATCATGCGCCGGGTGGGCTTGCTGGAACCGGTGAACCAGGCAGCGAAAACGGTGACGGCCATGGCGGGCCATTGCAGCAGGTCGATAAGCATCCACGGGGTCCTTGAGCGCGATGACGGGCAGGACGAGGCGCTATCGAGCCTCGGCCTTGGTATTGCAGTGTCGTCACGTTGGAGGGGGGCAAGGGCCGGAAGGTTTAACTGAAAGTGAATGGGCGGGCGCACAGCGGGTGTTTGTCCAAGGCCGTGCAGGCTGAACCGCAATCGCCCGCGCATGGCGGGCGATCGAGTATCGGCGCCGGCCCTTGAGGTCAGTGTCGATAGGGCCTGTGCAACTGGCATTCCGGGTTCAAGGTCACGCCGAAGCCTGGCTGATCCAGCATGGACAGCCGCATCCGGCCGTTTACCGGTACCGGTTCGCCCAGCAGTTGCGGATGGAACATCGGCACAACCTCATCGGCTTTGGGCGCCATCATCAGGAACTCGGCGAACGGGCTGTTGGTGCGCGTAGAAACGAAGTGATAGCTGTACACCGACGAACCATGGGGCACGACCATGGCGCTATGGGCGTCGGCCAGGGCCGAGATCTTGATCAGCTCGGTAATGCCGCCGCACCAACCCACGTCCGGCTGAATGATGTCGCAGCAGCCCATCTCCAGCAGCATGCGAAATCCCCAGCGGGTCGCTTCATGTTCGCCGGTGGTCACCAGCATGCCCTTGGGCACGTTTTTCTTCAGGGCCGCGTAGCCCCAGTAATCGTCGGGCGACAGCGCTTCTTCGATCCATTTCAGCCCGAACTCATGGGCACCCTCGGCCAAGCGCGTAGCGTAGTTGAGGTCAAGGCTCATCCAGCAGTCGAGCATCAGCCAGAAGTCCTTGCCGACACGTTCGCGCATCACGGCCAGTGCCTCAAGATTCTTGCGCAAGCCTGCCTCGCCTTCGGCCGGTCCGTGGTGCAAGGGCAGCTTGCCGCCGATAAAGCCCATTTTCTGCGCCAGGTCCGGCCGTGCGCCGGTGGCGTAGAACTGCAGCTCATCGCGTACGGCGCCCCCCAGCAACTGGTGGACGGGCTCCTGGCGGACTTTACCGAGCAGGTCCCACAGCGCCAGGTCGATACCCGAAATCGTGTTGATCACCAGGCCCTTGCGGCCGTAGTACTGGGACGAGAAGTACATCTGGTCCCAGATTTTTTCGATATCGGTGACCTTCGCGCCCTCGACGAAGCGCGCCAGGTGCTTCTCGACGATATAAGCGGCCGGCTCGCCACCGGTTGTGACGGCGAAGCCGATATTACCTGCGCTGTCTTCAATCTCGACCACCAGCGTGCCGAGTATGTTGATGCCGAAACTACGGCGGCTCTGGCGATATTCCGGGTATTTGCTCATGGGCGTGGCGATGTGATCGTCGATCCAGTGGCCGTCGTCCTGGTCGTGGTAATCGGCGCCGCCGCCACGCAGAACATAAGCGCGCACGTGTGTGATGGTAGGGATGCTCATGGTGGATTCCTCATGATCAGGGGGGACAGGAAATCAAACCGCGATTGGGCTATGCCACCGCGTTGCGCGCAGGGCGCCTGACCGCGGCGGTGTGCAGGCGATCAAGCCCCAGGATCATCACCGCACCCAGCAGCGTCAGCGCTGCCAGTGCATAGAGCCCGGCTGCCGCAGAGTGGTAATGGGTTTCGGCCCACTGGCGCAGGTTGGGGGCCAGAAACCCACCCAGCGCGCCGACGGAGTTGATCAGGGCGATGCCCCCTGCGGCGGCCGAGCCGCTGAGGATTCGCGCCGGGTAGGTCCAGAACAGCGGCTGCACCGCGATGAATCCCGACGCTGCCGCGCACAGCGCCAGCAGCCCCCACAGCGGCGTGGACACCATCGCGCAAGCGGCGATGCCCAGCCCGCCCAGCAACAGGCACAGGGCTGCTGGCAGGCGTCGCTGACCGTGGCGGTCGGCCCAGGCGCAGATCAGGTAGGTGGCCAGCAACGCCGCGCACCATGGCAGCGCTGCCACGACGCCTACCTTGAATCCGACCTGACTGGCCATCAGCGTGGCGACCTGGCTGGGCAGATAGAACACCACGCCGTAGACGCTGGCCTGGATCAGGCAATAGGTCAGGCACAGGTACAAGGTCGACGGCCGCATCAACGCTTCTGGCAGGGTACTGGCGTGACCCTGCAGGCTGCTTTGCTCCTGGGCCAGCGCGTTGCTCAGCGTTTGCAGTTCCTGAGCGTTCAACCACCGTGCATTGACGGGTTTATCGTCCAGGTATAAATAAGCACATATACCGACCAGCACCGCTAGCAGCCCTTCGACCGCAAACATCCATTGCCAGCCATGCCACCCGGCGTAGCCTTCCAGTTCAAGCAATAAACCGGACAGCGGGCTGCCAAGAATGAATGCCAAGGGGGCACCGAAATAAAATATACCCATGGCCTTGGCTCTGGCGCGATCAGGAAACCAATAAGTCAGATAAAGAATAACGCCAGGGAAAAAACCTGCTTCGGCGACGCCCAACAAAAATCTTAATATATAAAAACTTGTTTCGCTGCTCGCCAACATCATGGCTGCCGACGCCAGCCCCCACGTCACCATGATGCGACACATCCAGACTTTGGCGCCGTATCGATGCAGCATCAAGTTACTGGGCACTTCCAATAACGCGTAGCCGACGAAGAATACCCCGGCGCCAAAGGCGAAGGCAGCGTCCGAGATACCGTTATCGGCCTGGAAGGCCACTTTGGCAAAGCTCACATTGGCGCGATCAAGAAACGCGACGATGTACATCAGCAACAGGAACGGCAACAGCCGACGGGCGATCTTGCCCGTCACCTGCTGCAAGGGGAGCGCTTGCGTTGTCATCGGGAAGCCCCTCTGCACGCGAAAATGGAGTCCCGGCACGGGGCCGGGCCCGAACGACGGATTCAAGCCCAGCGCAGCACCAGCGCATCGAGGTCGCGGGCGATCTCCAGCAGGCCTGCGCGGGTAGGATCGTTGAGCGGCACCAGCGGATGGCGGGGGGCATCGCACTTGATGATGCCCCCGGCCTTGAACAGTGCTTTGGCGGCGAGCAGCCCGGCCTGGCGGTTTTCGAAGTTGATCAAGGGCAGCCAGCGCGCGTATTGCGCCTTGGCCTCTTCACGGCGCCCGGCGGCGTAATCGCGCAGGATCGGTTGCAGGCCGTCAGGATAGCCGCCGCCGAGGATGCCACCGGTGGCGCCAGCTTCCAGATCGGCGAACAGGGTTATGGCCTCCTCACCGTCCCAGGGCCCCTCGATGGCGTCGCCGCCCAGGCGGATCAGTTCGCGCAGCTTGTTGGCAGACTGCGCCACTTCAATCTTGAAATAACACACTGCGGGGATGTCCTTGGCCAACTGCGCCAGGCTGGCTGCCGATACGCTGGTGCCGCTCATGGGCGCGTCCTGATACATGATCGGGATATCCAGGTTATCGGCCACGGTGCTGAAGAAGTCATGCATGACCGGCTCGCTCACCCGAATGGTGGCGCCGTGATAGGGCGGCATGATCATTACCATCGCAGCGCCGTATTCCTGAGCGCGGCGGGTTCGTTCAGCGCAGATCTGCGAGCTGAAGTGGGTGGTGGTGACCACCACCGGGACACGCCCGGCGACATGTTCGAGGAGGGTCTGGGTGAGCATCTCGCGTTCGCTGTCGGTCAACGAGAATTGTTCGGAGTAGTTGGCCAGGATGCACAGACCATCGGCGCCGGCATCGATAATAAAGTCAACACAGCGTTTTTGACCCTCCAGATCAAGTGCGCCGCGTTCATTGAATATAGTGGGGGCCACTGAATAAGCACCGGTATAACGACGGACAATAGAAGACATCGGCTCTACTCCTGAGAGGCATGGGTTTGATGCGTGATAATTGAACAATGAGAGTGAAGCGATATCTGTGCCATTTTATTTAAATGGGCAGCGTTAATTTAAGGTATTAAGTAGTGCCACGGCGATGCGCGTAGCACCTTAAGTAATGCCACTGGATAGCGGGATAATGGTTGCTGGGTGGGCGTAATAACGCTCGATGCACGATGATGACTGGAAGGCGAGTGTCACGACTTACGGATCGGTTTCAGTACCAGTGACAGCGTTCCAGGCGAACCAGAACCTATACTCACAGGGTGCTGCCAGCGGACAATTGCAAAGGCCTGAAAACGGTGCAGCGCTCCAATGCGATGCACTGCACAAGGCTCCCGTCGGTGGCCACAAACACAGCGGGGCCGGTATCGCTACCGGCCCCGCGGGTCTTTCCAGATGCGTTCAGTCTGGCGGCTCCTCTCGGATGCGTTTCGGCCGGCCCGGAATCGGCTTGGCCAGTAACGCCCCTGGCCCGGCCCGTCGGTAATCCGCCACCCAACGAAACACCGTGCGGCGGTTCAGGCCAAAGGTGGCGGCGACCTGCGCCACGCTGAAACCTTGCTCGACGGCGCACACCGCCCGTTGTCGCAGGCACTGCAACACTTGGTGATCGAGGCTACGTGCATCAGTGGATGGCGTGGCGTTCATGGTCAATCTCCCTTGCGCGTCGAGGACGCAGAACGATGCAGACACCCAGGCCTTGCAGCCCGAGCAAGGCGCCGAACAACAGCGCCACCAAGGTATTGCTGGTAATCGATAGATGCCCGGTGAGCGCCGAGCTGAGGCCGGCGCAGATCATCATGCCGCAGCCCAGCAGGCTGGCCGTGGCACCGGCGCGGTCGGGGTAAAGGGTCATGGTGAAGGCCACGACGTTGGAGAACAGCAGGCCCTGGCCGAAGTTGCTCAGCAGGACGCCGGTCAGCAAGGTCGGGATGCCGATACCGGTCGGCTGGATCAGCATTACTGCGATTCCCAGCCCGCCGATGAGCAGGCCGCCGCTCATGAGCGCCTTGGCACTGCAACGCTTGATCAACACCCGGTTGAGCAGCGTCGCCAGCAAATAGGCAAGGCCGGCGGCCAACGCCGTCGCGCCGAACCAGGTCGGGCTGCGCTGCTGCAACTGGGCGATAAAGGGCCCGATGATGTTCCAAATCAGAAACATCGACAGGCTGGTACCCAGCGCCAGTGTGGCGCTGAGGAACCGCCCGTTGCCGAGGATGATCCGGTAGCCGCCCAGTGACTGACGCAGCGTCTTGCGTGCAGCGATGGGCAACGACTCGCGCAGGCGCAGGCTGAACAGCAACAGGGCCGTACTGTAGAGCGCGTACAGCGCGAAGTTCCAGCGCCAGCCGAGATACTCCTCCACCAGGGCACCAATGAACGGCGCCAATACCGGCCCCAGTCCCCACGCCAGGCTCAGGTACACCACCGCGACGAAGAACCGTTCGCCCTTGACGTTATCGACCAGCAACGCCCTGGCGCAGACCTGGCACGCTCCCACGGCGAAACCCTGCAGTGCCCGCGCCAGCAGGAACGTCTCGATGTTCTGCGCGAGCATCGCCAGCAAGCTGCCCGCAACGAAGAGGCCCAGGCCCGGCAGCAATGCCGCCAGCCTGCCGCGGCCGTCGGCCAACAGACCGAAAAACAGCTGGCCCAAGGCGTAGGCGATCAGCGTGATGGAGATACTCCCTTGCAGTACTCCATCGCTGACCCCGAATTGCCGGGCAATGGCCGGCATGCTCGGAGCGAACAAGTCGATGGCGATGCCGCTCACGCTGTTGAGCAGCGGCGCCATGATGATCACGTAGGCGACATAGTCGCGTGGGGAGCGCACCTCAGGCTGCCCGGTCGCCGAGGTACAGTTCGCGCATGCGCGGGTCCTCGAGCAGTTGCCGGGCCGGGCCGGTGAGGGCGACCTGGCCTTGGGCAAGTACATAGGCGCGATCGGAGATGCCCAGCGCCTCCATGGCGTTCTGCTCGACCATGAGGATCGCCACCACTTCCTTGCGACGGGTGTGCTCGATGGCCTCGAAGACCTCGGCGAGCACCTTGGGCGACAGCCCGGCGGAGGGCTCGTCGAGCAGCAAGGTGCGCGGGCTGGGCATCAGCGCGCGACCCAGGGCAAGAATCTGCCGTTCGCCACCGGATAACGAAGCCGCCGCTGCATCCAGCTTGCGCGCCAGCACCGGATATAACTCGCAGAGCTGCTGCAAGCGCTCCTGGCAGGCACGGGGATGCAGAAATTGGCCTCCGATCAGCAGGTTCTCGCGCACGCTCAGGGCAGCGAAGACGTTCTCGGTCTGCGGCACGAAGCCCAGCGCGCAGTGGCGCACCTTGAGGTGCACCGGCGTACGCCCGACGTCGTCGCCTTCAAGATAGATCTGCCCTTGGCGTGGAAACAGATAACCGGCGATGCACTTGAGCAGCGTCGACTTACCGCAGCCGTTGGGCCCCAGCAGTGTGACGATTTCGGCGCGCCCTACCTCCAGGTCGATACCGTTGAGGATGTCGATGCCCGGGGTATAGCCGGCGGTAAGCTCTTTGACACTGATCATGCGATGGCCTCCTTGGGTTGACTGGCACCGCGGCCCAGATAAGCCTCCAGTACATGCGCGTTGGATGACAGCTCGGCAGGGGTGCAGACCGCGACGATGCGCCCCCGATCAAGCACGATACAGCGGTGGCAGAGGTCGCGAATGAAGTGCATGTCGTGCTCGACGATCATCATCGCCAGGCCCTGGCGGTTGATGCGTTGCAGGGTCTGCACCATGTCGCGGCGCAGGTTGGGATGCACGCCGGCGGTGGGCTCGTCGAGCATCAACAGTTGCGGCTTGCCCATCAGCGCGCAGGCCACGCTGAGTAGTTTTTTCTGTCCGCCGGACAAGGCCGCCGCTGCGTTGTCGCGGACCTGGCGCAGCAGTAATTCGTCGAGCAACTGCTCGGCGCGCTCATGGCCGGCGCGCTCGGCCTGACGATGGCCTCGGCTGCCGAGCAAGCTACCCCAGAACCCATGATGGATGGTGGACGAGGCCAGCAAGACTTCCATCACGGTCATCTTTTCCGGCATGGCCGGGAGCTGGAAGGTACGCGCCAGGCCTTGTTCGACGATGCGGTGCGCAGCCATGCCGTGCAGTGCCTTGCCCTGCAACAGGATCTCGCCATTGTCGATCGGGGTGAAGGCGGAAATGGCATTGAGCAAGGTGCTCTTGCCGGAGCCGTTGGGGCCGATCACCCCGATGATTTCACCCGGCCGGACCTCGAAATCGATCGATTCCAGCACCCGGTTGCCACCGTAGGCCTTGGCCACCCCGGTGACCTTGAGCAACGCGTTCATGGCATGATCCTCAGGCGTTCAGGCAGCAGGCCGCCGCTGCGCCACAACAGGCAGACCAGCAGGATGACGCCCACCAGCCCGAGCCGCAGCGCGCCGGCGACATCGCTGCCGATGTTCAGATAGTCCTTGGCGAAGGGCACGAATGAGTACGCGCATTGCACCAGCAGCGTCCCCAGCAGGATACCGCGCACGCTGCCCAAGCCACCGATCATGACCATGCTCCAGACCAGAAACGTCTGCGCCGCCAGCAGGTAATCGGGGCTCACGTAGCTGGTGTAACAGGCCAGCAACGCCCCGGCCAATGCCGCCAGCGCGGCGCTGGCCATCAGGGCACGAGTCTTGAGTTGCAGCAGGTCATAGCCCAGGCAAGTGGCCAGTTGTGGTTGTTCGCGCAGCAGGCGCAGGGCGCGGCCGAAACGGCTGTTGCCAAGGCGCACACTGAGCCAGGCGAACAGCCCTGCCAGCAGCACCATCAGCAATGCCATGTACAGCTCCTGGTGGGCATTGCTGCTGGCGCTGAACAGCGAGGGCAGGGCGCTGATACCTTGTGCACCGCCGGTGAGGCTGTCCTGGTTGAGGGCGACGATGCGCACGATCTCCGCCACCGCAAGGGTGGCGATCCCCCAGTAGTCGCTGGCCAGATTGCGCCCCAATCGAGCCACCAGCCAGGCCAGGGCCATGGCCACCAGCACCCCACCCATGACGCTGGGCAGCAGTGCCCAACCGGCCAGGTGGCCGATGCCCACGGCATAGGCACCGATACCGACGAAGGCGATATGGCCGAAATTCAGCAGCCCGGTATATCCCGCCTGCAGGTTCAGGGCCAAGGCGATCAGGCCGTAGATGCAGGCCAGGGTGAGCACATGCAGACAGAACTCAAACACGGCGGACCTCCCGGTCGAACAAACCATAAGGGCGGAAAATCAAGGCCAGCAGCAGAATCAGGAACGACGCTGCGCCGATGTAGCTCACGGGGATGAAGGCCATCGCCTGACCGTACAGCCAGCCCACGTTGAGGTTGGTCACCAGGGTCTCGGTGAGGGCGATCAGCAGTGCACCGAGTACGGCGCCCAGCGGGTTGCCCAGGCCGCCGAGAATCGCGGCGGCGAATATCGGCAGCAGCAGGTCGCTGCCCAGGTTGGTGTAAGCGCTGGTGTTCATCGCCAGCAAACTGCCGCCCAACGCGGCCAGGGCGCCGCTCATGAAGTTGACCCAGTAGATGATACCGTCGGCGTTCAAACCGGCCGCAGCGGCCAACGGCGCATTGCAGGCCAGGGCACGCATCGAGCGCCCGAGGCGAGTCTTGAACAGCAGGAGGGCGAACAGCACCAGCAGCACCAGCGTGGTGATCATCGACAGCAATTGACTGCGGGCCAGCATCGCATCGCCCAGTGACCACGGCGCCTCGATGGGCAAACGATAGGACAGCGGACTGGAGCCGGCGATACCCAATACCAGCGCGCCGATAATCATCGACAGCGCCAACGAGCCGATCATGGCGATCGCTGGCCCCGAGCGCAGCAGGCGGCGGAACACGCCGATGTGCAGCAGCACCGCAAGGCTGCCCATCAACACGCAACTGGCACCCACCGCCAGCGGCAACGGCCAGCCGCTACGCTGCAGCGCGACGGCGATGAAGGCGCCGAGCATGGCGTATTGCACATGGGCGACATTGGGGAATTTCGCCAGCCCGTAGACCAGGCTCAGCCCCAGAGCGATCAACGCCAGATCGGCGGTGCGCGCCAGGGTGTCGAGCAAGAATTGCAGCATGGGGTGCTCCTTGTTTGCCTTCGATCCAGTCGGCGAGCCCGGCTTGCCGATGTGGGTGATGTGGCTGGCCCCTTCGCCAGCAAGCTGCGTTCCCTCAGGTGTACGGCGCTGGGGCGCTATGCACTGAGGGGGTTGCGCGCTCGAAGGCGAAGAGGCCGGTACGGCTCACGCAAAAGCCATGAGGCTTCTCGCAATGGCAGCCCTTAGGTGCGCGGCTGCAAAGCGCCGTTCTTGTAAACCAGCTTGTCGTACGGCTGCTCGGTGCGCTGGCCATCGGCGTCGAGCGCCAGGGTGCCCGTCGCGCCGTCGAAGGTGCTACCCAGGGTCTTGATCGCTGCGGCGATCTTGCTCGGATCGGCGGACTTGGCCTGGGTGATGGCGGCTGCGGCCAACATCACCCCGTCATAGGCATAGCTGCTGTAAGAGGACTTCATGGCGAAACCGTATTTGCTCTGGTACTCGCTGGCGAAGGCCTTGCCGGTCGGGCCGAGGCTGGCTACCTCCATGCCGATCTGGCCGTTGGCGATCTGTGGCGGGGTGTCGGTGGTGCACATGCTCAGGTAGATGCCGTACCAGGGCGTCTTGGCAATGCCCAGGTCGAAGGATTCACGGTTGATCACCGCCGCTTCCTGGCCATAGGCGCTGTAGACGAACACATCGGGCTGACTGCGCTGCATTTGCTGCAGCTCGCGGCGGTAGCTCGACTGGCCGGGGGTATAGAGCACTTGGGCGACCACGCTGCCGCCGCCGGCCTCGATGTACTTCTTGAACTGCTCGGCGATCCCCTGGCCATAGGCGCCATTGGGGGCGATAAAGGCGATCTTGCGGTAGCCCATGCCAAGCACGTCCTTGGCGGCGAATTGCGCCGACAGATCGTCGAGGCCGATGAGGCTGTAGGAGGTGGCGCCGATCTTGCGGATCGCCGGGCTCGAACTGCCGATGTTCAAATGCACCAGGCCCTGCTTGACCAGGTATTGCCCCAACGGTATCGACACGCTGGATGAATACTCGCCCAGCACCACGGGCACCTTGTTGACGGTGTTGAGCTTGGTGGCCGCATCGAGGGCGCCGGTGGCGCCATCGCCGGAGTCTTCGATGGTGACCTTCAGCGGCTCGCCCAGCACGCCGCCTTTGGCGTTGATATCGGCGACGGCCAGCTCGATGCCGCGGCGCTGATCGTCGCCGATGCTGGCGCTCGAACCGGTCAGGGGCAGCACGGCGCCGAGGGTCACGGCGCTGGCCTGGAACGCCAGCAGGGTGAGGGCAAGGCCGGTGAACAGCGGGGTAAACAGATGCCGTGGGGACATGGTGGTGCTCTCCGATTGACCGCTATAGGGATGTGCTAATGGGGGGCATACAGGCGCACGACGCCTGCCTGAATGAACGTGACGATGTCTTCCATACGTTGTGAAATATGCTCGCGGACCAGGGTCGCGCAGGCCGGCGCGTCGCGTTTTTGCAGGGCATCGAGGATCACCAGGTGATCGTCGTAGAGCTCGGCGCGGCGTTCCTCCAGATCGATCCAGCGAAAGAAGCGGATGCGCGCGTTGATCGCCCTCAGGGAGTTGGCCATTTCCTGGTTGCCGGACAGCTGTGCCAGCGCCACATGGAAGGCCTCATCCTCGAGTACCAGCTCCAGGGTGCTGCGCTGCGGGGCCAGGGCCATGACTTCGGTCCAGGAGCTGCGCAACGACTCGATAGCTTCATCGCTGGCGCGCTCCAGAGCCAGGGCGATGGCGGACATCTCCAGGGCGTTGCGCAGCTCGTAGAGGTCGAACACTTCCTGGCGCACCAGCTTGCGGCCGTAGAAGCCGCGGTTGGGCACCAGGGTCAGCATGTTCTCGGCCACCAAGCGGTGCAGGGCTTCGCGCAACGGTGTGCGGCTGACGCCCAGCGCAGCGGCGAGTTCGCTTTCGTTGACCCTTTCCTCCGGGCGGATCTTGAACAGGATGACCATCTCCTTGAGCTGGTGGTACACGTCGGTGGCCGTCAGGCCCGAGCGCTTGACGGTTTCCTTGGCAGGCTGTGCAAAGGGCGCTGCAAGTTTTTTATTCATGAGGTTCACTGCTCGAACAAACGGCCCAGTTCAGGTTGTTTTTCATCCACGCCGGCCAGCCGCAGGGCATGCCAGGCCATGGCGTAATTGCTGGAGATCACCGGCTTGCCGAGTTCGGCCTCCAGCGCTGGAATCAGCTGCACCATGCGCAGGCTGGTACAGGATACGAACACCGCGTCCACCTCAGGGTCGGCACCCAGTTGCAGCGCCGCGACGCGTAACGAGGCGCTGTCGATGCGGGCGACTTCATTGTCGTTGTCGTGGTTGAAACTGCCGACCCGGGTGACCTGGACGCCAGCGGCCTCGATGTAGTCGCAGAACAGCTGATTGATGCTCGCGACGTAGGGGGTCAGCAAGGCGATGCGCCTGGCACCCAAGGCACGCAAGGCGGCCATGGCGCCGGTCAGGGGCGTGGTGCAGGCGACGTCGGGGCGCGAGCGGCGGATGGCCTCGAAGACTTTCTGCTCGGTGATCACCATGGTCCCCGACGTGCAGCCGAATGCGACCACTTGCAGGGGCTGGCCCGGCAGGATCAGGTCGACGGCGCCGGGGATATCGGCCTCCATCAGCGCCAGTTTTTCGGGGGATATCTGCGCGTCGTTGTACAGCCGGCTGTGGTACAGCGCGACGCCTGGCTGGGTCAGCAATTGGCGCCATTCGTGTTCGATAGTCTGGTCGGTGGCCAGCACCACCAGGCCGAGGCTGGCGCGGGCGGCGATACCGTTGTCCATGGCGAAGCTGAAGTGATCGTAAGGTTTTGCCGTGGTAGCGCTGAGGTTCATGACAGGGTCATCCCGGTGAGGTCGATATCAGGGCTGCGGCCTAGCATCAGGTCGGTAAGGATGCGTGCCGAGCCGCAGGACATGGTCCAGCCCATGTGCCCGTGGCCGACGTTGAGGAACAGATTGCGATGGCGGCTGCGGCCCATGATCGGCGTGCCTTCGGGGGTCATCGGGCGCAAGCCGGCCCAGAAGCTTGGCTGGGTGTAATCGGCGCCCTCCGGGAACAGCTGGCGGCCGGCCTGCAACATGTGCTCGAAGTCGGCGGGGGAGTGGTGAGTCTGGTAGCCGGTGAACTCCGCCGTAGCGGTAAAGCGCAGGCGGTCGCCGAAGCGTGCGTAGGCCACCAGATTGTTCTCATCGACGCCGCCCATGTTCGGCGGGTTATAGCCCGGGCCGCTGGGGAAGGTCACCGAGTAGCCCTTGACCGGGTAGATCGGCAGGCGATAACCCAGCGGCCGGGCGAGGATGGGGGCGTAGCTGCCCAGCGCGAGCACGTAGTCGTCGGCTGTCAGTCGGCCCTTGTCGGTGAGCACGGCCTGGATCGCGTCGCCACTGTGTTCGAAACCTTGAATCGTACGGTTCATCTCGAAATTGACGCCCATGGCCTTGCAGCGCTCGGTGAGGTCATGAGTGAACAGCCGGGCGTCGCCGCTCTCGTCGGTGGGGCAGTAGATCGCCCCGGCGATATGATCACGAGCGTGGCTCAGGGCCGGCTCCAGGGCGATGACCCGATCGACATCGATGATCTCCAGCGGCATGCCGCCATCGGCCAGCACCTGCATGTTGGCGCAGCCTTTGGCGAAGGATGGCACATCGCGGTAAAGGTACAGCAGCCCCTTGCTCAGACGGTCGTAGTGCAGGCTTTCGGTGGCGGTCAGCGTTTGCAATTGCTGCTGCGAGTAACGGCAGAGCACCAGCTTGCGCGAGGTGTTGAGCCGTGAGCGCTCGGCGTTGCAGTTGCTCAGGAACTTGGCCGCCCACGACCACATCTGCGGGTCGGCGCTGAGTTTCAGGCGTAGCGCCTGACCTTCCTGGAACAGCGACTTGAGCAGGATCTTCGGCGCCTTGGGTGACGCCCAGGTATAGGAGTGCCCTGGGGCGATCAGGCCGGCGTTGGCAAAGCTGGTTTCGTTCGCCGACTCGGGCTGGCGATCGACCACGGTCACTTCACGCCCGGCCTTGGCCAGGTAGTACGCAGTGGTGATGCCGATGACGCCGGCACCTAGAACGAGGGTGGTGGCCATGAGCGGGTTTCCTCGCAGCGGATCAGAGGCCGGCGATGACGCCGATTTCGACGGTGTACTGCGGGAAGGCCAGCGCCGACTCGACGCACGCCCGTGCCGGGGCATGGCCTTCGGGCACCCAGGCGTCCCAGATCTCGTTCATGGCGCCGAAGTCGTTGTGATCGGCCAGCCAGATGGTGGCGCTGAGGATGGCAGTCTTGTCGCAGCCGGCCTGGTCGAGCAGGGCGTCGATCTTGGCGAGGATCTGGGTGGTCTGACCGGCAGGGTCAAGGCTGGTGTCGTCGGCCACCTGGCCGCTAAGGAACACAAAGTCCTTGTGGATGACCATCTGGCTCATGCGCGCATTGCTGTTGAAACGTTGAATCGGCATCTGGTGCTCTCCTGATCGACTGACAACGGTGCATTCCAAAGTGAATACACTTGTGTTTCAGGATAAGTATTGCGAGACGCATGCCAGTTTTGACGGCGCAAGGAGCTGATCTAGAGCGTTCGGGAAGTAATGCCACTGGCGTGTGCGATTACATCCGGAGTGGTTTCAGGGGTCGGCAACGCGCTGTCTGTGGCCAGCAGTGGCATTACTTCCGGCGTGCAAATCGGCGTGTCGAACCGGCCAAGGCAACTTGCCGGATCAGGGCGCGGCAAATGACGCCGTCGTGGGGCGCGGGGGCACTGCTGGGCATCAAAAGAGTGCGGTTTTCGCCGTGAAGGATGCGGTCCGCTCAGTGCGCAACAGCGCCCCACGACTGGATGCGGTGTATGGCCGCTGTGGGCGGCCAATGGCTGAGCATTTACACCGCCCCCTCGTTTAGACGCTCGTCATCTATTGCGCCAGCGCCGCGACATTGCCATCAAGCACCTGCAGCATCACTTGCGCCTGCCACTGGAAATACGGATTGAACGTCAGGCGTGAAAACACCTTGCCCGGCTCGCGCAAGCCGTAGTCGGAATACCATACCGGTTCGCCCTTCAGGCACTTCTGCATGTCGGGGGCGTCCTGACCGTTCCAGCAGAGGCGCTGGCTACCGTGGCTGCCATACAACGGGTTGTCGGGCGAGAACAGCAAGCTCATGTGCGAGAACTGGGCGATGCGCTGGTCCGGCAGATAATCACTGCGCGCCAGCACTCTGGGCAGGGCGTCGATCTGGGCCGGGCTGCTGCCGTACCACACCAGGCGGCTGGCGGGGTTCGTGAAGCGACGGTTGAATTGTTGCAGCACGTAGTCGGCGTCGAGCACCGAATCGTGCTGGGTAATAGCGATGAACACCGGCTTGGTGTAGACGCCGCGCTTGAGGTCAGATTGCGCGAGCAGGGCGCTGCGGTAGAACTGCGCGAAACCGTTGGTGGGCACGTTGAGGTAGCGCACTGGGGTCTGCATAGGCCGCACGCCACTGTCGGGCTTGGCCAGCCAGGGCCGAAACCAGCCGATGTACTGGGTGAGCCAGGCATAGCCGTTGCGCGGCCGAAAGGCTGGGGAGAACAGCACCAGCCCGGCGATGTCGTCGTGTTGGTAGGCGTAGTCCAGCACCAGATTGGCACCGGTCGAAAAACCGCCCAGATACACCTCGGGCACTTCCTGGCGCAGCACTTGCGCTTGCTCGCGTACGACCTGTTGCCACTGCGCCAGGGTGACATCGAGCATGTCCTTGGGCTGAGTGCCATGGCCGGGCAGCAGGAGGGTGCGCACCAGATAACCCTGCTTGGCCAACTGCGGGCCGATATCGTTGAACGACCAGGGTGAGTCGCCGAGGCCGTGCACCAGCAGAATGCCTTTTTTCGGGGTGCCACTGGGGCGCCATTCGCGCGGGGCGTTCCAGGCGATTTCGGCGGCGTGGTCGGGGGTCTGGAAGGCGCGGTGCTGCTGCATCCAGGCGATGGTCTGTTGCTGGTACGTCGTGAAGCTGAGCGGCTGCGCAAGTGCCGACCCTGCGGACAGGGCGAGCACCAGCGCGAGCATGACGGAGGGTTTTGGGGCCAAGGTGCGGGATCCTCGAATAGCTCGGCAGATGAGCGCAGCACTGGCCGGGACATTATCACCACCGGCCCCAGGTCCGCTAACTGCGGATCAATTCTGAATGGCTTGCACCGATCCGCCGTCGACCCGCAGGTTGGAGCCATTGATGAACGAAGCGCGGTCCGACACCAGCAGAGCGATGGCAGCCGCCACCTCTTCGACCTTGCCGCGGCGTTTCTGCACGATGCCTGGGCGCTCTTCTTCGAGAAAGCTTTGAATGGCTTGCTCGAACGATACCCCTAGCTCTTCGGCACGTTTTTTCATCATGCCGTCGGTCATGCCGGTCTCGATGAACGCGGGTGCCACGGTGTTGCACAGCACGCCGTGGGCGGCCTCTTTGTAAGAGAGGTTCTTGATGAACGCCCCCAGTGCGGCCTTGGCCACGTTGTACACGGCCTCTTCCCAGTAGGGTTGCACCGAGTTTTCCGAGGTGATGCACACCAGTCGGCCCCAGCCGCGGGCGCGCATGGGCGGGATGGCGGCGCGGGCGACGCGCACGGCAGAGAAAAAGTCGGTGCTCCAGGCTTCTTGATAGTCCTCGTCGGACAGTTCCAGCGGGTCGCCTTTGGCGCCGGTCACACCGGCCGTGTGCACGACGATATCGACCTGGCCAAAGCGCGCTTCGCCTTGTTTGATCAGGTTGTCGACCTCGCTTTGCTGGGTCATGTCGGCGGCCAGCAACAGCGGCTCGCCGGGCAGGCCTGCAGCGGCTTTTTGCAGCGCATCGAGTTTCAGGTCGGTGAGAATCAGGTGTACGCCTTCTTCGCTGAGCTGCTTGGCCGTGGCCAGGCCGATGCCGCCGCTGGCGCCGGTGATGAGCGCCACGCGCCCCTTGATTGCCAAATCCATAACTACCTCGTTCGCAGGGTTGGGCCGGACAGGCCGGCGTTATCCATACCGACATTGTGCGTGCGGTGGCCGTTCAAACGGATGTAACGCATCGTTGTGCGAGGGCCATCCAGCGGTGTCGATGCGCGTCTGAGCATCAGGGGCGTTGTCGCAAGCGCTACCAGCCTCCTGCAAATCCATTGCCGAGCCACTGGTCGTCATAATCAGCAAGCCATTTGAACATCCGCACGCGCCTGCCAGTCATCCGCAGTGCAGCGACTCGCGAGTAGCACATTCATAGTGCTCAGCACCGTTGCTCGTGATGACCAGCCCCTGAGGAAACACCGATGAGCGATCTTCCCGCGACCCGATCCACTGTGCACCCGATTCCGTTTCAGCCGTCCTTCGAGCAAATCCCGGAAGACGAAGCCGAAACCGCCAAGGAGCTGGCCGACACCCTGCGCGGCATCATGCAGACCACCTTCGATGATCACGGTCACGCCTACCGCAGCGTGCACGCCAAGGGTCACGGGCTGCTACGCGGCCATATCACCGTGCTGGACAATCTGGCGCCGGAGTTTGCCCAGGGCGCATTCGCCACGCCGGGCACACTGCCGGTGGTCCTGCGCTTTTCCACCAACCCAGGCGACGTGCTCGACGACAAAGTCTCGACCCCTCGCGGACTGGCGCTGAAGATCATTGGCGTAGAGGGCGCGCGGTTGCCGGGCAGCGAAGGTGACGTGACTCAGGACTTCGTCATGCAGAACGCCAAGGCCTTTACCGCGCCGACGCCCAAGGCGTTCCTCAAGACCCTGAAACTGCTGGCCAAGACCACCGACAAAGGCCCCGGATTGAAAAAGGCGTTGTCGGCCGTGTTGCGTGGCGTCGAGTCGGCCATCGAGTCCATGGGCGGTGAAAGCGGGACCCTCAAGAGCCTGGGTGGCCACCCGAAGACCCATGTCCTGGGCGAGAGCTTCAACACCGTGGTGCCGTTCCTTTACGGGCCGTATTACGCCAAGTTGGCGGTGGTGCCGGTGGCGCCGTCGCTGACGGCCTTGACCGACCAGCCGGTGGATCTGGACGACAATCCTGATGGCCTGCGCCAGGCGGTGAGCGAGTACTTCAGCACGCAGGGCGGGATCTGGGAGGTGCGCATCCAGCTGGCCACCGATGCCGAGAAGATGCCGATCGAAGACGCCTCGGTGACCTGGCCCGAAGACCTCAGCCCCTATGTGACGGTGGCGCGCATTGAAGTCCCGGCGCAGCCGGCCTGGAGCAGCGAAGGGGTCAGGGATATCGACGACGGCATGGCGTTCAGCCCTTGGCACGGGTTGGCGCAGCATCGGCCGCTGGGGGGAGTGATGCGCGTGCGCAAGCCGGCGTATGAGATGTCGTCGGGGTTTCGCGCCACGCACAACGGTTGCCCGATGCATGAGCCGCGTTAGGCTGATCCTAGCTATGGGCTGAATCCAATGGGCCCTGTCGTCGCCGAACGCGCACCCTTGCTTGCATAGGGTGCGCGTTCGGCGGCAAAAGGGCCCATCAACCTTGTTACAGCCCTTTCAGGCCACCTGGTCTTTCGTCGGCAGCGCATGCTCAAGATCCGCAGGCCCCGGCTGCACCTTGCGCAGGGTCACCGGCACCGACTTGGCCGCTGGCACCTTGCTGCGTTCGGCGTGGTGCCACAGCGGCACCAAGGCGTTGCACTCAGGGTAGTAGGCCGCCGCGCAGCCAGCCGGGATGTCGTAGGCGATGATCTGCAGCGGCCCCACTTCCCGCAGCACCTCGGGCTCGATAGCCGTGCGTACCGTCACCCAGTCTCCCGCCGCGAGGCCGAAACGGACGATGTCGCTGCGATTGAGGAAAATCACCGTGCGTGTCCCCTGCACCCCGCGAAAGCGGTCGTTGTAGCCATACACCGTGGTGTTGAACTGATCGTTGCTGCGCAGCGTCATCAGTTGCAGCACGTCGCGGCGGCTTGGCGAGGTGGCGACATCATCGTCCTCATCCAAACCCTGCGGGGCGACGAACTGCGCCTTGCCCGACGGCGTGGTCCACTTGCGTTCATAAGCGCCCAATGGCCGATGGAAACCGCCGGGCTCCCACATGCGCGTTTCCATGTCGTGGAAGATCTGCGGGTAGACCTCGGCGATGGCCGCGCGGATCAGGGCATAGTCCCGCCGCCAAGCCTCCCACGGCACGCGTTCGGCACCGCTCAGTGTGGCCTGGGCGAGGGCGGCGATAATCGCCACTTCAGCGCGCAGGTGCTCGCTGGCCGGGGTGCTGGTGCCTTTCCAGGCCCTGACGCAGCCGGTGCTGTCTTCGGTGCTGTAGACCTGCTCGACACCGTCCTGTCGGTCGCTTTCGATGCGCCCCAGGCACGGCAGCAGCCAGCCGTTGCTGCCGGGGAACAGATGCGTGCGATTGAGCTTGGTGGCCACTTGCACGTTCAGGCTCAGGCCCTCCCAAGCCGGCTCCATGCGGCTGGTGTCCGGCACGGCCCGCAGGAAGTTGCCGCCCAGGCCGATAAAGCCCTTCACGCTGCCATCGAGAATGCCCTTGCAGGCGTCCACTGTGGCCAGGCCCTTGTGGGGCGGCACCTGGATACCGAACAGCGCTTCGAGCTTGTCCTTCGGCACCTTGGCCGGGTCTTCGGTAATACCTACCGTGCGCTGGCCCTGCACGTTGGAATGGCCGCGCACCGGGCAGATCCCGGCGCCGACCTTGCCGATGTTGCCGCGCAGCAGCAACAGGTTGACCAGCATCTGCACGTTCTGCACGCCGTGGCGGTGCTGGGTCATGCCCATGCCGTAGACGATCATCACCTTGTCGCTGCGCGCATAGACCGTGGCGGCGGCCTCCATGGCACCGCGATCGAGGCCCGAACGCCGTTCGAGCTGCGCCCACTCGTGCCCGTCGGCCTCGGCAACCAGGCTGTCGAGACCTTCGGTGTGCTGCGCGATGAATGCGTGGTCGAGCACTGCCGCGCGCCCCTGGGCCGACGCTTGGCGGTCCATCGCCAGCAGCGCTTTGATGATGCCCATGACCGCCGCAGTATCGCCGCCGATCTTCACCTGATGGTACTGGGTGCTGATGATGGTCGATTCCGGGCCAAGCATTTCGGTCGGCGACTGTGGATTGACGAAACGCTCCAGGCCGCGCTCGCGTATCGGGTTGAAGGTGATGATCGGCACTTGGCGCTTGCGCGCTTCCTGCAGCGGATGGAGCATGCGCGGGCTGTTGCTGCCGACGTTCTGGCCGAAGAAAAAGATGCAGTCGGTGTGCTCGAAATCGGCCAGGGTCACCGTGCCCACCGGCACGCCGATGCTCTCCTGCAAGCCCACTGAGGTGCTCTCGTGGCACATGTTGGAGCTGTCGGGCAGGTTGTTGGTGCCGAACGCACGGGCGAACAGCTGCCACATGAACGAGGCTTCGAGCGAAGCGCGACCAGAGGCGTAGAACACCACGCTGTCGGGCGCGAGCGTGCGCAATTGCGCACCGATCTCGCGGTAGGCCTGCTCCCATTCGACAGCCTGGTAATGGCCGCTGGCGGCATCGAAGCGCAACGGATGGGTCAGGCGCCCGTGGCGCTCGAGGTCGTAGTCGCTCCAGTTGCGCAGTTCGCTGACCGGGTGCTGGGCGAAGAAATCCGGACCGGTCTTCTTGGACGTCAACTCCCACGCCGTGGCTTTGGCGCCGTTTTCGCAGAACTCCAGCGCGTGGGGATTGCCGGGCTTGGCCCAGGCGCAGCTGACACAGGCGAAGCCATCAGGCTTGTTCTGCTTGAACAAGGCCAAAGGGGCCTGGGCGAGGGCTTGTTGGCGCCAGAGAATGTTCATCACCGAAAACGCCGAGCCCCAGCCTCCGGAGGCGTCAGCGTAAGGGCGATAGCGGGCTGCCTGGGGATGGATGATGTTCATGTCGCAGTCCTCGTCACCTAGGGGCAGGGCCTCGATTGAACGGGCCCTGCAGTTACGACGAGAGGCTGCAAGCAAAGGTTCGAACTTCGTAGATGAAGACTGCGCTGCCAAGGCGGATTCAGGACGGTCAGTCCAAATTGATCGGATCCACTGGCGGCAGGACCTCAAGTCTGGCGTGCGAGCCTAATCCGCGTATTTCGTTGACGGCGTACAGCAGCACCATCTGGAATGCCAAGGAGTTTTGCAGCTCCTTGGGCGTCAGGCGCCGCTCCACGCTTTGGTGTACAGCGGGGTCGGTGAGGACCAGCCGCAAGCTGCTGCCCTGTCGTTCACAGGAATGCTTCAGTGGTGGATCCAGGCTGTCGAGCACTTCTTCGATTGAGGCCATTGTCGATTCCTTGATAAGGCGGGGGGACAGCCATTCATGTTTGACGAATGTTCTGCCAATTGAGAAATGTCGCGAAGGCTGGCGCGATCCGATCCAAATATTTGACCTGCGTGCGGCGATATCGATCCGACCATTGGACGGAAATAGCCGGTCTGCCATTCGGCTGACGAAACGGAATAAGGGTTGCACGGCCCCGCTCGCCGGAGGGCGCAGATACCGATGCACTGAGGAATATCCCTCCTCATGGCAAGGCCACCGATGGCCCTCACACGACCGCGCACGCCCCATGACGCAACAGCCAGCTGGCGAACTCCGCCGCCGGCAGCGGCCGACTGATGAAATACCCCTGACCGGCATCGCAGCCCGCGTCGCGAAGAAACTCGTACTGGGCACGGGTCTCGATGCCTTCGGCGGTCATGCGAAAATTCATCGCGCGCTTGAGGGCGATAATCGCCTGCACGATCGCCACGTCGCCCTGGTCGTTAGGCAGATCGCGGATAAACGCCTGATCGACTTTGAGGTGGTCGATGGGCAGGCGCTTGAGGTAGGCCATCGACGAGTAGCCGGTGCCGAAGTCGTCGATGGCAGTGGTCACGCCCATGCTCTGCAATTCGCGCAACACGCCGCTGGCCGCCTCGTGACTTTCGAGCAGCAGGCTTTCAGTGACTTCCACTTCCAGCGCTTCGCCGGGCAATTGGTGACGCGACAGCGCCGCGCGCACCGTACCGACGAAATCGCTGCGTTCGATCTGCGGCGCCGCGACATTGACTGCCACCCTGTCGATCAGGCAGCCCTGAGCACGCCAGTCGCGGATGTGCTGGCAGGCCTGGTCGAGTACCCATTCGCCGATGGCGATAATCTGCCCGGTACGCTCGGCCAGCGGGATGAAATCGCTGGGCATGATCAGCCCCAGTTGCGGATCGCGCCAACGCAGCAGCGCTTCGGCGCCTTCGAGTTGGCCGTTGGACAGGTTCAGGCGCGGCTGATACCAGACCTCGAACTCGCCTTGGCCCAAGGCCCGGCGCAACGCGTGCTCCATGTCGACCCGGCGTTTGATCTGCTGGGTCATGGCCGCCTGGTAGAAGCGAAAATCGTTACGGCCCGACTCCTTGGCGCTGTACATCGCCGTATCGGCATGGCGCAGCAGGTCCTCGGCGTTGCTGCCGTCCAGCGGGCAGATTGCAACGCCGATGCTGGCGGTCACCAGCGCGGCGTTACCATTGAGATCGAAGGGCAGGGCCAGCGAACGCAACAACTGACCCACCACGTGCACGGCGTCTTCGGGATGCTCCAGGTGCTGGAGGATGAAACCGAACTCGTCGCCACCCAGTCGCGCAACCGTATCGCCACCGTGCACGCTGTCGACGAAACGCTGGGTGGCATGGCGCAGCAGCAGGTCACCCATGGCGTGGCCAAGGGTGTCGTTGATGGACTTGAAGCCGTCGATGTCGAGAATCATCACCGCCAGAAAGGAACGCTGGCCCACCACCGATTCGATGGCCTGGACCAGCCGTTGGCGAAACAGCACGCGGTTGGCCAGGCCCGTGATCGAGTCGTAGTGGGCCAGTTGCGCCAGCCGCTGCTCAGCCTGCAGGCGTTCGTTGATCTCGCCGTTGAGCTCGTCGTTACGCCGGCGCATGAGGATCTGGGTGCGGCTCATCTGCAGTGCGAACGCGGTGAATATCGCGGTGGCGAACAGGCTCAGGGCGAACACCGTGGAGTCGAGGAGGGTGAACGCCGACCAACCGCCGCGCGGTACGCCCGCCAGCTGCCAGCGCCCGCCCGGGATTTCGACGCCGGTGGTCACTGGATCGTTGTCGAAACTGCTCTGGTCGCCCCACACGGGTCTGTTCTGCCGGTCGCGCAATGCCAGTGCCAGCGGGCCGTCGGTATTCATGCCGGTGGCGCGAATCAGCGCATCGACGTCGACGGCCACCGAGACCATGCCCCAGTATTGCGTGGAGCCGGTGCCGGAAGCCTGGAACACCGGGCGCCGGTAGACCAGCGCGCGGCCGCCCTGGATCAGGTCGATGGGGCCGGTGAGGATGGGAATACCCAGCGCCCGCGACAGGTGCACCATGGGGTATTGATCGGGGATATTGCGAAAATCCAGGCCGATGAGGATTTCGTTGCCTGCCAGTGGCCAGACGTCGCTGATCACGTCCTTGGGGGCCAGGACGATGTGCTGCAACGCCGGCACCGCGGCCTTGGCCTCGTCGGTCATGCCGTGAAAATGCGCGGCGCTGATGCCGCCGTCGACGCTCAGCAGTTGGGTGATGCCTTCGGTCTGGCTGAAGGTGTTGCGCACCTGGGTCTGTGCCTGGGCGCTGAGCAGGCTCAGGCGCAGGCGGATGTCGGCGCGCTCTTCGCTGCCACGGTGTTGCAGGTCCAGCAGACCGACGAACACCGACAGCGCCAGGCCGATCAGCAAGACGCAGACCGGCAGCAGAAAATGGCCGTAGCGCCGCCACCAAGGGTCCTTGCGCGAATACGGAGAGTGAAGTCCTTTGCTCATCGATACCTTGGCGTGGGTTTTGCCTGTGCGCGGCGACATTGCCGACGACTGTGTTCATGAGGCCGACGAGCGGGCCCGGACACGTCCCTGAAGTCTTTTGTCTACAGCCGGTGTATCGGACCCGTAGCACGGTAGATGAATGAAGTTTGGCGGATTTCCGACGAACGTCCAGTTTTTGGCCAGTCAATGACCCGAAGCGTGACCCGGTTCACGGGACCTTGGGGTCACGCCAAGGGCCTTATCAGCGCAGTGGTTCACGGATCTCTTCCAGAGCGTCGATCAGGTCGTCATAGGCCACCGGCTTGCCCAGGTGCCGGGTGAAGCCGGCGCTGCGGGCCTTGAGCGCGTCGTCGTTGGCGCCATAGCCGGTCAGGGCCAGGCTGGGGGTGTCCTTGGTGTTGGGCAGCATACGCAGGGCACTCATCAGCTCGTGACCGTTCATCTTCGGCATGCCGATGTCCGATACGATCAGGTCGAACAGCTGCCGGCTCGCGGCTTCCAGCGCCAGCAGCGGGTCGCTGAAGGCAGTGACCTGGGCTTCTTCCATTTCCAGCAGCATCTGCAAGGTTTCGAGCACTTCGGGGGCGTCGTCGACCAGCAGCACCGTCAAGCCCTTGAGGCGCCCGGCCTGTTCCTTGAACTCCACCGGCGGACGTTCGCACTCGTGCAGGTTCAATGGCAGCCAGAGGGTGAAAGTGCTGCCGCGGCCAATGCCGTCGGATTCGACCTGAACGCGACCGCCGTGGGCTTCGGTCAGTTGCTTGACCAGCGACAGGCCGATTCCCAGACCTTCGCGCTGATAGGTGGAGTGGGCGCCGCCGGCCTGCCCGAACAGATCGAAGACCTTGCCCAGGTGCTCGGCGCTGATGCCGACGCCACTGTCGATGATGCGCACCCGCGCCATGTCGTGGTCGCGCTCGGCGACCATCCAGATCTTGCCTGGCGACGGGGTGAACTTCAGGGCGTTGTTGATCAGGTTCCACAGCACCTGTTCGAGGCGCGTCGGGTCGGCGTCGATGATCAGTGCCGGCTCTGCGGCGCCGGGCACTTGCAGATGCACCTCATGGCCCAGCTCGTCGAGATTGACCACGTTGTGAATGCCGCGCAGCACGCTGACCAGATCGAGCGGGCCGCGCATCAGCTTGAGCTTGCCGGTGCGCACGCGGGCTTCATCGAGCAGGTCGTCGATGATCCGCGCCTGGTTGCTGACCGCATCGCGGATGGTGTCCAGCGACTTGGCCACCTGGCCCGGCTTGTTGAAGTCGGGCAAGCGGCGCAGCAGTTCGGCGTTGAGCTGGATGAGGTTGAGCGGATGCTTGAGTTCGTGGGACATGACCGCGAAAAACTCGTCCTTGAGGCTGGTGGAGCGTTGGCTCACCGCCTGGCGCATGGCCTCTTCGCTGCGGCGCAGTTCCTCTTCGGCCAGGCGCCGCTGAGTGATATCGATGAAGGTCAGCACTGTGCCGTCGATGTGGTCTTCGCTGGAGCGATAAGGCAGCAGGCGCACGATGTACCAGCGCTGATCGGTGCTGCTGACCTCGCGCTCGATCAAGTTCAGTGTCTCGAACACGCTGGCGGCGTCGCCGGCCAGGTTGACGTAATCCAGGCGATGGGTGATATCGAGCAGCGAACGGCCAGTGTCGACCGGCAGCATGCTGAAGATCTCGGTGGCGCGCGGGGTGAACCATTTGATGCGCATGCTGCGGTCGACGAACACCGTGGCGATGTCGGTGGAGGCGATGAGATTGGTCAGGTAATCGTTGATCTTGTCGGTTTCTTCAACCTTGGTCTTCAGCTCGTAGTTGACCGTGAGCAGTTCTTCATTGATCGACTGCAGCTCTTCCTTGCTGGTTTCGAGCTCTTCGGTGGCCGAGCGCAGCTCTTCGTTGATGGCCTGCATTTCTTCGTTTGAGGCCTTGAGTTCTTCGCTGGAGACCTCGGCCTGTTCGATGGTGTCCTGCAGGTGCAGCTTGGTGCGCTGCAACTCGCGCTCGAGGTTGGAGAGCACCTGGTTGTCGGTTTGCACTGCGGCCCGTACGTGCTGTTCGGCGGCATCGAGCTCGGTTTCAGCGATCAGCACCAGGGCGAACTCGCCTTCGACTTCGGCATCCTTGTAAGGCTGGGCGGTCAGCTCGATCAGGTAGGAGCGCCCCTCGCGTTCGACCTGGACCTGGCGCGAGCGTACCGCTGCGCCGCTCTGGTGCATCTGAAACAGCGCGGTACGGATTTCCAGGCGCAGGTCGGGGTGGATCAGGGTCAGCAGATTGCGGCTCAGTTCGCCGCCGACCATGCGCAGATAGCGGCCGACGCTTTCAGTCATGTGCAGGATGTCGGCGTTGGCGTCGACGATCAGGCTGGGCGGTGCGCTTTTTTCGATGGCGCGCAGGTGGATGTCGGCCACCGACAGCTTGCGCGGTGCCAGTGCCTGATCCGGCTTGATAGTGGGCTGACTGCGCACGTAGCCGCCGCGCGGCATGGTTGGGGTGCGGCGGCTGGTGGCGGTGCCGGTCTTGGCGCGGAAGATGCGGTTGCGTTTGTCCAGGGGCGCGAACAGATCGGGGCAGGCATCGGCCGATTCTGACGAGCCGAGGAACAGGTAGCCGCCCGGTCGCAGAGCGAAGTGGAACATCTGCAGGATTTCGCGCTGCACCTCGCGGTCGAGGTAGATCAGCAGGTTACGGCAGGTGATAAGGTCGATCTGCGAGAAGGGTGGGTCCGAGAGCAGGCTGTGCTTGGCGAACAACACCCGCTCGCGGACTTCCTTGCGGATGCGAAAGTGGTCTTCTTCCTTGAGGAAGTACTGACGCAGGCGCGCGGCTGGCACGTCGGTGATGATCGCCTGGTTGTAGAGGCCCAGGCGGCCATGGCTGATGGCGCGCTCGTCGATGTCGGTGGCGAATACCTGCAGCTTGGCCTGGCTGTCGTCGGCGAGCATGCGGTCGCCGAACGCCATGGCCAGACTGTAGGCTTCTTCGCCGGTCGAACAACCCGCCGACCACACGCGGATCTCGTCCTTTTCCGGCCGGGGTCCGTCGCCGCCATTGACCACCAGGGGCAGCACATCGCGCTCCAGGGCGTCGAAGGCTTCGTGGTCGCGGAAGAAGTTGGTGACGCCGATAAGCATGTCGTCGAGCAGCGCGCGGGTCTCTTCAGGGCGGTCCTGCAGGTACAGATAGTAGGCGCGCAGGTCGGGCTGGGCGGTGACCTGCATGCGGCGCTCGATGCGGCGCAGCACCGTGGCGCGCTTGTAGTGCTTGAAGTCGTGACCGGTGCCGGTGCGCAGTTGCCCGAGGATGTCCTGCAGCAATTGTTCGGCGGCCACGGCCTCGCGCTCGCTGGTAGGCCGCAACAGCGTGTCTTCGCTGGGCAATGGCAGCTGGATGAAGCGCGAGTTGTGCCAGAGCTCCACCAGTTTGGCCGGCATCTGTGCCACGGGCAGCACCAGGTCGACCATCTGCGTGGCGATGGCGGCGCGCGGCATGGCGTCGAACTCGGCATCGTCCAACGCCTGGGCCATGGTCACGCCGCCCTGTTCCTTGATGCGTGTCAGGCCCACGGCGCCGTCGGATCCGGTGCCCGAAAGCACGATGCAAAAGGCTCGCTCCTGATGCACGTCGGCCAGCGCGCGGAAAAAAAGATCGATCGCCACATGCACGCCGTTGCGCGGTTGCGGCGGCTCGATGCGCAGCCAGCCATTGTCCATGCTCAGTGTTTGCGCCGGGGAGATCACATAGACGTGGTTGGCTTCGATGGGCACGCCTTCGCTTACTTGCAGCACTGGCATGCGCGTGGAGTCCTGGATGATCTTGCCTGCGACGCTCTGGTGATCGGGGGACAGGTGCAAAATGACCACGAAGGCCATGCCGGTATCGCGCGGGGCGTACTCGAAGAATTCCTTGATGGCCTGCAGGCCGCCGGCCGAGGCGCCGATGCCGACCACCGGGAACGCCAGGCTGCTGGAAGGGCGGTGATCACGCTGCACAGCGCTGGAGGACGTCGTTGTCATTGGCAGGCCTTGGGTCGGCAGGCGAGGGTGCGCGCTGCTCGCAATGGAAAATATCCGCCAGCATATAGCGCGCGGGGCGGATTTGCGAAAAGCAGTGCGCGCCGGAGCCGCTGGCAGCGGGACGGGCCTGCCGATTACCGCCCCTTGGAGCGCTTGCGGACGCGATCAGGGCGCGTCTTCATCCTCGATCAGAGGCACCAGCGCGTCCTTTTCGATGGACCCCGGGTCTTCATTGCCCGGATCGTTGATCAGGTCTTCGTCATCGGGATCGGCGGGATCGGGGACGGCATCCGGTGGGCGGGGAAGAGTCATATGCGTAGCGCTCCTGCGACGGGTAGTCTGTTTAGACCAGCGCTGGGGCCATTGGTGCGTTGGGCCGGCGCAGCGCTGACGGGTGGGAATCATCTCTGTGCGGGCAGGGTCCATTGCTGACTGATCCTTCGGAGCGCTGCATGAACGTCATCACCCTGGTCCACGGCCGCGAGCGGCAACTGCGCAATCTGATTCTCGGCCTCGAACGTTCGACCCAGCCGATCGCCGGGCTGTGGGTGGTGTTCATGAATCAGCCGCCGCTGGCACTGCACAGCCCGCACTTCCCGATCCATGCGTTGCGCATTGACGAGCCTGATGGACGCTTGCCCTTGGCGCGAGCGCGCAACGCTGTGACTGGCCAGGGCGCAGAGTGGGTGTTCCTCGATGTCGATTGCATCCCGGCGGCCGACTTGATCGCCACCTATACCCAGGCGCTCCATGCACACCCGCAGGCCCTGCACTTGGGCGAGGTGCGCTATCTGCCCGAGGCTGCCAGCACTGCGCAGTGGAGCGCGGCGTCGTTGCTGCGTGACGCGGTGGCGCATCCGTTGGCGGTGCATCGGACGGCGCCGGGCACAGCCATGCCTTATGCGCTGTTCTGGTCGCTGAACTTCGCGTGCAGCGCCGCGACCTTCGCGCGCATCGGCGGCTTCGATGAGGGGTACGCAGGCTATGGCGGTGAGGACACCGACTTTGCGTTTCGGGCGCAGGCGCAAGGGGTGACGCTGTTGAGCGCCGCGGCGTTGGCCTTTCATCAATACCACCCGATGTACGATCCCCCGCTCAATCACCTTGAAGCCATCGTCGCCAACGCCCAGCGGTTTTATCGGCAATGGCAACGCTGGCCGATGGAGGGCTGGCTGCAGGGCTTCGTGGAGCGCGGGCTGGTGCGCTGGACGGCGAGCGAGCTTGAAGTGCTGCGCCTGCCCAGTCAGGCGCAGATCGACGCTTGCCTTACGACGCGGGGCTACTGACGAAGTGTTCGCGCAGGGTGTCTTCAATGATCCGTGCCGCGTGCGCGGGCGAATCAGCCATCGGGCCGCCGCGTTGCCATTGCCCAGGGTCCAGGGCGCGAGCCTGTTGCAGCAGTTGCGGCCAGTGCTCGGCAGCAGGCCAGGCATCCAGGCCGATGGCCAGGCCTAAAGCCTGCAAGCGTCGGGCCTGGTGCAGCTGTTCATCGAACGGTCGCGATTCGGCAATGGCCACATAGCGACAGCCCAGGCTGGCGGCTTCGGAGACCACGCCATCGCCGGCGCTGCCGATGACGATTTCGGCGCGGCACAGTTCGTCGAAGGGCTCAGGCACCTGGCCCAGATCGACCAAGTTGGCGGCGCACAGCCGGCCGTGGTCGGGCGCCAAGCCGATGACTCTGAATTGATAGCTTGGGCAAGCCTGGGCCAAGGCGAGCAACTCGCAAGTGCCGATGGCGGTGCCGCCCTGGCCGATGATCACCAGTACCCGGCCGGTTTCAGCGGCGGCGTTGCGGCCTTGAGGGTAACGCGACAGCCAGCCGCTGTAGCGAGTGTGGTCCACGATGGCGGGGGTGCCTGGGCGCTCGGCATCGAGGCTTTCCATCAAGGCCGGCCACGGCGCCAACAGGGCCGAGGCACAGGCATAGGCCTGCAGGTGGGCAGGGTCGTCGCGCTGACCGTGCTGGCGGATGTACACCGTCGGAACGCCCAGCAGGCGCGCGAGCAGGGCCACCTCGACCGAAACATCGACCACCAGCAGGCACGGCCAGTGGCGGTTCATCCAGTCCGTCAGCAGCGCCATGCGCTCGCGCAGGCCGTCGACGGCCAAGGGCGCGTAGTGCAGCGTGGCGAAGCGTTCGACCTGCATGCCTGGGGCGGTGTCGGCGGGCAGGTCCAGGCGTTGGAGCGGTGCCGGGAGCGGCGGCAGGTGGCTGCCGATCAGCGTGACCGGGCACTGGAGGTGTTCGGCGATGGCCTGGGCGCGGCGCCAATGGCCATGGCCGTGGTGGTGAACGTAGTAACCGACCTGAGGGGTGGCGTCTGCGCCTGAGAATGGCGCCTCAGCCATTATGGCCACCCAGCTGCGCTCTGGCCGGCATGGCTGGCGCGGTTGATCGATTGTCGCGCTGCTGTTCGGCATGGGCGGCCATCACTTCGTAGAGGAGCTTCTCGTAACGTTTGAGCATCAGCGCATGGCTCCATTGCGCCTCGGCACGTTCACGGCAGGCTACGCGGGATTTGCCGCGGGCGACGAGCAGGGCCTCGGCCAGCGCCGGCACATCACCGGCCGGGGCCAGGGCCCCGGTGTCCTCGTTGAGCAGTTCGGGCAACGCGCCGCGGGCGAAGGCGGCGACTGGAGTGCCACAGGCCAGGGCTTCGGCCACTACCAGGCCGAAGGGTTCTTCCCAGCAGGGCGTGACCAACGCCGCCGAGGCGCTGGCCAGTTCGGCGGCCAGCGCCTCGCGATCGAGGTGGCCGAGGTAGCGGATCTGTTCACTTAGGTGCGGGGCGATCTGTTCGTCGAAAAATGCCTGATCAGTGATCTGCCCAGCCAGGCGCAGTTGTACGCCGGCCTGCAGCGCTGCGGCGATCGCCAGCTGTGGGCCTTTATCGGGGATCAGTCGGCCGAACCACAGCACATGCTCGCCGACCGTGCCGCGCGGGTACCAGAAATCCAGGTCGATACCGTTGGCGATCACTTCACAGTCCGGCACCTGGGCGCGCCAGGCGCGGGCATTGGCAGTCGAACAGGTGCAGAACCAGCCGCTGCGACGCGTATTGCTCAGGGCCTCGACCAATTCGAAAAACGGAGGTGTGTGCAGCACCGTGAGCATGGGCGTGTGGATCAGCGACGCCATGGTCACGGGCACGTAGTGCAGGCTGTTGTTGAAGATCACGTCGAAACCGTAGCGGTCGATCTGCAGCAGGGTCTTGAGGTAGGCATGGTGCTCGTCGATGTACTCGCTGGCGAGCGGGCGGTTGCCGTGCTGGTAGGTGCTGTCATCGAGGATCGGTACCGCGTGCAGTTCTGCGGCGCTGGAGGAGCTGGCGAACAGAGTGACGTCGTGGCCGAGGTCGCGCAGGCCTAGCGTCGCATCATAGGTGAACGCCTCCAGGCCGCCGGGGAAGGGTTGACGAACCGGGTGTTTGAGGTGGGTGAGGACACCGATGCGCATGGCAGCTTCTCGACAGTTGTTGCTGTTCGAGGACGGCGTGGGGCAAATGGTTCGGTTTTTCAGGCGGTGGTGATGCTGATGTGTTAGCACGCGTGTTGCCAGCCTCATTCCCACAGGGTCCGTAGGGCTGGGCGGAACATGGCTGCATTTTCATCTCGTGTTTATAAAAAGAGATGTTATATTGTATCAAATTGATTCCGGAAAACCCGCCTTGAAAAACCCTCGCCTTCCTTCCATCACCGCCAGCGCGCTGGCGCGTTCGGTCAGCCAGCGGCTGATGCTGGCAATCGTCATGCTCGCCGTGCTGTGGCTGGCCATCGTCTGGGCGGTGGCCATTCCATGAGCGCCGCTATCGCCCTTGACGATCTGACCGTCGCCTACGAGCGCCGCCCCGCGGTGCATCATTTGAGCGGGCGCTTCGAGGCGGGCAGCCTGACCGCTATCGTCGGCCCCAACGGTGCGGGCAAGTCGACCCTGATCAAGGCCATCGCCGGCACCTTGCGCCCGGCGGCCGGGCGCGTCGACCGTGGCGCCTTGCCGACTCGCGAGCTGGGCTATCTGCCCCAGGCGGCCGAGATCGACCGCAGTTTCCCGTTGTCGGTCGCCGACACCGTGGCCATGGGCGCCTGGCGCAGCATCGGCGCCTTTCGCGGGCTGAGCCGGCGCCACGCCGAGCAGACCCAGGAGGCCCTGCGGGCGGTGGGGCTGGAAGGTTTCGCGCAGCGCGGTGTCGGCTCGTTATCGTCGGGGCAGTTCCAGCGCGTGCTGTTCGCCCGGCTGCTGTTGCAGGACGCGGCGGTGATCCTGCTGGACGAACCCTTTACCGCGATCGATGCGCGCACCACCGCCGACTTGCTCGCGTTGGTGCGGGTCTGGCACGGCCAGGGGCGCACGGTGATCGCGGTGCTGCACGACCTGCAGCAAATTCGCGACCATTTCCCGCAGACCTTGCTGATGGCTCGCGAGCTGATTGCCTGGGGCAACACCGCAACGGCGCTGAGCGTCGATAACTTGCGCAAGGCCCGGCAGATGGGCGAGTTCTGGAGCGCCGATGCCGAGCTGTGCGGCACGACGGGCATGGGAGGTCAGGGATGATCCTGTACACCGCGGTGGTCCAGCCGTTCGTAGAGTTCGGTTTTATGCGGCGCGCGTTGGTGGCGTGCCTGGCCTTGGGCATCGGCTCGGGGCCGGTGGGGGTGCTGCTGATGCTGCGGCGCATGAGCCTGGTGGGAGATGCCATGAGCCATGCGGTGCTGCCGGGGGCGGCGGTGGGCTTTCTGTTCGCCGGCCTGTCGCTGCCGGCCATGGGCTTTGGCGGCTTGATCGCTGGGTTGTTGGTAGCGCTGCTGGCCGGGCTGGTGAGCCGCCTGACCAGCCTGCGCGAGGATGCCAGCTTTGCCAGTTTCTATCTGACGTCGCTGGCCGCGGGCGTGTTGATCGTGTCGCTGCATGGCTCGAACGTCGATCTGCTGCACGTGTTGTTCGGCACCATTCTGGCCATCGATAACGACGCGTTGTACATGGTCGGCAGCATCGCCTCGTTTACCTTGCTGCTGCTGGCGGTGATCTACCGGCCGCTGGTGCTGGAATGTTTCGACCCCGGCTTCCTGCGCGCGGTGGGCGGCCGTGGCTCGCTGTATCACGTGCTGTTTCTGCTGTTGGTGGTGCTCAATCTGGTCGCTGGTTTTCAGGCGCTCGGCACTCTGATGGCCGTGGGCATGATGATGCTGCCGGCCACCGCTGCGCGCTTCTGGGCCAGCTCGCTGAGCGCCTTGATGTTGATCTCGACGTTGATCGCCACGCTGTCGGGGTTGATCGGCTTGATCGTGTCCTACCACGCCGGCGTTGCGTCCGGGCCGTCGATCGTACTGACTGCCAGCGCTTTTTATGGCGTGTCGGTGCTGTGCGGGCGTACCGGAATTTTGCGCAAGCTGTTTCCCAAGGCGCATTTGGCGCATTGAGTCAGGCAGAAGGATGTGTGTAGGCAGGGCCGAAAGAACACCGCAAAAAATCAGATCCAACACCCACCACCCCCGAGGAGCATCATGAAACCATCCCTGTTACTGGGCGCCATGGCAGCCGTTGCATTGTCTGCGTTTTCTCTCATCGCCCAGGCCAAACCGCTGGAAGCCGTGGCCTCGTTTACGGTGATCGCCGACATGGTCCATAACGTCGGTGGCGATCGCGTGCATGTGACGTCGCTGATCGGCCCCAATGGCGATCCGCATGTCTACGAACCCACCCCCAGCGATGCCCAGGCGCTCAAGCAGGCTGACCTGGCGTTCGTCAGCGGGCTGCATCTGGAAGGCTGGCTGGATCGGCTGATCGTCGCCTCGGGTTATCAAGGGCAACCGGTGGTGCTGTCCGACGGCATCAAGACCCGCAGCATGGAAGAAGACGGCGAGCGCGTTACTGATCCGCATGCGTGGAACAGCGCAGCCAACGCGGTGATCTACGTGCGCAACATCGTTGCCGCGCTCAAGCGTGTCGACCCGAGTGGTGCCGCCGAGTACCAGGCCAACGGCGACCGGTATATCACTCAGTTGCAGGCACTGGATGCCTATGCCCGTGCTCAGGTGCAGAGCGTTCCCCAGGCACAGCGCAAGGTACTCACCTCTCACGACGCCTTTGGCTACTTCGGTGATGCGTATGGCGTGACCTTCCTCGCGCCGCTGGGCTTTTCGACCGAGGCCGAGCCTTCGGCGGCCGACGTCGCGCGCCTGATCACTCAGATCAAGCGCGAGCGCGTCAGCGCGTATTTCTTCGAGAACTCCGGCGACCCGCGCCTGGTCAAGCAGATCGCCGCGGCCAGCGGCGCGCAGCCTGGTGGTGAACTGTATGTCGAAGCGTTGTCACCGGCGGACGGCCCGGCGGCGAGCTATGCGCAGATGTTCCGTTACAACGTCGATCAACTGGTCAAGGCGATGAAGGCTTCGCACTGACTCTGATTGATACCGAGTACGGCTCGCGGGCATGGCGTTCTTATCGGCCCCTTCGCCACCGAACGCGCAACCCTGCTCCCACACGTCGAAGACGCGACATCGGTTGAACACTGTGGGAGCCAAGCTTGCTCGCGAAGAGGCCATCGGCAGCGCCGCATGACTCGCCGAAAACGACATCATCCAGCCCTTAAACGACCGGTGGCTTAAAGGTTTCAGTGGTGGCGTCGATAGGCAGGCATCATCTGCCTGACCGAGGGGGCCGCCGTGCGCCTGCTACCAGTAAAAATCATGTCCCGTTTCAGCCTGGCGATGGCCTTGATCGTGGTCGTCAGCGCCTTGGCGATCTACACCGTCATGGTCCTCAGCGGCGAGCCCAAGCTCATCCAGTCCAACACCCAGAGTGCCGAGCAATCGGCCACGGCAATTGCGCGGCAGCTGTCGATCAAACTGGCCGAGGTGGAAGGTCGGGTCGCCGCTCTGGCCAGCCTCGGGGCAACGCTGCCGGCCGACCCCGAGCAGGTGCAGGCGAGCCTGGCACCGATCATCGACTCCCAGGGCGACAGCGCCGTGGCCGGTGGCGGCCTGTGGCCCGAGCCCAACGCGTTCACCCCGGGCGTGGAGCGCCGCAGCTTCTACTGGGCGCGCACGCCAGGCGGCTTGAGTTTCTCGCAAGAATATAACGACCCCAAGGCCGACGCCTATCAGAGCGCCGACTGGTACCAGCAAGGCAAGCGCTCCACGCCCGGCCATTGTGGCTGGTCGGATGCCTATGAAGATCCGGTCAGCAAGATCCTCATGACCACCTGCACCATTCCCTACCTGCGTGGCGGCCAGTTCGCTGGCGTGGCCACTATCGACTTGACCCTCACGGGCCTGGCCGATTTTCTCAAGGCCAACGGCAAGGTCACTGGCGGCTATGCCTTCGCGGTGGATGCCTCGGGCAAGGTCTTGTATTTCCCTGCCGGCAACGGCGCACCCGCTGCAGACGAAGCCGGCCTGACAGCTTCGGCACCCTGGTTCGCCCAGGTCTCGCAATGGCGGCAGAAGGGCAGCGGCGCTGCGCAGACGTTCGCCTTCGATACCGACAGCCGCCTCGGCAGCGCCGGCTATGTGAGCCTGACCCGCATCGACAGCACCGGCTGGGTGATCGGCCTGGTTACGCCCAAGGCGCAGATGACGGCCATCGCCAGCAAACTCACCGTGGATATCCTGACCACACTGCTGCCGGTGCTGGTGCTGATGTTCGCCCTGGCCTGGTGGGGCGGCAAGGTGCTGCTCAAGCAGCTGGACGAGACGACCGCGCAGATCGACAAGCTCAGCGAGCAGGGCGGCAGCAGCAGCGCCGAACTCGAGATCGCCCGCGAAGACGAGATCGGCGGCTTGCGTCATGCCGTCAACCGCTACGCCGGCAGCCTGCGCGGCATGCTGCGGATCATCGCCGACGAATCGCGCCAGTTGCAGCAGCAGTCCGACGATGTTGCGCGCCTGTCGGTATTGATGGCCGAGCGGGCGCAGTTGCAGAGTCAGGACAATACCCTGCTGGCCACCGCCGTGACGCAGATGTCGGCCAGCGCCGAAGAGGTCGCGAAAAATACCCAGGACTGCTCTGGCACCGCCCAGCAATCGCTGACCACCGCACGTGAGAGTCAGACCCACGTCGAGCAGAACAGCCAGGCGATCAACTCGCTGACCGGCGATATCGGCAGCGTGGCCAAGGCCATTACCCGCCTGGGTTCGGACATCGAGAACGTCAGCGAAGTGCTCGAGGTGATCAAGGCGATTTCGGCGCAGACCAACCTGCTGGCGCTCAACGCCGCGATCGAGGCCGCCCGCGCCGGTGAACAAGGCCGCGGCTTTGCCGTGGTGGCGGATGAGGTGCGCACCCTGGCGGGGCGTACCCAGACCTCAGCGGACAAGATCCAGGAAATGATGGGTGCCCTGCGCCAGGCTTCGGAAGTAGCGGTGAACACCATGGTCGCCGGCGAAGGCCGTACCCGCACGGTGGTCGAGCAGGCCGACCTCCTGGCGCAGTCGCTGGGCAGCACGGTGGTGGGCTTCGACGACATCGTGCAGCGCTCGCAACAGATCGCCGTGGCCGCGCAGCAGCAAAGCCACGTGACTCACGAGATCAACGAGCTGGCGTTACGTATACATGCCGCCAGCGAGGAGGGCGCGCGTGATGCCTCGGCGCTGAGCGAGTTGAGTCAGGGCATGCAGGCGTTGTCGCGGCGGCTGGGGACGCTGGGGGTCTGAGCTCAGGGCTCGGCTGCACTCTCGCGGGCGCAGCCAGGACCGATCAGCCGATCTTGCTCAGGTTGTAGCTGCTGACCAGATTCTGATTGCTGACGATCTCTTTTTTCATGCGATCAGTGATCTGTGCCGGGGTCATGGGGTTGGGCGTCAGGAAATTCTTTTTCTGCAGTTCGGCAAATTGCGGCAGAGCGACCATGGCGTTGATCGTTCCGATCAGCGCCTGGAGGGTCGCAGGTGGGGTGCGTGCGGGCGCAAACCAACCGTACCAGCCATCGATCACGATCTTGTCGAGCCCTTGCTCCTTGAAGGTCGGGACATCTGGCAAGGCCGCCAGGCGCGAGCTGCTGCTGACCGCCAGCACCCGAGCGCCGATGGCTTTGAGCAAGGGCGCATTACCGGCCGTGGTGACCGCTGCCGCCAGCTGGTTGTTTTTCATGTCAGCGAGGATGGATTCGGGATAGTTGTATGACTGCGCACGCAGGGCAGCCTCCTTCTCCCGCGCCAGCATCAAGGCGATCAAGTGGTTGTGAGAGCCATACACCGAAAAACCGATGTCGCGCAGGTCCGGGTTGTCTTTGACCCACGCCAGGTATTGATTGATGTTGGTGACGCTCGCCGGTACGACCGGCCCGACGCTGAACGCATAGCCGAAATCGCCCAGCGAAGCCACCGGGGTGAAGTCCTTCTGCGGGTCATACTGCAGGGACTTGTACATGGCCGGGAACAGCACCATCGAACCCGACTGCACCTGTAGCAAAGTGGCGCCGTCGGGAGGCGCCAGCTTGACGGTTTCGCTGGCTTGCTGGGTGTCGCGAGCGGCAAGGATATCCAACTGATAGCGCAGGTTGAATTGCGTGGTGAGTAGATCCAGCACTCCAACGGCTAGCCGTGTGCCGATGCTGCTGCCCTGGTTGCCGGAGGCCACGCCCCAAACCAGGCGCCCGCCAGCAGGCGCGGCAATACTGCTCTGCGGCAACGCCGCACCCAGCAGCAACAGGGCGCTGCTGGACAAGAATGTTCTGCGATCGATCACTTGAAGCTCCTTTTAGTGGTCTCGCAAATAATGACGTTGCGCCTGACTGACCGTCAGGTGATCTGACTCAAGCTGTAACTTTCGACCAACTTGGCGTAGCTGGCCATTTCGGTGCGCATGCGCGCGTGGATCTGCTCGGGCGACATCGACACTTGCTTGAGCAGCAGGCGCTGCTGCAGCGTGGCGTAGGCCGGGGTGGCCTGCACGGCGGTCAATTTTTCGCGCCACTGCTGGGCCGTGGCGGCGGGCAGATTGGCGGGGGCGAACCACGCGTACCAGCCCTGGATCTCCATGTCCTTGACCCCGGACTCGGCGAAGGTCGGCACGTTCGGCCAGCCTTGCAGGCGCTCGCGACCGGTGACGGCCAGAGAGCGTAGCCCCTTGGCGTTGGTCAGGGCGGTATTGCCCGCGACGGTGATCGCCGCCGCGATCGTTTGTCCCTGCAAGTCACCCAGCATGGCCGGAATCGATTTGTACGACTGAGGGCGGATGGCAATTTCCTTGCTGCGACCCAGCACCATGCTGATCAGATGGCTCTGAGAGCCATAGACCGAGAAACCGATATCGCGGAAATCAGGGTTCTCCTTGACCCACGCCAGGTACTGGTCGACGGTGGTGACGCTGGCCGGTACCACCGGGCCGACGGTGAGGGCGAACGAATAGTCGCCCATCAAGGCCAGTGGGGTGAAATCCTTCATCGGGTCGTAGGCCAGGCTGCGATAGAGGCTGGGGAACAGCACCATCGAGCTGGACTGGGTTTGCAGCAGCGTGGAGCCGTCGGCGGGCGCGAGTTTCACCGTCTCCGAAGCCTGCAAAGTGTTGCGGGCATCGAGGATGTCGAGGCGGTAGTCGGTATTGAATTGCTTGGCCAGGATGTCCAGGGTCGTCCCGGCCAGTTGGTTGCCGACGGCACCCGGGGCGATCCCGAATACCAGACGGCCTTTGGCGGTGTCATTGGCACGCACGATTGCGGGCAGTGAAGCAGCGATCGCCAACAGGCTGGCGCTACCGAGAAAGCTTCTACGGCTGATCATTTTCTGACTCCCTTCAAGGCTCGAAGGCCTTGGTAATCCGTCACCGTTGAATACGTCTTGATGTCCTGGCGAGGCGCCACGTGTTCGCGCATGCGCAGTGGCGGGGCCCTCCCGATTCGCCTGATTCCAACCAGGCCGGCTCAGGTCGCGCCGGCCTGCTCAAGTGAACGGTAATACCAGTATAGCCAGCGCTTGACTACTTTCCGTAAGGCCTGCCATCGGCAGCGTGCAGGCCGACGACTGGCATATCGCTATTAATCGATCCGGGCCAGTCCGTACTTTTCTACCAGCCCTGCGTAGCGAGCGGTTTCCGTGCGAATGCGCTCACGGATGCCGTCTGGCGTGAGTTTCCTCTGGCCGAGCAGCAGCTGTTTTTGCAGCTCGGTATAGGCAGGCGCGGCTTGCATGATGGCGATCTTCTCCATCAGCGGCCCCGTCACCGATGCCGGTGTCGCGCTCGGTGCGAACCAGCCATACCAGGCTCTGAGGTCCATGTCGCTGACACCCTGCTCGGCCAGGCTCGGTATAGAGGGCCAATAGCTCAGGCGTTCGGCGGTGGTCACGCCCAGCGAGCGCATTTTGCCGCTGGCCCAGTTCTCGGGTGGGCCGTTGCCAGCGGCGGTGACGATTGCCGCTAGCTGGCCGCCGAGCAGGTCCTTGATCATCATCAATGAGCCTTTGTAGGGCTGCGCTTTGATGTTCACGCCTTTGGTGCGCGCCAGGATCAAGGTCGCCAGGTGGCCATCGGAACCATAGATCGAAAAACCGACGTTGTTGAATTCAGGGTTGCTCGATACCCAGTCGAAATAGTGCGCCAGGGTGACGACGGATTTCGGCACCGCAGGCCCGACGGTCAGCGACAACGTCATCTCGCCGACGGTGGTCAGGGGGATGAAGTCCTTGAGCGGGTCGTAGCTTGCGGTCTTGTAGACGTTGGGCAGCAGGCACATGGTAGTCGACTGCGCCTGCAAGAGCGTCATGCCGTCGCCCGGTGCGACTTTGGCTGTTTCGCAGGCGACACGGGTGTTGCGGCCTTCGACGTTGTCCAGCCGGTAGCTGGGGCCACCGCTGCTGGCCAGTAGCTCCAACATCCTGGTACCCACTACGGTGCCCAGGGCGCCTGGCGGATAGCCGAACAGCATGCGCCGCTCGCCGGTATCTTGCGCCCAGCTGCTGCGCGCGCCAATCGAGGCACCGGCCAGCAAAACGCCGGAGCTGGCCAGAAAACGTCTGCGATTGATCATCTTCGACTCCCTGCGAGGTAAAGGCCTCGCTTGCAGCGACCCTTGTCGCCGATGGATTGATATTGTTGTTGTACGGCGCCTGCTGGTCGCTTGCTGTCGGCGTGTCAGTCGATCTTGCCCAGCGAGTAGGTTTCCAGCAGTCTTGCGTAGCGGGCGCTTTCGTCGCGAATACGCGTTGCGATCTGCACCGGATCCGTCGAGCCCTGCACCATCAGCAACCGCTCCTGCACTGCGGCGAACGGCACACTGGCCTGCAGGCCCTTGATGCGTTCGCGCAACGGCCCGGTGACCGCAGTCGGCGTACCCGTCGCAGCGAACCAACCGAACCAGCCGGTGATGTCCAGATCGCTGAATCCTTGTTCATATAAAGTCGGCACATCGGGCCAGTACTTGAGGCGTTCGCGACTGGTAATGGCGATCGGGCGCAAGTTCATGTGGGCGTTCTTGTCGCTGAAGTTGCTGGCCACGCTAAAGGCGGCGGCGAGGCTCTGGTTGTTGAGATCGCCAAGCATGGCCGCAGTACCTTTGTAGGGCTGGCCGCGCAGTGGCACGTCGCTTTTGCGGGTGAGGATACGCAACGCCAGATGACCCAAGGTGCCGTAGATCGACACGCCGATATTGCGGTATTCGGGATTGTCTCGCAGCCAGGCGAAAAAGCTCGGCACCGAGTTCACCGTTGTCGGCACTGCAGGGCCAAGTGTCAGGGCGTAGGTGACGTCGCCCCACGTGGCGATGGGCTCGAAATCCTTGCGTGGATCGAAGTCGAGCCTGTTGTAGATATGCGGTTGCAGGGTGAAGGAGGACGACAGCACCTGCAGCAGGGTCGAGCCGTCGGCAGGGGCGGCCTTGGCTTGCAACGACGCCAGGCGTGTATTGCGTCCTTCGACGATCTGGAGGTTGTAATGGGGGCCGCCCCCCGCAGCCAGCAGCGGCAACACGGCGTTGGCCAGTTGATCGCCAACCGCACCCAGCGGGTAGCCATACAGCAGACTCCCGCCGCCGGCAGCCTGCGCCCAGGGGGTACGCAACAGGCCGCTGGCCGCCATCGCAGCGGCGCCCTTGATGAATGTTCTACGTTTGATCATGTTCGATACTCATGCATGAAACTGCTCGAAAAATCCTTCACGCAACGACGTGTAGAGCGCTCAATCCCGTAGCTCTGCAATCAACAACTGCCAGACCCGGCGGATGGTTTGTTCGGCAAGGCTTTGCGGGGTGGCGGCGAGCTGGATCTCGCCGCGCACGCGTAACGGCAAGCCCAGGGGATTGCCTTCATTGACATCGAAATTGACCCGGTGCTGGCCCACCACCGGAACCGATTTGCCTTGATCGTTGGGTTGAGTGGCGATGGGGCCACCGTAGCGGGAACTGAGGCTGTCGGGGCTGATGAATTCGCTGGCGTTGTTGTCGATGGCCTTGAGGCTGACCCGATGGCGCGGCAGGCTCGGTTCGTCGGCGACGAACACGCCGGTGGCGCCGGTGTGCAGGCGGGCCAGTTCCTTTTCATTGACGAAGCCGATGGCGTCCAGCGCATCGCCGTGCAGCAGGCGGCCGAGGGTAGCGCTGGGTTTGACCCATTGGCCGACCTGCAGGTTGGCCGGCACATCCACCAGCAAGCCATCTTGCGGTGCGCGCCATTCGAGCATGCGCGCACGGTCGGCCAGGCCGGCGAGGTCGGCCTGGGCCTGCAACTGTTGCTGATGCAGGACCATGGTTTCGGCGCGGTCGCGGTCGTCGCCGCCGATGCGATCGAGACGCTCGCTGGCGATGGTCAGGTTGAGCTGCGCGGTGGCGCGTTTGCTGTCGAGCTCTGGCGAGTAGAAGCGCACCAGCAGGTCGCCTTTTTTTACCTGGCTGTCCGGGCGCATCGGCAGCTCCTCGATGCGGGCGTTCTCGGGCGCCTGGATGGGGGTCTCGGACTGCCAGCCGACCATGGCCGGGATCTCCACACGGCGGTCGAGCGGCAGCACCACCAGCAACAGCACCAGGGCAGCGAACACACCCAGGCCGAGGCGTCGACGGTTGCCGACACGGTCGCGCAGGCTCCACCAGTGTTGCACCGAACGCAGGATGCGCCGGCCGACGAACTGCCATAGCGCATAGGCCAGCAGCATCACCCCGGCGGTCTTGAACAGGGTCTTGTAGGCCAGCCAGGCGATGCCGCAGCTGAGAGTGATCTGGTAACACCAGGACAGCGTCCCATAGGTCACGAATAACGCCGCCCGGCGGCGCGATACCGGTTCTGGCGCTGGCTCCACCGGCCCCAGCAGCATCCGCCCGATCAGCCATTGGTTGTAGGCCAGCGCGCGCGGTTGCAGATTGTCGAGGCGCAGGGCGTCGGCGAGAAAATAGTAGCCGTCGAAGCGCGACAGCGGGTTGAGGTTGACCAGCAGGCTGGTCAGCCAGCTGGTGGTGGCGATCACGAAGGCCACGCTGCGCAGGCTGCCTTCTGGCAGCACCGCCCAGGCCAGGGTCGCCAGGCCCGCGACGAAGCTTTCCGCGAGCACGCCGCCGGCGGCGATCCACATGCGCTGGCGCGGATTGTTGAGCCTCGCGACGTCACCGAGTTCGGTATAGAGCATGGGCATGCCCATGAAGATCGACACGCCCATGTTGCCCACCCGTACACCGCGAATGGTCGCCATATAGGCGTGGCCCAGCTCGTGGACGATCTTCAGGCCGGCCAGCGCGACGCCGTAGGCGAGCATGCCGGAGGGCGAAAAGAAGTCGCTGAAAGTGCCGATGAACTGGTCCCATTGGCGGGTCGTCAGGTAGATCCCCAGCAGGGTCAGCACGCACCACACCGTCAGCACCGAGCGATGACCGATGGCTTTGACGGTAGGGATGAAATACTCGATAAACGCGTGGGGGCTCCACACCGGCAGGCGCATGGCCAACACCCGGTTGATCAGCCCGCGCAGGCCGTGGCCGCGCATGCGCTTGGCCTGGTCGGCGAGCAGCTGATAGGCCTGCTTGCCTGAGGTCTGCAGCAGATGATGGGTGTTAAGAAAACGCAACAGCCCCTCCAGCGATTCTTCGTCCAGCGTGCCGTCTTCGAAGCGTTCGTCATCCAGGGCGCGGGCCTGCTGAGCCAAGGCCTTGCGCAAGTTGCCGACGCTGCCGCACGACCACAGCGCGAGCAGCCTGACATCGTCTTCGCCGATCATGAAAAACCGGTGCTGCAGGGGGTCGTACAGGCGCCAGCGCGGGATGCCTTCCGGGCTCGGCGCTGCCTGCTCCAGGCGCAGCTCCTGGCGCAATGGCGGGAGGCCGACGTCATCGGCCAACAACCCGCCCGCCCGGACGTTGCCTGCCGCTGCCAATCCTGCAACCGCCATGTCTATACCCCCAGGAACTGGCGCACGGCGGCGATCGGCCGACGCAACAACTGAATCGCCAACGGCGCGTATTCACCGTAGACCCGCGCGGTGCCGCGCGAACCGATACGCGGGCGTTGATCACCCGCCGGCATGGCGATGGCGGTGTAGCTGGTGAGGTTGCCGCCGGTGGTCTTGGGCGTGTAGCTGACCGACTTGAGATCGGCATCGATGCCCCCCAGTGGCGAGCTCTCCAGATAGATCCCCACCGGGTTGCCAGGCTTGAGTTCGATGGCGTTGCCGGTCGACAGGTCGATGCGATAGGCGATGCGCTGCGGGTCGGCGACCTGCATGATTTCTTCACCCACCTGTACCGAGCGGCCTTCCCAGTCGCGCCGGTCGCTGTACACCGCCAGGCCAGCGCTCGGGGTATGGATCAGGGTGCGCTGCAGGACTTCCATCGTGTACTCGTAATTGACCCGCGCCAGATCATGCTCGGCGGCGGCGATGGCCAGTTCGTGCGCCGCCTCGGCGTCGTTGAACGCGGCTGCCGAGGTGCGGCTGTCCTTGGCCTGGGCCACGGCCAGTTGCTGCTGGGCGAGGACCATTTCGTTGCGCGGCTGGATGTCTTCGAACTGCACCAGCGCCTGATTGACTGCCACTTGGGTATTGGGCGCGACGAGGATGTTGCGGATCACGCCATTGATAGGCGCAGTGAGGATGTAGGGTTGATCGGCGATCACCTCGACCGGCGCCATGACGCTCAAACGCACCGGAATGAACGCCGCCGCGACCACGATAGCCACGCCGATGCCCAGGGCACGCTTGTTCAGCGGCAGGCGGTCGATCAGCCGGCGCTGACGACCGAACACCCGCAGCGAGTGGGCGTAGGTTTCCCCCAGGCGCTGCATCAGAGTCTGTTCGCGCGGGCTGAACGGCGTGTCGCGCAGCAGCAGCGCGCCGGTGTTCACCGCGCCGTCGTAGTCGCGCAGGGGGACCCACAACGCATGGCTCAGGGCGAAGTCGGCGAGGGGCGAGCGCACTGCCGCGGCGCCTGCGGGTGCACGCAATTCGAAGGCCACCTGAGCGCTGAGGAAGCCGGCTTTATCGTGTTCGCTCAGCACCCCTTGCAGCGCTTCGGCCAGGGGCGTGTGACGGTCGGCCACCGGGATGCCCGAGACCATCTTCAGCTGGAACTTGCCGCCCTTGTGGGTGCGCCGCCAGGCCATGGCCTGGCCGTAAGGCACCATGTCCTGCACGGCGTTGACCAGATGGAACAGCACGTCCTGGCGCGACGGCTGGCGGCGGATCTCGGCTTCCAGGGTGAGCAGGTGCAGCGCGGCCATGTGCGCCTTGCTGTCATCCGTCGGCGGCTGCGGCGGCAGCTGGATGTTGATGCTCATGGCGCGGTTAGCCCCCCGCCTTGAAGGTGGCGGTGCCGCTCATGCCGGGGATGGTCTGACCGTTGTCGCTGGAGTTGAAGCGGCCAATGATCTTCAGGGTCTTGCTGACCGGATCGACCTCGGGCAACAGGCGATCGACCACCGCACCGCTGCTCTTGCCCGTCTCGTCGACGGCGAAGGTGAAGGGCGAGCCGGGCTTGAGCCACTGCAGCCATTTGGACGGCACGATCAGGTCCAGCTCCAGCTTGCTGGTGTCGACGATCTTGAGCATGGCCTCGCTCACCGCCACCGATTCGTGGACATGCTTCATGCGCTCGATCACCCGGCCATCGAAGGGCGCGTAGACCTTGCATTCCTTGATCTGCGCCTGCAGCGCTTCGACTTCGGCCTTGGCCTTGTTGCGCTTGGATTGCGAGATCAGCACGTCGAACTTGCCCACCGAATTGAAGTGTTCGAGCTCCTGGTTGGTCTCGACGGTTTTCTGTTCCACCTGCAACCCGGCCTGGGCCGCGCGCAAGTCGGCCTGGGCCCGATCACAGTTGAACGCCACCAGCAGGTCACCCTTCTTGAAGGCGGTGCCTTCGCTGAAATTCATCTGGGTGATCTGCGCCACCATCGACGATGACAGGGTCGCCTCATTGACGGCGCGCACCACGCCGCGGGCCTTGCCGCCGTTGGCGTCGGCCTGGGAGTTGGGGTCGGAAGGGGGCTTTTGCAGGTCAGCGGGGCCGGGGCCGTTCATGGCGGCGGGCAGGGGCGAGACCAGCGGCGAGGCGGTGGCGGGTGTACCCGGTGCTGCCGGGGGCAATGCCACCAACGGTTTGGCCACGGCCGGGCCTTCGGCGGCCTGGGCGCTGCCAATCAGCATAAGGGGCGGCGCAGCTGCGGTGGCTGCGGGGGTGAAAGGGTTGGCGTGATACATCGCGGCGATCAGCAAGCCCGTCCCGGACAGCATGATCAAGCCTAGTGACTTGCGGCTCATTGTGGCGTGCTCCCTTGCGTCGCGGTATTGGACGTGTCATCAGCGGCCGGAGGCTCCGGCATCGGCGGCAGGCTGCTGGCGCGTTCGGTCCAGTGTTGCTGCAACTTGCCGGCGATCTCGGCGATGGGCGTATCGGGCTGGATGTCGATGTCGAAGTTGTCCAGGCCCATCGACGCATAGAGGTTGGCGTAGGCGTTCTGCACGTCGGCGTAGGCGGCGTCGTATTTGATCTCGGCGAGTACCGAGTTCATCTCTTCGCGCACCAGGTCCTGCTGGCTGACGGTGTGCGCCTGGAAGCCACCGCGGGACAGCGCGAGGATGCGCTCCTGGACTTCTTCGGAGCTGCGGATGGTGCCCAGTTCTTGCGAGAAACGAATGAAGCGCACCCGCGAGACGTGGATCTGGGTCATCACCGCGAGCGTCAGTGCGAGCTGGCGTTGATCGATCACTGCGCCTTCGGCCACCAGTGCGCGTTTTTGCGCCGGATAGCGGAACACGTTCATCAGGTTCCAGGTCATCTGCGCGCCGGCGTTGGCCCAGCTCTGGTTGTACAGGTAGCTGTTGGAGTCGTAGTTGAGGCCAATCACGCCCTTGAGGCTGGGCAGGGCACGGATCAGCGCGGCGTTCATTTCGTTCTTGTTGATGCGCGCGCGGTAGCTGCCTTCGCGCAGTTCGGAGCGAAAGCGCAGGCCGACCATGACCATTTCATCGGCCGAGCCGGGCAGCTCGGGCACTACGTCGGTGCGGTCAGGCAGTTCCAGCGTGAAGCGCGTATCGGGCTTGAGGTTGATCAGCGCCGCCAGCTGGTTCTTGGCCAGCGAGAGTTCGCGTTGCAGTTTTTGCACGTCGCCTTGCACCTGCAGCAGGTTGCGCTGGTAGTCGAGCACAGTGAGCGGTGGCACCAGGCGCCGGGATTCGAGTTGCTGGGTTTGCAGCAGGGCCTTTTGCGCGAGGGCTTCGAGGTCGACCAGCTTCTTGTAGGTGCGGTCGGCACTCACCGCGCGCCAGTAGGCGGTGCGCACGTCCTCCTGGATACGGTTGACTACCTTGCGCCGGCGCTCTGCGGAAATCAGCTGTTCGTCGGCGTCCTGCAGGCCGCGCACGTACGACAGGCCGAAATCGAGGATGTCCCAGCTGGCGGTAAGGTTGGCGTTTTCGGTGGTGCGCTCGCTGGAGGTCGAGGGCTCCAATGACTGGTTGCCGGACAGCAACGAGCGGCTGCTGGAACCGGCCTCGTTGCTGCGATTGGCGATGCCGCCACCCAGGGACAATTCAGGCAGCATGCCGGTGCGGTTGAGCTCCAGTTGCTTCTGGCGCAGGGCTTCGTCAAGCACTTCGATTTTTTGATCGAGGTTGTACTTGAGCGCGCGGGCCATGGCCTCATAGAGACTTAACGGGTGGGTGACCGGCTCTTCGGCGGCGATCGTGGCATCGATCTTGGCTTTCTGATCGAGGGCCTGCTGATCGACGTCGATGGGTTGTGGAACGATGGTGCAGGCCGACAGATACAGGCAGCCCACCATCACCAACAGGCATTGGCGTACTGCTGATCCCAGCGCAATGGGAATTGGCTTGTCCATAAGTTCTCTGCGTCAATGACCGTGGTGTGGCTTGCGACCCTGGCGTAGCACGAGCGCCGGGATGCGACCCTTATTTTCATTACCCTGCCATCGGCACCGGCAGGCATCGCTGCAGGCATTCTGTCCGAAAGGTCAACGTATGGATTGCGGTGGTATGACTCACGATCGACTCCTGTCTGTGTCGGCTGGACCGGCGTCCTGTCGGCAGGGAGGGCCTGGCCGACGAATGATGACGCGTTGGGGTGGTACAGGTGAAACCTTGCCCCCGGAACAGTTGCGGTATCCGGGGCGAATCAGGAACTTCTTTCCTCAGTGAAGCAGTCTCCGGCGATTAAGCAATGCAATGGCGCGAATATATGTGCGCCACGCCGCTTATGACGCTGTTCGTATCTGTGTAGCCGCGCGTCACCGACCTCAGCTCGCCAACAGCCGTGCCAGCGCATCGCGTTCGGCCAGGCGGGCCTGGCTGGCGGCTTGCAGTTGCTCGTTGAGGGTCAACGGCAGCGGCGTCACATTGCTGGCCTGTGGATTGCCGTCGCCGGTGCCGGGGGCCTGTTGCGGTGCTGCCTCGGGGGTTGCCGCGCCAGGCGCGGTGGCCGGTTCAGTAGCGGCAGGTGGCGCCTGAGTGGGCGCTTCCTGAGTGGTCCCGGGGGCGCCTGGACGCAGCGCGTCGACATCCAGTTGCTGGCGATTCTGCTCTTGCAGGTCGCCAGTGGCCTGGGCTACCGGCGCCGCGTTGTTGCTGATCTCGGTGGTGGTGGCCAGCGGCGCCATGCCGGTGGCGACTTCCTGCATGGGGCGGTCTTCGCTGAGCTGGGTCAGGCCGTCCAGGCGCTTGACGCCGTTGACCGCGTCGAGCAGCACCGGATCGTAATGCGTGATCCGGGTGTAGGTACTCGACTGCGGTGAGTTGTAGCTGGGCGGAATGCCGACCAGACCATCAGTGATGCGCTGGGTGCTGGTGACGCCGACGAAGCCGTCCGGTGTCGTGGTAACGGTACCTGTCCCGGTCCCGTCGCCAGTGCCCGTTCCATTACCGGTGCCTGTGCCTGTTCCATTACCTGTGCCTGTTCCATTACCTGTGCCTGTACCAGTCCCCGTGCCGGTTCCCGTTCCACTGCCATTGCCGGTACCGGCATTGGTGCTGACTGTCACGGCGATGGTCGAGGTGACCGAGCCGCCGGCACCATCGCTGACGGTGTAGGTCAGGGTGTCGCTGCCGGTGTAGCCAGAAGTTGGCGTGTAAGTGACGGTGCCGTTGGGGTTGACCACCACGGTGCCGTGATCGGCACCGGCGCCAGTGACGCTCAGTGGATCGCCATCGGCATCGCTGACATTGCCCACCACATCGATCACGCTCGGCGCACCCGTCACTACCGTGACCGTGCCGGGGGTGGCGACAGGTGCATCGTTGACCGGCGTCACGGTAAAGGTCACCACCGCGTTGGTGGTGCCGCCGTCACTGTCGCGGACCTGGTAGGTGAAGCTGTCGGCGCCATTGAAGTCGGGGTTGGGCACGTAGGTGAAGCTGCCGTTGGCGTTGAGCGTCAGGCTGCCGTGGCTTGGGCCCTGAGCGATGCCGAAGCTGATGGCGTCGCCATCCGGATCGGTGGCCACCAGCACGCCGCTGATCGAGCTGTCCTCGGGCAGGGTGTAGGCGGCACCGGTGGTCACCGGCGCTGGGTTGTTGACCACCAACTGGATCTGCTGGCTGACCGAGTCGGTACCATCGCTGGCCGTGAGAGTGAGGGTGTAGAGGCCCCCCGCGCCGCCGCTGCCATTGCTGCCTTGGCTGGACGCGTTGTTGGACAGGGTGCCGGTGATTTCGCCGGTCTGCGGGTTCAAGGTCAGGCCTGCGGGCAGGCCGCTGACGCTGTAAGTGAGCGTGTCGCCATCCGGATCGCTGAACGAGCCCGCGACATTGAGATTGAAGGCGCCGCCATCGGTGGCCGTCTGGGCCGGCACCGGGGTGGTGACGATCGGAGCCTGATCCGGTTGGGTCGATACGTTGAAGGTGATGGTCGCCACGGTCACGCCACCGTCGGCATCGCGCACCTGATAAGTGAAGCTGTCCTGGCCGACGAAACCGCTGGCCGGGGTGTAGGTGTAGCTGCCATTGGCGCCTACCGTGACCAGGCCGTTGCCGGGTTGGCTGGCGGCACTGAAGGTCAGCGCATCGCCGTCGGCATCGCTGGCGTAGTTTGCCAAGGTGCCGTTCAACGCGGTGCCTTGTTGTACGGTGACGCTGACGTTGCTCGCGCTCGGCAGGGTGTTGACGGCGGTCAGGGTGAAGGTCTGGCTGACGCTCGAGGTACCGTCGTTGGCACTGACGGTCACGCTGTAGTTGCCGCCAGGGCCGCCGCTGCCATTGCTGCCCTGGGTCGAGGCGCTGCTGTTCAAGGTGCCGCTGAGCAGGCCGGTGGTCGGGTCCAGCGTCAGGCCGGCGGGCAGACCGGTGGCGCTGTAGGTCAGTGGCAGGTTGTCGACGCTGATGAAGTTGCCGGCGACGTTGACATTGACAGCGCTGTGGTCATTGGCGGTGACCGTGGCGATCGGCGTGGTGACACTAGGCGCGTCGTACACCGGTGCCACGTTGATCACGAGGGTGGCGGTGCTGGCGCCGCCATCGGCATCGGTGACCTGATAGGTAAAGCTGTCGGCGCCATTGAAGTTGGCGGCCGGGGTGTAGGTGTACTGGCCGTTGGCGGCGAGCGTCAAGGTGCCGTGGGCCGGCTGGGTGACAGCGGTAAAACTCAGGGCGTCACCATCGGTGTCGCTGGCGTTGGCGTGCAGATCACCGCTGACGGGGCTGTCTTCGCTGGTGTTGACCGTGGCACCGTTGGCCACCGGCACGGTGTTGACCGCCGTGAGGGTGAAGCTCTGGGTCGCGGTGCCGCCCACGCCATCGCTGGCAGTGATGACCACCGTGTAGGTGCCGCTGCCGCCGATGCCCTGGGTGGAGGCGCTGGTGCCCAGCAGGCCGCTGATCAACCCGGAGTTCGGGTCGAGGGTGACGCCGGCAGGCAGACCGGTGGCGGTGTAGGTCAACGGGATGTTGTTGCTGTCGGTGAAGTTGCCCGCGACGTTGAGGTTGACCGTGGTGTGGTCGTTGGCGCTCAGCGGCGTGATGCTGCCGGTGGCGGCCGGTGACTGGTAGTTGGCGGCGATATTGAAGGTCAGGGTCGCGCTGGTGGTACCGCCGTCGGCGTCGGTCACCTGGTAGGTCAGGGTGTCGGTGCCGTTGTAGCCGGCGTCAGGCGTGTAGGTGAAGGCGCCGTTCGCACCGAGTACCAAGGTGCCGTGGGTCGGTGCGGTGGTGGCCGCGAAGGTCAGCACGTCACCGTCGGCGTCCTGAGCGTAGTTGAGCAGGCTGGCACTGACGTTGCTGCCCGTTGGCAAGGTGATCGTCGCGTTGCTGGCAGTCGGCACGGTGTTGACCGCCGTCAGGGTGAAGGTCTGGTCGGCGACCCCGCCCTGGCCGTCGCTGGCACTGACGGTCACGGTGTAGTTGCCACCGGAGCCGACGGGGCCGCCGCTGCCATTGCTGCCCTGGGTCGAGGCGCTGCTGTTCAAGGTGCCGCTGATCAGGCCGGTGCTTGGATCGATGCTCAGGCCAGCAGGCAGGCCCGTGGCGGTGTAGGTGAGGGTGGCGTTGTCGACGTTGTTGAAGTTGCCAGCCACGTTGACGTTGACACTGCTGTGGTCATTGGCGGTAACCGTGGCGATCGGTGCTGCGGCGCTCGGTGCGTCGTACTGCGGCGCGACGTTGAAGGTCAGGGTGGCGCTGGTGACGGCGCCATCGGCGTCGGTGACGGTGTAGGTGAAGCTGTCGGTGCCATTGAAGTTGGCGGCCGGGGTGTAGGTGTACTGGCCGTTGGCGAGTTGAGTCAGGGTGCCGTGGGCCGGTTGGGTGGTGGCGGTGAAGGTCAGGGCATCAGCGTCGGCGTCGCTGGCGTAAGTGCGCAGGTCAACCGGGGTGCTGCTGTCCTCGTTCAAGGTCAGGGTGGCGTTGCTGGCGACCGGCTGCGTGTTGACGGCGGTCAGGGTGAAGTCCTGGAACGCACTGCTGGTGCCATCGCTGGCGGTCACCCGAATGGTGTAGACGCCGGCGGCATTGGGGCCTTGGTGGGAGGCGCTGCTGTCGAGGGTGCCGCTGAGCAGGCCGGTGCCTGGGTCCAGAGTGATGCCGTTGGGCAAACCAGTGGCGGTGTAGGTCAGGGGCAGGTTGTCGACGCTGGTGAAGTTGCCAGTGACGTTGAGGTTGACGCTGGTGTGATCGTTGGCCGTCAGGTTGTTGATCGGCGCTGTGGCGGTGGGCGCGTCGTACACCGGTGTGACGTTGAAGGTCAGCGTGGCGCTGCGGCTGGCGCCGTCGGCATCGGTGACGGTGTAGTTGAAGCTGTCGGTGCCGTTGAAGTTGGCCACCGGGGTGTAGCTGTAGGTGCCATTGGCGTTGAGTGCCAGCACGCCGTGCAGCGGTTGGGTACTGGCGCTGAAGGTCAGCGCATCGCCGTCGATATCGCCGGCAAGGGTGTTGAGGTTGCCGTTGGTGACGCTGTCTTCGGCCAGGTTGACGGTCGCGCTGGCGGCAGTCGGCACGGTGTTGACAGCGGTCAGGGTGAAGGCCTGGGTCACGATGCTGGTGCCATCGGTGGCGCTGACAACGATGTTGTACTGGCCGGCGGCGCCGCCGTTGCTGCTGCCTTGCGAGGCGCTGCTGCCCAGGGTGCCGGTGATCAGGCCGGTGGCCGGGTCGATGCTGACGCCGGTCGGCAGGCCGCTGGCGCTGTAGGTCAGTGCGGTGTTGTCGACATCGCTGAAATTGCCCGCGACGTTGACGTTGACGGCGGCGCCATCGTTGGCCGACTGCGCGGCGATGGTGCCGTTGGCGGTGGGCGCGTCATACACCGGGGTGACGTTGAAGGTGATGGTGGCGGTGGTGCTGTTGCCGCCATCCAGGTCGCTGACCCGATAGCTGAAGCTGTCGGCGCCATTGAAGTTGGCGGTGGGCGTGTAGGTGTAGACGCCAGTTGCGGAGTCGAGGGTCAAGGTGCCGTGGGCGGGCGGCGTGGTGACCGCAAAGCTCAGGGTGTCCTGGTCGGCGTCGCTGGCGGTGGTGTGCAGGTCGCCGCTGTGGCTGCTGTCCTCGGCGAGCGTCACGGTGGCGCTGCTGGCTACCGGTACGGTGTTGACCGCCGTCAGGGTGAAGTCCTGGAACACGCTGGTGGTGCCATCGTTGGCGGTGACGCGAATCGTGTAGCTGCCGCCGCCATTGAGGCCCTCGGTGGAGGCGCGGCTGTCGAGGGTGCCGCTGAGCAGGCCGGTGTTCGGGTCGAGGGTCAGGCCGTTGGGCAGACCGGTGGCGCTGTAGGTCAGCGGCAGGTTGTCGGGGCTGCTGAAGTTGCCGGTGACATTGAGGCTGACGCTGCTGTGGTCGTTGGCGGTGACGGTGTTGATCGACGCCGTGGGCACCGGTGCGTCGTAGACCGGCGTGACGTTGAAGCTGATCACTGCATTGCTGACTGCGCCATCGGCGTCGGTGACGCTGTAGCTGAAGCTGTCGGCACCGTTGAAGTTGGCGTTCGGCGTGTAGGTGTAGGTGCCCGCGGCGGCGTTGAAGACCAGGCTGCCATGGCTTGGCTGGGTGGTGACGGCGAAGGTCAAGGCGTCCAGGTCGGCATCGCTGGCGCTGTTGTGCAAGTCGCCGGTGGCGACGGTGTCTTCGGCAATCGTCACGGTGGCGTTGCTGGCTACCGGCAGGGTGTTGACGGCGGTCAGGGTGAAGGTCTGAGTGGCGGTGCCGCCCAGGCCATCGCTGGCGGTGACGACCACGGTGTACAGGCCGCCTGCGCCGCCAGCGCCATTGCTGCCCTGGGTCGAGGCGCTGCTGTCCAGGGTGCCCGTGATCAGGCCGGTACTGGTGTTGAACGTCAGCCCGTTTGGCAGGCCGGTGACGTTGTAGGTCAATGGGGTCCCGTCGGCATCGCTGAAGGCGTTGGCGGCGTTGAGGGTCACGCTGGTGTGATCGTTGGCGGTGAGGGTCGGCAGGGTGCCGACCGCCACTGGGCCGTCGTACACCGGCGCGACGATGGTGACCAGTGTCGAGCGGCTGTTGCCGCCATCCGGATCGCTGACCTGGTAGATGAAGCTGTCGGTGCCGTTGAAGTTGGCGTTCGGCGTGTAGGAGTAGGTGCCGTTGGCATTGAGTAGCAAGGTGCCGTGCGCAGGCGCCTGGGCCACGCTGAAGGTCAGGGCATCGCCGTCGGCATCGCTGGCGTAGGTGTGCAGATCGCCTGTGGCGACGCCGTCCTCGTTGAGGTTGAGGGTCGCGCTGTTGGCCACAGGAATGGTGTTGACCGCAGTGATGGTGAAGGTCTGGGTAGCGGTGCCGCCCACGCCATCGCTGGCGGTGATCACCACCGTGTAGTTGCCCCCAGGGCCGCCGTTGCCATCGCTGCCCTGCACCGAGGCGCTGCTGTTCAAGGTGCCGAAAATCAGGCCGGTGGCGGGGTCGATGGCGATGCCGGCGGGCAGGCCGGTGGCGCTGTAGCTGAGTGTCGCACCTGGGGTGCTGTCGCTGAAGTTGCCAGCCACGTTGAAGTTGAGGGGGGTGTGGTCGTTGGCCACCTGGGTGTTGATGGTGCCGGCCGCCACCGGGCCGCCCGTGTCGGCCAGCACGTTGAAGTTGAGCACCGCCGTGGTGGCGCCGCCATCCGGGTCGCTGACGCTGTAGGTGAGGCTGTCACTGCCGACGAAGCCGGCGGTTGGGGTGTAGATGAACGTGCCGTTGGCGCCGAGCGTCAGGGTGCCGTGGGTGGGCTGGGTGGTGATCGCATAGGTGAGCGCGTCGTGGTCGGCATCGCTGGCGTAGTTGGCGAGGCTGCCGCTGGTGCTGCCATCTTCGGTCAGCGAGATGGTTGCGTTGGCGGCGGTCGGAACCGTGTTGACGGCGGTCAGGGTGAAGCTCTGGGTCACCGCCGTGGTGCCGTCGGTGGCGGTGACGACCACGTTGTAGTTGCCACCGGGGCCGCCGCTGCCATTGCTGCCCTGGGTCGAGGCGCTGCTGTTGAGGATGCCGGTGATCAGGCCGCTGTTGGCATCGATGGTGACTCCTGCTGGCAGGCCGGTGGCGCTGTAGGTCAGGTGCGCGCCATCGGCGTCGGTGAAGTTGTTGGCCACGGCGAGGTTGACGGCGCTGGCGTCGTTGGCCTGTTGCGTCGGGATCTGGCCGATGGTGGTCGGCGCATCGTAGACCGGAGTAATGGTCAGTGCGATGGTCGCGGTGCTGGTGGCACCGTCGGCGTCGGTGACCTGATAGGTGAAGCTGTCGCTGCCATTGAAGTTGGCGTTGGGGACGTAGGTGTAGTTGCCGTTGCTGTTGAGCTGCAGTGTGCCGTTGGCAGGGCCCTGGGTGATGCTGAAGGTCAGCGCGTCGTGGTCGGCGTCGCTGGCCAGGGCGTTGAGGTTGATCGGTGTCGGGGTGTCCTCGGCCAGGGTGAGGCTGGTGCCGCCCGCCACTGGCAAGGTGTTGACCGCGGTCAGGGTGAAGCTCTGGGTAGCGCTGCTGCCCAGGCCATCGCTGGCGGTGATGACCACGCTGTACAGACCGCCAGGGCCGCCGGCGCCATTGCTGCCTTGGGTCGAGGCGCTGCTGTTGAGCGTACCGCTGAGCAGGCCGGTGTTGGCGTCGATGCTCAGGCCGGCAGGCAGACCGGTGGCGGTGTAGGTCAGGGCGCGGTTGTCGGCGTCGGTGAAGCTGCCGGTGACGTTGAGGTTGACCGTGCTGCTGTCGTTGGCGGTCAGCGCCGGCAAGTTGCCGTTGCTGGCCGGGGCGTCGTACACCGGGGTGACGTTGAGGCTGATCACGGCCGTGCTGACCGCGCCATCGGCATCGGTGACCGAGTAGCTGAAGCTGTCGGCGCCGTTGTAGTTGGCGGCCGGGGTGTAGGTGTACTGGCCGTTGGCGGCGAGGGTCAAGGTGCCGTGGCTAGGGCCCGTGGTGATGGCGAACGTCAGGGCATCGCCGTCGGCATCGGTGGCGCTGGTGTTGAGGTTGATCGGCGCCGAGGTGTCTTCGGCCAGGGTCACGGTGGCGTTGCTGGCCACGGGAAGGGTGTTGACGGCGGTAAAGGTGAAGGTCTGAGTGACTGGAGTGGTGCCGTCGGTGGCGGTGACGACCACGGTGTAGTTGCCGCCGGGGCCACCCGCGCCATTGCTGCCCTGGGTCGAGGCGCTGCTGTTGAGAGTGCCGGTGATCAGGCCGGTGTTAGGGTCGATGTTCAGGCCATTCGGCAGGCCGGTGGCACTGTAGGTCAGGGCGTGGTTGTCGGCATCGCTGAAATTGCCGGCCACGTTGAGGCTGACGGTGCTGCTGTCGTTGGCACTTTGGGTGCCGATGGGCGCACCGGCCACTGGCGCGTCATACACCGGAGTGACGTTGAGGGTGATGACCGCGCTGCTCACCGCGCCATCGGCGTCGGTCACCGAGTAGGTGAAACTGTCGGCGCCATTGAAGTTGGCGGCCGGGGTGTAGGTGTATTGGCCGTTGGCAGCGACGGTCAGGGTGCCGTGGGCCGGCCCGGTGGTGATGGCGAAGGTCAGGGCATCGCCGTCGGCATCGGTGGCGGTGGTGTTGAGGTTGATCGGCGCCGAGGTGTCTTCGGCCAGGGTGACGGTGGCATTGCCGGCCACCGGAAGGGTGTTGACCGCCGTGAAGGTGAACGTCTGGGTGGCGGTGCCGCCCAGGCCATCGGCGACGCTGACGTTGACCGTGTAATTGCCGCCTGCTCCGCCCGCACCATTACTGCCCTCGGTGGAGGCGCTGCTGTCGAGGGTGCCGGTGATCAGGCCGGTGGAGGCGTTGATGCTCAGGCCGTTGGGCAGGCCGGTGGCGCTGTAGGTCAGGGTGGCGTTGTCGGGGTTGTTGAAGTTGCCGGCCACGTTGAGGCTGACGCTGCTGTGATCGAAGGCGGTCTGGGTGGCAACGGGCGTGCCGGCGGTAGGCGCGTCGTACACCGGGGTGACGTTGAAGGTGAGGGTCGCGGTGCTGGTGGCGCCGTCGGCGTCGGTCACCTGGTAGTTGAAGCTGTCGCTGCCGTTGAAGTTGGCGGCCGGGGTATAGGTGTAGGTGCCGTTGGCGTTCAGCGCCAGGGTGCCATGAACGGGCTGGCTGGTGGCGACGAAGGTGAGGGCATCCTGGTCGGCGTCGCTGGCATTGCTGAGCAGGGTGCCGGTAGCCGGAGTGTCTTCGGCCAGGGTCACGGTGGCATTGCTGGCCACCGGCAGCGTGTTGACGGCGGTGAAGATGAAGGTCTGGGTAGCGGTGCCGCCCAGGCCATCGCTGACGCTGACGTTGACGGTGTAATTGCCGCCAGGGCCGCCTGCGCCGTTGCTGCCTTCGGTGGAGGCGCTGCTGTCCAACGTGCCGGTGATCACGCCGGTGCCGGCGTTGATGCTCAGGCCATTGGGCAAGCCGGTGGCGCTGTAGGTCAGGGTGGCGTTGTCGGGGTTGTTGAAGTTGCCGGCCAGGTTGAGGTTGACCGAGGTGTGATCGTTGGCGGTGACGTTGGCCACCGGTGCGCCGACGGTGGGCGCATCGTAGACCGGCGTGACACTGAACGTGAGGGTCGCGGTGGTGCTGGCGCCGTCGGCATCGGTGACCCGGTAGTTGAAGCTGTCGCTGCCGTTGTAGTTGGCCGCCGGAGTGTAGGTGTAGCTGCCGTTGGCATTGAGCACCAAGGTGCCGTGGGTGGGCTGGCTGGTGGCCGCGAAGGTCAGGGCATCCTGGTCGGCGTCACTGGCGTTGCTCAGCAAGGTGCCGCTGGCCGAGGTGTCTTCAGCCAGCGTGATGGTAGCGTTGCTGGCGGTCGGTACGGTGTTGACGGCGGTCAGAGTGAAGGTTTGCGTGGCAATGCCACCCAGGCCGTCGCTGGCGCTGACCTGCACGGTGTACACGCCATGGCCACCAGGGCCTTCGGTGGAGGCGCTGCTGTTCAGGGTGCCGGTGATCAGGCCGGTGTTGGCGTCGATGCTCAAGCCGATGGGCAGACCGGTCGCGCTGTAGCTCAGGGCGGTGTTGTCGGCATCGGTGAAGGCCGCCGCGGCATTGACGTTGACGCTGGTGTGGTCGTTGGCCGTGACCGCCTGGATCGTGCCACTGGCAACCGGGGCATCGTAGACAGGGGTGATATTGAACGTCAGCGTCGCGGTGGTGCTGGCGCCGTCAGCGTCGATAACCCGGTAGCTGAAGCTGTCAGTGCCATTGAAATTGGCCGCCGGCGTGTAGGTATAGGTGCCGTTGGCATTGAGGCTCAAGACCCCGTGTTGTGGTGCGGTCACGGGTGTGGTGTCGACATGCAGGGCATCGCCGTCCGGATCGCTGGCGTTGACCAGCACATTGCCGGTGGCGACGCTGTCTTCGTTGATGGTCAGGGTGCTGTTGTTGGCGACCGGCGCCGGGTTGCTGACCGTGAAGGTGAAGGCTAGCGATGCGCTGGCGCTGCCGTCGCTGGCGGTAATCACCACGTTGTAGAGGTTGCCGGCACCGCCGGTACCGTTGCTGCCGGCTTGCGAGGCGCTGGTGCCCAAGGTGCCGCTGATCAGCCCGGTGGCCGGATCGAGGTTCAGGCCTGGCGGCAGGCCGGTGGCGGTGTAGGTCAGGGTGCTGTCGACATCGGTGAAATTGTTGGCGACGTTGAGGCTGAACGCACTGCCGTCGTTGGCGGCCTGGGCGCTGATGGTGCCGTTGGTGACCGGTGCGTCGTTGACCGGGTTGATGGTAATGGCGACGGTCGCGGTGACTGAACCGCCATCGGCGTCGACCACCCGGTAGCTGAAGCTGTCGCTGCCGTTGTAGTTGGCGGCAGGCGTGTAGATGTAGGTGCCGTTGGCGTTGAGCGTGAGCACGCCATGGGCAGGGCCGGTCACCGGGGTGGTGTCGATGTGCAGCGCATCGCCGTCCGGATCGCTGGCGTTGGCGTCGGTCAGCAGGTTGCCGGTGGCGACGTTGTCCTCGTTGATGACCAAGGTGCTGTTGGCCGCCGTGGGCGCTGGGTTGCTGACATTGAGGGTGAAGGTCTGGGCGGCGGTGGCGCCGTGGCCGTCGTTGGCGGTGACGGTGATGCTGTAGGCGCCGGTGCCGTTGAGGCCGCCGGTGGAGGCGCTGCTGCCCAGCGTGCCGGTGATCAGGCCGGTGGCCGGATCGACGCTCAGGCCACTGGGCAGACCGGTGGCGCTGAAGCTCAGGGTGTCGCCGTCGACATCGCTGAATTTGTTGGCGATGTCGAGGTTGAACGCCGTGCTGTCGACGCCGGTCTGGGTGCCGATGGAGCCCGGCGTGGTGCTGGGCGCGTCATTGACCGGGGTGACTGTGAGGGTGACGGTGGCTGTGGTGCTGGCGCCGTCGGCGTCGGTCACGGTGTAGGTGAAACTGTCGGTGCCGTTGAAGTTGGCGGCCGGGGTATAGGTGTACACGCCCGTGGTGGCGTTGAGCACCAGGCTGCCGTGGCTCGGGCCGGTGGCCGGAGCGAAGGTGACGGTGTCATCGTCGGTGGCCACCAGCGTGGCGGACACCGCTGTGTCTTCGGCAGTGGTGACAGCGCTGTTGGCAGTCACCGGTACCGGGTTGCTGACGTTCAGGGTGAAGCTTTGCACCACGGTGCCGCCATGGCCGTCATCGGCGGTGATGGCGACGCTGTAGAGGCCATGGTTGCCGCCTTGCGATGCACTGCTGGCGAGGTTGCCGCTGATCAAGCCGTTGGCATCGATGCTCAGACCCGTCGGCAGGCCGCTGGCGCTGTAGCTGAGGGTATCGCCGTCGACATCGCTGAAGCGGTTGGCGACGCTGAGGCTGAACGGTGCGGCATCGATACCGGTTTGCGCGCCGATGCTGCCTACGGCGGTGGGGGCGTCGTTGACCGGCGTCACGGTGAGGGTCACGGTGGCGGTGGCGACACCGCCATCGGCATCGACCACCTTGTAGGTGAAGCTGTCGGTGCCATTGAAATTGGCAGCCGGGGTGTAGGTGTACACCCCGGTAGCGCTGTCGAGTGCCAGCGTGCCGTGGGCGGGTTGCGTGGTGGCGCTGAAGGTCAGGGTGTCGTGGTCGACGTCGTTGGCCGCCAGGGTGCCGGTGACCGCAGTGTCTTCAGGCGTGGTGTTGGTGCTGTCGGCGGTGGTCGGCACCGGGTTGATGACGTTGAAGGTGAAGGTCTGGTTGACCGAGGCACCGCTGCCGTCAGTGGCGGTGACGACCACCGTGTAGGCGCCTTGATTACCGCCCTGGGAAGCGCTGCTGCCCAGCGTGCCGGTGATCAGGCCGTTGGCGCTGATGCCCAGGCCGGCGGGCAGGCCGGTGGCGGTGTAGGTCAGGGCGTCGCCATCCGGGTCGCTGAATTGCCCGGCGACATTGAGGGTGACGGTGGCGCTGTCGTTGGCGGTCTGGTTGCCGATTGCACCGGTGGTCACCGGCGCTTCGTTGACGGCGGCGATGTTGAGGGTAACGGTGGCCGTGGCGGTGCCGCCGTCGGCGTCGACCACCTGATACTGGAAGGTGTCCGTGCCATGGAAGCGCGCATTGGGGGTGTAGACGAAACTGCCGTCGCTGTTGAGCACCAGAGTCCCGTTGGCCGGACCTTGTACCGGCGTGGTGCTGATCTGCAGCGTGTCGCCATCGGGGTCGGTATCGTTAGTCTTCACATTGCCCGTGATGGCAGTGCCTTCAGTGCCGTTGAAGGTGTCAGGGTTGCCAATCGGGGCGGGGTTGCTGACTGTGAGCACGAAGCTCTCGCTGACCAGGCCGCCTCGGCCATCGCTGGCGGTGACCACGATGGCGTAGGCGCCACTGGTCACCGCCGTCGATGCATGGCCGCCGAGGGTGCCGCTGATCAACCCGCTATTGGCATCGATGGTCACGCCAGCGGGCAGGCCGGTGGCGGTGTAGGTCAGGGGATCGTTGTCGGCATCGCTGAAGTGACTGCTGACGCTGATGCTCACCGGCTGGCCGTCGGTACCGGTCTGGTTGGCGATGGTGGTGCCCACTGGCGCAATATCCGCCGCGGCGTTGACGGTGATGGTGACTGTGGCGGTCTCATGGGTGCTGTTGGACAGCACGGTGTAGGTGAAGGTGTCGGTGCCGGTAAAACCCGTCGCCGGGGTATAGGTGGTGTTGCCCTGGGCATCGATGGTGACGGTGCCGTTGGTGGGGTTGGTGTGGCTTTCGACCACGCGCCCAGCGTTCTCGAAGGTGTCGTTGGCCAGGACGTTGAAGGTCACCGGGTTGTTGGTCGTGGTGGTGGCGTAGTCCGGGACGATGTCGGCAACCGGGGTGATGGTGATCGGCAGGTCGACATTGACGTTGAGAATGCCGCCTGTCAGATGACCGAGCGCCAGGGTGATATTGAGCGGGCCGTTGTAATCGGCGCCGGGGGTGTAGACCAGGCTGTTGAGCGCCGCATTGATGGCCGCGGTGGTGCCGGAAAAATGCAACACCGAAGACCCTGTGCTGCTGCCCTCGGACAACGAAATGCCGGTGGTGTTGGTGAGGCTCAACTGCCCCAGCGGCACGCTGATGCGCAGGTCCAGAATGTCGCCATCGACGTTGCCGACCGTCAGGTGCTGGCCGACGATATTGGCGAATATCAGTGGGGTGTCTTCAGCCAGCAGCGGAATCGACGGCACCTGAATGGTTGGTAGATCGACCACCGGCACCACCACCACCGCAACGTAACCGGTGGCCGTGGCGCCATCGGCGTCCTTGACCTGGTAGGTGATGGTGTCGATGCCGTTGTAGTTGGCGGTCGGGGTGTAGCGCAGCGAGCCGTCGTTGTTGATGGTCACGGTGCCGTGCAGCGCGGTGGCGCCCGTCACGGTGATGGTATCGCCATCGGGGTCGACCACGCCCAGCGCTGCGGCGGTGATGTCGATGGGCGTGTCTTCGTTGCCGGTCACTTGCAGCCCGATCAGGGGGATCGGGGCCGGGTTGGTGACCTGAATCACCAGGTTGCTGGTGGCGCTGGCGCCCGCCAGATCGGTGGCGGTGACCACGACATTGTAAGTGCCGGTGCCATTGAGGCCATTGACAGAGGCGTGGCCGTCGACCTGGCCGCTGATCAACCCGGTCAAGGAATTGATGGTCAGACCGGCAGGCAAGTTGGTCGCCGTATAGTGCAACACATCCAGCGGATCGACATCGGTGAAGGCCTGGGCGGTGGACAGCGCGACGGTCAGTTGGCTGTCGAGCAGCGGCACGGTGCCGAGGTTGCCATTGGACGTGGGGGCGTGGTCGCCGACGCTGACATTGACCGCGACGGCCTCGGTGACGCCGCCGGAAGTTACGGTATAGGTGAACGTGTCCGCGCCCAGGTAGCCCAACGCCGGGGTGTAGGTGACCGCGCCATTGAGACCCAGCACCACCAGGCCGTGAGCGCCCTGGCTGATGCCGGTGATCACCGGAGTGCCGGAGAACGTATCGTTGGCCAGCGGGAAGAACGTCACGGGCGCCAATGGACCTGTGGTAATGGTGTCGGCAACGCCGTCGGCCACCGGATTGATGGTCAGGGCGATGCTCGAGCTTTGCACCGCGGCGATACCGTCGCTGGCCTGCACGCTGATGGTAGCGCTGCCGTTGTAATCGGCAGTGGGGACGAAACTCATGCCATTGAGTGCGGCGTTGATCGCGGCGGAACTGCCGGAGAAGGTCATGCTGCCATCGGCGTTGCCGTCGCCACTGGTGAAGGTCAGGCCGGTGGTCTGGTGCAGCGTCAGGGCGCCGTGGTTGGTGCTGAGGGTGACGGTCAGAATGTCGTTGTTCTGATCGGCCACCGTCACGGCATTGCCGTTGGCGCTCGAGAATACCTGGGAGATGTCCTCATTGAAGGTCAGCGAGGCCGGAGCGCTGATGGTCGGCGCGTAGTTGGGCAAGATGGCATTGATGTGGACGGTAGCCGTCTCGTACGTGCCATTGGATTTGACGGTGTAGGTGAAGCTGTCGCTGCCTGTATAGCCGGTCGTGGGGGTGTAGATGGCGTTGCCTTGGGCATCGATGGTCACGGTGCCGTGTAGCGGCGTGGTGTAGCTGTCGACTACGCGGCCGGGATTTTCGAAGGTGTCGTTGGCCAGGACATTGAAGGATGCGGGCGTATCGAGCGTGGCGGTGACGTTGTCGTCGACGATGTCGGCCACCGGCGCGATACTGATCGGCAAAGTGGCGTTGACGCTGATGATGCCGCCCAGCAACTTGCCCAGGCCGATGGTGATGTTCAGCGGGCCGTTGTAGTCGGCGGCCGGGGTATAGACCAGGTCGTTGAGCGCGGCGTTGACGTCGGCCGACAGCCCGGTGATGCGCAGATGCGTGCCGAGGGTGTCGCTGGTCTGGGTCAGCGATACGGCGGTGTGGTTGGTAAGGTTGGCGATGCTCAACGCACCGACGCCCACGGGCAGATCGAGGTTGATGGCCACGGCATCGCCGTCGATATTGCCGACGCTCAGTTGCAGGCCGAGCAGGTTGGCGAAGATCAGCGGGGTGTCTTCGAGCAAGAGCGGAATCGATGGCAGGCTCAGCACCGGAATGTGCGGTATCGCCGCCAGGACCACGGCGACATAGCCGGTGGCCTGACCACCGTCGACGTCCTTGACGGTGTAGGTGATGGAGTCGAGGCCGTAGTAGTTGGCGTTGGGTTGATAGCTCAGCGAGCCGTCGTTGTTGATGGTCACGGTGCCGTGCGCGGCGGTGGCGCTGGTGATGCTGAAGGCGTCGCCATCGGGATCGACGATCGCCAGCGCGCTGACGCCAATACCAAGCAGAGCGTTTTCGGTACCGCCGACCTGCAGCCCCAGCAACGGAACAGGCGCAGGGTTGGTGACGGTGATGGTGCCAGTCGAGCTGGCGCTTTGACCCGCCAGGTCAGTGGCGGTGACCACCACGTTGTAGGTACCGGTGCCGTTCACGCCATTGACCGAGGCGTGGCCGTCGACGACCCCGCTGATGGTGCCGAGCAGCGGATCGATGGTCAGCCCGGCAGGCAGACCGGTGGCGGTGTAATGCAAGACGTCGAGCAGGTCGGCGTCATGGAATCCCGCGCCGGCGAGGACCAGCACCACGCCTTTGTCGACTGTCGCCAGGGTGCCCAGGGTGGCGGGTGCTGTGGGCGCGGTATCACCGACCGTGACGGTAATCGGGATGGTTTCGGTGACGCCGCCCGAGGTGACGGTGTAGCTGAAGGTGTCGGTGCCGGAATAACCGATCGCCGGGGTGTAGGTGACGCTGTTGCCTACCAGCAGCGCCACACCATGAGACGGCGAACTGATGGAGGTGATGCTGGCTCCTGCCGCGAAGGTGTCGTTGGTCAGGGGCGTGAAGGTCACACCGGTCAGAATTGAGGTACTGACGTTGTCGGTGACGCCATCGGCGACCGGGGTCAGGCTCAACGCCACGCTGGCGCTCTGCACCGCGGCGATGCCGTCGCTGGCTTGCACCGAAATATTCGCCGTGCCGTTGTAGTCGGCGACCGGGATGAACTGCAGGCCATTGAGGGCGGCGTTGATCGCCGCTGCCGTGCCGCGCACCACCATGCTGCTGTCGGCAGTGCCGTCGCCGGTGGTGAAGGTCAGCCCGGTGGTTTGCGACAGGGTCAGGGTGCCGTGGGTCGAGGCGAGGGTGACGGTGAGGATGTCGTTGTTGGCGTCGGCCACGGTGATGGCGTTGCTGTTGGTGCTGGAAAACACCCGGCTGGTGTCTTCGTTGAACGTCTGGGTGGCGGCCGGCACGGTGATGGTCGGCGCGTAGTTGAGCAGGGTGGTGACGGTGACGGTACCGGTTTCGCTGCTGCCGCCGGAGGTCACGGTATAGGTGAAGGTGTCGGTGCCGGCATAGCCGGCGGTCGGGGTGTAGACCGCATTGCCCTGGGCGTCGATGGTGACCACGCCATGGGCAGGGTTGGTGAAACTGGACACTACCCGACCGGCGTTGGAGAAGGTGTCGTTGCTCAGCACGTTGAAGCTCGCCGGGGTGCTTTGTTTGGTGGTCACCGTATCGGCGACCACGTCGGCCACCGGCGCCAGTACCAAGCCGACGGTGGACGTGGCGGTGCCGCCCAGCGAGTCGACAGCGGTGACGCTGAGGTTGATCGGCGCGGCGGCGGTGCTGTTGGCATCGGCGACCGGTGTGTAGACGAGGCCGTTGAGTGCGGTATTGACGGCGGCGACGGTGCCGCTGAACGTGACTGTCGAGGTGCCGCTGGCGCTGCCTTGGGTGAAGGTCAGGCCCGTGGCGGTGGACAGCGCCAGGGTGCCGGTCGGCACGCTGAGGGTGACGGTGGTGGTGCTGTTGTCGGTGTCGGCGATGGTGATCAGCTTGCCAGCGCCGGACAGCACGATCGAGGTGTCTTCGGTGCCATTGACCACGCTGGGCGCGGTGACGGTTGGGGGGTGATCGAGGGTCAGCGATACGGTGGCGGTGGAGGTCACCAGACCGCCCAGCAAGGTGAGCTTGTAGCCGAAGCTGTCGGCGGTGCTGGCGCCAGCCGTCGGCGTGTAGGTCACGGTATTGTCGGCGTTGATCACCACGGTGCCATGGGACGGGGCAGTGGTAATGGTCACGCCTTGCAGCAAGCCGCCGAGGGTATCGTTGGCCAATATATTGATGACGTTGCCGGTGCCGTAATAGACCGTGGCCGTATCGTTGGTGGCCAGCAGCAGATCGTGATGCCAGTCGGTGGCCTGGATGGCGGTGGTCTCGATGTTGCCGACGTGGTCTTCCAGCACCCAGTCGCCATCCACCCCGGTAGTGTTGGAGGAGGCCGCGACGTCGGCATTCAGGGCACTGGCCAGCGCGACGACCGTGGCGGCGCCATCGGAGCCGGCGGCGAAGTCGCAACCGTAGATCAGCACATCGCCGGTCTTGCTCATGTGCGAGCCGATCTCGGCCAGCAACGCGTGGTACTGGCCTTCGATGGTGGCGGTATCGACGATGCTGTCGCCGATGATCACGGCGCCTTCGGTGGCGTGGGTGATGATATGGATCGCGTCGACGTTTTCCCGGCCTTGCAGGGCTGCGGCTATTTGCGTCAGGCCGTCGCTGTGGCTGTCGAGGTAGACGATGTCGGCGTGGGCCGGGAGGTTGGCGACCAGAGTGTTGAGGTCGGGCAGGCTGGAGTCGACGAAGAATATCTCTTGCCGGGCCGGCGCCAGATCCACAGGCGCGGTGGCGGTCAGCGCATCGTGCAGGGCATCGGTGGCGCTGGCGTGGTGCTGATCTGCGTCAGCGGTGGCATGGCTGGTGTCGGCGGCCGCAGGCGCGTCGCTGCTGTGCACGGCGGATTGGCTGCCGGTAGCGGCCAGCGTCGGATCGGTGTGGGTCGCGTCGCTGGGTGCCGTGGTATGCGCGTCCGCCGGTGCGGTGGCGTGGGCGTCCACCGCCGGTGCGGCCGCCGCAGCAGCCACGGCGGCGGCAGGGGCGTGGGCAGCGGCATCCGCGGTGACGACGGCCGCGCCGTCGAACATCATTCGGGTTTCCAGTGCGATGCGGATGGAAGAACTATGCGAATGACGTTTGTTCATGTGCGGGCAGGCCTCCGGCCGTACGACTTGATATTCCCCGCCTCTGGGTGCGCTTGCTCTCACGCACTTTATCCAGGGCATTGCTTATCCATCGGCAATGACAACGGGAAGATGACGCCGCCCGTCCGACGAAACATTGGCGCCCGACGAAACAGCGTTTTTTGACTGTTTGTTGACGTCAAATCTAGTAGTGGCACTGTGACGCGTCAAGGCAGCGGGGATGAGCTGCACGGTGCCGCAAGACTGATTGGCTATTTGGCTACGCTCAGGTCTATGTATTGGCTATATGGGGGGAGGGAGTTGGCGTGCTGCATGGCGTCGCTGCATACTGGCCGCTAATTTAAACGTCGAGGACCCGCTTCGTGATCAAAGTCAGCGTGCTGTACCCCTACCAGGCCGATGCCCGTTTCGACCACGACTATTACCGAGACAGCCACTTGCCGCTGGTCAAGCAGTACATGGGCGCCAGCCTGTTGCGCTACAGCATCGAGAAGGGCCTGGGCAACGGTATTGCCGGCGAGCCACCGATCTACATCGCGGCCTGCCATCTGTATTGCGATTCGGTGGAATCGTTCCAGGCGGGCATGGGGCCACACTCCGATATCGTCAATGGCGATATCAAGAACTATACCGACCTGGTGCCGTTGATTCAGATGAGTGAGGTGGTGGTGGCGTAGGGGCTCGTCAGGGCCGGTGCACTCCGGCTGGCTGGGTCGTCAGCCAGGAGGGCGCCTTGGTCAGCGCCCGAGCGCTTTCACCAGGCCCTTGATCGACGGATTGAGGTCGCGGTCGTTTAGCTCTTTCCAGGTCAGCCATTTGCAGTTGGCGATTTCGTTCTGCGCCGAGGCCTTGGTGGATTTCGGCACGTCGATGGCGAAGACGTGATGCAACACCTTGTTGCCTTCGTAGAGGGCGATGAAGTCAAGGTTGGGCGCCAGTACGCCGGTTTCTTCGGCGAGTTCGCGCAATGCGGCTTCGAAGGGGGTTTCGCCGTCTTCGACCTTGCCGCCGGGCAGGTTCCACTTGGCCTTGGGCTTGCGCACAAAGAGGATTTCCTGATCGCGCTTGCAGAGAATAGTGGCGCGTTGCTTCATGGGTGCACCTGCTGTCATAAAACCTTCATCAATCTGTCATATGCAAGGCGCAAGCCAAACTTGCCATCGCCCACGTCATAACCCTAGATCGGCCGGTCAGGCGCTTTCCGTAGGGCAAAAGGCGCTCATTTCAGCGTGACGGTCGGCGATATTCAGGTGGTTGAGAGGGGTTGGCGGCGATTCGTTCAATGTAATCGCGCTCGATGACCGGTGGCCGACGAGGCGCTGCACCGGTTGTGGTCGTTCTGCACCCTGTTGATGCGCCATCAACAAGACGATGGGGGCCGCTGATCAGCCGCGTGCAGGCCTGAGCCGCAATTCAACCAGGCAGCCGGGTTGCGCGTCGCCGATGCGCAGGCTCATGTCATGCAGGCGCGCCACCGCCGCGACCATGCTCAAGCCCAGGCCATTGCCAGGGGTGTGGCGGCTGGCTTCGGCGCGGTACAGGCGGCGCAGCACGGCCTCGCGCTCGGCCTCGGCAATGCCCGGGCCGTTATCGCTGACGTGCAGGCTGACGCCCTCGGGGCCGTCGCTGATGCTCAAGTGCACTGCGCCCTGGTCCGGGGAGAACTTGATGGCGTTGTCCAGCAGGTTGCAGGTCGCATCGAACAACAGCTGGGCGTCGCCGGAGATCATCGGCGTGTTGGGCGAGGGTGCATAGGTGAGGCTGATGCCGCGCTCTTCGGCCAGGGGCTCGAACAACTCGGCGGCGTCCGCAGCGACAAGATTAAGGTCCACCGGTGCGAAGTGGCTGCGGCGGGCGCTGTCCTCTATCTCGGATATGCGCAGCAGTGCGCGGAAGGTCGACAGCAGCGCGCCGGCCTCGCTCAGCGCCGCATCGATGGTGCGCGCATAGTCGTCGGCCGTCACCCCGCGGCGCTGGGCGCGCTCGAGGCCGGCCATCAGCCGGGTCAAGGGCGTGCGCAGATCGTGGGCGATGTCGTCGCACACGCCTTTGACTTCGCTCATGAGGCGTTCGAGCTCGTCGAGCATGCCGTTGACCACCATGGCGATACGGTCGACGTCATCGTTGTTGCCGCGGGTGGGCAGCCGGCGTGACAGGTCGCCTTTGACGATTTCGCTGATCGAGTGGCTGAGTGAATCGAGGCGGCGACGGGCGAAATAGCCCAAGGCGATCGACCCCACCAGGCCGACCAGCAGCAACAGCACACCGCCGGAAATCATCGCGCGCACCAGCAGCTCGTTGAATTCATGAATGTCGTGGGCATCCTGGGCGACCATGAGGATGTTGCCGTCGTCCAGACGGTGCAGCATGAAGCGCAGCGGGCGGTGGCGGTCGTCGGCCTTGTGCCAGTTGTAGTCGGAGGGGCGATCGAAGACCTTGGTGTCGGGCAGCTGTTTGACGGCCCCCGCCAAGTGGTTGCCTTCGGCATCGAACAGCGAGTGCGGGGTGCGTTGATCGGCGTCCTGGCGGTTGTGCACGAGGATTTCCTGCAGGCGGTCGACGCTGCTCAGGCGGCTGCGGTTGTCGGCCTGGCGATGCAGCGCGGCGTCGGCTTCGGCGCGCAGGTACACGGTGGTCTGCCAGTAGATGTAGCCGAACAGCGCCAGAAAGGAGAACAGGAACAGGCCCAGGAACATCAACCCAGTGCGGAAACTGATGGTGCGCGGGATATCACTCAGGCGCACGGAGTACATAGCCGGCTCCCCTGACCGTGTGCAACATGGGCGGCTCTTGCTCGGCATCGATCTTGCGGCGCAGGCGGCCGATGTGCACCTCGATGACGTTGGTGCGTTCGTCGTAGCTGTAATTCCACACCGCTTCGAACAGCATGGTGCGGGTCACCACCTGGTCCGGGTTGCGCATCAGGTGCTCGAGCAGGGCGTACTCGCGCGGGACCAATTCGATGACTCGCTCGCCGCGGCGCACGCTGCGCTTGAGCAGGTCGACCTCCAACGGGCCGACTTTCAGGCGGCTTTCACTGTGCGTTGCCAGCGGGCCGATGCGGCGGCGGTTGAGGGCGTCCAACCGCGCGGTGAGCTCGATGAACTCGAACGGCTTGGTCAGGTAGTCGTCGCCGCCGGCACGCAGACCGCGCACGCGTTCGTCCAGCGCGCTGAGGGCACTGAGGATCAGCACCGGGGTGGCCACCCCGGCAGCGCGCAGGGCGGTGAGCACGGCCAGGCCATCGAGGGCGCCGTGGAGCATGCGATCAAGGACGATGAGGTCGAAACTTTCACTCAGAGCCCTGACCAGCGCGTCGCGGCCGTTGTCGACCTGGCTGACGCTGAAACCGTGATCCTGCAGGGCGGCCTCGATTTCGCGGGCGGTGGTGAAGTCATCTTCGACGACCAGAACGTGGGTCATGGCGGTGCACCCCTCCTTGACGATGCGCTTTAACAATGAAGTTGCATGGCATAGTGTGCCACGGGGTGGGGGTGGCAGATGTCGTCGTCGCCTAAACAAAAGTTTAGCCACGCGGTGGCGGAGGTGCGGGTTGCGCGTGCTGGTGATAGAAGACGATGGTCCGACAGCCCATTACCTGTTGCGCGGGTTGACTGAAGGTGGCCATGTGGTGGATGTCGCCGTGGATGGCCACGGCGGGCTGGCCATGGCGCTGGAGGCGATCCACGACGTGCTGGTGGTGGATCGGCGCTTGCCGGGGCTCGACGGTCTGCAGGTGATCGCGCGGTTGCGTGAGCAGGGGGTGGCGACGCCGGTGTTGATGCTCAGTGCCCAAGGCTCGACCCAGGACCGCGTCGAGGGCTTGCGGGCCGGCTGTGACGATTACCTGGCCAAGCCGTATGCCTTCGCCGAGGTACTGGCACGCCTGGATGCGTTGTGTCGGGGGCGCCAGCAACAGGGCCAGTCGCTGGATCAGCCTCGGCGCCTGACGGTGGGCGAGTTGAGCCTGGATTGCGCCACGCGGGTGGCCACGCGTCAGGGCCGAGTCATAACCTTGCAGCATCGCGAGACCCTGCTGTTGGAGAAACTCATGCGCCACAGCGGCCAGGTGGTGACGCGCGATATGCTGCTCGACAGCGCGTGGAACTATGCCTTCGACCCGAATGACAACGTCATCGACAAGCACATCCACCGTTTGCGGCGCAAACTTGACGAAGGCTTTGAGTATTCGTTGATCCGCACCATAGCGGGCGCGGGTTACTGCTTCGACGGCGGAAAATCAACAACCCCGTAGCGAGGCGCGAGACTTTCTGTACGTGTCGCAAGACTTGCACGCTACAACTGGTTATCTTCTGCAACGCTTTGCCTCTGGTCTGTCATAAGGAACACCGAATCACCATGGATTTCAAACAAAGCCTGGCGCAGCGCATTGTCATTGTCTTCGCGCTGATGAGCACCGTGGTGGCGGGTATTTTCGCTATCGGGATCGTGGCCGCCGTGCACGTGGTCGAGCGCCGCCTGACCGATGCCAGCATGGGCGGCAACCTCAATCGCCTGCTCAAGGTCGACAACGCGCAGGACTGGGTGCATCGCCCGGAGAAGGACGAGCTGTTCTTCGCCGACAACGGTCCGCGGGACCTGGCCCTGACCGACGAATTGCGCGCGCTGCCGATCGGTTTTCAGGACGCGGTGTTCAATCAGGACCCGTATTTCGCCATGGTCGGCGAGGTCGACGGGCGCAAATACGTGCTGTTGCGCGATCGCCAGAGCGTCGAGCATCGCGAGCAGTTGCTGATTGCCGTGGTGGTCGGCGGTTTTGCCCTGAGCGTGGTGCTGGCGATGGTCCTCGGCCGTTTGCTCGCCCGGCGAGTCATGGCACCGGTGATCCTGCTGGCGCGGCAGATCCGTCAGCGCGACGAAACCATTGCGTTGGCGTCGCCGCTGTCGACCGACTACGCCGCCGATGAAGTGGGCGAGCTGGCGGTGGCCTTCGATCAGACGCTGGGCAAACTACGCGCCGCGCTGGGCCGCGAGCAGCAGTTCACCGCCGACGTCAGCCACGAATTGCGCACCCCGCTGCAAGGCCTGCAGCACGCCTGCACCTCGTTGCTCGATAACCCTGACATCGATCCTCGTGCCCAGCGCCAGGTGGTACGTATCGCCCGCGCCAGTGCCGAAATGCACCAGTTGATCGAAACCTTTTTGCTATTGGCCCGCGCCAGCGACCCTGCCGCCGGCTCCGGCCAGCAAGCGACCCTGCATCAGGTGGCCGACGATCTGGTGGAAATCTGGGGACGGCAGATCAACGAAAAGGGCCTGGAGTTTTCCTACGAGTGCGAAGTCGACAGCCCCACGCTGTTCAACCACACCTGTCTGTATTCGGTGATGGGCAACCTGTTGCGCAACGCCTGGCATTACACTGACCAGGGCTTCGTGCGCCTGACGCTGCAACCCCATGGCTTTATGGTCGAGGACAGCGGCATCGGCATCCCCGAGGAAAAACGCAATGCCATGTTCCAGCCTTTCGTGCGCGGCGACGAGCGGCGCGGCGAGGGCCTGGGCCTGGGCTTGTCCCTGGTGCAGCGGATCTGTAACAGCCAGGGTTGGCATGTGACGCTCACCAGCCGTGAGCCCCATGGCTGTCGCTTTAGCGTGGAATGGGGCGCCGTTCATCTGCCGGCATTGGCAAAAGGCTGATCCGACCGCCCAAGCCCCAGAAAACATGACAGTTTTTTCACAAATGGTTGGCCATGCTGCGCCAACTTACGCGGTAATCTATCGCTCATGCATAACCGGAGAGCGCCATGAGCGGCCCGATCACACCTCGTCAAAACGATCAGGAACATGCCTCGCGCGATTTTATGAAAGATCAGGCAACGCTCTCACGCAGACTGTCGCAGCACCGCGACGAACAACTGGCCCGCAAAGCGCTGTCGCGAGCGGGCGATCCGGGGCTGATCCTCGATCTGCCCTGCGGTAATGGCCGTTTCTGGCCCATGCTCGGCGAAAAACCCAACCGCGTGATCATCGCTGCCGGCAGCTCGGCGGCCAGCATCGAGGCCGCCAGCGCCCTGCAGCCCGCCGAACTGGCAGCGCGCATTCGGCCATTGCAGACCTCGGCGTTTGCCATCGACCTGCCGGACAACGCCGTCGACAGCATCTTCAGCATGCGCATGCTGCATCGCGTTGGCGATGCCGCACAACGCCTGAAAATGCTCAAGGAATTCCACCGTGTAACCCGCGAAACGCTCATCGTGTCGCTGTGGATCGATGGCAACTTCAAGTCTTGGAAACGCAAGCGTCTGGAGCAGCGCCGACACTTGCTGGGCCCGCAGCGTGACGAGCATCACCGTTTCGTGATCCCCCGTGCCACGGTCGAAGACGAGTTCCGCCAGGCCGGTTTTCGCGTGCAGGAGCGTCTGGATGCCTTCCCGCTTTACGCCTTGTGGCGCGTCTACGTCCTGTGCAAAGCCTGAAAATCAAGTTTTTCCATCGCCAAATAGACAATCGGTTGTATCAAAAGTGAATCTTGTCGCTCTTAGTCGCTCACATCTTGCACAGGCTGTTGAAAATGCTCGATGGCGCCACTGACTACGGGTAACTGAACGTGAATGCAATCTTGAAGGAACGCTCCCCCGAACACCGGGGATTGGTATTGGTCGTTGAAGACGAGCCGATCATTCGGGACTTCGTGTGCGAGATGCTGGAGTTGGAGAAGTTTTCTACCTTTGCGGTGGAAAATGCAGACTTGGCGCTCGAGGAACTGAATAGACGTTCTGCAGAGTTCGACTTGCTGCTGACCGACATTCGCATGCCGGGCAGCATCGACGGTGCCGGGCTCGCCAATGTCAGCCACGACAAATGGCCCGAGTTGCCGATCCTGGTAATGTCCGGCCATGAAACGCCGGAAAGCTCCGGGGTCGTGCATCCGGTGACTTTCCTGCGCAAACCCTGGACCATCGGGCAAATGCTCGACGGAGTCGACAAGGCGCTTGGCATTCAGCATCCCAGTTGATCAGGGCGCGGTCACCACGTCCCGCACCGCTGCGGTATAGGCCTGGTGCGTCGCATCACTGACATCGCGTAGCAAATGCATCTTCAAAAGTTCTGCCGGTGTTGTGGTCAAGTTGGGAAACTTGGCCAGCAACGCCGGATCGACACCGTCCATCGCGACCCTGTTGGGGATCTTGTAGTCGACATTCTCGACCACCCAGACGTGATTTTTCGGCGTCAGGATGAAGTTGACGAAGGCCTGGGCCTTATCGATATTCTTCGAGTTCTTCAAGATCACCATGGTGTCGACCCACAGGTCGGAACCCTCTTTGGGCACTACGAACTTGACGTCGGGATTTTCCGCCGTGCCGTAGTTGCACCAGCCATCGAACGCATGGGCCATGTAGGTTTCGCCGGACACCAGTTTGGCGTGAAAGGTGGTGTCATCGAAGCCCAGAATGCGCGTGCGCGCTTTCAGCAATTGATCGCGCACCGCTTTGATATGCGCCGGATTGCTGTCGTTCACATCCCACCCGTTAGCCAGAAAACCCGCCGCCATCAGCCAGCGCTCGGTACTCAGCAAGGTCACCTTGCCCTTGAGTGCGTCGCTGGGATTGAGCAGTTGTTTCCAGCTGTCGGGCGCGGGTGACACTTTGTCAGCGCGGTAGCAGATGCCGGTGGTGCCCCAGGCGTAGGGCACAGAGAAGTGATTGCCAGGGTCATACTCGAGGCGTGTGGCCTCGGGGTAGAGATTCTTGAGGTTGGGTACCTTGGTGGGATCGATCTCAGCCAGCAGGCCTTTTTTGTGCAGGATCTCCGCGGCGGGCGAGGAAACGAAGAGTACGTCGAAGCCTTCACCGCCGTTAGCCAGTACCTTGGCGAGGATTTCCTCGTTGGTGGCATGGATATCGGTAATGACCTTGGCACCGGTGAGTTTTTCGAAGTTGTCGGTGGTCTCCGGGGCCATGTAACCATCCCAGTTGGAAACTACCAGGTCGGCGGCGTGAGCGAGGGGGGCGCTCATCAGCATTGCAAGAGAAAGACGGGCAAAGCGACTGCTGGCTTTTTTCATGTCTACGGCTTCCCTGTACGACAAATGGTCTTATTGGCTCTACTTTCCCGGCGGCGGCGAAAGCCTCAAGCGGTACCGATCCTATCGGCCCCGGAAGTTGCTTCTGTAGGGGCACCCAAGGTGCACCGACGAAGAGAACTGCTGTTGCGTTGCAGCATAGACGCTACGGGCTGATCGCGCCGCTGCGCGAGGATGGATTGCGCCTGTGCCAGTACAGCGAAGTGTGATGTAACAATTTGTTTCGACTGTATGGGTTTCTGGCGCCTCGGAATGGCTACCGTGAGTGCATAACCAGAAACCTGAGCATGGATGTGTAGCGATGTCGTTTACCGTGGATCTGCTGGCTGCCTTTACTCTTTTCGCGTTCGTTTCTTCGATCACGCCGGGCCCGAACAACACCCTGCTGCTGGCATCGGGGGTCAACTTTGGTTTTCGCCGCAGCATCCCCCACGCCCTCGGGGTGAGCATCGGTTTCATGGTGATGGTACTCGCGGTGGGGCTGGGTCTGGGGGCAGTCTTCAAGGCGGTGCCCGTGGCGTACACAGTATTGCGCTACGCCGGGGCCGCGTACCTGTTGTATCTGGCCTATCGGATCGCCACGTCGGGGCCCATTAGCACGGACGGTAGCACCGGCGAGCGCCAGCCCATGAGTTTTTTGGCGGCTGCGGCCTTCCAGTGGGTCAATCCCAAGGCCTGGGTCATGGCGATCGGCGCCATTACCACCTACACGCCGGCCGATGGTTACATCGCTAATGTGTTTGTAGTGGCGCTGGTGTTCGCGGTCGTCAACCTGCCCAGCGTGTGCGTCTGGGTGGGCTGCGGCACCGCTTTGCGCCGAGTGTTGCAGGAGCGCCGCTGGCTGATGCTGTTCAATGGCCTGATGGCGGCGCTGCTGGTGGCGTCGTTGTATCCGCTGTTGAAGTAGGCCGGGGCGTGGTTCTACACCATCGATAGGCGCTGCTTGCGCTTGGGCGCCGCGAACGCCGCGTCGATCAAGGCGAAGTCTTCGGCGTCCAGATGCAGATCCGCTGCAGCGGCGTTTTCGGTGATATGGGCGCTGCTGCTGGCCTTGGGGATCGCGATCATCCCAGGATGGCGTAACACCCAGGCCAGGCACGCCTGGGCCGGGGTGATGCGGTGGCGCTCGGCGACCTGGCGTAGGGCCGGATGCTGCAACACGCCGCCGCCCTGCGCGATCGGGCAGTAGGCCATTATCGGCAGTTGCGCCTTTTGCGCCCAAGGCAGCAGGTCGAACTCGATGCCGCGGGCTTGCGGGTTGTAAAGCACCTGATTGGTGGCGCAGCGGGTGTCGGCCAGTTCCTCCATATCGGCAACGTCGAAGTTCGACACCCCCCAACGGCCGATCTTGCCGTCGGCCACCAGTGATTCGAAGCCTGCGACCGTTTCTTCCAGCGGTTCACTGCCGGGCCAATGCAGCAGATACAGTTCGATGTGCTCGGTGCCCAGGCGCTTGAGGCTGCGCTCGCAAGCGTCGCGCACGCCTCGGCGGCTGCCGTTGTGGGGGTACACCTTGCTGACCAGAAAGACCTTGTCGCGCTGGCCGCGAATGGCCTGGCCGACCACTTCTTCGGCGCCGCCTTCGCCGTACATTTCAGCGGTGTCGATCAGGCTCAGACCGTGCTCCAGGCCTTGTTGCAGTGCACGGACTTCCTGGGCGCGCTGGCTGGGGTCTTCTCCCATGCGCCAGGTGCCCTGGCCGATGACGGGGACGGATTGGCCGGCGAGTTGCAGGGTTCTCATCAGTGTTCTCCTGCCGTTTGGCAAATGAGTGGCGAATTGAATGTTCCTGTATTGGGCAGCCGCAGCGTGGGCGGGTTCAGCCCGATGCGCAAGCGATCAGCACCTCTTGCAGCGCTTGGGCGGCGGCGGACAGTTTGTGATCGGCCAGGTGCATCAGGCCAATGCGGCGTTCGATGCGCGGGGCTTCAAGGGGTACGCAGCGGGCGCCGAGTTCCTGCATCTGCTCGATGCACAGCGAGGGCACGGCGCTGACCCCCAGGCCACAGGCGACCATGCGCCCGACCGTGCTCAGTTGATGGCTTTCAAAGGCGACCGCCAGCTTGCCATGTTGCTCGTGCAGGTCGGCCTCCAGCAGCAAGCGTACCGCCGATGGCCGCTGCAGGGTGATGAAATCGTGCGCGAGCAGTTCTGCCCAGGTCACCTGTGGCCGCTCGCTCAGCGCCGAATCCGCTGGTACTACCGCGACGAAGCGGTCGGTATAGAAGGGTATGAACACCAGCGACTGGGTGGATTCAGGTTCGAAACCGATGCCCAGTTCGACCCGGCGGTGACGGACCATTTCCAGCACCTGTTCATTGATCACGTCGTGCACGGCGACATTGACCTTGGGGTGACGGTCGCGAAATCGCTTGAGTGCCTCGGGCAGGCGGTTACCGGCAAAGGAGGGCATGGCCGCGATCGACACCTTGCCCAGCTGCAAGGTGAAATGCTGGCGCAGCAGTTCCTCGGTGTTGTCCCAGTCGGCCAGCAGTTGCCGCGCCAAGGGCAGCAGGGTTTCTCCCTCGGGTGTGAGGGCGACGCTACGGGTAGTGCGGGTCAGCAGCGCGCCGCCGAGATCATCCTCCAGGCTCTTGATCGCCAGGCTCAGGGCCGGCTGCGACAAATGCAGGCGTTCGCCGGCTTGCACGAAGCTGAGGTGCTGGGCCACGGCCAGAAAGGCGCGCAATTGCTTGAGGTTCACGGGTGGCCTCGATGAATTATTGATAAGGTATTTAAATGAATCTATCAGAAAAACAAAATTATCAAATGACTGCGCGCAGGGGAATATAGCCCTACGCTCTATGACGCGGGTCCCCGACGACCTGCGGCCGACTCTATAACGACAAAAAGGCGGATTTAGCATGGCGGGACTCGACAAACGTGTCGCAACCCTCGAACAAGCCCTGGAAGGCCTGACCGACAACATGACGGTGCTGTCCGGCGGCTTCGGCCTGTGCGGCATCCCGGAAAACCTCATCGCCGAGATCAAGCGCAAGGGCGTGCGCGGCCTGACCGTGGTCTCCAACAACTGCGGCGTCGACGGCTTCGGCCTTGGCGTGTTGCTGGAAGACCGGCAGATCCGCAAGATGATTGCCTCCTATGTAGGCGAGAACGCGCTGTTCGAGCGCCAGCTGCTCGACGGCGAGCTGGAAGTCGAGCTGACCCCCCAAGGCAGCCTTGCGGAAAAGATGCGCGCCGGCGGTGCCGGTATCCCGGCCTTCTTCACCGCCACCGGCTACGGCACACCGGTGGCCGACGGCAAGGAAGTACGCGAGTTCAACGGTCGCCACTACATTCTCGAAGAAGCCATCATCGGCGACTTTGCCATCGTCAAGGGCTGGAAGGCCGACCATTTCGGCAACGTGGTGTACCGCCACACGGCGCAGAACTTCAATCCGCTGGCGGCCAGCGCGGGTCGGATCACCGTGGTTGAAGTCGAAGAGATCGTCGAGCCCGGCGAACTCGAGCCCAGTCAGATCCATACGCCAGGCATCTTCGTCGATCGGGTGATCCTCGGCACCTTCGAGAAGCGCATCGAAAAACGTACTCTCAAGGCCTGATCGCCGCCTACGACAACAAGAGGTTTCATCATGGCATTGTCCCGCGAACAGATGGCTCAGCGTGTGGCGCGCGAGCTCAAGGACGGTTATTACGTGAACCTGGGCATCGGTATTCCGACCCTGGTGGCCAATTATGTGCCCGAGGGCATCGACGTCATGCTGCAGTCGGAGAACGGCCTGCTGGGCATGGGCGAGTTCCCGACCGAGCAGACCATTGACGCCGACATGATCAACGCCGGCAAGCAGACGGTCACCGCGCGCAAAGGTGCATCGATCTTCGATTCGGCGCAGTCATTCGCGATGATCAGGGGCGGCCATGTCGACCTCACCGTGCTCGGCGCCTTCGAGGTAGACGTGCAGGGCAATATCGCGTCCTGGATGATACCCGGCAAGCTGATCAAGGGCATGGGCGGCGCCATGGATCTGGTGGCCGGTGCCGATAACATCATCGTCACCATGACCCATGCCTCCAAGGATGGCGAGTCCAAGTTGCTCAGCCGATGCAGCCTGCCGCTGACGGGTGCCGGGTGCATTCGCAAGGTGCTGACCGACCTGGCCTATCTGGAGATCGAAGACGGTGCGTTCATTCTGCGCGAGCGGGCGCCGGGGGTCAGTGTCGAGGAGATAGTCGCCAAGACTGCCGGCAAGCTGATCGTGCCGGAGCATGTGCCGGAAATGACGTTTTAGCGGGACGCTGTCTGGCTTTACTCGCTGTACCCATAATAATTCCAACGAAGGTATGACCCGATGGCCGCTTCATTGCAGGAAAGCCGTTACGCCCTGTTCGCCCTGCGTTGTTCCAACTGGGCGGAACGCTGGTTTCCCGATTCCTATATCTTCGCCGCCGTCGCGGTGCTGGTGGTAGCCATCAGCGCCCTGGCCATCGGTGGCACGCCGACCGCCACGGCCACGGCCTTTGGTGACGGCTACTGGAGCCTGATCATCTTCACCCTGCAGATGGCCTTTGTGGTAATTGGCGGTTATGTGGTGGCCAGCTCACCACCCGCCGCGCGGTTGATCGACAAGCTCGCGCGTCTGCCGCGCAACGGCCGCTCGGCAGTGGCGTGGGTGGCGGTGATTTCGATGGTCGCCTCCTTGCTCAACTGGGGCCTGTCGCTGGTGTTCGGCGGCTTGCTGGTGCGGGCGCTGGCTCGCCGCACCGATTTGAAAATGGACTATCGCGCCGCCGGTGCAGCAGCCTATCTGGGGTTGGGCGCAGTCTGGGCGCTGGGGCTGTCGTCTTCGGCCGCGCAGCTGCAGGCCAACCCGGCGAGCTTGCCGCCGTCGATCCTGTCGATCACCGGCGTCATCCCGTTCACCCAGACCATCTTCCTCTGGCAATCGGCGGCCATGCTGCTGGTGCTGGTGGTGGTTTCGCTGGTGGTCGCCTATGCCACCGCACCTGGGCCGCAGAGTGCCCGTGACGCCAAGGCCTGCGGTATCGATCCTGGTGTGAGTGTGGCCTCGATCACGCCGCGCACACGCCCTGGCGAATGGCTGGAATACAGCCCGCTGCTGACCCTGTTGCTGGTGCTAATGGCGGCGGGATGGCTCTACCACGAGTTCTCGAGCAAACCGGCAATCACCGCGATCTCGGGCCTCAACACCTACAACTTTCTATTCATCATGCTGGGGGCGTTGTTGCATTGGCGGCCGCGCAGCTTCCTCGATGCGGTAGCGCGTGCGGTGCCGACCACCACCGGGGTGTTGATCCAGTTTCCGTTGTACGGCTCGATCGCGGCGATCATGACCACGGTCAAGGGCGGCGACGGGCAGACCTTGGCGCATCACATTTCGAGCTTTTTCGTACAGATCGCCTCCCACGATACTTACGCCTTGCTGATGGGCATCTACTCGGCGGTGCTGGGCTTTTTCATCCCGTCCGGTGGCGGTAAATGGATCATCGAGGCGCCCTATGTGATGCAAGTGGCCAAGGATCTGCAATATCACCTGGGCTGGGCGGTGCAGATCTACAACGCCGCGGAGGCATTGCCCAACCTGATCAACCCGTTCTATATGCTGCCGCTGCTGGGTGTGCTGGGGCTCAAGGCGCGGGACTTGATCGGTTTTTCGTTCGTCCAGCTGCTGGTGCACGCGCCGCTGGTGCTGTTCCTGCTGTGGGCGCTGGGGTCGACGTTGGCCTACGTGCCGCCGGTGTCACCGTGACGGCGATGGGGTAAGCTTTGGGCACTGTGTCCTAGGGATGGAACTGCCATGTCCGTGTTCGTGCCTGCCTCGCTGAAAGCCGAGGCTGTTTCGCGTTTCTGGCGTGACCCGGCGCTGCCGTTTATCGAGGCGCGGGACGTCAGCGACGGCCGCTGGATCAGCCATGCCCTGCATGCCCACGAGAGTTTCTCGATTGGCGCAGTCACAGCCGGGCAGAGCACCTATCTCAATGGCGACCTGCGCTGCGACATCCAGGCGGGCACCGTGGTGTTGATGAACCCCGGCGCCGCTCATGCCTGTAATCCGCTCGATGACCAGCCCTGGGCGTATCACATGCTCTACGTCGATACCCCTTGGCTGGCGGCATTGCAGGGGCGCATGGGCATAGGCGATGGCACGCACTGGGTGCCGCTGGCGCCGTTGCTGTCCAGCGATCGGGCTTTGTTCGATGGGGTGGTGGACCTGTACGCCTGCCTGGTCGACGCCGGCTGCAGCCATGCCGAGAAGGAGCGCATGGCGGTGGAATTCTTTACCGTCATGCTGCGCACGCTCGCCGTGGTGGATGACACGATGCAAGACGGTAGTGTGCGGTTGCAGCGAGTAGTCGACTTGATTCGCGCGCGGTGCACCGAGGCATTGACCCTGGAGCAGATGAGCGAGGTGGCGGGGCTGTCGCCGTCGTACCTGATTCGCGCCTTCAAGCAACGCTACGGCATGACGCCCCATGCCTGGCTCAACGATGCACGCCTGCAGCACGCGCGCCGGCAGTTGCGCGATGGCGTGGCGATTGCCGACGCGGCGCAGGCCGCGGGGTTTGCCGACCAGGCGCACTTGCAGCGGTTGTTCAAGCGCAGCCTGGCGACGACGCCTGGGCATTATCGGCAGGGACGGTGAGGGACGATGTTGGCGGTGAACAGACCTTGAAACCCAGCGACACTGTCACTGGACGCCTGCTACTCCACCAGCAACCCCGCCGCACACAGCGTCAGCAGCACCGCCATCACCCGATTGAACAGGCGCACACCCGCCGCCTTGTCGAGGTGACGCTGCAGGTAGGTGCCGGCCACCGCCCAGCAGGCGATCGAGGCAAAGCACACCACAAAGTAGATCAACGCAAAGCGGCTCACCGTACCACTGTCGCCATCGGCGGCGAAGGCGCCCATGCCCGCCACGCTGGCCAGCCAGGCCTTGGGGTTGAGCCATTGCATGGCTGCGCCGCCTAGCAAGGTAGGGCGCGGCGAGGTGCCTTGCGCCTGCAGCCGGCCGTTGTCAGTGGCGAGTCTCCAGGCCAGGTAGAGCAGGTAGAGCACGCCGGCCAGGCGAATGCCGGTAGTCAGCAATGGCCAGCGGATGAGTACCTCGTACAGCCCCATACCTATCAGTACCAAGAGCAAGGTGAACCCGGCCGTGGCGCCGGTGATATGCGCCAGTGTGGCGCGCAGGCCGTGGCGAGCGCCGCTGCCGAGCGCGACTAGATTGACGGGGCCAGGGGTGATGGACGAGACCAGCGCGAAGGCGGCCATCGAGAGCAACAGAGTCATGCGGGGGATCGCCAGATAGCCAGAGGAGGACTGACCTTAGCGAGGTGAGAGGAGAGCAGTATTGAAGGAAATTGACGTGCCTGAGAGTGTGGCAACGGGGGCTACACCCGAAAAATCCCTGCCGCCCTGCAATTCCCGGTGGGGCGAAGATTTTTCGGCGCCGCAGGTGCTGCCCCCTCCCTACAGGGTCTGGGGGCACAGCCGGGGGGGCTGGGGCTAACCGCCGTCTGTATCGATATCGGCATCCTTGGCGACACCCGGCTTACTCTTGTCCGGATCGGGTTCAGGTGCGAAATCTGGGCTGAAGGCATTATCCTTGGCCTTGTCGTCGCCCGCGCCACTGGTGGTCTCGCTACCCTCAGGCAGCTTGCCATCCGGGTCGATCGCCGGGTCGTTACGCCCAGCCGCTGGATCGGAGGGCGTACGTGGCGTGTCTTCATTCGGAGTTGGCGTTTGAGTGCTCATGCTGATCTCCCGTGCGGTTATTTGGCGTCGTCATCGTCGTCGTCATCATCGCCGGCGCTGTTGGCTTTGTTCGTCTGGCCACCCATCGAACTGCCCTCCGGATTGCCGGATTTCTGCGGGGTGATGTTGGCACCGCTGCTGCCGGCCGAGCCGGTAGTCGCCGAACCATCAGTATTACCGTTAGGCATGCCCTGGCTGGTACCGGCAGGCACACCGACAGTGGACGGATTGGTGCCCTTGGGCGCCGGATTGGTCGGGCCGGTGCTGTCGTCGGCCTGGGCGCCGATGCTGCAGCCCGCCATCACCAGGGCGAAGGTCAGGGCAGTGAACGAAGTGCGTATCATGGTCGATCTCCGTTATTAGGGTCTCTTGCAGTTGGGCTGCCGCCGCGCGTCGCAGGTGCCATTGAGGCGACGAGTGGTTGACGACTGCCCATACGGCGGGTTAGTTTCCCTGCCATGAACCTGAACACGCCGATGTTTGCCGCCAGCATTATTATTACCGCCATTCCTCACTTGGCGGGCTAGCGCTCATCTGCACCCAACCCGCCCAAGAGGCGGGTTTTTTCTCTGTCTCTGGGCGTACCGAAACCCGGAGACCTGCATGCCCACCCTCGCCACCCGCACAGACGCCACCCAGACGCCATCCCAGCCGCTTTTTCGCCCGGCGCTGGTGCCGGCCGCGGCGCTGGCACCGCTGCTTGCCGAATACGTGAAAAAAACCCTCGCCGCGCCCGTCTATGACGTTGCCGTGCAAACGCCGCTGCACGCCGCCCCGGCGCTGTCTGAACGTCTGGGCAATCAGGTGCTGCTCAAGCGCGAAGACCTGCAGCCCACGTTTTCCTTCAAGATTCGCGGCGCCTACAACAAGTTGGCGCAACTGACCGCCGAGCAGTGCGCGCAGGGTGTGGTCACTGCGTCGGCCGGTAACCATGCCCAGGGCGTGGCGCTCGCGGCACGGGAGCTAGGTATCGAGGCGATCATCGTCATGCCCACCACCACGCCATCGCTCAAGATCGAAGGCGTGCGTTCACGCGGTGGCCAAGTGGTGCTCGAAGGCGATGCCTTCCCTCAGGCGTTGGCCCACGCGCTCAAACTGGCGGAACAGGGCTACACCTTTGTCGCGCCCTTCGATGACGCCGACGTGATTGCCGGCCAGGGCACCGTGGCCATGGAGATCCTGCGCCAGCAGCCTGGCGCGCTGGACGCGATCTTCGTGCCGGTGGGTGGCGGCGGCTTGATCGCGGGCATCGCCGCGTACGTCAAGTATCTGCGTCCGGAGGTCAAAGTGATCGGGGTCGAGCCCCATGATTCCAATTGCCTGCAGATGGCGATGGCGGCAGGGGAGCGGGTGGTGTTGCCTCAGGTCGGCAGCTTTGCCGATGGCGTGGCAGTGGCGCAGATCGGCGAGCACCCGTTCGCGCTGTGTCGGCATCTGGTGGATGAAGTGATCACGGTCAGCAGCGATGAACTGTGCGCGGCCATCAAGGACATCTATGACGATACCCGCTCGATCACCGAGCCGTCAGGCGCGCTGGGTGTGGCCGGCATCAAGCGTTATGTGGCGCGTTACGGGGTAACCGGCCGGACGCTGGTGGCTATCGATTCCGGCGCCAACGTCAATTTCGATCGCCTGCGGCATGTGGCCGAACGGGCCGAAGTGGGCGAACAGCGCGAGGCGATCATCGCCGTGACCATCCCCGAGCGCCCCGGCAGCTTCCAGCGCTTCTGCCAAGCGTTGGGCAAACGCCAGATCACCGAGTTCAATTACCGTTATCACAGTGATCGCGCCGCGCATCTGTTCGTCGGCGTGCAGACCCACCCCCAGCACGATCCCCGCGCGCAGTTGCTCAAGAGCCTCGGCCAGCAGGGCTTTGCGGTGCTGGACATGACCGACGACGAGCTGGCCAAGGCGCACCTGCGCCATACGGTGGGTGGCCACGCCCTGCACAACGGTGAGGAGTGTTTGCTGCGCTTCGAATTCGCCGAGCGGCCGGGGGCTTTGCTGACGTTCTTGCAGGCATTGGGCGAGCGCTGGAATATCAGCCTGTTCCACTATCGCAATCATGGTTCGGCGGATGCGCGGGTGTTGGTGGCGTTACAGGTGGCGCCCGGGGCGCGGGGGCAATTGCTGCAGGCGCTGAGCCAACTGGGTTATCGCTATTGGGATGAGAGCGATAACCCGGCGTATCGGATGTTTCTCAGCTGATGCCTGTGAGAGCGGCTCTGCCTGCAAAGCCTTTAACGGTCTCGCAGGCAGAACCCCCTCCGACAGGGGATGTGGTGTATCAGACCACCAGCGACAACAGCATGATCAGGATGATGCCCACCACCGAGAGGATGGTCTCCATCATGCTCCAGGTCTTGAACGTTTCGGCCACGGTCATGTTGAAGTACTGCTTGACCAGCCAGAAACCCGCATCGTTGACGTGGGAGAGGATCACCGAGCCGGCGCCGGTCGCCAGTACCAGCAGTTCGCGGTTGACGCCCGGGATCAAACCAACCACCGGGGCGACGATACCGGCGCCCGTGATGGTCGCTACGGTCGCCGAACCGGTGGCCACGCGAATCACCGCAGCCACCAGCCACGCCAGCAGGATCGGCGAAATCTCGGCCTGCACCGCCATGTGGCCGATGATGTTACCGACCCCGGTGTCCACCAGCATCTGCTTGAAGCCGCCACCCGCACCCACGATCAGCACGATGGCTGCGGTAGGCGCCAGGCTCTGGTCGAGCATCTTCATGATCGCCTGACGGCTGAACCCGCGCGCCGAACCAAAGGTGTAGAAGGCCAACAGCAACGCCGCCAACAGCGCGGTGATCGGGTGACCGAGAAAGTCCATCCACTGCCGGAAGATATGATCGGCCGGCAGGATGATATCGGCGAAGGTCTTGAGCAGCATCAGGAACACCGGCAACAGAATGGTGATCAGAGTGATGCTGAAGCTTGGCAGGTTTTCGTGGGTCGATTCCTTGGCGATCTGGTCCATCAGTTCGGTGGACGGGTTGCCCGGAATGCGCTTGGAAATCCAGTTACCGTAGATCGGGCCGGCGACGATGGCAGTCGGCAGGGCGACGATCAGGCCGTAGAGGATGGTCTTGCCGATGTCGGCACCGAACACCCCGATGGCCAGCAGCGGCCCCGGGTGCGGCGGCACCAGGCCGTGGACTACGGAAAGGCCGGCGAGCAGCGGAATGCCGATTTTCACCAGCGATACGCCTGAGCGCCGCGCGACGATGAACACCAGCGGGATCAGCAGCACGAAGCCGATTTCGAAGAACAGCGGGATACCCACCAGGAACGCCGAGAACATCATTGCCCAATGGATGTTCTGCTTGCCGAACTTGCGGATCAGGGTTTGCGCGATCTGGTCGGCGCCGCCCGAGTCGGCCATCAACTTGCCGAGCATGGTGCCCAGCGCCAGCACGATACCGACAAAGCCCAGTACGCCGCCGAAGCCGTCCTGGAAGGATTTCATCACCTTGGCCACCGGCATGCCGGAGGTCAGGCCCAAAAAGCCGGCGGCGATGGTCAAGGCCACGAAAGGGTGAACCTTGGCCCAGGTGATCAGCAGGATCAGGCCAATAATGGTGACCAGTGCATCCAGCAGCAGGTACGTGTCGTTCGCTAATCCAAACATGGACTCAATGCCTCATCTTGTTTGTGGTTTTTTTCAAGGCCGATCAATGTGGGGTAGCGCTGTCTTTGCAACCCCACACATGCGCGTTTCAAGCCGTACGGGTCAGGGTCGGTGCACCGAGGTCGTCGATCCAGTGGTCGACCTGCACGGCGATCTCGGGGATAGGCACTGACGCGTCGACGGTCAGCGTCAAGGGTTCACCGGTCGGTGACTCGAGCGTGGCGAACTGGCTGTCGATCAGGCTGGCGGGCATGAAATGGCCTGGGCGGTGCGACACACGGTAGGCGGCATCGGTGCGCGTCAGCTCGAGGAACACGAAACCCAGGTTGGGCACCGCTTCGCGCAGTGTCTTGCGGTAGGACTTCTTCAATGCCGAGCAGGTCAGGATGGGGCGATCACCGGCTTTGACGCAGCGCGCGAGCTCTTCGCCCAGCTTGGTGAGCCAACCGGCACGGTCGGTGTCATCCAGCGGGTGGCCAGCACTCATTTTTTCGATATTGGCAGCAGGGTGGAAGCTGTCACCTTCGATCAGGTGACCGCCGCTGACTTTGGCAATTTCGGCGCCGACGCTGCTTTTACCGCAACCTGACACGCCCATGACCACGATCGCGGAAAGAGGGGAAACCATCGGTACCTCCAGGGGGGTCATTGCCGTCGTCGATCACCGCAAAAGGTGTCGAGATTCGCCATGCCCTTGATTTTATTAATGTAGTTTGTGCAACGTTGTTATATTCGATTATCCGCGCAGCGTAGCAGCGCGTTACAAAGCAATATTGCCACTACGCTGAGACAGCGCTACCTTAGTGCCCGTTCCCCGTCCTTGCAAGTCGAAAAAAACAAAAATCATGACCCGAATCGGCACCCGTACCACCGGTCGTCCTACGCTCAGCGAGGTGGCCAAGCTCTCTGGCGTTTCGCCCATCACCGCTTCGCGCGCCTTGCGTGGCGTGCCTACAGTCGCGCCCGAGCTGGTGGCCAAGGTCCAGCAGGCCGCGGCCAGCCTGGGTTACGTGGCCAACACGGCGGCGCGCGCGCTGGCCAGCGCCCAGAGCCAATCGATCGTGGTGCTCATCCCGTCGCTGTCCAACCAGCTGTTCATCGATACCCTCGAAGCCATTCACCAGGTCATGCATGGCCGTGGCCTGGAAGTGCTGATCGGCAATTTCCACTACGATGTCGGCGCCGAGGAAAACCTCATCCGCAACTACCTGGCGTATCAGCCTCGCGGTTTTCTGCTGACCGGCTTCGATCGCACCGAGGCGTCGCGGCGCATGCTGGCGGCCAGCGGGGTGCCGTGTGTGCACATGATGGAGTTGCAGGCCCAGAGCGACGCGCCGTGCGTGGGGTTTTCCCAGCAACAGGCCGGGCAAGTGGCCGCCAGCTATCTGTTGGAGCGCGGGCGCCGGCATATCGGCTACGTCGCGGCGCAACTGGATCCCCGCGTGATGCAACGCGCCGAGGGCTTCCGGCAGACGTTGCGCGATGCCGGCTGTTATGACCCGGCACTGGAGTTCATGTCACCGTTGCCATCGTCCATTGGCTTGGGCGGCGAGATGTTCGCCAGGGTGCTGCGCGAGCACCCGCAGGTCGATGGGCTGTTCTTTTGCAACGATGACCTGGCACACGGGGCGATCTATGAAGCCTCGCGTCAGGGCGTTGCGGTGCCGCAGCAGGTGGCGATGATCGGTTTCAACGATTTGCCGGCCTCGGCCCACGTGGTGCCACGGCTGACCTCGATCCGTACGCCGCGGGCCGCCATCGGCCGGCACGCGGCGCAGAAGCTGCTGGACCTGCTGGATCACAAGCCCGGCGAGCCCCAGGTGCAGGACCTGGGGTTCGAGTTGATGGTGCGCGAGAGCTGAGAGGGTGGTGGCGCAGAGGCCGTCAGCCTCAGCGCAACGCTTGCGGCCAGCCCCCACCCAGCGCCCTGTACAACTGCACTCGATCCAGCGCCGCCTGGGTCGCACTGCCCACCAGTGCGCTTTGCGTCTCCAGCAATGCCCGTTGCACATTCAGCACGTTGATAAAGTCGATCGCGCCCTCCTTGTAGCGCTGGCGAGCGGTGCTCAGTGCGAGCTGGTTTTGCTCGACCGCGCGATTCAACGCCGCATAATGCTGCTGCTCGGCGGCGTAGTCGGTGCGCGCGTCGTCCACTTCATGCCAGGCGGCCAGGACCGTCCGTTGGTAATCGATCGCTGCGGCCTGCTGCTGATGCTCGCGCAAGGCCAGGGTGCCGGTCAGGCGGCCGCCCTGGAAGATCGGCAGATACAAGCTGGGTCCATAGGACCAGTCACGGGAATTCCAGCCGCCCAGATCACTGCCGTCCAGCGCCTGAAAGCCGACGCTGGCGCCCAGGCTGATGCGCGGATAGAAGTCCGCCTTGGCCACCCCGATGGCCGCTGTGGCGCGGTGCAGGGCTGCCTCGGCGCGCTGGATATCGGGGCGCCGCTGCGCCAGCTCCAAGGGCAGGCCCAAGGGCACGTCAGGCGCCGGATGGGGGATCGCCTTGGGGGTCTGCAATTGGGCGTGCAAGGCGCCGGGCTCGGCCCCCAGCAGGAAGCTCATGGCATTGATCAGGCGCGCTTGTTCGGCCTCCAGCATCGGCAGCGTCGCTTGGATGGTTTCGACCGCAGCCGCTGCGTTGGCGGTGTCCAGGTTGGTGGTCACACCGTTTTCAAAGCGCGTCTGGGTCAGCGTCTGGTTCTGGCGGGCGATCTCGAGGTTTTGCCGGGCCACGTCCAGGCGCGCTTGAACCCCGCGCAGGCGCACATAGTCATCGGCCATCTGCGCGGTAATGCTCAGCACCACGCCATCGCGCTCGGCCTGGGTGAGGGCGATCTCGGCGTCGGCGGCTTCCAGGCTGCGGCGCACATGGCCCCACAGATCGACTTCCCAACTGGCATCGACGGTGCTGTTCCACAGTTCATAGGGCGCCTTGCCATCCTCGAAGGACGGGTCATTGAGGCCCACCCCACTGTTGCGAGCCCGCTGATAGCTACCCGTGCCACTCACCCCTGGCAGCTGCGCCGCCGCGCTGATCTGGCGGCTGTTGCGGCTCTGATCCAGGCGGTTGCTGGCGGTGCGAATATCGAGGTTGGCCTTGGCCGCGCGCTCGATCAGCGCCGTCAGCTGCGGATCGCCCAACAGCTGCCACCACTGGCGATCCACTGGTGCGGCCTGTGCCTTGTCGGCCTGCCATTGGCTGGGCAGCGCGGGCGTCGGCTTGACGAAATCCGGCCCGACGCTGCACGCGGCGAGGCTGGCGACACTCAATAACAGGGCAAGACGACGCATGTCACTGGCCCTCGCGAGTGTCGACATCGACCACCACCGACATGCCCACGCGCAGGGCATCCATATGCTGCTGACCGGGTTCGAAGATGATTTTCACCGGAATGCGCTGAGCGATCTTGGTGAAGTTGCCCGTGGCGTTGTCCGGGGCAATCGCCGAAAAGCTCAAACCGGTGGCAGGCGACAGGCTTTGCAGATGGCCCTTGAAGAGCTGATCCGGATGGCTGTCGGCATGGATGCTCACGGTTTGATTGGCGCGCATGTCGGCCAGCTGGGTTTCGCGGAAATTGGCCACCACGTAGATCTCGTCCAGCGGAACCACTGCCATGAGCGGCGTGCCGACCGGCACGTAGGCACCCGCCCGGGCCGAGCGCTGGCCAATCATGCCGTCCTGCGGCGCGGTGATGCGCGTGTAGCCGACGTTCAGATCAGCCTGGCGCAGCGCGGCCTGAGCGTGATCGACGGTGGCCTGGGCCACTTCGCGCTGGGCCTTGAGCACATCCAGGCTGCGCGCCGCTGCTACCTGCGCCGCAGCGTCGCGATCACGGGCGGCTTCGGCGCCTTGCAGTTCGGCATCCGAGCGCTGGCTTTCCTGCTGGGTGCCGGCACCGCTGCTCGACAGGTTGCGATAACGCTGGGCGTTGGCCTGGGCGTATTTGAGCGAGGCGCTGCTGGCGCGGGTGGCCGCCGCGGCCTGATCGATGATTGCGGCCTGACGGGCAATGCTGGCGTCGAGGTTTTTGAGCTCGGCGCGGGTCCCGGCCAGGGTCGCCGCCGCAGCGGCCTGGGCTGCGAGGTAATCGCCGTCGTCCAGGCGTGCGAGCAGATCACCGGCCTTGACCCGCTGGTTGTCTTCGACGGCCACTTCGCTCAGCTGGCCGGCGATACGCGGGGCAATCAATACCGAGTCGGCGCTGATATAGGCGTCGTCGGTGCTTTGCCGGGCATCGCTGCGCAGCAGGTGGAAGGCGCCATAGCCGACGCACAGGACGACGGCCAGGCTGACCAGGGAGACAGCGGTTCTATGTTTCATCAGACGAGGGCTCACGTGGGAATCGGGGGTTGCGGGGGAAGGGCGCGCTTGGGCAGGATCAACAACACCAATGCCAGGAGGGCGATCACTACAAGTACGGCCATATACGCGTCGGCGTAGGTCAGCACCAGGGCCTGGCGATGCACCCGGGCGGCCAGTTGTGCGGTGTTGCTGTCCAGCAACGGTGCGACCAGGCTGTGACGGTTACCGAGTTGGTCGAGCAGCACGTTGGAATGAAAATGTTCACGGGCAGTGATGAAGTTTTCCAGGGCGACGCTGGCCAGTACCGAGGCCAGGCCGCGCATGCTGTTGACCATGGCCGAGGCGAACGGTCCTTCCATCGGATGGATCACGCCGGTGGCCAGCATCAGCAAGGGCACCACGATCATGGGCTGCGCTACCGCATGAATTGCCTGCAGCCAATAGAAATTGTCGCGGTTCCAGTCATCGGTCAACTGCGCGCCGCCCAGGCAGGCGACCGTCAGCAGCACCAGGCCGGTGGCGATCACGTAGCGGGCGTCGACCCAGTTGCGGTTGATCAGCGTCGCCACCAGCGGCGCCAGCAATAACTGCGGCAAGCCGATGCTCAGTGCCAGCGGCATGCTTTGCAGCGGTCGATAGCCCTGCACGCTCGTCAGGTAGGCGGTCGGAATTGCGCTGCCGGCCAGGCCCACGAACAAAAACAGCATCAGGGTCAGTACGCCGTAGGCGAAGTTGCGCCGTTCCAGCAGCTGGATCTTGAAGATCGGCAGCGGATGGAACCACTCGTTCAGCACAAACAGTGGCACGCACGCCGCAGCTCCCAGCAGCAGCCAGGCGATCAGCGGTGACTCCAGCCAATCGAGGCGTTCGCCTTGCGTCAGGGCAACGATCAGCATGCTCAAACCACCGGCGCCGAGCAGCGCACCGCGCCAGTCGAACTGCTTGAAGCGTTCAAAGCGGACCGGGTCCTGGGGCAAACCGAAGGCGATCAACGCGGCGCCCAGCAAACCGGCCGGTACGATCTCCCAGAACACCAGGCGCCAGTCGGCGCCTTCGGTCCACAGTGCGGCCAAGGGCAGCGCCAGGTTGGGGCCGAAGGTGGCGGTGAGCGCATAGGCCGACAAACCGTACAGTTTGATATGCCAAGGCAGAAAGCGCAGCGCCACCGTCATCAACAGCGGCGGCAGCGCGCCGCCGGCGAGGCCCTGCAGCACGCGCAAGGTCACCAGGCTGGCGACGTTGGGAGCAAAGGGGCAGAGCATGCCGAAAGTGACGAACAGCAAGGTGACGACGATAGCGAAGCGGCGCAGCGACAAGGTCACCGCAAACCATGGTGCCAGCAGCATCGCCGAGACTTCAGCGGCGGCGTAGGCGGTGCTGATCCACGTGCCTTGGTCATGGCCCAGGCCGAAATGGCCAAGCAGATCGATCAGCGCGATGTCGGTGACGCGGTCGTTGATGCCTGAGGTCAGGGCAGCGATCAGCACCCCGACAAGGCCAAGGGCCAGGCGCCAGGTAAAAGGCGCAGGGGCGGGCGGAGCAGGGGGCGGACTCATGACAGGGGTTTCATCGCAAGGGGGCTCGACAGGCAGCCTGCTGAAATAAACTGGCAGTGCCGAACACAAAATGGGCTAGAATTCGGTGCAGTGTACCGATCAGCGATACAGGGAGCAAGGCAGATGAGTTCCGATGATGCAGAGCGCAGTGGCATTCAGGTGATTTCGCGCGCGGCGTCTATCCTGCGCAGTCTTGAAGATGAGCCCAAGGGGCTGAGCCTGGGGGAGATAGCCAAGCGTATCGAGTTACCGCGTTCCACCGTACAACGGCTGGTCGATGCCCTGGCGCTTGAGCAGTTGCTCGAGGTGCGCGGCGCAGGCGGCGTGCGTCTTGGGCCTGCGCTGATGCGCCTGGCCGCGCGCAGCCATTTGGACATCACCCACCGCGCCCGGGCGTTCCTCGAGGCCCTGTCGCACCAGACCGGTGAAACCGCGGTGCTGACCCACGCCAATGGCCTGGAAATGTTGATCCTGCATTCAGTGGTGTCGCATCAGGAGCTGCGCGTGGCGCCTGGTTCGGGGACCTTCCTGACGGTCTATGCGTCGTCGGCAGGCAAGGTGGTGCTGGCATCGATGAGCGATGACGCGGTGATCGAGATGCTGACCGGCAAGATGAAACAGATGACACCCATGACGCGGACGCTGGAGCAATTGCTGGTCGAGCTCGCCGCAGTTCGCCGTGAGGGCTTCGCCTATGATGCGGGGGAGCACAGGACAGGGGTCGGTTCAGTGTCGACCAGCCTGCCGATCGATCAGGGCCACTATGCAGTTTCGGTCGTTGGCCCGACTGCTCGGATTGCCGAGGCCCATGACAGCATCAAGATGGCCTTGAAGGAGTGCCGCCAGGGGATCTTGCAGGTGGTCTTCTGACTTGAATGCAGGCCTTCCAAAGCGCTGCAGCGACTGCAATGGCAAATGGACTCAGGCTCTGAGGATCAGCGTGGTCCGTCACCGGGCGGGCCGCGACGATCATCGTGAAAGTGCTCGCCGCCGGGTCCACCAGGGCCACCTGGGCCGCGCATCTCGGGGCCGCGGCCGCGCTCTTCATGATGATCGTGATGGCCGCCGCCGTGACCCTCATCCAGCAGGTTCGACACCACTGCGCCCAGCACGCCGCCGGCCACCGCACCGACTACAGCGCCCTGAGTGCCGGCGGCCTGATTACCCACCACGGCACCGGCAGCTCCACCGACCACCGCGCCCACCACTTCATTGGCGAGGGCGCCAGTGCTTGCCAGGGACAACGCCAAGGCCAAGGCAGAGAGGACTTTCATTCGCATGACTCACACAGGTAGAAAAAGGTTCGCGATGCTCATCGCTGCACCCGGTGTCAGGCAAGTGAAATCGAGTATCCAGCGAGTATCATGGTTGATACATACCTCAACTCAGTCGTCGCCACTGATATGGCATTCACGCCGGCTGTTATTGGCCACCAAGTTATTGGCCGCATGGCCGTTGATGCTCGACGTGGAGTAGTCCATCAGCGTGACCTTGATCAGCCTGACCTCGATGCAGCGTACATCGGAGCCCTGCCATACATGGTTGAAAGTTTGCGGACCGATACTGTCGCCGGACTTGAGCGGCGCACTGAAGGTGACTTCGCCACCGGGCGCCGAGGTGCGTTTGCCAGCGACATCGTAAGGCGTGATGACCAGTGTGATGGAGCGGATTGCCACCGCCGAAGCGTTCTTGACCGCCACCGCAACATCGACGCTGTCGGTGGCGCTGTCGATCGACGCGTTTATCTGCGTGACCTGAACTGGAAAGTTGCTGCTTTGCCCTTCGGTAAATTGACCTGTGTTACAGCCTGCCAGAATGCAGCAGAGTCCCGCCGCTGCTAGTCGTTTCATAGACATCCCTTATCCGGTGTACCAATAGACTTAGCCCTGAGTGTAGGCATGCATTCGCGCTAGCACGAGGCAGGTCACTGTTTTTATCGATTACCCGGCCGAAATCCTTCGCATATCGACGGGGTGGCCATTAGTCAGATAATTGACGGCCGTTCGGCAGTTGATTCGCCGGCGTTACACAATGCTGCTAATCTGAAAGCAGTGCTCCCCCTATACCCGCGTGTTTTATCTGTAGTCGCAGGCCACTGGAGGTCAATGGAATGTCAGCCGTTCAACTCGCCGAACTGATCAGCCTAAAAGATACCGTCGATGCCGATTCCGGTCATATCGAACGGGTCCTGCGCTCCTTGCGCAAGCATCTGGGCATGGATGTCGCCTTCGTTTCGCGTTTTCGCAGTGCCGACCGGGTGTTCATGCATGTCGATGCCGAGGGTATTTCGCCCATCAAGCAGGGCGATGTGCTGTCGCTGGAAGTGGGCTACTGCCAGCGCGTCGTCGATGGCGCGTTGCCCGAACTGATCGCCGACACCTCCCAGGTGCCGTTGGCGATGAGCCTGCCGGAAACCGCCGCACTGCCGATCGGCTCGCACATGAGCGTGCCGATCTACCTCAGTGACGGCAACTTGTATGGCACCTTTTGCTGCTTCGGTTTCGCCCCCGACCAGAGTTTGAGCGACCGCGACATGCAGGTGATGCGTGCCTTCGCCGAGCTGGTCACCGAGCAGCTCGAGCTGGACCTCAAGGCGGTCAGCGAGCGGACCATCAAGCACCGCAGGATCAGCGCGCTGCTGCAGGAGTTTCAACCCTCGATCGTCTATCAGCCGATCTTCGACGCCAGGACCCTGGCCATCGGCGGCTGGGAGGCGCTGTCGCGATTCACCAGTGACACCGCGCGCACGCCGGACCTGTGGTTTCAGGACGCGACGGAAGCCGGCTTGGGGCTCGAGCTCGAGTGCCGGGCCATCGAGTTGGCGCTGCTGGGGCTGTCGCGCTTGCCTGATAACATCTATGTGAGTGTCAACTGCTCGCCGCAGTTGATCTTCAGCGGCCGTCTGACGCCGTTGCTGCACGGTTATTCGGCGCGGCGCATCGTGTTGGAAATCACCGAGCATGCGGTCATCTCCGATTACGAACGCCTGCAAACGGCGCTGGTCAACCTGCGTCGTGCGGGTGTGCGCCTGGCCATTGACGATGCCGGTGCCGGTTTCGCCAGCATGCGCCATATCGTCAAGCTGGCCCCCGACATGATCAAGCTCGACATGAGTCTGACCCGCGGTATCGATCAAGATCCAATCTTGCGCGCCATGGCGTCCGCACTGATCGCTTTCGCCCGTGAAACCGACAGCACGGTGATCGCCGAAGGGGTGGAAACCACCGGTGAACTGGATGCCTTGCGAGCCTTGGGCGTGCATCGGATCCAGGGCTTTCTGCTCGGCAGCCCGATGGAGTTGCATGATGCCCAGCGCCTCAGCGATGACGATCAGCCGCGCCAGGCCTGACGTGAGCAGGGGCAGTGCGGGAACATTTGATTGTAGGGGCTGCCCGTGGTCATTACAGTGGTTGCCCGACTTCTCTACTGGAGCTGAGCATGAGCAACCTTTACACCATCCCCTTGACCACCATCGACGGCGCCCCACAAACCCTGCAAGCCTATGCCGGCAAGGTACTGCTGGTGGTCAATGTGGCGTCCAAGTGTGGTCTGACGGCGCAATACGAAGGCCTCGAAAAGCTCTATGAGGAAAAACATGCGCAAGGGCTGGAAGTGCTTGGCTTCCCGGCTAACGACTTCAAGGCGCAAGAGCCCGGCACCGAGGACGAGATCAAGGCCTTCTGCAGCCTGACCTACGGCGTTAAATTCCCGTTGTTCTCGAAGATCTCGGTAGTGGATGAAGACAAGCATCCGCTGTATCAGGCGCTTACGGCGGCCAGGCCGGACGCGGTTGGCGAAGGGCCATGGCGTGAACGTCTGACTGGCAAGGGTATCCCGGTACGTCCCGTGCCGGAAGTGCAGTGGAACTTCGAAAAATTTCTGATCAGCCGCACCGGCGAAGTGGTCGGGCGCTTTACTCCGGACATCGCTGCCCACGATCCGCAGCTGCTGGCGGCGATCGAGGCTGAGCTGGCCAAGTAAGATCCCGCTCCTGTAGCGCGCAGGCTTGCCCCCGGAAATCGGCCTGGCACCCGGGGGTATCTGGGGGATCGAATCGGCGGCAAGCCCCCTCGCTACAAGCGTCGGGTTCAGTCAGTGGTTTCCAGCACCCGCTCATCAAACGCCTGCTGCGCCTGCAGCACTTGCTCTGAATGATTCACCGTCCAGTGATACAACGCCCGAAACGGCTCTTCCAGTGTCCGGCCCAGTGGCGTGATGCTGTACTCCACCGCGACCTGCGAGCTGGGAATCACTCGCCGCGCGACGATCCCGCTGCGCTCCAGGCGCCGCAGGGCCTGGGTCAGGGCCTTCTGTGTGATGCCATCGAGTCGTCGGCGGACTTCGTTGAACCGCAAGGGCTGCGGGCACAGCGCCGCGAGGATCAGGACCGACCACTTATCGGCGATCTGCTCCAGCAGCAAGCGGCTGGAGCAATCGGCGCGAAACACCTTGCGTTCGACGTGTTCATTTTGATCGGCGGGCATGACGGGTTTCCTCGGGTATACCTGATAGCTTTTCGGTGCCTGATTGATATCAGGTATACATCTTATACTATGGGCGTTCATTTCCACTGGAGCTTTCAACCGTGAGCCAATCCAGCCTCGATCCGTTGTTCAAGTCTTTCACGCTCAAGTCGCTGACCCTGAAGAACCGCATCGTCATGGCGCCGATGACCCGTTCGTTCGCCCCCGAAGGCGTGCCGGATGCCAACATCGCCGCCTATTACCGCCGTCGTGCCGAAAGCGACGTCGGCTTGATACTGTCTGAAGGTACGGTCATTGATCGTCCAGCTTCTCGTAACGACCCTGGCATTCCGTTTTTCCACGGCGAAGCGGCCTTGGCCGGTTGGCAGCAGGTGATCGACGAGGTGCATGCGGCCGGCGGCAAGATGGCCCCGCAGATCTGGCACGTCGGCGCGGTGGCCAGCTTCCTCACCGACTGGACCCCGTCGCACGGCATCGAAAGCCCGTCAGGCCTGGTGGCCCCGAATACTCCGCGTGGCGCCGCCATGACTGACGAAGACATCGCCGACACCATCGCCGCCTACGCCAAGGCTGCTGCCGATGCGCAGCGCCTGGGTTTCGATACCGTTGAAATCCACGGTGCCCACGGTTACCTGATCGACCAGTTCTTCTGGGGCGGCACCAACCAGCGCACCGATCATTTTAACGGCGCAACCATCAAGGAGCGCTCGCGGTTTGCCGCCGAGGTGGTCAAGGCCACGCGTGCCGCGGTGGGCGAGGACTTCCCGATCATCCTGCGCCTGAGCCAATGGAAGCAGCAGGACTACGCCGCACGCCTGGCCACCACACCGCAGGCCATGACCGACTGGCTGGTGCCTCTGGTCGAAGCCGGGGTGGATATTCTGCATTGCTCGCAGCGACGCTTCTGGGAGGCGGAATTTCCGGAGCTGGACGGTGAAGAAGGGCTGAACTTCGCCGGTTGGGCGAAGAAGCTCACCGGTGCGGCGACCATCAGCGTGGGCTCGGTGGGGTTGTCCGGAGACTTCATGGCCGCGTTTGGCGGGGAGAGCTCGCAGCCGACCAGTCTCGACAAGCTGGTCAAGCGTATGGAAAAGGACGAATTCGACCTGATCGCCGTTGGCCGCGCGTTGCTCAGCGATCCGCGCTGGGTCGCCAAGGTTCGAGATGGCGACCGTGAGAGCCTCAAGCCTTTCAATGCTGCCGATCTGGGCGAACTGGCTTAGTAACCCGGCACCTCAATGCAGCGAGGGGGCATGCCCCCTCGCTGCAGGGCTACAACCCCTTCAGCTTCTCGCGCTCTGTCGCCAGCTCCTCGGCACTCAACGGCACATACCCCTCGGCGGTATCACGCTGAGCCCTCACCAGCGCTTGACCCTCGTCGCTCAACGCCACTTGCAGGTACGCCTTGATAAACGGCTCCAGCGGCTGCCCCGGCGTGGCATTGACGAACAAGTGCAAGTACGACGACAACGGATAGGCGCCGCTGGCCACCTCGTCATAGGCCGGGCCATGGGCCGCCTGTCCCGGGGCCGTGCTCAACGCCACCAAACGCAAGCCCGGCGCGAGTTTGCCGGTGCTGGCCCAGCCGGTCAGGGCGATGCCATGACTGTCGCCGGCCACTGCCTTGAGCACCTGGGCGACGCTGTCCAATGCCTCGTAGTGGACGCTGAACGGCAAGCCGCCAAAGCGATCCATCCGCTGATTGGTGGCAAATCCGCCATCGTCGCGCAGGCCGTACACATGGATGCGCCGCGCCGCCCAGTCGCCGGTCAGCCCCAACTGGCCCCAGGTGTTGATATCGCCTGCTGCCTGCCCGGCGGTCACCACCTGCGCCAGCTGCTGCAGGCTCAACTGCGCCAAGGGGTTGTCCGGGTGCACATACACGGCCGGTGGCGTCTTGCCGCTGTCCCGCGGGCCCCAGCCGGAATAGCCGATGCGGATGTCCAGCGGCTTGCGCCCGAACACCTGCTCATAGCCGTGCATATCGCCCAGCCAGGCTTCCCGCGACAGCGGCGCGATTGCCGTGGCGCCTGCGGTCAGGGCCGGCAGGCCAACCGAGGAGCCTTCGCCGCGTACGACAAAACGCAATCCCGGGTGCTGCTGGATGAACAGCGCATCGAGCTGCTCGATCAGCGGCTGCATACCGTCATTGCCAATAATGGCGATGGCGCCGTCGCGGGTCACGTAGCTTGCTTTGGCGGGTACGCGAAAGTCTTCAGCGTGCGCCGCACCTGCGCCCAGTGGCGCGGCGATCAGCAGGGGCGCCAGCAAGGCGAAGCGGGCGGCGGCACGTCGGGTCGATTTGATCAATGCAGGGCCCATCATTGCGGTGCTACCTCATCCAGTTTGGCCAATTCGGCACGGGCATCCGCTGCGCTCAACGGGAAGTACCCCTTGGGCTGGGCGGCGATGATCTGCTGGCCTTGACGCGACAGCACAAAACGCAGGTATTCACGGGCCGCCGGGTCGATGGCCGTGCCGGGTTCGCGGCGCAGGTACAGATACAAGTAACGGCCATAAGGGTATCGGCCGTCGCGCACTTGCGCCGGGGTGCCGGTGGTCAGCGCGCCACTGGCGTCAGCGATCGGCAGTTGTTTGATGTGCGCGTTCTCCAGGCCGATGGCGGCCACGGCCAGGCCGGCGGGGTCGGCGGCCAGGCGTTCGAGGATTGCCTCGGTGTTGCCATAGGCCTCATAGCCCGGAGTCAACGGCCGGCCCCGCAGGTGGGCGGCCTGCATGTAGGTACCGAAGCCAGTGAATTCAGGCGTGCCGTATGGATGAATGCGGCGCAGGCGCCATTCGCCCGCGAGGCCCAGTTGGCCCCAGGTCGACAGGTCGCCCTCAGGGTTGCCGACGCTCAAGGCGCGGGTCACCTGCAGCGCGCTGAGCTGCGCCAGCGGGTTGGCACGGTTGACATACACCGCCAGCGACGTGGCCAGGTGCTGGGAGGTGTCGTTGGCCGCATAGGCGATACGGATTTCCAGCGGCGCGGTGCCGACGATCTTGCGGTAGGCGCTGGTTTCCAGCTCATTGATGCCACGGCCCATGGCACCGAACAGCGTTACGCCGTGGGTCAGCAATGGCACGGCACTGGTGGTGCCCTTGGATTCGTTGACGAAACGCCAGCCCGGATGCGCCGTGGCCAGCGCCGTGTTGAAGCGCTCGACGATGTAGTTCACGTGTTCGGCGCCGCCAATGCGGATGGCACCTGTGGCGTCCAGATACGAGGCGCCTGCCGTGGGGCTCAGGCTTTGTGGCTGGTAGTCGCTCAATCCGGCATCGAGCACGGGTGGCCTAGCCGCACTGGCGTGGCCGGCGAGCAGGGCGCCCGTGGCCAAGGCCAGGGCGCGCAGCAGGGTAACGGGCATGCAGGGTCCTTTCAAAGAGGCAGGCATCAGAAGGCCACGGTCACTTTGCCGATGACCTGGCGCGGTTCGCCGATCACGATGGCGGGCGAGCCAAGGCCGCTGCTGCTGACGTAGTAGGTTTCGTCGAAGAGATTCTTGACGTTGAGCTGCAGGGTTACATCCTTGTGCTCGACCTTGAGCTTGTAGGCGACGAAGGCATCGGCGACCTTGGCTTCAGGCAGGTAGTACTCGTGGTTGGCTGCGCCCGTTGCGCCGTCGTTGACCCCCCATTTGCTCATGTAACGCCCGCCGAAGCCGGCGCGCAGGTTGCCGATGCCGACCTGGCCGAAGTCGCGGGTCAGGTACAGCGCGGCGGTGTTTTTTGACACGCCGTCCAGCGGAGTGCCCTTGAGGATCGGGTCTTCGGTCCATTCGGTGTCGGTGTAGGCATAGCTGCCGGTCACGCTCCAGGCGGCGCTGAGCTGGCCGGTGACGTCCAGTTCGACGCCGCGCGAGCGCGCTTCACCGCCGACCCGAGTGCAGGTTTCGGTGCCGCAGGTCGCGCTGGTTTGAACGTTCTTTTTGACGATATTGAATGCCGCCAGCGTAGCGGTGACCTTGTCGTTCTGGAACTTGGTGCCCACCTCGTAGGATGTGCCTTCCTCGGGCGGCAAGTCGCCGATCGGCGTGGCGATCGAGGTGTTAGGCCGGAACGACTTGGTGTAGCTGCCATACACCGACCAGTCCGGGCGGATCAGGTACACCAGGCCCAGGCGCGGTACCAGCTTGCTGCGATCTTGATCGGAACCGACGATGAAGGGCCGGCCCTTGCCGGTGTATTCGGTAAACGAGTCGTAGCGCAGGCCGGCCTGCAGGATCCACTGGTCGTTGAGGTGCAGGTTGTCCTGCAAGAATAGCGCGTGGGTTTTGAGGTTGTCGGTCTGGTCGCTGTTGGCAGCGCTGACGCGACTCGGCACGGGCACCTGACCGTAGACCGGATCGTTGTAATTGAAAGCAGTGTCGTTGATGTTGCGAATCAGGTCGCCCAATGTGCGGTCGTTTTTCATGTAGTCGACGCCCACCAGCACCTCATGACGCATGCCCGCCAATTCCAGATCGCCCAGCGCGTTGACGGTGGCAGTGTGGGCCACCTGCAAGGCGTCGCGGGTCGCATCGCCACGGCGGGTCACTTGGCCCGTGGCGAAGTCGGCGGAAACGTAGCGCGACTGGTGATCGTTGTAATAGTTGCGGCTGTAGCCATACGCGGCGCGCAGGGTCCAGTCGTCGTTGAGGCGATGCTCGGCGTTGAGGTTGAAGGCGTCCGAGCGCCCGGTAGTGATGTTGAAGTGCTCGTCCAGGCGCCGCGAGCGGGGGATGTCGAGGACCTTGCCGGTGGTGGTGTTGATCTGCGTGCCGCGGTCGAACGGCACCGAGTACTCCATGTGCTCGTAGGCGGCGGTAAGGGTGGTGTCTTCACCGAACCAGGACAACGACGGCGCGATCACTTCCTGATCGGTGCTGCCGAAGTTGCGCCAGTAATCGTATTGCTGCTTGTCGTAGATAAAACGATAGGCCAGGCCGGTGTTGCCCAGCGGCCCGGTGCTGTCGATCTGCGCGCCGCCGCCGCCGAAGCTGGTGTCCCAGGCAGAGATGGAATTGGCCTGGGTCAGTTGTGGCTTCTTGGTCACCACGTTGATCACGCCACCCGGGTCCTGCACGCCGTAGAGCATGGACGCCGGGCCCTTGAGCACTTCGACGCGTTCGGTGGTGGGGGTGAAGTTGCGCGCGTTCACCGATTGCATGCCGTCACGCATGATCGAGTTGTCGCGGTTGGTACCAAAGCCGCGTTTGATGATCGCGTCCTGAGTGCCGCCCAGGGTGTTGCCCTGTTTGACGCCGCTGACCGCGTTGATGGCCTCGTCCAGGCTTTGCGGGGCGCGGTCTTCGATCACCCGATGGGTGACGACGTTGACCGACTGCGGCGTTTCGATCAGCGGGGTTTCGGTGCGGGTAGCCACGGTGGAGCTGACAGCCTGGTAGCTGACCTGACTTTTCTCGGTGGCGGTCTGCTCGGTGGTGCTGTCGATATTCACCGCGCCGATCTCGAGCGTGTCCGCAGCCCACACGGGTTGCCCCAGCGCCAGCATCAATACCCCGGCGGCGCACGCAGCGCCCCTGTAGCGAGAGGGCGTGCCCCCGATAATCTCCAACTGTGACGCCATCAGGGCGCCGGGCGCCATCGCAACAGGGTGTTTCATGAGTGGTGATCCGTGTGAAGTGAGTGCGAACAAGATTGCTTTTCATTCACTACACGGAGACCGAGGGTAAACACCTCAGTAAAAAGTTTGAATAATTTTCATTCAGGCTGGATTTTGTGCAAGGTGCACCGGCCTCTTCGCCAGCAAGCTGTGCTCCCACAGAGCTGGACTGTCGGCATGCATCTGTGGCAGCAAGGGTGCGCGTTCGGCGGGGAAGGGGCCAGACGCCTAGCGCCATTCACCGGTCAGAACTCCACACTACTCGACACCACCACCTGCCGTGGATCGCCCACCGATACCATGTACTGGCTCACGCTAGACGGGTAATACTCGCGGTTGAACAGGTTGTTCACGTTCAACTGCAACTGCATTTTGTGCCCCCCTACATGGGTGTCCAGCCGCGCGAAGGCGTCCGTCACCGTATACGCCGGCAGACGAAAGCTGTTGGCGGCGTCACCGGCGCGCTCGCCGACGTAGCGCGGGCCGCCGCCGATATGCACGTCGCCCAGGCCCATCAAACTGCCCATATCCCGGCTCGCGTACAGCGAGCCACTCTGGCGCGGCACGTTCTGCAGCGGCTTTCCCTGCAACTGCGGGTCGCGTGTGACCCAGGCGTCGGTGAACGAGTACGCCGCCATCAGCTCCCAGCGCTCGGAGACGGTGCCACTGGCTTCCAGTTCGATGCCGCGCGAGCGCACAGCGCCCGCGTTGCGGCTGACGGGCTCGTCATTGACGGTTTCGCTGACCAGCACGTTGCGCTTGCGAATGTCGTACAGCGCCAGGCTGGCGGTGAGGCCTTGATCGCGCTCGTATTTGAGGCCGGTTTCCCAGGCCTTGGCTTGTTCCGGGCGGATGGTGGAGTCGATGATCTGCGTGGTCGCTGCATTGAGCGGAGCGATGCTGGAATTAGGCTTGAACGATTCGCTGTAGCTCGCGTACCAGGACCACTGCGGGGCGAAGCGATACACCAGCCCGGCGCTGGGCACCCAGGCGCTGCCGTTGATGTCGGTGTTGGCATGGAACGGCCGACCACGGCCGGCGTACTGGTCGTATACCAGGGCGCGGGCGCCGAGGGTGGCGATCCATTGATCGTTGAGGTGAATACTGTCGCGCAGGTACCAGGCGCTGGTGCGCAGGCGGTCCGACTGATCGCTGTCGCCGGGCGAGACAGTGGTGGGCGCGACTTCACGGCCGTACACCGGGTCCAGATAGCTGAAGGTGCTCAGGGCGCTCTGGCGCAGCAGATCGCCGCGATAGTAGAGCCGGTGCTCGTTGCTCATGCCTAGCAGCAGGTCGTGCGCCTGGCCCCACAGCTGCGTGCTGCCGGACAGCTCGAGCTGGCCTTGCTGGTCGCGGCTGATGGAGTCCAGGGTGCCGTCCATGCGCCGCGTCAGGGTGCCGGTCTGGGTGTTCACGCCGCTGATGCGCACTTGATAGGCATCGTAGGATTCTTCGTTGTAGCCGTAGGCCGCGCGCAGCTGCCAGTTATCGTCCAGGTGATGGGTGTAGCTCAGGCGCAGCAGCTCCGAGCGCCCCGTCATGTCGTTGAAGGGTTCATCCAGGCGCCGGTCATAGGGGATGTCGAGCACATGGCCGGTGGCAGGGTTGATCACCGTGCCGCGGTCGAAGGGGGTGACGAAGGTGCGGTGCTCATAGCCGATCTGCACTTCATCGGCCTCGCCGTACCAGGCCAGGGAGGGTGCCACCAGGGTTTCGCGGTGCTGGCCGTAGTTGCGCCAGTAGGTTTCGTCCTGATGATCGATGATCATCCGGTAGGCCAGGCCGGTGCTCCCGGTCGCGTCGCTGAACAGTGGGCCGGTGCTGTCGAGGGTCACATCGCCGCCATTGCGGCCTTGGGCAAAGCTCGAGGCCTTGCCTTGCAGCTCGTTGCGGGCACGCAGCTGCGGGGTCTTGCTGATCACGTTGATGACCCCGCCAGGGTCCTGAATACCGTAAAGCAGGGCGGTAGGGCCCTTGAGCACCTCGATGCTTTCGGTCGTGGCGTTGAAGTTGCGGCCTTGCACCACGGGCATGCCGTCACGCAGTATCGAGCCGTCGCGGTTGTCACCAAAGCCGCGCTTGATCAGCGTGTCCTGGGTGCTGCCGAGCGTGTTGCCCTGGGTCAGGCCGCTGACGTGGCGCAAGGCGTCGTCCAGGTTGCGCGGCTGCTGGTCGCGCAGTACGTCGTTACTGACGCGGCTGATGGCTTGCGGTTGTTCCAGCCAGGGCTGGCGGGAGTGGCTGATCCGGGTCACGGCATCGGGCTGATAGCCGCGCGGGCGGTCGCTATCGATGTTCAGGGGCTGCAGCTGGATGTTATCGCCCGTGGGCGCCGGTGCGCTGATCGCCAGGGTATGCATGTCGCTGCGCTGGACCGCCAGCGAGGTGCCGGCCAGCAGCCGCGCCAAGGCTTCTTCGGCGCTGAAAGTGCCTTTGAGGGGCGGCGCTTGCAGGCGATAGGGCAGGTCCTCGGCATACACCACGTTCTGACCGGTCAGGCGGCTGACGGCGGCCAAGGCGTCACTCAGGGGTTGCGCGGGGAGGGCGAAACCGTAGCGCGGAGCGCTGTTCTGGCCCAGGTCGGCGGCGAAGCTGGTGGGCGCTGCCGCGATGCCATTGAGCAAGAGTGCCAGCAGGGTATAGGGCAACCGGCAGCGCATCGCGGGCTAGGCTCTTGATCAGGGAAATTAATGCGAATATATCTCATTAACAATTGATGTGCACGCGTCAAGTGGGTGGCGCGCAGGCCTTCCTGTGGATTCAGTTGAGCAATGCATACGCCAGGCGCACCCGAGCTTCATTGGGGTAGTTCTTGTTGGCGAGGATGACGATGCCCTTTTGACGTGCGGGCATGAACGCCACATAAGCACCAAAGCCGCTGGTAGAGCCGGTCTTGTTGATCCAGCTGGCGGCGGGCGCAGGCTGAGGTGGGTTGATCGCGGTAACTGGCAGGCCTTGGGTGATGACTTCGCCAGCATTGCCGGCCACCAATGCTGTCAGCGGCGCCGACGACGGGTATTGCTCCCAGATCAACGCCTGGGTAAACGGCCCGGCCCGATAGTAGCCGCTGTGGGTCATGGCGATGGCGCGCCCCAGTACCGAGTGCGGGTCGATGCGGCCGAGATTGGCGTCGACGAAGCGCAGCATGTCCCGGGCGGAGGTCTTCACGCCGTAGGCCTCAGTGGCAAGCACGCCCGGGTTGACGCGTACTTCACGGTTGTCCCTGGTGTAGCCGAACGCGTAAAAACGCTGCTGGCTGGCGGGCACTTCGATAAAGCTGTGTTGCATGCCCAATGGCTTGAAGATGTTCTGCACCAAGGCATGATCGTAGGGCTGGGCGAGTGTTTGCGCGGCGATCACACCCAGCACGCCGATGCTGATATTGGAGTAGGTGCGGTAACTGCCTGGCGCCTGTTCAGGGTGCCAAGCGCTCAGGTAACTCAATAGTTGTTCATTGCTGCCGATCGAGTCGGGCACCTGCAAGGGCAGGCCGCCGGTCGTGTGGGTTGCAAGGGCCAGTAGCGGTAGCTGGCCAAACGCTGAACCTGCCAGCGACGGGACATACTTGCCGACACTGTCCTGGAGTTGCAGATGGCCTTCGATATGCGCGACCGCTGCCAGGGTGGCGGTGAAGGTTTTGCTGACCGAACCCACTTCGAACAGGGTATCGGCACTGACCGCCGTGGCCGGCGCTCGGGTCGCCTGGCCGACGCTGTAGAAACGATGTTGGCCTTGCTCGGTAATGGCCACCACCATGCCGGGGATGTCGTATTGCTGCATGACCGCCCGAATGCGCTCGCGCACCTGTTGGTCTCGCGGGTCGGACGCGGACGCGGACGCGGACGCGGACGCGGCGCTGGCTCCGGTGGCGAGCACGAGCACGGCCAACGACAGGAGGTTTTTTACAGTGATGGGCATAGCGGCAGCCTTGGCAGTTTTGTATCGGTTTGCACGCGCAGGCGCACGCATCAATGAATCAGCAAGGTACCGCCCGGCAGGCGCTGTTGGGAAAACCCCAGCACGGCCTGGAAGGCGGCGAGGACCACCGTCGGATCCTGACTGCTGAACTCGCCACTGACCGGGCGGGCGCCGAGGCTGCTATCAAGTAGCACGATACGCTGCGGGTAGTAGCGTTGCACCACGGCGAGGGCATCGGCCAGTGGCACGCGGCGAAAGCTCAGGCGGCCATCGCGCCAGGCGAAGGCCTGTCGTGGGTCGACGCTTTGCAGGGCGCCGGCATGGCCGTCGCGGTAGTCGATACGCTCGCCGGCGGTCAGCACCTGAGCAGCGATGCCTGGCAACGGGCTGACCGCGACCCGGCCTTCTTCGACAGTGACTCCAGTGCCATGCGCTTCGCGGCGGACTTCGAAGCGCGTCCCCAGCACTGTCACCTCGCCCGTGTCGGCGTGCACCACAAAGGCCTGGCCGGTATGGCGAACCTTGAAGAACGCCGCCCCACGGCGCAGGTGCACGTTGCGAGCAGAATCGGTCACTGACACGTCCAGCGCGCTGTCGCCGTCGAGGGTCACTTCGCTGCCATCGGCGAGGGTCACGGTGCGCAGCTGCCCAGGCGCGCTGGAGTAGTCGGCCTGCAGGTTGTCAATCCAGCGCTCAGGCTGCCAGGCGAGCATCGAGACGGCCGCGAACAGCAGGCTCGCGGCAATCGCCAGCGCCGCCAGGCGTCGCCGTGGTCGCTGTCGGCCACGGCGCAGGATCGCTTGCAGCGCGGCGTCTTCTTCGCCAGCCAGACGCGCCGCCGGCATCGCGGTCAGCTGCCACAACTGGCGGGCACGAGCGTAGGCCTGCGCATTGCCGGTGTCGGCGTCGAGCCAGCGCTGCAGGTCACCTCGCTCCTGAGGGCTCAAGCGCGCTTCGGCCAGTTGCCGGTTATCCGGCTCGGCCGCCAGGCGGGTGACCCACAGCAGGGCGACGTCTTCGCTCTGCTGGCGCGATGCAGGAGTGATCGGGGTCATGATCGGGCCTTCCGGTGGCTGTTACGGCTGGACGAGTCCATGTCAATGCTGTCTTTGCAGACCTGCAGGGCACGCATCATATGCTTTTCCACGGCGCTGGCGGAGATCCCCAACGCACCGGCGATTTCGCTGTAGGACTGGCCATGGATGCGGTTGAGCAGGAACACGTGGCGAGTACGCTCGGGCAGTGTCCGCAGCGCGGCATCGACCTGATGCAGATCGTGGTCGGCCTGGTGGCCATCTTCCACCGCGCTGGGCGCGCCCACGATCTGCTCGGGCAGCAGCGCCGATTCGGTGCGCAGGCGGCTGCGTTGGCTGCGCAAATGGTCGATGGCCAGATTGCGCGCGCTGCGCATCATGTATTGGCCCAGGTCTTCGACCTGCACATCCTTGCGCCGCCACAGGCGAATGAACAGCTCCTGGACCAGGTCAGCAGCCGTGGCGCGGCAAGCCACCCAACGGCTCAGCTGTTTTTCCATACGCCCCTGTTGCTGCAGAAACGTCTGCAGCATGGCCTCGGAGCCGCCGGCAGACGGCTCGGTGGCTGGAGGTGGGCCGCAGGGCTCGTGAGGAGGGAGCTCGGACATGGGCGTGGAAGGCTGACCAAGGGAAACGCGCATGATAAGCGCTCTTGATCACGATGGGTATGCCTAACGCCCAACCCTGTCCACGGCCCGACCTCATCCCTCGCTACGCGCCAGCGGCGATTGCTCGTCCAGCAGCGCCGCGCGGATGACGTGCAGGTAGCGGATCGAGCGCGGTGACAACTGCGTTTGCTCGAGGGCTTCCTCCACTGCTGTCAGCGCGCGTTGGCGGTTGCTCGCTGAAGGCTCCTCAAAGGCCCGGATCAGCGAACGTCCTGGCTGCTGCCGGCGTACCGTCTGCGCGACCTCAGCCTCTACGCCATCTATCCGTCCCGCCAGTTTCTCGATGCCAGGATCAAGACCTGGGTCGAACACCTGCGCGCCACGTTGCCCGAGGCCCTCGCCAGCGAGGAGCGCGACTTGCAGGCAGATGCTTGAAGCAAGTGACACCGGCGATCGCACCCAGTCGGAGATTGAACCGCCCTCGCAGATAGGCTATATAGCGCTCACTGCAAAACACGTATTTGCCCCCCTTTTTCGAGTGGCTCGATGTCCTTTCTATCTGATGACCATGGTTGCCCCGGCTGGCGCGGTGAAATGGCCGAGCGTATCCGCACGCTCGACTGGTCGACCACGGGCCTCGGGCCGCTGCAGCAGTGGAGCCCGGCGCTGCGTCAGGCCGTGCAGTATTTGCTGGCCTCGCCGATGCCGCTGGTGATGCTGTGGGGCACGGACGGCTACATGATCTATAACGATGCCTATGCCGTGTTCGCCGGTGGGCGTCATCCTTACTTGCTGGGCACCGCCGTCGAGCTGGGCTGGCCCGAGGTGGCGGAGTTCAACCGCTACGTGGTGGACACCTGCCTTGCCGGTGGCACCTTGTCCTATAGCAACAAGGAACTGGTACTGCTGCGCGATGGCCAGCCCGAAACGGTATGGATGGACCTGCATTACAGCCCGTGCCCCGGAGATGATGGCGCACCGGCCGGGGTCCTGGCGGTGGTGATCGAGACCACGAGCCATATCATCTCGGAGCAGCGGCGTGTCGCGGCCGAGAATGCCTTGCGCATCACTAACGAGCGCTTGCAGCTGGCACTCAATTCCGGCGCCTTGCTGGGCACCTTCGTGTGGGATATCCGCATCAATCGGCTCTCTGGCGACGAGCGTTTCTCCCGCACGTTCGGTTTCTCTCACGAGCAGATGCTGGAAGGACGTCCCATCGAAGAGGCCACGCGCATCATCCACCCCGACGACCTCGAATACGTCAACCAGCAGATCGCTCTGGCCGTCGCCAATGGCAGTAACTACAGCGCCGAATACCGCATCCGCCGCCCGAACGGCCACTGGCTATGGGTGCTCGCCAGTGGCCGTTGCGATTTCGATGCGGCCGGCCAACCGCTGCGCTTCCCCGGCGTGCTGATCGATATCCATGAGCGCAAGATCGCCGAAGAGGCGCTGCTGAGCCTGTCGCGCACCCTCGAGCAACGGGTGATCGATGAGGTCCAGGCCCGCGTCGCCATGGAAGAACAACTGCGCCAGTCGCAGAAGCTCGAAGCGATCGGCGCGCTGACCGGCGGCGTTGCGCACGATTTCAACAATTTGCTGCAGGTGGTTGCCAGCAATCTGTACTTGCTGGCACGCCATGAGGGCGACAACCCCCGCGTGCAGGCGCGGGTGACTTCGGCGCTTGGTGCAGTGGACCGCGGGGCCCGGCTTTCGGCGCAGTTGCTGGCATTCGCCCGGCGCCAGCCGTTGTCCCCGGCGGTGTACAACGTGCGCCACATCTATGAAGGCCTGGGCGATCTGCTGCAGCGTGCCTTGGGTGAAACCATCACGGTGGATGTGCAGATGCCTGAGGAACCCTGGAACCTGAGGGTCGACCGCAACCAGCTGGAAAACGCCATCCTCAACCTGGCCATCAACGCCCGCGACGCCATGGACGGCGAAGGCACCTTGCGCATCACCGGTGCCAATCGCCACCTGGACGCCGAGTTCTGCGCCGACAAGGAGTTGGTGCCCGGCGATTACGTATTGCTGGCGCTGGCCGACAGCGGCCGCGGCATGAGCGCCGAGGTGCTGCGCCGGGCGTTCGAGCCGTTCTTTACCACCAAGGCCGTGGGGCAGGGTACGGGGCTGGGGCTGAGCATGGTGTTCGGCTTCGTCAAGCAGAGCGGAGGTTACATGAGTATCACCAGCCAGCCCGGGCTGGGCACCACGGTGCACCTGCTGTTCGCCCGGTGTCACGATGGCGTCGACCAGCCCCTGGGCGTCGAACTCGCCGACGACGACCCGTTGCGCGGGCACGAGACCGTGCTGGTGGTGGAGGATGACCCAGGCGTGCGCCAGACCGCCATCGAATTGCTACGGCTGCTGGGTTATCAGGTCGAGGCGGCGAGCAATGGCGATGAGGCCATGGCGCTTTTGCGCCAAGGGCTGGCGGTCAACCTGATCTTCAGCGATGTGGTGATGCCCGGTCGAATCAAAAGCGCCGATCTGGCCGCCTGGGCACGGCAGCAGCACCCGCCGATCCCGGTGTTGTTCGCCTCGGGCTATACCCGCGAGGTCATTACCCGCAACAACGAGCTGCATGCCGGCACCTATCTATTGAGCAAGCCCTATTCCCCGCAGGACCTGGGCACCATGCTGCGCACGGTATTGACTCAGCAGCCCCTTGCGGTGGGTAGCGTTCAGGCCTGAACCGGCTGGAATTAGCCTTGGCGGCAACGGTGGCAGGCAGTCTATGCTGTAGGCCTTTGAGCGCACCGCTCTGCCCCCGCTGCATAACTGCCCAGGAGTCATGACAATGTCCGATAACAACCCGACCACTCCCGCCCACGGCAAGATCGCGCTGGTGACCGGCGCCGGCAGTGGCATCGGCCGCGCCGTAGCCCTGGAGCTCGCCGCCGATGGCTATCGACTGGCACTGGCCGGGCGTCGCATCGAGCCGCTGGAAGCCCTGGCGCAAGAGCTTCGCGCGCAAGGGCGCGAAGCCCTGGCCATTTCTACCGACGTGCGCGACCAGGCCAGTGTCGACGCCCTGTTCACCACCGTGGAAGAGGTCTATGGCCGCCTCGATGTGATCTTCAACAATGCCGGCATCGGCGCCAAGGCCGTGCCTATCGACGAGCTGCCCGTCGAGGACTGGCTCAACGTCATCAACACCAACGTGACCGGCGTGTACCTGTGCAGCCGTGGCGCCTTCGCACTCATGCGTCGGCAACAGCCTCAGGGCGGGCGGATCATCAACAACGGCTCGATCTCGGCCCACACCCCGCGGCCGTTCAGCGCTCCCTATACCGCCAGCAAGCACGCCGTGCTGGGCCTGACCAAGACCCTGGCGCTGGATGGACGAGCATTCAATATCGCCGCAGGCCAGATCGACATCGGCAATGCCCTGACCGAACTGTCGGCGCGCATGACCAAGGGCGTGCTGCAGGCCAATGGCACTACAGCGGTGGAGCCGATGTGCGACGTGAAGGATGTGGCCGAAGCCGTGCGTTACATGGCATCGCTGCCGCTGTCGGCCAACGTGCTGAATATGACGGTGATGGCCACTAATATGCCTTTTGCCGGCCGCGGCTGACGTCACCAAGATGCCGGAAACTGCGATAAACCCTTCTAGACCGGGGGTTTACCGCCAGTGTGGGAGTTATTGGCGCCAATATAGCGGTGTAACGAAAATCACTCGGAATTAGCGCGCCAAGTTATCGTCACTTATAAAATCCATATAAATCAACAAGTTAAAAATAACGTGAAAATTTCGTTAGCTATATGACGTTATTCCGACGGGTGGCGGCCTTGGGCCATTGTTCGCCCTGATATCCAAGCGCAGAATCCGCCTCAATCGATGGGCAAATCCCCGTTTTGGCAGCCGCCAGGCGCTTCCCCATTGGCTATTTCCGCAGCCTTTCAGACCGTTTGTGGCAGCCATGCCCCGAGCACGGACGACTGTGGGTCACCGCCCGGCAAGCAAGGAGATCTCGGCAATGATGACAGTCTTTTTCGTAGTGATGACACTGTGCAGCGGTACGGAAGGGTGTGTCGATGAGCGCAAGCGCGTGGCGTATGCCTCGGAGGCCGAATGCATGGAGACGGTCAATGCCATGCCGGCGCGGCGCGGCGTCAAATACCGTTGCCACCGGGGCCCGCAGCAACTGGTCAGTGAAGTGATCCGCAATAGCGCGCCGCAGCCGCACCTGGTTACCACCAATGTCCCGGTGACGCCTTGATCGCTGTCAGCGCTTGCCCATCGAGCGGCGCGTGCCGTTAGGGGCGCGGCCCGGCGTCTTGTCGTGGTTGGATTTGCCAGCGCCCGGATAGTTGGCCGGGCCCGGCTTGGTCAATGCGCCTGCGTTGAAAGGAAAGCGGAAGGCCGGAACGGCAGCTTTGCTGTCTTGAGCGGAGGCGGTTTCGGGTGCGACCGCAGCGGCGTCGATGTCAGCCTCGATGCCGGTGTCTGGTGCGGCGGCGACAGTAGGGGGCTTGGCAGGCATAAACGACTCCGAAACGTACACAGTGGTAATTGAGCGCGGCAGTATACCCGGCCGATCACTGCGCCGCTGCGGATTTGCATGCGGCGCCGGACGAACTGCCGACATGACCGACTCAGTTGAGCGGCACAGGAGCCAGGGTACCCAGCAGCGATACCGCCGCCAACGCACCGAAGCCCAGCAGCCATTCCGCCGAAACACTGGCGCGCAGGCGTTCCAGGCTGGCTGTCGCGCTGCAGCGGCGGTTGTAATTGGCCAGGATCAGCATCCCCAGCACCAATACCAGTTTGATGCCCAGCACCCAGGCAAAGCCTGACGCCCCAGGCAAGAAGGTACCGGTCATGGCCCGCACGTTGATGATCCCGGAGGCGATGATGCCTGCCACCAGCCACAGCCCATAGCCACTGAAGCGTGCCAGCAGGGCGCGCAGGTCGTGGTCCTGCGGGCGGTTCTGGACCCATGCGAGCAAGGTCAGCGCCCCCAGCCAGGCACCGGTGCACGCCAGGTGCAGGGCCTGGTTGGCGATCAACAACACGCCAGCGATACCGTTGAACATCGCGCCATGCCCGACCGGTGCCAGGGTCAGCAGCACGAGGCTGGCCAGCACCAGTGGAATGCGCGCCGACCGCCCGCCGGGAATACGCCAGTAGACCAGTTGCACCAGGCACAACACCACGTGCACGGCCCAGACCTTGCCGAAGAAGGTCTCGAACAGCACCTTGCGCAGCGTCTCGGCCTTGACGCCCACCGGCCATGAACCCGCCATGTCGGCGGCCGCCGCGAGCAGCCAGCCGACCGCGCTGAGAAACGCCAGCAGCGCGATGATGCACAAAAACGGGTCCATGCGCCGGCGCAGGTTGGCCAGCAGGGCCGGTGAGCCGACCAGCAATGGCCGAAACACGCTGACCCCGAACAACACCAGCACCGCCGAAAAGTGCACGAACCGCAGCAGGACCAGAACGCTCATGAATTACTGGCCAACCGTGAAGCTGTAGTCGCCGTTGCTCTTGTGGGTGTCCACCGACAGCACCTGCCACTGCACCTTGTATTTGCCGGCCGCCAGCGGTGCGGCGGGGGTCACGATCAGGGTCTTGTTATCGCCGGTGGCGGTGTTCAGTGCCTTGACCGCGACACTTTTGCCATCTGCACCGGTCACGGTGACCTGGCTGAAGCTCGGCTCGACACCTTCGGAAAAACTCAGGCGCAGCTCGGTGGGCGCGGCAACCGTGGCATCGGCGGCCGGCGTCTGGGTTTTCAGGTGGGCGTGGGCAAAGGCCAATGGCGACAGCAGGCAGCCGAGCAGCACAGAGGTACCGGCGAACAGCAGTTTCAGGCGGGAGGCAGGCATGGGCAAATCCTTGGCAGGGGGAAAAGGCTGCCAATAAACCATAACCAACGGGGGGGATAAAGCTTAAATATTGTTCAGGTGCAGGGCAGTGACATCATCCGAGCGCGCCGCTTCGCGGGCCAGCCTCGCTCCCACAGGTGTACGACGCTGGAACGTGGGAGCAGGGCTGGCCCGCGAAGCGGCCCTAAAGGCCGCCAGCAATCAACGAAAATACTTGTCCACGTACTTCTGGATTTCCTGGCGCATGAATTTGCCCGACTCATCCGCGCGCTCTTCCCAGCCGAACACGCACGCCGTGACGATACCGTCGAAGCCGGTCTTGGCCAGCGCGCCGAAAAACACGTCCCAGTCGATCTCGCCCTGATGCATGTCCATGTGCTGGTGCACCGTGACCTTCGCCCCCGGTGGATTGACGATATAGCGCAGCCCCGAGGACGCCTTGTGGTTGTAGGTGTCGGCGATGTGCACATGGGCGATCATCGAGCCCGCCTCGGCGATCATCTTCGCCATGTCGTCGCCGAAGTAATAGGTGTGCGGTGCGCAATACAGGAACTTGACGTTGTCCGAGCCGATGGTCTTGATGATGTCCAGCGCCGGGTTCAAGGTTTCGCACCAGTCTTCAGGGTGCGGTTCGACGTTCAGGGTGACGCCTTCGTGTTCCAGAATCGGCACCAACTCTTCCATCGAGCGCCACCAGGCCGCTTCACTGGATTCGTGGCTGTGCATGCCGCCGCAGCAACTCACGGTATGGCCACGATCGGGCGACGGGCCGCGACCGAATTCCGAGTTCATGGTGGTGCAGCCCATGTCCACGGCGATCTGGATGGCCTGTTTCCAGTGTTCGACGGCGGTGCGTCGTTCGTCTTCATGGGGGCTGGCCCAGCGGTACATCGGCAGGATCGACGCCAACTGCAGGCCATGATCACGCAGGGCCTTGTTGAATTCGCCGATGCGCTCCTTGTGGGCGCGCGGATGCACCCACCAGGGCAGAAAATCATCGCGCGGCGACATCTCCAGGTATTCGAAACCCATTTCGGCCGTTTTCCGGCACAGCTCGGGCAAGCTCAGGTGGCGGTGCATGTAGGGGTCGAGGGCGATCTTCATTGTTGTTCTCCGAAGCTCTTTATTGTTATGAACGCTCGGATTAGATGCTAGGCAGATGCAAGCGCGGCAGCAACAAGGGGGTTGAAGTAAACACGTCAAAAAGCCCTTGTCGCCTCCTGGACCCTGGCGCCCCCGGGCGCGCACGCCCGCTCCCAAAGGTTTACACAGGTAAATCTGGGAGCAGGCGCGCCCGCCCGGCGGCGAAGCGCTTAGTGGGAATGGCGCGGCTCGCCGCCGGTACGGGCGATCACGCGCAGGTGCAGCGTCGCCGGCTCCAGGCAGCCGCCGGTCGACAGCTGGCCCACCAATTGGCGATACAACTCCTGCCAGGGCGTCTGTGAAGCCGGATAGCTGGGCGCCCAGGCGGCGCGGCGCTCGGCCATCTCGGCCTCGTCCACCAGCAGGTTGACGCTGCGGTTGTTGAGGTCGACGCGCAGCCGGTCATTGGTTTTCAGCAGCGCCAGGCCGCCGCCCACGGCCGCTTCGGGGGACATGTTGAGGATCGACGGGCTGGCCGACGTACCGCTCTGGCGACCATCGCCCAGGCACGGCAGCGAGTCGATGCCTTGTTTGATCAAGGCTGCCGGCGGCGCCATGTTGACCACCTCGGCGCTGCCCGGATAGCCCACGGTACCGGCGCCGCGAATCACCAGAATGCAGCGCTCGTCGATGTCCAGCGACGGATCGTTGATGCGCGCGTGATAGTCCTCGGGCCCTTCGAAGACGATGGCGCGGGCTTCGAAGCTGTTCTCCGCGCCCGGCTCCGAAAGATACGTCTTGCGAAACGCTTCGCCGACCACAGACATCTTCATGATCGCGCTATCGAAAAAGTTGCCGCTCAGCACAATGAAGCCGGCGCGGTGCTTGAGCGGATTGTCGTATGGCTGGATCACATCGGCATCGCTGCTGGCGGTAGCGCTGACGATCTGGCCGATGGTCTTGCCGCTGACCGTGGCGCAGTCTTCATGCAGCTGGCCGGCCTTGCGCAGCTCGTGCATCACCGCCGGTACGCCACCGGCGCGGTGAAAACTCTCGCCCAGGTACTTGCCGGCCGGCATGCAGTTGACCAGCAGGGGGACGTCTTCGCCCAGCGCTTGCCAATCCGCCAGACTCAGCTCGACGCCCATGTGCCGGGCGATCGCGATCAGGTGCGGCGGGCAGTTGCTGGAGGCGCCGAGTGCAGACGCCACCTTGATGGCGTTCTCGAACGCCGGGCGGGTCATGATCTGCGACGGCCGGATGTCCTCGCGCACCAGGTCGCAGATGCGCTTGCCGGTGGCATAGGCCATCTGCCCGCGCTCGCGATAGGGCGCCGGGATGCTCGCGCAGCCCGGCAGCGACATGCCCAGGGCTTCGGCCAGAGCGTTCATCGACAGCGCCGTGCCCATGGTGTTGCAGTGGCCCACCGACGGCGAGGCGGCGGTGGTCATTTCCATGAAGCCTTCGTAGTTGATCTCGCCGGCGGCCATCAGGTTGCGGGCGTGCCACAGCACGGTGCCGGAGCCGATCAACTGGCCCTTGTGCCAGCCATCGAGCATCGGCCCGCCGGAGAGCACGATGGCGGGGAGGTCGGTGGTCGCCGCCGCCATCAGGCAGGCGGGGGTGGTCTTGTCGCAACCGGTGGTCAGCACCACGCCATCGAGCGGGTAGCCATGGAGGATTTCCACCAGCCCCAGGTAAGCCAGGTTGCGATCCAGCGCGGCGGTCGGGCGGCGGCTCTGTTCGGCGATCGGGTGGACCGGGAACTCCATGGGGATGCCGCCCGCGTCGCGAATGCCGGCCTTGACGCGCTGGGCCAGTTCGATGTGATGACGATTGCAGGGGGTCAGGTCACTGCCGGTCTGGGCGATGCCGATGATCGGCCGGCCGGATTGCAGCTCGTCGCGGGTCAGGCCGTAGTTCATGTAGCGCTCGACGTAGAGCGCGGTCATGTCGGCGTGTTCGGGGTCGTCGAACCACTGCTGGCTGCGCAGGGGACGGGGGCGGGTATCGCTCATGGCGGTGTGCTCTTGTAGTTATGGGAGTGCAGTCGGGGGCAAGCCCCCTCGCGATCGGTTGCAGGTTGGTCAATGTTACGCGCGGTCAGTGTGAGTCGGGTGACAGCAACCCGCGCCCGGCCAGATTGCGCAGCAGCGCGCCGACGCCGAAGGTCCAGGGCGCGGCGTCGCTGCTATGGGTGACCTGATTGCGCAGGGTGCCCAGCAGCGGCGAGCTGATGCTCACTTGGTCGCCCAGCTTGTGGGTGAAGCCGCCGCCGGCATGGTCGCGGTCCTCGGTGGGCGCGAACAGCGTCCCGAGGAACAGCACGAAGCCGTCCGGATACTGGTGGTTGGCATTAAGCGCCTGGCCGGCGAGATCTTCGGGATCACGGCTGATCTGATCCATGGAGCTGGAGCCCTGCAGCACGTAACCGTCTTCGCCACGCACCTCAAGACCGACTACGCAGCGGCGCACGTCGTCGAGGCTGAAGTGTTCATCGAACAGGCGGATGAACGGGCCGATGGCGCACGAGGCGTTGTTGTCCTTGGCCTTGCTCAGCAGCAGCGCACTGCGGCCCTCGAAGTCGCGCAGATTGACGTCGTTGCCCAGGGTCGCCCCCACGATCTGTCCGCGGCTGTTGACCGCCAGCACCACCTCGGGTTCGGGGTTGTTCCACTCCGATTTGGGATGAATACCGATCTCGCCGCCACTGCCGATCGCCGCCAGCACCGGCGCCTTGGTGAAGATCTCGGCATCGGGGCCGATGCCCACCTCCAGGTACTGCGACCACAGCCCTTGTTCGATCAGCACCGCCTTGAGCCTGGCCGCCTGTTCGGAGCCTGGCTTGATACTGCGCAAGTTTTCGCCGATGGCCTGCTGCACGGTGGCGCGCACGCTCTCGGCCTTGGCTGGATTGCCCTTGGCTTGTTCCTCGATCACGCGCTCGATCATGCTGGCAGCAAAGGTCACCCCGGCCGCCTTGATCACCTGCAGGTCCACCGGAGCGAGCAAGAATGCCTTGCTCGGGTCGGCATGGGGGCCGCTATTGGCGAGCAGCTCCTCGACGCTGCCCAGGCGTTTGCCCGCAATGCCACGCACCGCTTGCAACGGCACCTCGGCCTCGAGCAATTGGCTCAACGTGCTGTAGCGCTCGGACAGATCGAACACCCCATCGGCGCGCAGCACCACTGGCGAAGGCCCTGCGACCTGGCCCGGCACCCAGGCGCGACCGATCAAGGTGCCGGCCAGGCCGTCGGCGGGCAGGGTATTCTGGGCAGTGAGGGTGATCGTCATCGCAGGCCTTCCTTATTGTGTAAAGCCTTCACGCTAGAGGGGGTGACCGATAAACTCCAATGACATATCTTCAGTCATTGATAACGCCGGGTTATTGCCAACCTGCGCCCGTCACCCCCCACAACAAAGGCTTCCCCATGTCGGACCTGTCCTTTTCGAACTTCTGCAACTGGCTCAAATTTCGCCATCTGGTGCTCATCGATACCCTGGGCCGCACCCGCAACATGCATGCCGCTGCCGAGCAGATGAACCTCAGCCAGCCGGCCATCAGCAAAATGCTCAAAGAGATCGAAAGCCTGCTCGGCTTTGCCGTGTTCGAGCGCCTGCCACGCAGCATGCCGCCGACTGCCCTCGGTGAATACGTAGTGCGCTATGCCCATATCGCGCTCAACGACGCCCGCGGTTTCGTCGAACAGATCAGCAGCCTGCGCGAGGGCGGTCATGGTTATCTCAAGGTCGGCGGTATTTTTGCCGCCACCGCGGTGTCGTTGCCCGGTGCCATCGTCACCATCAAAGAGCGCTGGCCATTGCTGTCGATCGAGGTGGTGGAGCAGACCAGCGATCATCTGATGGAGATGCTCGACGCCCGCACCCTGGACCTGGCCGTGGCGCGCTACACCGATGAGCGTCAGCAGCATCGTTACGACTTCACCGCGCTGGGCCCGGAGCCCTTCAGCATCGTCGTCAACAGCCGCCATCCGCTGTGCGAGTCGGGGCCGACGCCCTTGGCGGAGCTGGGCAAGTGGCCGTGGATTCTCTATCCGGTGGGGGTGCCGATCCGGGCGCGCATGGACGCTGCCTTCGCCCGTGCCGGCATCGCCACGCCGAAGAACACCATCGATACGATCTCGATGCAGACCTTTCTGCAGGTGTTGCAGAGCGGGCCGATGATCGCCATGCTGCCCGACTCGATGGTCGGGCCGCATATCGACAGTGGCTTGCTCAAGGTGCTGGAGACGCCGCTACGGCTGGCGCCACAGGATTACGGCATCCTCACCCGCAAGGGCGAGGCGCTGGTGGGGCCAGCGCAGGAGTTTGCGCAGATATTGATCGATAATGCTCAGCGTTGAGAGGCCAGTGAACAGGGTCGAGATCTCCCTCCCGAGCTCAGTCCGGCATCATCGGTGCCATCTCCGACGCGCGCCAGACCACATCGGTAATGCCGTACTTCTCGGCCATGGGCTTGCTGGTCTTTTTCACCTCGCTGCGGCCAAAGCGGCCGATGCGTCCAATGCCAGCGTCGCAGCTCGCCCAATGCCAGGCTTCGGCGTTGTCCATCTTGTCGGCACGCAGGATGAATGACTTGTGCTCGCCATGCAGGTTGTAATCGATGACGTAGAGTTTTGCGTTTGGCATGTCTGGGGCTCCCCGGTGGCGATGATTAAATGATTCGGGGCAAAGCGCAAAATTCAGTCAAAAAATTATCAAAGGCGACGAGCGGCTGCTAAGGCCCTGATTGACCTGAATATCTACGGTCCGTCAAGGGTCTGGCGCGGCCTTTTGCCGGGGCAAATCAGCGCATCGGCACTCAGTAGCCCAGCTGACTGTCGACGGTATTGAGCAATGGCAAGCCGGCCTCCAGACGGTCGATGTTGGCCAGGATCTGCTCGGCGATCACCTCGAACGAAGCACTGGAGGCAATGTGCGGGGTCACGGTGACGCCGGGTGTCTGCCACAGGCTGTGGTCGGGCGCCAAGGGCTCTGTTTCGAATACGTCGAGCAAGGCCGCGCGCAGCTGACCGCTGGCCAAGGCGTGCTGCAAGTCGGCGCTGCGCAGGTGCGCGCCGCGGCCGCAGTTGATCACCACGGCGCCGGGCGCCAGTTGGGCGAACGTCTCGGCGCACAGAATGCCGCGCGTGTGCTCGGTCAGGGGCAACAGGCACACGAGGATATCCAGGCCCTCGAGGAAGGCCGGCAGTTGCGAGCCGGCGAAGGTCTGCACGCCGTCGATCTGCTGCGCGCTACGGGCCCAGCCACGCGTATGGAAGCCCAGGCGGGCCAGCTGCACCGCCGCCGCCTTGCCCAGTTGGCCGAGGCCCATGACGCCGACGCGAGTCTGCTGCGCCGGCTTTTGCGCCAGCCGCTGCCAGTGTTGGCGCTGGTGATTGGCAAGGATCTGGTCGAACTGCCGGTGGTAATGCAGCACGCCCCAGAGCACGTATTCAAGCATGCCCTGGCAGTGCCCCGGATCGACGATCCGGCACACGGCCAAGGTGGCCGGGCGGCTGGGTTCACGGATGATCGGATCGGCCCCGGCTCCCACCGAATGCACCAGCTTGAGCATGGGCAAGGCGCCCAGGCTCCCGGGTGGTGGCGTCCAGCAGATGGCCACTTCGGCGTGCTGGGCTTCGGGATCGCCGGGGCGGCAGAACTGCAACTCGGGCCGGCGCTGCGCCATGATCCGCTGCGCCTGGGTGATGTCGTTGCCCATATCGATCAACACGATCGGGCTCATGCGCAGTAGTCCTGGCGTTGCGGTTCGATCAGGGTCAGCGCGGCCTGCCAGCCGAGTTCGATCAAGCCACTTTCGTCATCGCCCTCATACTGCTGGGCAGTGAACTCGCAGGTTTCGGCATCCGGCAGGATCAACTCACTGTTGCCCGCCAGTGCCTGGATCTGAGCCTGGCAGGCGCGTTCGAGGATGAAGATAGTCTGGAAGGCTGCCGCCGCGCTCGGCCCCGCAGCCAGCAGGCCGTGGTTGCAGAGGATCATGGCGCTGTGCGGGCCGAGGTCGCGCACCAGTTGTTCACGCTCGTCCAGGCGCAGGGCGATGCCTTCGTAGCGGTGATAGCCCAAGCGGTTGTAGAACTTCAACGCGTGCTGACTGATCGGCAGCAAGCCCTTGGCCTGGGCCGACACGGCTATGCCGGCGGCGGTGTGGGTGTGGATCACGCAATGCAGATCCGCGCGCGCGGCGTGGATGGCCGAGTGGATGACGAAGCCCGCGCGGTTGACCCGGTGATTGGGGAAATAGCGATCAACCACGTTGCCGTCGCCATCGATGCGCACCAGATCGCTGGCCTTAATGTGCTCGAACAGCACGCCGTAGCGGTTGATCAGGAAATGCCCGGAGCCGTCCTCCAGGCGCAGGGAAATATGGGTGTCGATCAGGTCGGTCATGCGAAAGTGCGCCAGCAGCCGGTACAGGGCGGCCAGTTCGCAGCGCGCGGTTCGCTCAGGTTCCGGCATGCTGGTCAGCAAAGCGTTGGGCAGGGTGTTCATGGTGGGGGCATTCCTCTTGTGGCTGCTCAGGTATCGAGCAGGTGTGGGCAGTTGAGCGTGGCAGTGCAGTTTGAAGGTCGGTCGGGCGTCCATGCGTGTCTTCGCTCATCGGCAGGCGCGGTCTTCACGTCAGGTTGTGCTTGATCCGCTGGCCTATCAATGGGCCAGGATAGCGTTTGCGGCGCTGTTATTACCGAGGTCGTATTTGGCCAGTGCGGTGGCATAGCTGCCGTCGGCCACGGCGTCCTTGAGTGCCTGGCTGACCGCATCGCGCAGGGCGCTGGACTGTTTGGGGAACGCGGCGACGATCTGCAGGCTGTTGAGCGGCTTGCCGATGGTCACGTAGGTGCCTTGTTCCAGCGCCATGCTGGTGGGCACCGATTCGCTGCTCTGCACGGCGACGTCGACGCGGCCTTGCTTGAGGTCCAGGCGCGCGGTGGCGGTGCCGTCAGTGGCTTGTACCTGCACGGCAGGCAGGCCTGCGGGCAGGCAGTTGGCATCGCTCCATTTGCGCATGGCCGCGTCGAAGCCATTGCGCCGGTTGGCGCCGACCTTGAGGCCGCAGATATCCAGCGCGCTGGCGATCGGTGCGTGGCTGGCGAGCGCGTAGGGTTGCATGCCCGAGGTCAGGTAGGGCAGATAGTCGAGCCGGTCGGCCGCTTCCGGGGCGTCCAGCAGGCTAAAGGCCATGTCGACGCGGCCGGTGACCAGCGAGTTGATGGCCGATTCATAAGACACCTCCTGCCATTCGACGGCCACGCCCAGGCGCTTGCTCAGGTAGTGGGCGAGCTCGACGTCGACGCCCACCAGCTCGTTGGTGTCCGGCTTCTTCCAGGCCATAGGCGGGAAGCCGGCGAACAGCGCGATCTTGATTTTTTTTGCGGCCAGGATGTTGGCGGGCAGGACGATAGCGGCCTCACGGGTGTCGGCGGCATTGGCCATGCCAGTGCACGAAAGCAGGGCGACGGCCAGGGCGACATTGCCAATGGCCGCGGTACTCAGGTGACGAAACGTGCGCTTGAACATCGGTCACTCCAGTCACGAAAGGGGGAGCCACAGGCATTGCCCGTGGCTCGTGTCCGGCGGTCTGCACGGTGCTATTGATTCACCAGCCAGCGATTCACCAGCAAGTCAATCACCATGCAAAAGCCTTTCCGGATTACAGGATGTTGAACGGGTACTCGGTGATGATGCGGATCTCGTCGATCTGCCCACCGCGATCGGAACTGCGATAGGCCGCCTGGCGCACTCGGAACGACAGGTTCTTGACCGGGCCGCTCTGCACCACGTAACGCGCTTCGATGTCACGCTCCCAGGCCTTGCCGTCGAGGTCGGCACCGGTGCCGCTCTTGAAGTCGTAGCCCTTGATGTAGCGGGTCATAAAGGTCAGGCCTGGCACGCCGTAGCCGACCATGTTGAGGTCGTAGCGGGCCTGCCAGGACTTTTCGTTCTCGTAGTCGAAGTCCGAATACTGGACCGAGTTGGCAAAGTAGAAGTTGGCGTTGCCGTCCGGGCCATAGATGTAGTCACCGGTGCCCGATACCCGTTGGTGGGCGAGGGTGAAGGTGTGGGAGCCAATGCTGTAGGCGGCTGCCAGGCTCCAGATGCGGTTGTCCAGGTCGCCGCTGCGGGCCTGGCCAATGCTCTTGGTGTCGTAGCCGTTGAAGTCGAATTTCAGCGCTTGGGATTGGCTCAGAGGCAGCACGTAGTTGGCGTTGACGTAGTACTTGCGAAAGTAATCGTCGGTCTTGGCGTAATAGAGGCTGCCCGACAGCGCCTCGGTGATCTTGTACTGGCCGCCCACATAGTCGACCGAAGTCATGCGGCCGCTGTCGTAGGACGATTGGTTGCGGTTGGTCAGCGCGGTGAAATGGCCAGCGTCCAGGCGCAGGTTCTTGATGTCCTTGCTGGCGGCCGAGAAACCGTCGACGGTCTCGGGCAGCAGGCGGCTGTCGGAGGTGCTCAGCACGGGGATCGAGAGGATCTGCGTGCCGTATTTGAGCACGGTGTTGGAGACGCGCATCTTGAACACGCCGCCGGCCTTGGCGTACTGGTCCTTGGGGCCACTGCTGTCGGTTTCCAGCAGGTTGGTGCCGCCACCGTAGCGTCCGCCGCCGGTGTCCAGCTTGATCGCATATTGCCCCAGCACGTCGACGCCGAAGCCCACGGCGCCTTGGGTGAAGCCCGATTCCAGCACGCCGACGAAGCCCTGCGCCCATTCTTCACCGTAGTTCTGTGCAGCGCCCTTGGCGTGGTTGTCGCGCTGCATGTACATGTTGCGGGTCTTGATGGTCAGATGGGTGCCTTCGATAAAACCCGTCGCATCCGACTGATCACTGGCCCAGGTTGCGGGGCTGGTGCAGGCGGTAGCGAGCAGGGCGGCGAAACTGATTTTGCTGACACTCATTGGAACGGCTCCTTTAACACGATCGTCACCGCAGCAAGGCGCGCGGTGCAGTTGGGTGGGCAGTCTTTGGCGGACAGGGGGGCGGCTGGCCGTTCAATGGACGGCCATGCCTTTAGGCGGGAAAGCGGCGTGCAGGCGGGCGGTGGCGACCGTATATTGCGTCACTGAAAACACGGTGGACGGCTTTTACCGACGCGTTGAATCGCTCTTGTGGAGGGGCGCTATCTGGCGTTGAATCTATTGTTATAAGCGCCAGTGCACAGGTGCAAGAAAGCATTTCTTATAGTGAATATTGGTTTGCCAAATAAACAGCGTCAGCGCTGGATATTGATTTTTATCCTGAGGTTATTAGATTGGGAGTAGGGTGCTTCATTCTGGGGCGCCAATCTAGATTATGCGCCATCGGCGGGCAATATCTTGGTCGGTATATTTAAAGTATCCGTCAATTCATATTGATCATGAACGCTTCAAGGTGAAACTATGGCAGTATTCAGTGCGCGCGTTGTGCTGCTATTGGAAACGGCTGTATAGAACGCTCGGGTCGATCTCGAGGGGTAGCGCATTATTGTTTTTTACATTCAGTATTTGAACGAGCAGTGATATGAGTAAAAGTCTGGGAAGGGTACGACCGAACCTGCGTTCCTCCAGTGAGCGGGTCGATTGGAACCTGTTGCGCACCTTTCAGGCCATTGCCCAGGAATTGAGCATCAGCAAGGCGGCGGTGCGCTTGCATCTGTCACAGCCTGCGGTCAGTCAGGCGCTCAAGCGGCTCGAAGAGCAACTGGGCACCGCCTTGATCGAGCGTCGCGGCCCGCGCTTCCAATTGACCATCGCCGGCATCGAGACGCTGCGTATCGCCAATGACGTACAGGGGCAGTTCGCCCAGCTGGACGCCGCCATCGAGGGCTCCAGTGACCAGGTTGTGGGCAAGGTGCGGCTGCTGTCGATCGATGGCATCAGCTGCGCTGCCTACGATCGCAGCCTGGCCAGCCTGAACCGGCGTTTTCCTGGGGTGGCGGTGGAAATCGTGGTGCAATCCAACGACGAAATTCTCAGCGCCCTGGAGCAGAAAACCGCCACCTTCGGCCTGGCGATCACCCCGCTGAGCTACCCCTGGCTGGCTCAGGAATGCCTGACCCGTGAACATTACCGCTTCTATTGCGGCCCCGAGCATCCGTTGTTCGGCCGCGAAGACGTGAGTGTCGAGATGCTCAAGGACGAGCCGCTGATCCTGTTCACCAGCGACCTGCTGGGCGGCACCCTCAACGCTTTGGCCGAATTTCGCCATCGCCACGGCTGGCGTGGGCCGATCAAGGGCTGTTCGGCCAACAGTCAGGAGGTCTTGCGTCTGGTGCTGGCGGGCTTTGGCATTGGTTGCCTGCCCCATCCGTTGTATCAGCGCGAGCGCGCGGCCGGGCATTTGTGGCCCCTGCCGCCGGAGCAGGTGTGCACCGTGGACGTCAATCTGCTATGGAACAAGGAGCAGCGCCTGAGCCGCGCCGAGGCGCAGTTCCTGCAAGGCCTGCGCGAAGCCACGGCCGCCCTGGCAGACGCCACGGTCTGAATTCAGGCGCCGTTGGCGAGGATCGCGACGTTGTTGGCCAGATGCTGCTGAAGGATTTCGAGGAACACATCCAGCAGCGGGTTGCTGCGGCCGGTGGGCTTGTGCAGCAGCTTGAAAGGGGTGGTGACGCGAAAGCGCTTGGGCTTGACCGAGCGCATCTGCCCGCGGTCGACGTAGTGCTTGGCCCAGTGGGTGGGCAGATGGCCCAGGTAGCGCCCGGTCAGCACCAGCATGGCTACGGCCTCGACCTGAGTGGCGATGGCGCTGATGTTGCGCGGGCCCAGCGGGCGGAATTTATCCTGGTGATTGGCGTAGACATGCTCGATGTATTCGGCTTGGGAGAGTTTGGCGTCGTCGATCTCGTCATCGCTCAAGTTGAAGAACGAGTGATCGCAAGAGCAGTAGAGTTCCGAGGTTTCCTTGTACATCGACAGCACCTCGAACTCGTGCTTGTCGGTGTACACCGGCACGATGCCGGCGGCGAACTGGCCCTTGAGGATGCCTTGTTCGATCTCTTCCAGGGGCGCGACGCTCAGTCGCATGCGTGCCTTGGGCGCCTTGGCCTGCCAGTCCTGCAGCACGCGCACCAAGGGCGAATTGGGGTCGGAGCAGGTGTTGTCGATGACGGCGATATTCAGGTCGCCCAGCAGCTCGCCGCGGACATTGCCCAGACGCCCGCGAAACTCGTCCAGCGCCGAAAACAGGTCGAGGCTGGCCTGATATATAACTTTGCCTTGTTCGGTCAAACCAAACTTCTCGCGCCCGCGCGTACATAAACGCATGCCCAGGCGAATCTCTAGATCGGATATCTGTTTGCTGATCGCGGCCAGGCCAATATTGAGTTCGGATTGTGCGGCGGTAAAACCACCGGATTCCACCACGGCCTTGAACACTTTGAATAGTTTAAGGTCCATGGCGGTGGCCATGGAAAGTGCAGTATCGCTGGCTCTTTTCGGTACATTGGCGGATTGAGAAAGTTGACTTTCCATTTAATGTATTTACCCCGTTCGGTCGGCTTTCTAGTATCCCTCTCATCCGGTCGATTCACCGCGACCTGTTTAATCGATCCTTTAGCAACTCTTCACAGAGTGGCCAACAAGCCCCTGCATAAAGGGGCTTGCGACAAAGGCAAATTGCAAGCTACGTGCCAATGGAGAACTGTACATGTCCGAGCCAACCGACCGCCTCTGGGGCGCCCGTTTCAAAACCGGCCCCAGTGAAGCCATGGCCAACCTGTCGCGCTCACCCAAGGCCTATTTTCGCCTGACCCCGTATGACGTCGCCGGCTCCAAGGCCCACGCTAACGAGCTGCAGCGCGCCGGTTTGCTGGACGCGGCTGAAACCGCCCAGATCATCCAGGCCCTGCAGGGCATCGATGAAGATTTCGCCGCCGGGCGCATCGAACCGATCGCTGCCGACGAAGACGTGCACACCTTTATCGAACGCCTGCTCACCGAGCGCCTTGGCACTCTGGGCGGCAAGCTGCGCGCGGGACGCTCGCGCAATGATCAATCGGCCAACGACATGCGTCTGTTTTTGCGCGATCAGGCACGGGTGCTGGTAATGGCGCTGCTTGAACTGCAAAAGGCGCTGGTGGCCCAGGCCGAGCAGCACGTGCACAGCATTGCGCCGGGCTTCACCCACTTGCAGCAGGCGCAGCCGATCGTCTTCGCACATCACTTGATGGCCCACGCGCAGGCCATGCACCGCGACATCCAGCGCCTGCAGGACTGGGACCGGCGCTTCAGCCTGTCGCCGCTGGGCGCCGCAGCCATGGCCGGCTCCGCCATCACTGGCGACTTGCACGCCTCGGCGGCCGAGATGGGCTACAGCGGGCCGTGCGAAAACTCCATCGACGCCGTGGCCAGCCGCGATCACGTGGCCGAATTCCTCTTTGCGGTGAGCATGCTTGGCGTCAACGTCTCGCGTCTGGCCGAAGAGTTCTGCCTGTGGACCTCGCGCCAGTTCAACTGGGTCAGCCTCGACGACGGCTACGCCACTGGCAGCTCGATCATGCCGCAGAAAAAGAACCCCGATATCGCCGAGCTGGCGCGGGGCAAGTCGGGCCGTCTGATCGGCACCCTGACCGGCATCCTCTCGGTGCTCAAGGCCCAGCCACTGTCCTACAACCGCGACCTGAGCGAAGACAAGCACGCGGTGCTCGACAGCCTCGACACCATTCACCTGGTGCTGCCGGCGTTCGCCGGAATGGTCGCGACCATGACGGTGCGCACCGACGAACTGCTGCGCCAGGCCCCGCTCGGTTTCACCCTGGCCACCGAAGTGGCGGACTGGCTGTCGCGACGCGGCGTGCCGTTCAAGGAGGCCCATGAAGTGACCGGCAAGCTGGTACAGGCCTGCGAAGAAGCCGGTATCGGCCTGGAAGACGCCAGCCCCGCATTGCTGCTGCAAGTCGACGCGCGCCTGACCGAAGACGTGCGCAAGGCCCTGACGCTGGAGGCCGCGCTCGCGGCACGAAACGGCTGGAACGGCACCGCGCCGGCCCAGGTCAGTGCGCAGATCGAACGCTTCAAGCAGCAGTTGGGCGCCCAGCAGCAATGGGCGCTGGATTACTCCGGCCCGCGCGGCTGACCGACAGGGGACTCCCATGCCACAGACTCACGTTCCTGGCGCTGCGGCGCTGACCGCGCAAGACGCCCACTACGACCTCTCGACCTACAAGGTCGTCAAGCGTCGCTACTACGGCCGCTATGCCTCGGCGACGATCATCGTGTTATTGCTGCTGGGCCTGGCCCAGGCATTCGCCAAGGGCAATATCGAGTGGTCTTACGTGGAGCAGTTCCTGACGGCGCGCTCGATCATGTTCGGCTTGCTCAACACCATCGTCATGGCCGTGCTGGCCATGGCGCTGGGGGTGGTCCTCGGGGTGGTGGTGGCGATCATGCGCATGTCGCACAATCCAGTGCTGCGCTACGTGGCCAGTGGTTACGTGTGGCTGTTCCGCGGCACCCCGCTGATCCTGCAGTTGCTGCTGTGGTTCAACCTGGCGTTGATCTTCCCGACCCTGAGCATCCCCGGGTTGTTCGAGTTCAAGACCGTCGAGGTGATCACGCCGTTCGCCGCGGCCTTGCTCGGGCTGGGCATCAATCAAGGCGCCTACACCTCGGAAGTGGTGCGTGCCGGGTTGCTGTCGGTGGACAGCGGCCAGTACGAGGCGGCCAAGTCGATCGGCATGCCGCGCTTGCAGGCGCTGCGGCGGATCATCCTGCCCCAGGCGATGCGCATCATCATCCCGCCGGTCAGCAACGAATTCATCGGCATGGTCAAGATGACCAGCCTCGCGAGCGTGATCCAGTACTCCGAACTGCTCTACAACGCGCAGAACATCTACTACGCCAACGCCCGAGTGATGGAGCTGCTGATCGTCGCGGGCATCTGGTACCTGGCGGTGGTCACGGTGCTGACCTTCGGCCAGAGCCGCCTGGAACGTCGTTTCGGCCGCGGCGCCGGCAAGCGCAGCTAAGGGGACACGAACATGCGAAATATCGTCAAGGCGGTCAACGTCAACAAGTTCTTCGGCGCTTTCCAGGCGCTCAAGGACGTCAATCTCGACATCCCCTACGGCGAGGTGGTGTGCATCATCGGCCCCTCGGGTTCGGGCAAGAGCACCTTGCTGCGCTGCATCAACCAGCTGGAAAAGGTCGATCAGGGTGGCCTGTGGGTCAACGACGAACTGCTGGGCTATCGCTCGGTGGACCGCAAGTTGATCGAGCTCAGCGACACCCAGATCGCCCGCCAGCGCCTGGCTACCGGCATGGTCTTTCAGCGCTTCAACCTGTTCGCCCACATGACGGTGCTGGAAAACATCATCGAGGGCCCGACCCAGGTGTTGCGCCGCCCGCAAAAGGAATGCCGCGAGCAGGCCATGGACCTGCTCGAGCGGGTAGGGCTGACGGCCAAGGCCCACAGTTACCCGATCGAGCTCTCCGGCGGCCAGCAGCAACGGGTGGCGATTGCTCGCGCCCTGGCCATGCGCCCCAAGCTGATGCTGTTCGACGAGCCCACCTCGGCCCTCGACCCGGAGCTGGTCGGCGAGGTGCTGTCGGTGATGCGCGACCTGGCGGCCAGTGGCATGACCATGGTGGTGGTCACTCACGAGCTGGGTTTCGCCCGAGAGGTGGCCAGCCGCGTGGTGTTCATGGACGCCGGGCAGATCATCGAGACTGGCTCGCCGGAAGAAGTGCTGATGAGCCCGCGCAATCCGCGCACCCAGGAATTCATCGCTGCGGTACTCAACTGATTCCCATCCCTTTGTTTGCTGACTCTGGAAGCCGTTATGAAAAAGATGCTCGTTCTGACCGCAGCACTGTCCGTCTTCACCGCCGCAGGCGCCTGGGCCGCTGATCCGGCCAGGCTGCCGACCGCCATCAAGGACAAGGGCTTTATCGCCGCCGGGATCATGCCCAACTATCCGCCGATGGACTTCAAGGACCCTGGCACCAACCAGCTGACCGGGGTGGATTACGATCTCGGCATGGAGATCGCCAAGCGTCTGGGCATCGAGGTGAAATGGCAGGAAACCGCCTTCGAGCAAATGGTCAGCGGCCTGGTGACTCAGCGGCTGGACATCGTGCTGTCGGGCATGACCGACACCCCCGAGCGGCAGAAGACCGTGGATTTTGTCGACTACTTCAAGACCGGCCCGCAGTTCTACATCCTGGACACCAGCAAGGACGTCAAGGTCGCCACCGACCTGTGCGGCAAGAAGGTCGGCACCAGCCGCCGCACGAACTTCCCGGTGGAAATTGCCAAGTGGAGCGCCGCCAACTGCGAGGCCAAGGGCAAGCCGGCGATCGTGGTGGTGGGCACCGAAGGCTCGGCGGACGCCCGTGCGCAGTTGCGGCAGGCGCGGTTGGATGGGGCGGTGCAGGGCAGCGAAACCCTGCCGTATATCCAGACGCAGGAGCCGGGTGCCTATCGGGTGATCGGCGAACCATTGACCTTTCAGCTCGCCGGTCTGGGCGTGGCCAAGGGCAATCCGGGCTTGAGCGCGGCCATCGTCGCCACGCTTGACGCCATGATTGCCGATGGCAGCTACGGCAAGATTCTCAAGAAGTGGAACCTGGAGCAGGGCGCGGTCGCCAAGGCGCAGTTGAACCAGGGGAGGTGATGCTCGCTCTGGCACACAACCGCGATAGCGGCGGTGTCCATCAGACCGCTCTCGCGAGCCAGCTTCGCTGCCACAGGTGCAAGGGATGTACACCTGTAGCAAGGCTTGCCCGCGAACAGGCCGTCACAGGCACGCCAAATCTTCGCCAATGACACGGAGCAATCCCGATGTACACCTCTAACGATCTGCGCTGGCCCGGCAAGGCCCGAGCCTGCGTGGCCATGGCGTTCGATCTCGACGGGCCAACGGGCGCGGCGATGCTCGACGGTTCCATCTGGCAGAAACCCGAGTACTTCACCTTTGGCGGCTATGGCCCCTATCGAGCCTTGCCACGGTTGCTCGACATGCTCGACGCGCACCGCACGCCCACCACCTTTTTCGTCCCGGCCTGGGTGGTCGAGAACTGGCCCAGGCAGTGCCAGGCGATCCTCGAACGCGGCCACGAAGTGGCCTATCACGGCTATCGCCACGAATCCTTCTTCGCCCTCGACCTGGCCGAGCAACGCTGGGTCATGGACAAAAGCGCCGAGGTCTTCAAGCGCCATTTGGGCATCACCGCCACGGGGTTTCGCACGCCGTCCGGTGACTGGCACAGCGAGACCCCGGCGCTGTTGATGGACTGCGGAGTGAAGTATTCCAGCAGCATGCGCGGCGACGATCGCCCGTACTTCATTGACACCCTCGACGCCAGCCGGCGCCTGGTGGAAATCCCGGGCCGCTGGGAACTCGACGACTACGCCTCGCTGGCCTATACCCGTGCACCCAATTACCCCGCCGGGCTCGACCGCATCGCCAGTTACGAGCAGACCCTCGACAACTGGTGCCGCGAGTTCGACGGCACCTACCGCGAAGGCCTGTGCATGACCACGTTGTTCCATCCCAAGATCTCCGGCAAGCCGGGGCGCATTAGCGTGCTGGAGCAGTTTGTGCAGCACATGCACAGCCACGCCGACGTGTGGTTTGCCACCTGTAATGAGGTCGCCGAATTCTGGGCGCGGGAGCACGGCAATGACTAGCCCCTGGCCCGCCCCCTATACCTGCGCCGTGGTCATTACGGTGGATTACAACGATATCCATGGGATTCAGACCCAGGTGCCAGCAATCGCCGGGCGCGAAAAAAGCCTTTCGGTGTGGCGTTACGGCACCACCCGCGGCGCCCAACGATTGCTGTCGATATTCGCCGAGCACGGCCTGCGCACCACTTGGTGCGTGCCGGGCATCGTCGCCGAACAGAATCCCGACGTCGTCACGGCAGTGCATGCCGCCGGCCACGAGCTGGCATGCAGCGGTTATCTGCATGAGGACTTCAGCGCACTGACGCGCGAGCAGCAACAGGCGTCGGTGCTGCGCGGTTGCGAAGCCCTGGAGCGCTTGACGGGCCAGCGCCCGCGCGGCTTTCGCGCACCGGCGGGCAGCTATGCCCAGGGCCTGGCGGACGACCTGCGCAGCGCCGGCCTGCGCTGGTCGTCATCCTGGGGCGGTGACGATCTGCCCTATGTGCATCCCGCAGGCCAGGTAGCGGCGCCTTTGGTGGAACTGCCGCTGCACGTTGAGTTGGAGGACGAGCCGTATTTCGCTTTCAACCTGGCGCCGGCCGTGCCCGCCAGCCAGGCGCGCATCGCCAGTTACGCTGAAGTGCTGCTCAATTGGCAGCGCGACTTCGAAGGTTTCCAGCGTTTCGGGCTGTGCTACCTGATGCGCCTGCACCCGGAAATCCTCGGTACGGTGGGGCGCAGCGGTTTGCTCGACGAGTGGCTTGGTTGGCTCAAGGCGCAGCCGGGGGTGTGGTTCGCCACCGCCGAGGAGGTCGCGCAGCGGTGGGCGGTCGAGCATCCGCAGTTGCCCGACGATCATCCGGCCGCGGTATTTGCCCGGCATCAGGCTCAGGAGCCGCGCCCATGAATGCCTTGCACACATTGGCCGGGTTCGTCTGCGATACACCGTTCGCGGCGATCCCCGAGGCGGTGGTAGCCAAGGCGCGTCGGCATTTTCTCGACACCTTGGGCGCCGCTCTGGCAGGCGCCAACACTGAGCTGACCCAACGCTGCCTGGGGGCGTTGCTGTGCAGCGAGCCGCCGGGCGACGTGGCCGTATGGGGCGGGTCGCAACGGCTGTCGGCGCGCAGTGCGGCGTTGGTCAATGGCGTCGCTGCCCACGCTCTGGAGCTGGATGATGCCGGTGGCTGCGATCACTCCGGCGCGGTGGTAGTGCCGGCGATGCTGGCAGTCCTGCCATTGTGTGCGAAGCCACCGAACGGCGAGGCCTTGCTGACGGCCATGGTGCTGGGCTACGACGTGGCCCGGCGCGTGCTGGAAGCGTGCGGCGGCTATTCGCCACACAACGGCGCCGGCTGGCACTCCACCGGCACGTGTGGCGTGTTCGGCGCCGCAGCGGCCTGCGCGCGGCTGTTGCAGTTGAACGCTGACCAGACTGCCCACGCACTCGGGTTGGCAGCGAGCATGAGCGGTGGCCTGTGGTCGTTCATTCATGACGGCGCCGACAGCAAGAAGCTGCACGCCGGGCGCCCGGCCGAGGCGGGTGTGCTCGCCGCGCTGCTCGCCCGCCAAGGCATGAGCGGCCCCAGCCAGGTATTCGAGGACAGCTGGGGTGGTTTTTTGCGCACCTATGCGCAGGCCGCGGCCGAGCCCCAGGCACTGACCGCCGACCTGGGCCGCGTGTGGAAGCTCGCGCGCTGTTCGATCAAGCCCTATGCCGCCTGCCGCGGTACCCACGCGGCGATCGATGCGGTCGGGGAACTACTGGCCGAGCTCGGCATTGACGGCACGCAGGTCGAGCGTATCGATGTGCGCGCTAGTGCCTTTCTGGTGGACATGTGCGCGGGCGTCGACACCCGCACCCTGGCCGCCGCGCAAATGAGCCTGCCGTATGCGTTGGCGGTGCGCTGCCTGCGTGGCAATGCCGGCCTCGACAGTTACGAGGGGGCGGTCAGGGCAGCACCCGAGGTGCAGGGCTTGATGGCGGCCATCAGCCTGCGCATCGAGCCGCGCCTGGCGCCGCTGGACGAACCGTTCGTTCAGGTCACCAGCGCGGACGGTCGCAGCGCCACGCGTCAGGTCAAGCTGGCGCTGGGCGGCCCGCTCAATCCGCTGAGCGACGAAGCCTTGATCGACAAGTTTCGCTCGTTGGCGATCCGCGCCTTGCCCGCCGCACAGGTCGATGGCCTGGTCGAGCTGTGCATGACGCTGGGCGCCGACACCGATGTGCCGCGGCTGCTTGGGCTGCTGCAAACCGCCTCACCCCTGTAGCGAGGGGGCTTGCCCCCCGAACATTCTCGACCTCAAGGAGCGCCCCATGACCCCACGCCTGACCCAACTGCTCGCTACTGCCCTGATCGTCTCTGCCGCCACTGCCGCCAACGCCGCCACCACCCTGACCGTCGGCATCGAAGCCACCTATCCGCCGATGTCCTACCGCAACCCCACCACCAACGAAAGCACCGGCTTCAACATCGACCTGTTCAAGGCTCTGGCCAAGCAGATGAACGTCGACCTCAAGTTTGAGGAGATGAGCTTCGAACAACTCACCAGCGGCCTGGCCACCGGGCGCATCGATGTGATCGGCACGGCCATTACCGACCTGCCGACCCGCCGCAGCAACATGACCTTCGTCGATTATCTGCAGACCGGTGCGCAGATGTTCACCACGCGCGCAAATGCTCCAGCGGCAATGACCCCCGATGCCTTCTGCGGCAAAGCCATCGGCAGCCCACGCACCACCAATTACTTCATCGAACTCAACGCCTGGAGCGACAGGACCTGCGTCGGCGCAGGTAAGCCCGCCGCCCAGGTACAAGGCGCGGCAGGCGCGGCGGCGGTACGCCTGGACCTCAAGCAAGGCCGCCTGAACGCCGCCGTACTGGGGCCTGAGTACGTCTAATACCTGATGAGCGAAGAGCCCGATACCTATGTGCTGGTGGGCGAGCCGTTGTCGGTGCATTACTTCGGCTTTGCCGTGGCCAAGGGCAAGGACGCGCTGCGTGATCAATTGGTCAAGGGCCTGCAGGCATCGTTGGCGGACGGCAGCTACCAGCGCGTACTCGACCAGTGGCACCTGCAAAGTCAGGGCATCAAACAGGTGACTGTCGATGGTGGGCAGTGACTGGCAATGCACCTGGCCTCTGGTCAAGGGAGCCCTAAAGATCTGCTCCACGCGGCCGTTAAATGGTCATCGCGACAGTCAAATCGCGCAACCGTTTCAGCCCACTCCTCGACTAGTGGCAATTAGACGCACCCCAGCATTGCAATGCTTTGGCGAAGCCGCTAATGTGCGCCCAAATTTTACAATTGCTTCAGTAAGTTCATGTTGTGCGCCCCGAAGCAGGGCCAGCCATTCATTGTTTCTCAAGTAGCTGAAGACAACCTACAAGAAGTCAGCGCAGGGGGCATGAGAGTGAGGACGATGCAGTTTTTATCGGCCTTGTATGTCCACCCCGCCTGTTCGCCGATTGCCCGCTTTGCTGGCAACCCGTGAGCCAGCAAACCACGCGATCGCAGCGGGCGGGCGGATGACGTTCTATCCTGGAAATCACAGTATGTTGAAGAAAGCGAACAAGGCTCTGCTGGGCCTCGCCCTGTCGATGGGCATGATTCAGGCACACGCCGAAGAGGCCAAGAAGGTCGACGTGCTGTTGATCGGCGGCGGCATCATGAGTGCCACCCTGGGCACCTGGCTCAACGAGCTGGAACCGACCTGGACGATGGAAATGGTCGAGCGTCTCGACGCCGTGGCCGAAGAAAGCTCCAACGGCTGGAACAACGCCGGTACCGGTCACTCCGCCCTGGCCGAGTCGAACTACACCCCTTACGGTAAAGACGGCAAGATCGAAATCGCCAAGGCGATCGAGATCAACGAGGCGTTCCAGGTCACTCGGCAATTCCTGTCCTGGCAGGTCAAGTCGGGCGTCTTGAAAAACCCGCACTCCTTCATCAATTCCACTCCGCACATGAGCTTCATGTGGGGAGACGATAACGTCAAATTCCTCAAGGCCCGCTACGAGGCGCTCAAAGCCAGCCCATTGTTCGGTGGCATGCAGTACAGCGAAGACCAGGCGCAGATCAAACAGTGGGTTCCGCTGATGATGGAAGGGCGTGATCCCAACCAGAAGATCGCCGCCACCTGGTCGCCGCTCGGTACCGACGCGAACTGGGGCGAAGTCACTCGCCAGTACGTTGCCAACCTGCAGACCAAGCCTAACTTCACGTTGAAGCTGTCGAGCGAAGTCGAAGAAATCACCCGCAACAAGGACGGCGGCTGGCACGTCGAATACAAAAATCTGAAAGACGGCACCACCCACGGTACCGATGCCAAGTTCGTCTTCGTCGGCGCCGGCGGCGGTGCGTTGAAACTGCTGCAAAAAGCGGACATCCCTGAAGCGCGCGAATATGGCGGCTTCCCGGTCGGCGGCTCGTTCCTGGTGACCGATAACCAGGACATCGCCATGCAACACATGGCCAAGGCCTACGGTATCGCGTCGACTGGCGCACCACCCATGTCCGTACCGCACCTGGACACCCGCGTGCTGGATGGCAAGCGCATGATCCTGTTCGGGCCATTCGCGACCTTCTCCACCAAGTTCCTCAAGCAAGGTTCTTACCTTGACCTGCTGTCGACCACTACGACCCATAACGTGTGGCCGATGACCAAGGTGGGCGTGGAGCAGTACCCGCTGATCGAGTACCTGGCAGGCCAGTTGATGATGTCGGACGACGACCGCTTCAACGCACTGAAAGAGTACTTCCCGCACGCCAAGAAAGAAGACTGGCGCTTGTGGCAAGCCGGCCAACGCGTGCAGATCATCAAGCGTGATGCCGAGAAGGGCGGTGTGCTGAAGTTGGGTACCGAGGTCGTCTACTCTCAGGACCGCTCTATCGCCGGTCTGCTGGGTGCCTCGCCGGGTGCCTCGACCGCAGCGCCGATCATGATCGACGTGCTCGAGAAAGCTTTCAAGGCCCAGGTTGCGACCCCGGCCTGGCAAGAGAAGATGCATCAGATCGTGCCAAGCTACGGCACCAAGCTCAACGATTCGCCAGCACGTGTTCAGCAGGAGTGGGATTACACTGCCGACGTTTTGCTGCTGAACAAGCCTCCAGTGCTCGACGCAGCTGCCTACCCGGCTGCTGGCGCTGCGGCCCCGGCCAAGCCGGCCAAGCCGCAGGAAAGCAAACCGGCTCAGGACATGGCGCTGTAATAGCGGCCTGACCTTGAGTTAAAAAGAAACCCGCCTGGCAGTGATGCCAGGCGGGTTTTTTGTTGTCTGTGCCGGGCCTCAGTTGCCCATCGATTCTCAGCCTTGATCGCTGAGCAACTCGCCGCCACCGGTGGCCGTCTTCACCAACCCGGCAATCACGCGTTCGCCGGTTTCGTGCGCCAGTTCCGCGTACCACGCTTGCGTCTCGGCCGGTACGCCGCCATGGGTGACCTGCGAGCGTGCGCGGGCGCGCAGCATGATCTGCGCGGTGCGCTCGGCGCGGGCGGTGTTGTAGCGGGCGAGGGCAGCGTCGACATCGCCAGCGTCCAGGCAGCGGGCAAGTACCCAGGCGTCTTCCATGGCCTGACAGCCGCCTTGACCCAGATCCGGCGCCATGGGGTGCGCGGCATCACCGAGCAGCACCACACGCCCCTTGACGAAGCTGGATGTCGGGACCATGTCGTGGATTTCGACCCGGCTGACGATAGCAGTGTCCAGGCGCTCGATGAGGTGTTGCACCGGCGCGGCCCAACCGCTGAAATGACCGCGCAGCTCGTCACGATAGTGGGTGCGATCATTGGGGGTGCCTGCTGGCAGGGGCACGTCGAAGAAGAAATAGAACTGGCCGTTGCCCATAGGCATCAGCGACACGCGCTTGTGATCGCCGACGAACTGCGTCCACTCGGTGGCAGGTGCCAGGTCGTCGGTGGCGTCGACGCGACCGTTCCAGTTGACGTAGCCGCAGTAATCGCGTGTCACGTCATGGCCCACGACATAGTTGCGCAGCCGCGAATGGGTGCCGTCGGCAGCCACCACCAGGTCGGCCTGGATCTGCTGGCCGTCGGAAAACTTTACCCGCATGCCGTCGCCGCTGGGCTCCACGCCTTCGCAGCTGACGCCCAGGGTGACGTTGTCGCGGCCACAGCCGTCCAGAAGGATCTGCTGCAAGGCGGTGCGGGCGATAGGGCAGGCGCGCTGCGCGACCGCGTCGTACAGCGGCTGCAAGCTGAAGCGGGTGAGCAACGCGCCGTCGTGGGTGCTGTAGCTCATGCTCTGCATCTCGCCACTGGCCGCTTTGATCGCCGCGCCGAGGCCGAGTTTTTCGAGGACGTTGACGCCATTGGGCCATACCGAAATCGCCGCGCCGGCAGGTGTCAGGTCGGGTACCCGGTCGAACAGGCGCACGCGGTGGCCGCGCTGCTGCAGGGCAATGCCCGCCGACAGCCCGCCGATGCCGGCACCAATGATGACGATGTCCAGAGGCTGTGAGGTCGAAGCAGAAAGAGACATGGCGATGCACCGTGATTGAAATGACAACGTGATGAGGTTGGCAAGCTGGCCATAGAGGAGGGCAGTATAAAACCTGATCGTTTGGTCAGCTATTGCAGTTTGCCTGCCAGTTTTGTCATCGCTACTGGCGACTGAGGGAATTAGTGCTGGTTACGCAGGAGAATTCACCGAATGCAGCTTCAAGTCCAGATAAACAGAGAGTTGAGTGGGCACGCTGGTGCCTCTTGCGCTTGCCCCTCTATCGGTCTGGCGCACGCGGGCTGCTGCATCGTGGCGCAACTTTTGGCTGGGGTGCGCCACGGTGGTGCGAATCCCTGCAGCCCATGCTAGAGGTGTGACGTCATGGATCCGCTTGAAGCTGTTAATCTGCGCGTCCTGTTTTGCGAGGAACGGTAGACCCATGACTGCGATTGACGAATTCGACCTGAAGATCCTGACCCTGTTGCAGGGCAATGGGCGCTTGAGCAATCAGGACCTGAGCGAAATGGTGGGCCTTTCGGCTTCGCAATGCTCGCGTCGGCGGATGAGCCTCGAACAGGCGGGGCTGATCCTTGGCTATCACGCCCGGCTGGCTCCCCAGGCGATGAATACCGAGATGGTCGCGATGATCGAGGTCAGCCTCAACAGCCATAGCCCGCAGACCTCTGCCGCGTTCGAAGCCTTTGTGGTGCATGACCCGGCGATCATCGATGCCTACAAGACCACGGGCGACGCCGACTACGCCTTGAAGGTCGCGGTAGCGGGGCTGGTGGAACTCAATGCGCTGATGGGCCGGTTGTCGGGCAGCGCCACGATCGGCCATTTGAAAACCGCCGTGGTGCTGCAGCGTCTCAAGGAAGCGGGGTTGGTGGCGGGCTGAGAAAATGCACTGAGAAGGCTCCCACAGCGTCGGGTGATGGATAACATTACGGTTTTGGGCAAGCTGTGCCGGCCTCTTCGCGAGCAAGCTTTGCTCCCACAGGTGTAAGGCCCAGGGCTGCTTGCACTGTGGGAGCAAGGCTTGCCTGCGAAAGCGCCAGTGGCTTCACCGCAGATCTTGCAGAGCCGCGTGGACAGTCCAAAGCCATGCACGCCTGGCTTATTTAAAGCCTATAAATGCGCGATCCGTGCATTCAATCTTATTTATATACACGGATACGTCATTCTTGCTATTTTGCGTTCGACTTTTGGACCCGCCGATTTCCGCCCCGCAACGTCGAGCGCCACATGACCACTGCAACCATCACCCCCTATCCCCACAGCCGTGGCGAAGACGCCATGGCCTTGCTGGTTGGCACGCTGCTGATCGCCTTCGGTCTGATGCTGGCGCGCGAAGGCGGGGTCATGACCGGTGGCACCGCCGGCATCGCCCTTTACCTGCATTACGCGTTCGGCTATGCCTTTGGCCTGACCTTCTTCATGATCAATCTGCCGTTCTATTATCTGGCGTTCCGGCGCATGGGCTGGGTCTTCACCCTCAAGACCTTCGCTGCCATCGGCCTGGTGTCGCTGTTCTCCGATCAGGTGCAGCATTTCATTACCCTGCAGCAGATCCAGCCGTTGTTCGCAGCGGTCATCGGCAACATCATTCTGGGGGTTGGCTTCATCGTGCTTTTCCGGCACCGTGCCAGCCTAGGCGGCCTGAATATTCTTGCGCTGTTCCTGCAGGCACGTTTTGGCTGGCGCGCCGGCTGGCTGCAGATGGGCGCCGATGTGCTGATCCTGCTGCTGTCGTTGACCATCGTGTCGTGGCCGATTCTGGCCATCTCGGTGCTCGGCGCCGTGCTGATCAACCTGATCATTGCGCTTAACCACCGTTCGGGCCGGTACCACGCCTGATGTCTGCCTTTTCTTGCTGGAGCTATTTGTATGCTTGACCACGTCAACTCCTACGCTGGCGATCCGATCCTGTCGCTGATGGACGCCTATCAGGCCGATGCCCGCGCCAGCAAGGTCAACCTCAGCATCGGCTTGTATTACGACGCCGAGGGCCGTATTCCGACCTTGCCGTCGGTGGCCGAAGCCCATCGCCGCCTGCTCTCGCAGGGTGAGCGTCCGGCGCTGTATCTGCCGATGGAAGGGCTGACGGACTATTGCGTGCAGGTGCAACGCTTGCTGTTTGGCGACCAATCGCCGGCGCTGCGCGAAGACCGCGTGGCAACGATCCAGACGGTCGGTGGCTCGGGGGCGCTGAAAGTCGGTGCGGATTTTCTGCGTCAGTATTTCCCGCAGTCGCAGGTGTGGGTCAGTGATCCCACCTGGGAGAACCACCATGCACTGTTCGGCGGCGCCGGGTTCACGGTCAACACCTATCCGTACTTCGACCCGAGCACCGGCGGCGTGGCCTTCGCCGCCATGCTCGCGGCCCTTGGGCAATTGCCGGCGCACAGCATCGTGTTGCTGCATCCCTGCTGCCACAACCCGACGGGCGCCGACTTGCAGCCGGCGCAGTGGGACGAGTTGATCAAGGTGCTGGCCGAGCGGGAGCTGATTGCGTTCCTGGACACCGCCTATCAGGGCTTCGGCGACGGCATGCAGGAAGATGCCTACGCTATCCGCGCCATGACGGCCGCCGGCCTGACGCTGGTGGTGAGCAACTCGTTCTCGAAAATTTTCTCCCTGTACGGCGAGCGCGTCGGCGGGCTGTCGGTGGTCTGTGCCAGCGCCCAGGTTGCGGCCAACGTCCACGGTCAGCTGAAGGCCACCGTGCGCCGCAACTATTCCAGCCCGCCCAGCCACGGTGCTCGCCTGGTCAGCATCGTGCTCAACGATGAAGCCCTGCGCACCCAGTGGCTGGCCGAGGTGGAAGAGATGCGCGTGCGCATCGGCGCGATGCGTACCCAGTTGGCTTCACTGCTGCGCGACACGTTCCCGGACGGGCGCCATGACTATCTGCTGCGCCAGAAGGGCATGTTCAGCTACACCGGCCTGAGCGCCGAGCAGGTCGCCCATCTGCGCCGCGAATGTGGCATCTATCTGATCGACAGCGGGCGCATGTGCCTGGCGGGCTTGAATGCCGGCAACGTCAAGGTGGTGGCTGAGGCGATCGCGCGAATCGATTGATTCGTGGGCAGGGCCCTCCCACAGTGCAAGCAGCTGCGAAGCCGTACACCTGTGGGAGCAAGGTTGCGCGTTCGGCCGCGAAGGGGTCGACGCAGTCAGATGGCCTGACGTTGTCCCATTCGAGGCTCGCCGCCGTGCAGGCTAGAGGGCTATCATTGCCTTTTTTGCGTAACGAGTGAGTCATTGCATGCAAGCCCAAAGCGGTACGCCCCGCCTGATCCTGTTGTTGGCCGCGCTGGCGGCTTTCGTGCCGCTGTCCATCGATACCTATCTGCCCAGCCTGCCGGCCATCGCCCGCGAGCTGGGCAGTTCCGCCGCGCTGGTACAAATGACCATCGGTGTGTTTCTCGGCGGCCTGTGCCTGGGCATGCTGGCCTATGGGCCGTTGTCGGATCGCTATGGGCGCCGTCCGCTGTTACTGGGCGGCATTGCGTTGTACATCGTCGCCAGCCTGGGGTGCATGCTGACGCAAAGCGTCGAGCAGCTGCTGGTCTGTCGTTTCGTCCAGGCATTGGGCGGTGCTTCGGCCTTGGTGCTAGCGCGTGCGGTAGTACGTGATCTGTTCCCTTTGGGGCAGGCGGCGCGGGTATTGTCGTTGATGCAGCTGATTACCATGGTCGCCACGTTGGTCGCGCCCATGACCGGTACCTGGCTGGTGTTGATCGACGGCTGGCGCAGCATCTTCCTGGCATTGTTGCTACTGGCCTTGATCTGCTGGCTGGCCACCGCGCTGTGGCTCAAGGAAAGCCACGTGCCCGCGCAGCGCAGCGCGAGCGTCGGCGTAGCGTTCGCCGGCTACCTGAGCGTGCTAGGGCATCGCCAGGCGATGTCGTTCATCCTGTGCATGGGGTTCTCTTCCGGCGGCATCTTTGCCTTTGTCACCGCGTCGCCGTTCGTGTTCATCGAGCATTTCGGCTTCTCGCCGCGCGCCTTCGCCTGGGTATTCGCGCTCAACATTCTGGGCATCATCCTGGCCTCGGTGATCAACGCGCGCCAGGTCAACCAGGTCGGGCCGTTGGCAATGCTCAAGGTAGGCGCCTGGGTCGCTGCGCTGGCAGGGCTGGCGCTCACGGCTGCCGGTTTGCTGGGTTGGGCGATACCGGCGGTGATCATTGTGTGCGTGGTGCTGTACATGACCACCGCCGGGCTGATCGGCGCCAACTGCACGGCGAGCCTGATGGCCCTGTTTCAGCGCCAGGCAGGCGCTGCGGTCGGCCTGGCAGTGGCGGTCCAGTTCGCCAGCGGCATGGCCTTCAGTTGGATGGTCAGCGCCTTCGCCGATGGCACGCCGGTCCCGCTGTGCGTCGCATTGGGCATCGGTGGTGTGGGATGCCTGCTGGGCTTTTGGGGTATCAGTGAGGAACAGGCCGAGGGTGAACCGGCTCGGCGATGATCGCTGATCCGCCTTTTGCGACACCATCTGCCCCTGTTCAATCCCTTGGCAACGGCGTAGAAATACGAATCTTCGTAGCGGCTTTTCACGAGAATTCGTATGACCGACGATGACTGTCTCAGCGGCTGGGCGGACCTGGCCTATGGGTCACGCCACATGGTGTTCGAACACTGCAGTGAAGCCATCGCGCTGCTTGATCCTTATGGAGATCGCCTGGGGGATCTCAACATCGCCGCGTGCCAGTTGCTCGGCTACCCGCGCCACGAGTTGCTGGCGCTGCCCGTGAGCAAGCTGTTTGGTCATCAACTGGCCGACCTCATCGTGTTCAGTCAGGCCGTGCTGGAAAAAGGCCGTGGCTGGACCGACGGGCTCAGTTGCAACTGCAAAAGCGGCGAGCGCATCGAACTCGAAATCAGCGCCACCACCCTCAGCATCAAGGGCCAACTGCAGATCATCCTGGTGCTGCACGAGCGCAGCGAAAAACAGTACCAGCGCGATCAGGCCGACACCGCACGGACCATGCGCGGCGGCCTGCTGGAATGGCGCAATATCCTCAACCTGTTCCAGGAATCGGAGCGCGACAACCAGTTGCTGCTCAGCGCGGTCGGGGACGGTATCTACAGCATCGACAATCAGGGCCTGGCGACCTTCGTTAACCCCGCCGGTGCGCGCATGCTCGGTTGGCAGCCCAAGGACATGATCGGCAAGAACATCCACCGCATCCATCACCACAGCCACGCCGACGGTTCGCACTATCCGGTCGAGGACTGCCCGATCTACCGCGCGGTGCACGACGGTGTGGTGCACGAGGGGCGTCAGGAAGTGTTCTGGCGGCGCGACGGCAGTTCGTTCCCGGTGGAATTCACCAGCACACCGGTGATCGCCGACAGCCGCATCGTCGGCGCGGTGGTAGTGTTTCGCGACATCACCGAGCGGCGCACCACCGAGCTGCAACTGCAGACCGCGCTGGATGAACTCAAGGATCTGAAAAAACGCCTGGAGGAGCAGAACGCTTACCTGCAGGAAGAAATCCACATCGAGCACAACTACCGCGAGATCGTCGGCCAGAGCGAGCCGATCCTCAAGATCATCAAGCAGATCGACGTGGTCGCGCCCACTGATGCCAGCGTGCTGATCCATGGCGAGTCGGGCACTGGCAAGGAGCTGATTGCCCGGGCGATTCACCAGGCCAGCAAGCGTAGCGGCCACCCGCTGATCCGGGTCAACTGCGCCGCGATACCGGCGGAGCTGTTCGAGAGCGAGTTCTTCGGCCACATTCGCGGCGCCTTTACCGGCGCGGTGCGGGACCGGGTAGGGCGCTTCGAACTGGCCGATGGCGGCACCTTGTTTCTCGACGAGATCGGCGAGATTCCCCTGGATCTGCAAAGCAAGCTGTTGCGGGTGTTGCAGGAGGGCCAGTTCGAGCGGGTCGGCGAGGAGCGTACACGCAAGGTCGATGTGCGCATCGTCGCTGCCACCAATCGCAATCTGCGTCACGAGGTGGAGGCCAAGCGCTTTCGCGAGGACCTGTACTTTCGCCTGAACGTCTTCCCGCTGCAGTCCCCGGCACTGCGCGAGCGCCCCATGGATATCGCGCCGCTGGCGTTGCATTTTCTCCAGCAGATCGGTGGGCGCTTGAACCTTACGGGGAGGCGCTTGTTGCAGTCCGATCTGGAACGCCTGCAAGGCTATCCGTGGCCGGGCAATATTCGCGAGTTGCAGAACGTCATCGAGCGGGCGTTGATTACCTCCCAAGGCCGAGACCTGAAAATCGATTTGCCGGAGGTTACCGCGCAGCCAGGCGTCAGTATGGCGATCAGCGCGACGCCGGAAATTCTCACCGACGAGCAGATTCGCCAGTTGGAGCGCGACAACACCCTGGCCGCGCTTGCGCAGTGCCACGGCAAGCTGTTCGGCAAAGGGGGCGCGGCCGAAATGCTTGGGCTCAAGCCCACCACGTTGGCGTCGCGGCTAAAGCGGTTGAACATCGAGGCGTGATGCGTCGAGCATGCGGGCCCCTTCGCCACTGAACGCGCCCCCTTGCTCCCATAACGGTGCAGTTCAGTTTGGTGGCGAAGGCGGCCTCGATGCCACCCTCGATGCCACCCAACAACCCCGGCATTCAGCACACCAGCCACGCCACTTGGCGGCTGGGAGGTTTATTGGCACTCCAGATCGGGTATAAATAAATATTCATGTATGTCGCTCGCCCTATGGCCGAGCGGTGTATCCCATGGCCGCTCGTGAACCGAGCAAGGACTGTGCATGCTGCAAGGTTTCGTCCGTATCGGGTGTGGGCAGTCAAGCGTTCGAGGCGCCCTGTTGCTGGCGATCGCCATCGGCCTGTGGGGCTGCGCGAGCAAACCCGCACCTTATCCTTTTGCCAACCAGCCGATAGGCACGGCCGAAGCGATGTATGCGGGCACGCTGAGCCCGGATATCGCCGTCAACACCTACCGCAATATCGACCGGCTGTTCCCCAGTCGCGTGATCAAGGCGGGCGGTCATGCCCAGCCATTGCCCTACGCCAAAACGCCCCTCACCGACATCAAGTTCACCTACCAGGGCCGCGCCTACAGCCTGGCCGAGTTTCTCGCGCTGGACAGCATCACCGGCCTGCTGGTGATCCGCGACGGCGAGATCGTCCACGAGAGCTACCAGCGCGGCAACACTGCGCAGACCCGCTGGATGTCGATGTCGGTGGCCAAGTCGGTGACCTCGACCCTGGCTGGCATCGCAATTCAGGAAGGCCGCATCAAGGGCCTCGACGCTCAGGTGGTCGACTACCTGCCGCAGCTCAAGGGCACGGCCTACGACGGCGTCAGCGTGCGCAATCTGTTGATGATGGCCTCGGGCGCGAAATGGAACGAAACCGCCACCGACCCGACCTCCGATCGCCGCGCTTTGCTGCGCCTGCAGATGGCCCAGCAACCGGGTGCGGCGCTGGTGCTGATGAGTCACCTGCAGCGCGCCAGTGCGCCCGGCACGGTGTTCAACTACAACACCGGTGAGGCCCAGGTGCTGGGCGAACTGGTGCGCGCGGCAACCGGCAAACCACTGTCCCAGTACCTGGCGCAAAAGGTCTGGCAGCCGTACGGCATGGAGGCCGATGCCACCTGGTGGCTGGATTCGCCCGACGGCACGGAAATCGGCGGCAGCGGTATCGCCGCCACCTTGCGTGACTACGGCCGTTTCGGCATGTTTTTCATGGACAACGGCCTGGTCGACGGTCGCACTATCCTGCCGCCTCATTGGGTCGCAGACGCCACCACCAGCAAGACGTTGGCCAACGGCAAGGAGGCCGGCTACGGCTATATGTGGTGGACCGCCTCGACCAAAGGCTCGCTGCAGGATCACGCCTACGCGGCGGTCGGCCTGCTGGGCCAGAACATCTATATCGACCCCGTGCAGAAGGTCGTGATCGTCACCTTCGCCGCCCAGCCCCGGCCGCTGAACAAGGACGCCATCAACCCGATGGTGTTTTTCGATGCGGTGGTCGATACCCTGCGCAAGCAGGATGCGGTCGGCCCGGTGGTCACAGCCGGGCGTTCTCGGCCGTGATGATCTGCAGCGCCACCTGGATGCGGTGGCGCTGCGCATCGAAGGGCTCGCCCGCCTGTAACGTCACCAACAGATTCATCAACGCTTGCGCCGTAGCGGTGGCTGGCGTGTCGATGACCGCGCGCACCAGGCCATCGCGCAACGCCTGATGGGAGCGGGCGGTGGACTCGGGCACGACGCAGCACAGCCGCGCGGGTAATGGCAGCTGGCGCAGTGCGCTGATGATGCCGTCGCCGCCACCCCCCACCACGCACAGCCCGCGCAAGTCGTCATGGCGGGCCAGCAGGTCGAGGGTGGCTTCCTCGCTGATGTCGCTGTTGTCCATGTTGATCAACGCATCAAGCAGGCGCAGGCCCGGCGCATGCTCGTGCAGGTAGCTGCGCAAGCCATCGACGCGGGTCTGATGGCCGATAAAGCGATGGCCGCCCAACAGCACGCCGACGCTGCCCTCGCGCGCACCGCAGGTATGGGCCAGCAGCCAGCCCAGCGTGCGACCGAACTCGTGGTTGTCGAGCCCGACGTAGGGTTCTTGAAAATGCTCGTCGATGTCCGACAGCAGGGCGACCACCGGCACTCCTGCGGCACGTATCTGGGCCAGGCACGCGTTGATCAGCGGATGGGTGTAACTGACCACCGCCAGCGCGTCGCATTGCACGGCGAGTTGCTCGATCTGCTCGACGATGGCGGCCGGGCTGCGGTCGTGGATGTACTCGAACTGGCAGGCCAGGTTGGCCGCGGGGTGATCGCGAGCCGCCTCGCGGATGGCGTTGGCGAGGTTGTTGTAGAAGTCCGGGGCGGTGCCCAGCAGCAGGATGCCGAAGCGGTAGCTGGGGCGCCGTTCGCGGATGCGCTGGCCGATCAGCCGCGCGGCGAAGTAACCGACGGCTTCTGCGGCGGCGAATACGCGCTGGGCAGTGTCCTCGGTGACCGGTGCGCGGGCATTGAGTACCCGGTCGACGGTGGCCACGCTGAGCCCGGCGAAGGCCGCGACCGTGGCGATGGTGGGGCGTTTCTTATTGTTCATGGCGGGGCCTGGATCAGGCCTTGAAAGAAAACTATCAAGGCGCATACGGCGCGAATGATAGCTTGAGAGGGAATGCCCTGCCAGTCTTGAGGGGCAGGAGGTGGCTGCCTATATTTCTGTTCAACGATGTGCACCGCATCGAAGCAAGTATTCCAATAATCAAACTTGCCGAGAACGACAACATGCCTGAAGACCGCTCCACCTTCACTCCCCGGGACTACAGCCTGACCGGCCCCGAAGCCCGGCGGGCCGCCGAAAACGGCCTGGTCTCTGCCACCTGGTACCAATCTCCCGTTCCCCGCAAGCGCCTCAAGGAGCTGATGCAGCGCAGTGATGGGCCGGCCCTGCGCGATACCGCGATCTGGTTCCTGAGCCTTGGGCTGAGCGCTGGCGGCGCCGTGTGGTTGTGGGGCAGTTGGGGCTGCGTGCCGTTCTTGCTGGTGTATGGCGTGCTGTATGGCTCGGCCTCCAATGCGCGCTGGCACGAATGCGGTCATGGCACGGCCTTCAAGACCCGCTGGATGAACGATGCGGTTTATCAGATAGCGTCCTTCATGACCCTGTTCGAGCCCCATGTCTGGCGCTGGAGTCATGCTCGCCATCACACCGATACCGTTATCGTCGGGCGTGATCCGGAAATCGTCGAGCCGCGCCCGCCGCAGCTCGGCAAGATGCTTCTCAACCTCACACAGATCCCCCACGCCTGGAACACCCTCGGTTCGCTCTGGCGCCATGCCCAGGGGCGCATGACCGATGCCGAGCAGACGTTCATCCCCGAATCCGAGTGGCCAAAAGTGACCTTTACCGCGCGCATCTGGCTGACGATTTTCGCCGCTACGGTAATGAGTGCCGCAGTGCTGGGCAGTTGGCTACCGGTCCTGCTGATCGGCACGCCGCTGCTGTACGGCGGCTGGCTGTCGTACCTGTTCGGCGTGTCGCAGCATGTCGGGCTGGCCGAGGACAGCCTCGATCACCGCAGTAATTGCCGGACTATCTACATGAACCCGGTGCTGCGCTTTTTATACCTGAACATGAACTACCACCTCGAGCATCACATGTACCCGATGGTGCCATACCACGCCCTGCCGAAGCTGCACGAAGCGATGCGCGATGACTGCCCAGTCCCTTATCCGAGCCTGTTCGCGGCCTACCGGGAGATCGTTCCAACGCTGTGGCGCCAGCGTCGCGACCCTGAGTATTTCGTGCACCGAGTGACGCCGCAGCGCCAGGCCTCGCCCGACACCGCCCATGCCGTGACCGGTTGACCTGATTGCACTACCCATAACAAGGAATACAGCCATGACCGAATTAGTTCTGATCAATCAATGGATCGATGTCTGCGCCGTGGACGATGTCGACGAAGAAGATGTGCTGCGCTTCGATCATCAGGACCACACGTATGCCGTGTACCGCTCGCCGGACAACGCCTGGTTCGCCACCGATGGCCTGTGCACTCACGAGAAGATCCACCTCGCGGACGGCCTGGTGATGGACCACGTGATCGAATGTCCTAAACACAACGGCCGCTTCGATTACCGCAATGGCAAGGCCCTCGGTGCGCCGGTGTGCGTGAACCTCAAGACCTACCCGGTGCGCGTCGAGCAGGGCAGAGTGCAATTGGCGATTGGAGCATGAGTATCGGGGTGTCGCGAATGGCCTCTTGCCGGCGCAGATGGGTCCAGGAGTGCGCATCATGATCAACCAACCCGAGACCATCATCATCGTCGGCGCCGGTCACGCCGGGGGGCGAGCGGCATTGACCCTGCGCGAAGAAGGCTTCGATGGGCGCTTGATCATGGTCGGTGACGAGGTGCATCTGCCCTACGAGCGGCCACCCTTGTCCAAGGGCCTGCTGCAGGGCACCGCGCAACTGCACAGCTACAGCCTGTGCGACGCCGCGCGCCTGGACCAGCTGGCCATCGAGCATATAGCCGGCCATAGTGCTACGCGGCTCGACACCGAGCGGCGGGAACTGCACCTGGACGATGGCCGTGTGCTGCCCTACGACGGTTTGTTGCTGGCCACCGGCGGGCGGGCGCGGCGCTTGCCGCAGGTGCCTGCGCACTGGCCCAACGTGCTGTATCTGCGCACCCATGACGAGGCCCTGTTGCTGCGCGACCATCTGCAGCCCGGCGCCAGGCTGGTGGTAGTGGGCGGCGGTTTCATCGGCCTGGAGGTGGCCGCGACCGCGCGGGCGCTCGGTTGCCAGGTGATCTTGCTCGAAGCCGGTGAGCGCCTGGCCGCACGGGTGTTGCCAGAACGGTTGTCGGCGGCGCTGCTGGCTTTGCATCAGGAACAAGGCGTAGACGTGCGCCTGGCCGTGAAGATCAGCGCCGTACTGGGCGCCGAGCGTGCCGCAGCCGTGCAGTTGGCCGATGGCTCACAGCTGGCGTGCGACCTGCTGGTGGTTGGCATCGGCATGCAGCCCAACGTCGATCTCGCCCGCGCGGGCGGGCTCGACATCGGCCAGGGTATCCAAGTGGACGCGTGCTTGGGCACCACCGCCGAGGGCGTCTACGCCGCCGGCGATGTGTGCGAGTTTCGCTTGCGCCCTGGCAGCCCGTTCCAGCGTCAGGAAACCTGGCGCAACGCCGAGGCTCAGGGCCGTCATGCCGCGCTCAATCTACTGGGCCGGCAACTGCCGTTCAGCGACTTGCCGGCGTTTTGGTCGGATCAATTCGCCTGGGGCCTGCAGACCGTCGGCAGTACCGGCAACAACGCGCCCGATGCCACCCGCGAACTGCCCAACGGGGCTTTTTTGCTGTTTTACCTTGATGGCGATCAGCGCCTGCAAGGTGTCAGTGGCTGGGGGCAGGGCGCCAGTATCGGCAAGGACATCAAGCTCTGTGAGCGGCTGATCCTCGACGGCAAAGTGCTGTCGAGCACCGAACTCGCCGACCCGGGCGTGTCACTCAAGCAACTGTTGCGAGGTTGAACATGAAAGCATTCGTGGTGTTCCAGTCGATGTGGGCAATGCTCGACCATCGAGGCCAGAACGACCTGCCGCTCGAAGCCCAGCTCGAGCAGATCGCTGCGGCGGGCTTCGACGGCATTACCGATCACTTCTACCAGCCTGCGGCGGTCCAGCGCCTGGCCACGGCCGCCCACGGCCTCGGCCTGCAGATCGAGGGCCAGCTGTTCCCGCGCACAGTCGATGATCTGGCAGCGGCGCTGGATGTGATCAGTCGTTACGGTTGTCATCACCTGACCTTGCAAGCCGATGTGCGTCCGCGCAGCCTCAAGGAGGCCATCGGGCTGATCGAGGGCTGGCAGCGCCTGGCCGAGCAGGTGGACTTCCCGGTGCTGATCGAGACTCACCGCTATCGCATCACCAACGACTTGATCTTTACCCTAGACCTCCTCGATGCGCTGCCGGATCTGAAACTGCTCGCCGACCTGTCGCACTATGTGGTCGGCCGCGAGCTGCCGACCCCGGCCGATCCGGTGGACGACGCACAGATCCGCCAGATTCTGCAACGCAGTTGGGCCTACCATGGCCGCGTGGCCAGTAGCGAACAGGTGCAGGTACCGATCAGCTTCGCCCAGCATCAGCCTTGGGTAGAGCAGTTCATGAGCTGGTGGCGCTATGGCTTTAGCGATTGGTTGGCGCGACCTGATACCACGGGCAGCCTGTCGTTTACCTGCGAACTAGGCCCGCCACCCTACGCCATTACCGGCGCCGATGGCCGCGACATCACTGATCGTTGGGCCGAGGCGCTGCTGCTCAAGGACCGGGTGCGGGCGTTGTGGCACGAGGTAGCGAATGGCTGACGGACACCTGTGTCAGCGAGGTTTGCCCGCTCTCACAAGGGGCCGCGCAGTTCAATCCGGCAGCGCGTAGGCGATCACGTAGTCACCGCGATCCTGTGAGCCACGGCCGCCGCCGGCGGTGACCACCACGTACTGTTTACCCGTGGCCGGGTCGCGATAGCTGATCGGCGTGCCTTGGCTACCGACTGGCAAGCGGCCCTTCCACAGTTCGCTGCCATTGCCGGTGTCGAAGGCGTGCAGGTAGTGGTCCTGGGTTGCGGCGATGAACAGCAGCCCGCCTTGGGTCGCCAGGGTGCCGCCCAGTGTTGGCATGCCGATCGGCATCGGCAGGTGCATCTTGATTCCCAGGGGACCGGTGTCCTGCACGGTTCCGATCGGCGCCTGCCAGGCGATCTGGCGGGTCTTCAAGTCGACGGCGGTAAGGGTGCCGAAGGGAGGCTTCTGGCAGGGGATGCCCAGCGGCGATAGAAACCGGCGCTTGACGCTGATTGCGTAAGGTGTGCCCTGCAGTGCACGTGGCGGCTTCTTGCCTTTGACCTCTTCCCCCTGCGCCACGAGTTGGACCTCCAGGCCCACGCGCATGTCGTTGACGAACAGGTACTGGCGGGTCGGATCGATACTCAAGCCACCCCAGTTCATGCCGCCCAGCGAGCCCGGCAAGTTGAGCGTGGTCTGGGTGCCGGGTGGGGTGAACAGGCCGTCATAGCGCAGCGATTTGAACTCGATGCGGCACAGCAACTGGTCGAAGGGCGTGATGCCCCACATATCCGCTTCGCTGAGGCGCTCGGTGCCGACCTGGGGCATGCCTATGGACACCGGCTGAGTGGGCGAATAGGTTTCGCCTGGGATATCACCGGCCATCACGGGTTGTTCGTCGACCTGGGTCAGGGGCTTGCCGGTCAGGCGGTCGAGCACGAACAGTTGCCCGGCCTTGGTCCCGAACACCAGCGCGGGGGTGCTGGTACCGTCGGCCTGGGGCAGGTCGATGAGGCTTGGCGGCATGGGCACGTCGAAGTCCCAGAGGTCATCGTGAACGGTTTGAAAATGCCATTTTTCCAAGCCGGTGGTGGCATCCAGCGCCAGCAGCGAAGCACCGAACTGGCGGTCCAGGGGATGGTGCTGAACGCCATAGAAGTCGATGGCCGAGCTGCCGACGGGCAGGTAGACGGTGTTGGAGGCCGGGTCGTAGGACATCGGCGCCCAAACGTTGGGTGTCGAGCGGCTGTAGGTCTGGCCGGGCGTTGGCAGTAAACGGACTTGCGGATTACCGGGGTCGAAGGCCCAGCGCAGCGCGCCGGTCATCACGTCATAGCCGCGGATCACACCGCCGGGCATGTCGGTGCTGGCGTTGTCGGCAACCCGGCCGCCGACCACCACAGTGGTCCCGGCCAGGGTCGGCGCGGAGGTCAGCGAGTACTGATTGGATTCCACGCCCTTGCCGATCCCCGGCTTGAGATCGACTCGACCGCCGATGCCGAAATCCGTGCAGAACTGGCCGGTGTGGGCATCCAGCGCGATCAGTTCTGCTTCGATGGTATTGAGCACGATGCGTTGACGGCACAGCGCGCCAATCTGCGGCAGGGGCAATGGCACAGCCGTGGCACCGGCGACGCTGGGTTGCGACACCGGTTGATCGACATCGAAATAAGCCAGCCCGCGACAGCGCATCCAGGTTTTCTGCTGGGCGTTGATCTCGGTCTTCCACAACTGTTTGCCGGTGCTGGCCTGCAAGGCGATGACATTGTTGTGGGGGGTGCAGACGAACAGCTGCTGGCCGACCTGCAGCGGCGTGGTTTCGTCCTCGGCGCCGTTGCCGGTGGGGCTGATGGGTATATCACCGGTGTGGTAGGACCAGGCCACTTGCAGGCGCTGGACGTTATCGCTGTTGATCTGGTCCAGGGCGACGAAGCGTGACGCACCTGGGGTGTTGCCGTAGTGCTGCCAATCGGTTTGTTCGTGACCGACTGTCACGGGAATACGCGGCGGGATGGGAGTCGAGGCGTGTACCTCTGCATGCGGCAAGAACATCGAGCCGCCGGCGCCCAGCGAAGCCAGTATCAGTACGGTGGCGCAGGCGTAAGTCGGGGTTTTCAAGGGAGGGCGACCTTCGCCGCGCCTGAGCCGCGGCAGGGTCAGCAGCACCGCTATCATCAATACTGTCAGCAGCTGCAGGCGTGACATCAATGGCCAGAAGGCCAGCCCCACGTCCATGATTGCCCAGCCTACCGAGCCGATATACGCGACGCCGAAGAGCGCCACCCCTGCCGTTTTTGCCCGCACCAGTTGCGCTGCGGACAACAACAGGACCACGCCGCAAACGACGAAATAGGCACTGCCGTGCAGCGCAAGCAATCGATAGCCGAACAGGCTCATGAACAGCCCGGCAGCACCGATCGACAGGCTCAGCAGCACGAGCCACAGTCGCATTGGTAACGACAGCGGCGTCTGGGGAATTGGCATGAGGAGGGATCTGGCCGAATGATAAATCGTAGTCACATCGACCCTGGCTGGAGCGTTTGGGTTCCAATTGATTAGGTTATGCCGGCGCAGACTGCATGAAAATCAAGCGCGCAGGTTAGTCAACCGGTCGAAAGCGCAACAGCCGCGCGCCATCTTCAGGATCGACCAGATAATGCGCATGCACGCCGAACGTCTTTAACAACAACTCCGGCACCAGGACCTCCTCGGGTGCACCGAGGGCAATCAAGCGACCCTTGTCCAACACCGCCACGCGGTCGCAAGTGAGTGCCTGGTTGAGGTCGTGCAGGGCGATCACCGTGGTCACTGGCAGGCGCTGGACCAGTCCCAGGATCGACAGTTGATGCTGGATGTCCAGGTGATTGGTGGGCTCGTCCAACAGCAGGATTTGCGGCTGCTGGGCCATGGCGCGGCCAATCTGCGCCCGTTGCCGCTCGCCGCCCGACAAACTGTGCCAGCGACGCTTGCTCAGGTGCATGAGGTCCACGGCTTGCAAGGCTTGCTGGACATGCCGATCGTCCTCCGTCGACCACGGCGCCAAGGCGCTCAGCCATGGCGTACGGCCCAATTCCACCGCATCGCGCACGCTGATGGCGTCGAGTGTCTCGCTGTGCTGTTCGACCACGGCGATGCGCTGAGCGATATCGCGGCGCAGGTAGTCGGTCAACGGCTGGCCGAACAGGCGCACCTCGCCGGCAGACGCTGCGAGCACGCCGCATAGCAGCTTGATCAGGGTCGATTTGCCCGAGCCGTTGGGGCCGACCAGCGCCAGGGATTCACCCGCGTGCACCTGCAGATCGACTCCCTCAAGGATCGTCGCGCCTTGGTGGCGCCAGCCCAGTTGCGTACAGGCCAGTACTGGTGTGGGATGAATACTCATGGGCGTCTGGCCTTGATCAGGATGAGCGCGAACGCCGGCGCGCCGACCAGCGCGGTAATCACCCCGATGGGCAGCACCTGGCCGCTGATGAGGGTGCGCGAGATGACGTCAGCGGCAATCAGAAACACCGCCCCGGCCAAGGCGCTGGCCGGCAGCAGGCGTGCATGGCGCAGGCCCACCAGCAAGCGCATGGCATGGGGGATGACCAGGCCGACGAAACCGATGGAGCCGACCAGCGACACCAGCACGGCGGTCATCAGTGCGGTGCTGCCGATCAGCACGTATTGCACCGGGCGCACGGCGACACCCAAGGCCGCTGCCGAGTCGCTACCAAAGGTGAAGGCATCCAGCGCGCGCCGGTGCCACAGGCACACCGACAAGCCCAGCAACACCACCGGCACCGCCAGGGTCACCGCCGGCCAGCGCACGCCGCTGAGGTTGCCCAGCAGCCAGAACATGATGCCGCGGGCCTGCTCGGCGTTGGCCGATTTGGTGATCAGGAAGGCCGTGAGGGCGTTGAACAGCTGCGAGCCGGCGATACCCGCGAGGATGATCTGCCCGCGGGCACCTGCCGCGTTGCCAGCGCGTGCCAGCAACACCACCAGCACGAAGGCGAGCACCGCGCCGCTGAACGCGCCCATCGACAACGAGATGGCGCCGCCACCGATGCCGATCAACGCCACCAGCACCGCACCCGTCGAGGCCCCCGCGGAAATCCCCAGCAGATACGGCTCGGCCAAAGCGTTGCGCAACAGCGCCTGCAGCACCACGCCGCACGTCGCCAGACCCGCGCCGCAGGCCGCCGCCACCAGCGCGCGCGGCAGGCGGTAGTTCCAGATGATGCCTTGATCGATCGCATCCAGCGGATAGTTGCCCAGGCCCAGCTGGTTGGCCAATGTCTGCAGCACCACGCTGGGCGCCAACGGCGTTTCACCGATCGCCACACCGGCCAGCAAGGCCAGCGCCAGCAGCGGCAGCACCCAGCTCAGGCGCAGCAGCAGTTGGCGCAAGGCGACAGCGAGGCTGCGGGTCATTTCGGCAGCTTGAAGTGGTCGATTGCATCGGCGAGGCCATCGATGCCATCGAACATGCGCACCGTGGCTTCCATCGACTGCGCGTCAAGGATCACGATGCGGCCGTGCTTGACCGCCTCCATGTTGCGCGCCACCGGATCGTTCTTGAGGAATTCGAGCTTCTTCAGGTAGTCATCCGCCGGGAAGCGGCGCCGATCCATTCGCGCAATTACCAGCACCGTGGGATTGGCCTTGGCGATGCTCTCCCAGCCGACGGTGGGCCATTCTTCATCCGACTGCACCACGTTGTGCAGGCCGAGGGTCGTCGCCATGAAATCCGGCACGCCTTTGCGCCCGGCCATATACGGATCGCTGGCCAGGTCCGGGCTGGAGAACCAGAACGCCACGGTGGCGTTGTTCAGCTGTTTGGCCGCGACCTTGGCCTGCGCCGCGGCCAGCCGCGCCGCCAATTCGGCGTTGAGTTGAGTGCTGCGGTCACTGACGTCGAAAATCGTCGCCAACTGGCTGATGGTCTTGTACAGGCTGTCGATACTGAACGGGCGCAAGCGGGTGCCGTCGGCGCCGACCAGATTGTCTTTGCCTTCGCAATCGGTGGGCATCACGTAGGCGGGGATGTGCAGGTCGTTGAACTGGTCGCGGGTGGCCACTGCGCCCTGCGGGCCGACCGACCATTCGAACTGCACGGCCACCAGGTCCGGGCGCTTGCTGATCACCGCCTCGAAGCTCGGTTGATTGTCGGCCAGGCGGGGCACCTTGGCGTCGATGCTCTGGTACGCCGGCAGTACCGGGTTGAACCACAGCGAAGTGCCGACCAGGCGCTCGCCAAGGCCTAACGCGTAGAGAATCTCGGTGGTCGACTGGCCGATGGTCACGGCTTGGCGCGGCGCCTGTACGAATGTCAGCGGGGTGCCACAGTTGTCCACGGTCAGCGGGTAATGGGTGGCTGCGGCAGACGCCGGACTACAGGTGATCAGGCCGGCCAACAGGCCGTTCAACATAAGGGCTGGACGAATCAATGACATGAAAAATGCTCGCTACGAACTCCGGACACCCCGCCGGTGGGTACTCGATACTGCGGCCGGCAGGTCTCCTGACTGGCGTGTCATGGCTGCGTTCCAGCCTTCCCGGGAGGGCCCAGTGGCGGTACACGGAATGCGGCTCGACGCCTACAGTTGCGGGGGCAGTTCCGTTTCACGGCGGGTGGGCGCGTGACGGATTCCCTATTAATCCTGTGAAGGAACCAGCGGGGGTATGGTACGTGATTGTTTTTGTTGGAGGAAATGCTGATCTGCGTCGCGAAGGACGTGATGTGCAGGTCGTTTGCTCGGGTTTGTTTCCAGGCGCCTGGAACGCTGCGCAGCCTCATTGGCACGCATCTATTCCGGTAGATTGGGTAATTGATAGATCCTTACGCGTACGTCCAATCGTTGAGTAGCAAAAAAACAGGTTTTTGGATGTGGGACGATTCCGAAATCTGCGGGAATTAATCCTACGCAGCTCTGTAGCGGCGGATCTAGAGCGGTTTTTCCTCCACAAAAAAGCCCCTCGCAAGGGGCTTTTCGTTCTACTGCGTCAATCAGCGTTGCGCTTGTGCCAGCTCGGCGGCGTAGTCGCCTCCAGCAACTTTCTGAGCCTCTACCGGCCAGGCTTTTTCATCGATGTCCAGATCCTGAAACTTGGCCGCATCGAATACCGGTTGCTTGACCCCTGCACGACGCTGTTCATCGTAGTCACGCATCACCCGCAGGCCGACCTTGAACAGCAAAAACAGCGCGGTCAGGTTGACGAACGCCAGGCCGGTCATGGTGATGTCGGCGAAGGCGAAGACGGTGGACAGGTCCTGAGTCGAGCCCCAGACGATCAGTACCATCACCAGTGCGCGGTAGCCCAGCAGCACGAAGCGATTGCGGCTGAGGAACTGCAGGCTGTTCTCGCCCAGGTAGTAGTTGTAGAGGATGCAGGTGAACACGAACAGCGACAGCGCGATGCTGACGAAGGTGCGACCCCAGTCACCGACCACCGCCGCCAGGGAGTTCTGGGTCAGGGCAATGCCGTCGCCTTCGAAACCGGGGGTGTAGAAGCCCGAGAGCAGGATCAGCAGCGCGGTGCAGGTGCAGATCACGAAGGTGTCGAGGAACACGCTGAACGCCTGTACTACGCCTTGAGCGGCCGGGTGGCGCACGGAGGCGACAGCGGCGACGTTAGGGGCGCTGCCAAGGCCGGCTTCGTTGGCGAATACGCCGCGCTTGACGCCCATGACGATGGCGCTGCCAAGCAGGCCGGCGAAGGCCGGGTCGAGGCCAAACGCGCTCTTGACGATGGTGGCGAGCATGGCCGGCACGTGGTCGATCTGGGTGAAGATCACGTACAGGGTCACGCCGATGTAGGCCAGCGTCTTGACCGGTACCAACAAGTCGGAGACTGAGGCGATGCGCTTGATACCGCCCAGGAACACCACGCCCAGCAACACGGCGAGGATGATCCCGGTGTAGTGCGGGTCGTAGCCGAAGGCATTCTGCAGCGAGTGGGTCACGGTGAACGACTGCAGGCCCATGAAGGCGAAGCCGTAGGTGACCAGCAGCAGGATCGAGAACACGATCGCCATCCAGCGCAGATTCAGGCCGTGCAGGATGTAGTAGGCCGGGCCGCCGCGGTACATGCCTTCGCCTTCGCTGCGCTTGTAGACCTGGGCCAGGGTGCACTCGAAGAAGCTGCTCGCCATGCCGACCAGGGCCGTGACCCACATCCAGAACACCGCACCTGGGCCGCCCAGGGTCACGGCAATGCCGACACCGGCGATGTTACCGGCGCCGACGCGCCCGGCGAGGCTCAGCATCAAGGCCTGGAAGGAGCTCAGTTGGCCACCCTGACCACGGATCGACTCTTTGAAAACACTGAACATGTGCACGAAATGGCGGAATTGCACAAATCGTGAACGCAGGGTGAAGTAGCTCCCCAGTCCGACGATCAGCACGATAAGGACTTTCCCGGAAAGGAAATCATTGATCATTTCAAGCATGTTAGGTGCTCCCTCTTGTTGTTTTGACCTGTAAAGACAAGCGCAACGGACGCGTCACCGCGAAAGGGGGCATGATTGGCTGATACATACTCTGTGACAATTTCGCGGGTTGCTCCGATTTGGTGCGACTTGATGCTATCATGGCGTCTGTCGCACCAATTCAAAGCTGGGTCATGAGTCAACATTTCAGTACCAATCTAAAACTTGCCTGCAGCCACTACCGCTCTATCTCGGAAGTCTGTCGGCTGCTGGTGATCAACCGCGCGCAGTTCAACAAGTACCTTAGCGGGCAAAGCCAGCCAACGGCCTACAACCTCAAGCGTATCGGCGACTTTTTCGGGGTCGAGGATTACGAGCTTGGTTTGCCGCCCGAGCAATTCGCGCGTTTGATCGGTGCCCGCGCATCCTCCGCGCCGACGCCAGCACCTCAGGACCCGTTGCTGGCTATGCTGGCGCCGCTGCGGGAAAAGGCCGCAGATCTGTCGCGCTACTGTGGCTATTATTTCGAGTACTCCAATTGCATGTCGGTGCCGGGCACCATCCTGGTGTCCCTGGTGCATCTGCGTGAGGAGCAGGGCACGTTTCTGTTCGAGCGCCAGGAGCGTCAGGAGCGTTCCAGCACCAGCGATCCCCACGCCGACGACTGGGTGCGCTGCCGCTATCTGGGGGCCGCGTTCGCGTTGCAGGATCGGCTGTTTCTGGTGGATTTCGAATCGTTGACGGTCAACGAAATGAGCCAGACCATCCTTATCCCCAGCTTCAAGAGCCGCATTACGCGCCTCAACGGTCTTAAAACCGGGGTGTCCAGTGGCGACCGGCGCAACCCGGCCTGCACCCGTGTGGTGTGGGAGTTTCTGGGGCTGGAGATCAACCGCATCAACGCCTATCGTCAGGTGCGGCTTTATCATCCAGATGATGCGCTGATCGACGATGACGTGCGCAGGCGCTTGCAGGCCATTCCCAATGTGCACGGTTTGTACGAAGTCGAATGACGGTTGCGGGTTGACACCCTATTGCCAGCAAGGGCAGCATTGTCCCATGAACTCGCACAAGCTCGACCTCACTACCACCACCACGACCGCCTCTGGCGGCCCGTTGGTGTGTACCTGAGTCGAATCGGTATGCAACAAAGGCCCCGCCAGCAAACACTGGACGGGGCCTTTTGTTTTCTCCGTCCAGGCTGGCCAACGATGGAGAAGGACGATGAAAAAAGCTCTGCTGGTGATCGACATGCAAGTCGGTCTGTTTCACGGACCGCAAGCGCCTTACGAGGGGGAGCGGGTGCTGGCCAATATCAATGCGCTGATCGTGGCAGCCCGAGCTGCCGGAGCGCCTGTGGTTGTGGTTCGCCACACCGGCCCCGAAGGCTCGCCAATCGCGGCCGGCAGTGCGCTATGGCAAGTGCTGCCGGAGCTCGGGGTTGATGTTCATCAGGATCATTTTGTCGACAAGACTCGACCTAGCTGCTTCTTCAACACCGGGCTGGCCGAATGGCTTGATGACGCGGGGGTAGGGGAGTTGGTGATCTGCGGGATGAAGACTGATTATTGCATCGACAGCACTGGCCGTCTGGCCGGGGACCTGGGCTTCAAGGCGGTGCTGGTGGCGGATGCCCATACCACGATGGACAGTCCGGTGTTGGACGCTGCGGCGATCATCGCGCATCACAATCAGGTATTGGCAGGGCCGTTCGTGAAATTGCTGTCGACTGCCGAGGTGAGCTTCCAGGGCTGATCCCGCCTGGTGGTTTGCTGCAGCCAGTGCTGGCCTCTTCGCGAGCAAGCTTTGCTCCCACGGGTGTACGACTCCATTCCAGTCGACTCTGTGGGAGCAAGGTTGCGCGTTCGGCGGCGAAAGCGATTGCCGCAACGCCACCGCCAGCCAGTCAAGCTGCTGGTTAACGCCCCGCGCGACGCAGCTTGCTTCTATAGGCCACTGCCAGCACGGCCAACCAGATCGGAATCAACAGCACCGATTCGTTGATGCCCGGCGTCATTGCCATGATCACCAGAATGCCTGCCAGAAATGCCAGGCAGATATAGTTGGTGATCGGGTAACCCCAGCTCTTGTAACTCGACACCTGGCCTGAAGCGCGCAGCGCACTGCGAAACTTGAGGTGAGTAATGGTGATCATGATCCAGTTGAGCACGAGCGCCGCGACCACCAGGGCCATCAGAATTTCCAGCGCCTTGGCCGGCATCACGTAGTTGATCAGTACGCACACGCCGGTGGCTGTTGCCGAGACGCCCAATGCTGCGAGTGGCACACCGCGAGCGCTGACCTTGAGCAGGCTCTTGGGCGCATTGCCCTGGTTGGCCAGGCCGAACAGCATACGGCTGTTGCTGTACACGCAGCTGTTATAGACCGACAACGCCGCTGTCAGCACCACCACGTTGAGCAAGGTGGCAACGATGTTGCTGTCCAGTGCGTGAAAGATCAGCACGAAAGGGCTGCCGCCGGTGACGACGTTCTGCCACGGATACAGCGACAGCAGCACGGTCAGCGCACCGACATAGAACAGCAGAATGCGGTAGATGACCTGATTGGTCGCTTTGGGAATGCTCACCTTGGGATCATCGGCTTCGGCTGCGGTGATACCGATCAGCTCCAGGCCACCGAAGGAGAACATGATGAAGGCCATGGCCATCAGCAGGCCGCGCACGCCATTGGGGAAGAAGCCGCCGTGCTGCCAGAGGTTGGCGACGCTGGCGTCCGGGCCGCCATTGCCGCTGGCCAGCAGGTAGGCGCCAAAGACGATCATGCTGATGATGGCGATGACCTTGATCATCGAGAACCAGAACTCCATCTCGCCGAACACGCGCACATTGAGCAGGTTGATCAGGTTGATGGCCACGAAGAAGATCGCCGCCGACATCCAGGTCGGGACGTCAGGCCACCAGTACTGCACATAGACGCCGACCGCGGTCAGCTCGGCCATGCCCACGAGCACATAAAGCACCCAGTAGTTCCAGCCGGCCATGAAGCCCGCCTGCGGGCTCCAGTAGCGCGCGGCAAAATGCGCGAAGGTACCGGCAACCGGCTCTTGGACCACCATTTCGCCAAGCTGGCGCATGATGAAAAAAGCGATGACTCCGGCAAGGGCGTAGCCGAGGATGACCGATGGGCCGGCCATGGCCACGGTGTGAGCCACGCCCAGGAAAAGCCCGGTGCCGATGGCCCCGCCCAGGGCGATCAGCTGGATGTGACGGTTCTTGAGGCCGCGGCGCAATTGGCCGGGGCGCGCTTGCTGTTCCATTGAAAATCCTTCGTACATGACACGGACTGACCTGTGCCGAACGCCGCAGCGTCTGCCATTGACGTTGGCATTGCGTGCAAGCTGGCGATCATTGTTTGGGGTGAAGCGAGAGGTAGGCCTTGCTGCCGGCCCGTTACACAGCATACCAGCTGAGGAACATGTCCAGCGCGCCATCGACTACTTCGGCCTGGCGCTCGGGCGACAGAAGTGATTCATTAAGTGTCACCTGCGGCCAAAAAGCGAAGGACTTCATCAGCGCGTGTATCTGGGTGGCAGCAAAACCGGGATCGACGGGCTTGAGGCGGCCGTCTTTCTGGGCTGCCCGCACCCACACGCTGACCGTCTCCTCGCGTTCGTTTATACGCGTGACCCACACCATGGCCCGATCAGGCGAATGAACCGTAGCGCCAATGGCGATACGCGCCAGATCGATGCAATTTTGGTCACACAAACTGGCCATCTTGGCTTCGAGCAGTTCGCGCAGTTGTTCGCGCAATCCCACATCGGGACGGTAGGGGTCGTCGGAAGCGGGCGGAAAGCGCGACCACAGTCGCTCCATGATTTCCGCGAAGAGTTCTTCTTTACTGGGGAAGTGGTTGTACACCGTGCGCTTGGAGACTTCGGCACGGGCCGCGATGCGGTCCATGCTGGTGACCTCGAAACCGTTATCGCGAAACTCGTCGATGGCAGCCTCGACGATGGCTTCGCGTTTGCGGTCGGTCAATCTCGGGGGCAGGGTGGTCATGGGGGCTCTTGAATAAAAATAAGTACACTGACCAGTTTACTTGGCTGGGAGAATGATGCAAGCTAGAAACTACACTGTGTAGTGTACCTCTTTCGTTTTACCGTCACTCGGTCGGGCCAGCCCGCCAGCGCCGCACCTTTCATGGAGTCATGCCGCCATGTCCCACCCCTCAAATACCCTCACCCCCGTCAGCGCGTCCAGCCATACCCCAGCCACCCTGCGCCAGCTGGACGGTCGCTACGTCAACCACGCGCCGCGCCATCGCGCCGGCACCCTCAAGACCCTTGGGATCATCTGGAACAGCCTGTTCAACAAACCGGCCGATACCCGTCCTGCGGCACCTATTCCAGTGCAAGCCATTACCCGTCACCAGTTGCTGGCGGCGCCCGACAACAGCGTCTGGCGTCTCGGCCATTCCACCGTGCTGCTCAAGCTCAACCAGCGTTTCTGGTTGACCGACCCGGTGTTCGCCGAGCGCGCATCCCCGGTGCAGTGGGCCGGCCCCAAGCGTTTCCATCAGCCGCCCATCAGCCTTGACGAGCTGCCGCCACTGGCCGCGGTGATTCTCTCGCACAATCACTACGACCATCTGGATCACGCCACCATCCTCGCCCTCAAGGACCGCGCCGAGCACTTCATCGCGCCCCTGGGCGTCGGCAAGACCTTGATCGAATGGGGCGTGCCAGCGGCCAAGGTGCATGAACTCAACTGGTGGCAGTCGGTGCGCTTGTACGGCGTCGAGTTGGTGGCGGCACCGTCCCAGCACTTCTCCGGGCGCGGGCTGCGCGACGGCAACAAGACCCTGTGGGCATCGTGGGTAATCATCGCCGACAAGCATCGGGTGTTCTTCAGCGGCGACACCGGCTACCACAGCGGCTTCAAGCTGATTGGCGAGCGCTTCGGGCCGTTCGACCTGACGCTGATGGAAACCGGCGCCTACAACGTCGACTGGCCGGATGTGCACATGCACCCCGAGCAAAGTCTGCAAGCGCATCTCGATGTGCGTGGGCGCTGGCTGATGCCGATCCATAACGGCACCTTCGACCTGGCCCTGCATGCCTGGCACGAACCGCTGGATCGCATTCAGGCGCTGGCATGGGAGAGCAATGTGCGCATCGCCACGCCGGAGATGGGGCAGCCGTTTTATCTGGATTACCCGAGCCCGTGTGCGCCGTGGTGGATTGGCGTGGTGGAGGGTGAGGTGGCCGCGGTGGCGCAGGGGAGCGAGCAAAAGCCGGATTGGGAGGGGATGGCGCGGCCCAACGGGTCAGGGGTAAGCCAGAGTTGACGGTGGCGCCATCTGCGACTGAATTCAGTCGCAGATGGCGTGTGCGATGTCCAAACAACAAAATTGATTATTTGGTTGTTGAACCTCAGCGGTGTGTGACGTGGCCTGAACTCTGTACGCTGCTCAAGGGCCTGGGCTATCGTCAGATCGAAGGCGAGTCCAGAAGATAATTGCCTGTTTGGCAAGTTGCAGTTTATCAAAGCGCTGATCAGCTATGAGGGCCAGACCGTTTTCTTTGAGCGATCTGACCAGGCAGCCCCTGGATGGTTTTCTTCATGGCGCTCATCAAGGCCAGCGTAGGTGATCGGCGGCTTCAATGTGTGGACCGTTGCCCAATCGTGAGCCGCATGAGTGGGGGATATTCAGTTCCTTTGCGCGTAGGCCCCTGAGCCTCTGCTTCTGTGCTCGGTCCTGGCTCGACTGAAACAGGCTCCGTGCTGATGTATAGGAAGCTGTTAACCACTGCAACGGTACTCAACAAAACCACCATCAGAAACCCGACGCCCGTAGACCACAGGTACACGCATTCCGAGTGTTCAGTAGGCGCAGTGACCATCTCTCTGTAATCCGCTGACGGCAAAAACCGATACAACCGCGGATGCCAGGCATCGCGAGCCTTGCGGCGGATCTGGATCAATCGCCAGCCGGCCCACAGTTCGATAAAACAATAGATACAGGCGACTAGCATGGCTGCGAAAACCAGCCACGGACTGATGTCGCTGCTGATGCGTGTGGCGATGACGGTGAGCCCCACGCCTAGCGCCGCAGCGACCTTGGTCAGGGCCTGCTGTGTCGCTTCGGTGGTTCTGGCCGCATCATCACAGACACTCCCGCGCAGGGCAGTCAGCGAATTCAGCGTGTCGATGCCCAGCCCGCTCATATACAGCTGATACACCGTTTTCGCGCTGTCCAATGCGTTAGCCAGGTGGGCGGCGAAGTACCTCGCCGGTTCGCAGGGCTCCCGCCCTGCACGCGCAATTTCCGCTGAGAGCATCGAGTGGCGAAGGGCAGCCTCTCGGGACAATTCATAGACCCATTGCGCCGCGGATTGAAGCTGAGAGAACCCGAGAAGGTCTATCTGCGGCCGTTGCGCAGGGGGCAAGTCACATGGCGGCAAGCGCAGTGCCGGCGGGCCATGGAACATCAGCGCGTCATCGTCTGCACCCAGCTCGTTGGCCAAGGCGCGGGTCAGCGCGTCAAAGGCCTTGCTGGCCCAGATGCTGTGCAAGGGATCCGTCATATCTATATGGCTGTGCTGAGCCAGTAGCCAGAACCGGATATCTTCTGGCACACGGCGGTTGGCTGCTGTTTCTCGGACCAGTGTGCGCGGAGGTTGGGTCTCGGCAGCCTTGTTGAAAGACAGCGGCGCTTGCCAATTGCCGTATGCCCGTCCTTGGGTCGTGAAGGAGTGCTCCAGCCGCGCCAGCCGCCAGCGATCGGCCGGGTGTCCGCGATCCAGCGTATCGCTGAAGCCTGTGGCAGTGAGCAGATACAACGCGCCGTCTTCTCGTGGAGGGACTTTATGCAGCGTCAGCCGATAGGGCGAGAAGTCTTCATCCAGGCTGGCGAGCGTGAATGGATTGTTCGCGCTGTCCACCAGTTGATAGCACCAGCCCAGGTGTTCGACAGCCATCGCCAATCTGCCTGCGCAACAGGCGTCGAGTCTGGATGTCAGGACGCAGTCTGGGGTTTCATTGATCCATACGCCGTGTTCGCTGGCGAGCGTATCAAGCAGCTCAGCCAGCGCGTCTAGCGACAAGGTCGTCTTCCGTGATCTGCTTGGTGTCGATGATGATGCGCTTGCCGGCAGCGCCATTGTCGAGGATCTGTACGGTTGATCCGGCGGCGTCGTCCGGGAAGATCACGATCACCCCCTCGGTGGTTTTCAGGCGCCGGGTGGGCGCTTGACGCAATACCTTGCGCACCGGCTTGAAGGTCAGGTTTTCGAGTTTGGCCCTGCGGATACGTTTTTGGGTTTCGTCCGTGATCTTCTTGATCAATGTGGCATCGGCCGGGTTACCCGCGCCCTCGATAATCGCGTCGATGATCGCTTGATTATTGACCTTCGGCGCTTGGCCAAGAATCCCCCGCGCTGTCGCCAGTGCGGTGGAAACATCCTTATCGGGAAGAACAGCCTTGAACTTCTGCAGCGTCGCCTGAACCACTTCAAGTGCCTTTTGGCTCAGCTCTGCATCGTCGACTTCGCGCGCTACCCCGAGGAAGTCCTGGAAGTAGTCCGAGAGCTCTGGTGCGGCCCGTTTTACCCGATCACGGGCCGATACTTCATCCTCGGCAACACCTGCGACTACGCGGATCAATGCGGCTTTCTGCACTGCACGGTTGTCGTCGATAAAGGCATTGATAATCCGCAGCAATACACCGTCCGGCTGCTTCGGATCCTGCTGCAGCGCCTCGCGATAATCATATTTGATCAAGCTGTAGATGCGCACGTTAGGGTCTTTGACGCTCATTTCGAAGATGAACAACGCGCCATCACTGCTGCTGCTCACGTGCTTGCTGTTGAAACTCGACGCCAGCGCCTGAGCCCCGCGTTCGAAGGTATTCCTGCCGCTGGCGATGTCTTCGAGTTTGCGTTTGGTAGAAGAGTGAGTGTCAAAGCTGAACACCGGATCCACTGCCGTATCGATAATTTTGCCGATAAAAAACGCTTCGTGTTGCACTTGGCGGGCTGGGTTGGCTGTGAACGTCTGGGGGCCCACGACATGCAAAATCATACTCTCGATGGACAGCGAATCGATTTCTTCATCAGTAAAGAAACTCACACTAATCTCCTGCAAAAGCCTCTGATAGTCAGATGACGGGCTGTTTTGATTGTTTGGTCGATGGGAGAGGAACGGGATTCCCTTGCTGCACTTTTACGAGTTCTGCGTGAGTGGCCATGAGTGCTCCTGGTGTCGAGATGCGAATGTCGCGCCTTGGTTCTTTGCGCGCGTTGAATGATTACGGTTTCTTTGCCGCGTCCAGGTCGCGTTCGCACTGGGCAACTGCCTCACGCAAACGTTGCTGATGCTCCTCTCGGCGTTGCTCCTGGGCGAAACTGCCGTCTCGGCGCTCACAATCGCGCTCCAATTCTGCGAGGTAATTGGCCTTCGCGGCGTCTAGGGCGGCCTGCGCTTGTTCCACTGTCTGGGTCATCGTGTATGTCCTTGCAGTTATGGGGGCGGGTATCGTCCCCCTGTTGCCAAGCTGACCCGGTTTCATGCCGGGCCTGGGGAGTGCGCCTGGGCGACTACGCCCATCACCGGCGAGCACGTACCTGGCCGCACGCTTTGGTATTCGCCGCGTCAAGTTCCTGCGCAATCACATGAAGTTCTGCATCGGTGATCAAGCCCCCGGCCCGAATGGCAAACAGGCCACCATGGGCACGGTTGTGAAAGGCCCGTCGTTCGCTGTCTTCCGTTTGCTCGCACAGCATGTCGATGTCCGCGCGTACATAGGCAATGGCATTTCGTTTATTTTCATGATTCATGGTCTTGTCCTCGGTCATGACGCTAGCCGCATGATGTATTGGTAGCGCCGGAACTCCCGACAAAGTTTGCCGGGGTACGCCTAAGTTGATTTTCTTGTCGATGGCAAAAGGGAAGCGTTTCCCTGTAATGAATCGATCGAAGGCAGAAACTTACGCTATTGGTTTAATTAGGTGTTACTGATGATTTATCCATCGGTGCAGATGTTTGGTAAAACACAATGCAGATTGGGCGGTGGCGCTTGAAAAAGTGACAAAATATTTCAAGCACCTCGCCACTGTGCTTCAGGTCGGATGATTTGCCGGGATGTAGCGTCGGAATAATGCCCTGGCCCCGTAAGCGGGGAGGATATTAATAAATGCCAAGATCACTTTGATGGCGATTTGAACGTAGACCATCTTCAAGATGTCGGCATTATCCAATGTTCCGTAGAACGCGATAAAGCAGAATGGAAAGCTGTCGAGGATGACTGCGAACAGCGTGCTCAGGAATACCCGCAGGAAAAGAAATCTGGAGTTGGTCAGTTCCTTGATCTTGCAGAGCAGATAGGCGTTGACGTATTCCGACACCAGGAAGGAGACTGCAGATGCGATTAAAACAGATGACACCTGCTGGATAACCCCCACATCCCGGCCACCGATGCGCTGGAACACGCCTCCATCCTGCAAGACTGCGCCAACAAGCTCATCTTCGAATCAGCTCTGGGCAACAGTGATCCGACCAAGCACCTGGCTCTGTCAGCCCTGTACCTCGGCGAAATGGCCAAAGCGATCATGGACGACGTCGCTCAGTCCATAGGATCGGATGGCTGATCCAAGGTCCGCGCGCTACGCCTATAGGAGCTCTAGAAGGATCACCAATGCCGCAGCGCACATCACCGACCTAGCAGATCTGTGAGTAGACACTTGGTTGATCGACGCGGATAGTCGATCCGATAACCAAAGTTCGAGAGACCCAGTGGTGCACATCTACGGATCAACAAATATCTTGGCCGGCGTGGTGCAGGGCAGGTCAGTGACGCATTGGGTGGGAAAGGTGTCCCACATCAGGATCCGCTACTGCCCGTTCGGCTTTTCGCTTTTGCCCTCTGGCAGTTTCTGCGGGCAAAAACGTGAGCAAGTGACAGGCCACTATTTATTGGGTCATGGCTACAGGGCTTTCAATCCGGTGTTGCGGCGATTCAGCGCACCCGATGAATTGAGTCCGTTCAGCGCTGGAGGATTGAATGCGTATGTATACTGTGCGGGGGATCCGATCAATCGCTCTGATCCCTCAGGAAGAATATGGGAATGGCTTAAAAAAACCTTCGCCCGGCCCCCAGTTTCATATCGACCGCTGCCTGCGCTCCCACCTGGATATCCATTTGCTTCTGGCTCACCGCCGCCATTGATAAGTGCTCCTGGTATGGAAAGGTTAATTGGTCTGGCCAGTTACCATGACGAGTTGACAGCGCGTATCATGGGTGCGACCACTGTGGCGCATACCTTACCGCTCGTGGCCGAGCGCCGTACTACTGCTGCTCGAATGCTCAAGATGGTTGCCGGTGTCGCAGACGTTTACCTTCCTCCAGGTCCAGGCGCTGAAAATCTTAATCCGTTCCGCTATATGCAGCCTCGTGGGACGGTTCCACCGGAGCCGTTTAACGTCGCAGGCCTTAATCACCTGATTCCGGATTATGAAACTTCGGCGCTACTAAACGGTACTCGTCAGCTTCCGCCTGCCTATCAGGTTGAAGCCCCTTTCGGACATCAGAGCATAAGAGGTCTCCCGCCAGCCTATTCGACACACACTTTAACGAGAGCTGAAATCAATGCCCGTATACGCAGTGATTGGTTCACGCATACGTGACCCCTGGTGTAGTGCTGTAGAAGATTGCGCAGTTTCGCCCATTAGACGTTCCATTGCTGATTAGCCTGAAGGACTCGCTGCGCGGTGGGATTTCGCATTGATGTTTGCATCCGCCCGATTCGCGGCAAATTTTCACACTCAACCCCCACCCACCCCATGTACGATACGCAGCGCGGCAATCTATACCCAGCCAATTACCGAAAAAGGGGGGGCGTTGAAGATCTTCAAGTGGATGCTGGCACTGCTGTGTGCCAGCGCGATCGGCCAGGCCAGTGCGGCGCTGGTGATGATCGACCCGGTCACAGCGCAGCGTATCGACAGTGCCTTGCACCTGCCGCGCAGCGACGCCAACGACGATGCCGGCGCGCGCATCGCTGCAGTGTCGGCGCAGTTCCTCGGTACGCCTTACCAGGCTCAGACGTTGATCGGCTCGCCCATGACTGCGGAAAAACTGGTGGTCGACCTGCGTAGCGTGGATTGCTTCACCTACCTGGATTACGTCGAGGCGCTGCGCAAGTCGTCAAGCTATGCCGGTTTCGTGCAGAACCTGGTGCGCACCCGCTACAGCGACAATCAGGTCAGCTACTTCCATCGTCGGCACTTCTTTACCGACTGGGCGGCGACGCAGCCGGTCAATGCCTACGACGTCACTCGCGAACTGAGCGAGCACAGCTTGAGCGTCACCAAGGACCTCAATCGCAAGGCCGACGGCAGTCCGTTCCTCGCGCAACTGGGCGTCACTCGCCGCCAGGTCAACTACATCCCCAGCCGTTATGTCGATCAGGCGTTGCTTGCGCGCCTGCGCACGGGCGACTACATCGGCATCTATACCCCCGAGCAGGGGCTGGATGTGACCCACGCGGGCATCTACATCGCTACCGAGCAGGGGCCGATGCTGCGCAATGCGTCCTACCGTGTGGCCAACATGAAGGTGGTGGATTCGCCGTTTCTGGCCTACGTAAAGAGTGTTCCGGGCATCGTCGTGCTGCGGCCGATGCCGGACACCGGAAAAATCTGAGCGTTTCAACCAAGGATGATTGCCCATGTCTAACCCGAGTCCGGCCATCGCCGCCAGCCCTGATCAGGCCACCACCACCCGAGCCCGCAATGTCGCGCTGTTGGTGGCGGTGACGTTTTTCATGGAGAACCTCGATGCCACGGTGATCACCACGGCCTTGCCGAAAATGGCCGAGACCTTCGGTGTAGGCGCGGTGGATCTGAACATCGGCATCACCGCCTATATCATTGCCGTGGCGATCTTCATCCCGCTCTCGGGCTGGATGGCCGATCGCTTCGGTGCGCGGCGTATCTTCGCCATTGCCATTGCCGTGTTTACCTTGGCTTCGTTGCTGTGCGGGCTGTGCACCGAGCTCGACACCTTTGTAGTCGCTCGCGTATTGCAGGGGATCGGTGGCGCCTTGATGGTGCCGGTGGGGCGTTTGTCGGTACTGCGCACCACCGAGAAAAAGGACCTGGTGAAGATGATCGCGCTGATCACCTGGCCTGGCTTGGTGGCGCCGATCCTGGGGCCGCCGTTGGGCGGCTTGATGGTGACCTATGCGACCTGGCCGTGGATTTTTTTCGTCAATATTCCGCTGGGCATCATCGCGATCGCCGGCGCGTTGGTGCTGGTGCCGGCCGGGCGTGACGACCATGTGCGACCGTTCGACAGCCTGGGTTTCCTGTGGCTCGCGGGCGCCTGCGCGACCATCATGCTGGGCCTGGAGTGGCTCGGCGAAGCGCAATCGCAGCGGCTCACCGTGGCGGTGCTGATGCTGGTCGTCGGGGTAGTGCTGGCGTGGGTCGCAATTCGCCATTGCCGTCGGCATCCGGCGCCGTTGCTGGCCCTGGACGCCCTGAAGTTCGCGACCTTTCGCTCCAGTATCTATGGTGGCTCGTTGTTCCGCATCGCCATCAGCGCCTTGCCGTTCTTGTTGCCGTTGATGTTTCAGGTCGGCTTCGGTTTGCCTCCGGTAACGGCCGGGGTGCTGGTGCTGGCGGTGTTCGCCGGTAACTTGCTGATGAAGCCGTTCACCACCGCGACCATGCGCCGCTGGGGCTTTCGCACGGTGCTGCTGGTCAATGGCGTGATCGGCGTGCTGTCGATCCTCGCTTGTGCGTTGCTGAGTGCCGATACGCCATGGCCGGTCATCGCGCTGGTGTTGTTTGTGGGCGGGCTGTCGCGTTCGTTGCAGTTCACCTGCTACAACTCGGTCGGATTCGCGGATGTGCCCAAGAGCGGCATGAGCGCGGCGTCGACGATGTTCAGCATGTTTTTCCAACTGGCGATGGGCATGGGCGTGGCGGTTGGGGCCTTGCTCCTGCGCTTGTCGATGGCCGTGCAAGGCCACAGCGACCATGCGTTGACTAGCGATTTTCGCGTAGCCTTCGTGGGGGTGGCGGTGATTGGGTTGCTGGCGTTGATTGATATCTATGCGCTGGAACGCAAGGCGGGGGAGCATGTGCTGGAGCGGTGACGCAGGGATAGGCGGTGTTCTTGAGGGCCTCTTCGCGGGCAAGCCTTGCTCCCACAGGAGTACGACTCAGGCGCTGCCAATGCAGTGGGAGCAAGGCTTGCTGGATGTATCAATGCCTGATCAAGGCGCTAACAATGTCCGCAACCGCCCCAGCAAGTCAGCAATCCGAAACGGCTTGATCACCATGTCCATCCGCTCTTCAAGAAACGTCTGCAAATCCAGCGCATTCTCTGCATAGCCGGTCATGAACAGGATCGGCAGCTGTGGATGTCGCTGGCGCACGCTGTCGGCCAGTTCGCGGCCATTCATCTGCGGCAGGCCAACGTCGGTCAGCACGATATCCACCGAGCCATCCGCCGCCAGCAGCGTCAACGCCTGATCGGCGTCTTCCGTCAGGGTGCAGCGATACCCCGCATCCACCAGCACGTCATGCACGAACATGCGGACCGAGGCCATGTCCTCGACCACCAGTACGTGTTCGCCGGCGCCACGGTGCGGCTGCTCGATCAGCTCCGCTACCGGGGCTTCGACCGCCTGACCGGCCGGGAGAAACAGCGTCACCTCAGTGCCATGGCCGAGCAGGCTGCGAATATGCACATCACCGCCCGACTGCCGCGCAAAGCCGTAGATGGTCGACAGCCCCAGCCCGGTGCCTTTGCCCACTGGTTTGGTGGTGAAGAACGGATCGAAGACCTTGTCGATCACGGTGTGGTCGATACCCACGCCATCGTCGCGTACCGACAGCACCACATAGTCGCCATCGGCCAGGCGACTGTCGCCCCGGGAATGAGCGGCATAGGTCGACAGCTTGATGGTGCCGCCGTCGGGCAGCGCGTCACGGGCGTTGATCACCAGGTTGAGGACCGCGCTCTCGAACTGGATAGGATCGATCATGGCGATGGCGGCGATACCGGTGAGGTCCAGGGTCAAGATGATGCGCTCACCGATGGTCCGCTGCAGCAGGTCTTCGAGCGAGTGCACGTGCTCGTTGATATCGATCGGCCGGGTGTCCAGCGGCTGCTGGCGGGCGAAGGCGAGCATGCGATGGGTGAGGGCGGCAGCGCTGGTGGCGGAACTCAAGGCGGCGTCGGCGTAGCGCAGCACCGAATCGGTCCGGGAGGCTTCGACGCGCTTCTTGATCAGTTCAAGGCCGGTGATGATGCCGGTCAGCAGGTTGTTGAAGTCATGAGCGATGCCGCCGGTGAGCTTGCCCAGAGCGTCCATCTTTTGCACCTGCAACAACTGCGCTTCAGTGCGCACGCGCTCGGCCACTTCCACGGCCAGCAGGGTGTTGGCCGTGGCCAGTTGCTTGCGCTGCTGGCGTTCGCGTTGCCGATGCTCGGTGACGTCTTCGATAAACACCAGGCTGTGCCCAGGCGTGCGATAGGGCGATACCTGCCATTCGGTTTCGCGCATCTGACCATCGACCTGCACAGCCAGGTTGCCACGCCAGCGTTCGTTGCTTTGCAGGCGCAGGCACAGGTCGTCGATCACCGCGTCCTGATGGGCCGCAAAGCGCTCGCGCAGGCGAATGGACTTGAGGTCATCCTGAAACAGCTGGCTGAAGGCGTAGTTGCATTCGATCACCTGCAAGTCTTCATCGATGACGGCGATGGGCGCCGCGATGTTGACGAAAATCTCGCGAAAGCGTGCCTCGCTGTCGCGCAGTGCCGACTCGGTATCGCGCACCCGCAACAGGGTCTTGAGCGTGGCCATCAGCACATCCGGATCGACCGGGTGGATCAGATAGGCATCGGCGCCCGCCTCAAGGCCGGTGATGATGTCGCCGCTCTGGATCGATGCCGCCGACACGTGAATGATCGGCAGCAGCGCAGTGGCCGGTGCCGCACGCAACTGGCGCACGATATCGAAACCGCTCATGTCCGGCAGGTTGACGTCGAGGATCAGCGCATCGAGCGCCTCGACGGCGATCAGCTGCAGGCCATCGAGCCCGGTGCCGGCTTCGAGGATCTGGATGCCATGGCGTTCGAGACGGCGGCGCAGGGCATAACGGGTGGCCGCGTTATCGTCGACGATGAGGACACGGGTGTCACGCATCATGGTCAGGCTCCAGAGCAAGCGCCAAGGGAATCACTACATAGAACACCGACCCCACGCCAGGGGTGCTTTCGACGCCCACGCGGCCGCCCAGCAACATCGCGAAGCGCTTGCACAGCGACAGCCCCAGGCCGGTGCCGCGCAGGCGCTTTTGCAGCGGCGAATCGATCTGGGAGAAATCCTCGAAGAGGGTGTTGTGCAATTCACCGGGGATGCCGATACCGGTGTCGCTGACCGCGAAGCGGATCTCCCGGTCGTTCTCCAGGCGCGCCGACACGCGCACCTCGCCGGCCTGGGTGAACTTCAGCGAGTTGGAAATGAAATTGCGCAGGATCTGCGCCACCTTCTTGTCGTCGGTGTAGAGCCGTGGCAGGCCCACGGGCTCTTCGAAGATCAGGTCCACCGCGCCGGCATCGACGATAGGCCGGAACATCCCGCGCAGGGCGGCGAACAGGTCGAGCATGTCGAACCAGGCCGGCGAAATGGAGATGCGCCCGGCCTCGATCTTGGCCAGATCGAGCAGGTCGTCGACCATGTCGCTGAGCTCGCGCGCCGAGGTGCTGATAAAGCCTACCTGCTTGTGCTGCTCGGGGCCCAGCGGGCCGTCCAGCTCATCGGCGAGCAGGCTGGTGATGCTGAGGATCGACCCCAGTGGGGTACGAAACTCGTGGCTCATGTACGACAGAAAGCGGCTCTTGAGGTCCGACGCCTGGCGCAGTTCTTCGGCCTGGTTGTCGAGCTCGGCATACAGCGCCAGCACGCCCTGGTTGGTTTCGTCGAGCTCGGCGCGAAGGGCCTCGGCCTCTGCCTGCAAGCGCTTGATGAGGGCGGCACTGGCGACTGGATCGAGTTCGGGAGTGTCAGACATCGGGTGCCTCCAGCGCGATAACCAAGACCGTCACGTCGTCGCGTCCCCGACAGAAGTCGCGGTGCAGGACGGTGGCGATGACGGCCGGGTGACGGTGCACCAGGCCGGGATAGTCCAACAGATTCCAGCGCGATTGCAGACCGTCGCTGAACAGGATCAGCAGTTGGCCCGCCGCGTGCGGAAAGTCGAAAGTTTGCGCACGCCGAAACTGCGCGCCAACGATGCCCGGATGCGATGCCATGCCGCGGCTCTTGTCAGGCGAGACCAGGCAGGCGCCGATATTGCCGATGCCGGTGAAGCGCAGCTTGCCGTCATGCGCATCGAACTGGGCCACCGCCACAGCGCCACCGCGGGTGCCGTTCATGGCCTGGTGCATGTCGTCGAACAGCAGCGCCGGGTTGCCGTGAGGGGCGCGCGTGAAGGCCTTGCAACCGGCCTGCGCGGCCAACTCGGCTTCCGGGCCGTGGCCCAAGCCATCGACCACCAGCGCGCTGAGCAGCGAACCGTGGCGGCAGATCTGCCAGGCGTCACCGCAGGCCGGATCGTCGTGCAGCGAATGTTGACTGATGCCTACCGGCCAGTCGCTGCCGCGTTCGCGCTTGGCGAACAGACGCACCAGCACCACCGAGCCACGGGCATCGGCATAAACGTCGAACACCTCGGATTGGCGTAGCAGCGCCCCCAGGCCGATGCCTTGGGTGCCGCGGGTGGAAACACCGTCGGGCAGGCAGTCATGCAGGTCGAAACCCGGGCCGCGATCCACGGCGATCAGCTCGATCCCTGCCAGCGCAGGCAGCGCGCGCAGGTGAAGGTGGCCGTGGCCCGCGTGTTTGAGGGTATTGCTGGCCAGCTCCGTGGCGACCAGCGCCACACGCCCACAATCATGGGTGTCGAAGCCGGCGAGCTCGGCGAGCTTTTGCGCGGTACGGCGGGCTTCGCCGACCTGGGTCTCATCTTCCAGGGCCACGACCTGGGTCAGCGCGCTGTAAAGGGTCAAGTCCATCGGGCGATCGTCACACGGGTACCTTTGCCGGGAGCGGTGTCCAGCTCGAAGTCTTCGACCAGCCGGCGCGCACCGGTCAGGCCCAGGCCCAGACCACCGCCGGAGGTCCAGCCATCGGTCAGCGCCAGCTTGATGTCGGGGATGCCAGGGCCTTCGTCGCGAAACGTCAGGCGCAGGCCGACGCGCGGGCCGTCCTCGAGGATCTGCCAGTCCATGTCGCCACCGCCGCCGTAGACCACGGTGTTCCGGGCCAGCTCACTGACCGCTGTCACCAGCTTGGTCAGGTCGATCAAGCGCATGCCGCATTCCGTTGCCAGCTTGCGCGCGCTCTGGCGGGCCAGCACCACGTCCTGCTCGATGCGCACGGGCTGGGTGCCGCTGCTGCGTACATTCATGATTGCGCCACGCGTTCTTGCAGCAAGCGCATGCCGCGCTCGACGTTGAGCGCCGTGCTCACGCCGGGCAGCGTCATGCCCAGCTCCACCAGCGTGATGGCCACCGCCGGCTGCATGCCCACCAGCACGGTCTCGGCGTCCATGATCCGTGACAAGCCAGAGATGGTGCCGATCATGCGGCCAATGAACGAGTCGACCATGTCCAGCGCCGAGATATCGATCAGCACACCACGGGCCGAGGTCTTGCTGATGCGCTCGGACAGATCGTCCTGCAGTGTCAGCGCCAGCTGGTCATGCATGTCGACCTGGATGGTCACCAGCAGGTAAGCCCCCATTTGTAGAATCGGGATGCGGTCCATGGGCTCAGACCGCCTTGCTGACGGTCACGCCCAGGCGGCGCAGGGCAAGCGCCAGGGCGTCAGCGAGGTTGGCCTTGGTGACGACGCCTTGCAGGTCGAGGCCCAGGTGCACGATGGTCTGGGCGATCTGAGGGCGCACGCCGCTGATGATGCAGTCGGCGCCCATCAGGCGAATGGCGGTGACGGTCTTGAGCAGGTGCTGGGCCACTAGGGTGTCGACGGTCGGCACGCCAGTGATGTCGATGATGGCGATTTCCGAGCCGGTATCGACGATGCGCTGCAGCAGGGATTCCATCACCACTTGGGTACGCTGCGAGTCGAGCGTGCCGATCATCGGCAGCGCCAACACGCCGTCCCAGAGCTTGACCACCGGGGTGGAGAGCTCGAGCAGTTCTTCCTGCTGACGCTTGATTACCGCTTCGCGGGATTTCTGGAAGGTGCGGATAGTGTGCAGGCCCAGCGCGTCCAGCAGATCGGAAACTTGCAGCAGTTGGCTGGCCAGGGACGCAGGGTCGGCTTCGTATTCACGTTGCAGCGCTTCGAACAGCGGGCCCTTGAGCGCGAAGATGAAGTTGGCGGTCTGGTGGGAATCATGGCCCAGCAGTGCACGGCTATTGGAAAGCTTCTCGAGGAACGAACGGGCCTCGTCCCAGTTGCTGCTGGCTACGTTCAGAGACTCACCATGCTCCAGGCCGCTGACCAGGGCGTGGAGGAAATCCCGGGTCTGCTGCTTGACCTCTTCTTCCTTGACGTTGCGCAGCGCACCACCGGCTTCTAGACCGGTCAGCCAGACGCTGGCAATCGCTGGTTGCTGTTTCTTGAAAGTGTCGACTGTACGGGCGTGCAGCGCAGCCATGGGTGAGCTCCTGGGCTTTCTGAATAGAGGTGGGCAACGTGGTGCGGAGTATCAAGCAAATTGACGGTGCCGTCGATTTGCACTTTTCAATTTGCCAAACGGTGCCTGATCACTTATTGGGCAATTGAGGATAGCGCCTAGAAATCGTTCCGTTGGCAGCCGATAAAATCCATCGCTGCAGGCATGCTAATCTCGCCAGCAGATACCTGGCGCGGCTACAACTCTGTTGCGCTGCATGCGTGAACCCGCCCCACCGGGGCGCTATAAAAAGGACACCCCATGAGCTGGTCTGCCAAGCAATATACGATGTTCGAACAGCAACGCACGCGCCCGGTCCGCGATCTGGTCGCAGCCATTGCCACCCAGCACGTGCGCCAGGCGGTAGACCTGGGCTGCGGCCCCGGCAATTCGACCGAGGTGCTGGCCCAGCGTTTCCCCGGCGCGCAGGTCAGTGGCCTGGACAGCTCCGCCGACATGCTCGGCGATGCGCGCAAGCGCTTGCCGGCGCTGACGTTCGAGCTGGCGGACATTGCCGATTGGACGGCGCACGAGCCAGTCGATGTGATTCTCGCCAACGCCTCGCTGCAATGGCTACCCGACCACGCCACGCTTTATCCTCGGCTGGTGGAGCAGTTGGCGCCAGGCGGCACTCTCGCGGTGCAGACTCCGGACAACCTCGAAGAACCCTCCCATCGCCTGGCGCGGCAAGTGGCCGCCGAAGGGCCATGGGCTAGCAAGATCGGCAGCGTCAAACACCCCGATCGCCATGCGCCCAGCTATTACTACCAACTGCTGGCCAGCCATTGCAGCAGCGTCGACGTCTGGCGCACGACCTACCTGCACCCCTTGGCCGGCGGCCATCAGGCCGTGGTGGATTGGTTCACGGGATCGGCGTTGCGCCCTTATCTGCAAAGGCTGGAGGAGGGCGAGCAGGTAGCTTTTCTCGAGGCCTACCTGACGCAGATCCAAGCCGCGTATCCAGCGCTGCCGGACGGTACGGTACTGTTGCCGTTCCCGCGGTTGTTTATCGTGGCGACGCGTTAAGTGCAGCGCGCGAGGGGTCGCAGTAGTGCTCCGAACGCATCGCGCCGGTGCACTTGAACGGGGATGCGCAGGTTAATGGCTGTTTTCGTCGGTCATGCGCGCCGCAATAAGGCGACTACGCAACTGGCGAAGATCGCTATAGCCTGTGGACGTATCATTAATTAGAATGTTTCTCATTCATATTCGATTGGTGCGCGTCCCCTCCATGAGCCACTCAGCTGCCGCCCTCGCTATTTTGTACCGCGACCACCACAGCTGGCTCGAAGGCTGGCTGCGGCGCCGGCTCGACAACCGCTGGGATGCCGCCGACCTCAGCCACGATACGTTCCTGCGCCTGCACGCCAGCGACCAGCCGCTCCACGAACTGCGCGAGCCACGCGCCTATCTGCTGACGCTGGGCAAACGTCTGCTGATCAACTTCTACCAACGGCGCAGCCTCGAGCGGGCCTATCTGGATGCCTTGGCCTTGCTGCCTGAGACCTGTGCGCCGTCGCCGGAGCAGCGCTGGCTCCTGCTCGAAGCGCTGCAAGCCCTGGATGCCTTGCTCGACGGTCTGCCTGGCGCCGTCCGCCGGGCGTTTCTGCTGGCGCAGCTCGAGGGCCTCAGTTACCGCGACATCGCCGCGCGACTGCGAGTCAGTGAGCGCACCATCAAACGCTACATGGCGCAGGCCTATGAGCACTGCCTGATGGCCGAGCTGTGAGTAGCCTCGCGCCCAGCACCGAGGCACGCCAGGTGGCCCGCGCCGCAGCGCAGTGGCTGGCATTGCTGGAATCGGGTGGGGCCAATGCGGGCGATCACGCGCGGTTGCAGCATTGGCGTGACAGCGACACCCGCCACGAACACGCCTGGCAAAAAGCCCAGCAATTGCGCGAGCGCTTCGCCGGATTGCCGCCGGCCCTGGCGTTGGCCAGCCTCGATCGGCCGGCGCTCGACCGCCGCCAACTGCTCAAGCGCACTTTGGCGGTGGCCGCTGTGGTGCCCAGCGCCTGGCTGGTAGCGCGGCAGATGCCGTGGGACAGCTGGACTGCCGATGTGCGCACCGCCACCGGCGAGCGGCGCTCCATTGCCTTGCTCGATGGCGCCAGCCTGCAGCTCAACACTGCCACGGCGGTCGATCTCGACCTCGCGGCGCGCTCGATCCGCCTCCTTGAAGGCGAAGTAGCGCTCAGCGTCCCGGGCCCGCAGACCAACACCGTGCTCACCTCGGCCGGTCAGGTGCGGGTCGGTCAGGGTGATATCTGCGTGCGCCAGCTGGCGCACGGCTGCGAGGTCGCGGTGGTGCGCGGCAGCGCGCAATTAATGCCCTTGCACGGCGCATCGATGCTGCTCCAGGCCGGTGAGCAAGTGCGCCTGCTGCCTCAGGGCGTCGGCCCGCTGAGCGCCTTCGATGGCCTGCAACTGGGCTGGCGCGACGGCGTGCTGACAGCCATGGACCAGCCACTCGGGGATTTCCTTGAGGAACTGAACCGCTATCGTCCCGGCGTACTACGCTGGTCACCGCCTGTCGCGGCGCTGCGGGTCACCGGCATCTTCCGGCTGGACGATACCGATCGCATCCTGCGTCTGCTCAGCGCCAGCCTGCCTATCGAGGTGCAATCGCGCACCCGCTATTGGGTCACGGTGCAGATGCGCAAACCGATGAGCTGATAGCGGTTAGCACCTGCACTGCGCGCTCGCTTGACTACCCGCCGGTCAGCGAACGGCGGTCCGATAATCGCACCGATTTCGCCGTAGATATTTTCCTCCGGCCTCAACTTGCGGCACGCTATGGGGCAAGACGACAAGCGCGCCCACCCGGCCGCCTGCCGTCGCTGCCGACACCCGCTCGGCTACGCTGATAACAAGAGCTGAAGACGTGGCCGAGTCTTGTTCATGGCCTGCGCCTCGATCCATTCATACTCCAGGAAAACCAGGAGCTCGCTTTGATCAATAAAACCTTTGAGTCCGTCGCTGCCGCGGTGGAAGGGATCGCCGACGGTTCGGTCATCATGGTGGGTGGCTTCGGCACCGCCGGGATGCCTTCGGAGCTGGTCGATGGCGTCATCGCCAGCGGCGCGCGCGACTTGACCATCATCAGCAACAATGCCGGCAACGGCGACCTGGGGCTGGCCGCGCTGCTCAAGGCCGGCAGCGTACGCAAGGTCATCTGCTCGTTCCCGCGCCAATCCGACTCCTATGTCTTCGACGAACTGTACCGTGCCGGCAAGGTAGAACTCGAAGTCGTGCCGCAGGGCAACCTGGCCGAGCGCATCCGCGCCGCCGGTTCGGGCATTGGTGCGTTCTTTTCGCCCACCGGCTTCGGCACCCTGCTGGCTGAAGGCAAGGAGACCCGCGTGATCGATGGTCGCAACTATGTGCTGGAAATGCCGTTGCACGCCGATGTGGCGCTGATCAAGGCCTACAAGGGCGACCGTTGGGGCAACCTGGTGTACCGCAAGGCAGCACGCAATTTCGGCCCGATCATGGCCATGGCGGCGAAGACCGCGATCGCCCAGGTCAACGAAATCGTCGAACTGGGTGAGCTGGATCCGGAGCACATCATCACTCCGGGCATCTTTGTCCAGCGTGTGGTAGCGGTGCAGAGCTACCCCACTTCTTCGTCCGCCAACGCTGTCTGAGGCCTGCCATGACTGTCACCAAGAAACTCTCGCGTAACGAAATGGCCCAGCGAGTGGCCGAAGACATCCTTGAAGGCGCCTACGTCAACCTCGGTATCGGTGTACCGACGCTGGTGGCCAACTACCTGGGCGACAAGGAAGTGTTCCTGCACAGTGAAAACGGCGTGCTGGGCATGGGCCCCAGCCCGGCCGAAGGGCAAGAGGACGACGACCTGATCAACGCCGGCAAACAGCACGTGACGCTGCTGACCGGAGGTGCGTTTTTCCACCACGCCGACTCGTTCTCGATGATGCGCGGCGGCCATATCGACATCGCCGTGCTGGGCGCTTTTCAGGTGTCGGTCAAAGGTGATCTGGCCAACTGGCACACCGGTGCCGAAGGCTCGATCCCGGCAGTGGGCGGGGCGATGGACCTGGCCACCGGCGCGCGCCAGGTGTTCGTGATGATGGACCACCTGACCAAGACCGGCGAAAGCAAGCTGGTGCCCGAGTGTACCTATCCCCTGACCGGAATCAGCTGCGTGAGTCGTATCTATACCGATCTGGCGATTCTGGACGTGACCTCGGATGGCCTGAAGGTGCGCGAGATCGTCGCGGATATCAGCTTTGAAGCGCTACAAGAACTCAGTGGCGTGCCGTTGATCAAGTAACCGCAAAAACGCCGCTGCGTGGGCCCGCATTACTCCCTATGGGACTGGGCTCGGTCCACGAAGCGGTCGCTGCGGTGTTGCGCGGCGGTCACAACCCCGCAAAAAAACGCTGCACCTGATCCGCCTTCAGCTCCGCCATCCCCCGATGACGCCACCTCGGCAGCTTGTCCTTGTCCACCAGCAGCGCGCGAATCCCTTCGACCAGGTCGCCGTGGTCAAACCACTGCTGGCCCAGGTGCTGCTCCATATCGAAGCAGCCCTCGATCGACAGCCCGCGCCCGCGGCGCAGCATCTCCAGGGTCACCGCCATCGCCAAAGGGGAGCGAGTTTCCATCAGCGAGGCGATGCCATCGGCCCATTTGTGGCTATTGGCAACCGTCACTTGATGCAGCTGCTCGATCATGCTGCCGACATTCGGCTGCGAAAAGAAGTGGTCGATGGCGGGCCGCAGACGATCCAGTGGCGCATCGGGCAGAGTTTGCACGCCGAGCTTGCTCAGCACGTTCTGCAGGTCCTTGAGCGGCATGTCGGACCAACTGATGCGGTCCAGTCGGTCCTCCAGCATTTCCAGTTGATGCTGCGGCAAGTACCAGTCGGCCAGCCCGCAGTACAAGGCGTCCGCAGCTTCGATCTGCACGCCGGTGACGCCCAGATAGATGCCCAGCTCGCCGCAGATACGCGGCAGGAAATAACTGGCGCCCACATCCGGGAAGTAGCCTATGGCGACCTCTGGCATGCCCAGCCGACTGCTGTCGGTGACGATGCGCAGATCGCACCCTTGGGCCAGGCCCATGCCACCCCCCAAGGTGTAGCCATGCATCACGCACAGCACCGGTTTGCGATAGTGATGCAGGGTCAGGTCGAGGGCGTATTCTTCCTGGAAAAAACTCACGTGCTGGGTGTCGCCCTGCAGGTGGCTGTCGTACAGCGCACGGATGTCGCCGCCAGCGCAGAACGCCTTGTCGCCTGAGCCCCGGAGCACCACCGCCTGAATATGACTATCGAGGGCCCATGCGTCGAGAATGCCCTGCAGACTGCGCACCATCGCCAACGTCAGGGTGTTGAGCCCCTGCGGCCGATTGAGCGTCAGATAGCCGATATGATTGCGCACCTCACTGGTCACTTGCGCGTCCAGCAGGCTGGGGGCATTACCCAGAAGCGATGAAACCGGTGCCGTCATGACTGACTCCCTGTTCGTTATTGGATGGCTGCGCGGTGGCTATCGATGCTAACAGGGTATTTTTGCCCCTATCAATCGGTAAACGTGCAGCGCGCCAAAGCGTTTATACCGTGTGCTCGGCCGGTATAAATCGGTAGACATGAGGGGCGCGGCGTTGGTTCGAAGAAATACGGTATGTTCGAGCACCTCCTCGCGGCTCGATCTGTTCGGCGGCGAAGAGGCCGGTGCGGCTATCGTCGAACCTCAGGCCAGACTATTGCCCTTGGCCTCGGCCAGGTAGGTACCGGCCGGCGGATTGCGCCCGAAGTAGCCGCTCACGCCGTCGAAGATCGCCGTGGCGACGCTCTGCCGGTGGCGCATGTCCATCAGCCGTTGGCAGTCGCGGGCATTGGAGATAAAGCCGGTCTCTACCAGAATCGAAGGGATGTCCGGCGATTTGAGCACCGCAAAGCCTGCCTGCTCGACGCGCTCGCCATGCACCCCGGCGACCTTGCCGACGCTGTCGAGCACGATGCCGCCCAGGTCGAGGCTGGCGCTGATGGTGGAGTTGAGCGACATGTCGAGGATCACGTTGGCGACCATCGGGTCCTTGTCCTTGAGATTGAGCAGCTGTTTGCTGCCGATCAGATCGGCGCTGTTCTCCTGGTCGGCCATCCAGCGCGCCATGGTCGAGGTAGCGCCGTGTTCCGACAACGCGAACACCGAAGCACCCGAGGCGGTGCGGCGTGGCGCGGCGTCGGCATGCACCGACACGAACATGTCGGCGTTGTATTTGCGGGCCACGTCGACGCGCTTGCGCAGCGGGATGAAGATATCGTCGTTGCGCACCAGGCGGGCCTTGTAGCCTTTCTGACGGTTGATGCGCGCGGCCAGCATCTGCGCGATCGACAGCGCTACGTGTTTTTCCTGCTCGCCGTTGGCCCCTAGCGCGCCGGGGTCCTTGCCGCCATGGCCGGCGTCGACCACCACGATGATGTCCCGCTGGCCGGGCCGGCGGTTGATCTCGGGCTGCGTGGTCTGCGCGACCACGGCTGGGGCGGCCGGCTCGGTCACGGCCGCGACGGTAGCCGGCGCGGACTTGGGCTTGAAGTCCAGCACCAGGCGGTGGCCCGCTTCGCCGGAAGGCGGCAGCACAAAGCTGCTGCTGTCCACCGGCTCGACGAACTCCAGCACCAGCCGCGTATCGCCGTTACCGCGGTCGCTGCTGCGGATGGCCTTGAGGGGCGCACCGACCAGCGAGGCATCGTTGAGCGCCTTGGCCAGGCGGGTGCCATGCAGATCGATGATCATCCGCGGCGGGGCATCCAGGTCGAAAGTTTGATAGCGCACGTCGCCGCTGAGGTCCAGCACCAGGCGCATCTTGCCGTCGTGTCGCCAGCCGCGGGCCGCCAACACGGTTTGCGCGGCCTGGGCAAGAAAAGGAGCGGGCAGGGTGACACCCGCAAGCAGGAAAGTCAGCAATCGGCGCCGGTGCATGGAGAAACCTTCCATAAGCATTATTTCGAGCTTTGAATATTAGCGGTAACAAAGAGTTAAGAGACAAAGCTGAGAGAAATTTCATGTTGCGGGGTTAAAGGCGGTTTGTTGCGCGGCTGAGGGCGAAAACTTCAGGTAGCGAGGGGGCGCTATGGTGCCCGGCGCAGGGGCCGGGCACCCTTGACTACATCGTCTGCGCGGCATTGACCCCCGCCGCCGAGAGCTTGATGGGATAGTTGACCGTTGGCGCGCCGCTTTCCTTAGCGCTGACATGCCCGTGCTGGATCAGACCGCGGTTCTGCAGGGCGTCGAGGGTTTCGAACACCGCCGTCTCGCCGCGATAATTGTCGAGGATCTCCTTGCCCAGGCCTTGTGGATGAGCGTGCAGGAGTCGAGTGAGCACTTCTTTCTCAAGCTCTTTATCAATGGTCATGTCTACCTCTGATGCAGTGATTGAATACATGCAATGCCTGCCAGCGCCGTGTGCCATCAAGCAGCGGCGACTGCAGGTTGCATGACAGCTGTGACTGGCTGGCGGCGCGAGGATTCCATCGGTCTGCTCGACGGTTCCCCCATGACCACTCATCCCATTGCCGGGCACCCTGACGATTCGGCTGGCTCCAAAGCGAACAGGCCCGATACGTGCGGCCGGCAAGCGAGGTGTGTATGGACATCAATCCCCACTACAAAAGCGGTATCCAGTCAGCCGATTCGGCAGTGCCGCTGGCAGACGACCTGTACCCGGTGATCGGTCCGGCAGACAGCGCCGAGCGTACCGGCGAGAAGCAGCCGATCAGCAGCGAAGCGGTGCGGGTGTTGCGTATCGACTACCTGCTCAAGCACGAGCCCCATCACCACGACGTGCAATGGGAGGCGACCTCGATGACCACAGCGGAGGCGGCCTTGCATCTGTTGATGCTGCATTTTGGTGACGGCGAGAACAGCCTGTTGATGCCCAACGCCGAAGCCAGCGCCGAGCAGGTGCTGGCCCAGGCTGCGGTGATGGGCATCACCGATGTGCGCGTCCACGCGTTGTAAGGTCACCCTTGTAGCGCGGGGCCTTGCCCCCGAAGTCGGCACTCCTGCCGGCGCCATCGGGGCAAGCGCCCTCGCGACACAGTGGGTCAGGGAATCAACCGCGCCTCACGCAACTGAGTGAAGACATCGAAGAAGGCATCATCGGTGGCCTGGTAATCCAGAAAGCCCAGCTTGCGGCTCTTGGACATGTCAGTGACCACTTCGATCGGCCGGCCGAGGTCGGCGTCGGTGTGCCAAGGCGAGATCAAACGAGTGATATCCGCTTCCTGCAGTCCGTACTGGCTGGCCATGGTCTTCCACACCTCGGCGTCGTTGGCCATCTGCTGCTCCAACGGTTGGGTTTCGCTAGGCAGGGCCGCCGGGTGAATATCGAACCACTGCGCGATCCGGCCCCACATCCATTGCCAGCGGAACACGTCGCCGTTGACGATGTTGAAGGCCTGATTGGCGGCGGCCGGAGTCGTTGCCGCCCATAGCAGTTGCCGGGCGAGCTGCCGGGCATCGGCCATGTCGGTCAGGCTGTTCCACTGCGCTGCAGATCCGGGGAACACGAACGGCCGGCCGGTGTGCTTGCAGATCGAGGCATGCACGGCCAGCGTCGTGGCCATGTTCATGGCATTGCCTACCGCCACGCCGATGATGGTGTGGGGCCGATGCACGCTCCAGGTAAAACCGTCACGCGCGGCCGCGGCGAAGACTTCGTCCTCCTGGGCGTAGTAGAAATTCTCGACGTCGAGGCGGCCCTGTTCTTCGCGAAACGGCGTCTGCGGCAGGGCGCCTTTGCCGTAGGCCTCGAACGGGCCAAGGTAGTGCTTGAGACCGGTCACCAGCGCTACGTGGCGCACCGAGCCGTCCACCGCCAGGGCGTCCAGCACATTGCGTATGTGAGCGGCGTTGACGCGGATATTCTCGGCTTCGGTAGCCTGGCGCGACCAGGTCGCCAGGTACACGTAAGTCGGCGCCAGGCCCTTGAGTGCGGATTTGAGGGCTTCGGGATCGTTGAGGTCGGCGACCACCGGGGTCACACCTTGCTGCTCGGTGGGCGTGCGCGAAAGCCCGGCCACCTGCCAGCCGCGATCGAGCAACAAACGGGAAATGGCGCTGCCGACGATGCCGGTGACGCCGACGACCAATGCTGATTCAGACATACACAAAACCTCCGTGGCGACGAGGGTGGCCGTTGCAGGCCCACCGCGCCGCGGGGTGCAAAAAAAGGGGATAAAGCTTACAGGCCCATTTCGATGGTTTCTGGATCAGGCCCCAGGCGGCCGGTCTGGCGAATACCGTCGATGGCCTTGAGCTCTTCGCTGCTGAGCTCGAAATCGAACACGTCGATATTGGCCGCGATGCGCTCGGCATTCGACGACCGCGGGATTACCACATGGCCATGCTGCAAGTGCCAGCGCAGAACAACGTGGGCGGGTGTCTTGCCGTGGCGCTTGGCGATGTCGGCGAACAGCGGCAGCTTGAGCAGCTCGCCGCCTTGACCCAACGGGCTCCAGGATTCACTGACGATGCCCTTGGCGCGGCACCAGGCGTGCAGGTCGGTCTGGGCGAAGTCGGGGTGAGTCTCGATCTGGTTCACCGAGGGCGTGACGCCAGTGTCTTCGATGATGTGTTCCAGGTGATCGACATTGAAGTTGGACACGCCGATCGAGCGTACGCGGCCTTCTTCCTGCAGCCGCACAAAGGCCTTCCAGGTGTCGCGGTAGGTGCCTTTTTTCGGGATGGCCCAGTGGACCAGGTACAGGTCCAGGGTCTCGAGGCCCAGGCGCTCAAGGCTGGCGTCGAAGGCGCGCAGGGTGTTGTCGTAGCCCTGATCCTCGTTCCACAGCTTGGTGGTGATAAAGATCTGCTCGCGGGGCAGGCCGCTTTCAGCCACCGCGCGGCCGACGCCGGCTTCGTTGCCGTAGATTTTCGCGGTGTCGATGTGCCGATAACCCGCCTTGAGCGCGGCGGTGGACGACGCATAAGCCTGATCGTCGTCGAGCTGCCAGACGCCAAGGCCGAGCTGGGGGATCTTCACGCCGTCGTTGAGGGTAATCAGGGGGGCGGATGCCATGGGAGTCTCCTCGATGAATAAAGGGTGCCCAGTGTTCGAGGGGGCTGACACGATAAAGTTGCGAAAAGCTCGACGCAGAGGCTCGGCGTTTGTCACGGGAATGGCCGCTATGAATAAACTACACTGGCTCGCCTTAATCCCCGCTGGCAAACCGATAGCCATTGCGCCCCCGACGCTTGGCTTCGTACATCGCGTTATCGGCCTGGGTGAGCAAGGATGCCGCGGCAACGCCCCCGGTTGGAGGGCTCAGGGCGATGCCCAGGCTGGTGCCGATCTTCACGGCGCCCAGGCTCAACGCGAAAGGTGTCGCGATTGCCTCGCACAGGTTTTCGGCGATGCGCCCGGCAATCTCCGGATTCGGCACCCCGTGGGCCACCACCACGAACTCGTCGCCCGCCAGACGGCAGACGAAATCGCCTTTACGCACCGTCTGCTCGAGGCGCGTGGCGACCTGCTTGAGCAGCTCGTCACCGGCGTCGTGGCCGTGCTGGTCGTTAACCGCCTTGAAGCCATCGAGATCGAGAAAGAACAGCGCGAACGGTTCGGGCGAACGGACAGCGTTGCCGATCGCGTGCTCCAGGTGCTCATGCAAGGCACGTCGATTGGGCAGTTCAGTGAGCGGGTCGAGCATGGCCTTGTCGCGCAGGTTGCGCTCCACGCGCGTGCGGTCGGTGACGTCCTGCGACATCACGTAAAAGCCCACCACTTCACCGTTGCGCACATCTGGCACGTAGGTCGCGGTCCAGATTCGACCCTGCTCAAGGTTGTAGATAAGGCCGTCATGGACCACCCGCTCGCCGGCCAGGGCGCGCTGGAAGTTCGGCAGCAGCTCGCTGAACAGTTCCGGATCCAGCACCTCCTTGACGTACTTGCCACGCAGCGTCGCCGGATCGATACCGAATACCTGGCGATACACGCCGTTGTTGAACAGGTAGCGCAGGTCGCGGTCGACGTGGGCGATCAGGATCGGCATGTTATCGGCGATCGCCTGGAGGGTTTCGCGGCTGGCGGTGAGTTCGCGGGTGCGCTCGACAACCTTGCTTTCCAGCTCCTCCTGGTAGTTGTGCAGGACTTCTTCGCCACGTTTGCGATCGGTGATGTCGAGGATGACCGCGATGAAGTGGTCAGGCTCGCCTTGCTCGGTACGCACCAGCGAGACGTTGATCTCGACCCAGACCAGTGAGCCATCACGGCGGATATAGCGCTTTTCCATGGCATAGGTGGTGTTTCGGCCGAACAATAGATCGGCCACGTGAAGCAGGTCTTTTTCGAGGTCGTCCGGGTGGGTGATTGCGGCGAAGGTGAGCTTGAGCAGCTCGTCTTCCGAGTAACCAGTGATGGCGCACAGCTTGGGGTTGACTGCATTGAAGCGCCCCTGCAGATCGACGATCGCCTTGCCGCTGGGCGTCTGCTGGAACACCAGGGCGAAGCGCGCCTCGCTGAGCACCTTGGCCTGGCGGTCGCCCTCCCAGGCCGCGCGCATATCCAGGGCTGCGCTGCGGTGCAACAGGTCGCGTTCCACCACCCTGGCCAGGTCCTTGAACGCGGCCAGGGCCTTGGCCGTCAGGTCGCGAGGGCGGGTGTCGATCGCACACAAGGTGCCCAGCACCAGGCCGTCGTCACTGCGCAGCGGTACCCCGGCATAAAAGCGGATATGCGGGGAACCGACCACCAGCGGGTTGTCGCTGAAGCGCGGGTCCTGGGTGGCGTCTTTGATCAGCAGGATGTCCTGGACATGCAGGGCGTGGGCGCAGAACGCCACGTCCCGCGAGGTTTCGCACACCTTCAGGCCGATCTTGGACTTGAACCACTGGCGATTCTCGTCCACCAGCGACACCAATGTGATGGGCACCTGCAGCAGTTCGGCGCAAACCCGGGTAATGCGATCGAAGTCTTCTTCCGGCGGCGTATCCAGCACCCCGAGGCTGCGCAGCAGGCGCAAGCGGGCTTCTTCATTGGTCGGATGGGGCGCGATCAACATGTTCGGTCTCGGCGGCGATGCCAGTGGTTTTTGGCGGTTATCTACAAGGTATCGGAAAGTACTCCGCAAGCTGAAGGCCCTGCGGGAAATTGCCGGAAAATACGTTGCAACCGCTGCCACGTGAGTGCCATTGGTCGGGAACTGGCGCAGCCGACTGAATTATTTTTCATCTACCTTGACGGGTTTCAGCCAAAAGCTTGGCGGTACCGCTGCCTGCAAAGGCGCGGCGGGATTGAGTTGGCTTTTCAAGCCCGGAATAGGCCCTTGATAGCGCAATAATGGCCCTTACAGGATTCGCCAAATTAACGGCGTCATCTTTATGGCCGTACCGTTTCAGCTCCAGTCAGGAGCGCCGATAACAGCATTGACCAAGCGGTGGGCACCTCAGCCTGACCGTGCAACGGCTAATCGCGCCCCCTTTGGAGTCAAGCATGATCACTCTCGATACCTGGAACCTGAGCATCCCCGTCGGCACCCCCTCGGTGACCATCAATACCCCGCAGCTGGTCAGTGGTTACACCGACGGTTACTTCAAGTCGGGCGACACGTTGTTCTTCTGGGCACCGGTGACCGGCAGCAAGACCGCCAACGCTGTGTACCCACGTACCGAACTGCGTGAAACCAAAGCCGATGGCAGCGTCAACAACTGGCAATACGGCGCCGCCGACAACATGCTGCGCGCTGCGGTAGCCGTCAATCAGGTGCCTTCGACCGGCAAGATCGTCATCGGCCAGATCCACTGCTTCGGCAGCACCGAGCCGATGCTCAAACTTGAATACCAGTACAAGGATGCCAAGCGCCTGGGCAACCTGGTGGTCAAGTACCGTGTCACCCCAGACGCGGAGCCTGAAGTGATTACCGTCGCGCAGATGGTGCCGATGAACCAGCGCTTCACCTACACCATCCACCTGACGCCTGCGGGCAACCTGACGGTCAACGCCTTCAATTACCAGTGGAGCACCAAGGTCGATAGCACCTGGGCACCCAAAGCCCTGTATTTCAAGGCCGGCGTGTATACCCAGGACAACACCGGCTACGCCACTGAAGGCGGCGCGGCGACGTTCTACAAATTGACTGCAGAGCACGCCAAGAAGAGCTGATGCCACCCCATGTAGCGAGGGGGCTTGCCCCCGATTGGCCGAGCCGGTGCAGCAAGGGCTGACTGATCGGTTTTTTCGGGGGCAAGCGCCCTCGCTACAGTTGCTGGCAGGGGATACGCTCCGATCGGGTTATCATGCCCGAGCCTGACTTGACCCCGGAGCCGTCCCCCTGATGTACAGCCTCAACCATTACCGCACCACCCCGGCCGAACCGATAAAAAGCCAGATCCTGCAGTTGGTGGTCGACAACCTCACCGACATCAGCAGCGTCGCCATCGCGCCAAGCAACCCGCTGTACAACCTTTATCAATACGGTGTGGGCTTCGAGGTCCACCTGTACCTCGACGGCATGGATGGCGCCAAGGGCATCCCCGCCGAGCTGATCACCGCCTGCGACCCCGACGACCCGGACACCGTGCTCGGCTTCGCCCTGTACCTGCCGGTCAAGGACGACGCCGATGCCTGCGCGCTGGCCTACCTGGCCGTGAGCAAGGGCCATCGCCGCCGCGGTATCGCGCGCCGCCTGCTCGCGGCCATGACCGCCCGCTATCCCCATGCCGAACTGGCCTGCCATCCGGGCAAAGTCCTGACGTTTGAAGCATTGGGCTTCGAGGTGCTCGGCGCGCGCGGCCCGCAAGTGCTGATGAACACCCGCGACCACGCGACCCACGGGCTGATCCCGCAGCTGGACATCGCGCCGATCTACCGCAGCGTCGAGGTCCAGCAGATTCATGCCTACCTGCTCAAGCAGCACGGCAAGCGCGCCATGGCCGATGCCGAGAAGCAACGCAACCGGCATTTGGACCAGCTGACGCGGCAGGCGGTGTTGTGCGTGCAGCAACGGTCTGCGCAGTAGCGAGGGGGCTTGTTCCGACAATCGTTCGGGGGAATTGCGCTGTCCTGGCGGGCCAATGTGGGGTATGCGGGCTCGGTACAGTGCGTGCTAGACGCCTCTTGACCATTCGTCGGCGTCAAGTAACGTTTTCGACATGATTTGATACAAAACGTTGACGCCAGAATTGTGGCTCACTAATATCGCCGCCGTGATATTAAAGAGCCACTCAAGGACGTCTCGTGGATTTTGCCTCTGCCAGGATTGCATTGCTGCTTGTGCTGTCCGCTGCCCCCTTTACCGTCGATGCCGCGCCCACCCCTGGCGACCAGGACCTGATCCGCGACCGTCAGGACCGTCTGCTGCAAGATCAACAGCGGCGCCTCGAAGAGCTGCGTGACCTGCCCGGTAAAACCACCGCCCCGGTCGCCCCCGCAGCACCGGCCAGCAGCCGCTGCTTCACCATCCAAAGCATCGAACTCAAGGGCGCCGACGCGCTGTCTGCCGGTGAGCGCGAGACGCTCACCAAGCCCTACATCGGCCAGTGCCTGGGCGTCGCCCAGCTCAACGAGCTGCTCAAGGTCATTACCAACCTGTACATCGACAAAGGCCTGGTCACCTCCCGCGCCTACCTGCCGCAGCAGGACCTCGCCACCGGGCACCTGCAAGTCCTGATCGTCGAAGGCAAGCTCGAACACCTGCGCAGCGAGGCGGGCAGTGGCCTGTCGCCGCGCGAGCTGACCATGGCGTTCCCCGGCCACGAGGGCCAACGCCTCAATCTGCGCGAAGTCGAACAACTGCTGGATCAGGTCAACCGCTTGCCCTCCAACCAGGCGCAGATGGAGCTGGCGCCCGGCACCGAGGTCGGCGGCAGCGACGTACTGGTCAAAAACACCGAGCAAAAGCCCTGGCGCGCCAACCTGTCACGCAACAACGACGGCCAGAAGAGCACCGGCGAGCAGCAGTGGAACACCGGTTTCGAATGGGACAGCCCCTTGGGGCTGATGGATCAGCTGGCCCTGCGTGGCGGCCACGATGCGGTCAGCGATCATCAGCAACTGTCGAAAAACGCCATGCTCAACTACAGCCTGCCGCTGGGCTGGTGGACCTTCAACTACAGCTACAGCCAGAGCGACTACCGCTCCGTTGCGCAAGCCAACGGCTACTCGTTCGAGCAAAGCGGGGACAGCGAAACTCACACCCTGCATGCCGAACGGGTGATCCATCGCGACGCGGTGAGCAAGACCTCCCTGAGTGTCGGCTTCTCCCACATGCGCACCCGCAATTACGTCGAAGACAGCCTGCTCAGCGGCAGCAGCCCCAGCCTCAGCGAAGTGCAGTACGGTTTCAACCACGGCCGGCGCATCGGCTCGGCCTTCGTCAACCTCGACCTCGGCATGCAGCAAGGCGTCGGCGGCTTCGGCGCACAGAGCGAGGATCATTCCGGCCCCGGCGCGCCCGATTCGCGCTACCGCAAATACACTGGCACCCTCAGCTACCTGCAGCCGTTCACCCTCTGGGGCGAGCGCCTCAGCTTCAGCAGCCTGGCCACCGGGCAGCGCAGCGAAGACGTGCTGTTCAGTGCCCAGCGCACCAGCCTCGGCGGCTCGTCCTCGGTGCGCGGCTACAAGGATCAATTCCTCAGTGGCGACAGCGGCGGTTACTGGCGCAACGACCTGCGCCTGACCCGCCCGGTCAACCTCGACTGGCTGCGCCCGGCCTTCAGCGAATACGGCGCCTCCATCGGCTACGACCAGGGCGTGATCCGCCACGACCGCTACAACGGCGACCAGCATGGGCGCCTGTCGAGCAACGCCTTCGAGCTGTTCGCGCGCGGCCAGCACGTTGCCGTCAGCGCGACCTACGCCCACTCCCTGGAACGCCCTGCGGGACTGATCGAGCGCGAATCGCCGATCTACTTTCGCCTCGATTTCTTCCTTTAACGCTGTTCGGAAACTTTCAACATGGACGTTAACCAATTCGACCTGCTCGCCCGCCAGCCCTCGGCCGCCCTGATCGAGCGCGAGCGCTTCTGGGGCCTGCCCAAGCGCGGGCTGGCGTTCTTGCTGGCCAACGCCATGTTCTGGCAACCGCTGTGGGCGCAGGCCGAGGGCATCGTCGTCGCCACCCCCAACACGACCCTGGGCCAGGCCGGCAACGGTGTGCCGATCGTCAACATCGCCGCGCCCAACGCCAGCGGCCTGTCGCATAACCAATACCAGCAGTACAACGTCGGCAGTCAGGGGGTGATCCTCAACAACGCCAGCGGCCGTACCCAGAGCACCCAACTGGGCGGCATCATCGTCGGCAACCCCAACTTCAAGGGGCAGGCCGCCAGCACCATCCTCAACGAAGTGACCGGTGCCAACGCCAGCCAGCTCAATGGCTACACCGAAGTCGCCGGTCAGGCGGCGCGCGTCATCGTCGCCAACCCTTACGGCGTCACCTGCAACGGCTGCGGCTTCATCAACACCCCGCGCGTGACCCTGACCACCGGCAAGCCGGTGCTGAGCAACGGCGCGCTGGACCACTTCAACGTGCAGAACGGCAGCGTCACGGTCGAAGGCGCCGGGCTCAACGCCGACAACGTCGATCAGTTCGAGATCATCACCCGCAGCGCCAAAATCAACGCCGAGCTGCACGCCAAGAGCCTCACCCTCGTCACCGGGCGCAACGACGTCAACGCGCAGACCCTCAACCCCACCGCGCTGGCCGACGACGGCAGCGACGCGCCACAACTGGCCATCGACAGTTCAGCGCTGGGCGGCATGTACGCCGGTGCGATCAAACTGGTGGGCACCGAGAAGGGCGTGGGCGTGCGTCTGGCCGGCAATCTGGCGGCCAGCGCCGAGGACATTCAGATCGACGCCAGCGGCCACCTGAGCATGGCCCAGGCCTCGGCCAATGGCGCCGTCAAGGTGCAAGCGGCAAGCCTGGAGGCCCAGGGGGCGATCTATGGGCAGAGCGTCGAGGTGCAAACGGCCGGCGCGCTGGCGGTGCAGCAGAACGTGGCGGCGCGCGATCGCATCAGCCTCAGCAGTGGCGGGCAGCTGACTAACAACGCTATCGTCGAAGCCGGTGTCAATGCCGACAACAGCCGCAATACCAACGGCGATGTGGTGCTCAGGGCGCAGAATCTGCGCAACGCCGGGAGTGTGGTGGCCAGTCGGGACCTGACTGCGACGGTCACCCAGGCGCTGGACAACAGCGGCCACCAGCTGAACGCCGGGCGCACGCTGAACGCAAGCGCTGGTGCTGCCTTGAATAACCAGAACGGCACGTTGAGCGGCAACGCCCTGCAACTGGACGCTGGCGACCTCAATAACGCCAACGGCGTGATTGCGAGCCAGGCCGACCTCAACGCCACCGTCGCCGCGCTGAACAACCAGCAAGGCCGAGTCACCGCCCAGGGCAACCTGACGCTCAAAGCCAGCGACCTCGATAACCGCACTGGCGGCCTGGTAGGCGCGACAAAAGCGCTGAGCCTGGCTATCACTAACGGCATCGATAACCGCGCCGGGGAAATCTCCAGCCAGGCGGGCGGGACAGTCAAAGCCAGCCAATTGACCAACAGCGATGCCGGCAAGCTGCTTTCTGGCACCGTGCTGGCCCTCGACATCGCCCGTGTGATCAACCAGAACAACGGTTTGATCTACGCCGGCACCGCGTTGCGCCTAGACGGCGGGCAGCTGGACAACAGCCACGGCACACTGAGCGGACAGACCGATGTGGTCGTCCACCTGACCGGCGCGCTGGACAACGGCAACGGCCTGATCAGCAGCGAAGGCGCGCTGAACGCCGCTGCCAGTCACGTGAACAACGCCGCCGGCAAACTCTCCAGTGCCGGCGCACTCAGCGTCGCCAGCGATGGCGATGTGAACAACCAGCAAGGCTCGATCAGCACCGACAGCGGCCTGACCCTCAGCAGCGCCAGCCTCGACAACCGCAACAGCGGCATGATCTCCGGCAAGGGCGCGACCGCCGTCACCACCGGGGCCTTCGATAACAGCCACAGCGGCAAGCTGACCAGCAGCGATCGCCTCGACCTCACTGCCGGCCAGGTCACCAATCAGGATCAAGGCCGCATCGCCGCCGCCAAGGCACTCCAGGCCAGCGTGACCGGCCTCGATCAGCGCGGCGGTCAACTGTTCAGCAATACCCGCCTGACGCTCGACCTCAACCATGGCCAGCTCGACAACCAGAACGGCCTGATCAACGCGCCTGGCGCCTTGCTGCTCAACAACCTGGCAGCGGTCAACAACCAGAACGGCGAAATCTCCAGTGCGTCGGCGTTCCAGTTCAATGCCGACAGCCTGGATAACAGCGCTGGCAAGCTGCTGAGCAATCAAGCGCTCGTGGTGCGAGTCGCCCGGGCACTCAGCAACGTCAAAGGGGTGATCTCGGCGGCGGTGCTGGATGCCAAGGCCGCCAGCCTGGACAACACCGAGGGTGAACTCAGCAGCCGCAGCGACCTTGACCTGGATGTCGCCGGCACCCTGATCAACCGCACTGCCACCCTGATCGCCGACGGCGACCTGCGCCTCCAGGCCGCCCGCGTCGACAACAGCAACGGCCAGATCGCCAGCCAAAAAAGTCTGTCTGCAACCATCGGCGCGCTACAGCAGCCCGGTGGTCAGCTGATCGCCTTGACCACCCTGAGCCTCACCGGTACGAGCCTCGACAACACCCAGGCCGGCCTGATCGGCGCCCACGGCGCGATGGTGCTCAACGTCGCCAGCATCGACAACCGCGGCGGCGAGATCTCCAGCCAGGGCGACATCAGCCTGACCGGCGAACAGCTCGACAACAGCGATGCCGGCCGCATCATCGCCCAGCAAGGCCTGGCGCTGGCTATCGACCAAACCCTTAACCGCAATGCCGGGGTGTTGTCCGGCAGCACCGGCCTGACAGTGACGGGTACCCGCCTGGACAACAGCGGCGCCAGCTTGCTGAGCCAACACGGCATTGATGTGCGCCTCGACGGCGATCTGCTCAACACGCTTGGCCTGATCAGCAGTGAAGGCACGCTGCAGGTGCGCGCCGGCACGCTGGCCAACAATGGCGGCAGCCTGTCCAGCGCGGACGCATTGACCGTCGACAGCACCGGCGCGATCACCAACCAAGGCGGCCGGCTGGTGACCGATGCCACGCTGGTGCTCAGCAGCACGCGCTTGGACAACACGCAAAAAGGCCTGGTGAGCGCTAAAGGTGCGGTGTCGATCGACACCGGTGATTTTGACAACAGCCATGACGGCCGGGTGAGCAGTGCCGATGGCCTGCAACTGCACGCAGCGCAGTTGACCAACCGCGATGGCGGTAGCATTGGTGCCGACAAATCGCTGCGCGCTGACGTCATCGGCCTTGATCAACAAGGCGGCGAACTGTTCAGCAATGCCGACCTGACCCTCGACCTCAACCACGGCCAACTCGACAACCGCAGCGGCCTGATCAACGCCACCGGCGCGTTACTGCTGAACAACCTCGCCGACGTCAACAACCAGAACGGCGAGATCTCCAGCGGCCAGGCCTATACCTTCAGCGCCGACAGCCTCGACAACGGCAACGGCAAACTGCTCAGCAACCAGGCGCTGACGGTGCGCGTGGCGCACGCGCTGGCCAACGTCAGAGGCATGATCGCCGCCGCCAGTGTCGATGCCGCTGCTGGCAGCCTCGACAACAGCGCCGGTACCCTTACCAGCCGCAGCGACCTGACCCTCAACGTCACCGGCCTGCTCGGCAACCAGAGCGACGGCCTGATCAACGCCGCCCAAGCGCTCACCGTCAAAGCCACGGGCATCGACAACGCCGGTGGCTCCTTGCTCGGCGCCACCGCATTGAACCTCGACTTCAACGGCGCCGATCTCGATAACCGCAACGGCCTCATCACCACCCGCAGCCCGCTGACCCTCAGCCACCTGCGCGACCTGAAAAATGCTAATGGCGAAATCTCCAGCAGCCAAAGCTTCAGCCTCAGCGGCCGTACCCTGGATAACAGCAGCGGCAAGTTGATCAGCAATCAGGTGCTGACCGTGAGTGCCGATTCGGTGCTCAACGCGCTGGGCTTGATCTCCGGTTGGCAAGGGCTGAGCGTCAGTGGTGGCAGCCTCGACAACCGCAACAGCGGGACCCTGTCGAGCCGCAACGCCGAGGTAAATGTCAGCCTTGCCGGCGCGCTGCTCAACGGCAACTCGGGGGCGCTGGTCAGCCAGCAAGCAATGAGCGTCAGCGCGGCCAGCGTCGACAACCAAGGCGGGATTCTGTCCAGTGGAGCAGGGCAGACCTTGACCGTCAGCGGCCTGTTGAACAACGGCCAGAACGGCCTGATCGACAGTGGCGCGGGGTTGCTGATCAACGCCGGTAATGTGAGCAACGCCGCTGGCACGATCAACGCGCAACAGGACTTGAGCCTGGCCGCGACCGACTTCGACAACAGCGCAGGCAGCCTCGCCAGCAACGGCGGCGTGACCCTCGACTTGCTCGGCAAACTGATCAACACCAATGCCAAGCTCGCCAGCGCTGGCAACCTGTTGCTCAAGCGCGCTACCCAGGTCGATAACCAAGGCGGCGAACTGACCAGCCAACGGGCGATTACCCTGTTTACCGGCGGGCTGGACAACAGCAACCGCGGCACGCTGGCCGCCAACGACGCGTTGCTGATCACCGCCAGCGGCGCGCTGCAAAACGCCAATGACGGCCTGATCTACAGCAAGAATGCCAACCTCAAACTGCAAGCCGCCAGCCTGGCCAACGGCAAAGGCACACTGCAAAGCCAAGGCGCGCTGGACCTCACGGTTACCGGCGATATCGACAGCCTCAGCGGCAAGATTCTCGCGCAGGGCGGAGCGCTGAACGTCACCGCCACTAACGTCGACAACCGCGGCGGGGTGCTGGCCAGCCTGCAGCAAGCTTTTACGGCGCGCATTACCGGCGTGCTGAAAAACGGTTATGACCTTGATCACAAGGGCGGCATCACTCAGGCGCAGAGCCTGGATATTCGGGCGCTGGCGGGTTTCAACAATTACGGCGGGCGGGTGTCGGCGCAATCCGGTGATGCGCTGATCAATACCGGTGATTTTGATAACCGTAATGGCGGGTTGTATGCCAAGCAGCGGGTCAGCGTTACCGGCAACAACTTTGATAACAGCGGCGACAATGACGGGCAGATTGGCGGGCAGCAGATTGATTTGAGTTTGAGCGGGGCGCTGAACAATCGGCTGGGGGTAATTGAAAGTGACAGTACGCTGAGCATTGTTGCGGCGAGCATTGATAATCAGACTGGCAAGCTGCGAGCGTTGGGCGCCAGCGGTACCACGCTGTTGAATGTCAGCGGCCTGCTGAACAACAGCAACGGCACCCTGGAGACGGCCAACAGCAACCTGGCGCTCAACGTCGGCGCTCTGCAAAACGTCGGCGGTTCCATCCTGCACAGCGGCACCGGCACCTTTGGCCTGGGCCTCAATCTGTTGCAGAACGCGGGCGGCAACCTGGTCAGCAACGGCAGCCTGAGCATCAGCGGCGACAGCTGGACCAACACCAGCGTGCTGCAAGTCGGCGACCTCAACCTCAACATAGGCACCTTCAACCAGTCTGCCACCGGCCAACTGTTGACCAACCGCACCTTTGTCGGCCGCGGCGGCAACTGGAACAACGACGGCCTGATCGCCAGCAATGGCAGCGCCGATCTGCAAATCGCGGGTACGTACAGCGGCGCGGGGAGCCTGACCAGCGTCGGCGACCTGACGTTCGTAGCCAATCAGGCCGACCTCAACGCCGCTACCTCGCGACTGAGTGGCGGCGGTAAAGGTGTGTTCTCGGTAGCCGGGACCCTGCGCAATCTCGGGCGCATCACCGCCGGAGGTGATTTGACCGCCAGCGCCGGTGCCATCAATAACTACGGGACTCTGGGCGGCGGCCAGAACGTCAGCCTGAGCACGCCCACATTGCTCAACGAGGGCGGGTTGATCTTCGCGGGTGGCGACCTGGCGTTGCACGCCAATGCACTCACCAACCACGCGGCCAATGTGTACGGCTTGGGTAATGTGAGCATTGGTGGGTACAACGGCGTGACGCGCTCGGCGAGTGTGTTGAATATCTCGGGTGGGATGGAGAGTGCCGGGGCGTTCGGGATTGATGCGGATGCGTTTGAGAACAGGACTGAGGGTGGGACTGGAACGGGCGAGCGGACGCTGACGTCGGGGAGCATGGCGGTCAGGTGCAATGACTGCAAAGGCGACTATTACGACTTCACCATCATTGCTCGTGAAATATTCGAAGGGGCCGATGCTGATATCAGCGCCGCCTCCACACTGTCGGTTGGTAAGGACTTCTCGTTTCACGGCGGTACTTTCCTTAATAGCAAGAGCACCATCGCGGCCAGCGGCAATATTACTATCGAGGCTGATAATCTGCAGAACGTCGGTTCGGTTGGCGGCAGCATCGAGCGTACCCGTACCTATGCCACGGGTAATATCACGGATGGTACCGCCAACCGCCTCATGGCAAATGTGGTGATGCCTTATAACCAGCGCGACAATCCTGATTTCCCGCTGGTGCCTTACATCGACGATACAGGAGCAATACGCACCGCGATTGCAAAGTCCGCGACCTATCGTGAGGGCGGGCGAGACGGCAATACGTATAAACGCGTCCAGTTGACCGACTCGGTTACTGGGAAAGTAGTCAAGTCCGCCTTCAATGGTGAAGTCTATGGTATTGCTGAGTCCGGACTCAGCTATGGCTTCGAGACCGCGACTCTGTCCCAATACGACCCCAATAACCTGCTCGCGCTCCCTACTCTCATTACCCAATACACCTTGGTCAGCGACGTAGAAGTCGCCAAAGACAGCACCGGTGCCGCCAGCACCGGCACCGTGCGTAACGCCGTCATCCAGGCCGGCGGCAAGGTGGCAATCACCGCCAGCCAGAACCTCACCAACAGCGTGATCCACGAGGATTACGGTTACAGCGCAGGCACCAATCAAGTCCAGAACACCCAAGCCGCCGCTGGCGCGCGGGTGGTCATCAGGGTCAACGCACAGCTGCCCCCCGACCTGGCACAACAACAGATCGACCCCACCGCGTTGCCCGGCTTCAGCCTGCCCACCGGCCAGAACGGCCTGTTCCGCCTCAGCGGCCAGACCAGCGCCCAGCCAGGCGCGGCGGCAAACGACTGGTCCATAGGCGGGGCAAGCATCACCACCGCGCAACGTGATCAAGCCATCCCGGGCCTGCAGTCCCGCGACATTCGCATCAGCGCTACCGATGACACCGTCGTGGGCGGCTATCAACTTGCGGCTGTCGACCGTGAGGGCTCCGCCGTCGCGGGCAGCGCTACCCACATCCAAACGGCCTCAAGTTCGTCGCAGAACATCGCGCGCGTCCAAGGCTTGCCCAGCTCCGCCGCCAAACCAAGCACCGGCAAATACCTGATCGAAACCAACCCGGCGCTCACCGACCTCAAGCAATTCATGAGCTCGGACTACCTGCTCGCGGCCCTCGGCTACGATCCCGACACCAGCGCCAAACGCCTGGGCGACGGCCTCTACGAGCAACGCCTGATCCAACAAGCCGTCACCGCCCGCACTGGCCAAGCCTTTATCGACGGCCAGACCTCCAACGAGGCGATGTACCAATACCTGATGAACAACGCCGTCGCCGAAAAGGACGCCCTCAACCTGTCCATCGGCGTCGGCCTCAGCAGCGCCCAAGTCGCGTCCCTGACCCACGACATCGTCTGGCTCGAAGAGCACGAAGTGAACGGCGAAAAGGTCCTGGTGCCCGTGGTCTATCTGGCCCAGGCCGACGGCCGCCTCGGGCCGACCGGCGCACTCATCGCCGGTAGCGACGTCAGCCTCACCGCCGGCCAGAACCTCGATAACGCCGGCACCCTGAAAGCCACCGGCAACCTCAGCGCCACCGCTGGCCAGGACCTGGTCAACAGCGGCCTGATCGACGCTGGCGACCGGCTGGATGCCCTGGCGATCAACAACGTCACCAACAAGGCCGGCGGCATCATTGCTGGGCGCGACGTGGCGGTCACCGCCGTCACCGGTGATGTGGTCAACGAACGGACCGTGGTCGCGCTGGACAGCACCGCCCGCGGCCAACTGCACAAGGACTATGCCGACAGCGCCTCGCGTATCGAGGCGGCCAATGATCTGAGCATTTCCGCTGGGCGAGACATCAACAACGTCGGCAGCGCCCTGCAAAGCGGCCGTGATCTGACCCTGACCGCCGGGCGCGATGTGAATATCGCGGCGACGCAGGTCACCAACAGCCAGGTGTTGAACAGCAAGCACACCAGCAGTGATATCACGCAGCTCGGCTCGACCGTAGACGCGGGCCGCGATGTGGCTGTGCAGGGCGGCCGGGATATAAATGTGATCGCCAGTCAGGTGGCCGCGAAGGGTGATGTGGCCATGACGGCCACCGAGAACTTAACGGTGAGTTCGGCGGCGGATGAGGAGCATGCGTACAGCAAATCGAAAAAGGTAACTAGTCAGCGCGATCAAGTGACTCAAGTATCAAGCGATATCAGCGCTGGAGGCGATGTTGTCCTGAGTGCAGGTACCGACCTGGGCATCGTTGCCAGCCACGTCACTGCGGCCAAAGCGGTCGATATCGACGCCGGCCAGGACGTGACCATCGCGTCGGCCATGGACGAGAAGTCTTCGTTCTACTTCAAGAAGAAAAAAGGGTCGTTTGGCCGCAGCAGCAGCCAGCAAAAGGAAAGCTACGACAGTACCAATGTCGCCTCGGTCATCACCGCGGGCAGCGATCTGACCATCAACACATCGAGTACCGCTGATGGCGGCGTCAGCCTCGATGGCGGCCGTGACGTCAGCGTCATCGGCAGCCAGCTCAAGGCCGGTCACGATGTGATGGTCGGTGGCACCGGTGACGTGGCGATTCTGTCCGGTACTGAAGAGCATGGCTCGTACAACAAGAAGACCAAATCGGGCTTCCTGGGCCTCTCGAAGAGTGGCAAGAGCCAGCTGAAAACCACGGCTTCGCAAGTGGCCAGTGATGTGGACGGCGGCAACGACGTGGTCGTGGTTGCCGGCAACGATGTGCGCGTGCGCGCCAGTAATGTCACCGCTGCCAATGATGCCGAGCTGCACGCCGGTCTGATCAACAGCAGCGGTGATATCAACTTGGTGGCCGCCAGCGATACGGCCTATAGCAAGAGTGAGCAGTACAGTACACGCACCGGCATCATGGGTACAAAGGGGGGTATCAGCTTCAGCGCTGCTCAGAAGGCCGGCGCTTTGGCCCAGAGCACAACCAATGTAGGAAGCCAGGTCAGCGCCGAGCAGGATGCGACCCTCAACGCCGCTCGGGACATCAACATCGTCGGTAGCGGCGTCAGCGCCGGGCGCAACATCACCTTGGGCGCGGGGCAGGACGTCAATGTCATCGCGGGTATCTCGACGGCGCAGAGCGACACCTGGGAGAAGACCAAGTCCGTCGGCGTCAAGGTCAGTGCGGACCGCAACGGCTTCACCGCCTTCGCTGGCCAGCAAGCCATAAAGGAAACTGCGAACGGTGCCCAACAAACCGCAGCCGCCAGCCAACTAAGTGCCGGTCAGGACCTGAGCGTGAGCGCCGGCCGCGACATCCTGCAGCAGGGCTCCGATGCCTACGCCGGGAATGACATTGCTTACCAGGCTGGTCGCAACATCGTCATCGATGCCGCCAGCGAACACAGCGAGCAAACCGCCAGTAAAAGCGTCAGTACCAACGGCATCTCCGGCACCATCAACCACAACCTGGGCAACACTCGCGATGCGTTGAGCGGCGCGGGCAAAGGTGAAGACGGTGTCAGCAAAGCGTCGAGCACGCTTAAGGCAGTGGACGCCATATCGCAGTTCCTCAACGGCCCGACCATGGACGGCCATATTGGCAACACCAGCCAGAGCCAGACCGTCACCCAGACCGTCGACAGCCAACGCGGCTCGATCGTGCAGGCGGGCAATGATGTGTCGATGGTCGCTGGCAATGACGTGACCGTGCGCGGCAGTGGTCTCAACGCCGGTCGTGATATCAGCATCGGTGGCCGCGACGTGACCATTGATGTCGCCAAAGGTGCGCAAGGGACCGACAGCGAAGAGACCCAGAGCAAAGGCGGTGTCATCGGTGGCACCACTGGCGGCTTCAAGATCGGGGTGGGCGGTAGTACCGGCATCGCTACCGGCAACTCTAGCCAAGGTACTTCGACGCCGAGCGCCCTGAACGCCGTCCGCGACATCAACCTGGTTGCCAGCAACGACCTGAGTTTGATCGGCGCCCAGGTGCAAGCACAGCGTGACATCAACCTCAACGCGGGCAACGACCTGACCATCAAGGCTGCGCAGAACGATTCCAGCAGCCAGGATGCCCGCCACAACGGCGGCGGCAGCGCCGGTATCGCCGTCGGCCAGCAAGGCATCGGCGTTTACGCCAGTGTCGATATCGGCCGCGGCAACCTCGACCGTGAAGGCGCGCAACAGCAGGAAGCCCACCTCAATGCTGGCGACCAGCTGAACTTCACCAGCGGCCGCGACACCACCATCAGCGGTGCGACCCTGCGTGGCGATAGCGTCAACGGGGACGTGGGCCGCAACCTGACCGTCAGTTCGGCGCCGAACACCGGCAAGGTGAGCGGCAAGGAGTTCGACGTGAGTGCCACCGTCGTGGTGGGACTGGGAGGTGGCAGTGCCAGTGGCTCTGTGGGCTATGGCCAAACAACGGGCTCGACCAAATGGGTCGAGCAGCAGACGTCCATAACCGCTGCCAATGATGTGAACATCCGTACCCAGGATCACACCCAGATCGATGGAGCATTGATCGCATCGGATGCCGGGAAGCTGTTGCTCGATACCGGCACCCTGGGCTTCAGCGATATCGCGGGCAAGGATACCGAGCACGCCTATTACCTGAATGTTGGCGGGAGCTATGCCACTGGTGGCGCGAGCGCCCAGCAGGACAGCAGTCAGGTCGGCAAGGGTAAAACCGGCGAAGCCGGCTGGAGTGCCTCGGGTTACAAGTACGACAAGGATCGCCAGCAGATCGTCCGCGCGACGGTAGGTGCGGGGAATGTTGTGGTGCGTGGGGATGAGCAGACTGGGGCGGATTCTACGGCTGGGCTGAATCGGGATGTCAGTAAGGCGTATGAGATTACCAAGGATGAAGAACACCGGACTGATTTATATGTGACGAAGTCTTCAGTTGATGCGGTGATGGATGTGCCGGGGACTTTGAAGCGGTGGGAAGATGATGCCAGGAATTATGGTTCGGCGCAGATCAATGAGCTTCTTGGTAATCTGAATCGACTGCGTGCGCCGCTGGTGACGATAGATGATGTTCCTCAGCAAGCAAAAGCAGCTCTAGGAAATGAAAAGGCACTGGCGCTGACAAAAAAATTACTGGAAAACGGTTTGTCCAGTTCTGTCCTAGGCACGTGGCGCCCAGAGGTTTACTCATCGCTGGACGCGGTCTTCACAAGCTTTGGCAAGCTGCAGCAATGTGCTGGAAAGTGCCCAGAAGCCGTGGATTCACTGCCAGGAACATCAACATCCACCACAGTTTTGGATAAAAACGGGAATCCGTCGATTCAACTGGATAGCACCTACATCCATAACAACCTTTATCAAGATGCACTGATAAATGTTGCCAAATTCAGTGTCATGGTGCCAAAAGAGCAAATTGCAGCTGGGATGTTGGCGGTCCAAGTCGCCCTGGGACCGGTAACAGCCGCTGCTGGATATCTGGGTTCCGTCGTATTCGAACATACGCTAGGCCCAACCGCCGAGCGGTTGGTGGAGAATGGAGCGACGAAGATTGTAAACGTGCTGACGGATCAGGACGTTGAGCTGGTAGTCGAGAATAACGAAGAGGGGAAACAGGAATACGCCAAGTCAGGCAACGATGGTATGAATGGCTCGGCGGAAGTGATCGGCGCAAAATTTTTGATATCAGGCGCCATTGCTGCGGTCGCTGGTATGGCCGCAGCAGGGATTGGTGCGCTTTGGGCGAAGAGCGGAGCGGGGAAAACCGTGACGATTTCGCCCGAGATGAAGGCAGACCCTTATCATCCGGGTTGGAAGGAGTATAATGGCTCCGACCGTGGGGTAGGGGCGGATGTCGTTGGTCCAAAAGGAGTGTCAGGTTCGACTCTGACAAGAGACGAATTGATCTCGGGCTTGCCTGTAGGCACTAAGATCACACCAGAAAATGTGGTTGATATCCGTAGATTGCCAGACGGCCGAACCGTCTGGCTGGAAAATGGTACTGATGCCGCCGGGTTGCAACACATCTACAAGCGACACGAAGTCGACTTTATCAATAAAGGGATCTCCCGTGATGACATTCCAAATGTTGTGATGAATGCTCTTGAGCGTGGAGAAGTTGTCGGGACCAATGGTTCGGCTAACGTTTATCGCATCACGTACAATGGTGTTGAACAAAATATTGCTGTTGGGGTTGGCTCAAACGGCTTCGTGGTCCGAGCTAATCCGGTCAGCTCCTGGAAGCCATTGCCATGATCAAGTTAAGACTAACAAGTGAGTATTTGGCTGGACCGATATTCTGCCCAGATCCGGATAGAATGGGGCACATTGATATTGAAGATCTGCCGATTTCTCAAGAGTTGAGGGCCAAAATCAGTAAGTGGGACGGTGAGTATCAGGCGACGTTCAACAGTGACTACCCGCCAGATTCTGGTTTTACTACACCTGAGGCAGAGCTTCGGCACAAAGCCGAGGGGATGCAACTGGCCAAATCGATACAACAAGAACTAGAGAGTGATTATACGGTGGAGTATTGCCCATAGCCGATAATTAGTCGGTGCAAAAGGTGGAGCTGCTAGCTCCGGCGCTGAAAATGCGGCCTTGTATCCAAAGCTGAAGGATCAACTGATACAAGAAAACCTGAGCAATATTGCGGCTCAGGACTCAAGATTAGCTGCAGCTGTGAACGGCAGTGGAACGAAAAATCCGAACTTCTCTATAGGTCAAGGTACATCTTCCGAAGCTAATCAGTTGGGTAAAACCTGGGTTGGAGATGGTGCGACAAAAACAAGTGATGGGCTTGGTTTGATTAGCGCGGACGGCACTCGTGTATATAGGCCGCCAACACCCAAAGATTCATCTTTTGCAACGACAGGCGTGCAGGCCAATTTTGAAACGTACAGCATCAACCCGGTAACAGGTCAGCGCGTAAAAGTAAGTAACGGCCATCTAAATGTGGCTGACTAGGAGGAATGATGTGTGCTGTTATAAAAAGTATTTCTAATGATTTTTTTGATGTCGAGACCTACGTTCCTGAGAAAGTAGACAACTTTTCTTTAAGTCTTCGTATTCGAATTGGGCTTGATAGTACGCAAGGGGCAGATGATTTTGAGCTTTTCATCTGCACTCCAAAGTGGTTAGAAGAGACAATGTGGGAGCCTCGTTGGGGGAGAGGTCTATTAATTGTTCGAGAATATGATTTTTCGACTATTAATGGATTGATTCATGAGTATGTGAGTCGCTGCGAGGGGGATAGCTGGGAAACTATCGTGATAAAGCTGGGAAAGATATTTGCCTGGGAGTTTGATGATTACCAATCCTAATCAATAAGATTGTTTATCTAACACCGGCCATGTGCCGGTGTTGCTTTATCTGTAGAAGTCTCGACTTGATCTGACACCCTGACCTTGCGCCGGTTTTTTTGCACCCTATTTGCACCCTAATTGCACTCTTTTCCCGGATCACACCCAGCTCGATGGAGCATTGATCGCATCGGATGCCGGGAAGCTGTTGCTCGATACCGGCACCCTGGGCTTCAGCGATATCGCGGGCAAGGATACCGAGCACGCCTATTACCTGAATGTTGGCGGGAGCTATGCCACTGGTGGCGCGAGCGCCCAGCAGGACAGCAGTCAGGTCGGCAAGGGTAAAACCGGCGAAGCCGGCTGGAGTGCCTCGGGTTACAAGTACGACAAGGATCGCCAGCAGATCGTCCGCGCGACGGTAGGTGCGGGGAATGTTGTGGTGCGTGGGGATGAGCAGACTGGGGCGGATTCTACGGCTGGGCTGAATCGGGATGTCAGTAAGGCGTATGAGATTACCAAGGATGAAGAACACCGGACTGATTTATATGTGACGAAGTCTTCAGTTGATGCGGTGATGGATGTGCCGGGGACTTTGAAGCGGTGGGAAGATGATGCCAGGAATTATGGTTCGGCGCAGATCAATGAGCTTCTTGGTAATCTGAATCGACTGCGTGCGCCGCTGGTGACGATAGATGATGTTCCTCAGCAAGCAAAAGCAGCTCTAGGAAATGAAAAGGCACTGGCGCTGACAAAAAAATTACTGGAAAACGGTTTGTCCAGTTCTGTCCTAGGCACGTGGCGCCCAGAGGTTTACTCATCGCTGGACGCGGTCTTCACAAGCTTTGGCAAGCTGCAGCAATGTGCTGGAAAGTGCCCAGAAGCCGTGGATTCACTGCCAGGAACATCAACATCCACCACAGTTTTGGATAAAAACGGGAATCCGTCGATTCAACTGGATAGCACCTACATACATAACAATCTTTATCAAGATGCACTGATAAATGTTGCCAAATTCAGTGTCATGGTGCCAAAAGAGCAAATTGCAGCTGGGATGTTGGCGGTCCAAGTCGCCCTGGGACCGGTAACAGCCGCTGCTGGATATCTGGGTTCCGTCGTATTCGAACATACGCTAGGCCCAACCGCCGAGCGGTTGGTGGAGAATGGAGCGACGAAGATTGTAAACGTGCTGACGGATCAGGACGTTGAGCTGGTAGTCGAGAATAACGAAGAGGGGAAACAGGAATACGCCAAGTCAGGCAACGATGGTATGAATGGCTCGGCGGAAGTGATCGGCGCAAAATTTTTGATATCAGGCGCCATTGCTGCGGTCGCTGGTATGGCC
>NZ_JAIWJA010000030.1 GCF_020515695.1 Pseudomonas sp. MWU16-30317 | reverse complement strand
CACGGTGTGATTCATGACTGGGGTGAAGTCGTAACAAGGTAGCCGTAGGGGAACCTGCGGCTGGATCACCTCCTTAATCGACGACATCAGCTGTCTCATGAGCTCCCACACGAATTGCTTGATTCATTGAAGAAGACGATAGAAGCAGCCCGAAATTGGGTCTGTAGCTCAGTTGGTTAGAGCGCACCCCTGATAAGGGTGAGGTCGGCAGTTCGAATCTGCCCAGACCCACCAATTTTGTGTGGGAAACGCCTGTAGAAATACGGGGCCATAGCTCAGCTGGGAGAGCGCCTGCCTTGCACGCAGGAGGTCAACGGTTCGATCCCGTTTGGCTCCACCACTTACTGCTTCGTTGCCAAAGCTTAGAAATGAGCACTCCATCAATTGATGGTTGAGTGTTGATTTCTGATCTTTTTCAGAATCGTTCTTTAAAAATTTGGGTATGTGATAGAAAGATAGACTGGATGACACTTTCACTGGTGTTCATTCAGGCTAAGGTAAAATTTGTGAGTGACTCTTAAGAGTTTTGCGAATTTTCGGCGAATGTCGTCTTCACAGTATAACCAGATTGCTTGGGGTTATATGGTCAAGTGAA
>NZ_JAIWJA010000003.1 GCF_020515695.1 Pseudomonas sp. MWU16-30317 | reverse complement strand
AGAGCGGTGGGTTGATTCTTTCGTCTCAACCGAGGCGCGCATTCTACGCTAGCCTCACATTCTGTCAAGCGTTTATTTTGAAGTGTTTCGCTAGAAACCTGAACAACTTCAAACACTTGACTCGCTTCGATCTCTCGTTAGCGGGAGGCGAATTCTACAGCGTTTCAAACCGCTGTCAACCACCTTTTTCACCGCTTTCGAATCGTTCATTTAAGAACCGATCGAAACCTTACCTCGCCATCTTGAACCTATAACTCGTTGATTAACAAGGAGTTTCAAGTTCCGACTGCGCCGGAAGTGGGGCGAATTATAGACAGATATAATTCGCCGTCAACCCCTTTATTCGGATTTAAGCGATACCCGTGCAAAGGCCTTCTTGCCCGCCTGGCACACATGGGTAGCGCCCAAGGCGAAGACGAAGCCGCGATCGACCACTTCACCATCTATACGCACACCACCGGATGCCAACAGGTCCCGAGCCACCGCGGAGTTTTTCACCAAACCTGCCTTGTTAAGGATGGCGGCGATCGGCATAGCCTCCGACGCGGTCAGCTCGACTTCCGGCAGATCCTCGGGCAGCTCGCCTTCTTTCATACGGTTACCGGCAGCACGGTGCGCGTTGGCGGCGGCTTCTTCGCCATGAAACCGCGCGACGATCTCTTCTGCCAGTTTGATCTTGATGTCACGGGGATTGGCACCCGCCTCGACATCAACTTTGAACTGGTTGATCTCGTCCATCGAGCGGAAGCTCAGCAGCTCGAAGTAGCGCCACATCAGCGGATCAGGGATCGACACCAGCTTGCTGTACATCGAGCCCGGCGCCTCCTGAATGCCAACATAGTTGTTCAGCGACTTGGACATCTTCTTCACCCCGTCCAGGCCTTCGAGCAACGGCATCGTCAGGATGTTCTGCGCCTCCTGGCCATAGGCACGTTGCAGCTCGCGCCCCATCAACAGGTTGAATTTCTGATCGGTACCGCCCAGCTCGACATCGGCACGCAGCGCCACCGAATCGTAGCCCTGCACCAAGGGGTAGAGGAACTCGTGAATAGCGATCGACTGGTTGGCTTTATAGCGCTTGTCGAAATCGTCACGCTCGAGCATCCGCGCCACGGTGTACTGCGAAGCCAGGCGAATGAAGTCAGCCGGCGAAAGCGCGTCCATCCAAGTGGAGTTGAAGGCCACCTCGGTCTTGGCCGGGTCGAGAATCTTGAAGACCTGCGCCTTGTAGGTCTCGGCGTTTTCGAGCACCTGCTCGCGGGTCAGCGGCGGGCGCGTGGCGCTCTTGCCGCTCGGATCGCCGATCAACCCGGTGAAATCACCTATAAGGAAGATCACATGGTGACCCAGCTCCTGGAACTGGCGCAGCTTGTTGATCAACACCGTGTGGCCCAGGTGCAGATCGGGTGCCGTCGGGTCGAAACCGGCCTTGATCCGCAGCGGCTGTCCACGCTTGAGCTTTTCCACCAGCTCGGACTCGACCAACAACTCTTCAGCACCGCGCTTGATCAGCGCGAGCTGCTCTTCAACCGACTTCATAAAATGGACCCACGAGGCTCAGATTCAAAGGGCTCAACCATACAAGATCACGCATCAAATACAAGGTACGACCCACCATGTGACCTGATAAGTGTTACAGAACGTCTGCGCGCTTGCTTCGATGAGGTTTTGGTTATATTTTATACAGTTATTTCATCTTCATCATGTCATTCATCTTTTCCAATTCATCTTTTTTCAAAGTCAAAACTACCTATGATCGAGACACCGCCTAAAGCGCCCCCGCTTTATCCGAAGAGCCATCTATTGGCCGCAAGCGGCATCGCCGCCCTCCTCAGCCTGGCTCTGCTGGTATTTCCCTCCAGCGAAGTAGAGGCCAAAAAGACCTCGATGGCCATTGACCTCGAGTCCCCGGCAGACCAACTCCAGAAAGAGCAGAACACCCCGGCATCCGATACCGACGACACCGAAAACGCCACCGACTCACCGTTTGCCAAGATCAATCAGGATGGCGACGAGCAGAATACCGCCGACAGCGGCGACGACTCTGATGCCGAGCAAGCCGAGGCGGATGCCGACGCCAGCTCGAAAGCGAAAGCCAAGCCCACCGCCGCCGCCGTACCCGGCTCGGTCCATAAGCAAGTAGTGGTCGCCAAGGGCGATACGCTCTCGACACTGTTTCAAAAGGTAGGCCTGCCAGCATCCGCAGTGGCTGAAGTGATGGCCAGCGACAAGCAGGCGAGCCAGTTCAGCAAACTGCGCCACGGTCAGATGCTGGAGTTCGAAGTGTCCGCCGACGGGCAGCTGCAGAGCCTGCACAGCAAGCTCAGCGACCTCGAAACCATCCGCCTGAACCGCGCCGCCACCGGTTTCGCCTTCGAGCGCGAAACCAACAAGCCGGTCATGCGCGAAGCCTATGCTCACGGCGTCATCACCAGCAACCTCTCGGTCGCGGCGCAACGCGCTGGTCTTTCGCATAAGCAGGTCACCGACCTGGCCGGCATCTTTGGCTACGACATCGACTTCGCCCAGGACATCCGGCACGGCGACGAATTCGAGGTCATCTACGAGCAGCGCGTGCTCAAGGGCAACGTCATCGGCACCGGCAATATCCTGTCCGCCCGCTTCGTCTCCCGCGGCAAGACGTACACGGCCGTGCGCTACACTAGCAAACAAGGGACCACCAACTATTACACCGCGTCCGGGGACAGCATGCGCAAAGCGTTCGTACGCTCGCCCGTGGACTTTGCCCGCATCAGCTCGCGTTTCTCGGGTGGGCGAAAGCATCCGATCCTCAACAAGATCCGTGCGCACCAGGGCGTCGACTATGCCGCGCCAAGGGGCACCCCGATCAAGGCCACCGGCGACGGCAAGATCTTCATGGCTGGGCGCAAGGGCGGCTACGGCAATGTAGTGATCATCCAGCACGGCAAGACCTACCGCACCCTGTATGGGCATATGCAAGGTTTCGCCAAGGGCATCCGCGCAGGCGTCCCGGTCCGGCAGGGCCAGGTCATCGGCTACATCGGCACCACCGGGCTGTCTACCGGCCCACATGTGCACTACGAGTTCCAGGTCAATGGCGTGCATGTCGACCCGCTGGGGCAGAAGCTGCCGATGGCCGACCCGATTGCCAAATCCGAGCGAGGGCGTTTCATGCAGCAAAGCCAACCCTTGATGGCCCGCATGGAGCAGGAAAAAGCTACCATGCTGGCCTCGAAGCGCTAAGCCATGGCGCTCTATATCGGCCTCATGTCCGGCACCAGCCTTGATGGACTGGATATCGCCCTGATCGAGCAAGGGCAGGCTACGCGCCTGCTCGCCAGCCATTATGTGCCGATGCCCGACGATCTGCGGCGCACTTTGCTGGCCTTGTGCAGCAGCGGTCCGGATGAAATCGCCCGTGCCGCCCTCGCGGAAAACCAATGGGTCCGCTTGGCGGCCGAAGGCATCAAGCAACTGCTGCAAGATCAGCAACTCGATGCCTCGGCGATACGCGCGATCGGCAGTCACGGGCAGACCGTGCGGCACGAACCTGCCCGCGGCTTCACCTTGCAGATCGGTAATCCGGCGTTATTGGCCGAGCTCAGCGGCATCAGCGTCGTCAGTGATTTTCGCCGTCGTGACGTCGCCGCTGGCGGTCAGGGCGCGCCCTTGGTTCCAGCCTTCCACGAAGCACTGTTCGGTGGTCAAGGGCAGCGCCTGGCAGTGCTCAATATCGGCGGTTTCAGCAACCTGAGCCTGATCGAGGTCGACCAGCCCGTCGCTGGCTTCGACTGCGGGCCGGGCAATGTGCTACTCGATACCTGGATTCAGGCGTGCAAAGGCGACAGTTACGACAAGGATGGGGCCTGGGCCGCCAGCGGCCAAGTGAATCCCTTGCTGTTGATGACACTGCTGAGCGATTCGTTTTTTGCCGGCACCGGCCCGAAAAGTACCGGTAGGGAAGTATTCAACCTGACCTGGCTGCAGCAGCAGTTGGCCACGCTGCCGCCTTGCCCCGAAGCTGACGTACAGGCGACGCTCCTGGAGCTGACCGCACGCACCATCGTCGAGTCCCTGAAAAAAGCCCAGCCGACGACCGATGCACTGCTGGTCTGCGGCGGCGGCGCTCACAACGGCGCCTTGATGGCCCGAATTGCCGCGCTGCTGCCCAGCACGGTCGTCGCCAGCACTGCGGCCAAGGGCGTCGATCCGGATTGGGTCGAGGCCACCGCCTTCGCGTGGCTGGCCCATTGCTGCCTGGAGAGTATTCCAGGCAACCGGCCCAGCGTTACGGGTGCTAAAGGGCTGCGTATCCTGGGCGCCATCTACCCGGCCTGAAAGCCATCCTGATAAACGCCAGACAGCAAAACGCCGCGCATCTGCGCGGCGTTTTGCATTGTCTCGGGTGAAATCAGATCGAGAACGACTGACCGCAACCGCAGGTGGTGGACGCATTCGGGTTGTTGATGACGAAACGCGAGCCCTCAAGACCTTCCTGGTAGTCCACTTCGGCCCCCGCAAGATACTGAAAGCTCATCGGATCGACCACCAGACTCACGCCTTCGCGCTCGACGATGGTGTCGTCATCGGCCACATCTTCATCGAAGGTGAAGCCATATTGAAAGCCCGAACAGCCGCCGCCGGTCACGAACACGCGCAACTTCAGGCGGTCGTTACCCTCTTCGTCGACCAGGTTCTTGACCTTGTTCGCAGCACCGTAGGTGAACTGCAAAGCCGTTGGGGTAAAGGTTTCGACGCTCATGCTGACTCTCTCCCGGCGCTAGGCCGTCATAATGCGTAATGACGCCATTATCCGCTTCTCCGACAAAATTGGTCAACAATTGTGCTGAGCTGCGTGATGAGAGGCCATGAACACCGCAATCGAGAGGCAAGCACCCTCATCAACTTGTATTACGGCAGCATGCCCGCATGGGCAAGACCCAGGCGCTCATCCAGGCCGAACAGGATGTTCAGGCATTGCACGGCCTGACCGGAAGCGCCCTTGGTGAGGTTGTCGATGACCGAAAGCACCACTACCAGGTCGCCACCCTGAGGGCGGTGCACGGCAATACGGCAGACATTGGCACCGCGTACGCTGCGGGTTTCCGGATGGCTGCCGGCCGGCATGACATCGACGAAAGGCTCATCGGCATAGCGCTTTTCGAACAGCTTCTGCAAATCCACCGAGCGATCGGTGACCGTGGCGTACAAGGTCGAGTGAATGCCACGGATCATCGGCGTCAGGTGCGGGACGAATGTCAGGTTGACGTCGCCACCCGCCGCACGACGCAGGCCTTGAGTGATCTCGGGCAGATGGCGATGGCCTTTGACGGCGTAGGCCTTCATGCTCTCGCCCGTTTCGCAGAACAACGAGCCCACCGCCGCACCACGGCCAGCACCGCTGACACCCGACTTGCAGTCGGCAATCAGGCGACTGTTATCGGCGAGGCCGGCTTCGAGCAGCGGCAGGAAACCCAACTGGGTCGCCGTCGGATAGCAACCCGGAACTGCGATCAAGCGCGCCTGGCTGATGGCTTCACGATTGACTTCCGGCAGGCCGTAGACCGCCTCCTTGAGCAATTGCGGCGCGCCATGGGGTTGGCCGTACCACTTGGCCCATTCGTCGGCGTCCTGCAGGCGGAAGTCCGCCGACAGGTCGATCACCTTGGTACCGGCATCGAGCAATTCACCGGCCAGCGAGTGGGCGACGCCATGGGGCGTAGCGAAGAACACGACGTCGCAGGCACCGAGCGTCTGCACGTCAGGCACGCTGAAGGCCAGGCCGTCATAGTGGCCGCGCAGATTGGGGTAAAGGTCGGCAACGGGCAGGCCGGCTTCCGATCGCGAGGTGATCACGACCACTTCAGCCTGGGGATGCTGCGCCAGCAGACGCAGCAGTTCGACACCGGTGTAACCCGTGCCGCCGACGATACCGACCTTGACCATAAAACCGCCCCTCACTTAACGAACAGACTGGAAAGCCCCCGATAATAGAAGGCAACGCTTTCAGTAACAACCGTGCTGATGACGGAATACCCCGCTTGCTACTACTATCGGATCACCGTGAACCTGGAAATTATTAGAAATGCTCTATTTATGGATCAAAGCCCTGCACATCGTCAGCATCGTCTGCTGGTTTGCCGCGCTGTTCTACCTGCCCCGCCTGTTCGTCTACCACGCGCAAAGCGAAGACACCGTCAGCCGCGAGCGCTTCATCATCATGGAACGCAAGCTCTACCGTGGCATCATGGGCCCCTCGATGATCGCCAGCCTCGTGTTCGGCATCTGGCTCATCTACCTCAACCCTGGCTGGCTGCATCAGGGCTGGCTGCACGCCAAGCTGCTGCTGGTCTTCCTGCTGATCGGCTACCACCATATGTGCGGCGCCCAGCTCAAGCGCTTCGCCCGGGGCGAGAACACCCGTAGCCACACGTTCTATCGCTGGTTCAACGAGGTGCCGGTGGTGTTCCTGCTGTTGATCGTCATCCTGGTCGTCGTCAAACCCTTCTGATTGCCCTCTCCTTAACAAGGACGTCGTAATGGCCGTACCGCAGTACAAGATCACCTTTGACGGGCAACTGTTGCCTGGTATCGACAAGCCCACCGCGGTGCGCAACCTGGCGACGCTGTTCGAGGCCAGCGAGCATGCCGTCGAGCGATTGTTCGAAGGCCGCAAGTTGGCGCTCAAGCGTCACCTGCTGCTCGAAGACACGCACAAGTTCGTGCCGATGCTGGAGAAGGCCGGTATTCGGACTCACCTGGAAGACGACACGCCGTTCGATCCTGCCGGATCGGAAACGCTGGCGGGTGGCGCGACCTATGACGATATCGAGTATTCGCCGTGGGCTGCGCCAAGGTCGGGTGAGGAAGTCTACGACCCAATCGTTACAGGCCCACGAAAAGCCCTCTCGCTGGAGGGGCGACTTGGCAGGATCAATTACGCGGCATGGTCGCTATTGATTCTGATCGTCGGCGGCTTGGTCGTAAAAGCGGTCGCACCGATGGTCGAGTATCTTGTCGGGCCAAGCGTGTCATTGCTGATCATGTCCCTGTGCTATCTAGCAGCGTCCGTCGTGATAGGAGTAAGGCGCCTGCACGATATCAACTGGTCAGGCTGGTTGATCCTGCTGTCCGCGGTGCCCTATGCGGGCCCCATATTCGGGCTGGTCATGCTGTTCAAACCAGGGACCCCAGGCAATAACAGGTTCGGCCCCCAACCCCGCCCGCCCACCCTGCTGGCCAAACTCTTCGTTGGCATCGGCTGCATTTTGGTCATTGTCGCGATCGCTGTGGTCGCATGGTACATAGGCACAATCGGGGCGACCGCCCACCAGCCCTCTTCTTGATATCGGCACTGACGGCCCTACGCGGTAAACTGCAGCATCGATACACCTGTGCGCTCCATTCCCGATCGCACAGCACGGAGAACCGCATGACCCGTTACACCCTGATCACCGGCGCCTCCAGCGGCCTGGGCCTGGCATTGGCCGAAGCCCTGGCGCGTCGCGGTCGTCATTTGCTTCTGGTGGCTCGCCAGCGCGAACCGCTGGAGGCCATCGCGCTGGAGCTCACTCAGCGCTTTGGCGTCGAAGTGCTGTTTCGCGCCTGTGACCTGGGCGAGCCGTTGCGCTTGTCCGGCTTCTTGCTGGAACTTGAAGAAAGCGACCGACGTATCGATCTGCTGATCAACTGCGCCGGCATTCGCTCTTACGGTTCCTTTCTGGCCCAGGACTGGGGCGTCGAGCAAGACCTTATCGAGCTCAACGTGCTGGCCCTTACCCGCCTCTGCCACGTACTAGGCAACGCCATGGCGGTGCAAGGCGGCGGGCAGATCCTCAACGTTGCTTCCCTCGCTGCATTCCAGCCCGGCCCGTGGATGGCCAGTTACAGTGCCAGCAAGGCCTACGTCATGCATTTATCCGAAGCGCTGCGCGAAGAGCTCAAACGCAGCGGCGTCAAGGTCTCGGTGCTATGCCCCGGCCCGGTACGTTCGCCGTTACGCAATATTCCACGCCTGTCAGGTTCGAGCCGAGTTCTGAGCCCTGAAGAAGTCGCGCTGTACACCGTCCGCGCGCTGGACCGCAACCGCGCGATCATCATACCGGGCCGGCGCAACCGCTGGCTGGCACGCGCTGTGCGCTTGGGTTCTCGCTGGTTGGTCCGCAAGATCAGTGGCTACATCAATACCGCCTACTGCCCACGCTGATACACTGCAGTATTTGCACAGATGCCCGCCCGACAGGATCGGGCCGAACTTTCAGTCTGGAGAAACCGCTGTGGAAACTCTGTTCACCAAGATCATCAACCGGGAGATCCCGGCCAAGATCATCTACGAGGACGATCAGGTCCTGGCCTTCCACGACATCGCGCCGCAAGCCCCCGTGCATTTCCTGGTCATTCCGAAAAAGGCCATCCGCACGCTCAACGACCTGACCGAAGACGACAAAGGCCTGGCCGGGCACATCCTGCTGACCGCCCAGCGCCTGGCACTCGAGCTGGGTTGCGAGGAAGGCTTTCGCGTGGTGATGAACTGCAATGAACTCGGCGGCCAGACCGTCTATCACATTCATATGCACGTGCTCGGTCAGCGCCAGATGAACTGGCCACCGGGCTGAGCCCCCTTTGTGGGAGCGGGCTCTGCCCGCGGATCTGCTAACGTTTCTGCCCGTTTCACTCGGAGGAGCCCATGGCTACCGAACGTCAATACTCGCCCATCGACCGTCTGTTGCTGCAGGCCGACACTGCCATGCGCACCCTATTGCCCTTCAGCGGCCAGCCGTCGCGCCCGTCGCCTGCCATCGTCAAGCCCGACGCTGCGCTGGACGAGACCGAGTCCCGGCATATCGCCGGCCTGATGCGCATCAATCACACCGGCGAAGTCTGCGCCCAAGGCCTGTATCAGGGCCAGGCGCTTACCGCCAAGCTGCCAGCAGTGCGCAAGGCCATGGAGCACTCGGCCGAGGAAGAAGTCGACCATTTGGCCTGGTGCGAACAACGTATTCGCCAGCTAGGTAGTCGCCCCAGCGTACTGAATCCGCTGTTCTACGGGATGTCGTTCGGTATGGGCGCCGCGGCAGGCTTGATCAGCGACAAGGTCAGCCTGGGATTCGTCGCCGCTACCGAGCATCAGGTATGCAAGCACTTGGACGAGCATCTACAGGAGCTGCCCGAAGTCGATCAGAAATCCCGCGCGATTCTCGAGCAGATGCGCATCGATGAGGCCGAACATGCCGAGTCGGCGCTGGGCGCAGGGGGATTGCGCTTCCCGGCGCCGGTCAAGCTGGGTATGAGTTTGTTGGCCAAGGTGATGACCAAGACGACCTACCGAGTTTGATTTTGCGCCACGAATACCGACCTCTTCGCAGCAAGCCTTGCTCCCAGGTGTACGCCTGTAGGAGCAAGGCTTGCCCGCGAAGAGGCCAGTAAGATCACCATCAACGATGGGATAGACGCCCTTACTCACCCAACTCGACGATCTCATAGTCGTGAGTAATCTCCACCCCTGCTGCACCGAGCATGATCGACGCCGAGCAATACTTCTCGGCCGACAACTCCACCGCCCGCTTGACCTGAGCTTCCTTCAACCCGCGCCCCTTGACCACGAAGTGCATGGTGATCCTGGTGAATACCTTGGGATCGACCGGTGCGCGCTCGGCATCCAGAAACACTTCACAGCTTTCGATCGGCTGACGAGATTTTTTCAGGATACTGACCACATCAAAGTTGCTGCAGCCACCCAAGCCGATCAGCAGCATCTCCATGGGCCGCACACCCAGGTTGCGACCACCGCTTTCTGGCGGGCCGTCCATTACTACGACATGACCGCTTCCCGACTCGCCCAGAAACATGGCTTCACCGGCCCACTGGATACGTGCTTTCATCACCCGGACTCCACTGTTGAAAAAAATGGCAGCCAGCTTAGCACAGGGCCTGATTTTCACTTTCTGTGTTGATGAGTTCGGCGCCGGAACAGGATTCATGTCGAAGCAGTAAATATAAGGATACAAATATTCATGTCTGATAAGCTGACGCCAAATTGATGGCACCTTAGTACCTACTCATTCGGCGCGTCCCTTTTCGAATCCGGAATATCCCTATGGCAGTCGCTTGCGCGGTAAAGATCCAGAATATCGAGAATCTGCTGACTCACTGCCATCGCCGGCGTTTTGCCGCCAAGAGCAACATCATTTGCTCGGGTGAGCAGTCGCAAACGCTCTCGTTTATCGTCAAGGGCTCGGTGACCATTCTGATCGAGGACGATGACGGTCGCGAGATGATCATCGCCTACCTCAATCCTGGGGATTTCTTCGGCGAACTGGGATTGTTCGAGCCGGCGGAAGCCGAGCGCGAACGCAGCGCCTGGGTGCGGGCCAAGACCGAGTGCGAGGTCGCAGAGCTGAGCTACGAGAAATTCCGCGAACTCGCGCAGCAGAATCCCGACTACCTCTACGCGCTGGGCAGCCAGATGGCGCAACGATTGCGTAACACCACCCGCAAGGTGGGTGATCTGGCGTTTTTCGATGTGACCGGTCGCGTCGCCCGCTGCCTGCTGGAGTTATGCAAGCAACCCGACGCCATGACCCACCCCGACGGCATGCAGATAAAGATCACTCGCCAGGAAATCGGCCGGATCGTCGGTTGCTCGCGGGAAATGGTCGGACGGGTGCTTAAAGACCTCGAAGAGCAGAATCTGGTCAGCGTCAAAGGCAAAACGATGGTGGTGTTCGGCACCCGTTAGTCTTTATTGGCGATTTCTACCAGAGTCGCCTGATAGACCTGCTTCAGGCGTTCGAACAGCTCTTCAGCGGCGAACCGCTCGTGCAAGGCGATATGGCTGTCGGCCCTACAAACCTGAGGCACGCCGCAGCGCTGGTTGAAACGATTGACGGCACCGACCATGGATTCACGCTCGTTATCCATGAGCATGGCGCCATGCACCAACACCACCGGGCGCGTACCACTCAGCCCTTGGCGCCAGCGTTGCGCCGTGCCCACCCACTTGCGGCCATCCAGATTGACGTTGAAGCGGCCATCACAGAAGGCACCTTCGATCTCACCCAGCGACGATTCACCGCCATAGGCATCGAGCGCCGCGCTGAGTGGATCGCACAAACGCCGATAGGCAATTTCCAGACGATTCTGATCACCTTCGCTACGGGGGGCGGCACAGACCAGCGCCACATTGACCGTGGCTGGCGATTGCGGCACCGGCTCGCCGCCGGTTTCGCGCAGCAGTACTGGCCAGCCGGAGGCAGCCAGCTCGCCACAGGCGGCATCGAAATGTTCAAGACGATTCAGGCGCCGCGGCATGACCAAGGCGCGATCCGTGGGCTGCCAGAACAGTAACCCATGGGGCTGGCGCCCGGCACAGACGGCGGCCAGCAGGTCCTGCTCAGCCTGAAGGCCGGCAGCAGTGGTGAGGCGTTGCACAGTGTCCATGCCGTATCGACCCTTGTAGCGAGAGGGCTTGCACCCGATTCGGTAAAGCTGATGCGCCGCGATGCAGGGGCATCTGCCGGGGGCAAGCCCCCTCGCTGCAGGGTCAGTCCAGTGTCGAGACGCTGTTCTGAATCACCCGCTCAGGGAAGAACAAACGCTGCAACTCCTGCCCCGGGCTCTCGGCACGCATGAATGCCTCCCCCACCAGAAATGCGTACACGTCGCTGATTTCCATCAACTCGACGTCCGCACGGTTAAGGATGCCGCTCTCAGTCACCACCAGGCGATCGCGGGGAATCCGCGGCAGCAGATCCAGCGTGTTCTCCAGGCTGACTTCGAAGGTATGCAGGTTGCGATTGTTGATGCCCAACAGTGGCGTATCGAGGACTTTCAAGGCCCGATCCAGTTCGTGGCCGTCGTGCACCTCGACCAGCACATCCAGGCCGACGCCCTTGGCGACGCTGGCCAATTCAGCCATTTTCACGTCATCCAACGCAGCGACGATCAGCAATATGCAATCTGCCCCCAATGCCCGCGCCTCGACGACCTGATAGGGGTCGATCATGAAATCCTTGCGGATCACCGGCAACGTGCAGGCCGCGCGGGCTTGCTGCAGAAAGGCATCGGCGCCCTGGAAGTAATCGACATCGGTAAGCACCGACAGGCAGGTCGCGCCGCCCTTTTGGTAGCTGCGCGCGATATCGGCCGGCACGAAGTTCTCGCGGATCACGCCCTTGCTCGGCGAGGCTTTCTTGATTTCGGCAATGACCGCCGGCTGCTTGCGCTTGGCCTGCTCGATCAGCGCCTTGGCGAAGCCCCGAGGGGCATCGGCCTGAGCGGCCAGACGTTCGACCTCGGCGAAGCTCACTCGCGCCAGGCGCTCGGCAACTTCCTCGGCCTTGCGCGCCAGAATGTTTTCCAGAACCGTCGGTACACTCATCCTTCATTCTCCTGCTTGAATACCGCGGTAAAGGCACCCAGCTCTTCGAGCTTCTCCCGGGCCAGGCCGGTGTGCAATGCATCATGGGCCAAGGCCACGCCTTCTTTCAACGAACGGGCGTGATCGGCAGCATACAAGGCCGCGCCGGCGTTGAGTACGATCATCTCGGCGGCCTTTTGCCCGTTTTCGGTCTTGCGCTTGCCCAGGGCATCCCGGATCAGCTCCAGCGATTGCGCCGGGCTGTCCACCACCAGGCCATACAGGCTCTGGCTCTTGATGCCCAGGTCTTCGGGCTGCACGGTATATTCGGTCACCACGCCGTTCTTGAGTTCCGCGACATGGGTGGCGGCCGCCAGGCTGAACTCATCCATGCCGTCCTTGGAATGCACCACCAGCACGTGCTTGCTGCCCAGGCGCAACAGCACCTCGGCCAGCGGCCGACACAGGGCCTCGCTGAACACGCCGACCACCTGGTGCTCGACACCCGCAGGGTTGGTCAGCGGGCCAAGCATGTTGAAAATGGTCCGCAGGCCGAGTTCCTTGCGCGGGCCGGCGGCGTGCTTCATCGCACCGTGATGGGCCTGGGCGAACATGAAGCCGATGCCGACGCTGTCGATGCAGCGCGCCACTTGCACCGGCGTCAGGTTCAGATACACCCCGGCCGCTTCCAGCAAATCGGCACTGCCGCTCTTGCCCGATACCGCGCGGTTGCCATGCTTGGCCACGGTGCAACCCGCCGCCGCAACGACGAATGCCGAGGCAGTGGACACGTTGAAAATGTTGGCGCCATCACCGCCGGTGCCGACGATGTCCACCACACCGGCCAAGCTCTTGAGCTCGACCTTGCCGGCCAACTCGCGCATGGCCGATACCGCGCCGACGATTTCATCGATGCTCTCGCTCTTCATGCGCAGGCCCATGAGGAAGGCGCCGATCTGTGCGTCAGTGCACTGGCCGGTCATGATCTCGCGCATCACGTCGCGCATTTCATCCGTGCTCAGGTCAAGGTTGCTGACCACTCGGTTCAAGGCCGTTTTGATATCCATGCTGATTCCTTAGCCCTGACGGACGCCGCCGGTCTGCTTGAGAAAATTGGCGAACAATTCGTGACCCTGCTCGGTGAGGATCGACTCGGGGTGAAATTGCACACCTTCGACATTGAGGGTCTTGTGGCGCAGGCCCATGATTTCGTCGACGCTACCGTCGTCGTGCTGGGTCCAGGCCGTCACTTCCAGGCAATCGGGCAATGTCTCGTGCTTGACCACCAACGAATGGTAGCGAGTCACCGTGAGCGGATTGTTGAGACCGGCGAACACGCCCAGATCACGGTGGAACACCGGGCTGGTCTTGCCGTGCATCACCTGACGCGCGCGCACCACAGCACCGCCGTAGGCCTGGCCAATTGACTGGTGGCCCAGGCAAACACCGAGAATCGGCAGCTTGCCGGCGAAATGCAGGATGGTCGGGATCGAGATACCGGCTTCGGTCGGCGTGCACGGGCCCGGCGACACGACGATACGCTCCGGCGCCATGGCTTCGATATCGGCCAGCGTCAGTTCGTCATTGCGGACCACCTTGACCTCGGCGCCCAGCTCTCCCAGGTACTGCACGACGTTGTAAGTGAAAGAGTCGTAGTTATCGATCATCAAAAGCATGCTGCACCCAATCTACTGATGTTATGAGCGTTCGAGCGCGACATGGGCACTCGACGTGCGTCTGCATTAATCCGAATACGGGACGTGAGTACTTCCCGCCAGGGACTGCGTGCCGGCGGTGGGCAGAAAAGAGGGTGTATCGCTGGCATCGGGCAATCTCCTGAGGGTTGGAGCCGCCGTGCCGGGGGAGTTATCTGAAACCTGAACCTTGCTCACCCGTGACGGCGGCAAGTGCGCTTTCAAGGCGCAACGACATGCCGCTTCCTATTGGAAGCGCCACCACTGCTGAGTGAGGGTCGTTGCGTTGCACATAACGTGAAGCTACCGGTTTGTGGTGAAGCGTCAGGCGGGCATGGTACCGATCGGGCGGTAACAGAGGCTCAATTGCGGCCGAGTATAGCGTGGCGGCGACGAGCCTGTCGATACGGCGATTGGGCACCGGTTCGGCTCTCCCAGGGCAATGTTTCCCAATCGTTTCTTACCCGTTGCACTTGTTACCTTCCCAGCGCGACAGAGGAACAGCCTCTTGCCGGGCTCACGGATGAGCACTGCCATAACAAAAACAACAGGACCGCCCCTATGCTCATGTCACGCTTGTCAGCCACGACTTGCACCTTCGCCATCGCCCTTGTCTGTTCATCCGACAGCCTGGGCGCGCCCTATTCATCCCTGCATGTATTCGGCGACAGCCTGAGCGATGCCGGACATTTCGCCGACCCGGATGCTTCGCCTGGCAGCCACCTACGCTTTACCAACCGCATCGGCCCCACCTATCAGCCAGGCGAGCCCTTCGCTCCAGTCGCGCCGATGCTGCTGGGCCGCCGGCTGGGCATTGCCGAGGCCAGCCTTGGCCCGGCGGTGCATGCTGACCTACCGGCCGGCGGCAACAACCATGCGATTGGTGGATGGCGCACTGACCAGATCCTGCAAACTATCACCGGCACACCGGACACCCCCGGTTATCTGAGCAACGGCCAGCGTGCCGATCCCGAGGCCCTCTATTACCTCACCGGCGGTGGCAACGACTTCATCCAAGGCAAAGTGATTGGCGTGGCGCAAGCCCAGGCGGCGGCCGATCGCCTGCTCGCCAGTGTGTCGGCCCTGAAACAGGCGGGTGCCCGCACTATAATGGTGTGGATGCTCCCCGATCTCGGCAATACGCCAAGCGTCTACCCCATCGGCCTGGGTAATTTTCTGACGCCCTGGTCCGCCGCCTTCAACCAGCAATTACTCGACGGCCTCAAAGGTATCGACGCCCAGGTCATCCCACTGAATATTCCCGGCCTGTTCGGGGAAGTGCTAGCGGCCCCGGTACAGTTCGGGCTGGTACCCGGCAAAGGTGCTGTGACCACCTGCTTCAATGGCCAGCTGTGCGATGAACACCCCCAATACGGTATCAACAGCCCCACCCCCGACCCGAGCAAGCTGCTGTTCAACGACGCCGCCCACCCCACCACGGCCGGCCACCGCCTGATCGCCGATTATGCGTGGTCGCTGCTTGCCGCACCGTGGGAAATCACCCTGCTGCCGGAGATGGCCCATGGCAGCCTGCGTGGTCATCAAGACGAACTGCGCAGCCAATGGCAGACACCCTGGCAGCCCGTCGGGGAATGGCAAGTGCTGCTGGTGGCCAACGATCAATCCATCCGCCATGATGCGCAAAGCACCTCAGCGCAGGGCAAAGGGCGCGCGCAGCAATTGCTGGTCGGCACCAGCTATCGCCCGAGCGAGCATTGGCGGCTGGGGATCGCCAACGGTTTCGAGCATCAGCAATTGGAAGCGGGGAGCGCCGATTCTCGTTACCGGATGGACAGCTATATGCTCAGTGCCTTCAGCCAATACCGGGGCAATCATGCCTGGGCCGACCTGACGCTCAGTGGCGGGCTGACCCGTTTCGACAATCAGCGACGCTTCGCGCTGGGCATTCAGACCCGCACTGAACGGGGCGAAACCCAGGGCTCTGCGGTGGCTGCGGGCGGGCGCCTGGGTTTCGATCTGGCGCGCCCGGACAGCGCCTGGCACTTGTCGCCGTTCGTCAGCGCTCACTATGGACGCGCTACCGTCGAGGGTTACCGAGAAAAAGGTGATCGCACCACGGCGTTGACCTTCGCCGATCAACAACGCCACTCTCGGCGCCTGGGTGTCGGCCTGCAAGGGACGCTGCCACTGGCCAAGCGTTTGTCGCTGCATGGCGAGGTCAGCCATGAACGCGAGTTCGATAATCAGCGACAGGCACTGACCATCAGCCAGAACACGCTGTCGGGGCTGGATTTCACGCTGCCGGGCTATCAAGTGCCAGGCAGCCACCATCGTGCGAGCCTGGGGCTGCGGTTGCAATTGGCGCAGGATTGGTCGTTGCAGACGGCGTATAGCTGGCAGAAAAGCGCGGGGGTTGTGCAGCAAGGGGCTGGGGCGGGGTTGAACATCACGTTCTAGAGTCACCGCCCCTCTGTGTGAGCGGGCTCTGCCGCGAAGCGCTTGAAGCCTTTAAAAAACTTCGCGGGCAGATCCCGTTCCCACAGCTATCAGCTATCAGCTATCAGCTATCAGCTATCAGCTATCAGTCAGCCGAAACAGGCTGCTCCGCCAACGCCACCGCCTTGAACATGGCGCGGCGCTTGTTGATGGTTTCTTCCCACTCCAGCGCCGGCACCGAGTCGGCCACGATACCGCCGCCCGCCTGCACATGCAGCTCGCCGTTCTTGATCACCGCGGTACGGATGGCGATGGCCGTGTCCATATTGCCGTTCCAGGCAAAATACCCCACTGCCCCGCCATACACGCCACGCTTGACCGGCTCCAGCTCGTCGATGATTTCCATCGCGCGAATCTTCGGTGCGCCCGACAAGGTGCCCGCCGGCAGAATCGCCCGCAACGCATCCATCGCCGTCAGGCCTTCCTTCAAATGCCCGGTGACGTTGGACACAATGTGCATCACGTTGGAATAGCGCTCGATGACCATCTTCTCGGTCAACTTCACCGAGCCCACCTCGGACACCCGACCGGTGTCGTTGCGCCCCAGGTCGATCAACATCAAGTGCTCGGCGATCTCCTTGTCATCGCTCAACAGATCGACCGCCAGCGCTTCATCGGCCTCCTCGGTGGCGCCGCGTGGGCGCGTACCGGCGATGGGCCGCACGGTGATGAGATTATCCTCGACCCGCACCAGCACCTCGGGCGAGCTGCCGACCACGTGGAAATCGCCAAAATTGAAGAAGAACATATACGGCGTCGGGTTGAAGCAGCGCAGCGCGCGATACAAGTCGATCGGCGCCGACTTGAAATCGATGGTCATGCGTTGCGACGGCACCACCTGCATGCAGTCGCCCGCCAGGATGTATTCCTTGATGGTGTCGACGGCGCGCTCATAGTCGGCCTGGGTGAAGCTTGAGCGGAACACCGGTTCGGCGCCCTGCTCGCGGCTGAAATCCAGGCCCCGACGGGGCGTGATCGGCTCGCGCAGCTTGGCCATCAGCGTATCGAGCTGAGCCTGGCCAGCGGCGAATGCATCAGGCTGCTCGGGATCGGCCAACACGATCGCATGCATCTTGCCGGCCAGATTGTCGAACACCACCACCGCATCGGAAACCATCAACAGGATGTCCGGCACGCCCAGCGGATCAGGATTGGGGCACTTGCCCAGGCGTTTTTCGACATAGCGCACGCAGTCATAACCGAAGTACCCCACCAAACCGCCATTGAAGCGCGGCAGACCGGCGATGGTCGGCACCTGGTAACGGGCCTTGAAGGTTTCGACGAACGCCAGTGGATCCTCGACCTCGTGGCGCTCGATCTCTTCGCCATCGAGCGTGATGCGTACCGTGTGGTCATGCACCCGCAACACGGTACGGCAGGGCAAGCCGATGATCGAATAGCGCCCCCATTTTTCGCCACCTTGCACGGATTCGAGCAGGTAGGAGTTGGGGGCGTCGGCCAGTTTCAGGTAGATCGACAGCGGCGTGTCGAAGTCGGCCAGGGTTTCGCGAGCGAGCGGGATACGGTTGTAGCCGGCATCAGCCAAGCGCAGGAATTCTTCGCGGATCATGAGCAGCCTCGTGGCATGAGGGGAAAACGGTCAGGTAGGCAAACGAACCGGCAGCGCCGGCGGCAAAAGTCAGGCGCGCCAACGCCAGCGGGCCAGGGCCTTGATGACTTTCATCCAGAGTTTGCGAGTGACCACCACGATGGAATCTCTTTGCGGGGAGGAGTCGATTGCGGCCAACGTTAGCGCACCGCTTGCCGGTAAGCAACCGGGGATCAATGCGCGCAGATCATCGATGACCAGCGTCGGCGATTCTTCACTGATCGGCCGACCGTGATTGTAGCCGTAGCTCATGGCCACGCAAGCCACGCCAGCCGCCTTGGCCGCCAGCACGTCACTGCGCGAGTCGCCGACGAACAGCGCATGCCGGGGTCGCGCATTGGCCATTTTCATGACGAACAGCAAGGCGGCCGGATCAGGCTTTTGTTGCGGGAGGGTATCGCCGCCAATGATCCATTTGAAAAAACGCCCCAGGCCCAGCTCATCCAGCAGCGGCGCGACGAACTGCTCCGGCTTGTTGGTGATCAGGGCCATTTTCACACGCTTTTTATGCAGCCACTTGAGGGTCTCGACCACGCCCGGATACAGCGTGGTCAGCGCGTGACTGTCGCCGTAGTGAGCCATGAACAATTCAAGCGCCCGAGCGGCCTCGGCATCATCGATGTGGTCATGTTCCAGACCGCCCGCCAGGGCGCGGCGTACCAGCACCTTGGCGCCGTTGCCGATCCAGATGCGTACCGCTTCAATGCCTGCGGGTTCCCGGCCCAGTTCGGTCAGCATCTTGTCCACGGCGACCGCGAGGTCCGGCACCGAATCGACCAAGGTGCCGTCGAGGTCGAACATCACCACCCGCGGCAAATGCTCGGGGAACAGCTGGGCCAGGTTACTCATGAGCGCGCCAGCGCGAGCTCGGCATGCATTTTGGCGATGGTGTCTTTGTAATCGGGGGAGTTGAAGATCGCCGAGCCGGCGACAAAGGTGTCGGCACCGGCCTCGGCGATTTCGCGAATATTGTGCAAATTTACGCCGCCGTCGATTTCGAGGCGAATATCGCGGCCACTGCCATCGATCAAGGCGCGGGCCTCGCGCAGTTTTTGCAGGGTGCCAGGGATGAATTTCTGCCCGCCGAAGCCCGGGTTGACGCTCATCAGCAGGATCATGTCGACCTTGTCCATGACGTATTCGAGCAAATTGAGCGGCGTGGCCGGGTTGAACACCAGCCCGGCCTTGCAGCCGCCTTCGCGGATCAACTGCAGGGAGCGGTCGATGTGCTGGGTGGCTTCGGGATGGAAGGTGATGTAGGTGGCGCCGGCCTCGATGAAATCGCCGATGATGCGATCGACCGGGCTGACCATCAGGTGCACATCGATAGGTGCCTTGATGCCATATTTGCGCAGCGCCGCACAGACCATCGGGCCGATGGTGAGGTTGGGCACGTAGTGGTTGTCCATCACATCGAAGTGGACGAAATCACCGCCTGCGGCAATGACGTTGTCGACTTCTTCGCCCAGGCGGGCGAAATCTGCGGAGAGAATGGAAGGAGCAATTGCGTAGGGCTGCATGGCGCACCTGTTGGGCTGAAATCACGGTGGCGCGCATTGTAGCCCAGGACAGAGGGTGACGGGCAGGTGCGGGTTTTCGGGTGTGTCAGTGCGGGCCCCTTCGCGGGCAAGCCTGGCTCCCACAATGGTGCGGTGTACGCCTGTAGGAGCAAGGCTTGCCCGCGAAAGCGATCCAATAGCCGCCACCGATCAAGCGGCGGTACGCATTTTCTCCCCACGCCCACGCAGCCATTCCAGCACCAGCAACAAAATCACCGAAAACACGATCAGCAACGTCGCCGCCGCCGCAATCGTCGGGCTGAGGTTTTCGCGGATACCGCTGAACATCTGCCGCGGCAAGGTCGCCTGCTCGGGCCCAGCCAGGAACAGCGTGACCACCACTTCATCGAAGGACGTAGCAAACGCGAACAACGCGCCGGAAATTACCCCAGGAGCGATCATCGGCAGCGTCACTCGACGAAAGGCGGTCAGCGGCGAAGCACCGAGGCTCGCGGCGGCCCGCACCAGATTGTGATTGAAACCCTGCAGCGTCGCCGACACCGTAATGATCACGAACGGCACGCCCAGCACCGCATGAACGATGATCAGTGAGAAGAAACTGTTGCCCAGGCCCAACGGCGCGAAAAACAGATAGCTCGCCACCCCGATGATCACCACAGGCACCACCATCGGTGAAATCACCAACGCCATCACCAGCGACTTGCCGGGAAAATCCCCACGGGTCAGACCAATCGCCGCCAGGGTGCCGAAGATCATCGCCAGCACCGTGGCCGCCGGGGCAACGATGATGCTGTTGCGCAGCGCGCGCATCCACTCGGCCGAGCCGAAGAAGTCCTGATACCAGTGCAGCGAAAATCCCTGCAGCGGATAGACCAGAAAGCTGCCGGAGTTGAACGACAACGGGATGATCACCAGCACCGGCAGGATCAGGAATAGCAGCACCAATCCACAGAGGATGCGCAAACCGTAAAACCACGCCCGCTCGATGGGCGACATGTAGGGGGTCAGCATTTTTTATCTCCTCAGCTCAGGCGCAGGCGGCTGGCACCGACCAGGCGGCTATAGATCAGGTACAGCACCACCGTGGCCAGCAGCAGCAAGCCGCCCAATGCCGTGGCCATGCCCCAGTTGATGCTGGTGTTGGTATAGAAGGCCACGAAGTAGCTGACCATCTGATCGTTCGGGCTGCCCAGCAATGCCGGGGTGATGTAGTAGCCGATCGCCAGGATGAACACCAACAGGCAACCCGCGCCGACGCCCGCGTAGGTCTGCGGGAAATACACCCGCCAGAAACTCGCGAACGGATGGCAGCCCAGCGAAATCGCCGCACGCATGTAGGTGGGCGAAATGCCCTTCATCACGCTGTAGATCGGCAGGATCATGAACGGCAGCAGGATGTGCACCATCGAGATGTACACGCCCACGCGGTTGAAGACCAGTTCCAGCGGCTTGTCGATGATGCCCATGGCCATCAACGCGCTGTTGATCAGCCCACCCGATTGCAGTAGCACGATCCACGCCGCCACCCGCACCAGGATCGAAGTCCAGAACGGCAACAGCACCATGATCATCAACAGGTTGCTCTGCCGGGTCGGCAGATTGGCCAGCAGGTAAGCCAGCGGATAGGCCAGCGCCAGGCAGATGGCGGTGATCACTAGGCCCATCCAGAAGGTGCGGGCGAAGATATCCAGGTAGATCGCCTGATCCGGGGTGGCGGGCGCCAGCTCGCCGAGATCGTCGATCCGGTGATCCACCGCCGCCAGCAGATAATAGGGCGTGACGCTGCTGGTGTTACGGCGGATCACTTGCCAGTACGCCGGATCGCCCCAACGTTCGTCGAGACCCTCCAGCGCTTCTTTATAAGAGCCAGGGGCGGCCTCGAAAGGCAGCGCCTTGGCGGTTTTCATCAGCAGGCTGCGGTAGCCCGCCGATTCCATGTTCAAGCGCTTGGACAGATCGCCCAATTGCTGATTCTTGCGCGCATCGGCCAGGTCCTCGCTCAACGCCTTGAAGGTCATCTCTTCCGGCAGGCCCTTGCCATCCCACGCGGCCATGGCAGCGACCGTGCGCGGCAGCGTGCCGACCACTTCCGGGTTACCTACGCTCTTATAGAGCAAGGCCACGATAGGCACCAGGAACACCAGCAGCAAGAACAGCACCAACGGCGCGATCAACGCCTGGGCCTTCCAGCGGTTGAGCCGCTCGGCGCGGGCCAGCCGTTGCTTCAGGGTGGGGCCGGTGACCGGGGTCAGGGGCACTGCGATGGCCATAACGTACTCCGCAAGACTTTGACGAGAACGACGCCCCCTAGGTGGAGGCGCCGGCTTTACCACCGGATACCTTTACTTGGCAGCCCAGGCGTTGAAGCGTTGCTCCAGTTGCTCGCCGTTGTCAGCCCAGAAGCTGACGTCGATCTGCACCTGGTTGGCGATGTTCTCCGGCGTGGTCGGCATGTCCTTGAGGATGCCTTTGTCGAGCAGCGGTACCGCCTGGCTGTTGGCCGGGCCGTAGGCGATATTCGAGGAGTAGATCTTCTGTTGCTCGGGCGAAACGCTGTAGGCGATGAACTTCTTCGCTTCTTCGGCGTGTTTCGCGCCTTTAGGAATAGCCCAAGCGTCGAAGTCGTAGATCCCGCCGTTCCACACCACCTTGAGGTTGCTGTCTTTCTGCACGGCAGCGATGCGACCGTTGTAGGCCGAGCTCATGACCACGTCACCCGAGGCCAGGTACTGCGGCGGCTGGGCCCCAGCTTCCCACCACTGGATGTTGGGCTTGAGTTCGTCGAGTTTCTTGAACGCGCGGTTCTGGCCGTCTTTGCTGGCCAGGACCTTGTAGACATCCTTGGGCGCTACGCCGTCGGCCATCAGCGCGAATTCGAGGGTGTACTTGGCGCCTTTGCGCAGGCCACGTTTGCCAGGGAATTTCTGGGTGTCCCAGAAGTCGGCCCAGCTGGTCGGTGCGGTCTTGAGCTTGTCGGCGTTATAGGCCAGCACAGTGGACCACACGAAGAAGCCGACGCCGCACGTCTGGATCGCGCCCTTCACGTAGTCGCTGCCATTGCCGAACAGTTTCGGGTCGAGGGTTTCGAACATGTCTTCGTCGCAGCCGCGCGACAGCTCGGGCGATTCGACTTCAACCAGATCCCAGTCAACACTCTTGGTGTCGACCATGGCTTTGACCTTCGCCATTTCGCCGTTGTATTCGCCCGCGATGATCTTGCCGTTGCCCGCAGCTTCCCACGGCGCGTAGAACGCTTTGACTTGTGCGGCCTTGTTGGCACCACCGAACGACACCACGGTCAAGTCGGCGGCCATGGCCTGGGCCGCACACAGCATGCCCAGGGTGAGGGCGGTGAACTTCAGATGCTTGAGCATTTAATCGATTCTCCAGAGTGCAGGTTGGGTGTATCTCTTATGGTTTTTCTTACAACGGCAGAGGTAATCGTTACGGTGCGTCGGGCAGCGGATCGAGCGCGCGGCCGTGCTCGATCTGCCAGCCCAGTGGCACTACGTCGCCCACGGCCAGGCTCGGATCGAGCTCGGCGATCGGCTGCTTGACGAAGAAATCGGTTTTGCCACACACCTCAAGACGCACGCGCACGTGGTCGCCCAGGTAGATGAACTCGGCGACGCGCCCGGAAAAACGGTTGGCGCATTCGTTGCTATGGCCATTGAGGCGGATACGCTCAGGTCGGATCGACAGGGTCACTTCGTCACCGATCTGGCCGACATTGACCGCCAGCGCGGTGACCTTCTCGCCCCGGGCCAGGCCCACCACGCACTGATCGCCGGCGCGACTGAGCAGCCGCCCGGTGATGCGGTTATTTTCGCCGATGAAGTTGGCGACAAAGGTGTTGCTGGGGGATTCATAGAGGGTGCGCGGGTCGGCGATCTGCTGGATCTCGCCCTGGTGGAACACCGCCACGCGGTCAGACATCGTCAGCGCTTCGCCCTGGTCGTGGGTCACGTAGACCACGGTCACGCCCAGGCGCTGGTGAATGTGCTTGATCTCCATTTGCATGTGTTCGCGCAGCTGCTTGTCGAGCGCGCCAAGGGGTTCGTCCATCAGCACCAACTGCGGCTCGAACACCAGCGCGCGGGCCAGGGCGACGCGTTGCTGCTGGCCACCGGACAACTGCGCCGGGTAGCGCGAGGCGAAACTGTCGAGCTGGACCATGCCGAGCACGCGTTTGACTCGCTCGGCGATGTCGGTCTTGCTCAGGCCGCGCACCGACAGCGGGAACGCCAGGTTCTCGGCGACAGTCATGTGCGGGAACAGCGCGTAGTTCTGGAACACCATGCCGATGTCGCGCTTGTGTGGCGGCACGTTGTTGATCGAGCGACCGGCCAGCTGGATTTCACCGGCGGTGGGTGTCTCGAACCCGGCCAGCATCATCAGGCTGGTGGTCTTGCCGGAACCCGAGGGGCCAAGCAGGGTGAGGAATTCGCCTTTGCGGATATCCAGGTTGAGGTCTTTGACGATCAGCGCTTCGCCGTCGTAGCTTTTTTGCACGCCCCGAAAGCTGACCAGCACTTCGCTCGCCTGCGCGCTTGATTGAACCACGCTCATAACCCGTACCTATGATGATTGGTGACTGCCTGCCTACAGCCTAGTGAAGGCTGCAGGCCACGCAAATCGGGGGCCGGGAGAGATTGGCATCAGCGCTATGGAAGCTTTGGGGTAGGGATTGCCCTACACGGATGGCGTGGACAGGTATGCGGGACGAGCGGTTGCCGCTATTGCTGGGTGCAGGGGTGTCGTAAATGGATACGTCTGGCTTGCGGGCGCCTTCGGCGGCGAAGAGGCCCGCCTGTACACCCTGCAATTCAAATCAATTTATGCTCCATCGCATATTTTACTAGCTCGGCGAGTGACGCCACCTTGAGCTTTTGCATCAACCGCGCCTTGTGGGTGCTGATAGTCTTGCTGCTCAGGGCCAGTTGCTGGGCGATGTCATTGACGTTGGCGCCCTGGGCGAGCCGCTCGAATACCGAAAATTCGCGCTCGGACAGCAGCGTGTGCAACGGCCGAGAATCGGTGAGGCCGACCTCGAACACCATGCGATCGGCCAGGTCCGGATCAATATAGCGCCCACCGCCCGCGACCCGACGAATGGCAGTCAGCAGCAACGCGGGGTCGCTGTCCTTGGTGGCGTAGCCGGCGGCGCCGACCTTCAAGGCGCGGGCCGCCATTTGCGCTTCGTCGTGCATCGACAGCACCAGGATCGCCGGTGGATGGCTCAGCGCGCGAATCCGTGGGATCGCCTCCAGGCCATTGACCCCGGGCATGGAAATATCCAGCAGCACCACTTCGCAAGGTGTATGGCGCAGCGCTTCGAGCAACTGCTCGCCATTGCTGGCCTCACCGCACACGAACAGGTCCTTGGCCAGCCCGATCAACTGTTTGATGCCTTCGCGCACGATGGTGTGGTCTTCGGCCACGAATACACGGATCACATAATCTCTCCTGAAAACACATCAACCTGTGGGAGCGAGCTCTGCCGGCGAATCGCCAGAATGCTGAAGACTCAGGTGCCTCAATGATATTGCATCGCAAATCCGGCGCTCTTCGCCGCCGAACGCGCAAGCCCCGACAGGATCTGCGTCAAACCCACGGAATCGCCACCTTGAGCTGAGTCCCCTCCCCCGGCGCACTGTCGAGCTGCAAATTGCCGCCGAGCATCAGCACCCGCTCACGCATACCGACCAGGCCGAACGAAGCGCTGGGCACACTCGGATCGAAACCGATGCCGTCATCGATGATCAACAGGCTCAGCCACTGGCCGTCATCCACAAGCACGACCTCCACAGTATGCGCCTGCGCGTGGCGCATGACATTGGTCAGTGCCTCCTGGAGGATGCGGAACAGGCCGATCGCCTTGCCATCGCCGAGCGCCGGGAGCTGCTCCGGCACCTGGACCAGGCACGGGATCTGGGTGCGCGCCTCGAAACGCCGTGCCTGCCACTCGATGGCCGAGCCGATGCCGGCATCGAGGATCGGCGGGCGTAGAGCGGTTGCCACATCGCGCACCAGCTGAAACAGCTGGGCGATCAGCTTCTTCATGCTGTTGAGGCGCTCCTGCAAACCGGGATCCAGCTGCGCATAGGCCAGCTCGCACATTGAGGTTTCGAGCTTGAGCACGGTGAGCATCTGCCCCAATTCGTCGTGCACCTCGCGGGCGATACGGGCTTTCTCTTCTTCGCGCACGCTCTCCAGGTGCGCGGTCAGATCCCGCAACTGTTCCGCCAGCCCGGCCAGCCGCGCTTCGCTTTCCATCAATGCGGCAGAGGCGCGGCGGCGTTCGGTGACGTCCTGGATATACACCACCAGGTATTCACCGTCCTGAAAGCGCAGAAAACTCAGCGACACGTCCGCTGGCAGAATACTGCCATCGGCGCGCACGCACTCGGTCTCGACACTCTGCGAACCGTCCTCGCCCTGGCGTGCGCGTTTCCACAGATTGAGCCATCGATCCATGTGCAAGCCGGGCTCGAAGTCGATCAGCGGCCGGTCGACCACCGCCCCCGGTGCATAGCCCAGCATGGTCTCGGCGGCGCGGTTGGCATAGCGCACGTGGCTGTCCCAGTTCACCCACAAAATGCCGACCGTGCTCTGATCGATGGAAAACTGCGTGAGCTGCAACGCCTGCTCGGCGGCCTGATGACGGGCGACGGCCTCCCTCGAGCGCAACAGGTCGTCCTCCAGATGCCGTACCTGGCGGCGCTGCCAGCTGAGAATGGCGATGCTGGCCAGCACCATGGCCAACAGCAGCAGGCACAGGTTCAGCCAGAAACCGCCGGCTTCATTGAGGGTCGGGTATCTAGGCTGCAGCCAGCGAGATCGCCACTGCACGATGTCCTTGACGGGGATATCGTGCAGACCGGCCTCGATTACGCCGGCCATCTGTGGCCAGTCGCGCCTCGACCCAATGCGCAAAAGCTGCGGGCGACCGATGTCACCCACTACTGCCAGGCTGGCGAATTCGGGCTCCCTGGACAGACGACTGAGTTGCGCTTCGTCGACCACCGCGTAGCTGGCCTGCTGGCTAAGCACCGCCTGCAGCGCGTAGCGCTCCAGCGGTACGCCCTGGATATTGAGATTGCTGTAGGTGTCGCGCAGGTAATCGGCCACAGGGCTGGGCATGCGCACCGCCACGCGGTCGCTCTCGCCGAGCTTTTCGAGATCGACTGCTACTGCGCCGTTGCGCTCGCCCACCACACGCTCGGCGATGCGCATGTACGGATCGGAAAAAATCCACAGACGCAAACCCGACGGCGTCTGCGTCAGGCCCGGGGCGAAATCGATATCGCCTTGGCGCAGCCCGGCTTCCAGCGCGGCCTGATCGGGGTAATGGCGCCAGGTCAACTCCACCGGAAGTACCTTGGCCAAGCCATTGATCACATCGACGTTGAGCCCGGACAACTGCTGCGAACGTCGATCATAGGACGCATAAGGGGTTTGCAGGATCAGCCCCACCCGCCACTGGCGATGGGCCGCCAACCATTGCGCGTGGACGGGATCAAGGGACGCGACGGCAGGCACGTCGGCGCGCGCTTGCCCGCCGACCATCACACCGAGCATCAGTACGCCCATCAGCAACAGGCTGCACAATCGAATCATTTGCTGTCTCATGAACAAGAAGAACTGGCCTGGCACTTGGCTGCTGCAACCAAATGGCTTTAGGCTGCCGGCTACTACACTGGACTGGAATACCCGATGTCTCCAATCTACCGCACATCGCTCGCTGTTCCGTGCTTTTCAATTTCGCGCAGCGCCTTTTTGTGCCTGGCACTGGTTTCGCCTTGGGCGCTGGCCGCCGATCCGGCGCCCGCCGCTGCCCCGCCAGCTGCACCGGCCGCGCCCCGCACGCCCATCATGGAGCGCAGCGAAGAAGACGCACTGGCCCTGACGCGCACCCTGCCCGCCGCCGAGCAAGTGCAACTGCAAGCGGGCAGCGATAACTTTCTGGCCCTGTGGCGCCCGGCCAATGCCCCGAACGGTAACGGCGTGGTGATCATTGTCCCCGGCACCGGCGAGACTGCCGACTGGCCGCAAGCCGTCGGCCCGTTGCGGCGCAAGCTGCCGGATGGCCAGTGGGCCAGCCTGAGCCTGACGGTGCCGGACCTGCTCAGTGATTCCCCGCAACCGCGCGCCGTTGCCGCAACGCCGACACCAACCGAATCGAAAAGTCAGTCCACCCCCGCCGATGCCAATGCACCGGTGGAGCAGGCTACGGCCGCCGATGCCGATCCGGGTGACAAGAGCGCAGCCGCCGACTCGGCCGATGAACAGTCCGACGCCGATGCCCAGCGCATATTCGCCCGTATCGATGCCGGCATCGCCTACGCGCAAACCCAGAAAGCCCGCAGCATCGTGTTGCTCGGACATGGTTCGGGCGCCTACTGGGCTACCCGCTATCTGACCGAACGCCAACCGTCGCGGGCGCAGCGACTGGTCATGGTCGCCGCCCGCGCACCGCAAGGCGCGACGCAACCGCTGGAGCAATTGACCTCGCAGCTCAAGGTCCCGGCTGTGGATATCTTTTATGGCGATGAGGGGACAGCGAGCAAAACCGCCAAGGCACGGCTGGAGGCCAGCAAGCGCGTCACCGGCAGCCAATATCGCCAGGTCAACCTGACAGTGCTGCCGGGTGACCCGCAGGCCGAGCAGGAGCAACTGTATCGGCGAGTGCGAGGGTGGTTGAGTCCGGATAAGAATCTGTAGGGAGATTGGCGTGGCTCTTGAAGGCCTCTTCGCGGGCAAGCCTCGCTCCCACAGGTGTACTACTCGGGATCGGCGAACTCTGTGGGAGCAAGGCTTGCCCGCGAAGAGGCCCGCCCTGCTGACGCAATATCAAAAATCGCGCCGCTGCCTGATCAACGTGTAGGCATTGTGCAGATCGCGCGTGCGCTCGGTCGCCGCCCGGACCTGCGCCTCATTGGCACCGCTGCCTTCGAGCTTGTCCGGATGGTGCTTGCTGAGCAGTCGGCGGTAGGCGCGTTTGATCTGGTCCGGCTCGGTGGCGCTGTTTACCCCTAACAAGCGCAAGGCATCCTGATATTCCCCACCACTGTTGACCGGCGGCTTGTTGCGTCGCGGCTCGTAGTCGGCGCCCAGCGCCAGGCTTTGCTGGCGAGTCCAGCCCAGCCACCCGCTCCACTGCAGGATCAACTCGCGCTCGGTCGCCCCTACCCCACCATCCGCCCAGGCCATGCGCCAGCAGGCTCGCAGGATCCCCTCACCCGTGTGCGCCTGGCGCCCAAGACGGCGCAGATGCCCGCGCACATTGTCGCGCCCGGTCTTGCCGCGGCCGAACGAGGCGATCGCGGCCTGCTGCGCGCCCGGCCCGAGATGCAATTGCGCCATCTCGTGCCGCGCCTGACGAATATGGCTATCGGTGACCACCCCGTCGCTTTTAGCCACCCGCCCGAGCAACACGAACAGCAATTCGTCGTCGCGCAATGCCGGGCGACCGCCCAACAATTCGCGAACGTTGGCCCAGCTGTGCAGTTGCAGGCGCCGATCCAGCGCCTGGCCCAGCAAAGCGCCAAGCATGGCACCGGGAATACTGGCGATGGCATACCCCGCACCCGCGCCTATCAAGGTCGTCGGCCACAGCACGTTATTGGCGCTCGGCCAGCAAGCGTTCGACATCGGCGAGTCGCTCATGGGTGCCGACGTCGATCCACTGGCCGGTGAAGTGCTCGCCACTGACCTGCGCCTGGCTCATGGCCTGACGAAACAGCGGCGCCAGCTTGAACGCCCCTGGCTGGCAGTTGGCGAACAACGCTGGGTGCAGAATGGAAATACCGCTGTACGTCAATTGCGCCTCCCCTGGCAGGCCGTCACGGACCTTGCCTTTATTCAAGACAAAATCTCCCAGCGGATGTTGCACCGGGTTATTCACCAGCACCAGATGGGCCAGCCCCTCTATTGGGCGGTGCAGGCGAGCGAAGTCATAATCGGTCCACAGATCGGCATTGACGATCACGAACGGCTCGTCGCCCAGCAGCGGCAATGCGCGCAAGATACCGCCGCCGGTTTCCAGCGGTTCGCCTTCTGGCGAATAGCTGAGTTGCACGCCGAAGCGCTGACCATCGCCCAGATGGTCTTCGATCTGCTGCCCCAGCCATGCGTGGTTGATGACGACCTGCTTGAAGCCGGCCTTGGCCAGCGCCCTGATATGGTATTCGATCAAGGGCACGCCGCCGGCGCGCACTAGCGGCTTGGGGGTGTGCAATGTGAGCGGGCGCATACGCTCGCCCTTGCCCGCGGCCAGAATCATCGCCTTCATGATTGGGCGCCCTTGGCCGCAGCGGGCAGCGAGCGCAGCAGATCGGCCAGATCGGCCAGTTCAGGTCGGCGTGCCAGCACTGTCTCTATATAAGCGAAGAAGCGCGGCACGTCGGCCAGGTAACGCGGCTTGCCATCACGGTGGCAGATGCGCGCGAAGATACCGATGACCTTGAGGTGACGCTGCACTCCCATCAAATCGCTGGCCCGCTGAAACTCGGCGAAATCGGCCTGCACCGGGATACCCTTGGCGGCGGCCTGCCGCCAATAGTCGTGCAACCAACCCTGCACACGTTCTTCGGGCCAGCTCAAGAAGGCGTCCTTGAACAGGCACGTCACGTCATAGGTTACCGGCCCGTAGACGGCATCCTGAAAATCCAGCACGCCGGGGTTCGGTTCGCTGTCCATCAGGTTGCGCGGCATATAGTCACGGTGGACCAGCACCTTGGGCTGCGCCAGTGCGCTGTCGATCAACAACTCGCTGACCCGCTGCCAGCGTTGCAGCTGTTGCGCATCGAACTCCACGCCCAGATGCCGGCGCACATACCATTCGGGGAACAACTCCAGCTCGCGGCGCAACAGTGGCACGTCATAGCTGGGCAGCGGCGTGTCCATGGGCAACTGCTGCAGGGCGATCAGTGCATCGATGGCATCGGCGAACTTTGCCGTGGCATTTTCGGCATCGATGACGTCCAGATAGGTCTGTTTGCCCAGGTCGCTGAGCAAAAGAAAGCCGTGCTCGAGGTCTTGAGCATGAATTTGCGGGACATTTATCCCGCTTTTTTTCAACAACCCAGCGATTTTTACGAACGGTTCGCAGTTTTCCTGGGGGGGAGGAGCGTCCATGATGATGAAACTTCTGCCGTCGGCGGCCCAGCGGAAATACCGCCGGAAGCTCGCATCACTACTGGCTGCAACCAATGAAACCGGGGGTACAGCGCCCCAGCCCTGGTCGTTGAAGAGGTGTGTCAGCTGCTCCGCAAGCCAGACTTCGAGGTGTTGCAGGCGTACATCTTGCTCAGGCATTACAAGGGTCTCCGACGGCGCTAGCCGTCAAGCGGGTCATGCTTTATTATCCAGCATCTTTTTCAGACCATCGAGAGGCGTGCGGCCCCACCGCGGGCAGATGGCACGCAGGAAGCCCGGACTAATAAGATGGCATTGAAATCCCCCGCGTTTCGTAGAAAGTTTCCGTTGCTCGTAACCGGCAGTCTGCTGGCGATGCAACCCCTGATCCTCCCGCATGCAATAGCAGCGGAACAGTTCGACTGTTCAGTTTCTGCTGCCGGCACCTGGGACTGCAAGCCCCAGACGAGTGCAGCCAATCTGCCACCACGTCCCGTTCAGGACGGCGCGGTAGCGGATGGCCGCAGTGCGTCTGGCGCCGACGGCAAGGCAGAGGGTCCGACCAAGGTTATCGACAGCAAAGGCCGAGGACTTGAATCCCGCAGCACTGACTACAGTCACCTCGACTGGGTCACGCGGGACAAGCTCACCCCTGCGCAGTTGGCGGAGGCAGGCTCTTATTGCTCCGGTGCCTACATCGAACCCGTCCGCCCCGGCATGAACGACAAGACCTCGAAGAAGGACGCGCCCACTTTCCTGGGTGCCAAAGCTTCGCGCTACGAGCAGCAGACTCAGGTCGCGACGCTCGCCGGTGATGTGGTCATGCGTCAGGGCAGCATGCAGCTCGAAGCCGATGAGGCGAGCCTGCATCAAGCCGAAAGCCGTGGCGAGCTGACCGGTAACGTCAAGCTGCGCGACAACGGCGCGCTGATCGTCGGCGACCATGCCGAAGTCCAACTCGATACCGGTGCCGCCCAGGTCGACAACGCCGAGTACGTGCTGCACAAGTCGCGCATTCGCGGCAGTGCGCTCTACGCCAAGCGGGCCGAGAACGCCATCATCCGCCTCAAGGATGGTACGTACACCACGTGTGAACCGAACAGCAACGCCTGGCAGCTCAAGGGCAACAACATCACCTTGAACCCGGCGACCGGCTTCGGTACCGCGACCAACGTGACGCTGCGGGTCAAGGACATTCCGATCCTTTACACGCCGTACATCTATTTCCCGATCGACAGCCGTCGTCAATCGGGCTTCCTGCCGCCGAGCTTCTCGAGCAGCAGCAAAACCGGCTTCATGCTGGTCACGCCGTACTACTTCAACCTGGCGCCTAACTATGACGCCACGTTGTACCCGCGCTTCATGGCCGAACGCGGCACCATGATGGAAGGCGAATTCCGCTATTTGACCAACACCAGTGAAGGTCAGTTTGGTGGTGCGTTCCTGAATGACAGCGATGATGAGCGCTCGAAGCAGACCGACTACGAAAAAGATCGCTGGATGATCAACTGGCAGCACAAAGGTGGCCTGGGCTCGCGCCTGACCACCCAAGTTGACTTCACCGATATTAGCGATCCGTACTACTTTCAGGATCTCGAAAGCGATCAGATCGGCGTTGAGAAACGTGACTACATCAACCAGCAGGGCAGCCTGACCTGGCGCGGTGATACCTATCAGGCCGGCCTGAACGTGCAGGCGTACAAGTTGGCAACGGTATCGGACATCACCCCGTACAACCGTCTGCCACAGATCTACTTCAACGGTGCGTTGCCATTCCATCCAGGCGGGCTGGATTTCAGCTATGCGACCGAAGCAGTGCGCTTTGAGCGTGATCTGCAGAACGGCAATTACACTAACGAAGACGGTGGTGACCCAGTTCCGCGCCTTGACACCAACGTCCGGGGTCTGGCCCGCGCCAACGGCAACCGGTTGAACTTCGTGCCAGCCATCAGCTTGCCGCTGTCCAACAGCTATGGTTTCATCAAGCCGACGCTCAAGTACGCCTACACCCAGTACGATCTCGACCTTGACGGTACGGGCAAATCGCAGCTCACCGATGGTAGCTACGACAAGTCCCCAAGCCGCGGCGTCCCGATCAGCAGCATCGACAGCGGCCTGTACTTCGACCGCAATACCAGTCTGTTCGGTACCAACTATCGCCAGACACTCGAGCCGCGCCTTTACTACCTCTATGTGCCGTACAAGAACCAGGATGACATCCCGGTTTTCGACACCTCCGAGTACACCTTCAACTACGATTCGCTGTTCCGCGACAACCGCTTCAGTGGTTCGGACCGTATCGGCGACGAGAACAAGATCTCCCTCGGCCTCACCAGCCGCTGGATCGAAGACAACGGCTTCGAACGCCAACGCATCAGCGTCGGCCAGGCGTACTACATGGAAGATCGCAAGGCGCAACTGCCTGGCATCGACTACCGTACCCGCGACGACGCCACTGCCAAGGTCTCCCCGTACGCGCTGCAGTACGTCTTGCGCTTCAACCGCGACTGGCGCTTCAACTCCGAGTACAACTGGGATCCGGACAGCCACAGCCCGCGCTCCGGCAGCGCGATGTTCCACTACCAGCCTGAAGACAACCCCAACAAGGTGGTCAACTTCGGTTATCGCTATCGCAACGACCTGGTGCGTTACGACAACGCGACGGGTACCTGGAAAGTGGGCGGTGGCGACTACGGCACCCCTGGCACCCCTGGCTATGTGAAGGACTACTACAAGATCAAGCAGCATGACTTCTCGGTCATCTGGCCGCTTGTTCCGCAGTGGAGCCTTATCAGCCGCTGGCAGTACGACTACAACCGCAACCGTACGCTCGACGCCTTCGGTGGCTTCGAATACGACAATTGCTGCTGGAAGTTGCGCTTCATCAGCCGGTACTGGGTCGACTACGACGAGTACAGCCAGGACGCGCCTCAAAACGAGAAAGGCGATCATGGCCTGTTCCTGCAATTCGTGCTCAAAGGGCTCGGTGGCGTAACAGGCACCAAAGTCGAAAGTTTCCTCGACAAAGGCATTCAAGGTTATCGTGAACGTGAAGACCAAGCTAATTGATCGACTGCGCCCCATGATGTTGGGCGCGGTGTTACTGAGTGGCGTGGCGCACGCCGATTTCCGATCGCTGGACAGCGTGGCCGCGATCGTCGACAACGACGTCATCATGAAAAGCCAGCTCGATGCGCGGGTGCATGATGTAGAGCAGACCATCGCCAAACGTGGGGGCGGCATGCCGCCCCCTGATGTACTGCAACAGCAAGTGCTCGAACGCCTGATCGTCGAAAACCTGCAACTGCAGATTGGCGATCGTTCCGGCATCCGCATCACCGATGAAGAACTCAACCAGGCCATGGAAACTATTGCCCAGCGCAATAACATGAACCTGACGCAGTTCAAGGGTGCCCTGGCTCACGACGGTGTCTCGTTCGAAGACGCCCGTGACCAGGTCCGTCGCGAAATGATCATCAGCCGTGTGCGTCAACGCCGTGTGGCCGAACGCATCCAGGTCTCCGAGCAGGAAGTGAAAAACTTCCTCGCTTCCGACCTGGGCAAGATGCAGTTGTCCCAGGAATTCCACCTGGCCAACATCCTGATTCCGACGCCTGAAAGCGCCGACTCCGATGCCATCCAGAAAGCTGCCAGCCAGGCCACGGCCGTCTATCAGCAACTGAAAAGCGGCGCCGATTTCGCCCAGACCGCCATTGCCAAGTCGTCCAGCGACAACGCACTGGAAGGCGGCGACATGGGCTGGCGCAAGTCGGCTCAGTTGCCACCCCCTTTCGACACGATGCTGTCGAAGACGGCCGTGGGTGATATCACTCAACCAGTGCGGACGCCGGGCGGCTTCATCATTCTCAAGGTCCTGGAAGTCCGTGGCGGCGAACAGGCGCAGATGCGTGATGAAGTCCACGTGCGGCATATCCTGATCAAGCCGAGCGAGATCCGCAGCGAAGCGGAAACCCAGCGCCTGATAAATACCGTCGCCGATCGCATCAAGAACGGCGAAGACTTCGCCGCACTGGCGAAGAACTTCTCGGAAGACCCGGGCTCCGCGCTCAACGGCGGCGACCTCGGCTGGGTCGACCCAGCGTCGCTGGTTCCGGCTTTCCGTGACGTGATGAACGAGACTGCTCAAGGCGTCGTGTCCAAGCCATTCAAGAGCCAGTACGGCTGGCACATCCTTGAAGTGCTGGGTCGCCGTGCTACCGACAGTACCGAACAGGCTCGCGAACAGCAGGCCCTCAGTGCCCTGCGCAACCGCAAGTATGATGAAGAGCTGCAAACCTGGCTGCGGCAGATCCGCGACGAAGCCTACGTCGAGATCAAGATCCCTGGCGCCGAAAAGGCTGCCCAGTGAAACCCGCACGTTTTGCGGTGACACCCGGCGAGCCGGCGGGCATAGGTCCAGACCTGTGCCTGTTGCTCGCCGCGCAACGCCAGCCCCACCCCCTGATCGCCATTACCAGCCACGACCTGCTCCGCGAGCGGGCCGTGCAACTGGGTGTGGCCGTCAACCTGCTGCGGGTCAGCCCCGACGCGCTCCCCGAGCAGCCCGCCGACGCGGGCAGTCTGTACGTCTGGGACACGCCACTGGCGGCCCCGGTACACACCGGAGAGCTCGACAAGGCCAATGCCGGCTTCGTCCTCGAAACCCTGACCCGTGCCGGTCGCGGCTGCATGGACGGCCTGTTTGCCGGGATGATTACCGCGCCGGTGCACAAAGGGGTGATCAATGACGGCGGCATTGCGTTCTCTGGCCACACTGAATTCCTCGCCGAGCTGACCCACACCGAGCAAGTGGTGATGATGCTGGCCACCGGCGACCTGCGGGTTGCACTGGTGACCACGCACCTGCCACTGCGTGAAGTCGCCGACGCGATAACCACCGAGCGGCTGCAGCGCGTCACGCGCATCCTGCACGCCGATCTGAAGCACAAGTTCGGCATCCCGGCGCCGCGTATCCTGGTCTGCGGGCTCAACCCCCACGCTGGCGAAAGCGGACACCTGGGCCGAGAAGAAATCGACATCATCGAGCCTGCGCTTGAACAACTGCGTAGCGAAGGCATGGACCTGCGCGGCCCCTTGCCTGCCGACACTTTATTTACCCCCAAATATCTGGAGCACTGCGACGCGGTGCTGGCGATGTACCACGACCAGGGCCTGCCCGTACTCAAGTACAAGGGCTTTGGCGCCGCCGTCAATGTGACCTTGGGCTTGCCGATCATCCGCACCTCCGTCGACCACGGCACCGCGCTTGATCTGGCCGGCACCGGGCGCGTCGACACCGGCAGCCTGCAGGTTGCCCTGGCCACCGCCTACCAGATGGCCGAGACCCAACTATGACCGAGCAATACCAACACCGGGCGCGCAAGCGTTTCGGCCAGAACTTCCTGCACGACGCTGGCGTGATCGACCGCATTCTGCGTTCCGTGCATGCCCGCCCAGGCGAGCACGTCCTGGAAATTGGTCCGGGCCAAGGCGCATTGACCGAAGGCATCCTCGACAGCGGCGCACAGTTGGATGTGGTCGAAATCGACAAGGACCTGGCGCAGATCCTCACCCAGCAGTTCGCTGCGCGTGAAAACTTCAGCCTGCACCAGGGCGACGCGCTGAAATTCGACTTCAATACCCTCGGCGCCGCTCCTGGCACCCTGCGGGTGGTCGGTAACCTGCCGTACAACATCTCCACACCGCTGATCTTTCATCTGTTGCACAACGCACATTTGATCAAAGACATGCACTTCATGCTGCAGAAGGAAGTGGTCGAACGCATGGCAGCCGGGCCGGGCGGTGGTGATTGGGGGCGGCTGTCGATCATGGTGCAGTACCACTGCCGGGTCGAGCATCTGTTCAACGTTGGCCCGGGCGCCTTCAATCCGCCGCCCAAGGTCGACTCGGCAATCGTGCGCATGGTGCCCTACGAGACCCTGCCCCACCCGGCCAAGGATCACCGCCTGCTCGAGCGCGTGGTGCGCGAAGCCTTCAATCAGCGGCGCAAGACGCTGCGTAACACGCTCAAGGCATTGATGCCCAATGAGGCCATCGAAGCCACTGGCGTGGATGGCAGCCGACGTCCGGAGCAGCTCAGCCTGGAAGAGTTCGTGCGCTTGGCCGACAAGCTGCATGAATTAGGCGATCCTGCCTGATTCTTTTGCGCCAGCCATCAAGCCCCCTTCGCGGGCAAACCTTGCTCCACAGTGGTGAGCCCTGCACCTGCAGGAGCAAGGTTACGCGTTCGGCGGCGAAGAGGCCTGCTGCATCACCGCTACATCTGGCCCTACCCCACCCTGATGACCTAGACTGATCGAATCCGCCTCTTTTGGTTTACTCGTTTTTGTTCAAAGGCGCCATTGCATGCCCGACTCCCGCTACCAGATCGATGTCAGCGTAGTAACTCGCTTCCTGGCAGAACAGTCGCAACCTGAACAGCAGCGCTATGCGTTTGCTTACACCGTCACCGTACGCAACAACGGCGAGGTGCCTGCCACCTTGCTGTCCCGCCACTGGGTAATCACCGACGGTGACGGCCACGTCGAAGAAGTCCGCGGTGCGGGCGTCGTTGGCCAGCAACCGCGTATCGAAGCGGGCGCCAGCCACACCTACAGCAGCGGCACGGTGATGACCACCAAAGTCGGCAACATGCAGGGCTCCTATCAAATGCAGGCCGAGGATGGCAAACGCTTCGATGCCGTTATTGCGCCCTTTCGCCTGGCCGTGCCCGGGGCCCTGCACTGATGACGGCCTATGCGGTCGGCGACCTGCAGGGCTGCCTGGAACCCCTCAAATGCCTGCTCGACCGCGTGGCCTTCGACCCCGCCCATGATCAACTGTGGCTGGTCGGCGATCTGGTCAACCGCGGCCCCGAGTCACTCGAGACTTTGCGCTACCTGTACGGTATTCGCGAGGCGGTTGTCTGCGTGCTGGGCAATCATGACCTGCACCTGCTGGCTGCGCGTTACAACATCGAGCGTCTGAAAAAAGGCGACACCCTGCGCGAAATCCTCGAAGCCCCCGATGCCCCACAGTTGCTCGGCTGGTTGCGCCAGCAAAAGCTGCTGCATTACGACGAGCCAAGGGGCGTTGCCATGGTTCATGCTGGCATCCCGCCGCAATGGACCCTGGGCAAGGCGCTGCAATACGCCGCAGAGGTAGAGGCCGTGCTCAAGGATGACAATCTGCTGCTGCCGTTTCTGGATGGCATGTACGGCAACGAACCAAACAAGTGGGACAAGGACCTGCACGGCGTCACGCGGCTGCGGGTCATCACCAACTACTTTACGCGGATGCGCTTCTGCACCCGCGAAGGCAAGCTTGACCTCAAGGGCAAGGAAGGCGCCGACAAAGCGCCGCCCGGATATGCCCCGTGGTTCAAGCACAAGGAGCGGCGCACCAAGGCGGTGAAGATCATCTTCGGCCACTGGGCGGCGCTTGAAGGCAAGGTCAGCGAGCCGAATATCATCGCGCTGGATACCGGCTGCGTCTGGGGCGGCGCCATGACCTTGTACAATATCGACCATGGCACTCGCCATGAATGCAGCTGCGACGAGCACGGCCGCCTGGAACGGGGCGCCCCGTCCCAGGTGATCGAAGCGCAGTCGGCACCCCGCTAATCATCCTGTTGAATGGAGCCCCTGCCATGACCGAATTCAAACGCATCCCGCCCGCCGAGGCTCAATCCTTACGCGAAAAAGGCGCGGTCATCGTCGACGTGCGCGACCCGCAAACCTTCGCCGCCAGCCACATCCCCGAAGCCCAGCACCTGGATAACCACTCGATCGCCGAGTTCATCCGTGGCGCCGATCTGGATGCTCCAGTCGTGGTGGTCTGCTATCACGGCAACTCCAGCCAAAGCGCGGCGGCCTATCTGGTCAGCCAGGGCTTTTCCGATGTCTACAGCCTGGATGGCGGCTTTGAATTGTGGCGTGCCACCTACCCTGAGCAGATTGCAGTCTGAGGGTCGCATCAAAAAAAATTTAATTACCGTCTATCGCCCGTGGCACGCGGGCTGCGACCTGGCTGCCAGTTGGCCAGGCGCAACTAATTGCTCATCTCGCCTTGAAGTCTGCCATAACCAACTATCCTTAGGTGCAGGCCATCCAAAACAGGGGAGAGCCGGTACACCGGCGCGCGGGTCATCGGTAGCGACTTAGAGGTGTTCTGGGGGGTAAAGGCAGCCGAATGTCGGCTGTTTTCCAGCATCAAACTGACTGATCCGACGTCGGCTCCACGTATCGAGCGAGGTGACGTCATGAGTATTTTTAGCCACTTCCAGCAACGTTTCGAATCCACTCGTCAGGAAGAGCTCTCATTACAGGAGTATCTCGAGCTCTGCAAATCTGACCGCAGCGCCTATGCGTCTGCGCCCGAGCGGATTCTGACTGCTATCGGCGAGCCCGAGTTGACCGACACGTCGACCAACTCCAGGCTCTCGCGCATTTTTTCCAACAAGGTGATCCGACGCTATCCGGCGTTCAAGGATTTCCACGGGATGGAGGAATGCATCGACCAGATTGTTTCCTACTTCCGCCACGCAGCCCAAGGGCTGGAGGAAAAGAAACAGATCTTGTACCTGCTGGGCCCGGTAGGGGGCGGTAAATCGTCGCTGGCCGAAAAACTCAAGCAGTTGATCGAGAAAGAACCGTTCTACGCGATCAAGGGCTCACCGGTGTTCGAATCGCCCCTGGGGCTGTTCAATGCCACCGAAGACGGTGCCATCCTCGAGGAAGACTTCGGTATCCCGTTACGCTACCTGAACACCATCATGTCGCCGTGGGCTACCAAACGTCTGCAAGAATTTGGCGGCGATATCAGCCAGTTCCGCGTGGTCAAACTGTACCCATCGATTCTCAACCAGATTGGCGTTGCCAAGACCGAACCTGGCGATGACAACAACCAGGACATCTCGGCCCTGGTGGGCAAGGTCGACATCCGCAAGCTGGAAGAATACCCACAGAACGACGCCGATGCTTACAGCTACTCAGGCGCGCTGTGCCGGGCCAACCAGGGCTTGATGGAATTCGTCGAGATGTTCAAGGCCCCCATCAAGGTCTTGCACCCGCTGCTGACCGCCACTCAGGAAGGCAACTACAACAGTACCGAAGGCTTGGGGGCTATCCCCTATTCCGGGATCCTGCTGGCCCACTCCAACGAATCGGAATGGCACAGCTTTCGCAACAACAAGAACAACGAAGCGTTCATCGACCGGATCTATATCGTCAAGGTCCCCTATTGCCTGCGGGTCAGTGACGAAATCAAGATCTACGACAAGCTCTTGTTCAACAGCTCGCTGGCCAAGGCTCATTGCGCGCCAGACACGCTGAAAATGCTTGCCCAGTTCACCACCCTGTCGCGACTCAAGGAGCCGGAAAACTCCAACATCTATTCGAAGATGCGGGTGTATGACGGCGAAAACCTCAAGGATACCGATCCCAAGGCCAAGTCGATCCAGGAATACCGCGACAGCGCGGGCGTAGACGAAGGGATGAATGGCCTGTCCACACGTTTCGCGTTCAAGATTCTGTCCAAAGTCTTCAACTTCGACCCGCACGAAATCGCGGCCAACCCGGTGCACCTGCTCTACGTGCTGGAACAACAGATCGAACAGGAACAATTCCCGGCCGAGGTGCGCGAGCGCTATCTGCGCTATCTCAAGGAATACCTGGCACCGCGCTATATCGAGTTCATCGGCAAGGAAATTCAAACCGCCTATCTCGAATCCTATAGCGAGTACGGTCAGAACATCTTCGATCGCTACGTGCTTTACGCCGACTTCTGGATTCAGGACCAGGAATACCGCGATCCTGAAACCGGAGAAATCCTCAACCGCGTTGCGCTCAACGAGGAACTGGAAAAAATCGAGAAACCCGCAGGGATCAGCAATCCGAAGGATTTCCGTAACGAAATCGTCAATTTCGTGCTGCGCGCCCGTGCCAACAACAACGGCAAGAATCCGACCTGGCTCAGCTACGAGAAGCTGCGGGTGGTGATCGAGAAGAAAATGTTCTCGAACACCGAGGATCTGCTGCCGGTCATCAGCTTCAACGCCAAAGCCAGCAAGGAGGATCAGCTCAAGCACAACGACTTCGTCACACGCATGGTCGAACGCGGATACACCGACAAACAGGTCCGACTGCTGTCCGAGTGGTATCTGCGGGTCAGAAAGTCTCAATGAGGCAGCTATAAGCTGCAAGTAGTACGCGGCAAGTTGACGGCAAACGGCGCATTGTCTGCGCCGGATGCGGCAGCCTGCAGCTCCGACTTGCAGCTTGGAGCTTAACGCTTGCAGCTGCCCGGAGGGCCCCCTATGAGCTATGTGATCGACCGACGTCTGAACGGCAAGAACAAGAGCACGGTGAACCGTCAGCGCTTTCTGCGACGCTACCGTGATCACATCAAGAAAGCGGTCGAAGAGGCCGTGGGCCGGCGCTCCATTACCGATATGGAGCACGGTGAACAGATCAGCATTCCTGGTCGCGATATTGACGAGCCAGTGCTACACCATGGGCGCGGCGGCAAGCAGACCGTGGTCCACCCCGGCAACAAGGAATTCACTGCAGGCGAGCATATTGCCCGGCCCCAAGGGGGCGGCGGCGGTGGCAAAGGCGCCGGCAAGGCCGGTAATTCCGGCGAGGGCATGGACGAGTTCACCTTCCAGATCACTCAGGAAGAATTTCTCGAGTTCATGTTCGAAGACCTTGAACTGCCCAACCTCGTCAAGCGCAACCTGACCGGTACCGATACCTTCAAGACCGTACGTGCGGGTGTAGCCAACGAAGGCAATCCATCACGCATCAACATCGTCCGCACCCTGCGCTCAGCCCATGCACGGCGCATCGCGCTGTCCGGCAGCAGCCGCGCCAAGCTGAGGGAAGCGAAAGCAGAGCTCGAGCGCCTCAAGCGCGAAGAGCCAGATAACTTCGGCGATATTCAGGAAGTCGAGATCGAAATCGAGAAACTAAGCGCGCGTATTCACCGCGTGCCGTTCCTCGATACCTTCGACCTCAAGTACAACCTGCTGGTCAAGCACCCCAACCCCAGCTCCAAGGCGGTGATGTTCTGCCTGATGGACGTCTCTGGCTCCATGACCCAAGCCACCAAGGACATTGCCAAGCGCTTTTTCATCCTGTTGTACCTGTTCCTGAAGCGTAACTACGACAAGATCGAGGTGGTATTCATTCGCCATCACACCAGCGCCCGCGAAGTCGACGAAGAGGAGTTTTTCTATTCCCGGGAAACCGGCGGCACCATCGTATCCAGCGCCCTCAAGCTGATGCAGGAGATCATGGCTGCCCGCTATCCCACCAACGAATGGAACATCTACGCGGCCCAGGCCTCGGACGGTGACAACTGGAACGACGACTCGCCGATCTGCCGCGAAATCCTCACCAAGCAGATCATGCCGTTCGTCCAGTACTACACCTATGTCGAGATCACTCCGCGCGAACATCAAGCTCTATGGTATGAATATGAACGCATCAGCGAGAGCTTCGCCGATACGTTCGCCCAGCAACAGCTGGTGACGGCCGGTGATATCTATCCGGTCTTTCGTGAACTCTTCCAGCGCAGGTTAGTGACATGACCGCTAGAGAGCAGAAACGCCAACCCCTCTCCACCGGCTCGGAATGGACGTTCGAGCTGATCCAGGCTTACGACCGGGAAATCGGCCGTATCGCCGAGCGCTATGCGCTGGACACCTATCCCAATCAGATCGAGGTGATCACCGCCGAGCAGATGATGGATGCCTATGCGTCCGTCGGCATGCCGCTGGGCTACCACCACTGGTCCTACGGCAAACACTTCCTTAGTACCGAAAAGTCCTACACCCGCGGGCAGATGGGGTTGGCGTACGAGATCGTGATCAACTCGGACCCGTGCATCGCCTACCTGATGGAAGAAAACACCATCTGCATGCAGGCGCTGGTGGTGGCTCACGCTTGCTATGGGCATAACAGCTTCTTCAAGGGCAACTACCTGTTCCGCACCTGGACCGACGCCAGTTCGATCATCGATTACCTCGTGTTTGCCAAGCAGTACATCATGCAATGCGAGGAGCGCCACGGCATCGATGCGGTGGAGGACTTGCTCGATTCCTGCCACGCATTGATGAACTATGGCGTCGATCGCTACAAGCGCCCTTATCCGATTTCCGCCGAGGAAGAGCGTCGGCGGCAAAAGGACCGCGAGGAGCACCTGCAGCGCCAGATCAACGATCTGTGGCGCACCATTCCTAAAAGTGCCGACAAGAATCGCGAAGAGGACAACGTGCGCTTCCCGTCGGAGCCCCAGGAAAACATTCTCTACTTCATCGAGAAGCACGCGCCGTTGCTGGAGCCCTGGCAGCGGGAAATCGTGCGGATCGTGCGCAAGATCGCGCAGTACTTTTACCCGCAGCGCCAGACTCAGGTGATGAACGAGGGCTGGGCGACGTTCTGGCACTACACGCTGATGAACGACCTGTACGACGAAGGCCTGGTCACCGACGGCTTCATGATGGAGTTCCTGACTTCCCACACCAGCGTGGTGTTCCAGCCCAGCTTCGACAGCCCTTACTACAGCGGCATCAACCCTTATGCGCTGGGCTTCGCCATGTACCGCGACATCCGCCGCATGTGTGAAAACCCGGACGATGAAGACCGCAAGTGGTTCCCCGAGATCGCCGGCAGCGACTGGCTATCGACCATCAAGTTCGCCATGACCAGCTTCAAGGACGAGAGCTTTATCCTCCAGTATCTCTCACCCAAGGTGATCCGCGACCTGAAGCTGTTCAGCATCATGGACGACGACCAGCGCGACGATTTGCTGGTTCCGGCCATCCATGACGATGCCGGCTATCAGATCATTCGCGAAACTCTGGCTGCACAGTACAACCTCGGCAATCGTGAGCCCAACGTGCAGATCTACAGTATCGATCGCCGTGGCGATCGCTCGCTGACCCTGCGCCATCAGCAGCACAACCGCAAACCGCTGGGAGAGTCCACTGACGAAGTCCTCAAGCACCTGCATCGGCTTTGGGGCTTCGATATCAAGCTGGAGACCCTGCAGGGCGACCAGATCATGAAAACCCATCACGTACCGCCCCGGCACGAACATGCCGAAGGCGACTACGGGCGTCTGGATCTCGCCGTAGTCCATCTCTGATCCACCGAGGCACACCAGCCTCCCTCGGCGCCCTGCAGCAGGTATCCTGTGGGCGCAGACGGAGGCTTTTTCATGCAGATCTACAAAGTGGGTGGCGCGGTCCGGGATCACCTTCTCGGGCGAGACGTCACTGATATCGATTATGTGGTCGTGGGCGCCAGCGCCGAACAGATGCTGGGCCTGGGCTATCGACCGGTAGGCGCCGATTTTCCGGTGTTCCTGCATCCCGAAACGGGTGAGGAATATGCGCTGGCTCGCACCGAGCGCAAGAGCGGCCAGGGCTATGGCGGCTTTACTTTCTATGCTAATCCGGACGTTACGCTCGAGCAGGATCTGATCCGCCGCGACCTGACCATCAACGCCATGGCCGAGGATGATCATGGGCAATTGACCGATCCCTACGGCGGCCAGGCGGATCTGGAACATCGAATCTTGCGTCACGTTTCCCCGGCGTTCGCCGAAGATCCCCTGCGCGTACTGCGCGTGGCACGCTTTGCTGCGCGTTACGCATCCCTGGGCTTCAGGGTCGCCGACGAGACCCTGGCGTTGATGCGTCAACTCAGCGATTCCGGTGAACTGGCAGCACTGACGCCCGAGCGGAGCTGGAAAGAGATCTCCCGCGCGCTCATGGAAGACCAGCCGCAAGTGTTCATTGAGGTACTGCGTGATTGTGGCGCCCTTGAGCGCCTGTTGCCTGAGGTGGATGCGCTGTTCAGCGGCCCGCAAGCGCTCCACGCCGGCCACACCCTTGAAGTCTTGCAGCACGCGGCGCGGCGTCACCAGCCGTTGACAGTACGCTGGGCCTGCTTGCTGCAGTATCTGGCCGTGAAGCAGATCAAGGCCGTCAGCGAGCGCTTCAAGGTGCCGCGAGACTGTCTGGAATTGGCGGTGCTCGTCGGGCAATACCGCGGCCAGGGCCATGAGGCACTGGAGATTGAACCCGCAACCTTGCTGGAGCTGCTGCAGCGCTTCGATGTGTACCGTCGGCCGCAGCGGTTCGAAGAGTTCCTGGAAGTCTGCGAACTGGACGCTCGCGCGTGCGCTTTGGCCAACTATCCACAAGCTGGGTACCTGCGAGGTGCCGCCGAGGCCGCACGCTCAGTGGCGGTGCAGCCCCTGGTCGCTCAAGGCTATAACGGCCAAGCGCTGGGGGAAGCGATCAAGCGCGAGCGGCTGCGCGCCTTGACCGATTACCAGACCGCAAATGGCTCCTCCCTGTAGCGGGGGGCTGTCCCCGCCTCCCCATCAGCCACACCCCGGCAGTCGGCATATTCTTTCGGGGGCAAGCGCCCTCGCTACAGGGACAGATCGGTCAGTTGCCGATCCCGCCAGGTGAACGGTACGGGGGCCAATTGCTGGTCGATCTGCGCATCGCACCACAACTCGGCGAACGAGCGCTGCACACCAGGGTGCTGCTCATCCGGCGCCAACAGCGCGAGTGGCCACAGCACAAACGCATTCTTGAGGATTTCCGCGCGCGGCAGAATCAAACCATCGAAATTGCCCGCCTGCTGGCCATACAGCAACACGTCGATATCCAAAGGCAGGCCCTTGCGATCCGGTGCGTAGCGGCCGTTATCGGCCTCGATGAACTTGAGGCGCCGATCCAGCTCCATCAGTGGCAAGTCGGTCAGGCCGGTCACCACCAGGTTGAAGAACGGACCGCTCTTGATGCCCACCGCCGCGCTTTCGAACACCGACGAACACTGCATGTCCTGGACAAACAGCGCCAGCGCATCGAGGCCGGCGCACAGGTGCGACTCGCGCTCGATATTGCTACCGAGGCCGAGGTAGATTCGGGTCAGAGGCATCCGCGCTCGATCTCCACGCCCACACCCTTGGCCGCCGCGACGGCGCCCGGCTTGGTCAATTTGAGAGACAGCCAGGGAATGTGGAATTCGCTCATGAGCACTTCGGCCAGACGCTCGGCGAAGGTTTCCACCAATTCGAAGCGTGCAACTTCGGCGAATGCCTGAATACGCGCGGACACACTGGCGTAGTCCAGGGCCAGGCTCAGGTCGTCGCCGGCAGCGGCCGGACGGTTATCCCAGGCGAAGCGCAGGTCCAGGCGCAGGCATTGGCGAATGTCCCGCTCCCAGTCGTAGGCACCGATCACGGTGTCGACTTCCAGCCCCTCGATAAACACTCTGTCCAAGCACTTTTCTCCACTGCACGACAAGGGCGCGATGCGCCGTTAGAATCAGGACGTCCTCGCCCGGAATAGTTCGCATGTTTTGGTTACTGGCGTCACTCGCCTACCTGCTGGGCTCGCTGTCCTTCGCTATCCTCATCAGCCGCGGCACCGGCCTGCCGGACCCGCGCATGAACGGCTCAGGCAACGCGGGCGCCACCAACATGCTGCGCCTGGCTGGGCGCAAGCTTGCCATCCTGACCCTGCTCGGCGACCTTTGCAAAGGCCTGCTGCCGGTGCTGGTCGCTCTGGCTGTGGGTCTGGACCTGCAACAACAGGCCTGGATCGGGCTGTGCGCGGTGCTGGGCCATCTGTTCCCGCTGTACTTCCGCTTCAAGGGCGGCAAGGGTGTCGCCACCGCTGCCGGCGTATTACTGGGGCTGTATGTGCCTGCGGCCTTGCTGGCGGTGGTCGCCTGGGCGGTGGTTTTCGCCCTCACCCGCACCAGTTCGCTCGCCTCCCTGATCGCCACGCCACTGACCCTGCCCTTGCTGGCCTGGCAGGCCCCCCAGGCATTGCTGCCGATGTGCGTGCTGACCCTGTTGATCGTGTGGCGCCATCGCGGCAATCTACGCGACCTGCTGGCAGGACGCGAACGGCATTTCTGATTCGCCGGGATGAAATCGGCTCATCTTGGGCAAGCCATACCGGCCTGTTCGCAAGCAAGCCTTGCTCCCACAGGTATACGACTGCGCACTGTGGGAGCAAGGGTGCGCGTTTGGCGGCACGGGGGCCCACAAGCCTTACACGACCGTCGGCACCGTCAACTGCTCCATCGGCCAACGCGCCTGCACGTTGATCGCCAGATCATTGCGCTGCCCTGCCATCAACCGCTGACAACCCGCATAAGCGATCATCGCGCCGTTATCGGTGCAGAACTGCGGCCGCGCATAGAAAACATTGCCGTTGATCTCGCCGAGCATTTTTTCCAGTGACTGGCGCAGCGCGCGGTTGGCACTGACGCCGCCAGCGATCACCAGACGCTTGAGGTGAGTCTGCTTGAGGGCGCGCTTGCACTTGATGGTCAGAGTCTCCACCACCGCCTGCTGGAAGGCCAGTGCGATGTCGCAACGGGTTTGCTCACCGTCGTCCCCAGCGCTCTGGCACTGCTGCCAGGTGTTCAGAGCGGACGTTTTCAGGCCGCTGAAGCTGAATGCCAGCCCCGGACGGTCGGTCATCGGCCGCGGGAAGGTAAAGCGCCCTGCGGTGCCCAGCTCCGCCAGCTTGGCGATCTCCGGGCCGCCCGGATAATTGAGACCCATCATCTTGGCGGTCTTGTCGAACGCTTCACCGGCGGCATCGTCGAGGGTCTCGCCCAGCAGCTCGTACTGACCGATACCATCGACCCGCACCAGCTGCGTATGGCCGCCAGACACCAACAAAGCGACGAACGGAAATTGCGGCGGCTGCTTTTCAAGCATCGGCGCCAGCAAATGTCCTTCCATGTGGTGTACGCCCAATGCCGGCACGTCCCACGCGAAGGCCAACGCCTGCGCGCAGGCAGCGCCCACCAGCAGCGCCCCCACGAGGCCGGGCCCGGCGGTGTAAGCGATGGCATCGATATCGGCCGGCGCGCGCTCGGCCTGGGCCAGTACTTCGCGGATCAACGGCAGCATGCGCTTGACGTGATCGCGCGAGGCGAGTTCGGGCACCACACCGCCATAGGCGCGGTGCAGGTCGATCTGACTGAACAGCGCATCGCCCAGCAGGCCCAGCTCGCTGTCGTATAACGCGACGCCGGTTTCGTCGCAGGAGGTTTCCAATCCCAGTACTAACATGGGTCTCGCCTTGTTGAGGCTGGCTTCAAAGGCGCGCATGATAGTCGCCGCTCAGCGCTCCGACCAGCGGTTTTCGATCAGAGGCTTTGCATTCCTGTCGTCATAGGGTTAACATCCGCAACCCTTAAAAACCGACGTATCCCGAGCGCGATTTTCCGCAGGAGTACGTTGACCCCGGTAATGAAAGAAGGTAGCTCTGGATGCCAGCCGTCAAAGTAAAAGAGAACGAACCCTTCGACGTAGCTCTGCGTCGTTTCAAGCGCTCCTGCGAAAAAGCCGGTGTACTGGCTGAAGTTCGTAGCCGCGAATTTTACGAGAAGCCAACTTCCGAGCGTAAGCGCAAGGCAGCAGCCGCTGTCAAACGCCACGCCAAGAAAGTTCAGCGCGAACAGCGCCGCGCCGTTCGTCTGTACTAATACACAGACGTTCGCTGCAAGCTTCTGCCTCGCCCGGCTAACCGCTGGGCTGCCGGCAGTGGTGGCTTTACGCAGTTGCTACACCGATGGTGCTTCACCGCAATTCCACTCCTGACCCAGGTCAAGAGCGGCTGCCTAAAACGTCAGAACTGGCCTTCATACGCCAGCTGTGCACGTCACCCTGACGAGCCTTGCAAGGCTGCAGACGAGCACACCCTTCCGCACCATTCTTCTCTGCTTCGATGCCCTGTGGCACTGTCGAAGTTGTAAGTGTTGCCGATACAAAATCAGTACCGCAAAGGCACCCCTGATCGGCGCTCAGTAGATACACTCCTGCAGTGTTTCCCTGTTTGATGACGAGAACCCCATGGCCGGGCTGATACCCCAGAGCTTCATTGACGATCTGCTGAACCGCACCGACATCGTCGACGTGGTGAGTTCGCGCGTGTCGCTCAAAAAGGCCGGCAAGAACTACTCGGCATGCTGCCCGTTCCACAAGGAAAAGACCCCATCGTTCACGGTCAGCCCCGACAAGCAGTTCTATTACTGCTTCGGTTGCGGCGCTGGCGGTAACGCCCTGGGCTTCCTCATGGACCACGACAACCTGGACTTCCCCCAGGCCATCGAGGACCTGGCCAAATCCGCCGGCATGGAAGTGCCCCGCGAAGAAGGCGGCCGCCAGAACAAACCACGCCAGCCCACGGACTCACCGCTCTATCCGCTACTGACCGCCGCCGCCGACTTTTTCCGCCAGGCGCTCAAGGCCCATCCGTCGCGCCGCGCCGCGGTCGACTACCTCAAGGGCCGCGGCCTGTCCGGCGAGATCGCCCGCGACTTCGGCCTGGGTTTCGCGCCGCCGGGCTGGGACAACCTGCTCAAGCACATGGGCACCGACACCCTCGGGCAAAAGGCGATGATCGACGCTGGCCTGCTGATCGAAAACGCCGAAACCGGCAAGCGCTACGACCGCTTCCGCGACCGCGTGATGTTCCCGATCCGCGACAGCCGCGGGCGCATCATCGCCTTTGGCGGCCGCGTGCTGGGCGACGACAAGCCCAAGTACCTGAACTCCCCCGAGACCCCGGTGTTCCACAAGGGCCAGGAACTGTACGGGCTGTTCGAGGCGCGCAAGAACAACCGCAACCTCGACGAGATCATCGTGGTCGAGGGCTACATGGACGTCATCGCCCTGGCCCAGCAAGGCCTGCGCAATGCCGTCGCTACCCTGGGCACCGCCACCAGCGAAGAGCACCTCAAGCGCCTGTTTCGGGTAGTCCCCAGCGTGCTGTTCTGCTTCGACGGCGACCAGGCTGGGCGCAAGGCCGCGTGGCGCGCGCTCGAAGCGGCCCTGCCCTGCCTGCAGGACGGCCGGCGCGCACGCTTTTTGTTCCTGCCCGAAGGCGAGGACCCGGATAGCCTGGTCCGCGCTGAAGGCACCGATGCGTTTCAGGCCCGAATTCACCAGATGGCCCAGCCGCTGGCCGACTACTTCTTCCAGCAACTGACCGAAGAGGCCGACCCGCGCTCGCTGGAAGGCAAGGCCCATATGGTCACCCTCGCCGCCCCGCTGATCGACAAGGTGCCCGGCAACAATCTGCGCGCCTTGATGCGCAACCGCCTGACCGAAATCACCGGCCTCAGCGGCGAAGCCATGAATCAGATGGCACGCAGCGCGCCGGCGCCAGCCCAGGCAACGCCTGAATACGACCCCGGCATCAATTACGATCAGATCCCCGATCACAGCGCCGATTACAGCCAGCACGATTACGGGGACTTTCAGCAGGGTCACCCAAGCGATACCTACGCCCAGCAGCCGCCACAACAGGCCTGGGCGCTCAAGCAGGGCGGGCAGAAAAAGTGGCAGGACAAGCCCTGGGACAAAAAAGGCAAGCCATGGGATCGCAAGGGCAAGGGCCAGGATTTCGAGTCACGTGCCCCGCGCGTCCCGACCAGCGTCGAACCACCGACGCTGAGTGCATTGCGAACTTTGCTGCACCATCCCCATCTGGCGGAAAAAGTTGAAGATGTCAGTCACTTTGCCGATGAAGGACATGTCTATACACAATTGCTGGTCGCCCTGCTGGGCGCACTGCAAAAGAATCCTGGGCTACGCTCATTACAGTTGATCGCCCGCTGGCACGGTACCGATCAAGGCCGCTTGCTGCAGGCTTTGGCAGAAAAGGAGTGGCTGATCGATGCCGATAACCTTGAACAACAGTTTTTCGACACCATTACTAGTTTATCCGCTCGCCAACGCGAGCGAAACCTGGAGCATTTGCTCCGCAAAGCAAGGCAGGAAGAACTCAGCGCAGACGAGAAAAATCAGCTGCGCGAGCTTTTAAGTCGCAATCTTCACGCTCAAACCCCGACCTCAACTGGCGCGTGAGGTCACAGCTCGGGTATAATCCTCGGCTTGTTTTTTGCCCGCCAAGACCTTCAGTGGATAGGGTGTTATGTCCGGAAAAGCGCAACAGCAGTCTCGCATCAAAGAGTTGATCACCCGCGGTCGTGAGCAGGGTTACCTGACTTACGCGGAGGTCAACGACCACCTGCCTGAGGATATTTCAGATCCAGAGCAGGTGGAAGACATCATCCGCATGATCAACGACATGGGGATCAACGTATTCGAGAGTGCTCCGGATGCGGATGCCCTTTTGTTGGCCGAAGCCGATACCGATGAAGCTGCAGCCGAAGAAGCTGCCGCTGCGTTGGCGGCTGTGGAAACCGACATTGGCCGCACCACGGACCCAGTGCGCATGTACATGCGTGAAATGGGCACCGTCGAGCTGCTCACTCGCGAAGGCGAGATCGAGATCGCCAAGCGTATCGAAGAGGGTATCCGCGAAGTCATGGGTGCGATTTCGCACTTCCCTGGCACGGTTGATCACATCCTCAGCGAATACGATCGCGTCACGACGGAAGGCGGTCGCCTGTCCGACGTACTGAGCGGCTACATCGATCCGGACGACGGCATTGCGCCGCCGGCCGAGGTGCCGCCCCCTGTCGAGAAAACCGACAAGGCGGCGGACGCCAAGGACGATGACGAGGAAGAAACCGCAGAAAGCAGCGACGACGAAGAAGAGACCGAAAGCGGTCCTGACCCCGTCATCGCGGCCCAGCGTTTCGGTGCCGTCCAGGACCAACTCGCGGTCACGCTCAAGGCCCTGAAAAAGCACGGTCGTCACAGCAAGCAAGGCGTCGACGAAATGCTCGTCCTGGCCGAGCTGTTCATGCCGATCAAGCTGGTGCCCAAGCAGTTCGAAGGCTTGGTGGAGCGCGTCCGTGGCGCTCTCGACCGCCTGCGTCAGCAAGAGCGCGCCATCATGCAGTTGTGCGTGCGTGATGCCCGTATGCCGCGTGCCGATTTCCTGCGCCAGTTCCCGGGCAACGAAATCGATCAAAGCTGGAGCGATGGCCTGGCCAAAGGCAAGAGCAAATATGCCGAAGCCATTGGTCGCGTGCAGGACGATATCGTCAAGTGCCAGAAGAAATTGGTCGCGCTCGAAGCCGAAACCGGCTTGACCGTCGCGGAAATCAAGGACATCAACCGTCGCATGTCGATCGGTGAGGCCAAGGCCCGCCGCGCGAAGAAAGAGATGGTCGAAGCCAACCTGCGTCTGGTGATCTCGATCGCCAAGAAGTACACCAACCGTGGCCTGCAATTCCTCGATCTGATCCAGGAAGGCAACATCGGCTTGATGAAGGCAGTGGACAAGTTCGAATACCGTCGCGGGTACAAGTTCTCGACGTACGCCACTTGGTGGATCCGTCAGGCCATTACCCGTTCGATCGCCGACCAGGCGCGCACCATCCGTATTCCGGTGCACATGATCGAGACGATCAACAAGCTCAACCGTATTTCCCGGCAGATGTTGCAGGAAATGGGTCGTGAACCGACGCCGGAAGAGCTGGGCGAGCGCATGGAGATGCCTGAGGACAAGATCCGCAAGGTACTCAAGATCGCCAAAGAGCCGATCTCCATGGAGACGCCGATCGGTGACGACGAAGACTCCCATCTGGGTGACTTCATCGAAGACTCCACCATGCAGTCGCCGATCGATGTCGCCACGGTAGAAAGCCTCAAGGAAGCTACGCGTGAAGTCCTCTCCGGACTGACCGCGCGCGAGGCCAAGGTACTGCGTATGCGCTTCGGCATCGACATGAATACCGACCACACCCTCGAGGAAGTCGGCAAGCAGTTCGATGTGACCCGTGAGCGTATCCGTCAGATCGAGGCCAAGGCCTTGCGCAAACTGCGTCACCCGACCCGTAGCGAGCATCTGCGCTCGTTCCTCGACGAGTGATCCTGGCCTGCGCCTGACGCACCGCTGATGCACAAGCAACCCCCAGCCCGTCTGGGGGTTTTGCTTTTTGCTCGATTAGCGCTCCTCCACCGCTTCCCGTAGCGCCTGTCGCCCGTCTACACTCCAGTCTTTGTGTGCGAGTGAAAAGAGGCCGCTATGCCAAGACTATCGGCCCTTGTCTTGCTCTTTCCGTTTTCGGAATGGGCAACGGCTGAAGCCATGACCGACGCTAATTTGCCGGGCCAAATTGTGCACGCCGATCGTCTGTGGTCCGACCTGATGGTCTATGGCCTGCCGGCGATTCTGTTCCTGATGGCGGTTGCCGCCGTGCTGATGCGCATCAACCGTCGCCTGAGTTCGGAAATCGCTCGCCGCGTAGCGCTCGAGCAAGAGCTGCGCACCAGTGAATACCACTACCGCGGCCTGGTCGAAAGCCAATCCGCCATCGCCTGGGAGGCCAATTCCCAGGACTACAGCTACAGCTACGTTTCCCCGCACGCCGAAGACCTGCTGGGTTATCCACTGGCTCATTGGCGCAGGCCCGGCTTCTGGCGCAGCGTGCTACACCCGGTAGATGCCCTCTGGGCCCAAGCCTATTGCGACGCCGAGACCGCCGCTGGCCGCGATCACAGCCTCGATTACCGAGTCATCGCCGCCGACGGTCGTAGCGTCTGGGTCCGCGATATCGTCAGCCTGATCGATCAGGGCAACGAAACCATCATGCGCGGCCTGATGATCGACATCAGCGAAACCAAAAAAACCGAGGAGGCGCTGCGCCTGTCCGAGCAGAAGTTCGCGTCGGTATTCCAGCAGTGCCCCGACATCCTGGTCATCGCCCGCCTGAGCGACGGCTGCCTGCTGGAGGTCAACTCCGCATTTGAAACACAGATGGGCCTCAAGGCCTGCGATGTCATCGGTAAAAACGCTACCAAAATGGACATCTGGGGCATCGAGGGCGTGGGCGCCGGCCTGCTGGAGCGCGTCAAGAGCAGCCGCATCCGCAACCTCGAGATGCCCTTCAAGCGCAGCAACGGGCAGATTTTTACCGGCTTGATGTCGGCCGAACCCTTCGACCTCGACACCACCCCGGCGCTGGTCGTCGTGGTGCGGGACATCAGCCCGCTGAAGGAAACCCAGCAGCGCCTGCAGATATCCGAAGAGAAATTCGCCAAGGCCTTCCACGCCTCCCCCGACGGCCTGCTGCTCACTCGCCAGGTCGACGGCATGATGCTGGAGGTCAACGAAGGCTTCAGCCGCCTGACGGGCTACCCGCTGTACGAAGTGGTCGATCGCTCGACGCTGGATCTGGGCATCTGGGTCGACCTCAACGACCGCAACCGCATGCTGGAGATTCTCCAGCGCGAAGGGCTGGTCAAGGATTTCGCCTGTTTGATCCGCCGCGCCGACGGCGAAATTCGCCTCTGCGAGCTTGGCGCCAGCCCGATGCAGTTCGGTGGCGATGCCTGCATGCTGATCATGGCGCGGGACATCACCGAGCGGCACCTCATGCAGGAAAAGCTCCTGCTCGCCGCCACGGTGTTCGAGAGCACGGCTGAAGGCGTGCTGATTACCGACACCCGCCAGCGCATCAGCGCAGTCAACCGCGCTTTTAGTGAAATCACCGGTTACAGCGAGACCGAAGCCTTGGGGCAAACCCCGCGCCTGCTGGCCTCCGGGCGCCACGACCACGCCTTTTTCATCGATATGTGGCATCAACTCGCCGCCCATGGCCACTGGCAGGGCGAAATCTACAACCGCCGCAAGAACGGTGAGACCTACCCGAGCTGGCTGACCATCAGTTCAGTGCGCAACAACGAAGACGTCATCACCCATTTCGTCGCGGTATTCGCCGACATCTCCAGCCTCAAGCAGGCCGAAGCGCGCCTCGACTATCAGGCCCACCACGACCCCCTGACCGGCCTGCCCAACCGCACCCTCTTCGAAAGTCGCCTGCAAGCCTCGCTCAACAGCCACACCGATGATGCCGGCCAGGGCGCTGTGCTGTTCCTCGACCTCGACCGCTTCAAGCACATCAACGACAGCCTCGGCCACCCGGTCGGCGACCTGCTGCTCAAGGGCATCGCCAACCGCCTGCGCGAGCAAGTACGCGATATCGACACCGTGGCGCGGCTGGGCGGCGACGAGTTCATCATCCTCCTGCCGGGGCTGCAAACCAGCGGCGACGCCGAAATCATCGCCAACAAGGTGCTGGCCTGCTTCGCCGCGCCGTTCCAGGCCGGCGAGCACGAGTTCTTCACCAGCGCCAGCATCGGCGCCAGCCTGTACCCGCAGGACGGCGGCGATGTCGCCACCCTGGTGAAAAACGCCGACGCCGCGATGTACCGCTCCAAGGCCAAGGGCCGCAACCGCGTCGAATCCTACACCCGCGACCTCACCACCCAGGCCAGCGCCCGCGTCGCCCTGGAACACGAACTGCGCCGCGCCATCGAACGCAACGAACTGAGCCTGTCCTACCAGCCCAAGTTCAGCCTCAAGACCCAGCGCCTGGTCGGCGCCGAAGCGTTGATCCGCTGGACGCACCCGACCTTCGGCGAAGTCCCGCCGGAGCGCTTCATCGCCCTGGCCGAAGAGAACGGCATGATCCTGCCGCTGGGCGAATGGGTGCTCGAAAATGCCTGCCAGCAGATGCGAACCTGGCAGCAGCAATACCAGGCCTTCGGCCCGCTGTCGGTGAACCTGGCCGGCGCTCAACTGCGCCAGCCCGACCTCTTCGCACGCATCCAACGCCTGCTGCAAGACCACCACCTGCAGCCCGATTGCCTGCAGCTGGAAATCACCGAAAACTTCATCATGAGCCAGGCCGAAGAAGCCCTGCTGGTGCTGCACCAACTCAAGAGCCTGGGCATCCAACTGGCCATCGACGACTTCGGCACCGGCTACTCGTCCCTGAGCTACCTCAAGCGCCTGCCGCTGCACACGCTCAAGATCGACCAATCCTTCGTCCGCGGCCTGCCCCACGACCCCCACGACGCCGCAATCGTGCGCGCCATCATCGCCCTGGGCCGCAGCATGCAACTCACCGTGATTGCCGAGGGCGTAGAGAACCAGGATCAGCAGCAATTCCTGGCCCGCGAGGGATGCGAACAGATCCAGGGCTACATCGTCAGCCTGCCGCTGTCGGCGGAGGAATTCGCTGCCACCTTCCTGCGCTCGCTGGTTTCAGACTTTTCGGATGGCGCAGTTGGCAAACCATCGTTATAATCCGCGACCTACTGGGGGCCTATAGCTCAGTTGGTTAGAGCAGGGGACTCATAATCCCTTGGTCGTAGGTTCGAGTCCTACTGGGCCCACTATCTCCAAAGCCGCGCAATTGCGCGGTTTTTTTTGCTTTTCTGTTGATCCTGCCGCGGTGACATCCTTCGGTATTTCCGGGAGCCGTCCTGACTTCTTCATGCAGTGCAGTCTGCCCCAGAAAGTTACGTGCATATAAGCCACCTCGCGCCCTTAAGCTGACGATTGTACCTACGGGCACCTTTCGCTCACGAAAGACCTCCCTGAGTGGTATCCACTCAGGGCTGCGCAAAGAGCTTCAGCGCCAACCCAATGAATATTTCAGTGGCAGCGCTAGTCTGGCTCCGATCCAGCACCGCTATTCCTACCTGACGTTTAATCGGAGGATTCAGCGGTTTGACCAAGTAAGGCGCGTCACGGTCTTCAGGCAAAGAGGACTCGGCCACGATCGTCACTCCATCCCCACGCGTGACCGCAGCCAAGGTACTCATCAGCTGAGAGGTGCGGTAACGGACACGGGGTTCCAGCTTGGCGGCAGCAAAGAGCCGGGAAACGAGCTCTGAAGAACCGGCCTCAGTGAGCACAAAGGGATCGACACACAAGTCGTCCAACGTGACGCTTTGTTGAGCTGCGTGCGGATGTGCAGTTGGCAGCAAAGCGACCATTTGGTCCTCGATCAACGGCCAAGTGTCAAACTGTGTTTCGGGCAAAGTAACAAAGCCTACATCCACCTCTCTGTCCAACAGCCACTCGATCACCTGACGATCAGGCCCTTCGCTCACATGGATTTCAATACCGGGATATAGATGACGGTAATCCGCGAGAATCCGCGGCAGTAGGCGTTGCGACGAGGTCGGACCAAATGAACCGATACGCAGAGTGCCGAGCTTCATACTGCGAGCATCGCTGGCATCCTGCACGATGGCATCCGCTAGCCCCAGCATCGGTTGCACGCGTTGAAGCAAACGCGCCCCGATATCGGTCAATTCGATCTGACCGTGATGCCGGCGCAGCAACTCGACTCCCCACTCCAGCTCGAGTGCCTTGATAGCATGGGAAACCGCCGACTGGGATATCTTCAGGTGTGCGGCCGCGAGCGTAAAACCACGACGCTGCGCGACGGCTACAAAAATTTCCAGTTGGGTCAGCGTCATTGCTTAACCATGAGTAATCACTCATTTCCGTATGACCATGAATGTGCGTAAGCATAGATGAAACAGGCATAACGAAACAGGCCTGCTCCGCTAGCTCGCTTAGATCAGAGGAAGTTTATGGTTACTCAATGGATGACCGACGGCATTTCGGCACTGTGGCCAACATGACAGCCAAGCCATCGCGCGGAGTTCCCACATCCGCGAGCCTCACCTACCTCAAGCTTTCTCTCGTTGCCATGATTTGGGGCGGTACCTTTGTGGCTGGCCGTTATCTCTCTGCGGACACACCTGCGCTGTTGGCTGCCAGTCTCAGATTCATGCTTGCTGGAATCACGCTCGCTGTGTTTTTGGTGGTCACCAGGAAGGGCTTCGTAAAGCTGAATCGGCCGCAACTGATCAAAATCATCGGGCTGGGATTTTGTGGGATTTATACCTACAACTTGTGTTTCTTTTACGGGCTGCATTACACAGCGGCCTCCCGCGCGTCGCTGATCGTCGCGCTGAACCCTGCCGTCATGGCTCTGTTCTCTTATCTATTTTTTCGGGAGAAGCTGCCTGCCTTGAAATCCGCAGGCATCGCGCTTTGCCTGATAGGCGCCGCTGTAGTGATTCTCAACAAGTCTTCCAGCACGCTGGTTGTGGATAAAAGCGATTGGCGTGGTGACCTGTTGATTTTTGGCTGCGTGCTCAGCTGGGTGGCCTTCAGCGTATTTGGGAAGTCGGTCGTCAAGGATATCGGCGCATTGCATACAGTGACCTATTCCATCTTTGCCGGAGCTGCCATGCTCACCGCGACCGCTATCGTCACGGGTCAATTAAATGAAGTGTCGTTACGCATGCTGACGTCGAGCGAATTTGCCAGTCTGTTGTATCTGGGGGCGGTCGGTTCAGCATTGGCATACATCTGGTATTACAAGGGCATTGAACAGATTGGCGCCACCCGCGCCGGGGTGTTCATTGCGCTCAACCCGCTAACGGCGGTACTGCTGGGCGCGCTATTGCTCGGTGAGCGAGTCAACGCAGCCACCGTTATGGGGGGCGCGCTGATTATTGCGGGCATCATCATCTGCAACAGGCCGATCACCGCTCAATACTCTCTCAAGACCGCGTCCGCTCGCGTGCAGTGACCAGCAACAATGATAGCTGTGCAGCAGGTGAGCCGAATAAACCTACAATCGGCTCAGTCCCCTCAGAGTGACCTGCAATGCTGCTCCCAGACTTGATCTGGCAACATCCCAATTGGCCTACTGCGCCTGCCCGGCGGCAGACGCAGCACCCGTTACCGGCTGGCGCCAGCCTAAGGGTTTTGCACCACCACAGTCTTGTCCTGCAACCGGTAGCCCACCTCGCGCTTGTCCAGCGCGTACTTGGCCAGCACCTTCTCGCAATAACTGGTGCGCGGCAAAAACGCCCCGGCGCCATTGACGAAGCGGCTCATGTCCTCGTTGGTTTCGCAGGATGCCAGCGTGCGGCCCTGCAACTGGCCGGCCGCCTGGGCGGAACGCAGCGCGCCCATGGGCGTCCAGTCGGAGACGATCAGCGCACCGGCAGGCGCCGTGACTTCGTATTGCTCGACAAACTGCTGCGCCGACCGATCGCGCAGGTAGGGCACCATGAAGTAGTGAATGTCGTTGCGGTACGGTAGCGCCTCGGTATGCACCGGCAACTTGATCAGGCCACCGTCATACAGCACCCAGGCGAACAACAAGGCGGCCGGGCAGGTAAACACCGACAGATTGAGCACGGTCGCACTGACGCGACGCTCCGGCAGCAATTCCTTCAAACGCATCACCCCCAGGATCGCGGCCAAGGCAATGCCCGGCAAAAAGAAGGTAAAACGGTCGGTGACGTTATAGGGCACCGCAAAGATGAAGTTCAACAGCACCGCCGCCCACAGCACGCGCTGGCGACGGTCTTTGGGCATCATCACCAGCCCCAGCAGCTGCGGGCCTATCAGCGACAGGAGGAGGATCATCACCGAGTTTTTCTCGTGCCACATTTCGTCGAACCGAAACATGCTGCCTTCCCAATTGACGTCGGCTTTGCTCGCCTCGGCGCCGGTCAGGTAGTGGCGTACGATCTCGATCAGGTTCATGCCCGAGCCGAGGTCATGGAGCATGCCCGGATAGGCGCTGAAAAAACCGATGGCAAAGCCCGGCACGGTCATCAGGGTGCGGCCGCGGTACTGCATCAGCAACTGCACGTACAGAGGCAGCAACACAATAAAGGTCAACTGATGAATGCTGCCGGCCATGCCGGTCAGCAGGCCGATGATGCCCAGGCGTGTGTAGTCGCTGACCTTGAGGCGCAGGTCGAACGCCACGCCGTAGGCCAGCAGCACGAAGAGCATGTGAAAGATGTAAACCTCGGCCTTGGTCGAGATCCAGAACACGCCATGGGCGGTCACGGTCACCGCTCCCGCCAGCAAGGCCAGGTTGCGCGACGCTCCCAGGCTGCGGCTCAACCAGAAGATCGACGCCGCCACTGGAATCAGCAACATCGAATTGAGCAGGCTCAGCAACTGCGAGGAGCCGAAAACCTTATAGAAGACGGTATTGAAAAACTGGTACAGCGGATGATCGAGCGGGCCCAACGATTGGGCGAAATACTGCCCGGTAGTGGCATCGGCCAGGAACATGCCGTTGTCCATCCACTGGATCGGCCCGCTGGACGCGAGGAAGCTTGCGAGAATCACTGCAGCCAGCAATAACAGGGGCACGGGCCCCGAAAAATACCTGCTCTTATCTGGGACCATCACGGCCTCCTCCAACGATTGATGATCACGATTGCTGCAACTGCGCCGTCGTCTTGAACCTGAACAACATCAATGCCCCGATCGCCACGGCGAACCACAGCGTCGCCAGGCGAATCAGCACCGTGGCCGCCACCGCGTCGGCGCCGCTCATGCCTTTCCACATCAGCAGCGCGACCATTACCGCCTCGGCACCGCCCAGCCCGCCGGGCATGAAACTGATCGCGCCCGCCAGCATCGCCAGGGCATAAACGAACACTGCGAAGGCCAGCGGCACATCGGCGCCCATCCATTGCAGCAGCCAATGAAAGGCCACGGCCTCGGCGCTCCAGGCCACCACGCTGAGGCAGGTCACGCCCAGCAGAATGCTCAGGCGATGGCAGCGTTGCGCCTCCAGCAGAATCTCCAGCAGGTGCTGCAACGTGGTCGCCAGCTTGCCCGCGCTCATCGCCAGCAGTGGCTTGACCGACTCCAGCAGCCGACGCTGCGACAACACCGCGAAGCCCACCAGCACCAGGCCCACGCCGACAAAAATCATCGGCCGTGCGTCCGGGTACAGCGTCAGCCCGAACAGGGTCAACAGCACGACCGCGAACAGGTCCGACAGCCGCTCGCTGAAGAACGCCGCGAAGCTCTTCGGATAGGGCACGCCCCAACTCTTCAGCAACACCCCACGCAGCGCCTCACCGGCCTTGCCCGGCGTGGTGGTGAGCGCGAAGCCCGCCAGATAAATGCGCAGGCTGGGGCGCCAGGGAATCTTGTGGCCCATCACGCCCAGGTAGATCTGCCAGCGACCGAAGCGCAGCAGGTAGTTGATCGACGACATCAGCAGCGCAATGACAATACCGCCGAGCCCGACCTTGCCCACCGCAGCACTCACTGCAGCCCAGCCACCCCACAGCGAGAACGCCAGGTAACCGATCGCCGAGCCGACCACCGAGAGCAGCACCGCCCGATAGCGCCAACCCGACAGGTAGGACGCCTGGGTCATAGCTTGAGCCTCTTGAACACCGGTTGCGGGATGGCGCGGATGATCAGCATGATCAGCGCCCAAAAGCCGGGGGTATACAGGGTCGCGACCTTGCTGGTGATGCCGGCGACGATGCGCTTGGCGACTGCGGCCGGGCGTGCCACCAGCAGCGCCGGCAACGGCAGCCCCTGAGTCATCGGCGTGTCGACGAAGCCTGGCTTGATGGTGATCACATGCACGCCGACCTTGTACAGCCGCGCGCGCAGGCCTTCACAGAACGTCGACACCGCCGCCTTGGCGGTACCGTAGAGATAGTTCGAAGGCCGCCCGCGATCGCCCGCCACCGAAGAGATCACTGCCAGAGTGCCGCACCGCTGAATTTCCAGCTGATTGGCGATAAGGGTCAGCAGCGCGATCACCGAGGTGCCGTTGTTGGCGAACTCCTGCAGGGCCACTTGCACGTCACGCTCGCAGGCCTGCTGATCGGGCAAAGTGCCGTGGGCGATCAGGGCGATGTCGATCTGCCCCAGCGCGGCCATGCAGTCGGCCAGCATCTGCGGATGAGCGCTGTAATCGGTGGCGTCCATCAAATGCTGGTGGATGCTCCCGGCGCCACGCGCGGCCAGGTCGGCGGCGGTCTGCTGGAGCTTGTCGGCACTGCGCGCCACCAGGAAAAACTCGCTGCCCTCCCCAGCCCACAGGCGCGCACACGACGCCGCTATGGCAGAGGTAGCGCCGATGATCAGGACCTTTTTCATAAGATGACTCTCTTCCAGAAACGGGACATCAAAGTGGGGTCGCGCAGCGCTTCGAGGCGCTCCCACGCGGGGTAGGCATGACGAAAATCGCTGCCGCTCATGTGCGCGTCCTTGGCTGGATACAGGCGTCCGCCAGCCTGGCGGACGATGGCATCCAGACGCGGAAACAGCTGCTGTTCAAGCGCGTCCGACTGAGGAAAATCCAGCGCCAGCGAAGTCCCGGCCATGGGAAACGACAGCAGCCCGGGCGACGGCATATCGCCGCAGCGTTTGAGCACCGCCAGGAACGAGCCCTGCCCCGCCGCCGCGATGGCCGCCAACAACTCGGCCATGCCATCGCGGGCGTCGGCATCGGGGATAACGCATTGGTACTGCTGAAAACCCTTGCGCCCGTAGATGCGGTTCCAGTTCAGCAGCCGGTCCAGCGGATAGAAGAACGGCTCGTAGGCGCTGCGCCGTTGCGTGCGCTGTTGCGGATGCACGCGCCAGTACAGCGAGTTGAACGCGCGCAGCGACAGGTTGTTGATCAGCGAAACCGGTGGCGTCAGCGGCACCTGCAGGCGCGGGCGACTACTGACCTCCAAAGACCCGTAACGGGCATGGTCGCCGACGATGAACACACCGCGGCCGGTGTCCTTGCCCTTGGCCAGGCAGTCGATCCAGGCCACGCTGTATTCGTGCGCCTCGTCGAGTTCATTGGACAACGCGAAGAACTCGTCGAGGTTGGCGAAGCGCACCACGGTGGTGTCGATCTGGCTGGCCTTGATCGGCATCAACCGCAGCCTGGCCCAGCTCACCAGCCCGGTCAGGCCGAGGCCGCCGAGGGTGGCGGCGAACAACTCGGCGTTCTCCTCCAGCGAACACTGCAGCGGTGCTTCGCCGTGGCGCAGCAGGCCGAAGCTCGCCACGTAATGGGCGAAGGTGCCGCGCCGGTGGTGGTTCTTGCCATGCACGTCGTTGGCGATAGCGCCACCGACGGTGGCGAACTGGGTGCCGGGCGTCACCGGCAAAAACCAGCCGCGCGGGATCGCCAGCGCCAGCAGCTCGGCGAGGGTCATGCCCGCTTCCACCAAGACCTCGCCCTGGCTCCAGTCCGCCTCGATCAGGCGATCGAGGGAGCGTATCTGCAGCACCTCGTTGCTGGATGCCAGGCAGCTGTCGCCATAGCTGCGACCATTGCCGTACGGTAGGGTCATACGGTGCTGGGCCACGACCCGCTCGAGCTGCGCGGGCAGCTCGTCACGCCAACTGACGCTATGGCCCCGTTGCGGCAGCAGCGGGAAACGCCCCCACGAATACAGGTCGGCGCTCATGCTGCGATCCAGAAAACCAGGCACAGCATGGCGCCGATGACCTGACTGATGCGGTCGCGGATGGCGAACACCACCGGGTCGTCGTTCATCAGCCCGCGGTGGGTGAGCATCCATACCCGGGTGATCCAGAACAGCAGCATCGGGCACGCCAGCCAGATCACGTGGGGCAAGGTGTATTGCGCAGCGGTGGTGGTGTCGTGGATGTACAGCGCCAGCACCATCACGGCCAAGTAGCCGGAGGACGCACCCAGCGAGGCGATCATGTCCAGGTCACCGGGAAAGTAGCCGCGGCCGCGGGTCTGCCCGAGCACATCGCGAGAGCGTGCATCGCGCAGCTCGGCATAGCGTTTGACCAGCGCCAGGCTGAGAAACATGAACATCGAAAACGCCAGAATCCAGAACGTCAGCGGCACGCTGAAGGCGGCGACCCCGGCGAGGATCCGAGCGGTGTAGAGCATGGCCAGGGCGATCACGTCGAAGGTCATCTGCCGCTTGAGGTAGAGCGAGTAGCCCAGCGTCAGCACGTAGTAGGCCGCCAGCACAGCGCTGAATTGCCAGGGCAGCCACAACGCCGCGCCCGTAAACGACATGATCAGCAGCGACGGCACCACGATCAGCCCGGTCTGGATCGACAGTCGGCCGCTGGCGAATGGGCGCTTGCACTTGCTCTTGTGATGACGATCATCGGCCAGGTCGAGCAGGTCGTTGAGCAGGTAGACACTGGAGGCGCACAGGCCGAAAAACAGAAATGCCAGCACCCCGTTGAGCACTTGATCGGGGCGATTGATCTGATGCGCGGCCAGCAGCGGCACGAAGATCAGCGCGTTTTTCATCCACTGGTGAATGCGCAGCGCCTTGAGCCACACCTTGACCCCGCTCGGATTGGAGCGGATCACTTCTTCGACGTTGCCATAGGCCTTGGCCCGGCTTTCGACCCCGGCCTCGGGGTTGACCACGATGGCCTGGCGCGAGGCCTGCCAGATCGACAGGTCGTCCTGGGAATTGCCCATATAGTCGAAACCGCCTTCGCCATAGCTGGCCACCAGCAGGTCGCGCTTGCGATGCGCGCTGAGGTTGCGCTTGGCGTCGCTTGCGTACACCTCGTCGAACACCCCGAGGTGATCGGCGATACGCTCGGCCAGGCTGTGGTGGCTGGCGGTGGCCAGCACCACCATGCGCCCGGCCGCACGGGCGGCATCGATGCGCTCGAGCACGACCGGGTCGTAAGGCAGCACCGTGACGTCCACGTCGGTGGCCAGAGCCAGCCCTTCCTTGAGTGCCGCTTTGCCTTTGAGCAACCACAGCAGCATGTTGAATACTTGCGTCGGCTGCGAGCGCACGAACGCCATGGCGGTTTCCAGAAGTAAATCCGAACGTAATAAGGTGCCGTCCAGATCGACAACTAACGGCGGCAGCACTTCGATAACTTTTCCATGAACACTGGCCATGTCTATTTACTCCTGCGACTTGCTCGCGACTATAACCAGTATTTTAAAAAAACAACTTCAATTAAATTAATTCAACTGTGCATGCTCGGCGACGGTTTGACGCCAGAAAAGAAAATTTGATAGCCAGTTGCCATAGCACGGCGTCAAAAAAACTGGCTAATGGCGTTTCGCCAACAAAGCGCTGGTAAAAAGCGCCCATGTGTTGATATCCCGGCGCAAAACGGTACCTTGGGCAAGCTTGTTTTCCGCGTGTTCGATATTTTTGCCCTGAGTCCGCCTGCCATGTCCACTGCCCACCTCGACGGCATCGACCGTCAACTCATTGCTGCTCTGCAGGTCAATGCCCGTGAAAGCATCGCCGTGCTGGCCCGCAAGCTGGGGATCGCGCGCACCACGGTGACCGCGCGCCTGGCCCGCCTCGAAAGCAGTGGTGCCATTACCGGCTACGGCGTACGCCTGAGCCAACGCCTGGTGGACGGCGGCCTGCAAGCATATGTGGGGATCACCGTGCAACCGCGCTCCGGCAAGGACGTGGTCAAGCGCCTGACGGCCATGGCCCAGGTGCAGCAGCTGTGCGCGGTGAGTGGCGAGTTCGACTATGTGGCGTGGCTGCGCAGCGACTCGCCGGAGCAGCTGGATCAACTGCTCGATCAGATCGGCAGCGTCGAAGGCGTGGAGAAGACCACCACCTCGATCATCCTCAGCAGCAAGATCGACCGCGGCACCCCGGTTTAACGGCGATAACGACCCGCTCCCACAGGGATCAAACGCATCATAGTGACCATATTGGCAACCATAACGACCGCTGGAGCATCAAAAAGACACCACTCTGCCTCTTAATACCGTACCCCACGCTCTCTAGAATGACGGGCTTCTATACTCTCCACCCCCAGCCCTTCCCCGCGAGGCCATCATGCGCACACCGAACCGCCACCCTGCCGACGGCAAGCCGCCCATCACGGTCTACGGTCCGGACTTTCCCTTCGCCTTCGATGACTGGATCGAACACCCGGACGGCCTGGGCGTCCTGCCCACCGAGAGCCATGGCGCCGAGGTGGCGATCGTCGGCGCTGGCATCGCCGGCATGGTGGCGGCCTACGAACTGATGAAGCTGGGCCTCAAGCCCGTCATCTACGAAGCTTCGAAAATGGGCGGGCGCCTGCGCTCCCAGACCTTCGAAGGCACCGACGGCATCATCGCCGAACTGGGCGGCATGCGCTTTCCAGTGTCCTCGACCGCGTTCTATCACTACGTCGACAAGCTCGGCCTCGAGACCAAACCATTCCCCAACCCGCTGACCGGCGCCTCTGGCAGCACCGTGGTCGACCTCGAAGGCCAGACCTACTACGCCGAAAAACTGGCGGACCTGCCCGCGCTGTTCCAGGAAGTGGCGGACGCCTGGGCCGACGCCCTCGAAGACGGCGCGCGCTTCGGCGATATCCAGCAAGCCATCCGCGACCGCGACGTACCACGCCTCAAGGCCTTGTGGAACACCCTGGTACCGCTGTGGGACGACCGCACCTTCTATGACTTCGTCGCCACCTCCAAAGCCTTCGCCAAGCTGTCGTTCCAGCACCGCGAGATCTTCGGCCAGGTGGGTTTCGGCACCGGCGGCTGGGATTCGGACTTCCCCAACTCGATGCTCGAAATCTTCCGCGTGGTGATGACCAACTGCGATGACCACCAGCATTTGGTGGTCGGTGGCGTGTCCCAGGTGCCGCTAGGCATCTGGCGGCACGTGCCCGAGCGCTGCGTGCACTGGCCTGCGGGCACCAGCCTCAGCGGCCTGCACCGCGGCGCGACCCGCAGCGGCGTGAAGAAGATCGCCCGGGCCAGTGACGGCCGCTTCAGCGTCACCGACAATTGGGGCGACGAGCGCCAGTATGCCGCCGTGCTGGTCACCTGCCAGAGCTGGCTGCTCACCACGCAGATAGATGTCGAAGAGTCGCTGTTCTCGCAAAAGATGTGGATGGCCTTGGACCGCACCCGCTATATGCAGGCGTCGAAGACCTTCGTCATGGTCGACCGGCCGTTCTGGAAGGACAAGGACCCGGAGACCGGCCGCGACCTGATGAGCATGACCCTGACCGACCGCCTGACCCGCGGCACGTATCTGTTCGATAACGGCACGTTCGCCAACGGCGACGACAAGCCGGGGGTGATCTGCCTGTCGTACTCGTGGATGAGCGATGCCCTGAAAATGCTCCCCCACCCGGTGGAGAAGCGCGTCAAGCTGGCCCTCGATGCGCTGAAGAAGATCTACCCCAAGGTCGATATCGCCGGCCACGTGATTGGCGACCCGATCACTATTTCCTGGGAGGCCGACCCGCATTTCCTCGGGGCCTTCAAGGGCGCGCTGCCTGGCCATTACCGCTATAACCAGCGGATGTACGGGCACTTCATGCAGCAGAACATGGCCGATGAACACCGCGGCATCTTCATCGCCGGCGACGACGTGTCCTGGACGCCGGCCTGGGTCGAAGGCGCCGTGCAGACCTCGCTGAACGCGGTTTGGGGCATCATGAAACACTTCGGCGGCCACTCGCTGCCGAGCAACCCCGGCCCGGGAGATGTATTCGACGAGATCGGGCCGATTGCGTTGCCGGATTGATTTGGTGCCAGGCCTGCCGACCCCTTTGCTAGCAAAGGGGCCCGAAAGCACACCCAAAATATTCAAGGAAACCCCACCATGCGCCTGGCCCTCTACCAATGCCACCCCCTGCCACTGGACACCGAAGCCAACCTGCAACGCCTCGAACAACAAGCCAGCACCTGCGCCGCAGCCGGTGCCAACCTGCTGATCACCCCGGAAATGTTCCTTAGCGGCTACAACATTGGCGCCCAGGCCGTCGCCCGCCTGGCCGAAGCCGCCGACGGCCGCAGCGCCCAGCGCATCGCCGCCATCGCTCGCCGCCACGGCATTGCCATCCTGTACGGCTACCCCGAGCGCGCCACCGATGGCCAGCTGTTCAACGCCGTGCAGCTCATCGATCGCCATGGCACGCGCCTGGGCAACTACCGCAAGACCCACCTGTTCGGCGAGCTGGACCAGGCCATGTTCAGCCCCGGCGTCGCGCCCAGCGCCCTGCTCACCCTGGACGGCTGGACCATCGGCTTGCTGATCTGCTACGACCTCGAATTCCCGGAAAACACCCGCCAACTGGCACAGGCCGGGGCCGAGCTGATCCTGGTGCCGACCGCCAACATGCTGCCCTACGAGTTCGTAGCGCAAATCACGGTGCGCAGCCGTGCCTTCGAAAATCAGTGCGTCGTGGCGTATGCCAACTACGCTGGCAGCGAGGGCGCCATCCAATACTGTGGGCTGAGCAGCGTCGCGGCCGGGGACGGTAGCGTTCTGGGCGCCGCCGGGACCCAGGAATCAGTGCTGATGGCCGACATAGACCGCCCTGCGTTTGACACTGCCCGCCAGTTCAACCGCTATCTGGATGATTTGCGCCCCGAGACCTACCGCCTACCTCTCAGTAAATAGTCAATATTTCGGCACAAAGCATTTCAAAATCCGCCGTCGCCGTTTTTTTGGCGACGGAAAGCGCGTACCAAATCTGCTATGAATCCTCGCCTGTGGCGCACCAAAATCGCCTAAACCCATTGAATACTGGGGCTTAGGCGTGTCTGAAGGCAAAAAGCGATCAAAACGCCACCATTCCCCGCAAAAAACCAGCACAATGCCAGCGTCAAGTTTTAATTATCATATAAATCAGTAAGTTACCTAAAATACGGCTCAGAAAATCACCCCGTCTCACTTTTTTTGACGAAAGCGATTGACAGCCCACCCCCGCGAGGACGATATATCTCCCATCCACGGCGACTCCTTGATGAGAGCTGGCGTGGCCGCAGCCGAGGCTTCCGAACCTGGCGCACCGTCAACACCTTATTCGATACCAAAAATTTGTAGCGGACTGCTCGCCCCTTGATTTGATTCCCGGTTATTTCGGGCGTGCGGGAGAGTTTTGTCTGTTATTCAAGTTGCCGTCATTAACGCGCAACTTGGCGGTAGCGTGTTTGTAACAGAAAGTGCAACAAGCGTTACCGGCAACGGTAACTTTCAGAACCCAAGAAAGTTGGGAATGGGCGGTAGCTTTGCCAATTGAAAAGTTGAACTTGGCGTCACGGACTACCTGAGCCACACCTTCAATTAACACCACAGAGTTCACCCTTCATGTCGCACTTGTTGAATATTGACGACGCTACCGCCAAACGCCTGGTCGCCGACATGGATGCCCAAGGCCACGGGATGATCGAAGGCGCCCTGAGCAGCGATGCGCTTGCTGAGTTGCGTGCCTACGTCGACGCCCAGGCGGCCCGTCACAACAACCAGTATTTCGCCTACCACGGCTATCAGGCGCTGGAAGGCAGCGCCCTGGCCGCGCTGGGCAAATCCCCGGACTTCATCGCCAGCCTTGGCCGCCTGCACCAGTTGGCCACCGGCCATGCACCTGCCAGCCGCCAGGTATTCCCGGTGCTGCGCTGCGTACAGGGCGGCTCGGGGCAGAAGGAATCCAACGCCTACCACTACGACGCCACGCTGATCACGATGCTGATCCCGATCTTCACCCCCACCGAAGGCGAACAGCGCGGCGACCTGGTGATGTTCCCCAACCTGCGCCGGGTGCGCGGCAGCGTGCTGTTCAACATCGTCGAAAAGGCGGTGCTGCAGAATAAATTCACCCGCCGCTTGCTGACGTGGGGCATCCGGCACCAGTGGTTCAAGCCCACCACCCTGCGCATCGTACCGGGCAACGTGTACCTGTTCTGGGGTTACCGCTCGCTGCATGCCAACGAGCCGTGCAGCCCGCAATTCTGCCGCGCCACCGCACTCATGCATTACGGCGACCCGCACGCCGGCAGCCTGGCCACCCGCTTGATCCTGAAGTTGAACCAGCACCGGGCGCGCAAGGCAGTGGCCCGAACCAAAACCACTGTGTCCTGACCTGAACGGCCCTGGCCCCCAGTGAAGCTCACCACAGCGCAAGGCTTGCGCGAGGAAGGTTGCATGATCAACGTCACCAAGTCCTACATGGGCAACATCAAGAAATTCAAGGCGTACGTTGACTCGATCTACGCCTCGCGGTGGCTCACCAACCATGGCCCGCTCAGCTGCGAGCTCGAAGAGCGCCTCAAGGATTATCTGGGCGTACGGCACATCATCCTCACCAACAACGGCACCCTCGCGCTGCAGATCGCCTATCGCGCCCTGGGCCTGAGCGGCAGCGCGATCACCACCCCGTTCAGCTTCATCGCCACCAGCAGCACGCTGCAGTGGGAAAAGATCCGCCCAGTGTTCGCCGACATCGATCCGCGCACCTGGAACCTCGACCCCGAGCAGATCAGCCGCAACCTGTGCGCCGACACCAGCGCCATCGTCGCCACCCACGTGTTCGGCAACCCGTGCGCGGTGGAGCGCATCCAACAGGTCGCCCGCGCGCACAACCTCAAGGTGGTGTACGACGGCGCCCATGCATTCGCCGCCCGCCATGCCGGGCAATCGGTGCTCAACTGGGGCGACGCCACCACCCTGAGCTTCCACGCCACCAAGCTGTTCCACACCATCGAAGGCGGCGCCATCGTCACCAATGATGCCGATGTGGCCGAGCGGGCACGGCTGCTGGGCAACTTCGGCATCGCCGACTTCGAGACCATCGAAGGCCTGGGCATCAACGCCAAGCTCAACGAATTCTCGGCAGCCATGGGCCTGTGCATCCTCGATGACATGGACCTCATCCTCGAGCAGCGTGCCGACATTGCCCACCGCTACACCCAGGCGCTGGGCGGCCACATGGACCTGCAGCAAGCCAGCGAGCTCAGCGAGGTCAACCACAGCTACTTCCCTGTAGCGCTGCGCGACAACGCTCACATGCTCAGCGCCCGCGCCGCCTTGCAGGCTCACGACATCAACCCGCGGCGCTACTTCTATCCGTCGCTCGACACCGTCGACTACCTGCAACCGCAAGCCCCGCAACCTCATTCACAAAGCCTCAGCCAACGCATCCTGTGTCTGCCGATCTATCCGGGCCTGCCCCGCGAAGTCCAGGACCGGATCGTTGAAACCCTGCTCAGCGAAAGCGAGCCCGCCAGTGCCCACGCCACCCTGGCCAAAGTTGTCTAACGGACGTTCTCAGGTAGTTCCAATGAGCAAAAAGCTTTCAGTCGTCCAGAACACACTGCTCAGCTACGCCGGTCAGGCGTACGCGCTGCTGGTCGGCATTTTGATCATGCCCTTCTACCTCGTTCATCTGGGCGCCGAGGTATACGGCCTGATCGGCTTTTATGCCGTGCTGCAAGCCTGGCTGATGCTCTTGGACGTGGGACTGTCACCCTCCCTGGTACGACAGATCGCTCACCACCAGAGCCAGGCGCAAGACGGCCAGCGCGACGGCGGCTGGCTGATGCGCTCGTTCGAAGTGATCTTTTTGCCGCTGACCCTAATCACCTGCCTGGCGGTCTGGCTGATCAGCCCGTGGCTGGCCGAGCATTGGCTCAATGCCCAGGCGCTGGACACCGGCACCCTGGTCAAATGCATCACCTTGATGGGCGTAATGGTTGCCTTGCGCCTGTATGCAACGCTCTACAAGAGCGGCCTGCAGGGCCTGGAAATGCACGCCTGGCTCAACGGCGCCAATGTGGTGATCGCCACCCTGCGCTACTTCGGCGGTCTGTTCCTGGTGGCCGAAGTCTCGCAGAGCGCACTGGTGTTCTTCGAATTCCAGCTGATGGTGGCGGTGATCGAAACCCTGATCTTCGCCTTCAAGGCCTACGAGCGCTTGCCAACGCCGCAGTGGTCGAGCGGTTTCAACTGGGCGCTGGTCAAGCCGATCGTGCCGTTCGCGTTGAGCATCAGCGGCACCTCGATCCTGTGGATCATCCTCACCCAGCTCGACAAGATGCTGCTGTCCGAGCAACTGCTGCTCACCGAGTACGGCTACTTCTCGCTGGTGGCGCTGATGACCACCGGCATCCTGATGCTGATCAACCCGATGGTGCAGACCCTGCTGCCGCGCATGACCGTGCTGATGGCCGAAGGTCGCGAGCACGACATGCAGCTGCTGTATCTGGGCGCGAGCCGCCTGGCCTGCACCTTTCTGTTCCCGCTGGCAGCGATCATCGCCATGCATTCCGGCGAACTCATCTACGCCTGGAGCGGTGACCGCGCGGCGGCCGCCTGGTGCCAGCCGATCCTGCTCTGGTACGCACTGGGCACGGCGATCATGTCGGTCAGCGCCTTCCAGTACCACCTGCAGTACGCCCATGGCCAGTTCCGCCTGCATGTCTGGTACTCGTTAGCGTCCGCGGTGATCACCGTGCCGGTGATGTTCTTCGCGGTACAGCACAAAGGCGCACTGGGCGCCGCCGTCGCCTGGTTCGTGCTGCGCCTGGTGTCGTTCGCCATCTGGCCGCAGATCGTTCACCGCAACCTGGCTCGCAACATTCATGGCACCTGGCTGCACGACATCCTGCGCATCAGCCTGATGACTGCCATCGGCGTGCTGGTCACCCAACCCCTGTTCAACGCCATCGCCGGCGAAGACCGCATCAGCATTCTCGTGGGCCTGGCCGTCAGCGGCCTGCTGACCCTGGTGCTGGTGGCCGGCAGCCACAAGCCGCTGGCCACCAAGATCCTTCTTATGTTGAGCAAACCGAGCACCGGACAATGAGCAACAGAACCGAACAGCAAATACGTCAGCACTGGACACCGGCCCACGCGCCGCTGTTGAGCATCCTGTGCCCGGCGTACAACCAGAAAGCCTACATCGCCCAGACGCTGGACAGCTTCCTGGCCCAGCAGACGAGCTTCGCGTTCGAAATCCTGGTCAACGACGACGCCTCCACGGACGGCACTGCGGCCATCATCGCCGACTACGCGCAGCGCTACCCGAACATCATCCGGCCGATCCTGCACGCCGAGAACCAGTACCAGCAAGGCAAGCTGTTCTTCCCCGACCTGTTCAACCGGGCGCAGGGCAAGTACCTGGCCTACTGCGACGGCGACGACTACTGGACCGACCCGCTCAAGCTGCAAAAGCAGGTGGACTTCCTCGAAGCCAATCCGGACTACGTGATCACCTACCACGACGCGCTGATCACCGATGAAAAAGGCACCCACGGCGTGCAACTGACCGGTGAATGGCAGCGCGACGCCAACCGCATGGAGCTGCTGCGCGGCCGGCGCATCTCGACCCTGACCACCTGCTTTCGCAACGTGTTGCACGAACTCCCCCGCGAGCTCGAACAAGCACCACTGCTGGACGTGTGCTGGTGGTCGATGCTCGGTGCTCACGGCAAGGGCAAGTACATGCCCGAGATCGCCCCCGGCGCCTACCGCGTGCACAACGGCGGGCTGTTCTCGATGCGCGCTGGCAAGCAGAAGTTGCACATGTCGCTGCAGACCTACGCGTGCCTGGCCAACTACTACCAGCGCCAAGGCGATCAGCCGCTGTACGAGTACTACCTGGTGCAGGTCTTCGGCCTGTCGTTGTCGGCGATCTCGCCGCTGCAAAAGCTCAACGCGCTGCTGCTGGTGGCCCGCAATGTCAGCGCCAATCTGTTCAAGCGCCTGACCCTGTCGGCCTCGAGGGGTTAAGCGCCATGTTCAGCAAGGTTTTGGTCCTGTGCATCGGCAACATCTGCCGCAGCCCCATGGCCGCAGAGCTGTTGCGCCAGCGCTCGAACGTGCAGGTGACGTCGGCCGGACTGCGCGCCTGTGTCGGTCAGGACATGGATCCCCTCGCGCAGGCGGTGCTGCACGACGCCAAGCTCGAGGTTCGCAAGCACCACGCCCGCCAGGTCGACACCGACATGCTGCATTGGGCCGAGCTGATCCTGCTGATGGATGAGCGCCAGATGCAAAAGGTCGTCGAGATCGCTCCTGAAGTGCGCGGCAAGAGTTTTCTGATTGGCAAATGGCAAGGCCTGGAAATCGCCGATCCATATCGGCGGCCCAAAAAGGCCTTTCAACAAACCTACGATCATCTCTCGCGCTGCGTCGATGACTGGTTGCCGCATCTAAGTCACGAGGAAGATAAAAAATGACAGCAATGAGCCGCTCCAACGTCGACTACTACCAGGATACCCAGGTCGACATGGCGACCCTCCTGCGCACGCTGTTTGACCACAAAGGCATGATCGCCTCGATCGTCGGCGTATTCACCGTGCTCGGGCTGGTGTATGCCGTGCTCGCGCAGCCGATCTACCAGGCCAACGCGATGATCCAGATCGAACCGAAAAAGGTCGGCCTGGACGCTACCCCGCAGGTCAGCAGCAAGCCGACATCGGTCTCCGAAGCGGTCACCGAGATCGAGCTGATCAAGTCGCGCACCGTGCTTGGCAAAGTGGTCTCCGACCTCAAGCTCGACGTGGTCGAACGCCCGCGGTACTTCCCGGTGTTCGGCCAGTGGCTGGCGCGCCAGTTCAAGCCTACCAACGACAAGCCGTTGGCGGCGCCGCTGTTCGGCATGGGCGCTTTCGCCTGGGGCGGCGAAAAACTCGACGTCTACTCGCTGGACGTACCCGACGCCCTGCTGGGCAAACGCCTGGTGCTGACCGCCGGCACCGACGGCACCTACACCCTGGTCGACAGCACCGGTGCCCAACTGCTGCAAGGCAAGGTCGGTGAAGTCAGCACCGGCAACGGCGTGTCCATTCAGGTCGAAGCGCTGCAGGCCCGCCCCGGCACCGAGTTTCGCCTGGCGCGCAACCGCGAGCTGAGCACCGCGCTGGAATATCAGGATCGCCTCAAGGTGTCCGAAGCCGGCAAGGACTCGGGCATCATCTACCTGGCCATCCAGGACGCCGACCCCGATCAGGCCAAACGCGTACTCAACGAAGTCAGCCGCCGCTACGTGCGCCAGAACGTCGAGCGCAGTTCCGCCGAAGCGGCCCAGCGCCTGGAGTTCCTGCGCTCGCAACTGCCGCTGGTGCGCAAGGAGCTGGAAAAAGCCGAAGACGCCCTGCACACCTTCCAGATGCGCACCAAGTCGGTGGACGTGAGCCTCGAAACCAAAGCCGTGCTCGACCAGTCCGTGGCCTACGACACGCAACTGTCGGAGCTGCGTCTCAAGCGTACCGACCTCGACCGCCTTTACACCCGTCAACACCCGGCGTCCATCGCGCTGTCCAACCAGATCAGCCAGGTCGAAGGTCTCAAGGCCGCGCTGCAGAACAAGATCAAGGCCCTGCCAGAAACCCAGCAAGAACTGCTGCGCCTGACCCGCGACATGCAGGTCAGCAGCCAGACCTACACCCTGGTGCTGAACAAAAGCCAGGAGCAGGACATCATCCGCGCCGGCAACATCGGCAACGTGCGCATCATCGACAACGCCGACGTCAACGTCGAAGAGCCGGTCAAGCCGATGCGCGCGCTGATCGTCGCCATCGCCATGCTGCTCGGTGCTCTGCTCGCCATTGCGATCATCTTTTTGCGCCAGGCGTTCTACCGCGGTGTCGAGAACCCGGACGTGATCGAAAACCTGGGCATGCCGGTGTATGCCTCGCTGCCGATGTCGCGCTTGCAGGAACGGCTGAAAAAGGGCCGCAAGAGCGCCCCTGGCGAATCGAAGCTGCTCAGCGTCGCCGCGCCTACCGAGCTTGCCATCGAAGCGCTGCGCAGCCTGCGCACCAGCCTGCACTTCGCCATGCTCGAGTCGCGCAACAACATCCTGATGATCACCAGCCCGACGCCGGGCGTGGGCAAGTCCTTCGTCTGCGGCAACCTGGCGGTGATCATCGCCCAGACCGGCAAGAAGGTCCTGCTGATCGACGCTGACATGCGCAAGGGCTACCTGCACAAGTCGTTCGGCCTGTCGCCGGCGCCAGCGCATGGTCTGTCCGATGCCCTGGCCAACCGCGTGAGCACCCAGGAAGTGATCAACACCACCTCCGTCGACAACCTCGACCTGATCGCCTGCGGCTTCGCGGCGCCGAACCCCTCGGAGCTGTTGATGCACGACAATTTCAACAAGCTGCTGCGCGAACTTGCGCCCAACTACGACCTGGTGATCATCGACACCCCGCCGATCATGGCCGTGACCGATGCCTCGCTGGTCGGTCGCCAGGCGGGCACCACCCTGCTGGTGGCGCGCTTCGGCCAGAGCTCGGTCAAGGAAATTGAAACCTCCAAGCGGCGGCTCGCGCAGAACGGCGTGCTGATCAAGGGCGCGATCTTCAACGCCACGATCCGCAAGGCCTCCACCGCCGACTACGACTGCGCGGCCTACGGCTACGACTACAGCCCCGCCAAGAAGTGACTCGACTGACCGGCGCAGGCCAAGGATGCAACCGATGACCAAGACCATTGCCATGATGCAGCCGTACTGGTTCCCCTACCTGGGGTACTTCCAGCTGATCGCCGCCGCGGATGTGTTCGTGCTCGGCGACGACCTGCAGTACATCAAGGATGGCTGGATCAATCGCAACCGGATCCTGGTTGCCTCAGAGGCCCGGATGGTCAGCCTTCCGCTGAAAAAGGCGGCACATGGCCTGCATATCGATCAGCGGCAGATCGCGGACGAATTTGCCCAGACGAACGGCAAATTATTAAAGACCCTGGCCTTGAACTACTCGAGGGCGCCGCACTCCGATGTCATCTTGCCACTATTGGAAAGGATTATGCGGTACCCTGAGCGCAACCTGGCCCGAGCCCTTGAGTATTCGATCCGCGAACTGTGCGCTTATCTGCGCATAGACACGCCGATCCTGCGCGCCTCGGAACTGGCCATCGGCGCTGTCGAGGACAAGCAAGACCGTGTCATCAAGACCATGAAAAAGCTGGGTGGGGAGCGCTTCCTCAACCCGATTGGCGGGCTCGACCTGTACGAGGACGAGCGATTCAAGCGCAACGGTATCGAACTGCGGTTCCACCGCATGTCGGCACTGAGCTATCCGCAATTCAAGGGCCCGTTCGTGGCCAACCTGTCGATTATCGACGTGTTGATGTTCAACCCGGTGGATCAGGTACGCCAATGGCTGCCCCTGTTCACCTGCGAACTGCCACACGCCGCCACTGTTCCCGCTGTCAGCACGCCCAACGCCGCCCAGCCTACGTTTATGGAGATGTACTCATGACTGATTTCGCCGACAACGCCACCTGGTATCTGATTCAGACCAAACCGCGGCAAGAGGCCCGTGCCGAAGAGCACCTGCTGCGCCAGCAGTTCGAATGCTACCGCCCCGTGCAACCACAAGCGGTGACCAGCAAGACCCGGCGTATCGTCGACGAAGCGCTGTTCCCAGGCTACCTGTTCATCCGCATGGACCTGAGCCACAGCTGGTATCCGATTCGCTCGACCCGCGGCGTGTCGCGCATCGTCTCGTTCGGCAACACCCCGTGCCCGGTGCCCGACGCCCTGATCGAACAGATCCAGCAGCGCGTGCGCGTGCCGGTGGCCGCCGCCATGACCCCTTTCGTGCAAGGCGAACGCGTGCTGGTGAAGACCGGCAACAGCGACTTGCAAGCGATTTTCCTCAGCAATGACGGCGAAGAGCGTGCCGTGATCCTGCTGAACCTGATGCAACGCGAACAACGCGTCACATTGCCCCGCAGCAGCCTGATGCGCGAGGTCGCACACGCCTGCTGACAGCAACGGGCAGGCTTCAAGGATGACAGGAGGGAGTCCGATGAGCACAAGAACGACACTGGTTACGTTGACCTACGGCAATCGCCTTTGCTACCTCAAGGCACTGGTCAACCGTTCACTGGCAAGCGAGCTGATCGAACGGGTAATCATCGTCAACAATGCCTCGATGGCCGATCTGGCCTCACTGCGCGCCGCCTGGCCGCAACAGATCGAGCTGATCGACCTGCCCAGCAACACCGGGTCAGCCAACGGTTACAAGGTCGGCATCGAAGCTGCCTTGAACTGCGGCGCCGAATACATCTGGCTCATGGACGACGACAACGCCCCGACGCTGGGGGCCATCGATACCTTGCATCAGCGCCTGGCCGAATGCGAGCAGCAGATGGGCCGCGGCAAGGCGGCGGTGATGGGCTTCAGGCCCGGCCATCAGGCCGACCTGGCCGCCGGTGTACCAGAACGCTTCGCCGTGCAATGGCGCTCCAGCTGTTTTGGTTTTCATGTCGCGCAACTGCCCTACAAACTCTGGCGGCGCCTGCCTTGGGGCAAGCCGCGGCCGCGCCCGAACAACAAGCAACCGCTGGTCAAACTGCCCTTCACCACCTATGGCGGCCTGCTCGCCCATCGCAGCCTGTACGAACGTATCGGGCTGCCGCTGGGGGAGTTGTTGCTGTATGCCGACGACACCGAATACACCTGGCGGATCACGGCCACGGGTGGGCAGATTTTCCTGGTCACCGAAGCCCTGCTCGATGATCTCGAAGACTCCTGGAACATCAAGTCACGCACCAACAACATCTACGAGAGTTTCTTGCTCGGCAATTCCGATCTACGCGCGTATTACACGGCGCGCAACCAGGCCTGGTTCGACAAGTTCGTCTGGGCGAAGTCGGCCTGGCAGTACCACTTGAATCGCTCGGTGTTCTTGCTGCTGTTGCGCTACGTCGCTCGACGAAGTGGCTCCAGCCAGCGCCTGAGCCTGATCGAACAGGCCATTCGCGACGGTGAATCCGGGCGCTTGGGCATCCACGAGTCGTACCCCCTATGAAATTACTGTTCCTCAATAGTCTGTACTCGCCACATATCGGTGGCGGTGCCGAGATCGTCTTGCAGCGCACGGTCGAAGGCCTGCATCAGCGCGGTGAAGACGTCACCGTGCTGACCACCGGGCCTCAGCCTGGGCTGAATTTCAGCCTGGTGCGCGGCATCAAGGTGTACCGCGCGGGACTGCTCAACACCTACTGGCACTTCAGCGAACAACGCCCCGGCGCCCTCGCTCGACTGGGCTGGCACCTGCGCGACCGCTACAACTCGGGCATGCGCCAGTACATCCGCGAAGTGATCGAGCAGCAGAAGATCGACCTGGTGGTGTGCCACAACCTCAGCGGTTGGTCGGCGGCCGTGTGGGACGAGATTGCCCAGGCCGGGATCCCGATCGTGCAGGTGCTGCACGACATGTACCTGCTGTGCCCCGGCAGCAACATGTTCAAGAAAGGCGCGGCCTGCAAGACGCCCTGCACCCTGTGCAAGCATTTTCGCCAGGGCCACGCCGAGCGCTCGGCCAAGGTCGACGCAGTGGTGGGCGTGAGCCGCTTCCTGTTGGACAAGCTGACCTCGGCCAAATACTTTCGCAACGCCAGCAGCCATGTCATCTACAACAGCAGCCCAGATATCGAAGAAAACAACGAGCGCTATTTCAAGGCCTCCTGGGCACGCCCCGAGCCGCTGCGCTTCGGCTATATCGGTACGCTGTCGGATCAAAAAGGCCTGCGCTGGCTGATCGAGCAGTTCAAGGCGCTGCCGTTCGACGCCACACTGCAGATCGCCGGGCGCGGGCAGACCGACTACGAGGCTGAGCTCAAGCAGTTCGCCAACTCGCCGCGCATCGAGTTCGTCGGCTATCAGTCGCCCGAAAGCTTCTACCAGCAGATCGACGTCTCGGTGGTGCCGTCGATCTGGAACGAGCCCTTCGGCATGGTGGCCGTCGAAGCCTGTGCACACTCGGTGCCGGTGATCGCCAGCAACCGTGGCGGCCTGCCGGAAATCATCGAAGACGGGGTCAACGGCCTGCTGTGCGATCCGGCCGACCCCCACTCACTGGGCCGCGCCATGCAGCGCATGCATGTCGAAGTCGGGCTGCGTGAACGGCTGGCCGCGCAAACCCGGGTCAGCGTCGAACACCTGCTGGACCAGGAGCGCATGCTTGACAGCTACCAGCAACTGTTCCACCAAGTGCTTACCCAAAAGACCACCCAGCGTGGCAACGATTACGTTCTGCAACATCCGTAAAGCCCTCACATCCCTGTGAGAGCGGGCCCTGCCCGCAAATAGCCCCTTCGCCGCCACGCAATGCTTGCCCCGCCCACCCTGAGACTCAAACTTGACGATTCCCCAGCTCACCGCTGTGCCGACGCGCAGGCGCTATCCGCGTTTTGCCGTGCTGTTGCTCAGCTTGTTGTGCGCCACGCAGACGCGCGGGGATCAGGATTTCATCGTCGGCGTCACCACCAACGTGCTGGACCACGGTGGGCCGTTGGCCGAGCCCCCGCGGCTTTACGAACTGGACAACGACTGGGCCAGCCAGCCGAATGGCATCGAAGCCTACGTGCAGCGCGTCAAGGACAGCGCCGCGCAACTGCGGCGCGACGATCCGCTGGCGAAAATCCTCGCCGGGGCGCTCGGCAGCGATGCGCTGGATCAAGGCGTGGCCAAGCAGTTGATCGAGGCCGGACTGCTGGACAGCGTCGACGGCCTGTCGATACGGCCATTCGTGGCGTGCCGCACGGCGTTGGGGGTCTACACCCCGGAAAGCTGGATTCGCTGGCTGGACGAGGTCGAAAAACGCCTCACCGCCCAGGCTGGCCACCCGGTGCCGCTGTACCTGACGGCCATGGGCTGGCCCAGCAGCCAGGACAACTGCGGCGTCAGTGAAAACACCCAGGCAGCGTTCCTCGCGCGCAGTTTTCTGCTGGCGCGCAGCCGCCCGGACATCAAGGGCATGTGGTGGTACGAACAGGCCGACGGCGACGTCTCGCAGCACCCGCAGCATCTTGGCCTGTCGCACAGCGACCACAGTGAAAAACCAGCGTCTGACGTACTCAAGGTCATCACCCCGCTGGTGACCCGCTACCGCTATAGCGCGGATTCAAGCCTGAGTGTGAATACCCATTCGCCCCTGGGCCGCAACAACCTCTACCTCATGGATTTCACCACGGACGACGACCACGTGCTGGTCGCCTGGGCGATCGGCCAGGCGCGACAGATCAGGGTCGAAACCCGCAATGACGTCCAGGGCCCGGTGCAGTTGATCGATACCCGCCAACCGCGCCGGGGACGGTTCGACAGCGATAGCCGGTGGGTCTGCCAGGAACACCGCTGCACCGCCGTCATTACCCTGAGCGAATTTCCGCAGATCATTTCGCTCGGCAAACCCAGCTGGCTGTTCACCCGATGACTGTTCGTCCGCTGACTGTTCATCTGCGGAACAACCGCACCCTTCAATCGACTGAGGCCATGCCAAGGATGTTTCGATGATTGTCCTCAATGCGCGATTCCTGACCCAGGAGCTAAGAGGCGTACAACGCTTTGCCGAGCAGATCTGCCTGGCCCTGAAGACGTTGCGCAATGACCTGCTGTTCGTGTGTCCACCCGACATCAAAATGCATGAATCCGCCCGCGCGCTCGGCGCCATCACGGTCGGCAAACGCCGTGGTCATCTCTGGGAGCAACTGGACCTGCCCCGCTACCTGAACAGCCAGGACAAACCGCTGCTGGTGTCGCTGGGTGCTACCGCGCCATTGTTCTACAACAACCAGATCGCCACCCACCACGACATCACCTATGTGCGCCATCCCGAAAGCTACAGCTGGAAATTTCGCACCGCCTACCGGGTCATGACCCCACTGCTGCTCAGGCACATCAAGACCCTGATCACCGTCAGCCAGTTTTCCAAGCGCGAGATCTCGACATTTTACGGTTTCCCCGCCGATCAGGTGCTGGTGGTGCCCAATGCCGTGAGCGACGAATTCCAGCCCGGCGCGCCGCTGCGCAACGAGCGCCAGTACCTGCTGGCGGTGTCGTCGCCCAGCGCGCACAAGAATTTCAGCCGCATGATCCAGGCGTTTCTGGCGCTCAAGGGCCATGATCAGGTCGAGCTGCGGATCGTCGGCGGTGGCGGTGCGATTTTTTCCGACCCCAGCCTTGAACAGCTCGCCAGCACTGACCGGCGCATCAAGTTTCTCGGCCGCCTCAGCGATGAGGCACTGATCGATCAGTACCAGAACGCCGCCGCGTTCGTGTTTCCTTCGTTGTATGAAGGCTTTGGTATCCCGCCCCTGGAAGCCCAGGCTTGCGGGTGCCCGGTATTGGCGGCCAACGCGGCGTCGATCCCGGAAGTGCTGCAATCCAGCGCGCTGTATTTCGACCCGCTGGACACCGAACACATCTCCAGAGCCATGTCTCTGGCCCTCAACAACCTGACTATCCGCCAACACCTGCGCACCCTCGGTCTGCAAAACGTGTCGCGCTTCAGCTGGGAAGAGTCAGCCCAGCTGATCAGCGACCGCATTGATTCGTTGACCCTCCAAAAACAATCAACGTCAGCGACTACCCAAGCGCGTTCGCTCGCGCCAAGGAGCATCCATGAAAATCGCAATCGTCCATGACTGGCTCGTGACTTACGCCGGTGCCGAACGCGTGCTGTCCGCCTTGCTGAAGATCTGGCCTCAGGCGGACCTGTTTTCCGTGATCGACTTCCTCAGTGATGCAGACCGCGCCAAGCTGGGCGGCAAACGTGCGCAAACCACCTTTATCCAGCGCTTGCCCAAGGCTAGGACCCGTTACCAGAAATACCTGCCGCTGATGCCGCTGGCCATCGAGCAGATGGATCTGTCGGCCTACGACTTGGTGATTTCCAGCAGCCACGCGGTGGCCAAGGGCGTGCTCACCGGCCCCAACACCCTGCACATCAGCTACGTGCATTCACCGATTCGCTACGCCTGGGACCTGCAGCACCAGTACCTCAACGAGAGCGGCATGCGCTTCGGCCTCAAGGGCAAACTGGCGCGGATGATCCTGCACTACATCCGCATGTGGGATCAGCGCACGGCGGCGGCGGTCGACCAGTTCGTCGCCAACTCGCACTTCATCGCCCGGCGCATCGAAAAAGCCTACCGCCGCCCCTCCACGGTCATCTATCCGCCCGTGGACACCAAGGGCTTCAACCTGCAGATCGAGAAGCAGGACTACTACCTGACCGCCTCGCGCATGGTGCCCTACAAGAAAATGCCGATGATCGTCGAGGCGTTCACGGCCATGCCGGACAAAAAACTGATCGTCATCGGCGAAGGGCCGGAATTCGACAAGGCCAAGGCCCTGGCCGGCCCCAACGTCACGCTGCTCGGCTACCAGAGTTTCGAAGTACTGCGCAGCCACATGCAGAACGCCCGGGCCTTTGTGTTCGCCGCCGAAGAAGACTTCGGCATCAGCCCCGTCGAGGCCCAGGCCTGCGGTACGCCGGTGATCGCCTTTGGCCGTGGCGGCACTCTGGAGACCGTGCGCGGGCTGGATGACAGCGCGCCCACCGGGGTGTTCTATCACGAGCAAAGCATCGGCGCGCTGATGGCCGCCGTGCAGTTGTTCGAAGCCGAACACCACCGCATCAGCCCGCAGGCCTGCCGCGAGAATGCCGAGCAGTTCTCGGAAAAGAATTTCGAGCGGCAAATGCGCCTGTTCGTCGAGGCGCGCTGTGCCGAAGCCAATATCGGCCAGCCCGCCCCGCCCGCCCCGCCCGCTCCGCGCCTGGCGCTGGCACCGACCAAACCCGCCATCGTCGTCTCGGTGACGTCGGTGTAGCCGGCCGGCGCGAAAAAAACCCGATTCTTGAACCTGTGCCGTGTGAGAAGCCCGATTCTCCAAGGAAACCATGCAATGAAGCGAAATGTATTTGTTGTCCTGCTCGCCAGTGCCGTACTGCAGGGTTGTGTTTTCGCCCCCGGTCAACACATGACCCCCTCCGACGCCAGCGACGATGGCCTCGTTGGCCCGGTCAATGTGGTGCAAATCACCAACCAGACCGTCAGCCAGCAACGGGTGATCTACCAGGCGCCCCCGGTGCCGGCCGAGTTGACCCGCTATGTGCCTGAGGAATACCGCATCGGGCCAGGGGATGGCCTGCTGATCACCGTGTGGGATCACATGGAGCTCAACTCGCCGGCCAATCAGGACACCGGCAGCGCCAGTTCGCGCATCGTGCGCGATGACGGCACGCTGTATTACCCCTACATCGATTCGGTCAAGGCGGGCGGCAAGACCACCTCCGAGTTGCGCGAGGAGTTGCGCGAAAAACTGTCCAAGTACCTGACCGGCGTGCAGGTGGACGTCAAGGTGCAGGACTTCAACAGCCACCGGGTGATTCTGTCCGGGGCATTCAAGACCCCAGGGCCGCAGGTGCTCAACAACGTGCCGGTGACCCTGGTCGATGCCATCAGCCGCGCCGGTGGCGATGCCGGTGACGCCAACCTGGCCGGTCTGCTGCTCAAGCGCGACGGCAAGGAATACCAGCTGGACATCGACAGCCTCAACCGCAAGGACTCGGTGCTCAACCAGATCTACCTCAAGGAAGGCGACCAGTTGCACCTGGGTAACAACCGCGCCAATCGCATCTACGTGCTGGGTGAAGTGGCGGCGCCGCAGGTGATGAACTACGGCACCAGCACCTTCAACCTGATGGAAGCGCTGGGCAATGCCGGTGGCCTGAATCAGGACACCGCCAACGCCGAAGCCGTGTACGTGATTCGCGGCGCACAGAATACCGTCAAGCAACCCGCGACCGTGTTCTACCTCGATGCCAAGAAGCCTACCGCGTTCATCCTCGCCCGGCAGTTCGACCTGCAAGCCTCGGACGTGGTGTTCGTCGGGCCGGCCAATATCACCCGCTGGAACCGCTTCATCAGCCAGTTGCTGCCGTCGGCAGGGATCGTCACCACCTCGGCGGCGTTCAAGAACTGATCAATCGCTGTACAGAAACCGTGCAAGGCTCGCGCCCTGCGCGGTTTTTTGCTTTTTGCCTGGTGATCTTTATCCGCTAGGATTAGGCCTTGTCCTGACCACCACTGCGGAACCCTCCATGCAAGATGCAATCTCTTCACCCCGCGATCAGCGGGTGCTCGAGAACGGGCTCACGGTGCGCGCCTGGCACGACCCGCGGCTCAAACGCAGCGCGGCCTATCTGCGCGTTCACGCCGGCAGCCACGATGTGCCCAATGCCTGGCCTGGGCTGGCACATTTTCTCGAGCACTTGCTGTTTCTGGGGACCGAGCGCTTCACCGACGACCAGACGCTGATGGCCTATGTGCAGCGTCAGGGCGGGCAGCTCAATGCCCGTACGTCGGAACGCCACACCGATTATTTTTTCGAAGTACCGCCTCAGGCGCTGTCCAGCGCACTGGAGCGGCTGTGCGACATGCTCGCGCGCCCGCGCATGAGTGCCGCCGACCAGCGCCGCGAGCGTGAAGTCCTGCACGCCGAGTTCGTCGCCTGGTCGCGCGACCCGCAGGCGCAGCATGAGTTCTGGATGGTCAGCCCGTTGTCGGCGCAGCACCCGCTGCGGGCCTTTCATGCCGGCAATCGCTACAGCCTGCCGGTGGCGCGCCCGGAGTTTCAGCAGGGCCTGCTGGACTTTCACCGCAAGCATTACAACGCCGGGCAGATGACCCTGTGCCTGGTCGGCCCGCAAAGCGCTGAACAGATGCTCAACCTGGCGCAACGTGCCGGGCAATGCCTGCACCGCGGTAGCCGGCTGCCGCTGGCGGTGCCACCCGCGCTGCTCGCGGATGCCGCCATGGCCAGCGCCGCCGAAGACCAGGCCATCGTCGCCCAGGCGCCGGGCGAGCGGCTGAACCTGGTGTTCGCCTGCGAGCAATTGCCGCCGGCGGTGGACCAGGCCGTGGCGTTCCTGGGCACATGGTTCGCCAGCAGCCAACCCGGCGGCCTGCTGGTGGAGCTGCGCCGTCGCGGGCTGGTCGAAAGCCTCAGCCTGGGGGCCTTTTATCGGCATGCCGAGCAGGCGCTGATCAATATCGAATTCAAGCTGACCGACGCCGGCCAGCACGCCACGGCGCTGATCCGCGAGCTGTGCTTCGACTGGCTGGAGTTTTTCGAGGCCCATGACGATTGGTGCGGCCTGCGCGAGGAATATGCACTGCTGGACAAACGCCAGCGCCAGTCCCACGGTGCGCTGGACCTCGCCCGCCACTACAGCAATGGTGCCGACGACCAGGCCCACGGCCTTGGCGACGATGGCCTGCAGGCATTGCGCGTGCTGCTCACGCAGCTCAAACCGGACAGGCAACTGCACCCCCTGCCCAGCGTGCTGGTAAAGACCACCGCCGCGCCGGTGGTGCATTGGCGCCTGGCGCAGCGCAATCGTTTCCTGCGCCCCAGCCGCCGCCCGGATCAACCCATCGCCGATCCCCGCTCGATGATCTACCTCGGCACCGTCGACCAGAGCGGCCTCGATGCCGTGCTCACCCTGCGCTGGCGCCTCAACGCCTCACGCCAGACCGGCCTGTGGACCCTGATCGAACACAGTTTGCGCCGCCTCACCGACGAGGCCCTGCAGGCCGGGGTGAAGCTGACGTTCAGCAGCCTGGGCGATGACTGGCAGTTGCGCCTGAGCGGTGTCGAAGAACCGATGCCGGCGATTCTCGAGCACGCACTGGAATGCCTCACGGCGCCAGCGCCTGAAGTGTGGCGTTTGCCCCGCGATGCGGCTCCGGCAGAGGCGATGCCCATCCGGCATTTGCTCAAGCAGTTGCCTGAACACTGCCTGGGGCACTATCAGACGCCGGTGCGCTTCGCCCACGAAGACATCAAACCGCTCAAATTGCAGAAGCTCTGGTCGCAGGCGCGTTGGGACGGCATGGCCCTGGGCATCGGTGAAGCCACCCGCAGCGCCCTCAATGCCGCATTGCATCGCTTGCCCGGCGCGCCGGACCGCAGCCTTTCCACCCGCCTCGAGCCCCTGCGCGAACGCTTGTGGAGCCAGGTCCCGACCGATTCCAGCGAGCACGCCCTGGTGCTGTTTTGCCCGACACCCACACAAACCATCGCCGACGAGGCGCTCTGGCGGATGATCGCCCATTTGTGCCAGATGCCCTTTTATCAGCGTCTGCGGGTCGAGCTGCAGTTGGGCTATGCGGTGTTCAGCAGCTTCCGGCAGATCGCCGGGCGCGCAGGCCTGGTGTTTGGCGTGCAGTCGCCCGCCACCGGCTGCGCAGAGTTGCTGGGGCACATCGAGGCTTTTCTGGAGGGCCTGCCCAAACTCATCGCCAGCCAAGGGCCCCAGGGCCTGCACCATCAGAGCCAGGCACTGAGCGCCCGGTCGAGCGTGGAAGAGATGGAGACCGGCGCCCTGGCCGACACCCTCTGGCAGGCGCATCTGGGCGCTTACCCCGGCAGTTATCTGCGCCAGTTGCAGCAGGCGTTGCAGATCATTCAGCCGGCGCAGTTGCTCGATGCCGTGCGCCAGTTGCAGGAAGCACGCGGCGGCTGGCTATGCCTGGCCAACGAGGCCGCGCCGGGGGCGCAGTGGCGTAATGTGAGTGAAGTGCGGGATGCGCAAATGTCTTGAATTGATGGTGGGGCTGATGGGCTCTTCGCCGCCCAGCTGAATTAATCATCTGTCACTTGCCCCACAAAATGTACCGACCGGATAATTACACCTGATGCAAAAGCCTTTCGCACGATCGGGGGCATCTGCGCGAAGGTAAATTAAGTAACATGACCCTCATGCCGCTGAACGTCCGTCCACCACGACAGACTAAAGTGTAACGAGCGACCGCTCTGACAACCCGGAAGGAGTACTCCTATGTGGACCAAACCTGCTTACACTGACCTGCGTATCGGCTTCGAAGTCACCATGTATTTCGCTAGCCGTTGATCAGCAAGCGCTGCACCACGCCTCGGTTCGCCGGGGCGTTTTCATTTTCGGCCTTCGCGATGGAGTTGCCATGTACGTCCAGATTCTAGGGTCCGCCGCCGGCGGTGGTTTTCCACAATGGAACTGCAATTGCGTGAACTGCAAGGGCTTGCGCGACGGCACCCTGCGCGCCCTGCCCCGCACGCAGTCGTCCATTGCCCTGTCCGACGACGGCGTGCACTGGATCCTGTGCAACGCATCCCCAGACATCCGCGCGCAGCTGCAAAGCTTCCCGGCGCTGCAACCGGCCCGGGCCCTGCGCGACACGGGCATTAATGCAATCATCCTGCTCGACAGCCAGATCGACCACACCACAGGTCTGCTGAGCCTGCGCGAAGGCTGCCCGCATCAAGTCTGGTGCACCGACATGGTCCACCAGGACCTGACCACCGGCTTCCCGGTGTTCAACATGCTGACCCACTGGAACGGCGGCCTGGACCGGCGGCGCATCGAGCTCGAAGGCAGCTTCGTCATCGACGCCTGCCCCAATCTGCGCTTCACCCCGTTACCGCTGCGCAGCGCCGCGCCGCCCTACTCGCCGCACCGCTTCGACCCGCACCCCGGTGACAACATCGGCCTCATCGTCGAAGACCTGAACACCGGCGGCACGCTGTTCTATGCGCCGGGCCTGGGCAAGGTCGACGGGCCATTGCTGGAACGCATGGGCGCCGCCGATTGCCTGCTGGTAGATGGCACTCTGTGGGAAGACGACGAAATGCAGCGCCGCGGCGTTGGCACGCGCACCGGCCGGGAGATGGGCCACCTGGCACAGAATGGCCCCGGCGGCATGCTCGAGGTGCTGGACGGCCTGAGCAAACCGCGCAAGGTGCTGATCCACATCAACAACACCAACCCGATCCTCGACGAAGACTCCGCCGAACGCGCCCAACTGATCCGCCACGGCGTGGAAGTCGCGTTCGATGGGATGAGTATCGAGCTCTGAACAAGGTGTGACGGCGGCTGGCGCTTCGCGGGCAAGCCTTTCTGCCACAGGCGTACACCTGTGGGAGCAGGGCTTGCCCGCGAAGGGGCCAGCCCCGCCTGCACAAAAAAGCATCAGACTCCACCTTGAACGAGGGAGAACAGCATGACCGACACACCGATGTCCCCGGCCGAGTTCGAGCAGGCCCTGCGCGCCAAGGGCGCGTTCTACCACATCTATCACCCCTATCACGTGGCCATGTACGAAGGCCGCGCGACCCGCGAGCAGATCCAGGGCTGGGTCGCCAACCGCTTCTACTATCAGGTCAACATCCCCCTGAAGGACGCGGCCATCCTCGCCAACTGCCCCGATCGCGAGATCCGCCGCGAGTGGATCCAGCGCCTGCTCGACCACGACGGCGCTCCTGGCGAAGACGGCGGCATCGAAGCCTGGCTGCGCCTGGGCCAAGCCGTGGGCCTCGACCCGGAGCAACTGCGCTCCCAGGAACTGGTGCTGCCCGGTGTGCGCTTCGCCGTCGACGCCTATGTGAACTTCGCCCGCCGCGCCAGCTGGCAGGAAGCCGCCAGCAGTTCGCTTACCGAACTGTTCGCGCCGCAGATCCACCAATCGCGTCTCGACAGCTGGCCCCAGCACTACCCGTGGATCGACCCGGCCGGCTACGAGTACTTTCGCACCCGCCTAGGCCAGGCGCGCCGCGATGTCGAGCACGGCCTGGCGATCACGCTCGAGCACTACACCACCGCAGCCGGCCAGCAGCGCATGCTGGAAATCCTGCAGTTCAAACTGGACATACTCTGGAGCATGCTGGACGCCATGAGCATGGCCTATGAACTGCACCGCCCGCCCTATCACAGCGTCACCGACCAACGCGTCTGGCACAAAGGCATCCCTCTATGAGCTTCGATCGCAGCAAGACGCCCACATGGCGCCAAGGCTATCGTTACCAGTACGAACCGGCGCAAAAGGGCCATGTACTGCTGTACCCCGAAGGCATGATCAAACTCAACGAAAGCGCAGCCCTGATCGGTGGTCTGATCGACGGTGAGCGCGACGTTGCCGCCATTATCGCGACGTTGGCAGCGCAGTTCCCGGACGTTCCGGAACTGGGCACCGACATCGAGCAATTCATGGAGGTCGCTCGTGCAGAGCACTGGATCGAGCTTGGCTGAGTCTCATATGCCTCATCAGCCCTTTATTCCGCCGACGCCGCCCGTCGGCCTGCCGCTGTGGTTGCTCGCCGAGCTGACCTACCGCTGCCCGCTGCAGTGCCCGTATTGCTCCAACCCACTGGATTTTGCCCAGCAGGGCAAGGAGCTGAGCACCGAACAGTGGATCAAGGTCATGCGCGAAGCGCGGGAGATGGGCGCGGCGCAGCTAGGTTTTTCCGGTGGCGAACCGCTGGTGCGCCAGGACCTCGCCGAACTGATCGGCGAAGCGCGGCAGCTGGGCTACTACACCAACCTGATTACCTCCGGCATCGGTCTCACCGAGCAGAAGATCAGCGACTTCAAAAAAGCCGGCCTGGACCACATCCAGATCAGCTTTCAGGCCAGCGACGAGCAGGTCAACAATATGCTCGCCGGCTCGAAAAAGGCCTTCGCGCAAAAGCTCGAAATGGCCCGGGCGGTCAAGGCCCATGGTTATCCGATGGTGCTCAACTTCGTCACCCACCGGCACAACATCGACAAGATCGACCAGATCATCGAGCTGTGCATCGCCCTGGAAGCCGACTTCGTCGAGCTCGCCACCTGCCAGTTCTACGGCTGGGCCGAGCTCAACCGCGTCGGCTTGCTGCCGACCAAGGAACAACTGGTGCGTGCCGAACGCATCACCAACGAATACCGCGAGCGCCTGGCGGCGGCCGGTAATCCGTGCAAGCTGATTTTCGTCACCCCGGACTACTATGAAGAGCGCCCCAAGGCCTGCATGAACGGCTGGGGCAGCGTATTCCTCACCGTCACGCCCGACGGCACCGCCCTGCCTTGCCATGGCGCGCGGCAGATGCCGGTCGAATTCCCCAATGTGCGTGACCACAGCATGCAGCACATTTGGTACGATTCGTTCGGTTTCAACCGTTTTCGCGGCTACGACTGGATGCCCGAGCCGTGCCGCTCCTGTGATGAAAAAGAAAAGGACTTCGGCGGCTGTCGCTGCCAAGCGTTCATGCTCACGGGTGACGCCAGCAACGCCGACCCGGTGTGCAGCAAATCAGTCGATCACGGCATCATTCTGCGGGCGCGGGAGGAGGCCGAACACGCGACTGCGACTATCGACCAACTGGCCTTCCGCAATGAACGAAACTCCCGTCTCATCGCAAAAAGCTGAGCCGTTCAGCGCCGTACAAGCGGTCGCGGCCGCCACCGATTTCGCCGAATTGCGCATCGGTGCCGCCGGGGTCTTCTGGAGCGAATACCGCCCCAGCGACGCCGCCAGCCGCATCTGGCAATGGCAAGACGGTCGGGCGCGCTGCCTGACCCCCGACGGTTTCAGCGTGCGCAGCCGCGTGTACGAATACGGCGGCGGTTCGTTCTGTTTGGTGGACGACGGCCTGGTGTTCGTCAACGAGCGCGACCAGCAACTGTATCTTCAGGCACTGGACGGCAGCGCCCCTCATCCCCTCACCCACGACGTGCGCCGCTACGGAGACCTGAGCTTCGCCGACGGCCAGGTGCTGGCGGTGGAAGAAGAGCCCGGCGCGCCTTATCCGATCCACCGGCTGGTGGCTATCGATGCCGAGGATGGCGCGCGTCGGGTGCTGGCCGAAGGCGCCGACTTCTATGCCGCCCCGGTGCTGTGCCCGGATGGCTCGCGGCTGGCCTGGATCGAGTGGTCGCACCCCGAACAACCCTGGACCGCGACCCGGCTGATGTGTGCCGAGCGCACCCTGGATGGCCGCGGCTGGCACAAGCCGTATTGCCTGGCCGGCGATGGCGTGCAGCCTGAGTCACTGCAACAGCCGCGTATCGACGAACAGGGCCGCGTGCAGTGCCTGTCCGATCGCAACGGCTTTTGGCAGCCCTGGCGAGAAAGCACCGCCGGCTGGCACGCGCTGCCCGCCAAGGCCGCCGATCATGCAGGAGCGCCCTGGCAACTGGGGGCCAGCAGTTGGCTGCCGCTCGTGGACCATACCTACCTGGCCACCTGGTTCGAAGACGGCTTCGCCAAACTCGGACTGTGCAACGACGCCGATGGCTCCACGCTCGACTACACCGGCGAGTTCAGCCGTTTCCGCAACCTGGCGGCCGACAACGCTTGCTTCTATGCCATCGCCGCCTCGCCGACCTGCCCCTCGGCCGTGATCGCCATCGATCGGCGCAGCCACGAGGTGCAAGTCCTGGCCGGCGGCGAAGCGCCCTTGGCCGCCGAGCACATCAGCCTGCCGCATCCGCACAGCTATGCCAGTGGCGACGGCCAGGCGCATTGTTTTTTCTATCCACCGGCCAACCCGCAGTTACCGCCACCGTTGCTGGTGTTCATCCATGGCGGGCCGACGTCCAGTTGCTACCCGGTGTTCGAGCCGCGCATCCAGTACTGGACGCAGCGCGGCTTTGCCGTAGCGGACATCAACTATCGCGGCAGTACCTGCTACGGCCGCGAATATCGCCAGGCATTGCAGGGCAATTGGGGTGTCAGCGATGTCGACGATGCCTGCGCGGCGGTCGAGCACCTGGCGGCGCAGGGGCTGATCGATGCGCAGCGGGCATTCATTCGCGGCAGCAGCGCCGGCGGTTACACGACGTTATGCGCCTTGGCGTTTCGCGATGTATTTCGCGGCGGCGCCAGCTTGTATGGGGTAAGCGACCCGGCGGCGCTGGCCCGCGATACGCACAAGTTCGAGAGCGACTATCTGGACTGGCTGATCGGCGACCCTGACGCGGATCATGCGCGTTATGAAGCACGCACGCCGCTGCTGCATGCCGAGCGCATCAAGGTGCCGGTGATCTTCTTTCAGGGCGAGCTGGACGCGGTGGTGGTGCCGCAGCAGACCCGCAGCATGCTCGAGGCGTTGCAGCGTAATGGCTTGTCGGCTGAAGGGCATTTTTATCCTGAGGAACGACACGGCTTTCGCCAGGCGGCGAACCTGGCGCATGCGCTGGAGGAGGAGTGGAAGTTTTACGGTCGGGTAATGGGCTGATTTTTGCGGTGAACCCAAGGGCCTCTTCGTGCGCAGAGCTCGCTCCCACAGCGTTAGGCGTACCCTTTGGGAGCGGGCTCTGCCGGCGGAGAGGCCCGTGATTACGCCCTCGATTCCAGCACCCGTTGCAACAACTCCACCGACGCCTGCTGGCGCTGCGCATCCCGGAACACCAGCCCCACCTTGAGCGGTACCCGCGGTTCACTCAGGGGCTTCCATAGCAATCCGGCATCATCCCCAACCACCCGCGCTCGTCCAGGCAGCACCGTGGCCAACGCCGTACCGGGCAAGCTGTCGAGGATCGCCGCCATGGTGTTGAGCTCGGCCTGCACCTGCGGGCGTCGGCCCAGATTGGCCAGTTGCCCCTGCCAGATCTGCCGCAGCTGAAACTCCTCACCCAGCAACAGCATTTGCAAGTCCGCTGCCTGTACCAGCGAGACCCTCTTGAACGCGCGCAGCGGGTGCTCCGTGGGGATCACCACCTGCAACTCGTCCTCATAAAGCAGCACCCCATGCAGCCCGGGCTGGCGCGGCGGCAGATAGCCGATGCCGATATCCAGCACACCGCTGAGCAACCGCCGCTCGATCTCCAGCCCCGACAACTCGTAGATCTGCACTACCAGATGGGGCTGTGCCTTGCGCACACCCTCAAGCAACTGCGGCACCAGGCTCGGGTGCACGGTTTGCAGCACGCCGATGGCCAGCGTGCGCACCGCCTGGCCCTTGAAATTGCCCAGTGCCTCGCGCGCCCGCTGCAGCCCGTCGAGCAGGGGCACGGCGTGGTTGTACAGCGTGTGGGCGGCCAGGGTCGGCAGCAGGCGTTTGTTGCTGCGCTCGAACAGGCTCACATCGAGGTTGTGCTCCAGCTGCCTGATCTGTTGCGACAGCGCCGGTTGCGACAGCGCCAGGCGCTCGGCGGCGCGGCCGACGTGGCCCTCTTCATAGACCGCGACGAAATACCGCAGCTGCTTGAAATCCATAAGCATCACTTATCAAAAATACTGTTAAATCGAAATGGAGCCGTCCCCGGCAGCGGCCTAGTCTATCCGCAATCAAAGGGGTGCAGACACACAAAGGCCCCGCGCGAGGAGTTTCCTGCGCCTTTGCCGTTTAGCATTTAGATAGGCCTGAGCGAATGAGTCTATTCAGTTTGCGTCGTTTCACAGCGGAATTTGACGCGCCTGCGGCGTCTGGTCAGCTTGACAACCATTCACCTGCCGCATTCAAACCGACCGTACACCTTGTCCCCCGTGCGGGAGTGGGCTCCGGCCGCGAAGAAATCACCACGATGCCAGGCAATACCCTCATCTGGCCGCGACCCAGCCTCGCCGCCGCGCGCCAGGCCGCCCTTGATCTGGCGCGCCGCTGGGGGCAAAGCAAGCGCCGCGACAGCGGCATCCTGCTTATCGGTGATCATCCGGCACACCTGCGGGCCAACGATCAGGCTGCGCTGCATGCTGCCGTGGATGCGAACACCGCAGCCATCGTGCTGCAGGCCGATTGTAAGGACATGACCGTCGAGTACTGTCAGGCTGCGTCGAGATTGTGCCGCGACCTGCATATCCTGCTGATCATCGATGGCAACGCTGAGCATCCGCCGCTGGCGAAAGAACGCGACTGGGGCATCGATGCCGACATCGTCATTGTCGACCACGATCGCGATCATGGCTTCCTGCAGCCGGCTTTTTTGGTGCGCACCTACACCGATGGCCTGGAAGCGCTGGCGCGTTTTCGCGGGTAGCGAGACTCTGTGGTTCACCTTAAAAAATGGGATCGACGCGACCGGTGCTTTCGCGAGCAAGCCTTGCCCTAACAGTCGTGCGACATACACACGCCAGCCGCCGCACCATCATGTCCGCAGCAAAATCCTGGTTCTACATTCGGCCAGGTAAAAATACCGTCTTGCGTTATCGCGCAACGTCCCGAGCCAGCCAGGTTAGGCTCGGGCGCTTTTTCCGCGCTGAGCGATGTAAGTGGTTGAGCAACAGCGAGTTGCCAGTGATCGACGGAATCTTCTCGCGCGCCAAAGGTCACTAGATTAACGACCTCTGGAGTAATACCATGGACATCATTCGCCTCATCTTCGCCATTATCCTGCCCCCTGTCGGCGTGTTCCTGCAGGTCGGTTTCGGCGGCGCCTTCTGGCTCAATATCCTGCTGACTCTGTGCGGCTACATCCCAGGGATCATCCATGCGGTGTATATCATTGCCAAACGTTGAGGTGAGCTAAAATCCGCCCAAACGAAAAACCCCGCCTGAGCGGGGTTTTGCAGTATGTGTCCCTGACATCCATTTCTACCCACCATCCTGGCGGGTGATTCCGTTTATTTCCTTGGCGCTTCCTGCGCTACATCCGTGAGTTAAAGATACTGATTCCGAGTTGTCAGCGGTATAGGCGATCGGCACCACAGACTGTAAGCAAACGCTTACAGCACTCAGAATTGCTCGGCATCCAGTAGATACAGGGATTCGCTGCCCGCCTTGACCGAGGCCGTCAGTGAATGGATGCGCGGCAGCAAGCGGGCAAAAAAGAACCGCGCTGTACCGAGCTTGCTGGCGTAGAACGCCTCCTGATCTTCCTTGCCCAGCGCCGCCTGGGCCATCAATGCCCACATATAGGCATAGGCGGTGTAGCCGAACACTTGCAGGTATTCCACCGAGGCAGCGCCGATTTCCTGGGGATTGTGCAGTGCCTTGTCGATGACCCAGGTGGTCAGCTGATCGAGGTTGTCCAGTGCAGCGCCCAACGGCTTGGTGAACTCGGCCATGGCGCCGCCGGTATCGGCGATGAACCAGCGGATTTCTTCAGCGAAGATCTTGTACGACGCGCCGCCGTTGCCCACCACCTTGCGGCCTATCAGGTCGAGGGCCTGGATGCCGTTGGTGCCTTCGTAGATCTGGGTGATGCGCACGTCGCGCACCAGTTGTTCCTGGCCCCATTCGCGGATGTAGCCGTGGCCGCCGAAAATCTGCTGGCCATGCACGGTGGTTTCCAGGCCCAGGTCCGTCAGGAACGCCTTGGCGACCGGCGTCAGCAAGGCCACCAAGTCTTCGGCACGTTTGCGCTCGGTGGCCTCTTCGCTGAACTTGGCGCGGTCGAGTTGCAGCGCCACGTACGAGGAGAAGGCCCGGCCGCCTTCGTTGCTAGCCTTCATGGTCAGCAGCATGCGCCGCACATCGGGGTGGACGATGATCGGGTCGGCGACTTTGTCCTTGGCTTGCGCGCCAGTGGGCGACCGGCTCTGCAGGCGATCGCGAGCGTAGTCCACGGCGTTCTGGTACGAGCGCTCGCCCGACGCCAGGCCCTGAATACCAACGCCGAGGCGCTCGTAGTTCATCATGGTGAACATCGCCGCCAGGCCCTTGTTCGGCTCGCCGACGATATAACCTTCGGCGGCGTCGAAGTTCATCACACACGTGGCCGAGGCCTGGATGCCCATCTTGTGCTCGATGGAGCCGCAGGTCACCGGATTGCGCTCACCCAGGCTGCCATCGGCGTTGACCAGAAACTTGGGCACCAGGAACAACGAGATGCCCTTGGGCCCCGCCGGCGCATCGGGTAGCTTGGCCAGTACCAGGTGGATGATGTTTTCGGTGAGGTCGTGCTCACCGCCGGTGATGAAGATCTTGGTGCCGCTGACCTTGTAGCTGCCATTGGCCTGGGGTTCGGCCTTGGTGCGGATGATGCCCAGATCGGTCCCCGCATGAGCTTCGGTGAGGCACATGGAGCCGGCCCACACGCCCGCGTACATATTGGGCAGATACGCCTGTTTGAGCGCTTCGCTGGCGTGAGCGAGGATCGACAGGCAGGCGCCAGCGGTGAGCATCGGGTACAGGCCGAACGACAGGCTGGCGGAGTTGACCATTTCCTCGACTTGGGCCGACACCACCTTGGGCATGCCCATGCCGCCGAATTGCGGGTCGCCGCCAACACCTACCCAGCCGCCCTCGGCGTAGGTGCGATAGGCCTGGAGGAAGCCAGCCGGGGTGGTGACTGCGCCGTCGTGCCAGTGGCAGCCTTCTTCATCGGCCGCTCGGCTCAGCGGCGCGATGCCTTTGCTGGTGACTTTGCCCGCCTCTTCTAGAATGGCCTCGACGGTGTCGGCATCCACGACTTCGGCAAGGGCCGGCAACTGCGCCCACTGGCTGGACACATCGAAGACTTCGTTGAGGATGAAGCGCATATCGCGCAGGGGCGCTTTGTAGTCAGCCATGGCAACCTCTAGAACAGAGCTGGAAAAGTCGAATCAGGGCAGTGTAGCCCAACAACTTTTCGGAGACATAGCGTCGACTTGTGACTGGTCGGTCACGCAGTCGCAGCAGTACGCACCGCGCCACGGCGGTTCTGGCCATAGCTGACCACGCAATTGCGGCCGGCACCTTTGGCGGCATACAACGCCTGGTCGGCGGCCTTGAGGACTTCCTCGGGGGTGCGCTGCTCGGGCATCCGCTCGCACACGCCGATGCTCACCGTGACCGACACGCTGGTCGCCGCTGAACCCGCCCGGCGCTGACGCCCCTGCAGGTCATCCTGCGGGCGATCGGGGTTGCGCAGCTGAATGTTGTAGGCAGCAATCACGCCGCGGATCACTTCGAGATGCGGCATGCACTCTTCCAGGGTCTTGCCGGCGAAGACCAGGGCGAACTCCTCCCCGCCATAGCGATACGCGCGCCCGCCGCCGCTGACTTTCGACAGCTTGCTGGCGACCAGGCGCAGCACCTGATCGCCGACGTCGTGGCCGTGGGTATCGTTGAATTTCTTGAAGTGGTCGACGTCGGTCATTGCCAGCACGTAATTGCGCCCCAGGCGTTGCATGCGCTCGTTGAGCGCGCGGCGGCCCGGCAGCCCGGTGAGCTCGTCACGAAAGGCCATCTGATAGGCCTCGTGGGCCACCGCCGCGGCGATCATCAGCATCACCTGGCTGCACAGAATGTTCAGGGTGAAGGGCAGGATGAAGGTCTTCGGCAGGGCCCAGAACATCCCGATCAGGCCCACCAGTTGCGCGGCATGCAACGGCCGTGGAAAGCGCACGTACTGCACCGTGAGCACCACGAAGGCGATGAAGAACATCGGGTAGGCGAGCTGGATCAGGCTCATCCATTGGCCGTGCAGCGACGGCCAGCGGATGTCCGCCAGCCAGTCGAGCAAGGCCGCTGGAAAGCTCTGCTCCAGGCCCAGCGCTACCGCGCTGACGGCCAGCAGCACCGCGCAGCGGGCGACGATATCCTGAAACAGATGAGTGCGTTCCGCCCAAGCGCCGAACAGTCCGTAGAGCATCGGCAATATCAGACAGACCAGATGGAAGACCACCGCCGCGTCTTCGCGCAGCTTGCCATTGTCGCGGTAGAAATCGGTCTGCGTATCGAGCAGATAGTAGGCGATGTACACCGTGACCATCAGGAACAGCTCGCGCTGGCGCCGATAGACTGCGCAATAGGCGCCCCCCAGCAGTAGCACCAGCGTCGGCAGGACGTTGAACAGCGATGTGAAGAACACGTTCAAATCGCGCACATAGGCTGCCGCCAGCCCGGCCAGCAGCAACACCAGCGAGGGCAGGAAATGGCTGATTCGAGCAGCAGATAAACGCGGCAAAGGCAAAACTCCGGCCGTCAAACAGTGCATGGCATTGTGCCTGCATCTGTATCGGCCGGAAGTTGGAAAGGTTTAGGGTTTAATCGGATCGGGATGTAGCGGGGGTGAGTGACTGTGGTCTTGAGGGCCCCTTCGCTGCCGAGTTCGCACCCTTGCTCCCGCAGTGCGCGACTGTGGGAGCAAGGGTGCGCGTTTGGCGGCGAACGGGCCGGCAAGTCATGCGCAGTACTCAGTAAGAGAGGCCGAACGCCTCTTCATCCATCTGCATCAGGTTGCCCGCACCCGACAGCATCGCCGCCACATGCGTGCGGGTGCGCGGCAGGATCCGCTGGAAGTAGAAGCGCGCCGTCTGCAGCTTGGCCGTGTAGAACGCCTCCTCGGTAGTGCCGGCAGCGAGTTTCTCGGCCGCCAGACGCGCCATGTCGGCCCAGAAGTATGCCAGGCAGGCATAACCGGAATACATCAGGTAATCCACCGACGCCGCGCCGACCTCTTCACGGTCCTTCATCGCCGCCATGCCGACCTTCATCGTGATCTCGCCCCACTCCTTGTTCAGTTGCGCCAAGGGTGTAACGAACTCGCTGACGGCCTCGACACCTTCATTGGCCTGGCAGAACTTGTGGACGATCTTGGTGAAGCCCTTGAGCGCTTCGCCCTGGGTCATCAGCACTTTGCGGCCCAGCAGGTCGAGCGCCTGGATGCCGGTGGTGCCCTCGTAGAGCATCGAGATACGGCTGTCGCGCACGTTCTGCTCCATGCCCCACTCGGCGATGAAGCCGTGGCCGCCATAGATCTGCACGCCGTGGTTGGCCGATTCGAAACCGACTTCGGTCATGAACGCCTTGGCAATCGGGGTCATGAACGCCAGCAGCGCGTCGGCACGCTTGCGCTCTTCTTCGTCCTGGCTGTACTTGACCACGTCGACCAGCTTGGCAGTGAAGTAGACCATCGCCCGAGTACCCTCGGCGAAGGCCTTCATGGTCAGCAGCATGCGTCGCACATCAGGGTGCACGATGATCGGGTCGGCGGCTTTGTCCGGCGCCTTGGGGCCGGTCAGCGAGCGCATCTGCACGCGATCGCGGGCGTACTTGAGGCCGCCCTGGAAGGCCACTTCGGCGTGTGCCAGGCCTTGCAGTGCAGTGCCCAACCGCGCGGTGTTCATGAACGTGAACATGCAGTTCAGGCCCTTGTTGGCCGGGCCGATCAAGTAACCGGTGGCGGCGTCGAAGTTCATCACGCAGGTGGCGTTGCCGTGGATGCCCATCTTGTGTTCGATGGAGCCACAGGTGACCGCGTTGCGTTCGCCCAGGCTGCCTTCGATGCTCGGCAGGATCTTCGGCACGATGAACAGCGAGATCCCCTTGGTGCCTGCCGGCGCATCGGGCAGGCGCGCCAGCACGATGTGGATGATGTTCTCGGCCATGTCGTGTTCACCGGCAGAGATGAAGATCTTGGTGCCGGTGATCTTGTAGGACCCATCGGCCTGCGGCTCGGCCTTGGTGCGCAGCATGCCCAGGTCGGTACCGCAGTGGGATTCGGTCAGGCACATGGTGCCGGTCCACTCACCCGAGACCAGCTTGGTCAGGTAGGCCTCTTGCTGTTCAGGGGTGCCGTGGGCGGAGATGGTGTTCATCGCGCCATGGGACAGGCCGGGGTACATGCCCCACGACCAGTTGGCGCCGCCGACCATTTCGCTGACTGCCAGCCCCAAGGATTCCGGCAGGCCTTGGCCGCCGTGGGCAACGTCGTGCGCCAGGCTCGGCCAGCCGCCTTCGACGAACTGCTCGTAGGCTTGCTTGAAGCCGGTCGGCGTTTTGACCCCGGATTCGCTCCAGGTGCAGCCTTCGGTATCACCCACGCGGTTCAGCGGGCCCAGCACCTGTTCACAGAACTTGGCGCCTTCCTCGAGAATGGCCGAGACCATGTCCGGAGTGGCGTCTTCGCAGCCTGGCAGGCTCTGGTAGTGCGCTTCGTACCCGAGCAGTTCGTCACGGACGAAACGAATGTCACGCAAGGGGGCCTTGTAGTCAGGCATAGCGATAAACCTCTGCTGATGAACTTGGGTGATGGCTTTTCAAGGAAAGCCGCGCTGCGCGACAGGGAATATTTTCCGCGCAGGTCAAACAGGTGTTTGAAACATACGTTTCGGCTACCCCGATTGTCAAGCGTCGCTCGGCGGGGGATGGCAAGAGGCACGTTGTCGCGGGCACGGCAAAGCCATCGCGCCGCTCGAATGGACGCAACATTCAGACAAACGGCGAGGATTGGATGAGCACTGAAAGATGATTGCGATTTTGCAGAAATGGCCCGCGAAGAGGCCTATAGACCTAGCGAACGTGCAAAACCGCTATGGATCAGGCGTATATATCGATCAACGACCCGAGCGCTTGATCGGCGGCCTTTTCGACCTTGGTGCCGGCCTGCACCTGAATCTGCGCCTGGATCATTTCGACAGCAGCGCTGGCGGGGTCCAGCTGGCTACGATCCACGCCACGCAGGCGCTCGGCTTGATAATTCGACGACTGGCTGGTGGCGGACGCGCTGTTGGCGATATCGCTGGAGGCTTGGTCCAGACGCGTCAGACCTGTCTGAATGGCGGACAGGCCGGAGTTGTAAGAACTGTACGAAGTACTGGAGCTGATGTCCATGGCGCGACTCCACTGGGTGGATGGCTAATAGACACTAGTAAACCACCTACCGCCAATAAAATCCCGCCAATAAGACTGACGGTCTGTGACGCAACCCGCAAACCTGACTAAAGATCCAGCAAGTCCAGCTCGATATACCCCGCTACCAACTCCGCCGATATGCCCCTGATGCGCGGCACCCGCCCCAGGCACGGTGCGGGCAGACGCTCGGCCAGAGTCGCGAGGTTCTCCTCTAGCCTGGAGGTCTTGGAATCAATGACATTGGCCACCCACCCCGCCAGATGCAAGCCGTCCCGCGCGATGGCCTCGGCGCTCAGCAGCGCGTGGCTGATACAGCCCAACCGCACGCCCACCACCAGAATCACCGGCAATTTGAGCGCCATGGCCAGATCGGACAGATTGGCCTGGTCCGACAACGGCACCCGCCAGCCACCCGCGCCTTCGATCAAGGTGAAGTCCGCTTGCTGGGCCAGAATATGCCGCATCGGCGCCAGCAACCCTTGCACACCCAGGGCCACGCCCGCTTCCCGTGCGGCCAGATGAGGAGCGATGGCCGGCTCGAAGGCGAAGGGATTGACCTGCTCGTAGGGCAGCTTGACCGAGCTTTCAGCAATCAGGGCCAGGGCGTCGCTGTTGCGCAGGCCCTTGGGTGTGACGTCGCAGCCCGAGGCCACAGGTTTGGCGCCCAAGGTGCTGAGGCCGTTGAGCCTGGCGGCGTGCAACAGGCCGGCGGCCACCGTGGTCTTGCCGACGTCGGTATCGGTACCGGCGATAAAAAACGCAGCCGTCATGAACGAACTCCCGAAGCCGGCTTGTGCATCACCCCATAGATCACTTGATAGGTCGCCGGCAGCCCGGCCGGCTGGCGCAAACCTTCGTAGGCATCGATCAGCCCTTTGATGCGCTGGCGACCCGTCAACCCGCCAGGGCGACCCGGGTTGATATTGTGCGCGCCGAGGGCCTTGAGCTCGTGGGTCAGGTCGCGCACGTCGCCATAGTGCAGCACGTGAGGCACAGCCTCCAACGTCAACACCTGCAGGCCGCTCTCGGCGCACAACTGCTGGTAGCGCGTCAGCGGCCGGAAGCGATTGACGTGCACACTGGAATCCACGGCGCGCCAACTGTCGCGCAGCTCGAACAGCGTACCGTCACACAGGCTGGCGAACGCCATCACGCCTCCTGGGCGCAACACGCGCGAGGCCTCGGCCAGCACCGCAGCGAAGTCGCCGCACCACTGCACCGCCAGGCTCGAAAACAGCAGGTCGCCGCTGGCATCTGCCAGGGGCAGCTGCTCGGCATCACCAACGATGTACTGCTGCGCCCCACCGAGGGCCCGCGCATGGCGCAACATGCCTTCGGCAATATCCACCGCCACACCCTCGGCCTGGGGGAAGCGCTCGGCCAGCACCCGGCTGAAGTGCCCGGTGCCGCTGCCCAGATCGATCCACCGATCTACGCTAAGGGTGGCTGGCAGACGCGCCAGCAAGGCCTGGCCGACATCACGTTGCAACTGCGCGACGCTGTCATAGCTGGCCGCCGCGCGAGAAAACGACGCCGCCACCTGGCGTTTGTCCGGCAGGCTGTCCACCGGCACGGGCAACTGCACCCTGTTGACGTCGCTCACACTCAAATCAGTCATCACCGGACTCATGTAAAAAAGCTTGAATAGCGCCCGCGACACCGTGGGGGTCTTCCACCACGAACGCGTGGCTGGCCTGTTCGATCAGGCCGATTTCGACGTCGGGCAACAGCGCCAGCAACTCCCCGGCGACTTCGGCCGGCACCAGCGCATCGGCGCCGGCAAACAGGTGAAATTGCGGCCCACGATAGGCCTGCAAGGCGGCGCGGGTGTCCAACCGAGCGAGGACTTGCAGCCCTGGCTCCAGTGCCGCCGACGGTGCAGCGGCACTCAACAGCCTGGACAGCCCGCGCGGATCGTCCACGGCGCCTTGGGCACACAGCAGGCTGAAGCGCTTGAGCGTTTGCAGAGGCGACTCCTGACAGCCCGCCAAGAACGCCTCGAACAGCTCGCCGCTCATGGCGTGGGGCCAATCTTCACGGGCGACAAAGCAGGCGTTGCTGGCCAACGTCAGCAGCCCGCAGCAACGCTCGCCACGGCGCGCCGCCAGCTCGGCGGCGAGCATGCCGCCCAGCGACCAGCCGCCCAACCAGGTGTCCAGCGGCAACGTGGCGTCGAGCTCGTCGAGCCACTCGTCCACGTCATGGGAATCAAGCGCCGGCAGCGGCTCGATATCCACCCGAAGGCGCTCGTCCAGCCCCTGCAGCGCCGCCGCCAGCGGTTGCATCGGCGATATGCCCAGGCCCCAGCCCGGCAGCAGAATCAAACGGTCACGCATCTTCGGGCTCCAGCAGCGGATAGCACTCGGCCAATGCGTTCAACAATAGCTGCACCTGGGCCTCGCTGTGGGCCGCCGAGAGCGTCACGCGCAAACGGGCACTGCCGTTGGGCACGGTTGGCGGGCGGATGGCGGTCACCAGCAGGCCGCGATCGCGGAGCATTTTCGACAGCCTCAGAGCGCGGGCGCTGTTGCCGATCATAATGGGCTGGATGGGCGTGAAGCTGTCCATCAGGCTCAGGCCGAGCTGCTCGGCGCCATGGCGAAACTGGGCGATCAAACGCGCCAGATGCTCGCGGCGCCAGTGCTCGGTGCGCAGCAGTTCAAGACTTTTGAGCGTGGCGCAGGCCAGCGCCGGCGGCTGGCTGGTCGTGTAGATGTAGGGCCGGGCGAACTGCACCAGCGCTTCGATCAGATCGTCGCTGCCGGCCACGAAGGCGCCCGCAGTGCCGAAGCCCTTGCCCAGGGTGCCGATCAACACCGGCACGTCGTCCTGGCTCAGGCCGAAATGCTCGACCACCCCGCCGCCGCTGGCGCCCAGGGTGCCGAAGCCATGGGCGTCATCGACCATCAACCAGGCGCCGCGGGCCTTGGCGACCTTGGCCAGGGCGGGCAAATCGGCGACATCGCCATCCATGCTGAACACGCCGTCGGTGACCACCAGCGTGTCGCCCACGGCCTTGTCGAGCCGCGCGCTCAGGCTGTGCGCGTCGTTGTGCAGATAGCGATTGAAACGCGCGCCGCTGAGCAAGCCGGCGTCGAGCAACGAGGCATGGTTGAGGCGATCTTGCAGCACCGTGTCGCCCTGCCCCACCAGCGCCGTGACCGTACCGAGGTTGGCCATGTAGCCCGTGGTGAACAGCAGCGCGCGGGGCCGGCCGGTGAGCTCGGCCAAAGCCTCCTCGAGGGCGTGATGAGGGCCGCTGTGGCCGATCACCAGATGCGAAGCGCCACCGCCCACACCCCAGCGCTCGGCACCGGCCTGCCAGGCCTTGATCACTTCGGGGTGATTGGCCAGGCCCAGATAGTCGTTGTTGCAGAAGGCGATCAGCGCTTGGCCATCGACCACCACCTGCGGCCCTTGCGGGCTTTGCAGCAGTGGCCGTTGGCGGTACAGATCAGCAGCGCGGCGCTCGTCGAGGCGAGCGCGCAGGTCGAAGGGCATATTCAAAATCTCAGGGTGCCTCGGTTCTCCTGTGGGAGATTCTATGGTTTGCTCAGACCGCCGCGTCGTAGAACAGCTCGCTGCTCTTCTGCTCCACCAATGCCTGCTCGATGGCCGCCTGGTGCACTTCATCGGCGTGTTCATAACCGGCTTCTGGCTGAATGCCCAGGCGCGCGAACAGCTGCATGTCCTTGTCGGCCTGCGGGTTGGCGGTGGTCAGCAGCTTGTCGCCGTAGAAAATCGAATTGGCGCCCGCAAAGAACGCCAGGGCCTGCATCTGCTCGTTCATCGCCTCGCGACCGGCCGACAGGCGCACGTGGGACTGCGGCATCATGATCCGCGCGACAGCAAGCATGCGGATGAAGTCGAACGGATCGACGTCATCGGCGTTTTCCAGCGGCGTGCCCTTGACCTTCACCAGCATGTTGATCGGCACCGATTCCGGGTGCTCCGGCAGGTTGGCCAGCTGGATCAGCAGGCCGGCGCGGTCATCCAGCGACTCGCCCATGCCGAGGATGCCGCCGGAACAGATCTTCATCCCGGCATCACGCACGTAGGCCAGGGTCTCCAGGCGCTCGCCGTAGGTGCGGGTGGTGATGATGCTGCCGTAGAACTCCGGCGAGGTGTCGAGGTTGTGGTTGTAATAGTCCAGCCCGGCCTCGGCGAGCGCCTGGGTCTGCTCCTGGTCGAGCTTGCCCAGGGTCATGCAGGTTTCGAGCCCCAAGGCCTTGACCCCGGCGACCATCTTCAACACGTAAGGCATATCCTTGGCCGACGGGTGCTTCCAGGCGGCACCCATGCAGAAGCGCGTCGAGCCGATAGCCTTGGCACGTGCCGCCTCTTCGAGGACCTTCTGCACTTCCATGAGCTTTTCTTTTTCGAGCCCGGTGTTGTAGTGGCCGGACTGCGGACAATATTTGCAATCCTCTGGGCAGGCACCCGTCTTGATCGACAACAATGTGGAAACTTGCACGCGATTGGCGTCGAAATGCGCACGGTGAACGGTTTGCGCCTGAAACAACAAGTCGTTGAAGGGCTGGACGAACAGAGCTTTGACCTCGGCCAGAGACCAGTCGTGACGAGTAGTTGCATTGATGCTGGCGCTCATCGGCGATTCCTTGTTTATGCTGGGCTGAACGGCTGCGGGAAGGGAATACCCATAGCCATGACACGGATAAGCGGCATAGTTAAGGAAGACGCATGGACTGTCAACCATCAGCGATTAACAAGGTTTACATCTGGTCAAATATCAACCAATCCTGTTTGCTCTGCGACGAATTGACGGACAACCCCTATCCCCTGTGTGAACCCTGCGAGCGAGAACTACCGTGGCTTGATGAGCGCTGCGAAATCTGCGCGCTGCCTTTGGCCATGACCGGCCTGGAATGCGGGCCGTGCCGACGCAAGGCGCCAGCCTTCGCTCGGGTCGAAGCGCCATGGCATTACGGCTTCCCCATCGACACCCTGATAACCCGCTTCAAGCACAACGCGCAGTGGCCACTGGGGCGCATGCTTGCCGAGGGGTTGGCGCGCTGGCTATTGCAGGCCTTCGCCGATGGGCTGCCACGGCCGCAGCGTCTGTTGCCCGTGCCCATGGCTCGCCAGCGTTTGCGCAAGAGGGGCTTCAATCAGGCGCAGATGCTCGGCCACTGGCTGGCGCCGTTGCTGCAGATCCGTTGTGACGACCGCCTGTTGTTGCGCCCCTATGCCACCCGCGCCCAGCAGGAACTGGACGCTGCGGCGCGGCGACAGAATCTGCTCAGTGCATTCAGCCTCGCCGATAAAGCCTTGGTGCGCGGCCTGCACGTGGCGATTGTCGATGACGTGATGACCACCGGTGCCACGGCGCAGGCGCTGGCCTTGCTGTTGAGACGCGCCGGAGCGGTGCGGGTCGACGTGTATTGCCTGGCGCGTACGGCCAAGCCTGATGAACGGCCTTCTTCGGGATCTGGTTGATCGGCGATCTTGACGGCCTCATCGCGGGCAAGCCTTGCTCCCACAGAGGTGTGCCGATCTCAAGTCGCACACCTGTGGGAGCAAGGCTTGCCCGCGAAGAGGCCGCCACCGTTTGCACAGAAATATTGCCTGTTGATCTCAAGCGCTCAGCCCTTGACTTGCCAACGCCGGACGAGCAACGTCGGCTCTTTCCCGCGTTGAAGAACCGCCGCCATGCCCCTGCCTACCCTTCTCTCCCAGTACCTCGCTCGCCGCCCGCAGCGCATCGAGTTGCTGCGGCATATCGCCGAGCAAGGCTCGATCACCCGCGCGGCAAAAAGCGCCGGCATGAGCTACAAAGGTGCCTGGGATGCGATCGATGAGTTGAACAACATCGCCCCGCTGGTAGACCGCAGCATCGGCGGCAAAGGCGGGGGCGGAGCTCGGCTATCCCCGGAAGGCGAACGCGTCCTGCGCCTCTATCAAAAGCTGCAGGCGCTGCAGGCGCAGGTGCTGGAAGCTGCCGAAGACGCCAGCGACCTCGACCTGCTCGGTCGCTTGATGTTGCGCACCAGTGCCCGCAACCAGCTGCAAGGGAGCGTGGTCGGCATCGATTCACGCGGGCGCAGCGACATCGTGCGTCTGGCACTGGGCGGCGACCTGCATCTGGACGCGCAGATCACCCACGACAGCACCCTCAGCCTGGCACTGGAAATCGGCAGCCCGGTGGTGGCCCTGATCAAGGCCGGCTGGCTACAGCTCCTGGCGGCCGATCAACCCGCCCCGCAGGGACACAACAGCCTGAGCGGAATCGTCCAGCAGATCATCGACGACCCCGACGGGCCCAGTGAAGTGCGCATCGCCCTGACCAACGGCCAGACGCTGTGCGCCCTTAGCGAAGCGCAGCATCTGGCCAGCATCGATGCCCGGGTCGACGGCCCCCTCAAGGTCACTTTTTCGCCCTCCTACGTGCTCCTGGGCACGCAGCTCTAACCTGCAGCGGGGGCGGCCTGTCTGGCGCCGATTACGGTGAGTCCGTCACTTTGAGGGGGGGGGGGTGATCCAACGTGACCGGGGCAAGCCCCTTGCTACACGGTATGTGGCGGCCCTCGCCAATCCCGATCCCACTTGCAGCTCGGCCTGCGCTACCATAGCTGGCCGGACGCGGCCGCCTGCCGCGGCGCAGGAGTCAGCATGTCCCACCCCTTCGATACCCTTACGCCCGACCTTGTCCTGGATGCCGTCGAAAGCATCGGCTTCCTCAGCGACGCCCGCATTCTGGCCCTCAACAGCTACGAGAACCGTGTCTATCAGGTCGGCATCGAAGATGGCGAGCCGCTGATCGCCAAGTTCTACCGTCCGGGCCGCTGGACCACCGAGGCGATCCTCGAAGAGCACAGCTTCACCGCCGAACTCGCCGACTGCGAAGTGCCGGTGGTGGCGCCCATGACCCACGAAGGCAAGACGCTGTTCGAGCACGCGGGCTTTCGCTTCACCCTGTTCCCTCGTCGTGGCGGCCGCGCGCCAGAGCCAGGCAACCTCGATCAGCTCTACCGCCTCGGGCAGTTGATGGGGCGCCTGCACGCCGTGGGTGCCGCGCGCCCGTTCGAGCACCGCGAAGCTCTGGGGGTACAGAACTTCGGGCACGACTCGCTGACCACCCTGCTCGAAGGCAATTTCATCCCGCGCAGCCTGCTGCCGGCCTACGAGTCGGTGGCCCGCGACCTGCTCAAGCGGGTTGAGCAGGCCTACCGCGATACGCCCTACCAGGCCATCCGCATGCACGGCGATTGCCACCCCGGCAACATGATGTGCCGCGACGAGGTGTTCCATATTGTCGACCTTGACGACTGCCGCATGGGCCCGGCGGTTCAGGACATGTGGATGATGCTGGCCGGCGATCGCCAGGAGTGCCTGGGTCAGCTGTCGGAACTGATGGACGGTTACCGCGAATTCCACGACTTCAACCCGCGCGAACTGGCGCTGATAGAGCCCCTGCGGGCCCTGCGCCTGATGCACCACAGCGCCTGGCTGGCGCGCCGCTGGGACGACCCCGCGTTCCCGCGCAGCTTCCCGTGGTTCGGTCAGGAGCGCTACTGGGGCGATCAGATTCTGGCCTTGCGCGAGCAGCTATCGGCGCTGCAGGAAGAGCCGTTGCGGTTGTTCTAGGTAGAGGGGGTTGGCTGGGGTGGCCCCTTCGCCGGCAAGCCATGCTCCCACAGTTGTACGCTTCGGTTCTGTGGGAGCATGGCTTGCCAGCGAAGAGGCCGGTGCGGGCCACATCAATTCTCGGCCCGCAACACCAGCTCCACCATCAAATCATCCGCCAGCGTTTCCAACTGTGCCTGCAATGCATCCAGCGACAAGGTCAACGGCACCGCCAGCATCGCCTCGGCATGGAACAGCGGCTCGCTGCTCATCGGGGCTGGGCGCACGTCGGTTACCAACCGTTCTAGATTCACCCCCTGCTGGCTGAGCAAGCGGGTTATGTCGCGCACGATGCCTGGGCGATCATTGCCCACCAGCTCCATGGCGATCGGCTTCCAGGTGCACGACTGTTCGATGCCCGCCCCAGCGATCTGCACGTGAATCTCTTCACCCTTGAGCGCCTGCAAAGCGCTCACCAGCTTGTCGCAGGATTGCGCCGGTACGGCCACGCGCAAGATCCCGGCGAACTGCCCGGCCATGCGCGCCATGCGGCTTTCCAGCCAGTTGCCGTTGTGTTCGCTGATGCACTGTGCGACTTTTTCCACCAGCCCGGCCTTGTCAGCGGCCAGCACGGTCAGTACTAGATGGTCCATGGGCGCGTTCCTCTTGTTGGAAGGGGTGAGTATAGGCAGCGCTGGCGGGCAAAAAATTGTATACAGTTTATTTTGATCTATGGAACAATTCGGCACTTCAGCAGCACTGTACAGTCATATTCGGACTGCAAAAGACCCTTTTTCCCAACTTCAAAAAGTTCATGTAGTATCGCCACGCGAGCACTACATACATTGATCGACGTCAAATACGAGCAGCGGCGCACGCCGCGCAGAGTGAGGCAAGCAATGACTGAACACGTTCAAGTCGGTGGCCTTAAGGTCGCCAAGGTCCTGCTGGATTTCGTCAACGAAGAAGCCATCCCCGGCACCGGCCTCAGTGCCAACGACTTCTGGTCCGGCGTCGAAAGCATCATCAACGACCTCGCTCCCAAAAACCGCACCATGCTGGGCAAGCGCGACACCCTGCAAGGCCAGATCGATGGCTGGCACAAGGCGCGCCAGGGCCAGCCTCACGATGCCTTCGCCTACAAGGTGTTCCTCAAGGAAATCGGCTACCTGCTGCCGCCTGCCGATGACTTCCAGGCGACCACCGAACACGTCGACGACGAAATCGCCCGCATGGCCGGCCCGCAGCTCGTCGTGCCGGTGATGAACGCACGCTTCGCCCTCAACGCCTCCAATGCCCGCTGGGGCTCGCTGTACGATGCGCTGTATGGCACCGACGCCATCAGCGAAGCCAATGGTGCTACCAAAGGCCCGGGCTACAACAAGGTCCGCGGCGACAAGGTCATCGCCTTCGCCCGCGCCTTCCTCGACGAAGCCGCGCCCCTGGGTGCGGGCTCGCACGTCGACGCCACGGCCTACAAGATCCTCGATGGCAAGCTGGTGATCAGCCTCAAGGGCGGCTCCAACACGGGCCTGGCCGACGACAAGCAGTTCATCGGTTTCCATGGCGAGGCCAGCGCACCCACCGCGGTGCTGCTCAAGCACAACGGCCTGCACTTCGAAATCCAGATCGACGCCAGCAGCCCGGTCGGCCAGACCGACGCCGCCGGGGTCAAGGACGTGCTCATGGAAGCCGCCCTGACCACCATCATGGACTGCGAAGACTCGGTCGCCGCCGTCGATGCCGACGACAAGGTGGTCATCTACCGCAACTGGCTGGGCCTGATGAAGGGCGACCTCAGCGAAGACGTCACCAAGGGCGGCAGCACCTTCACCCGCACCATGAACCCCGACCGGCGCTACAAAACCGTCTACGGCGGTGAAGTCATTCTGCCGGGCCGCTCGCTGCTGTTCATCCGCAATGTCGGCCACCTGATGACCATCGACGCGATCCTCGACAGCAAAGGCCATGAAGTCCCCGAGGGCATCCTCGACGGCATCATCACCAGCCTCGCGGCCATCCACGACCTCAATGGCAAATCGCTGCGCAGCAACAGCCGCACCGGCTCGGTGTACATCGTCAAACCGAAGATGCACGGCCCTGAAGAAGCCGCCTTCACCAACACCCTGTTCGAGCGCATCGAAGAGGTGCTGCACCTCAAGCGCAACACCCTCAAGGTCGGCATCATGGACGAGGAGCGCCGTACCACGGTCAACCTCAAGGCCTGTATCCGTGCAGCGCGTGAGCGGGTGGTCTTCATCAATACCGGCTTCCTCGACCGCACCGGTGACGAGATCCACACCTCCATGGAGGCTGGCGCGGTAGTGCGCAAGGCCGCCATGAAAGCCGAGAAATGGATCGCCGCCTACGAGAACAACAACGTCGATGTCGGCCTGAGCACTGGCCTGCAAGGCCGCGCGCAGATCGGCAAAGGCATGTGGGCCATGCCGGACCTGATGGCGGGCATGCTCGAACAGAAAATCACCCACCCGCTGTCCGGCGCCAACACCGCCTGGGTGCCCTCGCCAACCGCTGCGGCGCTGCATGCCTTGCACTATCACAAGGTCGATGTGTTCGCCCGCCAGGCCGAGTTGAAAAGCCGTACCCCGGCCTCGGTGGACGACATTCTGACCCTGCCGCTCGCGCCGAACACCGACTGGAGCGCCGAGGAAATCCAGAACGAACTGGACAACAATTCCCAGGGCATTCTCGGTTACGTGGTGCGTTGGATCGACCAAGGCGTGGGCTGCTCCAAGGTGCCGGACATCAACGACATCGGCCTCATGGAAGACCGCGCCACGCTGCGGATTTCAAGCCAGCTACTGGCCAACTGGTTGCGCCACGGCGTGGCCAGCGAAGCGCAGATCGTCGAGAGCCTCAAGCGCATGGCGCCGGTGGTCGATCGGCAGAACGCCAACGACCCGCTGTACCGGCCGCTGGCACCGGACTTCGATACCAACATCGCTTTCCAGGCGGCGCTGGAGTTAGTGATCGAAGGTGCCAAGCAACCTAATGGCTACACCGAGCCGGTGTTGCATCGTCGCCGTCGCGAGTTCAAGGCGCGGCAGTTGCAGTAAGTATTGCCGCGAGACAGCTCCCACAGGCGTACGACGCTGCGCATGTACACACTGTGGGAGCAAAGCTTGCTCGCGAAAGCGCCAGTCGCATCACCGACGAGTTGAAGCCGGACTCAATCCGGCAACCACTCCTGCAACGTCAGCTCGATGGTGATGAACGACAAGTTGTGCCCGCGCTCCATCCGCCCGGCATAGAGCTTGCCATCGGCATCCGCCACCACCGCCTGTAACTGCGTCTCCCCGGCGCGCACCTCGCCGCTGATGCTCAGAATCTCCACGCCCGGCCCGGCGACCTCAATGGTCTTCATGCCGCTGCGCCCCAGATACTGCAAGCGCGCATCGATCAAACTGCCCAGCCCGCCACGCACCACCGCCGTGTGGATGCCATGGGCCGCGCACAGCGCCTCGGCGCTTTCGACCAGGTCCTCGTTAGGCTTCAACCGCGCCACCACCAAACGCCCGAGCTTGCCGCTCTGTACCGACGATTCCTGCTCCAAGATCACTGCACTCATGACGCCTCCTGAACCACCGGGTGGAGCAAGTTGAAATGGGTTTCGTCGTCGGGCTGCTGCTGGTACGCCACCTGATCGAACAGGCACAGACGAATGATCAGCGGCTCGCTGCCCACCACCAGCTTGTCGAGCACCAGGTGCCCGCCATGTTGATTGCCTTCGCGGTCGATAAACCCCGCATGGCAGTGCAGCAGCGGCTTGCCCGCCGGATCACGGCCGACCGTCAGCGCCCCGCTGATAAAAGTGATGTAGCCATCCAGCACCACGGGCGCGCCGTAATCGAATGGCCGCGCCACCGAGCCGGTCTCGACCATGCGGTGGTAGCTGAGGTGGGACGCGCCACCGCACAGTATCCTGCCGACGGCACTGCTGAAGCGCCGCCCCGACAGAATCCGAATCAGCTCCGGCCCAACCGCCGTCGCCAACGGCAGCACGATGCGCAGTTCCTCGCTGTGCGGCACTTCGCAATCGAGCACCCGCGGCAGTTGTTGTGCGCCTTCATGATGAAAGGTCCGGACATCGCCACGCTGAGTGAAATGCGGGGTCATTACGCTAGCTCCTTGCGCTCTTCGAGGAGCACGCGAATGTTCTTCTTGACGATCTTGCCGTAGCCCGACTTGGGCATCTCGGTCCAACGCACAAACTGCTTGGGCCACTTGTAGCGGGCGATGCGCGGCTCCAGATGGGCCAACAACTCGGCGTCGCTGACCTCACCAGTGGTAACGATCACCGCGCAACCACACTCGCCCCACTTCTCGTCGGGCAAACCGAGCACGGCCACTTCATTGACCGCCGGGTGGGTGAGCAACGCCTCTTCGATCTCGCGCGGATAAACGTTGGAGCCCCCCGAGATGTACATGTCGGACGCGCGCCCGGTGATGTACAAAAAGCCCTCCTCGTCGAGGTGACCGAGGTCGCCGGTGTGGAACCAGCCGTGCTTGAAGGTCTTCTCGTTGGCTTCGGGATTGTTGTAATAACCGCTGAACACCGCCGGCCCGCGCACGCAGATCTCGCCGTCAAGGCCCTGCTCGAGCGGCTGGCCATCGTCATCGAGAATCGCCACCTGCATACCGGTGCGCGGGAAGCCACAGGTGCCGATACGGGCGCCAGGCACGTCTTCGGCCTCGTGGAATTCCGGCGGCAGCACGGTGATGTTGCCGGTCACCTCGCCCAGGCCGTAGTACTGCACCAGCACCTTGCCCAGTTTGTGCAGGGCGCGGCGCTGATCGGCGCGGTACATCGGCGCGCCGGCATAGATCACGTATTTGAGGCTGCTGTGATCGTAGTGGTCGACCTCCGGGCACTCGGTGAGCATCTTGACGATGGTCGGCACGGTGAACAGGTTGTCGATGCGGTGCTCCTGCACCAGGCGCCAGGCCTCGTCGCAGTCGAGCTTCTCGCCCGCCGGCAGGACACTGGCGGCGCCGCGGGCGACGTTCACCAGCGCGTGAATCCCGGCACCATGGGACAACGGCGCGACCACCAGCGAGCGCGAGTGATGGTTAAGACCCGGCATCAAGTCAGCGATGTGGTTGGTGATGACGAACGCCATCTGCCCGTGGGTAAGGATGCCGGCCTTGGGGTAGCCCGTGGTGCCCGAGGTATAGAAGAACCACAGCGGGTCGTGATAGGTGACCTCGGCCGGCCGGAATGCCGCACGCAGGCTGGCACCCTCCTCCAGCAGGCCGTCGTAGCTGAGCTCGCCAGCCTGTGGCTGACCGATGGCGATCACCTGCTGCAAGACCGGCGAAGCGGCTTGCACGGCCGCCACGTAGTGCTCGAAGCCCTCGTCATAGAGCATCGCCACCGCACCGCTGGAACTGCCCAGATAGGCGGCCTCTGGCGGCGTGATGCGCACGTTGGTGGGCACCCACACCACACCGAGGCGGAACGCCACCCAGGCACTTTCGAACAGCGCCAGGTTGTTGCGCGAATGCACCAGCAACTTGTCGCCCTTCACTAGCCCGCGAGCGCGCAAGGCCGCCGCGACGCAGTCGACCCGCTCGGCGATCCGCGACCACGACACTTGCTGGTCACCGCGAATGAACCCCGGCGCATCGGGAAAACGCCGGGCCACTTGCGCCAGCAATTCGCCCAGGTTCATGACGTTATCGATACCCGTATTGAGCGCGCTCACTTGATCGACTCCAGGATGCTGACGTAGTTGGTCACGGCCGCACCGCCCATGTTGAACACCCCGGCGCGGTCGGCCGTCGGCAATTGCATGTCGCCGGCCTGACCAGTGAGCTGCATGGCCGCCATTACGTGCATCGACACCCCGGTAGCGCCAATCGGATGACCTTTGGATTTGAGCCCGCCCGACGGATTGATCGGCAAGCGCCCGTCCTTGCGGCTGATGCCTTCCTGAATCACCCGTGCGCCTTGGCCTCGCTCGGCCAGGCCCATGGCCTCGTATTCCAGCAGCTCGGCGATGGTGAAGCAGTCGTGGGTCTCGACCAGCGACAGGTCACCAAGGCTCAACTGCGCTTCCTGCAGGGCCTTCTGCCAGGCCCGCGAGGCACCCTCGAACCAGGTCGGATCGCGGCGCGACAGCGGCATGTAGTCGTTGACCTGCACCGCCGCCCTGAAGCGAATCGCCTGGGGCCGATCACCCGCGAGGTCTTCGCGGCTGATCACCAGCGCTGCGGCGCCATCGGTGATCAACGAACAATCGGTGCGCTTGAGCGGCCCGGCCACGAAGGGGTTTTTCTCAGAGGGCGTGCGGCAGAAGTCATAGCCGAAATCACGGCGCATATGGGCGAACGGGTTCAAGGCGCCATTGGCGTGGTTCTTCGCCGCAATCATCGCCAGGGCATCGGACTGGTCGCCATAGCGGTCGAAATAATCCTGCGCGATCACCCCGAACACCCCGGCGAAACCGCCTTCGATATCGGCCTCCTCGCGGGTGTAGCAGCACTTGAGCAAAATCTCGCCGACCTCGGCGGTGGGCAGCGTGTTCATCTTCTCGAAGCCCACCACCAAAGCATGTCTGGCCTGGCCGCTGAGCACCGATTGCAGCGCCGAGTGGATCGCCGCCGAGCCGGTGGAGCAGGCGTTCTCGACCCGCACCGCCGGGGTGAAGCGCAACGCCGGAATATGATTGGCAAGCAGCGTCGAGGGGAAATCCTGATAGAGGAATCCGGCGTTGAAATGACCGACGTGCACCGAGTCGATCTGCTCGGCATCGAGGCCGGCATGTTGCAGCGCGGCGATGGCAGCATCGGCCATCATCTGCTCGGGGTCGAGTTGATCGAACTTGCCGAACGGCGAGTGATACCAGCCGGTGATAACAGGCGAATGCATGAGGTGGGCCCCTTGTTAGAGTTGTTGCAAGGGCGATAGCAAGACCGGTGCCAAGCCGCTCGGGCGGGCCTCGGGGCCGATGGCACGGGGGTTACAGCAGTGTCACCGGCGATGGGGGTGACACCTGAATGTGTCTCCCTGGACGCCTGGGCGGTGACACTCCGGGAGACACCTGTCGCCTTGTGCTCGTCGCCTGGTTCACAGACACAAGCAGCAACAAATTTGAAAACCCATTGATTAACAGTCAGTTAGTCACCGAAAGGGCAGATCGTCGATAACAGGCCACTGGCCATGCCGACGCTGGCACCTGATTTGCTATAACCCATTACCTGGATCGTGCAGCCGCGATCAGTCGACAACTACAACAACAAAAACAATGGAGAGTCCCACATGGCAGATTTCTCGCGCCGCAGCTTCCTCAAGACCGCCTCTCTCGCCTCGGCGGCCGCAGCGGCAGGAAGCCTCGGGCTGTACAGCTCGAGCAGCCTTGGCGCCGATGTCATCACCCTCAAGTACGCCAACAACCTGCCCCTGACCCACCCCATGAACGTGCAGGCGCGCAAGATGGCCAAGGCCATCAAGGAAGAAACCGACGGCCAGGTGATTCTCCAGGTGTTCCCCAGCAGCCAACTGGGCAGCGATACCGACACCCTCGCGCAAGTACGTTCCGGCGCAGTCGATCTGTTCTCGCTGTCGCCAGTCATCCTCGGCACCTTGGTGCCCGCCGTGCAGATCAGCGCCATCGGCTTTGCCTTCAAGGACTACGACACCGTTTGGAAAGCCATGGACGGTGATCTGGGCGCCCACGTGCGCGCACAGATCGCCAAGGCCGACGATGGCAAGCTGTTCGCCTTCGAAAAAATGTGGGACAACGGCTACCGCGTGACCACCACCAGTACCCGGCCGGTGGCCACCCCCGACGCGCTGAAGGACATGAAGCTGCGCGTGCCGCCGAGTCCGATCCTTACCTCGATCTTCAAGGCGTTCGACGCCGCGCCGACCGCCATCAACTTCGCCGAGGTGTATTCGGCCCTGCAGACGCGGGTCGTCGAAGGTCAGGAAAACCCCTTGACCCTGGTGGACTCGGCCAAGCTCTACGAAGTGCAAAAATACTGCTCGTTGACCAACCACGTGTGGGACGGCTTCTGGATGCTCGGCAACAAGACCAACTTCTCCAAGCTTTCGGCCGAGCAACAGGCGATCGTCACCAAGCACATCAATGCCGGCATCCTCGCCCAGCGCGAAGACCTGGCCAAGTTGCAAGGCAGCATCCGCGACACCCTCAAGGGCAAGGGCCTGGAAATCGTCGAAGCGCCACCTGAGCCGTTCCGCGCCAAGCTGGCCTCGACCAGCTACTACGCCGACTGGAAAAAGACCTTCGGTGACGACGCCTGGGCGATTCTCGAGAAGTACGCCGGGAAGCTGGCATGAACACCCACGTCGCTTCGGCCTCCGTTGCTTCATCGCGCCTGCCGGCCCGGGTGCTGATCTGCCTTAACCGCTGGGCAATGCGCATCGTCGGCCTGTTGGCCGTGGTGCTGATGGTGGTTGAAACCGGTGTGCTGCTGGCGGGGGTGATCTCGCGCTACCTGCTGCACAGCCCGTTGATGTGGTCGGATGAACTCGCCTCATCGCTGTTCATCTGGCTGGCGATGTTCGGCGCGGTGCTGGCGCTGGACCGCGGTGAGCACATGCGCATGTCGGCCATCGTCAATAAGCTGCCGGCCAACTGGCGGGCCTTCAGCGAGACGCTGTCGGCGATGATCGTGTGCATTTTCGTGGCGATGATCATCACCCCGGCCATGCATCACGCCACTGAACAGATGGTCATCACCACACCGGCCCTGGGTATTCCCGACGGCCTGCGGGCGGCGGCCTTGCCGGTGGGCGCAGTGTTGATGTTGCTGGCGGCGGTGGCGCGTATGGCGCGCTGTACCACAGTGCGCCAGTTCGGCGCTGGCCTGCTGCTGATTGCCGCCGTCGCTGGCGGTTTGTGGTTGGCCCAGCCGTTGCTCGGGCAGATCGGCAACTTCAACCTGGTAGTGTTTTTCATGGTGCTGCTGGGCGCCTGTGTGTTCGGCGGCATCCCGATCGCCTTCGCCTTCGGCACCGCGACCATGGCGTACCTGGCGCTGGTCACCCACGCGCCGATGTCGATCGTGGTCAGCCGCATGGACGAAGGCATGTCGCACATGGTGCTGCTGGCCGTGCCGCTGTTCGTGATGCTGGGGGTGGTGTTGCAGCTGTCGGGCATGGCCAAGACCCTGATCGACTTCATGGCCTCGTTGCTCGGCCACGTGCGCGGCGGCTTGCAGTACGTACTGCTGGGGGCGATGTTTCTGGTGTCGGGGATTTCCGGTTCCAAGGTTGCCGACATGGCAGCCGTCGCCCCGGCGCTGTTTCCGGAAATGAAAAAACGCGGCTCCAAGCCTGAAGAATTGGCGGCGCTGTTGGCGGCCACTGGCGCAATGACCGAGACCATCCCCCCGAGCCTGGTGCTGATCACCATTGGCGCGGTGTGCAGCGTGTCGATCACCGCCCTGTTCATCGGCGGGCTGATGCCGGCCGTGGTCGGCACCGTGGTCATCGCCCTGGTGTGCTGGTGGCGCTCACGCAACGAGGCCAAACCGGACGTCCAGCGCGCGCCCATGGGCACGGTGCTCAAGACCTTCTGCATCGCCTTGCCGGCCCTGGCCTTGCCGTTGCTGATCCGTATCGCCGTGCTCGAAGGCGCGGCCACGGCCACCGAGGTATCGACCATCGGCGTCGCCTATGTGGTAATGGTCGGCCTGGTGATGCACCTGTTCATGCGCCACATCGAATTCAAGCGCGTGTACCCGATGATGCTCGAAGCGGCGGCGTTGTCGGGATCGATCCTGTTGATCATCGGCATGGCCTCGGCCATGGCCTGGGCGCTGACCCAGTCGGGCTTTTCGGCCAACCTGGTGGACATCATCGCCGACCTGCCAGGCGGCAAGTTCACCTTCATGCTGGTGACCATCGTCACCTTCCTGATCCTCGGCAGCGTGCTGGAGGGCATCCCCGCCATCGTGCTGTTCGGGCCCTTGATGTTCCCGCTCGCGGAGATGCTCGGCATCCACCCGGTGCACTACGCCATGGTGGTAATCCTGGCCATGGGCATCGGCCTGTTCGCGCCGCCCCTGGGGGTGGGTTTCTATGCGGCCTGCGCGATCAGCAAGGTGAGCTCGGACAACGTCATCCGCAAGGTCTGGAGTTACCTGGCGGCGTTGATCGTCGCGCTGGTCATCGTGGCGTGCTTCCCGTGGATTTCCATCGGCTTTTTGTAGCCCGCATTGGCTGGCCTTTTTCGCAGGCGAGCCACCTCGCTACATGATTCACCGCTGACCCTGTAGCGAGGGGGCTTGCCCCCGACGACTTCGACACAGATTCCCGCAGCGCGGCGCGAGCCCCGACGGCATCGCTACGCCCTGAATAAATACAAAAGAGAGCAACCTCATGACTCAAGCAGCCCAGCAGTATCGTCAATCCGCCGTAGGCCGTGTCGCACTGGTGACCGGCGCCGCCATGGGCATCGGTGCTGCCATCGCCCAGCGTCTCGGCGAGGACGGTCACACCGTGGTGGTGGCCGATATCAACCTGGCCGCCGCCGAGGAAATGGTCGCCGGCCTGCGCGCCAACGGCATCGAAGCGCTGGCCATGGCCATCGACGTCGGCAACCCCGAGTCCATCGCCAGCGTCTTCGCCGACCTGGAGCGCAGCCACGGCCGCTGCGACGTGCTGGTCAACAACGCCGGCATCGCCAAGACCCTGCCCTTTATCGACTACCCGCTGGACAACTGGCAGCGCGTGCTCGACATCAACCTGACCGGCACCCTGCTGTGCGGGCAACACGCGGCGCGCCTGATGCGCAGCAACGGCTGGGGTCGGATCGTCAACGTCGCCTCCATCAGCGGCATGCGCGCCAGCGCCGGACGCACCGCGTATGGCACGTCGAAGGCAGCGGTGATCGGCCTGACCAAACAGATGGCGATCGAACTCGCGGAATACGGCATCACCGTCAACGGCATCGCTCCAGGCCCGGTGGATACGCCGCTGACCCAGGCGCTGCACTCGCCCGAGACGCGCGCTTCATATGCCCGCGCGGTGCCCTTGAAACGCTACGGCACGCCGGCAGAGATGGCAGGGGCGGTGGCGTTTTTGGCGTCGGATGATGCGTCGTATATCAGCGGGCATGTGATCCCGGTGGATGGGGGGTTTATGGCCTCTGGGATTCTGGAGATTTGATGGGGCGGTGAGGGCCTCTTCGCGGGCAAGCCTTGCTCCCACAAGCGTAGGACTCTAAAGCTGCTGTGGAGCAAGGCTTGCCCGCGAAGGGGCCATCCGCCCACCCCGCAAAACCACCTACCAATGCACAAAACCCCTCGCCACTGGGCCAGTCCCGCGGCCGCGATCACCCCTGCGCCGCGCGATTGACCTCCGCCTCCTGCCCCGCCAGCCGCGCGCTGTCGATAAACGAGCTGATGCACGGGTTATGGTTGTCGTGCTTCCACACCGCAACCACCTCGATCATCGGCGCGTTCTTCAGCGGCCGGAACGTCGTGGTCGCCAGGCGCATGTTGCGCATCGAGCGCGGCACGATGGCGATGCCCATGCCCTCGCCCACCAGATTGACGATGGTCTGCTGCATGTTGATTTCCATGGCGACCGTCGGCGTGACGCCATGTTGCAGGCAGTAATTGACGATCATATCGTGCAGCGCCGGCGCGATGTGCCGGGGCACGATGATGAACGGCTCGCCGGCCAATTGCATCGGCTCCACCACGTCGTAATCAAGCAGGGCGTGCCCCGGCGGCAGTACCAGCATCATCTCCTCGCTGTACACACTGGCAGTCTCCAGCCCGGTGCAATCCTGAGGGCGATACATGATGGCGACGTCCTTCTGGCCGCTGCTGATGTCCGCCGCCAGGTCCATGGGCAGCGTTTCGGTCAGCTTGAGGGTGACCTGCGGGTACAACGCCGCATAGCGCCGTGTGATGGCCGGGGTGACGCTGTAGGCTGTGGACATCATGAAGCCCACCGACAATTCACCGGCCTCGCCCCGTGCCGCCGCCAGGGCGTTGCGCTTGGCCTGCTCGAACGCCGCGAATACCGTGCCGGTGTCCAGATAGAAGCGCTGGCCGGCGTCAGTCAGCTCGACGCGGCGGCTGGAGCGATCGAACAACTTGACCCCCAGCTCTTCCTCCAGCAGCGCGATCTGCCGTGACAACGGCGGCTGGGAGATATGCAGACGCTGCGCCGCACGGCCGAAATGCAGGGTCTCGGCCAGGGTGCGGAAGTATTCGAGGTGGCGTAGCTCAATCATCATTGCTCCGGAAGGTATCAATGGCTGCCCGATTATGTATTGGAAAAGATCGGTGTGCCTACCTATTGTAGGAAGCGTAAGCCACCGAGCCCGTTGCGCCACAAGCGCGTCGACTCGCGATAGTCACGAGCTATATAAAAACAACAAGGTGACCGCTGATGTCTGCAAACCACGCTCTACCTACGCGTGCCGTACCCCCGTCCATCGTTTTAGCCGATTGTGATATTGCCAACGACCGCGATCCGCAAGTGCGCCAGGCCTTTCGCCGCGCGCTGCGCCTGATGGAGCGTGGTATCGCTGTATTGATCCAGGGCGAAACCGGCACCGGCAAGGAAGTCCTCGCCCGCGCCCTGCACCTGCACAATCAACAGACCCGCCGCGCCAATCTGGTGTCGCTCAATTGTGCCTCCATCCCTGAAACCCTGATCGAGAGCGAGCTGTTCGGCTACGCCCGCGGCGCGTTTTCCGGCGCCTTGCCGGGCGGCAAGAAGGGCAAGGTCCTGCAAGCCGACGGTGGCACGCTGTTCCTCGACGAGATCGGCGACATGCCATACGAGCAGCAGACCCGTCTGCTGCGGGTGATCGCCGAACGCGAGATCACCCCGCTGGGTGCCGAACAGTCGATTCCAGTGGACTTCGCGCTGATCTGCGCCACGCACCAGGACCTGTCCGCGCGGATCAAGGCCGGGGAATTTCGGGAAGATCTGTTCTATCGCATCGCCACCGGCGTTGTGCATCTACCGGCCCTGCGCGAGCGCACTGACCGCGCCGACCTGATTTGCAGCATGGTGGCGGCCGAGATGCCTGAGCGCGATCCGCGCCAGGCGATCGCCGATGACGTGTGGGGCGTGCTGATGAACCATCCGTGGCCCGGTAATCTGCGCCAGATGCGTGCGGTGATTCGGTATGCCTGCGCGGTGATGGAAGGGTCGCGGATTCAGCGGCATGATCTGCCGGAGGAGTTCGCTGGGGCTGCAGCGCTGCAGCCTGCTCCCGAGATCCGCACAGGCACTGCGCCTTATTCGGCGCCGAACACGCGGCCCCTCGCTACAGGGTTCGCCAACGTCACGCCGTTACGTCAGCGGGTGCCGGTGGACATGCGGGTGGACAAAAGCGCCGAGGAACGCCACAACGTGCTGCAGGTGCTCAAGCTGTGCCGCTGGAACATGACCGCCGCCGCGCGGGAGTTGGGGATCTGCCGACCGTCGCTGTACCGGATCTTGCGCCGGCTGGAGATTGCGCCGTTGAGGTCGCAGCTGGCGGAAGGCGAGGGATTGCTGTGTTGAACAAGCGGGCCCTTCGCGGGCAAGCCTTGCTCCCACAGCGCAAACCGGGCCTGAGCCGTACACCTGTGGGAGGACAGCTTGCTGGCGAAGGGGCCGGCACGGTTTGCCCGAACACATGGACTTGCCCCACAGGCGTTCGACTCTCGATCCGGCAAGCCTGCACACCCCAGGCATCTACACCGCAGGAATCATGGCCAGAATAATCGACACCGTCACCAGCGACAGCAGCGTCGAAATCAATATCGAGCGCGACATGGTGTTGGCCTCGCGCTCGAACAGTTCGGCCAGCATGAACGGCCCATTGCCGATCGGCAGGGCACTGAGCAGCAGCGCCGCCCACGCCCACATCGGCGGCATGTCGAACACCTTGAAGGCCAGCCAGGCGGTCAGCAACGGTTGCAGAATCAATTTGCACAGCACCAGCAAAAATACTGTTCTGGCGTCCCCCGGCTGCGGCTTGGACGCGGCCAGGAACAGACCGATCGACACCAGCGCGCAGGGCCCCGCCGCCGCCCCCAGAAACTGGAACAACTGCCGCAGGCCACTGGGCATCTGCCAGCCGCTGGCGGCCACCAGCGCACCGAAGAGCGGCGCCAGCATCACCGGGTTGCGCAGCAATGAGCCCCCCACCTTGAGCAGCGTGCGGCCCAGGTGTTTTTCGGCCTGGCGATAGCTCTCGATCATGATGATCGCTACGGCGAACAGCAGGCAGGCGGTCATCAAGGTGCCGATCACCGCCGGCGGCATGCTCTGATCGCCGAACGTCAGCAGGCATAACGGAATGCCCAGGAACCCGGAGTTGGGATAGGCCGCACCCAAGGCGTCGATGGTCGCATCGATGAAGTGCGCCCGGCTGCGCAGCCTTATCCACAAGGTGAGCCCAAATACCCCGGCCATGCCGAGGCCGAATGCAGCGATATAGCCGAGATTGAGGGACTGCACCGACGCCAGGCGTGACATCGACTCGAACAGCAGCGACGGCAGGCCCAGAAAGATCACGAAACGGTTCAGTTCACTGGAGGCGTTGGGCCCCAGGATATTGCGCTTGCGACAGAAGAAGCCGACGAAAATCAGGCCGAATACGGGGAAAGCGACGTTGAAGATGGCCAGCATCCAGGGGGGCTCCTTACTGCTGTGAATTTGATGTTGGTTGGACTGACGCCTTCGCGGGCAAGCCTTGCTCCCACAGAGTCGTACACCTGTGGGAGCAAGGCTTGCCCGCGAAAGCGCCCTCACTATCAATGAAGATCCATCAGGCACACTTGAGCATCAGCCCCCCATCCACCACCAGAAGCCGACGAAAATCAGGCCAAATACGGGGAAAGCGACGTTGAAGATGGCCAGCATCCAAGGGGTTCCTTACTACTGAGAATTTGATGTTGGTTGGACTGACGTCTTCGCGGGCAAGCCTTGCTCCCACAGAGTCGTACACCTGTGGGAGCAAGGCTTGCCCGCGAAAGCGCCCTCACTATCAATGAAGATCCATCAGGCACACTTGAGCATCAGCCCCCCATCCACCACCAGATTGATCCCGGTGATATACCGCGCCTGATCCGACGCTAAAAACAGCGCCGCATTGGCCACATCCCAGGCATCGCCCATAAAGCCCATCGGGCATTGCGAATGGCGGGTATCGAGCATGCTGTCGATATTGCCGCCGTAACTTGCGGTCAGCGACGCGCGCACCATCGGCGTGTCCATCAACCCGGGCGACACGCAATTGGCGCGAATTCCCGCCGCCGCATATTGCGCGGCGACATTCTGGGTCAGGGCAATCACCGCCGCCTTGGTCGCGGTATAGGCCACATAAGGAAAGCCCAGCCAACGCTGCGCCGCCACCGAGGCGATATTGACGATCACGCCGCTGCGCTGCTGCTCCATGACCGGCAAGGTGAACTTGCAGGTCAGGAACAAACTGGTCTGATTGACCGCCACCAGGCGATTCCAGCTCTCCTCGCTGGCCTCTACCGGGCCACCGGTTTCGGCGATGCCGACGTTGTTGTGCAGCACATCGATGCGGCCGAAATAGTCCATGGCCGCAGCCACCATGCACTGCACCTCGGCGCTGTGCGCGACATCGGTGGCATGGGCTTCGCACTGCCCGCCTTCCTCGCGGATCATCGCGCACGTCTGCTCGGCGCTGGCCAGATTGCGGTCCACCGCCAGCACCCGCGCGCCTTCACGGGCATACAGCAACGCGGCAGCGCGACCATTGCTCATGCCGTCGGCAATGGCCCCGGCGCCGGTGACGATCACGGTCTTGCCGTGCATGCGCGGGCTCATCAGGCCACCGCCTGGTCGAAACCGGCGAGGCAGTGATCGTCTAGCGTTTCGATCGGCGTGAAGTCGCGATGGGCGATAAAGTCCGGGCGCTTGAAGCGAGTGATGGCGTTGTCCACCGAGTTGGTGGTCACGTACAGGGTGTTGCGATCCCAAGGCGACAGATTTGGCGACGAGGCATGCACCAGCGTGCTCTGGAAAATCAGCACGGTACCCGCCCGACCTTTGGGCGCGACGATGCCGCCTTCGGCCACCAGCTCGGCGACCTTGGCGTTATCCAGCGTCCACAGCGGATAACTGGTGGTGCTGCGGTCGTGGCTGGCCTCGATGCGCCCGCGTTTGTGGGAGCGCGGAATGAACATCAGCGGGCCGTTGAATTCGTTGACCTCGTCGAGGAACACCGCGACGTTCATGGCCCGCGCCTCGGGCATGCCGTCGTCCTCGTGCCAGGTGCCGAAATCCTGGTGCCATTGCCACACGTCGCCGTTGAACGCGGCCTTGGCATTGACCTTGAACTGGTGCATGTACACGTCGCTGCCGAGCAATTGTCGCGCCGGATCGATGAGCCGGGGATGGCGGGCCACGCGGGCGAACACCTCGTCAAAGGTGTGGGCGGCGAACACGGTGCGCACGGCGCCGCTTTTTTCCTTGATCACCTCATCGCGATCGAGCTTGAACAAACGTGGCAGACGGGACTTCATCACGGCCGCCTCGTCCGGGCTGAACAGCCCTTCGAGGAGGATGTAGCCGTCGGTTTCATAAGCTTCGATTTGTTCTTGTGTCAGCTTCATGAGTGTCTCCAGGGAGTGTTGCGCAGGCCATCAGGCCTGCTTGCGTTTGGACGCGTGTTCCGAGCCCTCCAGAATCCGCGCCAGGTGTTCGGCTGCGCTTTCGGCATGCTGCTGGGCGAGGAACCCGGCACGGTCCTCGTCGCCAATGAGTACGGCTTGCAAGATGGCCTGGTGCTCGTCCCAGACGCTGTCGAAGGAGCGCACCTCGTGCTTGAGCACCGAGCTCATGGTGCGGCGGATATGCTGCCAGTGCAGCGCAGTGGTTTCGGCGATCATCGGATTGCCCGAGAGCTGGTAGAGCCACTGGTGGAAGGCCATGTCCAGGCGCAGCAGGGCGTTGAGGTCTTGCCCGGCGGCGGCCTGGCGCCCGGCGGCGATCAAGGCGTGCCCCTCGGCCTCGCAAGTTTCGGGGCCGAGATCGTACACCCGCCGTGCCGCGCCCCGGGCCGCCAGCGCGTCGAGGGCGGCCCGCACCTGATACAGCTGCACCAGCTTCTGCGGGTCCAGCGGGGTGATGATGACGCCCTTGCGCCCGGATTCTTCGATAAAGCCCTGGCGCTTGAGCAGTTGGAAAGCCTGCAGGATTGGCTGGCGCGACACGCCCAGTTGCTCGGCCAGACCTTCCTGAGTGACCCGCTCGTTGGGCTGCAGGGTGCCTTGGCAGATGGCATCGAGGATCGACTCGTAGACCTGCTCGACCAGTTGCGTTTGGGAAGGGATCTTGTGCATGGGCCAGTGCGCCTGTTTAGATACAGTGTTCTGTATACAGACTACAAAGCCACGGGACTCACGTCAAATGGATCTTGGTGATGGCTGACGGCCTCTTCGCGGGCAAGCCTTGCTCCCACGGAGGTACGCCGTTGGACCTGTTTACTCAGTGGGAGCAAGGCTTGCCCGCGAAGAGGCCAGTGAAATAAACATACCCATTGCAGACTGCCTACAACCCCAACTCCCGCCGCGCCAGCTTCACCAGCTTCAACGCGTCGATCGGCTTCAGCAAAAAATCCACTACGCTCAAATGCATGGCTGCGATCGCGTCCTTCACCCCGGCGTCGCCGGAAATGATGATGATCGGCAATGCCGCCCGCTCCGATTCGCGCACCTTGCGGATCAGCTCCAGGCCATTCATGGGCCCCATGCGCAGATCGGTGATGAGCAGGCCGATGGAGCGGTCGGTGATCAGTCGCAACGCCTCTTCGGCGCAGCCGGCGGTCACGCAGGCGATATCGTGGAGCTCGAGGATCTGCGCCATCAAGTCCCGCGAATCGGCATCGTCATCCACCACCAGTGCACGCAGCGGCGGCAGGCTCGGGGCGAGCATCGCTTCACTCAGGGCCTCGCGCTCGGCATCGCTCAGCAGCTCAGGATCGTGGTCGGTCATACGTCTCTCGGCAAACAGAAAGCCAAAGGTAACTGCATTGGTTTCAGACCCGCGCAATCTCAATCCGCCATCACCCTCTGTCGGATCGATGCGCTGGTGTTGCATGATGCGTAGGATCGTAGCGTTCTAGAAGCTTTTTTTTTAGACTGTCATCGTACAACTATAAAAAACGCCACCCGCTGGCGACCACTGCTCAAGCACCACAGGCGACCGCAGTCATGACCAAAGACGAAGAGGCCTTCAGCAAGGCCGGCAAGACCGCGGTGCAGCAGAACATCCATGGCACGCTGCAATTCCTCCAGCGCTTCTCGCCCTTCAACCAGATGGAACACGCGCACCTGGCCTATCTGGTGGAGCAGTGCCGACTGTGCTTTTATGCCGCCGAAGAGAGCATCATCAAGCCTGCCGATGGCCCGGTTGACTACTTCTATATCGTCAAGCAGGGCCGCGTGGTCGGCGAACGCCCGCACTCGGCCAGGCGCGGCACCGAGACCACCTTCGAAATCACCACCGGCGAATGCTTCCCGCTGGCCGCCCTGCTCGGCGAACGCGCGACCCGCACCGAGCACCTGGCCGCCGAAGATACCTTCTGCCTGCAGCTCAACAAGGCTGCGTTCGTCAAACTGTTCGCGCTGTCGAGCACCTTTCGCGACTTCGCCCTGCGCGGGGTCAGCAGCCTGCTCGATCAGGTCAACCAGCAGGTCCAGCGCCAGGCCGTGGAGACCCTCGGCACCCAGTATTCGCTCAACACCCGCCTGGGCGATCTGGCCATGCGGCACCCGGTCACCTGCGGCCCGCAGCTGCCCCTGCGCGATGCGGTGGCGCTGATGAACGAGCACCAGGTCGGCAGCATCGCGGTGATCGACGAGCTGCGCTTCCCGCGGGGCATTTTTACCCTGCGCGACCTGCGCCAGGTGGTGGCCGACGGCACGGGCGACTTCACCCAGCCGATCGCCGACTACATGATCCCCGAGCCGTTCTACCTGAGCCCGGAAGCCAGCGCCTTCGACGCGGCCATGGCCATGACCGAGCGGCATATCGCGCACATCTGCCTGGTTCGTGATCGGGTGCTGTGCGGTGTGATTTCCGAGCGCGACCTGTTCTCCCTGCAACGCGTCGACCTGGTGCACCTGTCGCGCACCATCCGCAACGCCACCCGGATCGAGGCGCTGGTGGCGATTCGCAGAGAGATCAGCCAACTGGTCGAGCGCATGCTGGCGTTCGGCGCCTCGTCGACCCAGATTACCCGCATCATCACCCAGCTCAACGACCACACCACCTGCCGGGTCATCGAACTCACGCTCGAAGAGATGGGCGATCCCGGCGTGCCGTTCACCTGGCTGTGTTTCGGCAGCGAAGCGCGGCGCGAGCAGACCCTGTACAGCGATCAGGACAACGGCATCCTCTTCGAGGCCCGGGACGATGCCGAGGCGGCGGCCTTTCGCACCTTGCTGCTGCCGGTGGCGCAGCAGATCAACCAGCGCCTGGCGCAGTGCGGCTTCGCCCTGTGCCGCGGCAACATCATGGCTGGCAACCCCGAGCTGTGCCTGTCGCGGGTCGAATGGGCGCGGCGCTTTGCCGGCTTCATCCGCGAGGCCACCCCGGAGCACTTGCTGAGTTCAAGCATCTATTTCGACCTGCGTTCGGTGTGGGGCGACGACACCGGTTGCGCGCGCCTGCGCCAAGGCATGCTCGATCAGGTGGCGGACAACAAGCTGTTCCAGCGCATGCTGGCCGAGACCGCCCTGCGCCTGCGCCCGCCGGTGGGGCGTTTCCGCGAGTTCGTGCTGGTGCGCCGCGGTGCCGATCGGGTCGCCACCCTGGATCTCAAGGCCGATGGCCTGACGCCCTTCGTCGAGGGTGCGCGCCTGTTGGCGCTGGCCCACGGCATCGACGCCAGCAACACCATGGAGCGCCTGCGCCAACTGGTGCTCAAGGAAGTCATCGATGCACTGGACGGCGCTGCCTTTGAAGAGGCCTATCAGTTCATCCAGCAAAGCCGCATGCAGCAGCACCAGCGTCAGGCCCGCGAGAACCGTCCGTACTCCAACCGCATGGACCCGGACAGCCTCAACGACCTCGACCGGCGCATCCTGCGCGAATCGCTGCGCCAGGCCAAGCGCCTGCAAAGCAGCCTGGCCCTGAGGTATCAGCTGTGAGTTTGCTGGCCCGCCTGCCCAGTTGGCTTCGTCGTGCGGCTCCCCTGTTGAGCGCCGAACAGCAAGCCCGCCTGCTGGCCTTACCCGCTCCGGCCGCACCGAGTGACCAGAGCCTGCGCCGCCAGCGTTGGGTGGTGGTCGATACCGAAACCACCGGCCTGAACCTGAGCCGCGATTGCCTATTGTCCATCGGCGCGGTGGTGATCGAGGATGGCGCCATCGACCTGGGTGCCGGCTTCGAGCGGACCTTGCAATACAGCAGCAACAAGACCGCCCCCAGCGTGTTGATCCATGGCCTGAGCCCCAGCGCGCTGGCCGCCGGCAGTGAGCCGAAAGAAGCGCTGCTGGAGTTTCTCGAGTTCGTCGGCGACAGCCCGCTGCTGGCCTTCCACGCCTGGTTCGACCAACACATGCTGGGCAAGGCTCTCAAGGAAAACCTCGGTTACAAATCCGCCCATCGCTGGCTCGACGTCGCGGACATCGCGCCCATGCTGTTTCCCGATCAGGTCGGGCGCCTGGCGGGCCTCGACAACTGGGTCGAGCACTTCGCCCTGCACGTCGAGGAGCGCCATCACGCCAGTGCCGATGCGTTGGTGACTGCCGAGCTGTGCATGATTCTGTTCAGCCACGCACGGCGCCAGGGCATCGACAGCCCCGTGCTGCTGGAAGATCGCCTGAACCAGTGGCGCCGGCATCAGCAGGCGCCGTCGGTGTGATCGACTCGATCCTTGCATGCCCAGAATCTTCCGACAGAGCCCTATTGCACCTTCCGGAACCCCCTGCCACAATCGCGAACAATTCTCGTTATTTATAACATTTTGTTTCCGGGGACCGCCTTGTCCATTGCCCAGAGCCCTCAGCGCGAGTTGATCGGTACGCTTTACCGCGACCACCGCAGTTGGCTGCTCGCCTGGTTGAAGCGCAGCATCGCCTGCCCGCAGCGTGCCGAGGACCTCAGCCAGGATACCTTCGTGCGCCTGCTGGGCCGCGAGCGCCTGGACACCCCGCGCGAACCTCGGGCGTTTTTGCTGGCCATCGCCAAGGGCCTGCTGTTCGACCATTTCCGTCGCGCCGCCCTGGAACAGACCTACCTGGCCGAACTGATGCGCCTGCCGGAGGCCGAACAGCCCTCCCCCGAAGACCGCCAGTTGATCCTCGAAGACCTCAAGGCCATCGACGCACTGCTCGGCAAACTCTCCAGCAAAGCCCGCAGCGCCTTCTTGCTCAATCGCCTCGACGGCCTGAGCCACGGCGAAATCGCCGAGCAACTTGGGGTCTCGGTGCCGCGAGTGCGCCAGTACCTCGCCCAAGGCATGCGCCAGTGCTACGTGGCACTCTACGGCCAGCCGACGTGAATGCCGCCAGCGCTCCGGTCTCGGCGCACGTGCTGGATGCCGCCATCAACTGGCAGCTGCGCCTGGACGGCCCCCTCAGCGCGCCTGAACGCGAAGCCCTGATACGCTGGCTCGCCGCCCATGAAGAGCACGCCCGCGCCTGGCAGCAACTGGGCATGCTCGACCAACGCTTCAGCAACGCCACCGGCCCGGTGCGCAAGGCCCTGCTGCAATCGCGCGAGGGCAGCCGCCGGCGCGTGCGTACCTTGGGTGGGGGCTTGGCTGGGGTGGTCGCGCTGATCGCCGTCGCGTTGATCGCCAACGACCGCACCGCGCCGCTGGGCTACTGGCTGGCCGACCAGCGCACCGCCACCGGCGAGCAAAAGGTGGTGCAACTGGACGACGGCACGGTGATCAACCTCAACACTCATAGCGCCATCGACGTGCGCTTCAGCGCCGAGCAACGCCTGATCGTGCTGCGCGAGGGCGAAATCCTCGTCGAGACCGGGCACAAATATCACGATCAGCGCCCGTTCATCGTCACCACCGACGATGGCCAGATGCGCGCCCTGGGCACGCGCTTCGTGGTGCGCCGCGAGGACCATGGCACCCGCCTGAGCGTCTTGCACTCTGCGGTCGCAGCGCAGGCGCAAGCCGCTGGCGGCGAACGCATCATCAACGAAGGCGAACAAGTGCTGCTGCACCGCGACGGCCTCGACGCCACCCTGGCCCTGCGCCCCGGCGCCGACGCCTGGACCCGCGGCATGCTGGTGGTCGACAACGTGCGCCTGGCCGACCTGATCGATGAACTGGGCCGCTATCGCCGCGGCCACCTGGGCGTCGGCCCCGACGCCGCCGACCTGCGCATCACCGGCAGCTTTCCGCTCAAGGACACCAACCTGGCTCTCAAGGCCCTCCCGACTACCTTGCCGGTACAGATCGAACAGCGCACGCCGTGGTGGGTGACGGTAGTGGCCAAACAATAAGCTGCAAATACGTGTAGTGATGCAACTGGGCACAAGAACACCGTAAAAACCCTGCCAAAAAAATTATTTCCCTCCCCCCTATCACTTTCTCGATCTCGTCCGGCACACATGCAATCGCCTATTTCCTTCCAGGAGCTGCTGCATGTCCCGCCCTATGAACGCGCTGTTACGCCCTCGCTTGCTGGCCGTTGCCATCGCCATGGCGTTGCCGTTGGCCGGCACCGTTGCCTACGCTGCCGAGCAGGGCGCGGTGCGCAGCTACACCCTGCCGGCCGGCCCCTTGGCCAGCACCTTGAATCAAATCGCGAGCCAGGCCGGTATTACCCTGGCGCTGGACCCGAGCCTGGCCAACGGCCGCACTTCGGCACCGGTCAGCGGGTCATTCAGCGGGGTGGGCGCCTTGCAGGCAGCATTGAACGGCACGGGCTTGCAGCTGCAGCAGAGCAGCGCCGGTACCTACACTTTGGTGGCGGCGCCGGTGGGGGCGGTGTCGTTGCCGTCGACTGACATCAATGCGGCCGCAAACGAGGAAAGCGCCTGGGGGCCCGTCGAGGGCTACGTCGCAACCCGTACTGCGGCCGGGACCAAGACCGACACCGCACTGGTGGAAACCCCACGCTCCATCTCCGTGGCCACCCGCCAGCAGATGGACGACCGCGGCGTGCAGACCCTCGAAGACGCCGTCAAATACATGCCCGGCATCGTCTCGGCGAGCTACGGCAGCGACACCCGCTACGACTGGATGCGCGTACGCGGCTTCGAGCCGACCCAGTTCCTCGATGGCCTGCCGCTGCCCAAAGGCACCTACGCCAACCCGAAAATGGAAACCTGGGACCTGGACCGCCTCTCCCTGCTGCGCGGCCCGGCCTCTTCGCTTTACGGCCAGACGCCTCCCGGCGGCCTGATCGACATGGTCAGCCGGCGCCCGAGCGACGTCACCAGCCACGAAATATCCCTGCAGTACGGCAGCGACAACTGGCGCCAGATCAATTTCGCCAGCACCGGCAAGATCGACGACGAAGGCCGCTTCCTCTACGGCATCAGCGGCGTGATCCGTGACAGTGGCACCCAGATCGACCACGTCGACAACAAGCGCTACAACATCGCCCCCAGCCTGACCTGGAACATCGACCCGGACACCAAACTGACCTTCCTCAGCCAGTTCACCCGCGACGATACCGGCACCACCAGCCAGTTCCTGCCGATTCAGGGCACCAAGATCAAGACCCCGTTCGGCGACATCTCCCACCACAAGAACCTGGGCGATCCTGACTACGACTACTACGACCGCACCTACTACGCGCTGGGCTATGCGTTCGAGCACCGTTTCAACGACGTGTGGCAGTTCCACCAGAACCTGCGCTACACCAAGTCCGATCTCGCGTTCCAGACCGTCACCGTCAACTCCTACATTTCGGGTCTCCCCAATTACACCGTGGACGCCAACGGTAATCTCGGCCGCGGCAGCACCAACGTCGACGAAGACATCAGCCAGTTCGCCCTGGACAACAACTTCCAGGCGGACTTCAACACGGGCGATATCAGCCATACCTTGCTGATGGGAGCCGACCTGCAGCGCATCAACACCAATTACCTGTCGATCTTCGGCAAAGCCTCGTCGATCAACGTCAACGACCCGGTGACCACCACGCCAACCGTTCGCCCTGCGCGCTCCACTGCGTTCTACGACTACGACCAGAAAACCACCCAGACCGGCGTTTACCTGCAAGACCAGATGGCCTTGGACAAATGGCGCTTCACCCTGGGCGGTCGCGAAGATTGGGTGCACACCGGCACCAAGTTCTTCAACAAGGACAATGCCACCAACACCGCGCGAGACAGCAACTTCAGCCTGAACTCGGCCGTCAGCTACGTGTTCGATTCGGGCGTGGTGCCTTACCTGTCCTACGCCGAGTCGTTCCAGCCGACCATGGGCGCGGACATGACCACCACCAGCTCGTTCAAGCCGACCCAGGGCAAGCAGTGGGAAATGGGTATCAAGTACCAGCCGCCCGGCTCCAAGACTCTGCTGACCGCCGCCGTGTATGACCTGACGCAGAAAAACGTCGCCGTCACCGACAGCGCCAGCGGCACGCCAATCACCAGCCAGGAAGGCGAAGTCAAAGTCAAAGGCCTCGAACTGGAAGCCATCTCTGACCTGACCGACAACATCAAGTTGATCGCCGCCTACACCCTGGCCAAGTCCGACATCCAAAAAGGCGACAACAAAGGCAACCGTCTGCAACTGATGCCTAACCAACAAGCCTCCCTGTGGACCGACTACACCTGGCACAACGGCGTACTCAACGGCTTCGGCATCGGCGCGGGCGCCCGCTACACTGGCAACACCTATGGCGACCAGGCCAACACCTGGCTGGGCAAGGCCGACGCCTACACCGTATTCGATGCCTCGGCGCACTACGACCTGGGCGCGCTGTCCGGCAAGCTCAAAGGCGCCTCCCTTGGTGTAACCGCGAAGAACGTCTTCAACAAGGACTACATCTCCACCTGCGACGGTTACTACTGCTACTACGGCGACCAGCGCAGCGTTGTCGCCAGCGCCACCTATAAGTGGTAATCACCTGATGCCTCACACCAGCCGCCCTCAGGGGCGGCTTTTGTCGTTCTGGACACCTGTGAAATGAACAGTAAAACAATTCGTCGCTGGTCCTTCATCCACACCTGGTCCAGCCTGATCTGTACGCTCTTCCTCCTGCTGCTGGCGCTCACCGGCCTGCCGTTGATCTTCCATCATCAGATCGACCATCTGCTGGGCAACGAGCCGACTTTCGCCACGCTGCCCGCAGGCACCCCGCACCTGGACCTGCAGCAACTGGTCGAGGCCGCCGAGCGCCATCGCCCGGGCGAGGTGGTGCAGTATTTCGGCTGGGATGACGACGCCCCTGAAGGCGTGATGGCGATCACCGCCGCCACGGCCGACACCGAGCCCAACTCGTCCCACACCTTCATGCTCGACGCGCGCACCGGCCAGGCGCTGGCGATGCCGTCGGCCAACGGCGGCTTCATGATGGTCATGCTGCGCCTGCACGTGGACATGTACGCGGGGCTGCCGGGCAAGCTGTTGCTGGCGTTCATGGGCGTGCTGTTCGTGCTGGCGATCGTCTCCGGGGTGGTGCTCTATGCGCCCTTCATGCGCCGCCTGGACTTCGCCACCGTGCGCCAGCACAAGTCGAGCCGGGTGCGCTGGCTCGACCTGCACAATCTGCTGGGCATCGTCACGCTGACCTGGGCGCTGGTGGTGGGCGTCACCGGGGTGGTGAGCGCCTGCGCCGACCTGCTGATCGCCGCCTGGCGCAACGACAGCCTCAGCGCCATGGTCGCGCCCTACCGCGATGCGCCGCCGCTGGTGCAGCGTGCGCCGGCCACACGCTTGCTGGAGATAGCCGAACAGGCCGCGCCGGGCATGACCGCCGATTTCATCGCCTTCCCCGGCACGCGGTTTTCCAGCGCGCATCACTATGCGGTTTTCCTCAAAGGCGCCACGCACCTGACCTCGCACCTGCTGACCCCGGTGCTGATCGACGCACCTACCTTGCAGGTCACTGCGGTCGCCGAGCGGCCTTGGTACATGGATGCCATGGGGCTGTCGCAGCCATTACATTTCGGTGACTACGGCGGGCTGCCGATGCAGGTGCTGTGGGCACTGCTGGATGGCTTGACGATCATTATCCTGGGCAGTGGCGTATATCTGTGGTGGGTACGACGCCGGGCGGCGGCGCAGCTCGAGGTGGCGCCATGAGCAAGCGCAAGCCCAGGCTGTGGCCGGTGTTCAAGGTGCCGGTGTCGATAGGGCTGCTGAGCGCCGCCGGGTTGTTCGCGGCGCTGCTGGGCGATGGCGCTTGGGACACGCTGAGCTGGGTGGGGCTGGGGCTACCGGCGTGGCTGGGGCTGCGCGGGCTGTTGGTGCGACGCGGCCCGATGCCACCGCACAAGCACTAGGCGACCGCTCACGAGCGGCTATGCACCGGGTCAGGAGCAGTCCGGCTGTCCTGCCGTAAAGCGCCGCATCGGGTTGATCGCCGCGTTGAAGTCGCGCATCCCCTTGACTCCGATCAGCAGCGGGTAGGTGAAGTTGCTGCGATCGGTCAGGCTGACCTCGACCGTCTGCTTGTCTTCGCCAATGCACATGCTCAGCTCGATTACCGGACGCTCGGCCGCCTCGGCCGCCTCTCGGACGTCATCTTCTTCGATACGGCTCTTGACCTTGGCGACGCGCGCCAGCCGGTGCTCGTACACCTTGGCGTCGTCCTTGTCGCTGCCCAGCTGAAAACTCACCCACTGCTCGCCGTCTCGCTCGAAGCGCTGGATGTTCCTGGCCGACAACGATGAGGTCAGCGCGCCGGTGTCCATCTTGGCTTTGAGCGTCTCGCCGATCTCCGGCAATTTGATGTATTCGTAACGGCCATACAGTACGGGGTCTTCGCCAGCCAGGGCCAGGATCGGCAATACCAGGAGCGACAGCAGGACACAAACCGATTTCACTTAAGGATTTCCTCGATGGGCGCGCGCGGCCGTCCTTGCCTGGCAAAACGCAGTAACAGCATAAGACCACTCATCACCAAGAGGTTCGCGGTTCCAGCAAGAATGGCCTGTGGCCGTTTTAATAAAAAGTAAAAATTTAGTTAGCTAAAGCCGACCGGGTGAATTGGCGTAAGCCCCTGACCTGCTTATCATTGCCGGCCAAAACAATGACCCCGAGTTTCGCCATGCGTCGCGTGCTTACTGGCCTGACTGCCAGCCTGCTGTTACTCCTCAATACGCTGTTCTGGATCGTCCCTCTGCTGATTTTCGCCGTGATCAAACTGGCGTTGAGAGGTCGCTGGCGCGACCACGCGTCGCGGGCGGTGATGTGGTTCGCCGAAACCTGGGCCGAGGTCGACAAACTGATCTTCGCCCTGTGCACCCCTACCCGATGGGACATCCGTGGCGCCGAACATTTGCACATCGACCGCTCCTATCTGGTGGTCAGCAATCACCAGTCGTGGGTCGACATCCCGGCGCTGATCCAGGCCTTCAACCGGCGCACGCCGTTCTTCAAGTTCTTCCTGAAAAAAGAGCTGATCTGGGTGCCGCTGTTGGGCTTGGCCTGGTGGGCGCTGGACTACCCCTTCATGAAGCGCTACACCAAGGCCTTCCTCGACAAGCACCCGCAGCTCAAGGGCGAAGACCTGAAAATCACCAAGGCCGCCTGCGCGCTGTTCAAGCGTCAGCCGGTGACCATCGTCAATTACCTCGAAGGCACGCGCTTCACTCAGGCCAAACACGACGAGCAGCAATCGCCCTATCGTTATCTGCTAAAGCCCAAGGCCGGCGGCGTGGCCTTCGTGCTGGCCGCGCTGGGGGAGCAACTGGACACTGTGCTGGACGTGACCGTGGTGTATCCGAATGGGCGGATTCCGGGGTTCTGGGATTTGCTGTGCGGCTCGGTGAGCAAGGTGATCGTGGATATCCGCGCACTGCCGATCGAGCGGGGGCTGGTCGAAGGGTGCTATGAAAGCGACCCGGTGTTTCGCGAGAAGGTGCAGGGCTGGGTGAATGGGTTGTGGGAAGCCAAGGACGAGCGGATCAAGTCAATACACGCACAAAGGCTTTGAGATACGGCGCGTATTACCTGATCCAGCAGCACTGAATTCAGTAAAAGTGGCACGCTCAAGCTCTTCTGATATAGGTCACCGGACGATAATCCACCTTGTGTCCGGCGGACGACGACGATGCGCACGCTTTGAGCCCTGTTGATGATCAATAATCGAGACTGATGGCGGGCCAATTGGATTGCTGCCAGTGAAGAGGACATCCGTCACCACGCAATACTTACGGCGAGAATCCAACTAGCAGTTCTGTCAACTTGTGGCATCGATACAGAACTGCTAGTTATCAAAAAAGCGGCATGTCAGTTACCGGTGCCCCAGATGCTGCCGAGGCTCTTGAGCACCGTCCCGCCCACGCCTTGCTGCCCCAAATACTGCAGAATCACCGGCGCAAATTGGCCGACCATACCGCTGTCCATGCCCAATTTGGTGAAGGCGCTGTTCATGTCGGCCGCAGACTTCACGTTATCAAGCGCACTGCCCAGGCCGGCGGCACTGCTGCTGCCGCCCGAGCCCAGCAGCCCACCCAGGCCGTTCAGGCCACCCAAGGCATTGGCGCCTGACAGCGAATCGAGGCCCGGCACCTGCTTGGTCAACTGCGAATAATCGCCGCTGGCGAGTTTGTTCTTGGCAAGCGCGAGCATGGCGCCGGTACCGCCTACCGCTTGCTGCGGGGTGACGTTGAGCTGGGTGCCCAGGGTGTTCAGCAACCCCGCCGCCTGCGGGGCCGCCGCCACTGCTGCGCCGTCGCTTTTGTTGTTGCCCTGAAGGGTCGAAGCAGCGTTGACGGCGTCGTTCAGGTTGAAAGCGAAAGCCGAACTGGACGCCAGGGCCATCAGCACGGCGAGGGACAGGGAACGTGGAGTATTCATGAAAGGCAGCCTCTTGCAGCAAAAGTCGAATTCGCCCTGTTGGAGGGTGAAAGGCTGATTATGTTGCAATTGTGTCGAAAATTATGTGAATGGCTGACGGCCCCTTCGCGGGCAAGCCTTGCTCCCAAACCTGTGGGAGGAGGGCTTGCCCGCGAAGAGGCCCGCAAGATCACGCTGACTGATCGCCTGAAACAAAAAACCCGCTGCCACCCTTTCAGGCGACAGCGGGTTTCGAGTACCGCGAACGACTTACTTGCTGTCAGGCAGCGCGTAAGCGATCACATAGTCGCCACGATCAGGCGACTGACGCGCACCGCCGGCAGTGATGACCACGTATTGCTTGCCGGTCTTGGGCGAAACGAAAGTCATCGGGCCGCCCTGGCTGCCCACGGGCAGACGGGCCTTCCAGGCCTCTTCACCGTTGGCGGTGTTGAAGGCGCGCAGGTAGTAATCCTGAGTACCGGCGATGAACACCAGGCCACCTTGGGTCGACAGCGTGCCACCCAGGGTTGGCATGCCAATCGGTAGTTGCAGGCCCATCTTGATGCCCATCGGGCCGGTGTCCTGCACGGTACCTACGGGTACTTGCCAGGCGATTTTCTGGGTCTTCATGTCGATCGCGCTCAGCGTACCGAACGGTGGCGCCTGGCATGGAATGCCGGCTACCGACAGGAAGCGGTTCTTGTTGACGGCGTATGGCGTGCCCTTGAGCGGTACAGCGCCCATGCCGGTGTTGATCGCTTCGCCACCCGAGGAGGCCTTGGCGTCTTTTTGCTGCGGCACCATCTGGCTCCACAGGCCCAGACGCATGTCGTTGACGAAGATGAAACCGTGCACCGGATCAACCGACAGGCTGCCCCAGTTCATGCCACCCAACGAGCCTGGGAAGCTCAGCGACACGTCGGTACCCGGCGCGGTGTACAGGCCGTCGTAGCGCATTTGCTTGAACGAGATACGGCACAGCATCTGGTCGAACGGCGTGGCGCCCCACATGTCCGATTCGGTCAGGGTCTGCGCGCCGATCTGCGGCATGCCCACCGATTTCGGCTGGGTCGGCGAGTACGGTTCGCCGGGGATGTCGGATTTCTTGACCGGGACTTCTTCAACCTTGGTCAATGGCTGACCGGTCTTGCGATCCAGCACGTAGATCTGACCGGCCTTGGTGCCGATCACCACGGCCGGAACCTTGGTGCCGTCAGGCTTGGCGAAATCGGTGAGGGTCGGCTGCATCGGCAGGTCGAAATCCCATAGGTCGTTGTGAACGGTCTGATAGACCCACTTCTGGTCGCCGGTGGTGGCGTTCAGTGCGACGACCGAGGCGCCGTATTTGTGGTTCAGGTCGGTCCGCTCGACACCATAGATGTCGGTCGACGAGCTGCCCATCGGCAGGAACACGGTATTCATCAGCGGATCGTAGGACATCGGCGCCCAGCTGTTCGGGGTGCTGCGCACGTAGGTCTTGCCATCAGCAGGGGCTTGCTTGTCTGCAGGGTTGCCCGGGTCGAACGCCCAGCGCATGGCGCCAGTGACCACGTCGAAACCACGGATCACGCCGCCAGGCATGTCGGTCTGCACGTTGTCGGCTACCCGGCCGCCAACCACAACGGTGGTACCGGCCATCAACGGCGCCGAGGACAGCTGGTAGTAGGAATCAGGCACGTTGCCCAGGCCGGCTTTCAGGTCGATTTCGCCCTTGTTGCCGAAGCCCTGGCACAGCTCGCCGGTGTCGGCGTCAACGGCGATCAGGCGTGCGTCGATGGTGTTGGTCAGCAGGCGACGGGTGCAATTGGCGCCAGCGGGCACGGCCACCGGTGCATCCGGCGTGCTGCCATCCGTCGGGGCGGCAATCGCGGCGCTGGCATCGAAGTACGCCAGTCCACGGCAACGCTGCCACACGGCCGATTTCGCGTCGGTCTTGTGCTGCCACAGCTGTTTGCCGGTATCGGCATCCAGCGCGATGATGTTGTTGTGCGGGGTGCAGATGAACACCTTGTCGCCCACTTGCAGCGGGGTCATCTGGTCTTCTGCACCGTTGCCGTTGCTGATTGCCACGTCACCGGTGTGGAAGGTCCAGGCCGGCACCAGCTTGGCGACGTTGCTGCGGTTGATCTGGTCGAGCGCGGCGAAGCGGCTGCCACCTTCATCGTTACCGTAGTGCTCCCAGTTTTTCTGGGCGTGTGCAGGGTCGACCTTGGTCAGGCCCGGCAGCTCGCCGTTCGGCGCCACCGAGGCGTGGGGAATGAACATGCCATAACCACCCGCGACCACCGCGATCGCCAGCAGGCCGGCCAGTGCATAACCGCCGCGACCGCCCGCCAGACCATTGGCCTTGCGCAGGGTCGGGTAGGTCAGCGCGACGACCAGGCTGAGCACACCCAGGGCGAACAGGCGCGAGATCTGCGGCCAGAACACCAGGCCGGCATCGACCAGCGCCCAGATCACCGACAACACCATGACGGCCGCGAACAGCCAGGCGCCCAGCAGGCGTTTGCGGGCGTACAGCACGGCCGAAACGATCATGCCGAGGCCGGCCAGCAAGAAGTACCAGCTACCGCCCAAAGAGGCGAGGTAGCCACCGAGACCCGCGAACGGGAGGCCAAATACCAGCATGCCGAGCGCGGCGAGCCACAGGGGCCAGCGTGCGGCGGTTGCCGTGGGGTGAGACTTAGTCATGTTGCATGATCCTACTGACGCATGAACGTGGGTGGGGGATGTTTAAGGGTAGTGCAGGCAACGGCCGTCATCCCTTCGCAGGGGAGGGGCCGTCGAGGGTCTCAGAACGGTTGCCAGTACCGGAATGCGCGCTTTGAGGGCCGCAAACGCTGATCCAGGCAGACGCCCAACAAGGTATTAACCAGTTAGTTAGTTTTTTAACGATAGCAAAAAAAGACCGTAGCTGCGACAAATTGTCGTTTGCGAGATTGCGAAAGACTGTTGTGGGGATGGTAATAATCGGGGCGACCACGTGGCGAGACCTATCAGATCTGCGAGTACCCAACACCGTAAGCGCGGGAGGAAAATAGATGGATACTCAGGAGTTACCACATGCTCGCTCTGTCCTCACCCTCGGTTTTATTCGCAACTGATCAAGCCTCTTCAGTACTCAGCGTCCATGGTGTGGGCCGCAGACTGACCATCACCTATGACCCATTCGGTTATGGCGCCAAGGCAGATGCTGCGCTGACAGGATTCAATGGACAACATTACGAACAGGCTACGCGCACCTATCTGTTGGGCAATGGCTATCGAGCCTTCAATCCTTTGATACGACGTTTCCATAGTCCGGACGCCTACAGCCCATTCGGGGCAGGCGGATATAACGCTTATTGTTATGGCGCCGGAGACCCACTCAACCGTGTGGATCCGACTGGGCACTTCTGGCAGCTCCTCTCAAATGCATGGCAGCGATTGAGAGCTGCGGTCCCTTGGCGCGGCGTCGCGAGACGCAACCTTAGCGTTTCCAGCGTGCATAGCGCGGGACTTGCCGAGTACTTGGGTCAACGTTCTGCACGGTCTAGCATTGGCCGCGCCTCGACGTCATCCGGCGGCTCCGCATGGTCGTCTTCGTCTTCGTCTTCTTCTTCATCTTTGTCTCTCATGCCAGGCGAGTATTCACAGGTCCCGCGAGACCCCAGAGGTCGTCGAGCCAATAGAGTTTCGAAGCAACATGAGCTGGAAACAGTGATTCGAGACGGCGAATATAAAGGCTTGGACATGTCCCAAGCCATCAAGACCCTCAACAAGAGATACCCAGGGGCTTATTCGAAAATCCCGCCTCCGGCGCCCACAGCATGGCAGCAACCAGCGCCTCTTAGATACGACAGTAGACCTCAACAATTCGCACCTCCCCCGTATGAAACTCGCAGCGGCAGGTACAACGCTTCTGGTCGGGCTGGGCAGACCGGACTGCCACCTCCACGCTACCCGGAGCACGGCCCGAACCCTACCACTTTGAGTGTCGTTAACGAGGGAGTCAGGACTAATACGGCAGGGGCGCGAGCTCCATAGAAGGGAGAAGGTGCATAAGGCACCCTTACCTATCAGATTTGCTAGTACCTCTCGCACGAAAGTCCGTTGAAACTGGAACCTCCCGACTTTGGAAATTCAGACATGTCCACACAGCAGCGGATCCCTGTCCTTTTCACCTCAGATCAAAGTGCAACGACGCTTGGAGTCATAGGTGAGGGATATAACGACTTTGTCGCCTATAGTCCTTTTGGCTATCAACGCTGTAGCGATAACTGGGTCTGGCCTGGTTTAAATGGCCAACGGCTAGAGCGGCCACTCCAGATCTACTTGTTAGGTCATGGATACCGTGCCTATAGATCCGCACTCAACCGCTTTGACAGCCCAGACGACCTGAGCCCTTTTGGAGAGGGTGGGCTTAATGCGTATGCTTATTGCAAAAGCGACCCTATCAATATGACAGATCCCAGCGGGCATGCAGGCGTCGCTACCCTGCTGAAACGCTTCAGGAGCCCCAAAAGACCAAAACCAAGCAAAACGCTTCACCCAACCTTGATGCCCGACCCTGCTCCAAAAGTACGAATCATTACAGCGCGCGCTGATACTGATAGGCCTTGGCGAAGGATTCTTGGTAGCGAGGAGAATGTTTCGCCCGCAATTTACAACCCTCAGAACTTCCCATGGCGATCCACGTATGGCAACGGTACCCATGCACCCGTGACTACGTTGAACCTAAACCGCCCGTGGCTATCCACTTCTGGCAACGGTACCCACACACCCGTGACTACGTTGAACCTAAACCGCCCGTGGCGATCCACTTCTGGCAACGGTACCCATGCACCCGTGACTACGTTGAAACCAAACCGCCCCTGGAACACTAGTCCGCAACGCAGCCCAAGTACAACGACGAGTTCCAATACAGGCGAAAATTTGCCATGGACAAGCTCCAGCGCCACTAAAACAATCCGGGAGCGCTAGAACAGAAACATAGGAGGGTGTAGACAAGATCAAATCGTAAGTCGACGTGCAAGCATCCGAGCCTCGGCCAGCCGCACCCAAGCCTCGTTCACGGCAAATAACCGGTCGTGGTGCATGATTAGTCGCCGGGCCCTCTCGTTCCAGGCAGAGTCCGCTCGACTACCCAGCGCCTGGGCATCACCACAAAACCGCTCGGAGCAGGCGCTGCCACCAGTGCCATCCACATCAAACTCGACTGAACCTATCAGATCTGCGAGTACCCTTTTTCAAATTAGCGTTGGACACTGGAGCCTTGACACTATCGAGATTTCGCCATGGCACTTGAAGCAAAAAATCAGAGCCTTCTCGCCACAGATCAGAGTAACTCGGTGCTACACGCAGGGCACCACAGCATGACGTACAGCCCGTTCGGCTATTGTCAGAACTTAGTGACCGCCGCATCTGGATTCAATGGCGAGGTGTTCGATCCCGTTATGGGTGGGTATCTCCTCGGCAACGGTTATCGAAATTTCAGCGCTGAAATACAGCGTTTTCATACCCCGGACAGTTTGAGTCCGTTTGGGGCTGGCGGGATCAATGCATATGTCTATTGCGAGGGGGATCCGTTAAATTATATAGATCCAAGCGGGCATATCAAATTTCTCAAAGGACTTAGAAAGCTGTTTAATTTCGGTGGAAAATCTGCAAAAAAGACCAAATCTTTAGACAATTTAACCCAACCAGGGAAAATTAAAACCCTAGCGAACAACCTTAGTAAGAGCACCAACAATCTATATGCACCTCCAACAAGCAATATCGTCAACCCCCCTCCTACAAACCTAGGCAAATCGGCGCCCGCGCCCTCCAAGAAAACAGTAGTTCTCTATGAAAAAACCTACACAGACGGGGCTGGCGTTGAACATCGCGGCGTGTTCAGTTACCCGAAGAAGCGTTTTACCCCTGGGGGAAATGCCTCACGCGACACAAATTCGGGACCACTAAAAAGGCGCTCGAGTTTCAATGATGAAGAGATGAAAGAGCTAAATGACATCCTGATCGGAATACGCACAGACCCGACCTAAAGGTCCTGTCGCTCTCGCTGATATGCCCCCGATGTATGCGCTCATCGGGGGCAACCCCCCTCACTCATGTTTTACGCAGCGCTAAAAAGCTTATGCGGATCAATCACAAACTTCTTCGGCACCCCCGCATCGAACTCGCCATACCCTTGCGGCGCCTGATCCAGCGAGATCACCTGCACCCCGACCACCTCGGCAATATTGAGCCGCCCCCACATGATCGCCTGCATCAGCTGGCGGTTGTACTTCATGGTCGGGGTCTGCCCGGTGTGGAAGCTGTGGGATTTCGCCCAGCCCAATCCAAAGCGAATGCTCAGGCTGCCCAGCTTTGCTGCGGCATCGACAGCGCCCGGGTCTTCGGTGACGTACAAACCGGGGATGCCGATCTTCCCTGCCACCCGCACCACACCCATCAATGAGTTGAGCACCGTGGCCGGGGCTTCGGCCTTGGCGCCGACATGGCCATGGCCGCGAGCCTCGAAACCGACGGCATCAACGGCGCAGTCCACTTCTGGTTCGCCCAGCAGCGCGGCGATCTGCTCGTGCAGCGGGGTGTCGGTGGACAGGTCGGCGATCTCGAAGCCCTGGGACTTGGCGTGTGCCAAGCGGGCCGGGTTGACGTCGCCGACGATGACCACCGCCGCGCCCAGCAAGCGTGCCGAGGCAGCCGCCGCGAGGCCGACCGGGCCGGCACCGGCGATGTACACGCTGCTGCCAGGCCCTACGCCGGCCGTGACTGCGCCGTGGTAGCCGGTGGGGAGGATGTCGGAGAGGCAGGTCAGGTCGCGGATCTTCTCCATGGCCTTGTCGCGGTCCGGCAGTTTGAGCAGGTTGAAATCGGCATAAGGCACCAGCACGAATTCGGCCTGGCCGCCGACCCAGTCGCCCATGTCGACGTAGCCATAGGCACCGCCCGGCCGAGCCGGGTTGACGGTCAGGCACACGCCGGTGTGTTGTTCCTTGCAGCTGCGGCAGCGGCCACAGGCAACGTTGAAGGGCACCGAGACCAGGTCGCCGACCTTGATGTGCTCTACATCTCGGCCGACTTCCAGCACCTCGCCGGTGATCTCGTGACCGAGCACCAGGCCGACCTGGGCGGTGGTGCGGCCGCGGACCATGTGCTGGTCGGAGCCGCAGATATTGGTAGACACCACACGCAGGATGACCCCGTGTTCGATGCGCTTGCCGCGCGGGTCCTGCATTTTCGGGAAGGGGATAGATTGCACCTCGACCTTGCCGTTGCCGAGATACACCACACCACGATTATCAGACATGCGTTCACCTCTATTATTGTTGGAAAAGAGTGTTACTGGCTTGCTTGGAACTACTGCTGTGAATGGCGGTACGCGTTGTTAGTGGCAGTGGCCGATCCCGTGCTGCTGTGTTGAATGTGAGGGCGCCTTCGCGGGCAAGCCCGGCTCCCACAATGGATCGCCATACATCTGTGGGAGCAAGGCTTGCCCGCGAAGGGGCCGGCATGAACGACATATAAAACTGCTACAACACCACCGTCCGATTGGCATTGAGGAACACCCGCCGCTCGATATGAAACCCCACCGCACGCGCCAGGGTCTGGCATTCGATGTCGCGGCCCTTGGCGATCAGGTCTTCAGGGTAGGCGCTGTGGTCCACAACTTCCACGCCCTGGGCGATGATCGGGCCTTCGTCGAGGTCGTTGTTGATGTAATGCGCGGTCGCACCGACCAGCTTCACGCCTTTGTTGTAGGCCTGATGGTAGGGCTTGGCGCCTTTGAAACCGGGCAGCAACGAGTGATGGATGTTGATTGCCCAGCCGTCCATGCGGCGGCACAGCTCGGGCGACAGCACTTGCATGTAACGGGCGAGAATCACCAGCTCGGCGCCGGTCTGCTCGATCACCTCAAGCACTTTGCGCTCTTGCGCGGGCTTGTCGTGGGGGTCGAGGGGGAAATGGTGGTAAGGGATACCGTGCCAGGCGGCCAGCGGTTCGAGGTCGGGATGGTTGGAGACCACCGCGACCACGTCCATGGACAGCTGGTTGATGCGCTGGCGATAGAGCAGGTCGTTGAGGCAGTGATCGGCCTTGGAGACCATGATCACCACCTTGGGCCGGAACTGCGGCGGGGTCAGCTCGAAGACCATGCCGAACTGCTGGCCGCGCTCGCTGAGGCCGGCGCGGAAGGCTTGCTCGTCGAAGCCGTCAGGCTGGCGGAACTCGACGCGGATGAAGAAACGCGCGCTAAGGCGGTCATCGAACGAATGGTGCTCGGTGACGTAGCAGCCCTGCTCGAACAGGTAGCGAGTGACGGCGTCCACCGTACCCAGCAGGCTGGGGCAGTCGGCGGTGAGGATCCAGGTATCGGGGGCGCGGCTCATGGGGTGTCCTTGCTCTTTATGGTAGCGAGGGGGCTTGCCCCCGGAAAATTTGCCTGATACACCGCCGATCGGGGCAAGCTCCCTCGCTACAGTTATGTGGAGGTCTTACGGCCCCTTCGCGGGCAAGCCTTGCTCCCACAGGTGTACGACGATCCATTGTGGGAGCAGGGCTTGCTCCCAGGTGTACGACAATCCATTGTGGGAGCAGGGCTTGCCCGCGAAGGGGCCGCCAGGTCAGGCCTTGATTTCCAGCCCGAACTCGGCCGAAGCATCCTGCAGCCACAACCACCAGTAATCGGCGAAGCTGCGGCGGATCAGCAGTTCCCAAGTCGTTTCATCAGCGCGACGAATCACTAGCTGCGATTTGGCGAACACCGTGCCAATCGCCTTGCCCACCGGGAAGTTGTTGGGGTGCACGTCGTAGCTGGTGGACTTCATCAACACCTCGCGCACGTTGGCGCCGGTCAGTTCGAGCAGCGTCTGGCCGCCACTGACGTTGACCACTGCGATATGCAGGCCGGCCAGGGCTTCACGCAGCTTTTGCTCGGCCGCCAGTTCTTCACCGCTCGGCACGATCAGCAGCCACTCATCCGGGCCCAGCCACTGCAGCGAAGTTTCGCCGTTGTAAACCACCTTGAGCGCCGACGGCAGCTCCAGGCCCAGGGCCTTGTGAACACCGCCGGCAAAGGCGGGATCGTGGCCGTCGCCGCGCAGGGTCAGGTGGCCCAGCAGTTTTTTCTCGCGCAGCGTCACGCCGGCGTTGCTGCGGCCCTTGCCGACCAGGCTGGCGAGGTCGGCATGGTGCAGCGGTGTCTCGACTTTCACGCCCTCGGCGGGGCGTTGTTGGTAAACGTTGACTGTGGTCATAAGGACACCTGTCGTTGAATGCTGTACGTCGGAGATCTCGGGTGTACTCACTGTGGGAGCAAGGCTCGCCCGCGAAGGCGTTCTCGAGGGCCCCTTCGCGGGCAAGCCTTGCTCCTACAATCGGTCAGATATTCTGCCGCTCACCCTTCGGATCGATGAACACCGAGGAGCAGATCTCCGCCTCGATCACCGTGCCATCGGCCAGCGGTGCGAACACCTTCTCGCCCATGCGCTTCAAGCCGCCCTTCACCACCGCCAAGGCAAACGAATGCCCCAGGCTCGAGCTCATGTAGCTCGACGTCACGTGGCCGCACATGCTCATCGGGATCGACTGTTGGGTGTCGAACACCAGCTGCGCGCCCTCAGGCAGCACCTTGTTGCCGTCCACCGGCTTGAGGCCGACCAGCTGTTTACGCTGCTCGCGCACGCAGTCTTCGCGATTCATGCCGCGCCAGCCGATCCACGAGAACGGCTTGGTACGGCCTACACACCAGCCCATGTTCAAGTCGTCCGGGGTCATCGAGCCGTCGGTGTCCTGGCCGACGATGATGAAGCCCTTCTCGGCACGCAGCACGTGCATGGTCTCGGTGCCGTACGGGGTGAGGTTGTACTGCTTGCCCGCCGCGACGATTTTTTCCAGCACACCCATGGCGTAGTCGGCCTGGATGTTGACCTCGTAAGACAATTCGCCGGTAAACGAAATCCGGAACACCCGCGCCGGTACACCGCCCACCAGGCCTTCCTTCCAGGTCATGAACGGGAAGGCGTCCTTGTCCAGGTCGATGTCGGTCACTTCACTCAGCAGCTTGCGGCTGTTGGGGCCCGACAGGGTCAGGGTCGCCCAGTGGTCGGTGACCGAGGTGAAGTACACCTTCAGGTCTGGCCATTCGGTCTGCTGATAGATTTCCAGCCACTGCAGCACGCGTGCAGCGCCGCCGGTGGTGGTGGTCATCAGAAAGTGGTTGTCGGCCAGGCAGGCGGTCACGCCGTCGTCGAACACCATGCCGTCTTCTTTGCACATCAGGCCGTAACGGGCCTTGCCCACGTCCAGTTTGGTCCAGGCGTTGGTATAGATGCGGTTGAGGAATTCCCGCGCGTCCGGGCCCTGAATGTCGATCTTGCCTAGGGTCGAAGCGTCCAGCAGGCCGACGCTGTCACGCACGGCCTTGCACTCGCGGGCGACCGCCGCGTGCAGGTCTTCGCCGCGCTTGGGGAAGTACCACGGGCGTTTCCACTGGCCGACGTCTTCGAACTCGGCGCCATTGGCCACATGCCAGGCGTGCAGCGCGGTGAAGCGCACCGGTTCGAACAGGTGACCGGCATGACGGCCGACGATGGCGCCGAAGGTCACCGGGGTGTAGTTGGGGCGGAACATGGTGGTGCCCATCTCGGTGATCGAGATGCCGCGGCTGCGGGCGGCGATGGCCAGGCCGTTGATGTTGCCCAGCTTGCCCTGATCGGTGCCGAAGCCCAGCGCAGTGTAACGCTTGACGTGCTCGACCGACTCGAAGCCCTCGCGGGTCGCCAGTTCGATGGCGGCGGCGGTGACGTCGTTCTGCAAGTCGACGAACTGCTTGGGTGCCCGAGCGGTCGGCTTGTCGTGGGGCACTTGATACAGCGCCACGGTGGCTTCTTCAGGGCGCGAAAGGGTCTGCGGCACAGTGCCTTCGACGATCTTGAAGCCCGCTTCGGCGGCAGCGCGGGCGCCCCCTTCAAAGCCATCGGCCAGCGCGTCGCCCAAGGCGAACACACCGTTGATGCCACCCACGCACACACGTTTTTGCGGTGCATCACCCGGCACGAAACCAAGGATATCTTCACGCCACACCGGCTTGCCGCCCAAGTGCGAAGCCAGATGCACCACCGGGCTGTAGCCGCCGGAGCTGGTGATCAGGTCGCAATCGAGCCACTCGCCAGGGCTGGTGACCTGCAAGCGCGCGACGTCGATGGCGGCGATGCGCGCGCCGGTCACGTGCTTGCTGCCACGGGCTTCGATCACGGCGCTGGAGGTGAGAATACGCACGCCCTTGGCGCGGGCTTCTTCCACCAGTGCGCCACGCGGGTTGCTGCGTGCATCGGCCACGGCCACCACTTGCAGGCCGGCGTCGAGCCAGTCCAGCACCACGCGGTAGGCGAAATCGTTGTTGGTGCCGAGCACCAGTTTCTTGCCCGGCGCCACGCTGTAACGGTGGACGTAGGTGGACACCGCACCCGCGAGCATGTTGCCCGGCACATCGTTGTTGCCATACACCTGCGGACGCTCGTGGGCGCCGGTGGCCAACACCACGCGCTTGGCGCGCACACGGTGCAGGCGCTGACGCACCTGGCCGATCGGCGCGCGGTCACCGAGGTGATCGGTAAGGCGCTCGTGGATGGTCAGGAAGTTATGGTCGTGGTAACCGTTGACGGTCGCCCGGGGCAGCAGCACCACGTCGGGCAGGCTGCGCAGTTCGGCGATCACGCTGGCGACCCACTCGGTCGCCGGCTGGCCGTCAAGGCTCTCGCGGGTGTCCAGCAGGCTGCCGCCGAACTCTTCCTGCTCGTCGGCCAGAATCACCCGTGCACCGCTGCGCGCAGCGGCCAGTGCGGCGGCCAGACCGGCGGGGCCGGAGCCCACCACCAGCACGTCGCAGTGCTGGTTGTAGTTGTCGTAGGTGTCCGGATCGACTTCAGTCGGCGAACGGCCCAGGCCCGCGGCTTTGCGGATGTACTTCTCGTACGTCATCCAGAACGACTGCGGGTACATGAACGTCTTGTAGTAGAAGCCTGGCGGCATCAGCTTGCCGCCGACCTTGCCGAGGATGCCCATCACGTCGGTGTTGACGTTCGGCCAACCGTTGGTGCTGGTGGCCACCAGGCCCTGATACAGCGCCTGCTGAGTGGCCCGCACGTTGGGGATCTGGGTGGCTTCGGTGGCGCCGATCTGCAGCACCGCATTGGGCTCTTCGGCGCCGGCGGCGACGATGCCGCGTGGCCGCGAGTACTTGAAGCTGCGGCCGATGATGTCGACGCCGTTGGCCAGCAACGCGGCAGCCAGGGTGTCGCCTTCATAGCCCTTGTAGCTCTGGCCGTTGAAGGTGAACGTCAGGACCTTGCTGCGATCGATACGACCGCCGTTGGACAGGCGATTGACCTGGCTCATGCTTTCTCTCCTGCGCCAGTCACTTGCGGCCTGGTGCCGATCGGATAGGTTTCGAGAATCTCGTAGGTCACGGTGTCGCGGGTGGCGTTGAAGTACTGACGGCAACCGGCGGCGTGAATCCACAGCTCGTGGTGAAGGCCACGCGGGTTGTCACGGAAGAACATGTACTCGCCCCACTCGGCATCGGTGCAAGCACCGGGGTCCAGCGGACGCGGAATGTGCGCCTGGCCCGAGCCGTGGAATTCTTCTTCGGAGCGCAGTTCGCCGCAATGAGGACAGAAGATGTGCAACATGGATGATTCTCCTGTTAGTGGGCGACCGCGGCAGCGCCGTGTTCGTCGATCAGTGCGCCGTTGTGGAAGCGCTCGATGGAAAAGGGTTTGGCCAGCGGGTGCATTTCACCCTTGGCCAGGCTCGCGGCAAACACATTGCCCGAACCCGGAGTGGCCTTGAAACCGCCGGTACCCCAACCGCAGTTGAAGAACATGTTCGGCACCGGCGTCTTGGAGATGATCGGGCAGGCGTCCGGCGTGGTGTCGACGATGCCGCCCCATTGGCGGTTCATGCGCACCCGCGAGAGCACCGGGAACATCTCGACGATGGCCTGGATGGTGTGCTCGATCACCGGGTACGAACCGCGCTGGCCGTAGCCGACCCAGCCGTCGATACCGGCACCGATCACCAGGTCGCCCTTGTCGGACTGGCTGATGTAACCGTGCACGGCGTTGGACATGATCACGCTGTCGATGATGGGTTTGATCGGTTCCGACACCAGCGCTTGCAGCGGGTGGGATTCAACCGGCAGACGGAAGCCCGCCAGCTTGGCCATGTGCCCGGAGTTACCGGCTGTCACGACACCGACGCGCTTGGCGCCGATAAAGCCCTTGTTGGTCTCGACGCCGATACAGACGCCGTTTTCCTTGCGAAAACCGATCACCTCGGTCTGCTGGATCAGGTCCACGCCCAAGGCGTCGGCCGCACGGGCGAAGCCCCAGGCCACGGCATCGTGACGGGCCACGCCACCGCGACGCTGCACGGTGGCGCCGATGATCGGGTAACGGGTGTTCTTGCTGCAGTCCAGGTACGGAATCTCTTCAGCCACCTGCTTGCCGTTGAGCAGTTCGCCATCGACGCCATTGAGGCGGTTGGCGCTGACCCGACGCTCGGAGTCACGCATGTCCTGCAGGGTGTGGCACAGGTTGTAGACACCGCGCTGCGAGAACATCACGTTGTAGTTGATGTCCTGAGACAGGCCTTCCCACAGCTTCATCGCGTGTTCGTACAGGAACGCCGACTCGTCCCACAGGTAGTTGGAACGCACGATGGTGGTGTTGCGCGCGGTGTTGCCGCCGCCCAGCCAGCCCTTCTCGACCACGGCCACGTTGGTGATGCCGTGCTCCTTGGCCAGATAGTAGGCCGTGGCCAGGCCGTGCCCGCCGCCGCCGACGATGACCACGTCGTAGACCTTTTTCGGGGTCGGCGTGCGCCACATGCGCTGCCAGTTTTCATGATGGCTGAGCGAGTGCTTGAAGAGGCCGAAGCCCGAATAGCGTTGCATAGTCATTTACTCCAGACAGGCTCTCAGCGGTAAACCGGGAAGTCGGCGCACAGGGCGGTGACGTTCCTGGCCACATCGGCCTCGACGTCGGCATCGCCCAGGTTGTCGAGGATGTCGCAGATCCAGCCGGCCAGCGCCACGCATTGGCTGACCTTGAAGCCACGGCTGGTGACGGCCGGCGTACCGATGCGCAGGCCCGAGGTCACGAATGGCGACTGTGGATCGTTAGGTACGGCGTTCTTGTTGACGGTAATGTGCGCGCGGCCCAGGGCGGCGTCGGCCTCTTTGCCGGTCAGGCCCTGGCGGATCAGGCTGACCAGGAACAGGTGGTTATCGGTGCCGCCGGACACTACATCGTAGCCACGCTCGATAAACACGCCAGCCATCGCCTGGGCGTTGTCGATCACTTGCTGCTGATAGGCCTTGAAGCTCGGCTCCAGGGCTTCCTTGAAGCACACCGCCTTGGCCGCGATCACATGCATCAGCGGGCCGCCCTGACCACCAGGGAACACCGCAGAGTTGAGCTTTTTCTCGATCTCTTCGTTGGCCTTGGCCAGGATCAAGCCGCCACGGGGGCCGCGCAGGGTCTTGTGCGTGGTAGTGGTGACCACGTCAGCGTAGGGCAACGGATTGGGGTACAGACCGGCGGCGACCAGACCGGCCACGTGAGCCATGTCCACGAACAGATAGGCACCGACCTTGTCGGCGATCTCGCGGAAACGCGGGAAATCCAGAGTTTTCGAATACGCCGAGAAGCCGGCGATGATCATCTTCGGCTGGTGCTCCACGGCCAGACGCTCGACTTCGTCGTAGTCAATCAGCCCGGTGTCGGTATCGATGCCGTACTGCACGGCGTTGTAGAGCTTGCCCGAGAAGCTCACCTTGGCGCCGTGGGTCAGGTGACCGCCGTGGGCCAGGCTCATGCCCAGCACGGTGTCACCGGCCTGCAGCAGGGCGAGGTACACCGCAGCGTTGGCTTGCGAACCCGAGTGCGGCTGGACGTTGGCGTAATCGGCACCGAACAGCTGCTTGGCGCGCTCGATAGCCAGCAATTCGACCTTGTCGACATGCTCGCAACCCCCGTAGTAACGCTTGCCAGGGTAGCCTTCGGCGTACTTGTTGGTCAGGCCGCTGCCTTGAGCCTGCATCACGCGCTTGCTGGTGTAGTTCTCCGAGGCGATCAGTTCGATGTGATCTTCCTGACGCTGCTCTTCGGCGTTCATGGCCGCCAGCAGGGCGTCGTCGTAACCTTGGATCTGGTCTTGTTTGCTGAACATCAGGGTTCTCCCGGCGGCGGCGTCGCGCCTGTGGCATCAGGTCAGCGGCCCCCACGGGAAGGCCGCCCTATGGATGCGATGGTAGGGCTGGCGCGTGCGGCTCAGATGCCTACGCACGCCACGCAAAGGTGCGTTTACGACATGGCTGTCGGTGGCGGGATGGATTGAGCCCTGTCAAGACGCTGCAGGCCCCAGAATCAGGGCCTTCAGCGCCCACAAGCAGAGGAAGTGCAGCGGGTAGAAACCGTAGCCCCAACGGCCCAAAGGCGGGATAGCCACAGCCAGGCGCTGACGTAAAAGCGACATGCCCAGCGCCGGCGCCAGCAGGCAGGCGGCGATGCCCGCCATGGCCACCCAATAGCCCTGCATCGACTGATCGAGCAGTTCGAGCCACACGTTCGCCAACAGGCACACCAGCCCCGGCAGGATCTGCCACGCCAGCGGGCGCTTATAGACCAGCCACATCACCGCCGGCAGCAGCACGCCGGGCAGACCGAACATCAAATCGTCGCTCCAGCGCGCCGCCACGCCCAATGCCAGCGCGCCTAGCGCGAGGGCCAAGGGCGTGCGTTGCCTGAGCGCATTGGCGACCAGCAGGCCGAGCGTCAGGGTGGGCATGACACTGAGTGTTTCAGCCGGTACGACGAACAGCCGATACGGCCATTCCGACAACAGCGTGAACGCCAGCATCCAGCCCAGGTACCGCCACGGCAACGGTGCGGTTCGATCACGCCGCGCCTGATGCGCCGCAATCGCCAGGCAAAACCACGGGAACGCCAGGCGACCGGGGATATACAGCGGGTCCAGTGAATCGCCGATGTAGCGCAGGTGGTCGAGCACCATGCTCAGCATGGCCAGCCACTTGAGGGCATCCAGTGCCGTGTCGCGATTTGCCTGCATGTGGGTTTCCCTATGGCGTTTGTGTGGCTGTACCGGCCTCTTCGCCGCCGAACGCGCACCCTTGCTCCCACAGTGCAAGCAGCACCTGAGCCGTACACTTGTGGGAGCAAGGGTGCGCGTTCGGCCGCGAAGAGGCTCTCGGCTTCACCACCATTTACCGATACGCACACGCCGCATTTCCCGCTAAAGTGCCCCATCATCGATCACAAGGAACCGGCCATGAACGAGCAAAGCCAGCAGTTTGCCAGCGACAACTATTCAGGCATCTGCCCGGAGGCCTGGGCAGCGATGGAAGCCGCCAACCACGGTCACGAGCGCGCCTATGGCGACGATCAATGGACCGCCAAGGCCGCCGATCAATTCCGCCAATTGTTCGAAACCGACTGCGAAGTCTTCTTCGCCTTCAACGGCACTGCGGCCAACTCCCTGGCCCTGTCGTCACTGTGCCAGAGCTACCACAGCGTCATCTGCTCCGAAACCGCCCATGTCGACACCGACGAATGCGGCGCCCCGGAATTCTTCTCCAACGGTTCCAAACTCCTCACCGCCCGCACCGAAGACGGCAAACTCACCCCCGCCGCCATCCGCGAAGTGGCCCTCAAGCGTCAGGACATCCACTACCCCAAACCGCGCGTGGTCACCCTCACCCAGGCCACCGAGTGCGGCAGCGTCTACACCCCCGACGAGATCAAGGCGATCAGCGCCACCTGCAAGGAACTGGGCCTCAACCTGCACATGGACGGCGCCCGTTTCGCCAACGCCTGCGCCTTCCTCGGCTGCACACCGGCCGAACTGACCTGGCAATCCGGCGTCGACGTGCTGTGCTTCGGCGGCACCAAAAACGGCATGGCGGTAGGTGAAGCCATCCTGTTCTTCAAACACGAACTGGCCACCGACTTCGATTACCGCTGCAAACAGGCCGGCCAACTGGCCTCGAAGATGCGCTTCCTCTCGGCACCCTGGGTCGGCCTGCTGGAAAACGACGCCTGGCTCAAACATGCTCGCCACGCCAACGCCAGCGCCCAACTGCTCAAGCAGCTGACAGCCGACATCCCCGGCGTGGAGTTGTTGTTCCCGGTGCAGGCCAATGGGGTGTTTCTGCAAATGTCGGAAGCAGCACTGGAAGCGTTGCGCGGTAAGGGCTGGAGGTTCTACACCTTCATTGGCGAAGGTGGCGCGCGGTTCATGTGCTCGTGGGATACGCAAGAAGCGCGCGTTCACGCCCTGGCGGCGGACATCCGAGCGGTGATGCAAGGCGGGTGACAGGCTCACCGCGCACGACGCCTGTAGCGAGGGGGCTTGCCCCCGAAAACGGCCCAGACACCGATTCGTGCCTGATACGCCCAATCCGGGGCAAGCCCCCTCGCTACAGAGTAGATCTACAAAAATCCGAGCCCGCGTTAAAGCCTGAATCCCCCCATCTGCCGCGCCAGATCATCCGCCAACCCGGTCAACGCTCGACACTCCTCGCGGCAATCCCTTACCTCGCCCGCTGTCGCCCGGGCCAGGTCGGAAATCCCTTGCACATTGCGGTTGATCTCTTCGGTCACCGCCGATTGCTCTTCGGTCGCCGTCGCCACCTGATGGTTCATATCGCTGATCCGCTCGACCTGCTCGGTAATCGCCGCCAACGACGCCCCGGTGCGCTGACTCGATTGCACACCGGTGCCGGTTGCCGCCTGCCCGGTCTGCATTGACGACACGGCGTTCTGCGCGCCCTGCTTCAAGCGCGCGATCATCTGCTGAATCTCGTCGGTCGACAGCTGCGTACGCTTGGCCAAGGTCCGCACCTCATCCGCCACCACCGCAAAGCCACGGCCCATCTCCCCCGCCCGCGCCGCCTCGATCGCCGCGTTCAAGGCCAGCAAATTGGTCTGCTCCGAAATCCCGCGGATCACCGCGAGCACCTGATCGATCGACGCCACCTGGGTCGCCAGCTCACCCACCGCCGCCGACGCCACCCCGATCTCGTCGCTCATGCCCTCGATATGCACGATCGACCCGCGCACCACCTCCCGCGCCTGCAACGCCTCATCGCGCGCTGACTGCGAGGCGCTGGCCGCATTGCCGGCGTTCTGCGCGATCTCCTGCACCGTCAGCCCCATCTCATGCACCGCCGTGGCAACCATATCGGTCATCTCCTGCTGGCGCCCGGCGCGATCTGCGGTGTTATCCACTACCCGGGCCACCTGCCCCACGGTCGAGCGCAAGCGCTCGCTGGTGCTCAACACATCCGCGATCATGTCCCGCTGACTGCCCAAAAACCGATTGAAACCCCGCGCCAGATCCCCCAACTCATCCGCGCGGCTGTCATCCAGCCGATGGGTCAAATCCCCCCCGCCACTGCCGATCGCCACCAACGCTGTGGTCACTTGGCGAATCGGCTTGACCAGACTACGCGCAAGCCACACCACCAACAGCAAGCACACCAGCGCCACACCCAGGCCGATCAGACTGGTCAACCACATGGCCTGCCGCGCCTGGGCGTAGATCTGCGCCTCGGGCACCTCGGCCACCAGTGTCCAGTTCAGATCCCGCAAAGGCAGACTCAAGGCCAGATAGTCCTCGCCACCGCGCTGAAACTTTGCGGTGCTCAGCACCGACTTGCCCAGCACCGACTGCGCCGCCTGCGCGCCAATCTGCTCCGCCAACTGACGCTTGCCGCTCAGATCGGTTTGCGGATGAATCTGGATCAAGCCATCACCGCGCACCAGATACACCTTGCCGCGCTCGCCAAAGCTGTAGTTTTTGATCAAGCCCGACAGCTCGTCCATGCTCAAACCCAGCCCCGCGATACCCAGCAACTTGCCGGCCTGTTCCACGCGCAGGTCGATGAACAGCGTCAAGGCGCCGGTGGCCGTGTCGTTATCGATATTAAGGGTGCGCGGCTTGCCGCTGTCGAGAAAACCGTAGAACCAGGCGTCCTTCGCTTCGGTACGGCTGAGGGTCCGGTCCAGGCCTTTTTCGGTGTAATAACGACTGGTCGCCGCCGACCCGATCAGCGCAGTGAATGCCTTGTGCTGCGCCCGCACGCCATCCAGATAGCCCGCAAACTGCGGCACCTGAGCACCGTTTTCGCCCTCGGCCAGCCACTGGCGCACCATGGTGTTGCTGGCGATGTCCTCGGCGGCGGTGAGTGGGCGCACCAGAATCCGCTCAATGTCGTTGCGCATCGCCTCGATGCTGGCCGGCATGGCCGTCTCGAGCAGATAGGTCTGCGCCAGGCGGTTGACCACCACGGTATAGATGCCGACCACGATCAAAATACTGACCAGCAGGGCAGTGCCCATGCTCAAGATCAGCTGCCACTGGATACTGCGTCGCCAGAACTGCATGGAGAACCCCCAAAGTGTGTATCTGGGAGCCTGCAACTGTCGTGCCGATTGTATACAAATACTTGTAATAGTCAGGACAATCCATCGACCGCCAGTCTGCCCCTTAAAACGAGGGGTATTTAGCTTCGTAAAAAGTTACCGCGACAAAAAACATTAGCGCGCTTCATTTTAAGACTTGTCCTATATTTCCCCCTCGGAATTCACCTTAAAGTCCGCACCGTCGAAACCGCTACAGGCCACGTGCTGTAAGGGTTTGGGACCGTTCAAGTTTGTCCACACCAAAGGGAAATTCCATGTCTTTGATCAAAAATGCTGTCCTTGCTCCCCTCGCCATCGCGGCACTCGCCGCCTCCGTAAGCAGTCAGGCCGCACAGGTCCGCCACACCATCCAGCTTGAAGCCAGCGTGCCGTCGTCCTCGTTCATGGTACAGCCAGTCGATCCGGACCTGACCTCCAAGGTCAACAACCTGAAGTGGAACCCCGGCGCCGAATCCCTCGAATCCCTGCGCGCCGCCTTCTACGCCAAGCACACCGCTGGCAGCATCGAAGCCTCGGTACTGGATCTGCCCGCCCTGAGCAGCGCCACCGAAACCATCGACCTGAGCGTCAAGTTCAATGGTGTCGCCCTCACCACCACCCCTGTAGCCGTGCTGACCAAAGCCGAGGCTGCCCTGTCGCCGACGGTTTACCTGGACATCGATCCGGTCAAGCCCACCACCGGTGGCTACAAGGAAGGCACCTACGTGGGCAACGTCAACCTGGCCTTCGACGCTGTCCTGGTTCCTTGATCGCGTCATTCCTCAATGACGCACCCGCTCTGAGCTGAACCCCTCGTTGCCCCCGCAACCGTGTCGTCGTCGCGGGGCAACGCGCTAGACCACACCCGCCAAGGATTTGCCATGTTCCGTATGACGCCGCTCGCCAGCGCGATAGCCCTGATCGCCTGCGTGGGCATGCCCGTCGCCGCATCAGAACCGCCCGCTGCGCAACCGAGTCTGCTGGCACAGGCGAAAGGCTTGCCACAAGAATTTCAAGAACACTTTTTCGACGTACCGCTGGCCGTGCGCATCGTGCTGGACAACAAGGAACTCGGTGAAGCCATGGTGGTGCTGTCCCGCGATGACCACGTGACCCTGCTCGACTTCACCGACACCCGCGACAGCGACATCGGCCCCGCCGAGCGCGACCTCTGGCGCGCCCGGCTGCAACAAGGCGTCGCCCTGGGTGCCTGTCAAACCGCTTGCGACAACGGCCTGCTCGCGGTGCACTACAGCCTGCAAAACTCCGAACTGGCCCTGGTGACCCGCAACGTCGAACGCGCCACCGCCGAGTCGCAGTTCTACCACCTGCCCGAACAGGGCAGCACCGGCGTGATGCTGCGCAACCAGCTGAACCTCTCCGGCGGCCAGGATCAGGACATGGGTGGCCGCTATGGCCTGCAAGCCATCGCCAGCCTCGGCAACTGGACGCAGACCGCCAACATGCAGGCCAACAGGACCGGCGGCCAATACGGCCAGACCCAATACGCCCTGCATGAACTCCACACCCAGACCGAACGCAAAGGCAGCTTCGTGCGCTTGGGTTATTTCATGCCCACCGCCGAAGGCCTGAGCCGCCAGCCGCGCACCTTTGGCGCCAGCCCCGACACAGTCATGGGCGTCATGCTGGGCAGTTCCGACAGCCTCGCCGTCGAAGGCACCAAGGCCGCGGTGTATCCGCTGTACGTCACCGCCAACCGCGAAGCCGTGGTCGAGATCTATCGCGACGGCGTGCTGATCAACACCCAGCAAGTGCAACCCGGCCTGCAGACCCTCGACACCCGGCCATTGCCCGGCGGCATCTACGACGTCGAAGTGCGTTTGCTCGAAGACGGCCAAGAGACATCCCGCACCGACGAGCTGGTGTACAAACCCAACAACTGGCGCAACCCCGACCAGCGCTGGCGCTTCAACACCTTTCTGGGCCGCGAAACGCAACTGCTCAGCAGCTGGGACCCACAACCCGATGCTGGCACCACCGCAGGTGCGGCCGTCAACTACCTGCTCCATCCACGCGCCGTGGTCGGGCTGTCGGCCCGTCAGGTCAAGGCACGCAATCAGCTGGGCACCTCCCTCGACCTAGGCGTAGGCAGCGCTTCCAACCTGTACGCCAACCTCTATAAGACTCAGGACCACGGCACCGGCATGGACGTGCAGGCCCTGCACAACTACGGCAGCGGCAACCTGATCGCCAGTCACAACCGCAGCTGGCTCGACAACCGCAATACTTACGAGACCCTCATCGATGGCACCCAGGTGCGCCAGCGTTATCTCTACAACGGCCCGGTCAGCAATTCATCGCTGGCGCTCAACCATCGCCTCAGCTCGACCCACAGCCTCAACGCCCGCTACTCCTACACGCAGGGCCAGATCCAGGGCTCGGCCATCGACCTCAGCTGGCTGCGCCACGGCCGCCTGTTCGGCAACGCCGCCACCTGGCAACTCTCGGTCTTTGATCGCCCAGCCAGCATCAGCAGTGGTAACGAGCGCAACCGCGGCGTCGACCTGCGTGTCACCCTGGCTGTCGGCGGCCAGGGCAAAAGCCTCAACGCCAGCCTCGGCACCCGCACCGACCGCGAAGGCAACAGCGATCGCAACGCCAGCATCGGCTACCAGCAGCAACTGCAAAGCGGCCCGCTGACCAGCGTCTCGGCCACGGCCACCACCGACACCTACGGCATCGGCCTCAGCGGCTCCGGGCGTTTCCACACACCACTGGCCGAAGGCGACGTGTTCTTGCAGCGCTCGTCCTACAACAACGCGCTCACCGGCGCACTTAACCTCACCAGCAACCTGGTGGTGGGTGGCGGCAAGGTCGCCCTCACCGGCAGCAGCACGCAGCAGCAGGCCGGAATGATCATCGACGTCGAATCCGACCTGGACACCATCACCCTGCGCGCCGACGACCTCAGCGGCACCGGCACGATCCTCAAGCCGGGGCGCAATTTCGTACCGGTGTCGGCCTACCGCGACAGCACCGTGCAGTTCGACTTCCAGGGCAACCATGCCCCCGCCGCCAACATCCAGCCGCCCCGCGCCCGCTACCACCTCAACAAAGGCGGCGTGGCTTACAGCAAAGTGCGGGTGATGAAGACCATGACCGTGCTCGGCCGCCTGCTCGATGCCAACGGCCGCCCCATGAAAGGCCAGCACATCGTCAACCACGCCAGCCGCAGCGTCACCGAGGTGGACGGCTTCTTCTCCCTGGAGATGAGCGAAGGCACGCCCACGCTTGAAGTACGCAAGAACGACCAGCGCGTGTGCGCCTTTACCTTGGACCCAACCCAGCTGAACCGTGAGAACGACGTGCTGATGGTGGGTGATTTGCGTTGCGTGACGGCCGAAGTGGCCGCCGCAACCCCGGCGGTCGAGACCGCGGGTTAAAACACAGGAATATTTGAAGTGACTACTGAATTTTTCAAAGGTTGGGTGCAAGCCTTGGGGCTGGGTTGCGTGTTGATGGCAGCTGAGTCGGCTATGGCATTTAACGCAAGGATTACCGCAGAGTTCGTGCCTTCGCTGGCCGATCCCACCAACAATGTGTTTACCAACACCTCGGCGCCGGGCTACCTGTGCGGGACCATGCCCGCCATTTGTGACGGGAATGTCAGTATCACCTTCCCTGGACGCTTCGCGAATCAAACACCAATCATCGCTAATAATCCTGATCCCCGACAAAGTTTCTTCATCAAACTCCCGGCCGATTGGCGTGATATCACAGTGCAGCATGCGACCACAGGCCAAACGAGCACTGTGCAGCTGCGATTCACCAGTTTTGGCGGAGAACTCAGGATCGCGCCTAACGCGACCTTCGCGACCGGTATTCCTGACGTGACGGCTGCTCACAGCGCTTTATGGAACGGTGGGGGGCTGGAAGTCCCGCCCTCGCCCTGCACCAGCCGACTGCACCGCGTCGACGGAGACACTACCATCCGATTCTTCTGGCAAATGCCCGTAGTCGCTGAATGTGCGAAACAGACTGCGTTCGATTTGGACCAACTCCACATCTACGCTTTGGAGCTGATGTATGAAATACGCACTCCGACGCCGCTGAACATGGCAGCGGGTATCTGGGAAGCCGATTATTTGTACACCCTCGGCCCAGGGGCTGACTTCGATTTCGGCGACAACTTGCTCCCATACGACCCCAACCTCAATATCAAAATAACCCTCACCGTTTCCCACCACCTGCGCGCCGTATTCCCGCCCGGCGCCGACCGCCTGGCCCTCGAACCCGAGGGCGGCTGGATCCCCTGGCTTAACGGTGGCCGACGCCCCGAACGGATCATTCGCGACCAACCGTTCCAGTTCACCAGCTCCGGGCCGGTGAAAATGCGTATCGAGTGCCAGTACCTGATGGGCGGCAACTGCGCCATCGCCAATCCGGCCGGCCACCGGGTCCCCGTGGAAACGCGCATCACCCTCCCCGCCGGCATGCACGAACTGACCGGAGGCCCGGTCAGCAGGAAGCTGCTCTCCACCATCGATGACGTCACTGCCCTGGCGAGCCGTTACGTGGCTGACCAGACCGGCAATCTGCACTTCGAAGTCGCCCGCAGCGATGTCAACGACATGCTGACGTACCCCGACACCACCTACTCCGGCAACGTCACGGTAGTGTGGGATTCGTTCCTCATACCCTGATGCTCGCCAGTCAAACAATGGATCCGTGCCATGTATAAATTCATCCTCGCCGCCCTGCTGGGAGCCCTCAGCCTGTCGGCCACCGCCGCGCCCGACATTTATATCGGCACGGTCTATGACTACCTGGACGGCGCCCAGTCCAGCTACCGCAAGCGCATCAGCAACAGTGGCGACAGCACCGCCTTCGTACGGGTCGACCTGTATGAAATCACCTACGGCGCAGACGGCCCCCTGGAAACACCCCTGCACAGCGCGCCTGATGGCCAGCGCCGGGGCCTGATCGCCACCCCCTCGCGGTTGATCATCCCGCCCAAGGGCATGCAAGCCACACGGCTGTTGTTTCAGGGCGAGCGTGATCGGGAACGTTACTACCGCGTGCGCTACATCCCGGTGGTGCCCGAAAAGGACGACCAGTTCGCGGTGCCCGAGGATGAGCGACAGGCCTACAAAGCGGCTGTGGAGACTGGCATCAACGTCCTCACAGGCTACGGCGCGATCTTCATCGTGCGGCCCACGCATACCCGCTTCGACACACGCATCGAGCAAACCGACACGCACTACAGCCTGACCAATGCGGGCAACAGCACCGTCGTGCTGGAGGACTTGAAGGAGTGCTCGGCGGGCGACGAGCCGGTCTGCGACCCCAGCCGCTTGCAACATGTGATGCCGGGCAAGACCACCCGTTTCGAGAGAACCCCCGGGCGCGTCCTGCACTTCAAGCGCATCGAAGGCGATGCCAGCCACCCCACCCAGGTTTGACCCCCCTGCACCCATCCAGAGCATTCGATCATGTACAAGTTCGCTTTCGCCGCGCTCCTGAGCGCCTTGGCGGTCACCACCCAAGCTGCACCCAATATCAACATCGGGAACATTTTCGATTATCTCGATGGCGCGCAATCCACCTACCTCAAGCGTATCTACAACAGCGGTGACAGCACGGCGTTCGTCAGGGTCAACATCGCCGAGATCCACTACGCCGCCGATGGCTCCCGCACAGAGGTGCCCCTCACCATCGATGGCCCCGCCCAACAACGCAAAGGCCTGGTCGCCAGCCCGGCGCGGTTGATCATCCCGGTCAACGGCATGCAGGCGACCCGCCTGCTGTACATGGGCGAGCGCGATCGCGAGCGCTATTTTCGAGTGAGGTATGTGCCGGTGATCCCGGAGAAGGAAGATCAGTTCGCGGTATCGGCCGAAGAGCGCGAAGCCTACAAGGCCAGCATGAGCGCCGGCGTCAACGTCATGGCCAGCTACGGTGCGATCTTTTTCGTGCGCCCCACCAACACCCAGTTCGACACGCGCATCGAGCAAACCGCAACGCGCTACAGCGTCCACAACGCGGGCAACAGCACCCTGATGCTCGATCATTTTCGTGATTGTTCGGCCAGCGATGAACGCAACTGCGAGGCCACCCGCCTGCATCATGTGATGCCCGGCAAGACATTCGCGTTCGATAAAGTGCCGGGGCGGGTGTATCGGTTCAATGTGACGGAGGGTAGCGAACAGCGGGAGATGCATGTTGATTAGTTGAACACGCGCAGCGGGAGTCGCACCGTATGCATCATCCAGGCGCCTGCCTCAAGAGCGGCGAGCAGGAGTGATCAGATCGAACGCCGCGTGAGGGCGCAGGGGAGACCCGGCAGGAGCCGGATCAGCCGTACAGGCTTGTATCAAGCAGGGCAAGCGCGAATGCCCGGCGCATCAGTCCCGTTCCAGCGTGCGCGCCACGGCCTCGACGGTGGCATCCACCTGCGCCTGATAGCGCAACAACGCCGCGGCGTGATCCCGCTGCAGCTCCAGTTGCCTGGAGCACAGGTTCATCGCCGTCAGCACCAGCAATTTATCGCCCACCAGCGTTGGGTATTTACGCTTGGTGTCGGCCAGGGTGGCCTTGAGCAGTTCGGCGGCATCGACGATCGCCTGGGCCTCAACGGCGGGCGCCTTGATCGAGTAGTCGTTGCCGAGGATTGAAACAACCTTGACCGTCTCTGCCGCGCCACTCATGCGTTGACCGCGCTCGCCCGCTCGACCAGCGCCTGGATACGCGCCGCAGTGCTGCCGTGCTTCTCTTCCTGTTCGAGCAGATTAAGCTGCAGCGTCTCGTTTTCGTCCTGGCTGGAACGCAGTTCAGTGGCCAATTGGCTGTTGCTCGCTTGGAGTTGGCGGTTTTGCTCGACGAGTTCGCCGACCAAGGTTTCGAGTTGACTGAGAGATGATTCCAACATTTTGATTTCTCTAGAATTAATGGGTGGCACACGATAAGGAAAAAGGCCTTTTCAGGCCAGGCAAACCACCGTTTTACTGATGAATTTAGTGACAGGTAATTTCAGCGACACCGAAATAAGAAGCCGCCCCATGGACTCGACTGTGCCCTTTGGGTTCCCCAAGGGCGTCAACGTCAGACCAATGGGTAATTGCAAAATAATGGCGCCGTTCAGCTGACACGCCTCAAGAGTTGCCCCTTCCTGACGATAGCCCTGTCATTGCTTTCTCTTACTTCGCACGGATCGCCTCTCCCCCCGGTATTACCCCATGTCTCTACGTTCCATGAATATCGCAGCCCGTTCGCTGCTCGGCTTCGCCCTGATCGGCATCCTGATGATCATCCTCGGCGTATTCGCCCTCAGCCAGATGAGCAAGATCCGCTCAGCCGGTGTGGAAATCGAAGCCAACAGCTTGCCCAGCATTACCAGCCTGGATGACTTCACCCAACTGACCCTGCGCCTGCGCGTGCTGTCCTACCGCTTGCTGCTCAACCGCGAGCCGGATATCCAGCAAAAGACCGTACAGCTTTTCGACCTGCGCAACGAGCAGATCGCCAAGGCCCAGGCCAAATATGAAAAACTGATCGGCGGCCCTGAAGAGCAAGCCACCTATGAAGAGTACAAGCGCCTGCTGGGCCAGTACCGCCAGCTTGAAAGCAAGATGAAGGCGCTGTCCGCCGCCGGACAGGTCGAAGAGCTGCGCAACATGCTCAACACCGACATGCTTGCCAACTCCGAGCAGGTCAACGTGGTGCTCGACAAGCTGGTGAAGATCAACACCCAGCAGACCGCGGATACCAACAAGGCCGCCGGCGACCAATATTCCTCGGCCTTCACCCTGGTGCTGGTGATGCTGGCCATCGCCACGTTCATGACCTTCCTGTTCGCCTGGCTGCTGACCCGCAGCATCACGCAGCCGATCAATCAGGCCGTGAACGCCGCCGAAGAGATCGCCGAAGGCGACCTGACTCGGCCGATCCACATCACCGGCAACGACGAGGCCGCGCGCCTGCTGACCGCCATGCAAAAGATGCAGGGCAAGCTGCGTGACACCCTGCAGCGGATTTCCGGCTCGGCCACCCAGTTGGCCTCGGCCGCCGAAGAGCTGAACAGCGTGACCGACGAAAGCGCCCGCGGCCTGGTGCAGCAGAACAACGAAATCGAACAGGCCGCCACGGCGGTCAACGAGATGACCAGCGCCGTGGAAGAAGTTGCACGCAACGCCGTGAGCACTTCCGAAGCCTCCCGCGAAGCCACCAATTCGGTAGGCGACGGTCGCGACCTGGTCATGGAAACCGTGGGTGCCATCGAGCGCATGAGCGCTGACGTGCAGAGCACTTCGGAGCTGATCGGCAACCTGGCGGAAGAATCTCGCGATATCGGCAAGGTCCTCGACGTGATCCGCGGCTTGGCCGACCAGACCAACCTGCTGGCCCTCAACGCCGCCATCGAAGCCGCCCGCGCCGGTGAAGCCGGTCGTGGTTTCGCCGTGGTCGCCGATGAAGTGCGGGCCCTGGCCCATCGCACTCAGCAGTCGACCAGCGAGATCGAACGCATGATCGGCAGCATCCAGGGCGGCACCGAGAAGGCCGTCGGCTCGATGCGCAACAGCACCGAGCGGGCCGAATCGACCCTCAACATCGCCAAGGGCGCGGGCCTGGCGCTGGATACCATCAATGGTGCGGTGCAGCAGATCAACGAGCGCAACCTGGTGATCGCCAGCGCTGCCGAAGAGCAGGCGCAGGTCGCCCGCGAAGTGGACCGCAACCTGGTGAACATTCGGGACTTGTCGGTGCAATCGGCAGCGGGTGCCAATCAGACCACCGCCGCCAGCAATGAGCTGGCGCGCCTGGCAGTGGACTTGAACGGGATGGTGGCGCGGTTCAAGGTGTAATCGAGAGTCGACGGTGAGCCTCGAAGATCATCGCCGTGCTTGCCGGCCTCTTCGCAGGCAAGCCTTGCTCCCACAGGTGCCAGGCTCGCCGGCTGCTTTCGTCGGCGCGGCTGGCCCTGTGGGAGCAAAGCTTGCTCGCGAAGGGCCCACCACCGACCCGGATCAATACTCGATCCTCACATCCCCCTTCGGCACGCTGCAGCACGACAGGATGTAGCCTTCGGCTTCGTCTTCCTCGGTGATCCCGCCGTTGTGGTCCATCACCACCTCGCCGCCCAGCTTGAGTACCTTGCAGGTCCCGCAGATACCCATGCCGCAGGCCTTGGGGATCATCATCCCGAGCTTGGCCGCCGCCGCATGCACGGTCTCGCCGGGCGCCACGCGGATGCTCTTGCCCGAGGCGGTGAACTCCACCTGGTGCAACTCGCCCTGTGCCACCTCCGGTGCATCGGCCGCCTGCTCCGCTTGCTCGACCGCATCGGCACGGGCTTCGGGCGGCGTCGCCCCGAACGACTCCTCGTGATAGCGGGTCATGTCGTAGCCGCAGTTCTGCAGCAGGTTCTTCACCGCATTCATGTAGGGCGTCGGTCCGCAGCAGTAGATCTCGCGCTCCATGAAGTCCGACGCGATCAACTCCAGCAGCTTGTGATTCAGATACCCGCGATACCCCGCCCAAGGCTCGCCCAGCCCGTGCTTCTCGCAAATGAGGTGCAGGCTGAAGTTATCGATCCGCGACGCCATGTGCTCCAGTTCGCGGTGGTAGATGATGTCCTTGGGTGAGCGGGCGCTGTGCACGAACACCATGTCGACGTTGGCGTTGGTGTCGTAGAACCAGCGCGCCATCGACATCACCGGCGTGATCCCGACCCCGCCGCTGAGGTACAGCACCTTCGGGCTCGGAAAGTCGATGGCGTTGAACAAGCCCACCGGCCCGTGCACCGCCAGCTCCTGGCCCTCGTGCAGATTGTCGTGCAGCCAGTTGGAGACCTTGCCGCCCGGCACACGCTTGATGGTCACCGAAAAACTGTAAGGCACCGACGGCGCGCTCGAGATGGTGTACGAGCGCATGATCGGCTGGCCTTCGATTTCCAGCTCCAGGGTGACGAACTGCCCCGGCTTGAAAAAGAACATGATCGGCTGGTCGGCCATGAAGCAGAAGGTGCGCACGTCCCAGGTTTCCTGGATGACTTTGACGCAACGGACAATGTGTCGACCATTGGCCCAGGTCTGGGTAGTTACCGGGTTCAGGAACGGATTGGACATGCTCATCTCCACGGCCGACGGTCGGCCTTCATGGAAGCGATAATGGGGGCGCCGCACACGAATGACTTTTCTATCTGCGACATTCACATGCTTATGGCGACCAGCCCCATCAGGCATGGGTTAGGGCGTCGGGAACAGATTTGGCCATGTCGCCCATGGATAAGGATCATGATGCGACCAGTCGCACACTCCACCGCAAGCCAATCAGCATTCAACAGCCTTGCGCAGTACACCGTAATAGCCACTTTTTTCGACGGCCACACCGCATGGCCATGAGGATCGATCGATGGACGTCACCGCAACCCTGAGCCTGGGCGACCCGCTGGAACCCGCACGCAAGGCTACCGCCGAAATGCTGCAGAACCGCGAGCGCACCTTCTCGCTGCCGCAACCGTTCTATAACGACGAGCGGCTGTTCGAGATCGACATGCAGGAGATCTTCCACAAGGAATGGCTGATCGCTGGCATGACCAGCGAAATCCCGACCAAGGGTAATTTCCTCACCCTGCAGATCGGCAAGAACCCGATCATCGTAGTGCGCGGTGCCGAAGGCAAAGTCCATGCATTCCACAACGTCTGCCGCCACCGCGGCTCGCGCCTGTGCACCGCCGAAAAGGGCAAGGTCGCCAAGCTGGTGTGCGGCTACCACCAGTGGACCTACGAGCTCGACGGCCGCCTGCTGTTCGCCGGCACCGAAATGGGCGCCGACTTCGACATGAAGCAATACGGCCTCAAGCCGGTCAACGTGAAGACTGCCGGGGGTTACATCTTCATCAGCCTGGCCGAAAACCCGCCAGCCATCGATAACTTCCTCAGTACCCTCGACCATTACATGGAACCGTACGACATGGAAAACACCAAGGTGGCGGTGCAAACCACCCTGGTCGAAAAAGCCAACTGGAAGCTGGTGCTCGAGAACAACCGCGAGTGCTACCACTGCGGCGGCTCGCACCCCGAGCTGCTGAAAACCCTGCTCGAATGGGACGACGTCACCGACCCGCGCGCCGACCAGGCCTTCAAGGACCACGTAGCCGCTTCCGCCGCCGCCTGGGAAGCCGAGAAGATCCCTTACGCTCACGCCAGCTTCGGCCTGCGCAACCGGATCGTGCGCATGCCACTGCTCAAGGGCACCGTGTCCATGACCCTCGACGGCCAGGTCGGCTGCAAAAAACTCATGGGCCGCATCAAGAACCCCGACCTGGGCTCGATGCGCATCCTGCACCTGCCGCACTCGTGGAACCACTGCATGGGCGACCACATCATCGTTTTCACGGTGTGGCCGATCAGCGCTCAGGAAACCATCGTCACCACCAAGTGGCTGGTGCACAAGGATGCTGTAGAAGGCGTGGACTACGACGTAGAGCGTATGCGCCAGGTGTGGGATGCGACCAACGACCAGGACCGCCGCCTGGCGGAAGTGAACCAGCAGGGCATCAACTCGACGGCTTATCAGCCGGGGCCATATTCGAAGACCTATGAGTTTGGGGTGGTGAATTTTATCGATTGGTACAGCGAGCGGCTGCTGGCGAATCTGGGGGCTGAGCCTGCGGCGTATTTGAAAGGGGTGGCGGTGCACGAGTAGGTTCAAAACGAGATAGGGCGCCTACTCGTTGCAGTAGGCGCGATATTTTCTAGCTTCCCCGAATGGCGAGCATATCCGCAGGTAAAGGTGTACGGGGGCGTGGCGCTGGAACAGACTTGCGCCAGCTAGAAGCTGACATCCGCTCAAGTTGCAGCTTCATTCCTTGCAGATCGGGGTAGATGCTTAGATACGGTAATTCGCTCGGGCGTGGCGTCTGCACGGATGGTGCTGGCGTCGCCGGTAAAACATCAGAGGCGCGTGGTATCGGCACAGGTGATGCCGGCACTGCCTTTTCCGCCAGGCCGAACAACCGTCTGGCGTTGCGCCGGACCCTCGGGCCCGGATCGGGTAGCTTCCTGTAACGATTGATCGCCACGCCCAATCGAGCCACCCCTCCTGCAAGGCTCACGCCTGACGCTATATATCCCAGTAACAAGATTCCGTCATTTTTCCTGGCCATTCCTACACTGAGTGCAGTCACCGCTAAAATTCCGCCTATCGCCGCGCCCCATGCGCCGCCTATCGCCAGAGGCGTGAGTGTTTCGGCTGTCAGCGCGCTCAATATAACGGTGGTTGTGCCAACCAGATTAATGGCTATCGCCATGGACGGCCCGTAGCTGTCTGCCATCCAGTCTGGAAGATCCACCCTGGCACCGCTCGGGTCACGGTAGTTGACCGGGTCGCCCAGGCAGTAAGCATAGGCATTGACCCCGCCCGCCCCGAACGGCGACGCCCTGTCCGGCGAATGAAACCGGCGCAGTACCGGATTGTATTCTCGGTGCCCGTGCCCCAGGTGATACCACTGCGTGTACACCTCGGCCCGCTGGCCGGTGAACCCTAGTGCCGGCAGACCGGCCGCTGGTCGCCGCCATCCGTAAGCGCTGTGGGCAATAAGCGGCCGGGCTGTCGGGCCAGCGGTGCCCATTACGGTTTGGCGCGCATCGCCCAGCAGCAAACAGCTCTTTGAGGTATCCACGTGTCGTCCTCCTTTTGAGCGCCATTGTGGACCAGCGCCAGAGAAGGCGAACCTGATACTTCTGACAGGTTGCAATGCATACGCGGCGGGGACGAGTTATCGGCGGTCGGGCTGCGGCTGCCTAGGTATCGTTCGCCAGCCGCTGCCAATTCAGCGGCCGGATTTGACCGTCCGACCAAGACGACGTGACGCAGGGATGCAGAACCGCGACTAAGCCTCGCCGCGGCGCAGAGTGCATGCCCTCCCATAGGCCGGCTCTGCGCCAGCAAAGTTGAAATACTCCGCAATCCAATAGCTCTGCCGCCTTCGCGCCTCTTGCTTTAACGTCGTTGCCCCTCCAAGCACAAGAGACGGGCCGCCCATGTATTCCCCCTCGCTCCAGATCCCATCGTCGCCGGCGCGCGCCGCTCACTACCTGCCCGGCATCGACGGCCTGCGCGCCATCGCGGTGCTGAGTGTGATCGTGTTCCATCTCGACTTCCTCGACCTGCTACCGGGCGGCTTTACCGGGGTCGACATGTTCTTCGTCATCTCCGGCTACGTGATCACCCGCGCCCTCGCCGAGCGCACGCACCTCGGGTTTGGCGCGTATCTGCTGGATTTCTACCGCCGTCGCCTGCTGCGCATCCTGCCGGCGTTGCTGGTGGTGCTGCTGGTCAGCTTCGTAGTGGCGGCGGTGTTCGTGCCGCAGGTGTGGCTGAGCAATCAAAACGACCAGACCGGACTGGCGGCCATCATTGGCTTGAGCAATTTCACCCTGGCGGGGAACGCCAACCCGTACTTTTCGCCCCGCGCCGAGCTCAACCCCTTCTTGCATACCTGGTCGCTGGGGGTGGAAGAACAGTTCTACCTGCTGCTTCCGGCGATTTATTTTTTGTACCGCCGTTGTAGGACGCATCTGAAGTTTGCCTGGGCGCTGCTGCCGGCCCTTGCGCTGGCATCGTTGATCGTCAGTGGCGTGCAAACCGCTACCGATCCGCTGTCGGCGTTCTACCTGTTGCCCAGTCGGTTCTGGGAGCTGGCCGCCGGAGCGCTGCTGTTTCAGGCGCTGGGCAACAAAACGCTCACCGTTCGCGGCGGCTGGCTGGCACAGGTGCTATTGATGGCCGGCATGGGGCTGGTGACGCTGGGCTTCGTATACGCCGAGCGCAAGTTGTTCCCCTTCCCGTGGGCGTTGGTGACCGTCAGTGGCACCTTGCTGCTGATCGCCGCCGTAACCCTCCAACCCGCGAGCTGCCGGTCGCCGCTGCATACACTGCTGCAATCGCCGCCCCTGGTGTACGTCGGTCGGCTGTCCTATTCGCTGTACCTGTGGCACTGGCCGGTGGCGGTGTTCCTGCGCTGGACTACCGGCCTGGAGCTGCTGGAGGCGCAGGTGCTCTATCCCTTTATCGTACTGGCGATGGCGGCAGGCTCCTATCACTGGATCGAAACCCCGATTCGCGCAGGGCGTTCAATGCTGCAGCGCAACGCTTGGGTCACGATCAGCGCCAGCCTCGTGGCAGTGGGCATGACGTGGCTGGCGGCTCTGTGGATCACCGACAATACCGCGGCGATATCGCTCAGCCAGACCCGCGACAGCTACCTGTGGCACGCCTACAAGCACTATCCTCGCGAGACCGTCGAGCCCGTGGACGACCCCGAGATCGAGGGCCGGCAGCTGTTCGTGCTGGGCGACTCCCATACTGCGGCCTATCGCACCCTGCTCAAGCTGGTGGAGCTGCGCCTAGGGGTGCAAGTCCGGGAATACGAGCACGGCGGCTGTGCTGTGGTGAGCCTGATCGGTGCCGATCCCGAAGACTGCGACGCAGAGCGTGAAGCGGCGCTGGCGGACATCGAAGCGCGGGCCAACCCGGGGGATATCGTGTGGCTGGCCTCGCTGCGCATGCCCGAACTTGCCGGGCGTGATTGGCAGGCCGGGGAGCAGGCTGCCTGGGCGCAGGCATTGGCCGAGGTGGATACAACACAGGCGGATATCTCCGCGCGGGCCATGCTGACGCGGCTTGCAGCAACCCAGGCGCAAATCCTCATCGATGCGCCCAAGCCGCTGTTCAAGGCACCGCCCAACCGCTGCTCGGACGGGTTCAACCACATGAACCCGGTATGCGCTCCCGGCCTGACGGTCGAGCGCGCCCAGATTGCGAAACTGCGCGCGCCGCAGTTGCAACTACTGGCGCAGTTGCAACGGGACTACCCCAGCCTGCATGTCTGGGACCCGCTACCACTGCTCTGCCCGTATTCGGCCTGTTCGGCGTACGACAGAGAGGGCAGGCCGCTGTACAACGATTCGGATCATCTCAGCGGGCATGGCAACCGGACTCTGGAGCGCAGCTTGACCGAGGCGCTGATAAGTATCTGGCGGGATATATAATTTGCCTTGCTACTAGATGAATGGCGGGTTGGCAAACTATATCAGGCGGCGAAGCTGACGACTTTTTTCAAAGGGAGGAGTCATCGTCGGCGTACTGGACGAGCCAACACCCCGTGACGTAGATAATCCTGGAATAGGGTAGAGGACTCCAGACCGTGTCAGCGCACCACCCCCTCCTCCACCAGCAATTTGAGTATCGCCGCCGCACCCTCCTCGGCGCTCACCCCCTTGAGCACTTGCCCGCCGCCGCCACTGGCCTTGGCCGTGGCGGCTTTCATGCGATCTGCGCCGCTCTTGGCCTTGATCACCTTCAAGCGCTTGGGCCGCGGCTTGGCCGGTTGCAGCTCGGCGCTGGCGAGCAGCTGGTCGTCGACGATCTCCACTTCATCGACCTCGAAGGTCCCGCGCTGGGCCGGGCCGTAGGCGCTTTGCCGAGGCTTCGGGGCGGCGTTATCAACCGTGGCGAGCATCGGCAAGCGCACCTTGAGGCGCCGCCGTTGCCCGCGCGGCAAGGCTTGCAGCACCAAGGCCACGCCGTGCTCGATGGACTCGACCTCGGCCAGCCCGACGATCACCGGCCAGCCCAATTGCTCGGCGAGCAAAAAAGGCAGCATGCCGGAGCCTTCGCCGGTTTCCGCCTGGGCGCCGGTGAGCACCAACTGGGCTCCGGCATCGCGCAGGTAGTCAGCCAGCGCCGGTAGCGCATCGCCACCGGCCGGGGTTTCCAGTACGTGCAGGCACTCCAGGCCCATGCCCATGTAGGCGCGCAAGGCCGGCTCGTTGGCGTCGCCGGCGTGCAGCACCTGCAACTGCGTGCCGACCAACTGCAGGCCCAGCTCCACGGCGCGGGCATCCTGCTCGGCGCGTCGCGCGCGGCCCGAGGTCGGGTGGGCGCCGATGGACACCAGGCTGATGACCTTGGTGCTCAGTGGGTGCTTGAAAGGTGCATTCACAACAGTCTCCTCAGGCCGCATCGCGCGTGGCTTGGTTACGGTAGGCCGCCATGGCGGCGATCAGTGCCTGGAGGATCGCGGCGCTCTCGCCGATCACCGACAAGTCCGCGCGTTTGATCATGTCGCAACTGGCATCGAGGTTGATGGCAATGACCTTGTCGCACGCGCCAATCCCTTGCAGATGCTGGATCGCACCGCTGATGCCGACCGCCACATAGACCCGCGCCGTGACCCAGGTGCCACTGGCACCCACTTGCCGATCGCGCCCCATGAAGCCATCGTCCACGGCCACCCGCGAGGCACCTTCAGTGGCGCCCAGGGCCGCGGCGGTACGGTGAAACAAATCCCAGTCCTTGACGCCGTTACCGCCCGAGAAGATGAACTCCGCCTCGGCCATGGGAATCGCTGCCGGGTCGACCGCCACCGCACCCAGGTCCTCGATGCGCGGCAAGCTGCGCGCAGCCCTTGTGGATAACTCCACGGCCAGCGCTTCATGACGGGTTTCATCCACAGGCTCGGCGCATTCGGCAGCGGCCAGAATCAACCGTGGCAAATCGCGGGCGAGGTCTTGCAGCCCCGCACCGGCGCGGCCGATGCACTGTTGATCCTTGATCTGCCACACCCGTGTCGCCGGTCGCTCGCCGAGGCTGGCGGCAAAGCGCCTGCCCAATTCACCACCGCCGGTACGGCTGTCGGGCAGCAACCAGTGCCGCGGGCGCAACTGGCTATCCACAGCGCGCAGGCCCTGCACCCGCTGCTCAGGCGCATAGCCGTCGAATTCGCTGCCGTCGAGTATCAACAGGCGGTCGACGCCGGCGGTATCGAAGGCGCTCTCCTTATGCTCGCCGAACACGATCGCCAGCACCGCGCCGTCGCTACCGGCCAAGCGATGTGCCAGGCCCAGCACGTCGCGGTCATGGCTGCTCAGGCGGCCGCCGACCATGTCGGGCACCACACTGATATAAAACGCTGGCTCGGCAATCCGATGCAGCGGCAACTGCACTTGCGGGGCGGCGCCACGTTTGCTACTGCCACCCTGCTGCGCGCCGCTGCGGTCGATACGCTTGACGCCGTTGGGGCCGATAAAACCGCCCACATGCGGGTTTTTACGGATGACGCCCTGGGGCCCCATCCAGCTGCCTTGCACCGGCTGCAGGGCGGCATGCAGCGGGTGCAAGCGATTGCGGGCGATCCACTCGGCACGGGGATCGCGGCGGATGATGTCGCTCATCAGTTGACCTCCGCGGGTTCGCGTTTGACCACTACCGGCTTGGCGGCGGCCGCTTCTTCGATCAGGGCATCGGCGACCAGCTCGGCGATGTCCTTGATCAACGGCCGTGGCTCGACCACCCCTTCAAGCATGGCCGTGCATTGCGGGCAACCGACGGCGACCAGTTCGGCCTGGGTCTCGCGAATGTCGTCCATGCGCATGTCAGGGATGCGCTGTTTGCCAGGGATATCGGTGATCGGCGCACCGCCGCCGCCGCCGCAGCAACGCGAACGGAAACCCGAGCGCTGCATCTCCTTGACCTCGATACCCAGCGCCTTGAGCACGTCGCGCGGCGCCTGGTATTCGCCGTTGTAGCGGCCCAGGTAGCACGGGTCGTGATAGGTGACGCTGCCGCCTTTGTGCTGACCGAGGCTGAGTTGGCCGGCGGTCACCAGTTCGGCCATGAAGGTGCTGTGGTGCAGCACCTCATAGTGGCCGCCGAGGGCGCCGTATTCGTTCTTCAGCACGTGAAAGCTGTGCGGATCGCAGGTGACGATGCGCTTGAAACGGTACTGGTCGAGGGTCTTGATATTGCGTTTGGCCAGCAGTTGAAAGGTCGCTTCGTCACCCAGGCGACGGGCGACGTCACCGCTGTCACGCTCTTCGAGCCCGAGCACGGCGAAGTCGATCTTGGCGGCTTTGAGCACTTTGACGAAGGCGCGCAGGGTGCGCTGGTTGCGCATGTCGAAAGCACCGTCGCCGACCCAGAACAACACCTGGGCATCAGGCTTGTCGGCCATCAGGCTGAGGTTGAGGTCGGCCGCCCAGTTCATTCGCCCACCCGGGTTGAAGCCGCCGGGGTTATCGGTGGCGATCAAATTGTCGAGCACTTCGGCGCCCTTGTTGGGCGTGGCGCCCTTCTCGAGGGTGAGATGGCGGCGCATGTCGACGATGGCATCGACGTGCTCGATCATCATCGGGCATTCCTCGACGCAGGCGCGGCAGGTGGTGCACGACCACAGAGTGTCGGCGTCCACCAGGCCGTTGACGATCGGCTGGTGCGGATTGCCGCTGTGTTCGCCAACAGGCTTGCCTGGATACGGGCTACCGGCGAACTTGGCGTCGGTACCGCCCGCCAGGCCGACGACCATGTCCTGAATGAGCTTTTTCGGGTTTAACGGCTGGCCGGCGGCGAACGCCGGGCACGCGGCTTCGCACTTGCCGCACTGCACGCAGGCGTCGAAACCGAGCAGTTGGTTCCAGGTGAAGTCCTTGGGTTTTTCGACGCCCAGCGGCGCGCCCTTGTCGGCGAAGTCCAGCGGCTTGAGGCCAGTGGAGCGGCCGCCATTGAAACGTTCGGCGCGCCGGTGCCAGGCCAGGTGCAGGGCACCGGCGAAGGCGTGCTTCATCGGCCCGCCCCAGGTCATGCCGAAAAACAGTTCCGACACGCCCCAGAGCACGCCGATACCAAGGATCACGGCCACGACCCAGCCACCAAAGTCGGCTGGGAGGATGCCGGCCACCGGCAAGGTGGCGATAAAAAAGCTTGCCGAAAACATCAGCAGGCTCTTCGGCAGCCGCATCCACGGCCCCTTGGACAGCCGCGCCGGTGGATGGCGACGGCGCGCATAGACGAAGCAGGCACCGACGAACATCAGAGCGGTGGCCAACAGCAGCGCGTAGCCGAGGAAGCGGTTGTGCAGACCAAAACCATGCACCAGGATCGCCAGTACGGCTGCCAGCACCGCACCGCCAGCCGTGGCCACGTGAGTGTTGGCGATGTATTTGTCGCGGGCCACCACATGGTGCAGGTCGACCATGTAGCGCTTGGGCATGGCCAGCAGGCCACCGAGCAGGTCGACCTGCGCGGCACGCCCCCGGCGCCACATGCGCACCCGGCGCACCGCGCCCAGAGCAGCAAGCCCCAGCGCCGCGAACAGCAGGATCGGGAGAAGGGTGTTCAACATGATGCGGGCTCCCAAAGACCACGGGTCTTGCAGGCGAAAATTGCGGATGCCTTGCGCATTACCTGTGGGAGCAGAGCTTGCTCGCGAAGTAGACGCCGCGGTGCATCCGTTGCTGCGCGTCGCGCCCTTCGCGGGCAAGCCTTGCTCCCACAGGTCATGGGCAAGCCGTTAGAGCAGCCTTAGAAATCCTTGCACAACCGCAGCGCGTCGTAGATCGCCGCGTGGGTGTTGCGCTGAGCCACGCAGTCGCCGATACGGAACAGCAAATAGCCGTCACCCGTGGTACTCAGCGAAGGCTGCGGCTGGATCGCGAACAAGGCGTCGATATCGATCTGGCCCTTGTTGCGCGAGCCTTCCTTGAGCCCGTAGTAGAGGACTTCGTCAGGCCGCACGCCGTTCTCGACCACCACCTGGTCGACCACCCGCTCCTCTTTGGCGCCGGTGTATTCGTTCTCCAGCACCGCCACCAGCTTGTCGCCCTCGCGGTAGACCTTTTCCAGCATCAGGTCGCCGGTCATGATCACTTCCTTGGGGTACATGCTGCGGTAGTAGGTCGGGAACGACGTACCGCCGATGGCCACGCCGGGCTTGATATCATCGGTGACGATCTCCACCTGGCTACCCTTGTCGGCCAGAAAGTCCGCCACCGACATGCCGGTGAACTCGCAGATGGTGTCGTACACCAGCACGTTCTTGCCTGGCGCGACCTTGCCGTCGAGCACGTCCCAGCTGCTGACCACCAGCCCCTCGGCCGCACCCCAGTGTTCGTTCTGCTCGAGGAACGGGTGCCCGCCCACCGCCAGCACGATCACGTCCGGACGCAAGTCCATGATGGTGGCGATATCGGCAGCGGTGCCCAGGCGCAGGTCGACCTTCAAGCGCGCCAGCTCCAGCTGGAACCAGCGGGTGATACCGGCGATCTGGTCACGCTGCGGCGCCTTGGAGGCCGTGGTGATCTGCCCGCCGATAGATTCCTTCTTCTCGAACAACGTCACGTCGTGGCCGCGTTCGGCCGACACGCGGGCGGCTTCCATCCCGGCCGGCCCTGCACCGACGATCACCACCTTGCGCTTGATGCCGGTGGTTTTCTCGATGATGTGCGGCACGCCCATGTACTCACGGGAGGTGGCGGCGTTCTGGATGCACAGCACGTCCAGCCCCTGATACTGGCGGTCGATGCAGTAGTTGGCGCCCACACACTGCTTGATCTGGTCGATCTGGCCCATCTTGATCTTGGCGATCAGGTGCGGGTCGGCGATGTGCGCGCGGGTCATGCCGACCATGTCGACGTAGCCGCCTTCCAGAATCCGCGTAGCCTGGTTCGGGTCCTTGATGTTCTGCGCGTGCAGCACCGGGACCTTGACCACTTCCTTGATGCCGGCTGCCAGGTGCAGGAACGGCTCCGGCGGGTAGCTCATGTTGGGGATGACGTTGGCCAGGGTGTTGTGGGTGTCGCACCCCGAGCCGACCACGCCGAGGAAGTCGATCATGCCGGTGTCGGCGTAGTACTTGGCGATCTCCTTCATGTCCTCGTGGCTGAGGCCGTCGGGGTGGAATTCATCGCCGCAGATGCGCAGGCCCACGCAGAAATCGTCGCCGACCTCTTTGCGCACGGCCTTGAGCACTTCCATGCCGAAGCGCATGCGGTTCTCGAAGCTGCCGCCCCATTCGTCGGTACGCTTGTTGACCCGCGGGCTCCAGAACTGGTCGATCATGTGCTGGTGCACGGCAGACAGCTCGACGCCGTCCAGGCCCCCGGCCTTGGCCCGCGCCGCAGCGCTGGCGTAGTTGCCGATCACGCGCCAGATCTCTTCAGGCTCGATGGTCTTGCAGGTGGCGCGGTGCACCGGCTCGCGGATGCCCGACGGCGACATCAGGGTCGGCCAGTGGTCGCCGTCCCAGCGCGAGCGACGGCCCATGTGGGTGATCTGGATCATGATCTTGGCGCCGTGCTTGTGCATGGCGTCGGCGAGATTCTGGAAGTGCGGGATGATCTTGTCGGTGGCCAGGTTGACGGATTTCCACCAGCCCTGAGGGCTGTCGATGGCCACGCTGGAGGAGCCGCCGCAAATGGCCAGGCCGATACCGCCCTTGGCTTTCTCTTCGTAATACTTGACGTATCTGTCGGTGGTCATCCCGCCATCGGTGGCATAGACCTCGGCGTGCGCAGTACTGAGCACGCGGTTGCGGATCGTCAGTTTGCCGATCTGGATCGGCTGGAACATCGCTTCGAAAGCCATGGCACGGTCCTCGGCTTACAACGGTTTGACGGTGAACAGGCCATCTTCGTGGCCTTCTTCGGAGCCGCCATACACTTGCTCGGCGACGGTACGCACACTGCTGCCCTTGGCGGCGAGGATCTGGTCCATGGCACCCGCGAACCAGCCGGTGAACATGTAGTCGACCTTGCGCCCGACCTTGCCGTACACGTACACGAAGCAAGAGTGCTCGAGCTTGACGCTGGCGGTGCCTTTGTCGAGGTCGATGTCCTGGATCTTGAACAGGCCCCAGCCGCGCTGCGACAGGCGTTTCATGTAGTGCTCGAACACCGCGACGCCTTCGATGCCATGGCATTCGGCTTCTTTTTCGCACCAGTGCCAGGCAGATTTGTAGCCGGCCTTGTAGAGGATCTCGGCGTAGGCATCAGCGCCCAGGACTTCTTCGATACCCATGTGGTTGTTGACGAAAAAGTGCCGCGGCACGTAGAGCATCGGCAGGGCATCGGAGGTCCAGACGCCGGTTTCGCTGTCGACTTCGATGGGCAGTTGCGGGGCGATTTTGGCCATGGTGCTTGAACTCCGGAAAGGGGATGTCGGCCCTCCGCCCTGGGGCGGAGGTTGGAAAAGAGAGATTGAAAGGGTGGGGACTACTTATTCTCCCCACACATCCTTGAGGACGTTCACCCAGTTCTCGCCCATGATCTTGCGCACCGTGCGCTCGCTGTGGCCGCGCTTGAGCAGGGTCTCGGTCAAATTGGGGAACTCGCCCACGGTGCGGATGCCCAGCGGGTTGATGATCTTGCCGAAGCTGGTCAGGCGGCGAGCGTAGCCCTTGTCGTGGGTCAGGTATTCGAAGAAGTCCTGGCCGTGGCCCTGGGTGAAGTCGGTACCGATGCCGATGGCGTCTTCACCGACAATGTTCATGGTGTATTCGATGGCTTCGGCATAGTCGTCGATGGTCGACTCGATGCCCTTGGCCAGGAATGGCGCGAACATGGTCACACCGACGAAACCGCCGTGGTCGGCGATGAATTTGAGCTCGGCGTCGGATTTGTTGCGCGGGTGCTCCTTGAGGCCCGACGGCAGGCAGTGGGAGTAGCACACCGGTTTTTTCGATTCGAGGATGACTTCTTCGGATGTTTTCGAGCCGACGTGGGACAGGTCGCACATCACCCCGACGCGGTTCATCTCGGCGACGATCTCGCGCCCGAAGCCCGACAGGCCGCCGTCGCGCTCGTAGCAGCCGGTGCCGACCAGGTTCTGGGTGTTGTAGCACATCTGTACGATACCGACGCCCAGCTGCTTGAAGATCTCGACATAGCCGATCTGGTCTTCAAAGGCGTGGGCGTTCTGGAAGCCGAACATGATGCCGGTCTTGCCGGTTTCCTTGGCTTTGCGGATGTCGGCGGTGGTGCGCACCGGCATGACCAGGTCACTGTTCTCGCGCATCAGCTTCTGGCTGGAGCAGATGCTGTTGATGGTCGCCTGGAAACCTTCCCACACCGACACGGTGCAGTTGGCCATGGTCAGGCCGCCTTTGCGCATGTCTTCGAACAGTTCACGGTTCCACTTGGCGATGATCAGGCCATCGATAACGATGCTGTCGGCGTGCAATTCGGCTGGGCTCATCAGGCTGTCCCCTATAGGCGTAGTACGCCGAATCGTCTGCCGGCGCTATTGAGGCCAGCATATGCCTAGGCGCCAGACGGCCCGGATGCAAAAACGACAAGGGAATTGCCGAAAGCGTCAAAGGGCGACAAAGGAGGCCCGCAGACCTCCTTTGCGGCTTACAGGGTCGGGCAGTTGGCGGGGACGAGCCCCTCATAGGCGGCGGCAAGCGCCAGCAGGTCGGTTTCGGCCTTGGCCTTGCCGATAAAGGTCATACCGCCCGGCAGGCCGTCGTCACCGTGCCCGGTGGGCACGTTCAGGCTCGGATAGCCCGCGCTGGCGGCCATCGCCCAGGACGGCTGCGCCGTCGGAAATACCAGCGCATCCAGCGTGTGCGCCTCAAGGGGGGCATCCAGCGCCGCCTGGTTAACAGCGACTACGCGTTCGAGCATGGCGGTGTACTGATCAGGCGTCATTTCCCAGTTGCTGGCCATCAGCATCCACGCCTGGTTGTACTCGGCGTTGCCCGGCTGGGTGCGATTGAACTCGATCAGCTCTTCGAGGGTACTGAGGCCCAGGCCTTCACGACTTTGCAGGTAGGCGGGGATGGCGGTCTTGAAGTCTTGCAGCAGCAGGTACAGTACGTCGAAATCAGGGGCCACCTGCGCGGAAATCGGCACCAGTTGCGCACCGGCCTCGCGCATGGCCGCCAGCGCCTTCAAGAACAGTGGCTGGTCGCTGCGCTGCGCCGGGCCCTCGGCGTATTCCACGGGAAATCCGATGCGCTTGCCGTCCAGGCTGGCGGAACCTAGCGTTTGCTGGTACTGCTCAGCCAGTGATTCATCGCCCTGCAGGATCGCCAGCAACAGTGCGCTGTCGGCGACGGTCCGGGCCATAGGCCCGGCGGTGTCCTGACGCACCGACAGCGGCACGATGCCCTCGTTGACGATCAGTCCCTGGGTCGGCTTGAGGCCCACGACGCCGGCATGGAGCGCCGGACAGATGATCGAGCCGAGCGTCTCGGTGCCGACCGCCAGCGGCGCGAAGCCAGCGGCGACAGCCACCGCCGAACCGCTGCTGGAGCCGCAGGCTTCATAATCCGCACCATAGACGCTGAGCGTTTGCCCACCTCTCCCGCTCCAACCATTGGGGATATTGGTACCACGAAAGTTCGCCCATTCACTCATATTGGCCTTGCCGAGGATCAGCGCGCCCGACGCGCGCAGATTGGCGACCAGCGGCGCATCACGGGAGGCCGATGCCGCTACCATCGCCAGCGAGCCGGCGGCGGTCTTGAGGGTGTCGGCGGTCTCGATACTGTCCTTGAGCAACACCGGAATACCGTGCAGCGCCCCGCGCACATTGCCTTCGGCGCGCTCGGCATCCAGTGCGCGCGCCAGCTCCAGGGCTTCGGCGTTGGTTTCTATCACAGCGCGCAACTGCGGCCCTTGCTCGTTGAGGCGCTCGATTCGCGCCAGCAGATGCGTGACCAGGCGTTCGGAAGTCAGATCGCCACTTTCCATGGCCGCGATCAGTTCGGCGACCGTCGCGTACTCCAGGCCCGCCTCGATACCGCACGCCGCGACAGGGGTCGGCGCCGCATTGGCGACGGAAACTGCGGTAGACATCGCCAGCACAGCGCCGGCAACCACAGTGAATAGTTTTGCAGAGAAGTCCATTTCTTACTCCAGAAGTGAGGGATTGCAAAGCCAATCTATCGCAGAGCGCGCGGACGAAAACGCCCTTCTGCCAACGCCAAGCGTGCGAAAGCTGCCGCCCCACCTGCTCAAAATTCCTTGCCGAGGCACGGACAACCCTGTGCCGTCCGTCAATCCAAAATCGCCGGCTGTTCTTTACGGCCAACCTGAGCCAAAATCCAGCCACAAAATGTTTCGTAGACTGATGAGGGCGTCACCGATGAGATCAATGCTTTGGGTATTGGCCGTGCTGGCCGTCGGCGCACATGCCGCAGACAAGGACGAAGACGGCCCGACACCCTGCGACAAGGTAGAAACCAGCGCCCAGAGCCTGAAGTGCTCGGTCTACAACAAGGACACCGCGCAAAGTGGCCTGGATGAAGCCTACAACCAGCTGATGGCGCGTATCTCCGCGCAGTTCAGCGATCAGAAAGAACTGCTCAAGACCTACCAGGACAAGGTCAAAGCCGCCAACGACCTGTGGATAAAACTGCGCGACGCCGATTGCGCGGTAGAAATCCTCGAGTCCAGCAGCGACGACAGCGACGCCGAAACCACCAAGAATAACTGCCTGGCCCAGCGCAGCGACGAGCGGTCGGAATACCTGCAGACCTTGGCGACCCAAGGCGGCGAATCGGACGCTCCTGACGAATGAAGACCTGTGGTGTGGAAATCAAGGCAAGCGAGGCGATCTTCGCCCTGGCCGTTATAGAGGGTGGCGCGGTGAATCATTTGCCGTTGACGCTCAAGAAGCTGGCGTTGGACGATGATGACCAAGCGGCGAATGTACGGGCATTTGCGGCACAAGCTGCTGCCTTCGTCGCTGAAAATGGCATCCAGCGGTTGGCGATCAAGAAGCGCGGCAAAAAAGGCGAGTTTGCCGGCGGCCCGACGACGTTCAAGATCGAGGGCATCCTGCAGTTGCTCGAAGGATGCGAAACCGTGCTCGTCTCCCCGCAAACCATCAGCGCTCAGGCCAAGAAGTCTAGCGCCGAACTACCTTCGTCTCTGAACAAATATCAGCACGACGCCTTCAAGGCCGCCTGCGCCGTATTGCTCAAGCGCTGATTCTGCGCTGTCTGCACGGGCCTCCCCCTAAACCCGCCGATCCTCCCGCGGGCTCTTGCCGAACTTCACCCGGTAGCTGCGGGTGAAATACGACGCCGATTCAAACCCGCAGGCAATACTCACCTCCAGCACACTCATGTCCGTCTGGCGCAGCAGCTGGCGGCCCTTATCCAGCCGCAGGCGCAGGTAGAAGTTGCTCGGCGTGTCGTTGAGGTACAGCTTGAACAGCCGCTCCAATTGCCGCCGGGTGATCTTGGCCAGTTCGGCCAGCTCCAGGGTGCTGAGCGGCGGCTCCATGTGCTGCTCCATCTCACCGATCACCTGCACCAGCTTCTTGTTGTTGATGCCGTAGCGCGTGGCGACCTGCATGCGCTGGTGGTCCTTGCGCGGGCGGATGCGGCTGAGCACGAACTGCTCGGAGACCCGGATGGCGAGTTCGCTGCCGTGGGCCTGGGCGATCAGGTCGAGCATCAGGTCGATGCTCGCCGTGCCGCCAGCGCAGGTGATACGACGGCCATCGACTTCGAAGAGTTCCTGGCTGGCCTCGAGCGCGGGATAGGACTCGCGAAAGGCGTCCAGCGCCTCCCAGTGCAAAGCCACGCGATGACCGCTCAGCAACCCGGCCTCGGCCAGGACGAAGCTGCCGGTGTCGATGCCACCCAGCGTCACCCCTTCCCCATCATGGCGACGCAGCCAATGTTGCAACGGCGCGCAAAACGCCTGTAATGGATCGAAGCCTGCCACCACCATAAGCGTTGCGCCCTTGCTCAACGCGATCAAGCCGTCATCGGCGTTCACCGACATGCCGTTGCTGGCAGTCACCGGCCCGCCATCCAGGCTCAACACCTGCCAGCGATACAGCTCGCCCTTGAAGCGATTGGCCACGCGCAACGGCTCGATGGCCGAGATGAACCCCATCGCCGAAAAGCCGGGTAACAACAGGAAATGAAAACACTGGGGCATGGGGATCTTCTTCACGGGCTGGGACCACGAGCATGACTTGCCCGCGAACGCGATTTAAGCAACACCACTACCTGCACGTTAATACCGTGGCAGGTCGCCAGCGTGCAAGTCCCCGTCGCCGCAGTGCGATTTTTCCCTCGGGCAGCTGCGTACCTTAGACAGGCCCACGGTGCCCAGACACCGACGCCCCATAACAACGAGAAACTGCCGCCAGCCCGAGGAGCCATCATGAACAAATCGATGAGTTGCTGTTTGCTGAGCCTGACCGCCAGCGTGCTATTCACCCCCGGCGCCAACGCCGCCGAAGCCCCCAGCTGCAAGAACGTACGCCTGGGCGTGGTCAACTGGACCGACGTCATCGCCACCAGCGCCATGACTCAGGTACTGCTCGATGGCCTGGGCTACGAGACCAAGCAGACCAGCGCTTCACAGCAGATCATTTTCGCCGGCATCCGCGACCAGCGTCTGGACTTGTTCCTCGGCTACTGGAACCCGCTGATGACCCAGACCATCACGCCGTTCGTCGAGGCCAAGCAGGTGCGCGTACTGGACAAACCCAGCCTGGAAGACGCCCGCGCCACCCTGGCAGTACCCAGCTATCTGGCCGACAAGGGCCTGAAAAATTTCGCCGACATCGCCAAGTTCAAGACCGAACTGGGCGGCAAGATCTACGGCATCGAGCCCGGTTCGGGCGCCAACACCCAGATCAAGGCGATGATCGCCAAAAACCAGTTCGGCCTGGGCGGCTTCCAGCTGGTGGAGTCCAGCGAGGCCGGCATGCTCTCGGCGGTGGGCCGCGCGGTGAATCGCAATGAAGCCATCGTATTCTTCGGCTGGGCCCCGCACCCCATGAACGTCAACATCAAGATGACCTACCTCACCGGCAGCGACGGCGCCCTGGGCCCGGACGAAGGCAAGGCTACGGTATGGACCGTTACCGCACCGGACTACGCCAGCCGCTGCCCGAACGTGGAGCGGCTGGTCAGCAACCTGACCTTCAGCGCCGAGGATGAGAGCCGGATGATGCAACCGCTGCTCGATCACAAGGACGCGCTGGAGTCGGCCAAGGCCTGGCTCAAGGCCCATCCGGCGGATCAGCAACGCTGGCTTGAAGGGGTGACCACGTTCGATGGCAAGCCGGCGGGTGGGAATCTCAAATTGACGACCAATCCTTGATATCAATACCTCTGGCGTTCTGGATAATACTTTCATCCTGCTTGGTACCAAGCCCTTTAACGGTAATGAACGCCTAGGATTGAGGGTAACTGAACGATTCGGCGAGGTGCTACCTACCAGATCTGATAGCTAGCGACTGTAGACCCCACGGCGCAATCTCTCTGACATCAAAACCAGGAGATTAAAAAATGAGTGTTCAACTGATAGCAACTGACCAGCATAACTCCGTCCTGAGGACTCAATCGCGGCACTCTTTTGTGAGTTACCTTCCGTTTGGCCTGCATCGAGAAAGTCAAACTGTCCGCTCGCGATTGGCATTCAACGGCCAGTACAAAGAGGCGCCATCGTGCCATTACTTGCTCGGTAGCGGCTACCGCAACTACAACCCTTTACTGATGCGGTTCAATAGCCCGGATAGTATCAGTCCTTTTGGCAAAGGAGGGTTGAACTGCTATGCCTATGGGAAAAGTGACCCGGTCAACTATCTCGATCCTACCGGGCATATGCCTGCATGGGGTGCTGCAAGGACGGCAATTCCTATAGATGATCTCCAGCTCAAAAAACTTTGGACAATTCACCACCTCCTAGAGACAGACCCTGACGTAGGAAAGCTACTAGGAACACACATTAATACTCCGCGATTAAAAACGAGACCTGTAGCCATCAATAGACCTTCAAGTTCGGCCATTCCAATCCCCGCATCAAAAAAAGCAGCAGAGACCACTCACTCGCGCCTATTCTCAATGGCGACGGATGGTGCAGGCCAGAATCCAGATAAAGCGCGAGCTAAACTTCAAGACGCCTACCTGAAAGCCTCGGCCATGACGGGTGATGTATCTGAAACCTTCAACTATCTTAAAGCTGCAGAATACGACCAGCAGTTTAAACACTTACTTCAAAATCCCGAATTATTGGCGGGCTATAAAAATAACTCTCTATTTGAAAACCTGGTCAAACGGATCAGGGCGTAAATGTCTTCCCGCCCACTACGTGTATTCCTCGCCCAAGTCGTCTGTGTACAAGTCCACGTCGCCGTGGTTCGCCTTTCCTTTGCGACTAAACCGTAATCTGGGCGCCACACCGATGCAGGTATCGGTCAACACCGTTAGCGCCAACCGGCCAAAGGAATCAGCTCCATGAACCACGACGTCATCATCACCTGTGCCCTCACCGGCGCGGGCGACACCACCGGCAAGAGCCACCTCGTGCCCATTACCCCCAAGCAGATCGCCGCCGCTGCCGTCGAAGCCGCCAAGGCCGGCGCCACCGTGGTCCACTGCCATGTGCGCGACCCGCAGACCGGGCAATTCAGCCGTGACGTAGCGCTGTACCGTGAAGTCATGGAGCGCATCCGCGAGGCGGACATCGACATCATCGTCAATCTCACCGCAGGCATGGGCGGCGACCTGGAGATCGGCGCGGGCGAATCGCCCACCGACTTCGGCCCCGGCACCGATCTGGTCGGCCCGCTGACGCGCCTGGCCCATGTCGAAGAGTTGCTGCCGGAGATCTGCACGCTGGATTGCGGCACCCTCAACTTCGGCGACGGCAACACCATTTACGTCTCTACCCCGCAGCAACTGCGCGCAGGCGCCCAGCGCATCACCGAGTTGGGCGTGAAGGCCGAGCTGGAGATTTTCGACACCGGCCACCTTTGGTTCGCCAAGCAGATGATCAAGGAAGGGCTGCTGGTCGACCCGCTGTTCCAGCTGTGCCTGGGCATCCCTTGGGGCGCGCCGGCGGATACCACCACCATGAAGGCCATGGTCGACAACCTGCCCAGCGATGCGGTGTGGTCCGGTTTCGGCATCGGCCGCATGCAGATGCCCATGGCCGCGCAATCGGTGTTGCTGGGCGGCAATGTGCGGGTCGGTCTGGAAGACAACCTGTGGCTCGAAAAAGGCGTGCTCGCGACCAACGGCCAACTGGTCGAGCGCGTGAGTGAAATCCTCACCCGCCTGGGCGCGCGCATCCTTACGCCGGCCGAAGGCCGGGCAAAAATGAACCTCACCCGGCGTTGATGCCTTGACTCAGGCCTCTGCCCTCTTCGCGGCAAGCCTTGTTCCCACAGGCGTACGACTCTGGCAACTCTGCGGGAGCAAAGCTTGCTCGCGAAGGGGCCATCCAGGCATGCAAAAACATCTAAAGGATTTCCCCAGCCGGAATCCGACACACGAGGACCGCACATGACGTACATCACCAACATCAAGACGTTCGCCGCCCTCGGCAGCGGCGTGATCGGCAGCGGCTGGGTCGCCCGCGCCCTCGCCCACGGCCTTGACGTGGTCGCCTGGGACCCAGCCCCCGGCGCCGAAGCCGCCTTGCGCCAACGAATCGCCAATGCCTGGCCAGCACTGGTCAAGCAAGGCCTCAGCGCCAGCGCCTCCCAGGAGCGCCTGCGCTTTGTGGCAACCGTCGAGGAATGCGTGCGCGATGCCGATTTCATCCAGGAAAGCGCCCCCGAGCGCCTCGATCTCAAGCTGCAATTGCACAGCCGGATCAGCGCCGCCGCCAAACCGAACGCCTTGATCGGCTCCAGCACCTCGGGCCTGCTGCCCAGCGAATTCTACGAGGGCGCGACGCACCCCGAGCGTTGCGTGGTAGGCCATCCTTTCAACCCGGTGTACCTGCTGCCGCTGGTGGAAGTAGTCGGCGGCAAACAGACCGATCCCGAGGCCGTGCAAGCGGCGATCAAGGTCTACCAATCGCTGGGCATGCGGCCGCTGCACGTACGCAAGGAAGTCCCCGGATTCATCGCCGATCGCCTGCTCGAAGCTTTGTGGCGCGAGGCCCTGCACCTGGTCAACGACGGCGTTGCCACCACCGGCGAAATCGACGACGCGATCCGCTTCGGCGCCGGCTTGCGCTGGTCGTTCATGGGCACCTTCCTGACCTACACCCTGGCCGGCGGCGATGCCGGCATGCGCCACTTCATGAACCAGTTCGGCCCGGCGCTGCAACTGCCCTGGACCTACCTGCCCGCGCCGGAACTGACCAACAAGCTGATCGATGACGTGGTCGACGGCACCACGGAGCAACTCGGCGAACGCAGCATCAGCGCACTGGAACGCTACCGCGACGACTGCCTGCTGGCAGTACTTGACGCGGTGCGGGTGACCAAGGCCAAGCACGGCATGGCGTTCGCAGAATGATCGGCTGGCGTGGGGCGATCCCGCCGGAATGGGTGGACTACAACGGGCATCTGCGCGATGCCTTTTACCTGCTGATTTTCAGCTATGCAGTGGATGGCTTGATGGACGAGATCGGCCTGGATGCACGGAGCCGTGAGCGTACCGGGTTGACGCTGTTTACCCTGGAGGCGCACATCAATTATCTGCATGAAGTGAAGCTGGGCGCAGCAGTTGAGGCGCGGATCCAGATCATGGCGATGGATCGCAAGCGCTTGCAGCTCTACCTGACACTCCACCCCGAAGGAGAAGCGCAAGTGATGGCGGCGAGTGAGCAGATGTTGTTGCAAGTGAATCTGGAGGGGCCGAAGTCGGCGGCGTTTACGCCGCAAACGAAGGCAGCACTGGAGCGAATAACGGCTGCCCAGCAAGACTGGCCTGCACCGGAGTATGCAGGCCGCAAGATCGCGCTTTGACTAGGGTGGCCATGGATGGCCGCTTCGCCGCCAAACACGCAACCTTGCTCGCGCAGGCGTACGGCTCCAGTTCCGTCGATTCTGCGGGAGATTCCATGGTTTTTGGCGAGCTGTACCGGCCCCTTCGCCAGTGAGCTGTGCTCCCACAGGTGCAGGACTCAGGGCCGGCTTACACTATCGGAGCAAGGGTGCACGTCGGGCCGCGAAGGGGCCGGTCGTATCAGCACAAATCCGTTAGCCCGGCAGGCACGTCACATCAGACGCATGCCCGATCTGCTTGCCCTTGCTGTCTTCAAGCTTGACCGTGTAATCCTCACCCAGGCTGCTCTCCACCAGGCTGTAATGCCCGCCCGCCTTGAACTGGCCGAAATCCACCCGCGCCGAGCAGTTCTGCTCGTCGTTGTCGCCCACGCCATCGACGATCAAGGTCATGTCCAACCGGTGCTTGCCCGGTGGTACTTCAAAGTAACGCCCGTCGTTCAAGCGCTTGCCGTCCAGGTCGGCGGCCATCAGCACCGCGTCCGGCTCTTCGTGCAGGCCGACCCAGGCATCATTCGGATCGGGCTTGGGCATCGGCCCGGCACAGCCGGCAAGCAGCCCGACCATACCCAGCAGAGGGATCAACACACGCCATTTTGCGTTCATGAGCAGTACCTGTATTCGTAGTCGAGAAAGAGGAAGTCAGTGTTGTTTGCCGACAAGCTTGGGCAGCGCGACCGCTCTAAACAAATGAATCCCCATGAACAAGGCCCTAACGCAATCTTCATACGAGTTAAGGAAGTGTCTGGCGTGTTCCATGGAAGACTGCGCCGATTCAACATTGGGGGGCTTAGCATGCTCGGGCTGGTCAAGACCGCACTTTCCAAGCCATATACGTTTCTCGTGATGGCGATTTTCATCTGCATCGTGGGGCCGCTCGCTGCCGTGCGAACACCCACCGATGTATTCCCTGACATCGGCATTCCAGTGGTCGCGGTGGTCTGGCAATACGCCGGCCTGGCGCCAGACGCCATGGCCGGACGCGTGATCTACACCTACGAACGCTCGCTGAGCACCACGGTCAACGACATCGAGCACATCGAGTCGCAGTCCTTGCCGGGCATGGGGATCGTCAAGATCTTCTTCCAGCCGGGTGTCGATATCCGCACGGCCAACGCTCAAGTGACCGCGGTGTCGCAAACCGTGCTCAAGCAGATGCCGGCCGGTATCACCCCACCATTGATCCTCAACTACAGCGCGTCAACGGTGCCGATCCTGCAGATGGCGTTCTCCAGCCCAACGCTGTCGGAAGCGCGGATTCGTGACCTGGTGCAGAACAGCGTCCGCTTGCCACTGACCTCGGTACCGGGCCTGGCCATGCCGACGCCCATGGGCGGCAAGCAACGCCAGATTACCCTCGACCTCGACCCGCAAGCGCTGGCCGCCAAGGGCCTGTCGGCGCAGGATGTGGCCAACGCCCTGGCGGCGCAGAACCAGATCATCCCGGTGGGCACCGCCAAACTCGGCGGTGACGAATACACCATTCTGTTGAACAACAGCCCGACCGCCATCGACGCCCTCAACGACCTGCCGATCAAGACGGTCGACGGCGCCGAAATCACCCTCGGCCAGGTCGCCCACGTGCGCGACGGCTCGCCGCCGCAAACCAATATCGTGCGCGTCGACGGCCGTCGCGCGGTGCTGATGCCGGCGCTGAAGAACGGCAACATCTCGACCCTGTCAATCGTCGACAGCATTCGCGACATGCTCCCGCGCATCAACGAAACCCTGCCGCCGGAGCTCAAGACCACGTTGCTGGGCGATGCCTCGGTGTTCGTCAAGGAGTCGGTCGGCAGCGTTGCTCGTGAAGGCATCATCGCCGCTTTGCTGACCAGCGTGATGATCCTGCTGTTCCTCGGCAGCTGGCGTTCGACGCTGATCATCGCCGCTTCGATTCCGCTGGCGGTGATGTCGGCCATCGCCTTGCTGGCGGTGTCCGGGCAGACCCTCAACGTCATGACGCTCGGGGGGCTGGCGCTGGCCGTTGGCATCCTGGTGGATGACGCCACGGTGACCATCGAAAACATCAACTGGCACCTGGAACAAGGCAAGGCGGTCAAGGACGCGATCCTCGATGGCGCCAGGCAGATCGTCGGGCCGGCGTTCGTGTCCTTGCTGTGTATCTGCATCGTGTTCGTGCCGATGTTCATGCTGCAAGGCATCGCCGGTTATCTGTTCCGGCCGATGGCGCTGGCGGTGATCTTCGCCATGGCCAGTTCGTTTTTGCTGTCGCGGACCCTGGTGCCGACCTTGGCGATGTACCTGCTCAAGCCGCACAAGGTCGAGGGCGGTGAGGGGCATCATCCGGAGGATGCCTATATCAATCATCATGAAGGGGATCAGCATGGGGAAACGGGTCAGCAGGACGGGCCTCTTCGCGGGCAAGCCTTGCTCCCACAAGCGCACGACGCTGGAGCAGCTGACACTTCAAGATCCCAAGCGCACGACGCTGGAGCGGTGGACACTTCAAGATCCCAAGCGCACGATGCTGGAGCGGTGGACACTTCAAGATCCCAAGCGCACGATGCTGGAGCGGTGGACACTTCAAGATCCCAAGCGCACGATGCTGGAGCGGTGGACACTTCAAGATCCCAAGCGCACGACGCTGGGGCGGTTGACACTGTGGGAGCAAAGCTTGCTCGCGAAAGCGATCTCACTGCCACCTCACACCCTCGCCGCAATCCTCTGGTCAGCGGCCTGATCCGCTTTCAGGCCGGTTTCGAGCGCGGCTTCTCGGCGCTGCGCGATGCCTATCATGGCCTGCTGTTGCTGGCCCTGGGCAACCGCAAGCGCTTCCTGATCGGCTTCCTGGCCTGCATATTGGCCAGCTTCCTGCTGTTGCCGAGCCTGGGTGAAGACTTCTTCCCCAACACCGATGCCGGCGCCATGGCCATGCACGTGCGCCTGCCGTTGGGTACGCGTATCGAAGAAAGCGCGGCGGCCTTCGATCGCATCGAATCGAAGATCCGCGAGGTCGTGCCGCCGGATCAGCTCGACACCGTCATCGACAATATCGGCATCCCACTCAGCGGTATCGACATGGCCTACAGCGCCAGCGGCACGGTCGGCCCGCAGGACGGTGACATCCAGGTGTCGCTCAAGCCAGGCCATGCGCCGACTGCCGACTACGTCAAGCGCCTGCGTGAAGTGCTGCCGCAAAGCTTCCCCGGCACCGGCTTCGCCTTTATGCCCGCAGATATCAGCAGCCAGATCCTCAACTTTGGTGCACCGGCGCCGCTGGACGTGAAAATCTCTGGGCCCAACGACGCCGCCAACCGTGCGTATGCCGCCGAGCTGCAACGCCGCCTGGAGCATGTGTCCGGTATAGCCGACCTGCGCCTGCAGCAATCGCTGGGCTACCCATCGTTGCAGGTCAACGTCGACCGTCAGCGCGCCAACCAGCTAGGCATTACCGAGCGTGACGTGACCACCAGCCTCGGTGCCTCACTGGCCGGCACCTCGCAGACCGCGCCGACTTACTGGCTGAACCCGGCCAACGGCGTGTCGTACTCGGTGGTCGGCGCGACCCCGCAGTACCGCATGGACACCCTGCCGGAGCTCGAGTCCCTGCCGATCACCGGCAGCAATGGCCAGAGCACCGTGCTCGGCGGTATCGCCACCTTGAAGCGGGTCAACAGCGCCGATGTGATCACCCACTACAACGTCACCCCGACGCTGGACATCTACGCCAACGTGCAAGGCCGCGATCTGGGCGGCGTGGCCAAGGACATTCAAAAGGCCATCGACGACACCGCCAGCCTGCGGCCCAAAGGCGCGATCATCAGCCTGCACGGGCAGATCGACGCGCTGCATGAAGCCTTCAACGGTTTGAGCGTCGGCCTGCTGGGGGCGGTGGTACTGATCTACTTGCTGATCGTCATCAACTTCCAGTCATGGGTCGACCCGTTCGTGATCATCACCGCCCTGCCGGCGGCGCTGGCCGGGATCGTGTGGATGCTGTTCCTCAGCGGTACCTCGCTGTCGGTGCCGGCACTCACCGGGGCCATTCTGTGCATGGGCGTGGCCACGGCGAACTCGATCCTGGTGGTGAGTTTCTGCCGCGAGCGCCTGGCCGAACACGGCGACGCCCTCAAGGCCGCCATGGAGGCCGGCTACACGCGCTTTCGCCCGGTGTGCATGACTGCGCTGGCGATGATCATCGGCATGTTGCCGCTGGCCATCTCGCAAGAGCAGAACGCACCGCTGGGGCGCGCCGTGATCGGCGGCCTGATCCTCGCCACTACCGCTACTTTGTTGTTCGTGCCCGTGGTGTTCAGCCTGGCGCACCGTCGCTCAACCCCTCGCGCTGTCGTTGGAGAAACCGCTCATGTCATCTAACCCTACCCCTTCGCGCAAACGCTTGATGGTGGCCGGCATCAGCGGCCTGACCCTGGCAGCCGTGCTGGTCGGCGTCGGCCTCTCGGCCCGCAGCCGCGATGCCCACGCCGTGCAGGCCTGGACCGAAAGCCAGGCGATACCGGTGGTCAGCACCTTCGCCCCGAGCGTCAATGCCCAAGGCGACACCCTGAGCCTGCCCGCGCATCTGCAGGCCTGGAACATGGCGCCGATCAACGCCCGGGTGAGCGGCTACCTCAAGGACTGGAAAGCCGACATCGGCACCCAGGTCCAGGCCGGCCAGGTGCTGGCCGATATCGACAGCCCCGAGCTCGACCAGCAGATGGCCCAGGCCTATGCGCACCTGCTGCAACAAAAGGCCAGTGCGCAACTGGCCAGCAGCACCGCGCAACGCTGGCAGCATCTGCTCGATACCCATTCGGTGTCGCAACAAGAGGTGGACGAAAAAGTCTCCAGCGCCGCCGTGGCCAAGGCCGATGTGCAAGCCGCCGAGGCCGACTACGCTCGGCTCAAGGACCTTGAAGCGTACAAGACCATTCGCGCGCCATTCACCGGCACCATCACCGCGCGCAACACCGACATCGGCCAGTTGATCAAGGCCGACGACGGCGGGACCACATCCTTGTTCACCATCGCCGACACCCGCCGCCTGCGCCTGTACATTCCGGTGCCGCAGAACTACGCCAGCGCCGTGCACCCCGGCCTGCAAGTGCAGCTGACGGTGCCCGAACACCCCGGCAAGACCTATACCGCCACCCTCCTGGGCGACTCCACTTCGGTGGACCCGCGCTCCGGCACATTGCTGGCGCAATTCGTCGCCGACAACCCGGACGGCGCGCTGATGCCCGGTGACTACGCCGACACCACGGTCAAGGTCGCTGCCGATCTGCACGCAGTCAGTATCCCGTCCAGCGCGCTGATCTTCCGCGCCCAAGGCACCCAGGTGGCGGTGCTGGATGCCAGCAACCATGTGCATATGCGCGACATTCATATCGGTCTGGACCTCGGCGCGCGGTTGGTGATCGACCAAGGCCTGGCGACCAAGGACCGGGTGGTCGACAACCCGCCGGATGCCCTGCGCGAGAACGACCCCGTGAAGCTGGCCGAAACAGGAGTTGCCCATGCGCCCAAGGCTTGATTGCGCACGCTTTGCCGCCCTGCTGTTGGCCCTCGCGCTGCAGGGCTGCTCGCTGGCGCCCACCTACAAGGCGCCGAGCGTGGCGCTGCCCGAGCACTACGGCGAACAGGTCGGACCCTGGCATGCTGTCGCCGCCGACGATCAACTGCCGACACAGTGGTGGCTGCTGTACCACGATGAGCGCTTGAACAGCCTGCAACAGCAGTTGCTCAAGGCCAACCCGGACCTGGCCGCCGCCGTGGCGCACTTCGATGCCGCCACCGCCTATGCCAGCGGTTTGCATGGCGGTCTGTGGCCGCAGATCGGCGCTTCGGCATCCCCCGTGCGCCAGCGTCAATCGGATAGCCGACCGTTGCGCGGTGATACTCAGCCGTCGGTGTACAACAGCAATACGGCTACCGTCAGCCTGAATTTCGACCTCGACCTGTGGGGGCGCATCCGCAACCAGGTCGCCGCCGGTGATGCCCAGGCGCAGGCCAGCGGTGACGACCTGGCCGCCGCGCAATTGAGCCTGCAACAGCAACTGGCCACGCTCTACGTGCAGGCTCGCGGCCTGGATGCCCAAGCCGGGACGCTGAGCCACTCGCTCGACGATTACAGCCAGGCGCTGCAGCTGACCAAGGATCGCTACGAGGGCAAGATCTCCTCCGAGCTGGACCTCACACGTGCCCAGAGCCAACTGGCCGAAGCCCAATCACAGCTGGATGATGTCCGTGCGCAGCGCAATCTCGCCGAGCATGCGATTGCCGAGCTGGTGGGTCAATTGCCGAGCGAGTTCTCCCTGGCGGCCGACCAGCCGCTGATGGCCATACCTGAGTTACCGGCGCAGTTGCCGAGCCGCCTGCTGCAACGTCGTCCGGATGTGGCCGCGGCCGAGCGCCGAGTGTTCGCTGCCAACGCCAATATCGGTGTGGCGCGGGCGGCCTGGTATCCGGATTTCAGCCTCAGCGGGTTGATCGGCGGGCAAACTCAAGGCGTCGGCAATCTGCTCAGCGCCGCCAATCGCTATTGGGCGATCGGTCCGGTGCTGAATCTGCCGCTGTTCGATGGCGGCCGGCGCAGCGCGGCGGATCGCCAGGCAAAAGCCGAGTTTGACGAAGCCGCCGCGCAGTATCACAGCAAGGTGCTGCACGCCGTGCGCGAGGTCGAGGACAACCTCGGCCAGTTGCGTGATTTGCAGCGCGAAGCGGTGGACGAGAAGGCTGCGGTGGATGCCGCTAATGCCTCGGAACAAATTGCGATGAGCAGCTATCAGGCGGGAGCGGCGAGCTATCTGGAAGTGGTGACCGCGCAGACGGCGGCGTTGTTGGCGCAGCGGCAATTGCAGAGTCTGGAGACGCGGCAGGTCGAAGCCAGCGTGGGGTTGGTGGTTGCGTTGGGTGGGGGTTGGCAGGTGCCCAAGGGCTAGCAGGCCTGGTCCTTTCGTCCCTGGTATTGCTGTTGCTAGCGCCGGTGATGCCCGGTATCGTGCCGAGGTCGCTGCACATCAGCGAACGGGTTTGGCGACCCGAAAAAACAATAGTTCCTCAACAACAGGAGCTACATAAATGATCCGTACCAATCCGCTTGAAATCCGTATTCCCCGCATTTGCTGTTTGGCGCCTGGTATTTCCCGCCAGGGCGATCTTGCCAACCCTGTGGTGCAGGAGGCTCGCCAATGAATACGCCAGCGACTGTACAAAAAATAGCCAGTGAATCCCTCGATACAATGCGGGCCAGCCACGAGTGTCTGCGGTGGCTGTCAGCTTTGGGTCGGGCTATTCAGGATGATCTATCTACCGGGAAGGGACATGTCGCGAAGGACTTGGCAGCAGTCGTGCAGTATCTGGCCGAGGAGCAATGCAGCATCTTGAATGCTGAGATCGGACAGGGGGCCACTAAGCTGAAAGCTATGGCGCTGAGAGCGTAGCGAGCGTTCACATCGAGTCGGCTGGCAACAGAAAAACCCCCGGTAAAGCCGTGCGCGACACCGGGGTTTTTCGTTATCGACCAACCATTGCCTGGAAGGTGACCAAACCCCAGGCGCCATCCTGGCCGGGTGCAGTGTGCCGATTCAGCAAGCGCGCCTCGCGTCCAAAAACGACACGCTGTTAGCTATCCCTGCCAAGCCGTCACTCGGGACTTGCCCAGCTGCGCGCCTGCAACCAGAATCCGATCAATCCTCCCTTCTGCCATAAAGGACAAGCGCCATGATGCACGCGGATTTGATTGACCAGGAAGACCTGCTCAGCCACCTCAGGGCGCTGGGTTTCGAAACACCGCCCGGCGCCACTGCCGAACAGGCGTGTCAGTGTGCGGTGAGGGGACTGGATGAAGCGCGGTTCAAGGCGTTGCGCAAGATGGTGGAGGAGATCCTGACCGGCAGCGCAACGATCTTGCCAGCGGTGCGCGAGGCGATCGACAAGCAGTTGCTGCCGGCATTGGCGCAGTTCAAGAAGGCTACGGCCTGAGGCAATGATTTGTCGGGGCCGGCCCCTTCGCGGGCAAGCCTTGCTCCCACAGGTGTACATCACACCGCCCGTGCAGGAGCAAGGCTTGCCCGCGAAGAGGCCCGAAAGTCGGGCGACGCGTTACAGCCGTACGCTGGCGAACGTCGACTCGTTGCGCGCCTGACTCAAGGCCGACAACGGCCCGGACAACGGCGCCAATACCATGGACTGCGGAATCGGGATCATCGCCACTTGCTGGGAGTTATTCGACCCTACGCGCTCATCGCGCGGCGGAATGCCGAAGTACTCGCGGTAGCACTTGGAGAAGTGCGGCGTGGAGACAAACCCGCACACCGACGCCACTTCGATGATCGACATCGGCGTCTGCTTGAGCAGTTGCCGCGCACGAATCAACCGCAGCTTGAGGTAGTAGCGTGACGGCGAACAATGCAGGTACTTCTGGAACAACCGCTCCAACTGCCGACGCGACACCGCGACATAAACGGCAAGCTCGTCGAGGTCGATAGGCTCCTCGAGATTGGCTTCCATCAGCGCGACGATTTCCTGCAATTTAGGCTGGTTGGTGCCGAGCATGTGCTTGAGGGGCACGCGCTGGTGGTCCTGTTCGTTGCGGATGCGCTCGTAGACGAACATCTCTGAGATGGCCGCCGATAATTCACGGCCATGATCGCGGCTGATCAGGTGCAGCATCATGTCCAGCGGCGCGGTGCCGCCCGAGCTGGTGAAGCGGTTGCGGTCGAGGGTAAACAGACGCGTGCTCATGGCCACACGCGGGAAGGCTTCCTGCATCGAGGCCAGGCATTCCCAGTGCACGCTGCAATCAAAACCATCGAGCAGGCCGGCGCAGGCCAGCGCCCAGCTGCCGGTGCACACCGCGCCAAGGCGGCGTGACTGGCGAGCCTGGCTCTGCAGCCAGGACACGTGCTCACGGGTAACGGTGCGCTGGATGCCGACGCCACCGCAGACGATGACGGTGTCGAGTGCCGGCGCCTTGTGCATGGAGGCATCGGGGGTGATCTGCAGGCCATCGCTGGCCCATACCTGGTTACCGTCGACGCTCAGGGTGACCCAACGATACAGCTCGCGACCCGACAGCTGGTTGGCCATGCGCAGGGGCTCGACTGCGGAGGCCAGGGAAATCAGCGTGAAATTATCCAGCAGCAGAAAGCCGATGGATTGAGGCGTGCGGGTCTGGGGTTGGGCCCCTGAAGTAAAAGACGTCATCGCGGTATCTCCTCACGTAGCTATAGGGTGGCCCCAGGCGTGGGCTCTTGTTCTTGCCATCGGTGACGCTGATGGGCATGACGAACACAACGCAAATGCCATGCCGTAAATTGAATGGCTATTCAATAAAACCTGAAAACGACGTCGCAATGCGTCTAGGTCGGTCTTGGGAAGTGGCGCGTGAGGACGGGCAACGCCACGGCGGGTCGCGGTCTCTGAGCACTTCGGTAGCAACGCTGTGCAAGACGCAGGCCCGAAGATGAAAGAAGTGTTCCCGCAAGCACGCTACGCCGGTAGCGAGCATGTAAGGGTCGCTGGCATCACCAGGCCATCAGGGAACGCGCGCCAAAACGTGGCGCGGCGGGTGCGAAGTGAGCATTAATGTGGCGGCGGGTCAGTCGACAGGCGGGGCCGGCCTCTTTGCCGCCGAACGCGCGACCTTGCTCTCACAGCGTTGGACGGTCTTGGGCCGAACTGTGGGAGCGAGGCTTTCCCGCGAAAGGGCGTCTTAGGCGATACAGATCTGAATCAACACTCGATCGTATTCACTGCCAATCCACCGCGCGATGTTTCCTTGTATTTGGAGTGCATATCCGCCCCGGTATCGCGCATGGTGCGGATCACCCGATCGAGCGAAATAAAATGCTGGCCATCCCCACGCAAGGCCATCTGCGCGGCGTTGATGGCCTTGACCGCAGCGATCGCGTTGCGCTCGATGCACGGCACCTGCACCAACCCGCCGACCGGGTCGCAGGTCAGTCCGAGGTTGTGTTCCAGGCCGATTTCCGCGGCATTCTCGACCTGCGCCGGGGTGGCGCCCAGAATCTCCGCCAGCCCGGCCGCCGCCATGGCGCAGGCCGAGCCGACCTCGCCCTGGCAGCCGACTTCGGCGCCCGAGATCGAGGCGTTCTTCTTGCACAGAATGCCCACTGCCGCCGCGCCGAGGAAGAAGTCCACCACGTTGGCCTCGCTGACCTCGTCGCTGAACTTCATGTAGTAATGCAGCACCGCTGGAATGATCCCCGCCGCGCCGTTGGTGGGCGCGGTGACCATGCGCCCGCCGGCGGCGTTTTCTTCGTTGACCGCCAAGGCGAACAGGTTGACCCACTCCATGGCGCTCAGGGTTGAGCCAATCACGTTGGGCTTGTTCAGCTCCAGCAGGCTGCGGTGCAGCTTGGCCGCACGCCGACGCACATTCAGGCCGCCCGGCAGGATGCCCTCGTGCAACAGGCCCTGCTCGACGCAGGCCTGCATGGCACGCCAGAGCGTCATCAGCCCGGCACGGATTTCTGCTTCGTGACGCCAGACCTTCTCGTTGGCCATCATCAATTCGGAAATCCGCAACTGATGCCGTTCGCATAATTCCAACAGCTCAACCGCGCTGTTGAAGTCATAAGGCAGCACGGTGTTGTCGGCATCCAGCACGCCGCTGGCTGCCTGCGCCGCATCCACCACAAAGCCGCCGCCCACTGAATAGTAAGTGTCGCGGTGCAGCTCGCCCTGCTCGCCTTCGGCGATCAGGGTCATGGCGTTGGGGTGGTAGGGCAGGTTTTCGTCCAGCAACAGCATGTCGCGCTGCCACACGAACGGGATCGGCAGCTGGCCGTTGAGCATCAGCGTGTCGGTCTCGCGCAGGCTGGCGATGCGCAGGCCGATGCAGGCAGGGTCGATTGCATCGGGCCACTCGCCCATCAGGCCCATGACCACGGCGTTGTCGCTGCCATGGCCGATACCGGTGGCTGACAGCGAGCCATACAGACGTACTTCGACGCGCCGCACATGGTTGAGCTCGTCGCGCTCACGCAGCCCTTGGACGAACAAGGCAGCGGCCCGCATGGGGCCGACGGTGTGCGAGCTGGAAGGCCCGATACCGATCTTGAACAAGTCGAACACACTGATAGCCATTGCCGCGAACTCCTGAGGCTGAGCCCCGTCAAACTCCGGGTGCCGGGGGGCGGAGCTGCTAGGATGGAGAAGCAATCCGCCGATTGCCTGGCATCATCGGGCTTTTGCGGCGGGGCGCAGCGTCTGCAACCGACAAACGCTTGCCCATCAACGTCAGTGCGCGGCAGAGGCCGTTTTCAGGGGCCCATCCGACACTTTTGCTTGATTTGCGGGGCCCGAAAATCTGTAAGCGACGTCATCGATACTGGATACGACTCGCTCTGTACTGGATACGACGCCCCCTGTAGGCGATTGATTATCGACGGGGGCATGATCAATACAGATTCGATTATCAGGCACTCGGCCAGAGCGTTTGCAGACCCCAGCGCTGCCCGTCAGCCGCAACACCTACAAGCGACCCTCGCCAGGGGGTCGACGAGAAAACACCTCAGGAGCTCACCCATGAAAGGTTCACCCTCGCTGTTGTTGGCCGCCATGCTGTGTCTACCCGTTATGGCCCACGCCGCAGAGCCTGCGCAATGCGGCACGGTCAATTTCTCGGATGTCGGCTGGACCGACATTACCGTCACCACCGCGGTCACCAGCGCCGTGCTGCAGTCCTTGGGCTACAAGACCAAGACCACCATGATCTCCGTACCCGTGACCTACAAGTCGCTGGCCGATGGCAAGAACATGGACGTGTTCCTGGGTAACTGGATGCCGACCATGGAAAACGACATCAAGCCTTATCGCGATGCCGGCACCGTGGAAACCGTGCGCGCCAACCTGGAGAACGCCAAGTACACCCTGGCCGTGCCTCAGGCGCTGTACGACAAGGGCCTGCATGACTTCGCCGACATCGTCAAATTCAAGAAAGAGCTCGACGGCAAGATCTACGGCATCGAGCCCGGCAACGACGGCAACCGCCTGATCCAGAGCATGATCGATAAAAACGCTTTCGGCCTGAAAGATGCAGGGTTCAAGGTGGTCGAGTCGAGCGAAGCCGGCATGCTCTCGCAAGTCGACCGCGCCGAGCGTCGCAACACCGACGTGGTGTTCCTGGGCTGGGAACCGCACCCGATGAACACCCGCTTCAAGATGAAGTACCTGACCGGTGGCGACGACTACTTCGGCCCGAACTTCGGCCAGGCCACCATCTACACCAACGTGCGCAAGGGTTACACCCAGGAGTGCAGCAACGTTGGGCAACTGCTGAAAAATCTCAGCTTCACGCTGACGATGGAAAGCTCGCTGATGGGCAATGTGCTCGACGACAAGATGAAGCCGGACGTGGCTGCCAAGGCCTGGCTGAAGAACAACCCGCAAGTGCTCGACACCTGGCTTGCCGGCGTGACCACCGTTGATGGCAAACCAGGCCTGGAGGCCGCCAAGGCTCAGCTCACGAAGTAATCGCAACGACCGGGCGGCGCTGGCCGCCCGGTCCTGCTCCGATTCCCCTGCATGCGGACATTCACTATGTTGCTGACAGATCATAAACTTCCACTCGGCGAATACATCGCGGCATTCGTCGACTGGTTGACCCGCCACGGCGCTAGCACCTTCGACGCCATTTCCTCCACCCTCGAAGGCATGATCCACGGCCTCACCTTTGGCCTTACGTGGTTCAACCCGCTGGTCCTCACGGCATTGATCGCGGCACTGGCGCATTTCATCCAGCGCAAATGGGGCCTGACCGTTTTCGTCGTCGCCTCATTCCTGCTCATTCTCAACCTGGGCTACTGGCAAGAGACCATGGAGACCCTGTCTCAGGTGGTATTCGCCACGCTCGTGTGCGTCATCATCGGCGTGCCACTGGGCATCATCGCCGCGCACAAACCGATGTTCTATACCGTGATGCGGCCGGTGCTCGATCTGATGCAGACCGTACCGACCTTCGTGTACCTGATCCCTACCCTGACGCTGTTCGGCCTGGGCGTCGTGCCGGGGCTGATTTCAACGGTGGTGTTCGCCATCGCCGCACCGATCCGCCTGACCTATCTGGGCATCCTCGACGTGCCCCATGAACTGCTCGACGCCGGCAAGGCCTTCGGCTGCTCGCGCCGCCAGTTGCTGTCGCGTATCGAACTGCCCCACGCCATGCCCAGCATCGCGGCAGGCATCACTCAATGCATCATGCTGTCGCTGTCGATGGTGGTGGTCGCCGCCCTCGTCGGTGCCGACGGCCTGGGCAAACCCGTGGTCAACGCTCTGAACACCGCTGATATCGCCCTGGGCTTCGAAGCCGGGCTGGCGATCGTATTACTGGCGATCATGCTCGACCGTATCTGCAAGCAACCTGACGCCAAGGTGAGGGCCGACCAATGAGCATCATTAAATTCGACAACGTAGACGTCATCTTCTCCAAGGACCCGCGTGAAGCCCTGAAGCTGCTCGATCAAGGCATGACCCGCGACCAGATCCTGAAGAAGATCGGCCAGATCGTCGGCGTCGAAAAGGCCAGCCTCGAAGTCGAAAAAGGCGAAATCTGCGTGCTGATGGGGCTGTCCGGTTCGGGCAAGTCGAGCCTGCTGCGTTGCATCAATGGTCTCAATACCGTGAGCCGCGGCTCGCTGTTCGTCGAGCACGAAGGCTCGCAGATCAACATCGCCAACTGCACCCCGGCCGAACTCAAGCTGATGCGCACCAAGCGTATCGCCATGGTGTTCCAGAAATTCGCCCTGATGCCGTGGCTGACGGTGCGCGAGAACATCAGCTTCGGCCTCGAGATGCAGGGTCGCCCGGAGAAGGAACGCAACAAGCTGGTCGACGAAAAACTCGAACTCGTGGGCCTGGGGCAGTGGCGCAACAAGAAGCCCGACGAGCTGTCCGGCGGCATGCAGCAGCGTGTCGGCCTGGCCCGGGCGCTGGCCATGGATGCCGATATCTTGCTGATGGATGAACCCTTCTCGGCCCTCGATCCGCTGATCCGCCAAGGCCTGCAGGACGAACTGCTGGCGCTGCAGAGCAAACTGCAGAAGACCATTGTGTTCGTCAGCCACGACCTCGACGAAGCCCTCAAACTGGGTTCGCGTATCGCCATCATGAAAGACGGGCGCATCGTGCAGTACAGCGTGCCGGAAGAGATCGTGCTCAACCCGGCCGACGAATACGTGCGCACCTTCGTCGCTCACACCAACCCGCTCAATGTGCTGTGCGGGCGCAGCCTGATGCGCACGCTGGACCAGTGCAACCGCATCAACGGCGCCAAGGTGTGCCTCGATCCGGGCAGCGATTCGTGGATCAACCTGGGCAGCGACAACAGCTTCGCCGGCATCAGCCAGGGCGGCGCGACAATGGATTCGCAGAACTGGGCCAGCGGCCAGGGCTTCGATGGCCTGGACCGCCGCCCTACCGTGGTCAGCGCCGACATCAGCATGCGCGATGCCCTGCAGATCCGCTACCAGACTGGCCACAAGCTGGTGCTGCAGGACAACAACCAAGTGGTGGGGATTCTGGGCGACAGCGAGTTGTATCACGCGTTGCTGGGCAAGAATCACGGCTGAGTCTTGCGTTGACCACACCGGCCCTTTCGCAGGCAAGCCTTGCTCCCACAGGTGTATGACTCGCTTCTGTGGGACTAAGGCTTGCCCGCGAAGGGAGCGACGCGAATCTCATCTTCATACCCTGGCAATTTCAGATTCACGCCACACAGACCAGCCCGGCGGCGGGGTGATATAAAGCACCTCGATTTTGCGCCCGATTTTTTATTGATTGAACGTTCAATCTAAATAAAATACACTGGTCTTGGTTTCGACGGCCGTATCACGTCCGCGGCAGGGCCCAAGGCTTAAGGAGAGTTACAGATGCCAAAGGTCGGTATGCAGCCCATACGCCGCCAGCAATTGATCGAAGCCACGCTTCAGGCCGTCGATCAGGTCGGCATGGCCGATGCCAGCATTGCGTTGATCGCCCGCTTGGCGGGGGTCTCGAACGGGATCATCAGTCACTACTTTCAGGACAAGAACGGCCTGATCGCAGCGACCATGCGGTACCTGATGAACGCGCTCATCGAAAACGTCGCCGCCCGCCGCCAAGCGCTGGTCGACGACTCGCCCAGGGCGCACCTGCAACTGATCATCGAAGGCAACTTCGACGCCAGTCAGGTCAACGGCCCGGCAATGAAAACCTGGCTGGCCTTCTGGGCCGCCAGCATGCATCAACCGTCATTGCACAGGTTGCAGCGGATCAACGACCACCGCCTGTATTCCAACCTGTGCTGCCAGTTCCGCCGCGTGCTCGTGCTTGAAGACGCACGCAGCGCCGCCCGCGGACTGGCCGCTTTGATCGACGGTCTGTGGTTGCGCGGCGCGCTGTCGGGGGATGCCTTCGACACCGAGCAGGCGCAGCAGATCGCCTTCGAATACATGGATACGCAATTGGCGAAACAGGTGGGCACGGGCGCATGACGACCCTGCCTCCTGGACCTCCCGGCAGCCAGGCTGCCGGAATGGGCCGCGGCCCAGGGGGATAGCGCCACTCACTCAGCTTTAGCGAGGATTTTATGGCCCGTTTCGAACTGCAAAAACTCTACATCGATGGTGGTTACGTCGACGCCAGCGGCAGCGCCACTTTCGACGCCATCAACCCGGCCACCGGGGAAGTCCTCGCCAAGGTCCAGCGCGCGACCGAAGCGGACGTCGAACGCGCCGTGGTCAGCGCCGAGAAAGGCCAGAAGGTCTGGGCCGCCATGACCGCCATGGAGCGTTCGCGCATCCTGCGTCGCGCCGTCGATATCCTTCGTGAACGCAACGACGAACTCGCCCAACTCGAAACCCTCGATACCGGCAAGGCCTACTCCGAAACCCGTTATGTCGACATCGTCACCGGTGCCGACGTACTGGAGTATTACGCCGGCCTGGTGCCTGCCATCGAAGGCGAGCAGATCCCGCTGCGCGACAGCTCGTTCGTCTATACCCGCCGCGAGCCGCTGGGCGTGACCGTCGGCATCGGCGCCTGGAACTACCCGATCCAGATCGCCCTGTGGAAATCCGCACCGGCTCTGGCCGCCGGCAACGCGATGATCTTCAAGCCCAGCGAAGTCACCTCGCTGACCACCCTCAAGCTGGCGGAAATCTACACCGCCGCCGGCCTGCCCGATGGCGTGTTCAACGTGCTGACCGGCAGCGGCCGCGAAGTCGGCAGCTGGCTGACCGAGCACCCGCGCATCGAGAAGATCTCCTTCACCGGCGGTACCGACACTGGCAAGAAAGTCATGGCCAGCGCCTCGAGCAGTTCGCTCAAGGAAGTGACCATGGAGCTGGGCGGCAAGAGCCCGCTGATCATTTTCGACGACGCCGACCTCGACCGCGCCGCCGACATCGCCATGATGGCCAACTTCTACAGCTCGGGTCAGGTGTGCACCAACGGTACTCGCGTGTTCGTGCCCAAGGCCTTGCAAGGCGCCTTCGAAGCCAAGATCGCCGAGCGCGTGAAGCGTATTCGCATTGGTGACCCGCAGGATGAGAACACCAACTTCGGCCCGCTGGTCAGCTTCGCCCACATGGAAAGCGTGCTCGGCTACATCGCCAAGGGCAAGGAACAAGGCGCACGCCTGCTGTGCGGCGGCGATCGCCTGACCGACGGCGCCTTTGCTGAGGGGGCCTATGTGGCGCCCACGGTGTTCACCGATTGCACAGACGAGATGACCATCGTGCGCGAAGAAATCTTCGGCCCGGTGATGAGCATCCTCACCTATGAAAGTGAGGAAGAAGTAATCCGCCGCGCCAACGACACCGAGTTCGGTCTGGCCGCCGGCCTGGTGACCAAGGACCTGAACCGCGCGCACCGCGTGATTCATCAGCTCGAAGCCGGTATCTGCTGGATCAACGCCTGGGGCGAATCCGACGCGAAGATGCCGGTGGGCGGCTACAAGCAGTCCGGCGTGGGCCGCGAGAACGGCATCAGCTCGCTGGCGCAGTACACCCGCATCAAGTCCGTGCAGGTCGAGCTGGGCGATTACGCGTCGGTGTTCTGAACACCGTAGCTTGCCGATAGAGGTGCGGTGACCGGGCTGGCCTCTTCGCAGGCAAGCCTCGCTCCTGTGGGAGCGAAGCTTGCTCGCGAAGAGGCCCCTGAGAGCACCGCGCTTAAACCTGACTCACCAAGAGGGAACATCCCATGTCCCAAGAATTCGATTACATCATCATTGGCGCCGGCTCGGCCGGTAACACCCTGGCCGCGCGCCTGACCGAAGACGCCGGCGTCACCGTGCTGCTGCTTGAAGCCGGCGGGCCTGACTACCGCCTCGACTTCCGCACCCAGATGCCCGCCGCCCTCGCCTTCCCACTGCAGGGCCGTCGCTACAACTGGGCCTACGAGACCGACCCCGAGCCGCACATGGACAACCGTCGCATGGAATGCGGGCGCGGCAAGGGCCTGGGCGGTTCTTCCTTGATCAACGGCATGTGCTATATCCGCGGCAACGCCATGGACTACGACGGCTGGGCGAAACTGCCAGGCCTCGAAGACTGGTCGTACCTGGACTGCCTGCCCTACTTCAAGAAAGCCGAAACCCGCGACATCGGCCCCAATGATTACCACGGCGGCGACGGCCCGGTCAGCGTGACGACCCCCAAGGCCGGCAACAATCCGTTGTTTCACGCCATGGTCGAGGCCGGCGTGCAAGCCGGTTATCCGCGCACCGAAGACCTCAACGGCTACCAGCAGGAAGGCTTCGGCCCGATGGACCGCACGGTGACGCCCAACGGCCGTCGCGCCAGCACCGCGCGCGGTTACCTGGACATTGCCAAGCAGCGTTCGACCCTGACCATCGTCACCCACGCCCTGACCGATCGGATTCTGTTCGACGGCAAGCGCGCCGTGGGCGTGACCTATCTGGAAGGCGACGGCGACAGCGACAAGCGCATCGAAGCCCGCGCCCGCAAGGAAGTGCTGCTGTGCAGCGGCGCCATCGCCTCGCCTCAGGTGCTCCAGCGCTCCGGCGTCGGCCCGGCCGCTCTGCTCGAAGCGCTGGATATTCCCTTGGTGCACGACCTGCCTGGCGTCGGCCAGAACCTGCAGGATCACCTGGAGATGTATCTGCAATACGCCTGCACCCAACCGGTGTCGCTGTATCCCTCGTTGCTGCTGCATAACCAGCCGGCCATCGGCGCCGAGTGGATGTTCAACGGCACCGGCATCGGCGCCAGCAATCAGTTCGAGGCCGGCGGTTTCATCCGTTCGCGGCCGGAGTTCGAATGGCCGAACATCCAGTATCACTTCCTTCCGGTGGCGATCAATTACAACGGCAGCAATGGCGTCAAGGAGCATGGCTTCCAGGCTCACGTCGGTTCGATGCGCTCGCCGAGCCGCGGCCGCGTGCAGCTGAAGTCGAAGAATCCGCGGGACTATCCGAGCATTCTTTTCAACTACATGGCCACCGAGCAGGACTGGCAGGAATTCCGTGACGGCATCCGCCTGACCCGCGAAATCATGCAGCAGCCCGCGCTGGACGCTTACCGCGGCCGCGAGATCAGCCCTGGCGTGGAAGTGCAGTCGGATGAGCAACTGAATCAGTTCATTCGCGAGCATGCCGAGACCGCGTTCCACCCTTCGTGCTCGTGCAAGATGGGCACCGACGAGATGGCGGTGGTCGACCATCAAGGCCGCGTGCACGGGATGCAGGGGCTGCGAGTGGTGGATGCGTCGATCATGCCGATCATCACCACCGGCAACCTGAATGCCCCGACCATCATGATCGCCGAGAAGATCGCCGACATGATTCGCGGACGCGCGCCACTGCCCCGCAGTACGGCTGACTACTATGTGGCCGGGGATGCCCCGGTGCGCGGCAAGCCACTGCGCGATGTGGCGGTGATTACTCAGGCTTCTGCCTGACAATCATGGGGGGCCGTGGCTGGCCCCGTTCGCGAGCGCGCTTTGCTCCCACAAGTGCTCGACTCAGGTGAGTACAACACGGTGGGAGCATAGCTTGCTCGCGAAGAGGCCCTGACTGACACACTGCCGCTATCACTGGCAGGCCCAGCGCTACAGGGTGTTATGTGCGATCCGGCTGGCCCAACAGATAGAGCACGCCATCCAGGCCCAAGGTCGAGATGGCGTGCTGGGCCGACTGGCGTACCAGCGGTTTGGCCCGGAACGCCACGCCCAGGCCCGCCAGCGCCAGCATCGGCAGGTCGTTGGCGCCGTCGCCCACGGCCACTGTCTGCTCCAGCGTCAAACCTTCCTTCGCCGCCAATTCCTGCAGCAAATCGGCCTTGCGCTGTGCATCGACGATCGGCTCCACCGCGACACCGGTGCATTGCCCGTCGACCACTTCGAGCTCGTTGGCGAACACGTAATCAATCCCCAGCTTCGCCTGCAACTGCTTGGCGAAATAGGTAAACCCGCCCGACAGAATCGCGGTCTTGTAGCCCAGGCGCTTGAGTTCGGCGAACAGCAGCTCGGTGCCTTCGGTCAGGCGTAGCTGCGCGCCGATGGCATCCAGCACACCGATATCGAGACCTTTGAGCAGCGCCAGGCGCTCACGAAAGCTGGCCTTGAAATCCAGCTCGCCGCGCATCGCTCGCTCGGTGATCTCAGAAACGCGATCGCCAATGCCGTGAGCCTTGGCCAGTTCATCGATGACCTCGGCCTCGATCAGCGTCGAGTCCATGTCGAACACGGCCAGGCGCCGGTGGCAGCGATAGGGTGAGTCTTGCTGCAGGGCGATATCGACGCTCAGCTCATCGGCCAGTGCCAGGAACGCCGCGCGCAGGGCCGGCGCATCGGCCAGCTCGCCATGCAGGGTCAACTCGACACAGGCTTTGCTGGTCGCCGAAGCCTGCAACAGGGGCGCCGAAAGCGTTTTGGTGCTCTCCAGCCGCAAGCCCGCCTGCTGAGCCAACTCGACCACACGAGCGATGACCGCCGATGGCAATTGGCGGCCCATCAGGGTAATGATCTGTTGCTTTTCGCTCAAGGCGCACCCCCAGAGAGTAAAAAAATCGCATTCTACCTACTTTCAGTGACCATCGGGTGCAGGCAGCGCTTTGCCACCCATGGGTCGCTCGTTATACTGCGCAACAACTTCTCAGCCAAAAGAGCCGCGCTCAGTGAACCGGCCCACGCCAGTCAAAAACGATAATTTCTTCCTGCTGATCTTTCGGGCCCTGCGTCACCGCCGCGCACCGATCGCCCTGCGCATCGCCAGCCATAACGTTTTCCTGGTCGCCGTGGCCTTGATTATCTATGCCTGCGTGATGGGGTTGCAGTTCAAGCAGGCAATGCACGAGCAAGCCGACGCGCTGGGCAACAGTCTGGTACAGCAGACGGCTGTCTCGGCCACCGAGTTGCTGGTGTCCAACGACATCCTCAGCCTCAACGTGCTGCTCAGCACCTTGGCGAAAAACCCGCTGGTGGCCCACGCGGCCATCTTCAGCGCCGATAACCGCCTGGTGGCGGAATCCGGGCAACGGCCGAAAAGCGGGTTGCTGGACGCCTCGGGCGGCCAGTACGAGACCAAGATCACCTTCCAGAACGTCAACGAAGGCACCTTGCGTGTCAGCCTCGACATGTCGCAGTTCATGCAGCCGATGCTGATCAGCCTGCAAAGCATGGGCATCCTGGCCGGTATCCTGCTGGCCCTGGCCTTGGCGTTCAGTCTGCGCCTGGGGCGCAATCTGTCGACGCCGCTGCTGCAACTGCGCGTGTGGCTGCGCCATATCGACGAACACACCCCGGCCATTACCCGCCAGGACGAGATCGGCGACCTCGCCCGGCAATTGCACGCGCAGTACGCCCCGGAGCCGGCCGAGCCTGAATACGTAGAAGAAATCTACGAAGAAGATGAAGACGAAGAGCCGCAGGACGCCTATCAATTGCGCAACCTGCGCGATCCACGCTTCGACGAAATGGCCGCCGTGCCTGCTGCCGGCAAGGCCGCACCGCGGCGCATCAGCGCGGTGGAAGACGACGAGGACGATGACGCCTTCGCCGATCTGCACGAGCCGAATTTCAACGAGACGAGCCATGCCCCGCTGCCGGCGGTAAAGACCGTGCAGGCACCCGCGGCGCCCTCGCAGCCCTCCCACAGTGCGGTACTGGCGGTGCAACTGGGCTCGCAAGAGCAGCTGCGCCGCCTGCCGCGCACGCGCTTGCTGGAGTTGCTGGACCGTTATCGCGACTGCCTGGATCAGGCTGCATCGCTGTATCAGGCCGAGCTGCACACGTTGAGCGATGGCAGCTCGTTGCTGCTGTTCCATAGCGATGACAGCGGCGAAGATTACCTGACCAATGCCATCTGTTGCGGCGAGCTGCTGCGTGCCCTGGGGCATCAGTTGCAGATCGAAGTGGCGGACAGCGGCATCACCCTGCAACTGCAGCTGGGCCTGGTGCTGGGTGAAGGCTTGTTCGGGATCAGCCAGATCGACCTGCTGCTGACCGACACCGCTCAGGATGCCCTGGCGTTGTCCCAGCACAGTCGCAATCTGCTGCTGGTGGAGCGCAGCATCAACGACAACGCGTTGATCAAGCAGCGCGCGCGGATCCGCCCGATCGCCAGCCCCGAAGGTGCGTCGTGCGTGGAGCGGTTGCTGGAGCCTTATCCATCGATGCTGGAACGTCAGTTGGCGCGCATGAGTGATCGCAGGGTCAAAGGCTAAGATCAAAAGCTTCGCGGGCAAGCCATGCTCCCACAGGTGTACGACGCAGGTGAGTACGACACTGTGGGAGCAAAGCTTGCTCTCACAGGTGTACAACGCAGTTGAATACGACACTGTGGGAGCAAAGCTTGCTCGCGAACAGACCAGCCCTGACGCGCCGACCAGTACAAAAAAACCCGCATTCTGCAATGCGGGTTTTTTGTGAGCGGTGCTTTTATCAGAACCGATAGATTTCCATATCGGTACGAATCGGCGTCGCCAGCGGCATCTTCGGTTTGTCTTCCCGGGCAGCGGGTTCAGGGGCTGCCTTGCGCGGCTCCTGCGCCAGCGCCGGCTGATTGGCCAACGGCTTGACCGCTGCCGTCAATTGCTCGGCCAGACGCTGCAACAATACGCCCTGGGCCTGCACCTGCGCGGCGGTGCCATCGGTGTGCTTCTCTTCCAGATGCACGATGCGGTTGTCACGCACCAGGCCACGGCGATCGAGCACCCGCCATTGCGCGTCCAGCACCGCTGGCTGGCCATCGCCCGAATCCAGACGGGTGATGGACAGCAAAACCTGGACATCCGGGCTGAAATTGGCCGGCTTCGGCGCCAGCATCACCTTAGGGCTGTCGAGCCGCCAGGCCAGTTGGCGCACCAGCAACTGATCGATATCCGAGGCCAGGCTGCCAGCCCAGCGACCATCGGTGGAAGCCGTGAGGCTGCCGTCCTTATGGCGCTGCAACAGGGTTTCACGTTGCAGGTAATCGGCCACCGACACCGGCCCAAGCAGCACCGACATACCGCTGGTCGCCTTTGGCTGCCCCGGATTGCCGCTATCGAGTTGATACAACGCCACCGGCTGATGCACGCTGCAACCCGCCAGGCCAAGCACACCAGTCAGCAATAAAACGAGCGGAAGGCGCAGAAAAGTCATCATCCCATCCAGGCGGCCGCCTCAAGGCTTGCCGCAGTGATACTGTCGAAATTCGTCTGGGTGCTCGGCCACGCCGACACCTCAAGGGGCCATATCATCCGTGAATATTCGCCGTGACTCCAGTGCTTCTCTGCCGATCTGACCGAATGGACATGATCGGCCCGAGTACCGAACGTTAACCAGCGTTTTCGACCAACAACGCATCGACCCGCTGGAAGCCCCGCGGCAGCTTGTTGCCACGCCGCCCACGCTCGCCCTTGTAGTGCTCCAGATCGTCGGCCTTGAGCGATAGAGTACGCTTGCCGGCCTGCAATACAAGGGTCGAACCCTCGCCGAGCACCGCCAGATCGGTGACGTATTCTTCACGACTGGCCACCCGATCACCGGGCACGCCAATGATCTTATTGCCCTTTCCTTTACCGAGTTGTGGCAGGTCGCTGACCTTGAACACCAGCAGACGACCTTCCGTCGTGACGGCGGCCAGATAATCCTGCTCGCGGTCGACCACCGGTCGTGGCGCCATCACCTTGGCCCCATTGGGCAGGCTGAGCAGCGCCTTGCCGGCCTTGTTCTTGGCCTGCAGGTCTTCGCCCTTGACCACAAAGCCATAGCCGGCGTCGGAGGCCACGACGTACAACGCATCGTCCTCCGGCATCAGCACGCATTCGAAGCTGGCCCCCGGCGGTGGCGTCAGGCGCCCTGTCAGCGGCTCGCCCTGGCCCCGGGCCGACGGCAAGGTGTGCGCCGGTACCGAGTAGCTGCGCCCGGTGGTGTCGATGAACACCGCAAACTGGTTGGAACGCCCCGCTGCCGCGACCTTGAAGCCATCGCCGGCTTTGTAGGACAGCCCCGTCGCGTCGATGTCGTGTCCCTTGGCCGAGCGCACCCAGCCTTTTTCCGAAAGCACCACGGTGACTTTCTCGTTGGGCAACAGCTCGTTTTCCGACAGGGCCTTGGCTTCGGCACGCTCGACGATCGGCGAACGACGTTCGTCGCCGTAGGTTTCGGCGTCCTTGATGATCTCGCTGCGCACCAGCTTCTTGAGCTTGGCTTCGCTGCCCAGCAAGGCCTGCAACTTGGCCTGCTCCTTGCGCAGTTCATCCTGCTCGGCACGCAGCTTCATTTCTTCGAGGCGCGCCAGTTGTCGCAGGCGGGTATCGAGGATGTAGTCGGCCTGCACCTCGCTGAGGGCAAAGCGTTCGATCAGCTTGGCCCGCGGATGCTCCTCGGTACGAATGATGTGGATCACTTCGTCGAGGTTGAGGTAGGCGATCAGCAAACCGTCCAACAGGTGCAGGCGCTTTTCGACCTTGTCGAGGCGAAAACGCAGGCGTCGGCGCACGGTTTCGACGCGGAACTCCAGCCATTCCAGCAACAAGGCCCGCAGGTTCTTGAGTTGCGGCTTGCCGTCGAGGCCGATGATATTGACGTTGACCCGGTAGCTGGATTCGAGCTCGGTGCTGGCGAACAGGTGCTGCATCAGCACTTCATGGTCGACGCGGCTGTTGACCGGAATGATGACGATGCGGCACGGGTTCTCGTGGTCCGACTCGTCACGCAGGTCGGCCACTTGCGGCAGCTTGGAGGGCTTGGCCTGCATCAGCGCGGCGATCTGCTCGAGCACTTTGGCGCCGGAGACCTGATGCGGCAAGGCGGTGACGATGATGTCACCGTCCTCGACGTGATACACGGCGCGCATGCGCACCGAGCCACGGCCGGTCTCGTAGATTTTCAGCAGGTCGGCACGCGGGGTGATGATTTCCGCTTCGGTCGGATAATCCGGGCCCTGGATGTGCTCGCACAGTTGCGCGACGGTGGCCTTGGGCTCATCGAGCAGGCGCACACAGGCCGCAGCCACTTCGCGCAGGTTGTGCGGCGGTACGTCGGTGGCCATGCCCACGGCAATACCGGTGGTGCCGTTGAGCAAGATGTTGGGCAGGCGCGCCGGCAGCACCAGCGGCTCCTGCAGGGTGCCGTCAAAGTTCGGCCCCCAGGTCGCGGTGCCCTGGCCCAGCTCGCTGAGCAGCACTTCGGAATAACGCGACAGCCGCGCCTCGGTATAGCGCATGGCGGCGAACGACTTGGGATCGTCCGGCGCACCCCAGTTGCCCTGGCCGTCGACCAGGGTGTAGCGATAGCTGAACGGCTGCGCCATCAACACCATGGCTTCGTAACAGGCAGAGTCGCCGTGGGGGTGGAATTTACCCAGCACATCACCCACGGTACGGGCGGATTTCTTGTGCTTGGAATCGGCGTCCAGCCCCAACTCGCTCATGGCGTAGACGATGCGCCTTTGCACCGGCTTGAGGCCATCGCCGATATGCGGCAGGGCGCGGTCCATGATCACGTACATGGAGTAGTTGAGGTAGGCCTGTTCGGTGAAGTCAGCCAGCGACCGGCGTTCTACACCGTCCAGGCTGAGATCAAGGGAGTCGCTCATGCGGGCCTCATCATTGTGTGGTCTGGCGCAGCAGCATGTTGCCACCGCGCTGGGTAAATTCAAGTTGTCTCAGGGCGCTCATGCCCAGCAATACCTGGTCGCCGTCCAGCCCCGGGGTGACCACCGCGCGCACGTCACGCAGGACGATATCGCCCAGTTTCACCCGATCGAGCTGGGTGCGATAGCCCTCGCTGCGGCCGTTGGCGGTGTTGATCTGCACCGGCATGCCGCGCTGCAAGGTCAGCTGGCTGGCGACACTGGCCGGAATCGCCACGTCGGTGGCGCCGGTGTCGAGCATGAACTGCACGGGCAACTGGTTGATCATGCCGCTGGCGACGAAATGCCCCTGGCGATTGCCGGCCAGTTGCACCTCGATATAACCCTGGCCGTGCGCGGAGCTGACCTGAGTGTTGGGGTTGGCTTCGTGCTCTTCACGGCCGGCAAAATAGCGCGTGGCCAGGAACAGCCCGGCAATCCACGCCACCATCAGCAAGATCCGACCGGCGCGCCGCCCCGGTGGCGCCGCGCTCAAGGGCGTGCCTCCCAGCCGTCGACCGGGGCGGCAAAGCGCCAGACGATGGGGCGGACATCGCCATCGCCACGAGCCCAGTCGTTGTTGTCGTTGCCGATCCAGGCGCCTTGGGCGTCGACCACCAGCGCCTCGGCCACACCATAGGGTTTGGCGTAGCGCCGGGCCGGGGTCAGGGCCGCGTCGGCGAACGACCAGCAGCGCTCGACGGCCACGGTGCGGGTGTCACGCCGGCAGATCTGATAGGCGTTGCGCTCAAGGGTGTAGAGCTTGCCGTTGAACCAGGCCAGGTCGGAGAAATCGATCACCAGCGGCATGTCGCTAGGCATGGCGGCGTCCGGTCGTGCTTGCACGCCGTCTTCGCTGAGCAGCACGCAGGCGCCGTCGCAGGTCCACTCGCTCCCGTGCAAGTTGACCTTGAGCAAGCCGCGGCGCGAGCGCTCGGCGGCCAACCACAGCTGATCGCCCGCCGGATTGATCGCCAGCCCTTCGAAAATCGCATTGAAATGCGCCAGCAACCCTGCCGCACGGGCTTCACGGACCAGCGCCGGGCTGATGTTCAGCCACTGCGCCTCGCCCTCGGGGCTGATCTTGAGCACTTGCGCGCGCGCCTCGCTGACCAGATAGCGATTACCGGCGGCGTCGCAGCTGATGCCCTCGAAGTCGAGGGTGCCACCGCGCACGAAGCCCGCGGCCCAGGTGCGCACGTTCATGCCCCAGCTCAGGCCGCTGGGCGCAGGCGTCGGCACGTCGAAACGTTGCGCCTCGGCCTGCCACACCGGCTGGCGGGTATCCAGGCGATAGATACGATCATCGTCGCGGTCCGACTCGGTATAGAGCTCGCCGCCACAGATCGCCAGGCCCGACAGATTGCCGTCACGCATGCCTTCGACCGGGTGTTCGCCGAGCAGCCGCAGCTCCTCCACCGGAGCGGCGGTTGCCAGCGTCGTGGCCAAACACAGCGTCATCAGCAGCCAGGCTGCCAACGCCGCACGCATCAGGTCAGCACCTCGGCCAGGTTGCCCTTGGTCTCCAGCCAGGTCTTGCGGTCGCCGGCGCGTTTTTTCGCCAGCAGCATGTCCATCATCTCCGAGGCCTTGGGGTAGTCCTCCAGGGTCAATTGCACCAGGCGCCGGGTGTTCGGGTCCATGGTGGTTTCGCGCAACTGTGGCGGGTTCATTTCACCCAGGCCTTTGAAGCGGGTGACCTGCGGTTTGCCCCGCTTCTTCTCGGCCACTAGGCGATCGAGGATGCCGTCGCGCTCGGCTTCGTCGAGGGCGTAGTAGATCTCTTTGCCGAGGTCGATGCGGTACAGCGGCGGCATGGCGACGTACACGTGGCCGGCATCCACCAGCGGGCGGAAATGCTGGACGAACAATGCGCACAACAGGGTCGCGATGTGCAGACCGTCGGAGTCGGCGTCGGCGAGGATGCAGATCTTGCCGTAGCGCAGCTGGCTGATGTCCGCGGCGCCCGGATCGACACCGATGGCCACGGCGATGTTATGCACTTCCTGGCTGGCCAGCACTTCGCTGCCGTCGACTTCCCAGGTGTTGAGGATCTTCCCGCGCAGCGGCAGGATGGCCTGGAATTCCTTGTCTCGCGCCTGCTTGGCCGAACCGCCGGCGGAGTCACCCTCGACCAGGAACAGCTCGGTGCGGGCCAGGTCCTGGCCGGCGCAATCGGCCAGCTTGCCGGGCAATGCCGGGCCTTGGGTGATGCGCTTGCGCTCGACCTTCTTGCTGGCCTTGAGGCGGCGGCCAGCGTTGCTGATGGCCAGCTCGGCCAGTTGCAGGCCCAGTTCGGGGTGAGCGTTGAGCCACAGGCTGAAGGCGTCCTTGACCACCCCGGACACGAACGCGGCGGCTTCACGGGACGACAGGCGCTCCTTGGTCTGGCCCGAGAACTGCGCGTCCTGCATCTTGGTCGAGAGCACGAAGGCGATGCGCTCCCAGACGTCTTCCGGGGCCAGCTTGAGGCCGCGCGGCAGCAGGTTGCGGAACTCGCAGAACTCGCGCATCGCATCCAGCAGACCCTGGCGCAGGCCGTTGACGTGGGTGCCGCCCTGAGCCGTGGGGATCAGGTTGACGTAGCTTTCCTGCACCACGTCGCCGCCTTCGGGCAGCCACAGCAGCGCCCAGTCGACGGCCTCCTTGTTACCGGCCAGGCTGCCGCAGAACGGCTCCTCGGGCAGGCGGATGAAGTCGCTGACGGCGTCGATCAGGTACGAGCGCAGGCCGTCTTCGTAGTGCCATTCGACCTTCTCGCCGCTGCTTTTGTCTTCGAAGCTGACCAGCAGCCCCGGGCACAACACGGCCTTGGCCTTGAGCACGTGCTTGAGGCGGCTGATGGAGAACTTGGGCGAATCGAAGTACTTCGGGTCCGGGGCGAAATACACGCTGGTGCCGGTGTTGCGCTTGCCGACAGTACCGACTATCTCCAGCTCGCTGGCCTTGAAGCCGTCGGCGAAGGTCATCTGATATTCGTTGCCGTCACGCTTGACCTTGACTCGCACCTGATTGGACAGGGCGTTGACCACCGAGATACCCACACCGTGCAAGCCGCCCGAAAACTGGTAGTTCTTGTTGGAGAACTTACCGCCCGCATGCAGCTTGGTGAGGATCAGTTCGACCCCCGAGACGCCCTCTTCCGGGTGGATGTCCACCGGCATGCCGCGGCCGTCGTCGCTGACTTCGAGCGAGTGGTCGGCGTGAAGGATGACCTGGATGCTCTTGGCGTGACCAGCCATGGCTTCGTCGACGCTGTTGTCGATGACTTCCTGGGCGAGGTGGTTCGGCCGGCTGGTGTCGGTGTACATGCCCGGGCGTTTGCGCACCGGGTCGAGGCCCGAGAGGACTTCGATGGCGTCTGCGTTATAAGAGCTAGCGCTGGGATTGGCCATGGGGTCTCGTCGTCAAAGTGGGGTAATCAAAAGTGAGCCGGGCGCCGGGCGCTGGGCCGGGTGCCCTTGCAAAAGCTCAAAGCGCAGCGAAATCTATCCCTTCCCAAGCCTTTGCAGCAATGCCCGCGTATGCGAACAGTTGTGGCAGGTGCTCGGCGAAGCCCTGGAAGCCGTGGTCGCCCCCGACTTCGATGCGCAGATCGCAGCCGTCATAGAAGCGTTCGGCGTGGCGATAGTCGAGGGTCTCGTCGCCCGTCTGCAGCCACACCTGGTAGCGCTCGGCGCTGTGCGGCGGCGGGACCTCCAGCGCTTTGAGCGCCTCGATGTGGTCCAGGGTCAGATCCCAGGTCTGGCCATTGTAGAAGTTGGTCTGGGGGCCCAGAACACCTTTGAACAGCTTGTGGGGGTTGACCGCCGGATTGATCAGCAGGGCCTTGAGGCCCAGGCGCTCGGCCAGGTGGGTTGCATAGTAGCCGCCGAGGGAGCTGCCGACCAGTAGTGGCGTGCCGCCGAGCGCTTTGATATCGGCGTGCAATTGGGCGATGGCCTGGCGCGGGTGGTGATGCAGCTCTGGCACCCGCAATTGATCGGCCAGGCCCATGCGCTGCAGGGCGGCGGAGAGTTGCCGCGCCTTGAGCGATGCCGGCGAACTGTTGAGGCCATGGATATAAAGAATGGAAGCGGACACCCGAGGCCCCCTGGGTCATGTGGCAAAGGTGGGCAGTCTACAGGAAATGCCCGGAGTTCTGCCCTATTCAGCCCTGTGGGAGCGGGCGGTGTCTGACGAAGGATCAGTAACCATCGCTCGAAAAATCGGGCTTGAAGACATAGCCCTCGACTCGGGACACCCCGGTTTCAATCTCGCCGCTCGGTTGCAAACGCAACCAGCGATAGCCAGGCGGCAAATCATCCAGGGCGAAATCATCGCTGCGTGGCTTGAACTGGATGCAGGTAGAGGGCGTCGCCATCAGCCGCAGGTTGCCCCGAGGCTGATCGATTTCCTGATGAATATGCCCCCACAGCAGCGCTCTGGTCTGCGGGTAGCGGTCGATGATCGCGAACAGCGCATCGGCGTTGCGCAGGCCGATCGGTTCCATCCACTTGCAGTCGATCGATATCGGATGATGGTGCAGGCAGACCAGATGATGACGGTCGGGCGCCTCTTTCAGCGATCGCTCCAGCAACTCCAGCTCGCTGGGGGCCAGGCGCCCTGGCACGGAACCCGGCACCGCCGAATTGAGCAGAGTGATGCGCCAGGCGCCGATATCGACCACTGGGTCCAGCAGGTCCGTGCCCTGAGCGACCTCTTCCATGACCAATGGCTCGTCATGGTTGCCGGCGAACCAGCGCGTCCTGGTTGCCGGGATACGCGCGCTCATGTCCTTGAACGCGTTGTAAGAGGCCACCGTGCCGTCCTGGGTCAAGTCGCCAGAAATCAACAACAGGTCGATCTGTGGCTGCTCCAGCAGCACTTTGTCGATGACCTTTTCCAGGCTGTCGCGGGTATTCATGCCCAGCAGGCGACCGTCTGCATCGGCAAACAGGTGTGGATCGGTAATCTGCACGATCAACGGCGCAACGGATGCTGCAGAGGGGTTCGGCAAGGCCGTCTCCTTGAACGGATTCAGCTGGGATTATGGTAGGGATGAGGCAAGGGGGCAAATCGAGCGGCAAACAAGTGTTTAGCGCACTGCATCTAATGCACAAACGCCTTTAGCGAACATGTTCATGCTCGTGACCGCAGGCCAGGCAGTGGCTCAGCCATTCGCCCAGGAACAGGTTGAGCTGGGCCTTCTCGTCAGGCTGGTGCATGTGTGCATTCGGGTACGGATAAATACTACGGAAACGCCGCGCGTGTTCGGCGCTGATCACCTCGGCCATGCGCGCATCGTGGTACACCTGCACCTCCAGGCTGGGCACCGGCAGCCAAGGCAGGCTGAGCTCCTGGCGCACCTGCAAGGTGGTGGTGTACGGGCAGGCCTGCAGCACGTTCAGGGCAAGGATGCCCAGCATCTGGTCACCCTGGCTCACGGCAATACGGCGCGAATGCTGCTGGTTGCGCATGTCCGGTAACAGGCGCATCAAGCGTGCATAGTTGGCCTCGCAGGCCGCCTGCAACCCGATCAGATCGACCCGGTAGCGTTCGCGCAACCTATTCACTTCCACAACCCCCTGACTTCCTCGCGGTTCAACGCCAGCCATTGAATGGCGATGATCGTTGCCGCATTGTTGATCTTGCCGTCTTTGACCGCCTGCAAGGCGTCGCTGAAGGACCAGACGCGGACACGAATATCCTCGGCCTCTGCTTCCAGCCCGTGAATGCCGCTCACGCCTTGGGTGCTGCAGCGCCCCAGATACAGATGCACGAATTCGTCGCTGCCCCCCGGCGAAGGGAAATACCGCGAGATGGGCCACAGCGCCGCCAGCGACAGCCCAGCTTCCTCCTGTGCCTCGCGGTGTGCAATTTCTTCTGGCTGTTCATCGGTATCAATCAGACCAGCGACCATCTCGATCAGCCAAGGGTTAGCGGCCTTGTCCAAGGCGCCGACGCGAAACTGCTCGATCAGCACCACTTCGTCACGCTGCGGATCGTAGGGCAGCACGCACACCGCATCGTGGCGCACGAACAGCTCGCGCGAGATGGTGCGGCTCATGCCACCAGCGAACAGCTCGTGTTTGAGCAGCACCTTGTCGAGCTTGTAGAAGCCCTTGTAGCAATTCTCGCGCTGCTCGATCTCGACAGCCTTGGGTACGGAGTGATTCGCGTCAGTCATGGGTTTCCTCGTCGTCAGACCTTGCAGCAACGCACCATCCTAACGCGCCCACCGCTGCGGTGCAGCCCCCTTCGTCCATTTGCAGTTTCGGTGAAAATATGCTCAGCCACGGCCCGTCGACTGGCCTCCCGAGCAGCGCTCCCCTACTATGGCGCCACACTCTCATCGAGCTTAGTGGCGAACTGACTGCGTTGCACAGAGTCGAATCAGCAAATTTGTGCAAAGCCGACTATCAGTGCCGCTGCAATGGGCCCAAACCATAGAATCTCCCACAGACATACGCTGCGCCATTGTGGGAACGGGCTCTGCCCGCAAAGGGCCCTTGAGCCACAACCAACACGCGCGAATCAACACGAAGGATCAGCATGTCACCGCTTCTCAAACTTTCTGCCATCACCGCTGTGGCGCTCAGCCTGGGCGCGTGCCAAAGCCTGTTCACGCCCAATCTGCACAAGCCGCTGGAGGTCAAGCGTGACGCCTTTGAACACCTCAAGCCGGGCTGCGCGGGTGCCGACTGCCCGCTGGTGAATATCGACACCGTGCATTTCCCCGACGAGCCGCAGCTGGACATGATGGTCCAGCGCCGCCTGCTGGACCTGACCCGCACCTCGCCAGTCGCCGCCAACACCAATTCACTGCAGGAATACGAGCAGCAGTATCTGGCCCAGGCGCCCGCGCACACCAGCAGCTATCTGCAGGCCAAGGTACGGGAGCAGCATGACGGTCTGGTGATCGTCGAGCTGTCGAGCTATGTCGACACCGGCGACACTCGCAACATGCCGACCCCAGGGCGTGGATTCATCAACTATTCGCGGGCCCAGAGCAAGGCCTTGCGTCTGGATGACATGCTGGTGCCAGGCCAGGAGGATGCCTTCTGGAAGAACGCCGAGCTGGCACAACAGGGCTGGATGGCCGCGACCAAAGTCACCGACCAGGACCCGAACTTCGCCAAGACGTGGCCATTTCGCAAGACCCCGAACATCGCCCTGACCTACGGCGCGTTGATCCTCAAGTACGATGTGAACACCATCGCGCCCTATGCCATGGGCCACATCGAACTGAAGATCCCTTACCCGCGCCTCAACGGCATCCTCAAGCCCGAACTGTTCCCCGGCCGCGGCTGAAAGCCCGGCCCAGCAGCCCGTGCAACAGGCCAGCGAGTACCAGTGACGGCAGGGTCGCACCCACGTCCGGATACAGGTTGGCCAGCAGATGGTAGGTGCTGACCCCGCCCAGCCAGGCTAGCAGTGCCGGCCAGCGCCATCCTGATGAGGCATCCGGTGCGCGGCGCTGGCGCAGCACGAAGTGGTCGACCAGCACCACGCCGAACAGCGGCGCGAACACCGAGCCGATCAACAGCAGGAAGTTCTGGTACTGCGCCAGCGGCGCGAAGCAGGCGATCAGCGTACAGAGCACGCCGATGGCCAGCGCCAGATGCTCGACCTTGAGTCGGGTCAGCATGCCCGTGGACACCGCCGCCGAATGGATGTCGGCGAAAGCGTTCTCGGACTCGTCCAGCAGAATCAACAGCAGCGGGATACCCAAGCCAGCACCGGCCAGAGCCAGCAACAAGGCGTTGGTGTCGCCGCTCGGGGCGAACGCCAGGGTGTAGGCGACGCCCAGGCTCATCAGCCAAAAGTTGCCGATGAAAAACCCCAGCGCGGTGCCGCCGAAGACGCTTTTGGCGCGGCGACCGAATCGCGAATAGTCGGCAATCAGCGGCAGCCATGACAGCGGCATGGCGATTGCAATGTCAAAGCCCACTGCCAGCGGCATGCTGCCATCCCCGGCCTGCGCCCACAGCATGCCCAAGTCAGCCTTGGCGAAGAGGTTCCAGGTCAGCCACAGGCACGCCGCCAGCAGCAGCCAGATGCCCCACTTGCGCAGCACGCGACGCACGAAGGTCAAGGGCCCGCTCACCGCGAGCAGGGTCGCCAGTGCGCCGAATATCAAGGTCCACAACAGCGGATTGGCCAAAGCGCTGGCTTCGCCGAAATGCCCGGCGCTCAACAGGCTGGCGGCATCGCGCATGACGATGATCTCGAACGAACCCCAGCCGATCAGTTGCAGCAGATTGAGCAGCGCCGGCAGCGTGGCACCGTGGCGGCCCAGGCTCAACTTGAGGGTAGCCATGGCCGACAGGCCGGTGTCGGTGCCGATCACGCCCACGGCGGCCAGCAGCAACACGCCGACCGCCGTACCGAGGAAGATGGCCAGCAGCGAACCGCTCAGGCCCAGCCCCGGTGCCAGCAAGGCGCCGGTCTGCAAGACCATCAGGCCGATGCCGAGGGAGAACCACAGGGAAAACAGATCACGCGCGCCGAACACCCGCTGACTGGCGGGGACGGCGATATCGGGGGAATAGGTGCTGGGTGTGTTCAATTGATTGGGGATCTCGGGAGAGATGGATTTAATGGGGTCGAATCGATGCCAGACTGGCCGACCCCTTCGCGGGCAAGCCTTGCTCCCACACGCGTACGACGCTGGATCTGCCGGTGAACGGCACTGTGGGAGCAAAGCTTGCTCGCGAAAAGGCCCGCCGAAACACTGAAGATACCGGTGTCAGCACCGGTATCTGCGGCATCGCGATCAGACTTTCTGGTAGAGCTGGCTACCTTCCTGCTTGAAGCGTGCAGCCTGCTCGCGCATGCCCTCTTCGACCTCCAGGTCCACCGCCGCGATCTTCTGATTGGCAGCGTATTCGCGCACTTCCTGGGTGATCTTCATCGAGCAGAACTTCGGCCCGCACATCGAGCAGAAATGCGCCACCTTGGCCGAGTCCTTCGGCAGGGTTTCGTCGTGGTAGGCCCGCGCGGTATCCGGGTCGAGGCCGAGGTTGAACTGGTCCTCCCAACGAAATTCGAAGCGCGCCTTGCTCAAGGCGTTGTCGCGGATCTGCGCGCCCGGGTGCCCCTTGGCCAAGTCCGCTGCGTGGGCGGCGATCTTGTAGGTGATGATGCCGGTCTTGACGTCATCCTTGTTCGGCAACCCCAGGTGTTCCTTGGGCGTCACGTAGCAGAGCATGGCGCAGCCGAACCAGCCGATCATCGCCGCGCCGATGCCCGAAGTGATGTGGTCGTAGCCCGGTGCGATGTCAGTGGTCAGCGGCCCCAGTGTGTAGAACGGCGCCTCGTCGCAGCACTCGAGCTGCTTGTCCATGTTCTCTTTGATCAACTGCATCGGCACGTGGCCGGGGCCTTCGATCATGCATTGCACGTCGTGCTTCCAGGCGATCTTGGTCAGCTCGCCGAGGGTCTCCAGCTCGCCGAACTGCGCTTCGTCGTTGGCATCGGCGATCGAGCCTGGGCGCAGGCCGTCACCCAGCGAGAAGCTGACGTCGTAGGCCTTCATGATTTCGCAGATCTCGTCGAAATGCGTATAGAGGAAGTTTTCCTTGTGATGCGCCAGGCACCACTTGGCCATGATCGAACCGCCACGACTGACGATACCGGTGACGCGCTTGGCGGTCAGTGGCACATAGCGCAACAGCACGCCGGCGTGGATGGTGAAGTAGTCGACGCCTTGTTCGGCCTGTTCGATCAGGGTGTCGCGGAACAGCTCCCAGGTCAGGTCTTCAGCGGCGCCGCCGACTTTTTCCAGGGCCTGATAAATAGGCACTGTGCCGATCGGCACCGGCGAATTGCGGATGATCCACTCGCGGGTCTCGTGGATGTGCTTGCCGGTGGACAGGTCCATGACCGTGTCCGAACCCCAGCGAATGCCCCAGGTGAGCTTGGCGACTTCTTCTTCGATCGACGAGCCCAGCGCACTGTTGCCGATGTTGCCGTTGATTTTCACCAGGAAGTTGCGGCCGATGATCATCGGCTCCAGCTCGGTGTGGTTGATGTTGGCCGGGATGATCGCGCGGCCGCGAGCGATTTCTTCGCGCACGAACTCGGCCGTGATCTCTTTCGGGATGCTCGCGCCGAAGCTGTGGCCCGCGTGCTGGGCCTTGAGCAGGCCGGCGGCGTGCGCTTCGGCCAGCTTCATGTTTTCGCGGATGGCCACGTACTCCATCTCGGCGGTGATGATGCCCTGGCGCGCGTAGTGCATCTGGCTGACGTTGGCACCGGCCTTGGCCCGGCGCGGGTTGCGCACGTGGGCGAAACGCAGCTTGGTCAGCTCGGCGTCGTCCAGGCGCTGCTGACCGAAGTGCGAGCTCAGGCCCGAGAGACGCTCGGTATCGCCACGGTCATCAATCCATGCCGAGCGCACATCGCCCAGGCCCTTGCGCACGTCGATGGTGACGGTCGGATCGGTATAGGGGCCGGAGGTGTCGTAGACGGTGACGGGGGCGTTGATCTCGCCACCGAAGTCAGTTGGAGTAACGTCAAGGCTGATTTCGCGCATGGGCACGCGGATATCCGGGCGTGAGCCCTGAACGTAGATTTTTTGCGAACGGGTGAAGGGTTGCACTGATCCGGAATCGACTTTGGCCGACTCGCTCAGGTGCACGGTGGATTTTTCTTGTTTACTCATCACGGCTCTCCAGACAGCATCCAGCGGCGGAATGTCGGAGCGAACCTGAATGGCACGGATGCACCTGGAGCGGTGCTGTGCCGAGTCTCGTGCAGCCGCTCGAATGCTCGAACGACAACCCGAACGCGACACAAGAGGACTCGCCGGGTGACGAGAAATCTTGTTCCCTACGCAGGCATCAACCTGATCAGGTTCAACGGGATCCGGAATTATCCGATCTCAGCCTCTTAACGCAAGGCACCCCGACAAGAACCCGGCCAGTCTAGTCAAGCGCGCTGCACTTTGCCAATCCATTGTGCATGAACGGTATTTGGCGCAAATAGCCGATTGTTGCCGGACGGCCACGCAACTACACTCGCAGCGCCCCCTCTAACAAGACTTCGCCCTCAAGGACTGAATCAATGTTGCGCAAATTCTCACTGGCGCTTGCCGTGTCCTGTGCCTCACATGCCAGCGCATGGGCGGCCGAACCGTCCCTGGCGAGCAATACCGATCTGGTGAGCGTTTATCAAGAAGCGGTCAGCAACAACGCCGACCTGGCGGCCTCCCGCGCCGACTATGCCGCAACACGCGAGAACGTCCCCCAGGCCCGCGCCGGGCTGTTGCCGAACCTGTCACTGGGCAGCGATATCAACAACACGCGCACTGCGCTGGACCAACCTGAACAGGTGCTCAATCGCAGCGGCAACTCTTATCGAGCGACCCTGAATCAGCCGATCTTTCGCGCCGACCGCTGGTTCCAGCTAAAGGCCGCGAAATCCCAGGATGAACAGGCGGCGTTGCAGCTGTCGGCCACCGAGCAGAACCTGATCCTGCAAAGCGCCGAGAGTTATTTCGCGGTGCTGCGTGCCGAGGACACCCTGGCCGCGACCAAGGCCGAAGAAGCGGCCTTCAAGCGCCAGCTCGACCAATCCAACGGCCGCTTCGATGTCGGCCTGTCGGACAAGACCGATGTGCTGCAGTCCCAGGCCAGCTACGACACCGCCCGCGCTTCGCGGCTGACCGCACAACGCCAGGTCGACGACGCCTTGCAGGCTTTGGTGACCCTGACCAACCGCGAGTACATCGCCTTGCAGGGCATCGTGCATACCTTGCCGATCCTGACGCCGAGCCCCAACGACGCCAAGGCCTGGGTCGACACCGCTTCGCAGCAGAACCTCAACCTGCTGGCGAGCAACTACGCCGTCACCGCCGCCGAAGAAACCCTGCGCCAGCGCAAGGCCGGGCACGCGCCCACGGTGGATCTGGTGGCGCAATACGAGAAAGGCGACAACGACAACTTCCAGCTCAGCAACCCGACCGAGACCCCGGGCCTGGTGTACGGCAGCGACGTGTCCCGGCGCTCGATCGGTGTGCAGGTCAACATCCCGCTCTACAGCGGCGGCATGGTCAGCTCCCAGGTCCGCCAGGCCTATCAGCGCTTGGTGCAAAGCGAGCAACAGCGTGAAAGCCTGCGCCGCCAGGTGGTCGAGAACACCCGCAATCTGCACCGCGCAGTGAACACCGACGTGGAAGAGGTGGCGGCCCGCAAGCAGTCGATCATCTCCAACCAGAGCGCCGTCGAAGCCACCGAGATCGGCTATCAGGTCGGCACCCGCAACATCGTCGACGTGCTCGACGCCCAGCGCCAGCTGTACGCCTCGGTGCGCGATTACAACAATTCGCGCTACGACTACATCCTCGACAATCTGCGTCTCAAGCAAGCCGCCGGGACCTTGAGCCCGCAGGACCTGCAAGACCTGGCGCGTTATCTCAAGCCGGATTACAACCCGGACAAGGACTTCCTGCCGCCGGATCTGGCCGCTGCGGCGCAGGCATTATTGACGCCGGCGAAGAAAAAGAAATAACCGCCTTCACCATTGCCCGAAGCAACGCCTCCTCGAATTGACTCAACTCACTCTGCAACAGCGAGAGGGCAACGATGTCAGCGTATTCAGCACACGGCGACGGAATAACCAGAATCAGAGAGGGCTATTTCCCAAGCACCTGTAAGAGATTTCTGAGACGGGGTTCAGACACGCCACTCAGCGTCACACCAACCGCGCCAACCCCGCGAGCAACCGTTCCAGCGCCCCCTGATTGGCCTTCATCACCGCCACGCCCGCCGTGCCCATTTTTGCGGCGTCGCGGGGCAGTTCGATGAGGCGTTGTACGGCGGTGGCCAGGCCGTCGGCGTCGTCGACCTCTTGCAAGGCACCGGCACTGCGCAGCATGGCGGCGATTTCGAGGAAGTTGAACAGGTGCGGGCCGCTGAGCACCGGCTTGGCCAGCGCCGCCGGTTCGAGCAGATTGTGACCGCCGTTGGCCACCAGGCTGCCGCCGACGAAGGTGATGTCGGCCAAGGCATAGAGGAACAGCAGCTCGCCCATGGTATCGCCCAGCAGCACCGAGACCTGCGCATCGACGGGCTGCTCAAGGGAGCGCCGGGCCGTGGCGAAGCCCTGCTGCGCGCACAGGCTGAAAACACTATTGAAACGCTCAGGGTGGCGCGGAACCAGTATCAGCAGCGCATCGGAGTGGGTCGCGAGCAACTGTCGATGCGCGTTGAGGATGACCTCATCTTCGCCTTCGTGGGTGCTGGCGGCGATCCAGATCGGGCGGCTGCCGGCCTGCCACTGACTGCGCAATGCGCCGGCACGCGCGACCAGGGCGGGATCGATGGTCAGGTCGAACTTGATCGAGCCGGTCACCTGTACGCATTCAGGCCGCGCGCCCAATTGCCGAAAGCGTTCGGCCTCGGCTTCGGTCTGGATCGCCAGCAGGCTCAGCTCGGCCAGCATCGGCCGGGTCAGGCCGGCAAAGCGCGCGTAGCCCCGAGCGGAACGTTGCGACAGGCGACCGTTAGCCAAGGCAACGGGAATGCCGCGACGGGCGCATTGATGAATATGATTGGGCCACAGTTCGGTCTCCATGATCACCGCCAGCCGAGGCTGCAGGTGATCGAGGAAACGCGCCGATGCCCATGGCAAGTCATAGGGCAGGTAGCAGTGCTGGATGCGCGGCTCGTGGGCGAACAGCGCGAGGATGCGCTCGCTGCCAGTGGGCGTCATGCAGGTCACGGTGATGGCCTGCTGCGGATAGCGCTTGAGCAGCTCGCGGATCATCGGCGCGGCGGCGATGCTCTCGCCCACCGAGACCGCGTGGACCCAGATGCCACCCTGCTGCATCGGTGGCAGACCGAAACCGAAACGTTCGCGGATGCGCCGTGCATAGGCCGGCGCTTTGCGCGCGCGCAGCCACAGGCGTATCGCCAGGATCGGCAGGCCGAGGTGAAACAGCAGGGTGTAGAGAGTTCTGTTCATGGCGGCGGAGTTTACCTTGGCGTCAGGTGCTTGGCACCTATGGCGAATCTGAGGGCCCTTTCGCCGCCGAAGAGGCCCGCAATTACCCTCAACCGATCGCCTGCAACTCCAGCGCAAAGCGCTCCGCCAACCACTGCCCCGCCGGCCCCAGCGGCGCATCACGCCGCCACGCCAACTCAACCACCAAGGGCGGCGGCGTCCAATCGCTGACCAGCTCGACCATCGAGCCCTGGTAGGCCGGGTATTGCACCACATGACGCGGCAGCCAGGCCCAGCCCAGGCCGCAACGCAGCAATTCGGCGATCATGTAGAAACTGTCGGCGCGCCAGATGTGCGGGCTGATCGCCTCGCCGCCGGGGAATCCGCTGCTCTGCACTGCGATCAGCAACTGCCGGTGGCGCGCCAACTGCTGGCGGCTGACCCGTGGCTCCCCCGCCAGCGGATGCCCGCTGGGGCACACGGTGACCATCTCGACCCGGCCTAGCGCGCGCCTCTCCAACTCGGCAGGAATCTGCTCGTGGCGAAACAGCAAGCCCAGGTCGGCATGACGATCCACCAGGCGCCTGGCAACGTCGCCCTGGGCGGCATTGGCGATGTGCACCTGCACCGCCGGGAAGGCCCCGGCAAAGGCTTGCAGCCCGTCGATCACCGGCTGATAGGGCATTGCCTCATCCTGCGCCAGGCGCAATTGCGCCTCCTGCCCGCGCATCAACGCCAGCGCCCGGCCATCGAGGCGCTCGCATTGGCGCAGTACCTCGCGGGCCTCGTCGAGCAGCGCCCTGCCCGCCTCGGTGAGTTGCGGCTGACGGCCACTGCTGCGCTCGAACAGCACCACCCCAAGGTCCGCTTCCAGCAAGGCGATGGCGCTGCTGACCGCCGATTGGGCACGGTGCAGATCCCGTGACACCGCTGAAAACGAACGCTGTTCAGCGACTTTGACGAACAGGCGGATCTGTTCGAGATTCCATTGAGTTTGGGCCATGACGACCTATCTCCTGTACAGATAGGTAATGACTGTACCGCACTTGGCGAAGACGCGAAAATACCGCCATTGCCTGCAGCGAAGGGCTGGCATCCAATCTGGGAGATTTACCATGACTGCCTACTACTATCTTGCGATCGCCATCTGCGCCGAAGTGATCGCTACCGTCTCGATGAAAGCCGTCAAGGGTTTCAGCACACCGCTGCCGCTGATCCTGGTCATCCTCGGCTATGCCACGGCGTTCTGGATGCTCACGCTGGTGGTGCGCAGCATTCCGGTGGGCGTCGCCTACGCGGTGTGGGCGGGCATGGGCATCGTCATGGTCAGCATCGCGGCGTTGTTCATCTATGGGCAGAAGCTCGATGTGCCGGCGATGCTAGGGATGGGGCTGATCGTCTGCGGGGTGGTGGTCATTCAGTTGTTTTCGAATACGGCGGGGCATTGATCGCTGCCTGTGCCCGCGAAGAGATCACCGAATCACTCGTGCCTGTATACTGCCGCCCTGTCTCTGCCATCGAGGTCCCCAGCATGCCATCCGCTCTCAACACTGACGTCCTGATCGTCGGCGCCGGCGTCGCCGGGCTGTGGCTCAATGCGCGCTTGCGCCGCCTGGGCTACTCGACCGTGCTGGTGGAGCGTGCAGGTCTGGGTGGCGGGCAGAGTCTCAAGTCCCAGGGGATCATCCATGGCGGCGCCAAATATGCGCTGCATGGCGCGCTCACCGGGGCCTCGGAAGCCATCGCCGAAATGCCGCAGCGCTGGCGCGACGCCTTTGCCGGCGCTGGGGAAGTGGATCTGCGCGGCGCCCGGCTGTTGTCCGAGGCGCACTACCTGTGGTCGCCGGGGACCCTGGCCGGCAACCTCACCAGCTTCTTCGCCAGCAAGGCGGTGCGCGGCCGTGTCGACCAGGTCAAAGGCGATCAGTTGCCGCCGGCGCTGCAGGACAAAGCTTTCAAGGGCAAGGTCTATCGCCTGGCCGAGCTGGTGGTGGATGTGCCAAGCGTGATCACCCGTCTGGCCGAACTCGGCGGTGACAGCCTCATGGCCGGCGAGCACATCGTCCCGCTGCATGACGGCGATCAGCTCTGCGGCCTGATGGTCGACGGCCGGGAAATTCGCGCGCAGCGTATCGTGCTCAGCGCCGGCGAAGGCACCGCCGATCTGCTCCAGGCGCTGGATATCCAGCAGCCGAAGATGCAGACCCGCCCGCTGCACATGATCCTTGCCAAAGGTGCCAGCCTCAAGCCGCTGTACGCCCACTGCCTGGGGGGTGGGCCGAAACCGCGTATCACCGTGACCAGCCACCCGGCAGCCGATGGCCAGTGGGTCTGGTACCTGGGCGGCGATATCGCCGAAGCCGACGGCGTGGCCCGTGAGCCCGCCGCGCAGATCGCCGCCGCGCGCAAGGAACTCGGTCAGTTGCTGCCCTGGATCGACCTCAGCCAGGTGCAGTGGGCCACCCTGCGGGTCAACCGCGCCGAGCCCGCTCAATCCGGATTGGTGCGCCCGGACAACGCCTTCCTCGCTGAGCAAGGGCGCCTGCTGGTGGGCTGGCCGACCAAACTGGCACTGGCGCCGGACTTCGCCGAACGGGTGATCAGCGCGCTGCAACGCGATGCCATCGTCCCCGCTGCCTCTGCTACCTTGCCCGAGCTGCCGCGTCCGGCGCTCGGGCAGACCCCTTGGGAGCAACTGCTGCCATGACTATCGCCACCCTGCACGACCTGCATCGCCCGCTGGGCAGCACCGGCCTGATGGTTTCGCCGTTAGGCCTGGGCACTGTCAAGCTGGGCCGCGACCAAGGGGTCAAATACCCCAACGGCTTCACCATCCCCGACGATTATCAAGCCCGCGCCCTGCTCAACCAGGCACGCGGCCTGGGCATCAACCTGATCGACACCGCGCCCGCCTATGGCATCAGTGAAGAACGCGTGGGCCCGCTGCTGCGCGGGCAACGCAATGACTGGGTGATCGTCAGCAAGGTCGGTGAAGAATTCGCAGGCGGCCAATCGCACTTCGACTTCAGCGCCGAGCACACCCGCCTTTCGGTTGAGCGCAGCCTGAAACGTCTCGAAACAGATCATCTGGAAATGGTTCTGGTGCACTCCGATGGCAACGACCTGTTCATACTCGAACAGACCGGCGTCTATGACACCCTCGAGCAACTCAAGCGCGAAGGCAAGCTACTGGCGTTCGGCTTTTCCGGCAAAACCGTGGCCGGCGGCCTCAAGGCCCTGGAACGCGGCGATTGCGCCATGGTCACTTATAACCTGAGCGAGCAATCGGAGGCGCCAGTCATCGACCACGCGCAGCAACATGGCAAGGGCATTCTGGTGAAAAAGGCCCTGGCCAGCGGCCACGTCTGCCTGACCCCAGGCGTCGACCCAGTGCGCGCCAGCTTCGAATTGTTGTTTGACCGCCCTGGCATCGCCAGTGCTATTGTCGGGACGATCAACCCGCTGCACCTTGCCCACAACGTCAATACGGCGGCGTCCGTGCTACGCCGCCCTTAGCGCCGCCGTCGCGGCCGACCCCGACGCCAGAAGGAGCCGACATGCCGCGATTGCTTAAAAAGAAGAACCCCAGCAACTTCAAGACACTGCCCCTGTTCGTCGAAGCCACTGCCGACTCCCTGAGCTACGAAGGGGTCGGTATGCCGCTGAATTTCGCCCAGACGCTCGAGCGCCGCAAGCCGGTCGCCATCGACGATCCGCAACGTTTTTCCATCGAACTGGCCAACCTCGGCGTGTCGGTGCGCCTGACCCTCAACTGGCAGAACCGCGACTATTGGGTGCTGGTGCGCCAGCGCCGCGTGGACCGTGGCGATGTGGTGCTCAAGCTGATCTCCGGCTACGTGCCCGCCCACGAACTCAACCTGCCGCTGCACACCGCCGTGCAGGAAGTGGCCGAAGAGTGCCTGCTGGAAACCCCCGACGGCTGGCTCAACGGCCGCTTCAAGGACACCTGGCTACCGGCACCCTACGAGCCCACTCTGCGCTACCGAGAATCCGCACCCTTCACCCTCAGCCCGCGCATGGGTGCAGCCAAGCCGGTGCGCTGTGGCAGCCTCAACCTGATCGAGCGCCCGCGGGCCTACGTGCACCTCCCCACCGCATCCCTGCAGCTGGTCTACGATCTGCGCCTGGAGATCCCCCGCGAAGCGAAGGTGCTGAGCCTGTTCCATGTCGACGAAAAACTCGACAAGGGCCAGCTCGAGACGCACCTCGACCGCCGTCGCCCCGACCTCTATCTGCTGCCCCTGCTGGACGGCAAGCCGGTGCCCAAGCTCTATACCCTCAAGCGCGACAAGCTGATCCCGGCCAGCACTCGCGGGGTGTTCCTGGCTGAAAGCTTCGCCGCCCAGGAAGGCTGGGTGGTGCGCGATGAGCGCATTCGCTGGAAGGATTGGGTCGAGCAGCAAGGCCTGGTGCTGCCCAAGAACCAGCGGACCGGCCTGGTGCGCCTGCGGGTCAAGGCGCGCAAGCTGGTGCGCATGGTGCGGGGGCATTTGCCAGGGTGACGCGGATGTCACCCCCGACGCTTGTCGGCCCAGGTGCGCAGGCGCGCAAACAGATGGAAATAGCGGTTTTCGCGCTTGCCCATGCCGTGCTTGCCAGAGAAATCCTCCTCGGCGTAGGCTCCGTTGATCCGCACTCGTGACGCCGTGGTCGGCAACAGGCACACCTTGGCCCCGGCGCCCTGCAACACGAATTTCAGCAAACGCTCGGAATGCAACTTGCGGCCCGTGGCAGCACAGAATTCGAAAATCTGCTCGACGCGGCGACCATAGGCCCGATAAACGTCTCGCCCGCAGATGGCAAAACGGTCATTGAGCCCACCCCACCACTGCCAGTCGGGAATATAGGCATTCAAATGCCGAGCCTCGGCATGCTTGAACACGTAGCTGGGCAGCGGGCTGTGGTATTCGATGTCGGGTCGCACGAAGACCACGAAGTCAGGCTCGAATGCCTCCACCATCGCCGTGACGGCATGCAACGAGTTGAGTTGCAGAATGAGGTTGCGCACCGAAGCATGCTCGTCGGCCCAGGTATCTCCCAGCGCCTTGATGCGCTCGAAATCCCAGCGTTCCAGCACACCGTCATTGCTTTCGAGCACGCCGGTCATGGCCGCGAACGGCTGGTAGTTGTCGGCCATCAATGCACCCTGCTCGCCGGAGCGCAGGTTCTGCACGCTGTCGACCTGGTACATATGATAGAAGCACTGCACCTGTGCGCCGGAGGGGATCTGTGCCAGCACCTGCTGGCGGATGGAAGGGAAACAGATTGCCGAATTCCTGGGAATTCCGAAAAACGCGACGGCCACTTTCAACACTGCATTGCACCTTGAACCCGAAATAAAGAAAGTCGCCGTCTCAGCGACGCTTCAACATACGTTGCCACCAACGGCGCTTGTGCAGGGCGATCGTCTCGACGTTCGCCGCCGCCAGCCAGGCGCGCTCATAATCCCAGGCATGACCGCTCCACAACTTGCCGGCCTCATTCGAGTAGCCCAGGGTGAGCAACTTGTAGTTCAGCCCTTGCTCGCGCCGCAGCCAATCGAACAGCACCAGTGCATTGAAGCCTGTGGTCGGGCCGACGAAGCGCTTGCCATCGGCGCGGGCCAGTGGGTAATTCCACAAAACCGGCAGCGGCATGCGCTCGCGCAACAGGGTGACGTCAGGCAGCGCTGACATGGCATCGGCGACGCCCACCAGTACAGTGAAGCAGCGCCCTTGGGGGTTCTGCCACAGGGCTTGGACTTCAGGCGAATAGGGCAGGCCGAAAAAATAGTGGTCGGGCGCATTGAAGCCGTGCACGAAGACGTTGGTCCAACGATTGCTCAGCAACGGCCATTTGATGCAAAGATTGAAGCTCACCACCACATCGCGCGGCCCGAGCTCGAGGGCCTCGAAGTCTACCGCTTCGATAGCCGGGTTATTGGCCACCAGCACCACCCGCTCGGCATCGCGCAAGCAACCCAACAAGCGTTCGGCCACGGCGCCAAGAATGTCCTGGTCGCCGCCGGGCAGCGCGTCGAGGTCCATCTCCTCACCCGTCACTGCCCCGGCACCTGCAGCCCGTAGCGCCACCGGACCCACTGCCGCGTCAACCAACCCGGCGCTTGCCAGGCGCGCATCGGGGCCTGAATGGCCGTGGCCAGGTCGCGGCCGACCCGGGCGAAACTGTAGTGCTCGCGGGCAAAGGCCTCGCCATTGGCGGCGATGCGCTCGGCCAGCAACGGATCGCTTTGCAGCAACGCGAGTTTTTCCAGCGCCTCGGCCTCGGAGCGGTAGAACACCACGTTGTGCATGTCCTCGAAGCCCAGCAAGTGATCTTCCTCACCCTGGCTCCAGGCCAGCAACACGCAGCCACAGGCCATGGCTTCGAAATTCTTGATCATGAACTCGCCCATGCCGATGTCGGCACTGACGAATACCTTGATCCGGTTGAGCGTCTGCAAATACTCGTCGCCCGACTGGGTACGCGTGACCAGCATCCCGGTCTTGCTCGCCAGCGACTCGAGGAGCGCCTTGCGCTGCGCGTATTCCTTGCTTTTCAGGCTACCGAGGAAGCCCACCGGGATATCCCGCTCGCGCCCCAGGTCGTGCAGCATCTGTTCGTCATAGCCCTTGGACACGAACACCGCATCGATGCCTTCGGCCTGCATCCGCTGCACCACGACGGCACCGGACAGCAACGCACGACACGCGGGCAACTGGCTGTAGAGGCGCGAGTACGTGTGCTGATATTTACTGTCGGGCATGTAGTTCTGGTAGGCGTCGTGCTCGAGGAACACCAGCCCCGGTACGCATTGCAGCACCCGCCGTTGCCGAGCCAGGCGCTTGACGCGGGAAAAGATCACCACCCGATCGAAGTCCTGATGATGCACTGAGGCCAGAAACGCCCCCAGGTTCATCTGCTGCGCTTTGCTCAGGCGCTGGATCACACACTCGTCACAATGCTGGCGAACGATGTCATACAGGCGGTCGAGCAGCACGCGCTGCTCGTCCATGACCAACAACATGACCCTCATACCTGCGCGTCCCTCATTCCTGCGCTCACCGACTGCGAATTTTATCGACGATGGCGGTCGTGGAGCTGTTTTCCACCAGCCCGAGTACCTTCACGGTGCCGCCGTAGGCCGAGACGATGGAAGCGCCGACGACCTGCTCGACCGAATAGTCGCCGCCCTTGACCAGTACATCCGGACGCACATGAGTCAGGAGGTTCTCGGGGGTGTCTTCACTGAAGCTGATGACCCAATCCACCGCGCCGAGCCCGGCCAGTACCGCCATGCGCCGGTCGACGCTGTTGATCGGCCGGCCGGGGCCCTTGAGGCGCGAGACCGAGGCATCGTCGTTGACGGCCACGATCAGCCGATCGCCCTGGGCGCGCGCCTGCTCCAGATAGGTCACATGGCCGGCGTGCAGAATATCGAAACAGCCGTTGGTGAAGACAATGCGTTCGTTGTGCGCACGGGCGTCGTCGATGGCCAGCAACAACTGATCGAGGCTCAGCACGCCCCGCTCCGAACCTTCTTCACGCTGAATGGCACGGCGCAGTTCCGGGGCGCTGATGGCAGCGGTACCAAGCTTGCCGACCACGATGCCAGCGGCCAGGTTGGCCAGTGCCACGGCTTGCGGCAGCTCTTCACCTGCGGCGATGGAGGCGGCCAAGGTGGAAATCACCGTGTCGCCGGCACCGGTCACGTCGAACACTTCACGGGCGCGCGCCGGCAAGTGCAGCGCTGGATGATCGGGGCGCAGCAAGGTCATGCCGTGCTCGCCACGGGTAACCAGCAAGGCCCCGAGGTCGAGGTCCTGCATCAACTGGGCGCCTTTGGCCACCAGCTCGGCTTCATCGCGGCAGCCGCCGACGATGGCTTCGAATTCGCTGAGGTTGGGGGTGATCAGGCTGGCACCGCGATAAATGGTGAAGTCCTTGCCCTTGGGGTCGGCCAGTACCGGAATATTAAGTGCACGCGCTGCCTGGATCAGGCTTTGATGATTCTTCAACGCGCCTTTGCCGTAGTCCGACAGCACCAGCACCTTGACGCCTGCAAGCAACGTGTCGACGTCGGCGCCCAGCGCCAAGGCGTCGGTAGCGAAGGGTTCTTCGAAATCGATGCGCAGCAATTGCTGGTGCCGGCTCATGACCCGCAGCTTGACGATGGTCGGCTGCTGGGGGATGCGCTGGAACACGGCATGGACACCGGCCGCCTTGAGGCTATTGGTCAAGCTCTCGGCAGCCTCGTCGTCGCCGGTCACGCCGACCAGAGAGGCAGGGGCACCGAGCGCGGCGATATTGAGGGCGACGTTGGCCGCGCCGCCCGGACGATCCTCGATCTGCTCGACCTTGACCACCGGCACCGGTGCCTCAGGGGAGATGCGCGAGGTCCCGCCATGCCAGTAACGATCGAGCATCACATCGCCGACTACCAACACAGGGGCCTGGCCAAATCGCGGCATGGACAATTTCATGGGCAACCCACATACAAAATGAACAGGGCGGCGATATTAACACAGCCTCGCCGGCGCTTTTATGGGCAGTCGTGCCCGTTGACAAACTGCCCCGGCGCGGCGTGATCAGTCGTTCAAGTCACGCACCCAGAACAGCTCGTGACGGCGTACCGCCTTGCGGAAAAATTCGTCCTCGCCGGTGGCCGGCCAGCGGCGCCCTGCCAGCCAATACTGGATGCAACGGCGCAAGCGCTTTTTCAGCGCGGGCCGGCCTTGCAGGTCGTGCTGCATACCCAGCGCCATGGCCTTGTTCAGCTGCGTGGCCGTGGACAGCATCGGGCTCCACAGGCGGTCGGCAGGCAACGCCTCGATGGCCGGCGGCAGGGCCACGCCCGCGCCCGCACGGCCCATGGGCCAGCGGTCGTTATCGTGCAGGTGGTTGGCGTAGAACAGCGCCTGCCGGGGCTTCCAGCTGCTGATGGCGATGGCCGCAAACAGAGCCTGGGTGCTGGCAATATGGTCGGCGTGTGGGTCGAGCTGCGGATGCGGTGTGACCACCACCTCGGGGCGATAGTGCTCAAGCAGCGCCTTGAGGTCCGCCACCAGGTTGTGCCAGGTCGGTTGACCGTCGACGTCAGCGGGCAGCGTCAGTGGATTGTGCTGGCGCACGGTGCGGATATCGGACTGCTGCGACTCCCGCGAGCCGAAGGCCTGCGCAGGTTGGGCAGCCATCGGCTTGAGCTGCAGGCAGTAGTAACCCAACTGCACGCAACGGCTGGCGTCGACCCCACCCCACAGCGGCACCGCGAGGCTGTCCCAGCTGCGCAGTCGGCCCTTGAGCTCGGCGGCCTGGCTGAGGCTCAGCCCCAGACGCTGATACTCCTCGGCCTCGATCTCGCCCTGAGTCAGGGTGACGATACTGGCCTGCGCGCACCGGCTGTAGAGCCCGAATGCGGCCAGCTCGGCATCGTCGGCATGGGGGGCGACGATCATCACCCGGCGCTGGGCGAAATCCTCGTTTGCTTGCACGAACAACCGCGCCTCGGGCGCTACCCGGCACAGATACCCTCGTACCTTCAGATTGCCGGCGGACAGCGCATCGGCCTGGCCGGACAGATTCAGGTAGCGCCGCCCGCGCACACCGCGCTCGAACTCCTGGCGGTCGTCGCCCATCAGCACGGCGGGGTCGACCCAGCGCCCAAACCAGGTCGCACGCAGCCGTACTTCCAGCACCAGGGTGTCACCCGCTGCGGCAGGTCGGTCCAGGGTCAACAGCCCCTGAGCGTCGATGCGCGCGTCCTGTATCGAAGTGCCAAAGGCGAACTCGTACTGGTAATCGTCGTTGGAGCGATAAAACAGATGGTCGGCGAACCAGGCTTCATGGGCGACCCAGCCCAGCACCAGGAGCACCGGCACCCACCACCAGGCCACCAGCACGCCAATCAGGATGAGCACCAGCAGCGCCACCAGCAGGGCGATGCGCTTGTTGCGTCGATGGGCCTTGAGCAGCCGTTGCTTGCGTTCGCTCATGCATTACACCTGGTAGGCCGGCACGGTGTGGCACCAGCGCCCCTTGTATTCGCGGTCGGCGCGTCCGAAGGAGTAGCGCAACGGCTTGCCCAGTGCCCGTGCATGCTCCCAGGCCTGCTGGGTGTTGACGAAGCTGAGCACGCTGCCGGGGCTGAAATCACGACTTTGCGGATCGACGCCACCATTGATGTACTCCAGCGACACCCACTTGGGCGCCTCGACGCGGTAAAGAATCTGGATCGCCACCGGTGCGTCGTCGAGCCACACCACGGCGCCGGTCATGAACTCGCGCAACAACTCGAACACCTCGGCGAGCCGGGCCTTGCCCGGTGCCTCGAAGCCCCAGCGACGCTGGAACAGATCGGCATAGATAGCCGCCTGTTCGACGGCCGACAACTGCGTCATCGGGCTCAGCCGACCACCCGCCTCTTCCAGCAGACGCTGTTCGCGGCGCTGGTTGTAACGAAACTTCTTGGAATAATCTTCAGGGGCGCGGGCCAAGGCCAGGCCCTGAGGCAACGGCTTGAGCGAGCGCACCTTGCCGACATTGAGTTCGGACACATAGCGCATGCGCTGGCGCACCTCTACCTGAGCATCATCGGCCACCGGCAGGATGACCTCGGCGTTGCCCAGATCGAACAGTCCGCGCTTGCCGGCGCGCTTGAGCACGTCCTTGGACAGCGCCAGGTGCTGGCCCCAGCAAGGCACCGCAGCGAGCAACTCGCCGTCGCGCTCCCAACCCAAGTAGCGCACCGGGATAGCAGCCAGCCCGGCAAGCCGTTCGACCACTTGCGGGTGGGTGGCGACGCTGCCGCCGAAGCGCTCCCAGGCCTGCGCATAGGCATTGCTGTCGATGACGGTCCAGCCACGCTCACGCCAGGCGCGCAACGCCCTCAGCATACTTCGACCGAATGAGGCACGGCGTCGTCATCCTTGAACTGGCGGGCATGCAGACGCGCGTAGTAACCGTTCATTTCCAGCAACTGCGCGTGGGTGCCGCGCTCGACGATACGGCCTTGATCCATGACAAGGATCAGGTCGGCTTTCTCGATCGTGCTCAAACGGTGGGCGATCACCAAGGTGGTGCGGTTGTTCATGACGCTGTCGAGGGCATCCTGAATGTGCCGTTCGGACTCGGTATCGAGCGCCGACGTGGCCTCGTCCAGGATCAGCACCGGCGCGTTCTTGAGCAATGCCCGGGCGATCGCCAGACGCTGACGTTGGCCGCCGGACAGCAGCACGCCGTTCTCGCCCACCAAGGTGTGGTAGCCGTTGGGCATTTTGACGATGAACTCGTCCGCATAGGCTTGCTGCGCCGCCGCCTGGATATCTTCCAGTGGCGCGCCGGCCAGGTCGCCGTAAGCAATGTTGTTGGCCACGGTGTCGTTGAACAGAGTCACCTGCTGGTTGACCAAGGCGATGTGCTGGCGCAGGTTGCGCAGGGTAAAGTCCTGGATCGGCGTATCGTCGAGCAGGATCTGGCCATGGGAATGCTGATAGAAGCGCGGCACCAAGGCAGCCAAGGTCGACTTGCCGCTGCCGGAACGCCCGACCAGCGCCACCATCTGCCCGGCTTCGACGACAAAACTGATGTCATCGAGCACGGGTTGCTCGGTCCCCGGATAGGTGAAGCTCAGGTGCTGCACTTCGAGGCGGCCGCTGACTTTGGCGATGTTGACCGTGCCTTCGTCCACTTCGTTATCTTCGTCCAGCTGCTCGAAAATGCTCTCGGCACCCGCCACACCTTTCTGGATGGTCGAGCTGACTTCCGACAACTGGCGGATCGGCTTGGGCAGCAGGCCCGCCATGGTGATATACGCCACTAGTTCACCGGCCGACGAATCGCCGCGCAGATACAAGACCAGAAACATCACGATGGCCATGCCGGTGTAGGTCACCAGTTGCAGCATCGGCGTATATACGGAGCCGGTACGGTTCATCTTCAGTTGGCGATCGGTATTGCTCTGGCTGGCGACGCGAAAGCGGTTTTCTTCGTACTCTTCACCGCCAAAGCTGCGCACCACGCGAAAGCCTTGCACGGTCTCGGAGGCGACGTGGGTGACATCCCCCATGGCCGACTGAATACGCTTGCTCTGCTTGCGGAATTTCTTGCTGCTACTGCTGACCATGAGCGCGATCAACGGCAGGATCGCCAGCATCACCAGGGTCAGCTTCCAGTTCATCCATACCAACGAAATGAACAGGAACACGACGGTCAGGCCTTCGCGAAACACCACCTTGATGGCATCGGTGGCAGCACCGGTCACCATGGTGACGTTGAAGGTGATACGCGAAATGATATGACCCGAATTGTGGTTATCGTAGTAACGACTGGGCAGGGCAAGGAGCTTGTTGAACAGTGCCACGCGCAGGTCGTGGATCAGCCCCAGGGAAACCTTGGCCAGCAAATAGTTGCCGATGAACGATCCGATGCCCTGCCACACGGCGATGATCACGATCATCAGCGGCACGGCTTGCAGCAATTGCAGATGGCCCAGATAGGGGTTGTTTGGAAACAGGCTGGCCTCGGGATTTGAAAGCCCGTCGACGAAGTACTTGAGGATATAGGCCAGGATCGGTTGCGCGGAAGCGAAGATCAGGAACCCCACGATACTCATCACGAACATGCCCGCATAAGGGCGCACGTAGCCGAGGAGGCGCAGGTAGATCTTCAGCGTGGACTGGGCGCGAGGGTCAGGACTGCTCATGAGTATCCGTTGGCGAAAAAAAACGAATCCTATCACAACCCTGCAAACACTGAATGCAGGGCGCCGGCCTAGATCAGGAGGGTATCAGTGCGTGGGCAGGCTACTGGAACTGCGGTGCTGCGACCGGCCCTTTCGCGGGCAAGCCTTGCTCCCACAACTGTATGCCTGTGGGAGCAAGGCTTGCCCGCGAAGGGGCCAGCACAGCTAATACACAATCAATGCCCGACCACCGTGACCGTCTTGCCCTTGCGCTGAGCGAATTGCGCCAGCACCCGCAATTGATGCTCTGCCATCCAGGCCTGCAGCCAAGGCTCGCCTGGGTCAGCCTCGAAGATGAAATATCCATACTGCTGCGCGTTGCCAGGGGCCGTGGCGATTTCACGAGGGATGGTTGGCTGTGGATAACCGCGCCCAGCGTAGTAGGAAATGCGGCCATCTTCGTAGAAAACCGGGGCCTTCGCGTCGATATTAGCGGCAACCCACTGCCCAGCGGCAACGAAATTGGTTTTCTTCGTGCCCAGCGAAACCACATTGGCCAGCATCATCAACAGCCCCAGCACCAACACGACTCTGGCCAACCGCGGCCAGGCCTGGGCAAATTGACTCAGCGCGATCGCCAGCAGCGGCAGCACCATCACATCAAGGAAGCTCAGGTACCGCCCGATCATGAACTGCGCATTGATGAAAAACAGCATCATCACGACGAAATAGGCTGCCGCCACCCAGGCAAATGGCCGGAATGCCTGCCAGTAGAGCTGCCAGCTGCGCCATGCGCGCGGCCAAAGAAACGGCAATGCGAAGGGACCCATCAGATTGACGAACTTGATCAGCAACGAGCCTAGCAATCCGATGAAGATGATGCGCCCGGCCTCATCGACCGAATATTTGTTGACCAGCGAACTGCCAAACTGATCCGCCAGCTTGTTGAAGCTGGCAAACACCGACCGCGGCTCGATCAAGGCCAGCATGTAGGCGACGCGGCTGGAGTGCCAATCGATACGCGGTATCACCAGCAGCAGCGCGGGGATCAGCAACACCAGCGGCAGCCAGAAAAACTCCAGGAAGGTGCGTCTGCGCCCTTTGATGAACAGGTTCGGCAACTGCCATGCACCCAAGGCGACCAGCACGGTCAGGGCCTCGAGCCGGAACAGCGCCGCCGCCGCCACGGCCGCGTAGATCGCCGCGGCGCGCAGCCAGCCACCACGGGTTTCCCAGCGCAGCGCCAGCCAAAGGGCCAGGGTGCAGAAAAACCAGAAGCCCTCTTCGCGAATGATATCCCAGCGAAACTGGTTGATCGCCGGCATGGCCAGCACCACCAGACAGCCCCACCAGGTTGCTTCAGGAACTCGTTGGCGAATGCAGTCGACCAGCAGGGTGCAGGTGCCCGCCATGAACAGCGCGCAGTAAAGATGAGCGCAGGTCTCGAGCGGTAGATGGGTCAGCGCGTGGGTGCCGGCGATCAGCATGGCGAACCACGGCCAATCGAACATCTTCAGCGCGACCCGCGGCCCCTGGATGTTCACCTGATTGGCGATGTCCATGTAGAACGCGGCGTCGCGAGCAAGGATATCGGTACCTGCGATAGCGATCAGCGACAGCAGCAAGCTGGCAATGAACGTCAACCAAAGGGGCGAAAGGCTTTTCAACACTGTGACGAACGAGTTGTGACTCGCCACCGAAACCACTGACCGCATGCAGACTAATCCTTGAAGAACAAGCGAATGGCTTTACGAACGTACACCCAGCGCAATGCCTGCTTCGCACTCAGGTACAAGGCGCGGCGATAGAAGCGCCGTGCGGTCGAACGATCATCGTCCCGTACAGCGGCGCGGAACAGCGACAGATAGCGCTGCGCCTCATAGCGGGTACGCAACGATTGGCATTCAGGCGGCAGCCCGGTAAATACTTCCTGCACCATCGCCAAGGCCAACGCCTCTTCGTCCCGGCGATCGTTGCGCAGGCTGTCGGGGTGCTTGTGAATACGCGCTATCACCTGGTCGGTGACCATGATCTGTTCGGCCGTGACCAGCAGATAGGCAAAAACCGGGATATCTTCGCCCGTACGCAGTTGTTCCGGATAAGGCCGCTGCAACAGCAGATCGCGGCAAATCAGGATGCTGCTGGGGGCGAAGGAGATGCGTTTTTCGAGCAGATAGCGGCAGGTAATGGCCCTGGGCGCCATGGCCGGCACTGGCACCGGCAGGCGCGTACGCTCGCGCCCGTCTGGGTAAACCGATATATGTGCGCCGACAATCACCTGCGCGTGGGGCGTGGCTTGCACCATCGCACGCAGCACGGCGATCGCACCATTGATCAGCTCGTCATCGGAGTCCACCGGCAGGACGAACCGCCCCTGCGCCAGGCTGACGCCATGGTTGCGCGCCGCAGCCGGCCCGGCGTTGTCCTGATAGACATAACGCACCGAGGCGAAGCGCGACACATAACCCTGTGCGATCTGCGCGGTGTTGTCTGTGGAACCATCGTCGACAATGATCAGTTCAAGGTCATCCGCCCATTGGCCGAGGATAGAGTCCAGGGCGCGATGTAGATAACGCGCGTAGTTGTAGGTCGGTACAACCACGCTGATCAATGTAGGCGATGTTGTCATGCAGTTACTGTGTCCTTGATGACCAGAATATCTTCCATGATCAAGTACTGCAGGTCAGACCCGAAGAACATGTTCAACGCATCGGTAGGCGAGCAGATCATCGGCTCGCCACGACGGTTCAACGAGGTATTCAGCGATACGCCGTTGCCGGTCAGCACCTCCAGGGCCTTCATCATGTCGTAATAGCGCGGGTTGTATTCACGCTTGAGCACCTGAGCACGAGACGTGCCGTCTTCGTGCACGACTTCCGGCACGCGGGCCTTCCACTCCTCGGACACCTCGAAGGTGAAGGTCATGAACGGCGCCGGGTGATCGATCTTGATCATCTGCGGCGCGACGGTGTCGAGCATGGACGGGCAGAAAGGCCTCCAGCGCTCGCGGAACTTGATCTGGTGATTGATGCGGTCAGCCACGCCTGCAATGCTCGGACAGCCGATGATGGAACGACCGCCCAGGGCCCGCGGGCCGAATTCCATGCGCCCCTGGAACCAGGCGACCGGATTGCCCTCGACCATGATCTTGGCGATACGCTCGGGGGTGTCGGTGATTTGCGTCCAGTTCGGCTTGCTCGGATGCCGCGCACAGGCCGCGATCACATCTTCGTTGCTGTAGGACGGGCCGAGGTACACGTGCTCCATCTTCTCCACCGGCACACCGCGTGCGTGGGAGACATAGGCCGCAGCGCCCACCGCAGTACCGGCGTCGCCCGAAGCAGGTTGCACGAACAGCTCCTTGACGTCGTCGCGGGCGATGATTTTCTGGTTGAGCTTGACGTTCAACGCGCAACCACCTGCGAAAGCCAGCTTGCCGGTCTCCTTGAGGATGTCGCCCAGGTAGTGGTCGATCATCTGCAGGGCCAGCTTCTCGAACAGCGCTTGCATGCTCGCGGCGTAATGGATGTAGGGCTCGTCGGCGATATCGCCTTCACGCTTGGGGCCCAGCCATTCGATAAGCTTGGGCGAAAAGTAGAAGCCCTTGCCCTTCTCTTTATAGCGGCGCAGGCCGATGACGTTGGCGTAGTCGGTGTTGATCACCAGTTCGCCATTCTCGAAACTGGCCAGACGCGAGAAATCGTACTTGCTGGCATCGCCGTACGGCGCCATGCCCATGACTTTGAATTCGCCGTCGAGCATCTCGAAACCGAGGAACTCGGTGATCGCGCCATAGAGGCCGCCGAGGGAGTCCGGGTCGAAGAATTCCTTGATCTTGTGGATCTTGCCGTTTTCGCCATAGCCGAAGAACGTGGTGGCGTACTCGCCCTTGCCGTCGATGCCGAGGATCGCGGTCTTTTCCTGGAAACCCGAGCAGTGGTAGGCACTGGAGGCGTGAGCCAGGTGATGCTCGACGGGTTCGATCTTGATTTTCTTCGGATCGAAGCCCAGCTGTTCAAGGCACCAGACGATCTTGTTGCGATAGCGCTTGTAGCGACGGTTGCCCATGAGGATAGCGTCAAGGGCACGATCCGGCGCATACCAGTAGCGCTTGGCGTAATGCCAGCGGGCTTCGCCGAACAGGCTGATCGGCGCGAAAGGAATGGCCACGACATCGACGTCGGACGGTTTGATGCCGGCCTGCTCCAGGCAGAACTTGGCGGACTCGTAAGGCATGCGGTTCTTTGCATGCTTGTCACGCACGAAGCGCTCTTCTTCGGCGGCCGCGATCAACTTGCCGTCGATGTACAGCGCAGCGGATGGATCATGGCTTAGGGCGCCGGACAGGCCAAGAATCGTCAATGCCAAGGGTCGAGCCTCTATTAATCTGAAATGATGCACCGCAGCCAATCTGGGCTGCTGGCGGCTAAAGGGGCCGATTATACCCCAAACAACACCACCTGTAGCCGCTCGAAAACCCTTGTACCTGGTCGCGCTCGACACCCTAGCACAGCGTCATATCGGATTCGCCAGCGGGCTGACGGTTCACTGTGCGCAGAGAAATTTTTACCCAGCAACCGGAGCCGCGCATTGACGCAAAAAAGCAGGGGAGAGGCAATCGGATTAGTCCGGGAAAATGCTTCGGGAGGTTTCTGCGGGGCTCACAGCATCGGGTATTGCGCATCGCCATCAGGGAAAGGCTTCCCGATTGAGGAACTGACAGCCAAGGCAGAGGATGAACTCTCATCAAAACAAGGAACGACCATGGCTGATCCAACTGTACGTTTCACCAATAACGGCGACTGGATACTCCCCAACAATCAAAAATTTCAAGCTGGCGACTTCCTCTTGTCACAAGATGGAAGATTCAAGCTGACCATGAATGAGGACAGCCAACTCGTGCTACTCGATAATGGCGCTCACATCTGGACCGCAGATAAACAGCAGCCTTTCAGCCTCGCATTGAAGCGACCTAACGAGAAAGGACCAGCGTTTTTCTATATTTCAAACTCTGGTTTCTTATATGACCCGCGCAGAGAGTCCATGTGGGTTGCCGAGGCCAGCCACTCCAAAGACAAAAGCCGTTGGTCCAATACCCATATGGCATTGCAGCCTGACGGCAATCTGGTCATTCAGGACATGCGCAGAGTTTGGCCCAAGACCAACTACCCGTTCCAGCCAAGCTTGTTGGCACCCATACCCATTCCTGAAGCAGAATTACTGAGCGTCGGCCATCAATACTCCACCGGAGACCACTATCTTATCCTGCAAGCAGACGGCAATCTGGCGATCTACACAGCTGCCAATGAACTGACATGGCAAAGCGGCACGGTTGTCGAAGGCGGTACGAAAGCCAGCTTCCAAAGCGATGGCAGATTCGTCATCGCCAACCATGCCGATGTCGTGCTGTGGCAGACGGATACAGCAGGCAAGGTTGACGCCTGGCCTTATATTCAGCCCGATGGGCAACTGATGCTGATGAATGTATTCCCTGTCTGGGCGCGATTTGGATTTACACCTGAGCGTAAGCCCAGAAAAAAATTCTATCCAACTCTGGGAGAATTCGGAAAGGGCTACCCTTTTACCATTTTTGAATGGTAATTCCCCGAATCAAAATAGCGTGACTGGATCATGGTGAGCCATGCCTCACCATGATTACGACAGGCGAGTGACTATTCACCTTTATAAGGACATCCGTAACCCAGCGGGTTCATATCACACGCATGACGCTGGGAGTCCGTTCTCATATCCCAGTGGCCGGACCACAGCTTTTCTGTATATTCATTTGTGCAACCACTTAAAAATAGAAGCCCCAACACCATCATTGCAATGCTTTTCATACACACTCCGAACATCAATTTAGCCAAACATTAACAACCGTGCATTTTGCATCCTTACCTCTTTCCATAAGGGCACCCGTACAACAACGGATTGATATCGCATTCATACCCAGAAGCGCCCTGATTAGCCCCGGTCGACCACGCAGAGCAACCCGAGAGCATCCAAACACCGATAATCAACACTGAAAGTTTCACTACCACCCTCACAATCCAAGTTCCACATGGTGACTTCCCTTTGAGCGATAGCGGAAGCCGTCGCGCTGAACGTTACCGAAACCGCTCAAAGCTTCGCAGTCGGCAGATTCCGAATAGCGCGTAGGAAATGTCCGAAATCGTAGTGAGTGCCCCCCCCTCAAACCCAAGCATCATTATCCGCGCCGATGCCTGCAACACCCGCTAAAATACCCACCACGCTCGACTCCCACTCCGGTACTGCGCCCCATGAAAACCCTGCTGCCTGCCCTTCAGGCCTCTCGCCTCCTGCGCTGCCTGATCCTCGGCGGCATGGCCTGCCCGACGCTGAGCCACGCCGATACGCCAGAGATCGTCCTCGATTCCACCGTAGTAACCGGGTCGCGCAGCGCCAGCAGCAGTTTCGACCTGCCGTATTCGGTCGACAGTGTCAGCCGCGAGCAGATCAACGACGGGCAGTTGCGCATCAACGCCTCGGAAGTGCTCAGCCGGGTGCCGGGGCTGGTGGTGCAAAATCGTCAGAATTACGCGCAGGATCTGCAGATCTCGTCGCGCGGCTTCGGTGCGCGCTCGGCTTTTGGGGTGCGTGGCCTGAAGCTGATCGCCGATGGCATCCCCGCCAGCACCCCGGATGGCCAGGGTCAGGCGGCGACTTTCAACCTCGATACCGCTGACCGCATCGAAGTGCTGCGCGGCCCGGCAGCGACGCAGTACGGCAGCAATGCCGGCGGGGTGATCCAGATGTTTTCCAGGGATGGCGAAGGCGCGCCGCGAATTGGTGCCGAAACGCTGGTGGGCAGCGATGGCCTGAGCAAGAACCACCTGACCGCCGAGGGCGCAGCGGATGGCGTCGGCTTCGTGCTGGACGCTTCGCGCATGGACACCGATGGCTACCGCGACCACAGTGCCGCACGCCGCGACCAGACCTTCGCCAAGGTCAACTTCAAGCCCGACGACGACAGCAAGATGGCGCTGATCTACAGCAGCCTGGAGCAGAACGGCACCCAGGACCCGCTAGGGCAGACCTGGGCCGCGTACAAGGCCGATCCGCGCTCGGTGACGGCTGGCGCGCTGACCTACAACACGCGCAAGAGCATCGACCACCAGCAGCTGGGCATGAACTACGAGCGTTATTTCGGCGATGCGACGCTGCAGGTCAACGCCTACACCGGCACCCGCAGCGTGCTGCAATATCTGTCGATCCCGCAAAAAACGCCGGCCAACATCCGCGGCGGCGGCGTGGTCGATTTCGACCGCAAGTTCTACGGCGGCAGCGTGCACTGGCTGCAACCCATCAGCAAGGCGCCCGGCGACCTGACCATCATCGCCGGCCTGGATTACGACCGCAGCCAGGACGACCGCACCGGCTACCAGAACTACACCGCCACCGAGCTGGGTGTCAAAGGCGCCCTGGCCCGCGACGAAGTCGACACCGCCACCAGCCTGGATCCCTTCGTGCAAACCAACTGGGCCCTGGGCGACTGGACCTTCCAGGCTGGCGTGCGCCACAGCACCATGAAGATGGACGTCAGCGATCATTATTTGAGCAACGGCGACGCCAGCGGCAGCAAGGACTACCAGCAGAACAGCCCCTCGGTCAGCGCCATGTACGCTTTCACCGAGAAACTGCACGGGTATATCAGCGCCGGCAAAGGCTTCGAGACCCCAACGCAAGCGGAGATGGCCTACGCGCCGGGCGCCACCGAAGGCTTCAACTTCGGCCTCAAGCCTTCCACCAGCAAGCAATATGAAATCGGCCTGAAGGCCAAGGTATTGAACGATACCCGTATCAATCTGGCGGTCTTCCAGATCACCACTGACGACGAGCTGGTGGTGGCTGGTTCGAACAACGGCCGCACCAGCTACCAGAACGCCGGTCGCACCCTGCGCCGCGGCCTGGAACTGGGCATCGACAGCCAGCTCGGCGAGCAGTGGAGCACGCAGATTGCCTACACTCATTTGGTGGCGCAATACGACAGCGACTTCACCAGTGGCGCAACCCTCATCGACAAGGGCAACAACCTGCCTGGCGTACCGAAAGATACCCTGTTCGGCGAACTCGACTGGAAGCCCCGCGACTGGATCAGCACTGCGCTAGAGGGGATGTACCGCAGCAAGGTCTATGTCGAGGACACCAACGATCAAAAGCCTGCACCGGCCTATGCGGTGTTCAACTGGCGCGCGCGCTTCGAGCAGAAGGTCGAGCACTGGACTTTTCACCAGACGCTGCGGCTGGATAATTTGCTGGATCGGCAATATGTGGGTTCGGTGATCGTGGGTGACAGCAACAACCGTTATTACGAAGCCGCCCCCGGCCGCTCGTGGTATGCGGGGGCTGGGGTGCAGTATCAGTTTGAATAATCGGTCCAGATTTGCGAGGCGCTAAAGAGGTCTGCATTCTTGCTGATTAGCGGGCCCTAAGTGCTGCGGATAAAGTGTTTCAGTGTAAGCCCTCGGGGCAACCCTCGACGTTTCCTGCGTTATCTGCGGGGGCAAGCCCCCCTTGCTACAGGTGGAGGGTGGTGTCACATCCGCGGTAACTGCTCGTCGAGCACGCAATGCAGTGCCGATCCTTGTGGCCAATTACGCAAAAACCGCGCCCGATCCCGCTCGAACGCCGGGGCGAAACTCCCCGCACTGCCGTGCTGACAAACCGCATCGAGATCGATCAACGCCCAGCGCCCATCCTGCCAGAACAGGTTGTAGCCCTTCATGTCACCATGGCTGATGCGCTGGCGAATCAAATCACTGAACAACTGCTGCAACCCCGACAGCTCGGCCTCGGGAATCTCGCCGCTGTCGCGGTATGGCTCGAGATGGCGGATGGCATCGGTCCCGGCACAGTATTCGGTCACCAGATAGGCGCGCCGGCGCAACCACAGGAATCGATGCTCCAGCACGGCCAGTGGCGTAGGGGTAGCAATCCCGAGGAACGCCAGGCGATTGCCCTCGACCCACGAATGCCAGGCCCGGCTCGGACGCCAGAAACGCTTGAACCAGTGCCCCACACCCTTGATGTTGTAACGCTTGATCACCAGCAGCCGCCCACCGACGTCCACCTTGCCCACGGTGGCCGCGCCGCCGGTCTTGTACAGCAGGCCCTGATCGAGCAAGGCATCGGCCTGCTCCAGCACCGGCTGCATCGCCGCCACCTCGCGGCGTCGAACAGCCTGCAATGCGAAAGCACCTCGATGCACAGAGAAGAGACTGCATTCACGGCCGACCTTGGCAATGAAGTCGCGCAGGCGCCACTGGCGGACCTTGTCGATCTGCTTGAGCAGCGCCTCCAGCGGCAAGCCGTGCTCGCCGTTGGCCAGCAGATAGTGCACCAGCAATTCTTCGATAAAAGGTTCCAGCGTCTTGGGCAGCTGGGCGAACAACACCCCCAGATTTTCCAGCACTTTGGGGCGCGACAACGGCTGCCCGGCCTGCTCGACTTGAATGCCGGCGCCGTCGATCAAATACAGCTGCCCGTTGGCGCGCAGCAGGTTGTCGAGGTGCAGGTCCTCCTGCCACAGGCCCTTGGCATGCATCTGCGCCACCGCGGTCAATGCCTCGGCCAGCACCGCTTGTTGCTCATCGGCCAGCATCGGCAGCGCTTCGACCTCGGCCCAGGCCTGCGCCAGGCTCTGCGCCTGCGGTAAAAACTCGAACAGCAACCAGCCGCCCTCGCCTTCCTGCAAGCCCTCGGCAAGCAGCGTCGGGGTCGGCAGGCCTTGGGCGGCCAGCACCTTGACGCCAGCGACCTCGCGCTGGAAATGCCGCGCCGCGCGGCTACCCACCAGCAATTTGGCCAGCACCGGGCGCCCGCGCCACACGGCGGCGCCTACGTAACGTTGCCCTGGCAGCACACGCAGCAGGCTGAGCAATTGCAAGGTCCCGGCGCCTGCGGCATCGGCCAGCTGGATATCGATCGGCAGCGCTGGCGTACGGCCCAGCGATTTGAGTTCAGACAAACGCATCAGCATGCCTCCCGGCAAGGACTGTGGGCATCAGGCGCCCATGAAGCGGGGACATCGACACGGTCAAAGGGCATCACCATAACGCTGCTTTCGATCGAGCAGCTTGTTCGCCTTGCCGTCCAGCCAGCCCAGCAACGACGCCTCGTCGCGCAGGATCTGGCGCAGTGGCTGCTGGAAATAGCCTTGCAGAAAACGCAGCTTGTCGCGCTGCGTCAGGCCGATGCCCAATGCCGAAAAATACAGCGCGGCCAAGTCCTTGTCGCGCCAGCGGCGGCTGATGCGCGAGCGGGTCTGGGCACGGTGCAGGTCGATCACCGAAAGCTTGAAATGCTCAGGGGTGACTTCGGTGTCGGTGTGCAGCAAAAAATGACAGATATAGCAGTCGCGATGATTGACCCCGGCGCGGTGCATCATGCCGGTCATGCGCGCCACCTCGGCGATCAGTGCATGTTTGAGGGCCGGGGCTGGCGGGTTTTTCTCCCAGTCGAGGCTGTAGTCCTCAAGACTGACGGTCGGCGCCAGCTCTTCGGTGACGATGAACGAATGCTGATCGGCCGGATTGCTGCCGCGCTCGCCGTAGGCCACGGCGGTCATGGTCGGCACCCCGACCTCTTGCAGGCGCTGGATGGCCTGCCACTCCTGGCCGGCGCCCAACACGGGCAGTTTGGCGGTCAGCAGATTCTTGAAGATCTCGCCCCAGCCGATGCCGCGATGGATCTTGACGAAATAGCCGCGCCCTGCCACCTCGGTGCGCAAGGTGCGTCGCGCCTCGAGTTCGCGGTAGACCACCCCCTGTAAGCCCTCGACTTCAACAAAGGGATCGCGCCCGGCCCACAGGCGCTGGAACGGCTCGGCCAGTTTCAGCTTCATGGGCGCTCCGCCAGAATCACATCGGCCGCGTGCTGCGGCATGCTGTAGAGGTCGGCCGTGTCGGCGAACGCCAGGCCATTGCGCGACCAGGTCGCACGCGCCTCGTCGTCACTGAGCATGGTCTCGAGATAACGATTGAGCTGCACCTGCTCGAACGGCTCGTCGAGCACCAGGCCACTGTCGGCCTCGGCAATGTAATGGGCATAGCCGCACACGGCGGACACCAGCACCGGCAAACCAGCCACTTGGGCTTCGAGCAGCACCGTGCCGGTGTTCTCGTTATAGGCCGGATGAATCAACAGGTCGGCCCCCAGCAGGAAACGCGGAATATCACTGCGGCCCTTGAGGAACTGCACCCGATCACCAAGGCCCAGCGCTACGCTTTGCAGTTGGAACACCTTGGGGTCATCCTGGCCGATGACCAACATGCGTACGCGCTTGCGCAGCGCCGACGGCAACCCCGCCAACGCCTTGAGGCTGCGATCGACACCCTTGGTCTTGAACCCCGAACCGATCTGCACGATCAGCAGTTCATCGTCTTCGAGCATGAACTCGCCACGAAACTCGGCGCGAATCTCGGCCGCATTGGCCGGCGCGCGGCGATCCAGCGCAATGCCTGGCGGCAGCAGATGGAAGCGCTGCAACGGCGTGTGGTAATGCTTGATAAACAGCGGCTGCTGCACCTCGGAAATCATCAACACGTCGGTTTTCGCTTCGGGGGCAAACACCGCCCGCTCGTATTCGGCAAAGTGGCGATACCGACCCCAACGGCGATAGAGGCCATTGCGCAGGGTCTGCGCCTTGTCCTCGAAGCAGCCGTCGGCGGCGTAGTAAACGTCGAGGCCGGGCATCTTGTTGAAGCCGATCACTCGATCGACCGGGCGCTTGGCCAGGTCGGCCTGCATCCACGCCAGCAGCTTTTCGTTGCGCCGATGATTGAAGAGGGCCTTGACCGGCGCAACCAGCACTTCGAAACCGGGGGGCACGTCGCCCTCCCAGATCAAGGTGTACACGCGAATCTGATGCCCACGCTGCTGGCATTCCAGGGCGATGCGCATGAAATCACGCTGCAAGCCGCCAAATGGAAAGTATTTGTAGAGCACGAATGCCAGTTGCATCAACGAAGATCCTCAGCCAGTAACAACGCGCTCAGTCGGCCTGCCACACGCTCGGGATTGACGCGCGTGAAGCATAAAGGCCACTCGCGCTTGATATTGAATTTCACCAGGTCGTCTGGCGTCGGTTGATACGTGCATTTTTTCTGCAGGCAGGGCGCGCAGGCGAAGTCGCTCGCCAAGTGCACCTGGCCCTTGCCGTAGGCACCGGTCAACCCCGGATTGGTAGGGCCGAACAACGACAGCGTGGGCACATCCAGCGCCGCCGCCAAGTGCCCGAGACCGGTATCGACCGCCACGCAGGCCTTGGCCGAGGCCAGCACCTTGGCCACCCCCGCCAGGTTCAATTTGGGCAGTACATGGACGTTATTCAAGCCCGTGGCGATGCGATAGGCGCGCGCCTGCTCGGCCTGGTTGCCCCACGGCAGGCGCACATCGATACCCGCCAGGCCCAGGCGTTCGGCCAGTTCGCGCCAGTAGGCCTCGGGCCAGAACTTGGTGTCCCAGGTGGTGCCATGCAGGAACATCACGAACGGCCGCAGTGCAGGCCCGGTGAACAATTGCGAATGATCGAGACCGTAGTCGCCAAGGCTGGCGGGCAGGTCGTAGCCCAGCGCCAGAGCGAACAACTGGCGCAAACGCTCGACCGCGTGCTGATTGCGGCTTACCGCCAGGCGCCGATCATAGAAGCGGCTGGCTATTGGTTCGCGTACCGATTTTGGGTCAAGGCCGGCCACTGGGGCCTTCACGTAGCGCGTCAGCCAGGCGCTTTTGAGCAGGCCCTGGGCGTCGATCACCAGATCGTAATGGCGCTCGCGAACACGCTGCTTGAACAGCTTCCACTCGCCGGACTTGTGGGTCTGCCACAGGTTCTTGCGCCAGCGGCGGATGGCCACCGGGATGACTTTATCCACCGCAGGGTGCCAGCTCGGCAACTCGACGAAGCCTTCTTCCACCACCCAGTCGAAGCGAATGCCGGGGATGGCCCGTGCGGCATCGGTCAGGGCCGGCAGGGTATGAATGACATCGCCCAGCGATGACGTCTTGATCAGCAGTACCCGCACTTCAGTCGACCTCGACCAGCGCATCGACCCGTTCCGGGCCTTGCAGGGTTTCCAGGGCTGAGACCACGCGCTGCGGCTCCAGCAGTCGCAGGCAATTGTAGTGGCCAAATCGGCAGGTGCGATCGAAGCACGGGCTGCAATCGAGCCCCAGGCGCACCACTTCGACCTGATCGGCCAGCGGCGGCGTGAACCCCGGCGAGGTCGAGCCATACACGGCGACCAGCGGGCGGTTGAGCGCTGCGGCGACGTGCATCAGGCCAGAGTCGTTGGACACCACCGCCTCGGCGCACGACATCAGGTCGATCGCCTCGGCCAGCGAAGTCTCGCCACTGAGGTTCACCGACTCTTCTCGCAGCCCCGGAATCAGCCGCTCGCGGATCGCCTCACCGACCGGGTGATCCTTCTTCGAACCGAACAGCCACACCTGCCAGCCTTCACGGATACGGTTCTCGGCGACTTGGGCATAGTGCTCGGAGGGCCAGCGCTTGGCCTCGCCGAACTCGGCACCGGGGCACAGCACCAGCACCGGGCGGTCGAGCACCAGGCCGAACTTGGCGAGCGCTGCGGCGCGGCTATCGGCATCGATCTGCAAGCGCGGCTGTGGATAAGGTTGCGCCAACTGCGCGCCCGGCGCGTAAGCCAGGGCCATGAAGCGCTCGATCATCAACGGATAGCGGGCCTTGTCCAGGGTGCGCACATCATTGAGCAGGCCGTAGCGAAACTCGCCACGCCAGCCGGTGCGCTTGGGAATACCGGCGAAAAACGGCACCAGCGCGGACTTGAGCGAATTGGGCAGCAGGATCGCCTGATCGTACTGGCCCTTGAGCGACTTGCCGATGCGCCTGCGGGTGGCCAGCTCCAGCGCGCCATGGCCGAGCGGGAAGCTCAGGGCACGCCGGACCTCGGGCATGCGCTCGAGGATCGGCCGGCTCCACTCGGGGGCCAGCACGTCGATGGCGCACTCCGGATGGCGTTGCTTGAGGCACTGGAACAGTGTCTGCGCCATCACCATGTCGCCAACCCAGCTGGGTCCAATGATCAGAATGTTCATGTTCTTTCCAGAAACGATCGGGCAGGCATCAACCGAGCCCCAGCTGCGCCCAGATACGCATCACCTCGCGTCGCTCGGTGCCGAACTGGTCTGCGGCAATGACCCCGGTCTGATTCTGCAAGGCCTGGCGGTGCGCGACCGAGCGGTAGGCCTTGTAGGCTTCACGCAGCAGCACGGCATCGGCCTGGGGCATTAGCCCGGCCTCTTCCAGCCCTTCCAGAATGCGGATGTTGTCGGTGTAGCGCAGCAGCTCAGGATGCGCCCTGGACCACGCCAAAGCGGCGTATTGCACCATAAATTCGATATCGACGATACCTCCGGCGTCTTGCTTGAGGTCGAACGAGGCGCTGGCGTCGAAGGCGTTGGCGCCCATTCCGGCCTGGGTGGCACGGGTTCCCAGATTGTCGCGCATCTTCGCGCGCATCTCGCTGACCTCCTGGCGCAGGCTCGCTTCGTCGCGTCGGCGCCCCAGCACATGGGCGCGCACCTGCTCGAACGCGGCGCCGACATCCGCCGCGCCCACCAACACCCGCGCCCGGACCAGCGCCTGATGCTCCCAGGTCCAGGCCTCACCCTCCTGATAGCGGGAGAAGGCGCCCAGCGAGCTCACCAGCAACCCGGCGGCGCCCGAGGGCCGCAGGCGCATATCGACTTCATAGAGCTGGCCGGAGTTGGTCTGCGCGGTCAGCAGGTGAATGATGCGCTGGCCCAGGCGGGTGAAGAACTGCGCACCATCGATAGGCTTGGCACCGTCGGTTTCGGCCTGCGGATCGCCGTCGTGGATGAATACCAGGTCGAGGTCCGAACCATGACCCAGCTCGATGCCGCCCACCTTGCCGTAGCCGATGATCACGAAGCCCGGCTCGCACAGGCTGCCATCGTTGCGCATCGGCACACCGTGCCGGGCCACGGTCTGACGCCAGGCCAGGGCCAGCACTTGCTCGAGGATCGCCTCGGCGAGCCAGGTCAGGTAATCGCTGACTTTCATCAACGGCAGGCTGCCGGTGATCTCCGAGGCGGCAACGCGCAGGCGGTGCGCCAGTTTGAAATGGCGCAGCGCTTCCATCTGCTGCTCGAGATCATCCTCGGGGATGCGGGTCAGACGCTCGCGCAGTTCGGCCGCCAGCTCCAGCGCCTGGGGCGGGTTGAACAGGCGGCTTGCATTGAGCAGTTCATCGAGCAACAGCGGGAAGCGGGTGATCTGTTCGGCGATCCACGGGCTGGCCGCGCACAGGGTCAGCAAGCGGCGCAAGGCGTCGGGGTTCTCGGTCAGCAACACCAGGTAGGCCGAGCGCCGCGCCACCGCTTCGACCAGCGGCAATACGCGTTCGAGTACCAGATCCGGATGCGCATGTTCGGTGGCCTGGGCCAGCAACCGTGGAATAAAGGCATCGAGCCGCTCGCGACCAAGGCGCTGCATGGCGCGCAGTTGCGGGCTGCCACGCAGGTCGGTGAGGCGTTTCAAGGACTGTGGCGCATCGCGAAAGCCGGCGTCTTCGAGCTGCCGACAGGCGGCTTCTTCGTCCTGACTGTCTTCCCATAACGGCAGCCACTCGCCGCCGACCATCGTGGTGTGGTCCTCTTCTTCGTCCGGGTCGGCGATCACTTGGCGGAAATGCCAATCCACACGACCGCGCCAGAACATCAGCCGCTCATGAAAGGCGGTCCAATCGGCGAAGCCGAGCATGAAGGCGATACGTGCGCGATCCTGATCGCCCTCGGGCAGCATCTGCGTCTGGCGGTCGGCGATGGCCTGGATGGCGTGCTCGGTGTAGCGCAAAAACAGATACCCATCGCGCAATTCATCAACCACCGCGGCCGGCAGGTAGCCCTGCCCTTCAAGTGTCGCCAGCACACGCAGCAATGGTCGCTGCTGCAGGCTCAGGTCACGGCCGCCGTGGATCAACTGGAACGCCTGGGCGATGAACTCCACCTCGCGGATGCCACCTGAGCCGAGCTTGATGTTCTCGGCCATGCCCTTGCGCCGGACCTCCTGCTGGATCAACTGCTTCATGGTGCGCAGCGCTTCGATGGCGGAAAAGTCCAGGTAACGGCGATACACGAACGGGCGCAGCATCTCCAGCAACTGTGCGCCCGCTGCTTGATCGCCGGCCACCACGCGGGCCTTGATCATGGCGTAGCGTTCCCAGTCACGGCCCTGATCCTGGTAGTACTGCTCCAACGCGTTGAAGCTGAGCACCAGCGCACCCGAGGAACCATAGGGGCGCAGGCGCATGTCGACGCGGAACACGAAGCCGTCGACGGTGACCGGGTCGAGCGCCTTGATCAGCCGCTGACCGAGGCGAATGAAAAATTCCTGGTTGTCGAGGGCACGCTTGACCCCTTCGGTCTCGCCACCTTCGGGATAGGCGAAGATCAGGTCGATATCCGACGACAGGTTGAGTTCAACTGCCCCCAGCTTGCCCATGCCAAGGATCACCATGTGCTGCACGTCGCCGCTGCGCCGGCCCATCGGCGTGCCGAACTGCAGGCAATGGCGCGGGTACAGCCACTGGTAGGCTTGATCGATGCAGGCATCGGCCAGGTCCGACAGGTCGCGGCAGGTCTGCACCAGGTCGGCCTGGCGGGTCAGGTCGCGCCAGACGATCCGCACTTGATGACGGCTGCGTTGGCGGCGCAAGGTCTTGCCGAGGGCATCTTCACTGTCGGCCTGACGAACGGCGGCGCTGAGCTGGGCACACAGCTCACCTGGCGCGAACCCGCGGTCCAGATCGCCGCTGTCGACCAGCTCCAGCAGCAGGCTCGGTTCGCGCACCGCCTGCTCGAGGACGAAGTCGCTGGCCGCGCACACGCGATCGAACTCTGCCCAGCGTTCAACGCTCCATTTATCAAGGCCTGCAGGCGATTGCGCGGCGGCGATAGCGTCTTTGAACGACTGCCGATTACGGCTGATCAAAGGGACAAGAATGGCGGGGATTTCAACCAGCGAAGGCAGGCTCATGGTCTATCCTAGATCGTCGTAGCGGTGGCAGAAAGAGAGGCAAGTTGAGCGGAGGGCGATGGCCAGACTGTCGAACAAAAGTTGCAAATAGCTGAAACCTGGCTATTTTTGGCAGATTTCATCAAACGCAGCCCCTTGATTGCTTATGTTTTGGTCGCCGTATCGATTATTCTCACAACCCGGCAGGGGGCGACAAGTCGCCGCACCGTAGTTCCGCTACCGCACCTTCACCTCGAAAGCATGAAATGAAGATCAATTTGTAGTAAAACTACACGCCGCCGGCCAACCCTACCGGCCATCCAAGAATTCAATATCGTCTGCCCACAAGGCCGTCGCAAACTCAGGCTTCGATTCTGGAAGCCTTTCCGCCCTGGAGCAAGCCATGCAAGACCTCGATCCCGTCGAAACCCAGGAATGGCTGGACGCCCTGGAGTCGGTTCTCGACAAAGAAGGCGAAGACCGCGCTCACTACCTGATGACCCGCATGGGCGAACTGGCAACCCGCAGTGGTTCCCAACTCCCCTACGCCATCACCACGCCGTATCGCAACACGATCCCCGTTACCCACGAAGCACGCATGCCTGGCGACCTGTTCATGGAACGCCGCATTCGCTCGTTGGTGCGCTGGAACGCGATGGCCATGGTTATGCGCACGAACCTGAAAGATTCTGACCTGGGCGGTCACATCTCGAGCTTCGCTTCCAGCGCAACCTTGTACGACATTGGCTTCAACTACTTCTTCCAGGCGCCGACCGAAGAGCACGGCGGCGACTTGATCTACTACCAAGGCCACACCTCGCCAGGCGTCTACGCCCGCGCGTTCATGGAAGGCCGGATCACCGAAGAGCAAATGAACAACTTCCGCCAGGAAGTCGACGGTCAGGGCCTGTCGTCCTATCCGCATCCTTGGCTGATGCCTGATTTCTGGCAGTTCCCGACCGTGTCCATGGGTCTGGGGCCGATCCAGGCGATCTACCAGGCACGTTTCATGAAATACCTTGAGGCCCGCGGCTTCATCCCCGAGGGCAAGCAGAAGGTCTGGTGCTTCCTGGGTGACGGCGAGTGTGACGAGCCGGAATCCCTGGGCGCCATCTCCCTGGCCGGCCGCGAGAAGCTCGACAACCTGATCTTCGTCATCAACTGCAACCTGCAGCGCCTCGACGGCCCGGTTCGCGGCAACGGCAAGATCATCCAGGAACTCGAAGGCGTGTTCCGCGGCGCTCACTGGAACGTGACCAAAGTCATCTGGGGCCGCTTCTGGGACCCGCTGCTGGCCAAGGACGTCGACGGCATCCTGCAACGTCGCATGGACGAAGTCATCGACGGCGAGTACCAGAACTACAAAGCCAAAGACGGCGCGTTCGTGCGTGAACACTTCTTCAACTCGCCAGAACTCAAGGCGATGGTTGCTGATCTGTCCGACGACGAGATCTGGAAACTCAACCGTGGCGGCCACGACCCGTACAAGGTCTATGCGGCTTACCACGAAGCGGTCAACCACAAAGAACAACCCACCGTCATCCTGGCCAAGACCATCAAAGGTTATGGCACCGGTGCCGGCGAAGCGAAAAACACCGCGCACAACACCAAGAAGGTCGATGTCGACAGCTTGAAGTTGTTCCGCGACCGTTTCGACATCCCGGTCAAGGACGAACAACTGGCCGACCTGCCATTCTTCAAACCTGAAGAAGGCAGTGCCGAGGCCCGCTACCTGAGCGAGCGCCGCGCCGCACTGGGCGGTTTCGTGCCACAGCGCCGCGCGCAGAGCTTCAATATTCCGACCCCGCCGCTCGATACCCTCAAGTCGATCCTGGATGGCTCGGGCGACCGTGAGATTTCCACCACCATGGCCTTCGTGCGGATCCTCGCCCAGCTGGTCAAGGACAAGGAAATCGGCCCGCGCATCGTCCCGATCATCCCGGACGAAGCCCGTACCTTCGGCATGGAAGGCATGTTCCGCCAGTTGGGCATCTACTCCTCGGTCGGCCAGCTCTACGAGCCCGTCGATAAAGATCAGGTGATGTTCTACAAGGAAGACAAAAAGGGCCAGATCCTCGAAGAAGGCATCAACGAAGCGGGCGCCATGAGCTCGTTCATCGCTGCCGGTACTTCGTACTCGAGCCACAACCAGCCGATGCTGCCGTTCTACATCTTCTATTCGATGTTCGGCTTCCAGCGTATCGGCGACCTGGCCTGGGCTGCCGGCGACAGCCGCACCCGCGGCTTCCTGATCGGCGGCACCGCCGGGCGCACCACGCTCAACGGTGAAGGCCTGCAACACGAAGACGGCCACAGCCACATCCTGGCGGGCACCATCCCGAACTGCCGCACCTTCGATCCAACCTACGGCTACGAGCTGGCGGTGATCATCCAGGACGGCATGAAGAAGATGACCGAAGAGCAACAGGACGTCTTCTACTACATCACCGTGATGAACGAGTCCTACCAGCAGCCCGCCATGCCGGCCGGTGTCGAGGAAGGCATCATCAAGGGCATGTACCTGCTCGAAGAAGACACCAAGGAAGCAGCCCATCACGTGCAGCTGCTGGGTTCCGGCACCATCCTGCGCGAAGTGCGTGAAGCGGCGAAGATCCTGCGCGAGCAGTTCAACGTCGGCGCCGATGTGTGGAGCGTCACCAGCTTCAACGAACTGCGTCGTGACGGCCTTGCCGTGGAGCGCAGCAACCGCCTGCACCCTGGCCAGAAGCCAGCGCAGACTTACGTCGAACAGTGCCTGACCGGTCGCAAGGGTCCCGTCGTGGCCTCTACCGACTACATGAAGCTGTTCGCCGAGCAGATCCGTCAGTGGGTTCCTTCCAAGGAATTCAAGGTTCTGGGCACCGACGGCTTCGGCCGTAGCGACAGCCGCAAGAAGCTGCGTCACTTCTTCGAAGTCGACCGCCACTTCGTCGTGCTGGCCGCGCTGGAAGCCTTGGCTGATCGGGGTGAAATCGAACCGAAGGTGGTGGCCGAGGCCATCGTCAAATTCGGTATCGACCCTGAAAAACGCAACCCACTGGACTGCTGAGGAGAAACACCGTGAGTGAAGTCATTCGCGTACCCGACATCGGCAGCGGTGAAGGTGAAGTCATCGAACTGCTGGTCAAGGTCGGTGATCGCATCGAAGCCGACCAGAGCCTGCTGACCCTCGAGTCGGACAAAGCCAGCATGGAGATTCCGGCCCCCAAGGCCGGCGTCGTCAAGAGCCTCAAGGTCAAGCTGGGCGATCGCCTGAAAGAAGGCGACGAAGTCCTGGAGCTGGAAGTCGAAGGCGCTGCGCAAGCCCCTGCGGCCGCCGCCCCTGCACCCGCTGCCAAGGCCGAAGCGCCTGCCGCTGCGCCCGCCCCTGCCGCCAGCGCTCCGGCGTCGGCTGCCGCGGCATCGAGCCAGGACATCCACGTGCCGGACATCGGTTCGTCGGGCAAGGCACAGATCATCGAGATTTCGGTCAAGGTCGGCGATACCGTCGAAGCTGATCAATCCTTGATCACCCTCGAGTCAGACAAGGCCAGCATGGAGATTCCATCCCCTGCTGCCGGTGTGGTCGAGAGCATCAGCGTCAAGCTCAGCGACGAAGTCGGCACTGGCGACCTGATCCTGGTATTGAAGGTGGCCGGTGCTGCACCGGCTGCTGCGCCTGCCAAGGCTGAAGCACCTGCCGCAGCTGCTGCAGCGCCTGCCGCCGCGCCTGCTCAGGCCGCTGCCCCTGCTGCTGCCAGCGTCCAGGACATCCATGTCCCAGATATCGGTTCGTCAGGCAAAGCCAAGATCATCGAGCTATCGATCAAGGTCGGCGACAGCGTCGAGGTTGATCAATCGCTGATCACTCTGGAATCGGACAAGGCCAGCATGGAGATTCCATCCCCTGCTGCCGGCGTGGTCGAAAGCATCAGCGTCAAGCTGGACGACGAAGTCGGTACCGGCGACCTGATTCTCAAGCTGAAAGTGGCCGGCGCTGCGCCGGCTGCCGCTCCGGCGCAAGCCGCTGCACCGGCTGCGGCCGCGCCCGCCGCTGAAACCGCCAAGCCTGCCGCTGCGCCTACTGCACCTGCTGCGGCCCCGGCTGCTGCGTCGGGAGCCAAGGTTCACGCCGGCCCAGCCGTACGCCAGTTGGCGCGCGAGTTCGGCGTCGAGCTGAGCGCCGTCGGTGCCTCCGGCCCACACGGTCGCATCCTCAAGGAAGACGTGCAGGCGTACGTCAAGACAATGATGCAGAAGGCCAAGGAAGCGCCGGCCGCTGCAGCTGCTGGCGCTACCGGTGGCGCCGGCATCCCGCCGATTCCGACCGTCGACTTCAGCCGTTTTGGCGAAATCGAAGAAGTACCGATGACTCGCCTGATGCAGGTCGGCGCTGCCAACCTGCACCGCAGCTGGCTCAACGTGCCGCACGTGACGCAGTTCGACCAGGCTGACATCACCGAGCTCGAAGCCTTCCGCGTCGCGCAAAAAGCGGTAGCCGAAAAGGCCGGCGTCAAGCTGACCGTGCTGCCGCTGCTGCTCAAGGCTTGCGCCCACCTGCTCAAGGAACTGCCGGACTTCAACAGTTCGCTGGCACCGAGCGGCAAAGCGATCATCCGCAAGAAATACGTCAACGTCGGTTTCGCCGTAGACACCCCGGATGGCTTGCTGGTACCCGTGATCAAGAACGTCGATCAGAAGAGCCTGCTGCAACTGGCTGGCGAAGCGGCGGCCCTGGCTGAAAAAGCGCGGACCAAAAAGCTCTCTTCGGACGACATGCAAGGCGCCTGCTTCACCATCTCCAGCCTCGGGCACATTGGCGGCACCGGCTTCACGCCGATCGTCAACGCACCTGAAGTGGCGATCCTCGGCGTGTCCAAGGCCACCATCCAGCCGGTCTGGGACGGTAAAGCCTTCCAGCCGAAGCTGATGCTGCCTCTGTCGTTGTCCTACGATCACCGTGTGATCAACGGCGCCGCCGCAGCGCGATTCACCAAGCGCCTGAGCGATCTGCTGGGTGATATTCGTACGATCCTGCTGTAACTCGCTGCACATCGCCCCTGCCAATCGGGGGCGATCGATTTTCGAGCTGCCACGCTCGGAGCCTCAACCCCGTCCTTTGTGGCGGGGCTTTTTTTTGGCTTTTTTGGGTTGGGTTGGGTTGGGTTGGGTTGGGTTGGGTTGGGTTGGGTTGGGTTGGGTTGGATTGGAGATTGGGGTGTGGTCCTTTGCTGCGGGCCTGTGCGGCTCGCCCTGCCCATTGGCCCTTCGCCTAGGCTCAGGGTACCCGCGCTCCGGCACCTGAAGAGGTGGCACGCCGCATACGGGCCATCCATGGCCCAATACGGCTCACCCGACATCCTGTCGGGTGTCCACCTCTTCAGGCGCCTCCACGCGGCCTGCTGGAGGGGCGGCCGCACAGGCCCGCAGCAAAGCACCAGCCGAAATTTGAGCGATGTCATGAAAGAGCAGACACCACAAATATCACTGTTCTGCTTTCGAGCCGGCCTTGGGGTCGCGGCCCCCTTCCAGCAGGCCGCGCTTCGACGCACTGGCGAGGGGATAGCCGGCATGGATGCCGGCTAAGCCCCGTTGGGCCATGGAAGGCCCATCGGGGCGTGCCCCTCGTCAGTGCGTCGAAGCGCGGGCACCCTGAGCCAAAGCGAAGGGCCAATGGCGGGGGCCGCGACCCCAAGGCCGGCTCGAAAGCAGAACCACCCCGATCCCATCCCCCCGACCAGCCTAACCGCCGCAGCCCTAGCGCATCGCACGCCCCCGCCACCGCCCCAGAGCACCGAGCGTGCAAGCCAGGAAACTGATCTTCGACGCAGATGAAACCGTTCACATACGAAAATATCCAACCTCTTATCGTTTTTTAAACAGTCCCCGCTGAAGAAAAATGCTTTACTGCCGATAGGATGAAGGCACAGAGCCATTGCGTCCCTTGTCAGCCTGAGCCGCATCATGCAATCTTGTTGGACGCACTAGAACACGGGCCTGCCGGTCGCGTGCGATTGAACTCTTGAAGTGAGCTCTCCATGAAAAGCCAACCCGATGCCGCCAGCCGAATGGTGGCCGAGGTCGTGACGCAACTGCCGGTGCCCTCGCGCCTTGGCATGCTGCGCTTCGAACGGCTGAACGAGGCGAGCTGGGCCCTGCTTTATCTCGACCCCAACTGCGAACGCCCCTTCGGTATCCCGGCGGCAGAGCTGTGCGCGTTGATCGGCTCGCCGTATGCGAGCCTGATGGAGCCCGAGGCGCGTTACGAGCTGCACGATGTCATTCAGCAGCAACTGGCCACTCAGTCCAACTACCTCATTCGCTATACCCTGCACACCGCTCAAGGCCCCCTGCAATTGCTGGAACTGGGCGAACCCTACAAACAGCACAATCGCCAACTGCTGCGCGGCTATCTGCTGGCGGTGGACGACATCACCGAGCCCTTGCTGGAAGGTTCGGCTGCGGAACTGGAAAACCAGAACAGCCGGCTGCAGGTCGCTTTGGAGCTCAACCAGCAGGCCCAGCTTGAGCAATTGCAGCATCTGGATCGCGTGCGCGCGCAGCAAGAGCTGATCCTCAGCCTCGCACGCCAGCGCTACACCGCGCACAACCCGCTGCTTGAAGCCGCCGAGCTGATCACCCGCAGTGCCTGCGAGATCTACGAAGTCGAGTTTGCCAGCCTGTGGATGCTTGAGGGCAACAGCCTGGAGCCCCTGATCTCCTACGATGCCTACACGCAGGTGCATCACACCGAAGCGGCCATCGACACCTCTGCCTATCCAAACTACCTCGACGCCCTGCATACCAGCCGCGCCATCGATGCCCACGACGCCGTGGCCGATCCGCGCCTGTCGGAGATGGCAGAGTGGCTGCGCGCCCGTGATATCCATGCGGTGCTGGACGCCGGTATCCGCGTCGATGGCCAGGTGGTCGGCGTGCTCTGCCTGCAGCAACGAGGCAAGCCCCGGGCCTGGCAGGCGGACGAAATCACCTTCGCCGGCGAGCTGGCCGACCAGGTCGCCCAAGTCATCAACAACCAGAATCGCCGCGCCGCCACCAGCGCCCTGCACCTGTTTCAGCGCGCCGTCGAGCAGAGCGCCAATGCGTTTTTGCTGGTCAATTGCGAAGGCGTGGTGGAATACGTCAACCCCAGCTTCACCGCCATCACCCAGTACAGCCCCGATGAAGTCCACGGCCACCGGCTGGCGGAACTGCCCGCGCTGGAAAACCTCAGCGAACTGCTGTTCGACGCGCCCTCGGCCCTGGTCAGCAGCAACAGCTGGCAGGGCGAATTCAAGAGCCGCCGCAAAAACCTTGAACCCTACTGGGGGCAGCTGTCGATCTCCAAGGTCTACAACGACCAGCGCGAGCTAACGCACTACATCGGCATCTATGAAGACATCACCCAAAGCAAGCTCGCCCAGCAGCGCATCGAACGCCTGGCGTATACGGACAACCTGACCAACCTGGGCAACCGCCCGGCATTCATTCGCAGCCTCGACGAACGCTTCGCCCGCAACAGCGAAGCCCCGGTCAGCCTGATGCTGGTGGACATCGACAACTTCAAGCGGATCAACGACAGCCTCGGCCACCAGACCGGCGACAAATTGTTGATCAGCCTGGCGCGGCGCCTGCGCAACAGCCTGAGCAGCAGCGGCAGCCTGGCGCGCTTTGCCAGTAACGAATTCGCGGTGCTGCTTGACGATGTCGATCCCGAGGCCGGGCAATTGATCGCCCAGCAGGTGTTGCGCACCCTCGACAAGCCGATGTTCGTCGACAATCAATTGATCAACGTCACTGCCTCGGTAGGCTTCGCCTGCGCGCCGCTGCATGGCCGCGACCCACAAACGCTGATGAAGAACGCCGGCCTGGCGCTGCACAAGGCCAAGGCCAACGGCAAGCACCAAGTGCAAGTGTTCACCGAGGCGCTGAACGCCGAGGCCAGCTACAAACTGTTCGTCGAGAACAACCTGCGCCGCGCCCTGACCCAGAACGAGCTCGAGGTGTTCTACCAGCCCAAGCTGTGCCTGCGCAGCGGCCGCCTGCTCGGCCTCGAAGCGTTGCTGCGCTGGAACCATCCGGAACGCGGCATGATCCGCCCGGATCAATTCATCAGCGTGGCGGAAGAAACCGGCCTGATCATCCCGATCGGCAAATGGGTCGCACGCCAGGCGTGCCGCATGAGCAAGGAACTGACCGCCAATGGTATCGGCTCCCTGCAGGTGGCGATCAACCTGTCACCCAAGCAGTTCTCCGATCCCGACCTGGTGTCGTCGATCCGCCATATCCTTGAAGAAGAGGCCCTGCCCCCGCACCTGCTGGAGCTCGAACTGACCGAGGGCCTGCTGCTCGAAGCCACAGAAGAGACCCGCCTGCAGCTCGCCGAGCTGAAAAGCCTGGGCCTGACCCTGGCCATGGACGACTTCGGGACCGGTTACTCGTCGCTCAGCTACCTGAAAAAATTCCCGATCGACATCATCAAGATCGATCGCAGCTTCATCCATGAAATCCCGGCCAACCAGGACGACATGGAAATCACCTCGGCGGTGATCGCAATGGCCCACAACCTCAAGCTCAAGGTCGTGGCCGAAGGTATCGAGACCGCCGAACAGCTGGCGTTCCTGCGCCGCCACCGCTGCGATGTCGGCCAGGGCTATCTGTTCGACCGGCCGATTCCCGGCAGCCAGCTCGTCCAGGCCCTCAAACGCTACCCTCGCGGACCAGCGGCCTGACCCGCCACGCAACGCTTGAGCAAACTGTCGGTCTATCCTTGTTGCCACTTCCCATTCCCTGCAGAGGAGAAGACCCATGGTCTTGCGCTCGGAAATCCTGGTCAACAAAAACGAATTGCCCTCACCGCAGCAAGCGCTGCCAGGCCGTGAGTCACCGATGACGGTGCCCGCCGAGCACTTCGTCAACGGACATTCGCTGACGGACTTCCCTGCCGGGCTCGAAACCGCAATCTTCGGCCTGGGCTGCTTCTGGGGAGCGGAGCGTCGCTTGTGGAACGAACCAGGCGTGTGGACCACAGCCGCCGGCTACGCAGGGGGCTACACGCCCAACCCGACCTACGAAGAAACCTGCTCTGGGCTGACCGGCCACAGCGAAGTGGTGCTGGTGGTGTTCGACCCTGCCAAGGTGAGCTACGAGACGCTACTGAAAGTGTTCTGGGAAGCGCACAACCCCACGCAGGGCATGCGTCAGGGTAATGATCTGGGCACTCAGTATCGCTCGGCCATCTATTGCACCAGCGAGGTGCAATTGCAGGCGGCCAGGGCCAGTCAGGAGGTGTTTCAGAGCCAGCTGAGCGAGGCCGGCATGGGCGCGATCACGACCGAGATCGCCTTGGCGCCGACTTTCTATTATGCCGAGGCGTATCACCAGCAGTATCTGGCCAAGAACCCAAGCGGGTATTGCGGGCTGGGTGGCACCGGGGTGTGCATGCCGCCTGCGGCTTGAAAGCTTCGCGGGCAAGCCTTGCTCCCACAGGTGTACGCCGCTCTAACTGCGCACACTGTGGGAGCAAGGCTTGCCCGCGAAGGGGCCATCAGCTATCACTCGGCAATCAGCCAATCCATCTTCCAACCACCTTGGGTCTGCCCCAGCAACTGCGCCAGCCACGGCAGCAGCTGGTTCAGCTCCTCTTCCAACCCCCATGGCGGATTGGCGATCGCCAGCCCTGAGCCATTCAGGCTCTGCTCGGTTTCGATCGGGTGCACCAGCAATTCCACCCGCAGCAACTTGGGTGCGCCGCTGCCGGCCAGATCCTGGTAGAAACGCTTGAGCGCTCGCTGATCCTTGACCGGATACCAGATGGCGGCCACCGTCTGGCGCATGCGGCCAATGGCTTCTTTAAGGGCTTTGGCGCAACGCTGCATCTCGTCCAGTTGCTCGAACGGCGGATCGATCAGCATCAAAGCGCGCTTTTCCGGCACCGGCAGCAGCGCCCGAGGCACATGCCAGCCCTCACCCAGATGCACCGCCACGCGGCGATCGCCCTTCATGTTGTCCCGGAGCAACTGGCCGTCCTGGGGATGTTTTTCGTTCAGCAACACGCGATCCTGCGGGCGGGTCAGGCGCCGCGCCAACTCCGGCGAACCGGGGTAGTAGCGCAACTCGCCATCTGGGTTCATGTCATGCAGCACGCGCAGATAGTCCGCGACCAAAGGCGGCACATCCTGCGCCTCCCAGAGGCGCGCGACGCCTTGCAACCATTCGCCGGTGCGCGTCGCCTGATCGCCACGCAAATCGTAGAGCCCTAGGCCTGCGTGGGTATCAATGGAGGCAAACGGCTGCTCCTTGCGCGACAGCAAGGCGATCAGACGAGTAAGGACAAGGTGTTTGAAGACGTCGGCGTGGTTGCCGGCGTGGAAAGCGTGACGATAATTCATGGCAACTCCTGCAATGCGCAGGAGTTTACCCTGTGCCGGCCTCGCCGCCAAAATCGGCGAGGCCGGACGGTCGCCTCAGCGCTCGCGCCGATACGCGCGCTCGGCGCCATCGAAGCGTTCGAGCATGGCCGCCGTCGGCGCGCCCACCGAGCTGACCAGCCAGATGGCCAGGCTGGCAAACACGAAGCCCGGAATGATTTCGTACATTCCCAGCAGCGCGAACTGCTTCCAGACGATCACCGTCACCGCCCCCACCACGATACCCGCCAGCGCGCCGTCACGGGTCATGCCTTTCCACAATACCGAGATCAGTACGACTGGCCCGAACGCCGCGCCGAAACCCGCCCAGGCATAGCTGACCAGCCCCAGCACGCGATTTTCCGGGTTGCTGGCCAACCAGATCGCCACCAGCGCCACCAACAGCACCATCGCACGCCCCACCCATACCAATTCACGCTGAGTGGCATGCTGGCGCAGGAAGGCCTTGTAGAAATCCTCGGTCAGCGCGCTGGAGCAGACCAGCAACTGGCAGCTGAGGGTGCTCATGACCGCCGCCAGAATCGCCGAGAGCAACACACCGGCAATCCACGGATTGAACAACAGGCGCGCCAGCTCGATGAACACCCGCTCGGGGTTCTCGGCGACCGCCCCGGCCACCTGCGGATGGGTGGAGAAATACGCCACACCAAAGAAGCCCACGCCCAGGGCGCCGCCCAGGCACAGAATCATCCAGACCATGGAAATACGCCGGGCCTTGTCGATCGACTTGACCGAGTCGGCCGCCATGAACCGCGCCAGGATATGCGGCTGGCCGAAATAGCCCAACCCCCAGCCAAGCAGCGAGACAATGCCGATGAAGGTGGTACCGCGCAACACATCGAAATGCTCCGGCGCCTGCGCCTCGATGGCCAACATCGCGCTGTCGACGCCGCCGCTCGCCAGCATGACCATCACCGGGGTGAGGATCAACGCGAAGATCATCAGCGTCGCTTGCACGGTATCGGTCCAGCTGACAGCCAGAAAGCCGCCGATCAGGGTATAGGCGATCGTTGCCGCCGCCCCGGCCCAGAGCGCCTGCTCGTAGGTCAAGGCAAAGGTACTCTCGAACAGGCGCGCCCCGGCGACGATGCCGGATGCACAATAGATAGTGAAGAACAGCAGAATCACCAGCGCCGCGATGACCCGCAGCAGGCCGCTGCGATCATCGAAACGGCTGGCGAAGTAGTCGGGCAAGGTCAGCGCATCGCCATTGTGCTCGGTCTGTACCCGCAAGCGTCCGGCGACGAACAGCCAGTTGAGGTAGGCGCCGGTGATCAGCCCGACTGCGATCCAGCCTTCGGACAACCCCGATAGATAGATGGCGCCAGGCAAACCCATGAGCAGCCAGCCGCTCATGTCCGAGGCGCCGGCCGACAGCGCCGTGACGAAACTGCCCAGGCGCCGCCCGCCCAGAATGTAATCGGCAAGGTTGTGGGTCCGGTGCCAGGCGATCAGTCCGATCAGCACCATGGCGGCGATATAGATCACAAAGGTGATCAGAGTAGGGTTACCAAGGGTCATGAGTTAATGCCTTCTTGTTATGGTTGCGGCCTATGAGTGCAACCGGAGTTGCACCCAGATAGCCGAATGAAATAAATGCCCCGAAAAGGAGCAGACCGCTGATTTCATGGGGGTTAGCGCACCATCGGGAAGCATACCCAGTCAACCGTGGCCGCATATCCACAACAGTGTTACCAATCCTTTCAAAAAGTGGGTTGCACCCGGTTGCACCCAGCCTTGCGCCGAGCTAATCTGCACGCCACCTGATGCCGCGGGTCCAGCGGCCTTGATGAGGATTTGTAATGGCGACGACCACCCTTGGGGTCAAACTCGACGACCCGACCCGTGAGCGATTGAAGGCGGCAGCCCAGTCGATCGACCGCACTCCGCACTGGCTGATCAAACAGGCGATCTTCAATTACCTCGAGAAACTCGAAGCGGGCGCAACCCTCAACGAGCTCAGCGGTCTGGGTGGCGCCCTCGGTGACGACGTCGGTGAAGTACAGATCGAGCACAGCCATCAGTGCTTCCTCGAGTTCGCCGAAAGCATCCTCCCGCAGTCGGTGCTACGCGCCGCCATCACCGGCGCCTATCGTCGCCCCGAGCAGGAAGTCGTGCCGATGCTGCTGGAGCAGGCGCGCCTGCCCGCCGCCATGGCCGAGGCCACGCACAAGGTCGCCGCCGGCATCGCCGAAAAACTGCGCAATCAAAAAAGCGCCAGTGGCCGCGCCGGTATCGTCCAGGGCCTGCTGCAGGAGTTCTCGCTGTCGTCCCAGGAGGGCGTGGCCCTGATGTGCCTGGCCGAGGCCCTGCTGCGGATTCCCGACAAGGGCACCCGCGACGCGCTGATCCGCGACAAGATCAGCAACGGCAACTGGCAGCCGCACCTGGGTAACAGCCCGTCGTTGTTCGTCAATGCCGCCACCTGGGGCCTGCTGCTGACCGGCAAGCTGGTCTCGACCCACAACGAATCCGGGCTGACGTCGTCCTTGAGCCGCATCATCGGCAAAAGCGGCGAGCCAATGATTCGCAAGGGCGTCGACATGGCCATGCGCCTGATGGGCGAGCAGTTCGTCACCGGCGAAACCATCGCTGAAGCCTTGGCCAACGCCACGCGTTTCGAAGCCAAGGGCTTCCGCTATTCCTACGACATGCTGGGCGAAGCGGCCCTCACCGAACACGACGCGCAAAAATACCTGGCGTCCTACGAGCAGGCCATCCACTCGATCGGCAAAGCCTCCCACGGCCGCGGCATCTACGAAGGCCCGGGCATTTCCATCAAGCTCTCGGCGCTGCACCCGCGCTACAGCCGCGCCCAGTACGAGCGCGTCATGGATGAGCTGTACCCGCGCCTGCTGTCGCTGACCCTGCTGGCCAAGCATTACGACATCGGCCTGAATATCGACGCCGAGGAAGCCGACCGCCTGGAGCTGTCCCTCGACCTGCTCGAACGGCTGTGCTTCGAGCCGCAACTGACCGGCTGGAACGGCATCGGCTTCGTCATCCAGGCCTATCAGAAGCGCTGCCCGTATGTGATCGACTACGTCATCGACCTGGCGCGCCGCAGCCGCCATCGCCTGATGATTCGCCTGGTCAAGGGCGCCTACTGGGATAGCGAGATCAAGCGCGCCCAGGTCGAAGGCCTGGAAGGCTATCCGGTGTACACCCGCAAGGTGTACACCGACGTTTCCTACATCGCCTGTGCGAAAAAACTGCTGTCGGTGCCAGAAGTCATCTACCCGCAGTTCGCCACCCACAACGCCCACACCCTGGCGGCCATCTACCACATCGCCGGGCAGAACTACTACCCCGGCCAGTACGAGTTCCAGTGCCTGCACGGCATGGGCGAGCCGTTGTACGAGCAAGTGGTGGGCAAGGTCGCCGATGGCAAGCTGAACCGTCCGTGCCGCGTGTATGCGCCGGTCGGCACCCACGAAACACTGCTGGCCTACCTGGTCCGCCGCCTGCTGGAAAACGGCGCCAACACCTCGTTCGTCAACCGCATCGCCGACCACTCCATCTCGATCCACGAGCTGGTGGCCGATCCGGTGAGCAGCATCGAGCGCATGGCGGCTCAGGAAGGCGGTTTCGGCCTGCCGCACCCGCGCATTCCGCTGCCGGTCGACCTCTATGGCAGCGAGCGCAACAACTCCGCCGGTATCGACCTGGCCAACGAACATCGCCTGGCGTCGTTGTCCAGCGCCTTGCTGGCCACCGCCCATAACGACTGGCAAGCGGCGCCGATGCTCGGCTGCCCGATCAGCGCGGGCACGCCCCAGCCGTTGCTGAACCCGGCCGACCACCGCGATGTGGTCGGTCACGTCCAGGAAGCGACCGTCGAAGACGTCGACAACGCCCTGCTCTGCGCGCTGGGCAACGGCCCGATCTGGCAGGCCACCCCCCCGGACGAGCGCGCCGCCGTACTGGAACGCGCCGCCGACTTGATGGAAGCCGAGATCCAGCCGCTGATGGGCCTGCTGGCCCGCGAAGCCGGCAAGACCTTCGCCAACGCCATCGCCGAAGTGCGCGAGGCCGTGGACTTCTTGCGCTACTACGCGGTGCAGGCTCGCCACGACCTGAGCAACGACGCCCACCGCCCACTGGGCCCGGTGGTGTGCATCAGCCCGTGGAACTTCCCGCTGGCGATCTTCACCGGTCAGGTGGCTGCGGCACTGGCGGCCGGCAACCCGGTGCTGGCCAAGCCGGCCGAACAGACCCCACTGGTCGCCGCTCAGGCCGTGCGCCTGCTGCTCGAAGCCGGCATCCCTGAAGGCGTGCTGCAACTGCTGCCCGGCCGCGGTGAAACCGTTGGTGCCCGCCTGGTGGGCGACGAGCGCGTCAAAGGCGTGATGTTCACCGGCTCCACCGAGGTAGCGCGCCTGCTGCAACGCAACATTGCCGGGCGCCTGGACAACCAGGGCCGGCCGATCCCGCTGATCGCCGAAACCGGCGGCCAGAACGCCATGATCGTCGACTCCTCGGCGCTTACCGAACAAGTGGTCATCGACGTCGTCTCTTCGGCCTTCGACAGCGCCGGTCAACGCTGCTCGGCCCTGCGCGTACTGTGCCTGCAGGAAGACTCCGCCGACCGTGTGATCGAAATGCTCAAGGGCGCCATGGCCGAAGCCCGCCTGGGCAACCCGGAGCGCCTGAGCGTGGACATCGGCCCGGTGATCGACGCTGAAGCCAAGGCCAACATCGACAAACACGTGCAGGCGATGCGCGACAAAGGCCGCAATGTGTTCCAGATGGCCATCGCCGACAGCGCCGAAATCAAGCGCGGCACCTACGTGACGCCAACCCTGATCGAACTCGAAAGCTTTGACGAGCTGCAACGCGAGATCTTCGGCCCGGTGTTGCACGTGGTCCGCTACCAGCGCAAGGACATCGACCGCCTGATCGAGCAGATCAACGCGTCGGGCTATGGCTTGACCCTGGGCGTGCACACCCGTATCGACGAAACCATCGCCAAGGTCCTCGACAACGTCAACGCGGGTAACGTCTACGTCAACCGCAACATCGTCGGGGCCGTGGTCGGGGTGCAGCCGTTCGGTGGTGAAGGCCTGTCCGGCACCGGTCCAAAAGCCGGCGGCCCGCTGTACCTGTACCGCTTGCTGTCGACCTGCCCGGCAGATGCCATCAGCGCGTCGCTGCACCGTCAGGACGGCCCGACCGCTCCGGATGTGCGCCTGCGCGATGTCCAGCTCAAGCCGTTGCGCGCCCTGCAAGCCTGGGCTGCGAGCAATCAGCACGCCGAGCTGGCAGAGGTCTGCGAGCAGTTCGCCGCGCAATCGCAAAGCGGCGTCACACGCCTGCTGAGCGGCCCGACCGGAGAGCGCAACAGCTACACCATCCTGGCCCGCGAGCACGTGCTGTGCCTGGCCGAAACCGAGGCCGACCTGCTGGTGCAACTGGCCGCCACGCTGTCGGTGGGCAGCCATGCGGTGTGGGTGGAGAACGAACTGGGCAAGGCTGTGCGCAATCGCTTGCCGAAGGACGTGCAGGGGAAAATTCGCCTGGTAGCGGAGTGGAACAAGGATGACGTGCCATTCGATGCCGTGATCCATCACGGTGATTCGGACCAACTGCGCGGCGTGTGCCAGCAGATCGCCAAACGCGCCGGGGCCATTGTCGGCGTGCAGGGGCTGTCTCAGGGTGAAAGCAATATCGCCCTGGAGCGCCTGGTGATCGAGCGGGCGTTGAGCGTCAATACCGCAGCCGCGGGCGGTAACGCCAGCCTGATGACCATCGGCTGACCCACCCCGCCAGCCGACCAGCCGGCCTGCCGACCTCGCGTCGTCAGGCCGGTTTTTTTTGCTTATCCCTCAGTGCGCCAAGAAACTCCGGACGAGCAACTCTGCGCCGGGGTGCATCCTGGCGGCATAGGACGCATGACTGAAAAGTTCACCGGTGCGCATATCGAACACCCTGTCCTCGGGCTGTATCGCCGCGACCTCTGTCAGGTCCACACGCATGAAGTAAAAGGCTTCGCCACTTTCCTCGCCGAAACTCCCCACCCGCCAATGTCTCCAGCTCGACCAGGCGAAAGACCGCGTTGATCAAATTGCCAAAGCTGGTATAGGCCAAGATCGCATGGCTGATGAACTGCCCGTCGTCCAATGCAAGAACCCTCTTGGCAGATGAGAGGTCTGGCACGTCAAGAGAGCCGCAGGGCGGCGGCGCGGTATCTATCTACCAGGCCGACGCCTGAGGCTTTTATCCGTAGCCCTTTGACATATATGCATTTACACAGGTTATTATCCTTGGCACGCAGCCTGCATGATGCACGCTTTGCCTCGGACTGGAGTACTGCCCTTGAATGCGACGACCATCAACAGCCTGTTCTTGATCGGCGCGTTGCTGGTAGGTGCGAGCATCCTGGTGAGCTCGTTGTCCTCGCGGCTGGGCATCCCCATTCTGGTCATCATCCTCGCGGTCGGCATGTCGGCCGGGGTCGATGGTGGCGGTATCATCTTCGACAACTACCCCACGGCCTATCTGGTCGGCAACCTGGCACTGGCGGTGATCCTCCTCGACGGTGGCTTGCGCACACGGGTGGCGAGTTTCCGCGTGGCGCTCTGGCCGGCCTTGTCGCTGGCCACCGTGGGCGTGCTGATCACCACCGGGCTGACCGGCATGATGGCGGCCTGGCTGTTCGACCTGAACATCATCCAGGGCCTGCTGATCGGCGCGATCGTCGGCTCCACCGACGCCGCGGCGGTGTTTTCGTTGCTGGGCGGCAAGGGCCTGAACGAGCGGGTCAGCGCCAGCCTCGAGATCGAATCCGGCAGCAACGACCCCATGGCGGTGTTCCTCACCGTGACCCTGATCGACATGCTCGCCAGCGGCCAGACAGGCCTGCACTGGAGCCTGCTGTTCCATCTGATTCGCGAATTCGGCATCGGCGGCGCCATCGGCCTGGGCGGCGGCTGGCTGATGCTGCAGCTGGTCAATCGCATCAATCTGGCCAACGGTCTGTACCCGATCCTGGTGATCAGCGGCGGCCTGGTGGTGTTCGCCCTGACCAACGCCCTGCATGGCAGCGGCTTTCTGGCGGTGTACCTGTGCGGATTGGTGCTGGGCAACAAGCCGATCCGCAGCCGGCACGGCATCCTGCACATGCTCGACGGCATGGCCTGGCTGGCGCAGATTGGCATGTTCCTGGTGCTGGGCCTGCTGGTTACCCCCCACGACCTGCTGCCTATCGCCATCCCGGCGCTGGCGTTGGCGCTGTGGATGATCCTCATCGCACGGCCGCTGTCGGTGTTCGTCGGACTGCTACCGTTCAAGGCCTTCCATGGCCGCGAGAAGGGCTTTATCGCCTGGGTCGGCCTGCGCGGCGCGGTCCCGATCATTCTGGCGGTGTTTCCGCTGATGGCCGGCCTGCCCCACGCGCAGCTGTATTTCAACCTGGCGTTCTTCATCGTGCTCGTGTCGCTGCTGGTGCAGGGCACCAGCCTGCCGTGGGTCGCCAAGCTGCTCAAAGTCACGGTACCGCCGGACCCGGCCCCCATCTCCCGGTCGGCGCTGGAAGTCCACGTCACCAGCGAGTGGGAGCTGTTCGTCTACCGCCTGGGCGCCGAAAAATGGTGCATCGGCGCTGCGCTACGGGAACTGAAAATGCCCGAGGGCACCCGCATCGCCGCGCTGTTCCGAGGCCAGCAATTGCTCCACCCGTCCGGTAGTACGGTGCTGGAAGTGGGCGACCTGCTGTGTGTGATCGGTCACGAGCACAACCTGCCAGCACTCGGCAAACTGTTCAGCCAGGCCCCGCAACGTGGCCTCGACCTGCGCTTTTTCGGCGACTTCGTGCTCGAAGGCGACGCCGAGCTGGGTGCGGTGTCGGCGCTCTATGGCCTGCAACTCGACGGTGTCGACCCGCACATGCCGCTCAGCCGCTTCATTGCCCAGAAGGTCGGCGGTGCACCGGTGGTCGGCGACCATGTCGAATGGAACAGCACTATCTGGACGGTTGCGGTCATGGACGGGAACAAGATTGGCAAAGTCGGCGTCAGATTCCCCGAAGGAAGTCGCCCGGGCCCCGGGTTGTTCCTCTAAACTGCCGATCCAATCTTCGAGTTACCCGACTTTTTACCTATGCCTAGCCTGCGTTCTCTGCTCACCACAGCCCTGTTGGGGCTGTGCCTGACGATTTCTGCCGTCCACGCCGCCGATGCGCCCTCCCGCGACTCCGTGCAGCAAAGCCTCGACCGCATCGGTGATCGCAAACTGGCCGATGCCGACCAGAAAGCCCTGCAGGAAATACTGCAAGGCACCCTGACGTATCTCACCAATGACGAGGACAACCAGCGTCAACTGGTAGATCTCAAGCAGCAGTTGCTCGACGCGCCCAAGGACACCATCGCCAACCAGCGCGAACTCGCGCGCATCAAGGCCACCAAGGTGGTGCCGGTCGAGCAGCGCTATGCCAACCAGAGCGTTACGCAGCTCGAGCAGCTGCTCACCGATCGCAGCAACGAACAAGGCGGCCTGCAGAAGGCCCTGTCCGATGCCAACTCGATGACCATCGCCGCCCAGACCCGCCCCGAACGCGCGCAAACCGAGATCAGCGACAAGCAGAATCGCATCCAGCAGATCAACGGCATCCTCAAGAGCGGCCGCGATAACGGCAAGTCGATCAATGCCGACCAGCGCAACGAACTGAACGCCGAGCTGGCCGCGATCAACTCGTTGATCGCGCTGCGCCGCCAGGAACTGGCCGGCAACACCCTGCTGCAGGACCTGGGCAACAGCCAGCATGACGTACTGATGGCCAAGACCGGCCTGCTCGAACAGGAAATCCAGGACCTGCAGACGCTGATCAACCAGAAGCGCCTGGCGCAGTCGCAGAAGACCGTTACCGAGCAATCGCTGGAAGCGCAGAAGGCCGGCGGCAGCAGCGTGCTCGCCACCGAGAGCGCGACCAACGTCAAGCTCTCCGACTACCTGCTCAAGAGCACCGACGAGCTCAATGAGCTGACCCAGGAAAACCTCAAGACCAAACAGCAGCTCGATAGCATCACTCAGACCGACCAGGCGCTGGATGAGCAGATCAGCGTGCTGCAAGGCAGCCTGCTGCTGTCCAAAATCCTCTACAAGCAGAAACAGGCGCTGCCGCACCTCAAGGTCAACCGCAACCTGGCGGACCAGATCGCCGACATTCGCCTGTACCAATTCGAGGTCAATCAACAGCGCGAGGCCCTCAGCAGCCCGACCGCCTATGTCGAGAACCTGATCGCCGCGCAGCCGCCCGCAGATGTCACTCCACAGCTGCGCAAAGGCCTGCTGGATCTGGCCGTCACCCGCAGCGACCTGCTGGAGCGCCTGAACCGCGAGCTGAGCGCCCTGCTCAACGAGTCCATCACCCTGCAGCTCAATCAGAAGCAACTGGTCAGCACCGCCCAGAGCCTGCGCAAGACCCTCGACGAGCAGATGTTCTGGATCCCCAGCAACAAGCCGCTCGACGGCGACTGGTTCATGGGCATGCCCAAGCGCCTGGTCAAGCAGGTCGCGACCTTGCCCTGGGCCTCCAGTGTGAGCGAACTGAGCGACGGTCTGCTGCAGCGGCCGCTGCTGTTCCTGCCGTTGCTGCTGGTGATCGGTGCCCTGTTGTGGCGCCGTGACTACCTGTACCGCAAGCTGGCGCAACTGCATCACGACATTGGCCACTTCAAGCGTGACAACCAGTGGCACACGCCGCTGGCGCTGTTGATCAACATCCTCCTCGCCCTGCCGGTGGCGCTGGCGTTCGGGCTGTGCGGGCTGGCGTTGCAGATCGACGCCCGCGGGCAGAACGCCAGCCTCGGCTCGGCGCTGCTGCAGATCGCCCAGGCCTGGCTGGTGTTCTATACCGCGTACCGGATCCTCGCCCCGGCGGGCGTGGCTGAACTGCATTTCCGCTGGGAGAAGCGCCAGGTCGAGTTCCTGCAGAAATGGGTGCGCAAACTGGGCTTCGTGGTGCTGGCGCTAGTCACTGTGGTGGCCGTGGCGGAGCTGCAGCCCTCGGCGCTGGCCGAAGACGTGATCGGCATCCTCGTGGTGCTGGCCTGCTACGCCTTGATGGCCAGCCTGCTGGGCCGCCTGTTGCTCGGCAGTCCGACCCATCAGACCGCCTCGCTGTTCCGCCGCGCAGTGGGCATGGCGTTCACCGCCTTGCCGATCGCGCTCTTCCTGGCGGTGTGCTTCGGCTACTACTACACCGCGCTCAAGCTCACCGACCGGCTGATCAACACCCTGTATCTGCTGATGCTCTGGCTGGTGATCGAAGCCGCGTTCGTGCGTGGCCTCAGCGTCGCCGCGCGGCGCCTGGCCTACAACCGCGCGCTGGCCAAGCGCCAGGCCGCGAAGGACAACGGTGATGGCGAAGGCGTGGGCGAAGAGCCGACTTTGGACATCGAACAGGTCAACCAGCAGTCCCTGCGTCTGATCCGCCTGGCGCTGCTGGGCGGCTTTATCGCGGCGCTGTACTGGGTGTGGTCGGACCTGATCAGCGTGTTCTCGTACCTGGACAACATCACCCTGTACGAATACACCAGCGGCACCGGCGCCACCATGAGCATGGTGCCCATTAGCCTGGGCGACATGATCGGAGCGGCGGTGATCATCGGCATCACCTTCATCCTCGCCGGCAACTTGCCGGGCCTGCTGGAAGTACTGGTCCTGTCGCGTTTGAACCTGGCTCAGGGCAGTGCCTACGCGACGACCACGCTGCTGTCCTATGTGATCGCCGGGGTCGGTTTCGTCTCGGCGCTGTCGACCCTGGGGGTCAGCTGGGACAAGCTGCAGTGGCTGGTGGCCGCGCTGTCGGTGGGCCTCGGGTTCGGCATGCAGGAGATCTTCGCCAACTTCATCTCCGGCATCATGATCCTTTTCGAGCGCCCGGTGCGCATCGGCGACACCATCACCATCGGCAATCTGTCGGGCACGGTCAGCAAGATCCGCATCCGCGCCACCACCATCACGGATTTCGATCGCAAGGACATCATCGTCCCCAACAAGACCTTTATCACCGGCCAGTTGATCAACTGGTCACTGACCGACACTATCACCCGGGTAACCCTCAAGCTGGGCGTGGATTATGGCTCCGACCTCGACCTGGTGCGCAGCCTGCTGCTCAAGGCCGCCGCCGACAATCCACGCGTGCTCAAGGACCCGCAGCCCCACGTGTACTTCCTCAACTTCGGCGAAAGCACCCTGGACCACGAACTGCGCATGCACGTGCGCGACCTCGGCGACCGCAACCCGGTGCTCGACGAGATCAACCGGTTCATCAACAAGGAGTTCAAGGCGCAAAAGATCAACATCTCGTTCCGGCAGATGGAGATCTACCTGAAGAACACCCAGGGCGAGGAATACAAGCTGGTGCCGCAAAAGCCCGGCGAAGGTGGCCCGGCCGGGACGCTGCAGCCGCAAACCGATGAGCCCGAACCGCCTACGCCGGCGCAGTCGATCGAAGCACCGAACCCACCGCCGTCCAAACTGGACTGAGCCCTTCGCGGGCAGAGTCCGCTGCCACAAGGTGTACACTTCCCCCCTGTGGCAGCGAGCTAGCGCGTGCGGCGGCGAAACATCCATATCACTGGGAGACGGCCGTGAAAGCCCTCGACGAACTGACTTTCGACAACCGCTTCGCCCGCTTGGGCGATGTGTTCTCGATCCACGTGCTACCGGCGCCGCTGGACTCGCCACGCCTGGTGGTGGCCAGCGATGCCGCCATGGCGCTGCTCGACCTGGCGCCCGGCGAAGCCCAGACCCCATTGTTCGCCGAAGTGTTCAGCGGCCACAAGTTGTGGGCCGAGACCGAGCCGCGGGCGATGATCTACTCCGGGCATCAGTTCGGCCACTACAACCCGCAACTGGGCGACGGCCGCGGGTTGCTGCTCGGCGAGGTCTACAACGCTGCCGGCGAGCATTGGGACCTGCATCTCAAGGGCGCCGGGCAGACGCCGTTCTCGCGCATGGGCGACGGGCGCGCGGTGCTGCGCTCGTCGATACGCGAGTTCCTGGCCTCCGAAGCCCTCCACGCCTTGGGCATCCCCAGCTCCCGTGCGCTGTGCGTGATCGGTTCCGACACCCCGGTGTGGCGCGAAACTCAGGAGAGCGGCGCGATGGTCCTGCGCCTGGCGCCCAGCCACGTGCGCTTCGGGCACTTCGAGTACTTCTATTACATCAAACAGCCGGAACAGCAGAAGATCCTCGCCGACCACGTGCTGGCCATGCACTTTGCCGAATGCCTGGAGCAACCCCAGCCGTATCTGGCGATGTTCACCACCATCGTCGAGCGCAACGCCGAGCTCATCGCGTTGTGGCAGGCCTACGGGTTCTGCCACGGGGTCATGAACACCGACAACATGTCGATCCTGGGTATCACCTTCGATTTCGGGCCGTTTGCGTTTCTCGATGACTTCGACGCCAATTTCATCTGCAATCATTCCGATCATGAAGGCCGCTATTCCTTCAGCAATCAGGTGCCCATCGCCCACTGGAACCTCAGTGCGCTGGCCCAGGCCCTGACGCCACTGATCGCGCTCGAACCGCTGCGCCAGGCACTGGGGTTGTTCCTGCCGCTGTACCAGGCCCAGTACCTGGACCGCATGCGCCGCCGCCTGGGCCTGACCAGTGCCGAGGACGGCGACATGACCCTGGTGGAGCGCTTGCTCAACCTGATGCAGAACAGCGCCGTGGACTACAACCTGTTCTTCCGCCGCCTGGGTGATCAGCCTGCTGCGCTAGCGGTAGCCACGTTGCGCGACGACTTCGTCGACATGCTCGGCTTCGACGGCTGGGCTGCCGACTACCTGGCCCGCATCGGCCGCGAAGAACAAGGCAGCGACAGCGAACGGCAAGCTCGCATGCATGCCGTCAATCCGCTGTACGTGCTGCGCAACTACCTCGCGCAAAAAGCCATCGACGCCGCCGAGCGCGGGGACTACTCAGAGGTGCGCCAGCTACACGCCGTGCTGACCCGCCCGTTCGAACAGCAGCCCGGCATGGAGCAGTATGCCGAACGGCCACCGGAGTGGGGCAAGCATCTGGAGATCAGTTGTTCGTCCTGAGGTGAAGGTGCCACTGAAAGCCCCCTCGCCGCCTGACGCGAGGGCCTACACCGTCGATGTGGCAGCGAGTCGTATTCGGCGTCACTGCCGGGACGAGTCAGCAGAAACGCGATAAACGACCAATACGCCGCTGCCTGAGAGATCAACGACGTCATTGGCCTGACTACAGGCCTGTATGCGTCTGCCAAATTATCGCAAATAGCGATAATTCCGATAACGGCGTAGGACGTTTCTCAAATCTCTTCCTACCTTGATAATCCAGCCTGGCGGCTCCACATAGGCAACATCTGCCCTCACCCGGTAACCCCGCCATGTCCGAACCATTGATCATCCCCTGCCCGCACTGCAACGGCCTGAACCGCATCCCCGCCGAGCGTTTGAGCGATCAGCCCAAGTGCGGGCGCTGCAAACAGGGAGTGCTGCTGAACGTGCCCTTCGAGCTGAGGCAAGGCGACTACAGCAGCCAGATCAAAGGCGATCTGCCGTTGCTGGTGGATGTCTGGGCCGAGTGGTGCGGGCCATGCCGGTCGTTTGCGCCGGTGTTCGAGCAGGCGGCGGCGCAACTGACGGGCAAGTGCCGGCTGGCCAAACTTGACAGTGAGGCCAACCCGCAACTGTCGGCGCAACTGGGGATTCGCTCGATCCCCAGCCTGATCTTGTTCAAGGACGGGCGTGAAGTGGCGCGGCAAAGCGGAGCATTGCCGTTGATACAATTGCAGAGCTGGCTCAAGAGCCAGGGTGTCGCTGCATGAATGATCTTTAACACCAGGGTCACAGACCCGGCCGTACAGCATCAAAGCGCCCTCAGACGAACGGTAGCGGGCGCTTGAAGCATATGCATCAGAGCTCCCCGCAATCCGCCGGGAGCACTGCTGCCGTGCAAATGGAAGCAACATTTGCACCTTCCCACCGCCATCAGGATAATGCCGCCACCGCGACGCGGCACCGAGTCTGGGTGGACTGTTGTCTGCTCGGCGCCATGGATTGCATGCCCTGGAAAGGGTGGGAACAGAAGCTCGTGACCACATTCAATATCGCGCAATGGCGAGCCTGGGCTCCCGGTCTTACCTCGCAAGCAGACTGGCGCCAATGGAGCCAGGACCCGAGCGTATTCACGCCATCGGCAGACCAGGCCCCCGACGTGTCCTTCCTGCCCGCCATGCAACGTCGGCGCCTGAGCCGGATGGCGCGCATGGCGTTCGCGGTCGGCTGGCCGCTGGCCGAAGGCCTGAACGATCTGCCATTGGTGTTCGTGTCCCGTCACGGCGAAACCCCGCGCACCCTGGAAATCCTCAAGGAGCTGGCCGCCGAGCAACCGCTGTCGCCGACCCAGTTCAGCCTGTCGGTGCATAACGCGGTGATCGGCCTGTGGTCGATCATGCGTGGCGAGACCAGCGAGATGACCGCGCTGGCAGCCGCCGGTGACGGCCTTGAGCACGGCGTGCTGGAGGCCGCCGCGCTTTTGAGCGAAGGCGCTCCGGCCGTGTTGCTGATTCTCAGCGAAGAAGAGCCTCCCGTGGACTATGCGCAATGGATCGACGACGTGCCCTTCGCCTATGCCGTCGCCCTGCTGCTGACCCCAGGTGAGCAATGGACGCTGACACTTGAGCCCAACCTCCACCAAAAACAGCGCACCCCACGCCCGCATGCCCTGAACCTGCTAGGGACCCTGCTCGGCAACCATCCCGCCTGCCAACACCACTGGGAACACCGCACATGGAATTGGCAACGCACCCTGTAACCAAAGCCCGACGTGGCAACGCCTACTACTGGCGCCTGCTGGCCACCGCCGCGTGCTTTGTGCTGTTCGGCCTGGGTGGCCTGAGCCTGCGCTTGATCGTCTTCCCGCTGCTCGGCCGCCTTTCCCGCGAGCCCGACGCCTTGCGCCGCCGCGCCCGGCAGACCATCAGCTGGCTGTTCTGGATGTTCATTCAAGTGATGCGCCGCTGCGGCGTGCTGACCTTCGAGGTGCACGGCGCAGAACGGCTCGGCCGCCCGGGGCAGATGATCATCGCCAATCACCCGTCGCTGATCGACGTGGTGTTCCTGATCGGCCTGGTGCGCAACGCCAACTGCGTGGTCAAGCAGAGCCTATGGCGCCACCCCTCGACACGCGGCCCGGTGCGCTCGGCGCAATACATCAGCAACGACGGCAGCATGGACATGCTCGAAGACGCCGCGCAAGCGTTGCGCAGCGGTCAGACGCTGATCATTTTTCCCGAGGGCACACGCACCACACCCGGCCAGCCACCGGTATTCCATCGGGGTGGCGCGGCCATCGCCCTGCGCGGCGCCAGCGTGATCACCCCGGTCACCATCAAGGTCAGCCCCACCACCCTGACCAAAGCCGAACCCTGGTACCGCATTCCAGCCACACGTCCGCACTTCAGTTTTCACGTCGGTGCCGATATAGACCCTGTGAGCTTCACCGCGGCAAGCTCGGCGCCCCAAGCGTCGCGCAAGCTCAACGATCATCTGCACCACTATTTCACCAAGGAACTCGCCGCCAAATGAGCGATTTGAACACGGACCTCGCCCTGCAGATCAAGCTGCTGATCATCGACGCCCTGGGCCTCGAAGACATCAGCGCGCAGGACATCGGCGACGACCAACCCCTCTTCGGCGAAGGCCTGGGCCTGGACTCGGTAGACGCCCTTGAACTCGGTCTGGCGATCCAGAAACGTTATGGCATCAAGATCGATGCCGACGCCAAGGACACCCGCAATCACTTCAATAATGTGGCCAGCCTCGCGGCTTTTGTCACGGCCAAACAGGCAGCCTGAGACCGTACCATGCAAACCCGTGATGACATCTTCGACACCCTGCGCGACGCCTTGGTGGAGCTCTTCGAACTGGAGCCATCCCAGGTCACGATGGACGCCAACCTCTATGAGGACCTGGAGATCGACAGCATCGATGCCGTCGACCTGATCGACCACATCAAGCGCCAGACCGGCAAGAAAATCGCCGCCGAGGACTTCAAGACCGTACGCACCGTGGGCGACGTCGTCGATGCCGTGCATCGTCTGGTCAGCACCGCCGCATGAGTCGACTGATCGGCCTCACCCTGCTGTTGGCCGGTTTGTCGTACCCCTTCGTGGTGTATTTCGGGCTGGAACACTTCAAGCCCTGGCAACTTGGCCTGCTGCTCGGCGCCCTGTGGCTGGCGCGAGTGCTGACCAGCCCGGCTCGAGTGGGCAATCGCTGGATGGCCGGTGCGGCCATCGCGTTCTGTGTACTGGTAATGGTGGTCGGCAACGCCCAATTGCTGCGCTGGTACCCGGTGCTGATCAGCACCTTCATGCTCGGGCTGTTCGGCTCCAGCCTGATCTACGGTCCACCGGTGGTTGAACGTCTGGCGCGCCTGCGCGAGCCGGAACTGCCCGCCGTGGCCATCGCCTACACGCGCCTTGTGACGCAAGTGTGGAGCGGTTTTTTTCTGGTCAACGGCCTCATCGCCGCAGGCCTGACTCTCTGGGCGCCACTGAGCTGGTGGACGCTGTATACCGGCTTGATCGCCTATGGACTGATGGGCTTGCTGTTCGCTGGCGAATGGTGGGTCCGACAACGCGTAAGAGGCCGCGCATGACATGGATAAAACTCGAGCACCTGCTGCTCGAGGCGCTACCCGGGCGAACCGTCACCTTCGACCCGGCACTGGATCAACCGACCTTGCAGCGCCGCGCTCTGAGCCTGGCAGCGGCCTTGCAACGCCGGGGCATCAAGCGCCTGGCCGTGCACCTGGCCGATGCGGGGGAGCTGGCCGTAACGCTGCTCGGCGCCTGGCGTGCCGGTGTCAGCGTGCTGCTGCCCGCCGACCTGCAACCGCAGACCCGCCACCGCTGGGCAAGTGCGGTCGACCTGTGGCTGACCGACAGCGACCCCGCGCTTAGCGTGCACGCCGATGAGACGCTAGCGCCGGCCGCGCTGGACCTCGACCTGTGCCTGCTGAGCCTGTGCACCTCCGGCTCCAGCGGCGAGCCCAAACGCATCGACAAAACCCTGCGCCAACTGGCCAACGAAGTGCAGGCCCTCGAACAGTTATGGGCGCCCACCCTGGGCCAGGCCTGCCTGATCGGCAGCGTCGCCACTCAGCACATCTACGGCCTGCTGTTCCGAGTGTTATGGCCGCTGTGCAGCGGCCGGCCCTTCTGGCGCGCCCAACTGCCCTTCCCCGAGGACCTGCAACGCGCCAGCCGCGAGCATCGCGAGTTCGCCTGGGTCACCAGCCCGGCCTTGCTCAAACGCATGGGTGACAACCTCGACTGGCCAGCCCTGAGCGCGGTCAAGCAGGTGTTCTCTTCAGGTGGAGCCTTGGCCGCAGACACCGCCGACGTGCTGGAACAACGCCTCGGCCAGCGGCCGACGGAGATCCTCGGCAGCTCGGAAACCGGCGGTATTGCCTGGCGCCAGCGTGATGCCTTGTGGCAAGCCTTCGCCGATATCGAATTGAGCCAGGATGCCGACGGCGCCCTGTGCATCGCCTCCCCGTACCTGCCGGTCGGCCACGTAGAGCACAGTGCCGACGCCGTGCAGTTCCAGGCGGATGGGCGTTTCCAGCTGCTCGGGCGCCTGGATCGCATCGTCAAGCTGGAAGAAAAACGCCTCTCCCTGCCGATGCTCGAACACGCGCTGATCGACCATCCCTGGGTCGAGGACGCGCGCCTGGGCGTGGTGCACATCAACCGCGCCGCGCTCGGCGCGTTGCTGGTCCTCAGCCCGCAAGGTCTTGCAGCCCTGCGTAATCACGGCCGGCGCGCCCTCACCCAGGCGCTGCGCGAACATCTGGCGCAACATTGCGAAGCCGTGGCGCTGCCGCGGCGCTGGCGTTTGCTCGAACAACTGCCCTTCACCAGCCAAGGCAAGCTGCCTCAGGCGCTGATCGATGACTTGCTCAGCCAGGAGCGGCGAAAACTGCCGCTGGTGCTGAGCCAGGTTGAAGCAGGCCAGCAACTGCTGCTGCAACTGCGCGTACCCGTGGATCTGGCGTACTTCAGCGGGCACTTCCCCAGTACGCCTGTCCTTCCTGGCGTGGTGCAAGTGCAGTGGGCCCAGGCGCTGGCGGCCCAGGCACTGCAGATACCGCCGCGTTTTGCCGGCATGGAAGTGCTGAAGTTCCAGCAACTGGTACGCCCCGGCGACCTGCTGGACCTGACACTGGAATTCGACGCCGAGCGCGGCAAGCTCTACTTCACCTTCCGCAGCGGTGGCGCGGCCTGCTCCAGCGGCCGCATCCTCCTCGAGGCCGAGCATGCATAAGCCCTGCGCAGTGATCCCGGTGTACAACCATGAAGAGGCTGTCGGCGCGGTGGTCGCCGAACTGCTGCGCGCCGGCCTGCCCTGCGTGCTGGTCGACGACGCCAGCAGCCCGCGCTGTGCCGAGGTCCTGCAGGCGTTGGCCGAGCAGCCCGACACCTGGCTGGTGAGCCTTGCCGCCAACCAAGGCAAGGGTGGCGCGGTCATGGCCGGCCTGCATGAAGCGCAACGCCTGGGCTTCAGCCATGCGCTGCAAGTGGACGCCGACGGCCAACACGACCTGCAGGACATCCAACGCTTCCTCGACACCTCGCGCCAGCATCCGCACGCGCTGGTGTGCGGTTATCCACAGTACGACGCCAGCGTGCCCAAGGGCCGCCTGTATGCGCGCTACCTGACCCACGTGTGGGTGTGGATCAACAGCCTGTCGCTGCGCATTCTCGATTCGATGTGTGGTTTTCGTGTGTACCCGCTGGCGGTGATGATTCCGCTGATCAGCAACACCCGGCTGGGCAAGCGCATGGACTTCGACCCCGAAATCCTCGTGCGCCTGGCCTGGCGCAACCAGCCGATGCAATGGCTGCCGACCAAGGTGCATTACCCCACCGACGGCCTGTCGCACTTTCGGCTGTTCCACGACAACGCGCTGATCTCCAAGATGCACGCCAAGCTGTTCTTCGGCATGCTCGTACGCTTGCCGGTTATCCTCTGGCGGCGAGTACGGGCATGAGCGAGCAAAAGCACTGGGCCGATCATCAGGAGCGCGGCAGTTTCTGGCTGATGAAACTCACTGCACTGGCCGTCAAGCTCCTGGGCCGACGGCTGCTGAGCCCGATTCTGTACGGCATCGTCCTGTATTTCTTCGTCTTCGGTAAACGTGCGCGCCAGAGCATCTGGGAGTATCAGCGCCGACTCGCCGTCAGTAGCGGGCTGGCGAGTCTGCAGCCAAGCCTGCGCTCGGTGTTCGGGCAATTCATGGCCTTCGCCGACGCGCTGCTCGACAAACTCGACGTGTGGAACGGTCGCCTGCGCCTGGAGCAGATCCAGATCGTCGATCCGGCCAACCTGCGTCCGGCCATGCGCGGCGCCCGCGGGCAACTGCTGGTGGGCGCGCATCTGGGCAATCTGGAGGTGTGCCGAGCGCTGGCCGAGCTGGGTGAAAAGGTCACCATGAACGTGTTGGTGCATACCCGCCACGCCGAGCGCTTCAACCGCCTGCTGGGCGAAGCGGGCGCCACCAACCTGCGACTCGTCCAGGTCAGCGAGTTGAACCCGGCAGTGATGCTGCAACTGAGCGAGCGCCTGGATCGCGGCGAATGGCTGGCCATCGCCGGCGATCGCGTGCCGCTGCATGGCGGCCGTCACGTGCGCGTCGACTTCCTTGGCGCGCCAGCCGCCTTCCCGCAGGGGCCCTGGCTGCTGGCCGGGCTGCTCAAGTGTCCGCTCAATCTGTTTTTCTGTCTCAAGCAGCAGGGCCGCTACCACGTCATTCTCGAACCCTTCGCCGAGCAGGTGCAGTGGAAACGTAACGACCGCGATCAGGTGATCGCCCAGTGGGTCGGCCAGTACGCCAAGCGCCTGGAGCACTATTGCCAGCAGGCACCGCAGCAATGGTTCAACTTCTACCCTTTCTGGAAAGCCGATGACCACTCCCAAGCATGAGCCGATCCTGTTCGGCCAGGCCCCTTTGGCGATCGAAGCCATCCTCGCCGTCGCCAAACAGCAGGCCCCTAGCGCCTTGCAAAACGATGCGCCGTACCGTGAACGTATCGCCAAAGGCGCGCGCTTCCTCGATTCGTTGCTGGACAAGGAAGGCGTGATCTACGGCGTCACCACCGGCTATGGCGACTCGTGCGTGGTGGCGGTGCCCCTGGAGCATGTCGAGGCGCTGCCGCGGCATCTGTATACCTTCCACGGTTGCGGGCTGGGCAAAACCCTCGACGCCAGCGCCACCCGCGCGGTGCTCGCCGCGCGTTTGCAGTCGCTGTGCCACGGCGTATCGGGCGTGCGCATCGAGTTGCTCGAACGTCTGCACGCCTTTCTCGAACACGACGTGCTGCCGATCATTCCCGAAGAGGGCTCGGTAGGTGCCAGCGGCGACCTGACGCCACTCTCCTACGTGGCCGCGACCCTGTCCGGCGAGCGCGACGTACTGTTCGACGGTGAGCGCCGCAGCGCCGCCGATGTGCATCGCGAGCTAGGCTGGCAGCCATTGGTGCTGCGTCCCAAAGAGGCGCTGGCGATCATGAACGGCACTGCGGTGATGACTGGCCTCGCTTGCCTGGCGTTCGCCCGCGCCGACTACCTGCTCAAGCTGGCCACCCGCATCACCGCCCTCAACGTGGTCGCCCTGCAAGGCAACCCCGAGCATTTCGACGAGCGTCTGTTCGCCGCCAAGCCCCACCCCGGGCAGATGCAGGTGGCGCGCTGGTTACGCCAGGACCTGGCCATCGAGGCGCCGACGCCGCCCCTGCACCGTTTGCAGGATCGCTATTCGCTGCGTTGCGCGCCTCACGTCCTCGGGGTGCTGGCCGACAGCCTGGGCTGGCTGCGCGGATTCATCGAGACCGAACTCAACAGTGCCAACGACAACCCGATCATCGACGCCGAAGCCGAGCGCGTGCTGCATGGCGGGCACTTCTATGGCGGCCATATCGCCTTTGCCATGGACAGCCTGAAAAACCTGGTCGGCAACGTCGCCGACCTGCTCGACCGGCAACTGGCCCTGCTGGTAGACGTGCGTTACAACCATGGCCTGCCGAGCAACCTGTCCGGGGCCCCGACGGAGCGCGCGATGCTCAACCACGGCTTCAAGGCGGTGCAGATCGGCGCCAGCGCCTGGACCGCCGAAGCGCTGAAAAACACGATGCCGGCCAGTGTGTTTTCGCGCTCCACCGAATGCCACAACCAGGACAAAGTCAGCATGGGCACTATCGCCGCCCGCGATGCCCTGCGCAGCCTCGAACTCACCGAACAGGTCGCCGCCGCCGCGCTGCTGGCCGCCCATCAAGGCGTATGGCTGCGCGGTCGTGACCCGCAAGCGCGCCCGTTGCCACCCGCCCTGGCGCAGATGCACGGGCAACTGGCCGAAGACTTCGCGCCAGTGATCGAAGACCGCGCGCTGGAGGGCGAGCTGCGCCTGTGCCTGCAGCGCATCGCCGATCAGCACTGGAGCCTGTTCGATGCGTAGCCGCGGCGTGTTGCAGGTCGATAGCGAAATCCTCGTGCCGTTCTTCGACGTCGACAGCATGGACGTGGTCTGGCACGGCCACTACGTCAAATACCTTGAAGTGGCGCGCTGCGCGCTGCTCGACCACCTGGGCCACAACTACGTGGACATGCGCGCTTCGGGCTACGCCTGGCCGATCATCGACATGCAACTGCGCTACGTGCGCGGCGCGGTGTTCGGTCAGCGCCTGAACGTGCGCGCCGAACTGGTCGAATGGGAGAACCGCCTGAAAATCAATTATCTGATCAGCGACGCCCAGACCGCAGAGCGCATGACCCGCGCCACCACCGTACAGGTCGCCGTGGCCATCGACAGCCGCGAAATGCAGCTGGCCTCGCCGCAAGTCTTTATCGATGCCGTGGAGCGCGCCCTGCCATGATCCGCCTGTTGACCCTCATCACCCTGCTCGCCGTGACCGGCCTGGCCCAGGCATTCAGCATCGACGAACTGAGCCAGCAACTGGGCAAGCCCACCGTAGTGCGCGGCCCGTTCATCCAGGAAAAACACCTGCGTGCGCTGCCGGTACCGCTGACCAGCAAGGGCAACTTCGTGCTCGCCAAGGCCAACGGCCTGCTGTGGTTGCTGAGCAGCCCGGTGCAGCAGGATTACCGCATCGACGCCCGCGGGATCGCCCGTCGCGACCCCGGCGGCTGGCAAGTACTGCCCAGCCGCGGTGGCGGTGCCGAGCAGAACCAGCTGTTCTTCGCCGTGCTGCAAGGCGACAGCCGCCAGTTGCAGAAGGACTTCGAGCTGGCCCTGCAAGGCGATGCCCAGCACTGGACGCTGCAATTGACCCCGCGCTCGTTGCTGCTCAAGCAGATCTTTACCCGCATCGACATCAGCGGTGGCGAGTACGTCGAGCGCATTCAACTGGCCGAGACTCAGGGCGACAGCACCGTGCTGCGCATGACCAACAGCACCAGCAGCAGCAATTTAAGCGCAGCGGAGCGTGCCGATTTTGCCCAGTGAGCGGCTTTTGACTCGCGCCTTTTTGGCTTTGCTGCTGGCGGTCGCCTTGCTGGCTGGCTGGCAGTGGCGCCATGGCGCGCCGGTGTCGGCCAACCTGATGGAGCTGGTGCCGGGCGCGCAGAACGCCTCGGCCCAGGACAGCGCCGTGCGCCAGCAAGCCGAAGAACGCATGCAAGCGCCGCTCAACCGTGAGTTGCTGGTTTTGGTCGGCCAGGCTGAGCGCACCAAGGCCGTGGCCCTCGCCCAGCACCTGGGCGAGCAATGGCAGGCCAGCGGGCTGTTCGAAAAGGTCCAGTGGACACTGCAATCCGACTTGCCGGCGCTGCGTCGGCAATTGCTGCAAGGGCGCCTGGCGATGCTGCCCGTCGCTGACCGCCAGCTGCTCGAGCAAGACCCGGCAGCGTTTATCCAGCAACGCCTGCATAGCTTGTTCGACCCCTTCGCCGGCTTCAGCCTGGTGCCTGCTCAGGACGATTGGCTGGGGCTCACCGCGCGCATCCAGAACGCCCAACCCAAGCACGGCCTGGTGCAACTCGACATGGCCAGTGGCGCCCTGGTCAGCGAGGCCGATGGCCTGAACTGGGTACTGCTGCGGGCGCGTACCCGCGGCGATGCGTTCGATATGCAACTGCCGCTCGAGGTCACCGACCTGGTGGACGCCGCGCGCCAGCAGGCGACCCAGGCCGACGCCCGGTTGCTGGCCGCCAGCGGCCTGCTGTACGCCGCCAACGGTCAGCGCGAGGCCACCCGGGAGATGACCTGGGTCGGCGGTGGCGCCACCTTGGGCATCATTGTGCTGTTGCTGCTGACCTTGCGCCGCTGGCGGGCGCTGCTGGCGTTCGTGCCAGTGCTGGTGGGCATGCTGTTCGGTGCCGTGGCCTGCGTCGCGCTGTTCGGCAAGATGCACGTGATGACGCTGGTGCTGGGCTCCAGCCTGATCGGCGTGGCGGTCGATTACCCGCTGCACTATCTGACCAAAAGCTGGAGCCTGCGCCCCTGGCAAGCCTGGCCGGCGATGCGCGTGACCCTGGCCGGCCTGAGCCTGAGCCTGGCCACCAGCGCCATCGGTTACCTGGCGCTGGCGTTTACGCCCTTCCCGGCCCTGACCCAGATCGCGGTGTTTTCCGCCGCCGGCCTGCTCGGCGCGTATCTGTGCGCGGTGTGCCTGCTGCCGGCGCTGCTCAATGGCCTGCAACTGCAACCGCCGCAATGGCCACTGCGCCTGAGCCAGCGCCTGGTCGACCTGCGCGCCGCGCTGCTGCGGCATGTGCCCAGCCCGGTGTTGCTAGGGTTGCTGCTGGTGTTCTGCGGCGCCGGCCTGTGGCAACTGACGGTCAAGAACGATATCCGCCAGTGGATCGGCGTGCCGCCAGGGCTGATGCAGGAAGCTCAGGCCATCGCGCGCATCACTGGCTACCAGCCCACCAGCCAGTTCTTTCTGGTCAGCGGCAAGGATCAACAGCAACTGCTCGAACGCCAGCGCACCTTGAGCCAGCGCCTCGACACACTGGTCGGTGAAGGCCATTTGCAAGGCTACCTGGCTCTGAGCCAACTGGTGGCGCCGGTCAGTGAGCAACAGCAGACCCGCGCGGCACTGGCCCGATTACCCGCTCATTGGCAGCCGCTGATCGACGCCGGCCTGCCGCAGACAGGGTTGCAGATGGAGCTCGCGCAGTTGCAAGCCGCGCCGGCCGAAGACATCGACCAGGTGCTCGCCGGCCCCCTGGGTGAGCCGTGGCGCACCCTGTGGCTGGGCCCCACGAGCCTGGGCGTGAGTGCCACCGTCAGCCTCCAGGGCCTGGGCAATGCGGCGCTGCTGCAACAGGCGGCCGACGGCCTGCCGGGCGTGCAGTGGGTCGATCGCCTGGGCGAACTGAACCGCCTGTTCGCCGCGACGCAGGTCAGCGCCGCCGAACTCAAGCTGGCGTCCTGCGTGCTGATCGCGGCGCTGCTGGTGTTGCCGTTCGGCCTGGGCGGCGCCGTGCGGATGATCTGCCTGCCATTGCTGGCGGCGCTGTGCAGCCTCGCCAGCCTGGGCTGGATGGGGCAACCGCTGACGCTGTTCAGCCTGTTCGGCCTGTTGCTGGTCACGGCCATCAGCATCGACTACGCCATCCTCATGCGCGAGCAGATCGGCGGCGCCGCCGTGAGCCTGCTGGGCACCTTGCTGGCGGCCGCGACCACCTGGCTGTCGTTCGGCCTGCTGGCGATATCGGCCACCCCGGCGGTGAGCAACTTCGGCCTGTCCGTCAGCCTCGGCCTGGCGTTCAGCTTCATGCTCGCGCCATGGGCGGCCAAGGCCCGCAGCGACGAGCAGGCACTGCCATGATCATCGCCCTGTTCTGGCTGCTGGTGCTGGCGCTGATCGGCGTACCGATCCTCAGCAAAATCGCCGGTAACTGGCTGGGGCTGTACTGGGCCACGCCGTCCTTCGCCGGTGCCAGTCGCTGGCGCGAGAGCCTGCTGCTGAATATTCGCGGGCTCAGCGAAATCGTTTTTCTCAACCTGCTGTTGCAACAGCAGTTGGTCAGCCCGGCGCTGTATTTCGCGCTCATGGCCATGAGCCTCACCGCCACGCTGCTGCCGGCCGTCGCCGGGCTGCATCGCGCGCCCACTACTCTGCAAGCCCTTGCCAGGAGGCCCTATGCCAATCCTTGAATCCGAACAGCGCACGGTCGTCGTGATCGGCGCCGGTCCCGCAGGCGCCATTGCCGCCGCCCTGCTCAAACGCAAGGGCCACGACGTGCTGATCGTCGAGCGCCAGCAGTTCCCGCGGTTTTCCATTGGCGAAAGCCTGCTGTCTCACTGCCTCGATTTCGTCGAGGAGGCTGGCATGCTCGATGCCGTCCAGGCCGCAGGCTTCCAGATGAAGAACGGCGCCGCGTTCGCCTGGGGCGAGCAGTACAGCGCCTTTGATTTCGGCGACACCTTCAGCGCCGGCAAGCCCACCACCTTCCAGGTGCAGCGGGCGAGTTTCGACAAGTTGCTCGCCGACCAGGCCAGCGCGCAGGGCGTGGAAATCCGCTATGGGCAAGCAATCATCGCCGCCGACTTCAGCGCGACGCCGCGCCTGCAAGTGCGCCGCGAAGACGGCAGTGAATATTCGCTCGAGGCGCGGTTCGTGCTCGACGCCAGCGGTTACGGCCGCGTGCTGCCACGCCTGCTAGGCCTGGAGAAGCCCTCGGACTTCCCGCTGCGCCAGGCGATCTTCACCCACGTCGAAGACCGCATCGATCACCAGGGTTTCGATCGCAACAAGATCCTCATCACCGTGCATCCCGAGCATCGCGACGTGTGGTTCTGGAGTATCCCGTTCAGCGATGGCCGCTGCTCGGTGGGCGTGGTCGGCGCCAAGGAATATTTCGCTGGCCGCCAGGGCGATCTGGATGCCTGCCTGAAAGAGTTCGTCGCCCAGACGCCAAGCCTGCACAAGGTGCTGGTGAACGCCGTCTGGGATACCCCGGCGCGGACCATCGGCGGTTATGCCGCCAACGTCACAAGCCTGCACGGCAAGGGCTTCGCCTTGCTCGGCAACGCCGCCGAATTCCTCGACCCGGTGTTCTCCTCCGGGGTGACCATCGCCATGCGTTCGGCGAGCATGGCCGCGGGCCTGCTCGATGCCGAGCTGAACGGCGCCGCTGTCGACTGGCAGAGCCAGTTCGCCGCGCCGCTCAAGCGTGGCGTCGATACCTTCCGCGCTTATGTCGAGGGCTGGTACGACGGCAGTTTTCAAGACGTGATCTTCTACCCCGGCAGCGCCCCGGAGATCCGCCGCATGATCAGCTCGATCCTTGCCGGCTATGCCTGGGACAGCCGCAACCCCTTCGTGGCCGAACCGGCGCGGCGCCTGCGCATGATCGCCGAAGTCTGTGCGGGTCCGCGCGCATGAACAAGCCCGCCGCGTTCTTCAGTAACACCTATGTCGAAGAGACCCGCTTCGGCTTCTGGTTCCTGCGCAGTCACACCTGGCAGCACCACGTGCTGCGCGTGGCAATCAACGATCTGCGCCGCCTGTTCAGCGAGCAACCGCCCGCCCAGGCGGTGCTGCTGGACGCAGGTTGCGGGCAGGGTAAATCGTTTCGCTACCTGCGCGATACCTTCGCCCCCGCGCAGTGGCTGGGCGCCGATGCCGATCCCCACAGCCTCACCCTCAGCGGCCAGGAGGCCGAGCGCCTTGGCCTGGAGGTCAAGCTGCTGGGCAGCGACTGCGCCGAGCTGCCGCTGGCCGATGCCAGTGTCGATATGGTCTTCTGCCACCAGACCTTCCACCATCTGGTCGAGCAGCAAAAGGCTCTGGCCGAGTTCTATCGCGTGCTCAAGCCGGGCGGTTACCTGCTGTTCGCCGAGTCCACCAAAGCCTATATCGACACCTGGGTGATCCGCTGGCTGTTCCGCCACCCCATGCACGTGCAAAAGAGTGCAGCCGGGTATCTGCAGATGCTGCGCGAGCAGGGCTTCGCATTCGCTGAACGCAACGTCTCCTACCCGTACCTGTGGTGGAGCCGGGCGACTGACTTCGGCCTGCTCGAACGCCTCGGTCTGCGCCGCCCCAAGCCGTTCGGCGAGCGCGAAGAAACCCTCGTCAACGTGGTCGCCCGCAAGCCACTGCAGGCCGCACCGTGATGCTGCGCGCCCTGCTCCTTGGCTGCCTGCTCCTGCTCGGGGGCTGCGCCAGCCAGCCACCGCTGCCTGTCATCGCTCCCGACCTGCAACTACCTCGGCAATTGCACGTATTGCGCCAGCAAGGCGAACAGCGCCAGGACTGGATGCTGGTGATTCAGCGCGAAGACAACGCCCTGCGCTGGTCGCTGCTGGACTTCCTCGGCATCCCCCAGGCTCGCCAGCGGCTGGTCGACAATCAATGGCGCGCCGACGGCCTGTTGCCGCCCAATCCCCAGGCACGGGAGCTGTTCGCGGCAGTGCTGTTCGCCCTGACCACACCCGAGCAACTGGCCAGCCGTTATCCGCAGGCCCGCGCCATGGGTAGCGATCGTCAGCTGGGCGAGCGCTGGGTGGTGCACTATCGCGGCGCCGACGACTTCACCTTGACCCTGGCCCAGGGCCTGAGTTATCAGGTCAGCCCCTTGCCCGCCGAGAGCACACCATGACCGCCTACCTGACCGCCCTGGGGATCAACTGCGCGCTGGGCATGGATCAGGCCGAGGTCGCCCGGCGGCTGTTCGCCGGCGATTGCTCCGGTGTGCGCAGCGAGGCCGGCTGGGTGCCGGAGCGCCAGGTCGGGGTGGCGGCGGTGACCGGACAACTGCCCGCCGTGCCCCCGGCTCTGGCGCGTCACAACAGCCGCAACAACCGTTTGCTGCTGCAGGCCGTGCAACAGATCGAGGGCGATATTCAGGCCGCGATCCAGCGCTACGGTCACACGCGCATCGGCGTGGTATTGGGCACCAGCACCTCCGGCATCGACGAGGCCAGCCAGGGTATCGGCCACTACCTGCAGCACCAGTACTTCCCTGACGACTACCAATATCGCCAGCAGATGCTGGAGGCGCCAGCGCAGTTCCTCGTCGAGCTCCTGCAATTGCGCGGCCCGGCCTATGTCATCTCCACCGCCTGCACCTCCAGCGCCCGGGCCTTGCTCAGCGCTCAGCGGCTGCTGAATCTGGGCGTTTGCGATGCTGTGCTGTGTGGCGGGGTCGACAGCCTGTGCCGGCTGACGCTCAATGGCTTCTCGGCGCTCGAAGCGGTCAGCGCGCAACGTTGCAATCCGTTTTCGCGCCTTCGCGATGGCATCAATATCGGCGAAGGCGCCGCCGTGTTCATGATGACCCGCGAGCCCGTTGGTGCACCTATCGCGCTGCTGGGTTGCGGGGCGAGTTCCGATGCCCACCATATCTCCGCACCGCACCCCGAGGGCGACGGCGCCGTGCTGGCGATGAACAAGGCGCTGCGCCAGGCCGGGCTGGCGGCAACCGATATCGACTACCTGAATCTGCACGGCACCGCCACGCCGCACAACGATGCAATGGAGAGCCACGCCGTGCACCGGGTGTTCCCCGAGGGCGTGCACTGCTCGTCAACCAAGCCCATGATCGGCCACACCCTGGGCGCCGCCGGCGCACTGGAAGCCGCGTTCTGCTGGTTGAGCCTGGCCGGTGACGGGCACCTGCCACCGCACCTGTGGGACGGCCAGGCCGATCCGCAATTGCCCGCGCTGCGCTGGGCGGGTGTCGACGATCGCCTGCCCTCGCACGGTCCGCGCCGCCTGATGAGCAACTCGTTTGCCTTCGGTGGCAGCAATATCAGCCTGATTCTGGGAGACGCCCGATGATCACCTGGCCCCTTGCCGAACTGGTGCCCCACGCCGGCGACATGATTCTGATCGACAAGGTGCTGGCCTTCGATGAAGACAGCATCGACACCTGCCTGACCGTGCGCGCTGGCGGGCTCTTCAACCAAGGCGACGGCAGCCTGCCCGCCTGGCTCGGCGTCGAACTCATGGCCCAGAGCATCGCCGCCTATGCCGGCTGCCACGCACGCCGCCAGGGCCTGCCGGTGGCCATGGGCTTTTTGCTCGGCACGCGTAAGTTCGAATGCAACGTCGAGCGCTTTGCGCTCGGCGCCGAGCTGAGCATTCGCGCGCTGCGCACCCTGGAAGATGACAACGGCATGGGTGTCTTTGAATGCCATCTCACCGGTCCAGGGGTGCACGCCAGCGCCCGCCTCAATGTTTATCGTCCGCCCAATGCCGCACAGTATCTGGCTGAAACGGCGACACAGGAAACTTCCCAATGACTGAATCCATTCTGGTCACCGGCTCCAGCCGTGGCATCGGCCGCGCCATTGCCTTGCGCCTGGCCAGCGCCGGCTACGATCTGGTGCTGCATTGCCGTAGCGGTCGCACTGAGGCCGACGCCGTGCAGGCGCAAATCCAGGCCATGGGCCGCCAGGCGCGGGTGCTGCAATTCGATGTGGCCGACCGCGCCGCCTGCGCGACCATTCTGCAGGCCGATGTCGAGGCCCATGGCGCCTATTACGGCGTGGTCTGCAACGCCGGCTTGACCCGCGACGGGGCTTTTCCGGCGCTGACCGAAGAGGACTGGGACCTGGTGATGCGCACCAACCTCGATGGTTTCTACAACGTGCTGCACCCGGTGATGATGCCGATGATCCGGCGACGCGCCGCGGGCCGCATCGTCTGCATCACGTCCGTCTCGGGCATGATTGGCAATCGCGGGCAGGTCAATTACAGCGCGTCCAAGGCCGGCATCATCGGCGCCGCCAAGGCTTTGGCCATCGAGCTGGGCAAGCGCAAGATCACCGTCAACTGCGTAGCCCCCGGGCTGATCGACACGGCCATGCTCGACGAGCATGTGCCGGTCGAAGACCTCTTGAAGATGATCCCGGCGCAGCGCATGGGCACGCCTGAAGAGGTCGCCGGGGCGGTGAACTTCTTGATGTCCGCCGAAGCCAGCTACATCACCCGGCAGGTCCTGGCCGTCAACGGAGGGCTGTGCTGATGAAACGTGTCGTCGTCACCGGCATGGCCGGCATCACCTCGCTGGGCAACACCTGGCAGGCCATCAGCGAGCGCTTCGCGGCCAACCGCAGCGGTATTCGGCGCATGGACGAGTGGGATCGCTTCGAGGAACTCAATACCCGCCTGGCCGGACCCATCGATGATTTCGCCGTGCCCGGCCACTGGACCCGCAAGCAACTGCGCAGCATGGGCCGGGTCTCGAAGCTGGCCGTCGGCGCCGCCGAGCAGGCCCTGAGCGACGCCGGGCTGCTGGGCGATCCGTGCATCAAGGACGGGCGCATGGGCGTGGCCTGCGGCTCGTCCACTGGCAGCACCGACGAGATCAAGGCCTTCGGCAACATGCTGCTCAACTCGGTGGCGGAGGGCCTCAACGCCAACTCCTACGTGCGCATGATGCCGCACACCACCGCAGCCAATATCAGCATTTTCTTCGGCCTGACTGGGCGTTTGATCCCCACCTCGAGCGCCTGCACCAGCGGCAGCCAGGGCATTGGCTATGCCTATGAAGCGATCAAGTTCGGGCGCCTGCCGTTGATGCTGGCCGGCGGCGCCGAAGAGCTGTGTCCGACCGAGGCCATGGTGTTCGATGCGCTGTACGCCACCAGCCTGAAGAACGACGCCCCGCACACCAGCCCGCGCCCCTATGACAGCGGCCGCGATGGGCTGGTGATCGGCGAAGGTGGCGGCATGCTGGTGCTCGAAGAGTTGGAGCATGCGCTGGCCCGCGGCGCGCCTATCCATGCCGAGATCGTCGGCTTTGGCAGCAACGCCGACGGCCAGCACACTACCCGCCCAGAACAGACCACCATGCGCCGCGCCATGGAGCTGGCCCTCGAAGACGCCAGCCTCGCGCCCACCGCCATCGGCTACGTCAATGGCCACGGCACTGCCACTGAACAGGGCGATATCGCCGAGACCCTGGCCACCGCCAGCCTGTTCGGCAGCGCCATGACGATCAGTTCGCAGAAGAGCTTCCTGGGCCACACCCTGGGTGCGTGCGGCGCGCTGGAATCGTGGTTCAGCATCGAGATGCTCAACCGCGACCTGTACGTGCACACGCTCAACCTCGACGAGATCGACCCGCGCTGCGCGGAACTGGATTACCTGCGCGATGGCTTTCGCAGCATGAGCAACGAGTACGTCATGAACAACAACTTCGCCTTCGGCGGCGTCAACACGTCGCTGATCTTCCGGCGCTGGCACTGAATCAACACCCCGACACCCTCAAGGAGATATGCATGCAATTGAAAGCTCTCACTCTCTCGGCCGCCCTGCTGCTCGGTCTGTTGCCTGCCGTCAGCCAGGCGCGTGACACGGCGCTGTACCTGCCGTTCCAGAAAGTGGTCGACGAAATGACCGCCGCCAAGAAGCTCGACGGCAGCGTCAAGTTTTACCTCGCCGGCGTGCAGCCACGGGGCAAGGTCACTGTGGTTTCGCCAGCCGCAGTCACCAACAAGAAGACCAACGCCTTTAACAAGACCGACACAGAGGCCTGCGAATGGGTGCTGCAATCGGCGTTGCTGACCATGCAGGAAGCGGCCAAAAAAGTCGGGGCCAACGCGGTGGTCAACCTCGCCAGCTTCTACAAGAGCAACGAGCGCAAGGACCCGGTCACCTATGAGTGCCATTCGGGTGCGATCATTGCCGGTGTAGCGCTGCGCGGCGATCTGGCCAAGGTGCAGTAAGCGGACCGCCGCTCAGTCGGTGTCCAGCAAGTGATGCAGTTCGACGAATTGCCGGGTCAGCTTGTGCCGCGGGTCCAGATGGATCAGCGGCATACTGGCTTCGTGGGATTCACGCATCTTGACTGAGCTGCTGAGGTACACCGGCAACACCGGCAGGCCCTCGGCGATCAGCGCGTCGAGCATCTGCTGGGGCAGGCTGGCGCGGGCCTGGTACTGGTTGACCACAATGCCCTCGACGCTGAGGTCCTCGTTGTGGTCGTCCTTGAGCTCCTGGATTTCTTCCAGCAGGCCGTACAGCGCCTGACGGGAAAAACTATCGCAGTCAAAGGGGATCAGCACTCGATCCGCAGCGATCAGCGCCGATACCGCATAGAAGTTCAGAGCCGGTGGCGTATCGATATAGATGCGATCGTAGTCTTCGTCCAGATCATCCAGCAGTTTGCGCAGCTTGTTGATCTTGTGCTTTGCCTCCAGCTTGGGCTGCAGGTCGGCAAGCTCCGCAGTGGCGGTGATGACATGGAGGTTGTCGTAGGGCGTTTCGTAGATGTCGACCGCATTCTTTTTGGTCAGCAAGCCGCTGGACAGGGTGTTCTTGAAGAACTCGGCAATGCCCATCGGGATGTCGGCCCCGGTCAGGCCCGTGAGGTACTGGGTGGAATTGGCCTGGGCATCGAGGTCGATCAACAGCGTACGGTAACCCTCGCTCGCACTCACCGCCGCCAGGTTGCAGGCGATGCTGGATTTGCCGACGCCACCTTTCTGATTGAACACCACGCGACGCATGGGAAGACCTCCTTGTTTCAGGGAATGTCCGAGTGTAGTGGCGTGGAGGGGATGTTCGCTACCTTGGCGGGCTTTTGATCACCGTATCTCTCCCAGAGGCCGCCACGAATACACCGCCTCTCACCCCGCCGCACGCAACAACTCCACGAAACCACTGACCATCGCCGAAGGTGTTTCCCGTCGTTGTACCAGCCACACCGCCGACTCCGCGCCGGGGTCCAGCAATGGGCGGTAGACCACGCCGTCGATGCGCATCCACTGGAAAGACGCCGGGAGTACCGAAACCCCCAGCCCCGCCGAGACCAGGCCGATAATGGTCATTGCCGCGCCCGCCTCCTGGGCGATGTGCGGGCTGAATCCGGCGGCGCGGGCGAGGTTTTGCAGTTGCGAGTACAGCCCGCTGCCGTAACCCCTCGGGAAGAACACGAACGGTTCGTTGGCCATGTCCGCCAGGTGCAGGCCGGAGCTGCTGTCCGGCACCAGCGGATGGGCGCTGTTGAGCACCGCCACCAGCGGTTCGCGAAACAGCTCCACAGAGACCAGCGAATCGGGCAAGGGCAGCGGCCGCATCAGGCCGATGTCGATAGAACCATCCACCAGCGAATCGGCCACCTCCTTGCTGCTCATTTCCTCCAGATTGAGATGTACCGCCGGGAACGCCTGGCGAAAGGCATAGATTGCCTTGGGGATGCTGGAGTTGAACGGCGCCGACGTGGTAAAGCCGACTTTCAGTTCGCCCAGCTGCCCCAACTGCGCGCGACGGGCCACATCCGCGGCCTTGTCGACCTGCGCCAGTACCTGCCGCGCTTCGTCGAGAAACAGCCGCCCCGCTTCACTGAGCTCGACCCGCCGGTTGGTGCGTTCGAACAGGCGCGCGCCCAACTCTTGCTCCAGCGCCTGAATCTGCTGGCTGAGCGGCGGTTGGGAGATCCCCAGGGCCAGGGCTGCGCGGCCAAAATGCAGCTCCTCGGCGACAGCAATGAAGTACCGCAGATGACGTAATTCCATGACAGCCCTATTGAGTCGTTAAACCTATCAAACAGGTCGAACAATATATTGGAAAGAATCATTAGCAGCCTATATGATTTTTTCAAACGCCGGCCCAGGCTACCCCTCCCAGAGGTACACGTGAAAACTGCTGTCGCTGCATCCCTCCACGAAATCCCCTCCAGTCCCCTCGAAAATATTGCCGAACAGCTGGCCGAGACCTATATCGAAAAAGGCACGCCGCTGTTCCTGCGCACCGTACTGGCTTTGTTCGCGGGCGGCTTCGCGACCTTTGCCCTGCTGTATTGCGTGCAGCCGATGATGCCGATCCTGTCCCGCGAGTATTCGATCAACGCCGCGCAAAGCAGCCTGGTGCTGTCCATTTCCACCGGCATGCTAGCGATCGGCTTGTTGGTCACGGGGCCGATTTCCGACAGCATCGGCCGCAAACCGGTGATGGTCGCGGCGCTGTTCAGCGCCGCTCTGTGCACCATTGCCAGCGCCTTCATGCCTAGCTGGGAGGGCGTGCTGGTAATGCGCGCGCTGATCGGCTTGTCCCTGAGCGGGCTGGCGGCGGTGGGCATGACCTACCTGAGTGAAGAGATCCACCCAGAACACATCGGCCTGGCCATGGGCCTTTATATCGGCGGCAACGCTATCGGCGGCATGAGCGGGCGGTTGATTACCGGGGTATTGATCGATTATGTGAGCTGGCACACGGCGATGATGGTGGTGGGCGTGCTGGCGCTGGGCGCCGCGACACTGTTCGTCAAGTTCCTGCCCCCGTCGCGCAACTTTCGCTCGCGCAAGCTCAAACCGCGCGGCCTGCTTGATGGTTTCACGATGCATTTTCGCGATGCCGGGCTACCCCTGTTGTTCATCGAGGGGTTCCTGTTGATGGGCGCCTTCGTGACCCTGTTCAACTACATCGGCTACCGCTTGCTGGCGGCGCCCTACCTCATGAGCCAGGCGCTGGTGGGCATGCTCTCGGTGGTGTACCTGTCCGGCATCTACAGCTCGGCGAAGATCGGCGCACTGGCCGACCGCCACGGCCGGCGCAAAGTGTTCTGGATGTCACTGGTGCTGATGTTCGCGGGCCTGCTGCTGACCTTGTTCACGCCGATCGCGCTGATCATTGTCGGCATGCTGATGTTCTGCTTCGGCTTCTTCGGCGCCCACTCGGTCGCCAGCAGCTGGATCGGCCGCCGGGCGATCAAGGCCAAGGGCCAGGCGTCGTCGCTGTATCTGTTCTGCTATTACGTGGGGTCGAGTGTGGCCGGCACCTTGGGTGGCGTGGCCTGGCACTATGCGGGCTGGAACGGCATAGGCGCTTTTATCGGGGCGTTGCTGGTGATTGCGTTGGCGGTGGCGGCGAAACTGGCGAAGTTGCAGCCGTTGGCGGGGAATGTGAAGACTTAGCTCACCCTGTAGCGAAGAGGCTTGCACCCGAAAATTTCCGCCTCCCTCACATCTGGGGGGAGGTCGAAAGTTTTCAGGGGCAAGCCCCCTCGCTATATTTTACTGGTGGTACTGCGCCGAGAACTCGTGCACCGCGCGAATAAACGCGCCGGCGTGCTCGGGATCGACCTCGGGCGTGATGCCGTGGCCCAGGTTGAACACATGCCCGGTGCCATGGCCGTAGCTACCCAGGATACGGGCCACCTCGGCACGGATCGCTTCGGGCTTGGCGTACAACACGGTCGGGTCCATGTTGCCTTGCAGGGCCACCTTGCTGCCGACGCGGCGGCGGGCTTCACCGATATCGCAGGTCCAGTCCAGGCCCAGCGCGTCCGCGCCGGCATCGGCAATGCTCTCGAGCCACAGGCCGCCGTTCTTGGTGAACAGAATCACCGGCACCTTGCGACCATCGTGCTCGCGGATAAGGCCGCCGACGATCTTTTTCATGTAGGCCAGTGAAAACTCCTGGTAGGCCGCAGCCGACAGGTTGCCGCCCCAGGTGTCGAAGATCTGCACCGCCTGGGCACCGGCCTGGATCTGGCCGTTGAGATAGGCCGTGACCGACTGCGCCAGCTTGTCGAGCAGCAGGTGCATGGCCTGGGGGTTGTCGTAGAGCATGGCCTTGGTCTTGCGAAAGTCCCTGGACGAACCGCCTTCGACCATGTAGGTGGCCAGCGTCCAGGGGCTGCCGGAGAAGCCGATCAGCGGCACGCGGCCGTTGAGTTCGCGGCGGATGGTGCTCACGGCGTCCATCACGTAGCCAAGGTCCTTGTGCGGATCAGGGATCGGCAGTGCCTCGATGTCGGCCATCGTGCTGACCACTTTCTTGAAGCGCGGGCCTTCACCAGTCTCGAAATACAGACCTTGGCCCATGGCATCGGGGATGGTGAGGATATCCGAGAACAGAATGGCGGCGTCCAGCGGGTAGCGCTCGAGCGGCTGCATCGTGACTTCGCAGGCGAATTCCGGATTCATGCACAAGCTCATGAAATCACCGGCCTTGGCCCGGCTGGCACGGTACTCGGGCAGATAACGGCCCGCCTGGCGCATCATCCACACAGGGGTGACATCGACCGGCTGCTTGAGCAGGGCGCGCAGGAAACGGTCATTCTTCAGGGCAGTCATGGCAACATCCGGCAGAAAAGTGCGGGCATTTTCTCAGACCGGGACGCAAAAGGCACGGCGAGAGCCGTGCCTTTTATCTATCGGGGCGATTAAGTGCAATCAGTACCGGCCTCTTCGCGGGCAAACCTTGCTCCTACAGGCGTACACCTGTGGGAGCAAGGCTTGCCCGCGAAAGGATCGACGCGGGCTTCAGACCTCGAGGTAATCCAGGATCCCTTCGGCGGCATTGCGCCCTTCGAAGATCGCCGTCACCACCAGATCGGAGCCGCGCACCATGTCGCCACCCGCGAAGATCTTCGGGTTGCTGGTCTGGTGCTTGAACTTGGACTGCTCGGGCGCGATCACTCGGCCTTGGCTGTCGGTCTGGATGCTGTGCTGCTCGAACCACGACGCCGGGCTCGGGCGGAAACCGAAGGCGATGACCACGGCGTCGGCCGGAATGATCTCTTCGGAGCCCGGGATCGGCTCGGGGCTGCGGCGGCCACGGGCATCCGGCTCGCCGAGACGGGTCTCGACCACCTTCACGCCTTCGACCTTGTCTTCACCGACAATGGCGATCGGCTGGCGGTTATAGAGGAACTTCACGCCTTCTTCCTTGGCGTTCTTCACCTCTTTGCGCGAGCCGGGCATGTTCGCTTCGTCGCGACGATAGGCGCAGGTCACCGCCTTCGCGCCTTGGCGAATGGAGGTGCGGTTGCAGTCCATCGCCGTGTCACCGCCGCCGAGTACTACGACCTTTTTGCCTTTCATGTCGACGAAATCTTCCGGCGACTTTTCAAAGCCCAGGTTGCGATTGACGTTGGCGATCAGAAAGTCGAGCGCATCGTGCACGCCCGGCAGGTCTTCGCCCGGGAAACCACCCTTCATGTAGGTGTAGGTACCCATGCCCATGAACACGGCATCGTACTCTTCGAGCAGTTGCTCGATGGTGATGTCCTTGCCCACTTCGATGTTCAGGCGGAACTCGATGCCCATGCCGGTGAAGACTTCGCGACGATGGCTCAGCACGCTCTTTTCCAGCTTGAACTCGGGGATGCCGAAGGTCAGCAGACCGCCGATCTCAGGGTTCTTGTCGAACACCACCGGGGTCACGCCGCCGCGCACCAGCACATCGGCACAGCCCAGGCCCGCAGGCCCGGCGCCGATGATGGCGACGCGCTTGCCGGTCGGTTTGACCTTGGACATGTCCGGGCGCCAGCCCATGGCGAACGCCGTGTCAGTGATGTACTTCTCGACCGAACCGATGGTCACCGCGCCAAAACCGTCATTGAGGGTGCAAGCGCCCTCGCACAGACGATCCTGCGGGCACACCCGGCCGCAGACTTCCGGCAGAGTGTTGGTCTGGTGCGACAGCTCGGCGGCGGCGAGGATGTTGCCCTCGGCCACCAGCTTGAGCCAGTTGGGAATGAAGTTGTGCACAGGGCACTTCCACTCGCAATACGGGTTACCGCAGCCCAGGCAGCGGTGGGCCTGGTCAGCGGACTGCTGGGGTTTGAAGGGTTCGTAGATCTCCACGAACTCCTTCTTGCGTTGACGCAACAGTTTCTTCTTCGGATCTTTGCGCCCGACCTCGATGAACTGGAAGTCATTACTCAGACGTTCAGCCATGTTTCAAACCTCTAGAAGCAGCTGCGAGCTGCAAGCTTCAAGCTGCAAGCTTGAAGCGATCAAATTTATCCCCGACACCGCGTACCGCCGTGGCTTGCAGCTTGAAGCTCGACGCTTGAAGCTGCCGCCAGGCATCACTGCGGATTCGCGCGGGTACTCGACAGCAAGGATTTGAGATTGGCGGCCTTGGGCTTGACCAGCCAGAAGCGGCGCAGGTAATCGTCGAGGTTCTCCCAGACGTTGCGGCCCCACTCGCTATCGGTTTCTTCAACGTATTCGGCCAGCACTTTCTCGAGGTGAGTGCGATAGGCTTCCATCGCTTCACCGCTGATGCGTTGGATTTCCACCAGCTCGTGGTTGACCTTGTCGACGAAGGTGTTGTCCAGGTCGAGCACGTAGGCGAAACCGCCGGTCATGCCCGAACCGAAGTTGTACCCGGTCTTGCCGAGCACACAGACGAAGCCGCCGGTCATGTATTCGCAGCAGTGGTCGCCAGTGCCTTCGACGATGGTGTGCGCACCGGAGTTGCGTACCGCAAAGCGCTCACCTGCGGTGCCAGCGGCGAACAGCTTGCCGCCCGTGGCGCCGTACAGGCAGGTGTTGCCGATGATGGCGCTGTCCTGGGTCTTGAACGGGCTGCCCTTGGGCGGCACGATCACCAGCTTGCCGGCCGTCATGCCCTTGCCGACGTAGTCGTTGGCGTCGCCTTCGAGGTACATGTTCAGGCCGCCGGCGTTCCACACTCCGAAGCTCTGCCCGGCAGTGCCCTTGAAGCGGAAGGTGATCGGCGCCTTGTTCATGCCCTGGTTGCCGTGCAGCTTGGCGATTTCGCCGGAAATCCGCGCGCCGATCGAACGGTCGCAGTTGCAGATGTCCAGTTCGTACTCGCCACCCGTGGAGTTGGTGATCGCACTGATCGCCATGCCGACCATCTTCTCGGCCAGCAGGCCCTTGTCGAACGGCGGGTTGCGATCGACCTGGCTGAACTGCGGTTTGTCGGCAGGGATGAGATCGCTGCCCAGCAGTGGCGTCAGGTCGAGATGCCGCTGCTTGGACGATTCGCCCGGCAGGATGTCGAGCAGATCGGTACGGCCGATCAACTCTTCGAGCGAGCGCACGCCCAGGCGAGCCAGCCACTCACGGGTTTCTTCGGCGACGTAGGAGAAGAAGTTGATGACCATGTCGACAGTGCCGATGTAGTGGTCTTTGCGCAGCTTCTCGTTTTGGGTCGCAACGCCCGTGGCGCAGTTGTTCAGGTGGCAGATACGCAGGTATTTGCACCCCAGGGCGATCATCGGCGCGGTACCGAAGCCGAAGCTTTCGGCGCCGAGGATCGCCGCCTTGATCACGTCGAGGCCGGTTTTCAGGCCACCGTCGGTCTGCACCCGGACCTTGCCGCGCAGGTCGTTGCCGCGCAGGGTCTGGTGAGTTTCGGCAAGACCAAGCTCCCAAGGCGAACCGGCGTACTTGATCGAGCTCAGTGGCGATGCACCGGTACCGCCGTCGTAGCCGGAGATGGTGATCAGGTCGGCATAGGCCTTGGCCACACCGGCGGCGATAGTGCCGACGCCCGCTTCCGCAACCAGCTTGACCGAGACCAGCGCTGCCGGGTTGACCTGCTTGAGGTCGAAAATCAGCTGCGACAAGTCTTCGATCGAATAGATGTCGTGGTGTGGCGGCGGCGAAATCAGCGTCACGCCGGGCACGGCATAGCGCAGCTTGGCGATCAGGCCGTTGACCTTGCCGCCTGGCAGTTGCCCGCCCTCGCCTGGCTTGGCGCCTTGGGCGACCTTGATCTGCAGCACTTCGGCGTTGACCAGGTATTCCGGGGTCACGCCAAAGCGGCCGGTGGCCACCTGCTTGATCTTGGAGCTGCGGATAGTCCCGTAGCGGGCCGGGTCTTCCCCGCCCTCGCCAGAGTTGGAACGCGCGCCCATGCGGTTCATGGCTTCAGCCAGGGCTTCGTGAGCCTCCGGCGACAGCGCGCCCAGCGAGATACCCGCCGAGTCGAAGCGCTTGAGGATGGCCTCCAGCGGTTCGATCTGATCCATGGCCAACGGCTGGTCGAGTTCGCGCACCTTGAGCAAGTCACGGATCATCGACACCGGGCGGTTGTCCACCAGCGCGGTGTATTCCTTGAACTTGGCGTAGTCGCCCTGCTGCACGGCGGCTTGCAGGGTGCTGACCACATCCGGGTTGTAGGCGTGGTATTCACCGCCGTAGACGAACTTCAACAGGCCACCTTGCTGGATCGGCTTGCGCACGCTCCAGGCTTCGGCGGCCAAGGCTTTCTGCTCGGCTTCGAGATCGACGAAACGCGCGCCCTTGATGCGGCTCGGCACGCCACGGAAGCTCAGGTCGCAGACTTCCTCGGACAGGCCGATGGCCTCGAACAGCTGCGCACCGCGGTACGAAGCGATGGTCGAGATACCCATTTTCGAGAGGATCTTGAGCAGGCCCTTGGTGATGCCTTTGCGGTAATTCTTGAAGACTTCGTACAGATCGCCCAGCACTTCGCCGGTGCGGATCAGGTCGCCCAGCACCTCGTAGGCCAGGAACGGATAGACCGCCGAGGCGCCGAAACCGATCAGCACGGCAAAGTGGTGCGGATCACGTGCGGTGGCGGTCTCGACCAGGATGTTACTGTCGCAGCGCAGGCCTTTTTCGGTCAGGCGATGGTGCACGGCGCCAGTGGCCAGCGCGGCGTGGATCGGCAGCTTGCCCGGGCCGATATGGCGGTCGGTCAGCACCAGTTGGGTGATCCCGGAGCGCGCGGCTTCTTCAGCCTGATCGGCGACGTTGCGGATCGCCGCTTCGAGGCCCATGGACTCGTCGTAGTTGAGATCGATGATCTGCCGGGCGAAGCCTGGGCGATCGAGGTTCATCAACGAGCGCCACTTGGCCGGGGAAATGACCGGCGAGCTGAGGATCACGCGCGAAGCGTGCTCTGGCGATTCCTGGAAGATATTGCGCTCGGCACCGAGGCAGATCTCCAGCGACATGACGATGGCTTCACGCAGCGGGTCGATCGGCGGGTTGGTGACCTGCGCGAACTGCTGGCGGAAGTAATCGTAAGGCGTGCGCACGCGCTGGGACAGCACCGCCATTGGCGTGTCGTCGCCCATCGAGCCCACCGCCTCGTAGCCCTGCTCACCCAGCGGGCGCAAGATCTGATCGCGCTCCTCGAAGGTGACCTGGTACATCTTCATGTACTGCTTGAGCTGGTCGCTGTTATAGAAAGCCGAACCGTGGTCGTTGTCTTCCATGGTCGACTGGATGCGCAGGGCGTTCTTGCGCAGCCAGTGCTTGTACGGATGACGCGACTTGAGGCGGTTGTCGATGGCGTCGGTATCGAGGATCTGGCCGGTTTCGGTATCCACGGCGAAGATCTGCCCAGGGCCGACGCGGCCTTTGGCGATGACGTCTTCCGGCTTGTAGTTCCACACGCCGATTTCCGACGCGAGGGTGATGTAGCCGTTCTTGGTGGTGACCCAGCGCGCCGGGCGCAGGCCGTTACGGTCGAGCAGGCAGACCGCGTGACGACCTTCGGTCATCACCACGCCTGCCGGACCGTCCCACGGCTCCATGTGCATGGAGTTGTATTCGTAGAAGGCGCGCAGGTCCGAGTCCATGGTCTCGACGTTCTGCCACGCAGGCGGAATGATCATCCGCACGCCGCGGAACAGGTCGATGCCGCCGGTGACCATCAGTTCGAGCATGTTGTCCATGCTCGAGGAATCCGAGCCCACGCGGTTGACCAGCGGGCCGAGTTCTTCGAGGTCGGGCATCAGTTCGTTGGCGAACTTGGTACGACGCGCCAGCGCCCAGTTGCGGTTGCCGGTGATGGTGTTGATCTCGCCGTTGTGGGCGAGGAAGCGGAACGGCTGAGCCAGCGGCCATTTCGGCAGGGTGTTGGTGGAGAAGCGCTGGTGGAACACGCAGATTGCGGTGCGCAGGCGCTCGTCACCCAGGTCCGGGAAGAAGGCTTCCAGGTCCGCGGGCATCATCAGGCCTTTATAGATGATGGTCTTGTGCGAAAAGCTGCAGATGTAGTGGTCGCTGTCGGCGGCGTTGGCCACCGAGGAACGACGACGGGCGCCGAACAGCTTGAGGGCCATTTCCTGGTCGCTCAGGCCTTCGCCACCGATGAACACCTGCTCGATCTTCGGCAGGCGCTCCAGAGCCAGGCGGCCGAGCACGCTGGTGTCGATCGGCACCTGACGCCAACCGATCAGTTGCAGGCCGGCCTTGAGGATCTCGCGGTTCATGTTCTCGCGAGCGGCCTTGGCCTTGGCGTCATCCTGGTTGAGGAACACCATGCCCACGGCATATTGCTTGGGCAAGTCGACGCCAAAGTGCTCCTGGGCCTTGGTGCGCAGGAACAGATCAGGCTTCTGGATCAACAGACCACAACCGTCGCCGGTCTTGCCGTCGGCGTTGATACCGCCACGGTGGGTCATGCAGGTCAGCGCTTCAATGGCTGTCTGCAACAGGTGATGACTGGGCTCGCCCGTCATGTGGGCGATCAGGCCAAAACCACAGTTATCCTTGAATTCATCGGGACGGTACAGACCTGTTTTCATAGACACTTTCTCACCAGGCTGCCTCTCACCGAGGCAATTTTCTTTTCAATTCAATCAGTTACCGTCCACGCCCGACGTTCGCGGGCTTTGCAGAGGCAAAAGGGAGGTCATTGTACACAGCGATACGGTCTCTCACAAATTTGCGACGAAACCGTGAATATCAATGTCGTGTTTCTGAACGTTTTTTATAGATTTGTGTGTTACGAGCTTTTTGCGAGTCTGCCGGTAATTGCCGGCAGACGCAATGCCCTCAGCGGCGACCCAGAGCCTTGGAACGCTGCGGACAGAAAAGCCCACCGCGCGAACGCGGCAGGCTTTTCAGTAAGCTATGGATACGTCAGGCGGGTGGCAGGGATGGCGCCACCGCGAGCCTTTAGTGGGTGCTTGCGAGGTCCTGTTGGACACTGGCAACGGTACGAGGCCAAGGTTTACCAGCCTGGACCTTCTCTGGCAAGTTCTTGATCGCACTCAGCGCGGCGGCGCGGTTGGCGAAACTGCCATAGGTGATCACGTAGAGGGGCTTGCCCTGCAAGGTTTTCTTGAAGTAGCGATACTCGCTGCCTTGCTCGCGAATGTAGCTCTGAGCAGCGGCTTCGTTGCTGGTCCCGAGGATCTGCACCACATAATTACCGGGTGCCTGGCTGCCATACCAGCCACTGGCGGCGCCAGCCTTGGCAACTGCCGGTTTTTCGACAGCCTTGGGCTCCGGCTTGTGTTCCAGCTTGGGCTCAGGCTTGGCGGCACTGGCCACCTGCACGGGCGGCTTGGCCGCAGGTGCTGGCTTGGCAGGGGCGGGCTTGGCCTGGGCAGGTACCGGCACCTGGGTAGCGGCCGGGCCAGCCGGAATGCCGACAGGCGGTGCGGTGGTGGTCACGGTCGGTGGCGTGAAGCTGCTGGTCGGCCCAGTCGGTGCGGTTGCGGGTGCGGGAGCCCCATCTTCACCATCGGCATCGCCCGAACCGGTCGCCTCGGACAGCGGACCACGGACAACTGGCTGGCCATTCATCGGCAACGGCATTGGCTGGGAATTACCGGCAAACTCGACCGCCGGGCTGCCGTCCTGGTTGGATTTGGCGGTGCCTGGCTGACCCTGACCCAGCGGCAATTGCGCCTGCTGCGCCGGAGCGGTGCCGTCGGTAGACGCCTTGTGACCTGGAAGCAGGACTGCCGCCGCGACTGCGGCCACAACGACCCCAGCGAACGCCAGTACGTGTTTTTTCGACATCTTGAACCCCATGGATGGACGCTTGACCGCCGAGCGGCTGGCTATCATCGCCTCGATCATCGAGTCGCGGGCGACCTGATTGATCAACCCCGGCCAGCCTTCGGACTGCTCGTGAATATCGGCGATCTGATCATTGGTGAACAGCGCGATCCCCTGCCCGGCCCCTTCGAGGCGCAGGGCGAGATACTCGCGCGTTTCCTCTTCGGTGTACGGTTCCAGCTCGATGACGTGGAAGCGTTCCTGCTCATGACCCAGGCCATCAAGGCGCGCCAGCAGTGACGGCTCGCCGAACAGGAACACGTGCGGACGCCCCTCGGGGTTGCCCGCCGCCAGCGCCAGCAGGGCTTCGAGTGCGGATTCGTCGAGTTGTTCCGCGTCGTCCACCAGCAGGTAGACTTCCTGCCCGGTCAGCGCCAGTTGCACGATCTGACTCAGGAGCAGGGTGACATCGGCCTGCTGCACGTTGAGCGCTTCGGCGACTTGACTGAGGACACTGGCTGCATCGCCGGCGCCGCGGGCGGAAACCACCACGCTTTGCACCGACTGCTTGTTGGTGCTGGCCACCAGCGCCTGGCGCAGCAAGGTCTTGCCGCTGCCGTGCGGCCCGGTGACGACCAACAGCAGCTGGCTGTAGCGCGCCAGGTGATGCAACTGCCCCAGTACCGGTTTGCGCTGGGCCGGAAAGAATTTGAAGCCGGGGACGCGGGCGGCAAAGGGATCGTGGTCCAATTGGTAGTGGCCGAGAAAGGCCTCATCGGCATGCAGACTTGTCATCGAACTCTCATTGACCTCAAAGCGGGGCGACGATGGCGCGGTAATCCGCAGCCAGGGTTGCCTGAAGAACTTCTTTTGGATAGTCGTCGGTCACTACGGCTTCGCCGATGCGACGCAACAACACCAGACGTAAACGGCCATCGATCACTTTCTTGTCGATTGCCATGTGCTCGATGAAGTGCTCGGGCGTCATTTCAGCTGGCGGCACCACTGGCAAGCCGGCGCGCTGCATCAAGCGAATACCGCGATCGCGATCCTGCTGGCTGATCCAGCCAAGGCGCATGGACATTTCCAGAGCCATCACCGTACCTGCCGCCACGGCCTCGCCATGCAGCCACACACCATACCCCATCTGCGTCTCGATGGCGTGACCAAAGGTGTGGCCAAGATTGAGCGTGGCGCGCACGCCGGATTCGCGCTCGTCGGCGTTGACCACCAGCGCCTTGGCCTCGCAGGAGCGCCTGATGGCGGCGGTGACCGCCTCGGCATCGATATCGCGCAGCGCATCAACATTGGCTTCGAGCCAGGTCAGGAACGGCTCGTCGCAGATCAGCCCGTACTTGATCACTTCCGCCAGCCCGGCCGACAGCTCGCGCGGTGGCAGGCTGCGCAGCGTACCGGTGTCGATCAGCACGGCCTGGGGCTGATAGAAAGCACCGACCATGTTCTTGCCCAGCGGGTGGTTGATGCCGGTCTTGCCACCCACCGAAGAGTCGACCTGGGACAACAATGTGGTGGGCACCTGGATGAAATCCACGCCACGCTGATAGCAGGCCGCCGCGAAACCAGCCATGTCGCCGACGACACCGCCGCCCAGGGCGATGATGGTGGTACGGCGGTCATGGCGCGCGGTCAGCAGTGCGTCGAAGATGGTTTGCAGGGTTTCCCAGTTCTTGAACGCCTCGCCATCCGGCAAGACGATAGGCAACACCTTGTAGGCAGCCAGCGAACGGGTCAGGCGCTCGATGTAAAGGGGCGCGACGGTGGCATTGGAAACAATGGCCACCGACCGGCCCGCGATATAGGGCGCCAACAGCTCAGGTTGGTCGAGCAGCCCCTCGCCAATATGGATCGGGTAACTGCGATCGCCGAGTTCAACCTTAAGTGTCTGCATGTGACCCCATGATGCCGGGCGCTCGCGCCCTCTCTCGAATTATTGGACCCCGCTGACAGGCTAGCGGGGAGGCAAACGTTGTAGCCGCTCAAGAATGTCCAGGACCACCATGCGTGGCGGCCGCTCGTCGGTTTCGACTACCAGGTCGGCTATTTCGCGATACAGCGGGTCGCGAATCTCGAGCAAGGCACGCAGTGTACCGGCGGGATCAGCCGTGCGCAGCAGTGGCCGATTGCGATCACGGGCAGTGCGGCCGACCTGCTGCTCTACCGAGGCGTGCAGGTAGACCACACGACCGCCGTTATGCAGCGATTGACGGTTTTCCGGACGCAACACGGCGCCGCCGCCAGTCGCAAGGACCACGCCGTCAAAATCGCAAAGCTCGGCCAGCATCGCCTGCTCGCGGTCGCGAAACCCCGCCTCGCCTTCCTTGTCGAAGATCCACGGGATATTGGCGCCGCACCGCAGCTCGATTTCCTTGTCGGAATCCTTGAATGGCAGCCTGAGTTCTTTGGCCAATAAACGGCCGATGGTGCTTTTACCTGCCCCCATCGGCCCAACAAGTATCAAATTTCGCACAGAATCAATGACTCACGGCAATCGCCTGGTTATTCATGATACGCGGAGTCAAGAATACCAGCAGCTCCGATTTAGCTTCCGACACGGTATCCGAGCGGAAAAAACGGCCAAGATACGGCACATCGCCTAAAAATGGCACCTTCGCTGTGGTTTTACTTTGCGTATTGGAGAACACCCCACCGATCACGATGGTCTCGCCATCGTTGACCAGCACCTTGGCGTTGACGGCGTTTTTCTTGATCGGCGGTACACCCAGGACCTCGTTGAGGTAGTCGGGCTCGTCCTTGGTGACCTTGACGTCCATGATGATGCGGTTGTCGGGCGTGATCTGTGGAGTGACCTCCAGCGACAGCGAGGCCTCCTTGAACGACACCGTGGTGGCACCGCTGGAACTGGCCTCTTGATAAGGCACCTCGGTGCCTTTGAGGATTTTCGCGGTCTCTTTATCGGAGGTCACTACCTTGGGCTGGGAGACGATTTCACCGTTGCCGGTGGCCTCCATCGCGCTCAACTCCAGGTCGAGCAAGGTGTTGTTGGTCAGGAAGCCGATGCCGATGCCCGAGGTCGCATTGCTCGCGCCCAGGTCGACGAACGGCGTGGATGTCCCGGCCGTGGTAGTGGACGACGTCGCCGACTGACCACCATAGATAGTCGATTTGCCCTTGGTGGTCTGACCACCCCAGGTCACGCCCAGGGACTTGTCATAGTTGACCGTGGCCTCGACGATCCGCGCCTCGATCATCACCTGACGCACCGGAATATCCAGCTGGGCGACGATGCGGCGCAGCTCGTCCAGGCTCTCCTGAGTCTGATAGGCAATGATGCTGTTGGTCCGATCATCCACGGTGATCGAGCCACGGGCCGTCTCGGACTTGTCCTTGCTGCCGGTCACCGACTGGAACAGCTTGGCGATGTCGGAGGCCTTGGCGTAGTTGACCTGGATCAGGTCGCGACGCAGCGGTGCCAGTTCCTGCAATTGACGCTGGGATTCAAGCTCCTGACGCTCGCGAGCGGCGATCTCGTCCGCCGGCGCGACCAGCAGCACGTTGCCCACCTTGCGCTTGTCCAGGCCCTTGGTCTTGAGCACCAAGTCCAGCGCCTGATCCCACGGCACGTTCTGCAGGCGCAGGGTGATACCACCCTGCACCGTGTCGCTGGCGACCAGATTGAGATCGGTGAAGTCGGCGATCAGCTGCAGCACCGAGCGCACATCAATGTCCTGGAAATTCAACGACAGCTTCTTGCCGCTGTAGACGAAACGCTCGGCGTTACGGCGCTGCTGATCGTCATTGGTCAACGGCCGCACACTGACGGTCAGACGGTTGTCGGTCTGGTAGGTGGAATATTCGTAGGCACCGCTCGGCTCGATGGCGATCTGCGCCTTGTCGCCTGCCGCCGAGGAGTTGACGAACTGCACCGGCGTGGCGAAGTCCTTCACGTCCAGGCGTACACGCAGCGGATCAGGCAGGGCGGTCTTGGCGAAGCTGACGACGATCTTGCCGCCCTGCTCCTGGATGTCAGGGCTGATGGTCGGGTCGCTGAGGTCGATGACCACATTGCCTTCACCCAGCTCGCCGCGCTGGAAATCGACATTGCGAATCGCTCTGCCAGCAACGGCCGGCACGAAGGGCCGCGACGGGGCTGCAGCAGTGACGGCGGCATTGCGGCTCACCGGGGGTGGAGCGAGGGGCGCGGAGCCTCCCTGCTTGCCCTGCAGTGCGGCGGCGCCCTGACCGACCAGCACGTACAGGTTGTTGCCTTCGACCCGCGTACTGTAAGGGGCCAGCGTGGTGAGGTTGACAATGATACGGGTGCGGTCCTTGGTCTCGACCACCACCAGGCTGCGAGCGTTACCCACACCCAGGTCACGGCTGCGGCTGGCCACCTGGTTGGTCACGCCAGGCAGATCCAGGGCGATGCGCGCCGGCTGGTCGGTGGTGTAGCCACGGGGCGCAGGCACAGGGGCATCGAAACCTAGCTTGAGCTCGATGCGATCGCCTGGCAACGCCGCGACATCGAGAGTCTTCAGGGTCGCCGCCATCAGCGCGGGCGCGCACACTGCCATCCATAGCGAAACGCCCAGCGCGGAAAAAAACCTATTCATTATCGAGTTCCACTGTGCTTGCTTGACCAGGCCCATTTACGAGCGTTCTTTAAGGGAAATGCTACGTGGCCGCTCGAGCCACCCTCCCTCTCCATCAGGCACGATCTCGACCACGTCGATCTGTGAATCGCTGATGGAAACAATCTTTCCGTCGTTACGGCCCAGGTAGTCGCCGACCTTGACCCGATGCACCCCGCCGGCACCGGAAATCAGTGCGAAAGACCCGCTGTCATTGGACAGCGTACCCACCATCTCGAACTGTTCGATATTGAAGCCTTCGAGAAACTGCTTGACCCGGTTAGGGTCCGGTTTGAGCAGTTTGGAGCCCTTTTCTCGATGCACCAGATCGACCTTGACCGGTGGCTGGAACGGACTGCGCAACGCCGACGCCTCATAGGCAAACGCCTGATACGGGGCAAACCGCGGGATCGGCTCGATATTGCCCTGAGGCTTTGCCTTGACCTGGGCCATGAAGGCCTTCAGGTCGGCAAAGTCGCCAGAGTCACCGCATCCCGCCAACAGCAACGTGAAGAGCACCAGGCACAGCCCGGACAACACCCTCATTTGTCCAGCCCCCGGTCGTTGTAGCGGTAAGTCTTGGCCAGGATACTCATGCGCAATTGCGAGGTATCGCCTTCGGTAGCGGGTTTGACGTCGAAGTCATGCAGGGTGACGATCCGCGGCAGGCTGGCCACGCCACTGACGAATGTCGCCAGGTCGTGGTAGTTGCCGGTGACCGTAATCTGTATCGGCAACTCGATGTAAAACTGCTGGGTGACTTCCGGCAGCAATTTGATCTCTTCGAATTCCAACCCCGCCCCCAGGCCGGTTCGGGTGATGTCTTCGAGCAAGCCGGGCACTTCGGTGTCGCTGGGCAATTGGCGCAGCATGGCGCCGAAGGAGGTTTCCATTTCCTTCATCTGCTCGATGTAGGCCTCGAGATTGGCCGCCTTGAATGCCTTGGCACTGTACTGCTGCTTGAGGGTTTCTTCCTCTGCCACCTTGGCTTCGAGCTGGTTTTCCATGTCGAGGATATAGAAGTTGTAACCCAGCCCCAGCAACAGAATCATCAGCACGGAGGCGATGATGGTCTTGATCGCCACCGGCCAGGAGCCGATGTTGTTGATATCGAGCTCGCTGAGCTCGACCTTGCGCAGATTGACGATCCACTGAGGAGTATTCATTTGATGTTGTCCCCCTCGGTAGCGGGATGGATCTGCTGCACCGTCAACTGGAAGACGTTGTTCTGATCAGGATCACCAGCGGCCTTGGCCTTGACCTCGGTCAGCGCCGCGCTGCCGAGCCACGGCGAACCGTCCAGATTGCGCATCAGCTCGGAAACCTTGTTGTTCGATTCCGCAGAACCGGTAATGGCGATGGTCTGTCCACCCATTTTCACTTCGGTGAAATACACGCCATCGGGCAAGGTACGGGCCAGTTGATCGAACACCCGACCGATGATCGGCCGATTGCCCTGCAGGTCCTGGATGGTCTTCATCCGCGCGATCAGCTGCTTGCGACGATTCTGCAGCTCGCTGATCTGCGAGATGCGGGCGTCGAGCACGGCGATTTCTTTCTTCAGATAGTCATCGCGGGCAGTCTGGGCGCTGATGGCACCGCTGTAGTACTGGGCCGCGAGCAGGATGATGCCGATCCCGGCTACCACGACCACGGCCAGAATGGTCAGGAAACGCTTTTTACGCTCTTCGCGAAGTTGCTCGCGCCACGGCAGGAGGTTGATCTGCGCCATCAGTCAAAGCTCCTCAACGCCAACCCGCAGGCGATCATCAGCGCCGGCGCATCACTGGCCAGCGCACCGGCATTGACCTTGCTGCTCAGGGCCATGTCGGCGAACGGATTGGCAACCAGCGTCGGTGTGCCCAGACGCTGTTGAATCAGTTGATCGAGGCCGGCGATCGAAGAAGTCCCCCCGGCCAGCATGATGTAGTCGACATCATTGAACTGACCAGCAGCAAAGAAGAACTGCAGTGAACGCGATACCTGCTGCACCACGGCGTCCTTGAACGGCTGCAACACTTCGGCGACGTAGTCGTCCGGCAGGCCGCCCTGCTTCTTGGCCAGCCCCGCCTCTTCGACGGTCAGGCCATAGCGGCGCTGGATCTCCTCGGTCAACTGGCGGCCGCCGAACAGCTGCTCGCGGGTATAGATGATGCGGCCGTTGTGCAGCACGCTGAGGGTGGTCATGGTGGCGCCGATGTCCATCACCGCCACGGTCAGCGAGGTATCGTCGCCCTGGCCGAGTTGCGCGGCCAACAGGCCATAGGCGCGCTCCAGCGCGTAGGCTTCGACGTCGATCACCTTGGCGCTCAAGCCCGCCAGCGCCAGGGCCGCTTCACGCACCTCGACGTTCTCTTTGCGGCAGGCGGCCAGCAGCACTTCGACGCGCTCGGGATTGCGCACCGAATAGCCCTGCACTTCGAAATCGATGGCTACTTCTTCAAGGGGATAGGGAATGTACTGGTCGGCCTCGACCTTGAGCTGGTTTTCCATCTCGTCGTCGGACAGCCCGGCATCCATCTCGATGGTCTTGGTGATGACCGCCGAGCCGGCCACGGCCACGGCCACACCTTTGGTGCCCGTGCGCGCCTTTACCAGCACCCGTGACAAGGCTTGCCCGACCCCTTCGAGCTCGGCGATGTTTTTTTCCACCACAGCGTTCGCTGGCAAGGGTTCAACGGCATACGCCTCGACCCGGTACCGACCGCCCGAACGGCTCAGTTCCAGAAGCTTGACCGAGGTGGAGCTGATATCGATCCCCAGAAGCGAACTAGCTTTCTTGCTGAAGAGTCCTAGCACAACCGTTTCCCTAGTACTATCCGTGACTTACGGACCATTGTGGATTCGATGCATTTAATAGCAGTCTTGACAGAAGCGCAAATGACGCTTGGTGTCGAAAAATGCTTATAATGCGCAGCGCTTTTTGCCCGTTTTTACCCGTTTGCGCTTAACTCATTCTTTTATCTGGAAATCCAAAAGCCTTGATACGCCTGCTGAAGTTTTTATGCTGGTCTTTCCTCGGTGTGTTCTGCGGGCTTGCGCTCGGTCTGAGCGGCGCCTACCTCTATCTTAGCCCGGGCCTGCCGTCCGTCGAGATGCTGAAAAGTGTCCAATTGCAAATACCCCTGCGTATCTATAGCAGCGACGGCAAACTGATCGCTGAATTCGGCGAAATGCGCCGTTCTCCCATCAAGTTCTCGGACATTCCGCCCCACTTCATCCAGGCCCTGCTGTCTGCCGAAGACGACAACTTCGAAAACCACTACGGGGTCGATCCCAGCGGCCTGGTTCGTGCCGCGGGACAACTGGTGCGCACCGGTCACATTCAGACCGGCGGCAGTACGATCACCATGCAGGTGGCAAAAAACTACTTCCTCAGCAGCGAGCGTAGCTTCTCGCGCAAAAGCAACGAGATTCTTCTCGCCTTGCAAATTGAGCGCCAACTGAGCAAAGACGAAATTCTCGAGCTCTACGTCAACAAAATCTACCTCGGCAACCGCGCCTACGGCATCGAAGCCGCCGCACAGGTGTATTACGGCAAATCGATCCGCGACGTAAGTCTGGCGCAGATGGCAATGATCGCCGGTTTGCCAAAGGCGCCATCGCGCTTCAATCCGCTGGCCAACCCGGTGCGCGCCAAGGAGCGCCGCGACTGGATCCTGGGACGCATGTACAAGCTGGGCAAGATCGACGAAGCCAGCTACCAGAGCGCCCTGGCCGAGCCGATCAACGCCAGCTATCACGTGCCGACGCCAGAAGTGAACGCCCCCTACATCGCCGAAATGGCCCGCGCCGAAATGGTCGGTCGCTACGGCGCAGACGCCTACACCGAGGGTTTCAGGGTCACCACCACGGTGCCCAGCGACCTCCAGGACTCGGCCAACAACGCAGTACGCGACGGCCTGATCGAGTACGACAAGCGCCACGGCTACCGCGGCCCGGAATCGCGTCTGCCCGGCAAGACCCGTGACGCCTGGCTGACCGAACTGGGCAAGCAGCGCACCCTCAACTCGCTGGACCCGGCGATCGTCACCCAGGTCGACAAGACCGGCATCACCGTTCTGACCCGCGAAGGCAAGGATGAACAGGTGAGCTGGGACACCATGAAATGGGCCCGACCGTTCCTTAATACCAACAGTGTCGGGCGCGTGCCGAGCCAACCTTCGGATGTCGCACAGGTCGGCGACCTGATCCGCGTGCTGCGTCAAGAAAACGGCAGCCTTGCCTTCTCGCAAGTCCCTACCATCCAGAGCGCGCTGGTCTCGCTGGATCCGCACAACGGCGCCATCCGCGCGTTGGTGGGCGGCTTCGCCTTCGAGCAAAGCAACTACAACCGCGCGATGCAGGCCAAGCGTCAGCCGGGTTCGAGCTTCAAGCCGTTCATCTATAGCGCGGCGCTCGACAGCGGCTATACACCAGCGACCCTGGTCAACGATGCGCCGATCGTGTTCGTCGATGAATCGGTAGACAAGGTCTGGCGCCCGAAGAACGACACCAACACTTTCCTCGGCCCGATCCGCCTGCGCGAAGCCCTGTACAAGTCCCGCAACCTGGTGTCGATCCGCGTGCTGCAGAGCCTCGGCGTCGAGAACGCGATCAACTACATTTCTCGCTTCGGCTTCAACAAGCAGGACCTGCCGCGCAACCTGTCGCTGGCTCTGGGCACCGCCACCTTGACGCCGATGGAGATCGCCACTGGCTGGAGCAGCTTCGCCAACGGTGGCTTCAAGGTGTCGCCGTATCTGATCCAGCAGATCGAAAGCCGCACCGGCGACGTATTGTTCACCGCCAATCCGGCCACCGTACCGCCAGACGAAGGCCAGGCCGACCCGGAACTGGCCGACGCCAACGCTATCCCGGCTCCGGACCCAGCCGCCACCAAGCTGATCACCAGTGATACCAGCCCGGCGACCGTAGCACCTGCGGTACCTGCCGCGCCTAGCGCACCGATCATCGCACCGCGGATCGTCGATGGACGCACCACGTACATCCTCACCAGCATGCTCGAAGACGTGATCAAGCGTGGCACCGGTCGCCGCGCCTTGTCGATGAACCGTCCGGACATCGCCGGCAAGACGGGCACCACCAACGACTCCAAGGACGCCTGGTTCTCCGGCTACAACGGCGATTACATGACCACCGTGTGGACCGGCTTCGACCAACCGGAAACCCTGGGCCGCCGGGAATTCGGCGGCACCGTGGCGCTGCCGATCTGGATGGACTACATGGGCGCGGCGCTCAAGGGCAAGCCGGCGCACACCCAACCGGAACCGGAAGGCATCGTCAGTCTGCGGGTCGACCCGGTCAGCGGTCGCGCCGCCAGCCCGGGCACCCCGGATGCGTACTTCGAACTGTTCAAGAGCGAGGACAGCCCGCCGTCGAACAGCGAGTTGGGCAACGGCCAGGCGCCAGGCAGCCCACTGCCGGCCGACGAGTCCGCGCCGATCGATCTGTTTTAAGATCCGTGCAAGGCATGCCGGCCTCTTCGCGGGCAAGCCTTGCTCCCACAGCTGTACGACTCTGGAACTGTGGGAGACAGCCCGCTGCCGGCCGATCTGTTTCAAGATCCGTGCAAGGCATGCCGGCCTCTTCGCGGGCAAGCCTTGCTCCCACAGCTGTACGACTCTGGACCTGTGACAGACAGCCCGCTGCCGGCCAATCTGTTTTAAGATCCTTGCAAGGCATGCCGGCCTCTTCGCGGGCAAGCCTTGCTCCCACAGCTGTACGACTCTGGACCTGGGGGAGACAGCCCGCTGCCGGCCGATCTGTTTCAAGATCCGTGCAAGGCATGCCGGCCTCTTCGCGGGCAAGCCTTGCTCCTACCTGTGGGAGCAGAGCTTGCTCGCGAAGAGGCCCGAAAGCACACCGCCAGACAACAAAAAGCCCCGACTCTCACGAGCCGGGGCTTTTTGTTGTAGCGCTACAACGGCTTAGCCGTTGAACACGTCATCCACGCTTTTGAGCGGGTAGTTTTTCGGGTACGGCAAGGTGGCCACACCGGTCTCGATCGCGGCTTTGGCCACAGCGTCGGAGATCAGGGTGATCAGGCGCGCATCCATTGGCTTCGGAATGATGTAGTCACGACCGAATTCCAGCTTGATGCCGCCGTAGGCGTCGCACACTTCCTGAGGCACCGGCAGCTTGGCCAGTTCGCGCAGGGCGTTGGCGGCGGCGACTTTCATTTCCTCGTTGATGCGCTTGGCGCGCACGTCCAGCGCACCACGGAAGATGAACGGGAAGCCCAGCACGTTGTTGACCTGGTTCGGGTAGTCCGAACGACCAGTGGCCATGATCACGTCATCACGGGTGGCATGCGCCAGCTCTGGCGAGATTTCCGGATCAGGGTTCGAGCAGGCGAACACGATCGGGTTGGCAGCCATGGTCTTCAGGCCTTCAGCGCTCAACAGGTTCGGACCGGACAGGCCGACGAACACGTCAGCACCTTGCAGAGCATCAGCCAGGGTGCGCTTGTCGGTGGCGTGAGCGAACACAGCCTTGTACTGGTTCAGGTCGTCACGGCCAGAGTGGATCACGCCGCTGCGATCGATCATGAAGATGTTTTCGATGCGCGCGCCCATGCTCACCAGCAGCTTCATGCAGGAGATGGCAGCTGCACCAGCACCCAGGCAGACGATTTTCGCGTCTTCGAGGGTCTTGCCGGCGATTTCCAGGGCATTGATCATGCCGGCCGCGGTAACGATCGCGGTGCCGTGCTGGTCATCGTGGAAAACCGGGATGTCGCACTGTTCGATCAGGGCGCGCTCGATCTCGAAGCACTCTGGTGCCTTGATGTCTTCAAGGTTGATGCCACCGAAGGTGATGGAGATACGCTTGACGGTGTCGATGAAGGCTTGCGGGCTTTCGGAATCCACTTCAATGTCGAAAACGTCGATGCCAGCGAAACGCTTGAACAGCACACCCTTGCCTTCCATGACTGGCTTGGACGCCAGCGGGCCGAGGTTGCCCAGGCCGAGGATAGCGGTGCCATCGGAAATCACCGCGACCAGGTTGCCCTTGCCGGTGTATTTGTAGGCCAGCTCTGGGTCACGCGCGATTTCACGGACAGGCTCGGCTACACCAGGGCTGTACGCCAGCGACAGGTCGCGAGCGGTGGCAGTGGCTTTGGTGATTTCGACGCTCAGCTTACCTGGACGTGGAGTGGCGTGGTATTCGAGAGCGGCAGTTTTCAAATCTGACATGGTGGCGTTCCGCTTGTGCTGTTGATCTTGACGGACCGCCGAGGATACGCGCGAAGGAAAGGCCCGACAAGACTGGCCGGTCACTTAGTGTCAAGGACCGCGAGCTAAGACCTTAGGCTTAATTGGCCAGGCTTGTGGTGCTGCCACTGGCCCCATTACGGACAAGCTTTGCCCCCAATCGGCTGCGGGAGCAAGGCTTGCCCGCGAAGGCGTCGACCCTGCCAACACCTGAATCCCAGACATAAAAAAGGCGCCCCGAAGGACGCCTTTTTTTCAGCCTGGCACACCTCGAGGGTTTGCCAGTGCCAAAAGCCTTATTTGGCTTTTGGAGCGCCGAAACCAGCAAAACGCTGCTTGAAGCGATCGACGCGGCCGCCGATGTCCAGAGTCTTCTGCTTACCGGTGTAGAACGGGTGGCATTCGGAGCAGACGTCCAGGCTCAGTGGCTTGCACAGAGTGGATCGGGTCTTGATGACGTTACCGCAGGAGCAGGTGGCGTCAATGGCTTCGTACGCTGGATGAATATCAGCTTTCATGGCTACTTCCTCGGGCTAGGCATGCCGCCACTCAACACTATTGTTGAATACCGCACGCAATTAGGCCGCGCATATTACCAGACATTGCGATGGACGCAAGTTATCGCGCTTACCGATGGTCGTCTGCTAGCATCTGCCTCCACCGCATTCAATGGGGGAGCGGGCGCTGCCCGCGAAGAGGCCTGACAGCCACTGCGCATTCGGCCAAACACCGGGTACACAGCTTCGCAGGCAAAGCCCGCTCCCACAAAAGCCCTGCAGCATCGCTTACCGAGAACCTACCGCGTGCCCGACGTCATCCTGCGCCTCGCCCTGCCCTCGCCGCTGCGACGCCTGTTCGACTATCGCGCGCCGGCCGGGGTCGATGCGACCCAGCTGCAAGCCGGCATGCGCCTGCGGGTGCCGTTCGGGCGTCGGGAGATGATCGGCGTGCTGATCGAGGTCACCGACCACACCGACGTGCCGCTGGACAAATTGCGCCCCGCCAGCGCCCTGCTCGACCCGGTCAGCCCTATCCCCGAGTCCATGTTCAAGCTGTGCCTATGGACCGCGCAGTACTATCAGCACGGCCTGGGCGATACCCTCAGTTGGGCGCTGCCCGTGCTACTGCGCCAGGGCGAGCCCGCCGAAACCCGCCAGGAGCGCTTCTGGCAGATCGCCCCCGGCGCGAGCCTCGATGACCCGCGCATCGCCCGTGCGCCCCGGCAGCGTGAAGCCCTGACCACCCTGGCCCAGCATCCCCACGGCGTCGCCCATCAACTATTGAGCAAGCTGCAACTGAGCAAGGACAGCCTTGACCTGCTGCTGGCCAAGGCGCTGGTTACCGTCGAAGTGCGCCGCCACGCGCCGGGCGAGCGCCATGACCGCTGGCTGGCGCAGCCGGAGTTGCCCCTCAACAGCGAACAACGCGCCGCCTTCGAAGCGGTGCGTGCCGGCTTCGACAGTTTCCACGCCTTCCTCCTGGCCGGGGTCACCGGCAGCGGCAAGACCGAGGTCTACCTGCAACTGATCCGCGAGACCCTGGAGGCCGGCAAGCAAGCGCTGGTGCTGATCCCGGAAATCAACCTCGGGCCACAGACCCTCGCGCGTTTCGAACAACGCTTCAATGCCCGCATCGCCTTGCTGCACTCGGCCGTCAACGATCGCGAGCGTCTGGACGCCTGGCTGGCCGCCCGCGATGGCGAGGCCGATATCATCATCGGCACCCGCTCGGCGCTGTTCACGCCGATGAAGAATCCGGGCCTGATCATCATCGATGAAGAACACGACGGCTCCTATAAACAGCAGGAAGGCCTGCGCTACCACGCCCGCGACCTGGCCCTGGTGCGCGCCCGCCAGGAAAACATCCCGATCCTCCTGGGATCGGCCACGCCGTCGCTCGAAAGCCTGCACAACGCCTACACCGGCCGCTATGGCCTGCTGCGCCTGGAACACCGCGCCGGCGGCGCCCAGCAACCGAAATTCATGCGCCTGGACGTCAAGAGCCGCCCCCTGGACAGCGGCATCAGTGGCCCCATGCAGCAGGCCATTGGCCAGACACTGGAGCGAGGCCAGCAGGTACTGGTGTTCCTCAACCGCCGCGGCTTCGCACCCACCCTGCTGTGCCACGATTGCGGCTGGCTGTCCGAATGCCCGCGCTGCGACGCCCGCACCACGGTACACCAGCGCTCCGGCGAGCTGCGCTGCCACCACTGCGGCCATGTCGAGCGCGTGCCGCGCCAGTGCCCGAAATGCGGCACCAAGGACCTGCGCCCGGTCGGTGCCGGTACCGAGCGGGCCGAAGAGCGCCTGACCACGCTGTTTCCCGACTACCCGGTGTTGCGTGTCGACCGTGACAGCACCTCGCGCAAGGACGCAATGAACCAGCTGTTCGCGACCATCCAGCGCGGCCAGCCGTGCATCCTCGTCGGCACGCAGATGCTTGCCAAAGGGCATCACTTTCCGCGGGTAACGCTGGTGTCGATCCTGGATGCCGACGGCGGCCTTTTTTCCGGGGATTTTCGCGCCAGCGAGCGCATGGCCCAGTTGATCGTGCAGGTCGCCGGGCGTGCCGGGCGCGCCGAAGAGCCGGGCAAAGTGATCATTCAGACCCACCTGGCCGAGCATCCTTTATTGGTGCAATTGACCGAGCAAGGCTATTTCGCTTTTGCCGAACAGGCCATCAGCGAGCGGCGCGCTGCCGGCCTGCCACCCTTCTCGCACCTGGCGCTGTTGCGGGCCGAGGCACACAAGCCGGGCCAAGCCGAAGGCTTCCTCGATGAAGCTTGCAGCGCCGCCGAACAACTGCTGGCGCAGATGGGCCCGAACAGCATCGAGCTGCTGGGCCCGGTGCCGGCACCCATGGAACGCCGCGCCGGGCGCTATCGCGCGCAATTGCTGGTCCAGGCCAGCGCCCGCGCGCAACTGCACCGCCTGCTCAACGCCTGGATGCTGCAACTGGAGCAGATGCCCAGCGGCCGTCAGGTGCGCTGGTCGCTGGATGTGGACCCTGTCGATCTCTATTGATCCGGCCGGCCTCTACACGAGCAAGCTTTGCTCCCACAGAGTCGGCAGATCTCAGTCGTCCTGTAGGAGCAAGGCTTGCCCGCGAGGGGCCATCAGCGCCACCGCCCGCATAAAGCCCTGCCATAAATCTTGCCGCCCAACACCCAAGCTCTCACAGGGATTAACCTCTCGCTAAAACCCAAGGTTGGCAAGCTCGCCCCGGCAACGGATAATGGCCGATTTTTCCACCTGCGCTCTTTGGGCGCGACCGTGCCGCGGTCGATTGAGAGAACCATGAAAGACACCATCCGCCAGCTGATCCAACAAGCCCTGACCCATCTCGTCAAAGAAGGTGTCTTGCCTGAAGGGCTGACGCCGGCGATCCAGGTGGAGAACGCGCGCGACAAGACCCACGGCGACTTCGCCAGCAACATCGCCATGATGCTGGCCAAACCCGCCGGCATGAAGCCCCGCGACCTGGCAGAAAAGATCATCCAGGCGTTGCCCGCCGATCCGCAGATCAGCAAGGCTGAAATCGCTGGCCCGGGCTTTCTCAACTTCTTCCAGAACACCCAGGCGCTGGCTGGCCGCCTTGACGCCGCGCTGGCCGACCCCAAGCTGGGCGTCAGCAAGCCAGGTGCTGCGCAACGTGTAGTGGTCGACCTCTCCGCCCCCAACCTGGCCAAAGAGATGCACGTCGGCCACCTGCGCTCCACCATCATCGGTGACGGCGTGGCACGGGTCCTGGAGTTCCTCGGCGACACGGTGATTCGCCAGAACCACGTGGGCGACTGGGGCACTCAGTTCGGCATGTTGATGGCGTACCTGCAGGAAAATCCGATCACCAGCAATGAGCTGTCGGACCTTGAAAACTTCTACCGCGCCGCCAAGAAGCGCTTCGACGAATCCCCAGAGTTCGCCGATCGCGCCCGCAGCCTGGTGGTCAAGCTGCAGGCTGGCGATGCCGAATGCCTGGAACTGTGGGGGCGCTTTCGCCAGATATCCCTGTCCCACTGTCAGGAGATCTACGAACAGCTCAATGTCAAATTGACCATGGCCGACGTAATGGGCGAAAGCGCCTACAACGACGACCTGATCAACGTGGTCAACGACCTCAAGGCCAAGGGCCTGCTGGTCGAGAGCAATGGTGCCCAGTGCGTGTTCCTCGAAGAATTCAAGACCGCCGACGACGAGCCGCTGCCGGTGATCATTGTCAAGGCCGACGGTGGTTATCTCTATGCCACCACGGACCTGGCAGCCGTGCGCTATCGCAGCAACGTGCTCAAGGCCGATCGAGCTCTGTATTTCGTCGACCAGCGCCAGGCCCTGCACTTCCAGCAAGTGTTCGAAGTCGCCCGCCGCGCTGACTTCATCAGCAACGGCATGCAGGCCGAACACATGGGCTTCGGCACCATGAACGGCGCCGACGGCCGCCCGTTCAAGACCCGTGACGGCGGCACCGTGAAGCTGGTCGACCTGCTGACCGAAGCCCAGGAGCGTGCCTACAGCCTGGTCAAGGAAAAGAACCCCGAGGCCGCCGAAGCCGACCTGCGCGCCATCGCCAAGGTGGTGGGCATCGGCGCCGTCAAATACGCCGACCTGTCCAAGCACCGCACCAGCGACTACAGCTTCAACTTCGACCAGATGCTCAACTTCGAAGGCAACACCGCGCCCTACCTGCTGTATGCCTATACACGCGTGGCCGGGGTGTTCCGCAAGCTGGGCAAGGGTTTCGACGAAGTCGGCGGGCAGATAAACCTCGATGCCCCGCACGAGCAGGAACTGGCCGCGCGGCTGGCACAGTTCGGCGAGGTGCTGAACAACGTCGGCGAAAAAGGCACGCCACACGTGCTGTGCGCCTACCTGTATGACATTGCCCAGCTGTTCTCGAGCTTCTACGAAAACTGCCCGATCCTGACCGCCGACAGCCCGGAACAACAAAACAGCCGTCTGCTGCTGGCCGCTCTGGCCGGTCGTACCCTGAAACAAGGCCTGCAACTGCTGGGCCTGGATACACTGGAGCGAATGTAAGTTGGCCGCCAAGAAAAAACCTGCTCCCAAGCGTGGCGCCAGCCGCAATTCCGCTCCAGCGAAGAAGCCCATCCCCGGATGGCTGTGGATGGCCATCGGCCTCACGGTGGGTGCGTTCGTCGTCTTCCTGATGAAGCTCGAACCAGGCAAGGAAGACGTCAAGCGCAGCCGCGAAGAAGCCAAGGCGGCGAAAATCCTCGAAGCCAACAAGACGCCTCCCAGCCCGCAGGTGCCGGTCAAGCCCAAGTACGACTTCTACACGCTGCTGCCTGAATCGGAGGTCATCGTGCCGCCTGATGCCGTGCCGGAGAAAACTCCGCCGGTGCCAGCACAACCGCCGGTCACTCCGGCTGAAGCGGCGAAGATCGACACCGCCCGCGCCCAGGCGGCGCTGAGCGGGCAAACGCCGCCGCCAGCACCTGCGATCGTCAAGCCGGCTGCGACCACGCAGTTCTTCCTGCAGGCTGGCTCGTTCCGCAACAAGACCGACGCCGACAAAGTGCGGGCGCAGATTCTGCTGCTAGGCCAGGGAGTGAACGTCGAGTCCGGCACGGTCAAGGACGATACCTGGTACCGCGTGCTGGTCGGGCCGTTCAGCAACCGCGAGCAGCTCACCACCGCGCAGAAGCAACTGGCGGGCAGCGGTTTCAACAATCTGTTGCTGCAGCAGCGTCAGACGCGGCAGTAGTCAGCGCTTCGAACGGCCCCTTCGCGGGCAAGCCTCGCTCCCACAGAATCGAGTGGTACACCTGTGGGAGCAAGGCTTGCCCGCGAAGAGGCCTGTGAGAACGCCACACATCCCGGATGAAACCCGTCACCGCCAAAGCTTGAAATCCCCCCTCACACCCCCATATGAGTTTCCATCAGGGCATTTTCGCCCCGCTGCGTGGAGACTCTCCCTTGACCACCATCGTTTCAGTCCGCCGTCACGGCAAAGTCGTCATGGGCGGCGACGGCCAGGTTTCCCTCGGTAATACCGTGATGAAAGGCAACGCCAAAAAGGTCCGTCGCCTGTACCACGGTCAAGTCATCGCGGGTTTCGCTGGCGCCACCGCCGACGCCTTCACCCTCTTCGAGCGCTTCGAAAGCCAGCTCGAAAAACACCAGGGCCATCTCGTGCGCGCCGCTGTCGAACTGGCCAAGGAATGGCGCACCGACCGCTCCCTGAGCCGCCTCGAAGCCATGCTCGCCGTGGCCAACAAGGATGCCTCGCTGATCATTACCGGTAACGGCGATGTCGTCGAACCTGAAGACGGCCTGATCGCCATGGGCTCCGGCGGCGCCTACGCCCAGGCGGCTGCTCGCGCCCTGCTGATGAAAACCGACCTGGGTGCACGGGAAATCGCCGAAACCGCCCTCGGTATCGCCGGCGACATCTGCGTGTTCACCAACCACAACCTGACCATCGAGGAGCAGGATCTCGCCGAGTGATCAGTCAGGGACGCTCCCTCAGGATCGAACCACACTGAACCTTGCCGAGACCGACACACGCCATGTCCATGACCCCCCGCGAAATCGTCCACGAACTCAACCGCCATATCATCGGCCAGGACGATGCCAAGCGCGCCGTCGCCATCGCCCTGCGCAACCGCTGGCGCCGCATGCAGCTGCCTGAAGAGCTGCGCGTCGAAGTGACGCCCAAGAACATCCTGATGATCGGCCCGACCGGCGTCGGCAAGACCGAAATCGCCCGGCGCCTGGCCAAGCTGGCCAACGCCCCGTTCATCAAGGTCGAAGCGACCAAGTTCACTGAAGTCGGCTACGTCGGCCGTGATGTCGAGTCGATCATCCGCGATCTGGCCGATGCCGCCCTCAAGCTGCTGCGCGAGCAGGAAATCGTCAAGGTCCGCCATCGCGCCGAAGACGCCGCCGAGGAACGCATCCTTGACGCGCTGCTGCCACAGGCCCGCGGCAGCTTCAGCGAAGAAGCCCCGGCGAGCGATTCAAACACGCGCCAGCTGTTCCGCAAGCGCCTGCGCGAAGGCCAGCTGGACGACAAGGAAATCGAGATCGAAGTGGCCGAGATGGCTGGCGTCGATATTTCTGCGCCGCCAGGCATGGAAGAGATGACCAACCAGCTGCAGAGCCTGTTCGCCAACATGGGCAAGGGCAAACGCAAGAGCCGCAAGCTCAAGGTCAAGGAAGCGCTCAAGCTGGTGCGTGAAGAAGAAGCCGGGCGCCTGGTCAACGAAGAAGAGCTCAAGGCCGCAGCCCTCGAAGCGGTGGAACAGCACGGCATCGTGTTCATCGACGAGATCGACAAAGTCACCAAGCGCGGCAATGTCGGCGGCGCCGATGTGTCCCGCGAAGGCGTGCAGCGCGACTTGCTGCCGTTGATCGAAGGCTGCACGGTGAATACCAAGCTGGGCATGGTCAAGACCGACCACATCCTGTTCATCGCCTCGGGCGCGTTCCACCTGAGCAAGCCGAGCGACCTGGTGCCCGAGCTGCAAGGCCGGCTGCCGATCCGCGTCGAGCTCAAGGCCCTGAGCCCGGAAGATTTCGAGCGCATCCTCAGCGAACCGCACGCGTCGCTGACCGAGCAATATGTGGCACTGCTCAAGACCGAAGGCCTGCATATCGAGTTCGCCCCGGAAGGCATCAAGCGCCTTGCCCAGATCGCCTGGCAGGTCAACGAGAAGACCGAGAATATCGGTGCCCGTCGCTTGCACACGCTGCTGGAGCGCTTGCTGGAGGAAGTCTCGTTCAGTGCCGGCGACCTGGCCAGCGCCCACAGCGAAACGCCGATCCGCATTGATGCCGACTACGTCAACAGCCACTTGGGCGAGCTGGCGGAAAACGAAGATCTGTCGCGCTACATACTGTAGAGCAGCGGCAAGCGGCAAGCTATAAGCTGAATACTTGTAGCTTGCAGCTTGCAGCTGCCCAAGAGCCCCTGGCCATGACCAACCTCCCCACCGCCATCAACCTGCACAAAGCCTCGAAAACCCTCACCCTGCAATACGGCACGGGGGAGTCCTACACCCTGCCCGCCGAATTCCTGCGAGTGCACTCGCCTTCGGCCGAAGTGCAGGGCCACGGCAAGCCGATCCTGCAGTTCGGCAAACTCGGAGTCGGCCTGACCAAGATCGAACCTGCCGGGCAATACGCACTCAAATTGACCTTCGACGATGGCCACGACAGCGGTCTGTTCACCTGGGAATACCTCTACCAGCTCGCCGTTCGTCAGGAAGATCTGTGGAATGACTATCTGGACGAACTGCGTGCCGCCGGCAAGACCCGCGACCCCGCGCAATCCGTGGTCAAGCTGATGCTCTGAGCCCCAGCAGGGCTTTCCAGCATCGGTTTTCCAAATCTATTTGCTTGAATACCTTGCCAACTGGCGGGGATAGGCTTTCTTGCGCATTGGCGCGAACTCGCGTAACCACTGGTAACTGGCAGGCTCCGTGCTTCACTTTGGGGGCAATAGCGATCACTGGTTACCCGAGCGCGGTGCGCGGCAGGCCCGTCAGAGCAGCCGCCGCCGCACGCCTCTGGACAATGGAGCGTCGTGGATGAGCAGCAAGAACACCGATGACATCAAGCAGCAAGCCTCACATAACACCCTCGGCCTGAACCCCGTGATCGGCCTGCGCCGCAAGGACCTGCTGACCTCTGCACGGATGGTCCTGCGCCTGGCCTTGCGCCAACCGCTGCTGAGTGCTCGCCACGTGGCACACTTCGGCCTGGAACTGAAAAACGTCCTGCTGGGCTCGTCCACCCTGCAACCGGAAAGCGACGACCGCCGCTTCGTCGACCCGGCCTGGAGTCAGAACCCCCTCTACCGCCGTTACCTGCAGACCTACCTGGCCTGGCGCAAGGAACTGCACAGCTGGCTCGACGGCAGCGAGCTCTCGGCTCAGGACATCAGCCGCGGCCACTTCGTCATCAACCTGATGACCGAAGCCATGGCCCCGACCAACGGCGCTGCCAACCCGGCAGCGGTCAAACGCTTCTTCGAGACCGGCGGCAAGAGCCTCCTCGACGGCCTCTCGCATCTGGCCAAGGACCTGGTCAAGAATGGCGGCATGCCCAGCCAGGTCAATATGGACGCCTTCGAGGTCGGCAAGAATCTCGCCACCAGCGAAGGCGCGGTGGTGTTTCGCAACGACGTGCTGGAGCTGATCCAGTACGCCCCCATCACCGAGCAGAACCACGAGCGGCCGATGCTCATCGTGCCGCCGCAGATCAACAAGTTCTACGTGTTCGACCTGAGCCCCGACAAGAGCCTGGTGCGCTTCTGCCTGCGCAACAATGTGCCGACCTTCATCATCAGTTGGCGCAACCCCACCAAGGCCCAGCGCGAATGGGGGCTGTCGACCTACATCGATGCCCTCAAGGAAGCAGTCGAGGTGGTCACGGCGATTTCCGGCAGCAAGGACATCAATATCCTCGGCGCCTGCTCCGGGGGGATCACCTGCACCGCGCTGGTGGGCCATTACGCTGCGCTCAAACAACCAAAGGTGCATTCCCTGACCCTGCTGGTCAGCGTGCTCGACACTACCCTCGACACCCAAGTGGCGCTGTTCGTCGACGAGCAGACTCTGGAGGCCGCCAAGCGTCATTCCTATCAGTCAGGCGTGCTCGAAGGCCGGGACATGGCCAGGGTATTTGCCTGGATGCGCCCCAACGACCTGATCTGGAATTACTGGGTCAACAATTACCTGCTGGGCAACGAGCCGCCGGTGTTCGACATCCTGTTCTGGAATAACGACACCACGCGCCTGCCCGCAGCCTTCCACGGCGACCTGATCGAGATGTTCAAGAACAACCCGCTGACCCGCGCCGGCGCCCTGGAGGTGTGCGGCACGCCGATCGATCTCAAGCAGGTCAAATGCGACATCTTCAGCGTCGCCGGCACCGCCGACCACATCACCCCTTGGCACTCGTGCTTTCGCTCGGCGCAACTGTTTGGCGGCAAGATCGAGTTCGTGCTGTCGAGCAGCGGCCATATCCAGAGCATCCTCAATCCACCGGGCAACCCCAAGGCCCGCTTCATGACCAACGATGAAACCACCACCTCGCCAAGCGACTGGCAGGACAACGCCGTCAAGCACACTGACTCATGGTGGCTACACTGGGCAGACTGGCTGGGTAAACACTCCGGCAAGCTCAAGAAGGCGCCCTCGGAACTCGGCAGCAAGGCTTTTGCCGCTGGCGAGGCAGCGCCCGGGACCTACGTGCATGAACGCTGACTGATTGCGATCGCCGCTGCCGCCCCACCATTGCTTGCAAAGGATCGAGTGCATGCCGCAACCGTACATATTTCGTACCGTGGACCTCGATGGCCAGGCCATCCGCACGGCGGTACGTCCCGGCAGCCCGCACATGACGCCGCTGCTGATCTTCAATGGCATCGGCGCCAACCTGGAGCTGGTGTTCCCGTTCGTCGCCGCGCTGGACCCGGACCTGGAGGTGATCGCCTTCGACGTGCCCGGGGTCGGCGGCTCGTCCACGCCCAGCCGCCCTTATCGCTTCCCGGGCCTGGCGCAGTTGACCGCACGCATGCTCGACTACCTCGACTATGGCCAGGTCAACGTCATCGGTGTGTCGTGGGGCGGCGCCCTGGCCCAGCAGTTCGCCTACTCTTACCCCGAGCGCTGCAAGAAGCTGGTGCTCGCCGCCACCTCGGCCGGCGCGGTGATGGTGCCCGGCAAGCCGCGCGTGCTGTGGTTGATGGCCAGCCCGCGGCGCTATCTGCAGCCGTCCCATGTGGTGCGCATCGCGCCGGAAATCTACGGCGGCAGTTTTCGACGCGACGCCGGCCTGGCGATGTCCCATGCCAGCAAGGTGCGCTCGTCCGGCAAGCTGGGTTACTACTGGCAACTGTTCGCAGGCCTCGGTTGGACCAGCGTGCACTGGCTGCACAAGATCCATCAGCCGACCCTGGTGCTGGCCGGTGACGACGATCCGCTGATCCCGTTGGTGAACATGCGTCTGCTGGCATGGCGCATCCCCAACGCCCAGTTACATATCATCGATGACGGCCATCTGTTTTTGGTGACCCGCGCCGGCACGGTAGCGCCGATCATCATGAAATTCCTCGAGGAAGAGCGCCAGCGCGCCGTGGTTCATCCGCGAGCAACGAGTTAGGGACCCCGCTCCCACCAAACCCAGGGCAATCAAACGGCTGAACGAAGGAGTGTAGCGCCATGAAGAACAAGACTGCCCCGCCTACGGTGTCCACCACCGCGGCCTTCATCAACGCCCAGAGCGTGATCAGCGGGCTGGGCGGGCGCGACCTGGTTTCGACCTTGCGCAGCGTCGCCCGCCACAGTATCAAGCATCCGATCCATAGCGCCCGCCACGCGCTCAATCTGGGCAGCCAGCTGGGCCGCGTGCTGCTGGGCGAAACCCTGCACGCCCCCAACCCCGGTGACCAGCGCTTCAGCGATCCGACCTGGTCGCTCAACCCCTTCTACCGCCGCGGGCTGCAGGCCTACCTCGCGTGGCAGGCCGAAACCCGACAATGGATCGATAACAGCCAGTTGTCCGACGATGACCGCGCTCGCGCGCATTTTGTCTTTGCCTTGGTCAACGACGCCCTCTCGCCGACCAATTCGCTGCTCAATCCGCTGGCCCTCAAGGAGATTTTCAATTCCGGCGGCACCAGCCTGGTCAAGGGCCTCAACCACCTGCTCGACGACTTGCGGCATAACCACGGCCTGCCCAGCCAGATCGGCAAGCAGGCTTTCGAGGTCGGCAAGACAGTGGCTACCACGCCCGGCGCCGTGGTGTTTCGCAACGAGATGCTGGAGCTGATCCAATACCGCCCGATGAGTGAAAAACAGTACCGGCGCCCGCTGCTGATCGTGCCGCCGCAGATCAACAAGTTCTATATCTTTGACCTGTCGCCCGCCAACAGCTTCGTGCAGTACGCCCTTAAGCACAATCTGCAGACGTTCGTCGTCAGTTGGCGCAACCCCGACGGCCGCCACCGCGAGTGGGGGCTGTCGAGCTACGTGCAGGCGCTGGAAGAAGCGCTCAACGCTTGCCGCGCGATCACTGGCAGCCGCGAAGTGAATCTGGTCGGCGCCTGCTCGGGGGGCTTGAGCATCGCGGCGTTGCAGGGGCACTTGCAGGCCAAGCGGCAGCTGGCACGGGTATCCAGCGCGACCTACCTGGTGAGCCTGCTTGACAGTCAGATCGACAGCCCGGCCTCGTTGTTCGTCAACGAGCAAACGCTCGAAGCGGCCAAGCGCCGCTCCTACCAGCAGGGCGTGCTCGAAGGCAGCGAGCTGGCGCGCGTGTTCGCCTGGATGCGGCCCAACGATCTGATCTGGAATTACTGGGTCAACAATTACCTGCTGGGCAAGGAGCCGCCAGCCTTCGACGTGCTGTTCTGGAACAACGACAACACCCGTCTGCCTGCGGCTCTGCATGGTGATCTGCTGGACTTTTTCAAGCACAACCCGTTGACTCGGCCGGGCGGGCTGGAGGTGTGCGGCACGCCGATCGATCTGCAAAAGGTCAACGTCAACAGCTTCAGCGTGGCGGGCAGCAACGATCACATCACCCCGTGGGACTCGGTGTATCGCTCCAGCCTGTTGCTGGGGGGTGAGCGACGCTTCGTGCTGGCCAACAGCGGGCACATCCAGAGCATCCTCAATCCGCCGGGCAATCCTAAGGCCAACCACCTCGAAAACCCTAAGATGAGCAGCGATCCGCGCGCCTGGTATTACGACGCCAAGCCTGTGGATGGCAGCTGGTGGCCGCAGTGGCTGGCCTGGGTGCAGGAGCGCTCCGGGGCATTGCGTGAAACCCAGATGGCCTTGGGGAGCGAACTGCATCCGCCGAAGGATCCGGCGCCGGGTACTTATGTGCTGGCTGACTGAGCCGGTGCTGCCTGTGGGCCATTCAGTGCTGCGGATGGCCCCTTCGCGGGCAAGCCTCGCTCCCACAGAGTGCTCAGTTGCGCAGGCGCACACCTGTAGGACCAAGGCTTGCCCGCGAAGAGGCCGGCACTGCTTGCCTCGAACCATAGAGCCTCCAACAGAACTCGCCAAACTTGAGTCGCACACCTGTGGGAGCAAGGCTTGCCCGCGAAGAAGCCGGCGCTGCTTGCCTCGAACCATAGAGCCTCCTACAGAACTCGCCAAGCTTGAGTCGCACACCTGTGGGAGCAAGGCTTGCCCGCGAAGAGGCCGGCACTGCTTGCCTCGAACCATAGAGCCTCCAACAGAACTCGCCAAACTTGAGTCGCACACCTGTGGGAGCAAGGCTTGCCCGCGAAGAGGCCGGCGCTGCTTGCCTCGAACCATTGAGCCTCTTACAGAGCTCGCCAAGCTTGAGTCGCACACCTGTGGGAGCAAGGCTTGCCCGCGAAGAGGCCCGCCGCTCTGGCACAAGACTAGACGACTGGACAGGGGCGCCTTCCCGCGATGAAGACCCGCGAACGGATACTGGAATGCACCCTGGCGCTGTTCAATCAACTGGGCGAACCCAACGTCACGACCCTGCAGATCGCCAACGAACTGGAAATCAGCCCGGGCAATCTGTACTACCACTTCCATGGCAAGGAGCCTTTGATCCTGGGGCTGTTCGAGCGATTCGAAGAGGAACTGACGCCGCTGCTGAACCCTCCCGATGAGGTGCAGTTGGCGCCCGAGGACTATTGGCTGTTCCTGCACCTGATCGCCGAGCGCATGGCCCGCTATCGGTTTCTGTTCCAGGACTTGTCGAACCTGGCCGGACGCTTGCCAAAGCTGGCGCGCGGCGTGCGCAGCCTGCTGGATGCGATCAAACGCACGCTGGCGTCCTTGCTGGCCAACCTGAAGGCCCAGGGATTATTGGCCAGCGACACCCAGGCACTGGGGCAGTTGGTGGAACAGATCACCTTGACCTTGGTGTTCTCGCTCGATTACCAGCGCATCATCGGCCAGTCAGGCGAGACCGGGGTGGTGGTGTATCAGGTGATGATGCTGGTGGCGCCCCACCTGCATGCGCAATCGCGCCATGCCACGGAGCGGCTGGCGTTGCAGTATCTGAATTGACCAATCCAGTGGCGCCTCCCGCTGTGCTAGCAGGTCATGGACGCAAAGAGGTCCGCCCGGACAACACTTATCGATTGGTGTTTGCTGCACTGGCCGTAAACCTTGTAGCGACGGGGCGCTACCCCCGAAAGGGTGTCAGCCGCGTCAACGCAGCTGATACACCGTAATCGGACAAAGCCCCCTCGCTACACTATGACTGAGCCGCCGGCGTCGCTGGCGCCGAGCCCGTTGCTGGCGGGGTAGAGGGTGATGTCGAGGAAGCCCCTGCGGCCGTGGTTTCAGCCTTGGCGGGCTCGGGCTTTTTGGCAGCGGGCTTGACCGCTGACCTGGCCTTGGCTGCGGGCTTGGCTGCTACGGTTTTCGGCGCTGCGGCTTTGGCACTTGCCGTGGTTGTGGCCGCAGTGGCCTTGGCTGCCCCAGTGGTTTTCGCCGCTGCCGTTTTGGCCGCGGCTACGGGCTTGGCCGCTGCTGCCTTGGCGGCCGGCTTGGCGGCAGCAGTTTTAGCCTTGGCTCCCGCTACCGCTTTAGCCGCAGGCTTGGCCGCGGCGGTTTTCGCCGCAGGTTTGCTCGCCGCCTTGGCCGGGGCTTTTGCCGCGGGCTTGGCGCCGTTGGCAGCCGTCTTGGTCGACGGCTTGCTCGCGCTAGCCGCCGTGGCTGACGGCTTGGCCGCACCCTTGGTTGCCTTGGTCGCTGGCTTGGCCGCACCATTGGCCGCCGCAGCTTTTGTCGCCGGCTTGGCCGCTGGCGCGCGTACCGATTCGCCCGTGAGCTTCTCGAGCTGGCGAGTCAGGGTATCCACCTTGCTGTGCAGGGCTTTCACCTCGTTGCGGCTCGGCACGCCCAGGCGCGAAATGGCGCTGTTCAAGCGGGTGTCGAACGCCTCTTCCAATTCGCTCCACTTGCCCAGTGCCTTATCCTTGACGTCGCCGACCCGTGAACGCGCCGACTTGGCCGAACTCTTCACCGTGTCGACCTGTTTGTCGACTTCGGTCTTGGCCTGCGCCTCTGCATGCTCGCCATCCTTCACCAGGGTGTCGAACAGCTTGGTGCCGTCGTTGCTGATCTTCGAATAAGCGCCCAAACCGGCGAGCCAGATCTGCCGGGAGTATTTTTCAATACCGCCGATCCAGGAGGTGCCTTCTTTCTCGACCTTCTTCTTACCAGCCATCCCGCTCTCCTTTATGGTTTACGCGCGGCACGTTCGACCAATGCCGTCAATTTATCGAGCTTAGCAGAGAGTGTATCGACGTCATGCCGGGAGGGGATGCCAATGCGATTCAGGGCGCTGGCGACGCGCACATCGAAGAGTTTTTCCAGCTTGTCGAGCTGCACCTCGACCTTGCCCTTGGCCTCGGCGACCTCATCCTTGGCGGCATCGATCTGCGAATTGGCGGCCTTCAACTCCTTGTCGATGACCTTCTTGCCATCCTTCTCGACGCCCTCGCCGGCCTTGATCAGTTCCTTCACGTAATCCAGGCCCTCCTTGCCGGCCTTGGCATAAGCGCCGAGCCCGGCGAGCCAGATCTTGCGGGCATAGGAGCGAACCTCGACGACCGTATCGGTCTTCACCGCGTGGGCTTTGCGCACCAGGGGGGTGACGTCTTTTTTCAGAGCCGTCTTTTTCAGCGCTACGGCTTTTTTCAGTGGGGCGGTTGCCATGGTGCACCTCATGCTTGAAGGGATATCCGTACCCACACACTTCAGGGCGTGCAATCACCATAGCCCGCCAATTTAGAATCCTCACCCTAACTGCACGCCCAGACTCGCGCTCAGGTGGGCGCAGGGTCTGCCCGCGAAACGCCAGTCGATCTCAAGCCAGCGCCTTGTCGAGCACACGTTCGATTTCCGACTCGATGGTGCCGCTCATCATCGACAGCATCATGCCGAGCTTGAGATCCACGCGAATGGCATCGTCGTCGATGCTGATCACACCATTGGCGCCGCTGCGCTTGACCTCCACGGTATCGCCCTGCCACTGAGCCTTGACGTCGTATTTGCTGACCAGCTTTTCCACCAGCAACTCGGCCTTCTGCTTTGCCACCTCGCGCCCAAGGCTGTGTTTGCGCTCCACGCTGATCCGACTCATTCAACCCCCTGGGACGATAATAATAACGGTGCCTATAGTAGCCCGGATCAAGCAATGCGCGATCAGCCTGAGGCTTGCCAAGACAAAGGCGGCTACCGAGGATTAGAATGGCAGTAATTTTTTCCGGTGACAGCGATATGAATGATCAGCGCAAAGGCAGCGATGCCGAACCCACCACGCACTTCGGCTACAAGAATGTGCCCGAAAGCCAGAAGGCCGAAAAGGTCGCCGAGGTGTTTCACTCGGTAGCGGCCAAGTACGACATCATGAACGACGTGCTGTCGGGCGGCATGCATCGCCTGTGGAAACGCTTCGCGATCGAACTGTCCGGCGTGCGCACTGGCAACAAGGTGCTCGACATCGCGGGCGGTACCGGCGACCTCGCTCGCAAGTTCTCGCACCTGGTCGGCCCGACCGGTGAAGTGGTACTGGCCGACATCAACGCCTCCATGCTCAAGGTCGGCCGCGACCGCCTGCTCGACCTCGGCGTGGCTGGCAACGTCCAGTTCGTCCAGGCCGACGCGGAAAAACTGCCCTTCCCGGACAACCACTTCGACTGCGTGACCATCGCCTTCGGCCTGCGCAACGTCACCCACAAGGAAGACGCCATCGCCTCGATGCTGCGCGTGCTCAAGCCGGGCGGCCGCCTGCTGGTGCTGGAGTTCTCCAAGCCGACCAACAAGCTGATGTCCAAGGTCTACGATGCCTATTCGTTCGCCTTCATGCCACTGGCGGGCAAGCTGATCACCAACGACTCCGAGAGCTATCGCTATCTGGCCGAGTCGATCCGCATGCACCCCGACCAGGAAACCCTCAAGGCCATGATGGTGCAGGCCGGTTTCGACCGCGTCACCTACCACAACATGACCTCGGGCATCGTCGCGCTGCACCGCGGTATCAAACCCTGATGTTGCTGCGCGGCCTGATCGCCAGCGTCGAGCACGGCCTCAACCGCGTGCTGCGCATGGACAGCACCGCCCTGCCACGGTTGGCGCGATTGCAGGGCAAGGTGATCGAGATCGATTGCCGCAACCCGGCGCTGCAGCTGTTCATCCTGCCCAGCGACGAGGGCCTGCTGCTGGCCAGCCACTGGGCGGCGCCTGCCGATTGCGTGCTGCGTGCGCCAGCCTCGAGCCTGATCCAGCTGGGCCTGAGCAAGGACAAGACCGCCGTGTTGCACAGCCCGCAGGTCGATCTGAGCGGCGACAGCGCCGTGCTCATCGATCTGGTCAAGGTGCTGCAGGACCTGGAGCTCGACTGGGAATACGAGCTGTCGCAATGGCTCGGCCCGGTGGCCACGCCGCTGCTCAGCGGGCATCTCAACAGCCGCGCACGCTGGGCACGCCAGGGCTTCGACAGCCTGAGCAACAACCTCGGCGAGTACCTGGCCGAAGAATCCCGGACACTGGTGGGCAAGCGCGAAGCCGAAGCCCGCTTCGCCGAGCTCGACCAGCTCAAGATCGACACCGAACGCCTCGAGGCGCGTATTGAGCGCCTCTCCCGATCCCTCGACTCCAGCGATAACGCATGAAGCTGCTTGCCGTCCGCCGTTTGTTGCGCATCCAGCGCGTCGTGATCCGCTACCGTCTCGATGACCTGATTTTCGCCCTGCCCCTGCCCTGGTTCCTGCGCATCACCCGCTTCGCCATGCCCTGGCGCTGGTTCCCGCGCAAAACACTCGAGCTGACCCGTGGTGCCCGCCTGCGCCTGGCGCTACAGGACCTGGGGCCGATCTTCATCAAGTTCGGGCAGATCCTCTCCACCCGCCGCGACCTGCTGCCCGAAGACATCGCCGATGAATTGATGCTGCTGCAGGACCGCGTGCCACCCTTCGATCCGCAACAGGCCATGGCCCTGATCGAGTCGCAACTGGGGCAAAAGATCACCTCGGTATTCAGCCGCTTCGACGTCGAGCCTTTGGCGTCGGCCTCGGTGGCGCAGGTTCACAGCGCCCGTCTGAAAAACGGCGACGAAGTGGTCGTCAAGGTAGTGCGTCCGGGCCTAAAGCCAATCATCGGCCAGGACCTGGCCTGGCTGTTCATCCTCGCCGGCTGGGCCGAACGTCTGTCGGCCGACGCGCGCCTGCTGCATCCGGTGGACGTGGTCAGCGATTACGAAAAAACCATCTACGACGAACTCGACCTGCTGCGCGAGGCCGCCAACTCGAGCCAGCTCAAGCGCAATTTCGAAGGCTCGCCGCTGCTCTACGTGCCGCAGGTCTATTGGGACTGGTGCCGGCCGAAAGTGCTGGTGATGGAGCGCATCTACGGCGTGCAGGTCACCGATATGGCGACCCTGGCCGACCAGCGCACCGACATGAAACTGCTCGCCGAACGCGGCGTGGAGATCTTCTTCACCCAGGTCTTTCGCGACAGTTTCTTCCACGCCGACATGCACCCCGGCAACATTTTCATCAGCACCGTCAGCCCGTGGGACCCGAAGTACATCGCCATCGACTGCGGGATCGTCGGCAGCCTCACCCCCGAAGACCAGGATTACCTGGCACGCAATCTGTTCGCGTTCTTCAAGCGCGATTACCGACGCGTGGCCCAGCTGCACATCGACTCCGGCTGGGTGCCCGCCGAAACCAAGCTCAATGAATTCGAAGCGGCCATCCGCACCGTGTGCGAGCCGATCTTTGAAAAACCGCTGAAGGATATTTCCTTCGGCCAGGTGCTCATGCGCCTGTTCCAGACGGCGCGGCGCTTCAACATGGAAATCCAGCCGCAACTGGTGCTGCTGCAAAAAACCCTGCTCAACATCGAGGGCCTGGGCCGTCAGCTGTACCCGGAACTCGACCTGTGGAGCACCGCGCAGCCCTTCCTGGAGCGCTGGATGCGCGAACGCGTGAGCCCCAAATCGCTGTTCAACAGCGCGCAGACGCAACTCGAACAGATCCCGCACCTGATCGGCATGACCCGCGACCTGCTCGAACGCAACGCTCAGCCCCACCGCAAGAACAAACAGCCTGACTGGCGGCACCATACGGATGGCTGGCTGCTGCGCATCGCCGGGGCCTTGCTGCTGGTGGGCGGCGCTACGCTGGCGGCGACCGGGCCGCTCATCGACTCGATACAGGCCTGGCCCTGCTGGCTGATGCTGGGCAGCGGCTTGTATCTGGTCGTTCGCCGATAGCCAGTGGCGCCTAGCACTGGCACACTAGAGGCCTTGTTGCCGGAGTCGAAGATGAAAGATTGGCTGGACGAGATCCGCTGGAATGAAGATGGCCTGGTACCGGCCATCGCCCAGGATCACAAAACCGGGCGCGTGTTGATGATGGCCTGGATGAACCGCGAAGCACTGAGCCTGACGGCCACCGAAAACCGTGCCATCTATTGGTCCCGTTCCCGGGGCAAGCTGTGGCGCAAAGGCGAAGAGTCGGGCCACGTGCAGATCCTTCACGAAATGCGCCTGGACTGCGACGCTGACGTGATCGTCCTGATGGTCGAGCAGATCGGCCATATCGCTTGCCACACCGGCCGTGAAAGCTGCTTCTATCGCGTGTACGCCGACGGCCAGTGGAACACCGTCGACGCTGTCCTCAAGGACCCGCACGCCATCTACCAGGCAGGATCTGCCCATGACTGACACCCTGACGCGCCTGGCCCAGGTGCTCGAAGCGCGCAAAGGCGCCGCTGCCGATTCATCCTATGTCGCCAGCCTGTACCACAAGGGCTTGAACAAGATTCTGGAAAAAGTCGGCGAAGAATCCGTCGAGACCATCATTGCCGCCAAGGATGCCGCTGTCAGTGGCGACTGCAGTGATGTCATCTACGAGACCGCCGATCTGTGGTTTCATAGCCTGGTGATGCTGGCCGCCCTCGGTCAACATCCGCAGGCGGTACTCGACGAGCTGGACCGCCGTTTTGGCCTGTCGGGCCATGACGAGAAGGCCGCTCGCACGCCATCTGCCTAACGAATTTTCTCGAGGAGCTGCACTATGGGTATTTTTGACTGGAAACACTGGATCGTCATTCTGGTGGTCGTCGTGCTGATATTCGGTACCAAGAAACTGAAGAACCTCGGCACCGATGTCGGCGAATCGATCAAGGGCTTCCGCAAGGCCATGAACGATGACGAAAAACCACACGAGCCGACGGTAGAGCCGGTACAGCCAGTGCATCCACAGGCGACCTCGCCACTGAATCAGCCACACACCATCGACGGCCAACACCAAAAAGTCGAAGAGCCCATCAGGAAAGACTGATCTATGTTTGGCATCAGCTTTACGGAACTACTGCTCGTCGGTCTGGTGGCCCTGCTGGTGCTCGGCCCCGAGCGCCTGCCCGGTGCAGCACGCACGGCGGGCCTGTGGATCGGTCGCCTCAAGCGCAGCTTCAATGCCATCAAGAACGAAGTAGAGCGCGAAATCGGCGCGGACGAAATCCGCCGGCAGCTGCACAACGAGCATATTTTGTCGCTAGAACAAGAAGCGCGCAAAATCCTCAATCCGCAGGCGGCCCAGCCTAAGCCTGCGCAGCCGCCAGCAGCGGAAGCGCCAGCCACCGAGGCTCACCCGCCTGCCGCTGCGCCGCTACCGGTGGCTGCCAGCGAGCCGCACCTGGCCCTCGAGCAACCCGCACCCGCGCCAGTCGAGCCGGTTCACGCCGTCAGCGACCCCCTGCCCGTGCCGCCGTTGACCTCGGCCGACGCCGCCAGCAGCGAAACGGTGCCGACGCCCAAGCCTCAGACTGAAAAGCCTGCCACCGAAACCTCATTGCCCCCACGAGCCCCATGAGCGAAATCCCGGAAAACGACCAGCCCATGCCGCTGGTCTCGCACCTGACCGAACTGCGCACGCGCCTGCTGCGTTGCGTTGCAGCGATCTTCCTGGTCTTTGCCGGGCTGTTCTCCTTCGCTCAACAGATCTACACCATCGTCTCGGCCCCGCTGCGCGAGTTCTTGCCCGTGGGCTCGACGATGATCGCCACCGACGTCGCTTCGCCCTTCCTGACGCCGTTCAAGCTGACCATGATGGTGTCGCTGTTCGTGTCGATTCCGGTGATCCTGCATCAGATCTGGGGCTTTATCGCACCCGGCTTGTACAAGCACGAAAAGCGCATCGCCGTGCCCTTGCTGGTATCGAGCATCGTCCTGTTCTATGCCGGCATGGCCTTCGCGTACTTCCTGGTGTTTCCGCTGATCTTCAAGTTCTTCGCCAGCGCTACCCCGGTCGGGGTGATGATGGCCACCGATATCACCAACTACCTCGACTTCGTGATGACGCTGTTCTTCGCCTTTGGCGTAGCGTTCGAAATCCCCGTGGCGGTGGTGTTGCTGGTGTGGATCGGCGTGGTCGACGTCAAGTACCTGAAAAAGGCCCGCCCCTACGTGGTCATTGGCTGCTTCGTGGTCGGCATGCTCCTGACTCCACCGGATATCTTCTCGCAGACCCTGTTGGCGGTGCCGATGTGGATGCTCTTCGAGGTCGGCGTACTGTTTGCCGGCATGATCAAGAAGCGCAGCGATCATGAAGACGCCGAACAAGCCGACAGCAACGACCAGCCGCCCGCGACGCGCCCATGAACCTGCTGTTGCTCGAAGAGGCCGACTTCAGCGCGGCTGACCGAGTCGTGCTGCGCGATCGCCGGCTGACCCACATGCAGCAAGTGCAGCGGGTGGCGGTCGGTGACAGCCTGCGCGTCGGCCGTATCGGCGGCCTGATGGGCCGCGCGGAGGTGCTGAGGTTATCGGCTGGCGAAGCCGAACTGCAGATCAGCCTGGACCAGCCCGCGCCGGCCAAGCTGCCGCTGACCATGGTACTGGCCCTGCCCCGGCCGAAGATGCTGCGCCGGGTGTTCCAGACCATCGCCGCCATGGGCGTGCCGCGCTTGATACTGGTCAACAGCTATCGGGTCGAGAAGAGCTTCTGGCAAACCCCTTTTCTAGAGCCCGAGGCCATCCGCGAGCAGTTGATCCTCGGCCTCGAGCAATCCCGCGACACCGTCCTGCCCGAGGTGGTGATCGAAAAGCGCTTCAAGCCCTTCGTCGAGGACAGGTTGCCGGCCATTGCTGATGGCACCTTGGGTCTGGTCGGCCATCCGGGCGACTACCCTCCCTGCCCACGCGCCGTCGACACCGCAGTGACCCTGGCCATCGGCCCCGAAGGCGGCTGGATCCCCTACGAGGTCGAGTTGCTGGCCAAGGCCGGCCTGCAGCCGGTGCAGTTGGGTGAGCGCATCTTGCGGGTCGAAACTGCAGTCACGGCGCTTCTCGCCCGCTTGTACTAAGCTCATTCGATTCTCAGCAGCTCTGTTGGTCAAGGATTGCTGCCCCAGGCCGATACGCTTGGGGTTATCCGTCCCTCTCGCGTCTGCCACGCAATGGAGTGCTTCATATGTCAAGTTGGGCTGCCCGCTCTCTCGCCAACACCCCCGTCAAAACCAAACTCGCCTTGGGCTTCGGCCTGGTGCTGGTGCTTACCGTGATAATCGCTGCCACCGGCTGGACCGGGCTCGACAGCCTGATCTCGCGCGGCGACAAGCTCGCCTCCATCAGCGAGGTCAGCAATGCCACGCGCGATCTGCGTATCGCACGCATCAGCTACGAGTTCAACAAAGGCCTCAAAGGCGCCCCAGAGGTGACCGCTGCACTGGCACGGGTGGACGACGCCGTGCGCAAGGCCCAAGGGCTGATGGCCGTGCGCAGCGATCAGGTTTTGCTTGAAAAGCAGACCACTGCCACCAACGAATATCGCAGCGCGTTCGCCGCCATGGATCAGGCCGTGCAAGCCCGCGAGGCGGCGCGCGCGCAACTGGGGGCGACTGCCGATCGCGCCGTTGCCAGCATCAATGCGGTGGAGCAGTCGTTGCTGCAGTCCGCGGATCTGGCGCTGTACACCGCCATCGTTGACCTCAGCAAACAGCTGCAGCAGGCGCGCTTCCAGGTACGCGGATACACCTACAGCGCGGCGCCGGAGGCCGAGCAGCCCGCTCAAGATGCCATCACCAAAGCGCTTGGCACTATCGACGTCCTCTCCAAACAACTCCCGGAGCAGTTCGCGGGAGACTTCAAGGAAGCCACCACCGGGTTCCTTGGCTATCGGGCCGCCGTTGACCAATTTCATACCGCGCAAGTCAGTCAGCTGACCGCCCTCAATCGCATGCAAACGGCAGGCAACCAACTGCTGGAATACAGCACCGAACTGGAGAAATCGCAGGCCGAAAAACGCGATGCCGACACCCGGCAAGGCAAGGTGCTGCTCAGCACCGCCGCCGTGCTGGCCCTGCTGTTCGGGATACTCGCGGCGTGGCTCATCACTCGGCAAATCACCGTGCCGCTGCAGCAGACCCTCGTGGCAGTAGACCGCGTCGCCAACGGCGACCTGACCCACAACCTTGATGTGCAGCGCCGCGACGAGCTGGGCCAGTTGCAGCAGAGCATGCAGCGCATGACCTTGGCCTTGCGCGGCCTCGTCAGCGGTATCAGCGACGGTGTCACGCAGATCGCCAGCGCTGCCGAAGAGCTGTCGGCAGTTACCGAGCAGACCAGCGCCGGGGTCACCAGTCAGAAGGTCGAGACCGATCAACTGGCCACGGCGATGAACGAAATGGCGGCCACGGTGCAAGAGGTCGCCCGCAATGCCGAGCAGGCCTCTGAAGCCGCTGTAGCGGCCGATCAACAAGCCCGTGAGGGTGACAAGGTGGTCAGCCAGGCGATCGCGCAGATCGAGCGCCTGGCCACCGAGGTCAGCCACTCCAGTACAGCGGTCAACCACCTCAAGCTTGAAAGCGACAAGATCGGCGGCATCCTCGATGTGATCAAGTCGGTGGCCGCGCAGACCAACCTGCTGGCGCTCAACGCCGCCATCGAGGCAGCCCGAGCCGGCGAAGCCGGGCGCGGCTTCGCCGTGGTGGCGGACGAAGTGCGCAGCCTCGCGCAGCGCACTCACACTTCGACCCAGGAGATCGAAGCGCTGATCACCGCCCTGCAGAATGGCACCCAGGAAGTCACCCGCGCCATGGACAGTAGCCTGGAATTGACCGGCAGCAGTGTCGAACTGACCCGCAAGGCCGGCGTGTCCCTGGAGAGCATCACCCAGACGGTGTCAGCGATTCAGTCGATGAACCAGCAGATCGCCACGGCCGCTGAGCAGCAAAGCGCGGTGGCGGAAGAGATCAATCGCAGCGTGATCAATGTGCGCGATGTGTCCGAGCAGACCTCTGCAGCCAGTGAGGAGACTGCGGCGTCGAGCGTCGAGCTGGCGCGGCTGGGCACGCATTTGCAGTCGCTAGTGGGGCGGTTCCGGGTCTGATCCGGGCGGCACCTTCGCGGGCAGGCCCGCTTAGAGGCCATCAGCGTCGCCCAATAAAAAAGGCCCGGGAGAATATCCCGGGCCTTTTACATTACGGCTGCAGATCAGGCATTGACCATGTTCTGCGGCACCACTGCGTCCGGCTGCAACGGCAACAACGGCGCATGCGGGTCAGCGGCGACCGACTTGCGCCAGGCGCCCAACCAGGCTTCGTTCTGATCACTCCACACTTGTGAGTGCAGACGCGACAGCGCCACCGGATCACTGAGCAAGTACAGGCGCGTGGCGCTGTCGAGCTTCTCTGGCCCTACCGTCAACGCAGTGCGCACACGGTCGGCGCGCATCCACTCGATCGGTTCGGCTTGGCCGTGACGTGCCGTGGCCAGTGAACAGGCCAAGGCATTCTGCCGCGGATCGACCACTGCCCGGACGAAACCGTCCTTGAGTGCATGCCAGCGGTTTTCGTGAGTGTAGGCATCGGTGGAAGCCAATTCCTGGGGTACCGAGTATTCCTCGGGGATCAGGAACAGTTTCTCGTCACGGGCCTGCAAGCCGAGGTTGGTACGGCTGGAAATCACCGACACCGGAATCGACAGCATCAGCGAACCGACGATCGGAATCAGCCACCACAGGAAGCTCGGGTTCAACGAGACCACCAGAACGGCCCAGAGGAAGCCCAGCAGCGTCTGCGGACCATGGCGCTTGACCGCCTCGCTCCATGGCGTCGAGTCGTCATCGCGCTGTGGCGAGTTCCAGGTCGCTGCCCAGCCCAGGAAGGCCGCCAGCACGAAACGGGTGTGGAAAATCATCCGCACCGGCGCCAGCAGCATGGAGAACAGCATCTCCATCAGCATCGACAGGGTGACCTTGAAGCGCCCACCGTACTCCTTGGCACCCTTGGCCCAGATCAGAATGATGCTGAGCAGCTTGGGCAGGAACAGCAGCACGATAGTGGTCGAGAACAACGCAATGGCTTTGTCCGGATGCCACTGCGGCCACAGCGGATACAGCTGCCGCGGCTCGAGGAAGTACGCCGGTTCCATCAGGGTATTGACCGCCAGCAACGCCGTCGACAGCACCAGGAAGAAGAACCACAACGGCGCCGACAGGTAGGACATCACCCCGGTCAGGAACACCGCGCGGTGTACCGGGTGCATGCCCTTGACCAGGAACAGGCGGAAGTTCATCAGGTTGCCGTGGCACCAGCGACGGTCGCGCTTGAGCTCGTCGAGCAAGTTAGGCGGCAGTTCTTCGTAGCTGCCTGGCAGGTCGTAGGCGATCCATACACCCCAACCGGCACGCCGCATCAACGCCGCTTCGACGAAGTCGTGGGACAGGATCGCCCCGGCAAACGCACCCTTGCCCGGCAGCGGCGCCAAGGCGCAGTGCTCGATGAATGGCTTCATGCGAATGATCGCGTTGTGCCCCCAGTAGTGGGATTCACCCAACTGCCAGAAGTGCAAGCCAGCGGTGAACAGCGGGCCGTAGACGCGAGTCGCGAACTGCTGCATGCGCGCATAGAGGGTGTCCATGCCCGACGCCTTCGGCGCGGTCTGGATGATCCCGGCATCCGGTGTGGCTTCCATCAGCCGCACCAGGCCCGAGAGGCATTCGCCACTCATGACGCTGTCGGCGTCGAGCACCACCATGTAGCGGTAATCGCCGCCCCAGCGACGGCAGAAGTCGTCGAGGTTACCGCTCTTGCGTTTGACGCGACGGCGACGGCGGCGATAGAAGATCCGCCCGAAACCTTTGGTCTCGCGGCAGACGTCGAGCCAGGCCTGCTGCTCGGCGACGGCGATGTCGGTGTCGTAGGTGTCGCTGAGCACGAAGAAGTCGAAGCGATCGAGGTTACCGCTGGCGGCTACCGATTCGAACGTCGCGCGCAAACCGGCGAACACCCGCGGCACGTCTTCATTACAGATCGGCATCACCAGCGCGGTGCGAGCACCGGGCTCGATCGGCTCGTTACCGGCGCTGGCACCCGAAATGCGGTACTTGTCGTGCCCGGTCAGCAACTCGAGGAAGCCCATGAGTGCGGTCCAGAAACCCGCCGACACCCAACAGAACAAGATACCGAACAGCACCAGAATGCTGGTCTGCAACACATAGGGCAGTACCTGCTGCGCTGACGTCAGCCAAGGCTGATGAGCGATTTCCTGCAGGTCGACCATGGCCCAGCCCTGGTAGGGCATGATGCCTTTCATGTAGTAGCCGGCAACGATGGTCTGGCCCAGCATGAGGATCAGCAGGATGTAGCGGCGAGTCGAACCGACCCAGCGCCAGCGCGCCTTGGGCAGGTCACGCTTGTCGCTGGTCGGTTCGGGGCCGATTGGCTTGCCGGTCAGGCGACGCCACATGCGTACCAGCACGTTGGTTTTCCAAGGCTCCGGGACCACCTTGGTACGGTTGATCGGCGGGGTCGCCTTGATCCGCACGCGGCCGTTGGCGTCCAACACCAACAGGCCGTGCTCGTCGAGCTCGGCCGCACTGTTGAGTGTCAGGCGATGCCCGGCCGCAGCCTGACCATCGGTGCCAACACTGGAGGCCGACAGGCGCTCGTGCAGTTCACCGAAGGAAGTGCAGCTCGCCAACTCGGCGCGCTGCTCCTCACTCATGGGCAAGTGGGCCAGATATTCGTGCAGCGACTCTGGCTGTGCTTGGGAATTACTCATCGGCTGGCAACTGGTAGCTCCAGGTCTCGGTCAGGACTTGTTCGGTCTTGATCGGTTCCGGGGTGGACGGAGTGGCTGCGGCATCAGGCTGGGCGTTTGCATCGCCAGGCTTGCTAGCATCAGCGGTCTTGTCGGTAGCTTTGGCATCTGCTTTGGCATCGGCCTTCGCGTCAGCTTTAGCATCGGCCTTGGCATCCGCCGGCTTGTCGGACTTGGCTACGCCTTTGTCCTTGCCAGCTTCACCATTGGCTGCAGGCTCGGTGACCTTGACTGCCTCAGCGTCGGCCTTGGCCTTGGCTTTCGCGCCGCGGGCCAGTTCGGTCTTGGCGGACTCGTCGGTGGCATCACCCGGCAAAGCGTCCTGGACCAGCGCTGCACGCATCTCCACAGACTTGCTGGTGTCCTTGACCTTGACCCGCAGGGTCAGGCGCCAGCCCTGAGTGACCGGGTTGTAGCGCACGCTGTTCTCGAGCAGATCGGCGTTGTCGCCGACGCTGACCTGACTGCGCACCTTGGCGTCGTCGAGCAGCGACTTGAGCACCGGCCCTTCGAAGTCGATCAGGAACGCGACACTGCCGTCCGGCTGACGAACCAGGTTGGATTGCTTGACGTCGCCAGTGGAGCGCAGCGTCTGCTTGACCCAGGCGATGTCCGGCGAGTGCAGCTCGGATTCGTCCATGGTCCAGTGGATACGGTAGTTGTGGTCGAGCGGCTCGCCCGGCTCCGGCATTTTTTCCGGGTTCCAGAAGGCAACGATGTTGTCGTTGGTTTCGTCGGCAGTCGGGATCTCGACCAGATCGACGGTCCCCTTGCCCCAGTCGCCACGCGGCTCGACCCAGGCGCTCGGGCGCTTGTCGTAGCGGTCGTCGAGATCCTCATAGCGGCTGAAATCGCGGCCACGCTGCAGCAGACCGAAACCACGCGGGTTCTCGACCATGAAATTGCTCACAGCCAGATGTTTCGGGTTGTTCAGCGGACGCCAGACCCACTCGCCATTGCCAGCGTGGATCGACAGGCCGGTAGAGTCGTGCAACTCGTGGCGATAGTTGAGGACCTTGGACGGCTGATTGGAGCCGAACAGGAACATGCTGGTCAGCGGCGCGATGCCCAGACGGCTGACGTGGTCACGCAGGTAGACCCGCGATTGCACGTCGAGGACGCTGTCGGTACCCGGGCGCAGCACCATGCGATAGGCACCGGTGGAGCGCGGCGAATCCATCAGCGCATAGATGATCAGCTGCTTGTCGTCCGGGTTCGGTTTTTCGACCCAGAACTCGGTGAAGCGCGGAAACTCTTCGCCCGACGGCAGCGCGGTATCGAGCGCCAGGCCACGGGCCGAGAGGCCATAGACCTGGCCCTTGCCGATCACGCGGAAGTAACTCGCGCCCAGCAGGGTCATGACTTCGTCCTGCTTGTCGCCGCGGTTGATCGGGTAGGTTACGCGGAAACCGGCATAGCCCAGTTGCTCGGTGGCCTTGGGATCGAATTGCAGATCACCGAAATCGAAACGATTGGCGTCGTACTTGATCTCGTTGACCGAAGTGGAGGTCACTTCGTTGATTTTCACCGGTGTATCGAAGTGCATACCCTGGTGATAGAACGACAGGCGGAAAGGCGTCTTGTCGTCGACCCACTCGGCCTTGTCGGCACGGAAGTGGATCTTCTGGTAGTCCGCGAACTTCATGTCGCGGAACACCGCAGGCAGGTTACTTTTTGGCGCTTCGTATTTCTTCGCCGCGAGGTCCTTGGCCTTGTCCGCTACGTCGTCGAGGCTGAAAGCCCAGAGTTGGCTGGCACTGAACAGGCAAAACAGAGCAGAGCCGGCCAGCATGATGCTGCGCAGGCGCTTGCCTGGTGTTCTTGGTGCAGTACAGGAACTAACAATCACGAGCAACCCTCGCCGAAAAACAGATCATAAAACCAACGGCCAGCTATCGATTGCCGGGTTGGCGAGCAATGTTCCGACTACGAATGGGCGTAATGATTCCCCACGCGGCGACGGAGCACCCTCAAGTCAGGTCTAAATGGATCGCTGAAACGGACCCCGATGCGCGCGATTATCTAGCACGCGGTCAGACAACGCATCAGGGCAGATAAGGTTTTTTTACTACAAATGTAGATATTTATTGCCAATTCGCTGATTCCCGCGCTTTCAGACCTGTAACAGGAAGGTCACAGGCCCATCGTTTACCAGGTGGACTTGCATGTCGGCGCCAAATCGGCCGCTCGCCACCTTGCCATGCACAGAGCTTGCCTGGTCCAGCAAATAGGTAAAAAGCTCGGCGGCCAGGGCCGGCGCCGCTGCTGTGGAGAAGCTCGGGCGCAGGCCGCTTTGGGTGTCGGCCGCGAGGGTGAATTGCGAGACCAGCAGCAAACCACCTTCTATATCGGTGAGCGAGCGATTCATCTTGCCCTGCTCGTCGCTGAACACCCGATAGTTAAGCAGCTTGTGCAAGAGTTTGTCGGCCGCGGCCTGAGTATCACCAGGTTCCACGGCCACCAATACCAGCAATCCCTGATCGATGGCGCCGACGATTTCACCGGCGACCTCGACACGCGACGAACTGACGCGCTGCAGCAAACCCTTCATGCTTCTTCGAGCGGCAGGTCGAGCAGGCGCCGGGCCATCTGGTCCGCCGCGCGCACCAGTGCATCGGTGATCCCTGGTTCGGAGGCCGCATGGCCAGCATCCCGGATTACTTTCAGCTCGCTGTTGGGCCAGGCCTGATGCAGCTCCCAGGCGTTGTCCAATGGGCAGATCACGTCGTATCGGCCGTGAATGATCACGGCAGGCAGATGAGCGATTTTTGGCACGTCGCGGATAAGCTGGTTGGGCTCGAGAAAGGCTTTGTGGGTGAAGTAGTGGCACTCGATGCGCGCAATCGACAAGGCCCGCTGCGGTTCGGAGAACCGATCGACCACCAGCGGGTTGGGGCGCAGCGTCGCAGTGCGGCCTTCCCAGGTGGACCACGCCTTGGCGGCATGCATCTGAGCGATCTGATCACTGCCGGTCAGGCGCTTGTGAAAGGCTTGCAGCAGGTCGCCGCGCTCGTCCTGAGGGATCGGCGCCAGGTAGTCCTGCCAGTAATCGGGGAACATGCGGCTGGCGCCAGCCTGGTAGAACCATTCGATTTCCTGCGGGCGGGCGAGGAAAATCCCGCGCAGGATCAGGCCATGGACGCGTTCCGGGTGCTTTTGCGCATAGGCCAGCGCCAGGGTCGAGCCCCAGGAGCCACCGAACAGCACCCATTTGTCGATGCCCAGATGCTCACGAATGCGCTCCATGTCGGCAATCAGGTCCCAAGTGGTGTTGTTCTCGAGACTGGCATGGGGGGTCGAGCGGCCACAGCCACGCTGATCGAAGGTCACGATCCGGTACATATTCGGATCGAAATAGCAGCGACTGGCGGCATCGCAACCAGACCCCGGCCCACCATGAATGAACACCACCGGCAAACCCTGAGGCGATCCGCTTTCATCGACATACAGCACATGCGGCTCTTCCACGGCCAGATCGTGCCGGGCGTAGGGTTTGATCTGCGGGTACAAGGTCTGCATCACGCGCTCCGTAAAGGGAATAGGCTCCTGGGGCCATCATAAACCTGAAAGGCCATCAGGCGCATGTCCCTTCTGGAGATAGGGGGATATCCGCGTCCCTCCTGCGGGCCGGTCAGGCGTAGCGCCTGGCGCCCCAGTCGAGCATCGTCTGCAGCAGCGCCTTGATCTGCTGGCGGGTCGGCTCGGCGAGGTCCTCGCGGTAGTTGAACGGATCGAACTCTTCCATATAGGCCCGTTGCACCAGCTCCAACTGCACCGCATGGATATCGCGGCCTGGATCACCGTAATGGCGGGTGATATGGCCTCCCTTGAACCGCCCGTTGAGCACGTGGGTGAAGGCTGGGTTGCCGGCGCATACCGCTTCCAGTTCAGCACCAAGGCTCGGGTCGCAGCTGGCGCCATTGAAAGTGCCCAGGTTGAAATCTGGCAACTGGCCGTCGAACAGATGGGGGATTTGCGCACGAATGGAATGCGCATCCCACAACAGCGCATAGCCGAATTCGCTGCGCAGGCGCTCAAGCTCCGCCTGCAGGGCGCGGTGGTAAGGGCCCCAGATTTTTTGCAGGTAGGTGGCGCGCTCTTCGTCGCTCGGGGCCTGGCCGTCCTTGAACAGCGGATCGCCCTCGAACAGGATTTCGGGGAACAACCCGGTGGTGGCCCCGGCGTACAGCGGCTTGTTATCAGACGGCCGATTGAGGTCGATGACGAAACGCGAATACTCGGCGCTCAGCAGGCTGGCGCCCATGGCTTCGGCAAAGTCGTACAGACGCGGAATATGCCAATCGGTATCCGGCAGCCCGGCGGCCTCGGGCACCAGCCCGGCCTCTACCGTGGGCGTCAGGCGCAGACCCGCGTGGGGCATGCTGATGAGCAGCGGCACAGTGCCCTGCTTGAAGCTGAATACGTTGTCCACAGTGTTCTCCTGCTCAAAAAGTCACTTCAAGGCCATGTCGCACGACCCGCTTGCCCAGGTCCCCGCCCAGCCAGTAGGCCAGGTCGGCAGGGCGTTCGATGTTCCAGGCGACGAAGTCGGCGACCTTGCCCGCCTCCAGCGAACCATGACTGGCCTGCAAGCCTAAGGCGTTGGCGGCGTGCACGGTGACCCCGGCCAGGGCCTCCTCCGGGGTCATGCGGAACAGCGTGCAGGCCATGTTGAGCATCAGCCGTAACGACAACCCCGGCGAGGTGCCCGGGTTGAGATCGCTGGCGATGGCGATTGCAACGCCGTGCGCGCGCAGGGCATCCATGGGTGGCAGCTGGGTCTCGCGCAAAAAGTAGAAGGCTCCTGGCAACAGCACAGCCACCGTACCACTGGCAGCCATGGCGATGGCGTCGGCTTCGGTCATGAACTCCAGGTGGTCGGCCGACAGCGCCTGATAGCGCGCCGCCAACGTGGAGCCGGCCAGCGACGACAACTGCTCGGCGTGCAACTTGACCGGCAGCCCCAGCGCCTGGGCCTTGATGAACACCCGCTCGACCTGCGCGGGCGAAAACGCCAGGTACTCGCAAAAGGCGTCCACCGCGTCCACCAGCCCTTCGGCGGCCAGCGCGGGCAGCATTTCGTCGCAGATATGAGCGATATAGTCATCGGCGCGCTCAAGGTATTCCGGCGGCAGCGCGTGTGCCGCCAGGCAGGTGGCGCGCACGGTCACCGGCAATTCAGCGCCCAGGCGCCGCGCCACGCGCAGCATCTTTGCTTCGTTGGCCAGATCAAGGCCGTAACCGGATTTGATCTCCACCGTGGTCACGCCGTCGCGGCGTAGCGCATCCAGACGCTGCCGGGCACTGGCGAACAACTGGTCCTCGCTGGCCGCACGGGTGGCCCGCACGGTGCTGGCGATGCCGCCACCTGCCGCAGCGATCTCGGCATAGCTGACCCCTTGCAGGCGCTGCTCGAACTCGCCGCTGCGGTTACCGCCGAACACCGTGTGGGTGTGGCAGTCGATCAGCCCCGGAGTGACCCAGGCGCCGCCCAGGTCGATAACCTCGGCGCCCTGCTGGGCCAGGATCTCGTTGCGCGGGCCGATCCAGTCGATACGCTCGCCGACGGTAACGATGGCCGCGTCCTCGATGATCGAATAAGTGCCGCCCACCATGGTGGCGGCATGGCAGTTCTGCCAAATCCTCTTATGCATCTGAGCAAGCCCTCAAAACGTCGCGGTCCGGCGCTGCACGAAGCGATCGACATAGTCGTCGGCAGGCGCCTGCAGAATGTCCCTCGGCGTGCCGACCTGGATCAACCGGCCATCCTTGAGGATGGCAATGCGGTTGCCCAGGCGCACGGCCTCGTCGAGGTCGTGAGTGATGAATACGATGGTCTTGTGCAAGGTGCCTTGCAGGGTCAGCAACTGGTCCTGCATTTCGGCACGGATCAACGGATCGAGGGCGCTGAAGGCCTCGTCCATCAGGATGATGTCGGTATCCGCCGCCAACGCCCGCGCCAGCCCGACGCGCTGGCGCATGCCGCCAGACAACTGCTCGGGCCACTTGTGTTCATAGCCCTGCAGACCGACGGCCGCCACCCAGTGCTGGGCACGCTCGCGGCAATGGGCCTTGCTCTCGCCGCGCACCTTGAGGCCGTAGGCGACGTTCTCGAGCACGGTGCGGTGCGGCAGCAGGCCGAAACTCTGGAACACCATGCTGATGCGGTGGCGGCGCAGATCGCGCAGTTGTGCCATATCGAAGTCGAGCACGTTCTGGCCATCGATGAGGATGGCGCCGCTGCTGGGGTCGATCAGCCGGTTGATATGGCGCACCAGGGTCGACTTGCCGGAACCCGACAGCCCCATGATGACGAAAATCTCCCCGGCGTTGACCGTCAGCGACAAGTCGTTGACCCCCACCACACAGCCCGTGGCGGCCAGCACCTGCTCCTTGCTCTGGCCACTGCGGATCAGCTCCAGCGCCTGACGCTCACGGTTGCCGAAGATCTTGTAGACGTTGCGCAGCTCGATTCTAGGCGTAGTCATACCGTGCCCCCGCGACGTGGACGACCGTAGGCCTGGGTGATGCGGTCGATGACCACGGCAAGGATAACGATGGCCAGCCCGGCCTCCAGCCCTCGGCCGATGTTCAACGTCTGAATGCCCACCAGCACATCTTCGCCCAAGCCGCGAGCGCCAATCATCGAGGCGATCACCACCATCGACAGGGCCATCATGGTGGTCTGGTTGATGCCGGCCATGATGCTCGGCAACGCCAGCGGCAACTGCACCCCGAACAACTGTTGCCAGCGGTTGGCGCCAAACGCGTTGGCCGCCTCCATGACCTCGCGATCGACCTGGCGGATGCCCAGGTCGGTCAGGCGGATCAGCGGCGGCACGGCGTAGATCACCGTGGCGAAGATCGCCGGCACCTTGCCCAGGCCGAACAACATCAGCACCGGGATCAGGTACACGAAGCTGGGCAGCGTCTGCATGATGTCGAGCAACGGCATCAACACCGCGCGCAGGCGATTGCTGCGCGCGCACAGAATACCCAGTGGAATGCCGATGATCACCGACATCAGGGTGGCCACCACCATCAGCGCCAGGGTCTGCATGAGTTTGTCCCAAAGCCCCACTGCGCCCACCAGGAACAGCAGCGCGACCATCAGCACGGCAGTGAATACCTTGCGCGTGGCGTGCCAGGTGACCAGGCCGACGATGATCAGCATCAGCCACCAGGGCGTCTGTTGCAGCACGGCTTCAAGCTTGACGATCGCCCACAGCAGGGTGTCGGAGATGTGCCGAAACACATCGCCGTAGCGGCCGACCAGGGCGTCGACTGCGTCGTTGACCCAGTCGGCGATGGAGAAGGTGAAGCGGTCCGGGAACATAGGCGGATCTCGATCAGGTTGGCATAGGCTCAGACCTCATGAAACACCGTTGTGCTGACTGTGGGAACTGCGTTGTTGCTGATGGCCGCTTCGCGAGCACGCTTTGCTCCACAGGACGGTGAACCTCTGTGGCGCAAAGCGTGCTCGCAAAGCGGCCGGCATGCCGGGCACAAATCTCAACCGGTGATCATCGGCAGATTCAGCCCCTGCTCATTGGCGCAGTCGATGGCGATCTGGTAACCGGCATCGGCATGGCGCATCACCCCGGTGGCGGGATCGTTGTGCAGCACCCGGGCGATGCGCTCGGCGGCCTCGTCGGTACCGTCGCAGACGATCACCATCCCCGAGTGCTGAGAGAAGCCCATGCCGACACCGCCGCCGTGGTGCAACGACACCCAGGTCGCGCCACTGGCGGTATTGAGCAAGGCGTTGAGCAGCGGCCAGTCGGACACGGCATCGGAGCCATCCTGCATCGATTCGGTTTCCCGATTCGGGCTCGACACCGAGCCGGAATCGAGGTGGTCACGGCCGATCACCACCGGCGCCGACAGCTCGCCGCTGCGCACCATCTCGTTGAACGCGAGGCCGAGCTTGGCGCGCTGGCCCAGGCCGACCCAGCAGATACGCGCCGGCAAGCCCTGAAAGCTGATGCGCTCGCGGGCCATGTCCAGCCAATGGTGCAGGTGCGCGTCGTCGGCGATCAGCTGCTTGACCTTGGCGTCGGTCTTGTAGATGTCTTCGGCATCGCCCGACAGCGCCGCCCAACGGAACGGGCCGACGCCGCGGCAGAACAGCGGGCGGATGTAGGCCGGCACGAAGCCGGGGAAGTCGAAGGCATTCGTGACGCCCTCGTCCTGCGCCATCTGACGAATGTTGTTGCCGTAGTCGAAGGTCGGCACGCCGGCTTTCTGGAAGGCCAGCATGGCCTCGACATGCTCGGCCATGGACTGCTTGGCGGCCTTGACCACCGCCGCGGGCTCGGTCAGTGCGCGGGCACGGTATTCGTCCCAGGTCCAGCCCTTGGGCAGGTAGCCATTGAGCGGATCGTGGGCGCTGGTCTGGTCGGTGACCATGTCCGGGCGCACGCCGCGCTTGACCAGCTCCGGGAGGATCTCGGCGGCATTGCCGAGCAGCGCGATGGAGACGGCCTTGCCTTCAGCGGTGTACTTGGCGATACGCGCCAGAGCATCGTCCAGGTCACTGGCTTGCTCGTCGACATAACGGCTGGCCAGGCGGAAGTCGATGCGGCTCTGCTGGCATTCGATATTCAGCGAGCTGGCCCCGGCCATGGCAGCGGCCAGCGGTTGCGCGCCGCCCATGCCGCCCAGGCCGGCGGTCAGCACCCACTTGCCGGTGAGGTCGCCGCCGTAATGCTGGCGACCAGCTTCGACGAAGGTTTCGTAGGTGCCCTGGACGATGCCCTGGCTGCCGATGTAGATCCAGCTGCCGGCGGTCATCTGGCCGTACATGGCCAGGCCCTTGGCATCCAGTTCGTTGAAGTGTTCCCAGTTGGCCCAGTGCGGCACCAGGTTGGAGTTGGCGATCAGTACCCGCGGTGCGTTGGTGTGGGTCTTGAACACGCCGACCGGCTTGCCGGATTGCACCAGCAGGGTCTCGTCGTCATTCAGATGGGTGAGGCTCTCGACGATCTTGTCGTAGCACTCCCAGTTGCGCGCCGCCCGCCCGATGCCGCCGTACACCACCAGCTCCTTGGGGTTTTCGGCCACTTGCGGGTCGAGATTGTTCATCAGCATGCGTAGCGGCGCTTCGGTCAGCCAGCTCTTGGCGGTCAGCGTGGTACCGCGTGCAGCACGGATTTCGACATCGCGAAAACGGGTGGGGCGTTGGGCGTCGGACATGGTGGGCTCCTGCAATTCGAGGGACACATATTTACTTGTATGTACAAGCATATGCAATTGAATTGCCAAGTTTGGATTTTCTGCGCGCGGCGCAGCAGAACCGGGGCTTGGAGAGCGTAGACGGGATTACGGGTGAGCGTTACCGGAGGATGAATACGCCCCAGGATGAGGCGTTGGGTAACATGTTGGGGCATAGGGAACTGGGTTGACTGTACCGGCGTCTTCGCGGGCAAGCCTTGCTCCCACAATGGATCGCCGCACACCTGTGGGAGCAGGGCTTGCCCGCGAAGACGCCTTCATTGCCCATGCAAATTCAGCAGGCAGAACTCAAACCGCAGTCAACTCGATCACACAGCAACGCCCCGCCAGTCCTACCTTCACCAGTTGGCCCTGAATACTCAGTTGCACACTGTCATAGATCCCCAACATCTGCGCCCCATGCCCGGCGATTCGCACTTGCAGGTCGTCGCATGCGCTGAACACCAGCGCCGTATCCGCCGAGGTGAACAGTGTCGCCGGCAGGATGCCGTCGAACCACTGCAACCGCGCCCTGAAGCGCTGCGGCGAATAGATCAGATTGAAATCGCGGATCGTCCCGCCCAGCAGCTCGCTGGACACCTCGCTGTCGCCACTGAACGCAAACGCATCGAAAGGCAGCAACGGGCGACTGTCCTTGCCATCGACGCGCAAGACCATGCCATCGCCCTGCAGCACGGTGATGATCCGCTGGTAGCCGGCAAAGCGCGAAAAATCCCCCGAAGCGCTGATATCGGCGATCGACACCCGCCAGCCGAAACCATCGAGCGCGGCACCCGCGGCGGCATCGTCGCGGGCGATTTCTTCGGTGCTGCCGCCGCCGTTCTTCCATGGCATGCGCGGATAGTGAGTGGCGCGCAGGATCTTCAAGTCGCTCATTTGCTGAAACGCCCCTCCAGGCGATGACGCGAGCCGGGGTGGATCAAGCGTGCGGCCGTGACGGCCTGGCGCCCCGACCAGGTACGCCGGCGGATCATCAGGCACGGCTCACTGGCCGGAATCTGCAGCAGCTCGCATTCCTGCGGCTCGGCGAGAATCGCCTCGACCACGTGCTCGCCCTCGGTCAGGGGCGCCACCGCATTGAGATAGGCGTAAGGCGTCTGCACGAGGAAATCTTGCTGCAGATAGTTCGGCGCCACCAGGGCGTTGACGTAGCGGTCTTCGATCTGCACAGCGATGTCGTTCTCGTAATGCACGATGATCGAGTGAAAGACCCGCTGCCCTTCACGCAAATCCAGCGCCAAGGCACGCTCGGCACCGGCGGCCTCTTCGTTGAGCAACACCACTTTGCAACTGTGACGATGGCCGCGGGCTGCGATCTCGTCGGCGATGTTGTGCACTTCGAACAGCGCTGACTGGCTCTTCGGCTCGGCAACGAAGGTGCCTACACCCTGCATGCGCACCAGCAGGCCGTCGGCGGTCATCTCGCGCAGAGCGCGGTTGATGGTCATGCGGCTGAAGCCCAACTGGGTGACCAGTTCGCTCTCCGACGGCACGCGGTGATGCGGCGGCCAGGTGCCATTCTGGATCTGCTGGGTGATCATGTGTTTGACCCGCGCGTACAACGGCGCGGGACTGTCGCCCATCTGCGAGGCCAGGTTGGGAACGGCGGGTGGAGTCGGCACAAGAAATCCCTGCTCAGTGAATGTGCGTAGCTTGCCGGAGTTTACCGAGCAGGCAAAGGTCTGTATATGTATAGACAAATACCCCGATGAGCGCCTGACCATGCCGGTTTACTTCGCCGAACGTGCCCTTTTGCCTGACGGCTGGGCGAGCAATGTCCGCTTGCAAGTCGACACCCAAGGCATGTTGAGCACGGTGCAGGCCGATGCCAGCGCAGAGGGCGCACAGCGCTTGCGCGGGCCGCTGCTGGCGGGCATGCCCAACCTGCACTCCCATGCCTTTCAGCGCGCCATGGCCGGGCTGGCGGAAGTGGCGGGCAACCCCAACGACAGCTTCTGGACCTGGCGCGATTTGATGTATCGCCTGGTCGGGCAGATCAGCCCCGAGCAACTGGGCGTGATCGCGCGGCAGCTGTACATCGAGATGCTCAAGGCGGGCTATACCAGCGTCGCCGAGTTTCACTATGTGCATCACGACACCGATGGCCGCCCCTATGCCGACCCCACCGAGCTGGCCGGGCGCATCAGCCACGCCGCCAGCGCCGCCGGGATCGGCCTGACCTTGCTGCCGGTGCTGTACAGCCACTCCGGCTTCGGCGGCCAGACACCCAACGACGGCCAACGGCGCTTCATCAACAGTACCGAGCAGTACCTGAGCCTGCAGCAACGCTTGGCGCCCTTGCTGGCGCAGCAGCCGGCACAAACCCTCGGGCTGTGCTTTCACTCCTTGCGCGCGGTAACGCCGCAGCAGATCGAACAGGTGCTGGCAGCCAGCGACAAACAGTGCCCGGTGCACATCCACATCGCCGAGCAACAGAAGGAAGTCGACGACTGCCTGGCCTGGAGTGGGCGCCGACCGCTGCAGTGGCTGTACGAGAACGTCGCCGTCGATCCACGCTGGTGCCTGGTGCATGCCACCCACGCCGATGCCGGCGAAGTCAGCCAGATGGCGCGCAGCGGCGCCGTTGCGGGGCTATGCCTGACCACCGAGGCCAACCTGGGCGACGGCATCTTCCCGGCCGTGGACTACCTGGCCCAAGGCGGGCGCATGGGTATCGGCTCGGACAGCCACGTGTCGTTGAGCGTGGTCGAGGAGTTGCGCTGGCTGGAGTACGGGCAGCGCTTGCGCGATCAGCGACGTAATCGCCTGTATGGCGCGCAGCAACCGATGGTCGGCCGCACACTGTACGACGCGGCGCTCAAGGGTGGCGCTCAAGCGATGGGGCAGCCTGTCGGTGCCCTGGCACCGAGGCATCGGGCCGACTGGCTGGTGCTGGATGGCGACGATCCTTACCTGGCCACCGCCAGCGGGGATGGCGTGCTCAACCGCTGGCTGTTCGCCGGCGGTGATCGCCAGGTACGGGATGTGATGGTCAACGGCCGCTGGGTGGTGCAGGACGGTCGGCATGCCGACGAGGCCGAGAGCAGCCGGGCGTTCGTCAAGGTGCTGCGCGAGTTGTTGGGGTGAACATCCCACTGTAGCGAGGGGCTTGCCCCCTCGCTACAAGGACGATTCAAGGCCTGCTGGCAATATCCTTGTCCGCCGTACGCCAGATCAGCCGAGTGGTGTCATACCCCTGCTGCTGCGCCTTGGCCAGCAGCTCTTCGCGCACGCGCTCGGACACCGTCGGCGTACGCGACAGCAGCCACAGATACTTGCGATCCGGGTTGCCGACTACTGCGGTCTTGTAGCCGTCGCCCACGTACAGCACCCAGTAATCGCCCTTGGCGACGCCCGGCAGCAGCTTCGAGAACCAGTTATCGAACACGACCCACAGCTTGTCGGTCTTGCCCGGCACTTGCGGCGACGCGGTGCCGGTCGCCTCCTCCCATTCGCCCGAAGCCGTCCGACAACGGTTCACGACGCCAACGTTGCCATCGGCCTTGAGGCTGTAATGCGCTTCGGACTGCGCGCAGTTACGCTGAAAGAACATCGGCAGGCGCGCGATCTCGTACCAGGTGCCCTGATAGCGCTTGAGGTCAAGATTGCCCACGGTATGAGGCTGCAGGTCGGTAGTAGCGGTGTGCGCGCAACCGGCCATGAGCAAGACGGTCAGCGCAGCCAAGGCCGCAGAGCACATCAGTGTCAAACGTTTCATTTCAAACCCTGCCCCGAATAGATCACTACTTTGTCACCGGCATACTGAACACTGATAAAGGCGTCCTTGTTGCCCCAGGTGCAGCTGGACATGCCCAGTGCGCCCGAGCAATCGGTGGCAGTGCCGAGCAACTGTTCGACCTCGGCCTTGCTCATGCCGGCGTGAATCTTCGAGTAATTCTCCTGGTTGATCTTGTTGCAGGCCGTCAACAACACGCACAACGACAACAGCGCGAGGGAACGCAAGGACATGGGTAGTGCTCCTGGACAGGGACGATCGCCGAGCGATCAGACTGCTGGTTAGAAGAGCAAAGTATGACCGGGTTCCGGCGTGGTGCGGGTTTCTTTGTGGGACGGGCCTCTGAATCATCGCAAGCCGGGCCGGCCTCTTCGGGCAAGCCTTGCTCCCACAGGGTTGGCAGTTCTTGAGTCGTACACCTGTGGGAGCAAGGCTTGCCCGCGAAGAGGCCAGCGGCCACACCGTTGGGCGACTGACTGCCCAGTCCGATTAATCTTTTGCCCAACGCCGCCGACATCCCGTGCACGGTGTCCGTCCGAGAGACACTTCCGAACAAAACCCTTGCGATTGCACCCATGACCAGAACCCTGAAATTCAGCCACAAAATCCTCATCGCCGCGGCGTTGATCGTTGCCTTGGCATTTGCCGGTTTCATCCTGTTCAACGACTACCGGCAACGCCAGACCCTGCACGCCAACACCGAGTCGTCGATGCAAGAGCTCGGCACCTTGACCACCAGCAACATCCAGACCTGGCTCGAAAGCCGCATTCAGTTGCTGCAGTCCATGGGCCAGCAGGTCGCGGTCGATGGCAACAGTAGCGACAGCCTCAAGCGCATCGTCGGCCTGCCCGCCTATGCCAGCAACTTCCAGCTCAGCTACTTCGGCGGCCAGGATGGCGTGATGTTCTCGGTGCCGGCGGGCAATCGTCCGGCCGACTACGACCCGCGCGCCCGTGGCTGGTACAAGGCCGCCAGCGCTGCCCAACAGACCGTGGTGACCGAACCCTACATCGCTGCCTCGTCGGGCAAGCTGGTAGTCACCATCGCCTCGCCGGTCCAGCACAATGGCGCCTTCCTCGGCGTCGCCGGCGCGGACATCGACCTGACCAGCATCAGCGACATCATCAACTCGCTGAACTTCAACGGTCACGGCCACGCGTTCATCGTCAGCAGTGCTGGCAAGATCCTCGTCCATCCGGACGCCAAGCTGGTGCTCAAGTCCCTGACCGACGCCTACCCCAACGGCGCCCCCGTGATCAGCACCGGGCTCAAGGAAGTGCAGGCCGACGGCAAGACGCAGTTCATCTCCTTCACGCCGGTCAAGGGCATCCCCTCGGCCAACTGGTACGTGGCGCTGGTACTGGACCGCGACGCCGCCTACTCGATGCTCAGCGATTTTCGCACTTCAGCGTTGGTGGCGACCGTGATCGCCATGGTGATCATCATCGCCCTGCTGGGGCTGTTGATCCGCGTGTTGATGGAACCCCTGCACGTGATGGGCCGCGCCATGCATGACATCGCCGAGGGCCAGGGCGACCTGACCAAGCGCCTGACCATCCACGCCCAGGACGAGTTCGGCACCTTGGGGACCTCGTTCAACCGCTTTGTCGAACGTATCCATGAATCGATCCGCGAGGTGTCGTCGGCCACCGTGCAGGTCGGCGAAGTCGCGCTACGGGTAGTGAGCGCGTCCAACGCGTCGATGAGCAACTCCGACCAGCAGGCCAACCGCACCAACAGCGTGGCTGCGGCGATCAACGAACTCGGCGCAGCCGCTCAGGAAATCGCGCAAAATGCCGCGCTGGCCTCACAGCACTCCAGTGATGCGCGCACCCTGGCCACCGAAGGGCAACAGGTGGTCGACAAGACCATCGCGGTGATGGGCCAGCTGTCCAACCGCATCAGCGCTTCGTGCGCCAACATCGAGACATTGAACGCCAGCACCGTGAACATCGGCCAGATTCTCGAAGTGATCAGCGGGATCTCCCAGCAAACCAACCTGCTGGCCCTCAACGCAGCCATCGAGGCCGCCCGAGCCGGTGAAGCCGGGCGCGGCTTTGCCGTGGTGGCCGACGAGGTACGCAATCTGGCGCACCGCACTCAGGATTCGGCGCAGCAGGTGCAAAAGATAATCGAAGAGTTGCAAGTGGGCGCGCGCGAAGCGGTGGGCACCATGAACGAGAGCCAGGTGCAGAGCGAGCAGAGCATGACCATCGCCAACCAGGCCGGCGAACGGCTGGGCAGCGTGACGCAACGCATTGGGGAAATCGACGGGATGAATCAGTCGGTGGCCACGGCGACCGAGGAGCAGACTGCGGTGGTGGAGGCGATCAACGTCGACATTACCGAGATCAATACCCTGAACCAGGAAGGCGTGGAAAACCTGCAGTCGACGCTGCGGGCGTGCAATGACCTGGAAAGCCAGGTCACGCGCTTGAAGCATCTGGTGGGCAGCTTCAGGATCTGAAGCAACCTCCCTGTAGCGAGTGGGCGAGCCCCCCTCGCTACAGGGGCATCGCTTAACCTGCTTTGTGGTAACTGGTCACACGCTCGACTTCTTCCTTCGAGCCCAGGTACACCGCCACGCGCTGGTGCAGACCTTCAGGCTGGATATCGAGAATGCGCCGGTGGCCGTCAGTGGACGCGCCGCCGGCCTGCTCGACCAGGAACGACATCGGGTTGGCTTCGTACATCAAGCGCAGCTTGCCCGGTTTGGACGGCTCGCGGCTGTCGCGCGGGTACATGAACAAGCCACCGCGGGTCAGGATGCGGTGCACGTCGGCGACCATCGCGGCCACCCAGCGCATGTTGTAGTTCTTTTTCAGCGGCCCTTCTTCGCCTGCCAGCAATTCGTCGACATAACGCTGCACCGGCGCTTCCCAATGGCGCTGGTTCGACGAGTTGATGGCGAACTCCTGAGTGGACTCGGGAATGGTGATGTCTTCGTGAGTGAGCACGAAGCTGCCCATCTCGCGGTCCAGAGTGAAGCCCTTGACGCCGTTGCCCAGCGTCAGCACCAGCATGGTCTGCGGGCCGTAGATCGCGTAACCGGCGGCGACCTGCTCGGTGCCCGGCTGCAGGAAGGCCTTTTCGTTGAGGGCTTCGTTCTGGCTCAGGTATTCGTTGGGGCAACGCAGCACCGAGAAAATGGTGCCGACCGGGGCGTTGATGTCGATGTTCGACGAGCCGTCCAGCGGGTCGAACACCAGCAGGTACGCGCCCTTCGGGTATTTGCCCGGGATCTGGTAGGCGTTGTCCATTTCTTCGGACGCCATGCCGGCCAGGTGACCGCCCCATTCGTTGGCTTCGAGCAGGATGTCGTTGGACAGCACGTCCAGCTTCTTCTGCACTTCGCCCTGGACGTTTTCAGTGCCCATGCTGCCCAGCACACCACCCAGCGCGCCCTTGGACACGGCGTGGCTGATTTCCTTGCAAGCACGCGCCACCACTTCGATCAGGAAGCGCAGATCGGCAGGGGTATTGTTGCTGCGGGTCTGCTCAATCAAATAGCGACTTAAAGTAACGCGGGACATGGAAGGCTCCGGTGGGTAGGGGTGAAAAACTCGCGCAGTTTACACTGGTGCGCCAAACGCACGCGAGCCGTCGAGAAGGGATACGGCAATGAGACCGGTTACGGGGTGCAAGGTTCACCGGTCACAGCAGTTGTAGTACGTCCTAAGACGGCTTTGCAAGCAAGCTGCGGGCCATGGCTGCCAGCACCGCGACGCCCAGCAGCAGCACGGCGATCAGCGCGATCCGTTTCCAGTCGGTCGCGGGCGCCGGCGCCACATCGTTGCCGCCGGCGATCATCGGCGTACCTGCCAGCCGCGCCACGCCCAACTCGCTCAGGGGCTTGGGGTTGGCCGCCAGCAGAATGTTCAACGGCAGACTGGCCGGTTGCGCCAGAGCATTGCCGATCGCCAGGGTAAAGGGCGCCTTGCCCCGTGCCAGGAATACCACTTCGGTGGCGCGCACGGCCACCCTCAGCGTCGGCGTATCAGTGCCCAGGCCGCCTCCGCGCTCGTCGACCTTGATCTGCACCTCGCGCAACGGCTCACCCGCCATCGGCATTTCGTCCTCGACGCTCTCCTGTGCGCCTTGGCTGAGGCGATAGAACAACCCCGAGCGCAACCGCCGCCAAGGCTCGGTCGGCCCACCGCGCCCCGACACCACCACCGGCGCCAGCGTGTTGGGTTGCACCAGATCCAGTTTCAGCCGTTCCACCGCCAGCTGCGCCGGCAGCCGCCACACATACTCGCCCGTATGGCCCGTGGCGCTACCTGCCAGCGGCGCGCTCCAATTGAGGGCGGGCGCCAGTGCGCGGACCTCGCTGCTGAGCACCTGCACCACGCTAAGCGTCGGTGCAGTGACCGGGCTCTGCCACAGCAGCCGCAAATAACGCGCCTGGCGCCCCGGCAAGGTCACCTCGTGCTGCTCGACGCGCTCGTTGGCGAACGACAACCGCGCTACCTGACCCTCACCCCAGGGCTGCCAATGCTGCAGATCGTCACTGGCCTCGATACTGAAACGCTGAAAGCCATCCTGTTCGCCTGCCCAGTTCAGGGCCAGGCGCGTGAGGGGCTGGGCGATGGCGCTGGTGTCGATCAACCAACCTCGTAGTACCTGCTTGCCCGCATCTGCCGGCTTGGCCGAGATCACATCGACCACAGCGCCAGCCTGGCCCATCTGCACCTTGACGCTGGGGGCGCTGCCGAGCGCCTCACGGCTGTCGTAGAGAGGAAACCAGTGCACGGTGTTTTCCTGGGAGCGCGATTGCGCCGTCGGCTGCTGGCGGAACAGCGCAAAGGCCTGCGGCTCGCCGCCCGCATCGAAAACACGCAGGTCTTCGGTGTCGGACCGCCGCGCACTGAGCTGCAGCGCCAAGGGTAATTCAAGCCGGTACCAAGGCCCCTCGCCACTGAGGCCGAGCGGCACCTGCACGCTAAAATCAGCCGCCTTGGGGCTGTCCTGGCCCACATCCGCAACGGCCTGCAGGCTCATCCAGGCTGCCATCAGGCCGCCCATCAGCCTCCACCACTTCACGCCCATGCCTGCACTCAATTTTGCTGCCCCTTGTGTGCACTCTCACGCGTGACCGGCGGCGCAAAATAACCGATCACCAACAGCAGAGCGCCTACACCGATAAACGAAATGATCCGCGCCAGGCCGCCCTGGTTGCCCAGCTCGACCAGGAACAATTTGGCCACCACCACGGCGATCAATGCGGCACCGACCAGCCAGATACTGCGCCGCTGCCGTCGCGAGCCATGGACCATCAGCGCGAGTGCGATCACCGTCCACAGAATCGACAGCGCAGCCTGCGCGCGCATCGACTCCAGCAGCGCCGAGGCATCGTAGGGCACCCCGGCCCAATGGTGCACGGCGCGCATGACAGCCGCAGTGGCGAAGGCAAATGCCGAGGCACCCAGCAACCACTGCCAGCGCGGTGCCAAGCGTTGCTGCGCTTGCCCCGCGCGGCTCCAGCGCAGCAGCGCCAGCAACGCAAACAGCAGTGCCAACTCCAGCGGATTGATGATCGGCACGTACGGCAACGGTTGCGCCGCGCCATCGCTGAACAGGTTGGCCAGCCAGAACCACACCAGCAGCACCGCGGCCACGGGCCAGGCCGCCAGCCAGCGATAGGTGCGCGGCAACGCCGAAACCGGCCATGGCCATGGGCGCAGCGCTGCCATCGCCAGCAGATACAGGCTCGGCGCCAACGCCCAGCCCAACCAGCGCCAAGCATTGTGTTGATCGGCAAGCACCAGCAGCGCCCCGCGCAGTTGCAACGCCACTACCACGATCAGTACCCAGCAACCGAGCACATGGGCGCCCTGCTCGGCCCAGCCGCGCAATAAAAGCTGCAAACGCCGCAAGCTGAAAAAATGCGCCCCGAATACCAACACCCAGACCACCAGCCCCAACATCCCTGTAACGAGGGGGCTTGCCCCCGATGACGACACCCCGTCGACTGCCAGGTAAAGGGCCGCCACCGGCATCAACACCAGACACACATGCGCCAACGCCGGCCACCGCAAGCGCGGCGCCAGCAACGCGCCCAAGGCCACGCTGAGCGCCAGGACTACCAGCGTCAGCAGGCTCTGACACCAGACCGGCGCAGTGCGCAGGATCTCGCTGCTGAACCCCAGCCACCACCACAGCGCCCCCCAGGCCAGCAGACCGTGGCGCACTCGACGCCAGTCGACGTTGCCAGCCAGTGCCTGGCGATGGACCGCCCAGGCCGCCAGCATCGCGGCCAGTGCCAGGCTCGACGCCGCCCAGAAATCCCCTCGGGCGAACGGTGCCGAGCCATCACTGATCACATCCCCCCACAGACCTTGGCCGAACAACAGCAACAGGCCGCCGGCAAACATCTGGATCAGGCATCCGCACAGCAATACGCTACCTGTGGCGTAAACGAGGGTGCGTGGGCTGGCATTCGCGGGCAGAGCAAGCTCCCACTGGCTTGTGGAGGGCAGCGGGATTTGGCGCTGCGCCAGATGCAGGGCTGCCAATACCGTCAGCAGGCCGCTGAACGCCCATCCGACCACAGTGCCCTGATAGTCGAAGCTCAACGGCGAGATCAGATAGATAAAGCCCAGCCCCATACAGGCCCACAGCGGCAGAGCGTAACGCTCCCCGTTGCGCACCTGCCCGTCGGCCGCGCGGTGCAAGCGATAGAAATTGAACAGCAGTGCACAACCCAGCAGCAGCGCGCCCAGCACCGAACCGTCGAACAGGCTTCGCCCGCCGAAATCCAGGGTCAGCAAATAGGCGATGGCCGCGCCCAGTTGCAGCAACATCGCGAAGCAGCGCATCAACAAACGCTGCTGACGCAAGCCCAACCACAACAGCCCGCCGCCTTCCACCGCCCAAGCCGCAGAGGTCCAGGTGTTATCCACCGCCAAGGGAATGGCCAGGCTGGCGAAGATCACGCCGATCGCCAGGCAGGTGTCGATCAACAGCCGCAGCGTCACGCCGTCACGACGACGCAGGACCCAACCCAGGCCGAGGTACAAGGCGCCCAGGGCCAAGGCGCTGAATGCGATCGCCAGGTCGAAGTCCTTGACCAATACGCATTGCAAGCCGAATGCGGCCAAGGGCGGCCCGAACAACAGGCTGCCATCGACGTAGTAACCATCGAAACGACTGCCCTGCCGGGCGCCCTCGAGCAGGCGCTGGCGAGCGAACAAGAGGCCAACGGCCAAGTACATGCAGAAGAACAACAGCAGGAAGGCCTCGGTGCTCCAGAACAGCGCCGGTTGATAACTGCGCATGCCCCACGCAAAACCGATGGCGAAGGTGCCGGTGAAACCGATCAGGTTCAACGGCCGCCAGGCCTTGAACCAGGCGATACCGAGAATGCCGCAGTCGAGGATCGCGAAATAGGTGAACAGGCCGACATGGCTGCCGCCGCCGGACGACGCCAGGATCGGCGCGGCAAACCCGCCCAGGGCTGCGACACAGGCCAGCGACATGGCGTTCTGCAGCACCGCCAGGACGCCGGACAGCACGACAATGCCGACCATCAGTGCCATGCCCAGCAACGGCGCGAGCAGATGATCAAGGGTCATCGCAGCGAAGATCGTCAGGTACAGCACCGCCACGCCGGCACCTTGCAGGATCAAGCCGTATTGAGCGCGCGCCGGGAAGAGTCGCCAGCCAAGGATCAGCAACAGCAGCGCGACCAGGGCCACGGCGATGTAGCGCGCTTCGACGGGGATCGAATAAGTTTCACTGGCATAGCGCAACAGGAAGGCCAGGCCGATGAACAGCAGTACCACGCCGACGCGCAGCACGGTGTTGCCGCCCAGTAGCCATTGGCGCGCGCTGACGATGGCCTTGGCGAACAGGCCTGGAACCTGGGGAGCGCGAGGCTTGGCGGATTTCGCAGGCTCGGCCGGGGCGCTGGACGCATACCAGCCACTGCCACTGAGCTCGTCCGGCAGCTCGGCGTCGGTAGGCGACCAGGATGACGGCGCCTGCGTCGGTGGCGGCGTTACAGTCGCTACCACCGGGGCCACGACCGCTTGCTGCACGGCCTCGCTCGCCACTTGCGGATGGGCCTCGAGCCGCTGCAGCCGAGTCGTGACGTCCTCAAGGGCGGTGCGCATCGACGCCAGCAAGGCCCGCTGGGTGCGCGTTTCATAGCCCAGTTTGACCAAGCGTATGGCCTGCCCCGCCGCCAGCCCGGTCAATGCCCCCAGCAGCGCCGAAGTGAAGGAGGCTTCAACCCCCAAGCCGACCAGCAGCCCGATGAACATCAAGATCAACTGCATACGCTATCCCTGAATGGCCTGCTTGATCTGAATTTCCGAGATGCGCCGCCTGCACCGACCTCTTCGCCGTCAGAGTCACCATCAACATCTGCAGCCCGCGCACAAATCGCCGGGCAGTATACAGACAAGGCCCCGCAATTGCGGGGCCTTGGCAGACTTCTCTTCACTCAGTTCACTTCAACGCTTTCCAGATCTCGGTCGCGTATTCGCGGATCGTGCGGTCCGACGAGAACCAGCCCATGCGCGCGGTGTTGAGTACCGCCGAACGCCACCACTGGGTCGGGTTGTGCCACAGGTCTTCGACCTTCTTCTGCGCATCCCAGTACGAGTCGAAATCGGCGCACAGCAGGAAGCGGTCGTAATTGACCAGCGAGTCCACCAACCCCACATAGCGCTGCGGATCATCCGGCGAGAACACCCCGCCGCGGATCGCTTGCAACACATCGTCCAACCGACGCGAGCCGCTCACCACCGAATGCGCACTGAAGTCGCCATGCTGCTTGTGCTCTTCGACCTGCTGCGAAGTCAGGCCGAAGATGAACATGTGCTCGGCACCCACGTACTCGCACATCTCCACGTTGGCGCCGTCCATGGTGCCGATCGTCAGTGCGCCGTTGAGGCCGAACTTCATGTTGCTGGTACCCGACGCCTCGTAACCGGCGGTAGATATCTGCTCGGACAAGTCAGCCGCAGGAATGATGCTCTCGGCCAGGGTCACGTTGTAGTTGGGCAGGAACACCACCTTGAGCAAGCCGCGCACGGTCGGGTCGTTGTTGACCGTCCGGGCGATGTCGTTGGTGAGTTTGATGATCAGCTTGGCCTGGTGATAGCTGGCCGCCGCCTTGCCGGAGAAGATCTTGACCCGCGGCACCCAGTTGGTGCCCGGCTCGGCACGGATGGCCTGGTACAGCGCCACGGTGTGCAGCAGGTTCAGCAACTGGCGCTTGTACTCATGGATACGCTTGACCTGAACGTCGAACAACGCCTCGGGATTGACGGCGATGCCCAGGCGCTCATGGATGATGCGCGCGAGTTTTTTCTTGCTGACCAGGCGCTGTTCGGCGAAGGCCTTGCGAAACTCGGGCTTCTCGGCGAAGGGTTCCAGGGCGGTCAGGCCGGTCTCGGCGGAGTCGAGAATCTGCGGGCCCAGTGCCTCTATCAGCATGGCCGTCAGTTGCGGGTTGGACTGGTACAGCCAGCGGCGGAAGGTGATGCCGTTGGTCTTGTTGTTGATACGGTCGGGGTACAGCTTGTGGAGTTCGGAGAACACCGTGCTTTTCATCAGCTCGGTGTGCAGCCCGGACACGCCATTGATGCTGTGCGAGCCGAGGAACGCCAGGTTGCCCATGCGCACGCGACGGCCGTTGTCTTCCTGGATCAGCGAGACCTCGCGCAGCACGTCGAAGTCGACGATGCCTTTGGCCCGCAAGTCGTCGATATGGTAGGCGTTGATCAGGTAGATGATCTGCATATGGCGCGGCAGCAGGCGCTCCATCAGGCCCACCGGCCAGGTTTCCAGCGCTTCGGGCAGCAGCGTGTGGTTGGTGTAGGCCAGGGTGGCGACGGTGATCCGCCAGGCCGCATCCCACGGCACATTGTGCTGATCGACCAGCAGGCGCATCAGCTCGGCCACCGCGATCGAGGGATGGGTATCGTTGAGCTGGATGGCCGCGGAATCCGCCAGATTGAGCAGCGTGTCATGCATGTTCAGGTGGCGGCGCATCAAGTCCTGCAGCGACGCCGAGACGAAGAAGTACTCCTGACGCAGGCGCAGCTCCTGGCCGGCTTCGGTGCTGTCCGCAGGATAAAGTACGCGGGAGATGCTCTCGGCCCGGGCCACTTCGGCAACGGCGCCCAGGTGGTCACCGGCGTTGAACCGCTCCAGGTGCAACTCCTCCATCGCCCGCGCCCGCCATAGGCGCAGAGTGTTGACGCTGGCGCCCTTCCAGCCGACCACCGGGGTGTCGTAGGCAACGGCGCGCACGGTTTCGCCAGGCCACCAGACTTGCTTGGATTGACCGGCCGCATCCGGCACGGTTTCGACGTGGCCGCCAAAGCTGATCGGGTAGATCACCTCAGGACGCTCGAACTCCCAAGGGTTGCCGAAATCCAGCCAGTTTTCGGTCTGCTCCTGCTGCCAGCCGTCAACGATGGCCTGGCGGAACAAACCGTGCTCGTAACGAATGCCGTAACCGTGCGCGGCGACGCCCAGGGTCGACATGCTTTCCATGAAGCAGGCCGCCAGGCGCCCGAGGCCGCCGTTGCCCAGCGCTGCATCCGGCTCCAGGCGGCGGATGCGCTCCAGGTCGACGCCGAGTTCGGTCAGCGCTTCACGCGCGATGTCGAGGATGCCCAGGTTGCTGAGGCTGTCGAACAGCAGGCGGCCGATGAGGAATTCGAGGGAGAGGTAATAGACCCGCTTCTGGTTGTTGCGGTAGATCTGCCGGGTGTGGTCCATCCAATGGTCGACCATGTGGTCCCGAGCGGCCAGTGCAATGGCTTCGAACCAGTCGTGGTCGAACGCGTGATCGGGATCCTTGCCCACCGCGTATGTGAGTTTAGCGAGTACAGCAGCCCTAAACTCGGCTACCTCGACCTCTCGTGCGAGCGGTTCCTGAGACATTGGTACGTCCTCGGCAAATGGAAAGTTTTAAACGTGACGATTCCTGAGACTAGACGGTTCGACAGAACACGGGGGTGCCGGTTCGGCTCTTTTTTCAGATTAAAGGTGAAATAATTCGTGGCGCGGTTGTTCACTTTTTCACCAGCGGGCGTATCATCGCGCGCCCGATAGCCTTAGTTACCGACCTGAAGAACCCCTGATGAAATCGAACCTGATCGCCGCCGCCGAGCTGGACCGCCTGGATACCTGGCAGAAATACTCCAGCCATATGTGCGGAGGCTGTATTTCGAGCTGCTGCACCCTGCCGGTGGAAGTCAAGGTCAAGGACCTGGTGCGCCTGGGCCTGGTGGACGAGTTCGAGCTCGGCGACCCGCCGAAGAACATCGCCAAGCGCTTGCAAAAAGATGGGGTGGTGGAGCGCTTCAATCAGAAGTCGGGGATTTTCACCTTGCAGCGCATGAGCAACAACGACTGCTTGTTCCTGGACAAGAAGACGCGCTTTTGCACGGTTTACGAGCAGCGCCCGGACACTTGCCGCAATCACCCGAAGATCGGCCCGCGGCCGGGATATTGCGCTTATGTTCCCAAGCCGGCGGTTGTGCGCCGCTAAAGGTCAAAAGCTTCGCGGGCAAGCCTTGCTCCCACAGCTGTGCGCCGCGCTTTTGTGGGAGCAAGGCTTGCCCGCGAAGGGGCCCCCTCCGATAACGTATTACTGCAACGGCGACTTGCCGGTTTCCCGCGCCGCGAACAGCGCAACACCAGTCGCGGCCAACGCCACACACAGTCGCTTTCACCGCGCAATCGCTATGCCAGTGGCGCTTAAAGGGTGCGCATGATGGCCCGACGAAAGTCGTCGATATGGTCGTGAATCGCGGTGATGGCAGCGGCGCTGTCGCGTGCCTCCATGGCGTTGAGGATCTGCGTGTGCTCGTGATAGATGCGCTCGCTGTGATGGGCCTCCGACAGGGTCAGGAACCAGAAGCGTGCCTGCTTTTCGTGCAGGTTGCGCAGCAGCTCAGCCAGCACGCGGTTGCGCGCGGCCGCCGAGATCGCCAAGTGGAACTGCAGGTCAAGCTCCATAAGACCGGGTACGTCACGCTTTGCCAGTAGCGCTGGAGTGCGATCGAGAATAGCGCGCATGGCCTTGAAGTCGCTCTCCTGCGCGCGCTCAAGGGCCAGCTTGACGCACAGTTGTTCGTTGCAGACGCGCACCTCAATCATGTCCAGCACGTCATTGAGTGACACGGGCGTCACCATCACGCCTTTGCGCGGCAGAATCGTCACCATGCCGTCGACTTCGAGTCGATGCAGCGCCTGGTGAATCGGCGTACGGCCCAATCCAAGCAAGTTGATCAGCTGTGTTTCGTTGATCGCTTCGCCCGGTCGCAATTCGCAGGAAATGATCCGCTGTTTGATTTGCCTGTAGGCCAGTTCGCGCAGACTCGCTGCGCTTTTGAGCGGTGCCTCTGCGTAGCCGTCGGCGCCGTCGGTTTCAAATGTAGTCACCCGCAATCACCCTCTTCGATGGCCCTGATATATCACGGTACTACAAACGCCGGAGTTTTTCGTGCCCGGCATTTCGCGCCCTGGGTGGGGGCATTATTTGCACCCTTTCGGCGCATTGGGTAATGGAGTAACGGCTGGATCGCCCCGCCAGGACGCACAGATTCTTTTCAACGTATTGAAAATAAAACAGTTTATTCAAGACATCCGATTATGGCATCCAAAATGCTTGTGAAGAAACAGTGATATATCAGAGTAACTTCAGATAGTTGCTTTTCTCTTTCAGCCACATGTCACGAATCAGGAGCGGAACATGACCACGATGACTTTCCAGGTAGCCGGTCACGGCGAAATGCCGGTCGAGATCGAACAATTGATCATCGCTGGCTGGGCCGGGCGCGACAGTGCCGCGGTCGAGCACCACATCGCTGAACTGGAAGCGATTGGCGTCCGTCGCCCTACACAGATCCCGTGCTTTTATCGGGTGGCCGCCACGTTGTTGAATCCGGCCAGGAGCATTCAGGTGCCCGGCAAGGATTCTTCCGGCGAGACCGAGTTCGTGTTGATCAACAGCCCGGCCGGGTTGTTGGTGGGGCTGGGCTCCGATCATACCGACCGCAAGGTCGAGGCCTATGACGTCACCGTGTCCAAGCAGATGTGCGACAAGCCGATCGCCTCGCAGGCGTGGCGCTATGACGAAGTCGAAGCGCATTGGGATCAACTGGTCATGCGCACCTGGCGGGTGCGAGATGGCGTGCGCGAGCTGTATCAGGAAGGCCCGGTGACCAGCCTGCTGGCGCCCAATACGTTGCTGGGCAAGCTCAACGCTAACGGCGCGCTGCCCCCGGGTACGGCGATGTTCTGCGGTACCCAACCGGTGATCGGCGAGCTGGGCTATGGCGAAGCTTTCGAGATGGAACTCGCCGACCCGGTGCTGCAACGCAGCCTGCGTCACGATTATCAGGTTGAGCCCTTGAGCGTCGCGGAGTAGCCCCGGATGAACTCGATCAGTGCATTGGCCGACGATCTGGCCACCGGCAAGACCACCAGTGAACATCTGGTCAGCGAGGCGCTGGAGCGCATCGAACACCATCGCCATCAGGGTGGCTGTGCCTATATCAGCGTCGACGCCGAAGCGGCATTGAAGGCCGCCCGTTCGAGTGACCTGGCCCGCGCTGCCGGCTATGTGCCCTCGCCGCTGGCCGGGCTGCCAGTGTCGATCAAGGACCTGTTCGACGTCAGCGGTCAGATCACCGCTGCGGGCTCCCGGGTACTGGGCGATAGCGCTCCCGCGCGCCAGGATGCCCCCGTGGTCGCGCGCTTGCGGGCTGCCGGGGCAGTGCTGCTGGGCCGCACCAACATGAGCGAGTTCGCCTTCTCGGGGCTTGGCCTCAACCCCCACTACGGAACGCCGGTCAGCCCTGCGGCCCCGGATCGTATCGCCGGAGGCTCGAGCTCGGGCGCGGCGGTGAGTGTCGCACTGGACATGGCCGTGGCGGGCCTGGGCACCGACACCGGTGGTTCGTTGCGTATTCCGGCGGCGTTCTGCGGCCTGGTCGGTTTCAAGCCGAGCGCCTCGCGGGTGCCGTTGGCCGGTGCTCTGCCGCTGGCCGGCAGCCTTGATTCGATCGGCGCCCTGACCCGCAACGTCGATGACTGCGCGCTGCTCGATCAGCTGCTGTCCGGCCAACGCCTCGATACCCGCGCGGCGCCGCTGGCCGGTGTGCGCCTGGCCGTGACCCGGGACTTCGTCATGGACGGTATCGACACTCTGGTCGGGAACGCTTTCGAACGCGCGCTCGATCGGCTCAGCGCTGCCGGTGCGACCCTGCGCTGGTTCGACTTTCCGGAGCTGCACGAGCTCCCCGCCATCAATGCCGCAGGGGGCCTGACCGCGGCCGAGGCCTGGCATCTGCACAAGACCTGGCTCGAGGGCGAAACCGGCAACCGGTATGACCCCCGAGTCGCCCAGCGCATTCGCCGCGGTGCGCTACTCAGCGCGGCCGACTATCTGGACTTGCTGGCCCATCGTCGGCGCCTGATTGCAGTGGCAAAAGCGCGGCTCGGTGATGCCGATGCCTGGCTGATGCCCAGCGTCGCCACAGTGGCGCCGCGTCTGGCGCCACTTGCGCAGGACGATAGTCATTTCTTCGCGACCAATGGATTGGTACTGCGCAACACCAGCGTGCTGAATTTTCTCGATGGCTGTGCGCTGAGCCTGCCGTGTCAGGCACCCGGCGAATTGAGCGTGGGCCTGAGCATCGGCGGCTTGAACGGCCAGGATGCACGCGTACTGCAAGTGGCGCGCAGCATCGAGGCGTTGCTGAGCGGTCGCTGATCAAAGACAGGCTGGCTCACAGACGGGCCATAGCTCGCCGCCAGCCTGACTGTTTTACTCGGCCCCGGACGGGGTACATCTGCCATCAATGTAACGCTGAAAAAACGATGGAGTTGCTCATGAACCACAACACAGCGCTGCCCGCCACGGCGGCACGCTCACGTGAGGCCGGGCTCGATACCCTCGCGACCTACCGCAAGATCGCCTGGCGCCTGCTGCCGTTTCTGGTGTTCCTGTTCATTCTCGCCTGGATCGACCGGGTCAACGTCGGCTTCGCCAAGCTGGCGATGCTCAGCGACCTGGGCTTCAGTGAAGCGGTGTATGGCGTGGGCGCCGGGATCTTCTTCATTGGCTATTTCATCTTCGAAGTGCCTAGCAACCTGCTGCTGGAAAAGATCGGTGCGCGCAAGACCCTCGCCCGCATCACCATCCTCTGGGGCGTGACGTCCATGGCCATGGCCTATGTCGAGAGCGCCTGGTCGTTTTATCTGCTGCGCTTTTTGCTGGGCATGTTCGAGGCGGGGTTCTTTCCAGGCATCGTGCTGTACCTGACCTACTGGTTCCCGGCAGCGCAACGGGCAAAGATCAACGGCCTGTTCATGACTTCGTTCGCAATTGCCGGTGTGGTCGGTGGGCCGATCGCAGGTTTGATCATGAGCCGTATGGTCGGCGTCGGCAGCCTGGCCAACTGGCAATGGCTGTTCATTCTGGAGGGTATTCCTTCGGTGTTGGCGGGCTTGGCCATTTTGCGTTACTTGCCGGAAAAACCGATCAATGCGAAGTGGCTGAGCGCCAGCGAACGCGAGCTGGTCAGCAGCACAATCGCTCGCGAAGAGTCGGCGCCGGGCAAACACACGCAGCTGTCGGCGCTGGTGCGCAATCCGCGGATCTGGCTGTGCACGGCGGTGTACTTCTGCATCGTCGCCGGCAACGCCACCATCGCGTTCTGGACGCCGTCGGTGATCAAGTCGCTGGGCATCAGCGACACCCTCAACATCGGCCTGCTCTCGGCCATCCCGTTCATCGTCGGCACCTTGGCGATGATCTGGAACGGCCAGCACTCGGACAAAACCGCCGAACGCCGGCTGCACTGTGCCAGCGCCGCGCTGCTGGCGGGGCTGGGATTGATCGCCACGGGCCTGCTGCTCGGCAATGCCACCCTGGCGCTAATGGCTCTGACCGTCGCGGCGGCCGGCATCCTGGCGGCCTTCCCGGTATTCTGGTCGATCCCCAGTGCCTTCCTGGCAGGGACTGCAGCCGCAGGCGGGATTGCGCTGATCAACTGCATCGGCAACCTGGCAGGCTTCGTGGCGCCGTACATGATTGGCTGGTTGCGCACCCTGACCGGCAGCCTGGCAGCTGGCTTGTACTTTGTGGCAGCACTGGAAATCATCGCGGCGCTGCTGGTGTTCTGTTTGCTCAAAGATGGCAGCAAGACGATCCATCGCTAAAAGCTCAACCGCCGAACGCGCACCCTTGCTCCCACAAAAGCACGACGTACCCCTTTGGGTGCAAGGCTTGCACGCGAAGAGGCGCGTAGGACCACCCCAAAACCCGGCCAAAAAAAACGCCCCCCGGCATCGCTGCCGGGGGGCGTTTTCATTCAACCAGACTGCTTATCAGTTCTTGGCTTTCTTGGCAGCGCGGGTACGCTCGCCTTCGTCCAGGATCTTCTTACGCAGACGGATCGACTTAGGCGTGACTTCGCACAGCTCGTCGTCCTGGATGAATTCCAGAGCTTGTTCCAGGGTGAACTTCACCGGTGGAACCAGAGCGATGGTTTCGTCTTTACCCGAAGCACGCATGTTGTCGAGCTTCTTGCCCTTGGTAGGGTTGACGCCCATATCGGTGTCGCGGCTGTTCAAGCCAACGATCTGACCGTTGTAGATCTCCTGACCGTGCTCGACGAACAGCTTGCCGCGCGCCTGCAGGGTTTCCAGGGAGTAGGTCAGAGCCTTGCCGGTCTCTACCGAAACCAGTACGCCGTTCTGACGGCCGGACATGTGGCCCGACTTCATGACGTCGTAGCGATCAAAGATCGAGGTCAGGATGCCAGCACCGTTGGTCAGGGTCAGGAACTGGTTACGGAAACCGATCAGACCACGAGCAGGGATGTTGTATTCCAGACGAACACGGCCTTTGCCATCCGGCACCATGTTGGTCAGGTCGCCCTTACGCAGGCCCATCTCTTCCATGACCTTGCCCTGGGAATCTTCAGGGGTGTCGATGGTGACGTTTTCGAACGGTTCGTGCTTGTTGCCGTCGACGACGCGGATGATCACTTCCGGACGACCGACACCCATTTCGAAGCCTTCGCGACGCATGGTTTCGATCAGTACCGAGAGGTGCAGCTCACCACGGCCCGAGACCTTGAACTTGTCGGCCGAGTCGCCTTCTTCAACGCGCAGAGCAACGTTGTAGAGCAGCTCTTTGTCCAGACGGTCCTTGATGTTACGGCTGGTGACGAACTTGCCTTCTTTACCGCAGAAAGGCGAGTCGTTTACCTGGAAGGTCATGGAAACGGTTGGCTCGTCGACGGTCAACGGCTTCATCGCTTCAACGTTCAGCGGATCGCACAGGGTGTCGGAGATGAACAGCGAGTCCATACCGCTGATGCAGACGATGTCGCCGGCCGAAGCTTCTTCGACGTCGATACGGTGCAGACCGTGGTGACCCATCAGCTTGAGGATACGACCGTTGCGCTTTTTGCCGTCGGCACCGATGGCCACGACTGGCGTGTTCGGCTTGACGCGGCCACGAGCAATACGGCCAACGCCGATGATGCCCAGGAAGCTGTTGTAGTCCAGTGCCGAGATTTGCATCTGGAACGGACCATCGCGGTCGACTTTCGGCGCTGGTACGTTGTCGACGATCGACTGGTACAGCGGGGTCATGTCTTCAGCCATGTCGGTGTGGTCCAGACCGGCAATGCCGTTCAGGGCCGAGGCGTAGACGACTTTGAAGTCCAGCTGTTCTTCAGTGGCACCGAGGTTGTCGAACAGATCGAAGATCTGGTCCAGAACCCAATCAGGACGCGCGCCTGGACGGTCGACCTTGTTGATGCACACGATCGGACGCAGGCCGGCTTCGAAAGCCTTCTTGGTCACGAAACGGGTTTGCGGCATAGGGCCGTCTTGAGCGTCGACCAGCAGCAGCACGGAGTCGACCATCGACATCACGCGCTCTACTTCACCACCGAAGTCGGCGTGGCCCGGGGTGTCCACGATGTTGATGTGGTAGCCGTTCCAGTTGATGGCGGTGTTTTTCGCCAGAATGGTAATACCGCGCTCTTTTTCCTGGTCGTTGGAGTCCATCACGCGCTCGTCGTTGAGCTCGTTGCGCTCCAGAGTGCCGGACTGACGCAGGAGTTTGTCGACCAGGGTGGTTTTACCATGGTCAACGTGGGCGATGATGGCGATGTTACGTAGATTCTCGATCACTTGTGTGTCTCGTTTAGTGTTCAGTGTGCTGACAGGTCATGGCAGCGATTACAGTAGAGTCCTGACGGCCGTTACAGCCGTAAGGCGGCGTCGGGGGGCCGGTGACGCAGGCCACAGGCAAACAGCCCCGGGCACTTAGCTCGGTCGATAAACGCGCACATTGGCATGCCCCTCACTGAGCAAATGGTGAGCATGCAGGCGACTCATGACGCCTTTGTCGCAATACAACAGGTACTGGCGAGTGATATCCAGTTCCTTGAAACGGTTGTTCAGGGCATAAAAAGGCAGCGCCTGAACCTCAATGCCGTCCAGCTCGAGCGGCTGGTCTTCCTGGGCATCGGGGTGGCGGATATCGATGACGACCTGGCCCGCCGTGATGTTGGCGACCTCTTCGACATCGATGTCCTGGCCCAGCTCGTCGATCACGTTATCGATCGACACCAGCCGGGCGCGCTCCAACGCCCGCTCCAGGATGGCCATGTCGAACTTCTGTTCTTCATGAACCACACGCGGCAGCTTGGCGTTGGTGGTGGGGTTGACCGAAATCACCCCACAATATTCCGGCATGTGCCGGGCGAAATCTGCAGTACCGATCTCGACCGCCTGATCGATGATGTCCTGCTTGTGACTGGCCAGCAGCGGCCGCAACACCAGCATCTCGGTCGCCCGATCGATGGCCGAGAGGTTGGGCAGGGTCTGACTCGACACCTGGGAAATCGCCTCTCCGGTCACCAGCGCATTGATCTGCAATTGCTCGGCGAAATGCGTGGCTGCGCGCAACATCATACGCTTGAGAATGACGCCCATGTGACTGTTGTCGACTTTTCCGAGGATTTCGCCGACGACTTCCTCGAAAGGAACGCTGATAAAGAGCACCCGATGGGAGCTGCCGTACTTCTTCCAGAGGAAGTGCGCGACCTCCATGACCCCCAATTCGTGGGCCCTGCCGCCCAGATTGAAGAAACAGAAGTGGGTCATCATGCCGCGGCGCATCATCTGATAGGCGGCCACGGTGGAATCGAAGCCACCGGACATCAGCACCATGGTCTGCTCCAACGCGCCCAGCGGAAAACCGCCGACGCTATTGTGCTGACCGTGGATGACGAACAGACGCTTGTCGCGAATTTCGAGGCGTACCACCACGTCGGGCTTTTTCAGATCGATACCGGCGGCCCCGCATTCACGGCGCAGCTGGCTGCCGACATGACGCTCGACATCCATCGAGGTGAAACTATGCTTGCCGGCACGCTTGCAGCGGATCGAAAAGATCTTGCCAGGCAGCTGGTCGCCGAAATGGGTCTTGCACTTGGCGACGATGTCGTCGAAATCGCCCAGCGGGTACTCGTTGACGTGCAAAAAGTGCGCGATGCCCGGTGTGCAGCTCAGGCGCTCGGTAATTTCACGCAACACCTTCGGGTCTTCCACACGGGTCTCGACTTCGAGATTGTCCCAGACACCGTTGACCACCAGCTGTGGGTCCAGATCGCGGACAACCAGCCGGATGTTGCGCGCCAGCTGGCGAATGAATCGCTTGCGCACAGGCGGGCTTTTGATGGTGATCTCTGGGAAGACTTTTACGATTAGTTTCATGAAAACTGGGCGCGAAGGGTCGGTCTGAAAACAGGGGGGCGGATTATAGCGGAAATTGCTCAAGGTTTAACCAGATATCGTACAAACGGATTTCATCGCACCAAAACAGACCAATCGTAAATTAATGCGCACCATAAAGGTGCCATGGACTGTATAAAAAACACCCTAAGTGCCCTTAAACCTTGAATTTTGGCGTCAAAGCCCATCTCGGGGCACTGGCATGCAAATTGCTCTCTTGTGAGGCAGGTTGCCTTGGCGGACTATTCGCGCCCGGCATCACCAAAATTACAGGGCTAACCACTACCAGCCCTAATCCACCCCGGAGGACAACATGTCGAAGTCGGTTCAACTCATCAAAGATCATGACGTTAAGTGGATTGATCTGCGCTTCACTGACACTAAAGGCAAGCAGCAGCACGTCACCATGCCAGCGCGTGATGCACTGGATGACGACTTCTTCGAAGTCGGCAAGATGTTCGACGGCTCCTCCATTGCTGGCTGGAAAGGCATCGAAGCGTCCGACATGATCCTGCTGCCGGACGACGAAACTGCCGTTCTGGATCCGTTCACCGAAGAACCGACTCTGATCCTCGTCTGCGACGTTATCGAACCGTCGACCATGCAAGGCTACGACCGCGACCCGCGTGCAATCGCTCACCGCGCCGAAGCCTACCTGAAGACCACCGGTATTGGTGACACTGTATTCGTCGGCCCTGAACCAGAATTCTTCATCTTCGACGAAGTGAAATTCAAGTCCGACATCTCCGGCTCCATGTTCAAGATCTTCTCTGAACAAGCCGCCTGGATGACCGACGGCGACGTCGACGGCGGCAACAAAGGCCACCGTCCTGGCATCAAAGGCGGCTACTTCCCGCTGCCACCGGTCGACCACGACCACGAAATCCGTACTGCCATGTGCAACGCACTGGAAGAAATGGGCCAGTTCGTCGAAGTTCACCACCACGAAGTTGCGACCGCCGGCCAGAACGAAATCGGCGTGCGCTTCAACACCCTGGTGAAAAAAGCCGACGAAGTTCAAACCCTGAAGTACTGCGTGCACAACGTTGCCGACGCTTACGGCCGCACCGCTACCTTCATGCCCAAGCCTCTGTACGGCGATAACGGTTCGGGTATGCACGTTCACATGTCCATCTCCAAAGATGGCAAGAACACCTTCGCTGGCGAAGGCTATGCCGGCCTGTCCGACACCGCCCTGTTCTTCATCGGCGGCATCATCAAGCACGGTAAGGCACTGAACGGCTTCACCAACCCGGCTACCAACTCCTACAAGCGTCTGGTACCAGGTTTCGAAGCACCAGTGATGCTGGCCTACTCGGCTCGCAACCGTTCGGCTTCGATCCGCATTCCTTACGTCTCCAGCCCTAAAGGCCGTCGTATCGAAGCACGCTTCCCGGATCCGGCTGCCAACCCGTACCTGGCATTCGCAGCACTGCTGATGGCCGGCCTGGACGGTATCCAGAACAAGATTCACCCTGGCGATGCAGCCGACAAGAACCTGTATGACCTGCCGCCAGAAGAAGCAGCAGAGATCCCACAAGTTTGCGGCAGCCTGAAAGAAGCACTGGAAGAACTGGACAAAGGCCGCGCGTTCCTGACCAAGGGCGGCGTGTTCAGCGACGACTTCATCGATGCCTACATCGAGCTGAAGAGCGAAGAAGAAATCAAGGTCCGCACCTTCGTGCACCCTCTGGAATACGACCTGTACTACAGCGTCTAAACCCAGCTTGATTTGAAAAAGGCCACCTTCGGGTGGCTTTTTTTATGGGCGCCAGCCCGCACACATCCTGCACAAGTCTCGTGCCGATCAGGGCTTGCCGCTCTCCCGCCACTTGCCGACAATGCCCGACACCACACCAATAAGATCGAGCCCTGCCCATGCCCAGACTCCACATCCTGCCGCTGCTCCTGTGCGCCATCGCAGCCTGCACCCAAGCCAACGCTGCTCCGGCCCCGGCCAGCCTCGACCCGCTAATGCAGAGCATCGAGCAGCGCCTGGCCATCGCCGATCAAGTGGCCCTGAGCAAATGGGACAGCCGCAAGGCCGTCGAAGATCGCCCTCGCGAGCAGACGGTCATCGCCACTGCTGTAGACCTGGCGCCGCAGTACCAACTGGACGGTGCACTGGTCGGACAATTTTTCGCCGCCCAGATAGAAGCCAACAAACTGCGTCAATACGCGTTGCTGTCGCGCTGGACACTGGCAGGCGCCGCGCCGGATTCGCCTCGCCCTGACCTGGTCGGCACCATTCGTCCGCAACTCGACGTCCTGCAAAAGCGCTTGCTGCAGCAACTCGCGGCATTCGCTGTGTCGCGCGCCGATCCACAATGCCCGCAGTGGCTGGCGACAGCGACGCACAAGGCCGCTGGCGATGAGCTGCAGCGCCTGGCCCTGATCCGCGCCACCGCCGAGCTTTGCGCGCGGCCCTGAGGGAATTAACGCGGTACCGATGGGGCGCGATGTACTCTATGCTGATGCCGGTCAAGGCTATCCCGCGATCGCGCCTATTCTTGCCCTGGAAACCTTCATGCGTTCATGCATTATCTGTCTGCTGCTGGTGGTTGCTGTCCCGGCCTCGGCGCAGATCTACAAGTACACCGATGCCAACGGCAATACGGCCTATAGCAGCCAGAAGCCCGAGGGCATCAAGGCCGAGACCGTCGAGCTACCACCGCTCAACAGCATCGAGAGCCAGCCGCGCACTGCACCTGGCGCCACCCGACAAACGCTTCCCGTCGTGCCACAGCAACCGCCCTATGCGGTGCTGGAGCTGACCGGCCTGCCCACCGAAGAAGCCCTGCGCGCCAACGGCGGCAGCTTCACGGTGGGCGTGCACCTGGAACCCAAACTGTTCGGCGACGATCTGCTGCAGCTGGTGCTCGACGGGCAGCCCTATGGCCAACCCAGCAATGTCCCCTTCATGCAGTTGGTAGACATCGACCGCGGCGATCACAGCCTTGCGGTGCAGGTGCTCAACAATGGCACGGTCCTGCAGACCAGCGCCACGCAGACCTTCACGGTGCAGCGCATCAGCGTCAACTCGCCGGCTCGGCCCAAGCCATGATGCGCACTGCCCTTTCGGCGCTGCTCTGCTTGTTGCTGACCGTGGCCAGCGGCGCCAGCGCCGAGGTCTACACCTACACCGACGCTCAGGGCAATCAGGTGTTCACCGACCAGCCGCGCAAGAACGCCAAGCGTGTGCCGTTACCGCCCAGCAACAACCTCAACCAGACCCCGCTCACGGTAAAAAAGAGCCCGGCAACGCCTGCCAAAAAAGCCCCATTAAAAGTAGTGACGCACTACGACATGCTGCGCATCCTTGCACCGGAGCCCGATGGAACGGTCAACCAGAGCAGCGGCGAACTGGTAGTGACGGTCACCAGCGATCCGGCGTTGTATGAGGGCGACCAGTACCAGATCCTGCTGGATGGCAATCCTGTCGGCTCACCCGGCACCAGCCCGGTGATCATGATCAAGCCCGTAGACCGCGGCCTGCACCAACTGGCCGCGCAAATCATCGACAGCGACGGCGAGACCGTCGAGCGCACGGCGCCTCAGAAGCTCAACATGCAACGTATCTCCCTGGCGCAAAAACGCCGCAACGATCCCTGCGAGGAGGCCGACTGGGGTGTGCGCCCCGAATGCCCGCTGTCGGCCAAGCCGTGCGAGAAGGACGACTACGGCGTCCGGCCGCAATGCCCACTGTCGATGAAGCCAACAGACAGCTGAGTCAAAGCTTGTAACAAAGCGATGGCCGCTGCACGCACGAAGGGAAATGAAAGGGGGTTAAATGCTCGCCATCCGCCTCCTAAGCTGCGCCGCTCATTACAATGACAATCGAGCAAACAGCCTATGTTGCGTCCCATCACCTGCCTCGCTTCAGCCCTTGCAATGCTTTTCGCGGCTTCTCAAGCCAGCGCCGGTCAACCGGCCGGAGTGCAATCCTCAGTCCTGGTCAAGAGCGAGGCCTCTTGGGAGGGCACGTCCTACGCCGCCTACCCTGCCGGAGCGCCCGAGCTCTCGGTGATCAAAATAACCATCCCTGCTAACACCTCGCTCGCCTGGCACAAGCATCCGATGCCTAATGCAGCGTATGTCCTGTCCGGAGAATTGACCGTAGAAACCCAGGACGGCAAGCAGCGCAAGGTACTGGGCCAAGGCGAAGCACTGGCAGAGATGGTTGAACGCCATCACCGTGGCACTTCAGGCGCGACACCCACCGAGCTGATCGTCTTCTATGCCGGCAGCAAGGATATGCCGCTGTCGGTTCCTGTACCCGAGTAACCCTCTCCTCGCCCGGCGCATCGCACTGATGCTGCCGGGTCGCCTTGGCACCACGCCCTTCGCAAAATGACTCTCCTCCCGGCCGAACCTGAACGACAGTGAAACATTTTGGTGCATAATTTTGTGCGCCAGATCACCAATTAGCCCATTTTGGTTCGCGATAGGCCATTCCCAGCGATCACGCGGCACCAAATGGACCGTATTTGCACTATTTCGAGAAATAAGCGCTTCTTTTCGGAGCCTTGGTTTGGTTTTTGCAGTTTCAGTGCATCAGCAGACTATTCGCGCACGCAAGCCGGACACGCCGGGCTTTGCAATGGGCCAAAAGGGGTCAACGACAGCTAATGACCATCAGTGATGCACTGCACAGACTGTTACTCGACAACCTCACCACTGCCACTATTCTGCTCAACGCCGATCTGCGCCTTGAGTACATGAACCCGGCAGCCGAAATGCTGCTGGCCATCAGCGGCCAGCGCAGCCATGGGCAATTCATCAGCGAACTGTTCACCGAGTCGGCCGAAGCCCTGAGCTCCTTGCGCCAGGCGGTCGAGAAAGCCCACCCCTTCACCAAGCGCGAAGCGATGCTCACCGCGCTGACCGGCCAGACCCTGACCGTCGACTACGCCGTGACCCCGATCCTCAGCCAAGGCGCGACCTTGCTGCTGCTCGAAGTCCACCCGCGCGACCGGCTGCTGCGCATCACCAAAGAGGAAGCGCAGCTGTCCAAGCAGGAAACCACCAAGATGCTGGTGCGCGGCCTGGCCCACGAAATCAAGAATCCACTGGGCGGCATTCGCGGCGCGGCGCAGTTGCTGGCCCGCGAGCTGCCCGAAGAAAGCCTCAAGGACTACACCAACGTCATCATCGAAGAGGCCGACCGCCTGCGCAATCTGGTCGACCGCATGCTCGGCTCGAACAAGCTGCCGTCGCTGGCGATGACCAACATCCACGAGGTGCTGGAGCGCGTCTGCAGCCTGGTCGACGCCGAAACCCAAGGTGGCATCACCTTGGTGCGCGACTATGATCCCAGCATCCCGGACGTATTGATCGACCGTGAACAGATGATCCAGGCCGTGCTCAACATCGTGCGCAACGCCATGCAAGCCATCAGTGGCCAGAACGAGTTGCGCCTGGGCCGCATCAGCCTGCGCACCCGCGCCATGCGTCAGTTCACCATTGGCCATACGCGCCACCGCCTGGTGAGCAAGATCGAGATCATCGACAACGGTCCCGGCATTCCTGCCGAACTACAGGAAACAATCTTCTATCCAATGGTCAGCGGCAGGCCCGACGGTACCGGTCTCGGGCTGGCCATTACCCAGAACATCATCAGTCAGCATCAAGGGTTGATCGAGTGTGAAAGCCATCCTGGCCACACCACATTTTCGATCTTCCTGCCGCTGGAACAAGGAGCCGCTTCGTCATGAGCCGTAGTGAAACTGTCTGGATCGTCGATGACGACCGTTCCATCCGCTGGGTGCTGGAAAAAGCCTTGCAGCAAGAAGGCATGACCACACAGAGTTTCGACAGTGCCGACGGCGTCATGAGTCGCCTGGCTCGCCAGCAACCTGATGTGATCATCTCCGATATCCGCATGCCTGGCGCCAGTGGCCTGGACTTGCTGGCGCGCATCCGCGAGCAGCATCCGCGCCTGCCGGTGATCATCATGACCGCGCATTCGGACCTCGACAGCGCCGTGGCGTCGTACCAGGGCGGTGCGTTCGAGTATCTGCCCAAGCCGTTCGACGTCGACGAGGCAGTGTCGCTGGTCAAGCGTGCCAACCAGCATGCCCAGGAACAGCAAGGCCTGGCCGAAGTGCCGGCCCTGACACGCACCCCGGAAATCATCGGCGAAGCGCCGGCGATGCAGGAAGTCTTTCGCGCCATCGGCCGCCTCAGCCACTCCAACATCACCGTGTTGATCAACGGCGAGTCGGGTACCGGTAAAGAGCTGGTGGCACACGCACTGCACCGCCACAGCCCGCGGGCGGCGTCGCCGTTCATTGCCTTGAACATGGCGGCGATCCCCAAGGACTTGATGGAGTCCGAGCTGTTCGGCCATGAAAAAGGCGCGTTCACCGGGGCCGCCAACCTGCGCCGTGGCCGCTTCGAACAGGCCGATGGCGGCACGCTGTTCCTCGACGAGATCGGCGACATGCCGGCCGACACCCAGACGCGACTGTTACGCGTGCTGGCCGATGGCGAGTTCTATCGAGTGGGCGGACATACGCCGGTCAAGGTCGATGTGCGCATCATCGCCGCCACGCACCAGAACCTTGAAACCCTGGTGCATGCCGGCAAGTTCCGCGAAGACTTGTTCCACCGCCTCAATGTCATCCGCATTCATATCCCGCGCCTGTCGGACCGTCGCGAAGACATCCCGACGCTGGCCAAGCACTTCCTCAGCCGCGCCGCGCAAGAACTGGCGGTCGAGCCCAAGCTGCTCAAAAGCGAGACCGAGGAATACCTGAAGAACCTGCCGTGGGGCGGCAACGTGCGCCAGCTGGAGAACACGTGCCGCTGGATCACGGTGATGGCGTCTGGCCGTGAAGTGCACGTCAGCGACCTGCCTCCAGAGCTGCTGAGCTTGCCGCAGGACAGCGCGCCGGTGACCAATTGGGAGCAAGCGCTGCGTCAGTGGGCCGATCAGGCCCTGGCGCGTGGGCAGTCGAGCCTGCTGGACAGCGCGGTGCCGAGCTTCGAGCGGATCATGATCGAAACCGCGCTCAAGCACACCGCCGGGCGTCGCCGTGATGCCGCAGTGCTGCTGGGCTGGGGCCGCAACACCTTGACGCGCAAGATCAAGGAGCTGGGCATGAAGATCGATGGTGGCGATGAGGATGATGGCGACGACGCCTGATAACCCCTGACTACACCGCAACTCCATGTGGGAGCGGGCGTCAACGCTCGCTCCCACAGTTGTTTTTGATACACCGCAAACTCCGCGCTTTGGTGCACACCTGCACCCGAATGCACCGCTGCAAGGCGTTATGAACCAAAACGGACAAAGCTGAAAGTATCAAACGAATACCCCCGCAGGTGGAATTCACCCACTTCGAAAGCGCTGAAGGCCTGTAATCAAGGGCTAGCAGGACATCTGGATAAAATTTTTTACATCCTTGATCGAAACTGGCACGACGCCTGCAATAACCCTTGCAAGACACAGTTTCGGGGGTCTTGGTACAGGCAGGCCGGGAATCCCCTTCTTTACACCGGAACGTACGGGCACCCAGGTAAGACCCGATATTCCACCCAGTTTCAGGGACTTTGGTACAGGCAGGCCGGAGATTCCCTTCTTTACACCGCAGACGCTGGCCTACAACACCAGCGATGCACAGCAGTTCTTGGGGACCTTGGTACAGGCAGGCCGGGGCTTCCCTCTTTTACACCGCAACACCGCAGACGCCGAACCGCAGCACCGGCGATGCACAACAGTTTTTGGGAGCTTTGGTACAGGCAGGCCGGAGATTCCCTCTTTTACACCGCAACACCGCAAACGCCGGACCGCTACATCGGCGATGCACGACAGTTTTTGGGAGCTTTGGTACAGGCAGGCCGGAGATTCCCTCTTTTACACCGCAACACTGCAGCCGCCGGACCGCTACACCGGGGATGCACAACAGTTTTGGGGGCTTTGGTACAGGCAGGCCGGAGAACCCTTCTTTACATCGACATCGAGTACGCGACAGCCCAGAGCCCGCGCCGCTCCTCCCGTTTTTCGGGGACCTTGGTACAGGCAGGCCGGGGCTTCCCTCTTTTATCCGTCAACTCCCCCATCGCGACCTCCCCCCTCAAGGGGCAAGCGCTTCGCGCACCTTCACTTCGAAACGCCACCGCCCGTCGACCTTGGCACCGGACCAATCGCCCTGCAATGCACGAGCGGCGATCACCGTCAGCAACAATCCCTGATCGCCCTGCTGCACCCTCCAGTTGGCTTGCCGCCCGTCTACCGGCAACTGCCCCGCACCGGGCCGCCCGTGGGCATCGAAGACGATCGCCAAGGTGCCGTTGGTGAATTCGGCGTGCAGCTTGGGTTCCTCGTTGAACCACAACACCAGGCCTGCCGGCTGTATTTCGATCCGATCCAGCACCCGCGGCTCGGGCGCAGTGACTTTACCGATCATCATCCCCACCAGCAGGCTGAACAAGGCGATGGCGCCGAGGAACTTGGGCCAGAGTTTTGATCGTGGGTCTTGCTCATCAGGGGTAGAATGCTGCCCGTCTTTCAGTTCGGAGCCGTGCATGTTTCACGTCATCCTTTTTCAACCAGAGATTCCGCCGAATACCGGCAACATTATCAGGCTCTGCGCCAACAGCGGCTGCCACCTGCACTTGATCGAGCCGATCGGTTTCGAGCTGGACGACAAGCGCCTGCGCCGCGCCGGGCTCGATTACCATGAATACGCCCCGCTCAAGCGCCATGCCGACCTGGCCAGCTGCCTCGAAAGCCTCGGCCAGCCGCGCCTGTTCGCGTTTACCACCAAGGGCTCGCAGCCCTTCCACGACGTGGCGTTCCAGCCGGGCGATGCTTTTCTGTTCGGGCCCGAGAGCCGCGGGCTGCCCAACGAGGTGCTGGATGCCCAGCCCGACGGCCATCGCCTGCGCCTGCCCATGCGCGAGGGCTGCCGTAGTCTGAACCTCTCCAACACCGTGGCGGTGGCGGTATACGAGGCCTGGCGCCAGCAAGGTTTCGCCTGAGCGGGCCTCTTCGCGAGCAAGCTTTGCTCCCACGGTGCAAGCCGAACCAGCGACGTACGCATGTGGGAGCAAGGCTTGCCCGCGAAGAAGCATTCAGCAGCGCCATCGCAGGCGCGCTGTATCACTACAAAAAAACGCCCCGAGGGGCGTTTTTTCATGACCGCAGGCTCGCTTACTGAACCGATGGGGTCTCGCCAGCTTCCTGCATGCGCTGCAGCTCTTGCGCGTACAGGGCGTCGAAGTTGACCGGGGCCAGCATCAGTGCCGGGAACGAACCGCGGGTCACCAGGCTGTCCAGGGTCTCGCGCGCGTACGGGAACAGGATGTTCGGGCAGAACGCGCCCAGGGTGTGGCTCAGCGCTGCGTCGTCGAGGTTCTTGATCAGGAAGATACCAGCCTGCTGGACTTCAGCGATGAAGGCCACTTCGTCACCATTCTTGACGGTAACCGACAGGGTCAGCACGACTTCGTGGAAGTCGGCTTCAAGCGATTTTTGACGGGTGTTGAGGTCCAGCGCAACGCTCGGCTCCCACTGCTGACGGAAGATGGCCGGGCTTTTCGGCGCTTCGAACGACAGGTCGCGTACATAGATACGCTGCAGGGAGAATTGCGGAGCGGTTTCGTCTTCGGTGCTCGCTGCGGTGTTCGGTTGGTCAGTCATTGCGGGATCCTTGTCACTTCAAAGTCTAACGGGAATAGGGTTCAGGCCTTGCCGAGCAACACGTCGAGCTTGCCGGCGCGCTCCAGGGCGTAGAGGTCGTCGCAGCCGCCCACGTGGGTCTCGCCGATCCAGATCTGCGGCACCGAGCTGCGCCCGGCCTTGCTGGTCATCTCGGCACGCACCTGGGGCTTGCCGTCGACCTTGATCTCGGTGAAATCGACACCCTTGCCTTCGAGCAAGGCCTTGGCGCGCATGCAGTAGGGGCACCAGTCACTGGAGTAGACGACGACGCTCATATCACTTCACCAAGGGCAGGTTGTCGGCCTTCCAGCTGGAAACACCGCCGGACAGTTTGGCGGCGGTAAAGCCGGCCTTGAGCAGTTCGCGTGCGGTGGCGCCGGCGTGCTGGCCCATGGCATCGACGACGATCAGGGTCTTGGCCTTGTGTTTTTCCAGTTCAGCCATGCGTGAGGCCAGTTTGTCCTGGGGAATGTTCAGCGAATCAACGATGTGGCCGGTGCTGAAATCCTTTTTGGCGCGGATGTCGATGACCACGCCCTGGTCACTGTTGACCAGTGCGGTCAGTTCGCGGCAGCTGAGGCTTTTACCACCACGGCTGGTCTCCAGCGACAGCAGCAAAGCCAGCAGCACGGCGAAGATGCCGACCAGCAGATAGTGATTTGTGGCGAATTCGATCAGGTGAGCGACCATCAGGAGGTTCCAGGGCGTTAAAATGCCGGCCAGTATACACGGGCACCGGGGTGGGCCAAAGCATGCAGTATGCCCATGACACCGGTTTAATCGGGAACTGTGATAGGCGGTAGGCTGTCTGCTGAGGCAACAATGGGCACCCTTGCGGGAACGGACTCTGCCCGCGAAAGCGCCAGTAGTACCAACACCCTGACGCGCCTTGCTGGCCCCTTTGCGGGCAGAGCCCGCTCCCAATGCGGACTGCAGTGTGCAATCAGAACCTCGGCAAACACTGCGCGGATGCCCTAAAATGCCCTTCTATCCTCTAACAAAATGAGTGGGATCTAATGACTGCCACGCCTAAACCTCTGGTCCTGATCATCCTCGATGGTTTCGGTCACAGCGAAAGCCATGACGACAACGCCGTGTATTCGGCGCGCAAGCCGGTCCTCGATCGCCTGGTCGCGACCCAGGCCAACGGCTTGATTTCGGGCTCAGGCATGGACGTCGGGCTCCCCGATGGCCAGATGGGCAACTCGGAAGTCGGCCATATGAACCTCGGCGCCGGGCGCGTGGTGTACCAGGACTTCACCCGGGTCACCAAGGCCATCCGCGACGGCGAGTTCTTCGAGAACCCGACTATCTGCGCTGCGGTCGACAAGGCCGTGGCCGCCAGCAAGGCCGTGCATGTCATGGGCCTGCTGTCCGAAGGCGGCGTACACAGCCACCAGGATCACCTCGTGGCCATGGTCGAACTGGCCGCCAAGCGAGGCGCCGAAAAAATCTACCTGCACGCCTTCCTCGATGGCCGCGACACGCCGCCGAAAAGCGCGCAGTCGTCCCTCGAACTGATGGATGCCACCTATCAGCGCCTGGGCAAGGGCCGCACGGCCAGTATCATTGGCCGTTACTTCGCCATGGACCGTGACAACCGCTGGGATCGCGTCAGTGCCGCATTCAACCTGATCGTCGACGCAAGCGCCGAGTACCACTCAGGCACCGCGGTAGAGGGTCTGCAAGCCGCCTACGAGCGCGGCGAGAGCGACGAGTTCGTCAAGGCCACCGTGATTGGCGAAGCCGTCAAGGTCGAAGACGGCGATGCCGTGGTGTTCATGAACTTTCGCGCCGACCGCGCCCGGGAGATCACCCGCCCGTTCGTCGAAGCCGATTTCAGCGAGTTCGAGCGCAAGCGCCAGCCAAGACTGGCCGGCTATGTGGGCCTGACCCAGTATTCGGCAAAAATTCCGGCACCGGCGGCCTTCGCCCCTGGCAGCCTGCACAACGTGCTCGGCGAGTACCTGGCCGATAACGGCAAGACCCAGCTGCGCATTGCCGAAACCGAGAAGTACGCCCACGTGACCTTCTTCTTTTCGGGCGGCCGCGAAGAGCCCTTCCCCGGTGAAGAGCGCATCCTCATCCCGTCGCCCAAAGTCGCCACCTACGACCTGCAGCCGGAAATGAGCGCCCCAGAGGTGACCGACAAGATCGTCGACGCCATTGAAAACCAGCGCTTCGACGTCATCGTGGTCAACTACGCCAACGGCGACATGGTCGGCCACAGCGGCATTCTCGAAGCGGCAGTCAAAGCTGTGGAATGCCTGGACACTTGCGTCGGCCGCATTGTCGAGGCCCTCGAAAAAGTCGGCGGCGAAGCGCTGATCACCGCCGACCACGGCAACTGCGAGCAGATGTCGGATGAATCCACCGGCCAGGCGCACACCGCGCATACCACCGAGCCGGTGCCGTTCATCTACGTCGGCAAGCAACCGCTCAAGGTCCGCGAAGGCGGCGTGCTCGCCGATGTGGCACCGACCATGCTGTACCTGATGGGCATGGACAAGCCGCAGGAAATGACCGGGACTTCGATTCTGGTCAAAGCCTGAAAGCGGTGGTGATCTGCCGATCGCCTTCGCAGGCGAGCCTTGCTCCTGCAGATGTACATCTGTGGGAGCAAGGTTGCGCGTTTGGCGGCCGAGAAGGCTTCGTGCCCTGCACAACGCCCGCCCCGTACACGAAGCCTGAGCAGCATTCATGTTCAGGCGTTTTTTTTGCCGCTCGCGGCGGGCATACTAGGCCCGTCCCTCTCCCTGGTATCGCCCGCCCCATGCTTCGCGCCCTGATACTCATTGCCTTGACTTGCCTGTTCGGCACGGCCTATGCCGACGAACGCGCACAAACCCAGCAACAGCTCGATGCCACGCGCCAAGACATCACCGAGCTGAAGAAGGCCCTTGCCCAGGTGCAGCAGGAGAAATCCGGCGTGCAAAAAGACCTGCGTACCACCGAGACCAAGATGGGCGAGCTTCAAAAGCAGGTGGAGGCCCTGCAACAGCAACTAAAAAAGACCCAAGCCGAGCTCCAGCGTCTCGATGAAGAGAAGCAGAAGCTCGAAGCGGCCCGCAAGGAACAGCAGCGCTTGATCGCCATCCAGGCGCGCGCGGCCTACCAGAATGGTCGCCAGGAATACCTGAAACTGTTGCTCAACCAGCAGAATCCAGAAAAATTCGCCCGCACGCTTAGCTACTACGACTACATGAGCAAGGCGCGGCTGGCGCAGCTGCACGCCTTCAACGAAACCCTGGTGCAACAGGCTGCGGTGCAGAAGGACATCGACCTGCAACAGGCCCAGTTGCTCGCCCAGCAAGGCAACCTCGACAGCCAGCGCCAGGAGCTCGACGGCGTACGCAAGGAGCGCCAGGCTGCCTTGGCCAAGCTCAACGACCAGTACAAGGCCAGCGACCAGAAACTGCAGGCCCGTCAACAGGATCAAGCCGACCTCGCCAACGTCCTCAAGACCATCGAGGAAACCCTCGCCCGCCAGGCCCGCGAAGCTGAAGAGGCGCGCCAGAAAGCCCTGCTCGCCCAGCAGGAGGCCGACAAGCGCGCCCGTGAGGCCGCCGCGGCAGCAGCTGCCGCGAAGGCCAAGCCAGAGCAGGAAGAAGCCGCTGCCCCGGCACCCCAACGCCCCAAAGCGACGCCCGGCGCAGTGGTTTCCAGCGGCGGTGCGACCTTCGGCGGCGAGTTTTCTGCGGCCAAGGGCAAACTTCCATGGCCGGTTGATGGTCGACTGCTCGCACGTTTCGGCGAAACCCGCGGCGACGATGCTCGCACCAAGTGGGACGGGGTGATGATCAGCGCCAGCGCCGGCAGTACGGTACGCGCCGTGCATGGTGGCCGCGTGGTGTTCGCGGATTGGTTGCGCGGCGCCGGACTTCTGGTCATTCTCGACCATGGCAACGGCTACCTGAGCCTGTACGGACACAACCAGACCCTGCTCAAGGGGGCTGGTGACGTAGTAAAAGCCGGCGACGTGATTTCGACGGTCGGTACCAGTGGTGGGCAGGATACCCCCGCCTTGTATTTCGCCATACGCCAGCAGGGGCGGCCCGCCGACCCTGAGCAATGGTGTCGTGGTTAAGCGCGAAACCTCAACAAGGGCGTTCTGGCGGTCATTGACTGTCACGCCGATGCCCCGAAAGGCGCAAAACCAGGATTAGGAGTTGTTCGACATGCTGCATCTGTCCCGCCTTACCTCGCTGGCCCTGACGATCGCCGTCGCCATCGGCGCGCCCCTGGCCCATGCCGCCGATCCGGTAGCGCCGTCGCCGACGCCTCCCGCGTCGATCCCGGCCACCACCATCCCTGCCAAGGCGCCGACCGCTTCGCCCGCTCCGGCTGCTGCCAAGCCGCCGTTGCCGCTCGAAGAGCTGCGCACCTTCGCCGAGGTCATGGACCGCATCAAGGCGGCGTATGTCGAACCCGTTGATGACAAGACCCTGCTGGAAAATGCCATCAAGGGCATGCTCAGCAACCTCGACCCGCACTCCGCCTACCTTGGCCCGGAAGACTTCCAGGAGCTGCAGGAGAGCACCAGCGGCGAGTTCGGCGGCCTGGGCATCGAGGTCGGCGTGGACGACGGCTTCGTCAAGGTGGTCTCGCCCATCGACGACACCCCTGCCACCAAGGCGGGCATCCAGGCCGGCGACCTGATCGTCAAGATCAACGGCCAGCCCACCCGCGGCCAGACCATGACCGAAGCCGTCGACAAGATGCGCGGCAAGATCGGCGAAAAGATCACCCTCACGCTGGTGCGCGACGGCGGCAACCCCTTCGACGTAACCCTTGCCCGCGCCACCATTCAGGTCAAGAGCGTCAAGGCGCAGATGCTGGAAAACGGCTACGGCTACATCCGCATTACGCAGTTCCAGGTCAAGACCGGCGAAGAAGTCGCCGCCGCCCTGGCCAAACTGCGCAAGGACAACAACAAGAAGCTCAACGGCCTGGTGCTGGACTTGCGCAACAACCCTGGCGGCGTGCTGCAGGCGGCTGTCGAGGTGGTCGACCACTTCATCAGCAGCGGTCTGATCGTCTACACCAAGGGCCGCATCGCCAACTCCGAACTGCGCTTCTCGGCCACCGGTCACGACCTGAGCGAAGCCGTACCGCTGGTGGTGCTGATCAACGGCGGCAGCGCCTCGGCCTCGGAAATCGTCGCCGGCGCCCTGCAGGATCACAAGCGCGGCATCCTCATGGGCACCGACAGCTTCGGCAAGGGCTCGGTACAGACCGTGCTGCCGCTGGCCAATGACCGCGCACTGAAGATCACCACCGCGCTGTACTACACGCCCAACGGCCGCTCGATCCAGGCCCAGGGCATCGTGCCGGATGTCGAGGTGCGCCCTGCCAAGATTACCAACGAGTCCGACCCCGAGAGCTTCAAGGAAGCCGATCTGCAAGGTCACCTGGGCAATGGCAACGGCGGCGCCGAGCGTCCGAGCCCGTCGGGCAAGGCACCGGCCAAGACCAACAAGGCGCGGCCGCAGGATGACGACTTCCAGCTGAGCCAGGCCCTGAGCCTGCTCAAGGGCCTGAGCGTGACTCGCAACAATTGAGTATGCGCACGCTCTGCCTGCTGTTGCTCTGCTGCCTGACCGGCGCGGCCCATGCCGCGTCGGACAGCCCGGCCTACCTGACGCTGGTCATCGATGATCTGGGGCAAACACCCTCGCGCGATAGTCGCGCGCTGGCGCTGCCCGGGCCGGTGACCTTGGCGATCATGCCCGACACACCCCACGCTGCCGACTTTGCTGGCCAGGCTCACAAAGCTGGCAAGACCGTGATCATCCATATGCCCATGGACCCCGCCACTGGGCCTTTCGCCTGGCACCCCGGGCTGCCCATGGCCGAACTGCAGAAGCGCCTCGATGCGGCGTTCAAGGCAGTCCCCTTCGCGTCCGGCATGAACAATCACGAGGGTAGCGGCATGACCGTGCAGCCCGACGCGATGGCCATGCTCATGGGCCAGTTGAAACAGCGCGGGATGTTCTTCCTCGACAGCCGCACCACCGCCAAGACCGTGGCCGCCGCCAAGGCCCAGGAGATCGGTCTGTCGAGTCTGTCCCGGGATGTATTCCTCGACGACGTGCGCACGCCCGAAGCGATCTATGGCCAATTGCAGACGGCAATCAAGTTCGCCCACAAGCATGGCAGCGTGGTGATCATCGGCCATCCTTATCCGCAGACGCTTGACGTTTTGGACCGGGAACTGCCGAAACTGGCGAGCCAGGGGGTGACCTGGATTCCGATCAAGGAAATGGTGACCGTGCGCGGCAATCGGGCGATTGCGGCCCATGGCAAAGATGGCGTTTATCACAATGCGGCGGCCAACACTGTCGCGCCGCCGAAGCCGAAGCCGGAAAAGCCGGGTACTTCCAAGGTCGCAGTGCCGGTAGCGGTGCCTGCCCCCACGCCGATCACGGTGCCGTCGGGTGATCCGAACGAAGTGCCGGAACCTGGGCCGGATCCAGACTTTGGTTCGCCTGATCCAACGCCGATGGATCCTGCGGCGGGACGGCCCGAGCAGGTCGACGGGCAGTGATAGGGGCCTCAAGGGCCCCTTCGCCGGCGAACGCGCGCCCTGGCTCCTACAGGTCTCTGTAGGAGCAAGGCTTGCCCGCGAATGGGCCACCACGCCTTACAAATACCGCCCCATCACCTCATCCACAAACCCCTGGCTGCGCATTTCATCCAGGGCCATCTGCAGCTTGGCGACCACCTCGTCCGGGGTGTTCTTGTTCAGCGCGAGGAACAACGACGCGCTGTTGAAGCGCAGTACGGTCTTCAGATCGGTAATCCCCAGCTGCCGCGCCAGGTAGCGCCCCGCCGGATCACCCGTGGCCCATAGGTCGATTTCCCCGGCCTTGAGCTTGCTGGCGTTGTCCTGGTCGCGCAGGGCGATCACCGGGTTCATACCCTTCTCGGTCAGGCTGAGCTCGATGGCATCGCCTTTGTACGCGCCGATCTTGTATGCGCGGGCCTGCTCAAGCGTGTCCAGCTTGATCGGGCTGTCCGCGCGCGCCAGCAAGATCCAGTCATCCGGCCCCAATGGCCCGACCCACTTGAACGAGTTCTCACGCTCGGGCAAACGCGCCATCACGAAGACCCCGTAACCGGGCTTCTCCAGGCCGAGCTTGTAGATGCGCTCCCAAGGGAAACGCAGCGTCAGGCTGTAGGGAATGTCGGCACGCTTGAACATCTCGCGCACCAGGTCGGCGGCGATACCGCGGATATGCGTGTCGGTGGCGAAGTTTTTGCCGTCGTCAGCCATGTTGTAGGGAGGGAAGTTTTCGGTGAGCAGCACGATGGGCTGGTCGCTCGTGTCCTGCGCACGAACCGCGAATGCACAGCAGCACAACAGAACGAACATCAGACGATTGAACATGAACGCTTACCCCCACAGACACGGCAACTAGCAGAGTGCCGGGGGATGATGCATCTGTCCAGCAGCAATGAGGCTAATTGCCATCACCCGGGAATGATGTGCGTCGTACTTGCGGGCCTCTTCGCGAGCAAGCTTTGCTCCTACCGTGCACACCGCTCCGGAGTCATGCACCTGTGGGAGCAAAGCTTGCTTGCGAAGGGGCCGTCACGTCATGCAAAAAATCAGCGAACAACAATCCCCTGCGCCGCCATGAACGCCTTGGCTTCAGGCACCGTGTACTCGCCAAAGTGGAAAATACTCGCCGCCAGCACCGCACTCGCATGCCCTTGCAGCACGCCATCGGCCAAGTGCTGAAGGTTGCCCACACCTCCCGAAGCAATCACCGGAATGCCCAGCGCATCGCTGATGGCCCGGGTCACGCCCAGGTCGAAGCCGTTCTTCATGCCGTCCTGGTCCATGCTGGTCAGCAGAATCTCACCGGCCCCCAGGCCTTCCATCTTCATCGCCCACTGCACTGCATCCAGCCCGGTGGGCTTGCGACCGCCATGGGTGAAGATTTCCCAGCGCGGCTCTTCACCAGGCCCGGAGACCTTCTTGGCGTCGATGGCGACGACGATGCACTGCGAGCCGAAACGCGCTGCTGCCTCGCCGACGAACTCGGGATTGAACACTGCGGCGGTGTTGATCGAAACCTTGTCGGCACCGGCGTTGAGCAGGTTGCGGATATCCGCCACGGTGCGTACACCGCCGCCCACGGTCAGCGGAATGAACACCTGACTGGCCATGCGCTCGACAGTGTGCAGTGTGGTATCGCGGCCATCGACACTGGCGGTGATGTCCAGGAAGGTAATCTCGTCCGCGCCCTGCTCGTCGTAGCGGCGGGCGATTTCTACCGGATCGCCCGCGTCACGGATGTTCTCGAACTTGACGCCTTTGACCACCCGACCGTTGTCGACGTCAAGGCAGGGAATGATGCGTTTGGCCAAGGCCATGGGCTTAATCTCCGATTAAGAGCTGCAAGCTGTCAGCTGCAAGCTGATCGCGGGTGGCTGGTGATACGTGGCACTGCAAGTAAAGGCAATTGCGGACTGCCGTTACTTGCAGCTTGCCGCTTAAAGCTTGCCGCTGCCTTCATAGCTGTCGCAGAAGGCTTGCGCCTCAGCCACATCCAGCGTGCCTTCATAGATCGCGCGACCGGTAATGGCGCCGATGATGCCCGGTGCCTTGGCGTCCAGCAAAGCCCGGATGTCGCCCAGGTTGTGGATGCCGCCGGAAGCGATCACCGGAATCCGCGTGGCAGCGGCCAGCGCGGCGGTGAACGGCACGTTGCAGCCTTGCATCATGCCGTCCTTGGCGATGTCGGTGTAGACGATCGCCGAGACGCCATCGGCCTCGAAGCGCTTGGCCAGGTCAATGACCTGCACGGTGCTGATTTCAGCCCAGCCGTCGGTGGCGACGAAACCGTCCTTGGCGTCCAGGCCGACGATAATCTTGCCCGGGAAGGCTTTGCAGGCCTCGGCGACGAACTCCGGCTGCTTGACCGCCTTGGTGCCGATGATCACGTAGCTGACGCCGGCCTTGACGTAGTGCTCGATGGTCTCGAGCGAGCGGATGCCGCCGCCGATCTGGATCGGCAGTTGCGGGTAGCGCTTGGCGATGGCGGTGACAACCTCGCCGTTGACCGGCTGGCCTTCGAAGGCGCCGTTGAGGTCCACCAGGTGCAGCCGACGGCAGCCGCCATCGACCCACTTGGCCGCCATGCTCACCGGATCATCGGAGAACACCGTGGAATCTTCCATACGGCCCTGGCGCAAGCGCACGCAGGCACCGTCCTTGAGATCGATAGCGGGAATGATAAGCATGCTTTTTCCTTCGTCAAAAGAGCTGCAAGCTATTAGCTGCAAGCTGCAAGAGGTTTTGCGTCGAGTCGAGATACAGCGTCTGGCTTTTGCTTGAAGCTTGAAGCTGCTCTTCTTCAGCTGTCCTTCTCGAGCGCCCACAGGTCGATTTCGAGGCTCTCGAAGCGCTCTTTGACCAGCGCCTGAGCGTCGAAAATCGCCCTGTTGTAATAGTGCGGAGCAATTTCGCGGGTAAAAAGCTCAAGGATCTCGGCCGCTTCGAAGGTGCCCAGGTCCAGATCGAAGCGCTCTTGCATCAAGCGCTTGATCTTGTGGTTGGCTTCGCTCTCCTGCTCGGGTGTGAGCGTGAGAATCGGCGGCTTTTTCGGCTTGGCCATTTACCAGCGACCATCCCAGGCGGCGAAGTTCTGCAGCAACTGCAGGCCGTGGGTGTGGCTTTTCTCCGGGTGGAACTGCACGGCGAAGCGTGAGCCTTCAGCCAATGCGGCGGCAAAATCGAGGCCGTAATGGCCGCGGCCGACCACCTGGCCTGCCTTGGCCGCCTCGATGTAGAAGCTGTGCACGAAGTAGAAGCGCGCCAAGTCCGGAATGTTGTGCCACAGCGGGTGATCCACCGCCTGGGCGACTTCGTTCCAGCCCATGTGCGGGACCTTCAGGTGCGCGCCGTCTTCATGCAAGTCCTTGCCGAAGAAGCGTACCTGGCCGGGGAAGACGCCGATGCAATCGACGCCGGCGTTCTCTTCGCTACGGTCCATCAAGGCCTGCATGCCCACGCAGATGCCGAGGAACGGCCGATCGCGGCTGACCTCGCGCACCAAGTCGTCGAAGCCCAGGCGCTTGATTTCGGCCATGCAGTCGCGGATCGCGCCAACGCCGGGGAATACAATGCGGTCGGCTTCACGGATGACGGCCGCGTCGCTGGTGATCAGTACCTTGCCGGCACCGACGTGCTCCAGGGCCTTGGCCACCGAGTGCAGGTTGCCCATGCCATAGTCGATCACGGCTACCGTCTGCATTACAGCACGCCCTTGGTCGACGGCATTTGCCCGGCCATGCGGTCGTCGAGCTCGACGGCCATGCGCAGCGCGCGCCCGAACGCCTTGAACACGGTCTCGATCTGGTGATGGGTGTTGTGCCCACGCAGATTGTCGATGTGCAAGGTGACGTTGGCGTGGTTGACGAAGCCCTGGAAGAATTCCTGGAACAGGTCGACGTCGAAACCACCAACGGTGGCGCGGGTATAGGGGACATGCATCTGCAGGCCGGGGCGGCCGGAGAAGTCGATGACCACACGCGAAAGCGCTTCATCGAGCGGCACATAGGCGTGGCCGTAGCGACGGATGCCTTTCTTGTCGCCGATGGCTTTGGAAAAAGCCTGGCCCAGGGTGATACCCACGTCTTCGACCGTGTGGTGGTCGTCGATGTGCAGGTCGCCCTTGCTCTCGATGTCGAGGTCGATCAGCCCGTGGCGGGCGATCTGGTCGAGCATGTGTTCAAGAAAAGGCACGCCGATATCGAATCGGGCCTTTCCGGTGCCATCCAGGTTGATCGAGGCTTTGATCTGGGTTTCCAGGGTATCGCGCTCGACGAACGCCTTACGTTCGGCCATCACCAGCTCCGCAACTCATTTGAGCGAAAAAAGGCGAGCATTATAGGCCGCCGGGCGCCAAACAGAAACAGAACGGTGAAATGGACGAAAAATCGGATAAAAGGCTAAACACCCACCGCAGTCCCAATGTGGCAACGGGCTCTGCCCGCGAAGCGGTAAAGGCTTCGCGGGCAGAGCCCGCAGGGGACGCGAGCGTTTAGTGGAACAACACCGCAGTCTTCTGCAACGTCACCCACACACCCCACGCCAGCGGAATCCCCACCACCAGCCAGGCCACCACGGCCAGGGGCTTGGTGCTCGGATCGGCCTTCCACTCCAGCACGGTCGAACCGCCCGCGCCTTTGTCATGACCAATGGCCTGCTCGGCCTTCAGTTGCTCGTCGGTCATGAAGTACTTGTCGGCCACCGGACGCACCAGGGCGTTGCAGATGAAGCCCAGCACCAGCAGGCCCGAGAGGATGTACAAGGTGATGTCGTAGACCGCTGCGCGCGGCACGCCGATGCTCAACTGGTACTCACGCAGGTAGTTGACCAATACCGGGCCCAGCACGCCAGCGGCGGCCCAGGCGGTCAGCAGGCGACCGTGGATGGCGCCGACCATCTGCGTACCGAACAGGTCCGCCAGGTAGGCCGGCACTGTGGCGAAACCGCCGCCGTACATCGACAGCACCACACAGAATGCCGCCACGAACAGCGCGATGCTGCCCAGATGACCCAGCGTCGGCACCAGTGCATACAGCGCTACGCCCAGCGCGAAGAACACGAAATAGGTGTTCTTGCGACCGATGTAGTCCGAGAACGATGCCCAGAAGAACCGCCCACCAATGTTGAACAGGCTCAGCAAGCCCGTGAAGCCGGCGGCGATGGCAGCGATCTGCGCCAGTTGCCCGGCGTCCAGCTCGCTGAAGGTCAGGGTGTTGCCCAGCAGCTTGCCGGCGAACACTTCCTGCAGCAGCGGCGAAGCCATGCCGAGGATGCCGATGCCAGCGGAAACGTTCAGGCACAGCACCAGCCAGACCAGCCTGAACTGCGGGGTTTTCCAGGCCACGCTGACATGCACGTGACGGTTGGTGATCATCGCCTTGGTGCTCTTGGCCGGCGCGGTCCAGCCTTCAGGCTTCCAGCCGGTCGGTGGGACGCGATAAAGCAGTGCGCCCGCCATCATGAACACGAAGTAGATAACGGCCATGACTGCGAAGCTCTGCCATACGCCAACACTGGTCGGGGTCGCGAAGTGGCCCATCAGCGCTGCCGCCAAGGGTGCACCCACCATCGCGCCGCCGCCGAAACCCATGATCGCCATGCCGGTCGCCATGCCGCGCTTGTCCGGGAACCACTTGATCAGGGTCGACACCGGCGAGATATAGCCCAGCCCCAGGCCGATACCGCCAATCACCCCGGAGCCCAGCCACATCAGCACGATCTGGTGCGTGTACACACCCAGTGCCGAGAGCCCCAGGCCACCGCACCAGCACAGTGCCGAGACCACACCGGCCTTGCGCGGGCCGGCGTGTTCCAGCCAACCACCCCAGATGGCTGCCGAGCAACCGAGAAAGATGAAGAACAGCGTGTAGATCCAGCCGAGCATGGAGATCGGCCAGTCGCAGGTGGACGAGAACACCTGGCTGATGAACGACATGTCCGCCGGGCAGGCTACCGCTTTGGTAACTCCCAGCGCCTTGGACAGTGGAATCCAGAACACCGAGAAGCCATAGGCCATGCCGATGCACAGGTGGATGGCCAACGCGGCCGGTGGTACCAGCCAGCGGTTGAAACCGGGCTTGGCGATGATCCGCTCCTTGGACAGGAAAGCCGGCGCAGACTCTGCGCCGCCCGCAAGTGTCGTGCTCATTTGTATTACCCCTTCAAGTGTTTTTTATACGACGCATGAAGCATCCACTGCCCAGCGATCTCCGTTGCACGCAAGCAATCGATCGTCTTATCGGCAGGCCTGCGGAAAAACTGACACTTTATGCGACAGTTAGTCGCACGAATGCACAATCAGGCGGAAGATTACCACCTGGCCTGCCAAGTGAAAGCACATTGCCAGTGCATTTTGTCTTATTCGTGACGCGGCGCTCTACACTGCCCTGAAAAGCCGGCAGGGACGTTATACTCCCGGGCTGAATTCTGAACTTCGAACTACAAGGACTCGCCTATGAAAGCGTTCGGCAAAATCCTGGGGCTCATCGTACTCGGGCTGTTGCTGATCATTGTGGCGGCGGGCTTCGCCCTCACGCATTTCTTCGATCCCAACGACTACAAGGACGAGATCCGCCAGCTGGCCCGCAACAAGGCGCACGTGGAGCTCGACCTCAAGGGCGACATCGGCTGGAGCCTGTTCCCCTGGCTGGGCCTCGAACTGCACGACGCCAGCGTCGCCACCTTGAGCAACCCCAAGACCCCGTTCGCCACCTTGCAGATGCTCGGCCTCTCGGTGCGTGTCCTGCCCCTGCTGCGCCGTGAAGTGCAGATGAGCGACATCCGCGTCGAAGGCCTCAACCTGAGCCTCGACCGCGACGCCAATGGCCACGGCAACTGGGAAGACATCGGCAAGCCCGCGCCCACCCCGGCCAGCACCGACCCGAACGCGCCTGCCAGTGCTCCCGCGACCTCGTCCGGCGACAACAATTCGCGCCCGGTCAGGCTCGACATCGACAGCCTGACCGTCAACAACGCCACCGTGCGCTACGTCGACGAGCAGACCGGCCGACAATACAGCGCCGAAAGCATCCAGTTGAGCACCGGTGCCGTGCATGACAACACCGACATCCCGATCAACTTCACCGCCTTCCTGGGCACCAACATGCCGCAGTTCCGGGCACGCACCGAGGTCACCGGCCAACTGCGCTTCGACCGCGCCCTGAAGCGCTACCAGTTCGGCGACTTCAAGCTCAGCGGCGAAGCCTCGGGCGATCCGATGCAAGGCAAAACATTGACCTTCGGCGCCCAGGGCCAGTTGCTGCTGGACAAGGCCGCCAATGTCGCCGACTGGACCGGCCTCAAGCTGTCCGCCAACCAGCTGCGCGCCCTGGGCGAGCTGCACCTGCGCGACCTGTCCGGCAACCCGCAACTGAGCGGCGGCCTGTCCATCGCCCAGTTCAACCTGCGCACCTTTCTCGACAGCATCGGCGTCGACCTGCCCGCCATGGCCGACCCCAGCACCCTCAACAAGGTCGAACTGGTCACCCGCCTGAGCGGCTCGAAAACCTCGCTGGCGCTGGAAGACCTCAACTTGCAGCTCGATGGCGGCACCTACACTGGCCGCCTGGCGGTGGACGACTTCGCCAAGCAGTCGCTGCGGGTGCAGCTCAAGGGCGACAAGCTCGACGCCGACCGCTACCTGCCTGCCAAAGGCCAGAACAGCGCCAGTGTCAGCGCTGCGCGCCAGTCCGAGGTCAATGACAGCGAAGCGGCGATCACCGCCTCCGGGGATTCGCCGCTGCCAGATGCCCCCAGCAAGGGTGCCTGGAGCGACGATCGCCTGCTACCGATCGAACGCCTGCGCGGCCTCGATCTGCAGGCTGACCTGAGCTTCGGCCAGTTGACCCTCGACAAGCTGCCCATCGCCAACGCCACGCTCAAGGCCCAGGCGCAAGACGGCCTGCTGACCCTGCAGACCCTCGGTGGCGGCCTGTTCGACGGCAGCTTCGAAACCCACGGCAGCCTCGACGTGCGCCCTGAAGCCCCCGCGCTGGCCTTGCAGACCAAGGTCAATCGCGTGCCGGTCGAGCAGTTCATCAAGACCCAGAGCCCCAAGGCGACCATCACCGGCCTGTTGACCCTGGACAGCAACCTCACCAGTACCGGCAACAGCCAGAAGGCCTTGATCGAAGGCCTCAACGGCAATGCGCGGTTCGCCATCAATAACGGTGTGCTGGTCAACGCCAACCTCGAGCAGCAAGTCTGCCAGGGCATCGCCACCCTCAATCGCAAGACGCTGAACGGCACGCCGCGCGGGCGCGATACGCCGTTCCAGCAACTGGGCGGCAGCCTGGCGATCCGCAACGGTGTGGCCAGCAACCAGGACCTCAAGGTCGCCATCCCGGGCCTGAGCGTCAGCGGCAACGGCACCATCGACCTGCGCGTGCTGGGCATGGACTACCACGTCGGCGTGCTGGTCGAAGGCGACAAGAGCGACATGCCCGACCCGGCCTGCGAAGTGAACCAGAACTTCGCCAACCTCGAATTCCCGCTGCTGTGCCGCGGCCCGCTGGAGCTGGGCGCCAAGGCCTGCCGCGTCGACCGCGAAGGCCTGGCCAAGGTCGCCGCCAAGGCTGCCGGTGACCGCATCGGCGACAAGATCGAAGAGAAACTCGGAGACAAAGTGACGCCCCAACTCAAAGACGCCCTGCGCGGGTTGTTCAAACGATGAACTCACTGCCCCTTGATGGAAATCCGCACACCGGGCAGCGCATGAGCCCCGAACAGTTCTCCAGCGCCGTGCTGGAGTGGTTCGACCGCCATGGCCGCCACGACCTGCCCTGGCAGCAGGGCATCAACCCGTACCGGGTGTGGGTCTCGGAGATCATGTTGCAGCAGACGCAAGTCAGCACCGTGCTCCAATACTTCGACCGCTTCATGGAGGCATTGCCCACCGTCGAAGCCTTGGCAGCGGCGCCGGAAGACGAAGTACTGCACCTGTGGACCGGACTGGGCTACTACACCCGCGCGCGCAACCTGCAACGGACCGCGCAGATGGTCGTGGCCCTGTACGGCGGCGAATTCCCCCGAGACGTGGAAAAACTCGTCGAACTGCCCGGCATCGGGCTGTCGACCGCAGGCGCCATCGCCAGCATCAGCATGGGCCTGCGCGCGCCGATCCTCGATGGCAACGTCAAGCGCGTGCTAGCCCGCTACACCGCGCAGGAGGGCTACCCCGGCGAGCCGAAGGTGGCCAAGGCGCTGTGGGCCAATGCCGAGCTCTACACGCCCCACAGCCGCGTCAACGACTACACCCAGGCGATGATGGACCTGGGCGCCACGCTCTGCACCCGCAGCAAGCCCAGCTGCCTACTGTGCCCGCTGGAGCGCAGCTGCGAGGCGCACATGCTCGGCCTCGAGATCCGCTACCCGATCCCCAAGCCGCGCAAGAGCATCCCGCAAAAACGCACGCTGATGCCGCTGCTGGCCCGCGACGGCGCCATCCTCCTGTACCGGCGCCCTTCCACCGGCCTATGGGGCGGTTTATGGAGCCTGCCCGAGCTGGACGACTTTGCCGACATCGAGCACCTGGCCGCCCAGCACGCACTGCACATGGCCACCCCCAAGGCCCTGCCCGCGCTCACCCACACCTTCAGTCACTTTCAGCTGGCCATCGAACCCTGGCTGGTGGAAGTGCAAGCCGACGCCAGCCACGTGGCCGAGGCCGACTGGCTCTGGTATAACCTCGCCACCCCGCCGCGCCTGGGCCTAGCCGCCCCCGTGAAGAAACTGCTCAAACGCGCGGCCGAAGTCTTGAATTCAGGAGAGTCGCAATGACCCGCACCGTTAACTGCCGCAAATACAAAGAAGAACTGCCTGGCCTGGAGCGCCCTCCATACCCAGGCGCCAAAGGCGAAGACATCTTCAATCACGTCTCGGCCAAGGCCTGGGCCGACTGGCAGAAGCACCAGACCCTGCTGATCAACGAACGCCGGTTGAACATGATGAACGCCGAGGACCGCAAATTCCTTCAGGGCGAGATGGACAAGTACCTGTCCGGCGAGGAATACGCCCAGGCCGACGGCTACGTTCCGCCCGCTGAATAAAGGGGAATTTCGTAAGCGACGGTATTAATTGCAATTTTTTTTGATCTCGCGCTTGACGACTCCTCGAAAAACCAGTTTAATGCGCCCCGTTGCCCAGATAGCTCAGTCGGTAGAGCAGGGGATTGAAAATCCCCGTGTCGGCGGTTCGATTCCGTCTCTGGGCACCACTCTTCAGTTTTCAGGTGGTGTTCGCAGTATCTGAAAACATTAAAAGGCCCGCCTAGTGCGGGTTTTTTATTGCCTGGGATTTGGCGGTGGCTGCACTGGCCTCTTCGCGGGCAAGCCTCGCTGGCGCAAGTCGTCCGGCGGGAAGTTTTACAAAATGTTTGACACCCCGCCCGATTGGCGGTGAACTGTCCGCTCGGTTGCCATGGCCATCCCAGGCCCCAACCGCTGTCAGCCGCGACGCCTCGCCGCCGCCACCCCCTCTCCAAACATCGAACCACCGATTGACGGCCACCCGCTCAATGGGCGGTAGCATGGCGTCTCGCCTGCACGTAGCACCCTCCTCCGCCTATTCACGACTCTCGCCAAATTCACGCCCAGGAGGGCTGGCCTATGCTGTCGACTCCCGTTTACCCCAGCCGCCCCAAGGCCTCGGTGCTGAGCTTCAACAAATCCACCGTTGTGGTCTGGGTGGCCATCAGCCTGATCGTGGTCGAAACCTTTTCCGGCGCCCTGCGCTTCTATTTCGACCAGGCCGGGCTGTCGGCCTTGATGTACATGCCCAAGGCCGCCTGCGTGGCGATGTTCGCCCTTGAGCTGCACTCCATGAAGAGTTCGCGCGGCTTGTGGCTGGGCCTGTTGCTGCTGGTGCTTTCGGCGTTGCTGGCGATGCTGCATGGCGCGGCGCCCAACAACGTCGCCTTCACCCTGTTCAACTTCGGCCCGCTGCTGTTCGGCCTGGTGTGCAGCGATCACCTGCTGCATCGGCGGCGGCTGTTCTGCTGGGCGGTAAGCTTGTGCCTGTTGTTTTCGCTGATCGGCGTGCTGGCGGATAAATTCACCACCCTGCCGTGGAAGGGCTACAGCTACTTCCTCAACGGCCAGGAGCTCTCGGCCAACACCACCTGGGCGGCGGACGAGGTCGATCGGCTGGCTGGCTTCGCCCGGGTGTCCAACGTGCTGTCGATCATCATCGCCGTGCACACCCTGTACCTGGTGATGTTCGTGCGCTCGAAAATTCTGCTGTTCATCATCGGCATGATCTCGCTGTACGGCATCGTGCTGACGACCAGCAAGGCGCCGGCCATGGCATTCCTGCTGACCCTGGTACTGCTGATGGTCCTCAACCTGCACTGGACCAGCCGCATCCTGATGATCATCACCGTGCTGATCGGGCTGGCGCTGCCGATCGTCAGCCTGCTGTACGACTTCGACCCCAACGCTGTGAGCCATCCCGGCGGCTTCGCTTCGTTCTACGATCGCCTGGTCAACACCTGGCCCAACGCCTTCAACGCCGTGAACGATGCCCACTGGAGTGTCACTGGCGCCGGCTTCGGCCTGTTCGGCAGCAGCGTGGCGCTGTTTCCGGTGGTGGGCGCCGAACGCCTGATCGGCTCCGACAGCAGCGCCGTGTACCTGTGGGCGCTGTTCGGGCTGGGCGGCCTGGCGCTGTACGTGATGCAGATCCCGATGCTGTTCAAGCTGATCCGCAGCCCGGACCCGATGAGCCGCGCACTGCTGGCGATCAGCTTCTGCATCATCATGATCGGCTGGACCACGGACATGTTCGAAGTGGCCACCTCCAACCTGTTCCTCGGCCTGGCGGTCGGCCGCGCGCTATCGGCCAAGCTGCTGGCGACCCCCGCCCGCGCTCAGGACCTGCGCGACAATCGCGATGCCCCGACCACCACCGACCATCTGCCCGACCTGACCTGAACGCCCCCAGCGGGGCGAATCCGGAGCTGCACCATGGACTTCAGAAAAGACATCAACGGCTTGCGCGCCATCGCTGTGGTGGCCGTGGTGCTGTTCCACTTCAACCCCGGCTGGCTGCCGGGCGGCTTTGCCGGGGTCGATATCTTTTTCGTGATCTCGGGCTTTTTGATCACCGGCATCATCTTCCGCAAACTGGACAGCGGCAGCTTCGGTCTGCTGGCCTTCTACAAATCGCGGGCGCAACGGATCATCCCGGCGCTGGCAGTCTTGTGCGCGGTACTGCTGGGCGCTGGCTGGTTCTACCTGCTGCCGCTGGAGTACAGCCAGCTGGGCAAGCACATCGCCAGCAGCCTGGGTTTCTTCTCCAACTTCACCTACTGGAACGAGGCCGGCTATTTCACCGCCTCGGCCCACGAAAAATGGCTGCTGCACACCTGGTCGCTGTCGGTGGAGTGGCAGTTCTACATGGTCTACCCCATCGCGCTGCTGGCACTCAGCAAACTGATGCCTCTGCGCTATCTGCGTCGCGTGGTGCTGGCGGCCTGTGTGGCCGGTTTTGGCTTCTGTGTGGCCAGTTCGCTGTGGTGGCCGCAACCGGCGTTCTATCTGCTGCCCTCGCGCGCCTGGGAGCTGCTGGCGGGGGGTGTGGCCTGCCTGTACCCGCTCAAGCTCGGCGTGCGCCACCAGCGCCTGCTCGAAGGCGCCGGGCTGCTGATGCTGGTGGCCAGCTTCGGGCTGCTGAGTGAAGACGACATCTGGCCCGGCTACCTGGCCCTGTTGCCGGTGCTCGGGACCCTGGCGATGATCGTCGCGGCGCGACAGGACAGCGTGGCCACCAACAACCGCTTTTCGCAGTGGACCGGTAAAATTTCCTACTCGCTGTATCTCTGGCACTGGCCCGTGGTGGTGCTGCTCAGCTACGCGGGCTCGCTGCACAGCACGCCGCACATCATCGGCGGCATCGCCTGCGCCTTTGTCTTGGCGGCGGCCTCGTACCGGTTCATCGAAAGCCCGTCGTCGCGCAAGGCCAGCCCGAAGCGGCGCTGGGCCTTCGCGCAGGTCAGCGCCTTGATCGCCTCGGTGTTCGTCGGCGCCGCCGCGGTGAATGCCACCGAGGGCGCTGTCACGCCATTACGCACCGTCAGCGTGTCGGACCGCGCGCGCTTCGTGCAGGACTACGCCACACGGCAGAAGAACCTCTACGAATCCTACTGGCTCAAGTGCGACGCCTTCTCGGCCTTCACCGAGCGCCATCAACAGGCGATCGACCCGGACTGCACCCGCAAGCAGGGCGACGGCGGCGTATTCCTGTGGGGCGATTCCCACGCCCAGGCCTTGTCGCTGGGGCTGCGCACCGAGCTGGCGAAAGGCACGCCGTTCTATCAGGTGGCGTCGGCCAGCTGCAAACCCAGCCTCACGGACGACACCGGGCGCAGCACCGACAAGCGCATCGCCTGCAACTACTCCAACCGCCTGGCCCTGAGCAGCATCCAGGCGTTGCGCCCGGACGTGGTGGTGATGGCGCAGAAGAGCGACCACGACAAGACCCAATGGGGCGAAATTGCCGCGCGCCTGAAGAGCTACGGGGTCAAACATATCGTGCTGATGGGGCCGTTGCCGCAATGGGCACCGTCGCTGCCGAGCGTGATCGCCAACCGCCACTGGGGCGGCAACGATGCCTATATCACCGATGCGGCGCTGGACCAGTCGATCATGGCCGCCAACCGCGCCATGCCCAAGCTCATCGACGCGCGCAGCGTGGATTTCGTCTCGCTGATCGACAAGCTGTGCATCGCTAACTCGTGCCTGGTACGGCTGGGGGACGACAACTCGCTGCTGCAGATCGATGACGGGCACCTGAGCGAAAAGGGCTCGATCTATATCGTGAAGAATTATGTGATGCCGGAGTTGTATAAATAATTTGCTGACCCCCACAGTGCAAGCAGATGCAGCGCCTTACATCTGTGGGAGCAAGGCTTGCCCGCGAAGAGGCCCGCCCAGACAACCCTGCGCCCATAAAAAAACCGCCGTCATCGCTGACGGCGGTTTTTTTTCGCCTGCTGCTTAACGCTCAGGCGTCCAGCTCTGCGCGGTAGCCTGAACGGATGGCTGCAGCGCCTTGCGGCGACGCGACACCAGCAGCCCAGCGGCCACCACCAGAATGGTCAGCAGACCGGTAGCGAAAATCTCTACCTGGTTGGCCGGGCGGATGGCCATGGTGGTCAACACGCCGATGATGAACAGGATGACCACATAGGTCAGGCCCGGGAACAGCCACATCTTGAAGGCAATCTTCTCACCCGCGGCCACACGCTTCTGACGCATGCGCAGTTGCGACACGGCAATCACCAGGTACACCAACAGGGCGATGGCACCGGAGCTGGCCAGCAGGAAATCGAACACGGCTGCCGGCGCCACGTAGTTGGCGAACACCGCGACGAACGCCGCTGCAGTCGACATCCACACCGCTACATACGGCGTACCGGCACTGCTGGTGCGCTGGGCGGCGGACGGGGCATCACCGCGCTTGCTCAGCGAGTAGAGCATGCGCGAAGAGGTGTACAGCGCCGAGTTCAGGCAGCTGGTCACCGCGACCAGCACGACCAGATCGACGATCAACTTGGCGTTGGGGATACCGATCAGGTCGAGCACGGTCTGGTAGGAGCCAACGGCCGCCAGGCGCGGATCGTTCCACGGCACCAAGGCCACGACCATGAAGATCGACACAAGGTAGAACAGGAAGATCCGCCAGATCACCGAGTTGGTGGCCTTGGTGATCTGCGTGCCTGGGTCCTTGGATTCCGCCGCCGCGATGGTGACGATTTCGGTCCCCATGAACGAGAACATGGTGGTCAGCATCGCTGCCACGACCGCGCCCATGCCGTTAGGCAGGAAGCCCTGAGTGTCGTAGATGTGGCTGGCACCACTGACCTGGCTGCCCGGAATCAAACCGAACAACGCCGCCGCACCCAGCACGATGAAGGCGATGATCGCCAGCACCTTGACCAGCGCGAACCAGAACTCGAACTCGCCGTAGTTCTTGACGCTGAACAGGTTGGTCAGGGTTAGCAGAATGGTGATCACCAGCGTGAACACCCACACCGCGATACCTGGGAACCAGGCGTGCAGAATGCCGGCGGCCGCATTGGCCTCCAGGGGGATCACCAGTACCCAGAACCACCAGTACAGCCAGCCAATGGTGAAACCGGCCCAGTGACCGATAGCACGGTCGGCATAGATGGAGAACGAACCAGTGTCGGGCGACGCCACGGCCATCTCGGCCAGCATGCGCATGACCAGCACCACCAGCGTCCCTGCCGCCGCATAGGCCAGCAGCACCGCCGGCCCAGCCTGCGCGATCGCATGCCCGGAGCCCACGAACAGACCAGCGCCAATCACGCCAGCAATGGACAGCATGGTGACATGGCGCTGCTTGAGCCCCTGCCCCAAATTGTTGGATTTTGTACCGCTCATTGAGACTACCTTTGCAAAAATAGGCGAATAGTCCGGCGACCCCGTGCCCCGTTAAAGGAAAGCAACATGCCGTTGCAGATTATTTACGCAAGAAATGCGCCAAAATGTTTCAGCAAGAGATGAAAGTTGCACCACCCTAGCGCTAGAGCCCGCAAAACAAGCACATGATATTGCTAGCATTTATGGAAAGAGGTGCAACCCATTACGGAACTACCCACTGGCGCACGAAGAAAGCGCACCAAAAAGAGCAACTCAGTAACACTTTGGTGCACTCACGGTGATACCGGAGCAAATTCAGAACGCTCGTGCCATTACTGAAGAATTGATTCAGCCACCCGACCCATCAGGGAACCGATACACTGCCGTTCGATCCAAATTCCGCTTTCCGCTCATATCGCAAAGCTGGCAACATCGCCGGATCGCCACACGGAGCGTCATCCCCATGCACAGCGTCATCAAACTGCTACTGGCCGCCGTCGCCAGCCTGGCTTTCAGCTTCAGTGCGATGGCCGACGAAACCGCAGATACACCAGACACGCCACCGACTGCAACGCTGCGCATGGGCGTCGAAGCCGGTCACCCGCCGTTCAACGGCCGCGACCCCGGCGGCCAGGTGGTAGGCTTCGACGTCGACATCGGCAACGCCCTGTGCGCCAAGATGAAAGTCGAATGCACAGTGGTCACCTCCGACTGGGACCTGATCATCCCCGCGCTCAACAACAACGCTTTCGATTTCCTGATCTCGTCGATGTCGATCACCCCCGATCGCCTCGAAGCCGTCGACTTCACCACGCCCTACTACACCAACAAGCTGCAGTTCCTGGCGCCCATCACCACCGACCTGCCGACCGACCTGCCCTCGCTGGCCGGCAAGAACCTCGGCGCCCAGCGCGACACGTTCGCCGGCGGCTGGCTGCAGGACAACCTCGGCGCCAGCGCCAACATCCTGTTGTACGACACCCAGCAAGAGCTCTACGACGAACTCGCCGCCGGCAACCTCGACGCGATCCTGGCCGACAAATACTCCACGTTCGAATGGCTGAAGACCGACGCCGGCAAAAACTACGAATTCAAGGACAAACCCATCGACGCCGCCGACAAGATCGGCATAGCCGTGCGCAAAGGCGACCCCCTGCGCGAACGCCTCAATCAGGCACTGCAGGAAATCATCCGCGACGGCACCTACCAGAAAATCAACGACCGCTACTTTCCGTTCAGCATTCAATAACGAACGGTCATGACCGATCTTTACCTGCACGGCGCCGAGCTGCTGGCGCGGTTTGCAGCGCTGGATGCGTTTCTAGTCAAGCATCAGGGGCTATGGCGGCCGCGGCCGTTTACGTCGCTGGTACTGCCCTGGGAAGCCGAGCATCCCGAATTGGCACGCTGGCTGCGGGGCCGCAGCCTCGAGCAGGCTGAGGCCGCGCACAATCATCCCGAACAGCTAGAGGCGCCCGGGATCTTTTCTGCATTGGCGTCTTGCAGTGCTTCGCTCAGCCACGTAGGGGAATTGCCTTTAACGCCGCTGCCCGCAGCAACGCCTCGCCTGAACGTCGACGTGCCTGGGCGCAAATGGCAACAGATCGAAGCCTTCGGCAGCCATCTGGGCTTTCGCCAGCCCGTGCAGCACTGGCTCGACTGGTGCGCCGGCAAAGGCCACCTTGGGCGGCGGTTGCTGCAGGCCGATCAGCACCTGACCTGTTTCGAACACGATCCGTTGCTGGTGCGGGCGGGTCAGGCACTGAGTGACCATCATCGGCTTGCGGTCGACCATGTCGAGCAGGATGTCCTCACTCGGGGGCCGTTGTTATCTCCTATCCACACCCCGGTGGCGCTGCATGCCTGCGGCGACCTGCATGTGCGCTTGCTGCAGCGGGCTTCTGCTGTGGGCTGTCGCTCGCTGGCAATCGCGCCCTGCTGCTACAACCGCACTACAGCGGATAGCTACAACGGCCTGTCGCTTCCTGCTGCGGCCTCCAGCCTGCGCCTGGACCGCGACGACCTAGGCCTGCCCCTCAGCGAAACCGTCACCGCCGGCGCCCGCGTACGCCGCCAGCGCGACCGCTCCATGGCTCGGCGCCTGGGCTTCGACCTATGGCAGCGGCAGGTACGGGGGGTGGACGAGTACTTATCCACACCCTCGCTGCCCGTAGCCTGGCTCGACGAGCCTTTCGAGGATTACTGCCGGCACCTCGCTTCACTCAAGGGCCTGACATGCGCCTCTGCCGACTGGGATGCACTTGCGCGCGCAGGCGAAGCGCGCCTGGCCGTGGTGCGCAACCTCGAATTGGTCCGCAACCTGTTCAGACGGCCGCTTGAGCTGTGGCTGGTGCTCGATCGCGCGCTGTACCTGCAAGAGCGCGGCTACTCGGTACGGGTCGGCACTTTTTGCCCCTACGCGATGACCCCACGCAACCTGATGATTGCCGCTGAAACCCTCAGCAGCTGTGGATAACTCTGTTGACAGAAATCCGTGCTGCCCTTTTGTTACCGGGGTTTTAGGGCAAATGATGGCATGGTCATTTTTTGTTCAAAAATAAATGAGAGAGAAAACAGCAGGTTGCGGTGATTGTTTTGGCAAATGTAAACCGATGGAGGTGGCCAGGCTCGCGCACCGCGATTGTGCATAAGGTTTTCGCCTGAATCGCGTAAGTCTTTGAAAAAATTGTGCCCAAGGGGGTTTACTCCCGAGAGCGTATGGCTATAATCAGCGCCCTAACACGCCGGTATAGCTCAGTTGGTAGAGCAACTGACTTGTAATCAGTAGGTCCCGGGTTCGACTCCTGGTGCCGGCACCATTTGAGGTTCCAGAGAAGGCTTTCAAAATCTCTGGAACCCTTGAAAAACCCGCCTTTTGGCGGGTTTTTTCGTTTTGGCGTTCCGTCGGATTCCACTGGCAACCAGCGAGAATAAGGATAGATTTAAGGGTACCTACCAATTCGATATTGGAAAGTACCCTTATGGCCAGGACCACCGCCCCCCTCAGCGACACCGCCTGCCGTACAGCCAAACCCCGCGAACGCGAGTACAAGCTCTTCGACGGCGACGGCCTCTATCTGCTCGTACAGCCCAACGGCCGCAAAGGCTGGCGGCTCAGGTACGTGAAGCCCGATGGCCGCGAAGGCCTCACCTCCCTCGGCAGCTACCCCGTGGTCGGGCTGGCCGATGCTCGGCGCAAGCGCTTCGAACTCAAACAGCAACTCGCCAACGGCATCGACCCCATCCAGTCCAAGCAACAAGCCAAGGTGCAAGCCGTGGTCAACGGCCGCACGTTCGAAAGCGTTGCCCTCGACTGGCACGCCGGCATGGTGCCCAAATGGGCGCCCGGCCACGCCAAGACCGTGCTCAGCCGCTTGAAGACGCACGTGTTCCCAGCCATCGGCGCCCGCGCCATCGTCGACCTGGACACCCACGACCTCATGCAGCCGCTGGAGGCCGTGACCAAGCGCGGCACCATCGACGTGGCATTGCGGATCAAGAACTACCTGCAAAGCATCATGAGCGAAGCCAAGCGCCTGCGGCTGATTACCGTGAACCCTTCCCATGACCTCAATGGCGCCATCAAGGCACCACGGGTGACCCACCGCCCCGCTCTACCCTTATCGCGCCTGCCTGACCTACAGGCACGTATCGACGCCTACAAAGGTCGCGCCCTCACTCGCCTCACCGTGATGCTCTCGCTGCACGTGTTCGTGCGCTCCAGCGAACTGCGCTTCGCCCGCTGGAACGAGTTCGACCTCAAGCGCGGCATCTGGGAAATCCCCGACACCCGCCCGGCGCTCGACGGAGTACCCTTTTCCACTCGGGGTACAAAAATGGCCGGCGACATCCACGTTGTACCCTTATCGCCGCATGCGGTGGCGTTGCTTGAACAGATCTACACCATCACCGGCAAATTCGACCTCGTGTTCGCCGGCGACGCCAAGCCGTGGAAGCCGATGTCCGAGAACACGGTGAACGCCGCGCTCAGAACGATGGGCTACGACACCAAAGCGGACATCTGCGGCCACGGCTTTCGCTCGATGGCATGCAGCGCGTTGGTGGAGTCCGGGTTGTGGTCAGAAACGGCCATCGAGCGGCAGATGAGCCACAAGGAACGTAACAACGTGCGCGCCGCGTATATCCACAAGGCCGAGTTTCTCGAAGAGCGCCGCATGATCATGACCTGGTGGAGCCGGTTTATAGAGGCCAACCGCGTGGAGCATGTGACACCCCTTGAGTTTGCCAACCTGGCCGGCGAGAACGTCACGCGCATTCGCAGTGCCAAGCGGACCGAGTAGCCCGTAGCACCACCACCCCGCCCCCTCCTGAAGTTACCCTCCGCGCCGCATGACGCTCCTCCGCGCGGGTCCTTGTAAACAGGGCGGCAAGCCGCCCTGTTTACAAGGACCGAACCTTAATGAAAAAGCGCTGGCACAGCGAAACGTCTGTGGACAACCACTGATGTCCACCGGTGTATAGTTTTATCCACAGGCGCTAATTCACTGAATTTTCGATGCTTGACGACTTTTGCCCACAGGTGTAGACCTGAAGGCTCACAGTGCTGCTGCGGCAGCCAATGTGGCCAGAACCTGAAAGGTCACTCCCGGTGAGGGTGGTTCGACCCAAGCACGATTCGCGTCCGGCAGTTCGTGCGGTCACCTACGGGTGATGGAGGCCTACTAGTAAAATCAGCCGCAGCGGCAGTGCCTTTTGGTTACTACGCAGCAGCAATCCAACCGCTTGGCCATTTCAGATGCGCCAACCCACCCTTTGCCCGTCTCTTTCATCAGGAAAGAGACGGGCGCGCCAATCAGTACTGCAGCCCACGGATGACGGGGCTTTGCCGCAACCCTCCTTGTGACAATCGGCGTGACAAACGCTGATTTCACCTGCAACAGCGACGTAGATGATGGTGCCGCAGACCACGGAATGGCCTGCACCTGGCTGACAGCCAGGCACGCCCCGGTCATCACATCGCTGCCTTCACTCGACTCAGGATCTCGCGGCGCTGGTTTCGTCAGCCAACGCAGCCTCCACCCGCCCACCGGTAACGGTGCTCAGGGGGCCAGATCATGAGATGCCCAAGCTCTTGGCCGTAAGGAGCCGCCAGTCCCGCGTTAGTGGACACAACCCACAGGCCGCAGGGGCCTTGATCCCTGATAACACTCAGCATTCTTGGCGGGATGACGTGGGGCGCGGTACGGGACCTATATATAGAGGGCGCAGGGTATGGGACTGGTCGGGAAACGGGATGGCAGGAATTTTGGCTACGGCAGGCAACTGAGTTACGCCGGGCCGATGGCGCTCAGAGATATGTTCGGCGGTGGGCATTTCGGCACGGTCAAGGCGCATGCGGATCGGTGGCAGGCGTTCGTGAAGTGGTGCAGGTCGGAGAATGGACCTGGGGTGAATGATGCGCGGCGGATTGATCGGCAAGTCCTGGCTGATTACGCGGTGTACGTTCGTGGTCAGGTTGAGCGGGGTGAGCTTGCGGTCAGTACGGGGCAGAACCGGATTTCCAGCGTGAACCGGACCATGGCTGCGCTTCGCGGTGATCAGTATGTGAAGGTGGTGAGTCCGAGTAAGGCGTTGGGGATGAAGCGCTGCGGGGTTCGGCAGTCGGTACCGCAGGGGCAAGATCGCGAACACATACAGCGAATAGTCGAGGCGCTTTGCAGCCGCCAACATCTAAGGGCCGCAGCGATCGTGCAGTTGGCACGCGCCACCGGTATGCGTTTGCGTGAGGCCATCTTGGCTGATCTGCCACGGTTGAGCCGTGAGGCTGAAAGCCTAGGCAAGATCAACATTCAGGACGGCACCAAAGGCGGCCGCGCCGGTGCATCAGCACATCGCTGGATTACGGTGGACGACCATATTCGTGGCGCGCTTGAGTTTGCGAAGCAGGTGTCGCCTCCTAGTAGCTGCAACCTCATCGCGTCGAACGAAAGCTATTTGAGCATTCTTCAGGACATCGTCCGCCCTGCGCGCGAAACCATTCATGCACACAACCTCAACGGCTTCCACGAGCTACGGGCGGCGTATGCATGTGAGCGCTACGAGCAACTCACCCAACATCGAGCGCCTATAAACGGTGGTAAATGTTGCCAGTTGAATCCACGCCTTGATCGAGCGGCCCGGATGCAAATCGGCTATGAGCTGGGGCACGGTAGGATCGATGTGGTCGCTGCCTACATCGGAGGGCGGACATGAGTAAGCCATTCGATATGGAGCTGTTCCTGTCTGGAGTGCTGATTGGTTCGCACGCAACGCGGCAACGTCATGTGCGCCAGGCAAGAATCATTCAGATTGCAATCGCAGAGCGCTGGCAGCGGGAAAACCCTTGGACTTGGCAAAGGAAGCATGTGGTGTGGTTTCTGGAGAATCGCTTGAGCGAACAGAGTCAGGCAACACAGTATTACTACATACTGACCGTCCGGCTACTAGCGCGGCGTCTAGAAAAGTCATGGAGTTTCAAGCTCTGATTAGGACCTGATCCTGCTAATGAGGATCGGCTGCTATCGGCGGATTATGGTGAAAACATTCGACCCGGCCTAGCTACCCAGGCATTGAGCGGTGAAAGCACCTTTTTTGCGCACCGCTATGTCAAGTCTGCCCCCTGAAATACTCTGCGCAAGACACCGACTTCAATCTCAGACGCCCAATTTCTGCGGTGGAAACCGAAGCCGACCTTTTCAACACAACCGGCTACAGGCGGCCGTCCCACGCCTCGACGAGCTTGCGAAAAATTATATCGCCATGGCTCAATTGCTGGTTTCACTCTGTGCTTTCAACGTCTTTTGTATGGAGCTCAGGATGGCCGTCCATCCGCCACTGGTGCCACCATTATGCTATTCTCTCCGAACAGCAGCGAATCGTTCGGTGTTACTCACCAAGGAACGGGGGTGGGATGAAAAGTCAGGAAAGACAGCTACAGTTTCGCCAAGAAATAATGAAGTTTGAGCTTTACATAATATCGCTCTGGCTTCTGTTTGTGCTGATGGTCGTAGTGAAAGTTGACATTCCAACTTGTTTTGGTACGGATTGCCATTACGTGGGAACGGTTAAGCTTGTTCAAACCAATGTGCTACCTATAATTTCTTTGATCTTCATCGGAATTGTAATTATTTGTTACTCCCGATTCATATACAGAACAAAGGCAAATGTGGGGCTGCCGGTTGTTGCAAAAAAAGTGGAGGATCTGAGCTATGAACACCTTACCTTCCTTACAACCTATATCGTCCCACTGATTTGCTTTAATTTGGATAATGTTAGATATATTATTGCCCTATTCATTCTATTGTTTGTAATTGGCCAGATCTACGTCAAAACAGATAAATTTTACGCCAATCCAACTTTGGCGATACTCGGGTTCAGGTTATACAAACTTGAGGTTGATGGGGTCAGCAAGGTGATGATCACAACTCAGCGTATCAGCGAGCTGGACAAGATAGTATTTACGACAATCGACGAAAAATTCGTATGTGGAAGGAAGGCATGAGCATAGATGCATTAAAACTGACCGCGCAAAATCTGGCAAATGATCCGCAAACAGTAGGTATCATGTTCTTCACTTTGAGAGTAAATGATGCGTTTGTTTGTCGAAAAGTTGAACTGTCGCACGATGCTCAGCTGGCTCTGACTGCGGAGTTAAAATTAGAGATTCTTGAGTTCTTTGAGACAGATTATGTCTTGCGAGATCTCACAGCGATTGACCTACGCCAGGATGCAATTTTTCGCTATAATCTTCCAGTCTTGCCACCTCAGCTGGAAGTACTAAAAGAGACGCTTGATGCGCCCGCAACCATTCACAACTTCAATCATGCGAATGACTCAATCACAGATTTAAAAGCCATAGTAGTCGTGCTAGGGAATGGAAATGAAAGCTTGTCAATCTATAAGCATCACTACCCTACAAATACTTATCGCAGAAATGGTTTCAGCTTGCTGCGTGCAGGTATAGCTCAAGATCGCTTTGAGAAGCTCGACCAAGATATCATCCGGATGGGACATATCATCGATTTTGTTTATGACGGAGTCAATGTATTCGTCACAAACTTCAAAGTTCTTGAGAAATTCTTCGGCTTTAAGGAAGCAGTGAAGGCTGATGCTACTGTAAAACTAGCTACGCTCACCGCGCGCAACATTGTTAAGGACGCTGTAGCTCTAGAGGAAAGGATAACTGTACACGGAGACTTAACATTCGCTCGCAAAGTCATCAGAGCGATTTCGCACTCTCGGGTGCTTGACACTGTCGCTAACGATCAAATCATTCAGTTCATTAAACAGCATCAGAATTTAAGTAAAAAAATCAAGATTGACGCTGCTGATACTCAGATCATCTTGGATACAAAGGTGTCCCAAAATTTCTTCATGAAACTTCTCAATGATGACTATTTAAAATCTGAGCTAACGAAATTTGAGTATGACGCAGACAGCAAGGATTTAGTAGAAGCGGCAGGCCCGTAATTCTAAGGCTCAAACTTCCAACTTTCGCCGATTGCTGCCTGTCACGGAGGGCTGAAAGCGATCCAGAGTCACCCGTCCGAGCACTTATCGACTCAACCAGTTAGTTCTGGGTCCTCGGTTACCATCTCGCCCGCATGTGCTCACCACTAGAGAGCGGCATAGAAAAAACTTTCTGAGGAATGAAAATGACAATCGAATTAAAAGACTTGATGGAGGACATTAGGCTCGGTCGATTGTTTTCCATGCCCGGGCGCGCGTGCGCTTTGCAAATTTGGATCGCGCAAATTCAAACCGACGGTAGCGTGGAAAATCGGTTTGTTTACGGCCGTCTCCTTCCGTATAGCTTTTCCTCAGGAGCATGGAGCGCGTCCAGTGACGAGAAGCTTGAAGTTGTCGGTGACTGTCGCGCTCAGGTAATTCGCGCCACACTCTACTTCGATAGCGATCAAGTAGGTGAACTGCTGGGTAGGCTTGTAAAAGGAGACGACATTAAGAAAGTCAGTAACTCGCTCAGCCTTAAGCTGTCGGATTCGCTAGAACGGCGCATAGGGAATTTCAGCTTTAGCGATAGGTATGTATGCAGGCCAGCGGCATTGCTATTAAATCGCGATGCGCATGAGCATATCGGCCCACAAAGCCCTCACGGTAGTGCTTCAGCGTTTAGTGCCGCGATTACAATCGTCAACAAAGAGCAACTGTTCACAACTGGACAAGGCCTTGACCAGGAAATGGCGCGCTTCCTCGTTAAACGGATGAACGCTGATACCGGTCTGGATTTCGCTGCCAAGGATGCGACACGCTTCGGCGATTTGGAGTTGCTCGTTTTCCCGACCCTAGACGACCACGAGAGAGAACTCTTGGGTGTGTCGTGGGCAAATGGACGCAAGACTCTTGCGGTCAAACTAAATCTAACGCAACTGCCAGGCTTTTCGAAATTTCTTATCCAAGCCCAAATTACGAATAATGGACAGCGCATATTCTCCAGCATTACTTCAGTCGATAAAGTAGCACCGGACGTCATAGAGTGCATGTTCGAATTACCGGAAAGTTATTGGGATATCGCTGATTCGGTAGAAGTCGAAATATATGGAATGAAGAATGGAGACGTCTTCGCCACGTTGTGCTGCAACTGGAAGAATCATTACATTCGAGAAATCGCGATATCAGGACATGCCGTAGGAGGCTCTAGCGCAGAAGTCAAGTTAGGCTGGCTAGACAACGCACTAAAGAAAAAGCTGCGAGGGACGCCTAGGGTAAAGGCCGCGCAAACAATTAATCACGGTCACGAAGGATTTTTCTCAACAGTTGGCGGGAGACAGGCAGACCCTTGGGTGGTGGCCAACCGAAATATAAGTGAATTGGTTAGTATTTTACATCCGCCGAGGTCTGAAGCGCGATTCTTCGGTCGCCTAAGCGAGGGCGACGGTACCGAGCGCCTACAATTTGTAGAATGGATTAAGCAGCAGTTCGCGGAGTACCGAAACCATCAAATAATTTTCTTCGACCCCTACTTCGAAGACGCTGGGATAGGCCTATTTTTCCCTAATGCGTCCGACAAAGGGGAGTATATAATCTTCACCACAGTTCCGCCGACGATACAATCAACTCAAACAAAAAAAGCCGATAACGGCGATGATCCAGATCCAAGTCGTATCGACAACCTACTCGCGAGCTGCAAGAAGCTCCAAGCATTGGCACAGCGGATTGACCTCAAGATCTTCGGTGTCAAGCCGGGCGCCTTACATGATCGATATATGCTCATAGTCGACCGGAGGGGCCTTCCCGTTGCGGGTTTTAATCTTTCGAACTCAATTCAGAAGGCGAACGAAGATCATCCGTTATTGATTACTCCAATCCCCACGGATGCGTTACATGAAGTCTCCAAATATGCGACTCGATTGATATCGAGAGCTGCAAATGGAACGAGCGCGGATGGGGAGTACATAGAGCCCATTTTCGATTCTAAACGTCTGGAACAGACTGTTCGAAAACGGAGCGAGCGGTTGGTTTTTCTGGATTGGGCTTTGACGGGAACGGTCCTCTCGACTTGGACAGGGAATACTTCGCTTCGGGACATGCATGGCGAGGAGCTGCGTGTTCGACTGGCAGAACTAAATCTACTCGATGGCGAGTCTTTACGCGTTCCTGAGACTCTAGATTTTGAGGCATGTGTCAGTGGCCTAAGTACGAGTGAAGACGCTTCTCAACAGCGATGGGAGATCGTGGCTGAGATACTCGCGCATTCACCTCATGGAGATTCACCATGGGACGCTGCTTGCGGGCAGAAAGATGCGTTCTTCGACTTCCTTGAAGGCTCGCTCAAAAGTGCGTTCTCGCGGATCAGCGACGTGGCAACCGACACTTCTTTTGAGTCGGTTCAGCCACACTTGTTTCAGCAGGATTTGGAAAGCTTTCTTCGCGGATCGTATTCCCATGAGCACTTCCGCTACCGGATTAAGTATCAGGCATTGACATGGGCGGATGTCTACGCGATTAAGATTTTGTGGCATAGCGTACCAGAGAAGCTGGTGAAACTGTCAGAGCGCTGCGCGATCACGCTCGACAAAGAACAGCACCACAGAGATGCCATTAAGCTTTCCCTATTGAGTCAAATTGTTGGTGAGGTTTCTCTCGCAATCGCTTTCGGGATTAAGGATGAACAAAGGGATTGTTTGCTGCGGAGCGCAAACGGCCTTCTCAAATGGTTGGGGTTGGCCAGTCTGAGAGAGGCGTCCAAGAATGGTGACGGGGCGAAGCAGGCAATAGTGAGTCTTACATCATTTGATCGGCAGACAAGAATTCGGATGATGTGTTGGCTCCTAAGTGGTCTAGCATTGAAGAAAGGTAGCGGGGAGTCAGTTGGTATTGTCCGGCATGCACTCTACGATACATTGCCATCAAAGCTAGACAAGAAAGAAGCGGAATTTCTTGTTGAGAGCCTACGCGGTCACATGCGTGAGCTAGGATGGTCTGAACCTTGGTTGTTTGCAGAGGTGATTGTGCCACTCTTGGAAGAGGGCCGAGTAACGCCGGAAGAACTATCAAGTACATGGATGAAAGAGCTGCACTCGTACTTGGACGAAAAGTTACTAGGCAAAACCGTTAGCTTTAACCGTCCGCGCGAAGGTCGCACTACGGAAATCGCAGCATTTCTTCTAGCGAGGAGTTCTTTCGATACTCAGGAAAATGCATTCGACGGCTTACTTAAGACTTTTAAGAAAGCGCGTACTATTGTACAGCAACCCTTGGCCAGTACGATGAATTGGAACAAGTGGGACTGTTCGCTAGAGGTCGCTATGTGGATCTACGCGTTTTGCCGACACGTCGAGCATTACATGGAAGAGTCTGCAAAATTACCGGTTCAGTTCGTTGATTTGTGCAAGCCATCCAAGGATATCGCGATGATTCGCACTCTGGACGAATGGCGTTACAACGGAGTGGAGCGGGGGGCGCTTGTGGCATTTATTGAAGAGGTGGGAGATATTTGATCTGAATGATGGTGATCATCAAGGCAGTATAAATGGTTCCTTTAGTGGCTTGGCCTAAACTGTCGGCTAGTCAGTAGGCCTAAAAGGAGAAGGGATATGAGTAGTTCTGTTTTCATCTGCCTGCTTTTGGCCGATTGTATTGAAAAGGTCGACCCGGCCTGGCTACCCATGCATTCAGCGATGAAAGCGCCTTTTTTGCACGTCGGCCCATCAAATCTGGGCCCTAAACCTTCTGCGCTAGACACGGATTTTAATCTCAGACGCCCACTTTTCTGACGTGGAAACCGACGCCGACCTTTTTAACACAATCGGCGGATAGCGGCCGTCCCGCAACGGTATTATCTCGTCGGTTGCGGTCGCTTACCGTGGTTGAAGAGAGAGCCCCTAGATTCAGGAAAGCATGAGAGGCAGCCATGCACTGAAGGGCAAATCGGTCCCATTCTGGCTTTACCCCTCTATCACTAATCAAGAGACTCCGGAGAAAAGGATATTTTTAGAGATAGGATGCTAATAAACTATTGATAAAAAACATATATATCAGATAGTTAAAATGTTTTTCGATTCATGGTGCCGCCACCGAGTTCCGAGTGACGGCCATGAAACTCCGGTGTCGAAACCACTCGACCATTTTCACACACCTCTGCTCAAGATGCTTTTTACCCACACGTTAGACAATTGCTAACTCAACCTCTCCGCCGCTTTGCGGTAGACCAGCTCCCGCTCGCGCTTATCAACCGCCACCACAAACACTACGACCTCCTGGTCGATCACTTGATAAACCAGCCGATATCCACTGCTGCGCAGCTTGATCTTGTAACAGTCCGGCAAGGCATGCAGACGATTAGCTTCAATGCGCGGGCTGACCACAATCGTGGCCAGTTTCTTTTTGAGCTGCTGGCGCACGGTATCCCCCAATTTGTGCCACTCCTTTAACGCTCGCGCATCGAATTCGAGGCTATAGGTCATCTAGTGAAACCTTGACCCGCTGGGGATTGGCCATGCGCTCGCGCACTGTCGCGATCAAGGCTTCATCGTCCTCGGTCATCAGGACCGGTTTGAAAGGTAGCTGGCCGCGCTCGGCTACGTACTGCAGGGCTTGGCGCATCAGTTCGGAAGGGGTAACGCCGAGTTTTTCCAGCTCGTGGTAAGCACGCGCTTTGAGGTCGTCATCGACACGGATGTTAATGGACGCCATGGGACGATCCTCGCTGTAAAGACATTTGTCTTTACATTGGCGTAAAAATCACATTTGGGCAAGCCTGCAGACGGCTGTTTTTTACACAACTTGGAGGGCTACCCCCGACCCGGCTATCTACACCAAGGATTTTTCCCAAAATCACCCGCCACTTTCCACCGTCCCCAAACCCGCTAGCACTTCCCGCCTCCGCTCCACCGGCATCCGGTGAAACAAAACCAGCATCTGCGCCTCGTCATCATCCTCGCTATAGAAATACGCAGCCGGCAGATTCAGCGCTACGGCGATCTGGGCCACCGTCGACGAGTTAGGCGCGTGCTTCCCAGTCTCATACTGATTCATACGCGCACTGGCCGACGCTGGCTCAATCCCCGCATCGATCCCCAATCGCTCCTGGGAAATCTTTGCTGCAAGCCTCGCTTCCTTCAATCGTTTGCTGAACGTGCTCATTTTTTAGCCGCTAAAAGGCTAAGAGAATCTTAGATTTCGATTGACGGAGTACTAAGACATCCTTAGCCTAAAACCACTCGATTTTGTTCTCGCTATCGCAAAGGCCGCCCTCCCCCCGAACAGAATCTCATGCGCTGAAGAGCGCTCATCAGCGAGGAGACGCACCATGACCGCCCTATCAACCCCAAAAAACATCCACACCCAACTCTCCACCTACGCCACCGCCGCCAACCCCGTGCCCCACGAAGCCCTGGGCTCAATCCTGCACCAACTCGCCGCCTTGGACACCGACCTGCAAACGCTGGACAACGCCATCCAGACCACCGCCGACGTCAACGGCGCCTTGACCCTGGTCATTCAAATGATGGAAGCCGCGTACGATCGCAAGCTGGATGCAGACTGCCTGCGCTGCCTGCTTGAACCCTTGCGCGAGAAGCTCGGCAAGGCGGTAGATGAAATGCGCTGGGTGCTGTAAACCCGCGTCCATCGCCAACCCGGCCGGCATTGGCGATCTGATGGTATTCCTGAGCGCTTCAACCCCCTGGCCAAACCACTAGCGAATGCCCGCAGCGGTTACGCCACATCTGCGAGGGCTACCACCACAACACACCGTCCATCCGCTCCGGGTTGCAGCTTCGGGCGCCCTGGCCGATACACTGTCAAAGGTGTCCGCCATCGACAGTGGCGCCCGACTTTGTGGAGTGTGACGTGACAGATTTCCCCCCTTCATTGACATCGCCCGGCGGTTGCCAGGGCTGCAGAAGCAATCCGGAACTGGAGTTGGATTTCGACTTCGCCTACCAGCCGATCGTCGATGTGCGCGATCACTCGGTCTTTGCCCATGAAGCGCTGGTGCGCGGCCCCAATGGCGAGGGCGCGCTATCGGTGCTGGAGCAGGTCAACGATCAGAACCGCTATCGATTCGACCAGATGTGCCGCACGCGGGCGATCGCCACGGCGGCGCAGTTGGGCATGGCCGAGCACCTGTCGATCAACTTTCTGCCCAACGCGGTGTATCGCCCCGAGCTGTGCATCCGCAGTACGCTGGAGGCGGCTCGCGCGCACAACTTCCCGCTTGATCGGCTGATTTTCGAGACAGTCGAGAGCGAGCATGTGGGGGACAATGGCCATTTGACCAATATCCTGCGCGAATACCGCCAGTTCGGTTTCAAGACGGCCATCGACGATTTCGGCGCGGGGTATTCGGGGCTGACGTTGCTGGCGGATTTTCAGCCGGACTTGATCAAGCTCGATATGGCGTTGGTGCGTGACATTCATCGTGATCGTGTGCGTCAGTCGATCGTGCGCGCGGTGGTGTCGATGTGTAGCGAGTTGGGCGTGAGCATCATCGCCGAAGGGATCGAGCAGGCCGAAGAGCGGGCCTTTCTCAGCGATTGCGGGATCTACCTGATGCAGGGTTACTGGTTTGCCAAGCCGGCGTTCAAGGCGTTGGCGCAGGTGAGGTTCAGCGACTAAACGACGCCCGCCTCGCCCGCAATCCAGTCCAGAAAACTGCGGATGGCGGGTTGGCGCTCCCGCCCCGGCCGGCAGAGGGCGACGTAGTCGTAACCGTCCAGCATCACATCCGCTCGATAGGGCTTCAACAGTCCGCGCTGCACGCTGTCCTGCGCCAGTACATCACTGGCCAGCAGATAGCCCTGCCCTGCCACGGCGGCCTGCAAGGCGTAGTGTTCGTCCTCGTAGTGACGGACCTTGTAATCGGTCAGCCAATGCATGCAGCCGGCTTTTTCGCACCATTGCTGCCAGTGCACCACGGCCATTTGCGGGGCACTCCAGGCCACGTCGATCAACTCCTCCACCGCGCACGCCGCCTGAGAAGCCATGAACACGCCAAACCGCTCTTGAATGAATGGCCGCTGATATAGGCCCGTCCATGGTTTGTCTGTATTACGCACGGCTACATCCACACTCCCGTCACGAAGCAGATCGACCACATCGTTAGTGGCTTCCACCTTGACGTTGATACCAGGATGAATGGAATAAAAACTGCCCAACCGTGGAATCAGCCAAAGTGCGGCGAACGCCTGAGTGGTGGTGACGACGATATCGACTTTATCCACTGCGGGCCGATACTGTTCGAGGGCTCGGTCAAGCCCGAGGAAGTAATCATGCACCTGGCTAAATAGCGCCGAGCCCGTCGGCGTCAACAGCGTGCCTTTGGCGACACGCTCGAACAAGCGTTGCCCCAGCCATTGCTCCAGCGCCTTTATCTGATGAGAAACCGCCGATGGGCTCACTGCCAGTTCGGCGGCCGCGAGCTTGAAACTCGATAGCCTGGCCGCAGCTTCGAACGCCTTGAGCGCAGTGAGTGGCAACTTGGAAAACACGGAATACCTCTCGGATGAAATCAATTCAACCGGACTGAATTTATCTGAATTGCTCGGGGCCGGGAAGCGCAGCAATAGTGGCGGCCAGACAACACGCCACGGAGAGATCCAATGCAAGGCCCGGTCAGAAAAGTCTTTCAAGCCGTCACTTACGAAGCCATTGCCTGGGTGTTCATCGCCCCCGCGATCGCCTATGTCTATAACAGCGATCTGCGGTATTCGGGCGTATTCTCACTGTTGCTGTCGGCATTCGCGCTGGTGTGGAACGTGGCCTATAACGCGATGTTCGAGTATTGGGAGGCCCGCCAGCGCCAGCGCACTCGCAACTTCATGCGCCGCGCTATGCACGCAACGGGATTCGAAGGCGGACTGGCGCTGTTGCTGATTCCATTTATTGCCTGGTGGCTGGATATTTCAGTGCAGCAGGCAGTGTTGACCGACGTGGCATTGCTGGGGTTTTTCCTGATCTACTCGTTTGTCTTCCAGTACTGCTTCGACAAACTCTTCGATGTCCCGGCGTCGGCCAAAAGCGCTCAGTGCTGATCAGTCTTCCGGCACGATCTCTACAGAAGTGATCCGCCAGCCGTCCTTGCCTTTGCTCAGCGCTACGGTCAAGCGCTGGGCGTTGTCTTCGGTGGTGCCCAGTACCACGCTTTCTTTGGCGGTGGCGCCTTTGGTGCCGAGGTCCGCGGCCTTGACGCTGGTCAGCCAGGAGTCATCGTAGTCCTGGGACTTGATGAAGTAGTCTTCTTCGAGCCCGTCTTCGCTCTTGGCCTGTTTATCGAGGTCCTTGATCAAGCTCTCGGCGACGAAGCCTTTGAGATGCTCGACATCATCGTCCAGCGGCACTTTATTATCGGCCAGGCTCTTCACATACCACTTGTAGAAGGCCTCAGTGATCTGTTTAGGCGAGCCTTGTTCATCGGCAATAGCGGGGGCAAGGTGCAAGCCGGCGGCAAGGGCCAGCAGGGCGATCAAACGCTTCATCGATGGGCTTCCAGACAAAATAAAAATAATTAAAAAACAACTCCGTTGCGACATCGGCCTTCCGTGGCGTCGATCCGCAAAGATTCCATGCAATTGCCCCACGCGTCAACGCCTGCGCGCCAAACCTGATGATGCTGGCGATCCGAAGTGAGTCGGCGCCAAGTGAAGCTTGTTTTACCCTGCCCCCTCCATGAAAAAAGGGCCCGTCAGTGATGACGGGCCCTTTTGTGTGCAAACGACGCTCGATCAGCCTTGCTGGTTCTCCACCTGGGTGGATTTATCGCTCTGGGGCGGCTGAACGTGAGAGTCCTGATGCGCGACTTGGGAGGCGTCGTGGGTGGCGTCGTAGTGCTGCATGGCAAGCGTGCGAGCATCGTCCATCTGCTTGTCGACACGCGAAGCACCGTCTTCAGCCATGGCGCCTGCAGAGGCGCCCAGCAGGGCAAGGGCAAAAAAGACATGTGAAGTTTTCATGGTGGATCTCCTGGTGAGAGTGTCCGTAGCCGAGAAAGTCCGACATGGACGGTTGCGGGTCTGATGAGGCAGCCGCAAACCTGGCCCCTAGTTCACCCCAGGCTCGGCAATCTGACAAAACAACAAATCCTCACGTACCTGAGCAAAGCGGGCATTTTTTACAAATTCTTTAAAGTCATACCGGTCCTGCATGAACTCTTCGAGCATGAAAAAGGCGCCAGCCCGGTAAGGGGGTGGCGCCTTTGCATACCGCGACAGCCTTAGAAGATGCTGATCGGGTATTCCACGAACAGACGGTATTCATTACCGCCGTGGTTGTAATCCTGAACGCTGTTGTCGACCCGCAGGAACGAGCTACGCGCACGCAGTTTCAGGTTCTTGGCAACACCGCTCTGCACGACGTATTGCAGCTGGTTGAAGATTTCGCGTTCGGAACCATTGCCATTGTCGGTGTGGATATTGTCACCGCGCACGTAGGCGACTTTGTAGGTCAGGCCAGGCACGCCGAAGGTGTTGAAGTCCAGACCGTAACCCAACTGCCAGGAGCGCTCGTCTTCACCGTTGAAGTCCGACCAGTAGGAGTTGCTCAGGTAGATGGAGTTGCCACCGTTACCCACGCCGCCGTTGTTCTGGTAGCCACCGTACGGGTAGCCAGCGTTGCCGCTGCTGCGCTGGTGAGCCAGGGTGAACGAGTGCGGGCCCGTGGTGTAAGTGGCCGCCAGGCTCCAGATACGGTTGGTGTCGCCACCTTGAGTCGCGGCGAAGTCGCGATACAGGTCAGTGCGATAGCCATTGAAGTCCAGTGTCAGGGATTGATCCTTGGACAGCGGCTGTACGTAGGTCAGGCCCAGGTACTGCTGCTTGTAGATGTCCTGGACGTTCATGCCATACAGCGAACCCTTGAGCTGGTCGTTGAAGGTATAGCTGCCGCCCAAGACGTCGATCTGCTTCAGGCCACCGCTGTCACGACCGGTCGCGCTCTTGCGCGCTTCTTCGGTGAAGTGACCGGCGTTGATTTCCAGACCCTTGATCTCCTTGGAGGTGATCATGGTGCCGGTGTAGCTCTCTGGCAGCAGACGCGAGTCGTCATATTGCAGCAGCGGCAGGGACGGCATCATGTCGCCGTATTTCAGCACGGTGTTGGATACCCGGAACTTGATCGCAGCACCGGCGCGCGACAGGTCGCGAGCGGCATCGCCGTTGCTGTCCTGCTTGAAGAAGTCGATGCCACCGGCACCGCTTTTGCCCTTGCCGCCGTCCAGACGCAGCGCGTACAAGCCGAAAGCATCGACACCAACGCCCACAGTGCCCTGGGTGAAGCCCGAGCTGAAGGTACCGATGAAGGCCTGACCCCATTCAGCCTTGTCCTTCTCGTCGCTCGGCCGGTTCTTGTAATCACGATTGATGTAGGCGTTACGCAGCAGTACGTTCAGGCTGCTGTCGGCAACGAATCCTTTCGAGTCGGATTGCTCGCTGGCGACGGCCTGAGTGGCCGCCATGATGCCCAGTGCAACCAGGCAGATCCTTGTGTTGAACATGTGTGTGTCCCTATTTTGATATTTTTTTATACGTCTGCGGCGACCTCGTGGGTCTGCCCTGCCGCGCCACCTTTTACCGCTGCCCTCCCAGGCACGCCGCCGTATCGAAAACGACGAAGCTCGCCGATGGGCGAGCTGAAAAGTGAAGCGCAGATTGCCAGGACCGCAGGCGAGGCGGGAATCCTAGCGGCGGGTCAGGGGGGTGTCAATTTGCTGCGGGGCTGGCGGGGAAGGGATGAATTACCTGATGTAACAGTCAACATTGACCGAAGGTCGCCAGGCAAAGCCTGCGCGCATCCTGCGGTTTCAGCGGCAAGCGGCGCCCAGCAAGGCGTCCAGCTCATCGTCAGTGAGCAGACCGACCGGATACCGCGCCGCCATTTGCTGGCGCAGGTTATGGCCGCTCGTTTGGTGCTCATGACTATTACGTCTTAGCCAATGCGCCAGAAGCTGCATCGACACGCCATTGATTACCGAGGACCGTGCCACGCTCATGTTGCTTGGGTTCATAAAGTCACTCTCCCAGATAGAGTGGCCAAAATACGGAGACTTCATGACAGAACCGCGACGCGTTCGAACATGAACCTTGAATCAAAGACAATACAAGAGCTATGCCAGCGCGCCGCCGGGTAACACCACGCAGACAAAAAAGCCCGCGACGGCGAACCGTGGCGGGCTGATCGACTCGTCAGCTTCAGGCCCGGGCGGGGGCCGGCTGCTGCTGGGTCAGGCAGTGAATGTTGCCGCCCCCCAGGAGGAGCTCGCGGCCAGGCACCATGACCACTTCATGCTCTGGAAACAGCTGCTGCAACAGGGCCCTGGCGGTCTCGTCGAGCGGGTCGTCGAAGCTCGGGGCGATGATCGCGCCATTGATGATCAGGAAGTTCACATAGGACCCGGCGAGCCTGACACTGGGGTTGCGCTCCTGGGAACCTGCGACCAGATCGACCCCCGCGCACTCCTCTTCAGTGGCATACAGCGGGCCCGGGATCGGCATCTTGTGCACTATAAAAGAGCGGCCTTTGGCATCCTTGCTTGCTTGCAGCACCTTCATCGCCGCCTGGCAGCGCGGGTAGTTGGGGTCCTGGGGATCATCGGTCCAGGCCAGTAACACTTCGCCAGGGCGCACGTAACAGCAGAAGTTATCCACATGGCCATCGGTTTCGTCGTTGAACAGGCCGTCGGGCAGCCAGATGATCTTGTCCACCGCCAGGTGCTCGGACAACACCGCTTCGATCTGCTCGCGCGTCAAATGCGGGTTGCGATTGCGGTTGAGCAGGCACTCCTGCGTAGTCACCAGCGTGCCTTCGCCATCGACATGGATCGAGCCGCCCTCGAGCACGAAGCCTTCGGTGACATACCGCGGGCAGCGCTCGATTTCCATGACCTTGCTGGCCAGTTGCTCATCGCGGTTCCACGGGCTGTACAAGCCACCGTCGAACCCGCCCCAGGCGTTGAACCCCCAGTCCACACCGCGCACTTCGCCGCTGTCATTGATGACGAAGGTCGGCCCGGTATCGCGCATCCAGGCGTCGTCGTTGCTGATTTCGACTACGCGGATATTCGGCACGTCGAGGCGAGCGCGGGCGTTGTCGTACTGCGCTGCGCTGACGGCCACGGTCACCGGCTCGAAACGGGCGATCGCTTTGGCCAGCGTCACATGGGCGGCCTGTACCGGCTTGCCACCCAGGCGCCAGTTGTCTGGGCGCTCGGGCCAGATCATCCAGATCTGGGTCTGCGGTGCCCATTCGGCGGGCATGTGAAAGCCATCGGCGCGGGGCGTGCTGGTAAGCGTGGTCATGGCAGGCGAGATCTCCAGCGAAGGGTTGAGCAAATAATAGCCACCTTATAACCGATAAATATCGGCTTTAAAACAGCCGTGTGCGAGGGGGCTTGCCCCCGAAAGATCCATGGCCCTTCACGAGTTTCGAGGTGAGTCCGAGAACTTCGGGCGCAAGCCTCCTGCTACAGGCCTTCTGACAACACCTGGGCCACGCTGTCCACAAAGAAATCGACGCTTTGTCGGGTGGTGCACATCGGCGGTTTGATCTTGAGGATATTCAGATAATCCCCGGTCGGCTGCATGAAAATCCCCAGATCGAGCAGGCGATCGCACAGCGCGGCGGTCTCCAGCGTGGCGGGTTCCAGCGTCTGGCGATCCCGTACCAGCTCTAGCCCGAGGTAGAAACCCGAGCCATGCACGGCGCCCACCAGCGGATAATCATCGGTCAACGCCTGCAATCGCGCCTTGAAATGCCGGCCGACGTCACGCGCGTTGTCCCAGAGCTGCTCTTGCTGCATGACGTCGAGCACCGCCAGGCCGATGCGGCAACTGACCGGGCTGCCTCCCGCCGAGGAGAAAAAGTACCCCTCGGCCTCCAGCGCTTCGGCGATTTCCCGCCGAGTGATCACCGCGCCAAGGGGGTGGCCATTGCCCATGCCCTTGGCCAGGGTGATGATATCGGGCACCACGCCCTGCTCTTCGAAACCCCAGAAGTACTCGCCCAGCCGGCCATAGCCGACCTGCACCTCGTCGGCGATGCACACGCCCCCCAGTGCTCGCACGCGGGCATAGACCTGTTGCAGATAACCGGGCGGCAGAGCGATGCCGCCCGCGTTACCGTACACCGGCTCGCAGATGAACCCGGCGACCTGGCGGCCTTGCCCGCTCAGCCCTGCCAGGATGGCCTCCACATCGGCGACATAGTTGCCGGTGCTCTCGGCGCCGCGCCATTTGCCGCGATAGGTGTTAGGCGCCATGACCGGATGCACCCAGTCCGGCCGGGTGCTGAGTGCCTGCGGGTTGTCGGCGATCGAGGTCGAGATCGCATCGGTGGCCACCGACCAGCCGTGATAGGCCTCCAGCACGCTGAGCATGTCGCGCCCGCCGCTGGCGGCCCAGGCCAGGCGAATCGCCAGGTCGTTGGCCTCGGTGCCGCTGTTGACCAGAAACACCCGGTCCATCCCCGTCGGTGCCAGTGCCAGCAACTGCTCGGAAAACTCGGCAATGGCGGCGTAGTGAAAGCGCGAGTTGGTATTCAACAACGACCATTGCCGCGCCGCCTCGCTGGCCATGCGCGGGTGCCCATGGCCGAGCACCGCTACGTTGTTGAGCATGTCCAGATAAGAACGGCCCTGCATGTCGATCAAGTGGTTGCGCCAGCCGCGCTCGATGTGCGGTGGCGCCTGGTAGTAATGCTTTTGCGAGCGCGCGAAGCTGGCATCGCGGCGCTGCAACAGGCGCTGGGCGTCCACCGCCGGCGGGGCATCGCAATCAAAACCCAGCAGCGCCTGGGGCGAAGGGCAAAGGGCCTGCCAGGCGCGGGCCCGCAGCGCCGTGGTGAACAACGGCGGGGCGATCCATGCCATGCGGCACAATTGCACCCGCACCACGCCTTCGCTGCGGCCCAGGTACTGCCCCTCGGCGACGCCGCGATTGACCGCCGCCTCGTCGGTCGATACCTGCACACCCGTCAGGTACAAGCTGGCACCGTCGCCCACCAAACGCAGTCCGTCGGGCTCCACGGCCTCCAGTACCCCGCAGAAAGGCGCGTGCACCGCGCTCCCCGGCGGCAAGTGCAATTCGACATGCAGTGCACAGGTGGCCGGCGCCACGGCGCAGTCGATGCGGGTCTGGGACAATCGATATTCACCATACAGCGAACTGGCGACACCCTCGCTCCCCGCCTGCTCGGCCAGAATCCGCGAGTCGATCAACGGCGTCTCCCAGTTGCCCGCTTCGAACCACGGGCTCAGCACGCCCAGATCGACCCGGCGCACATCCTCGATCTGGAGCGTCGGCAGCAACGTGGACATCGGCAACGGCGCAGGCAGTCGCGGCGCCAGGCCCGCGCACTGCTGAATCGCCACCTCCATCAACTCGAAGGGGACCGAGGTGGCGACCTCGAAGATTTCCCATTCATGCTGCAGATTGGCGCGGATATAGGCGTTACCGGGGTCGACACTCAACTGCTGCTCGCTGCTCACCACCAGTACCGCCGCTCGGGCCACGATCATCGGCCACAGCGCGCGCAGTTCTTCGACCTGCAGCGGATTGGCGGCGTGATACGCGGCAATGGCCGGCAGCAAGGCGAACGGCTCGCCCGCAACGTGATGCAGCAGCGCCGCGCAGGTGACCGACAGGTCGGCGATACGCCAGGTACGCAGCACGTCGCCGAAGTCGATGATGCCCTGCAGTTGCCATTGGCGCTGCACGTCGCGCTGCCACACGGTGTTGTCATCGGTGATGTCCAGATGCACCGCCTGAACCGGCAGGCTGGGCAACAAGGCGTGCAGATGTCGCGCCGCTTGATCGCTGGCCCGCGCGACCTGGGCACGGCGCACGGGGTCGGCGAGTACGGGCAGCAGGTGATTGATCAACGGTTGCGCATGGCGCGGGTCCCATTGCAGGGTGCGGTCAAGGCCGGGATGCTGGAAATCCGCCAAGCCGATATCGATCTCGGCGCAGGCACGCCCCAGCCGCGCAAACTGTGGCGGCCCGACCCAGGCCTGCTTGGTCAGCGAGCTGCCTTCTATATAGTCCAGCAAGCGCAGCCGCACCGGCTGGCCGTCGATACTGAGTGACAGTAACGACTCGCCGTTCAGGGCAGCGACTACACCGGGTACCGGCAACCCGCGCTCGGCCAGGCGCGCCAATGCGCCATGCTGGGCGAGCAGTTCGCTGGCGGCGTAGCTGCCATGACAGATTTTCAGTACGTGGCGTTGTACTTCACCGTCGCTGCCCCTGCTCTCTACCCTGAAGTTGACATCCTGCTGGCTGCCCAGCCGCTCGAGGCTGGCGTCCAGACCATAATGCTCGCGCAACAAGCGCCGTGCCTGCTCGGGGTCGACCTGCGGCGACGGCAAACTGGAACGGTGCATCAGCGTAGTGAGCGGCATGGCATGACCTCGGCGATTTTCAGGCGCCAATATCGCCGTGAGCGGGCGAACGGTGCAAGTCCGACAGCGGCTTTATAGTTATCAGTGCCAATTTGTCAGCAAGGAAACCCAGCACTTACAGTTTGAGACGACTGCCGCTTGCTTCGCTTGATCATTGCCCACAATCTATGCGGCGAATAGCTTCACAGTCAGCTAAGGAAGAAGGCGATTACATGCGAATTCTGGTTACAGGCGGTGCCGGCTTCATCGGGTCGGCCGTAGTGCGTCACCTGATCGGCAACACCGAACACGAAGTCCTCAACCTCGACAAACTCACGTATGCCGGCAATCTCGAGTCCCTGGCTGCGATTGCCAGCAACAGCCGCTATGAGTTCGTGCAGGCCGATATTGCCGACCAGGCGACCGTCAGCGCCGTACTTGAGCGCTTCGCGCCCCAGGCGATCATGCATCTGGCTGCGGAGTCCCACGTCGATCGCTCCATCGATGGCCCTTCGGATTTCATCCAGACCAACATTGTCGGCACCTACAGCCTGCTCGAGGCCACCCGCGCCTACTGGCAGACACTGCCGACCGCCGAGCGCGAAGCGTTTCGTTTCCACCATATCTCCACCGATGAGGTGTACGGCGACCTGCACGGCGTCGACGACCTGTTCCTCGAGACCACCCCGTATGCGCCCAGCTCGCCCTATTCGGCCAGCAAGGCGGCGTCCGATCACCTGGTCCGGGCCTGGCAGCGTACCTATGGGCTGCCGGTGCTGGTCACCAACTGCTCGAACAACTACGGCCCGTATCACTTCCCGGAAAAACTCATTCCGCTGGTGATCCTCAACGCCTTGGCCGGCAAGCCGCTGCCGGTGTACGGCGATGGCCTGCAAGTGCGCGACTGGCTGTACGTCGAAGATCACGCCCGCGCGCTGTTCAAGGTCGTCACCGAAGGCAAGGTCGGCGAGACCTACAACATCGGTGGCCACAACGAGCAGAAAAACATCGACGTGGTGCGCGGTATCTGTGCCCTGCTCGAAGAACTGGCGCCTCAGCGCCCGGCCGGAGTGGCCCACTATGCCGACCTGATCACCTTCGTCAAGGATCGCCCCGGCCACGACCTGCGCTATGCCATCGATGCCGGCAAGATCGAGCGCGAGCTGGGTTGGGTCCCGGAAGAAACCTTCCAGAGCGGCCTGCGCAAGACCGTCCAGTGGTACCTCGACAACCTCGAGTGGTGCCGCCGCGTTCAGGATGGCAGCTATCAAGGCCAACGCCTTGGCATGACCGAACACAAGGATCTGCTCGCATGATCAAAGGTATCGTCCTGGCGGGCGGCTCCGGCACTCGCCTGCACCCCATCACCCTGGGTGTTTCCAAGCAACTGCTGCCGATCTACGACAAACCGATGATCTACTACCCGATCTCGGTGTTGATGCTGGCCGGTATCCGCGAGATCCTGCTGATCTCCACGCCTGTCGACCTACCGCAATACCGTCAGTTGCTGGGCGATGGCAGCCAGTTCGGGGTAAACATCCAATACGCCGAACAACCCGCGCCGGACGGCCTGGCGCAGGCATTCTTGATTGGCGAGGAGTTCATCGGCAACGACCCGGTGTGCCTGATCCTCGGCGACAACATCTTTCATGGCCAGCATTTCAGCGATCAGTTGCAGCGTGCCGCCAATGCCGGGCCGGGCGCCACGGTGTTCGGCTATTGGGTCAAGGATCCAGAGCGCTTTGGTGTCATCGATTTCGATGAGCACGGTCGCGCCCTGTCGATCGAAGAGAAGCCCACCCAGCCGAAATCCAGCTATGCCGTGACCGGCCTGTATTTCTACGACAACGATGTGGTCGAGATCGCCAAGGCGGTCAAGCCATCGCCGCGTGGCGAGCTGGAAATCACCGACGTCAACAACGCCTACCTGCAGCGCGGCGATCTGCGCGTCGAGCGCTTTGGCCGCGGCTTCGCCTGGCTCGACACCGGGACCCACGACAGCCTGCTGGAAGCTTCCCAGTACGTGCAGACCATTGAGCATCGTCAGGGCCTGAAAGTCGCCTGCCTTGAAGAAATCGCCTATCAGCAAGACTGGATCGACCGCGAACAACTGCTGGTCCGCGCCAAGGCGTTCGGCAAGACTGGCTATGGCCAATACCTGTTCGCCCTGGCCGGAGAGAAACGATGAAAGCTATTGCATGTGAAATCCCCGATGTATTCATCATCGAGCCGAAAGTATTTGGCGATGATCGCGGATTTTTCTACGAAAGCTTCAATGCGGCGGCCTTTCGTGAAGCGACGGGTGCAGCCGTGGAGTTCGTGCAGGACAACCACTCACGCTCGCAAAAGGGCGTGCTGCGCGGCCTGCATTACCAGATTGAAAACCCTCAGGGCAAGCTGGTACGCGTGACGCAGGGCACTGTACTGGACGTCGCTGTGGATATCCGCCGTACCTCGAAGACCTTCGGCCAATGGATCGGGGTCGAGCTGTCGGCCGAGAACTGCCGTCAGCTGTGGATTCCGGCGGGTTTCGCCCACGGTTTCGTGGTGCTGAGCGACACCGCCGAGTTCCTCTACAAGACCACCGACTACTACACGCCGAGTGCCGAGCGCTGCATCCGCTGGGATGACCCGACGTTGAACATCGACTGGCAGCTGAGTCAGGAGCCGCAACTGTCTGCCAAGGATAAACTCGGCAAGCTGTTGCAGGATGCCGAGCTGGCCTGAGGCTGCAAGCTGCAAGCTGCAAGCTGCAAGCTGCAAGCTGCAAGCTGCAAGCTGCAAGCATTAGAGCTTGCGGCTTGAAGCTTGAAGCTGGAAGCTTGCATCTCGCAGCTACCTCTCCGGCTTTCCATGAACAAGACCCCTATTCTCCCGCGCCGGCCTCGCTGGCGCAGCCTCGCCATCCTGGCGATCTGCCTTGCGCCCTTGCTGTGGCCGTTGCAACGCCTGGCCGAGCGGTACTATGGCAGCGAGCTCGCCAGCCAGAATCGCCAGACCCTCGATCTCTACGTCGCCAACCTGCTAGGCACCCTGCATCGCTACGAAACGCTGCCGCAGATCCTCGGCGACCTGCCCGCCCTGCGCCAGACCCTGGCGACCCCTGCCTCGGCAGCCACCGTCGACAACGCCAACCATTTGCTCAAGGCCATCGCGCGCCAGACCGGTGCCGAAGTGATGTACCTCATGGACACCAAAGGCCTCACCCTGGCGGCGTCCAACTGGGATCACAAGGACAGCTTCATCGCGCGCAATTTCGCTTTCCGCCCGTATTTCCGAGATGCCCTCGCCGGGCAGATGGGGCGGTTTTTCGGGCTGGGCACCACCTCGGCCAAACGCGGCTATTTCTTCGCCGCGCCAGTGCGAGAAGGCAACCAGGTGATCGGCGTGTTCGTGGTCAAGGTCGACCTGGACCACACCGAAACGCTCTGGGGCAACACCCCCGAGCAACTGCTGCTGACCGACAACAACGGCGTGGTCATCCTCACTTCGCGGCCCGACTGGCGGTTCAAGGCCACCAGGGCGCTCAGCGATAGCGAGCGCCAGAGCATCGCCGAAGTGCAGCCCTACCCGACCCGCGACCCGCAACCGCTGCGCCTCGACACGGGCGCCTGGGTCACCCAGACCCAAAGCATCGGCGAAACCGGTTGGGACGTGAGTATCCTTGCGCCCCGCACCCTGATCGATCGCCCTGTCCGCACGGTGGTCGCCGTCGGTGGCGCTACCCTGCTGGTGCTGATGCTATTGTTGGGCCTGATGATGCAACGCCGCCGTCACTACCTGGACCGCATCAACTTCGACACCAAGGCCCGACACGAGCTGGAGAAGCGCGTGATCGAACGGACCAGCGCCCTGGAAGGCCTCAATAGCCGACTGAAACAGGAAGTACTGATCCGCGAAGAGGCCCAGCAAAACCTCGTGCAGGCCCAGGACGAACTCGTCCAGGCGGGCAAGCTGTCGGTGCTCGGGACCATGTCAGCCAGCATCAGCCACGAGCTCAATCAGCCGCTGGCCGCCATTCGCAGCTACGCCGAGAACGCCGAAGTGCTGCTCGATCATCAACGTACCGACGATGCCCGCGGCAACCTCAAGCTGATCAACGAACTGACCGGGCGCATGGCCTCGATCATCGCCCACTTGCGCGCATTCGCCCGCCGCGACCACCACGCGCCGGAAAGCGTGGCCCTGCAACCGGCACTCGATGATGCCCTGGCACTGCTCGGCAAGCGCCGCCGGGCCATGGCCGTGGAACTGATCCGCGATGTGCCTGACGCCACACTTTGGGTACAAGCCGGGGAAACCCGCTTGCGGCAGATCCTCGGCAACCTGCTGGCCAACGCCCTCGACGCCTTGACCGAGAAAGCGAACCCGCGCTGCCTGTGGATCAGCGCCGAGCAGACCGCCGAAGGTATCAACTTGAGCATTCGCGATAATGGGCCGGGCTTCAGCAGCGTCGCCCTGGCGCGCGCGCGCGAGCCATTCTTCACCACCAAGACCCGCACCCAGGGCCTTGGCCTTGGGCTGGCGATCTGCGATACCCTGATCGGCGCTCTGGGCGGCGAACTGGTCCTGGCCAATCACCCCCAGGGCGGCGCCCTCCTGACCCTGCGCCTGCGCGCGGGCGCACCGGGCGTCAATCTGCAACCACCAGAGGATCTCTCGGTATGAGCCATGAGCCGATCATCGACAGCCAGATCCAAGTGGTATTGATCGATGACGACAAACACCTGCGTCAGGCCCTGACCCAGACCCTCGACCTCGCCGGCCTGAAAATCCTGCCACTGGCCGACGCCCGCGGCCTCGCCGAACGTATCGAGCGTGACTGGCCGGGGGTAGTGGTCAGCGATATCCGCATGCCGGGTATCGATGGCTTGCAATTGCTCGAACAACTGCACGCCCAGGATGCCGAGCAGCCCGTGCTGCTGATCACCGGCCATGGCGATGTGCCCTTGGCCGTGCAGGCCATGCGTTCCGGCGCCTATGACTTTCTGGAAAAGCCCTTCGCCAGCGATGCCCTGCTCGACAGCGTGCGGCGCGCCCTGGCCCTGCGCCGCCTGGTGCTCGACAATCGCAGCCTGCGCCTGGCCCTGAGTGATCGCCAGGCACTGAGCACGCGCCTGGTGGGGCAGTCGGCGTCGATGACGCGCTTGCGCGAGCAGATCGGCGCCCTGGCCGCGACCAAGGCCGACGTGCTGATCCTCGGCGAAACCGGTGCCGGCAAGGAAGTCGTGGCGCGAGCCCTGCACGACCTGTCGAATCGCCGTGGCGGGCCTTTCGTAGCAATCAACGCCGGGGCGCTGGCCGAGTCGGTAGTCGAGAGCGAACTGTTCGGCCACGAACCTGGGGCGTTCACGGGCGCGCAGAAGCGCCGTATCGGCAAGTTCGAATTCGCCAATGGCGGCACCTTGTTCCTCGATGAAATTGAAAGCATGAGCCTCGACGTACAGGTCAAACTGCTGCGGCTGCTGCAAGAGCGAGTGGTCGAGCGCCTGGGTGGCAATCAGCAGATCCGCCTCGATATCCGCGTGATCGCCGCTACCAAGGAGGACTTGCGCCACGCTGCCGATCAAGGGCGCTTCCGCGCCGACCTCTACTACCGCCTGAACGTCGCCAATCTGCGCATTCCGCCGCTGCGTGAACGCGGCGAAGATGTATTGATGCTGTTCCAGCATTACGCCGATGCTGCCAGCGATCGCCACGGCCTGTTGCCGCATTCCCTGGGCCCCGGCCAGCGCGCGTTGTTGTTGCGCCACAGCTGGCCAGGCAACGTGCGGGAGCTGCAAAACGTTGCTGAGCGTTTCGCGTTGGGACTGGAGCTTGAACTCGACGTACCGGTCAACGAACCGCCCGGCAGTGTCCCGAGCGTTATCGAGGGCGGGCTGGGCGAGCAAGTCGAACACTTCGAGCGCTCACTGATCGCCGCCGAGATGGCCCGCCCCCACAGTTCGATGCGCAGCCTGGCCGAAGCCTTGGGCCTGCCCCGCAAGACCCTCCACGACAAATTGCGCAAACACGGCCTGACCTTCGCCAGTGGCGAGGACTCGGACTCATGAGCCAGGAAACCCGTTGATGAACCCTGTCGAACACTTGCAGCAGGTGCTGCACCACGATATCCCGCTCACCGCCGACATGCAGATGCAGGTCTTGAGCTGGGAGGCCCACGCATTACGATTGCGACTGCCGCTGGAGCCTAACGTCAACCATAAAAACACCATGTTCGGCGGCAGCCTGTACTGCGGTGCCGTACTGGTGGGATGGGGATGGCTATACCTGAGCTTGCGCGATGCCGGCATCGAAGACGGCCATGTCGTCATTCAGGAAGGCCAGATCAGTTATCCACAGGCGGTACGTGGCGCTGGCATCGCCCACTGTGAAATGCCCGAAGCGGCGGTGTGGCAGCGGTTTATCACGACCTACCAGCGCCGTGGCCGGGCGCGGATCACGCTACAGACGCGGATCAGCAATGAGGGCAGCGACGAGGATGCCGTGCGCTTCAGCGGGCAGTATGTGTTGCACCGCTGAAAGAGTGCGGTGAAGCGACGGGCCTCTTCGCGGGCAAGCCTTGCTCCCACAGTGCGCGCCGCAGCTGAGCCATACACCCGGGGGAGCCCGCGAACAGGCCCGCAGGCACACCGATAGATTCAAAGATGTTTGAGCAACGCCTCACGCCACGGCGCCTTTGCGGGCAACGCCATGAAGAACGGATTCAACAGCGATTCCCGAGCCGGATAGCGGAACGGCGAACCGTCCACTTCCAGCACTTCACCGCCCGCCCCTTCCAGCACCCCTTGCGCCGCAGCAGTGTCCCACTGCGAGGTCGGCGCCAGCCGCGGGTAGCAATCGGCAGCACCTTCGGCCAGCAGGCAGAATTTAAGCGAACTGCCGATATTGGCCAGCTCCAGCGCCCCCATATCGGCCTTCAACCCCTCCAGCAAACGCTCCTGTTCCGGGCTCGAATGACGGCGGCTGGCGACCACCACCAGAGGGCTGCCTGCTGGAGGCTGGTCGCGCACAGCAATCGCCTTGCTCTCGCCATCCCCCTCACTGCGCCACGCGCCCAGCCCAGCGCCACCGCTGTAACAACGGCCATTGGTCGGCATCGACACCACGCCGAACACGATCCGACCCTGCTCCACCAAGGCGATATTGACCGTGAATTCTTCGCTGCCGCTGATGAACTCCTTGGTGCCATCCAGCGGATCGACCAGCCACCAACGCTGCCAGCCCTGGCGCACGCTGAGAGGGATATCAGCGTCTTCTTCAGACAGGATCGGAATATCCGGCGCCAGCGCCGTCAGCCCGGCGACGATGACGTGGTGAGCGGCCAGGTCAGCCGCCGTAACGGGCGAATCGTCGGATTTGACCTCTACCGCAACATCCGCGCGCCAGAACGGCAGGATCGCTTCGCCGGCGCGGTGAGCCAGTTCTATGACACCGGGCAACAGCGGATGGGCACTGAGGGGGGTTACAGCTTGAGGCATGGTCGAAAACTCCAACGTTGAATCGGCGTGCCGCGGTGCGCGCCAGCCGATGAGCTTGGGACAGCCGGAGGATGTAGTCAAACCTGACGCTACCCGCGAGGCTGGTAACACGAATCAGCGCAGACGCGCTACCTGACACTTCTGAGAGGTGTGGGCAGATATGGCCCCCAGTAAGCTCCTAGAGACCGAACCTTTCGGGTTTATCTTAATCATCCAAAGGGGCATCATCATGGCTAATCAAAATCAATCAAGACGGCCGGGGGATCTCAATCCGGCGTTCAACGGCGGCAAGGTTACGCTGGATCACACCGGTAACGCTGCATTCGTACTCAGCCTGGAACAGACTACGGACGCAAATCTCCTCGTACTCTCTCGCAGTATCGGCGCTCGGGGCTACTTTCTCAGCCAATTCACCCCGCAAGGCGAACTTGATCCCTCGTTCGCCGACGGCGCAGGTTTCGTTCACGTCGAAGATCCGATCTACGAGGACCGCGACAGGTTGCATTTGCTGAAGAACGGATCGTTTTTAGTAACCGGCGGTTCAGATAGCGAGCTCCTGTCAGCTTCACGCTTTCACGCTGATGGTCGGCTGGATAGCACGTATGGCAAAGACGGCCACGCTGTCGTACACGTGTCCGAATTGATCTTTGATGGTGAGAGCGGGGCTCGCATTCATACCCCGGAACATAAATCGGCTCAAGATAAGGGCCTGCCACCGAAGACCGGAAACCTGATCAGCATTGCTGACGGTGACAGCTTGTATCTGGTGTTAACAGTCGGCTGGGGTGGTTACGACGAATTGCTGCCGGTAGTAGTCCGCCTCGACAACCAGGGCAAGTTGGACAGAGCATTCAACGGCTCCGGTTATATAGTGCTAACACTGGCGGGCACCCTCATCCCCTTCAACTTTGCCGTCGCGGCCGCTCTGCAAACGGGAGGCGCCGGGAGCAGTAAGCTGGTAATTCTCGTCAAGGAGGCATTACCGTTTACCAACCCAGATGAAGGGCAGCAATTCCTGGTGCGTTACGACGCTGAGGGCAAACAGGACTACAGCTTCGGTGGCAATGGCAACGACCAAGGATTGGTGCGCATCGATAAGTATGATTTTTATGTCGTCAACGCTTTGTGGGCCGATGAGAACGGCGCATTGAAAGTGCTGGGGGCCTCGGTGAAGGACGGCATAGGCCTCAAAGGTGCTATAAGTGGCTATACCGCTGAGGGTCAAGTTGATACTTCGTTCAACCGGGGAGAGTTACTATTGAAAGAGATCGTGCCGGGTTATGGAAATTGGCACGGTGGGGCTTTTTATGGTCAAGGCATAGAGGCGCGAATGGTATTGTCCACGTCCGTGCCCAAAGATGTGACGAGGATCGGGGTAGTGCGCCTGCTTGATGACGGAAATTTCGATGAGACGTTCGGCGAGCAAGGCATCGCGGCCTTCGATCCAGCAGATAGCGGCCTGCTGGTCTTGGCACAACTGCAACTACTCCCCAACGAGGACATTATTCTCGGCTTCAAGAATGATATCTGGTGGCTGCAGGGCGGTGCCGCGACACCCACCCATCATGGTTGAAAGCTGCCCCGCTGTGTCAGCAGATCCCGAGCCAGATACAGCGCCGCCAGCGCCCGCCCTTCGGAGAATTGCGGGTGCTGGGCCAGGCTTGCCAGTTCGCGCAGGTTGACGCGATCAACGCGCATCTCTTCAGGCTCGTCGCCCTCCAGGCGTTCTTCGTATAGGTCAGAGGCCAGCACCACCTGGATTTTCTGGCTCATGTAGCCGGGCGACAGCGACAGCTCGGTCAGATGCTCCAACTGCCGCGCACCGTAGCCGGCCTCTTCCTTGAGTTCGCGATTGGCCGCCGCCAGCACGTCCTCGCCCGGCTCGATCAGGCCCTTGGGCAAGGACAGTTCGTATTCGTCGGTACCGCCGCAATACTCCTCGATCAACAACGCATGGTCGCTGTCGATCATCGCCACGATCATTACCGCACCATGGCCGGTGCCGCGCCCGACCAGCCGTTCATAGGTGCGCTCGACGCCATTGCTGAACCGTAATTCCACCTGTTCGACACGGAATAGACGGCTGCTGGCGACGATCTCGCGGGAAAGGGCGATAGGTTTCTGGCGCATGGGGGCGGCTCCTGAGCGTGAACGGGTTACTATACCGTGGCTTTTGCCTGCAAAGGCCATCGAACCAACCCATTGCCCGAGAATCTTTATGGCTCCCCTCGCCTGGCAAGACATCGACACCGTGCTGCTCGACATGGACGGCACCCTGCTGGACCTGCACTACGACAACCATTTCTGGATGGAACACCTGCCGCAACGCTACGCCGAGCTGCATGGCGTCAGCCGCACCATGGCCGAGCTCGAAATCCATCCATTGTTCGAGCGCAATGCCGGCAAGCTGACCTGGTACTGCCTGGACCACTGGAGCGCCGAGCTGAATCTGTCGGTGCGCGACCTCAAGGTCGAAACCGCGCACTTGATTGCCCTGCGGCCCGATGCCGACACCTTTCTGGCCGCGATACGCGATGCCGGCAAGCGAGTGATCCTGATCACCAACGCCCATCGTGACTCGCTGTCGCTGAAGATGGAGCGGATTGAACTGGCGCCCTATTTCGAGCGCCTGATCAGTTCCCATGATTACGGCTACCCCAAGGAAACCCAGCAGTTCTGGGACGCCCTGCAGGCCGACATCGGCTTCGATCCGGCGCGCAGTCTGTTTATCGACGATACCTTGCCGATACTGCGCAGCGCGCGCGCGTTCGGCGTCGGGCATCTGCTGGCGGTGCGCGAGCCTGATAGCAAGAAGGGCCCCAAGGACACCGAGGAATTCGACGCGGTGGAGGATTATCGCGAGTTGATCAAAGGTCTTTGAGCGACCTTTGTTGCGCATTGACGGCTTATTCTCGGTGTGGGGTGTGAGCTGTGTGCAAGCTGCAGCGGCCTCTCAGATCCCCCAAACGTGCGCCAGGAATGCAGATGGACATAAAACAACTCAAATTCCTCATCGCCCTCGACGAAACCCGGCATTTCGGCCAGGCCGCGGCGCGCTGCCACATCACCCAGCCGACGCTGTCGATGCGCCTGCGCAACCTCGAGCAGGAACTCGACCTGCCCCTGGTCAACCGTGGTCAGCGCTTCGAAGGTTTCACTGCGCCCGGCGAGCGCGTGCTGGCCTGGGCGCGCACCGTGCTGGCGGCCTATGACGGCCTGCAAGCCGAGGCGGCAGCCTGCCGCGGTAACCTGGTTGGCACCTTGCGACTTGGCGTGGTGCCCTTGTCGAGTTTCGACCCGCTGCCGCTGCTGCATCGCTTGCACGGCCAGCATCCCAATCTGCGCTTCGAACTCAGTGCGCTGAGCTCCGAGCAGATTCTTGAGCAGTTGGCCAGCAATCGACTCGATATCGGCGTGTCTTACCTGGAGCGGCTGGACACCGAGCGCTTCGAATCCCTGGCGCTGGACGAAACGCGCATGGGCTTGCTCTACGATCAGCGCCATTTTGATTTTGGTGATCAGCCCTTGAGCTGGGAAACATTGGCCGAGCTACCATTGGCCGCCCTGACCAGCGGCATGCACTTTCGCCAGTCCATGGATCACAACTTCCACAGTCGCGGCTTGAATCCATCGTTCCTGCTGCAGACCGATGCCGTTCATCAGTTGCTGCAGGCCGTCCATGGCGGGCTTTGCTGTGCCGTGATGCCGTTGAATGGCGGCCTTGATGCGCTGACCGAACATCTGCGCCTGGCGCCCATCGCCGACGCCCATACCCTTGCGGGGCTGGGGCTGATCATGCGCCGCAGCGCGCCCCGCTCGGCGCTGGCTGAGGCGTGCTTTGCGCTGTGTCGTAAAACGTCCTGAATTGTGCGCTGACCATACCGCCCTTTTCGTGGGCAGAGCCCGCTCCCACTCTCCATTGTGGGAGCAGGGATCGCCCGCGAAAGGGCCACCATTCACAACCCAAACCCATCTTCATCGACGCCATCTATCGGCATATCAGTACTAGCGATTAGACGTCCACCGCTGGCAGGCCTAGGCTTTAGCCTACCTTCCAGCCGGTAATCTGCGATGAATGCCAAACGCCCGGCCCCCGCGGCGTCCAGCTTTTCGACGGCCGCTGCAGCGGCCAGTCATGAATACAGTTTCTGCACCCTCGAGCACGAAGGTGAGACCGCCACCGCGCTGGCCGAAGAGGTCGCCCTGGCGATCGCCTACAACGGCATCAGCCAGGCGGTCATGCTGGTCAGCCCCACCGATCTCGAAGACTTCATCGTCGGCTTCAGCATTGGCAGCGGCCTGATTGCCAGCCCCGATGAAATCTACGACATCAAGCTCAGCGGCTGTGGCTCGGCGCAACAAGCCGAGGTCGAGATCGCGAGCCGTGCCTTCTGGAACCTCAAGGATCAACGCCGCCAAATGGCCGGCACCAGTGGCTGCGGCCTGTGCGGCGTAGAAGCCGTCGAACAGGCGTTGCCCGACCTCAAGGTACTGCCCGGCGCGCCCCTGCCGCCCGCGCACTGGCTCGACGGCCTGCGCCAGCGCATCAGCGACTTCCAGCCGCTGGGCCAGCATTGCGGCGCGGTACACGCCGCCATCTTCATGGATGGTCGTGGCGAGCTGCTGCTCGGCCGTGAAGACATCGGCCGCCACAATGCCCTCGACAAACTCATCGGTGCCCTGCTGCGCCAACGCATCGACACCACCGGCGGCGTAGCCGTGGTGACCAGTCGCTGCAGCCTGGAATTGATTCAGAAAGTCCTGCGGGCCGGCATCCAGACCCTGGTCAGCCTGTCGTCCCCCACCGGCCTGGCCCTGCAATGGGCGCGCCGCCACAACCTCAATCTTATCCACCTGCCGCACCACAGTGCGCCGCGGGTCTATAGCCCCGCGATGGAGAAATCAGCGTGACCACTCACAACCAAGCCGACAAGACCCCGACGCCGCGCTACAAGCCGTACAAAGGTGCAGCCGGTGGCTGGGGCGCGCTGATCAGCGTGACCCAAGCCTGGCTGACCAGCGATAACGCGCTGAAGAATATTCGCACCATGCTCAAGACCAACCAGAACGGCGGCTTCGACTGCCCCGGTTGCGCCTGGGGCGATTCGCCGGAAAGCGGCATGGTCAAGTTCTGCGAGAACGGCGCCAAGGCGGTCAACTGGGAGGCCACCAAGCGCCGCGTCGATGGCAGTTTTTTCGCCAAGCACAGCGTGACCTCGCTGCTGGAGCAGAGCGACTATTGGCTCGAATACCAGGGCCGACTGACCGAGCCGATGGTCTACGATGCCGAGACCGATCGCTACAAGCCCATTACCTGGGAAAACGCCTACGGCCTGGTGGCCAGGCACCTGCTCAACCTCACCAGCCCGGACCAGGCCGAGTTCTACACCTCGGGCCGGGCCAGTAACGAGGCGGCTTACCTGTACCAGCTGTTCGTGCGCGCGTACGGCACCAACAACTTCCCCGATTGCTCGAACATGTGCCACGAGGCCAGCGGTGTGGCGCTGTCGCAAAGTGTCGGGGTCGGCAAAGGCACCGTGACCTTCGACGACTTCGAACACGCCGAGGCGATTTTCGTCTGGGGCCAGAACCCCGGCACCAACCATCCACGGATGCTCGAGCCCCTGCGCGAAGCCGTGGAGCGTGGTGCCCAGGTAGTGTGTATCAACCCGCTCAAGGAGCGCGGCCTCGAGCGCTTCCAGCACCCGCAGCACCCGTTGGAGATGCTCACCAACGGCGACAAGCCGACCAACACCGCGTTCTTCCGCCCAGGCTTGGGTGGCGATATGGCGATGATGCGCGGCATGGCCAAGTTCCTGCTGCAGTGGGAGCGCGATGCGCAAGCCCAGAACGCCCCGTCGGTGTTCGACCATGACTTCCTCAATGCCCACACCGTCTCGGTGCTGGACTACCTCGCTGCCGTTGACGCCACTTCGTGGGAACAGATCACCGAGCAGTCCGGCCTGCCGCTGGACGACATCGAGCTTGCTGCGCGCATGTACGTCAAGGCCGAGAAGGTCATCATGTGCTGGGCCATGGGCATCACTCAGCATCGCCACTCGGTCGCGACCATCCAGGAAATCGCCAACCTGATGCTGCTGCGCGGTAACGTCGGCGCGCCGGGCGCCGGCCTGTGTCCAGTACGCGGCCACAGCAACGTGCAGGGCGACCGCACCATGGGCATCAACGAGCGCCCGCCGGCCTTTTTCCTCGATGCCCTGGAGCAACGCTTCAAGTTCACCGTACCGCGCAGCCATGGCCACAACGTGATCGAAGCCATCCACGCGATGATCGATGGGCGCGCCAAGGTATTCATCGGCCTGGGCGGCAACTTCGTACAGGCCACGCCTGACAGTCACCGCACCGCCGAGGCGCTGCGCAACTGCGACCTGACGGTGCAGATCAGCACCAAGCTCAACCGCAGCCACCTGATCCACGGTAAACAGGCGCTGATCCTGCCGTGCCTGGGGCGTACCGATATCGACCTGCAGAGCGAAGGTCCACAAGCCGTGACCGTGGAGGACTCGTTCAGCATGGTCCACGCTTCCAACGGTCAACTGCAGCCCCTGTCGCGGCAGATGCACTCGGAGCCGGCCATCATCGCGGGCATCGCCGCTGCGACTCTGGGCACGCACCCGGTAGACTGGAAATGGCTGGTAGCCGACTACGACCGCATTCGTGATCTGATCGCCGACACCATCCCGGGCTTCAAGGATTTCAACGAGCGCCTGAAAAATCCTGGCGGTTTCTATCTGGGCAACAGCGCTGGCGCGCGCAAGTGGAGCACCGCGAGCGGCCGCGCCAATTTCAAACCCAACGCCCTGCCCAACGACCTGATTCATGAACGGGTTCGTGCCACCGGGCAGATCCCGGATCTGATCATGCAATCGATGCGCTCCCACGATCAGTACAACACCACGATCTACGGCCTGGACGATCGCTATCGTGGCGTGCGTGGCCAGCGTGACGTGCTGTTCGCCAACGAAGCGGACATCATCCGTCTGGGCTTCCGGCCAGGGCAGAAGGCCGACCTGATCTCGATCTGGGACGATGGCCGTGAGCGCCGGGTCAACGGCTTCACCTTGCTGGCGTTCGACATCCCAGCCGGCCAGGCAGCCGCCTACTATCCTGAAGTCAACCCGCTTATTCCGTTGGAAAGCGTGGGCGACGGCAGCAGCACGCCGACGTCCAAATTTGTCGCGATTCGCCTGGAAGCAACGGCCCAAAGCGCCAGAATCCTGTAATCTGCGCACACGAAAAAGGCCTTTTGCGCAATGCAAAAGGCCTTCGTGAAGAGTAAAAGACTTCACAATCCGAACAAAGTTTCATCATTAAAACAATCGTTTACCAGACTGTGCGCAAGTCGCGGTTTCGGCTTTTTCGATGTTGTCAGCCTTGTTACCGAGCCTCAGGATCGCGTCGTCATTCCACTGAGACTCCTCTACATGAAGCTTCCCTCGATTCTGTTGTTGTCCTTTGCCCTGGTCAGCGGGGCTGCCTCTGCGGGCGGCACGGCTGAAGCCGGTATTGGCGGCGCACTGGGTGGGGTTCTAGGTTCGGTTGTCGGCCAGCAACTGGGCGGCACTACCGGTTCGGCCATCGGCGCAGGCGTGGGTGGTGCAGCGGGCAGCGCGGTCGGCGCCAACAAACGCAGCCGTGGCGAAGCCGCGATCGGAGGCGCGCTGGGCGCCGCCGGCGGTAACGTGGTTGGCCGCAGCGTGGGCGGCACCAATGGCGCGCTGATCGGCGCGGCGGCAGGCGGCGGTGCGGGCGGCGCGCTGGGCAACTACATGGGCAACGAGAGCGACCGGGACAACCGCAACTACCGTGGCCACGACGACCGTCGCGACTATCGTGGCCACGGTCGCCCACCGCGCCACCACTGGCGTCATCGTTAACAGGAAAAGTCCTTTCCTGCGCTGATACAAGTACTCACATTACCGTTCAGCGACGCTATCGAAGATCGTGGATAGTTCTTTCACTAATGCCCTGAGCCAAGCGCCAGGGCATTGAATCAACTGTCCAAGGACCTGCCATGCGTCACCCACCTCAGCTATTCCATAACCCGTTCCCATTGCTGCCTACTGTCTTTCGCTCAGGGCTGCTGGGCTTGCCATTCACTTTGATCGGCTGCGGGGCGTACGCCGAGTCACCACCGATCGCTCTCGATCGGGCCAGTTTTGAAACCCCCGAATACCATGCCCTCAAAGCCTTGTCGATTATCAACGCGTCGGCACTCTATGCCCGTGGCGGCACCGGCAACGGCGTGACCGTCGCCTTGATCGACTCCGGTCTGGAGCTGGATCACCCGTCATTTCGCGGCCGTATCGCCGACCCCGGTTACGACCACGTGCGCAAGGCGCCAGGTACCGAGGACCGCTTGGGGCATGGCACCCAGATGGCCGGAGTACTGGCGGCCAACAAGGACGATCAGGGCATTCATGGTGTCGCCTACGAGGCCCAGCTGATTCCGATGCGCTTCGGTGATGACAACGAACCTTTCTTTTTCGATGAGGAGATTGCCCAATCCTGGCGATTCGCCTTCGACAAGGGCGTGCGTATCTTCAGTAACTCCTGGGCCAATTCGATCCCCGCCACCGAACTGACCGAGGCACGCTACAACCAGGTCATGGAGGCCTCCTTGGCGCAGGCGCGCGTGATGGTCGAGCAAGGTGCGGTTCTGGTATTCCCGACCGGTAACGAGCTCAAGCGCGAACCCTTGGCCGAGCCGGGCCTGCCCGTGGCGTTGCCCGAACTGGAAAAAGGCTGGTTGGCTGTGGTTGCATTGAGCAACGACGGCACTGCCATCAACGGTAAATCCAATTACTGTGGCGTGGCCCACCGCTGGTGCATTGCGGTGCCCGGAGGCGACTCCGGCCAGGGCAAAGGGCTGATGACCACAGGCAAGGACGGCAAGTTTGTCGAGACCGCCGGGACCTCACCCGCCACAGCCCTGGTAGCGGGCGCGCTGGCAGCCCTGCAAAGCCGCTATCCAGAGAAGAGCCCGCAAGAAATTCGCGAGCTGCTGCTCGATAGCGCTAATCGATCAGGCATATACGCCAACAGTGAAGCCTACGGGCGCGGACTGCTGGATCTTGAAGCTGCCTCCCGAACGGAGCCCAAGCCCATCTGACCACAACGCAGCCCTGACCTGCTGCTGCGGCATCAGGGCTGCCGACTCTCAGGGCCCAGCGGGGTCAACGAAGCTCGCCAATCCTGATTCGGCCCACTGCAGAACCTCTGCATAAGGGTAATCTTCCAAAACCCCATACCCCGGCACAGCCCGCGCTTTCATGCGGGTGAAGATCGGCACGCTGACGCCACAGAGAAAGCGCGTCGCCAGCGTTGCAGACGGCAGCCTGCCCGTTTGCTCGTGGTAGCGATTGAGAAACTCGCTGCACTCTTGCACGAAGACCATATCCCCCAGCCGCGGCCTGGTAGGCGGCTCGGGTAACTGTGCGATTTGCCCACGGCACACCGAACAGTGGCCACACCGATCAGGCGCCTCGGTATCACCAAAGTACCGTGCCAAACTGGCGCTCAAGCATTGATCGTTGGCGAATAGCGCCAGCATGGCGTGGATGCGGCCGATCTCGGCGCCCTCATGGGTGCGGAAATAGTCATAGAGGTTGTCGCCCTGCAACTGGGCATCGAACGCAGGCTCCAGCACGCTATACACCTCGGTCATGTGCTTGCTCTCCAGCTCGATCAGGCCCTGCTCCTGGAAGTAATCCAGTGCCTTGATCACACGTGCGCGTTCCGCTCCGTGCTGGTAGAGCGTGTCGAAGTCCACCGTCGCCCAGGTCCGGGCGCGCTTGCAGTGCGCGATGATCGACGCCACGAACGCCTGCCGCTCGCCCTTGAAGCGCTCGAGCAGGGCCTGGGGTTCGACCAGATACTTGAAGCGGTATTCGGAGAAGTAACTGTAGCGTGGCGCGATGATCCCTCGAAGCTCGAGCTGCACCAACAGGGTCTTGAGCGGCAGTTGGCGAATATTGCTCTGGTCGGCCAAGGGGCCCAGCAGAAACTCCCATTGGCCGTCGCCGGCGGCCTGCTGCAGGTCCTCGAGCACTGCAGCGATACCTACGCGCTCTGGCGTGTCGCCGTAAACGAAGTTCTCGAGCACCGCCAAGCTGTCGCGGTTGGCCAGCACCAGGCATTCGGACGGCTCACCGTCGCGACCTGCCCGACCGATTTCCTGACTGTAGTTTTCGATCGATTTAGGCAGATCGAAATGTGCCACAAAGCGAATGTCGCTTTTATCGATGCCCATGCCAAAGGCAATGGTGGCGACGATGCATTGGATATCCCCAGCCATGAAGCGGCGCTGAATATCATCGCGGCGCTCGTTCGGCAGCCCGGCATGATAGGCCTGCGCCGCGACACCCTGGCGCGACAGCTGCTGAGCCACGGCTTCTGCGGTTTTTTGCTGGGTCACATAGACGATCCCTGCCTGGCCTTGGCGCGCCTGCAGCCATTGCACCAAGCGCGCTTGCTTGTCGGCGCCGGCCACCCCCTCCACTTGCAAATCAAGATTGGCCCGGTAGAACCCCGTGGTGACCACATCCGAATCGGCGATGGCGAACTTCGCCTGCATGTCGGCGATGACCTTGGGCGTCGCCGTGGCCGTCAGCAGCAAGGCCTGGGGAATATTGAACTGACGCTGATAGTCGGGGAGCTTCAGGTAGTCGGGCCGAAAGTTATGCCCCCACTCGGAGATGCAGTGCGCTTCGTCGATCACCAGCAACGAGATGGGCACCTGCTGCAGAAAATGGCGAAACCGCTCGTTTTTCAGGCGCTCGACCGAAATCATCAGGATCTTCAATTCACCTGAGCGCGCCCGCGTCATCACCTCTGCGGCCTGCTCACGCGTTTGTGCGGAGTCTATATTCGCCGCCGCCACGCCGTGACGATGGAGGAAGGCGAGCTGATCCTGCATCAACGCCAGCAATGGGGAAACCACCAGCGTCAAGTGCGGCAGCATGAGCGCTGGCAATTGATAGCACAACGACTTGCCCGACCCGGTCGGAAAAATCGCCGCGGCCGAACGGCCAGCCAGCACTGCGCCGATGGCGGCCTCCTGGCCTGGACGAAAACGGCTGTGGCCGAACACTGCTTCGAGGGTAGCCTGCATGTCGTGTCACTCCTTGGACGGCATCGAGGGAACACCCTAGCGCGGCCGCTGGCAGATTTGCAGCGCAAGATTGAGCCTGAACATTTCAGGGGGCGGGGCTTCCAGGGTCAACGAGCAACGCCATCAATGTTCGCTGGCCAAGTTTCGAGCCCCGGTATAATCTGCGGCAAATTGTAACAAGTCTGCCACGGCATGGCCCGGATGCCGCTTTATGCCTTACACCAAACGCCAGGAATGGATTCGATGCAACCACCTTCAGATGATGACGGCGTCACGCACTTCCAGCGCCTCAACCCTCAGCAGTTCGACGTGGTGCTCGGCTCTCATCCTGGCAGACGCCCAGCCGCCAGGCCTTCCGGCGTCAAGCTGGGCTGGATAGCCGCGCTGGCGATGCTTTGCGCCTGCGCCTGGATCCTCGCTGCGCGCCTGCAGGGCCATGCGCCCTCGCCTCAGCCTGCGAATGCCGTGCAAGAGCCAATGGCAACGGTGACCGACGAGCCAGCCGATGCGCTACCCGTGCAGCCTGTAACGGCCGCCGTCTTGGCTCCAGTGGTCACGGCGCCGCGCGCACAGGCCGACGCCACACCCGCCAAGCCACAGCCTCTGGATGACTGCCTGAAGAACGGCACGGCCATCAACGACGAGGTCGCCAAGTGCCGCTTTGGCGCCGTCCCCAAGCCCGATCCGGCGCCCACATCGGCGCAGGGCATGGTTTCGGCACGCTATATGGCCCAGTACAAAGCCGATCAGGTGCGTCCCGTTACTCGCCAAGGCAAGCCTTACCAAGTGGCGACCGTGGAGATCCGCGAATGGAAAGGCCGCAATCGCTATCGAGCGCAGTGGAAGATCGTCGATAACGAGATCGACAACGCTTCGGTATGCACCAACTTCCCGAGTGACACGGTCGAACACCGTGAGTGCCGACGCGCCGCCGTGGTGTACTTCAAGGAGGCATGTCAGGAATGGACCAAGCGCGCCGACCATGAGAACGACGACCAGACCCTCGCTGCCCGGCAGCGCTACTGCTTGGCGACCAAGACCTTCGCCGCCGCAGATTAGGACTGCCGCCCGGCACAGGAAAGCGCTGGCGCCAGAACAGAAATGTTAAACTCGACGCCTGTGCCCAACCGTCGAACGAGTGCCATGAAAGCCGAGCGCCAGCAACCCCGCCTTAAATCCGATTCCCTGAGCGTCGACGTGGATGACACCGTGGTGCGGCGCACGCGGAAAAAAGCCACCACCGACTCCACTCTGTTTCGCAATGTGTTCATTGGCCTGGTGATCGTCGCCGGCGGCCTGTATGCACTGAGCCAGCGCTATGACCTGGCCAAGTTGCTGGTCATCGATCTGAACAATCCTTCAGCCAGTCTGGCCCAGGCGCAAACCGACAAACCCGCTGACGCGCCTGCGCCAACCGCCGAACAGGCCGCGCCGAGCCGTGGTTCATCCCACACCGACAAGGCCGCCCACGCCCAGCCCGTGGCACCATCGACCAGCGTCGCGTTGCCAGCCAACGTGAACGTCGCGCCGGTGTATCTGGGCAAGGAAAAAGAGCGCAAATGAAAAAGCCGCCCCGAGGGGCGGCTTGTCAGTTCACAGCTTGAATATTACAGCTGCGGACCGGCTGCACGAATCGAGTCGCTCACTTCGAACTTCTTGAAGTTCTCGATGAACAAGCCGGCCAGCGCCTTGGCCGACTCGTCGTACGCAGCCTTGTCAGCCCAGGTGTTGCGTGGGTTGAGCAGGCCGGTATCGACGCCAGGTACCGATTTCGGCACATCCAGATTGACGGTCGCCAGGTGCTCGGTTTCTGCACCGATCAGCGCGCCGCTCTGGATGGCCGCGATCACGCCACGGGTGGTCGGGATGTTGAAACGTTTGCCGACGCCGTAGCCACCGCCGGTCCAGCCGGTGTTGACCAGATAGACCTTGGAGCCGAAGGCGCGGATGCGCTTGATCAGCAGTTCGGCATACACGCCCGCCGGACGCGGGAAGAACGGCGCGCCAAAGCAGGTCGAAAAGGTCGACTTGATGCCGCTGCCCGAACCCATTTCAGTGGAGCCGACCAGTGCGGTGTAACCCGACAGGAAGTGGTAGGCAGCCTGTTCTTCGCTGAGGATCGACACCGGCGGCAATACGCCTGTCAGGTCGCAGGTCAGGAAGATTACAGCGTTCGGCTCGCCACCGAGGTTTTTCGGGGCGCGTTTTTCGATCAGCTCGCGCGGGTAAGCGGCGCGGCTGTTCTGGGTCAGGCTGTCGTCAGCGTAATCGGCTTGCTTGGTGACCGGGTCCAGGACCACGTTCTCGAGCACGGCGCCATGCTGGATGGCTTTCCAGATGACCGGTTCGTTCTTCTCGGACAGATCGATGCACTTGGCATAGCAACCGCCTTCGATGTTGAACACCACGCCTTCGCCCCAGCCGTGCTCGTCGTCGCCGATCAGGTAGCGGCTTTCGTCGGCCGACAGGGTGGTCTTGCCGGTGCCCGACAGACCGAAGAACAGCGTCACATCGCCCTCTTCGCCCATGTTGGCAGCGCAGTGCATCGGCAGCACATCGGCCGCCGGCAGCAGGAAGTTCTGCACCGAGAACATGGCTTTTTTCATTTCGCCGGCGTAACGCATGCCTGCGATCAGGACTTTCTTGGCCGCAAAGTTGATGATCACGGTGCCATCGGAGTTGGTGCCATCACGCTCGGGTTCGCAGACGAACCACGGCGCGTTCACGACTTGCCATTCCTGCTTGGCGCCCGGATTGTAGGTTTCCGGATTGATGAACAGGCAACGCCCGAACAGGTTGTGCCAGGCTGTCTCGGTGGTCATTTTGACCGCGAGGTAGTGGCCTTCGTCGGAGCCTACATGAACGTGGGAAACGAACCGCTCGCGCTCACCCAGATAGGCTTGAACACGATCCCACAGGGCATCGAACTTGTCGGCCGGGAATTTGCGGTTGATCGGGCCCCAGGCGATGTCGTTCTGGGAAGAGGGCTCTTCGACGATGAAACGGTCTACCGGTGAACGGCCCGTGCGATGCCCGGTCTTGACGACCAGCGCGCCCGTATCGGACAGCTCGCCTTCACCGCGAGTCAGGGCTTCTTTGACCAGATCGTCAGTGCTCAGATCGGTGTACACGGCGTTATTGGCTTGCGTCATGAATGTCCCCGTCGGCCAGCGGCCGAGTGCTCCAAACGTTTTGTAGTAATAATACAAACCTACTACAGCGAAAAAAGTGGCCGGATTATGCCAGAAACATTAGGAAAAAGTAGACCCCTCCTGTCTGGATGGCACTATTCCGACGTTCCTGACCTTCAGTTAGCGGTGCTAAAACCTTTCAGTGACGGGTCTCTGACGGCGAATCGACGCTTCCGTCCAGAAACAACTGCGTGACATCTGCAGAATCGAACAGATAACGCTCGTTGCAGAACTGGCAATCGATCTCGATGGTGCCACCATGTTCGACCAACACGAGCTGCGCATCCTCTTCTCCCAGACTGATCAACGCGCGCGCCGAACGTTCCCGGGAGCAGCTGCAGCGAAATTGCAGCGGCTGGATATCGAACAGACGCAGTTCTTCCTCATGGTAGAGGCGATGCAGAACGGTCTCGTTGTCGAGACCGAGCATCTCCTCGGCCGTCAAGGTGTGGGCCTTGGCGGTGACGTTATGCCAGTTGTCTGCGCGGTCTTCATCGTCCTTGATCTTGTCGATGGGCAACTGCTGCAACAGCAGGCCCCGGGCACGATGGGTGTCGGCCTTGAGGATGAACTTCGTACCCAATTGCTCCGACAACGCGAAGTAATTAGTGAAGGATTCCGACAAGTCCGCACCGCCCAACTCGACGATGCCCTGATAACGCTGGCCATTGGTAGGGTCAATGGTCATCGCCAGTGTGCCTTCCGGCATCAGTTCCGGCAAGCCGGCGCCGGGTCTAACCTGCTCCGCTTCATAACGCGCCAGGCCACGGATCTCTCGCTCGCTGGAACATTCGATCATCAGCAGGGGAATCGGCCCGCTGGAGCGGGCCTGGAGGATCAGCAAGCCATCGAATTTCAGGGTGCCGACCAGCAAAGCTGCCGCCGCCATGAATTCGCCGAGCAACTGGGCAACGGGTTCCGGGTACGGATGTTTGGCCAGAACCTCGGCATAACTGCGTTCCAGAGAAACCAGCTCACCGCGGACATCGCTGTCGTCGAAGATGAAACGCTGTGTGAAATCGGTATCGAGCAATTCGGACATAGGTCTGGGTATCTGATATTTATGACAAAATGTATAGTCAGCAAAACAATTTCTGTTACATGCGCTCCGCGCCTGCGAGCTCTGCCATTCGAGGTATTTTATGAACAAACCCGCTCTGTTCCAAGCAAGATGGAACATCAGAGCTCTGGTGACGTGCAACGTCGCCGCGTTGATCCTGCTGGGCCTGTGGCTGTTGCCCGTCGGCAATCAGTTGTTCACGGCGTTCGATGTCGGCCTGTTTCATATGCTCAATCAGCCTTTGGCCACTAATAGCGTCTGGCGTTCGATCTGGGCCGTGGGCAGCATGCGGCCGTTCGACATCGTGGTCGGGCTGATCCTTCTGACCCTGTTGATCCGTGGTGACTATGTCTTCGAACGGAGCCAGGTGCGTCAGGCGGCCTTGGGCATTATCGCCATGATGGTGGCGCTGCTGGTCATTCGCGCGCTGTTTTCAGAGGTATGCGACCATCTGGGGTGGCAGCACAGCAGTCCGTCGCTGGTCCTCCCTGAAGCGGTACGTTTGGGGGATCTGTATCCGAACATCGACAAACATCTCGAGCTCAAGGATCAATCCAACCAGAGCTTCCCGGGTGATCATGCCTCGGTACTGTTGATCTGGGCCATGTTCATGACCCTGTTCGCTCGCCGTGGCACCCAGGTGGTGGTGATCTGGGGCCTGGTGGTGCTATTCAGCCTGCCACGCCTGGTGGCTGGCGCGCATTGGGGCCAGGACGATTACATCGGTGGCGTGCTGATGGCATTGCTGGCGCTGGGCTGGGCCTTCTATACGCCGTATCTCGCCAAAGCTACCGCCTTGCTGAGTACTCTCAGCAATCCGGTATTCAAGCTGCTCAATCACATTCCGATACTGCGCCGCCTCAGCGTGGTCAGCGGCTAGTCGCGGCTGCCGAACAACTGATGGAGTTGCCGACGCTGCTTCTTGCTCGGCCGCCCATCGGTTTCGACGCCCAGGCCGCCCGCCTTGCGCATCGCCGCCGCTTGTTCGCGCTTCGCAATACTCTGCTCGGTCTCAGCATAAAGCAACTGCGCCTCGGGAGCACCCCGCCGCACATCGGACAATGCCTTGACCACCACCGTGCGCTCATCAAATCCGGTACGCACAGCGATCTCGTCGCCTACATGCGGCTCCTTGCCCGGCTTGCAACGCTCGCCACGGCAATGCACCTTGCCACTTTCAATCGCGGCCTTGGCCAGCGAGCGGGTCTTGTAGAAACGTGCGGCCCATAGCCACTTGTCCAGACGGATCCTTTCTTCCTCGGCCTGTTTCTGCGCCACGACTTCACCTCGATCTGAAACATGCTGGAACTCTACTACCCTACACGGCGGATGCAAGTGGCAGGCGTTCCGTTTAGAGTGCGCCGAGCAGACTACGCTCGGTTGAATTGATCTGCCCAAGGCCGGTCTCAACTACCTCGGGCTCTGATTTATGCAGCAACCTGTTCCTGACACTTTCTGCGGTTGATCCCCTTGAAGACATTTGACCATCTGACTGTGATCGGCCTGCGCGAGTGGGTGGCCTTGCCCGAACTGGGCGTGGCCGGCCTGCGCGCCAAGATCGACACCGGCGCCAGCACCTCGAGCCTGCACGCGACGGAGATCGAAACCTTCGAGCGTCAGGGTGAAACATGGGTGCGTTTCAATGCGCACCTGGGCACCGTGGTGCAATTGCGCCACCGCCGCTGCGAGGCGCCTCTGGTGGCGATGAAGACCATCAAGAGCTCCAATGGCCACGCGCAGACGCGCTACGTCATCAAGACCACCCTCGCCCTGGGCGACCGGGTGTGGGACGTCGAATTCACTCTGGCCTGTCGCAAGGCCATGCGTTATCGCTTGCTGCTCGGCTCCAAAGCCCTGGTACAAGGCCAATTGGTGGTCAACCCGGGCGTGACTTACGTTCAAGACAAGCCGACCTTTCCGGCTTCTACTACTACCCCTGCCAATGGTGTTGCATGAAGATCGCTGTGCTTTCGCGAAATCCGCGTCTGTATTCCACTCGTCGTCTGGTTGAAGCGGGAATCGAACGCGGCCATGAGATGGTGGTGGTCGACACCCTGCGCGCCTATATGAACATCGCCAGCCACAAGCCGCAGATCCACTACCGCGGCAAACCGCTGGAAGATTTCGACGCAGTGATTCCGCGCATTGGCGCCTCGGTGACCTTCTATGGCTGCGCCGTGCTGCGCCAGTTCGAGATGATGGGCGTCTATCCCCTCAACGAATCGGTGGCCATCGCCCGCTCGCGGGACAAGCTGCGTTCGCTGCAATTGCTGTCGCGCCGGGGTATCGGCCTGCCGGTTACAGGGTTCGCCCACTCGCCCGATGACATCCCCGACCTGATCCAGATGGTCAACGGCGCGCCGCTGGTGATCAAGGTTCTGGAGGGCACCCAAGGCATCGGCGTGGTGCTGTGCGAGACCACCAAGGCCGCCGAGTCGGTGATCGAGGCCTTCATGGGCCTCAAGCAGAACATCATGGTGCAGGAATACATCAAGGAGGCCGGTGGCGCCGACATCCGCTGCTTTGTGGTCGGCGACAAGGTCCTGGCCTCGATGAAGCGCCAGGCCAAGCCGGGGGAGTTCCGCTCCAACCTGCATCGCGGCGGCACAGCCAGCCTGATCAAGATCACCCCCGAAGAGCGCATGACCGCCATTCGTGCGGCCAAGGTCATGGGCTTGGGCGTCGCCGGGGTCGATATCCTGCGTTCCAATCATGGCCCGCTGGTGATGGAGGTCAATTCGTCGCCAGGGCTCGAAGGCATCGAAACGACCACCGGCAAGAACGTCGCCTGCATGATCATCGAGCACATCGAGAAGAATGCCGAGCCTGGGCTGACGCGGACCAAGGGCAAGGGTTGAACGACGCGTGGTTGATACTGACGCCTTCGCGGACAGAGCCCGCGAAGGCGTGAGCAATAACCGCAGGCTTACTGACTGATCGCCAGAATACTCGCTTGATAAGAAGCGACGAATAGGTCGAAATCCCCCACTTCGGTCTGTTCCAGCTCCGCCTGGCGCGCGATGGATTCGCGCGCAGTAGTCTCGAACGCGGCCTGTTCTTCGATGCTCAAAGGATTGCCCCGCAGCGTATCGGCGTGGGCATTGCTCTGGCGTAGCGAGAACTGCGCGAAGCTTTCATTGTGCTCAGCCATGCTCGCCAGCACTTTGGCCGACGGCGTCAGTGACGGATCGGCTACCTTGGCTGTCTGAGCGGCCAACGCCTGGACGTGGGCATCGCCACCATGGCTGCGATCGAGCAATTCGGCCAGTGGCTGGATGCGCTCCAGCAACTCGTCCGCCCACTCCTTGAGCCCGATCGGCGCACCGTCGCGCTGCAGTTGCAGGCCCGGCCGGCGGCCATCCTTGACCACCGTGAGAAAGTTGTTGGTGCAATTACCACACTCCAGCGTGGCGAACTGGGGGCTTTCTTCCAGTGCACAGAACAGCAGGAATGCGTCGAGGAATCGAGCCTCAGTCAGATCCACACCGGTCGGCAGGAACGGGTTGATGTCCAGGCAGCGCACTTCCACGTACTGCACACCGCGGGCCTGCAAGGCCTGGATCGGCCGTTCGCCGGTATAGGTCACGCGCTTGGGGCGGATATTGGAGTAGTACTCGTTTTCGATCTGCAGGATGTTGGTATTGAGCTGTACCCACTCGCCATCCTTGTGCGTGCCCACTTCGACGTACGGCGCATAAGGCGTAGCCACGGCCAGGCGCAGGCTGTCGGTATAGCTGGCCAAATCGTTGTAGCAAGGCGTCAGCCCCGCCTGGGCGTTGCTTTGATAACCCAGATCGCTCATGCGCAGGCTGGTCGCATAGGGCAGGTAAAGCGTCTCGGCATCCAGCTGCTCCAGCTGATGCGCACGGCCGCGCAAAAAGCCTGCATCGAGTACCGGCGAGGCGCCGAACAGATACATCAGCAGCCAGCTGTAGCGGCGGAAGTTGCGGATCAGGGCAATATAGGCCGCCGACTGGAAGTCGCGATCACTGCCCGGCACGCCCTCTGCGTTCTTGAGCAGAGGCCATAGCGCATCGGGCACCGAGAAGTTGTAATGAATACCGGCGATGCACTGCATGGTACGGCCATAGCGCAGAGCCAGGCCCTGACGGTAGACATACTTGAGCTGACCAATGTTGGACGTGCCGTAGTACGCGATCGGAATATCCTGCTCGGCCGGCAACGCACAGGGCATCGACGGGCTCCACAGCAGCTCGTTGCCCAGCTTGCTGTAAGCGAAGCGGTGAATTTTTTCCAGACTTTGCAGGGTCTGAGCCGGGTCGGCCAACGCCGGAGTGATGAACTCCAGCAGCGACTCCGAATAATCCGTGGTGATTTGCTCGTGGGTCAGCGCCGCGCCCATTCCTTCAGGGTGAGGCGTCTGAGCCAGGCGGCCATCGGCCGTCACGCGCAGGCATTCACGCTCGATACCGTGCAGGCACTGCTGCAGCAGAGGAAGATTGGCAGGCGCCCCAAGCAGTTCCAGGCGGCGTTTGAGAAAGTCGCTCAAGTTGAATTCCTTCACGGTCAGTCGCCCCAATATGGGGGTGGACATAACGGTCTACAAGGGTGAAGAAAGTTACCGGCGTTGTCGCCTGGTTTCGATCTCGTCGCCAGTTATGACTAGCGGCTCCTAGGTGTAATTCCGACAATGTCAGCGCAGCGTCGAAATTACCCCAGATGCGCGAAACGAGCTAGAGAGCGGCGAAGGTTGCTTGCGCCTTCGCCATCAATTTGTCGCCCTGAAGCACTTCGGCGTCGACCACAAGAGTGCGGCGCCCACCATGGATGACCTTGGCCGTACACACCACCTCGCCATCCGCTACAGCGCGAATGTAGTTGATCTTGCATTCCAGGGTCACGCTCTGCTTGTCAAAACCATGGGAGGTCGAACACGCCAGGCCCATGGCAACATCAACCAGGCTGAACATCGCCCCGCCATGGAGCTTGCCCAAGCGGTTGCGCAACTCGGGCTCCAGGGTCATCGCCACTTGCGCGACCCCCTCGCCCAAGTGCAGCACCCTGCAGCCAAGGAGCTGGCTGTAGGCGCTCTGGGTGAACTCTTCAGGCAGATCCATCAGCGCTTCTTCAGTTGTTTGGCGTTGGCGAACAGGGAAGCCATGGCGTTATTGGCGGGGGCCGCTGCCGGCTCCTTGGCCCGTGCCGGCGTGCTCTGCTGGCGCGGCGACGAACCCGGACGGCTGCCACGGGCGCCATCGATCTTCTCGCCCGGCGTGTCGCTCATGCGCATCGACAAGCCCACGCGTTTGCGCGGAATGTCCACTTCCATGACCTTGACCTTGACCACATCCCCAGCCTTGACCGCTTCGCGCGGGTCCTTGACGAACTTCTCCGACAACGCAGAGATGTGCACCAGGCCGTCCTGATGCACGCCGATGTCGACAAAGGCACCGAAGTTGGTGACGTTGGTCACCACGCCTTCGAGGATCATCCCCAGTTGCAGGTCCTTGAGGTCCTCGACGCCATCCTGGAAGGCTGCGGTCTTGAACTCGGGACGCGGGTCGCGGCCGGGCTTGTCCAGTTCCTGAAGGATGTCGGTGACCGTCGGCAGGCCGAAGGTCTCGTCGGTATATTTTTTCGGGTCCAGGCGCTTGAGGAAGCTGCTGTCGCCGATCAGCGAGCGGATGTCGCGGTCGGTTTCAGCGGCGATACGCTGCACCAACGGGTAGGCTTCAGGGTGCACGGCGGAAGCGTCGAGGGGGTTGTCGCCGTTCATGACCCGCAGGAAGCCGGCTGCCTGTTCGAAGGTCTTTTCGCCCAGGCGGCTGACTTTCTTCAGTGCTGCACGGGTCTTGAACGCGCCGTTGGCATCACGATGGCTGACGATATTCTGCGCCAGCGTGGTGTTGAGGCCGGAAATCCGCGCCAACAGGGCTACGGAAGCGGTGTTGACGTCGACACCCACGGCGTTGACGCAGTCTTCGACCACGGCGTCCAGGCCGCGGGCCAGCTTGAGTTGCGACACGTCGTGCTGGTATTGGCCCACACCGATGGATTTCGGATCGATCTTCACCAGCTCCGCCAGCGGATCCTGCAGACGACGGGCGATGGACACCGCACCACGGATGGAGACGTCCAGATCAGGGAATTCCTTCGCGGCCAGTTCCGAAGCCGAGTACACCGACGCACCCGCCTCTGAGACCATCACCTTGGTCATGCCCATGGCTGGATACTTTTTGATCAGCTCGGCGGCGAGCTTGTCGGTCTCGCGGCTCGCGGTACCGTTACCGATGGCGATCAGGTCCACGGAGTGCTTGGCGCAGAGCGCGGCCAGCACCGAGAGGGTCTGGTCCCACTTGTTGTGCGGCACGTGGGGGTAGACGGTCGCGAAATCGAGCATCTTGCCGGTGGCGTCCACCACGGCCACCTTGCAACCGGTGCGCAGCCCAGGGTCGAGACCCAGGGTGGCGCGCGGCCCGGCAGGGGCAGCCAGCAGCAGGTCGTGCAGGTTGTGGGCGAACACATTGATCGCTTCGGTCTCGGCGCCGTCGCGCAACTCGCCCAGCAAGTCGGTTTCCAGGTGGGTATACAGCTTGACCTTCCAGGTCCAGCGCACTACTTCACCCAGCCATTTATCGGCTGGGCGATTCTGATTCTTGATATTGAAGTGCTCGCCGATCATCCCCTCGCACGGATGCATGGTCCCGGGCAACTCTTCGCCGACCTTGAGCGCGGAGCTGAGAATACCTTCGTTACGGCCACGGAAGATCGCCAGGGCGCGGTGCGACGGCATGCTCTTGAGCGGTTCGTCGTGCTCGAAGTAATCGCGAAACTTGGCGCCTTCCTCTTCCTTGCCGGCCACCACGCGAGCGCTGAGAACCGACTCCTGCTTGAGGAAAACACGCAGCTTGTCGAGCAGGCGGGCGTCCTCGGCGAAACGTTCCATGAGGATGTATTTGGCGCCCTCCAGCGCGGCCTTGGTATCGGCTACGCCCTTCTCGGCGTTGACGAAACCCGCAGCCGTGGCTTCAGGGTCGCGTTGCGGATCGTTGAACAGGCCGTCGGCAAGCTCGCCGAGGCCCGCTTCAAGAGCAATCTGGCCCTTGGTGCGACGCTTCTGCTTATAGGGAAGGTAAAGGTCTTCAAGACGGGTCTTGGTATCGGCCAGCTTGATGTCGCGGGCGAGCTCCGGGGTCAGCTTGCCTTGCTCCTCGATGCTGGCGAGGATGCTGATACGCCGTTCGTCGAGTTCGCGCAGGTAGCGCAGGCGCTCTTCAAGATGACGCAATTGTGTGTCATCGAGGCTGCCGGTGACTTCTTTGCGATAGCGGGCGATGAACGGCACGGTAGAACCTTCATCGAGTAGCGCCACGGCCGCTTCGACCTGTTGAGGGCGGACGCCGAGTTCTTCGGCAATGCGGCTGTTGATACTGTCCATTAGACCACCTGACCTATTGTTAATGCAGAGCCCCGCTTTTAGCGGGCGAACCATCCTCGCCAGGCCTCGAAGCCTGACGCTAGCGGCCGGCATTATAACCACCCATAAGGCCTTGGGGGGATTGCCGGTTTACCTGCAAGATATGTCAGGATGGTGGATCAGGAAAAATCTGCTAACAATGCACTCGGCACAGTGGCTTGCAGCTAAGCCATAATGGCCGCCGAGATCATAGGAGCTATTCATGAGCAGCACTGTCCTCCCTGTTGAAGGCGACAAAATCCTCATCGTCGATGACGATCCAGGCCTGAGCAGCCTTCTGGAGCGTTTTTTCACCAACAAGGGTTATCGCGCGCGCGCCGTGCCCAATGCCGAGCAGATGGACCGTTTGCTGACCCGTGAAGTCTTCAACCTGGTCGTGCTCGATCTGATGCTGCCCGGCGAAGATGGCCTGTCCGCCTGCCGACGCCTGCGGGCCGCCAAGAACCAGATCCCGATCATCATGCTGACCGCCAAAGGCGACGAGCTGAGCCGCATCAAGGGCCTGGAGCTGGGTGCCGACGATTACCTGGCCAAGCCATTCAACCCGGATGAACTGATGGCACGGGTCAAAGCGGTGCTCCGCCGCCAGTCCGCCCCAGTCCCGGGCGCGCCTGGCAGCGAGGACGAGTCCGTCACTTTCGGTGATTACGAACTGTCCCTGGCCACTCGTGAACTGCGTCGCGGCGATGAATTGCACATGCTGACCACCGGCGAGTTCGCTGTACTCAAGGCACTGGTAATGCATGCACGCGAACCCCTGACCCGCGACAAACTGATGAATCTGGCACGCGGTCGTGAATGGGATGCGCTGGAGCGCTCCATCGACGTGCAGATCTCGCGGCTGCGCCGAATGATCGAACCGGACCCTTCCAAGCCGCGATATATCCAGACGGTCTGGGGCGTGGGGTATGTCTTCGTACCGGACGGCGGCAAAAGCAAGGCGTAAAGCCTGACCTGTAGAAGCGGGCCGCCCTGCAACCCCAACCCCCAGCCGGGGGTTTTGCGTTGTGGGCGGCCCGCTGTCCGCATTGTTGCGAGCCCGTCTCGCGCCTGCAAAGTTATGTGCTCAAGCCTATGAAAACCCCGTTGTGGTTCCCCCAGAGTTTCTTCTCGCGCACGCTCTGGCTGGTGCTGATCGTCGTGCTGTTCTCCAAGGCACTGACGCTCGTCTACCTGCTGATGAACGAGGATGTGCTGGTCGACCGTCAGTACAGTCACGGTGTGGCCCTGACCTTGCGCGCGTACTGGGCGGCCGACGAGTCCAATCGCGATCAGATCGCCGAAGCGGCGGGCCTGATCCGGGTCGTGGGCGGCGGAGTGCCCGAAGGCGAACAACACTGGCCCTACAGCGAAATCTACCAGCGGCAGATGCAGGCCGAACTGGGCAACGATACCGAAGTGCGACTGCGCGTGCATGCTCCGCCCGCGCTCTGGGTGCAGGCCCCGAGCCTGGGCCCAGGCTGGTTGAAGGTACCCTTGTATCCTCACCCCTTGCGCGGCCAGAAAATCTGGAGCGTGCTGGGCTGGTTCCTGGCGATCGGACTGCTGTCGACGGCATCGGCCTGGATATTCGTACGCCAGCTCAATCAACCGCTCAAGCGCCTGGTGTTCGCTGCCAGACAACTGGGCCAGGGCCGCAGCGTCCGCTTGCCGATCAGCGATACGCCGAGCGAAATGGCCGAGGTATACCGCTCGTTCAACCAGATGGCCGAGGATGTCGAACAGGCGGCCCGGGAGCGCGAACTGATGCTGGCCGGCGTGTCCCACGACCTGCGAACGCCCTTGACTCGCCTGCGGCTTTCCCTTGAATTGATGAGCGGCGACAGCGATCTGAGCGAAGACATGGTCCGTGACATCGAAGACATGGACGCCATCCTCGACCAGTTCCTGGCGTTTATCCGGGATGGCCGCGACGAGACGATCGAGGAGGTAGACCTGTGCGACCTCATTCGCCATACCGTCGCCCAATTCAATCAGCCCGAAGAGCGGGTGCGGCTGTGCCTCGAAACGATCCCGCCCTTCCCGCTGCGAAGAATTTCAATCAAGCGCCTGCTGAACAATCTGATCGGCAATGCGCTTCATCATGCGGGCAGCGGCGTCGAAGTCGCCGCCTACGTGGCCGAGGACTCAAGCGCGCCGTATGTCGTGCTCAGCGTTCTGGACCGTGGCACCGGCATCGACCCAGCGGAACTCGAAGGTATTTTCAATCCATTCACGCGCGGCGATCTGGCCCGCAGTGGCAAAGGCACGGGCCTGGGCCTGGCCATCGTCAAGCGCATCGTGCTGATGCATGGCGGCAACGTGGAGCTGCGTAACCGGTCAGGCGGCGGCCTCGAAGCGCGGGTGGTGTTGCCACTGAACCTGATGCTGCCGCGTGATGCGGTTTGAAGTCTCCCAGTGCCAACCGATCCGGAGTCGTACACCAGTGGGAGCAAGGGCGCGCGTTCGGCAGCGAAGAGGCCAGTGGCAACGACGCCACTGCAGAGCCTTACAACGCCTTCTCGAAGATCTTCGAATTACGCTGATAGTTGTACAGCGACGCTCGGGCAGCAGGCAGACGCTCGACACCACTTGGGATAAAACCACGCTCGCGGAACCAGTGCGCCGTGCGGGTGGTGAGGACGAACAGGGTATTGATCCCCAGCGCTTTGGCGCGCACCTCGATGCGCTCCAACAGTTCATCGCCACGCCCACCATGGCGGTACTCAGGATTGACCGCCAGGCAAGCAAGCTCCGCAGCCTGAGAGTCCGCAATCGGGTAAAGCGCCGCACAGGCGATGATCATCCCCTCGCGCTCGACCACGCTGAATTGGGTGATTTCCCGCTCCAGTACCTCGCGTGAGCGGCGTACCAGAATCCCCTGTTCTTCCAGTGGGCTGATCAGTTCGATCAATCCGCCCACGTCCTCGATATTGGCCTCGCGGACCTTCTCGAACTGCTCCTGCGCCACCAGCGTACCACCACCATCGCGCGTGAACAGCTCGGTCAGCAAGGCGCCATTTTCGGCATAGCTGACGATGTGGCTGCGGGCCACGCCGCCCTTGCAAGCCTCGGCGGCCGCATCCAGCAACTCGCCTTGATAGTCGCTGCCCAGACGCAACAGGTGCGCCGGCACCTGTGCCGGGCCCAGCTCCCGCACCAGCTTGCCGTGTTCGTCGAGCAAGCCGGGTTCGGCGCCGAACAGCAACAGCTTGTCGGCACCCAGGTCGATAGCCGCCCGCGTCGCGACGTCTTCACAGGCGATGTTGAAGATTTCTCCGGTGGGCGAGTAGCCCAGCGGCGACAGCAATACGATCGAGCGCTCATCGAGCAACTTGTTGATACCCTTGCGATCGACCCTGCGTACCAGCCCGGTATGGTGATAATCCACCCCCTCGACCACACCGATCGGCCGCGCGGTGACCAGATTGCCGCCCGCCACGCGCAGGCGTGAACCCTGCATCGGCGACGAGGCCATGTCCATCGACAGGCGCGCTTCGATGGCGATACGCAAATACCCGACAGCATCGATAACACAATCCAGCGTGGCCGCGTCAGTGATACGCAGCCCGTGGTGGTAGTGCGGGGTGATACCCCTTGCGGCCAGGCGCTCTTCGATCTGCGGGCGCGAGCCGTGCACCAGCACCAGGCGCACCCCCAGGCTGTGCAGCAACACCAGGTCGTGAACGATATTGCCGAAGTTGGGGTGGTCGACCCCGTCCCCCGGCAGCATCACCACAAAGGTGCAGTCCCGGTGGGCATTGATATAGGGCGAGGCGTGACGAAGCCAGTTAACGTACTCGGGCATGCTGAAATGAGCCTGTAAAAAATTGGACGAAACGTGAAAACGCAACTTGGGTGTTGTGGGTTATCGTCGAAACAGGCTTGGCAACACGCGCATGCTCCTTTCAGATACGGTCAACAGGGTTATCACTTTAGGGGCGGCCTCTGGAGTGGCAGATCGCTCGATCACTACTCAGAGACCGAGGCCAGACAATAATGTTCTACCAATTGTTGCAATAGACGCACGGTCGGCTGCAAACGTGACATTTCCAGATACTCGCCCGGCTGATGCGCACAGGCTATATCCCCAGGGCCCAATACCAGCGTTTCACAACCCAGACGCTGAAAGTACGGGGCTTCGGTCCCAAAGGCCACTGCGGCTGCGGTGTGCCCGGTGAGGCGCTCGGCAACCCGTACCAGCTCGGCATCGGCCAGTTGTTCGAACGGCGGTACTTCCGGAAACAGCGGTTTATAGTCGATCTTGACCTGATGCTGCTCGGCCAACGGTACCAGCTTCTGGCGGATCGCCGCCCGCAACACCTCAGGGTCCATACCCGGCAGCGGCCGCAGATCGAATTCAAGCGAGCACTGCCCGCAGATGCGATTGGGGTTGTCACCGCCGTGAATGCAACCGAAGTTGAGGGTCGGTTGCGGCACACTGAATTGCGGATTGCGATATTCACGCTGCCATTGCTGGCGCAAGCCCTTGAGCTCGGAGATAGCCTCGTGCATGGCCTCGAGCGCGCTGTGGCCCAGGCTCGGATCAGAAGAATGGCCACTCTGGCCAAGGATATCGATGCGCTCCATCATCACGCCCTTGTGCAGGCGAATCGGCTTGAGCCCGGTCGGCTCGCCGATCACTGCTGCACGCCCTAGCGGACGCCCGGCTTCGGCCAAGGCACGCGCACCGGACATCGAGCTTTCTTCATCGCACGTGGCGAGAATCAGCAGCGGCTGCTTGAAGGGTTGATCGAGCAGCGGCTTTACTGCCTCGATCGCCAGCGCGAAAAACCCTTTCATGTCACAGCTGCCCAGGCCGACCCAGCGCCCGTCCACCTCAGTGAGCTTGAGCGGATCGGTCTGCCACAGTTTTTCGTCGAAGGGCACGGTGTCGCTGTGGCCGGCCAGCACCAGCCCGCCTGGGCCGCTGCCGTAAGTGGCCAGCAGATTGAACTTGCCGGGAGAGACCTGCTGGATATCGCAGGCGAAGCCCAGGTCCCCCAACCAGCCGGCCAGCAGATCGATCACCGGGCGGTTGGACAGATCGAGGTTCGGCTGTGTACAGCTCACCGATGGCACCGCGATCAGGGCGGCAAACTGGTCTTTCATGGACGGCAAAGGCATGCGCATTCTCCCAGGGCGAAGCCCATCATAGAGCCATCTGACGTCGAGAATAAACCGTCAGCGCAACACTCCTGTACACTGCTCGGCCATAGCAGCTCCCTTATTTAGCGTCTGCGCGGCATTACGCCAGCGCCTGGATTTTCCCGCCATGCAAAAAGAAACCGAAATCAAACTGCGCGTCAGCCGCGAAACTCTCATCGCCTTGCGCGAGCACCCGCTGCTGAAAAAGCGCAACAAAAGTGGCTGGGAACGCCGCGAACTGTTCAACCAGTACTTCGATACACCCGAGCGTGACCTTGCCGGGGCCAAGGTTGCCCTGCGCCTGCGCCGTGACGGCGACGAGTTCATCCAGACCCTCAAGACCCGCGGCCAGAGCGTTGCCGGGCTGTCGGAGCGTAACGAATACGACTGGAAACTGGCCAAGGCCAAGCTGGATCTGAAAAAACTCGATGACGAATGCTGGCCGGCGCAGCTTGCCGAGCTGGACAAGAAAACCATCAAGCCGGTATTCACCACCGATTTCGTCCGCGAGCGCGCTGAAATCGCCTGGGGCCGAGGCAAGAGCAAAGTCGTGATCGAGGCCGCCCTGGATCTGGGCAAGGTCATCGTCGGCAAGCAGTCGGAAGAAATCTGCGAACTGGAACTGGAACTGCGCGAGGGCGAGCCCGCTGCCCTGCTGGAATTGGCCGCCGAGCTGGCCGCGACCCTGCCGCTGATGCCCTGCGACATCAGCAAGGCTGAGCGTGGATATCGTCTGTTCGACGCCAACAGCTATGCCTTGAGCCTGCCCGCGCCAGAGCTGAGCGCCGAAACTTCGCTGGACGACGCCTTTACCGGCCTCGCTTGGCACCTATTGGCGAGCAGCCAGCGCCTGGCCGAGCAATACCGTTTCAACGGCCATTGGCGCCTGCTGCAGGATTGGGTCACGCAATTGATCGAACTGCGTGCATTGCTGGGCAGCCTCGGCCAGGCGGCGCCGCGCGCCACCTCCAGCGAACTGCGCAGCGCCCTTGACCTGCTGCTCGAAGACTGGCGCCCATTGGTGGAAGCCGGCCAGGAAGACGAAGACGTGCGCCGCGCCGCGCCCGAGCAGTTCGCCGAAGAGCTGCAAGACCCACGCTGGGGCCTGTTCTCGCTGAACACCTCGCGCTGGCTGCTGGCACGCGCCTGGACCGTGGAGCGCAACAATCGCGGCAATCGCCAAGGCGCCGCGCAACTGGCCAACTGGCTGGCGCATTTCATTGCCGAAGAAGGCGCTGCCTTGCAACTGCAGCGCTACCAGCAACAGCCCGAGGACCTGGCCGAACAGCTGCCGCGTATCGAGCGCATTCAGGCCTGGATGCACCATGCGCGTGGCGTGCTGGACGTGCCTGAGCTGGATCGCCTGTACGGCGACCTGAACAAGTTGCAGGCGCTGGCAATCCAGCAAATCAGCGACGAAGTCCTCGACGCCCGCGTCCACCAGGCCCTGGCCGTGTCCCAGACTCGGGCCTGGAAGCAACTGGTCCGCAAATAAAGTCAGCACCGGTGTAGCGAAGGAGGGCTTGCCCCCTCGCTACACAGGGCGCAGCACCGGCAGACTCGTGGTGGACTTGATCTCTGACAAGGCCACCGTCGAGTTGACCTCCTGAATCCCCGGCACCATCGACAGTTTCTCGAAAAAGAACCGCTCGTAGGCTTCAATGTCCGGGGTCACGATCCGTAACAGAAAATCCACCGCCCCCATCAGTACATAACACTCCAGCACCTCCGGGAAGCCGCGAATCGCTTCGGTGAACTCGGTAAAATTGGAGCGCCCGTGAGCGTTGAGTTTCACCTCCGCGAAAATCTGCGTATTGAGGCCGATTTTCTTGCGATCAAGCAAGGTCACCTGGGCGCGAATCACGCCCTCCTCCTTCATTCGTTGAATCCGCCGCCAGCAGGGCGACTGAGAAAGCCCGACCTGTTCTGCGATCTGGGCGCTGGACAGCGAAGCATCTTCCTGCAGCAGCGCGAGAATCTTGCGGTCGTAGTTATCTAGATCGCTTTGCATAGAAATATCTCGTTAAGCACTTAGTGAGCATGATCAATTCAAAATAGCGGAAAAACTCGAAATAATCGCTAAGAAATATCTCGATACTCATGGAACAATGGCCCGACTGAATCAGGAGCCGGCCCATGACCACATTGCACGCCATGAACGATCCCTGCCCGCGCCCGGATGTCTGGGCGGCGGGCAACCCGACCACTGCAGTGCGCTTTCGCCTGGTGGCCGAGGCACAGGCGGATGTCCCCTGTCGATTGCTCAACCTGTTTGCCATGCAATACCTCATTGCCCAACGCATCGAAATGGTCCGCGATGACGATCTCCTGCATATCGAACTGGAACTGCACGACGTGACTTGGCATCGCGCGGAAGTGATAGCGCAAAAAATGCGCAATCTTGTCGAAGTGTGTTCAGTCGAGCTCGAACCGGCTGGAGCATTGAAAGCTGTCGGCGGCGCAAGTCATAACGCGGCACAGGCCTGACATCTGCGGCAAAGATTGCCGCGATTGATCATGGCACGCTGTTTTTGCTCTTCTGGCTGTCCAGACGTGGCGCAGGACGCCCCACGGCACTGCCCGGGAGGGCGCAGTGAGCCAGACCACCACCGATCGCCCGCTGGGGCTTGGAGACTTGCTGGACGAGCTGATCGCCCAGGGTTTCATCCTTGCCGACACTCGCGAGCCGTTGCTCAAGGCGTATCAGTCGGCCCATCACCGTGATCGCCACCCACTGGAGTTCATGGCCGGGCAACAGATCGCCGATCTCAGCCACCCGGGCCATAGCCTGGAAATTGAACAGCTGACCATATGGCTGGCTCAGCAGGCCGGGCTGCCCTATCTGCGTATCGATCCGCTTAAAATCGATGTCGCCGCCGTCACGCCGGTGATGTCCCATGCCTTTGCCCATCGCCATGGGATACTCGCCGTGGAAGCCGATGCCGGCACCATTACCGTGGCCAGCGCGCAGCCCTATGTAACGTCCTGGCTCCAGGACCTCGGTCATGCGTTGCAAAAGCCGATCCGCCGGGTACTGGCCAATCCGCTCGACATCCAGCGCTACACGCTGGAGTTCTACCGGCTGGCAAAATCGGTCAGTGGTGCCAGTCACGTCGATCAAACCGACAAGACGCCGGGCAATTTCGAACAACTGCTCAAGCTCGGCGCCAGTGATCGTGAACCCGACGCCAACGATTCGCACATCATCGACATCGTCGACTGGCTGTTCCATTACGCCTTCGAACAGCGCGCCAGCGATATCCACATCGAACCGCGCCGCGAGCACGGCAGCGTACGCTTTCGCATCGATGGCATGCTGCACAACGTCTACCAGTTCCCACCCCAGGTGATCATGGCCATCGTCAGCCGCCTGAAAAGCCTGGGGCGCATGAACGTCGCAGAAAAACGCAAACCTCAGGACGGCAGGGTCAAGACGCAGTCGCCCGGCGGCAGTGACGTGGAACTGCGCCTGGCGACGCTGCCGACAGCCTTTGGCGAAAAGATGGTGTTGCGAATATTCGATCCCGAGGTGCTGCTCAGGGACTACGACGCGCTGGGCCTGAGCGGTGACGACTTGAGCCGCTGGCAAGGCATGACCGGGCAGACCAACGGCATCATTCTGGTGACCGGACCGACAGGCTCGGGCAAGACCAGCACGCTTTACACCACGCTGAAGAAGCTCGCCACCCCCGAAGTCAACCTGTGCACCATCGAAGACCCTATCGAAATGGTCGAGCCGGCGTTCAACCAGATGCAGGTCCAGGCCAATATCGACCTCACCTTCGCCAGCGGCGTGCGAGCACTCATGCGCCAGGACCCGGACATCATCATGGTGGGTGAGATCCGCGACCTGGAAACCGCTGAAATGGCCATACAAGCGGCGCTCACCGGACACCTGGTGCTCTCGACCCTGCATACCAACGATGCGCCGAGCGCGATCAGCCGGCTGCTCGAACTGGGTGTCGCCCATTATCTGATCAAGGCCACAGTGCTGGGGGTCATGGCGCAGCGCCTGGTGCGCACGCTGTGCAACCACTGCAAAGCGCCGTATACGCTCGCGGCCAGCGATTGGCACGAGCTGACCCGTCCCTGGCAAGCCCCGGTGCCCAGCGGTGCACAACGGGCGATAGGCTGCGCGGAATGCCGCGAGACCGGCTATCGCGGCCGTGCCGGGGTGTACGAAATAATGCTCCTGAGCGACAGCCTCAAGCGCCACATCCAGATCGATACCGACCTCGCTGCCCTCAAGCGCCAGGCCTACCTTGAAGGCATGCGCAGCCTGCGCGTGTCTGGCGCGCAGAAGGTTGCCAACGGCCAGACCACAGTCGAGGAAGTGCTGCGCACGACGCCCCACAGCGGCGTGAAGTAGTCAGGCATGGCCGGCACCATGGGTAATCACTTGCTGACACAAACTACCGCTAGATCACTGCCCCAACAGCGCTCACAATCATTGATTCAGCAATCTTGAACAGGGATTCGTCATGCAAATCGGTAGCGTGCTACTGCTCTTCGTCGGCCTGGTCGTGGCCATCATCTTCATGGGTTTCAAGGTCGTGCCGCAGGGCTACCAGTGGACGGTGGAGCGCTTCGGCCGCTATACCAACACCCTGAAGCCCGGCCTCAACATCATCGTGCCGGTGATGGACCGCATCGGTCGCAAGATCAACGTCATGGAAAGCGTGCTCGACATTCCGCCACAGGAAGTCATCACCGCCGACAACGCCACGGTACAGATCGACGCCGTGTGCTTCTTCCAGGTGGTCAACACCGCCCAGGCTGCCTACGAGGTCAACAACCTCGAGCATGCCATTCGCAACTTGCTGCAGACCAATATCCGTACCGTACTCGGCTCCATGGAGCTGGACGCCATGCTCAGCCAGCGTGATGGCATCAACGAAAAACTGTTGCGTACCGTGGACGAAGCAACCGCCCCCTGGGGCATCAAAATTACCCGTATCGAGATCAAGGACATCAGCCCTCCCGCCGACCTCATGGCGGCCATGAGCGGGCAGATGAAAGCCGAGCGGGTCAAGCGCGCACAGATTCTCGAGGCCGAGGGCCTGCGCGCCGCTGCCATACTGACCGCAGAGGGCAAGAAGCAGGCGCAGATTCTCGAAGCCGAGGGTGAACGCCAGGCGGCGTTCCTGGAGTCCGAAGCACGGGAGCGACAGGCAGAGGCGGAAGCTCGCGCGACGCAGGTAGTGTCGGAAGCGATCGCGAGCGGCAACGTGCAAGCCATCAACTATTTCGTGGCGCAGAAATATGTCGATGCACTGGGCAAACTGGCTTCGGCGAACAACAGCAAGGTCATCCTCATGCCTCTCGAAGCCAGCTCGATCATCGGCTCGGTGGGCGGCATCGGAGAAATCATCAAGGCAACGTTCGACAACAAGAAAGTCTGAGGCCTGAAGATGCTGGACTTCGTGCAACATCTGTCGTTCTGGGACTGGCTGGCACTGGGTACGGTGCTGCTGATCCTCGAAGTGTTCGGTGCCGGTGGCTACCTGTTATGGCTGGGCATTGCAGCCGCAGCGGTTGGCGTCATTACCTTTGCCGTGCCGGCACTGACCTGGGCCATGCAGCTACCGCTGTTCGCGGTGCTCTCTTTGTTGACTGCGGTCTACTGGTGGCGCAGGCAACGCAGTGTGGCGCGCCCCAGCGATCAGCCAGGGCTGAACATGCGCGGTCAGGAGCTCGTCGGGCGAACCCTGCTCGTCACCGACGCCATTGTCGATGGCCGGGGCAAGGTCAAAGTCGGTGACGGCGTATGGCTGGCACGCGGGCCAGACGCCGAGGTCGGATCACGGGTCCAGGTCACCGGATTGGACGGCACCGTATTGCTGGTAGTACCTGAATAAAGCGCCACGGGGAACTTGATGCCTAGTGCCCCTATCCAACGATCAGGAATAATAAAACTGGAGTATTCCGTCATGCGTCTCAAGATCGCCGCTGTCACGCTCGCCCTGCTTTCCCTGCCTGTCGGCTCAGCCATGGCTGACGGCTTTCTGCGTCAGGTGCTGTCGTCCGGCGCCACCACGGGCTCGACCTACCTGACGTTCAAGGATCACAAAATGATCATTGCCGCTCAGGACGACGCAGGCAGCTTCGTTGCCAGCGACGGCAACATCCGTGGCCCTTATCTGGAGGCTGCCATGGCCAAGGTTCGCGCCGAGAATCCAAGTTTGAAGGCTTCGGACATGGATCTGGCCAACGCTATCCTGGCCAAGAATGCGGTTGTAGATAACAACTGAATCACTGATTGCTCGCAGTAAAACTATTGTGGGAGCGGGCTTTGCCCGCGAAGAGTTCCGCAGCGCTGCCGAACCCTTCGCGGACAGAGCCCGCTCCCACAATTGTCAGTACTGACACTGCTTACTCGCCGATTGCAGCCTTGTACCCGGCCGCATCGAGCAGCTTGTCCAAATCACCTGCATTGGCCGGCTTGAGCTTGAAGATCCAAGCCCCGTAAGGATCGCTGTTCAGCAGCTCTGGCGAACCCTGGAGCTCGTCGTTGACGGCAATGACTTCGCCTGCAACAGGCGCATAGATGTCCGACGCCGCTTTCACCGACTCAACCACGCCCGCCTGATCGGCAGCAGCGAAGGTTTTGCCGATCTCGGTCAGTTCAACAAATACCACGTCACCCAAAGCTTCCTGGGCATGGTCGGAAATACCGACGGTCACTGTGCCATCAGCTTCCAGACGCGCCCACTCGTGGCTCTCGGCGAAACGCAGTTCGGCTGGGATATCGCTCATAGTGTTGTCCTCAACAGGGTCAGCGGTAGGCCGCCAAAAAATATCAGATCAGGGTTTTGCCGTGACGTACGAACGTCGGCCTTACGACGCGCACCGGGTACCATTTGCCGCGGATTTCGACTTCAGCACGATCAGCGGTAGCCATCGGCACACGCGCCAAAGCAATCGACTTGCTAAGCGTAGGAGAGAAACTACCACTGGTGATCTCCCCTTCGCCAATCTTGCTGATGCGTACCACCTGATGAGCGCGCAACACACCACGTTCTTCAAGCACCAGGCCGACCAGCTTGCGCTCGATACCGGTACTGCGCTCAGCTTCGAGGGCTGCACGACCAATAAAGTCACGCTCGGCCGAGTCCCAGCATACCGACCAGGCCATATTGGATGCCAAGGGCGAATTGACCTCGTCCATGTCCTGGCCGTACAGATTCATACCGGCTTCCAGGCGCAAGGTATCACGGGCACCCAGACCGATGGGAGGGATGCCAGCGCCGACCAGATCGTTGAACAGCCCCGGCGCCTGCGTGGCGGGCAGGATAATTTCGACACCGTCTTCACCGGTATAGCCGGTACGGGCGATGTACCAGTCGCCTTCGGCAGCACCTTCAAATGGCTTGAGCGACTGCACCCGCTGCGCCCGTGCTTGATCCAGCACCTCGACCAGACGCTGCCGGGCCTTGGGACCCTGAATGGCGAGCATGGCCAGGTCGGCGCACTCGCGTACTTGGACGTCATAGCCAACGGCTTGCGCGTGCATCCAGGCTAGGTCCTTGTCTCGGGTGGCGGCATTGACCACCAGACGATAACCTTGCTCGGTCAGGTAGACGATCATGTCGTCGATGATGCCACCCTCAGGCTCCAGCATGGCACTGTAGAGCGCACTCCCTATGGACTGCAGACGCTCGACATCATTAGCCAGCAAGCGCCGCAGCCATGTCTTGGCCTGAGGCCCGGTCACGTCGATGACAGTCATGTGCGAGACGTCGAATACACCGCAGTCGCGACGCACCTGATGATGTTCCTCAACCTGGGAACCGTAGTGCAGCGGCATATCCCAGCCGCCAAAATCCACCAGCTTGGCACCCAGTGCGAGGTGCAGATCAAACAGTGGTGTACGCTGTCCCATGGGTGTCTCCTTCCGGGCGTGGCGAAGGTGCGGCCCTCGCTTCAGGCTCAATGAAATGTCCGAGCCAAAAACCATATGAAACAAAGAGATAACCGTCACCCGCAACCCCTGTCGCGAGTGAGCGGTCCGCACCGAATGCCGCGCATTGTAGCTGCAAGGGACGACACTGGCACTAGCAGCTTCGACCAGCGCCGTGCGCCGAACGTCGTATCAGGCCGATGACCGGCAGCAACCCTACCGCCACGAGGGTCAACGCCGGCAACGAGGCGCGCGCCCACTCGCCTTCGCTGGTCATCTCGAAAATCCGCACAGCCAGCGTGTCCCAGCCAAAGGGACGCATCAGCAAGGTAGCAGGCATTTCCTTGAGCACATCGACGAATACCAGCAAGGCGGCGCTCATCAGGCCCGGCACCAGCAGGGGTAGATACACCCTCAGCAGCACCGTCCGCTTGTCGGCCCCCAGGCTCTGCGCCGCTTCCGGCAACGAAGGGCGAATCCGCGCCAAGCTGCTTTCCAGCGGCCCGTAGGCGACCGCCATGAAACGCACCAGATACGCCAGCAGCAGCGCGGCGAGACTGCCGAGCAGCAATGGTCGTCCGGCCCCCCCCAACGCGCTGGATGCGGGCACCACCAGCACCCGATCCAGGTAGCTGAACCCGAGCATGATTGACACCGCCAGCACCGACCCCGGTAATGCGTAGCCGAGGTTGGCCAAACTGACCCCCGCACGTATTCCCGACGTTGGAGAAAAACGTCGAGCAAAAGCCAGCATCAAGGCAATCACCACGGTGATCAACGCTGCCATCGCACCGAGATACAAAGTGTGCAGGATCAACGCGGCATAACGTTCGTCCAGATCGAAGCGCCCACGCTGCCAGCACCACACCAGCAATTGCAGTACCGGTATTGCAAAGGCACAGGCGAACACCAGTGAACACCAGGCGGTGGCTGCCACAGCCTTCAAGCCGCGCAGATGATAGAGCGCCCCCAACCGCGGACGCTCGCTGGCGGCGTGATGGGCGCCTCGGGCACGGCGTTCGCCATAGAGCACCAGCATCACGGCCAGTAACAGCAGGCTCGCCAGTTGGGTGGCGCTTGAGAGGCTGAAGAATCCGTACCAGGTCTTGTAGATGGCCGTGGTGAAGGTATCGAAATTGAATACCGACACCGCGCCGAAATCGGCCAGGGTTTCCATCAGCGCCAGCGCGACCCCGGCACCGATCGCCGGCCGCGCCATGGGTAACGCGACCCGCCAGAACGCCTGCCAGGGCGATTGCCCGAGCACACGCGCCGCTTCCATCAGGCCCTTGCCTTGGGCAAGGAAGGCCGTACGCGCAAGCAGGTAGACATAGGGATAGAACACCAGCACCAGGACGCTGATCACTCCTCCCGTGGAACGCACCCGCGGCAGCCGCAGACCCACACCGAACCACTCGCGCAGCAGGCTTTGCAGCGGCCCGGCGAAGTCCAGCAAGCCGACGAAGACGAACGCCAGCACGTAAGCGGGGATTGCAAACGGCAGCATCAGCGCCCAGTCGAGCCAGCGCCGGCCTGGGAACTCGCAGAGGCTGGTCAGCCACGCAAGACTGACCCCGAGCACCGTGACGCCAATGCCAACACCCAACATCAGAACCAGCGTATTACCCAGTAGCCGTGGCATCTGGGTATCCCACAGATGCCCCCAGATTTGCATATCGATTGATTGCCACGACAGCAGCAATACACTCAGGGGCAGCAGCACAAACGCAGCGACGGCGAACACCGGCAGATGCCAGCGCGTCAACACGCAGATCCTTTTGGCAAGGAAGCTTGCCCCCGAAAAAAATTACCGGCCCAGAGGTGCGCCAGACACACCGAATCGAGGGCAAACCTCCTTGCTACTGGTAACGGCAGGATCAATTCCAGCCCACCCGATCCATCAGGCGAATCGCCTCGGCCTGGCGTTTGCCTGCCACTTCCACCGGTAGCGTGTCGGCCTTGAACGCGCCCCAACTGGCCACCTCCGCGGACGGCGCGACGCTCGGGTTGGCTGGAAACTCCTGATTGGTATCCGCGAAAATACGCTGCGCATCGGCTCCAGTCATCCACTCCACCAACGCCTTGGCGGCTGCCGGATGCGGTGCATGTCGGGTCAGGCCGATACCTGACAAGTTGACGTGCACGCCACGATCATCCTGATTGGGCCAGAACAGCTTGACCGGCAATGCAGGGTCCTGCTTGTGCAGACGCCCGTAGTAGTAAGTGTTGACGATACCTACGTCGCACTGCCCGGCAGCGATGGCCTGGAGCACGGCAATGTCGTCGGAAAAAACATCGGTGGACAGGTTGTTGACCCAACCCTTGAGGATCCGCTCGGTCTGCTCGCTGCCGTGAGTTTCAATCAAGGTGGCGGTCAACGACTGGTTGTAGACCTTCTTGGCGGTGCGCAGGCACAAACGCCCTTCCCACTGCTTGTCCGCCAGGGCTTCATAGGTGGAAAGCTCCGCCGGCTTTACCCGAGCGGTTGCGTATGCAATGGTCCGCGCGCGAAGGCTCAAGCCCGTCCAGGCGTGGCTGGACGAGCGATATTGTGCGGGGATATTGGCATCGATGATCGGCGACTCGATGGGCTGCAAAATGCCCATCTGCTCGGCTTGCCAGAGATTGCCGGCATCGACGGTGAGCAGCAGATCGGCGGTAGCATTGCTGCCCTCGGCCTTGATGCGCTGCATCAGCGGGGCTTCCTTGTCGGTGATGAACTTGACCTTGACGCCGGTCTGCGCGGTATAGGCGTCGAACACCGGTTTGATCAGTTCGTCGATGCGTGACGAATACACCACCACTTCGTCCGCCGCCACAGCGTGACTGCCAAACAGGGTCAATGCCAGCGCGGCCAGGAATCGCTTGCACGCCATGGGAAGTGCCTCAGCTTGAAAATGAGGCGAAATGGTAGTGAATCCCATTTAGCATCACAATCAAACTCTCGGCCGTGCAGTTACCAGATGTTTCAGGGACGCGCCAACGCCGGCAGGTCGCCGCTCAACCCCAGCGCCTGTCGCACGAACAGCGCCTTGGCCTGGGCGCTCTGGTCGACCAGTTTGAGGCCCGTGTTGCGCAACCAGCGCAACGGCAGCCGATCAGCCTGGAACAACCGTTCGAAGCCTTCCATCGCTGCCATCAGCGCCAGATTGTGCGGCATGCGCCGACGCTCATAACGGCTCAGCACGCGCATGTCGGCCAAGCGCTCACCCCGCTGCACCGCGGCCAGCAGCTCTTCCGCCAGCACCGCAGCGTCGAGAAATCCCAGGTTGACGCCCTGCCCGGCCAGCGGGTGAATGGTGTGTGCGGCATCGCCGATCAAGGCCAGGCCATTGTCGACATAGCGCTTGGCATGGCGTTGGCGCAACGGTACGCACAGGCGCGGATCTGCCGCCAGCACGGTGCCCAGGCAACCCTCGAAGGCCCGCTCCAGCGCGCGGCAAAAGGCATCATCGTTCAACGCCATCATCCGCTCGGCTTCCACCGGGGTGATCGACCAGACGATCGAACACCAGTGTTCATCACCGCGCTGCAACGGCAGGAAGGCCAGCGGGCCGTCATCGGTGAAGCGCTGCCAGGCGGTATCGGCGTGGGGCTTGTCGCAGCGCACGCTGGTGACGATGGCGTGGTGCAGATAATCCCACTCGCGAGTTTCACAACCGGCAAGGCGCCGCACAGCCGAGTGCGCGCCATCGGCGGCGATCACCAGCGGCGAGCGCAACTGGCGACCATCGGCCAGGGTCAACAGCCAGTCATCCCCGGAGTGGCGCAACTGTTCAAGACGCGCATTGGCCAGCAAGCCGATGTCGCTGTCATGCAGGCATTCGAGCAGGGCATCCTGAACCACGCGGTTTTCGACGATATGCCCCAGATGCTCGGCGTGGACGCTGGACGCCGAGAAGTGCACCAGCCCCGTGCCGCTGCCGTCCCAGACATGCATGTCGGTGTAGGGGCTGGCGCGCCGTTGCCGGACGCCCTCCCACGCGCCAACACGCTCGAGGATGCGTTGACTGGCGACCGACAGCGCACTGACCCGCGGTTCAAAGGGCCCATCGACGGCAAACGGCTTGACCGTCAGCGGCCCGCCATCGAGCAGAAGAATCTCCAGACCGCTGTTCTGCAGGGCCAAGGCGAGGGCGCTGCCCACCATGCCGGCTCCGACTATCAGCACATCCGCGCGCGTTTCCATGGGGTCAAGCCTGTTTGACGGGCGACCGCACGGGTCGCCGAATGGGAGAGAGAATAACCGGCATCAGGGGCGAGGATCCGGACGGGTACCCAGGCCCATGGCCTGCCGCGCGAACCAGCGCTTGGCCGGCGGCAGCAGGTCGAGCCCCAGCAGCCCGAGGTTGCGCCCCGCCGCCACCAGCGGCTGCGGCGTGGCAAACAAACGCGTGACCTGATCGGAAAAACCGACCGTCAATTGTTGATCCTGACGCTGACGCTCACGATAGCCCTGCAAAGTCGCGAAGTCGCCCGGGAGCTCGGGGCTGGCCAACAGCGCCTCGGCCAGCGCCTGCACGTCACGCAGCGAAAGATTGAAGCCTTGGCCGGCAATCGGATGCAGGCTGTGCGCGGCATTGCCAAGCACCGCCAAGTGCGGGCGCACCTGCTCTTCGGATTCGATCAGCGACAGCGGATACAGCTGCCGCGCGCCGACCTTGAGCAAGGCGCCCAGTCGATAGCCGAAGACCCCTTGCAGCTCCTGCAAGAAGCGCCTGTCGTCCAACTCGGCCAGCCGCTGCGCGTCCATGCCCTGACGGGTCCAGACCAATGCGCAGCGGTTTTCCGGCAGCGGCAGCAGGGCCATCGGGCCTTCGTCGGTGAAGCGCTCGAACGCCTCGCCATTGTGAGATTCGCCTGGGGTGATATTGGCGATCAGCGCGCTCTGGTCATAGGGCCGAGTGCGCACACCAATGCCCAGTCGTTCGCGCAGATCGGAACGGCCACCGTCCGCCACCACCGCCAGATCGCATTCCAGGCGAGTACCGTCATCCAACACCAACTGGTAGCCATCGGGCAGGGTCTGCAGGGTGCGTACTTCGCGCGGGCAATGCCAGGAGACCACCTCCGGATCGAGTCCCTGCCACAGGCAAGTGCCTAGCCAGGCATTCTCCACCACATAGCCGAGCGCGGGCACGCCCTCTTCGATCGCACTCAAGCGCGTCACGCCAAAACGGCCACGGTCGGAGACGTGAATCTGCTTGATCGGCTGCGCATGGCGACTGACTGCTTGCCAAAGACCCAGGCGGTCGTAGATCTGCCGGGTACCGAACGACAACGCCGAAGAGCGCGCGTCATAGCTGGGCTGGTAAGCGTCACCGGGGGCAAAACGCTCGATCAGGCTGATGCTCCAGCCACGCGCCTTGGCGCCAGCCTGCAACGCCATGGCCAGGCTGGCTCCCACCAGGCCACCGCCGATGATCGCTATGTTGACGCGGCTCATGCGGCTTGGGTTCTGGCAGCGGCCATCAGGGCCTCGATTTCGTCGACGGTCTTGGGCACGCCATTGGTCAGGATCTCGCAGCCATGGCGGGTGACCACCACATCGTCTTCAATACGCACGCCAATGCCTCGCCATTTTTTTGCAACATTGAGGTTGTCCGGCGAAATATAAATGCCCGGCTCGACCGTCAGGGTCATGCCGACCTCCAGCACCCGCCAGGCACCGCCAACCTTGTATTCGCCGACGTCGTGCACATCCAGCCCCAACCAGTGACCGGCTCGGTGCATGTAGAAAGCGCGATAGGCTTCGCTGGCGATCAATTCCTCCACTGTCCCCTGCAACAGGCCCAGCTCTACCAAGCCGGCGGTGATCACCTGCACAGTGGCCTCGTGGGCCTGATTCCAGTGTTTGTCCGGGCCGATAGCGGCAAAAGCGGCTTCCTGGGATTTGAGCACCAGTTCATAGATCGCCCGCTGCTCGACAGAAAACCGCCCGCTGACCGGGAAGGTGCGGGTGATGTCGCTGGCGTAGCAATCGATCTCGCAGCCCGCGTCTATCAGCACCAGGTCACCATCCTTCAGCACCGCTGCATTCTCCTGATAGTGGAGGATGCAGGCGTTACGGCCGGCCGCGACGATGGAGCCATAGGCCGGCATGCGCGCACCGCCTTTGCGGAATTCGTATTCCAGCTCGGCTTCGAGGCTGAACTCATGCAGCCCCGCCCGGCACGCCTGCATCGCACGGATATGAGCGCGGCAGGAAATGGCCGCGGCCTCGCGCATGACCTTGAGCTCGGCCGCCGACTTGTACAGACGCATGTCGTGCAGCAGATGGTCGAGGGCGACGAATTCCTTGGGTGGCAACGAACCCATCTTGGCCTTGGCGCGGATGGTGTTGATCCACTCCATGAGATGGCGATCGAACTCGGCGTTGCTGCCCATGGCGCTGTAAACGCGATTGCGGCCCTCGATCAGGCCCGGGAGGATTTCATCGATATCGGCGATAGGGAACGCATCATCGGCGCCAAAATCGCGAATCGCCCCTTCCTGGCCAGCGCGCAGGCCGTCCCACAGCTCGCGCTCGGGGTTACGCTCGCGGCAGAACAGCACGTACTCGCCATGCTCGCGGCCGGGGATCAGGGCCACCACGGCCTCGGGCTCGGGAAAGCCGCTCAGGTACTGAAAATCGCTGTCCTGGCGGTACACATGCTCGACATCACGGTTACGGATCGCCACCGCCGCAGCGGGCAGAATGGCGATACTGTTGGGCTCCATCTGCGCCATCAGCGCTTTGCGGCGCCGGGCGTATTCGGACTTCGGGATATGGATCATGGGCGAAGCGATTCCCCTGTCGGCAATGGCTGAAAAGTCTGGATCAGTGCTGCGTTGGCTTGGCGACCGGCGCCGCCGACTTGTTCAGCTCAGTGAACAGCAGCAATGGCGCGACGCGCAGGTACTCCATGACTTCCATGTAGTCGTTCTCGCCGTCATCGGATTCGTCGAGGGCATCCTGGACTTGAGCGATGGCGGTCAGATCCTGCAGCACTTCCATGGCATCGGTGCTCAAAGCAGTGTCGCCCGCAGCGATACCGAAGCCGGTGAGGAAGCCCTGGCACCACTGGCCCAAGGCCTCGGCGCGCTCCTTGAGGGCTGTGTCATCACTCGGCAACAGCAGGACCACGGTCATGTCGTCGCTGGTGAGCTCGCCCTTGACCATCTCTTGCAGACCGATCAGCGCCTGGCGGATGTTGTCCTGGGGCTCGCCACCCAGCAGGTCGGCAGCATCGGCGATCCAGGTGTCGTTGTCGAAACCGGCGCCACCGCAACTGCGGCCGAGCAGCAGGCCATGCAGTTCGGCGGGCGATACCGGATGGTCGCCAGTGTTGAGCAATGCGGCAAAAGCGTGATACGGGGAATTCTGTATAGGCATGATAACTAGGCGCCAAGCGGCGCAATGTCTAGAATGAAGGCCTTGTATCCTAGCACCGGCAGGCACGCCAAGACCATCGACGCCGCCGCCGACTATTACAAGCCTCCAGGTCCACCCGCATTCGGACCATATTTCATCCTCCAGGACCGAATCGAACAGCCCCATGGAACAAACCGACCTGAACCTCCTGATGGACAGACTTGAACGATTGATCGATCGAGTCGAGCAACTAAAACAGCAAAACGGACTCCTACTAGCTCAGGAAAAATCCTGGCGCGAGGAGCGCGCGCATCTGATCGAAAAAAATGAAATCGCCCGGCGCAAGGTTGAATCGATGATTTCGCGCCTCAAGGCCCTGGAGCAAGACTCATGAGTTCAAGCAATAGCGTCACCGTGCAGATCCTCGACAAAGAGTATTCGATCATTTGCCCACAGGAAGAACGCAGCAATCTGGTGGGCGCGGCGCGTTACCTGGATGGCAAGATGCGCGAGATTCGCAGCAGCGGCAAAGTCATCGGCGCCGACCGTATTGCGGTGATGGCCGCGCTGAATATCACCCATGATCTGCTGCACCGCCAGGATGCGCCTGCAGCCGCCGACGGCTCGACTCGCGAGCAGGTTCGCGACTTGCTCGACCGTGTCGATCTGGCGTTGGCCAGCGATGCCGACGCACCCAAGGGCTGATTCCGCGCTCGCTTTGGGGTATACTGGCAACCGCTCCCTGGAGTGCTTGCCAGTCGGTCATGTCCCTGAGCCGATACGCACAACCACGGGGGTTGCACGTGGGGCCGGTGTGCATGTCCGCTCGACGGAAAGCCTTAAGGCCTCCTGTAATCTCCACCTTGAACTTTCGGGTTCAAGGGCTACACCGACAGCGGTTCGTCGGGGAGCACCTTTCTTCAAACCCCTGCCCTTGTTGGCTCCGGCGGGGGTTGCCCGGTCCGCCTGCCGCAGCCCTTGCGCCTCAGGACACTTACCCCGATGACTTCTTCTGCGCCCCTTACGCGTGTGCAACTGCGTCGCCAATTGCGTGATGCACGCCGCGCCCTGACGCCTGTGCAGCAACGTCGGGCGGCACTCGATCTGTACCGCCAACTTGCCCAGCACCCACTGTTTCGCCGCAGCCGTCACGTATCTTTGTACCTGCCCAACGACGCCGAAATCGATCCACGGCTGTTATTGCGTGCGGCACAGCGTCGCGGCAAGCACACCTATCTGCCGGTGCTCAATGACTGGCCACGAACCCGGATGGTGTTCCAACGAGTGCTGCCGGGGGAAAAACTGCGCCCTAATCGCTTCGGCATCGCAGAGCCGCACATCGATCGCGCAAAGCAGCGAAAAGTGTGGGCGCTGGACTTGGTCCTGCTGCCGCTGGTGGGCTTCGATGAAGCCGGCGGACGCCTGGGCATGGGCGGTGGATTCTATGACCGCAGCCTGGCGTACAGAGGCCGGCGCAGCGCCTGGCAAAAGCCGGTGCTGTTGGGGCTGGCTCACGAATGTCAGAAAGTGGAGAAGCTATCCCAGGCCAGCTGGGACGTGCCGTTGCAGGGTACGCTGACAGACAAGGGATGGTATCTGGCGCAGAAGGGGTAGATTTCAAGGGCCCCTTCGCGGGCAAGCCTTGCTCCTACAGGTGTACGACTGTGGGAGCGAGGCTTGCCCGCGAAGAGGCCGGTAGACTCAGCGATGCTGCAAGGGTGCAACCACAGGCGCCGGCTCATCGGCCTTGCGATCCCAGAAACTCTGCGCATAACCGGTAGTCACGATACCCAGACCCAACAACGCAACCAACACCCACAACAAATCCGGCTTGCGACGCATCTACAACCCCCAAAAAATGAATATGAAAAATCCTGTCGCCGGATGTAGTAGTCAATGGCCGGACGGCAGTGTCTGAATCAAAAGTTGGCGCATTCTGCGACAACCCGCCTCATCGCGCAAATGGTGGCGCGATACCGGCTGTCGGTAAATTGTAATCCTGTAATAATGATCTGAGACGAACATTTCGAGGAACTGTCATGGCCTACTGGCTGATGAAATCCGAGCCCGACGAGCTCTCCATCACCGATCTTGAGCGCCTGGGCCATGCCCGCTGGGATGGCGTACGCAACTACCAGGCGCGCAACTTCATCCGCAGCATGGCCGCCGGCGATCAGTTCTTCTTCTACCACTCAAGCTGCCCCGAACCCGGAATTGCCGGCGTCGCCCGCATCGACAGCGAGGCGTACCCCGACCCGACGGCGCTGGACCCAGCAAGCCACTATCACGACCCTAAAGCCAGCCCTGAGAAAAACCCGTGGAGCGCGATCGATGTCGGCCACGTCCAGACCTTCTCCAAGGTCATCGCCCTCGGCACCCTGAAATTGCAGAGCGCACTGGCGGAGCTGGCCCTGGTGCAAAAAGGCAGCCGCCTGTCGGTGATGGCGGTTACACCCGAGCAGTGGGCCGCCGTCCTCGGTTTGTTGCGTTGACCGTTACTACTGGACGATCAAGTTATTGAACAGCAGGTCTTCAACTATCGGCTTGCCTTCTTCGTCGTTGAGCACCTGCTGGGTCTCTTTCAACGCTTCCTGGCGCAGGGCTTCCTTGGAGTCGGACTTGCTCATCGAATCCACGGTCTGCTGAGTGAACAACTGCACCAGCTTGTTGCGAATCAGCGGCTCGTGGTGCTTGACCGCCGCCAGCGCCTCGGCACCGGTCACTTTCAGGGCGATATCAGCCTTGTAGACGTGCAGTTTCGGCCCGCCGTCCAGCGAATAATTGCCCACCAGTGGCGGGGTCAGCGAGTAATAGGTAACGACCGGCCCGGCACCTTCCTTGGCCTCTTCATTGGCCATGGCGGCCATTGGCGCGGACAGCGCCAGCAACATCAGGATCAACGATTTCAATGTTTCGCTCCTCGCAAAATGAACACAGCATAAACACCCCGACACCCAAATCAAAATCGGGCGGTGGTGTCGATGAGAAGGAGCGCTATACCCCTCGATGCCAGAGTTATCGGCAGCCAGCAGGAAAGGTATAGGGCAGGTTTGATGCCTTAAAGGCGCGGTACGTCCAGGCCAGTGACCTGAATCCGTTCGGCGGCGGACGAGCAATGGCAGCGCTTGATACGCGCCTCCAGATTGCGGTCCGGCATGGCGTGCGTGCGCAAGGCGCTGATGGTCTGCTCGACATACTCGCGGGTAGTGCCGAAGCGCCCACTGGCATTGGCAAGTATCTGCGTCAGCAGATTATCCGGCAGGTTGCCGGCATAGCTGGGCAGATGACGCTCGAGTACGAAGCCCAACGCCTGCACCTTGCTGCCATCGTCGAGGCGGCAATTGAGCCAGTGCGGGCGATAGGAGGGATAAGGCATCTCGCGCCTCCACAGGGCAACCAGCGAATCACGCAGATGCTCCTCCGGCAGGCGAAAGGCGAAACCGCTGCAGGAGCCGCCGCGGTCCAAGCCAAAAACCAGGCCGGGCTGCTCTGGGGTGCCACGGTGTTCGTGAGACCACAGGTAGAGGCCACGATGATAGCCATGGATCCGCGCGCGCCGACGCTCGACGGCCGCGCACTCGGGGCGCCAGATCAACGAGCCGTACGCGAACAGCCAGACTGGCCCACCTTTGTGCAGCCCCATGGTGGAGTCGAGAGAGTGCGCCAACTGCTCATCAGTCAGTTGCGGCCCCAGATCGAGGCTGGGCGGATAGATCGCATTCAAATGTGCAGTTTCAATAGCGGACATAAGCAGACGCCTGATATCCCCGTGAGTTGAAAGGACAACTTACTCTAACCGATGACAGGGTACTGATGACTACCGTACGGCAGATACCCACAGAAAAACAAGCCCTTAGTCTTGGTTATAACTATCCGTTTTAAAATTTGTTATAAAGCCCTAAATAAGTGCGAGGTATCAAAAGTTGCACTATTGCAGGGAGTGCTCTCAGGCATTCGTAAATAAAAATATACAAATTCATATACATCCGGTACCACAGCGCGCCCTGTCATGATTCAGGACCGCGGCGCGTAGGCAAACGCATCCGCACGCATCTGATGCGCGTCCATCCCCGCCGCCACCAGTGCGTCGAGCGTGGCGTAGATCATCGCCGGTGAACCGCTGGCATACACATGAGCCTGGGAAAGATCGGCAATGTCCTCACACACGGCTTCATGCAACAGGCCGCACCGCCCTTCCCAGCCGCAAAGATCGCTGACCACCTTGTGCAAGAACAAGTTGGGCAACTGTTGCCATGCCTGCCAGTGCTCGATTTCGTAGAAGTCTTCGGGCCGCCGCACGCCCCAGTACAGGTGCACCGGATGAGCAAAACCCTTGGCTCGGCAATGCTCGATCAGGCTGTGCATTTGCGCCATCCCGGTGCCTGCGGCAATCAATACCAGCGGTGCGTCAGGCAATTCGGCCAGATGCGCATCACCGAACGGCAATTGCAGACGCGCGCCGTTGTTGCGTTGCAACTGGGCGATCAGGTTGCGCGCACTGTCTTCGCGCACCAATACGTGCAGTTCCAGCTGACGCCCGGTATGGGGCGCCGACGCCAAGGAAAACGCCGAACGCTCGCCATTGTCGCGCTCGAGCATCAGGTATTGGCCAGCATGGTAGCGCGGCGGCTTGCCGGCTGGCGCCAGCAAACGCACCCGCCAGACATCCCCGCCCACCGCCACGCATTCGCTCAGCTGGCAAGCGAAACTGCGAACCGGTAACTCACCCAAGGCAAGAACGCCATCCCACAGAACGACGCAGTCTTCCAGGGGCTCGGCAACGCAGGTGTAGATTTCACCCTGTACACGCACTTCTCCCTCTTGCTGCACCCGCCCCTCAACCAGCAACGCCGAACAAACGTGGCAATTACCGTTGCGGCAGCTGTTCGGGCACTCGTAACCCAGGCGCTGGGCCGCTGCCAGAATTGGCTCGGCGGGCAAGGTGTCGAGCACCGCGCCGCAAGGCTGCAAAGTCACGCGCATCAGTCTATTCCCAGTTGATTCCAGAGTTCGTCGACGCGGCGAGTGACCGCTTCATCCTTGACGATGACCCGACCCCATTCACGCGTGGTCTCGCCCGGCCATTTATTGGTGGCATCCAGGCCCATCTTCGAGCCAAGACCGGACACCGGCGAGGCGAAATCCAGATAGTCGATGGGGGTGTTATCGATCATCACGGTGTCGCGTTTTGGATCCATGCGCGTGGTGATAGCCCAGATCACGTCGTTCCAGTCCCGCGCGTTGATGTCGTCATCGGTGACGATAACGAACTTGGTGTACATGAACTGTCGCAAAAACGACCAGACACCCAGCATTACCCGCTTGGCATGGCCAGGGTACTGCTTCTTCATCGTGACAATGGCCATGCGATAAGAGCAGCCTTCGGGTGGCAGGTAGAAGTCGGTGATCTCCGGAAACTGCTTCTGCAGGATCGGTACGAACACTTCGTTCAGCGCCACGCCGAGGATCGCCGGCTCATCCGGCGGCCGGCCCGTGTAGGTGCTGTGGTAGATCGGCTTGATCCGGTGGGTGATGCGCTCGACGGTGAACACCGGGAAGCTGTCGACTTCGTTGTAGTAACCGGTGTGGTCGCCGTACGGGCCTTCAGGTGCCATTTCACCCGGATGGATCACACCCTCGAGGACGATCTCGGCACTGGCAGGCACTTGCAAATCGTTGCCACGGCACTTGATCAGCTCGGTACGATTGCCCCGCAACAGGCCCGCAAAGGCATATTCGGAAAGGCTGTCAGGCACCGGCGTTACGGCACCGAGGATAGTCGCCGGGTCGGCGCCCAGCGCGACCGACACCGGGAATGGCCGGCCCGGATGTTTTTCACACCACTCGCGATAGTCCAGCGCACCGCCACGGTGGCTCAACCAGCGCATGATCACTTTGTTACGGCCAATGACCTGCTGGCGATAGATGCCCAGGTTCTGGCGTTCCTTGTTGGGCCCGCGCGTCACCGTCAGCCCCCAGGTGATCAGCGGCGCGACGTCGCCAGGCCAGCAATGCTGCACGGGCAACATGCCGAGGTCGACATCGTCGCCTTCGAGGACCACTTCCTGACAGGGCGCATCCTTGACCACCTTGGGCGCCATGGCGATGATCTTCTTGAAGATCGGCAACTTCGACCAGGCATCCTTGAGCCCCTTGGGCGGCTCCGGTTCCTTGAGGAAGGCCAGCAGCTTGCCGATTTCACGCAGCTCCGAGACGTCCTCGGCGCCCATGCCCAACGCCACCCGCCCCGGAGTGCCGAACAGGTTGCCGAGCACGGGAATGGTATGCCCCACAGGGTTTTCGAACAGCAACGCGGGCCCTTTGGCGCGCAGCGTCCGGTCGCATATCTCGGTCATTTCCAGTATCGGAGAAATCGGTACCTGAATACGTTTCAACTCGCCACGCTGCTCGAGTTGCTGCACGAAATCCCGCAGATCCTTGAATTTCATTAAAGACGCCACCCCCAAAATAGGTGTACATCCTACCCGTTCTGAGGGCCAAACTGCAGCACTGTGAGCGCGTGGCCGTCCTCAATCCTACTGAACACCGTGCGCCAACGGAGCGAAAAGCGGGCTCATTCGAGCCCCCCCGAAGTCCGAGAGATGATCTACGTCCTTGTAGAGCAGGTGCCCGTCGGCCTCGATATTACATATCTTGTCAGGGCACATCAGTGATGTCGGATCGATGATACGCACGCCTGGGTCAGCCGCACTCAGGGAGTCGAACAACGTATTGATGAAGCGATCACGCGCCAGATGCTCGTCAAGCGGACGGCCCAGCCCTTCGGGTGAACGCCCTATTCTGGCCAGACTGGTCAGTCGTTCGACGGCGCCTTTGCGCTGCAGCGGCACCTGCTTGAATAGCCAGACCTCCACGCCTGCCTGGCGCAACGCCGCGACACGTGCTGTCACTCCGGCCGCCAGGCGCTGCTCTGCCTGCTGCTTGGTGTCGTGAGGGTTAAGCATCATCCTCTTATCGGCGCCCTCGAAGCTGTACATGTAATACCCCCAGTTGGAGGCTAATACGACTTGCTTGATCCCCAACTCGACCACCCGCTTCATGGTTCGCTCGTTGAAAGACGTGCACCGCTCACGCGGGGCCGAGCTCAAGATCGGCGGACAGGCGCTCATACTGTAGAGCCATATCTGCCGGCCCTGGCTTTTGGCCGTGGCCTGAATCGCCGGCCACAATGCCGCGGCATGGCTATCGCCCCAGAACAGCAGCGTCGCCGGGCCCTGTTGGCCCTTGCCCGCCAGACAGGCTTTGTCCAGATGCGTATCGTTGAAGCTCAATACCATGCAGCCTTCCTGTCCCGCATTCCAATCCCTGGATTGGGCGTACTCCATTTCCTTGGCAGAGAGCCGCTGGGGAAATCCCTCTTGGGATCGAACCACTGCGCCCATCGCCGCCAGTACCACAATTGCCACCAAGGCACCGACCAGCAGGGCATTGCGGCCGGCCAACACGCGCTTTTCGCGAAAGGGCAGTTCGACGAAACGCAGGCTTACCCATGCCAGCCCTAACGCCAATGCTATCCAGGCAGCGGCCTCAAGCGGCTGAATGCCATCGGCAGAGACGGCGTTGGCATAAACATAGACCGGCCAGTGCCACAGGTACAGGGAATAGGAGAGCAAGCCGATCCAGACCATCACGCGCGTACTCAGCAGTTGCCCGACCCATGTCGAGCCCTGCGCCCCGGACCAGATCAGTGCAGTCGCACCGAGTACCGGCAGCAACGCGGCCCACCCGGGAAATTTTGTCGACGCATCGAAAGTGAATACCGCCACCAGGACAGCCGCCAACCCAGCCAACCCAGCCACCTGGTAAATCCAGGGCCTGACAGCGCTTTTCGATGCCGGCAAGACGGCCAGCATTGCGCCGCACAACAGTTCCCAGGCGCGCGCCGGCAGTGAGAAGAACGCGACCTCGGGCTTGCGATCGATATGCCCGACATTCAATCCGAACGAGACCAGCAACACCGCAAACAACACCCAGCGCCAATGCCGCAGATAGCGCATCAGCACCATCATGAGTAATGGAAAGAAGATGTAGTACTGCTCTTCGACGGCCAACGACCATGTATGCAGCAAGGGTTTGAGATCCGATGCTGGCTCGAAGTAGCCGTCCTGGCGCATGTACAGGAGATTTGAAATGAACAGCGCCTGGTAACGCGTCGCCCTGCCCAGTTCGGAGTAATCCTTAGGCGTCAGCAGCAGCCAGCCCAGGGCTAGCGTCACCAGTAGTACCACGCTCAGTGCTGGCAGGATCCGCCGAGCACGGCGGCCCCAGAAATCCAGGAAACTGAAGCGCTGTGCGTTTATTTCTCGAAACAGGATGCCAGTGATCAAGAAGCCTGAAATGACGAAGAAAACATCGACACCGACGAAACCACCACTGAACGCGCTAAAGCCAAAATGGAACAGCACCACTGGGATAACGGCCAGGGCCCGCATCCCGTCTATGTCTCGACGATTACCAAACGTGTGCATGACGCTCCTTATCCTATCGGATACAAACCATTACAAAGGCTCGTCGGCGATAGAGGTCGGGACACAACTGTCTTAACTCCGCATCAACCGCACACCCGTTGAATACTGGCGTGTGCGCCATACAGCACCGCGCGAGGCCTGAATCGAGCGCGGAAGTTTACATGAGCGAGAATATGGTTCCAGATACAATCCCGTACGAACGCAAAAAAAAACGCCCCTTTCGGGGCGTTTTCTCATGAAGCGGCAAACGTGTTACTTGCGCTTCATCGACAAGAAGAACTCGTCGTTGGTCTTGGTCTGCTTGAGCTTGTCGATCAGGAACTCGATGGCGGCGACTTCGTCCATCGGGTGCAGCAGCTTGCGCAGGATCCACATGCGCTGCAGCTCGTCGTCGGCGGTCAGCAACTCTTCGCGGCGGGTGCCGGAGCGGTTGATGTTGATGGCCGGGAAGACGCGCTTCTCGGCGATCTTGCGGTCCAGGGGCAGCTCCATGTTGCCGGTACCCTTGAACTCTTCGTAGATCACTTCGTCCATCTTCGAACCGGTTTCGACCAGCGCGGTAGCGATGATGGTCAGCGAACCGCCTTCCTCGATGTTACGCGCGGCACCAAAGAAGCGCTTTGGCTTCTCGAGCGCATGGGCGTCGACACCACCCGTCAGCACCTTGCCAGAACTCGGGATCACGGTGTTGTAGGCGCGAGCCAGACGCGTGATGGAGTCCAGCAGGATGACCACGTCCTTCTTGTGCTCGACCAGGCGCTTGGCCTTTTCGATGACCATCTCGGCCACTTGCACGTGACGGGTCGGTGGTTCGTCGAAGGTCGAGGCAACCACTTCGCCGCGCACGGTGCGCTGCATCTCGGTCACTTCCTCTGGACGCTCGTCGATCAACAGCACGATCAGATGGACTTCCGGATTGTTACGCGTGATGTTGGCGGCGATGTTCTGCAGCATGATGGTCTTGCCCGCTTTTGGCGGAGCGACGATCAGGCCACGCTGGCCCTTGCCGATCGGAGCGCACAGGTCGATCACGCGACCGGTGAGGTCTTCGGTGGAACCGTTGCCGGCTTCCATCTTCATGCGGATGGTCGGGAACAGCGGCGTAAGGTTCTCGAACAGGATCTTGTTCTTCGCGTTTTCTGGACGGTCAAAGTTGATCGTGTCGACTTTCAACAGGGCGAAGTAACGCTCGCCTTCCTTCGGAGGGCGGATCTTGCCAACGATGGTGTCACCGGTGCGCAGGTTGAAGCGACGAATCTGGCTGGGCGAGACATAGATATCATCGGGGCCAGCGAGGTAAGAAGCGTCAGCCGAACGGAGGAAGCCGAAGCCGTCCTGGAGAATCTCCAGCACGCCATCACCGGAGATTTCCTCGCCGCTTTTGGCATGTTTTTTCAACAGGGAGAAAATCACATCCTGCTTGCGCGAACGGGCCATATTTTCTATGCCCATCTGTTCGGCCATTTCGAGCAGATCGGTAATCGGCTTTTGCTTGAGTTCAGTCAGGTTCATAAGGGAATGACGTAATCATGTTTGGAGGGAGAAATTAAGCTTTGGGCTTAATGAGGCCGCGCCGCAGAGAAGGCGACAGGATCGCGTACTGTTCGAGTAGGAATGCGTCGGCGACGGCTTGCAGGGGGCAGAGGAGAAACCAATGCGAGGCCGAATGTACCACTTGAGTTTGGGGACGTCTAGTCGGCGCCCACAAAAAACCCCGCATCAAGCGGGGCCTTCACAACGCTAGCATCGGATCAGATGTTGGCGTCGAGGAATGCAGCCAGTTGCGACTTGGACAGCGCGCCAACCTTGGTAGCAGCCACTTCTCCATCCTTGAACAGCATCAGTGTCGGGATACCGCGCACAGAATGCTTGATGGGGGTTTCGGGGTTTTCGTCGATGTTCAGCTTGGCAACGGTCAATTTGCCTTGATACGTGCCGGCGATTTCGTCCAGTACGGGTGCAATCATTTTGCAAGGGCCGCACCATTCTGCCCAGTAATCAACCAATACAGGGCCTTGGGCGTTGATTACATCAGCCTCGAAGCTGGCATCGGATACATGCTTGATCAGGTCGCTGCTCATGGAAAATCTCCAGTTCGTAAGCTAAAAACGTGGCCTATCATAGCTGGACCATTCTATTACAGGAAGCCACAGTCGATTGCTTATTGCTATGGGGTTGCATTAGTGAAGCAATCGCCCCTAGGGGGTGACGAACGCGATGCCCGTTCGCAGGGCAGCGCTGCGTACATGTTCATGCATGGTTTTCTGCGCCGAAGCCGAGGAATGGCGGGCCAGGGCGCGAAGAATCTTGCGGTGTTCATGCCAGGTTTCCATGGCGCGCTCGGTACGGATGAAGGGCAGTTTCTGGCTTTCCAGGAAGATATCGGCGCTGGCTGTGAGGATTCCTGCCATGGCGTGATTGCCGCTGGCGACCAGAATGCGCCGGTGAAAATCGAAATCCAGCTGCGCGGCGGCATCGAAATCGCCATTGCGCAACTGTTCACGCATCGAACGCACGTTGTCTTCCAGGGCATCGAGTTCATCGGCAGTGAGCAGCACCGCCGCCAAGCCCGCGGCAAATCCTTCCAGCGCATAACGCAGCTGGAATATCTCCGCTGGCGCCGCCTGAGCCGCAAAAGGCCAGTTCAGCCCCTCGCCCGTTGGCGCAGTTTCGAGCGGCGCGCGAACGAACACGCCCTTGCCGGGCTGCACGCTGATCACGCCCAGGGCGCTCAACGATGACAGTGCCTCACGCAGGGACGCGCGGCTGACGCCCAATTGCAGTGCAAGATCGCGTTGCGAGGGCAACACGTCGCCCGGCCCATAGCCATGCTCGGCAATAAGGCTGCGAATGCCCAGCAGGGCGACTTCCGGGACGGCGCGACTGATCGAATTCATCACATTTCTGCAGGGGTGGGCGAGCGCGAAAAAACCCTTTTAAAACTATTACCGCCACACTGCAAGCGATGCCCTGATAGGGTTCAGCGCCCGGATTCACTGCCCGAAAACGGTGCGATAAAGCTCACCAACAAAGCTCAACTGGTCAGACCAGTAAGACCAAGCACCGTTTGAACCACGACCCGACGCTGCCGGCGAGCGATCTGGCATGAGCTGTGCAAACCGCCAGACCAGATCGTTTTATCGATGCCATTGAATTCGCCACCCGGAGCTCCGCCCATGGAAAGTCGCCTGTACAAGCGCTGCACCACCCTCCTCGGCGCCTTGTTCGCCAGCCTGATGCTGGCCCAGGCGCCCGCCCACGCCGACGGCCTGCAGGACATCACCCAGCGCGGTACCCTCAAGGTCGCCGTGCCCCAGGATTTCCCGCCATTCGGTTCGGTCGGACCGGACATGAAACCTCGCGGCCTGGACATCGACACCGCACAACTGCTCGCCGACAAGCTGGGCGTCAAGCTCGAACTGACCCCGGTCAACAGCACCAACCGCATTCCGTATCTGACCACCGGCAAGGTCGATCTGGTGATTTCCAGCCTGGGCAAGAACGCCGAGCGCGAGCAGGTCATCGACTTCTCCCGCCCTTATGCGCCGTTTTACCTCGCGGTATTCGGGCCGCCCGACGAGCCGATCAAGACCCTCGCCGACCTCAAGGGCAAGACCATCAGCGTCACCCGCGGCGCCGTCGAAGATATCGAGCTGAGCAAGGCCGCACCTGAAGGTGCAGACGGCCCGATCATCAAGCGCTTCGAAGACAACAATTCCACCATCGCCGCCTACCTGGCCGGCCAGACCGATCTGATCGCCAGTGGCAACGTGGTGATGGTGGCGATCACCGAGCGCAATCCCAAGCGCATTCCTGCTTTGAAAATCAAACTCAAGGATTCGCCAACATTCGTCGGCCTCAACAAGAACGAGCCGGAGCTGCTCGCTCGCGTCAACGAAATCCTCAATGCCGCCAAGGCCGACGGCAGCCTCGACAAGATTTCCCAGACTTGGCTCAAACAGCCATTTCCTGCAGATCTCTGATCGACCGCGACCTGACGAGGGCCATCCATGGCGTACAAATTCGACTTCACCCCGGTCTTGCAGCACAGCGATCAGCTCCTGCGTGGCGCGCTGTTCACCCTTGAACTGACCGCAATCGGGACGCTGTTCGGGGTTGGCCTGGGGATCCTCGGCGGCGTGGTGCGGGCGTGGAAGATCAAGCCGTTCTCGGGGATTTTCGGCGTTTACGTCGAGCTGATCCGCAATACGCCGTTCCTGGTGCAGCTGTTTTTCATCTTCTTCGGCCTGCCGTCGCTGGGCATCCGCATCACCGAATGGCAGGCCGCCGTGCTGGCCATGGTGATCAACCTGGGCGCCTACAGCACCGAGATCATCCGCGCCGGCATCCAGGCCGTCCCGCGTGGCCAACTGGAAGCCGCCGCAGCGCTGGCCATGAGCCGCGCCGAAGCCTTTCGCCATGTGGTCCTGCTGCCGGCGCTGGGCAAGGTCTGGCCTGCCCTCACCAGCCAGATCATCATCGTCATGCTCGGCTCGGCCGTCTGCTCGCAGATCGCCACCCAGGAGCTCAGCTTCGCCGCCAACTTCATCCAGTCGCGCAACTTCCGCGCCTTCGAGACGTATCTGCTGACCACCGTCATCTATCTGGTCATGGCCTTGCTGATCCGCATCCTGCTGAACTGGGTGGGTCGGCGCTTCATCGCGAGGAGCAGCTGATGGATTTCACCCTGTGGGACATCGTGCGCAACCTGCTCACCGGCCTGCAATGGACTTTCGCGCTGTCGCTGGTGGCTTTTATCGGCGGCAGCGTCATCGGTTTGCTGGTGATGGTGGTACGCATTTCCAAGAGCCGCCTGGGGCGCAACCTGGCACGCACCTACATCGATCTGTTCCAGGGCACTCCGCTGCTGATGCAGCTGTTCCTGGTGTTCTTCGGCGTCGGCCTGATGGGGATCGACATATCGCCCTGGGCGTCCGCCGCGCTGGCCCTGACGCTGTTCACCAGCGCCTATCTGGCGGAGATCTGGCGCGGCTGTGTCGAGTCGGTCAACAACGGCCAATGGGAAGCCTCGGCGAGCCTGGCCATGACCCGCTATGAACAACTGCGCTACGTGGTGCTGCCCCAGGCCCTGCGCATCGCGGTGGCGCCTACCGTGGGTTTCTCGGTGCAAGTGGTCAAAGGCACTGCGGTGACCTCGATCATCGGCTTCACCGAACTGACCAAGACGGGCGGCATGCTCGCCAACGCCACGTTCGAACCCTTCCTGGTCTACGGGCTGGTTGCCGTTGGCTATTTCATTATCTGCTACCCCCTGTCCCTCAGCGCGCGCTATCTGGAAAGGAGACTGCATGCCTCTGCTTAGAATTTCCGCCCTGCACAAATACTACGGCGACCACCACGTGCTCAAGGGCATCGACCTGAGCGTCGAAGAGGGCCAGGTGGTGGCGATCATCGGCCGCAGCGGCTCGGGCAAGAGCACCTTGCTGCGCACCCTCAACGGCCTGGAGTCGATCAACGACGGGGTCATCGAAGTCGATGGCGAATACCTCGACGCCGCCCGCGCCGATTTACGCACCTTGCGCCAGAAGGTCGGGATGATCTTCCAGCAGTTCAATCTGTTCCCGCACCTGAGTGTGGGCGAAAACGTCATGCTCGCCCCGCAGGTAGTGCAGAAGGTGCCCAAGGCCAAGGCTCGCGAGCTAGCCAAGGAGATGCTCCAGCGCGTGGGTCTGGAGGAAAAATTCGACGCCTTCCCTGATCGCCTGTCCGGCGGCCAGCAGCAACGTGTCGCCATCGCCCGTGCCTTGGCGATGTCACCCAAGGTGTTGCTGTGCGACGAAATCACTTCGGCGCTCGACCCGGAGCTGGTCAATGAAGTGCTCGCCGTGGTGCGCAAGCTCGCCACCGAAGGCATGACCCTCATCATGGTCACCCACGAAATGCGCTTCGCACGTGAAGTGGGCGACAAGCTGGTGTTCATGCACCAGGGCAAGGTCCACGAAGTCGGCGACCCGAAAATTCTTTTCGCCAACCCCCAAACCCCGGAACTCGCAGCGTTTATCGGCCAGCAATAAGGGCTTGGTACGGACAGTCGTTGGCGCCACGGTAGGATCGTGGCACGATGACGGGGTTATCGACCGAGACCTTCCGACCATGCCGCACAGTAAAGCCAAGCACCTGTCCTTGATCGCCGCTATCGACCTGGGCTCCAACAGCTTTCACATGGTGGTGGCCAAGGCGGATTCCGGCGAAATCCGCATCCTCGAGCGCCTCGGCGAAAAGGTGCAATTGGCTGCGGGCATCGACGACGAGCGCAAGCTCAGCGAAGAATCGATGCAACGCGGCCTTGATTGCCTCAAGCGGTTCGCCCAGCTGATCAACGGGCTGCCCTTGGGCGCCGTGCGTATCGTCGGCACCAACGCCCTGCGTGAAGCGCGCAACCGTGGCGAATTCATCCGCCGCGCCGAAGGCATTCTGGGCCACCCAGTCGAAGTCATCTCCGGGCGCGAAGAAGCGCGCCTGATCTATCTGGGCGTTTCCCACACCCTCGCCGATACTCCGGGCAAGCGCCTGGTGGCCGACATCGGGGGCGGCAGTACCGAATTCATCATTGGCCAGCGTTTCGAGCCGCTGCTGCGCGAGAGCCTGCAGATGGGGTGCGTGAGTTACACCCAGCGCTACTTCAAGGACGGCAAGATCACCCCGGCCCGTTACGCCCAGGCTTACACCGCTGCGCGCCTCGAGATCATGGGCATCGAAAACGCGCTGCATCGCATCGGCTGGGACGAAGCCATCGGCTCCTCTGGCACTGTTCGCGCCATCGGTCTGGCGCTCAAGGCTAACGGCCAGGGCTCTGGCGAGGTCAATGCCGAGGGGCTGGCGTGGCTTAAACGCAAGCTGTTCAAACTGGGAGACATCGAGAAAATCGACTTCGACGGGATCAAGCCCGATCGCCGGTCGATCTTCCCGGCCGGCCTGGCGATCCTCGAAGCGATTTTCGATGCCTTGAGCCTGCAGCGCATGGACCACTGTGAAGGCGCCTTGCGCGAGGGCGTGCTCTACGACCTGCTGGGCCGTCATCATCACGAAGACGTGCGTGAGCGCACCCTCAGTTCGCTGATGGACCGCTACCATGTCGACCTCGATCAGGCCGAACGCGTCGAACGCAAGGCCCTGCACGCGCTGGAGCAAGTCGCAGCGGCGTGGGACCTGGACGACGAGATGTGGCGGGATTTGCTGAGCTGGGCCGCCAAGGTCCACGAAATCGGCCTGGACATCGCCCACTATCACTACCACAAGCACGGCGCCTACCTGATCGAGCACTCGGACCTGTCAGGCTTCTCTCGTGAGGACCAGCAAATGCTCGCCCTGCTGGTACGCGGGCACCGGCGCAACATCCCCAAGGACAAGTTCGCGGACTTTGGCGAGAACGGCGACAAACTGATCCGTCTGTGCGTGCTGCTGCGCTTCGCTATCCTGTTCCACCACATTCGTGGCACTCAGGAAATGCCCCAGGTCATGTTGCAGGCTGCGGGCAATCATCTGGATGTGGTGTTCCCGGACGGCTGGCTGGAAAACAACCAGCTGACCCAGGCCGACTTCGAGCAGGAAGCCCAGTGGCTGGCCAGAGTCGGCATCATCCTCAGCGTCCACTGAAGCGCCAGGCCCCTGCGGGAGCAAAGCTTGGCCCTTGGCAGCACCCTCAACCTTGGGTGCTGCTGGGGACGCCTTCGCGGGCAAGCCTTGCTCCCACAGTTGACTCAGCGGACCGGCAGGATCGGATTGCTCAAGCGCTCAAGCAAGGTGTCCTGGGCGCTACGGGCATTCTGGTTGCCGGTCGGCGTGCTGCGCAGATAGCTGCCGTCGGCCTGCAGGAGCCACGAATGGGTGTTGTCGGTCAGGTAGGCTTCGAGCTCCTTCTTGACCCGCACGATCAACTTGCGGCCTTCCACCGGGAAGCACGTCTCGACACGTTTATCGAGGTTGCGCTCCATCCAGTCGGCGCTGGACAGGAACATCTGCTCTTCGCCACCATTGAGAAAGTAGAACACCCGCGTGTGCTCCAGGAAGCGACCGATGATCGAGCGCACATGGATGTTGTGCGACACACCGGCGATCCCCGGACGCAGACAGCACATGCCGCGCACGACCAGATCGATCTTCACCCCTGACTGACTGGCCTTGTACAGCGCGCGGATGATCTTCGGATCGGTCAGCGAGTTGAACTTGGCGATGATGTGCGCCGGCTTGCCATCCAGAGCGAACTGCGTCTCCCGGGCGATCATGTCGAGCATGCCTTTCTTCAAGGTGAAGGGCGCGTGCAGGAGTTTTTTCATGCGCAGGGTCTTGCCCATGCCGATCAACTGGCTGAACAGCTTGCCGACGTCCTCGCACAGCGCGTCATCCGAAGTCAGCAGACTGTAGTCGGTGTACAACCGCGCGTTGCCGGCGTGATAGTTGCCGGTGCCCATATGCGCGTAGCGAACGATCTCGCTGCCCTCGCGGCGCAAGATGAGCATCATCTTGGCGTGGGTCTTGTAGCCCACCACGCCGTAGATCACCACCGCGCCGGCAGCCTGCAGGCGGCTGGCCATCTGCAGGTTGGATTCTTCATCGAAGCGCGCCCGCAGCTCGATCACCGCAGTCACTTCCTTGCCGTTGCGCGCAGCATCGACCAGGGCGTCGACGATCTCGGAGTTGGCACCGCTGCGGTACAGCGTCTGGCGCACAGCCAGCACGTGCGGGTCCTTGGCGGCCTGGCGCAGCAGGTCGACCACCGGCGTGAAGGATTCGAATGGGTGCAGCAGCAGGATGTCCTGCTTGCTGATCACGCTGAAGATGTTCTCGCTGTTTTGCAGCAGCTTCGGAATCGCCGGGGTGAAGGGTTTGTATTGCAGCTCCGGATGGCTGTCGAGGCCGGTGATGCTGAACAGCCGCGTCAGGTTGACCGGGCCGTTGACCTGATACAGCTCGCTTTCGGCCAGGCTGAACTGCTTGAGCAGGTAGTCCGAGAGCTGCTTGGGGCAGGTGTCCGCCACTTCGAGGCGCACGGCATCGCCATAGCGGCGCGAGAACAGCTCGCCACGCAGAGCGCGGGCCAGGTCTTCGACGTCCTCGGTATCGACCGCCAGGTCGGCGTTACGGGTCAGGCGGAACTGATAGCAGCCCTTGACCTTCATGCCCTGGAACAGATCGTCGGCGTGGGCATGGATCATCGAAGACAGGAAGACGAAGTTGTCGCCCGGGCCGCCGACCTCTTCCGGCACCTTGATCACCCGTGGCAACAGCCGCGGTGCCGGAATGATCGCCAGCCCGGAATCGCGGCCGAAGGCGTCGACACCTTCGAGCTCGACGATGAAGTTCAGGCTCTTGTTTACCAGCAACGGGAACGGGTGCGTCGGGTCAAGGCCGATAGGCGTGATGATCGGCGCGATCTCGTCGCGGAAATAGCGGCGCACCCAGGCCTTGAGCTTGGCCGTCCAGTGGCGACGACGAATGAAACGCACCTGATGCTTTTCGAGCTCAGGCAGCAGGATGTCGTTGAGGATCGCGTACTGGCGATCGACATGCCCATGCACCAGCTCGCTGATGCGCGCCAGCGCCTGATGCGGTTGCAGGCCATCGGCACCGGCCTGTTCACGGGCGAAGGTGATCTGCTTCTTGAGCCCCGCCACGCGGATCTCGAAGAACTCGTCGAGGTTGCTGGAGAAGATCAGCAGAAACTTCAGGCGCTCCAGCAGTGGATAGGATTCGTCCAGTGCCTGCTCGAGAACCCGAATATTGAACTGCAGCTGGGACAGCTCGCGATGGATGTACAGGCTGCTGTCGTCAAGGCTGGGGATAGCGATGACCGGGGGCGGCGGCGGCGCAGGAATCGGAACAGGAACGTCCATAGGGGGCGCTGCAGCCTCTAAGTGCTCGACAGGAACCTCATGGACCTCGGCCGTGGTGATCGGCTGGGCGTCTTTCATGGCGGTCTCGGTGAGTGTCTCGTTGTTCATTGGGCATTCCCGAAGGGCATCATTATTGCCCTCTTGTCAGTTGAGCGGCGCGGACAGAAGAAAAGATGAAGAGGCTGTCTACGCCTGCGCGGTGTGAATGCAGTGAGGGTCAAGGATAACACCCTCGCCTTAGCGACCGGCAGCGGTGCCAGCCGTCGGCTGCCAGATAGTGCTGCTGCGCCGCCGTGAGGGCGCGACTGATCATCGCGCCCGCTGCGGATATCCCGATCATCGATACCCGGCAACGCCCCCAGCCAGAGCCTCGGGCAGCGGGAACCCCGCTCGGGCGGGCCGGCGTTAACGTTATAGGCCGTCAATATGACGGTCTGGTTACAGCCCCAAGTCACCCCTGTTTGTAGGACGTTTGCCATAGGGGTTGTAGGACTTGTTAACGCCAAGACACATTTCGACACTTTCACGAATCGTCCTGAAGGGTTAGGCTGCGCGTTCATTTCGCCAGCATCCAGATAATGCTCCAACATTTCCTGCAAGAGTTCGGCTACCTCGCACTGTTCCTGGGGACCTTCTTCGAAGGCGAAACCGTATTGGTGCTCGCCGGGTTTCTGGCCTTCCGTGGATACATGGACATCAAGATGGTCATGCTGGTTGCCTTTCTTGGCAGCTATGCGGGTGATCAGCTGTGGTATTTCCTCGGCAGGCGTCATGGCCGCAAGTTGCTGGCGCGCAAGCCACGCTGGCAGACCATGGGCGACCGCGCACTGGACCACATCCGCCGCCACCCCGACCTGTGGGTGTTGGGGTTCCGCTTCGTCTATGGGCTGCGAACCGTGATGCCGGTCGCTATCGGCCTGTCCGGCTATCCGCCGCGGCGCTATCTGCTGCTCAACGGCCTGGGGGCTCTGATCTGGTCGGCCGCCCTCGGTCTGGCTGCCTATCACTTCGGCGCGCTGCTCGAAGGCATATTGGGCAACGTCAAGAAATACGAGTTGTGGGTCCTCGGTGGCCTGATTCTGCTGGGTGTGCTGCTGTGGGTAAGCCGCCGGTTCAAGGCCGCGCGGGTGGCACGCAAAGAACTAGAAGCAAAAACGCAGAAAGCGGAGTAGCCCACTACCTGTGCACTTCATGCACAAATCCTGTAACGCTTGCGCTGTGTTCCAGCACGCCACCGCCCCCTAGGATTCAAGCCTCTTCCCATCTATACGAGGCTTGCCACCATGTTCCGATTCACCCGCCGACTCCTCAGTGCCTGTGTCCTGTCCGCCGTGGCCGCCAGCAGCGCGCTAGCCAACGAACAGCCGACCCTCCGCGCCATGTTTGGTGCCACCCCGCTCGAACATCTGGACCGCGGCAAGACCGCCCTGCTGGTCATCGACTTCCAGAACGAGTACTTCACCGGGCGCATGCCCATCCCTGATGGCGATGCTGCCTTGGCCAATACCCGCCAACTGATCGAGTACGCCGATCGCAGTGAAATCCCGGTCTACCACATCCAGCACGTCGCTCCAGCCGGCGCACCGGTGTTCGCCATCGACGGCGAATCGGTCAAATTCCATCCGCAGATGCAACCGCGCAGCCATGACCAAGTCCTGCAGAAAAATACAGTGAGCGTGTTCGCCAGCACCGATCTGGACAAGCGCCTCAAAGCCGCCAACATCGACACCGTGATCGTCGCCGGCCTGATGACCCATGCGTGCGTCGCCGCCGCCGCGCGCGATGCCGAGCCGCTGGGCTACAAGGTGGTAGTAGCGTCCGACGCCTCCGCCACCCGCGCCATCACCCGCTTCAACGGCGAGGCTATCGACAAGGACAGCCTGCATCGCGCAGCCTTGGCGAGCGTGGAAGACACCTTTGGCGATATCTTGACCACTTCCCAGATCCTCAACCTGCCGATACGCTGAGCCCACCATGAACCAACTGCACGCCATGCGCGTATTCTGCAGCCTCGTCGAAGCACAGGGCTTCTCCGCGGCCGCCGAACGCCTGGATACCACCCACTCTTCCGTCTCAAGGCATCTGCAACAGCTGGAGGCCGAACTGGGTGTGCGGCTGGTCAATCGTACGACTCGGCAGCTGAGCCTGACTGCAGCAGGCCAGGATTATTACGCGGCTTGCGTCGATATCCTCGAGCGAGTCGATGCCGCTGCCGCCCTGTGCAACGACCATCAGCAGCCCAGCGGGCGGCTCAAAGTCAGCCTGCCGCTGGTGGTCGGCACTCTGGAGCTGGGGCAATGGCTGCCGGCCTTCGAGCAACGTTATCCACAGATCCAGCTGGAACTGTCGTGCGCCGATCGCTTTGTCGATCTAGTGGCCGAGGGCTTCGATGTGGCTTTGCGCATCAGCGGTCCATTGGCAGACACCTCGCTGGTGTCACGCTTGCTGGACGTCTCGCCAATGGTATTGGTGGCGTCGCCGCACTATCTGCAGAGCCATGGCACACCACTCGACAGTGCTGCGCTGCCGGCACACCGCCTGCTCGCTCATTCAGGTGGCAGCGACTGGCAACTGCACAGCGATAACGCCATGCCCCAACCGACTCGCCCCGGCAATGGCCTGCGCGCCGACACCATTACCTCGCTATACGCCGCCGCACTGGCCGGCGCAGGCATTGCCGCCTTCACCTTTACCACGGTCAAGGCCGATCTGCGCGAGGGACGGTTGATCCGGGTATTGCCCCAGTACACCTTGGGCGATCGCCACTATCACGTGCTTTATCCCCATGCCCGACACCTGCCGGGCAAGGTCCGCGCGTTCGTCGACTTCATGGTCGAGCATTACACCCAGATGCAGCCCTAGACGGGCACTCGGCGCAGGGTGGCGAGAAAGGTCGCTGCGGCGATGAACAGCCCTGCGAAGGTGCGGTTCATGCGTTGCTGCTGGCGAGGCGTGCGCAGCAAACGCAGGACCTTGGACGCCAACCCGGTGTAACCCGCCATCACCACCGAATCCACCGCCACCATGGTCACGCCAATGGTCAGGTACTGCGCCAATAACGGCGCCTGGGGATCGATGAACTGCGGCAGGATCGCCAGCATGAACACCAGCGCCTTGGGATTGCTGATGTTGACCAGAAACCCGCGACCAACCAGCGTCAGCGGCCTGCCCGCCGCCTTCACCGACGCATCGGCGCTCAGGTCATGGGGCAACGCCCGCCATTGCTTGACGGCCAGGTAAAGGAGATAGAGCACGCCGAACCATTTGATCAAGGTAAAGGCGGTGGCCGAGGCGGCCAGCACAGCGCCGACGCCCGCGGCGATGATTGCGATCTGGGCAATCAGGCCCAGCTGCAAGCCCAAGGTGTTCCAGTAGCCGCGCCAGAAACCGTGCTGCAGCCCGCTCGACATCGAGGCGATCGCCCCAGCGCCAGGCGACAGGCTGATGACCCAGCATGCCGCGAAGAAAGCCAGCCAGACGTGTAGTGTCATGATGCGCCTCAGGTTTGGGGTGGACTATTTCGGGGGCAAGCCCCCTTGCTACAAGGGGACGTTAATCGAGCCTGGCGCTGGTGTCGACTGTCAGGACAGTGCTTCCAGCTGCGCCTGCATGCTTTCCAGCAATTCGAGGGCTTCCATCCAGGCTTCTTCCAATTCGCCCTCACGCACCTTGAACTTGGCCTGTCGCGCCAGCAGGTCCCGCAGTTCGTCTTTCTGCCCGGGCTCATAGACGTCGGAGTCGCCCAAGCGCGCATCGATCTTGGCCAACTGCTCGTGCACGGTACCGAGCTCTTGCTCCAGCTTGTCGGCCTGACGCTTGTGCGGGGCTAATTGCTGGCGCAACGCGGCGGCAGCCTGGCGCTGAGCCTTCTTGTCGGTCTTGTCGGCATTGACCAGCGCACTGCTGGCTGGCGCATTGCGTTGGCGGTAGTCCACCAGCCAGCGCGCGTAATCGTCGAGATCGCCATCGAAGGGCTCGACCTTGCCATCGGCCACCAACAGGAAATCGTCGGTGGTGCTCTTGAGCAAGTGCCGATCGTGAGAAACCACCAGCACCGCGCCGCTGAATTCCTGCAGCGCCATGGTCAAAGCCAGGCGCATTTCCAGATCCAGGTGGTTGGTCGGTTCGTCGAGCAGCAGCAGGTTGGGCCGCTCCCAGGCGATCAGCGCCAAGGCCAGACGAGCCTTTTCGCCACCGGAGAAATTCAGCACCGGCTCATCGGTGCGCGGGCCGCGGAAGTCGAAACCGCCGAGGAAATCGCGCAGCGTCTGCTCGCGCTCGCTGGGAGCCAGGCGCTGCAGGTGCAGCAAGGGGCTTGCCTTGCTGTCCAGCGAGTCCAGTTGATGCTGGGCGAAGTAACCCACCGTCAGGTTCTCGCCGCGCACCAGGCGACCGCTGAGGGGCTCGAGTTCGCCGGCGAGGTTCTTGATCAGGGTCGACTTGCCGGCGCCATTTGGCCCCAGCAGCCCTATGCGGGCACCAGGAGTGAGCTGCAACTTGACCTTCTCGAGGATGGTCTTGTCGCCATAACCCAGGCGGCCTTCGGACAGATCCAGCAGCGGGCTGGAGATTTTCTGCGATTCACGAAACACAAAATCGAACGGCGAATCGACATGCGCAGCCGACAGTTCTTCCATCCGTTCCAGTGCCTTGATGCGGCTCTGGGCCTGCCGCGCCTTGGTGGCCTGGGCCTTGAAGCGGGCGATGTATTTTTCCATGTGCGCGCGCTGCGCCTGCTGCTTGTCGTAGGCCTGTTGTTGCTGGGCCAGACGCTCGGCACGGGCGCGTTCAAAAGCTGAATAGCCGCCACGGTAGACGGTCATCTTGCACTGTTCGATATGGGCGATGTGATCGACCACGGCATCGAGGAAATCCCGGTCGTGGGAAATCAGCAGCAAGGTGCCCGGATAATTCTTCAGCCAGTCTTCGAGCCACAGAATCGCATCGAGATCCAGGTGGTTGGTGGGTTCGTCGAGCAGCAGCAGGTCGGACGGGCACATCAGCGCCTGGGCCAGGTTCAGGCGCATGCGCCAGCCACCGGAGAAGTCGCCGACGCGTCGGTCCATCTGCTCGTTGGTAAAGCCAAGGCCGGCCAGCAGCTTGCGTGCGCGGGCATCGGCCGTGTAGCCGTCGGCGCTGTCGAGCTCGGCGTGCAGGCGCGCCAGGGCGCTGCCGTCCTGGGCGCTTTCGGCCGCCAGCAGGTCGCGCTGTACCTGACGCAGGTACAGGTCGCCGTCGAGTACGTAGTCGACGGCGATGCGGTCCAGGGTTTCGATTTCCTGGCGCATGTGTGCGATCCGCCAGTCCGCCGGCAGGTCGCAGCTACCGCCATCGGGCGTCAACTCGCCGCGCAACAGGGCGAACAAGGTGGATTTGCCGGCGCCGTTGGCACCGATCAGGCCGGCTTTATGGCCGGCGTGCAGGGTCAGCTCGGCGTCTTCTAGCAGACGTTGCGGGCCACGCTGTAAAGTGAGGTTCTGAATTCGGATCATAATGGCGGCGGAGTCTACCAGCTTCGTCGGCAACTGGCGCGGGCACTGCTATGCAAGCTGATCTATGGACCTTTGCGGTCTCGCTTTATCAATGCCCCGGCGTGACCGAGGACTGCCTGGCCTTGCAGGACGATCTGGGCGCCAACGTGTGCCTGCTGCTCTGTGGGGCCTGGCTAGAACGGCGCTCGGTGGCCTGCACCCCTGAGCGCTTGGCGATGCTGGAAACCCTGGCGCAGGAATGGTCCGCTGCCGTTGTCGAGCCGTTACGGGGCTTGCGTCGGCGGTGGCGCGAAGTCGCACGGCACGATAGCCAGCTGGCGCAGTTGCGCGAGACGGTGAAGGGGCTGGAATTGCAAGCGGAGAAGATATTGCTTGAGCGGCTGGCACGACTCTGCGAAGACTGGCCTGCAACCGCTCAACCGAAGTCATGGCTGGAAGCCTTGCTGCCGGAACCGAAAAGCCCGGCGGCGAAGATGGACGACCGCGGCGCGCTGGGTCGACTGCGCGCCGCAGTGCCCGACGCTTAGGAAGCGCTCGAAGGTGTGGCGGCGCTGGTTGCCGGTGCGGCGACGGATGTCGATGCAGCGGACGGTGCCGGGCTGGCAGGTGCCGATTCCGGCTTGCTGACTGCAGCGGGTGCCGACGTACCGGTTTTGGCAGCTGGCTTCGCAGCGGCTGGTTTTTTCACTGCTGGCGTGCGTGCTGGTTTGGCAGCGGTGGCAGGCTTGGCGGCAGTGGCTGGTTTTGCTGCAGCGGTCGATTTAGCGGCGGCAGCTGGTTTCGCAGCAGCGGTCGACTTGGCGGCGGCAGCTGGTTTCGCAGCAGCGGTCGATTTGGCGGCGGCAGCTGGTTTCGCAGCAGCGGTCGACTTGGCGGCGGCAGCTGGTTTCGCAGCAGCGGTCGACTTGGCGGCGGCAGCTGGTTTCGCAGCAGCGGTCGACTTGGCGGCGGAAGCTGGTTTCGCAGCAGCGGTCGATTTAGCGGCGGCAGCTGGTTTTGCAGCAGTCGATTTGGCTGCAGTTGCAGGCCTGGCTTTAGCGGCCGGCTTGACTGCACTGGCAGCTTTGGCCGCGGTCGGTTTGGCAGCAGGCTTGGCGGTCGAAGCGCCAGCTTTGACGGCAGGCTTGGCAGCGACCTTGCTCGCAGCAGCCCGGGTGACAGGTTTGGCAGCAGCGGGTTTGGCAGCCGATTTCGCAGCAGCAGTCTTGGCAGGGGCCTTGACCGCAGCCTTGGCAGCCGCAGGTTTTGCAGCAGGCTTGGCTGCAGCCGATTTGGCCGCCGCTTTAGCCGCAGGCTTAGCAGCCTTTCTTGCCTTGGTAGTCGCCGGCTTGGAAGCAGGACGGCTGGCTAACGCTTTGCTGGCAGCCTCCTTGACCTTGCCCACGCCTTGAGCGAGCTTCAGGCTATCCTGAGCGTCGCGCTTGAGCTGAACGATGTAGTGACGGGTCTCTGCCTGACGAGCCTGCAGTGCGTCCAGCAGTTTCTCGAGCTCGGCAGCAGCGCCCTTGGCCTTGGTCTGCGCCTTGGCTTTACCGGCAGTGGCAGCGTCTTGCAGTTTGGTGCGCGATTTGTGGAGTTTTTCTTGAGCCTTTCCTCGTTGTTTTTCCAACTTGGCAAGCAACTTCTCGGCATCAGCCAATGCCTGGGAGCAGGCACTTTCCAAATGCTCGAGCAAGCTGCTCGAAAGCTGTTGGAGCAAATGCAACGGAGTATTTACAGGCTTCTTACTGGCCGACATGGTTTACCTCCTGGCTGACGTGAATGCGGCCCATACTAGCCCTCTCAAGCCACAGCCGCTAGGGCATATTGACAGCACATCCGGCGCTACGTTGCATAAGCAAGAGGCGCTGCTTGCGCCAATGTTTCAAAGAGCATCTGCGCAGGGACATCGGGCACTGGCATAATCACGATTATTCGAACGTGGAGAGTGCCCATGCAACACCGGATTTGGTTACCGCTTTGCCTGCTCACCACCATGGCCCACGCCGCCGAGCCAGTGCCGACCACCAGCCCCCACGATCTTGGTTACAGCCTCGGCGCCAGCCTCGGCTCGCGCTTGCATGACGAGGTACCTGGACTGCAACTCGACGCCCTGATCGAGGGGTTGCGCCAAGCCTACAAGGGTGAGCCACTGGCGTTGAGCGAGGAACGTATCGAGCAGATTCTCACCGAGCACGACGCTCAGGTCGCGGCCAGCAGCGCGCAACCGCAAAGTGAAAAAGCCCTGAGCGCCGAGCATGATTTTCTGACTGCCGAAAAAGCCAAGCCAGGCGTGCGAGCCCTGCCCAATGGCATCCTGATCACCGAACTGAAAGCAGGGAATGGCAACGCCGCCAAAGCCAGCGGGCGCGTGCAGGTCACCTATAAAGGGATGCTGCCGGATGGCAGCGTGTTCGACGAGAACTCGCAACCGCAATGGTTCCGACTCGACAGTGTGATCGAAGGGTGGCGCGATGGGATGGAGGGGATGCCGGTAGGGGCCAAGTGGCGGCTGGTGATACCGTCGGCGCTGGCCTATGGCGCGCAGGGTGCGGGCGATGTGATCGCGCCTTACACCCCACTGACTTTCGAGATAGAACTGCTGGGCGTCGCCGACTGATACGTGAAACACCCCTGGCGGGAAGGGATTGACTCCCGGCCTGCCGACCGCTTACTGCGGCACTGCAACGGCTTCCTTGTGCGAGGTGTGCAGCACCTCGATCAACAAGTCTTCAAGCTCGAAACGCTCGTGCAGCAAACCACCCAATGCCTTGAGCTCGGCAGCCACTTCATCGGCATGGGACCAGTCGCCATTATCGCAGTGATCGTTGAAGGCCATGGCCTTCTCGGTGATCGCGTTGATACGCGGGTAATACTGATCCGCCAACTCCAGACCACGCTCGTCACCGAAGGCCTTGGCTTCGCTATTGAGCTGTTCGTAAACCTCGAAATGCCCGGCGGAGCAGTAATCGACGAGTGCCTCGCAGAACGTCAGCAGTACCTGATGATCCGCGCCGAGGGTATCGGACTTGGCTTCCAGTTCGCGATACGCCTTGACCAGTTCTTCACGCTCGTTCAACCAACGGTCGATAAGCAAATGAACCCCGCCCCAGCGTTCCTGAGCATTCTTGCAACTTTCCAACATGATGATTTTCCCTTGGGAGGTGCTGCCCGTTCGATGCGACCTTGGGCCGAAAGCCCGACGCAAGAAGCAGCACTCGACAGCCTGATTTCTTGGGCGCGTGCAGGGAGATTATGCCCGCACGGCAGTGGCTTCAAGGTACGCATGCGACTAAGTTCATACAAGTGTTTTATCCACTGCCCTGGCGCCGACACCGCCATCTGACGCATCAGCGATGCAATAGCTGGATGACCGCGAACGCTCCCAGCCCGCTAAAACCCAGCAGACTCCACTCGGGAAGGCTCAAGCCCAGCAGAGTCCAGGTGACGGAGCCACAATCGGGCGTGCCCAGTGCCAGCACCTTCAGGGTTTGCAGGAGCGGCGCGTGTTGCAGCATCTGCCACAGACCGGGGTGGCAGGTCAGTGCCGATATATCGGCGTGGTCCTGCAGCCACAACTGCCGCGTCGCGGCAAAGCCACCGAGTACAGCGCTGAGCAGGGCGATGGCGGAATAGACACGGATGCCCCGGGTGCGCGGAAAATGTACCGCAGCCGCCAGGCAGGACACACCGAATACCACCACGAAAAATCGCTGCGCGATGCACAGCGAACAGGGTTGCAGGCCAACTTCGTATTCAAGATACAGCGCGGCGCCCATGATCGACATCGAGGCGAAAAACGCCAACAGGAACATGGAACGCGAACGAGCCAGAATCATGGCAAACCCGATATCGGAAAAGACAAGTTGCCACGGTAGAGTAAAGGTCGTCCGGCTTTCAAGACGACGCAGTTAAGACAATTCTGAAAACGCTTCAAAGTTCAGCGAATGTGCAACAACGCATGGCTGCAAGATTTGCTTTGTCGCTCAGGCCCTCTTCGCGGGCAACCTTTGCTCATACCGGTGTACGACTCAGGCGCTGTGGACACCGCGAGAGCAAGGCTTGCCCGCGAAAGGGCCCAAAAGCCCTCCCATAGATCCGGCTCAGCTCCTCGCCAACTCGGGAAGTGGCGCGGCCAGCAAACGCTCATCCAGCAATCCAAGCCCCTCCTGGAACAGCTGATTGCTGCCTTGGGTATCACCCAATTGTGCCAACAGCCGGGCAAGCTCGGCGCAGGCTTCGGGGTTGCGTTGCAGGCGCAGGCTGGCTTCCAGATAATCCCGAGCCTTGCCCCACAGGCGGTTTTGCAGGCAGAGTCGGCCCAGTGTCAGCAACAGACTGGAATCATCCGGATGCTGCTTGAGCCATGCTTCGGCGCTCTGCAACTGCTTGCTTGCATCGGCACCACGCACCAGCCCGTAGAGGCGTGCCAGATGGCTGTCGTACTGACGCTTGAGGGCCTGACGCAGGACTTCCTCCGCCTCGACCTGCGCACCGAGCTGACGCAACTGCTCGGCATAGGCCAGAACCAGCGCCGGCTCCTGACGCTGGCCCGAACTCAACTCCTGCCAGGCGCTGTGCAAAGCCGCCAGCCCCTCTTCTCTGGCACCCGGTTGCACGGCTGCCAAGGATAGATTCTCGCCCCAGGCGCGACGCTCCAGCTCGGCCAGTTCGGCCACGGGCAAAGCCTTGTCCTTGCGCAACTCGGGCAGCAAGCGAATCAACGCCGGCCACTCGCCGCGCTGCTGATGCAGGCGCTGCAACTGACGCAGCACTTGCACATTGCGTGGATGGCGCTCGTGCATGGCCTGCAGGGTCTGCAAGGCACCGTCACTGTCGCCACGGTCGATCTGCAGCTGAGCATGGCTCAGGGCGATAGCCAGCTCGGCCTGCGGTTGACGCAACAGGGCGCGTTCAAGCAATGCATCGCTCTCGGCATGACGGGCCTGTTCATTGGCGGCTCGCGCGGCGCCTAGGTAATACAGCAATGGCTGCGGCTCAGCCTCGGCGGCCCGTTGCAGATGCTTTTCGGCACTGCTCCAGCGACCCTCGGCAAGGTCCAGCTGGCCTTGTTCGATAGCGCTTTGCACGCGCCGCGAACGATTGCGCCGCGACCAGGGATTGACCAGCCCGGTCGAAGTGGCCAGCGCGCGCAGCAGCAGGCCCAGCACGAACAGCACCAGACACAGCGCCAATAGCGCCGCCAAGGTCGACCAGATACCCGATTCGTAACGGAACACATGGGGGTAGTCGATCAAGATGTAACCCGGGCTCTGGGAGATACCCAGGCCCAGCACCATCGCCAGGGCGATGGCCACCACCAGGATCACATACAGTCGCTTCATGGCGTAGCCCCCGGCTCAGCTGGCGCCTTGGCGCCTTCCACAGGGGTGTGCCGCTGCGCCATATAGGCCTGCAGAGCAGCCAGGCTGGCACTCAGGTCAGGAACATCAATGGTCACCGGCTGCGCCTTGAGCTCATCGACCCGCGCCAGCAACGAGCGGGCTTGGGTGTTGTCCTGATTGAAGCTGCTAGCGACCAGGCTGCGCGCCTGATCCAGAGCCTGGGTATAAACGGGGCCCTGGCCGTTGAGCGCGGCCCATTGCGCCTGCTCCAGCGCCAGGCTCAAAGCCAGGCGCACTTGTTGCAGGCTCTGCCCGGCCAGCAGCGGACGGATGTTGTCATCCGGCTTGAAATCAATCCGGAAGAATCCGGAAATCGTCCGCCACCATTGGCGCCAGTGGGCGAAACCAGCGCTCTCGTCATCCAGCGCCGGGGCCTGGGCTGCAGCCTGGAATTCAGGCGCGAGCACTGACAGCTGCGCGCTCTGTTCACGCAGCGCTGCCAGTTGCAGGAACAACCCGGTGCGGTCCGGCTGCTGCACGCTGGTCAGCGCGGCCATGCTCTTGGCCAACTGCTCACGGGCCGCGAAAGCGGCAGGGTCGTCCTGCTCACGAAGAATCTCATCGGCACCCAGCACCAGTGCGCGAGCGCTGTTGAGATCCTGCAGGGCCGACAGACGCAGGCTGGCCAGGCGCACCAGGTGCTCGGCCTCGGCCAGGCGCCAATCTTTGCGACTGGCCCCGACCACGCTTTCAAGACGCTGACTCAAGCGCTGCTGATCGCCCTGCAACTGCGCGACCAGCCGCCGACGCTCTTCCAGCTCGGCCGCCGGCGGCAGTTGGGACAAGCGCGTATCCAGCGCCTGCTCGCCCTGCTTGAGGACCTGCGATTGCGCGGTCAGAGTTTCGATCTGCGCGGATTGCGATTGATGGCCAGCCTCAAGATGACGCACTTGCCAGACGCCCCAGCCACCCACCGCGACGCCTGCGGCGGCAACCAACAGCGCCAACACCGCAATCGCCGTACCGCTGCGTGCGGGTTTGTCCACAGGTGGAGTCAGTGGCGCCTCAGGCGCGGGTGCTTCTTTGGGCAAGACTGTTTCGCTCACGTATCCATCCTTTGTATTAGGCGTTCTTGTCAGTGGTAGCCGACCCCGGCGCCGGGCGCTGTCGCAGCGCCTCGCGCAGGGCCAGGGCGCTAGCACCAGCACAGTTGATCACGTTGGCTGCGCCCGCGGCAGCAGCGATGGCTGCAACACGCGCGCTGGGCACGAACAACGGCAAGCCGAGCAATAGGGGCGCATCATCGGCGGCCAACTGCAGCAGGTTAGCAAAACCCTGCCCACTGCTGACCACCACGCCGTTCAAGCGTTCCACCTCGATACGCTGGCGCAGGGTGTGGATGGCGTAGGTCGGCAGGTGGCGACGATAGAGTTGCAGATAGTCGACCGTCGCGCCACGCGCTCGCAGTTGCTCGGCGAGCCACTCGCGGCCACCTTCGCCGCGCAAGATCAGCACGCGCGGCGCTGGCTGGTCAAGTTGCGACAGCAGCGCAGGGAGGCGCAGCAATGCCTCGCTGTCGTCACCCTCGGCAGGAAACTGTACCTCCAGGCCCTGCTCGTTGAGAACATGCGCGGTGCCAGCGCCGACAGCGAACCATAAAGGCCGCGCCCCAGGTACCCGCTGATTCAGCAGCTCGAGACCAAGGCGCGCGGCCGGCTTGCTGACCACGATGACCAGCGCATAGCGATCAAGGTGGGCAATCGGCTCGCGCAACGCAGCGGTCACCGGCAGCGGCTCGATGTGCAACAGCGGCAAACTGCTACTGAAAACACCATCCTGCTCGAGCGCCCGCGCCAGGGCGGCGGACTCCTGCGCGGGCCGGGTCAGCAGCAGACGCCAGGCCGTCACTCGGGACTTGCCTCGCCATAGACGTCGCGCAGAATCTCGGCCGCGCCCTGGGCCAGCAGCTGCTCGGCCACCTGGATTCCCAACGCTTCGGCATCGCTACGCGGCGCACGCGCATCGGCGCTCAAGGTCAGGGTGCCGCTGGGCTGGCCGACCAGGCCGCGCAGCCACAAGCTGTAGCCCTCAAGCACCGCGTAGCAGGCGATCGGCACCTGGCAGCCACCATTGAGGTGCTTGTTCATGGCGCGCTCTGCAATGACCCGCGCGGCGGTATCATCGTGATGCAACGGTGTCAGCAGAGCATGCACATCGGTGTCGGCGCTGCGGCATTCGATGCCCACTGCGCCCTGCCCGCCCGCTGGCAAGCTGTGTTCGACGCTGAGGTTATGGGCGATTCGCGAGGCAAAGCCCAGGCGGATCAAGCCGGCGGCGGCAAGAATGATGGCGTCGTACTCACCAGCATCGAGCTTGGCCAGACGGGTATTGACGTTGCCACGCAAGAAGTGGATGACCAGATCGGGGCGGCGGGCCAGCAGCTGCGCCTGGCGACGCAGGCTCGAAGTGCCGACGATAGCGCCCAGAGGCAGCGCCTCGAGACTGGCATAGGTGTTGGAAACGAAGGCATCGCGTGGATCTTCACGTTCGCAGATGCAAAAAAGTCCGAGGCCTTCGGGAAAGTCCATCGGCACGTCTTTCATCGAGTGCACGGCAATATCGGCTTCGTTGTCCAGCAGGGCGTTTTCGAGCTCCTTGACGAACAGGCCCTTGCCGCCAATTTTCGACAGCGGCGAGTCGAGCAGCTTGTCGCCGCGACTGACCATCGGCACCAGAGTCACCTCGATGCCGGGATGAGCCTCTTGCAGGCGTGCCTTGACGTATTCGGCCTGCCACAACGCGAGAGCGCTCTTGCGGGTGGCGATGCGGATGGGGCGAAGAGACATGAGTCGGTCCGTACAGGGTAAAGACCGCAATCATAGCATTTTCAGTGAGCTGGCTCGTGGACACGTGCGGCAGCTCCGGCCTCTTCGGGCAAGCCTCGCTCCCACATAGCCCGCACTCCCTGAGTCGTACCTCTGCGGGAGCAAGGCTTGCCCACGAAGGCAATCTTCAACTCACAGGTGCTGCATCATCTTGCGCACACCCGCCACATGCCGGCGGCTGACGATCAAGGCGTCACCATTGAGGCCCTTGAGATACAACTGGAAGTGCCCCAGAGGCGTGCGCTGCAAACGCTCGATACGCTCACGAGCCACCAAGGCATTGCGGTGAATACGCACGAAACGATCACCGAACTCGTCTTCCAGCGCCTTCAACGGCTCGTCGAGCAACACCTCACCGCCCTCATGGCGCAGGGTCACGTACTTGTGATCGGCGATGAAATAGATCACCTGATCCAATGGAATCAGCTCGATGCCCTTGCGGGTGCGAGCACTGATGTGGGTACGCGGTCCGTTACCGGTCTCTGCCGCCGGACGGGTCAGTGCGGCCAACTGTACCCGGTTGGGGCGCTCCGCCTTTTTCAAGGCCTCGAGCAGCAACTCGGAGCGCACTGGTTTGACCAGATAGCCCACGGCGCTGACTTGAAACGCATCCAGCGCGAACTCGTCGTCGGAGGTGCAGAACACTACCGCAGGCGGCGCATCGCGCTCGCACAGGCGGGCCGCCACCTGCAGACCGTCGAGGGTCCCGGGCATGCGGATATCGAGCAACACCACATCGGGCTTGAGTGAGTCGATCATGGTCAAGGCTTCATCGCCGTTTCCGGCGCCCGGCTCCATGACACTATAGCCCTCAAGGTCGCCGACCAATCGGCTCAAACGCTCGCGGGCAAGGGGTTCGTCGTCAACGATCAGGACATTCATAGAGCGCTGGATTCCTGCGTGAGTCTTGCACATGGGTAACGTAGACAAGTGTTATATCGACCGTCACGGTGATCCACGCTCAGACTCGCCCGGAGCCCAAAAAGTGCCGCAAGTCGCGCACCAATGTTCTCCAGCGCCTGATGCGTGCCGCCGCAAACGTGCCGCACGGAGGCTTCGTCATAGGGATTGCTGATGCTCAATATGAACTCTCCCCCTTGGTAATCGGCTTCGACGCTGACCAGTCCGCCTTCGAAGCGCGGGGCTACGCCGGAATCAGCGCATTTCCAACAACGGTTGTAAGGTTAGCTGCGGGATCGGCAGGTCATCGGGAATTGTGTCGCCCCCAGTCCTACTGTAGACGCTCGCCGAGACGATATTGCTCAATCGATAAATATCGTTTCGCCAATGCCGTCTCCCCTGCAGATATAAAGTAGCGCAACAACAGCCCCCCACAGGCTGATCGTGATCATCCCCTGATGCGCAAAGCGTTCAGATAAGCCGACGCCGAACTGCCTGGCAACCCTGTTATTATTGCGGGCAATTTCCCGTTCACGCCTTCAACGAGCGTTTTCATGAGCACAGACAAGACCAATCAGTCCTGGGGCGGCCGCTTCAGTGAACCCGTCGACGCCTTCGTCGCCCGCTTCACCGCCTCCGTCAACTTCGACCAGCGTCTGTATCACCACGACATCATGGGCTCCATCGCCCACGCAACGATGCTTGCCAGCGTTGGCGTACTGACCGACGCCGAGCGCGATACCATCATCGACGGCCTCAACACCATCGAGGCGGAAATCAAGGCCGGCCGCTTCGAATGGCGCGTCGACCTCGAAGACGTGCACATGAACATCGAAGCGCGCCTGACCGACCGCACCGGCATCACCGGCAAGAAACTTCACACCGGGCGCAGCCGCAATGACCAGGTCGCCACCGACATCCGCCTGTGGCTGCGCGACGAAATCGACCTGATCCTCAGCGAAATCACCCGCCTGCAGCAGGGCCTGCTGGAGCAGGCCGAACGTGAGGCCGCGACCATCATGCCGGGCTTCACTCACCTGCAGACCGCACAGCCGGTAACGTTCGGGCACCACCTGCTGGCGTGGTTCGAGATGCTCAGCCGCGACTACGAGCGCCTGGTCGACTGCCGCAAGCGCGCCAACCGCATGCCTCTGGGCAGCGCCGCGCTGGCCGGCACCACCTACCCGATCGACCGCGAGCTGACCTGCAAGCTGCTGGGCTTCGAGGCCGTCAGCGGCAACTCGCTGGACGGCGTCTCGGATCGCGACTTCGCCATCGAATTCTGCGCCGCCGCCAGCCTGGCGATGATGCACCTGTCGCGCTTTTCCGAGGAGTTGGTGCTGTGGACCAGCGCCCAGTTCCAGTTCATCGACCTGCCGGACCGCTTCTGCACCGGCAGCTCGATCATGCCGCAAAAGAAAAACCCCGACGTCCCCGAGCTGGTCCGCGGCAAGAGCGGCCGCGTGTTCGGCGCGTTGATGGGCCTGCTGACTCTGATGAAAGGCCAGCCCCTGGCCTACAACAAGGACAACCAGGAAGACAAGGAACCACTGTTCGACGCCGCCGACACCCTGCGCGACTCGCTGCGCGCGTTTGCAGACATGATCCCGGCCATCAAACCCAAGCACGCGATCATGCGTGAAGCGGCGCTGCGCGGCTTCTCCACCGCCACGGACCTCGCCGACTACCTGGTGCGCCGTGGCCTGCCGTTCCGCGATTGCCACGAAATCGTTGGCCACGCCGTGAAATATGGCGTCGAGAGCGGCAAGGACCTGGCGGAAATGAGCCTCGAGGAACTGCGCCGCTTCAGCGACCAGATCGAGCAGGACGTATTCGCCGTGCTGACGCTCGAAGGCTCGGTCAACGCCCGTGACCACATCGGCGGCACCGCCCCGGCGCAGGTCAAGGCGGCCGTCGTGCGTGGCCAGGCGTTGCTCGCCGCCCGTTGATACCCTTGCGGCGAGGGGGATCGCCCCTCGCCAATCCCCTTTATGGAGGCTACGCCCATGAGCGAAGCGAACGACATCAACCAGGACGACGAAGAGCAATTCGTTGAATCTACCCTCACTCAAGCCATCGAGAACCAGCTGGAGAGCGGCGAGCCGGCAGCGGCCAAGGCCACCTACAACAAGCTCACGCTGGTCGGCTATGCCCATGACGACATCGTCGAATTGATGGCTCACGTGCTGGCCTACGAGATCGACGCCATGCTCGACGCCGACCGCCCGTTCGATACGCAGTGGTACGAAACCGCCCTGCGCGCCCTCCCGGAACTGCCCCCCGAGCGCGACTGAAACATTCCGACACTGCAAACCGGGCAGAACTTCCAGAGCCTGACTACACTTGAAAAACCCCGCTGCTACCAGTCGGGGTTGCCGCGGCCCGCATTGCCGCGTCCATAACAATAGTCCTGGAGCGCCTCTGTCTATGTCCTACTCCACCGAACTGATCGCCGAACTGGAAATCCTTGCCCTGTTCAATCTCGGCAATACTCAGGAAGGGCTGAAAATCCACCACATCGCCGCACCCCAGGCAATTGCCGCCGCGCAGCGCCTTCACGACAAAGAACTCATCACCCTCCAGGACGGTGGCTACCTCACGAGCCGCGGCATCCTCGCCGCCGAGCACGCGCAGTCGCTGCTCGATATCCTCAAGCTGCCCCAGGCGGCCTGATACCCCAGCCCTGAACAAATCCCTGTGGAAGTGGGCTTGCGCATCCGGCGGCGAATAGCTCGATGTGGTGCGCCTGCCGACGCCTTCGCGGCCAGAGCCCGCTCCCACAGGTCCGTAGCGTAAACCACCATTTAACCCTCAACATCCTGCCGATCACGCCGATAACCCGCTCAGAGCCCCCCGCTATCACACCCGGCCGGGGTGATTTTGAGTGTTAAATGACGCGCAACGACGAAATTCGCCCCGATCTGGATCAGGGGATCGACCGCAAGGTCCTCAGCCAGCTGCGCAAACGTTTCCTGGACATCAACCAGGGACGGATGGAACGCGCGCTCGAAGGTTTCTCGGGTCGCCAGCAAGCCGTGCTCAAGCTGCTGCCGCTGTTCTTCCACGTCAATCACCCGTTGCTCCCTGGCTATGTCTCCGGCTCCACACCCGCCGGCATCTCCACCTATGAGCCCGAAGACGACGTGCTGGCCGAAGCCCAGCGCCTGACCCGCTCGTTCTCCTACAAGACCCGCCAGGGCAATCTGCCACGGCCGATTCTCGGGCTGTTCCTGATGGGCAGCCTGGGTACTCTGGCGCAAACCGAAAACAGCGACATGGACATGTGGGTCTGCCATGACGCCAGCCTCAGCGCTCAGGGCAAAGACGAACTGACACGCAAATGCACGCTGCTGGAGGTCTGGGCCGAGAGCCAGGGCGCCGAAGCGCATTTTTTTCTGATCGACAGCGAACGCTTTGCCCAAGGCGAACGCGATGACGCCCTGAGCTCGGAAAACTGCGGCAGCACTCAGCATTACCTGCTGCTCGACGAGTTCTACCGCACCGCCATCTGGATGGCCGGACGCACGCCGTTGTGGTGGCTGGTGCCCGTGTACGAAGAGTCTCGCTACGCCGAGTACACCCACACGCTGCTGTCCAAGCGCTTCATCCGCGAGAACGAAGTGCTCGATCTGGGCCACATGGCGCACATTCCACCGGGCGAGTTCATCGGTGCAGGCCTGTGGCAACTGTACAAAGGCATCGACTCGCCCTACAAATCGGTGCTCAAGCTGCTGCTGACCGAGGTCTACGCCAGCGAGCATCCACACGTGCAGTGCCTGAGCCTGCGCTTCAAGCAAGCGGTGTTCAGCCGCCAGCTCGACCTCGACGAATTCGACCCCTACGTGATGGTCTACCGCCGCATCGAGGAATACCTGCTGGCCCGCAACGAACCCCAGCGCCTGGAACTGGTGCGCCGTGCGTTCTACCTCAAGGTCAACAAGAAGCTCAGCGGCCCGGCGCGCTTGCGCAGCCAGGGGTGGCAACGCCAGGTGCTGGAGAAACTCACCACCGAATGGCAGTGGGACGAACGTCAGCTGATGCTGCTCGACAGCCGCACCCAGTGGAAGGTCCGCCAGGTGGGCAGCGAGCGCCGCGCACTGATCAACGAACTCAACTACAGCTACCGCTTCCTCACCCAGTTCGCTCGCAACCAGCCGATGGGCACGCCCACCGATCGGCGCGACATGAATATCCTTGGCCGGCGCCTGTACGCCGCCTTCGAGCGCCGCGCCGGCAAGATCGAACACATCAACCCCGGCATCGCCCCGGACTTGGCCGAAGACACCCTCACCCTGGTGCAATCGCCCAACAAGCGCGAACCCGGTCAGACCCAATGGGCGATCTTTACGGGCAATCTGGGCACTCAGGAGTGGGAGCACTTCTCCCCACTCAAACGCAGCCGCGAGCTGATCGAGCTGCTCGCCTGGAGCCACCGCAACGGCGTGATCGACAGCAGCACGCGCATGGCCTTGCACCCCGGCACCAGCGACCTGACCGAATTCGAGCTGTTCAACCTGCTCGGCAGCCTGCAACAAAGCATCGATCTGGCGCACAGCGACGTCAGCGACGAACAATTGCTGCTGCCCAGCGTGCCGGCCGAAGTGCTGTTGATGGTCAATGTCGGGGTCGACCCGCTTGGTCACCATCGCGACCTGAACATCCTCATGACCACCGAGCGCACCGACTCGCTGAGTTACGCAGGGGTGCGGGAAAACCTGGTGCTGACCCTCGATCAAGTCATGATCAATAGCTGGAACGAAGTCCAGGTCAGCCGCTACGACAGCCCCCACGCGCTGCTTGATTGCTTGCGCGACTACCTCAACAGCCTGGTGCCCGAGCGCCCGGCGCCGCGCCTGCGGGTGCGTTGCTTCTGCCACAACCGCGCGTCGGCCATCGCCCAGCGGGTCGAAGCGCTATTCAATACCGCCCAGCAACTGCTTGAGTACGATCGCGGCTACCGTTACCTGTTCAAGGTCGAAAAGCACTATCACCTGCTCAAGCTGGTACGCGGCAACGTCAGCCACGTGGTGCTCGAAACCCTGCCGGCGCTGATCACCCAACTTGGCGAAGCCCAAGGCGGTTACAGTCCGCTACGGGTCGATGAGCATGCACTGGAGGGCCAGGATCTGGCCCTGGTGCTCGCCCAGGGCAAGCCCAACTGCGTACAGGTGTTCTACCGCCAGTACGATCGCCAGGCGCAGCTATACGTACTCGATGAGTTCAACGTGCTGTGGTGCCAGCGCCTGCCCTTTCTCGACGAAAACACCCTGTTGGCGCCGCTGCAGCGCTTTTTTCATTCCATCCTGTTTCGCCGCGAGGCGCTACGGCCGATGGAAGACGGCTTCCCGGCGCCGGCGCTGGAACTGCGCTACTACCGGCTGATGCCTGCCGGCACGGCCACCGCGACCGGGCCGGCGCGCGCCGCTGAACCGCGGTTGGCGCCCCAGGGCGCGGTGGAGCGGCCGTTCTACGATATCCAGGCGATCATCGAACGCACTTCTGCCGATCAGCATCAGATCACGCTGTATTGCAATCAGATGGAATTCAGCGAGCTGGAACACGGCACGCAGCTGTACACCAAGGTGGCACAGCAGATCATCGCCCAGCGTACCGGCGGCGAGCGCTACCGGTGCTACATCACCGACCTGGACCTCTCCGGCGTGTTCACCGATAGCGCGCCGTCGACCCACGCCTACCTGCGCTACAAGACTGAGCTCGAACGCTCACTCAACAGCGCGCTGACCAGCCTCTGAGGCGAGGCGGCGCTGGCTGGCCTGCTCGCAGATCACGCGGCGCCGGGCATCGTCGGCCGAGCGCCATTCGCGGATGTCCTCGACGTGACGCAGGCACCCGCGGCACACACGGTGCTCGTCCAGCCGGCACAGGCTGATGCATGGCGACGGCACCGCCGGGCTGACATTGCTGTACAGCGGCTTGGGTGGTCGGACGGGGGTTTCAGCGCTCACTTTCGTCATCGACCGCGGTGAAGTCCAGCTTGCCGCCGGCCTGCTCAAGGACGATGCGAGTGAGCATTTCGCCCAGCAGCTCTTCGCTCTTGTCGCATTTCCAGTTGCTTTCCTCTTCGTCGTAGTCGAAGTGGAAGCCGCCGCTCTTCGCCGCCAGCCACAGCTGACGCAAGGGCTCCTGCCGGCTGAAGATCAAGGCGCCGCCGCCATCTTCGAACTTGACGGTCAACACGCCGGCCGAGATTTCCAGATCAGGGTCCAGGTCGCTGCTTTCGAAAATGTCTTCCAGCGCTTGTTGGGTGGCATCGACCAGGTCGTGAAAACGGGCTTCGGTCAAACTCATTGCAAGAACCTCGAAAAGTGTCTGATGACGCTATAGCGCGGCACGATACGAGCAGCGCGCACCGAATGCAAAGATTAAAGACCTGCGGCTGTGTCTGTGGTGCTGGGCAAGCACGACCGGCCCCTTCGCGAGCAAGCTTTGCTCCCACGGGTGTACGGCTCAGATGCGGCAGTGCACTGTGGGAGCAAGGCTTGCCCGCGAAGGCGTCAGCCGCCTCGCCATCATCTGCCCAGCCCTGCCCCTGCACCACCCAGTCGGCTCGAATAGGCAAGGCGGCAGGGGCTGGGTATACTCGGGCGCAATTAATGCTTATACAAAGGATGTCGCCATGAAGCGCATGATTTCCTCCCTGGCTGCGCTTGTCGCGGTTGCCTGCCTTGTAAGTGCCTGTGGACAAAAAGGCCCGCTGTACATGCCCGATGGCAGCGCGTCGCCCGCCGACCAGGCCAAGTCGTCGCAGAGTAAAACCCACAAGCACTACTGATCAGGGACCACCATGGACGCTTTCAACTACCGCGGCGGTGAGCTGTTCGCGGAAAACGTCGCATTGTCTGCCCTTGCGCAGCGCTTCGGCACGCCCACCTATGTGTACTCCCGTGCCCACATCGAGGGCCAGTATCGCGCCTACGCCGATGCGCTGGTCGGCGTACCGCATCTGGTCTGCTACGCGGTCAAGGCCAACTCCAACCTCGCCGTGCTCAACGTCCTGGCCCGCCTGGGCGCGGGCTTCGACATCGTCTCCGGTGGCGAGCTCGAGCGCGTCCTGGCCGCCGGTGGCAAGGCCGACAAGATCGTCTTCTCGGGCGTCGGCAAGACCCGCGAAGACATGCGTCGCGCCCTGGAAGTCGGTGTGCACTGCTTCAACATCGAGTCCACCGACGAGCTGGAGCGCCTGCAAGTGGTCGCCGCCGAGCTGGGCAAGCGCGCGCCGATCTCCCTGCGCGTCAACCCCGATGTCGACGCCGGCACCCACCCGTACATTTCCACCGGGCTCAAGGAAAACAAGTTCGGCATCGCCATCGCTGACGCCGAAGACGTTTACATCCGCGCGTCGCAGCTGCCCAACCTGGACGTCATCGGTGTCGACTGCCATATCGGTTCGCAACTGACCAGCCTGCCACCCTTCCTCGACGCCCTTGATCGCCTGCTCGGCTTGATCGACCGTCTGGGTGACTGCGGCATCCACCTGCGCCACATCGACCTCGGTGGCGGCGTCGGCGTGCGCTATCGCGACGAAGAGCCACCGCTGGTTGGCGACTACATCAAGGCCGTGCGTGAGCGCATCGCCGGCCGCGATCTGGCGCTGGTGTTCGAACCCGGCCGTTATATCGTCGCCAACGCCGGCGTGCTGCTGACCCAGGTCGAATACCTCAAGCACACCGAATTCAAGGACTTCGCCATCGTCGATGCGGCCATGAACGACATGATTCGCCCGGCTCTATACCAGGCCTGGATGAACGTCACCGCCGTCTCTCCCCGTACCGACATCGCGCCGCGCGCCTACGATGTGGTCGGGCCGATCTGCGAAACCGGCGACTTCCTGGCCAAGGATCGGCAGCTGGCCATCGCCGAGGGCGATTTGCTGGCCCTGCATTCGGCCGGCGCCTACGGCTTCGTCATGAGCTCCAACTACAACACCCGTGGCCGCTGCGCCGAAGTGCTGGTCGATGGCGACCAGGCTTTCGAAGTGCGCCGCCGCGAGACCGTAGCCGAGCTGTATGCCGGCGAAAGCCTGCTGCCGGAGTAACCCCATGCTGCTGCGTTTTACCAAGATGCACGGCCTGGGCAACGACTTCATGGTCCTCGACCTGGTCAGCCAGCACGCGCACATCCAAGCCAAGCACGCCAAGCAATGGGGCGATCGCAATACCGGCATCGGCTTCGATCAACTGCTGATCGTCGAAGCACCGAGCAGTCCGGACGTCGACTTCCGCTACCGGATTTTCAATTCCGATGGTTCGGAAGTCGAGCAGTGCGGCAACGGTGCGCGCTGCTTCGCCCGCTTCGTGCTGGACAAACGCCTGACCGCCAAGAAGCTGATCCGCGTCGAAACCAAAGGCGGCGTGATCCAACTCGATGTACGCAACGACGGCCAGATCAGCGTCGACATGGGCGCACCGCGCCTGGTGCCGGCGGACATCCCGTTCCAGGCCGATGCCCGTGCGCTCACTTATGCGCTGGACGTCGAAGGCCGGACCGAGCAGATCTTTGCCGTATCGATGGGCAATCCCCACGCCGTGCTGCGCGTCGAGGACGTCAACAGCGCGCCGGTTCGCGAATTGGGGCCGAAGATCGAGCATCACCCGCGCTTCCCACAGCGGGTCAACGTCGGCTTTATTCAGGTCATCGACCGTCATCGCGCGCAGTTGCGGGTGTGGGAACGTGGCGCCGGGGAAACCCAGGCGTGCGGGACCGGTGCCTGCGCTGCCGCCGTCGCGGCCATCAGTCAGGGCTGGATGGACTCGCCCGTTACCCTCGACCTCACCGGCGGACGCTTGTCCATCGAGTGGGCCGGCGAAGGCCATCCAGTGATCATGACGGGCCCTGCGGTTCGCGTGTATGAAGGACAAGTGCGCTTATGAGTGATCTGCCCGAAGGCCCGGTGCTGGCTGCCGAAGACGTTGCCGCCTACCTGCGCGAGCATGGCGACTTTTTCGTCGAGCACGAGGAGCTGTTGACCTCGTTGCGCCTGCCTCATCAGCGCGGCGATACCGTGTCGCTGGTGGAGCGGCAGATGAAGCTGCTGCGCGAGCGCAACATCGAGATGCGCCATCGGTTGTCACAACTGATGGACGTCGCACGCGACAACGATCGGCTGTTCGACAAGACGCGCCGACTGATCCTCGCCCTGCTGGACGCCGGCAGCCTCGAAGAAGTGGTCATGGCCGTCGAAGATAGCCTGCGCCAGGAATTCCAGGTGCCCTTCGTCAGCCTGATCCTGTTCAGCGATGCGCCAACGCCCGTGGGCCGCTCGATCACCAGCGCCGAAGCAAAGGGTGCCATCGGCGGCTTGCTCACCGACGGCAAAAGTGTGGCCGGGACCTTGCGCGATCACGAGCTGGATTTCCTCTTCGGCGAAGAGCAACGCAAGCAGATCGGCTCCACCGCGCTGGTCAATCTGAGCAGCGGCCAGGGCCTGCTGGCCATCGCCAGTCGCGATCCGCAGCACTACAAGAGCTCGGTGGGCACCTTGTTCCTCGGCTACATCGGCGAAGTCCTCAGCCGCGTACTGCCCCGCTTCACCAGCGCGCTGCGCTCGGTCCGCTAACCATGCAGACACCTCTGGACGCCTACTGCACGCATCTACGCAGTGAGCGTCAGGTGTCGCCGCATACCCTCGATGCCTACCGTCGCGATCTCGACAAGGTCCTCGCGTTCTGCACCCAGGAAGGCCTCGGCACCTGGGCGGCATTGGATATCCAGCGCTTGCGCCGATTGGTGGCCAAGCTGCACCAGCACGGCCAATCGGCGCGCAGTATCGGCCGGTTGCTGAGCGCGGTGCGCGGCTTTTACCGCTATCTCAATCGCGAAGGCCTGTGCGACCACGATCCAGCCAACGGCCTGGCGCCCCCCAAAGGTGAACGTCGGCTGCCCAAGACCCTCGACACCGACCGCACCCTGCAGTTGCTGGAAGGCGCAGTGGAAGATGACTTCCTGGCGCAGCGCGACCAGGCCATCCTCGAACTGTTCTATTCGTCGGGCTTGCGCCTCTCGGAGCTGACCGGCCTCAATCTCGAGCAGCTAGACCTCGCCGACGGCCTGGTGCAGGTCCACGGCAAGGGCAGCAAGACCCGCGTGCTGCCCGTGGGCCGCAAAGCCCGTGAAGCACTGCAGCAATGGCTGCCGCTGCGCGCCCTGAGCAACCCCGCCGACGACGCCGTGTTCGTTAGCCAGCAGGGCCGACGCCTGGGGCCTCGGGCCATCCAGCTGCGAGTCAAGGCCGCCGGTGAGCGCGAGCTGGGGCAGAACCTGCATCCGCACATGCTGCGACACTCCTTCGCCAGCCATCTGCTTGAGTCCTCCCAGGACCTGCGCGCGGTACAGGAGATGCTCGGCCACGCCGACATCGCCACCACGCAGATCTACACCCACCTGGACTTCCAGCACCTGGCCTCGGTCTACGACAACGCCCACCCCAGGGCCAAACGCAGTAAAGGCACCGACTCATGACGCTAGAGCTGATTACCTTCGACCTTGATGACACCCTGTGGGACACCGCGCCCATCATCGTCAGCGCCGAAGCCACGCTGCGCGATTGGCTGGCAGCCCATGCACCAGACCTGGGCCCGTTTCCTCGTGAAGCCTTGCTGGCCATTCGTACCCGACTGGTGACGGCCGAGCCGGGCCTGCAGCACCGTATCAGTGCATTGCGCCGCCTGGTGCTCTTCCATGCGCTGCGCGATGCCGGATATGCAGAGACCGAGGCCAAGCGCCTGGGTGACGAGAGTTTCGAGGTGTTCCTGCAGGCGCGCCATCAAGTGGAGCTGTTCGCTGACGTGCTGCCGACGTTGGAGCAACTACGCGAGCATTACACCTTGGGCGTAGTCACCAACGGCAATGCCGATGTACGCCGGCTGGGGCTGATGGAGCATTTCAAGTTCGCCCTGTGCGCCGAGGACCTGGGCATCGGCAAGCCCGATCCGGCGCCATTTCTGGAAGCCTTGCGCCTGGGTGGCGCCGAGGCTTCGCGCGCGGTACACGTAGGCGACCACCCGACCGACGACATCGCCGGCGCGCAACGAGCCGGGCTGCGGGCCATCTGGTACAACCCGCAGCGCAAGCCTTGGGAAGCCGAGCACACCCCGGATGCCGAGATCCACAGCCTGGCGCAGCTGCCCGAGACGCTGCGCAACCTCTAGCCGCAACCCGCTCTCACAGGGGATAGCGCCAAACAGTCGCCCACAAAAAAACCCGCAGCGAAGGCGGGCTTTTTTGGGGACGCAAGCACTCAGATAGGGCGGCTACCGTACTTGTTGTCAGGCTTCTTGGGTGGATCTGCCACCACATTCGGCTCGACTTCCTGCACCTTGCCACCCCGCGACAGAAATTCTTCCATCGCGCGAGCCAGTGCATCGCGTTCCTTGTTCTTGGCCTCGATACTCGGCAACTCATCAACCGACACCGCCGCCTTGGATTTGCCACCCTTGGCCGCAGGGGCCGGGGCATCGTCACCACCGTCGTCAACCGGGTCCTCGGCAACTGCCTCCAGGCCTTCTTCGGTATCGTCCTCGTCACCCGCTTCGAGTTCGTCGTTTTCCAGATCATCGTCGCTCATTGTTCTACCTCATGACTTGCGAAAGCAGATTATTTATAGCCCAGCCGGGTCGCCTGTCGAGCCCTGCCGGGAAAAATTCATATCCGCTGCTTACCAGCGGTCAAACGTCCTCGCCATACAACGTGGCAAGCACCCTGCGGGCACCACCATGATCGCGGTGTTCGCCCAGATAGACACCTTGCCAGGTTCCTAGCGCAAGACGCCCATCGGTTACCGGTAACGTCAGCTGACAGCCTAACAAGCTCGCCTTGAAGTGCGCCGGCAGGTCGTCGTCGCCTTCGTCGTTGTGTTCAAAGCCTGCTGTTCCCTGTGGGATCAGCCGATTGAAGAAACGTTCGAAATCTCGACGTACCGCTGGGTCGGCATTTTCGTTGACGGTCAGGGACGCCGACGTGTGTTGCAGCAAAAAATGCACCAATCCGGTCCGACAGGCCCGCAGTTGCGGCAGCGCGGCCAGCAATTCATCGGTCACCAGATGAAAGCCCCGAGGGCGAGCCCGCAAGGTGATAGTGGTTTGCTGCCACATACGCTTCTCCAGACGTTCGGGGCGCATTCTAGCGCGCCGCGAGAAAAAACAAAGGGGGTCGTGCGCGGTTGATTGTGTGGGTGGGTAACAGACAATCGACAAGGGCTGGCGAGCTCCCGAGATGAGCCGTCTGCTCTGCACCGCAGCCGACGCTTTTCAGGAGCCGGCCCCCTCGCTAAGCGCCGCGTTTACAGATGACAAATGCCAGGCAAAAAAATGCCCGGCGAACCGGGCATTTTCTTCAAGCGCAACGTTACAGGTTGTAACCACGCTCGTTGTGTTGCGCCAGGTCGAGGCCGACGGACTCTTCCTCTTCGCTTACACGCAGGCCCATGACCACGTCCAGCACCTTGAGGATGATGAACGTGACGATGGCGGTGTAGATGACGGTGAAGCCAACGCCTTTGCACTGGATCCAGACTTGTGCGCCGATGTCTTGCACGGTGCCGAAGCCGCCCAGCGAAGGCGCTGCGAATACACCGGTGAGGATCGCGCCGAGGATACCGCCGATGCCGTGCACGCCGAAGGCGTCCAGGGAGTCGTCGTAGCCCAGTTTGCGCTTGAGGCTGGTGGCGCAGAAGAAGCACACCACGCCAGCGGACAGACCGATGACCAGCGAGCCCATCGGGCCAACGGTACCGGCAGCCGGGGTGATGGCAACCAGGCCAGCGACCACGCCCGAGGCAATGCCCAGTGCGCTTGGCTTACCGTGGGTCAGCCACTCGGCGAACATCCAGCCCAGCGCAGCGGCGGCGGTAGCGATCTGGGTGACCAGCATCGCCATACCGGCAGTACCGTTGGCCGCAGCGGCGGAACCGGCGTTGAAGCCGAACCAGCCGACCCACAGCATAGCCGCGCCGATCAAGGTGTAGCCCAGGTTGTGCGGGGCCATCGGGGTAGTCGGGTAGCCTTTGCGCTTGCCCAGTACCAGGCAAGCCACGAGGCCAGCCACACCAGCGTTGATGTGCACTACGGTGCCGCCAGCGAAGTCCAGGACGCCCCAGTCCCACAGCAGACCACCGTTGCCACTCCAGACCATGTGCGCGATCGGCGCATAGACCAGGGTGAACCAAATGCCCATGAACACCAGCATGGCGGAGAATTTCATACGCTCGGCGAACGCACCGACGATAAGCGCCGGAGTAATGATCGCGAAGGTCATCTGGAAGGTGACGAACACCGCCTCAGGGAACAATGCCGCAGGACCGGTCAGGCTGGCGGGGGTGATACCGCTCAGGAAGGCCTTGGACATGCTGCCGACGAAGGAGTTGAAATTGACGACGCCCTGTTCCATGCCCGTGGTGTCGAAGGCCATGCTGTAGCCGTAGATCATCCACAGAATGCTGATCAGGCCGGTGATGGCGAAGCACTGCATCATTACCGACAGGATGTTCTTGGTACGGACCATGCCGCCGTAGAACAGCGCCAAGCCAGGAATGGTCATGAACAGCACTAGCGCCGTAGACGTGAGCATCCACGCCGTGTCGCCGGAGTTGAGGACAGGGGCGACGGGGGCTGCCACCTCGTCTGCCATGGCCAGGCCTGGCATTACGAGGGACAACAGGGCTCCTAGCCCTGCGAATTGACGCAGAGTCATATTGTTTACTCCTGGGGCTTTATTATGAAGCGGCTTTAGATTGCGTCTGTATCGGTTTCGCCGGTACGGATCCGAATAGCCTGTTCCAGATTGACCACGAAGATCTTGCCGTCCCCGATCTTGCCGGTGTTGGCCGCCTTGGTGATCGCCTCGATTACCCGGTCCAGATCCTTGTCGTCGATAGCGACGTCGATCTTCACCTTGGGCAGAAAATCAACCACGTATTCCGCGCCGCGGTACAGCTCGGTGTGACCCTTCTGACGACCGAAGCCTTTGACTTCCGTGACAGTGATACCCTGCACGCCGATTTCCGACAGCGATTCGCGGACGTCGTCCAGCTTGAATGGCTTGATGATGGCAGTGACTAGCTTCATGAAACTCTCTCCCGAATTGGTGGACTTGCCCCAGGAAAACAAACCCAGCTCAAGTCTAAGCGCAGTAACTGGCTTTGTAACGCGTCGCCGGTCTTGCATCCCCAGACCGACACCAGAAACTGCTCCTTGCGAAACACTTCCCGCTCTGCCTGCGCACTGCATCGTCACAGCGACTGCATCAGTGCATGGGTCACTTGCGACTAAGCAGAAACCTTGCCATGTCTTGCAAACCCGGCGTTTTCCGCTGATTGCTCGGCGGCTGCCCGCTGTGCTCGGCGCTGCCACCCTTGAGTCGCACACTGATGGTGCATGACGCCTGCACCTCATGCGCCAAAACCGTGCGCCGCGCACCGTTCATTGACTATAGACACTGCGTGATACACTGGGCGGCCTTCTTCTCAGGATATTCGCCATGCTCGCCCCCAAAGCCCTTCTCGATGCCCTGAGCGATCACGCCTCGACACTGTTCAGTGGCGACACTGCCCAGCCCAAGGCCGAGCTTGAGAGTCAATTCAAGGTTTTGCTGCAAAGTGGTTTCAGCAAGCTCGATCTGGTCAGCCGCGAAGAGTTCGACAGCCAGATGGTCGTGCTGGCCCGCACCCGGGCTCGCCTGGAAAGCCTCGAAGCCAAGGTCGCCGAGCTAGAAGCGCGCCTCGCTCAACAGCCCTGATTCAGCAGCGTCGCTGAGGGTCTCTTCGCGGGCAAACCTTGCTCCCACAGGAGCGCACTTTCCATTGCGGGAGCATGGCTTGCCCCCGACGGGGCCCGCACAGGCGAAACAGCTATTGCAGCAAACCCCGCGCTGTTCCTACACTCCGCTCTGACAAGGGATGAGCAGGAACACTGCCGATGAACCGCAATGAGTTGCGCAAGGCCGATATCAACCTGATGGTGGTGTTCGAAACCCTCATGCAGGAGCGCAACGTCACCCGCGCGGCAGAAAAACTGTTTCTGGGGCAGCCCACAATCAGTGCAGCGCTCAACCGATTACGCACCTTATTCAACGACCCGCTCTTCGTCCGTGTCGGCCACCGCATGGAGCCCACCTCGCGCGCCGAAGAAATCATCCGTCACCTGGGCCCCGCGCTCGATGCCATGTCCGTGGCGCTGAGCCTGAGCCATGACTTCAACCCCATTACCAGCTCCATGACCTTTCGCGTCGGCCTCTCGGACGACGTCGAATTCGGCTTGCTGCCGCCCTTCCTGCGGGCGATGCGCGAAGAAGCGCCAAACATCGTGGTGGTAGTGCAGCACGTCGACTATTGGCGCATCCCCGACCTGCTGGCCAGCGGCGATATCACCGTCGGCATCAGCCAGACCCGCGGCCTGCCCGCCAACGCCAAGCGCAAGCTGCTGCGGCGCATGCATGCCCGGGTGCTGCGCGCGGATGCCTCGGATAAACCGCTGACGCTGGATGAGTATTGCGCCCGCCCCCACGTGCTGGTATCGCACACCGCCAACACTTCGGGCATCGCCGATGAGTGGCTCGAAGAGATCGGGCGCAAACGCCGCGTGGTGCTCTCGGTGCCGCAGTTCAGTTCGCTGCCGGCTCTGCTGGCGGGCACCGACCTGCTCGCCGGCCTTCCCGATTACGCCGCCAGGGCCATGGCCAAATGGGGCAACCTGTTCGACGAGCCGGTGCCCTTCGACACCCCGCCGCTGGACCTGTCGATGGTCTGGCTGAGCGTCATGGACACCGACCCGGCCGAACGCTGGCTGCGCTCGCGGCTGGAGATGTATATGGGCGATCGGGCCGGGTTGGCGCTTTGATGTTTAACGCTCAGGCGAGCTGCAAGGGGTTGATCAGTTGCACGCCGAGATGTTCGAAATCCTTGCAATTACGCGTCCTCAGGGATAGCTGAACGCCTTCACCAACGTCAGCTCGCCCACAGCGCGCATGGGCACTACGAAGGTTTCGATCTTCTCGCTCGGCGTGCCCTCCTCGGTAATCACCGTCACCTGGGCCGTGGTCAGTGGCTGCACGGCATCCTCCTGGCCGTCCTCATCGCTGCGATAGCCGCCGCCGAAGTAGTTCAGGTACACCAGATACTGGCCCTTGATCGGCGCTGGCATGGAGAAGATCTCCGGGCCATAGCCGGTGGTCACGTCGACATCCAGCGCGGCGCCGTTGGCGGCGACCCGGTCGCCGTACCAGATATGCGCGCCGTCGGGCGTGACCACATGCAAGTCCAGGTCAGTGCCGTCGCTGTCCCATGACAGCAACACGCGCAACTTCGCCGGGGTAGCGCCACTGCCGGCATTGATGAACTGCGTGCGATGGCGTTGCTGGCCGTCAGGACTGCGCACCTCGACGCTGTTGCTGCCCTTGGGGAACGAGAATGGCCGATCGAAACGGCCGGCCTCGTCGATCTTCAACGGCATGCTCACGCCGTTGACGATCAAGCGCCCCGGCTCGGCTGATTTGGGCGTGGCCTTGATCTGCCCGGCGATGCGCGCTGTGTTGGCCTGCCCCACCGGGGTGTTGACCGACGAGGCCGGGTAGTTGACGGTCTGCTGGTAGTGCTCACCGTCGCCGTCGACCGCACCGGAATGCCAGCCGCCCACCGGAGTATCGAGCTTGATTGCGGCGTCGGCGGCAAACGTCGCCGGCCAGGCGCCACAGCAGCAGATGAACAGGAAGACCTGCGGATAACGGAGTGTCATGGCCTATTCCAGCAAAAGATGACGGGCGAGCCCTTCGATGTAGGTTTCATCCTGACCGTTGGGATGTGCGTCAAAGGCCAGGTGCAGGTATTCATGGGTCAGGTCGAGACGGTCTTGCAGCGACAGCACGCCGCGTACGTAGATGCGTTGGCGCTCGCGGTCGACGTAGGGCCGGCCAAACGCCAGGCGGCAGACCGCAAAGGTGCTGACTTCGTTGTAACCGACTTGGTTTTCCAGGCGCTGGCGCCAGGCTCGCCGCTGGCTTTGCAGCCAGTCCTGAGCCGCAGGCAGGGTCTCGCAGGAAGCGATGGGGTTGTCCCAACGGCTGAGGCTGGCGCGCGGGTAGGCGTGCAGCAGGATCGCATCGAAGCGCTGCCCGGCGTTGGCCTGCTCGACGGCCTGCTGCCAGGAGAGTTTGTCCGGCCCCGGCTGATCGGAGTGGTAGGTGACGCTGCTGCCGGCCAGCACCAGGTCGCTGGTCCAGGCGGCAATCGCCCGCGAATCGGCAGCGGCCGGGCGCGGCGCCACACGTTGTCGGTTGCTGCTGTCATCGATGCTCAGGCAGTCGCCGCTGCGCGTTGCGTTCTGCAGCAGGTAGGTGCGAATGGCGATCGCCAAGGCCTTGGCGGCCTCGGCAGGCTCGGGCCGGGCCTCGCGCTGTAGCACGCGGGCGACGTATTCTTCGCGGTCAAGGCGCGCCACCAGCTTGTCGTTGAGCAAGAACAGCTCGCCGTCGCTGTGAATCGCCAACTGGTTGCCGTTGCTGAATGCCACCCGGTAGTCGCCCTGCAACGGTCCGCTCGGTGCCACGCGATCACCGCTCAGCACCTGCGCGATCGGATAACGGGAAAACAGCCTGACCTCGACGCAACGCCCGGCGTCTGCCGGCCAGTCCACCGGCACTATTTTAGCCAGTGCCTGCGCGTAATGGCGCAGCACCATCTGACTGGTCCCGCGCCCACCGGCCCAGATGGGCGTGCCATCGGCCGTCCACCCGCCAAAGCCGCCCTGGCGCGAGGTCGGGTCCTGATCACCCAGCCAGCTCCAGGTTTTCACCCGTAAGCGCCCGCCCAGCTCGCCCACCACATTGCCGTCCGCCGCGTTGAGCACCACGTCCAGCAGCACGCGACGCATCTGCGCCTGCGCTGGCAATACCGCCAGCACGTTCAACAGTTCGGCCACCGGCACTCGCGTCGAAGGCTGCAAAAAGGCCAGGTCGAGCAACCACTGGGGCGCCTGCCGCGCCTGCCAGTAATCGCGCCAATCCTGCGCGGTAATGCCCAGACGCGCCGGTTCGAAGTACAACCCGCAGGACTTCACCAGCGCCTGATCGCGCTCGATGCTGGCGCCGGCAGTGCAGCAATAGACTTCGTCCTTGGCTTGGCCGCGACAGGTGTACGGGGGCTCATGGGCATCGGTATCCACCAGCCAGCTGTAGACGAACATCTTCCACAGGCTGCCCAGCGGCGCCTGCAAGTCGGGCGGCAGGGGTTCACGGGCAATCAGCTGCGTTGGGCTGAGTGTCAGCAGTTCGCCCCTGAAGCCCAGGCGCAGGGGCTCCTCCTGCGCCGTCGCCAGCGCAGGTAGCAGACACAGCAATAGCCAGAACAGAGGCCGGGTCATGTCAGTTGACCGTGACCTGGCCCAGCGCCGGTTTCTGTTCCTGGGCCTGATGCTGCGGCGCATAGACCTGGGTGAAACGCACCGGCGGCAAGTTGAACTGACCCTTCTGCGAGAAGCGCACCAGGTGGCGCAAGCGCAGTTCGCCGCTCAAGGCATCCACCGGAATCGCGTAGGCCATCTGCCCCGGCTCGAACCGCGCCTTTTCCAGCTCGGACGCCTCGCTGCCCGACTTGCCCATCAGCTTGATGCCCCAGGTGGTGCGCTCGACATCGGCGCCCGGCGGCAGCGGCACTTCGAGCATGCCGTAGCGCAGCGGCTTGGCGGCCTTGCTGGTGATGATTACTTCGTCCAGATACAGGCTGTCGCTGGACACCGGCTTGTTGCCGACGGCTTCGAGCTTGAACTGGAAGGCTTCGTCACCCGGCACCAGACGCGACAGGCGCCGCGTGATGGTCACCCCCATCTGCTCGACCGGCGCCTGTTGGGTCTGGTAGCTCAGCGCGGCACGCAACGGACGGTCCTGAGTGCCAGACAGCGACAACACCGACGGCACTGGCGTCGCGCCCTGCCAGGTCCAGTACATTTCACCGGCAGCGCCGTAGCGTTTGTTCCAGCCCTCACCCGGCGCCAGGGCGATGGTCGGCGAGGCCTGCTCGATGCTGCGTTGCAGCCAGCTCAGCGCCAGCGCGCGTTCGAGCGTCGATTGCTGCGGCAACAGGCGCCGCAACAAGGCCTGGGCGCGAGCCTGATCGAAGGCTTGCAGCGACAGGTTGAGGGCTTCGGCAAAGGGTTGTGAACTGACCGCCAGACGCTGCTGGGCATCGGGCAGTTGGCGATTGAAGACATCCGGCAGCGCGACCTTGGCCTGTCTGGCCAGCGAGGCCGTGAGCGTACGAGCCGCCGCCAACCCGAGTGCCGAGTCCGGAGCACCCATCACCAGGCTCTCCACGCCGTCGTCCGTGAGGCTTGCGGCGGCCCCGTCACCCGCTTTCGCCAGGTCGCCCATCAGCCCGCTCAGCAGGGTATTCACCGGCAATTGCATCTGTTTGGCGAACGACAGAATCAGCGCGCGCTGCAGCAGCGGGGTGTTCTTCGCTTGCTTGGCATACACCTCCAGCACCCGCTGCCAGTGCTCCGGCGGCAGGGTCAGGTCCATGACCTTGCTGGCGTACCAGTCGGCGTAATAGGCGTAGGCGGTGAGGAAGGCATCCGGCTCGCCCTCCTGCCCCCACCAGGTGAAGTACGCCGCAGGCCCGGCCATTTGCACCAGGCGCAGGCGGCTGTTCTGCATGATCAGGCGCAGGCGGTCCCGCACTTGCGGGTCAGCCGACAGCACCGGGTAAGCGATGCTCAGCGGCAACAACTGGCTGGCGGTCTGCTCGACGCCGCCATATGGATAGCTCAGCAGATCATCCAGGGCCGAACGGAACAGCGCTTGCGGGCTGTCGTCCAGACGCAGGCGGATCGCCGTGGCGTCGGCGGGCAAGGTCAGCGGGGTATCGCCGCTGACCGCGTCCAGGCTTTGCGTCTGGCTGACCTGCCAGCCTTCACCGGTGGCCGTCAGGTGCACGGCCAGGGCGTCGGCGGGCTTGCCATCCTGCACCAGCTCGGCGGTCCAGTCACCGTTGGCCAGGGCGAAGGGCGGCAGCGGGATGTAATTGATGCCGTTGTTGAGGGTCACGGGTACGCGCTGATCAACACCCGCGAAATGGGTCACCAGCTCGGCGCTCGCCGGTTTCTCGGCCTGGCTGAAGGCGAACACGCCCAGGTCCGGCTTGTCGCCGTTGCGGAATTTGTTCGGCCCGCTCCACTTCAGATACAGCGGTTTTTCGGAGCGCACGAACTGCTTCTTTTGCCCGACCTGACCGTCATCGGCGATGGCCCGCGCGGTGATGCGCCAGCGCGTAAGCGAGTCCGGCATGGTAAAGGTGAAGTGCGTCTTGCCGTTGGCATCGGTCACCAGCTCTGGCTGCCAGGCGGCGGTGTCGATGTCTTCGCGGCGCGGCCGCTCGAGTACCTTGACCCCGCGTTCGCTGCGGTTGGCCTTGCCTGGCGCACCAGGGCTGCCCGGCAGTGCCACGTCGTAGCTGATGAACGAAAGGCTGGCGCTGGTGCGCACGTTGTTGCGGCGCGGGTGATAGAAGAACTGATCGATGCTCGGCGCGACTTCCGGTTGCAGCGCGTAGATCATCTCGTCGACCACGCTGACCGTCAGGTGCGCCGGGATCGGCTTGCCAGCGAACTGGGTGGTCAGGTCGACCGACACGGTGTCGCCCGGCAGGTAGGTGTCCTTGTCGGTGGCAATGGCCACGTCGATCTGCGGCGTCACCACCTTGATGCCGGCGTTCTGAAAGCTGTACTGCCCGCCCTTGGTGTAGAGCACCGAGAAGGTCAGGTTGGGGGCGAAGTTGTCCTTCACCGGGATACGCGCGCGGTACTGGGTGTCGCTGAGTTTTTCCAGCTTCAGCCAGTCGGCGCCCTTGGACAGCAACGCGGTGGCCTCGACCTTGTCACGCTCCAGCGACAGCAGCGCATCGCTGACCGGCTCGGGAAAGGTGATCAACGCCATGGCTTCGTCGCCGGCCTTGTACTCGGGCTGGTCGAGGACGATTTCAACGGTGCCCGGCACCGCCTTGACGCCATCGCCCGTGACCGAATGTCCAGCGGCGCCGACGACGCGACCGTGGTCATCCTTCAAGGTCAGGTTGTAAGTGCCGGGGCGCGCGAAGATCAGGCTGAAGCCTAGGTCTTTAGCGCCAAGCTTGCCGTCGCCGGTAGTCTGGTCTTCAAGGCGCACCCAGCTGTAGCTGCTCGGAGTAACCGCTTTGCTCTGCTCGCTCCCGCCTTCGTTGACATAGCTGAACGCGACCTTTTCTCCGGCGGCGCTGAACCGCTGCGGCGCGCTTAGACGGAAGCTCGCGGCACCCCGGTCGATGAGGATTTCCTTGGTGGTCTTGACCCGATACGCCGCGCCATCGCTGGCGAACACGGTGAGCATGTAGCGGCTCGGCTTGTCGGCGGCGGGCAGGTCGAGGGTCGCGACGCCTTTGGCGTCGGTGGTCAATTCGGTGCTGGTCAGCTCCACCGGAAATTGCCCGAGGTACTGCAGCTCGTTATCCACCATCGACAGCTGCTGGGCGCGCAGGCTCAGAGTCAACTTGGCGTTGGCCACCGGCTTGCCGTCCGGGTAGAGCAGCACCAGGCTGCCCTTGACCGCTTCGCCAGTGCGGTAGTCCTGCTTGGCCAGGTTCAGCGAAATCTCGAACTGCGGCTTGATGTATTCCGCCACTCGGAAGGCGCTGCTGTAGGCCTGGTCCTTGTAGGTGAAGCGCAGCTCGTAGCCACCGGCCACGGCGTTTTCCGGCAGTTGGAAACGCCCTTGGGTGCCGGCCTTGGCGTCGAGTTTCAGCGCCAGGGTCTGCAAAGCGGTGCCAGTAGCGTCGAGCACGGTCACGTTGACGTCAGCCGCACCGGGCGCCACGGAATCGCGGGCGTTCTTGAATTCGCGACCAACGATCTTCAGCGACACCCAGTCGCCCGGCCGGTACAGCGGCCGGTCGGTGAACGCATAGAGCTTGGTGTCGTAGATTTCGCTGTCGTAGTAGAAGTTTTCGGAGACGAACACCCCGCCCTCTTCGTCTTCGCCGATCACGAACGAACGTTCAGGGCTGGCGTGCTGCAAGCGCACCAGGCCATCGGCATCGGTGGCGCCGCTGCTCATCACGCCCAGGCCATCGGTCCACAGCACATTGACCTTGGGCACCGAGCTGCCTTCGTGCTTGCGCGCGGCCCACACCAGCAGCTCGTCGCCGGCGATCTTGCTCACCGCCACGGTATTGGAGACGAACACCATGGTGGTCGCGCGGTACTTGCCGACCAGCGCTTCGACCAGATACAGGCCGGGCTTGAGCTGGCCCAACGGGATGTACACGTTGCCTGCGGCGGGGCTGACGAACTCGCTGGAGGAACCGTCAAGATTGACCCCCTTGGGCGGCTGGATCGGCTTGGCCTGCCACAGCGGATAACGGAACTGCGTCACCAGCGGCAGACCCGGGATCAAGGCGAATTGCGGCTGCGCTTCGTAAGGCGTCGGTGCGGCCATCGCCTCGCCCATCTTCAGCTCCGGCACCTCTTCGGTGACCTGCTTACGGGTCTCGTAGGAAAACGCCCGCTGCATCACGCGGCGGGATTTGCGGTACCAGTTGTCCCACAGGTACGCCAGGGTGTTGGACAAGCCTTCGCCCTTGAACTGGCCGTCACTGACCACCCGGTGCAGGTTCTTCTGGCGCTTGAGAAAGTCCAGCGGCTTGTCGATGCGATACACGCGGATATCGGCGCCACCGTAGGGCTCCATGCGAAAGCGCCGATAGTCACGACCCGGCGCTTCGAGGCGGACCATGGCCTGCTCGTCGCTGGCGAAACTGCTGTCGGCCAGCAGGAAGAAGCTTTCGCCGGCCACCGGCGCGTAGCCGCTCGGCTCGACGCTGTCGTCGGCGTTGACCGTCGCAAACGGCAGCACCAACAGCACTAACAGAGAGAGGAAACGCAGCATGCGAGCACCGATCATTGGGAGAGAAAGTTGAGTCGATAGACGCCGATGAAGTTGGGGTTGGCTGCGTCGGGTATCCATCGGGTGTCCTTCCATGTCATGAGTTGCTGCAGGCTCGCGGATCGCATGCCGTTGTCAGTGGGGGTGGTGGTGCCGGTGTGATAGGCGATGTAGCGGCCCATCCAGATCATCAGGTGCTGGTCGTCGCCCTGATCGAAAAACATCAAATCGCCGGGCCGTGCCTGCGCTACGTCACGACCGATCAGATGGCTGTTGAACTGAATCAACTTGATCGCGTTGACGTACGGGCCCACCTTGCCACCGCCCTGTTGCCATTGCTGGGCCAGGTTGCGCTGGGCGTCCGTGAGCTGTAGCTCGGGCGGCAGATAGCGGTTGGACAAGCCATTGCTGCGCAGCCACTTGTCGTCATGAACCTTCAACGCCTCGTTAGCGGCAAAGCGCACCAGGCCAGCGCAGTCCTGCTGGTACCAGCGCGGGCTCGGGCCTTGGGTGAGCTGCTCTTCGGCGATACGCACGAACCAGGCGCGGAATACCTGGGACTGCGCCACATCGAGGGACGGCGCGTCGCTGGCCCGGGCGCCATTGCCGAGCAGCATTGCCAGCAGGCCTGCGGCAAACAGGGTCGCTCGGCTCAGGGCAGCAGCCCGTGCACGCGCGATCACAGCGCTTTCCATTCCAGCGGCAGCCATTGCCAGTGGCCGTTCGGCTCGCTGCCTTTGGGCAAGGTCAGCGCGTATTTGCCATAACCGCCCAGGGTGCGCAGCTTGGGGATCAGCATTGTTTGCGCGGCGTTGTAGAACACCGGCTCCATGTCCTGCGGCAGGCTGTCGAGGGTTTCCTTTTGCATCAGTTGCGCCATGGCATCCGGGCCGAAGTAGAACGGCATCAACAGGTCTTTGGGCAACACGTCAGTCATCGGCGGGAAGGTCTTGTTCAGCGTGCCGAGCGCCTTGTCCAGCAGCTTGTCATCGAGGGAAAACAGCAACGTCGAACCATGGCGCGCCAGGCTGACTTTCATGAAGGCCTTGCCGCTGATGGCGTCCGGTTTCTCGGCATCCTTGGCGGCGTAGGGGCCGAAGTTCGAGCTGACCTGACGCTGCCACAGGTGGCTTTGACCTTCCTGCGTTTCAACGACCGGGAAGGCGTGCTCATCGACGTTGGCCTCGTAGGCACCGACCATCGAGCCGAACAGCTTGCCCAGTTCACCATCGAGCTGGGTGCTGTCCTGATCTTTCAGGCTGGCCACCAGCAACGGCGTGTATAACCGCGAATCGGCATACCAGCACAGGCCCGCAGCGCCGGCCATATGCTCGGTGAGGGTTTGCGCAGAGGCTTCATCGGCGCCCAGTTTCACCAACAGCGGTTTTTGCTGCTCGGCCGCCAGGGGCAAGGCCACGCAGGCGCTGGCGCCCATGGGCATGGCTTGCCAGATCGGTTTGAAATCGAAGTCCGGCTGGTTGTCCAGTTCGTCCATCGCCAGATAGCTGTGCCAGCCCTTGTCGTCCATGTCGAAACGCACGCCGGCGAAGTTGGGGATAAAACGCTGGTAGCCCATGGCAAGAACACTGGCGTTCACCGACAGGCGTTGCTTCACCTCGGGCGCGCGCGGCTGCAGGCCGAAGGCTTCAGGGAAGAGTTTGTCGCCATTGAGCAGTGCGGCGATGGCCTGGGTCGAAACATCGCCGGGCTCTGGTGCGGTGTCATCTTTGGCTTCATACAGCTTGGCCGGGTTCGACAGCACCACCAGTTTGTCGCCATGAGAGGCGAACAGCAGCGACTTGCTGGCGCCGTAGGTCAACTGATACAGCGCCACGTCGTCGCTGCCGACCTTGACGTCGGCCGTCTTGGTCAGCTGCGAATCGTCCAGCGCTACCTTGGCCAGCGGCTCCAGCACCTTGGCCAGGCCGCCACGGTCCATGACCAGCAGGAAGTCTTTCAGGCGGCCATCGGCGCCGCGCCACAGCGCTACATCGGCGGGCTGATCGAAGAGCTGCTCGATCAGGCTGTCCTGCAGCTTGAGATCATGTTCATAGATGATCCGCCGCAGGCTGCCGATCAAGCCGAGGCGATCGGCGTTGGCCTGGTAATAAAAGACGAAGTCCTCGGTCAGGGTGGCCTTGAGGAACGGCACCGCCAGCACGTCCTTGGGCAGCTGGCTCAGGGAGTTGGTTTCGAGCAGGCCATCCGGGCGGCTCATGCCCAGTTTGTCACTGGCCAGGGCAACTGCCGGCAGCACCGGGGGTTTGTGCATGAACCAGCCCAATCCGCCCGCGACGCCTGCGACCAGACACAACCCCAGCAGCACCATCGGCCAGCGCCGAGAGGACGGGGTAACGGGTGCGGCGCTAGCGGGGGCATCCTTGGCGGGGGCATCGGCTACCGGCGGTACAGTGTTATCGCTCATGTTCACAAACCCAATTCATCCGTGGTGCGGAATGCTTAATAGTTGAAAGTCTTGACCAGCATCAGGTCACCGATGGCCCGCATGGGCACGATGAATGTCTCGCGCTTTTCATCGACGGTATTTTCGTTGAGCACCAGATTGATGTTCGCGGTAATGACTTCGTTCTGGTTACTGCCTTCGTCGAAGTTGTAACCTTCGGCGCCGTAATTACCCCAATAGTTGACGTAGACCAGATAAGTGCCATGCAGCGGCGCCGTCATGGTGAACATCTCTGGCCCGGGGCCATCGACACCGTCCGGGTCCAGGCCGCCGCCGTTGGTCAACGCCGTGTGGGCGAAAAATGCATGCTGGCCGTCGGGCGTGATGATGTGCATATCCAGTTCGGCTTTCGGATCATCCCATCCTAATACCACGCGGATACGTACCGGCGTGCGCAGGTTGTTGGCTTCATAGAATTGCACACGCTTGAGCGACCTGCCCTCGGCACTGCGCACTTCAACGCTGTTGGAGCCCGCGCCGAACGCATAGGGGCGGACAAAACGGCCTTGTTCATCGGTGTACAGATTGAGCGGATTGCCGTTGACGGCCAGGGTATGCGGACCGCGTTGAGTGCCTGCGGCCTTGATCGCGCCCTCGATCATTGTGCGGTTGCGCTGGATGCCGCGGTCGATCGGCGGCGTGGGATAGGCGACTTGCGGATTCTCGCTGCGGTCGAGCAGGCCGTTGTAGCGCCAGCCGCCAACGGGCTCGGATAATTGCGCCGAAGGCTCTGCCATGCTGGTTGGCAGCCACAGGAGTATGAGCACTGATAATAAAACACCATAAATCCTTGGCATTGAGAATCCATTAAAAACGAGAGGTAGTTCGCGAAAAATAGTGCGCGCTGCGAAGTAATTGCGCCGGGAGCCAGGTGTTGTTCTTGCGTAAGTGCGGGGTTTAAGAAGCCCGGCGAATACGGAATCAACACACTAAATATCGGCGACAAAGTATGGGCCAAGCACAAGCGGGTAACAAGATAGATAGTTGAAATGTTACCCATAGGCTCTGCGTTTACTCATTTCGCCAAAACGATGCACCTGTGCAATGGAAACACCCCGCATCAAAGCTCACATCCCTTCGCGCAAAAACCCCACTAACCTGTTGCCCATCACCGCAGGAAGCGGTCACCCAGCACTGCACGGAGCAACACCATGTCCCTCGCCATCGTCCATAGCCGCGCCCAGGTTGGCGTCGGCGCGCCGGTCGTCACGGTTGAAGCGCACCTTGCCAACGGCCTGCCCGCACTGACGCTGGTCGGCCTGCCGGAAGCCTCGGTCAAAGAGAGCAAGGACCGGGTACGCAGCGCCATCCTTAACTCCGGGCTGGAATTCCCCGCGCGGCGCATCACCTTGAATCTGGCCCCGGCGGATCTGCCCAAGGATGGCGGCCGCTTCGATCTGGCCATCGCCTTGGGCATTCTGGCTGGAAGCGGGCAATTGCCGATCGCCGCCTTGCGGGACGTCGAGTGCCTGGGCGAGCTGGCGTTGTCGGGCGCCGTGCGGCCGGTACAGGGTGTGTTGCCGGCGGCCTTGGCAGCACGCGATGCCGGGCGAGCGCTGGTAGTGCCACGGGAGAACGCCGAGGAGGCAGCGCTGGCCAGCGGTCTGGTAGTGCTCGCCGCCGATACCCTGCAGGGCCTCGTGGCGCACTTCAATGGCAAGGCGCCGATCGGGCCGTTTCAGGCCAATGGTTTGCTGCTGGTCAACAAGCCCTATCCGGACTTGAGCGAGGTGCAGGGGCAATTCGCTGCCAAGCGCGCCCTGCTGATCGCAGCAGCGGGCGCGCACAACCTGTTGTTCAGCGGTCCTCCGGGCACCGGCAAGACCTTGCTCGCCAGCCGCTTGCCCGGCCTGCTGCCGCCGCTGGATGAGCGCGAGGCATTGGAGGTGGCGGCGATTCAGTCGGTGGCCAGCCATGTGCCGCTCAAGCACTGGCCGCAGCGGCCGTTTCGCCACCCCCACCACTCCGCCTCGGGAGCGGCGCTGGTGGGCGGTGGCAGTCGTCCGCAGCCCGGCGAAATCACCCTGGCGCACCATGGCGTGCTGTTTCTGGACGAGCTACCGGAGTTCGATCGAAAAGTATTGGAAGTGCTGCGCGAACCGCTGGAAAGCGGCGAAATCGTCATCGCCCGCGCTCGCGACCGGATTCGCTTCCCGGCGCGTTTCCAACTGGTGGCAGCGATGAACCCGTGCCCCTGCGGCTATCTGGGCGAATCGACAGGCCGTTGCCAGTGCAGCGCCGACCAGATCCAGCGCTACCGCAACAAACTCTCCGGCCCACTGCTTGATCGTATCGACCTGCACCTCACCGTCGCGCGCGAGGCCACCGCCCTCGCCCATCAACCGACCGCAGGAGACGACAGCGCCAATGCCGCGCAGCAGGTAGCCGAGGCGCGAGACCGGCAAAATCTGCGACAAGGCTGCGCGAACGCCTTTCTCGACCTGCCCGGCTTGCGCGAACACTGCCCGCTGAGCAAGGCCGACGAGCAATGGCTGGAAACAGCCTGCGAACGCTTGACCTTGTCGCTGCGCTCGGCCCACCGGCTATTGAAAGTCGCGCGTACTCTGGCGGATCTGCAACAGGTGGAACACATACAGCGCAGCCATATCGCCGAGGCGCTGCAGTATCGGCCGGCGACGCAATGAGCCGCCGCCCGTCAGTCAGGCAACCACACCGACCGCCAGGCTGCGACGCTCGCCTCGTCCAGCATCCAGTCGCGCTGCACCTGGGCGCGGAACGCATCGCCGAGCAGCGCCACCGAGTCCAGGTCGCTCAAATAGGCCCGCAGGTAGCGCATCCAGTCCTCATGAACATTCTTCACGCGGGTAACCGGCAAGTCACCCTGGAAGGGCTCCAGGTCGCTGCAGATCACCGGCACGCCGCACATGGCGTATTCCAGCAGGCGCTGGTGGCTGCTGCAGCGGTTGATCAAGTTCGCCTCCAGCGGTACCACCGCGAGATCCAGGTTCAACGAGGCCAAGGCTGTGGGATAGGACGCCAGTGGCACGCCCTTGCGTACTTCGTGCATATACGGCCGCAGGTCGTCCGGGCAAGAGCCGAGCACCACCCACTCCACTTCATCGGCCAGCGCCTTGATCGCCTCGCTGATGACGCGCAGGTCACCCGCCTGGGGGATACCGCCGACCCAGCCGATGCGTGGCTTGACCGAACAGCGCCGGGCACTGCTCAGGCCGGCCCAGCGCAGCGGGTCGAGGCGCGTCGGCAGGATGCGGATGTCCGGATTGAAGCCCTCGAATACCTGCGCCAGCACCGGGTTCGATACCACCACCCGATCCATGCAGGCAAACGCCTGGCCCATCATCTCGACCACCTGCTCGGGTGGCTGGCGCAGCCGCGCGAACGCTGGCTGGTCGGGCAAATAGGCATCCAGGTCGTATACTTTGAATGCTCGGGAAAACCGCTTCATCCGTTGCATGTCGACCAGACTCTGCAAGGTCAGCTGGTGCTGAAGCACGATCACGTCTGGATCGAAGCGTTCCAGTTCGACCGCCGACAGCACCCGCGGCGCATGTACCCCTTCAACCGAACCGGCGGCGCGCATGGCGTCCAGCGGCGCGATGATGCGTTGCCAGCCGCACGCCAGTTTTTCCACGGGGTGCACCAGCACCGTTGGCACGGGCTTCCAGGCCGCCAGAGGACGCCACGACAGCACACTTTCAGCCGGTTTGAACGCAGCGTCGGCGATCAGCGAAAAATGGCGGTTATAGGCCGGATCACGGGCCAGCACCGGTAGCCAGCGTTCATACAGCCTGTCGGTCTGCTCCGCGCTGGGCTTCTCGGCTTCTTGGCCGCTGAGCAGCAACTTGACCCGCGGCGTCCACACATTCAGATACCCGGCTTGCTGGATCTTCAAGCACAGGTCGACGTTGGACCAGGGATGCAGCTGCTCATCGAAGCCGCCCACAGCGATGAAGTGCTCCTGACGGACCATCAGGCACTGGCCACTGAGCGCCGAGAAGTTCTGGTCGACCTGCAGGCGCTGCATGTAGCCGACCGAATCCGCCGCCATGCCCTGGCCCGGCGCGCCAACCGCTCCGCCCAGCCCCAGCACTAGGCCGGCCCGACTGATCTTGCCGTCGCCGCCGATCAGCATCGGCCCCACGCAGCCGACCTCGGGTCGTTGGCCATGATTGAGCAACTGCTGCAGCCAATCCTTATGCAGCACACCGGTGGTGCAATCGAGGAATACCAAAAACTCGCCGCGCGCTTGGCTGGCGGCGTGATTGAGCAGCGCCTGGGGAGCCTCGGCTGCGTACCTGAGCACGCGCAGATGGGCGATGCCGAGCTGCTCGATGCCACTGAGCCAGCCTGCAACTTGCGGGTCTTGGTTGGCGCGATCCAGCAGCAGCAATTCATAGTGAGCGTAGGGCGTATTTTCGAGCAGGCTGTCGGTACAGCGCTGCACCTTGGCCAACTGCCCGTCCACGAGGATCACGATGCTGACCATCGGAGTGGCGCTATGCGCGAAATCGAGTTCGTAGCAACCCGGCCTGCTGGAGGCCACCGTCGCCCGCTCGAAGCCACGGGTATGCAGGTGACGCTCGATGACTGCGCGCACTTGCGGTTGATCGTGCAGACTGAGCACATCGCCGACCAGCAACGGCTCGCTGACATGCCCCAGGCCCTCGAAGCCGCGCGTCTCGATCAGGCGCAAAATGTATTCGAGCTCGAAAGCCTGGGCGAACTGTTGGTCGAAGCCGCCCATTGCCTGCCACGTTTCGCGGTGGAACAGCCAGTGGCGCGCCATGCTCGCCGGGCAGCTGAGCAACAGGTCGAGATTCAGGTCAGGACGAAGCAGCAGGCCCTTGCTGCCATCCTCCATGCGCATCACCTCGTCGGTGTACAGCGCACGGCGATCACCGGTGCCCGCCAGCTCCAGCGCCATCGCCACGAAACCGCCGACGGTGAGCTCGTCGCCTGCCTGTAGCAACATGAACCACTGCGCCGACGAGGCCATCAGCACCTCATTCACTTGCTCGACCCCCGCATCCGCCGCGAGGTGCTGCGCCAGCAGGTTGGCTTGCGGCAGCACGCTCCCGGGCTCGATGCTCAACAGGTGAATGCGGATATCGGTATCAATCACGCCGAGCAAAGCGTTGATGCTGTCGACACTGCGCTGCAGCGGCTGGGCCGCGCCTTCGCTGTCGATGATCAGCCATTGCAGCGAAGGCACGGGATACTGCTCGATACGGGCGTTCACCTGTGCCTGCTGCTGCGCACTCAGGACCCGCGGCGCCAGCCAGCGGCTGACCTCGTCGATTCTGGGCCGCGCCTGATAGTCCCGCGAGGCCTGCTGAGTCACCTCGATAAAGGCGTCCAGCGACTTCCAGAACTCGGCCTCCTGCTGCAGCATCCGCTCGCGGAACAACGGCAAGGTATCGCGAGCCCACTGCAGTTGCTCGGGCGCCAGCCCCCAGGCGAGGCCGAGCCCCTGGGTTTCGCTCTGGCCGATGAGGCTGGGCACCCACTCGTTCGGCAATATCACACTCAAGCAACCGCACAGCGCCGCTTCGCCGGTCAACGCCGAAGACTCGGTGCAATAGAAGTATTCGCAGGTCTGGAACAGGTCAGCCATCGCTTCCCAGGACGCTGGATACGTGGTGGTGATTTCAACCGAGTCCGGCGCCAACAGCGCCTGGTCGATGGGTACCTGCCTGGCTCTCCCCTGGTAGTAACAGATCTTGCCCGCAATACGTTTGCCGGGGTCGTCGGACGGTCGAAACACGCTCAGGTCGAACGGCGGCATGAACAAGGTCTGATCTTCCGGTTCACCCGGCATCAGCAAATCCTTGGTGTAGGAGTAGAGAATGTCGTCGCGGCCGTATCCCGTCGCCCCATGAACGGTCAGAAAGCCCGGCCAATTAAGCAGGTACCTGACCACGACATTACCCGCCAGCGGATTGCTGCCGACCACCTCGGGATACACCACGATGGGCTCGAGCCCGTATTCGCGATGGCGAGTGATGACCTCTTCGGTCAAGCGCGGCGTCATCAACGCTGGATTCAATACGTTGCCAAATACATACGCCTCGAATCCCGACTTGAGCAGTGCATCGCACAGCGCGTGAAGCACTCGGATACCGGCGGAGTTACGTCGGTAATCCATCGCATAGACGTAATAGGGATTGGGCCGGGGGCCATACAAAGAACGCGTCACAAAGACACTCCTGAAAACCAAGATGGGAGCCGCAACGGGCTCAGGCAACGGCGGGCATATTCAGCGCGCAGGCACCGGGCGAACGCTGCGACGCAGTCATGCACGCTTGGCCAGCAGCCCGAGCAAGGTGCCGTTGCGCCAGCCGAGGTTGACATCCAGGTGCATGAACTCCTGCACCTGCAGCCCCGCCTGGCTGACGAGCTCACGCAGCGACTGCTCGGTATAGAAATTGATATGTTCGTGCCAGTGCCGCTTGAGGCTGGCCAACTGCTTGCTGTCGGGGTCGTTACGGATCAAGGCCTCATAGGGGACCTCGAGGTACACCAGGGTGTCTTCGTGCAGCGATTCGGCGATCTGGGCGAGAAGGTCCAGAGGATAGGGCACATGCTCCAGCACCTGACTGCAGGTAATCAGATCGTAATGATGGCGCTTGATCGTCTCCAGATCCACAGCCTCGACCCCAGGCAACGGCGCCACCGTAGAAATGTCATAGACATGGGTCAGGCGGCTGCGGCCCAGCAGCGGCGTATTGATGCCGCTGTCACCGCCCCAGTCCAGCACGGCAGGATTGGCAGGCAGACGCGGCTCGAGCCAACGCTCGACATCAGCAATATAGCTGGCGCGACCTTCGTAATGCTCGACTGTGGAGGCATAACCCGGCTCGAATCGTTGCCGCTCGCGGTTGTAACGCTCATCCCTATAGCCTTGATAAAGGCTCATCATCTCGGCATCCGAAAAACGATAATCAAGGAACAAGACGCCACATTCCTGACATTGCAACGAGGCACACAAGGTATAGGCCATACCTGGCTGAAGGTCTCGCAAGCCCCACTCTTCGGTGATTTGCACCGGCTCGTGGCCGAAGACGCGCTTGGCCACGAAGGGCATCAACACCGCCGGCGAGCGATCGAGTTCAGCGCTGGTGCAGCAGATACACTGCCGAGCAATGCGATCCTTGGCCATCAATCGAACCTCGAAACCATGAAGAGTCTTGCTTGCAAGACGGTCAAACAGAAGGGCCGGAAACACGCCAATAAGTCGGCGAATGCTGCTGCTCGGCACGGTTATGAAGGGGCAGAAGCAATATCCATACCACGGACTTTTCGCCGATATGGACCCGTGATTCAGGGAATGCGGGTGACGGCGGCGCGTCACCCGGCGCCGCAAGGGGCGACTTACAACACGACCCGCAAACACTGCCCGGCGTGATAGAGCGAGAAGCCTGTCTCGTACATCAAGGTCCGCAGGCTGGCAGCCCGGACGGGCTTGTTGGCCGAAAACGGCATGGGCAAATCCGCTGGATCGTCATTGAGCAGAAACTGCGCCAATGCCCTGCCCAGCACGGTACCCGTGGTGTTGCCACGGCCGTTGTAGCCACTCACCGACACCAGCCCGGCGGCGGGTTCGAACAGGCGCATGAGGTGATCGGGGGTGAAGTCGATGCAGCCGGTCCAGTGCATCTCCCACTCGACCTTGCCCAGCTGCGGGAAGTAATGGCGCTGGATGCGGTCGGCCCAACTGCGGATGAAGGCCGCCGGTTTGTTGTCGAGCCGGCCCAGGCTGCCCAGCAACAGGCGCCCCTGGTCATCCCGGCGGATGCTGCTGAGCACGGTGCGCGTGTCCCACGAGCCTTGGCCATGGGGCAACACGGTATCGGCCGCGGCGCCACTGAGCGGCACCGAGGCGACTTGGCAGTAGTAGCCACGGAAGAAGCTGCGTTGGAGGTCGGTCCACTCGCCTTCGGTATAGGCACCCGTGGAGATGATCACCTTGTCGGCCACCACCTGGCCAGCGGGCGTGACGACTCGCCAGCCGAAGCCTTCGCGTTGCAACTGCTGCACGGCGCTGCGGCTGAAAATTCGCCCGCCCAGGCGCTCGACCGCCGCCGCCAGGCCGCGGCTGTAGGCCATCGGGTTGATGGTGCCGGCACGATGGTCGAGCAGCGCCGCCTCGACCTTGTCGGTGCCGCAATACTCTTCGCAGCGGGCGCCGGTCAGCAGCTCCAGATTGGCGCCGCGCCGGGACCACTGGGCATGCCGCGATTGCAGGTCCGCCACGCCCTTGCTGTTGTGGGCCATGTGCAGGGTGCCTTGGTTATGCGCCTGGCAGTCGATGCCGTAGCGTTTGATCTGGGCGAAGACTTCTGCGGGCGCGCCGCCCAACACCTGGTTCAGGCGCTCGCCATGCTGATGGCCCAGCACGGTATCGACATCATCAGGCGCGACCCAGGTACCGGCATTGACCAGCCCGACATTGCGCCCGGAACCACCATGGCCGACTTCATGGGCTTCGACCAGGACCACCGATTTGCCGTTTTCCAGCAGATGCAGGGCGGCACACAAACCGGTGATACCCGCGCCGATGATGCACACGTCGGCGCGGGTTTCGCCGCTGAGCACCACGGCGGCCGAGACCGCTGGCGTGATGTGCTCCCACAGACACTCTTGACGCAGTTTTGTCATGGCTGGGCTCGAATAGGGGATGTGTACTGTCAGTACCGGCCCCTTCGCGGGCAAGCCTTGCTGCCACACAGATGCAACGTCCTGCGGCTGTGGCAGCATGGCTTGCCCGCGAAGGCGGCCCAGAGATCGCTACTGTCTCAAGTCGCTCTATCAGTCAAAAACAATACCCTGCGCCAGCGGCAGTTCACGTGAATAGTTCACGGTATTGGTCTGGCGGCGCATGTAGGCCTTCCAGGCATCCGAGCCGGACTCGCGACCGCCGCCGGTCTCCTTCTCGCCACCGAAGGCACCGCCGATTTCTGCGCCGCTGGTGCCGATATTGACGTTGGCGATCCCGCAGTCACTGCCCGAAGCGCTCTGGAAACGCTCGGCTTCGCGCAGGTCGGTGGTGAAAATGCACGACGACAGACCCTGCGGCACTTCGTTGTTCAGGCGCAGCGCCTCATCGAAATCGTCATAGCTCAACACATACAGGATCGGCGCAAACGTCTCGTGGCGCACCACGGCGCTCTGAGCCGGCATCTCGACAATCGCCGGCGTCACGTAGTAACCGTTCGGGTATTGGTCCTGCAACTGTCGCTCGCCTCCGAACACGCTGCCGCCCTCATTACGGGCCTGAGCCAGCGCGTCCTGCATGGCCTGGTACGCGGCCTTGTCGATCAGCGGCCCGACCAGATTGTTCTCGCGCGGATCACCGATGCGCACTTTGCCGTAGGCTGCCTTGACCCGCGCCAGTACTTCATCCTTGATCGAGGCATGCACGATGACACGGCGCAAGGAGGTGCAGCGCTGGCCGGCCGTGCCCACGGCCGAGAACAGAATGCCGCGCACGGCCAGATCGAGATCGGCACTCGGCGCGAGGATCATCGCGTTGTTGCCGCCCAGTTCGAGGATGCTGCGCCCGAAACGTGCCGCCACGCGCGGGCCGACTTCACGGCCCATGCGGGTACTGCCGGTGGCGCTCACCAATGGCACGCGCGGATCGTCCACCAGCGCCTCACCTGCGTCACGGTCGCCGATGATCAGCTGGCAGAGACCGGCCGGGGCATCACTGCCAAAGGCCTTGAGGGCTTTTTCGAACAGCGCCTGGCATGCCAGGGCGGTCAGCGGGGTTTTTTCCGACGGTTTCCACAGCACAGTGTTGCCGGCCACCAGCGCCAGCGCGGTGTTCCACGACCAGACGGCCACCGGGAAGTTGAACGCACTGATGACACCGACCACACCCAGCGGGTGCCAGGTTTCACGCATATGGTGGCCAGGGCGCTCGGAGGCGATGGTCAAGCCGTAGAGCTGGCGCGACAGACCGACAGCGAAGTCGCAGATGTCGATCATCTCCTGCACTTCGCCCAGGCCTTCCTGGGTGATCTTGCCGGCCTCGATGGACACCAGTTCGCCCAGTTGCGCCTTGTGCGCCCGCAGCACTTCGCCAAACAGGCGCACCAGCTCGCCACGACGTGGGGCCGGCACGTTGCGCCATTGCTGGAAGGCATTGGCGGCGGTGTCGATCTTGCTCTGCACCTGGGCTTTGGTCTCGAGGGTCACTGCGCCGATCTGGCTACCGTCGATGGGCGTATGCACGGCGTGGTTGCCGCCCTTGAAGGCACTGTGGGCAACGCCCAGGCTCTCGAGCAATCCATCAATCATGTGCTGTCTCCTGCAAATCGGCTTAACGGGAAGGTTCCAAGATAGCGGGAGTATCGGCTCGGCGCACGGCGACTCACAAGCGAGCAATCTTCCGTTTATTATTCCGCCACGGAATGACCCCATCGAAATGATCTATCACTACGGTGCGTCCAGCAGGTTCCCGACTTTATGGAATGACGGCCGGAGTTTATTTCGCTTGCGCGACAGCCCGTCGAATCGGTTACATAAGCGTCTGAACACGCCTCGAGTGGAGCGCCTCATGTCTACCCCTGCCTTCGTCAGCCCGGATACCCTGCGCGGCCGATTCTCGCGCGCCATGTCCGACATGTATAAACAGGAAGTGCCGTTGTACGGCGATCTGCTGGCGCTGGTTGGCGAGGTCAATAGCAAGGTCCTGGCCGAGCAACCCGCTGTCGCGGCATCCTTGCATCGCACCGGCGAGATCGAGCGCCTGGACATGGAGCGCCACGGGGCCATCCGCCTCGGAAGCGCCTATGAGCTAGCGACTATCCGCCGCCTGTTTGCAGTGCTGGGGATGCAGCCGGTGGGCTATTACGACCTGACCTCGGCCGGCGTGCCGGTGCATTCGACGGCGTTTCGGGCGGTGCACGAACACGCCCTGCAAACCAGCCCATTCCGGGTTTTTACCTCTTTGCTGCGCCTGGAACTGATCGACAACCCGGCGCTTCGTCAACGTGCCCAGACGATCCTCGACCAGCGGCAGATCTTCACACCCTTGGCCTTGAGCCTGATCGAGCAGTTCGAGCGGGAGGGCGGTCTCTCGCCGGCAGATGGCGAAACTTTCGTCGAACAGGCGCTGGAGACGTTTCGCTGGCACCGTGAAGCCACGGTCAGTGCGACCGAATACCAGGCACTGCACGACGAACACCGTCTGATCGCCGACGTGGTGGCGTTCAAGGGTCCGCATATCAATCACCTGACACCACGCACTCTGGATATCGATCAAGTCCAGGCCGGCATGCCGGGCAAAGGTATCGCGCCCAAGGCGGTGATCGAAGGCCCGCCGACGCGCCGCCACCCGATACTGCTGCGTCAGACCAGTTTCAAGGCGTTGCAGGAGCACGTCGCGTTCACCGATCAGCACGAGGGCGCGATGGGCAGCCACACCGCCCGCTTCGGCGAGATCGAGCAACGTGGCGCGGCGCTGACCGCCAAGGGCCGCGCGCTGTATGACCGGTTGCTGAATGCCTCACGACAGGCGCTGGCGGGGTTCCCGGCCGAGGGCAATGCCCATGAGTACATGGCGCTGCTGGGCGAGCAGTTCAGCGAGTTTCCCGATGACCTGATGCAGATGCGCGAGCAGGGGTTGGCGTTCTTTCGTTATTTCGTGACCGACGAAGGGCGCGAGGCCGGCGCTTTCGCGGGCAAAACCCGCTCCCACAAGGGGGATTTGCAGAGCCTGGTCGAAGCGGGCCATGTGCGCTTCGAACCGCTGGTGTATGAGGATTTCCTGCCGGTCAGTGCGGCCGGGATCTTCCAGTCGAATCTGGGAGATCACGCACAGGCCGATTATGGGACGCAGTCCAACCAGGCCGATTTCGAACGGGCGCTGGGGGCGAAGGTGATCGATGAATTGGGGCTGTATGCCGAGACTGAGCAGCGGTCGATTGAGCAGTGTGCACGTGAACTGGGCGTCGAGCTACAAGCCTTGAGGTGATGCAAACGGCCTCTTCGCCGCCAAACGCGCAAGCCCCTTCGGCAACGAAGGGGCTCGCGGCTAAACCTCGGACATCACTGATTGAACGCAGATCAACGATCAACCCGAAACCGATCCACCTCTTGGCGCAACTCTGCCGCCAACCCTTCCAGCTCCCGCGCCGTGTCCGCCAGATGCGACACCACCTCGCGCTGCTCGCTGTTGGCCATGGCAATGCTCTGCAGATTGCTGCTCAACAAAGTCGCGGTACTGCTCTGCTCCTGGGTCGCGGTGGAAATCGCCGCGAACTGATGCCCCGCCGAGCGGCTTTGCTCATCGATGTGCGCCAACGCGTCGGCCACCTTGGCGTTGCGCGTCAGGCCCTCTTCCATCAAGCGATTGCCCTGCTCCATGGTCTGGATGGCGTTGCTGGTTTCCTGCTGGATGCTGCCGATCATGCTGGAAATCTCGTCCGTGGCCTGCCGCGTGCGCGAAGCCAGGCTGCGCACCTCGTCGGCCACCACCGCAAAACCGCGACCTTGCTCGCCGGCCCGCGCCGCCTCGATGGCCGCGTTGAGCGCCAACAGGTTGGTCTGCTCGGCGATCGACGTGATCACCCCGACGATGCCGCCGATTTCCTGTGAGCGCTGGCCCAAGGTGTTGATCACCGTCGCCGTGCCGCTCAGGGCCTTGGCAATCTGCTCCAAGGAGGACGACGCCTCGGTCATCGAAGCCCGGCCGATACGCGTCTGCTCGGTATTCTCTCGGGCCATACGCTCGGTATTGCCCATGTTGTCGGCGATATTCAGGGAAGTAGCGCTGAACTCCTCCACCGCCCCCGCCATGCTGGTGATCTCGCCGGACTGCTGCTCCATCCCTTCATAGGCACCGCTGGACAAGCCCGACAACACCTGCGCGCGGCCACTGACCTGCTGCGCGGCATCGCGAATGTGCGTGACAGTATTGCCCAGCGCATCGCCCATCTGGTTGAAGCTGCGCGCCAACTGGCCGATCTCGTCGTGGCTGGCGAGGGTCATGCGTACGCTCAGGTCGCCCGCGCCCATGGCCTCGGCCTGGATCACCAGGTCGCTCAGGGGCTTGAGCTTGCGCCGCAGCAGCCAGATGGTCGCCGCCACAGCAATCAAAGTGGTCAGCAGACTACCGATGATCAACTGCACGCCCACGTCCCAGGTCACGGCGCGCAGCTCCTCTTCCGGCATGGTGGCGATCACGCTCCAGGGGCCGCCGCTGAAGGGCATGGCCACGGAGTAGAAGTCATCACCGCTGTCGCTCCACACGTCGGCGACACCAGGGCGTTTGGCCAATTCGGCCAAGGCCGTGGCGGCCTTGTCGGTGTCCTTGACGCCAGCCGGTGGCACCAGCCATTTGCCCTTTTCGTCGAGCAGCGCCAGGGAGCCGGTCTTGCCGAGGCGGAATTGCTTGAGGTTGTCGAATTGAGCCTTTTGCGCATCGGTGTAATCGAAGCCCACGAACAAGACGGCGATCACCTGGCCGCTGGCGTCGCGCACCGGGGTGTACTGGGTCATGTAGGAGCGGTCGAACAGCACCGCGCGGCCCACATAGCTCTGGCCTGCCATCAACAGCGCGTAGGCCGGGTGGGCATGGTCGAGCAGCGTGCCGATGGCGCGGCTGCCGTCCTGCTTGGTCAGCGAGGTGCTGATGCGGATGAAATCGCTGCCGCTGCGCACGAACACCGTGGCCACGCCGGCGGTCATCGTGCGGAAATCGTCAACCTCGCGGAAATCGTTGTTGAGCACCTCGCCGTCGCCCAGGCTCAGGCTCGGGGTCTGCACACTGCCCACGGTTACCGACTGCGTGGCGTCGAGCGTCAGGCCGCGCTTGAAGCGCGACTCGAACAAGCCGCTGAGGCGCTGGGTGCTGTCGCGCAAGGTCGAATGGAAGGTCAGCAACTGGTCGGCAAGCAACCGCGCCTCGCTGGACATGTGCGCCTCGCGGGTGTGCAGGTTGGCGGTGTCCAATGAACGCAACGCGAACAGGGTACTGGCGCTGATGACCACCACCAGAATGACGGCAAGAGTGACCCCGAGTTGCGTGGCAATTCGGGCACGAGGTTGAGACATAGAAACTCCTGGCCGCCAGCTCGATCACAGATCGGACTACCGCGCGGCATAGCTGTTTTTTGAACACGCAAGCGAACCTTTCGTCGCGAGGTTCTGTGCTTTAAGCATCGGCGCGACCGCAAGATACTTGAGTCCATCACCCGGTTATTTGACGCGCCCCCATCAGCGGAGGATTTCCACGTCGGGTAAACGCATCGCCGCCACCTCGGCCTGCAGGAACTCGCTCAAGCGCCGCAGCCGCTCGCCACCCGGACGCGTCTTCGGCCAGACCAGATAATAGTCTTCGCCACTGGCCACCGCCGTGGGCCACGGCAGGCTCAGGCGCTGCTGGGCCACGTCCTCGGCCACCATCAACAAATCACCGATGGCCACGCCATAGCCCCGCGCGGCGGCGATCATGCCCAACTCCAGGGTGTCGAACGCCTGCCCGCCACGGATCGACACCTGCTCGGTCAGGCCCATGCGTTGCAGCCAGCTACGCCAGTCACGGCGGTCGGGCGTGGGGTGCAGCAACTCGGTACTGGCCAGGCGCTCGGAATCCCACGGCGCGTCATTGATCAACGCCGGCGAGCCCACCGGAATCAACAGCTCGGCAAACAGGTGGGCTGCCTCCCACTCTGCCGGGAAGTTGCCGTTGGACAGCAACACCGCGCAATCGAAGGGCTCCTGATTGAAGTCGACATGGTCGATTTCCATCCAGGCGCTGGTCAGTTGCACCTCGTTGCCGGCCTGCACGTGACGAAAGCGGCTCAGGCGCGCCAACAGCCAGCGCATGGTCAAGGTCGAGGGGGCTTTCATGCGCAGCACATCGTCCTCGGCCTGCAGGGTGTGGCAGGCGCGCTCCAGCGCCGCAAAGCCCTCGCGCACGCCGGGCAACAGCAGCCGCGCCGACTCGCTGAGCTGCAAGGCGCGGCCACTGCGCACGAACAGACGACAGCCGAAGTGGCTTTCAAGGGTGCGAATATGCCGGCTGACCGCGCTTTGGGTGATCGATAACTCATCCGCCGCACGGGTGAAGGAGCTGTGGCGAGCGGCGGCTTCGAAAGCCCGCAAGGCATAGAGAGGCGGCAGACGACGGTTCATGAAGGACCTCCCGAAATAGGCGACGCGCAAAACCGCGGAACACCGAGACATGAGTATTACTCATGCCACATATCTTTTTTATCCTTTTGTGTCGCGGCCTAGCAAGCGCGACAATAGGCAGCCTTGCCCCTGCCTCTATCGTGACCCGCCATGACCTCGCCCCTTCGCGTCGAACTCAAAGCCTTGCTGCGTCTGGCAGGGCCGCTGATCGCCTCGCAGTTGGCGCACATGCTGATGCTGCTGACCGACACCCTGATGATGGCGCGCTTGAGCCCCGAGGCGTTGGCCGGCGGCGGCCTGGGCGCGGCGAGCTATTCGTTCGTGTCGATTTTCTGTATCGGCGTGATGGCGGCGGTCGGGACGCTGGTGTCCATGCGCCATGGCGCCGGTGATCATCTGGGCGCGGCGAAACTCACTCAGGCCGGCTTGTGGCTGGCCTGGCTGCTGGCGGTGCTGGGCGCGGTGTTGCTGTGGAACCTCGGCCCGGTCCTGTTGCTGCTGGGCCAATCGCCCGTCAACGTGGCCTTCGCCGGTCAGTTTCTACTGCTGCTACCGCTGGCCATGCCCGGCAACCTGAGCTTTATGGCGTTGCGCGGGTTCACCAGCGCCGTCGGCCGGCCCGGACCGGTAATGATCATCAGCATAGGGGGTACGGTGGTCAACTACGGGCTCAAGCACGCCCTGATCGAAGGGATGTTCGGCTTGCCCAAGCTGGGCCTGACTGGTATCGGCCTGGTGACCGCCATCGTCAGCACCGGCATGGCCATTCTGCTGGCCCTGCACATCGGCCGGCACCGGGCCTACGCCAGCTATCCGATCCGGCAGGGGCTACTGCGCCCGTCCGTGGCCGCGATCCGCGAGCTGTGGCGCCTGGGCCTGCCGATCGGCGGCACCTATGCAGTGGAAGTCGGCGTGTTCGCCTTCGCCGCGCTGTGCATGGGGTTGCTCGGCAGCGTGCCGCTGGCGGCACATCAGATCGCCCTGCAGATCGTCTCGGTGGCGTTCATGGTGCCGGCCGGCATGTCCTACGCGGTCACGCTGCGGATCGGCCGCCATTATGGTGCCGACCAACTGGCCAACGCGCGCCTGGCCGGGCGCTTGGGCATCGGCGTCGGCGGGCTGGCGATGCTGGGGTTTTCGGTATTGTTCTGGCTGGCACCGAATGCGGTCATCGGGCTGATGCTCAACGAGCAGGATCCGGCCTTCCAGCCGGTGGTCCAGGTCGCCTTGAGCCTGCTGGCGGTGGCCGCGTGGTTCGAACTGTTCGATGGCGTGCAGACCATCGCCATGGGCGCGATCCGGGGCCTCAAGGATGCACGCACGACCTTCGTGGTGGGGTTGTTCTGCTACTGGGTAATCGGTGCGCCCGCCGCCTGGCTGCTGGCGTTCCATGCCGGGTGGGGGCCTGAAGGCATCTGGTGGGGGCTGGCGATGGGCCTGGGCTGTTCGGCGATCATTCTCACCAGCGTTTTTGAATGGAAAATGCGCCGACTGATCAAGCGGACCACGGTCAACCTTGCCCCAGCGCCCACTGCTGCGCCGAGCCCCGTTGCAGAAACTCGGCAAAAGCGTCCAGAGGCAGCGCCTTACTGATCAGGTAACCCTGCACCTGATCGCAGCCGAAACCGCGCAGCAGCGTGAGCTGCTCTGCGGTTTCGACACCTTCGGCCACCACTTGCAGGTTGAGGTTGTGGGCCAGATGGATCATGGCGTGCACCAGTTGGCGGTTCTCTTCGCGCGTCTCCATGCCAGCGACGAAGCTCTTGTCGATCTTCAACAAGGCGATCGGCAGGCTGTTGAGATGCACGAATGAAGAGAATCCGGTGCCGAAATCGTCCAGCGAAAAGCGCACGCCCAGCTTGCCCAGGGCATCCATGGTCTGCTTGACCTGATCGTTGCGGCGCATCACAGCGGTTTCGGTCAGTTCGAATTCCAGCCAGCTGGCATCGATGCCGCGCTCGCTGATCAAGCGCCCGAGGGTGACGAGCAACTGGCTGTCCTGAAACTGGCGGAACGACAGGTTGACCGCCATGTGCAGCGGCGCCATGCCGCGCTCGCGCAGGTCCTGCATATCGCGCAGGGCGCGGGAGATGACCCAGTAGCCCAAAGGCACGATCAAACCGCTCTGCTCGGCCAGCGGCACGAATTCACTGGGCGGCAGTAGCCCGCGCTCGGTGTGCCGCCAGCGCACCAGGGCCTCGACGCCGACGATTTCGCCGCTGTGCAGGTTCAGCCGAGGTTGGTAGTGCAGCTCCAGCTCGTCACGGCGCAGGGCGCGGCGCAGTTCGCTTTCGAGGTCGGCGAGGCTACGGGCGTGGCGATTGATGCGTTCGTTGAAGACATGAAAGGTGCAGCCCTGGATGTTCTTCGCCTGCTGCATGGCGATATGCGCATGCCACATCAACGGGTCGGCGCCCGCCTTGGCGCGGGCGTGGGCGATGCCCAGGCTGCAGCCGATCAGCAGGCTCTCGCCATCGATCCAGTAGGGTTCGGACATGGCCTCGACAATCCGCTCGGCCAAGACTTCGGCGCGCTGGGGATCGCGGCGAGTATCGATCAGCAGGGCGAACTCGTCGCTGCCCAGGCGGGACAGTTGATCGCCGGGCTCGAGCTCACCCTTGAGGCGCGCCACCACTTGGAGGATCAGCCGATCGCCGGCCTGATGGCCAAGGGCGTCGTTGGCCGAGCGAAAGTTGTCGAGGTCGAAATGGCCAAGGGCGATGCCACGGCCCTCGTTGATTACCAGGCGCGCCGCCAGCAGCGTCTGGAAACCCTGGCGGTTGGCGATACCCGTCAAAGGGTCCTGTTCGGCCAGACGCTGCAAGGTGCTTTCCAACGCGCCGCGCTCGCGCACATGGCGCAGGCAACGGCGCAGCGTGTCGGGGCCCATCTGGCCACGGACCAGCCAGTCACTGACGCCCAACGGCGCGGTATCCGGCTCGGCCTCCAGCAGCAGCACCTGGGGCAGCACGCATTGGCCGGGGCCGGGCTGCAACTGTGCGGTCGTCAGCAGGATCGCGTGAGGGTCGCCATCGAACAAGGCGCCGACCGCCTCCCAGCTCGCTGCCGAAACCAGCGCATAGCCATCGCCCAACGGTGCGAGGGACTCCTGCACAGCTACCGTCCATACGGCTTGATCAGCCAGGAGCAACAGGCGCACGGTTTCGACGGGCGTAGACAAGCAGACTCCTTAACACGCGTTCACAGACCAGAAAGTATCAACACGTAACTGCCGACGACATGAATCGTAACGATTCACAGTATCAGCTACGTCCACTCATTTGAAGGTTTGCCGCATTTGTAGATGCATCCTGCGGGAAAGTATCCAAAGCGGCAAATTTAGATGGTGAAAAGTGCTCGCCAGCTCCAGACGGTCGCGGCAGACGGCGCAGACCCTGCTAAAATGCGCGGCTATTTCTCTGATCCGTCTATTCGAAATGTCCCGACTCAATCCCCGGCAACAAGAAGCCGTGAACTACGTCGGCGGCCCTCTTTTGGTGCTCGCCGGTGCCGGTTCCGGCAAGACCAGCGTGATCACCCGCAAGATCGCGCACCTGATCCAGAACTGCGGCATCCGCGCCCAGTACATCGTCGCCATGACCTTTACCAACAAGGCCGCGCGCGAGATGAAGGAGCGCGTCGGCACCCTGCTGCGCGGTGGCGAAGGCCGCGGCCTGACCGTCTCGACCTTCCACAATCTGGGCCTGAACATCATCCGCAAGGAGCACACGCGGCTAGGCTACAAGCCGGGCTTCTCGATCTTTGACGAGACCGACGTCAAGGCGCTGATGACCGACATCATGCAAAAGGAATACTCGGGCGACGACGGCGTCGACGAGATCAAGAACATGATCGGCTCGTGGAAGAACGACCTGGTACTGCCGCCCGAGGCCCTGGAAAACGCCCGCAACCCCAAGGAGCAGACCGCCGCCATCGTCTACACCCACTACCAGCGCACGCTCAAGGCGTTCAACGCGGTGGACTTCGACGACCTGATCCTGCAGCCGGTGAAACTCTTCCAGGAACACCCGGACATCCTTGAAAAGTGGCAGAACAAGGTGCGCTATCTGCTGGTGGACGAATACCAGGACACCAACGCCAGCCAATACCTGCTGGTGAAGCTGCTGATCGGTACGCGCAACCAGTTCACCGTGGTAGGCGACGACGACCAGTCGATCTACGCCTGGCGCGGCGCGCGTCCTGAAAACCTCATGCTGCTCAAGGACGACTACCCGTCCCTGAAAGTGGTAATGCTGGAGCAGAACTACCGCTCCACCAGCCGCATCCTGCGCTGCGCCAACGTGCTGATCTCGAACAACCCCCACGAGTTCGAAAAACAGCTATGGAGCGAGATGGGCCACGGCGACGAGATCCGCGTGATCCGCTGCAAGAACGAGGACGCCGAGGCCGAACGCGTGGCCGTCGAAATCCTCAGCCTGCACCTGCGCACCGATCGCCCCTACAGCGATTTCGCCATTCTGTATCGCGGCAACTACCAGGCCAAGCTCATCGAATTGAAGTTGCAGCACCACCAGGTGCCGTATCGCCTGTCGGGCGGCAACAGCTTCTTCGGCCGCCAGGAGGTCAAGGACCTCATGGCGTACTTCCGCCTGATCGTGAACCCTGACGACGACAACGCCTTCCTGCGGGTGATCAACGTACCGCGCCGGGAAATCGGCTCGACGACCCTCGAAAAGCTCGGCAACTATTCCACCGAGCGCAAGACCTCGATGTACGCCGCCACCGACGAACTCGGCCTGGGCGAACACCTGGACGCCCGCTTCACCGATCGCCTGGCGCGCTTCAAGCGCTACATGGACAAGGTCCGCGAGCAGTGCGCTGGCGAAGATCCGATCGGCGCCCTGCGCAGCATGGTCATGGACATCGACTACGAAAACTGGATCCGCACCAACAGCTCCAGCGACAAGGCCGCGGACTACCGCATGGGTAACGTGTGGTTCTTGATCGAGGCCCTGAAGAACACCCTCGAGAAAGACGAAGACGGCGGCATGACCATCGAGGAAGCCATCGGCAAGCTGGTGCTGCGCGACATGCTCGAACGCCAGCAGGAAGAAGAAGACGGCGCCGAAGGCGTGCAGATGATGACCTTGCACGCCTCCAAGGGCCTGGAATTCCCCTACGTGTTCATCATGGGCATGGAGGAGGAAATCCTCCCTCACCGTTCGAGCATCGAGGCCGATACCATCGAAGAAGAGCGCCGCCTGGCCTACGTGGGCATCACCCGCGCGCGGCAGACGCTGGCCTTCACCTTCGCCGCCAAGCGCAAGCAATACGGCGAGATCATCGACTGCGCGCCGAGTCGTTTTCTCGATGAACTGCCCCCGGACGATCTCGCCTGGGAAGGTAACGACGACACGCCGACCGAGGTCAAGGCCGTGCGTGGCAATACGGCATTGGCGGATATCCGCGCCATGCTCAAAAGATGATTGAGCCCAGAGGAGCCAACGTGGAAGCCCTGCACAAAAAGATTCGCGAAGAAGGCATCGTGCTTTCTGACCAGGTACTGAAGGTAGATGCCTTCCTGAACCACCAGATCGACCCGCTGTTGATGCAGCAGATCGGCGATGAATTCGCGCGACTGTTCGCCGATTCGGGCATCAGCAAGATCGTCACCATCGAAGCCTCGGGCATCGCCCCGGCGGTGATGACCGGGCTCAAGCTCGGCGTGCCGGTGATTTTCGCCCGCAAGCATCAATCGCTGACGCTGACCGAAAACTTGCTGACGGCGACCGTGCACTCGTTCACCAAGCAGACCGACAGCACCGTGGCGATTTCGCCGCGGCACCTGAACAGCAGCGATCGGGTGCTGATCATTGATGATTTTCTGGCCAACGGTAAGGCGTCCCAGGCGTTGATCTCGATCATCAAGCAGGCCGGCGCCAATATCGCCGGGCTGGGGATCGTGATCGAGAAATCGTTCCAGCCAGGGCGTGCCGAGCTGGATGCCCAGGGGTATCGGGTGGAGTCGCTGGCGCGGGTCAAATCACTGGCCGGTGGACAGGTTACTTTTCTTTAACCGGACCGACCTCTTCGCGGGCAAGCCTTGCTCCCACAGGCGTACACCGCACCATTGTGGGAGCAAGGCTTGCCCGCGAAGATGCCCGCAAGCGCACTCAAGATTGCGTGGCCTGCAACGCCGCCAACAACAACCGCTGATACAGATCCTCCCGCAACCCATGGGGCTCGCTCAGCTGCATGCGCTGCAAATGCGCCGCAAAGCGTGACGGCTCCGGCGCATCCAGCGCCGCCTTGCCCAACTCGAAAATCTCGCTGAGGTGGAACTTGCTCTTGAGCCAGTTCAGTGCCCGGAGCAGGTCGCGTTCCTCCTCGGTGAAATCACAGCCCAACGGGTACTCGGCGAACAATCGCGGATGCCGCTCGCGAATGGCCTGCAAACGCTCCGGGGTGTTATCGGCAAAACGCGGATCGAGCTGAAAGTCCTGGCGAAGCTTGCCGGCAATCTGCGCCTCGGCAATCAAGCTGGCCTGAAATCGCGAATCGGCAATATTGATCAACCGCTCGACCACCACCGCATCGGTCTGGCCGCGCAGGTCGGCGATGCCGTACTCGGTGATCACGATATCGCGCAGGTGCCGGGGGATGGTGCAATGGCCGTAATCCCATTGCACATTGGAGCTCACCACCCCGGCCGACTCGCGCCAGCTGCGCAGGACCAGCACCGAGCGCGCATCTTCCAGCGCGTGGCCCTGGACCACGAAGTTGTATTGGCCGCCGACGCCGCTGAGTACCCGGCCACTTTCGAGTTGGTCCGACACCGCCGCGCCCAGCAGCGTGACGGTGAACACCGTGTTGATGAAGCGCGCATCCCGGCGCTGCAGGCGCTTGAGGGCTTCATCGCCATACAGCTCGTTGATGTAGCTGATGGCGGTCATGTCGAAGGTCGACAAGGTGTCTTTCGGCAACTCGCGCAGGCGCTCATAGAAGCTCTGGGGGCCGAGAAAAAAGCCGCCATGCAGCACTACGCCGCCTGGCGTCGACTCGTCAAGCGTGCCGAGATTGGCCAACGTCTGCTGCTGCACATCGGGATAGACCTTGCGCCGCATCACCCCGGCCTCGGCCAGCACCAGCAAGCCATGCACAAACATTTCGCTGCAGCCATACAGCCCGGTGGCGAACGGCTGCAGGCCGCCTTCGCTGTCGATGAGGCTTTGCCAGGGGCGCATGTCCAGGTCATCCAGCACCGCCCGATAGCCATTGTTATCGGCCTGACGCGCCAGCAGCGCTGCAGTCAACGCGTCGCCCATGGCGCCAATGCCGATCTGCAAGGTGCCGCCATCACGCACCAGGGTGCTGCTGTGCAAGCCAATGAAGTGATCCTGGCAGCTGACCGGCATGTTGGGCGTGGAGAACAAGCGGGTGTACTCCGACACGTCGATCAGCAGATCGAAGGTGTCGCTAGGCACTTCGGCGCCGCCGTCCATATAAGGCAACTGGTCGTGGATCTGGCCGAGCATCAGCACGGTCTCGCCGGCGGCGCGGCGCTTGGCGATCATGGGCAGCAGGTCGAGGGTGATGTCGGGGTTGCAGCTCAGGCTCAATTTGGAGGGGTTGTCCTGATCCTGAGCTACCAATTGCGCCACCAGGTTCAGGCCCTTGGCGTTGATGTCCCGCGCGGCATGGCTGTAGTTGCTGCTGACGTAGTTCTGTTGCGCCTCATTGCTGTGCAGCAGGCTGCCCGGCTGCATGAAGAACTGTTCGACCTTGACGTTGGCGGGCAAGGTGTCGGTGCGCAGGGCGTGGAGGAAATCGAGCTCCAGGTAGTCACCGTAGACGCGCTCGACGAAGGGTTCGAGAAAACGTTTTTGCAGACCATCGCCCAGGGTCGGACGGCCCAGTGCCAGCGCGGTATAAATGGTCAGCTGGCGGTCGGGCAACTGCTGGATACGCGCATAGAGGGCGTTGGCGAAACGATTGGCCTTGCCGAGCCCTAGCGGCATGCCCATATGGATGTGGGCCGGCAGACGTTCGAGAACTTCCTCGACGGCGCGGTCGATGGAGCAGATGGTTGGCATATGCAAAGGATCCGTGAGCGACTGACTCAGCTTAGGACCGCTTTGGAGGGAATGCGACTCAGTGGTGCTGATGCATTGTGGCGGCAGGACAGGCCTCTTCGCTGGCAAGCCTTGTACCCACACAGATCGCCGAAGTCTGTGAGAGGAAAGCTTGCCCGCGAAGAGCCTCGCATGAACACATCAGAAATTCGCAGGCGTCGCCGCGCTGATCAACCGCGCCGGGGTATCGAAGGGATTGCGAAACCGATGCGGCCGACTGCTCTCGAAGTAATAGCTGTCGCCCACTTCCAGCACGAAGGTCTCCAGGCCCACCACCAGTTCCAGGCGGCCTTCGACCACAATGCCGGTCTCCTCGCCTTCGTGGGTCAGCATCTCGTCGCCGGTATCGGCGCCCGGTGGATAGATTTCGTTGAGGAAGGCAATGGCACGGCTGGGATGGGCGCGACCGACCAGTTTCATGGTCACCGCGCCATCGGAAATATCGATCAGCTCGTTGGCCTTGTAGACCACCTGAGTAGGGTTTTCCGGTTGCAGCTCTTCGGAAAAGAACTCGACCATGGACATCGGAATACCGCTGAGCACCTTCCTCAACGAACTGATCGAGGGGCTGACACTGTTCTTCTCGATCATCGAGATGGTGCTGTTGGTGACACCCGCGCGTTTGGCGAGCTCACGCTGAGACAGCCCCTTGAGTTTGCGGATGGCTTGCAGTCGTTCACCGACGTCCAATACGGGAGTCCTCCAGAGGATTCGACACAGTCGATTGAAACGCCATCATCGCAACAGCGTTCAATATTTACAACAGTTCGACTTGGGTGAATCGTCTGAATGCCCCCGCCTAGCGGGCTATGCGCCGGTGTAGACCAATGGCACCCGGCGCAGATTGCAGAATATCTGATAGGCGATGGTCCCGGCCTGCATCGCTACGTCGCTGGCCAGTACGTTTTTGCCCCATAACTCTACGGGGCTGCCCAGCCCGGCGGCGGCCACGTCAGTCAGATCGATGCACAGCATGTCCATCGACACTCGGCCCAACAGACGGCTGCGCTGCCCGGCCACCAGCACCGGTGTACCGGTCGGCGCCACGCGCGGATAACCGTCAGCATAGCCCATGGCGACCACGCCGATGCGCATGGGCCGATCGGTGACGAAGCCACCGCCATAGCCGATCGGTTCGCCCGCCGGCAACTCACGCACGCAGATCACTTTCGACTCCAGGGTCATGACCGGCTGCAGACGCGCGGCCTGACTCTGTGGCTCCTCGAAGGGCGTGGCGCCGTACAGCATGATCCCTGGCCGCACCCAATCGCTGGGCACTTGTGGCCAGCCGAGCAGGGCCGGTGAATTGCGCAGGCTGATCTCGGCGTTCAGGCCTTCGCGAGCGGCCTGGAACACCGCAACCTGCTGGGTGCTGGCGTCGCTGTGCAGTTCGTCGGCACGGGCGAAGTGGCTCATCAGCACGACACGCAAGACCTTGCCGCTGGCCAGCAGGCGCTGGTAAGCGGCCTGGTAGTCCTTGGGGTGCAGGCCGACCCGATGCATGCCCGAGTCGAGCTTGAGCCAAACGACGATAGACTTGGCCAGGGCAGTCTGTTCGATGGCTTCGAGTTGCCAGAGCGAATGCACCACGCACCAGAAATCATGCTCGACGATAAGCGCCAGCTCGCTGGATTCGAAGAAGCCCTCCAGCAGCAGGATCGGTGCAGTGATACCAGCCGCCCGCAGCTCCAGTGCTTCCTCGATGCAGGCGACGGCAAAACCGTCGGCCTCGGCTTCCAGCGCCTGGGCACAGCGTACGGCACCATGGCCGTAGGCATCGGCCTTGAGCACCGCCAGCGCACGGGCGCCATTGCTGATTTCGCGGGCCAGTTGGTAGTTGTGGCGCAAGGCCTGCAAATCGATAAGGGCTCGGGCGGGACGCATGGACGGTCTTCTTGAAAGTCTTGAAGTGTTGGGTTGTGCTTGCTGGCCCCTTGGCGGGCAAGGCTTGCTCCCACAGGTGCGGTTGACTCTGTGGGAGCAAGGCTTGCCCGCGAAGGGGCCCTCAAATGCAATACAAATCGTTAAGGCAGTGCCGCTACCACCGACAACTCCACCAGAATCTCCGGCTCGCACAGCTTCGACTCCACTGTCGCGCGGGCAGGCGCCACTCCTTTGGGCAGCCACTTGTCCCATACGCTGTTCATGCCTTCGAAGTGCGCGTCGATGTCTTTCAGATAGATCGTCACGGACAACAGGCGCGTCTTGTCGGTCCCTGCCAGATCAAGCAGACGCTCGATGTTGGCCAAGGTCTCGCGGGTCTGCTGTTCAATCCCGGCGCTCATGTCGTCACCGACCTGACCGGCGAGGTACAACGTGCCGTTGTGGCTGACGATCTGGCTCATGCGCTCATTGGTGAGCTGGCGCTGGATTGACATGTCCTGCAGTCTCCTGGTGTTTGCTGTAACGAGAAATATCGAGGCCTTTGGCGCTGATCTGCGGTGTTTTACGCGCGATCAGGTCAGCCAGCAGGCGTCCGGAACCACAGGCCATGGTCCAGCCGAGGGTGCCATGGCCGGTGTTGAGGAACAGGTTCTTCATGGGCGTCGCGCCGACGATCGGCGTGCCGTCCGGCGTGGTCGGCCGCAGCCCGGTCCAGAAACTGGCCGCGCCGAGATCGCCGCCCTGAGGATAAAGGTCGTTGACGATCATCTCCAGCGTTTCCCGGCGACGCGGGTTGAGCGACAGATCGAATCCAGCGATTTCGGCCATGCCGCCGACGCGGATGCGATTGTCGAAACGGGTGATCGCCACCTTGTAGGTTTCGTCGAGGATGGTCGAGGTCGGCGCCATGGCGCTGTTGGTGACCGGTATCGTCAGCGAATAGCCCTTGAGCGGGTAGACCGGCGCGCGAATGCCCAGCGGCTTGAGCAACTGCGGCGAATAGCTGCCCAGCGCCAGCACGTAACGGTCGGCGGTTTCCAGCTGGCCGTCGATCCACACGCCGTTGACCCGGTCACCGGCGAAATCCAGACGCTCGATGTTCTGCCCGAAGCGGAATTCCACGCCCATGGCCTTGGCCATTTCTGCCAGGCGGGTGGTGAACATCTGGCAGTCGCCAGTCTGGTCGTTGGGCAAGCGCAGGGCACCGGCAAGGATGTTGGTGACACCGGCCAGCGCCGGCTCGACCCGGGCGATGCCGGCGCGATCGAGCAACTCGTAGGGCACGCCGGACTGCTCCAGCACGGCGATGTCCTTGGCCGCGTTGTCCAGTTGCGCCTGGGTACGGAACAGTTGGGTGGTGCCCAGGGTCCGACCTTCATAGGCGATGCCGGTTTCGGCGCGCAGCTCATCGAGACAATCGCGGCTGTACTCGGACAGCCGCACCATGCGCTCTTTGTTGACTGCATAGCGGCTGGCGGTGCAATTGCGCAGCATCTGCGCCATCCACAGATATTGATCGACGCTGGCGGTGGCCTTGATGGCCAACGGCGCGTGGCGCTCGAGCAGCCACTTGATGGCCTTGAGCGGCACACCGGGCGCGGCCCAAGGTGAGGCGTAGCCAGGCGATACCTGCCCGGCATTGGCGAAACTGGTTTCCATGGCGACCGCAGGCTGGCGATCCACCACCACCACGTCGAAGCCTTCACGGGCCAGATAGTAGGCAGTGACGGTACCGATCACACCGCTGCCAAGCACCAGAACTCGCATGTTCAATCCCTCAACGCGGAAAACCGCTGACGTAAGTTGTATTAGGCGAAGATGTGGGCAGTATAAAAAGGTACAGCCAGTGCATTTCACTATATACGCGGCTATATTTGGCGAGGATTCTCGGCAAAAACCGCTTTTACGGAGGGGTATCGACCTATGCGCACCCAGCATCAGAGCAAGCGTGAACTGGACAAGATCGACCGTAATATTCTGCGCTTGCTTCAGGCCGATGGGCGCTTGTCGTTTACCGAATTAGGGGAGAAGGTCGGCCTGTCGACCACCCCGTGCACCGAGCGGGTCCGCCGCCTGGAGCGCGAGGGGATCATCATGGGCTATTACGCCCGGCTCAACCCGCAACACCTGAAGGGTAGCCTATTGGTGTTCGTCGAGATCAGCCTCGACTACAAATCCGGGGACACTTTTGAAGAATTTCGCCGAGCGGTGCTCAAATTACCCCACGTGCTGGAGTGCCACTTGGTGTCGGGCGACTTCGATTACCTGGTCAAGGCGCGGATTTCCGAGATGGCGTCCTACCGCAAGTTGCTCGGCGATATCCTGCTCAAGCTGCCTCATGTGCGTGAATCCAAGAGCTATATCGTCATGGAGGAAGTGAAAGAGAGCTTGAATCTGCCGATTCCGGATTGATATGTGGCGTGGCGACTGGCCCCTTCGCGGGCAAGCCTTGCTCCCACAGATCCATGACGATCGTTCAGCCAACTCTGTGGGAGCACAGCTTGCTGGCGAAGGGGCCGGTATATCTTGCCCAAAACCATAGAATCCCCCAAAGGTGTCCGACGCAGAATCTGGACTGTGGGGGATCCCACAGATCCATGACGATCGTTCAGCCAACTCTGTGGGAGCACAGCTTGCTGGCGAAGGGGCCGGTACATCTTGCCCAAAACCATAGAGTCCCCCACAGGTGTCCGACGCAGAATCTGGACTGTGGGGGTTTGGGCATCAGTCGGCGAAGGGGCCTGGCGCCTTAAACCAATACCTGGCGGGTACTCGCGATCAGCCGATGAATCAAAGCCTCGGCGTGCGGATCGATTGGCTCCTCGGGGCCTCGGCCACGCGGGCACGGCAAGCTCGGCGTGGTGCCGAACAGCCGGCAGATCAGCGGACGCTCGCCATACACGGTACAGCCTTGCGGGCCCAGGTGCACGCAGTCGAGGCGCTCCAGCGCGGCGTCCTGCTCGGCAGCGGTCTTGCGCGGCAGGCGCGCCATTTCCTCGGCGGACGTTGTCACCGGGCCGCAGCAATCATGGCAGCCGGGCACGCAGTCGAAGCTGGGGATCTGTTCGCGCAAAAAGCGGATCTTGTGGAGATTGCAACTCATGGTGCGCCTGCCGCTGTGTCGAGTGCGCTATTTTGCACGCTCAGGCCGCGAGTTGCTTGCCGATCATCGCCGGGCCTATGCTGCCATCCCATTGGGTGACCATCGTTATCTGAACCACGCTTCCAGGATCTTGCACATGAACGCCCCAGCCCCGCACACGGACCCGCGCCCCCTGCATACGGCCTCCTATTATGCCGCCAGCAGCGCGGTGCAACCGGACCATCCCGCGTTGCAAGGACAACTGGCCGCGGACGTGTGCGTGGTCGGCGGCGGGTTTTCCGGGCTCAACACGGCGATCGAACTGGCGGAGCGCGGGTTCTCGGTGGTGCTGCTCGAAGGCCGACGGATCGGCTGGGGCGCCAGCGGCCGCAATGGTGGACAGTTGATCCGCGGCGTCGGCCACGGGCTGGAACAATTCACGTCGATAATCGGCAGCGAGGGCGTGCGCGCCATGACGCTGATGGGCCTCGAAGCCGTGGAGATCGTCCGCCAGCGCGTCAGCAAATACGACATCGCGTGCGACCTGACCTGGGGCTACTGCGACCTGGCCAACAAATCCCGCGACCTGGAGCACCTCAAGGAAGAGGCAGTGGCCCTGCAGAGCTTGGGCTATAGCCATGAAGTACGCATCCTGGAGGCTGACCAGGTGCACACGGTAGTGGGCTCCAGCCAGTATGTCGGCGGTATGGTCGACATGGGCTCAGGGCACCTGCACCCCTTGAACCTGGCGCTGGGCGAAGCACAGGTGGCGCAGCGCCTGGGGGTGAAGCTGTTCGAGAACTCCATGGTGACGCGCATCGACTACGGGCCGCAGGTAAAGGTGCATACCGCACAGGGTTGCGTCACTGCCAAGACCCTGGTGCTGGGCTGCAATGCCTACCTCAACGGACTCAACCCGGAACTGAGCGGCAAGGTGCTGCCCGCCGGCAGCTATATCATTGCCACCGAGCCGCTGGACGACGCGACGGCGCGGCAACTGCTGCCGCAGAATTTTGCCGTGTGCGATCAGCGGGTGACCGTGGACTATTACCGCCTCTCGGCCGATCGACGGCTGCTATTCGGCGGCGCCTGCCATTATTCCGGACGCGACCCCAAGGACATCGCCGCCTACATGCGCCCGAAGATGCTCAACGTGTTCCCACAGTTGGCGAATGTGAAGATCGACTATCAATGGGGCGGCATGATCGGCATCGGCGCCAACCGCTTGCCGCAGATTGGTCGGCTGGCCAGTCATCCCAATGTGTTCTATGCCCAGGCCTATGCCGGCCACGGCCTCAACGCCACGCACCTGGCAGGGCGCTTGCTGGCCGAAGCTATCAGCGGCCAGGCCAGCGCGCGTTTCGACCTGTTCGCCAAGGTGCCGCACATGACCTTCCCAGGCGGCAGGTACCTGCGTTCGCCGCTGCTGGCGCTGGGGATGCTGTGGCATCGGTTCAAAGAGCTGGGTTGAGGCTCGGCTTCATTCCATGATTGCTTCACAAACAGTCGGCCTCACACAGTGAGGCCAGTTGATGTGCACCCTCAACGCTGCCAGAACGCCTTCAGCGCCTCGGCCCGCGCCCGCTCGGCCGTCAGGCCAATATCGTGCAACTGCTCGGCTGTCAGCCCGTTCAACTGTTGGCGAGTACGGTGGCAGAGCCAGAACCACTGCCAGCGAGTGAACCCTTCCGGCCGAGCGCCGCTGTTCACGCGCACAACGTGCCGTTGCGTCTGCAATTCCTGGCTCTTGAGTACTAGGCGCACATCGCTGTAGCCGCTCATTTTCATTCCTCCTGGGTGATACTGCCGTAGGAAGAAGCATGGCGCCGAACGTGTTTTCATTACAGATTCAGAAATATCTATTTACAACCATACAGACAGGCGATTATTTTCACTGAATGGCTGATCTTTGCGAAATCTGTACTGGTTTGTATCAAAATACTCGGAGCCGACATGACACTTTACGTCAACCTCGCCGAATTGCTGGGCGCGCGCATCGAGCAAGGCTTCTACCGCCCTGGCGATCGCCTGCCTTCCGTGCGCGCACTAAGTGTCGAGCATGGCGTCAGCCTGAGCACGGTGCAGCAGGCTTATCGCGTGCTGGAAGACAGCGGTCTGGCGGCGCCCCGGCCCAAATCCGGCTATTTCGTCAGTCAGACCCGCGCCCTGCCCGCCCTCCCCGCCACCGGCCGGCCGATGCAGCGTCCGGTGGATATCTCGCAGTGGGATCAGGTGGTCGAACTGATGCGTGCCGTGCCGCGCAAAGACGTAGTGCAGCTAGGCCGGGGCATGCCCGACATCACCAGCCCTACACTCAAGCCGCTGATGCGCGCTTTCGCACAGCTGAGCCGCGACCAGGACATGCCCGGACTGTATTACGACACCATCTACGGCACCCAGGCGTTGCGCGATCAGGTCGCGCGCCTGCTGGTAGACTCAGGCTGCCGCATCAGCGCCAACGACCTGGTGATCACCACCGGTTGCCATGAAGCGCTGTCGAGCAGCATCCGCGCGGTCTGCGATCCGGGTGACATCGTCGCCGTCGACTCGCCCAGCTTCTTCGGCGCCATGCAGACGCTCAAGGGCCTGGGCATGAAGGCGCTGGAAATCCCCACTGATCCGATCACCGGCATCAGCCTCGAAGCGCTGGAGCTGGCCCTGGAGCAGTGGCCGATCAAGGCCATACAGCTGACACCCAACTGCAACAACCCTTTCGGCTACGTGATGCCCGAAGCCCGCAAGCGCGCCCTGCTGACCCTGGCGCAGCGCTTCGATGTGGCGATCATCGAAGACGATGTGTATGGCGACCTGGCGTTCAGCTACCCACGGCCGCGCACCATCAAGTCCTTTGACGAAGACGGCCGCGTGCTGCTGTGCAGCTCGTTCTCGAAATCCCTGGCCCCAGGGCTGCGCATCGGCTGGGTGGCGCCTGGGCGCTACCTGGAGCGCGTGCTGCACATGAAATACATCGGCACCGGCAGCACCGCCACCCAGCCGCAACTGGCCATCGCCGACTTCATCGCTGGCGGGCATTACGAGCCGCACCTGCGGCGCATGCGCAGCCAGTACCAACGCAATCGCGACATCATGATCGATTGGGTCATGCAGGCTTTCCCGGCTGGCACGCGGGTCAGTCGCCCCCAGGGTGGCTTCATGCTGTGGATCGAGCTGCCCGAGCATTTCGACACGCTCAAGCTCAATCGCGAACTGCTCGAGCAAAATGTGCAGATCGCCGTGGGCAGCATCTTTTCGGCCTCCGGCAAGTACCGCAACTGCCTGCGCATGAATTTCGCCTCGCGCCCCGATGCCCGTATCGAAACAGCGGTCAGGACGGTGGGCGCCGAAGCCGCCCGCCTGCTGGCCGAACTGGAGGGGAGCACCGCATAATCCGCGCGCAAAGATGGCTAGGGCTGCACAACTTTTGTGGCGAGCCCCGGTCAGACATGCACGCCAGTCCCAAGGTCAAGGATCACGCCGTTTGAAAACCCCATGGTTCGCGCTATTGCTGGCATGCCTGGCGCTCGGTCTCGCCGGTTGCAGCAGCATCCCGGGCCCGCATACGTACAGCGAGATGCTGCGCCCTGAGACCTCCAGCTTCGGGCGTTCGGTACTGGCCGACGCCAAGGCGCATCCAGGCCAGTCCGGGTTTCGCCTGCTGCCCAACAGCGGCGAGGCGTTTCGGGCCCGTGCCGAACTGATTCGCAATGCACAGACCAGCCTCGATCTGCAGTACTACATCGTTCAGGACGGCCTCAGCACCCGCCTGCTGATCGAAGAGCTGCTCAAGGCCGCAGACCGTGGCGTACGCGTGCGCATCTTGCTGGACGACACCACCAGCGACGGCATCGACGAGTTCATCGCCACGCTCGCCGCCCACCCGAACATCCATATCCGCTTGTTCAACCCACTGCATCTGGGGCGCATGACCGGTACCACGCGCGCCCTAGGGCGGCTGCTGAACCTGTCGCAGCAGCACCGCCGCATGCACAACAAGCTGTGGCTGGCCGACGACGCCATGGCCATCGTCGGTGGGCGCAATCTGGGTGACGAATACTTCGACGCCGAGCCCAACCTGAATTTCACCGACATCGACCTGCTCGGTGCCGGCCCTGTGGCCCGACAACTGGGCTACAGCTTCGATCAGTACTGGAACAGCGCGCTCAGCCGACCGATCGGCGAGCTGTACGGCCGCCTGACCCGCAAGGACCTGAGCCAGGCACGCAGGCAGCTGGATGCCGCGCTGATCAAATCTCGCGAGGCCAACCGCATACTGTATGACCAGTTGATGAGCTACCAGGCCAGGCCGCAGCTGAGCGTGTGGCGCCAGGAGATGATCTGGGCGCCTAGCCAGGTGATGTGGGATGCACCGAGCAAGGTGCTGTCCCAGGAGCCGGACCCGCATCTGCTGCTGACCACGCAACTGCTGCCAAAGCTCGAAAGCGTCAAGCACGAGCTGATCCTGATATCCGCGTATTTCGTGCCTGCCCAGCCGGGGCTGGTGTTCCTCACCGGCATGGCCGACTCCGGGGTCGACGTCAGCCTGCTGACCAATGCCCTGGAGGCCACCGACGTGCCTGCGGTGCATGGTGGCTATGCACCGTATCGCAAGGCGCTGCTCGAGCATGGCGTGCACCTGTACGAACTGCGCCGCCAACCGGGTGACGATGGCCGTGTGCGCTACCGCAGCGGCTCGGAATCGAGCTTGCACAGCAAGGCGATGATCCTTGACCGGCGCATGACGTTTATCGGCTCGTTCAACTTCGATCCGCGTTCGGTCCTGTGGAATACCGAGGTCGGCGTAATGGTCGACAGCCCCGAACTGGCCGAGCACGTGCGCAACCTGGCGTTGCAGGGGATGTCACCGGCGCTGAGCTATCACGTCCAGTTGCAGAACGAACAGATGGTCTGGGTGACCGAGGATCACCAGCAGATGCATACCCTGAAGACCGAACCGGGCGACTGGTGGCGGCGGCTCAATGCGTGGTTTGCGAAATCGGTGGGGCTGGAGCGGATGCTGTAGCGGTCATTGATCCTAGGCAGAGCGTGATACTCGTGAGAGCCGGCTCTGCCCGCGACGGGGCGGGGGTGTCCACCACAGCAAAAGCCCGCCCCCACAAGGGGGGCGTGACGCTTACAACTTGATCCAGGTTGATTTCAGCTCGGTGTATTTGTCGAACGCGTGCAGCGACTTGTCACGGCCATTACCCGACTGTTTGAACCCACCGAAAGGCGCGGTCATATCGCCGCCATCGTACTGATTGACCCACACGCTGCCGGCACGCAGTGCCTTGGCAGTCAGGTGGGCGCGGGAGATGTTGGCCGTCCATACCGCTGCCGCCAGGCCATATTGGGTGTCGTTGGCAATGGCGATGGCTTCAGCGTCGCTGTCGAACGTGATCACCGACAGCACCGGCCCGAAGATCTCTTCCTGGGCGATGCGCATGGCGTTGGTCACCCCGTCGAAAATCGTCGGCTCGACGTAGGTCCCGCCCGACTCCTGCAAGGTGCGCTTGCCGCCCGCGACCAGCTTGGCACCATCGCTGTGGCCGGCTTCGATATAGGACAGCACGGTGTTCATCTGCTGGGTATCAACCAGCGCGCCGACATTGGTAGCCGGGTCCAGCGGATTGCCTGGCACCCAGCCCTTGAGGGCCTCGATCACCAATGGCAGGAATTTGTCCTTGATCGAGCGCTCCACCAGCAAGCGCGAACCTGCGGTACAGACCTCGCCCTGGTTGAAGGCAATGGCACTGGCAGCCGATTCGGCGGCGGCTTGCAGGTCCGGCGCGTCGGCAAAGACGATGTTAGGGCTCTTGCCACCGGCCTCCAGCCACACACGCTTCATGTTCGACTCGCCGGCGTAGATCATCAGTTGCCGAGCGATCTTGGTCGAGCCGGTGAACACCACGGTATCGACGTCCATGTGCAGCGCGAGAGCCTTGCCGACCGTGTGGCCGTAGCCTGGCAGCACGTTCAGCACGCCCGCCGGGATGCCCGCCTCGATGGCCAGCGCGGCGATACGGATGGCCGTGAGCGGGGACTTTTCCGACGGTTTGAGGATCACCGAGTTACCGGTGGACAGCGCCGGGCCAAGCTTCCAGCACGCCATCATCAGCGGGAAATTCCACGGCACGATCGCCGCCACTACACCCACCGGCTCACGGGTCACCAGGCCCAGCTGATCGTGAGGGGTGGCCGCGACCTCGTCATAAATCTTGTCGATCGCCTCGCCACTCCAGCGCAGCGCATTGGCGGCGCCGGGGATGTCGATACCGAAGGAATCGCTGATCGGCTTGCCCATGTCCAACGTCTCGAGCAGGGCCAGCTCTTCGGCGTTCTGCTTCAGCAGGTCGGCGAAGCGAATCATTATGTTCTTGCGCTTGACCGGCGCCAGGCGCGACCAGCTGCCGGCAGCGAAGGTGGCGCGCGCATTGGCCACGGCCAGCTCGGCATCCGCTGCATCGGTGCTGGCGATGCTGGTCAGCAAACGGCCATCAATCGGGCTGATGCACTCGAAGGTCGCCTTGGACACCGCGTCGGTGTATTGGCCGTTGATGAACGCGCGACCTTCGATTTTCAGCTGCTGGGCCTTTTGCTCCCAATCAGCACGTGTCAGGGTGGTCATTACGAATCTCCTTCGAGGGTGGATATCAAGCCCGAGCACCGTGCGGCGTACGGATGATTGAAAAGGGCTGCAGGCCTTGATCCCTCCCACAGCGTCAGCCACCCTAAACCACCGGCACCGGCCTTTTCAATATATTTGACAGTTCACGGTCAAACCCTCGGCCATGTGCGTTTTATCAAACAATTCAACCCATCAGACACGGAGCCCTTGCCATGAACATCGCGCAGATCGTGGATTTCAGCGTCAACACCCCACCTGCCCAGCGCTATAGCCCAGCACCGGAAAAAGTCCTCAAGGGCCAGCCCGAGCAGACGGTCTTCGAGCACTACAACAGCCCCTGCGGGCAATTCGGCGCGGGCGTTTGGGAAGGAGCCGTGGGTCAGTGGTCAGTCAACTACACCGAGCATGAGTACTGCGAAATCGTCCAGGGGGTATCGGTGCTGCGCGACCTCGATGGCGAAGCCAAGACGGTGCGAGCCGGCGACCGCTTCGTGATTCCGGCAGGCTTTCGTGGCACCTGGGAGGTGCTGGAGGCGTGCCGCAAGATCTATGTGGTGTTCGAGCACAAGTAATGAATATCTAACGCAGGCAGGCGGTGGGAGAGGCTCAGGCTTGTAGAGGTGTCCAGTCGGACACTCACTACTATTTGCCAGGAGGCGTCTAATGACCATCACTATCCAACCCCATTACACCGATAACGAAATCGTCGAGATGATCAGCGATGTAATCGGCCTGCCCTATACCGACGCGCTGCGCGAGGACGTCGAGGCGCGGACCTTGCGCATCGTGCGCCCCGACGGCCCAGGCCATATCACCACCAAGGACTTGCGTCCGGAGCGCATCAACCTGATCGTCGACGACCTGCAAGTGATCGTGGATATCAAATTCTATTGATCCGCACTTCATGACAAAGCCCGTCTTTCGCGAGACGGGCCTTTCCCAGCTGTCCAGCCAAAAGCACTCGACTAGTTGCCAGGAGGCACACCATGAGCACCACTATCCAACAGACGTATACCGACGAAGAAGTCATGGAGATGATCACTCCGTATATTGGGACGACCTACACCGAGGTCGTACTCAAAGCCATCACGCGCGCGAGCCTACGTCCTGTGCGCCAAATCAGCCCCCACAGCGCCGGCACAATGGACATGCGCCGGGAACGCATCAACCTGGTACTCGATGAAAACGACGTAATCCTCAGCATCCGCTTCGGCTAACGCTTCGCGTACAACGAAAAAAGGCCCGTATCTCGCGATACGGGCCTTTTTTTGTCAGGAAAAATCAATTACTTGATTTTGCCTTCCTTGTAGATCACGTGCTTGCGAACGACCGGATCAAATTTCTTGATCTCGATTTTGTCCGGAGTAGTACGCTTGTTCTTGTCGGTAGTGTAGAAATGACCAGTACCGGCAGAAGAGATCAAACGAATCAATTCACGCATGATTTTGCTCCTTAGACCTTGGCGCCAGCAGCGCGGATTTCGACCAGAACGACATCAATGCCGCGCTTGTCGATGATACGCATGCCTTTGGCGGATACGCGCAGACGCACGAAACGCTTCTCGGACTCGACCCAGAAGCGATGATGCTGCAGGTTCGGCAGGAAACGACGACGGGTTTTGTTGTTTGCGTGGGAAATGTTATTCCCAGTTACCGGACCCTTACCGGTAACTTGACAGACTCTCGACATGCCTCAGCCCTCTAAAACCACATGCCCAACCCGGCATGGGTTGGCCGCTTAATCTCTCAATCATGGCGCCAGGCGCCGTGTTTCTTCAGGGTCTTATCAGCCCCGCCTTGAAGGCAGACGAACCGGGCCCTAGAAAAGAGCGCTGCTTTATACCAGAAAGACCTGGGTGCAACAACAGCAATCTGCACGAGCGCCGAATTCACGGACCGGAAAAAACCCGGCCAGCGCAGGCTGGCGGGCCTGCACGGCAAAGACCGCTCGTCGCGACGATCTGCAAATTTGCATAGCCAATTGCCTCGCAGCGCACTAGGGTAGCCGTTTCCAGACTGCCCGAGCAGATGGTTCCTCAAACCGCCAAAGGAATGAATCCATGCGTCTTGCGCTGCTGCCACTGCTGTTTGCTTCGCTGTGCGCCCCCGTTCTGGCCCAGGCCGCGCCGTTGAGCGTGTGTACCGAGGCCAGCCCCGAGGGCTTCGACGTCGTCCAGTATAACTCGCTGACCACCACCAATGCTTCAGCCGATGTGCTGATGAACAGCCTGGTGGGCTACGACGCGACAGCCGGCAAGGTGATCCCCAGCCTGGCGGATAGCTGGCAGGTGTCCGCCGATGGCCTGACCTACACCTTCAAGCTGCACCCTGGAGTCAAATTTCACACCACCGCCTGGTTCAAGCCCAGCCGTGCGCTCAGCGCCGAGGACGTGCTGTTCAGCTTCCAGCGCATGCTCGACCCCGCCAATCCGTGGCACAAGGTCAACAAGAGCGGCTTCCCGCACGCGCAATCCATGCAGCTGCCGAGCCTGATCAAGCAGATCGACGCGCCGGATCCGCTGACCATGCGCTTCACCCTCAACCATCCGGACTCGACCTTCCTTGCCACCCTGACCATGGGCTTCGCGTCGATCTACTCGGCCGAGTATGCCGACCAGCTGCTCAAGGCCGGCAAGACCGACCAGCTCAACAGCCAACCCATCGGCACCGGGCCGTTCGAGTTCGTGCGCTTCCAGAAGGACGCCGTGGTGCGCTACAAGGCCAACCCGGATTATTTCCAGGGCAAGCCCAGCGTCGATCCGTTGATTTTCGCTATTGTCCCGGACGCCAATGTGCGCTTGCAGAAACTCAAGGCCGGCGAATGCCAGATCGCCTTGTCGCCCAAGCCGATGGACGTCGTCGCGGCGGCCGATGACAGCAAGCTCAAGGCGATCAAGACCGACGCCTTCATGACCGCTTTCGTCGCCATCAACAGCCAGCACCCACCGCTGGACAAGCCCGAAGTGCGCCAGGCCATCAACCTTGCCTTCGACAAGGCCAGCTACCTCAAGGCCGTGTTCGAAGGCAGTGCGCAGCCGGCCAATGGCCCGTATCCGCCTAACACATGGAGTTACGCCAAGGACCTGCCGGGCTACGCCTACGATCCTGCCAAGGCCCGCGACCTGCTGGCCAAGGCCGGGTTCAAGGATGGCTTCAGCACCACCATCTGGACGCGTCCGTCCGGCAGCCTGCTCAACCCCAACCCGAGCCTGGGTGCGCAGATGCTTCAGGCCGACCTGGCCAAGATCGGCGTCAAGGCCGAGATACGCGTGATCGAATGGGGTGAACTGATCGGCCGCGCCAAGGCCGGCGAACACGACCTGCTGTTCATGGGCTGGTCAGGCGACAATGGCGATCCGGACAACTTCCTGACCCCGCAGTTTTCCTGCGCGGCGGTGAAATCCGGGACCAACTTTGCGCGCTATTGCAACCCGGAACTGGACAAACTGATCAACGATGGCAAGGCCAGCAGCGATCAGGCCAAGCGCAGCAAGCTGTATCACCAGGCACAGGCGCTGATCCAGCAGCAGGCCTTGTGGGTGCCACTGGCGCACCCGAGCGCGACCGTACTGACGCGTACCGACGTCAAGGGCTACAGCCCGAGCCCGTTCGGGCGTCAGGACTTCACCAAGGTGACCGTCGGCCCCTGACGGTCGCCACGCCAGGCCGCGCGCACGCTGTACGGGCTGGCCTGGCAGTCATCGCTGACGAACGAAGTAGTACGTGCGCCCATTCACCGCCACTTGAGCGGTTACGGTGAGTGGCGCCACGGGGGAATCGGCGGCCTCCAGCAAGGCCATATTGCCGGGTGCGGCAACGAGGTAATCGTGCAATTGCGCCTCGCTCTGCAGGATCGGCAAGTGCGCTTGCAGGTAGAACGTCGTGGCGCCCGCCACACGCTCGCTGGGCTGGAACAGCGCGACGTGCCGCCCTTGGGCCTGCAGCGCCCGCGTCTGGTCGACCAGCGCGACGAAGGAGCGGTCCTGATCGACTTTCGGGGCATACCAGAACGCATTGGCCAGATAGCCGGCAACCACCAGCGCCAGCACACCGATGATCAGCCCGTGCCGCAGGGCATGCACTTGCGCCGCAAGGCTCGACACCTGAGCCCGGGCCTTGAGCCAGCCGAGCAAGGCCCCGACATACTCGGCAGCAATGACCGCAGCCGCAGGCGTCAACGCCATCAAATACACCGTGCGCTTGCTCGAGGCCAGCGTCAGCATCGTGAACCCCGCCAACAGCCATAGACTGAAAAACAAGCGATAGCGGTCTTGTGCCAGGCTCTTGCGAAAATGCCACAAGCCGAGATACACCAGGATATTCCACGGCAGGAATGCTTCGGGCAGTTTGAGGATGTAATACCAAAAGGACTCGTAGTGACCCGCTTCGGTGAAAGAACCATCGAAACGGCCGACGCTGTTGGTCCACAGCACGTCCGCTACGGCCTGCGGCCCGGCGCGCTGGTACAGCATGGCAAGCCAGATCAGTAGAGGCACCAGGCCCACCAGCGTGAGCAGCCCGGGACGCAGCCAGCGACCGACCTGCAGGCGTTTTTCCAGCAGGTCCGTAACGACGAGGTAGGCAAAGATCGCCACCCCCGTCAGCGCCAACCCGAGCACGCCCTTGCTGAGCGTCGCCACCGTGATGCCGAAGGTGAACAGCGCCCACGCACCACGGCGTCCGCCTCGATCGCCCTGGTAGAACCCCAGCAGGGCCATGGTCACTCCCAGGCTCAGCAGCGAATCCTCGCCCACACCGCGGGCATTGCTCCAGTAACTGGCCATGGTCGCGAGCATCAAGGCGGCGCTGAACGCCAACGCCCGCGATCGACCGAATTGCCGCAACATCCCGTACAACAACATGATGCTGAACAGCCCGGCAAACGCCGACGCCAGGCGCACGGCCAGCGGACTGGCGCCCAGCAGGCGAATGGCGGCGGTATCGAGCCACAGACTCAGCGGTGGCTTTTCCAGAAACGGCTCGCCGAACAGACGCGGCACGACCCAGTCGTTATCCAGATTCATCGCCATGGCGATCCCCGCTACCCGGGTTTCAGTCGAGCCTTGCAGTTCATGGCCGCCAAGCCCGGAAAAGAACAACAGGCCGCCCAGCAGGAGCAGCAAGAGTGGAGCGAATCGCGTCATGATTTCTCGGCACCAGGGCAATGAACCACTCGAAAGAAGCGGTCCGGCAAACGTGCGAATCTAACCGCCCGATGCTTAACCAATCAGGAACGAAACGCCGATAGTTGCCGCTTCAGAGCCAGCCATACTCGACCATCGACAACGGCTCGCCTTCACCGATGATGATGTGATCCAGCACCTCCACCTCGATCAACCCCAGCGCCTGCTTCAAGCGGTAGGTCAGCTCGCGATCGGCCTGGCTGGGGCGAGTGACGCCGGACGGGTGGTTGTGACACAGAATCACCGCTGCCGCATTGTTGGCCAAGGCGCGCTTGACCACCTGGCGCGGGTACACGCTGGCGCTGCTGATGGAGCCGGCGAAGAGTTTTTCGAACACCAGCACCTTGTGCTTGCTGTCCAGGAACAAACAGCCGAACACCTCATGAGGCTCGTGGCGCAACATTGCCTTGAGGTATGCGCGAACCGCTCTCGGGCCTTCCAGGGCTGACTCGCGCACCATGTCTTCCGCCAGATGGCGGCGGCCCATTTCCAGCACCGCCTGCAATTGGGCGAATTTGGCCGGCCCCAGGCCCAAGGCTTCGCTGAAATGCTCGCGATCGGCCGACAGCAGCGCGCGCAGACCACCAAATTGATTCAGCAAATGACGCGCAAGGTCGACGGCGCTTTTGCCGGTGACGCCCGTGCGCAGGAAGATCGCCAGCAATTCGGCATCCGACAGTGCCGCCGAGCCCATAGCCAAGAGTTTTTCCCGCGGACGTTCGTTCGCGGGCCAGTCTTTGATACTCATGTCACGTTCCTTGTGTGAGTGTGCCTGTGTCATCGAGCGCCGCTGTTCCCTGGCGGGCGCTGTGATATCTTAGCGCAACTTTTTTGCGCGGCGATCCGGCCTGTGGAGGCGTCGTCGCCGTCGCGTCATTCTTGGATCAAAAAGGCAGGCCTATGCAGCGGCTGTATCGCAAACGCATCGTTCTCGGAGTTGGCGGCGGTATCGCGGCCTACAAGAGCGCCGAGCTGGTACGGCGTCTCCTTGAGCACGGCGCTGAAGTGCGCGTGGTCATGACCCGCGGCGGCGCCGAGTTCATTACCCCCCTGACGATGCAGGCACTGTCCGGGCACCCGGTGCATCTTGACCTGCTCGACCCCGCAGCCGAGGCTGCCATGGGCCATATCGAACTGGCCAAATGGGCCGACCTGATCCTCATCGCACCCGCTACCGCCGACCTGATCGCGCGCCTGACCCAAGGCATGGGCGACGACCTGCTGACCACCCTGGTGCTGGCCACCGACGCCACCGTGGCGCTGGCTCCGGCAATGAATCAGGCCATGTGGCGCGACCCGGCCACCCAGGCCAATCTGCAACTGCTGCAAAGCCGCACCTTCAAGGTGTTCGGCCCCGCAGCGGGCAGCCAGGCCTGCGGCGATGTCGGTCTCGGGCGCATGCTCGAACCCACCGAGCTGGCCCTGTGCGCCGCCGAATGCTTCCAGCGCCAGACGCTGACCGGCAAGCACGTGGTGATCACCGCCGGGCCGACCCAAGAGAACATCGACCCGGTGCGTTACATCACCAACCACAGCTCCGGCAAGATGGGCTTCGCCCTCGCCGAGGCAGCGGTTGAGGCCGGCGCCAAGGTCACACTGATCACTGGTCCGGTGCATCTGCCGACGCCGGACCGAGTGTCACGCATCGATGTGGTCAGCGCCCGCGACATGCTTGCCGCCTGCGAAGCGGCCATGCCTTGTGACATTTTCATCGCCTCCGCCGCCGTGGCCGACTACCGCCCCGAAGTGGTCGCCCCGCAAAAGCTCAAAAAGGACCCGACCAAGGGCGACGGCCTGTTGCTGCAGATGGTCCGCAACCCGGACATCCTCGCCACCATCGCCACTCGCTCCGATCGGCCGTTCAGCGTCGGCTTCGCCGCCGAAACCGAACACCTGCTCGACTATGCTGCGCGCAAGCTCAAGGACAAGAACCTTGATCTGATCGTCGCCAACGACGTCGCCAACCCCAGCATCGGCTTCAACAGCGAAGAAAACGCCTGCTGCGTGATCGACCGCCAGCTCCACGAAACACTGTTCGCCCAGACCAGCAAGGGCAAGATCGCCCGCCAACTGGTCGCCTTCATCGCCGTCCGCATTCATCAGGTTTAACCCCATGCACGCTCTGCAAGCCAAGATTCTCGACCCACGCATCGGCAGCGAATTCCCGCTGCCACAGCACGCGACCCCAGGTTCCGCCGGCCTCGATCTGCGCGCCATGCTCCAGCAAGACACCGTACTCGCCCCGGGTCAGACGCTGCTCATCCCCACCGGGCTGTCGGTGTACATCGGTGATCCAGGCCTGGCGGCGCTGATCCTGCCGCGCTCTGGCCTGGGCCACAAACATGGCATCGTATTGGGCAACCTGGTCGGTTTGATCGACTCCGACTACCAAGGCGAGCTGATGGTGTCGTGCTGGAATCGCGGGCAAACTGCGTTCAACATCGTCGTCGGCGAGCGTATCGCCCAGCTAGTACTGGTACCGGTCGTACAAGCGTACTTCGAGCTGGTCGAGACCTTTGACGAAAGCCAGCGCGGTACCGGCGGTTTCGGACACTCGGGAAGCCACTGAGCCACGGCACGAACCGCGGCACTGCACACCTTGGTTGATTTTTGCGGAGACGTTATGTGAAAGGCTTCACGCGCAGTGCCAAATCACCGATAGCCGCGCCGGACGACAGTCAGGCCAAGGCTATGAAGACCAGCTTCGACCTGGTGCGCCCCGGCTTTGTGCTGGCCATTGCTGGTCTGTTGATAGCCGCCGCACTGGCGTGGGTGAGCGATCCCGACCAGCCCTCGCAAGCCGACCTCGACAAGACCGCCCACAACGTCGCCACGATCGGCGCCGAAAAACTCGAGCAGGCGGCAGCGCAACTGGCGACCCGCACCGCGACCTATGCTCAGGGCGCCGCGGTCATTGAGGCCGTGCAGGGCAAGGACCCAGCTGCCCTGCGCGCGGCCGAGGCGCAGATCATGAGCTGGGGCGACCTGGTCGATGCCCAGATCAACTGGCGCAAACAGGGCCAGATAGACGACAGCCGCGCCGCGCCGATGAACTATGCGGGGCTGGACATGCTCAACCAGGCGGAAGTAGGGCCGCCACCGCCCCTCGAAGCGCAGAAGATCGGCCAGCGCTGGATCGTCTACAGCGTTGCGCCCATTCGCGCCGTGCCAGGACAACAAGTCCTCGGCACCCTGCTGATCGCGGTCGACCTGCAAAAGCTGATCGAGCCACTGCAACAAGCCCTCTCCGTGACCAGCGCGCCGTCCATAGGCGCATTCCGCCTGCTGCAGCGCTTCAACCAAGAGGCGCCGCAGGTGCTCTTCGAACTGGGCACCAGCAGCTCCAACAACCATTATCTGACGCAAACCGGCTCGCGCAACTGGTCCCTGGAGTTCACCCCGGGCTCGGCATTCGACTACAAGACGCCATGGCTCTCGGTCGGCATGCTGGGGGTCGCCCTGCTGATCGCCATCGCCGCCCTGTGGGCCGGCCTCACCCTGACCTGCCGACGCTTGCGCAAGCAGGTAGAGGCCGACGCCCACCAGCTGTCGCAATTGCTGCAGGAGCTCTCCGGCGGCAAGGCAGTCAAATCCTTCAGCCTCAGCCTGTCGGAGCTCAACGGCCTGGCCCAGAGCCTGGCGCGCTTCTCGTTACGCGACAAACCCGCGCCCGTGGGCAAGAAGCCGACCGAATTGCCGGATACCCCCGCGCCCGCCTGGCTTGACCCGACTTTCCAGGACAGCGACATTCTCGATATCGATATCCTTGAACCGGATCACCCCGAGCCCGAGCCGGGTGCAGCAAGCACCGCCAGCGCCGACGACTTGCCGCCGGCTCTGCCCTTGAGCATCTTCCGCGCTTACGACATTCGCGGCGTGGTGGGCACCACCCTGACCGCAGAAACCGCCTACTGGATTGGCCGCGCGGTCGGCGCCCAGAGCCTCGCGCTCGACGAAGCCAACGTCTGCGTCGGCCGCGACGGGCGCCTGTCCGGGCCGATGCTGGTGCAACAGTTGATTCAAGGCCTGCACGACAGCGGCTGCCACGTCACCGATGTCGGCCTGGTGCCGACCCCGGCGCTGTATTACGCAGCCAACGTGCTCGAAGGCAAATCGGCGGTGATGCTCACCGGCAGTCACAACCCGGCCAACTACAACGGCTTCAAGATCGTCATCGCCGGCGACACCCTGGCCAACGATCAGATCACCGCGCTGCACACGCGCATCCGCATCAACGCCCTGCCCAAAGGCCAAGGCAGCGTCAGCCAGGTCGACATCCTGCCGCGCTATTTCGAGACCATCACCAAGGATATCGTCGTCGCCCGGCGCCTCAAAGTCGTGGTGGATTGTGGCAACGGCGCGGCTGGGGTGATCGCCCCGCAACTGATCGAGGCGCTGGGCTGCGAAGTGATTCCGTTGTTCTGCGAAGTCGATGGCAACTTCCCCAACCATCACCCGGACCCCGGCAAGCCGGAGAACCTTGCCGACCTGATCGCCAAGGTGCGTGAATCCGGCGCCGACGTCGGCCTGGCCTTCGACGGTGATGGCGACCGCGTCGGCGTGGTCACCAATGCCGGCACCATCATCTATCCTGATCGACTGCTGATGCTGTTCGCCAAGGACGTGCTGGCGCGCAACCCCGGCGCCGACATCATCTTCGACGTCAAATGCACCCGCCGCCTGACGCCGCTGATCAAGGAAAATGGCGGCCGCCCGGTCATGTGGAAAACCGGCCACTCGCTGATCAAGAAGCAGATGAAACTCAGCGGTGCCCTGTTGGCCGGGGAGATGAGCGGGCATATTTTCTTCAAGGAGCGCTGGTTCGGCTTCGACGACGGCCTGTACAGCGCCGCGCGCCTGCTGGAAATCCTCAGCCAGTCAAAATCCAGTGCCGAGCAACTGTTCGCCGCCTTCCCGGACGATATTTCCACCCCCGAAATCAACATCGATGTGACCGATGAGGGTAAATTCAGCATCATTGAAGCGCTGCAACGCGACGCGCAATGGGGCGAAGCCAATCTGACCACCCTCGATGGGGTTCGGGTCGACTATCCTCGCGGTTGGGGGCTGGTGCGTGCATCCAATACCACGCCCGTGCTGGTACTGCGTTTCGAAGCCGAAGATCAAGCTGAACTCGAACGCATCCAGAACGTCTTCCGCATGCAGCTGCACCATGTCGCACCCGACTTGAACCTACCCTTCTGACCCCTGGAGCCCCGCATGACCCTCGAACGCGATGCCGCCACCAATGTTGCCAAGGTTTTGTCCGAAGCGCTGCCCTACATCCGCCGCTTCGTCGGCAAGACGCTGGTCATCAAGTACGGCGGTAACGCTATGGAAAGCGAGGAGCTCAAGACCGGCTTCGCCCGCGACATCGTGCTGATGAAAGCGGTCGGCATCAACCCGGTGGTGGTGCACGGCGGTGGCCCGCAGATCGGCGACTTGCTCAAGCGCCTGTCCATCGAGAGCCACTTCATCGATGGCATGCGGGTGACCGATGCGCAGACCATGGACGTGGTCGAAATGGTCCTGGGCGGCCAGGTCAACAAGGACATCGTCAACCTGATCAATCGCCATGGCGGCAAAGCCATCGGCCTGACTGGCAAGGACGCCGAGCTGATCCGCGCGAAAAAACTGACCGTCAGCCGCCAGTCGCCTGAAATGACCAAACCGGAAATCATCGACATTGGCCACGTCGGCGAAGTGGTCGGGGTCAATACCGACCTGCTGAACATGCTGGCACGCGGTGATTACATCCCGGTCATCGCCCCGATCGGGGTCGGTGCCGATGGCGAGTCGTACAACATCAACGCCGACCTGGTAGCGGGCAAGGTGGCCGAAGCGCTGAAAGCCGAAAAGCTCATGCTACTGACCAACATCGCCGGCTTGATGGACAAGGAAGGCACCGTGCTGACCGGCCTGACCACAGAGCAGGTCAACGGCCTGATCGCCGATGGCACCATCTACGGCGGTATGCTGCCGAAGATCAAATGTGCTCTGGATGCGGTGCAAGGTGGCGTCAACAGCGCGCATATCATTGATGGCCGAGTGCCGAACGCGGTGTTGCTGGAGATTTTCACCGACATCGGTAACGGCACCATGATCAGCAATCGCAAGCGCCAGACCCTCTGATCCTGCGAAAGGCTTGAGTGCCTCTTCGCGGGCAAGCGTTGCTCCCAACGGCTTCAGTGTGGGAGCAAAGATTGCTCGCGAAGAGGCCCTGAAGATCGGCGCAAGAAACTACTGCCCATCCCCCAGCAACTGCACCAGTCGGGCGCGGTAGACGGCGTACTGCTTGTCGCTGTCGATCTTCTGCTGCTGGTATTTGACCATCTGTGCGTTCAGGCTCGCGCGCTCGCTATCGATACTCTTCAACTGCTCGACAATTGACGCTTGCACGGGCTGCGAGGCGCGCTGCTGGGCGGCAGCCTGGGTCAGCAGGCTGGTCTGCTGCAACTGCAGGCTGTCCAGGCTGTTCTTGGCGACGGCAATGCGCGTATCCAGCTCGCTCTGTTCGCGCATATGCCCGTGATCCAGCTCCTGCAGGCTCGGGAACAGGTGCAACAGCTGAGCGTCAGCGTCGGCCTGGGCCTTGAGCGCGTCCTGGCGCTTGATCTCTTCGGCAGTGGGCGCCGGTGGGATGGTCTGGATGACCCGCCCCTGCTGATTGAGAATCTGGTAACCCTTGGCAACGTACTCCGGGGGCACCCCTTGGGTGTCCAGCACGGTGACGCCGCGGCTGTCGACGTACCGGTACAGCTGGATAGTCGGCTTGTCCGCGGCCCAGGCACAGGCGGTCGCCAGTGGCGCAATCAGCAGCAAGGTCCTGAGGGCGCGGGCCACGAACACCGATCAGATACCGTATTGCGCGCGATAAGCCTCGACGGTCGGCAGGTGCTGCTTGAGCTGCGGGTCGTCGGCGAGGAACTCCAGCACTTGATTCAGCGAGACGATGCTTACGACCGGGATGGCGAAATCGCGCTCGACTTCCTGGATAGCAGACAACTCGCCGTTGCCGCGCTCCTGGCGATTGAGCGCGATCAGCACGCCGCAAGCCTTGGCATTGGCGCCCTGGATGATCTGCATGACCTCGCGGATGGCGGTGCCGGCGGTGATCACGTCGTCGATGATCAACACATCGCCAGCCAATGGCGCGCCGACCAGGCTGCCGCCCTCGCCGTGATCCTTGGCTTCCTTGCGGTTGAAACACCACGGCGTATCGATGTCGTGATGCTCCGCCAGGGCCACCGCCGTGGCCGCCGCCAGTGGAATACCTTTGTAGGCCGGGCCGAACAACACGTCGAAAGAGATCCCGCTCTCGACGATGGCTGCGGCATAAAAGCGCCCCAGTTTCGCCAACGCCGAACCACTATTGAACAACCCCGCGTTAAAGAAATAAGGGCTGGTACGCCCTGATTTCAGGGTGAACTGGCCAAAGCGCAGCACGCCGCGGTCAATGGCAAATCGAATGAAGTCGCGCTGATAGGCGTGCATTTAAAAGTCCCGGACACTACGGATTTAGCTAATTAAGTTGAGCTCGGGTATCATACACGCACGAGATTTATGGGGCCATTTATGCGGATAATCAGTGTGAACGTGAATGGCATTCAGGCGGCAGTCGAGCGCGGTTTGCTCAGCTGGCTACAAGCCCAGAATGCCGATGTCATCTGCGTGCAGGATACTCGCGCCTCGGCCTTCGAACTGGACGATTCAGCCTATCAGCTGGATGGCTATTTCCTGTACGCAGCCGATGCCGAAGTGCCTGCTCAAGGGGGCGTTGCACTTTATTCGCGCCTGCAGCCGAAGGCGATCATCAACGGTCTGGGTTTCGAAACAGCCGACCGTTATGGCCGATACCTGCAAGCTGACTTCGATAAGGTCAGTATTGCGACCTTGCTCTTCCCGTCCGGACAAAACGGCGATGAAGACTTGAACCAGAAATTCAAGCTGATGGACGACTTCGGCCGCTATCTGGACAAACAGCGCCGTAAACGCCGCGAATACATCTATTGCGGCTCGCTGTATGTTTCGCAGCAGAAGCTGGACGTCAAGAACTGGCGCGACAGCCAACAGTCGCCCGGCTTCCTCGCGCCTGAACGCGCGTGGATGGATGAAATGGTCGGCAACATGGGCTATGTCGATGCGCTGCGCGAAGTCAGCCGCGAAGGTGAGCAGTACAGCTGGTGGCCAGACAGCGAGCAGGCCGAGATGCTCAACCTCGGCTGGCGCTTCGATTACCAGATCCTCACCCCCGGCCTGCGCCGCTTCGTGCGCAGCGCCCGTCATCCGCGTCAGCCGCGCTTTTCGCAACATGCGCCGCTGATCGTCGATTACGACTGGACGCTGACCATCTGATTGACTGCACGCATAAAAAAACCGACGCCCTTGAAAGCGTCGGTTTTTTTGTGGGCCAATGCTGCACCTCACCCTGTGGGAGCGGTCTTGCGCCCACAGGTCAAAGATGAGCGTTCAACGCCCGCAGTCAGTCAGCCAAAGCGGCCTTCTGCAGCTCGAAAATTTCGTTCATGCCCTTGCGTGCCAGATCCAGCATGGCGTTCAGCTCTTCTGGCTGGAACGGCGCACCTTCAGCGGTACCCTGCACCTCGATGAAACCACCGGTGTTGGTCATGACCACGTTGAGGTCGGTCTCGGCGGCCGAGTCTTCCAGGTAGTCGAGGTCGAGCACTGGCTCTCCCTGGTACATGCCGACCGACACAGCAGCGATCATCTGCTTGAGCGGATCGCCGCCCTTGAGGCCGCCGCGCTTCTTGATGACCTTGAGGGCATCGATCAACGCCACCATGGAACCGGTGATCGACGCGGTACGGGTGCCACCGTCGGCCTGGATGACGTCGCAGTCGACGTACAGGGTGACGTCACCCAGCTTGCTCATGTCCAGTGCCGCGCGCAACGAGCGACCGATCAAGCGCTGGATCTCGAGCGTGCGGCCGCCTTGCTTGCCGCGACTGGCCTCACGCTGATTACGCTCGCCGGTGGCGCGGGGCAGCATGCCGTATTCGGCCGTCAGCCAACCTTGACCCTGGCCCTTGAGGAAGCGCGGCACGCCGTTTTCGACGCTGACCGTGCAGATGACCTTGGTGTCACCGAACTCGACCAGCACAGACCCCTCGGCGTGTTTGGTGTAGTTGCGGGTGATGCGGATCGAGCGGAGCTGATCGGCAACGCGACCACTTGGACGTTTCATCTGGGATACCTGTACTGGGATTAAAACTGCCGCACATTATAGGGGCTCGCGCTCTTCCCTGCCCGCTAAAGATGCCTGCCCCTCAACACAACTGCAGCGAGGGGGCTCGCCCCCCGATGGCCACATCGCTGCCCCATGGGCATCCGGTACACCTGATCGGGGCCAAGTCCCCTCGCTACGAAGCGCAGTTTCCGCTCGGCGGCGTGCACTGATTTGTATCAGCACATTGGGAGGCAGGCTCGGGGTGCGCTACAATCTCGCGCCTTTGCAGCCGTTCGGCTTTCACTCTTGCGCGAGGTACTTCCCATGGTGCACAGCATGACCGCCTTCGCCCGTGTCGAACGGGCCGGTGCCCAGGGTACGCTGAGCTGGGAAATACGCTCGGTCAACCACCGCTACCTCGAACCGCACCTGCGTCTGCCCGAAGCCTTTCGCGACCTCGAAGGCGGCGTGCGCGATGCGTTGCGCCAGGCCATCTCCCGCGGCAAGCTCGAATGCACCCTGCGCTTCGCCGACGAGACCACCGGCAAGCCCCTGCAGGTGGACAGCGAGCGTGCAGCGCAGCTGATCAACGCCGCCCAGACTGTTGCAGCACTGATTCACCAGCCCGCCGCCATCAACCCGCTGGAAGTACTGGCCTGGCCGGGCGTGCTGGTGGCCGATGCGGCCGATCCGCAGGCCCTGAACGCCGAGGCGCTGGCACTGTTCGACGCCGCACTGCTCGAACTCAAGGCAGGCCGCGATCGCGAAGGCAGCGACCTGGCGCGGCTGATCAACGATCGTCTCGACGCCATGAGCACCGAAGTCGCCACCATGCGCCAGCTGGTGCCGCAGATGCTCGCCACGCAACGGCAGAAAATTCTCGACCGCGTCGCCGACATGCACGCCGAGCTCGACCCGCAGCGCCTCGAGCAGGAAATGGTCCTGCTCGCGCAAAAGAGCGACGTCGCCGAAGAACTCGACCGCCTGAGCACCCACGTCACCGAAGTGCGTCGCGTGCTCAAGGCCGGGGGCGCCGCAGGTCGGCGCCTGGATTTCCTCATGCAGGAACTCAACCGCGAAGCCAACACCCTGGGCTCCAAGGCCTTCGACCCGCGCAGCACCCAAGCGGCGGTGAACCTGAAGGTCCTGATCGAACAGATGCGCGAACAAGTGCAGAACATTGAGTAAGGTTATCCCTGACATGAACCACACCCCTGGCACCCTCTACATTATTTCGGCCCCCTCGGGCGCCGGCAAGACCAGCCTGGTCAAGGCCTTGCTCGACGCGAACACGGCCGAGCCAAGCATTCGCCTGTCGGTGTCGCATACCACCCGCGCCATGCGTCCGGGCGAACAGAACGGGGTCAACTACCACTTCGTCGAGCGCGCCGAATTCCTCGCTCTGATCGAGCACGGCGATTTCCTGGAGCACGCGGAAGTCTTCGGCAATCTCTATGGGACCTCCCAGAGCACGCTGCAGCAGACCCTCGACGAAGGCCACGACCTTATCCTCGAGATCGACTGGCAAGGCGCCGAGCAAGTCCGCCGCCTGATGCCCAAGGCGCGCTCGATCTTCATCCTGCCGCCGTCGCAGCAGGCGCTGCGCCAGCGCCTGACCAATCGCGGCCAGGACAGCGACGAGATCATCGAAGGGCGCATGCGCGAAGCGGTCAGCGAGATGAGCCACTACGTGGAGTATGATTTCCTCGTCATCAACGACGATTTCGCCGCTGCCCTCGAAGACCTGAAGGCCATCTTCCGCGCCAACCGCCTGCAGCAAGCGCCGCAGCAGCAGCGGTTCAGCCCGTTGCTGGCGAGTTTGCTGGCCTGAGAAGCTTCGCGGGCAGAGTCCGCTCCCACAGAGTGACGTCGTACACCTGCAGGAGCAAAGCTTGCTCGCGAAGAGGCCCGCGCAGTCGACCACGCCCCCAGCAAAAACAAAAGCTTCCCTATTTGCTGGTGATTTTTTAAACTATCTAGTCCGCTCGCCCATTCGGCGCGCATACCGCATTTGCTACGAGGAAGACCATGGCCCGCGTAACCGTTGAAGATTGCCTAGAACACGTGGATAACCGCTTTGAGCTGGTCATGCTGTCTACCAAGCGTGCACGTCAGCTGGCTACCGGCGGCAAAGAGCCAAAGCTGGCCTGGGAAAACGACAAGCCTACCGTAATGGCGCTGCGTGAAATCGCTGCCGGCCTGATCGACTACGCCGTTATCGCCGAAGCCGAAATCGTCGACGAAGAGCCGCTCTTCGCTGCTTTCGAAGACGAGGCCAACGAGGCTATCTAAGCCCATGCCCTGTCGACGTAGCCAGGCGAAGGTCGATGATCATCGACAGGAGACTTTCTCTTGCCGAGCATAGACCACCTCGCCGATCGTTTGTCGACCTACCTCGGCAAGGACCAGGTCAATCTGGTCCGCCGAGCGTACTTCTACGCCGAACAAGCCCACGACGGCCAACGCCGCCGCAGTGGCGAAGCCTACGTCACGCATCCGCTGGCGGTGGCCAACATCCTCGCCGACATGCACATGGATCATCAAAGCCTGATGGCTGCGATGCTTCACGACGTCATCGAAGACACCGGTATCGCCAAAGAGGCGCTGTGCGCACAGTTCGGTGAAACCGTGGCCGAACTGGTCGACGGGGTCAGCAAGCTGACCCAGATGAACTTCGAGACCAAGGCCGAGGCGCAAGCCGAGAATTTCCAGAAAATGGCCATGGCCATGGCGCGGGACATCCGCGTGATCCTGGTCAAGCTCGCCGACCGCTTGCACAACATGCGCACGCTTGAGGTGCTGTCAGGCGAAAAACGCCGACGCATCGCCAAGGAAACCCTCGAAATCTACGCCCCCATCGCCAATCGCCTGGGTATGCACAATGTGCGTATCGAGTTCGAGGACCTGGGTTTCAAGGCCATGTACCCGATGCGTTCCGAGCGCATCTTCCAGGCGGTCAAGCGCGCCCGCGGCAACCGCAAGGAGCTGGTCACCAAGATCGAGCAATCGCTGGCCCACTGCCTGGCGGTCGACGGCATCGAAGGCGACGTCAGCGGCCGGCAAAAGCACCTCTATGGGATCTACAAGAAGATGCGCGGCAAACGTCGCGCCTTCACCGAGATCATGGACGTGTACGCCTTCCGCATCGTCGTCGACAAGGTCGACACCTGCTACCGCGTGCTAGGCGCCGTGCACAATCTGTACAAGCCGCTGCCGGGGCGCTTCAAGGATTACATCGCGATCCCCAAGGCGAACGGGTACCAGTCGCTGCACACCACGCTGTTCGGCATGCACGGCGTGCCCATCGAAATCCAGATTCGCACCCGCGAGATGGAAGAGATGGCCAACAACGGCATCGCCGCCCACTGGCTGTACAAGTCCAGTGACGACGAGCAGCCGAAGGGCACCCATGCCCGCGCTCGCCAATGGGTCAAAGGCGTGCTGGAAATGCAGCAACGTGCGGGCAACTCCCTGGAATTCATCGAAAGCGTGAAGATCGACCTGTTCCCGGACGAGGTCTACGTGTTCACGCCCAAAGGCCGCATCATGGAGCTGCCCAAAGGCTCCACGGCGGTCGACTTCGCCTACGCAGTGCACACCGACGTCGGTAACAGCTGCATAGCCTGCCGCATCAATCGTCGCCTCGCGCCGCTGTCCGAGCCTCTGCAAAGCGGTTCCACGGTCGAGATCGTCAGCGCCCCAGGGGCCCGCCCCAATCCGGCTTGGCTCAACTTCGTGGTCACCGGCAAGGCGCGTACGCACATCCGCCACGCCCTCAAGTTGCAACGCCGCTCCGAATCGGTATCGCTGGGCGAGCGGCTGCTCAACAAGGTGCTCAACGGCTTCGAAAGCTCGCTGGACAAGATCCCTCACGAGCGGGTGCTATTGATGCTCGGCGAATACCGCCTCGAGCACATCGACGACCTGCTCGAAGACATCGGCCTGGGCAACCGCATGGCCTACGTGGTCGCGCGGCGCCTGCTGGCCACCGAAGGCGAGCAACTGCCCAATCCGGAAGGACCGCTGGCCATTCGCGGTACCGAAGGCCTGGTACTCAGCTATGCCAAGTGCTGCACGCCGATCCCGGGCGACCCGATCGTCGGGCACCTGTCGGCCGGCAAAGGCATGGTGGTGCACCTGGAGAACTGCCGCAATATCAGCGAAATTCGCCACAATCCCGAAAAGTGCATTCAGCTGTCGTGGGCCAAGGATGTCACCGGCGAATTCAACGTCGAGCTGCGCGTCGAACTGGAGCATCAACGCGGCCTGATCGCCCTTCTGGCCAGCAGCGTCAACGCTGCCGACGGCAACATCGAAAAAATCAGCATGGACGAACGTGACGGCCGCATCAGCGTGGTACAGCTAGTGGTCAGCGTGCACGATCGCATCCATCTCGCCCGCGTCATCAAGAAACTGCGCGCCCTGGCCGGCGTCATTCGCATCACTCGCATGCGTGCCTGACACTCGCCAGTTGCGCCCCATCGCCCCTTCAAGGAGTCATCCATGACCAAGACCGTGATCACCAGCGACAAGGCCCCAGCCGCCATTGGCACTTATTCCCAGGCCATCAAGGCCGGCAATACGGTCTATATGTCCGGGCAGATTCCGCTCGATCCAAAGACCATGGAGCTGGTCGAAGGCTTCGAAGCCCAGACCGTGCAGGTCTTCGAAAACCTCAAGGCCGTGGCCGAAGCGGCTGGCGGTTCGTTCAAGGACATCGTCAAGCTGAACATCTTCCTCACCGACCTGAGCCACTTCGCCAAGGTCAATGAAATCATGGGCCGCTACTTCGAGCAGCCCTACCCTGCGCGCGCCGCCATTGGCGTTGCAGCACTGCCGCGTGGCGCCCAGGTCGAGATGGACGCTATTCTGGTCATCGAATAAACCGCGCTACAGGGCGAAGCGCAGCTGCTTCGCCACTTCTCTTCCCCCTTTTCGGAAGGACCCCTACCATGCGCAATGCGCTTGCCTTCATCCTTGTCGCCGGCCTGCTGGGCGGCTGTGCCAGCAAACCACCGGTCGATCCGGACGGTATCTGGATCAATCAGAACGCCATCGATACGGCAGCCAAAGGCGCTAATCTGCGCCAATCGTTGCTGGCCAACGGCCCTAATCTGGAATGGAGCCTCAATACCAAAGCCGGCCAGGCCACCTTCAGCAATGGTTTCGAGATGGGCGAAGGCAAGTTGCAGCCCAGGAAGGAAGGCGGTTGGGACGTCGACTTTTATGGTAACTACAAAGAAACCCTGTCTATCAAGGGTGCCGACCTGACTCAGGCAGCCAGCGACTCGGGCGGCGAGCAGCACTTCATCAAGGCGCCGATTCCGGCAGAAGCAGGCGCAGCGCAGGGCAGCACCTTCGAGCGCGCGCTGTATACGGCCTATATGGGCGGTAACTGGAAAATCCTCGATGGTCCGGGCAAGGGTGGCATTGCGACCTTTTCACCGCTCGGCCAAGTCACCGGGCTGGCCGGTATCGATCGCTACGCACTGTGCCTGGCCGGTGATTGTGCGGCCATGAGCGGCGAATATGACAGCATGTGGCTGGAAATGGCCGGCCAAGGCAATGCCTTCATTTTCGTGCGCAAGGGCGATCAACTGGAGATCCTGCAGGCGCTCAACCAGGCCCAGAACAGCGAAATGCCTGATCTGCACCCGGGTGTACGACGCTGGTTGCTGGAGAAGAAGTAACCGTCCTGCCGCTGTAGCGAGGGGGCGAGCCCCCTTGGCTACAGAGCTTCTGTGATGATCGCCGCATAGCCTTCGCGGTAGCTGGGATAACGCGGCACCCAGCCCAACTGCCGCGCCAGAGCGTTGCTGCAGCGCTTGCTGCCAGTGCGGCGGACCTGGGCTTCGGCTTGCCAATCGGTCACGCCCAGATACTCGCGCAACCAGGCGACCACCTCGGCCAGCGGCGCCGGCGCGTCGTCCACACCTATGTAGACATTGGCCAAGGCCTTGCCCGCCGCGTCACTGCCTAGCAGAAACGCCAGCAAGCCCGCAGCGTCATCACTGTGAATGCGGTTGCCATACAAGGGTGGATCCTCGGCCACGCGGTAACCCTCGCGCACCTGGGTCAGCAAACGCTCGCGGCCGGGGCCGTAGATACCGGTCAAGCGCACCACTGTCGCCGGCAAGCCGCTGTGCAGCAGGGTGTTCTCGGCCTCGACCATGATCCTGCCGGAAAACCCACTGGGCTCCACCGCCGAGGCCTCATCGACCCATTCCCCTGCCAACTGGCCGTAGACACTGCTGCTGGACACGAAAAACACTCGTCGTGGCCGCTGCCCGTGCTGCTGCAACCACCCGAGTACGTGCTTTAGGCCTTGTACATAGGCCGCCCGATAACCGGCCTCGTCATGGGTCGACGCTGCCAGGCAATACACCAGGTAGTCCAACGGACCCGTGGGCCAGGCGGCCGGACAGCGCTCATCGAACAAATCGGCCGCTATCGGCAACACGCCCTCGGGCAGCTTGCCGGGCGAGCGGCGCAGCCCGTGCACGGCCCAGCCCTGAGCGATCATCTGCCGGGCCAGGCGACTGCCGACGTCACCGCAACCGGCGATCAAAAGTGTGGGCGTGCTCATCTCAAAGGCTCCGTTTCAAAGCGCCAGACTAGCGCCGGCGGGCGTCTTGCAGCCAGCGCTGATTAAAAAAATACCTGTTTCGCTTTTGCTAACAAGAATTAATTGCAATAATACGCGTCCGTTTTGTCCTCGGCCTTGACTTCGGCCTCGCAGGGCATCCCCACATTCTTTCCATCAGGTCCTGCCAGCATGACTCGTACCGAACCTCTAGCATCGCCAACCAAGCTTCGCAGCCTGCCACGCGCATGGCGAGGTATCGCGGCCTTGTTGCTCGGCCTGGCGCTGATACCCAATGCCTTTGCTGAAGACCCGACCCACCCTGTCACCACCCCGGCCGCCGTTTCCGCCGCGCCCGCCACGGCACCGGTAGACACTTCTGCCGCGCCAACCGCCAGCGCCCCGGCCGCTTCGCAAGTCGCCCCGGATGACGCACAAGCCCCTGAAGATACTTCGCTGGGCATGGCCCACGACCTGTCCCCGTGGGGCATGTTCAAGAACGCCGACATCGTCGTGAAGGTGGTCATGATCGGCCTTGCAATGGCCTCGATCATCACCTGGACCATCTGGATCGCCAAGGGCTTCGAGCTGGTAGGCGCTAAGCGTCGCCTCAAAGGCGAGATCGCCGCGCTCAAGCGCGCCGGTACTCTCAAGGATGCCGCCGAGACTGCTGCCCAGAAAGGCACCCTGGCCAACCTGCTGGTACATGACGCGCTCGAAGAGATGCACCTGTCGGCCAATACCCGCGAAAAAGAAGGCATCAAGGAGCGCGTGTCGTTCCGCCTCGAGCGCCTGGTCGCGGCCTGCGGTCGCAACATGAGCATGGGCACCGGCGTACTGGCCACCATCGGCTCCACCGCCCCCTTCGTCGGCCTGTTCGGTACCGTGTGGGGCATCATGAACAGCTTCATCGGCATCGCCAGAACCCAGACCACCAACCTCGCCGTGGTCGCCCCCGGCATCGCCGAAGCGCTGCTGGCCACGGCCTTGGGCCTGGTCGCGGCCATCCCTGCGGTAGTCATCTACAACGTTTTCGCCCGCTCCATCGCCGGCTACAAGGCACAGGTCTCCGACGCTTCCGCCCAGGTCCTGCTGCTGGTCAGCCGCGACCTCGACCGTCAGCCAGGCGAGCGTGCCGCTCAGCCACAAATGGTCAAGGTGGGGTAATCCGTGGGCCTGCATCTGAACGAAGGCGGCGACGATCTCGCCGAGAATCACGAAATCAACGTCACGCCGTTCATCGACGTCATGCTGGTGCTGCTGATCGTGTTCATGATCGCTGCACCGCTGGCGACGGTAGACATCAAGGTCGACCTGCCCGCCTCCACCGCCAAGCCAGTGCCCCGACCCGAGAAGCCCGTGTTCCTCAGCGTGAAGATGGACAAGAGCCTGTACGTGGGCGATGACAAGGTCGACGCAGCCCAACTCGGGCAGTACCTGGACAACAAGACCAAGGGCAAGAAAGACACCACCATCTTCTTCCAGGCCGACAAGGGCGTGGACTACGGTGAGCTGATGGACGTCATGAATTCCCTGCGCGCCGCCGGTTATCTGAAGGTCGGCCTGGTCGGACTTGAGACGGCGCCGAAGAAATGATCACCACGCGCCAACGAATGACGCGTTACGGTGGCAGCCTGGCGGTCGTGCTGGGGATCCACGCCCTGGCGATCGTCATCGCCCTCAAGTGGCCCGCGCCCAAGCCCATCGAGTTGCCTCCCCAGGCGATGATGGTCGAGATCGCGCCGCTGCCCGAGCCGGCACCGCCGCCGCCGCCGCCACCCAAGGTCATCACGCCGCCGACGCCACCAGAACCCGTGGAAGAGGTGCCGCTGCCCAAGGTTGCCGAAGCGCCGAAGCCAGAAATCGCTATTCCCAAGCCGCCACCCAAGCCGAAACCCAAGCCCAAACCGCTGCCGCCCAAGCCTGAGAAGAAGCCCGAGCCGCCGAAGGAGCAGCCGCCAGCGGAAAAAACCGTGGACACCGCACCGGCCAAGGAGTCTGCGCCCAAGGCGGAAAAGTCAGAGCCACCGATGCCGTCCAACAGCAACGCGCTGCCAAGCTGGCAGGGTGACCTGCTGCGCCATCTGGCCAAGTTCAAGAAATATCCTGAAGATGCTCGTCGTCGTGGTACTCAGGGGGTAGTCAAGCTGCGCTTCACTGTGGACGCCGAAGGCAAAGTGCTGTCCTATGCCATCGCGGGTGAATCTGGCAGTGCCTCGCTGGATCGCGCCACGCTCGACATGATCCGCCGCGCGCAGCCGTTGCCGGTTCCGCCGAAGGAGCTGCTCAACAACGGCAGCCTGGAAGTGGTCGCGCCTTTCGTTTATTCCCTGGATAAACGCTGAAATAATCGCTTCTGTGTTACAGAAGCGATCTTGATAACGTGCGTCTATCGATCGCAGCCGCTATGCTGGGGCGGCTATTACAGGACGCACGTTATGACCCTTACAGAATTGCGCTACATCGTCACTCTCGCCCAAGAGCAACACTTCGGTCACGCGGCCGAGCGTTGCCACGTCAGCCAGCCGACCTTGTCGGTGGGAGTGAAGAAACTCGAGGATGAACTCGGTGTGCTGATCTTCGAGCGCAGCAAGAGCGCGGTGCGCCTGACGCCGGTCGGCGAGGGCATCGTCGCCCAGGCGCAGAAGGTCCTCGAACAGGCCCAAGGCATCCGCGAACTGGCCCAGGCCGGCAAGAACCAGCTCACCGCACCGCTCAAGGTCGGCGCCATCTATACCGTCGGCCCGTACCTGTTCCCGCACCTGATCCCGCAACTGCATCGTGTCGCACCGCAGATGCCGCTGTATATCGAAGAGAACTTCACCCATGTACTGCGCGACAAACTGCGCAACGGTGAACTTGACGCGATCATCATCGCCCTGCCGTTCAACGAAGCCGACGTGCTGACCCTGCCGCTCTACGATGAGCCGTTCTACGTGCTGATGCCGAGCGACCACCCGTGGACGCGCAAGGAAACCATCGACGCCGGCCTGCTCAACGACAAGAGCCTGCTGCTGCTCGGCGAAGGTCATTGCTTCCGCGACCAGGTGCTCGAAGCGTGCCCGACGCTGGCCAAAGGCTCGGATGCCGCGCGCCACACCACCGTGGAATCCAGCTCGCTGGAAACCATCCGCCACATGGTCGCCTCGGGTCTGGGCGTGTCGGTGCTGCCGCTGTCGGCTGTCGATAGCCATCACTACCAGCCCGGCGTGATCGAAGTGCGGCCGCTGACCCCACCTGCGGCCTTCCGCACGGTCGCCATTGCCTGGCGCGCCAGTTTCCCGCGGCCCAAGGCGATCGAGATCCTCGCGGACTCGGTGCGCCTGTGCTCGGTGGCCAAGCCGCTGGTGCCGACGGCCAAAGTCGCGTCATGAAGAGCTGGGTCATGAAAAGCCGGGTCCTGAATAGCTATTCTTTGAAAAGCCGCGCCCCCTTGAGCAGCGCTCATGACTGAGCTGTCCAAGGTCTCGGTCACGGCGCTCAAGGGCGTTGGCGAGGCAATGGCTGAAAAGCTCGCCAAGGTCGGCCTCGAAAACCTACAGGACGTGCTGTTTCACTTGCCCTTGCGCTATCAGGACCGCACCCGCGTGGTGCCCATTGGCGCCCTGCGTCCGGGCCAGGATGCGGTGATCGAAGGGGTGGTCAGCGGCGCCGACGTGTCCATGGGCAAGCGCCGCAGCCTGCTGGTGCGCCTGGGCGACGGTACCGGTTCGCTGAGCCTGCGCTTCTACCACTTCAGCAACGCGCAGAAAGAAGCGCTCAAGCGCGGCACCCATTTGCGCTGCTACGGCGAAGCCCGCCCCGGCGCCTCGGGCCTGGAAATCTACCATCCCGAATACCGCGCCCTGACCGGCGACGAGCAGATCCCGGTGGAGCAGAACCTCACGCCCATCTACCCGACCACCGAGGGCCTGACCCAGGCACGCCTGCGTCAGCTTTCGCAGCAGGCGCTAAGCATGCTCGGGCCGCGCAGCCTGCCGGATTGGCTGCCCCAGGAGCTGGCGCGAGACTATCAACTGGCGCCGCTGGACGATGCCATCCGCTACCTGCATCATCCGCCGCCCGACGCCGACCTTGAGGAGCTCGCCCTGGGTCATCACTGGGCCCAGCACCGCCTGGCGTTTGAAGAACTGCTGACCCACCAACTGTCCCAGCAGCGCCTGCGCGAGAGCCTCAAGTCTCAGCGCGCGCCAGCCTTGCCGGTGGCAAGCCGCCTGCCGGCGCAGTACCTGGCCAACCTCGGCTTCACGCCCACCGGCGCCCAGCAGCGCGTCGGCAAAGAGATCGCCTACGACCTCAGCCAACCCGAGCCCATGCTGCGCTTGATCCAGGGCGATGTCGGCGCCGGCAAGACGGTAGTCGCCGCCCTGGCAGCACTGCAGGCACTCGAAGCCGGCTATCAGGTGGCCCTGATGGCCCCGACCGAGATCCTCGCCGAGCAGCACTTCGTCAACTTCCAGCGCTGGCTCGAGCCCCTCGGCATTGAAGTCGCCTGGCTGGCGGGCAAGCTCAAGGGCAAGCACCGCGTGCACGCGCTGGAGCGTATCGCGGCAGGCGCGCCCATGGTGGTCGGCACTCACGCGCTGTTCCAGCCCGAGGTGCAGTTCCATCGCCTGGCCCTGGTGGTCATCGACGAGCAACACCGCTTCGGCGTCCAGCAGCGCCTGGCACTGCGCGAGAAAGGCGTGAGTATCGACGGCATCGGCACCAAGCTCTGCCCGCACCAGTTGATCATGACCGCCACGCCGATCCCGCGCACGCTGGCCATGAGCGCCTACGCCGACCTCGACACCTCGATCCTCGACGAACTGCCGCCGGGCCGCACGCCAGTGAACACCGTGCTGGTGGTCGACACGCGGCGCATCGAAGTCATCGAACGGGTCCGCGCTGCCTGTGCCGAGGGGCGTCAGGCGTATTGGGTGTGCACCCTGATCGAAGAGTCCGAAGAACTCACCTGCCAGGCCGCCGAAACCACCTTCGAAGAACTCGGCAGCGCCCTCGGCGAGCTACGCGTGGGCCTGATTCACGGGCGCATGAAGCCCGCCGAAAAGGCCGCGATCATGGCCGAATTCAAGCAAGGCCACCTGCAATTGCTGGTCGCGACCACGGTGATCGAGGTCGGCGTCGACGTGCCCAACGCCAGCCTGATGATCATCGAAAACCCCGAACGCCTGGGCCTGGCGCAGTTGCACCAATTGCGCGGCCGCGTTGGTCGCGGCAGCGCGGCCAGCCACTGCGTATTGCTCTATCACCCACCGCTGTCGCAGATCGGCCGCGAACGCCTGGGTATCATGCGCGAGACCAACGATGGTTTCGTCATCGCCGAGAAAGACCTGCAGATCCGTGGACCGGGCGAGATGCTAGGTACGCGCCAGACCGGGCTGCTACAGTTCAAGGTGGCTGACCTGATGCGCGATGCCGACCTGCTGCCCGCCGTTCGCGATGCTGCGCAAGCCTTGATTGCACGCTGGCCTGAACATGTCACACCGCTGTTGGAGCGATGGTTGCGCCACGGCCAGCAATACGGCCAGGTTTGATGCTCAAAGCTGACCGTTCGTCTGAAAAAAACGCGATGAAATTAGGCTTTAAGAACGAATCCCGCTTATTGTGCAAGCTGGATATACTGTCGCCATTGTAGGAATTCGGATACAGCACACATGACTGAAGTTGCATTGGACGTTCCCGCACCGATCGCCCCGCGTGTGATCCAGAACTTGCTCGACAAACAGGGTATCGCGTTCACCGAAGTGCATGACCATGTGGGGCTCGACCGCGCCCGCAAGGTGCAGGCTGTGTTGCTCGCCGATGCCGTCGGTGCACTGATGGTGCTGGTTCCGCAGAACCAGTTGATCGACCTCAATCGTCTCGAGGAAGTCACCGGCCGCAAGCTCACCGCGCTGCCGCTGAGCAAACTCAAGCGCATGCTCAACGAACATGGCCTGAGCGTACTGCCTGGCCTGCCAACCCTGACCAGTTCGCCCTGCCTCTACGACGAGCGTCTGCTGCAGCCCGAGTCGCTGCTGATCAGTTCGGGCGAGACCGGCCTGCTGCTGGAAATCTCCAGCGAAGACTTCAAGAAGACCCTGGTCAAGGCCAGCTCCGGTAATTTCGGCGAGCCGGTGGTGACCATCGCCCGCAACCTGGATCGCCCTAACGACGACCCGGCAGAAATCACCAAGGCCGTGCAGAAGTTTACCGCGCGGCGCATCCAGCAGCGCCTCGAAGCGACCATCGAGATCCCGCCGCTGCCTGAAACCGCGCAAAAGATCATCAAGCTGCGGGTCGACCCCAACGCCACCATCGATGACATCACCGGCGTGGTCGAGACCGATCCGTCGCTGGCCGCACAGGTCGTCAGCTGGGCCGCTTCGCCCTACTACGCCTCGCCGGGCAAGATCCGCTCGGTGGAAGATGCCATCGTCCGCGTGCTGGGCTTCGACCTGGTGATCAACCTGGCGCTGGGCCTGGCCCTCGGCAAGACCCTGAGCCTGCCCAAGGACCATCCGCAACACGCCACACCATACTGGCAGCAGTCGATCTACACCGCCGCCGTGATTGAAGGCCTGACCCGTGCCATTCCTCGCGCCCAGCGCCCGGAAGCCGGCCTCACCTATCTGGCCGGCCTGCTGCACAACTTCGGTTACCTGCTGCTGGCCCATGTGTTTCCGCCGCACTTCTCGCTGATCTGCCGGCACCTGGAGGTCAACCCGCACCTGAGCCACAGCTATATCGAGCAACATCTGCTGGGCATCAGCCGCGAGCAGATCGGTGCCTGGCTGATGCGCTTCTGGGACCTGCCCGAAGAATTGGCTGCGGCCCTGCGCTTCCAGCAGGACCCGTCCTATGATGGCGAGAACGCGCTGTATCCGAACCTGGTATGCCTTTCGGTGCGCCTGCTGCGTAGCCGCGGCATCGGTAGCGATACTGACGACGGTATCCCGGACGAACTGCTCGAGCGAGTTGGCCTGAGCCGCGAAAAAGCCGAGGATGTGGTCAACAAGGTGATCGAAGCCGAAGCGCTGCTGCGCGAACTGGCTTCGCAGTTCAATAGCTGAGAGTTGCCTGGCGGGCCATGTGCTGCGAAGCAAATGGCCCCTTCGCGAGCAAGCTTTGCTCCCACAGGGGTGAGCCCTACACTGTGGGAGCAGGGCTTGCCCGCGAAGAGGCCTTCATATCCCCCGCGTTAAACCTTCTTCTTGCGCGGCATCAAATACTTCATCAACCCCTGAAACCACATCACCAACCCCGTGTTGCCAGTGATCTGGATGTGCTTGTCCTGAATTCCCTGCATGAACGCCAGTTGCTTGTTTTTCGCCTGCAGCGTGGCGAAGCCATACCCGGCATCCTTGAACACAATCGCAAACGCCGGCTCAGCCACCGTGCCGCTGCGGCTGGTGACGCGCTGGTTTTTGACGGTGAAATGCCGGGCGACCCTGGAGTCCGCCGTTTGTAGCTGGAAGGTCAGATCCTTACCAGCCAGCTGCTGTTCGAACGCAGGATTCTTGCGGCTGGCACGCGCCATCAGCAGGCCAAGGGCCCAGAGGAGGAAGCGAAACTTCATGGGGGTACTCCGACTTAAAAGTGACTGGGCCGGAGTATATCGTCTTCGCAGCTGGACCGTGCACTCAGCGACCTCCATAGGCGATGTCATCCAATGGCGAGTGCTGTGGCGCTCGCTCGAACAACTGCTGCGCCAGGCTTTGGATATGCTCTGACCACGCCACATCCCGCACCCACTCAGGCGGTATCCCCGACACGCCATACAGCGCCCCGGCCATCTGCCCGGCCGTTGCCGCCACACTGTCGGCATCGTCGCCCAGATTCGCAGCCAGCAAAATAGCGTCTCTGAAATTGTCAGTGTTCCATACCGCCCATAATGCTGCTTCCAGCGTGTCGACCACATACCCCGAAGAACGGATCTGTTCACGGGTCTTTTGTTTGTACTCCCCCGCATTGATCAGCAAAGGACGCGGGAATAACGGGCGTACCTTCGGCGCCAAGGCCTCTTCTTTATCCGCTCCGTTAAGGGCGAGATTCAACTGCGCACCGAACAGTTGGCAACAGCTCACGGCCTCCATCGCCCGATGCGTTGGGCGGCTTTGGGCTGCGCTTTGCTGCCAGGTCGCCGATAGCGAGTGCCGCCAGAAGAGCGCAGTGGGCGCCAAACGGATAATCGAACCGTTACCCGCCGTGGACGGGTGATCGTTGCCGTACCAGCCTAGGCCTTTTGCCAGAAAACCCTCAAGCGCTTCGCGAGTAGCGTTGCCAATGTCGAAGCAGCGCTGGTTATGACTGTTCTCGCCTTTCTGGTACCAGCGGCACAGGCGCTCGGCGAAGTCCTGATAGTCGAAGTCGTTCTTGGCCAAATACATATCGGCGAGGCACAGCGCCATGCTGGTGTCGTCGGTCCACTCCCCCGGCTGAAGCTTGAACGGCCCACCACCGACCATGTCGTCGACGTGCTCGCGGTCGCGCGGCAGAAACTCCAGGGTCGTGCCCACGGCATCGCCGATCGCCAGCCCCAGTAGACAGCCCTTGGCTCGGTCGAGCGCTTGCTCTTTGGTGAGAGTGCAGACCTTGGAAGCGAGCCAGGCCGGCTTTACATTCGCGGGCTTGGGCGCGTCGGGCGCCAAGGTGTAGTCCATGCGTTGACGCAACTGGGGCGACGGCGCTGGGAGCAGATCGGCATATCGCGCGATGTATTGATCGATGGCTTCGGTGGAGCTTCTTAAATCAATCATGGGATCTCTTTGATAGCGATGTGGGTCGTGGAACCTTGCTCAATACGGTTCAATACTTCGAATTGTACGCCTGGCGGATACAGCACTTCAGCTTCGGGAAACGCCGAAAGGAAGCTGATATCGCGGCCCGAAGTCCCGGTAACCTGCATCTGCACATCGCCCATGAATCCGGTTGCGGCTGAGGTACTCATGAACGCGCCATCTTTAGTGGTCCCGCCTATGTATATTTTATCAAGCACATCGGCCGGTAAAGTCGTGCCTCTGAAGGTGTTGCCGGCGGTATAGGCCGGAAGTTGTCGCAGCCCTTCGGTGATGTGCGTGGCGAAGGCCTCCATCTGCGGCGTCAGGGTGGTCTGGCCGCGCAAGGCCGGGTTGATCCAGCTGTAGCCCTCGTTCAGCGTATAACCGTGCAGCGCGCCGATCTGATCATCGGTGAGCATTGCGGAACGCACCGGGTCCGACTCGGCTGCTTTCCGGCCGGCTGCGATCCATCGATTGGCAGCCTGCTCGCCGACGGCGTCCTTAAGCGACATCAGTGGCGGCGCGACAGCCCTTTTCGGCTCGGGTGGTTTAGTCGCCACCGGCTCTTTGGGCTTCGCAGGTTCGAGCTTTTCAAGGGCGGCCTTGGCTTCCGAAGCGGACGCGGCTGCGGCCTTGTGCTCCTGCAACTCGGGATGCGCCAGCAGCCGCTCTTCGTTCTGCGCCAGCCACGCGGCGAGTTTTTTGTTGGAGATCTCGGCATGCAACTTGGCACTGCGCTGGGCGATGCTTTCCACACTGCCGACCACGCCAGCCTTCACCTGACCGCGGGTGAGGTAGGTGACGATCGCCATCAGCAGCAGCATCACCAACTGCTCCTGCCCCTGAGCGAACTGATGGGCCGCGCGGTCGATCTGCGCTTGCGAGCGGGCGGCGAAACCACCGGTAGGGTCCAGGCCTGCCGGCTTGAAATCATCACCAGCGTGCCACGAGGTGGACATGGCTGACGATAAGGTCGACAGGCAAGCGGGCAGGCCATCGTAGAAGTACTCGGCGATGGCCTTGAGCCCGAGGCCCATCAGAATCAGGTTGCCGATCTGCAAACCGATCCCGGCGCCCGCCGCAGCGCCCGGTACCGCGCCCACGCCGAAGGCGAATGCACCCGCAGCGCCACCGGCCGCTGTACCGACCGCCACGCTGGCGCCGAGGATCAAAGCGACTTCCTTCACCAGTTGCAACAGCACCGGGAGGATCTGGTCGATGTTGATCGATGCCCACTTTCGCCTGAGGTCCGACTCGATCAGCGGATAGGAGCGCGACATCGCCTGGCGTATGGCATCGATGCGGTAACCGCCCACGTAGCCGTAGGCCTGGCTGGCGCCCTCGCTGACTTGGCGGGATACCCCGATCCAACCGTCCTGAGCGCTCTGCCAGGTGGACTTCACGCCGTGGTCGAGCTGGCGGAGCTTGAGGTCGAGGTTGCGCTCGACGTCGTCCCAGGAGGGGACGTTGTCTAGGAGGTCCATTTGGGTGGGGCTGTCCTTGGTGTGGCTTATACAACACACTTACAACTATTGAGACGCATTAGCCCATTGCTAACAAGTTAATATTTTTTCACGCCCCATACTCGAGTAGCCGCTTGAAATGACAAATCCTTGAATAAATCCGCCATTTTAATTACCTCACCCCAAACATACACCTTCCTGGAGCTTAACGTTACAGATGCATCTTGATTAGAGATCTCAAAAAAGTAATATCCTTTTTCTCGCGCACCTTTACCCACAACAGTCTCATTTCTAGCAGGGCGAAAAATCACCACACAGTCATCCATCAAATATCTTTTCCCCTCAATTATAGACTCCAAGCCAACCCAGGGATTTTTCTTTGCTAATTCATATGATTTTATGTCGTCGTGCACCACGGTATACCAAGACCTTTTACCAGGCGGAGCTATAAGATCAGGATCTTCACAGTCAGAGATGAGTATTATTTTTTCCATAATCAGTAATCCAAGTGTAAGTTTGCTGAAATTCCATTCTTGAGGTTCCACGCGTTCACATGCGGACCCGCACCAAATTGAGGATGCCCCGGGGAATCATCTCGCCAGCCTGCGGATTCGTCCCGATTGCGAACCCCTATGCGATCCTCATTATATTGCCAACTACGAGGCCCACCTCTGAAGTCTTTTTTCTGGATAACCACGGGCTCACTGCCTAAGTCGCCAGCTATCTCAGATGCAGCACTTCTCGCAGCGCGTCTATTAGGCATCTTGTAACGATTCTCTCCCTCCTGCTTACCACCAAACTTGTGAATTATTTTCTCAGCACGTGATTTTGCCGCATCATTTTCAAAACAAGGCTTCCAACCAAGAGGATCTACCCAGCTTACGGGGTTAGGTCCATATTGATACAGATTAATCCCACCCGCCAACCCAATCGGATCCGGCGAAACAAACCGCCCCACATCCGGATCATAAAACCGAAACGTGTTGTAGTGCAGCCCCGTTTCACGATCCAGGTACTGCCCCTGAAACCGTAGATTCTGCTCTTCAACATAGTACGGCTCGCGGATCTCCTTGAGGGTATTGCCCCAGACTTGGTATATAGCCCGCCAAACGGTATGGCCATCGTCTTCAGTCAACTGCTCGGGCAAGCCGTTCAGGTCGTTGTGGTAATAACGAATCCGCGCCTCAGGGCCAACCCCATCGACCCGTGCCAAGGGATCATAGCTACCTTCACTCGAGTAGACATACAAACTACTGCGTCCATGGCGATGCTCTTGCAGCAGCTTCAGGCCATCCCAATCAAACCGCGTTTCGCCCAGCAGAACACCATTGCCATCACGCTCGGCCTTGGCGATCCGCCGCCCCAGCGGATCATAAGTCATGCTCAAAACCGTTTCGCGATGCCCATCCCGGGTTCGAATCTCCTTGATCCGATGCTCGGCATCATAGGCAAACCGCTGCACCACCTGACTGCCTTTGCGCTTCTCGATCAAACGCCCGAAGCCGTCATAGCGATAACGCTTGTCCTGATAGGTCAGCAGCTTGTTATGCACCACCAGCCCCGCACCGGATGCGGGACCGTCGAGCAGGTTGGCTGCCGCATCGTAGGCGTAGGTCTCCAGCCGAGGGCCTTCCTGCAGGGCGATGATCCGGCCAGTGGCGTCGTAATGCAGATGATCCTGCCGCCGCTCGCCAGGCGCCTGATCGAAGCGCCCGACGAGGTTGTCACTCGGGTCGTAGTCGTAACGTTTCTGCGCCGGAGCCGGCAATTGCAGCGGCTCGCGGGTATGCCGGCGCAAGCGACCGAGCAACCGCCCTGCCCGATCATATTCGCTGCGGGTATTGAGCTGCCCCTGCGTGCGCATCACCTCACGGTGCAGGCGATCACGCTCGAAGTCGCTGATCACCCGGCCATCGAGATTGAGTTGGTGCAGGTGCCCGCTGCCGTAGTACATGCGGTTGAGCCAACGGCCATCCGGCAGTTGCGTCTGAATCAGGTTGCCCAGTTCATCGTAGTGATGCTGCAGAGTGCCGGCGCTGCTGGTATCTGCCACCAGTTGGCCGAGCGCGTCATAGGCAAAGCTCAACACCTGTTCGCTGCCATCCCAGCCGGTGAAGCCGATCTCGGTCAATTGCCCCACCGGGTCGTAGCTATAGGCCGTGCGGCCATCGTCGGTGAGCTTAGCGCGCAGCTGGCCGATGGCATCACGCTCCAGGCGATGCATGATCGGCGCGATCTCGCCCGAGCGCACCAGCGCCAGCCCGGTGACGTGGGGGGCGGGGCGGTACTGCACGGCGATCACGCTGTTGAGCGCGTCATACCCATAGCGCCGCGCGCTGCCGTCCAGGTCCTGCTGTTCAATCAGACGATCACCTGCGTCCCAGGTAAAACGGTAGCTCTCGCCGTTTTCATTGGTCAGCGTTTGCAATCGACCGTACACGTCGTAAGCAAACTGCACCTGCCGGCCCAACGGATCGAGACGCTGACGCACGTGGCCACGATGGTCACGCTGATAGCGGGTGGTGTTGCCGGCCGGGTCGGTATAGGCCAGTAATTGACCGCTGATATCACGCAGGAATTGTTCACTGCGCCCGTCAGGCAATTCGCTGCGGGTCAATCGCCCTTGAGCGTCGTAGTGATACAGCGAGCGCTCACCCAGGGCATCCGTGACGGCCTGCAAATCGCCACGCTTGTTGTAGGAAAACTCTGTGGGGTAGCTGGAGCAATCCACGTACTGAGTGACCTGCCCCGCGTCATTCCAGCGCAAGGTCTTGCTCTTGCCTGCGGCGTCGATGATCTCGGTCACCTGGCCGCTGCGGTCATAACGGTATCGGGTGACTTGACCCAACGGATCGGTCTGCGCGACCAGATTGCCGCGAGCATCGTAGCGATAGCGCCAGCTATTACCCGCAGCATCGGTCTCGGCCACGGGCAACGACCAGTGCTCCAGCCACACCGTGCTTTGCGTTTGGCCAAGTGGATCGGTGGACGCTACGACATTGCCGGACTCATCGTAGGCCAGCGTCCATTGCCCCCCCTTGGGGTCGACGCCGCCGAGCAACTGGCGCTCGTCGTTCCAGTCGAAGTGCCAGGTCTGCCCGAGGTTGTCGGTGGAGCGGATAACCTGAAACTGGGGATTCCATTGCCGGGTGCTGACCCGTCCTAGTCCGTCGGTGATACGCGTCAAGCCTTGATCAAGATCGTAGCCGAACTGGTATTGCTCGCCATCATCGGTCCAATGCCGCACCACCCGCCAAGCATCATCAGCAAAGTGCGCCCACTCGTAGAAGCAGCGCAGGCCGCTGGGCAGCTGGTGTTCTGACAGGCGCCGGCCAGCGTCGTAGGCGAACTGGCGCAATACGCGCCCATCGGCGCCGGTTACGGCATTTAGATCACCTGCCGCATCGTAACGATAATGGCTAAGCACCTCGCCAGACTGATCAGCGTAAAGACGCTCGATCTGCGCGACCCGTCGCGACCACTGCGCGTCATAGCGCAACTCGACTTGCTGCACCAGCAACTCGTCGTGCAGGCGCACCAGACGACCAAGGTCGTCATACACCAGATAAATACGGTTGTCGTTGCGGTCGCCTAATTGGCTCAACCGCAACAAAGAAGGCACAAGCGGCGACGGCTCGAACAAGCGATAAAGCCCATCGACGCTCTCGAGCAGCACCTGGCCATTTACATGCCGACGGACACTTAGCCCCTCACCCGCGCTGAACACCGCGCTACCGGGCGCAATGACGCCCATCTCGATGCGCCGCCCCTGCTCGTCGGTAAACACCAGCTCATCGCCGCCATCAGGATGTGCGAGCACCTCGATGCTCACTTCGAACTCGACACTCCAACCGGCCCCGAACAAACCACCAACACGCAAATCGGCGCTGTTATAGAAGCGCCGCCACGTCAGCGGCATGATCCCCGGCAGCACAAAATCGGTATCGTCATCGCCATTGAGCACCTTGGCGCCCGTGGCCGCATGCACCGGGTGCGGCGAGCCCATCACCGCGTTGGCGGCCGCACCGATCACTTGGTCAACCACAAATCCGCGCACCATGCCCAAGGCCATGCACGGCAGGCGGCTGAAGAACTTGCCCTTGCCACCCCGCAGCGCCATCAACGCGCTGACGGCCAGCCCGATACCCGGCGTCTTGCCGCTACGAATATCGCGCACCACCACCGAACCACCGCCGATGCGCACGTTGGACGAGATCAGCCCCGACGAAACGACTGTGGCCTCGCAGGTGCTGCGATCACCACTGCGCACAGCCGGCTGGCCGTTGATACTGACCTTGCTGGAACCCTCGGCCAGAAACTGCGGCGCCCCCGGTGGGTGTTTCATGCAGGTGACCAGATCCTCCAGGCAAGGCACCGCCAGCGGCGAAGCCGGCGCGACCGTCGGCTGCCACAGCTGGGAGAAGAACCCCTTGGCCATATCCAGAAAACTGCCCTCCGCGGGCTCTGCCTCGGGCGTGCCCGTAGCAGACGCGTCGGCACTGCCCAAGGCTCCCGCAGCACGGGCAGCAGGCTTGCCGTTGATGAAGGTGTTGCCCGAGCCGGTGAGAATCGTCGCCTGCACCACCGGCGGGCATAATGCGTTGGCGATAGAGTCACATAAGCCGCTCAGTTTTTCCCCGAGCCCCGTGCCGTTCATGGTGGCCCCGACGACCACACCCACGACCGCCGAAAACACGCAACTGCCGCCCACAGCGGTGGCGACCGCAGCCCCCGCGACCAAGCCGATACCACTGGTGACCGCTGCCGTCACGGCGATGCCAATGACTGCATACGCCGCCACTTCCAGCACGCCACCGACAATGTCGGCCATCAGCGAAGAGTGCATCAGCGCATCGCCCTGACGGGCTGCCCACAGGGCGTCAGACATGCTCAGGCAAACTCAAGCGGGAGAGTTGAGAACGAGGGTCTGCTTGATCGCCGCCCAATGCGCGGCCTCGGCATCACCCAACGGCTGCGGTTTGACGTAGCTCAGCGCGAGCATCTGCCGAACCCCCGGCACCATCAGGATCAACTGGTACTGGAAAACGTTTTCAGCGCCCTTGCTGAACTGGCTGCGCAATTCGAATGCTGGCACATCACCACCCGGCCCGACCTGCACTGCTAACGGCGGCTGAAAGCGCATGTTGGTGAGCTGTTGCTGCATCCGCTCAAGCTGTGCCTCGAAGCTGCTCTGCAGAGTTTCGCCCTCCGCCAACGGGCTGCGACTGATGACCAACGAGGTGCCCAGCTCAGCGAACTTGAGGATATTGATCGTGGCGTCCTGAACGCCAACGTGCGGCAGCTGGAACTGCAGTTCCTGGGTACGGTAAGTCATGAGGCGTTGCCTTGGGGCTCGGAGAATGTGGAAGTTACAGCGGCATCGATGGCCGTCTTGACCCCTTCGCCTTTTGGATCGGTACCCGCGCTGCCGCCAACGTTGAGATTGAGGTTGCCGCCGGTATTGAACTGGGCATGCTGGCTCGCAAAGAAGTTGAAGTTCTCACCGGTCAGGTTGATTTGCCCACTGGCATTGAGTTCAAGCACGCTGGCGCCACAGACGAAGCGCAACTGTTTACCTGCTTCGACCAGATAGATCGAACTCACACTGTCGTGCTTGGCTCCGCCAACCAGCAGCGTGTCGTTGCGCCTGACCGCGCGAGTACGATCCTCGCCGATAGTGACGCGCTCAGTGAAATCAACCCTCTTCGTGCGGTTATGCCCAACCCAATGTGTCTCGTCGTTCTCGACTTCAATGTCCTGATTCTTCTCGGCATGAATGAACAACTGCTCGGCGCCCTTCTTGTCCTCCATGCGGATTTCATTGAAGTTGGCCGGCGTGCCGCCCTTGCTCGAACGGCTCTTGGTACCGCTCTGGGTCGCGTTGGCCGGCAAGTCATAAGGCACGGGTTGCTCGGCGTTGTAGACGCGACCGGTGATGATCGGCCGATCGGGGTCGCCTTCCAGAAAACTGACGATCACTTCCTGACCAATGCGCGGGATCTGCATCGAGCCCCAATTCTTGCCGGCCCAGGCTTGGGACACGCGGATCCAGCACGAGCTGTTCTCGTTGGACTGATCGTGGCGGTCCCAATGGAAATGCACCTTTACGCGGCCATATTGATCGGTCCAGATTTCCTCGTTGGCCGGACCCACCACAACGGCGGTCTGCGGGCCGCGTACCACCGGGCGGTGAGTCAGCGGCAGCGGCCGGAAACTCTGCAACGCATCGATGCAACTCAGCTGGCTTTCAAACTGCGCCTGGGTGCTGCTGCGGCCGCTTTCGAGGTCTTCCTGGGCAAGGTAATAACGCGCGGCGACGATCAGGTATTCGCGGTTCTGGTCCTGACGCACGAGGTTTTCCAGGCTGAACAGATGCCCGGCGCCGAGACCGCGAGCATTGCCGGTCAGCTCGACACGTTCGTGCAGGCTTTGCAGCGACTCGATACGGGTACGTGAGTAATGCTCGCCGTCCTGGCTTTGCACATAGGCACCGGGATAGTCATACAGCGGATAGTCGCCGTAGTCGTGGGGCTGCGGCGCTTCGGAGCGCACATCGATACGCGCGCTGGGGCGCTGAAAGTCGTAGTCGTTGAGTTCGATGGAGCCCGACTGTACCTCTTGCGCCAGGCGCCAGTCGTACATGTGGTCGCGCTCGCGCTGCTGGCCGTCGCGCGGGTAGAACGGCACGCTGGCGTAATTCGGCGCGTTGACGTGGGCGCCATAGGCGTCGGCCAGTACCAGCACGTGGCGATCGGCTTCATGGCGGAAGTAGTAGTAAATGCCTTCCTTTTCCAGCAAGCGGCTGACAAAGTCGAAGCTGTTCTCGCGGTACTGCACGCAGTATTCCCACTCGCGGTAAGGCTGGCTGAGCCTGTCCTCGAAGTCGGAAAAACCCAAGTCGCGGAACACCTGCTTGACGATTTGCGGCACGCTCATATGCTGGAAAATCCGGCAATCGGACGTGCGGGTGAGCAGCCATAGCCAAGGGCGCAGCGTGACCTGATAACTGGCGAACTGGCCGCGCCCGGCGGCCTGGCTGCAACGCGCCACCAGGCCGTGGAAATAGCGTCTGCTGCCGTCGTGCAGTTGCAGCGCCAGGCTCATCGGTTTGCCAAGCAATTGGTTGAGATCGATGGACTGGTCCGTCGAGGTCAGGTGCAGGTCGTAGGCGAACAACCGGCCGAGTTCCTCCAGCCCGCCCATGTCCTTGAGCAGCAGGACGTTGGTGGGCAGCGCGCAGGTCACCTCGACCAGGCGCGTGCTTTGGCTGAAAAACGTACTCAATGGCGGCTACCGAAATCATAGTGCAGAGCATTGTCGCGGGCGCTGATGCGTACCCCGGCCAGCGGCTCGCCATCGAGCATGCGGGTGAGGAACTCGCGGCTCATGTCCGGCAGCAAGGTGTTGGTGAGAATGGCGTCGATCATGCGGCCGCCGCTTTCGTTCTCGGTGCAACGGGAGACGATCAGGTCGATCACGCCTTGGTCATAGTCGAACGACACCTTGTGGGTGCTCTCGACGCGCCGCTTGATGCGCTCCAGTTGCAGGCGGGTGATGGCCTTGAGCATATCGTCGCTGAGCGGGTAGTAAGGGATCGTCACCAGACGCCCCAGCAACGCCGGCGGGAAGATCTCCAGCAACGGCTGGCGCAGGGCCTTGGCGATGGCGTCCGGATCCGGCACGCTGCGCCCGGGCTGGCAGAGCCGGGCGATGGTCTCGGTACCGGCGTTGGTGGTCAGCAGGATCAAGGTATTCTTGAAATCGATCAGGCGCCCTTCGCCGTCCTCCATGACGCCCTTGTCGAACACTTGGAAGAAGATCTCGTGCACGTCCGGGTGAGCCTTCTCGACCTCGTCCAGCAGCACCACGCTATAGGGCTTGCGCCGCACCGCTTCGGTCAGCACGCCGCCTTCACCGTAGCCGACATAGCCCGGCGGCGCGCCCTTGAGGGTTGATACCGTGTGGGCTTCCTGGAACTCGCTCATGTTGATGGTGATGATGTTCTGCTCGCCGCCGTACAGGGCTTCGGCCAGCGCCAGGGCGGTCTCGGTCTTGCCGACCCCGGAGGTGCCGGCGAGCATGAACACACCGATCGGCTTGCTCGGGTTGTCGAGGCCGGCGCGGGAGGTCTGGATGCGCTTGGCGATCATCTTCAGGGCGTGGTCCTGGCCAATGATGCGCTTGGCCATCAGCTGGTCGAGTTTGAGCACCGTCTCGATTTCGTTGCGGGCCATGCGGCCAACCGGAATACCGGTCCAGTCGGCGACCACGGTGGCCACTGCCTGGTAGTCGACCGTCGGCAATATCAGCGGTGATTCGCCCTGCAGGGCCGACAGGCGTTGCTGCACGTCACGCAACTGATCATGCCGCTCCGGGTGGGCGGCCAAGGGGTCATCCACGGCACCGGCGCTTTCGCGCATGCTGGCGCGCAGCATCAACAGCTCGTCGACCAACGCGCGCTCTTCGCTCCAGCGTTGTTCCACCTCGACGAGGCGCTCGCGCTCCTGGGTCAGCGCCTCGTTGGTGCTGGTATGCCGAGCGCCGATATCGATACCAATGGCCTGCTCGCGGGCGATGATCGCCAGTTCGGTCTGCAAGGCTTCGATGCGCCGGCGACTGTCATCCACTTCGGCCGGCACCGCATGCAGGCTGATGGCGACGCGGGCACAGGCGGTGTCCAGCAGGCTCACGGATTTGTCCGGCAGCTGACGCGCGGGGATGTAACGGTGGGACAGCTTGACTGCCGCTTCAAGGGCTTCGTCGAGGATCTGCACCTGATGGTGTTTCTCCATGGTCGACGCCACGCCGCGCATCATCAGCAACGCCTTGTGCTCGGACGGCTCATCAACTTGCACCACCTGGAACCGCCGGGTCAGGGCCGGGTCCTTCTCGATGTGCTTTTTATATTCCGCCCAGGTTGTCGCCGCTACCGTGCGCAGGGTGCCGCGGGCCAAGGCCGGCTTGAGCAGGTTGGCAGCATCACCGGTGCCGGCGGCGCCGCCTGCACCCACAAGAGTGTGGGCTTCATCGATAAACAGAATGATCGGCTTGGATGAGGCCTGAACCTCTTCGATAACCTGGCGCAGGCGCTGTTCGAACTCGCCCTTCATGCTCGCGCCGGCCTGCAGCAAGCCGACATCCAGGCTGCGCAGCTCGACGTCCTTGAGCGCCGGCGGAACGTCACCGGCGGCGATGCGCAGGGCGAAGCCTTCCACCACGGCGGTCTTGCCGACACCGGCTTCACCGGTGAGGATCGGGTTGTTCTGGCGGCGTCGCATAAGGATATCGACCAGTTGGCGGATCTCCTCGTCACGGCCGACGATCGGGTCGAGCTTGCCGCTGCGGGCCTGCTCGGTCATGTCGACGGTGAAACGCTTTAGGGCTTCCTGCTTGCCCATCGCGCTCGGGGCGACGGCGCCACTGGCCTCGCCCGGCGCAGCGGCCTGGAAGCCATCGGTGGCACTCAGGGCGTTTTCCGGCGAGCCGTCGATATACTCGTCGAAGCGCTCGGTAAGGGTCTCGACCTTGATCTTGTCGAATTCCGCCGACAGCCCCAGCACGGCATGACGCAGGCTTGGCGTCTTGAGGATGCCGATCAACAGGTAGCCGCTGCGCACCTGGCTCTCGCCGAACATCAGGCTGCCATAGACCCAACCGCGCTCCACCGCTTCCTCGACCTGGGACGACAGATCGGTGATCGAGGTCGAGCCACGGGGCAAACGATCCAGCGCTTCGGTCAGGCCCTGGGCCACTCGCGCCGGATCGAGGCTGAACTGGCGGATAATGCGATGCAGATCGCTGTCCGGCAGTTGCAGCAACTGGTGAAACCAATGCACCAGCTCGACGTAGGGATTGCCCCGCAGCTTGCAGAACACCGTGGCGGCTTCGATAGCCTTATAGGCCACGCTGTTGAGTTTGCCGAACAGTGCGGCGCGGCTGATTTCACCCATGAGGCGAGTCCTTTTCAATAGGAGAGTCGGCGTAATGCCGTGACAGGAGTAAATCGGCGGCGTCTGCGGTGGGGGCACCGAGCCAGGTGTTGAAGCCCAGCCGACCGCTGCCATCCAGGCTCGCCGCCGGCACCTGCGCCTGTTCCAGCACCAGGTTGAGATCCCAGTCCAACTCGTCGCCCTGATATTCGCGGACCCAGGCAGCCAGCTCGGCAAACAGCTCGCCTCGCGGCAGCAGGGCCATGTAGCGCTCCAGCGACAACGGCCCCAGGCGCAGGCGAAACTTGTGCTGGCGATCCCAGACGTGACTGCCCAGGCACAGGTCTTCACCCAGGCGACAGTGCTCGATACCCAAGCGGTTGTGGTCGGGCAGCGGCAACCACTGGCCGACGTATTCCTCGACCGCCACCGCCACCCCGAAGTATTCGGCCAGGATCGCCCGCAAGCCATCGGGATAACGGGTCTGGGCGGCCAGGTGACCGCTGTAGTGAAACTTCGCGCTGTCGGTGATCGGACCCTGATCCAGCAGGCTGTCCATGCCGCGACCACTCAAGGCGGCCAGACGTGCCGACCAGTAATCGTCATCCGGCCGATCATGGCTGATCGTCGGTCGAGCCTCGGCCCAGGCTCGATAGAACAGGCTCAGCAAGCGATGATGAAACAGGTCGAAGAAGTGCTTGGTGGTGCTGTCACCCAGGTTGCGCTCGCGGTCGCGCACGTACTCGGTCAGTGCCAGCGGCATTGGGCCGTTGGGGCCACCCAGACCGAAGAAGAACTGCTCCAGACGCGGCGCAGCGTCCTCTTGAGCGGGTGTCAGCGACGCCAGCGTAGCGGGTGCGAAGGTGCCTTCGGCGCGCTGCCCGAGGCGCAAAGCGTCCTCGCCCAGGCGCCGCGAATGGCCGATACGTGGCAAGTGCGGAGCCTCGCATTCGATACGCCGCAGGGCCTGGAAGAAGTCGTACTCCCACGGCGCAGCCTGCATTTTCGCTTGGCTGCTCACAGGTTCGGTCGACAGCCGGGGCGGGCTTTCCATCGCATGATCTCGCCGCGTTCGGTGGTCTTGATCACCGTCTCGGTAAAGCTATTGATAGACACGTAGCGTGCCAGAAAGCGCTGGAATACCGCCCCCAGAAGAAACACGCCAGTGCCGCGAAAGGCGTTTTCATCGAAAGTCAGGGTGATCTCCAGGCCGCGGCCGAAGACGATCGGGCCGGGCATCGGCAGGCGCCGGGTACAGGCCTTGGCGCTGACGTCGCGCAGGCCTTCGATCTGCAATTGCAACGCCGAGTCCTTGTCGTCGCCATACAGGCGCAACAACTCGCGCAAGGCCGCCGCACCCTGGCCCTGCTCGCTCAGCGACAGGTAGTTGAGCGACAGTTGGCTGATCAGGCGCCAGGCTTTGCCGTCGTGCGCATGGCTGGCGCGCGGGCGGCTGGGGCCGGCCAGGCAACGAATCGACACCACCGGAGCACTGTCGGACAGGGTGAAATCGGTGCTGCCGTCGCCGATATTCATGAACAGTGGCAGGTCGCGGTTGGTGCACAACGCTCCCACGCCCAGTTGTCGCAACTCATGGCGATACGGCGCCTGAGCGGGGTCAACCAGACTGATAAAAGTCTCGCTGCCGACGTAGTTGGAACGCGGCCCGCTGCGTCGTTGCGTACTGGACAGCACTCGCGGCTCACGGCGCACGATGTAATACGCCTGATCGCGGCCATAGCGCGACGCATCACGCACGGCATAGAACGGCAAAAAGGGTTGATCCGGTCCAGTACCGTGACCGCAGATGTCGGTCAGCGAGTGCACCTCAAAATCCATTGACCGGGTGCGGTCGGCGATCACATGGTGCTCGTGGACCCGATCGGTCAGATGAATACGGTCCAAGCGCCGCGGGAACAAGTTGATCGCCGGCGCACAATACGGCTTGAACTGCTCGGCCGACACCTGCCCTTCCAGGGCCGTGTCCTGACGATCGAACAGTACGATCAGCTCCAGCACCTGCCCTTGGGAGCGCTTCAGCGCAGGCTGCAGCCCGGCGAATTCGACGAACAGAAACCGCTGCGGCAGCGCGAAGTATTCCTGCAGCAAGCGGTAGCCCTGGAAGGCCCGCGGCACTACCGGCAACGCAGCGTCAGCGTCGTCGAAGCCACGGGCCCGCAACGCATCGACCGGCAGGCGCTCGACCCAGTCACCGCCCGGCTCGCGGGCGAAAATCGCGCAGGCATTGCCCAGCAGATGCTCATACAGGCGAAACGGTTGCTCGTCGGCACCGTGCAAGTACAACGGCAAGGTCTCCAGGCCGAGTTCGGCGAACGGCACTTCGCCGCCGGTGCGCAGGGTAATGCGCAAGCCGGCGCGGGCCTTGGGTTCGCTCGCGGCCAGGCGCCCCAGTACAGCCTGGGGATTGGCAAAGTAGTCGGCCTGCGCGACACGCACCGGCCACAAGGTCACCGGATGGGCCGTACGGTATTCGCAGCAGGTCTGGCTGTCGCGGCCCAAGGTGGCGCGCAAGGCGGTGCCGCGCTTGAGGGTGAAGCCCGCGCCCAAAGTACCTTCTTCGGTGTCCGGGGTGAACTGCACCACGGTCATCGACGGCGTCGGCGCCAGGTAATGCGGATAGGCGATTTCCAGCAGGTTGTGGGTGAATGTCGGGTACTCGGCATCGAGCTTGAGTTGCACCCGGGCAGTCAGGTACGCGAAGCCTTCGAGCAAGCGCTCGACATAGGGGTCGGCGCAGTCGGTGCCATTAAGCGCCAGGCGCCCGGCAATCTTGGGGTATTGCTGGGCAAACTCTGCGGCGCCATCGCGCACATGTTGCAGCTCCTGGTTATAGAGTTCCAGCAGGCGCGGATTCATAGGCGCCTCCGTTCGGCCTGAATCACCCGTACATGGCCGGACTCCAGATCCAGGTCTGTTTGCAGCAGCAAGCGCAACGGCACCGGTTGCGCCCAAAGGTCACCTTCGATGGCGAAGCTCAACGCGTTGGGGCTCATTTCATCCGACGCCATGCAGGCCTTGACCCGCACACTGGCCGCCAGGATACGCGGTTCGAAGGTGATGATAGCCTGGCGAATGGCTCGTTCCAGCGCCTCGACATCGACGTTGGAAGCACAGTTGCCGGCCAATGCCGGCAAGCCGAAATTAAGTACCGAGGAGCCGGCAGGGGCGTTCTGGCTGGTATCGGCATCCAGCAGGCAGGTGCTGTTGAGCAGCCAGCCAAGGTCACGCAGTACCGAATCCTTGAGCTGATTGAGCGACAGCGAGCGCTGCTCGGCGGACTCTTGCAAGTCGCCAGGGCGGTCGTCGCTCAGGCGATCGAGCAGCGAGGGCTGCAAGCGCTCGCGGGGCATCAAGGCATTGGAGGGCGTGACCATGGTTCGAGCACCAAAGGGGCGAAGCAAAAGAAGGGCAACCACTGCTATGGTTGCCCGGGCGCGTCAGAGCTTGGTGTTCCGGCGGATATTCCAGCCGTATTTGATCGGGCCACCTTCTTTGGTACCGTCGGCTTTCTGCGGCTGGTAGTCGACTGCCACCTCAGCGAAGTTCAGAGACACTTGCTCGGTCAGGCGATCGTCCGTGCGCGAGCCGCCGGTGCTCAGCGACGAGATCAGTACTTCCTTCAAGGTGATGGTTGTGTACTCGATCGGGCTCTCCCCCCCAGCCTTGCGGATCACCAGTACCGCTTCCGGATAATGCTTGCCGCTGGAGCAGGCCGTCATCAGGTTGGGTGTCGACTTGTCGAGGTACTTGGTAAACGTCAGGTCCTGGATATTGACCTTGCCGGCACCGCCGCCGCTGCCCATCTGCATGTTGCCGTTCTGGGACATGCCCCAGTTCCAGGCCAGCACGTCGATCTCATCCTTGTGGGTGCTGTCCTGAGATTCGCCCTTGATGTCACCGATCTTGATGAAAATATCTACAGCCATTATTCCTCCTGGAGTTCATTGAAGTGAGTGCGCGGTGCCCACTGGCCCGCGCAGTCAAAAGTGGATCAGGCGCTTTTCGCCGAAGGCAGCTTTGATACCAGACGCAGGGATACCGTCAGGCCTTCAAGCTGATAGTGCGGGCGCAGGAAAAACTTCGAGTTGTAGTAACCCGGGTTACCTTCGACTTCCTCGACCACTACCTCGGCGGCTGCCAGTGGGTGTTGGGCTTTGGTGGTCTCGCTGGAGTGCGCCGGGTCGCCGTCGACATAGTTGAGGATCCAGTCCTGCAGCCAGGCCTGCATCTCGTCCTTTTCCTTGAACGAGCCGATCTTGTCGCGAACGATGCACTTGAGGTAATGCGCGAAGCGACAGGTGGCAAACAGGTAAGGCAGACGAGCCGCCAGGTTGGCGTTGGCGGTGGCATCCGGATCGTCATATTCGGCCGGTCTCTGCAGCGATTGGGCGCCGATGAAGGCCGCGAAATCGGTGTTCTTCTTGTGCAGCAGCGGCATGAAGCCGTTCTTCGCCAGTTCCGCTTCACGGCGATCGGAGATCGCGATTTCGGTCGGACACTTCATGTCCACACCACCGTCATCGGTAGGAAAGGTGTGCGCGGGCAGGTTTTGCACTTCACCGCCGGACTCGACACCACGGATGCGCGAGCACCAGCCGTAATGCTTGAACGAGCGGTTGATGTTCACCGCCATGGCGTAGGCGGCGTTGGCCCAGGTGTATTTGCTGCTGTCGGCGCCGTCGGTGTTCTCTTCGAAGGCGAAGGCCTCCACCGGATCGGTCTTGGCCCCGTACGGCAGACGCGCCAGGAAACGCGGCATGGTCAGCCCGATGTAGCGCGAGTCTTCGGATTCGCGCAGCGACCGCCAGCCGGCGTATTCCGGGGTTGTGAAGATCTTGGTCAGGTCGCGGGGGTTGGACAGCTCCTGCCACGAGCCCATGCCCATTACGGTCGGCGATGCCGCAGCGATGAATGGCGCGTGCATGGCCGCGCAGACTTTGGACAGCTCGCCGAGCAACTCGACATCCTGCGCCGACTGGTCGAAGTAATAATCGCCCACCAGGCAGCCATAGGGTTCGCCACCGAACTGGCCGTACTCTTCTTCGTACATTTTCTTGAAGATCGGGCTCTGGTCCCAGGCCGTACCCTTGAATTTCTTCAGGGTCTTGTGCAGCTCCGGCTTGGCGATGTTGAGTACGCGAATTTTCAGCTGCTCATCTGATTCGGTGTTGTTGACCAGGTAATGCAGGCCACGCCAGGCGCTTTCCAGCTTCTGGAACTCGGGGTGGTGGATGACTTGGTTGACCTGTGCGGTCAACTTGGCGTCGATGGCCGCGATGATCGACTCGATCGAGGTAATCGCGTCGTTGGACACCAGGCTGGTCTGCGCCAAGGCTTGCTCGGCCAAGGTACGCACGGCGGTCTCTACCGCTTCGCGAGCACGTTCGGTCTTGGGCTTGAATTCCTGCAACAGCAGCGAAGCAAATTCGCTGGTCTGCTCAGTCGCCGCGGGTTGCGGCTGACCGTCTTTCATCAACTCGGACATGCGGGTCATCCTGATCAGGTGTTGGGCTCGGAATCGCGAGGCTTCGGCGCGCTGGCCAGAGCTTGCAGCAGGGCTGGGTCCTGGATGGCTTTCATGATCACGTCTTCAGCGCCGGTCTTGCCGTCCATGTAGGTAAGAAGGTTGGCCAGCTGGGTGCGAGCTTCAAGCAGCTTGTTCAGCGAGTCGACTTTGCGGGCCACGGCGGCCGGGCTGAAGTCATCCATGCTTTCGAAGGTGATATCCAGGCTCAGGTTGCCTTCACCTGTCAGCTCGTTGGGCACGTGGAAGGCCACGCGCGGCTTCATGGCCTTGAGGCGCGAGTCGAAGTTGTCGACGTCGATTTCCAGGAACTTGCGTTCCTCCACGGGCGCCAGCGGTGTTTCTGGCTTGCCGGCAAGATCGGCCATCACGCCCATGACGAACGGCAACTGGACCTTTTTCTCGGCGCCGTACAGCTCGACGTCGTATTCGATCTGCACGCGCGGGGCGCGATTGCGGGCAATGAACTTTTGGGAACTGGTAGTGGCCACGGTGCTCCTCCTTGTCGCCTGAGCGACCTGTTGAGGTCATGGCCTGCTGGTAAAGCCGGCCGCTGACTGAACGACGAGGTCGACGACGCTACTCGGCGTCGGGACCACGCAGATTTTCGAATTGGGAAATGCCGTCGGGTATCAGATTGCGCACGATGGCGGCGAAATCCGCATTGACCAGTTGCCGCGCACGGTTGAGCAGCAGCGGTATAGGGCTGGACGGCTCATGGCGGGCGTAATAGTCGAGGATGCGTTGCAGTTGTTGCAGCACATCGTCGCGATGATTGATATCACCGCTGACCCGCGCCGGTGCAGACGATTCTACCGCGATGGGCTCGGCGCCCTGGGGCGGATTGGCGGCCACCTGCTCGGCAGCGACCACGGGTTCAGCGCCGAGAATCTGTTGGGCCAGCTTCAGTTGGCGGTCCAGTGCATCGAAGTTGACACCCTGGCCCACGCCCAACTGGTCGCCCAGCACCTGCTCGATACCTTGCAACGCCTCGCGTGCGCGGTCGAGGGCCTCCCGGCTGGCCTGCAGCTGTTCGGGGTCGGCATCCTGGAAAGCGGCGTTGAGCTGCTCGCCGGTCAGGCTTTCACCTTGAAAGTGCTGCAGGCCGCAGGCGTTGGCGGCGGCGCGCACGCTGATGCTGCCAAACACCCGCGAACGCACTAGTGGTGTTTCGCGCAGCAGGTTCACGGTGGGATCGGCAGCCAGGGCCATCAACGCATTGAGGCGCAAGGTAGGGTCGTTGTGGTCATCGGCGTCGAGCCGCGGGTGCAGGTCGGTCCAGTGCTGCAGGAGCAGCTGGCGTATCAGATCGAGGCTGCCTGCCAAGCCGGCAAGGCCTTCCATAGCCAGCGCGCTTTGCAGCAGAAAACAGGCGATGCGCAGGTCTTTGCTGCGCTGCAGAAGTTGCTCGCTTTGCTGGCCAATCGAGCGCCATTGCGGTGGCTCGGCGGCCAGCACGGCATCGCCCATGATGCGTTCAGGTTGGCCTTGAACATCCCGTTCCAACTGCAAGAAGTGCGAGTCGTATTCCAGATCTTCGCCGCAAGGCGAATCCTCTGAAACAGGCACCAACAATAACGCCACATCCACCAAGACTTGATCTCCTTATCACCTGCTGGCTGGCAGGTTTTAGCACGAAAGTTCCAGATCCAATATCAGGACCGGAAAGCACTAAATGATATTCAGTGATATCACACAGCCATCACCCTATTGTACGGCCGGCGACATTTTTGGTGTAGTCAATACCGATTGTCAAGGTATGCTATGCGCCGCCTGTATAGGCCGAGTGTATTGCGGGGGTGCTTTATAAATCCCGACTTTTATGTAACGAAGTGTTTATTTCACCAAATTTAGCTACACAATCCAGGCAAATAGGCGATTATTCGCCACCCCTGCCAGACCGTAGAATGCAGCATGGAGGCTTGATGGCACTGCAATTGGTTATTACCAGTTACCACAAGATCACCCCCGGACAATGTTCGGAGATGACGCTGCGCAGTGGCATCCTTAAAATCGGTCGCGGCCCGGAGAATGACTGGGTACTGCCCGATCCAGACAAACTGATCTCGTCACAACACTGCAGTATTCAGTACCGCGACGGCATCTACTTGATGACAGACAACAGCACCAATGGCGTCGAGTTAGTTACCTCCGGCATCCGATTGCGCCGGGGAAACAGCGAACGTATCAACGACGGCGAAGTTATCCGCATCGGTGACTATGAAATATGTGCGCGTGTAAACCAGACGCCGGAAGTTTGCAACACCAGCGTATCGCCAAGTGCATCGTTTGGCGCCGAGCCGATCAGTTTTGAAGCGCTTATGGGCGGTCAGCAACAGGCTCCGGCACCCGTGCGCATGCCCGCGCAATTCGAGCGTGGTTCGGCCATGGATACCCTGCCCGACCTGTTCGATTTCCTCGCGCCCGGCCCAGTGCCTCCGGTCACGCAACCCGACCACGTACCAGCGCAGCAGCATGATTTTCGCCCGCCCGTGCCGAGCGCGCCACCAGTAACCGTTGCACCGGCGGCACCGCCGCCTGTCGGCTTGATTCCTGAGGACTGGGACCTGCTGGGCACCAACCCCGCGACGACTGAGGCGGCAGAGTCTCGCTCCATCGAACCGGTTGTCGCACCTTCGGCAGCGCCCGCTCCCGAGCCCGAGATAGCTCCTCAGGCACCGGTGCCCGCCGCCGCAGAACCCGGCAGCCCTCTAACAGTCGAATCATCGGCCACTGCACAGCCGACGTGCAAGCCTCAAGCGACCCCGTCACCCGCAGGCAACGACCTGCTCGCCGCCTTCCTCGACGGCGCCGGCATGAGCCATCTACGCATCGACAACCAGCAAGCCGCCGCGCAGATGCACAGCCTGGGCCGCAGCTATCGGTTGATGGTCGAGGGCATGCTCGACGTGCTGCGGGCACGGGCCAGCCTCAAGGGTGAATTCCGCATTCAGCAGACGCTGATCCAGCCACTGGAAAACAACCCGCTCAAATTCGCCCCCAATGCCGACGAAGCTTTGCTGCTGCTGTTGCGCGGCGGCAACCAGGCGTTCATGGCCCCCGACCAGGCCGTCAGCGACGGTTTCGACGACCTCAAGGCCCACCAGTTAGCGGTCATGGCCGGGGTGCAAGCCGCCATCGGCCAATTGCTCAAGCGTTTCGAACCCGCAGCCCTGGAGGCACGCCTGGAACATCCCGGGGGCTTGGCAGGGCTGCTCAGTGGCTCGCGCCAAGTGCGCTACTGGCAACAGTTCACCGAGCTTTACGGCCAGATCGCAAGCGAGGCCGAAGACGACTTCCAGGACCTGTTCGGCCGCGAATTCAGCCGCGCCTATGAGGAACACAGCGCCAAACAGCGACGCAGCTAGCGTCACCCGCTCGACAATTGCAGGCGCCGATGACCGGGCCGATTTGCAGGATCAAACGGATAAGTATTTGTCAGTAAGGACAAAGGATGAGGTTCAAGAAATCCCAGGCTGTTGCAGCGGCATTGCTGCTGACCGCCTGCGCCAAAGACCCGGTGGCCCCCGCTTCCGCTCCAGCACCGGCAGCGACCGATCTGGTGTTGCACGTACAGTCGATTGCCGGGCTCAACCCCGGTGCCGACGGCCAGCCAGCACCGGTACGCGTGCGCCTGTTCGAGTTGAAAAGCGCCGCAGTGTTTGCCCGCGCCGACTACTTTGCCCTGGCCGACAAGGCCCAGGCCACGCTTGGCAGCGACCTGATCGGTCAGGATGAGGTGCTGATCCAGCCCGGCGAATATCAAAAGGTCACTCGCCCACTGAATTCGGCCACTCGCCAGCTGGGCCTGGTGGTCGGTTATCGGGAACTGGACCGAGCGGTATGGCGCGAGGTTATCCCGGTGTCGCCAGGCCACGGCGATGAAATTCAGATCAGCCTCGATGTGCGCGCCGTCCGCAGCGCCCCCGTAGTCGCCCCTTAGCGCAAAGGTATCCCATGTCCTGGAACAATCGAGTGGTGTGGTCGGAAGGCATGTTTTTGCGCCCGCAGCACTTTCAACAGCACGATCGTTATCTAGAAACCCTGATCGACGCGCGCAGCCGCCCGCTCGTGGCTGGCGCCTGGGGCTTCTCGGAATTGCAGCTGGACCACGCGCTGCTCGGCCAGGGCAAACTGGCAATTGTGTCGGCACGCGGCCTGCTGCCCGACGGCACGCCGTTCAACATCCCGGTCGACGACCCTACACCCGCGCCGTTGAACATTGATGATCAGCTACGCGATGGCCTGGTTTACCTGGCATTGCCGCTCAAGCGTGCCGGGGTCCGCGACACCGCTGACGAAGGGCAAACCGTCGCGGGGGCGCGCTATCAAAGCCAGGTGCGCGAAGTGCGCGATGACAACGCTGCGTTCGAAAACCGCGCCCCGGTGGCGGTAGGTTCACGGGCTCTGCGCTTGCTCACCGAACAGGACGGCCTGGCCGATTACACGGCGATCGGCGTGGTCCGTGTGAAGGAAAAACGCAGCGATCGCGCCGTGTTGTTGGACGAGTCCTATATCCCGCCGGTACTGGACATCGCCGCCAGCAAACCGCTCAACGGCTTCACCCGCGAACTGCTCGGCCTGCTGCACCAGCGCGGCGAAGCGCTGGCCGGGCGGGTGGTGGCCAGTAACGCCGGCGGCGCGTCGGAAATCGCCGACTTCATGCTACTGCAACTGGTCAACCGGGCCCAACCGCTGATCTCCCACCTGGCACGCCTCAGCCCGCTGCACCCGGAGCGTCTGTTCAGCGAACTGGTGAGCCTGGCCGGCGAGTTCGCGACATTCGCCACCAGTCAGCGGCGCGCGCAAGAGTTCCTGCTGTATCAACACGACGACCTGGCCCTGACCTTCGCGCCGGTGATGCTGGCGTTGCGCGAGGCCTTGTCGATGGTCATCGACACCAAGGCCACGCCTATTCCTATCGTCGAGAAAGCCTACGGCGTTCACGTGGCCGTGCTCGCTGACCGCACGCTGATAGAAAACGCCAGTTTCATCCTTGTGGTTCGCGCCGACGTGCCGGGCGAAACCCTGCGCGCCAGCTTCCCGCAGCAGAGCAAGGTCGGCTCGGTTGAGCACATCCGCGACATGGTCAACCTGCAACTTTCCGGTATCGGCCTGCTGCCGCTGTCGGTTGCACCGCGGCAGCTGCCATACCACGCCGGTTCCACCTACTACGAACTAGACCGCGGCAGCGAGCATTGGCAGGCGCTGCGCCAATCCGGCGGCTTTGCCTTTCATATCGCCGGAAATTTTCCGGGGCTGAACCTGGCCTTTTGGGCCATCAGGGGCTGAGTACGGATGACCACCAACGACGGCTTCAACAACGACCGTACCCTGATCATGCCGCGTCCTGGTGGCCGCGGCGCACCGGCTGCCGGCCAGAAAGCGCCTGCCCTGGAGCTGCCCAGCCAGCCGCTGTCGACCAGTCAGGCCCTAGGCTTGAATCCACTGGAGCAAGCTGCTGGGCCTTTGCTCGCGCTGCTGACGCGGCTGCGTAACACCCTCGCTCATCCGGCGCCGGCCAGCCTGCGCGCGCAGTTGCTGACCTGCCTGCGCCAATTCGAAGCCCGTGCCGAAGCGGCGGGCATCGCCCGAAACGACGTGCTGCTGGGCCGCTACGTGCTGTGCACCGCGCTGGACGAGGCCGTCCTGAGCACGCCGTGGGGCAGCAGCAGCGACTGGGGTAAACAGAGCCTGCTGATCACCGAACATAAAGAAGCCTGGGGTGGCGAAAAGGTCTTCCAGTTGCTCGACCATTGTCTGCAAAGCCCGCGCGAACGCTTGAACCTGCTGGAGCTGCTGTACCTGTGTATTTGCCTCGGTTTCGAAGGTCGCTATCGGGTGCTCAACGATGGCCGCAGCCAGCTCGAAGCCCTGCGCGAACGCACCAGCGCCGCCATCCGCAGCGCACGTGGCGAGCACGAGCGCGAATTGTCGCCGCACTGGCGCGGCACCCAGGCCAGCCGCGACCGCCTCGCGCAGTTCGTGCCGCCCTGGGTCGGCCTGGCCATCGCGGCCGCGGTGCTGCTGTTGGTGCTGCTCGGCCTGCGCCTCAAGCTCGCGGCCGACGCGGAGCCGGTGTTCAAGAACATCCATGCCTTGGGCGAAATCCCGGTACAGGCCATCGAACGCCCGCTGCAACAGCCCAAAATCGTCGAGCGCCCACGGCTGGCGGGCTTCCTGGCCGACGATGTGCGCGCCGGTCGCGTGGTGGTCACCGATGCGGTCGATCGCTCGATTGTCACCCTGCGCGGCGATGAACTGTTTGCGTCGGCGAGCGCCAGTATCAAGGATGATTTCCAACCGCTGATGCTGCGCATCGCCGACGCCATCAGCAAGGTCAAGGGTCGTGTGTTGATCACCGGTCACAGTGACAACCGCCCCATCGCCACGCTGCGCTATCCCTCCAACTGGAAGCTGTCCCAGGCCCGCGCGGCCGAGGTCGAGCAACTGCTGGCAGCCAAGACCGGTCAGCCCGAGCGCTTCAGCGCCGAAGGCCGCAGCGACACCGAACCCTTGGCAACCAACGCCACCGCCGAAGGCCGTGCGCGCAATCGCCGGGTTGAAATCACCGTGTTTGCCGAGGGGGTCGAGTGAAGGCCGTGTTCGTATTTATCGTGCGCTGGATCATCCCGGTGCTGGGCCTGACTGCCCTGAGTCTGATCGTCTGGTTCGTCGGACCGCTGCTCGACGCGTTGGTGCCTGAGGGTCGGCGCTGGGCGCTGATCATCCTGCTGTTTGGCGCCTGGCTGGCGTACCGTATCTGGCGCTTCGTACAAACACGCCGCCAGGCTACTGCGGTGCTCGCCAGCCTAGCGGCCGACTCCGCGCCGGACCCAGCCAGCGTTGCTTCGGCCGAAGAGTTGGCGACACTCAAGTCGCGCATGGCCGAGGCCGTTGCCCTGCTGAAAAAAGCCCGCTTGGGTGGCGACGAAAAGCGCAATCTGTACGAGCTGCCCTGGTACGTGATCATCGGCCCGCCGGGTTCCGGCAAGACTACCGCGCTGGTCAATTCCGGGCTCGATTTCCCCTTGGCCGCGCAACTGGGCAAGGGCGCCGTGCAAGGTGTGGGCGGTACGCGCAACTGCGACTGGTGGTTCACCGACCAGGCCGTGCTACTCGACACCGCCGGCCGCTACACCACCCAGGACAGCCATGCCAGCGTCGACAAATCGGCCTGGCTAGGCTTCCTCGACCTGCTGAAAACCCAGCGCCCGAGCCGCCCGGTCGACGGCGCCTTTGTCGCGATCAGCCTGTCCGACCTGCTGCTGGCCACCGAAACCGAGCGCGCCGCACACGCGGCGGCTATCCGTGCACGTATTCAGGAGCTCTACAGCCAACTGGGCGTGCGCCTGCCTATCTACTTGATGCTGACCAAGCTGGATCTGGTTCCGGGTTTCATGGAGTTCTTCGACAACCTGAGCAAAGAGGAGCGCGGGCAGGTCTGGGGCATGACCTTCAACCTGGACGACGGCCAGCAGGGCGAGGGCCCATTGGCACAACTGCCCGCCGAGTTCGCCGCGCTCGAACAACGCCTCAACGAGCGTTTGGTCGAACGTTTGCAACAGGAACGCGACCCGACGCGACGCAATCTGATCTACGGCTTCACGCAGCAGTTCGGTGCGCTCAGGGAAACCTTCGAATCCTTCCTGCAAGCGGTGTTTCGTCCCAATCCCTATGAGGCACGGGTGCTGTTGCGCGGTGCCTATTTCACCAGCGGCACTCAGGAAGGCAGCCCTATCGACCGTCTGATCGGGGCGATGGCGCAAAGCATGAACCTCGACCGCCAGCACCTGGCGCGGCAGAGCGGTTCAGGGCGCAGCTACTTCATACAGCGCTTGTTCACCGACGTGGCCTTCGCAGAGCGTGGGCTAGTGGGCAGCAACCCGGCGGTCGAGCGGCGGCGTAGGTGGCTGGCGCGCGGAGCACTGGCGGCCAGCGTGGCCCTGGTGGTGATCGTCGGCGGGCTGTGGATAGCCAGCTATCGCGCCAACCAGAGTTACATCACCCAGGTTGATCAGCACGTGCTGCCGCTGGGACAAGCGGTGCAATTGCTGAGCCCCGCGCAGCGCGACGTACTGGCCGTACTGCCGTTGCTCAACGCCACTCGCCACCTGGCAGACGACCCGCCCGCCTGGGCGCAAGGCCTGGGGCTGTATCAGGGCGATATGCTCGAGAGCGAGGCTTCCAGCGTGTATCGCAAGCTGCTGATCGCCGTGTTCGCGCCGCGCCTGGTCAGCCGCATGGAAGAACAACTGCACGAAGGCGGCAACTCGGACTTCCTTTACGAAGGCCTCAAGGCTTATCTGATGCTGGCCGACCATGACCATTACGATCCGGCGTTCATCAAGGCCTGGATCGGCCTGGACTGGGAGCAAAGCCTGCCCCGCGATCTGGCCCCGGAACAGCGCCAGGCACTGAACGAGCATCTGCAGGCGTTGTTCGCACGCCAGCCACCGGCCGCGCGGCTGGACGACCGTTTGATCGATGATCTGCGCCGCCAGTTGCAGCAACTGCCCGTGGCTCAGCGTGTGTATGACCGGGTCAAGCGCCAGAAGCTGCCACAAGGCGTTGCCGACTGGCGCCTGAGCGATGCCGCCGGACGCGACGCGGCGCTGGTGTTCACGCGCAAGAGCGCCAAACCGCTGAGCGAGCCCTTGAGCGGTTTCTTTACCGCCCAGGGTTATCGCAAGGCGTTCCTGCTCGGTAGCCTTAACCAGTCCACCGCACTGGCCGAAGAACAATGGGTGCTGGGCCAGGATCGGGCACAGCAACAAGACGCCGCCGACCTGGCCGCCGACGTACAACGTCTGTACTTCCAGGACTACATCCGCCAGTGGGATGCGCAACTGGCGGACATCGACTTTGTGCCGGTGACCAACGTCGCCCAGGCAGCCGACGTGTTGCGGGTAATCTCCGGACCGACTTCGCCGCTGAAAAAACTGCTCCAAGCCGTGGCCAAGGAAACCGACTTGCGCCAGCCTGAACAGGACGCCTTTGCGAAGGTCGTGCCGACTGACAGCGGTGTCGACAAACTCAAGCAGAAACTCGGCTCGCTGGTCGGCCAAGCGCCCGCTGCGGTGCCGATCCAGGCCCTGGGTGACGATCCGGTGACCGTACACTTCGCAGACCTCAACGGCATGGTCGGCAAGGCCGCCGGCGATCCAGCCCCGATCGATGGCCTGCTCGCCGACATGAACGCCCTGTACGTGCAGGTCAGTGCCATGGTCGGTGCCAGTGGCGAGGCCATGCTCGGCGAGGCCAAGAATCAGGCCAGCGCGGCGGCTGCACGGGTCAGCCTGACCGCCGAGCGCGAGCCGCCGCTGGTGCAGGGGCTGGTCAAGGCGGTAGTCAGCGCCACTACCAATAGCATGATGGGCGGCGTGCGCACGCAACTGAACGCCGCCTGGACCAGCGAGGTACTCAACGTATATCGCCAGTCCCTGGCCGGGCGCTACCCACTGGTAGTCGGCAGCAACCGCGATGCGACGCTCGACGACTTCGGCCAGTTCTTCGGGGTCGGCGGCGTGATGGACAGCTATTTCCGCAAGTACCTGCAGCCTTACGTCGACACCTCGGCGCCGAACTGGCGCTGGCAACCGGGTGCCGCCCAGCGCTTGGGTATCGCCCCTGGCGTGCTGCAGACCTTTCAGCGCGCCGCTTCGATCCGCGATGCGTACTTTCGTAACGGCGGTACGCAGCCGGGCGTGCGCTTCGAGCTCAAGCCCCTGGCCATGGACAGCAGCATCACGCAGTTCAACCTCGACCTCGATGGTCAGCAGTTGAGCTACGATCACGGCCCAGCCCGTCCGACCGCCCTGCAATGGCCGAACAGCAACGGCATCGGCGGCGTGCGCCTGAGCATCGATCCACCGGCCGCCAGCGGCCGCTCCGGTATGACCCTTGAAGGCCCATGGGCCTGGTTCCGTTTGCTGGAACAATCAGAGCTGAGCAACGCCGGTAGCCCCGACCGCTTCACCCTGCGCTTGCGCGTAGAAGGCGCCAGCGTAGCCTATGAACTGCGCGCCAACAGTGCCTTCAACCCGTTCAAGAACCGTTTGATCGCGGGCTTCAGCTTGCCGGAGCGGCTATGAATCGGCCCGGGTTCTACGGCAAGCTGGCCAGCCTCGGCGACTTTGTCAGCCGCGACTTGCCACGCGAGTTCATCCAGCCTTGGGACAGCTGGCTGGCGGCCGGCCTGCACAGCAGCCAGCAGCACCTGGGCGATCAGTGGCTCGAGGCTTACCTCATCAGCCCGCTGTGGCGCTTCACACTGGCGTCAGGGGTGTGTGGCCAGGATTCGATGGCGGGGGTGATCATGCCCAGCGTCGACCGCGTTGGCCGCTATTTCCCGCTGACCGTGGCGCAGCCCTTGGAGCGCGATACCGATCTGGCCAGCCTCGTCGCAGGGCCGCAAGACTGGTTCGAAGGTGTCGAGCAGGCGCTGCTCGATACACTGCAAGCCGAGGCTGAGCTGGCGCAATTTGTTCAGGCGCTGGATCGCCTGCCGCCGTTGACCGTCCAGGTCGCGCCGCTGCACGAGCAGGTTGACGGACTGCAGCGTAGCGCGGCCACGACACCCGAGGCGCGGCTGGCAGTGTTGGCGCAATGGGCCTGCGCGGGTACCAGCCTGTGGTGGGGCTGCGGCTCGGAACGGGTCGACGCCGGGCTCGTGCGCTGCGTGGGCCTGCCGCCAGAGCAGGCGTTTAGCGCTTTCCTGCAGGCTCAGCGAGGGATGCCGTAAATGCCCACAGCACCCGAGCTGCAATACTTGTCGGCCAGTTACAGCCATGTCGGCATGGTCCGCCAGGTCAACGAAGATGCCTGCCTGGAATTGCCCGAGAGCGGCCTGTGGGTGGTTGCCGACGGCATGGGCGGGCATGCCGCCGGCGACTACGTCAGCAGCCTGATCGTCGACTCGCTGCGGCGCATCCCCTGGTCGCCGTCGCTGCCGGTCTACAGCAACGCGGTGCGCGCCGAACTGGCCCAGGTCAACAGCGTCGTCCGCGATCAAACGCAGCTGCGCGGCGTGGCCATGATGGGCAGCACCGTGGTGGTGCTGGCCGTACGCGGTAACCAGGGTATCTGCCTGTGGGCCGGGGACAGCCGCCTGTATCGCCTGCGCGGCGGGCAATTGAGCGGCATCTCCCGCGACCACAGCTATGTGCAGGAACTGGTCGACAGCGGCCTGCTCAGCGATGCCGAAGCACGACTGCATCCGCGGGGCAACATTGTCACCCGCGCGCTGGGCGTCGACGACCAGCTGGAGCTGGAAAGCGCTTCTCTGCAGGTGCTGCCCGGCGACACCTACCTGCTGTGCAGCGATGGCCTGAACAAGACCGCCGAGGACCACGAGATCCGTGACGTGCTCTGCCATCACGATGCCTACGCGATGGTCCGCAGCCTGATCCACCTGGGGCTGACCCGCGGCGCACCCGACAACATCACCGCCATCGTCATCAAGGCTTGCTGAAGATTACCGCCCCCATGCAGATAAACATTCCCGGCTATGACATCCACGGCGAAATCGGCGAAGGCGCGATGGCCACCGTGTATCTGGCCACTCAGCGCTCGCTTGAGCGAAAGGTGGCCCTCAAGGTCATGGCCGCAGCGCTGGCCGCCGATCCGAGCTTCTGCGAGCGCTTTTTGCGTGAGGGCCGCACCCTGGCACGCCTGTCGCACCCGCACACGGTGACCATCCACGACATCGGCAACGCCGGCCCGCACTACTACATGTCCATGGAGTTCCTGCCCAACGGCACCCTGAAAGAACGCCTGTCCGCCGGACTGACCACCGAGCAGGGGCTGCCGATCATCCGCCACATCGCCTCGGCGCTGGGCTATGCCCACGCCCAGGGCCTGGTGCATCGCGATGTGAAACCCGCCAACATCCTCTTCAGGGCCGACGGTACGGCCGTGCTGTCGGACTTCGGTATCGCCAAGTCGCTGGACGATCGCACCCAATTCACCCAGGCCGGTTTTGCCGTCGGCACGCCGAGCTACATGAGCCCCGAGCAGGCCCGCGGCCAGGACATCGACGGGCGCGCCGATCTGTATGCCCTGGGCGTGGTGCTCTACGAAATGCTCACCGGCGAGCTGCCCTACATGGGCACCGATGCGCTGTCCACGGCACTGGCGCACCTGACCGAGCCGCTGCCCGAGCTGCCGATAAGCCAGGGCCGCTATCAAGGGATCCTGACCCGGCTGCTGGCCAAGGACCCTGCCGAGCGCTTCCCGGATGCCGCGGCGCTGGTAGCCGCGCTCCGCCTGGCGACAGTGGACGATGACGCCACGCGCATCAGCCCGATCGCTATGCCGCTGACGCCAGCCCACGTCGCCGTAGCGCCGGCTGCTCTGGTAGCCAGCGACGCTGCGCCGGCTCGCGACACTGGCCCGGCTGCGCATTCACAACCGGTACCGCCCGCCAAGCCGCCCTCCGCGTCGGGCCAACCGAGCCAACCGAGCCAACCGGCGGCAAGTAAAAGCCCGGTGCTGGCCCTCAGCGCGGTCGCCGTGGCGGTGGTGCTGGCGATCGGCGCGGGGAGCTACTTCTGGTTGGGCACCGACAAGATCAGTGCATCGTCTGCCCCGACTGCCGCTGCCAAGGCAGTCAGCACGAGCACGAGTACCGATACCCCACCGAGCGTGCCCGGCATAAAATCCGTCGTCGCCGATCAAAACGGCGGCGACCATCCGTTGCTGATGGCCGGCAAGAAAACCCTGTTCCAGCGCATCCTCAGCAAGCCCCAGGCCAGCCTGGCACCGCAACCAGGGGCGGAGGGCGACAAGCCGCTGCCGGCGTTCTCGGTGCTGTACGTGTACCAACGCCAGACCATCAACGGCCAATCTTGGCTGCGCGTCGGGGCCGGCACCGACGGGCGCAGCGACGGCTGGCTGCCAGCCGATCTGGTCAGCGACTGGAAGCAGAGCCTGGTGCTGAAATTCACCGAACGCTCGGGACGCGCCCCGGTCATGTTCCTGCGCGACCCAGCCACTGCCGAAAAACTCCTCGCCGACCCGGCCGCCGCACGCCGTGAGCTGCAACAGGCCCAGGCCGGCAAAGGCGCTGACAGCCAGGTGTTGGCGCTGGAGCCCGGCGCCAGTGCCATCCCTCAGGACAAGTTCTACCTGCTGCCGATCTTCGATTCCCGCGAGAGCTTCGATGCCAACGCGCAGCCGGTCCAGTTGCTCAATGTCGCCTCTATCGACCCAGGCAGCGACACCCCCGCGCAGACTGAAGCACCGGTCAAGGCGACGCCCACCGATGCCTTCCGCACCGCCGTGGTACTGGTGGTGGATACCTCGATGTCGATGCAGCCGTATATCGACCAGGTGACCCAGGTGATCCACGACCTGCAGAGCCAGATCGCCCAGCGCGGCGAACTCGATAACGTCAGCTTCGGCATGGTCGGTTTCCGCAACAACGTCGACAAGACGCCCGGCCTGCAATACCTGGCCAAGACCCTTATCCCGCTGGATCAGGGCCGTGATCCGCAGCGGTTTCTCGATTTGGCGCGGCAGGTCAAGGCGACCGACGTCAACAGCCAGTCCTTCAACGAGGACTCGTTCGCCGGGGTCATGCAGGCCGTCAACGGCATGGACTGGTCGCCCTATGGCGGCCGTCTGATCCTGCTGGTCACCGATGCCGGCTCGCTGCGCAAGGCCGATCCGCTGAGCAGCACCCACATGAACGAGGCCGAGGTACGCCAGGCAGCGCTGGGCAAGCAGATCAAGATCTTCGCCCTGCACCTGCGCACCGATGCAGGCAAGAAGAACCATGCCTTTGCCGAGCAGCAATATCGCGTGCTCACCGCCGATGCCAACCCGCAGATCGGCGACCTTTATGTGCCGGTCCCGGGCGGTGACGTGCAGCGCTTCGGCGAACGGGTCAGCGAGATCGGTTCGGTATTCGCCAACCTTGTGCATCAGGTGCGCAGCCAGCAGCCGCCGTCACCGCTGCTGTCGTCCACCCCGAGCCTGGCAGACAAGTCCGCTGCTATCGGCTATGCCATGCACATGGACTTCCTCGGCCATCGTTCGGCCAACCGGGCGCCGCAACTGGTCAGCGCCTGGACCGCCGACCGTGATTTGACCAACGCCGCCTTGCCAGCCTTCCAGGTGTGTGTGCTGCTGACCAAGCTGCAGCTAAACGACCTGCAGCAATCGCTCAAGTTGATCGTCAACGCGGCGCGCAAGACCCAGTCCTCGCCCAGGGATTTCTTCCAGGAAATCGCCAGCGCCAGTGCCTACATGAGCCGCGATCCCTCGGCCTTGCGCAAGGGCGCCAACCTCGCCGATGGCGGCGTGTTGGGCGAGTATCTGGACGGCCTGCCGTACCGCAGCAAGGCACTGACCATGACTCAGGACCTGTGGCTGTCGCTCTCGGTAGCCGAGCAGGAGGACTTCATCGACGAGCTCGAATCCAAGATCCAGCTCTACGAAACCTTTCACAACGACCTGGCCAACTGGGTGCGTTTTGGCGATGCAGAGCCAGGTGACGCCCTGTACCGCGTGCCGTTGTCGACGCTGCCATGATGCTCAAGTTGCGCGAAGTGCGCGTGTCCCGAGGTGAAGGCGCCCAACGCTACAGCCTGGAAGTGGAGCGGTTAGAGCTTGACGCAGGCGAGCAGTTCGCTTTGGTTGGCCCCAGTGGCTGCGGCAAGAGCACCCTGCTCGACCTGCTGGCGCTGGTGGTTGCGCCCGAGCAAGCAGATTGCTTCGAGTTTCATGGCCTCGACATCACGCCCTTGTGGCGCGACGACCAACAGGATCGCCTCGCAGCGCTGCGCCGCACTCATCTAGGCTACGTGCTGCAAACCGGTGGCCTGCTGGGGTTCCTCGACGTACGCAGCAATATTGCCCTGCCGCGCCAGCTGCTGGGCTTGCCGAATGACGGCACGGTCGAGCGGCTGGCCCAGCAGCTGGGTATCCTCGAACAGCTGAGCAAGCGCCCCGCGGCGCTGTCAGTGGGGCAGCGTCAGCGGGTCAGTTGCGCCCGCGCTCTGGCCCATGGCCCGGCATTGATCCTCGCCGACGAGCCAACCGCAGCACTGGACCCACTGAACGCCGAACGGGTGATGCACAGCCTGCTCGCCCAGGCGTCGCTGCAAGGTGCCTGCGGCCTGATCGCCACCCACGACGAAACCCTCGCCAGCCGGTGCGGCCTGGAGCGGCTGGGCTTCGCACTGCGCCGTGATGCCGACGGCGGCGTCACCGCGCGGCTCGAGGCACGCACTTGATGCGCTTGCCGTTGCTCACCAGCCTGGCCTGGCAGGATTACCGCGAAGAGTGGCGGCTGTCGGTGTGCGCCGTGCTCGCGCTGGTGGCGGTGATCGCCCCACTACTGCTGCTGTTTGGCCTCAAGTTCGGCTTGATCAGCGGCCTGACAGAGCGGTTGCAGCAAGACCCGAACGTACGCGAGATCATCCCGCTCGCCGGTGCGCGGTTGAGCGCTGCCGATGTCGCCGAACTGGCCGCCCGGCCCGATGTGGCCTTTGCCTTGCCGCGCACCCGGCAGATCGCCGCGACGGCCGAGCTGCTTGACAGCGACGGTAAATCGCTGGCGGTCGAGATGATACCTACAGCAGCCGGCGATCCGCTGTTGGCGGACATGCCAGTGCCGCACGACCTTCATCAAGTATTGCTGAGCACCACCGCTGCCGAGAAACTCGCCGCCAAGGCCGGCGACGAGGTGCAAGCGCTGATCACCCGGCAAGTGGCCGGCCAGGTGCAATCCCAGAGGTTGTCGCTGCAGGTGCTGGCCGTGCTGCCGCTCGAGGCTTTTCCTCGCGACGCGCTGTTTACTGAGCTGGGCCTGCTCGAGGCCGCTGAAGACTATCGTGACGGCGTGACGGTACCCGCGCTGGCGTGGCCCGGTCATCCGCCGGGCACTGCTCGGGTCTACCCGGCCTTCCGTTTGTATGCCCGCGACCTGGCTGCGGTCGACAGCCTGCGTCAGCACTTCGCTCACCAAGGGCTCGCTGTCGCCACCCAGGCGGCCGCCATCGAGCAGGTGCAGTCGCTGAGCCGCAATTTGACCAAAGTGTTCTGGATCATCGCCGGCATCGCCATCGGCGGAGCGTTCGCCGCCCTCGGTGCTGGCGCCCTGGCGGCGGTGCAACGCAAACGACGGTCACTGTCAGTGTTGCGCCTGCTCGGCTTTCCGACGGCAGCGCTGCTCGGCTTCGGAGTACTGCAAGCCCTGTACAGCACTCTGGTGGCGTGTGCCACGGCGGCGGGCTTGTATGGCATGGGTGCGGTCATCCTCAACCATGTTTTCAGCCAGGCCGCAGCCCATCTGTTGCCTGTGCATTTTGCCGTGGCCGTGCTGGCTGCGCTTGCGATCAGCCTGCTGGCGGCCTTGGCCGGTGGCTGGGGCGTGACTCGACTCCATGCGGCACAAGGAATTCGCGATGTTTAGATACCTGGCCTTCAGTGCCCTGGTCGCCCTGACTACCCTGGCCCACGCCGATGACGACACCCTCGACAACCCCAAGCCGTTGCCAGGCGACGTGACCTTGCCGCTGCCCTGCGATGGCGAAATGGTCTTTCGTACCGCGTACGTGTTGGCCCACGGGCCGCTGGACGACCGCGAGGTGAACCTCGGCTACCCCTTTGGCGAGGGTGAGCCGGGCTACAAGCAGTCGTTCATTTCCGGCTACCGCCGCGATTACATCAACGGCCAGTTCACCCTCCACGACCTGGCTGAGGACTGGCGCAAGACGCTGACACCCTTGCTACCGAAGACCGGGCCGGACGCACCGCTCAAGCCGATGATGTATTTCATCGGCAAATACGAGGTCACGGCCCGGCAATACGGGCAAGTGATGGCCCAGGCCCAGGCGCTGGCCAGTGGCGAAGCACCACCGGCCTGCGAAACCGACACCGCCATGATCGGGCGCTTGCCCAAGGTCAAGCTCTCGCACTTCGAGGCCGAGCGTTTTGCTGCGGTCTATAGCGCTTGGCTGATGAAGTACCACCGCGAACTGCTGCCGGTCAGTGGCCGCGGCACCAGTGCCGAAGATGGCGGCCTGGGCTTCGTGCGCCTGCCCACCGAGGTTGAGTGGGAATACGCCGCGCGGGGCGCGCAGGCAGTCAGCCGCCAGGAACTGGAAGGCCGGCTGTTCCCTCGGCACGCCGCCGGTAGCGATAACGAAGACGCGCCGCTGTCCGACTACGCGGTGTATAGCCAGGTGGCCGGCGGTACCGGCCAGGGTGCGCGGCTGATGCCGATCGGCACCAAGCTGCCCAACCCGATCGGCCTGTTCGATGTGATTGGCAATGCCGCCGAGATGGTCCAGGAGTCGTTCCAGCTTGTGGGCGCCGGGCGCCGCCAAGGCACCTATGGCGGCTTCGTGGTAAAGGGCGGCAACTACCTCGAAGGCGAGTTGACCCTGTTCACCGGCATGCGTCGCGAATACCCGCTGTTCGCCGCCGACGGCACCGAGCAAAGCAACGAGACCACCGGCTTTCGCGTGGCTTTGGGAGCATTGGCAGCGCCACGCTCGCGCTACAACGAACTGTTTACCCAATGGCAGAAAGAAGGCCGCCTGGCGTCGCTGACCGATGCCATCGACGACGCTCAGGACCCGACCAAACGCCTGGACAGCATCATCGCCGCCAGCGTCGACCCGCGCCTGCAGGCAGAGCTGGGGCTGGTCAACGAAGAGCTCAAGCGCAACGTCGCCCTCATCGCCAAGCAGCGCGAGGATGCCGCGGGCAATCTGATCCAGTCCTCGGCGTTGGTGGCCGAGACCATCAACAACTACAACATCCGCCTGACCAATCTGCGCACCACTCGCGACAAGGCGGTGGCGATGAAAGACCAGTCCAGCGCCGACCTGCTGACCTCGGCCATCGACAACGGCCGCAGCGCGCTGGATGGCGCCGTGGCGATCTACATCGACAACCTGGCTACCGGTACCCGTTACACCGATGCAGTGATCCAGGCGCAGTTTCAACGAATCAAGGAAGAACTGGGGCGCAAGCCGGTGCTGGGCAAAAGCCTGGTGGCGCGCGCCACATTGTTCGTCACCCACGTCGGCAATTATCGCAAGCAACAACGCGCCGACCCCGAGGTGATTTTGAAGGAATTGCTCGCCAAGGCCGACCCGAAACCCTGAGTCGGTATGCGAGCAGATGTGGCAATGGGTGAGGTGGCCATGGGGGCCGCCCACCGTACTGAATAAACCAAAGGAAGAGATACCGTCATGCGTTCGACCCTCAGCAGTTACCTGTCCGCCAGCAAGCGCCACAGTGCAGTCCTGGCCGCCGTGAGCTTCAGCCTGGTATTGGCAGGTTGCGCCAGCTCGCCGACCGACAAGGTTGCCCAGTCTACCAAGGCCGACTTCTACCCGACCTGCTATGAGCCTGTGCAGCACCTGCGCAGTACCAGCTCCGACATGACTAAATCGGTCGCGACCAGCGCCGTGGTCGGTGGTCTGCTGGGCGGTGTGACCGGTGCGCTGGCCGGTGACAAGGACAAGATGGGCCGCAATGCCGCGATTGGTGTCGCGGGCGGTGCCCTGGCCGGTGGCGCCGTCGGTTACTACACCGAGAAGCAAAAGCAGATCACTGACGACAAGCAGCGTATCGGCTCCTACGCCAGCGATCTGGACAGCAGCAGCCAGTCCATCGACCGTAACATCGCCTACGCCAAGGCCTCGCAAACCTGCTACCAAGGTGCGTTCAACGACCTGCTGGCAGCCCGCAAGGCCAAGACCATCAATGACGCTGAAGGCCGTCGTCGCCTGGCTGAAATCATCTCCGGCCTGAAAGAAAGCAATGCGCTGATCGTCGCTGCCAACGGCCGTGCCGATCAGGATGTCGACTCCTACAACCAGGCGTACGAGAAAGACCTGCAGCAGGTCGGTGTGCAGCGTAGTGCCGTGACCGCTCAAGTCGCCGCCGATGCTGCCCCGGTCGCGACCACCAAGACCAAGGCCAAAGCCAAGAAGACCACGGCCAGTACCGTCCCTGCCGAAGCCGTCACCACCGAGAAGAGCCTGCAGAAAACCCAGGCCAAGCAAACCGAAGCCAAGCAGGTTGCCGCTTCCGGTCAGACCCTGATGTCCAAGCTGTGCAGCAGCCCGGACATGGGTGACTGGGCGCCGGATAGCTGCAAGGCGTAAGCCCAAGTAGCTGCCGAGGATGGCTCGGCAGCTCTGCTGATACCCATACGGCCGGCACTCGTCGGCCGTATGCATTGCATCCCCTATCACGGAACGAGATCTGCCTGATGCGTAAACTCGCGGCCCTGCCGTTATTGATCTTCCCTCTTTTCGCCTTTGCCGACTGCACCGAGCAGTTGCAAGGCTGGGCCAAGGCCTTGCATCCCGCGCTGGTATTCGACAGCGAGCACGCAGTGTGCAAAATCAACCCGGCTGATCCCAAGCAAGTGCTGGCGGCCCTGACCTTTACCGATACCGCCCCCGACGAATACGGCGAGGGCGACTATGGCCTGGAGGTGCTGGTCGCCGACGCCGCCACCGGTGACGTCATCGCTCACCACTACCAAAGCGCGGCGATCAGCTCCGATGCGATCAGGTTTGAAAGCCTCGCCTTGGACACGGCCCGCTATCAATTGGCGCCCAAGACCCGCGCGTTTGGCGTACGTGTCAGCTATGAAGGCGCTTCGCGGGTCAACCCTTATGGCGGTACCAGCCTCAGCCTCTATGTACTAGACGGCTCGGTGCTGCGTCGGGTAATGGACAAGCTGATGGTCAACGACAGTACCGGTGAATGGGACGGCAACTGTGCCGGAGACTTCAGCGATACCACGCGCACCTTGTCCATCGGCGATATGGGCAAGAAGGGCCTGGCCAATTTGGTTATCGATGAAAAAGTCACGGCTTCTCACGATCAACCCAAGGGCGACGATTGCGAAAGTATCGACAAGAAGCCAGCAACGGCCAAGTTCACGCTTGACTATGACGGTCGCCAATATGGCGTACCAAAGGGCCTGACGTTCCAGTGACTCGAATACGGCGCTGACGGCTCAGGGCTGATTAATGAGATGCTGGCGGTCGTGGCGATAGAGCCAGAACAGTGGCGGCAGCAACACCAGCAACGCCAAGAGATCAACCAGCAAATGCGACCACATGCCCGCACTGAGGGAAATGACGATATCCTGCGGCGCCCATAGCAGCAGGCCAGCCATCAGCCAGCCCCAGGCCATGGGGCGCTTCAAGGTGCTGCCGAGGTGCACCAGCGCCAGCATGCAGAAGGCGTAGGCCTGTAAGGTGGCACCGAACAGCGCGACCCACCAGACCTGCTGGGCCCGAGCGGCTGCGGGGACGTCGGTGGTCCAGAAGGCGTGTTCAACGCTGCTCAGGTAGTGGTCCAGCAGCCCGGAGTGGCCGGCCCAGCTGAGCAGCACGCCTCCCAGGAAGTGGGTGAAGCCAACGGCATAGAGCCAAGTCACCAGGACGCGTCGCAGCGTTGAGGGAGATAACGGCATTCCGGGTCCTCGGGGCATCGGTGAGAGGCGGCGAGTATAACGAGTCGCTGTCGAGGTGGCGAAAAGTCAGTCGCGGGGACGGGTTAATCCCAAAGAAGGAAACTCTGAGACTTTCACTACTCAGAAATAAGGACAGCCCTGACTTCAGGGCCGGGAGGCTATCGCAAAATATTAAGTAGATGGCAATAATCCACACCAACAAACCAACTAAACAACCTGCACTACCACAACAACAGAATTTTCCTGCACCTATCGATGAGGCATTTCAACTTGTAAAAAAAAATTTCCACTCTTGATTTTATTTCCATGACAGGTATTGTCTATCCGTCCTCCAGTCATTGCATGCCACTTACCTAAAAATTTAAACCAAGACCAAAGCTAATATCATTGATGAACATTCCAGAATCCCCCCCGAACGTCAGCGTCGACATCAATATGCGATTTTCCAGCTGGCAGCGTGCCTACTTCCGGAATGGAGGGGACGCTTTTCTTTTCAGCTGGTTTTATACCAAGGTAAGAAACGGTGGCGAGTGGGATTACAAGAAAGTAAATCGTTGCTACGAGGCTTTCGGTAATTTCAACTATGGCGCCTGCGGTACAGCCGCAGGCATGTCACCGAGTGTTCTTTTACGTGGAGCCGGCTGGGCCCAGTCAAGAGCTGGAACTCGGGAATCGCAGAACGGATTCTGGTGGTTGAATGCCCCTTATGGCGATGATCCAAAAGATCAAGAATGGATAAAAGAGGGGATCAGCTATGCCAAAGCAAAGGGTTTCTAGTTCTATTATAGTGGCACTCGCTTTTATTTGCTTGTGCCAAGCCTTTTGGATATGGACCACAAGTCACGAACAACCCTTGCTAGCCAAGGTCGTTCTGGACGTTCCAGTCAACGATCACGTAAGCGTATATGGCGCAATTCAAGACTCGGGCGGAGCCACAGTACCATTCGTTTATCATTACTTTATTCGCCGTACTATGGCCGGTAGCTCATCGGTGGGAGAGCTGCAGGATAGTCATGCATTTTTGCGCACGCGAGAACCTGCAGTGATAAAGGTTGAAGGGGGCCGAATCAAGGTGTTGGTGGTGGGCCAAGTCCTGGATTTTTCCAGTAGAGCTACCTATCAAGATGAAGGCGTGAAGTTCTTCGATATCGACCTGACGGCTACGCAGCCGTAAGCAAAATGGGCATTCCAGCCCGACCGGAATGCCCATTCATCATGCATCAGCCTGGTATCAAGGATTGACACTATCCTTCAAAAACTTCCCAGGCTTGAACGCCACGGTGTTACTGGCCTTGATCTTCACCGGCTCGCCCGTCTGCGGATTCTTGCCAGTACGCGCGCCGCGGTGACGCTGCAGGAAGGTGCCGAAACCGACCAGGGTGACGCTGTCCTTGCGGTGCAGCGCGCCGGTGATCTCTTCGAGCACGGCATTGAGTACGCGGTTGGCTTGTTCTTTGGTGAGGTCTGCTTTTTCAGCGATTGCGGTTGCCAGATCTGGTTTGCGCATGGGTAAAGCCTCTTGTTATAGATTTTTGTTTTTATGTCCGTTGCCATGACCCCCGCAACGGCGCGGTGAGCGCCGCAGGCTCTAAGCCGCGGCAGACCGAGTGAGGATGGCACGCCATGCAATGCCGCGCCAGTAGGCAACAGCGGTTTGTGACAGAAAAATCAGGGTTATTCCGATAGACAGCCCTGACAACCATCCAGCCGCTTGATTCAAGGTCAATGGACGCCGCGGCGCGCTTAGCCGATCTCTATCATTTCGAAGTCCATCTTGCCGACGCCGCAGTCGGGACACAGCCAGTCTTCGGGGACGTCCTGCCACAGGGTGCCGGGGGCGATACCGTCATCCGGCCAGCCGTCGCGTTCGTCATAGATCAGGCCGCAGACGATGCATTGCCACTTTTTCATGCTGATTCCTCATATCGACGCGGTCGACGCGCTCAAAAGGGGTCTTTTACTGATGTGGCGAGGAGGATGCAAGCCCTGCGCCAGCGCGAGCCATGCGCCAATCATGCTAAGCTCGCGCCCTCTCTGGCCGTCACAGATGTTCATTGTGCCGCACGAATTGCATTCCCCGACATGGCGCGATGGCGCTCCCGATACCGATCCCACGACCCTCGACTGGCTGCTGGACCCAGGCTCGCTGACGCGGCGCCTGACCCGCCTGGCTGCGGGCCGATTCACGGTGCGGCCACTCTTCGAGGGCTGGCAAACCCTGCGCGACGACGAGTGCGCGGCGCTGCAATTGCCCGGCGCCAGCATCGGCTGGGTGCGCGAGGTGTATCTGCTGGGCGTCGACACGCCTTGGGTGTTCGCCCGCAGCATCGCGGGTCAGGCGGCGCTCGAAGCCACCGACCTGCGCCTCGATGTGCTCGGCAGCCGCTCATTGGGCGAGCTACTGTTCAGTGACCCGGCCTTCACCCGCCAGCCCCTGCAAACCTGCCACTATCCAGCCGCCTGGCTACCTGCAGAGATCGCGCAGGCCGGCCTGTGGGCGCGCCGCTCGCGCTTCGACCGCGATGGCCTCGGGGTGCTGGTGGCCGAAGTGTTCCTGCCGGCACTGTGGCACGCCGCCCTTCCCTCTCAGGAGAGCCCTGGATGTACCTGAACCTGCTCAAGTCCCTCAACCGCCTGCACCCTCGCGCCTGGGACTTCGTCCAGCTGACGCGCATCGACAAGCCCATCGGCATCTATCTGCTGTTGTGGCCGACGTTGTGGGCGCTATGGATAGCCGGCGCCGGCAGGCCGTCGCTGGGCAATGTGGTGATCTTCGTGCTGGGGGTGATCTTCATGCGCGCGGCCGGTTGCGTGATCAATGACGTGGCCGATCGCAAGGTCGACGGTCACGTCAAACGCACTGCGCAGCGGCCTATCGCGGCCGGCAGGATTCGCACCCGTGAGGCCCTGGCGTTGTTTGCGGTGCTGATCATCATCAGTTTCGGGCTGGCACTGTGCACCAACGCGGCCACCCTGTGGCTGTCGATCGGAGGCCTGGTACTGGCCGCCAGCTACCCGTTCATGAAGCGCTACACCTATTACCCGCAAGTGGTGCTGGGCGCGGCGTTTTCGTGGGGCATGCCCATGGCGTTCACCGCCGAGACCGGGCATCTGCCGGCGGCGGCATGGCTGCTGTATATCGCCAATCTGCTGTGGACGGTGGCCTACGACACGTATTACGCGATGACCGACCGCGATGACGATCTGCTGATCGGGGTCAAGTCGACGGCGATTCTGTTCGGTGAGGCGGATCGCATGATTATCGCCATCCTGCAGGGCCTGACGCTGGTGTGCCTGCTGCTGGCGGGTAATCAATTCGGGCTGGGCCACTGGTACCAGCTCGGGCTGCTGGGCGCGGCGCTGTGTTTTGCCTGGGAGTATTGGCAAACACGCCAGCGCGAGCGCATGGCGTGTTTCAAGGCGTTTTTGCACAATCACTGGGCGGGGCTGCTGATTTTCCTCGGGATCGTGCTGGACTACGCGTTGCGCTGAGGCGGGATCAGCGCGGCGCCGGGCGCGATCAGTCGGCGCCGTCCATGGTCGCCATGGCCCATTTGCCTTCGCCCTTGCCGTCACCGGTCATGTCGCCTTTCTTCTTGTCGCCGATATAGGTGTAGAGCGGGCTGTCCATCAGCGCCCACTGCTTTTTACCGTCCTTGCGGGTGATGATGCTCCAGTCACCGTTCTCAGTCCCGGTGTCGCTGGCGGAAGCGAGTACAGGCGGCCAGTTTTGCGCGCATTTGTCGTTGCACGCCGAGTTGCCAGGGGTGTCATCGGAATAGGTGTAAAGCGTCATGCCCTTGCTGTCGACCACCATGCCATCGTTGGCTTTGGGACGTTCAGCCATTGCCAGGCCCGGCATTGCCAGGACGACGGCGCCCGCGAGCGCCATCCAGGTCAAGGTACGTTGAACCATTGAAAATCACCTCTTGAGTGTATGCCCTGAAGGAATAACAGCTTAGCCGTTTTCGACTAAGTTGGTACCCTACAGTTCCCCTGTCACACGACTGCAATAATTCCGTTATCTAATGCGGCGCAAGACACCCGATCACCACGAGGTTTGAGCATGGCTGGCAGGAGCATTCTGATCGTTGACGACGAAGCGCCGATTCGCGAAATGATCGCCGTCGCGCTGGAAATGGCCGGCTACGACTGCCTCGAGGCTGAAAACGCCCAGCAGGCTCACGCCATCATCGTCGATCGCAAGCCCGACCTGATCCTGCTCGACTGGATGCTGCCCGGCACCTCCGGTATCGAGCTGGCGCGGCGCCTCAAGCGCGACGAGATGACGGGCGACATCCCGATCATCATGCTCACCGCCAAGGGTGAAGAAGACAACAAGATCCAGGGCCTCGAAGTGGGCGCCGACGACTACATCACCAAGCCGTTCTCGCCTCGCGAGCTGGTCGCGCGGCTCAAGGCCGTGCTGCGTCGCGCCGGGCCGAGCGATGGCGAAACGCCGATCGAGATCGGCGGCCTGCTGCTCGACCCTATCAGCCACCGCGTGACCATCGACGGCAAGCCCGCCGACATGGGCCCTACCGAATATCGCCTGCTGCAGTTCTTCATGACCCACCAGGAGCGTGCCTATACTCGTGGGCAGCTGCTCGATCAGGTGTGGGGCGGCAACGTCTATGTCGAAGAGCGCACCGTGGATGTGCACATCCGCCGACTGCGCAAGGCTTTGGGCGATGCTTACGAAAATCTGGTACAAACCGTGCGCGGCACTGGCTACCGCTTCTCTACCAAAAGCTGATCCCCCGGCCCGAACGGCATGAAGACTGCTCGACCGGCTCGAACGATGCCGGCCCGGCGTGACGAGTAAGGACGCGACAGCAATTGAACCAGAACTGGCACGGCATATTGATTCGCCACATGGTGTTGCTGCTCGGCACCTGCCTGCTGCTCGGGCTGTTCACCGGCCACTATGGGCTCTGCCTGGCTATCGGCCTGGCGCTGTACCTGGCCTACACCCTCAAGCAACTGCTGCGCCTGCACCTGTGGTTGCGCGATCAGAAACCCGATCAGGCGCCGCCTGAAGGTGTCGGCCTGTGGGGCGATGTTTTCGACAGCATCTACACCCTGCAGCGTCGTGACCAGCGTGTGCGCGCGCGCCTGCAAGCGGTGATCGACCGCATCCAGGAGTCCACCGCCGCCCTGCGTGACGCCGTGGTGATGCTCGACAGCGACGGCAACCTCGAGTGGTGGAACCCCGCAGCTCAGTTGCTGCTGGGCCTCAAGACCCCCCAGGACAGCGGTCAGCCGGTGACCAACCTGGTACGCCATCCGCGCTTCAAGGAGTACTTCGCCCATGGCAACTACGCCGACCCCCTGGAGATCCCCTCGCCCGTCAACGACAAGGTGCGCCTGCAACTGCTGATCACCCGCTACGGCAACAACGAGCATCTGCTGCTGGTACGCGACATGACCCGATTGCATCAGCTCGAACAGATGCGCAAGGACTTCATCGCCAACGTCTCCCACGAGCTGCGCACACCATTGACGGTAATCACCGGCTACCTGGAAACCCTGCTCGACAACGGCGACGACCTGCCGACCCGCTGGCAGCGACCATTGCAGCAGATGCAGACACAAGGCGAACGGATGCAGACGCTGCTCAACGACCTGCTGTTGCTGGCCAAGCTGGAAGCCACCGACTACCCCTCGGAAAGCCACCCGGTGGCCATCGATCACCTGCTGCGCACCATCAAGGGCGACGCCCGGGCGCTCTCGGGCACCCGCAATCAGACCATCACCCTCGAAGCCGACCCGACTTTGCACCTCAAGGGCAGCGAGCCGGAACTGCGCAGCGCGTTTTCCAACCTGGTGTTCAACGCCGTGAAATACACCCCCGACGGCGGTCAGATTCATGTGCGCTGGTGGCACGACGCACAGGGCGCACACCTTAGCGTGCAGGACTCGGGAATCGGTATCGAGGCCAAGCACATACCGCGCCTGACCGAACGTTTCTACCGGGTCGATTCGAGCCGTAGCTCCAATACCGGCGGCACTGGCCTGGGCCTGGCAATCGTCAAGCACGTGTTGCTGCGCCATCGTGGCCGCCTGGAGATCAGCAGCGTGCCCAACCGTGGCAGCACCTTCACTTGCCACTTTCCTCAGCAACAAATAGCAACACAACTGGAAGCCTACAGCCCTGAAGAGGGCTGATTTGCCGCGACCGTTGAACGGACACCCCCTATGCAAGGCAAACAGCAGCCGCTACATTGATCGACTCTTGTCGGTGGCGTGGATGCCACGACACCTAACCGAATCAGCTATACGGAACCCGTAAAACTCCATCATGGACCCTTCCCCTGGCTTGTCCCTCGCCTCGATTTTCGCCGATTTCGGCATGATTCTTTTCGCACTTGTACTGGTCTTGCTCAACGGCTTCTTCGTTGCCGCCGAGTTCGCCATGGTCAAGCTGCGCTCCACCAAGGTTGAAGCCATCGCCGAGCAGAACGGCTGGCGCGGGCAGATCCTGCGCACCGTGCACAACCAGCTCGACGCCTATCTGTCCGCTTGCCAGCTGGGTATCACCCTGGCTTCGCTGGGCCTGGGCTGGGTCGGCGAGCCGGCCTTCGCGCACCTGCTGGAGCCCGTACTGGGCGCCTTGGGCGTGCAGTCGCCAGAGGTGATCAAGGGCGCATCGTTCTTCAGCGCCTTTTTTGTGATTTCGTACCTGCACATCGTGGTCGGCGAGCTGGCGCCCAAATCCTGGGCCATCCGCAAGCCGGAACTGCTCTCGCTGTGGACGGCGGTGCCGCTGTACCTGTTCTACTGGTGCATGTACCCGGCCATCTACCTGCTCAACGCCAGCGCCAACGGCATCTTGCGCATTGCCGGCCAGGGCGAACCCGGGCCGCATCACGAGCATCACTACAGCCGTGAAGAACTCAAGCTGATCCTGCACTCCAGCCGCGGCCAGGACCCTAGCGACCAAGGCATGCGCGTGCTGGCCTCGGCGGTGGAGATGGGCGAGCTGGAGGTAGTCGACTGGGCCAACTCCCGCGAAGACCTCATCACCCTCGACGCCAACGCGCCGCTGAAGGAAATCCTCGCGCTGTTCCGCCGCCACAAGTTCAGCCGCTACCCGGTGTACGACAACCAGCGCGGCGAGTTCGTCGGCCTGCTGCACATCAAGGACCTGCTGCTGGAACTGGCAGCACTGGATCACCTGCCGGAAACCTTCAACCTCGCCGAGCTGCTGCGCCCGCTGGAGCGTGTCAGCAAGCACATGCCGCTGTCGCGCCTGCTGGAGCAGTTCCGCAAAGGCGCAGCGCACTTCGCATTGGTCGAGGAAGCCGACGCAAAAGTGATCGGCTACCTGACCATGGAAGACGTGCTGGAAGTGCTGGTCGGCGACATTCAGGACGAACACCGCAAGGCCGAGCGCGGTATCCTCGCCTATCAGCCCGGCAAGCTGCTGGTGCGCGGTGATACGCCGTTGTTCAAGCTCGAGCGCCTGCTGGGCATCGACCTTGACCACATCGAGGCGGAGACCCTGGCCGGGCTCATCTACGAAACGCTCAAGCGGGTACCCGAGGAAGAGGAAGTGCTCGAAGTCGAAGGCTTGCGCATCATCCTGAAAAAGATGAAGGGCCCGAAAATCGTGCTGGCCAAGGTCGTCAAAATCGATTGATGCGGTGGCCTTGCGCCATTCTTCGCGGGCAAGCCTTGCTCCCACATGTGTATGGTAGACACTGTGGGAGCATAGCTTGCTCGCGAAGGGCCGGGCCTGCTTCCAGAGATCCAGCTAGCGCCGCTCACCCACCGCAAAATTGGGCAGCGACTGCACCGGCTGACTGAACCGATACGGAATCGACTCCAAGCCCATCCCGGTATTACGCTGCACCACGAAATGCAGATGCGGCCCGGTGCTGTTACCCGTATTGCCCGAGCGCCCAAGCGACGTACCGACGGCGACTTGCTGCCCCTCGCGCACCACCACCGACCCTTCCATCAAGTGCAAATACACCCCCATGGTGCCGTCATCGTGCAGGATCCGCACGAAGTTGCCCGAAGCCTCGCTGCCGCCTGCCGCCTGACCGTTCTCGACCTTCACCACCGTACCCGCCCGCGCGGCAATGATCGGCGTGCCCACCGGCATGGCAATGTCCATGGCGTAACGGCTCTTGACCCCAGTGTGGCTGAACGCGCCATCAGGCCCCTGACTCAGGCGAAACGGCCCGCCGACCCAGGGCAGCGGGTACAGATAGCCCTCGGGTTGCTGCCCGGGGTTGCCCAGGGCGTACTTGAAAGCCTGGGTATAACGCAGCGCCTGCCCGGGCTTTTGCGCGTTGAGCGCCAACAACCGCACACTGCTGCGCGCTGGTATCAGTTTGCGGATGCTCTGCGGCGTACCTGGGGCGGCATTGCTCAAGCCGCTTAGGCGCAACTCGACCTCGACCGGGGCGAACAGCTCGTTGCGGGCGGTAAAGATGGCGCTGTTGCTGCGCCGATCGACATCCAGGTGCACCTGCTGCTCGAGGTGCTCGACCATGCGGTCCTGAAACACGAACACCGACGCGCCACGGGTGGGTTTGTCGGTGTAGGTCACCACGCCATTGGCATCGGTGTATTTGTAGATGGTCGGTGCGGCGGCCAGGGGAGCGGCGGCCAGCAGGAGACTGCAAAGCAAGGTGAGGCGCTGGAGCATGGCGATGAGCAGTCAGTCAGGTCATGGAATCAAGCGCCAAGCCTAGCAGATGGAGGGCTCAGGATTATTCGCAAAATGTACCGGCGCCTTCGCGGGCAGAACCCGCTCCCACAGGTTCGGTGATCCATTGTGGAAACGAGCTCCGCTCGCGTAGAGGCCAGCAGAAGCACTGCATCAATATCAGGCCCCAGGCACAAAGTGCTTGAGCTGCGAGCCACGGGCGATCAGGCGCGAGATGTAGTCGAGCTTCTGGGCGTCCTGGTCGACAAAGCGGAAGGTCAGTTGCAGCCACTCGCTGTCAGGCTTGGGCTCATGGGCGACGATGGCATGCAGGTAACCATTGAGGCGCGCCACTTCAGCGTTGTCACCCTGCTCCAGATCGAGCACCGCGCTTTCCAGCACCTGCGGCAGCACGTCACCGCGCTTGACCACCAGCAACGCCTCCTTGAGGCTCAAGGCCTTGATCACGCAAGGTTGGGTGCCCGCCGCCAGGCGCAGTTGCCCCTGACCACGGCCAGCTGGCGCCGCCGATGCAGCCGGTGCGGCAGGACGTGCAGCTGGCGCCGAATTGATCAGCGGCGAAGTCGCCGCCGGGCGCGTCACTTCCGCCGGCTTGCCGCCGGTCAGGGCGCTCAGCGAATCGTTGGCGAAGGCCGGGTTGCTGCGCGCCGAGGCGCCGGACATCAGCGCATCGAGCTTGCCGCTCTTGGCCAGAGCCTTTTTGACCTTGGTCAGCAACTGCTCGTTGGTGAACGGCTTGCCGACAAAGTCGGAAACGCCAGCCTGAATGGCCTGCACGACGTTTTCCTTGTCGCCGCGGCTGGTGACCATGATGAACGGAGTGGTCTTGTACTGCTCCTGGGTGCGGACCCAGGCGAGCAGCTCCAGCCCGGACATCTCCGGCATTTCCCAGTCGCACAGGATCAGGTCGAACGACTCGCGCATCAGCAATGCCTGAGCCTTGCGGCCATTGACTGCATCTTCGGTCGCGACACCCGGAAAGCTGTTACGCAGGCATTTTTTTACCAGGTCGCGGATAAACGGCGCGTCATCCACAACCAACACATTGACCTTAGCCATCAACCACTCCTCTGAAATCCCGGCAAGCATAGCGCTAACTACTGGCCATTCGCCGCTTTTTACTTGCGACATAGATGCGTCACGCCGGGGCCGTCATTGATGGTGACGCGTTCACGGGTGCCTGCAATAAAATTGTGCCCACTCGAAAACGCAAACGCCCGACCTAGGCCGGGCGTTGATACACGGGGGCAATCTTATTTATCGTCAGCGCGCGCCGAAACATTAGCCCGTTCGCTATCCCTCTGCACTTCCTGCTTCATGCGCTCCAGGCCCAGGTGACGAACGTCAGTGCCGCGCACCAGGTAAATCACCAGTTCGGAGATGTTGCGCGCATGGTCGCCGATGCGCTCCAGCGAACGCAGCACCCAGATCACGTTGAGCACGCGGGAGATCGAGCGTGGGTCTTCCATCATGTAGGTGACCAGTTCGCGCAACGCGGTCTTGTACTCACGGTCGATGGTCTTGTCGTACTGGGCTACCGACAACGCCAGGTCGGCGTCAAAGCGGGCGAAGGCATCCAGCGCGTCGCGGACCATGGAGCGCACCTGGTCACCGATGTGGCGAACCTCGACGTAACCCCGTGGCGACTCGCCTTCTTCGCACAACTGGATGGCGCGGCGAGCGATCTTGGTGGATTCGTCGCCGATACGCTCCAGGTCGATGACCGACTTGGAAATGCTGATGATCAACCGCAGATCGGACGCTGCCGGCTGGCGACGGGCGAGAATGCGCAAGCATTCTTCGTCGATATTGCGTTCCATCTGGTTGATTTCGTCGTCAACGTCGCGCACTTGCTGAGCCAGGCCGGAGTCGGCCTCGATCAGCGCGGTGACTGCGTCGTTGACCTGCTTCTCCACCAGCCCGCCCATTGCCAGAAGATGGCTGCGCACCTCTTCCAATTCGGCGTTGAACTGCTGGGAGATGTGATGGGCAAGGCTGTCTTTATTGATCATGTCGAAAATCCCTGGAGCAACCGATAAAAGCGGCAACGCCGCCTGAGCTTTTTTGGCCTGTCGAGGCCCTAGCCATAACGACCGGTGATGTAGTCTTCGGTCTGCTTCTTCGCCGGATTGGTGAACAACGTGTCGGTATCGCCGAACTCCACCAGCTTGCCCATGTACATGAACGCGGTGTAATCCGACACCCTCGCCGCTTGCTGCATGTTATGGGTCACGATGACTATGGTGTACTTATGTTTCAACTCGTAGATCAGCTCTTCAACTTTTAACGTCGAAATCGGATCCAGTGCCGAGCAGGGTTCATCGAGCAGCAGCACTTCGGGTTCGACCGCGATCGTACGGGCGATTACCAAGCGTTGCTGCTGCCCGCCGGACAGTCCCAGCGCCGACTCGTGCAGCCGATCCTTGACCTCGTCCCACAGCGCCGCGCCCTTGAGCGCCCATTCCACGGCCTCGTCGAGCACGCGTTTTTTCTTGATGCCCTGAATGCGCAGGCCGTACACCACGTTCTCGTAGATGGTCTTGGGGAACGGGTTGGGCTTCTGGAACACCATGCCCACGCGGCGGCGTAGCTCGGCGACCTCGGTGCTCTTGCTATAGATGTCGTGGCCATCGAGGTGGATGGCGCCTTCGACCCGGCAGCCGTCGACCAGATCGTTCATGCGATTGAAGGTGCGCAACAACGTCGACTTGCCGCAACCCGACGGGCCGATAAAGGACGTGACCCGCTGCTTGGGGATCTTCAGCGCGATATCGAACAGCACCTGGGTGTCGTCGTAAAACAGATTGAGACCGGGCACGGCCAGGGCGACGGCTTCGTCGGCCAGATGCAGTCCTTGCTTCTTGCGGCCCAGGGCGTTGTAGCTGAAGCCCCGGGCTGGAGGTGTTTGCTGCATCAGAAAGACCCCTGTGGGCTCGTATCTTGTGGGAGATTCTGGAGCTTTGGGCAAGCTGTACCGGCCTCTTCGCGGGCTAGCCTTGCTCCTACAGGTGTACGACTCCAGTACTGCTTGCCTTGTGGGAGCAAGGCTTGCCCGCGAAGGGGCCAGTGCGGCGTGCGAAAAATGCTCATACATCCAACGCCTTGTACTTCTCGCGCAAATTATTACGCAGCGCCACCGCCGCCAGGTTCAACAGACCGATCACCAGCACCAGCAACAGCGCCGTGGCGTACACCAGCGGTCGCGCGGCCTCGACATTGGGGCTCTGGAAGCCGACGTCGTAGATATGAAAGCCCAGGTGCATGATCTTCTGATCCAGATGCAGATACGGATAGTTGCCATCCACCGGCAACGAAGGCGCCAGCTTGACCACGCCCACCAGCATCAGCGGCGCCACTTCGCCCGCAGCACGGGCGACCGCGAGGATCATGCCGGTCATCATCGCCGGGCTGGCCATGGGCAGGACGATCTTCCACAACGTCTCGGCCTTGGTCGCGCCCAGCGCCAGCGAGCCTTCACGCAGGCTGCGCGGGATACGCGCCAGGCCCTCCTCGGTGGCGACGATGACGACCGGCACCGCCAGCAACGCCAGGGTCAAGGAGGCCCATAGCAACCCCGGCGTCCCCAGCGTCGGCGCCGGCAGCGCTTCAGCGAAGAACAACCGATCCAATGAACCACCCAGCACATAGACGAAAAAACCCAGGCCGAACACCCCATAGACGATAGCCGGCACCCCGGCCAGGTTGTTCACGGCGATGCGGATCAGCCGCGTCATCGGCCCCTGGCGCGCATATTCACGCAGATAGACGGCCGCCAGCACGCCGAACGGCGTGACGATGACAGCCATGATCAGGGTCATCATCACCGTACCGAAAATGGCCGGGAACACCCCGCCCTCGGTATTGGCTTCGCGGGGGTCGGTGCTGAGGAATTCCCACAGTTTCTGGAAATAGAACCCCAGCTTGGCGACGGTGCCCATGGCATTGGGCTGATAGGCATGCACGACCTGGCCGAGGGCGATCTCGATGACTCTGCCATTGACGTCGCGAACGCTGAGGCTGTCCCGATCGACTGCCTGATGCAGGTCAGCCAGCCGCGTTTCGACGTCCTGATAGCGAGCGTTGAACTCGGCCCGCTCGGCATCGATGTCGGCTTGCGCCTGCGCGTCGAGCTTGCCTTGTAATTGCAGCTTGCGTGCCTGCAGGCGCAGGCGTTCAAGGCCGTGATTGATGGCGCCGATGTCCTGCTTCTCGAGCTGTTGCAACTGTTCGGCCAGCCCGGTGACCCGTTGCAGGCGCTCTTGCAAAGGCGTCCAGGCCGCTTCGCCTTCGGCCACCACTTGAGCGCCTTCCTTGACGTTGACCAGATAACCGTAGAAGTTGCCCCACTCGCGGCGCTCCAGAGTCATCGCCTGCGCCGGCCGTTGCTGTTCGTGCAGCCAGTCGCCCACCACCCAGGTGAAATCGGCGCCATTGAGGTCGCGATTGCCGAGCTTGATCAGGGTGCGGGTCATGTATTCGCTGCCTGCGGCATTGACCGGCTGACCGGCGCTTTTGAGACGCTCGCGGGGTACCGACTCCTGCTGCACTACTTCGCCGAGGATGACGTGCGGCGGTTGCCCCGGCACCTGATAGCTGGCCTGCACCAGATCGGCCGGCCAGAACAGCCCCAGTCCGCGCACGGCCAGGATGGCCAGCAAGCCGAGAGTCATGATCACGGCGATCGACACCGCACCCGCGCTCAGCCATACCCCCGGCGCGCCGCTGTTGAACCAAGTCTTGAGGGAATCCCTTTTCACGGATGTCGGCCTTCCTTAAAGGGACGAGTATTGCTTGCGAAGACGCTGGCGAATCAGCTCGGCCAGGGTATTCATCACGAAGGTAAACACCAGCAGCACCAGGGCAGCGAGGAACAGCACGCGGTAGTGACTGCCGCCCACTTCAGATTCAGGCATCTCGACGGCGACGTTCGCCGCCAGGGTGCGCATGCCTTCGAACAGGTTCATCTGCATGATCGGGGTGTTGCCGGTAGCCATCAGCACGATCATGGTCTCGCCTACCGCACGGCCCAGGCCGATCATCAAGGCCGAGAAAATCCCCGGGCTGGCGGTGAGGATCACCACGCGGGTGAGGGTCTGCCAAGGCGTTGCGCCCAGCGCCAGCGAGCCTTCGGTCAGGCTGCGCGGCACGCTGAACACCGCGTCTTCGGCAATCGAGTAGATCGTCGGGATGACCGCAAAGCCCATGGCGATCCCTACCACCAAAGCATTGCGCTGATCGAAGCTCAGGCCCAGGTCGGCGGTGATCCACTGACGCATGTCGCCAGCGAACAGCCAGGCCTCGAGGTACGGGCTCATGAACAGCGCGAACCAGGCCACCGCCAGGATCACCGGTATGAGGATGGCCGCCTCCCAGCCCGCCGGTACCCGCAAACGCAAGGAGGCCGGCAGCGCCGACCAGGCAAAGCCGGCCAGCAGGATGCCGAGAGGGGTGAGCAGGAAAACACTGAAAATACCGGGGAGATGGCCTTCCAGATAGGGCGCCAGAAACAACCCGGCAAAAAAGCCGAGGATCACCGTGGGCATGGCCTCCATCAGTTCGATGACCGGTTTGACCTTGCGGCGCAGGCTCGGCGCCATGAAGTACGCGGTGTAGATGGCCGCGGCAATGGCCAGCGGCGCCGCCATGAGCATGGCGTAGAACGCCGCCTTGAGGGTGCCGAACGCCAGCGGCGCGAGGCTCAGCTTGGGCTCGAAATCACTGTTGGCGGCGGTTGACTGCCAGACGTACTCGGGCGCGTCGTAGTGCTCGTACCAGACCTTGTCCCACAAAGCGCTCCACGACACTTCCGGGTGCGGGTTGTCGAGGCTCATCGGCCGCAAACGGTGCCCGGCCTCGATCATCACCTGATTGGCGCGCGGCGACAATGCCAGCCAATCCGCGTCGGCGGCCACCGGCTCGATCAGCAGGGTGCGGTGCGCGGTGCTGTGGAACACCCCCAGATTTCCCGCGGCATCTCGGGCCAGAAACCCCTTGCGCCGCTGCTCGGGGTTGATCTGCAGGATCGCGCTGCTGCCCAGCTGGAAGTCGCGGATATGGCTCAGGCGCGGTTCGCCGTCGGTGTCCCTGGCCATGAACCATTGGCCGATGCCGCCCTTGGAGCTGCCGATCATCAGCGACACACCGCCCACCAGCTGGGCGCTGGCGGTTACTTGCGCATTGGCGTCTTCGAGCAGCTTGTAGCGGCCATTGAGGGTGCGATCGGTAAGGTTGAAAACATCCACCTGAGCGCGACCGTTGACCACGTACAGCCATTGCTGGCGCGGGTCGACGAAGATCGCCTTGACCGCTTCAGGCATGTTCGGCAGCTCGATGCGCGCCTGGGTTTGGGACGACTGGCCGGTGAGCGGGTTGTCGGCGAGGACCAGGGACTGCACGAATAGCTGCGAGCCCGACGAGGCCGCCAGGATCAGCCTGCTGTCGGTGGCGTTGATACTGACATGATCCAGCGCCCGACCTTGCTCGTCGAGCACCAGCGCAGCGGCGCCATAGGGGTAATCGATGGCCGGCTCAACGGCCTTGATGTCGTCGTGGTAGGTGACCTTGTAGCTGTGATGGAACACCAGCGCCTGACCGTTGGACAGTCCCACCACCACCCTCGCCGCACCGGGCTGGTCGCGGCCCAGGGAGGTAATGCTGACGCCCGCCGGGATCGGCAGCGCCACGCGGCGCAATTCGGCGCCCGATTGGGTATCGAAGAACACCACCTCGCCGCGATCGGACACCCGCATGCCGGCCAGGTTCTGCTCTTCGAGGTTGATCAGCAGCGGTTTGCCGGCATCTTGCAGCCAGGCCGGGCTGAGCGGCGCTCTGGCCTGCAATTCGGCGCCCTTGAACAGCGGCAGCACCACGTAGGCCAGATAGAAGAAGATCAGCGTAATGGCCGCCAGCACGGCCAGGCCACCGATGCTCACGTACCAGCGGGTCAGCCGGTCGTTCAGCGCGCGCAACCGACGCTTGCGCTTGAGCTGCGGCGTGTTGAAATCGATGCGCGCTGGGGCTTCGTCCAGCTTGGGAGGGGTCAATTTCATCTAGGGTAGGCCGGCTGGATCATGCGCGCACATCTTATGACGTTAAAGTTACTGAAATGTGACAGCACGAAGACAGCCTGGCCTTGCCGAGCTCGCGCTAAAGGCCCAGGTCGGTCAACGCCTTGGTCACCACTTTGGCGGGCAGCGGAATATAGCCATCTTTGACCACCACCGTCTGACCCGTCTGCGACAGTACCAGTTTGACGAACTCGGCTTCCAGGGGCGCCAGCGGCTTGTTCGGCGCCTTGTTCACATACACATAGAGGTAGCGCGCCAGCGGGTAGGTGCCATTGAGGGCGTTGGTTTCGTTGTCTTCGACAAAGGGTTCGCCGGCCTTTCTCGCCAGGGGCACCATTTTCACGCTGGCGGTCTGGTAGCCGATGCCGGAATAGCCGATGCCGTTGAGGGAGTTGCTGATGGCCTGCACCACCGAGGCTGAGCCGGGCTGTTCGTTGACGTTGGCCTTGAAGTCGCCCTTGCACAGGGCTTCTTCCTTGAAAAAACCGTAGGTGCCAGACACCGAGTTGCGCCCGAACAGCTGCACCGGTTTGCTGGCCAGATCGCCGCTGACGCCCAGTTCGCCCCAGGTCTTGGCATCGGCCCTGGCACCGCACAGGCGGGTGACGGAGAAGATCGCGTCGAGCTGTTGCAGGGTCAGGCCGTCGATGGGATTGTCCTTGTGCACGAACACCGCCAGCGCATCGACTGCCACTGGGATGGCCGTGGGCTTATAGCCGTACTTTTGCTCGAACGCTTGCAGTTCGATGTCCTTCATGCGCCGGCTCATGGGGCCGATGGTTGCAGTGCCTTCGGTCAAGGCCGGTGGCGCGGTAGAGGAGCCTGCGGCCTGGATCTGGATATTGACGTTGGGGTACTGCCGTTTATACGCCTCGGCCCACAGGGTCATGAGGTTGGCGAGAGTATCGGAGCCGACGCTGGAGAGATTGCCGGAGACGCCGGTGGTCTTCACATAGGCGGGGATGCTCGGGTCTACTGCGGCCATGGCATTGGCCGTGGCGAAGACCAACGTGAAGGCTGCCAGCAGTCGCGTGAGAGTCATGCCGTGCTCCTGACAGAAAAGGACGGGGGCACTGTATGAAAGTAATGTGACAGACAGATGACGATACCGAAAACCACCCTACCTCCTGTGGGAGTAGGCGCTGCCCACGAAGCTTCGCGGGCAGCGCCTACTCGAACAAGGTCAGGTGTACATCTGCCTGACAGCGTTATCAGCGCTTTTTGGCCAACAGGTACAGACCAACGCAAAAGCCGATCACGCAGATACCCGCCACGTAATACGCCAATGCCATGGGGTAGTCCTTGAGCAGCCAGGTCACCACCATCGGCGTCAGGCCGCCGAAGATCGCGTACGCCAGGTTGTAGGAAAACGACAACCCGGTGAAACGAACCACCGGCGGGAAAGCCTTGACCATCACGTAAGGCACCGCACCGATCACGCCGACCAGCAGGCCAGTGAGGCCATACAGCGGGAACAGCCAGTCCGGGTGCGACTGCAGGCTGTGATACATGACCCACGACGACACGCCCAGGGCCAGGCTGCCCACGGTGAAGACCTTGCCCGCACCGACACGGTCCGCCAGGGCGCCGGCGGCGATGCAACCGATGCTCAGGAACACGATTGCGACGCTATTGGCTTGCAGCGCCAGGCTGGGCGTGAACCCCAGCATCTTCTGCAGGAACACGGTGGGGGTCATCAGAATGACCACGATGATGCCTGCGGACAGCAACCAGGTCAGCAGCATCGATACCACCACCGCCCCCCGGTGATCGCGCAATACCGCTTTGAGCGGAACCTCTGCCGCCAGCGCCTTGCGCTGCTGCAGCTCGGCGAACACCGGCGTTTCATGCAGCCACCGGCGCAGGTACACCGACGCCAGGCCGAATACGCCGCCCAGCAGGAACGGGATACGCCAGGCGAAATCGATCACTTCGGTAGGCAGGTAGATCGTGTTGATGGCCGTGGCCACCAGCGAGCCCAGCAGAATCCCCGAGGTCAGGCCGCAGGTCAGCGTGCCGCAGGCATAGCCGATGTTGCGCGCCGGCACGTGCTCGGACACGAACACCCAGGCGCCCGGCACTTCACCACCAATGGCCGCGCCCTGGATCACGCGCAGCAACAACAGCAGGATCGGTGCCCACATACCGATCTGCGCATAGGTCGGCAGCAGGCCCATGATCAGCGTCGGCACAGCCATCATGAAGATGCTCAGGGTGAACATCTTCTTGCGCCCCAGCAGGTCGCCGAAGTGCGCCATGACGATGCCGCCTAGCGGCCGCGCCAGGTAGCCGGCAGCGAAGATCCCGAAGGTCTGCATCAGGCGCAGCCAATCCGGCATGTCGGCCGGGAAAAACAGCTGGCCGACGACTGCGGCGAAAAACACGAAGATGATGAAGTCGTAAAACTCGAGCGCACCGCCCAGTGCGGACAACGACAGCGTCTTGTAATCATTGCGGGTCAGCGGTCGCGAGGGCTGCGCGACACTCGAAGGCACGGAATTCATCAGAAAACGTCTCTTATTCGATAGATCTTCAACCCCGGTTCAGGGCTGATTACGGCTGGCAGGTGGCGCACGATAGCAAATTGCTACGGAAAACCACATAGAACTGCCGCCAAACGGTCAAAATCGCTTTCTGGCGGTCGTTGTCACCGCATTGCGCCGATATACTGGGCGGTGTTCGAACTAGTTTTGTTACAGATTGTTCTTGCAGGCAATTGTGCGAAAGCGCCGCTACGGTCGGCCCATAGTCGATTTCGCAGAGTTATCCTGGCGCGTCTCGTTACAAAAGCAGCGTAGTATGGCTGTCGAACCGATTTCGAGGCGTAGATCAACCACGCCAACCAGTGAAGCGTCACGGGTCAGAGGGACCCCAGGCATGATTGAACTCGAACAAGAAGATCCGATTCCCCAAGGCGACCTGGCCTTGCAGATCACCGCCCTGCCGCGGGAAACCAACGGCTTCGGCGACATTTTTGGCGGCTGGCTGGTGGCCCAGATGGACCTCGCCGGCACCGCGATGGCCAGCAAGGTCGCAGGCGGGCGTGTGGCCACCGTAGCCATCGACCGCATGGCGTTCCTGGTCCCGGTCGCGGTGGGCGCGCAGTTGTCCTTCTATACCCAGACGCTGGAGATCGGCCGCAGCTCGATCCAGATGATGGTCGAAGTGTGGAGCGATGACCCGCTGTCCAGCGAATGGCGCAAGGTCACCGAAGCGGTGTTCGTGTTCGTCGCCATTGACGGCAGCGGTCGCACCCGCTCGGTGCCGCCGCGACGCTGAGGCCTCCCAGTCATGCGCGGACGTTAAACTTGAGCCGCGGATGACGGTCCATTCCACATCCATGGCTCATGAGCGAGAAGACAGGTATGTCCAAGCACCAGGTTAAAGAGATTACGCTGGGTGAATTGCACGGCTGGCAGATCAATGATGGCCAAGCCGAGTTGTTGGTGCTCGCCCAAGGCGCGCAGGTAGTCAGCTATACCCGCACTGGGCAGCCGCCGCTGATCTGGTTGAACGACCAGTCGCACTTCATCAAGGGCAAGGCGGTCCGGGCTGGCGTGCCAGTATGCTGGCCGTGGTTCGGCAACCTGGCGAAAAACCCGCAGGCGGTGCAAGCCATGCGCGTCAGCGACGAAGCGCCGACCGCACATGGCTTGGTCCGTACCTTGGAGTGGACGCTCAAAGGCATCGAAGATACCGAAGCCGGTGTGCGCATCGAGTTGACCTTGCCCCAGGCCGAGCAAGGATTCCCGGGCTGGGATCACCCGGCCGCGTTAAGCCTGACCATCGTCATGGGCGACAGCCTGAAGTTGAGCCTTACCACCCGCAATATCGGCGCCCAGACACTGGTCTTCAGTCAGGCCCTGCATAGTTATTTCTCGGTCGGCGATGTGCGCCAGATCAGTGTCGAGAGCGTCGCCGGGCTGAGCTACATGGAAACCGTCGGGGTCGAGGACTGGGAGCAGCGCAGCCAGACCGGCCCGCTTAAAGTGACCGGTGAAACCGACCGCGTCTACCTGGCTACGCCGGAGAAACTGACGATCGAGGATCCGCAGCGCAATCGACGCATCGTGCTGAGCCCGAGTGGTTCGAAGAACGCCGTCATCTGGAATCCCTGGATCGACCGCGCCGCCAACCTGGACGACATGGCCAACGATGGCTGGCAACAGATGTTCTGCATCGAGACCGCCAACGTGTTGGACGATGTCGTCACCCTGGCGCCGGGTGCCGAACACACCATGAGTGTGGCGATCGCCAGCGAGGCGTTGTAGGCGGACCTGGACTTGTCTACAGCAGGCCCGACCCCTTCGCGGGCAAGCCTTGCTCCCACACGTGTACGACTGCAGTCCAGTCGACTCTGTGGGAGAGGTCGAGCCTGCCGGCACACGCCCAACGGCCATCACAGATCCGCATCCTCCACCACTCGCACCTTCGAGGCATCCAACGCGTAGGCCGCATCGGCCAGGTCGTTGCTGACCTTCTCCACCTTCAAGCCCCCGATCACCCACAGCGGCGTGTAGATGTCATCGAGCTTGAGCCCCTTGGGATAACGCACCAGCACCATCTGGTTAGGCGGCGGTGGCGGCACATGAATGCAGGCGCCGGGGTACGGCACGAGGAAGAACAGCGTGCTGCGGCCCTTGGCGTCGGTTTCCAGCGGCACCGGATAGCCGCCGATGCGGATGTTCTTGCCATCCATCGCCGCGACCGTCTTGGTCGAGTACATCACCGCTGGCAAGCCCTTGCTCTGCTTGAGCCCACCCTTGTGGGTGAAGTTGCCATCCCCTTCCGGGGTGTTATGGGTGATGTCGGGCATGTCTTCCAGCGCCTTTTGATCCGACTTGGGCATCAGCGCCAGCCAGTCGGTTTCCGGCGGTTCGGCGGCACTGGCCAGCCCGCAGCAGCCGAGCAGCAAGGAGATCAGGAGAATACGGCGCATCGAGGGCTCGGGAAGAGAGGGTTGGGAGAGGGATTCTAGCGTTGCGAGGGGCGATTGTGCAGCAGGGTAATTTGGAGTGTCTGGACGGACTCTTTCGCCGCCGAACGCGCAACCTTGCTCCCATAATGCCAGCCGAGCCGGCGGCGCCAGTGGGAGCAAGGTTGCGCGTTCGGCGGCGAAGAGGCCCAGCCTGACAAAGCAGATCCAGCAACTTGCCTCGCCGATTACTTCCTGCGAATCAGCCCAACGACAACGAGCAGGATGATCGCGCCGACCACTGCACCGATGAAGCCAGCACCCTCGCCCGCGCGGTAGATGCCCAGTGCCTGCCCACCGTAGGTCGCTACCAGCGAACCACCGATACCCAGCAGGATGGTCAAGATCCAGCCCATGCTGTCATCGCCTGGCTTGAGAAAGCGCGCGATCAGACCAACGATCAAACCGATGAAAATAGTGCCGATGATGCCCATGTGAATACCTCTGCATAAAAATTGAAATGATCAACTCCCGATGGGCGTTGGCGTCCTGCAATCAGAGGGTAACCCATTGCAATGGTTCAAATATGACAAACCCGGCAGCGCGCCGGGTTTGTAGGTGAAGGCTATAAAACCACAGCCATCAGTCGCCGATCAGCGCTTCGACCGCCGCGATCCGTTGCTGCAACGTGGCCAGATCGGCGCTGCGCAGAGTGGCATGGCCGACCTTGCGTCCGGCCTTGAAGGCCTTGCCGTAGTGATGCAGGTGGCAGTCTTCAAGGGCGATGACGCTGCTCACCGACGGCACTTCGCCGATGAAGTTGAGCATCGCGCTCTCGCCCAGCTTGGCGGTAGAACCCAGCGGCAAACCGGCCACCGCGCGCAAGTGGTTCTCGAACTGGCTGCACTCGGCGCCTTCGATGGTCCAGTGCCCGGAGTTGTGCACGCGCGGGGCGATCTCGTTGGCCTTGAGGCCGCCGTCGACTTCGAAGAACTCGAACGCCATGACGCCTACGTAATCGAGTTTTTCCAGCACCCGGGCCGAGTAGTCCTCGGCCAACGCCTGCAGCGGATGGTCGGTGCTGGCGATCGACAGGCGCAGGATGCCGTTGTCATGGGTGTTGTGCACCAGCGGGTAGAAGCGCGTCTCGCCATCACGGGCGCGCACGGCGATCAGCGACACTTCACCCGTGAACGGCACGAAGCCCTCAAGCAGGCAGGCAACGCCGCCGAGCTCGGCAAAAGTACCGACCACGTCGGCCGCGCTGCGCAGGACCTTCTGGCCCTTGCCGTCGTAGCCCAGGGTGCGGGTCTTGAGTACCGCAGGCAGGCCGATGGTGGCCACCGCAGCGTCAAGATCGGCCTGGGACTGGATGTCGGCGAAGGCCGGGGTGGGAATACCCAGGTCCTTGAACATGCTCTTCTCGAACCAGCGATCGCGGGCGATACGCAAGGCGTCGGCGCTCGGGTAGACCGGCACGAACTGCGAGAGGAAAGCGACGGTTTCAGCCGGCACGCTTTCGAACTCGAAGGTCACCAGGTCAACTTCGTCGGCCAGTTGGCGCAAGTGATCCTGATCGCCATAGTCGGCACGCAGGTGCTCGCCCAGCGAAGCGGCGCAGGCGTCCGGGGCGGGGTCGAGAAACGCGAAATTCATGCCCAACGGAGTACCCGCCAGGGCCAGCATGCGGCCCAGCTGGCCGCCACCGATAACACCGATCTTCATACTGCGAACCTCATGTTGCCCACTTCAGGCCTGGCGCGGGTCTGGATTGTCCAGGACGGTATCCGTCTGCTCGACACGGAACTGCTTGAGCGCGACGTGGAATTGCGGGTGCTTGGCGCCCAGGATGCTCGCCGACAACAGCGCGGCATTGATGGCGCCAGCCTTGCCGATCGCCAGAGTAGCGACCGGCACGCCCGCAGGCATCTGCACGATGGACAGCAACGAATCGACACCCGAGAGCATGGACGACTGCACCGGCACACCGAGCACCGGCAGGTGCGTCTTGGCCGCGCACATGCCCGGAAGGTGAGCCGCACCACCGGCGCCGGCGATGATCACCTCAAGCCCACGGGCTTCGGCTTCCTCGGCGTACTGGAACAGCAGGTCCGGAGTGCGGTGGGCGGAGACCACCTTGACCTCGAACGGAATGCCGAGCTTGTCCAGCATGTCGGCGGTGTGGCTAAGGGTGGACCAATCGGACTTGGAGCCCATGATCACGCCAACCAGTGCACTCATCGTCGAGCCTCTTTCTCTTGGGCGCCCGCAGGCGCGTCAAAAAACAACAAGCCACGCGGGGAAACCAGCGTGGCTTGTTATGCGATTTAAGGCCGGTCGAACCGGCCAAAGGCCGCGCAGTATAGCGCAAGTTTCGGGCAGATACGCCCCCCATCCGGCGCACCGGGGAAATGTGTCTGTATGCCTACTGTCGAGTTGAAGGCGCCTAATAAGACGGCAGTCGCGCGTGATGGAAGCGCCTGCCTCAACCTATACTCAAGGAAGAACCCACCATGAAAAATTTCGCAAAAGCCCGCTATCTTGCCATTACCGCGCTCGTCTCGTTGAGCATGATCGCCGGCCAGGCATTCGCCAGACCTCAACCCCTGCAGATCACGCTGTTCGTCCATCAGGACGTGACGTTATCTACGGAACAGCTGCACAAGGACTATTTATCGCACTGGGAAAAAGCCATGACCGATATCAGCGGTCGTGAAGTGGAATTCGAATACATCACCGAGCCGAACGACGTCACCACGATGAACTATCGCAACGACAACAATTCGGAACTGCTCAACGAGATCACCAAACTCACCCGCTGGCACTTCCAGGCGAACGAAAAGCCAGGAAATGGCCAGTTGCAGAAAGCTCTGCTGTTGACCACCGACCCGATGAATGCTGAGACCCACGGCCTGACCTCTCACTTGCACAATGCCGGCATCGCCTCGCTCACTGCCTACAGCAACGTTGCCCATGAACTGGGCCACATGTTCGGTGCTACCCATGAGAACGCCAAGAGCGGTTGGAGCCTGTGCGATTCCTTCATGGCGTGGCGCAACCCGATTAAAGCCCATTGCAATGCGTTCAGCGAAGCCAACGAGGACTTGATCGGCGAGCACTTGATCCAATTCCCTTGATGCCGCCCCTGCGCCTGCGCTTTCAGCCTCAAGCCGAGTCAGGCGTACCTGAGCATCGCAGCCTACGCGCAGGGGCAGTGACTGATCTCCAGTTTTGCACCTGCGCCCCCTATATCTACCTGTTCTCGGGACCGCGAATCGAACTCCGCCCCCGGTGCTGCTTCATAGCCACCATTAGCACAGATAAAGTTTTTAGCCTGCTCGCCCACCCGGGCGATACCGACTGTCAGCCGAGCCCATACAGGCTCAAGCTCCAGCGCTCGCCGCCTCCAGCTTGCGCCACAGCAGCCGCACTTGCGCATTGCGCATCAGCGCGCAGCGGTAGAGGCGAATCTCCAGCGGGATTTGCCACTGCGCTCCGCCGCACTGCACCAGCTCGCCACGGCCCAGTTCGGCCGAGACGCTGAGCCGCGGTACCCAGGCGATACCCAACCCCTCCAACGCCATGCTCTTCAGGCTGTCGGCCATGGCTGTCTCGTACACCGTGGTGTAGCGCAACTTATGCTGACGCAGCAGCAGGCTCACCGAACGACCGAGAAACGCCCCCGCGCTGTAGGCCAGCAACGGCACGCTGCCCTCGCCCTCCAGCTCGAACAGTGGCTGGCCGTCGGCTGCGGCGGCACACACCGGCAGCATCTCGGTCTGCCCCAGGTGCAGCGACGGGAAGATTTCCGGGTCCATCTGCAGCGCCGCATCCGGATCGTAGTACGCCAGCATCAGGTCGCAGCCGCCCTCGCGCAGGGCATGCAAGGCATCGCCGACATTGGTCGCCACCAGCCGCGTGGCGATGTTCAGGCCCTCGTTGCGCAGCTGCGCGATCCAGCGCGGGAAAAACCCCAGGGCCAGCGAATGCGCCGCTGCCACTTGCATGACTTCGCCCTGACCACCTTCGAGGTGGTGCAAATGGCGCAGCACTTCACCGAGCTGCTCGACCACCGTGCGCGCCGTGACCAGAAACAACTGCCCCGCCTCGGTCAGCTCCACCGGGGTGCGCGAGCGGTTCACCAGCGTCAGGCCCAGTGCTGCTTCAAGGCTGCGGATTCGCCGGCTGAACGCCGGCTGAGTGACAAAGCGGCGCTCCGCCGCCTGGGAGAAACTGCGCGTGGCCGCCAGGGCACTGAAGTCTTCAAGCCACTTGCTTTCGAGGTTCATGGTTGCGCTTGCCTCACACGTCCGATCAAAGACTGTCGTCACATCAACATTATGCCGATTGTGCATAGCTTAGCGTGCAACAGCATTGGAGCTCAAATCCGCGCCAGCCTAGTATTGGCGCCACTCCGGTGCTCACCGGCCCCTAGTCCGAGACTATATCTATCATGTCCTCCGCTGCATCATCGCGCATCGAAAAAGACCTGCTTGGCGTTCTCGAAGTACCCGCCGAAGCCTATTACGGCATTCAGACTCTGCGAGCAGTGAACAACTTCCGCTTGTCCGGCGTGCCGCTGTCGCACTACCCCAAGCTGGTGGTAGCACTGGCGATGGTCAAACAGGCGGCCGCCGATGCCAACCATCAGCTCGGCCACCTGAGCACGGCCAAGCATGCCGGCATCAGCGAAGCCTGTGCGCGCCTGGTTCGCGGTGATTTCCACGACCAATTCGTGGTGGACATGATTCAAGGCGGTGCTGGCACTTCGACCAACATGAATGCCAACGAAGTGATCGCCAACATCGCCCTTGAGGCGATGGGCCACAACAAGGGTGAGTACCAGTACCTGCACCCCAACAACGACGTGAACATGGCGCAGTCGACCAACGACGCCTACCCGACCGCCATCCGCCTGGGCCTGCTGCTGGGCCATGACGCGCTGCTGGCCAGCCTCGACAGCCTGATCCAGGCCTTCGCAGCCAAGGGTGTCGAGTTCGCCCACGTACTGAAGATGGGCCGCACCCAGCTGCAGGACGCCGTGCCGATGACCCTCGGCCAGGAATTCCGTGCCTTCGCCACGACCCTGACCGAAGACCTCAACCGCCTGCGCACCCTGGCCCCGGAACTGCTCACCGAAGTGAACCTGGGCGGCACCGCGATCGGCACCGGCATCAACGCCGACCCGGGCTACCAGTACCTGGCCGTGTCGCGCCTGGCGACCATCAGCGGCCAACCGCTGGTACCGGCTGCCGACCTGATCGAAGCAACCTCCGACATGGGCGCCTTCGTGCTGTTCTCGGGCATGCTCAAGCGTACTGCGGTCAAGCTGTCGAAGATCTGCAACGACCTGCGCCTGCTGTCCAGCGGCCCGCGTACCGGCATCAACGAAATCAACCTGCCGGCGCGTCAGCCAGGCAGCTCGATCATGCCGGGCAAGGTCAACCCGGTGATTCCGGAGGCGGTGAACATGTGCGCCTTCGAAATCATGGGCAACGACCTGGCCCTGACCATCGCCGCCGAAGGCGGGCAATTGCAGCTCAACGTCATGGAACCGCTGATCGCCTACAAGATCTTCGACTCGATCCGCCTGCTGCAACGCGCCATGGACATGCTGCGCGAGCACTGCATCGTCGGCATCACCGCCAACGAGCAACGCTGCCGCGAGCTGGTCGAGCACTCCATTGGCCTGGTCACCGCGCTCAACCCCTACATCGGCTATGAAAACGCCACCCGCATCGCCCGTATCGCTCTTGAAAGTGGCCGCGGCGTGCTGGAACTGGTGCGCGAAGAAGGCCTGCTCGACGACGTCATGCTCGCCGACATCCTGCGCCCGGAAAACATGATCGCGCCGCGTCTGGTTCCTCTCAAGGCCTGATGCCGGCACTGCTCACCAGGTCGAGAGACTAGACACCTCTCACCTTTTGAGGGCTCGCAGCTTCTGGCTGCGGGCCCTTTTTTTATTCACTGTGCGAGAATCACGGGGCTGCCGAGGGCCTCTTCGCCGGCGAAACTTGCACAAAATTCCAAGATCGACCCTGGATTGGCTCCCAATCCAACAACCAATACAAACAGGACTGGCCATGACCTCTCCCGCGCAACACATCAAGGTTCTCTATACCGGAGGCACCATCGGCATGCAGGCCAGCGCCAACGGCCTCGCCCCGGCCTCGGGCTTCGAGGCGCGGATGCGCGCGCAACTGGATGCCCAGCCTGAACTGCAGGTGCCGCACTGGACCTTCCTCGAACTGCTGCCACTGATCGACAGTGCCAATATGTCGCCCGCGTACTGGCAGCTGCTGCGCGAAGCCATCGTGCATGCCGTGCTGGTAGACAAGTGCGATGCTGTCCTGGTGCTGCACGGCACCGACACCCTGGCCTACAGCGCCGCCGCCTTGAGCTTCCAACTGCTGGGTTTGCCCGCCCCGGTACTGTTCACCGGCGCCATGCTGCCGGCCGGCGCGGCGGATAGCGACGCCTGGGAAAACCTTAATGGCGCCCTGCTGGCCCTTGGCGCAGGCCAACCCGCTGGCGTGCAGCTGTATTTCCATGGCGAACTGCTGCCACCGAGCCGCTGCGCCAAGATCCGCAGCTTCGGCCGCCACCCGTTCCGCGCCCTGCAACGCAATGGCGGCGGCACAGCCGTCGGCGCCCTGCCGAGCCAGCTCGACTACCGCCAGCCCAAGGCCCAGGCCAAAGTCGGCGTACTCCCACTGGTACCGGGCTTCGACGTGCGCCTGCTGCAGGCGGTACTCGACAGCGGCATCCAGGCGCTGATACTCGAATGCTTCGGCAGCGGCACCGGCCCGAGCGACAACAGCCTGTTCATCGAAGCCCTGCGCAACGCGCGCAACCGCGGCATCATCGTGGTGGCGATCACTCAATGCCATGAAGGCGGCGTGGAGCTGGATGTGTATGAAGCCGGCGCACGCCTGCGCGATGTAGGTGTGCTATCGGGCGGCGGCATGACCCGCGAGGCCGCCTTGGGCAAGCTGCATGGCTTGCTGGGCGTGGGCTTGAGCTTCGACGAGGTGCGCCGTTTGGTAGAGCTGGATCTGTGTGGTGAACTGCTGGGTTGATCGGGAGAAGCCCTCTCCGGTGAGGGTGGTCTCAAGTCCGTCTTCACGCCTTGATCACACCAACGCCGGCAACCGCTCGTCCTGGGCGTCGCGCAGCATCGAGTCGAGGTTTTTCTCGATGTTCTGACACAGAGCGGTCATCTGGATTTCGTGCTCGCTGGCCAGGAACGGGCTTTGCAGCGCGCTGCCGATCTTCTCGATTGCCAGCAGCATGAAACCCACAACGGTGGAGGCCAGCGGCGTGTACCAACCCAGCGTTTCCACCAGCCCGATCGGCACGATGATGCAGAACAGGGTGATGAACAGCTTCGGGAACATCACATAGGGATAGGGCAATGGCGTGTTGGCGATACGCTCCATGCCGCCCTGGCAGTTGGAAATTTCCACTAGCGTCGACTCGAGCCTGGCCATGCGGATGCTGTCCAGGCGTCCGGCGCGGTACTCCTTGACCAGCAAGGCGGCCGAGCTGTTGAGCAAATCGTTGGGGAAGTTATTGGTGGTCTGCGCCTTGGCGAATTCCTGCGCTGAAATGTATTGCAGCACCTCTTCATCGCATGGCCGGCCCTTGAGGTGCGCCGACAGACACTTCACATAGGCCACATGGCGGCGCAGCAAGGTCGCCTTGACCGGGTTGATGCCGTGATCATCGTCGATCAGGGTAAGAATCTGCCGCGCGAAACTGCGCGAGTTGTTGACCAGCGCGCCCCACAGCGTGCGGGCTTCCCACCAACGGTTGTAGGCACTCGAATTACGAAAACTGGTCAGCACCACCAGCGCCGAACCCAGCAGTGTCAAGGGCAGCGCTGGCAACGTGTACTTACGCTCCAGAAACAGCATGAAATCGACGGTGACAATCACGTCCCAGATCAGCAGCCAGAACAACGACCAGCCGATGTAGGTCACGGTCTTGCGAACCAATAGAAGCTTTTTGACGATCATTTCCGGCATGCGTTAAATCCTGTTGGAAGAGCCTGGGCGCCAATGCGCACAAGAGGGTTCGAATCCGAAAAGCGTCGAGGGTTCGCGAGATAGAGCGCTAGAGTGATTCAAATCGTTTCAGCGCCAAGCTTTATCCAACTTGCCCAGCGCCTCACGAATCGCCGGTTCCGGCACCGCCGCAAAACCAAGCACCAGCCCACTCTTGTCCACACCACTGCCCGGCAGCCAATAACTTGCGAGCGGCGTCATCTCAACCCCCACCGCAGCCGCCTTATCCAGCAATTCGCGCTCCCGCTCAGGGTTATCCACAGGCACTTTCACATGCAATCCTGCCGACACCTCAGGCAGGGGCCCGCACCCGGCGATATCCGCTGGCCAATGCGCCAGCAAGGTATCACGGCGACTCAACGCGGCCCGGCGCATCCGGCGGATGTGCCGTTGAAAATGACCGTCGGCGATAAATTGCGCCATTACCGCCTGGCTGCCGATTTCCAGGCTGCGACCCTCTACACCCAGGCGCCGGACGAAGGTCTGCACCAAGGCTGGCGGTAACACCAGATAACCCAGGCGCAACGCCGGGAACGCCACTTTGCCGAACGTGCCCACGTACAACACGCGCCCGTGCCGATCCAGTGCCGCCAGGGGTGCCAACGGGGCACCGCTGTAGCGATATTCGCCGTCGTAGTCATCCTCGATGATCCAGCCGTTGCGCCGCTGCGCCCACTCCAGCAGGGCCAGCCGGCGGCTCAGGCTCAGCGTCACGCCCGTAGGGTATTGATGGGCGGGCGTCACGTAGGCCAGGCGGCAATCGTCCAACGCGTCGAGTTGCGCGGTGTCGAAGCCCTCTTCATCCACCGCTACACCGTGCAGCCGCGCCCCGGCATTGGCCAGCGCGTGAATGGCAGCCCGGTAGCCCGGGTTTTCCACAGCGACACTGTCGCCGGGCTCGATCAGCAGCTGTGCACAAACGCTTATTGCCTGCTGTGCACCACAGGTGATCAGAATCTGCTCAGGTGTGCACTGCAAGCCTCGGGAGCTGCGCAGGTAAGCGGCGATCAGCTCGCGTAACCGTGCATCCCCCGCCGGGTCGCCATAGCCCAGTCGGGCAAGATCGGCCTTGCGCCAGAAAGCCCCGTGCAGCTTGGCCCAAACGTCGAAAGGGAACAGATCGAAGGCTGGAATCCCCACGCGAAATGCACCAGGTTCTCCGCCTCGTGGATTGGCAACGTGGTGATTATCCAAGCGTCTGGCGCACTGGGTTTGCAACGCTGAACTGTATGAATCCACAGTCAAAGGGGCCACTTTTGTGGATAACCCTGGGGATAAGCCTGTGCTTAACCCTGTGGATATATTTGTGGATAGTTTTTTTGTGGCACTGCCACTTGACGCTATCTGCGTCACTATTTCGGCGATATAGGTTCCGTCCCCTACCCGTCCCTCGATAAAGCCTTCGGCATATAGCTGATCATAGGCGCGCACCACGCTGTTACGCGATATGCCCAGGGCCTTGGCCAGGTCGCGGCTGGCCGGCATTCGTGTGCCACAGCCGAGTTTGCCCTCGAGCACGCGCGTGCGCAGCGCCTGGTACAGCTGACGGCTGAGCCCTTGGCGACGGTCGAGCTGAATGCCGGAGGGATCGAAGGGCAGAGCGACGGGGCTGACCATAAACGATTGGACCTGGCTAAATAGCAATTAATGGATCTTGGACAAGGCCAATATCATGCCTAGGATGAATGCATCCGTCACAGGAATCACGCCATGTACACGCCCGCTGCGTTTCGCCTCGACTCTCTGCCCGAGCTGCACGGGCATATCCTCGCCACGCGCCTGGCGATCCTGGTCAGCCATGGGCCGGATGGCCTCGAGGCCAGCCACATACCGCTGTTGCTGGAGCCGGATGCCGGTGAGTTCGGCACCTTGCACGGGCATCTGGCGCGGGCCAATCCGCACTGGCGGGCGTTGGCCGCAGGTGAGGTGATGGTGATCTTCCCTGGCGTGGATGCCTATATCAGCCCCGGGTTTTATGCGGCCAAGGCCGAGCACGGCAAGGTGGTGCCGACCTGGAACTACGAGACCGTGCACGCTTACGGCCAGGCCGAAGTATTCACCGATGCGCAGCGCTTGCTGCAGGTAGTCAGTGGCCTGACCGACCGCCATGAAGCGCGCCAGGCGCAGCCGTGGTCGGTCAGCGATGCGCCAGCGGACTACATCGACGGCATGCTCAGGGCCATCGTCGGGTTTTCCATCCCGATTGCTCGCCTGCACGGCAAGCGCAAGCTTGGCCAGAATCGTTCGACCGCCGATTTGCAGGGGGTCAAGGCCGGGTTGAGTGCCAGTAGGGATCCCGGTGATCAGGCCCTCGCTGGCGCAATGAAAAACCTTTGATGCTAACTGCCTGAAGCACGCTACAGGTCGTGTCAGGTACGACAACTGAGGTCGACACTCAGCCTTCGCGGGCAAGCCTTGCTCCTACAGGTATATGGCTCAGAGAGCGTGCTCGCGAATAGGCCCTCCGCATCGACACAAACCCCCCGGCCAGCCCCCAAGGATTCCAATCCATGACCGTCACCCTCCGCCCCGTCACCGCCGCCGACCACAGCCACTGGCTGCCCCTGTGGCAGGCCTACCAGCGTTTCTACAACACTGACATCCCCGCCGAGGTCACGGCCGTCACCTGGGCGTGCATGCTCGACACCGCCGAACCGATCAACGCCGCACTGGCCTGGCAAGATGGGGTGGCGGTCGGCATGGTCCACTACATTTATCATCGTTCTTGCTGGTCGATAGAGAACTCTTGCTATCTACAGGATCTAATCGTCGACACTACTGTGCGCGGCACCGGTATTGGTCGCCAGTTGATTGAATTCGTCTACGCTAGCGCCAAGCGTGATGGCTGCATCAAAGTTCACTGGCTGACTCACGAGACCAACAGCACAGCGATTACACTGTACGAGCGCGTCGCCGAACGCCCGGGCTATATCCAATTTCGCCAGTCCCTCCAGGAGCTTCCATGTCGACTCGAGAATTAAACTGGAAAACGGTACCCAAGCCTGTTGCCAGCACCCTCACCGGACGCTTCGTGCGCCTCGAAAAGCTCGACCCCGTGCGCCATAGCGATGACCTGTGGGAGGCGCTGCAAGGCGCCGGTGCCGACCCGGTGTTCTGGGATTTCCTGCCGTATGGCCCGTTCAAGGACCGCGAACTGTTCGATATCTGGCTCGACGGCTATGCCATCAGCGACGATCCGCTGGGCTTTTGCGCGGTCGATGTGGCCACCGGCAACGCCGAAGGCATCCTCAGCCTGATGTCCATCTTCCCCGCCCACGGCCGTCTGGAAATCGGTCACGTGGCCTTCGGCGCCCCCATGCAACGCACCCCAAAGGGCACCGAAGCGGTCTATCTGCTGGCCAAGCTGGCCTTCGAGTTGGGGTACCGGCGTGTCGAATGGAAGTGCGACAACGCCAACCTGCGCTCGCGCCGCGCTGCCGAGCGCTTTGGCTTCAGCCCCGAGGGCGTATTCCACCAGCACATGGTGGTCAAAGGCCGTAACCGCGACACCGCCTGGTTCGCGATCATGGACGAGCAATGGCCGATGATCGAATCCGGCTTCGAAATCTGGTTATCGGAGACCAACCAGACCGCGAGCGGCCAGGTGAAAACGCTGCCCGAGTGCCGCCAGCCGACCTTGGTAGCGGGCTGAAAAGCTTAGCGTGCAGACCCCGCTCCCACAGTTAATGCAATCTCTGTGGGAGCGGGCTTGCCCGCAAACGCGCCAGCCGCATCTCAACCACACCCAGCGTTTGTAGCAAATTATTCAGCTATATAAAAAAACCGTAATATTAAATCGCTATACAAGACGGCCCACCCAACAACAAGCCGTCGTCATGACTTATCCACAGCACCGACTCGCCCTCGCTATTGCCTTGGCCACTCTGGCCGGTCCGGTTCATGCCGTCAGCGGCACCGTCAGCACCGCCACCACGGCCCAGCAGGAACTCAGCGGCTCCGACCACCTGACCGTCACCAGCACCGGCAGCATCATCTATTCCGCCAGCAAGGCGGTAAGCCTCAAGGGCGCCACCAGCGGCACCGGTGTGGTTGTGGATAACTCCGGCCTGATCAAATCCACCACTGGCCGGGCCATTGACAGCAGCGGCTCGGAGGCGTCGTCGCGCAACTACGTCATCAACAACTTGCGCGGAGCGACCATCGACGGCTACGACGACGCCCTGCGTATCGACAGCAATTTCGCGGGAGGCAGCTTCACCCTCAACAACCGCGGCACCATTCATTCTTCCACCGGCCAGGGGCTGGATCTCGACGCGGTGCGCGATGGCGGCGTCGCCATCACGGTCAATAACTACGCCGGTGCGCTGATCCGTGGCGATGCCAGCGACGGCATGAAAACCGGCAGCAACGCGACGATTTTCAACTGGGGCGAGATATCCACAGGCGACAGCCACACCGACGAGCAAAAATACGACGGCATCGATATCGATACGGCCAGCAACGTCACGGTACAGAACTACGGCATCATCAGCGGCGGCCGGCATGGCATCACCACCGATAACGGCGCGACGCTGGCCAACTTCCGGGGCGGCGAGATCACCGGGCGCAATGGCTCGGGTTATGGCTCGGACGGCAATGGCACGGTGTACAACTGGGGCATCATCACTGGCGCCTATGCCGGCCTCAAGGCCAACGGCGATGGTGACGGCGTCGACATCGACCTCATCGGCCACATCGAAAACTACGGCATCATCCAGGGCACTGGCGCTGGCGGCGTCGACAAGAACGGCTTCGCCAACGGCAGCGAAGGCATCGCGCTGGGCGGCGGCTATGTGTTCAACGCCAGCGGCGCGCTGGTGAGCGGTGCCAACAACGGCATTCTGGTAGACGACGGCAGCAACGGCGCCGGTGTCGGCGCGACGACCATCATCAACCAAGGCACCATCCAAGGCTTGAACGGCTTCGGTATCAATCTGGTCGGCGAGTACAAGGACAGAGTCACCAACAGTGGCTTGATCAGCGGCAGCAATGGCCTGGCGTTGGGCCTTGGCGGTGGCGACGACACTCTCGTCGTACTGACCGGCGGGCGCTTCGCAGGCCTGGTGGACGGCGGCACCGGCCGCGATCAGGTGATCCTCGACGCCGCTGGCGGCAGTGGTGGCACCTTTGGCGCCAGCCAGAACTTCGAATGGCTGCAGGTCAATCAAGGCGCCTGGACCCTGACCGGTAGCGGCGACTTCAGCGAGGGCGGAGCGATCGCCAACGCTGCCACATTGATCAACCAGGGCGGCGTGGCGGGCACCCTCACTGTGGACAACGGCGGCGTGTATGCCGGTGGCGGCAGCGTCGGCAACCTGATCGTCAATGGCACGTTGCTGACCAACAGCACCCTGGGCACCGCCACCATCAACCACGACCTGACCCTGAACAGCGGCGCCACGCTCGCCTATGGCGTCAATGCCGACGGCACCAGTGCGCCGTTGAGCGTTGGCGGTACCGCTTACCTCAATGGCGCGACCCTGGCCGTGCAGCCTAGCGCCGGCGACTATCCGTGGCTGAGCCACTACACGGTGCTGCAGGCCGGCGCGGTCACTGGCACCTTCGGCAAAGTCACCAGCGACTATGCATTCCTGACCCCGACCCTCAGCTACACCGCTACCCAGGTCGACCTCGCCTACGCACGCAACGATGTCGCCTTCGCCAATTACGCCACCAACAGCAGCGACCGCAACGCCGCCAGCAGCATCAGTCAGCTGGGCCAGGGCAATGCGCTGTATAACGCGGTGCTCAACACCAGCACCGCCACCGCCAGCAGCGCCATCACTCAATTGAGCGGCGCCACCACCGCCAGCCTTGGCGCCGCGACCCTGGCGGGCAGCGCGCAAGTGGGCAGCAGCATGTTGGCGGCCATGCAGTCGATGAGCAGCAACGGCGCGCTGATGGTCGGCCTCGATGACAAGGACACCCCGATCCTGGTGGACACGGGTGTGCCCGCCAGCGCCCGCAATCTCAACGACCCCAACGCCCAGGGCCGCCTATGGCTGCAAGGCCTGAGCAGCTACGGCAAGCTCGACGGCAGCAATGGCAGCAGCGCCGTGGAGCAGCGCACCCACGGCGCCGTGCTGGGCGCCGACTGGGCGATACCCAGCGACTGGCGCCTTGGCGTGCTGGGCGGTTACTCGAAAACCGGCCTGGATGCCTCGGGCCTGAGCGGAGATATCGACAGCTGGCACCTGGGCGTTTACGCGCAACACTACAGCGGGCCCTTGGCGTTGCGCCTGGGCGCGGCCTACAGCGGTCACGACGGATCGAGCAAACGCCAGGTCAGTTTCAGTGGCTTCAACGACACCCCGCGCGGCGATTATCACGCCAACAGCCAGCAGGCCTTCGCCGAGCTGGGCTATGCGCTGGGCAGCGGCCGCCTCAATCTCGAACCCTTCGCCAACCTCGGCTACCAACGCTACCACCGCAACAGCTATCAAGAGAAAGGCGGCGCTGCGGCAATGGACGTCAACGCCCAGACACAGGACAACGTCACCACTACCCTGGGCCTGCGCTTCGCTCATCTGACTCAGCTGGACAACGGTATCAGCCTGACGCCACGAGGCAGCCTGGGCTGGCGGCACACGTATGGCGATGTAGATTCATCCACGAAGCAGGCGTTTCTTGCCGGCGGCAGTGCGTTCAGCGTGCAAGGCACGGCGCTGGATCGGGACAGCCTGATGGTGGAAGCGGGGCTGGATGTAGGCTTCAGTGCGCGGCAGAGTCTGGGGTTGGGGTACAGCGGCGAGTTGGGCAGTAATAGCCGCAATCATGCGGTGATCGGGCAGTGGCAGTTGCGGTTTTGATCCATAGGATTTGTGGTGACCGACCAGGCCTCTTCGCCGCCGAACGCGCAACCTTGCTCCCAAAGGGGTTGCCTCTGCGGGAGCAAAGCTTGCTCGCGAAGAGGCCAGTACTGACCACATAAAAAAGGGGGCGCCAAACTGCGACGCCCCCTCGAGGTAAGCTTTTTACGGTCGGCGCCTTAACCGGCGACGATCTCCACCAGCACTTCGCCCGGATTCACTCGGTCGCCCTTGGCCACATGGATGGCTGCGACCTTGCCAGCGATCGGCGCCTGAACTTCGGTTTCCATCTTCATCGCCTCGGTGATCAGCACCGCCTGGCCGGTCTTGACCACATCGCCTTCCTTGACCAGCACATCGACGATGTTGCCTGGCATCGAGGTGCTCACATGGCCCGGCTCGGTGGCATGTTGACGCTTGCTGCCACCGCCACCGCCGACGAACTCGTTGAGTGGCTCGAACACCACCTCTTCGGGCACGCCATCGATCGACAGGTAGAAGTGCCGCTTGCCGCTGTTCTTCACGCCGACACCAGTGATATCCACGCGGTAGCTCTCGCCGTGCACATCGATGACGAACTCGGTGGGCACGCCCTCGCCGCCCGCCGACGCCACTGCACCCGCTTGCGGAATCGGCAGCAGAATTTCCGGGGTCAAGGTGCCGGCTTCACGCTCTTCGAGGAACTTGCGCCCGATGTCCGGGAACATCGCGAACGTGAGCACGTCCTCTTCGGACTTGGCCAGCTCGCCGATGTCCTTGCGCAGCTTGTCCATCTCCGGCTTGAGCAGATCGGCCGGGCGCACGTCGATCACCTCTTCGCTGCCGATGGCCTGGCGCCGCAGTTTCTCGTCGACCACACCCGGCGCGGCCCCGTAGCCACCCTGCAGGTACAGCTTCACCTCGTTGGTGATGGTCTTGTAGCGCTCGCCGGCCAGCACGTTGAAGAACGCCTGGGTGCCGACGATCTGCGAGGTCGGCGTCACCAGCGGCGGGTAACCGAGGTCCTTGCGTACCCGTGGGATCTCGGCCAACACCTCACTCATGCGGCTCAGGGCGCCCTGCTCCTTGAGCTGGTTGGCGAGGTTGGAAATCATCCCGCCCGGCACCTGGTTGACCTGCACGCGGGTGTCGACCGCAGTGAATTCGCTCTCGAACTGGTGATACTTCTTACGCACCGCGTAGAAGTACAGGCCGATTTCCTGCAGCAGTTCCAGGTCCAGGCCCGTGTCGAACTCGCTGCCCTTGAGCGCCGCGACCATCGACTCGGTGCCCGGATGGCTGGTGCCCCAGGCGAAGCTGGAGATGGCGGTGTCGATATGGTCGGCACCGTTCTCGATCGCCTTGAGCTGGCACATCGCAGCCAAACCGGCGGTGTCGTGGGAATGGATGAACACCGGCAGCGACTGCTCGGCCTTCAGCGCCTTGACCAGTTCGCCCGTGGCATAAGGGGTCAGCAAGCCGGCCATGTCCTTGATCGCCACCGAGTCACAGCCCATGGCTTCCATCTGCTTGGCCTGGGCAACAAAGGCGCCGATGGTGTGCACCGGGCTGGTGGTGTAGGCGATGGTGCCTTGGGCGTGCTTGCCGGCGGCCTTCACGGCTTCGATGGCGACGCGCAGGTTACGCACGTCGTTCATGGCGTCGAAAATGCGGAACACGTCGATGCCATTCGCCGCGGCCTTGGCCACGAACGCGCGGACCACGTCGTCGCTGTAATGGCGATAGCCGAGCAGGTTCTGACCGCGCAGGAGCATCTGCAGGCGAGTGTTGGGTAGCGCGGCGCGCAATTGGCGCAGGCGCTCCCACGGGTCTTCCTTGAGGAAGCGGATGCAGGCGTCGAAGGTCGCCCCGCCCCAGACTTCCAGCGACCAGTAGCCGACCTTGTCGAGCTTGTCGCAGATCGGCAGCATGTCTTCGGTGCGCATGCGGGTCGCCAGCAGGGACTGGTGGGCATCGCGCAGGATGGTATCGGTGACGGTGATTTTCTTGGACATCAGGTATTCCTCACAGGCCTGCGTGGGCGGCAATGGCGGCGGCGATGGCCAGGGCCAGCTCCTCGGGTTTGCGCTTGATCGAGTAGTTGGTCAGCTCGGGGTGGCTTTCGACGAAGCTGGTGTTGAACTGGCCGCTGCGAAATTCCGGATTGCGCAGGATTTCCTGGTAATAGGCGGCGGTGGTCTTCACCCCTTGCAGGCGCATGTCGTCGAGCGCGCGCAGCCCGCGGTCCATGGCTTCTTCCCAGGTCAGGGCCCAGACCACCAGCTTCAGACACATGGAGTCGTAGAACGGCGGGATGGTATAGCCGGTGTAGATCGCCGTGTCGGTGCGCACGCCCGGGCCGCCCGGCGCGTAGTAGCGAGTGATCTTGCCGAAGCTGGGGAGGAAGTTGTTTTTCGGGTCCTCGGCGTTGATGCGAAATTGCAACGCATAGCCGCGGTGCTGGATGTCTTCCTGCTTGACCGAGAGCGGCAGCCCGGAGGCGATGCGAATCTGTTCGCGGACGATATCGATACCGGTGATTTCCTCGGTGATGGTGTGCTCCACCTGCACGCGCGTGTTCATCTCCATGAAGTACACCTCGCCCTCGGCGAGCAAAAACTCCACGGTGCCGGCGTTTTCGTAGCCCACGGCCTTGGCGGCGCGCACCGACAGATCGCCGATGTAGGCGCGCTGCTCGGGGGTCAGTTGCGGGCTGGGGGCGATCTCGATGAGCTTCTGGTTGCGGCGCTGGATCGAGCAGTCGCGCTCGAACAGGTGCACGACGTTGCCGAAGCTGTCACCGAGGATCTGCGCCTCGATGTGCTTGGGATTGACGATGCACTTTTCCAGGAACACCTCGGCCGAACCGAAGGCCTTGGTGGCTTCCGAAATCACCCGCGGGAAGGCCTGCTCGAGTTCTTCGCGGCTGTTGCAGCGGCGGATACCACGCCCGCCACCTCCGGAGGTGGCCTTGAGCATCACCGGGTAGCCGATGCGGTCACCTTCGACCAGCGCCTCGGCCAGATCCGCGACGTTTCCCTCGGTGCCCGGCGTGACCGGCACCCCGGCCTTGATCATGCTGCGTCGCGCTTCGGTCTTGTCACCCATGCGCCGGATCACTTCAGCCGACGGGCCGATGAATTTGATCCCGCGTTCGGCGCAGATGTCCGCCAGCTCGGCGTTTTCGGACAAAAAGCCATAGCCCGGGTGCAGGGCATCGCAGCCCGTTTCCACCGCCAGGTTGACCAGTTTGCGTGGGTTCAGGTAACCGGCCAGCGGCTCGGCGCCCAACCCGTAGGCCTCGTCGGCACGCTTGACGTGCAGCGCCTGGCGGTCGGCGTCGGAATAGACCGCCACCGAGCGAATGCCCATCTCGGCGCAAGCACGCACGATTCGCACGGCGATCTCACCACGGTTGGCGATCAGGATCTTTTTTATCACGTTGGACGTTCCTCGACCGTTATCTCGATCGACCCGGCAGGGCCGATCAGTGCATGACCAGTCCTACACCGCTGGTCGCCCTTTCACACTAGCGCTACGCGACGATTAACAAAAATCAATAATTATTGGCTGCTACATAAGTAAATACTTATAATTGCCGTATCGCCTACCCCAGAGCCCCCATAAAAATGCGTAAGTCATTGATGCGTATGACCTTGCGTCAGCTTCAGGTTTTCAACGAGGTGTGCGATCTGCGCTCGTATAGCCGCGCCGCCGTCGAAATGTCGCTGACGCAACCCGCGGTCAGTCTGCAAATTCGGCAGTTAGAAGAGTTGGTCGGCCAGCCGCTGTTCGAATACGTGGGCAAGAAGCTGTACCTGACAGAAGCAGCCGAGGCCCTGCAGCGGGCCAGTCGGGACATTTTTGGGCGCTTGGAAAGCCTCGATATGCAGCTGTCCGACTTGCAAGGGTCGCTTCAAGGTCAATTGAAGCTTGCTGTGGAGTCGAGCGCCAAATATTTCACCCCACATTTGTTTGCAGCCTTCAAGAAACTGCACCCCGAGGTCAACCTTAGCCTCACGGTGGTCAACCGCGCACAGGTGATTCGCCGACTGTCGGATAACCGCGACGACCTGGTGATCATGTCCATGGTGCCCCAGGACATGGGGCTGGAATTCATGCCCTTCCTCAACAATCCTATCGTCGCCGTGGCGCTGCCGGATCACCCACTAAACGGCTTGGGACGTCTGCGGTTACAGGATCTGGAGCCGTTCACGTTGGTCGTGCGCGAGCAAGGCTCGGGCACACGCACGGCTTGCGAGGAGTACTTCAAGGAGAAGCGCGTGCACTTCACCCAGACCCTGGAGGTCGCCTCGTCGGATGCTCAACGCGAGTGCGTGATGGCAGGGCTGGGGGTGGCATTGCTGACGCGGCATGCGGTCAACATGGAATTGGCGACCAGCGTGCTCAAAGAACTGCCGATCGACGAGCTGCCGCTGTATCGCAGTTGGTGCATCGTGCAAGCCAAGGCCAAACGCCCATCACCGGTGGCGCAGGCCTTCGCGGCTTTTATCCGCAGCGAACGCGCACAGATCAGCGCGCTGGCTGAGCGCTTTGCCGGGCGGCTGCCGCTGGTGCCTGCCACAACATGAGGTCGGGGTAGTCGGCGATTTCCTGATTGAGCCGACGCTCGTCGGAGTAGGATTCGATGGCACGGCGAAACGCCATACGGCGTTGGTCTTCCTGCTGTTTGCGGGTTTTGGCGGAGGGGCTGGTGCCGTCTTCGTATCGAGTCATGAGCTGTCTCCCAGTGCGAGTGCGGGAATACAGGATGCGGGGGGATGGTTACGGTTTGGCGGCGTGTAGATGACGGCGGTGTGAAGGTGGGATTTTGCAAGCCATGTCGGCGCTTCTCGGGCTAAACCAGCTGTGGGAGCAAGGCTTGCCCGCGAGGGGCGCGCCGCGATGTAAAGCCTGGCGCCTACTCCTCGTGCTTCACCGACTTGGGCGACAACCGCAATCCACGCAAGCTGCGCTTCACGCTCTTCAGGTGATTCACCAGGCTCGGCCCGCGCGCCATCGCCACGCCCATCGCTAGCACATCGATCACCACCAGATGGGCGATCCGCGAGGTCAACGGGGTGTAAATCTCGGTGTCTTCATGCACATCGATCGCCAGATTGACCGTCGCCAGTTCCGCCAGCGGCGTCTGGCTCGGGCACAGGGTGATCAAGGTCGCGCCGGAATCACGCACCAAGTTGGCAGTAATGAGCAAATCCTTGGAGCGGCCAGACTGGGAAATACACACCGCCACGTCGCCCTCCTTGAGAGTGACCGCCGACATCGCCTGCATGTGCGGGTCCGAATAGGCGGCTGCGGTCAGCAACAAACGGAAAAACTTGTGCTGCGCATCTGCGGCCACCGCGCCCGAAGCACCAAAGCCGTAGAAGTTGATGCGATCGGCGTTGGACATGGCCGTCACCGCCCGCTGCAACGCCAGCGGATCGAGGTTTTCCCGAACCTCCATCAGCGTGTGCAAGGTGGTGTCGAAAATCTTCAGGCTGTAGTCCGAGACCGAGTCGTCTTCATGAATCGCGAACTGCCCGAAGCTCGCCCCCGCCGCCAGGCTTTGCGCCAGCTTGAGTTTGAGGTCCTGAAAACCGCTGCAACCGATGGCGCGGCAGAAGCGCACGATGGTCGGCTCGCTGATGCCCACCTGATGGGCCAGATCGGCCATGGAACTGTGCATCACCGCTGCCGGGTCAAGCAGCACGTGGTCGGCCACCTTGAGCTCCGACTTGCGTAACAGGTGACGGGATTGCGCGATGTGTTGCAACAGGTTCAAGGGCAGGACTCGGACAGGTCGATGGGCTGATGTAGCTACGTTGTAGTTATACTACATGGTCGGAAAAACGCCCAGTTAAAGGATGATCAGAAAACCCCCGCTCGACCGTTCGTCAGGCAGGTCCATAACGTCGTCCACGCCTTGGGGGGAACGTTTTGGCTATACCGGCGACAGCCAGAATCGCCCGTTGCAGGCAGAGCGCGTCGCGTTGCTGCAAGTACACCGCCACGGCGACCGATCGGTTGCCGTTCCGCTGATGGGACGCGTCCATCACCAGCCTGGCAACCCGCACCTGACCACTTCGGAAATTTCCCACATCGGCTTCGGAAGCGCCTGATTTTTATCGCACAGCCCCCCTGTTCTACTCGACTCGCACTGTTTTTGACACCGAGCAACGGGGGCCACTGACATGGACGCCAAGCACGTCGATTTTTTGCGGGATATGCCTAGCGCCCTCCCCGCCTCACCAACCCCCCTAAACCAATTCTGCGACCCCGGTAGCATTTTTTGTAACAGGGAATTGCGGATTCGTAACATCTTCCATACCATCCGCGCTTTTTTCCGCTATAGCAAAACTTCAAGGACGACAATGTCTGCAATCAGACCACGGCACAGGGTGTGGCCGTTTTGCCTGTGGCTGTGTGCCTTCAGCGTTTCCACCCTCGCCGCAGAGCCTACCCTTACCAGCCCCGGCGACCAGGACCTGATCCGTGGGCGCCAGGATCGTCTGCTCGACGAGCAGCGCCGCCGCCTTCAAGACCTCCAGGAGCTGCCCGGCAAAGCCGCGCCCATCGAGCCGTCGGCGCCTGCTGCCGATAGCCGTTGCTTCCAGATCGACAGCATCGAGGTCCGAGGTGCCGAGCACCTGACCGCCAGCGCCCGTGAGCGGCTGAGCGGGCGGTTCATGCATCAGTGCCTGGGCGTCAGTCAGCTCAACGACCTGCTAAAAGCGTTCACCGATCACTACATCGAGCGCGGCCTGGTGACCAGCCGGGCTTATCTGCCGGCTCAGGATCTCTCCTCTGGTCATTTGCTGATCCAGGTCGTCGAAGGCCACCTCGAAGGCCTGCAGAGCGCGCCAGGCAGTGGCCTGCGCAGCCGCGAGCTGGCCATGACCTTCCCCGGCCGAACGGGCGAGGTGCTCAACCTGCGGGACATCGAACAACTTGTCGACCAGCTCAACCGCTTGCCCTCGCACCAGGCGACCATGGAGCTCACCCCTGGGAGCAGCGTCGGCAGCAGCACCGTGCAGGTCAACGACGCCCCGCAAAAACCTTGGCGCGCCTCGCTCTCGCGCAATAACAACGGGCAAAAGAGCACCGGCGAACAACAATGGGGCGTGGGTCTGGACTGGGACAGCCCGCTCGGCCTGGCCGATCAGCTCAATCTGCGCGCCAACCATGATGCCCAGAGCGATTCGGCGCGCGGCTCCGACAACGCCATGTTCAATTACAACCTGCCGTGGGGCTGGTGGAACATCAACTACAGCTACAGCCAGAGCCACTACCAGTCCGTCGCGCAAGGCCTGAACGGCACCTTTGGCCTGAGCGGCAACAGCCAGACCCACCAACTGAGCGCCGAACGCGTCATCTACCGCGACGCCCTGAGCAAAACCTCGCTCAGCGCCGGCATCGCCCACATGCGCACCGAGAACTACGTCGCAACGGCCCTGCTGGATGGCAGCAGCCCGCGCATTACCGAGGCCCAGTTCGGCATCAACCATGGTCGGCGCGTCGGCGGCGCCTTCGTCAACCTCGACCTTGGCCTGCAACAGGGCATCGGCGCACTGGACGCACAATCGGGCCGCGATCCGGGCCCCGGCAAGCCGACCGCGCGTTACCGCAAATACACCGCCACGGCGTCCTACCTGCTGCCGTTCCGGCTGTGGGACGAAGCCTTCACCTTCACCAGCCTGGCCACCGGCCAACACAGTGAAGACGTGCTCTACAGCGCGCAGCGCATGAGCATCGGCGGGCAGTCCTCGGTGCGTGGTTTCAAGGATGGCTACCTGACCGGCGACACCGGCGGCTATTGGCGCAACGAACTGCGCTGGAGCCGTCCCGTCACCTGGGACTGGATGCGCCCGGCATTCGCCGAATACGGCGCCAGCGTCGCCTATGACCAGGGCGTGATCAGCAGCACCCGCTATGCCGGCGACCAGCACGGGCGCATTTCCGGCAACGCCGTGGACCTGTTCGCGCGCGGTCGCAACCTGTTGATGGGGGTGACCTTCGCCCACTCGCTGGAACGCACGGCCGGGCTGGAGCGCGAATCGCCGATCTATTTCCATATCGATTTGACGATTTGACCGTTTGAGACATTTCCCACAGCCCCTTGGGAAACGACTGATTTTGAATGGGCATCGGCCCAGCTGGACTGTACGCCGCCCCCTTACTGACACTGCGCAACACCGGACACTGACTGACATGGACGCCAAACACTTCGAGTTCCTCGCCCGCCAACCCTCGGCACGCCTGCAAGCGCGCGAACGTTTTTGCGGGCTGCCCAAGCGCAGCCTGGCGTTCCTGCTGGCCAACATCATCCTTTGGCAGCCGCTGTGGGCACAGGCCGAAGGCATCGCCGTCAGTGGCCAAGGCACCAGCCTCGGCGCCGCAGGCAATGGCGTGCCCATCGTCAACATCGCCGCGCCCAACGCCAGCGGCTTGTCCCACAACCAGTTCAGCGACTACAACGTCGGCAGCCAGGGGGTCATCCTCAACAACGCCACCGGCCAGACGCAAAGCACCCAACTGGGCGGGATCATCCTCGGCAACGGCAACCTCAAGGGCAACGCCGCCAACACCATCCTCAACGAGGTCACCGGCAACAACCGCAGCCAGCTCAAGGGCTACACCGAAGTGGCCGGCCAATCGGCGCGGGTCATCGTCGCCAACCCCTACGGCATCACCTGCAATGGCTGCGGCTTCATCAACACGCCGCGGGCAACCCTGACCACCGGCAAGCCGATCCTCGATGCCAGCGGCAGGCTGCAGAGCTTTCAGGTCGATGGCGGCGACGTGCTGATCGACGGCGCCGGCATCAGCGCCAATAACATCGACAGCTTCGAGGTGATCACCCGTTCGGCCAAGATCAACGGGCAGATCAACGCCCGCAAGCTGACCGTGGTCGCCGGTCGCAACGACGTCAATGCCGAGACCCTGGACGCCACCGCTCGCGCCGACGATGGCAGCGCCAAACCTGCACTGGCCATCGACTCCAGCGCGTTGGGCGGCATGTACGCCAACACCATCAAACTGGTGGGCACCGAAAAAGGCGTAGGCGTGCATGTGGCCGGCGACATGGCCGCCAGTGCCGGCGATATCCAACTGGATGCCAGCGGCCACCTCATCGTCGGGCAGATGGCCGCCAGCGGCGCGATCAACGTGCAGGCCGGCAGTTTCGACGCTCAAGGGCCCGCTTACGGTAAACGCATCACCGTGCGTACCGCCGGCGATCTGCAAAACCAGAAGAGCCTTGCCGCCCAGGACAGCATCCACCTCGATGCCGGCGGGCAACTGACCAACAACGGCGTGATCGAGGCCGGCGTCAACCCGAACAACAGCCTCAACAGCACCGGCGACGTCACCCTCAGCGCCAACCAGATCAACAACACCGGGCACCGTGTCATCGCCAGCCGCGACCTGACCGCCACTACCACCGGCACGCTGAACAATCAGGGCGGCACCCTCAGCGCCCAGCGTCAGCACACCCTCAACGCCGCCACCCTGGACAACAGCAGCCAAGGCCAAATACTGAGCAACAACGGCCTCGCTATCACCGCCGGGCAAGTCCGCAACAACCAAGGTGTGATCAACAGCGTTGGCGCTGCCGAACTGCGCGCTACCCAACTGGATAACAGCGCCGGCCAGTTGATCAGCAACGCCCAGCTGATCCTGCATATCGACCAAGTGCTGAACCCCGGTGGCCTGGCTTCTGGCTGGGATGGCGTGAGCCTCGACGGCACCGGCCTCGACAACCGCGCCAGCGGCACCCTCTCCAGCCGCTACGGTGACGTTACCGTGAGCCTCACCGGCACGCTGCGCAACGGCAACGCCGGTGCCCTGGTCAGCGCCAAGGCGCTCAAGGTCACCGCCGCCAGCCTCGATAACCAGGCGGGCTTCCTGTCCAGCGGCACCGCTCAGACCCTGACCGTCAGCGGCCTGCTCGACAACAGCCACGGCGGCTCGATCGACAGCGGCGCCGGGCTGGTGATCAACGCCATGACCCTGGGCAACGCCAACGGCACCGTCAACGTGCAGCAAGCCTTCAGCCTCAGCGGCACCGACCTGGACAACAGCACCGGCACCCTGGCCAGCAACGGCGGCATCACCCTCGACCTGCTCGGCGCCCTCAGCAACGTCGGCGGCACCCTCAACGCCAGCGGCCCGCTGCTGATCAACCGCAGCACCAGCATCGACAACCGTGGCGGGCAGCTGGCCAGCCAGAGCCTGCTGAGTCTGTTCGCCGACAGCTTCGACAACCGCGGCGGCACCCTCGCCGCCAATGGCCTGCTCACCGCCACCACCCACGGCGCGCTGAATAACGGCAACGACGGCCTGATCTACAGCCCAGGCGGTGGCATCCAACTCAACGCCGGGCGCTTCGACAACAGTGGCGGCACCCTGCAGGCGCAGACCGACCTCAACCTCGACATCACCGGCCAACTGAGCAACCAGGGCGGCCGCATCAACGCCCGCAACGGCGACGCAACCGTGCGCCACGGCGGCTTCGATAACGGCACCGGTGGCCTCTACGCGCTGGGCAACATCAGCCTGAGCGGCGACAGCTTCAGCAATGCCAGCGGCGGCCAAGTGTCCGGCAAGGCCATCGACATGACCCTGGCCGGCGCCCTCAGCAACCACGGCATCATCGAAAGCGACACCCGCCTGGCCCTGCAAGCCGCCAGCCTGGACAACCAGTACGGCCAGCTCCGCGCACTGGCCACCCGCACGGCCAGCCCCCTCGCCCGCAGCCTCGTGGCCGACGCCAGCCAGCTAACCATCAGCGGCCTGCTCGACAACCGCAACGGGACCTTGGAATTCGCCAACGCCGACCTCGACACCCAGCTCGGCAGCTTCACGAACGACGGCGGCAGCCTGCTCCACACCGGTACCGGCACCCTGGGCCTGAGCACCGCGCAACTGCTCGATGCTGGCGGCAGCATCGTCAGCCGCGGCACCCTCACCCTGCAAGGCGACAACCTGGTCAACCGTACCGCCCTGCAAGCGGGGCAGCTCAACGTCAACGCCAACCAGTTCACCCAGACCGCCACCGGCAAGCTGCTCGCCACCGACCACTTCAACGGCAGCGGGATCAACTGGAGCAACGACGGCACCATCGCCACCGATGGCACCTTCGACTTGGCGCTCAGCGGCGCCTACAGCGGCAACGGCACGCTGACCAGCCAAGGCGCCTTCACCCTCGGCGCCACCCAGCTTAGCCTCGGCAGCAACGCCGTGGTCGCGGCGGGAGGCAACACCCAGATCACCCTCAGGGGCCTGCTCGACAACACCGGGCGCCTGAGCTCCAGCGCCAACCTGACCCTTAACGCCGGTAGCGTGAACAACCGTGGCAGCCTCGGCAGCGCCGGGCAACTGGTCGTCACCGCCAACAGCCTGGTCAATGATCATGGCCTGATCTTCAGCGGCACCGACATGGGCCTGCGCGTGGCCTCGCTCAACAACCTCGGCGGCGCCCTCTACAGCCTCCGCAACCTGCGCATGGATCGCGACGGCCAAGGCACCCAGGCCGACAGCATCGTCAATAGCTCCGGCTCGATCCAGAGCGACGGTGCCATGGCCCTGCTGGCCAACAGCATCGACAACATCCGCACCGTGCTGACCCTCAGCGACCCGGGCGTGTACACCGCGCTGATCGAAAACCTGCCCTGCATCGACACCGACTGCGACAGCGGCAAGCAGAACTACGCATGGCGCATCACCCAGTACCAGAAGCTCGCCGTCCTCGATGCCACCGCCGCCTCCAGCATTACCGCAGGCGGCGACCTGCTCCTGCAAGGCGGCGCGCTGCGTAACCACAGCAGCACCATCGCCACCGGCGGCAACCTGACCGCCAACCTGGCGAGCCTCGACAACACCGGCGTCGAGCCCGGCGAAACCGTCACTTCGCGCGCCTACCGCTCCGAGCGCACGCGCCACCCAGGCTCGTGGTTCAACGCCATGAATGCCTTCAACGCCCAGTACTGGAAAGACGGCGCCAACTACAGCGCCGCCCAGCTCAGCGGCCTCGAAGCCGGCGTGGCGGCCTTCATCGGCCTCATGCAAAAGGAATACACCAACCTCTACACCCAGACCTACACCCCCACCGCCGGCCAGACTTACGCCGCCGTGATCCAGGCTGCCGGCGCTGCCACCGTCACCACCCAGAACGGCATCAACAACAGCGTGGTGCGCAGCGGCTACAACTACATCGGCGCCGGCCAGCGCACCGACACCAGCACCCCGGGCACCCAGTACTCGACCCAGGTCAGCGTCAACCGGCAACTGGCCCCCGACCTCGCCCAACAGCAAGTCGACCCCACCGCCCTGCCCGACTTCAGCCTGCCCATCGGCCAGAACGGCCTGTTCCGCCTCAGCGGCCAAAGCGCTACAGGCGCCAGCGGCCAAGGCAGTGCCAGCGCACTGAACAGCAGCACCGCCGCCGTCGCGCAAAAGTACCTGATCGAGACCAACCCGCTGCTGACCAACCTCAAGCAGTTCATGAGCTCGGACTACCTGCTCTCCCACCTCGGCTACAACCCCGACGACGCCGCCAAGCGCCTGGGCGACGGCTTTTACGAGCAGCGGTTGATCCAGCAAGCCGTCCTGGCCCGGACCGGCCAGCGCTACATCGACGGCCAGACCAGCGACGAGTCGATGTTCAAGTACCTGATGAACAACGCCATCGCCAGCAAGGATGAGCTCAACCTCAGCCTGGGTACCAAGCTGAGCAGCGAACAAGTCGCCGCCCTGACCCACGACATCGTGTGGATGGAAAACACCGTGGTCAACGGCGAGACCGTGCTGGTGCCCGTGCTCTACCTGGCCAACGCCAACAACCGCCTGGCCGCCAACGGCGCGCTCATCCAGGGCAGCGACCTGACCCTGATCACCGGCGCCGGCCTCAACAACGCCGGCACCCTGCGCGCCAGCAACAACCTGGCCATCCAGACCGGCGACAGCGTGGTCAACAGCGGCCTGCTCGAAGCCGGGGAGCGCCTCGACGTGCTGGCCACCAACACCATCACCAACCGCGCCGGCGGCCTCATCGCCGGCCGGGACGTGAGCGTGACGGCGGTCAATGGCGATGTGCTCAACGAGCGCACCGTGACCACCCACCAGAGCAGCTCGGGCTATCGCACCGAACAGACCAGCTTCGCCGACAACGTCGCGCGAGTGGAAGCCAGCGGCAACCTGGCGATCAGCGCCGGGCATGACGTGAATAACCTCGGCGGCGTGCTGCAGAGCAGCGGGAACACCGCGCTCAAGGCGGGCCATGATGTGAACGTGGTCGCCGCGCAGCAGGTAGACAGCAACGTGCGCAGTGGCTCGACCAGCCAGACGATCAAGCAGAACGGATCGGTGGTGACGGCGGGCGGTGGGTTGAGTGTTGTGGCGGCCAATGATGCGACGGTGGTTGCCAGCCAAATGAAGACGGGCGGCGATCTGTCGATGGCGGCGGGCAATGACCTGACGCTGAATGCGGCGGCCGATGAGCAACATGCGTATAGCAAGACGAAGAAGGTGACGAGTCAGAAGGATGGGGTGACGCAGGTTGGTAGTGATATCAGCGCTGGCGGCAATGTGACCCTCAATGCCGGGAATGACCTGGGCGTCGTTGCCAGCCGTGTGACCGCTGGCAAGGCCGTCGATATCGATGCTGGCCAGGACGTGACCATCGGCGCGGCCACCAACGAAAACTATGCGTACTACTACAAGAAGAACAAAGGCTCGTTCGGCCGTAGCAGCACCAAGGAACAGGAAAGCTACGACAGCACCAACGTCGCCTCGGTCATCACGGCGGGCAGTGACCTGACTATCAACACCTCAACCAACGCCAACGGAGGCGTGAGCCTGGATGGCGGACGTGACGTCAGCGTCATGGGCAGCCAGCTCAAAGCCGGCCACGATGTGATGGTAGGCGGCACCGGTGACGTGGCGATTCTGTCCGGTACCGAAGAGCACGGCTCCTACAGCAAAAAGACCAAGTCGGGCTTTCTGGGCCTGTCGAAGAGCGGCAAGAGCCAGCTGAAGACCACCGCCTCGCAGGTGGCCAGTGATGTAGACGGCGGCAACGATGTCGTCGTAGTGGCGGGTAACGATGTGCGCGTGCGCGCCAGTAATGTCAGCGCAGCAAACGATGCCGAGCTGCGCGCCGGATTGGTCAACACCACTGGGGACATCAACCTGGTGGCGGCCAATGACACGGCCTATAGCAAGACCGAGAAGTACAGCAAACGTGTCGGCGTCATGGGCACCAAGGGCGGCATTAGCTTCAGCGAGGCGCAAAAGGCCGGCGCCATCGCCCAGAGTTCGACCAACGTGGGCAGCCAGGTCAGCGCCAATCAGGATGCGACCCTCAACGCCGCCCGGGACATCAATATCGTCGGCAGCGGCGTCAGCGCCGGGCGCAATATCACCTTGGGCGCAGGTCAGGACGTCAACGTCATCGCGGGCACCTCGACGACACAGAACGACTCCTGGGAGAAGACCAAGTCCGTCGGCGTCAAGGTCAGCGCGGACCGCAACGGCTTCACCGCCTTCGCTGGCCAGCAAGCCATCAAGCAAACCGCTAACGGCATCCAACAGACTGCAGCCGCTAGCCAATTGAGTGCCGGCCAGAACCTGACTGTCGACGCCGGCCGGGACATCCTCCAGCAAGGCTCCGATGCCTACGCCGAGAACGACATTGCCTACCAGGCCGGTCGTAATATCGTCATCGACGCCGCCAGCGAGCACAGCGAGCAAACCGCCAGCAAAAGCGTCAGCACCAACGGTATCTCCGGCACCATCAACCACAACCTGGGCAACACTCGCGATGCGCTGAGCGGTGCCGGCAAAGGTGAAGACGGCGTCAGCAAGGCGTCGAGCACGCTCAAGGCAGTAGACGCGGTATCGCAGTTCCTCAACGGCCCGACGATGGACGGCCATATCGGCAACACTCATCAAAGCCAGACCGTCACTCAGACCGTCGATAGCCAGCGCGGCTCGACCGTCCAGGCCGGCAACGACGTGTCCATGGTCGCCGGCAACGACGTGACCGTGCGTGGCAGTGGTCTGAACGCAGGTCGCGATATCAGCATTGGCGGACGCAACGTCACCATTGATGTCGCCAAAGGTTCGCAAGGCAGCGACAGCGAAGAAACTCAAAGTAAAGGCGGCATCCTCGGCGGGACCTCGGGCGGTTTCAAGATCGGCATTGGCGCCAGCACCGGGATTGCAACAGGCGACTCAAGCCAGGACACCTCGACGCCGAGCGCCTTGGAGGCTGGCCGGGATATCAACCTGATTGCCAGCAACGACTTGAGCCTGATCGGTACCCAGGCCCAAGCCCAGCGCGACATCAACCTCAAGGCCGGCAACGACCTGACCATCAAGGCCGCGCAAAACGACTCCAGCAACCAGGACGTCCGCCATAACGGCGGCGGCAGCGTCGGGATCGCCGTCGGCCAACAAGGCATCGGCGTGTACGCCAGTGTCGACATCGGCCGCGGTAACCTTGATCGCCAGGCCGCGCAGCAGCAGGACGCCTACTTTGCTACCGGTGACCAGCTCAACTTCACCAGTGGTCGAGATACCACCATCAGCGGCGCGACCCTGCGCGGCGATACGGTGAATGGCGATGTGGGCCGGAATCTGACGGTGAGCTCCGCACCGAACACCGGGAAAGTCAGCGGCAAGGAATTCGACGTCAGCGCCACCGTGGTCATCGGGCCGAGCGGCGGCAGTCTCAGCGGCTCGGTGGGTTATGGGAGAACCACTGGCTCGACCAAATGGGTCGAGAAGCAGACCTCCATTACCGCTGCCAATGACGTGAATATCCGTACCCAGGATCACACCCAGCTCGACGGGGCGTTACTGGCTTCGGATGCTGGCAAGCTGCTGCTTGATACCGGCACTCTGGGCTTCAGCGATATCGCGGGCAAAGATACCGAGCACGCGTATTACCTGAACGTTGGGGGGAGCTATGCCACCGGTGGCGCCAGCGCCCAGCAGGACAACAGCCAGGTCGGAAAGGGTAAAACCGGCGAAGCCGGCTGGAGTGCCTCAGGCTACAAGTACGACAAGGATCGCCAACAGATCGTCCGTGCGACGGTGGGGGCCGGGGATGTTGTGGTGCGCGGGAATGCGCAGACCGGGGCGGATTCCACCACCGGGCTGAATCGGGATGTAGGTAAGGCTTATCAGATCACGAAGGACGATGAGCACCGGACTGATCTGTATGTGACGAAGTCTTCGGTGGATGCGGTGTTGGATGTGCCGGGGACTTTGCAACAGTGGGAGGGGTATGCAAAAAATTATGGTTCGGCTCAGGTTGAGGAGCTGAAGGGTAATTCGAAACAGATCTGGGACGAAGTCCAGGCGCAAACGCTCACTATTGATCAAGTGCCAGAGTCCGCGGTAGCCCGTTTCGGGAAAGAGAATGCGTTGGCGTTTGCGAAAAATCTGGCACGTGCTGGCATGGACCCTGACGTGCTTGACTCCATGGATCCAGCAGTACTCGACCAGTTGGCCGCTTGGGGAAAACTGGCGGCAAACTACGGCAAGGTCGGTGATAACACCCCTTCGGGTACAGGATCATCCGCATCCCAGGACACCACGGCAGCAGGCTCAGAGGTTCTTGCGCCAACAACCGTAGAGGGCCAAGCCCCTACCCTGGGCACAGTATTCCTCTACGGTACGTCCGATTTCTTGAAGTACATGGACACGCTAGCTCCCGAGCAGATGCAAATAACCATGCTCGGGATGCAGGCGATGATGGGAGGCCCGGCCAAGGCCGCCGTAAGTGCTGTTGGGAATGCGTTGCTGGAAGCATTCCTGGGCGACAAAATCAGGGAATACAAAGAGGCCTTGGCAATAAAGGCAGTTGCCGGCCTTACCGGCGATTCAGAAAACGATGTCCGAACAGAAAACGATGCGGCGAAGGCATTCCATGCCGATCCTGAGACCGGCAAGCTTCTGCAACTTGACGGTAGTGAGGGAGTTGTAGCTGCTGAGTTCCTGATCGATTTGGTTGCGGGTGGGGTGAAGTCGCTGACGATGAAGGCCGCTGGAAAAGTCTTCAGCGTATCATCCATACGGCCAAAAACCTCGGTCAACGAGGGCGAGGTTGGCAGCTACGGCGCCACCGCACCTCGCAGCGTCCGTGACGGGCTGACACCTGACCATGTACCTTCCTTTGCTGCGGTGAAGGAGGCCTTGCGACGGGAAGGGATAGACTTGCCCGATGCAGAAATTCGAGAAATTCGTAAAAATACAACCTGCGTTGTTGTGAAGACATGCAGCCATATTGCAAACTCCAGAACATTTGGGGGGAGAAACAACGCGGAACAGGTCAAGCTGGACGGATCGAATTTATATAAAGCTGCAGAAGCTGATATAGATACCTGGGTCCCAACCTGGAAAAGTGAAGGCTGGTCGAATGCTAAAATAGACCAAATACGCAGCGAAGTGCATGCAGCAAACAAAAAGCTTTTTGATGAGATGGGAGTTAAATATGAACCTTGAGATGGTTATTGGAAGGAAAATTCACGACCTTTTAACGGACCTTGAAGCCCGCTATGAAATGGTTATTTATTCCAAAATAGAGGACTCGTATTTTCTGAAGCTGCCAGAACAAGGTATTTATTTTGAAGGCTATGCCAGCCCCTGCGTCACAGGCTACAGAATATACTTCCTGGCTGACACCGAATACTTCCCTGCTGATGAGGAAACGAGAGGCGAATACTCTAAAACTTCTACCATCAGCGAGGTCAAAAAAATCCTCGGCTCGCCAACACGGGACATAAGATCCTTGAAGATACCTGGCCGTGCGGCTACACACCCCGGCATAGAGTTTAAGATGGAACAAAAAACGCTAACTTTTTATTATAATGCGGATGAAGCCATTGTATCGTTACATACGAAACTCAACGTGTGCTGACCTATGACGAGCGATGGCAATCCCCCGTATTGGCGTATCGACGTTGCTGCGAAGCAGATTTCGTTGCGGTAATTGATACGGGCGCAGAAGAGGTTCCAATCGCCGCTGGGGGTTCAACTCTCCACCGACCACCCCCGCTGGTCTCTGATAAGCACCTGCGCCATATCATGAGCCGGCAAAGGCCGGCTGATCAGATACCCCTGAATCTCATCGCACCCCTGCTCTTTCAGTATCTCCAACTGCCCCTGCGTCTCCACGCCCTCCGCCACCACCTGCAACCCGAGGCTATGAGCCATGGCAATGATCGCCTGGGTAATCACTACATCCTCTCGCGCCTCATCCAGCCCGCGAACAAACGCCTGATCAATCTTCACGTAATCCACCGGTAAGCGCTTTAGATAGCTCAACGACGAATACCCCGTCCCGAAGTCATCGATCGCCAATTTGACGCCGATTTCCCGCAACTGCTGAAACGTCAGGCTGATGTGTTCGATGCTATCGAGCAATTGGCTCTCTGTGAGCTCCAGCTCCAGGCAGCGGGCTGCCAAGCCGGTGTCATCAAGCACTTGGCGCACCAGGCTGACCAGCTTGCCTTGGCGCAACTGGTGCACCGAGAGGTTGACCGAAACGCGTACTGGGGCGAGGCCGTGACGCTGCCATTGCTGGGCCTGCCAGCAGGCTTGGCGCAGGACGAATTCGCCGATGGCGCCGATCAGGCCGGTTTCTTCGGCCAGGGGGATGAATTCGCCGGGCAGCACCAGGCCGCGGGTCGGGTGGCGCCAGCGCACCAGGGCTTCGGCGGATTCCAGGCGGCCGCTGGGGACGTGGAGTTTGGGTTGGTAGAAGACTTCGAGCTGTTGCTCGTCGATGGCCTTGCGCAGTTGGTTTTCCAGTTGCAGGCGCTCAAGGGTGCTGGCGCGCTGGCTTTCGGTGAAGAACTGGAAGGTGTCGCCGCCCAGGTGTTTGGCGTGTTGCATGGCGGTGTTGGCCTGGGCGACCAGGTCGGTGGCGACGCGGGCGTTATCGGGCAGCAGGCTGATGCCGATGGAGGCGCCGATGATCAGTTCGTGGCCGTTGATCAGCAGTGGCGCGCGCAGTTTGCCGAGCAGGCGGCTGGTGACGCGGGCGAGGCTGGAGAGGTTGGCGTAGGCGTCGAACAGCACGGCGAATTCGTCGCCGGCCAGGCGCGCGATGGTGTCGGCTTCGGGCAGGGCGTTGCTGATGCGCCGGGCCATTTCCTTGAGGACCTGGTCGGCGGTGTCGTGGCCGAGGCTGTCGTTGATCAGCTTGAAGCGGTCGATGTCGATGTGCAACAAGGCCAGCGCCCTGCCCCGCTGGGTGGCGCGCAGGGCGGCTTCTTGCAGGCGCTCGCGGAACAGTACGCGGTTGGCCAGGCCGGTGAGTTCGTCATAGTGGCTGAGGAAGCGCATGCGTTCTTCGGAGGCGCGGCGCCCGGACAGATCGGAGAAGAAGCCGACGATATGGCTGATGTTGTCCAGCCGATCGCGGACCACGCTGAGCTGCATCCATTGCGGGTAGAGTTCGCCGTTCTTGCGCGTCTCGACCAGTTCGCCTTGCCAGCCGCCGCGCTCTTCGAGGGCTTGGCAGATGGCCTGGAACTGCCGCCGGGCATCGTGGCTGCAGGGCAGTTCGATGAGGTTGAAGCCCATGGCGTCAGCTTCGCTGTAGCCGGTGATGGCGGTGAAGGCCTTGTTGACAGCCAGCACGCCAAAGGCGGCATCTAGTACCACGATGCCTTCGCTCATGGCTTCGAATACCGTAGCGGCCAGGCTCAGTTGTTGTTGCCAGGCCTTGCGTTTGCTGATGTCGGCGCGGGTGCCGATCATCCTCAGCACACGGCCGCGGGGGCCACGTTCGACGGCGCGGCCGTGGTCTTCGACCCACAACCAGCGACCGTCTTCGTGGCGCACGCGGTATTCGACGCGGTAGTCGGTGGTGCGTCCCTTGAGGTGGTTGGTGAGGGTTTTCTTCAGCAACGGCATGTCGTCAGGGTGCAGGCGCGGGCGCAGGTCCTTGAGCATCAGTGACACGGAGCTTTCATCCAGGCCGAACAGGCGTTTGAGCTCGCTGTGGTGGACTTCGTCAGTCTGCAGGTTCCAGTCCCACAGGCCGAGCTCGCTGGCTTCGAGGGCGAGGGCCAGGCGTTCCTCGCTTTTGCTCAGGGCCTGGTTGGCGTGGTCCAGAGCCTGGCTGCGCTCGGCGACGCGGACTTCGAGTTCGGCGTGGGTTTCGCGCAGGGTGTCTTCGACGGCGCGGCGGTGTTGCACCTCCTCGGCCAGCTCCTGGTTAAGCTGTTCGCCGTGAATGCGTTCGGCTTGCAGGCGCTCGATGAGGGCCTGGTTCTGGAAGCGCCGCAGCAGGTTGCGTTCGATCAGGCGGTTGACCTGCCACGCGACGATTGCCAGCGACACCAGCAGCATCAGGCCCAGCCAGCCCCAGCCGCGCTGGTGTTCATCGCCCCACAACAGCAGATAGCCGACCGGCGGCAGCAGGCACGGCAAGGTGAAGGTGAGAAAGGCCGGCAGGCTGACGGCGTAGGCGATGCTGGCCGATAGCGCGGCGGCGCCGAGCAGGCCGAACAGCCACGCCTGCTGGATGAAGCTGTTGACCGGGGTCAGGGCGATGGCGCCTGCTGCGAGGGTCAGGCCACTGAGGCCCGCCCCCAGCAGGAAGCGTCGCAGCCAGCGCGGATCGGACTGGCGCGCTGGCATGGCACTGTCGAAGGCGGCGACCTGAATCACCCGTAACGCGGCGAGCAGCATCAGCCACACCAGCCAGATGCTCACCAATACATAGTGGCGCGGGCTCCACAGCAGCCACGAGCAGACGAGGCCGTTGATCAGCATGAACAGTGTGGGGAGCAGTGAACCTTGATACAGCAGGCGCGTGCGCTCGGCCGCCAGTTGCGCGGCAAAAGCAGGTTCCACGGGCGGCGCGGCATCCTCGGGGGACGCCGGGCGGGCGGAGGCGAAGGTCATGGTGGATATTCTTGTAGTTGGCAGCCATTAACGTTGATTGAGCATACACAATGGGGGGAAATATCCATAGGGAGGACTGCCCTGCTCTGTGATACGGGCGCCCCTGCCCGATCAGTGGTGGCGTGGGGTTTTCGTCGGCCGCAGCGACCTCTTCGCGGGCAAGCCTCGCTCCCACGGGTGAACGCCTGTGGAAGCAAAGCTTGCCCGCGAAGAGATCCTCAAGATCGCTATCGATGTCCCGCCGACTTATCGGTGGTACAGCCCACCCATTTGCCCTTAAAATGGCGGGATGCATGATGACCTCTCCCTCCTGTTGAACTCACTCAACGACGCCCAGCGCCAGGCTGTCGCCGCGCCGGTTGGCCGTCAGTTGGTCCTCGCCGGTGCCGGCTCCGGCAAGACCCGCGTGCTGGTGCACCGCATCGCCTGGCTGATGCAGGTCGAAAACGCATCGCCGCACTCGGTGCTGTCGGTGACGTTCACCAACAAGGCCGCGGCCGAGATGCGCCATCGCATCGAGCAGCTGATGGGCATCAGCCCTGCTGGCATGTGGGTCGGGACCTTCCACGGTCTGGCCCATCGCCTGCTGCGCGCGCACTGGCAGGAGGCCAAGCTCAACCAGAACTTCCAGATCCTCGACAGCGACGACCAGCAGCGCCTGGTCAAGCGGGTGATCCGCGAGCTGGGGCTGGACGAGCAACGCTGGCCGGCGCGTCAGGCTCAGTGGTTCATCAACGGTCAAAAAGATGAAGGCCTGCGCCCGCAGCACATTCAGCCGGGTGGCGATCTGTTCCTGGCGACCATGCGCTCGATCTACGAAGCCTACGAGGCCGCGTGCGCCCGCGCCGGGGTCATCGACTTTTCCGAGCTGCTGCTGCGCGCCCTCGACTTGTGGCGCGACAACCAGGGCCTGCTGGAACACTATCAGCGGCGTTTCCGCCACGTGCTGGTGGACGAATTCCAGGACACCAACGCCGTGCAGTACGCCTGGCTGCGTCTGCTCGCCAAGGGCGGCGAGAGCCTGATGATCGTTGGCGACGACGACCAGTCGATCTACGGCTGGCGCGGCGCCAAGATCGAGAACATTCACCAGTTCTCGGACGACTTCCCCGATTCGCAGATGATCCGCCTGGAGCAGAACTATCGCTCCACCGCCGGTATCCTCAAGGCCGCCAACGCCCTGATCGTGCACAATACCGGGCGCCTGGGCAAAGAGCTGTGGACCGACGGCGGCGACGGTGAGCCGATCAATCTGTATGCCGCTTACAACGAGCACGACGAGGCTCGCTATGTAGTCGAATGCATCGAGAGCGCGGTGAAGACCGGCATGGCGCGCAGCGATATCGCCATCCTCTACCGCTCCAACGCCCAGTCGCGGGTACTCGAAGAGGCGCTGCTGCGCGAGCGCATCCCGTATCGTATCTACGGTGGCCAGCGCTTCTTCGAGCGTGCCGAAATCAAGAACGCCATGGCCTATCTGCGGCTGATGGACGGCCGCGGCAACGATGCGGCGCTGGAGCGGGTCATCAACGTGCCGCCACGTGGTATCGGCGAGAAGACCGTCGAGGCGATCCGCGAGCATGCACGCCATGCCGAAGTGTCGATGTGGGAAGCCATCCGCCAGCTGGTGCTCAATAAAGGTGTGACCGGGCGCGCCGCCAACGCGCTCAACGGCTTCCTTGAGATGATCGAGACGCTGGCGCTCAAGGTCGTCGACATGCCGCTGCACTTGATGACCCAGACCGTCGTCGAACAGTCCGGCCTGATCACCTATCACCAGGAAGAAAAGGGTGAAAAGGGCCAGGCAAGGGTAGAAAACCTTGAGGAACTGGTCAGCGCCGCGCGCAACTTCGAAACCACCGAAGAGGACGAAGACCTCACGCCATTGGCGGCTTTCCTTGGCCACGCTTCGCTGGAGGCCGGCGACACGCAGGCCGACGAGCACGAAGACAGCGTGCAGTTGATGACCCTGCACAGCGCCAAGGGCCTGGAATTCCCCCATGTGTTTCTGGTGGGCCTGGAAGAAGGCCTGTTCCCGCACAAGATGAGCCTCGAAGAACCCGGCCGGCTTGAAGAAGAACGGCGCCTGGCCTATGTCGGCATCACCCGGGCGATGCAGCAACTGGTGATGACCTACGCCGAGACCCGTCGCCTGTATGGCAGCGAGACCTACAACAAGGTGTCCCGTTTCGTACGAGAAATACCAGCGGGGCTGATTCAGGAAGTGCGTCTGTCCAACAGCGTCAGCCGGCCGTTCGGCGGTGCGCCAAAGATGAACAACAGCAGCCTGTTCGCCAACGAAGGCATCCCCCAGACCGAATTCAGCCTGGGGCAGCGGGTGCAGCATGCGGTGTTCGGTGAAGGCGTGATCCTGAATTTCGAAGGTGCCGGGGCTCAGGCACGGGTGCAGGTCAACTTCGATGAGGGCAGCAAGTGGCTGATGATGGGCTATGCGAAGCTTGAGGCTATTTGACGCAGCCATGGGTCAATCAGCAGCCTGACCGACGACCCTGTAGCGAGGGGCCAGTCCCCGATTGCGGTGTGCCTGACACGGCCTATCGGGGGCAAACCCCCTCGCTACACGGGTGCCCCTCAGTCCATCAAAGGTCCGGTTATCCGAGATCCTGTAAAAGCTCGAAACAATCTGTCACTAGTCACGGCACAGCCACCTGTGCAAGATGACTCACGTGCAATCCACTCTATGGGAATTCTAATGCAACGTTTTCTTAGCATCGCTCTGGCGCTGTGCATCGGCTTGACGATGAGCATCGACGCCAATGCCAAGCGCTTCGGTGGCGGTCAAAGCTTCGGCGCTGCTCCAAGCCATCAGACTCGCCAGGCGTCGCCTAGCGCTCCTGCTGCCAGCCCATCGGCTGCCGGTCGCCCACCTGCCGCAGCCGGCGGCGCTTCGCGCTGGTTGGGCCCTCTGGCCGGCCTCGCCGCTGGCGGACTGCTCGCTTCCATGTTCATGGGTGGCGGCTTCCAGGGCATGCAGTTCTTCGACATCCTGATCATGGCCGTCATCGCCTTCCTGATCTTCCGTTTCATCGCCGCTCGCCGTCGCAAGCAGCAAGAGGGCGCGCAAATGGCCGGTGCTGGCTCGCCGTATCAGCGTGAAGTTTTCGAACAACCTGCCCAACCGGCACAGAATTCGATCTTCGGCGGTGGTTCGCCTGCTCCCGCTCGTCCGGTAATCAACGCCCCGGCCTGGTTCAATGAAGAGAACTTCGTCGCTGCCGCCCGGGCTCACTTCCAGTCGCTGCAACAGCATTGGGACGCCAACGAAATGGACAAGATCTCAGAGTTCGTGACCCCGCAAATGCTGCAGTTCCTCAAACAGGAACGCGCTAGCCTGGGTGACGGCTTCCAGTCCACTTTCATTGACGACCTCCATGTGCAACTGGATGGTGTCGACGATCGCGCCGACAAGACCATCGCTACCCTGACGTTCAGCGGCGTGTCGAAAAACTCGCGTTTCGACCAAGGCGAAGTGTTCAGCGAAAGCTGGAACATGGAACGTGCCGTTGGTGAGAACCAGCCTTGGCTGGTCGCTGGTATCCGTCAGAACGGCTGACCTTGGCAAGTTTCTACATGAAACCTTGCACCCGCAAACCCCGAGCATCTGCTCGGGGTTTTGCTTTTGTGGGATTGCACTAATATCCAGCTAAGGTATAACCGCATCGCGTATTTGGACTGAGAGGTAGCACGACGTGGAAGAAGTCATCGAACAACTGCGGGAAGCCAACGAACCGGTGCCCGTACCCCTTGAATTGCCCGACGAGGACCAGTTGGTCGAGATCGAAGAGCAGTTGTTCATCAACATTCCTTTTGTATTCAAGGAATTTTTGCTGACGGTTAGTGATGTAGTTTATGGCAGCCTGGAGCCGGTGACTGTGACCGATCCGGCGTCTCACACCTATCTGCCTGATGTGGCCTCAACCGCCTGGGACATCGGCGTGCCTCGCGAGCTGATCCCGATCTGCCAGGACGGCGATGACTATTACTGCGTTGAAGAAGATGGCACCGTGGTGCTGTGGAGCGCAGAAGAAGAGCTGGTCACCGAAGAGAGCTGGGAGTCGGTGTGGCACTGGGCGCGGGATGTCTGGCTGGAAAGCTGAGTACTGCCGCTTACCGATCCGGTGAATCGAGTGGCCCCTTCGCCGGGCAAGCCCTGCTCCCATAGTATTGACTGCGCCTGAGCCGTCCAGCTGTGGGCGCGCTCTGCTCGCGAAGGGGCCAGCGGCATCAGCCGAGATACCGGCCGTCAGGGATTCTGGTTGAGCGTCTCCAATAACGCGACCTGCATGCGCGTGTGCAAGCGCACGAACCACCGCCACAGCACCGCCACCAGCACCGCCGCGATCAAGGCGATCCCCAGCAGCAGCTCGGTACTGGGCAAGATGCTCGCCGACAGCCCCGCCAACAGCACGAAAATCACTACCAGCGCCAGTACCGGAATCACTTCAGCAATGATCCGCCGTACCCGCGCAGTATGCCGCCCGGCCATTTCCGGCTTGACGCCCATCTCTGCCAGCAGCATCGCCAGCGCCTTGAGCTTGCGGTACGCCGCGATCAAAAACGGTAACGATAACAGCAGGGCCGCACCGCAAATCAACGCTTTGTGCCAGCCCCCGTCATTGATCCACGCGCTCAGGTACTCGCCAATCTGTTCGGCGAAATACCCCCCACAGAAAAACAAGGCCACCACCAGCGCCAAATTGACGCCCACCTGCAACAGGATTCGCCGGATCATCGACGCCAGCAGCGCACCCTCGCCCCGCGGCTGAATACTGCGCAGCCATTCGCCGTAAATACCAAACACCCTGGCCATACGCACCGGCATGACCGCCGCCAGCTTCAGCGACAGCGGGTCCGCGGCACGGATCAGATAAGGCGTGAGCAAGGTGGTGATCGCCGAAACGGCCACCGCCACGGGATAGAGGAAGTCACTGGTCACCTGCAAGGTCATGCCCAGCGCTGCGATGATGAATGAGAACTCGCCGATCTGTGACAAGCCCATGCCCACCCGCAAGGAAGTTCGGCCGTCATTGCCTGCGATAAACGCGCCCAGCCCACAGGTCAGTACCTTGCCGAGCACCACTGCCACGGTGATCACCGCGATCGGCCAGGCGTAGGCCACCAGGATAGCCGGATCGATCATCAGGCCGATGGCAACGAAGAAGATGGCACTGAACATGTCGCGGATCGGTTCCACCAAGTGCTCGATCTTCACCAGCTGCTTTGATTCGGCCATGATCGCGCCAATCAGAAATGCCCCCAATACCATGCTGTATTCCAGCTTGACCACCAGCAGACAGAAGCCGAAACACAACCCCAGCACGGTCACCAGAAGCATCTCGTTGCTCTCGAACTTCGCTACATAGGCCAGCAGACGCGGCACTACCAGGATACCGATGACCAGCGCCACCACCATGAACAGCGACAGCTTGCCGACCGTGGAGAACACTTCACCGGAGCTCACACTACCGCTCACTGCAATGCCCGACAGCAGCGCGATGATGCCGATGCCGAGAATGTCCTCGACGATCAACACGCCGAAGATCAGTTGAGCGAAGCGGTGATGCTTCATGTTGAGGTCGTTGAGCGCCTTGACGATGATGGTGGTCGAGCTGATCGCCAGGATGGCCCCCAGAAACAGCGAGTCCATGGCGCTCCAGCCAAAGGCGCTGCCGATCTCGTAGCCCAGCCAGATCATCAAGGCAATCTCGAGGAACGCGGCGATAAACGCGGTGGCTCCGACCTTGAACAACTTGCGCAAGCTGAATTCCAGCCCCAGGCTGAACATCAGGAAGATTACCCCCAGTTCGGCGAGGGTCTTGATGGTGTCTTCATCGTGGATCAGGCTGAACGGAGGGGTATGCGGGCCAACGATGAAACCGGCGACGATATAGCCGAGCACGACAGGCTGCTTGAGCCTGTGGAAAATGATGGTGACCACGCCGGCGACCAGCATGATCACGGCCAGGTCCTGAATAAAACTGATGGCATGCACGCTGAGTCCTCCATGATGGCCAGGGAAATTGACCCCATCAATGGGGTGCATTCAAGATAACACCGAGACTCGGGCTGTCTGCCCGGTGCAATATGTTGAAACAGATCGCTTCACCACGCGTTTTTTACCCTGCGCGCGTGACGAGCCTCGGGCTGCCAGCGTCCCGAAAGAGATGGGATTGTGAATATGGGCACAAGCGCCATAGAGCGTGCCGACACTCAACAGCAAATTACCGTGAGCACACTATGGAACCTGGAAACGCCCAGCTATCGATGACTGTCCTGATGACACCGGACATGGCCAACTTTTCTGGCAACGTGCACGGCGGCACACTCCTCAAGTACCTCGACGAAGTGGCCTACGCCTGCGCCAGCCGTTATGCCGGTCGCTACGTGGTGACCCTGTCGGTGGATCAGGTGATTTTCCGCGAGCCGATTCATGTCGGTGAGCTGGTGACGTTCCTGGCCTCGGTCAACTACACCGGCAACACGTCCATGGAAGTGGGCATCAAGGTCGTCACCGAAAACATCCGCGAGCGCTCGGTACGCCATACCAACAGCTGCTTCTTCACGATGGTGGCGGTCGATGACCAGCGCAAACCCGCCCAGGTACCGCCGCTGCAACCGGAAAGCGGCGAAGGCAAGCGCCGCTACATGCAGGCCCAGCAGCGCCGCCAGATTCGTCAGGAACTGGAAAAGCGCTATCAGGATATCAAGGGCGATGCCCTTTAAGGCCGCAGCCACTGACGCCTTCGCGGGCAAGCCTGCTCCCACAGGTGTAAAACTTTAGATCTGTGGGCTTGCTCGCGAAGAGGCCGGCCCAGCCAGAACAAAAGTCAGGTTCACTCCGCCAACCGCACTGCTTCGAACCGCACCCGCGGGTGCACGATACGATCTTGCGCCCGCACCAGTTCCAGCTCGTAGCTGGCGCAGGCCTGGGTTTCGAGCAGCACTTCGTGCACCGCAGCGGCAGCGAACTCGAAGGCGCTGACCAGTTCGTCGCCCAGCAATACGCGGGCGAGGAACACACCCGACGTGAGGTCGCCCACGCCTACGGGTTGGCGCGCAAATGCCAGCAACGGGCGCCGCACCAACCAGCTGCCTTGCGCAGTCACCAGTAGCATCTCGAAATCTTCCGGACGCTTGCCGGGATAGGCCAAGTGTTTCACCAGCACTGCTTGCGGTCCGCGAGCCAACAGCGAACGCGCCATGGCGACGCAATCGTCCAGCGACTGCGCAGCACGACCACAGAAAGTATTGAGCTCCAACTGGTTGGGGCACAGCAGATCCGCCGCTGCTACCGCTTCATCGAGGAGAAAATCGCTGACCTCAGGCGCCACACTGCAGCCCTTCTCCGGATGGCCCATTACTGGGTCGCAGAGGTACAACGCCTTCGGATTGGCCGCCTTGATACGCTGCACCACCGAGAGGATCGCCCGACCCTGCGCCGGGCTGCCCAGATAGCCACTGAGCACGCCATCGCAGTTGCCGAGTTCGCCAATCCCGGCGATGCCGTCGACCAGCGCAGGAATCTGCTCGGAAGCCAGCACTTCTCCCGTCCACTGACCATACTGTGTGTGGTTGGAGAATTGCACGGTGTTCAGCGGCCAGACATTGACCCCGACCCGCTGCATGGCGAACACCGCGGCGCTGTTACCGGCATGGCCGAACACCACGTGGGACTGGATGGCGAGCAGATGTGGCGTACGTTTCATGAAAAAACCCTGGAGCAGTCTGCGGAAAATTCAGGCGCGCAGTATGGCGCTAAAAGTACCCTGTACGACAGACCGAAGACACAGTTAAGCTGAGCGTACTTATCGGAGCATTCGTCGATGTTGACCCTCGGAAATATGTTAGTGCTGATGTTGCTCGCCACCGGTGCGGCATGGCTGTGGCATAACCATGGATTACGGGAAAAGGCGCTGGCGAGGGTCAAGCAGCATTGCGCCAAGCTCGACCTCGAACTACTCGACGAAAACGTCGCGTTCAAACGCATGACTTTCGCCCGTGATGGCAATGGTCGCAAGCGCTTGGCGCGGATCTATACCTTCGAATTCACCGTCACCGGCGAGCAGCGCCACCCGGGGACGATTACGCAGTTCGGCCCCCATTCGGCGACGATCGAACTGGCTCCTTCCCCATTCGAAATCAAGACCCAGCCCACGGCTGAAGTGATCGAGATGAGCCAGTGGCGCCAGGAACACAAACGCTGGCGCCCCTGACCCGCCCTTTTAGCGAGGGCGCTTGCTCCCGAAACGGGTACAGGCATCACCGGTGTGACCGACGCGCTGCATCAGGGGCAAGCCCCTCGCTACTGGAGCAGCGTTTGGCGCAGGCCCGCATCCAGCGTCGCCTCGTCCTGAGGCGCACTGAAAATCAGCTCGATACGCGAGTCCTTGCGCCATTCGCTGGTTTTCCACGTCGGGATCAAGTTATCCACGGCGTTCAACGACTGCCAACCCTCGGTGCTGTGGATAACCATCTTCGCCCGCTGCCACGCGAGGCTTTTTAGCCAAGTTCCGATCTTGAGCGGATCGAATACACTCGAGGCATGCCAGCGCCAGCCGATGCTCCAGCTATCAGGCTGTGGATTGATTTGCCGGATCGGGTGGCCCGGCAGCAGCAGCTGTGGATAAACGGATGTCTTCGCGGTCAGAGCCCCCTCACCTATGGACACCGCATCCCCCCGTTAGAGCAGGCTCTGGCCATGAATTGCAAGAGGCATTGCCGATAAGGGGACCTGCCCCTCATCCGTCCAGTACAAAGGCACCGCAGGCAACCACGAAGATATCCACAGGCGTTTATCCCCAGCCACCTCGCGTGATTTGTTCATCACCAGCAACCCCACCCCGGCCAGCGCTTCCTGCTGCGATGGCGGTAAAGGTCGTCCGCAGGCCAGGGCCTCAGCGTCGAGCACCATGATGCTCGGTTGCACGTCCAGTACCCCGGCCCACGGCGCCTCGTTCAATTGCTTGAGCAACTGCGCCGGATGCCCCAGCCCTGACGGCTCGATGAATAACCGCTGTGGTCTGGACTGGCGCAACAGCCGGCCCAGACCGATCTGGAAAGGCGCGCCATTGACGCAGCACAAGCACCCTCCCGCCACTTCGCCGAGTGCGATACCATCTTGCGCCGTGGTCAGTAACGCCGCATCGAGGCCGACCTGGCCGAATTCGTTGATCAGCACCGCCCAGCGTTCACCTGCTGGCCGCTGCGCCATCAACTGGCGGATAAGGCTGGTCTTGCCCGCGCCCAAGGGCCCGGCAATCACATGAGTAGGGATGTTCTGCAGCATGTTCAAAGGCTTTGAGAGAAGGTTATCGATGCCGCTGGCGGCGGCGCTGGTGTCGCTGTGCGCCAGTGCCCAGGTGCTGGCCGAAGCCTGTGTGGTGCACACCCAAGCCGAGCACCTGGACGTGCAAGTATGCCAGCAGAACGTGAGCATCCCGCAACAGCTGTTCCACGACGGCTTCTGCGAGCCCAACCTGCCGGGCCAGAAAGTCAGCGTGCAGTATGTGGAACAGTGTCCGCAGGGGGCCTTCGGGGTGTGCAGCGATGCCCATGTGGATAACATGCCGTACCGCCAGGATATCCACTATTACGGCGTTGCCAGCGATGCCGCCTATCTGCGGCCGTTTTGTGAGCAGAAAAGCCTGGGCAAGTGGCTGATCCCCGGACTGCGGTGAGGCCGCTGACGCCCTCGCGGGCAAGCCTTGCTCCCACAGGGCTGTAGATCTTGTGGGAGCCGGGCTTGCCCGCGAACGCGTCAGCCCAGTCACTATAAAACCCGACTCAAGTACGCGGCTTCACCGCCCCGCAATTAGGCCCCTTCCACACCGCACGCGTATTCATGCTGCCCTTCTGCTGAGTACCCGTCGCGTTGAATGTCCCGACCACATTGGTGGTAAACTCGCGATCACTGAGAAACTGCGCCTGCCCGGTGCCCTGCGCTTTCGGGCAGCTGAAGCGAAACTTCCAGACATTGCCGTTGCGCTCCGTGATCTGCTGAGTGCAACCCGACTTCGGGTCCGTCAGGGGGATATCGTCGCTCTTCACCTGCGCGGCGGTCAGGCACGATTGAATGCCGTTGCCGCCCACCGTGATGCCTTGCTTGGACAAGGTCTGCTCGATCATCGCGCGCTGCTCCGGCGCCATGTTCTTCAACTGGCCAAGCATGAACTGCATGTCAGGCATGGCGTTGCCATCGACCTGCATGTTGCTGGTGGTCAGCTCCCACAGCCCCGGCTGCAACATCTGCGCGTGGGCCAACGGCGCCAGCAGGCTGCCAAGCAGGGCCACGACCGGTAGACATCTCTTCATGCAACACTCCTGAAAAATGGCAGTACCCGGCGAGTCGCCGGGTAAAGTTTTAGACGCGCAAAGCGTGATTGCGTTGCAGCGCCGAATAAATAGAGACATTGCCCCTCAGACGTGGTCTGTTAAAGCATCGACCCGCATTCCAGGCCAGGCATGGATTATCACAGCCCCACGTTTTTTTACTACGTATTCGGCTTCATTCACTTGCTGGGGATCGCGGCCGCCCTGCATGCGGTATTCACGGTACGCACCGCGCAGGGCTCGATCGCCTGGGCGCTGTCACTGCTGTTCATGCCCTACGTCACCCTGATTCCCTATCTGGTGTTCGGCCGCAGCTCCTTCGACGCCTATATCGAAGCACGTCGCCAGGCCAACCAGGAAATGCACACCGCTATCGCCGACCTCAACTGGCGCCCTTGGGTAGAGGAAGCGCTGGCAGCCAAGCAGTCCGATTCCTACGACTCGCTGCGCGCCATGCGCAAGCTGGGGCGCATGCCCTGCCTGGCGAACAATAAAGTCAGCCTGCTGATCAACGGCGACGCCACCTTCGATGCGATCTTTGCCGCCATCCGCGAAGCGCGCCAAGTGGTGCTGATCCAGTTCTTCATCATCAAGGACGACGCCATCGGTCGGCGCTTGCAGCAGGCGTTGCTGGAGAAGGCCTCCCATGGGGTCGAAATCTATGTGCTCTACGATCAGGTCGGCAGCCATGCCCTGCCGCGCGATTACGTCGACACGCTGCGTAACGCCGGAGTCAAGATCCGCGCCTTCGCCACCCGCCGCGGCTGGCTCAACCGCTTTCAGGTCAACTTCCGCAACCACCGCAAGATCGTCGTCGTCGACGGCCTGGTAGGGTTTATCGGCGGCCATAACGTCGGCGATGAATACCTGGGCAGCAACCCGCGCCTGTCCCCTTGGCGCGACACCCACGTGCAAATGCACGGCCCGGTAGTTGCGTCACTGCAGGAATCCTTCGCCGAAGACTGGTTCTGGGCATCGCGTCGCCTGCCGCCGCTGATCCTGCCCGACACCTATCCGGACGAGGGCGTGCTGTGCCAGGTACTGGCCAGCGGCCCGGCCGACCCGCAGGAAACCTGCTCGCTGTTCTTTCTGGAAGCGATTCACAGCGCCACCCGCCGCATCTGGATCACCAGCCCGTACTTCATCCCGGACGAGTCGATGCTGGCGGCCTTGCGCCTGGCGGTGCTGCGGGGCGTGGACGTGCGCATTTTGCTCCCGTCTCGCCCAGACCACCGCATCGTCTATGCGGCGTCGAGCCTGTTCGCCTTCGAAGCCATCCGCGCCGGGGTGCACATCTATCGCTACATCCCGGGCTTTTTGCATCAGAAAGTGGTGCTGGTGGATGACGAGATCAGCGCCATCGGCAGCGCCAATCTGGACAACCGCTCGTTCCGGCTGAATTTTGAAATCATGCTGCTGACGGTGGATGCGGCGTTCGCGGTTGAAGTCCAAACCATGCTTGAACGGGATTTTGCCGAGTCGCGGCAGGTGACGTTGGCCGATAGCAAAGAGGTGCGGCGCCTGCAGGCGCTAGGCATGCGCATCGCGCGGCTGATTTCGCCTATCTTGTGAGGTACGGCTGAGGGCCTCTTCGCGGGCAAGCCTTGCTCCCACAGGTGTTCGACTCTGGAACTTCTTGCACTGTGGGAGCAAGGCTTGCCCGCGAAGAGGCCTGCATTGATTCACAAGGCAGCCAAACTCACCGCCAACTGCTGCAAAAACCAATCGTTGTCTTCCACGCTGCCCACCGACACCCGCAGATAATCGGTATACCCCGCCTCGCGCCACGGCTTGACGATCACCCCCCGCGACAGCAATTGCGCATTTACCGCATCGGCCGCAAACGGCGTAGCGAAGAACAGAAAGTTGGCCAGCGACGGCACCGGCTCTAACCCCATGCCCTGCAACGCTGCTATCATCCGCGCCCGTTCGCTGGCGACATGGGTCAGCGTCTGCGCCAGGTGCGCCTCGTCCGCCAGCGCAGCCACCGCGGCCACCTGTGCACACCGGTTGACGTTGAAAGGCGTGCGCAGGCGATCGATCAAATCTGCTAGCAACGGATCGCTGACGATCCCATAGCCGACCCGCAAGCCCGCCAACGCATAAGCCTTGGACAGCGTGCGCAACAGCACGTAGGGCTTGCCGCTGGCCTCGAGCAGCGCCAGACAATCGGGATAGCCCGGCGCCCCCTGGGCATACTCGAAATACGCCTCATCAAACACCAGCAATGTCTGCGGCCCAAGGTTATCCACAATGCGCTGCAATTCATCCACAGTCAGCGCACTGCCCACCGGGTTGGACGGGCAGGAGAACATCAACAATCGAGTCCGCGGCGACAACGCGGCGAGCAAGCCATCGATGTCGATGCGCAAATCAGCCGTCATCGGCACGCCCACTACCTCGGCACCCACCGCCTGTGGATAAAGCAGGTGCAGACCAAACGACGGCAACACTGTGACCACCTGGTCGCCGTGATCCAGAAACACCCGGCTGATAATCCCCAGCAGGTCTTCCGAGCCATTGCCGAACACCAGCCGCGCGGGATCGACCGCGAATTTTGTCGCCAATGCCTGGCGCAGCTCGGTGCAATTGGGGTCGGGATACAGGCCGATCTGCAGGGCCTCGGCGGTCACCGCACGCACCACCTGCGCAGACGGCCCGAAGTGGTTTTCGTTACTGCCCAGCTTGGCGATCCGCTCCAGGCCATAGCGTTCGCGCACCGCCTCGGTGGACAGCCCGGCGTTATAGCTGGCGAGCTCGCGCACTTCGCGGCGGGCAAGGGTATTGAGCCATTGAAGGTCGGTCATTGCAGGTTCTCGAAAACAGCAGGCTGTGGATAAGGTGAATGTGGACAACTACGTTGAAACAACTGGCCGCGATCAAGCGTGTGGATATCCGGGCTGCCAAGCAGCGTCATCGCCAGGCGCAGTTCCTGGGCCAACAAATCCAGCGATTGCCCGGCGCCCTGCTCGCCCGCCACGGCCACGCCGTACAACGTGGCACGGCCCAAGAGCACCGCATCGGCGCCCAGCGCGCGCGCCTTGAGAATATCGGTGCCGCGGCGAATGCCGCCGTCGAGCAAGATCGCCAAGCGGCCGCGCACAGCTGCCGCGATGGCCGGCAGCACCTCGATGCTCGCCGGTGAGCCATCGAGCTGACGACCGCCATGGTTGGTCACGACAATGCCGTCGAGCCCCAGTTGCGCGGCCCGTTCGGCGTCGGCGGGATGCAGCACGCCCTTCAACAGCAGCTTGCCCTGCCAGCGATTACGCAGCCGCTCCAGCGCTTGCCAGTCCAACTCGGCATCCATTTGCGCGCCGATAAAATGGGCGGCGCCAGCCGCATTGCGGGCATCGGCCGGCAGATACGGATCGAGGTTACCCAGGCTCGGCATACCGCGGGGCCATAGCGCCTGTCGCATCCAGCGTGGATGGCAGAGCACGTCGAACTTGTTACGCCAGGTGAGCTGACGCGGGCGCACGAAACTGCGCTTGTCCCACTCCCGATTGCCCAGCACCACCGCATCCGACGTCAGCAACAGGGTCTGGACCCCCACCGCCTCGGCGCGCTTGAGCAAATCCTCCTGAATGCGCGCTTCGCGCAGGCAGTAAAGCTGAAACCACAGGTTAACGTCAGGCACCGCGGCAACGATCTGCTCCATCGAACTGGTCGATACCGTGCTCAGGCAAAACGGCAAGCCCCGCGCGGTGGCCGCTTTGGCCAGGTGCACGTCGGCATCGCGATACAACATGGCGTTGTAACCTGTCGGGCCGATCATCATCGGCAGCGCGAGCTTCTGCCCCAGTACCGACACCTCGGTGGCGGTGGCCGAGGCCGCCACCAACGTGCGCGGCACCAGGCCGATATCGGTAAACGCGGACACATTGCGCGCCAAGGTCAGCTCGTCCTCGGCACCTCCCGCCAGGTATTCCCAGGCAAAGCGCGGCACACGCCGCTGCGCCAGGGCCGCCATTTCGGCAATGCTACGCACGCGCAAGCAGTCTGTTCCGGTGTAATAACGTCGCATGGGGCAGGCAGGCTCGCTGAGGTCGGGAGAGAGAAGGTATCTAGCTGTATATACCGCTAAAGCAAGTTGCAGACCAGCCGGCGTGAGCAACGCTTGATCGGTACGAAGACGGCGCAACAGGGGACCGTTGATCGGCACCAGGCCGACGCTTACCCGCCCCCGATTAGGTCATATTCAATGAAAATGCGCGTTATCGGCGCAGTGGTCGAGAAGTTTTGCACTCCCGGCCAATCATCGCAACGGGATGTTGCAGCTCCCGGTAATAAAGGCTGCTAAGGTTTTCGACCGTCAGGGGAATAATGCGGCACGTAACCTGCTTACCTGTATATACCAGTCAAGATAGCTGTGCCGCACCTGCGCCGTACCCATACTCTCTATACCCGAAGCGAGAACTGTCATGAGTCAGCTGCTGAAGAACGGAATGCGTAATGTGCTGGGCGCCTGTGCCCTGGCAATGGCCATCGGCGCAGTGGCCGCCGAGCCGACCGCGGGGATGAAAGTTGAAGCCGGGACCTTCAAGGTCGGTGTCGAGCCATGGCTGGGCTATGGCCAGATCCATGTCGCGGCCGCCCATGATCTGTTCAAGAAAGCCGGCCTGAGCGGCGTCGACGTAGTCAATTTCAGCGAAGACAAAGACATCAACGCCGCCCTCGCCAGCGGTCAGATAGACGGCGCTACCATCGCCACTCACACCGCCATGGGGATGGTCGCCGCTGGCCTGCCGGTGAAGATCGTGCTGCTGCTCGACCAGAGCATTACCGCCGATGCCATCATCGCCGCGCCGGAGATCAAATCGATCAAAGATCTCAAGGGCAAGGAAGTCGCCTTTGAAGAGGGCACCACCAGCGACATCCTGTTACACAGCGCCCTGGCCAAGGCCGGCATGCCGTGGAGCGACATCAAGCCAGTGCCCATGCCTGCCGCCAACGCTGGCAGCGCGCTGATCGCCGGGCGCGTGCCGGTGGCCGTTACCTACGAGCCTTACCTGAGTGCCGCCAAGCAGCAGAACCCCAAGGTCAACGTGCTCTACAGCGGCAAGGATGACCCAGGTGTGATCTCCGACGTGCTGGTGGTCCGCGAAGAAGTCCTCGAACAACGCCCGGGTCAGGTGCTGGCGATGATCAAGGCGTGGGACGCGGCGCTGACTCACTACAAGGGCGACACCAAAGCGGATCGCGCGGTGATTGCCAAGGCTGTCGGCGCCTCCACCGAAGAACTCGAAAGTGCCTTCGATGGCGTGCAGTTCTACTCGCTCGCGGACAACAAGTCGCAATTGACCGGGAGCTTCACCACCGAAACCTTCCCGCACATCCTCAAGTCGGCCTCCGCTGCCGGCCTGGTACCGGTGCCGGTAGAGCCAGCGAAGATGATCGACTCGCGCTTCGTCAAAGCACTCAAGTAAGCCTCCAGTAGACGCCGGCGGCACCCCAGCCGCCGGTTGCAAGCAACTGATTCAGGAAGCGTCACGTGAATACCAACCATGACCTTGCGGCAGCGACACCTCGGCGGCGCAAGCGCGGCACGCTGTTCGTCATCGGTCGCCAACCGGAGCGACCCGGTTATCTGAGCATCTCCATCGGCGTATTCGTATTGCTCGCCCTCGCGTGGTGGGCCGCCACCAACCTGGGGCTGGTCTCGCCGATCTTTCTGCCCAGCCCGCAAGCGGTCGGCCAGCGTCTGGCCAAACTGGCTGCGGACGGCACCCTGTGGACCGACCTGAGCGTCAGCCTCTACCGCATCGCCATCGCTTTCGCGATTTCGTCGGTGATGTCGATCGTCATCGGTGTGCTGGCCGGCTGCTACGGCTTCTGGAAAGCCTCCATCGAGCCCTTCGTCGACTTCGTTCGCTACATGCCGGTGGTGGCCTTCGTGCCGCTGACCATCCTCTGGAGCGGGACCGGCGATGTGCAAAAATTCCTCATCATCTGGATGGGCACCTTCTTCCAGCAGGTGCTGATGGTGATGGACTCGGTCAAGCGCGTACCTGGCGATTTCGTCGGCCTGGGCCGCACACTGGGCATGAGTGACCGCCGCATCCTGATCAAGATCGTCCTGCCCAGCGCCTTCCCCGGCATCTGGGACGCCCTGCGCATCAGCCTCGGCTGGGCCTGGACCTGGCTGGTGCTGGCCGAACTGGTGGCCTCCAACTCGGGCCTCGGCTACCGCATCACCGTGTCACAGCGGTTCTTCCAGACCGACACCATCATCGGCTACATCCTGTTGCTCGGCGTGCTCGGGTTGATCACCGACCAGGCCATGCGCGCCGCTGAAAAAGTATTGTTCCGCTACAACCGGAGGCGCCCATGAGCACCCTGACCATTCAAGGGCTGACCAAGACCTTCGTCACCGGCAAGCAGCGCAAGCAGGTGCTCAAGTGCATCGACCTGACCTTGGCCGACAACGAGTTCGTGTCCATCGTCGGCACCTCGGGCTGCGGCAAAAGTACCTTGCTGTCGATCGCGGCAGGCCTCGAAGACTATGACGATGGCGCAGTGAGCGTGGACGGCGCGGTCATCGATGGCGCCGGTATGGACCGCGGCGTCGTGTTCCAGTCCTACACCTTGCTGCCTTGGCTGACTGCCCGGCAGAACGTCGAGTTCGCCCTCAAGGCCGCCGGGCGCAGCGCCAGCGAATGCCGCGAGATCGCCGACGAACACTTGGCATTGGTCAACCTCAGCGCAGCCGCAGACGCCTTTCCCAATGAACTGTCCGGCGGCATGAAGCAGCGCGTGGCCATCGCTCGGGCATTGTCGTATCGGCCCAAGATCCTGCTGATGGACGAGCCCTTCGGCGCCCTCGACGCCATGACCCGGCGGCAGATGCAGGAACTGCTCACCCAAGTGTGGGAAACCCATCGCCTGACCGTGATGTTCGTGACCCACGACGTCGAGGAAGCGGTGTTTCTGTCCGATCGGATCGTGGTGATGGGCATCGGCACCATCAAGGCCACCTTCGACGTGCCGCTGCCGCGCCCGCGCCATGAAGAACTGGCCAGCAGCGCGGACTTCATCGACCTGCAGCGCCAGGTCTTGCGCTCGATTCGCGGCCAAGAGCCCATACGCGCCTAACCCATTCGCTTAGAGAGGTTCATCATGCAACAGCCATCGTTCCACGACCTCAGCCAGGACAGCGCCCTGCCCGTCGAACTGTTCAAGCGCACCGAAGCCGATCTGTCTTTTTTCGTCGAGAAGGTCAAACCGATCATCGAGGCCGTGCGTACCGAGGGTGATGCCGCGCTGAAGCGCTTTGCCCGCGACTTCGACAAGGTCACCGCCGAGGACATGTCGGTACGCGCCGAGGAGAGCGAGTTCGAAGCCGCCTTCGCGCGCATGGACCCGGCCGTGATCGAGTCGATCAAGTACGCCGCCGAAAACATCTTCGCCTTCCACGAAGCGCAAAAGCCCGAAGAGATGTGGCTCAAGGAGATGCGCCCCGGTGCCTTCGCCGGCGACCGCCATGTGCCGATCGACTCGGTGGCCTGCTACGTGCCGCGCGGCAAGGGTTCGTTCCCCAGCGTGCTGCTGATGACCACCATTCCGGCAGTCGTCGCTGGCGTGCCACGGGCGGTGGTGATCACCCCGCCCGGCCCGGACGGCAAGGTCGACGACGCCACCCTGGTGGCCGCGCGCCTGGTGGGCATCAAGGAAGTCTACAAATGCGGCGGCGCCCAAGGCGTGGCCGCGGTGGCCTACGGCACTGAAAGCGTGCCCAAGTGTTTGAAGATCGTCGGGCCAGGCAGCCCTTGGGTGGTGGCGGCCAAGCGGCAGCTGTCCAACCTGATCGACCCCGGCGTTCCGGCCGGCCCCAGCGAAAGCCTGATTCTGGCCGACGCCACCGCCAAGGGGGAACTGGCTGCGCTGGACCTGCTGATCGAATCGGAACACGGCCCGGACTCCTCCGCCTATCTGGTGACCAACAGCCGTGCCGTGGCCGAGGCCGCCATCGCTGCCCTGCCCAAACTGTGGGCGCAGATCGATCCCAAGCGCGCCGAGTTTTCCCAGGCGGTACTCTGTGGCGACCACGGCGGCATCGTGCTGACCAAAGACTTCGACACGGCGGTGGAGTTCGTTAACGAATACGCACCTGAGCACCTGGAAATTCTCGCCGAAGAACCGATGGCAGTGATGACCCGTATACGTAATGCCGGGGAGATTCTGCTGGGCAATTTCACCCCGGTGACCTTGGGCAACTTCGTCCTCGGGCCTAACGCGGTGCTGCCGACCAACGCAGCGGCCAAAACCAACGGGCCGCTGTCGGTGTTCGATTACATGAAGCGGATTTCGGTGGGTTATGTGACGCGATCGGGCTATCCACAGCTGGCGGAAAAGGCTCACGGGTTCGCAGTGTATGAAGGCTTCAGTGCTCATGCGCTGGCAGTGTCGCCGCTGAGGATGAAGATAATCGACGGGGAGTAATCTGCTAGCCATGACAGCCTCTACGCGTGCAGAGCCCGAACCCACAGGTGTGAGCATTTCAGTGTGGGCGCAAGGCTTGCCCGCGATGAGGCAAGCACAGCTTGCAAAAAACCCTCAGCCCTGACGGAGACACAGACAATGCAAGCCATCCGCTTCCACGGCAAAGGTGATCTGCGCCTAGAAGAGATCCCGGCCCCCGCCGCCCCCGAGCCCGGCTGGGTCACCCTGAAAGTGCGCGCGGCCGGCATCTGCGGCTCCGACCTGCACAATTTCCGTACCGGCCAGTGGGTGTCGAAACTGCCGGTCACCCCTGGCCATGAATTCTGTGGCGAAATCACTGCCCTCGGCGCTGGCGTCAAAGGCTTCGCTCTGGGCGAACGCGTAGTGGTGGATTCGCGCGCCAATTGTGGCGAGTGCGACTACTGCCAGCGCGCCCAAGGCAACCTGTGCCGGCACATGGGCTTTGTCGGCGAGGTCTGCGATGGCGGTTTCGCTGCGCAAAGCAACCAGCCTGTGCACCGCTTGCTGAAAGTCCCTGCGGGGATTTCCGATGCCGTCGCTGCCTTGTCCGAGCCTTTGGGTGTCGCCCTGCGCGTCATCGCCCGCCTCGAAGCCGAACCTGGCGCACCGGTCCTGATTGCGGGGGGTGGACCGATTGGCGGCCTGGCGGCCCTGTTGCTGCGCGAACTGGACCAGCGTCCGGTGCTGCTCGTGGAGCGCAATCACCAGCGCGCCGCCCTGCTGCAAGCCGTCGCTGGTGTCACCCCCGTGGCCCTCGACACTGGGCTGATCCTCGCAGCATGCGGGGGCCATGAGCCTCGTTACTGCATCGAAGCCACTGGCTCGGGCATCGTCCTTAATCAACTGGTACACAGCGTCGCCTCGGGCGGGCGCATCGCTATGGTCGGGTTGTTCCACGGCGACACCGTGGTCAATACCAACGCCCTGGTCGAACGCGAGATCGACTTGGTCGGCTGCAGCGTCTTCCGCGACGAGCAACGCCAGGCGGTCGCCCTGTTGCCGCGCCTGGCCGCCAAGCTCGAACAGCTGATTACCCCGCCCATCGGGCTAGCCGATGTGATAGCCGCCTACGACCAGCTGTCCGGCGGCAACAGCGATAAACTCAAGACCATCATCATTCCATAAGGACCGCTCCATGAACCCGCTGCAGGCGCGTTTTTCCCTTGAAGGCCAAGTCGCATTGATCACCGGCGCTTCCCGAGGGATCGGTCTGGCCATGGCCAAGGGCCTGGCCGATGCGGGTGCCAAGGTGGTACTCGCCGCTCGCGACCCAGACACCCTGGCCAACGCCCAGGCGGATATCCAGCGCAACGGCGGGCGCTGCTCGACGCTGGTCCTCGATGTAAACGACTCGACGTCTCGCGAGCGCGCTTTTGTCGAACTGCAAACCCGCGAGGGCCGCCTCGACATCCTCATCAACAATGCCGGCGTGGAGCACGTGCAGGCGTCGCTGGAACTGGACGAAGCCACCTGGGACATGATCGTCGACACCAACCTCAAGGGCGCGTTCTTCTGCGCCCAGGCCGCAGCCCGTCTGATGCAGGCCAATGGCGGCGGCAGCATCCTCAATCTCTGTTCACTGACCAGCGAAGTCGGCGTGCCCGGCGCCACCCCCTACGGCGCGTCCAAGTCCGGCCTGCTGGGCATGACCCGCGCCCTGGCCACCGAGTGGGCGGCGCTGGGCATCCGCGTCAACGGCATCGGCCCAGGGTACTTTCGCACCGAGCTGACCGAGGTGTTCTGCCAGAACGACGACTGGCGCCAGAGCATGCAGGCGAAGATCCCATTGGCGCGCTTCGGCAACCTCGAAGATCTGGCCGGCGCGGCGATTTTTTTCTGCTCGCCTGCCGCCAGCTACATCACCGGCCAGGTGCTCTATATCGACGGCGGCTACCTTGCCAGCATCTGACGCTTTATCCACAAGGACCTTTTCATGACTGCCGCCCTGCTCCCCCTCGCCGCCCAGGCCCGCACCCTCGCCCGCCAGGATGACTGGCAAGGCGCCCGCGCCTGCCTGCTGCAACTGGCCAGCGAAGTGATCGGCGTCGCCGCTACCGACCTGACCATCAACCGCGATCAGTACAGTCTCAATTCCCTGAATGGCCGCGTGACCCTGGCCGATGGGCGTCAGCTGTTCTTCAAGTACCACAACGAAGAAGGCGAAGACAAAACCATCGAGGAGTACTACAACGCCGAGCTGCTACGCGAAGCCGGTTACCGCGTCGACGTGCCGGTGTATGCCTGTGGCGAGCCAGGGCGGCAGATCCTGTTCTACAACCTGCGCAGCGATCTGCGCCTGGCCGATGCCTGCCGCGATATCGAAGAACGCCAAGCCTGGGACGAGATCGACCCGCTGGTGCAGGCGCAGCGCGAATACGACCAGGAAGGCTTGGCTGGCGCGCTGCGCACCTTGCTGCCCGGCGACCTGGCGGCCGTGTGCAAGGAGCCCGTCCACCAACTGTTCCACCACCGCCTGGTGGGTGACGGTGCCGAGCCAGGTTTTGGCGGGCGCGTGGAGCGCTTCTACGTCGGCAAGACCTTCGCCTTCCCAGGTATCGATATTCCGTGGGACGCGTTGAAGGATCTGCACTGGACCATCAACGGTGTGCCCTACCGCCAGACGTTGGCGCAATTGTTCCACGCCAGCGGTGAGCGCCTGAACCCCGAACTGCTCGCCGATCACGGCGTGGTCACCGCCCATGGTGACGCGCACAACGCCAACGTATGGTATGAAACCCCCACCGGCAGCCCTCCGCGACTGGTGAGTTTCGACCCCGCCTTCGCTGGCCGACAGATCCCGGCGCTGTTGGCGGAGATTAAGGCGACGTTCCACAACATCTTTGCCCACCCACTGTGGCTGTATGAACCCGCGCGCGTGGCCGAGGCGTACAAGGTCAACGTGCGTGTCGACGGCGATATGTTCCACGTGGAACACGATTGGGAATTGACCCCTCTGCGTCGGGAATTCCTCGACAGCAAACGCGACCTCTACTGGCGCCCCCTGCTGGCCGAGCTGCGCAAGCGCGACTGGCTGCCCGCCGACTGGGAGCAAGTGGTGCGGCTGGCGATCTTCTGCTGCCCGACCTTGGTACTGGACCTGCGCGATGGCGGTGGCAGTGGTCATACCGCCCACAGTTCGGCACTGGGCTTAGCGCTGGCAGTGATGTGTGGCAGCGCCCCGGTGGCGGGTGAGGACGTGATGACTCGGTGGCTGGGCGGACTCTAGCGCGCAACGCTGGAGGGTGGCGGACGATCATCCCTCCAGCAGTTACACTTGGGCACCTCACCTATAGCGGTCGACGCCCTTGATCATTCGCCCTCAAAACCTGTCCACCCTGACCTTGCTGTTCGGCATCAAAGGCTCGATCATCCCGGCCATCTGGCGCAAGGTCTTGTTTACCGTGCTGGTGAGTTCGGCAGTGGTCGCCATCCACGGCACGCTGTTCCACTTCAAGGTCATCCTCACCGCCACGCCCTTCACCTTGTGGGGGCTGACGCTCGCGATCTTCCTCGGCTTTCGTAACACCGTGGCCTATCAGCGCTTCTGGGAGGCCCGCACCCTGTGGGGCGAATTGCTGATCGTCAGCCGCAACCTGACGCGCCAGAGCCTGAGCCTGCTGCCCGACCTTGGCGTGGAACAGCGTCGGCATCTGGGCCAGGGCCTGATCGTTTTCAGCCACGCGCTGAAGAACCATCTGCGTGCTGATCCCCCGTACGAGCCGGCTCAGCAATGGATCGGCGACGGCAAGCTCAAGCAGCACCTGCCCAACGCGGTGCTGGGTGGACTCGGCAAAGGCTATATGAATGCCGTTCGCGAGACCCAAGCGGGCACCGCCGCGCAGCTCAATATCGATCAGCAACTGACGCGGTTGTCTTACGTGCTGGGCGGCTGCGAGCGGATCAAGGGCACACCGATCCCCTACCCCTACATCCTCATGCTGCACCGCGTGGTTCACGTGTACTGCTTTCTGCTGCCGTTCTGCCTGGTCGACGCCATCGGCTGGTTCACGCCGTTTGCGGTGTGCGTGCTGGCCTATACATTCTTCGGCCTGGATGCGCTGGGTGATCAGATTGCCGACCCATTCGACAGGCAGCCCAATGACCTGCCGCTGGATGCCATGTGCCGGAATGTGGAGATTGCGGTGCTGGAGTTGCTGGATGAAGAAGCGCCCCTGGTGCTGCAAGCGAAGGATGGGGTGTTGCTGTAAACAAAGATGGTCTATCGGGGGCAAGCCCCCTCGCTACGGGCGTAACGAGGGGGCCGTGAGGTAGCGTCAGACTTCTTTGACCAACACATCAGCGATACGCAGGCTGAGGGCGGCCCCGGTAAGGGTCGGGTTCACGCACGACGCCGATGGCATCACGCTGGTCCCGGCAATGAACAGATTGTGGTGGTCATGGGTACGGCAATCCCGGTCCACCACTGAATCCTTCGGATCGTCGCCCATGATGGTCGTGCCCATGATGTGCTGGCGGTTCTGGAAGCCCACGTCGGTGCTGAGAATGTCGGCATCGAGCAGCTTGGCGAACTGCTGGAAGTCTTCCAGCGCCTTGGCCTTGCCGGCATGCCAGTAGTCCGGAACGCTGTAGTAGATCTCAGGTACCGGCAGGCCGATGGCGTCGAACTTGGTCTTGCTCGGCGTCACGCGGTTCTCTGGCAACGGCAGGGTTTCGAAGTCCACCGCCCAGTTCAGCGAGCGCGCCGACTGCAGGCGAATCCCCTCGTCGAGCTTGGAGCCCAGCACACCTTTGGCGATCAACCCGGAGGTGATCTGCGAAGTCGGCACGGTATTGCGCACCTTGATCTTGTAGCTCGGGTAGTCCTTGCGGAATTCGCCGTCGCGGCTGTTGAGGTACACCAGCAGCTGGGTCGGGCCCTCGCCAGGCCACATGTCTTCCTTGGTCATGACGTTCATGCTGATGCCGGTGTGGTCCATCAGATTGCGCCCGACCTGGTCGGAAGAGTTGGCGATGCCGTTGGGGTACCTGTCGGAGGTCGACATCAACAGCAGCTTTGGCGATTCGATGCCATAGGCCGCCAGCACGAAGGTCTTGGCGGTCAGCTTGTGCTGGGTCTTGTCCGGGCGCATGTACCAGATCGCGGTGATTTTGCCGTCGTCACCGGCTTCGATCTTGTACACCACCGAGTTGTCGAGCACCTTGGCACCATGGCGTTCGGCCTCGTCGATGTGCATCGAGCCATCATACTTGGCTGCGATCGGGCACACCGGGTTGCAGTTGTTGTTGCCCGCACACGGCGGACGCTTGCCGTAAGGACGGGTAGCGCGGCCGTTGGGCTCCAGAATCGGGTTGTAGCCACCCTTGCCGAGCATCTCCGAGAGGCGCTTGAACATGTAGCTCGGCTTCAGCCCCTCCATCGGGTATGGAATCGAGCGCGGTGGCCAAGCCTTGCCGCCCTGCCCGCTTTCATCCTGACCATCGACGCCGGACACGCCCAATTCGGTTTCGGCGCGAGCATAGAACGGCTCGAGCTCGTCATAACTGATTGGCCAATCGCGACCGCGGCCGTACAGCGATTTGAGGCGGAAGTCGTTGGGCAGCATGCGCCACAGCGATGAACCGAAGTGCCAGGTAGTGCCACCGACTACGCGCAGGTACGAGGTGTTGTATTTGACCGGGCCGACTTGCTGCAGGTAGTCGCCATAGGTGGATGGCGCATGGGGCAGGCTCGGGTAAGGCGAGCCGGCGCCCTGCAGCTTGGCGTTGGCCAGCGACAGCTTGACCGGCGCGTTGCGGAAGGTTTCGACGATGTCGCGGCGATTGACCCGCGGGCCGGCCTCGAGGACGATCACCGACTTGTTGGCCTTGGCCAGCTCGGTGGCGATCAGCCCGCCCATGACGCCGGAGCCGATGATAACGACGTCGGCATCGAATTCAGCGCTGCTCATAGACTGGTGTCCTGCTTGATGACGGGTTTGGCGCCCCAGGTCGCGGGGCCTCCACCGTAGGTAGGGATAATCAGAATGCCGTGGGTCGGCTGGTACATCATGGCTTGGGAGTACGCGATCAATTCTGCGTCCACCGGCTCGCCGACGATACCCAGATACCAAGCCGAAACGATGCTGGTGGCGGTGGCCTTGAGCGAGGTGTCGCTCGCTTGCGCCAGGTACTCATCGACGTGCTTGTAGCCTTGGGCAGCAATCAGTTGCTGGAGGGCGATGACGTTGGTCGAGAAGTTCGGCGCGCGCTTGTCCAGCGCCTTGTAGTAACGCGCCGCCAGCACCGGATTGACCGGGCGGCTGACGAGGAACGACGACAGCGCGACGAAATCGGTATCGCTCGGCGCAGCGGCCAACACCGACTGCCAAGGCAAGGCAGCGCCTACCAGGGTGGCCAGGCCGAGGGTCACCGAGCCGCGCAGCAGGTTGCGGCGTGACAGCCCCCGCAGGTCGTGGTCTTGATTCGGGCTATGTGTGTGGTTCATTGAAGTATCCATTGCTCAAGCCACCTTGCGCTGGCGGCGCACGATCAACCACAACCCCAGCGCGATCAGCAGGCACACGACCACGATGGCCGGGATAGTGAATTTCGCCAGGGTCACCAGCAGCGATGGCGGGCCGCCAGCGCGGGTCTGGGCGACATCGGCGGCGCTGACTTTCAGGGCGCTGTTGCCGAACTGGCCCAGCACGTAGTTGCTCACGTCGGCGATCTGCTGGTCGTTCAAGCGATCGGTGAACAACGCATCGGGGCCGAAGGCCGGCATATCGATGGCTACACCATCGACTTCGCGATGAACACCGTAGACGATCGCCGCCACCAGGTTGTCGGCCCGAGCCGTCGCGGTGTTGTGGAACAGCGACGGGTACTGGCTGTTGCCTTGGCCGTTGGGCTGATGGCAGTTGGCGCACGTCCCGCTGAAAATGTGAAAGCCTGGGTCTTCGGGTTTAGTGCCACGCAGGGTCAGCTCGTTGGCCGAGGCTTGGCCAAAATCGTGGCGCGCCTTGGTTTCTCCGGTGCTGATAGGTGGGGTCTGCAACAGGTAGGTGGCGATGGCCTTGAGGTCGCCGTCATCCAGGTGCTGCAGGCTGTTTTCTACCGCTTCCGCCATCGGGCCTGCGGCCTGGGCCTTGCCCTCTACATGGCCGGTGCGCAGATAGGCGACCAGTTCGTCGGTGGACCAGGCACCGATCCCGCTGACTTTGTCGGAGGTGATGTTGGGCGCATACCAACCGCCCAGCGATCCACCCGATAGTGCCTTGCTGTTGTCCGCACCCATCAGCAGATTGCGAGGGGTGTGGCAGGTGTCGCAGTGGGCCAAGGCATTGACCAGATAGTCGCCGCGGTTGACCTCGGCCGACTTCTGCGAGTCAGGCACAAAGCGCTGGGCGCTGTGGAACAGCGCGTTCCAGCCGATCATCGAGGCGCGCATGTTGAACGGGAAGGCCAGTGCGGTTTTCGGCGTCGGTGCGTCTACCGGCTGCACTTCGTGCATGAAGTAGGCATAAAGCGCGGCAATGTCGCCATCGGTCATCTTCGCGTAGGAGGTATAAGGCATGGCCGGATACAGGTGGCTGCCATCCGCCGCCACACCATCACGCACTGCCCGGGCGAAGTCTTCCTGACTGTACCCACCGATGCCAGCGGTTTTCGAAGGGGTGATGTTGGTCGAGTAAATCACCCCCATCGGCGAACTGAGCGCGTAGCCGCCCGCAAAGGGTTTGCCACCCGGTGCGGTATGGCACGCCACACAGTCGGCAGCCACGGCCAGGCGTTTGCCTGGGGACGCGTCGGCGCCTAGCGGCTCAGCTTGAGCGGCGCCCGCAGCGCACAGCATCAGGGTCAGAAAAGCGGCGACGGCACGCGCGGTGCCCCTGCCCTTGAGAACATTCCTCGGCACGAGTTCGATCGTTGGCGACTGCATTCAGTACTCATCACAGGTTTGGATACCGCGCGACATCAGGCGCTCGCTCGAACGGCGAATCGCACCAGTACGATGTCATACAAGACAAAAATAATATTTCACACTCTTACATTTAGCAACATATTAACGGCAAAACGCCACTAATCTTTTTTGCTAAACGGCTCTAAACAGGGGGTTTTGGGTGTCTTGGTAGGGGGGCATGCACGTAAACACAGCATTCAAGGTTGTTTTTTGTACAGCCAGTTCAGTCCGAACGGGCGGATTCCCGCAATTTGCGATGCACAATGCCATATCAGCCTTTAACGCCCGTTCCAGAGCGCCTAAATTCGAATTAGTGGCAAAAAAAGCCTTTAGCTCGCAAAAAATTGGTCGATAGAAGTACGACAACTGACCCCGCCTTCCTGGGGTCGGCACCGCTTACTTCTTCAGGACGAAACGATGCGCTGGCTAAACGATGCAAAACTCTCGACCAAGCTGATCCTGGGCTTCGCCCTATGTGCGTTGATCACCTTGGTGGTCGGACTCCTGGGTAGCCGCGGCATCGGCCAGCTATCCGAGAGCCTGAAATCGGTGTTCAGCAACAACCTGATGTCCGTCGCCGGCACCGCGCAGGCCAAGATCAAAGCGGTGGGTCAGAGTCGCGACCTGTATCGGCTGTACCTGGCCAGCGCCTCCAACGCTCCGCAAAGCGTCAAGGACGAGTTTCTCGCCTCCATGGACGCCAACCGCCAAGCGAGCGAAAAAGCCTACGCGCAGTACCGCAAGACACCGCTGGATGACGACGAACGCGCCGCCGGTGACCAGATGGACCGCGATTGGCCGGCCTACCAGGCCATGATCCAGCAGTATCTGACGCTGCTGAAGGCAGGGGATGTGGACAATGCGCGCGTTCTGCTGCTGGGCGATGTGCAAAAAGCCTACCGGGTGGTCATGGACGAGTTGACCGTGATGTCCGACTCCAACGATCGACAGGTCAAGGAAGGCGCCGAACAGGCTCAACAGCGAGAATCCTCGGCCAAGACCGTGCTCTATTCCGGCATCGTGCTGGCCTTTATCGCAGCGCTACTGCTTGGGCTGATGATCAGCCGCCTGATCAGCCGTCCTATCGCCACTGCCGTGGCCAGCGCCCAACGCATTGCCAGCGGCGATCTGACCCAGAGCATCGTCAGCACCGGCAAGGACGAAGCCGGTCTACTGTTGAGCGCCCTCAACGACATGCAGAACAGCCTCAAGAGCACCATTCAGCAGATCGCCAGCGCTTCGGATCAACTGGCAGGCGCTGCGGAAGAGCTCAACACCGTGACCGACAATTCGAGCCGCGGCCTGGTACGGCAGAACGACGAGATCCAGCAGGCTGCCACTGCGGTCACCGAGATGACCTCGGCGGTGGAAGAGGTCGCACACAACGCGGTATCGACCTCCGAAGCCTCCAAGACCACCAGCCAGCAAGCCAGCGATGGCCGACACAAAGCTCGCAACGCGGTAACGGCCATCAATGGCGCGACCACTGAAATCGCCGCATCGACCACCATGGTTAAGGACTTGGCAGGCCAGGTACGGGATATCGGCAAGGTGCTCGACGTGATCCGCGCGATCGCCGATCAGACCAACCTGCTGGCCCTCAACGCGGCCATTGAGGCTGCCCGCGCTGGCGAACAGGGCCGTGGCTTTGCCGTGGTAGCCGATGAGGTCCGTGCTTTGGCGGCCCGCACTCAGGCATCGACTGGCGAGATCGAAGGCATGATTTCGTCGGTACAGCTAAGCGCCGACCAGGCCGTGGGCGCCATGCACAAGAGCCAGACGCTGGTGACCAACACCCAGGCGCTCGCCCGGCAGACCGGTGAAGCGCTGGAGTTGATCGCCGACGGTATCGCGCAGATCAACGACCGCAACATGGTCATCGCCACGGCCTCGGAAGAACAGGCCCACGTCGCCCGCGAAGTCGACCGCAACCTGTTGAACATTCAGGACCTGTCGACCCAGTCGGCTGCCGGTGCCCAGCAGAGCAAAGCGGCGGCGCAGGAACTGTCGAGCCTGGCGGTGTCGTTCAATACGTTGGTGGGTCGCTTCCGGATCTGACTCGACTGCGACTGCTCAAGAACGCCTTCGCAGGCAGAACTCGCCCCCCACAGGTGTACGACTCGGGCCCAGTCGGCTATGTGGGGGATGGGTGCGCGTTCGGCGGCGAAGTGGCCGTTACCGCCACCCCACAGCAATGGAATCCGCCACCGCCACAGCACCCGCTTGACGCTGCACTCATTCCCGTGAAAGCTGCGGTGGTAGCCATCTACAGGACCGCCCATGAAGATCATCAACGCTACCCTGCGCAAGACCCCTGGCCTGCACACCGTGACCTGCGAAGGCGAGCGCATCAGCGCCATCACTGCACAAGCAAGCACTGTCGCGGGTACGCCAGGCGATATCGACGCCCGTGGACAGTTGCTCATCGCGCCCATGGTCGAGCCGCACATCCATCTGGATGCGACCCTGACCGCCGGCGAGCCCGAATGGAACATGAGTGGCACCCTGTTCGAGGGCATCGAACGCTGGGCGCAGCGCAAGGCGACCATCACCCATGAGGACACCAAGCAGCGCGCCCACACCACCATTCGCATGCTCGCCGAGCACGGCATTCAGCATGTACGCACCCACGTCGACGTCACCGATCCGACCCTGGGCGCGCTCAAGGCCATGGTTGAAGTGCGAGAAGAAGCCCGGCATCTGATCGATCTGCAGATCGTCGCCTTTCCGCAAGAAGGTATCGAATCCTATGCCGGCGGCCGCGCGTTGATGGCGCGTGCGATCGAGCTCGGTGCCGATGTGGTGGGGGGCATTCCGCATTTCGAGAACACCCGCGAGCAAGGCGTCAGCTCGATCAAGTTCCTCATGGACCTGGCCGAGCGCACCGGGTGCCTGGTGGACGTGCACTGCGACGAGACCGACGACCCGCACTCGCGCTTCCTCGAGGTGCTGGCCGAAGAAGCCCGGGTACGTGGCATGGGCAGCCGGGTCACGGCTAGCCACACCACGGCCATGGGCTCGTATGACAACGCGTACTGCTCCAAGCTGTTCCGCTTGCTGAAAATGTCGGGGATCAACTTCGTCTCCTGCCCGACCGAGAGCATTCACCTACAGGGACGTTTCGACACGTTCCCGAAACGCCGCGGCGTCACCCGTGTGGCCGAGCTCGATCGCGCGGGCCTGAACGTGTGCTTTGGCCAGGATTCGATCAAGGACCCGTGGTATCCACTGGGCAACGGCAACATCCTGCGGGTGCTGGATGCCGGTTTGCACATCTGCCACATGATGGGCTTCGACGACCTGGCGCGCAGCCTGGATCTGGTCACTGACAACAGTGCGCGCACGATGAATCTGGGAGAGGGATACGGGATCGCCGTGGGCCGCCCGGCGAATCTGGTGGTGCTGGATGCCGAGAGCGACTATGAAGCGGTGCGCCGCCAGGCCAAGGCGCGGGTGTCGATTCGGGCGGGTAAGGTGTTGATGACGCGAGTGCCGGAGCAGGTCGAGTTCGCCGGGAATTGATCTCGATCGCACCGGCCTCTTGGCGGTCAAACCTTGCTCCCACAGTGCAAACAGCTCCAGCGTCATCCCCTGTGGGAGCAAGGCTTGCCCGCGAAAGCGCCAGCCACTCCAATACAAATCCACCGGCCTCAATCAAGCCAGCAGATCCTCATAAAACGCCCCGTACGCCTCGGTCGGATGCGCAATCTGGATCTCCAGAATCCACAAACCGGCGCCAGGCTCAGCCTCGAAGTCGCCCAGGTCGCCACCCTTGTGTACCGAATGGGGGAAATCGCTGACGCGGTGGCCCTTGATGTTCAGGTTGAGCTTCCAGCCCAGCGCCTCGGCCTGCTCCTCGGCGTAAGCGTACAGCTCAAGCCCGGTGACCTGACCCTGCTGCCACCGCGCCTGAACCTGCTCGAACAAGGTCTTGGCTGCCGCGGCACAGGCGATCATCTGCGGGTCGCTGCCGGTGGTGAAGGTCGCACCGGCATCGCCCTCGTGGCCTTGCCAGCACGCGCCCATGTCAATGAAGTAGATATCGTCGTCGCCCAGCACCGGATCGCCTTCGGAGCGCTGCCCGAAGGTCTTCAGGGTGTTGGCGCCGATCCGCACCAGCAACGGATGCCAGATCCGCTCCATGTCCAGTTCCAGCAACACCTGCTTGCCCAGCGCGCGGGCCTGGGACTCGCTGACGCCGGGCTTGATACGCGCGGCCAATGCTTCGATGGCCCGCCAGGTTTGCGCTTGGGCATAGCGCATGGAGTCGATGCTGTACGCTTCGCCAACAGCTTCCTTAGGTCGTGCGGTCACCGGTTTTCTCCTCTGCGCAGCGCAATGATTCGCTATATTTCTAACTATATAGCGATAGATTCCGGGCAACTATCACAAAATGTTTAATAGCCCGTGAGGACTTCAGGAAAGCCTTCCCCCTAGGCTTTGTACAGCGCACTTCACACGCCGCGCAACCTCCCACATACAAGGCCTTGCCGACCATGCTGCTACTTATCCTCGCTTATTTTGGGGGCGTGCTGACGATTGTCAGCCCCTGCATCCTGCCTGTTTTGCCCTTCGTTTTCGCCCGCACCGGCCAGCCATTCGTGCGCAGCGGCCTGCCCTTGCTGCTCGGCATGGCAGTGACTTTCGCGCTGGTGGCCTCCCTGGCTGCAGTGGGTGGCGCCTGGGTGGTGCAGCTCAATCAATATGGCCGCTGGCTGGCGCTGGTGTTCGTCGCGCTGTTCGGCCTGACGCTGCTGCTGCCGCGCCTGGCCGATCGCCTGACCCGGCCATTGGTGGCCGTCGGCAGTCGTTTGTCAGAGGCGGCCGGTAACGACAGCCGACCGCGCCCAGGTGCTTCTTTTTTGATCGGCGTGGCCACCGGGCTGCTCTGGGCGCCCTGCGCCGGACCGATCCTCGGGTTGGTGCTGACGGGCGCGGCCCTGCAAGGCGCGAGCATCGGCAGCACGTTGTTGCTGCTGGCCTACGCGGCCGGTGCGGCGACCTCGCTGGCGATCGCGCTGCTGCTGGGTGGCAAGGTGTTCGCGGCCATGAAGCGCTCCATCGGCGCTGGCGAGTGGGTGCGTAAAGTCCTGGGCGCGGCCATGCTGCTGGGCGTAGTGGCCATCGCTTCCGGGCTCGACACCGGCATCCTCGCGCAAGTCTCTACCGCCTCCACGGGCGGCCTGGAACAAAGCCTGGTGGATCGGGTGATAGGTAAAAAAGCCGAGAAGGTCGGCGAAACCGACCTCACCAAATTACCCATCGAAGGCGATCTGCCCAGCCTCGACGGCGCCGTGCAGTGGCTCAACTCGCCGCCGCTGACCGCCGAGGGCCTGCGTGGCAAAGTGGTGCTGATCGACTTCTGGACCTACTCCTGCATCAACTGCCTGCGCACCCTGCCCTACATCACCGCCTGGGCGGATAAATACCGCGATCAGGGCCTGGTGGTGATCGGCGTGCATTCACCGGAGTTCGCTTTCGAGCAGGACGCAGGCAACGTCACCAAAGCCATGAAGAAGCTCGGCGTCAACTACCCGGTGGCCATCGACAACGACTTCAGTATCTGGCGCACCTTCAACAACCAGTACTGGCCTGCCCACTACTTTGTCGATGCCAATGGCCACATCCGCTATCACCACTTTGGTGAAGGCAACTATGCCGAGTCCGAACAAGTCATTCAGCAGCTGCTGCGTGAAGCTGGGCACAAGGATGTCGACAGCGGCCTGATCACCGCCAAGGCCAGCGGCGTGCAGCAAGGTTCGGACGGCCAGGACATGCGCTCGCCGGAAACCTACGTGGGCTATCGCCGCTCGGAAAATTTCGCCTCGACGCCGGATATCGCCCCCGACAAGAACGCCACCTACCAACTGCCCGCACAGCCAGCGCTCAACCAATGGGGCGTCGAAGGGCAATGGATGATCGGTTCAGAGCAGGCCACCCTCGGGGCCGCTGGCGGCAAGATCGGCTATCGCTTCCATGCCCGTGATCTGCATCTGGTGCTGGGGCCGGGCCAGGACGGCAAGCCGGTGCGTTTCAAGGTGTTGATCGATGGCAAGGCCCCGGCCGATGCCCACGGCACCGACGTCGCACCTGATGGCTCAGGGACCGTCACCGAGCAGCGCCTGTATCAATTGGTACGCCAGCCGGGCGATGTGGCCGACCATAGGTTCACGATCGAGTTTCTCGATCCGGGCGTGAGTGCCTATGCGTTCACCTTTGGCTAACGCGACGGACGCTGTGGTCGCGGGCTTGTGCGTTACCACGGGGTGCTTGCGAGAAATGCAGATCTACAGAGTCAGGCGTTGACCACCATCTCGCCCAGCACATCCAGCACGTACTGGGTACTTTGCTCCACCGCGCCAGCACGATGAGCGATGCCCAGCTCGCGCCACAGGGCCGGGCGCAACGGGCGCATGGTCATGCGCGGGTCCGGCTGTGGGGAGTGGGCCTCGAAGGGCAGCAGCGTGGCGCCGTACCCCGCCGCCACCAGGCTTTTGATCGCGTCGTTGTAGTTGAGATGGATCCGCGCCTGCGGCTGCAGGCCGGCGCTGGCGAACCATTCCCCCGTAACCCGGGAAAGCTGGGTGGTGACATCGTTGAGGATCAACGCGCGGCTGGCCAGCCAGCTCGGCGTGACGCGGGCGGGAACGTCCCAGATCGCCGGCAAAAAGGCCATGATCGGATCGCGGCGCCAGGGGTGCAGTTCAAGTCCGCCCACCGCGGCCTGGGGCAAGGCCACCAAACCGATGTCCAGGCTGCCATCGACCAGCCGCGCCAGCGATTGCTGGGAGGTCAGCACCGCTACCTGCACATCGATGCCCGGATGACGCTTGCCCAGCACCGCCAGCACCTGGGGCAGCAGATAGGCCAGCGCTCCGGTCGAGGCGCCCAAGCGCACGCGACCGGCCAGCCCCTGCACCTGACGCTGCACGTCGTCGAGTGCCTGGGAGGCGTCATCCAACAAGCGTCGCGCCCGCTCGATCAGGGTTTCACCGATTGCCGTGGGATGCACCTGCCCGCGTTTGCGCGACAGCAGCGGCGCCCCGATACGCGCCTCGAGGTCGGCGATATGCAAGCTGACCGTGGGCGGCGCCAGGCTCAAGGCACGGGCAGCCTTGGCGAACGAGCCGAGTTCGGCGATCACCACGAGGGTGCGCAGGCGGTCGAGACTGATTTCACGCATGGAGCTTCTCGGCAATATCGTTCAGCAAAAGTGAACGCGACCGTCATTATATTCAAATTTTCTTTATCTGAATCCTGTTCGATGATGGCGCATCCCCAGCTCCTCGCGAGACAGCGTCATGACCCAGCCCATTGTTTTCATCGACGGCGACCAAGGCACTACCGGTCTGCAGATCCATGCACGTTTGCAAGGGCGCCGTGATATCCAACTGCTGACCCTGCCCGATGCCGAGCGCAAGGACCCGCAGCGCCGCGCCGAAGCGATCAACAGCGCCGATGTGGCCATCCTCTGCCTGCCGGACGACGCGGCCCGTGAAGTCGTCGCTTCGGTGGTCAGCCCGGCGGTGCAGGTCATCGATGCCAGCTCCGCGCACCGCACCACCGCCGGCTGGGTGTACGGCTTCCCGGAAATGGACGAGCGCCAGGCCGACCTGATCGCCCATGCCAAGCGCGTCAGCAACCCCGGCTGCTACCCGACCGGCGCCATCGCCCTGCTGCGACCACTGGTGAGCGCCGGACTGGTACCGGCCGACTATCCGATTACCGTGAATGCCGTGTCGGGCTACTCTGGCAGCGGTCGCGCCGGTGTCGAGCAGTATGAAACACCCGGCGTGGCCCCCGGCCCGGCGCTGCGGGTGTACGGGCTGCAGCTGGCCCACAAGCATGTACCCGAGATGCAACGTCACGCCGGCCTGGCGTTCGCCCCGGTGTTTGTGCCGGCCTATGCCGCCTACGCCCAGGGAATTGTGCTGACCATCGCCCTGCAAACGCGCCTGCTGCCAGCCGGTGTGCAGGCCAAACAGCTGCATCAGCGGTTGAAGGATTTCTATCAGGGATCGCGGTATGTGCAAGTGGCGCCGCTGGAGCAGGCGAGCGCGACCGCTCAGTTGGACCCGCAAGCGTTGAACGGCACCAATGATCTTCGCTTGGCGGTGTTCAGCAACGATGCACAGGGGCAGGTGCTGCTGACGGCGGTGTTCGACAACCTCGGCAAGGGCGCCTCGGGGGCGGCGGTGCAGAGTCTGGAGTTGATGTTGCAAGGCTGAGCTGGCGGGTGTCGTGCCTCGGCGGGCGCCCTTCCCGCAGGGGCAGCATAAATAATCGTATGGATGCATTTCGTAGTTTAATCGCAAATGGCCATCCCTCAATTGACGCTGCAAGCACCTGTCGTGGTTAATAGCTGCAACGCTATTTCACTTCGAGGTCGCTATCGTGTTCAGATCCCTGTGCCGTAAACATCTTGCCGTCAGCGCCCTTACCGGGCTGGCCCTGTTCATCGGTGCGGGCAGCGCCATGGCCGATCAGACCCTGCGCCTGGCCCATGCATCAAGCTCCGACAGCCTGATCAACCAGGCCATGGTGCGTTTCGCCGCCGAAGTCAGCAGCGAAACCAAAGGCGAGTTGAAAGTGCAGATCTACCCCGATGGCCAACTGGGCGACGAAGCGCCCATCGTCGACTCGGTCGGTGCTGGTGCGATCGACATCGGCCTGGGCGGCTCCACCGATGGCATCGATCCGCGCCTCAATGCCTTGTCGCTACCCTTCCTGTTCAAAGACGCGGCCGCCGTGCATGCCTATCTGGACAGCCCTGCAGGCAAGAGCTTCTTGCGCATGGGTGAGGACCACGGTTTCATCATGCTCTCGGCGTTGGACTCGGGTTTCCGCCAGTTCGCCAACAGCAAGCACCCGATCATCAAGCCCGCCGACCTCAACGGCTTGAAGATTCGTACCCCGCCCAACCCGGTGATCCTGGCCACCATCAAACAGCTCGGCGCCCTGGGCCAGTCGATTCCGTTCGGCGAGGTCTACACCTCTCTGCAATCAGGCGTGGTCGACGGGGTCGAGCCCGAGCTGCGCGATTTCTACGACCAGAAATGGTACGAGGTGGCGAAAAACGTATCCGTCTCCAACTACGTCTGGTCGGCGAACTTCTGGTTCATCAACAAGGACAAGTACGAAAGCCTCAGCGCTGCCGAGCGTACCGCCTTGGACAAGGCCGTGGCCGACGCGACCGTCTGGTACCGCTCGCAACTCGAAGCCGTCTACACCAGGATTCAGGCCGAAATGCAGAGCAAGGGCGTCAAGTTCAATGAGGTAGACACTGGCCCGTTCCGCGAGCTGACGGGCCCTGTCTATGCGCAGTTCGGCAAGGTCTGGGGTGAAGCCTTCGTCAACCAGCTGCGCCACGACGCGCAAGGCCAGTAAACATGTCCATCAGCCTGCACCCGGAACAGCCGCCCAAAGGCTGGCCAGAGCGAATCCTCGCCGTGTTCGGTGCCGTGATGTTCGCCGTTACCTTTCTGGCCATCCTGGCCGGCGTGTTCTCGCGCTACTTCAACCTGCACGGCTTCGAGTGGTCGTTCGAGATCGCCACCCTCGGCTTCATCTGGGTGACTTTCATCGGCACGGTGATCGCCGAGATACGCCATGAAAATGTGCGTTTTCAGGGGCTGGTCAATCTGCTCCCACCACGGGTGCAGAAGGTCCTCGACGCGCTGGCCAGCGTCGCCCTGCTGGGGATCAGCCTGTGGTTGCTGTACAGCGGCAGCGCATTCATCGCCCGCACCGGCTGGGCGCCGACGCCAGTGCTGCGCTGGCCCGCGGGCCTGAGCTCGGCGGCGCTGATCAGCGCCGCCGCCATGCTCGCACTGCTGGCCGTGATACGCCTGGCCCGCCTGATTCGTACCGGAGCTCGCCCATGACCGTGGTGATTCTGTTTCTGGCTTTCCTGTGCCTGCTGCTCGCCGGATTGCCCGTGGTGTGGGCCATGGCCGGTGGCTCGATTGCCGCCTTGCTGTTCGGCGACCTGCACCTGCCGTTGGCCTGGCTGGCCCAGCAGACCTTGCGCGGCGCCGACTCTTCCACTTTGGCTTCGATCCCGTTGTTCCTGTTGGCGGGCGAACTGATGAACCGTGGCGGCCTGACCCTGCGGATCATGCGTGTGGCCGAGCATTGCTTCGGTCGCCTGCGTGGCGGCCTGGGCCTGGTCAACGTGGCCACGGCTTTTGTCTATGGCGGCCTGACGGGCTCGGCCACCGCCGACACCGGCACGGTAGCCAAGGTGATGATCCCGGTGATGGAAGCCCGCGGCTATCCTCGCGCCTTCGCTGCAGCGGTCACGGCAGCATCCGGTACCTTGGGCATCATCGTCCCGCCGAGCGTGATCCTGATCATGTTCGGGGTGCTGACCAATACCTCCATCGGCGGCTTGTTCATGGCCGGAGTGATCCCCGGCGTGATGCTGGCGGCGGTGTTCATGCTCACCGCCTATGTGGTCGGCGTGCGGGAAAACTTCCCCAAGGTCGAAGGCCGGATGGACTGGCCCGAGTTCCTGCGCGACCTGCTCGGCGCCTTGCCGGCGCTGTTGATGCCGATCATGGTGCTGGGCTCGATCGTAAGTGGTTTCGCCACGGCCACCGAAGCCGCCTCGCTGTCGGTGCTCTACGCCCTGGCCGTGGGCACGATCGTCTACCGGCAACTGGGCTGGCGCGACCTGTTCCCGGCCGTGACCGAGGCGGTGACCATCACCGGTTCGGTGATGATCATCATGGCCGTGGCCATGCCCTTCGGCTGGATCCTGACGTTCGAACTGGTACCGCACACCGTTGCCTCGTGGATCGTCGACATGCACACCGGCCCGCTGATCACCATCCTGTTGGTGATCCTGGTGCTCAAGGTGGTGGGTTTCTGGCTGGATCTGGGCCCGGCGATGATCATCCTCGCGCCGATCCTGGTCCCGGTGGCCAAGGCCGCAGGCTTCGAGCCCTACCAGATCGGCCTGATCTTCACCATGACCCTTGGCTGGGGGCTGTTCACGCCCCCCATCGGCACCAATATTTTCGTGGTGTGCAATGTCGGGCGCATCGACATCGGCTCGGTATCGAAACGACTGGTGCCCTTCTGGATCGCCACCGCCTGCGCCATTGCCCTGCTGGTGTTCTTCCCTGGCCTGACCCAGTGGCTGCCACGGGTCATGGGCTACTGAATCCCCTTACTGCCTAGAGACAACAGATGAAACATTTGATCGGTGGAATTTCCAGCGGCGGCCGCGCATTGCCTGAAATCGACGGCCAGGCCTTCGAAGTCGCACGTTCTCAGGGCCCATGGCTGTGGGATGCCAAAGGCGTACGCTATGTCGATACCGCCATGGGCTTCGGTGCGACCCTGCTCGGCCACGCTCAGCCGGATGTGGTTGCAGCCACAAGCGCCGCACTACTGGACGGCCCTATGCCGTCATTCGCCCACGCGGGTGAAGAGCGCGCCGCAGCGGCCCTGGCCGCTTTTACCGGCGAGCTGAGCCAAGTGATCTTCCTCAATACCGGCAGTGAGGCCGTGCACCTGGCCTGCCGTACCGCCCGAGTGGCCACCGGACGCCAGCGCATCGTCAAGTTCGCCGCTGGCTACGACGGCTGGTACGACAGCGTGGCGTTCGGTAACGCCGGCCAGGACTCGGCGCTGATGCCCGGCAGCCAGCGCCCGGAACGCGACGGCTTGCTGCTGCTGCGCTACAACGATTTCGCCGACGCCGAGCAGTTGTTCAAGGACTACCCCGACATCGCTGCCGTGCTGGTCGAGCCCGTGCTGGCCAACGCTGGCTGCATCGGCCCGCTGCCGGGTTACCTCAAGCACCTGAGCGATCTGGCCCACGCCCATGGCGCCTTGGTGATCCTGGATGAAGTGTTGATGGGTCTTCGGCTGCACCCCGGCCTGAGCGGTACGCTGTTAGGCGCCGACCCTGACCTGGCCTGCGTCGGCAAGGCCATCGGCAGCGGTGTACCGGTGGCCGCACTGGTGGGTAAGCCCCAGTACATGAGCCTGTTCGAGCAAGGCCGGATCGTACGGGCCGGCACCTACAGCGGTGCGCCACCGGCCTGCGCGGCGGTGCTGGCGACCCTGGAACGCCTGGCGGTGGCCGACTACCCGGCGCTCGTGGCACGGGGCGAGGCCTTGCGCGCCGAACTGGTCGCCGCGTTTACCGCCAAGGGCATGGCGGTGAGTACCAGCGGCTATGGCTCGGTCTTCACCCTGTGGCCCTCGGCCGAAGCACCACAAAACTATGCCGAGGCCGCCGCATCGGCCGACAGCGACTGGACCCTGACCCTACACAAGGCCCTGCGTCGCCAGGGGGTGATGACCATGCCGTTCGCGTTTGGCCGCGTGTACCTGACCTTCGCCCACAATGATGAGGCAATGCGCGCCCTGCTTGATGGCTACAAGGCGGCCATCGCCTCGCTCTGAGTACTGTGTTCGCGCGCGGCCTGGAACCAGTCGCGAACGAAGTGCGCCAGGCGGCGCGTGTTCAACAAGGCGTGCTCGGGCATCAGCAGTGCCAGTTCGATGCTCGGCAACGGCGGCAGCTGCTCGCCCTCCAGTACTCGCCAGCCGAACGGCACCACCGAAGCAGGCAACACGGTCACTGCGGTACCCAGGCGCACCGCATGCATGACGCCTGGCAGGTGTGACGACGAACTCACCACGCGCCAAGGCGTGCCCAGGCGATCGAGCGCCTCGATGATTTGGGGCCGCGCCCGGCAACTGTCGGTGAACAAGGACAGTGGCAGGGTGCGTTGCTGCTCAGGGAAGTGACCCGGCGCTGCGCACCAGTGCATCGGCTCGCAGCGCAGCAATTCGCCCTGCATCTTGCTATTGGCACGGGTGATGATGGCCAGATCGATACTGCCTTCGGCGATCAGCGCTTCCAGCCGCGAGGAAAAATCACAGATGATCTCGACTTGCAGGTGCGGATGGCGCTGGGTGAACGCCTGCATCAGCTCGCAGCCCAGCGTCTCGAGGTAGTCATCCGGCATGCCGATACGCAGACGGGTCGCTTCCTGCCCGCAGTCGAGCGCCGCCAGCGCTTCATCTTCGAGCATCTGGATGCGCCGTGCATAACCGATCAGGCGTTCGCCATGCTCGGTCAGGGTCACGCCACGGCGCGAACGTTCCAGCAGCTTGCGGCCCACCCTGGCCTCCAGACGACCGAGCATCAAGCTCACGGCCGCTTGTGTCTTGCCGATGCGTTCACCGGCAGCGGTAAAGCCGCCGCAATCGATGACAGCGACGAAAGCGGCCAGACAATCTGTGTCGAGATGGCGCATGAGTGGGTACCTCGGTAAAGATGACGACTTGAAACACCCTTCATGCATTTTCCATTCCGCCCTCCCCGCGGCGCTATTCAGCCTGCGGCCCCCTACGCCACGCACCAGGATGTCGCGCGCGCGATGCCATCGGGCACTGAGGCTATTTCACATACCGCGGTTGCTCTTTCTTCTCTTCATAGAACACCGGGTCGTCCTTGCCGATCTCCATGCCGCCTACCAGTTTGAGGTAGGCCTCCAGGTCGTCGGTGCTGAGCTTGCCGTCCGCGCCGTCGCGTTTCCAGAACACGTCGAGCATGTCGAAGAAGCCTTTGTTGTCGAGCAAGAACTGCGCGGCGTCCTTGTCTTGCTGGTTGTCCCCGGCAGCGATCTTGTTGAGGTCCTTGTCGCTGACGATCTTGTCCTTGCCGTTCCAGTCGTCCCAGCGGCCGTGGATGTAGTCAATCATGTCCTTGTGTTCTTGATAGAACGCCTTGCCGTACTGGTCCATCGCCAGGCCATTGGTGTCGTAGCCCTGGATGCCGTTGTCGTCCTTGTGCACGGTGGGGTCGAGGCGGTTGATCGAGCTGCCTTCCACTTGCGGGGTTTGCTGGAAGTGCGCCCATTCCTCGCTCTGGTAATCGAAGATGCTGGTGTCGGTCGGGCCGTCGCGGCCGTCGTGCTCGTAGAAGCTGTAGCGGGTGTACTCGAGCTTGTCGCCCCAGCCGTCCTGGGCCAGGCCAAGGTCGGCGAGGTCCTTGAACCAGTCGCCTTCTTTCTCGGTGGCTTTCTGGCGCTTCTGGTGGTCGACGAAGATACCAATGATGCCGGTGATAATGCCCAGCCCGGCGGTGATCAAGAACAGCGGCGCAGTGGCCCCGGCGATGGCACCGATACTGCCCATCAGGCCGGCGATGCCGATGCCGGCGGCAGCGGTGCCGGCTACGCCAGAAACGATCTGCAGGCTGCCATTGGCGATAGCCAGGCCGCTGCCGGACTTGATGCCGTCCTTGATGGCGATACCGCCCATGACGATGTCAGCGATGCTCATCACATCCGGCGCCACGCCCAGCACCTTGGTCACGGAGCCTGCGATTTTCGCGCCCAGGCCCGGGACCCGGGGCGTGTCCCCGACGGCCGAGGTGATATCGCTGGTGATGCTTTGCGTATCGAAGATGGCCGGGTTGGACGATGGCGCATGAATCGACTCGTTGAGCGAGCCGGTCAGGCCATCGGTGATGTCACTGGCCGGTGGCGTGCGGTTGTCGTGCTCGAACATGGTCTGGATCGACTGGTTGTCGAGGTCCAGTTGGCCGTCGTCGAACATCTCGGCGATGCCGCTGTAGCGATCGCTCTCGGTGGGCACTGGGGTGCCCGCGCGCTCGAAGCGCTCCTCGATACCGGCATTGAACGCCTCGCGGCTGGGCGGGGTGATGTTGCGTTCTTCGAAGTACTCCACGGCGTCTTCGTACAGCGAGCTGACCGCGTCGTAGAAGGTCGTGTTGCCCGAGGCGATACTGGACGCGCTGGGAGTGCGCACCACCGCGGCCTCCATATCGCCGGCCATGTTGTTGACCACCTCGGCGTCCAGCGGCGGCATGTTGTTGGCTGCGCGCTGCGCGTTGATCGCGTCCTTGATGCTGTCTTCGCTGATGGTGATGCCCAGGTCGGTCGCCAGCTGATTGAAGCCCCGGAAATTATCGTAATTGGCCGGTGGGGTGCCGCCGCTGCGTGTGACGATGTCGTCGAGCAAGGCGCGGCTTTCGGCGCTGTCATAGCCACCGCCCTCGTTCACATCGCTGATCAGGCTGACCTGGTCGACCACGCTGCCAGTGCCAGTGCCGGCATTAATTTCGCCCAGCTCGTAAACGTTGGCCAGGCGGTTCTCTACACCTTCTTCCAGGGCAGGCACGCCGTTGGCCGAATGGGCATCATCGATCTTCTTGCCCCACAGGCCTTCCTTGCCCCAGATTTCCGGAATCGACTTGCTCAGGCCCAGCAGGTCGGCGGTGTTGGTCTTGGTGAACAGATCGAATATCTTGGTTTTCTCGAACTGCGCGCCTGAGCCGAGGAAGGTGATGAAGTCCTTGGCAATCTGCAGGCGTTCGAGCGGATCGTCACTGAGCTGGCCGTTCTTGGCGCTGAGCATGTAGATCGCACCGCCCAGCGAGGTGAAACCGGCCAGGGAACCGAGCACGCCGTATTTGTTGAGGGTGCCAATGGCCTTCTTGAAGCCCTCTTTATCCTCCATGCCCACGTATTTGTTGGCAGCACTCTCTTCGAATTGCTCTTGGGTGATTTCGCCTTTGTTGAGCTTGTCCAACTGATCGGCGAAATCGCCCATCTTAGTCTTGTCGTTGAGCAGTTCGTTGATGAACTTCTCAAGGGTGTCCTGCACCCGCCGTGGCAAGTCGAGGCTGCCTTTGATACCGGATTTGAGGGCGCCGAACAGGTCCTTGAGGGCGAGCTCCTTGTACTCCGGGGGGATCGCTTCGGGGTCCGCCATCAGCTGGTCGACCTGGGCCATGATGCTGTTTTTCTTCAGCTCGTTCTGGGCGTCCTTGGCGAGGTCGGGGTTGAGCGTCTCCAAGGTCGAGAGCAGGCGCGCCACTTCGGCCTGGCCTTCAGTCTGCTTGCCGTTCTTTTCCAGGTCGTTGAGGTATTCGACGAAGTCACGGCTGACCAGTTTGTCGTGCAGCTCCTTGGCCATGGCCTCTTTGTCACCGCCGCTGACCTTGTCGATGGCGGCGTCGAGTTCGGTCTGGTACTCCTTGCCGATCTTGTCGGTCTCGCCATTGCCATTGGCGAATAGCTCGGTCAGTTGTTTATCCACCGCATCGCCGTCGAGGATGTCCTCCATGTCGGCGCCTTCCATGGTCACGCCGTCGTCCTTGAACATGCGCCACGATTCGGCGCCGCGCGGGTCCTCGACATAGGGCGTGATGCTGTGGCCGCTCTCCATCGAGGCCTTGGCTTCGATGGTCTTGACCAGCTTGTAGATGTCGCTGTTCTTGTCGACCTTGCCGTCGTCGACCAGCTTCTGGTACTTGTCCATGAGGTTCTTGGTCGCCAGCTCGACCACCGTCATGTCCTTGCCGTCGTCGGTTTTCTCGCCGGTGGGCTTGCTGAGGATGTCCAGGTCGTCGAGGTTGCCCAAGTTGTGGGCATCGCGAAAACCTTGAATATCAGTCTTGTCGTAATCGCTGCGCTTGGCCGCCACGCGGTCATACAGCTCCTTGTTGTCGAACTGCGACACCACGTACTGCTTGCCATCCTTGGTGTCGAACTGGATCACGCCATTGCCGAACTCGTCGGGCCAACCGAAGGTGGAAATTTCGTGATCGGGGATGTAGGTGTCGCTGCTGGCGACTTCCCTTCCCGAATCGGCGGCCCGATGGTTGAGGGTATCGAGCGACTGCGCCATGGCCTTCACACTTTCGAACAGCTCGGGGGTCAGCGCCTTGGAGACGGTGACGGTCTGGTCGTCCCAGGTGGTGTAGGTGATCACTTCGGCGTCCTTGAGATCGCCTACCCAGACGAAGTTCTTGTAGTCCTTGTAGTCGAGGCCCTGGGTGCTACGGTCCGCGACGGGGGTGCCGTTGTCGATGGCCTGCGTGACCTGGTCTTTCTGCCCTTGAGAATCATTGAGCGTTGCCAGTTGCTTGAGGAACTTGAACAGCTCGGGGTTGACCTTCTGATCGACGATGACGCCCTGACCATCATGTTCATAACGCAGGGTGCCGTCACTGTTGGCGGTGACCGTGGTGTCCTTGACGGGCGGCCAGACCTCGTTGTCCGTCGCCTTGCGATCCGGCTGCTTGACGCCCTTTTTCAGCTCCGCAATCTTGAGTACGCCTTTGATCACGTTATCGAAACGTTGCTTGCCATCAGTGTTGGGCGTCTCGGTTTTCGGGTCGATTTTCATAAGGGCCTCAATGGCAAATGGGCGAGTGGGATCATCACCTGAAAAACGCGGACAAAGAGGGGTCATGGCGGCCGGCGGTACGGGCGTCCAATGGGAGGTGCAGGAGATGAACAGGAAGAGTATTACGAACGTTCGACGGTGCAGCGCGAAAAGCTGTGAATCGTTGTGAAAGGGGGTGGGATGGTTGTGAAAGACTCTGAAACAAGAAGGCCCAACCGTAATGCAGGACTGAGCCAGCAGCATAGGGTTGGGCGCGATGTGGAGCGACACGACACCATCGTGGCCGTTAAGCGCGGCGCCGCAGCATTAGCCAACCGACCAGCACTGTCAGCCCGGCAACAGCGGCCAGAGTGATACCTGGGCGGCGTTGAGTGAAGTCCATTGCCTCATCGAGCAGGTCGCCATAGCGCTGTTGCAGCTCGCCCGCCGACTTCCGCGCCTTGCCTTCCAGTTGCAAACGTTCATCGCCCGTCAGATCACCCAACATGTCCTGGGCTTTACCGGCAGCCTGTTCCAACACACCTTTAACCTGTTCAGACTTCATGGCGTACTCTCCGAGAGGGAAACCCGTGCCGGCCCGTCTGGCGCGGCATCGGTACAGGCTACTGATCTGTGATCGTTTGAAACAGATGAGTTCGCACCGGCTGGCCCGGTGCATTTGCACCCCGTCCTAGCCCTCGCGCTTTGTCTTCGCCTTGGGCTGCCCGGCAAACAGGTGACGCTCGCGGGCCCAGACGATGGCCTCACTGCGACTATGCACGTCGAGTTTGGAGTAGACCGTCGCGACATGATTGCGCACGGTGTTAAGCGCGAGCTTGAGCCGTGCTGCAATTTCCTTGTCGGCCAGCCCTTCGCATATCAAACCCAGCACATCGCGCTCCCGGGCGGTGAGGTCGGTAAAGGATGCACTGGGGAACTGCCGATTATTGGCGCTTTTGGCATTCGCCAGCTTCTCGATCAGGGTCTGGCTGAACCAGGACGCATCTTGCATGACCGTTTCGATCGCCTCGACCAGTTCCAGCTCCGACCGCTTGCGCTCGGTGATGTCCACCAGCACCAGCAGGTAGCACGCAGCGTCCTGGATGCTGACGGTATCGGCCGCCAGCACGCAATCGAGGGTCTCGTCGCCTTTTTTGCGCAATTTGAGGTCCAGCCCGTCGATACGCCCGGTCTTCTCCAGCACGTCGAACAGTTTGCTGGTGATCCCGGGGCCCTCGATGAAATCGAGCTCGGCCACTGTCCTGCCGATCAACTCCTGAGCGGTGTATCCCAGGGTCGTGAGAAAAGCTTCGTTGGCATCCACCACCTGCTGGCGATCGGCACTGCAGACCAGGGTCGGTACCGGGGTCAAACGAAAGGCCTTGGCGAAGCGCTCCTCGCTTTGTCGCAGGGCGGTTTCGGCCTTGCGCCGAGGCTCCAGGTCGGTGAAGGAGAACAACATACAGTCCTCTTCGTGCATGTCCAGCGGTTGCCCGGCCACGATCACCAATTTTGTGCCGCCGCCGGGCATCTTCAGCTCGGCCTGCATCTGCGGAATCGTTGCGCCCTGGGTCAGTCGCTCGATGGCCAGGTCCTTGCGTTCGGCGTTTTCGAGTACATCGACTTCGTACACCGAGCGGCCAATCACGTTCTCGCGCGAATGCCCGGTCATCTCCAGAAACCCCTGATTGACCTTGATGAACCGCAGGTCGCTGAGGCGGCAGATGACCGCCGGTGCCGGGTTGGCATTGAAGGTTTTTTCGAAACGCTGCTCGGCACTGGCCCACTCGGTTGCGTCCGAGATAATCAATACCAGTGACTCCGCCATGCCTTTGCTGTCTTCCAGCACCATGCTGCGAATCCGGTGCACGCGGCTGCGCTCGTCCTCGTCACCTGTTCGGCTGACTTCAACGATCACATCACTGAACACCTCACCGGCCGCGACGCGACTGAAGGGATGCTGCTCGACGTCCAACGGGTGGTTGTTGCGATAGCGCAGTTGGAATCGCTCCCGGTATTCGTCGCCATTGGCGCCCAGTTCGGCGATCGCCTCGACACCGTGCATCTGCAGGGCCGCTTCGTTGGCCCAGATGATCGTCTGGTCGATCTCGATGAGGATCACCCCATCGGACAGCCCCGAGATGATCTGCTGCAACTGACGGCGGTTGGTTTCTCTGGCAAGCACGGCCTCGCTCATTTATTCATTCTCCGGTCGTTTCAGCTTCGGTACCGAGCCCCGAGGGGTGCATTTGCATCCCTGCGTATCGGACCTGATAGCCGCAGCTTAGTGCAGTGACTGCGTAGAGCGGTCGGTGCGAATGCACCAGATGCAGGGGTGCATATGCGCCAATACAGAGTGCATGCCACCCGGCAGACTGATAGCCATGCCGCAATAGACGGCCGAGGCCCCGACAGGGCTGTCTCGCTATCCAGGCGACGCGCGTGGCGCTTCGCCTGAATGTATTCACTGCCTGAGGAATCACTCATGACTACATCCTATGTAAACGCTCCAGTGAGCACCGTTTCGCCCTTCAGGGTGTCCTGGAGTTCGGTCTTCGCCGGGGGCGCCATCGCACTGGTCACCTATCTGGTACTCAGTGTGCTCGGTACGGCCATCGGCGCCGGCGCGGTCGATCCCATGGCGCAGGGCAACCCCCTGCGCGGATTCGGCACGGGCGCTGGCATCTGGTTATTCGTGAGTACCTTGATCGCCGTCGCGGCGGGCGCTTGGGTGGCGGGTCGCACCGCGCCCGATCGCGGTGGCCTGCACGGTCTGTTGAGCTGGACCGTCACCACCCTGCTGACCACCTGGTTGCTGGCCTCCCTGGCGGGCGGCCTGGTGGGCACAGCCGGCAACATTGCGGGCAAAGGCTTGTCGCTGGCAGCCGATGGCGTCGCCGCAGCGGCACCTGGCGTGGGCCAGAGCATCAAGCAGCAGCTCGACAAGAATGGCATCAGCCTGGATTGGGACAGCTTGAAGTCGCAGCTGGACACCACGCTGAAACAGTCGGGCAAGGCCGAATTGGATCCTTCGAAGCTTGAACAGAAAACCGATCAAGCCAGCGCCGATGCCAAACAAACGGCTGCTCAGGCGTCGAACGATCCAACCCAGGCCGGTGACCAACTCAAGCAGTGGTTCGACCGTGTGCAAAAATCCGGCGAGCCTGCGCTGAATGCTGCCGACAAAGATGCGCTGGTTAATATCGTTGCCGCACGCACTGGCAAGAGCCATGAAGAAGCGCAGCAGGTTGTGGATAACTATGCGCAGGCTTATCAACAGGCTGTCGCGAAGGTTCAGGAACTGAAGCAGCAGGCCGAACAGCAAGCCCGCGAAGCAGCTGATGTGGCGGCAAGGAACCTGTCGAAAGCGGCATGGGGCACCCTGATCATGCTGTTGATCGGTGGCGCACTCAGCTTCGGGGTTGGGCGGTTTGCACTGTCGTCTCGTCCTCGAGTAGTGGTTGCTACCCTGTAAGATTGAAGTTGTGAATAAACCGGTCCGCCTGTGCGGGCCGGTTTTTTTTGGTCTGCAATTACCTGTGGCACGGTTATCGCTTCATTGTAGAAAGACGATTGTTGAACAATTCCAGAGATCCGTGTGAATACATCCAAACCCTCCCGCTTGTCGCTGGCTGATCAGGTGGCCATCGAGCTGCGCGAAGACATCATCGGCGGCCGCCTGATACCGGGCATGCCGCTGATCGAAAGCGAGCTGGTCAACGCCTACAACGTCTCGCGCAATACCGTGCGTGAAGCCCTGCACCAACTCGGTCGCGAAGGGCTGGCCAGCTATGTGCGCAACAAGGGCGTGATGGTGCGGCGCATGGGCGTTGACGATGTGCGCGACCTTTTCAAGGCGCGGCGCACCCTGGAGTTACAGGCTGTTGCGGCCAGCCAACCGCTCAGCGACTACCAGTGGAGCCTGATGGGCGACGCCATCGAGGCCGCGCAACTGGCCCAGGAACGCGAGAACTGGCAGGCCTTCGGCACCCACAGCCTGCATTTTCACCAGCACATCGTCGGCCTGATGGGCAGTGCGCTGTTCGACGATTTTTTCGCCAAGGTCGCCGCACAGATGCGCCTGGTGTTCGCCAACGCGCCCAGCGAGGAAGGCTTTCAGAAGCCCTGGCTGGAACGCGACCGGCACATTCACGCCCTGCTGGGCAACGGCCTCAAAGCGCAGGCCGAGCACGCGTTGAGCAGTTACCTCGAAGACTCCGAATCCGTGCTGCTGGATATCCTCCGTAGCGCCCCCCGCCCCTGAAAGAGAGGACTCACCATGTACAAGGACTATCCCGCCGCTTACCAGGTCAGCAAAGGCAGCGCCCTGCAGGTCGACAAAGCGTTCTACGACCGTATCCGCGACAGCAAGGACAACCGCACCCTGGTCGAGCAGTTCGAAGTACCTATCCGCACTGGCCGCGCCTGGAAGGTCCCGGCAGGCCACGTGTTCCGCGTCACCACCCCGATCGGCCCGCAGGTGGGCGACTTCAACGTGTGGAACGCCAACGACCCCCGCGAGCGCATGTGGGCGGCGCGTACCCGTCAGCTGCAAGGCGCCCATGTCAGCACCTATGACCGCCTGTGGTCGAACCTGCCGTTCCTGCGGCCGATGCTGACCATCACCGACGACAGCCTCGCCGACTACGGCATCGACGAACACGGCGGCCGCCTGCACGACCTGCTGGGCACTCGCTGCGACCCCTACGTCAATCGCATGCTCACCGGCGAGGACTTCCACCATCATTGCCATTCCAACCTGACGCGTGCCGTGTTGCCTCATGGGCTGACGGAGTTCGATGTGCATGACGTGCTGAACATCTTTCAGTGCACCGGGTTGAACGCGGACGATATGTACTTCATGAAAGCCTGCCCGGCCAAGCAGGGGGATTATCTGGAGTTTTTTGCCGAGATCGATGTGTTGTGTGCGCTGTCGACGTGCCCAGGGGGGGATTTGTCGCTGCCGATGTGGGGGCCGGATGCGCAGGATCCTTTGAGCGTGTGCCGGCCTTTGGGGGTGGAGGTTTATCGCCTGGACGCCGCGCTACTCGGCGGCTGGAAGTCGCCAGAACGGGCGGCATACAGGGGGAATCATGGGTTGATGATTGCGAAGGCGGAGTGGGAGAAGTAGGCGCAACGATTGCGCTCGCTCTGGCGACATGGCTGCCTCGCGCCCGATGCAGCGCCGTCCTCAGGGGTGGGACGCCTTGCGTCGGCGACGCAAATACCGGACCAGTGCCGCAAGGGCCACCAGTGCTACCACCGCGATGAAGATCGGCAGGCGATAGGGCTTCAGGTCGCCAAAGAAATGCTGCAATGCTTCGCCGGCCCAGTAGCCGGCGCTGACGAACAGGGTGGCCCAGACCGCCGCACCCAGTATGTTGATCAGGGCGAAACGCCAGGGGGATAGGCCACTTGCCCCTATCACCATAGGCCCCACCAGGCGCATGCCGTAGAGGAAGCGAACGGCGAAGACAGAGGTCGTGGGGTAGCGCTGGATAAGCCCCTCTACCCGTTCGATGGCAGCCTGATGACGCTTGAGTTTGGGCAGCAGACGCTCTCCGGAATAACGTCCGGTCCAGAACAGCAACTGATCGCCGAATATACCGCCCAAGGTGGCGCAGCCGATCACAAGCGGCCATTGCAGGGTGCCCTGGTGCGCCGCCATACCGCTGAGGATCAGAACCGTTTCGCCTTCCAGCAGGCAGCCTATGAAGATCACCCAATAGCCGTAGGTGGCAATCAACGCGTTGAGGTCAAGATGTTCGAACATGGTCATTCCTGGATCGAGGGGAGGCTAGGACAGCGTGGCAACAAGGTCTACTTTCGGTGCAGCGTTTCGGACCAATCTAATCGGCAATCCGCCGCTGTCGACTAGTCGTTTCGACTTGAGTCAACCCTAACGCTTGACGACCCGCCGATGACAATCGGCCGGGTGCAGCACCTTGCCCGTCGTGGAACATACCGCGATGGTTTCTACCGGCTCCGACAATTCATTGTCGAGCAGCACCGAATAGCTCTCCCCTGTTTTGAACAAGTAGCGCTCCCCCCACTGACGCATGCTGACGACGATGGGAAACACCGCGCGCCCCATTTCCGTCAGAACATATTCTTTGTAGGCACTGCCGTCGGATGCGGGCTGGGTGCTGAATACGCCCAACTCGACGAGCATTTTGAGCTTGATCGTGAGGATGTTCCTGGCGAGACCAAGACGTTTCTGAAATTCACTGAAGCGGCGTACATCGTCAAATGCGTCGCGGATGATCATTAACACCCAACGATCGCCGATTGCTTCGAGCGTGCGTGCGACCGGGCATTCGCTCTGGGCCAGTAATTGCTGTTTGGCCATGGATCTCCTGAACGCTGCGCAGTAGGGAGGAAAAGTTCTAACGTCAGACGAAAATATTTTACACATGTGGTTGTAATTCACAACTTCGTTTGATAAAAAACAACCCACTTGGTTTTGTTTCGAAACCGAATTTCCAAGGATGGAGTGATGCCGTTAATGTCTAAAGCTGCGGCAAAGATGGACATTGAAGCCGAAAAATCCAGCGGTGGGCGCGCTCAAGCGGCCCAAACCCTGGATAGCTCCAAGCTCAGTCGCTATCAGACTTTCCTATTTGCGATTACCTGCGCCATGGCGGTCGCAAACGTCTACTTCGCTCAGCCTTTACTGGAATCGATGGCTGCCAGCCTGTCGGTTTCGCCGGGTACGATTGGCGTCGTAGTGACCGCCACACAAGCGGGTTATGCGGTTGGATTGTTGTTCGTCGTTCCGCTGGGGGATTTGCTCAATCGCAAGAAACTTATCCTCACACAAATGCTGCTGTCAGCTCTGGCCCTGTGCGCAGTTGGATTGTCGCAGGATTGGGGCATGTTGCTCGGCGCAATGGTGCTCGTGGGCCTGATGGCGGTCGTGGTGCAAGTGGTGGTTGCCTACGCCGCCTCGCTGGCGAGTCCCGAGCAGCGTGGCGAAGCCGTCGGCACCGTTACCAGTGGCGTGGTGCTTGGGATTCTACTGGCCCGCTTCGTCTCAGGTGCAGTGGCTGATCTGGCCGGCTGGCGCGGTGTTTATTTTGTCTCGGCCGCCCTGATGATCGGCATGGCACTGGTGCTGATGCGCACCATGCCGGCCTCCACCCCGCCACCGGCAAAAGGCAGCTACTGGCAATTGCTGCGATCGGTGTTCCAGTTGTACCTGACCGAACGCACATTGCGTGTCCGGGGCACCTTCGCCTTGCTGGTTTTCGCCGCGTTCAGCGTGTTGTGGACGTCGATGGTACTGCCGCTCAGCGCGCCACCGTTGTCGCTGTCACACACCCAGATTGGTTTGTTCGGACTGGCCGGTGTGGCCGGTGCTCTGGCAGCCGCGCGGGCCGGACGGCTCGCTGACCAAGGGCTCGGCAATCGCACCACGGGCGTCGCGTTGGTATTGTTGACCTTGTCCTGGCTGCCTACGGCGTTCGTTGAACACTCATTATTCGCCATGGTAGTGGGTGTGGTGTTACTGGATTTCGCCGTGCAGGCCGTCCATGTCACCAATCAGAGCCTGATCTTCGCCGCACGACCCGATGCACAAAGCCGACTGGTGGGCGCCTACATGTGTTTCTATTCGGTGGGCAGTGGCCTGGGTGCAATAGCCGCTACTTATACTTATGCACACTTTGGCTGGGTCACCGTTTGTATATTGGGTGCCGCCATCAGCGCAGGCGCCCTGCTCTACTGGATCTACCTTGGACTGACTTCAAAATAACTTTCTGGCATTAAAAACTTCTCGCGATCGTAAGTGAACGGATGGCGTGAAACTGTGGACCTGCCACACACACTTTAATATCAACCGAGGTCAGTATGGCGTTGCACACACTCACTATTGTTCCTCGAGGTCGGTAACCGGGTCGGCGGCGCGGATGTGGTCGCGACCTATGAGCTCGCCCAGTGGGCGCACGGTTGCCGGAGCACGTGACGTATTTGGCGTTCGAAGCGCCATTAACCGGGATCGTCAAAAGCGCTGAGCCCCAGCAGACACGGGCATGGATGCAATCGTTGTTTGTACGTGTGCGCCTGGCGCACAACCTTATATCTGTGGCGTGACACCAACCTCCTTCATCAAGGCACATAATCCATGAAACCACTACACGTAGTGTTGGCTGTATTGATAACGGCAATCTGGGGTGTGAATTTCTCGGTGATCAAACTGGGTCTGGCCACCGTCGATCCGTTCATCCTGGCGGGTATCCGCTTCAGTCTGTGCGCATTACCGGCGATCTTCTTCATCCGTAAACCCGACGTGCCGTGGCGCTATATCATTGGCTATGGCCTAGTGTTCGGCATTGGTTTATGGGGCGTGGTCAATCTGGGTATCAAAGCCGGGCTATCGGCGGGCATCGCCTCGCTGGTGCTGCAGTTCAGCGCGTTCTTCACCATCCTGCTCGGCAGTTGGGTGTTCAAGGAAGCGCTGACCCGCTTCCAGGCGCTGGGCATGTTGATCGCCCTCGCGGGGCTGTTGTGCATCATCAAGATCAGTGACGGTTCGGTGACCCTCACCGGCGTATTGCTGGCGCTAGTGGGCGCGGCGTCTTGGAGCGTTGCCAACATCATCAACAAGAAAGCCAGCACCAAGGATGTCTTCGGCTTTCTGGTCTGGTCCAGCGCGTTTGCGCCGATTCCGCTGTTCATCCTTGATTACGCGGTGAACGGTAGCGCCGGCTACACCGCGTTTGTAAGTCAGGTGAACACGACTGCCGTGTTATCGATCCTGTTCCAGGTCTATCCCAACACGCTGTTCGCTTACTGGATCTGGAACTCGCTGCTCAAAACCTATCCGGTCTCTACAGTGGCGCCGCTGTCTTTGCTGGTGCCGATCTTCGGTATGCTCAGCTCGGTAGTGGTGTTCGACGAAAGTGTGCCGGTGAGCAAAGTACTGGCGGTAGTACTGATCGTACTCGGCCTGACCGTCGGCCTTTATGGTCAGCGTATTTTCAATGCAATGTTCGCGCGTCCTGCGCGCACTTCAGCGTGAATCGATAGGGAACCGGTATGAGTGTGGGAAGACGTGATTTTATGGGTGCCACTGCAGGAGCGACCCTGATTGGAGGAAGTATGTTTGCAGGCGTAATAAGCGCACAGGTGGTTCAAACGCCTGTCACGTATGAAACCGTGACGACATTTGATCTCGCCGATTGGGCTTCGGGCTGTCGTCGTGAAGCGGCTAGAACGCCGGCAGATCCTGAGTGATCACTTGCAGCAAGTAATTCGGTTCGCCAAGAAGCCGAAGCATCCATGCCACGGTTGGGGATATCTACCCAGCGACAGATCCTATTTAGATGCGACAGTTTTTATTTCGCAGGATCAACAGTTGATCCATTCCTGACGCTATCACTCCACCGTCACCGACTTCGCCAAATTCCTCGGCTGATCTACATCCGTCCCTTTCAACACCGCCACATAATACGACAGCAATTGCAGCGGCAAGGTGTACAGAATCGGCGCCAGCGCATCATGGATATGCGGCATCGCCACCACCCGAGTCCCCGGCCCATCGGCGAAGTGCGCCTGCTCATCCGCAAACACAACTAGTTCACCCCCACGAGCGCGGACTTCCTGCAGGTTGGACTTGAGCTTTTCCAGCAGCTCGTTGTTCGGCGCCACGGTGACCACAGGCATGTCGGCATCCACCAGTGCCAACGGGCCATGCTTGAGTTCACCGGCCGGGTACGCTTCCGCGTGGATGTAGGAAATTTCCTTGAGCTTGAGGGCGCCTTCCATCGCTACCGGGAACTGCGCGCCGCGGCCGAGGAACAGGGTGTGGTGCTTCTCGGCGAACAGTTTGGCGACTTCTTCGACGGTGCTGTCCATGGCCAGGGCTTCGCCGAGGCGGGTCGGCAGGCGGCGCAGTTCGGCCACCAGTTCGGCTTCGACGCCGTCCTCCAAGGTGCCTTTGACCTGGCCGATGGAAAGGGTCAGCAGCATCAAGGCGACCAGTTGAGTGGTGAAGGCCTTGGTGGAGGCGACGCCGATTTCCGGGCCGGCCTGGGTGAGCAGGGTCAGGTCCGATTCACGGACCAGCGAGCTGATGCCGACGTTGCAGATCGCCAGGCTGCCGAGGAAGCCCAGCGCCTTGGCGTTGCGCAGGGCGGCCAGGGTGTCGGCGGTTTCGCCGGACTGGGAGATGGAGACGAACAGGGTGTCGGGCTGCACCACCACGCGGCGGTAGCGGAATTCGCTGGCAACTTCGACCTGGCAGGGAATGCCCGCCAGGCCTTCGAGCCAGTAACGGGCGACCATGCCGGCGTGGTAGCTGGTGCCGCAGGCGACGATCTGCACGTTGCGCACTTTGGCGAACAGCTCGGCGGCCTGTGGGCCGAAAGCCTGCACCAGTACGCTGTCCTGGCCGAGGCGGCCTTCGAGGGTGCGCTGCACGACTTTGGGCTGCTCGTGGATTTCCTTGAGCATGAAGTGGCGGTATTCACCCTTGTCGGCGGCTTCGGCGCCTTCGTGGTACTGCACGGCTTCGCGTTGTACGGCGTGGCCGCTAGCGTCCCAGATGTGCACGCTGTCGCGACGAATGTCGGCGATATCGCCCTCTTCGAGGTACATGAAGCGGTCGGTGACCTGGCGCAGCGCCAACTGGTCGGAGGCGAGGAAGTTCTCGCCCAGGCCGAGGCCGATCACCAGCGGGCTGCCGCTGCGGGCCGCCACCAAGCGATCAGGCTGAGCCAAGTGGATCGCCGCCAGGCCGTAGGCGCCGTGCAGTTGCTTGACCGTGGCCTTGAGCGCATCGGCGATGTCCGGCACGGTTTTCAGGGTGTGGTGGAGCAGGTGGGCGATGACTTCGGTGTCGGTCTCGGAAGCGAAGATGTAACCCTGGGCACTCAGCAGCTCGCGCAGCGCTTCGTGGTTCTCGATGATGCCGTTGTGCACAACGGCCACATCCCCGGAGAAGTGCGGATGGGCGTTGCGTTCGTTGGGCGCGCCATGGGTAGCCCAGCGGGTGTGAGCGATGCCGAGCTTGCCGACCAGCGGTTCAGCGGCCAGGGAGGCTTCGAGTTCGCTGACCTTGCCGGTACGGCGGCGGCGTTGCAGTTGGCCATCGTTGCTGACGACTGCCACGCCGGCGCTGTCGTAGCCGCGGTATTCAAGACGTTTCAGGCCTTCGAGGAGGATGGCCGTGATGTTGCGCTCAGCGATGGCGCCAACGATTCCACACATGTTTATTACTCCTGATTGACGGCGGCGATAATGAGGTTGATGCCGCGGGCCTGAATCTGGTCGCGAGCCTCGAGGGGCAGACGATCATCGGTGATAAGGGTATGTACGCTGCCCCAGGGCAGCTCGAGATTGGGGATCTTGCGCCCGACCTTGTCGGACTCGACCATAACGATCACTTCGCGCGCGACTTCGGCCATGACCCGGCTCAGTCCCAACAGCTCGTTGAAGGTGGTGGTTCCACGTTGCAGGTCGATGCCATCGGCGCCGATGAACAGTTGGTCGAAATCATAGGAGCGCAGCACTTGTTCAGCGACTTGACCCTGGAACGACTCGGAATGCGGGTCCCAGGTGCCGCCGGTCATCAATAGTACCGGCTCATGTTCGAGCTCGCTCAGGGCGCTGGCGACATTGAGCGAATTGGTCATGACCACCAGGCCGGGCTGCAGCCCCAGGTGCGGGATCATCGCGGCGGTGGTACTGCCACTGTCGATGATGATGCGCGCGTGTTCCTTGATGCGTTGCACGGCTGCATGGGCGATGGCCTGTTTATACACAGACACCGGCTGGGCGACCTCGCTGATCAGTTCCTGAGGCATGGTCACCGCGCCGCCGTAACGACGCAGCAGCAGGCCATTACTCTCCAGAGCGGCCAGGTCCTTGCGGATTGTGACTTCGGAGGTTTCGAACCGTTTGGCCAAGTTATCCACACTGACTTCACCCTGCTCGTTGAGCAAGGCGAGGATATTGTGGCGACGTTGGGGAGTGTTTCGTTTCGACATGATTGCTATAAGTTTCGGTTCGAAAGTTAATGAGCGCAATCAAAACCCAAAATGGTTAATGGGTCAAGGGGGGAGATGTGAAACACAGCTGTGGATAACTATTTTGGGATGGTGGTGATCTCAGGGCCGTCTTCGCGGGCAAGCCTTGCTCCTACAGGTGAACGACTCAGTATCGACTTGCACTGTGGAAGCAAAGCTTGCTCGCGGAGGGGCCGGTTCGGGCCACCTCAAAGCTCTGTGGATATCTCAGGGCTTGCGGATCTTCACCGGCCGCGCCCAGCCTTCAATATTGCGCTGACGGGCGCGGGCGACAGCCAGTTGGCTCTCCGGCACATCCTGGGTAATAGTCGAACCCGCCGCCGTGGTAGCCCCCGCAGAGATATCCACAGGAGCCACCAGCGAGTTGTTCGAACCGATAAACACGTCCGCCCCCATGGTGGTGCGCCACTTGTTCACACCGTCGTAGTTGCAGGTGATGGTACCGGCACCGATATTGGTGCGCGCGCCGATATCGGCATCGCCCAGATAACTCAGGTGGCCCGCCTTGGCGCCCTCCCCCAGCACGGCATTCTTCAGCTCGACAAAGTTACCCACATGAGCACGCGCGCCCAGCACAGTACCCGGGCGCAATCGCGCAAACGGGCCGGCATCGCTACCCTCGCCCATTACCGCGCCATCCAGATGACTGTTGGCCTTGACCACCGCGCCCTTGCGCAGGGTGCTGTCCTTGATGGTGCAGTTGGCGCCGATCACCACGTCGTCCTCGATGATGACTCGACCTTCGAGCACCACGTTGACGTCAATCAGCACGTCACGGCCCACCGTGACCTCACCGCGTACGTCGAAACGTGCCGGGTCGCGCAGGGTCACACCCGCCGCCATCACGCGCCGCGCTTGGCGCCACTGGTAGTGACGCTCGAGCTCGGCGAGCTGCTTGCGATCGTTGGCGCCCTGCACTTCCATCGGATCCTGAGCGGTCTCGGTGGCGACCACCAGGCCATCGGCCACGGCCATGGCAATCACGTCGGTGAGGTAGTACTCACCCTGGGCGTTATGATTCGACAGGCTGCCCAGCCACTGCGCCAGACGCGCGGCAGGCACAGCGAGAATCCCGGTATTGCCCTCGCAGATCGCACGTTGCGCCTCGGTCGCGTCCTTGTGCTCGACGATCGCCTGTACGCTGCCCTGTGTATCACGCACGATGCGGCCATAGCCGGTCGGGTCAGGCAGGTTGACCGTCAGCAGGGCCAGTTGATCGGGCGTGACCTTGGTCAGCAAGCGCTGCAAGGTCGCCACTTCGATCAGCGGCACATCGCCATAGAGGATCAGCACGGTATCGGCGCTCAGGTTCGGCAGCGCCTGCGCCACGGCGTGGCCGGTGCCAAGTTGCTGGTCCTGCAGCACGAAGCTCAAGTCGTCGGCGGCCAGGCGCTCACGGACCTGCTCGGCACCGTGGCCAATCACCACATGGATGCCCTGTGGGTCCAGCTGGCGGGCGCTGTGGATAACATGGCCGAGCATCGAGTTGCCGGCGACGGGATGCAACACCTTCGGCAAAGCCGAGCGCATCCGCGTGCCTTGGCCTGCGGCGAGAATGACGATATCAAGGGACATTGACGAGCTACCAATCCTGAGCGGCCAGTGTGCGTGACCGATGAATGAAGGGGGCGGAAAAAGAAAAAGGGTAGCCGAGGCTACCCTTTTACTCAATCGCGCACAAAGCGCAGCCTTAGTGGCCGTACTTCTTGCGAATCTGCTGGACGGTGCGCAGCTGAGCTGTCGCCTCGGCCAGACGTGCAGCAGCAGCGCCGTAGTCGAAATCAGCACCCTGTTCATTCAGCGCTTTCTGCGCTTCTTGAACAGCCAGCTGAGAAGCGGCTTCGTCCAGGTCGGCAGCACGTTGCACGGTGTCGGCAAGAACCTTGACCATGTTCGGCTGAACCTCGAGGAAACCACCCGAGATGTAGAACACCTCTTCTTCTGCGCCGTCCTGCTTGATCAGGCGGATAGGGCCTGGCTTCAAGCTGGTGATCAGCGGGGCGTGGCCAAGAGTGATACCGAGATCACCCAAAGCACCGTGCGCAATCACCATCTCCACCTGACCGGAAAAGATTTCTCCTTCCGCGCTGACGATGTCGCAATGGACTGTCATAGCCATCTGCTTGCCTCAACCTGATGAGCGCCCGTTGCCGGGCGCCGAAATTACAGTTTCTTGGCTTTCTCGATTGCTTCTTCGATCGGCCCGACCATGTAGAACGCTTGCTCTGGCAAGTGGTCGTAGTCACCGCGCAGGATGCCGGAGAAGCCAGCAATGGTGTCTTTCAGGGAAATGTACTTACCCGATGCACCGGTGAAGACTTCAGCCACGAAGAACGGCTGCGACAGGAAGCGCTGAATCTTACGAGCGCGGGATACGAGTTGCTTGTCGGTTTCCGACAGCTCGTCCATACCCAGGATCGCGATGATGTCTTTCAGCTCTTTGTAGCGCTGCAGCACGTACTGAACGCCGCGAGCGGTGTCGTAGTGCTCCTGGCCGACGACGTCCGGGTCCAGCTGGCGCGAAGTCGAGTCCAGTGGATCGACCGCTGGGTAGATACCCAGGGAGGCGATGTCACGGGACAGTACGACGGTGGCGTCCAAGTGGGCGAACGTGGTGGCTGGCGACGGGTCGGTCAAGTCATCCGCAGGTACGTATACAGCTTGTACCGAGGTGATCGAACCGGACTTGGTCGAAGTGATGCGCTCTTGCAGCACGCCCATCTCTTCGGCCAGCGTCGGCTGGTAACCCACTGCGGAAGGCATACGGCCCAGCAGTGCGGATACTTCAGTACCGGCCAGGGTGTAACGGTAGATGTTGTCGACGAACAGCAGAACGTCGTTGCCTTCGTCACGGAACTTCTCGGCCATGGTCAGGCCAGTCAGTGCGACGCGCAGACGGTTGCCCGGCGGCTCGTTCATCTGACCGTAGACCAGTGCCACTTTGTCCAGAACGTTGGAGTCCTTCATCTCGTGATAGAAGTCGTTACCTTCACGAGTACGCTCACCCACACCGGCGAACACGGAATAACCGCTGTGTTCCATCGCGATGTTACGGATCAGTTCCATCATGTTGACGGTCTTGCCGACACCGGCACCACCGAACAGACCGACTTTACCGCCCTTGGCGAACGGGCAGATCAGGTCGATGACCTTGATGCCGGTTTCCAGCAGGTCGTTGCCGCCCGCTTGTTCCGCGAAGGTAGGAGCGGCGCGGTGGATACCCCAGCGCTCGTCGGTGTCGATCGGGCCAGCTTCGTCGATCGGATTGCCGAGCACGTCCATGATCCGGCCCAGGGTCGCTTTACCGACCGGTACGGAGATGGCTGCGCCGGAGTCGGTCACTTCCAGACCGCGTTTCAGGCCTTCGGTGGAACCCATGGCGATGGTACGAACCACGCCGTCGCCCAGCTGCTGCTGAACTTCGAGGGTAGTGCCAGCTTCGCTTATGACTTTCAAAGCGTTGTAGATGCTCGGTACGCTGTCACGTGGAAATTCCACGTCGATGACGGCGCCGATGATTTGAACGATACGTCCGCTACTCATAGCAGGATCCTCTGAATATTTGAACCGTTAAACCGCGGCAGCGCCGCCGACGATTTCCGAGATCTCTTGGGTGATCGCAGCCTGACGCGCCTTGTTGTAAATCAACTGGAGGTCCTTGATCAGGTCTCCGGCGTTGTCGGTTGCATTCTTCATTGCGATCATCCGCGCGGCTTGTTCAGCAGCGTTGTTCTCGACCACCGCCTGGTACACCTGCGATTCCACGTAACGCACCATCAGGCCGTCAAGCAGCTCTTTGGCGTCGGGTTCGTAGAGGTAATCCCAGTGGTGCTTGAGATCCTGATCCGGGGTTGCCACCAACGGGATCAACTGCTCCACCGTCGGTTTTTGCGTCATGGTATTGATGAACTTGTTGGATACCACGGACAGGCGATCGATACGGCCTTCCAGGTAAGCATCCAGCATGACCTTGACGCTGCCGATCAAGTCATTGATCGACGGCTCTTCACCCAGGTGGCTGATAGCAGCGACGACGTTGCCGCCGAAGTTGCGGAAAAACGCCGCACCTTTGCTACCGACCACACACAGGTCGATCTCTACGCCATTTTCGCGGTTTACCGCCATGTCCTTGACCAAGGCCTTGAACAGGTTGGTATTCAAGCCGCCGCACAGACCACGGTCACTGCTCACTACCACATAACCGACGCGCTTTACTTCGCGATCGATCATGAACGAGTGGCGGTATTCCGGGTTGGCGTTGGCGAGATGCCCAATCACCTGGCGGATACGCTCCGCGTAAGGACGGCTGGCTGCCATGCGCATTTGTGCCTTGCGCATTTTGCTGACCGCCACTTTCTCCATGGCGCTGGTAATCTTTTGCGTGCTTTTGATGCTCGCAATCTTACTGCGAATCTCTTTTGCGCCTGCCATGTAACACCTATCAGGTTAGCAAGCGGAGGCCTTGCGGCCTCCGCTGCGGCTTACCAGGTTTGGGTGGCCTTGAACTTCTCGATACCGGCTTTCATGCCAGCGTCGATTTCGTCATTGAAGTCACCCTTCACGTTGATCTTCGCCATCAGTTCGGCGTGATCGCGGTTGAAGAAAGCAATCAGCGCTTGTTCGAAGCTGCCGATCTTGGTGATTTCAACGTCAGTCAGGAACCCACGCTCAGCGGCATACAGCGACAGCGCCATGTCAGCGATCGACATTGGTGCGTATTGCTTCTGCTTCATCAGCTCGGTAACGCGCTGACCATGCTCAAGTTGCTTGCGGGTCGCTTCGTCCAGGTCAGAAGCGAACTGGGCGAATGCCGCCAGTTCACGGTACTGAGCCAGAGCGGTACGGATACCACCGGAGAGCTTCTTGATAATCTTGGTCTGAGCGGCACCACCCACACGGGATACCGAAACACCGGCGTTCACTGCTGGGCGGATGCCCGAGTTGAACATGGCCGATTCCAGGAAGATCTGACCGTCAGTGATGGAAATCACGTTGGTCGGAACGAACGCGGAAACGTCGCCAGCCTGGGTTTCGATGATCGGCAGTGCGGTCAGCGAGCCGGTTTTGCCGGTCACTGCGCCGTTGGTGAACTTCTCTACGTACTCTTCCGAAACACGCGATGCGCGCTCCAGCAGACGGGAGTGGAGATAGAACACGTCGCCTGGGTAAGCTTCACGGCCTGGTGGACGGCGCAGCAGCAGGGAAATCTGGCGGTAAGCCACTGCTTGCTTGGACAGATCGTCATAAACGATCAGCGCGTCTTCACCGCGGTCGCGGAAGTATTCGCCCATGGTGCAACCGGAGTACGGAGCCAGGAACTGCAGTGCTGCAGATTCCGAAGCGCTCGCGGCAACGACGATGGTGTTAGCCAGCGCGCCGTTTTCTTCCAGCTTGCGAACCACGTTGGCGATGGTAGATTGCTTCTGACCGATTGCCACGTAGACGCAGAAAATACCGCTGTCTTTCTGGTTGATGATCGCGTCGATCGCCAGAGCGGTCTTGCCGATCTGACGGTCACCGATGATCAGCTCGCGCTGGCCACGGCCGACAGGGATCATGGCATCGACAGCCTTGTAGCCAGTCTGTACAGGCTGGTCTACCGACTTACGCCAGATCACGCCTGGAGCAACTTTCTCGACCGCGTCGGTCTCGGTGTTGTTCAGCGGACCTTTGCCATCGACAGGGTTGCCCAGTGCGTCGACGACGCGACCCAGCAGTTCCTTACCAACAGGAACTTCCAGGACACGGCCGGTGCACTTGGCGCGCATGCCTTCAGCCAGCGACTGGTAGGAGCCCAGTACCACGGCGCCTACGGAGTCTTGCTCCAGGTTGAGCGCCATACCGTAGACACCGCCTGGAAACTCGATCATTTCGCCGTACATGACGTCGGCCAGACCGTGAATCCGTACGATACCGTCAGACACGCTGACGACAGTGCCTTCGTTACGGGCTTGAGAGGTCACATCGAGTTTTTCGATGCGGCCCTTGATGATTTCACTTATTTCGGAAGGATTGAGTTGCTGCATTGCTCTGCTGCCCCTTCAAACTCAAGATTTCAATGCTTCAGCAAGTTTCGCGATTTTGCCGCGAATCGAGCCATCGATAACCAGGTCGCCGGCACGGATGACGACACCACCAATCAGGGCAGCGTCCTCCGCAACTTGCAGGCGCACTTCCCGGTTGAGTCGTGCACTGAGAACCTTGGCGAGTTTGTCTTGCTGTTCTTGGTTCAACGCGAAGGCACTGGTGACTTCCACATCGATCGTTTTCTCTTGCTCGGCCTTGTACAGCTCGAACAGCGCGGCTATCTCTGGAAGAATCGAGAGACGGTCGTTTTCAGCAACGATGTGAATGAAATTCTGTGCCTGGGCATCGAACTTGTCACCGCACACGTCAATAAACGTGGCGGCCTTGTCTGCGCTCGTCAGTCGCGGGGCCTTGAGTACGCGCTGCATGGTGTCATCTTGTGACACCGCTGCAGCCAGGCCGAGCATGGCTGACCAATTGGCCAGTTGCTGGTGGGCCTGAGCGTGCTCGAAGGCCGCCTTAGCGTAAGGTCGGGCCAACGTGGTCAGTTCTGCCATGATCGCCCTCGCTTAAATTTCAGTAGCCAGTTTGTTAACCAGCTCCGCGTGCGCGTTTTGATCGATTGTGGCACCCAGTATCTTCTCGGCGCCGCCGACTGCCAGCAAGCCCACTTGGGCACGCAGCGCGTCTTTGAGGCCATTCAGTTCCTGCTCGATCTCGGCCTGAGCCTGGACCTTCACACGGTCAGCGTCGACACGGGCCTTTTCAACGGCCTCTTCGACGATCTGGTTACCGCGCTTCTTGGCCTGCTCAATGATTTCAGCTGCTTGAGCTTTCGCGTCGCGCAGTTGTTGACCCGCTTTCTCTTGGGCCAACTCCAGGTCGCGAGCTGCTCGGCTGGCAGCGTCCAATCCATCAGCGATCTTCTTCTGACGTTCGTGCAAAGCCGCGATGACCGGAGGCCACACGAACTTCATGCAGAACAGCACAAAGATGAAGAACGCAACGGACTGGCCAATCAGGGTTGCATTAATGTTCACGCCAACACCTCGCTCGTTCTTTGTCCATCACACCACATCACTCGAAAATTCGAGTGATTAGCCAGCGATTTGGGCAACGAAGGGGTTTGCGAAGGTGAAGAACAGTGCGATACCAACGCCGATCATGGTCACGGCGTCGAGCAGACCGGCGACGATGAACATTTTAACTTGCAGCATTGGGACCATTTCTGGCTGACGCGCTGCGCCTTCCAGGAACTTGCCGCCAAGCAGACCAAAGCCGATAGCAGTACCCAGAGCACCCAGGCCGATCAGCAGAGCAACAGCGATAGCGGTTAGACCAACTACAGTTTCCATCTTTCCTCCCGACTTTAACGTCGTATTTGCTAGGTTTTTTTTAATTGAATCGGTAAAGCTGAATCGTTACATCAAGCAGCGCCGAGGCGACACTCAATGGTTATCTTCGTGTGCCATCGACAGGTAGACGATGGTCAGCATCATGAAGATGAACGCCTGCAAGGTGATGATCAGGATGTGGAACACCGCCCACGCCCATTGCAGCACCACGCCCAGACCGCTCAGCCACAGCAGACCACTGCCGAACATGACTGCGATGAGGATGAATACCAGCTCGCCTGCGTACATGTTGCCGAACAACCGCAAGGCCAGAGAGATTGGCTTGGCGATCAGGGTGACGAATTCCAGCAGGAAGTTCACCGGGATCAGCAGGATCTGGATGAAGATATTCTTGCTGCCGAACGGGTGCAGAGTGAGCTCGCCGATGAAGCCGCCCAGGCCCTTGATCTTGATGCTGTAGTAGATGATCAGCGCGAACACGCAGAAGGCCATGGCCAGCGTGGCGTTCGGGTCGGTGGTCGACACGGCGCGGAACGGAATCTCGTGATCACCGGAAATTGCGGCAGCCAGTTGAGGAATCCAGTCGACCGGTACCAGGTCAATGGCGTTCATCATGAAGACCCAGACGAAAATGGTCAGCGCCAGAGGTGCGATCACGGCGTTGCGGCCATGGAAGCTGTCTTTCACGCTGCCATCGACGAACTCGACCAGCACTTCGACGAAGTTCTGCAGAGCACCCGGCTGACCGGACGTGGCTTTTTTACCGGCCGCGCGGAAAATCAGGATGAAGATCAGGCCCAGCCCGAACGACCAACCCAATGTATCCAGGTGGAATGCCCAAAAGCCCATCTCCTTGGCCTGTGCAGCGGAGTGAGCAAAGCCCCATCCGCCTTCCGGTAGCTGCCCGAAGGTCAGGTTCATCAAGTGGTGCTGGATATAGCCCGAAGCGGTTTCTGCTGCCATGGTTGCCTCAAACGCCCTAAGGTCTCGAAAGTCTTGTTCTCATCAGCAGAGGTGAAAACCAGCTGACCGCCTGTGTCAGCAAGACAACGCCGAATACTGCCAGCGGTGCCAAGGGTTTCACGCCTGCAAACGTCAGTGCGAAGAGCACTGCCGTCAGAATTATTTTGCCCGCCTCGCCGGCATAAAATGACCGGACGATGACTTGCGCTGATCTGGCGCCGGTAAACCGGAAAGCCTTGTACGCGAAATACAGATTAGGCAGCCAGATGATCAAGCCTCCGCAAAGACCCGAGTACCCACTGACTGCCCCGTGCCACTGCCACAGCCCCAACGCTGCGAGCAAAAACACGGCAAATTGCACCATCAGGAGCGGAAAAACTGCCCAGCGATGGAACGGCAGCCTGTTTAGCGTGCGGGTTTCCATCGTGTTGGCTCCTGTTGGGTCGGCGTGCCGTAAATCAATGACTTGGCATAAATTGTGCCGACAAAATGCGCGCAGAGTATAGGGGCGGTTAAGCCCCTATTCAACTGCCGGGTAGTGATTTCCGACTGGCCGCTACAAACTCAATTGTTTCAACGGATGTGCGCAAGCACTCCTTGAAGCTCATCGAGCGAGTTGTATTTGATCACCAGCTGGCCCTTGCCCTTCTGTCCGTGGCGGATCTGCACCGCAGAGCCTAGGCGTTCGGCCAGTTTCTGCTCGAGGCGAGTGATATCCGGATCGGGTTTTGCCGCTTCAACAGGCTGCGGTTTGCCACTCAACCACTGGCGCACCAGTGCCTCGGTCTGACGAACTGTAAGGCCTCGTGCGACAACGTGTCGCGCCCCTTCGACCTGCTGTTCTTCGGGCAAGCCGAGCAAAGCGCGAGCGTGACCCATTTCCAGATCGCCATGGGCCAGCATGGTCTTGATGACCTCTGGCAAGGCGATCAGACGCATCAGGTTGGCCACCGTCACGCGGGATTTACCCACCACGTCGGCGACCTGCTGCTGAGTCAGGTTGAATTCCTGCTGCAGGCGCGCCAGGGCATTGGCTTCTTCGACCGGGTTGAGGTCTTCGCGCTGGATGTTCTCGATCAGCGCCATGGCGATGGCGGTTTCGTCCGGCACATCACGAACCATGGCCGGGATGGTTTCCATCCCGGCCTGCTGGCTCGCACGCCAGCGGCGTTCACCGGCGATGATTTCGAATCGGTCACCAGCGATCGGGCGGACCACGATGGGCTGCATCACGCCTTGGCTCTTGATCGAGTGCGCCAGTTCTTCGAGCGCCTGCGGGTCCATGTCACGGCGCGGCTGGTACTTGCCGCGCTGGATCACGTCCAGGGGCAGGTGCTGGAGTTCTTTCTGGTCGATCTGCACCGCTTGTTCTTCAAGCGAACTGACGGTCGGGCCACTCAGCAGCGCATCCAATCCGCGTCCCAGACCTCGTTTCTTGACGGCCATTTGGATTCCTTAAAGTGCCGCGACGGGGCGTGACGGGCGGCGTTGACGGCGGACCATCTCGCCGGCGAGGGCCAGATAGGCCAGCGCACCCCGGGATTGTTTGTCATAGGCCAATGCGGGCATCCCGAAACTCGGGGCCTCGGCCAGGCGAATGTTGCGCGGAATGACCGTGTCGTACAGCTGTTCGCCAAAGTGCGCCTTGAGTTGCGCGGACACATCGTTGATCAAGCTCAGCCGCGGATCGTACATGGTCCGCAGCAGACCCTCGATTTTCAGTTCGGGGTTGAGCAGTTCGGCGATGCGCTTGATGTTATCCACAAGGTCGCTGAGCCCTTCGAGGGCAAAGTACTCGCACTGCATGGGGATGATCACGCCATCGGCGGCCACCAGTGCGTTGAGGGTCAGCATCGACAGCGACGGCGGGCAGTCGATGAGGATGTAATCGTAGTTTTCCCGCACCGGCGCCAGGGCCGTACGCAGACGGCTCTCTTTCATCTGCATTTCGAGCAGGACGACTTCGGCGGCGGTCAGGTCGCGGTTGGCCGGCAGCAGTTGATAACCGCCGTGTTCGGAGAATTGCATGGCCTCCTGCAGATCGCATTCGCCGATCAACAGGTCGTACACGGAGTTTTCCAGAGTGTGTTTATCCACACCGCTGCCCATGGTGGCGTTGCCCTGCGGATCGAGGTCGATCAACAGCACACGACGCTTGGTCGCAACCAGCGATGCGGCGAGGTTGATGCAGGTGGTGGTCTTGCCCACACCGCCTTTCTGGTTCGCGATTGCTAATACCTTAGCCATTCTTGCTTGTGTTCCCAATCATGCCGTGCGGCGCAGTATCAGCAGATGGCGTTGGCCTTGGCAACCGGGTACGGCCAAGGCGTTTTCGCTATCGAGGTGGAAGTCTGCCGGCAATGCTACCAGTTCGTCGGCAGGATGCAGCCCTTTCATTGCCAACCAGCGCGTTTGCCCGTCGCCGAGGTGGCGAGTCCAGTTGGCAAAGTCTTCCAGACTGCTGAAAGCGCGGGAGACGATGCCGGCGAACGGCTGGGCCGGCTGGAAGTTTTCGGCACGGCTGTGGACAACTTGCAGGTTATCGAGCTTGAGCTCCAGTTTGACCTGGGTCTGGAAGCGGGTTTTCTTGCCGTTGCTGTCCAGCGTGGTCACCTGTTTCTCGGGAAACATGATGGCCAGCGGAATGCCGGGCATGCCGCCGCCACTGCCGACGTCCAGCCAGCTTGGGCTGTCGCCGATGTGCGCAAGGATACTCAGGCTATCGAGCAGATGCCGCGAGACCATTTCGTCCGGATTGCGCACGGCCGTGAGGTTGTAGGCCTTGTTCCATTTTATCAACAGGGCCAGATAACCCAGCAATTGCGCATGCTGCTGCTCGCTGAGTTCGATGCCCAGCGAACGAGCACCTGTGGATAACTCTTCTGCGTGTTGCTCGGTGACCAGAGAACTCAAGCGGTTTGCTCCAACGCACGACCGGCGCCGCGTTTTTTCAGATGAATCAGCAACAACGAGATGGCTGCCGGAGTGACGCCGGGGATGCGCGACGCCTGGCCCAAGGTCTCGGGACGGGTGTTGCCGAGCTTGCCCTGGATTTCCTTCGACAATCCGGAAATCGTCGTGTAGTCGATATCCACAGGCAGACGGGTGTTTTCGCTAGCGCGCAGGCGAGCGATCTCGTCCTGTTGCCGATCGATGTAGCCCGCATACTTGGTCTTGATCTCGACCTGTTCGGCGACCTGTGGATCGATTGCGCCGTTGCCGGTGATATCCACAAGGCCGACGTAGTCGATTTCGGGACGGCTGAGCAGGTTGAGCAGGTTGTATTCGTGGGTCAAAGGGGTGCCGAAACGCGCGGCGATCGAGTCGCCCAATTCGGTGCCCGGGCGCACCCAGGTGTTTTTCAGCCGTTGTTCTTCCTGGGCGATGGCTTCGCGCTTGGTGCAGAACGCCGCCCAACGCGCATCATCGACCAGGCCCAGCTCGCGGCCTTTTTCGGTCAGGCGCAGGTCGGCGTTGTCTTCACGCAGAATCAGGCGGTATTCGGCCCGGGAAGTGAACATCCGGTACGGTTCCTGCGTACCGAGGGTGATCAAGTCGTCGACCAGCACGCCGATGTACGCCTCGTCGCGGCGCGGACACCAGCTTTCGCGGCCCTGCGCACGCAATGCGGCGTTGGCGCCGGCGAGCAGACCTTGCGCGCCCGCCTCTTCGTAACCGGTGGTGCCGTTGATCTGCCCGGCGAAGAACAGCCCGGCGATCACCTTGGTTTCAAGGCTGTACTTCAGGTCCCGCGGGTCGAAGTAGTCATATTCAATGGCGTAGCCGGGTCGCACGATGTGGGCGTTTTCCATACCGCGAATCGAACGCACGATCTGCAACTGCACGTCGAATGGCAATGACGTCGAAATGCCGTTGGGGTACAGCTCATGGGTGGTCAGGCCTTCCGGCTCGATGAACACCTGATGGCTTTCCTTGTCGGCAAAGCGGTGGATCTTGTCTTCAATCGACGGGCAATAACGCGGGCCGATGCCTTCGATTTCGCCAGCAGCCGAGTACATCGGCGAGCGATCGAGGTTGGCCGCGATGATTTCGTGGGTTCGGGCGTTGGTATGGGTGATCCAGCAACTGACCTGGCGTGGATGCTGCTCCTTGGAGCCCATGAACGACATCACCGGAATCGGCGTATCGCCCGGTTGTTCGGTCATTACCGAGAAATCCACCGATTTGCCGTCGATACGCGGTGGCGTGCCGGTCTTCAGGCGCCCTACCCGCAATGGCAACTCGCGCAGCCGATGTGCCAGGGCGATCGAAGGCGGATCACCGGCACGGCCGCCGGAATGGTTCTGCAAACCGATATGGATCAGGCCGCCAAGGAAGGTGCCGACGGTCAATACCACGGAATCGGCCAGAAAACGCAGGCCCATCTGGGTCACCACGCCTTTGACTTCATCCTGCTCGACGATCAGGTCATCACAGGCTTGCTGGAATATCCACAGGTTGGGCTGGTTCTCGAGGATCTCGCGAATGGCCGCCTTGTACAGGATGCGGTCGGCCTGCGCCCGAGTAGCACGCACGGCAGGACCTTTGCGGCCGTTCAGTACGCGGAACTGGATGCCGCCCTTGTCGGTGGCCAGCGCCATGGCGCCGCCGAGCGCATCGATCTCTTTGACCAAGTGGCTTTTACCGATGCCACCGATCGCAGGATTGCAGCTCATCTGCCCGAGCGTTTCCACGTTATGGGTCAGCAGCAGGGTTTTGGCGCCCATGCGTGCTGACGCAAGTGCGGCCTCGGTACCGGCATGACCGCCGCCGATGACGATCACTTCAAAACGGGAAGGGAAATCCACCACGCACCTCGTGCCTGTCTCTGTGGGTAATTGGGATAGCCGACAAGTATAGGGCTTGGTCCCGGTCTAAGGAACCCGTCTGCACAAAAAATAACCAGCTGTGGATAATCGAGAGTAATAGAAATTAAAAAGAAAGAAATTTATTAAAGCTTTGTTTTTATGTTTATTTATACACAGGCCATTTTCTGTGGATAGATCTACACAGCCCTCTATTTACGTGATGTACAGAGATTCAAAAGGTTGTGGTCATGTGCCAATGAGCCTTTGGGATAAACGCCTTAAACCTGTGGATGAAATGGGTGGTTATGCACAGGCGTAGGCATCCACAGCCAGGAAGCCTGGTTATCACCAGAGCTTAGACGGGGTTTTCCACAGGGCTTAATCCACAGATTTGGCAATTCGGGAGGTATGGCGAGGGGGGCGCCCCCGAAAAATGCTCGGGGGCGATGCTGATCAGGGGTTAACCAGCACCGGCTTGTCGCGATAACGGTCTTTGAACGTGGCCTCGAGGGCGGCTACCTTCGGCTGGTCGTTGATCATGATGTAGGGGCTGTAGGGATGCTGGGTCAGGTAATCCTGGTGGTAACCCTCGGCCGGATAGAAGCCCTTAAGGTCCTCGACAGTAGTCACCAGCGGTTTGGACCAGGCCTTGGCGCCATTGAGCTGGGTGATATAGGCCTGAGCGATCTGCCGCTGGCCGGCATCGCTGATGAATATCGTCGAGCGATACTGGGTGCCGCTATCCGGGCCCTGACGATTCAGCTCGGTGGGGTCGTGGACCACCGAAAAGTAGATCTGCAGCAGCTGGCCATAAGTGACCTGGCTCGGGTCGTAGGTCACCTGTACCGACTCGGCATGCCCGGTCTCACCGCTGCCGACTTCTTCATAGTGGGCTGTCTGCGCCTGGCCGCCGGCATAGCCGGAAACCGCTTGGGTCACACCATTGACGTGCTGGAACACGCCCTGCACGCCCCAGAAGCAGCCGCCTGCGAACACGGCGGTTTCACTGTGGACAGTTTTGCCGGGGGTTTCATCCTGCACCGGGGCGGGGATGATGACCGCTTGTTCGGCATGGGCGATGGACGCGCCCAACAGCGCGGTGGCGAACGCGCTCCACTGCAGGGGTTTGCTTAAACGGCGCCAGTTGCGGGGCAGATTCATGGGCGGTGCTCCGGGGCAATGGATGAGTAGTGATGTTGAAGGCACCTTCGCGGGCGAGCCTTGCTCCCGCAGATCCTCAAATCTTGTAGGCGCAAAGCTTGCTCGCGAATAGCCCGGCAAGCCTTGCACAGGGCCGATTACTCTTTAGGCATAGCATCTTTCTTCATGCTGTCCTTGCTCATCGCGTCCTTGCTCATGGGGGCATCTTTCTTCATGCCGTCCTTGCTCATGGGGGCATCTTTCTTCATGCCGTCCTTGCTCATGGCACCTTTACTCATGCTGTCCTTGTGCATCGCATCTTTGGACATGCTGCCGTTGTCTTTGCTCATGGCGCCCTGGGGCGTGGCATCCTTGCTCATGGCGTCGGCGGCGAAGACACTCGCGGTCCCCATGGCCAGGAACAGGGTCAATGCGGTAGTAGTCAGCGTGTTCATGTTGTTCTCCGTAGGGTCGATGGCGCCAGGTGGCGTGCCGCTATAGTCGGCGCACGCCCTTCGCCAAGTCCTCACGCAAAGTTAAATTAAATGTGACAACTCCCCAGGCCAATCTTGGCCACAATGGGCTTTTCCAAAAAGGCGAGAATCAGGCGAATGGAGCGGACCAAGCGGGTACTGATCGTAGAAGACGATGCACACATCGCCGACTTGTTGCGCCTGCACCTCAAGGACGAGGGTTACGCGGTCGAGCACGCCAGCGACGGCACTAAAGGCATGCAACTACTGGAACAGCAGAGCTGGGACGCGCTGGTGCTCGACCTGATGCTGCCCGGCGTCGACGGCCTGGAGATCTGCAAGCGCGCCCGGGCCATGGCCAGCTACACGCCGATCATCATTATCAGCGCCCGTTCCAGCGAAGTGCATCGCATCCTCGGCCTGGAACTGGGCGCGGATGATTACCTGGCCAAGCCGTTTTCCATGCTCGAGCTGGTGGCCAGGGTACGTGCCCTGTTGCGCCGCACCGATGCACTGGCCCGTAATGCCCGGCTGGAGTCCGGCCTGCTGGAAAGTCATGGCGTGGCCATCGATCCGCTGGCCCGCGAGTCTTTCCTGCATGGCAAGGCATTGGGCCTGACGCCACGGGAATTCGACCTGCTGTACTTCTTCGCCCGTCACCCGGACAAAGTGTTCTCGCGCATGGATCTGCTCAACGAGGTATGGGGTTACCAGCACGATGGTTACGAGCACACGGTGAACACCCACATCAATAGGCTACGCACCAAGATCGAAGCGGACCCGGCCAACCCCCAGCGCATCCTCACGGTCTGGGGCCGCGGCTATAAATTCAGCGCCCAGCCTGCGGTCGGCGCCGAGGGCACCTCTTGAGAAGCCTCAGCCTGACCCGGCGTCTGTCACTGGTCTTCGCCCTGTTGCTGATCGCGTGCAGCGGGGTGTCGGTGTGGCTGCAGATCAGCGCCAGCAATCGCCATGAACAAGTGGTGGTGCAAAAGTTGTCCACAGGGCTGGCCGCGCACATCGCCGACACCGCGCAGCTTATGGATGTCGATGGCTGGCGACCCGAAGCCGTGCGCGGTCTGTTCGACAAGCTGATGGCGGTGAATCCGGCCGTAGAGGTGTATTTGCTGGCCAAAGACGGAAGAATCGTCGGCAACGCGGCGCCACCGGGCAAGGTGCAGTTGGAACGCGTCAACCTGGCGCCGATCACCCGTTATCTGAGCGGCGCGGCGCTACCCATCCTGGGTGATGATCCGCGTAATCCACAGGTACAAAAGGTGTTTAGCGCCGCCCCGGTGACGGTCAACGGCCGTGAGGGCGGATATGTTTACGTGGTGTTGCAGGGAGAGGCCCGGGATGCTCTGGTGGCCGCGTTATCCACAGACTCGGTACTGCGGGCGACACTTTGGGCAATGGCGCTTATGGCCCTGTTCAGTCTGATCATGGGCCTGATCGCATTCCGCCTGATTACCCGGCCATTGCGCGATCTGACCCAGGCGGTGGGTAACTTTGATCCTCATGGTGAAGCCGCTGCTGCACTGGGCGGCGGCGAACTTGTCCACAGGGATGAAATATCGACCCTGCGCGCGGCGTTCGCGCAGATGGGCCAGCGTATCACCGCGCAATGGCGTGAACTGTCCACACAGGACCAGCAGCGTCGGGACATGGTCGCCAACATCTCCCACGACCTGCGCACCCCGCTCACCTCCTTGCACGGCTACCTCGAAACCTTGCGCCTCAAGGACCAGACCCTGACTCCCGAAGAACGTCGCCATTATCTGGACATCGCCCTGGGCCAGAGCAGCAAGGTCGGGCGCCTGGCTCAGGAATTGTTCGAGCTGGCGCGCCTGGAGTCCGGGCTGGTGCATCCCGAACTCGAACCCTTCGCCCTGCCCGACCTGGTGCAGGATGTGATGCAGAAATTCGAGTTGGCGGCTGAGGCACGGCAGCAGCGGCTCTCAGTAGAAATGCCACCCGTGCTTCCAGCGGTGCGCGCTGATCTGGGCATGATCGAGCGGGTGCTGACCAACCTGCTCGACAACGCCATCCGCCATAATCCGGCCGGCACGCATATTCTGGTGCGCCTGCAGGCGCAGTTGCCCAGGGTTCAGGTTGAAGTGGCGGACAGCGGCCAAGGCCTGTCACCGCAGGTGCGCAAGGGCTTATTCACCAGGGCCTCGGCGTTGCAGCGGGCGCCGGGAGAAAGTGGCGGGCTGGGCTTGATCATCGTTCAGCGGATGCTGCAGTTGCATGGCAGCGAGGTGCGCCTGATCGAGGCCATACAGCCGGGGACAGTGTTCCGCTTTCATCTGCAAGCCGTTTGAGCGAGGGTATTGTGAGATGTATGAACAAAAGCTAATAATAGGCATTATCATTAGCGTATCTTATTTCCATGCCCTCTCTCCCCCACACCGACGCTGTTCAGCGTATCTATCAGCAGCACCACCACTGGCTGCAAGGGTGGCTGAGGGGACGATTGTCTTGCGCCAGCGATGCCGCCGATGTCGCCCACGATACCTTCGTGCGCATGCTCAGCTCGCGCAGCGCCGATCAGATCCGCGAGCCGCGGGATTATCTGGCCACTGTTGCCCGTGGGCTGGTAATCGATCGGTACCGCCGGCGGGCGATTGAGTCGGCCTATCTGCAGAGCCTTGCCGCTCGCCCAGAACAGGTCGCCCCCAGTGAAGAAGACAAAGCCATTATTCTCGACACCCTGGTGGCTGTGGATAAAACATTGGCGATGCTCGGCGCCCGCACTCAGCGGATATTCCTGTTGTCGCAACTCGACGGGCTGACTTATCAACAGATTGCCGCCCAGCTCGATGTATCCCTGACCACGGTCAAGAAGCACATGATCCGTGCGTTCACCGAGTGCACGCTGATCATGGCGGCGTCCTGAATGGCCAGCCTGCCACAGCGCAAGATCGTCGAAGCGGCTGCGACCTGGTACGTGCAGTTTCAAAGCGAAGCGCCCAGCGACCGGCAACGCCAAGCCTGGCAACGCTGGCTCGACAGCGACCCGGCGCACCGCCTGGCGTGGGAGCAAATGGAGCAGATGCAGCGCCATCTCGGCGCCCTGCCCCGCGAAGCCAGCCGCCGCGCGTTGTCGGCTGGTCAGCAGCGCCGCCAGGTGCTCAAGCTGCTCGCCTTGGTGGGCGCCACGGGTTACCTGGGCTGGAACGTGCAGGATCGCATCAGCCCCGGCGCGCTATGGGCTGACTACCGCACCGCAGTGGGCGCGCACCGCTCGATCGAACTGCCCGACGGCACCCGGGTCGAGCTGAATACCGATACGGCTGTGGATATCTCCTACGATTCTCAGCAACGACTGATCACGTTGCAGCAGGGTGAAATTCTGGTCAGCACCGGTAAGCGCGGTGATGGACGCCCGCTGTATGTGGCAACCCGCGAAGGCCGCGTGCAGGCCCTGGGGACCGTTTTTTCCGTTCGGCAGTTATCCACAGCCACTCGGGTCGGCGTGCTCGAAGACCAGGTACGCCTGTCGCCACGGGATGCGCCGGCCGACGGTCAATGCCTGAAAGCCGGAGAAAGCGCGGAGTTCGACCGCCAGCATGTCTCCCCTCATCAGCCCTATACGGCGTCCCAGGCGGCCTGGGTCAATGGTCAGTTGATCGTGCTGGATGCCACACTTGGCGAGGTCGCCGAGGAGCTGGACCGTTACCGGCCGGGCTCCGTGCGCTGTGAGCCGCAAGCGGCACGTCTGCGGGTGTCGGGGACCTTCAAGGTCAATGACAGCGATGCGGTGCTGAGTAATCTGCAGGCGACACTGCCGATCACCGTCAGCTATTTCACTCGCTATTGGGTCAGCATCAAGCATCGCTGAACACTGGACAGCTTCGCGGACGATTGGCGGTGAGCCTATTCGCGGGCAAACCTTGCTACTACAAACGTCCGGCACGCTTCTGTGGGCGCAAGGCTTGCCTGCGAAGCGCTTGATCTAAAAATAATCCACAGGCCGGTTATCTTTTTCAACGCTGGCGCGGCCCTACAGATAACCGCGGATCAACGCGAACATCTGTCACCCCTCCAGAGCCGAAAACCACCATGCGCTTTCCCCCTGTGACTTTGTCTGCCCGCCGGCATCTTTCCCGACACTGCGTCGCCTACGGCCTGTTGATAAGTAGCGCCAGCCTGTTGCCGCTGCTCAGCGGGAGTGCCTACGCCGCCAATGCAACGCAGAGCTATAGCATCGGCGCCGGCCCATTGGACAAGGCCCTGAGCCAGTTCGCCGCCTCGGCCAATGTGATCCTTTCGTTCGCGCCCGGCCAGACGGCCAATCGCCGCACTGAGGGGCTGCAGGGCAGTTATTCGATAGACCAAGGCTTCGCCGCGTTGCTGCAAGGCTCCGGGCTGCAGGCCGCCAGTCAGGCGCCGGGCAGTTATATCCTGCAAGCCGTGCCCGTCAGTGACGCGGTCAATCTCGCGCCGACCCGTATCGACTCCTCCACCCCGGGGATACAGGGGCAATACGCCGAGCCTGACCTAGGCTACAAGGCCGACCGCAGTCGCGCCGCCACCAAGACCAGTACGGCGCTGTCCGAGACCCCGCGCTCGGTCTCGGTGGTCACCGCGCAGCGTATGAAGGACCAAAAATCCCAGAGCCTCACCGAAGTGCTCGGCTACGTGCCCGGTATCTTCGCGCCGCCCTTCGCGGCGGGCGACAGCCTGGCCGGTGACCTGTTCTTTATCCGCGGCTTCAACGCCACCGATTATGGGTACGGTCTGCTGCGCGACGGCCTGCGGGTGCAGGGCAACCGTTACGACACCACCACCGAACCCTATGGCCTGGAGCGGGTAGAGATTTTCCGCGGTCCGTCATCCATTCTCTATGGCGAAAATGCGCCGGGCGGGTTGGTCAATCTGGTCAGCAAACGGCCAACTACCGAGTCCCAGGGCGAGGTGCAACTGAGCTACGGCAGCAACAATCGCCGGCAGTTGGGCATCGACGTGTCCGGGCCGCTGAACGACAGCGGCACCGTGCTGGGCCGCATGGTCATGTTCGGTCGCGAATCCGATACCCAGACCGATCACGTGCCGGACGATCGCCTGTACGTGGCGCCGTCGATGACCCTTAACTTCGACGACTACAACAGCCTGACCTTGCTGGCCAACTACCAGAAGGACCACACCAATCTCGAGCTCGGCCTGCCCGCTGCCGGCACCTTGCTGGACAACCCCAATGGCAAGCTGAGCAAACACACCCTGCTCGGCGATCCAGACTGGAACCACTTCAAGCGCGAGACCTGGAGCGCCGGGTACGAATTTGTCCACAGCTTCAATGACGATTGGCAGTTCCGCCAGAACTCGCGGTTCATGGAATCGCGCATTGATCGCCACGAGACCTGGCCAACCGCCCTGAACAACGGTGGCTACGGGACCAACGTGACCATGACCGCCTATGACCGGGACAATGAGTCGACGGTCTACTCTGTGGATAACCAGCTGGAAGGGAAGTTTGCCGTCGGGCCTGTGGATAACACTCTGTTGCTTGGCGCCAGCCATGACCGCACCGCGTTCAACCAGGACTGGGACGCTGGGTTTGGTGGTGTGATCAATGTGTTCAACCCTGTGTATACCCGCACGCCCACCACGCCGGTACATGTGCAGAACACCCTGCTCGATCAGGAGATGAACGGGGTTTATGCCCAGCTGCACAGCAAGTATGACCACTGGATCATGCTGTTGGGTGGGCGCCAGGACTGGGTCGACAGTGATTTCCGCGACAAGGTCAGCCCCGCTAGCGATATCAGTTCTACCGACAAGAAATTCACCTATCAGGGCGGCTTGATGTACGCCTTCGATAACGGTGTCACGCCGTACATCAGCTATTCGACCGCATTCGTGCCCGTGCAGCAGATCTCCAACGCCGGCGCGCCGCTCAATCCGATCACCAGCCGCCAGTACGAAGTGGGGATGAAGATCGAGCCGATTGGCTGGAACACTTCGATCACTGCGTCCGTCTACGACCTGCTGAAAAAAGACGACACCTACCTGGATTCAACTAGCAACACCTATCGCCAGGTCGGGCAGAGCCGCTCCAAGGGTATGGAGCTGGAGGTCAACAGCGATGTCACCGCCAACCTCAACCTGGTGGCATCCTACAGCTACACCGATGCGCGCATTACCAAGGACAAGGCTGGATCGATCGTCGAAGGCAAGCAGATGACCGGTGTACCGCGCAACCAGGCGTCGGTCTGGGCCAAATACCGCTTCCTCGATGGCTATCTCAATGGGCTGCACGTCGGCGCCGGGGTGCGCTATTTCGACAGCACCTTCTCGTACACCGGGTCGAGCCTGTACGGCAAGCTCGATGCCGGCGACGTGACGCTGGTGGACGCTAACGTCGGTTACCGCATAGACCCGCACTGGTCGGTGGATCTCAACGCGAAAAACCTCTTCAACAAAGACTACGTGTCGGGTTGCAACGATGCGGGGCGCTGCTACTGGGGTGACACCCGCACGCTGCTGGGGACGGTTTCCTACAACTGGTGACGCTCCCGTAGGACGCATCGATTGTGGATAAGTTATTTACCGATACAGAAGCTGGAAAATATCCGCCCCAACAGATCATCGGAGCTGAACGCTCCGGTGATCTCCCCCAGCGCCTGCTGTGCATGGCGTAAATCTTCAGCCAACAGTTCACCGGCCCCCGCCAGGGTCAGCTGCTCGCGACCGTGGTCAAGATATCCACAGGCCTGACGCAGCGCCTCCAGATGGCGGCGACGCGCGCTGAAACTGCTTTCGGCCGTCTGTTCATAACCCATGCATGCCTTCAGATGCTCACGCAATAGCTCCAGCCCCGCGCCTTCGGTCTTGGCGCTGAGGCTGATGGTTACGTGACCGTCAGCGCTGGTGGTCATGCTGATGGGCTCTGCACTGAGGTCGGCCTTATTGCGGATCAGCGTGACTTTGGCCGGATCGGGGCGCTGTTGGAGGAATTCCGGCCATAAGGCGAAGGGATCATCGGCCTCCGGCGCGGTGGCATCGACCACCAGCAGCACGCGGTCGGCCTCGCCGATGGCCTTCAGGGCACGTTCGACGCCGATCTTTTCCACATGGTCGTCGGTGTCGCGCAAACCGGCGGTATCGACCACGTGCAGTGGCATGCCATCGATGTGGATATGTTCGCGCAGCACATCACGGGTGGTGCCGGCGATATCGGTCACGATCGCCGCTTCGCGCCCGGCCAGCAGGTTGAGCAGGCTCGACTTGCCAGCGTTGGGGCGGCCGGCAATCACCACGTTCATGCCATCACGCAACAAAGCGCCCTGCCCGGCCTCCTTGAGCACTGTGGATAACTCAGCGCGGACTTTATCCACCATTGCCAGGACGTGGCCGTCGGCAAGGAAGTCGATCTCTTCCTCTGGGAAATCAATGGCGGCTTCCACATAGATACGCAGGCTGATCAGTTTTTCGGTGAGATCGTTGACCCGCAGCGAAAATGCGCCTTGTAGAGAGCGCAGGGCGTTGCGCGCGGCCTGTGCAGAACTTGCCTCTATCAGGTCGGCGATCGCCTCGGCCTGGGCCAGGTCGAGCTTGTCGTTAAGGAACGCCCGCTCGCTGAATTCCCCGGGCCGCGCCAAACGACAACCCAGTTGTACACAGCGTTGCAGCAGCATATCGAGCACTACGGGGCCGCCATGGCCTTGCAATTCGAGCACATCTTCACCGGTGAACGAGTTGGGGCCGGGGAAATATAGCGCCAGGCCTTCATCGATCACCTCGCCTTCGTCATCGCGAAAAGCACCGTAGTGGGCATAGCGCGGCGTCAGGGTGCGGGCGGTAATGGCTTGCGCCGCGCTGCTGGCCAAAGGTCCGGAAATACGCACGATGCCGACCCCACCGCGCCCTTGGGCAGTGGCGATGGCGGCGATGGTTTCACGGGGGATGTTCATGGCTCAGGCCTCTCGACAGATATACACAGATAGCAAAACGCCCCACGACGGGGGCGTTTTATCCACAGATCGAACCTCGATCTGTCAGGCGGCGGCTTTAGCAGCGTTAGCCCGTTCAATGCTGCGGGTAATGTACCACTGCTGCAGAATCGACAACGTGTTGTTGGTCACCCAGTACATGACCAGACCGGCCGGGAACCACAGGAAGAAGAAGGTGAACACGATCGGCATCAACTTCATCACCTTGGCCTGCATCGGATCCGGCGGTGTCGGGTTCAAGCGCTGCTGAATGAACATGGTCGCGCCCATGATGATCGGCAGGATGAAGAACGGATCCTTGATCGACAGGTCGGTTATCCACAGCAGCCAAGGGGCTTGGCGCATCTCGACGCTTTCAAGCAACACCCAGTAGAGCGACAGGAAGACCGGCATCTGCACCACGATCGGCAAGCAGCCGCCCAGTGGGTTGATCTTCTCTTTCTTGTACAGCTCCATCATCGACTGCGACATCTTCTGACGATCGTCACCGTGCTGCTCTTTCAGCGCAGCCAGTTTCGGTGCCACGGCACGCATGCGCGCCATCGACTTGTAGCTGGCGGCGGACAGCGGGAAGAACAGCAGCTTGATCAGGACGGTCAGGCAGATGATCGAGAAGCCCCAGTTACCGAGGATCGCGTGGATGTGCTTGAGCAACCAGAAGATCGGTTGAGCGATGAACCACAGGATGCCGTAGTCAACCGTCAATTCCAGACCTGGGGACAGCGCTTTCAGGCGGTCCTGGGTTTTCGGGCCAGCATACAGGGTAGCGGTGGTTTCAGCCTTCGCTCCCGGCGCGACGGTAATGGTCGGGCCGGTGAAGCCGATGATGTAGTTACCCTGGCTGTCCTTGCGAGTGGTGACGTTGTTGCTGTCGTCCTTCGCCGGAATCCACGCAGTCACGAAATAGTGCTGCAGCCAAGCGACCCAGCCACCTTGCACGGTTTCTTTCAGGTTGCCCTTGTCGATATCTTTCATCGACACTTTTTTGTACGGCTCGTTACTGGTCCACATGGCCGCACCCAGGTAGGTGGCGGTACTGGTGGCGGTACTGGCCGAAGGGTCATCGCTGTGGTCGCGCTTGAGCTGGGCGAACAGGTTGCCGTTCCACGCTTGCGCGCTCTGGTTGTCGATCAGGTACGTGACCTTGAGGTCGTACTCGCCGCGGTCCAGGGTGAAGCGCTTGATGTAGTTGACGCCGTTGTCGCTGAACTTCAGGTCGACGACCAGTTGGTCCTGACCGTCAGCCAGCTGGTAGCTCGGTTGCGCAGAGGCATACAACGGGCGACCGGCAGCACGCACATCCGGGCCATTGGCACCGGTCAGGCCGCTTTGCGCCAGGTAGGTGCGCTCGCCACCGTCGTCGAACAGTTGGAACGGAATTTCGGGATGGTCCTGGCGACGCGGGAATTTAGGCAGCGTCAGCTGGACGACATCGCCGCCTTTTGGATCGATAGCCAGGTCGAGGACGTCGGTCTTGACGCGGATCAGGTTGCTGCTGGTAGCGACCGGCGCGATGGCAGGTGCTGCGGCAGTACCGTCGGTTCCGGCGTTAGGGACATCGGCGCTGGCAGCTGCGCTGGTACCGGCAGGTACGTCAGGCAGTTCCGAAGCACGGGTGGCGGCAGCATTCTGATTCGGCGGTGGAGTCTGGCCGTAGTCCTGGTTCCACTTGAAAACCATGACGTAGGCGACGACTGCCAGGGCGACGATCAGGATCGTGCGTTTAATATCCATGATTACTCGGCTATCGAAGAAATACGGGGAGAGTGGGCAGGCGGAACAGGGTCGAACCCACCGGTGTTCCAAGGATGACAGCGACCCAGACGACGAGCTGCCAACCAGCCACCACGCAATACGCCATGTTGTTCAATGGCTTCGATCGCGTAGCAGGAGCAACTGGGGTAGAAGCGACAGTGGTCTGCCATCAATGGGCTGATGGCATAGCGATAAAACTGGATCGGTACGAGTGCCAGTTTACGCATCTTGACTGTCCACCCCTTCAGGTTCGGTGCTGGCCACTGGAGCAGGCCGGCTCCGAGCAAGGCGTTTCCAGAGCTTGCCCAAATGTTGATGCAGTTCCGGATTTTCCACGTCGCCCAAACCTTTGCGAGCCACGATCACTATGTCCCATCCGGCCAGGAGTTCCTGGTGCAGACGGAATGAATCGCGCATCACACGTTTGAGGCGGTTGCGCTGAACGGAGAGCTTGACGCTCTTTTTTCCGATCACCAGCCCTAGACGGGGGTGTTCGAAATCGTTTTCGCGCGCAAGGAGCAGCAGGTTTTTCCCTGGAACCTTGCCGGTTGGGGAGTCGAAGACTGTCTTGAAGTGCCGGGGTGTAAGCAGACGCTTATCCCGATTGAAGTCCTGACTCACCCCCTGTGCCGGAGAATCAAACGGCCAGACGCGCACGGCCTTTGGCACGGCGACGCGACAGTACGGCACGGCCGTTCTTGGTGGCCATGCGAGCACGGAAACCGTGGGTGCGGGCGCGTTTGATGGTGCTGGGTTGGAAAGTACGTTTCATGGCGTGCTACCTGGTTGTTCGACTACGGGCCGGAATGGCCCCCGTTTTAAGAGACCGGCGATTCTAGTGGGTGCAACGCCGCAGGTCAATTTCCAACCAGCTTTTCCTTCAATTAGGCATGACCGCCTGTCTGTCCGCTCTACCTTGATCTCTTCCCTGATCGACCGCTTTTGCTCCCCGGCTTGTCTGCTTGAAATAGAAATAAAGAAGGGACTTATTTTAAAGCTTTTTTGTAATGCTTACTGATGTTAAGTAGACGCTTTTCTGTGGATAACCCATTTTGGGGCCGTAAAGCCGGCGCTCACAGCGATTCACAAGTCTGTCCGCAAGCGGTGCCGTTCCTGTGCTGCGCCCGCGTACAACCTGTGTATGGAATGGCTACTTGTCCACAGGGTAGTTATCCACAGATTTCAACCCCGACTTGTACAAAGGGCTTGAGTAGGGTTATCCACAGATCTCAGGGGCAGGGTCAAGCGCGCAGAAAAAGCCCTAAGATGCTGATTTATTGTGGTCCGGAGAGCCTGCGCATGTGGATAAGTGTCACGGTGGCCGGTACAATGGCCGCTGTTTTTGCCTTAGCTGTGCTCAAATCAGGGGATATCCGTGTCAGTGGAACTTTGGCAGCAGTGCGTAGAGCTTCTGCGCGATGAACTGCCTGCCCAGCAATTCAACACCTGGATCCGTCCGCTACAGGTCGAAGCCGAAGGCGACGAGTTGCGCGTCTATGCGCCTAACCGGTTCGTGCTCGATTGGGTTAACGAGAAATACCTGAGCCGCTTGCTCGAGTTGCTCGGTGAGCACGGCAATGGCATGGCGCCTGCGCTTTCCTTATTGATTGGCAGCCGTCGCAGTTCGGCCGCGCGTGCGGCGCCCAACGCGCCATTGGCCGCCGCCGTAGCAGCTTCGCAAGCCGCGAGCGCGCCTGCTCCGGAGCCCGTCACCGCCGCCGCCCCTGCGGTCGTGGCGGCCGCTGTGGTCACAGCCGCTCACGACGAGCCTTCCCGACACAGTTTCGACTCCATGGCAGGTGCCAGTTCGCAGCAAGCACCCGTGCGTGCCGAGCAGCGTACCGTTCAGGTAGAAGGCGGCCTCAAGCACACCAGTTATCTGAACCGTACCTTCACTTTCGAAAACTTCGTCGAAGGTAAATCCAACCAGCTGGCTCGCGCGGCTGCCTGGCAGGTAGCCGATAACCCCAAACACGGTTACAACCCGCTCTTCCTTTATGGTGGCGTCGGTCTGGGTAAGACTCACTTGATGCACGCTGTGGGTAACCACCTGCTCAAGAAGAACCCCAATGCCAAAGTGGTGTACCTGCACTCGGAGCGCTTCGTTGCCGACATGGTCAAGGCGCTGCAGCTCAATGCCATCAACGAGTTCAAGCGTTTCTACCGCTCGGTGGACGCCTTGCTTATCGATGACATTCAGTTCTTCGCCCGCAAGGAGCGCTCCCAAGAGGAGTTTTTCCACACCTTCAACGCTCTGCTCGAAGGTGGTCAGCAGGTCATCCTCACCAGTGACCGCTACCCGAAGGAAATCGAAGGCCTTGAAGAACGCCTCAAGTCGCGCTTCGGTTGGGGCCTGACGGTCGCCGTCGAGCCACCTGAGCTCGAAACCCGCGTCGCGATCCTGATGAAAAAGGCCGACCAGGCCAAAGTCGAGCTACCTCACGACGCAGCCTTCTTCATCGCCCAGCGCATCCGCTCCAACGTGCGCGAGCTCGAAGGCGCGTTGAAGCGCGTGATCGCGCATTCGCACTTTATGGGCCGAGACATTACCATCGAGCTGATTCGCGAATCGCTCAAGGACTTGCTGGCGCTGCAGGACAAACTGGTCAGTGTGGATAACATCCAGCGCACCGTGGCCGAGTACTACAAGATCAAGATTTCCGATCTGTTGTCCAAGCGTCGTTCGCGCTCGGTGGCGCGCCCGCGCCAGGTGGCCATGGCCCTGTCCAAGGAACTGACCAACCACAGTCTTCCTGAAATCGGCGACGTATTTGGCGGCCGCGACCACACCACGGTGCTTCACGCCTGCCGCAAGATCAACGAACTCAAAGAATCCGACGCGGACATCCGCGAGGATTACAAGAACCTGCTGCGGACGCTGACGACGTGATCCGCTCAGCGCAGCTCATCAAGGCAAGGGACTAGACCATGCATTTCACCATTCAACGCGAAGCCCTGTTGAAACCTCTGCAACTGGTCGCAGGGGTCGTCGAGCGCCGCCAGACCTTGCCGGTCCTGTCGAACGTATTGCTCGTTGTCGAGGGTCAGCAACTCTCGCTTACCGGTACTGACCTGGAGGTCGAGCTGGTGGGTCGAGTGCAGTTGGAAGAGCCCGCCGAGCCAGGCGAAATCACCGTGCCCGCGCGCAAGCTGATGGATATCTGCAAGAGCTTGCCCAACGACGTGCTGATCGACATCAAACTCGACGAGCAAAAACTCGTGGTCAAGGCCGGTCGCAGCCGATTCACGCTGTCGACCTTGCCCGCCAACGATTTCCCGACGGTCGAGGAAGGTCCTGGCTCGCTGACCTGTAGCCTGGAGCAAAGCCGCCTGCGTCGTTTGATCGAACGCACCAGCTTCGCCATGGCTCAACAGGACGTGCGCTACTACCTCAACGGTATGTTGCTGGAAGTATCCGCTGGGGTGATGCGCGCCGTCGCCACCGACGGCCACCGCTTGGCAATGTGCTCGATGCAGGCCGATATCGGCCAGCCGGATCGCCATCAGGTGATCGTGCCCCGTAAAGGTATCCTTGAGCTTGCCCGCTTGCTGACCGAGCCGGATGGCATGGTCAGCATCGTCTTGGGTCAACATCACATCCGTGCGACCACTGGCGAATTTACCTTCACCTCGAAACTGGTCGACGGCAAGTTCCCGGATTACGAGCGCGTGCTGCCTAAAGGCGGTGACAAGCTGGTGCTTGGTGATCGTCAGGCCCTGCGTGAAGCGTTCAGCCGTACCGCTATTCTCTCCAACGAGAAGTACCGTGGTATCCGTCTGCAATTGGCCAATGGTCAGCTGAAGATTCAGGCCAACAACCCTGAGCAGGAAGAAGCGGAAGAAGAAGTGGGCGTCGATTACAACGGCGGTTCGCTGGAGATCGGTTTCAACGTCAGCTATTTGCTGGACGTGCTGGGCGTCATGACGACTGAACAAGTGCGCTTGATCCTGTCCGATTCCAACAGCAGCGCGCTGCTGCAGGAATCTGACAACGACGACTCCGCGTACGTCGTTATGCCCATGCGTTTGTAATGCTCAGCACAGACTAGATGTCCCTCAGTCGTGTGTCGGTCACCGCGGTGCGCAATCTGCACCCGGTGACGATCTCCCCCTCCCCGCGTATCAATATCCTGTACGGCGCCAACGGCAGCGGCAAGACCAGCATGCTCGAAGCCGTGCATCTGCTCGGCTTGGCGCGGTCGTTTCGCAGCACCCGCCTGTTACCGGTCATTCAGCACGAACAAGCCGCCTGCACCGTGTTCGGTGTTGTCGATGAAGCCGAAGCCGGGCCGCGGAACCTGGGTGTATCGCGCGAGCGTAACGGTGAATTCACTATCCGTATCGACGGTCAGAATGCGCGTAGCGCAGCACAATTGGCCGAGATCATGCCGCTGCAACTTATCAATCCAGACAGTTTTCGACTGCTCGAAGGTGCCCCCAAAATCCGCCGGCAGTTCCTCGACTGGGGAGTGTTCCACGTGGAACCCCGCTTTATGGGTACCTGGCAGCGGCTGCAGAAGGCACTGAAGCAACGGAACTCATGGCTGCGGCATGGTACACTTGACGCCGCTTCACAAGCGGCATGGGACAGGGAACTGTGCCAGGCCAGCGCTGAGATCGATGGATATCGCCGAGCCTACATAAAGGCTTTGAAGCCGGTGTTCGAGCAGACCTTGAGTGAACTGGTCTCGCTCGAGGGGCTGACATTAAGCTATTACCGCGGCTGGGATAAAGACCGCGAACTTGTTGAGGTGCTGTCGACCTCCCTGTTTCGCGACCAGCAAATGGGACATACCCAAGCGGGACCGCAACGCGCCGATTTGCGATTGAGGCTGGGCGGCCATAATGCTGCCGAGATTTTATCCAGAGGCCAGCAGAAGTTGGTGGTGTGCGCATTGCGAATAGCGCAGGGGCATCTGGTGAGCCAGGCCCGTCGCGGGCAATGCATCTATCTGGTGGACGACTTGCCGTCGGAGCTCGATGAGCAGCACCGTCGCTCCTTATGCCGCTTGTTGGAAGACTTACGCTGCCAGGTGTTCATCACCTGTGTAGACCACGAATTATTGAGGGAAGGCTGGCAGACGGAAACGCCAGTTGCCTTGTTCCACGTGGAACAAGGCCGTATCACCCAGACCCACGATCATCGGGAGTGAAGGCATGAGCGAAAACCAAACGTACGACTCCTCCAGCATTAAAGTGCTGAAAGGGCTTGATGCCGTACGCAAACGTCCCGGTATGTACATTGGCGACACCGATGATGGTAGCGGTCTGCACCACATGGTGTTCGAGGTCGTCGACAACTCTATCGACGAAGCCTTGGCCGGCCACTGTGACGACATCACCATCACCATCCACCCAGATGAATCCATCTCGGTGCGCGACAACGGTCGCGGTATTCCAGTCGACGTGCATAAAGAGGAAGGCGTGTCTGCCGCCGAGGTCATCATGACCGTACTCCACGCTGGCGGTAAATTCGACGATAACTCCTACAAGGTTTCCGGCGGATTGCACGGCGTGGGTGTTTCGGTTGTAAACGCCCTGTCCGAGTCCCTGCTGCTGACGGTTCGCCGCAGCGGCCATATCTGGGAACAGCTGTACGTCCACGGTGTGCCACAAGAGCCGATGAAAATCGTCGGTGATAGCGACACCACCGGTACTCAGATTCACTTCAAGCCATCGGCTGAGACGTTCAAGAATATCCAGTTCAGCTGGGACATCCTGGCCAAGCGCATTCGTGAACTGTCGTTCCTCAACTCTGGCGTCGGCATCCTGTTGAAGGATGAGCGCTCGGGCCGCGAAGAACTGTTCAAGTACGAAGGCGGTCTGCGCGCGTTCGTTGAATACCTGAACACCAACAAGACTCCGGTCAACCAGGTGTTCCACTTCAACATGCAGCGTGAAGACGGCATCGGTGTCGAGATCGCTCTGCAGTGGAACGACAGCTTCAACGAGAACCTGCTGTGCTTCACCAACAATATTCCGCAGCGTGACGGTGGTACGCACTTGGTGGGCTTCCGCTCGGCCCTGACGCGTAACCTCAACACCTACATCGAGCAGGAAGGACTGGCCAAGAAGCACAAGGTCGCGACCACCGGTGATGATGCCCGTGAAGGTTTGACTGCGATCATTTCGGTCAAGGTCCCGGATCCCAAGTTCAGCTCGCAGACCAAGGACAAGCTGGTTTCGTCCGAAGTCAAAACTGCGGTCGAACAGGAAATGGGCAAGCACTTCTCGGACTTCCTGCTCGAGAACCCGAACGAAGCCAAGGCCGTGGTCGGCAAGATGATCGACGCCGCCCGTGCCCGTGAAGCCGCGCGCAAGGCCCGTGAGATGACCCGCCGCAAAGGCGCGCTGGACATCGCCGGCTTGCCAGGCAAACTGGCTGACTGCCAAGAGAAAGACCCTGCCCTCTCTGAACTGTACCTGGTGGAAGGGGACTCCGCAGGCGGGTCGGCCAAGCAGGGCCGAAACCGCAAGACCCAGGCGATCCTGCCGTTGAAGGGCAAGATCCTCAACGTTGAGAAGGCCCGCTTCGACAAGATGATTTCCTCTCAGGAAGTCGGCACCTTGATCACCGCGCTGGGCTGCGGTATCGGTCGCGACGAGTACAACATCGACAAGCTGCGCTATCACAACATCATCATCATGACCGATGCTGACGTCGACGGATCGCACATCCGTACCTTGTTGCTGACCTTCTTCTTCCGCCAACTGCCAGAGCTGGTCGAGCGTGGTTACATCTACATCGCTCAACCGCCGCTGTACAAGGTCAAGAAGGGCAAGCAGGAGCAGTACATCAAGGACGACGACGCCATGGAAGAATACATGACGCAGTCGGCCCTCGAAGACGCCAGCCTGCACCTTAACGAATCGGCACCGGGCATCTCCGGCGAGGCGCTGGAGCGTCTGGTGAATGATTTCCGCATGGTGATGAAGACCCTCAAGCGTCTGTCGCGCCTGTACCCGCAAGAGCTCACCGAGCATTTCGTGTACCTGCCGGCTGTGTCACTTGAAGACCTGTCCAGCCACGAAGGCATGCAAGCCTGGCTGGCCAAGTTCGACGAGCGCCTGCGCAACACCGAGAAGTCCGGCCTGGTCTACAAGGCCAGCCTGCGTGAAGACCGTGAACGTAACGTCTGGCTGCCGGAAGTGGAAATCACCTCCCACGGCCTGGCCAACTACGTCACCTTCAACCGCGACTTCTTCGGCAGCAATGACTACAAAACGGTCACTGCCTTGGGTGCGCAGCTGAGCACGCTGCTGGACGAAGGCGCGTATATCCAACGTGGCGAGCGCAAGAAAGCCGTGGTGGAGTTCAAGGAAGCCTTGGAATGGCTGATGGCCGAAAGCACCAAGCGCCATACCATCCAGCGCTATAAAGGTCTCGGTGAAATGAACCCGGACCAGCTGTGGGAAACCACCATGGACCCTGCCGTACGCCGCATGCTGCGCGTGACCATTGAAGATGCGATCGGTGCCGATCAGATCTTCAATACCTTGATGGGTGACGCGGTCGAGCCACGTCGTGACTTTATCGAGAGCAATGCGTTGGCAGTGTCGAACCTGGATTTTTAAGGTTTGTTCACTGAAACGATGGCTGCCATCACACTATAGTGATCCCAGCATTGAAAGGCCGACCTTAGGGTCGGCCTTTTTTATGAGTAGTGTTTGCATAAGGTTCGGCTGATAGGTCCCCGGCATGGCAGCCGCGCGCTGAATAGGCAAACAAATTTTTACACGGACGGAGTTAGCTGATGAAACCTTTATACGCGATGGTATTTTCTTGTGTCGTCGCATGTGCCGCATCTGGCACGGCCAGTGCAACCGTACAATCGGTGCCAAAAGAATCATCGGACACGACCCACAGTAACGGTCAGCTTCAACCCCCAATTTCGTATGCCACGCTATGGGCCGATGATAAGGGCGCTACCCATATAGGCCATTGTCGGCTGGAAGGGTTGGAGTTCAAAAGCTATGCACCGCCAGCAGCGCCGCAATGGATAGGAGTGTCGCCCGATGACATCGAAAGTATCGCCTACGCCGTGCTGCCTCCAGGCTATGTCGGCAGTTGGCACCGTGCGCCCGGGCCGCAATGGGTGATTACCCTGCAGGGCAAATGGTCGGTGGAAACTACCGACGGTACCGTACTGGTACAGGGGCCCGGTGAGATGCAGTTCAATGCCGACACCGTGTCTCGGCCACGCCCTGATGACCAACGTGTAGGCCACCTGTCCCGTACGGTAGGTGACGTGCCCAATGTGCAACTGATCATCAAGTTGAAACCGGGTGTGGCTGATCAACGGACTGGCGGCAAGTGTGCTTACTGATTCCCCAAGGTGATCGAATCGTTGGTTATGGCGCCTAGAGCGATAACCGACGCTCGTCTTCAACCGCCGGGTTTTTATTGCCCGGCGTGCTCCCCTAGCAACGAAGGCTCCGCAGCCGCCAACTTCGCCACCAGAAAATCCCGAAACACCCCCACCGCCGAGGGTAGCGTCCGCCCCGCCATACTCTGCAACTCCACCCGCCGCTTCTGCATTTCCCCATCCGCAATCGCGATCGCCTGCACGTCCCGGTGCACCACGCGGTTATGCAGGGTGAGCTCCCCCGCCAGGCTGATCCCGCCGCCATCCATCACAAACTGATACATCGCCCCAAAGTAGTTGCTCGTCAACGCCGGCTCGAAGTACAGCCCCTGCACGCTGCAGCAGATGTCGAACAACTGCCGAAGCGTGGTGTTCGGCATCGGCAAGGCAATGGGGTATGGCTGTAGCTCGGCCAAGGTGACCTGCGCCCTGCCCGCCAGTGGATGATTATTGGCGACGATGGCTTTGATGATGCCGAGAAACGCATGCTCGACCTTGATCTCCCGCTCGGGCGACAAGCTGAACGTCAGCGCCAGATCGACCTCCCCGGTGCGCACTTTCTCGGTGGCCACGGTCGGCGGGAATACCTCCAAGGTGAAATGGATACCCTGGTACTCGCGGCGAAATTCCGCAATGGCGCCTGGCAGGAACTCCATGGCAAAACCCTCGGAGCAGCCAATCTTCACCACCCCACGTTGCAGCCCTTGCAGGTCGCGGATCTCGGCAATCACTTCGCGTGCTTCCAGTTCGGCCTTGCGCGCATAGGCGGCCAGGCGTGCGCCGGCGTCGCTGAGCAGCATCCCCCGGGCGCGGCGTTCGAACAGCACGCAGTTCATGTCGCGCTCCAGCTTGGCGATCTGCCGGCTTACGGCCGAAGCGGCGACGTTCAGATGTTCGGAGGCTTCACTGATCGATCCGCAGCGGGCGACTTCAAGGAAATGCCGCAAGGCGATGGATTGCACACCGTAAAGCTGCATGTCACCTCCAGGAGGGTTTGCCTTTAAGGCAACGAAGACTTCGAAAGAAGATGCTTGTGGCATTGATACGCTATGCATAGGATCAAGTCGAGCCCTGCTGTGGCTCGCCCATCAAGCGTTTTCCATAAGAAAAACAGCTGCGCCCTCTACCCTATTGCGGTCCCTGCCCTTTGACACACTCACTCGCCACGGAGACGACGGCATGGGCATCAAAGGTTTCGCCTGCAGTGCAGCACTGCTGGCCTTGTTCTGCACCACCCCGGTATTCGCCAACAAAGCCACCGACACGTTGGTGTACGCGTCAGACAGCGAACCTGAAAACATCAGCCCTTATCACAACGACTTGCGCGAAGGCGTGGTGTTGGCGCGTTTGGCCTGGGACAACTTGATCTATCGCGACCCGGACACCGGCGAATACAAACCCATGCTTGCCCAGAGCTGGAAACAGGTCGACGACACCACTCTCGATTTCACCCTGCGTCAGGACGTGAAGTTTCACGATGGCACGCCGATGACCGCCGACGACGTGGTGTTCACCCTCAACTGGGTGGTGTCGCCGGACTCCAAGGTGGTCACGGTACAAAACGTCGACTGGATCGCCAGCGCCGAGAAGCTGGGTGACTACCAGGTGCGCTTGCACATGAAGAAGCCCTTCCCGCCCGCGCTGGAGTACTTGTCCAACGCCGTACCGATTTTCCCCAAAGCCTATTTCGAGAAAGTCGGGCTGGCGGGCTTCGCCAAACAGCCAATCGGCACCGGCCCTTACAAGGTTGTGTCGGTGACCCCAGGGGTCGGCGTGACCATGGTGCGTAACGACGATTACTTCAAAGAAAGCCCCCAGGGCCCGGCACACATCAAAAACCTGCAGTTTCGCGTGATCCCTGATGCCGAAACCCGCACGGCAGAACTGATGACCGGTGGCGTCGATTGGATCTGGCGAGTGGCGCCGGATCAGGCCGAGCAGCTCAAGGCGATGCCCAATCTGTCGGTAGTCAGTGGCGCCACCATGCGCATTGGCTTCCTGATCCTCGACGCGCGTGGCACCTCCAGCGACAACTCGCCGATGAAGAATCTCAAGGTCCGCCAGGCCATTAATTACGCCATCAACCGCGAGGCCCTGGCATCGCAACTGGTCGGTGGCGAAAGCAAGCCGTTGCAGGTCGCCTGCTACCCCGCGCAGTTTGGCTGTGACACCAGCGTGGCCACGCAATACAACTATGACCCGGCCAAGGCCAAGGAGCTGCTCAAGGAAGCAGGTTATCCACAGGGCTTCGAAACCGAGATCTACGCCTATCGGGATCGCGACTACGCCGAAGCCATCATCGGCAACCTGCGCGCTGTGGGTATCAACGCCAAGCTTCGTTACCTCAAATACGCCGCCCTGCGCGACCAGCAGCGCGGCGGCCATGTGCCGATGTCGTTTCAGGCCTGGGGCTCGTTCTCGATCCTCGACACTTCGGCCTCGGCCGGCACCTGGTTCAAGGGCAACCCGGATGACAACATCAAAGACCCAGACGTGCAAAAGTGGCTGCAGACCGCCGACAACGCCCTCGACCCACAAGTGCGCAAGGAGAACTACAGCAAGGCGCTCAAGCGCATCAGCGAACAGGCCTACTGGGCGCCGCTGTTCAACTACTCGCTGAACTACGCCTTCAATCAGGACCTGCAGTTCAAGCCGTATCCGGACGAGCTGCCACGCTTCGTCCTTTCTCGCTGGAAATGACCCTCGTGGCCAGCCGGGTCCCGTACCCGCTGGCCTTCACGTGATCAGGATATCGGCCATGTTGGGATTTCTCTTGCGGCGTCTGGGCATTGCCCTGTGCGTTGCCATTACCGTCTCGATCATCAGCTTTTCGTTGCTGCATCTGTCGGGCGACCTGGCCACGGCCATCGGCGGGCCCGAGGCCAGCAGCGAACAGATCGAGCAGATTCGAGTGCAATACGGCTTGAACAAGCCGCTGGCCGCCCAGTACTTCAGCTGGCTCGGCGACCTCGCGCATCTGGATCTGGGCAACTCGTTCTTCTTTCAGGAGTCGGTGTACAACCTGATCGCCGCGCGACTGCCGATCACCCTTGGGCTTGGCGCCATGGCGCTGGCGGTCGCCTTGCTGGTGGCCATCCCGTTAGGTGTGCTGGCGGCCGTCAAGCGTGATACCTGGATCGATCGTCTGGCGTTGAGCATCGCGGTGCTGGGGCAAGCCATGCCGAGCTTCTGGTTCGCGCTGATGCTGATCGTGCTGTTCGCTGTCACTCTGCATTGGCTGCCGGTGTCCGGCAATTCCACCTGGCAGCACTTCGTCATGCCCGCCATCGCTCTGGGCTATTACGCCACGCCGGCGATCATGCGCCTGACCCGCGCCGGCATGCTCGATGTGCTGGCCGCGGACTACATCCGCACCGCTCGGGCCAAGGGCTTGCGGCCTGGACGGGTGTTGTTCAAGCACGCCCTGCGCAATGCGCTGATCCCGGTGGTCGCGCTGGCGGCAGTAGAGTTCGGCTTCATGCTCGGCGGCTCGGTAGTGATCGAAACGGTGTTCTCGCTGCAAGGCGTCGGTCAGTTGGCCTGGGATGCCATTGCCCGCGACGACTTCCCGGTGGTGCAAGCCGTAGTGCTGTTGATTGCGCTGATCTACATCGTCCTCACGCTGCTGGCCGACCTGCTGAACGCAGTCCTCGACCCGCGCATTCGCGTGCGCTAGGAGGTCTCATGACGACTGTCACAACCTTGGCTTTGAACGAGCCCGCCCTGCCCGTTACCGGCTTGCGCCGCACGCTGCGCAAGTGCTTGCGCCATAAGGGCTTCACATTGGGCGCCGTGTTGTTGCTGATAATTGTCCTGGCAGCGTTGTTCGCGCCGTTGCTGGCGCCCCACGACCCCTACGCCCAGGATGTGGTGCAGCGGATGAAACCGCCGGTCTGGATGGCCAAAGGCACCTGGGACAACATCCTCGGTACCGACAAGCTGGGCCGTGATTACCTGTCCCGGCTGCTATTCGGTGCGCGGATCTCGCTGTTCATCGGCTTTGCCGCCGCCGTCATCTCTGGTGTCATCGGTACGGTGATGGGCCTGGTGGCTGGCTACTTTGGCGGCAAGACCGACGCCGTCATCAGCTATCTGATCACCACCCGCCTGGCGATGCCGGTAGTCATGGTCGCGCTGGCCTCGGCATCGCTGCTTGGGGGCTCGCTCAAGGTGGTGATCATCCTGCTCGGTTGCCTGCTGTGGGATCGCTTCGCCGTGGTCGTGCGGGCAGCGGTACAGCAAATTCGCGATGCGGAATACGTGGCCTCGGCGCAGGCGTTGGGTTGCTCGACCTTGCGCATTCTCGCCAGCGAAATCCTGCCCAATGTGCTCGGCGCATTGATCGTGGTGGCCACGCTGGAGATGGCCCACGCGATTCTGCTGGAATCGGCGTTGTCCTTCCTGGGTGTGGGCGTGCAACCGCCTATCCCCTCCTGGGGGCTGATGATCGCTGAAGGCAAACCGTACATGTTCTTCTCCCCTTGGGTAATCGCCATTCCCGGTGTCGCATTGATGGTGCTGGTACTGGCGATCAACCTGCTCGGTGACGGCATCCGTGACCTCATCCTGCCTGACGGCCGTAACTAGGAGGCTCGCGCCATGGCACTTCTGCACGTAGAAAACCTGCGCGTCGACATCCCGCTGGAACACGGCATGCTGCACGCCGTCCGGGGGCTGGACCTGCACCTGGAGCGCGGCGAGATGCTGTGCATCGTCGGTGAATCCGGCTGTGGCAAATCCCTCACCTCGCTGGCCCTGATGGACTTGCTGCCCGGCAAGGCGCTGCGCACCGCCACGAGTTTGACCCTCGACGGCATGGACCTGCTGGCGCACAGCGAACGGGCCATGTGCGATGTGCGCGGCAATCGCATGGCGATGATCTTCCAGGAGCCGATGACCTCGCTCAACCCCGCCTACAGCATTGGCGATCAACTGGCCGAGGTGCTGCGCCAGCACCGCAAGGTGTCCTACAAAGAGGCGTTGGTGCGTGCCGGGCAGATGCTCGAGAAGGTCGGTATCAGCAATCCTGTGGAGCGCCTGCGGCAGTTCCCGCACCAGCTGTCCGGTGGGTTGCGCCAACGGGTGGTGATTGCCATGGCGCTGATGTGCGAGCCGGACCTGATCATCGCCGATGAACCGACCACCGCACTGGACGTAACCGTGCAGGCGCAGATTCTGCGACTGCTGCGCGACATCCAGAAAGAGACCGGCACCGCTGTGATTTTCATCACCCACGACCTCGGGCTGGTAGCGCGCATCGCCGACCGGGTGGCGGTGATGTACGCCGGCGAGGTGGTCGAATCTGCCAGCGCCGCGCAATTGTTCGGCAATCCGCAGCATCCCTATACTCGCGGGCTGCTGGAAAGCATTCCAATCCCGGGCCGGACCCGACCGGGTCAGCCGTTGGGCTCGATTCCGGGGCTGGTGCCCAGCCTGGTAGGCGAGCAACAGGGTTGTGCGTTTCGCAACCGCTGCAGCCTGGCCGAACAAGCCTGCCTGGAGGCCGCGCCGAAACACGCCAGCGGAGGGCACAGTGTGCGCTGCCATTTCGCCGCGCCACCGCACGCTCACCCCCATGAACAACGGCTGCAACGCAATGGAGGTGTGCAATGAGCCGCGATATCGCCTTGGAGCTGTGTGACATTCGCCGCGAGTTCACCATTGGCCGCGGGCTGTTCAAAGCGCCCGCCACCCTCAAAGCGGTGGACGGCGTGTCCTTGCGCTTGATGCGCGGCGAAACCCTGGGCCTGGTGGGCGAGTCTGGTTGCGGTAAGAGCACCCTGGCGAAAATGCTGCTTGGCCTGTTGCCGCCGACCAGCGGCGACGTGCTGGTCGGTGGCAAACACCTGACCGCCGCTGATCGACGGCAGATGGCTCGGCACATCCAACCGATCTTCCAGGACCCTTACTCTTCGTTGAACCCGCGCAAGACGCTGCGCCAGATCGTCACCCTGCCGTTGATCGTGCACGACATCGACAGCCCCGACGTACGCCGCAAAAAAGTCGAAACCATGTTCGACGTCGTAGGCCTTCCCAAGCGAGTGATCGACAGCTACCCCGCGCAATTGTCCGGCGGCCAACGCCAGCGCGTCGCCATCGCTCGCGCCTTGATCATGCGCCCGGATGTACTGATCTGCGACGAGCCCACCTCGGCGCTGGACGTCTCGGTCCAGGCGCAGATCCTCAACCTGCTGCTCGAGCTGAAAAAGGAATTCGGCCTGACCTACCTGCTGATCAGCCATAACCTGGCGGTCATCGAACATTTGGCCGACCGGGTGGCGGTCATGTATCTGGGGCGCATCGTCGAAGAGCGCGAGCGCGAAGCCGTATTCAGCCGTCCCGCCCACCCCTATACCCGCGCGTTGCTCGACTCGGTACTGACCCCGGATCCTTCCCTGGGCATTCCCGATATCGGCCTGCGCGGCAACTTCCCCAACCCGATCAATCCACCCACCGGCTGCGCCTTCCACCCGCGCTGCCCGAAAGCCTTGCCGATGTGCAGCACCGTGCCTGTGGATAAAAGCGCCGTCGACGGCGGTTCGGTCGCCTGCCATCTGAACGCCCAGCCCTCCCATCCTTTGGAGTTGATAGCCTCATGAGTCGTGCCCTGGCCATTGATTACGCGAGTGAACACTTTGATAACGGCGACTTTCTCGCCCTGCTGCAGCGCAGCGTCGCCCATCCCACCGAGAGTCAGGAGCCCGAGCAACTGCCCGAGCTGTACCGCTACCTCGAAAGCTTTATCACCCCGCACTTGCGGGCATTGGGTTTTGAAACGACGATCCATGACAATCCGGTCAAAGGTCGCGGGCCGTTCCTGATCGCCTCACGCATCGAGGACCCGGCGCTGCCGACCCTGCTCAGCTATGGTCACGGTGACGTGGTGCGTGGCTACGCGGCACAGTGGCGCGAAGGCTTGTCGCCGTGGGAAGTGGTGGTCGATGGCGACCGCTGGTACGGCCGTGGTACCGCCGATAACAAGGGCCAGCACCTGATCAACATCACCGCGCTGGAGCAGGTGATCAAGGCGCGTGGCGGCAAGCTTGGTTTCAACACCAAACTGCTGCTGGAGATGGGCGAAGAAGACGGCTCGCCGGGCCTTGGCAAATTCTGCGCGGCGCATCAGGACGAGCTGGCGGCCGATATTTTTATCGCCTCTGATGGCCCGCGCCTGGCGGCAGCGCGCCCGACCTTGTTCCTTGGCTCGCGCGGCGTGTTCAATTTCGAGCTGACCGTCGACCTGCGCGAAGGCGCCCATCACTCTGGCAACTGGGGCGGCCTGTTGGCCAACCCCGGTATCGTGCTGGCCAATGCCATTGCCTCGCTGGTCGACAAGCAAGGACGCGTGCAGGTGCCGGGGCTCAAGCCGCAAAAACTCCCGGATAACGTCCGGGCCGCGTTGGTCGATATTGAAGTGGGCTCAGGCCCGGGCGACCCCGAGATCGATCATCAATGGGGCGAGCCTGGGCTCAGCGCCAGCGAAAAGGTCTTCGGCTGGAATACTCTCGATGTGCTGGCGTTCAAGACCGGCAACCCGCAAGCGCCGGTGCATGCGATTCCGGGTAGCGCCTGGGCGCTGTGCCATATCCGCTTCACGGTCGACAGCGATTACCGCACCTTTATCGACGCCATTCGCACCCATCTGGATGCCCATGGCTTTGACACGGTCAAGGTCGCCCAGACACGCATGGACGTGATGCACGCCACCCGCCTCGACCCGGCCAGCCCCTGGGTCGGCTGGGCGCTGGACTCGCTCAAGCGCACCACCGACAAATCCCCGGCCTTGTTGCCCAATCTTGGCGGTTCGCTGCCCAACGATGTGTTTTCCGAAATCCTCGGCCTGCCCACCGTATGGATTCCGCATTCCTACCCGGCGTGCTCGCAACATGCCCCCAATGAACACCTGCTGGCGCCCGTGGTGCGCGAAAGCTTGCAGATCATGGCCGGGATTTTCTGGGACCTGGGCGATGAAGGCTCGCGCCTGGTCAAGGAGGCAAACTGATGAACGATGCCATTGCCTGGTTGGCCGAGCAGCAGCAACCCATGCAGGACCTGTTGCGTAGCCTCGTTGATACCGACTCCAACAGCTACGACAAGGACGGTGTCGATGCCGTCGGCGCGCATTTGATCAAGGCGCTTGAGCAAGGCGGGATCGAGGTGCAGCGCACGGCCGTCGAAGGCTTCGGCGATTTGCTGCTGGCTGATTTACCCGGCGGTTCGCAGCCGCCGGTGCTGCTCCTGGGGCACCGGGATACGGTGTTCCCCAAGGGCACCGCGCCGGCACGCGGCTATACCACCAACGGCCCCTTGGCATTCGGCCCGGGTGTGGCGGACATGAAAGGCGGCCTGGTGCTCAACTGCTTTGCGCTGCTGGCCTTGCAGCGCCTGGCGCCGCTGCCCTTCCCCGTCAGGGTGTTGTTTACCGGCGACGAGGAAATCGGTTCTGGTACTGCACGTGATCATATCGAGCAGGTCGCCCAAGGCGTACAGGCGGTACTCAACACCGAACCCGGTCGCGTCAGCGGTAACGTGGTGAGTGCGCGCAAAGGTGGTGTGCGCCTGTTGATCGAAGTTACAGGGCGCGCGGCGCATTCGGGCGTCAACCACGCCGACGGTGCCAGCGCGATCGAGGCCCTGGCGCGCAAGGTCGTCAAGCTGCACGCGCTGACTGACTACGGGCGCGGGATCACCACCAACGTCGGTTTGATGAGCGGCGGGACCTCCAGCAATACCGTGGCGCCCGCAGCGACGGCGGAGCTGGATATCCGCTTTGTCGAAGTGGCGCAGTGGGCGGCGATCAAGGCGGCGATCGTTGCCATTGTCGAAGAGCAGGAAGTGCCGGGGACTCAGGCGGTGTTGACCGAATGCGCGGTGTTCATGCCGATGGAGGGACGTCACAGTCTCGACCTGCTGGATATTTATCGCGGACAGGCGCTGGAGCTGGGGTTCAGCGTAGAGGGCGAGTTTACCGGTGGGTGTGCGGATTCCGGATTTACGGCCAGCCTGGGGATTCCTACCCTGTGTGGCCTGGGGCCGGTAGGTGGCAAGGTCCACACGGACCGCGAGTATCTGGAGCTGGATACGCTGGTGCCGCGGGCGCAGGCGTTGGTGGGTACGATCCTGCAATTGGCCAAGCGCGGGCACAGCTGATTTTTATACCGTTTTCGCTGGGCTCTTCGCAGGCAAGGCTTGCTCCCACGGATGTACACCTGTGGAAGCAAGCTTGGCTGCAAAGAGGCCAGCTGCCTCAACGCGAATTCAGCAGCCTGATCACCTCACCCATTGCGGAAAATGAAGCTGTAAGCACTCAACGCCGGCACACCGCCCAAGTGCGCATACAGCACCTTCGAGCCCTCAGGAAACTCACCGTTACGCACCATGTCGATCATCCCGTGCATCGACTTGCCTTCGTAGACCGGGTCGGTCAGGACCCCCTCCAGGCGCGCGCACAGGCGGATGGCTTCCAACGTGCCTTCACTCGGCAGGCCATATTCCGGCCCCCCGTAACGGGTATCCAGCACCACGTCTTCGTCGGTAATCGGCCGACCCAGGTCGACGATTTCTGCCGTATGCCGGGCAATACGCAGCACCTGCTCGCGGGTTTTTTCCGGTTTGGCGGAGGCGTCGATACCGATCACCTTGTTCGCCCGGCCATCCGCCGCGAAACCCACCACCATGCCGGCATGGGTACTGCCGGTTACCGAGCAAACGACGATGTAGTCGAATGTGAACCCAAGCTCTTTTTCCTGCTCGCGTACTTCTTCGGCGAAGGCCACGAAACCGATGCCGCCATAGGGATGCTCGGAACAGCCAGCGGGGATCGGGAACGGTTTGCCGCCGCTTTCGCGCACATCGTTCATGGCTTGTTCCCAGCTCGGCCGGATGCCGATGTCGAACCCCGCAGCATCCAGGCGGACATCGGCGCCCATGATGCGCGACATCTCGATATTGCCGACGCGGTCATATACCGCGTCGGAGTAGTTGACCCAGTTCTCCTGAACCAACACGCACTTCATGCCCAGGTGCGCTGCCACGGCCGCGACCTGGCGAGTCTGGTTGGACTGAATGCCGCCGATCGACACCAGGGTATCGCAGCCCTGCTCCAGTGCTTCCGGGATCAGGTATTCGAGCTTGCGGGTTTTGTTGCCGCCGAACGCCAGGCCGCTGTTGCAGTCCTCACGCTTGGCATACAGCTCGACCTTGCCACCCAGATGCTCGCTCAGACGCTTGAGCGGCATGATGGGCGAAGGGCCGAAGGTGAGTGGATAGCGCTTGAATTTCTCTAGATTCATGCTGTGACTCCTGATTCGAAAGGTATCCGGATGGCGCAAAAGGCTGCGCGGCAACCTCAACAGGTTATGAGAAACGGCAAAAAAGCGGGTTGCGATTACTGGCCTGTTTTTCGCATTTAATTAATTGAAATCCGTGGATAACGTCTTTTATTCGGCAGGAGGTCGCTTGAAAGCAACAAATGAAAGTAGCCGCGCCGCTGGCCCGCATACGTCGGGCTTTGAGCTGGATCGCATTGACCGGGCGATTCTCAAGGCCCTGCAAAAAGATGCGTCCATCTCCAACGTGGCCTTGGCCGAGAAGGTCAAGCTCAGCCCACCCGCCTGCTTGCGGCGGGTCGAGCGCTTGAAGGAAGCCGGGCTGATACGGGGCATCGTGGCACTGCTCGACCCCCAGGCACTGGATGTCGGCATGGTGATCCTGATCGGCGTGGTGCTGGATCGCTCGACGCCGCAGTCTTTCGCGGACTTCGAAACCGCCGCGCAGAAGGTCTCCGGCTGCATGGAGCTGCACGTGGTGACGGGAGAGTTCGACTACTTCATGTTGTTGCGTACCCGCGACAGTGCCAGCTTCAACCGCCTGCATGCCGAGCAGTTACTGTATCTGCCGGGGGTGCGGCAGATCCGATCGTTCATGGGCTTGCGTCAGGTCTTATCGACGACCTTGCTGCCGATCTGAATCAGCACATCGAAAAGTGATCCTGCAGCTGGTGTTTCACGAGCTCCTGCGCGGTATCGAGGATGCGCCGCAACTGTGCATCCACGTCGCTTTCGCCCGATTGCAGTTCGATGAAGCGCAGGGAATGTCCGCAGACCGAACCGAGCCAAACCAATTGCCCGCCGCTGTCGTGTTCAAGGTCGAGCAATACGCAATTATGTGGCAGGGCCTTGAGCACCGAGCCGATCTCGCTGGTCGAACTGAACGCGGTGCGCTGGTTTTCGGCATTCAGCCATTCGCGCTGCAAGCCCATGGCATCGCTGATGTGCAGGTAGGCGACTTGTTCCCAATCGGTGATAGCGTCGTGCAGTGCCAAGGCCAGCGCCTGGGGCATGCGGTTGCTCTCGATGAGTACCAGGGCGACGTTAGCGTTTGGGGCTTTGATCCACTGTGATTTTAGCGATGCGATCGACATGCTGAACCTCCGGATGGGCTGCCCTGAAACTACGCAAAGGCCGGAAGAATTTCATACCTTTAATGGCGCGGGTTTCGGGAAGTTGTTCTCGGTGTGGCCAGTGGCAGCACCTCGGAACAACGCGCACCCGGCAGGATCATTGCAAGCAACTCAACACCTGCCCGCCCGATCAGGATCGACTGCCATGACCCAAACCAGCGACCTCAACCCCTACGAACGGAAGATTCTTCGCGCGCTGCAAGCCGATGGCAGGATGAGCAACGCCGAACTCGCCAAGCAGGTCGGCCTGAGCACCACGGCCTGCTGGAACTATACGCGGCGGTTATTCGATAACGGCGTGATCAAAAGTGTGCACGCACTCATCGACCCCAACGCGGTGGAACAAGGCACTGTGGTCTTGATAGGTGTAGTGCTGGATCGTTCGACCCCAGACAGCTTCGCGGCCTTCGAGGCCGCCGCCCGCGCCCTGCCCCATGTGCTGGAATGCTGGCTGGTGGCGGGCGACGTCGACTACTTCATGAAGCTGAGGGTGCGCGACCTGCCGGCCTTCAATCAACTGCACAATGCACAGATCATTGCCTTGCCGGGGGTTCGGCAGGTGCGCACGTTTTTCGTCCTCAACGAAGTGAAGAGCGACGGCCTGCTGGACTTCTAGTGTTTACCACTCGACCACGATCTTGCCGAAGTGCCCGGCACTCTCCTGATAGCGGAAGGCATCCGCGAGCTTTTCCAGAGTGAAGCTTTTATCCACAACCGGCCGAAGCTTGGCCTGGTTCAGCGCCGCGACGTATTCCTGCTGCTGGCGGCGGGTCCCGACGATCAGCCCCTGCAAGCGCGCTTGCTTGGCCATCAACAAAGACGTCGGCACTTCGCCCCCGCGACCCGTCAGCACGCCGATCAAGGAAATATGCCCGCCCACGCGCACGGCTTTGATTGATTGCGCGAGCGTGCCAGGGCCACTCAGCTCGACAACGTGGTCGACGCCTTTGCCACCGGTCAACTCCAGCACTTGATCAGCCCAGTTCGGGTTCTGCTTGTAGTTGATGCCATGGTCGGCACCCAGCGCTTTGGCCTTCGCCAGCTTCTCATCCGATGACGAAGTGATGATGACCGTGGCGCCGAACAGCTTGGCGATTTGCAGCGCTGCGATAGAAACGCCACCGGTACCCAAGGTAAGCACCGTGTCGCCCGCTTTCAGCAGGCCGTCACCGACCAGTGCCCGCCAGGCAGTCAGCCCTGCCGTGGTGATGGTCGCCGCTTCGGCGTGGGTCCAGCCTTCGGGCGCCAAGGTGAAATCGGTGGCCGCACGTACGGTGAACTCGGTGGCATAACCGTCGATGCCGTCACCAGGAGTGCCGGCAAAGTTGCCAACGGAGCTGCTCGGCAATCCATCCAGCCAGTGGGGGAAGAAGGTGGAGACCACCGAGTCGCCCACCTTGAATTCCTCGACCCCCTTGCCTACCGCTTCTACCACCCCCGCACCATCGGCCATCAGCAGGCGCGGCTCTTGGTTAGGAGTGCCGCCTTTGGCTACCAGCAAATCGTGGTAGTTGAGGGAAGTAGCATGCAGGGCAACGCGAATCTGCCCCGGACCAGGTTGCCCCGGATCGGCGATGTCTCGGACTTCAAGATTATCCAGGCCACCTTGGCCGTTGACGTAAACAGCTTTCATCGAGCTTTCTCCTGACTGGACTGAGGACGGCAAGCCGTCGATCTCGTAAAGGTGTTCCACGTGGAACAGAGTAAAAATCAGTCGCCTATCACCAGCCCATTGGGCGGCAGCGGCAATGCAGTTTTGTACCTAACCTGTTTGAGGGCAAAACTGGAGCGGATGTTCGCAACATCGGGAAACTTGGTCAGGTGGTCGAGGATAAAGCGCTCCAGTGACTGGATATTCGGTACCAACACCCGGATCAGGTAATCCGCATCCCCGGACATCAAATAGCACTCCATCACTTCCGGTCGGTCTGCGATGGCGTCTTCGAATCGCTGCAGTGCGCCCTCTACCTGTTTCTCGAGGCTGACGTGGATGAACACGTTGACATGCAAGCCCAGTACATCTGGTTCCAGCAAAGTGACCTGGCGCTTGATCACGCCCAGCTCCTCCATCGCCCTGACGCGATTGAAGCAGGGGGTTGGAGATAGGTTGACGGAGCGGGCCAGGTCGGCGTTGGTGATTCTGGCGTTTTCCTGCAGCGAGTTGAGAATCCCGATATCAGTGCGGTCGAGTTTTTTCATCAGTCATTCATTCTTGTTATGGCCCTGAATAGGGTCAGATTAACTGCAATTGCGTGTTTATGCCCACTGATGATGCAGGGAGCCGTCCGCCTTGGCCCCCCTCGCCCGCCTGCGACCCCATGGCACGGATTGTGCGCGCACCTGAGTATGTGGATGCCGGTATTCGGCATTCGCGCTTGAGGGCTGTGCCGATAATCGAATGAACCTTTATTCATTCTCAATCATCCGGACATCGAGGTCAGCATGACGAACATCGCAGAGCAGCAGGTCGACCCCGCGACCCTTAAACGGGTGATATGCGCCGCCGCCATTGGCAATTTCGTCGAGTGGTTCGACTTCGCGGTCTATGGTTTTCTTGCGACGGTTATCGCCGCGCAGTTCTTTCCCAGCGGTGACTCTAGCGTGGCGCTGTTGAAGACATTCGCAGTGTTTGCCGTGGCCTTCGCGTTTCGCCCACTGGGCGGTATCTTCTTCGGCATGCTGGGCGACCGGATCGGCCGCAAGCGAGTGCTGTCGACCACCATTCTGTTAATGGCCGGCGCGACCACCCTCATTGGCCTGTTGCCAAGTTATGCACAGATCGGCCTGTTTGCGCCCTTGCTGTTGACCATCATCCGTTGCGCCCAGGGTTTCTCTGCCGGTGGTGAATACGCGGGCGCTTGCGCTTACCTGATGGAGCACGCACCCCGCACCAAGCGCGCCTGGTATGGCAGCTTCGTGCCGGTGTCGACTTTCACTGCCTTTGCCTGTGCGGCGGTGATCGCCTACGCGCTGGACGCCTCGCTGACGCCGGAGTCGATGGCCAGTTGGGGCTGGCGCGTGCCATTCCTGATTGCCGCGCCCATGGGCATCGTCGGGTTGTACCTGCGCTTGCGGCTGGATGAAACCCCCGCCTTCCAGGCAGTCGCCAACGAACACGCGGTGGCGCACTCGCCGTTGCGCGAAACCCTCAAGACCCAAGGTGGCGCGATCTGCTGCCTAGGGGCGTTCGTTTCTCTGACGGCGTTGTCCTTCTATACCTTTACCACGTACTTCACTACTTACCTGCAAGTGGCCGGTGGCCTGAGCCGCGCGACCGCGTTGCTGATCTCGGTGATTGCCTTGGTATTCGCCGCCTTGATGTGTCCGGTGGCGGGCGCCTATTCCGACAAGGTCGGGCGGCGGGCGACCATACTTACCACCGGCGTCGGCTTGATCGTGGTGGTGTATCCGGCCTTTATGCTGGCCAGCTCCGGCTCGTTCGCCGGGTCGATCGTCGGTGTAATGATGCTGGCGCTGGGGGCGGTGTTGAGCGGGGTGGTGACGGCAGCGCTGTTGTCGGAGGTGTTCCCGACTCGCACGCGTTACACCGCCTCGGCGATTACCTACAACATGGCGTACACCATTTTTGGGGGCACGGCACCGTTGATGGCGACCTGGTTGATCGGCATGACCGGCAGCAACCTGGCACCGGCTTACTATCTGATCGCGATTTCGTTGTTGGCGTTGGCGGGTGGGTTGGCGTTGCCGGAGACTTCGAAGATTTCGTTGCACAGTCCGTTGCCAGATGCGGATGAGGGGGCATTGGCAGGGTCGGTTGGTTGATTGGCTGCATCGGCCTTTCCAAAACCTAGATAAAAACGCACATCCGATGGGTAAAAAACATCCGCCACGTTTCCCGTACAAGGGTCTAGGATTAAGGGGTAAAAAAATAATAAAAGAGGCGTTCAATGCCATCTTCCATCCCGTACGACTTTATCGTTGTCGGTGCCGGGCCCGCAGGGGCCCTGCTCGCCAATCGTCTATCGGCAGACCCTGCAAAGCGGGTGCTACTGCTCGAAGCCGGAGGCCAGGACAACTACGCCTGGATCCACATCCCCGTCGGCTATCTGTTCTGTATCGGTAACCCCCGCACTGACTGGTGTTTCAAGACCGAGGCGCAGCCTGGCCTGCAAGGCCGTGCGCTGAGCTATCCACGGGGCAAGGTGCTGGGTGGCTGTTCATCCATCAACGGCATGATCTACATGCGCGGTCAGGCGGCGGACTACGATGGCTGGGCTGCGGAGGGCAACCGTGGCTGGGGCTGGGGCGATGTGCTGCCGCTGTTCAAGAAAAGCGAAAACCATTACCAAGGCAACTCCGACTTTCACAGTGCCGATGGTGAGTGGCGAGTCGAGAACCAGCGGTATCGATGGCCGATCCTCAACTCCTTTCAATTGGCCGCTGCCCAATCGGGCATCGCCAGCATCGACGATTTCAACACGGGCGATAACGAAGGCTGCAGTTACTTCCAGGTCAATCAACGTTCCGGTGTGCGCTGGAACTCCGCCAAAGCGTTCTTGCGGCCTATCCTCAAACGTCCCAATCTCACGCTGCTGACCGGTGTCGAGGTCAGCAAGGTCGTGCTTGAGCAAGGCCGTGCGGTGGCTGTCAGTGCCCGCTGGCAGCAAGCGCAACATCGCTTTGAATGCCGTGGCGAGATCATCCTCTGCGCGGGTGCCATTGGCTCGCCCAATATTCTGCAACGCTCCGGCATTGGCCCGCGGCCATTGCTCGAACGCCTGGGCATCCCGGTTCAGGTCGAGCGGCCCGCCGTCGGCGGCAATTTGCAGGATCACCTGCAATTGCGGCTGATCTATCAGGTCGACAAAGTGCGAACCCTCAACCAGGTCGCCAACAGCCTGTGGGGCAAGCTCGGCATGGGCCTGCGCTACCTCTATGATCGCAGCGGTCCGTTGGCCATGGCACCCAGCCAGTTGGGCGCCTTCGTGCGCTCTGGCCCGGAGCAGACCCGGGCAAATCTGGAGTACCACGTGCAACCGCTGTCGCTCGAGCGCTTTGGCGAACCGTTGCACAGCTTCCCGGCGTTTACCGCCTCGGTGTGCAATCTGCGGCCGATGAGCCGCGGTCGGGTCGATATCGTCTCGGCCGAGGCGGATCATGCGCCCTCCATCGACCCCCGGTACCTCAGCCACCCGGAAGACCTGCGCGTCGCCGCCGATTCGATTCGTCTTACCCGCCGGATCATCAGCGCCCCTGCCCTGGCACCGTTCAACCCCAAGGAGTATCTGCCCGGCCCCGCGTTGCAAAGCGAAGAGCAGCTGCATGAAGCAGCAGCGCGAATCGGCACGACAATTTTCCATCCGGTGGGCACCTGCCGCATGGGCAGCGATGCCGACGCAGTGGTCGACGACCAGTTACGCGTGCGCGGCGTTCAAGGGCTGCGAGTCGCCGACGCTTCGATCATGCCGAGTATCACGTCAGGCAACACCTGCTCGCCCACCTTGATGATCGCTGAAAAAGCCGCGCAATTACTGACGGCACAACGCTCCCCATCCGCTCGCATAGACACCGGTACGACCCAGAAAAGAGAGGCAGCACCTTTGGAAACGTGAATACCCATGCTGTGATTTTGACTCGGCGGCGTTAAGCCCCGAGTCGACAGTGGACAACAACAATAAGCACTGTGCCCTCGGGCCGAAGGAAATCACCTATGTCGGACTACCTCCACAAGAACCCGGCCATGGCCGCACCCGACCCTGCGGCAGCAGGTCGGGAAGAAAGAAAGATCATTTTCGCGTCATCCCTTGGGACTGTTTTCGAGTGGTATGACTTTTTTCTCTATGGCGCACTGGCAGCGATCATCAGCAAGCAGTTCTTTGCCGGGGTCAACGACACCACTGCGTTCATCTTCGCGTTGATGGCCTTCGCCGCCGGCTTCCTGGTACGCCCCTTCGGCGCGCTGGTGTTCGGACGCTTGGGCGACATGATCGGGCGCAAGTACACCTTCCTGATGACCATCGTGTTGATGGGCTTGTCGACCTTCGCGGTCGGGCTGTTGCCGACCTATGGCACCATCGGGATCGCCGCGCCGGTAATGCTGGTGTGCCTGCGCATGCTGCAGGGCCTTGCACTGGGCGGCGAATATGGTGGTGCTGCCACCTATGTGGCCGAACATGCACCCCCCGGCAAACGCGGACATCATACCGGCTGGATTCAATCCACCGCGACCCTGGGCCTGTTGTTGTCGCTGTTGGTCGTACTGGCTTGCCGCTACCTCACCGGCGACCAGTTTGAAGTCTGGGGCTGGCGCCTGCCCTTCCTGCTGTCGGTGGTGCTGCTGGGGATCTCGACCTGGATTCGCATGAGCCTGCACGAGTCACCGTCGTTCAGCAAAATGAAAGCCGAGGGCAAGACCAGCAAATCGCCGATTCGTGAATCGTTCGGCTCGTGGCCCAACCTCAAGATCGTCCTCATCGCGCTGTTCAGCATCAACGCCGGCCAGGCGGTGACCTTCTACGCGGCGCAGTTCTACGTGCTGTTCTTCCTCACGCAGATCCTCAAGATGGACGCCGCCCAAGCCAACACCTTGCTGATCATCAGCGTGGTGATCGGGGCACCGTTCTTCGTATTCTTTGGCTGGTTGTCGGATCGCGTCGGTCGCAAGCCTATTTTGTTGATGGGGCTGTTGTTGGCGACGGTGCTGTACTTCCCGTTGTTCAAGGCGCTGAGCCATTACGCCAATCCGCAGATCGATGCGGCCAGCCGGCAGTCGCCTATCACCGTGATGGCTGATCCTGCGACCTGCACCTTCCAGTTCGACCCGGTGGGCAAGGCCAAATTCGACAGCCCTTGCGACAAGGTCAAAACCTTCCTGGTCAAAGCCGGCCTGCCGTACAGCACCGAGAAAGTCGCCGCAGGCACCAACGTGGCGGTGACCATCGGCGACAAGCGCATCGATGGCTATGACGAGGCGGCCATGCGCGCCGCAGTCACCACGGCGGGCTACCCCGCCAAGGCCGATGCCAGCCAGGTCAACCAGCCCATGGTAGTGTTGATCATCGTCGCGCTGATCCTGATTGCCACCATGACCTACGGACCACTGGCGGCAGTGATGGTCGAACTGTTCCCGACGCGGATCCGCTACACCTCGATGTCCCTGCCCTACCACATCGGCAACGGCTGGTTTGGCGGCTTCCTGCCCACGGTGTCGTTCGCCCTGGTGGTGTACACCGGGGATATTTTCTACGGGCTCTGGTACCCGGTGATAGTCACGGCGGTGAGCCTGGTGGTGAACATTTTCTTCCTCAAGGAAACCAAAGACGTGGACCTGGACAACGCCTGATAAAACCTTGGCGACAATAAAAAAACCGGCACCTTCAGGGGTGCCGGTTTTTTGTTGTGCAAAAAACTTATGCACGTTTTTTGGTTTTTTAGACCTCTCAGAAATAACGTTGTAAATCAGCAATTTAGATAAAAATAATGATTTTTATCAAAAAACTGTTCACAACTTATCCACAGATGGACCTTTACACCGCACTGCTGTTTTCGACCACCTGTGGGACGTCTGGCAGCGAACCCATTTGCCGCTGTGTTTGCTCGTTCCAGGCGAAGGCGCGATCGTTCAGCGCGGCGATGGCGCGAGGCCCTGTACCTTCAGCGTACATGGGGGCACCGATCACCAGTTCGATGGTGCCGGGGTGCTTGCCCCAGCCCTCGCGCGGCCAGTATTTGCCCGCGTTGTGGGCGATCGGCAGCACCGGCAGGCCGGCATTCACCGCCAATGCGGTACCGCTGCGAGAGAACTTGCCGATCTGGCCATAGGGCGTGCGCGTGCCTTCTGGGAAGATCAGCACCCATACGCCATCCTTGAGTAACGGGTCGCCCTTGGAGGCCACTTGCTTGAGTGCCGCCTTGGGATTGTCACGGTCGATGGCGATGGGCCGCAACATGGCCATGGCCCAGCCGAAGAACGGCACATACAGCAGCTCGCGCTTGAGCACCTGGCTCAGCGGCTGGAAGTACGCCGAGAGAAAGAAGGTCTCCCACGTGCTCTGGTGGTTGGAGAGAATCACGCAGGGCGTAGCCGGCACGTTCTCAGCGCCGGTGATATTGACCTTGATGCCCAGAATGCTGCTTGTGAGCAACAGCGCGAAGCGGCACCAGTAGACGTTGATGAACCGATACCGAACGCGAAACGGCATGAACGGCGCGACGAAAAAACTCAGCGTGCACCAGAGTAACGAGCTGGTGCCCAGCAGCAGATAAAAAAGGACAAGCCTGATTGGCTGCACATTGGCCATGCGGTGATTACCGTTGCGGGCATGCCCGCCTGATGGCGGCGATTCCGGGCTGGGCGGGGCGATGGATTGCCCGCGGCCTAGGCGTGGGAAGCGCCAGCGTTGTGGATAAGTGTTCTGGCCACCTCGGCCAGATCCTCGAAAATCAATGTGCCCGCCGGCAGTGACTTGCCGAGCGTGCGTTGGCCTTTACCGGTTTTCACCAATACAGGCTGAGAGTCGACGGCCATGGCGGCGTCCAGGTCACTGGCGCTGTCGCCGACGAACCAGATACCGGCCAGTGTCGTATGGTAATGCTCTGAAATGTTTTGCAACATCCCCGGAAGCGGTTTCCGGCATCGGCAGCCGTCATTCGGCCCATGAGGGCAGTAGACGATCAAGCCGACTTCGCCGCCCTGCGCCTGCACCAGGTCGCGCAGACGCTGGTGCATGGCATCGAGCACTTCGACGCTGTAATAGCCGCGAGCGATGCCGGACTGGTTGGTGGCCACGGCCACTGTCCAGCCGGCCTTGCTCAACTGCGCGATGGCCTCGATCGCGCCGGGGATGGGGATCCACTCCTCCAGCGACTTGATATAGGCGTCGGAGTCCTGGTTGATCACCCCGTCACGATCGAGTATCAGCAGTTTCACGGCTTTACCCCAGCAGCGAAATATCGGCAACGCCCAGGAACAAGCCACGCAGGCGCGCCAGCAGCGCGTAGCGGTTGGCTCGCACCGCTGGGTCTTCAGCGTTAACCATCACCGCCTCGAAGAAGGCATCGACCGGTTCGCGCAGTGCAGCCAGGCGTGCCAGGGCTTCGCGGTACTGACGGCTTGCAGCCATCGGCGCCACAGCGTTGTCGGCTTGCTGGATGGCCGAGTACAGCGAGAACTCGTTGGCGTTGTCGAAGTACTTGGGTTCGACGGTTGCCGCCACGCCTCCTTCGGCCTTGCTCAACAGGTTGGACACGCGCTTGTTGACGGCGGCCAGGGCGGCGGCTTCCGGCAGCCGACGGAAGGCTTGAACGGCTTGCACGCGTTGATCGAAGTCCAGCGCCGAACCTGGCTTGAGCGCGCGCACCGACAGGTACACGGCGACTTCAGTGCCTTCGTCTTCATAACGGGCACGCAGGCGGTCGAAGATGAACTCCAGCACTTGATCGGCCAGGCCAGCGCCCTTGACCTTGGTGCCCAGGGCCGAGACGGCGAAGGCCACGGCTTCGGTCAGGTCGAGGTCAAGTTGCTTCTCGATGAGGATGCGCAGCACGCCCAGGGCCGCACGACGCAGGGCGTACGGGTCTTTGCTGCCGGTGGGCAGCATGCCGATGCCGAAGATACCCACCAGGGTATCGAGCTTGTCGGCGATGGCCACGGCGGCACCGGTCAGGGTGGTCGGCAGTTCGGCGCCGGCACCACGAGGCATGTATTGCTCGTTCAGAGCCAGGGCGACATCGTCAGGCTCGCCGTCATTGAGGGCGTAGTAGTAACCGGCTACACCTTGCATCTCCGGGAACTCGCCAACCATGGCGGTGGCCAGGTCGCACTTGGACAGCAGGCCGGCACGGGACGCACGCTCGGCGTCGCCGCCAATGCGCGGGGCAATGAACGCGGCCAGCTTGGCGACCCGCATGGCTTTGTCGTAGACGCTACCCAGCTGCGCCTGGAACACCACGTTTTCGAGGCGCTGATTGAACGTCTCGAGCGGTTGCTTCTTGTCTTGCTTGAAGAAGAACTCGGCGTCGGTCAGGCGTGGACGTACGACCTTCTCGTTACCGGAGACGATCTGCCGAGGGTCTTTGCTCTCGACGTTGGCCACGGTGATGAAGCGCGGCAGCAGTTTGCCGTCGGCGTCCAGCAGGCAGAAGTACTTCTGGTTGTCCTGCATGGTAGTGATCAGCGCTTCCTGAGGCACTTCGAGGAAACGCTCCTCGAACGAGCACACCAGCGGCACCGGCCACTCGACCAGTGCGGCGACTTCTTCCAGCAGGCCAGCCGGCATGATCGCGGTGCCTTCCTGCTGGGTCGCAAGCTCGACGGTGCGCTTGCTGATCAGCTCGCGACGCTCCTCGGCATCGGCCAGCACGTAGGCCTTGCGCAGGTCCTCGGCATAGTTGGCCGGAGCGCTGATGCGCACGTTTTCGGGATGATGGAAGCGGTGGCCACGGGAGTCTCGACCTGCCGTTTGCGCGAGGATCGTGCAATCGACGACCTGCTCGCCAAACAGCATCACCAGCCACTGGGTCGGGCGGACGAATTCTTCTTTGCGCGCACCCCAGCGCATGCGCTTGGGAATCGGCAGGTCGTTGAGCGAATCTTCGACGATCTGCGGCAACAGGCTCACGGTCGGCTTGCCGGCGATGTGCTGGCTGAAGCGCAGCTTGGCGCCGCTTTGATCGATTTCGCTCAGCTCGACGCCGCATTTTTTAGCGAAGCCCAATGCGGCCTGGGTCGGCTTGCCGTCGGCATCGAACGCGGCCTGACGGGGTGGGCCGTCGAGGTTGATGCTGCGGTCGGGTTGCTGCACGTCCAGCGCGGTGAGCAGTACTGCCAGGCGGCGCGGCGCGGCATAGGCTTTTTTTGCGGTGAAGTTCAGGCCGGCGCTGTGCAGGCCTTTTTCGATACCGGCCAGAAAGGCGTCAGCCAAGGTATTCAGGGCCTTGGGAGGCAGTTCTCCGGTGCCCAGTTCAACCAGGAAATCTTGAGCACTCATTGTGCAGCCTCCAGCTTAGCCAACACTTCATCACGCAGATCAGGGGGTGCCATCGGGAAGCCCAGCTTGGCGCGGGCTTGCAGGTAGCTTTGCGCCACGGCGCGGGCCAGGGTGCGCACGCGCAGAATGTACTGCTGGCGCGCGGTCACCGAGATGGCGCGGCGGGCGTCGAGCAGGTTGAAGGTGTGCGAGGCCTTGAGGACCATTTCGTAGGTCGGCAACGGCAGTTGCAGCTCGATCAGGCGGTTGGCTTCGCTTTCATAGAAGTCGAACAGCTCGAAGAGCTTCTCGACGTTGGCGTGTTCGAAGTTGTAGGTCGACTGCTCCACTTCGTTCTGGTGGAACACGTCGCCATAGGTGACCTTGCCGAATGGGCCGTCGGTCCAGACCAGGTCGTAGACCGAGTCCACGCCTTGCAGGTACATGGCCAGGCGCTCGAGGCCGTAGGTGATTTCACCGGTGACCGGGTAGCACTCGATGCCGCCCACTTGCTGGAAGTAGGTGAATTGCGAAACTTCCATGCCGTTGAGCCAGATTTCCCAGCCCAGGCCCCACGCCCCCAGTGTCGGCGACTCCCAGTTGTCTTCGACGAAACGCACGTCGTGCACCAGCGGATCGAGGCCGATGTGCTTCAGGGAGCCAAGGTACAGCTCCTGGAAATTGTCGGGGTTGGGCTTGAGAACCACCTGGAACTGATAGTAGTGCTGCAGGCGGTTGGGGTTTTCACCGTAGCGGCCGTCGGTAGGGCGACGGCTGGGCTGCACGTAGGCAGCATTCCAGGTTTCCGGGCCGATGGCGCGCAGGAACGTGGCGGTATGAAAAGTGCCGGCGCCTACTTCCATATCGTAGGGCTGAAGTACCACGCAACCTTGCTCGGCCCAGTATTGCTGGAGGGCGAGGATCAAGTCTTGGAAGGTACGCACGGCTGGCGTAGGCTGGCTCACAAATTCACCTGTGTCTTGGGCTGCGAATATAAAGAGCGGGAGTATACCCCGATTCTGCTTCGCCTCTCACCCTTGGAGCCTTATGCCGCGCTGCTTTTGGTGTACAGAAGACCCGCTTTATCAGGATTATCACGATCATGAGTGGGGGGTGCCGTTGCGCGACCCCGCCGCGCTCTTCGAACTTCTTTTGCTCGAAGGGTTCCAGGCCGGCCTGTCATGGATCACGGTGCTCAAGAAGCGCGCGCACTACCGCAAGGTGATGTTCGGTTTCGATCCGCAGCGCCTTGCGCGCATGACCGACGCCGAGGTCGAGGCGTTGATGCTCGATCCGGGCATCATCCGCCATCGCGGCAAGGTCACCGGTGCGCGCAAGAATGCCCTGGCCTGGTTGCAGCTGGAGGACCCGGTAGGGTTCTTGTGGTCCTTTGTCGGCGGCCAGCCCATCGTCAACCATCACCCCGACCGCAGCGCCATGCCGACCCAGACCGAACAGGCCGCGGCCATGAGCAAGGCCCTGAAAAAGGCCGGCTTCACCTTTGTCGGGCCGACCATCTGCTACGCCTTCATGCAGGCCTCGGGCATGGTCATGGACCACACCACCGATTGTGATCGCTACGCCATCCTGAGCCGATGACGGGTACAATGGCGCCCTTGCACATTCAGGAGTGACCTGTGGAAAAGTTCAAAGGCGCCATCATGGTCGGGGCGTTGCGCCTGTTCGCCTTGTTGCCGTGGCGTGCCGTGCAGCGCGTCGGTACGGCCATGGGCTGGCTGATGTGGAAGCTGCCCAACCGTTCACGCGAGGTGGTGCGTATCAACCTCGCCAAGTGCTTCCCCGAGCTCGACCCGGCCGCCCGTGAGCGCCTGGTAGGCCAGAGCCTGATGGACATCGGCAAGTCGTTCACCGAAAGCGCCTGCGCGTGGATCTGGCCGGCGCAACGTTCCATCGACCTGGTGCGTGAAGTCGAAGGCCTCGAAGTGCTCACCGCCGCGCTGGCCACCGGCAAGGGCGTGGTCGGCATCACCAGCCACCTGGGCAACTGGGAAGTGCTCAACCACTTCTATTGCAGCCAATGCAAACCGATCATCTTCTACCGGCCGCCCAAGCTCAAGGCGGTGGACGACCTGCTGCGCCAGCAGCGCGTGCAACTGGGCAATCGCGTGGCGGCGTCGACCAAGGAAGGCATCCTCAGCATCATCAAGGAAGTGCGCAAAGGTGGTCAGGTGGGCATTCCGGCCGATCCGGAGCCGGCGGAATCGGCGGGCATCTTCGTGCCGTTCCTCGGGACCCAGGCGCTGACCAGCAAGTTCGTGCCCAACATGCTTGCGGGTGGCAAGGCCGTCGGGGTGTTCCTGCATGCCTTGCGCCTGCCGGACGGTTCGGGCTTCAAGGTGATCCTCGAAGCCGCGCCCGAGGACATGTACAGCACCGATACCACCACCGCTGCGGCAGCGATGAGCAAGGTGGTGGAGAAGTATGTGCGGGCGTACCCGAGCCAGTATATGTGGAGCATGAAGCGCTTCAAGAAGCGGCCGGCGGGCGAGGCTCGGTGGTATTGATCTTGCGCAAGCCCACTCCCACAGGGATCGTATTTCAAACTGTGGGAGATTCTATGGTTTTGGGTAAATAGTACCGGCCTCTTCGCGGGCAAGCCTTGCTCCCACAATGGTGCGGTGTACGCGTGTGGGAGCAGGGCTTGCCCGCGAAGGGGCCATCAGCAACTTCCTAGAAGAAGCTCAGCCCCACATGAAACAGCTTCTCCACTTCGCGAATCTGCTTTTTATCCACAACGAACAGAATCACATGATCCCCCGCTTCGATCATCGTGTCGCCGTGGGCGATGATCACCTCGTCGTTGCGGATAATCGCGCCGATAGTGGTGCCTGGCGGCAAGACGATGCGATCGATGCTGCGGCCGATGACCTTGCTCGAACGCGCATCGCCATGGGCAATGGCCTCGATGGCTTCAGCCGCGCCGCGCCGTAGCGAGTGAACGCTGACGATGTCGCCGCGGCGCACGTGGGTGAGCAAAGTGCCGATGGTGGCCAGCTGCGGGCTGATGGCGATGTCGATCTCGCCGCCTTGCACCAGGTCGACATAGGCGGGGTTGTTGATGATGGTCATCACCTTGCGCGCGCCGAGGCGCTTGGCCAGCAACGACGACATGATGTTGGCTTCGTCGTCGTTGGTCAGGGCCAGGAAAATGTCGGCCTGGGCGATGTTCTCTTCCAGCATCAGGTCGCGATCCGAGGCGCTACCCTGCAGCACCACGGTGCTGTCGAGGGTATCGGACAGGTGCCGGCAGCGCGCCGCGTTCATCTCGATGATCTTCACCTGATAGCGGCTTTCGATGGCTTCGGCCAGCCGCTCGCCGATCTGCCCGCCGCCGGCGATGACGATGCGCTTGTTGTGCTCGTCGACGCCGCGCAGTTCGGCCATCACCGCGCGGATATCACCTTTGGCAGCGATGAAGAACACCTCGTCGTCAGCCTCGATCACGGTATCGCCACGGGGCAGGATCGGCCGGTCACGGCGAAAGATCGCTGCCACGCGGGTGTCGACGTTGGGCATGTGGCGGCGAATCTGGCGCAGCTGCTGGCCCACCATCGGGCCGCCGTAGTAGGCCTTCATGCCGACCAGTTGCACCTTGCCGTCGGCGAAATCGATCACCTGCAAGGCGCCGGGGTGCTCGATCAGGCGCTTGATGTAGTTGGTGACCAACTGTTCCGGGCTGATCAGCACGTCCACCGGGATGTGCTCGTTCTCGAACAGCTCCGGCCGGGTCAGGTAGGCAGCCGCACGGACACGGGCGATCTTGGTCGGGGTGTGGAACAGGGTGTAGGCGATCTGGCAGGCGATCATGTTGGTTTCGTCACTGTTGGTGACGGCCACCAACATGTCGGCATCGTCGGCGCCGGCCTGGCGCAGCACGGTGGGGAACGCGCCGTGGCCTTGGATGGTGCGGATGTCGAGGCGATCGCCCAGCGCCCGCAGCAGCTCGGCGTTGGTATCGATGACGGTGATGTCGTTGGCTTCGCTGGCCAGATGCTCTGCCAGCGTGCCGCCCACCTGCCCTGCGCCGAGGATGATGATTTTCATCCGTGTTCCTCTCAGTGACCTGCCGCGATCTTGATCAGCTTGGCGTAGTAGAAACCATCGTGGCCGCCTTCCTGCGCCAGCAGTTGGCGGCCGTGGGGCTGCTTGATACCGGCCTGGGTGGCGAGGTCGAGTTCGCGGGCACCTGACGTGCGGGCGAGGAACGCGGCGATGACCTCGGTGTTTTCGGTCGGCAGTGTCGAACAAGTGGCATACAGCAGGATGCCGCCCACTTGCAGGGTCGGCCACAGCGCATCGAGCAGTTCGCCTTGCAGGGTGGCCAGCGCGGCGATGTCGTCCGGTTGGCGAGTCAGCTTGATGTCCGGATGCCGACGTATCACGCCGGTGGCCGAGCATGGCGCGTCGAGCAGGATGCGCTGGAACGGCTGGCCGTCCCACCAGGCGGCGGTATCGCGGCCGTCGGCGGCGATCAGTTGCGCGTCCAGCCCGAGCCGATCAAGGTTCTCGCGCACCCGCACCAGGCGCTTGGCTTCGAGGTCGACCGCTACTACGGCCTGAAGATCGGCCTGGGCTTCGAGCAGGTGGCAGGTCTTGCCGCCGGGGGCGCAGCAGGCGTCGAGCACGCGCTGGCCGGGGGCAAGATCGAGCAGCTCGGCAGCCAGTTGCGCGGCTTCGTCCTGAACGCTGATCCAGCCCTCGGCAAAGCCCGGCAGGTCGCGCACGTCGCAGGCGGCGGCGAGCACGATGCCGTCGCTGCTGAAGGTGCACGGCGTGGCGGCGACGCCAGCGGCGCTGAGCAATTGCAGGTAGGCATCGCGGCTATGGTGACGGCGATTGACCCGCAGGATCATCGGCGGATGGGCATTGTTGGCCGCGCAGATGGCTTCCCATTGCTCGGGCCAGAAGGCCTTGAGGGACTTCTGCAGCCAGCGCGGGTGGGCGGTGCGCACCACCGGATCGCGCTCGAGTTCGGCGAGGATTTCTACCCCTTCGCGTTGCGCGCGGCGCAGCACGGCATTGAGCAGGCCCTTGGCCCACGGCTTTTTCAGCTTGTCGGCGCAGCCCACGGTCTCGCCAATCGCGGCGTGCGCCGGGACGCGGGAATAGAACAGTTGGTACAGGCCCACCAGCATCAACGCTTCGACGTCGGCATCGGCGGCCTTGAAGGGCTTTTGCAGCAAGCGTTCAGCCAACGCCGACAGCCGTGGCTGCCAACGCGCGGTGCCGAAGGCCAGGTCTTGAGTGAGACCGCGGTCGCGGGCCTCGACCTTGTCGAGCTGCTTGGGCAGCGAACTGTTCAGTGACGCCTTGCCGCTGAGGACGGCGGCCAGGGCGTGGGCTGCGGCCAGACGCGGGTTCATTGACCAAGCACCGTACCGACGGCGAATTTTTCGCGGCGGCTGTTGAACAAGTCACTGAAGTTCAGCGGTTTGCCACCGGGCAGTTGCAGGCGAGTCAGGCACAGCGCCTGACTGCCACAGGCGACCACCAGGCCGTCCTTGCTGGCGCTGAGGATCTGCCCTGGCGCGCCCTGCCCTTCGGCAACGTGAGCCGCCAGCACCTTGACCGCTTCGCCAGCCAGCAGGCTATGGGTTATCGGCCACGGGAAGAAGGCCCGCACCAGGCGTTCGAGCTCGAGCGCCGGACGCTGCCAGTCGATCCGCGCTTCATCCTTGTTGAGCTTGTGGGCGTAGGTGGCCAGGCTGTCGTCTTGAACCTCGCCAGTCAGGGTGCCAGCGTCCAGCCCGGCAATGGCTTGCAGCACAGCGGGCGGACCCATCTGTGCCAGGCGGTCGTGCAGGCTGCCGCCGGTGTCGTCGCCACTGATCGGGGTACTGACCTTGAGCAGCATCGGCCCGGTGTCGAGGCCGGCCTCCATGCGCATCACCGTCACGCCACTCTCGGCATCGCCGGCTTCCACGGCGCGCTGGATCGGCGCCGCACCGCGCCAGCGTGGTAGCAGCGAGGCATGGCTGTTGATGCAACCCAGGCGCGGGATATCCAGCACCGCCTGGGGCAGGATCAGGCCGTAGGCCACCACCACCATCAGGTCCGGCTCGAGTGCGGCAAGCTCTGCCTGGGCGTCGGGATTGCGCAGGGTTTGCGGCTGGTATACCGGGATGCTGTGCTGCAATGCCAGCTGCTTGACTGGGCTGGGCATCAGTTTTTGCCCGCGACCGGCCGGGCGATCAGGCTGGGTGTACACCGCGACAACCTCGTAGGGGCTGTCGAGCAAGGCCTTGAGGTGATCGGCGGCAAATTCGGGAGTACCCGCAAAAACGATGCGCATGGCAGCCTCTTCAGTAAAAGTCTTGAAACAAAAAGGCTTGCCGCAGCAAGCCTTTGGAGGGAGGCGATCAAGCCTGGCGATGCAGTTTTTCGAGTTTCTTCTTGATGCGGTCGCGCTTGAGCGTAGACAGGTAATCGACGAACAGCTTGCCGTTGAGGTGGTCGCACTCATGCTGGATACACACGGCCAGCAAGCCTTCGGCGATCAACTCGTACGCCTTGCCGTCGCGGTCCAGAGCCTTGACCTTGACGCGCTGGGGGCGATCGACGTTCTCGTAGAAGCCGGGCACCGACAGGCAGCCTTCCTGGTACTGGTCCATCTCGTCGGTCAGGGCTTCGAACTCGGGGTTGATGAACACCCGTGGCTCGCTGCGATCTTCGCTGAGGTCCATGACCACGATGCGCTGGTGCACATTGACCTGGGTCGCGGCCAGCCCGATGCCGGGCGCCTCGTACATGGTTTCAAACATGTCGTCGATCAGCTGGCGAACCTTGTCGTCGACCACAGCCACCGGTTTGGCCAGGGTGCGCAGGCGCGGGTCTGGAAATTCGAGGATGTTTAAAATAGCCATATGCGTAATTGATGCACTGTGAGGTAAAGTCTGTGAGGAGCGGTCGCGCAGCCCATCTTGAGCGTCCGCTGGAAAACGTTCTCCGTCACGAGGAGAAGTCTCGCGCACCGCGCGCGTTTCACGTGATCGCACATAATAAAGGGATTCACGGCATGAGGAAATCACTACTCGCCTTGCTGTTGCTGGCCGTCGCGGGCGTGGTGCAGGCGCAGGTGTTGCTCAAGGACGGTTATCCACAGCGCTACACGGTGGTACAGGGCGATACGCTGTGGGATATTTCCGGCAAGTTTCTGCAGCAGCCTTGGCAGTGGCCTAACATCTGGCATGCCAACCCGCAGATCGCCAATCCCGACCTCATCTACCCGGGCGACACTCTGGTGCTGAGTTATGTCGACGGCCAGCCGCAGTTGATGCTCGAGCGCGGACAGTCGCGTGGCACGATCAAATTGTCACCGCATATTCGCAGCTCGCCGATGGCCGAAGCCGTGCCGACCATTCCGTTGGGGGCGATCAACGCCTTTCTGATCAACAACCGTATCGTCGATGATCCTGCGGTATTCGACCGCGCGCCCTATATCGTTGCCGGCAATGCCGAGCGCGTGCTGAGCGGCATGGGCGATCGCATCTATGCGCGTGGTACCTTCAGCCCGGAGCACACCGTCTACGGAATCTTCCGCCAGGGCAAGACCTACACCGACCCCACTACCGGCGAAGTGCTCGGCATCAATGCCGACAGCGTCGGCGGCGGCGAAGTGGTCGCCACCGAGCGCGATATCGCGACCCTCAATCTGCAACGCTCCAGTACCGAGGTGCGCCTGGGCGATCGGTTGTTCAGCACCGAGGAGCATGCGGTGACTTCGACCTTCATGCCGAGCCCGCCCAACAGCCCGATCGATGGCCTGATCATCGATGTCCCCCGTGGCGTCACCCAAGTCGGCAAGTTCGACGTGGTGACGCTCAACAAGGGCCGCCGTGATGGCCTGGTCGATGGCAACGTGTTGGCCATCTACAAGACCGGCGAGACCGTGCGCGATCGCGTAACCGGTCAACAGGTCAAGGTCCCGGACGAAAATTCCGGATTGCTGATGGTGGTTCGCACTTATGAAAAGCTCAGCTATGGTTTAGTGCTCAACGCCAATCGCTCGTTGGAAGTGATGGATAAAATCAGAAATCCGTAAGGGTTTTTGATAGCTTCCTTACGAAGTTTTCCTTTAGTTGTTAACAGAGTTATCCACAGGTTGTGCTGTGGAATCAAAGCCCAAAAGATCAAGGATGATCGAATGCCACTGTTTACCGATGGCGCTGCTGCGCCTGCTGCCTGCCCCCTCTCCTGCGCTGAAGTCGAAGCCCGTTTGCGCTTGCATCGGCTTCCGGAAATCGGTTCTGCGCGTCTGCGCAAATTGCTCGACGCGTTTGGCGATGCCTTGTCGGCACTGGCAGCGCCGGCTTTGGCATGGAGGGCATTGGGCATGCCCACGATCAGTAGCGATGCACGCCACCACCCGCAGATCTGTACCGGTGCAAGTGCTGCAATGCGCTGGCTAGAGCGGCCGGGGCAGTCTTTGCTGATGTGGGACCAACCCGGCTACCCGGCCCTGTTGGCGGAAATTCCCGATCCGCCAGCGCTGTTGTTCGTCGCCGGCAATACCGATGCGCTGGAGCACCCACAGTTGGCGATCGTCGGTAGCCGCCGTGCTTCGCGACCTGGCCTGGACACCGCCGCAGCGTTTGCGCGCAGCCTGGCGCGCATCGGTTTTACCATCACCAGCGGACTGGCATTGGGGGTCGACGGCGCCGCGCACAAGGCCGCACTGGAGGCCGGAGGCGTCACAATAGGCGTGCTCGGCACCGGCCTCGAAAAACTTTATCCACAGCGCCACCGTCAGCTCGCTGCGGACATGTCCGCCCAGGGGAGTGCGGTCATTTCCGAGCTGCCGCTCGACGCCGGGCCCAACGCCGGAAACTTCCCGCGGCGCAATCGGATCATCAGCGGCTTGTCGCTCGGCGTGCTGGTGGTCGAGGCGAGCATCGCCAGTGGTTCGTTGATCACCGCGCGCCTGGCCGCCGAGCAAGGCCGCGAAGTGTTCGCCATTCCCGGCTCGATTCATCACCCAGGCGCGAAGGGTTGCCACCAGCTGATTCGCGATGGCGCGCAGTTGGTGGAAAGCATCGAGCACATCCTACAGGCGTTGCGCGGCTGGCAGCATCTCCCGCCAGACGCGGGGGCTGAAACGGGTGCGCCCGCAGCGGCCGGGCATCCATTGGTCGATCTGCTGGTGGCATGTCCGCACACCAGCGAGGGCCTGGCCGGTGCCAGTGGGCAGAGCCTGGCCGAGGTGCTGGCAACCCTGACGCAGCTTGAGATGGACGGCCGCGTGACCTGCGAGGCTGGCCGTTGGTTTGCGCGCTCGGGATAAGTACACTGCACCCAGGTTAAAAAGCGAACAGTGTGCAAACGGAGTGACAGCGATGGTTAGCAGTTGGCGTGTGCAACAAGCGGCGCGCGAGATCCGGGCGGGCGCGGTGATTGCCTATCCAACCGAAGCGGTCTGGGGCCTGGGCTGCGATCCGTGGGACGAAGAGGCGGTGGATCGCTTGCTGGCGATCAAGAATCGGTCGGTCAGCAAGGGTTTGATCGTGGTTGCGGATAACATCCGTCAGTTCGATTTTCTGTTCGAGGATTTCCCCGAGACCTGGCTGGACCAAATGTCCAGCACCTGGCCCGGACCTAATACCTGGCTGGTGCCGCATCAGGGGCTGCTGCCCGAGTGGGTGACCGGCGACCATGACACGGTCGCGCTGCGGGTCAGTGACCATCCGTTGGTGCGTGAACTGTGTGCGTTGGTGGGGCCGCTGATTTCGACCTCGGCCAATCCACAAGGACGCCCCCCTGCGCGCACGCGCTTGCGGGTGGAGCAGTACTTTCGCGGTCAGGTGGATCTGGTGCTGGGCGGGGCACTGGGTGGGCGCAAGAGCCCGAGCGTGATCCGCGATCTGGTCACGGGTGAGGTGGTGCGGCCCTGAAACGCTTCGCGGGCACAGCCCGCTCCCACAGTGCAAACCGTACCTGAGCCGTACACCTGTGGGAGCAAAGCTTGCTCGCGAAAAGGCCGGGATTGATTCACCCCATCATGGCAGCAATATCGTCGAGCCCATCGTCTGGCGCCCAGACAACGCCGTCTGCGCCTTGGCCGCTTCGCTCAACGGATAGCGCTGGCTGATCTCGACATCGATCTTGCCGCTGGCAATCATCTCGAACAACTCGTCCGCCATGCCCTGCAAAGCCGCTGGCACCGCATAGGTGGCGAGGGTCGGGCGTGTAACGTACAGCGAGCCCTTCGCGGACAGGATCCCCAGGTTGACCCCGCTGACCGCACCCGAGGCATTACCGAAGCTCACCAGCAAGCCCCGTGGCGCCACGCAGTCCAGCGAAACTTCCCAGGTGTCCTTGCCGACACCGTCATACACCACGGGGCATTTCTTGCCGTCGGTCAGCTCCAGCACCCGCTTGGCGACGTCCTCGTGGCTGTAGTCGATCACTTCCCAGGCCCCGGCCGCCTTGGCGCGAGCGGCTTTTTCCGGCGAACTGACAGTGCCGATCAGCTTGACCCCCAACGCCTTGGCCCACTGGCAGGCGATCAACCCGACACCGCCGGCGGCGGCGTGGAACAGAATGGTGTCGCCGGCCTGCAACTGGTAGGTCTGGCGAAACAGGTACTGCACGGTCAAACCCTTGAGCATCACCGCCGCCGCCTGCTCGAAGCTGACGCTCTCGGGCAGCTTGACCAGCACCGCCGCCGGCACGACGTGCACCTGGCTATAGGCACCCAACGGGCCACCCGCATGGGCAACACGATCGCCCACCTTGAATGCGGTGACTTGATCGCCTACCGCTTCCACCACGCCTGAAGCTTCGGTGCCCAGGCCCGACGGCAGGCTCGGCAACGGATACAAACCGCTGCGGAAATAGGTGTCGATGTAGTTCAGGCCGATGGCCTCGTTGCGTACGCGAACCTCCAGGGGGCCTGGTTCGGCAGGTTGAAAGTCGACGAACTCGAGTACTTCCGGGCCGCCGTGGGCGCTGAACTGGATACGTTTGGCCATCTGCATTCTCCTGTGCGATTGGGAACTGACTCCCTATCGGACGCCTTTGTACGACAGACGTCAACTGCGACGCGCCATAGTGCGGTGGTATGCTACGCGCCGATTTTGCCGTCGCTGCGGTTATCCACAGGGACGGCCGCACATGACGAAGAACACGCCCGATCAATGGTGACCGCATGACTACCCGCACCGAGGCCGTCAAAGCCTACCTGCTCGATCTGCAAGACCGCATCTGCACCACCCTTCAACGCGAGGACGGCAGCGGCAGCTTCGTCGAAGACGCCTGGGTGCGCGAGGCGGGCGGCGGCGGTCGCACGCGGGTCATCGACAATGGCGCATTGATCGAAAAAGGCGGGGTCAATTTTTCCCACGTGTTCGGCAGCGGCCTGCCGCCCTCGGCCAGCGCACATCGCCCGGAGCTCGCCGGGCGCGGCTTCGAGGCGCTGGGCGTGTCGTTGGTGATTCACCCGCACAACCCCCACGTGCCGACTTCCCACGCCAACGTACGGTTTTTCATCGCTGAAAAAGACGGCGAAGAGCCGGTGTGGTGGTTCGGTGGCGGCTTCGACCTGACGCCCTACTACGCCCATGAAGAAGACTGCGTGCACTGGCATCGGGTAGCCGAGCGTGCTTGCGCGCCCTTCGGCGCCGAGGTGTATCCGCGCTACAAGGCCTGGTGCGATCGCTACTTCCATATCAAGCACCGCAACGAGCCGCGCGGTATCGGCGGGCTGTTTTTCGACGATCTCAACGAATGGGACTTCGACACCAGTTTCGCCTTCATGCGCGCCATCGGCGACGCCTTCCTGGAGGCCTATGTGCCGATCGTGCAGCGCCGCAAGGCCATGGCGTTCGATGCGCGGCAGCGCGAATTTCAGGAGTTTCGCCGCGGCCGTTACGTGGAATTCAACCTGGTCTACGACCGCGGCACGCTGTTCGGCCTGCAGTCCGGGGGCCGTACCGAGTCGATCCTCATGTCGCTGCCCCCACAGGTTCGCTGGGGCTACGACTGGCACGCCGCACCGGGCAGCCCGGAAGCGCGCCTGACCGAGTACTTCCTGCAGGATCGCGATTGGCTGGCCTTGACCTGACCACCACAGCGGCGCTTTATTTTTCGCGGGCGCAGCCCGCTCCCACGGATATCACACCCTTCTTCAGGATGCCCCAATGGACCAGTACGTCGTCTTCGGTAACCCGGTCGGCCACAGCAAGTCGCCTGCCATCCACCGCCTGTTCGCTGAACAGACGGGTGAGCAGCTGGAGTACAGCACCCTGCTGGCGCCGCTCGAAGACTTCGCCAACTGCGCCCTGGGTTTTTTCAAGCAAGGCCGTGGTGCCAACGTTACCGTGCCGTTCAAGGAGGATGCCTTTCGCCTCTGCGACCAACTGACCGACCGCGCCCGCCGTGCCGGTGCGGTGAACATGCTGACGCGCCTGGACAACGGCGGTTTGCGCGGCGACAACACCGATGGCCTGGGTTTGGTGCGCGATCTGACGGTCAACGTCGGGGTCAGCCTCAAGGGCAAGCGCATCCTGTTGCTGGGTGCTGGCGGCGCGGTCCGTGGGGTGATCGAGTCGTTGCTGGAGCAGGAGCCGGCGTCGCTGATCATTGCCAACCGCACGGTGGAAAAGGCCGAGCAACTGGCGCAGATCTTCGCCGAACTCGGGCCGGTGGCGTCCAGTGGTTTCGATTGGTTGGAAGAGTCGGTGGACATCATCATCAATGCCACCTCGGCGAGCCTGGCCGGCGAGTTGCCCCCGATTGCCGCGAGTCTGATCGAACCTGGCGTGACGGTGTGCTACGACATGATGTACGGCAAAGAGCCGACGCCGTTCTGCCGTTGGGCCAGTGAGCATGGCGCGAAGCTGTCGGTGGATGGCTTCGGCATGCTGGTCGAGCAGGCGGCTGTGGCGTTCACCTACTGGCGCGGGGTCGAGGTGGATACGGCGCCGGTATTGAAGGCACTGCGCGCCGAGATGGCGGGCTGAGATCTACAGTGATTTCGCAGGCCCTTTCGCGGGCAGAGCCCGCGAAGGACCCGTCAGTTCAGAGCTTCGCCTTCACCGCTCCCAGCGCATCCTTGCCATCGATGGTCTGCACCCCCTCCAGCCATTTATCCAGCACGGCTGGATTGGCCTTGATGTAGTCCTTCACCGCCACGGCATTGCTGACCTTCTTGTTCGCCACCTCCGCCATGATGCTGTTTTCCATCTCCAGGGTGAACGTCAGGTTGCCCAGCAACTTGGCCACCCCTGGGCATGCGTCCGCGTAACCCTTGCGGGTCAAGGTGTAAACGCTGCCGGCCGAACCGAAATACTGCTCGCCGCCGGTCAGGTAATGCATCTTGAACTGCACGTTCATCGGGTGCGGCGTCCAGCCCAGGAACACCACGAACTTCTCGCGTTTCACCGCCCGGGCGACTTCTGACAGCATCGCCTGCTCGCTCGACTCCACCAGTTTCCAGCTGCCGAGGTTGAACTCTTTCTTCTTGATGATCTCGGCCAGCGACAGGTTCGCCGGGGCGCCGGAACCGATCCCGTAGATCTTGCTGTCGAACTTGTCGGCAAACTTGTTGAGGTCGGCAAAGTCATGCACGCCGGCGTTGTAGACGTAGTCCGGAACGGCCAGCGTGAACTGCGTGCCGTCCAGATTCTTGGTCAGCTGCACCACGTCACCGTTGGCGATGAACTTGTCGTAGAAGCCTTGTTGCGCCGGCATCCAGTTGCCCAGAAAGACATCCATCAAGCCGTCCTTGAGGCCGCCGTAAGCGATCGGTACCGCCAGGGTGTCGATCTTGGTCTGGTAACCCATGCCCTCAAGCAGGAAGGTGGCGACCGCGTTGGTGGCGGCGATGTCGCTCCAGCCCGGATCGGCCATCTTTACCGTGCTGCAGCTCTGTTCGGCGGCATAGACACCGCCACTGGCCAGACCGATGACGCTGGCGGCGACGATTGTGGATATCTTCATCAAGCTTCCCCTTTGATCATTGAGAGTGCACGGTCGGCAGTGTTGTTATTCGAGTGGGCTGGGCTGTGGATAACGTGCCTTGCGCTCCAGGTCATCGAGGTCGATATGGTTGCGCATGTATTGCTGGCTCGCGTCCACGAACGGCTGGTGATCCCAGCTCTTGAGTGTGCCTTGGGTCAGGGACTGGGCGACGAAACGGCGGCGACGCTGGCTGGCCAGGACCTGTTGGCGGATGGCGGGCACGTCCCATTTGGCCCGCGCTTCGGCGAGGAAGGCCGCGAACAAGTCGCGCTGGCCGGCAGCCTGGCTGAGGTCCTCGCGCTCATGAGGGTCGTCGCCCAGGTGATAGAGCAGGCACGGGTCATCTTCGCTGTAGATGAATTTCCATGGGCCGCGACGGATCATCATCAGCGGGCCGACGGTGCCTTCGGCCATATACTCGCCGAACACTTCGTCATGAGCGCCAGCGCCGGTGAGGTGGCCGACGAACGAGCGGCCATCGAGCGGCAAGCCGGGCTCCAGTTGGCCGCCCGCCAGCTCGACCAGGGTCGGCAGCAAGTCAGCGGTGGACACTGACGCGCTCACGCGACCCGCCTCGAATTGCCCCGGCGCGCACACCAGCAGCGGCACGCGCGCGGACATCTCGAACCAGTGCATTTTGTACCAAAGGCCGCGTTCGCCAAGCATGTCGCCATGGTCGCCGGAGAAAACGATGATGGTGTCGTCCATCAGGCCGGTGTCCTCGAGCGTCTGCAAGAGCTTGCCGACGTTGCTGTCGACATAGCTGCAGGCACCGAAATAGGCGCGGCGGGCATCGCTGATTTTCTGCTGCGGCAGCGGTTTGTCCCACAGGTCGTAGACTTTGAGCAGGCGCTGGGAATGAGGGTCGAGTTCATCCTGCCCCGGCACGTTTTGCGGCAAAGGGATTTCTACGTCGGCGTACAGATCCCAGAACGGTTTGGGAATGGTGTAAGGATCGTGCGGATGGGTCATCGACACGGTCAGGCAGAAGGGCTGGTCGCCGTCTTTGCGGATGTGATCGAACAGATATTGCTGCGCCTTGAACACCACCTCTTCATCGAAATCCAGCTGGTTGGTGCGCACGCATGGCCCGGCCTGCAGCACCGATGCCATGTTGTGATACCAGCTCGGGCGCACATCTGGCTCGTCCCAGTTCACTGCCCAGCCGTAGTCGGCGGGGTAGATATCGCTGGTCAGGCGTTGTTCGTAACCGTGCAGTTGATCCGGACCGCAAAAGTGCATCTTGCCCGACAACGCAGTGTGGTAGCCCAGGCGGCGCAGGTAATGGGCGTAGGTGGGCACGTCGGCGGCGAAATCGGCGGCGTTGTCGTAGGCGCCGATCTTGCTGGGCAACTGGCCGCTGACCAGGGTGAAGCGCGAGGGGGCGCACAGCGGACTGTTGCAGTAGGCGGAATCGAACACCACGCCTTTCTCGGCCAGGCGACTCAGGTGCGGCATTTTGATGGGGGACGGGGCGTAAAACGGCAGCAGGGGCGCGGCCATCTGGTCGGCCATGATGAAAAGAATGTTCTTGTGCTTCATGGGCTCGCGTCGTTCCATAGTGGAGAGTTATGCGATATCGCTGAGCCGCAGGATGCCGTTGCAGGCAGGGGGCGGTAAAGCCCATGCAACATAATGACTAGGATAAGCACAGCTTATGTTCGAGAGCCTCGGCAGCTTGTCGCTGGATTTGTTGCGCGCCTTCGAGGCCGCAGCGCGGCACCGCAGCTTCACTGCGGCGGCGCAGGAGCTGGGCACCACCCAGCCGGCGGTGAGCCAGCAGATCAAGCGCCTGGAAGAGCAGCTCGCCACGCGCCTGTTTGATCGGGTCTACCGCGGCATCGAACTGACTGATGCCGGGGCGTTACTGTTCGAGCAGGTCCAGCTAGGATTGTTGAATATCGATGCCTGTTTGCATCGGATCACTGCGCAATCGCAACACGAAGTGCTGCAGGTCTCCACCGATTTCGCCTTTGCCGCCTATTGGCTGATGCCGCGCCTGCATGGCTTCCACCAACTTTATCCACAGGTCGACGTCAGCCTGGTGACCAGCGAGCGCAGCTACTCGATGCTGCGCAGTGATATCGACGTCGCCATCCTGTTCGGCGACGGTCGCTTCAATCAAGGTGAAAGTCATTGGTTGTTCGGTGAAGAAGTCTTCCCCGTGTGCAGTCCAAAATTGCTGGAAGGCCGTGCTACTCCACTCCCCGTGACTGCATTGGCCGATTTGCCCCTGCTGCACTTGCGCGGCGAGAGCAGCCATCACTGGTTCGACTGGACCGGGCTGTTCCGCGCGCTGGACATCCCAGGGGCACCCGCCTCGGGCCAGCTGCGTTTCGACAACTACACCTTGCTGATCCAGGCGGCGATTGCCGGCCAGGGCGTGGCCATTGGCTGGCGCCACCTGGTAGACGCGCTGCTCGAACAAGGCCTGCTGTGCCGCCCCGTGGAAGAAACGGCCCGCTCGCCGATGGGTTATTACGTGGTGTTGCCGCAGCGCAAACGCCGCGGCGAAATGATCGACCGGTTCGTGGAGTGGCTGCGCGAGGAGCAGGTGGGTGGCCAGTGGTTGCGGATTGATTCTTGAGGCTGCATGGAATCTTCCTGCAGTCGCGTCGGAATGAGACGACATACGATAGCGACTAGTCCCACTATGGCTGGCGTACAGGCTATAAGCGCTGGTCCCCAAAGCATGCTTTGCCTCGACAAAACCGATAATCTTGCGGATATCGCTTTTCCACCGAGGTCCTCCCCCCGTGTCCACCATCCACTCCTATCACGCTCACATCTACTACGACGCCAGCACCCTGCCCCAGGCCCGCGCGTTATGCGAAGAAGCTGTGCGGGTGTTCGGGTTGAAGATGGGCCGTCTGCACGAGCGCCCGGTAGGGCCGCATCCGGACTGGAGCTGCCAGTTGACCGTGGCGGTCGAGGATATCGGGGCGGTGTTGGGGTGGTTGGCGTTGAATCGCAATGGACTGGTGGTGTTTACGCACCCGGAAACGGGCGATGAGCTGGCGGATCACGCCAACCATGCCATCTGGATGGGGGCGGTAAGACCGTTGGATCTGAGTATTTTCGGGTAACGAAATGCACTTGTAGCGAGGGGGCAAGCCCCCTCGCTACAGGGATCGGTTCGACGCGTCGGTACGTCGCAGAGTGAGGTCAGTTCAGCACGTTGTCCAGAATCTCGTAGACCAGGCCGGTTCCGATCGCGACCAGCACTACGTCGCTGCCCAGCCGGCGCCATTGGTAGCCATCATAGTGCGGCAGGTGGCGCAGTGCACCGGCGTCCAGCGGACGGCCGTAACCGCGTGGCAATGGACGACCGCGTTCGACGTGGATGTTCGGTGGCAGCGGGTTGCCGCGACCGAAGCTGCCACGGTTTTGCGAGATGGTCTGGCGCACCGGACCGAAGTCTTGCGGCGGACGGTTGCCACCCTGATTGCCGCGGTTGCTTTGCTGATTGCCGTGACCGGCGCCGTTGCCCCCGCCCTGGTGGCCGTGATTCTGCTGTTGCTGCTGACCTTGCTGACCCTGCGGTCCTTGCTGATGTTGCTCACCACCACCCTGGCCGCGATCATCCGGCCCTGGAGCCGCTTGCAACAGCGGGGTCACACCAACCAGCACGATACCCATGGCAGCGATCAGCGGTTTTGGCAATTTCATCAAATGTATCCTCAGGCACTAACAGCAAAAAAGGGAGGCCGCCCAAAGCGACCTCCCTTTGTTCTTGCAGCGTTAGTCCCTGAAAACAGGGGCTAATTCCTTTGTATCAGGAACTTTACGCTTGTCTGACGCGGGCTTTACGCACGCCGTCGGCCAGGGCCTTGCACAGTGTCAGTACATCGTCGACCGCTTGATCGGCATTGGCCGCTTTAGCGACCTTGTCGACCAGTGCCGAGCCGACTACCACGCCGTCGGCCAGGCGCGCTATTGCTGCGGCCTGCTCGGGGGTGCGGATACCGAAGCCGACGCTGATCGGCAGGTCGGTATGGCGGCGCAGGCGCTCGATGGCGCTGCTGACCTGATCGCTGGTGGCGGAGCCGGCACCGGTCACGCCCGCTACGGAGACGTAGTAGACGAAGCCTGAGCTGCGCTCGAGCACGGTGGGCAGACGTACGTCATCCGTGGTCGGGGTGGTCAGGCGGATGAAGTCGATACCGGAAGCCTGGGCCGGGGTCGCCAGCTCGGCATCGTGCTCCGGTGGCAGGTCGACGATGATCAGGCCATCGACGCCAGCAGCCTTGGCCTCGGCGACGAATGCCTCGACGCCAAAGCGGTGGATGGGGTTGTAGTAACCCATCAGCACGATCGGCGTGGTGCTGTCGTCGACGCGGAACTCGCGGACCATCTTCAAGGTTTTCGCCAGAGTCTGCCCGGCTTCCAAGGCGCGCAAGGTCGCCAGCTGAATGGCGATGCCGTCGGCCATCGGGTCGGTGAAGGGCATGCCCAGCTCGATGACGTCGGCGCCAGCGGCTGGCAGGCCCTTGAGGATCGCCAGCGATGCATCGTAGCCAGGGTCGCCGGCGGTCACGAAGGTCACCAGCGCGGCGCGGCCTTCGGCCTTGAGGTCGGCGAAGCGTTGTTCAAGGCGGCTCATACCGATTTCTCCTGGGTAGCGGCCATGTGGTTCATGACGGTTTGCATGTCCTTGTCGCCACGGCCCGACAGGCACACGACCATGAGGTGGTCCTTGGGCAGGGTCGGCGCGCGCTTGATCACTTCGGCCAGAGCGTGAGCGGTTTCCAGCGCCGGGATGATGCCTTCCAGACGGCAGCTGGTGTGGAACGCGGCCAGGGCTTCGTCGTCGGTGATGCTGGTGTAGTTGACGCGCTTGATCTCATGCAACCAGGCGTGCTCGGGGCCGATGCCCGGGTAATCGAGGCCGGCCGAGATCGAATGGGCGTCGGTGATCTGGCCGTCGTCGTCCTGCAGCAGGTAGGTGCGGTTGCCGTGCAGTACGCCCGGCACGCCGCCGTTCAGGCTGGCCGCGTGTTTGCCGGATTCGACGCCGTGGCCGGCGGCTTCGACGCCGATGATTTCGACGCTGGCGTCATCCAGGAACGGGTGGAACAGGCCCATGGCGTTCGAGCCACCGCCCACGCAGGCGATCAGGCTGTCGGGCAGACGGCCTTCCTTCTCCTGCATCTGCTCTTTGGTTTCCTTGCCGATGATCGACTGGAAGTCGCGAACCATGGCCGGGTAAGGGTGCGGGCCGGCGACGGTGCCGATCAGGTAGAAGGTGTCTTCGACGTTGGTGACCCAGTCACGCAGGGCGTCGTTCATGGCGTCCTTGAGGGTGCCGGTGCCAGAGGTGACCGGGACGATCTCGGCGCCCAGCAGCTTCATGCGGAACACGTTGGCCTGCTGGCGCTCGATGTCGGTGGCACCCATGTAGATCACGCAAGGCAGGCCGAAACGCGCGGCGACGGTGGCGGTGGCCACGCCGTGCATGCCGGCGCCGGTTTCGGCGATCAGGCGTTTTTTGCCCATGCGCTTGGCCAACAGCACCTGGCCGATGCAGTTGTTCACCTTGTGGGCGCCAGTGTGGTTGAGTTCTTCACGTTTGAAGAAGATTTTCGCGCCACCCAGGTGCTCGGTCAGGCGTTCGGCGAAATACAGGGGGTTCGGACGGCCGATATAGTCGCGCTGAAAATACGCCAGCTGCTCGAGGAATTCAGGATCGACCTTGGCCGCCTCGTATTCGCGGGCCAGGTCCAGCACCAGTGGCATCAGGGTTTCGGCTACGTAGCGGCCGCCGAATGCACCGAACAGGCCGTTGGCGTCGGGGCCGTTGCGCAAATTGCTCTGGGTCATGGAACGCTCCAGTGATCAAGAAAGAGGTTGGACATCAAATGTCGATGGGAATAACTGTAGTCACCCCGCGAGCAGATGAAAACCGATAAGATTGCCGCAACCTGTCAGGAAACCTCACATATCATCATGAGCCGTGACCTCCCCCCTCTGAATGCCCTGCGGGCCTTCGAAGCCGCCGCCCGGCTGAACAGCGTCAGCCTGGCGGGTGAACAGTTGCATGTGACCCATGGCGCCGTCAGCCGCCAGATCAAGGTGCTTGAAGAGCATCTGGGCGTGGCCTTGTTCAGCAAGGATGGGCGCGGCGTTAAACTCACAGATGCCGGTGTGCGCTTACGTGACGCCAGCAGCGATGCGTTCGAGCGTTTGCGCGGCGTATGCAGCGAGATCAGCCAAGGCAGTGCCGACGCGCCATTTGTGCTGGGCTGTTCCGGCAGCCTGTTGGCACGCTGGTTCATTCCGCGGCTGGGGCGCTTGAATGCTGACTTGCCGGATCTGCGCCTGCACCTGTCTGCCGGGGAAGGTGATCTCGATCCGCGCCGGCCCGGGCTCGACGCCTTGCTGGTATTCGCCGAGCCGCCGTGGCCCGCGGACATGCAGATATTCGAGCTGGCCAGCGAGCGTATCGGCCCGGTAGTCAGCCCGCGCTTCGTCGGCTTCGAACGGCTGCGCGGGGCACCGGTCAGCGCGTTGCAGTACGAGACGCTGCTGCAGACCACCTCGCGGTTGCAGGCATGGCCCAGTTGGGCGCAGCAAAATGGCATAGCGGTCGACGCGCTGCGTTACGGGCAAGCGTTCGAGCATCTGTATTATTTGCTGGAAGCGGCGGTCGCCGGACTGGGGATCGCGATTGCGCCCGAGCCATTGGTGGCGGACGACTTGAATGCAGGTCGGCTGGCAGCGCCTTGGGGATTTACTGAAACCCCAGCCCGCCTGGCGTTGTGGGTGCCGCGGCGCGCCGCAGATGGGCGCGCGCAGCAACTGGCGCAGTGGCTCAAAGCCGAGTTGCAGCGCCAGCCCGTGTGATGCCTAAGACGCCTTCGCGGGCAAGCCGTGCTCCTGCAGTTGCTCGCTGCTGTAACTATTTGCAGCGCGGGACCAAAGCTTGCTCGCGACCGGGCCCTGAGAGCATCGTCACGGGTACGGCGTATTACCGAATTCAGTCACGCTTGGTGATCAGGTACGCAGCCAACAGGCCGAGCGCGCCGACGGCCACACCAGCGGTGGTCCACGGGTGTTCCTGAGCGTAGTCGCGGGTGGCGACGCTGGTTTCGCGGGTTTTGACTTTCACTTCTTCATAGACATCGCTGAGCAGATGACGCGAGTGCTTGAGGGCATTCTCGGCATTGGCCTTGAGCGCCTTGAGGGTTTTCAACGACTCTCCGGACGCGTCCTCCTTCAGGCTCTCCAGTGACTTGAGCAGGCTTTCGATTTCGGCTTCCATGCTCTGCAGCGAGGCTTTGCGTAACGAAGTATTGGCCATGGTGACTTCTCCTTGGGGATGAGTTGCGGTGTAGTTTCCGACTGCGCGCTGTGCAGAAAGTGCAGTGCGGGTGAACTTTTCCCGTGTATTTCCCCACAGATGTACAAGACCACAGCGCTGTCACGCTGAAATCAGACCACTAGGGAGAACCACCATGAGCGACCATCACACGTACAAGAAGATCGAACTCGTCGGCTCCTCGCCGACCAGCATCGAAGATGCGATCAACAATGCCCTGGCCGAGGCCAGTAAGAGCCTGAAAAATCTGGAATGGTTTGAAGTCACCGAGACCCGAGGCCACATCGAGGCTGGGCGCGCGGCGCACTTTCAGGTGACGTTGAAGGTCGGCTTCCGCATCGAGCACAGCTGATCGGAAATTCCCTACATCAGCGCCCGATATTTCGGGCTGGCTGAGGTGGGTTTATTCGGCTACAAGTAGCGGGCGCTGACCAAATTCGGGAGGCGCCCATTTTATTGTTTGATCCGACCAGGGAATGTGACCGATGAAGAAGTTTCTGTTGGCGGTAAGTTTGTTGAGTATTGCCAGTGGCGCATTTGCGGCAGGCAAGTCGTGTGATGACCTCAAGGGCGAGATCGACGCCAAGATCAAGGCCAAAGGTGCGTCGGGCTACTCGCTTGACGTAGTCGCCAAGGGCGCAGGAGCGGATGCCAAAGTGGTCGGGACTTGCGAGGCAGGCAGCAAAGAGATCGTGTACAAGAAAGGCTGATGATTCAGATGCAGAAAAACCGGCTTGGATGCCGGCTTTTTGCTGTGTGAGGTGCTGGAATATGGATGGCTCAGGGGCCCTTTCGCGGGCAAGCCTTGCTCCCACAGAGAAGTCGTACCCCTGTGGGAGCAAGGCTTGCCCGCGAAGAGGCCAGCCCTGCATGGCCATATTTCAGCCCCTGACCGCCTGCGCCAGCAACTCGAACGAGCGAATCCGGTCGGCGTGTTCGTACAGATCGCAGGTAAAGATCAGTTCGTCTGCCTGGGTTTGCTCGACCAATACTTCCAACTTGGCGCGAACCTTGGCCGGGCTGCCGATCATCGCCAGGCCGAGGAAGTCCCCTACCGCCTCGCGCTCGTGGGGCAGCCACAGGCCTTCCATCGATTCCACCGGTGGCTGTTGCATCAAGCTCTTGCCACGCATGAGGTTGAGGATGCGCCGGTACACCGACGTCGCCAGATATTCCGCGCGCTCGTCCGTCTCGGCCACCACCAACGGCACCCCGAGCATCACGTAGGGCTCGTCGAGCACGGCGGAAGGCTGGAAGTGGTTGCGATACACGCGGATCGCCTCGTGCATGTAGCGCGGTGCGAAGTGCGAGGCGAAGGCATAGGGCAAGCCGCGCATGCCTGCCAGCTGGGCGCTGAACAGGCTTGAACCCAGCAGCCAGATGGGGATGTTGGTATCACTGCCCGGTACGGCGATGACCTTTTGCTCGGGGAAGCGCGGGCCCAGGTATTCGATCAGTTCGGCGACGTCATCAGGAAAGTCGTCGGAGCTGCCAGAGCGCTCGCGGCGCAGGGCGCGGGCGGTCATCTGATCCGAACCAGGCGCGCGGCCCAGGCCCAGGTCGATACGGCCCGGATACAGGCTTTCGAGCGTGCCGAACTGTTCGGCGATCACCAGCGGCGCGTGGTTGGGCAGCATCACCCCGCCGCTACCGACGCGGATGGTCGAGGTGCCGCCGGCCAGATACCCCAGCAACACCGAGGTGGCCGAGCTGGCGATGCCGTCCATGTTGTGGTGTTCGGCCACCCAGAAGCGGTTGTAGCCGAAGCGCTCGACGTGTTGCGCCAGGTCCAGCGAGTTGCGCAGCGATTGCGCCGCGCCCTTGTCGGCGCGCACGGGCACCAGGTCGAGGGTGGAAATCTTGATATCGGCGAGTCGTTTCATAAGGCTTGAACATCCTCTGCTGGGTCGATGCACCCCGACAGTTACCAGGGCGCATGACCGTGTGATCATCGCGTCACAGGCGTGGGTTCATGATATGGGCATATCCACCTAATTCAATACCTGCTTTGCAATCGGTCTGAACTTGCTGACGAGCGTCACCTCTGAATAGGGTGACGGTACTTATTTTCGAGTGCGACCCTTACGGAGGTTTTCATGAAAAAGACAGCATCGGCAATTTGGGAAGGTGATCTGAAGCAGGGCAAAGGCCAGATTTCTACGGAAAGCGGCGCGCTGCGCAACACTCCCTATGGTTTCAATACACGCTTCGAAGGCGTGCCCGGTACCAATCCGGAAGAATTGATCGGCGCCGCTCATGCGGGCTGCTTCTCGATGGCGCTGTCGATGATTCTGGGCGAGGCAAATCTGACTCCAGAACGTATCGACACGACCGCTGAAGTGACGTTGGACAAGCAGGCAGATGGTTTCGCCATCACTGCTGTGCACCTGATTCTCAAGGCTAAAGTGCCAGGCGCTACGCAAGAGCAGTTCCTTGAGCTGGCCAACAAGGCCAAGGCGGGTTGCCCAGTATCCAAGGTGCTCAAGGGTGCCGAGATCAGCCTGGATGCAACACTGCTGTGATGAATGAGCCTGTCTGTGGGAGTGGGTCCTGCCCACGAAGCGAACACCTCGGTGTGGTGCGAGGCCCAGTCACGCTAGCCGATCGTTCGGTTGTTCGTGGTGGCCTCTACGCGGGCACAGCCCGCTCCCACAGGCGGGTGTGGTTGGCGCTCGGGTTGATGATTGTGGCCGGCAACGCGCTGGCGGCGCCCAAGGCGTGCGAGGATTTGAAGGCCGAGATCGAGGCCAAGATTCAGGCGCAAGGCGTGACGTCTTACACGTTGGAGATCATCACCGCCGAAGAAGCCAAGAGCCAGGATCCGGCGATGATCGTCGGGTCCTGCAACTTTGGCCGCATGAAGATCATCTACCAAAAGAACGATCGCTGACCCTGTAGCCGCTGCAGTCAATACAGACAGCTTTGCTGATTGTCGTCACCGACGATAGCGCCACTGGCATCGTGCAGCCTTGCCTCAGGCGAAATCCCCAGCACCCATCCTTCCAGACGATACCGTTGACCGGCCTTGAAGTTCGGATATTCCACGCGCATGTAGCAGGTACGGTATTGCGGATCGTTCCATCTCGCCCCCCAGGTGACCTCGTAATCGAAGCGAATCAGCAAGGTGTGCGGCCCAGGGGTGACCTGAAAGTAACGGCCGTCATCCAGGCGTTTGCCGTCCAAGCGCTCGGCCATGACCAGTCGGCCAGTCTGGGTGTAGAGGTCGATCCAGGCCATTTGCGGATTTTCGGGCGGCAGCGGCGGTAACGCGCAAGCGCTCAGCAAGCTGACCAGTGACAGGGGAAGCAGGTGGCGCATGGCGGACTCCGCAGGTGATGTTCGAAGCATATCACCGCTCAAGCCCCACGACCCTCCTGTGGTAGCGGGCGCTGGTCGCTAGTAGGTCCACAGCATCGCTGCACCTCTTGTGCTTAACCTAGGCTTGGTCTCCCCGCTACCTCAAGCGCTCTGGCACCCGGTCGGTTTGGCCTGGCCAACTACCTTGCGCTGCTGGTCATAGAGTTTTGCCCACGGCTGAAAGCCCAGGCTGCCGGCTTCCAGCTCATAGCGCTCGCCCGCATTGAAGGTCTTGAAGTTCAGGCTCATCTGGCAGTCGCGCCACAGGGTTTCGCTGTTGGGGCCGATATTGGTGGGGTCGACGGCAAACTGATAGCGTACTTTGAGTTCATGGCTGCCGGGTTGTACTTCGAAATAACGTTTGTCGGTCCAGTCATGGGCATCCACTTGTTCAGCACGCAGCGAGGTGTCTGCCTTGGGGTGCAGGTCGATCCAGGCTTGATTAGGATCGGGATCGGGCAGGGTGCTGCAGCCGGACAGCATGGCCACCACCGTACAGACGAACAATATTTCACGCATGGCAAAACTCCGAAGAGGCAACATGGTGCCCTGCCCGCCTATAGCGTCGTAACTGACAACGCGGACGGATTTTGTACATAGAGCGGGACAACCGATGGCGCAGATGGGATTTTTTTCGTTGGTACGCTCAAACCTTGGCTCACTCGACCTTTTTTTTCGGGTGTTGGTTCCCTTGGCGCTCCTCGGGCTGCTCAGTGGTTGCTCCACCCTGAGCTATTACGGGCAGCTGGCGGACGGCCAGTGGCAGCTGTTGCGTGGGCGGCAGCCGGTGACCGCCGTCATCGCTGATCCAGCCACCGACGCCAGGTTGCGCGCGCGCCTCGAGCGCTCTCAGGCGGCGCGGGATTTCGCCAGCCAGCAACTGCATCTGCCGGATAACCGCAGCTATCGGTTGTATGTGGATATCCATAGACCGTCAGTGGTGTGGAACGTGTTCGCGACGGCGGAGTTTTCCCTCAATCCGCAAACCCACTGCTTCCCTATCGCCGGCTGCGTGGCATACCGCGGGTATTACAGCCAGGGCGCGGCTCGAGGGGCGGCGGCGTTACAGCGCCAGCAGGGCATGGATGTCTATGTGGGGGGCGTAGAGGCCTATTCGACCCTGGGCTGGTTCGATGACCCCATCATCAGCTCGATGATGACCTGGGGCGATGAGCGCCTCGCCACGCTGATTTTCCACGAGCTGGCTCATCAGAATTTCTACGTGAAGAACGACACCGAATTCAACGAGTCCTACGCCACCTTTGTCGAGCAGGAAGGCACCAGGCAGTGGCGCGCAGCGCGTGGGCTGGCACCGGCTGACGTGGATCTGAACCGTCAGCTTGATCAGTTCACCCAGCTGGTGCTCGAGACTCGCGAGCGACTTCAGCAACTTTATGCGCAGCCATTGACCCGCGATGCCATGCGCAGTGCCAAGGCAGCCGAGTTTGCGCACATGCGCCAGCAGTATGAAGCGCTCAAGGTCAGCCAATGGGGCGGCAAGGGCCGGTTCGACGCTTGGGTGTATTCGCCGTTGAACAATGCGAAGTTGCTGCCGTTCGGGCTGTACGACCAGTACGTGCCGGCGTTTGCGCAGGTGTTCAAGCAGGTGAACGGTGACTGGCCGGCGTTCTACACTGAGGTCCGACGCCTGGGCGGGTTGCCGGCGGATGAGCGCAAGGCATTCCTCCAGCAATTGATGCGCTGAGGCTGATGGCCCCTTCGCGGGCAGAGCCCGCTCCCACGTTGGCCGCATTCACCTGTGGGAGTGAGTTCTGCTCGCGAAGGGGCCGTGAGCTCGCCGCTGGCCTATGGCATTTGCAGGAACGCGCCACGCAACTCGGCCAACGTCTCGAAATGCCAAGTCGGCTGCTCGGCCTGCAGCTCTTCCCGACTGCCAAACCCATACCCCACCGCCGCTACATCCAGGCCGTTGAGCTTGCCACCGATCAAATCATGCTTGCGGTCGCCAATCATCAAGGTATGCACGGGATCGAGCCGTTCCTGCTCGAGAATGTGCCTAATCAGCTCGACCTTGTTGGTCCGTGTGCCGTCCAGCTCGCTGCCGTAGATCACCTTGAAATGCCGAGCGAAGTCGAAATGTCGGGCGATCTCGCGGGCGAATTCCCACGGTTTGGAAGTGGCGATATACAGGTGTCTGCCCTGCGCTACCAAGGTCTCCAGCAAGTCCACGACGCCATCGAACACCTGGTTTTCGTAAATGCCGGTCACTTTGAAGCGATCACGATAATGATTCAGCGCCTCCCAGCCCCGCGCCTCGTCGAAGCCATAGGCAAGCATGAACTGCTCCAGCAGCGGCGGTCCGATAAAATGCTCCAGCGCCACCAGGTCCGGCTCGTCGATACCCAGCTTGGCCAGCGCATACTGCACCGAGCGGGTGATGCCCAGGCGCGGGTCGGTCAGCGTGCCATCGAGGTCGAACAGAATATTTTGATAATGCATGAGGGTCCCGATCTTATTCGCTCTGGTCGAAGCCTTCGGCCAGATGTTGGTCCTTGAGCTTCACGTAGTTGCCTGCGGTGTAGGTAAAGAACGCCCGCTCCTTGTCGGTCAAAGGCCGTGCCTGTTTGACCGGGCTGCCGACGTAGAGATAGCCACTCTCCAGCCGCTTGCCCGGCGGCACCAGGCTGCCGGCGCCGATGATCACCTCGTCCTCGACCACTGCGCCGTCCATCACGGTGCTGCCCATGCCCACCAGAATGCGACTGCCCAGAGTGCAACCGTGGAGCATGACCTTGTGGCCGATGGTCACGTCGTCGCCGATGATCAGGGGGAAGCCCTCCGGATTGAACGGCCCCGCATGGGTGATGTGCAACACGCTCGCGTCCTGCACGCTGGTGCGCTGGCCGATCCGAATGCGGTGCATGTCGCCGCGGATTACCGTCAGTGGCCACACCGAGCTGTCGGCGCCCAGTTCGACATCGCCGATGACCACCGCCGAGCGGTCGACGAAGACCCGCTCGCCCAGCGCTGGGGTGTGCTTGTGGAATGTACGAATGGCCACGATAGTCTCCTTCTTTGATAGCGATAGCTGCGGTCAGCGTCGATTGTAATTAAGATGTCCCAGTGTTTCTTCTCAGCCAAGGTGTTTAATCGTGAGCGCGAACAATCCGCTTCTGCAGTCCTACGACCTGCCACCGTTCTCTGCGATCCGTCCAGAGCACGTGCAACCAGCGATTGAACAGATCCTGGCCGACAACCGCAAAGCCATCGCCGAGCTGCTGGCCAACCAGGGCAGCCAACCGACCTGGGCCGGCCTGGTGCTGGCCATGGACGAACTCAACGACCGTTTGGGTGCCGCCTGGAGCCCGGTCAGCCACCTCAATGCCGTGTGCAACAGCCCTGAACTGCGCCAGGCCTACGAAGGCTGCCTGCCCGCACTGAGCGCCTACTCCACCGAGATGGGCCAGAATCGCCAGCTGTTCCAGGCCTTCGAAGCACTGGCCAATGGCCCTGAAGCGGCGGGCTTCGACATCGCCCAGAAAACCATCCTCGAGCATTCGCTGCGCGATTTCCGCCTGTCGGGCATCGATCTGCCGCCTGAGCAGCAGAAGCGCTATGCCGAAGTGCAGAGTACCCTCTCGGAGCTGGGCAGCAAATTCTCCAACCAGTTGCTGGACGCCACTCAGGCCTGGACCAAGCACGTCACTGACGAGGCCAAGCTCGCCGGCCTGACCGACTCGGCCAAGGCGCAAATGGCCGCGGCGGCCAAGGCCAAGGACCTCGACGGCTGGCTGATCAACCTCGAGTTCCCCAGCTACTACGCGGTGATGACCTACGCCCATGACCGCGCACTGCGTGAAGAGGTCTACGCGGCCTACTGCACCCGCGCCTCGGACCAGGGCCCGAATGCCGGCCAGAACGACAACGGCCCGGTCATGGAGCAGATCCTCGACCTGCGCCAGGAGCTGGCCAGCCTGCTGGGCTACGCCAACTTCGCCGAACTGAGCCTGGCCACCAAGATGGCCGAGTCCAGCGATCAGGTGCTGAGCTTCCTGCGCGATCTGGCCAAGCGCAGCAAGCCGTTCGCTGCGCAGGACCTGCAACAGCTGCGGGCCTATGCCGCCGAGCAGGGCTGCGCCGATCTGCAAAGCTGGGACAGCGGCTTCTACGGCGAAAAACTGCGCGAGCAGCGCTACAGCGTGTCGCAGGATGCCTTGCGTGCGTACTTCCCGATCGACAAGGTGCTCGGCGGTCTGTTCTCTATCGTGCAACGCTTGTACGGCATCGAGATTGCCGAGCAAAAAGGCTTCGACACCTGGCACCCGGACGTACGTCTGTTCGAGATCAAGGAAAACGGCCAGCACGTCGGGCGCTTCTTCTTCGACCTGTATGCCCGCGCCAACAAGCGTGGCGGGGCCTGGATGGACGGCGCCCGCGATCGTCGCCGCACCCTGGACGGCGTGTTGCAGAGTCCGGTGGCCAATCTGGTGTGCAACTTCACCCCCGCCGATGCCGGCAAGCCCGCGCTGCTGACCCACGATGAAGTCACCACGCTGTTCCACGAATTCGGCCATGGCCTGCATCACCTGCTGACCCGCGTCGAGCATGCTGGGGTATCCGGCATCAACGGCGTGGCCTGGGATGCGGTCGAGCTGCCGAGCCAGTTCATGGAAAACTGGTGCTGGGAGCCCGAGGGCCTGGCGCTGATCTCTGGTCACTACGAGACCGGCGAAGCCTTGCCCCAGGACCTGCTGGAAAAAATGCTCGCCGCCAAGAACTTCCAGTCCGGCTTGATGATGGTCCGCCAACTGGAGTTCTCGCTGTTCGACTTCGAGATGCACGCCACCCACGGCGATGGTCGCAGCGTGGCGCAAGTGCTGGAAGGTATTCGCGACGAAGTCTCGGTCATGCGTCCACCGGCCTACAACCGCTTCCCGAACAGCTTCGCGCACATCTTCGCCGGCGGTTACGCGGCGGGTTACTACAGCTACAAATGGGCTGAAGTGCTGTCGGCAGATGCGTTCTCCAAGTTCGAGGAAGAAGGCGTGCTCAACGAGCAGACAGGGCGTGCCTTCCGTGAAGCCATCCTGGCCCGCGGCGGTTCTCAGGCGCCGATGGTGCTGTTCGTCGACTTCCGCGGTCGCGAGCCTTCCATCGATGCGTTGCTGCGCCATAGCGGCTTGAGCGAGGACGCGGCGGCATGATCACCAAGAAGCGCTTTATCGCCGGGGCAGTGTGCCCGGCGTGCAGCGAGCCGGACAAACTGATGATGTGGAGCGTCGATGACGTTCCTCACCGGGAATGTGTGGCCTGTGGCTATGCCGACACCCTCAACGAGCAAGGCAACTCGGTGCCGAGCGAACTGGGGACGCGGGTCAACAAGCCGGCGCCGAAGGTGGCCAATCCGAAAGTCCAGGTCGTGCAGTTCTTCCCGAATCCGAAGCTGAAAAAACCCGCTGAGTGATACCCTGAAAACGGCAGCCTTGGGCTGCCGTTTTCATTGATTCATCTGCGGTATATGGCCAATACCGATCACCCCTTGCGCGTCCCCATTCTGGTGCCCCACTCGAATGGACACGAACATGAACGACAACCCGCTGCTCAGCTCTCACGCCCTTCCCCCTTTCAGTCGGATCCGTGCCGAACAGGTCGGCCCGGCGATCCAGCAACTGCTCAAGCGCAACCTCGAACAGCTCTCGCATATCCTCATCGAACAACAGGTCGAGCCCACCTGGGAAGGCCTGATGCAGCCTTTGGAAGATATGGACCAGCGCTTGCTGGCGCTGATCATGCCCCTTGCCCGGCTGGCCGACGAAGCCGATCAGGGTGCACTGGCTGAGGCTTATGAGTCTGGCATGAGGCAGGTCATCCTCTATCAAACCGCGCTGCGGCAGAACGCCAGCCTGTTTGGCCTGCTGCAAAAACTGCAGCAGAGCCCTGCTGCTGCCGGGTATTCCCCTGAGCGTCACTATGCCCTGACCTATTGGCTCAGGGACGCTAGGTTGTCCGGTATCGGCTACGAGCAGCAGGTGCGCTACCGCATGCAGGGCTTGCAGCTGGAGCTCAACACGCTGTTCCAACGTTTTGGCCAAAATGCCCAGGCAGCTCACGAGGCCTGGTTCAAGGATTTCAGCGATGAAACAGACCTGGCCGGGCTCACCGCCGTTCAGCGCCAGGCCCTCGCCGACGAAGCATCGCAGCAGGGTGCTGCGGGTTGGCGCCTGACACTCGGCACACCCTTGGTCAGGGACGTGCTGTCCCATGCTCACAGCCGTGCGTTGCGCGAAGAAGTCTATCTGGCGTATTACTCCCAGGCCTCGGACCAGAGCCCGTCGGTGGGCGCCCCGGACAACGGCCCGGTCATCGAGCGCATTCTTGCCGCGCGGCTCGAACTGGCCAATCTGCTGGGGCATGAAAGCTACGCCCAGCGAGCGATGGCCACCCGCATGTTCGATACGCCGCGAGACGTCGAGCGCTTGTTACTGGCCTTGCTGGCCGAAATTCGGCCGGCGGCCCAGGCGGAGCTAGAGCAACTGCGCGATTTGGCCGAGCACGCCGGCGCCCCGGAACTGCAAGCCTGGGACATCGATTACTATCAGGAGCTGTATCGTCGGGCGCACTTTGGCGTGTCCGAAACGGCGGTCCGTGACTACTTCGCTGTACCGACAGTCCTGCAAGGGCTGGCTTCTCTGGTACAGCAACTGTTCGATGTAAGAATGGGCGAAGTAGAGGATGCCGATACCTGGCATAGCGATGTCAGGGTTTTCGAGTTGCAGGCCGGTGACGCAACGCTGGGTTACGTCTACTTCGATCTCTACCCGCGCGTTGGCAAGTCGCCGGGTATCTGGATGCAAGGCTTGCGCGACCGGCATCGATTCGCCGATGGCAGCCTGCAACTGCCTTTGGCGCACCTGAGCTGCGACTTCATCAAGCCCGGCGATGACGACGCGCGGCTGAGCCTGATTCAGTTGGTGAACCTGCTGCACGAGTTTGGCCATGCGCTGCATCATGTGCTGACCCAGGTCGACCATGGCAGCGTTGCAGGCATCAAGGGTGTGGCCGAGGATGCAGTCGAGTTCCCCAGCAGCTTGTTCGAGTTATGGGCGCAGGAGCCATCGAGCGTTGCGCTGATGTCGGCACACAGGCTGACCGGCGAGCCGATTGCCGAAGAATTTCTGGGCCGCGTGCTGGCCTCGCGACGCGCGTTCCAGGCCACGCAGATGTTGCAGCAGATCGAGTTCTCGCTGCTGGACCTGCGTCTGCACATGCAGCCACGCGAGCCGGTGCTGATGCCGGTGCTGGACAGTGTGGCCGCCGCGGTGCAGGTGCTACCCGTGCCAGCGGCCGTGCGTTATGCCCACTCATTTATTCATCTGTTCGGCACTGAAGACTATGCCTCGGGTTATTACACCTATGTGTGGTCACAGGTGCTTGCGGCTGAAACATTCGCGCGTTTTCGGCGCGAAGGGGTGATGTCGGCGCAGGTTGGCGAGCAACTGCGCGAGTTGATTCTGAGCAAAGGCGGGACACTGCCGATTGGCCAACTGCTGGAGCGGTTCACTGGTCGGCGGCCGGGGATCGAGGCGTTATTGGTCAATATGGGGCTGGCAGGCTGACACCCGGCGGCCCTCGGTAAGGCCGAGGGCCGTGCGGTTAAAGCGTTAGCCGTTTTTCCGCTGGCTGGCGCCTTGTCGATGGCAGACCTTCGCTATACTGTATGCCTGTACAGTCTGGAGCGCCCTATGTCATCCTTTCTCCCTCCCCGCGGGCGCGGCACCGCGAGCAATCCTCACAACCGCTTCGCGCCTAACCGCTCCGTGGCCGAGGACGACGGCTGGCACCAGGAGGCGCCGGTCACGCAGGGCACCGAGGTGATGTTCGAGACCGCCAAGACCATCATCACCCGCAACCAGTCCCCGGACCTGCCCTTCGACCGCTCCATCAATCCCTACCGCGGCTGCGAGCATGGCTGTATCTATTGCTACGCCAGGCCCAGCCACGCCTATTGGGACATGTCCCCGGGTCTGGATTTCGAGACCCGCCTGATCGCCAAGACCAACGCCGCCGACTTGCTCGAACAGCAATTGAGCAAGCGCGGGTATGTGTGCGCGCCCATCAACCTGGGCTCCAACACCGACCCTTATCAGCCGATCGAGCGCGAGCAACGCCTGACCCGGCAACTGCTTGAAGTGCTGCTGCGCTATCGGCATCCGGTGACCATTGTCACCAAGGGCTCGTTGATTTTGCGCGATCTCGACCTGCTCAAGCAGCTGGCCGAGCAGCGGCTGGTGTCGGTGATGATCAGCCTGACCACGCTGGACGACGAGCTCAAACGCATTCTCGAACCCCGCGCAGCGGCCCCCAAGGCGCGTCTGCGGGCCATACGCGTAATGCGTGAAGCCGGTATCCCGGTGGGGGTGCTGTGTTCGCCGATGATTCCGATGATCAACGATATGGAGTTGGAGCACCTGCTGGCCGAGGCCCACGCGGCCGGCGCGGTGAGTGCCAACTACATGATGCTGAGGCTGCCGTTGGAGGTGGCGCCGCTGTTCGAGGAGTGGCTGCATGCCCATTACCCGCAGCGCGCCGAACACGTATTGAGTCTGATCCGCCAAAGTCGCGGCGGCGAGCTTTACGACAGCCGCTTTGGCAGCCGGATGCGCGGCGAGGGCGTGTTCGCGCAATTGCTGGCCCAGCGTTTCGCCAAAGCGATCAAGCGTTTCGGCCTGGAGCGCCGCGAGGGCTATCGGCTGGACTGCACGGCGTTCTGCCCGCCGGGGCAGCAAATGTCACTGCTCTGATGTCCAGCCCCACCTGTAGCGAGGAGGCTTGCCTTCAAAAATGGTGTGCAATAGCCAGTATCCAATGGGTAAAGATTTAGGACGTGTCTGATTGCAATCTTTAAAATGTTGAATATCTCTTATTCAGGTTCAATTAAGTTTGACCCGGTAGTTTCACTAGCGAACGACCCGTAGGGTCCCAGATTCCCGCATTACCAGGTTGGGTGTAGCATCAGGTTCGGTATTTCACCTGTTAACCCTATGGCCCGACCGTCAGAGAGGATGAAGTATGCCCGACCGCGACCATGACAAGGTTCCAGCCCCCCACAGCCACGAAGGTTGCGAGAGCGCCGATGAGGCCCTTCGGCACATCGTCGATGGCTTTCTGCATTTCCATCACGAAGTGTTCCCGGAGCAGCAAGAGCTGTTCAAGAAGCTGGCCACGGCGCAGGCGCCGCGTGCGATGTTCATCACCTGTGCCGACTCGCGCATCGTTCCCGAACTCATCACCCAAAGCTCGCCCGGCGATCTGTTCGTCACCCGCAACGTGGGTAACGTCGTGCCGCCCTACGGGCAAATGAACGGCGGCGTGTCGACGGCGCTGGAATACGCCATCCTCGCCTTGGGCGTGCAGCACGTGATCGTCTGCGGTCACTCGGACTGCGGCGCCATGCGCGCAGTGCTCAACCCCCAGAGCCTCGACAAGATGCCCACCGTCAAGGCCTGGCTGCGGCATGCCGAGGTGGCGCGGATCGTGGTCGAGGACAACTGCAACTGCACCACCGAAGCCGAAAGCATGCAGGTGCTGACCGAAGAGAACATCATCTGCCAGCTGCAACACTTGCGAACACACCCGTCGGTGGCCTCGCGCATGGCCAGCGGCCAGCTGTTTATCCATGGCTGGGTCTACAGCATCGAAACCAGTGAAATCAAGGCGTATGACGCCGAACAGGATCGTTTCATCCCCTTGGACAGAAACCATCCAATCCCCTGCGCAACGCCCAAAGGTCGCTTCTGACCGACGTTGCATGACATGTAGTTGATGGGCCCTTGAACGGCTGCGCCTGCGTGCGCGGCCCGCTTCGTTGTCGGTGTAGAAAGTCGATACCCATAACAACAAAAACAGATCTGTTGACTGGGCAATGGTGTTGCCGGGCGATTGCCAATCGTTGCCGGCCGCTTTCGCCCAGCGGCGTTTGCGTCGCCGCGAACGCCGCCCTTCGCCACTGACACCGACCGACGGCCCTGCAGGACTTTTCAGGAGAACGGTCATGAATATGGCGCAAATGAAAGCGGCTTTGCCCCGGGAATTGCTGGCTTCGGTGGTGGTGTTCCTGGTGGCGCTGCCGTTGTGCATGGGCATCGCTATCGCATCCGGGATGCCTCCGGCCAAGGGCCTGATTACCGGGATCATCGGCGGTGTGGTGGTGGGCTTCCTCGCGGGGTCGCCGCTGCAAGTGAGCGGTCCGGCAGCAGGCCTGGCGGTGTTGGTGTTCGAGCTGGTGCGCCAGCACGGTATGGCCATGCTCGGGCCGATCCTGTTGCTGGCGGGGTTCCTGCAGCTGCTGGCGGGGCGCTTCAAGCTGGGGTGCTGGTTCCGCGTCACTGCCCCGGCAGTGGTGTATGGCATGCTCGCGGGCATCGGCGTGTTGATCGTGCTGTCGCAAGTGCATGTGATGTTCGACAGCGCACCCAAGCCCTCCGGGCTCGACAACTTGCTGGGCTTCCCCGCGACCTTGGCGCAGGCGATGCCGGTGATGGGCGGCAGCCTGGGTTGGCAGGCCGGTTTATTGGGGCTTTTGACCATCGCCATCATGTGGTGCTGGGAGCATTACCGGCCGCAATCGTTGCGCTTTGTCCCAGGTGCGTTATTGGGTGTCGGCGCGGCTACCGGGATCAGTCTGGCGCTGGCGTTGTCGGTCAAACGCGTCGAAGTGCCCGCCAATCTCGCCGAGGCTATCGACTGGCTGCGCCCGGCCGACTTGCTCAACCTGGCCGATCCGACGTTGTTGATCGCCGCCTTTGCGGTGGCCTTTATCGCCAGTGCCGAGACCCTGCTGTCGGCCGCGGCGGTGGACCGCATGCACAGCGGTGTGCGTTCGGACTTCGATCGCGAATTGTCGGCCCAAGGTGTGGGCAACATGCTCTGCGGGCTGCTGGGTGCGTTGCCGATGACCGGAGTGATCGTGCGCAGCTCGGCGAACGTTCAGGCCGGGGCCCGCACGCGGATGTCGGCGATCTTGCATGGGGTGTGGCTGCTGGCGTTCGTGGTGATCCTGTCCAGCGTGCTGCAAAGCATTCCGGTCGCCAGCCTGGCGGGCGTTTTGGTGTATACCGGCTTCAAGCTGGTGGACCTCAAGGCGTTGCGTGGTCTGGGCCGTTACGGGCGGATCCCGATGCTCACCTATGGCGTGACCGCGCTGGCGATCATCTTTACCGACTTGCTGACCGGCGTGTTGCTGGGCTTCGCCCTGACGCTGCTGCGCCTTGCATTGAAGGCCGCGCGGCTGAAGATCAGCGTGATCGAGACCGGGCCCAAGCAGGTGGAATTGCGCCTGATCGGGGCCGCGACCTTTCTCAAGGTGCCGGCCCTGACCCGGGCGCTTGAAGGTATTGCGCCGGGCACTACGGTGCAGGTGCCGATGGGCTACCTGAGCTACATCGACCACTCCTGCCTGGAACTGCTGGAGGACTGGGGCCGGGCCAACAAGGCCAATGGTTCGCGGATGGAGATTGAAAGCCGTGGGCTGAAGCGGCGGATCGAGGGGCAATTACGGACCAGTGCCGGCTAGAGCAGCGAGTCGCACCTGCGGGAGTGGGCTTTGCCCGCAGGTATATGCACCGTCTGCCTTACTGCTCCAGCGACAGCCCGACGCTCAGCTGGCGTGACATGCACGGCCATTGCTTCCAGGCCGAGCCTGTGTCCGGGCTGGTAAGTTTATCGCGGTAGGCCTCGACCTTTTCCACCTCAAAGCTCTCATCATTGAGCATGTTGTCCACCGAGTGGTGCACTACTTCGTCCAGCTCATTGCCGAAGGCTTCGCCGATCAGTTGATGCACGATCAGGCTGGCTACCGTGGTATCCAGCGGAATCAGCGGCTGGCCGAGGTGTTTGATGTACAGATCGTTGACCTCCTCGACCAGCCGATGGGCCAGATAGGCTTCATCCAGCAGGCAATCCAGGCCCTCATGACCATCCAGTGCCGAGGGCGGGCTGGTGAAGTATTCCTCGGCGATCTTCAGCACCGGTTTGATCTGCGACTCGATACCGGCTTTGCGCGCGACCTCGTTGGCAGCGTCCAGCAGGTCGGGCACCTGCTCGATGTAAGCGCTCACAAAGCGGACTAAAACACCTGCGGCGTCACTGTCGGGCAGATGAATGGCCCGATGCAGATGAGGCAGTTGTTCCTTGAGCTGCTGAGCCAGGCGGCCGCTTTTGGCTTCGTGCTGGTGGGCACTTTTGATCTGCTCGCGCAATGCGGCGGTGTTCATGAACGCTCCGGTTACTGAATAGGCGATAAACGCGACGAAAGTCCTACGATAGCTGGGTTATGACGACTGCTCAGACGCATTTGTCATAATTATTTTCCACGCGTGATAAATGCGTTATATCGAAAGGCCATCATTGCTGTGCAAATTGTACTGAAGCCCGCTCGGTATTGCGCTTCCTGCGTGCCTGTCGGGTGTTGTACCGTAGCGGACTGTCGCGCGTGGCGACCCGGGCCAGCATCAATGGCTTGCTGCTACGGCTCATCGCGTTGCCCCAAGATCACCCCGTTGCGTTGAATGTATGACTCGAACCCAAAAGACCGTTTTCGCGCTGTTCGTCGTGGTGGCGTTGATCCTTGGCGTGGCCGTCAAGACCGTGCTCGACCAGCGTAAAACCAGCTTCTCGCCCGAGCAGATCGATGCCGGGATCATCCTGCTGCCCCAGAGCCGGGCGATCCCGGCATTGCAGATGACCGATCAGGACGGCCAGCCCGTCAGCCTCGATCAGCTGAAGGGCAAATGGTCTGTGCTGTTCTTCGGCTACACCTTTTGCCCGGATATCTGCCCGACCACCTTGGCACAGCTGCGGCAGATCAAGGCCGAGTTGCCGAAGACCACCGTCGCGCGCATGCAGGTGATTTTGGTCAGCGTCGATCCGCAGCGCGATACGCCGGCCAAGCTCAAGGAGTATCTGGGGTATTTCGACAAGGATTTCCGCGGCTTCAATGCCACCGTGTCGGTGCTGGAGTCATTCGCCAAGGCGGTAAGCATGCCCTACGTGCAGCCGGACACCAGCAAGCCGAACTACACGGTGAGCCACAGCGGCAATCTGGCGCTGCTCGGGCCGGATGGCACCCAGCGCGGGTTTATCCGCGCACCGTTCAGCACGCCGAAGCTGGTGGCGCAGTTGCCTGCGGTATTCAAGGGCGATTGAATGTGTGACTGTGCTGGCCCCTTCGCGGGCAAGCCTTGCTCCCACAGTGCAAGTAGTGCCAGCGCCGTACACCTGTGGGAGCAAGGCTTGCCCGCGAAGGGGCCGGCAAGCCTGGCACCAATAATCAGAACGCCGGAACCACAGCGCCTTTGTACTTATCTTCGATGAATTTCTTCACCTCGGGGCTGTGCAGCGCCGCAGCCAGTTTCTGCATGGCGGGCGAATCCTTGTTGTCCGGGCGGGCCACGAGGATGTTCACGTACGGCGAGCCCGGGCCTTCGATCATCAGCGCATCCTTGGTCGGATCCAGTTTGGCCGCCAGCGCATAGTTGGTGTTGATCAGCGCCAGGTCGACCTGGGTCAGCACGCGCGGCAGGGTGGCTGCTTCCAACTCACGAATCTTCAGGTCCTTGGGATTGGCGGTGATGTCCTTGACCGTCGAGAGGATATTGGTCGGCTCCTTCAGGGTGATCAGCTTGGCACCCTGCAGTAACAACAGCGCACGACCGCCGTTGGTGGCGTCGTTGGGAATGACGACCTGGGCGCCCCCAGGGATTTCGTCCAGTGTCTTGTACTTGGTCGAATAGATGCCCAGCGGCTCCAGATGCACGCCAACGACGGCAACCAGATCGGTCCCGCGGGCCTTGTTGAACTCGTCAAGGTACGGTTGGTGCTGGAAGAAGTTGGCATCCATCTGCTTTTGCGCCACTTGCACGTTCGGTTGCACGTAGTCGCTGAACACTTTGACGTTCAGGTCCACGCCTTCCTTGGCCAGTTGTGGCTTGATGAATTCGAGGATCTCGGCGTGCGGCACGGCGGTGGCGGCGACAGTGAGGGTGTCGTTGGCGTGCACGGCAAAAGAGGCCAGGGCGGCAGCGATGGCCAGTAGTTTTTTCATAGGGCTTACTCCTTGTGTAATTCGGTTAGTGCGCGATAGACCCATGTGGGAGCGAGCGTCGCAAGCGAAGGCCGCGACGCGGTGTCTGGTCGGGCCTGTTCGCGAGCAGAGCCCGCTCGCACAAGGTGGCAGCCTCGTACGCGCTACTTGCGGGAAAAGTGCACCACCAGCCTGTCGCCGATCGATTGCAGTACCTGCACCATGATGATCAGGATGATCACGGTCACGTACATCACGTTGTCCTGGAAACGCTGGTAGCCGAAGCGGATGGCCAGGTCGCCCAGGCCGCCGGCGCCGACCACACCCGCCATTGCGGTATAGGAGACGAGCGTGATGGCGGTGACGGTCACAGCCGCGAAGATCCCCGGCAGCGCTTCGGGCAGCAGCGCGCGCATGATGATCTGCCGGGGCGTGGCGCCCATGGCCTGGGTCGCCTCGATGATGCCGCGGTCGACCTCGCGCAGCGCGGTCTCCACCAGCCGCGCGAAAAACGGCGTGCAGCCGATCACCAGCGGTGGAATCGCGCCCATCACCCCCAGTGAGGTGCCGACCAGGAACATGGTGGTCGGGATCAGCACGATCAGCAGGATGATGAACGGCAGCGAACGCAGTACGTTGACCGCGAACGCCAGGGCGGCATAGAGGCCCTTGTGCTCGAACAGTTGGCGCGGGCCGAAGACGAACAGCAGCACGCCCAGCGGCAAGCCCAGCACCACGGTGAACAGCAGCGAGGCGCCGAGCATCGTCAGGGTGTCGAGGGTGGCTTGGCCGATGTCGAGCCAGTCGACGTCGGCAAAATAATTCAACAAGTCCATCAGCGCAGTACCTCCATATGGACATCCGCCTCGGTGAAGCGCGCGAACGCGGCGTCCATGTCACCCCCCGTGATGGCCAGGGTCAACTGGCCGTAGGGGGCGTCCTTGATGCGGTCGATGCGGCCGGCGAGGATGCTGTAATCAACGCCGGTCTCGCGCGCGACCGTGCCCAGCAACGGCGCATAGGTCGACTCGCCCTGGAAGGTCAGGCGCACGATGCGCCCCGGCACATGGGCGAAATCGTCGTGCTGCTCGTTTTCGTCGACATTTTCGCTCTCCTGCACGAAGCGCTTGGTGGTTGGGTGCTGCGGATGCAGGAACACTTTGGCCACCGGGCCTTGTTCGACGATCACCCCGGCGTCCATCACCGCGACCTGATCGCAGACCCGGCGGATCACGTCCATTTCATGGGTGATCAGCACGATGGTCAGGTTCAGCTCGCGATTGATCTCGGCCAGCAGCTTGAGCACCGAGGCGGTGGTCTGCGGATCGAGGGCACTGGTGGCTTCGTCGCAGAGCAAAATTTTCGGCTCGGTCGCCAAGGCGCGGGCGATGCCGACGCGCTGCTTCTGGCCGCCGGACAACTGCGCAGGATATTTTTTCGCATGGTCCTGCAAACCGACGCGGGCCAGCAGTTCAGCGACGCGCTGGTCGATCTGCTTGCGCGAGAGCTCGCCGGCCAGGCTCAAGGGCAAGGCGACGTTATCGGCCACGGTCTTGGACGACAGCAGGTTGAAGTGCTGGAAGATCATGCCGACACGTTGGCGAAAGCGCCGCAGCTGGTCGGCATTGAACGCGGTCACGTCTTCACCGTCGACGATGATGGTGCCGCCGCTCGGGGTCTCGAGGCGGTTGATCAGGCGCAGCAGCGTGCTCTTGCCGGCGCCGGAGTGCCCGATCAAGCCGAACACCTGGCCCTGGGGAACGATCAGGGAGGTGGGGTGCAACGCCGGGATGTCCCTACCGGCGACGCGGTAGGTTTTATTTACCTGTTGGAACTCGATCACTTAGCGAACCTTGTGGGGCGCATGAATTAGGAGCAGCGGATAGCTGGGCGCGCATTTTAGCCTGTCTGTATAGAGTGTATTAGCATTTATTTCATGGCTATCCCTTCATATTTGGCATAAGGCGATGAGAGGTCATAAATAAAAGGAACGGACAAAATTCCTGACCGGTCATTAGTAGACACCGTGAGGGTGCCGCTGAGCGCGGCGCTTGAATGCAGAGCCCGTTGCAATGGGCCAAACCATGAGGAGTCTAGGTCAGATGACGAAAGCCAAAGCACCAGGAACCAGCCAGCTCGCGGGTACTGACACGCTGGATCGCGCCAATACCAACGAAAAGCTCGAGAGCCTCGAGAAGTTTCGCTCGGATGCCACCGAGCAAGCCTTGCGCACCAACCAGGGCGTCAAGGTCAGCGACAACCAGAACACCCTGAAAGCCGGCGCCCGCGGGCCGTCGCTGCTCGAAGACTTCATCATGCGTGAGAAAATCACCCATTTCGACCACGAGCGCATTCCCGAGCGCATTGTGCATGCCCGTGGCACGGCGGCTCATGGTTACTTCCAGGCCTACGAGTCCCACGCGGCGCTGACCAAGGCGGGCTTCCTCACCGATCCGTCCAAGATCACCCCGGTGTTCGTGCGCTTCTCTACCGTGCAGGGCCCGCGGGGCTCGGGCGATACGGTGCGCGACGTGCGTGGTTTTGCCGTCAAGTTCTATACCGATGAAGGCAATTTCGACCTGGTTGGCAACAACATGCCAGTGTTCTTCATCCAGGACGCGATCAAGTTTCCGGACTTCGTGCATGCGGTCAAACCCGAGCCGCACAACGAGATCCCTACCGGCGGTTCGGCCCACGACACCTTCTGGGACTTCGTCTCGCTGGTGCCTGAGTCCGCGCACATGGTGCTGTGGACCATGTCCGACCGTGCCATTCCCAAAAGCCTGCGCACCATTGAAGGCTTCGGCATTCATACCTTCCGGTTGATCAACGCCGAGGGCAAAGCCTCGTTCGTCAAATTCCACTGGAAGCCCAAGCAGGGCGTTTGCTCGCTGGTCTGGGACGAGGCGCAGAAACTGGCAGGCAAGGACACTGATTTCCACCGCCGCGACCTGTGGGAATCGATCGAGACAGGCGACTACCCTGAATGGGAATTCGGCGTGCAGATCGTCGCCGAAGAGGACGAGCACAAGTTCGACTTCGACCTGCTCGACCCGACCAAGATCATCCCTGAAGAGCTGGTACCGGTGACACCGCTGGGCAAGATGGTGCTCAACCGTAACCCCGATAACTACTTTGCCGAGACCGAGCAGGTCGCATTTTGCCCAGGGCATATCGTGCCGGGCATCGACTTCTCCAACGATCCGTTGCTGCAAGGCCGGTTGTTCTCCTACACCGACACGCAAATCAGCCGCCTGGGTGGGCCGAATTTCCACGAGCTGCCGATCAATCGGCCGCTGGCGCCCAACCATAACGGCCAGCGCGATGCCATGCACCGCACCACGATCGATAAAGGCCGAGCGTCTTACGAGCCCAACTCGATTGATGGCGGCTGGCCGAAGGAAACCCCTGCCGGGCCGCAGGACGGTGGCTTCGAGACGTATCCAGAGCGCGTCGATGCGCACAAGGTGCGTGAGCGCAGCGAATCGTTCGGCGATCACTTCTCCCAGGCCACGCTGTTTTTCAACAGCATGAGCACGGCCGAGCAGGAGCACATCATCGCGGCGTACAGCTTTGAGCTGGGCAAGGTCGAACGCGAGCATATCCGCGTGCGCCAAGTGAACGAGATCCTCGCCAATATCGACCTGACGCTGGCCGCCCGCGTGGCCGAGAACCTGGGACTGCCGGCGCCAAAAGCGGCGACCGTACAGACCAAACCGTCGTCGTTGAAGGCCTCGCCCGCGCTGAGCCAGGTCAACTTGCTGTCGGGCGATATCAAGACGCGAAAAGTAGCGATTCTGGTGGCGAATGGCGTCGATTCGGCGGCGATCGATGCGCTGAAGAAAGTGCTTGAAAGCGAGGGTGCCCACGCCAAGGTGCTGGGCCCGACTTCTTCGCCGGTCAAGACGGCAGATGGCAAGACATTGGCCGTGGATGCGTCGATGGAAGGTTTGCCTTCGGTGGCTTTCGATGCCGTCTGGGTGCCTGGCGGCGCGGCTTCGGTAAAAGCGCTGAGCACCGATGGGGTGGCGTTGCACTATCTGCTGGAGGCGTACAAGCACCTCAAGGCGATCGGCATCAGCCCGGACGCCAAGGTGCTGATCGATGCACTGAAGCTGGACGAGGACGCAGGGTTGCTGGTGGGGCAGGACGCCAAGACGTTCAAGGCTTTCGTCCAGGCCATCGCCCAGCATCGGGTATGGGCGCGGGAGCCTAAGGCGAAGGCAGTGCCGGCCTGATACTGCGGGGCGCAACATCGTCGGATGTTGCGCCAGCCGTGCCGCCCTTCGCGGGCAAGCCTTGCTCCCACAGCTGTGCAACTTCGCTACTGTTTGCACTGTGGGAGCAAGGCTCGCCCGCGAAGGGGTCCTGAAGCCTTGCCGCGAATCAAGACATCAGCCCCATGGGCCGATATCGCCGCGAAGCCTCAGGGCTTGCTTGGAATCAGCACCACGATCGGCCGTTGCTTGGGTTCCAGGTGACGGCCGATTTTCCATTGCAGATCAGGCGCCTGCTTGATCACGCGCTTCTTCAGCAAGCTAGCTAGCCATGGGTAATCCGCCGCTCGTGGCACCTGCAGGATCACGTTGCACTTGTAGTTGACGATATCGACCGCTAGATCGTCCAACTGGCTACGTAGCTCGTTGATATCGGCGATGTTCAACTCAATAGGTGTGAAAGCAGCAGTCGGATCCAGCAGTTTTGCCGGCGGGCGCGCCTCGGCGGCTTTCACTGCGGCTTCAGCCTGATCCAGCTCTGCCTTGCGGGCATGGGCGATGGCACCGTTGACGCCACTGGTAAGCGCGGGCGCGGTCGGCATCAGGGCGCGGGCCCTGGCCAAGGCACTGGCGGCAGCGTTGACATCGCCTTTTTGCAATACCACCTGACTGCGCTGCAGATACGCCTCCGCCAACTGACGCTGGTAGTTCACCAAGCGCTCGTCGGTCGGATTCTGTTTTTGCAGGGCGGTGAGTTGGTCTTCAGCGGTCGCCAGCTCGTTGCTGGTGATATTTTGCGACAGCTGCTGGTACGCCTCGGGTTCGGGCGGCGGCGCAGTATCGGCCGGCTTGGTCTGACAAGCAGCCAACGTCAGCGAAAATAGAACAAGGAGCAGATAACGGGAGGCGTACGGCTTCATTCCTGCGACTCTCTGTTTGCGCAAAAAACGAGCAAGTCTACACCCAAGAGGGCCTTGGAGAAAACCACGCGTGATCTACTCGTTACCTGTGGGAGTGGGCAGAGTTCGCTCCCACAAGGATCAAGTGCGCTTGGGCAAGGCAAAGCTGAACAGGAACAGCACCGCCGCGGCGACGACGATGGACGGCCCGGCTGGGGTGTCCTTGAACCACGACATCGCCAGCCCGCTGCACACCGCCACCACGCCCAGCACGCTGGCGCCCACGGCCATCTGTTCCGGGGAGCGAGCGTGACGCTGCGCCGCCGCGGCGGGAATGATCAGCAGCGAGGTAATCAACAGTACGCCGACGATCTTCATCGCCACCGCAATGACGATGGCGATCAGCAGCATCAGCGCCATCCGCAGGGTCGCTACCGGCAAGCCCTCGACCTTGGCCAGTTCTTCGTGCACGGTCATCGCCAGCAGCGGCCGCCAGAGTATCGCCAACAGCACCAGTACCGCTGCACTGCCACCGAGAATCCAGCCCAGATCAACGGGGCTGATGGCTAGCAGGTCGCCGAATAGATACCCCATCAGATCGATGCGCACGTTGTGCATGAAACTCAGTACGACCAAACCAAGAGACAACGTACTCGGCGCCAGAATACCCAACAGCGTGTCCGACGCCAGGGGTTGGCGTTGCTGCAGGGTCACCAGCAGGATGGCCAGCAACAGGCAACCCACCGTCACCGCCAGTGCCGGGCTGACATCCAGCACGAACCCCAGGGCCACGCCCAGCAGCGCTGCGTGAGACAACGTGTCGCCGAAATAGGCCATGCGCCGCCAAACCACGAACGACCCCAACGGCCCCGCGACGATCGCCAGCGCCAGGCCGGCGAGCAAGGCATACAACAGAAAATCAGCCATGCTTGCAGCCGTCTCCATGAACGTGGACATGAGCCTGGGGCAGCGCTTCGCCGCCCTCACCCACCACGGCGCCGTGCAGGTCGTGGGCGTGGTCGTGATGGTGGTGGTAGATCGCCAGATTGGCGGCATTCTGGCCGAACAGCGCGACGAAGGCCGGATCGCCGCTGACTTGTTCCGGATGCCCGGAACAGCACACGTGACGGTTCAGGCAGACCACCTGGTCGGTGGTGCTCATCACCAGGTGCAAGTCGTGGGAGACCATCAGCACGCCGCAGCCGTGGCGCTCGCGCAGACGGGTGATCAGGCTGTACAGCTCCAGTTGACCGTTGACATCGACGCCCTGCACCGGCTCGTCGAGCACCAGCAGTTCAGGCTCGCGCAGCAATGCTCGGGCGAGCAGCACGCGCTGCATCTCGCCGCCGGAGATGGTCTGCACGGGGCTGTCGATGACCTGCATGGCACCGACCTCTTCCAGCGCGGCCAGGGCGCGCTTGCGATCGACCCCCGGCACCAGGCGCAGAAAACGCAGTACCGACAGCGGCAGGGTAGCGTCCACTTGCAGTTTTTGCGGCATGTAGCCAATGCGCAGGCGCGGTTTGCGCCAGACGCTGCCGTTGTCCGGCTTGAGCAGCCCGAGCACGGCGCGCACCAGGGTGGTCTTGCCGGCGCCATTGGGACCGATCAGGGTGACGATCTCGCCGGCGTTGACGCTGAGCTGAACGTTGTCCAGTACGGCCTGACCGGCGAAATTGACCGTGACCTGATCGAGGCTGATCAACGCAGTGCTCATCAGGCCCCCACGCAGGCCGAACATATCCCGACCACTTCGACCGTTTGCCCTTCGGCACGAAAGCCTACGTTTTTGGCGCCGAGGGTGATGGCTTCGCTGATGCTCGCCTGTTCCAGCTCGATGGCGATGTGGCATTCGCGGCAGATCAGGAATTGCCCTTGGTGCGCATGCTCGGGGTGGTTACAGCCCATGAAGGCGTTGAGCGAGGCGATGCGGTGCACCAGATTGTTGTCGAGCAGAAAATCCAGCGCGCGGTACACCGTAGGCGGCGCGGCGCGGCGACCGTCCTGCTCGCTGAGCACAGCGAGGATGTCATAGGCACCCAGTGGCTTGTGGCTTTGCCAGACCAGCTCCAGCACGCGGCGGCGCAGTGCGGTCAGGCGCTGGCCGCTCTTGGCGCACAGGGCATCGGCCTCCGTGAGCGCGGTGTGCACGCAGTGGGAGTGATCGTGGGGGCGACTGGCCAGGGGAGTTTTTGACATGGGGGCAGCGACGGCTTTTGAGAGAGACGTTATTATGTTACCTGTTCTCGCCTCTTCGAGTGGTCACTGTGTCCCGATTTTTTGCAGTTTTTGTCGCTTTTTTGATCAGCTGCGGCGTTTTTGCCAGTGCCCAGGCTGCCGATCAGGGGCCGGTGAAGGTCTTGACCAGCATCAAACCGCTGCAGCTCATCGCCGCTGCCGTGCAGGACGGGGTCGGTACGCCGGACGTACTGCTGCCGCCGGGTGCTTCCCCTCATCATTACGCCTTGCGCCCGTCGGATGTGCGGCGGTTGGGTGATGCCGATCTGTTCTACTGGATCGGCCCGCAAATGGAGAACTTCCTCGAGCGGCCGTTGCAGGGGCGAAGCAAACCGACCGTCGCCGTGGCCACTGTGCCGGGCCTCAAGCTGCGCCATTTCGTTGCAGACAGCGGTTCTCACGAAGACGCCGACGAGCATGACCACGACCACCAGCCTGGTTCGCTCGACGAGCATCTGTGGCTGTCGACCGTCAACGCGCGGGTGATCGCTGCCAGCATGGCCGCGGACTTGAGCAAGGCCGATCCGGCCAATGCGGCGCGCTACCAGGCCAACGCCAAGGCATTCGCGACGCGGCTGGATGCCGTGGATGCCAAGCTCAAGGCGCAAGTGGCGCCGATTGCCGGCAAGCCGTTCTTCGTGTTCCACGAGGCGTTCGATTATTTCGAGGATGCTTACGGGCTCAAGCACGCCGGGGTGTTCACCGTGGCCGCCGAGGTGCAGCCGGGTGCCCAGCACGTCGCTGCCATGCGCGCGCAGTTGCAGGCGGTGGGCAAGACCTGCGTGTTCAGCGAACCACCGATGCGCCCACGGCTGGCCGAGACGCTGACGGCAGGATTGCCAGTCAAGCTGGCCGAGCTGGATGCGCTGGGAGGATTCAACGAGGCGACTGCCAATGGCTATGAACAGCTGCTGAGCGAGCTGGGGGATGATTTGGTGGGGTGCCTGAACAGTCTCTAGCGTCTGTACGGGCCCTTCGCGGGCAAGCCTTGATCCCACAGGGCGGGCCAAGAACCTTGCGCTTTTGGGCGCGAGGCTTGCCCGCTACAAGGCCTGCGGATAATCACAAAGCAAACGGCAACACCACCCCAACCTTCCGCCGCTGCGCCAATCGAACCTCGAAATCCTTCGGATCATGGATCATCACGTCCATTCCCGCGAACGACTCTGCAGCAATCTGCCGAGACACCCAGAACCGCACGCACGCCACCCGCAACATTACTGGCCACAGCTGCGCTTCTGCCGCGGTGAACGGCCGCAGCGCCGCATAAGCGCCCAGCATCGCCCGTGCCCGTGGCGCATCGATCTGCCCGTCGCCGGTAGAACACCAGTCGTTGAGCGTGATTGCCAGGTCGTACAGCATCGGCCCGGAACAGGCGTTATAGAAATCGATCACGCCTGTGAGGTGAGTGCCTTCGAACATTACGTTGTCGCGGAACAGATCGCCATGCAGGTTGGCCCGCGGCAGGTCGAGTATCCCCTGCTTGTGTGTGCGGATCTCCTCCAGCGCCGAGTTCAGCAGCGCCGCCGAGCCGGCTTCGAGACGTTGCACCATCGCGGCGCCCTCTTCGAGCATCCAATCCAGCCCGCGATCGGTCTTGCGCTCCAGCACCGCCGGCCGCGTGGCCAGGTGGATATGGCCGAGCAGCTCGCCCACCTGCACGCAATGTTGATTGTTGGGCGTGGAAATATGCTTGCCGTCGAGGCGCGGCTGCAGCAACGCCGGCTTGCCCGCCAGTTCGCGCAGGGCCACGCCGTCGGTGGTACGCAGTGCGTAAGGCACCTGGATGTCGGCTTCATGGAGCACGTCGAGCAATTCGATAAAGAACGGCAAGTCCTGCACCGGGCCCCGTTCCACCAGGGTCAGGACGAACTCGCCTTGCTCCATGCTGATGAAGAAATTGCTGTTTTCCGTCCCGGCGGCAATGCCCTGGAAGTCGCGCAGGCGACCCAGGCCGTAGGGGGCGAGAAATTGTTCCAGCTGGGGCCGCGTCAGCGGAGTAAACACAGACATGTCGAAAGTTGCCCATCTTGGCGTGCCGCTGCGGGCCGCCCGGTTGAAATTGGCGCCAGGCGCCCCTTGGGTAAAAAACCCGCTGATGCTACCAGCGCGCCACGCACATGGACATGTCGGCCGGGCAGTTTGCGCTGCCCAGTGATAACCTTGTGGCTTTGTCGTCAATGATCCGGCCATTCTAGCGCCAGACCCGTCGAAAAGGTTGATTCTGCTCATGAGCAAAGCCCCCCTCGTCCTGGTGGACGGTTCCTCTTACCTGTACCGCGCCTTCCATGCGCTGCCACCCCTCGCTACGTCCAAGGGCATGCCGACCGGTGCGGTCAAGGGCGTGCTGAACATGCTCAAGAGCCTGCGCCGGCAATATCCGGACAGCCCCTTTGCAGTGGTGTTCGACGCCAAGGGCGGGACCTTCCGTGACGACCTGTACGCCGAATACAAGGCCAACCGCCCGAGCATGCCCGACGACCTGCGCGTGCAGGTCGAGCCGCTGCACGCGTCGGTTCGCGCCTTGGGCTATCCGCTGTTGTGCGTCGACAATGTCGAAGCCGATGATGTGATCGGCACCCTGGCCCGCAGCAGCGCCGCCAGCGACCGCCCGGTAATCATCTCCACCGGCGACAAGGACATGGCACAGCTGGTCGACGGCCATATTACGCTGGTCAACACCATGACCGGCAGTGTCCTTGACATCCCTGGCGTCAAAGAGAAGTTCGGTGTCGGTCCCGAGCACATCATCGACTTCCTCGCGCTGATGGGCGACAAGGTCGACAACATTCCAGGCGTGCCCGGTGTCGGTGAAAAGACTGCTCAGGGCTTGCTGGTGGGTATCGGCGGCGGCCTGGCCGAGCTCTACGCCAACCTCGACAAGGTCGCGGCGTTGCCTATTCGAGGCGCCAAGAATCTCTCCGCCAAGCTCGAAGAGCATCGCGAGATGGCGTTCTTGTCCTACGAATTGGCGACCATCAAGATCGACGTGCCGCTGGATATCGAAGTCGATGCGCTGATGTGCACCGAGCCGGATCGCGAAGCCCTCCTGGCGCTGTACAGCGAGTTGGAATTCCGCAGCTGGGTCGACGAGATCCAGCGCGACGCCAAGCGCGCCGGCACCGAAATCGCCACGCCGAGCGAACCTGAGCTGGTAGTCGAGAGCCGCTACGAGACTATTCTCGACCAGGCCCGCTTCGACGTCTGGCTGGAGAAGCTCAAGGCCGCCAAACTGTTCGCCTTCGACACCGAAACCACCGGCCTGGATGCCCAGAAGGCGCAACTGGTCGGCCTGTCGTTTGCCGTCGAGCCTCACGAGGCCGCATACATTCCCTTGACCCATTCGTACATGGGCGTGCCCGAGCAACTGGACCGCGACACCGTGCTTCGGGCCCTCAAGCCGCTGCTCGAAGACCCGACCAAGCTCAAGGTCGGCCAGCACGCCAAGTACGACATGAACATCCTCGCCAACTGCGCCATCGGTGGAGATATCAGCCAGGGCATCCTGGTCCAGGGCGTGGCCTACGACACCATGCTCGAGTCCTACGTGCTGGACTCCACCGCGACCCGCCACGACATGGACAGCCTGGCCTACAAGTACCTCAATCACACCAACATCGCTTTCCAGGACATCGCCGGCAAGGGCGCCAAGCAGCTGACGTTCGACCAGATCGCCCTGGAACAGGCCGGCCCCTACGCCGCCGAAGACGCCGATATCACTCTGCGCCTGCACTTGCACTTGCAGGAAAAACTCGCCGCGACCCCTAGCCTCAAGCCGGTGCTTGAAGACATCGAAATGCCGCTGGTGCCGGTGCTGGCCAAGATCGAGCGCCAGGGCGCGCTGGTGGATGCCAAGCTGCTGGGCGTGCAGAGCGTCGAACTGGGCGACAAGCTGGTGGCGTTGGAGCGCGAGGCGTTCGACATCGCCGGTGAAGAGTTCAACCTTGGTTCGCCCAAGCAGCTCGGCGTGATCCTGTACGAGAAGCTCGGCATGCCGATCCTCAACAAGACCGCCAAGGGCCAGGCCTCCACCGCCGAAGCCGTGCTCGCGGAACTGGCCGAGCTGGATTTCCCGCTGCCCAAGGTGCTGATGCAGTACCGCTCGCTGAGCAAGCTGAAAAGCACCTACACCGACCGCCTGCCCGAGCAGATCAACCCGCGCACCGGGCGTATCCACACGTCCTACCACCAGGCGGTGGCGGCGACCGGGCGCTTGTCGTCCAGCGATCCGAACTTGCAGAACATCCCGATCCGTACCGCCGAAGGGCGGCGCATTCGCCAGGCGTTCGTGGCCCCGCCGGGGTACAAGCTGCTGGCGGCGGACTACTCGCAGATCGAGCTACGCATCATGGCCCACCTGGCCCGTGACGAAAGCCTGCTGCACGCCTTCCAGAACGACCTTGACGTACACCGCGCGACGGCGGCAGAAGTGTTCGGCGTCGAGCTGGCCGACGTCACCACCGATCAGCGCCGCAGCGCCAAGGCGATCAACTTCGGCTTGATCTATGGCATGAGCGCGTTTGGCCTGGCCAAGCAGATCGGTGTCGATCGCAAGCAGTCGCAAGCCTATATCGACCGCTATTTCACCCAGTATCCCGGCGTACTGGCTTATATGGAGCGCACCCGCGCCCAGGCCGCCGAGCAAGGCTTCGTCGAAACCCTGTTTGGCCGGCGGCTGTACCTGCCCGACATCAACGCCAAGAACCCGGCCCTGCGCAAAGGCGCCGAACGTACCGCGATCAACGCGCCGATGCAGGGCACGGCGGCGGATATCATCAAGCGCGCGATGGTCAAGGTCGACCAGTGGCTCGACACTTCGGGCCTGGATGCGCGGGTGATCCTGCAGGTGCACGATGAACTGGTGCTGGAAGTGCGTGACGATCTGGTCGAGCAAGTCAGCGCCCAGATCCGCCCGCACATGAGCGACGCGGCGCAGCTGGACGTGCCGCTGCTGGTGGAAGTGGGCGTCGGCCTGAACTGGGACGAGGCGCACTGACAGCGTTCAGATGAAGCCGCTGTCATGCTCGGTTCTGATTATGAAACAAGGACTTGATAGGTGCTGTTTACCAATCGGTCCGGAACTAATCGGCTTTGCCGGCACTCAGAGAACGTGAATGGCAGCGATGCCGTTCATGCTCCTATGTTGTGTTAAGTGTTGGCAGATATCCGGACCCCTTTCCCTGGGTGGTCTGGAACTTGAACCCCCGGACTTCCCCCTCCCCATACGAAGTCCAGGGGTTTTTTTTGCCTGCGATAAAGGATGTCCATATTTAAAAAGTATCAGGATCGCCTTTTTATATATTTCATATTTACAGATCACCGGCGTAGGCTTTTCGGGCTTGGACCCCTAATAAAAAGCACAATCGGAGATCCCCAATGCCTGCCACCAAGACCCTCCTGCACCTGGCCGTCGCCTTCGCCCTGAGCGCCAGTTACGCCGCCTACGCCGCCAATACCGCCGACCTGCCCTGCGCCACCACTGAGCAATGCGCCGCCCAAGCGGCAAAGATCGGCGCCACCGTCGACAAGTCCAAAGGCAAGGGTGACAAGAGCGAAAGCCAGTTCGCCTGGCTGAACCGCATCAACAAGGCCTCGTTGGTGATGCTGATCGAGCAAGGCATCGTCACCCCGCAAATGGGCCAGAAACTCGCTGGTGGTGTGCGCTACGCCATCGAGCAAGGCGACCAGCCCGATGGCAAGCGCCCGACCGATGTGCTGCAGCTCGAGCAGATCATGACCGACAAGATCGGCCCGGAGGCGTCGTTGATCCACTCCGGCCGCAGTCGTCAGGACATGCTTGCCACCTACCGGCTGGCCAAGTTGCGCTCCGACGTGCTGGCTGTCGATGAAGCGCTGAACGCTACGCGCCAGCGCATCCTCGAGCTGGCCGACAAGAACATTGACACCCTGGTGCCCGCCTATACCAACGGCGTGCAGGCGATGCCGATCACCTACGCCCACTACCTGCTGGCGTACGAAGCCTCCTTCGACCGCGATGGCCAGCGTATCCGCGAGCTGTACCAGCGCCTGAACCTCAGCCCCATGGGCACCGCAGTGCTGGCCAACTCCGCCTACCCGCTGAATCGCGAGCGCCTGGCCGAACTCTTGGGGTTCGATGGCGTGCGCGAGAACTCGCTGGATTCGAGTCAGGTCTCGACCTATGACATTCCGATCGAAGCGGCAAACATCGCGGCGTCATCGGCAATCCGCATCGGCGCGATGATCGGCGATATTCATACTCAATATCATCAGATCCGCCCCTGGTTGCTGCTGGATGAAGAAAAGACCTACACCAGCAGCGCTATGCCGCAAAAGCGTAACCCCGGTTTGCTGATGCGAGCACGCGAGACGTCATCGGATGTCGTTGGCCTGGCCCAGACCGTGACCCTGCGCGCCCATAACGTCACTACTGGCATGACCGACTACAAGTTCGCTTTCGATTCGCTGGGCGTATTCGATTCGACCAAGGACATGTTCGGCGCCATGGACGCCGTGCTCGAAGCCTTGCAGGTCAATCCCCAGCGCGCCCGCGAAGAACTCGAAAACGAGTGGACCACCTCCATGGAGCTGGCCGACACCCTGGAACGCACGCAAAAAGTACCGTTCCGCATTGGCCACAGCTTTGCATCGCTGATCGTCGAAGAGGCCCGTGACAACGGCTTCACGCCCAAGACCTTCCCCTACGATCACGCCCAGACGCTCTACGCTCAGGCCGCCGACAAATACCACTGGACGCCCAACACCCTGCCGCTCGACGAGGCCACCTTCCGCGCGTCGCTGTCGCCGCAGAACATGGTCAATACCCGCAAAGGCACTGGCGGTCCACAGCCCGAGGAGGTCAAGCGCATGCTCGCCGAAGCCCACAAGACCCTCGACGGCGACCGCCAATGGCTCAAGGAGCGCCGTGAAAAGTTGACCCAGGCCGAGAGCAATCTCGACCGCGCCTTCGGCCAGTTGCTGCCGCCCAAGGGTTGATCCACTTATGGAACTTCGCCACCTGCGTTACTTCCTCATGGTCGCTGAAGAACGCCACTTCACTCGCGCTGCGGCCCGCCTGAACATGCAGCAGCCGCCACTCAGCCAGCAGATCCGTGCGCTGGAACAGGAGTTGGGCTTTGCCTTGTTCGTGCGTCATCCCAAGGGCGTCGACCTGACCCCCGGCGGCCAGGTTTTTCTGGCCGAAGCGCGGGATATCCTCAATCGGGTAGAAGACGCCAGCCGCCACGCCGCGCTGGCGGCCGCCGGTTTCGCGGGCAGCCTCAAGGTCGGCTTTACCACATCGGCCGCCGCGCACCCGGCGATCCCATCGCTGCTGCGGGCTTACCGTGCGCAATACCCTGGGGTGAGCCTGCTGCTCAGCGAAGGCAATGCCCGGGAGTTGACCGCGGAGCTCGCAGAGCAGCGCCTCGATATCGGGTTTCTGCGCGCGCCGGTGGCACGCCCGCCGAACCTGGTGTTTCATGCGCTGTTAGAGGAAGAGATGCTGCTGGTGCTGCCGGTTGGTCACCCGTTGCTGGAGCAACAGGGGGCTGATGGCTTCAGCCTGGCGCAGCTGGCGGATGAAGCGTTTATCCTGGTGCGCCGCAATGGCGCTCCGGGGCTGTACGCCGATCTGATTCAGGCCTGTGAGAACGCTGGCTTCAGCCCGCGCATCGCGTTCGAGGTGGAGCGCATGCTGACCAATATCAATCTGGTCGCGGCGGGCGCCGGCATCTCGGTGGTGCCGGCGTCGATGCGTGGCTTTCACGGCGCGAGCGTCGTGTATTGCTCGCTAAGGGAGTCGACGCCCAAACTGATCGCGCCGATCACTCTGGTGCATGGCCGAGATGCGAGCAACCCTGTGGTATTGAATTTTGTCGATATGGCGCGGCAGGTCAAGGTGACCTAGCCGTCACGCTTCGACGACTTTGTCCGGCAGTTCCATCCAGTTGGCCAGGACCGCGTAAGCGTCTTCGAGGCCCATGCGCTTGGGCGCGGAGAACAGCTGGATGCTCACCGCATCGCCCCAGCCCTTGCGAATTTCGCTCTGCACCTTGAGCAAGGTGTTCTTGGCCGCACCGAAGGTGAGCTTGTCGGCCTTGGTCAACAGGATGTGCATGGGCATGTGGCTGGCGACCGCCCAATCGAGCATGAGAATGTCGAAGTCGGTCATCGGATGGCGAATGTCCATCATCAGGATCAAGCCCTTGAGGCTTTCGCGGCTGCCCAGATAGGCTTCCAGGTGGCGCTGCCAGTGCAGCTTGAGCGGGATCGGCACCTTGGCGTAGCCGTAACCGGGCAAGTCGACCAGCCGGCGTTGCTCGTCGAGCTGGAAAAAGTTGAGCAGTTGCGTGCGCCCTGGGGTTTTCGAGGTGCGGGCCAGGCTGGCGTGGGTCAGGGTATTCAGCGCGCTGGATTTACCCGCATTGGAGCGGCCGGCGAACGCGACCTCAAAGCCCTCGTCATCCGGGCACTGATCGACCTTGGCGGCGCTGAGGGAAAAAGTAGCCTGCTGGCACAGACCGAGGATGGGGTTCTTGACGTGCATGTGATATCCGATGAGGGCGCGGTGGGAGGCCCGATTGGGCGCGATGTTCCGCTACTGGTGCGCCAGTATACAATGCCGCCGATTGTCTGCGGTCGTTGCGCGCGCGGTGGTGGCTTTTATCCCGCCAGAAATGACCGGTGACATACTTGAAGACTGGCCTGGCTGTGTGAGAACGACGGATGAACAGATGGATGCTGTGCCTGCTGTTGAGCCTGGGATGGTGCGTGGTCGCCCAGGCTGCGGGCGATGCCGCTGCCGGTCAGACCAAGGTGGCCGTGTGCGGCGCCTGTCACGGCCCGGATGGCAACAGCCTGGTGCCGATCTTCCCCAAGCTGGCCGGGCAAGGGGAGCGTTACCTGCTCAAGGAACTGCTGGATATCCAGGCCGGGCACCGCGCGGTGCCGGAGATGGCCGGGCAGTTGACCGATCTCGCTCCACAGGATCTGGCCGACATCGCCGCGTTCTATGCAGGCAAAACGGCCAATGTCGGCGTGACCGACCCTACCCTCGCCGCCCAAGGCGCAGCGCTGTATCACGGCGGCCGCCTGGAGGCCGGTCTGCCCGCTTGCAGCGCCTGCCACGGCCCCGATGGTGCGGGGCTGGCGGCCGCAGGCTTCCCGCAGTTGAGCGGCCAGCAGGCCGCCTACACCCTCAAACAGTTGACCAACTTTCGCAGTGGTGCGCGTGCCAACGATGGCGATACCGCGCCCATGCGCACGGTCGCAGGCAAGCTCACGGACAGCGATATCGCCGCGCTGGCGGCCTATATCCAGAGCCTGCGTTAACGCTGCGGTAATGCAGCCGCGCCAGCATGGCGGGTCATGGCAGTTGCAGCGTTGGTTCTCGCAGTCGTTAACGATTGGTTACGATTAATCGAGATGAAATCCCTGTCATGGAAAAGAAACCTGGGTGCCCGGTGGCCTTTTTGCCAACAACTGCCGTTACACTACCGAACTGAATCTTGCCGTGGCCAGTCTCACGCTGGTCGTTCCATGGCGATCCATCTTGCACAGGAGTAACGCATGCGTAATCTGATTCTCAGCGCCGCCCTCATGGTTGTCAGCCTGTTCGGCCTGACTGCCCAGGCGGCCGACAATGTCCAGCTCGAGCCCGGCAAGACCTACGTTCAGTTGGACAGTCCGGTGCCCGTACAAGTACCTGGCAAGATCGAAGTGGTCGAGATGTTCTGGTACGGCTGCCCGCACTGTTTCGCGTTCGAGCCGGTGATCAATCCCTGGATTGAAAAACTGCCTGCCGATGTGCACTTCATCCGCATTCCGGCCATGTTCGGCGGCCCATGGGATGCCCACGGCCAGCTGTTCATCACCCTCGATATCATGGGCGTCGAGAAAAAGGTGCATGCCGCCGTATTCAATGCGATCCAGAAGGAAGGCAAGCGCCTGACCGACAAGGAGGCCATGGCTGATTTCGTCGCTACTCAAGGTGTCGACAAGCAGCAGTTCCTTGAGACCTTCGATTCGTTCGCAGTGAAGGGCAAGATTACCCAGTACAAGGATTTGGCCAAGAAATACAATATTTCTGGCGTGCCGACCATGATTGTCAACGGCAAGTACCGTTTCGATGTGGGCAGTGCCGGTGGTGAAGAGCAAGCATTGAACGTGGCCGATCAACTGATCGCCAAAGAACGTGCCTCCATGAAGGTCGCTCAGTAACAGCTGCGCTACAGTATTAGTACATAGCAACGACGCCGGGCCCCCAGCCCGGTGGTGGCGCTGGAAGTTCGAGCGTCTTGCCGCTCCTGCGTTCTGCAGGAGCGGCGACCCCTCTGCCAGCAGGTAACGGTTTTTCTGGCAGACCCGCATGAGCGAAGAATCCGAACGCTGGAAAGAAAAATACCTCAAGAGCCTGGAGCGCCAGGAGAAGCTTGAGCGTCGTTGGGAAGCCCGTCTCGACTTGCTGCGCCGTGGCCTGGTGCGCAGTACCCTGGCCGCCGAAGGCAGCGACAAGGTGGTTGACCAATGCATGAAGGAAATGCGCGAGGTCGTGCGCACCGACGACATGGATGCCGCCTTGGCGGGCCTGCTGCCGAGGCTGGAGAAGGCTGTTCTTGATTCCGAGCAGCGCCGCGAGGTGCGTGTAGAGCAGATCGGCAGTGCCTTGGGGGCGTTGGTCACTCAGTTGCAGGCCCTACCGCTGAGCCGCGATGTCAGCCGGCCACTGAAGAAGTTTGCCAAAAGCCTTGATGAGCGTGCCGGTCAGGCGCGGGAAATCCCGTTGCTGTTGGGTGAGCTGAGCAAGTTGCAGGGCGATGCCTTGTCACAGCTGGAGATGCCCGAGCAGCCCGTTCGGCCTGGCTTGTTGCAACGGCTGTTCGGCGGCAAGGAGCCCGAGGTGCAAGAGGCGCAAGCGCCTGGCGCGGCGGTCGAGACGACTCACGCGGCGGCGGTAGGCGGTTCGTTACCGGCACCCGTCGAGCATAACGATGAAGTCGGCGAATCGAGCGCTGTTGTGCCGGCTCCAGCGCTGGCGGAGGCCGTTCGGCCTGCCTTGCCCGCCGAGGAGCGGTTGACGCCACCCCCTCTCGAAGCGCCCGAAGCAGAGGTTGAACCACCAGCAGCGTCTGTGGAAGAAGCGCAAAAAGCACTCGACACGCCTGCGGCAACGCCCGAGCCTGAAGCCGAAGCCGAAGCCGAAGCCGAAGCCGAAGCCGAAGCCGAAGCCGAAGCCGAAGCCGAAGCCGAAGCCGACCCCGACCCAGAACAAGAGTCAGCGTCCGAGCCAGAGATTCTGGCGCGGGCCGATGCCGATACCCGTGAGCCCGCCGCCGCCTCCGTGCTCCTCGATCAACCCGATGCGGATGAACCGTCGCCCCAACCCGCCCCGCTGCCGATCTTCCTCGACAGCCTGCCTCTGCCCCCGGTCATGGCTGAAGCCTTCGCCGCCATCGACCCGCACGCACCGGCCGAGGATATTCTCTACGCTCTGCCCGACACCCCCGAACCGTCCTACAGCTCGGTGGCTACCCATATCGAGGACACCCTGCTGGGCCTGCTCAACGACCTGAGCGTCCCCGAGCGTCACCAGCCCCAGGCCGACAGTCTCAAAGGCCGCCTCGAACACGGTCTCAACTGGTACGAACTGCTACCGATTCTCGACGATCTGGCTGTGCTCATGTTGGCGGTCAATGACAGTGGCCAGCATGAATTCGAAACCTACCTGCAGGAGCTCAATCGCCGCCTCGAAGGTTTCCAGAGCCAATTGCGCGAAGCCAGCGACGGCCACGCCGACAACCATAACGTGGCGCGCGAGATGGACAGCGAGCTGCGCGAACAGGTCGACGGCTTGCAAAGCAGCGTCGCTGGCGCCACCGACATCATCAGCCTCAAGGGCATCCTCGACAGCCGACTCGAAGGCTTGCTCGGCACGCTCGACGCGCACCAGCAGCAGCGCGACCTGCGCGAGCAGGAGGTGGCAAGCCGCTTGCAAGCGTTGGCCGAGCGGGTCAGCACCATGGAAACCGAGGCGTTGGGCTACCGCGAGCACCTCGAAGAACAACGCCAGAAAGCCCTCAACGACCCGCTCACCGGCCTGCCCAACCGCGCAGCCTGGAGCGAGCGGCTCGAACAGGAAGTCGCACAATGGCAGGAAACCGGCGACCCATTGATGCTGGCCATGGTCGATCTCGACCACTTCAAGGTCATCAACGACAGTTACGGTCACCTGGCCGGCGATAAAGTGCTGAAAATCATCGCGTCGCAGTTGCAAAAACGCCTGCGCCCGGGTGATTTCATCGCCCGCTTCGGTGGTGAAGAGTTCGTCGTATCGATGCCACGCACGGCCCAGGCGGATGGCGCCGCCGTACTCGAAAGCATGCGCGCGGCGATCGAAGCCTGCCCGTTCCACTTCAAGGGCCAGCGGGTCACCATTACCACGTCCATTGGTTTCAGCGGGTTCAAACCCCATGAGCGCGCCGATGCCGTACTCAAGCGTGCTGACCAGGCGCTTTACAAGGCCAAAGAGGCGGGGCGCAATACGGTGATGCCGGGCTGAACTGCGGTGCCTTCACTGGCCTCCTTGCGGGCAAGCCCTGCTCCCACAGGCCAGGACGCGAGTCGAGCACCTGTAAGAGCAAGGCTTGTCCGCGAAGGGGCCGGCAGCCATCACACAAAATCCAAAGCTCAACCCACCTGCCAAATCACGAAATTCCAATAACCTTTACGTTATGATATTGCATTGCCGACTTCACACGTGTCCCGCCACCTTGAAACTACTCCGTTATTTCGCTGCCCCGCTGTTGATACTGCTCGCCGCCTGCAGCAGCGAACCGAAGATCGACAAGAGCTTCCCTTCGGCCAACCACGACAGCCGCATCCAGTTCGTAGTGATGCACTACACCTCGGCATCCCTGCCCCGCTCACTGGCCCTGCTGACCCACGGCGAAGTCAGCGCCCACTACCTTATTGGCGACAACCCGCCGACCCTCTACCAGTTGGTGGACGAAAACCAGCGCGCCTGGCATGCCGGCGAAAGCGAGTGGGCGGGCCGCACCTGGCTCAACTCCAGCTCGCTGGGCATCGAAATCGTCAGCCCGGGCTATACCGATGGCCCCAACGGGCGTGTCTGGTACCCCTACACCGAGGGTCAGATCAACTCGCTGATCTACCTGCTCAAGGACATTCGTTCGCGATATAAGATCGACCCGCGCAGTTATGTCGGTCATAGTGATATCGCGCCGCTGCGAAAACTTGATCCAGGGCCGCTGTTCCCTTGGAAACGCCTGGCCCAGGAGGGTTTCGGAATCTGGCCGGACGCCAACGAGGTCGCCCGCTACAAGGCTCGATTCGATGTCAATCTGCCAAGCGCGACCTGGTTCCAGCAGCAACTCGCGCAGTTGGGCTATGCGGTCCCGCAAACCGGCGAGTTCGATGTCACCACTGTCCATGTCATTGCCGCATTCCAGATGCATTATCGTCCGGAGCGTTTTGATGGCAGAGCCGATGCGCAAAGCGCCGCGATCCTGCAGGCGCTCAATAATATGAAGTGATATACCGGGAGCCGTCCACCGGCTGATATCTGACCCGCTGCCACCCCGTGTACCCACTGGATCTACGTCAATGTTATTTGCCACCGCAGCGCTGCGCAGCAACTTGGGCCGTCCCTGGATACTGGCGACGCTGACGGCTATTGCAGTGGCGCTGCTGCTCTCGGCAGGCAGCTACATGCTGGTCAAGCACGCGTTGGAGCAAAGCGAGGCCGAGCAGATGAACGCTCGCGGCGAACGCTTCCTCGATCGTTTGGAGCAGATCTTCGGTCAGTTGCGCGAAGGCGTCGATCAACTCGCGGCGCAGCCGTCGCGCCAGTGCGACGCCCCCATGCTGGCGGCGCTCAACCAGGTCGGGTTCGACTATCGCTTCGTGTTCGAGGCGGCGTTCGTCAACGGCAATCAATCGTGCTCCAGTCGCCCGGGTCGCGCCACTGCCGACCTGGATCGGCCCCCGGATATCGAGGGCCCCACCTACAAGTACTGGCTGAACACCTCGACCGAGCCTAACGACAACCTGGCGGCACTGATGCTGGGACGGGGCAATTTTCGTGTGTCCACCTCCCGTGGGCATCTGACCGACGTCGTCGATCTGTCCGATAACGGCAGCCTGCTGGTGCTGCTCGACAAAGGCCAGCGTGCGGTGCCGGTGCTGGGCCCGCCGCAGGTCTGGCCACCGACGCGCAACTGGCCGCCCAGCTCGGGGGACGCGCTGACCATCACCGCCGACCGCCTGATCTATCGCATGTCGACCAAATCGCCGGACTACCAGCTGGTATTGATCACCCCACGGATCAACCTGATGGCCCGGCTCAACTCGCCATTATGGCTGTTGTTCCCGGCGAGCTTGCTGATTGCCATCTTCTCCGGCTGGTCGGTGTTGGTGCTGGTGCGCCAGCGCCGCACCCTGAACGGTGAGCTGCAGGGCGCCCTGCGCCGTGGCGAGATACGCGTGCTGTATCAGCCGATCTTCGATTTGAGTAGCCGCCGCTGCGTGGGTGCCGAGGCGCTGGTGCGCTGGCGGCGCCTAGACGGCACGCTGACCAGCCCCGACCTGTTCATTCCGTTGGCGGAGAACACCGGGCTGATTCGCGAGATCACCGACTTCGTGCTCCAGCAGCTGCTCGAACAGCTCGGCCAGGTGCTGCGCGCCAATCCGCATCTGTATATTTCGGTCAATCTGGCGGCCTGCGATGTCATGGAGCCGCGCATTGGCACGGTGGTGGGACAGTTGCTGGATCTGTATCGGGTGTCGCCGCGCCAGATCGCGTTCGAAGTCACCGAGCGTGGCCTGATCGACGTAGTGCCCGCGCGGGAAAACCTGCAAAGCCTGCGCGACCTGGGCCACCAGGTATTGATCGACGACTTCGGTACGGGCTATTGCAGCCTGGCCTATCTGCAGACGCTGCCGGTGGATTGCCTGAAAATCGACAAGGCCTTCATCGATGCCCTTGGCCATGACGCCGCCAGCAGTGGAGTGGCACCGCACATCATTCGCATGGCCCACGCGCTCGACCTCAAGGTGATCGCCGAGGGCATCGAGTCCGAGGCCCAGGCGATTCTGCTGGGCAGCGAAGGGGTCAATTACGGACAGGGCTGGTTGTTCGCTCAGGCGCTCAATTCGCGCCAGTTCAGCGAGCTGGTGACCCGTGGCCGGCGCAAGAAGATCGGCCGGCGGGTCGAAGACGAAGCCTGAACCCGGTCCGCCTAGACCGGCAGCGTCATATAGAACTGCGTGCCCTGCCCCGGCCGCGAATAGACTCCCATGCGTCCGCCGTGCAGTTGCACGATTTCCTTGCATAACGCCAGGCCCAGGCCGGCACCGCCCTTTTTGCGCCCGACCTGCACGAAGGGCTCGAAGATCCGCCCCTGCTGGCCGTAGGCGATGCCTTCGCCGTTGTCCTCCACGCTGATGATGACGCGCTCGGCATGCCGTCGGGCCTGCAGATGGATGCGACCGTTTTCCGGGGTATGGCGCAAGGCGTTGTCCATCAGGTTGTCGATCACTCGATCGAGTTGTGCCTGATCGGCCAGTAACCGGGGCAACGCCTCTTGCTCCTCGATGGCGAGTACGATGCCTTTCTCCTGCGCCGGCCCTTGATAGCGGGCTTCGGCGCGCAGCAGCAGGTCGCCGATGGTGCAGGGTGCCAGGTTGAGCTTTTGCTGTCCGCTCTGGTAACGCGAGAAATTCAGCAGGTCGTTGATCAGTTGCATCAGGCGCTGCATTTCTTCGTTGACCGTGCTCAGCAGGTCGTATTCGCGCGACGCCGGGTCGAAGTGGACTCGCTCTTGCAGCAGCCCGAAGGCCATGTGCATGCCGGTCACCGGCGTGCGCAGCTCGTGGGAGGCGCGCAGCACGAACTCGCTGCGCACGCGTTCGAAAGCGCGTTGCTCGGTGACGTCGTGGAGCACCATCACGGCGCCGAGGATCTGCCCGGTCGGATGGCTGACCGGGGTCAAGCTGTAGGACAGCAGGCGAGTCTCGCCCTCGACTTCGAAACTCAGGTCCTCCAGCGCACGTTCCAGCGAGCCGCCACGGAGGATCAATTGCAGCTGTTCGTCCATCTCCGGACGTCGCAATGCCTGGCCCAAGGGGTTGCCCAACTGGCTGTCGTCCCAGCCTAGCTGGCGTTGCGCCACCGGGTTGAGATGTTCCAGCAGGCCCTGGCGATCGATCATCAGCAAACCGTCGTCGATGCTGTCGAGCACCGCTTGCAAGCGTTGCTGGCCCGCGCGCAGCTCGTCGACATTGGTTTCCTGATGGCGACGCAGGGCCGCGGCCATGGTGCCGAAGCGATCGGTCAGCTGATTCATCTCGACGGCCGACGAGGTCGGCAGGGTCACCTCGAAATTACCTTGGCTGATATGGTCGGCGGCGGTCGCCAGCGCTTCGATCGGTCCGCCGAAACGCTTGGCGATGCCATGGGCGGTGATGAAGCCGATGATCAGCACGGCAATACCCACCAGCCCCAGCAGCGTGGAGATCAGCACCGCGCGATCGTGGGAGGCCATCTCGCCAGCGGTGATCAGGTCGAGCGTGGCACGGTGGGTTTCGATCAGATCGTTGCGGACTCGGTTGAAAGCCTCATTCTGGTTGCCATCGTCGCTGATATTGCTGGCATTGTGCACGGCTTGTGCCAGCGCCTCTACGTAGCCTTGGTAATCGCTGGCGGCCTGTACGAAGGCGCGCTGTTGCTCGACGGTAATGGGCGCCGCGAGCGCTTCATCGAGCAGTGTGCGAAATTGCACCTGAGACCGTTGGAGCGCTGTCTTGTCGGGCACATCGTTCTGGGTCATGAACAACTGATCGCCCAAGGTCTGGCGCAGTTTCAGGCCGAGGTCCAGGGTGACGAAGTTGTTGTGAATCAGCGACTGCTGGGCCTTGGCCATCTGAATGACGCTGACCAGGCCCAGCAACAGCCCCAGCAAGGCAACAGTGATCAATGCGGAAATGCTCAGGAACAAGCGCGTCCGCAATTTCATCGGCAGCTTCATAGGTTGTACTGTTTGCGTTTGCGGTACAGGGTCGAGGCATCGATACCCAAGGTCTTGGCGGCTTGGTCAAGGGTGTCGCTGGTGGACAGCACCGCGCCGATGTGGGCTTTTTCCAGCTCGTCCAGGCTCAAGGCGGCACCGATACGCGGCGCGTTGTTGACCGGTTGCTCGGCCATGCCCAAGTGGCTGACCTCGACCTTGTCCTTGGCGCAGATGATGCTCGCGCGCTCGATGACGTTACGCAGTTCGCGGATATTGCCGGGCCAGCGGTAGTTGAGCAGTGCCGCGCGGGCTTCTTCGCTAAAGGTCCGTGCCGGGCGGGCGTATTCCTTGACGAAGCGCGCCAGGAAGCGCTCGGCCAAGGTGAGGATGTCTTCGCTGCGCTCGCGCAACGGCGGCAGGTGCAAGGTGATGACGTTGAGGCGGTAGAGCAGGTCTTCGCGGAAGCGACCGTCGCGCACCATGTCCTCGAGGTTGAGGTTGGTCGCGGCGAGGATGCGCACATCGGCGCGGCGGGTCACCGGGTCGCCGACGCGCTCGTATTCTTTGTCCTGAATAAAACGCAGCAACTTGGGCTGCAGGGTCAGCGGGAAGTCGCCGATTTCGTCGAGGAACAAAGTCCCGCCATCGGCCTGATTGACCCGGCCCAAGGTGCTCTCGCTGGCACCGGTGAAGGCGCCGCGGCTGTGGCCGAACAGCTCGCTTTCCATCAGTTCGGCAGTCAGCGACGGGCAATTGATGGTTACGCAAGATTTTTTCGCGCGTTTGCTCCAGCCATGGATGGCGCGGGCCAGTTCCCCTTTACCCGTACCCGATTCGCCGAGGATGAGGATGTTGGCGTCGGTAGTGGCGACCTGTCGAGCGGTCTCCAGCACGACCATCATCGCCGGACTGTGGGAGTCGAGGCCGTCTTTAGGTTTGCGCACTTCGCCTTCGAGCGCTTCGAGCCGCGCCGACAGTTGTCGCACTTCCAGCTGCTTGGCGGTGGCCAGACGCAGCTGATCGGGGCTGCACGGTTTGACCAGATAATCCGCAGCGCCTGCCTGGATGGCGTCGACGGCGGTATCCACTGCCGAGTGAGCGGTGACGATGACAACTCGCATCCAAGGCGCCTGCACGCGCATCTGCGCCAATACGTCGAGGCCGTTGTCATCGCCCAGCCGCAGATCGAGGAAACACAAGTCAAACACCTGGCGTTGCAGCAATGCCTCGGCCTGGGCCGAGCTATTGGCTGTCGCCACGCTATAGCCTTCATCCTCGAGGCAGTAACGAAAGGTACGCAGAATGGCGGACTCATCATCGACAAGCAAAATTCGGCCTTGATGGTCCGTGCCTGGTTCCATTTTCCTACGCCTCTATCAGATTGGTCTTACAGAAATGTCTTACATTAGTCAGGGAAAAATCGTGCAAGTTGCAGGGTTTATTCTGATTCATTCCGCACCCTGCATGGTAGTTCGCTGAACAAACAATCGCTAACTTTCTGATTTTTCTCCAAATCCGTGCTGTCAAAGGCCTGGCATAAGGGTTGCGACATCTGGGGCAATTCAAAAACATGGAGAATTATTGATGAAAACCCTCAAAAAGCTTGCTCTGGCTTCCGCCACGCTGGCGGTACTGTCAATGCACAGTGCGCCCAGTATTGCCGCCGACAGCAGTCTGGCCAGTCAACTGCAAGCGGCCAGGCAAGAAGGGTCGATCTGGACGGCATTCGCCCTTAACCGTCACCTGAGCCCGTTCAAGCTTGGGGTGGTCGTGCACCAAGGCACGGCAACCCTCAGTGGCTCGGTGGAAAACGAAGTGGATCGCGAGCTCGCGGCGCAGATCGCCGGGGACGTGGACGGGATTACCAAGGTCGACAACCAACTGAAGGTGGATGACCACCTGGCCGAGCAGATGCCCGCGCGCCAGTCGCTTGCGCAGCGCTTCGATGACGCGACCCTCACAGCCACTATCAAATCCAAATTGCTGTGGAACACCAGCACCCGCGACCTGCACGGCAGCGTTGCCACCGAAAACGGTGTGGTGACGCTCAAGGGCAAAGCGCCGACCGCCGATGCCAAATTGCTGGCCGGCAGCCTGGCGAGCAATACCGAAGGGGTCTATCAGGTCAACAACCTGATCAGCCTGGGGGCGGCCGATACGTCGACCACCCGCGCCGAAACAGCCGCCAAAACCACCGAAGACGCTCTGAGCGATGCCTGGATCACGAGCAAGGTGAAGGCCAGCCTGCTATATAGCCGGAGCCTCGATGGCCTGACCATAAATGTCGAAACCCACACCGGTATGGTCAGCCTGAGCGGCGATGTGGGCAGCAGCGAGGAAAAGACCGTGGCGCTCGAGCTGGCCCGCAATATCCGTGGCGTTCGCGGGGTGGATGCCGACCTGCTCAAAGTGGCCATCAAGCCGGCGCTGTAAGGGCCGACGGCGCAAGGCTAACTGGGTCGTGCAAATCGCCCGACCTACCGAGGGGGTATCGTGCAGGATGAACGTCACAAGCGCGGACTGTTAATCATAACCCATTGATTTATCTAAGTTTTATTCAGTAACAAAATGTGGCACGGCGTCTGCAATAACTTCGATAACAGAATTATCGTCGTTGAACGCTACGACCAATCCTTCAGCAGCCATCACTGAAGGTCAGGAGCCACAGGATGAACCGCACACCTTTCGCCACCGCTGCTGTCGCCTCCTCCCACGTTCAACAGGGGCTCTTCCTGCTGTTCGCCATGCTGGTCACCCTGTTGGGCTGCATGGCGTATCAACGCATGACTCAAGCGCCCGAGCCATTGCTCCACATGGTGCCGCATGCGCAGAGCTCGCACTTCAGCCCGGTGAGCAGCCGCAGCATGGAAATGCCCAGTGCCCGCGACTTCGAACAAACGGCTGAAGTGAACGCCCCCGCCGCACCACAGCAGCGCTGGACGTTCTAAGAATCGACAGACGCCGCCATCGGCGGCGTCCCGGTAAACATCCGAGCCGAACAGGCCGGAAGGCAATGCTTCAAACCTAGAGACGTAACATAAGGAGATACATCATGCTGAGTTGGGCAGTTACATTCCTCATCATCGCCGTCATCGCTGCGGTCCTGGGCTTCGGTGGCATCGCCGGTACTGCCGCAGGCATTGCCAAAATTCTGTTCATCATCTTCCTGGTGCTGTTCGTGGTGTCCTTCTTCATGGGGCGTCGCGGTCGACCCTGACCGATAGCACGGAGTCGCAAAGCGACCAAGGGGTCGGGATGCTTTGACTGTCATGGTTGAAGTGACCTAAGGGTACAGGGAGTACCTTCGATGAGGACCGGGTCAGGGGAAGTGGTCATGGGCGATCATGGCCGAGCTGGAAAACCAGCTCACAATCCTGTGGGAGCCAGATATGCTGGCGAAGAGGCCAGCCGTTGTGTAACGGCGTCTGTTCGCGAACATAGCTCGCTCCCACAAGTACTTTCTTCGAAGGTTTCATTTTTGATTTAGTTTCAGCATCTTTCTGATCGGAAATTCGAACATCCCGCCGTTTGAAACCCCCCTCCGCTCTACAGGCACCAGCCTGCTTGCCCTCATCGATTCGACATTCCGAACGACCCGATGGCAGCAATTCGTACATCCAGACATATATACAAGCCTTATGCCGGTTCGGCATGACCCATGCCGTTCCGGCATTAGACGGGTCTTTTCTCCATGGGAATAGTGCACCCTTTTTTTCGTTGGCCAGCCCGGTAATTCCGGGTTGGCGAGCTTTTCCCGCAGCGCCGCAAGGCGCTCCAGGGTCACTGCAACAAGGGGTAATCTATGAAAAAGGCGAAACTCAGCCTGGCCTGGCAAATTCTCATCGGCCTTGTGCTCGGAATTGCAATCGGCGCAGCGCTCAACCATCTGGGCAAAGCCACCGCCGGCATGGAAGCCAAAAACTGGTGGGAAGACTCCTCCTGGTGGATCAGTACCGTGCTGCAACCGGCTGGCGATATCTTTATTCGCCTGATCAAGATGATCGTGGTGCCTATCGTGATCGCCTCCCTGATCGTCGGTATCGCGGGCGTGGGCGATGCCAAGAAGCTGGGCCGCATCGGGCTGAAAACCATCATTTACTTCGAGATCGTCACCACCTTGGCGATTCTGGTGGGTGTGGGCCTGGCCAATGCCTTCCACCCCGGCGCGGGAATCGACATGAGCACCCTGTCGACCGTGGATATCTCTCAGTACCAGAAGACCACGGCCGAAGTGCAGCATGACCACGCTTTTGTCGCCACCCTGCTCAACCTGATTCCGTCGAACATCTTTGCCTCGATAGCCCGCGGCGACATGCTGCCGATCATTTTCTTTTCGGTGATGTTCGGCATGGGGCTGTCGAGCCTGCAGGCGGACCTGCGCGACCCGCTGGTGAAGGTGTTCCAGGGCGTCTCGGAAGCGATGTTCAAGGTCACTCACATGATCATGAACTATGCGCCGATCGGCGTTTTCGCCCTGATCGCGGTGACCGTGGCCAAGTTCGGCTTCAGCTCGTTGCTGCCATTGGCCAAGCTGGTGATCCTGGTCTACGTGGCCATCGCCTTCTTTGCCTTTGGGGTGCTGGGCCTGGTGGCGCGGATGTTCGGCTTCTCGATCCTCAAGCTGATGCGCATCCTCAAGGATGAGTTGATCCTGGCCTACTCCACCGCCAGTTCGGAAACCGTACTGCCGCGTATCATCGAGAAGATGGAAGCCTACGGCGCGCCGAAAGCGATCAGCAGCTTCGTGGTGCCGACCGGTTACTCGTTCAACCTCGATGGTTCGACGCTGTACCAGAGCATTGCGGCGTTGTTCATCGCTCAGCTGTACGGGATCGATCTGTCGATCGGTCAGCAACTGATGCTGATCCTGACCCTGATGGTCACCTCCAAGGGCATCGCCGGCGTACCGGGTGTGTCCTTCGTGGTGCTGCTGGCGACGCTCGGCAGCGTGGGCATCCCGCTGGAAGGCCTGGCGTTCATCGCTGGCGTCGACCGCATCATGGACATGGCCCGCACCGCACTCAACGTGGTCGGCAACGCCCTGGCGGTACTGGTGATCGCCAAGTGGGAGGGCATGTACGACGCGACCAAGGGCGAGCGTTACTGGAACAGCCTGCCGCACTTGCGCGGTCGTGGCACCAAGGCGCCAGCCGGCAAGGTCGTTACCGAATAAACCGGTTTATCTGCAGCTGGCGAGCCCCGGATATTCGGGGCTGGTTTTTATCTACTGCATTTAGCCTTATCGGTTTGGTAGTCCGGGGCCACCCCGTTATCATCGGCGCATCGTTTTGGGGGTGTGACAAATGCTTAATGGCCTATGGCTCGGGTTTTTCCTGGTGGCGGCGGTGTCCGGTCTCGCGCAGTGGCTGGTGGGCGGCAACGCTGGGGTCTTCGCGGCGATGGTCGAGAGCATTTTCGCCATGGCCAAGCTGTCGGTGGATGTCATGGTGCTGCTGTTCGGCACCCTGACGCTGTGGCTCGGTTTTCTGAAAATCGCCGAGAAGGCCGGCATCGTCGACTGGCTGGCCAAGGTGCTGGGCCCCTTGTTCGCGCGGCTGATGCCCGAGGTGCCGCCGGGGCATCCGGCTCTGGGCCTGATTACCCTCAATTTCGCTGCCAACGGCCTGGGCCTGGACAACGCCGCCACGCCTATCGGCCTCAAGGCCATGCGCGCGCTGCAAGACCTCAATCCGCTGCCAGACACGGCCAGCAATGCGCAGATTCTGTTTCTGGTGCTCAACGCCTCGTCGCTGACGTTGCTGCCGGTGACTATCTTCATGTACCGCGCGCAGCAAGGTGCGCTGGACCCGACCCTGGTATTCCTGCCGATCCTGCTGGCCACCAGTGCGTCGACGCTGGTGGGGCTGTTGTCGGTCGCGGTCATGCAACGGCTGCGCCTGTGGGACCCGGTGGTGCTTGCCTATCTGATTCCGGGGGCCTTGTTGCTGGGCGCGTTCATGGCCCTGCTGGCCGGTCTGTCGGCAACGGCGCTGGCGAGTCTGTCGTCGATCCTCGGCAACCTGACGTTGTTCGGGTTGATCATCCTGTTCTTGCTGATTGGCGCGCTGAAGAAAGTACCGGTGTACGAAACCTTCGTCGAAGGCGCCAAGGAAGGCTTCGACGTGGCGAAGAACCTCCTGCCCTACCTGGTAGCGATGCTCTGCGCCGTTGGCGTGTTGCGGGCGTCGGGAGCGTTGGGGTTCGTGCTGGAGGGGATTCGCCATGCCGTGGAATGGGCCGGGCTCGATGGGCGATTCGTCGATGCGCTGCCAACCGCATTGGTGAAGCCGTTCTCGGGCAGCGCGGCGCGGGCGATGTTGATCGAGACCATGCAGAGCAAGGGCGTCGACAGCTTCCCGGCGTTGGTGGCGGCGACAATCCAGGGCAGCACCGAGACGACCTTTTACGTGCTGGCGGTGTACTTCGGCGCCGTGGGCATCAAGCGCGCGCGGCACGCGGTGGGATGCGCGCTATTGGCGGAGTTTTCCGGCGTGGTGGCGGCGATTGCGGTGTGTTACTGGTTTTTTGGGGCGACGGCGGCTTGATGGTGCCAGGGCCGGCCTCTTCGCAAGCACAGGTGTACGACTCTAGATATGCCAACGCTGTGAAAGCAAGGCTTGCCCGCGAAAGGGTCGGCCTGGATTGCGCAAATTCATGATCCCGACGCTTTATCGGCATCCGCCACCACCTTGAACCGCAATACCCCGATCACCTGGCCATCTTCGGTCATCACCCGCACCTGCCAGTTGCCTACCGGGTCGCCGGGGAAATTCTGCTTGTGGGTCCAGGCGCGGTAGCCTTCCTTGCGCCCACCGTGGATATCCAGGGCAATGCGGTCCATTTCGTTGCCGTTGAATTTCCACACGTGAAAGATCCGCTCGTCCAGCCCGCGCGGTGCGTTGATGGCGGTGTAGGCGAACAGCCCGCCATTGCGCACCTGGCTGGCGGTGACCTGCTGCAGGTCTTCGCCGGGGGTGCGGTTCTGGCCGTCGAGGCTGTCGGTAATGGCGTTTTCGGTCATCCACAAGGTGGCCGGCGGCACCCACGAACGCAGCAGCCAGCCGCCGCCACCGACCGCCAGAGTCACCGCCACTAACGCCACGCCACGCCGCCAATGGGTGATCGGGAAGCTCACCGCCAGGCTCGGGAACGACAACAGCATGGCGGTGCCGAGCGCCAGTTTGAAGCTTTCGGCGGTGGTCAGGTGGAGGATGATCGGCAGCGCCGTGAGCATGGCCGCGAACAGCGTGACGGTGTGCATGGCCATGAACAGCCAGCGCCGTGGCGCCACCCATTTGTAGTACAGCGGGTCGATGATCGACACCAGCCCGGCAGCGGTCAGCAGCCCGGTGAAGATCGCCTGGCCGCTGTTCCAGGTCGTAGTGATGTAAAAGAACGGCAGGACGAAGAACAGACTTTCCTGGTGGATCATTTGCGTGGCGTAGCGCAGCAGGTGCGGCGGAATCTCGCGCTTGAACACCCGGGTGAACAACTGGGTGAAGGCGTTTTCGAACATCAGCCACAGCCAGGTGAGCAGCATCACCACGGCGACCCAGCTGGCCAGACCGGCCTGGCGATCGACCATGATGAAGCTGCCCACCCCGGAGATGAAACCGCCGATGGCGATGACGCCGGGGTAGCGCTTTATGAGGTCGATCAGGCGCAGGATAAAAAGCGGCATGGGCGGTGGCGGCCTTGGTTTAAACGATAAATGTTACAGGATACTTCAGGCACCGTGATCGGTTGCCGATGGGGCGTCTGTACCGGCCGTCTTCGCCGGTAGGTCTTGCTCCCACAGGGATAGTCGTCATCTTCTGGAGCGGCGGCGCAATAGCAGTATCGCCCCGATCAGTAATCCCAGCGCTACCGCAGCGGTCACCATCAACAGCTGATCCAGCTCGTCATAGCTCAACAACGGCTTCTCGATGCGTACATATGGCGGCTCGGCCAATAGCGCCTTGAGCGCTTTGTTGGCGTCTTCCAGGGTGACCTTGCGCAGTCCTGCTACCGGATTAGTGAAGTGGCCATCGGCGTAATCGCCCAAGGCGTTCCAGTAATAATCCGCCAGCCCGCTGTCGCCCTGAATGGCCCAGGCCTGCTGGTCGACCGCTACCTGCTTGAGGCGGGCGAAGGTGTTCGGGTCCATGCCGTCGCGGCGCAATTGCGCCATACGTTGGGTGAGGAGTTGTTCGGCGGGTTCGATGTCGTTGCGCTCGAGGTCGGCATTCAGGCTCAGCAGGCCGGTATCGCCAAAGGCATCGCGCTGGCTGCTCGGCCCGTAGGACAGGCCATGAGCCAGGCGCAGGTCCTGGTACAAGGTCCAATCCAGGTAACGCTGCACCAGATCGAAAGCCTGATCCGGAACGTCGTCCAAGGTCGGTTCGAGGTAATACCAATGCAACCGGGCGCTGTCGCCGAGCCAGCCTTGGATGATCGTGCGGCGCTGCTCGGCACTGCCCTTGACCAGGGTCGAGTCTGGGTGCTCGGTAGGGTCGATGGCCTTGAGCTCGCCCCAGGCGCGCTCCAGATAGGCCGGCAGCAATCGATCCAACTGGCCGACCACTATCAGCGACATGTTATTAGGTGCGTACCATTCCTTGCGCACAGCATTGATCTGACCCAGCGTCAGCGCCTCGACCGAAGGCCGCTGCTGGCACTTGAGGCCCAGTTCGATAGCCAATTGGTCGCTGGCGCCATGGCCGAAATCCTGATGGTCGAGCCAACTCTGCAGATGCGAGGCGTGGCCACCGTCTTCACGGGTGACGATGGCTTTGGCGGTGTCGAGGGCCTGCTGGTCGATACGGGTCTGGGTCAGCGCAGCGAGCAGCAAGTCGAGCACCTTGCGCTGATTGCGCGCGGGGGCCTCGATCACATAGGTGGTGTCGGTGTCGCCGGTAAAAGCGTTCCACTCGCCACCCAGCGCCTGCATGCGTTCTTCGAGGCCGCCTTCGCCGCGGGCGTCGAGGCCGCTGAACATCAAGTGTTCGAGCAAGTGGGGGAGCTCTTGATCGGCGCAATTGAAGTCGCTGAAACCCACCCCTACCACCAGGCGAATCGCCACATGGCCGGGCTCGCTGCCTGGCTTGAGCACCAGCTGCAAGCCATTGGGGAGCAGATAGCCTTCGACCTGATAACGGTCGGCGGCGGATACGCAATCAACCTGAATAACGCCAAGCAGTGCAACGAGCAACAACAGACAACGCATGGGGCGAGTTTCCTTGCGGGAACCTGAAGAGTCCGCGCGCCAGGCGGATGGGTCTGTTTGAACAGACTTCACGGTCCCCCGGATGTTCAAGTGCTTTTTATTCAGACGCCATCGTTCAGGTCGCTTCGCGGGCCTCGATGCTGGCTTCAGTGGCCGCTTCGACGGCCTCCTCGACTTCGCTCTCGGACATCAGCGAACCGGTTTCCGAGGTGCCGAGCACCGCATAGGCGCTGCTGCAGAATAGCGAGTTGAGGCGCTTCATGTCGGCGATCAGCTCCAGGTGCAGCGAACTAGTCTCGATGCTCTGCACCACTTTGCGCTGCAGGCGGCTGACATGGGAGTGCGCCAGGCGCCTTTCCTGCGCGCGGAAGCGGCGTTTTTCCCGCAACAACTGGCGGGCGCTTTCTGGGTCGCTGGTTAGGAACACCGTCAGGCCCAAGCGCAGGTTGGCGATCAACTGGTTGTGCAGGCCGGTGAGCTCTTCGAGGCCGACATCGGAGAACGAGCGGCGCTGCGAGGTCTTTTGCTGCTGCACTTTGCGCAGCATGCGTTCGATCAGGTCGGCGCTGAGCTTGAGGTTGAGGGTCAGTTCGATGATTTCGGCCCAGCGCCGGCTGTCGAGCTCGCCGAGGTCTTCACGGGGCATTTGCGCCAGATACAGCTTGATCGCCACGTACAACGCCTCAGCGTCATCGCCCAGGGTGCGGACTTCCTGGGTCACGGCGGTCTGGGTGCCGCGCAACACGTTGAGCATCGCCGCCAGCATGCTGTCGATCAGGTCGCCCATGCGCAGGGTTTCGCGCACGGCGTTGGCCATGGCCAGGCTGGGCGTGTCCAGGGCGGCGGGATCGAGGTGACGCGGCTTGCTCTGGCCATTGGCTTCGGCGCGCTTGGGCAGGATGTTGGCGCAGAGCTTGGCCATCGGCCCGACCGTGGGCAGCATGATCAGGCAGCGGATGGAGTTGTAGAGCACATGGAAGCTGATCACCATGGTCTGCGCATCGTAATTGAGGCTGTCCATCCAGTGCACCAGCGGGCTCAGCACCGGGATGATCAGCAGCAGGCCGATCAGCTTGTACAGCAGGCTGCCCAGCGCGACCTGGCGGCCAGCGGTGTTCTGCATGTTGGTGGAGATGAATGCCAGCAGACCGCTGCCGATGTTGGCCCCGATCACCAGGCCGATGGCCACCGGCAGGCTGATCACCCCGGATTCGGCCAGCGTCGCGGTCAACAGCACCGCGGCCAGGCTGGAATAGGAGATCATCGCGAACAGCGCGCCGATCAAGGCGTCGAGCAGAATATCGCCGGTCAGCGAGGCAAACAGGACCTTTACGCCCTGAGCGTGGGTAATCGGGCCTGCGGCTTCGACGATCAGCTGCAAGGCCAGGATGATCAGCCCCAGGCCGATACCGACCCGGCCAAGCTGCCCGAGCGGCGTCTGCTTGCGCGACAGAAAGAAGATCACGCCGAGGAATATCAGCAGCGGCGAGAGCCAGGACAGGTCGAACGTCAGGACCCGCGACATGATCGCGGTACCGACATCGGCGCCAAGCATGATCGCCAGCGCCGGGGTGAGCGCCATCAGGCCTTGGCCGACGAAGGAGGTGGTCAGCATAGCCGTGGCGTTGCTGCTTTGCACCACGGCGGTGACCAGTATCCCGGCGATGAAGGCCAGTGGCCGCTTGGACATGTTCTGGCTGAGCAGGCGGCGCAAGGCCGTCCCGTAGACCCGCAGGATGCCGGTACGAACGATATGCGTGCCCCAGATGAGCAACGCGACTGCAGAAAGTAGATTGAGCAGGGTCAGCATTGACGACGGCCCCCTGTTGACTGCCCGTTAAGGGCTGATTCGAATAGACACCCGGTTAAGCTTTAGTCCGCTTCCAGGCCGTGCGCCAGCATGGCACAGCGAATGAGATCTTTGAAACAAAACTGTCATATTTTTCATGGTCCTGCGGTTGACACAACCCCTGCGGGAGCGAGCACGGCCCGTTCCACAGGGGTGGGCGGCGGCGCTTACTCCGCCTTTTTCTTCTTCGCGTGGCTGGTGCGCATCTTGATGTTGATCGCTTCGACTGCCAGCGAGAATGCCATCGCGAAATAAACGTAGCCTTTGGGCACGTGGATATCGAACGATTCGGCAATCAGCACGGTTCCGACCACCATCAGGAAGGAAAGTGCCAGCATTTTAAGCGATGGATGTTTGTCGATGAAGTCACTGATGACCCCCGCGCACAGCATCATCACCAATACCGCGACCACGATGGCGGCGATCATCACCGGCACATGGGACACCATGCCGACTGCAGTGATCACTGAGTCGAGGGAGAAGACGATGTCGATGATCGCGATCTGCACGATGGTATAGAGGAAGTTGCCGCCCTTGCCGCCTGGCGTGCCGTCGCCCTCCTCTTCGCCTTCCATGCCTTGGTAGATCTCCTGGGAGCTCTTCCAGATCAGGAACAGGCCACCGAAGAACAGGATCAGGTCACGTCCGGATATCCCCTGCCCGAACACCACGAACAGGTCGGCGGTCAGGCGCATGACCCAGGTGATCGACAGCAGCAAAAGGATCCGCGTCACCATGGCCAGCGCCAGCCCGAACAGGCGCGTGCGCTTTTGCATGTGCTTGGGCATGCGGCTGACCAGGATCGAGATCATGATGATGTTGTCGATCCCGAGGACGATCTCGAGGGCGGTCAGGGTAAAGAAGGCAACCCAGATTTCCGGGTTGGTCAGCCATTCCATGTCGTTTCCTTTGTAGTGAGGGGGCTTGCCCCCGACGGGCTGAAACGGGCACCGCGCGCAGTGCCCGTTACAGCACTGGGTAAATGATAGTTATAGACTGCCGACGACCGGGAACACGCCCATCACCAGCGCGCCAAGCAAAATCACCAGGCACACCAGCACCGCCCATTTGAGGGTGAAGCGCTGATGATCGCCGAATTCGATGCCCGCCAATGCCACCAGCAGGTAGGTCGAGGGCACCAGTGGGCTGAGCAGATGCACCGGTTGGCCGACGATCGAGGCGCGCGCCATTTCTACCGGGCTGATGCCGTAATGCGCGGCAGCCTCGGCGAGTACCGGCAGCACGCCGTAGTAGAAGGCATCGTTGGACATGAAGAAAGTGAACGGCATGCTCACCAGCGCAGTAATCACCGCCAGGTAAGGCCCCAGGGCATCCGGAATCACTGCCAGCAGGCTTTTCGACATGGCGTCGACCATGCCTGTGCCCGAAAGGATGCCGGTGAAGATACCCGCCGCAAAAATCAGCCCGACCACCGCCAGCACGCTACCGGCATGGGCGGCGATGCGCTCTTTCTGATGATCCAGGTTCGGGTAGTTGACGATCATGGCGATGCTGAAGGCGATCATGAACAGCACCGGCAGCGGCAGCAGGCCTTTGATCAGCGCAACCATGAGCACCAGGGTGAGCAGGCCGTTGAACCAGATCAGCTTGGGCCGACGTGCATCGGGGAATTGCGACACACTGATTTCGCTGTGGTCGACTTCTTCGCCAGGCAGGTGCAGTTCGCCTAGGCGCGCGCGTTCACGCTTGCCGTAAAAGTATGCGATGGCCAGCAAGGCTATAACGCCGCAGGCCATGGCCGGAATCATCGGCACGAAGATGTCTGAAGGGTCGACGTGCAGCGCGCTGGCCGCACGGGCGGTCGGGCCACCCCAGGGGGTCATGTTCATGATCCCGCCCGCGAGGATGATCAGCCCGGCCATGATCCGTGGGCTCATCCCTATGCGGCTGTACAGCGGCAACAGGGCGGCGACGCAGATCATGTAGGTGGTCGCGCCGTCTCCATCCAGCGATACCACCAGCGCCAGCACGGCGGTGCCGACCGAGACTTTCAGCGGATCGCCCTTGACCAGCTTGAGGATCTTGCGCACCGCCGGGTCGAAGAGCCCGGAGTCGATCATCAGGGCGAAGTAGAGAATGGCGAACATCAGCATGACGCCGGTGGGCGCCAGTTTGGTGATGCCTTCGAGCATCATCGGGCCGATTTTCGGCCCGAAGCCACCGAACAGCGCGAACAGGATCGGGACGATGATCAGGGCGATCAGCGCGGACAGGCGCTTGGTCATGATCAGGAACATGAAGGCGATGACCATGGCAAAGCCAAGGAAAGTCAGCATAGGGATACTCCAGGCGTAGCGCGGCTAGGGAAGGACGAACCGGGACGGGGTCAGTACTGGGCGGCGGAGGCTGGGAGTATCGGAGGCGCAGCGAAGGCGGGAGTGCACGTCATACAGGATCACCAATTGTTGTTGTCATAGGGCTGCACGCGGGCGTGCGAACCAGCCGGTCTGTTGCCGGGGTTGAGGTGATGATAAGGGGTGAAGCTTTCAGGGAGCTTTCGAGGGCGAGAATTCAAGGCTTGCGCGCGAAAGGGGTCGGATCTGCAAACGCCGCTACAACTCCAACCCGCCAGCCGCTTTATGCAGCGCCCGCAGATGCTCGCCAATCTGTTTGAGGTTGTCCTCGTTGGCAGTGATCTCGGCCTGGCGCTCGGGGGTCAGCAGCTTGCGCACTTCCTTGTCGAGATCGACGCTCAGGCTCAACAGCTGCGCCTGGCGTTGCTTGCTCTCGGACTGCAGGCGTTGCATCTCCGGCCCTTGCGGCAAGCCGTAGCCGTCGGCGCCCAGCAACTCCGCCGGGCGGCTGAGGAATCCGCTGTTGGCGAGGATCTGCTGCAGGGTCTTGTTGGCGTTGTCCATGCCGCCGTTCTTGAGCTCGCGGGCGCCGAGGTACTTCTGCTTGACCTCATCCTGAGCCAGCAGCAATTGGCGGCGGTAGCTGGCCTGCTCGAGCAGCAGCAAGGCCGCGCTGGTGCGCAGGTCGGCCTTGGCGAACCAGGCGCGGCGGTCTGCGGCAGATTGCTCGAGCCAGCTTTCGACTGTGGTCTGGGGGATGTCGAGATGCTGTTTGAGCACCTTGAACATGGCAGCGTAGCGATCGCGGTAGGAGTCGAAGCGGTAGCCGCGGCGCAGCGCCTCCTTGGGGTCGTCGAGCACGCTGCCATCGGCCATGCCGCGGCCTTCAAGCACCTGCAGCAAGCCGTTGGGGACGATACTGTCGAGGTCGCCGAGCTTGGGGTTGCCGGTACCGCTGCGCAGCAGCTTGAGGTTCTCTACCGCGCAATTGTTGGAGACGAAATAGTAGTTGCCGTCGTAGCTCCAGTGCATCTCCGCCGCGTGGCGCACCAGCGATTCGATTTCGCTGCGGGTCAATTTGAGCGGCACCGAGGCCAGGCTGCGCAGTTCGGTCTTGGTGTATTCGTCGATCACTTGGGACAACGGCAGCACGAACAGCCGCGACGGGTACTGACCCATCAGCCCGCCCCAGGTGGACAGCTGCACGTCATTGACGAATGCCCGATAGGACAGCACCAGGCTTTGGTCCAGGTCGAGGCGGCAGTCCGGGCCGCGCGGCCGGCCTGGGGCGCAGATCACCAGGCGCAACATGCTGTGGCCCCAGCGGCTGACCCAGTTCTGATTGGCTTCGGCCAGCAGGTAGTCGACCTCGTAGACGCGCTCCGGATCAATGTGGCCCAGTGGCTCCTTGGCGAAGTCGCTGCCGGCGTTGAGGTACGGCAGGCTCTTCTCGCAGGCGTCCTGATGGGCAGGTGCCCAGCCGAAATGATCGCGCAGGTACTCGAACAGCGCCGGGCGGCGGCAGGCGTAACTCGGGTCGAGGAGGAAATACTCCATGTTGACCGCGATGAATTCCTTCGGGCTGCTGGCTTCGTACAGGTCCGGGCTGCGGGCGACCTGGTGATTCTGGATTTCCCGTTCGCCGCGACGGCCCACGTATTGCGGCCAGCCCGCCAGGTCGAGCAGACGTGGATCGTCGCTCAGCGTGAAGCGCCGGGCCGTTTCGCCACGGCACTCGCTGGGCAGGCCGACATCGCCGAGGCTGGCGTTGCGCCGCGCACAGCGGCTGAGCAACAAGCGCTGATCCGGTGCCCACAGGCGAGCGCGATCGTAGATATGGGTGAGTTCGTGCAATACCGTGGCCAGCAGTTCTGCGCGCACGGTGCCGTGGGGGCGGCCGGTCTGCTCGGTGGCGGCAGTGCCGTCGGTGAGGCTGGCCAGCTGGCGAATATTGAGGTCGAGGCTGGACACTGGCGAGGCCTGTCCGTAGGCGTCGTCAGGCATGTGGTCGGTCCAGCCGACCGTGATGCGTCGATCCAGGCGTTCGATAAAGCTCGGCGGCAGCGCATGCATGGCATCGTCGAGCAGGGTCTGGGTGGCCTGCACCTGTGCCGGTGTCAGGCCCTGAGTCTGAAGATCAAGCTGCAGGGCGGCGACGGCGGTATGACACGACAGCAAGAGGGTGCAGGCCGTCAGCCAGGCCCATAGGCGCCTCACAGCGCGAGGATGGCTTCGGCGAGGTCCTGGTCGCTGGCGTTGCGGGCTTCAGGCACGGCGTTGCGCACGGCCACAAAGGCGGCTTCGAGCTGGGCGCCACGGATGTCACCATTGCTGCCCACGTAGCTGGCGGCATCGTCCTTGGCTTCGCGGACGATTTTCGAGTCGCGGATCGAGGTGGTGGTATCGGAGGTGAAGTTAACACTGCGCCGCGAAGCATTGACGATGATGTTGCTGGTGGCGACGAGAGTGTGCGCTTGGGCCATGTCGGCCACGCACAGCAGGCCAAGAGTGACGGCGATCAGCGAGTTACGCATTGAGGTGCTCCGGATACAGATTTAAGAAAGTGGCTATTGGACGAGAATTGCCTGCGCCAGTTCAAGATCACTCGCATGAAGTTTTGCACTTCGTGTGCGCAGGTAGTCCAGGGCCGACTCCAATTGTACTCCGCGCATCGCGCCATTGGTGGCGACAAATGCGGCCGCATCGTCGCGGGCATGCAGGACGATCTTGCGATCGAAGGGCGCCGTGGTGACCTGGCTGGTGACATAGCCGGTCATGACCACACCCTGGGTCGTGGTGTCGAAGGCCATGGCCGAGGAGGTCCAGGCACAGAGCAGGCAGAGCGGGAGCAGATAACGCATGAGTCTCGGTATGTAGTGGAAGTCGATACAGGCTAGCGTAAGGCGGTGTTTGAGGGCCAGTGCCTGGCGGTATATGGCAAAACATTCATCTGGGGACGTCGGTCGAATCAACCGAAGTCCACCAGCGAAGCAATCAGATCGCCAGAATCGCCTGCGCCAATTGCGCATCGGTGGCTCGCAACTGTGGCTGTTCAGTACGGATATACGCCAGGGCGCTTTCCAGCCGCACACCACGGATATCACCTTGGGAGGCGACAAAGCTGGCGGCGTCTTCGCGGGCTTCGCGGACGATCTTCTTGTCGCGCAACGAAGAAGACAGGTCGGTGGTGGTATCGGACGACGCTTTGAGGCCGCGCACGATGGAGTCGGTGGTAACTACAAAGCTGGACGCGCTGGCCGCCAGGGGCAGGGCCAGCAGCAGGGCAGCGCCGAGCAGTCGGGAACGGAACATGGTGGTTCTCCTGGATCTATGGCGATATGAGAGCGAACTGCTGGGCAGCTCTGGCACAGTCCTATTAGAGCCGTTGCGGCATGGCAATACCAGTGCCGACTGCTGCGATGCCTCTAATCGGACTGGAAACGCGTGGCCTGTTCGGCCAATCCATTGGAGGTGAGCTGCGGTGGCACAGCTATTGAAGCATATAATTGTACTTGTAGTATTTGTGGATAATTAAAACTGTACTTGTCGTTAGCAAGTCAGCAGTCCGGACCGCAGGGCTTTCATACGAGACGCTTTTTTCAGCAGGCGAAAAAAAACCGCCTGCAGTTGCCTGCGGCGGTTTTTCGGAATTTGGGGTGCTGGGTAGGGACGCGCAGTCCTGGGCCAGCGGGTGTTGCTTAACGCCAGAAAGGCTTGCTCAGCTCTTCGGAACGTTGTGCTTCGCTGATACCGGCATCGGCCAGCAGGCGGGCATCCAGACGGGCCAATTGATGGCGGCTGGCGATACGGCGTTGCCACAGCATGAGGTTGGCGAGTACGCGCAACGGTGCAGAAGTCGAAGCGTTTGCAGTGCTGGATTTGAAGAGCAGGTCGGAACTTACGGTGCGTTCCATGGTGTACATCCTTCCGCTTGTGGCGGGATCAGTCAGTGGTTTGTCTGGGAGTAATGATCCTCCTGCGCAGGCTTTCTCCCAAGGCACAGTTCAACTGTATTGTGAGAGCTCAGTTAACTGTTTAACGAGACTGTTTTGATCGAAAATGAAGCAACTGTATCGGTCTGCACTGAAAAAGTGCCATGCAAGTGAATTTGACTGTTTTTTGATCGATAAACAGGGATAAAACATAGGTACAGTAGTACAGTTTTTGAATATTGGCCGGTCCGAAACCGGCGGACTGATACAGATGGGCACAATCAGTCCGCCAACTGTTCGATCAGCTTGCCAGCATCCGCCCGGTCTCCTCCAGATTGATGTGCCAGGCGAGTGCATCACGCAGGATATGCGGGGTATGGCCGCCCACCTCGCAGGCCTTGCTGAAGTAATCGTTGAGCGGCTGGCGGAAGTCCGGGTGCACACAGTTGTCGATGATCACCCGTGCGCGTTCCCGTGGCGCCAAGCCACGCAGATCGGCCAGACCCTGCTCGGTGACGAGAATATCGACGTCGTGCTCGGTGTGGTCGACGTGGCTGACCATGGGCACCACACTGGAGATGGCGCCGCCCTTGGCGATCGACTTGGTGACGAAGATCGCCAAGTGCGCATTGCGCGCGAAATCCCCCGAACCGCCGATGCCGTTCATCATCCGCGTACCGCACACATGGGTGGAGTTGACGTTGCCGTACAGATCGAACTCCAGCGCCGTGTTGATACCAATGATCCCCAGGCGGCGGATCACCTCCGGATGGTTTGAGATCTCCTGCGGGCGCAGCACCAGGCGTGACTTGTACCGGTTGAAGTCGGCGAACACTTCTTCGTGCTTGCGTGCCGACAGGGTCATGGAGCTGCCTGAGGCGAAGGCCAGCTTGCCCGCGTCGAATAGATCGAAGGTGGAGTCCTGCAGCACTTCGGAATACATGGTCATGTCGGTGAACGGCGAGTCGATCAGGCCGTGCATCACCGCGTTGGCGATGGTGCCTATCCCGGCCTGCAACGGCATCAGGCTGTTGGTCAGGCGGTTTTCACGAACTTCGTTCTTGAAGAATTCCACCAGGTGGCTGGCGATGGCCTTGGTCTCGTCGTCCGGTGGTAGCACCGTGGACGGCGAATCAGGCTGGTTGCTGATGACGATGCCGACGATTTTCGCCGGGTCGATCTGTACGGCGATGTTGCCGATGCGCGTGTCAGCGTTGAGCACCGGGATGGGCAGGCGCGTTGGGCGATAGCTGGGGATATAGATGTCGTGCAGGCCTTCGAGCTCCAGCGGCTGCGACAGGTTGATCTCGATGATCACCTGCTTGGCGAGGATGGCGAAACTGGCGGAGTTGCCCACTGAGGTGCTGAGCACCAGATGGCCCTCTTCAGTGATGGCGACGCATTCGATCACTGCCAGGTCGACGGCCTTGATCTGCCGATTGCGCAACTGCTCGACGGTGTCCGACAGGTGCTGGTCGATAAACATCACGGTGCCGTCGTTGATGGCCTTGCGCAAGGTGCTGTCGACCTGGAACGGCATGCGCCGGGCCAATACGCCGGCCTCGGTGAGCTGCTTGTCGAGGTCGTTGCCCAGACTGGCGCCGGTCATCAGGCTGATCTTCAGCGGTGTCACGCGGGCGCGCTCGGCCAGCGCGGTAGGCACGGCCTTGGCTTCACCGGCGCGGGTGAAGCCGCTCATGCCGACGGTCATGCCATCTTCTATAAGAGCAGCAGCTTGTGCCGCAGTCATCACCTTGCTGTGCAAGGAGTCCAGGCGGATACGATCACGGTGCATGATTATTATCTCGGGTTCACGGGGCAAAGTGCGCAGTCTATTGAAAGCCGGACTGTGTGGCGCCGCGACCATGGTCGAAGGTGGGGGCTCTATTACAGGGGTTTGCAGTAAAACACCGTTGCCGGGGATGTAAGAACCCGGCCATAGAAGCCGGGTTTCATCTGTGTCGGAGTCGTGTCCCTGTAGGAGCAAAGCTTGCTCGCGAAAGCGCCGGCGAGCGCACCGCATCAGCGTCTTCGCGGGCAAGCCTTGTCCTTCAGGAACAGTAGCGACGCTACTATTCGACTGCCTTGACCATATCTTCGATGACCTTTTTAGCGTCACCGAACACCATCATGGTCTTGTCCAAGTAGAACAGTTCGTTGTCCAGGCCGGCATAGCCGCTGGCCATCGAGCGCTTGTTGACGATGATGGTCTTGGCCTTGAAGGCTTCGAGGATCGGCATGCCGGCGATCGGCGACTTGGGATCGTTCTTCGCGGCCGGGTTGACCACGTCGTTGGCGCCCAGTACCAGCACCACGTCGGCCTGGCCGAACTCGGTGTTGATGTCGTCCATCTCGAACACCTGGTCGTAAGGCACTTCGGCCTCGGCCAGCAGGACGTTCATATGGCCAGGCATGCGCCCCGCCACCGGGTGGATCGCGTACTTCACGGTCACACCGGCGTGGGTCAGCTTCTCGGTCAGTTCCTTCAGGGCGTGCTGGGCGCGGGCGACGGCCAGGCCGTAACCCGGCACGATGATCACCGTGTCGGCGTTGGTCAGCAGAAAGGCGGCGTCGTCAGCCGAACCGGATTTCACCGGTCGTGCTTCCTTGGCGCCGGCAGGACCTGCATCTGCCACAGCGCCGAAACCACCGCCGATCACATTGAAGAACGAGCGGTTCATGGCCTTGCACATGATGTACGACAGAATCGCGCCCGATGAGCCCACCAGGGAGCCGGCGATGATCAGCATCGAGTTGTTCAGCGAGAAGCCGATACCGGCCGCCGCCCAGCCCGAGTAGCTGTTGAGCATCGAGACCACTACCGGCATGTCGGCACCACCGATCGGGATGATCAGCAGCACGCCCAGCACGAAGGCCAAAGCCAACATGATGCTGAAGGCCAGGTAGCTGCCGGTGAACATGAAGGTCAGGCCGAAGAACAGCGCGCCGAGGCCGATCACCAGGTTCAGCTTGTGCTGGCCGGGAAACTGTACCGGTGCGCCCTGGAACAGGCGGAACTTGTACTTGCCGGAGAGCTTGCCGAAAGCGATGACCGAACCCGAGAAGGTAATCGCGCCAATGGCCGCGCCAAGGAACAATTCCAGGCGGTTACCGGTAGGGATGGCATCACCCAGCTGCGCCACGATGCCCAGGGACTGCGGTTCGACCACCGCCGCAATGGCGATGAATACCGCGGCCAGGCCGATCATGCTGTGCATGAACGCGACCAGCTCGGGCATCTTGGTCATTTCGACGCGCTTGGCCATGATCGAGCCCACGGTACCGCCGACCAGCAGGCCGACGATGACGTAGCCGATGCCGGCGGTGGCGATCTCGCTGCCCAGCTTGTAGATCAGGCCGACCGTGGTCAGCACTGCCAAGGTCATGCCCAGCATGCCGAACAGGTTGCCGCGGCGCGACGTGGTCGGGTGCGACAAGCCTTTAAGGGCCTGGATGAAGCAGATCGAGGCGATCAGGTAAAGGATGGTTACCAGGTTCATGCTCATGGTTTGGCAGCCTCGTCCTTCACTTTAGGAGCTTTCTTCTTGAACATTTCCAGCATGCGGCGCGTCACCAGGAAGCCGCCGAACACGTTGACCGCGGCCAGGGCCACGGCCAGGGTGCCCATGGTCTTGCCCAGTGGCGTGACGGTCAGGGCGGCTGCGAGCATGGCGCCGACGATGACGATCGCGGAAATCGCGTTGGTCACCGCCATCAGTGGCGTGTGCAGCGCAGGGGTGACGTTCCAGACCACGTGGTAGCCGACGTAGATCGCCAGCACGAAGATGATCAGGTTGTAGACGCCGTGAGAAATCAGCATGTCTTCCATTATTGTTATCCTCAGCCGTTCTTGCGGATGATCGATCCGTCGCGGCACATCAGGCACGCGGCGACGATGTCGTCTTCGAGGTTGATGACAAGCTTGCCGTCCTTGTCGAACAGCAGCTTGGTGAAGTCCAGCAGGTTGCGCGCATACAGCGCCGAGGCATCGGCGCCGACCTGGGCTGGCAGGTTGGTCGGCCCGGCGATGGTCACGCCGTTGTGCACCACCACCTGGTCGGCCACGGTCAGCGGGCAGTTGCCGCCTTGCAGGGCCGCGAGGTCGATGACCACCGAGCCTGGCTTCATCTCGGCGACCGTCTCGGCGCTTAGCAGCGTCGGTGCGCGGCGGCCCGGGATCAGTGCGGTGGTAATCACGATGTCGGCCTGTTTGGCGCGCTCGTGCACGGCTTGCGCCTGGCGTTGCATCCAGCTGGCAGGCATCGGCCGCGCATAACCGCCGACGCCCACGGCGCATTCACGCTCCTCGTCAGTTTCGTACGGCACGTCGAGAAACTTCGCACCCAGGGATTCGATCTGTTCCTTCACCGCCGGACGCACGTCCGAGGCCTCGATCACCGCGCCCAGGCGCTTGGCCGTGGCGATGGCCTGCAGGCCGGCGACACCAGCACCCAGGATCAGCACGCGGGCAGCCTTCACGGTACCGGCGGCGGTCATCAGCATCGGCATGAAGCGTGGATAGTGATGGGCCGCCAGCAGCACGGCCTTGTAGCCGGCGATGTTGGCTTGCGACGACAACACGTCGAGGCTCTGCGCGCGTGAGGTCCGCGGGGCGGCCTCAAGGGCGAAGGCGGTAATACCGCGCTCTGCCATCTTGGCAATGATCTCGTTGTTGAACGGGTTGAGCATGCCCACCAGCACGGTGCCGGCCGGCATCAAGCTGAGCTCGTTGTCGTAGGGAGCATTGACCTTGAACACCAACTGCGCGGCAAACGCATCGGCGGCACTGCCGATGGTTGCGCCAGCGGCTTCATAAGCGCTGTCGGTAACGCTGGCAAGAATGCCGGCGCCGCTCTGGACGGTGACCTTGTGCCCTTGGCCGATCAATTTCTTGATGGTTTCCGGGGTGGCAGCCACGCGTGTCTCGCCCGTCTGTGTTTCGAGAGGAACACCAATGTGCACGTCGTTTCTCCGTGATCTTTTTAGAGTACCCAGCGCTACTTTTGTTATGAGACAGCAAGGTGGCAACTGGGGCGGCGGATCAGCACCAACCCGCCGCAAGTGGGCGGGGCGCGGCATTTTGCAGGGGTTACCGAGGCGCTTTCAACAGCATATGTAAGGGGGATAGATTATTACTACATATTTTCCTGTGGTGCATTGACGCACCGAAGAGGGTTTAACCCTTTAAATACGGGGGCTTCAGCCAATATAGAACGGGAGTAAATATTTTTGCAGCTTTGCCTTCAGTGCGGCAGAAAGTCGCGGTTTGATTCCCTGCAGGCCACGGGATACAAGGGCTGAGCGCGAGTTCGAGTTTGTTGGAGTACAGATGTCGTAATGGCGTCAAATAGTTATATCTGTAGGTGATTTCTGCATGCCACTACCTGGATTAGCCCTGATTCTGCGCGGTGTAACCGCGTGCTTCGGTGGTCAGCCAATTCTGAAATGCCTTTAGCGAAGCAGATTCGACTTTTCGCTCGGGAATCATCAAGTGATAAGCCTTGGTGCTGGTCAATGCATGGGCATTGCACACTGTAAGCCTGCCCTCCTCCAGTTCGCGGCGGATCAGGAACGGTGGGATCAGCGCCACGCCCATGTCATGCATGGCGGCCTGGGCCAGCATCGAGAACAGCTCATAGCGCGGACCGGTCATGTCGCGCGACACATTCATGCCCAGCGAGCCGAACCACTGGCGCCAGGCGTAAGGGCGCGTGCTTTGCTGCAGCAGCGGCATGCGCGCCAGGGTCTCGGCGTCGAGGCTCGGCTGATTGGCGATGGTGGCCGGGCTGCATACCGGCACGGGAGCTTCCATCATCAGCGCGTAGGCTTGGGTGCCGGACCACTCGCCATCGCCAAAATAGATGGCCGCATCGAAATCGGTATCGGCGAACAGAAACGGTCGCGTGCGGTTGGTGAGGTTGACGGTGATATCCGGGTGCAGCGCCTGAAAGTGCTTCAAACGTGGCAGCAGCCATTGAGTGCCGAAGGTCGGCACCACGGCAACTTCGATGACATTGCTACCCTGCTGGCCCATCACCGAGAGGGTATCGCGCTCGACGGCATCCAGCTGCGTAGCGACGCGGCGGCTGTAGGACAGCCCTGCCTCGGTCAGCTTGACGCCCCTGCGCGAGCGGCGGAACAGTTCGACGTTGAGGAATTCCTCAAGGCTGGCGATCTGGCGGCACACCGCTCCCTGAGTCAGGGACAGTTCCAGCGAGGCCTTGGTGAAGCTCTCGTGGCGTGCGGCGGCTTCGAAGCACACCAGTGCCGTGGTGCTGGGGATTTTACGGCGCATGTACCTATACCTCACTACAGCGTTGGCTGATTCGGCTTTATTAGCTTTATGGAGTGAGAAATTAGCACAACGCCATGCGGATTCCTCGTTTGCTCGTTGCGCCCGCCCCGCCTAGGCTCGACGCATGATTCCAACTGATCGAGGGTGCGTACATGGCTGGCAAGGCAAGCTTCAACTGGATCGACCCGCTGCTGCTTGACCAACAGCTCAGCGATGAAGAGCGCATGGTGCAGAGCAGTGCCGAGCAGTTCGCCAAGGAGAAGCTGGCGCCGCGCGTCCTCGAAGCCTTTCGGCACGAGAAGACCGACCCGGCGATCTTTCGCGAGATGGGCGAGGTCGGTCTGTTGGGGGCGACTATCCCTGAGCAATACGGTGGCAGCGGCCTCAACTATGTGTGCTATGGCTTGATCGCCCGTGAGGTGGAGCGAGTGGACTCCGGTTACCGCTCGATGATGAGTGTGCAGTCCTCCCTGGTGATGGTGCCGATCAACGAGTTCGGCACCGAGGCGCAAAAACAGAAGTACCTTCCCAGGCTGGCTTCGGGCGAATGGATTGGTTGCTTTGGCTTGACCGAGCCGGACCACGGCTCCGATCCCGGCAATATGGTCAGCCGGGCGCGCAAGGTCGACGGCGGTTATCGCCTGAGCGGCGCCAAGATGTGGATCACCAACAGCCCGATCGCCGATGTGTTCGTGGTCTGGGCCAAGGATGATGCGGGTGATATCCGCGGCTTCGTGCTGGAGAAAGGCTGGGCAGGCCTGAGTGCGCCTGCGATCCATGGCAAGGTGGGCTTGCGCGCCTCGATCACTGGCGAGATCGTCATGGACAATGTGTTTGTCCCTGAGGAAAACATCTTCCCGGATGTGCGTGGTCTCAAAGGGCCTTTTACCTGCCTCAACTCCGCCCGTTACGGGATTTCCTGGGGCGCGCTGGGTGCGGCCGAGTTCTGCTGGCACACGGCGCGCCAATACACCCTTGATCGCAAGCAATTCGGGCGGCCGTTGGCGGCCACCCAACTGATCCAGAAGAAACTCGCCGACATGCAGACCGAGATCACCCTCGCCTTGCAAGGCTGCCTGCGGCTGGGGCGCATGAAGGATGAAGGTACGGCCGCCGTGGAGATCACCTCGATCATGAAGCGCAACTCCTGCGGCAAGTCGCTGGAGATCGCCCGTATGGCGCGGGACATGCTCGGCGGCAACGGGATCAGCGACGAATTCGGTGTGGCCCGCCACTTGGTCAACCTTGAGGTGGTCAATACCTACGAGGGCACCCATGACGTCCATGCGCTGATTCTCGGGCGTGCGCAAACCGGCTTGCAGGCGTTCTATTAATAGAGGGGCACGTCATGGGCGCGCTATCGCATGTGCGGGTGCTGGATTTGTCCCGGGTACTGGCGGGGCCGTGGGCCGGGCAAATCCTCGCCGACCTGGGCGCCGATGTCATCAAGGTGGAGCGACCAGGCAAGGGTGATGATACCCGCGCCTGGGGGCCGCCCTTCCTCAAGGACGCCGGGGGCAGCGATACCAGCGAGGCGGCTTATTACCTGTCGGCCAATCGCAACAAGCAGTCGGTGACCATCGATTTCACGCGGCCCGAGGGTCAGCAGTTGGTGCGTGAGCTGGTGGCGCAGTCGGATATCGTGATCGAGAACTTCAAGGTCGGTGGGCTGGCGGCCTATGGGCTCGATTATGCGGCGCTGAAGGCAATCAATCCGCGGCTTATCTATTGTTCGATCACGGGCTTTGGTCAGACGGGGCCGTATGCGACGCGGGCGGGTTACGACTTCATGATTCAGGGCCTCGGTGGCTTGATGAGCCTGACCGGTCGATCCGAAGCGGAGGAAGGCGCCGGTCCGGTCAAGGTGGGTGTCGCGCTGACCGATATCCTTACCGGTTTGTACTCGGCTGTCGCGGTGCTCGCCGCCCTCGCCCATCGGGATCTGCAGGGCGTGGGGCAGCACATCGACATGGCCCTGCTGGATGTGCAGGTGGCGTGCCTGGCGAATCAGGCGATGAATTACCTGACCACGGGGACCGCACCTCGGCGGCTGGGCAATGCTCACCCCAATATCGTGCCCTATCAGGATTTTCCTACAGCCGATGGCGACTTCATTCTTACCGTAGGTAACGACAACCAGTTTCGCCGTTTCGCTGCGGTGGCCGGGCAGCCGCAGTGGGCGGACGATCTGCGGTTTGCCACCAACGCGGCGAGGGTGGCCAATCGGGCGCTGTTGATACCCTTGATACGCCAGGCGACGGTGTTCAAGACCACGGCCCAGTGGGTCGAGGTGCTCGAGCAGGCAGGCGTGCCATGCGGTCCGATCAATGATCTGGCCCAGGTGTTTGCTGATCCGCAGGTGTTGGCGCGGGAGTTGGCGATCAGTTTGCCCCATGCGTTGGCTGGATGCGTCCCTCAGGTAGCCAGCCCGCTGCGGTTGTCGGAGACGCCGGTGGAGTATCGCCGGGCGCCGCCGCTGCTGGGTGAGCATACCGAAGAGGTGCTGGCGCGATTATTGGGATTGTCCACGGCGCAGGTCGCACAGTTGCACGCGACCGGAGTGGTTTAGCGGTAGCTGCAAGCTTCAAACTGCTAGTAAGGCGGGCGCGAGGTGCTTTTGCCCTTTCTTGCAGCTTGAAGCGTGCAGCTTTCCACTCTTTCGAAAAAAGGGGTTGACGAGGGTTTCAATCTGTCTATAATTCGCCCCACTTCCGGCGCAGTCGGAACTTGAAACTCCTTGTTAATCAACGAGTTACAGGTTCAGGATGGCGAGGTAAGGTTTCGATCGGTTCTTAAATGAACGATTCGAAAGCGGTTAAAAAGGTGGTTGACAGCGGTTTGAAACGCTGTAGAATTCGCCTCCCGCTAACGAGAGATCGAAGCGAGTCAAGTGTTTGAAGTTGTTCAGGTTTCTAGCGAAACACTTCAAAATAAACGCTTGACAGGATGTGAGGCTAGCGTAGAATGCGCGCCTCGGTTGAGACGAAAGAATCAACCCACCGCTCT
>NZ_JAIWJA010000029.1 GCF_020515695.1 Pseudomonas sp. MWU16-30317 | reverse complement strand
ACTTGTAGTGGTCAACTGATCCCGGACAGTGAATTGAGTTTTTCCTCAGCGACCGCAGGCGCTAGCCCTTCGTTGAACTGATGCGGTCGCCGCCAGTTGTACCGGTCCATCAGGAACCGGCCAATATCCTGTTGCGCCAGCGAAGCGCTCATGTAGCCCACCGTCGGTATCCATTCAGTTTTCAGGCTGCGAAATAGCCGCTCCATTGGCGCGTTATCGTGGCAGTTGCCGCGACGACTCATGCTCTGTGTGAAGCGGTATCGCCATAGTCTCTGGCGGAAACTCCGGCTGCCGTATTGGCTGCCCTGATCGCTGTGAAACAGCACATTTTGAGGCCGGCCACGCTGCTCATAGGCCATGTTCAGCGCTTTGATCACCAGGTCGGCGTCGGGCTTGGCTGAGAACGCCCAGCCCACAACCCGGCGCGCATAAAGATCGATTACGGCCGCTAGATAGTGCCATCGACCTTCGGCCCAAACGTACGTGATGTCACTGCACCAGACCTTGTTCGGGGATTCCACGCTGAACTCACGATCAAGTACGTTCGGGATATCAGGTCGCTCCACGGTGGCCTTCTTGTAGGCATGGGAGCCCGGTTGGTTGCTGATCAAGTTCAGCTCGCGCATCAACTTACGTACCTTGAATCGCCCGATTTGCATGCCGTCCTCTTTCATCATCAGCATGATGCTTCGACTGCCCGCAGCGCTTCGGCTTTGCGTAAACAGCTCGTTCACGCGGCTGCGCAAAACCACCCGTTCGGCATCTGGATACCGACGTTTCCGGCAGTACGCGTAGTAGCACGATCGGGTTACTTCAAATACCGAGCACAACAGATCAATCGGCTCTTGAGCCCGCAGTTGATCGATTAACGCGAACGCTCGTGTTCCTCGGCCATCAAGAGCGCGGTGGCCTT
>NZ_JAIWJA010000002.1 GCF_020515695.1 Pseudomonas sp. MWU16-30317 | reverse complement strand
CATGTGTTAGGCCTGCCGCCAGCGTTCAATCTGAGCCATGATCAAACTCTTCAGTTCAATACTGCAATTAGGTTTTGAGAAAACCTTATAAACTTGGCTCAGCAATCGCAATTCTCGAATCCGAAGATTCGAGGTAACTCTTTGATTTCTCGCGGAGTATTTGTGATGCTGATAATCTTTTGACTATCAGTCTGAGCTCACAAGCACCCACACGAATTGCTTGATTCAGTTGTTAAAGAGCGGTGGGTTGATTCTTTCGTCTCAACCGAGGCGCGCATTCTACGCTAGCCTCACATCCTGTCAAGCGTTTATTTTGAAGTGTTTCGCTAGAAACCTGAACAACTTCAAACACTTGACTCGCTTGGGGCATCTAAGTGCTCGTCTGCGGGAGGCGAATAATACAGCACTGGAATAACCGGTCAACCTTTTATTTCAGCTATTTACGACTTTTCTCCAAAAGCTCATCCCCCTCTACTATATGGAGAGATTCGCCTTACTCGTTGCACCCAAGCTGCCTGAGCAGAGGTAGCGACAAGTCGAGCTGTTATCGGCAGAATCGCGTGCTCAAACTGATAGTGTCTGAATGAGAAACACCATGCTTGGACGCAAAAGGTCATACATGCCGCCGGACACACCGCCAGACCCCACGAGTTCAGGGACGGTTCGTGCCGCCACGGTATTCCGCCTCACGGTCTGTTTCATCGTGCTGGTGATCGTCACCTTCGTGACCGTCGAGGGCTGGCGCGCCTGGCGTGATTACCGCCAGGCCTTCGTCATGGCCAACGACTCGGTCACCAACCTGGCGCGCGCCACGGCGCAGCACGCCGAAGATGCCATCCGCCAGGTGGATGTACTGACCGACGCACTCGGCGAGCGTGTCGAGGGCGATGGCCTGGCGAGCATCAACGTGCCCAGGATCCATGCGTTGATGGTCCAGCAGGCCAGGATCATGCCGCAGCTCCACGGGCTGTTCATCTATGGCCCCGATGGCCAGTGGATCGTCACCGACAAAGCCATCACTCCAGACCAGGCCAACAACGCCGACCGCGACTACTTCATCTATCACCGCACCCACACCGACCGCAACGTGCGCATCGGCGAAGTGGTCAACAGCCGCTCTACCGGCGAACCGATCATTCCGGTATCCCGGCGGCTCAACAATCCCGACGGCTCGTTCGCCGGAGTACTGCTGGGCACTCTGCGCGTCAGCTATTTCGTCGACTACTACGGCGACTTCAAGATCGACGACAAAGGCGCGCTGGTGCTGGCCCTGCGTGATGGTCGAATCCTGGTCCGCCGCCCCTTCAGCCCGGCAGTCACCACGCAGACCTTGGCTGACAGCGTGATTTTCAAGCGCTACCTGCCAACTTCCAACGAGGGCGTGGCCGAGGTCAAGGCCGTCGTCGACGGCACCTATCGCCTGTATGGCTACCGCGCCCTGAGCAGTTACCCGCTGGTGGTCGAGGCTGGTCTGTCGCGCGAATCCTTCGTCGGCCCCTGGCGTCGCGACCTGATCAAGACCGGCCTGTACTTGCTGTTGCTGGTAGGGTTTCTGACCGGCTTCGGTTTTATCGTGCTCGGCCAGCTGCGCCAGCGTATAGAAATGGAAAACGAACTGCGCCAGGCGCACCGCACCGTGCAGGAAATGGCCCTGACCGACAGCCTCACCGGGCTCGGCAATCGCCGCAAGCTCGACATGGTGCTGGCGCTGGAGATCCGTCGCGCCAAACGCCAAGGCTATCCATTGGCGTTGATCATGCTCGATGTCGACTACTTCAAGCGCTTCAATGACAAATACGGGCACTCGGCCGGCGATGACTGCCTGCGCCGGGTAGCCGACACCCTCAGGAAAACCCTCAAGCGCCCGGCCGACCTGGCGGTTCGCTACGGAGGCGAAGAATTCACCGTGCTGCTGCCCGATACCACCGAGGTCGGCGCCGGCCTGATCGCTCAGGAAATCGTCGAGGCCATCCGCGCGCTGGCCATCGAACACAGCGAACACCCCCTGGGGATTGTGACCATCAGCGGCGGGATCGCCAGTTGCGCCCCCGCGACGGGTGACGTCACCCCGGACGAACTCATCAAGGCCGCCGATGGTTTCCTCTACAGCGCGAAAAACAATGGCAGGAACCGCTGGGAGTCCGTCGATACAAGCAGTAGGGTCGGTGTCTCGCGTCAAGGAGCCCAGCCGCAGTGACCGAATTATTCGCAGATCGCCCTGAAGACGATGGCCTGCCCGGTGCCGAACGGCGTCTGGCGATGATCGCAATCATGACCGCTACGGCCATGGCCGTGCTGGATGGCACCATCGTCAACGTCGCCTTGCCATCGATCGCCCGCGCCTTGGATGTTTCTGCCGCCGCAACCATCTGGGTGGCCAACGGCTATTTACTGGCCGCCGCCATGACGCTGATGAGCTTTGCGGCATTGGCGAAACGGGTGGGATTTCGCGCCTTGTTCGTAGGCGGCGTCACGGTCTTTACTCTGGCCTCCCTGGGCTGCGCGCTGTCGACGTCGCTGGACATGCTGATTGCCATGCGGGTGTTGCAAGGCATTGGCGGCGCGGCGACCTTGAGCATTGGCCCGGCCATCTACCGCACCGTTTTCCCGACGCGCCTGCTGGGGCGCATCCTTGGTTTCAACGCACTGCTGGTGGCCGCGAGCACCGCGATCGGGCCCACGCTGGGCGGCACCCTGCTCTCGGTGCTCGGCTGGCAATGGTTGTTCGCGATCAACATTCCCTTGGGCGTCATCGGCGTGACTCTTGGGCTGCGCGCGATCCCACAGACGCCCACGCAGACCCGCGAAGGCTTCGACATCGCCGGCGCCGGGTTGTCCGCCCTCACCATGGGCGCGGTGATCCTCGCTGCCGATGCCTGCGCGCAACTGGGCAGCGCGCTGCAGGCGGCCGAGACCGTCGGCCTCTATGCAGTGATCGCCCTGGCTGCCGGGGGCGCATTCATCTGGCGCCAGCAACGTGCGCGAATGCCACTGCTGCCCCTGGATATCTTTCACTCCTCAAGGTTTTCGCTGGCCGCGCTGACCTCCCTGGCCGCCTTCGTCAGCCAGGGCATTACCATCATCGCCCTGCCCTTCCTGTTCCAGAACGCCTACGGGTATAGCGTGTTCGCCTCGGCGCTGCTGTTCACCGCCTGGCCCATAGGCATTGTCCTGGCGGCCCCGCAAGCGGGTCGCCTGGCCGACCGTCACCCACCAGCACTGCTGTCCACTGCCGGTCTGGGTCTGTTCACGGCCGGGCTGGCGTCGCTGGCACTCTTGCCTGAGCATGCCAGCGCGGTCGATATCTGTTGGCGCGAATTGCTCTGCGGCATCGGCTTCGGATTCTTCCAGAGCCCGAACAATCGCGAGATGCTGGCGAACGTGTCCCGTGAGCGCAGCGGCAGCGCATCCGGTGTACTGGCCATCGTTCGCACCTTCGGGCAATGCCTGGGTGCGGCTGTGGTAGGGGTCATCCTGGCGGTGTATGCCGCACACGCGCCAGGCAGCGAACACGGGCTGATGAGTCCCGAGCAGGATGCGCAAGCGATGCGCCTGGCGATCGGCGTGGCTGCACTGGCGGCGGCCATAGCGGGGGGTGCAAGCATCGGGCGGATTCGCAAAGACGGATGACGACCCCGCAGAGATCGTCGATTTGCTAAACGCAAAGCCGATATCCGCCGCTCCCCCGCTAAAGCTTGTGCAAGAAATTGATCACCAGCTTGTTGCCCTCGGTGCGATTTTCGGCGCCTTGCTCAAAGTAGCTGTTCACGCTGACCACGTTCTCGTGGTTGAACGCGTAGAGAAATCCAGGGCCGATCGCCCAGACTTTTTCCCGGCGCCCACTGACATTGTGACCGTCGATACGGCTGTCGGTGATCTGCTTCAACCCGTAGCCGTTGAGGCCGATGCTGAAGCGTTCGGTGATCGCGTACTGAGACGTGAAGTTGGCGTGCAGCGCCTGCCCGGCCTGGGTGTCGGAGACAGCGCCGAAGCTGCGCTGCGGATCATGGTTGGTAGCGTTCCACAAGTACATGAAGCGCCCGCTGGCAGACCACTTCGGGGTAAACCAATAGGTAGCGGCGTAGTAGGGGTTGAACGAAAAGAAGTGGCTGCCGGGGTTGATCGACTTGTCGCGATCATACGCCCCCGTGGGCAGCACGAAGTCGGCTTCGATGCGCTGGGTCAACAGCGGACTGCCGTCGGCGCGGGTCAGGGTCTTGAGTTGCAGGAAGGGCCCAAAGGTCAAGTCGCCGACGCCGTTGCGCGAACTCAACGCGGCGTTGTGCAGGCCATCATCCACGTCGGCATGGACCAGCGAGGTTACCAGCGCCGTAGCCCCGAGGGTCATGCCGTTGCTCATCGCTTCGGGTACATAAATGATCTGCGTCGTGGGCGCGAACACTTCGAGTTGCTGTTTGGGCAGGTTGAGTTTGTCGCCATTGGCGTCATTGAAACGATTGGCCCTGGAGTAAGTCAGGTACTGTTCCACGTACCACCCCGGACCTCCGGGCACGGGAGAGCCATCGTAGAAACTGGTGGAACCGAGGTTCAGCCCCGGCAAGTCGTAGGCGTGAACGATGAGAGATTGCGAAGAAAAAAGCGCGACAACAGCCAACCGCAAGCATGACTTGAGCATCGTGTGCATCCTGATTTTTTATTGTTGTTCAAGGCCCGGCATCTCTGCCGGGCAACGCACGTTCTACAGATAGGTGGCGGCGAGCCCACCATCCACCGGCAAGTTGACCCCGTTGACCCACCGGGACGCGTCCGCACACAAGAATGCAATCACCGCCGCCACCTCGTCGGCCAACGCAGGACGCACCATGCGCGAGGCGTCACGGGCAATGCGCTCTTCGCCGAGCATGGTCACGAAGTCGCCGAGAATCGGCGTCGCCACCGGGCCCGGCGCCACGCAGTTGAGACGCACGCCGTGATCGCGAAACCAGCGCTGCGATTGCTCGAAGGTCCAGACGATCAGCGCCTCCTTGAAGTACTGGTAGCAGGTCGCTGGATCGACCGGATTGGCCTCCAACCAGTGTTGCCCGGCAGCGTAACTGTCGGTTGCCGCCAGCGCCTTGTGCAATTCGAGGCGCTGCGGCCACTCGCCGCCGAGCACCGAGGCGACATTGACAATGCTGCTGCCCGGCGCCATGCGCGGCAACAGCCCCTGACTCAAATGGCGTAAGCCCAGGTAGTTGACATTGGCCACGGTGGCCAACGGCGCGGTCCCCGGCACGCCGGCAACGTTGCACAGGCCATCGACCGAATCCGGCAATTGCCCCAGCAAGGTGTCGATAGCCTGTGGGTCGCCCAGGTCAGCCTTGAAAAAGCCATCGAGGGTCAGCTGAGGCTCGTTGCGATCCACCCCGATCACCGTTGCCCCGCAGAATCGTGCGAACCGCGCCAGCTCCGCACCAATGCCTGACGATACCCCGGTCACGACCAGCGTCTTGTTGTTCAAATCCATGATGAGCACCTTGTTATTGTTATCGATGAATGACGTACGGAGGGCAGCCGGGACTAGAACGGATAAGCCGGCGGCGTATCCTTGACCGTGACCCACTGCCACTGGGTGTACTCGTCCCAATCAGCCGGTCCGCCGACGCTGCCACCGTTACCTGAATTGCCGCGCCCACCGAAGGGGTTGATGCACTCGTCGGCCACTGTCTGGTCATTGATGTGCAGCAGGCCGCATTGCAGCTGTTCGCCAATCGCCATGGCGCGCCCTATCGAAGGCGAAATCACCGCGGCCGACAAACCGTATTCGGTGTGGTTGGCCAACATGATCGCCTCCTCGTCGGTGGTGAAGGTGACCACAGTAGCCACCGGACCAAAAATCTCTTCGTCGAAGGCGCGCATGCCCGGCATCACCCCGCTGAGTACGGTCGGCAAATAGCACAGCCCTTGGGATTCCCCACCCGCTTCGAGGCGAGCACCGGCCTCGATACTGGATTCGACGATGTCTTGCACCCGACGCAACTGCCGCGCGTTGATCAGCGGGCCGAGTGCCGCCTCCCCCCTCGCAGCATTGCCCACGGTCAGCGCGCGGGCCTTGGCCACCAAACGGGCGATCAAGGCATCGGCGATGGATTCGTGGACCAGAATCCGGCCCGTGGCCATGCAGATCTGTCCCTGATGCAACCAGGCGCCCCAGGCCGCATTCCTGGCCGCCAGGTCGAGATCGGCATCTTCAAGCACGATCAGCGAATTCTTGCCGCCCAGTTCCAGCGCGACCTTCTTCAGGTGCTTGCCCGCCACCTCGGCCACTTTGCGCCCAGCCCCGGTGGAACCGGTGAACGCAATCATCTTCACTCTTGGATCGCTGCACAGCGCCTCCCCTGCCTCGGCGCCGCCGGGCAGGACGTGCAGCAATCCCTTGGGCAAACCGGCCTGCTCGAACAACCGCGCGATCAAGTAGCCGCCGCTGACCGGGGTCTGCGGGTCAGGCTTGAGCACCACAGCGTTGCCTGCGGCCAGCGCCGGCGCCACTGAACGCAACGACAGCACCAGAGGGAAATTGAACGGTGAAATCACCCCGACCACCCCATGGGGTTGGCGCCGCGCGTAGGACAACCGCCCCGCCGCACTGGGCAACACCAGGCCGTGAGGCTGAGCCAGCAGCCCGGCGGCCTGGTGCAGCAGGACGATCGCCTCGCGCACCTCATGTTCGCCCTTGAACAACGCTGCCCCGGTTTCCCGCGCTACATACAGCGCCAGCTCGGCGAAGTGCGCTTCGGCCTGCGCAGCGGCGGCCCGGAACACTGCCGCCCGCTCCCTTGGACCGGTTGCCGCCCATTGGCGCTGTGCGTCGGCGGCTTCGCTACAGGCGCGGCTGATATCGGCCGCATTGGCGTTGCCGGCAAGGCTCAGAGGCTGCCCCGTGGCGGGCTCGGTCACCGTTTGCCCACCGCCCAGCGCGGGTACCCAATCGCCATTGAACACACGCTCGGCCCACAGCCGATCATCGAGAAATACAGGGGTACTGGTAACTGACATCGGGTGCTCCCGGCTGTTGTGGTTGTAATCTCCACGGGCTGCAACAGGACTCATGCGCAATCCGCAACGTGCCCTTGCAGCAGAGCAAGGCCTGTGCCGGAACGTTCAGGCCGTTCTCCCACACCAGCGCCAAGGCTCTGTTGCAGGGGTTTGAGCGGGACGCTTGAAAGGGACATGACGCCTCGAGAGGCCGGGCACACGAAGGCAGTTGCTCAAATGATAAAGTTATGTTTAATAACTATTTTGCCAGGTGATCATTTCAGTAAGGCCGCGTCCCAGGGATAAGAACCATGATAAAAACCCCGATAAAAATGCAAAACCGCCACTGCACGCTCCCCGACCACAGCGTCGCCACCGCGCATTTTTCCCCTAGGGGCGACAGCCGTGATCTGGTGCCCAGCAGCTCGCCGACTCAGGAAGAACTCAAGGAATGTCTGCTGTTCTCACCCGATGACGGGCGCATCTGGCTCAACGATCAGCGCATGCTGTTGCTGCACACCTCTTCGTTCGGTGCATTGCGCCGCGAGATCATCGAGCGCTTGGGTTTGCAGCAGGCGCGCGGCCTGTTCACCCGCACCGGATATCTCTCCGGCGCCCGCGATGCACGGCTGATCCGCGAACGCTGGCCACAGGCCTCGGCCGCCGCGATCTTTGCCGCCGGCACCCATCTGCACACCCTCGAAGGCATGACCCGAGTCGAGCCACTGCACTTCAAGTTCGATGCCGACTGCGGCTTTTATGAAGGTGAGTTTTTGTGGCACCACTCCTGCGAGGCCGACGAACACCTGACGGCCTATGGCGTGGGCCAGGACCCAGCGTGCTGGACCGAACTGGGCTACGCCATCGGCTTCGTCAGCGGGCTGTTCGGGCGCATGGTGATCTTTCGCGAAGTGGAGTGCCGTGGCATGGGCCACGCCAATTGCCGGGTCGTCGGCAAGACAGCCGAACAATGGGGCGACGTGGAATCCGACCTGGCGTACCTGAATGCCAGTGGCGGCCCGACCGCCACTGCCGCGCCTGTGGTCAGCAGCTTCACCCCGGTATCTGCGCCACCGCCGGGGCCGGAACCGATCGGCGCCAGTGCGGCGTTCAATGCCGCCAATCTTTCGTTGCAGCGGGTCGCACCGACGCCGGCGACGGTGTTGATCAGTGGCGAATCCGGGGTGGGCAAAGAGCTCTTCGCGCGCCAACTGCACCGCATGAGCCCACGCCGCCACGCGCCCTTCGTAGCGCTGAACTGCGCGGCGATCCCCGACAACTTGATCGAGGCCGAGCTGTTCGGCGTCGATCGCGGCGCCTACACCGGAGCCAGCCATTCACGGCCCGGACGCTTCGAGCGAGCCCAAGGCGGCACGTTGTTTCTCGACGAAATCACCTGCCTCAGTCTGGCGGGCCAAAGCAAGCTGCTGCGCGCTTTGCAAGAGCGCGAGATCGAGCGCGTGGGCGGTGTGCAGGCCATCAAGGTCGATGTGCGAGTCGTCGCCGCGTGCAATGTCGACTTGCAGCAAGCGGTGGCCCGAGGCGACTTTCGCGAAGACCTGTTCTACCGCTTGAACGTCTACCCCATCGCCTTGCCGCCCCTGCGTCAACGGCGCGACGACATTCCACTGCTGATCAACGCTTTTTTGCAACGCCTGTGCCGCGACTATCAGCGCACCCCGGCAGGGCTGACCATGCGCGCCCTGAAAACCCTGTTGCGCTATGACTTCCCCGGCAATATCCGCGAGCTGCAAAACCTGGTCGAGCGCGGATTGATCGCCAGCGAAGAGGGGCAACCTATCGATCTGGTGCATCTGTTTCGTGACGAACGACTACCCGAGCAAGGCTACTCCATCGACCGCGACGGCGGCCTGACGGCCCATCCGCTGAGCGAACCGCCAGCGGCCACCCTCGAACCGCTGCTGGACACCCTGACCCAACGCGACCAGCGCTTCAGCATCGACGGCCTGGAGGCGCGACTGATCAACGAGGCCATGCAGCAGAGCGCTGGCAACCTGGCGGCGGCCGCACGGACGGTGGGGCTAAGCCGGGCGCAGTTCGCCTACCGCCTGAAAAAACATCGCCAGCCAGGCTAGAGGTCGAGCACCAGCAACGCGCTGCGGGCCCGCGAACAACAGGGTGTGAATTGATCGTTGCAGGCCTGCTCCGTTTCGCTCAGGTACAGATCGCGATGCTCGGGCGTACCCTCCAGCACGCCGGTCAGGCAGGTCCCGCAGATGCCTTGCTCGCACGACACGGGAATCTCGATGCCGTGGCGCTGCAAGACTTGCACCACCGTCTCGTCGGCCGGTACCTGAAACTCTTCGCCGCTGCTGGCCAGCCTGATCGCAAAGCTGCCGTCGCTGGTGGTATCGACGGGCGCCGCGGCGAAATACTCGCGGTGCAGGGTGCTCTCCTTCCAGCCCTTCTGCCGGGCGGTGTCCAGCACGTGCTGCATGAAACCGCCCGGCCCGCACACATACAGATGCGTGCCTTCAGCGGGTTCGGCGAGCAACGCTGGCGTCTGCATCGCCGTGGCCGGTTCTTCATCGAAATGCAGGAATACCCGATCGGCAAACGAAGCCTCCAGCAAGCGTTCGATGAACGCCCCACGCTCACGAGAACGCACGCAATAATGCAAGGTGAAATCCGCACCGCTGCACGCCAGATACTCGGCCATGCAGAGCATCGGAGTGATGCCGATACCTCCGGCGAACAGCAAGCTGCGCGATGCATCGCTGGCCAATTCGAACAAATTGCGCGGGGCACTGATGTCCAGACGCTCGCCAACCACAATCTGCTCATGCAGAACCCGCGAGCCGCCCCGCGACGCCGGATCATTGAGCACGCCGATCACGTACCGGTGGCGTTCGCGCGGATCGTTGCACAGCGAATATTGACGAATCAGCCCGCCCGGCAAGTGCACATCGATATGCGCGCCAGCGCTGAAGGCTGGCAACGGGGCCGCGTCGACACTGGCCAGCTCGAAACTGCAGATGCCCTGTGCTTCCTCGCGCCGGGAGACCACTTGGACCTGGATCATGGCACACTCCCTCAGTGAGACGACGCGATCAAGGCGCCGCCGCCCGCCGCTTCAGCGGCAATCAGACGCTCGAGAATCTTGCGCGACTGCACGCCGCCGGCATCGATATTGAGCTTGAGCAATTGCCGCTCGGGATGGCGCAACAGGTTGCGTTGCTGCTGCTCGAGCATCTCCAGGTCTTCGCTGAAGATCTTGCCCTGGCCCTCGCGGATGCTGGCGGTCAGTTCGGCGTCAGCGGGATTGAAGTTGCGCGCCATGCCCCAGAAGTACCAGATGCTGGTCTCGGTTTCCGGGGTGATGAAATCCACCACGATGCTGGAGGCCTTGCAGCTCGCATCCGCCTCATAGCCGCCCTGGCCGGCATGGGCGACGCCGACTTCGATCAATACATGGCTGGGCGGCGTGAAGCGGCAGATCTGCCAGCGATCGACCGGCACGTCGTCAGCCAGGTTGTTACCGCGCAAGGCCATGCGCCAGAACGGCGGGGCCATGATATTTTCCATGTGCCGCGCCGTGACCACTTCATCGCCGGACACGCTCGTGATGGGCGCGATTTCGTCGATTTCCTTCTGGCCGATACTGGAGGCGTGTACATAGGTTTCGTGGGTAAGGTCCATGAGGTTGTCGATCATCAGGCGGTAGTCGCAGTTGATGTGAAAAAGCCCACCACCATAGGCCCACTGATCGCTGACTGCCCACTCCAGATGAGGGATCAGCGCCGGATCGGCCAGGGCCTGATCCCCCGGCCAGACCCAGATAAAACCGTAGCGTTCCACCGCTCGATAGCTTTTATTGGCAGGAAAGCCGCGCACGCGCTGACCGGGCATTTCCACCGTCTTGCCGTCACAGCCCATCACCAGCCCGTGATAGCCACAGACCAGTTGACCCTCGATGACCCGCCCCAGCGACAGAGGCGCGCCGCGATGGGGGCAGTAGTTCTCGACGGCGGCCACCTCGCCTTGCGGGCCGCGGAAGAACACCATGTGTTCACCACAGATCTGCCGGCCCAGCGGCTGTTGTTCGAGTTCATCGGGGGTACAGGCGACGTACCAGGTGTTCTTGGGAAACATGGGGAAGATCCTCCGGACAGGCATGGTGTTGTCGGTCTTGTTGTTATCGATCCGTTGAATAGCGCTATTAATCAGTGGCTGTGCAGTGGGTATCAGTGCAAAGATAGTTAAGCATCTTAATTTATGGACCCTCGTCAGCATGTCTGCGCAAAGTTTTCTTGATTCTCTGGTCGGCTACGCCCTGCGTCGGGCGCAACTGAAACTGTTCCAGCACCTGGTGGGCGGCCTCGCCGAATTCGATCTGCGCCCTGCCGAGTTCACCGCCATGGTGATCATGCAAAGCGAGCCTGGGCTGATGCAGGCCGATCTGGCCCGGCAATTGGCCATTGAACCGCCGCAACTGGTGCCGCTGCTCAACAAGCTCGAAAAACGCGGCCTGGCCGAACGCGTGCGCGCCAGCCAGGACAAACGCGCCTATGGCCTGTACCTCACTGCCGAGGGCCAGGCACTGCTGGAACCGCTCAAGGCGCTGGCCGTCGAGAGCGACCAGATCGCGACCAGCCCCCTCAGCGATGAAGAGCGCAGTCAACTGCTGACACTGCTGCACAAGGTCAACGCGGCACCCGTCTAGCGCGGCGCATAGAGAATGCGCGAGTCGCTGCCCAGGTACAGCGCATCGACCTGCTCGGCTCGCCAGCGCAATACCGCACGCTGATTGATCGAGCCCTTATCGGTGATCTCGCCGCGATCGATCGACGGTGGCTCGTCGAGCAGCACCAGCCACTCAAGGCGCGATGCGTTACCGGTGCCCTGCCGATTGAGTTGCTGCAACCACCGGCTGAACCAAGCGCGCACCGGTTCACTGAGCAGCACCTCGGCATCGCTGGCCGTGGCCGGCAAACCCGATAGCTCGCGGCATGGCGCCAGTCGTGCAAACACCAGCGCCCCGAGGCACGCACGGTCCGGCGCGGCGATCACCACATCGCTGACATGCGAGGCCCCCGCCAGTACCGCGCGGTTGCGCAGCGGCCCGATGCTGACGAACACCCCGGACGACAATTTGAAGTCTTCAGCAATACGGCCATCGAACATCAAACCCAGTTGCGGATCGCCGGGATCGGCGAGGCGCACGGCATCCCCCGAGCAATAGAAACCCTGATCGTCAAAGGCCTCGTGGTTTTGCCGCGCCTCGCCCCGCCAGTAACCGGGCATGATGTGCGGCCCGCGAAACCTCGCCTCGAGTTTGTCGCCCACTGGCACCAGGCGCATTTCGCAGCCCGGCGCCGGCAAACCGATATAGCCTGCCATCGACAGCGGCCCGGTGGTGAAGGTGCAAGAGGGCGCTGCTTCCGTCATGCCCAGCCCGGCCATCATGCGGATACGCTGACCGCAATGATTTTCAGCGACCCGGTCGAGGCGATCCCAGATGCTCTGGGAAAGCCCCGCCGCCGCGAAGAAAAACAGCGTGATGCGCGCAAAGAACCGCTCCCGCAGTTGGGCATTCTGCTCCAGCGCAGCTACCAGTTCCTCCCAGCCCTTGGGCACCGTCAGGTACGCCGTTGGAGAGATCTCTTCAAGGTTGCGCAAGGTCTCGGCAAAGCCGTTGGGTGTGGGCTTGCCGTCGTCCAGATAAAACGTGCCGCCGTTGTAGAGCACGATGCCGACATTGTGGCTGCCGCCGAAGGTATGGTTCCAGGGCAGCCAGTCCACCAGCACCGGTGGCACGTGGCCAAACTCGGGGAACGTCTGCAACAGCATTTGCTGGTTGGCGCAGAGCATGCGCTGGGTGGTCACCACCGCTTTGGGCAATTGTGTAGAGCCCGAGGTGAAAAGAAACTTGGCAATGGTGTCCGGCCCGGTCGCGGCAAAGGCCGCATCGGCCTGCACGCCACCAGGCTCGGACAACAAGCTGGCAAAGCTGACAGGCGTTCTTGCCGAGCTCTCCCCTCGCACGGCGATCAACGGCACCTCGGGCGCGATCAGCGTATCGATGGCCCGCGCAAACGCGCCAGCATCGCTGACGAACACCAGACCGGGCTGCAGCACCTCGCAGACATGCCGCAGTTTCTGCAGGTCCTGGGACAGCAACGAATAAGCGGGTGACACCGGGCAGTAAGGGATGCCCGCATACATCGCCGCCAGTGCCATCTGCTGATGCTCGATGTCGTTGCCCGATAGAATCACCAGCGGCCGCTCGGCGCTCAAGCCATAGCGCAACAGCGCCTGGGCAATGGCCCGCACATCCTCGAGCATCTGCGCGTAACTGACCTCACGCCAGGCACCGCTGGCATCACGGGCGGCGATGAACGTCTGTGTCGGGCGTACTTTTGCCCAATGCACCAGGCGATCCAGCAGGCGCGCGGGCAGCGGCTGTAATGGTTCCCGGGAGCACAGGTGCAGCACACCCCCTTGCTCGCTGACTTCGACGGCCGAGCAGCCGATGGCCACCGGACGGTATTGCGGTGTGATGTGCGAGTCCACGTGACGCCCCTCCCATATTATTTTTGTGGGGTATTGCGCTAGGCGCTATCAGCGTTTGTAGGTCTGCAAGCCAGGTTTGATGCTCTTGTCGTCAAGGAACTGCTTCATGCCCTGGGCACGGCCATCCTCGGGGTCGAGCAGGCGCGACTGATCGAGCTTGGCGTAGAGGTAATCTTCACTCTGCTCCCAGGTCAGTTCGCGTGCACGCTTGAAGCCGATCTTCGCGGCGCGCAGCACCACCGGGTTCTTGTCCAGCAGATTGCGCGCCAGGGCGATGGTCACTTCCTTGAGCTGGGCCAGCGGCACGCTCTGGTTGACCAGGCCCATCTCGGCGGCGCGCTGCCCATCGAATGTCTGCCCGGTCATGATGTAGTACAGCGCGGCGCGATGGCCCACGGTGTCGGCCATGGCTTTACTGACCAGGTTGCCGGGCGGGATGCCCCAGTTGATTTCGGACAGACCGAACGTGGCCTCGTCGGCGGCAATCGCCAGGTCGCAGGCCACCAGCGGACTGAAGCCGCCCCCGAAGCACCAGCCGTTGACCATGGCGATGGTCGGTTTGGTGTACATGCGCAGCAGCCGCCACTGCCACTGCGAGGCTTCGCGGCGGATTTTTTCCTGAAGGATTTCCGGCCCGGCATCGGTCTCGCGAAAGTATTCCTTGAGGTCCATGCCCGCCGTCCAGGACTCCCCGGCGCCGGTCAATACCAGCACTCCAGCGTCTGGGTCCTGCTCCAGCACCTCCAGCACCTCGACCATCTCGCGATTGAGGGTCGGGCTCATGGCGTTGCGTTTTTCCGGCCGGTTGAGAATGACCCAGGCGATGCCCTCTTCGATCTCTACCTTCACGGTCTGCCAGCGGTCCTGATACGTGCTCATCGCATTGCTCTCTTGTCGTGGGGCGATTGTTGTGAGGCGATGAGCAGAAATTATCCCTGCGTTTTAGTTATGTCAATTAATAGTTATATTTATTAACTGTATTTTCCGGATCAGTATCGCTTTCCCTTTGGCCCATACCGAACGTCGCGTACCATGCCCGCCTGACCCGATACCTGATGGAACCCTCCCAGGATGCCTTCCGAGCACTCATCTGCCTCCAGCACGCACAGCGACAAGATCGCCCGCGGTACAGCAGCCTTCCGCGCAATAGCGATCTGCATGACCTTGGCGGGGCTGTCGACATTTGCTTTGATGAATTGCGTCCAGCCGCTGATGCCGCTGTTCACCCATGCCTTTTCGATCAGCCCGGCACAAGCGAGCCTGTCGCTGTCGATCAACATCGGCGTGCTGGCGTTGCTGATGCCCTTCGCCAGCGTGGTCTCCGAGCGCCTGGGCCGAAAGCCGGTCATGGTGGCGTCGCTGATTACCTCCGGAGTAATCTGCATCGCCTCGGCCACCGCCGACTCCTGGAACACCTTCCTGTTCTACCGGGCGCTGCAAGGCGCGGCCTTCAGCGGCGTACCCGCCATCGCCATGGCCTATATCGCTGAAGAGATCGCCTCCTCGGATTCGGGCTATGCCGCCGGGGTGTATGTCAGCGGCGCAGCGTTCGGCGGGATGGCCGGCCGGGTACTGGCGGGTTTCGTCGCGGACACCTGGGGCTGGCAGGCCAGCCTGGTCGCCATCGGCGTACTGGGGGTCACTTCGGCGTTGCTGTTCAGCTATCTGCTGCCGCGCTCCCGGCACTTCGTGGTGCAGCATTCGGACTGGAAGCTGCTGCTGGGCAACTACCGGCTGCACCTGCGCAATCGGGCGCTGCAGCGCGCCTACATCACCGGCTTCCTGATGATGGGCAGCCTGGTGATGGTCTACAACTTTCTCGGTTTTCGCCTCACCGAGGCGCCGTTCGACCTCAGCCAGACCGTCACCGGTTCGTTGTTCCTGACCTACCTGGCGGGCATTTATGCGTCCACCTATGCGGGCAAGCTCGCCGACCGCCATGGCCCCAAACGCGTCACCATCGGTTCACTGGCGCTGTGCGCCGGGGGCGCGCTGTTGATGATCCCGCCCTATCTGCCCCTGGTCGTCGTCGGCCTGGTGCTATTCACCGTGGGGTACTTCGCGACTCACGCCGTCGCCAATGGCTCGGTGTCCCGGCAGGCGAGCACGGGCAAATCCCAGGCCTCGACGCTGTACTTCATTTCTTTCTACGTCGGCGGCGCGGTGCTGGGCTGGGCCGGCGGAGTGGCCTGGGCGCATTTCGCCTGGCTGGGTGTGACGGCGCTGTTGATAACGGTCATTGCCTTGACGTTCGTGCTGGGCCTGGGCGGTCAGGCCCAGCATAACGGGTGACTGGCAGGCTCAGAATTCTCCCTCTGCAAGATCATGGATCGCCATGTTGCCATTCCTGGCTCTTTGCAACGTCAGGGTCATGACGCTGTAGCGAATCCCCCGGGCATCCGCCGTTTCGGAGAGTGTCAGCCCATCGGATCGAGAACGGGTACCGGTCTTCAGGTCCTGATATCTCACATCGTAACGGCCCGCCTCGATGCTCTTTATGGTGAATTTGCCGTTGGCCGGAATGAAGATCTGCCGCGCCGGGCGAGCGATATTGCCGGACAGCGACACCAGTTTGACGAATACATCCGAGTCGTTCTGGCCGTTGTCGATGGTGATCTCCGAATGCCCGCCCGCTCGGGTTTGTGGCTCGCCGTTGAGATAACCCGCCACCATCGGCCATGGCTTGCCGTTGGGCGCCGTCCTGGGTCGGACGAAAACCGGCGGCGGTGGCATTTGCCGAGCGACGCTGGCCGAAGGCGCCGTGATCGCTCCCGCCGCCAACGCTTGTGACGAGTACGGCATAGGCCCTTTGGGGAAGGTTCGCTCGTACAGCGGCGCATTGACGATCGCCAGGGTGATTGCCGCCGCTACCAGCCCCATCGCGCCAGCGTGAAAGGCGAAAAAGCGGTTGGCGAGCTTCCATGAGTTTTTCAAGCGAACGGCGTTCGGGCGCTCCTGAGCAACGAAACTCTTGAGACGCCGATCCAGATCGTCACGCTCGATAACCAGCGCCGCCTGGCGTGAGGTCGGTCTGATCTTGCGGCAAAACTTCAGGCCATCTTCAGCGATGGCGAAGGCGATGTCATGCCGACCCAAGGCATGGAAGCAGTAGGCCTGATAAGCCAGCAAACGGGCGTTCTCAAGCGGCGGATGGGTGCCGCCGAACATATTGTCCAACAGCGCCTGGACGGAGTAGACGGGCCCCCACGGCAAACCCCACCAGCCGAGCAACCAGGTAGTGGCCGAAGCTTTCAGCGCCTTCTTCTGGGCGCACTCACTGCAAAACACCCCGCTGATCGGTTTGCGTATCGTCACCAGCAAAAAGCTTCTGACCGATCGATACACCGCCACCCGTGGCTGCGCCGAGACTTTGCCGCACGCGGAGCATTTGATCGGCTCCGGCGGTGGTTGCGCCGGGGCCGTCGGGGCCGCTGCTGGGGTGTCGTACTTTGCTCGAGCCGCTGAATCGGACAGCGCCTCGAAGGCCTCGTTGAGCGCCTGAAATTGCTCGGTGGTGTCCCTGCCAGGATTACGGTCCGGGTGCAGGACCATCGCTCTGCGCCGGTAAGCAGCCTTGATCTGCTCCTCACTGGCCTCGTGGTGCAACTCCAGGACTGCGTAATAGCCCAGAGGGTCGCGCGTGCTCATAAAACTTCCTTGTGACACCGCCAATGGCGGGACTAACTGATTGAGGGGTATCTCCATAGGTATCTGTAGACGGTGCCGATAACTTTAATCACAGAGTTGAAACAATTGATATCCAAGGGCCAGCTCGCTGCTCCGGTTACTCGCGCCACACGCTCGGCCGCGACGGCCATCCGCATCCTTTATTCGATCATTGCGATTTCATCTGCTAAAACCAATCAATCATTCGAATTGAAAATGGCCCGATCATGAAAGCACTGGACGTGGAAGCAGTTGAGGCCTTTGTCATGGTCGCCGATTTCAAGAGTTTCACGCGCGCGGCCGAAGCGCTGGACACCACCCAATCGGCTATCAGCCTGAAGATCAAAAGGCTCGAGGCCGGCCTTGGCCAGCGCCTGCTCGAACGTACACCCAGGCGGGTGCGGCTGTCGGTGCAAGGCGGGGCGTTTCTCGGCGCCGCGCGGCACCTGCTGGCGGCGCATCAGCAGGCGATGGGGTCGTTCGATGCGCCCGCGCAGCGGCTCAAGGTCGGCATCAGCCACCATCTGATCGGTGCCGAGCTCCCCCTTTTGCTCAGGCAATTGAAAGACACGCAGCCGCTGACGGTGTTCGAGATCCATGTCAGCACCTCGCGCGATGCCCTGCAGCAGTTCGACGATCGGCAACTGGACGCCGCCGTGGTCTTGCAGCATGACAACCGCCGCCAGGATGGCGAGGTGATCCTCTGCGAGCGCTTCGGCTGGATGGCCAGCCGCGACTTCAGCTTCGCCCCCGGACAACCGCTGCCACTGGCGACCCAGGCGCCGCCCTGCGGTGTGCGCAGTATGGCGATCGAGGCATTGGATCGCGCGGGTGTGGCGTGGCATGAGGCGTTCGTCGGCGCAGGCAACGCGACGGTTGGCGCGGCCGTGTTGGCCGGGCTCGCGGTGGCCGCCCTGCCCTTGCGGATCGCCCCGGCAGGCACCCTGGACGTGACGCGCGCATTAGGTTTGCCGCCGCTGCCGGCACGGGATGCGATCCTTTATGCCAACAGTTCCGACGTCCCGTTGCGCCAGGCGCTGCGCAGCCTCACCGCGGCGCTCAAAGCCAGCGCGCAATAACTGCCGCCACCAGGGTCAACGCGGCGACGCCCGCCGCGCCAGCCAGCACCACGGCCAGATGCAGCCACACCCAGTCGCGGTAGCGCGCCATCAGCCCAGCGCTGCCAGGCCGGGCGCAGCGAGATGCAGCACGTGGTAAACCTGCTGGGCAGCGCGTGTATCCGGCTCGGCCGCCGACAGGGTGAAGCGCACCCGGCGCCAGCCGTGCAGGTCGAGCACGGTCCATACCGCGACGGTGTCGGGCTGCGCGGCGATGGCGTGATTGCGCTCCAGGTCGCCTGCAGGATCGGCAGGGTCGACCGCCACGTTCTGTTCATCGCGGTACAGCGTCAGCGCCTGTCGAGCCGGGCCACGCAGCGCCTGGACTGGCAACCAGGTCTCGATGGGCGGACGGCCGAACGAACGGATGACACTGTCGAAGCGCTCGCTGGCGATGAATTGCACTGCCGCCGCCGGGTCGGCCCAGAGGTACACAGACCCATAGACATTGCCGGTCGCACCGTGGCGACCGGCCTGCTGCAAGACGAAGGCCTTGAACAGCAAACCTGGGGTGGTATCCCACAACGGGCCCCGCTCGGCAGCGCGTTGGCGGATGATCTGCAGATCGTAGTCGGCAGGCAGGCGATGGCTATATTGCATGGCGAACATGGCGGCGTGCTCCTGGTTGGGTTCAGGGACAGGTTGAGCGTTGGGGAGTGGCCGGAACAGATGTCGGGAGTGATAGCTGTGATGGGGTTTGGAAATGATTGAGCAGTGCGATGGCCACGAATGGAACTAACCCCTCGCCCAACCGCCCTAATCCTGTGACGCAAGCTTTCGTCTTGCACTTCATTCCATGATCAGACCCGATAGGCCCTAACCATGAAAAACGAACAGATCGAAGGCATTGCAGAGAAAGTCGCCGGCAAGGCACAAGGTGCGGTAGGCAAGCTGTTTGGCGATTCGAAGCTTGAGGCCGAGGGTGCGGGTCACGAAGTATCCGGGCAACTGACCAAGACTTACGGTGATGCGCTGGACAGCGTGTCGACCTTCGTCAAGGAAAAACCGGTTGCAGCCTTGGCTATCAGCGCCGCAGTGGCCTTGGTGATCGGCCGTTTCCTGCGTCGCTGATTCAGCCGAAGTGTCGGCCTACAGCACCATCCCATCCCGGGCGATAGTGACGTGGGCTGGCAGCTCCCGAGGCTCGTGCAGCAACCACGCATCCAGCGTGTGCCCGACATGGGTCAACACGGCCTGACGTGGTTGCAACGCTGCAATGATCTGCAACGCCAGATTGAGGTCATTGTGGTTGCGCGGCGCCTGCGGCTGGGGCGGCATCGAGCAATCGAGAACCAGTAAATCCAGCGTGCTCCTGCGCAATAAATCCGTGGTCTCCTCAGGCAGACCGACCGTGTCCGTCAGGTAAGCAATACAGCGCCCACCCCCCTCCAGCAAATAGCCCAGCGTCGGCCTGGAATGCACCAGAGGCAATGCGGTAACGCGCAAATCGCCAAACTGGCGTGTCTCAAACGCCGAAAACGGCTGGCTGAAATCCAGAATCCCCGGATGTTTGTACAAATCCGCCAGGCCCTCGGAATCCACCGGCCCGTGCACGGGGATCACCAGCCCTTGGCCCCAGCGCAGATGCAGCAAGCCCTGGGCATGATCGGCGTGATAGTGGGTCTGCAGAATGCCGCTCAGGCTGCGCGGCGCAAAGCGTTCAGTGAGATCGGTCAGGCCGCTGTCGATCAGCCAGCGTTGATCCCCACACTCCACCCATGCACAGCATGGCAACCGCCGCCAACGCCCATCATCGCGCGCCGCCCGACAAGCCTGGCACTGGCAGCCGTACACCGGTACCTGCCGGGCATCGCCGGTGCCGAGCAACGTCAGGCGCATATGCCCTCGCGATCGATATGGTGAAGCAAACGCGCGACGGTCCCGGTCAACACCCCGGAATTATCCAGCATCACCACCCCCGGATCTGCGCCGAGCAACTGCGAGGTGAACTGCGCATTACGCGCTAGCCGCGCATCGATCTCGTCCACTGATTCACGGCCTCGCGCCAGCAAGCGTTGACGCAATACCGACTGCTCCACGCTGAGCAGCACCACCCGCAGGTCGGGATAGCGCCCGCGCGCCAGCGACAGATGCCCACGCGAGCCATTGACCAGCACGTCCTGGCCACTGGCCAACCAGTCATCCATGGCGATGGGGATACCGTAATGCAGGCCGTTGGCGAACCAGCTGAGGGCGAACGCGCCTTGCGCCTGCATCTGCAAAAACCGCTCGACGTCGACCGCTTGCGCGGCCTCGCCGGCCGCTTCAGCCGAACGGGTGATGACCCGCCGCGCGATCCGACAGCCGCGCTCGGCCAGTGCCTCCCGCGCCGCATCGAGCAGGCTGTCCTTGCCCGAACCGGACGGCCCGATGAGATAGATCAACCTGCCTGCCATCAGAACACCCTCTTCGCTTGCCGCCAGACCTGTTGCACCACTGGCAGCGTGCCGTGGGCCCGAGCATGGATCAGATCGGCGCGCTGACCGACGCGGATTTCGCCGCGATCATTGAGCCCCGCGGCCTTGGCCGGAGCGCTGCTGACCGTCGCCACCGCCCGCGCCAAACCTGCGCCCTGGCCATCGTCTTCGAGTTGCGCCGACAGGGTGAACGCCGCCTGCAACAGGCTCGCCGGATAATAGTCGCTCGACAGAATATCCAGCAGCCCTTCCCGGGCCAGACTGGCCGCCGCGATGTTGCCTGAATGCGAGCCGCCGCGCACGATATTCGGCGCGCCCATCAACACGCTCATGCCCAAACGTCGACAGCCCTGTGCGGCCTCCAGCGTGGTCGGGAACTCGGCGATGGACATGCCATACCCGGCCGATTCCTCGACATGCTCGAGCGTCGCATCATCATGACTGGCCACCGACAGCCCACGCGCCAGGCAGATGTCGACAATGGCTCGACGATAACGGTCGCTGTAGGTCTTGGAGTTGGCCACTTGCTCGACGATAAAGTCGTCCATCTGCTCGCCGCTCATGTGGTACTTGCCCATGTAGTACTCGCGGTATTTGGACTCCAACGCGAATTGACGTTGACCCGGCGAATGGTCCATCACCGACACCAACTGCACCAATGGCTGTTCCACCAGATCGCGAAACACGCTGAGGGTGTCCGGATGGCAGACTTCACAGCGCAGATGCAGACGATGCTCGGCGCGGGTCATGTCCGCCGCATTGGCCGCAGCAATGGCCTCGACCATGCTCGGCAGTTGCTGCATGCGCTTGCCCTTCGGGTTGACGTCGCCGATGGACAGCGCGTCGAACACCGTGGTGATGCCGGCCGCGATGATCTGCGCGTCGTGGCTCATCACCGCCGACGCCGAAGGCCAGTCCACGCCGGGGCGCGGGCTCAAGTGTTTTTCCAGGTTGTCGGTGTGCAATTCCACCAGGCCGGGCAGCAGATAATCGTTGTTGAGGTCCTGCGCACCGGGCAGGCGACTGCGGCGGGTGTCGACTTCACTGATCAGGCCATCACGCAGCACCACCGTGCCGTTGAACACCCGATCAGCGGTAACGATGCGCGCATTGGTGAGAATCTGTTCGTTCAGCATTCGAGCAACTCCTTGGCAGTCAACTGTGCCGGGGTCATGTCCAGATGCCGGTCGCCTACCGTTTCGCGGGCCTGGCGGTCGTGGAAAATACCGATCACCGCAGCGCCAGCGGCCTTGGCTTCATTGATCAGCGCCAGCACCACCTGGCGGTTGCCATCGTCCAGCGAGGCGGTGGGTTCATCGAGCAACATCAGCGGCCATGGCACCATGAAGCCCCGGGCGATATTGACGCGTTGTTGCTCGCCACCCGAAAAGGTCCCCGGCGCCAATTGCCACAGGCGCTGCGGGATATTCAGGCGTGCCAGCAGGTGCTCGGCACGGGCCACGGCATCGGCACGCTGTACGCCGCGAGCCAGCGCCGGTTCCATGACCACATCCAGGGTCGAGACCCGTGGGATCACTCGCAAGAACTGACTGACATAGCCCAGTGTCTGCTGCCGCACCGCCAGCACCTGCCGGGGCTCGGCGCCCACCAGTTCGAGCCATTGGCCTTGGTGCTGGATGCGAATGCTGCCGCCTGCAGGCAGATAGTTGCCGTACAGCGTGCGCAGCAGCGTGCTTTTGCCGGCGCCGGACTGCCCCTGCAACACCAGGCATTCGCCCTCGCGCACCGAGAAGTTCAGGCCGCGCAACACCCTGAGCACCACGCCGTTCTGCGGGTGCAAGGTGAAGGTTTTCGAGAGGTCACGGACCTCGATCAGCGTGTTCATGAAAGGCACTCCAATGAGCGGATCAGGGTTGCAGGACCGAGGACACCAGCAGCTGCGAATAAGGGTGTTGCGGGTCGTCGAGGATCTGATCGGTCAGCCCGGTCTCGACGACGCGCGAGCGACGCATCACCATCAGCCGATCCGCCAGCAGCCGCGCCACGGCCAGGTCGTGAGTGACGATCACCACAGCCAGGTCCAGCTCGCGCACCAGGCCGCGCATCAGGTCGAGCAGGCGCGCCTGCACCGACACATCCAGGCCACCCGTCGGCTCGTCCATGAACACCAGACGCGGCCCGGACACCAGGTTGCGCGCCACCTGCAAACGCTGTTGCATGCCGCCGGAAAAGCTCCGTGGCAGATCATCGATCCGCGCGGGGTCGATCTCGACCTGGTTCAGCCAATCCAGCCCCGCAGCACGCAGCGCCTGATAGTTGCGCACGCCTTGGGCCATCAGCCGCTCGCCGATGTTGGCGCCCGCCGAGACCGCCATGCGCAAGCCGTCACGGGGGTTCTGCTCGACAAAACCCCATTCGGTGCGCAGCAAGGTGCGCCGCTCGGCCTCACTGGCGCTGTACAGATCCAGCCATTGGCCATCGCTGCGCCGGTAATCGATGACGCCGGCATCCGGCGGGCAGCGGCCACTGAGCAACGACAGCAAGGTCGACTTGCCGGAGCCCGACTCGCCGACGATGCCCAGCACCTCGCCCGGATACAGCTCGAACGTGACATCCTGACAGCCCTGTTGCGGGCCATACAACTTGCCCAGACCGCGCACCTTGAGCAGGGGTTGCGCCCGATCGGTGGCGCGGTCGGTGGCTGTCACCTGATGTATTGCACGGGCCGCGATCATTGGCTATCACTCCCCTGGCTGACGCGCTGGGCGCAGTAATCGGTATCCGAGCAGACGAAACGCTGAGTGCCCTGATCGTCGAGAATCAGCTCGTCGAGGAACGATTCGTGGCTGCCACAAATGGCGCAGTCGTGTTGCCATTTCTGCACTTCGAAGGGATGGTCTTCAAAGTCCAGGCTGGCGACTTTGGTGTACGGCGGCACGGCATACAGGCGCTTCTCGCGGCCGGCGCCGAACAGCATCAACGCCGGGCTCATGTGCAGTTTGGGGTTGTCGAATTTGGGGATGGGCGACGGGTCCATCACATAGCGATCGTTCACCGTCACCGGGTAGGCATAGGCGGTGGCAATGTGGCCGAAAGTGGCGATGTCCTCATAGAGTTTGACGTGCATCACTCCGTAGTCGTTGAGCGCGTGCATGGTCCGGGTTTCGGTTTCCAGCGGTTCGATAAAGCGCAGCGGCTCGGGGTTGGGCACTTGATAGACCATGATCTGGTCGGCGCTCAAGGGCATTTCCGGGATGCGGTGACGGGTCTGGATGATCGTCGCTTGCGCCGTACGCTCGGTGGTCGCCACCCCTGCGGTGCGGGCAAAGAAGCGGCGAATCGACACGGCGTTGGTGGTGTCGTCGGCACCTTGATCGGTGACCTTGAGCACGTCATCGGCCCCCAATATCGCCGCCGTCAGTTGCATGCCGCCGGTGCCCCAGCCATAGGGCAAGGGCATTTCTCGGCCACCGAAGGGCACTTGATAACCGGGGATCGCCACGGCCTTGAGCAAGCCGCGCCGGATCATGCGTTTGGTCTGTTCGTCCAGGTAGGCGAAGTTGTACGCCTCGTCGCGCCCCGGGCGAGGTTGGGTGGCAGCATTCATTGGCCATGCTCCTTGAAGGGCTTGCGCAGTTTGCGGATCAGTTCGAGCTCGGACTGGAAATCGACGTAGTGCGGCAGCTTGAGGTGCGAGACAAACCCCGCGGCCTCGACGTTGTCGCAATGGGCCAGCACGAATTCTTCCTGCTGCGCAGGCGACTGGATTTCTTCGGCGTACTCCTCGGCACGCAGCGAACGGTCGACCAGCGCCATGCCCATGGCCTTGCGCTCGGCATGCCCGAACGCCAGGCCATAACCGCGAGTGAACTGCGCCGGCTCGCTGCCAGAGCCGACGAACTGGTTGACCATCTCGCACTCGGTGATTTCGATGGCGCCGATGGCCACCGCAAAGCCAAGCTCTTCAGGCTCGATCCACACCTCGACTTCGCCGATGCGAATCTCACCGGCAAACGGGTGATTGCGGCCATAGCCGCGCTGGGTCGAATAGCCCAGCGCCAGCAGGAATCCTTCATCGCCCCGAGCTAGCGCCTGCAGGCGTTGCGCGCGGCTGGCCGGGTATTCCAGCGGCTGGCGGGTGATGTCGGCAATGGCTGCACCGTTGTCGACCTCTTCCTTGATCAAGCCTTCGCGGGCGAGCAAGCCCAACACCCGAGGACAGGGGGCCTGGGTGGCATCTTCCTGCAACTGCGGGCCAGGGTATTCACCCTCGGCCAGCAGGCTGAAGTCGAGCAGACGGTGGGTGTAATCGAACGTCGGGCCAAGCAGTTGACCGCCCGGCACGTCCTTGAAGGTGGCCGACAGACGCCGGGTCAGCAGCATGTCTGCGGTGTCTATGGGCAGGCTGGCGGTAAAGCGCGGCAAGGTCGTGCGGTAGGCGCGCAGCAAGAAGATCGCTTCGACCAGATCGCCCGCGGCCTGCTTGATGGCCAGCGCTGCCAACTGCTCGTCGTACAGCGAGCCCTCGGTCATGACCCGGGCCACGGCCAGTGGCAGTTGCTGACGGATTTGCTCGACGTCGAGTTCGGCGACCGAGGTGTCACCCCGACGCTTCTTCGCCAGCACCTTATGGGCATTGTCGATGGCCTGTTCGCCACCCTTGACGGCAACGTACATCAGGCACCTCCCGCAAACGCGACCTGGGTGCTGCGCGGCAGGCCCAGTAATCGATTGCCAGCGATAAAGAACATGTCGATGCCGCGGGGGAAGTCGTTACGCGCTTCACGTTCCTGCCAGAACGCTTCAGTCAGAGGCAGCGCCACCGGGTTTTCGTTCTGGATACCCGGGCCGCGCCAGGCCAGCTGGCGTCCGCCCTCAAGGCTCGACAGTTGGACCAGCAGCGTGCAGGACTGATCGGGGTAACGGTCGTTGCCTAGGTCGAAGCCGCTCAGATCATGCAGTTGGCTGTCGTCGAGCAGTGCGAAGCGCGCGTTTTGCCGGTCGCTGACGATGGGGCAGCCGCAATGGAAAGTCAGGTTGGCGCGGATCGCCTGGGTGTCGAAACTCGGCGCGAGCCACAACGGCGTGTCGATGTCCAACAGCGCAAGGCACAAGCCGTGGCTGGCAGCCGCCAGGCCTTGCAGGTGGGGCGGCAACTGCGCGGCTGGCAGCTGTTGCGCCACGCCGGGGCCCGCCAGGGCCTTGAGGGCGGCGCGAAAACTGCGCTGAGCGTCGAGCACGGGGTCGGCGAATGCGGGCTGTAAAAGAGTGGCAGTCATCAGTTTTCTCCTCTGACCAGGGTGAAAAACTCCACTTTGGTCGCTGCGGTTTCGGCTTCTTGCCGGGCTCGGCGCGCAGCGTGAGCACGCGCCAGGGGTTCGATCAGCTCGCTTATCCAGCGCGCCTGTTGCGGGCCTTGCAGGTGGGCATCGGCCAGTGCGGCCAGTTCGGCGCGGGGCTTGTCGCGTCCGGCCAGATAGCTGTAGCCGGTCCGGCCATCGGCCAGGCGCACCACGCATCGGGTGACGCTCATTTCGCCGACATTGAACGGCGCACCGCTGCCGCCCATACGCCCGCGAACCAGGGTCATGCCGATCTCCGGCGCGCGGATCAGTTGGTATTCGGCATCGCGCAAGGCCGGCTCATGCGCGGTGAAATCGGCGGCTCGAGCGCGGGACAGCACGCCGATCCAGTACTGGCGCAGGTGTTGCTCGGCGGTGGTGGACGGGACAGCGGATGAGACGGGCATCAGAGGCATCTCCATCATGTGACGATCTGGTACTGGAAGCGGTCGCAGCGGCTGGTGGACTGCGCAAGCTCCACGGGATGGCCGTCGGTGTCGCGGGAAAGAGTCAGAACGGTGAGGGCCGGAAGATGACGCGGCATCAGCAATACGCTGGCCTCTTCGCGGCTGGGCAAACGAGCGCCGATCAGGCTGAAGGTGCGGGTCAAGGCCAGCGCCCGCGCTGCCAGAAACTGACGCACCGATCCGCCCTGATAGTCGGCCAGCAGTTCAGTGCGGGAGGCGCAGTAGCGGTGGCGAATCAGGCTGACCGGCTGGCCGTCAAGGCGGCGCAGGGTTTGCAGTTCGATCAGGGGCGCCTGTTCCGGGAGACCGAGCTGCTCGGCCTCTTCGCGCGTCGCCACGCATTGGCGCCGCTGCAACAGGATCGCTTCGACGCCATGGCCCTGGGCCGACAGCGACTGACTGTAGGCGCTGTCGGCGGACACCGGATACACCAGCGGCCGGCCCAACACCTGAGTGCCTTTGCCTTGACGACGCAACAGGCTGCCCTCACGCACCAGCTCGTCGACCGCGCGGCGCACGGTGTGGCGATTGACCGCAAAACGCGCCGCCAACTGGATTTCCGCAGGCAGGTAGTCGCCCGCGCTGAAACGGCTCAACTCGCTGCGTAACGTATCCGCAAGCGCTTGGTACATCGGTTCTTGTCTAGACAAGTTCATGGCTAAAAAAAGGGTTCACACCCTCTCCCGTCGGTAAAAACGCTAGATGAACTGCTTGCGCAGGCGTTGCGAAACGATGTCGATGACGCTCACCACGAAGATGATCACCAGCAACACGGCGCAGGTCTGAACGAACTCGAAGGCGCGGATGTTTTCCCACAGAATCACCCCGATACCGCCCGCGCCGACCATCCCCACCACCGTGGCCGAGCGCACGTTGGACTCGAAGCGATACAGCGCGTAGGAAATCCACAACGGCAGTACTTGCGGGATCACCCCGTAGATCACTTCCTGCAACGCACTGGCACCGGTAGCGCGCACACCCTCGACCGGGCCCGGATCGATCGCTTCCACCGCTTCGGCGAACAGCTTGGCAAGCACCCCGGTGGTGCTGATCCACAGCGCCAGCACACCGGCGAAAGGCCCAAGCCCCACGGCAACCACGAACAGCATCGCGAAGACCATTTCGTTGATCGAACGAAACGCATCCATGACCCGGCGCAGCGGTTGGTGAATCCACCACGGGGTGATGTTGTCGGCGCACAGCACGCCCAGCGGTACCGAACAGACGATGGCCAGCAAGGTGCCCCACAGCGCAATGTGCACGGTGACGATCATTTCCTTGAGGTACGAGCGCCACTCGTGGAAGTCCGGCGGAAAGAAGTCGGCGGCGAAGGTCGCCATGTTTCCCGAGTCGCGGTATAGCGCTATCGGGTTCATTTCAGCGCCGTGCCAGGCCCAGGCCATCATGGCGACGAACAGGCCCCAGCCCAGGTAGCGGCCCCAGCCGCGGGTGCCGGCCGCTTCAGCGTATGCAGCATGCGTAGTCATGAACGATCCCGTTTGCTGGTTGTGGATGAAAGCCCCTCGAGCGCGGCGCCGCAGCACCGCGCGGTCGGGTTCAGCCGGCTTTGGCGTTGCCTTGTTTCTCCAGATCCGAGATGCGGTCCTGAAGCTTGGTCAGGCCGTCGTCGATGGCTTTGAGGCGAGCGGTTTTTTCGTTGGCATCGAGGGTGGTGCTGGCGCTGACTTCGGACTTCTGCTTGAACAGTTCCAACTGGCGGATGGTCAGCAACTGGTCATCGGAGGACTTGAGAAACTTGCCCATCTGCATGTTCTTCAACACGGCCTTTTCTTCGTCGGTATCACCGTAGGTGGCGAAGAATTCGCGGATCTTGTTCTTGTCGTCGTCCGGCATCGATTTGCGCCATACCATCGGGTCGGCCGGAATGATCGGCGACTTCCAGATCACTTTAAGCTGCGCGGCCTTGTCAGGCTGGGTCACGGCCAGGCGGTCCCAGCTTTCAGTGTTGAAGGTGGCAACGTCGAGTTGGCCCTTGGCGACGCTCAAGGCGTTGACTTCGTGGCTGGAGTTGAGGGTGCGCTTGAACGCGGTGGCGGCGTCGACGTTGTTCTTGGCGAACACGTAGTAGCCGGGCACCAGGTAACCGGACGTCGAGTTCGGATCACCGTTGCCGAACGTCAGCTCCTTGGCATGCTTGAGCATGTCGTCGACCGAGTTGATCGGGCTGTCCTTGCGCGCGATGATCAGGCTCCAGTAGCCCGGCGCGCCATTGGCGGCGGCGGTCTGGGCGAAGATTTCACCGCCCGAGCGGTCGACGGCCTCCATGGCCGCCTTGTTGCCCAGCCACGCCACATCGACCTTGTTGAAGCGCATGCCCTGAATCAGGCCGGCATAGTCGGAGGCGAAGGTGGCGTTGACCTTGAGACCGGTCTTTTTCGACATGTCGTCAATGAACGGCTGCCAGATGCTTTTCAGGTTTTGCGAAGACTCGGTGGACATGATGCCGAAGTTGATGACCTTGTCGTCGGCTTGCGCGGTACCCAGCAAACAGCTGGCGAGCAAGGCGGCAGAGGCGAACGCGCGACCGATACGGTTGAACATCGAGTGCTCCTGAATCCAAAGATGAGAGAGGGGCTGCAATCAGGCCTGGGCCAGTACCAGCCGCGGCGGTTTGCCAGCGTTGCGGGCTTGATCGGCGACCAGCAGGCTGGTCTCGACGTCGGCGCCGTACAGCTCATTGAGAAACTCACTGCTGAGCGCATCGCCCTTGCCGTCGTAATGAATGCGCCCGCCTTTGAGGGCCACGGCACGCGGGCAATAGCGCACCGCGTAGTCGACTTGATGGAGGGTGACGACCACGGTCTTGCCGTCGCGGCGATTGATATCGGCGAGGATCTCCATGACGTTGCGCGCCGACTCCGGATCCAGCGAAGCGATGGGCTCGTCTGCCAGAATGACCTCGGCGCGTTGAGTCAGCACTCGGGCGATCGCCACCCGTTGTTGCTGGCCACCGGATAGGGTCGAGGCCCGTTGCTGGGCCAGATCGGCCAGGCCGACGCGGGCCAGCGACTCCATGGCGCGCTGTTTTTCCTCGGCATTGAACAGCCCGAGGGTGCCCCGCCAGCGCGGCATGCGGCCCAGGCAGCCGAGCAGCACGTTGTCCAGTACGCTGAGGCGGTTGACCAGGTTGAACTGCTGGAAGATGTAGCCGATGTCGGCGCGCAGGCGGCGTACCTGGCTGTTCAAGCGTCCGGATGTCTGTACGTCTCGGCCCAGCACTTGCACCGTGCCGCCATTGCGGCGGTCACAACAGGCGAGGCCCGCCAGGTGGCGTAGCAAGGTGGATTTCCCTGAACCCGAGGCGCCGATCAGCGCGACCATTTCTCCGGGTTGTATAGACAATGCAAGGTCGACCAGGGCGGTCTTGCGTGCAAAGGTCTTGTTCAAGCGGTCGACATGAATGGCTGCGTTCATGGGCTTCTCTGTCTTGTGGTCTGGAGGCTTGCCACGGCCAATCGCCGAGCGGTGCAACCGGTCCATGGCGGGCTGCAGTGCGAGTGACCTTAGAGAGAGCGTGTGGCAGTCCGATGACCCGCAGATGAACGCGAGATAACAGTTTCTTGACGGATAAAGCCGGCATATTGCAGGTATCTAGCCGACATCTACGATGAATGTGGCGACTAGGAAGGCGCGCGGACTAGACAAGTGCGCGCGGGCCCGAAGGCACAGCGATGGAATTGGCATAAAGGTTTTCGGACGCGCGGCGCACGTTTGTGTATCGAACATGCCGGTCGATGCGCGGATCAGGACTGCGCCAGGATGCAGTCCAGCAATCCGGGAAACCGAGCATTCAACTCCTCGGACCGCAGCGAGTTCATGTGCGTGGTGCCGACATTGCGCGTCTGCACCAGGCCGGCATCGCGCAATACCCGAAAGTGATGGGACACGCTGGATTTGGGCCGTCCACCATCCAGCTCGCCGCACGACGCCTCAGGCACTGCGGCCAGACAGCGGACGATTCCCATGCGCACGGGATCACTCAGGGCGTACAGCAGACGCTCGAGGACGAAATCGGATGGCGGGGGATGTTTGAGGGCTCGCATAGTCGGATGATAGCGAGGGGTTTCAATTAAAGCCATATTTCGAATACTATCGAACAAGCGAATCAAAACCTGCCTGGAGTTTTCCTATGTCCGCATTGTTCGAGCCCTTCACCCTGAAGGACATCACCCTACGCAATCGCATCGCGATTCCGCCGATGTGCCAATACATGGCCGACGACGGCGTGATCAACGATTGGCACCATGTGCATCTCGCCGGTCTGGCCCGTGGCGGCGCAGGCCTGGTAGTGGTCGAAGCGACTGCTGTGTCCCCGGAAGGCCGGATCACCCCAGGCTGCGCCGGCATCTGGAATGACCAACAGGCCCAGGCTTTTGTCCCCGTGGTCAAGGCGATCAAGGCCGCAGGCTCCGTGCCGGGCATTCAGATCGCCCACGCCGGCCGTAAAGCCAGCGCCAACCGCCCTTGGGAAGGCGACGATCACATCGCTGAGAGCGATCCCCGTGGCTGGCAGACCATCGCCCCCTCGGCGATCGCGTTCGGTGCCAACCTGCCGAAAGTCCCACAGCAAATGACCCTGCAAGACATCGCTCGCGTGCGCCAGGACTTCGTCGATGCCGCCCGCCGTGCCCGCGATGCCGGCTTTGAATGGATCGAACTGCACTTCGCCCACGGCTATCTGGGCCAGAGCTTCTTTTCCGAGCACTCCAACCAGCGTACCGATGAGTACGGTGGCAGCTTTGAAAACCGCAGCCGCTTCCTGCTTGAAACCCTCGCCGCCGTTCGTGAAGTGTGGCCGGAGAACCTGCCCCTGACCGCGCGTTTTGGCGTACTCGAGTACGACGGCCGCGATGAGCAGACCTTGACCGAGTCCATTGAACTGGCTCGCCGCTTCAAGGCCGGTGGCCTGGACTTGTTGAGCGTCAGCGTGGGCTTCACCATTCCCGAGACCAACATCCCCTGGGGACCCGCGTTCATGGGGCCGATTGCCGAGCGCGTGCGTCGCGAGGCGGCTCTGCCGGTGACTTCGGCGTGGGGCTTCGGTACGCCGCAGCTGGCCCACGAAGCCATCGAGGCTGGGCATCTGGACCTGGTGTCGGTTGGCCGGGCGCATCTGGCGGATCCACACTGGCCGTATTTCGCCGCCAAGGAGCTGGGGGTGGACAAGGCTTCCTGGACGTTGCCGGCGCCGTATGCGCATTGGCTCGAGCGTTATCGCTAAGGCTTGAATGAAAGATGCCGCGTTGATCGCGGCATCTTTGGTTGCATGTCGCCGTCAGATCTTGAAACTGCCCACCAACTGTTTCAACCGCGTGGCCTGCTGTTCTAGATCCGCGCAGGCGCGCAGCGTCGATTGCAGGTTTTCCATCCCCTCCTGATTCAGCATGTTGATCTCGCTGATATCCATATTGATCGCGTCCACCACTGCCGTCTGTTCCTCGGTCGCGGTGGCGACCGATTGGTTCATGCCATCGATTTCGCCAATGCGCAGGGTCACGCTGCTCAGCCGCTCGCCCGCCTGGTTGGCGATACCGACGCTGTCCTGACTGTGTCGCTGGCTTTCGCCCATGGTGCTCACCGACGCCCGGGCGCCGACTTGCAGCTCTTCGATCATGCCCTGCACCTGCTGCGCCGATTCCTGGGTGCGGTGTGCAAGGTTGCGCACCTCGTCGGCGACCACGGCGAAACCACGACCGGCCTCACCTGCCCGCGCGGCCTCGATCGCGGCGTTCAGGGCCAGCAGGTTGGTCTGCTGAGAAATACTGGTGATCACCTCGAGAATCTGGCCGATGTTCACGGTTTTACTGTTGAGCATCTCGATATGGCCGCTGGAGGTGCTGATCAGATCGGACAAGCGCGTCATCGCCTGGATACTCTGATCGACTACTTGCTGGCCTTCTTGCGCCAACTCGCGCGCGGAACTCGCCTGTTGCGAAGCGAGCGCGGCGTTATGGGCGATTTCCTGGGCGGCCGCACCCAGCTCGTTGATCGCGGCCGCGACGCTGTTGGTGCGGTTGGCCTGCTCATCGGAGTTGACCATCGACGAGTTGGAAGCGCTGACAACGCGCAACGCCACCTCGTTGACGTGCTCGGTGGCCGACGCGACTTCGCGAATCGAGCCATGCACGCGCTCTACGAAGCGGTTGAACGCGGTGCCGAGCACGCCGAACTCGTCCTGGCTGTGGATCGTCAGCCGGCGCGTCAGATCGCCCTCACCGTCGGCGATGTTTTCCATGGCCCGGGTCATGGTGTTCAAGGGCTGGATGAGTACGCGAATCAGCATCCCCAGTAGCGCGATGATGAAAATCACCGCCACGACGGTCGCGATGATCGCCGAGGTGCGGAACTCGCTGAGCATCGAATAGGCTTTGTCCTTGTCCACCGAAATGCCCACGTACCAGTCCACGGATGGCAGGCCCTTGATCTGGGCGAAGGTCACCAGACGAGTCTTGCCGTCCACTTCGACCTCGCTCAGATCAGTGCCGATGCGTGGCGTGTTTTTAGGGTAAAGATCGGTGAGGGTCTTCATCACCAGTTTGCCGTCCGGGTGCACCAGCACCTTGCCGTCGGCGCTGACCAGAAACGCATAGCCCATGCCGCCGAAGTCCAGCGAGTTGATGATCTGCACCACGCGTTCCAACGACAAGTCGCCACCCACCACGCCCAGGGCCTGGCTGCCCTTGTTGGCGGCCGAAACCACGGTAATGATCAGCTTGCCCGAGGCCGCGTCCACGTAGGGTTCGGTCAGCGCTGGCCCGGTGCCCTTGGCCGCCTGATACCAGGGGCGTGTGCGCGCGTCATACCCGGCCGGCATCGCCTCGTCGGGCCGCATGGTAAAGGTGCCCTCGGTGGTGCCCAGATAGGTGTACAGAAAGCTCGAGGTCAGGGCCTTTTGTTCCAGTAACTGGACCACGTTGCCAGGCTCGGGGTTGAGGCCGATGTTCTGCGCGAGGTTCTGGACCAGCAAGATGCGCCCATCGAACCAGTTGCTGATGTTGTTGGCCGTGGTGCCGCCCATTTCATGCAGATAGTTTTCCAGGTCCTTGCGGATGGCGTTGCGCTGCAGGTAGTCGTTGTAGCTGGTGAACAGGGCGAAGGCTACGGCGACGATCAGGGCAGCGGCAATGAGGATCTTGTGGCTGAAACGCAAGGTTCTTTTCATGGAAAACCGTCCGAAGGCTTGAGGCTTGTGCGAAATGGTGGCGGCAAGAAGGTGGTACTGACTTTATCGCTGGGAGCGCGATGGTTTTTCTGATTATTGGGGTCGTCTGGAGGTGGTATCGGCGGGCTGGGGGTAAACCTGAGGCGGGATGGAGGAGTGGTGCTGCTTTTGGATTGAGCCTGGGGAGCGCGTCCCGGTAGTGCGGGCTGCTATCCGGGACCGCTAGCAATGGGGACCATTCACTTCAACTGTATAAAACAATCTACATCCAATCGAGCAAAGGTCACTGCTAGATTGACCTCACCTCACAACATAGCAACCTGCTATGCAAAGCAGTTCAGCAGGCAAATATCGACTCACATAATAAATGGAGTTTGACAGATGAAAATCCCGACCTGTGTTTCTGCCGCATTGTTTACTGCCCTCGCCGCATCGTCCTCGGCTTATGCTGCAGATGCTGACCAAACGGAACTGATGAACGCTGCGGTGAGCCTTGGCCACAGTTATGATTCCAACTATGCAGCCAAAAACCCGGACGCCATGGCTTCTCTCTATGCGAGTGATGGCGTGCTTGTGTCGCCATCCGGCCCGCTGGTTCGGGGGCAAAAGGCCTTGCATGACTATTATGTCGACCGCTTCAAGTCTGGCGCGCAGGGTCACCAGATCACTATCAAAGAGGTCCACGTCACGGGCGCAGGCGGTTATTCCATCGCCGATTTTTCGGTGAATGTTCCGGGCAAAAATGGCACGCTGCACAAAGAAAGTGGCAGCCTTGTTGCGATCTATCAGCATGACGACAACGGCTGGCATTTGAGCTTGGTCGAGCCTAGCGTTGCGGCGGGTAAACATAGCTGAGCCATCAAAGCGGATGGCGAGAGTGGTAGAATCGCGCCTCACCTTTGAGGAACAGATGCCATGCGCGGCCTTGGTTTGATTCTTACCGTCGTCGGCGTGATCGCCATGATCGCGGCGTTCATGATGGACACCACCCTAGCGACGGCCGATGGTGCCCGCATCAGCAACGTCTCGCTTATGGCGGATCGGCAGCTCTATACGTTGATCGCCGGGATCGTGCTGGTCGCCGGGGTACTGATGGTGTTGTTCACGGGCAAAAGCCTGTCTGGCAAAGGCGACGAGGATCAGAAGTGAGCGCGCCGTTGCCAATGCAGGCATCTTGACCCGTTAGAGGGCGTCCTCGATGCGCTCGGGCGCTTCAGCAACAGACGGCCCGAGTGCAGCCTGATTGGTGATCCCGAACGGTACATGCACCGATGGCGCAACCGCACTGGCGGACTTGAGATGCCCTGATTGGTCATCGAAGAAAATGTGCGGTTTAAGAACACCCAGTACCCTGCCCTTCTCGATCCCCCCCAGAAAGAACGCATCGTTGGCCATCACGCCCCAGCTCTTGAGCGTGTTCATGGCACGCTCATGGGAGGGCGCGTTGCGTGCGGTGACGATAGAGACGCGGATCCGGTTCTTGTAGCCGGGATTATTCTTTTTATGCGCCTCTTCCACAGACTGAATTTTGGCAATCCGCACCATGAACTCTTTCAGCGGCCCTGGGTGATGGGGCTGCATGACGTTCTTGACTTCATGAGCATGGAATTCAGTGAGGCCAGCGGTCTGCATGACCGCCTCCGATTCGTCCCCTGCCAATACACCGTCGAAGTCGAAGGCAATCCGCAACGTCTGGTCGTCTTCGTCATCATCGAACTTGGAGTCGAGCATTTGCCCGGCGGGATGCCCGGCCTTGATCGCAGCCTCGACATCGGCCTTGTCGCCCGACAAGAACAACGCAATGTTGAGCGCCGGGATGTATTCATAAGGTGATTGGCCCTGCATGAAAATAGCCCGAGTCATGGGCAGGCCATAATGCTCGATGGTCTTCATGACTCGCAGCCCGGTATCGGGGTCATTCTTGGACAGCAGCACGACTTCCACCAGCGGATCGGCCGGGTCAGGCGAGAGGTCATTGAGGGACAGCAAACGCTTGATGAAGGGGTATGCGATGCCCTTGGGCAGAGGGTTGTCGAGGTTCGTCTCCTGGAACTTTCGGTACTTCTCCTCGCCTTCACTTTTGAAAATCGCGTCGGATTCCAGCAGGTTGAATACGGCACTCGAGGCCACGCCGATTACCAGGCGGCCATCTAACTCGTAAGGCATTCGGCGGTCCCCGAAGATATTCAGATGGGGTCACCTTATCACGCTTGATTGCAGCGTCTGCCAGTGGTCACGCCTGTCGACCGAGACTGGAGCTGACCAGAGGCGTCGTATGGCGGACCTTCAAGCCTGACTGGCGCTTCGGACAACTTGATGGATGGCACGAAACTCAACAGCCATCAGTGCCAACTGCTCAACAGAATCTTCAGGGACTGGTACCAGCCAGCGAAGCGCTTATTGCCCTGCTTGCCGTAGAAGATGGCGGGCCACATCATCGCGAGGCCGAACATGAACAACGCGGCGGCCGAGGCTTCGAAGTGAATTACCAGCATAAATAGAGCAATGGCCCAGAGGGTAATACCCAGCAACACGAACATCGCAGTTCGATCCCCTATAAGCTGCGTCAGCTGAAGGTATTGCATCGCCGGTATAACCGTCTACCCCTTACACTCGAGCCCGCCGGCCACCTGCCGGACAAGGAACCTCATGCCACAAGATCAACCGCACTACCTTTGCATTTATCATGGCAACTGCGCCGACGGCTTCGGCGCCGCCTGGGTCGTGCGCGAAGCCCTAGGTGCCGACATCGACTTCCACGCGGCCAAGCACGGCGCGCCTGCGCCAGACGCCACCGGCAAGCGCGTGATCATCGTCGACTTTTCGTTCAACCTCGAAATACTGACCGCCATGGCAGATGTTGCCGAGTCAGTGCTGGTGCTCGACCACCACAAGACAGCACAGGCCGCCCTGCAAGACGTACCGAGCGCGGGGCCATCGCACGAATCGTACCAGCAACACCGCGACGGCCGCCTGCACGCGCTGTTCGACATGAACCGATCCGGCGCTGGCCTGGCCTGGGACTTCTTCTTCCCCGGTCAGCCGCGCCCTGCCCTGATCAATCATATCGAGGATCGGGACCTTTGGCGGTTTGAGCTGGCAGGCACCCGCGAAATACTCGCGAACCTGTTCAGCTACCCACAGGATTTCGAGATTTGGGATGGGCTATTTGCCGACGAGGTCAGCAGCCTGCTCTCGGACGGTGTGGCCATCGAGCGCCAGCGCCAGAAAACGGTAACCGACCTGATACGGAGCACTCAGCGGCGGATGGTGATCGGCGGGCATGACGTGCCCGTCGCCAATATCCCCGGCATGTTCGCCAGCGATGCAGGGAACATCATGACCGCCGGCGAGGCCTTTGCCGCGTGCTACTCGGATGGGCCCGAGGGGCGATCGTTTTCATTGCGAAGTACCGACCAAGGCGTCGACGTCTCTGAAGTCGCCAGCCAATACGGCGGCGGCGGTCACCGCAACGCCTCGGGGTTTCGCGTGCCATTTGGGCATGAATTGACTCGATAACGGCGCTGGAGGACTTCAATAAATGAAGGTGGCGATATGTCCGCGGCCGGCTATTGGGGAAGTTTTTTCACCATTCTCGATCCAAAAGGTCGGAAATTGGCGTTCGGCTCATCATTAGAATAGTGCGACCTGTTTGCAAAATGGAGTACGACTGATGGTTCAGAACAATCAATCCCATGACCTGGCGAACCATACAACGTTTAGCCGCACCTTCCAGCCCGGCGAGTTGACCATTGGATTTATCTCTCCCGCCTGTGGATATCCAGACAGCCCCTTCCCGAACCTGGCGGACCAGGCGGAGATAGTGCAGCGCCTTGACCAGAGCGATGCGGCGGCACTGTGGCTGCGCGACGTGCCGTTTTACGATCCATCTTTCGGGGACACTGGCCAAGTTCTCGACCCATTGGTGTATGCCGGTTGGTTAGCCGCACTGACCGGCAGGATTGCGGTCGGCACTGCCGGCATCGTCAGCCCATTACGCGAGCCGATTATCACAGCCAAACAGCTCGCCACGGCGGATCAACTATTAGGTGGCCGCTTCCTCGCGGGCATGGCCTCGGGTGACCGCGCAACGGAGTACCCCGCGTTCGGCGTCGACTTCTCGAGCCGCGTACAGCGCTACCAAGAGGCAGTAGCGCTCATCAAAACCCTGACTTCAGAGTCGTTCCCACGCCTCAAGACTGAACATTTTGGCGAGCTAAGGGGGGATATCGATCTTGTACCAAAGCCAGCTGCTCCGCGTATCCCTGTCATTGCCATAGGCCGTGCTGGCCAAAGCCTGGAGTGGCTGGCGGAGAATGTCGATGCTTGGATTTGGCACGGGGATCCGCTGCGCATGCCAGAGGCCGTCCCGCATTGGCGAGAAGTGACATCTTCGCGAGGATTTGTTCCGTTTGGCTATGGCGCCATGTTCGATCTGGACACCAATGCTGACGCGCCTCTACAAACGGGACGATTGCTGCGCGGCGGTCGGCATGCACTGAAGGACTTCTTCGCCCGTCAACGGGAGGCCGGGATCAATCACGTTGCACTGAACCTCAAACCCACACGCCGACCGGCCCTGGAGGTGATCGACGAACTCCAGCAGCATATACTTCCAGCATTCACAATCGCGCCGGCGCGATAGGTTTTTGCCAGGGAAGCCGAAGCCAGGCGGATGCCAGGTTGGCCAACTGGTATGTTTAAGTGAGGTTGGATTTGATACTGCGTAGACCTTGACGAACCACAGGGTGCTTAGACTACTCGCTCAAAAACCGCAGGCATGAAAAAGCCCAACCGGTGAAGGTTGGGCTAAGTCATTGAATTAAATGGTCGGGACGGAGTGATTCGAACACTCGACCCCTTGCACCCCATGCAAGTGCGCTACCGGGCTGCGCTACGCCCCGACCGAGCGTAACTCTTACAATCAAGCCCTGAAACCTTAGCTCCAAAGCCGCTCCCAAACCACTGAAAGCGCGAAAAATATACCTTAACCATTTGAAATATGGAAGGATTTTTTCCGGATTTATTTCTTCAGCACCGACAGCACATCCTCAAGTTCCGAGATGGTCTGGCGGATCAGTTGCTTGTATTGATTGCTGTCGTCCTTGGCTTCATCACCCGACAAGCGCAAACGAGCACCGCCGATGGTGAAACCCTGTTCGTACAACAAACCACGGATCTGACGGATCATCAACACATCCTGGCGCTGATAATACCGGCGGTTGCCGCGGCGCTTTACCGGGTTGAGCTGAGGGAATTCCTGCTCCCAGTACCGCAGTACGTGGGGCTTGACCGCACACAAGTCGCTAACTTCACCAATGGTGAAGTAGCGCTTGCCAGGGATCGGCGGGAGTTCGTCGTTATGACTTGGTTCCAGCATATGCCTCAACTCGGGCCTTCAACTTCTGCCCTGGACGAAAGGTGACCACACGGCGAGCCGTGATCGGGATTTCTTCTCCCGTTTTTGGATTGCGGCCAGGCCGCTGGCGTTTGTCGCGCAAGTCAAAATTGCCGAAACCGGACAATTTGACTTGCTCGTTATCTTCGAGAGCGTGCCTGATTTCCTCAAAAAACAGTTCGACCAATTCCTTGGCCTCCCGTTTATTCAGGCCCAGCTCCTCATAAAGACGTTCCGCCATTTCAGCTTTCGTCAGAGCCCCCATGCGCTACTTCCTTAACGTGGCGTTCAACCTTTGTTCGAGCGAGGTGAGGATGTCTTGCGTCGTGGAGTTCACCTCATCGTCATTAAGAGTGCGCGATGGATGCTGCCAGGTCAAGCCAACTGCAAGGCTTTTTCTATGCGGATCAATACCTTTACCCTGGTAGACGTCAAACAGCCTGAGGTCTGTCAGCCATTCACCGGCCTTTTCACGAATCACATCCAGTACCGCGCTGGCTGGCACATCGCGATCAGCTACGAGCGCCAGGTCACGACGCACTTCCGGGAAGCGCGAAAGTTCATGGAATTTCGGCAGCCGGCCCACAGCCACTTCAGCCAATATCACTTCAAACAGGAATACCGGACGATCCAGCCCCAGCCCCTTCACCAACTCTGGATGCAGTGCGCCCAGATAGCCAACTTCGCGGCCGTCACGCTCGATACGAGCGGTCTGGCCGGGGTGCAGTGCTGGGTGCTTGCCGGGCGTGAAGGTGAATTCATCCAGTGCACCGGCAAAGCCGAGCACCGCTTCCAGATCCGCCTTCACATCGAAGAAATCGATGCCATCGCGACCTTGCGCCCAGCCTTCCGGCAGACGCGAACCGCAGACCACACCGGCCAGCATCGGCTCTTGCTTGAGGCCCTCGAGCTGGCCCACAAAGCGCAGGCCACTCTCGAACAGCCGCACACGATCCTGCTGACGATTGAGGTTGTGCTGCAATGCCTTGACCAGACCCGGCCACAGCGACGAGCGCATCGCCGCCATGTCGGCAGAGATCGGGTTCGCTAACAGCAGCGGTTCCACGCCTGGGTTGAACAGCTCGAACCACTTCGGATCGATGAAACTATAAGTGATTGCTTCCTGATAGCCACGCGCAACCAACAGGCGGCGCAGCAGCGGCAAGTCGCCAGCAGCTTCTGCTTTGGCTTGCGGGGCCAAACGCGCTTGCGGATAACGGACCGGGAGGTGGTTGTAACCGTGCAGACGGGCCAGCTCTTCGATCAGATCGACTTCCAGGCTGATATCGAAACGATGGCTTGGTACGCCGACGAGCCATTGGCCTTCACCCTGAGAAGCAAGGGTCAAACCCAGGCCCTTCAGGTGGCGTTCGATATCTGCGGCCGGGAACTCCATGCCGAGCATCTGGCTGACGCGTTCGGCGCGCAGCAGCACAGGCTCGATCTTTGGCAAGTGGCTTTCGCTGACCACTTCGATGATCGGACCAGGCTCACCACCCGTGATTTCCAGCAGCAGGCCAGTGGCGCGCTCCATAGCTTCACGGGTCAGTTGCGAATCGACGCCACGCTCGAAACGATGCGAGGCATCGGTGTGCAGCCCGTAGGAACGAGCCTTGCCGGCGACGGAAATCGGCTCGAAGAAGGCGCACTCAAGGAAGATGTCCCGGGTCTTGCCCGAGGTACCGCTGTGCTCACCACCCATCACGCCAGCGATGCCAAGAGCACGGCTATGGTCGGCGATGACCAGGGTATCGCTGCGCAGGGTGACTTCCTGGCCGTCGAGCAAGACCAGCTTCTCGCCCTCTTCTGCCATACGCACCCGAATACCGCCGTCGATTTCGGCGAGGTCGTAGGCGTGCATTGGCTGGCCGAGCTCGAGCATCACGTAGTTGGTGATGTCGACCGCGGCATCGATGCTGCGCACGTCGCTACGGCGCAGACGCTCGACCATCCACAGGGGCGTAGGCTTGGCCAGATCGACGTTGCGGATCACACGGCCGAGGAATCGCGGGCACGCGGCTGGTGCGACGACTTCAACGGAGCGGACTTCGTCGCTGACCGGGGCCACAGTGGCCACCACTGGACGAGTTACAGGCGAGTTGTACAAGGCGCCGACTTCACGGGCCAGGCCTGCCAAGGACAGGCAGTCGCCGCGGTTCGGGGTCAGGTCGACCTCGATGCTAACGTCGTCAAGCTGCAGGTACACCCGCAAATCTTCGCCCACCGGTGCATCGACCGGCAGCTCCATCAGACCGTCATTGCCCTCGCCCACTTGCAGCTCGGACTGCGAGCAAAGCATGCCGTTGGACTCGACACCACGCAGCTTGGCCTTCTTGATCTTGAAGTCGCCTGGCAGCTCGGCACCGATCTTGGCGAACGGAATTTTCAGGCCCGGGCGCACATTGGGCGCTCCGCACACGACCTGGAACGTCTCGGCGCCATCGCTGACCTGGCACACACGCAATTTATCGGCATCGGGGTGCTGCTCGGTTGAAAGCACTTCGCCGACCACCACACCACTGAAAACGCCCGCGGCCGGGGTCACGCTATCGACCTCCAGGCCGGCCATGGACAGACGCGCCACCAGCTCGTCCCGGGACACTTGCGGGCTTACCCAGCCACGCAGCCATTGTTCACTGAATTTCATCCTGCTCTCCTGAAAGATTCGTTACGGCTAGCGAAATTGCGCGAGGAACCGCAAGTCGTTGTCGAAGAACAGGCGCAAGTCATTGACGCCGTAACGCAGCATGGCCAGCCGTTCGGCGCCCATACCGAAAGCAAACCCCTGGAACTCTTCAGGGTCGATACCGGACATGCGCAGCACATTCGGGTGCACCATGCCGCAGCCCATGACTTCGAGCCAACCGGTCTGTTTGCAGACCCGGCAGCCTTTGCCACTGCACATCACGCACTGGATATCGACTTCAGCCGAAGGCTCGGTGAAGGGGAAGAAGGACGGACGGAAACGCACCGCCAGTTCCTTTTCGAAGAACACCCGCAGGAATTCTTCGATGGTGCCTTTCAAGTCCGCGAAATTGATATCGCGGTCGATCAGCAGTCCCTCGACCTGATGGAACATCGGCGAGTGGGTAATATCCGAGTCGCAACGGTACACGCGACCTGGGCACACGACCCGGATCGGCGGCTTCTGCGATTCCATGGTCCGCGCCTGCACCGGAGAGGTGTGGGTACGCAGCAACATGTTGGCATTGAAATAGAAAGTGTCATGCATCGCACGGGCCGGGTGATGGCCTGGGATGTTGAGCGCTTCAAAGTTGTGGTAGTCGTCTTCGACCTCAGGGCCTTCGGCAATGCCGTAGCCAATGTGAGTGAAGAACTGCTCGATACGCTCGAGGGTACGGGTCACCGGATGCAGACCACCAGAGGTCTGACCGCGGCCCGGCAGGGTCACGTCGATCTGCTCGGCAGCGAGCTTGGCACTCAGCTCGGCTTCTTCGAACGCAGCCATTCGCGTGTTAAGGACTTCTGTGACACGTTCCTTGGCATCGTTGATCAGCGCGCCGACTTTCGGACGCTCATCTGCCGGCAAATTGCCCAGGGTCTTCATCACCTGAGTCAGCTCGCCCTTCTTGCCGAGGAATTGAACCCGGATCTGCTCCAGGGCATTGATGTCTTCAGCGTGTTGCACGGCCTCCAGAGCTTGAGAGACCAGCGCATCCAGGTTTTCCATGTACAGACTCCAGATACAAAATAGGGGAAGAGCTAAAGGCTCTTCCCCTATTTATGACGTTTAACACCGCCGAGCGCCGAAGCGCTCGCCAGTGATTGTCGTGGGTACTTAGGCCAAGGTGGCTTTAGCTTTCTCGACAATCGCAGCAAACGCCGCTTTTTCGTTCACAGCCAGATCAGCCAGAACCTTACGGTCGATCTCGATGGAAGCTTTTTTCAGGCCAGCGATGAAACGGCTGTAGGACAGACCGTTAACACGAGCACCAGCGTTGATACGAGCGATCCACAGAGCGCGGAACTGACGTTTTTTCTGACGACGGTCGCGGTAGGCGTATTGGCCTGCCTTGATGACCGCTTGTTTGGCTACACGGAATACGCGCGAACGAGCGCCGTAGTAACCTCTAGCCAGTTTCAGAATCTTTTTGTGACGCTTACGGGCAATGACGCCACGCTTTACACGAGCCATGAGTAAATTCCTCTATTCTTAACCAAAAATTAACGAAGGCGCAGCATGCGCTCGACTTTTGCAACGTCAGACGGATGCAGCAGGCTGCTTCCGCGCAATTGACGCTTACGCTTGGTCGACATTTTGGTCAGGATGTGGCTCTTGAAAGCGTGCTTGTGCTTGATGCCGTTGGCGGTTTTCAAAAACCGCTTAGCTGCACCGCTTTTAGTCTTCATCTTTGGCATGTTCGGATACTCCGCATTCAGTTGATAAACATAACCGCAAGGCCTGCCGTGCCCTGGTGGTTATTTCTTTTTCTTGGGGGCGATGACCATGATCAGCTGGCGTCCTTCCATCTTCGGCATCTGTTCAACGGAACCGTACTCCAGCAGATCTTGTTCGACCCGCTTGAGCAGTTCCATGCCCAGCTCCTGATGCGCCATCTCACGACCGCGAAATCTCAAGGAAATCTTGGCCCTGTCCCCATCACTCAGGAAACGTACCAGGTTGCGAAGTTTTACCTGGTAATCCCCTTCCTCCGTCCCTGGACGAAACTTGATTTCTTTAACCTGAATCTGCTTCTGGTTTTTCTTCGCCGCGGCGATCTGCTTCTTTTTCTCGAAGATCGACTTGCCGTAGTCCATCACACGACAGACAGGCGGTACCGCGTCGGCAGAAATCTCTACCAGATCCAGCTTCGCTTCTTCAGCGATACGAAGCGCTTCATCAATCGAGACGATGCCAATCTGCTCGCCGTCAGCGCCAATTAACCGAACCTCGCGTGCCGAGATATTCTCGTTGATCGGGGCCTTCGGTGCAGCTCGTTTATCTTGTCTCATTTCACGCTTAATAGTAATTACTCCGAATCTTGGCGACCACGCCGGGAAACCGCTTGTGCGAGGAACTCGGTGAATTGGGCGACGGGCATGGAGCCCAGGTCTGCGCCTTCACGGGTACGCACAGCGACAGTTTGCGTTTCAACTTCACGATCTCCGATGACCAGGAGATACGGAACCTTGAGCAAAGTATGCTCGCGGATTTTAAAGCCGATCTTTTCATTTCTCAAGTCAGACTTGGCACGAAAACCGCTTTCCGTCAGATTTTTTTCCACGGACAGGGCAAAATCGGCTTGTTTATCAGTGATATTCATGATCACCGCCTGAGTCGGCGCCAGCCAGGCCGGGAATGCACCTTCGTAGTGCTCGATCAGGATACCGATGAAGCGCTCGAACGATCCGAGGATCGCACGGTGCAGCATCACAGGATGCTTGCGGCTGTTGTCTTCGGACACGTATTCGGCGTCCAGACGGATCGGCAAGTTGAAATCGAGCTGCAGTGTACCGCACTGCCACACTCGACCGAGACAATCCTTCAGCGAAAATTCGATTTTCGGGCCGTAGAAGGCGCCCTCGCCGGGCTGCAGGTCGTACGGCAGGCCAGCATGATCCAGCGCAGCGGCCAATGCCGACTCGGCGCGATCCCACAATTCATCGGAACCAACGCGCTTTTCAGGGCGAGTAGACAGCTTGAGCTGAATGTCCTTGAAACCAAAATCGGAATAGACCTCCATGGTCAGCTTGATGAACGCCGCCGATTCGGATTGCATCTGCTCTTCGGTGCAGAAGATGTGGGCGTCGTCCTGGACGAAGCCACGCACACGCATGATGCCGTGCAGCGCGCCTGAAGGCTCGTTGCGGTGGCAGGCGCCGAACTCGGCCAAGCGCAACGGCAGCTCGCGGTAGCTCTTCAGACCCTGATTGAACACCTGCACGTGGCAAGGGCAGTTCATCGGCTTGATGGCGTAGTCGCGGCTCTCGGACTCAGTCGTGAACATGTTCTCGGCGTAGTTGGCCCAGTGCCCGGAGCGCTCCCACAGGCTGCGATCGACCACTTGCGGGGTCTTGATCTCGAGGTAGCCGTTTTCACGCTGCACCTTGCGCATGTACTGCTCAAGCACTTGGTACACCGTCCAGCCTTGAGGATGCCAGAACACCATGCCTGGCGCTTCTTCCTGGAGATGGAAGAGGTTCAGGCGCTTGCCCAGCTTGCGATGATCACGCTTTTCGGCTTCTTCGATGCGCTGAATGTAAGCGGCCAGCTGCTTCTTGTCCGCCCAGGCAGTGCCGTAGACGCGTTGCAGCTGTTCATTCTTGGCGTCGCCGCGCCAGTAGGCGCCGGACAGCTTGGTCAACTTGAACGACTTGAGAAAACGGGTGTTCGGCACGTGCGGACCGCGGCACATGTCGACGTATTCTTCGTGGTAGTACAGGCCCATGTTCTGCTCATCGGGCATGTCTTCGACAAGGCGCAGCTTGTACTCTTCGCCACGCGCCTTGAACACTTCGATGACTTCGGCGCGCGGGGTGACCTTCTTGATCACGTCGTAGTCGTGATCGATCAGCTCGCGCATGCGCGCTTCGATAGCGGCCATGTCGTCGGGGGTGAAAGGGCGCTCGAAGGCGATGTCGTAATAGAAGCCTTCGTCGATGACCGGGCCGATGACCATCTTGGCGGTCGGATACAGCTGCTTGACCGCATGGCCAACCAGGTGAGCGCAAGAGTGGCGAATGATCTCCAGCCCCTCCTGGTCCTTCGGCGTGATGATCTGCAGGCTGGCATCGCCCTGGATCAGATCACAGGCATCGACCAGCTTGCCGTCGACCTTGCCGGCAACGGTGGCCTTGGCCAGACCGGCGCCAATGGAAGCGGCAACGTCTGCAACAGACACTGCGTGGTCGAACGAACGTTGACTACCGTCGGGAAGAGTAATGGTGGGCATGGCGCCTCCTCTCCTAGTGGTGACCCCTACCAAAGGTCACGTGGGTTGGGATGAGCCAGTACAAGATCCGCATCGGGCCTGCTTGATGGCAAACGCCTGCCTCACAGTGGCAGTTGTCGCCAAGCCCAACGAGTACGAACCAGAGTGACTGGATGGTGCGAAAAAGGGTTAAGCCCGCAACAGAACGGTGCCTTGCGGCGCCCCAGAGCGTTGCGGGAGGCCATCCTAGCATAGATAGAGGCGCGGATTGCGCGCAGGTGTTGTTACAAGGCGCCACAACAGTGCAAAAAGCCGCCGCACGGTGAACTTGCGCGCCACTGCCTGGTTCTGATGTGTTGAATAATCCTCACCATCCTTATCGATAACAAGGAGCACTTCGCATGCGTCTTCAGTCCCTCATCACCCTGACCGCCCTCGCCGCCATTCTGCCATTCGCCAGCGCCCAGGCGGGCACGTGGCCAGCGGGCACCAAGGACACTTTCCTGAAACAGTGCGAGGACACCGCTGGCCAGCACGTATCTGCCGCCATCGCCAAGCAGCATTGCACCTGCAGCGCCGATGCCATCGCCAAGAAACTCAGCGATGCTGACATAAAAGCGTTGACGGGGCCGACCGCCCCCAGCGAAGAGTTGCAGGGCAGAATGATGGCTGCCGTGAGCGCCTGCCAAGTACAAAAATAGCCCGCATCGGGCGCAAAAATGGCTTTTTGCGCCCGATTGCAGACAAAAAACTGCCCTGGAGAGATTTTTTTTAAATAATTTACGGGTTTTTTTTCACCCTCGGTCGATCGTCAACCCCCTGTAAAATAAGGGCTATTCGCAAAACCCAGATGCCGACAGAGTGATTACGCTTCGCAAATACTGCATTCAGGGAGCTACACAGCCGGCATTTAGACTATGATAGCTCGGTGTGCCCAGTTGGCCTGAGCAGCACAGCACTACTGAATATTATGTTTCTTGGAGATTCACCATGTCTAATCGCCAAACCGGCACCGTAAAGTGGTTCAACGATGAGAAAGGCTTCGGCTTCATCACTCCTCAAGGTGGCGGTGACGACCTGTTCGTTCATTTCAAAGCTATCGAATCCGACGGTTTCAAAAGCCTGAAAGAAGGCCAGACTGTTTCCTTCGTGGCCGAGAAAGGTCAGAAAGGTATGCAGGCTGCTCAGGTTCGCGGCGAGTAATCTCCCCGAAACTGAAAAAACCCGTCTTCGGACGGGTTTTTTTATGCTTGTAATTTACCTAAAACCCTTCAAATGCCGGTCTTTCGATCAACCGCAGTTGACGCGCGCCACCACGCCCTGAGCGTCGACATTGAGATTCAAGCGCTCCGAGCGATACTCCAAAGTCATGATGTCCCCAGGCCGAAGAATACGTGCCGTTTGCGCTCCCGAGCGTTGCTGAGCCTGTTGCAGCAAAGCCGAACTGGCCATCTGGCCCACGGCGAATTTTGCCAGGTCGGAATCGCAGCGGCCATCAGTCGCTACGACCGGCGCGGATGCAGGATCGGCAGCCGGCGACTTGTCGGCACCCCCAGTAGAGCAGCCAGCCAACGCCAGTACCGCGAGCAAGGGAAGGGATGAAACGCGCATGCAGGGCATGAAGCCTCCTAGAGTGAAATTTGCCTTTCGTGCGACAACATCACTGCCGTCATGTTGCAAAAGGCCCCAATTTTGCCCGAGATAGACGCCTTGCATGACGGCGCAATCGTGTCAGGATGTTTACCAACCCCGCAAGAACTCAATAGACATCGATGTAGTCTTGCCCGGGATTGGTCCAGTGCTCACGCAGCGCGTTGAAGATCTGCCGCACCCATACCTCATCACACGCCGCAACCTCACCGACACAGCCGGACCCCGCCGACCAGGTCTCAAAGCGAAAGCACAATCCTTCGATCGCCGCCCCACCTATCGCATCGACAGAAAGATAGGCCATCCCCGCCGAACTGACCCGCAGCTGGTTGTGTACCGAATCCTGGCCGCTGGCGATCAATAGACGGACCGCCGACTCGGTAAATTGGTCAGGCTCTTTGAGATCGATCTGCACGACAGTTTCCCTGAATTCGAAAAGCCCCAAGTGTGGCATGTCGTCGGCGTGATGCCCACGTGCAGGTGCGAAACCTTGCGCAAAATGGTTTACTGCACCCATCGGATCGGCATGGCCGCGCCACGCCACCCAGCGCCCCAAGGCCTCGGCCACAAGGCACCGCCACGCACAGCAGGCACTGCGAGAACCCCATGGCAAACGTAACCATACACTCCCGAATCGATGCGACGTGGCCTCAGGGGCAGTCCAACTACAGCCCGGGCAACCCCGAAGAACTGGCGATCATCGGTATCGACCTGCTGATTCGTGAGCTTGGTATCGAGGCCGCGCACTTGTTTGTCGGCAAGCACTTCGAACGTTATTTCGCCCAACAGCACGTGCCCCACACCCAAACCTCGGGTGAAGTCTCTCACGCGAGCTGAGCCCTCCCGCCATCTGGCGCCCGCCCATGCGAGCGCCAGGCGCTACTCCTCGATTTTCCCTATCTCCTTGTTCACCCTGTATTTTTTGCCCAACTCCTGCAGCAAAATTACAAAATCGCTGTCTGAGGCGCTTGTTGCCCTCCTCCCTGTTGCGAAAAGTTCTGCAGTGAAATACTGTATACACATACAGCAACCCAAGGAGCCGCTTCGTGGCGAAAACTTCTGCAGCCCCCGCTCTCAGCTCTTTTGCAGTCATGGGCACCCGCATACAAAAAATCATCAACGGCACCAACGCGCAAAAATCCAAAAGCGCGCTGATCTTCAAGCTACCGCAAGAGTCCGACGACGACTGGGGCAACCTGCTGGAAGAGATCGCTGAAAACGACAACGTCACCCTCGCCCACCGCGATGACGGCGGTGTACAGCTGTTCTGGACCGTTCCCAAGGAAGACTGAAACACGCCTTCAACGATACGGCCCGTCAATACCCTCCCGCTTTTCGGATAACCATGAAAAAGATTTTCCTGGCAGCGCTGATGCTGCTGACCCTGTCTGCCCAAGCCTTCGCCGATGTACGAATCGGCACCTGGAACCTCGAGCATCTCAGTGTCCGCCCCAACAAGGACATCCCCAGTATTGCCAAGGTCGCCCAGCACGTGGACTTTCTCGCGGTCCAGGAAGTAATGAGCGAAGAGGGCCTGCTCGCCCTCAAGAATGCCCTGGAGCAAGTCACCCACGAGAAATGGTCGATGCTCGCGTCGGATGCCTCAGGGCGCAGTTCATACAAGGAAATGTACGGTTTCGTCTGGCGCGACAGTGCAGTGACCTACCTGGACGGCGCGACCACTTACATTGACCGTCGCGATCTGTTCGCCCGAGAGCCCTTCTCGGCCCGCTTCAAATCCACGGCGGATAAAAGCGCGTTCGTTGCCGCCACCGTGCATATCGTCTACGGCAAATCCACCAAGGACCGCTCCAAGGAAATTACCGCCTTGGGTGACTACTGGGACTGGCTCGGCCAGACCTATACCAAAAAGCCAGCAATTCTGTTGATGGGCGACTTCAACACCAAACCCACATCGCCGGCCTGGGCTGATATCCGCACCCGCGCTTCGCCACTGGTCACTGACGGCGCCAGCACGCTATCGGTCAAGGATGGCAAGTTCGCCAATCTGTACGACAACATCATCGTTGCCAACGACAGCCCGATAAAAGTGAAGAGTACGCAGATCTTCAACTACCCGGCGTTCCTTGGCATGACCCACGAGAAGGCGCGCAAGACCGTGTCGGACCACGCGCCGATCTTTATGCAAGCGCAGTTCACCAATACTCTGGCGGTCGGAAAAAACTAGGAGGGATGCATGCGTTTTACAGTATTGCTGGGCGCAACGCTGTTGTGCCTAGGGGCCATGGCTTCAGCCGAAGCGAAGGACATCGCCCCTGCCGATCTCAAACTGTGCAAATGGGGGGCGGGTATCGCCGCTCAGGCGCAGCAGGCAAAACTCAGTGGCAAGACGCTTTACAGCACACGCAAGCACTTGCTGGAGAAAAAATACCCCAATCCCGCGATGAGCAAAATGGCGGTGGGCATCACTAACCAGACATTTGCCAGCAAAAGCCGCGTCAAACCTGCCGTGGTCAGCAAGACCTACCTGGATGGCTGTATCGCCCACGAGAAGCGCCAACGCGCTGCCGCCGCCAAGTCAAAGCCCAGGGCCGAGCCGACCAAGTCCGGGGGCAGCAAGCACGCTCACTGACCGGCAGGCCCCGCATGATAGTTGCGGTCCACGTACAGCAGGCCGGGTGAATCGGCCTCGCAGAGGATCGCCACTGCCTCACAGATCAACAGGTCATGAGTACCCACCTGCAAGGTCTGCACTATCCGGCAGTCGAAGTTGGCAATGGCTCCGTGCAGTACCGGTGATCCGGTCTGCAAGGTGGTCCACTGCCCTTTGGCGAAGCGCTCGGCCATGGATGTCTTGCCCCCGAATACCTGCGAGATCTCCTGCTGCTGCGATGCCAGGGTGTTGACGCACAGCACGCCGTTCTGCACCACAGCGGCATACGCCGAGGCATTGCGGTTCAGGCACACCACCAAAGTCGGCGGCGTATCGGTCACGCTGCACACCGCCGTAGCGGTAAAACCGGTTTCCCCAGCCGGCCCATTGCTGGTGACCACGTGCACGGCAGCTCCCAGACGGGCCATGGCATCACGAAAGGTAGCGATGGCTACCTGTGGGGTTTCAATCAGTTGTTCAGTCACGATGCACTCGCTTGATGATCGGCAGGACGGAAATATTCCATGAGGGAGAACAGCACACAGACGATCAACAGTACCACCACCGAAGCGGCAGCGAGCGTCGGCGTCACCTGCAGCAGGATATCGTCCCACATTTGCTTGGGCAGCGTGGTCTTGAGCCCGCCGCCGATGAACATCGCCACGGTCAGTTCTTCGAACGATTGCAGGAACGCCGTCACCAGGCCGGCGAACAGCCCACCCTTGATCAACGGCAACGTCACCTTGCAGAACACTCGCCACGGCGCGGCGCCCAGAGTAGCGGCAGCCTGATCGAGACGCCAGTCATAGTGCTTGAACGTCGCCAGTAACACCACGAAGGCCATGGGCAAGGCAATCACGGTGTGTCCGATGATGATCCCCAGATTGGTGGCGACCAGTGACATGTGCGCGAACAAATAAAACAGCGACACCGAGATGACGATAGGTGGCACGATCATCGGCGTCATGAACAGCAGAAACGCCACGCCACCCAGGCGACTGCGGCTACGGGCCAGGCCGAACGCCGCCAGGGTGGCGAGCATTACCGTGATCAGCGCGGTAACGATGCCGATACCGAATGAGCGCAGGGTCGCCCCCACCCACAGCGGCGACTGCAGGTATTGAGCGAACCACTTGAAGCTCAGGCCTGACGGCGGGAAGGTGAGGAAATTCGATGAAGTGAAGGCCATAGGCACAAAGGCCAGGATCGGCACGATCAGGACCGCCATGACCAACCAGGCATAGCTCGACAGGATCCAGCCCGCGTCGCGTGCGCCGAACAGCCGCAACCAGGCCCGCGCCAGGCCGTCGCACAGATTACCCATGATCGCCGCTAACCCAAGCCCCAGTCGGCGCGTCAGGCCGTCACGCTGATGGCGGTCACTGGAAGCACCGGACAAGGTCGACAGGCCGAAAGTCCGGTCATAGATGAAGCAAGTGGCCAGCGCTGCCAGTACCAGCATCACCGCGATGGCCGCGCCCATCTGCCAGTTCTGCAGTTGATTGATCTGCACGATGATCAACTGACTGAGCATGGTGTCCTTCGCCCCACCCAGCAAGGTTGGAGCAATGAAAAAACCCAGCGCGCTGATGAACACCAGCAAACCGGCCGCCGCCACCCCCGGCATCGACAACGGCAGATAGATCCGCCAGAAGCGTTGCGGTGCGCTGGCTCCTAACGTATCCGCTGCCTGGCTCAGCTGTCGATCGATTTGATTCATGATCGGCAGCATCACCACCACGGCCAGCGGCAACAGAGTATGAACCATCGAGAACACTACGGTGGCACGCTGAAACAACAGCTCGCCATGGGTAAATCCCATGACCGCCAGCAAATCGTTGATCACACCGTTGCGCCCTAGAAACACCAGCCAGGCAAAGTTCTTCACCAGCGCGCTGGTCCAGAACGGCAGCAGCACGAACAACGCCGATATCCGCTGGCGCCTGGGGCTCATGCGGGCCAGCCAGTACGCCAGCGGATAGCCCGCAAGCATGCACCAGAAGGTGGTTTGCAAGGCGATTGAAAACGTCACGCCCAGCGTGCGGGTATACACACCACCGGCGAACACCTTGTTGAACGCGGCCAGGGTCCACGCGCCGCTGCGTGGATCCTGAAGACTGACCACCAGCAACTGGAACGATGGATACAGTAGAAACGCAGCGAGAAACACCACGCCCGGGACTGCCAGCCAGATCGCGCTCAACGCATGCCAGGGTGCCCGAGGGGCCTTGGACCCTACGGTTTGTATCGCCAGCTCAGTCATAGCGACCTCCTGCAGGTGGATTCAAACGTGCCGATTGGCAGGCCGCGCCAGGCCCAGGTGGTCACGCAGGGTCTTGCCGGTGTATTCGCGCTTCATCAGCCCGCGCTCCTGCAGCAAGGGCACGACCTGCTCGACGAAGTCCTGCATGCCGCCCGGCATGGTATGGAAAATCATCATGAAGCCGTCCGCCGCACCGCCGTCGAGCCATTCCTGCATGTGATCGGCCACCTGCACGGCGGTCCCACGGAAGGTCACGTTGCCACGCTCGTAGCGCATGCACATTTCCCTAAGGGTCAGCTTCTCAACGCGGATCATGTTGACGATGTAATCGAAGTATGCGCGATGGAAATTCGACGTCGCCGGGATCCGCTCTTCCGGAATCGGCTCGTCCAGCGGCAGATCGGACAGATCGGTTTCCAGGTCCTGGGCCAGGCGCATGCGGCCGACGTCGGGATGAATCATGTTTTGCAGGTGCTGGTACTTGGCTTCTGCCTCTTCAGGGGTCGCGCCGATGACTACCGACAGACCGGTGAGAATCTTCAGTTCGTCAGGAGAACGCCCGAACTTGACTACCCGGCTCTTGAGATCGTCGTAGAAGACCTTGCCCTTGTCCACGGTCGGATCGGAGGCGAATACCACTTCAGCGGTTTTCGCCGCGAAGTCCTTGCCGGTTTCCGAAGCACCGGCCTGGATGATGACCGGCTTGCCCTGCGGTGCGCGGGCGATGTTAAGCGCACCGTGGACATTGAAGTACTTGCCGTCGTGGTGCACCGCGTGTTGTTTTTCAGGCAGGAAGTTCAGGACATTGGCCTTGTCATGGACGAAGGCATCGTCTTCCCAGGTGTCCCAGAGCGCCTCGACCACTTCCATGAATTCCTTGGCCTTATCATAGCGTTCAGCGTGGGGCGGCAGCTTGTCGAGGCCGAAGTTGCGCGCCGCGTAGTCATTGGCGCTGGTGACCACGTTCCAGGCCGCGCGGCCGTGGCTGAGGTGATCGAGGGAAGCGAATTGGCGCGCCAGGTTGTAGGGCTCCATGAAGCTGGTTGAAGCCGTGGCACCCAGGCCGATGTGCTTGGTCGCCACTGCCAGCGCCGACAGCAGGGTGATGGGTTCGAACACGTTCATGAAGAACGGAAAGCGCTTCCAGGCGTACAGATTGTCGGTGCGCGCAGCGGGGGTGTCGGCGATGAAGAAGATGTCGAAACAGCCACGCTCGGCGAGCTGCGCCATGGAGATAAAATGCTCGATGCTGGTGGAAGCATCGTCCGGCGTACCGGTCTGCAGCCACGAGGCCGGATGGGCGCCGGTCCCCTGGATCAGGGTGGCCAAGGCCATGTGTCGAGTGGTGCTCATGTACAGGTTCCTGGAGTCAGTGGACGTGTGGCGATGACGCCGGGATCAACCCAGCATCCATTCCTGAAAGCGTGCAACGACGGCGTCGTAGTTGCTGCCCCACCAGGTGGAATCCAATTCGGTGAGGTGCTTGAGGTTGTCCGGGGAGCTGGGCAGGACGGCAGCCTGCTCAGGGGTCATGAATTCGAACGCGCGCTTGTTGCTCGGGCCATTGGCACTGAGCGACGAATACACCGCCTGCTGCTCGGGACGCATGCAGAATTCGACGAACGTGCGCGCCAGGTCGAGCTTGGGGGTGCCCACCGGGATCGACCAGCCATCTACCGAATAGAGGCCTTGAAACACCATGTTCACAGGAGCGCCGGAGACTTTGGCGGCGTAGCCACGGGAGGTCCAGGTATCGGCGATGTCGACTTCGCCACTTTGCAGGATCTGCGTATTCTGCGCGCCGGCGGACCACCAGACGGAGACATCATCGCGAATCTGGTCAAGCTTCTTGAACGCACGATCGACATCCAGCGGGTAAAGATCCTTACCGGCCACGCCATCGGCGAGCAAGGCCATTTCCAGGGTTCCCCAAGGGCTCTTGTACAGGCCGCGGCGCCCCGGAAACTGCTTGGTATCCCAATAATCGGCCCAGGTGGCCGGCGTTTTGCCCGCGTAGGTCTTGGTGTTGTAGGCCATGATGATGCCGAACACCGAGAAGCCCAGCCAGTTGCTCTTGAGCATGCCCGGCAGCACGTCCTGACCTTTGGCGGCAGGAATGTTCAGGTCGGCGAGGTAGTTCTTGGGCGAGGTCAGGCGCGCCACGTGGTCCTGGGTCACCATGCTGACGTCCCAGATGTAGGTCTTGGCATCGACGAGCAGCTTGAACTGGGTCACCGGATCGGAGTCATGGGCGACGCTGATCACCTTGATGCCGGTTTCCTTTTCAAAGGGATCATAAAACGCCTTGCGCAGGGTTGGGCCGACCGAGCCGCCAACGTCTGCCACGGTGATGGTCTCGGCGCCAAACGCGCGATTACCGCTCCACATGCTGGAAAGCGCCACGCCGGCGGTCGCGACGCCGGCCCCCTTGATCACATTGCGGCGCGAAAAACTCTTGGCATCTGACATCACTGCTTCCCCGAATAAATAGACTTTCGAATGATTTGGCAGGCTGATAAAGCCAACGCAGGCGACAACGACGGCCTTACGCGGGAAGAAAGCGAGCGTGCTGCGCGAGCCATTCGAGACCGATTCGACTGCCGATCGTCAATGGCGCATCGCCGCCCGAACGGCGCACGACCAACAAATTGCCTGAAGCCAGGCGTACCACCACACGGGTCTCGACGCCCGCGTACACCGAGTCGACGACTTGCCCCTGCAAGGCGCCCTGCTCGGCGGCCACTGCATGCAGGTGTTCGGGGCGGATCACCAGCGCGCCGGACTGGTTCGCCTGCGCGCCATGGCCCTCGGGCAGTGCGACGTTGCCGTCGGCGCCGTCGAGGCGATTGCCGGGCAGCACCTTGCCTTCCAGCACGTTGGAAATACCGATGAAGCGCGCCACGGCGAGGGTGCGCGGGCGCTCGTACATCGTCTGCGGATCATCGATCTGCTCGATGCGACCGTTGTGCATCATGCAGATGCGGTCAGACAGCGCCAGCGCTTCATCCTGGTCGTGGGTGACGAAAATGATCGTCGAGCCGGTTTCACGATGCAGACGCTTTATCTCCATCTGCATGGTTTCGCGCAGCTTGCGATCCAGTGCCGACAGGGGTTCGTCCATCAGGATCAGTGACGGTTTGTAGATGAAGCAACGCGCAAGCGCGACCCGTTGCTGCTGGCCGCCGGACAACTCGCGCGGGAAGCGCTGGTGCATGGCGTCGAGGCCGACCATGGTCAGGGCCTCGCTGATACGCTGTTGCGCTTCGACGCGAGAGATACCGCGCATTTCCAGGGCAAAACCTACGTTCTGAGCAACGGTCAGGTGCGGGAACAGCGCGTAATTCTGGAATACCACGCCGATGTCGCGCTGGTGCGCCGGGGCGTGAGTCTGGTCGCGATCATCGATCAGGATTCGGCCACTGGTGGGCGCGACCAGGCCGCTGATGATCTGCAAAAGTGTGGTCTTGCCGGAGCCCGAAGCCCCGAGCAGGGTCAGCAATTCGCCGCTGCGCACTTGCAGGTCGAGGGCATGCAAGGCGTCGATATTGCCATAGCGCTTGCCCAGGCCCTCGACTCGAAGCTTGACCGCTGCGCCGTTGACGGACTGGACAGGGGCTTGGCCTGGCGATGCGTGCGGTAGCTGGGTCAGCGTGCTCAATATCATTTCTCCCGTGCTGGCCTGGCGTTGGCTATACCTACAGAAATGTGGCTGGTCGCTGCATTCTGTTGAGAGAACGGGGATAGCGAAAGTAGGTTTTTTATGGTCCCAAGGCAGGAAAAAGCTTTGCTAGCCCGCCCTCATCGCTAACGACCTTTTAGCGTGGCAAGCACTACAAAAAAGCTCGTTTCGCCCGCCACCGCCTATGGACACAATAACGGCACACCTGGCGAACAGAGAAAACCTGGATGACGTTCTCAATCGTCGGCCGTTGCGCCGAAACCGGTCAGTTGGGCATTGCGATCAGCTCCTCCTCCATTGCCGTAGGCGCTCGCTGCCCTTGGCTGCGGCCGGGTGTGGGCGCCGTGGTAACGCAGAACATCACCCTGCCAGCGCTGGGGCCGCAAGTGCTTGAGCACATGGAGTCCGGCCTGGAGCCGACCCAGGCACTGGAGCGCACGCTCATCCACAACGGCTTCAACCCGTTCCGACAGCTGTCGGCCATCGATCACCTGGGCCGCACCGCGCATTTCACCGGCAGCGAAACCCTGGGCACCCATCGCGCGTTGGCGGGCGAGCAGTGCGTGGGCGCCGGTAACCTGCTGGCCAGTGCGTCGGTGATCGAGGCGTTGGTGCATGGCTTCGAGACCACCTGCGGGCAACTGGCGGATCGGCTACTGGCGGCGCTGCAAGCGGCACTCGCTGCGGGTGGCGAAGCCGGCCCGGTGCATTCGGCGGCGTTAGTGGTGGTGGGGGAATTGACCTGGCCCATCGTCGATCTGCGCATCGACTGGGCGGCGCAGGATCCCATCGGCCAACTGGCCCTGCTCTGGGCGGCGTATCGCCCGCAAATGGACGATTACATCCTGCGTGCTCTCGACCCGGCCAAAGCCCCGAGCTACGGCGTGCCTGGCGATAAATGAGCCATCAGGCCAGCAGCACGGGCTCGGCCACCTTGGGTGCCAGCACCTCGCGGCAGTGATCGACGAACAACTGCGCCGGCTTGGTCAATTGCCCGCGACGCAGCCAGGCCGCCGACAGGCCCGAGCTGGTGACCCGCTCGGCCAAGGGCACGCAGACCAGCTTGTGCCCATCGTAGGTATAGGGCGAGTGTGGGCGGGTCACCAGGATCGAGAAGCCGAATCCGCAGCCGACCATACCGCGCACCATCTCGATCGACGGTGAGCTGAACTGGATGTTCGGGGTCAGCCCACGCTCCTCGAAAATACTCACGAAGTAGTTGCGGCTTGGCAAGACATCCAGCAATACCATGGGCTCAAGCACCAGATCGCTCAACGACACCTTGGCCTGCCGGGCAAAACGATGCCCTTCGGGCAACAAGGCGTAGGGCTGTTGCGGTGCCATCAGCGGTACCGTGTCGATGGTGCTGTCCAGACCGTGCTCGTAGAGCATGGCCAGATCGATGCTGCCGGACGTCAGCGCCTGGACCAGCTCCTGCTGTTCACCGTCGCGGATGCGGATTTCCACCCCCGGCCAGCGATCGCGAAAACCGGCGATCAGGCGCGGCAGGTACAGCGGCGCTACGGTCTCGAAGCAACCGATGTCGATCTGCCCGCCGACGACTTCGTTGTCGGCCAGGGCGTTCTGCTCGAACTCATGGGCGACCCGCAGCAGCTCCAGGGCCTTGCGGTAGAAACGCGCGCCTCCCGGAGTCAGTGTCACACCCTGGGCATGGTGGCGGATGAACAGCTGGACCCCGAAACTTTCTTCCAGATGCTTCACTGCGGTAGAAATCGACGGCTGAGCGATATAAAGCTTGCGTGAGGCCTCGGCCACACTGCCGCATTCGACCGTGGTGATGAAATATTTCAGTTGTCGAAGGTTGTAGGCAGCCATTTTCACCTCGCAGGTGGTGAGTGACCGCATCAAATCAGCGCAAACGACATCGACAGTGGCCGTCAGCGGGCGCGCCGATGGCGGTCAATGACCGCTTGATCGGGCACGCCGGTTGATGCTGGTTCCAGAACTCTATCCCTTTCAAGAACCGGGCCGCTTCTGCGCCAGCAGCCCAATCAGCCTTATTGGGCAGGGACCGCCTGGTGCGCCACGACCACCGACTCGATGCCTTGGGAGGCCATCAATTCGGCGCGCTTGGCATCCGCTTCGGCCTTGTCGGCGAAGGGCCCGAGGTACACCTGAGTCACGCCATCGCGCTGGGCAATGCTGGCCATGAAGCCATGTTCGACCAGGCGCGAGGTCATGTCGCTCAAGGCACCCATGTTGCTGCCCTGGACGATCTGCACTTCCCAGCCAGCCGTGGCACCGGAGGCGGCGACCGCGGGGGCCGGCGGCAACGACGGGCCACAGGCGGCCTGGACCTCGGCGTTGTTGCCGTCCTTGTCGAGAATAGCCTTGAAGCCATCGGCGGTTTTCAACGCTACGTAACTCTGGAAGCCGCCGAAGTTGCCGGCAGCGTCCTTGCTCTTCACCTGCCCGCAGACATTGCCCTGGGGCGTGACGCGAACATTGGTGTACTTGGCCGACGCGGGGTTCTCCAGCAACTGGGACACGGCCTTGCTGGACGTCGAGACATCACTGCCGCACCCTGCCATCAGCACCATCGCCGCTACTGCCGTCAATCTGCGCACACGCCCTCTCCCGGAAAAATAAAGCGGCGATTTTATCACCATCGGATTCGAACCGGGGCGCTGCGCTGTGGCATCATTTCCCATCGAGACCTTCCAACACCTGAGAGACCCGCATGATCCCCAAGCAGCAGCGCCAAGCTATCGCCCTCGAAAGATTTCTCGAGCAGCACCCCGATCTGCGCGAGGAAATCCAGGTTCTGAGCGAAAAGGAACAAAAGGAGCAGACGCTGTGGGCGCTGGAAGATGCCGCCCAGGAACAGGGCCAGGAGCCGTGGGAACTGGTGCTGGAGCTGGTCGCCGAGTCGCCTGAGGAACTCAAGGCCATGCGCCTGGAGGTGCATCAGGAAGTGGCCGAGGCGCTGGGCATGGACTGGGACGAGTATCGCCAGCTCAACGAACTGGATTGACCGCTGCGGGTGGGAGCGTCCTCCTGCCCGTGCAGGACGAAACGCGCACGACAAAAAAGGGCGGCCCTTTCGGGTCGCCCTTTTTTCACCGCCCAGCAGAGCGGATTTTATTTGGTAGGCGCGATTGGACTCGAACCAACGACCCCCACCATGTCAAGGTGGTGCTCTAACCAACTGAGCTACGTGCCTGCTGTGAGGCGGCATTCTACGGATCTGTGCGCTGCTGTCAACTCGTTTTTTTAGGCTAAGCCTATGAATAAGCGTATTTTTTAGTTCGTTCCGTGCAGCGGTACGGCTCCCCCGGTGGTCGTCGATTTTTATCTCAGGTAGCATCGGTGCACTCGTAAAAAATATAGAACAGAGGTTGCAGGATGACGAACACCCCCTATCCCCAGTCCTACTACGCGGCCTCGGCCAACCCCGCCCCTGCACGTCCCCCCCTGCAAGAGCAGCTCGAAACCGATGTATGCATCATCGGTGCAGGCTATACCGGGCTGTCCAGTGCGCTGTTTTTGCTCGAGCATGGCTTTTCGGTCACCGTGCTCGAAGCCGCGCGGGTCGGCTTTGGCGCATCGGGGCGCAATGGCGGGCAGATCGTCAACAGTTACAGTCGCGACATCGATGTCATCGAGAAGACGGTCGGTGCCAGCCAGGCACAACTCTTGGGCAATATGGCGTTCGAGGGGGGACGCATCATTCGCGACCGCGTGGCGCGCTACAACATCGAGTGCGATCTCAAGGACGGCGGGATCTTCGCCGCGCTGACCGCCAAGCAGATGGACCATCTGCAAGCCCAGAAGCGTTTGTGGGAACGCTACGGCAACACCCAGCTGGAGCTGCTCGATCAACAGCGCATTCGCGCCAGCGTGAATTGCGAGCAATACGTCGGCGGCCTGCTGGACATGAGCGGCGGCCATATCCATCCGCTCAACCTGGCCCTCGGCGAGGCCGCTGCTGTGGAATCATTGGGCGGGCGTATCTTCGAACAATCCGCAGCGCTGCGCATCGACCGTGGCGCCAACCCGGTGGTGCATACGGCCAGCGGCCAGGTGCGAGCGAAATTCGTCATCGTCGCTGGCAATGCCTATCTGGGTAATCTGGTTCCTGAACTGGCGGCCAAGTCCATGCCCTGCGGCACTCAAGTGATCACCACGGCGCCACTCTCGGACGAACTGGCCCGCAGCTTGCTGCCCCAGGACTACTGCGTCGAGGACTGCAACTACCTCCTCGACTACTATCGTCTCAGCGCCGACAAGCGCCTGATCTTCGGCGGTGGCGTGGTGTACGGCGCCCGTGACCCAGCCAATATCGAGGCAATCGTCAGGCCGAAAATGCTCAAGTCATTCCCGCAGCTCAAGGACGTCAAGATCGACTATGCCTGGACCGGCAACTTCTTGCTGACCCTGTCGAGGCTGCCCCAGGTGGGGCGGCTGGGCGACAACATATATTATTCGCAGGGCTGCAGCGGCCATGGCGTGACCTATACACACCTGGCGGGCAAGGTGCTCGCCGAAGCACTGCGCGGCCAGGCCGAACGCTTCGACGCCTTCGCCGGCCTGCCCCACTATCCATTCCCGGGCGGCCAATTGCTGCGCACGCCGTTGACGGCCTTGGGCGCCTGGTATTACAGCCTGCGGGACAAGTTCGGGGTCTGAGTCGACAACTTTGGCTTAATGACCGGCGATGGCTTTTACCGCCTTCGCGGCTTCGCTTTCCTGGCCGGTCCTGGCCAACTCGTCGGCCGCCGTCAACCAGCGCTGACGATCCACTTCGGCGGGCAGTTGCGTCGGCCGCTGGATCAGCACGGCCCAGCTGCCGGCATCGCGCCATTTGGATTCGAAGCCGGAGAATTTCATCAGCTTGCGGCGCTCCTCGGCAGAGCGCAGGACCAGGTTATCTTTGAAGCGGTCATAGCCCACCAGGACTGCATAGCGCGGTTCGGACCAGAACAGCGAGCCTTCGGTGTAACGCACCAGCACCGGGTAGCCGGCCGCAACCTGGGCCAGCAACGCGCGCAGGTTTCCGTCGAGCGGATATACCACCATGCCGTATTCACGCGCGACCCTCTGGGTCGAGACCTGGAGCTGGTCGGCCTGTTCCGGCAGGTGCAGCGGCTTGTCGAGCAGCCCTGGGGTGATCTCTACACCTTGCTGGCGCAACAACGCAGCCAAGGCCATTGCTCCGCTGTGGTTAGCCTTGCCGCGGAAATACGGCACGCTATTGAGCTCGACCCGATCCGGCAAGCCGGACATGCCCGGGGCAGGCGTGCTAGTGCACCCACCGAGGGCGCCGATCAGGACGAGAAGGGTCAACAAGGGTGCGTAAAACGAAGTGCTGTGCGTGGATCCCGACGACATCTGGCGCTCTCTATCCATGGGGGTGCCGGGCGGCTAAGGGCCCGAGCGGAACGCTGATCATAGAAGGCCGCCGCCCGTCGGTACAGTGTCTCGCCGTTAAAGGTTGTGCCGATATGAATGCAGGCGCCCCATACCATTGGTCAATGGACTGAAACACGGGCTGGCCTACAATGTCATCTATAACAAGCGCACGCGTTTGTTTGGCCAAAGGAGGCCCTTATGAGCCCGACAGTGACAATTCTGATGTTGATCAGCGCCTGGCTGACCGTAGCCGGTGCCATGTTGTGGGGAGTGCTGCGCGTCAGCCGCCGTCACCACCACCCTGTTACCCGCCCGCAGCTCAAAGCACGACCGCAGCGGGAGCCACGGCATCAGGTGGCCCATTTGCATTGATGGTTCCCCGCCGATCCGTGTAGCGAGGGGGATTGGCCCCGAAAACCAGCAATCCCTTAGATGACTGGTGGCCGACAGATTTTTCGGGGCTAGCCCACCCGCTGTTGATCAAGCGCTGGCGAGCTTCTGCTCTTTGCGCACGCGAGCCTTGCGGGCCCAGATGTTCAGGCATTCGATAGCAGCCGAGAAGCCCATGGCGCAATAAATGTAGCCCTTGGGCACATGGGCACCGAACCCTTCGGCGATCAGCGTCATGCCGATCATGATCAAAAAGCCAAGCGCCAACATCACCACGGTCGGGTTGTCATTGATGAACCGGGCCAAAGGTTCCGATGCCAGCAACATCACCAATACCGCGACAACCACGGCGATGATCATGATCGGCAAATGCTGAGTCATGCCTACAGCCGTGACGATGCTGTCGATCGAGAACACCAGGTCGAGCATCAGGATCTGTCCGATCGCTGCGGCAAAGCCCATGGTCACCTTGGACGACACATGCGCTTCTTGCTGCGCCACTGGGTCCACGCTGTGATGGATCTCGGTCGTGGCCTTCCACAACAGGAACAGGCCACCGGCAATCAGGATCATGTCCTTCCACGAAAACGCCTGACCCAGCACCTCGATCACCGGCTCCGTCAGTTGGACGATAAAGGCCACGGTGCTCAACAGGCCCAGGCGCAGGATCAGCGCCATGCCGATACCGACGCGGCGCGCCTTGGTGCGGTGCTCTACGGGCAACTTGTTGGTGAGGATCGAGATAAAAATCAGGTTGTCGATGCCCAATACGATTTCCATGACCACCAGGGTGGCCAAAGCAATCCAGGCAGCGGGGCTCGTGGCCAATTCAAGTAGATATTCCATGCGGATGCGCACTCATGTCGGGGGTCGATGAGGACGCAGTCTAATGAGCGTGAATCATCAGGAAAATTCGTATTTTCAAGCGCTATACTTCGAGGATACCGAACTGTCGCTGGAATCTTCGATGCTCAACTATCGCCAACTGCATTATTTCTGGGTCGTCGCTAAGACAGGCAGCATCGTGCGCGCCTGCGAGCAGCTCAACCTTACCCCGCAGACCATCAGCGGCCAGATCAGCCTGCTGGAGCAAACCTTCGGTACCGAGCTGTTCAAGAAAGTCGGCCGGCACCTGGAGTTGACCGATACCGGGCGCCAGGCCCTACCCTATGCCGAGCAGATGTTTCAACTGGGTAACGAGCTGGAAGCGCTGCTGCGCGCGCAACCCAAGGAGCAGCCGATTCTGTTTCGCGTGGGTGTCGCCGATGTAGTGCCTAAATCGATCGTCTATCGGTTGCTGGCGCCCACCATGGAGTTGGCTGAACCGCTGCGCATTACCTGCCGCGAGGACAAGCTTGAACGCCTGCTGGCGGACCTGGCTATCCAGCGCCTGGATCTGGTGATTTCCGACCGCCCCATGCCGGCACACCTGGACATTAAAGGATACAGTCAGAAGCTGGGAGAATGCGGTATCAGCTTTTTCGCCACGCCAGCCTTGGTCGCGCAGTACGCGGGTGACTTCCCTGCTTGTCTGCAAGGTGCGCCGCTGCTGATTCCCGGAGCCGAAACCGTGGTACGCAACCGCCTGGACCGCTGGTTCGGCGACCAGCGGGTGCAACCGCGCATTGTCGGGGAGTTCGACGACAGCGCGTTGATGCAAGCTTTCGGGCAATCGGGCAGCGGGGTGTTCATCGCCCCCAGCGTAATCGCCGAGGAAGTCTGTCACACCCTCAACGTGCGCCTCATCGGCCACACCGATGCGGTCACGGAATCCTTTTATGCGATTGCCGTGGACCGCAAGGTGAAACACCCCGGCATCGTCGCCATCACCGAGGGCGCGCGCCGCGAGCTATTCACCCCTTGATGCTGACTTAGAACGCGCCCATGAAATCGCGCTTGCCGATCTCGACGCCGTTGTGGCGCAGGATGGCGTAGGCAGTGGTGACGTGGAAGAAGAACTGCGGCAAGCCGTAGCTCAGCAGGTAGCTTTGGCCGGTGAAGCGTTTCTCTTTGTCGGTACCAGGGCGAGTGATGATTTCCCGAGCTTCCTGGCCGTCGATCAATGCGGCATCCAGACCATTGATGAAGCCCAGCACCTGGGCCAGTTTGGCTTGCAGGTCAGCGAAGGTCTTGTCGTCATCGCTGAACGATGGCACCTCGACACCCGCCAGACGCGCAGAGACGCCTTTGGCGAAGTCGACGGCGATCTGCACCTGACGGATCAGCGGGAACATGTCCGGGTAGAGGCGCGCCTGCAACAGCGCGTCGGGCTCGATCTTGCGCGCGGTAGCGTGGGCTTCGGCCTTGTTGAGCACATCGCCCAGGGCGGTGAGCAGTTGCTTGAAGACAGGAATCGAGGCAGCGTAAAGGGAGATCGTCATGGGGCATCCTGAAAGGTCGAGAGAATCACGTAAACGCCCGCCCCGCTTGTATTTTATCGGGGTCAGGCCCTAGGCTGTGGGCATTACTGCATAGGAACCGCGCTATGTCCGCCGAACACGATACCGCAACCACGACCATTGAGCTCGACCGTACTGAAATTCGTGTTCTGGGCTCGCTGATAGAAAAGCAGGCCAGCAACCCGGAAACCTATCCGCTGACGCTCAATGCGCTGGTATTGGCCTGCAATCAGAAGACCAGCCGCGAGCCCGTCATGCAGCTGACCCAGGGACAGGTCGGGCAAAGCCTGCGTGCACTCGAAGGCCGGGGCATGACCCGCCTGGTCATGGGCAGCCGCGCCGATCGCTGGGAGCAGCGGCTGGACAAGGCGCTGGAGCTGGTGCCTGCGCAATTGACGCTGATGGGCCTGATGTTTCTGCGGGGCCCGCAGACGGTCAGCGAACTGCTGACGCGCAGCAACCGCCTGCATGACTTCGAAGATACTGAACAAGTAGTGCACCAGCTCGAACGCTTGATCGGCCGCGGGCTCGCGGTGCTGATACCGCGCCAGGCGGGGCAACGCGAGGACCGCTATTGCCACGCACTGGGCGACCCTGCGGACATCGAAGCCGTGCTGGCCGCGCGCCAAGGCACCCCGGAACGCGCGCAGGCCAGCGCGGCGGCCATTGAGCGGATCGACGAACTGGAAGCGCGAATTGCCGCCCTTGAAGAGCGGCTGGCACGGCTGGAAGGCTGATCATTGGCTGTGCTTGTGGAGCGAGCTCTGCCCGCGAAGCGTCTCGAGACTTCACGGGCAGAGCTCGTTTCCACACGGTTTTCAGCATCCACAGGGCTCACTGCGCCCGCGCGAACTCCGTGGCCAGCCGCACCTGCTCGTCACTGGGACGAACGCCGGTGTACAGCACAAATTGCTCCAACGCCTGGATGGCAATCACCTCAAGCCCGGTAACCACCTGCTTGCCGAGCGCCTGCCCCAGCAACACCAACGGTGTCTGCGCAGGCAAGGCGACGACGTCGAATACTGTTTGCGCAGCCTCGACCGCATCACGGGGAAACGCCAGGTCATTGACCTGCGGCCCACCACTCATGCCCACCGGCGTGACGTTGATCAACATCTGCGGGCGCAACTGCCCCAACTCGTGACGCCAGTCATAGCCACAACTGCGCGCCAGCGCCGGTCCGGTTTGAGTGTTACGGGCAATGAGCGTCCCGCGCTTGAAGCCCGCATCACGAAACGCCGACGCAACCGCCTTGGCCATGCCGCCACTGCCGCGCAAGGCAAAGGAGGTGTCGGGGTCCAGATTGTGAAGGTCGATCAACTGACGAATTGCAATATAGTCGGTGTTGTAAGCCTTGAGCCGTCCGTCGGTATTGACCAGGGTATTGATGGACTGGATCGCCGCTGCCGACTGGTCCATTTCATCGACCAAAGGGATACAGGCCTCCTTGAACGGCATCGATACGCCGCAACCACGGATGCCCAGCGCGCGGATGCCGCCCACAGCTGCGGGCAGATCCGTGGTGGTCATGGCCTTGTAGTAGTAGTTGAGGCCCAACTGTTGATAAAGATGGTTGTGGAAGCGCACGCCGAAAGTACCGGGCCGTCCGGCGAGCGATATGCACAGCACTGTGTCTTTGTTGGGTGGTGTCGACATCTAATACTCCTGTGTGGGGATTCGCCAGGTCAGCGGTAGCGGCGTTGGACCTTACACAATATTTACCGTTCCCTTTCGCAATTTTTTACAATTTCACTGTCATAGTTTGTACGGCGGACCTTGAACTCACAGAGAGCTTAAGCGCCAGGTCGTAATACGAGGAACCATCATGATTCGTCATCTTCCCAAAATTGCCTTGTTGGTCGGCGCTCTCGCTGCCGCCGGCCAAGCCTCTGCACACCCGTATGGTGGTCATTGGGGTGGCGGCGGCTGGGGCGGCGGCGGTGCAGGCGCAGGTGTATTGGGTGCTGTACTCGGCGCAGCGGTCGTCGGTGCAGTAGTGGCTACCCGACCTGCACCCGTGTATGTCGAACAGCGCCCGGTGTATGTCGCCCCGCAACCGGTGTATGTACAGGCGCCACCACAGCCGGTCTATTACCAGCCAGCGCCGGTCTACTATGCACCACCGCCGCCACCACCGGGCTACTACGCCCCGCGCGGCTACTACGGCCCACCACGCTGGTAATCAGCGAGCCGGGGAGCGCTCCGGCCCGCTGCTCACCCATAGCCCCGCCTAGTGCGGGGTTTTTTATGGCCACCGCCTACCGATATCGACGCTTCGAGGCCCCTGCAAACGGCAATTGTCTTGGTTTTCAATGAAAAAGATTTAACTTCTACAGCCAATCGACAGTTGTGGGGCCATACTCATAAAATGTAACGGTTTTTACCACCCTATTTTTTGCGCCAACGATGAACCTTGCAGGAGCGGGTTCTGCACGTGAAGCTCTCCGGGCTTCGCGGGCAGAGCCCGTTCATGCAATCAGCTCCGGAAACGCAGAACCATTTGCTGTTATTACCCACTTTTTCCAGGTGAGCGCTACACGTGAAAAAATCTCTTTCGATTCTGAGCCTGTTGCTGGTTCTGACAGGCGCTGCCGTGACGTCGAATGCCCTCGCCACCGAAGCTTCCCTGCAGCGCGACCCCGCGCAATTGCACCTGGCCTCGGGCAGTGCCTTGCTGGTGGACTTGCAGACCAGCAAGGTCATCTACCAGAGCAAAGCCGACCAGGTCCTGCCGATCGCCTCCGTGACCAAGCTGATGACCGCCATGGTGGTCCTCGACGCCAAGCAGTCGATGACCGAAGACCTGACCGTCGACATCAGCCAGACCCCGGAAATGCGCGGCGTATTCTCGCGGGTCAAGCTGGGCAGCACGCTCAACCGCCATGACATGATGCTGATTGCCCTGATGTCGTCTGAAAACCGCGCGGCAGCGACCCTGGCTCATCACTATCCAGGTGGCTACAGCGCGTTTATCGCCGCCATGAACGCCAAGGCACGCTCGCTGGGCATGGATCACACCCATTACGTGGAGCCGACCGGGCTGTCGATCCACAACGTGTCGACCGCACGTGACCTGAGCAAGTTGTTGATCGCCGCACGCCGCTACCCGATGCTCAGCGACTTGAGTACCACCCGGGAAAAGACCGTGGCCTTCAGGAAGCCCAACTACACCCTGGGTTTCCACAACACCGATCACCTGCTGAACAAGAGCAACTGGGATATCAAGCTGACCAAGACCGGCTTCACCAACGAAGCCGGCCACTGCCTGGTGCTGGTGACCAGCATGGCCGGGCGACCAGTGGCGATGGTGATCCTCGATGCCTTCGGCAAATACACCCACTTCGCCGATGCCGCGCGCATGCGCAGCTGGATGGAAACCGGCAAGAGCACCAAAGCTCCGGCGGTAGCGATCCAGTACAAGCTCGACAAGCATGGCGAACGCCAGGCGATGGAGTGACAGGCGCAGTGACCTGTAGCGAGGAGAGTGTGCCCCAGGGGTCCGCCAGCGACATTGCCTTGGCCGTTAACCACAACTAGGGGCAAGCCCTCTCGCTAGAGGTTGCGTCTGCGTGACGCCAGTTTTTGCTGAAGCATCGCCGAGTCGGCTTCACCGAGCAGAGCTTGCACGGTGACATGCCGGCCCGGGTCATACGCGGTCATGCCCATGCTGCAACAGATCTCGTAACCCCGCCTCTCATGCTCGTTCCGGGCCGCCAGCGCAGCGCGAAAACGCTCGATGATCAAACGGCTGTCCGGCTCTGCCGAGCCCATCAGCAGCGCAACGAACTGGTCAGCGCCAAGCCGACCGATGGTGTCCATCTCACGCACCACCGAGGCCAGCACCTCGGAAAAGGTCACCAGAGCGCGATCGCCCTCACCGGGACCGAAGCGCTCGTTGATCGTCTTGAACTGATTCAGATCGAAAAACAGCAGCGATGCCGGGGTGTCCATGCGCTTGCAGATACTCAAGGAATGCGCAGCCAGGGTTTCGAAACCGCGCCGGTTGGCAATGTGCGTCAGGTGATCGATGGTCGCGATGCGCACAGCTTCGATTTCCTGCACGGCCATGCTCGCCAGGTCCTTGAACAACTCGCGCTCCTCGGCGTCCAGGGTGCGCGGGCGGGTGTCGATCAGGCACAGGGTTCCGACGTTGCTGCCGTCGCCGACTTTCAGCGGACAGCCGGCATAGAAGCGAATGTTGGGGGCACCGGTGACCAGCGGATTATCGGCAAAACGCTCATCGCTGCCGGCATCGGGGATCAGCAGTATCTGATCATTGAGGATGGCATGGCCACAGAAGGACACTTCTCGCGGGGTCTCGCTGACGCCCAGGCCGGAACAGGACTTGAACCACTGACGGTTGCTGTCGACCAGGCTGATCAAGGCGATAGGCACATCGAACAGTCGCCGCGCCAGGCGTGTCAGGCGGTCGAAACGCTCTTGCGGGGGCGTGTCGAGAATCTGCAGCGAACGCAGTGTCGCAATGCGCTGATACTCGTTGGCAGGCTGAGCAGGTGCAAGCATCGGAACCTCCAGGCAGGTGAAGCCCTAAGCCTAGCTGATCGATGCAGGCGTGCCCGCTCACTGTCACGGGGGCCTTGCCCGCGAAACCTATTCACCTGACGCCCTGTATGCGCCTGGCAGATTGGTCGCGGACCAGCCCCTCGCCACAAGGACACATCAGGCAGTGGTGCTGACCGACGTGCCCGACGTGCTACTGCCTTCGTCCGTCAACGCTTGCAATAAAGCGGCATTGGCGGTTTGCAGCTCGCTTGAAACACTGCTCACCTGAGCCGATGCCTGGGCGACGGCGGCGGCCTTGGCTTCTGCGCTCTGGGTGCTGGACTGAGCCTTTTGCAGGGCCTGCTGCTCTTGTTGCAACTGCTTTTGCAACTGAGCGATCTGCTGCTTTAGCTGCTTGACGGTATCGCTGGTGGTATCGGTGCTGGAAGAGTCACCAGACCCACCTGCGCCCGCGCCGGCGGAAGTCTTGGTAGCAGCGCTGGCGCCAGCGGTCGCCGTGGTCGACGATGTGGCAGTGGCATCGGTGCTGGCGGTAGTGTCTTCTGCCGCAGCCTTGGCCTTGGCGGTAGTGGTGAGCGCCAGGGTCGATAGACTCTGACTGGAGCTGAGCGAAACGCTGACCATAGTGGGTTCATCCCTAGAGTGGAAAAAGAGTTCTAGCGGACAGTCCATCGGCTTGGCGGCGCAGGTCTTGAGCACTATCGGGTAACGTCAAGGATACAAACAGATACATAACCGTGAGCGGCAGAACCCTGGGATCGGGGCTAGCATCACTTGGCCTCAGCCGTCAATATGAAACAATCTTCAGAATGTCATGCAGTATTTGTTGGCACAATGATTGTGTCTAAAGCCGAAACCTCTGGGTAGATCACACCATGACGCGCGTATTGACCATCGAAGACGATGCCGTAACTGCCAGGGAAATCGTGGCAGAACTCAGTAGCCATGGCCTGCAGGTCGACTGGGTCGACAATGGCCGTGAAGGACTGGTCAAAGCGGTCAGTGGCGTCTATGACGTCATCACCCTGGACCGCATGCTGCCGGAACTCGACGGTCTGGCGATCGTCACCACCCTGCGCACGATCGGCGTCTCCACGCCTATCCTGATGATCAGCGCCCTGTCGGATGTCGACGAACGTGTCCGCGGCCTGCGTGCCGGTGGCGACGATTACCTGACCAAGCCATTCGCCTCCGACGAAATGGCCGCACGTGTTGAAGTCCTGCTGCGCCGCAACAGCACCACCGCAGCCCCGAGCAACGGTCTGAAGGTCGCCGACCTGGAACTCGACCTGATCAGCCGCGAAGCCAAACGTGGCGAGCAATCGCTGAATTTGTTGCCGACCGAATACAAGCTGCTCGAATTCCTGATGCGCAACGCTGGCCAGATCCTCACTCGCATGATGATTTTCGAGGAAGTCTGGGGCTACCACTTCGATCCGGGTACCAACCTCATCGACGTGCATATCGGCCGCCTGCGCAAGAAAATCGACCCCCCCGGCACCGTGCCTCTGATCAAGACCGTTCGAGGTTCTGGCTATGTCATTGCCGAACCCCTCTGAGGGTTGGCGCTCCTCCAGCAGCCGGCTGCTGGCGCTCTACAGTTTTCTGTTCGTGGCCTGGGGGAGCATCCTCATGGGCGTCATGTACTACGAGGTGTTCACCTACCTGGACAGCCTCGCACGGCACTCGCTGATGCAGCGCGAACAGCTGTTCTCGCGCTTTCAGGGCCGTGATCTGGAAGATGCGCTGGCCGCCAGTTCGACCTTCGACGACCGCGCCTTCGACGCCTATGGCCTGTTCGACGATCGCCTCAATCCCCTGGCGGGCGAGCTGTTGCGTATCCCTAAAGGCCTGCCGCTCGACGGGCAGATCTATGAGCTGGACAAGTGCATCGACTCGGACAACGACAACATACCTGACGACGCCTGCGACGCAGTGGCCATGCCGACCCGTGACGGTCGCTGGTTGGTGTTGGTGCGTGACAACGGCTCGTTGTTCGCCGTCACCCGCATCATCCTCCATGCATTGCTGTGGGGCATGTCGCTGACCATCATCCCTGGAGCGCTGGCCTTCCACTTCCTGCGGCGCCGACCGCTGCGGCGTATCCGCGCGATTCAGGACAGCGCCGATGCCATCGTCGCCGGTGACCTGACCCAGCGCTTGCCGCTGTCGGACCGGCGCGACGAACTGGACCGCCTGGCCGCCATCGTCAACACCATGCTCGACCGTATCGAACGGCTGATGATGGAGGTCAAGGGCGTGTGCGACAACATCGCCCACGACCTGCGCACCCCTCTGACCAGACTGCGGGCGCAGATCTATCGGATCAAGCAGCAAAACGACCGGGACCCGCAGTTGGGCGAACAGCTCGACGAGGTGATCAGCGAAACCGACACCTTGATGGCGCGTTTTCGCGGCTTGCTGCGCATTTCGGAGATCGAGGATCACCGGCGCCGCTCAGGCTTCGTCCAGCTCGATCCCCTGGCGCTGTTACAGGAGCTGCACGACTTTTATCTGCCCCTGGCCGAGGAAGGCGAATTGACGCTGGAACTGCAACTGCCCAATTCGGTGCCCCAGTTGCATGGCGACCGGGCGTTGCTGTTCGAAGCCATCGGCAACCTGCTGAGCAACTCGATCAAGTTCACCCCCGCGGGTGGCGTGGTCACGGTACGGGCGAGTGTCGAACAGGGTGCTACACGCATCGATGTCGAGGACACCGGCCCGGGGATTCCGGCCTCCGAGCGCGAGGCAATCTTCCAGCGCTTCTACCGCAGTGACGACAGCAGCAACCAGAGCGGCTTCGGTCTCGGGCTGTCGATCGTCGCAGCCATCGTCAATTTGCATGGATTCACTCTGGACGTCGGCGCCAGCCCTGAAGGGGGCGCGCGTTTGACCTTGTTGTGTCGGCAGACCAAGGCGCTGGTATGAACACGAACCTGCTGTATATCGCGCAACACCGGGACGCGCAGTTGCTCCACGGTCTGTGCAATGAAGGCCAACGGGTCACTGCTGCGGAGCCGGTGGATGCCGAGCGCGCGCTGAAGGGCGGTGGCTATGCCTTTATTCTGCTCGACCTGATAGAGCTGCGGCCGGAATTACTGGCGCTGTGCGTCGCTCATCGCGGCGCAGCGGAGCTGTTGGTGCTGTTGACCGACAGTGATCGCCAGGCCCGTATCGAAACCCTGCGTGCCGGGGCCGACATGTGCCTGTCACGGCCGCTGAGCCTGCTCGAGCTGCAGGCCCGAATGGAAGCCCTCAGCCGCGATCATCGCAGCGACACCAGCGCTGCCACCGAGCAACTGTGGCTATCCAACAGCCGCTTGTTGCTGGGACGCGGCAGGGACGGTGGCGTGGTGGCCGTGACGGTCACCGAACAGCGCCTGCTGATCCTGCTGGCTCGGCAAAACGGCGCCATCAGCCGTGACGCCATCGAGCAAGCTGTGTGGGGCAGCAATGATTCAAGCCGCAGCACGCTGATCGAGCGGCATATCTGCAATCTTCGCCGCAAGCTCGGGCAACTCAATGCGCCCCATGCGCTGCAGACGTTGCGCGGGTTCGGCTACTGCCTGAGCGAGACGATCGAACTGCGGGTGGAGTGATCGCCGTCAGGTGATCAGCGCTCCTTACCGCCTCTTCGCGGGCAAGCCTTGCTCCTACAAATTGGAACTGTGCAACCTGTGGCAGCAAGGCTTGCCCGCGAAGGCGCCCGCAAGAACATCCCAGCGTCACTGCTTTAACGATGCTTGAACTGCGGCTCGCGCTTGGCGACGAACGCCGCCATGCCTTCTTTCTGATCCTCGGTCGCAAACGCCGCGTGGAACACTCGGCGTTCGAAGCGAATCCCTTCACTCAGACTGACCTCGAAGGCGCGCTCGACGCTCTCTTTGACCATCATCGCCACTGGCAGGGATTTTTCCGCGATGCTGGCAGCGACCTTGAGCGCCTCCTCCAATAGCTCGGCCTGAGGCACGATCCGCGCTACCAGCCCGGCGCGCTCGGCTTCTTCGGCCCCCATCAAGCGCCCGGTGAGACACAGCTCCATAGCCTTGGCCTTGCCGATCGCACGGGTCAGGCGCTGGGTGCCGCCCATGCCAGGCAAGACCCCGAGCTTGATTTCCGGCTGACCGAAACGGGCCGTATCGGCGGCCAGGATGAAGTCGCACATCATCGCCAGCTCGCAGCCGCCCCCCAAGGCAAAACCTGAAACGGCGGCGATGATCGGCTTGCGCCGGTTGGCCACACGATCGGCCTCGACGAACAGATCATCCAGATAGATCTGTGGATAAGTGCGCTCGGCCATCTCCTTGATATCCGCTCCTGCGGCAAACGCCTTGGCCGAGCCAGTGAGCACGATGCAGCCAATGCCGGCGTCGGCATGCAACACGTCGAGGGCATGATTGAGCTCGCTGACCATCTGGCCATTGAGGGCATTGAGGGCTTCGGGGCGATTGAGGGTAATCAGCGCCACGCGGTCACGGGTTTCGAGCAGGATGCTTTGATAGGACACGGTCGAGAACTCCTTGGCAGTTACAGGTTGCGGGCAATCACCAGGCGCTGGATATCGCTGGTGCCCTCGTAGATCTGGCAAATCCGCACATCACGATAGATGCGCTCCAGAGGGAAGTCATTGAGATAGCCATAACCGCCGAGGGTCTGCAACGCCTGGGAACAGACTGTCTCGGCCATCTCCGACGCGAACAGCTTGGCCATCGACGCCTCTGCCAGCGCCGGCTCGCCGGCATCGCGCAGGCTGGCGGCATGGTAGACCATCTGCCGCGCCACGCTGATCTGGGTCAGCATATCGGCGAGGCGAAAAGCCACCGCCTGATGCTCGATCAAGGGCTTGCCGAAGCTCTCGCGCTCGCGGGCATAGTCGCGCGCCACCTCAAAGGCCGCACGGGCCATGCCGACCGCCTGGGCAGCGATGCCGATACGTCCGCCTTCAAGGTTGGCAAGGGCGATACGATAGCCCTCGCCCTCCTCGCCCAGGCGGTTCTCTACCGGAATGCGCAGTTCGTCGAGTTGGATCTGACAGGTGTCCGAGGCATGCAAGCCAAGCTTGTGCTCGACCCGCACCACCTGGTAACCGGGGGTGTCGGTGGGCACCAGAAAGGCACTGATGCCGCGCTTGCCTGCCGCCGGATCGGTGACCGCAAAGACGATGACCATGCCAGCGTTCTTGCCGGAGGTGATGAACTGCTTGGCGCCATTGAGGATGTAATACTCACCCTCGCGGCGCGCGCGGCACTTGAGGCTGCTGGCATCGGAACCGGCCTGGGGCTCGGTCAGGGCAAAGCCGCCGAGCATGGCTCCACTGGCCAGGGGCTCGAGCCAACGCTGCTTTTGCGCGTCGCTGCCAAAGCGCAGGATCGGCACGCAGCCCACCGAGTTGTGCACGCTCATGATGGTCGAGCACGAGCCGTCACCGGCGGCGATTTCCTCGATGGCCATGGCGTAGGCGACATAGCCGGTATCACAGCCGCCCCACTCTTCAGGCACCAGCATGCCGAAGAAGCCGAGCTGACCCATTTCGGCGATGGCTTCATGGGGAAAACGGTGCTCGCGGTCCCACTCAGCCGCGAAGGGCCGTAGGCGCTCTTGGGCGAAATCTCGGGCCGCATCGCGAATTTGTCGTTGTTGTTCGTCAGGTAGCATGGTTTTACTCCAGAGATTCGAGGGCCATGGCCGTGGCTTCGCCGCCGCCGATGCAGATGGCAGCGACGCCGCGGCGCACACCGCGTTGGCGCAACGCCGCCAGCAAGGTCACCAGGATGCGCGCCCCTGAGGCGCCTATCGGGTGCCCAAGTGCGCAGGCGCCACCGTGCACATTGACCTTGTCGTGAGGCAGGCCGAGCCGGGCCATGGTCACCAGCGCGACCACGGCGAAGGCTTCGTTGATTTCAAACAGGTCGACATCGTCCAGACGCCAGCCGGTGCGCTGCATGAGTTTCTCTATGGCACCCACCGGCGCTTGCGGGAACAGCCCCGGCGCAGCGGCGAAGGCCGCATGCCCATGAATGATAGCCAGCGCCCGCAAGCCTGCCGCTTCGGCCTCGGAACGGCGCATCAGCAGCAAGGCCGCCGCGCCATCGGAGATCGAACTGGAATTGGCAGCGGTCACCGTGCCGCCCTCGCGAAAGGCCGGCTTGAGCGTGGGTATCTTGTCGAGAAGGGCCTTGGGCGGTTGCTCGTCGTCGGTGATCAAGCGGTGCTGCTTGTTGAGAGTGACTTCTACCGGAACGATCTGCGAGCGAAACCAGCCTTGCTCGATCGCCTGTTGCGCACGCTTGAGCGAGGTGATCGCGTAGTCATCCTGCACGCTGCGGCTGAAATCATTGGCCTGGGCGCAGTCCTCGGCGAAGGTGCCCATCAGCCGGCCCTTGTCGTAGGCATCCTCCAGGCCATCGAGAAACATGTGGTCGATGACTCGGCCATGACCCATGCGATAACCCGAGCGAGCCCGGTCCAGCAGGTATGGCGCATTGGACATGCTTTCCATGCCGCCCACAATGACCCGCCGCGCGCTGCCAGCCAACAGCAGGTCGTGGCCGAGAATGGCGGCCTGCATGCCGGAACCACATATTTTGTTGAGCGTGGTGCACGGCGTGCCCTGGCTTAGCCCCGCCCCCAGAGCGGCCTGACGCGCCGGTGCCTGGCCGAGGCCCGCAGGCAGCACGCAGCCCATCAGCACTTCGTCGACGCTGTCCGCGTTGATATCGGCCCGCTCGACGCTCGCCCGTATCGCCGCAGCGCCCAGCTGCGTCGCGCTCAGGCTGGCCAGGTCGCCCTGGAAACCGCCCATCGGGGTGCGAGCGGTACTGACGATGACCACTGGATCATTGCTTATTGTCATTATGAGTTCCTCATTGCTTTGACGGCAGCTGCGAGCAGCACGTGTCAACGCGCGGCCATTCGTAACGCGCCATCAAGGCGGATGACTTCACCATTGAGCATAGAGTTCTCGAGAATATGTCGCACCAATGCGGCATATTCTTCCGGGCGCCCCAAGCGTGGCGGGAAAGGTACATCAGCGGCCAGGGCGCTGCGGACCTCTTCGGTCATGCCAGCCATCATCGGTGTCTCGAAGATTCCTGGGGCGATGGTCATGACCCTGATACCGTGGGCCGCCAGCTCCCTCGCGGCCGGCAAGGTCAGGCTGGCGATGGCGCCCTTGGAAGCCGCGTAGGCAGCCTGGCCGACCTGACCATCATAGGCCGCTACCGAAGCGGTATTGATGATCACCCCGCGTTCGCCGTCGGCGTTCGGCGTATTGCGGGCCATGGCTTCGGCGGCCAGGCGCAACATATTGAAGCTGCCGATCAGATTGACGTTGATGACCTTGGCGAAGGTTGCCAGATCATGGGCGCCGCGTTTGCCGAGAATCTTGCCGCCACTGACGATGCCCGCGCAGTTGATCAGCCCGTCCAGGCCGCCGAAGGCTTCGGTGGCAGCATCGATGGCGGCCTGAGCATCGGCCTCCACGCAGATATCCGCCACGCTGTAGCGCGTCTGGCTGCCCAGGGCCTGTACCCGTTGCGCCAGCCCCTCGGCGTTGAGGTCGACCAGCATCACCCGAGCGCCGGCCTCGGCCAGCAAAGTGGCGGTGGCCGCACCGAGGCCGGAGGCGGCGCCAGTGACCAGGAATCGTTGGCTGTCGATGTGCATGGGGCCCTGTTCCTTGCTTGAGTGGAGAAAATCATCCCCCCGCAAGGTAGCCACCGGCAATGGTCAAAACACTCAATCGGCCTGAGCGGTTTGGCCGTTGGCGCCGAGGATCAACTGCCGATACTGGCCCGGATTGGCGCCGGACCACTTGCGAAACGCTTTGTAGAACGAACTGGTGTCGGCAAACCCGAGCGTCTGGGCGATATCGGCAAAACTCAGCCGGGCATCGGCCATTGCGGCCACCGCGAGCTCCTTGCGCACCGTGTCCTTGAGGCGTTGATAGGTTTGCTCTTCATCGGCCAGCCGCCGTCGCAGAGTGGCGGGCGACATGCACCACTGCTGCGCCAGGGTGTCAGTCTCGGGCCACAGCGCGGGTGCCTGGCCACGCAATTGGGCTTTGACGCGCTGGGCGAAACTGTCGGGATCGCGGTACTTGACCAGGATATTACCCGGGGCCCGCGCCAAAAACCGTTGCAGATCGGCCTCGCTGCGGCGGATCGGCAGGTCCAGGCATTCATCGGCGAACATCATCCGGGTACGCGGCTGGGCGAAACGCAGGTGCTCGCAAAACATAACCTGATAATCCCCACAGTCATCCGGCGCGGCGCTGCGCAGGTCCAGGGTGAGGATCGGAATACGTCGCCCGGCCAGCCAGCAGAGCACACCGTGCACGATCATCCAGAACGTGAAGCAGGCAAAGGCGCGCACAGGCGGCGCCGCGACGTCGTGGATGACGATTTCCACCAGCCCCTGGTGGCGGGTCAGGCGCGCGGCGAAGCGATCGAGCATCAACGACAGAAACGTCAGCATCGATTCCAGACCCTGCGCCACGGTTGGCTGGGCGATGGCGCCACGGCAGATGAACGCCAGGCTGCCGCTGCGCAGCGGGCGTGGGTCCATGGCGAAGAATTCATCGTCCAGGCGCCGCGCCAACAGGCGCCACAACCGCGCATAGGCACGCGCCGACACCCGGGCGTCGATCTGCTGCAACTGTTGCGGGTCGATCCCGGCGCTGGTCAGCATCGGCACCACCTCAGCGCTCGACAAACCGCTTTGCAGCAGCGCTTCACGCACCATCTGCATGGAAATGCTGTCCCGCTGTGCCATGGTCTTACCTTGTTCGATGTCTTATTGTGGGCAACTGCGGCCGGGCATTGTCCGGCTGATAGCGGGCCCGTGTCACTGCGCCATCTTAGGGGGCTGCCGGGCAAAAGTCAGTGGGCCATGCAACCGTAGCGCCCACTCAAGGTCTGTGGCTGCAACGCCGCCCCGATGAACGACCCCGAGGAATCGACCATGTACCGTTTTTCCGCCCTGCTGCTGTCCTGCCTGATGGGCACCAGTGCGATGGCCGCCGAAACCGCTCCCACCTACGGCCCTGAACTCCAAGGCTTCGACTACCCCTACACCTTGAAACACTTCACCTTCGAGTCGCAGGGCAACAGCTTGCAAATGGGTTACATGGACGTCGCCGCCAACGGCAAAGCCAACGGTCACACCGTGGTATTGCTGCATGGCAAGAACTTCTGCGCGGCGACCTGGGAAAGCTCGATCAAGGCACTTACCGACGCCGGTTACCGGGTCGTCGCACCGGACCAGATCGGCTTCTGCACCTCCAGCAAGCCCGAGCACTACCAGTACAGCTTCCAGCAACTGGCCGACAACACCCATGAATTGCTCAATGACCTGGGAGTCAAGGAAGCGACTATCCTTGGCCACTCCACCGGCGGCATGCTCGCCACTCGCTACGCGCTGCTCTACCCCACCGAGGTCGAGCGCCTGGCGCTGGTCAACCCTATCGGCCTGGAAGACTGGAAAGCCCTGGGCGTACCTTATCGCACGGTCGACCAATGGTTCGACCGCGAGACCAAGCTCGATGCCCAGAGCATTCGCAAGTACGAGCAGCACACGTATTACGCCGGCAGCTGGAAGCCCGAATACGACCGTTGGGTGACCATGCTCGCCGGCCTCAACCAGGGCCCGGGGCACAACGTGGTGGCATGGAACTCGGCGCTGATCTACGACATGATCTTCACCCAGCCGGTGGTCTACGAGTTCAAGGACCTGAAGATGCCGACCCTGCTGTTGATCGGCGATGCCGACACCACGGCGATCGGCAGCGACATTGCGCCTGCCGACGTCAAGGCGCGCATCGGTCACTACAATGTGCTGGGCAAACAGGTGGCGCAGATGATTCCCCACAGCACCCTGGTGGAGTTCCCGGGCTTGGGCCATGCGCCACAAATGGAACAACCCGCACAGTTTCACCAGGCTTTGCTGAGCTGGCTGGGAAGTACCAATTGAAGCAGACCCAATGATATCGATCAGGAGCAAACTCGATGAGCGCATTGCGCATTGCAGTGCTGGATGACTGGCAGGCCGTCGCCAGCCAAGTAGTGAACTGGGCGCCCCTGCAGGCATTGGGCGAGCTTGTGTTCGTGCACGATTACCCGGCCGCGACGGCCGTCTTGATCGAGCGCTTGAAGGACTTCGACGTGATCTGCGTGATGCGCGAGCGCACCGTGTTCGACAAGGCGCTGATCGACGGCTTGCCACGCCTGAAACTGCTGGCCACTGGCGGTATGCGCAATGCCGCGCTGGACCTGAACGCAGCCCGTGAACGTGGCGTGCTGGTGTGTGGCAGCGACAGCTACAAGCATGCCGCCCCGGAGCTGACTTGGGCCCTGTTGATGGCGTTGCAGCGCAACCTGGTAGCCGAGGCCAATTCCCTGCGCAGCGGCGGTTGGCAGGTCGGGCTGGGCGGCGACCTGTACGGCAAGACCTTGGGTATCCTGGGCCTGGGCAGCATTGGCCAGAAAGTCGCCGGTTACGCCAAGGCATTCGGCATGCGCGTGATCGCCTGGAGCGAAAACCTCACCGAAGCCCGCGCCAGCGAGGCTGGCGTGACATGGGTCAGCAAACAGCAGCTGTTCGAACAGGCCGACATCCTCACAGTACATCTGGTCCTGAGCCCACGCAGCCAGGGCTTGGTGGACGCCCAGGCGCTGGGTTGGATGAAGCCGACCGCGTTGTTGATCAACACTTCGCGAGGGCCGATCGTCGACGAGCAGGCGTTGATTGACGCCCTGCAACACCAACGCCTGGCGGGCGCGGCCCTCGACGTGTTCGCACAGGAGCCCCTGCCCGCCGACCACCCGTTGCGCAGCCTGCCTAACCTGCTGGCCACGCCGCATATCGGCTATGTCACACAGAACAACTACCGGCAGTTTTTCGAGCACATGATCGAGGACGTATTGGCCTGGCATGCGGGTACACCGATCAGGCTGTTGTAGGGAGAGCCAGCACCCACTTGGCGCATGGGTTGGCCAGCCCCCTTGCTGTCAGGTCATTTCAGGCCGAGCTTGAGCAACTGGCCGTCGGGCTCGTCAGTGAGCACGTAGAGGTAGCCATCGGGCCCTTGGCGCACATCGCGGATGCGCGCCTTGAGCGGTGTCAACAAGCGCTCCTCGTGCACGGCCTTGTCGCCATCGAAGTGCAGGCGCAGCAACTGCTTGCTGACCAACGCACCGATGAACACGTCATGATCCCAGGCTTTGAAGCGATCGGCGCTATAGAACGTCATGCCGCTGATACCGGGCGACTTGAGCCACACATGGTGCGGCCCGGCAACGCCATCGGCGGTCTTGCCACGGGACTCGGGAATCGGCTGGCCGGTGTAGTCGATGCCATGAGTGGTAATCGGCCAACCGTAGTTCTTGCCCTTCTCGATGATGTTGATCTCGTCACCGCCCCGAGGGCCGTGCTCGTTGGTCCAGAGGGTGCCGGTCCAGGGATTGAGCGCCGCGCCCTGCTGATTGCGATGGCCGTAGGTCCAGATTTCCGGTCGCACACCCGGCTGGCCGACGAAGGGGTTGTCCGGCGGAATCTTGCCGTCCGGGAATATGCGCACCACCTTGCCTTGCAGCTTGGACAGATCCTGCGCGGTGGAGCGCTTGTTGTTCTCGCCCAGGGCGATGAACAGATAGCCGTCGTTGTCGAACACCAGCCGTGAACCGAAATGGTTACCCATGGACAGTTTTGGCTCTTGGCGGAAGATCACCTGAAAGTCTTCAAGACGGGTCAGGTCGGCCGACAGCTTGCCGCGGCCAACGGTGGTACCGGCACCACCGTTGGGCCCGCCCCCTTCGGCGTAGGAGAGATAGACCAGGCGATCCTCGGCAAAGCTGGGCGACAGGGCCACGTCCAGCAAGCCGCCCTGCTCCTTCTCCCAGACCTTGGGCGTGCCATGAATGGCCTTTGATACCTTGCCATCTGCCGTCACCACCCGCAGGTAACCCAGACGTTCGGTCACCAGCATGCCCTTGTTGTCAGGCAGGAAAGCCACTGCCCACGGGAAGTGCAGCCCCTCGGCCACCGTTTCGACGGTGAGCTTGCCGTTTTCGCTGGGGTATTCATGCACGGGCCCGGCGCTGGCCAGCAGTGGCAGGGTGAAACAGGCGACGGCGCAGAGGCTGGCCAGCATTTTTGTTGGGGTCATCGAGGATTCCTTTTGCATCTCGCGGCGTTCAAGGCGTAATGGGACGGGGAGGATGAATGGGTTCGAGCTGCGGAGCCTTTGGCGTCGGCCGTAAATTCTGGCCGTTGCCTACGCCACCGTTTTGCAGCGTAGGGGGTCGCGGGTTGATCTGCTGGCGCTGGGCAGGCGACTGCGGTGCGAGCGGCTCGGTACCTTGCAGGGAGTTCGGGTTGATACGCCGAATGGGGCTGCTGTACGGATTGGCCTGATCGTTGGCGGCCAGCCAGTCGATGCCGCCCGTGGCCGCCTGGGCCAGGCTCCAGGGAGCTGCGATCAGCAACCATACGAAGATACAGCGAGCCACGACACTCATGAACAACGGTCCTTGCGGTAAGGTTGATTGCGGTTGTCTGGGCAAGCATAGAAGCCATGGCATCGAATGGAAGCAAACAGACCGACTCAGGTGTTTCCAGCTGTGACATCAGTGCAGCGAACGACAACACCCAATCTGCCGAACCCCTTATGCCAGAAGTGGTCGCAGTTAGGTAGCGAGTCACCGCCACCCTTCGCGAATTTCATCTGCCGCCCAAGAGAACACCATGCCTTCAATGCTGCGCACCTGCCTCACGGCCACTTTGCTATTGACCCTGAGCGCTTGCGCATTATTGCCCCAGCGCGATCCGGTCAACATCAGCGTAGTCGGGTTCGAACCATTGCCCTCACAGGATCTCGAGTTGCGACTGGCAGTAAAGCTGCGCCTGCAGAATCCCAATGACAATGTCATCGATTACGACGGTGTGGCCTTGGATCTGGACATCAACGGCCGCGGGCTGGCGTCGGGTGTGAGCGACCAGCATGGCTCGATCGGGCGTTTTTCAGAGGCGGTGTTGACCGTCCCGGTCAGCGTATCGGCCTTTTCGGCGTTGCGTCAGGCGCTGGGTCTAAGCCAAAGTCAGGGGCTGCAAGGCCTGCCCTACGTGGTACGGGGGAAACTGGCGGGGGGATTGTTTGGCACGGTACGTTTCAAGGAAAGCGGCGTGATCGACCTGGGCACCCTGGGGCAGGTGCCCTGAAACGCTCAGGCAACGCTTGAATTATTTGGCCGCCGCCATCAGCTTGTTCACTTCGCTTTTGACCATGTTGGCGTATTCGGGCGGCGACATGGCGTCCAGTTCGGCCCTGACCCACTCCGACCACCGGCCTTTGCGCCGTGGTTTTTCGGCGATCAGTCGGGCGGCATCGCCCTTGGCGCGGCCGATGTTCTGCTGCCAGAGTTCATAAAGACGTGCCTTCTCGTCTTCGATCATTGCCCGCTCGGCAAAGGACTTGTTGGCCAGATTGAAACTCATCGCTCGTGCTCGCTGCCGGGGTGAAAAAGTGGGGAGCATTTTACACCCCGAACCTGGGTTTGCTGCAAACCCACTGCAACTTTCCAGACCGACAGGACTCAACAGCCTGTTGCCATATATTTATCAAGGAGTATCCAGATGGCTCGCAAGACTGCTGCTCAGGTAGCCGAAGATCAAATCAAGGACCAGGCGTTCAGCGAGCTGGCATCGCTGATCGAAGAGTCCGAAAAACTCCTCAAGGACGGTGCGTCTCTGGTGGGCGAAGAGGCGGACAGCCTGCGTGAACAGGTGTCGCTGAAGCTCAAGCAGGCCCGTGAATCAGTCAGCGGAGCCCGCGAGCGTGCGCAGCCGGTCATCGAAGCGACCCAGACCTACATCGGTGGCCATCCGTGGCAGACCGTGGCGGTTTCGGCCGGGTTTGGCCTGGTCGTCGGCCTGCTGCTGGGTCGCCGCTGATCCAGTGATGCAGCGAGGGGCCTGCCTCTCGCTGCATGCAGCAAGCGCCGTTACAAGAACCCCTCAAGATCGCGCAGCTCGCTGGCACGCAAGGCAATACCCTCCGTTTCAGCTAGAGCACGCGCCGCATAGCGTCGATCCCCCGCCATTCGCGTCAACCCCGCTGCCTCCATCTGTTTGACCAGGACTTCACTGCGCTGGGCGAAAGGTGTGCCCCGGCTTTTATCTGGATCGATGACGATGATCAGCTGCCCGGTCCAGGGCGTCTTCGCGCCTGGGTGGCCAGACCAATCGAACTCGAAAGAGAAATGCCCGCCGGTGAGGGCGGCCGCCAGCAGTTCGATCATCATCGACAAGGCCGAGCCCTTGTGGGCGCCGAAGGGCAGCAACGCGCCACCGTCGAGAATGGCTTCAGGGTCCTGCGTCGGCTGACCCAAACGATCGACGCCGCTGCCGGGCGGGACCTCATGACCGTCGCGCGCGGCGATCTGCACATCGCCATGGGCCAGGGCGCTGGTGGCCATGTCGAAAACGATCGGATCACGACCGTGGCAAGGGGCAGCGAATGCTATCGGATTGGTGCCGAACACCGGCTTCCTGGCGCCGTGCGGCACCACGCAGGTCATGCTGTTGACCACGCTCAACGCCACCAGCCCCTCACGGGCGAAGGGCTCGACATCGGGCCACAGCGCGGCAAAGTGATGGGAATTACGGATCGCCAGCACGGCAATCCCGGCGCTGCGCACCTTGTCGATCAGCAGCCCGCGCGCAGCGGCCAATGCCGGCTGGGCGAAGCCGTTGGCGGCGTCGACACCAACGAAACCGCTGGCGATGTCCTCGACCACCGGTACGGCCTTGCCATCCACCCAGCCGCTGGCCAAAGTCGACAGGTAACCCGGAATACGAAAGACGCCATGGCTGTGCGCCGCATCGCGTTGCGCGCTGGCGCAGTTGAACGCCAGGCATTGCGCCACCTCAGGGCGGGTGCCATGACGCTCGAAAATCCGCTGCAGCAGCGCGGTCAACTCGACGAACGAAAGATGCACCGTCGATGCATCTGCAGCTTGGCTTGTCTGCGACATGGCTCGTCCCTCCCGTTGGATGTACCGGCTGCCATTAATTCCTGGCCACAGCCGGGCTGTCAATCCACTAGCAATATCTAGCGCAGCGCCACCTGCTGGCAACCCTATGCTCCCAGGCTCCGTGGCCCAGCGTCGGCCACTCCCCGTCGCCAGGAGCCGCGAACATGACCACCACCCTGCCCTGCTTCCACGCCCACTCGCTGCGCAACGCCTTCGCACGCCAATTGGCCCATGCACGCCAAACCAACGAACTGTCCATCAACGAAGCCCAGATCCTCGCGGCGCTCTGCCAGACGCCCTGGCAAACGTCGCCGCCGCTACGCATCGATCGCCTGAGCGCTCCCGGCTGGACCTGCCATGAATTCGCCGATGCCTTGATGATCAGCCATACCGACATAGCGATCACAACGGTCTACCTGTGCTTGCCACTCTGCGCGGTCGAGCGGTTCGCCGACCGTCATCTGCTCGATCTGGCGTTGATCGAACGCTATGGCGAAGGTGACGACCAACAGGTCAGCGCCGAGCTGCTGTCCAGCTCACCTTTCGACTACTGGATGGAAAATTTCCTCAGCCGCCAGCAGGCCTTGCTCCAAGGCTGGGACGCTACCTTATTGCGACTGCCCGGTCTGCGCGGGGTCCTTCAGGACAGTCTGCACAGCGACCTGACCAGGCTCGCTGCGACGCTGGACGCCGAACCTGACAGTTGGGTCTATCAGGTCACTGCGCTGCAAGACGCCACCGATGTGCGGCAGACGCGCCGACTCGTAGACGTCGCACTCGACGATTTCTGCGCTGTGCCGTCGCCCCATGACACCAGCACCCGGTTGGTCGACCCGCAGGGCGAGCTGTTGTCGACGGAGCGTCAGAACGCGTTCGACGATGCCTTCAGCTTTTCGATCAACCGTCTCAACACTTCCTTTGCAGATGCCCTCGGCAATTTCTGGGCGACTGAGGACAGCCAGGGCCGATCTCGCCTGCAACAGGCCGCCCGGGCGCTGGCGCACCACTACTACGTGGCCCTACTGCAGGGCGCGCACGAGCAAACGATTGATACTGTCAGCCTGATTTGGTTGCGCAGCTTGTTGCGTGCCAACCCGGTGAACAGCGCGACACCTCTGCGCACCCACCGGATCGCCTTGCATTCCGGAGCGCTGGCGAGCATAGAGCTCGCCGGCACCTTTGCCCTGACCGACAGTAATCCGGCCAGCACAGCGTTGTTCGTGTTCAGTGCCCGTGTCGGCCTGCTGCACTTTGCCGATGCACAGGCATTGAGCACCTGGCTCACCGACCCGGCGCAAAAGGTATTACTCGACGAAGCCATCGGCGGTCAGAACCTGGCGCCGTTGAGTGCCATGAAAAACATCGAAGTTCGGCTCGTCCACATTACTGAACCGGTGTTCGTCGAGCGCCTGCGCTCGATCGTCACCACCCAGCAAAGCAATCTGGCACTGGCCATAGCGCAGCGCGGCACCGCCCCTGATGAAGCGGCGGCCAGCCTGGATGACGCCTTGGATATCCGCGGCCTGTTGGCGCCCGCCTTGCTGCAACTGCGCCAATCATCCCGGTGGGCCAGTAAGGTCTCTACGACCTCGACGCCGCCCGCCACGACGCCAGCATCCGCTGCCTACCTGCGCGTGTTCGCACTGCAGACCCGGTTCAGTGAAATTCGCGCCTCCCAGCCTGACCTCAAGCGCTGTCTGAACCACCAGATCGATTTGCAACTGGCCATGCTCGGTCCCCCCTGGCTGCGGGCCGAATCCATCTGGGTATCTGATTCGTCAGCGCCCGCAGGCGACGACCGTGCGCGCGAAACACTGCTGACCCTGCTACTGGGTCGATTGGCCCGGGGCCCCGCCACCGTATTGCCTGACGACTGTGTGATCACCGATGACGACGAATGCGTCATCGAACGGTTGGACGCGCACCTGCTCAATCGTCTGCTCGATAATGTGGCCAAAGGCGCAAAGAATGCCTGGGTCGGGCAATTTCATCGTTTCAACAATTACCCGCAACGGGTGGGTGCCACGCAGATCGATGCCCATGGCGAAAGCCTGCAGATTCGCCAGGCCCTGTTGCGCGAAGAATTGACCATGGGCGACGAGGCCGATCAAGCCAACGCATGGGTCAGGACCTGGCTCAGGCAGGTGGTGGACCGTCCGACGCGCGCCATGCGCTTTGCGCTCGGGGACCAACGAATCGAGGTTAACCGCGTCAACCTGCGCTTGCCCGGTAATGCTTTCGCGATTCCTCTGAGCAATGTCATTGTCCTCAGCCTCGGCCTGGAGCCAGAAGGCCGGGTAGTGCTGTGCTCACACCTCATGGGCGCGGTGGCGTTCGATTCGCTGGCCGACTGCAAGGCCGAGTTGTTAAGCCTGTTGCGGGCCCCGCAAACACAGGCCGGCTGGCTGACGCTGATCGCCGAGCGATTCCACCCGGCATTGTCGGACAACCTGCAGAGCGAGCCGCAACAGCCCCTGCAGATCGAGACATTCGTCGAAGAGGCTGACTATGCCCGATACCTGCAACGCAGCGACGAGACCCGGCAGATATTCACCGCCGAGGGTGCCTTCAATCGAGCATGCAAGACTCGCTACCCCGGTGCGTTGTGGCTTGCGTATGTTGATCGATGTGCCGCCCCGCTAGGGCTCGACTACCAGCTCGATGAAATAGCCAGCACCCTGTACAGCGATCACCTGAAACAGTTGATCCCCTCCTGGATTCGTACTGCCAGCAGCTCCGACGTCAAACTTTACCTGGACAACCTGCAGCGTCTCACATTCAGCCAAACACGCGAGTCACACTACCTGTTCGGCATCCAGTCAGCCATCGGTTACGCCACCGAACACCTGCAAGCAGCCTTGACCCTGAGCTTTCCCTCGGCAAAGCTGGAGGTCGGTCAGATTCGCGTGCAAGTAGCGGAAAAATTCAAGTCCGGATTCTACTTCAGCGCCGCGGCCGAAGGCCTGATCAGCGGCGCCGGGGGCGTCAGTTTTCCTGCGCTCGATCTGTCGCTGGCCGAATACGCGCTGCACCGCGCCATGGCAGCGCCAGGCATCCCGATCAAGATCAGCCTGCGCGGCCAGACGCCGGTCCCCGCAGGGCTGACACCCGACTATGTCACCGAACTGGCGCAGCGCCTGGACATAGGCAGGCACTACTTGAGCCAACTGGAAAACAGATTCCTGCCGGGCGATGCCGACTACGCCCAGCGGCGTACGCTCTTCCATCGACACATCCCGCTGACACTGCTGGATGCTGCGATCGAGGCAAAACTCAAAGGCGAACTCAGTATCCAGGCCTACACGCTCATCGAAGCCCTGCTGGACATGCCCGACCCGCTGGCTCGCCAGGCGCCACCAGGCGATAACTACGTCATTCGCCCCCTGTGTCTGCTGGCTGCCGACCACGTGGCTCCGGACCGGGTCGCCGGGGTCTATCTGCTCGGTACCGCCGCGCAGACGTCCGGCCCGCTGGTATTGCTCGCCACCTTCCACACCGGCTTCGTGTTTCGCGAGTATCGTGACGAGCCAGAGCTCATGGAAAAAATGCGTGGCAGTGGTGATTTACAGGATCTGGTGCTGCAGCGAGTCGACGGTGCCGTGCGCTCGCGATACAGCCACGGCGGCCTAACGGTGCCACGGTTCGAGACCAGCACCGGCCCGGATTTCGAACACCCCATGCCACGTCCCGCCCAAACGCGCCTCACCTATCAGCCCGTCGCCGGCAATGTCGTCGATTACCTGTTCAAGGATTCGCTAGCGTATTTGCTGCGCCTGGCCAGAAGCCAGATCGTTACCAGCGAGCAACGGGATCATGCGGTCACCGCCGGCCTGTTGAAACAACTGGCCGCAACCGGGTTGTCATTTGCCAATGGCCGGGTCGCCCTGGTGTTATGCGCTTGGCAAAGTGCGCAGTGGATCAGGGGCTCGGCCACAGCGTTGGCCCAGCATGAATGGGGGCAAGCCATGTCGCAGTTCAGCGCCGCCATAGTGAGCCTGATCGCGCAGCGCACGTCCCGCCGGGAGCGACTAGGTACCGATGCCTTGCTGGCGAACACAGTCTCCGACGTCAATATCGAGTTTTCATGGCGTTTCAATGATATTCCGCCCGAATTGAAGGTCCGCCTGCAGGAATTCGTAGCAACCGATATTACCCTTGGATCACTGCAGACCGACTCCACCGCCGGCATTTATCTCGACACGGTGACCGCAAAACGCTACGCCGCCGTCGCCGGTCAGGTGTATCAGGTGCGCAAACTCGAGGGCCGCTGGACGATCGTCGATGATCACCGCGAGGGGCCACCGCTGCGCCGCACTGACCAAGGCCATTGGGAGATGGAAATACGCCAAGGCCTGGCGGGGGGTGGCTGTGCGTGGAGCAACCAGAACGACCAGCGAACACTGCAGCGCGAAATCGATGCGGTGTTCATCACCCAGGCCTCAGGCATGCTGGACATGCATCGGTATTATCCCGGCAATGCCAAAAAACTTGTCCGCGCCCATACCAGGGCGCAGCGTTATCTCGAACGCTGCATGGACGCCCTGAATGTCGCGCCAGGGCAGTCAAGCATACCGAGCACCAGCCAGGAGGTACTCAAGCAATTCTTTTCGCTGGCCACGGTGCCGGCAAAGTTGATCAATGACGTCAGGCGCGCGACCGGCCAGATCTTGGCCGAACTGATGGATGCCAGCATGGATACACAGACTTCGCCCCGCTATGTATTCGGCCTCAACAAGCCAGGGGTGTCGTTTATCGTCGCCTCCACCGACCCGAAGGATGTGCGCCGCCGAATCTTCCTCACCGATACGTTTTTCGATATACCGCCGGTCTTGCGCGGTGCCGTGCGGCGTAGCCAGCGCAGCTTCGACATCCCTTCGCACTTTCGCGCGACCTCGTTGATTCACGAACTTTCACACATTGTCAGTGGCACCGAAGACATCGCCTACCTGGAAGCCTCGGCGCCCTATCTGGACATGATCGACGCAACGGGCCCCAACGGTCAGGCGCTGCTGCAGACCATCGCCAAGGCGCAGAATCAGGCACTCAACGCCCAAACGCCGACAGCCGAGCTCTTTACCGTGCTGGACAACGGCGTCAGACGTGACATCACCGATGCCGATGGCCCGGCTTTCAGTCTCGTGCTCAAAACCAGCAAGCAGAAAAACCTGCAGGACGCTCGACAGGCTTTCATGCACAACGATGCGGTGCGTCAACGTATCATCCTCGCCAATGCAGATTCAGTTGCGCTGCTGATAACACTGCTGTCCCGAAGCCAGCCCGGGCGCCCGTAGCGGCCTGATAGCCGAATAGAACGCATGCCGCGAGCGCAATCAAACCAGCCGATCCACATCTTTTTTTGCACAAGGGTGTGGATTTCGCCGTTTCGTTCGTCTTGTCTAGAGAGACTGTTTTCCGGACTGACTGAAAAGGAGCATTCGCATGCACAACCTCGGCTCTCCCGCCATCGACCGCTCACAGCGCAGAACGCTGCAGCGCCGCTCACGCAGCAGCGAGGAAGGCCCGTCGGTCGAGCGGGTGGATTACGATGGCATCAAGGCGCTGCTCAAGCACTTTGGCCTGCGCACCAGCCTGATTCGCTTGAAGGTGCTCGATGCCCTGCTCGATGCCCACCGCAACCATCTCAAGATCGGCGTACGTGGCGTGCACAGTTACCTGGATGCCCATGGCGTGAGTTCATCATTCCTGAGCGTGCGCGAGGTGCTCAAGCGCCTGGGCAGTGATGGTGTGATCCTCCTCGATATCGACAAGCACTACTGCCTGAGTGCCGACGCCGAGGCCTTGCTGCAAATGAAAGCGCCGTGAACGGCCGTCTCAGGAACGAATGACTTTGCGGCGCATGACCCCATTGATGATCACGACCACCACGGCAACACCCATGGCGAGGTACTGAAAGGCCTTTTCAGTGATCACGCCATGGGCTTGCAGATAGGACAACCCGAGCATGATGGCCAGCGTGGCCACGGCGATCAGCAGGGAGTATTTGATGCGTTGGGACTGAGTCATTGCCGGTTCCTGATTGCGTTTGTATCGAGTCTGTATCAACCCTCTCACCAACTGCATACCCAGTGCGCGGGATGCCAAGGCGATTATGCGGTCACATGTTACAGCGCCGGAAGCCGATTTGGCACAGGCGCCTTTACGAACATGAGGACTTGCAGATGCTTCGTCGAATCACAATGTTGATTCCTATTCTACTGACCCTCACGTTGAGTGGGTGCTGGATATTCATGCCACCAGGCGGTGGTGGTGGCGGTCACGGCGGTGGTGGCGGTGGCGGCTATGGCGGCGGCGGTGGTGGCGGCGGCCACGGACCTGGCGGCGGCCCAGGTTTCCAGGGACGATAAAAACCAAGACGGCGGGCTCCTGATGAGCCCGCCGTTTTTTTTGCCAGATCGGCGACGGGAATGTCACAAGACTTTGCTAGATGCCGCCATTCCGTTAGGCTGCGCAGCCCATTCGGCGCGGGTTGCAGGCATTCAGTGGTGTCGAGCCGACTGCTGCAGATTCGCCCTACAGCGCCAAGGAAAATCCCCTACAGATCAATCAGAAACATCCCCGCTATACGACGACCTTGTTACCTAGAGCCAGCTGCAGTGCTGGGAAAGAATGCGTCTTGCCCAAGACTCAACTTTCATTTTTCTGCTGCTGTACAAGGAAGTCCCATGAACATCGAAGACTTGAAACGTATCGACGTCACTCACCTGCCGAAGTCCCTGCAAGCCTTGGTGGATTGCCTCGGTGTCGAACAGGCCTACCGCCTTACCCGGCTGTTCGGCGGGCGCCCCAAGTACATCCCCAAGCACGCCGAACGCACCAAGCTGGCCAAATCGCTACCGCCCAAATCGTTGCGCGCGCTGATCAACCGCTTCGCCGGTGCCTCGCTGGAAATCCCCAAGGCCGATCATTTCGCCCGTCAACTTCGCAATCAGCAGATCCATGAAGACAGCATGCGCGGATGCTCGCGCACAGCGCTGGCCGACAAATACGGGCTGAGCCTGCGCCAGATCGGCAACATTCGTCGCATGGATACCGTGACCAGATAATGCCGCGCCTGGAGCGCTGCCCAGCAGCGCTTCAGGCACACGGGCGTGACGCTAGAAATCGCGTTTGTAGAAAATGTCCAACGAGCTGGCCACGCCGCTGGCCACCTCCAGATAGACCTTCTTGCTCAACAGGTAGCGCAACGCGATGGTGTTGGCCGGTTCGAAAACACCCACCCCATAGCGCAAGCTGAGCTTATCGGTGATCTTGCCGCTGGCCACGACGTTGGTGGTGGTGCCGCTGCCGGTAGTGTCGAGCTGGAAATCCTGGATACCCAGGTCCTTGGCCACCGACCCCGTCAATGACGAACTGCCCGCCAGCCCCAGGCCCAGCGCCGCTTGCGCCAGCAAGTTGTTATCTTCACCCGTGGTGCTCAGGGGCCGACCCAGTACCAGATAGGACAACGCCTGCTCCTGACTCATCGCCGGTTCCGCGAAGACTTCACTGGTGGGCTGCTCGGCACTGCCGGTCAAGCGAATGCCAGCAATCACATCATCGACCTGACGGATCGCCTCGATGTCCAGATAGGGCTGATCGAGAGGCCCGGCAAAGAACAACCGGGCCCGGCGGATGGTCAGGCGTTGGCCATAGGCAGCATAACGGCCATCCTTGAGGTTGAGCTCACCGCGGGTGTCGAGGTTGTCGCCGATGTGCACGCGCCCGACCAGGTTGGCGCTGAGGCCGAAACCATTGAAGGTGAGTTTGTCCTGACCGACATCGACATTGATATCCATGGCGATCGCCAGGGGCGCCTTGCCCTCCTCCGTCTGAGTGCCGACTATGATCGCATCGTCCGACACCTTGACCGTTGAGGGTGGCAACTCGCGTACCAGGATACTGCCCTTGGGAATGGCGACGTTGCCCGAAACCGCCAGGCGACCGCCACTCATATGCACGTTGAGCGCCGGCGTGACTTCGAGAGTCGCATAAGGCTCCACCGTTACTGGCAGGCCGGTGCCCTTGAGATCGACGTTCACCGCCAACCCTTGGGCCCAGTCGATGGTTCCACCCAGGCTGCCTTGCCCCTTGTCGCCGCTCTTCCAGTTACCGTTCAGCTGCACGCTTTCGCCGGCGATCCGCGCCTGCAACTGCAAGGCCTGCAGGCTGACCGGTAGCTGCCCGCCAGCCACTTCGCCATCGCGCAGATCGACCTCGCCATTGACCTGCGGCGCCAGCAGGCTACCGCCGAGCCGACCATTGCCCTGCAAGTGCCCATTGAGCCGCTCGACCATCGGCACGAAAGGCCGCGCCACCGAGAGATCAAGCCCTTGCAGGCTGAAGCTGCCCGACAGCGGCTTGTCCCTGGCCACCGGGTCGATCTGGGCATCAAGTTGCAGATCACCCAACTTGCCGCCCTGGAATTTGACCTGAGCATCCACTCGTCGCGGGCTCAGGTTGCTGTCCAGCCGCAAGGCTTGATATGGAAAATCAAGCCACTGGCCGTTGTCGCGAATCCGCAAGGTGCCGCCACTGGCGTCTACCGTGACCCGGCCCTTGGGGCCACTGGCAGGCAAATCGAGTTGCACATCGGCATTGAGCTGGCCATTCCAGCCAAGATCCTTGGGCAACCACTGTGCCAGGCTGTCGAGCGGGAACTGCTTGAGGTGATAACGCAAACGCGGCTCGGGGGCCAGGCGCTGGTCTTCGCCGCACAGGCTGGCTTTGCCGGACAGCCAGCAATGCGCACCGAAGTCGATCTGGCCGTTGGCCAAACGCTGCAGGGTCGCCGGGTTTTGCAGGCGCCAGTCCTGACCACCGGCCTGGATATCACCACTGGCCAAGCGCCCGCGCCAATTGCCACGATCCAGGCCGCCGTCCAGGCCCAGCGCCAGCACTAATTGCGGGCCTTTGAGGTCAAGCTGCAACTGCTGTTTTTGCAGGGTCCCCTGCCCTTTTGCGGTCAACGTACCGAGCGCCGTATCGCCGGCTTCAATACCACTGGCGGTGAACTCCAGATTGGCCCGTTGGGCGGCATCCAGGCGGGCTTGCAGATCGAGCGCCTGCAGATGGTTGTCGGCCTGACCGAGCTGCTGGCCCTGCAGCGATACTTGCCCTTGGGGGGCTGCCAGAGTACCTGCAACGTCGATGCGACCTTTGATTCGCCCTTGCACGTCCGGCCAGAGTTGCCCCAAGCGCGGGAGATCGAGGTCAATGCGCCCGGCCAGGCGCTGCTGGAGACTGGCGCTGCCGTTGATCTTGTTATCACCCAGGCGTACCTCGAGCGCGCCGAGGGTCCACTGCTCGCCGGCCCCTTCGACCTTGGCTTGCAATGCCGCCGGTTGGCCGCGCAAACGGCCCTTGAGGTCGATGTCAGCCTGAGCCTGCAAGTGGCCATCGTTGAATTGACCTTTGCTGCGCAGCGGACCGGCCAGGGTGCCGGGTAATTGCGCCACCCAATAGGCCGGATCGAGCGCGCTCAAGTCCAGTGCCGTGTCCCAGCCGATGCCTTGAGCGAACTGCAGATTGAGGTGGCCCTCGGCCTTGCCTTGACCGGCTTGCACGCTCAGCTGTGGCAAGAAGACCTGGCGCAGGTTGCCGCTGAACGGGCTGACCACAGTGAAATCCCCGGCAGGTCCCTTGAGGGCCGAAGAGAAGTTGCCCAGATAATTGCCATCTTGATAGGACACCTCGCCTGTGAAGCGCTGCAGGCTGACAGCAGGTTCGCTCACCTGTGGATACAGGCGATGCCACGGGAAATCCTGCCACTCGATCTTGGCATCGGCGGCCAGGCCCTGCTGCCAATCGAGGTGGCCACTGACCGCTAACCGTTGATCGGGGCTTGCCGTCAGACTCAAACCGGCAACATCAGCGCCCTTGGCGTCGACACGGCCGCGCAGTTGCAGCGCTACAGGCCCCTGCTCGGCCGGCAGGCTGGCACTGCCGTCAATCTGATAACCCGCCTGCAGGTCACCCTTGGCATCAAGTTGCAAGCCGTTGAGCACCAGGGTGTCCGGTAAAGCGTCGCCCGCTTTGAACACATGACTGGCGATCTGCAATCGAGCAGGCAATTGACTGGCCAGCGGCTGCAGCTGGCCACTGACGTCGGCATCCAGGTAGCCACTGCTGCGGCCCTTGATTTGCAAAGTCTGCAGCAGGTCGCCCTGGACGTTCAGCGCCAGTTGCCAAGGCTTGCCATCCACTGCAGGGAGTTGCACCGTGCCGTCCACCGTCAGGGGCCACTGGCTGCCCGGCTGCAGCTGCCCGTGCAGGTCGAGCGCGATGGCATCGCGTTGGGCCTTGAGGCTGTCGATCTGTAATCCCTGGGCGTCCCAGTGGGCTGCCAGTTGCAGATTCTGGACCTGATCGGCGCCGTCCAGTTGCACGCTGCCGATCTGGATATCGCCCAGTTCCAGACTGACCGGCAATTTCACATCGGGCAGTTGCACAGGCTCGTTACTGCTTTCGGCACCGGTGCTTGAGGCGAACTGCAGCATGACCTTCTCCACGTGCACGCGATCCAGGCACAGGGTCATGCGCAGCAGGCAAGTGGGGGACCAGGCAAAATCGACGTCGAGCAATTGCACCTGCTGGCCAGGCTGTTCCCATGCCAGCCGATCGGCGCGCCAGGCACCAGCCAGCCGACCGTTGAAGTTGTCCAGCGTCAGGCCCGGGACCCGCGCCAGCACCCAGCGGCTGCCTGACTCGGTCGCCAACAGGCTCAAGCCCGCCGTCATTACCAGAAGGATCAGGACTACCAGTGCGGCCAAGGCCAGCAAAGTCCGTTTTACCGCTCGGCTCACAGTACAAATCTCATAGTTCGGGACCCATGGAAAAGTGCAGGCGAATACCGCCGGGATCATCCAGCGCGTGGGCCAGATCGATACGGATCGGCCCCACCGGCGACACCCAACGCACGCCGATACCGACACCGGTCTTGAGGCTGGGCAGATCCAGATTGTTGAACGAGCTACCTTGGTCGATGAAGGTCGCAATGCGCCACTTCTCGGCAATCGAATATTGATACTCAAGGCTGCCGGCGATCATGTAGCGACCGCCGATCTTGTCGCCCTGTTCGTTCTCCGGGGACAGGCTCTGGTAGTCGTAACCGCGCACGCTCTGATCGCCACCGGCAAAGAAGCGCAGCGACGGCGGGATCGACTGGTAACCGTTGGTGGCACTGCCGCCTACTTGCAGACGACCGAGGAAACGGTGGTTCTGCCACAGCGTGGTCAGGCCCTTGAGGGTCATATCGCCATGTACGAGGTTGGTATCGGACAGCAGGCCTTCCTTGGCCACCTGAGCATCGAACTGCAAACGATAGCCATTGTGTGGATCGACACGGTTGTCGCTGCGCAAATAGCTGTAGCTGATGCCCGGCATCACCAGATTGCTCAGCCCCGAGTCACTGCCCAGGCGGTATTCCTCACGCTGCCATTTCAGGGAAATGACCCGCTGCCAGCCGCTGGGCAATTTGCTGTGCCATTCCGGCCCGACGGTGAGCAGCTTGCTGATGGTGTCGGTATTGGCCAGCTCTTCATACTGATAACCGCCGGCGAAGCGCAGTTTATCGGTCAGGGGCGGGTCGAGCGGCACGTCGTACCACAGACCGATATTCTGCTTGGGTGCGGAAATTTCCGACTCGAACCCGTAGCTGTGGCCTTCGGCATTGACCCAATGTCGCGTCCAGTTGGCCTTGCCGCGCGGCCCCACGTCTGTCGAGTAACCCAGCCCGAGGCCCATGGTCCGCGGCTTGCGCGTTTGCAGATCGACATCCACCGGAATCACTGCGTTACCGGCGGTGCTGCTGGGCGTGGCATCGACGCGCACGCCTTCGAAGTAACCGCTCGATTGCAGCGCCTGGCTGAGCTCGGCGATCAGTTCGGAATCGTAAGGGGTGTTTTCCTTGAACGGCACCATACGCTGCAGCAGATCATCGTCGAACGGCGTGTCGCCACTGAAATGCACCTTGCCCAGGGTAAAGCGCGGGCCGCTGTCGTAGACCAGCTCGATGTCGGCCACACCCGCTTTAGGGTCGATGGCCAGACGCTGTTGCACGAAGCGCCCCTGGAAGAAACCGTAGCGCGATGCCTGGTTCTGGATCAGCCGCTTGGCGTCGTCGTAGTGGCCGTGGTTGAGCACCGCGCCCTCACGCAGCAAGGGGCCGGAAGGCAACTTGAAAGCTGTCAACTGGCTCGCCGGGCCATCGACCCGAATCACCACATTGCGCAGGTGAATGGGTTCGCCGGGCTCGACGTTCAGAACCAACGTCGGATTTTTGCCCGCGTTGACCTCACTGTCGATATGCGCCTGGTAATAGCCCAACGCCTGTGCCGCCTTGCGTGCCTGCTCCTCGGCACCGCGGCGAAACCGCAGCAGGGCCTGCTCGTCACGGTCGCCAAGGGCGCCGATGTAGCCCTCGATATTAGCCTTGAGGGCGGCATTGGCGGGTTTGACCCGAACCTGCAACTCGCTTTGCGCCTGCGCGGCAGCACTGATGAACAGCAGCATGAGGCTGCTGGTGAAACGTCCTGGAAACTTCATGGAGCAGATGCTACCACGTCAAAAGCTTGTCACCGAGTGCGTACTGTTTCGAAACATTCGGTTACCAGCCAGGCACTTGTCACAGCGCTGGCCTGCGGCTTGAAGGTCCGTTAGCATCAGCCTTTTGCCAGGACTGCGGCTTCATGAAAATCGTCTCGTTCAACATCAACGGCCTGCGCGCACGTCCCCATCAACTGGCTGCGCTGATCGACAAGCATCAGCCCGATGTCATTGGCCTGCAGGAAACCAAGGTCTCGGACGAGCAGTTCCCTTTGGCCGAAGTTCAGGCATTGGGCTATCACGTGGAGTTTCACGGGCAAAAGGGTCATTACGGTGTTGCCCTGCTCTCGCGCAAGCCACCGTTGTCGCTGCACAAGGGTTTCGAGGGTGATGACGAGGATGCCCAGCGCCGCTTTATCTGGGGCACCTATAGCGATGCCGAGGGCCAGCCAGTGACCATCATGAACGGCTACTTCCCTCAAGGCGAAAGCCGCGACCATCCCACCAAGTTTCCGGCCAAGCAGCGCTTCTACGCCGACCTTCAAACACTCCTGACCAGCCGCTTCAAGCAGGATCAGCCAGTGGTAGTGATGGGCGACATCAACATTTCTCCCGAAGACTGCGACATCGGCATCGGCCCCGATAACGCCAAGCGCTGGCTGAAGACCGGCAAATGCAGCTTCCTACCCGAAGAGCGAGAGTGGCTGGCGACCCTCAAGGGCTGGGGCTTGACCGACAGTTTCCGCCACTTGCATCCGGAAGTCGTCGATCGTTTCAGTTGGTTCGATTATCGCAGCCGCGGTTTCGAGGACGAGCCCAAGCGCGGCTTGCGCATCGATGTGATCCTGACCTCCACGGCGCTGCTGTCGCGGATCAAGGAAGCCGGGGTCGACTACGATTTGCGCGGTATGGAAAAACCCTCGGATCATGCGCCGATCTGGCTCGAACTTGGCTGAAACCCTCAGCGTTCGCGGCCTGACCGCCAGGCACCGAGCTCGTACTTGCCAACGGCGGTGCGGTGTACCTCGTCGGGGCCATCGGCCAGCCGCAGCGTGCGCTGCATCGCGTACATATAGGCAAGTGGTGTATCGCCACTGACGCCCGCGCCGCCGTGTATCTGGATGGCGCGGTCGATCACCCGCAACGCAACGTTGGGCGCCACGACCTTGATCTGTGCGATCTCACTGCGCGCCACCTTGTTGCCCGCGGTGTCCATCATGTAGGCGGCCTTGAGCGTCAATAGCCGTGCCATGTCGATCTCCATTCGCGAGTCGGCAATGCGCTCCAGATTACCGCCCAACAGCCCTAGCGGCCGACCGAAAGCATGCCGCTCATTGGCGCGTTCGCACATCAGCTGCAACGCACGCTCCGCCATGCCTACCGAACGCATGCAATGGTGAATACGGCCCGGCCCCAATCGACCCTGGGCGATCTCGAAACCTCGACCGGGGCCCAACAGCACGTTTTCGAAAGGCACGCGAACGTCGTCGAACAGCACCTCGGCATGGCCATGCGGAGCGTCGTCGTAGCCGAATACCGTCAGGGGCCGCAGCACCTTGACCCCAGGGGTATCCATGGGCACCAGAATCATCGAATGCTGTTGGTGGCGAGGGCCATCCGGATCGCTCAAGCCCATGAAGATCAGGACTTTGCAGCGCGGATCGCAGGCCCCAGACGTCCACCATTTACGGCCGTCCAGCCGCCACTGATCGCCGACGCGCGTTGCCGTGGCTTGCATGTTGGTGGCATCGCTGGAGGCGACCTGCGGCTCGGTCATGGCGAAGGCGGAGCGTATCTCGCCCCGCAGCAACGGCTCCAGCCAGCGTTGGCGCTGTTCGGCACTGCCATAACGGACCAGCACTTCCATATTGCCGGTATCCGGCGCTGAACAATTGAAGGGCTCCGGCCCCAGCAACGAGCGGCCCATGATCTCGGCCAAGGGGGCGTACTCCAGGTTGCTCAGCCCCGCGCCGTACTCGGAATCGGGCAGGAACAGGTTCCAGAGCCCCTCAGCGCGGGCTTGGACCTTGAGCGCTTCGATCACCGCCGTCGGCTGCCAGCGATCTCCCTCATTGACCTGCTGGACGAAGGTGGTCTCAGCCGGGTAGACATGGGCCCGCATGAACGCCGAGACCTTTTCACACAGATCCAGAACCTTAGGGGAGTAGGCGAAATCCATGGCAGTGACCCGATCGGCTAAGGAGAGCATTCGAGGTTAAAACGCCGTTCCCGATCAATCCAACCTATTCTCGGCGTGTATTACCATTCATAAGCCATATATGATCGGATCCTACCGGCGCCGCCCCGCAGGCCCGGAACACAACAATAAGAGAGTGAGCACATGAACCTCAGCAAGGTCGACCTCAATCTGTTCATCGTCTTCGATGCCATTTACACCGAAGCCAACCTGACCCGCGCCGGTCAGATCGTCGGCATTACCCAGCCGGCCGTGTCCAACGCTCTGGCGCGACTGCGCGATACCTTCAAGGATCCGCTGTTCGTGCGCACCGCCCAAGGCATGGTGCCGACGCCCATGGCGCAAAACATCATCAATCCGGTGCGCAACGCCTTGGCGCTGTTGCGTGTATCGGTGCAGGAGAGCCGCATCTTCAACCCGGCCCAGGCCAGCAAGACCTTCCGCATCAGCATGACCGACCTGACCGAAGCGGTGATCCTGCCGCCCTTGTTCCAGCGCCTGCGACGCCTGGCGCCGGCCGTGGTCATCGAGAGTTTCTTGTGCAAGCGCCGCGAGACAACCAAGGAGCTCGCCGCCGGGCATCTGGATTTTGCCGTTGACGCCCCCCTTAACAGCGACCCGCAGGTGCGCCACGTCAAGCTGCTGGCCGATCGTTACGTTTGCGCCATGCGCACTGGTCATCCCTTCGCGCGGCGGGAGCTGAGCCTGGACGACTATCTGACCCAGCCCCACATTCATATTTCCAGCCGCCGCAACGGCCTGGGCCACGTCGATCTGGCGCTTGGCCGTATAGGGCTGCAACGCAAGATCGCGTTGCGCTCGCAGCACTACATGATGGCCTCGCAAGTGCTGCAGCAGAGCGACATGCTCATGACCGTGCCCGAACGCTTCGCCCGCCGGCACGAACTGCACTACGTCAGCCTGCCCGTGGATCAGGTGCCCCTGGTCGAAACTCATTTGTACTGGCATGAGAGTACCGACCAGGACCCGGCCAACCGCTGGATGCGCGAACAGATCGTCGACCTCTGCCAGCAGATCACCCTCCGCGAAAGCCAACCGCGCTGAACAGAGCCGCTGGAGCGGCGCTCAGGTAACAGCTTTTCCGACGAGAGTGTTACCGGCGATGAACTGGCGGTCAGAAAAACGAGTAACATGGAAACAGGTTGCGACACTTTGCCACGGCATGTGCGACACGATTTTTTCAAGGTGCTGATTTTAAAGGCTTTTATAAAGTTGGCACGCACCCTGCTATAGCTTACGTACAAGAACAAGAAAAATTGCGACACCCAATAAAAACAATACGAAACGACTCTGACATAACAAGAACAACACGGCAGAGACGCAGCTAACAGATTTTTTTGGAGAAGGTGTGCTTTTCAGGGGTTCGCCCCGCAGTCGGACAGAGAACAACAAAACTACCCTGAGGTAGCGTCCGAATCGACTGGATCGCAAGATGAAAGCAGGTCAGCGCTCAAAAAAATACGTTTGCTCTTGACCCCGAATGGGGGTCACCAAAACGGCTGTACGGGTCACGACTGACAAAAACAACAATAGGTCGCCCCGCAATAATAAAAAAAGAGCACGCGATACACGATTAGAGGGGAGCTTCGGCTCCCCTCAGTGCATTCTGCGATCTGACGAACCCCGAGCCGCAATCAGCCCTCGCCCCATCGCCCCCTCTTCAGTCATCTCAAACCATCTGAAGCATGGCCTGCACCACGACGCCTACCACCAGGCAGTCTGCAGATAACTCGTACACCGGATATGTCGAATTCAAAGGTTTCAGGAAACGCTCGCTGCCCTCGGCGGCCAGCTGGCGCAGGATTGCCTGATCGATACCCGGTCGTCGCGCAATGATCAGGTCCCCGACCTGCGCCTCCAGGCCGGGATCGACCAATACCTCGGTGCCATCGGGCACACTGACGCCGACAGGCGAATTCATGGCATCGCCTTCGACCTTCAGCCAGTACGCCGGCCCGACCGCCTCGTAGCCGGAGACCCCGGCATCGCCACGGTAATACGCCGCCCGTGACGGCTGATCGGTTCCGGCTACCGCCCACGTGAGACGCGGGTAGCAGAAGTACAAGACGCTCCGGTGCAGCGCATCGCGATCATGATCAGTGGCGCGCGACAGGTCGTCGGCGTGAGCCTCGTAATCAGCACGCTGCTCTGCGGTGCGCAGGATCTGCACGACCTCCAGATTGTCCATGCCCAATTCACGCAATACACGGTTCATCTTGCTGACATGGGGCGTACTGCGCCCACGCATCCAATGCCCCACCGCACCCTGACTGACGCCGACACGTTCTGCCAGCTCCGTCTGGGTGACGTTCTGCTCGCGCATTATTTCTTTGACCAGCTCTTTCCATTTATTCATGGTTGAGCACCTTACCTGCCCTGACGCCAAGCTCCATACACAGTATGTAATAACAGAAACCTTGAAATAACTACGCGCAGTATTAGTCTGGAGCCTGAATCTGCAGCGGTCAAACCGCAGCGACCTATAATGGGGAAGCACTATGCGACATCGAAAAGACACCACCGTCGAATTCGTCCCGAGCGAGTCGCTCAAAGACTGCCCACTGTCACGCAAAGCGCTGGACTTCTATCTCGCACCCGCACCGTCAACACCCAGCGCCGAACCCTTCGTCGCGCGCAACGATCTGAGCATGCTCGATGCACTCAACCATGCCTCGGAACTACTACGCTGCGCTGCAGCCACTGCCTATGAATCTGCGGACGCACTCAAGGGGCCGCAGCGAGATCTCGGCCTGAGCGTCGTGCACATGATCAACATGGCCAGAAGCATGGTGGATCGTTCGCTGGACGTGCATCCGCAGCAGCAGTAAGGCGCTCGGGCCGACTTGGACGGGGGAAGCGTGGGAAGGGCTACGAGGAAAAGGCCGCCAGAGCAGGCAGCCAGAAAAAAACTGAAGCAAATTCGAGGAGAAATCATTTGACTTGCAAATGATAACGATTATTATTGCTCCAACTGGTCGCGAGATCAGTTGGGTAACCTGAAAGACCTTAGGTCGGACTTTCAGATTATCTCCTCATCAGGCTAATCACGGTTTTTGACCCGGCTTTTTGCCGGGTCTTTTTTTTGGTTCTTCAGGCTAATGAAGAAGGTACTGCGTTATGCAGGAATTCGGTACGTCTTAATGAAGTGATCATAGCAAAACACTATCAATGCTGAAAAGTCCCGAAACTATCTAAAATGCAGAAATGACCCGTTCCCGTGCAATCAAGAGCGATCAGCACTTGAGAATCAATCGCAACAAGACTAAGCTCGATGCATTGTCACGGAAGATGCCACGCAGCCCAGGCCTCTATTGTCGTTCGCTTGCCCCTTACGCGGAGCACAGATTCATGACCAGCCTGCTCACCCCACTACAGCAATTGTTTCACCGCGCACCAGATAACGGCCACAAGCAGCTTTCAGGCGCCGAACAATACCTCTGCTCGCGAATCAGGCAACTGTCGCGGCGCACTCAGCAGGTTTTTCTGCTCAGCCGCGTCGACGCGCTGCCCTACCCTACCATTGCCCAGCGGCTGGATATTTCTCTGGAAGAGTTGCACAAGGACATGGTCCGTGCGCTCCAGCAGACCCGCACGCCCGCCGAGCTAGCCCCAGCCGAGGTCCACGCCTGCGAGTGGTACGTCAAGCTGCAGAATCCACAGACCACCGCCAGTGAACGCATCGATTTTCGCCGCTGGCTGGATGCCGCGCCCGAACATCTAGCCGCGTTCCACGAGACCGAACTGCATTGGCGACGGCTATTGGCACCGGCTCGGCACCTGGCACTGCGCGGACGCTACCGGCAAAGACATCATCCTCTGGAGATCGGCGCTTGGCTGGCCGGCCTGCTGAGCATGGCCCTGTTGATGGTGCTGGCGTTCTGATCCCTGCGCCACACAACGGCTTGGGTGTAGAGTATCGACGCATAAGTACTCTACAAGGATTCAACACCATGACCCTGGCCCTCCCCTCGCTCGATATCCGCGCCGACTTCGACAGCGGCAATATTCAAGTCATAGACGCGAGCGACCGCCAGCATGTCCGCCTGGCCATTCGTCCTGATACGAAAAGCCAGCATTTTCAGTGGTTCCACTTCAAGGTCAGCGGCCTGATACCCGGCGAGGTCCATCGTTTCGTGCTCGAAAACGCCGGCGCCTCGACCTTTTCGCGTGCCTGGCAGGGTTACCAGGCTGTGGCCTCCTATGATCAGCAGGACTGGTTCCGCGTGCCCTCGCACTTCGACGGCAAGGCGTTGCACTTTGAACTCTCTTCCACCCAGCCTGATGCATGGTTCGCCTATTTCGAGCCCTATAGCCGCACTCGCCATGAGCGGCTGGTCAGCGATGCGCTGAACAAGGCCGGCATGCAGCTGCTGGCGGTCGGGCGCAGTGTGGAGGGTCGCGACATTCCCTTGTTGCGCCTAGGTAACGGCCAACCCGGCCGGCGCAAGCTCTGGTTTATCGCTCAGCAGCACCCAGGCGAGCATATGGCCGAGTGGTTCATGGAAGGCATCGTCGAGCGCTTGCAGCACTCGGACCCGGCGCTGGCCCCTCTGCTGGCCGAGGTCGATCTGTATCTGGTGCCCAACGTCAACCCCGATGGCGCCTTCCATGGCCACCTGCGCACCAACGCAGCCGGGCGCGATCTCAACCGTGCCTGGCAGGACGCCGATGCCGAGACGGCCCCCGAAGTCCTGTTTATCATGCAGCAGATGGAAAAATACGGCGTCGACCTGTTCATCGATGTCCACGGTGACGAAGAAATCCCGCATGTCTTCACCGCCGCCTGCGAAGGCAACCCAGGATACACACCCCGTATCGCGCAGCTGGAGCAGCAGTTTCGCGACTGGCTGTGCGAGCAGACCCAGGACTTCCAGCAAGTCCACGGCTATGGTCGTTCACAGCCCGGCCAGGCCAATCTGAATCTGGCCTGCAACAGCGTCGGGGAAACATTCGATTGCCTGTCGTTCACCCTGGAGATGCCCTTCAAGGATCACGATGATGCCCCCAACCCGCGTACGGGTTGGAATGGCGCGCGTTCGGCGCAACTGGGCAAGGATGTGCTGGCGACCTGCATTCGTATCCTGCCCCAGCTGCGTTAAGGGTCAGTTCTTGCCGGCGCCGCGGGCCATGCTCTGCAGCACGCCATCACGACGGATCAGGCCGTGGTACAAGGCGGCAGCAACATGCACGAAGGCGATGCCCAGCGGCTTGTGCAGATGAATCAGCCACTCATGGCGCTCAGATACCGACGCCACCATGCCAGCACCGATAAACAGCATCGCCAACAGCCCGAGTGCCATCATGCAGTGCAACCAGCTCGCCAGAGGCACGAAATGAGCGAGCTTGGATGACGTGTTCATTTACCCGCCTCCTTGAGTTGATCCACTTCTGCGGTGCGGCGCAGATAGGAGCTTGCGTAAGCGGCAGAGCGGGCCGCCAGCAACGGGTCGCTGGACGCCTCGATACCGTTGGGCAACACAGTGGGGGCGTAGTTGATGTCCCGGCATTCGCCGTCGTTCTGCGCTTCGAGCGTGTCGATCACCAAGGTGTCGGCGGTCACCACGGGACGGTCAGCGGGCCAGGCCTTACTGGCATCGTCCACCGGATCGTCGGGGTTGGCCAAGGTCACGCAATTGCGCCAGGCGATCGGCGCTACCATTCAAGCCACGCAATGACTGCACCGAAATAGAACCGCGGTTTTCCGTATAATCGCTGCATTTCGATTTCCTGAGGACGCTCCCTTGGCGGCGACACCCCCGAAAAAACCCTGGTTCAAATGGTCGCGACCAGCCACTGCTGGCGCAGCACGGAGCTTGCCCGCTGCCGGCCAGCAACTGATCGAGCATTTTCACGGCAAGGCCCGCGAGCTGGGCTACACGTTGAGCCATGGCCAGCAGCAGGTCATCGCCAGCATGGCCGAACGGGTCGAGCCGTTGCTGGACGGGGCCAATACGCCACGTTCGCTGTACTTGTACGGCTCGGTGGGGCGCGGAAAGAGCTGGCTGCTCGATGGTTTTTTCCAGGGCGTGCCCCTGAGTCGTAAACGCCGGGTGCATTTCCACGATTTTTTCGCCCGCCTGCACCAAGGCATGTTCGCCCATCGTGGCAGCGCAGACGCGTTGCAAACCACGCTGGATGAACTGCTCGCCGATTGCCGGCTGCTGTGCTTCGACGAATTCCATGTGCACGACATCGGCGACGCGATGCTGATCACGCGCCTGTTCAAGGCCTTGTTCGAACGGGGCGTATGCCTGCTGGTGACTTCCAACTACGCGCCCGCCGGGCTGCTGCCCAATCCGCTGTATCACGAGCGTTTTCTGCCCGTGATTCGGCTGATTCACGAGCGCATGGAGGTGTTGGAAGTCGGCGGCGATCAGGACTACCGCAGCGTGCCCGAATCCGGCGCCAATCAGCAGTTCGCCCAAGGCCGCTACGTCTACCCCGGTGACCGGCAACAGCGCGAGGCCTTGCAACTGCCGGTCAACCCGGCGCCGTTCGCGCTGGCAGTTGGCACCCGACAATTGCGCGCCCGAATGAACGTCGATCGCCGTATCGGTTTCGACTTCAGCGATCTGTGCGAACAGCCCACCGCGGTGATGGATTATCTGGAGCTGTGTCGACGCTTCGATCATTGGACCATCGACAATCTGCCCCTGCTCGACCAGTGTCCAATCGCCGTGCAGCAACGCTTCATCAATCTGGTCGACGTGCTTTACGATCAGGACAAATACCTTACCCTCATCAGCCAGTGGCCGCTGGATCAGGCATTGGATGCCAAGGCCATCGACCTGATGCGCACGCGCAGTCGCCTTGGGCAATTGCGCACTATCGACAGCCCGACCTGACTTCTATTCCAGGAAAATTACCGTTGACCGACACCCTCGCACGCCTTGAAGCCGGCCAATTGACCGGCCTGACCCGACTGGACCTGTCCTGCGGGTTACGCGAATTCCCCCAGGCCATTTTCGATCTGGCGGATACCCTCGAGGTGCTCAACCTCAGCGGCAACGCCCTCAGCAGCCTCCCAGAGGACCTCCATCGCCTGCACAGACTGCAGGTGCTGTTCTGCTCGGACAACCAGTTCGCCGAACTGCCCCCCTGCCTGGGTCGCTGCACTTCGTTACGCATGGTCGGTTTCAAGGCCAACCGTATCGTCAGCGTAACGGCACAAGCCCTGCCGCCGCACTTGCGCTGGCTGATCCTGACAGACAACTGCATCGAGCAGTTGCCCGATGAACTGGGCGGCTGCACCAAAATGCAAAAGCTCATGCTGGCCGGCAATCGCCTGACTGCGCTGCCAGATCTGTCGCGCCTCGAACGCCTGGAATTGCTGCGCATCTCAGCCAATCAGCTGCCACAACTGCCGGAGTGGTTGATGACCCTGCCCAGCCTGGCATGGCTGGCGTACGCCGGTAATCCATTGCCCGAAGGCTTTGCCACACCTCATGAAGAACCGCCCACTCAAACAATCGGGTGGGCTCAACTGCAACTACTGGAAGTGCTGGGCCAAGGGGCTTCGGGCATCATCCATCGGGCACGGCGCAGCGATGGCCATGAGGTGGCGGTCAAGCTCTACAAAGGCGAGGTGACCAGCGACGGTTCGCCGCTGGACGAAATGCGCGCCTGCCTGCACGCCGGCCTGCATGCCAATCTGATCCCCCTCGAAGGACGCGTGCATGACCATCCGCATGGCACCCAGGCGTTAGTGATGACCCTGATCGACGGCGCCTACCTGAACATGGCCGGCCCGCCCAGCCTTGCCTCGTGCAGCCGCGATGTGTATCCGCAGGGCTTCGCGCTCAGCATCGAGGCGGTGCGCAAGATGACCGCGTCGATCGCCTCGGTAGGTGCGCATTTGCACGGGCTGGGGATCGCTCATGGCGACTTGTACGCCCACAACCTGCTGTATCAGGCTGACGGCCGATGCCTGCTGGGGGACTTTGGGGCGGCGGTGTTCTATCCGCGTGACGGGCAGCCATTGGCTCAGGCGCTGGAACGCATTGAAGTCCGGGCCTTCGGGATTCTACTGGGGGAATGGTTGGCGCATTGCGAGACGGCGGACGCGCACTTGCAGGTGCTGCAGGCGCAATGCATCCAGCCGCAGGTCAGTGCCCGCCCCAGCTTTGCCGAGGTGGTGGCGCAGCTAGGTTGACGCTTGGCCAGCAGCCCTGGCTCTCGCGAGAGCGAGCGTTGCTACCACAGCGCAGCATACAACTGTGGGAGCAACGCCTGGTCGCGAGGAGGCCGGCAGCGCCAGCACAGAGTACCGCCCGTACTTAGCCCGCCAGGCCGACATAGACGTTCTGCACGTCATCGTGACCATCGATGGCGTCCAGGAACGCTTCGACTTCAGCCAGCTGCGTTTCATCGGTGAGAGCTACCGGATTCTTGGCGATATAACCGATTTTCGCCGAAATCACGGTAAAGCCCTGCTCCGGCAACGCCTTCTGCACCGCATCGACGTCCGTGGTCTCAGTCAGGAACAAACTCGCGCCCTCTTCGCCCGGTTCAACGTCTTGGGCGCCGGCCTCGATAGCTGCCTCTTCCGGGTCTGCCTCAGGGCTGTCAGGCGTGGCTTCAATCATGCCGACATGGTTGAAATCCCACGACACCGAACCTTCCGCGCCAAGCTGGCCCTTGCGAAACAGCACGCGAATCTCGGCCACGGTGCGCTTGACGTTATCGGTCAGGCACTCGACGATCAGCGGCACCTGGTGCGGTGCGAAGCCTTCGTATTTGACCAAGGTGTACTGCACCGCATCACCGCCGATACCGGCGCCCTTCTTGATTGCGCGCTCCAGGGTCTCCTTGGTCATCGAGGCCTTTTTGGCTTGCTCGATGACCAGGCGCAGGCGCGAGTTGGTGTCCGGATCGGCCCCCGAACGCGCCGCGATCGAAATTTCCTTGGCCAGCTTGCCGAAAATCCGCCCTTTGGCGTTGGCTGCGGCTTCTCTATGTTTTGCTTTCCACTGTGCGCCCATGACTGACTCTCTAGATTCCGATGCGCCGATACCGGTATCGATCGGCGCGTGGCGAGAGTTTACCCGCCGGCTCGGGTTCTTTACAGCCTTTGCAGGGACATTCCCGGGCCCGAAAGGCTGGCCCGTGGTATAACAGAACGCTGACACGCGGCAGGCGCCTGATTATTTTTTCCGCCGCGCTAAACTCCCCTATAAAACAGTGGTCTATCGTGCAGATCAATACACGCTAGACACAGAGGTTGTGAATCAAATGGCTGCAGTGCTCGTTGGACAATTTCATGCACGGGATGCGGAGGGCCGTATCTATTCGGTGCATGAGTTCAAGGAATCCGAAGTGGATGCCACCAGCAGCACTGATGGGGTCACCTATAAATTGGCCATTGGTGATCGGCTGAAGCATTTGGGTAACGACGAATTCGAGCTGGTCCAAAGCGGCGTGAAAATCACGCGCGAGCACGAGTATGTTCCTCCCGTCATCTGACGATCCCCGCTGCGCTCGCGCAGCAATCCAGTAGCGACTGTCTGGCATTCTCGCGTGGTGCGCCTTAGTACCGCGCTCGCTCGATGGCACCCTGCTACTTGCGCCTGCGTTTGCGTTAGGATGCGTCTCGGGCACTCACCTGCTGGAGATGGACGCCACCCATGCGACTACGGCATATCGAAGTAATAGACGCGATCATGCAGACCGGCAACCTCAGCGCCGCCGCGGAGTTTCTGTGCCTGCCGCCGGAGACCGTGACCGCGACATTGCAGGAAGCCGAGCAGGCGCTGGGTTTTCTATTATTCGCCAAAGTCCGTGGGCGCTTGCAGGCAACCCCTGAAACCCGCGTGCTGCAACCCGAACTCGCTACGCTTCAGAATAATCTCGAACGCCTGCGCCGCCAGGCTCACGGCCTGCGCTTGCATCAGGAACCACCACTGCGCGTCGATTGCACGCAACCCCTCGCTCAGCAACTGGTGCCCAAAGCAATCGCCGCCCTGCGCCGACGCTTTCAGGACACCACTTGCAGTCTGGCCGCACACACCAGTCATGAGATGGTCCGCAGGCTGTTGCTGCATGAAAGCGATCTGGGCCTCAGCCTGCACAACCCTGATCATCCGCAGATCACTTGCACCCCGCTGCTTGAAGGCAAGGTACAGCTGCTGGCGCCGCACGGCTGGCTGGCGCCCCGACAAAAGTACATCGCCCTGCAGGAGACCGCCGGGCAAAGCATGATCGGTCTCGAACAGCAGGACCCGCTTAGCCAGAATCTGGAAAATCGTCTGCAAGGCGTACGGCCGAGCCCGCGCATCCAGACGCGCGTGCAAACCTACCAGATGATGCGCAGCATGGTCGAAGCGGGCGAGGGCCTGGCGCTGGTGGATCCCTTTACCGCGGCGGGCTCGCAAGCCAGCGGCATTGATCGTTGCCCAGTCTCCCCGGCCATTCCCGTGACCCTCTACAGCCTCACGCTCAATGAGCAAAAGCCATCGGCGGCGCAGAAGACCTTTCTGGAAATCGTCGAGGAAAAAGCCGAAGCGATGCTTGCCCTGTAGCGCTCAGGGAAACAGCAGGTACCAGAAGATCGCCGACTCCTGCGTGTGCGGATCGATCCCGCGATAACGCCAGTGATCGACCCCGCCCATTACGAAACCGTAACGCTCATACAATTGGCAGGCGGCGAGATTGTTGCTTTGGGTTTCGAGCATGATGCCCGGTAGATTGTGCTTGCGTGCCCAGAACCCGGCGACATCGATCAATTGCCGGGCCACCCCGCGACGGCGAGCGCTCGCATCGACGACCAGCTCTTCGATATGGGCGAATCCGTTCCATTTGATGTTGACCACCACATGCCCGACGGCCCGTTCTCCCAGCCAGGCCACGAAGATTGCGCCTCGGGCAGAATCTTCGCGCAGGAAGCTGAACTCGTCCGGATCGATGCCATAGCATTTACGATAGGGTTCAACGCTACGACGCTGCCAGTGATCGACACCAACGCCGATCTGCGGATCGGCGTAGGCACTGACGATAAAGCCGAAGTCACCCGCCGCGACGTACTGAGCAAACCCTTCATCCGCGACCCGGATGGAGACCGCCCCAGCAACGGTTGCAATGGACATGATGCGCTTAACTGTTAGCAGCGCTGTCGAGCAGCTGTACCCACAGCGGCGGTGCACCCGCGGACTTGCCGATGATCTCCAGACGTACGGCGTGGGCAGCAAGTTCATCCTCACTGGCGAGGATCACCCGGCTGCGTTCACGGGTCTCTGGAAGGCGGCGAATTTCGCTGCCCTGATCCCCACCCGTGCTCTCGCCATCGCTGGAGTTGCCAGCCAGCGACAGGCTGGTCTGGCCACCGGTCATTGCCAGATAGACGTCCGCCAGCAATTCGGAGTCGAGCAGCGCGCCGTGCAGGTCGCGGCCACTGAGGTCGATGCCGTAGCGCTTGCACAGGGCGTCCAGGCTGTTGCGCTGGCCCGGGTGACGGGCGCGTGCCATCGCCAGGGAGTCGAGGATCGTGCAGTACTGGCTGAGATCGGCACGCTCAGGCTGGCCGATCAGGTTGAACTCGTTGTTGAGGAAACCCACGTCGAATGCGGCGTTGTGGATGATCAGTTCGGCGCCCTTGATGAACTCGTAGAATTCATCCGCTACCTCGGCAAACCGCGGCTTGTCGATCAGAAATTCGGTGGTGATACCGTGAACGCCGATCGCCCCGTCGTCGCTCTCGCGATCGGGCTGCAGATAGACGTGAAAGTTGCGCCCGGTGAGGCGCCGACCGAGTACCTCGACGCAACCGATCTCGATGACGCGGTGGCCATCGGTGACGGGCATACCGGTAGTTTCAGTGTCGAGGACGACATACCGTTGAACCATGTTTCGTAAATTTCCGACTGTCGTGGTGAATTATGGCAGCCTAACACAGCCCCCGTTGGGAAAGACCGTCAGACCATTGCCTGTCCTGCGGGTGCTCTCGCGACCTGTTGCGGCGCTTGACCTGGATCAGCTGCGCTTGAGCGCGCGAACCTCATCGACCCCGCGATTGGCCAGGTCATCGGCGCGCTCGTTGCCAGCGTGCCCATTGTGGCCGCGGACCCACTCCCATTTGACCTTGTGACGATTGACCTGCTCGTCGAGTTGTTGCCACAGATCGGCATTCTTCACCGGTTGCTTGGCGGCGGTTTTCCAGCCGCGTTTCTTCCAGTTGACCATCCACTCCTGAATGCCCTTCATGACATATTCAGAGTCGGTGACCAGCAACACATCACACGAACGCTTGAGCTCCTGCAGGCCGCGAATGGCCGCTGTCAGCTCCATGCGATTATTGGTAGTAGCGGTTTCGCCACCCCACAATTCCTTTTCGACGCCCTTGCACACCAGCAAGGCACCCCAGCCGCCGGGGCCGGGATTGCCCTTGCAGGCGCCATCGGTGAAGATCTCGACGCTTTCATCGCTCATATTCGTTTTCCATCAAAGTGCTCGTCGGGGTGCAGGCGCCTAATCCTGGCTGTTGCGCCGATTGACCTTGGCCAGCGGCAGCGGCAGCAACTTGCCCATGGGTTCGCGTCGAGCTTCGCGCAACGGCCGCAGACCGACCACCATCTTGCGTGCCACTAATACATAGACGCCACCGCCCGCCAGCTGCTTCGCACCGGCCAGCCGCTCCCACCCCGCCATTCGCGCCTGCCAGGCAGGCGCTTGAAGCGGCGGACAATAACACCCGTATCGGCGTTTCTCCAGCGCGAAGCCCAGCAGGTTGAGCCAGTCGCCGACACGCGAGGCGGAAATGCAGCGCGCCTTGTTCAGGGCGTCCTTGGTGAATGCATGGCGCACCCCCCAGAGGCTCCAGGGGTTGATACCGACCACCAGCAAGTGACCACCTGGCCGCACGCTACGCGCAGCCTCCCGCAACAGGCCATGGGGCGACAGGCTGAAATCCAGGCCATGCTGCAGCACCACGACATCGGCAGCATGCTCGCTCAACGGCCAGGCCTGCTCTTCACAGATGATCTCGACACCCGGTAGCGGCGCGCCCAGGCGCACATTGCGCTGAACCTGCGCGGCGACGGGCGGCGGCTCGGCACCTGGCCCGTAATGCACCAGATAACCGCCGAAGAAGCGCCCGAGTTCGTCCTCGAGCAAGTGCTGCTCTTCGCGCAGCAGCAGTTGTCCCAGCGGACCACTGAACCAGTCTCGGGCTTGATCGATCAGCGCAAGCCATTGCGGATCGGCCTGGGCCACGACTTTTTCGGTCATTGCGATCTCCTGCATAAGGTTGGCCAGTGGGCCGGTGACGTACCGGCGGCGCACCCATTCACTCAGACATGTAAGATGCAACCATCGTCTACAAGTTTAGCGAATCCGACCATGATACAGATCGATGCCCTCCCCGCGTTTACCGATAACTACCTCTGGTTGTTACAAGACACTGCAAAACGCCACTGTGCCGTGGTCGATCCAGGCGATGCCGCACCCGTCCTGGCCTGGCTCGAGGCTCACCCCGGTTGGCAGCTGACCGACATTTTGGTCACCCACCATCACAATGACCATGTCGGTGGCGTTGCCAAATTGAAGCAGGTCACTGGCGCGCAGGTCTACGGGCCGGCAACCGAAAACATTCCCGCACGTGATATCGCCCTGGATGACAATGCTCGAATCGAGGTCATGGGCCTCGAAATGGCGGTGTTCGCGGTGCCGGGCCACACGCTTGGGCACATCGCCTATTACCAGGCTAGCCTCGGCCTGCTGTTTAGCGGAGACACGCTGTTCGCTGCCGGTTGCGGACGCCTGTTCGAAGGAACTCCGGCGCAGATGCATCAGTCGTTGTCGCGCTTCGAAGCGCTGCCCGATGCCACCCTTGTCTACTGTGCGCACGAATACACCCTGAGCAATCTGCGCTTCGCCCAGGCGGTAGAGCCCGATAACCAGGATATCGCCCAGCGAATGCAGGACGCTCAGGCGTTGCGCGCGAAAAATATCCCCACCGTGCCCTCCAACATCGCGCTGGAAAAGCGCACGAACCCGTTTTTGCGGGTTAATGAAACATCCGTTAAACAAAAAGTGGACGAACGGGATCCGGGTGCCAGCGCCTCTGGAGTCGGCGTGTTCACTACTCTGAGGGCTTGGAAAGATAAGTTCTAAACAGCGGCTGGTTGTGTCGAAAAATTCTGAAAGGTTGACCCGCCACCGGTCAGTTTTTAGAATCGCCCGACATTTTCGTGCGGAACTCACCTCCAACCAATGTCGTCATCTATAAACAGAACCATAAATTGCGACGCATTGACGCGATTGGCACAGGCGATCGCGATTGCCATATCCGCCACGCTCGCCGGTTGCCAGACCTCGGCGCAGCTTCCCGATGCCCAAACTGCGGCGCAACCGCACACCATTACCGCGCGCATCAAGCAGAAACCCATCTTCCTCAGTGCCAGCCAGCGTCACCAGGCCCCGCAGGACGTGTGGGAGCGCATGCGTGAAGGGTTCCAGATGCAGGACGGCATCGACGTAAACCCACGCGTCGAGCAACAGCGCCTGTGGTTCGTCAGCAACCCCGCCTTTCTGGAAACCGCCGCCGATCGTGGCAGCCTGTACATGCATTACATCGTCGAGCGCCTCGAAGAACGCGACATGCCCCTTGAACTGGCGCTGCTGCCAGTGATCGAGAGCGCCTACAACCCCATGGCCTACTCCCGGGCCAATGCCACGGGCCTGTGGCAGTTCATTCCGTCCACGGGGCGCTACTTCAATCTGCGCCAGACCAACCTCTACGATGGTCGTCGCGATGTCACCGCCTCGACCACCGCGGCACTGGACTACCTGAGCCGCCTGCACGACATGTTCAATGGCGACTGGCTGCTCGCCCTGGCGGCGTACAATGCCGGCGAAGGCACGGTCACTCGGGCCATCGAGCGCAACGTGCGCCTGGGGCTGCCGACCGATTACTGGAACCTGTCGCTGCCGCAAGAGACACGCGACTACGTACCCAAGCTGCTGGCCCTGTCCGAAGTCGTGGCATCTCCCGAGGCTTACGGCGTCAATCTGACGCCCATCGAGAACAAACCGTACTTTCAGGTCGTCGAAGTCAACCAGCGCGTGGACCTGTCGCGGGTCGCGGCGCTGGCCAATATCGACGAAGACGAGATGTACCAGCTCAACCCGGCGTTCAAGCAGCGCGTCACTACGGTCGACGGCCCTCAGCGCTTGCTGATCCCGACGGCCAAGGCGCAACTGCTGACCGCCAGCCTGTCCAGCATGAAGCCAGAAGAGCTGCTCAGCCTGCGCCCTACCCGCGCGGTCACCGAGCAGGCTGTTGCCGAAGTTACCCCGAGCCAGCGCAAGTCCTATCGCGTGCGCAAGGGCGACAACCTGGCGATGATCGCCAAGGCCAACAGGGTCAGCACCCGCGATCTGCAACTGTGGAACAAGCTCTCCGGGCAACGCCTGAAGGTCGGGCAAACGCTGGTGATGCAGGACACCCGGCGCGATAGCAAGCGCACGACTGTGGTCGCCGCCCGGAACGACAAGCGCTCCAGCGTTACGCTGGCCAAGAACGACGCCCGCACTACCCGCTACAAGGTGCAGAAAGGCGACTCTCTGTACATCGTTGCCAAGCGCTTCAATGTCGAGATGCAACACCTCAAAAGCTGGAACCCCCGTACCGGCAAGGCGCTCAAGCCTGGCCAGACGCTGATCGTGTATCGCGATCGGTAATCAGGCTTTGGGGCCGCGGCGATGCGTTCCCGGGCAGAGCACGGTCCCATATTTTCGGGGCCAGCCGCCTCGGCGCACGGCCCCTTTTTCCTGCGGATACAAGCTGTTACTGTAACGGCAATAATTCCCATGCCGCCGGGATCGAATTTCTGTCTAGATGTGCCCCCTGTCCACTCCATTTTGCCGGGCATGTCGGCGGTTATCTTCCGGCACGCGTTGAATTCGTCCGTGCCACTGCACCACGCGGCCAGCGAGCCGTGTACGCCGAGGCCACGCAGCTTTCGGAGACCGCTTCATGATCCCTCTGCGCGCCCTGCTCACGCAGACCAGCGGCCTGTTGTTGGCAGGGCTTGCCTGCCTTGCCAGCGCGACACCGCAACACGCCATTACTCTGTATGGCGAACCGCCCAAGTACCCTGCCAATTTCCAGTCCTTCGACTACGTCAATCCCAAGGCCCCCAAGGGCGGGACGTTGCGCCTGTCCGACGCGGGTGGCTTCGACAGCCTCAACCCGTTCATCAGCAAGGGCGTGCCGGCCAGCCAGGTCAATCTGATCTACGACACGCTGTTGACCCAAAGCCTCGACGAGCCGATGACCGAGTACGGCCTGGTGGCAAGCGGCATCGAGAGAGCCCCGGACAACACCTGGGTACGCTTTACCCTACGCCCCGAAGCGCGCTTCAACGACGGTCATCCGCTGCGTGCCGAAGACGTGGTGTTCACCTTCCAGACGCTGATCAAGGACGGCTCGCCGTTTTTTCGCAGCTACTACGCCGACGTCGACAAGGTCGTGGCCGAAGACCCGCTGCACGTGCTGTTCTCCTTCAAGAGCGGTGACAACCGCGAATTGCCGCTGATCCTCGGCCAGTTACCGGTGCTGCCCAAGCATTGGTGGGCGACCCGCGACTTCACCAAGGGCAACCTCGAAATCCCTCTGGGCAGCGGGCCGTACGAGGTCGCCTCGGTGCGGCCCGGCCGCTCCATCCGCATGGAACGGGTCAAGGATTACTGGGCCAAGGACCTCCCGGTCAACCGTGGCTTCTACAACTTCGACGCCATCACCAGTGATTCTTATCGGGACAACGGCGTTGCCCTTGAAGCGCTCAAGGCCGGGCAGTTCGACTACTGGCTGGAAACCAGCGCGAAAAACTGGGCCACCGCCTACAACGTCGCGGCGGTAAAGGACGGACGCCTGATTCGCGAAGAAATCCCCAACGGCAACCCGACCGGCATGCAGGGCTTCGTCTTCAACGAACGCCGCCCGCTGTTCCAGGACGTGCGCGTACGCGAAGGCCTGAGCCTGTTGTTCGATTTCGAGTGGACCAACAAGCAACTGTTCAACGGCGCGTACTTGCGGGTCGGCAGCTTCTTCGAGAACTCGGACATGGCTGCCCACGGCCTGCCTGGCGCAGACGAGCTGAAGATTCTCGAGCCCCTGCGCGGCAAGATTCCCGATCGGGTGTTCACCAGCGAATTCAAGAACCCCAAGACCGATGGCAGCGGCATCATCCGCGAGCAACAACGCCAGGCGTACAAACTGTTTCTGCAGGCCGGCTGGAAAGTGGTCGACGACCGCATGGTCGATGCTAATGGCAAACCGGTTTCCATCGAGTTCCTGGTGGCGCAGCCAGAGTTCGAGCGCATCCTCCTGCCGTTCAAGCGCAACCTCGCCGATCTCGGTATCGAACTGGTGCTGCGTCGGGTCGATACCTCGCAATACGTCAACCGCCGACGCTCGCGGGACTTCGACATGATCATCGCCACCCTGTCGCAGTCCTCGTCTCCCGGCAATGAACAACGCGGCTACTGGACCAGCGCGGCGGCCGACAACCCTGGCAGCTTCAACTACATGGGTCTCAAGGACCCGGCTATCGATACCCTGGTCGACGGTCTGATCGGTGCCGATTCGCGCCAGAGCCTGATCCATCACGCCCAGGCCCTGGATCGGGTGCTGCTATGGAACTTCATCGTCATCCCCAACTGGTACATCGGCACCTGGCGCACCGCTTACTCGTCGCGCCTCGGCCATCCAGCGGTGCCACCCAAGTATGACCCCGGCCTGTACACGTGGTGGGTCAAGCCTGACGCCGTGGCCGAACCGGTCGCCGCGCCCATTCCCGCCGACAAGACGGAGCATTGACCGATGGCGGCTTATATCCTGCGGCGCCTGCTGCTGATCATCCCTACCCTGCTCGGCATCATCATCATCAATTTCGTGATCATCCAGGCCGCGCCTGGCGGCCCTGTGGAACAAGCCATCGCCCGGATCGAGGGTTTCAAGGGTGCCACCAGTCGCATTGGCGGCGGCGCCAGCGAGGCGGCCAGCGGTAGCGCGTCGAGCTACCGCGGCGCGCAAGGCCTGGACCCGGAACTGGTGAAAGAAATCGAGCACATGTACGGATTCGACAAATCGGCGCCGGAACGCTTGTGGATCATGATCAAGAACTACGCGCACTTTGACTTCGGCAACAGCTTCTTCCGTGATGCCAAGGTCATCGACCTGATCGCCGAGAAGCTCCCGGTGTCGATCTCGCTGGGGCTGTGGAGCACCTTGATCATGTACCTGGTGTCGATCCCGCTGGGCATCGCCAAGGCCACCCGACATGGCAGCGCGTTCGACGTGTGGAGCAGCTCGGCGATCATCGTCGGCTACGCCATCCCGGCTTTTCTGTTCGCCATCCTGCTGATCGTGGTGTTCGCCGGTGGCAGTTACTGGGACTGGTTCCCGCTGCGCGGGCTGACCTCGGACAACTTCGCGCAGTTGAGCTGGGCCGGCAAGATCGGCGATTATTTCTGGCACCTGGCCTTACCGATCACCGCGCTGGTGATCGGCAACTTCGCGACCATGACGTTGCTGACCAAGAACAGCTTCCTCGACGAGATCGGCAAGCAATACGTGATCACCGCCAAGGCCAAGGGCCTGAGCAACCGTCGCGTGCTCTACGGCCACGTGTTCCGCAACGCGATGCTGTTGGTGATTGCGGGCTTCCCATCGGCGTTCATCAGCATCTTCTTCACCGGCTCGTTGCTGGTCGAAGTGATCTTCTCGCTCGATGGCCTGGGCCTGATGAGCTTTGAATCGGCGATGAACCGCGATTATCCCGTGGTGTTCGGCAGCCTGTTCATCTTTACTCTGATCGGACTGCTGGTGAAGCTGATCGGCGACCTCACCTACTCGCTGGTCGACCCTCGCATCGACTTCGACAGCAGGAAGCATTGAGATGACGCTATCCCCTCTTAACCGGCGCCGTTTCGAACGCTTCAAGGCGCACAAGCGCGGCTGGTGGTCACTGTGGATCTTCCTGGTGCTGTTCGGCCTGAGCCTGGGCGCCGAGCTGATCGCCAACGACAAGCCGCTGGCGGTACGCTACGACGGCGCATGGTATTTCCCGGCCTTGAAGCGTTACCCCGAGACCGCCTTCGGTGGCGAATTCCCCCTGGAACCCAACTACAAGAGCCCGTACATACAGTCGTTGTTCAAGGCCAAAGACAGCTGGCAGTTATGGGCGCCAGTGCCGTTCAGCTACCAGAGCATCAACTATGACCTGCGTGTGCCGGCGCCGGCGCCACCCTCGGCGGACAATTGGCTTGGGACCGACGACCAAGGCCGCGATGTCCTGGCACGGGTCATCTACGGCTTCCGGATCTCGGTGCTGTTCGCCCTGACGCTGACGGTGGCGAGCTCGATCATTGGTGTCATCGCCGGGGCCTTGCAGGGCTTCTATGGTGGCTGGGTCGACCTGGCCGGGCAGCGCTTTCTGGAAATCTGGTCGGGTTTGCCGGTGCTCTATCTGCTGATCATCCTCGGCAGTTTCGTGCAGCCCAATTTCTGGTGGCTGCTGGGCATCATGCTGCTGTTTTCATGGATGAGCCTGGTAGACGTGGTGCGCGCCGAGTTTCTGCGCGGGCGCAACCTGGAATACGTGCGTGCGGCTCGCGCCCTGGGCATGCAGGACGGCGGCATCATGTTTCGGCACATCCTCCCGAACGCCATGGTCTCGACCATGACGTTCATGCCGTTCATCCTCACCGGCGCCATCGGCACCCTCACTGCACTGGACTTTCTCGGCTTCGGCTTGCCGGCCGGGGCACCGTCGCTGGGCGAGTTGGTGGCCCAGGCCAAGGACAATCTGCAAGCGCCCTGGCTGGGCATCAGTGCCTTCACCGTGCTGGCGGTGATGCTCAGCCTGCTGGTATTCATCGGCGAGGCTGCCCGTGACGCCTTCGACCCCAGGAAATGACATGAGCCAGGACAATCTGCTGGAAATACGCGACTTGGCGGTGGAGTTCGTCAACGGCGACGCCTGCCAACGTGCCGTCGAAGGCATCAGCTTCGATATCCGTCGCGGCGAAACCCTGGCGCTGGTGGGCGAGAGCGGCTCAGGCAAGTCGGTCACCGCGCATTCCATCCTGCGCCTGCTGCCCTATCCCCAAGCACGCCACCCCACGGGCAGCATCCACTACGAAGGGCACGACCTGCTGACGCTGGACGAAAAGAAGCTGCAGCACATCCGCGGCAACCGCATCGCCATGATCTTTCAGGAGCCGATGACTTCGCTCAACCCACTGCACACCCTCGAAAAGCAGATTGGCGAAGTGTTGGCCCTGCACAAGGGTATCGTCGGCAAGGCGGCATTGGCTCGCACTCTGGAGCTGCTCGAACTGGTGGGTATCGCCGAACCGCATAAACGCCTGAAGGCCCTGCCTCACCAGCTATCCGGTGGCCAGCGGCAACGGGTGATGATCGCCATGGCCTTGGCCAACGAGCCCGAACTGCTGATTGCCGACGAGCCGACCACGGCGCTCGACGTTACCGTGCAGTTGAAGATCCTCGAGCTGCTCAAATCGTTGCAGGCGCGCCTGGGTATGGCGCTGCTGTTGATCAGCCATGACCTCAATCTGGTCAGGCGCGTGGCGCAGCGGGTCTGCGTGATGCAACGCGGGCGCATCGTCGAGCAAGCTGACTGCGAAACCCTGTTCTGCGCCCCCCAGCATCCCTACACCTGCGAGTTGCTAGGCGCCGAACCCCGTGGCGAGCCAGCACACAATCAGGTCGGCGCGCCGATGTTGCAGGTGCAGGATCTACGGGTGTGGTTCCCGGTCAAGAAAGGCTTTTTCGGTGGCACCACCGAGCACCTCAAAGCCGTGGATGGTATCGATTTCACCCTGCACCAGGGGCAGACCCTGGGTATCGTCGGTGAGAGCGGCTCGGGCAAATCGACGTTGGGCCTGGCGATCTTGCGGCTGATTGCCAGCCGAGGCAGCATTCGCTTCAAGGGCCAGGCGATCGACAGTCTTGCCCGTGAGCAGGTGCGTCCGCTGCGCCGCCAGATTCAGGTGGTGTTCCAGGACCCCTACGGCAGCCTGAGCCCGCGCATGAGCGTGGGGCAGATCGTCGGTGAGGGCTTGCGCATTCATGGCGTGGGAACGCCTGCAGAGCAGCAGGAGGCCATCATTGACGTGCTGCGGGAGGTGGGGCTCGATCCCGACACCCGGCATCGCTATCCCCATGAGTTTTCCGGCGGCCAGCGCCAACGGATCGCCATTGCCCGGGCACTGGTGCTCAAGCCTGAACTGATTCTGCTGGACGAACCGACCTCGGCGCTCGACCGTACCGTGCAACGTCAGGTGGTTGAGCTGCTGCGCAGCCTGCAACAGCGCCACAACCTCACGTACCTGTTCATCAGCCACGACCTGGCGGTGATCAAAGCTTTGAGCCATCAGCTGATGGTGGTCAAGCACGGCAAGGTGGTGGAGCAAGGGGATGCCGAAGCGGTATTCAGCAACCCGCAGCATGCCTATACCCAGCAACTGCTGGAGGCGGCGTTTCTATGTGGCCACACGGTTGTGTAGCGCGGTGGCTTCCCGCCGAATGGCGGCGTCGCGGGTAGAATGAGGTCGTCAGCAAGATTTTCGCAGGCAAGCCTCCTCGTTACAGAGACGAAAAAAAACCGCCGGGTTCACACCCGGCGGTTTTTTTGTTTGCCGCTGACTGCGCTTAGTAGCGCTTCACGTCAGCTTTGGCTTCCAGCTGCTTGCGGTAGGCGGCAAAGTCCTCCTGGCCGGCACGGGAAGCGAGGAAGCGACGATAAGAGGCTTTCTCTTCATCCGAAGGCGCCGCGCCCTGATTGACGCCGTTGAGGCGCAATACCACGACACTGCCGTCCGACAAGGTCACGCTGCTGTACACAGGCTTGTCCTTGTCAGTGGGCTTGACCATGCGGAACACGGCTTGCAGCTCTACCGGGTCGATACCGTCCTGACTGCGGCTAGCCGCTTCGATCACTTTCCAGGACTGACCCTCCTGAGCCGCAGTCGATGCGATCTTGCCGTCGCGCAGGCCGGCAATCAGCGCTTCGCTCTTGGCTTTGAGTGCCTCGGTGGCGTGCTGCTTGGCCAGCTCGGAACGAATACCATCGGCCACTGCGGTCAATGGCAGTTGCTCAGGCTTGCGGTGTTCCTTGACGCGCACTACTACGGTGGTTTCCGGATCGAGCTCGATCGCGGCGCTGTTAGCGCCTTCATCCAGGACTTCCTGGCTGAACGCCGCCTGCATCACCTGACGGCTGGCAGTAATGCCTTCCGTGCCGCCCTCACGCCCTACCGGCTGCGAAGTCTGCACCTTCAAGCCGAGGTCCGAAGCAGGCTGCGCCAGGTCGGAAGCCTCATAGGCCGAGTCCTGGAGCTTCTTGCTGGCATCGACGTACAGCTGTTCGACCTGCTGGGATTTCAGCTCGTTGGTGAGTTTGTCCTTGAGGCTGGCGAATGTCGGTACATCAGGAGCCTGCACGCCCAGCAACTTGATCAAGTGCCAGCCGAACTGAGTCTTGACCGGGGCCGAGACCTCGCCCTGCTTGAGCGCATACAGCGACGTCTCGAATGCAGGATCGTAGACACCTTCACCGGCGTAGCCCAGATCGCCGCCGTTTTTCGCCGAACCTGGATCCTGCGAGAACTCCTTGGCCAGCGCAGCGAAATCTTCGCCCTTGGCCAGGCGCGCCTGAATCTCTTCGATCTTGGCTTTGGCCTGGGCATCGGTCGTCTTGGCGTTGACTTCGATAAGGATGTGCGCGGCTCGGCGCTGTTCGGCAAGGTTGGCGGTTTCTTTCTGGTACAACGCCTGCAACGCGTCGTTGTCGACCTTGACCTGATCGAAGAACGCCGACTTCTTCAGCTCCACGTAGTCCAGCACCACTTGATCGGGGCTCATGAACTGCTTGGTGTGCTGATCGTACTGCGCCTTGATTTCGTCATCGGTGACCTTGGCGGTCGCCGGATCTGCCTTGAAGGTCAGGGAAGCGAAATCGCGGGTCTGTTTTTCCAGACGGGCGAACGCCAGCACCTGATCATCGGTCACGAAGCTGCTGCCCGCCAGACCGGCGCGCAATTGACCAATGAGCATCTCGTCGGCCAGCATCTGACGGAATTGCAGACGCCCGAAGCCCATTTGCTTGATCACCTGATCGAAGCGATCAGGGCTGAATTTGCCATCGACCTGAAATTCCGGCGTTTGCAGCATGACCTGGTCAATAGCCGCTTCGGAGAAGGCAAACTTGGAATCAGAGGCACCCTGCAACAGCAGCTTGCGATCGATCAAGCCCTTGAGAGCCGATTCGCGCAGCATCTTGTCGTCCAGCATCGCCGGATCGAAATCCTTGCCCAGTTGTTGCAGCAGCTGGCGCCGTTGCATTTCTATCGCCTGGTTCAGGTCGGCGGTGCTGATCTCGTCGCCGTTGACCTTCGCGGCATCGTCGCTATGACTGGTGGCGCGGAAGATGGCATCGAAGCCCGTCAATGCCATCAGGCAGACGATGACACCAATGATAGTTTTGGCAATCCAGCCTTGTGAATTGTCCCTGATGTTTTGCAGCATGCGTCCCCCAGAAACGGTCGTGCACAATTACCAACCGCGGAGCGTGGGTAGAATCCGGATAGAAGAAAGGCGCATCCGAGGATGCGCCTTCTCGTAACTGGCGAAGCGGATGGGTTCAACCTGCGAACCTCGGTGTCCGGCTGGATCTCGCGATCCACCGGCCTACCGCTCCGCTGCCAGGACGGGATTACTCCCGCCCTAGCCAGGCAAGGCGATGAAGAAGCTTAGTTGACGGCTTCTTTGAGTGCTTTACCGGCTTTGAAGCCTGGCTTTTTGGCCGCAGGGATTTCCAGTGTCTTACCGGTCTGTGGATTGCGGCCGGTACGGGCTGGGCGATCAGTTACAGAGAAAGTACCGAAGCCGACCAGAACCACCGAGTCGCCACCTTTCAGGGCGCCAGTGACGGATTCGATGACTGCATCCAGCGCACGGCCGGCAGCAGCTTTCGGGATATCAGCGGATGCAGCGATAGCATCAATCAGTTCCGACTTGTTCACTCTAAGTCCCCTTATATCTCTATTAAGTTATTTCTAAGTATGTATTCGACACAGAAAAACCGGGTGCCGGGCGGACTCCCCGACACAAAAAGAGCCGCTTTATATCAAGGGCTCTAAAAATCTGTCAAGGAAGCCTCCCGGACAAATGCGTGCTAGTGCGTACTGATCCTTTCCTTGGCATCAGAATCGCGCTTTTCATCCTTTGCAACTATCTCGGGAGCCACATCGGGCAAGGGCTCCGGCGCGTATTGCAGCGCAATTTGCAGGACTTCGTCAATCCATTTAACGGGTTTGATCTGAAGATCCTGCTTGATGTTGTCCGGAATCTCTTTCAAGTCACGCACGTTCTCTTCCGGAATGATCACGGTCTTGATGCCACCGCGATGCGCCGCGAGAAGTTTTTCCTTCAATCCACCGATTGCCAGTACCTGCCCGCGCAAAGTGATTTCACCCGTCATGGCGACATCGGCGCGTACAGGGATCTGGGTCAAGGCCGACACCAGGGCCGTGCACATGCCCACGCCCGCGCTAGGGCCGTCTTTGGGCGTCGCCCCTTCCGGCATATGGATGTGCACGTCGCGCTTCTCGTGGAAGTCTGCAGGGATGCCCAGGCTACGGGCGCGACTGCGGACCACAGTGAGCGCGGCGGTGATGGATTCGACCATCACGTCGCCCAGCGAACCGGTCTTGATCAACTGCCCCTTGCCGGGCACCACGGCGGATTCGATGGTGAGCAATTCGCCACCGACCTGAGTCCAGGCCAGGCCAGTCACTTGGCCGATCTGATCCTGCTGTTCGGCCAGGCCGTAGCGGAATTTGCGCACACCGAGCAACGCTTCGAGCGAATCGGCACCAACGACCACGGAGAACTTCTTGGTATTGGAGTGCTCCTTGACGACTTTGCGGCACACCTTGGCGATCTGCCGCTCCAGCCCACGTACACCGGCTTCACGGGTGTAGTAGCGGATGATGTCGCGAATCGCCTCGACCTCGATCTCCAGCTCGCCCTTTTTCAGGCCGTTGGTCTGAATCTGCTTGGGCGACAGGTACTTGGTGGCGATGTTGATCTTTTCGTCTTCGGTGTAGCCCGGCAGGCGAATCACTTCCATGCGGTCCAGCAGCGCAGGCGGGATGTTCATGGAGTTCGAGGTGCACAGGAACATCACGTCGGACAGGTCGTAGTCGACCTCGAGGTAGTGGTCGTTGAAGTTGTGGTTCTGCTCGGGGTCGAGCACCTCCAGCAACGCCGACGCCGGATCGCCACGCATGTCGCTGCCCATCTTGTCGATCTCGTCGAGCAGGAACAGCGGGTTGCGGACGCCTACTTTGGTCATCTTTTGAATCAATCTTCCTGGCATCGAACCGATGTAGGTCCGGCGATGGCCACGAATTTCGGCTTCATCACGCACACCACCCAGGGCCATGCGCACGAATTTACGATTGGTGGCGCTGGCGATCGACTCCGCCAGGGAGGTTTTACCCACACCAGGAGGACCGACCAGGCACAGCACCGGGCCGCGAATCTTTTTCACGCGCTTTTGCACGGCGAGGTATTCGAGGATACGTTCCTTCACCTCTTCCAGACCGTAGTGGTCGGCATCGAGGATCTCTTCAGCGCGGGCCAGGTCCAGGCGCACCTTGCTCTGCGCTTTCCACGGCACCTGCACCAGCCAGTCGATATAGGTACGTACCACGGTGGCTTCAGCCGACATCGGCGACATTTGCTTGAGCTTGTTCAGCTCTGCATTAGCCTTGGTCAGAGCGTCCTTGGGCAGGCCGGCGGCATCGATGCGCTTTTTCAGCTCTTCGACTTCGTTGTGCCCTTCGTCGCTGTCGCCGAGTTCTTTCTGAATGGCCTTCATCTGCTCATTCAGGTAGTACTCGCGCTGGCTTCGCTCCATTTGCTTCTTGACCCGACCGCGAATGCGTTTTTCGACCTGCAACAGGTCGATCTCGCCATCCAGCAACGCCAGGACGTGCTCTACCCGGGCGGGCAGATCGATGATTTCGAGGATTTCCTGCTTCTGCTCGATCTTCAGCGCCATGTGCGCAGCCATGGTGTCGACCAGGCGACCCGGCTCATCGATGCTGTTGAGGGAGGACAGGACTTCAGCCGGGACTTTCTTGCCCAGCTGCACATACTGCTCGAATTGCGAGAGCAGGCTGCGTACAAAAACTTCGGACTCGCGGTCAGCGGCAACGGTCTCGTCGATCAGCGCCACTTCGGCGCGGCAATGGCCGTCTACCTCCATGTAACGCTCGACGGTACCGCGCTGCTCGCCTTCGACCAGCACCTTGACGGTGCCATCGGGCAGCTTGAGCAACTGCAGGACAGTAGCGATGGTACCCACACGATACAGTGCGTCTTCACCCGGATCATCGTCCGCAGGATTGCGCTGTGCCAGCAGCAAGATCTGCTTCTCGCCTGTCATCGCGGCTTCCAGAGCCTCGATCGACTTCTCGCGCCCCACGAACAGCGGGATAACCATATGCGGATATACCACGACATCACGCAACGGCAAGAGAGGCAATTCAATGGTTGTCTTCATGATTTCGCCTCTTCAGCGGCCATGGGCCGCACACAGATGGAATTGGGTCTGAAACCAATGTGGGGGCATGCCCCAAAAAAAACAAGCGCTGGGCTCAGGAAAACGAAAGGGGCCCGAAGGCCCCTTCTGTTTTCCACGCTGTACCGCAGGTTATGCGTCAGGTGCTGCCTTGGCAGGCGGCTCGCTGTTTTCGTAGATAAGCAACGGCTTGGAGGTACCGGCAATCACGCTTTCGTCGATCACCACCTTGCTGACGTCGGTCTGCGAAGGAATCTCGTACATGGTGTCGAGCAGCACACCTTCGAGAATCGAGCGCAGGCCACGTGCACCGGTCTTGCGCTCGAGCGCGCGGCGAGCCACGGACTTGAGTGCATCGGTACGAAACTCGAGGTCGACACCTTCCATTTCGAACAGCTTGCTGTACTGCTTGGTCAGGGCATTTTTCGGCTCGGTAAGAATCTGCATCAACGCAGCCTCATCGAGTTCGTCCAAAGTCGCCAGTACCGGCAAACGGCCGACGAATTCCGGGATCAGACCGAACTTGACCAAATCGTCAGGCTCGACTTCACGCAGGGACTCGCCCACCTTCTTGCCCTCCTCCTTGCTGCGGACTTCGGCGCCGAAGCCGATGCCGCCCTTGGTGGAGCGATTCTGGATGACCTTTTCGAGGCCCGAGAAGGCGCCACCGCAAATGAACAGGATGTTACGGGTGTCGACCTGCAGGAATTCCTGCTGAGGGTGTTTGCGACCGCCTTGTGGAGGCACGGAAGCTACGGTCCCTTCGATCAACTTGAGCAACGCCTGCTGCACGCCTTCGCCCGATACATCGCGGGTGATGGACGGGTTGTCCGATTTGCGCGAGATCTTGTCGATCTCGTCGATGTAGACGATACCCATCTGGGCCTTCTCGACATCGTAGTCGCACTTCTGCAGCAGCTTCTGAATGATGTTCTCGACGTCCTCGCCGACATAACCCGCTTCGGTAAGCGTGGTGGCGTCAGCGATGGTGAATGGCACGTTGAGCAGACGAGCGAGGGTTTCAGCCAGGAGCGTCTTGCCCGAACCGGTAGGTCCGATCAGCAGGATGTTGCTCTTGCCAAGCTCGACGTCGTCGTTCTTCTTGTCACGCTGGTTGAGGCGCTTGTAGTGGTTGTAGACAGCCACCGCCAGGACCTTCTTCGCGCGCTCCTGACCGATCACATACTGGTCGAGGATGCCGCTGATTTCCTTGGGGGACGGCAATTTGTGCGCGCTGCTCTCTGCCTGGGCTTCTTGCACCTCCTCGCGGATGATGTCGTTGCACAGGTCGACGCACTCGTCGCAGATAAAGACGGAGGGGCCGGCAATCAATTTGCGCACTTCATGCTGGCTTTTGCCACAGAAGGAGCAATAGAGCAGCTTGCCGTTGTCCTCGCCGTTGCGGGTGTCAGTCATTCGTTCGATCCAAATCCGATAGGCTTGCAACACAAGATGAAGGCTATTGCGAGCTTTTTCAAGCCCGCTGGCGGTCAGACTCGCCGACCGGCCCTATTTTGAGCTGCTTGAGTTAAGCAGGGCGCTTTTCGATCACTTCGTCGATCAAGCCGTAATCACGGGCAGCTTCGGCACTCATGAAATTGTCGCGGTTGGTATCACGCTCGATTTCTTCCAGGGTTTTCCCGCTGTGCTTGGCCATCAGCTTGTTCAGGCGCTCGCGAATGAAGAGGATTTCCTTGGCATGGATTTCGATATCCGACGCCTGCCCCTGGAAACCGCCCAGTGGCTGGTGAATCATCACGCGCGAGTTTGGCAGGCAGTAACGCTTGCCTTCGGCACCGGCAGTGAGCAGGAACGCACCCATGCTGCACGCTTGGCCGATACATGTGGTCGACACGTTTGGCTTGATGAACTGCATGGTGTCGTAGATCGACATGCCTGCGGTTACCGAACCACCCGGGGAGTTGATGTAAAGATGGATGTCCTTGTCCGGGTTTTCCGCTTCAAGGAACAGCAGTTGCGCGCAGATCAGGTTGGCCATGTAGTCCTCTACCGGACCAACCAGAAAGATCACTCGCTCCTTGAGGAGGCGCGAGTAGATGTCATAGGCGCGTTCGCCACGAGCAGATTGCTCGACAACCATCGGGACCAGGCCGCCAGCGGCCTGGGTATCAGAGTTCTGCTGAATATACGAATTACGGAACATGCTCTGCAGTTACTCCCAAATAGTCATGTCTTGAATACGCATAAGCCAGCGCGAGGCTGGCTTATGGGTGTATTTTCAAACGAGTGGAACGATCAGTCGGCTTGTGCTGCTTCAGCCGGTTTGACCGCTTCTTCGTAAGAGACCGCGTTATCGGTCACCTTAGCCTTCTGCAGAACAGTATCCACAACTTGCTCTTCCAGCACAACCGAACGCACTTCGTTCAGCTGCTGGTCATTTTTGTAGTACCAGGCTACAACCTGCTCTGGCTCCTGGTAGGCAGAGGCCATTTCCTGGATCAGCTCGCGAACGCGGGCTTCGTCAGGCTTGAGGTCGTGCTGCTTGACCACCTCGGCGACGATCAGGCCCAGCACCACGCGGCGCTTGGCTTGCTCTTCGAACAGCTCGGCCGGCAGCTGGTCAGGCTTGATGTTGCCACCGAACTGCTGAACGGCCTGCACGCGCAGACGATCGACTTCGTTGGACAGCAGCGCCTTGGGCACTTCGATCGGGTTACCCTCGACCAGACCGTCCATGACCTGGTTCTTGACCTTGGTCTTGATCGCCTGGCGCAGCTCGCGCTCCATGTTCTTGCGAACTTCGGTGCGGAAGCCGTCGATACCGGTTTCCTTGATGCCGAACTGATTGAAGAAGGCTTCGTTCAGTTCAGGCAGGGTCGGAGCGGCCACGGCGGTGACGGTCACGGTGAACTCGGCGGCTTTGTTGGCCAGGTCGAGGTTCTGGTAGTTTTCCGGGAAGGTCAGGTTCAGAACGCGCTCTTCACCGGCCTTGGCGCCGACCAGGCCGTCTTCGAAGCCAGGGATCATACGGCCCGAACCCAGTACCAGCTGAGTGCCGGTAGCGGAACCGCCAGCGAAAGCTTCGCCGTCAACCTTGCCGACGAAGTCGATGGTGACCTGGTCGTCGTTGGCAGCAGCACGGTCGACCGCTTCATAACGGACGTTCTGCTTGCGCAGGATCTCGAGCATGTTGTCGAGGTCGGCATCTTTCACTTCGGCGCTCAGGCGCTCGACGCTGATGGCTTCAAAACCGGCGACCGCGAACTCAGGGAAGACTTCGAAAGTCGCGATGTATTCCAGGTCCTTGCCTTTTTCGAATACTTTTGGCTCTACCGCAGGAGCGCCAGCCGGGTTCAGCTTCTGCTCGACTACGGCTTCATAGAACGAAGCCTGGATGACATTACCCAATGCTTCCTGGCGTGCGTCGGCCTCATAGCGCTGACGGATGACGCTCATTGGCACCTTGCCAGGACGAAAGCCCGCGATTTTTGCATTGCGGGCGGTCTGTTGCAGACGCTTGTTGACTTCGGCCTCAATGCGCTCGGCAGGCACGCCAATGGTCATGCGGCGCTCGAGAGCGGAAGTGTTTTCAACAGAAACTTGCATGGATTTTCCTCGTTGCACAGACGTTAGCCGGCCATTTCCGACCCCAGATCAAGGGCAAGCATTCTAGTGGGTCAATCGCAAGAAGTCACCCTGCCCGACAAAGACGACTCCCGCGAGCGCCTGGACGACCGTGACGCTCAAGCAAAAACACCTGAAACACCCACCCCCGAGGCCCATTCCTTGCGCCAAGTTATTGTTACGCAAGCAGTAACGCTACCTTACGACTTGACGGCTGGCGCGCAACCGGGCGATTTTGATATCGTCCAAAAGGCAACACTACTCAGACCTGATGTCCGCGCCGCAGCAAAACATTCGCTCACGGCCACACATTCAGCGCTCTTTCTCGATGTTTCCTGCCTCAGGACGGCTACAGCCCGAATCTCAACATGAAAGCCATTATTGTCATCGCCTTCGTTCTGTCGGTCGCCTACATCCATTTCCGTGGGCGCGTCAGGCACAAACTGAGCCGTCAGCTAAGTGACCACTCCACCGTGCTCGCCCCAGTCAACAGCTTCCTTTATCTGTTCTCGCGGCTGCCCAACCGGCCGTACCTGAGCACAGCGGACTTTCCTGATCTCGCCCCTCTGCAGACGCACTGGGAAGAAATCCGCGCTGAAGGCCTGGCGCTCATGCGCCAAGGGGAAATCAAGCGCTCCGACCAGTTCAACGACGTCGGCTTCAACTCGTTCTTCAAAACTGGCTGGAAGCGTTTCTACCTGAAATGGTACGGCGACCATCATCCTTCAGCGACCAAACTATGCCCGCGCACCACCGAACTGCTACAGCAGATTGGCTCAGTAAAGGCGGCGATGTTCGCCGAACTGCCGCCAGGCTCGCGCCTGGTCCGACATCGCGACCCCTACGCGGGCTCTTATCGCTATCATCTCGGACTGGACACGCCGAACGATCCGGGCTGCCATATCAATGTAGATGGCGAAAGCTATTACTGGCGCGATGGCGAGGCGGTGATGTTCGATGAGACTTACATTCACTACGCCGAGAACACCACCGATCGCAATCGCCTGATCCTGTTCTGCGACATCGAGCGCCCCCTGAAATACCGCTGGGCGGCCGCTTTCAATCGCTGGTTCAGCCGCAATGTGATGTCGGCGGCGGCAGCGCCGAACTCAAGCGAGGACAGCACCGGCGCAATCAACCGCCTGTTCAGCCGTATCTATAAAGTGCGCCTGCGCGGCAAGGCCATGAAAAAGACCAATCGCACACGCTATTACCTGGAGAAATGGGCAGTGGTGGCAGTGCTGATCGCGTTTTTTATCTGGATCTGACCCAATGCAACCCCAAAAAAAACCCGCCTCGGCGGGTTTTTCATGATCTGTGTATCAGCGCCCCGCCCGAAGACAGGCCAAGGCATCAGCGAAGCGTTCGGCCTACTGCAGATTGGTGGAACGCAGCTTGGTGGAACGCAGCTTGGCGGGGCTTCTGTGCCTGATGGAGCGCGCTACGATCCATAGCGCCTTCACCTACATCCTTTCTCACAGACCCGAAATCAAGGCGAAAAAAAGCCCCGATCTTGGAGCCGTGAGGCCTCAGGAAATTCGGGGCTTGCTTTCTACTGACTGGTGCGGACGGAGAGACTCGAACTCTCACACCTTTCGGCGCTGGAACCTAAATCCAGTGTGTCTACCAATTCCACCACATCCGCGGTAAAGCTTTTAAAACAAAGGCGCCGGATTCGTTAAAATCAGGCGCCTTCTTTTCGAATATGGGGTGGACGATGGGGATCGAACCCACGACAACAGGAGTCACAATCCTGTGCTCTACCAACTGAGCTACGCCCACCATATTGCATTTACTTGTGCCAAAGCTGCCTAATGGCGCACCCGGCAGGACTCGAACCTGCGACCATCCGCTTAGAAGGCGGATGCTCTATCCAGCTGAGCTACGGGCGCTTGTTTGATCAACGTTCCGAAGAGCGAAAATCAAGAGCTTTAGCAAACCTGATCGAGCTGTTGAAGCCTCAACCCTGTCGACCTGTTTAACCAGTGCTAGGCCCTGCCCGACAAGTGCGACGAATGTTATAGGCGAGCCGAAAGGTCGTCAACTCTTTTTTAAAAAAAACTGATTTTATTTAAGGGGTTAGCGGAATATGCAGACCAAGCGCCTTTGCCCTCGGCCTGTGACATGCGAGAATGCGCGCACATTTTTCTCCCTCTTGATGGTTAATCACGCGTCATGACTGCACTACTTATCGACGGCAAGGCAATCGCCGCCAGCCTGCGCCAGCAGATCGCTCATCGTGTCGACGAGCGCCGCCAGCAAGGGCTGCGCACTCCGGGCCTGGCAGTGATACTGGTGGGCACCGACCCAGCCTCTCAGGTCTACGTGTCGCACAAGCGCAAGGATTGCGAAGAGGTCGGTTTCCTGTCCCAGGCATACGACCTGCCCAGCGAGACGACTCAGCAGGCCCTGACCGAACTGATCGACCGCCTCAACGATGACGCCGATATAGATGGCATCCTGCTGCAACTGCCGCTGCCAGCCCATCTGGATGCCTCGTTGCTGCTCGAGCGCATCCGCCCGGACAAAGACGTCGATGGTTTCCATCCTTACAACGTCGGCCGCCTGGCGCAGCGCATTCCACTGCTGCGCCCATGCACACCCAAAGGCATCATGACCCTGCTGGCGAGCACCGGTCAGGATCTGTACGGGATGAACGCCGTGGTGGTGGGTGCCTCAAACATCGTTGGTCGGCCGATGGCCATGGAACTGCTGCTGGCGGGCTGCACCGTCACCGTGACGCACCGCTTCACCCAGGACCTGGCCGGCCATGTCGGACGCGCCGACCTGGTGGTGGTCGCTGCCGGCAAGCCGGGGCTGGTCAAGGGGGAATGGATCAAGGAAGGCGCGATCGTGATCGACGTCGGCATCAACCGTCAGGCCGACGGCAAGCTGGTCGGTGACGTGGTGTACGAAACCGCCCTGCCCCGTGCTGGCTGGATCACGCCCGTACCGGGTGGCGTCGGGCCGATGACCCGCGCCTGCTTGCTGGAAAATACCTTGTACGCCGCAGAGACCCTGCACGCGGAGTAACGCACTCCTATGTGGAAGCGGGCTCTGCCCGCGAAGCCGTTAACAGCTTCGCGGGCAGAGCCCGCTTCCAAAGTGCCAAGGCGCGTGTCTGCGAATCAGTCCGCCAACCGCCAGGTCGTGCCGCCTTTACTGTCTTCAAGCACGACGCCCAATGCAGTCAGCTCATCACGGATCCGGTCCGACTCAGCCCAGTTCTTGCCTGCACGTGCAGCCAGACGCGCCTCGATCAATGCCTCGACCTGCTCGGCATCGACCCGACCTTCAGCGCCCGCCTTGAGAAAGTCCTCGGCGTCCATCTGCAACACGCCCAGCACTCCTGCCAGCTCGCGCAACCGCGCTGCCAGCCCGGCCGCCGCCACCTCGTCGCCCTCACGCAGACGATTGATTTCGCGCACCATGTCGAACAGCACCGCACAGGCTTCCGGCGTACCGAAGTCGTCGTTCATCGCCTGAGTGAAGCGCTCGATATACGACTGCCCGCCGACCGGCTCTACACGGGGTAACCCGCGCAGGGCATGGTAGAAGCGTTCCAGAGCGCCTTTGGATTCCTTCAGGCTGTCCTCGGAATAGTTGATCGAGCTGCGATAGTGGCTCGATACCAGCAGGTAGCGCACCACTTCCGGGTGATACTTTTCCAGCACGTCGCGGATGGTGAAGAAGTTGTTCAACGACTTGGACATCTTCTCGCCATTGATGCGGATCATCCCGCAATGCATCCAGGCGTTGGCGTACGGCTTGCCGGTGGCCGCCTCGCTCTGGGCGATTTCGTTCTCGTGATGCGGGAACTCCAGATCATTGCCTCCGCCGTGGATGTCGAAGGTGTCGCCCAGGCAGCAGGTCGACATCACCGAGCATTCGATGTGCCAGCCGGGACGCCCAGGCCCCCAAGGCGATTCCCAACTCGGCTCGCCGGGCTTGACGCCCTTCCACAGGACGAAATCCAGCGGATCGTGCTTGGCCTCGTCGACCTCGATACGGGCACCGATGCGCAGGTCTTCAATCTTCTTGCGCGACAGCTTGCCGTAGCCGACGAACTTGCCGACCCGGTAATAGACATCGCCGTTGCCCGGCGCGTAGGCGTAGTCCTTGTCGATCAAGGTCTGGATCATGGCGTGCATGCCAGGGATATGATCGGTGGCACGCGGCTCCAGGTCCGGTGGCAGGATGTTGAGGCGCGCTTCGTCTTCGTGCATCGCGTCGATCATGCGCGCGGTCAGGGCGTCGAACGTCTCGCCATTGTCCCGCGCACGGTTGATGATCTTGTCATCGATGTCGGTGATGTTGCGCACATACGTCAGCTCGTAGCCGCTGAAACGCAGCCAGCGGGTGACCAGATCAAAGGCGACCATGCTGCGACCGTGACCCAGGTGGCAGAAGTCGTACACGGTCATGCCGCACACGTACATCCGCACCTTGTTGCCATCCAGCGGTTTGAAGACTTCTTTGCTCTTGGTGAGCGTGTTGTAAATGGTCAGCACGACGAATCCTTAGCTCTGGCCCCACGAATCACGCAGGGTAACGGTACGGTTGAATACCGGACGACCGGGTTGCGAGTCTTTCAGGTCGGCGCAGAAATAACCTTCGCGCTCGAACTGGAAGCGGTCTTCCGGCGCGGCGTTCGCCAACGACGGCTCGGCACGACAACCGCTGAGCACCAGCAGGGATTCGGGGTTGATGTTGTCCAGGAAAGTCTGGCCTTCGGCGGCCTTTTCCGGGTTCGGCGAGCGGAACAGGCGCTCGTAAAGGCGCACTTCGCACTCGACGCTGGCGGCGGCCGGCACCCAGTGGATCACGCCCTTGACCTTGCGACCCTCGGGGTTCTTGCCCAGGGTGTCAGGATCGTAGGAGCAGCGCAGCTCGACGATGTTGCCATCGGTATCCTTGACGGCCTCGTCGGCGCGGATCACGTAGCTGCCACGCAGGCGCACTTCACCGCCCGGCTCGAGGCGCTTGTAGCCTTTTGGCGGCTCCTCCATGAAGTCGTCGCGGTCGATATAGATCTCCCGCTCGAACGGCAAGGCGCGCACGCCCATGTCTTCCTTGGGGTGGCGCGGCAGTTCGAGGTGTTCGACCTGGCCTTGCGGATAATTGGTGATCACTACCTTGAGCGGCCGCAGTACGCACATCGCGCGTGGCGCATTACGGTCGAGGTCGTCACGGATGCTGAATTCAAGCATGCCGAAATCCACCACGCCGTCGGAACGGTTGGTGCCGATCATTTCGCAGAAGCTGCGAATCGCCTCAGGCGTGTAGCCACGACGGCGGAAACCGCTGAGCGTGGACATGCGCGGGTCATCCCAACCGCTGACGTGCTTCTCGTCCACCAACTGCTTGAGCTTGCGCTTGCTGGTCACGGTGTAGCTCAGGTTGAGGCGCGAGAACTCGTACTGGCGCGGCTTGGACGGCACCGACAGGTTGTCGAGGAACCAGTCATACAGCGGGCGATGGCCTTCGAATTCCAGGGTGCAGATCGAATGGGTGATGCCTTCGATGGCGTCCGACTGACCGTGGGTGAAGTCATAGTTGGGGTAGATGCACCACTTGTCGCCGGTCTGGTGGTGATGGGCGTGACGGATGCGGTACAGGATCGGATCGCGCAGGTTCATGTTCGGCGAGGCCATGTCGATCTTGGCACGCAGCACGCGGGCGCCGTCGGCGAATTCGCCGGCCTTCATGCGCGCGAACAGGTCCAGGCTCTCTTCGACCGAACGCTCGCGGAACGGGCTGTTCTTGCCAGGCTCGGTGAGGTTGCCGCGGTATTCGCGGGCCTGCTCGGGGGTGAGGTCGTCGACATAGGCCAGGCCAGCCTTGATCAGCTCGACCGCCCAGTCGTGCAACTGGTCGAAATACTGCGAGGCATAGCGCTCTTCACCGGCCCACTGGAAGCCCAGCCACTGGATGTCGGCCTTGATGGAGTCGATGTACTCCTGGTCTTCCTTGGCCGGGTTGGTGTCGTCGAAGCGCAGGTTGCACTGGCCGCCGAACTCCTGGGCAAGGCCGAAGTTGACGCAGATCGACTTGGCGTGGCCAATGTGCAGGTAGCCGTTGGGCTCGGGTGGAAAACGCGTGACGATGCCGGTGTGCTTGCCCGAATCCAGGTCAGCCTGCACGATCGGGCGCAGGAAGTTGGTCGGGACGGCAGGGCCGGCCTTGGCGGCGGCGTTGGGAGCGGTGTCGGCAGTAGGCTTGCTCATGGGATCCTTGAACGATGCGAGTGCGCGGCCAGGGTAGGCCGACCAAATCAAAGCCCGTATCATAGCCCAAGCGCTCCGGCACCTGACAGGCCGCGGCCGACAATCTGACGCCTTATTGCGCGACAAGCGGAAAAAACCGCCGCCAAAAGCGTATCCCGAACGCTAGACTGCGCGTCAGCACTACTGAATTCTTCAACAAGAGCGAATTTTCCCAATGACTCAAGTCAAACTCAACACCAACCACGGCGCTATCGTCATTGAACTGAATGCCGAAAAAGCCCCGATCACCGTGGCCAACTTCATCGAATACGTGAAGGCCGGTCATTACAGCAACACCGTGTTCCACCGCGTCATCGGCAACTTCATGATCCAGGGCGGCGGTTTCGAGCCTGGCATGCAGGAAAAGAAAGACAAGCGTCCAAGCATCCAGAACGAAGCCGATAACGGCCTGGAAAACAACAAGTACACCGTCGCCATGGCCCGCACCATGGAGCCGCATTCGGCCTCGGCGCAGTTCTTCATCAACGTTGGCGACAACAGTTTCCTCAACCACACCGCCAAGAACACCCAGGGCTGGGGCTACGCGGTGTTCGGTAAGGTCACCGAAGGCACTGAGGTCGTCGACGCGATCAAGGGTGTGAAGACTTCTGGCAAGAACGGCCACCAGGACGTTCCAGTCGAAGACGTTGTCATCGAAAGCGCCGAGATCATTGAGTGATACTGCTGATCTCCGATCTGCACCTGCAAGAAGAACGCCCGGACATTACCCGGGCGTTTCTTGACTTCCTCGCTGGCCGCGCCCGCGCGGCCAGCGCGTTGTATATCCTCGGCGACTTTTTCGAAGCCTGGATCGGCGACGACGCCATGACGCCCTATCAACAGTCCATCTGCGCCGCGCTGCGGTCGTTGGCGGACAGCGGCGTGACCATTTTCCTCATGCACGGCAACCGCGACTTTCTGCTGGGCAAGGCGTTCTGCAAGGCGGCGGGCTGCACCCTGCTGGAGGATCCGACCCGGGTCGACTTCAACGGTCAGCCGGTGCTGCTGATGCACGGCGACAGCCTGTGCACCCGTGACGAAGCCTATATGCGCCTGCGGCGCTATTTGCGCCATCCCATCACCTTGTGGATATTGCGCCACCTGCCGCTGCGCACGCGTCACAAGCTCGCGCGCAAGCTGCGTAGCGAAAGCAAGGCGCAGACGCGCATGAAAGCCAACGACATCGTCGATGTCACCGCCGAAGAAGTACCGCGGATCATGCAGCAATACGGCGTCGACACCCTGATTCACGGCCACACCCACCGCCCGGCGATTCACAAGCTGACGGTGGCCGACCAACCTGCCCGGCGCATCGTGCTGGGAGACTGGGATCGGCAAGGCTGGGCGTTGCAGGTCGACGAACAAGGCTATTCGCTGGCAGCCTTCGATTTCGGCACAGACGTCATCGGGGCCGACAGGCCCGGCATCGGCAGCACCGAGATCCGCAACGGCTGAAATATGCGCTGCAAGTCGCCATTGGCATGCAACTGCTGGAAATACCCGCGCAGCGCCTCGGCACTGATCGGTGCGCCCGGGCGCAAGATCGCATAGTGGTGGTAGATCTGGTCGACGCGCTCGGACATCATCAGCTTGTCGGCCGCCTCGGGGTTATGCGCCAGGTAGTCGGTCAGGAATGAGCGAGTGATGGGCGCGATGTCGACTCGCCCGCGCAGCACCATCAACAGGTTGCTGTCGTGGGAATAGGTCAGGGTCGCGTCGAAGTGGCTGGCCAGCCAGCTCGGATCGGCATCGAAACCGGCAAAGGCGTAGTGATAACCACTGAACAGCGCCAGACGCTTGCCGGCCAGGCTGTCGAAATACCCTTGGCCACGGCCGTCCTTGCGCAGCGCCACGAACACTTCGGCATCCTCCAGGCCCAGATCCACATTGATGTGGTCGATTTCCTGCCAGCCCCATTGCGGGTTCTCGAAGATGGCCAGGTCGATCCGCCCCTGCTTCAAGTCCTGGAAGCGCCGCGGCAAGGCGGTCGGCACCACGACGAAGTGGTAGTCACTCTGCAATTGATTGAGCGCGGCCACCATCTCGGGCAGCAATCCGGTGTCGGCGCCGCTCTCCGGACGCACGGTATAGGGTGGAAAATGCGCGGCCCCGATACGCACCTCTTGCTGTGCTACGGCAGGCAGGCTGAAGAAGGTCGCGGATAACCAGAACAGCGCAACTTGGGCGACACGCAGAGAGCTGAGCTGCACGAGAGGAACCTGGGCTAGAGTGAGGGCACTAAATCTAGGCGTTTTTATGGCGCCAGACAATATCAAAACGCCACAACCGTACTGATTCAGGAACGATAGTGCCGCGCTCCGGAGCGTGGCACAACACCCGATACACAACTGGCACAGGGAACTGCGGCTCGGGGCTAGGCTCTACGCTCAAGCAGCCTTATGATCCATCAGCCCATCGCCTTGGAGTGTGCCATGCCGTATTGGCTGGTTATCGATCTGGAAGCCACCACCGATGAGGGAGGCTGGCCGGTCGCCGAAATGGAAATCATCGAGCTGGGTGCCAGCCTGGTCAACCGCGATGGCCGTGAACTGGATCATTTCCAGCGGTTCGTGAAGCCACAGCGAAGGCCGCATCTGACCAGTTTCTGCCGCGAATTGACGCACATTTCCCAAGCCAACATCGATACGGCGGCGCCACTGCTGGAGGTCTGGCCGACCTTCGAACGTTGGCTGCAACGCTTCGCCGGCGAGATCGAAGCCTGGGTGAGCTGGGGTGACTACGATCGTCAGCAATTCGTGCTGGCCTGGCAACAGCACGGGATCGACAGCCTGCTGGCCAAAGTCCCTCATATCAACCTCAAGCAGCGCTTCGCCAAGGCTCGGAAGTTGCAGCGGCCCACGGGACTCAATACCGCCTTGCAACTGGCTGGCCTGCACTTCAACGGGCAGCAGCATCGCGCCTTGGAAGATGCCCGCAACACCGCTCGCCTGCTGCCGCTGGCATTGCCGGACCTGTTCAAAAGCGGATGACGGCCCCAGCCTCCTTGGGCATACTGGCCACCCTTTTGGCCCATCTACCCGGAGATGCCCCATGTTCAAAGTCAACGAATACTTCGATGGCACCGTGAAATCGATCGCTTTCGGTACCGCTGAAGGTCCGGCCACTGTCGGCGTGATGGCTCCTGGTGAATACGAATTCGGCACGGCTCAACGTGAAATCATGCATGTTGTGTCCGGTGCCCTGACCGTCAAGCTGCCAGATGGCAATGATTGGGAAGTGTTCGCGGCGGGCAGCAAGTTCAACGTACCGGCCAACAGCAAGTTCCAGCTGAAAGTCGAAGTCGATACCGCCTACCTGTGTGAATATCGCGACTGATCTGATGTCAGGTTGATGCGAATGGCTCCTTCGAGCGCACGCATTGCTCCCACAGTACAACCCGTTCTCGCGTCTTGAACCTGTGGGAGCACGCTTGCTCGCGAAGACGCCTTCAGCCTCCCGGCATGCTCCCCGCTGTAAACTGCAACGCCGCCAGCCGCGCATACAGCTCGCTGCTGTCCAGCAACTGCCGATGAGTTCCCACCGCCACCAGACGCCCCTGATCGATCACTGCGATGCGGTCGGCATTCTGTACCGTGGCAAGCCGATGGGCGATCACCAGAGTGGTGCGGCCCTTCATCAGCGTGGGCAAGGCTTGCTGAATCAGGTATTCGCTTTGCGCATCGAGCGCGCTGGTCGCCTCGTCAAGCAACAGAATCGGTGCATCCACCAACAGTGCCCGGGCGATCGCCAAGCGCTGGCGTTGGCCGCCGGACAATCCCTGCCCACCCTCGCCTAGCAGCGTCTGGTAGCCCTGTGGCAGTTGCTGGATGAACTCATGGGCGTGGGCCGCTTGGGCGGCTTGCTCGATCTGCGCCAAGGTGGCGTTGCCTTGGCCGTAACGAATGTTCTCTTCCACCGTACCGACAAACAGCGCCGGGCTCTGCGATACGAGGGCGAAGTGGCGGCGCAGATCTTGGAGATCGAGGGTCGGCAGTGGCACGCCTTCGATCAGCAGTTGCCCCTGTTGTGGATCGTAGAAGCGCAGCAGCAAGTCGAACAAGGTCGACTTGCCCGCCCCCGACGGCCCGACCAGCGCCAGCGTCTCACCCGCGGCCACGGTCAGGCTGATGCCATCGACCGCAGGCTTGTCGAGCCGGGTCGGATAGGCGAAGCGCACATCCTGCAATTCCAGACGACCACTGACGCGGGCCGGCAGTTGCCGCAGGCCGCTGACCGGGGCATGGATCTCGTTGCGCGCCTGCAGCAGTTCACCGATACGCTCGGCAGCGCCAGCGGCACGCTGCAGTTCGCCGATCACTTCACTGAGGGTGCCAAACGCGGTGCCGACGATCAGACTATAGAACACGAACGCCGCCAGCTCGCCCCCGCTGATGCGTCCGGCCATCACGTCCATGCCGCCCACCCAGAGCATCACTGCCACTGCCCCCAGCACCAGCACGATCACCAAGGTGATCAACCAGGAACGCTGCAGGATGCGTTTGACGGCCGTATCAAAGGCGCCTTCCACGGTGGCAGCGAAGCGCTCGCGGTCCAGCGCCTGGTGGTTGTAGGCCTGCACGGTCTTGATCTGGCCCAGGGTTTCGGCGACGTAGCTGCCGACATCGGCGATGCGATCCTGGCTCAGACGCGACAACCCGCGTACGCGTCGACCGAAAATCAGGATCGGTGCCAGCACCAGCGGCAAGGCGATCACCACGATGCTGGTGAGCTTGGGGTTGGTGATGAACAACAGCACGATGCCGCCGATGACCATCAAGGCGTTGCGCAGGAATAGCGACAGCGACGAGCCGATCACCGATTGCAGCAAGGTCGTGTCGGCGGTCAGCCGCGACTGGATTTCCGAACTGCGGGCGCTTTCATAGAACCCCGGATGCAGATCGATCAGGTGATCGAACACCCGGCGGCGCAGATCGGCAACCACCCGCTCGCCGATCCACGACACCAGATAGAAGCGCGTAAAGGTGCCAGCTGCCAGCGCCAGCACCAATAGCAGGAACACCTCGATCGCGTGGTTCAGGCGCTCCGGCGAACCGGTGACGAAGCCTTGATCGACCAGCAGGCGCACGCCTTGCCCCATGGACAAGGCAATGGCGGCGGTGACGACCAAGGCAATCAAGGCGCCCACCGTTTGCCAACGGTAAGGCCGGACAAACTCCAAAGTCAGGCGCAGAGCGCGGCGATGTCGCGAAGTCAGTAAGGTCATGGCCACGCCATTGCACAGGTTCGGGCGGCCAGCCTACACCCTGTCGCAAGGTTTGCGACAGCGGCGCCCTGCCGGAACTTCGTGCGCGGCGGTCAGTCAGCTAAAGCAGGGCAGTCCGAACAGCGTCCATGCGCAGGAACAACCCGGCAACGCTCTACGTCGCCGCCTGCAGGGCTGTACCCACCCCCTGTGAAGAACGTGCAAGCGTCGGTGACCGTTGTAATGCCTCGGTCATGACAGGGTCTTACGCTACGCGCAATCTGATGAGGAGAGAGACCATGAGCCTGCAATCGCAGCCGAGCGAAACATTGCCAGTCCAACGCGTCCAGCCACACCATGCCGTCGGAGGCTCGATCATCGACGCCCAGGGCCGCGAAGTACCGATCACCGAAGACATGGTTCAACAAGCCTGTCGGGAGCTGGAAAAACGTCTGGTTGCTCCCAGGAAGTGACCCTCAGGTATTGGCCAGGCACAAGCACTTCAATAACAAGAATTCCTGAACCCGGCGCCTTCGCCGGGTTTTTTCTGCCCGATACTTTCGGGTCGCGACTCAGCCCAGCTGAATACCCAGCGCATGCATCTGCTGACGCAGCAATGGCGCTTCGCCCTCGATGCGCACGTTGAGGGCGTCGATCTCGCGGCGTGGCGGGTAGTGCTTGCGCAATGCATCGAACGCCACCCGTTGTAGGGCGTCGTCGTCATTGAGGCTGCGGCGAAAATCGGCATCGTCACGGCGCGGGTCGTACACCGCGCGGCAAACCATCGCCAGCGCCCACGCCGGGTCGCTGTCGGCATGCAGCTCCAGGCCCGCCAACCAGGCGTTGGGCAGCAGATCGGACAGGCGCAGTGCCGGCGCCTGGTGCTGCCAGGCACAAAAGGCCTGATAGATCTGCTCGGTGCCCCGCTGCCGACCGTCCAGGCTGTAGCCGGCAATGTGCGGGGTGGCCAGCACACAGAGATCGGCCAGAGCCAGGTCGACACTGGGTTCGTGCTCCCAGACGTCGAGCACCGCCTGCACGTCGTCGCGCTCGGTGAGCAAGGCGCGCAGTGCCAGGTTATCGACGATCGGGCCGCGGGCCGCGTTGATCAGCCAGGCGCCTGGGCGCAAGCGTGCCAGGCGCTCGGCGTCGAGCAAATGCCAGGTAGGCGCCGGGCCGCTGCGGGTCAGCGGCGTGTGCAGGCTGATCACGTCACATTCGGCAAGGATCTCGTCAAGGCTGACATGCACCTCGCCTGCGGCTGGCTCGCGCAGTGGATCACAGACCCGCACATCCCAGCCAAGGCCGCGCAAGGCGTCGATCAGACGTCCACCGACCTGGCCGGCACCGACCACGCCATAAATACGGCGGCTGAGGTCGGCGCCGTCAAGGTCGGCCAGGGTGAACAGGCTGCCCAGCACATAGTCCACTACACCACGGGCGTTGCAGCCGGGGGCGCTGGCCCATTGGATGCCGGTCTGGTTGAAGTATTCGAGGTCCAGATGATCGGTGCCGATGGTGCAGGTGCCGACGAACTTGACCGGGCTGCCAACGAGTATGTCGCGGGTCACCTTGGTGACTGAACGCACCAGCAGCACATCGGCCTCGGCGATCGCGGCGCGGTCGATGCTGCGCCCAGGCAGGCGGCGTATCTCACCCGCGCCCTGGAAGAATTCGGTCAGCAGAGGGATGTTTTCGTCAGCAACGATCAGCATGGCAGGCTCCTTGGGCGGAGCCGCAGTTTAGGCGTTCAGCGGGGTTGTAGCGAGCAGGATGTTTGGCTTGCGGGCCTCTTCGCGAGCACGCTTCGCTCCTACGGTGCACTGAGATCCCGAGTCATACACCTCTGGGAGCAAGGTGCGCGTTCGGCGGTGAAGAGGCCATCAGCATCACCGCACTCCCTCACCCGTTATTCTTGCGAATCCAGTACAGGTACGTCCCGCCCGCCTCTTCCTGATGCACCAACTCGTGATCCAGAAACACGCAGAACTTGGGGATGTCGCGGCGCGTCGACGGGTCGGTGGCGATCACTTTGAGCAGTCCGCCGCCCGCCAGGTCGCGGATGTGCTGGTGCAGCATCATCACCGGCTCCGGGCAGTTCAGGCCGCTGGCGTCGAGCACCGCGTCGACAGGGGTGGCAGCGCTAAGGGCTTCAGACATGGGTAACTCCTGAATCAAGGCTTTTTCGTATCGAGACGGCGCAGGTGGCACGTCACTTCTTCACGGTTGTGGTACAGCTGCTTGCAGCCGATGGCCACTTTGATGCCGCGGGCCTTGAAGCCTTCTGCGATGCGGTCGAGCAAGCGCCGCACCTCGGCATAACGTTGTTTCATGGGTAGCTTTAGATTGACCACGGCTTCGCGACAAAGTCCCTCGCCCAGCCAGGTTTCCAGCAAAGCGGCATTGCGCGCGGGCTTTTCGACGATGTCGCAGACCATCCAGTCTACCGTCGGCTTGGGCTTGTAGGTGAAGCCGTCGGTCATCAGGTGCTTGACCAGGCCGGTGTCCATCAGACTTTCGGCCATCGGCCCGTTATCGATGGCGGTGACCAGCATGCCGCGGCGCACCAGTTGATAGGTCCAGCCACCCGGCGCGGCGCCGAGATCGACACCGGTCATGTCGCTGTGTAACCGCGCGTCCCACTCCTCCCTTGGAATGAAATGATGCCAGGCCTCTTCCAGCTTGAGGGTCGAACGGCTCGGCGCCTCGCGCGGGAACTTCAAACGCGGGATGCCCATGGGCCACATCGCCTGATTGTCGGCCTCGGCCACGCCGACGAAGACTTCGCGGCCGGTCTTGAAGGTCAGCAACAAACGCGGCAGGGCCGGATCGTCCAGCAGGCGGCCGGCCTTGATCAGCGCCTTGCGCAGCGGCACTTCGAATTTGCGACAGAAGGTCGACAGCTCCTTGCCATCGTTGGTGTCGACGATCTCCAGCCACAGGCTGCCGAACACCGGGTAATCGGCCAAGGTCGCCAGCAGCACGCTGATGCGGTCGGTCTCCGGCAACTCGACGAAACGGCCACGGGCCCACTGGCGCGGGAAGATCAGCTCGGCAAAACGCAGCTCGCGCATCAAGCGCTGGGGCCCTTCGGGCGAATGACAGATGAATTCGACACAGGCACTGGCCGGCTTCGCCTTGGCGTAGCCCGATACATCCAGGCGCGCGGCGTGTTCGGCGATTTCCGAACAGACTTCGCCTTCAAAGCCCGGCCGACAGTGCATAAACAGCGTATTCATTGATCACTCCAGGGTGCCGTCGGCGCAGGCCATTGGCCGGCAGAGGGGTTTCATCCCGCTGCCTTGAAAAGCGCGCATGATAAAGGAACTCCGGAACCCGCGACACACTCGCGCAGTCCAGTGCATAGAAACTGAACCCATGGGCCCTGACCGTGAGGCCCGACAAGGAGTTTGTTCATGCCCTCTCTCGATAGCCTGAAAACCCTCAAAACGCTGCAGGTCGGCGACCGTCAATACCACTACTTCAGCCTCCCGGACGCTGCCGCCACCCTGGGCGATCTGCAAAAACTGCCGATGTCGCTCAAGGTGCTACTGGAAAACCTGTTGCGCTGGGAAGACAACCACACCGTCACTGCCACCGACATCCATGCCTTGGCCGACTGGCTCAAGGAGCGCCGCTCCGACCGGGAAATCCAGTACCGCCCGGCGCGGGTGCTGATGCAGGACTTCACCGGGGTGCCCGCAGTGGTCGACCTGGCCGCCATGCGCGCCGCCGTGGCCAAGGCGGGCGCCGACCCGCAGCGCATCAATCCCTTGTCACCGGTGGACCTGGTGATCGACCACTCGGTGATGGTCGACAAGTACGGCGACAACCAGGCGTTCGGCCAGAACGTCGACATCGAAATGCACCGCAACGGCGAGCGTTACGCCTTTTTGCGCTGGGGACAGAGCGCCTTCGACAACTTCAGCGTGGTACCGCCCGGCACCGGCATCTGTCACCAGGTGAACCTCGAATACCTCGGCCGCACGGTGTGGACCAAGGACGAGGACGGCCGCACCTACGCCTTCCCCGACACCCTGGTAGGCACCGATTCGCACACCACCATGATCAACGGCCTCGGCGTGCTCGGCTGGGGCGTGGGCGGTATCGAGGCGGAAGCGGCCATGCTCGGCCAGCCGGTGTCGATGCTGATCCCGGAAGTGATCGGCTTCAAGCTCATCGGCAAACTCAACGAAGGCATTACCGCCACCGACCTGGTACTGACCGTCACACAGATGCTGCGCAAGAAAGGCGTGGTGGGCAAGTTCGTCGAGTTCTATGGCGACGGCCTGGCCGAACTGCCACTGGCTGACCGCGCCACCATTGCCAACATGGCACCCGAATACGGCGCCACGTGCGGCTTCTTCCCAGTGGATGACGTGACCCTGGATTATCTTCGTCTGTCCGGCCGCCCCGACGCCACGGTGGCGCTGGTCGAGGCCTACTGCAAAGCTCAGGGCCTGTGGCGCCTGCCCGGTCAGGAACCGGCCTTCAGCGCCACGCTGGAACTGGACATGAGCGAGGTGGTAGCCAGCCTGGCGGGCCCCAAACGCCCGCAAGACCGCGTGCCGCTGCCCAAAGTGCCGGGTGCTTTCGAAGACTTCCTTGGGCTGCAGTTCAAGCCGCCCAGCAGGGAAGAAGGCCGACTGGAAAGCGAGGGCGGCGGCGGTGTGGCCGTCGGCAATGCTGAACAGACCGGCGAGGCCCAGTACACCTATAACGGCGAGACCTACAACCTGCAGAACGGTGCCGTGGTGATCGCGGCCATTACCTCCTGCACCAATACCTCCAACCCCAGCGTGATGATGGCCGCCGGCCTGGTGGCGAAAAAGGCCGTCGAGAAAGGCCTCAAACGCAAACCATGGGTCAAGAGCTCGCTGGCGCCAGGGTCCAAGGTGGTGACCGACTATTACAACGCGGCCGGCCTGACCCAGTATCTCGATGCCTTGGGCTTCGATTTGGTGGGCTATGGCTGCACCACGTGCATCGGCAATTCCGGGCCACTGGCCGAGCCGATCGAAAAAGCCATCCAGCAGTCTGACTTGACGGTCGCTTCGGTGCTGTCCGGCAACCGCAACTTCGAGGGCCGCGTGCACCCGTTGGTCAAAACCAACTGGCTGGCCTCGCCGCCGCTGGTGGTCGCCTATGCGTTGGCGGGCAATGTGCGCATCGATATCAGCAGCGAACCGCTGGGCCGGGGCAGCGATGGCAATCCGGTGTACCTGCGCGATATCTGGCCGAGCCAGCAGGAAATCGCTGCGGCGGTGGCCAAGGTCGATACCGCCATGTTCCACAAGGAGTACGCCGAAGTGTTCGCAGGCGACGCCCAGTGGCAAGCGATCGAGGTGCCCCAGGCCGCCACCTACGTGTGGCAGGAAGATTCCACCTACATCCAGCATCCACCGTTCTTCGACAACATCGCCGGCCCCCTGCCGGAAATCAAGGACGTGACCGGGGCCCGGGCGCTGGCGATCCTCGGCGATTCGGTGACCACCGACCACATCTCGCCCGCCGGCAATATCAAGGCCGACAGCCCCGCCGGGCGGTATCTGCGCGAGAAAGGCGTGGAGTCGCGGGACTTCAACTCCTATGGCTCGCGCCGCGGCAACCATGAAGTGATGATGCGTGGCACCTTCGCCAATATCCGCATCCGCAACGAAATGCTAGGTGGCGAAGAAGGTGGCAACACGCTGTTCGTACCGACTGGCGAAAAAATGCCGATCTATGATGCCGCCATGCAATACCAGAGCGCCGGCACCCCCCTGGTGGTGATCGCCGGCCAGGAATACGGGACGGGTTCAAGCCGCGACTGGGCCGCCAAGGGCACCAATCTGCTGGGGGTCAAGGCAGTCGTTGCAGAGAGCTTCGAACGTATCCACCGCTCCAATCTGGTCGGCATGGGTGTGTTGCCGTTGCAGTTCCTGTCGGAACAGAACCGCAAATCGCTGCAACTGACCGGCGGCGAGACCTTTGATGTATTGGGGTTGACCGGAGCCCAATTGAAGCCTCATATGCACCTCGACCTGCGCATCACCCGTGAAAATGGCGAGCAGCAGACGGTGCAGGTGCTGTGCCGCATCGACACGTTGAACGAGGTCGAATACTTCAAGGCCGGCGGCATCCTGCATTACGTGTTGCGCCAGTTGATCGCATCCTGATACCCCACATGGGGTGAACGGTTGGTCGTGCCACGCAGGCACGATCAACTTGGGAAACGTCCTACAGACATCCCTCGGCAGCATCGCTAATCTGCGCGCTCTGCTCCGATTCGGATGTGCTCCATGCAGGCTCAGCGTCAGATCGCCCTCCTCTTATTGACTGCCGGGTATGGCATGGCGCTGTGCTATGGCCACATCGGCTTCTCGGCATTCCCGTACATCGCGCTCCTGGGACTGCTGGGAATCGCGACTCGACAGGCGCGACTGGCCTGGTTGGGGCATGGAGGCTTCGTGCTCCTGGCGCTGGGACTGGCGCTGCACCGCGTGCCGGATTTCGATAACGCCTTGATCATCGATCGGCAGGTATTGAGCGCGGGGGCGCCGCCCTTCTCGCTCTTCTTGAATCTGGACAAGCCCCTGATCGGCGCGTGGATCCTGCTGTGCTGTCCTTGGGCGGTTGCCGCGCGGCCCTGGGGGCTGATCAAACAGGCCACGGTGCGAACCCTGGCGATCACGGCGAGCGGTCTGTTCGGGCTGGCAATGGCGTTGCACGCCGTGGCCTGGGCTCCCAAGTGGCCGGCCGGCGCCTGGCTATGGGCCGCCAACAATCTGTTGTTGGTCAGCTTGAGCGAGGAGCTGCTGTTTCGCGGTTACCTGCTCGGCTGGCTAAGCGGTCGCTGGCAGCGCTGGCGCTGGGGCGTGCCGCTGGCCATTAGCCTGAGCGCCGTGCTGTTCGGGCTGACGCACTTGGGCGGTGGCTGGACCTGGGCGCTGCTGGCAACGCTGGCGGGCATCGGGTACGGGGTGGCATGGCGCTATGGCGGGCTGCTTGCCGCGACCGGCTGCCACTTCGGGATCAACCTTATCCATTTCGGCCTGTTCACCTATCCGCTCAAACTCTGAATCGGTCAATTCGTTGACCTGGATCAATACAAACGCGCAAACCGTGCGTTTTTCCTCAACTCCTCCGCGCGCGTGCCGATAACCGCGCAAAGCCTATGCGGAAAGACTCTGCCATGCGAAACAACCAGCCCATCACTCAGCGCGAACGGACTTTCCCGGCCCAGCAGCGGCTGATCTCCACCACGGATGCCAAGGGCGTCATTACTTACTGCAACGATGCATTTATCGAGATCAGTGGTTTTACCAGCGAAGAGCTGATCCGTGCGCCCCATAACACCGTGCGCCATCCCGATGTGCCATCAGCGGTGTTCGAACACATGTGGCAGACGCTCAAGCAGGGTCTGCCATGGATGGGGATCGTCAAGAACCGCTGCAAGAATGGCGACTTCTATTGGGTCAACGCCTACGTGACGCCGATTTTCGATGGCAGCCAGGTGGTGGGCTACGAGTCGGTACGGATCAAGCCCACCGCCGAGCAGGTCCGCCGTGCACAAGCACTGTATGAACGCCTGAACCGCGGCAAGGCGGCCGTGCCGCAGCGCGATCACTGGCTGCCGGTGATCGAGAACTGGCTGCCGTTCATTCTGATCAGCCAGATCGGCTTTTTGATCGGCCTGTGGCTCAACTCTGGCTGGGGCTTCGCCTTGGCTGCCGGGTTGTCGATTCCCCTGGGGCTGCTGGGCCTGAGCTGGCAACAACGGGGCCTCAAGCGCCTGCTGCGCCTGGCCGAGCAGACCACCTCCGATCCGTTGATCGCGCAGATGTATACCGACAGCCGGGGAGCCCAGGCGCGCCTGGAGATGTCCATTCTCAGTCAGGAAGCCCGCCTGAAAACCTGCCTGACCCGCTTGCAGGACACCGCCGAGCACCTGAGCGATCAGGCGCGGCAATCCGATGTACTGGCGCACAACAGCTCCACCGGCCTGGAACGCCAGCGTGTCGAAACCGAACAGGTGGCGGCCGCCGTCAACCAGATGGCCGCGACCACTGCGCAGGTCGCCAGCCATGTGCACCGCACCGCCGAGGCCACTCAGCAAGCCAACACCCTGACCGGCAAAGGCCGGGCGATTGCCGGCGAGACCCGCGACGCCATCCAGCGCCTGTCGGTGGTGGTGGGCGAAACCGGCCAGACCGTGCTGCAACTGGCCAAGGACAGCAACGAGATCGGCGGCGTGGTGGATGTCATCAAAGGCATCGCCGACCAGACCAACCTGCTGGCCCTGAACGCCGCCATCGAGGCCGCCCGCGCCGGTGAAATGGGCCGCGGTTTTGCCGTGGTCGCCGACGAGGTGCGCCAGTTGGCGCAGCGTACCAGCGAGTCGACCGGGCAGATCCACGCCCTGATCGCCAAGCTGCAAGGCACCGCCAGCAACGCGGTGAACACCATGGAAGCGGGTAACCGTCAGGCCGAAGAAGGCGTGGCGCGGGTCATGGAGGCCGATCAAGCGCTGGTGGGCATCAGCGAGGCCATGGCCAATATCACCGACATGACCGCGCAGATCGCTGCCGCTACCGAGCAGCAAAGCGCGGTAGCCGAAGAGGTCAGCCGCAACATCGGTACCATCGCCGACCTCGCCGACGTGACCGCCGAACAGGCGCAAAGCTCGGCCAACCTGAGCACCGAGCTGACCCGCACGGCGCAAAGCCAGTATTCGCTAGTGGAGCGGTTCAATCGGTGAGTCGAAGTGCGCCTATACCGGATTCATTGCGAACGTAACTCTCCGTTCTGTCAGTGATGCGTTTTCAACCTGATGGATAAGGTGGTGGCTCAACCACCACCGCGTCCATCGGCGCCATGAGAGAGCATCATGACCTCACCCACCCCCTCCCCCGTCGACACCCATGCCAGCGGGATCCTGCGCTGGAACCTGAACGGTCAGGACTACACTGGCGTTGCCTTTTTCGAATGGACCGAGCAGCAATCAAGCTGGTTCATGAAAGGCTCCGTCGGCAGCCCCTTCACCCCGGACTATCAGAGTATCCGCGTTAGATTGCCGGCTATGCGCAGCGACGACGTCATCCGTAAACGTTTCGAACCGGGTGACGCCGGTTATTACAGCCGTTACACCCGGATGCTGCCTGGCGGTCTTTGGGACCAGGGTATGCGTGGCGGCGCCAACGTCGATATCGATTGGAACAACCGCAAGCTTTCAATCGAATTCGACGGCCAGGTACAGATCGAGTTGGAAGGGGCATTGCTGGCCGTCAGCGGCACCTTCACCGGTACGGACCTGGTCCCGCTGCTGGCGATGGAAGCTACGCCGCCTGCTCAAGCCTGATGCGTCCCGCACGCTGTGATCACCGCGCCACGATCAATAGAGAAACGCCGCCACGCGGTCGGCGGCGCTTTCCAGGTGTTGCTGATGGGTGAACCCGGACGCCTTCAGCGGTTTGAGATCGTGGTCGGCCGCCGGCAGCCAGTACAGCTCGATCTGCTCTGACACCTCATAGCCCGCCACCGTCGCCTGGTTGCCCAAGGTATCGCGTTCACCCTGGATGATCAGGGTGCGGGTCTGCAGGTCGGCCAGGTGCGCGACCCGCGGCTTCTCCGGCTTGCCCGCGGCATAGAATGGATAGCCGAGGCATACCAGCGCATCCGCCCCCAACTCGTCCGCCAGCAAGCTGGCCATGCGCCCGCCCATGGACTTGCCGCCAATCGCCAGCCGCCCCGCCACTTGGGTGCGCACCAGCGCATAGACCTCTCGCCATTTCTCCAGCAAGCGCGCTTGCGGGTTAGGTGGGCGTTTGCCGCCGTCGATACGCCGCTGCGCCATGTAGGGGAATTCGAAGCGCAGGACGTCGATCCCGCGTTGCGCCAAGTGCTCGGCCATGGTGTTCATGAACGCGCTGTCCATCGGCGCGCCCGCACCATGGGCGAAGATCAGGCACAGCGGCTCGCCCTCCGCCGATTGGCTCTGAGCCGAATTCCACAGCCAGCCGTTGTCGCTGACGCGTTGCGCCCATGGGTCCCGTTCAGCATTCATCGTGAGGCTCCGTAATGGTGATGGCAACGTTGCCAGGCCGCTATGGTCGCGCGCTTGGACACATCAGGACAACGGCAGTCACCAGGCTGCATTGTAAGCGCAAGATACCGAGATCCTGACGTGTGGCACTCGTCTGTTTAATCCCTTGCTGGACTGAGCGAGCGGCGCACTATTGATCTGGGTCAATTTTCCCGCAGGCGTCGGCGCCTAAAATGCTGCATTCGCCCCGCCACCGGAAAACTCCTCCATGCACGATGCCCCCTGCTGGGATGACGAGCTGATCAAGCGCTATGACCTGTCCGGCCCGCGCTACACCTCCTACCCTACCGCCGTGCAATTCCACAGCCAGGTGGGCAGCTTCGACCTCATGCAGGCCCTGCGCGGCAGCCGCAAGGCGTTGCGCCCGCTGTCGCTGTACGTGCACCTGCCGTTTTGCGCCAACATTTGCTACTACTGCGCGTGCAACAAGGTCATCACCAAAGACCGCGGTCGGGCCCAGCCTTATCTGACGCGCCTGGAACAGGAAATCCAGCAACTGGGCTGCCATGCCGACCTCCTGCAGGTGGTCGAGCAATTGCACCTGGGCGGGGGCACGCCAACGTTCCTCAGCCACGCCGAACTGCGCCAGTTGATGACCAGCCTGCGGGAGAACTTCTCGCTCAAGGATGATGACTCCGGCGACTACAGTATCGAGATCGACCCGCGCGAAGCCGACTGGTCGACCATGGGGCTGCTGCGTGAACTGGGCTTCAACCGTATCAGCCTCGGCGTGCAGGACCTCGACCCGGCCGTGCAGCGCGCGGTCAATCGCCTGCAGAGCCTGGGTGAAACCCGCACGCTGGTGGAGGCCGCGCGCACCCTGCAATTTCGCTCGGTGAATATCGACCTGATCTACGGCCTGCCGCAGCAGACCGTCGCCAGCTTTGCCGACACCGTGGCGCAAGTCATCGACCTGCAACCGGATCGCCTGTCGGTGTTCAATTACGCGCACCTGCCCGAGCGTTTTCTGCCCCAGCGCCGTATCGAGCGCCAGGACCTGCCGGCACCGGGGCAAAAACTGGAAATGCTGCAGCGCACCATCGAGCAATTATCCGCCGCCGGCTACCGTCATATCGGCATGGACCATTTTGCCCTGCCCGATGACGACCTGGCCTGCGCCCAGGAAGAAGGCCGCCTGCACCGCAATTTCCAGGGCTACACCACCCATGGTCATTGCGACCTGATCGGCCTCGGGGTTTCGGCCATCAGTCACGTGGGCGATCTGTATTGCCAGAACACCAGCGACATCAATGAGTATCAGCAACGCCTTGCCAGCGGCCAGCTCGCTACCTTGCGCGGTGTGCTGTGCGATGCCGACGATCGGTTGCGTGCTGCGATCATCGGTCAGGTCATCTGCCATTTCGAGTTGGACTTCGCGCTAATCGAGAAAACATACGCCATCGATTTTCGCGACTATTTCGCTGCGCAGTGGCCAGCCCTGCTGGCACTGGCGGCCGACGGCCTGATCGGCTTGAAGCCCCATGGTTTCACGGTCCTGCCTGCAGGGCGGCTGCTGGTAAGGGCTGTCTGCGCGGTGTTCGATCGCTACACGGCGGTTTACGGTCAACAGCGTTTTCACAGGTCATCTGAACCGGCTACGGTGGCCCGAAGACCATCAGTGGGTTAACCTTGCCTTTCATGCGTGTTTGTCACAAGGAATCAAACAATGTCAGATCCAGCGTCCTTCATCGTGCGCAACGCATCGCCGGCCTCGGCGGTACGGGCCACGCCGCGAGGCCACAATCAGACACACTGCAAGGATTGCAGCCTGGCTCCCCTGTGCTTGCCATTGTCGCTCGACCTGGCCGACATGGACGCCCTGGACGATATCGTCCGCCGCGGCCGCCCGCTTAAAAAAGGCGAGTACCTGTTTCGCCAGGGCGATACCTTCGATGCAGTCTACGCCGTGCGTTCCGGGGCCTTGAAGACCTTCAGTGTCAGCGACAGCGGCGCCGAACAGATCACCGGCTTTCATCTGCCCAGCGAGCTGGTCGGCCTGTCGGGCATGGACACCGAACGCCATCCGGTATCGGCCCAGGCCCAGGAAACCACCTCGGTCTGCGAGATCCCGTTCGAGCGGCTCGATGAACTGGCCATGCAACTGCCGCAGTTGCGCCGGCAACTGATGCGCGTCATGAGCCGGGAAATCCGCGACGACCAACAAATGATGCTGTTGCTGTCGAAAAAGACCGCCGACGAGCGCATCGCCACCTTTCTGGTCAACCTCTCGGCGCGGTTTCGCGCGCGGGGGTATTCGGCCAATCAGTTTCGCTTGAGCATGTCGCGCAACGAGATGGGCAACTACCTGGGGTTGGCGGTGGAGACGGTGTCGCGGGTATTCACGCGATTCCAGCAGAACGGCCTGCTGGATGCCCAGGGCAAGGAAGTGCACATCCTCGACCCGATCCAGCTGTGCGCCCTGGCAGGCGGCACACTGGATTCGTGACTGCTACCGCGCGCTACAGGGAATAGCCCCGTTCCCGGGGCTAAACAGGGTGGGTGGTTACAGCGCGATCGGCTTGCGCCCGGCAAACGAATGCGCAAGCGTGCCGCCATCGACCAACTCCAATTCGCCGCCCAGCGGTACGCCGTGGGCAATGCGTGAGGTCACCAGGCCCTTGCCGTTGAGCAATTGCGCGATGTAATGGGCGGTGGCCTCGCCTTCCACTGTAGGATTGGTGGCCAGGATCACCTCGGTAAAGCTGCCCTGCTCTTCGATACGCGCCATCAATTGCGGGATACCGATGGCCTCCGGGCCCAGCCCGTCGAGCGGCGACAAATGCCCCTTGAGGACAAAATAGCGCCCGCGGTAGCCGGTCTGCTCCACCGCGTAGACGTCCATCGGCCCTTCGACTACACACAACAAGGTGTCATCGCGACGCGTGTCGGCGCACTGCGGGCAGAGCGTTTCTTCGGTCAGGGTCCGACATTTCTGGCAATGCCCGACACCGTCCATCGCCTGCGCCAAGGACTGCGCCAACCGCGTGCCGCCGCTGCGATCGCGCTCGAGCAACTGCAGCGCCATGCGCTGGGCGGTTTTCTGGCCAACGCCCGGCAAGATACGCAGGGCGTCGATCAGTTGGCGAATCAAGGGGCTGAAGCTCATGGCGAAGAAACCTGCAATGACAACGAGACGCGGTTTATACCGGCGCCGGGGCTCAGCGTCAAATACTCAGGCGTCGGCGACCTTGACCACCAGCTTGCCGAAGTTATGGCCTTGCAGCAGACCGATAAAGGCCTCTGGCGCATTTTCCAGACCATCGACCACGTGTTCGCGAAAGCGAATCTTGCCGTCCCGAACCCACGGCACCATGGCCGAATAGAACTCGGCATGGCGATCGCCGAAGTCATCGAACACGATGAAGCCTTGCATACGAACGCGCTTGGTCAGCAACAGCCGCGGCAGCACCGTGAAGCGATCCGGCCCCTCGGGCAGCGCAGACTCGTTGTACTGGGCGATCAATCCGCACACGGGTATGCGCGCACGGGCATTGAGCAGCGGCATCACCGCTTCGAATACGTGGCCACCGACGTTTTCGAAATAGATGTCGATGCCTTGGCCACAGGCCGTGGCCAGGTCCTCGGCGAAGGTCTCGCTCTTGTGGTCGATACAAGCATCGAAGCCTAATTCGTCCACCACATAGCGGCACTTGTCAGGTCCACCGGCCACCCCGACCACTTTCAGGCCCTTGAGCTTGGCCACCTGACCGACCACCGAGCCCACCGCCCCGGACGCCGCCGCGACCACGAGCGTCTCGCCTTCCTTGGGCTGGCCGATGTGCATGAGGCCCATGTAGGCGGTCATGCCGGGCATGCCCAGCACGCCGAGGGCCATGGACGGCGAAGGAATACCCGCTGGCAGGGGGATGATGCCACTGCCATCACTGATGCTGTGGGTCTGCCAGCCGGTGGCGCCCAGCACCAGGTCGCCTTCCTGGAATTTCGGATTGCGTGACGCCGTCACCTGGCTCACGGCGCCGGCCGTCATCACTTCGTTGATCGCCACTGGCGCGGCGTAGGACGGTGCGTCGCTCATGCGACCACGCATGTAAGGGTCCAGCGACATGAACAGCGTGCGCAGTTGCACCTCGCCATCTTGCAGCTCTGGCAAGGCCACGCGCTCCAGGCGAAAGTTCTCGGGCGTCGGCGCGCCCTTGGGCCGCGAGGCGAGGACGAAACGCTGGTTGAGGGTCAGTTCGGTGGACATGAAGAAGGCTCCTGAAAGTTGAACACTACTTAAGCAGACCGATGGGCCAGGTGCACGTTCCCACGATTGCAGGCGCGCACAACGCAAAAAGCCAGGCACGGAGCCTGGCTTTTTGTAAGTGCCATGAAAATCAGAACGGCATCTTGAAGCCCGGCGGCAATTGCATGCCAGCGGTCATGCCGGACATCTTGTCCTGGCTGTTGGCTTCGATCTTGCGCACGGCATCGTTGACCGCGGCGGCGATCAGGTCTTCGAGCACTTCCTTGTCTTCCTGCATCAAGCTGTCATCGAGGCTGATGCGCTTGACGTCGTGACGACCGGTCATCACCACGCTGACCAGGCCGGCACCGGCCTGACCGGTGACTTCGGCATTGGCCAGTTCTTCCTGCGCCTTGGCCATTTTTTCCTGCATCTGCTGAGCCTGCTTCATCAGGCCGGCCATGCCACCTTTCATCATGGGAATTCACCTCGTAAGTAGGGTTGTAGTGGGCGCCGCCTCGGGCAGCGCCGTTGACGGGTTATACGTTCTGGCTCACCGGAACGTCGACAGGTTCAATAGTATCGTTTCGCACGGTCGCGCCGAACTGCTGCATCATCTGCTGGATGAACGGATCGGACTGGATCGACGCCTCGGCTTCATGCTGACGCTCGGTACGCCGGCGAGAAGACGCCTGAGCAGGGGTCTCCTGCTCGGGGCGGACCAGCTCGATCTTCAGCGTAATCGTACGCCCATGGTGCTGATTGAGGGCATCGTTGAGCCGGCGCTGTTGCGTGGCGTTGAACAGCGCGCTCTGGGCCGGATCGAGGTGCAGCAACCAGTCGTCGCCCTCGAGCGCCATCAGGCTGCAGTTGGCGGCGATGCTGGCCGTGAGCCCTGAGATCGGCAATTTCGGGAACAGCTCCAGCCATTGCAGGGCCAGGCCTGTCGCCGGCTGCGAGGCCGGCAGCGGCTCGGGTTCGGCCGGTGCAGGCGCGGGCGTGGCGCTGGCCAGATCGTCGAGGAACGTATAGTTCGAAGCGTCGATATCGGCTTCGTAATAGTCCTCGTCCAGCGGCGGCTCGTCGTCGCGGTCCATGCCGGCGGGCACGAAGGCATCGGGCACCGGCTGCAGGTGCGCGGCGCTGTCGATGCGGTCGCCTTCATCTTCGCTGTCCAGGGACTCGCGCTCCGGCGCGGCCGGCACCACGCTGGCTGGTGTCGGTGCTGGCATGGGAGTGAGCATCGGCTGCTCGGATTCGGTGTCCAGCAGCGGCTCGTCATAAGCCTCGGGTTCGGCCTGCATTGGCGCAGCGGGCTCGTTCCAAGGCAGATCCGGATCGTCGACTGGATCTTGGTGCGCCGCCCCCCCCTGTAAAGAGGTGGCTTGCCGCCGATTATCATCCCCCCCAGCGGCCGCCGAAGCGGTGGGAGCTGGCTCTGCCTGCGAAGCGGGCGCTGTATCCGTGCCAGCTTCTGCGCTGGCAGAACTCGCCTGCGCAGGGGCGGCTTGCACCGGGAGCGCCTCCTCGGTAGGGACAGGCAAAGGCGTTGTTTGTGCTGGGGCTGGAACGGCTACCGGCACACTCGGGGTTGCTGCCGGTGCCGCCACTGCCCTGGAGGAATCAGCTGTGGCCTGGCTGATCCCCACTGGCTTTAGCGTTTGCGGCGGTGCATCACTGCTGCCCGCCGGCCTGAACGCGAGCATGCGCAGCAGGACCATCTCGAAACCGCTGCGCGGGTCCGGGGCCAGGGGCAAATCCCGACGGCCGATCAAACCCATCTGGTAATAGAACTGCACATCCTCGGCCGGCAGCGCTTGCGCCACAGCCAATACCCGGTCGCGGTCGCCCTGGCCGTTGTCCACGGCTTCAGGCAGGGCCTGCGCCACTGCGACGCGATGCAGCACGTTGAGGATTTCCGCCAGCACGCCATTCCAGTCCGGCCCCTGCTCGGCCAGATGACGCACCGCCTCCAGCAGCCCGCGCGCGTCGCCTTCGAGCAACGCCTGCAGCACACCGTAGACCTGTCCGTGATCCAGAGTACCGAGCATGGCCCGCACATCCGCCGCCAGCACCTTGCCCTCACCAAAGGCGATGGCCTGGTCGGTGAGGCTCATGGCATCGCGCATCGAACCGTCGGCGGCGCGGCCCAGCAACCACAGGGCGTCGTCCTCGAACGGCACGTTCTCGACGCTCAACACGTGGCTGAGGTGCTCGACCACCCGCTCGGGGGTCATGTTTTTCAGGGAAAACTGCAAGCAGCGCGACAGGATGGTGGCGGGCAGCTTTTGCGGATCGGTGGTGGCAAGAATGAACTTGACGTAGGGCGGCGGCTCTTCGAGCGTCTTCAACAAGGCATTGAACGAGTGGCTCGACAGCATGTGCACTTCGTCGATCAGGTAGACCTTGAAGCGCCCGCGGCTGGGGGCGTACTGCACATTGTCGAGCAGTTCGCGGGTGTCCTCGACCTTGGTGCGGCTGGCGGCGTCGATCTCGATCAGATCGACGAAACGACCCTCATCGATCTCGCGGCACACCGAGCACGTACCGCATGGTGTCGAAGTGATGCCAATTTCGCAATTTACGCACTTGGCAATAATCCGCGCGATGGTAGTCTTGCCTACACCCCTGGTCCCCGTGAAGAGGTAGGCATGATGCAGGCGCTGATTGTCCAACGCGTTGATCAAAGCCTTGAGCACATGGGTCTGGCCGATCATTTCGCGGAACGAGCGCGGACGCCATTTACGTGCAAGAACCTGATAACTCATCGAAAACCATCGCGACTGGGTTGCAAAAGACCGCTAATCCTAGCGGACAAGGGGGCAAAAAGCACCCAGTGGACGTGTGTATTACCCCATAACCTGCCAAACGACTGCTGTTTTCGGACCCTCGGGGGCTAGATGCGCAAAGCTTGGTGCATTCTGATCGGGATGTTATGGGCTTCAACGGCGCTGGCGGACACTCGACCCATTCGTTTCCTGGTGTCGGACGCCTGGTCCATGCCGCTGATGGAGATCGACGATGGCATACCTGACGACGGCATTCTGTTCCAGATCATGACCAGCCTCGCCGCCCAGATCGGCGCCCCGGCCGAATTCCATGTGCTGCCACGCCTGCGCCTGCAAGCGGCAATGGAAAGCGGCCAGGTGGACATTCGCTGCTACACCTCGCAGTCATGGGGCCCCAACCTCTCGGGGGACTATATCTGGAGCCTGCCCCTGATCACGCAAAAGGATTATCTGATCGGCAGCGCCGAACATGCCCTGCCTGTAGACCCAGGGCAACTGTCGGTGCAGAAGATCGGTACCGTGCTGGGCTACAGCTATCCGAATCTGCAACCCTACTTCGACAGCAACAAGTTGATCCGTGACGACGGACGCAATCAGGTGCAGGTATTGATGAAACTCAAGGCCGGGCGTTATGAGTACGCTGTGAGCAATCAGATGGCGCTCAACTGGTTCAACAGCAGCCAGCCGGCGGATCAACAGCTGCACCCCCTCAGACTATTGAGCGCCCAAGGCCTGGGCTGCTACGTGCGCAACGACCCGGACGTTCCCGTGCAACGGATCCTGCGCACCTTGCTGCGGATGAAGATGTCCGGCGAGATCGACAGAATCATCGAACGCTACAGCGGCTCGGCCGGCGCCGATCAGCGCTGAACTCAGTCCTTGCGCAGGCGCACGGTGTAGTGGGCCTCGACAGCGCTCATCTGCGGCTGGAAGTGAGTATTGGTGATCAGGTAGGTCTCGACACTGCCATCGGCGCGGATGCGCTCCAGGGTGTCGCCGGCACCGGCATTGAGGGTCACTTCGTAGATCAACGCCTTGTTGGGCTCGACCTCGGTGCTGTAAGGCCCGAAACGGGTACCGTCGATGCGTACGATGTAAACCGTATCGGCTGCGGTGTTGCGTGAGTGTTCCACTGACAAATGCTCCGTGACGTGTTCCAGGCTCGTAAACGGCTGAAATCATGAATCAGTCGGGCAGCGTTGTCCATGAGCGTATGTGTCTGAGCTTATGTGTTCAGGTGTCTAAGGCGGCACTGGGGGCGGTTAAGGTAAGATCGCGGCACACACGTTTTGGTCAAGGAAGCGCACGGCATGCAGTTCGATTGGCACAGCGCCGTTATCACCCGCGATACCCCGGTGACTTCCGGCTACAGGAATACCCAGAATGTGCGACGGTTCATGGTCGAACAATGTGGGGCTTCGTTCAAATTCGATCGGGAGTTCATGGCGTGGATAGTCGATGGCACGCCCAAGACCATGGGGGATGTGGTGGATGAATGGATGCGGCGGCGCGCCTAGGCACTCAAATCCCCTGCCGCCGCTGTGCCCGGGCCACCCGCTGGGCCTCCTGCACACCCTCGGCCAGCACTTCCTGGACGTAATGGATATGCCGATTGGAGATATCCCGCGCGTCTTCTGCACGGCCTTCGATAATGGCGTTGAACAGCTCGCTGTGCTGCGCCATCAGCATGTCGCGGGTTTCGTCGCGCAGCGCGTACATGCCGCCGATATTGGTCATTACGTTGCGCTTGAGCAGGTCGAACAGGCCCCGGATGGTGTGTAGCAGCACGGCATTGTGGCTAGCCTCGGCGATGGCCAGGTGGAAGTTGGCGTCGGCCAGTGCTTCCTGGGCGCGGTCGAGCTTGCCCTCGCTGGCATAGCAGTGCTGCAAGGTTTCGAAGGCATCGCGCAGGCGCTGATGATCGAGGCTGGTGGCGCGCTGAGCGGCGTAGAAGGCACAGGAACCTTCGAGGGTGTGGCGAAATTCCAGCAGGTCACGCTGCACGCTGGGGTTGTTCTCCAGCAAGTGCAACAGCGGATCGCTGAAGGTCGAGCCGAGTGAATCGGCTACGTAGTTGCCACCGCCCTGACGGCTGACCAGCAAGCCCTTGGCCGCCAGCTTTTGCAGGGCCTCACGCAACGATGGACGCGACACGCCCATCTGCTCTGCCAGTGCCCGCTCGGCCGGCAAGCGCTCGCCGGCCTTGAGGGTGCCCTCGACAATCATGCTCTCCAGCCTGGTGACGATGTCATCCGACAATCGCCGCTGTTGTACCTGTCCGAACCCCATGCCCTTCTCCGAAAATTGACAGCCTTCGCCCCATCCTTTTAATCTGGTTCGTAGAACTTGTAAATTGGTAATACCAATCGACCGCCGCCGCTCTCCCTATACAACAACAGAGAACGCCGCCCCATGATCATCTCCGCCTCCACCGATTACCGCGCCGCCGCGCAACGCAAGCTGCCGCCGTTTTTGTTTCACTACCTGGACGGCGGCGCCTACGTCGAGCACACCTTGCATCGCAATGTCGCCGACCTGGCCGACATCGCGCTGCGCCAGCGGGTGCTGCGCAATATGTCCGAGTTGAGCCTGCAGACCCAACTGTTCGGCCAGACCTTGGCCATGCCGGTAGCCCTCGCGCCCATCGGCCTGTGCGGCATGTTCGCCCGCCGCGGCGAAGTGCAAGCCGCCAAGGCAGCCGACGCCAAGGGGATTCCCTTCACCTTGTCGACGGTGTCGGTGTGCCCCATCGAAGAAGTCGCGCCTACCCTCTCCCGGCCCATGTGGTTCCAGCTGTATGTGCTCAAGGACCGCGGCTTCATGAAAAACGCCCTGGAGCGCGCCAAAGCTGCGGGCGTCACCACCCTGGTGTTCACCGTCGACATGCCCGTGCCAGGCGCCCGCTATCGAGATGCCCACTCCGGCATGAGCGGCCCCAACGCACCGCTGCGACGCATGTGGCAAGCGGTTACCCACCCGGCCTGGGCCTGGGATGTAGGCGTCAATGGCCGCCCTCACGACCTGGGCAACATCTCCAGATACCGCGGCAATCCCACGGGCCTGGCGGATTACATCGGCTGGCTGGGCAGCAATTTCGATCCGTCGATTTCGTGGAAGGATCTGGAATGGATCCGCGAGTTCTGGGACGGCCCGATGATCATCAAGGGCATCCTCGACCCCGAAGACGCCCGCGATGCCGTGACCTTCGGCGCCGACGGCATCGTCGTCTCCAACCACGGCGGCCGCCAGCTCGACGGCGTGCTCTCGAGCGCCCGCGCCCTGCCGGCGATTGCCGATGCAGTGAAGGGCCAACTGGCGATTCTGGCCGACTCGGGGGTACGCAACGGCCTGGACATCGTGCGCATGATCGCCCTGGGCGCGGACAGTGTGCTGCTCGGGCGCCCGTTCATCTACGCGCTGGCAGCGGCGGGCGGCGCGGGGGTAAGCAACTTGCTGGACTTGATCGAAAAGGAAATGCGCGTGGCGATGGTGCTGACCGGGGCCAAGTCGGTAGCAGAGATCAGCGGTGAGTCGTTGGTGCGCGAGCTGCGCCAAGGGTCACTTTAACGGTTCATTTTGCCGATCCGACACCCTCTATAGCCAAAGGCTTACACACCACAGTGGTGATCGGCTCTAGTGCTCGCTCCGTCCACGCAGTAACCTGAGCCCATCAACAGCAACGCAGGCAGCGCTGCTGGATCAAGGACGATCGACCATGGCCATGAGGCTGCCGACAGGAGTTGGAATGGTCTTGGGAAAACCCGCTTCGGCGGGTTTTTTATTGCCCGCGATTTGCCTTGCAGGCTACCTGTATCATTCCCGGGCGCCGTGGCAATGCCCGTCGTACGCGCCCTCCCCTGCAGCCTCCCGACTTGCGTCCACCCTCGCCGTGGACAGCTCCCAGCCCAGCCTCACCAACTCGGTACGCTGGCGTGCGATTTCGTTGGCATCGTTGCCATGCTGGACCACCAACACCGCGATACGCTGACGGCAGGCGCGCAACTCGGCATTGGTATCGTCGAGTTCGGTGGCCAGCAATGCGCACTGCTGCTCCAGCATCTCCAGGGCAGTGGGAAAGGGGCCGCAGTCAGGTTCGTCGTTCAGGAGGTCAGTGTCGGTCATAAGCGTTTGCCAGCCAGGAAGGGTATCAAGGTCCAGCCCACAGGGTAATGCCAACCACTGTATGGATCAACAGTATTATCAGAAGTATTTCGTTCCGCGGTCGTTCGCAAGGTGCTCTGCGCAAGACGGCCAGGAAGCTGTACAAAGTACGCAGCAAAACGGAGAAATCATCAGCGGATTGGCCTGTTGACCGATCATCAAAACGCGTTTGGAAACCTGACGTTACACCACTTTTTAGCTGATTTACGCGAGCCAGCTCAGCTCACGGCTTGTACAACCCCTGTATAAACCACTGGATAAAAAGCGACAAACGGCAGGCTTTTGGCGTCAAGTTTTTACTCTAATAGGGGATAACCCAGTAACTCCCAAGCTCAGCTTGCACTTGTTACCTGGTTATGGACGCCCCTTATGACTCCCATCCGCAAAGCCAATCCCGCTGCTGTCATCCTCCCCGGTATCGCCGCAGGGGTCCTGGCGGGTGCAGTACTGTCGACCCAGGCCGGCGGCGCTTTTTCCTGGTGGCTGGTGGCAGGCTGCACGCTCGTGCCGACCTTGGCCGCCAGTGTTTATTCGTTGTGGCAGGTACGCAATGCCGAGCACCAAGGCCAAGCCCGATTGCAAGCACTGAGCGACGCCCACGCCCAACTGCACGAAAACGCGGCGCGGCCGGTGGCCGAAAGCCTGTTTCAGCAAGCCCTGCCCATCTGGATGCGGCAGATCGATACCTCGCGGGACCAGACCGAGCACGCGATCAATGACCTGACCGCCCGCTTCGTGGATATTTCCGGGCGCCTGGACCACACCGTGCAGGCCTCCCAGGCTGCCGCCGGCAATGGCGCCGATAGCGCGGGCGGGCTCAGCGCCAGCGAAAGCGAGCTGTATCAAGTGGTCGAGTCGCTGCGTATCGCCCAACAGAGCCGCGACGAGATGCTCGGCGAGGTCAGCAACCTCACCGCCTATACCGGCGAGTTGCGGGCCATGGCGGCCGATGTGGCGGCGATCGCCGCGCAGACCAACCTGCTGGCGCTCAATGCCGCCATCGAGGCTGCCCGAGCCGGAGAAGCCGGGCGCGGTTTTGCGGTAGTGGCCGATGCCGTGCGCACCCTGTCCAGCCAGTCCAGCGAGACCGGGCAGAAGATGTCCGCCAAGGTCGACATCATCAACGGCGCCATCACCCGCCTCGTGGAGGTCGCCGGCCAGAGCAGCGAGCGCAGCCATGACAGCGTCAGCGCCTCGCAGAACACCATCGAAAGCGTGCTCGCACGGTTTGGCACCATTACCGGCCAGTTGCGCGACTCGGCCGAAGGCCTGCTCAACGAAAGCGCCGGCATCGGCGAGGAAATCAGCCAGGTGCTGGTCGCGCTGCAGTTCCAGGATCGCGTCAGCCAGATCCTCGCCCAAGTGCGCGAACGCATGAACCACCTGCACGACGAACTGCAACAGGCCGAGCAGCGCGGCCAGCCATTGGTGTTGGACATCCGCGCGTGGATGGCCGACATGGAGCGCGGCTACGCCATGCGCGAACAACGCCAGAATCATCACGGCAGCGCCGCCAAGGCCGCCGACGAACACGCAATCACATTCTTCTAAGGAGAGGACTAATGGCCAAGACCGTATTGGTGGTCGATGACTCGGCGAGCATTCGCCAGGTCGTCGGGATCGCGCTCAAGGGCGCGGGTTACGACGTGCTCGAAGCCTGCGACGGCAAGGATGCACTGAGCAAACTCACCGGGCAGAAAGTGCACCTGATGATCAGCGACGTGAACATGCCGAACATGGACGGCATCACCTTCGTCAAGGAGGTGAAAAAGCTCGCCGCGTACAAGTTCACGCCGATCATCATGCTCACCACCGAATCCCAGGAAAGCCGCAAACAGGAAGGCCAGGCCGCCGGTGCTCGGGCATGGGTGGTCAAGCCTTTCCAGCCGGCGCAGATGATGGCAGCGGTCGCCAAGTTGATCCTGCCATGATCACCGCCAACAGCCTCGAAGGCGTCACCCACATGGCCGTGCGCGGCGAGATGACCATCTACAGCGCCGCCGAGCTGGCGGCCCTGTGGCTGCCCTGGCTCACCGACGCGCAAAGCTGGCAGCTGGACCTGACCGACGTGGCGGAAATGGACGGCGCCGGCCTGCAACTGTTGCTGCTCGCGCACCGCGAACTGCACGCCGCCGGTGCCAGCCTGCAGCTGGTGGCGCAGAGCCCTGCGGTGGAGCAGGTACTGAGCCTGTGTCAGCTCACTGCACACTTCAGCTCGGCGCATTAACACCTCCCAGGACCAAGGAAACCGGGCCCGACACGCCCTTTGACAGGACAGCCGCCGTGAATATCGACCTCGAACAGGCCCTGCAGACGTTTATCGCCGAAGCGCGCGAACTGTTGCAGGACATGGAGCAATCCCTGCTGCAACTCGAACACACGCCCGAGGATGCCGACCAACTGGCCAGCATCTTTCGCGCAGCGCACACCATCAAAGGCTCGGCCGGCCTGTTCGCACTGGACTCCATCGTCAGCTTCGCCCATGTGGTCGAGGACGTGCTGGATCGGCTACGTGACGGCCAGGTGCAGGCCAACCGTGAACTGATCGCCCTGATGCTGGAGTGCAACGACCACCTGCTGGAACTGGTCGAGGTGGTCGCGGTGCAGCGCTCGACGCTCACCGCGCAAAGCCTCAGCCACGAAGCGCAGTTGCGTGAGCGCCTGAACCGCTATCGTCAGGCACAACCCGAGCACCCCGCCGCGCCGGCCCTGACCCACGCCGCGCTGCAAACCGAAGCCGCCTGGCATATCTCGGTACGCTTCGGCCCCGACATGTTGCGCAACGGCATGGACCCGCTGTCCTTCCTGCGCTACCTGGCCACCCTGGGCGAACTGCTGGGCGTGGTCACCTGCGCCGAACAGCTGCCGCCCGCCGCGCACATGGATGCCGAGACCTGCTACCTGGGTTTCGAGATCAGGCTGCTGTCCGAACACGATGAAGCGACCCTCGCCGAAGCCTTCGAATTCGTGCGCGACGATTGCCGCCTGTTCATCTTCGCCCCCGACACATCCGCTGCCCACTATCGCCAATGGCTGCAGGACATGGGCGCCGAGGCGCCGTGGCTGACCGACGCCCTGGTGCGCTGTGGCACGGTCAGCGCCGATGACCTGCGCGAGCCCTCGCCGGCGCTCCTGAACGAACACCCCACGGCGCCAAGCAGCCCGGACAAAGCCACTGGCGAGGTGAAGAGCCAGCGGTTTATCCGCGTGCGCGCCGACCAGCTGGAAACCCTGATCGACCTGGCTGGCGAACTGATCACGGCCAGTGCCGGCGCTCAGCTGCTGGCCCGCGAACAAGGCGACGAACACCTGCGCGAAGCCACGTCGGTGGTCGCCAGCCTCGTCGAACAGTTGCTCGATGGCGCCCTGGCCATGCGCATGGTGCCGATCGGTGACACCTTCAACCGCTTCCAGCGGGTGGTGCGCGACGTCAGCGAAGAACTCGGCAAAGACATTGAACTGGTCATCAGCGGCGCCGACACCGAGCTCGACAAAGCCTTGGTCGAACGCATCGGCGACCCGCTGATGCACCTGCTGCGCAACGCCATGGACCACGGCATCGAAGCCCCCGACGTACGAGTCGCGGCCGGCAAGCCCGCCCGTGGCACCCTGCACCTCAATGCCTTCCATGATTCGGGCAGCATCGTCCTGGAGCTGATCGACGACGGTGCCGGCCTCAACCGCCAGCGCATCCTCGCCAAGGCCCGCGACAAGAACTTGATCGGCGCCGTGGAGCCCAGCGAGCGCGAACTGCTCAACCTGATTTTCGAACCGGGGTTTTCCACTGCCGAAGCCGTCACCAATCTGTCCGGGCGCGGCGTCGGCATGGACGTGGTCAAGCGCAACATCACCAGCCTGCGCGGCAGCATCGACCTCTACAGCCAGCCGGGCCTGGGCACCACGGTGCGCATCCGCCTGCCCCTGACACTGGCGATGATCAGCGGCCTGCTGGTAGAAGTGGCCAGCGGCGGCTTCGTGGTGCCGCTGGACGTGGTGCACGAATGCATCGAGCTGCCCCACGGGCAGCGCGACACCCTGCGCGAGCGGGGCCATATCGACCTGCGTGGCGAAGTTCTGCCGCTGGTGTTCCTGCGTGAACACCTGGCGCTGGACGGCGACCTGCCGCGCCGGGAAAACGTGGTGGTAGTCAAGGCCCAAGGCCAGAAAGCCGGCTTGGTGGTCGATCGCCTGATGGGCGAACACCAGACTGTCATCAAACCGCTCGGGCCGCTGTTCGGCGGCCTGCGCGGCATCAGCGGGTCGAGCATTCTGGGCAACGGCAGCGTGGCCTTGATCCTCGACATTCCCGCCCTGCTCAAGACCTTGATCGAACAGCACAGCCAGCACAGGCCGCGCGCGATCGAACACTCCTCTCTTACTCGCAACACCTTCTAGGCCGGGCTAGTCCCAAGGACGTTCATCATGCAATGGTTCTACAACCTGAAAATCTCCACCAAGCTGCTGACCTCGTTCATTGCCGTGCTGTCGCTCACAGTCGTCATGGGCGCGTTCTCCATCATCGAACTGGCCAAGGTCAACGAGACCTCGACCGACATGAAAGACAATTGGATCCCGTCGATGCGCACGGCCTCCGGCATGCGTTATTCCATGTCCGAATACCGCACCCGCGAAGCACGCCACGTGCTCTCCGAAGACCAGGACAAAGTCACCATCGAAGGCCAACTCGCCCAATCACGCGGGGACGCGCAAAAACGTTTGAGCGATTACAGCGGCCTGATCAGCAGCCCTGAAGAGCAGCAGCTGTACGACACCGTGAGTGCCGACATGAACAGCTACTTCGACAACAGCAAGGGCTTGCTCGACCTGTCCCGGCAGAACCAGACGGAGCAGGCCCGCGCCTTGCTCAATGGCCCTTCGAAGGTGGTGTTCGATCGGCTGTCAGCCAGCTTGTCGCGCCTGGTGCAGGTCAACAATGATGGCGCCATCGCCGCCAGTGCCGAGGGCGACCGGGTGTACGCCAGTGCACGCATCGCCATCGTCGGTGTGCTGATCGCCGCGTTGGTGTTGGGGCTGTTCATGGCCTGGTTCGTGTCGCGCATCATTTCCCGTCCGCTCAAGCAGGCCGCCGAACTGGCCCAGCGCCTGGCCGAAGGCGACCTCACCGCGCGCCTCGAAGTCACCAGCCGCGATGAAACCGGGCAACTGGTCGGCGCCATGCAGAACATGGTCGGCAAGCTGTCACGCATCATCGGTGAAGTGCGTCACGCCGCCGACGGCCTGGCCAGTGCTTCCGAAGAGGTCAGCGCCACCGCCCAATCGATGAGCCAGGCCACCAGCGAGCAGGCTGCCAGCGTCGAGGAAACCAGCGCCTCGATCGAGCAGATGAGCGCCAGCATCAACCAGAACACCGACAACGCCAAGGTCACCGACGGCATGGCCAGCAAGGCCGCGCGCGAAGCCGGCGAAGGCGGCAAATCAGTGGATCAGACCGTCGCCGCCATGAAGAAGATCGCCCAGCGCATCGGCATCATCGACGACATCGCCTACCAGACCAACCTGCTGGCCCTCAACGCCGCCATCGAGGCCGCCCGCGCCGGGGAGCATGGCAAAGGCTTTGCCGTGGTCGCCGCCGAAGTGCGCAAACTGGCCGAACGCAGCCAGATCGCCGCGCAGGAGATCGGCGAACTGTCGACCAGCAGTGTCGACCTGGCCGAACGCGCCGGCGCCTTGCTCGGCGAGATGGTACCGTCAATTACCAAGACCTCCGATCTGGTCCAGGAAATCAGTGCGGCGTCCGAAGAACAAGCCGCGGGCGTGGCGCAGATCAACATTGCCATGGTCCAGCTCAATCAGGTGACCCAGCAGAACGCTTCGAGCAGCGAGGAACTGGCCGCCACCGCCGAGGAAATGAGCAGCCAGGCCGAGCAACTGCAACGCGCCATGGCCTTCTTCACGCTGGAGTCCGAGAGCAGTGAAACGGCGCCCATAGCCCGCCCTCGCACGCAGCTTCAGCGCCCTGCCCCGGCACGCGCCAAGCCCCGCGCCGCGCAGCCGGCACTGGAACTCAACGAAGCCGAATTCACCCACTTCTGAGGGCGCGACCATGAGTACCGCCGAGAAAATCCCGGCCAGCGATAGCCAGGACAACCAATACCTGACCTTCACCCTGGGCGACGAACTGTTCGCCCTGGCGATCCCGGGCATCAAGGAGATCATCGAGTTCGGCCAGCTCACCGTGGTGCCGATGATGCCCGACTACGTGCGTGGCGTGATCAACCTGCGCGGCGCCGTGGTGCCGGTGGTCGATCTGGCGGCGCGCTTCGGCCAGCCGCGCTCGAAGATCAGCCGCCGCAGTTGCACGGTGATCATCGAAGTACAGGCCGAAGACGGCGAACGCCAAGTGTTCGGCCTGCTGGTGGACGCAGTGTCGGCGGTGCTGGACATTCCCGCCGAGGCCATCGAGCCGCCGCCCAGTTTCGGTTCGCGCATCCGCACCGACTTCATCAGCGGCATGGCGCGCATCGACGGGCGATTCGTCATCGCTCTGGATGTCGATCATGTGCTGAGCGTCGAGGACATGGCGGTGCTGTCGAATGTCACCGCAGACAGCGCCGCATGAACAGCGTCGCCCTGAAGGACAGGGAATTCCAGCAGTTTCAGGCCTGGCTGCACGCCACCGCCGGCATCCACATGAGCCCGGCGAAAAAAGCCTTGGTAGCAGGCCGCTTGTCCAAGCGCCTGCGCCATCACGAGATGAACAGCTATGGCGATTATTTTCGCCTGATCAGCAGCCAGGAAGGCGCCGCCGAGTCGTTGATGGCGCTGGACATGCTGACCACCAACGAGACGTATTTCTTCCGCGAGCCCAAGCATTTCGACTTCCTGCGCGAGCAGGTCCTGCCCCACGCCTCCAGCACGCGGCCGCTGCGCATCTGGAGCGCCGCCTGCTCCAGCGGTGAAGAGCCCTACAGCCTCGCCATGACCCTGGCCGACGGCCTGGGCAACAGCCCCTGGGAAGTACTGGCCTCCGACATCAGCACTCAGGTGCTCGACAAGGCCCGCGCCGGCCACTACCCCATGGAGCGCGCGCGCAACCTGTCCCACGACCTGCTCAGCCGCCATTGCCTCAAAGGCATCGGCCGCCAGGCCGGCACCCTGCTGGTAGAACGGCGCCTGCGCGAACGCGTGCAGTTCACCCGCATCAACCTCAACGAACCGCTGCCGCGCCTAGGCGAATTCGACGTGATCATGCTGCGCAATGTGATGATCTACTTCGACATGGCCACCAAGCGCCAAGTGGTGCAGCGCCTGTTGCCGCACCTGCGCCGCGGTGGGTACTTTCTGGTCAGCCACTCCGAGAGCCTCAACGGCGTGTGCGACAGCCTCGACGTCATCTCGCCTTCGATCTACCGCAAACCATGATGAACAGGATCAAAGTCATGGTGGTCGACGATTCGGCCGTGGTCCGTCAGGTCATCCAGGGCATCCTCGAAGGCGAGCCGGATATCGAAGTGCTGGGCGCCGCCAGCGATCCGCTGTTCGCCCTGGATAAAATGGCCAAGCGCTGGCCCGACGTGATCATCCTCGACATCGAAATGCCGCGCATGGACGGCCTGACGTTTTTGCGCAAACTGATGAGCGAGCGCCCCACCGCGGTGGTGATCTGCTCGTCGCTGACCGAAAAAGGCACCGAAACCGCGCTGCAGGCCATGGCCGCCGGAGCCGTCGAGGTCATCACCAAACCGCGCAGCGGCCTCAAGGATTTCCTCCAGCAAGCGGCGGCCGAGTTGCTCAGCGCAGTACGCGGTGCAGCCAAGGCCAATCTGCGCGTATTGCAGGCCCGGCCGCGGCCCGCCGTGGCGCCCCCGCCGCGCTGCACGGCTGACGTGATCCTGCCGGCCAGTGGCCAGGCCATGGCGCAGACCACCGAGCGCCTGGTCGCCATCGGCACCTCTACCGGCGGCACCCAGGCGCTGGAGCAAGTGCTGACGCGCTTGCCGAGGGTGTGCCCAGGGCTGGTGATCGTCCAGCACATGCCGGAAAAATTCACCGCGTCCTTTGCCGAGCGGCTCAACAGCCTGTGCGCCATTGAAGTGCGCGAAGCCCGTAACAATGACCGCGTGCTGCCGGGCCTGGCGCTGATCGCTCCCGGCGGCAAGCACATGGTGCTCAAGCGCAGCGGCGCCTTCTATCACGTGCAGGTGCTGGACGGCCCCCACGTCAATCGCCATCGGCCCTCGGTGGACGTGCTGTTCCGCTCGGTGGCGCGCTTCGCCGGGCGCAACGCCACCGGCATCATCATGACCGGCATGGGCGACGACGGCGCCCGCGGGCTCAAGGAGATGTATGACGCCGGCGCCGAGACCTTCGCCCAGGATGAAGCCAGTTGCGTGGTGTTCGGCATGCCCCGCGAGGCGATCAAGCTGGGCGGCGTGAATCAGGTGGTGGCACTGGACGATATCGCCGCGCGGGTGCTGGATAACGGCAAGCGGCGCTGAGGGCTTGCCGGTTGACGACGCACGCTATAGCCAAAGGCTTACACGACGCGGCGGTGTTTGGCTCTGTTGCTGACAGGGGCCAAGCAGTAATCTAGACCCATCAACAGCAACGCAGGCAGCGCTGCTGGATCAAGGACGATCGACCATGGCCCGGATGGCCACCGACAGGATGTTGGGATGGTCTTGGGAGAACCCGCTTCGGCGGGTTTTTTATTGCCTGCGATTTTTCCCGTCCGGTTATCCGCGTTCAGCCAGCCACTGCTCCAGCTGGGCGCGGGTCAGGCCCATGCCGCCAATGCTCACGTTCGACAGATGCTGCAGATCGTAACGCGTGTCCTCGATGAACTTGTCTTGCTGCTCTGGTGGTAGTGAGCTGATCGCATCTGCCAGCACCCCTTCCAGCGCCTCACCGTGTAGCTGTTCTCGGACGACGCGAGCGATCAGCGCCCTTCTCTGCTGGCGATGCAACACGCGCAGCGTATCGATGCCGACTGACTCCGCCACCGCACCGTAACGTCCACAGCTGCGGATATACGACCACAGATAGAGGTCCGCCAGCGGGCCGATCTCGTTGAGTTCATACACCGCGATCATCGCGCTGGCGTAGTCCTCGGTGCTGATATAGCCGAACGACAATGGCACCAAGTTGTAGCGCACCAGCGGGATATTCGCGGCCATCCGCGAAGTGCGCTTGTTGACGTCGATAAAGCCCTGCAGGTAGGCCACATGCGCCAGCAGAAACAGGCTTTGCTCGAAAGGGTCGCGGATCTGGGCGGCAGTGTTGGCGATGAGATGGAGCTGACCTTCGAGACGCGCCTTGCCCTCCCAAGGGATATAACTGCTGGACGATATCCGCACGCCGTCATCGCGCAGATTGCCCGCCTCGCCCGGCGCGACCAGCCCCTCTGCCAACAGGTAATGCAGGGTGCGGATATTGTCGCTGGTCGCCTCCAGCGAATGGATGCCGTCGACCAGATAGCGAATAGCCTCGCGGTGGTTGAGGATCATCACCCGCTCGATATCGAGTTTGCCGTCGGCGGCGATGCCTTCCAGCACCAGCTTCTCGGTGTCGACCAGCGAATAGGTGTTGCCTTCCAGGCGCGAGGAGTTGTAGGAGAGATCGATGAGCAGGCGGTTGTAGATCTTGCGCGCGTAGGTGCCGGCCGGCATCTCGTCGCTGGCACGGCGGCCGTTTTCGTGGAGCAGGGCCAGGTCTTCGGGGCGCAGGTAGTGGGTGATGTTTGGCTGGTATCCGCGCAGCCAATCTTCGCGATAGGAACATGGATTACGGGAGAACAAGGGGCCCCGTACACGGCGGATGATCTCGGCGCTGCGCGGGGAGAACACGGCCTCGGTACCGGACTCTCGGACTTCGTAGGCCGCTGATGGCGGCGGCGCTGCCCACACAGCGGGCCGAGCGAGGCGGTAGGCACGGGCTTTGGTGCTGCCTCGGGATTCGAGATCGCCTTGCTGCAGAGCAGCGCCGAGCCAGCTGCGCAGGGTTCGCTCGGGCACGTCGAACGCTTGGACCAGGTCGGAAAGGGACAGCCAGGACTCCGGGCGAGCACGGAAGAACTCGATGAGGCTGCTACGGTTGGGTTTGTTCGCCATGATCATTGTCGCTTCGGCTCGGCGCCCTGGGGTGGTGTTGGGCAATGGGCCGATAATAGTGATACGGCGATAATACGGCAATATTGCGGCAATAATTCGGCACAATATTGCCGAATCAGGTAATTCGGCAGGTTCGAGGTTGCCGTAATGGAATTCGGAAGCGGATTTCGGCAAGCGGGCCTTGCGCGTACATGCCACAGCTCATATCTACCTGGCTGCTGTGATATAGCCAGCCTTGCCAGCCCTCCCCGTCATCGGTATGGTGCCGACGTCGCTGCTCATCAGCGACCGGGCTTGGTAACCCGATTCGGAATTCTTCAGCGCTTGATCAATCTGCTGACCGCTCTGTCGTGTCTGCAAATTGCATTATGGCGGCTGTACGCGGGAGGCTTTGGCCTGCCGGGTGGTTCCGACCGGTTTACCAACCTGCGTACAGCTGCCACCTTTCGCTTGGTAACGGACGGTTGCAGCTCCTAAAAACAATTGGAACTGCATTTATGACTGAATCGAAGATTACAACAGCCCCCGGCCACGCCTTCTGCCCCACCGGCGACGCCCACCTCGACCGCTCCCTGTTCGCCGTAACCCCCGACATCCCGATCGCCGACGCGATGGAAACCGTCTCCGCCCTGCTCAACTCCCTGCATGCGTCGCTACACGACACCGCAATGGGCGCACGAGTGATTTCCAGTGAAGACGCCTTCGCCATGGCCCACACGCTCAAGTCCGCCAAAGCGGTGGTCGATTCGTTGATTGGCGGGATGGACGCTTGAGGCCCTGCATTCGATAGCCAACACCCACCTGTAGCGCGAGGGCTTGCCCCCGACAGGGCATATCAGCCGCCACGAATGGCGCTGATACACCAAACCGGGGCAGGCTCTTATATCCCTCCTGGGGCAATCGACTTGTCAGAAGATAGAGAACGCTCGATAGGATGAATGTGACCACCGTAAACATCAGCACGGCAAAGACTCATTTATCGCGTTTGGTGCAAGAAGCAGCCCGAGGAAGCGGAATCATCATCACCAAAAAGGACATCCAATAGCAAAGCTGGTCGCCTTTGAAGACTCCGTTCCCAGCCTACCTCGCATAGGCTTCGGACTGGCTCATGCCGCTGCCACCGACGCGATGGCGGCAAAAGGGTTCGACGCGGATATCTAAGGCCGCCCTGGCGCGCGCTAGCACCGCCCTCTCGATCACAAGATGTTGCTGCCGTTGATCGCCGGGACGTGACCGGTGCCCACTAAAGGGCATACCTGCGCCGCTCGCTCGGCCAAGAGATTGCGCAGCGTGCGCATTTGTCCGATGCGCTCATCAAGTAAAGCGATTTTCTCTTCGAATAACTGTGCCAGCAGGCCGCTGGAGGCGCCTTCACTGTTCCACAATAAAGGCAGATTCTCGCCGATCTCTCTTAGCGAAAATCCAAGCTGCTGCGCCAACTTGATATACCCGACCAGTTGCAGCATCTGCTCAGGATAAAACCGATAGCCGTTGGCAGCACGAAGCGGCTTGATCAAGCCTTTCTCTTCATAAAATCTTAGGGCGTCGACTGAGACCCCCGTATATGCTGCCACTTCTCCGATCTTCATAAATTTCAATCTCGCGTTGACTCTGGACCTAACACCAGGCTTTAGCCTGCGGGTTCGAACTGTGAGAGCCCATTATGATCAGCGCAAACAGAAATCTACAAATTGTCCGGGTAAGCGCTTTCTACGACCTGGTCGTTACTGCGGGCTTTATGACACCTTTGACCGCGGGATTGGTTTTTAAAAGCTTCGCCACGCTATCCAGCATGCTTGCATTGGACCGACCAATACCGACACTGGACATTACCGCCATGCTTTTCGCCAACCTGCTGGGCAGCGTGGTGGTGGTATGGTCGCTCTGGCGGTTACTACAGCCGAGCCGTAGCGTTGGATTATATGACGCTGTGGCGAGGATGCTGTTCGCTGTCTGGCAACTATTCGCGGTAGCCCACGGAGCCAGTTTTCTGATCCTTGGCTTCACCTGTTTCGAAGTGGGATTTGCCATCGCGCAAATCCTGCCACTGAACCATCCACGAAAGGTTCGAACGAATCCTAGCCCAAGCCGTTCTGGTCTCGGCGTGTAACAGACGCAATAGCAGCTTCGGGTCCAGAGTGTGTAAAAACACTTTCGTACTTTGGATGCCTAAGCTCAGCGCTCTTGGGCGTGGCGATTTCCCGAGCATTTACCATGATCCGCGCTGGTGACGTGTCAAAGCGTTTATGAAGCGCTTGGGCACCTCTTGCAGAAGCAAAAGCCGAGGCTTTTACGCCGTCATCGCCCTCAACAAGCCTTCGGTGCCGATGATTTTCATCACCCGTTTTAAGTTGTAGGCGATCACATTCAAGCTCATCTCCGCACTCACTCCATTAAGTTTTCGAGTAAGGAAGTGCGTTGCCCCCATCCATTGTTTGAGCGTCCCGAAGGGATGCTCAACCGTCCGTTTTCGAACCCGCATCATCTCCGGCTCCTGGTTCAACCGACGTTGCATTTCCTCCAGCACAGCTTCATGCTCCCCGCGCCTTACTCGACTATTTGTGCTTGGCGTGCACTGAGTTTTCAGCGTGCAACTCTGGCACTTCGAACTCCAGTAGCAGTGCATATTCATGCCTTTCTCAACGCTGGAGAATCGCCAAATCAGTGCCTCACCAGCCGGGCACGTGTATTCGTTTTTCGTTGCGTCATAAACGAAGGCATCTTTGTTGAGTCGCCCATCTGCCTTGGCGTTTGAGGTCATCGGCTTTGGCACGTAGGCACTGATATTGGCGTTGTGACAGGCCAGGATTTCTTCACCTTTGAAGTAGCCCCGATCAGCCACGACCGATAATGCTCCTGAGCCGGTGGCTTCCTGCGCGAGCTTCGCCATGGAGCTGAGTTGGTCGCGGTCAGAACCGACGTTTGTGACCTCGTGAGCGACGATCAAATGGTGCTGGGTGTCGACCGCTGTTTGCACGTTGTAGCCGACGATTCCGTTGCCACGCGTCATCATCGAACGGGCATCTGGATCGGTCAGCGAGACCTGCTTGTCAGGCGAACTGTTGAGCTGAGATTCGATCAGTCGAAGCTCTTTCATTTGAGTTTCAAGCTTCGCGATTTTCTCTGCGAGGCGCGTAGCGTCTGGTTCGGAGGCAGTTGGCAGTTGCCGATCAGCTGCATCAAGTGCAGCCAGGTAATGGCTGATGCTCGACTCAATTTCTTCCATCCGCCGTTTAAGTTTGGCGCTGGTGAAGTTGCGGTCACGGTTGTTAACCGCCCTGAATTTACTGCCGTCGACGGCGACCAGGGTTTCTCCGAAAAGGCCCAACCGCTGACAGAGCAAAACGAACTGGCGGCAGACGCCGCGAATGGCCTTGCTGTTGTCTTTTCGGAAGTTCGCGATGGTTTTGAAATCGGGCATGAGCCGCCCGGTTAGCAACATCAGTTCGACGTTGCGTTGGGCTTCTCGCTCAAGGCGTCGGCTCGATTGGATGCGGTTCAGATAGCCGTAAATATAGATCTTCAGCAGGATCCCTGGGTGGTATGCAGGTCTGCCGGTTTCGGCTGGAATGACGCCATCAAAACCCAACGTAGCAAGGTCGAGTTCATCGATGAAGACATCGACTACGCGCACCGGATTAGTATCGCCGACGTAGTCGTCTAGGCTTTCGGGAAGCAAGGTGCTTTGGCCTCGGTGTTCACCTTGGATAAACCGTTTCATGGGTTCCCCTCGCGATGAATATCTCAGAAATCATAGCAAGGGTTTGTCCGGGCGTTTTTACACACTCTGGGCCAGAAGCAGACGGTGGACACAGTGACGGCAAATGGGTAGCGTCATCGATACAGCTTTCGAATCTAGAAGGCCACAGGGCGTCTGGGCCACGTCTCATTCTCTGCGCCACCTCTAAGCACACCACGAGAGCACAGCTGAGATGACGATCGCAAAAGTTCAGCACTACGTGCCGCAATTCCTCATGCGGAACTTCGGTAACGGAAAGAAAGATCAGGTCTGGGTCTATGACAAGTCCTCGAATCGAAGCTTTCCTTCAAACACAAAGAATCTTGCCAGTGAAAATCGGTTCTACGACTTTGAGTATCAAGGCCAGCCGCTATCTATCGAGCCGTGGCTCTCTGAATTAGAAGGGCATGCCAAATTAGTGATCAGCACGATCCTCGATGCTGACTCGCTCTCGAGCCTTGCGGATGAGCAAAAGCACATCTTGGCCTCGTTCCTTGCGGTACAACTCACCAGAACCAAGACCTTTCGCGAGGAGTGGAACGCGTTCCCCAGAATGGTGAGGGAACACTTCGAGCAGAATGGCGATCAAATTGCGCCTGGGTCACAGGCCGAAGAGCTTCTTCGCGATATTCCGGAGAGCGATTCGAAGGAACAGACCGCAAGGATTGTCTTCAGCGCCCCCTCAATTTACGCAGATCACTTTCTAGGCAAGGACTGGGTTCTCGCTGCGACATCAAGACAACGTCCATTCCTTCTAAGCGACAATCCGTTAACGCGTCAGAACATGATTGATCGGGCTCTTCGAGGGAACCTTGGACTGACGACTCCTGGTATTGAAATCTACCTTCCACTTTCGCCTACTCGAGCTCTGGCAATGTGGTGCCCTACTCTGACCGATCTTGTTCACCGTGGCGCACGGTCATTGGTTGCCACGCGAAGAGCGGAAGATGGAGCTGATCCCGAAGGAATCGTTGCCATGAGCGATTCCCTTTTGAGTGGCAAGCCAGTGCAGTACTCAGTTGCTAATGTTGAGAATTTCAACTCCCTGCAGATTGCATGGAGCGAGCGCTATATCTTTTCCACGTCCAACGACTTCAACCTAGCGCAAACAATGCTCGCGGAATATCCGAATCTTAGACAAGGCCCACGTTCAACAGTGGCTTAACATGCTGATGCCTAACCTTTTTATCCAAAAGGTGCCCAATGCGCTAGGCATGATGGACGCCTGTTTTGTCAAACGTTATGAATGTCCGCTACGGGTTGGTTTCAGCCCATGGCGACAGGCAGAAATCGGCCAATAGCTGCCTCTTATGGAGCGCCCTACCGGCCAGATGCAGGACAAGGTTGCCCATTTTTCTGATTCTCACTAGACATATAGGTAACAAATTGCCACTCTGTGGAACGTTGTTAGATATGTGTGACGCAACGTCAAGGAAGACGCTGAATGGCGATTATTCAGGAAATTCACGCATGGTCTAAAGGGTCACCTGAGCCGCTTTCGGACATCTCAACCTTCGATACCCATTGTGCCCGTGCTTACATCGATAACCATGGTGACTTCGCTTACGCACCATAAGGGTTGGCTATCTTAGAAGGATTGGCCGACGCCTAAAACGAGCTCAAGTTGCGTGCGACACAAGAGAAGACAGCGAATGCTCCAAGCGAAGCAGCGTACGCCGCACTTGCGAAAGAGCAGACAACGGTAGCCGCCACGTTGCTAGGTATTTCGCCCTATGATTGGATTTTGTGTCGAGGAGAGCGATATGAAGAACCTTTTTGGAACACTGTTATGTGCGATGAGTTTCTCGATGTTTTCCCAAATTCCACTTGCATCAGGCGGCACCGAGCCTGCCGCAAACATTGATTTTCTCGAGTTCGTGAATGGCTTGTCACCCAATACAGCCGGTATAGCAGTTAAGGAATGGAAGGAAAAGGAAGCGCGAATAAAGGTCGAAGGTGATCAATATATTTCCATCCAGAACTACCAAGGTGAGGTTCTTAACGGGAAAGCTCACGGGCAAGGCCGTTTGGTATTTGGCGGCCCTTGGATACCGCCTATGCCGGGCGCAATCATGGGTTACTCCGACACGTGGCCAGGGTTCATCTATACAGGCGCTTTTGAAAACGGCCGTCCCAAAGGACAAGGCTCACTCCTCAATCGGCAAAGCCAAATGTCGATAAAGGGCGAATTTTCAGACCTCCTCGCGGTGTCGGGTCCTGTCATTATCAGCATTTTCGGTAAGCCTGTCATATATGGAACATCTAAGGGTGGCGATTTCTCGGATGGCCCATTGAAGATTTTCTTATATCCCAACGGAGGAGAGTTTCCCTCTGCGGTTTTTCTAGGCTCCATGAGTGATGGCCAGCAAACGGGGACATGGACGGCGCTACCTTGGAAAATTAAGAATTCATTAGCCGAACAGTTTGGATACCAAGACACTACACAAATTGTCACCCCGGACGGAACTAAAATAACTTGTGTTGGAGACAGCTTCGCATCTTCGACGTCTGGGCTAATTAGTGGCCTCACTGGCAACATGAATGACATTTTTTGGGCGCTTGACCCAAGAACAATGCCCAGCTCTGCCGTCTGTGAACAATTAGGCTCCGATGGCTACCGATATAAATACAAAGTTGACTATGCGAAGAGGTCGGTGTTCCCTATAGCTTGCGCGAACGCTCAAGGTGCTACGGGATCACTCACAGTGATTAACGAGAGCAACTTGCAATGCACGGTGCAAACTGTAGTCGTGAAGAAGAGCAACAACATCTTCGACAAGGTTTGGCGGGAAGTCGAGCGAACGCCAAAAAATCTGGGAAAAATAGTCTGGCACAACACTGATGAATTCTGGGGGGAGTTTGAAGAGTTCATGTGCGGTCTGGGTGGCAAAAAGCCTGGGAAGAACTGCAGCGTAAATATGGCTGTCGGCGTCACCATCCCAATGCCTGGGGGAGAGCCCCCCGTAATTGGGGGGGCTCAAAACTCAACAAACGATCCAGCTAGGATTGCGTCGGCAAAACAAGCAACTACGAGAATTAACGATGTCGTCGGAGCTAATCCAAACAAAGCGTGGGCCAAAGACTTTGCTGATCTTTATTCGCTTTGTGTGCAGACCTGTTCCCCCGAATATTCCGCCTATAGCATGACGCGACTGCAGCAAATTGAGTTTGAGCTGGGTGGGAGTGGCACAGATGCTGATAAATATCGCCGGATAGCTTCCTTTGGAGGAGATCTATCAGATATCCTCCAAAAAGTCGCTCCCAAAATTCCGGTTGCGAGCTAAGTCTACGCCTACTGGAAAGCGAGCCAGCAGCTAGATAGGCTTGAATTGGCAGTGGATGCCATCAACCAACTGCCACCTGTGGATTTCACCAGTAAAGAGAAATATGCCCGCGTCAAAGCACAAACTCAGTTAGCCAAAATAGGCTTTCAAGATGTTATTATGACTGAGCTTGGCCCAGAAGCAGTGGGCGTTTGGAAAGACTCTTTTATAAACGTGCTTCCAGACCTGCCGGGACTGAGCAAATACGCCCAAGCAGGTTTACTCTACAATCTCGGCATGGATGCCAATGATTTCATTAAGCTTCACAAGAAATTCAATACGAGTGACGAGTTTATTGAAGCAGCAATCAAAGACAAGCTAACGCCACTCGGCGCTCCGTGGCCCCCAAAGCCCAACTAGTGCAGTGCGCCGCTCTGTTCTTTGATTATCCTGGGGCCACTGTAAAAGCCCCTTTGGCCCGAGCTACCTTGGCCAAGCACTGGCGGTCCATATGAACGGCTTGGGGGCGATATTGTGATGGCCCATCTGCCCACCCTACAAGCCCATCAACTGAACCACTACAGCAGGCCGACTATGCCTAGCGTTGAGCATCAGCAAATGCAACTGAATTGGCGGCACTTCACAAAAGAAAACGCATGCGAGGCGCTGCCTTGCTCATATTGCCTTTACGTTTTTCATCATCCTGACGATGGAGAAAGACCTTACTATATTGGTAAAGCCAAGTACTTTGGCCCCAATCAAGCGGGTGGTTACAAGGGCTCCGCTCGCTACAACGCCGGCTATCAACACCTTCTCATGGGGTTGCTTCGCTCTGGCTTTAGTCTATTTATTGCGGAGATCGGCGAGGATCTGTTTACGAACGCGGAGGGCTATGAGCAAAGCCTCATACATCAATGGAATCCTATCCGCATACAACGAATCAAGGCATCGAGAATTCCGGTTCAAGGCGCTAAGCCGTGGCTTACTGAAGACTTGGTCAATGAATGATTGCTGCGACTTGACTTCGCTCAACCGTAGTTGCAACAGGAAGCTTCGCTCCCCTCTGAGCCCAAGTTATTTTGAATCTTAATGTCCGCTTCTGGCCGACTGCTGCCCTTCTTGCACAGGGTCATGCTAAACCTCCATAAACGGAGGTAATGACATTAACGCAAAAACTGCTACCTCGTACCAGCCCTGGAATAAAGGCAAGCTGGTTGGTCAAAAATCACCGCTCCGCTCGCGAGACATCTGGGGCATCAGAATCAGGCTTGAGCTTGCGCAAAACGTGAGGTGTCTAGCGCTTTTCGATTTAGCAATCGACAGCAAGCTTCGTGCATGCGATCTGATGAAGCTACGTGTTCGTGATGTCGCGCACGGAAATCACGTTGTAGCTAGGGCAATGGTGATGCAGCAGAAGACAAAACGGCCCGCCCAATTCGAGATCACTGCGCAGACGCGACTCGCTGTGGAGGAATGGGTAATACAGGCTGGACTCAGAAACGGAGACTTCTTGTTTCCCAGTCGGCTAACAACTTCCGAGCACCTATCCACGCGTCAATACTCGCGCATAGTGAAAGCCTGGGTAAGCTCCATCGGCCTCGACCCAGTGCCATATGGTACTCATACGATGCGACGGACCAAGGCATGGTTGATTTATCGGAGAACGAAAAACATCAGAGCAGTACAGATACGTCTTGGTCACACCAAGCTGGAAAACACGGTCAGATATCTTGGCATCGAAGTGGACGACGTGCTTGAGATGGCCGAGCAGACAGGCAACATGAGAGAAGGGGAAATCAAAATATTGATCAACCCATCGCTGGTCTATCGTAGCTACGACAGCGAACAAGGGGGGCACTGAAAGCGTGGTACAGCCCCAGCAAGGCATCTGTGCAATCCGGTGAAAGTATTTCACTCGCAGCATGACCTTCGCGTAGCTTTACTTAAAAAGTTATGAGAGATATTGCCTACAGGCCACGTAATACGGGCACTTGTTGAAATCCCTTACATATGAAAGGAATTACGTCAGACGTCAACGTCTGAGATTTAAACTCTGGTGACTTCGCACCACAGAAGACTTCAGCACAGAATCACCCTCCAATAAAAGTAGTCGACACAAAACCGCCCTTGCTGGTGCCTTTGCTCGGAATAGTATGCCGGGCATACGGGTTATCACCTTGTTCGTGGGTGACGAGTGCTACCGCACTTCGTGTTCTGCACGAAAAGAGAGGATCAAGATCAAGATCAAGATCAAGATCAAAGACAGATTTTCTGTGATTTCATTTATTGGATAGTGTTCGACCGGAGGTCATAGGTCGATTCGTCCACCGTGAGGTGGGGTAAACCTTCACTGGTGAATGACCTCACAGCGCCGCTGTAGTGCTGACTTGCCTTGACCGTGCATCAGCCTTTGATTGACCAGTTAAGAGCACATGACATTTCGCCATAGCGGACGCTATGCAGAGTAGATTCCCTTCCGTCAGATGCCATGCTTATTTAACTACTCTATACCTTGGGTCGAGCCTGCTTCGTAGCAGTATAGATGTCGCTCGCGAAATCCCTTTCGGAAACTCTACGCAAAACCTCAGCGGCGACGAACTGTGACCTCATCGCAAGTGCCATTAGCTCAACACGCTTGAGTCCGTGAGAGGAGTAACGGGTGCTCACGTAATTGGGGAAATTACTGCAAGCATCTCTAAGCATTTGATCGTTACCATTTGATCTCATACTTATTAGTAGGTCGGCTGCTTTCACTAAATTATGCGACAAAGATTTTATTGTCTTTTCTGATACGCCCAGAATTGCAAGAACACCTTTTATCGATAATTCAGCAGCAAGACAGCATGACTGCACAGCGGAATCTATGTTTGTTGAACCTAACAGGGTGCGAGCTGTAGCTGTTATTGCCGACCTTGCATTATTAAGAAGGTCTGTGGCCGGAGAGCCGTTAAATCGCAAGTCATCAATACTGTATGAAAAATCCCATAGATCACAAACCCCATAGAGAGCTTTCCAGCCTTCCTGAGGATTGGTATTGAATATTGAGGAAAGTTCCTCTCTTGTTATTGTGATCATTTCCAGTGGATCGATACTCACAGTACCGAATCCAATTCCGACATGTACCGGGTACATTCTGTCGCGAATCGCTACACCAGCGGATAAAAGCCCCGGCATGGAGAAATCGCCGGTTGGGTAGAGTTTTTTGTACGCCGCCATCAGGGGCTTCCATCTTCCCTCATCTAAAAAATCACCAGCTATCCCTTGTTCGTCCATCCAGTCTGCCATAACGTGGAAAGGTCGCTGGTGTAAGGCTACGTCCTCATCGATCAAGCGATTATCAGCTTTTCGCAAAAACTTTTCCGTTATGACTTCCATGGGTGCTGTCCGGGCTGATCATCGTAAACACAAGTCTACAATACAAGCCTTGCAATTAGCGAAGAACAATAACCCCCAATAACCCCAAATAACCCCCAGAAATAGGCTCAATACCATATTTTCTGTAGGGAATTGATAGACCGTAGAAGTTGTAGCACGCGTGTAGCCCATTAATTCCGGGGACTCTGGCCAGAAACGGTTAGGCCCGATCCTGTCACCGACGCTCCAACTATGATTTTCTGCACCAAAACGCTCGAACTAATCCAGCAAAGGACCTGCCTGAATGCCCGCCCCAATGTCCTTCTCTGAAATTCTGCTCACACAGGCCGCCCGAGGCCGCAGGATCACGTTGCAGGGTGATTGCCTTGAATGGGTAAAGCGCCTTATCGACTCTGGTCATTTGACCACTGAGTTCATTCCGAGCGAGCAAGGCAGTGAATTGCGTGTGCGGATCACGGATAAAGGTCGCGCACTGTTGAACTGCTGGATGAGTGAACCATGAGCATCACCTACAGCCCTTTCTCTTGGCTGCTGTCCGGTGAAGGACTCCCAGCGGGACCAACTTCGCGTCTTGCTGTTAGTTTTCCGGTGCAAGTATTGGCTTCACTTCAGTCCTGATGACCAAGCAGTCATTGATTCCTTGCTACTGACAAGGCACCTCACCCGAGACTACAAATCCACCGCTCATAATCACCTCGTGCTCACGCACGCTGGCAATGACTACCTTGGGTGGCTCAGCGCTCGCTTGTAATTCGCCAAACCGGCTATCAAAGCAGTCTACTCGTACGGTAGTGCGATAACCGCCTGTCGGGCACTATCATAAAAGTCTTAGCGATAGCTATGTGATCGTACTATCATTGGCCTATCGACAAAGATGCCAAAGGATAGTTGACCATGAACGCCCATTTGTACCTCCGAGCTTCGACCAAGGATCAAGATGCACTCCGTGCCAAAGTGGCTTTGGAATCGTTTGCAGTCGAGAAAGGTTTGGGCGTGGTCGGCGTCTATGCCGAGAACATCAGCGGGACCAAGGTCGACCGACCAGAGTTGATGCGTCTGCTCGATACCGCCAAGTCAGGTGAAATTCTGCTGTGCGAAAGCGTGGACCGGTTCTCGAGACTCTCACAGGATGACTGGGATGTGCTCAAGACCACGATCAAGGCCAAGGGCCTGCGTATGGTTATCGCTGACCTGCCCACCAGTCATATGCTGGTGCAAGACAAAGGCATCACAGGACAGATCATGGAAGTGATCAACAACATGCTCTTGGACCTGATGGCGACCATGGCACGGCTGGATCAAGAAAAGCGTGTTGAGCGGATCAAGCAAGGCATAGAGAACAAGAAGGCCGCTGATCCTGAGTGGAAGCCGACAGGCAAGACGAAAAACTTCGATCTCTGGAAAAAAGTATATGCACTGGCAGCCAAGCACCCAGATATGAGTGCTGATGACGTGGCCAAGCTTGCTGACTGTGGCGTTGCTACGGTGTATAGGATCAAACGTGAAGCCAAGACCGCTCAGGATCAAGCCTGAGCATCACTGCAACAGACGACACCCGAGGAGGTGCATCGTATGAACGCTCACCATCTGGCCTCACAGGGCCTTCTGGCAGCACCGCTCTTTAACAACTGAGAAGTTATTTATGGTGCCCTTTGGAGCTCTGCCATGAGGCCCGGTCGACCCGCGTTAAGCAATGCCTACGCCTCGGCTTACTTTATGGCCAGCCCATGCAATCGCTTTTCAAGTTGCAAGGTTGCTGTCGCGGCGGGAATGGTTGTCGACAGAAAACGGCCTTGTCACTTGCACGGATAGGCGGCAGCGAAGGCTTTTATAGCAAGACCGTTGCATCGCGATTTAAAGATTCTGGATGGTCGTCGAAATACTTAACAACGATGCGAGCCGCTTGCCCCATGGTGAAAACCTTCGTCTGGAATGCATACCGGAAACTTCTGCGGACCCCCAAAATGCGCGACCTTCAACGTGTCTGTAACGCCCGCCACACCCCCCCGCAGAGACCTGCATTGAAATATTCGCCATCAGGGATTTTATCCTTCAAGAAGGACCTGCAATTTTTTCCCATTTCATTCCCAGTCTGGGCCTGCGCGGTGGTGGCATCGAGGCCCATTGCCCCAGCCAGCGCTACCGCCACAAACATTTTAATGGCAGTGATCTTTACCGGCAGATGATCCCAGCGCCTCACAACTTGCAAGCCGTAAGGAACCTGTTTGCCTCGCGCGTGGAGCCAGCAGTGTCAACAGTGCCGGACCATTTCGAGTCGTACTCTTTAGATTGCAGCCCCAATAGAATCTGGGACTTCGCGTCTTTTATTTCTTTGACCACAGCCAGAATCTCTGCCTTGTCTGAAGCAAGGTATTGAAGATGGTCGGAATTGCGCTGGCCACTCACAGCTAGGAATTTATGGATTTTGCCCTGATCCACTTTGATCAATAGGTCCCAGCCAGTGCTACGTCCGTCCGCAGGCCACTTTCCTTCAGTGATAAAGGAGACCGTCAGGTTGTCGGCATCACAGTCAAAGGCAATGGCCTGCCGAGCACCGATGTCGGCAAGCATCATGCCCTTCTTGCCGCCCGAAAAAATGTCATCTTCGATAGTCGTGCTCCACTGAGCAAATACGCTGGTGGAAAGACCAAGGGCAACCAAAGACGCACAGGCACGGATAATATGGTGCATACGAAATCCTTATCAAAAAACTCAGAATACGGGGCACCAGAGTAGTGGCTACTTGCCCGCAGGGCAAGAGCATCCTTTGACATCCAGACAACTGCTCTGGCCAGCGGCCTCACCATCACCGTCCTGCCGTACCTCGACATACTCGCCCCCGCCACTACCAGCGCAGAAAGTCTATTGGCAACTTGTGTAGACGGTTTGTCCTACGCTATTGGAAATGCAGTTGGTCTGCTGCTTGGCGGGTACAGGTTGCAACTTGTAAGGCTACTGTGGCTTCTGCCCCTGCTGGTTCATCAGTATTTGAAGTGCCCTTTGTCGACGCATTTCGTTCGCTTGTCCCTGCTGGTTCGCCAAGCTCACTCGGCACTGCACGTAGGCATCTGATCCGGGCTTCGCCCCATAGGACTGGCACTGTGCATCATCTCTAATCGCCAGTTGGGACGGGTCGGGTTCATGGTTTGCACAACCTGCCAGAGCAGCGAAAAGAAAAGTTGCAGCGATTGCCTTCATGGTCGTCATCCTTACGTGAACCACTCAAAATATATGGCGTGATCCCAGAACCCCAGCCTCGTTGCAACAGGCGTAACTACTACCAGTCCGCGTCACTATTTATAATATCGGATAAAACATCATCCATACCAAAAACCTTTTCTTTCACTACTGTATAAAGCTCCCGGAGCGACTCTTTAGCCTCTTTAGTACCAAGATCCTTTGAGTTATATGAAACCATTCCGCCGAAATTATGCCAAGCTTCATCAGGCCATTCAGCCAACTCTGCAAGAGAGGTTCTTATAGGATAATAATGAAGATAGAAATCATCGGCATCACTTCTTACAATTGACCACTTATGCTTATTCTGATAGCTAAAGAAAATTTCTGATGCGTACTCGCCTTGTAGCGCAGTATCAATTTTATCCTGATTAGATACCATCACATTGATGGCTTCTACGATCTTGCTCATACCCTTTCTCCCCCCATCAGGCTATCAATATTGGCAACATTCAGGTTTCTCAGCCTCTCTCGCAACTCACTGACAACTGCACGCTTTTTAGGCTCTGTGAGCTTCCGTCTGTTTGAGGCGAGCTCTTCCATTCTCTCTGTTAACTCGTGAAAATGGCCCTTAAGCTTATCATTCCCTCGAATTTGACCAATTATCTCATGAAAAATATTTTCAATTATATCACCGCTGCCCGGATCCTTGGCATTATAGTCATTTAATCGCTCAAGCTTTTCCTTTATCTCAGAAATAGACAACTGAAAAGTATAATTAACCAATAGAGAGAACACAGTAGAGATCTCTTTACCCTTTGCAAAAAATAAATAGATAGCAATAGTGGACGCTACAACGGTCAACAGGTTAGCAAGAAAAGAGACCACATCCACGATCAGACTCAAGATAATTTCTCCAGCATCCCAGCTTAATATTTTTTAAATAACAGTCATGTGGCCTTACTAAACGATTTAAAAATCGCGTAATGGCATTATCGCCACTATACCTAATTTTTATGAAATTCCTACTCTGTGCGATCAAGTTTCTTAGGAGCCAAGTCTACGGAACGCGGGGCGTGAACTGGAATACGTTGGAATGTCGGATTCAGAAGATATAAAATGACAGCAAGGTGAACCATCTAGGTGTACCTAAACGCTGTCACACATCGAGATTTTTCAGCTGACAACTCATTGTTTTACAACGAGTTTTAAGAATGGAGGCAACCCCACCAGCCACACCCCGGCACTCAATGTTCCCGCTGTGGCTGCTTCCTTCCGGATCTGACCAGGTTCACGGGTAATCGATGCGGGGGGACCGATGGGGTCACCATAACGCGCTGCTCACCTGGCGGCGAGCGGGGCCATTGTACCGGTCTGGCGAGAAGTTACAACCTCTGATCGCAGAGAAAATTTCCATGGCCTTCAGGCACTTGCCGCTTGCGTTGGGGAACCTTGGCGAGCGACCCTGTTTGCCCCTCAAAACAGTGCTTAAGGTGGTAGTTGTGCAGTTGGTCGATTATCTGGACCTGACACCCGAGCAGCGCGAGCAGTTGCTGGACATCGAGGTGACGCCCGAGCAAAAGGATTTCAGCGGCGATATCGCCAGCGCGCTGTACGGCCTCGTGGGGCTGTCGGAGGATGCGGTGCGTGGCTTTGCGCTGTTGGTAGAGGGTGTGCCGTTGGCGTTTCTGCTGATCAAGCGCGGGCAGATGCTTGCACCCTGGGCTCATGCGCAGGCCGCGACGCTGAATGCCCTGCAGGTGGATTATCGCCAGCAGGGGCGCGGGCTTGGGCGCGCGTGTCTGGCGGAGTTGCCGGCGGCTGTGGCCAAGGTGTGGCCGCAGGTGATACGGCTGGAGTTGTCGGTGGATGCGGGGAATGAGGCAGCGCTGGGGTTGTATACGGCGATGGGCTGGGTGGATCAGGGTGAGGCTTATAAAGGCCGGGTCGGGTTTGAGCGGCGGATGGTGTTGGGGTTGTAAAGGACAGTTGCGGGGCTTGAGTGGCGGCTAAGAGACCGGTGCTGCTGGCCAATATCATGGGTGTCCCCAGGGATGTGCGGCGCGAAGCCGTACATTCCCGAGGCAGGGGTACCGCAGGGGTCAGACGTTAAGCACTTCATCAGCACGCCCGCCGGCGTCCTGGATCACCAAGTGAATGAAGTGCAGCTTGGCGATCACCGCAGGCGGCAGTACGAATGGGTAGAAATCCGGCTGCCCCATCGAGCGTGACAGCTCGTTGAGCATCCCGGCCAGCTCGATCCACGCATTGACGAACGCCAGAAACGCCGGGCCGCTCTTGTGTTCTGGGTCGTAGAGGGTTTCCAGCGGGAACGGCTGGTAGTCCAGGTCCATCTGCTTGGCGCTCATGCCAAAGCCCAGGGCGGTGTCCACCGCGTCCATCATGTGCAGGTAGTGCGCCCAGGTTTCGGCCCAGTCTTCCCATGGGTGCATGGTGGCGTAGGCGCTCACGGCGTGTTCCTGCCAGTCCAGCGGTGCGCCTTGGTCGTAGTGGCGTTGCAGCGCATCGGCATAGCTGGCCTGCTCGTCGCCGAACAGATTGCGGAAATCCTCCAACCACTTGCTGTCGGCGATCAGGCGGTCCCAGTAGTAGTGGCCGACTTCGTGACGAAAGTGCCCGAGCAGGGTGCGATAGGGTTCGCGCATCTGCAGGCGGACCTTCTCGCGGTGGGCGTCGTCGGCTTCCTTGATGTCCAGGGTGATCAGGCCGTCAGCGTGGCCGGTCGTCGGCGCCACGCCACTGATGTCGACGCCGACGAAATCGAAGGCCAGCCCTGTGACCTCGTCCTGGGTCTTGGGAATCACCCACAGGCCCAAGTCGAGCAATTGGGCGACCAAGCGGCGCTTGGCGGTCTCGACCTTGCACCAGTAACCGGCGTTTTCCGGGACCGACAGATCGGGAATGGTGCGATTGAGCGCGCAGGCGACACACAGGTCGCCGCTGTCGTTCATCGGGATCAGCCAGTTGCAGGCCGCTGGGGTATCGAGGTTGGCGCAGCGACGGAACAGCCCCGCCTGCTCTTCGGCATCCAGGCTCCAGGTACCCAGCTCAGGGCCCGCTGATAACGACGACAACATCCCGCGGTGGGGCCAGTAGCCCAACGCCGCCTGGCAGGCCAGGCACTGACTGTTGCGAAAGAAGATCGACTGACCGCACTGACATTCCCAGACCTTGCTGTGACGGCGTTCTTTCTGGATGAAGGGGGCGGCGATTCTAGTGCTCAATTGTTCGAAAAACCGGTACATGACGCTCTCCTGGATGACCTGCCAGAGACTAGATCATGGCCCGGAGAAAAAGGTTTCATCGAAGAGCCTAATGGCGTGAAGTGCCCGGCATGCGGTGGCTGCCGGGCACTGAGCGTCAAGGTGTGCTGGCCTGCTGTTGGGTGGAGATCGGCGCCTCGAGATCGGCCGGCGGCACCACCGGCTGCGACTGCACGGTTTCATCCACGGCCTGCAATTGCGCAGGCACCGCTGGCGCTACCGGAACGACTGGGGTCGAGGTCAACGGCGCGGACGCTGCGGGGGCAGAGCTCACAGTGCTGGCAACCGTCGGGGCTGGCGCGCCGGCGGCAGCGGCGGCCGGCTGTACGGGCGTGGCAACCGGCTCGGTGGTCGCGACTGCCGCAGCGCCCGTGGCCACAGGCGCGGCAACCACCGAGGCCGCCGGGCTTACCGGTGCTGCGGGCAGCACAGGCGCCGCCGCAGGTGCAGGCGCTACCGAAGCAGGCACCGCTGCCGGCACAGGCACGACAGGCGCCGCTTGCGCACCAGGCTTTTGCTCGGCTGGCTGCTCAGGCACGCCCAACTCGTCCTTGGGCTTTACCTCGACGGTGGGCTTGGGCTTGGCATCCTTGGGCAGGAAGTTTTCCACCAGGGCGAAATAGCGATCATAGAACTTGTCCGAGGTCACGGTTTCGCTGGCCACCTTGACCATCGAATCATCCGTGGAACCGATCGGCATCGACACCGAACCCAGCACACCGACCCCGAGGCTGGCCGAGTTGTTGGTTTTCTTCAGCGCGTAGCGGTCCTGCAGGGCGTTGGCAAACATGGTCGCACCATGCCCGCCATCGGTGGCGCAGACCACATTGAAGCTGATCTCCATGTGGGTATCGCCGGTCTGCTGGAAGCTTTTGTGACCACTGACCAGCTTGGGGTCGCTGCTGGTGATCATGTAGCCCTGGCTCAGCAAGGCGCGCCGCGCCGCTTCGCAGGACGCTACGTCGGTCACCGGGTAGGTACGGGAATAGGTCCCCGACTCGTCGAAGTTTTCATGATCATAGATGGCTGGCTTGTTGCTGGAGCAGCCGGCCAGGCTGGCCAGCACGGCCGCCAGCGCCACCGCAGCACGGGGCAAGCCGAAGCCTGTGAATCTGGACATTGCGAATCCCGAAAAAAGTCTGCGGCTATTGTGCCTCACAATGCTCGACGATGGGAGATTCCTGAAATAGATCTCAGCTGTATCGGCTTCTTCGCGGGCAAGCCTTGCTCTCACAGCTGCACGACTCAAAGGCTTGCCCGCCAAGAGCCGCGCCTGAACGCTGCACAATCACCTGACGGCCTACAACCCCTCTTCACAGATGAAATCGATGAACGCGCGCAATTTTGGAGTCAGGAACCGACTCGACGGCCACACCACCTGCATCTGCAGGGCACGATCCAGCTGCGGGGCCATGATCGAACGCAAGCGCCCTTCCTCAAGGTCCTTGCGCACCGAGAACTCAGGCACGCAGGCCAGCCCCTGGCCCATGCGCGCGGCATGGATGAGCATCTCGATATTATTGCAGACCATGGTGACCGGAATCTTCGCTTCGACCGAGGCGGCCACATCGCGAAATGGCCAGCGCTCCAGTTTGCCGCTGAAAGCGAGCTTGTAATGCAGGCAATGGTGCTCGCTCAACTGATCAAGACTGCTCGGTACACCGAAGCGCTCAAAGTACGCCGGAGCGCCGATGATGTGAAAGGCGAAGTCGCCCAGACGCCGCGCCATCAACCGTGAATCGTTGAGCACACCGGTACGGATCACCGCGTCGAAACCCTCTTCGATCACGTCTACCAGGCGATCGGTGAACTCCAGATCGAGCTGGATTTCCGGAAAACGCTCCATGAACCGCGCCAGTTGCACGAACATCACGTTGCCCACCTGCGGCATGCTCACCCGCAAGCGCCCTTTGGGCGACTCGGAGGTCATGAACAACTCTTGTTCCGCGGCCTCCAGCTCGTTGAGAATGCGCCGGCAGCGCTCCAGAAACATGGCGCCTTCGGCGGTCAGATTGATGCTGCGGGTATTGCGGTGAAACAGCCGGGCGCCGAGCTTGAGCTCCATGCGCGCGATACTTTTGCCGACCGCCGAGGCCGAAACCCCCAGTGCCCGGCCGGTGGCCACGAAGCTGCGACTCTCAGCCACCTGCACGAACACGGTGATGCCATTGAGCTTGTCCATTGCAGGACTCCCTGATTGCGGACACAAACATCCGCTTAGATCGGAAGTGTACCCTCTGTTTCTGCGCTTGCGCCCCCCGCTACCATCGCTTTATCAAAATTGTTTCAATTGGATTGAAAATGTCCGTCAATGTCCCGCTTCGTACGGTGTACGCCTACGACCTGCTCAGCGCTGGGGCCATTGGCTGCCGCGTCGATGCAGCGATCGAATCGGCGTTGCGCAGCGGTCATCTGATCGGCGGGCAGATCCGTGTTGCACTGGACGGACAGGTTATCTACCAGCGCGATGTGGGGGTGCTCGACCCTGCCCACGGCACGCCTGTCGCGGCCGATTCCGTATTCCGCCTCTCCTGCCTCTCACGCCTGCTGGTTTCGGTGGCGGCCATGGCTCTGGTCGGTGAGGGGCGCTTGAGCCTCGACGAAGACATTCATCGCTGGCTGCCGGACTTCACGCCCCTGCTGGCCGATGGCAGCCTGGCGGTCATCACCGTGCGGCAACTGCTCAGCCACTGTGCCGGCTTCCCCCGACGCCTGCCCGCCGCCGCTGTCGCGGCCGAGGCCTATCAGGATGCCAGCGTTGCCGACGACACCCAATTGCCCTACACCCTGCGTCAACTCGGCATGGCCTCGCTGCGCTATCGCCCGGGCAGCGCCTGGGGCTACTCCATGGCCAGTGACGTACTCGCTGGCGTGATCGCCCAGTTCGCCGGCGGCTCCCTCGAAGCGGCCCTGCAACGCTATGTCATCGGCCCGCTGCAGTTACGCAGCACGGGGTATGTCGTGGCCAATCGGCCCGGCCCCGGCCCGGTATTCGTGAAGGGCCAGGCAGTGCATCCGCTCAAGGACGGCATCCTGAGCTGTGCCGATGACTACCTGCTGCTGCTCGAGGCCCTGCGCCAGGACGGCGGCGTGCTGCTGCCCAAAGTGCTGATCGGCGAAATGGCCGCCATCCAGACCGGCGATCTGCAATTGCAAGGCTGGCCCGGTCGCGGCTTCGGCCTGGGCTTTACGGTGCTGCGCGACCCGCTGGCCGCCGACAGCCCGGAATCGATCGGCACCTGGCGCCTGCACAGCGCTGGCGGTCACTCCTGGTTCGTCGATCCGCTCAAGCGCCTGAGCGGGGTCGCCCTCACCAACACAGCTGGAAACACAACGGACTCGGCTCTGGCCCGGCTCCTGCGCAACGCGGTCTACGGGGTGTGAGATAGCGCCCGCTCCACCCGTAACCGAGCAATCTCCCGATGACCACTACCCTCCCGCCAACCGGTGTTGGACGAACTGCGCCCGCCGCCCATGAACCGAGCATGTTCGACTGGGAAAACCTGCGCCATTACCTGGCCTTTGCCCGCGTCAGCTCACTGAACGGTGCTGCCCGCGAGCTGGGCGTCGAACATGCCACGGTCGCCCGGCGCATCGCCGCCCTTGAGCAGGCGCTCAACTTCAAGCTGGTCGACCGTCGCCAGCGCCAGTATCAACTCACCGCCTTTGGCCGCCGCGTCGCGGAGATCGGCCAGCGCATGCATCAGGACGCCCAGGCCATCCGTAGAATCGCCCGCTCGCAAACCCAACGCTTCGTGCCGCTGTCGATCAGCGCGCCGGCGCCACTGGCCTCGGCGTTCATCGCCCCGCACCTGGGCCATCTGCGTCGGCAACAGCCAGCGATCGACGTCAGCCTGCTGCTGCCCGATGACGCCGGGCAGGACCCAGCCAGCGCCAAAGCGCCGGAGCCCGACCTGCTGATCAGCCTGCGCCGCCCGGCTCAGACCGACATGGTGGTGCGCCGCCTGGCGAGCCTGTCGTATAGCCTCTATGCGGCGCCGGGCTATACCCACGCGCGGCCGCCCGAGCAATACGACTACATCCTCTACGACCAGGCCATGAACGCCTCGCCTCAGCACGACTGGTTGCAGGAGGTGGTCGGCGAGCGCCCGGTGGTACTGCGTGCTCGCAGTCCGGAGGTGCGCGCCGCAGCGGCGCGCAGTGGCCTGGGCGTCACGCTGCTGCCGGACTACCTGGCGCGCCAGGATCCACTCCTGCAGCGGCTAGAATGCGCCGCCCCGACATTGGTCGTGGATGTCTGGCTGGGCGTGCATGTCGAGCTGCGCAAGGATCCTTCAGTGCGCGCCGTGATGGATTTTTTGATCGGCTGCTTCCCGGCCGGCGCCAGCCTCTGACCGCCCCCCTCTGAAGGCGCGGGCCTGGCGGATTCGATAGCGCCTATCGAACACCCCGGCGCCCCGCCCCCACAAGGGGAATTTTCTCCTCCCCCTGGCAATTTTTTGGGAATTTACCCTATTGCCTTTCGCCACGACCATCGACTCCCAGCAGTACCAGCATCCACTCAAGGGAATCGAGTCATGAGCCAAGTCAGAATCATTGATGTGACGCTGCGTGATGGGGGATATCGAAACAACTTCGAATTCACCACCGATTACGCCATCAATGCCGTTGCGCATCTGGCCGAGGTTGGCGTGCATTGCGCCGAGATCGGTTACTGCAACGGCTCATTCATCCGCAAGCCGGAGCATGGCGCCAACAGCGCCGTGACCGGCGACTATATAAACGCCCTGGTCAAAGCCGCACAGGGGCGATTGGGGCTGTGCGTGATGGTCCACCCGCGCAATGTCACTGCCGTCGACCTGGCACAACTGGCCGAGCGCGGCGTGGCCATGGTGCGGGTGTGCCTGCGCCTGGATCAGCTCGACGAAGGCCTGCGGACCCTGGCCCTGGCCAAGTCGTTCGGTGTCGAGGTCAGCGCCAATATCACCCACGTCACCACCCAGCCAGCGGCGGTGCTCGCCGACATGGCCCTGCGCGCCGAAGGGACCGGTGTGGATGTCATCTGCTTTGCCGACTCCAACGGCCACATGCTGCCGGACGACGTGCGGCGGCTGTTCGATCGCACCGCCCGCGAAGTGCACACGCCACTGGGCTTTCATGCCCACAACAATCTGTCGCTGGCCCTGGCCAACGCCATGGCCGCCATCGACGCCGGCGCCGAGTACATCGATGCCTCGCTGTGCGGCATGGGCAAAGGCGCCGGCAACCTGCCGCTGGGCATGCTCATCGGCTACCTGCATCGCTGCGACCACCGTGACCGTCACGACCTGGTCAAGGCCTTGCAATTGTCCGAATACACCGCGCAACAGGTCAGCGCCAGCAACCTGCCAGCGCCCTTGGTCGATGTAATGCTCGGCGCCTACAACCTGCCGTTCGATGTGCAGGCGCGGCTCGATGAAGTGATGAGCCGCCTGCAATTGGCCTCGACCTACCACGGTCTGCGCGCCCTGCATGAACAAAACCTCACGGCGCGCCACGCCCAAGGAGCACGGCCATGACCCGCCATCGCGTGTGCGTATTGCCCGGCGACGGCATCGGCCCGCAGGTCACCGACGCGGTTCTGCCGCTGTTCGACGCCCTGCAACTGCCCATCGATCTGACGTTCGCCGAGATCGGCTGGGAATGCTGGCGACGCGACGGCGATCCGGTCCCGAGCCGCACCTGGGCGCAGATCGCCGCCGCCGACGCCACCTTGCTCGGCGCCATCACCAGCCAGCCACTGCACGAGGCCGAGGCGCAATTGCCCGAGCACCTGCGTGGCCAAGGCCTGAACTATGTCTCGCCGGTGATCCAGCTGCGCCAGCAACTGGGCCTGTACGCCAACGTGCGACCGGTGACCGATGTGCTGGGCAACGATCGCTTTTGCTTCACGGTGATCCGCGAGAACACCGAAGGCTTGTATGCCGGCCTGGATTACGGCCGGGTGCCGGCCGAACTCGAACCACTCTTGCAGCAACGCGAGCTGCACGGCGCCCCCTGGACCCGCAACGGCCCGGATGACGCCTGCGTGGCCCTGCGCCTGCAAACCCGCAACGGCCTGACGCGCTTGTTCCACTTCGCCTTCGAGCATGCTCGCCAGCAAGGTTTCGACCGCGTGACCCTGGCCGACAAGCCCAATGTGCTGCGCCACAGCGGCGCCTTCGCCAAGGGCATTTTCGACGAAGTGGCGCTGCACTACCCCGGCATCGCCGCCAACATCGATAACGTCGACGCCGTTGCCTTGTGGATGATCCGTCGCCCCGAGCGCTTCGGCGTGGTAGTGGCAGAAAACATGTTCGGCGACATCCTCTCCGACCTCGGCGCCGGCGTGATGGGCGGCCTGGGCCTGGCGCCGAGCGCCAACTTCGGCAGCAAAGCGGCCTACTTTGAACCGGTGCACGGCAGCGCCCCCGGCTACGTCGGCCGCAACGTCGCCAACCCCAGCGCGATGTTCCTCAGCGTCGCCCTGCTGCTCGACCACCTGGGCTACAGCGACCAGGCCCACGCCCTCCAGCGCGCGGTCACTCAGGTGGCTCGGCGCGTCTGCCAGACCCCGGACCTGGGCGGCACCGCCACCACTGGCCAGGTCGCCAGCGCCATCATCGAACGCAGCCTGGCCAACAGCCTGGCCAGCCGCACCCTCTACCCCGTCGGAAGCCCTTCATGAACGCCACCCCTGATCCCTTGCTGCTGCGTTGCGCCGCCCTCGACACCGCCGCCCTGAGCGATGCCCTCGACAGCCTCGGCATCGCGGGCGGCCTGCTGGGCCTGCATCAGCAAGTGCCCGGCACACGCTGCTGCGGTTATGCCTACACCGTGCAATACCAGCCGGTGACCGAGCACGGCGGCTTTCGCAACGCCGCCAACTACATCGATGACGTACCTGCCGATTCGGTGATCGTGTCCTGCAACGACGGCCGCCTGGATGCCACGGTGTGGGGCGACATCCTCACCCACTTCGCCAGCCAGCGCGGCATCAACGGCACCCTGATCGATGGCGTCGGCCGTGACCTCGACACGGTCGGACGGCTCGACTACCCGCTGTTCAGCCGCGGCCGCTTCATGCAGTCCGGCAAGAACCGCGTGCAGCTCAAGGCCGTGCAAGTACCGGTGCGCATCAGCGGCGTAGCGATCTACCCCGGTGATGTCATCGTCGCCGACGCTAGCGGTTGCCTGGCCATCCCCCGCGCGCAGTTCGAAGCGGTACTGCAGCGCGCCGAAGCCGTGGAGCGCACCGAGCGCGAAATCATCCTGTCGATCAGCCGCGGCCTGTCGCTGGGCGAAGCACGGCGCCTGCATCGCTACGACCAGCCCTGGCTCAACGCCAACCCTCAAGCCACCCCGCAAGGAGCAGCACAATGACTGCAATCACCCGCAAGCCCAACCCCATGTTCAGCAGCCCCAACCGCCTCAAGCTCGGCGTGTTCGGCATCAATATCGAAGGCGGCTGCACCCTGACCTCGGCGCCTGAACGCCTGGCCGCCGCCGACTGGACCGCGAACCTGCAACTGGCGAAAAAAGCCGATCGCGCTGGCCTCGAACTGTTGCTGCCGGTCGGTCGCTGGCGCGGTTGGGGGGGCGACAGCGACCCCATGGGCGTGTCGTACGAGACCTACACCTGGGCCGCCGGCCTGGCCTCGGTGACCGAACAGATCGCGCTGTTCACCACCTCGCATCTGTCTACCGTGCACCCGCTGTTCGCCGCCAAGCAGGCGGCAACCATCGACCACATCAGCGGCGGGCGCTTCGGCCTCAACATCATCTGTGGCTGGTACGGCAAGGAAATGGGCATGTTCAACGGCGGCGCCCAGTTGCCCCACGACCGCCGCTACGACCACGCCGATGAATGGCTGAGCATCGCCCGCAAGGCCTGGACCGAACCCAGCGCCTTCGACTTCAAGGGCGAGTTCTTCAACATCGCCCAAGGCGTGTCGCAACCCAAGCCGCTCAATCGGCCGTTCCTGATGAACGCCGGGGGCTCAGAGCGCGGCCGACGTTTTTGCGCCGAGCATTGCGATGCGGCGTTTTTGATTCTCAAACAGGAAGACGGCCCCGACGCCATGCGCGCGCAGATCAACACCTACCGCGACCTGGCGCGCAAGGAATACGGGCGCGAAATCCAGATCTGGGTGTACGCCTACGTGGTGCAGAAGGACTCGCTCAAAGAGGCCGAAGACTATCTGGACTACTACGTCAATCAGCACGGCGACGAGACCGCGCTGGATAACGTCACTGCCGAGATCGGCGTGCAGAGCGGCATGTTCGCCAACGCCGAAGACGCCGAGCGTTTTCGCTTTCACTTCAAGGCGGGCTTTGCCGGCATGCCGCTGGTGGGCACCGCCCAGATGATCGCCGAGCAGTGCAATGCCTACAACGAACTGGGCATCGACGGCCTGTGCCTGACCTGGCTGGACTACCACCAGGGCCTCGACGATTTTGTCGCCGACGTGCTGCCGCGCCTCGAACAACAAGGCCTGCGCCAGCCCTACTCGCCGGCGCTGGAGGATGTGGCATGAGCGATTTCGCCAGCAACGAGCAAGACGCCATCTACCTGGTCAACGTGGTGCACGTCGACGAGGGCCAGCAGGACGCCGCGCTTGACGTGCTGCGCTCGGCGGTGGGCTACGTGGCCCGTACCTATCCCTCGTTCGAGTGGAGTCGGTTGTACAAGAGCATCGATGGCAAGACCGTCATCAACCAGGCGCTGTGGCGCGATCAGGCCGAGTTCGAGTCACTGTTTCAGGACGACGAATTCAACCGCCGCTATCTGAAACTCAAGGAGACCGGCAGCTGGGAATTCCATCTGTACCGCGTCACCGATTACATCCCCAGCGCGTTGGAAACTCCTGTCACCGCCTCTTGACCTGCGCACCGCGCCGTCACTTTTCAGCATCGCGCCGCCTGATGGGGCGCTGATGCCCGCAATGGAGCCTGTACCCGATGAGTACCCTCGATTCCAAACTGTGCCGACTGTTCAACATCCCCCACCCCGTTGTGCTCGCGCCCATGGGCGCAGTGTCTGGCGCGCGCCTGGCAACGGCAGTATCGCAAGCGGGCGGGCTGGGGCTGATCGGCGCCAGCTACGGCGACCCGACCTGGATGAAAACCGAGCTGGAGCAGATGCGTGAAGTCAGCCAGCCCTGGGGCGTCGGCCTGGTGATGTTCACCGTAGCCAAGAACATGGCCCTGCTCGATCTGGCGCTGGAGTACCAGCCCCATGTGGTCGCCTTGTCGTTCGGCGACGCGCGGCCCTTCGTCGCGCCGATCAAGGACGCCGGCGCCCTGGTGGTGGTGCAGGTGCACGACGTCGATCAGGCCCTTGCCGCGCTCGATGCCGGCGCCGACGCCTTGATCGTGCAAGGCGCCGAGGCCGGCGGTCACAGCCTGCGCCGTGCCAGCCTGCCGTTGATTCCGGCGGTGCGTGACGCGGTGGGCGACAAGGCCGTACTGATCGCCGCCGGTGGTATCGCCGACGGTCGCGGCATGGCTGCCGCGCTGCTCCTGGGCGCCGACGGGGTGATGATGGGCACGCGCTTGCTGGCCAGCGACGAAGCCTTGCCCTCCACCGGGCTCAAGCAACGAGTGGTGCACGGCATCGCCAGCGATACCGTGCGCACCCGCGGCTTCGATCAGATCCGCGGCATCGACTGGCCGGAGCACTACAGCGGCCGCGCCCTGGCCAATCAGTTCACTGAACGCTGGCTGGGCCGAGAGCATCTGCTGAGCAGTGCGGCCGCCAGCGTCGCCTACGACTATGCGCAAGCGCTACGCGACGACAACCTCGATGTGCGGGCGATCTGGGCCGGCGAGGTGGTGGACCTGGTCAACGATATTCTCCCGGCAGGGCAATTGGTCGAGCAGATCGTCGCGGCGGCCCGGAGCGCGCTGCAACAAGGAGCGCGGCTATGCCTATGAAGCCTTTCGCTGAACCGGCGGCGAGTGGTCGCGGCCGCATTGAATCGAGCGTTGTTGCCTCGATCGGCGCACAGGCCGGTGGCACGGTGTCAGGCGCCAGCGACATCAACTTCGTCAGCCACGGCCATGGCCCCGCCTTGGCCGTGGTCATGGCGCCGGTCATGCCGTATTGGGACGAAGGGCAGTTTTTCGCGCCCCTGACCGAGCGGCTGGTGGCGCTTGGGTATCGCGTGATGATCTTCGACAGCCTGTCACTGCAACCGGCGCCTGAAGATCTGCCGACCTTTGCCGATGCCTGGCGGCGGATTCTCCAAGGGCTTGGGCCAATCCAGCTACTGGCCGGCAGCGCCCTGGGCGGCGCGGTGGTGCAGAGCCTGCTGGCCAGCCGCTGGGCCGCATCGATACCGGCGACCTTGCTGATCAGCGCGCCGACCCAGGCTGATTCACAGCTGGATGAGCGGCTGGGGTATATGGCGCAATTGGCCGCCGCTGGCGAGCTGACCGAGGCCCTGCGCTGGCTGGAGCACTGGGTGGCGGCAGACGCAGGTGCCAACGCAACGATCGCCCCATCCGCAGGCGACTCTGTAGCGAGAGGGCTTGCCCCCGACGGCCCCTCTCTCGCCCACCGCCCAGCGCAGCCCCGGCCTGTCGGGGGCGAGCCTGCTCGCGACAGGGATGACGCACGGCCCAGGCCCACGGCGGATGCGTTGGCGTGTGAACGGCTCGAACGCGGCTTTGGCCTGCTCGAACGACTCGATGTACGCGATGCCGTGCACGCCTATCCCGGCAAACTCCTGAGCCTCTACGGCGAACAATCGCATCTGGTACGCGCCAGCAACATCAGCTTCCCGCGCACCACCCGACACCTCGCCGCCAGCATCCCCGGCAGCGGCATGCGCCCGCATATCGAACACCCGGCGCGGGTCTGGGCGTGGGTGCAGGAACATCTGCGCCTGACCGCACAAAGCGCATCATGAACAGACTATGCGCCAGCCGCACCGACCTCTTCGCGAGCACGCTTTGCTCCCACAGGTGTACGACTCAGGGCCGCTGCGCACTGTGGGAGCAAGGGTGCGCGTTCGGCGGCGAAGAGGCTCGCCCAGTCGACATCAACTTCCAGACAGGCCCTCACCATGAACATCACCCACGCAACCTTCATCGACGTGCACTACCACGCCGGCCCCGATGCCTACCTGCGCCGCCACAGCGCCACCGCTGTCGGCGAGCATTACCGCGAGCACAACGGCTGGGTCGTACTCAAGAATCACCTCGGCTGCACTGCCGCCCAGGCCTGGGAAGCCCGCGCCCGCGGCCTGCCGGTGTCCGGCTCGGTGGTACTCAACGAAATCGCCGGCGGCCTCGATACCCGCGTGGTCGAACGCTCGCTGTGCCAGCACGATGCCGACCTGCGCTTTATCGTGCACCTGCCCACCGTCACCGGGCGCCAGCACAGTAGCCGCCTGGCCCGCACCCTTAGCCACCCGATCCTCGGCCAGCGGCCGATCCAGCCGTTGACCGTCAGCGACAACAGCGGCCAGCTCACCGCCGCCACACTCGATCTGCTGCGCATGAGCCGTGACTACCCACTGGTGATTTCCACCGGGCATGCCAACGGGCCTGAGGTGTTACGGCTGGTAGAAGCGGCGGATCGCCTTGGGGTGCCACGCTTGATGCTCAACCAGCCGGCCAACCCGTTGACCGGGCTCGACGCCAAAGCGCTGCAAGCCTTGGGGGATTTGCCGTTCCTGTACATCGAGCAGACCGCCCTCACCTATCTACTGGGCTATCAACCGGCCGACGATTTCGCTGCGGTGCTGGGGGAGTTGCCGCGAGTGCTGTACAGCTCGGACCTGGGCCAGACCAGCCAGCCTGACCTGCCTGAGTGGCTGACCCTGAGCCAGCAGTGGATGGCGGGCTTCAACCTCAGCGCCGGGCGTGTCGATGACATCACCCGGCGCTGGCCGCTACAGATGTTGAGTGTGTGAGCTGACTGAAATCTTGCGCTGTGGCGACCGGCGCTTTCGCGGGCGAGCCTTGCTCCCACAGGTGTACGGCTCGAGATCGACTTGCACTGTGGGAGTGTGTGAGCTGACTGAAATCTTGCGCTGTGGCGACCGGCGCTTTCGCGGGCGAGCCTTGCTCCCACAGGTGTACGGCTCGAGATCGACTTGCACTGTGGGAGTGTATGAGCTGACTGAAATCTTGCGCTGTGGCTACCGGCGCTTTCGCGGGCAAGCCTTGCTCCCACAGGTGTACGGCTCGAGACCGACTTGCACTGTGGGAGTGTGTGAGCTGACTCAAATCTTGCGCTGTGGCGACCGACCCTTTCGCGGGCAAGCCTTGCTCCCACAGGTGTACGGCTCGAGACCGACTTGCACTGTGGGAGTGTGTGAGCTGACTGAAATCTTGCTCTGTGGCGACCGGCGCTTTCGCGGGCAAGCCTTGCTCCCACAGGTGTACGGCTCGAGATCGACTTGCACTGTGGGAGTGTGTGAGCTGACTGAAATCTTGCGCTGTGGCGACCGACGCTTTCGCGGGCAAGCCTTGCTCCCACAGGTGTACGGCTCGAGACCGACTTGCACTGTGGGAGCAAGGCTTGCCCGCGAAGACGGTGGTCGATGCACCACCTGCAATGGGCTGCAATCCGCTTCAGCGTTTCAACTTGCGCTTGTTGCGATACTGGTCGATCACCACTGCGATCACGATAATCAAGCCCTTGATGATGTCCTGGATATAGGCGTCGACGCCCACGAACGTAAAGCCGCTGGCCATGACCCCAAGGATCAGTGCGCCGATCACCGTGCCGCTGATCCGGCCCACGCCACCTACCAGGCTGGTACCGCCGATCACCGTGGCGGCGATGGCGTCCAGCTCGTAGGACACGCCCATGCCGGCCTGACCCGTCGCGGCACGTGCCGACGCCACGACCCCGGCCAATCCGGCCAGCAAGCCGGCGATGCTGTAGACGATGATCAAATGGCGCTTGACGTTGATCCCCGAGGTACGCGCCGCCGCCATGTTGCCGCCGATGGCGTAGGTGTACTTGCCGTACTTGGTATAGCGCAGGGCGATATGAAAGATCACCGCCACTACCAGGAAGATGATCACCGGCATGGCCCCACGGCCGATGGCGGTGTACGAATCAGTCAGCATGCTGATCGGTTGGCCCTCGGTGTAGAAACGCGCCAGGCCACGGGCCGACACCATCATGCCGAGGGTGGCGATAAAGGGCGGAATCCCGGTCATGGCGATGATGCTGCCGTTGATCGCTCCTGCCAGCAAGCCGACCCCGAGCCCGGCGATCACCGGCACATAGACAGGCATGTCGGTCAGCGACGGGAACACCGCGCGGGTGAAATCAGAACTCTGCGCCAGGCTCGCCGCGACCATCGCCGACAGCGCCAGCACCGAGCCGGAGGACAAATCGATACCGGTGGTGATGATCACCTGGGTCACGCCGATGGCAATCAGGCCGATGATGGATACCTGCAGGATCATCAGCACCAGGCGCTGGCTGTTCAACAGGAAACTCTGGTCGCGCACTATCCAGCCGAAGGCTTCGAAGATCAGCGCGATGCCGATCAGCACCAGGAAGATACTCAGCTCGGTCGGCATGCGCCGCCGCGAACGGGTCGGCGCCGTGGCCGGTTTGTTTTCCACGATTGTGTTCATAGCCACTCACCTCTTCTTGTTCTGACGCGGGCCGGTGGCCCGGGTGGTGTTGCGGCGCGGCGCTCAGGAGCCGCGCGGTATCGAAATTTCGCGGGCAGAGCCCGCTCCCACAGGGGACCGACCGGATCAATGCACAGCGATACCCGAAGCGAGCTGCATGACCCGCTCCTGCGTGGCGTCGGCGCGATCGAGGATGCCCATCTGTTCGCCCTCGTGCATGACCATGACCCGGTCGCTCATGCCCAGCACTTCAGGCAGCTCGGAAGAAATCATGATCACTGCCATGCCCTCACTGGCCAAAAAGGCGATCAGGCGATAGATCTCGGCCTTGGCGCCGACGTCGATGCCACGGGTCGGCTCGTCGAGAATGAGGATGCGCGGATTGGTCATCAGCCAGCGCGCCAATAGCGCCTTCTGCTGGTTGCCGCCGGACAGGGTGTCGATGCACTGCTCCAGCGACGGGGTCTTGACCCGCAGCTTGCGGCACATGTCTTCACACAGCACGCGCAGGGCTTTCTGGTGAACGAAACCGTTGCCCACGTAGTGCGGCAGCACCGCCATTTCCATGTTCTCGAGCACCGACAGGCAACCGAACAGGCCGGTGAGCTTGCGGTCTTCGGTGAGCAGCGCGAAGCCCTTCTCAATGGCCATGTGCGGATCGGTGACGCGCAGCGGTTGGTCGTCCAGGGTGATCTCGCCGCCGGTGCTCGGGGTGATGCCGAACAGCGCTTCGGCGACATTGGTGCGGCCCGAGCCCATCAGCCCGGCGATGCCAAGGATCTCGCCGGCGTGCAGGTCGAAGGAGACCTTCTCGAACACCCCGTCGAGGCTCAGGTCGCGCACGGTCAGCAGGCGTTTGCCGATCGGCGTTTCACGCACCGGGAACAACGTGCTCAGTTCGCGGCCGACCATCATCGAAATCAGCGTGTCGTCATTCAGCGTGTCGGCCTTGTGCAAGCCGATGTACTGGCCGTCGCGGAACACCGCGACTTCATCGGCGATGGCGAACACTTCCTTCATTTTGTGGGTGATGTAGATGATGCCTTTGCCCTGGGACTTGAGGTCCTGGATGATCGAGAACAGGTGCTCGACTTCGGTCTCGGTGATGGCCGAAGTCGGCTCGTCCATGATCAGGATGTCGGAGTCGTAGGACACCGCCTTGGCAATCTCGACCATCTGCCGTTCGGCGATGCTGAGGTTGCCCACTTGTTCTTCCGGGTCGAGGCGGATACGCAGGCGCCCCAGCAGATCGGCGGTGGCGCGGTGCATGGCGCGGTGGTCGACCATGTGCAGGCCATTGAGCTGCTCGCGGCCGATCCAGATGTTCTCGGCAATGGTCATGTGCGGCATCAGGTTGAGTTCCTGATGGATCATCGCGATGCCGGCCTGCAATGCGGCCAAAGGCGTGGCAAAGCTCACGGGCTTGCCGCGCAGGAACAGCTCGCCGGCGTCGGGTTGATAGATGCCGGCGATGATTTTCATCAGCGTCGACTTGCCCGCGCCGTTCTCGCCCATCAACGCCAGCACCGAGCCTGGGCGGACGCGCAACTGCACGTCGGACAAGGCGATGACGCCTGGGAAGCCTTTGCTGATGTGGGTGATTTCCAGCAAATAGGGCGACGCTTGGGGATCCGTTGCGCCAGTCGGCAGTGCTTGCGCGGTGGGCATTGCGAGGTTGGCTTGGGCAAACATGACAGGCTCTCCATCTTCAGGGTGGCCGCGTCAGGCGCGAGCCACCATGGGCACAGGTTCGAATCGCTAAGCGCGAAGCCCTGAGCGTTTTATTTGAAGGTCGCGACGTTTTCCGGGGTGATCAGGCGGTATGGGATGACGGTCGCCGCCGGATAGTCTTCTTTCTTGACCATCTTCACCGCGACATCTACCGCGCCTTCGGCCTGGCCCTTGGCGTCCTGGAATACCGAGGCGGCCATCTGCTTCTTCTCGATGGCGTTCAAGCCGTCGGGGGTGCCGTCGACGCCGGTGACGAACACGCTGCCTTCCTTGACGCCGGCTTGCTTGAGCGCCATGGCGGCACCAATGGCCATCTCGTCGTTGTTGGAAACCACCGCGTTGAATTCCTTGCCCTGGGTCAACCAGTCGTTGGTCAGGGTCATGCCTTTGTCACGCAGCCAGATCCCGGTCTGCTCCTGGATGACCTTGATGTCGGGATACTTGGCGAATATCTCCTTGACCCCTTTGGTCCGATTGGTCGTGGCGTTATTGGCCAGGTCGCCCAACAGGATCACCACATTGCCTTTGCCGTTCAGCTTGTCCGCGACGAACTGGCCCTGCAGATGGCCGGCTTCGATTTCGTCGGAAACCACCGTGGCCACGCCTTTGGGCAGCGGCTTGTCGCCGTCCGGCTTGCGGTTCACGTAGACCAGCGGAATACCGGCTTTTTCGGCAGTCTTGGTGATGTTGGCCGTGGCAGCGGTGTCGACCGGATTGACGATGATGGCGTCGACCTTGTTACTGATCAGCTCCTGCACCTGGTCGAACTGCTTGTTGACGTCGGCACGGCCGTCGACGAACTGCAGGCTGACTTTTTCAGTGGTGATGGATTTGGCGCGTTTATCCATGAACTCGCGCAGGTAGGTCAGCCAGGTGTCGTCGAACTGCGACATGGCCACGCCGATCTTGATATCGGCAAAAGCGCTGGCGCTGGCCACCGAGAGGGACAGAGACAAGGCAAGTGAAGCTAAGAGGTGTGGAGTCTTCATGAGCGAGCGGTTCCTTGTTTTTCTTGTAGGTGCTTTTCTTGAAGGTGCGTTCTTGAAGGTGCGTTCTTGAAACAGCTTTTCCAGAGGCAGCTGGACAGCGTCGCGGTCAGTGCAAACGCACGATGGGGGCACCGGGAATGCACAGCACCAGCGCGCCATTGCGTTCGATACCTTTGGGATGGAAAGCGACATCGAGCAGACGGGCACAGGCCTTGGCCAGTGTTTTCAGAAGAGGTGCGGCGTGACGCGCAGTGCGGAGCATGTTCATGACGGTACCTGTTTATTTGTTGGTTTTATTGTGAGGATCGGCAACCTTGGAACGACTCTATTAGAAAATAATTTCCATATCAACCTGTTTTAGAATTTTATTCTAAATTCTTTCTGCGCTGCCATCATCGGTCAATTTCACCACCTGACGGCGCTCTGAACTCAGCCGCGCGGCGTCCAATACGCGCACTGTCAGCAGAGCTTCATCCAGTGCTACGGGCAGTTCGCGACCTTCATTGATGGCCTCGACCACCTGCCCATAGAACTGCGGCCAGTTGCCGTGCTCGCTGCGCACTTTCTCCCGTTCGGCGCCGCGTTCGAACCAGCCCCAGCGTCGATGCTCTTCGACGCCCCAGCGCTCGCCTTCGCTGCGCGGTGAGCGGCCGGCCAGGGTTGCTTCTTCCTGGCCATCGAGGCCCTCGACACAATAAGTGCCGTTACTGCCGGTCACGCGAAAACGCCGTGGCTCGGCGTCCTGCAATTTGTTGCCATAGAGGTGGCTGACCACCCCATTGCGATGGCGCAAGGCCACGAAAAAACCATAATCCACGTCAGGGGCCTGTGGACTGTAGTACAGCTCGCCGTACACCGTTTCGACCGCGCCGAACAGTTGCAGGGCCTGGTCCACCAGATGGCTGCCGAGGTCGAGCAACACCCCGCCGGCGCTGGTGTCGCCCAGGGACTGTGGCGAGTAGCGCTCGAAGCGTGATTCAAAATGGCTGACGGTGCCCAGTGTGCCCTCGGCGATCAGTTTGCGTACGGTGAGAAAGTCCGAATCCCAGCGCCGATTCTGATACACCGTGAAGGGCGCACCGGCGCTGTGCGCGGCGGCGATCAAGGCGCTGGCCTCGGTGGCGTTGAAGGCGAAGGGCTTGTCGCTGACGACGGCGATGCCGTGATCGAAAGCCTCCTGGATCAGGGCGGCACGACCGGGTAACGGCGTGCAGATCACCAGCAGATCGACGCCGGCTTCGACCAGTTGGCCGATGCTGTCGAACGCCGGGACGCCGGGGTGATCAGCGCTGAGTTGCTGGCGGCGCTCGTCGGAACGAGTCACCACGCCCACCAGCTTGGCGTCGGCCAGGCTGGTGAGCAGGGGAGCATGAAAGAAACGGCCACCAAAGCCGTAGCCAACCAGTCCGATGCGCATAAGAGGATCCTTTTGATAGCGACTGTGTACGCGAAATCGCGCTCGGCTCTTGCGGCAGAGGTGCATCGGCCATTGTCTTCGCGGGCAAGCCTTGCGCCCACAGGCGCACGACTCTGCAACTGCCCTGTGGGAGCAAGGCTTGCCCGCGAAGAGGTCCGCACAGGCAACGCACCTCTTGCAGCAATGAACCCACTATTGGCTCAGTTATAGAACGACGGCCGCGCAGGCAGGCCCAGTTCGACGATCGTGCCGCTCTGTTGCGCTGCCACACAGGCATCGGCCGCCACCGCCGCCGCAAAACCATCCCACGCCGACGGGCCGTTGATGTGCCCGGCGCGCACGCCGTCGATAAAGGCCTGCAACTCGACGTCATAGGCGGCGATAAAGCGGTCCTTCCAGTCCATCAGAATCGCGTTGGACAGCTTCGCCTCGCTGCGCAACTGCACCTGCGACGGCTCCGGCAGCCGCGCGATACCGGTCTCCCCCACCACTTCGCATTGAATGTCGTAGCCGTACTGGCAGTTGACGAATACCTCGACGTCGATGCGCGTGCCCTTGACCGTCTCGATCAGCACGATCTGCGGGTCTTTGAGATGGGCGAAGGCTTTGCTGGTCTTGCGCGGGAACACCACCTGCACGGATTTGTAGTCATCGGCCAACAGCCAGCGCAGCACGTCGAGTTCGTGAATCAGCGTGTCGGTGATCGCCATGTCGGTCTTGTACTGCTCCGGCACGGTGGGGTTGCGGTGCGCGCAGTGGAGCATCAGCGGTTCGCCGATCTGGCCGCTGTCGATGACCCGTTTGAGCGCGCGGTAACCTTCGTCATAAGGACGCATGAAGCCCACCTGGACCAGGCGTTTGCCGTAGGCGATCTCGGCATCGACGATGTGCCGGCAGCCCTCGGCGGTCACTGCCAGCGGCTTCTCGCAGAACACCGGCTTGCCCGCCGCGATGGCGGCCAGCACGAACTCTTCGTGGGTCGGGCCCCAGGACGTGACCAGGATCGCCTCGACTTCCGGCGCATTGATGACCGCATGGCCATCGGCATACACCTCGGCGGCAATGCCCAGCTCGGCCACGACCTTGGCGGCGTGCTCCAGGTTGATATCGGTGACCGCCACCACCGTGCTATTGATCAAGGCGTGGCTGCAGCGACGGATATGGTCACGACCGATGGCGCCGGTACCGATGACGCCCAGTTTTAGCGGTGTAGAAGAGGTAGCCATGTGAAGCCTCCAGATTGTTTTTGTTGGTCAGAGCGCAATCAGTACTGACGGGCCTTGGCCAGTCGTTCGTTCAGGGTCTTGGCCACCGCATCGGTGCGCGCGCTGGTGGACACTTGCGCCACGCCCACGCGCCACCAGGACAGATATTTGTGAATCATGGTCTTGGGCAGAACCTTGATGTCGATGAGCGTCGACACCGTTTGCAGCCGAGCATCGGCCAACGCCGCGCGCAGTTGCTCGACGGTCGAGACCTTGTAAGTCTTGCAGCCGTAGGCCGCTGCGCTCATGGCAAAATCCACCGGCACGAAGCCGCCATCGAGCTGGCCACTGTCCGGGTTGCGAAAGCGGAACTCGGTGCCGAAGCTGTCCATGCCGTGTTCCATCTGCAGGTTGTTGATGCAGCCGAAAGTCATGTTGTCGAGCAGCACCACGTTGATCTTGCGCCGCTCCTGGATCGAAGTCGCCAGTTCGGAATGCAGCATCATGTACGAGCCGTCGCCCACCAGCGCATAGACCTCGCGCTGCGGCTCGGCGAGCTTGACGCCCAAGGCGGCGTTGACTTCGTAGCCCATGCACGAGTAGCCGTATTCCAGGTGATAGGTGTTGACGCCCTTGCTGCGCCAGCTGCGTTGCAGGTCGCCGGGCAGGCTGCCGGCGGCCGCGACAATGATGCCGTCGCTGGGCAGGGTTTCGTTGAGCACGCCGAGCACGCGGCTCTGGGTCAGGCACGAGCCGGTCAGCTCGATGAATTCACGCAGTACGGCCGGGTCCATGTGATCGTTGATCTCGGGGACGAAATCGGCGCTGGTGTATTCCACTTGATAGATACGATCGACCTCGGCATCCAGTTCGGCGCGGGCCTGTTGCACGCGGTTGTTCCAGCCCGAGCGAAAGCCGGTGCGGGCCAGGTGATCGGACAGCTGCTGCAAGCCGACCTTGGCATCGCAGAGCAACTGCACGCCGTCGAGCTTGAGGGCGTCGGCGGGGCTGATGTTGATGTTGAGAAACTGCACCTCGGGGTGCTGGAACAGCCACTTGGATGAAGTGGTGAAGTCGGTGTAACGGGTGCCGATGCCGATGATCAGGTCGGCTTCCTTGGCCAGCAGGTTGGCGGCCAGGCAGCCGGTTTCGCCGATGCCGCCGACGTTGAGCGGATGGGCCGAGACGATGGCGCTCTTGCCCGCCTGGGTTTCGGCGAAGGGGATGTCGAAGCGTTCGGCAAAGGCCTGCAGTTGCGCGTTGGCGCCGGCGTATTTGACCCCACCGCCGCAGATGATCAAGGGCGTGCGTTTGCCGCGCAGCGCCGCCACGGCGTCGGCGAGCATGGCCTCGGTGGGCAGCCGACGATCGATGCGGTGCACGCGCTTTTGCAGGAAGCTGTCCGGGTAGTCGTAGGCTTCGGCCTGCACGTCTTGCGGCAAGGCCAGGGTCACCGCGCCGGTTTCGGCCGGATCGGTGAGCACCCGCATGGCGTGAATGGCCGCGCTCATCAGTTGCTCGGGGCGGTTGATGCGATCCCAGTATTTGCTCACCGCGCGGAAGGCGTCGTTGGTGCTGATGCTCAGGTCGTGGAACTGCTCGATCTGCTGCAGCACCGGGTCGGGCTGGCGGCTGGCGTATACATCGCCCGGCAGCAGCAACAGCGGAATGCGGTTGGCGGTGGCCGTGGCGGCCGCAGTGAGCATGTTGGCGGCACCGGGACCCACCGATGAACAGCAGGCGTAGATCTTGCGCCGCAGGTGCTGCTTGGCGAAGCCGATGGCGGCGTGGGCCATGCCCTGCTCGTTACGGCCCTGGTGCACCACCAGCTCGCCGGCATCCTGCTCCAGCGCCTGGCCGACGCCCAGCACGTTGCCATGGCCGAAGATGGTAAACACCCCAGCGACGAATTTGCTTTCGACGCCATCGACCTCGACGTACTGGTTGTCGAGGAATTTCACCAGGGCCTGGGCCATGGTCAGTCGGGTTGTGGTCATGTTCACACCTTCAATTATTATGTGCTGCCTTGCGTTCGCTTTTGATCCCTGTGGGAGCAGGCGCTGCCCACGAAATCAGGCCAACGCCGTACGCAAATGCGCCATGCTCGCCGCCAGCGCCTGGCGGATGTCGCTCAGGCCATGAACGCTTTCGGCGAACGGCTCGAACGACACATAGCCGCGATACCCCGTGCTCAGCAACGTGTCGAGTTGCGCCGCGTTGCCGAGGATATCGCCGTCGCCAACCAGCACGCGGTGGCCATCGCGGATGGTATTGAGCGGCGCCTGGGCGTCCTCGACACCGGAGATGTGCACCAGGCCAGTCAGCTCCGGGAAGAACTCGTGTTCGCTGGCCAGATGGTGATGGAAGGTGTCGTGCACCAGGCGGAACACATCCAGGCCGCCGATGGCCTTGATCGCTTCTACCGCAATGCGCTTGTAGCGCAGCGCGCACTCTTCGAAACCCAGTGGCTCGACGAAACCCAGCAAGCCGTGCTCGCGCAGGATCGGCGCCAGTTCAGTGAGTGCGGTACGCAAACCGGCATTGCGTTCGGCGGGGCTGCGTGGGTCGGCGTGCTCGTTGCGCGGGCACATCACCAGCCCTTGAGCGCCGCAGTCACGGGCATAGGCGGCGAGCTTGAGGGTCTGGGCGCGGCGTTCGTCGTTCCACACATCGAAGGGATACAGGGCGTTGATCGACAGCACGCGGATGCCGCGCTCTTCGCACAGTTCACGCACCACCTGGGCAGGGGTGCCGTCTTCGATCTCGATGCCGTTGAGGTCGTTGCGGATCTCGATGGCATCGGCCTTGAGGCTCACCGCCAGGTCGATGAAGTCGGGCAGCGACAGACGCGGTGCAACCATACGATTCAGGGCGAAACGCAGGGGCTGGGACATTGTTTTTATTCTCCAGGTAGCAGTGTTCAGGAACATCGGTGTTGGGCCAGTGGGCCTCGTCGCGGGCGAGCTGTGCTCCTACAGGTGCGGTGTGCACCTGCAGGAGCAAAGCTTGCTCGCGAAAACGGCCGTCCAGTCGCCATTGGTTCAGGGTTTATTTAGCCGTCGGCATACTGAACTCGGCGCCTTTGGCGATGCTGTCCGGCCAGCGTTGCATGACACTCTTGTAGCGGCTGTAGAAGCGCACGCCTTCGTCGCCATAGGCGTGATGATCGCCGAACAGCGAGCGCTTCCAGCCACCGAACGAATGCCAGGCCATGGGCACCGGGATCGGCACGTTGATGCCCACCATGCCGACCTTGATGTTGCGTGCGAACGCCCGAGCGATGCCGCCGTCACTGGTGAAGCACGACACGCCGTTACCGAATTCATGAGCGTTGATCAGCTCCACCGCCGTGGCGAAATCAGCCACCCGGACGATGCCCAGCACCGGCCCGAAAATCTCTTCCTTGTAGATGCTCATGTCAGTGCCGACCTTGTCGAACAAGGTCGCGCCGACGAAGAAGCCGTTCTCGGCGCCAGGCACCGTGAAACCACGGCCGTCTACCAGCAACTCGGCGCCTTCTTTCACGCCCTGAGCGATGTAGCCCTCGACTTTGGCCTTGTGCACCGCCGTCACCAGCGGGCCCATGTCACTGTCGGGCTGCATGCCGTTGCCAACCTTGAGCTGGTCGATGCGCGGCAGCAGCTTGGCGATCAGCTTGTCGGCTACGTCACCGACCGCCACCGCGATGGAGATCGCCATGCAGCGCTCCCCCGCCGAACCATAGGCAGCACCGATCAGCGCATCGGCCGCTTGATCGAGGTCGGCGTCGGGCATCACGATCATGTGATTCTTGGCGCCGCCCAGCGCCTGTACACGCTTGCCCCGCTGGCTGGCCTGGGTGTGAATGTATTCAGCGATCGGTGTCGAGCCGACGAAGGAGATCGCCTGGATATCCGGGTGCTGCAGCAGGCCATCGACGGCCAGCTTGTCACCTTGCACCACGCTGAACACGCCATCGGGCAGACCGGCCTGCTTGAGCAGCCGGGCCATCAGCAGGCTGGCCGACGGATCGCGCTCCGAGGGCTTGAGGATGAAGCAGTTACCCGTCACCAGCGCCAGCGGGATCATCCACAGCGGCACCATGACCGGGAAGTTGAAGGGCGTGACCCCGGCGCACACACCCAGAGGCTGGCGCAGATTCCAGTTGTCGATGCCGCCGCCGATGTTGTCGCTGAAATCAGTCTTGAGCAGGCTCGGCGCACCGCAGGCGAATTCGACGATCTCGATGCCGCGCGTGACTTCGCCCTTGGCGTCCAAAAACACCTTGCCGTGTTCGCGGCTGATGATGCCCGCCAGTTCGTCGTGGTGCTGGTCGAGCAGTTCCTTGAACTTGAACATGACCCGCGCGCGGCGCAGCGAGGATTGCTCGGACCACGCCGGGAAGGCCTTGAGCGCCGAGGCCACGGCGGCGTCGACGGTGCCTTGGGTGGCCAGCGCGACGCGGCCCTGGACCTCACCGGTGGCCGGGTTGAAGACATCGCTGAAACGCTCGGTGCCGCTGTGCTGCACCTCGCCGTCGAGGTAGTGACCAATAACCGGGGCAGTGCTCATTTTATTGTTGTCTCCAGTCTGAAGAGTGTGGGGCGCCTGTGCCCGCCAATGGCAGCAGCACCGCAGATCTTGGTTTTACAAATCCATCAACCACGCATGCTGCGGATCGTTATGAAACTGCCAGACCCGCTTGGGCCCGGCCATGACGTTCAAGTAATACGACTCGTAGCCATAAGGCACGCTGACCGGGTGATACCCCTTGGGCACCACCACCAGGTCGCTGTTTTCCACCGCCATGGCCTGATCGATGCTGCGGTCGTCGGTGTACACGCGCTGGAACACGAAGCCCTGCGGCGGATTGATCTGGTGGTAATACGTCTCTTCGAGAAAGCTCTGGTGCGGCAGGTCGTCGGTGTCGTGCTTGTGCGGCGGGTAGCTGGACGAATGCCCGGACGGCGTGCGCACTTCCACCACCAGCAGGGAATGGGCCGGCTCGGTGTCCGGGAGGATGTCGCACACGTAGCGGGTATTGGCGCCCTTGCCACGGACGCTGCGCTTCATGCTGGCCGGCTCGATCAGCCGCGGGCCAAGCCCGGTGTCCTTGGCGCCGGGCGCGGCGCACACGCCGATCTGCACATCGCTCAGCGCGGTAATCTGCGCCTGGCTGCCCGGTGGCAGGTAGGCAGCGAAGGGCGATTTGTCCTCGAACACCGAGCGGCGATCGCCGATGTTGTCCCACTTGAAACCGCCTTGGGGCGCTTCGCCCTTGATATCGACGCGGCCGCTGAGCAGCACCAGGCACAGTTCCTGGTCGCCGGCGCTGACCGGCAGGCTCTCGCCCAGGCTCAAGCGGTAGGCGGCGAAACCGACGTATTCGAGTTCGCCCTGGGGCAGTTGCACCATGGTCTGGCCACGGGCATTGCTTTTGACTAGCAGGCTCATTGGGTAGTCCTCTCATCAAGCAGACGGCGCAGGGTCTGGTAGCCCTTTTGCGCGAAAGCGTAGCTGGGCGCCACGGCCGGATCCTGCTCCGCCTCGACCACCAGCCAGCCTTGGTAGTGATGGGCGAGCAGCTCGTCGAGCAGCTCGCCAAAGTTGATGTCGCCATCGCCAGGCACGGTAAAGGCGCCGTTGACGATGCAGTCCGGGAAGCTCCACAGGTTGTTGCGCGCCAGTTGCACCACGCCCTTGCGCACGTCCTTGAAGTGCACGTGGCAGACTCGATCGATGTGCTTGCGCAGTACCTGCAACGGCTCGCCACCGCCCAGGTAGCAGTGCCCCGAGTCGAACAGCAGGCCGACATCGGTGCTGGTCAGGGCCATCAGCCGGTCGATATCGCTGGGCGACTCGACATAGGCCCCCATGTGGTGATGGTAGGCCAGGCGCACGCCTTGGCTGAGGGTGAAACGCGCCAGTTCGTCGAGTTTGTCGGCGTAGGCCTGCCAGGCCTTGTCGGTATGAAAACGCGGGCGCTCCACCAGCGCAATGCGCTTGCCCTGGATGGCGTCGGCCACTTCGCCATACACCAGCACCTGGGCGCCGTTCTGCGCCATGACTTGCACATGGTTGGCGATGGCGTCGATTTCTTCGGCGGCCGAGCGCTGCGCCAGCAGGCTGGAGTACCAGCCCGACACCAGCGCCAGGTCGTAGGGGCGCAGGACGTCGCCGACCCCCTTGGCGTCCTTGGGGAATTTGCCGTTGAGTTCGAAACCTGCATAGCCGATTTCCTTGCCCTCGCTCAGGGCGGTGCTCAGCGGCGTTTCACCGCCCAGTGCGGGCAGATCGTCGTTACTCCAGGAAATCGGATTGATGCCAATTCGGATAGCGGACATGGCGGTACCTGTTATTTATTCTTGTGTGCGGTTCATGCTGCGGCGGTCGGCGCGCGGATCACTGCCTGCGGGCGTCGCGCCAGGCCTCTATCAACGTCTGGAAGGTGGCCTGCACGCGCTGGATCAGCGCTTCATCGTCGATTTCCCCGACCAGCCAGGCGCGGCTCGGCTCCTGGAAGATTGTGCGGCCCACCGCGAAACCCCGGCAGGTGGTACTGGCGCGAGCATTGCGGAACCCTTCGGCGAGTACGTCGGTCGGCGCGTTGAGGCCCAGCAGCACCACGCCCCGGCAATAGGGGTCGCGCTCCTGGATCAGGGCATCGAGCTGTTCCCACTCGGCCGCGCTCGGCGACTCGATCTTCCACCAGGCCGGGTAGATACCCAGGTTGTAGAGGCGCTTGATCGCCCGATAGAGCACGTCCGGGTAGGTGGACGGGTGATCCTTGGGCGGGATGATCTCCAGCAGCAACTCGTGGCCGCTGACCTGAGAGGCCTCGAAGAGCCCGCGAATCTGCGCTTCCTGCTCAAGGCGCAGCAGCGGCTCGTCGTCCGGGTGGTATTGCACCAGGCACTTGATGATCTGTTCCTTGGGCCAGGCGATCAGGTTGCTGCCGATCGAGCGGCCGTGTTCGAACGCCAGTGGCCGCGAGCCTTGGCGCTCCACCGGGCGCGCCACCCACCAGCCACGGCCAGTCGCGGCGTTGAGGGCGTCCTGGCCGAAGCGCTGATCGGCCAGCAAGCCGACATCGGCATCGATACCGCGCTGAGCGAGGTCGGCTTCGACCCGCTGCACTGCCTGGATGAACAGCATCTTCAACTCGCTGATGCGCTTGCTGTCGGCACCGCCCTGCTGGGCCAGTTCGAACAGCTGGCCACGGTGATCGAAGGCGAAGATGAACAGCTGCTTCCATTGTTTGCGCGGCACACTGACCTGATGCAGGCGCTGCAAGGCGACGTCCTGATCCGGCCGCGTAATGGGCACCGGGCTGTTGAACAGGTATTCAAGCTCGGCCGGGGTCGGCATCGCCGGGGCGCAGGCGTGGCGCGACACCACCAGCCCGCCGCAGGCATTGGCCAACTGGCAGCAGCGAGCATCGCTGGCATCACGCAGCCAGCCGCTGAGAAAGCCCGACATGAAGGCATCGCCGGCGCCCAGCACGTTGAGCACTTCGACCCGCACGCCTGGGTGAATTTCGCCGTCTTCGAGGCGCGCCGGAATGTCGCCGTGGATCACCGTGCAGCCTTGCGGGCCGAGCTTCACGACCAGGGTGGCGGCGGTCAGGCTGCGGACCTTGCGCAGCGAGGTGAGGAGGTCTTCGCTGCCCCCGGCGATGAGAAATTCTTCTTCGGTGCCGACGATCAGGTCGAAACGCGGCAGGATACCCTGCACGTGCTCGCTGACTTTCTGGTCGGCGACGAAGCGTGTCTCACCATCGGCCTTGCCGGCCAGACCCCAGAGCACCGGGCGGTAATCGATATCGAGGACGCGTTTGACGTCGTGCCTGGCGGCGTAGTCGAGCGCGCGGATGCTGGCGTTGTAGACCCGCTCGGTCGAAAAGTGCGTGCCGGTGATCAACAGCGCCTTGCCGGAGGCGATGACGTCTTCGCGCACATCCGCTTCGCACAGGGCCATGTCGGCGCAGTTTTCACGGTAGAACACCAGCGGGAAGGTTTCGCGGTCCTTGAGGCCCAGCAGGACCATGGCGGTGAGGCGCTCGGGGTCGGTCTTGATGCCGCTGACATCGCAGCCTTCGCGCGCCAGCGACTCGACCAGGAAGCGGCCCATGTGGTCGTCGCCGACGCGGCTCAGCATGGCCGACTTCAGCCCCAGACGCGCGGTGCCGAAGGCGATGTTGGCGGACGAGCCACCCAGGTACTTGGCGAAACTGCTGACGTCTTCGAGGCGCGCGCCGACCTGTTGTGCATAGAGGTCGACGCCCAGGCGCCCGAGGCAAATCAAATCCAGTTGTCGCCCACTGGCAAATCGAGTCTGGCCCATGCTGGCTCCTGTTATTTTTATCAGCCTGCGTCGCCCCAGAGTGTGGCAAACGCGTTTGGTGTGAGCGAACTCTAGAACTTCTTTTTGCCGTAATCAATATTTTTTCTATAATTTTTTTACTCGGAAAATTTATTCCATTAACATGCGGAAACATTGTTTTAGTCTGGCTGTAACGCTTCAGCCGAGCGCCTCCTGCCACCCACACACCCGCAGATTTTTCTCGCCGAGAGCCTGTAGACTGGGCGGCAACAGCCAGAAGTCGAACGGACGTCCCAGACCAGCCGACGCGACCACGCCATAAGGATTGCCCATGTCACGCTCCGAACCGCCGGTGACAGCCCCTGATGAAAGCGACACCGCCGTCGCCAGCAGTGCGACCCCGGAAACCGCTGAACAACTGTTGCAGCAGATCAGCCGCGAATACGAAAGCCTGCCGCGTCAGCTCAAACGCATCGCCAGTTACATGACCCAGCAGAGCGACCGCATCATGGTCGACCGCATCAGCGATATTTCCCGTGAATGCGAGGTGCACCCTTCGGCTATCGTGCGCTTTTCGCAGCGCTTCGGGTTCAGTGGCTTCAGCGAGATGCAGGCGTTGTTTCGCGACGCCTATACGCTCAAGACCACCCCGGTGCAGAACTACCAGCAGCGCATTCGCAACCTGATCGACAACAAGTCGGAGAAAGCCAGCGGCGGCGACCTGGCGCGTGAATGCGTGAGCGCTACGCTGTCGGGCATCGAGCGCCTGGGGCTGGAGCTCGACGATGCGGTGTTCGAGAAGGCCGTCGACCTGGTGGTCAATGCCGAGAACATCTATGTGGTGGGCGTGCGCCGGTCGTTCGCGGTGGCCGACTACCTGGTGTACAACCTGCAGCACACCAACAAGCGCATTCATTTGGTGTCCGGGTTGGGCGGCAGTTATCGCGAGCAGATGCGCAGCGTGCGCGCCAACGACCTGGTGATCGCCATTAGCTTCACTCCCTACGGCAAGGAAACCCAGCACTGCCTGCGCATCGCCCAGCATCATCAGGCCAAGACGTTGATCATCACCGACAGCAACCTTTCACCGCTGGCCAAGCGCGCCAACGCGGTGCTGCTGGTGAACGAGGGCAGCTCGTTCGCCTTTCGCTCGTTGAGCGCGACGCTGTGCCTGTGCCAGGCCTTGTTCATTGCCGTGGCGTATCGCTTGGAGTTGAAGGTCGACGAGATTCACGAGCAGATCGGGTTTGAGGATTGAGCACGGTTTGCTGATGAGGGTCTTGCGGCCTTTTCGCCGCCTGACGCGCCCCCCTTGCTCCTATAGTGCCGCATCTTGGCCGTACACCCGTGGGAGCAAAGCTTGCTCGCGAAGGGGCCCGTCCTGCTTGCCCATCACCATGGAATTTCCACAGATGTACGACGCTGCATCTGTACGCAGATGTATGAGCGAGGGAGCGCGTAAGACGGCGAAAAGGCCTCAAGCCCTACCCCAAGCCTAAAGCCCGCGCCAGATACGGCGCCGTGCGGCTGCCTTTGACCTTGGCGACCTGCTGCGGCGTACCCGCCGCCACCAGCTGCCCACCCAGATCCCCTGCCCCCGGGCCGATATCGATCACCCAGTCACTCTGCGCCACCACGCGCATTTCGTGCTCGACCACGATCACCGTGTGCCCGCCGTCTACCAGCGCATTCAACTGCACTAGCAAACGATCGACGTCCAACGGGTGCAGCCCGGTCGTTGGCTCGTCCAGTACATACAACGAGGCACCGCGCTGATTGCGCTGCAATTCGGTGGCCAGCTTGATGCGCTGCGCTTCACCACCGGACAACTCGGTCGCCGGCTGCCCCAACCGCAAGTAGCCCAAGCCGATATCCGCCAGCACTTGCAACGCGCGTAACACCGCCGGTTGTTCGGCGAACACCGCCAAGGCCTGTTCGACGGTCAGCTGTAGCACCTGGGCGATGGTCAGCCCCTGCCAGTGAATGGCCAGCGTCTCGGGGTTGTAACGGGCGCCGTGGCACGTCGGGCATGGCGCATAGACGCTCGGCATGAACAGCAACTCGACGCTGACGAAGCCCTCGCCTTCGCACCCCGGGCAACGGCCTTTGGCGACGTTGAAGGAAAACTGCCCCGCGTCGAAGCCTGCCGCGCGGGCCTCGGCGGTGGCGGCGAACAGCTTGCGCACGTTATCGAACAGCCCGGTGTAGGTGGCCAGATTGGAGCGCGGGGTGCGGCCAATGGGTTTCTGATCCACCTGCACCAGCCGCTTGATGTGCTCCAGGCCGCGAGTCACCCGGCCTTCGCTGCTTTGCGGGGTGTCGTCTTCGAGGTTGAGTTCCTGCGGCTCGCGGCTGTCACTGGATTGGCCGCTATGTGGACCTAAATGTGCGCCCACCAGCTCGAGCAAGGCCTGACTCACCAGGCTGGATTTGCCCGAGCCGGAAATCCCCGTGACCGCGGTAAAACAGCCCAATGGGAATTCCGCACTCAGGTCGCGCAGGTTGTTACGCGTCACCCCTTCGAGACGCAACCAGCCTTGCGGCTCGCGCCGTGCCTCGGCCTTGGGGCTGTGGTCGTCGAACAGGTACGAACGGGTCTGCGAGGCCTTTATCTTCGCCAGGCCCGCGGGCGGCCCGCTGTACAGCACCTGCCCGCCGCGCTCCCCGGCTGCCGGGCCGACATCGATCAACCAGTCGGCGCGGCGCATGATCTCGGTGTCGTGCTCGACCACGAACAACGAGTTGCCAGCCGCCTGGAGTTTCTGCAAGGCCGTGTACAGCGCTTCGCCATCGGCCGGGTGCAAGCCGGCGGAGGGCTCATCGAGCACGTAGATGACGCCGAACAGTTGCGAATTGAGCTGCGTGGCCAGGCGCAGGCGCTGCAACTCGCCCGACGACAGGCTCGGCGTGCTGCGCTCCAGCGCCAGATAGCCCAGGCCCAGATCGGTCAGGGCCTGCACCCGCTCGAGCAGATCCTGGGCGATGCGCTGGGCGGCCAGGCGTTTTTCCACGGTGAAGGATGAATCGTTGTGAGCATGATTATGGCCTTCGCGGTTCTGCGCCACCGGCTCCAGCAGCTCGCCCAATTGCAGCAGCGGCAGGCGTGACAGCTCGCCGATATCGACACCCGCGAAGGTCACCGACAGGGCTTCGCGCTTGAGGCGCTTGCCGTCGCACAGCGGGCAGGCGCTGCCGATCATGTACTGGCTGACGCGTTTTTTCATCAGCGCGCTTTGCGAGTGGGTGAAGGTGTGCAGGATGTAGCGCCGCGCACCGGTGAAAGTGCCCTGGTAGCTCGGCTCGGCCTTGCGCTTGAGGGCGGTGCGGGTCTGCGCCGGAGTCAGGCCGGCGTAAACTGGTACCGTCGGGTGTTCCTCGGTGAACAGAATCCAGTCGCGTTGCTCCTGTGGCAGGTCGCGCCACGGCACATCGACGTCATAGCCCAGGGTCACGAGGATGTCGCGCAGGTTCTGCCCCTGCCAGGCCAGCGGCCAGGCGGCGATGGCGCGCTCGCGGATGGTCAGCGACGGATCCGGGACCATGGTCGCTTCGGTGACTTCATAGACCCGCCCCAGGCCATGGCATTCAGGGCACGCACCCTGAGGCAGGTTAGGCGAGAAGTCTTCGGCATAGAGCATCGCCTGGCCCGGCGGGTAATGCCCGGCACGGGAATAGAGCATGCGCACCAGGCTCGACAGCGTGGTCACGCTGCCCACCGACGAGCGCGTGCTTGGCGTACCGCGCTGCTGTTGCAGGGCCACGGCCGGTGGCAAGCCATCGATGGCGTCGACGTCGGGCACCCCGACCTGGTCGATCAGGCGCCTCGCGTAGGGCGCAACTGACTCGAAGTAGCGCCGCTGCGCTTCGGCATAGACCGTCGAAAACGCCAACGACGACTTGCCAGAGCCCGACACGCCGGTGAACACCACCAAGGCATCGCGGGGGATGTCGACATCGACATTCTTGAGATTGTGCTCGCGGGCGCCGCGAACCTTGACGAAGCCCGAGCTGCCGGGCAGTGCTTGAGGAGGTGTTACAGAGTTGTGCTTGGATGCCATGGGTTCCGCCCGTTAAAGAATGATCAAATCCAGCCCTGCGACTTTCAGGCCGGGGGCGGGAACTCCCCTTGGCGCCCCCGCTCGAGCAATCGTTGGCGCACGGCTTGTTCGATCTGCGCATTGTCAGCCATCGGCCCGCTGCGGATGTAGATGCGCCGCAGGTTCTGTTCGTGGGTGCCTTCACTCATCATTTCATGGCTGACCACTTGGGTTGCGCGCCACAGACAACGCTGGGGCTCAGCCAGCCAGATCTCGGTGCAGGCATCAGACTCGCCACGTTCAAGGCCGACCAGGTCGGTGTACAAGATTTCCATCAGGGCTCTCCTGGGCTTCACTTGTCTGTTGGAAAGCGGCCAACCTGATTCGGTTCAGCGCAATACGTGCCACTCCCCGATCTTCTGGCGTCCAAGCTAGCGGTTCGCCAGTATTGTGCGGTACTGCTACTGTCAGACGCGCGCCATGTGCAGACATGCACTACTTTGAGCCAAGCACTGTTGCAGTGCCACCGCTGCCCCGACCACCTGCCCACAAGGATCAAGATGCTCGCCTTTATTCTTTATTCCGTGCTCACCGGCATCGCCGCCACTGCCCTGCTGGACATCTGGGCACAGTTGCTCAAAGCCGTGTTCAAACTGCCGACGCCGCCTTGGCACCTGGTCGGTCGCTGGTTTGCCGGCATGCCCCAGGGCACCTTCGTGCATCGACAAGGCATCGGGCAGTCGCCCGCCGTCGCCAACGAGCTGCGCATCGGCTGGATCATGCATTACGCGGTGGGGATCATCTTCGCTGCCGCACTGCTGTTGATCTGGGGCGTGCAATGGGTGCATGCGCCCACGTTCACACCAGCGTTGATCGTCGGCCTGGTCACCGTCGGTGCCGGCTGGTTCATTCTGCAGCCGGGCATGGGCGTCGGCGTGGCCTGTTCGAAAGCGCCCAATCCGAATTTCGCGCGCGCGCTGAACGTGATCGGCCATGTGGTGTTCGCGATAGGTCTATTTGTAAGCGCACTAATAGTTGGCTGACCCTCTGCCTCTCTTCAGTGAATGACCAACCCGCCGATAAAAGGGGGTCGGGTACCGAATACGGATGTCGCCATGCTTGCCAGCAGTTACAACAGCCTTTATGTGGTCTTTTCCCTGATCGTCGCGATCATTGCCTCCTATACCGCGCTGAACATGGCCGGGCGAGTGTCCCGCACTCAAGGCACGGCTTCGGTGTTGTGGCTGATGGGTGGCTCATTCGCCATGGGGCTGGGTGTGTGGTCGATGCACTTTATCGGCATGCTCGCCTTCAGGCTGCCCATCGCCCTGGGCTACGACTTGACGCTCACCGGGCTGTCGCTGCTGATCGCCATCGCTTCGTCGGCGTTTGCCCTGTGGCTGGTGTGCCAGAAGGACCTGCCCCTGGCACGTCTGGCGGGTGGCGCGGTGTTGATGGGCATCGGTATTGCCGCCATGCATTACACCGGTATGCATGCGCTGTTGATGAGCCCTGATGTGCAGTACATTCAGTCCCTGTTCGCGCTGTCTGTGGTGATCGCCATCCTTGCCTCGGGTGCGGCGTTGTGGATTGCGTTTCACCTGCGCGGCGAAGGCAAAAACATCACGTTGTTGCGTTTTCTGGCCTCGCTGATCATGGGCGTGGCGATCGTCGGCATGCACTACACCGGCATGGCCGCTGCGCAGTTCCCGGTCGGCAGCATTTGCGGCGCTGCCGGCGACGGCATCGACAGCAAATGGCTGGTGGTGCTGGTGATCGTGGTGACCCTGGCGGTGTGCGCCATCGCCTTGATCGTGTCGATGCTCGACGCGCGCACCAGCCTGCTGGCGACCTCGCTGGATCGCGCCAACAGCGAACTGGTGCAACTGGCACTGCACGACAACCTGACGCGCTTGCCCAACCGTATCTTGCTCAACGACCGCCTGGACCAGGCTATTCACAAGGCAGTGCGGCAGAAGAGCCATTTTGCCGTGCTGTTCATGGATCTGGACGGCTTCAAGGCAGTCAACGACGTCTATGGCCATCACACGGGTGACTTGCTGCTGGTCGAGGTGGCAAAACGCATTCAGAACGCTAAACGCGGCGAGGATACCGTGGCGCGTCTGGGCGGCGACGAATTCGTGGTGCTGATCGATCCGGGCGAGCCGGAAGACGCTGCCGTCCTGGCCCAACGCTTGGTCGAGAGCATTCATTCGCCCTACGTCATCGGCCGTCAGACCGTGCACGTGTCCACCAGTATCGGCATCGCCATATTCCCCCAGGACGGCGATACCAATCATGAGCTGATGATCAACGCCGACGCTGCCATGTACCATGCCAAGGAGCAAGGCCGCGACTGCTACTGCTTCTTCGAGAGCGCCATGAACGTCAACGCGCACCAGCAATTGCAGTTGCAACAGGACCTGCGCAAGGCCCTCGATCAACATGAATTCCTGCTGCACTTCCAACCCAAGATGGTCGCGCCCGATGGCCCGATGACCGGCGTCGAGGCCCTGTTGCGCTGGGAACGGCCGGGTGAAGGGTTGGTGCCGCCGGACCGCTTCCTGCCATTGGCCGAGCGCACCGGGCTGATCGGCAACTGGGTGATCAATGAAGCCTGCAGACAGATGAGCGAGTGGCATGCTCGGGGTCATGGCGCCTGGAACATTGCGGTCAATCTATCGACCGTGCAGTTGGCGCATCCGGGGCTGGTCGAGGTGGTGCGCGATGCCTTGCTGAGCAACGGCCTGCCGGCTCGCTTCCTGACTCTGGAAGTGACCGAGTCCACCGCCATGCGCGATGCAGAGGCGGCGCTGATCGTGCTCGATCAGCTGGCCGCGCTGGGGGTCAGCATCTCCATCGATGACTTCGGTACCGGTTATTCGAGCCTGCTGTACCTCAAGCGTCTACCGGCCAATGAACTGAAGATCGACCGCGGCTTCGTCACCGAACTGGCGCAAGACAATGACGATGCCGCCATCGTTTCGGCGATCATCGCACTGGGCAAGACGCTGGGGCTGAGGATTGTCGCCGAAGGGGTGGAGACTGCGGAGCAGCAGGAAATGCTCACGCAATTGGGCTGCACGACCTTGCAAGGCTATCTGCTGGGCAGGCCGATGTCGGCGCAGCGGTTACTGGAGAGCGTGCAGCAGGGGGCATGACGCAAGGTAACGGTAATAACTAAGGGCCCCTTCGCCGCCGAACATGCAGGCGGCGTCAATGCATAACGTGAAAGATCAGGGATTGCGCGCGATATGCTCCGGTTGCAGCACGCGCTTGGCATCGCGATAAGTGCGGGCCCAGTACGGATTGTTCAGGTAATCGAGACGCACCGTGCCGCCCGTGGCCGGTGCATGGACGAAGCGCCCCTCCCCCACGTAGATGCCGGCATGGCTCACCTGCGAGCCTTCGGTGGCGAAAAACACCAGATCCCCCGACTGCAACGAGGCCTTGTCGACCTGCGGTGCGCGCATGCCCACCAGGTCGCGGGTGGTACGCGGCAGGGCGATATGGGCCGCATCGCGGTAGACGAAGCCGATCAGGCCACTGCAATCGAAACCCGAATCAGGGGTATTGCCGCCCCAACGATAAGGCGTGCCTACCAGCCCGAGTGCGCGGAACAACACGTCATCTGCGGCAGGAGCGAATTCTGTGGGGTAGGTTATGACCGGCTGTTGAACCACACGCGGCGCAGAGGGCGGCGGCGCACTGGCGCAGGCACCCAACAAGGCAATCACCAGCAACAGCGAGAAACGGGCGCAATACGACATAGCAGAACATCCTGATCCAACTGCCGAAGAAAACAGCTCGAAGCCTGAAACCTGAAAACACGTAAGCGACGAAGGTAGTCAGCCCCGTCGCTCGTTGGTATTGCCTGTGTTAACAGCCGTGATTTATTTGCGCGAAATCACGGTAGTCGGCGCCATCGCCAAGGCGCGTTTGGCCTCGATGAAGGTCTTGCTCCAGTAGGCGTCGTCGAGGCTGTCGATACGGACGCCGCCGCTGCGATGACTGCTGGAGTGGATGAACTGATCGTCGCCCAGGTAGATCGCGGCATGGCTGACACGGCCACGCCCGCGGGTGCTGAAGAACAGCAGATCGCCCGGCTTGAGGCTGTTGCGCGCTACCAGCGGCGCCTTGACGTTGATCATTTCGCGCGTGGAACGCGGCAAGGTCATGCCGGCCTCTTCACGAAACAGATAACCGATGAAACCGCTGCAATCGAAGCCTTTTTCGGTAGAACCACCTGTGCGGTAGCGAGTACCGATCAGCGATTTGCCGCGTTCCAGGATACTGTCAGCCAAGGCTGGCATCTGGTAGGCGTTGTTGCTGGAGAAACGCGCCAGTTCGTTCTCGGTGGCGATTTCGTCTTCGAATACGGAGGAAGCGTTGGCGGAAGCGATCGAGCTGCTGCGGCCGTGGCCTTGAGTCTGGGACTGCGCGTGGATTGAAGATTGCGCGATGACTGGATCTGTAACCTGCTGTTGCGACACCGGTGACTGGGCGGCGCAACCTGCGAGCAGGGTAACAAGTGCAATGGGCACGAGGGGTGCTAAGCGAGCAAGCATGGGCACGACCGTGGGTAAGAAAATTAAGAAGTGGCGATATTGCCTTTTATCGTCGTCATTTGCAAATTCAATCGAACATTTTGTGACTCAACGGTTTCGCGGTGACATCTAACCCGCCTGCCCACAGCCCATACCTCGCGCAAAGCCGCAGAAACACTGGCCATTGACTTGATATGACTGACGAAATCACCAAGCGTCGAGGCGCCAATACCTATTCGGGTTTTGACGTCAATCCATTGAAAACGCTCTACGTCGCGGTTTCACCGCAAAGGTCCATAGATTGTTTGAATCGATGGGCGCGCAAAAAACTTCTAAGAAACGGGTTTGTCAGGGGGAAACGCCAGAAAAACGGTAACAGCAGCCTAGTGGCTCCTTGACATAAAGCAAGGTCCAGGCCAACTCTCGGGGTGACGACGAATTTCCTCGACATGGCGCCGTTACCAGCCCAGTGTTTCCTTGAGGAAGGGGATGGTCAGCTTGCGCTGCGCTTGCAGGGATGCCTGGTCCAGCCGTTCGAGCAGGTCGAACAGCGCACTCATGCTGCGGGTGCCGCGGGTGAGGATGAAGTGCCCGACTTCGTCAGTCAGGTGCAGGCCGCGACGTGAAGCGCGCAGTTGTAGGGCACGCAATTTGTCTTCGTCCGACAATGGGCGCATCTGGAAAATCAACGCAAGGGTTAGGCGCGACTTGAGGTCAGCCAGCTTTACCGGCAATTCGCGCGGCGAATGGGACGCCGCGATGAGCAAGCGCCGACCGCTGTCACGCAGGCGATTGAACAGATGGAACAGCGCCTCTTCCCAATCGGCGCGGCCCGCTACCGCTTGCAGGTCATCGAGGCAGACCAGCTCGTATTGCTCCAGGTTGTCGAGCAGCTCGACGCCGCGGTCCATCAGTTGCGCCAGCGGCAGGTAAACCGCCGGCTCGCCCATTTGCTCGAAGCGCAAGCACGCGGCCTGCAACAGATGAGTGCGCCCTACCCCATGCTTGCCCCACAAGTAGATGAGGCTTTCGGTCCAGCCGGCATCGGCCTCGCATAAACGCTCGACATAGCCGAGGGCTGCCGCGTTGGCACCTGGGTAGTAATTGACAAAGGTGGCGTCGTCGCGCAGACGCACACCCAAGGGCAGCTGAATCGGTTTCATGCTGGCTGAACGGCTCTGGCGAGCCGCAAAGGGCCTCTGGATGAAGTGGGCAAAGTCTATACCCCTCGCGCTAGACGCACAATGCGGCAGACCACAAGCAAAATCAAAGGTTTGCGAGAGCAGCTCACCCCTTCAGGCTTTATAGCTCAGGGTCTTCACCGCCACCGTAGATGTCCGACTCTTTATAGAGGTCGTGGACGTGACGCACCAGCACCATGATCACTGCGGCGACCGGCAAGGCCAGTAATACTCCAGTGAAGCCGAACAATTCACCCCCAGCAAGGATGGCGAAGATCACCGCCACCGGATGCAGCCCGATGCGATCGCCTACCAGCAATGGCGTCAGGACCATGCCTTCAAGCAGCTGACCGACCATGAACACCGCAGCGATACCGGCCATGTGGGTCGGGTCGAGGCCAAACTGGAACAGCCCAGCGATGATTGCCGAACCGATGCCGATGATGAAGCCCATGTACGGCACGATCGCCGCCAGACCCGCCACCATACCGATCAACAGGCCCAGGTCGAGACCGACCAGCATCAGGCCACCCGCATAGATGAAGCCCAGCGCAACCATCACCAGCAATTGGCCGCGAATGAACGCCCCCAGCACCTCGTGACACTCGCCAGCCAGATTGACGACTTGATCTTCGCGATGGCGTGGCAGCAGGCTGCGGATCTTGGCCATCATCACATCCCAGTCACGCAGCAGATAGAAGCCCACTACCGGGATCAGTACAAGGTTGGTCAGCCAGCCGATCAGCGCCAGGGTGGAGGTGGTGGCTTGCGCCAGTACCACGCCGACGATGTCGCCAGTCTGGCCCATGTGCTCGGAAATGGCCGCTTTGATCTTGTCGAACTTCCAGAAGCCGTCACTCAGGCCGACATGGGATTGCACCCACGGCAAGGCGGTCTGCTGCAGCCAGTCAAGCATCTGTGGCGCGAGCTGGTAGAGGCTGATCAACTGTTTGGCCAGCATCGGCACCAGGACTGCCAGGGCGATGACGACGATCAAAGTAAAGAAGGCGAACACCACTACCACGCTGAGGGTGCGCGACAGCTTGAGCTTTTCAAGCCGATCGGCCAACGGGTCGCCCATGTAGGCGAGCAGGATGGCAATCAGGAATGGCGTAAGAATAGGGTGCAACAGGTAGACGAAGGCACACAGCAGCAGCACCGCACCTAACCAGAACCAGCGACGCATGTCGGTCATTTGTATTTCCATTTGTTCATCAAAGGTCGAGCAAGCCCGCACTCACAGGGGGATGTAGTCAATAGTGAAAGTGCAGGTCGTTCGCGGACGCCGCCGGAGCTACTGGAGCGGGCGCCGCGGGTGGCACTGGCGCGGCAACCGGGACTGGCGCCGCAGGCTGCACTTCATGCAACTTGGCCAAGGTCATCTGCGAACGAATCTGGTCGGCACTGGCGGTAACCTTATAGGTCACACTGTCGCCATTGACGCTCTTGATCTGCCCGCCAAAAGGCTCGAGCAGGCGGCCCATCTCGGCGTAATGATCAAGGGTCATGCCGCCGATCTCCACGGTCAGGTCGGCCGAGGCTCCGGGCTTGGCTACGTAGCGCGGCGCCAGGCGCTCGCTCACCGCCAGCATCACCGCATCGGCCAACGTGGCCTGATCGGCGCCTTCGCTGGTGCCCAGCTCCTTCTGCCCGCCCAGCCACAGCCGCCATTTGGCCTGCCATTTGTCGCCGTTCTGGCTGGCATGCACCGCCAGCAGGGCATCGGCACCGTAGCGCTCGGAGGCGCTTTGCAGCGGCGCAGGATCGGTGCCTTCGAGATTCTTCGCGGTGCCGACCAATTGCTCGCTAAGGTCGGCCAGCGGCAGACGCAACGGCAGGCCACGGTGGCGGGCTGCGGTACGCAGCGGTTGTGCCGTGGCCTGGCCATCGCCGACCAGGCTGGCGCCGTCGGTGTTTTCGTTGAGCCACCAGCCGAGAATCACCGGCCGGTTGTTGCCCCACATCGCCAGCCCGGCGCCGCGCAGGGCCTTGTCGGTGCTGACGGGGTCGAAATCGACTTGCAGGGATTGCGGCGGGCCGGCGTCGTAGCCGTACTGGCTGATGATCTGCTGGGTATCGCCTTTTACCGAAGCCAGCCCCGGGCTGTTGATGGCCTTGGGATCGCCGGTCAGGCGCAGCACCAGGGTTTCGAGGGCACGCTGGATGGCCTGGGTGCGCTCATCCGGGGTCTGGCTAGCGACGGGTTCCTGGACCTGATACAGGTTGGCAACCACCTCGGCATGGCTGGACAGACTCAATACGGATAGACAGCTGGCAAACAGATAGTGGTGCAGACGCATGAAGGATTCCCGACGGGCAGAAGCGGACTGTGCTTTGTGACCACACTTTCCCGCAATTCATTCAGCTAGCCAATAAAAGAATTCGTAAACCTTGTGTCCACCCCATCGCTGCAGTGGCCCGCGGGGAAAATAATCCACCCCTGCCGTCGGCCTGAGGATGGCCGCTAACCGGCAAGCCTGATAAAATCGCGCGCCTTCGCAGACCGACGATGACCCGAGCCGGCCCGTTTGCGCCTCGTGCGCACAAGGCCCCTTTGCCCGTCGCGGTCGTATTCCCGAATCCCTCCCTCTAAAAAGGCCTGGATCATGAGCAAGCAACCCTCCCTGAGCTACAAGGACGCCGGTGTAGACATCGACGCCGGCGAAGCATTGGTCGAACGCATCAAAGGCGTCGCCAAGCGCACCGCGCGCCCCGAAGTCATGGGCGGCCTGGGCGGTTTTGGCGCCCTCTGTGAAATCCCGGCCGGCTACAAGCAGCCCGTACTGGTCTCCGGTACCGACGGCGTCGGCACCAAGCTGCGCCTGGCGCTGAACCTCAACCGCCACGACACCATCGGCATCGATCTGGTGGCCATGTGCGTCAACGACCTGGTGGTCTGCGGTGCCGAGCCGCTGTTCTTCCTCGACTACTACGCCACCGGCAAGCTCAATGTCGACACCGCCGCTGACGTAGTTACCGGCATTGGCGCTGGTTGCGAACTGGCGGGCTGCTCGCTGGTAGGCGGCGAAACCGCCGAAATGCCTGGCATGTACGAAGGCGAAGACTACGACCTGGCCGGCTTCTGCGTCGGTGTCGTGGAAAAGGCCGAGATCATTGACGGCTCCAAGGTCGCCGCTGGCGACGCGCTGATCGCCCTGCCATCGTCCGGCCCGCACTCCAACGGTTACTCGCTGATCCGCAAGATCATCGAAGTCGCCGGCGCCGACATCGAGAGCCTCCAGCTCGACGGCAAGCCGCTGACCGACCTGCTGATGGCGCCAACGCGCATCTACGTCAAGCAACTGCTGCAACTGATCAAGGACACCGGCGCGGTCAAGGCCATGGCCCACATCACTGGCGGCGGTCTGCTGGACAATATCCCGCGCGTGCTGCCAAAGGGCGCCCAGGCCGTGGTCGACGTGGCCAGCTGGCAGCGTCCGGCGGTATTCGACTGGCTGCAGCAGCAGGGCAACGTCGATGAGCACGAGATGCACCGCGTGCTCAACTGCGGCGTCGGCATGGTCATCTGCGTGGCCCAGGCCGATGTCGAAAAATCCCTGGCCAGCCTGCGCGCTGCAGGCGAACAGCCATGGGTCATCGGCGAAATCGGCATTGCTGCCGAAGGCGCTGCGCAGGTCGAGCTGAAGAACGTCAAGGCTCACTGATGCCGGCAACCTGCAACGTTGTGGTGCTGCTGTCAGGCACCGGCAGCAACCTGCAAGCCCTGATCGACAGCATCGGGCTCGCATCGGATGCGGCTCACCCGGCACGCATCAGCGCGGTGATTTCCAACCGCGCCGATGCCCTCGGCCTGCAGCGCGCCCGCGATGCAGGTATCGCCGCGCGGGTGCTGGAGCACACCGGTTTCGAGGGTCGCGAGGCCTTCGACGCCGCCCTGGTAGCGCTGATCGACAGTTTCGATGCCGATCTGGTTGTGCTGGCCGGCTTCATGCGCATCCTCAGCCCGGCCTTCGTGCGGCACTATCAGGGCCGCCTGCTCAACATCCACCCTTCCCTGCTGCCCAAGTACAAGGGCCTGCACACTCACCAACGGGCGCTCGATGCCGGCGATGCCGAGCATGGCTGCAGCGTGCACTTCGTCACCGAGGAACTCGATGGCGGACCGTTGGTCGTACAGGCCGTAGTGCCGGTCGCCGCGCACGATACGCCGCAATCACTGGCGCAACGCGTGCACGCCCAGGAACATCAGATTTACCCGCTGGCCATACGCTGGTTTGCCGAGGGCCGATTGTGCCTCGACGAACAGGGTGCCATGCTTGACGGCAAGCGCCTTCCGGCCAGTGGTCATTCGATTCGACTTTAGGAGATTCTATGCGTCGCGCTCTGCTGCTCGCTCTTGCATTGTTCACGCTGCCGGCTGTTCAGGCCGCAGACCTCAAGCCCTTCTCCGCCAGCTACACCGCCGACTGGAAGCAACTGCCCATGAGCGGCACGGCGTCTCGCGAGCTCAAGTCCAACGGTGACGGCACCTGGACCCTCAACTTCCAGGCGTCGATGATGATCGCCAATCTCAACGAAAGCAGCGTCATCAAGTTGGACAAGGACGCCCTGCTGCCGCAAAGCTATCACTTCGAACGCGGGGGCCTGGGCAAGGCCAAGAAGACCGATCTGGACTTCGACTGGAGCACCAAGACGGTCACCGGCACCGATCGCGGCGACGCCGTGAAGGTTACGCTCAATGCCGGCATGCTCGACAAGTCGACCTACCAGCTGGCGCTGCAGCGTGACGTTGCTGCGGGCAAAAAGGCCATGAATTACCAAGTGGTCGATGGCGGCGACGTCGACACCTATGATTTCCGCGTGCTAGGCACCGAGAAGGTCGCGACTGAAGCCGGTCAGGTTGACGCCGTGAAGGTCGAGCGCGTGCGCGATCCGACACAGAATCAGCGCACTACCGTGTTGTGGTTCGCCAAGGACTGGAACTACCTGCTGGTGCGCCTGCAACAGGTTGAAAAGGACGGCAAGGAATACAACATCATGCTCAAGGAAGGCACGGTGGACGGCAAGACTGTTAAAGGCAGCTAAGCCTGCCCCTGCTGATCAAACCCCGCCAGCTGCGGGGTTTTTTATTGTCGGAAGACGGGCCATCGCGTTCACTTGCGAACTATGAATTTTCTTTCATGTTCGATTTTTACCTGCGACAAAACGCCACAGACCTTGAATCATGCGGGCTACAGCGATCGTGAATTTTCTGCCATGAAAGTGAACCGAAAAAATCAGTTTACTTAGGATCCTAACCAATTCTATAACAGAGCCACTGCACCACTTCTCCGATGCAGATCTCAAAACTGGAGTTTGCAGAATGACAGTAAAAGTAAGTGAACGCGATGATTCCCACATGTCCCACGAAGCCATTGCCCATGGCGTGCGCATCTGGGACGTACACCAACAGGATTTGCTGGTCGGCATGTTCCATGATGAACGTGACGCGCTGAGCTACAAGCAAGAACTCGAGAAACTCGAGGCGCAACGTAGTCAGCTGTCATAAGCTTGCAAAAGCGGCCCCAGCCAGACAAAACCCCGCCAATGCGGGGTTTTGTCTGTTAACGGGCTTTGGATTATCGACTCACCACATCAGATCGTCCGGAATCTTGTAAGCCGCGTACGGATCATCTTCAGCCGGCTCTTCGACCTGGGTGTTGAGCAGCAGAATCCGATGCGGATCGCGCTCCTGGATCTTCAGCGCGGCCTCGCGCGGAATCACCTCATAGCCACCACCATGGCTGACGATCGCCAGCGAACCACTACTCAGCTTGCTGCGCATCAACGTGTTGACCGACAGGCGCTTGACCTTCTTGTCGTCGACGAAGTTGAAATAGTCCTCGGTGGTCAGTTTGGGCAAGCGTGAAGCTTCGATCAACTGCTTGACCTGCGCCGCACGGGCCTTTTGCTCGGCCTTTTCCTGTTGCTGACGGTTGAGCTCCTGATCGCGCTTGACCTTCTCGGCCATGGCCTCCTGGGCCGCACGTTGCTGGCTGTCATCGACCTCGACCTGGCCTTTGTTCTCCAGACGTTTCTGCTTTTGCTTCTCTTTGGTGACTTGCTTGACTTGCTTCTGGTTGACCAGACCGGCTTTCAACAATTGGTCGCGCAGGGAAAGGCTCATGGGTGCTCGCTCACTTATGCAACGGCTCAGCCACAGCTGGGCAGGTTGTGTTCCTGACGTTTGGCTTCGCCCCACAGAGCGTCCAAATCCTCAAGGGTGCAATCTTCAATGGGACGGTGGGTGTCGCGCAATGCCTGTTCGATAAAACGAAAGCGTCGCTCGAATTTGCGGTTGGCGCCGCGCAGGGCGTTTTCGGGGTCGACCTTGAGGTGCCGCGCCAGATTGACCACGCTGAACAGCAAGTCGCCAAGCTCGTCGCTGATGGCCGCTTGATCGCCGCTGGCCATGGCTTCGAGGACTTCATCGAGTTCTTCGCGGACCTTGTCCACCACCGGCAACGCCGCGGGCCAGTCGAAACCGACGCCCGCCGCGCGCTTCTGCAGTTTGGCGGCGCGGGACAGCGCCGGCAAGGTGGCGGGCACGTCGTCGAGCAATGACAACTGCTCCGGGGCCTTGGCAGCCTCGGCGCGCTCCTCGGCCTTGATCTCTTCCCAGCGCTGCTTGACCTGCTCTTCGCTCAGGCGCGGCATGTCTGGCGGCGCGTAGAGATCGCCCGTGGGAAATACATGGGGATGGCGGCGGATCAACTTGCGGGTAATGCCATCGACCACGCCGGCGAACTCAAAGCGCCCTTCTTCGCGCGCCAGCTGGCTGTAGTAGACCACCTGGAACAGCAGGTCACCGAGCTCACCCTGCAAGTGGTCGAGATCGCCGCGCTCGATGGCATCAGCGACCTCGTAGGCTTCTTCAAGGGTGTGGGGCACGATGCTGGCGTAGGTCTGCTTGATATCCCACGGGCAGCCATGCTGCGGATCACGCAGGCGGGCCATGAGAGTGAGCAAGTCTTGGAGTGTGTACATCAACTGTCTCGGGGCTGGCAGGCCCGGCCTCTTCGCTGGCAAGCCTTTGCGCCTGCAGGACGTACGCCTGTGGCGGCAAAGCTTGCTCGCGATGAGGCCCGCAAGCCTGGCTGAATGTTCAAGGCGTACGATTACGCCGCGTCTCGATGATATTCGGCAACTGCGATATGCGCCCCAGCAAGCGCCCGAGGGCCTCCAGGCCGGGGATCTCGATGGTCAGCGACATGAGCGCGGTGTTGTCTTCCTTGTTCGAGCGGGTATTGACCGCCAGCACGTTGATGCGCTCGTTGAGCAATACCTGAGAGACGTCGCGCAGCAGTCCGGAGCGGTCGTAGGCACGGATGATGATATCCACCGGGTAGGTGAGGACCGGGATCGGCCCCCAACTGACCTGGATGATGCGCTCCGGCTCGCGGCCGCCCAGCTGTAGCACCGAGGCACAGTCCTGACGGTGAATGCTCACGCCGCGGCCCTGGGTGATATAGCCCACGATCGCGTCGCCTGGCAACGGCTGGCAGCAGCCGGCCATTTGCGTCAACAGATTGCCCACGCCCTGGATCTGGATATCGCCGCGCTTGCCCGGCTTGTAGCCAGTGGCCTTGCGCGGGATCAGCTCCAGCTGCTCGGTACCGCGCTCCGGCTCCACCAGTTGCTGGGCCAGGTTGACGAGCTGGGTCAGGCGCAGATCGCCGGCGCCCAATGCGGCGTACATGTCCTCGGCGGTGCGCATGTTGGCTTTTTCAGCCAGACGCTCGTAGTCCACTTGTGGTAGATCGAGGCGACTCAGTTCGCGCTCGAGCAGGTTCTTGCCGGCCGCCACGTTCTGATCGCGAGCCTGCAACTTGAACCAATGGACGATCTTGGCCCGCGCCCGCGAGGTGGTGACGTAGCCCAGGTTGGAGTTCAGCCAGTCGCGGCTCGGCGTACCGTGCTTGCTGGTGATGATCTCGACCTGCTCGCCGGTATTGAGGCTGTAGTTGAGCGGCACGATGCGGCCGTTGATCTTCGCGCCCCGGCAGTTGTGACCGATTTCGGTGTGCACCCGGTAGGCGAAGTCCAGCGGCGTAGCGCCTTTGGGCAAGTCGATGGCGTGGCCGTCGGGGGTGAACACGTAGACCCGATCCGGCTCGATATCGACCCGCAGCTGTTCGGCCAGGCCGCCGATATCGCCCAGCTCTTCGTGCCATTCGAGCACCTGACGCAGCCAGGAGATCTTTTCTTCGTAATGATTGGAGCCGGACTTGACGTCGGTGCCCTTGTAGCGCCAGTGCGCACAGACGCCAAGCTCGGCCTCTTCGTGCATGGCATGGGTGCGGATCTGTACCTCGAGGACCTTGCCTTCCGGGCCGATCACCGCTGTGTGCAGCGACCGATAGCCGTTTTCCTTGGGGTTGGCGATGTAATCGTCGAACTCCTTGGGAATATGCCGCCACAAGGTGTGCACGATCCCCAGCGCGGTGTAGCAGTCGCGCATTTCCGGGACCAGCACGCGCACCGCGCGCACGTCGTAGATCTGGCTGAATTCCAGGCCCTTGCGCTGCATTTTGCGCCAGATGGAATAGATATGCTTGGCGCGGCCGCTGATGTCGGCCTTGACCCCGGTGTCGAGCAACTCGTTGTGCAACTGGCCCATGACGTCGCTGATGAAGCGCTCACGGTCGAGCCGGCGCTCGTGCAGCAACTTGGCGATCTGCTTGTACTGCTCAGGCTCCAGGTAGCGGAAGGACAGGTCCTCCAGCTCCCACTTGATATGGCCGATGCCCAGACGATGGGCCAGCGGCGCATAAATATCGAATACCTCGCGCGCCACGCGGTTGCGTTTTTCGTCGTCGGCGCTTTTGACCGCACGAATCGCGCACGTACGCTCGGCCAGTTTGATCAAGGCCACGCGCACATCGTCGACCATGGCCACGAGCATCTTGCGCAGGTTTTCGACCTGCACCTGCGAGCCCAGCACCAACGACTGGCGCGGGCTGAGGCTGGCGCTGATGGCAGCCATGCGCAGCACGCCGTCGACCAGTTTGCCGACCGTGGCGCCGAACAGCTCGGTGACCTCTTCAAGGGTCGCCTTGCCTTCGCGCACAGCGCGATAAACCACCGCCGCCACCAAGGAGTCCTGATCGAGCTTGAGATCGGCGAGAATTTCCGCGATCTCGAGCCCAGCCTGGAAACACGCGGTGCCATCGGCCCAAGAATGCTTGGCCGCATTACCGTTCAACTCCGCCTGATGGGCGAACTCGCAGGCCTTTTTCAAGGCTTCGCGGTCGAGCGCCAGATCAACGGTGACGATATGATCGAGCCACGCGTCGAGATTGATACTGCCGTCGGTGTTGATCGGCTGGTTCGCTCTCACCTGTACCATCTTGTTACCTTCCCTACGACGCCCTCGGGGGGCATCAACTGTCGCTGGCTTTGGCCCCTGCCAGGCTCAGGCAGGGACCAGGCATTCGCACGCCAAACGGATTAGACGAGCATCCTAGCTCGCTTCAAATAACGCCATGGCCTCGACATGTGCGGTCTGCGGAAACATATCGAGGATCCCGGCACGTTTTAACTTGTACCCCTGCTTGAGCAACTCGACCGTATCGCGGGCCAGAGTCGCCGGATTGCAGGACACATACACCACCCGCTTTGCCCCCAAGGCCTTGATATTACGCACAATTTCGAATGCGCCATCACGGGGTGGATCGAGCAGGATCGCCTCGAAGCCCTGGGTCGCCCAGGCCGCCGTTGCCAGCGGTTGGGACAGGTCGGCCTGATAGAAGCCAACATTTTGCAAATTGTTACTGACGGCATTCTGCGCCGCCCTTTCCACCATGGCGTCGACACCCTCGACCGCGATCACTTCGCGCGCCAGGGTGGCCAATGGCAAGGCAAAGTTGCCCAGCCCGCAAAACAGATCCAGCACCCGCTCCTGATTGCCTGGGGCCAACCACTCCAGCGCCTGCTGGATCATGGCGGTGTTGACCGCCTCGTTGACCTGAACGAAATCCCCCGGCCGATAGGCCAGTTCCAGCTGCCAGGGCTGCAACGTGAAGCCCAGGCGCGCCTGCGGGTCGACGGGCTGGGGGCGATCTTCGCCCTGCAGCCACAGCTGCGCGTCATGGCGCTGGCAAAACTCCTGCAACACCTGCTGATCGGCTTCGGCCAACGGCGCCACATGGCGGACCATCACCGCCAAGGCCGTCCCGCTGAACAGTTCGACGTGACCCAGTACTTGCGGCTTGGCGAACGAACGCAGTAACGCCGGTAACTCATTGAAAATACGCTGCAAGGGCTGTACCAGCACGCTGCAATCGTCAATGGCGACGATGTCCTGGCTGGCAGTGGCACGAAACCCTACTTGCAACTGACGGGTTTTTGGCTCCCAGCGCACAGCCACCCGTGCACGCCGCCGATAGCCGAACTCCGGCCCCGTGAGCGGCGCCGCCCAGGCGTCGGGTTCGACGCCGGCAATACGGGAAAGTTGCTCGGCAAGCATCCGTTGCTTCAAGGCTAGCTGATCGGCGTGGGGCATGTGCTGGACATTGCAGCCACCGCAGATATCGGCCCGCGCGCAGGGCGCCAGGCGGCGTTGCGGATTGGCCTTGAGGACTTTTTCGCTGCGCGCCTCGACCACTTTGCCATGGGTGTTGAGCACCCGCGCCTCCACCTCTTCGCCTTCCAGCGCACCAGAGACGAACCACGTGCGCCCGTCGATAAAGGCAATGCCACGGCCGTCGTTGCTCAGGCGCTCGAGCGTCAGGCGCTGCTTCTTGCCTGTGGGGACTTGCGGGGCGCGACTGCCGCCGGCCGGCTGAAATCGCAGGCCCGTGCTTTTTTTAGCCATCAGTTGGGCGCATCGAAAATGCCGCTCGACAGGTATCGGTCGCCGCGGTCGCAAATAATCGCGACGATCACCGCGTTTTCAACTTCACGGGACAGACGCAACATCGCCGCCACCGCACCACCGGAAGACACGCCGCAGAAAATGCCCTCTTCGCGGGCGAGGCGACGGGTCATGTCCTCGGCTTCGCTCTGGGCCATGTCGACGATCCGATCGACGCGCTCGGCGTGATAGATCTTTGGCAGGTATTCGGTCGGCCAGCGACGGATACCGGGGATGGCCGAGCCCTCCATTGGCTGCAGACCGACGATCTGTACCTGGGGATTTTGTTCCTTGAGGTAACGCGAGGTACCCATGATGGTACCGGTGGTGCCCATGGAGCTGACGAAATGAGTAATGCTGCCACCCGTTTGCTGCCAGATCTCAGGGCCGGTGCTGCGGTAGTGCGCCTCGGGGTTGTCGCCGTTGGCGAACTGATCCAGCACCTTGCCGCGGCCTTCGGCCTGCATGCGTTCAGCCAGGTCGCGAGCGCCTTCCATGCCTTGCTCACGGGTGACCAGAATCAACTCGGCGCCATAGGCGGTCATGGCCGCTTTGCGCTCAGCCGTGGAGTTGTCCGGCATGATCAGGATCATCTTGTAACCCTTGATGGCCGCCGCCATCGCCAGGGCGATACCGGTGTTGCCGGAGGTCGCCTCGATCAGGGTATCGCCGGGCTGGATCTGGCCACGGCCCTCGGCGCGGGTGATCATCGACAGCGCCGGGCGGTCCTTGACCGAACCAGCCGGGTTATTGCCTTCCAGCTTCAGCAGAAGGGTGTTGCTGGTGACGCCGGACAGTCGTTGCAGACGAACCAGCGGCGTGTTGCCGACGCAATCGGCGATAGTGGGATACTGCAGGGTCATGGCGAATTCGCAATCCAGACTGCGGGGGCGCCTATCATACCGGCAAACGTGCGCAGCCCATATCACGCAAAGTGCGGGGGTTATGCCGGTACGTTATAAGCAGCCGCCAGGCACAGGTTCAGGCGCAGCCCCCGCGTGCCGTTGTGTGCCCAGAGCGCGCCGCCCTGGCGCAACAGGGCGTTGCGCGCGATGCTCAAGCCCAGGCCGAAACCGCCGTCACCGGGCCGCGAACCATCAAGGCGGGTGAAGGGCGCGAAAATGCGTTGCAGGTCGGTTTCGGCGACACCGCCGCCCTGATCCTCCAGCCATAGGTGCCAGCGACCGTTTTCCAGGTGGCCGCCGAAGGTCACGATGCCGCCGGCCGGTGAATGGCGGATGGCATTGCGCAGAATGTTTTCCAGGGCCTGCGCCAGGCTGTTGAGATTGCCCTCGACCCAGCAGTCGGCGCCCACCTGGCACTGCAGTTGCGCCATGGGCCAGGCGCTCTCGAAGCAGGCATCTTCGGCGATCATCTCCCACAACGCCTGCACCTGAATCGGCTCGCGCGCCATGGGCGCCCGCTCGGTGTCCAGCCAGGCCAGTTGCAGGGTGTCTTCCACCAGCCGCTGCATGCCGTCGACCTCACGGCTCAGGCGCTGGCGCATGGCCTCGAGCTCGTTTTCGGTTTCGCAGGCCACCCGCAGTCGGCTCAGGGGCGTGCGCAACTCGTGGGACAGGTCGCGCAGCACTTGTTGCTGGAATTGCACCGTCGTCTGCAGGCGCTCGGACATCTGATCGAAGGCCCGCCCCAGCTCACCCAATTCATCGTGGCGGCGCGCCACTTCGATCGGCAGGCGGGTGCCGAGTTGATCGGCGCGCCAAGCCTTGGCCTGCTCGCGCAATTGATTGAGCGGCACCACCAGCATGCGATACAGGCCCACGCACAGCAGCAAGGTCAACAGCGCAGGCGCCAGGCCGTTGGTCAGTAATTGCCACAACAGCAAATAGCCGCCGGGCACAAAGCGCTCGGGCAACTCGATCACCAGCATGCCGGCGGAGGGTGTATCGGGGAATGGCACCTTCATCCAGGGCGCTGCTTTGGCCCGACGGCTGGTCGGCCAGTCCAGCCCGCGCAAGAAGGTCATGCGCTGCATGTCGGCATCGCTCAATGGCTGACTGCTCAACGATTGCAGGTTCGGGCCGACCACGGCCACCCAGCCACGTTCGCGCTCACGCACTTTCAGCAGCCACGCATCGAGGGCATACCGCCCCCCCTGCTGCCAGGCGTGCTCGGCCTGCTCGGCATAGCCGCTCAGGGTCTGGCGCGCCTCATTGGACAGATAGGCGTTCCGGGTCTCGATATAGCGCCCCCATGACCAGCTCAGCCAGATCATCAGCAAGCAGAACGCGATCAGCAGCCCCGCCAGCTTCCAGAACAGCGAGTGGCGGTAGGGCAGATCAACCGAGCGCATGGTAGGCGTTCGGCATCGCGCTCGTCGTGCTGGAGGCAGCACTCAAGGTATAACCGCGCCCCCACACGGTACGCACCGCCCGCGCCTCGTAGCCGATGGCCTTGAGCTTGCGGCGGATCTGGCTGACGTGCATGTCCAGGCTGCGATCGTGCTGGGCATAGCCGCGCTGCAGCACGTGCTGATAGAGGAAGGCCTTGGTCAGGACTTCTTCATCGCTGCGGTGCAAGGTTTCGAGCAGCCGATACTCGCTGGGCGTAAACCCGGCCCAGCGGCCCTCGTGACAGACATCCGTGCGCTGCTCGTCGAAGGTCAAGGCATCGACCGGGGCGGCGGGCAGCGGTGGTTGATGGCGGCGCTCCATGGCCACGCGGCGCAGAATCGCCTCGACCCGGACATGCAACTCATCGACGCTGAACGGCTTGGGCAGATAATCATCGGCCCCACGGCGAAAACCGTTGATGCGATCGGCCTCGGCCCCCAGCGCCGACATGAGGATCACCGGCGTGGCCGAGTGCTCGCGCAGGTGGCCGAGTACATCGAGGCCGTTCATGCCAGGCAACAGCACGTCCATGAGCACCACGTCGTAGGCGTTGCTACGCACCATGTCGAGGGCGATTCTGCCATCGCGGCACCAGGTCACCTCGAAGCCGCAACGGCCGAGCTGATCGTGCACGAAGGCACCGAGGACCGGATCGTCTTCAACGGCAAGAATGGAGGGGGGGCCAAGCGGAGCGGGATTCATTGGCTTCTGCTGTTGGTTCTCATTTGCTGAATTATTGTTTAAACAACAGGGATGGGCAAGCAACGTTTGCCCGGGGTTATCCCTGTGGCAGCGGGCTCTGCCTGCGAATACGGGTGGCGCGGTGTCAGGTCGGACGCCTTCGCGGGCACAGCCCGCTCCCGCCTGGACTCCACTTGCGCATGAGTTAGTGGGTGCGCAGCGGCGCTTCTCGGGGTATTTTTCACCGCATGGGCCATGGTGGAGAGTGCTGTGCTGAACAAATTGGGGCTCAAGAGCCGAGTGATGTTGCTGGCCCTGCTGCCAGCGGCGCTGATGGCGGTGCTGCTGGGGGGCTACTTTGCCTGGCAACAGCAGGATCAGCTGCAGAACAACCTGCTGCGCCGCGGCGCCTTGCTCACCGAGCAACTGGCCCCGCTGGTGGCCCCGGCGCTGATCAAGCACGACGACGCCTGGCTCGAGCGCATCGCCGCGCAGGCGCTGGAACAGGCCGATGTGCGTTCGGTGGCGTTCCTCGATGCCGACAAGCGCCCCATGGCCCACGCCGGGCCGAGCATGCTCAACCCCGAGCCCGAGGGTAGCGGCCAACGCCAGCTACAAGTCAGTGGCAACGACGCCACCCGCTATCTGCAACCGGTATACGGCCGCCATCGCGACCTGGCGGGCGATGCCGTCCCGGGCGAAGCGGACCGGCTGCTGGGCTGGGTCGAGATCGAAATTTCCCACAGCGGCACCCTGCTGCGCGGCTATCGCATCCTGTTCATGACCGTAGTGCTGATGGCGGGCGCCCTGCTGCTGACCGGCCTGCTGGCACTGCGCCTGAGCCATGGCATCAGCGCCCCCATCGCGCGCATCCGCCAGGCGGTGGCGCAGCTCAAGGATGGCAACCTGGAAAACCGCCTGCCGCCCCTCGGCAGTCACGAGCTGGACGAACTCGGCGCCGGTATCAACCGCATGGCCGAGACCCTGCAGGACGCTCAGTCGGAACTCCAGCACAGTATCGACCAAGCCACCGAAGACGTCCGCCAGAACCTCGAAACCATCGAGATCCAGAACATCGAGCTCGACATGGCCCGCAAAGAGGCGCTTGAAGCCAGCCGCATCAAGTCGGAGTTCCTGGCCAACATGAGCCATGAGATCCGCACGCCGCTCAACGGCATTCTCGGGTTCACCCACCTGCTGCAGAAAAGCGAGCTGAGCCCACGGCAGCTCGACTATCTGGGCACCATCGAAAAGTCTGCCGACAGCCTGCTGGGGATCATCAACGAGATTCTCGACTTCTCCAAGATCGAGGCCGGCAAGCTGGTGCTCGACAGTATTCCATTCAACCTGCGCGACCTGCTCCAGGACACCCTGACCATTCTCGCCCCCGCCGCTCACGCCAAGCAGCTCGAACTGGTCAGCCTGGTATACCGCGACACGCCGATCTCGCTGGTCGGCGACCCGTTGCGCCTCAAGCAGATCCTCACCAACCTGGTCAGCAACGCGATCAAGTTCACCCGTGAAGGCACCATCGTCGCCCGCGCCATGCTCGAGGATGACGACGAGGACAACGCCCAATTGCGCATCAGCGTTCAGGACACCGGCGTCGGCCTCTCGACCCAGGATGTGCAGGCGCTGTTCCAGGCCTTCAGCCAGGCCGACAACTCGCTGTCGCGCCAGCCCGGAGGCACCGGTCTGGGGCTGGTGATTTCCAAGCGCCTGGTCGAGCAGATGGGTGGCGAGATCGGCGTCGACAGCACCCCGGGCGAGGGCTCGACCTTCTGGATTTCACTGTCATTGCCCAAGGCCCGCGACGATGCCGAAGATCGCCCGGCGCCGCCGTTGCTGAACCGTCGCGTGGCCATCCTCGAGAGTCACGAGCTGGCGCGCCAGGCCCTGCAGCATCAGCTTGAAGATTCGGGGCTGATCGTCAGCGCCTTCCCTACGGCGCAGAAAATGATCGCTGCCGTCGAGGCCGCGCAACTGGCCGGGCAGCCTATCGAGCTGGCTGTGCTGGGTGTTACCAGCCACGACATGCCACCCGACCAACTGCAGCAACACGTGCGCGGCCTCGAACAATTCGGTTGCCAGCCGCTGGTGTTGTGCCCCACCACCGAACACACGCTGTATCAACCGCGGGTGCCCAATGCCCACAGTCAGTTACAGGCCAAACCGTCGTGTACGCGCAAATTGCGTCGCAGCCTGGCCGACCTGATCAACCCCAAGCGCTTGTCGTTGGGCTTGGGCAACAACCTGGAAACTGGCAACAGTCGGATCGCCAAGGTGCTCTGCGTCGATGACAACCCAGCCAATCTGCTGCTGGTGCAAACGCTGCTGGAGGACCTGGGGGCCGAAGTACGCGCCGTCGACAGCGGCATGGCGGCCTTGCAAGCGGTGCAGGCCGAACATTTCGACCTGGTGTTGATGGACGTGCAGATGCCGGACATGGACGGCCGTGAGACCACCGAGCGCATCCGCCATTGGGAGAGCGCGCAGACCGGCCCGTCGCTGCCGATCGTCGCGCTGACCGCCCACGCCATGGCCAACGAGAAGCGCGCGCTGCTGCACAGTGGCATGGACGACTACCTGACCAAACCGATCAGCGAGCGGCAACTGGCCCAGGTGGTCCTGAAATGGACCGGCCTGGTGCTGCACCTGAGCCCCGCGCGCAGCAGCTTCGAAACGCCGCGCGAAGCCGGGCCGCTGGCGGTACTCGATCAACAGGAGGGCCTGCGCCTGGCCGCCGGCAAGGCCGACCTCGCCGCCGACATGCTGGCGATGCTGCTGGCCGCCCTGGAAAGCGACCGCCAGGCGATCCGCGCGGCCCGTGACAGCGGCGATATCAACGCGCAGATCGAGCGCGTGCACCGCCTGCATGGCGCCACCCGCTACTGCGGCGTGCCTCAGCTGCGCGCGGCGTGTCAGCGCAGCGAGACCTTGCTCAAACAGCATGATGAAGGGGCGGGCAAAGCGCTGGACGAACTCGATCAGGCGATCATGCGGCTGGCTGAGCAGGCGCGGGAGGAGGCTTGAATATGGCGGTGACTCAGCGCGCGCCGCTGCATCGCACAGCGCCTGCCTGAATGCCGCTGCAGCGCCGCCGCCGTGATAGCATGCGCGCCAATTTGGAGGACCACATGGTCGAACACGATTTCCGCTACAGCCTATTCAACCCTCAACACACCCTGACCGAGTGCCGGGCGCTGGTGCCTGGCCGTTATCAGGTCACCGGCAACGGCGGCTCGATCAAGGCCGACGACGTGCTCCTGGTCACGCTTAAGGGTTCGAAAACCCTGTCGATGCGCCTCACGGTGGAAAAGGTTCGTCACTTGATCAATCCTCCGGGGCAATGGACGGCTGTGGCCAAAGGGCCAGTGTTCGGCGAGTTGTCGATTCACGAATGGAAAGTGCAATGCGACACCTGCAACACCGAGCTGACGTTCGAGTTCGCCGTCGATGCCAAGCTGGGCCAGAAAGCCCAGCAGCCGGCAGCCGTTGCGCGGATCGCCGAACTTGGCTGGCGCACCACGGGTGAGCAACATCGCTGCCCGAAATGCCAGGCGGCAGCGGCCTGATCGAAGACATGTGACGACTGGGCTGGCCGCTTCGCGAGCAAGCTTTGCTCCTACGGTGCCAGCCGGTCCAGCTCCGCACGGCTGTGGGAGCAAAGCTTGCTCGCGAAGGCGTCCGTTCAGCCCCCCCACTTCACCCCTGACGCAACGCCTTCAACCGCGCCTGCACCCCCGCCGCCGTCTGCTCGCCGACCAGTTGATCACGCACCTTGCCTTTACTGTCGATGATGTAGGTCACCGGCAACCCATCGCTTTGCGGCAGGTCGAAACGCGGCGCCGGGTCGTTCGCTAGTACCGTGAAGCGAATCCCCAGATTGTCTGCCGCCTGCTTGAGGTCTGCGCCCTGCAGGTTGTCGAAATTGACCCCGACTACCGCGACGCCCTGCCCCTTGAGCTGATCGGCCAGGCTATTGAGCTGCGGGACCTCGGTGCGACACGGGCCGCACCACTCGGCCCAGTAATTGACCACCAGCCACTGATCATCCAGTTGCCGCGCCGCCACCGGCTTGCCGTTCTGGTCCGGGCCATAGTCCGCTCCGCAGCCTCCCAGCAGCAATGCCACCATGAGGGCCACGCCAGAGATGAAATGCCGAGTCATTGCCGCTTTCCTCTTTATCGATGCCACCAGGTGGTTAGAATAGCCGCCACCGAACGCAAGTAATAGGCGCCCGCCATGACCGACCTGACGCTCTACCACAACCCGCGCTGCTCGAAATCACGCAGCGCCTTGGAGTTGCTTGAAGCCCGCGGGCTGGCTCCGACCATCGTGCGCTACCTCGACACCCCGCCCGATGCCGCCACCCTCAAGACCCTGCTGGACAAATTGGGGCTAAGCGCGCGGCAACTTTTGCGCACCGGCGAGGACGAATACAAGGCTCTCGAGTTGGCCGACAGCAGCTTGAGCGACAGCGCGCTGATCGACGCCATGGTCGCGCACCCCAACCTGATCGAACGGCCGATCCTGGTCAACGGCGACAAGGCCATCATCGGCCGGCCACCGGAAAATGTCCTGGAGATCCTGTAAGTGAGCACGCCCTACATTCTGGTGCTGTATTACAGCCGTCACGGCGCCACCCGGGAAATGGCCCGGCAGATCGCCCGTGGCGTTGAACTGAGCGGCCTGGAAGCGCGCCTGCGCACCGTGCCGGCGGTGTCGAGCGAATGCGAAGCCGTCACCCCCGAGATTCCGGAGCAGGGTGCGCTGTACGCCAGCCTCGACGACCTCAAAGGTTGCGCCGGTCTGGCGATCGGCAGCCCGACGCGCTTCGGCAACATGGCCGCGCCGCTCAAGTACTTTCTCGACGGCACCAGCAGCCTGTGGCTCAGTGGTGATCTGGTCGGCAAGCCGGCCGGGGTCTTTACCTCCACCGCCAGCCTGCATGGCGGCCAGGAAACCACCCTGCTGTCGATGATGATGCCGCTGCTGCACCACGGCATGCTCATCACCGGCCTGCCCTACAGCGAGTCGGCTCTGCTCGACACCCGCGGCGGCGGCACGCCCTACGGCCCCAGCCACCACGCCGGTGCCGATGGCAAGCTCCCCCTCGACGAACACGAACTGACCCTGTGCCGCGCCCTCGGCCAACGCCTGGGCAAGGTCGCAAAGGATCTGGCTTGATGCAAGATTACAAATGGCTGCACGAGTTCTGTCTCAACCGCTTTGGCTCGCAAAAGGCCCTCGATGCTCAGCTGCCGACGCCGCTCACGCCCGCAAAGCTGCGCAAGATCAGCGTCGATCGCTATCTGTCGACCATGGCCTTGCGGGTCTTTCGGGCCGGCCTCAAGCACAGCCTGGTGGATGCCAAGTGGCCGGCTTTCGAGAAAGCTTTTTTCGGTTTCGATCCAGAAAAGGTCGTGCTGATGAGCGCCGAGCACCTTGAACGTCTGATGCAGGACAAAAGCATCATCCGCCACCTGGGCAAGCTCAAGAGCGTGCCCCGCAACGCGCAGATGATCCTCGACATCGCCCACGAACACGGTAGTTTCGGCGCCTTTATCGCCGACTGGCCGGTGACCGAGATCACCGGGCTGTGGCAATACCTGGCCAAGCACGGCACCCAGCTGGGTGGTTTGTCGGCGCCGCGCTTTTTGCGCATGATCGGCAAGGACACCTTCATCCCTACCTGGGACGTGGTAGCCGCCCTGAATGCACAGAATATCGTCGACAAGGTGCCCAGCAGCAAACGCGACCAGGCCTTGGTGCAGGACGTCTTCAACCAATGGCACGCCGACAGCGGCCTGCCGATGTGCCAGTTGTCGGCAATGCTGGCGTTTACCGCAAACCACTGATTGCAGTGAGATCGCCGCCCCGCGGGCGCGCGTTGCACCCACCGGATCTGTGTAAATCCGTGGGAGCAAGGTTGCGCGTTCGGCGGCAAAGAGGCCGGCAAAGCTTGCACACACCCTGAACCGCCACTTCAGCTTTTTGTACCTCTGCCGATACACCCTTCGAGCACGAGGAATCCCCCATGACTACCGCCCCCCTTAATACGGCCGTCGACGCCAAGACCGCAGCGACCGTCCCTGAAGCGCCCAAGCTGCCATGGGACGACGTGCGCCCGGAGCATTTCCAGATGCTGCGCCTGGTGCCCCTGCCCGCTGACCGCAACACCGGTCCGCGACCGTTGCGCTTCATCCAATTTGGGCGCGCCGAGCGGCACAATGCCCATTACAGTCTGCTGCGCCTGGAAATCGAACTGCCGGGGCAACGCACCCGGCCCGAGCAGAACAGCCTGGACGTATGGGTCGATCACGAAAAACACACCGTGCGCACCATTCCCGAGGTGCTGCAGACCGAACCCGGCAACCGTGGCATCGGCCGCTTTCTGCTGGCCCAGGCGGCAATCTGGGCGCAGCCCAAATGGTCGGCCTACAGCATCGAAGGCGCTGACCTGCCCAACAAGGAGGCGCTGGTCGAAGGCCATCGCCTGCGCCGCGATCACGTGCTCACGACCCATGGTTTGGAAGTCAGCTATGAAGATGCCCAGCATCTGAAGGGCAGCTACAAGCCGGTAAAGGTCGGCGGCTTGCTGGCGACCTGGAACCCCGAACGCATCCAGCCGGTGGAAATTCTCGACGTGGCGTCCATGCTGGAACTGGCCGATCACAACCTGGCGGAAAAGGAAGTGCAGCTGCGCAAACATGAAGAGTCGGTCAGCCAGTATCGGCGCGACGACCACAGCCTGCGCTTCACCATCGCCTGCCTGATTGCCTTCTCGGTGTTCCAGGCCGGGTTGCTGATCTGGATGGCGACGCACCGCTGAACCTGGAGCGGCGGCCCCCATCACCTCGGGGTGTCTGACGCACCGCGAAACGGGGGCATGCCCCCTCGCTACAGGTCAGACTCGCTCGGCAAACAGCGCCTGATGCTCGCGGCACTGTTGCGCGCTGAGCATGAACACCCCATGGCCCCCGCGGCTGAATTCCAGCCAGGCGAAGTCCACTTGCGGATACAGCGCCTCGACATGCACCTGGCTGTTACCGACCTCGACGATCAACAAACCGTGGTCGTTCAGGTGATCAGCCGCTTGCGCGAGCATGCGCCGCACCAGGTTCAAACCATCATCGCCGCAGGCCAGGCCCAGTTCCGGCTCGTGCTGGTACTCCGGCGGCATATCGGCGAAATCCTCGGCGTCGACATAGGGCGGATTGGACACGATCAAATCGAAACGCTGGCCCGGCAGGCCGTCGAAGCCATCGCCCTGCACGGTATAGACCCGCGCATCGACGCCGTGGCGCTCGATGTTCTGGTTGGCCACTTCCAGCGCCTCGAAGGACAGATCCGCCAGTACCACTTCGGCCTCGGGAAATACGTCGGCGCAGGCGATGCCGATGCAGCCGGAACCGGTGCACAGATCGAGGATGCGCGCCGGCTCCTGTGCCAGCCAGGGCTCGAAGCGGTTTTCGATCAACTCGCCGATGGGCGAACGGGGCACCAGCACGCGCTCGTCGACGATGAACGACATGCCGCAGAACCACGCCTCGTTCAGCAGATAGGCGGCCGGGATGCGTTCCTTGACGCGGCGCTTGATCAGATGCTGGACCTTGCTGACTTCGTCGTCCTCAAGACGGCAATCGAGGTAGCTGTCGGCGATTTCCCACGGCAAATGCAGCGCACCCAGCACCAACTGTCGCGCTTCGTCCCAGGCGTTGTCGGTGCCGTGGCCGAAGAACAGGTCTTCACCATGAAACTGGCTGACGGCCCAACGGATGTGGTCGCGCAAAGTGCGCAGGCGGGAAGTGATCACAGGCATACTCCAATCGATACGACTGCGGAGTTTATCACGGACAGTGCCGGTGTCCGCAGGCACTCCGACCGCGTCATGGCGCCGAATACTGGCCACTTGGACAGCCCGCAAAGCCAGTAACCACGGGCTGTGCAATCACAGTGATTCACAGAACGCGCGAAGCAGTGGAGAATGTCGCAAAAGCCCTAACCAAAGGAGCCCTCGATGTCCGATCCGAAGACGATGTTTCAACTCAGCGGTCGCGGTTACCCGCCTACCAGCTTGAGCCACGCCACCCTGGTGATTATCGATGCGCAGCAAGAGTACCTCAGCGGTCCTCTGGCCCTGTTCGAGATCGATAAGGCCGTCGCGAACATCGCCCTGCTCCTCCAGGCTGCCCGCGCCGCTGGCCGCCCGATCGTCCACGTCCGCCATCTCGGCACCGTCGGCGGTCTGTTCGACCCGCAAGGCAATCGCGGCCAGTTCATCGATGGCGTCGGCCCGCAAGGCGACGAGACCGTGATCGAAAAACGCCTGCCCAACGCATTCAACAACACTAATCTGCACCAGCACCTTGAAGGCCTGGGCAATGTCGACCTGATCGTTTGCGGCTTCATGACCCACTCCAGCGTCAGCACCACCATCCGTGCCGCCAAGGACTATGGTTACCGTTGCACCTTGGTCGAAGACGCCTGCGCGACTCGTGACCTGCCGTACAAAGGCAGCGTGCTGAGCGCCGAACAGGTCAAGGCCGTGGGCATGGCGACCATGGCTGACAACTTCGCCTCGGTGAGCACCACCGCCGAGCTGATCTGATCTGACCCCGTGGGGCTTGCCAGCGCGTTCAGCGCCTGCACCCCGCGCCCCCGGAACATCATGGCTGCAGCGCAGTCCAATCCCGACGTTCAACCCAGTAACGCCCATTGAGGAAAGCGTAATGAAGATATCCGATGGCGGCTTCAATGCCCGTCGGCTTCGCCCTCGCGGCCAAGGCACCTGGCGCATGCGCCTGGCGGCGGCGTTTGCGGCAGTGCTGGCCACCTTGGGGGTGTTGTTGACCATGGCTGGCATTGGCAGCTTGCTGGGCCACGCGCCGGCCATCGGCGATCTCAACACCACAGCGGTTGGCTCGGGCGTCATCACGCTCGTGGGGCTACTGGTGCTGTGGCTGGGTGTCGGCCTCTGGCGTGCCTGCCGCCGTCGCCTGCGCCGGAGCAGCGCGCTGAACATGTCGCCGCATCTGATGAAAAAGCATGACTGACTCGCGTAAACTCCTCCTTCTGCGCTGGAGGCCGACATGCAAGACGATGATTTTTCCCTGTTCAAGAGCGAAGTAAAAGGCGTCAAGCCGATTCGCCATGACCGTGCCGACACCGGCAAAGCCAGGGTCGACCGCAAAAACCTCAACACGCTGCGCAAGGCGGCCACGGTGCGCACCGACGCCACCCTCGTCGACGGGCTGTCTGATCAGTTCGTCATCGACGTCGGCCCCGAAGACGACCTGCACTGGGCCCGTGACGGCGTGCAGGAAAGCCAGATGCGCAAACTCAAGCTCGGTCAAATCGGTTTCGAAGGCAGCCTCGACCTACACGGCATGAACGTCGAAAAGGCGCGGGAAACCCTGTGGGCCTTCCTCGCCGAAGCGGTGCGCTTCGAGGTCCGCTGCGTGCGGGTCACGCATGGCAAGGCAGTGCGCCTGGACGGCAAGAAGCCGATGATCAAGAGCCACGTCAACACCTGGCTGCGACAACATGCCCAGGTGCTCGGCTTCACGTCCTGCCAACCCCGTCACGGCGGCGCCGGCGCGGTCTATGTCATGCTCAAGCGGACCATGCTCGAAGGCCGCGACGAATAAGCTTTAACTTGCGGCGCGTGCCCGGTAACCGTACCCTTCGCGTTTGCGAAAAACTTGACAGGTAGATCCATGTCCCTGGAACAGAATTACACCGCGATCCTTGGCCAACTCGGCGAGGACGTGAACCGCGAAGGCCTGCTCGACACGCCCAAACGCGCCGCCAAAGCCATGCAGTACCTGTGCCGCGGCTATGAGCAGACTCTCGAGGAAGTCACCAACGGCGCCCTGTTCAGCTCGGACAACAGCGAAATGGTGCTGGTCAAGGACATCGAGCTCTACTCCCTGTGCGAGCACCACCTGCTGCCATTCATCGGCAAGGCGCACGTCGCTTATATCCCAAGCGGCAAGGTTCTGGGCCTGTCGAAAGTGGCGCGTATCGTCGATATGTACGCCCGCCGCCTGCAGATCCAGGAAAACCTCAGCCGCCAGATCGCCGATGCCATCATGCAGGTGACCGGTGCACTGGGCGTTGCTGTCGTGATCGAGGCCAAGCACATGTGCATGATGATGCGCGGTGTCGAGAAGCAGAATTCCTCGATGATCACTTCAGTGATGCTGGGCGAATTCCGCGAAAATTCGGCGACTCGTAGTGAATTTCTGAGTTTGATCAAGTAACTCATCTGTAGCGAGGGGCTTGCCCCTGAATGATTCAGGACTCGCCACGGTGGGCCTTGATCGCGATTTTCGGGTGCAAGCCCCCTCGCTACACTGACCGTGTGGAGACTGCAATGTTGATGAAAGCCCTGCGCGTGGGCCTTGGCCAGGTGATCGTGATTGGCGATCTGCTGACCCGTCCACCCAAGCAGAAACGCAACAGCGATGCCCAGGCCGCCGTCGACACAGCCGCCCAGGGCCTGACCCTGTATCAGTTCCACGCCTGCCCGTTCTGCGTGAAAACTCGCCGCACTCTGCACAAGCTCAACGTGCCGGTGACCCTGCGCGATGCCAAGAACGACGCCAGCGCCCGCGATACTCTGCTGGCCGAAGGCGGCAAGATAAAAGTGCCGTGCCTGCGCATCGAAGAGAACGGCCAGACCACCTGGATGTATGAATCCAAGGTGATCATCGAGTATCTCAACAAGCGTTTCGCTGCTGCCTGATGGCTTGCGACGGTTTTCGGCAAGCTGTGCGGGCCGAGATCAACGCATCCCGATATAACCCGGCAATGCCGCCACGCGCTCGAGCCAGGCGCGAATGGCCGGGAATGGCGTGAGATCGAAGCCGCCCTCATCGGCAACATGGGTGTAGGCATAGAGCGCGATATCGGCGATCGAGCACTGATCGCCTACCAGATACGGCGTCAACTCCAGCTGCTTCTCCATCACCCGCAAAGCCTTGTAGCCACGCTTGTGGCAGACCTTGTATTCCTCCAGGCGATCTTGCGGCATCTTCTGATAGAACTGGATGAACCGCGCCACCGCCACATACGGCTCATGACTGTATTGCTCGAAGAATTGCCACTGCAACACCTGGGTGCGCAAGCGCGGTTCGGTGGGCAGGAACGGGCTGCCATCGGCGAGAAAATTCAGAATCGCATTGGATTCCCACAGGTAGGTGCCGTCTTCGAGCTCCAGCACCGGGACCTTGCCATTGGGGTTCATGGCCAGGAACTCGGGGGTTTCGGTCTCGCCCTTGAGGATGTCCACTGCGTGCCACGAATACTCGACGCCCAGCAGATGGAGCATCAGCTTGATCTTGAAGCAGTTGCCTGACAGATAGTCGCCGTAGACCTTGTACATCTCGCGTCCCCCATGGAATAGGGGATGACTGTAGCAAAGCCAGGGGACCCCTAGCGAGGGATAGAGAAAACGGCGTTGAAATATTGCTCAGCAGATCTCCAGCGAACAACAGCGCCTCAAGAAGAGACGGATTCTTTTCAGCAGCGATGGTGGGTAGCCATCATCGCCATTGCTCACCGGTAACCAAGCACGGGCTCGACTGCCTCTTTGTGGCTCACTGTATTGCAAAACATTTCCCTACCTGTATCGCAGCCTTATCCACTGCGACGTTTAGGCTGGCGCCCCTCTGATCGCCCAAGGAGGGTATCCATGCAGTATCCCACCCAGACGCCCCTGCGGCCGCTCGCCGACACCTCGCCTTCGGCGGTGGTTGCCGGGTTCATTGCCATGATGACCGGCTACACCAGCTCCCTGGTGTTGATGTACCAGGCCGGGCAAGCGGCCGGGCTCACCAGCGGGCAAATTTCATCGTGGATCTGGGCATTGTCGATCGGCATGGCGATCTGCAGCATCGGCTTGTCGCTGCGTTATCGCACGCCGATCACCGTGGCCTGGTCGACTCCCGGCGCTGCATTGCTGATCACCAGCCTGGGCGGCGTCAGCTATGGCGAGGCGATCGGCGCCTATATCACTTGCGCGGTGCTGGTGATCATCTGCGGCGTGACCGGCAGTTTCGAGAAAATGGTCAAGCGCCTGCCCTCGTCCCTGGCGGCGGCGCTGCTGGCGGGAATTCTGTTCAAGATCGGCAGCGAGATCTTCGTCGCAGCCCAGCATCGTACCGGCCTGGTGCTGGGCATGTTCTTCACCTACCTGATCGTCAAGCGCGTGTCGCCGCGCTATGCGGTGCTGGCGGCGCTGGTACTCGGCACCGTGGTTTCCGGCTTGCTGGGGCTGCTGGATTTCAGCGAGTTCCATTTGCAAGTGGCGGTGCCTGAATGGACCACGCCGTCGTTCTCGGTGGGCGCAACCATCAGCATCGGCATTCCACTGTTCGTGGTGGCCATGACCTCGCAGAACATGCCTGGGGTCGCGGTATTGCGGGCAGATGGTTATCAGGTGCCGGCATCGCCGTTGATTACCGCGACCGGCATCGCTTCGCTGCTGCTGGCGCCCTTTGGGTCTCACGGGGTGAACCTGGCGGCGATCAGCGCGGCGATCTGCACCGGCCCCCATGCCCATGAAGACCCGCAAAAACGCTACACAGCGGCGATGTGGTGCGGGATTTTCTATGGGTTGGCGGGGATCTTCAGTGCGACCCTGGCAGCGCTGTTCGCGGCCTTGCCCAAAGAACTGGTGCTGTCGATCGCGGCACTGGCACTGTTCGGTTCGATCATCAACGGCCTGACCCAGGCCATGAGCGAGCCCAGAGAACGTGAGGCGGCGCTGGTGACCTTCATGGTGACAGCATCGGGGCTGACGCTGTTTTCCGTGGGGTCGGCGTTCTGGGGCATCGTGGCAGGGATGCTGACTCTGCTGATTCTCAACTGGCGCAAAGCCTGATGCTTGTTGCGCTTGCACTGGCCTTGTCGCGAGCAAGCTTTGCTCCACAGGTGTACGACCGCCGTGGGCGCAAGACTTGCCCGCGAAGGGCCGGTGATATCTACGCCTGACTACAGCCGGAAATGCCCGACCATGCCTTTCAGCTCATGCCCCAGCTGCGCCAGTTCGATACTTGAAGCCGCGTTACCCTGCATCGCCACCGCCGACTGATCGGCACTGGCGCGGATGCTGGTGACGCTACGGTTGATCTCTTCGGCCACCGAGCTTTGCTGTTCCGCGGCGGCGGCAATCTGCTGGTTCATCTGCTGGATCACCGACACCGCCGAGGCTATGCTGCCCAGGGCGCTTTCGGTCTGCAGGGCGTCGCTGACTGCCAGCTTGACCAACTCCTCGCTGCTCTGGATCTGCTGAACCGACGCCTGGGCGCCAAGGCGCAAGGCACTGACCAGCCGCTCGATCTCCGCAGTCGATTGCTGAGTGCGGCGTGCCAGCGCCCGTACTTCGTCGGCCACTACCGCAAAGCCACGGCCCTGCTCCCCTGCCCGCGCCGCCTCGATGGCGGCGTTCAGGGCCAGGAGGTTGGTCTGCTCGGCAACGCTCTTGATCACTGCCAGCACCGACCCGATGTTCTGGATTTCCTCACTAAGGCTGGAAATACCCTGACTGGCGGATTGCGAGCTGCTGGCCAACTGCTCGATTCGCCGCATGCTCTGACGCACCACCTGCTGACCACTCTCGACCTTGTTATCGGCCGCCTGGGCCGCGTGCGCTGCCTCCTCGGCGTTGCGCGCGACGTCATGAACGGTGGCAGTCATCTGGTTCATTGCCGTGGCCACCTGTTCGGTTTCCTCCTGCTGTGTGCTGACTTCGAGGTTGGTCTGCTCGGTCACTGCCGACAAGGACTGCGCCGAATGCGCCAACTGATCGATACCCGTTTGCAGGCCGCTGACGATGCGGCTCAGCCCCGCGCCCATCTGCTGCATCGCCGCCATCAATTGACCGATTTCGTCACGCCGATCGACGCTGGTCTCAGCGCTCAGATCCCCGTCGGCAATTTGCTGCGCACGGCGAATCACACTGCGCAGAGGCGTGACGATCAGGCGGGTGATCAGCCACGACGCCAGCACGCCCACCAACAGCGCCAGGCCGGAAGCGACGATGATCAACAGCATGTTTTTCTTCAGCTCGGCCTGCATTGCCTGATTCTGCTCGGCATAGGCCTGATTGACGCGACTAACCACCTGATTGGCGCGGTCATGCAGTTGCATGGAGGTCTGTTTTTCCTTGGCCAGCAGATCGGTGTATTCACCCAGCGTCTGGCTGAAGGCCGTGATGTGGGTGACGGTTTCGCCAATCACCGTCTGATAGCCCGCGTCCTCGACCTTGGTCTGCAGCTCCTTGGCCTGGCTCAACGCGTCGTCCGCCTGGGTGATGCGGCCTTGGCTGCTGTCGTCAGCTTCACCCTTGCGACTTTTGTCCAGACGCACTCGGGCCTCCTCCATGGCCTGCAACATCAGGCGCCCGACCTGGCCAACCTGATTGGCCTGGTCGATGAACTCGCTGCCCTTTTCGCCCTGGGACTTCTTCAACTCGTAAGTGCCATCATCGGATAAACCGGCCTGCAACACGTCGAGGTTGTTGGCGACGTTGGCCACCGACCAACTGGCCATCTCCAGCGACAGCTCTTTGCTCTGGCTGATATCGAAAAACTGATCGAACGCGGCACGGTAAGCCTTGAGATCGGCTTCGGCGCCGCTCATGACCGATTCATTGGCGGGATTGAGGGTTTTGAGTCGAGCAGCAGTGGCCAGGAGTGCATCGACGCCCTTGCGCAGGGCATCGGCCTGCTTGGTGTCCGAATGCAGGGCAAAATCCTGTTCCAGCAGGCGCGCAGCCAGCAGCTCGCTTTTGAGCGCCGACATCTGCTGGAGGCCGTCGACTCGTTCGCTGATGGTACGCAGGGACCATACTCCAAGCGCGGCCACGGCCAAGGTCAGCAGCAATACCAAGGCGAAGCCCACCGCCAGTTTTTTCGCCATCGCGAGGTTGGCAAACCATCCACTGCTGGCCGACTTCATTGCTTCGCTCCCTTGATGCCCCGGGTGGGCGGCATTGCCCATACAAGTTTCGTGCAGGGTGAGGGTTGTATCAGCGTGGCAACAAGTGTTTGACGTCGGAATAATGGCAAATAGCTATGCGGATGTCGCTTTTGGCTATGTTGCGGGTCGTTGTGCGAAGTGGACGACTCACGTGAGGCCAGATGCGTGAGAGATCATGAGGCTGGGGCAAGCAGCCTCTTCGCGAGCATGCTTTGCCCTACAGGTGTACGGCTCGGGTGCCGGTTGCACTGTGGGAGCGAAGTTTGCGCGCGGCGGGGCCTGAATGGGTGATCAAAGCGCCAACTGAGCAACCACATCCGCCAGTGCTTTGGCCGGATCGGCGGCCTGGCTGATCGGACGACCGATGACCAGATAGTCGGAGCCGGCATCCAGCGCCTGACGCGGAGTAAGGATGCGACGCTGATCGTCTTGCGTGCTGCCCGCAGGGCGGATACCCGGGGTTACCAGTTGCAGCGTCGGATGGGCGCTCTTGAGCGCCTGGGCTTCGAGTGCAGAGCACACCAGGCCATCCATACCGGCCTTTTGCGCCAACGCCGCCAGGCGCAGTACCTGCTCCTGAGGCTCGATGTCCAGGCCTATGGCGGCCAGGTCTTCGCGCTCCATGCTGGTCAGTACTGTCACGCCGATCAGCAACGGTTTGGTGCCCGTGCTCTGATCCAACACCTCGCGGCACGCCGCCATCATGCGCAGGCCACCCGAGCAATGAACATTGACCATCCATACGCCCATCTGCGCAGCGGCCTTGACGGCCATGGCGGTGGTGTTAGGGATGTCGTGGAATTTCAGGTCCAGAAACACCTCGAAGCCACGCGCGTTGAGCGTCTCGACGATGCCCGACGCGCTGCTGGTGAATAGCTCCTTGCCCACCTTGACGCGGCACAGGGCCGGGTCGAGCTGGTTGGCCAGCTTCAAGGCGGCGTCACGGGTCGGGAAATCCAGGGCGACAATGATGGGCGTCTGGCAGGTGGACATGTCGGGGCTCTCAGGGCAAGTCGAAATCGGCGCGCATTGTAGCGGATTTTGCGCGTGCACTGTGCAAGCGTCGCGACGGTCACCCGCTACAATGGAACCACTGCGACATCACGTCGCTCAAACGGGTATCAGCGCCAGTTCGTCGCAGCCCGTGCGGCGAGTCCGCTGTCTTAGGAGGGTCACATGCCCTGGTATGCCTGGTTGATTCTGTTAGTGGCGATCGGCTCGATCGTCGGTGGCCTTCTGGTCCTGCGTCAAAGCGCACAAAAGGTCGAGATGACGCCTGAAGAGCTCAAGCGCGTCCACGAGCGCAACGCCGAGATGGATGCGAAGGAAGCTCGGGAGCGCTGATTCAATTCCGGACTCATAACGCTGTAGCGCGTGGGGAGAATGGTTGGCGCTCTCACCTTCTGTACTACGCGCACAGCGGTCGAAATGCTCAGAGAGCACTTGGCCTGTTAACATGTCAACCAACATTCAAATCGTACCAGCAGAGGTACTTCATGCGTTACTCAGCTGATCATAAAGCCCAAACCCACGAGCGTATCGTCAAGGAAGCCGCTGCTCGCTTTCGCAAGGACGGTATCGGCGCCACTGGCCTGCAACCGCTGATGAAGGCCTTGGGGCTGACCCATGGCGGCTTCTATGCGCATTTCAAATCCAAGGACGATCTGGTGGAGACTGCGCTGCGCTCGGCCAGCGAGGAAATGGGTACCCTGGTGGCCGCCAAGTTCGCCGGGGACAAGCCGCTGGAAGGCTTTATCGATATGTACCTGAGCGATGCCCATCGTGATCACCCGGAACGCGGATGCCCGCTGCCGACCATGGCCGCCGAGATGGGCCAGCGTGGCCAACCCAGCCCATTGGTGGACCGCGCGGTACAACACCGTGCGGGCTTGATGGCGCAAGCGCTGGGCGACGGTGAAGACGCCGAGGCGCAAAGCCTGGTGATGCTTTCGACGCTGATCGGCGCCTTGGTACTTTCTCGCAGCGTCGAGGATCAAGACTTCGCCGCCCGCATCCTGGCCACCGCCCGCGAAGCGCTCAAACGCCAGGCGCGCCCCGGTGCAGATATCCCATGAAACCTTGAGTCAATCTGTGCATAAGCTGGGGGAATCGCTCAGCGGGCCTTATAAACCATGGCTTGCGCAACGTTGAGCGAAAAACGAGCAGTTTCAATACCTTGTACACATTTTCCCTACGTCTGCCTGTGGACAAGCTTGGGAGAACTAGCTATAGGCCACGGATTATAAGGGCTGCACAGATTTGATCAATTATTGATCAGCTGTAAGCGCCTGATTGAGTTCAATAATCTGCTGGCACCGCGACTCGCAGTTGTTCATCAAAAACTTGAATGAGCCTGTGTATAAGCTGGGGGAACGTGGCGCAAGGCCATAGCCTGTATGGCTTTGCGCTACTTGAGTAAAAAACGAGCAGTTTCAATACCTTGTACACATTTTCCCTACGTCTGCCTGTGGACAAGCTTGGGAGAACTGGCTACAGGCCACGGCTAGCAAGGGCTGCAGGCATCTGGTTATTTTTTGATCACGTCATCCACGTAATTCTGGCAATTCCTTACAGGGTGACGCTCACTTCTGACCGCATGTGCGTCCACTTAGCCGGCGAGCCCTTTGCCCAGCAGACGCACCAAAGGTTATTCATCAAAAACCTGCACCAGGCTGTGCATAAGCTGGGGGAATACTGCGCAACCCCATAGCCTGAGCGGCTTGCAGCCGACTGGACAAAAAACGAGCAGTTTCAATGGCTTGTGCACATTTTCCCTAGGTCTGCCTGTGGACAACCTTGGGAGAACCGCCTACAGGCCACGGTTTACATGGCCTGCGCAGATCTGATCGTTTTTTGATCAGGCCACTGACCTTGTGTCGTGATCACGACGGGCCTGACTATTGTGGCCAACGGCGGAACACAATGCTTGCGTTGACGCCACCAAAGCCGAAGCCATTGCTCATCGCATACTCCATTGCCATCGGTCGCTTTCGACCACTGACTATGTCCAGAGCCTTCACCGCCTCGTCAGGCACCTCGAAATTGAGCGTGGCAGGGGCGACCTGGTCACGCAGCGCCAGCACGGTAAAGATCGCCTCCAGGCCACCTGCTGCGCCAAGCAGATGCCCGGTAGCCGATTTGGTCGAGGTGATAGCCACCTTGGCCGCAGCGCCGAACACACTGCGGATCGCCGCCAGCTCACCCTTGTCGCCCACAGGCGTGGAGGTGGCATGGGCGTTCAGATGAGCAATTCGCTGCGGTTCGATACCGGCCTGAGCCAACGCCTGCTCCATGGCCCGGCGCGCTCCGCTGCCATCCTCGGGCCCGGCGGTCAGATGATAGGCGTCGGCACTGGTGCCATAACCCACCAGTTCGGCAAGCGGCTGTGCACCCCGCGCCAAGGCATGCTCCAGCGATTCGATCACTAGCAATCCCGCACCTTCGCCCATCACGAATCCATCGCGCCCTTGGTCGAACGGCCGCGAAGCCTGCTCTGGCGCATGGTTATAGCCACTGGACAAGGCCCTCGCAGCGGCGAACCCGGCCAGGCTGACTCGATCGATCGCCGCTTCGGTTCCACCACACAGGGCAATGTCCGCCTCACCCGCACGGATCATCCGAGCCGCGTCGCCTATGGCCTGCACACCCGCCGCGCAAGCCGTTACCGGTGCGCCCATGGGGCCTTTGAAACCATGCTGGATCGAGACATTGCCCGCCGCGAGGTTAACCAGAAACGACGGGATGGTGAATGGTGACAACCGTCGCGGCCCACGGCTGTCGGTGGTACGGACCGCTTCGGCGATGGCACCGAAACCGCCGATCCCAGAGCCGATCACCGTGGCCGTGCGCGACTGCTGGGCCTCTCCTTGCGGTGCCCACCCAGCCTGCAGCAAGGCCTCACGAGCCGCAGCCATGGCAAACTGGATGAAGCGGTCCATCTTCTTCTGATCCTTGGGCGCCACCGCCGCGTCGGCGTCAAAGCCGCCCTGGGGGTCATCCGCCAGATCCGGGACCCTGCCCCCCACCTTGCCGGCCAGATCTGCCACCACGGTCTCGGGCAGCAGCCCCAATCCTGAACGTCCTGCCAGCAAACGCTGCCAAACGGTTTCGACGCCGCAACCCAAAGGCGATACCACGCCCATACCGGTGACTACAATCCTGCGATTCAGCATATGACCCTCTACCCATTGGTTCACCGGCGCATGTGAACCCGCCGGGGCTTTTAAATTACACTCATAATCCATAAAATGAAATGACGGGTATCATTCAGTCGATGCGCCCCAGGGGACGCCCACGAAAAAGCCGGTCATGGACCGGCCTTTTCAATACGGGCGCCGCGGTTTTATTCGATCGTCAGCCGGTCCCGGTTCTTTTCCACCAGCGCCTTGCCGATTCCCTGCACCTCCAGCAACTCGTCCACCGAAGCGAACGCGCCTTTGCTCTGGCGGTGTTCGACGATGGCCGCGGCCTTGGCACCGCCAATCCCCGTCAGTTCGCGCTGCAGGGTGTCCTGGTCGGCCGTATTGAGGTTGACCTTGCTCATGGGCGCCATCTCAGCCATTTTCCCGGCTTCGCTGGCTGGGGGGGTTGCAGCGAACGCCGGCACCGAAGAAAAAGTCGTTGCCAGGGCCAGTACGAGGGAAGGAAGTAGATAGTTGCGCATATCGGAAGTCTCCATGACATCGTTCGAGTAGAAGCGGCGTTCCTCAGCCGCCCACAGACCTTAGAGCAGCGCCTGCCGTGCGGCAACCTGTCAGCACCTTGGAACTGTTTCCGGTTGTGCCAGCGCTACCCCATCACGCCTCGGGTGATGGCCGCAGCCGTCGCCGACCAGCGGCTTAAAGTCTGAACACGGTCTGCCGAAAACCAGTTACACCCCTTTGATGCTGGAGTTCCCATGGCCACCTTCGCGTTGTGCTGGATAGCTGCTTTGGTCGTTGCCTTTTTCATGACGATCGGCCTGATTCGTGGCGGCAAACGTCATGAAGACATGGTCATGGTGCCAATCAAGATGGATTCCGACGCCGATCCGCGGCGCCGTCGGCAGCACTGAAATCGGCGGGTTGCCGTCACCTCCTCGGCAGAGTGCAAGAACCCAGGCCTTGAGCACAGGCTCGGGTTCGCCCCTGCATCCCCGGCTAGTCGCCCTTTGGCCGATCTGGGTTGCGAGGCCGACATCTTCGGCGCTGCCACCGTGCCTACCACAAAAAATCCCCCGCTGTAGCTCACAGATGTGAGAGTAGGAGAGCTGGACATCGTGGAATAGCGTGAGCGTTCCAACTTGAAAAAGCGATGTCGTCCATGCCACCTTTGCGCCGTAGTGTTCCCAGTGCGTTTCTCGACCCTGATTTCGGCGCGGCCGGTGAGGTCCATCTCCATTCGCTTCTTGGTGTGGAGGGAGTGGAAGTCCGCGCTGTCAACTCGCTTTTGGTCTTGAAGGACAACTCGATCCTGGTGGCCGTTGAAATCCGCGAAAACGGCAGGCTTGGCCCCGGTCTGATGAAGCTCGACGCTGCCGGAGGCCTCGACAGGACGTTCAACGACAATACCGGCTACCTCAACGAACGCTATGCCAGTGACGGCTACCTGAGCGCATACCCATCGCAACTGGTGATGTTCGATGAAGGGCGCTTCTTGTCATTCGTACGGTACGTCAACCCCAAGACCAACGACTATAATCTGGGCTGCACTCGCTACTACCTCGATGGTGAGCGCGACGGCAGTTTCAACAATGACGGACGGGTCCTGATGGGCCATTTCCCACCGCTGCGAGATGTGGTCGATTCACTGGAGCAACCGCAGCGCCGGAGTACGGTGAAAGCCCATCCCCACGTCGATGTCGACGGCAAGATCACCGTTGACTTCACCCACCAGCATTGGGCTATCCAGCAACCTCGCAGTTACATCGTACAGCTGAACAGCAACGGCTCCATCGACTACAGCTTTCACGAGGATGGCTACCTCCAACTCCAGTACCAAGACACCGCTATGGAAATTCGCGCGATGATCCCCTCCCCCACCGCAGGCTGGATAGTCGCTGGCAAGGCGGGGCGCACAGGCCTGATGGCCAGGCTTGACGCCAAGGGCAGACTGGACAAAAGCTTTGGCACGGAGGGCTTCTATGCCACCGCGCCAACCGGGGCGAATGACCTGCGGTTCGAGACCGACGAAAACCCGGTCAGCGGCTATGCCATCTCCCTGGAGAATGTCTGGGTCACCGCCAGCAACACGCTCATCGTCATCGGCAGCAACCAGCCGACAGATAATCCAGACCGCGTGGGCGGTCTGCTATTCAGACTTGACCAAAGCGGACATCCAGATCCGAGTTTTACGCCCAGCTACTGGATGATCGCCAACCAAAAGACCTCTTTGCAGGGCATCGGTGCCACGCTGACCGGCGGACAATATTGGGTCGCGGGCCAGCAACAACCACTCGACTTAGCCTTGCCCCCCCAAGGACTGCTGTTGCGTGTAACCGAGCACGGCGCACCGGACAAGGGCTTTGGCTGCGACGGTTTCCTGAGCATGCCAGCCGTTCGCCGCATCGCAGACATCAACGTGCAGCACGATGGCAAGTGCCTGGTGGCCACGACTGAAGCGACCGAGGTGCAGACCGACGCCGCCAAGGTACGACGCTTCAAGGCTTGAACCCCTCGCGGCTGAATCGAACGCCCAGCAGGCCACCCCAGAGAGATCGTCCCCTCAGGCACCACGCTTCTGGGGGACGCTGGCTTCATCGCGTCCTCGAGCCCTGCTGCTCGCAGACATTCAGTAATACTTAACCTCTCCTGTTTTCTGTAACGAAAATTTAACATTCGTTTTCGCGCACCAACTATAAAACGGAGAGTCACGATGTTCGCCTTCCTGCGCCCTGCCCCGCACCTGCCCCCCATTCCTGCAACCGAAGTCGACAGCACTTACCGGCGCCTGCGCTGGCAGATCTTCGCCGGGATCTTCATCGGCTACGCCGGCTACTACCTGCTACGCAAAAACTTCTCCCTGGCCATGCCCTATCTGATCGAGGAAGGCTACACCCGCGGCCAGCTGGGCATGGCCATGTCCGCCATCGCGATTGCCTATGGCTTGTCCAAGTTCCTCATGGGCCTGGTCTCGGACCGCTCCAACCCGCGGTACTTCCTGCCGCTGGGCCTGCTGGTGTCGGCAGCGGTGATGTTCGTGTTCGGTTTTTCGTCATGGGCGACCTCGAGCGTCAGCATCATGTTCATCCTGCTGTTCATCAACGGCTGGGCCCAGGGCATGGGCTGGCCACCCAGCGGACGGACCATGGTGCACTGGTGGTCGCAAAAGGAGCGCGGCGCCGTGGTGTCGGTCTGGAACGTCGCGCACAACGTCGGCGGCGGCCTGATCGGGCCGTTGTTTCTGCTCGGCCTGGGCTGGACCAACGACTGGCACGCGGCCTTCTACGTACCGGCGGCCGTGGCCTTGGTGGTAGCGATCTTCGCCCTGGTGACCATGCGCGACACCCCGCAGTCGGTCGGCCTGCCGCCCATCGAGCACTACAAGAACGACTACCCGCAAGGCTATGACGAGAGTCACGAAGCCGAATTCAGCGCCCGTGACATCTTCGTCAAATACGTGCTGCGCAACAAAATGCTCTGGTACATCGCCCTGGCGAACGTCTTCGTCTACCTGCTGCGCTACGGCGTGCTCGACTGGGCACCCACTTACCTCAAGGAAGCCAAGCACTTCACGGTCGACACCACGTCATGGGCGTACTTTTTCTATGAATGGGCGGGCATCCCCGGCACGCTGCTATGCGGCTGGATGTCGGACAAGGTCTTTCGCGGCAACCGCGGCTTGACCGGCATGGTGTTCATGGCCCTCGTGACGGTGGCCACCCTGGTGTACTGGCTCAACCCACCGGGCAACCCGCTGGTCGACATGATCGCGTTGGTCTCTATCGGCTTTCTGATCTACGGCCCGGTGATGCTGATCGGCCTGCAGGCACTGGAGCTGGCACCGAAAAAAGCCGCCGGTACCGCCGCAGGCTTCACCGGCCTGTTCGGCTATCTGGGCGGCTCGGTCGCGGCCAGCGCGTTGATGGGCTATACCGTGGATCACTTTGGCTGGGACGGCGGCTTCGTGCTGCTGATTGCCGCGTGCGCACTGGCGATGCTGTTCCTGGCGCCGACGCTGTGGCATACCCGAGCGGTGAGCAAGGGGCGTGAAGTCACCTGAACCTGATCATTTTCAGGGCCCGATCTGGATCACGACCAGGCGGGCTTTTCAGCGATGGCACAAACCCAGCTATCCTCAATGCGCATGCGCCAGAAACTTGCTCAAGAACTGCCGGGTCCGCTCTTCCTTCGGCGCGGCGAACAGCGCCTTCGCCTCACCCTGCTCGACTATCACACCCTTGTCGAAAAACACCACACGGTTGGCCACATCGCGAGCGAATTGCATCTCGTGAGTGACGATGATCATCGTGCGTTTTTCTTCGGCCAGGCTGCGAATCGTGGCCAGCACCTCGCCGACCAGTTCGGGGTCGAGCGCCGAAGTGGGTTCGTCGAACAGAATCACCTGGGGCTCCATCGCCAAGGCGCGAGCGATTGCCACGCGCTGTTGCTGACCACCGGACATGCGCCGCGGCCAAGCCTCTTCCTTGCCGGCGAGGCCGACCTTGGCCAGTAGCCTGCGCCCCAGCTCAAGAGCATCGTCGCGGGGGACCTTCTTCACCACGATAGGGCCTTCGACGACATTCTCCAGCGCCGTCCGGTGAGGGAACAGATTGAAGTTCTGGAACACGAACCCCACCTGCTGGCGCAACCGACGAATCAGCTCCTGCTGCCGCGCCAACGGCCTGCTGGCGTCGATCTCTATATCGCCGACCTGAATACGCCCGCTATCCGGGGTTTCCAGCAGGTTCAGACAGCGCAGGAAGGTGGTCTTGCCAGAACCGCTGGGGCCGATGATGGCGACCACCTCGCCAGGCTCGACGCGCAGGTCGATATTCTTGAGCACCGGGACGCCGTTGAAATGCTTGCTGAGCTTGTCCACCACAATCATCGCGTTGCTGCTCCTTACTGCTGGTCGTGGCGGTTGACCCGCAGTTCAAGACGATGTTGCAGGTGCGCCAAGGCGCTGGCGAGCACCCAGTAGATCAACGCGGCGCCGATGTACATGGTGAAGATTTCGAAGGTGCGCGCCGTGATCAACTGCGCCTGGCGGAACAGTTCAGGCACCTGGATAGTGGCCGCCAGCGAGGTGTCCTTGACCAGCGAAATGAAACTGTTGCCCAGTGGCGGCAAAGCCGTGCGGGCCGCTTGAGGCAGGATGGCGCGGCGCAACGTTTGCCCGCGGGTCATGCCGATACTGGCAGCGGCTTCCCATTGCCCGCGCTCGATGGAGCCGATGGCCGCACGCAGGATTTCACAGGCATAGGCGGCCATGTTCAGCGAGAAGCCGATCAGCGCCGCCGGCAGCGGGTCCAGCTCGATGCCCAATTGCGGCAGGCCGTAATAGATCACGAACAACTGCACCAGCAGCGGCGTGCCGCGAACGAACGACACGTAGATCCGCGCGATCCAGCTCCAGGGCTTGAACGTCGACAGGCGCATCAACGCCAGACCAAAACCCAGCAACAGGCCGAAAAACATCCCGCCCAGGCTCAGAAAAACCGTGTAATAGGCGCCCTTGAGCAAAAAGGGCGCCGAGTCGAGCATCAGTTGCAAGCTGCTTTCGCTCATTGCGTGACGTCAGCGCCGAAATACTTCTTCGACAAGGCCGCCAGGGTGCCATCCGCGCGCAGCTTGTCGATCGCCTGGTTGATTGCTGCGAGCAGTTCCGGCTCGCCCTTGCGCAGTGCTACGCCGGCTTCCTGACGGGAGAACGCAGGGCCGGCCAGGACCAACGTGTCACCGGTCTTCTTGATCAGCTCCAGCGCCGCCAGGCGGTCCACCAGAATCGCATCGATACGGCCGATGCGCAGGTCCTGATACTTGGTGGGGTCATCGTCGTAGGTCTTGACCACGGCTTGCGCCACGTTGTCGTGCAGCCATTGCTCGTAGTTGGAGCCCAGGCCTACGCCGACTTTCTTGCCGGCCAGGTCGGCGGGCTTCTCGTACTTGCCGGCGTCTTTCTTCTGGGCCAGCGCTTGAATACCCGAGACGGTATAGGGCTGGGAGAAGTCGTACTTCTGCTTGCGTGCTTCGGAGATGGTGACCTGGTTGATCACCACGTCCAGGCGCTTGGAGTCCAGCGCGGCGAGCATGCCGTCCCACTTGGTTTCCTGGATCTTGACCTTGACCCCCAACTGCTTGGCCAGCGCCTGGGCGAATTCGACCTCGAAACCACTGAGCTTGCCGTTCTCGTCCTGGAAGCTGAACGGCGGATAGGTGCCCTCGACACCGACGCTGAACGAGCCGTTTTTCTGGATAGTCTGCAACTGATCACCGGCCACGGCCTGGCCGAGCATTGCCGAGCCGAGCACCACGCCCAGGCTGCCCAACAGGAGGTTTCGACGCCAAGCGGAAAGAATCATTTACAGCCCCTTTTGTTGTGATGGGAGTCGATTTGCGGCGCCACTATAGGATGTGTCGCAAAGCACGCAAAAGAATAAAAAATTCGAGCCTTATGCTATTTATTCCAGACCTGTGGATAGGCAAAAAGTGCCGGAGCGCCGCCGGTGTGCAGGAAGATCACCGGCCCTTCTGGCAAGCGGCCTCGCTCGATGGCATCCAGCAAACCGGCCATGGCTTTGCCGGTGTAGACCGGATCGAGCAACAGGCCTTCCTGGCTCGCCAGGCACCTGATAGCCGCCAGGGTTCCAGCATTCGGCTCACCGTAACGCGGGCCGAAATACTCGTCCCACAGCTGTACATTGAAGTGCTCGGGCAAATCGACTTCCAGCAAATGGCAGGTCTGTTCGGCCAGGCGCTGAACCTTCGGGGCCTGAGTCGCAGAGGGGCGCGAAACGGTCACACCGATGACCGGCAACTGCGGCAGGATTTCGCTCAGCCCCAACGCCAGGCCGCTGTGGGTACCGGCGCTGCCGGAGGCCAGCACCACAGCGGCAAAATCCAGCCCGCTGGCGCGGATCTGCTTGGCCAGCTCCAACCCGGCGCGCACATAGCCCAGGGCCCCCAGCGCATTGGAGCCGCCGATCGGCACGACATAAGGGCGCTTGCCCGCCGCACGCAGCCGATCGGCGGCGGCCAGCAATTGCGCATCGGCGGCGTCCAGGTTGTCGACGTTCTCGACCTCAGTGCCGAACAGGTCCAGCAACAAGCGATTGCCGTTGCCGAGGTAGTCGGCCCCTGCGGTATCGCCCAAGGCATTTTCCAGCAAGGCGTGGCAGCCCAGCCCGAGCTTCGCTGCCAATGCAGCCGTCTGGCGCACATGATTGGACTGCAGCGCGCCGGCAGTCACCAAGGTGTCGGCGCCCTGGGCCAAGGCGTCAGCGGCCAGATATTCGAGCTTGCGCACCTTGTTGCCGCCCATGGCCAGGGTGGTGGTGTCATCGCGCTTGATATAGACGTCGCGGCCGACCAGCGCCGAGAGGCGTTCGAGCTTTTCCAGCGCGGTGGGGGCGCCGACCAGTTCGAGGCGTGGAAAACGGGGAAGTGCTTGGCTGAGCATGGGCTGTCCAGGGTATTGATCGACGTGGGCTGCAGGCATCTGGACTATAGGCATCGGCGAGCGCTGGGGCAACTCCCGACCAGAGGCGTTGTGGGGCCCACAACGATACTGTACTGTACATAAAAACAGTATACGGAAAATCCCATGCAGCTGATCGACAAGCTCAGCATCCTCGCCGATGCCGCCAAGTACGATGCCTCCTGCGCCAGCAGCGGCGCACCCAAGCGCAGCTCTGAAGGCAAGGCCGGGCTGGGCGCGACCGATGGCATGGGCATCTGTCACAGCTATACGCCGGATGGGCGCTGTGTGTCGTTGCTGAAAATCCTGCTGACCAACTTCTGCCTGTTTGACTGCCAATACTGCGTCAACCGACGCTCCAGCGATGTACCCCGAGCGCGCTTTACGCCTGAGGAAGTGGTGCGTCTGACGGTGGACTTCTATCGGCGTAACTGCATCAGCGGGCTGTTCCTCAGCTCCGGGATCATCCGCTCGGCGGACTACACCATGGAGCAATTGATTCGCGTGGCCAGACTGCTGCGAGAGGAGCACCAGTTCCGCGGTTATATCCACCTCAAGACCATTCCCGAGGCCGATCCGCTGCTGATCGAGGAGGCCGGCCGCTATGCCGATCGCCTGAGCGTCAATATCGAACTCCCCACGGATGCCAGCCTGCAGATTCTCGCGCCAGAAAAGGACGTGGGCTCGATCAAACGGGCCATGGGCACCATCTACACCGGCCAGCAGACCGTGCTCAACGAGCCACGCGCGCCCCGTTTCACGCCGGCAGGGCAAAGTACGCAGATGATCGTCGGCGCCGACCTCACCGACGACAGCACCATCCTCCACAGCGCCGAATCGCTCTATGGCAATTACGGCTTGAAGCGGGTCTATTACTCGGCCTTCAGCCCCATCCCCAACAGCCCGAAAAGCGTGCCGCTGGCCGCCCCGCCGCTGTTGCGCGAACACCGTCTGTACCAGGCCGACTTTCTGCTGCGCAGCTACGGCTACCGCGCCGACGAGTTGCTCGCCGGACCGGGCGATCTGGCGCTGGACATCGACCCCAAACTGGCATGGGCGCTGGAGAACCGCAGTGTCTTCCCGCTGGACCTCAATCGCGCCGAACCGGCCCTGATCGCGCGGATTCCCGGCATCGGCATCCGCACCACCAAGCGCCTGGTCGAATTGCGCCGTCAGCGACGAATTCGCTACGAAGACCTGACCCGCCTGCGCTGCGTCCTGGCCAAGGCCAAGCCATTTTTCATCACCAGCGACTATCACCCGCAGCAGGCGGAAACTTCCACCATCCTGTTGCGCGAGCAGATGCGCGATCGCCCGCAGCCCCAGCAGTTGGGGCTGTGGGGATGATCAGCCTGGATTGCGATGACCTCTTCGACACTTGGCGGCAGCAGGCACGCTGGCTGCTAAGCCATCAGATCGATCCGGCCCAGGTGAGCTGGAGCACCGTGGCCGACCTGTTCGCCACCGACGAGGTGGTGCCGTCAACGCCCGGGCCCTATCAGGCGCGCATCCCGCTGGCATTGATCGAGCTGTTGCAGACGGCAGCGCGCTATCGCGGCGACCAGCGCTGGAGTTTGCTTTACGAAGTGCTCTGGCGTGTCAGCCATGGCGACCGCACGGCCATGCTGGCGGGGGATGCACTGGGCAGTGAGTTGCATCGGCGTATCAAGCAGGTGACAAGGGAGTCCCATCACCTGCATGCGTTCTTGCGGTTTATCGAGTTGCCCCCTTCGCAGCCAGAGTCAGCTCCCACAGATCCACAGCCCACTACGGGAGCGGACTCTGCCCATGCAACCCTTGGCCCCGAATACGTGGCCTGGCACGAGCCTGCCCACGACATTCTGGCCAGCGCCAGCGAGCACTTCATCGGGCGCATGGGGCAAAAGCGCTGGCTGATCGCAACACCGCAGGATGGCGTCTACTACGATGGCACCCAGCTCATCCACGAGCGCCGCTGCCCACCGCCATGGCAGCAGTTGGCTCAGGGTGCCGAGGACCCACAGGGCGAATTGTGGCTGACCTACTACAGCCACATCTTCAACCCCGCGCGATTGAACCCCAAGGTCATGCAGGGGCACCTGCCGACACGATTCTGGAAGAACCTGCCCGAAGGCGCATTGATCCCCGGCCTGATCAGCGAGGCCCGCACCGGCAAACAGCGAGACGGCCAGGCCCGGGCGATCGGAGCCCGCCAAGGCAAACGTATTGAGCGCAGCGGCAAGGGTTGAGCTGCAAGCTGCAGCCTGCAGCCTGCAGCCCGCAGGCTTTGAGCTCGCAGCTAAGCTGCGCGCTTAAAGCTTGAACTTGCGCACCACCGCAATCAGCTTGTCATTCGAAGCCGCCAGCGCCGCCGTACTTTGCTCACTCTGAGCGCCCCCTGCCACCAACTCCTCGACGATATGCCGCACCGCCACCATGTTGCGGTTGATCTCTTCACTCACTGCGCTCTGCTCCTCGGCTGCCGTGGCGATCTGGGTGCTGAGGTCATTGATGCGCACCACTGATTCGGCCATGCCGTCCAGGCCTTCATTGACTTTGGAGGTTTTGTCGACCGTCGCCTGGCAACGCTCCTTGGTGTTCTCCATCGCCACCACCGCAGCGCCTACACCTTGCTGCAGCTTGGTGAGCATTTCGTTGATTTCCGAAGTGCTGGCCTGGGTGCGCCCGGCCAAGGCTCGCACCTCATCGGCCACCACGGCAAAACCGCGCCCTTGTTCACCGGCACGCGCCGCCTCGATAGCGGCGTTGAGCGCCAGCAGGTTGGTCTGCCCGGCGATTTCGCCGATGACCCCGAGCACCGAGTTGATGCGCTGGGCATCCTGCTCCATCGCCCGCACCTTGCTGGTAGCCTCCTCCACTTCGGTGATCAGCTCGCGCACGCTGCTCGACGCGTCCTCGACCACGATCTTGGAGTGACGGGCCTTTTCGTTGGCGACCTGGGTCATGCTCGCCGTTTGCGCGGCGTTACGCGCCACGTCTTCGGCCGTAGAGCTCATTTCGGTGATGGCGGTAACGGCCTGGTCGGTCTCGCTGGCGTGCCGGGTGAGAATCCGGTTGGTGCCATGGGACTGACCACGCAACTGCTCGATGCCACCGGCGATCATCGAAGACGACTCGGACACCTCGGTGATCATCTTTTGCAGGTAGACGATAAAGCGGTTGACCGAATGCCCCACCGCACCGACCTCGTCTTCGGCGCGGATGACGATACGCTTGGTCAGGTCGGCATCGCCCGCCGACAAGGTATCGATATTGGCCTTGAGCACCGCCAGACGCTTCATCAACTGGCTGAGGGCGAAGACGATCACCAGCAGCATCACGATCACCATGGGGATCTGCAGCATGGCCAAAGTCGTCAGCACCTTACTGCTCAGCGCCGCCAGCACCTCGGTAGGTTGCGCCACTGCCATTAGCCAAGGGGTGCCCTCGAGCGGCTGCACGAACAAGCTGTAATCCTTGCCGTCACTGCCAGTGTAGGTGGTGTGGGTAGCGCCGGCCTTGGCGGGGGTTTTCAGGGCACTCTGCAGCGCTGCCGCAAAGGGGTACTGGCCAGCCAGGTCGCTGAGGTTCTTCAGCACGTTGTTACCCGGGATTTCCGGCTGGTTGCTGAGCACCTTGCCGTCGCTCTCGACGATCATCAGCTGGGCATGGATCTCCCGCTCTTTCTGGGCGATCAGATCGTTGAAAAAACCCAGGGTCACGTCGATGGTCGCCACGCCATAGGCGGCGCCGTCCTTGGTGATGGCCATGGCGCAGTTGGTGCGCGGCTCGGGGCTGGCGTCGTCGCGATAGGCCGCAGCCCAGTTGCACTGCCCGGCAGGCGTCTTGAGGCCACCGAGGTACCAGGACTGCTCGAAATAGTTCAGGGACTCAGGCGAGTTCCAGTGGGTGTTGACGATCAACTTGCCACTGGCATCGCGGTGGTAGAAGGTGCTGTGCTTGGCCCGGCCGGGGGTACGTTTGTCAGGTAGTGGCCAGACGCCGCCGCCGAACACCTTCAGCTCGCCATACTGGTTGACCATGCTCGGCAACAGCCGGTCGATGCTGTCGCTGTCCAATTGCGGCACGGTTTCGGTGATGACCCGTTGCTGTGCTTGCACCCTGGCCAGCTCGGTCTTGATCACGGTGCTGACCTGCCCCGCTTCGTTGATCAGATGGCGCTCGTCGGTGGCAGTGAGGCTGGGCGTGATGAACAGGTTGATGCCGACGCCTGTGAGCACGGCGATCAGCAGGACGAAACCCACGAAGGTGGCGGTATAGCGAGCTTGTATTGTTTTTAGCATGCTGGGGATATCCGCAGGATTGAAACTGTTGTCAGGTAGAGGGTGTATCGGCAACGCACGACGCTGCATGAGCGTAGCTGCCCATCAGCGCCGGACGATGCACTTCCTAGTGACTGCCCCCGTGCGTCAGCCCTGTCAGGGTGTCGGCGATGCCCTTGGTCCGTTGCGCCGTACCGCCGGTCAGGCGACTGGAGTCCTCCAGGGTGTCGAGCATTTCGCGCAGGGTGCCGACGGCCGTGGATTGATCCTCGATCTGTTGCGCCACCCGTTGAATCTCACTCGACAGCAGGTCGATATCGACGCCGATCTCGCCGGCATTCTTGCGGGTGATTTCCGCCAGCTTGCGCACCTCGTCGGCCACCACCGCAAAGCCCCGACCCATCTCGCCGGCACGCGCCGCTTCGATGGCCGCGTTGAGCGCCAGCAGGTTGGTCTGCCCGGCAATCTGCTGAATGACCTGGACGATGGACTGGATACGCAAACTCGATTGCGCCAGTTCGCGCGCGCCGTTGACCGTATCGCCGGCCTGCGCCGACAGGCTCTCGACGGTGGCACCGGCATCGGCCGCCACGCTGCTCTGGCGCTCGATGGTGCTGGTCAGGTCGTCCATCGACAAATGCAGTTCGCCCGAATAATGCTGCAGTTGATCGGCAATCTCCTGCTGTTGCTCGCTGGCCTGAGCCAGGACCCGGCCCAGGTCGGACAACCCGTTGAACACCGGCAGCACGTTTTCATCCATGCCCTGGGTATCCAGGTAGCTGGTGAAGTCCTTGCCGTTAAGCGCCCTGATCTGCTTGACCACCACGTGGTTGAGGCCGGCCAGTTTCTTGATCTGGCGGCGCAGGAAGAACGCCTTGAACTCGCCGTAATGGGCAATGAAATTGTCGACGTATTCGTCGGCGAAGCTTGCCGCCTTGGGCACCCGGAAGAAGAAAATCGCCGTCAGCGTCTGGTTGAGGTTAAGGCCCAGAATCTCGCCGAAGGTCGAGAAACCCGCCAGCGGCACGTCGCCGAAGATCCCGGTCATGCTGCCCAGGTCCTTGTCGTTGTTGAGCCGGCGCAGGATGCAGTCGTTGAGGATCGCCGCCACAGGCTTGCCACCCTTGCCTTGCAAGAAGCGCTGGAAATCGCTGCGCGTCGCCTCGCGGATCGGGGTGCGCTTGACCATTACCAGCTCTTCACCCGGTGCCACGTCGCAGAACAGCTGCACCATCTGGCGGTCGTAGTCGATGCGCGCGATGGATCGCACGAACAGTTCCTCGCCTACGCGGATGGCGAACGAATATTCGGCCAGATGCCGCTCAAGAGCATCCGGCGTGCATTTGAAGGCCTCGCACAGGGCCTGCACCATGGTCTTGATATTGCCTTGGGCGTCGACGATCTGATGAATGGTGCGGTCCTCGACCGAGGCCGTCAGCACGTTGAAGCTCAGGCTCGATGCCTGGAAATTCTGGCTCTTGAACACCCCGAAGCGCACGTCGGCCGGGGTCTTGATAAAGACGATCTGCGCGTGATTCTCGTAGCTGCGCTGGCCGTCATGGATCAAGGTCTGCTTGAAGTCGCCCTTGCCACCCGCCGAACCACCGACGAACAGGCACGGGAAGCGGCCGGACTCGTACAACGCCTCCATGAAAAACGATTCGGAGGCCGACAAGCCGTCGAAAACGATATAGGCCAGGGTGTCGCGATGATCGATGGCCGTCTGAATGCGCACGCGTTTGATATGGCCGACCAGCTTGGCGATACGTTCGCGCATGGCCAGGCGCTTGCCGCCACTGCGGATGTCTTCGCATTCGAGCGGCACCATCACCACCTCGGCCGAGGCAATCACGCTACTGTCGAACAGTTGCAGCACCAGCCGGTCCCAACGCTCGCCGGTGGAGCAATAGAGCTGGCTGGCGCCGTTGCACAGCTCGCCCGAGGTGGTGCACAGGCTGATGACGGCGCTGGGGAAGCGTTGCTTGATGCGCCGCGCGACCTGATCGAGGTCGACGTGGGGCGAGACGAAGCCGGTGACCAGCACCGGCGTGAAGCGTAGCGCTTGCAGCTCGCGCTCCAGCTCGCCGGCGCTGCACACCACGCTGGTACTGCCTTGGGATGAGGCTTTGCTGCTGTTGAAAATATTTGAAAGCTTCATGGCCATGCTCAACGATGAAAAGGTTCGGCCCGACGAAAATCGGGCCATTGACCTCTTTATCGACCTTGCATGACAGGGCTTAAGCACTGATGCAGGGTTTTATGACCTGAAGGGTGTCCGGTGCCGCTACGCCGCGATCACTGGCCCCCTCGCGAGCAAGCTTTGCTCGCACAGCGTTGGCCGAACCTCAGTCGTAAACGGGTTGCAGCCAGGCTTGCCCGCAAAGATCCCCGTACAACGTGCACAAAAAACCCCACTCTAAAGTGGGGCTCTTGTCATCACGCAACTACCGGATCAGATACCTACGGTCTGACCCAGGAACCACGCGCGCTCTTCAGCCTGGTCGATCCACTCTTCCAGCAGGCTGGTGGTGGACACGTCGTTGGCTTCGTCGGTAATGGTGTGGGTGGTGCGCATGAAGGCCGCCAGCGCCTGGTTGTCCTCGTGAAGCTCGGTGAGCATCTGCTCGGCGCTCAGGTCAGTGGCTTCGCTGCTGGCGAGACGCTTGATCTGTACCATCTGCTCCAGCGAACGAATGCTCGGCTGGCCGATCTTGCGGGCGCGCTCGGCGATTACGTCAGTAATGGCATATAGCTGAGTGGCTTGCTCTTCCAGCAACAGGTGGTAGTCGCGGAAATGCGAGCCGTGCATGTGCCAGTGGTAATTCTTGGTCTTGATGTACAGCGAGAATACATCCGCCAGCAGCACCGCGAGTTCCTTGCCAACTTCGGGTTGGTTCGAGAGGCGTGCGTCTTCGCCCTTCTCGGCTTTGTTTTTTACGGCGGACACGGTTTTCAGTTCACTTTTAACGTTGGCGACGGCCATGGTGGATCTCCAGTCGTTTGAACAAATGATGGGGAGTGATCGCGCAAGACGATCATCGCGGTCTGTAGAGTCGACCACGGCCCGAGTGAAAATGTTCAGCCGGATTTTTCTATGACGGGCATGAATTTGCGCTATGACCCTTGCCCCACCGGGGCTGGACCGGTCATCGGAGACGCTATGACCCGCTGACAGAATTATTTCTGCGCGCCGGGCTCGAATCATTTGAAAAAACATTTACCCACTGGAGCTCTTCATGAATCGCTACCTGATCCCCGCCCTGCTCGCCACCTTGGCCCTCGCCGGCTGCTCGACCCAAACCGTGGTGACCCTGCAAAACGGCAGCCAGTACCTCACCAAGGACATGCCCAAGACCAAGACCGCCGATGGTTTCTATGAATTCACCGATGTGGCCGGCAAAAAGGTGCGCGTGCGCGCTGACGACGTGGCCACGGTTAAAGAAGAAGATTGATCCGGATGTGACGGAGCTCCGGTGACGTCAGAGGTGGCAAAGGCCACCCATGCACGGCCGGAGCGGTCATCCGAGCTAAAAAAAGCCGCCACGGCCGAAACCCGCACTGCCCGTAAATGCGGCGATTGCAACCGGTACCAGACTCCCCCTACAGCAGCGTCGGAAAAAAACCTGCAAAAAGCAGAAAATAGCGACTTGCCACTACGACAGCACTGAGGCATAACAGCAGTTCGACTCATACAAGGATGTCTGAACTTGCACGTTATCTCGCGTGTCCTCCTGGCGCTTGGTGCGCTGGTGGTGCTGATCATCGGTGTGGTGGTCTACTACATCATCAACCCCAATCTACCGGCCTGGCAGCCCGCCGAAAGCACCCGCTACCTGCCGCAGTGGAGCGCCGAGCAACGCGAGGCCTACTACTTCACCCCCCAAGGCACGCAAATCAAGGGCCTGCACTACGACTGGTTCACCCAGCTGGAAATGCCGTTTTCCGCAGAGCGCTTTACAGCCCCAGCGAATATGGGCCGCTTCGGCTTTCTGATCGATCCCCCGAGCGCCAGCAACCCGGCACAACTGCCCGTGGGCTTTACCCGCCATCAGAATGCCAGCGACCCTGTGCAGTACCTGGACATCACCTGCGCTGCCTGCCATACCGGCGAGCTGCGCTATAAAGGTACCGCGCTGCGCATCGACGGTGGCCCGGCGCAACATGTATTGCCTTCCAGCGTGCCGACCCTGCGCGGTGGTGCCTTTGGCCAGGCGCTGGTCGCCAGCATGGCCGCCACCTACTACCTGCCGTGGAAATTCAACCGCTTCGCCCATGCGGTGCTGCAGGATCGCTACGAGGCCGAGCACGAGCAGCTGCGCAAGGATTTCAAGGTTTCCCTCGACACCTTCCTCAAGGTCGCCTGGAACGACACTCACCGGGGCCTCTACCCGACGCTCGAAGGCCCGGGCCGTACCGACGCCTTCGGACGTATCGCCAACGCCACCTTTGGTGACGCCATTTCACCCAGCAACTATCGCGTCGCCAACGCTCCGGTCGACTACCCCGAGTTGTGGGATATCTGGACGTTCGACTGGGTGCAATGGAACGGCTCGGCGCAGCAGCCCATGGCGCGCAATATCGGCGAGTCGCTGGGCGTGGGCGCCACCTTGAAGTTCTTCGACGATCACGGCCAGCCACTGCGTGGCAACGATCGATACCCTTCCAGCGTGCGCCTGGCCGACCTGCACCGTATCGAGCAGAGCCTGCAAAGCCTCAAGCCGCCGACCTGGCCCGAAGATCTGCTGGGCAAGATCGACCTGCCATTGGCCAGCCAGGGCCGGGCGCTGTTTCAGGAAAACTGCGCCGTCTGCCACGTACCGTCGCTGGACCGCAGCGGACCGCGGCCTGTGCAAACGCTCAAGCTCCTGCCCGTGGACTACATCGGCACCGATGCCACCGCCGCCGACAACATCGCCGACTATCGTTACGACCTCAGCGCCCTGCAATGGGACAAGGCCGAGCTGGCCAAGCTGGATGTCAACCTGTACCCGGCCAACCCGACGCTGGACCTCAGCCAGCTGTCTTCGGCCAAGGGCCTGGCCTACGTGACCGCCTTTGTCGAGGACCGCGCCTATCGCGAAGCAGGCATCGACGCCGATCAGCGCAAGGTCATGGACGGCTTCGGCCTGCCCATCGGTGTACGCGAGGAGCGCGCCTACAAGGCCCGGCCACTGGATGGCGCCTGGGCCACCGCGCCGTTTCTGCACAACGGCTCAGTCCCCACCCTCTACCAGCTGCTGTCGCCGCAGGACGAACGCGCCCGTACCTTCTACCGCGGCACCTTCGAGTTCGACCCGGCCCATGTCGGCTATCGCACCGAGGCCTTCCCTGGCGGTTTCCTGTTCGATACGCGCATCACCGGTAACCACAACAGCGGCCATGAATTCCGTGATGGCCCCCGTGGCCGCGGGGTGATCGGCCGCTTGCTGCAGCCTCAGGAACGGTGGGCGCTGCTCGAATACCTGAAAGTGCTGGGCGGGCCCCTGGAGAGCCAACTGCAATGAGAGAACGTCGGATGTTCACCCCCGCCCTGCCGAGCCCGCTGGCGCGCCTGTGGCTGCGAATCGGTCGATTGCTGATACGACTGCTGCTGTGGCTGTTGGTGCTTGGTGCACTGGGCTGGCTGCTGGGTACGGCCTGGTACGCCTGGAAGTTTTCCGGGCCGGTGGCGGACCAGGAGCAGATCCCTGCTGACGAAGCCGCCATGACCCAGGACATCATCCAGACCGCCGTGCGCATCGTCGACCAGCACAAGGAGCAGACCCGCTACCTGCGCGACGCCCATGCCAAGGCCCACGGCTGCGTCAAGGCCGAAGTGACGGTGCCGCAGGACCTGCGCAACGACTTGCGCCAGGGTGTATTCGCCCAGCCGGGGCAGCACTGGAACGCCTGGATTCGCCTGTCCAACGGCAACGCCTACCCGCAATTCGACGCGATTCACGACGCCCGCGGCATGGCCATCAAGCTGCTCGACGTGCCCGGTACGCAACTGTTGCCCAATGCCACGGGCAGCGACGGCCAGCCGCTGCACGAGCAGGATTTTGTGATGTTCAGCCATGCCAACTTCTTCGTCAGCGACGTCGCCGAGTATCGGCAGAACATCGCTGCGCAGGCGGATGGCAAGCAGGCCATGGCGTTCTTCCCGAGCTGGGATCCGCGCACCTGGCAGCTGCGTCACCTGATGATTGCCAAGGCGACCCTGGCAGGCGCCCCGGCGAGCCCGACCTTGGCGACCTACTACTCGGTATCGCCGTACAAGTTCGGCAGTGCCAACGCCAAGTTCCGCGTTATCCCCGACCCCGCCAGTTGCCCGGCCTACAGCGTGCCGGCGGAGAACACCGACCTGCCGAATTTCTTGCGCACCGCACTGTTCCAGCAACTGTCGGCCGATCGCCAACCGGCGTGTTTCGCCTTGCAGATCCAGCGCCAGGACGCACGCCGCTATATGCCCATCGAAGACACCAGCATCGAATGGCGCGAGGCCGATGCCCCCTTCGAGACCGTCGCCCGCATCCGTGTGCCAGCGCAGGACTTCGATACCCCAGAGCAGAACCTCATGTGTGACAACCTGTCGTTCAACCCCTGGCACGGACTTGAAGCTCACCGCCCGATCGGTGGCATCAATCGCCTGCGCAAGGCGGTTTATCAAGCGGTCAGCGATTATCGCCATAGCCGCAACGCCGGTCAGTGAGCACTGGCCTTTACGCACAGGGTCATTCCGTGAGGGAATAGACCTCCAGACCCTGTAGCGAGGGGCCAGCCCCCGAAAGCGATCAACCATGTCCCGACGCCTGACCCCTTCCATGACCGCGCTGCAATGCTTCGAAGCGGCGGCGCGGCACCTGAGTTTCACCCGTGCTGCCCAGGAACTGCACTTGACCCAGAGCGCGGTGAGCAAGCAGGTGGCGCAGCTCGAAGAGATGCTCCAGCACCATCTGTTCCAACGCGTGCGCCGCCGTCTGCAGCTCACCCCGGCAGGCTCGCTGTACCTCACCGAGGTGGACAAGATCCTTACCCAGATCGACATGTCCAGCCGCTACATCCTGTCCTATGGCGCCGAGACCGAGGTGCTGCGTGTGGCCACGCAGCCGACGTTCGGCGCGCGCTGGCTGATCCCCAACCTCAAAGGCTTCGGCAAGCACTTCCCGCATATCCACCTGGACATCCGCAGCGAACTGGAGCCGTTCGACCTGTTGCAGGCCAAGGCGGATGTGGCGTTCTTTTTCGGCCAGGGCACCTGGCCGGGTGCAACCTGCCTGGAGCTGTTCAGTGAAGATGTAGTGCCGGTGTGCTCCCCGGAGCTGCTGGCCGAGCGCCCGTTCGACAACCCTACGCAACTGGCCGAACAGGTGCTGCTGCAATGTACATCGCGACCCGAGGCCTGGCATGAGTGGTTCCTGGCCCAGAGCTTGAGTTCGCAGAACAGCTACCACGGGCCGCGTTTCGATACCTTCTATATGTGCATTCACGCGGCGCTGGCCGGCTGCGGCATCGCCCTGATCCCACGCTATCTGGTCGCCGAGGAACTGCGTGAAGGTAAACTGGTGGTGCCCTTGAGCCACGTCACCCCAAGCAACGGCGCGCACTTCATGGCGTACTCCGAGCACGCGGCCGAGGTGCCGAAGGTGAAGGATTTCGTGCAGTGGATTCTGGCGCGCTGCTGAAGACAGCCCGTGAATTGCGGCTCGAATGCGACGACGCAGCGTAAACTCTGCGCCTTAATCGATCAGGACGAACAATGGACAAATTCGATCGCGCCATCCTCGAAATCCTTCAGGATGACTGCACCCTCGCCATCGGCGCCCTCGCCGAACGCATCGGCCTGGGCACCACGGCCTGCTGGCGGCGCATTCAAAAGCTCGAAGAGGAAGGCATCCTGCGCAAACGCGTGGCGCTGCTCGATCGCTCGAAACTCAATATAGGCGTGACGGTTTTCGTGTCGATCAAGACCAATCAGCACAGTGCCGAATGGCTGCAGACCTTCCATGCGCGGGTAGCCGAGATCGTCGAGGTGGTGGAGTTGTACCGGATGGCCGGCGACACCGACTACCTGCTGAAGATGGCGGTGCCGGACATCGCCGGCTACGACGCAGTGTACAAGCAGTTGATCCAGATACCCGGGCTGTCGGATATCAGCTCCAGCTTTGCCATGGAACAGATCAAATACACCACGGCCATGCCGCTGCGTTACCTACCCCTGTAGCGAGGAGGCTTGCCCCCGAAAATGTTGCCGACAACATCGCTGTTGCGGGCCTGCCTCTCGGGGGGCAAGCCGCCTCGCTACAGGTTCGGTGCAAAGGGGAAAAATCTGGACAAAAAAAAGCGACCGGTTAAGGTCGCTTGTTTTTTGCTTCAAGGAGTTCAGTGGGCCTTGAAGCGAGATATGGCGCAGCGGACGGGACTCGAACCCGCGACCCCCGGCGTGACAGGCCGGTATTCTAACCGACTGAACTACCGCTGCGCGATACACAAAGAGAGATTGGTGGGTGATGACGGGATCGAACCGCCGACCCTCTGCTTGTAAGGCAGATGCTCTCCCAGCTGAGCTAATCACCCTTTCACTCTCGGTGTGGCGCGCATTCTACGGACGCCCCCTACCTCTGGCAAGCACTTTTTAAAATATTTTTTTCAGGCCTTCCAAAGACTTAGAACCGGTTGGCCTGAGCGGCTACAGGGAGAATAATGCCCGCCTTGTGTATTAAGGAGAGATTCACCTCATGTGGTTCAAAAACCTGCTCGTCTACCGCCTCACCCAGGATATTCCGTTCGACGCCGAGGCGCTGGAAACCGCACTGGCCACCAAACTGGCGCGCCCTTGTGCAAGCCAGGAGTTGACCACTTACGGTTTCGTCGCCCCGGTCGGCAAGGGTGCAGATGCGCCACTGGTGCACGTCAGCCAGGACTTCATGCTGATCAGCGCCCGCAAGGAAGAGCGCATCCTGCCAGGCAGCGTCGTGCGTGACGCGGTCAAGGAAAAGGTCGAAGAGATCGAGGCCGAGCAGATGCGCAAGGTCTACAAGAAGGAACGCGACCAGATCAAGGACGAGATCATCCAGGCGTTCCTGCCCCGTGCCTTTATTCGTCGCTCGTCCACCTTTGCCGCCATCGCGCCGAAACTGGGCCTGATTCTGGTCAACTCGGCCAGCCCCAAGCGTGCCGAAGATCTGCTATCCACCGTTCGCGAAGTGATCGGCTCGCTGCCAGTGCGACCGTTGGGCGTGAAGATCGCCCCGACCGCAGTGATGACCGATTGGGTCAAGACCCAGAAAGCCGCCGATGACTTCTATGTACTGGACGAGTGCGAGCTGCGCGACACCCACGAAGACGGCGGCATCGTCCGTTGCAAGCGCCAGGACCTGACCAGCGAAGAAATCCAGCTGCACTTGAGCACTGGCAAGCAGGTGACCCAGCTGTCGCTGGCCTGGCAGGACAAGATCTCCTTCGTGCTGGATGACAAGCTGGTGGTCAAGCGCCTGCGCTTCGAGGAGTTGCTGACCAATGAAGCCGAAGAGAACGGCGGCGAAGACGATCTCGGGCAGCAGGACGCGAGCTTCACGCTGATGATGCTGACCTTCGGCGAGTTCCTCCCGGCGCTTTTCGAAGCACTGGGCGGGGAAGAGATTCCACAGGGTATCTGAAACAGACCTGACCTGTGGGAGCGGCCGGGGTCGCGCCCACATTTGAACGACCTGCTTCTTTTATTATAAAAAGGACACACACCGCCATGCGTGCACTGGCCGCCTTGAGCCGCTTCGTCGGCAATACGTTCGCTTACTGGGTCTTGCTGTTCGCCGTATTGGCGTACTGCGAACCGACATGGTTCGTGGGCCTGAAAACCTGGATCGTACCGCTGCTGGGGCTGGTCATGTTCGGCATGGGCCTGACGCTCAAGCTGGATGATTTCGCCGCACTGTCTCGCCACCCGTGGCGGGTCGGCCTGGGCGTGGTCGCGCATTTCGTGATCATGCCGGGCGTGGCCTGGATTCTTTGCGAGCTGTTTCACCTGCCTGCGGAAATCGCCGTAGGGGTGATCCTCGTCGGCTGCTGCCCGAGCGGTACCTCGTCGAATGTCATGACCTGGCTGGCCAAAGGCGACCTCGCCTTGTCGGTGGCCATCGCGGCTGTGACCACGCTGCTGGCCCCGCTGCTCACGCCCGCGCTGATCTGGCTGCTGGCCTCGGCCTGGCTGCCGGTTTCATTCATGGACATGTTCGTGTCGATCCTGCAATTCGTGATGCTGCCGATCATCCTTGGCGTGGTCGCTCAACGTCTGCTGGGCGAGCGGGTCAAGCTGGCGGTGGAGGTATTGCCGCTGATTTCGGTGGTCAGCATCGTCATGATCGTGTGTGCGGTGGTTGCCCTGAGCCAGGCGAAAATCGCCGAGTCCGGGCTGTTGATCATGCTGGTGGTGATGCTGCACAACAGCTTCGGCTACTTGCTGGGCTACTTCACCGGCAAGCTGTGCAAGCTGCCATTGGCGCAACGCAAGTCACTGGCCCTGGAAGTCGGTATGCAGAACTCGGGGCTGGGCGCGGCCTTGGCCAGTGCGCACTTCTCGCCGCTGGCGGCGGTGCCGAGCGCGCTGTTCAGCGTCTGGCACAATATTTCCGGAGCACTGCTGGCGACCTGGTTCCGCCGCATGGAGGACCCAAACGTGCCAAGCGAAACCTTGGAGAACAAACCCGCCGCCCACTGAGGCAACTTGTCCCCGGAATCGATTTTAGGCACCATGGTCAGCACGAAGGACGACCTTCGTCGCCACAGACTTGAATCCGGGGACGACCCCATCTGCAAACGATGAGGTGTCTGTAATGTCCTGGATCATTCTGTTTTGTGCCGGCTTGCTGGAAGTCTGCTGGGCCGTCGGCCTGAAATACACCGACGGCTTTTCCCGCCCCCTCCCCACCGTACTCACCGTTTTGGCGATTATCTGCAGCGTCGGCCTGCTGGGCATCGCGGTGCGCGAACTGCCCGTTGGTACGGCCTATGCGGTATGGAGCGGGCTGGGCGCCGTGGGTACGGTCATCACCGGGGTGGTGCTGTTTGGCGAGTCGATGGCGCTGATCAAGCTGGCGAGCGTGGCCTTGATCGTGATCGGGCTGTTGGGTCTCAAGCTGGCGTCTTAGGGCCGTATGGGGTTTTGGCGCTCAATGTGGCACCTCTTTCCCCACCCTGCGGCAATTTGCCATCTAGCAGATTTAATCGACTTATAATCGCTCTGTCACATGCCCTGAGTTATCCTGTCGGCGCATTTTCGTAATATTCCGAACATTCCTTTCCCTGTGGAGCGCCCAAGATGCATGAAATCCCAAACCTCCCCTTCCCGAGCCTGCACCAGCCAGAACCCTCGGAATCCAAAGTCTCGGCCAGCCAGCAACAAGCAATGAATGCCGACTCTCGCGCTGAACCGCAGCCGGCCAAGCGCAAAGACTAGACGTCACCCTCTGGCGCAGTGTGATCCCCGGCAGCGCCTGCTGCTTTCCACTGCGCCTCAGACGCCTGCTATGCTGGTGGCTGTTTCCCAGCCTCGACAGAAATCGCCATGAATCCACCTATCGACGAACATCAGGCCGGCCTGATGATCGAGACCGCGCAACAGATGCTCGACGTCTGGCAGCGCTTGCCCGCCGCCAAGCAAAAAATCCTGCTGGCCCGCTTCGGCAGCCGCGACAAAGCGGTCGCCGCACTGGTTGCCACCCGCTTGCTGGCACCCTCGATCCCTGCGTCCTGAATCATCGCGTCGCCTGGACTGCGCCACCCGCTGACAGCGCTCGCTTAAAATAATCGTTACAAGGTGTCACTCACACCGTGCGCGACTTATCATAGCCACCTTGACAACCGCAGCTCTCCCCTTTCCGTGCAACAGAGTTGACCCCTACATGCCTGATTCCCAGCGGCCGATGCAGATCACGCTGCAAGTCGTCTCCATTGTTGTCTTCACCTTTATCGGCTACCTCAGCATCGGCATTCCGCTGGCGGTGTTGCCCGGCTATGTGCACACCGACCTTGGCTTCGGCGCGGTGATCGCCGGCCTGGTGATCAGCGTGCAGTACCTGGCGACCTTGATGAGCCGTTCGTTCGCCGGGCGCATCATCGACAATAAGGGCAGCAAACGCGCGGTATTGATCGGTCTTGGCGCCTGCGGGGTGAGCGGTGCGTGCATGCTGGTGTCGGCCTGGCTGCACAGTTTTCCCATGGCCAGCCTGGTCAGCCTGTTCTTTGGCCGGATCATTCTGGGCTTTGCCGAAAGCCTGGTGGGCTCGGGGGCGATTGGCTGGGGCATCGGCCGGGTCGGCGCGGCCCACACCGCCAAGGTGATCTCCTGGAACGGCATCGCCAACTACGGCGCGCTGGCCATCGGTGCACCAATGGGTGTGGTCATGGCCTCGCATCTGGGGCTATGGAGCGTGGGCATGAGCATTATCGTGCTGGCCGCCGTGGGGATTGCCTTCGCATGGAATCGGCCACCCGCGCCAATCGTGGTCGGCGAGCGTCTGCCGTTCATGCACGTACTCTGGAAAGTCTTCCCCCATGGCTGTGGCCTGGCCTTGGGCGGCGTGGGCTTCGGTACCATCGCGACCTTCATCACCCTGTATTTCGGCTCGCAGCATTGGGATAACGCCGCTCTTTCCTTGAGCCTGTTCGGCGGCAGTTTCATCCTTGCGCGACTGTTGTTCGGCAACCTCATCAACCGCATCGGCGGCTTTCGCGTGGCCATTGCCTGCCTCAGCGTCGAGACGCTGGGGCTATTGCTGCTGTGGCTTGCACCCAATGCCGAACTGGCCATGGCCGGCGCGGCGTTGAGCGGTTTCGGGTTTTCGCTGGTATTTCCGGCGCTAGGCGTCGAGGCGGTCAACCTAGTGCCTGCCTCCAGTCGTGGTGCGGCCGTAGGGGCCTTTTCGCTGTTCGTGGATTTGTCCCTCGGCATCACCGGCCCGGTGGCGGGTGCGGTCGCCAGTGGCTTCGGCTTCGCCGCGATCTTTCTGGTCGCGGCAGTGGCAGCCTTGGCCGGCATGGTGCTAAGCCTGCGTTTGTTCCGTCAAAGCCAACAAGCGGCGCGCCATCCCGACGTCGCGCTCTAGAAATCCACCCGCCCGCGGCCAGCCTTGATCGCCCCGCGTTTGGTCTTGCCCTCCAGGCGGCGGGTCTTGGAGCCCAGCGTGGGCTTGGTCGGGCGGCGCTTCTTCTCCACCTTGATGGCTCCCAGAATCAGCTCGCGCAGCCGCTCGAACGCATCGGCGCGATTCTGCTCTTGCGTGCGGTACTGTTGGGCCTTGAGAACGATCACCCCGTCGCTGGTGATGCGGCTATCACGCAGTGCCAGCAGGCGCTCCTTGTAGAACTCCGGCAATGATGACGCGCGAATATCGAAGCGCAGGTGCACCGCGCTGGAGACCTTGTTGACGTTCTGACCACCAGCGCCCTGGGCGCGGATGGCCGTCAGCTCGATCTCGGCATCGGGGAGGTGGACGTTGTTGGAGATTTCGAGCATTGGGGTCAGGGGCTCAGATCGCTTCAGGAAGACAGTTCGGAGTGCGTTCCACCTGCGCGCAAAAAAACGCCAGCGCTAAGGCTGGCGTTTTTTATCGCCACCCGCTGATTACTCGGGTTTCGGCTTGCGGCGGCCGAAGCCTGGGCGCTGGCCATCACCGGCGGCCGGGCCACGGCGCTTGCCCGACGGCGCGTCGGTCAGGCCGACACCGGGGCGCTTTGGCGCTGGCTTGGCAGGGCGCTTGGTGGTATCGCGTGGACGATCCGCAACCGGGGTACCACGGGTGGGTTTTTCACCACGCGGAGCCTCGGTGCGAGCCCGGTCGCCACGAGGGGCGTCAGTGCGGCTGCGCTCGCCACGGGGAGCTTCGCTGCGTGCACGGTCGCCACGAGGGGCATCACCACGACCTGCATCGGTACGCGCGCGTTCACCACGCGGCGCTTCACCGCCACGGGCTTGCTCGTCACGAGGCTGGCGGGCCGGACGCTCTGCAGGTGCAGCCCCATCGTGTGCCGGACGCAACTGGCGCACGCGCTCGCTACGGCCCATCGGCCGCGACGATTTGCGCTGCATACGGTCGAGCTTGTCCTTGATCTTGGTGCTGACGGTCGGCTGCAAGACTGGCGTCAGGCCGACTTCGGTGCTGAGCGTATCGACTTCGAACTGAGTCAGTTCGCGCCAGCGCCCCATCGGCAAATCGGAATTGAGGAACACCGGGCCGAAACGTACACGTTTCAGGCGGCTGACCATCAAGCCCTGAGATTCCCACAAGCGACGTACTTCGCGGTTGCGACCTTCCATCACCACGCAGTGATACCAATGGTTGAAACCATCGCCACCCGGTGCTTCCTGGATATCGGTGAAACGGGCAGGACCGTCTTCGAGGATCACGCCGTTCTTCAGGCGCAACAGCATGTCTTCGTCGACTTCGCCACGTACACGCACCGCATATTCACGGTCCATCTCGAACTTGGGGTGCATCAGCCGGTTGGCCAGCTCACCGTCAGTGGTGAACATCAGCAAACCGGTGGTGTTGATGTCGAGACGGCCGACGTTGATCCAGCGACCCTCGCGCGGGCGCGGCAGGCGGTCGAACACGGTCGGACGGCCTTCTGGGTCGTCACGGGTGCAGATTTCGCCGTCGGGCTTGTTGTAGATGATCACGCGACGCACGGTCTCGGACGCTTCTTCGCGCTTGATGACCTTGCCGTCGACGGTGATCGCGTCGTGCAGGTCGACGCGCAGGCCCAAGGTGGCATCGCGGCCGTTGACCTTGATGCGGCCGGCGGCGATCCAGGCCTCGACGTCACGGCGTGAGCCTACGCCGATGCGTGCCAGCACTTTCTGCAGTTTTTCGCCGGCTGGACCGATTTCCTGATCTTGCTGATCGAGTTCACTCATCTTAAGCACCTCCCGGTGGGTCGAGTTCGGGCAGGTGCCCGAACAAAAAATCATGGTCTTGTGCGCTGCACCTGTGCAAGCAGGCTTTGCCCGCCCCACAGTGGAAAACCAAAGCGGTTTAGCACAAAAGGTCGCGAATCATACGCGCTTGAGCGGCGCTACGCATCCCAGCGTAGTGGAAATAGTCAGTGTTTCTTTTTTTTCCGCTGGCCGGTGGCCTTCATGTCGTTGAGACGGGCTATGGACAGTTCGTTCACCTCGCGGCGTTCGTCCTTTTCCATTTTCTTCCAGCCTTTACACTCGGCTTTGGTACGCCCGCAGCCGATGCAGACGTTTTCGTCGAATTTACAGATGTCGATACAGGGATTTTTAGCGTTCATGCAGTATCAGACTCGGGCCGGATCGTCCGGTTCATCTTCATCCTGATCGTCTTCGTCCTCGTCCGCAGACGACCGTTCAAGCGTCTGCTGGTACAACGCCTTGAGCGCTTCCCGTGCGGCGGCGACGCTGGCCCGATGCTCGGCGAAGATCGCCGGGGAATCACCGATCACGTTGACCGGCGCGCGAACTTCTGGCGGATCAGGCTCGACGTTATTATCCGTGTCGGCGCCAGGCGCTCCTGCAAGGCCTGGCTCTTCAGCGCCCGGTTGGTCTGCGCGCCGTTCTTCAGCGCCTGAATCCTCAGGGTTTGGCTCGTCGGGGTTTGGCTCGTCAGGGTTTGCCTGAACCTCCTCCACACGTAAATCATCGAAATCGGTCTTGAGGCCCTGCTCCATCTCGTCCAGCTCAAGCAACAAGGTGCGGAAACTGGTTTCATCCCGCGGCGCCGCCTCGTCTTCATCCTCCAGGCTGGCATCGGCCAAGGCCTGCAAGTGTGCAGGTACGGGGGCGTCCTCGACGTCGGGCAGCGGCTCGGGCTCCATTTCGCGCAACGCGGCCAGCGGTGGCAGGTCGTCGAGGTTCTTCAGGTTGAAGTGGTCGAGGAACGCCTTGGTGGTGGCGAACATGGCCGGTTTGCCGGGCACATCGCGATAGCCCACTACGCGGATCCACTCGCGTTCGAGCAGGGTCTTGACGATGTTGCTGTTGACCGCCACGCCACGTACGTCTTCGATCTCGCCCCGGGTGATGGGCTGGCGATAGGCGATCAACGCCAGGGTTTCGAGCATCGCTCGGGAATAGCGCTGCGGGCGTTCTTCCCACAAGCGGCCGACCCAGGGCGCGTATTTCTCACGAATCTGCAGCCGGTAGCCGGACGCCACCTCGACCAGCTCGAACGCACGGTTGTCGCAACTCTTGCGCAGCAGGTCGAGGGCTTTCTTGAATACCGGCGGCTCGGGGCGCTCGCCTTCCTCGAAAAGTTCGTACAGGCGGTCAAGGCCCTGGGGCTTTCCCGAGGCAAGCAGAAAGGCTTCCAGCAGGGCGGCCAGTTCGCGGGGTTCATTGAGGTTCATGCATGTGCTCGTTATTCGGCTCGCGCGCGGACATGGATAGCGGCAAAAGGCTCATTCTGCACGAGTTCGATCAGCGATTCCTTCACCAGCTCGAGAATGGCCATAAAGGTCACCACTACCCCAAGCTTGCCTTCCTCTGCGGTGAACAGCGCGACGAACGGCACGAAGCCACCGCCCTTGAGGCGCTCGAGCACTTCGCTCATCCGCTCGCGGGTCGACAGCGCTTCGCGGCTGACCTGGTGGCTTTCGAACAGATCGCCGCGGCGCAGCACTTCGGCCATGGACAGCAGCACTTCTTCGAGGCTGACCTCTGGCAACAGCTTGCGCGCCTTGGCTTCGGGGGCATCGAGCTTGGGCACGATGATGTCACGACCGACGCGGCTGAGGGTGTCGATCCCTTCGGCGGCGGCTTTGAAGCGCTCGTACTCCAGCAAACGCCGCATCAGCTCGGCACGCGGGTCGCCCTCTTCCTCCTCGACGGCCGCAGAACGCGGCAGCAGCATCCGCGATTTGATCTCGGCCAGCATGGCGGCCATCACCAGGTATTCCGCCGCCAGCTCCAGGCGCACGTGCTGCATCAGCTCGACGTAGCCCATGTATTGGCGGGTGATCTCGGCTACCGGGATATCGAGGATGTCGATGTTCTGCTTGCGGATCAGGTAGAGCAGCAGGTCGAGGGGGCCTTCGAAGGCTTCGAGAAAGACCTCCAGGGCGTCGGGCGGGATGTACAGGTCGACCGGCATTTCCGTGACGGCCTGACCGTAGACCAACGCAAGTTGCAGCTGCTGGGGGATGTCGGTCAGCGATTCAGTGCTCGCCGAGGTGATATCGCTCATGCCTCGACCATGAACGGGGTCGGGTCGCCACAGCCCACGCGTACCACTTGCGGCTCGTCACCCGCCAGGTTGATCACCGTGGACGCAGACACTCCGCCGAAACCACCGTCGATAATCAGGTCGACGTGCTTCTCGAGCAACTGGCGCATTTCGTACGGGTCACTCATCGGCTCGGTTTCACCCGGCATGATCAGGCTGACGCTCATCAGCGGCTCGCCCAGTTCTTCGGTCAGCGCCAGCGCGATGGGATGCTCGGGGACCCGCAGGCCGATGGTACGGCGCTTGGGGTGCATCAACAGGCGCGGCACTTCCCGCGTGGCGTTGAGGATAAAAGTATAAGGCCCGGGTGTATGCGCCTTGAGCAGACGAAACGCACCGGTGTCGACTTTGGCGAACAGTCCCAATTGCGAGAGATCGGCGCAGATCAAGGTGAAATTGTGCTTGTCATCGAGCTGGCGCAAGCGGCGCACGCGCTCGACCGCCGCCTTGTCGCCGATCTGGCAGCCCAAGGCGTAGGAGGAATCGGTGGGGAACACCACCACGCCGCCGCGACGGATGATCTCCGCAGCCTGTTTTATCAGGCGCGACTGGGGACTTTCCGGATGAATCTGGAAAAATTGGCTCACGTGCTCTTCCTGGTCAGACGACAAGTGGCTCATGTTTGAAACGCCCCAGTAACAGTGGGAGGTCTTCAGGTACTGGTCGGTAGACACCAATTTCGGCCCATTGATCCGGCGCGTGAAAATCACTGCCAGCGCTGACCAGCAGACCGAACTCCCGCGCCAGGATCGACAACACCCCGACCTGATCGGCCGGTTGCAGGCCATTGACCACTTCGATGGCATGGCCACCGGCCTGAATGAACTCGGCCATCAGCCGGCGACGCTTGCTGCGGGTGAAATCATAGTTCAGCGGATGGGCCAGGCTGACCCAGGCACCGGCCTCGCGCAGGGTCGCCACGGTATCTTCCAGCGTCGGCCAGTGCAGCTTGACGTCGCCCAGCTTGCCGGCCCCCAACCACTTGCGAAACGCCTCGGCGCGATCCTTGACGTGACCGGCCTGGATCAGAAAATCCGCGAAATGCGGGCGTGCCGGCGCGTTGCCACTATCGCCCAGCGCTTGCTGGATGGCCCGCGCGCCTTCCATCGACCCGGGCATGCCCTTGAGCGCCAACTTGCGGCTGATCTCCTCAGCCCGCAGCCAGCGGCCATGGTGGAGCTTGTCGATGGCGGCGACCAATGGTGGCGAGTCAAGGGAGAAGCCGTAGCCCAGCACGTGAATGGTCGCGCCGCCCCAAGTGCAGGACATTTCCACCCCACTGACCCACTGCATGCCCAGGCTCCGGGCGGCCTCGCGGGCCTCGACCAGCCCTTCGAGGGTGTCGTGGTCGGTCAGCGCCAGGCAGCGCACCCCCTTGTCGAAAGCACGGGCCACCACCGCAGCGGGCGCCAGGGCGCCATCGGAGGCAGTGCTGTGACAGTGCAGATCAACATTCATAGGTGGCGCGCTTTCTCGGTCATTGATGTTTGTTATTATGCCGCCACATCCTGGTTCTGGCTGCCTTCTGTGAAACAATTAATCGACTTCATTCCGCTGCTGCTGTTCTTCATCGTCTACAAGGTCCCGGCCCACACCCTTGAGGTAGCCGGCTACAGCCTGCAATTGGGTGATATCTACAGCGCCACCAAAGTACTGATCGCGAGCTCGGTGGTGGTCTATGGCGCGCTGTACCTCAAACAGCGCAAGCTCGAGAAGGGTCAATGGCTGACGCTGATCGCCTGTTTGGTGTTCGGCAGCCTGACTCTGGCCTTCCACAGCGAGACCTTCCTCAAATGGAAGGCACCGGCAGTCAACTGGATTTTCGCGCTGGTGTTTGCCGGCAGCCATTTCATCGGCGACCGCCTGCTGATCAAGCGCGTCATGGGCCATGCCCTGACCCTGCCTGAGCCGGTATGGACGCGCCTGAACATTGCCTGGATAGTGTTTTTCATCATCTGCGGCGCCGCCAATCTGTTCGTCGCCTTCACCTTCGAGCGCTTCTGGGTCGACTTCAAGGTATTCGGCAGCCTGGGCATGACCCTGCTGTTCCTGGTGGGCCAAGGTATCTACCTGTCCCGCTACCTCCATGACAAACCTGCATCCGAGGACTGACATGCTCTACGCCATCATCTCCACCGACGTTGCCGATTCCCTGGAAAAACGCCTGAGCGTGCGCCCTGCCCACCTCGAGCGCCTCAAACAACTGCAAAGCGAAGGTCGCCTGACGCTGGCCGGCCCGCACCCTGCGATCGAAAGCAACGATCCGGGCGAAGCGGGCTTTACCGGCAGCCTGATCGTCGCCGAGTTCGAGTCGTTGAAAGCTGCCCAGGCCTGGGCCGACGCCGATCCGTATATCGGTGCAGGGGTCTACCAGCAGGTGCTGGTCAAGCCGTTCAAACAAGTGCTGCCTTGAAGCCCTGCGCCTGAGTACCCCATGAGCGACCTGTTACTGATTGACGATGATGTCGAACTTTGCGAACTGCTGAGCAGTTGGTTGAGCCAGGAAGGCTTTCAGGTGCGTGCCTGCCACGACGGCGCCAGCGCCCGCAAGGCACTCGCCGAGCAGGAGCCGGACGCGGTGGTGCTGGACGTGATGCTGCCCGACGGCAGCGGCCTGGAGGTGCTCAAGCAGCTGCGCAGCGAGCATGCCGAGTTGCCAGTGGTGATGCTGTCGGCACGTGGCGAGCCGCTGGACCGGATTCTCGGCCTTGAGCTGGGCGCCGACGACTACCTGGCCAAGCCCTGTGATCCACGCGAACTTACCGCTCGCCTGCGCGCGGTGTTACGCCGCAGCCATCCGGCGGCGGCCACTGGGCAGCTGGAGCTGGGCGACCTGTGCTTCAGCCCGGCGCGTGGCGTGGTTACCATCAAGGAGCTCGACATCACCCTGACGATCTCCGAGAGCCGCCTGCTCGAAGCACTGTTGCGCCAGCCCGGCGAGCCCCTGGAGAAGCAGGAACTGGCGCAGATCGCTCTGGGGCGCAAGCTGACCCTGTACGACCGCAGCCTAGACATGCACGTCAGCAATCTGCGCAAGAAGATCGGCCCCCACGCCGATGGCCGTCCGCGTATCGTCGCCCTGCGCAGCCGCGGGTACTACTACGCGGAGTGATCGGCACCTGTCTGTCGGTGCGAGCTCTGCTCACGAATGCAGGACCTGGGCGAATACGGCGGATGCGTCCTGCCTGACACTTCACGCTGCCTGGTGATTCGCGGGCAGGGCCCGCTCCCATAGGGGTCTAGGTGGTCAGTCGTATTTGTCAGGGCTGGTCACGAGCCTCTTTACTCAAGCTTTACGCTCGCCTGACTGCTGCTGACCTTGATCTCCTTAAACTGGCCACATCCGGTACAGACACCGGCGACGAGACAAGGAGATACACCATGCGCAAGACCCTGATCGCTCTGATGTTCGCTACCGCACTGCCGACCATTGCCATGGCTGCCCCGGGTGATGGCCCGGACAAAGGCCCAGGCTTCGGCCCAGGTTTCGGTGGCCCAGGCATGGAGCATCATCGTGGCGAAGGCCCTTTCGACAAACTCGACCTGAGCCGCGACCAACGTGAGCAAATCGGTAAACTGATGGGTGAAGAGCGCCAGCACAGCCGCGAAATCGCCGACAAGTACCTGCAAAAATTGCCGGCAGCCGATCAAAAGGCCCTGAAGGACGAGATGGACGCCAACCGCACCAAGACCCAATCCGACGTGCGTGCAGTGCTCAAGCCCGACCAGCAGAAGACCTTCGACGACATGAAAAAGAAACAGGACGAACGTCGCGCCGAATGGGCCGAGTTCCAGGCCTGGAAAGCGCAGAAAGGCCAGAAGGCTCAGTAAGCGCTGACGCAAGGCTGCGCTCGGCCTTGCCCGGACATTAACCGCCCGGCCCGCTCACGCGGTGCCGGGCTTTGCTCATTGAGGTGCATCTTGCGTTCATTGTTCTGGCGCATTCTGGCCAGTTTCTGGCTTGCCATCGCGCTCGTCGCCGGCTTGTCGATACTGATGGGCTATCTGTTGAATCAGGATGCCTGGATCCTCAGCCGCCATCCGGCTATCCGCGACTTCGCCCAAACCTGGACGCAGACCTTCGAGGAGCAAGGCAAAGATGCCGCCCAGGCACTGCTGGAGCAACGCCGCCGGCAGTTCCATATCAGCATCCAGGTGCTCAATGAATCCGGGGATCCGGTAGTGCCTGGCACCGTGCCGCCCCGCGCCGAGGCCATGGAAGCACGCCAGCGCAATGACAACCGAGCCGATGATCGCCCCCTCCCCTGGCGGCGCCTGGCCACCGAATACACCAGCCCGACCTCCGGCGACACCTATCTGCTGATCTACCGCATCCCCTTCCCGGAGCTGGACGAATGGCGCAAGCACAGCCTGTTCTGGCCGCTGTCGGCGTTGGCCATCTCGCTGGTGGTACTGACCTTGTTCAGTCTGCTGGTGACGCTGTCGATCACCCGCCCGCTGAACCGCCTGCGCGGCGCCGTGCACGACCTTGGCCAGGCCAGCTACCAGCAGAACAGCCTGGCGCAACTGGCCAACCGGCGCGACGAGTTCGGCGTGCTGGCCACCGATTTCAACCGCATGGGCTCGCGCTTGCAGAGCCTGATCGGCAGCCAACGGCAATTGCTGCGTGATGTGTCCCACGAATTGCGTTCGCCGCTGGCCCGCCTGCGCATTGCCCTGGCGCTGGCCGAGCGCGCCGAAGCGCAGCAGCGCGAAGCCCTGTGGCCACGACTGACTCGAGAATGCGACCGACTTGAGGATCTGATCAGCGAAATCCTCGCCTTGGCCCGGGTCGATGCCGAACACGCCAGCGCCGAAACCGTGGACGTCAATATGCTATTGGGCGGTGTACGCAAGGATGCGCAATTGAGCGCCGCCGATATCGACGTCCGGATCGACGCTCAGCCTGGCCTGACGCTGCAAGGATGGCCGATGCTGGTGGAGCGCGCGGTGGACAATCTGCTGCGCAACGCCCTGCGCTTCAGCCCGGCGGACAGACCCGTCGAAATCAACGCCCGGCTGCGCAACGGACAGATCGAGATTACCGTTCGCGATCACGGGCCGGGGGTGCCGACCGAGCACCTGGCGCAACTGGGCGAGCCGTTTTTCCGGGCGCCCGGGCAGACATCGGCCGGGCACGGCCTGGGCCTGGCGATTGCGCGACGGGCAGCGGAACGCCACGGCGGCAGCCTGCAACTGAGCAATCATCCGGCCGGGGGCTTCGTCGCGAAGCTGGAGTTGCCATTGGAGCCGCGGCCGGGGGTTTGATACGGGTGGCTTCAGCGTTCTACCAAGCCCGAACGAAGTCGCCGGTCGGCAACGGTTCCGGCACCCGCGCCGCCTTCATCGGCGTGCCCAGATACAGGAACGCAATCAACTCCTCGCCCTCCCCCAGCCCCAGCGCCTCGGCGACATGCTCGGTATAGCCCAGCTCGCCGGTGCGCCACACCGCGCCGATCCCTTGCGCATACGCCGCAAGCAAAATGCCATGGGCCGCGCAGGCCGCTGCCTGCAACTGCTCGTGCTTCGGCACCTTGGGGTGCTCCTGCAAGCGGGCTATCACTACCACCACCAGCGGCGCGCGCAACGGCATGGCCCGGGCCTTGTCCAGGGCTGCCGGATTGACTTCACCGCCCTTGAGCGCCACCGCCTCGGCGAGTATTTCGCCCAACTGCTCGCGGCGATCCCCTTCGACGGTGAGAAACCGCCAAGGCCGCAACTGCCCGTGGTCAGGCGCCCGCAACGCCGCCTGGAACAGTATTTCGCGCTGTTCGGCGCTAGGAGCGGGGGCTTCCAGACGGGGTATCGAGACCCGGTTGAGCAAAGCGTCGAGAGCTTCCATCGGTTACCTCCTGTGATCAATGAGCGGCTATTCTAACGTTTACATGGCCGGGCCCGCAGGTAGAATGGCCGCCTTTCTCCTATGCCCGAGCGGATTCAATGGCCTTGCCGACCCTCAGGATGATCGGTTTCATCATCGGTATCTTCCTTGTCACCCTGGCCATCAGCATGGTCATCCCGATGCTGACCCTGGTGATTTTCCACCGTTCCAGCGACATGCACTCGTTCCTCTGGGCCAGCCTGATCACCTTTGTCTGCGGGCTGGCGCTGGTCGCGCCCGGCCGGCCCGACAACGCGCAACTGCGTCCGCGCGACATGTACATGCTGACGGTGAGCAGTTGGGTGGTGGTGGCGATCTTCGCCGCCCTGCCGTTTCTGCTGACCCAGCACATCAGCTACACCGACGCCTTCTTCGAAAGCATGTCCGGCATCACCGCCACCGGCTCCACTGTGCTCAGCGGCCTGGACACCATGTCGCCGGGCATCCTCATGTGGCGCTCGCTGCTGCACTGGCTGGGCGGCATCGGCTTTATCGGCATGGCCGTGGCGATCCTGCCGCTGCTGCGGATTGGCGGCATGCGCCTGTTCCAGACCGAATCATCCGATCGTTCCGACAAACTGATGCCTCGCTCCCACCGCGTCGCGCAGTACATCGTCATGGTCTACGTGGGCATCAGCGCCCTCGGCGCTCTGGCGTTCTGGCTGGCGGGCATGAGCCCGTTCGATGCGATCAACCACGCGATGTCGGCGATCTCCACGGGCGGCTTCTCGACCTCCGATCAATCCCTGGGCAAGTGGTCGCAACCGGCCGTGCACTGGGTCGCAGTGGTGGTGATGATCCTCGGCAGCGTGCCCTTCACCCTGTACGTCGCGACGCTGCGGGGCAATCGCTGGGCGCTGATCCGCGACGAGCAGGTGCAGGGTTTCCTCGGATTGCTGGTGGTGACCTGGTTGGTGCTCGGTACCTGGTACTGGTGGACTGCCAAGCTGCCGTGGTGGGACGCCATCCGCCATGTCGCCCTCAACGTGACATCGGTGGTGACCACCACCGGTTTTGCGCTGGGCGATTACAGCCTGTGGGGCAACTTTTCGCTGATGCTGTTCTTCTATCTGGGCTTTATTGGCGGGTGTTCTGGCTCCACAGCGGGCGGCATCAAGATCTTTCGCTTCCAGGTCGCCTACATTCTGCTCAAGGCCAGCCTCAATCAGCTGATCCATCCACGCGCGGTGATCAAGCAGAAGTACAACGGTCACCGCCTGGACGAAGAAATCGTCCGCTCGATCCTGACGTTTTCGTTCTTCTTCGCCATCACCATCTGCGCTATCGCCCTGGCGCTGTCGCTGCTGGGCCTGGACTGGATGACGGCGCTCACCGGCGCCGCCAGCACGGTGTCTGGGGTCGGCCCAGGGCTGGGCGAAACCATCGGCCCGGCCGGCAACTTCTCCAGCCTCCCGGACACCGCCAAGTGGATCCTCTCCGGCGGCATGCTGCTGGGCCGCCTGGAAATCATCACCGTGCTGGTGTTGTGCATGCCGGCGTTCTGGCGTCACTGAGGGGAACCGGCGGCACTTGCCCAAGACGCGCGCGGTATTCTCCTGGGGTGACATCGAACCAACGGCGAAAGGCCCGGAAGAAATTGCTCGGGTCAGCGAAACCCAGCAGGTACGCGATTTCCAGTAGCGTCATGCGTGGTTGCCCGAGGTACTGCTCGGCCAGCTGTCGGCGCGTTTCATCGAGCAACGCCTGAAAACTCGTACCCTCCTCCTGCAATCGGCGCTGCAAGGTGCGCTGGGACAAGTGCAGGGTCTGTGCAACCTGTCCACGCTTGGGCTCGCCGTGAGGCATCATCCGGCACAACACCTGACGAGCCTTGTGGGTCACCTGACTCTCGGAAAACCGCGTCAAATACTCCCCCGCGAATCGATCGTGCAAGGTTGCCATGGCGGCATTGGCGGTGGGCAGCGGTGCGTCCATGTCTTCATGACGAAACATCAGGGCATCATGGGCGGCGTTGAATTCCAGCGGCCCGTGAAACGCCTCGCGGTAAGGGCTCAAATCGACCGGCGCATCGCCCTGGATCAGCACTTTGATCGGGTGCAGCACTCGCCCGGTCAACCACCCGCACAACGCCAGCGCCGTGGCCAGCGAGGCTTCGGCACTCTGGCGCGTGGGTGGTAACAGGTCGCCGTGTACAGTGAGGATCAGCAGGTAGCAGTCCGGCAGGCGACGGAAGATCGCATCGGCCCCTTCGGCGATGATGCGCTGGTAACGCACCAGCCGCTCGAAACCGGTCGCCAGCGTCGGGCTCGACATCAGCACGTAACCGACCACATGAAACGACGCCGGGCGCACCACCTTGCCCATGTTCAGACCAATGGCCGGATTACCGGACTGCTCCACGGCCAACCGCCAGAGGCGGGTCATGTCGTCTTGGGGAAAACGCGCGTCGGGGTCTTGTAGCGCGGCGAAGTCCAGCCCCAATTGCTTGAACAGCGCTGCGCAATCCAGACCAGCCAGTTCCAAAGACTTGACGATGCCGGTTGCCCAGCTTGAAGAGGTCGTGCGCGCGGCCATGGGGTTTCTCTGCCGTGTCATTGCTTGGGTCTATACCGCAAACAGGGAACAGCACGCAAGGCAGCTTACTTATCGATAGAGGTCAAGTCACCTTGTCGTTATGGCCCAGATCCCGCTGCGGGTCGATTTGATCGCGCACACGCTGCTTCAGCACTTTGGCCTCGGGGAAACCACCGTCGGCCTTGCGCTCCCAGATCTGCACGCCGTCGCAGGTGATGGCAAATGCGCCACCGCTGGCCGGCACCAGCGTCACGCCGCCCAGGTCATCGGCGAAGGTACTCAACAGCTCCTGCGCCAGCCAGGCGGCACGCAGCAGCCATTGGCACTGCGTGCAGTAGGTGATGACCACTAGGGGCCTGGCAGTAGCGGCGGGCATCAGCTGATGCTCGACAGCAATTGTCGTGCAGCATGCTTGCAGGAGTCGTCACCCTCGCGCAGCAGCTCAAGCAGCAGGTCGCTGGCCTGGGAAAAATCGCCTTGCTCGATCAACCCTTGAGCTTGCTCGAGCTTTTCCGCCGATGCCTGCTGACGCTCCAGATCATCGAAGTCGACGGTCAAGGCGTCCAGTTCGGGCAGATCGGCATCGGTGATGAAACTGTCCAGAAAGGCGTTGTCCAACGCGTCCTGATCGATCTGATGGGTGTCGGGTTGTTCATCCAGCTCGATACCCGCTTCAAGATCGACAGGCAGTTGCGGGTCGGCGAAGTCGCTGAGGAACTGCTCGTCGGGCATCTCGAAGACTTCCGGTAGCTCTTTGAGATTGGAGGCGAAATCGTGATCGACTTCCGCCGGAGCGGCAGGCGCTTCAGGCGCGCTGGCCTTGGGACGCCCAGGGGTGTCGAACGGGCTGACCATGCCCCAATCGGCATCCAGTGACAGGTCGTCGAGGTTGAGCTGGAATTCATCGAAGGATTCAGGCACAGGGTCGGCGGCGGGTTCGAGCTCGGGGAGCTGGTCGAAATCGCCCAGGTCAGGGAAGTCATCGGCCAGGGCGTCGAAGCTGTGGGCGGTCGAAAGATCTGGCTCTGCAGCCGTTTCGGCGCTCGGCACCGGATCGGGGGCGTCGGCCCCCGGCGAAATACCTGCCTGCTCCTGGGCCTCGGCGGGCGGCTCAGGCTCGCGATCCAGGGCCTGAGCCGCAGCGACACCTGCTGCAATGACCCCGGCAGCCAAAGCGGCTGTCGCGGGCGCAGGGTCCGCAGTGCTGTGGGCCGGTGCCGGTTGCACGGGGGCCACCGGCGCCGGCGCCAGCTTGGGATAACGCGCGCGTGTCTGCTCCAGCGTGGACGCACTGTAGCCACCCGCCAGCAGCAGCGCCTCCTGCTCGGCATAGCCCTGTGCATCGCCTTGCTGGCCCAAGACCTCGAGCATGCGCACGCGCAGGTCGGTGCGGTGGGGCTCGTTACTCAAGCCTTCGCGCAGGATGCCCAGGGCCTCATTGAAACGGCCATAAGCGATATAAATGCTCGCGCCATCCAGGGCGTCGGTGGCCGGACCGCTTTCGCGTCGCGCAGGCGCCTGCACGGCGGGCGTGGGAGCACCAGCCAGCGTCGGCTCGCTTTTGGTAGCACGCTCGCCGCCGTAGCGACCGCCGTCGTTGAGTTGGGTTTCGGTCAGCGCCAGGACCGGCGTGCGAGCGGAGCGCACCACCACATCGTCGTTGACCGCAGCGGCCATCAGCTCGGGGGCGAGGATGGCCGATTGCTGCTGGCGGCGACGCCTTGCCAACAGCAATGCTGCCAGCAACAGCAGCACGGCGGCCAGCGCACCGGCAATCAGTAGCCAGGAGTCGTCGCTGTCCGGTACCACTGGCGCGGCAGGTGCCGGCACGGGCTTCGATACAGCGGGCCCCGGTGCGGCCTGATTGGCGCCGGGCGCAGGCTGCGCAGGAGGGGCACCCGCGGCACCTGCGGCACCTGCGGCACCTGCGGCGGACGCTGTACCTGAGACAGCGGGCGCACTCGGAGTCGCCGGCTGCGCCTGGCTGCCGGCGGGTGGTACAGCGCCTGGCGTAGCGCCTGCACGTGCCTGCAGATCAGCCAGCTGTTTATCCTTGAGCGCATCTTGCTGTTGAATCGCCTGCAACCGGGCGTTGGCATCATCCAGGCTCTGTTGCAACTGCTGATTCTGCAGCACGGTCGCGGTCAGTTGCTCCGGTGTCTGCGCATTGGCCGCCGGCGCGCCAGGATTGCTCGGTGTAGCCCCGGCGCTGGCATCGCTGACAGGCGTGATCTGATCGGCGGGCGCGCCCGGCAATACCGCGGAATCCGGTACCCGCAAGCTTTGTCCCACTTTCAACGGGCCACGCGCCGGGTTCAGATCGCGCAGCTCTCGTACCAGCTGGTTGGGTGGTGTCGGTGTACCAGCAGCGGTCAGCTTCTTGCCGACGGTCCAGAGGGTATCGCCGGCGACCACGGTGTAACGCTTGTTCTCGCTGGTCGCCGGCAAGTTTGCTGCCGGCGTGGCGGCGGCCTTCGGCGGCGCAGGGGGCGGCGCCGAGGACGAGGCCGCTGCGCGGGTGTAATCGGTGCCTTGGTCGGCCGAGGCGGCGCTGCCGGTCGGAATGCTCGCTGGGGTCAGGGGCACCGTACCCGCTGGGTCCAGCAGTACCGTGTAGTCCCGCAGCAATTGGCCGCCTGGCCGACTGACCTGCACCAGAAAGCTCAAATAAGGCTCGACCACCGGGCGCACGGAACTGACGTGAATGAACTTGCGATTACCCTGAAATACCGGAGTGAAACGCAGATCATTGAGAAAGAACACGCGATCGATACCAGCGCGGCTATATTCATCAGCGCTGGCCAGGCCAACGGCCAGGTCGCTGCGGTCCAGCCCTTGCGCATCGACCAGTTCGATATCGGCATTGAGCGGCTGATTCAGTGCCGAGTGCAAGCTGATCTCGCCTAGCCCCAACGCCGGCGCCAGCGCCGAATAGAACAGCGCCCCGGCAGCGACCATCGCGGCCAGAAGGGAAACCTTGGGAGCCGGAATGACCCGCCCGAAACCTGACGAAACGCGTTCTTGCATGGGAATCCCTTGAGGAAACTGCTTCCGATGACTCTTTTATAGCGTGCCGGCCTGTTTTCACCAAGCACAGAAGCCACTCAGGGCACAGGAGGCTGCCCAGGGCCAACACGACCCTGAGCGTTACTCAGGGATTACTTTTCCAGATTAGCGAGAATACGCGAATGCACACGCATCGCGATACGCAGCTCTTCTTCGTCCACGCCTTGAAACAATTCAATTCGCAGGTCGTTGGCGATGGCCTCGATCTGCTCGATGATCGGCAAGGCCGGGGGGCTCAGGGTGATCTTTTTCGCGCGACGGTCTTCGAGCACCGCCTGGCGGCTGACAAGCCCTTGACCTTCAAGACTGTCGAGCAGCCGGGCCAGGGTCGGCCCTTCGACGCCAACGCTCTGTGCCAATTCGCGCTGGGTCGGCGCTTCGGTGAAGCGCGCCAGGTGCAGCAGCACCAGCCAGCGCGCCTGGGACAGCCCCATGCCGATCAAACGCCGATCGAGCTCGGCGCGCCAGCCGCGCGACAGCTGCGCCAATTGCATTCCAAAACGATGTTGATCAGTCAACGGCATATTCGACTCACGTAGGAACATTACTAATAATTAGTGAGCTAAGCATGTCCGCAGGCATGACGCAATAGTCATACCGATATCACTACGCCAACCCGCCGCGATCAGACCTCGAATTCAGACTGCAGCGCGGCGCGCACACAGTACAAGACACCCTCCGGCACGCGTCCGGCAAAGAGCTCGGCGACGGCGGCCACTGGCGGCAACTCGCCTTCACCGTCGAGAAACGCATCCTGTACTTCTGCCATGAGATCTTCAGGCAAGTCCAGCGCCTGATCCAGCGACAGCTGCTGGGCGGCAATGGCTTCGGCCAGCAGGCTGTAGACGTTCTTTTCGGTGCATTTGAGCTGACCGGCAATCTGCGACGGCGTCATGCCCGCGCGGGCCAGACTGATGAGTTCGTGGCGAATGTCGGCAACCACCGGCGCCGCTTCGGCGGTACCCCCGAGCACTTCGAGGAAGGCCTCGCCATAACGCTCCAGCTTGCGCGCGCCGACACCGCTGACGCGGGCCATGTCGGACATGCTCTGAGGTTGGCTGCGCAGCATTTCCAGCAAGGTAGAGTCCGGGAAGATGACGTATGGCGGTACGCCGTGCTCTTCAGCCAGCTTGCGCCGCAACGCACGCAGGGCTTCCCACTGCTCGCGTTCGTCGGCACGCACCAGTTGGCTGGCCGGGCTGCCTCCGCCACTGCGGGCGACGGTCTGTGGCTTGAGCTCGCGACGCAGTTCAAGGGTCACCTCGCCGCGCAACAATGGCCGGCAGGTTTCACTCAGGCGCAGGCCGCCGTAGCCTTCGAGGTCGATGTCGGCCAGGCCACGTGCGACCAGCTGGCGGAACAGCGTGCGCCAATCGTGCTCGGAGCGGTCCTTGCCGACACCCCAGACCGCCAGCTGCTGGTGGCCGAAGCTGCGAATCTTCTCGTTGTCCTTGCCCAGCAGCACATCCACCAGATGGCCGACGCCATAGCGCTGGCCGGTACGGAACACCGCCGACAGCGCCTGACGCGCAGGCTCCGTAGCGTCCCAGGTCTGCACGCCGTCGACGCAGTTATCGCAGTGCCCGCAAGGGTTGGGCATGTCTTCGTCGAAATATTTGAGCAGCGCCTGGCGTCGGCAACGGGTCTCCTCGCAGAGTGCGAGCATGGCGTCGAGCTTGTGGTGCTCGACGCGCTTGTGGCGCTCGTCGCCTTCGGAGTTCTGCAGCATCTGCTTGAGCATCACCACGTCTTGCAGACCGTAGGCCATCCAGGCGTCGGCGGGCAAGCCGTCACGGCCGGCACGCCCGGTTTCCTGGTAATACGCCTCGAGCGACTTGGGCAGATCCATATGGGCAACGAAGCGTACGTTGGGCTTGTCGATGCCCATGCCGAAGGCGATGGTGGCAACCATGATCAGGCCTTCCTCGTTGAGAAAGCGCTTCTGGTTGGCCGCCCGCACATCCGACGGCAGCCCAGCGTGATAAGGCAAGGCCGGGAAGCCCTGCTCGCAGAGAAACGCTGCTACCTCGTCGACCTTCTTGCGCGACAGGCAATAGACGATACCGGCGTCGCTGCGCCGCTCGCTGAGGAACGCCAGCAATTGCTTGCGCGGCTGCTCCTTGGGGACGATGCGATAGAAAATGTTCGGCCGGTCGAAACTCGACAGGAACCGCTCGGCGTCCTGCAGGTGCAGGCGCGTGACGATTTCTTCGCGGGTGCGCTTGTCGGCGGTGGCGGTCAGGGCGATGCGCGGGACATCGGGAAACTGCTCGGCCAGCTGACCGAGTTGCAGGTATTCGGGACGGAAATCATGGCCCCACTGGGACACGCAGTGCGCCTCGTCGATAGCGAACAAGGCGATCTGCAACTGGCCGAGGAACTCCAGCATGCGTGGCTGCACCAGGCGCTCGGGCGCGAGGTAGAGCATTTTCACTTCACCGCGGCGAATACGTGCGGCCAGCTCGCGCTGCTGTTCGGCACTCAGCGTGGAGTTGAGCGCGGCGGCCGATACGCCAAGTTCTTCAAGGGTGGCGACCTGGTCGTCCATCAATGCAATCAGCGGCGAAACCACCACCGCCAAGCCATCGCGCAACAGCCCCGGCACCTGGAAGCACAGGGACTTGCCACCACCGGTAGGCATCAGCACCAGAGCGTCGCCACCGTTGGCCACGCGTTCGATAATGGCACCCTGGCGACCGCGGAAGCTGTCGTAGCCGAAGATGTCCTTAAGAACCCGTTGAGCCTGTTCGAGCATGAAAAACTCCAGAAATCGCAGAACCATTCGGCCGTCAGGCTGAATGAAAAATCACCGCACTACACTAAAAAACACGTAAGCGAGCGTTACAGGAACACCGCCACGGTCACGAACCGCAGCAGTATACCCGACCCGTCCGCAGCGCAGGGCACCGCCCGCGTGACCGCTGGTAAGCCCATAGTTGGCCGCGCGGGTGGCGCGCGGGCCTTACAAAGCCTAGAATTCACCATCGTATATTCCCAAGGTAGTCATCCAATGTCCTTCGCTGAGCAACTCACCCGCCTGCAAGTCTTCCTCGACGCCGACGAGCTGCACGAAGAAGCGCTGGATTACGTGGCCGCGCATGGCTATTTGACTGCCCTGTCGATCTGCGCCGATGTGGTGCCCGATCGCGAGTGGATCGACGCCCTGTTCGCCGAAGAGCCACACTACGCCGACAACACCGAGCGCGATGCCATCGAGTCGACGCTGCTGGCCCTCAAGGCGCACATCGCCCGTCAACTGGCCAGCGACGAGGAGTTCGAGCTACCTTGCGACCTGGATCTGGGTGACGACCCGGATGACTCGGACCTGCGCGGCTGGTGCATCGGCTTCATGGAAGGCGTGTTCCTGCGCGAAGCGGCCTGGTTCGAGACGGCGGAAGACGAAGTCAGCGAAATGCTCCTGCCGATCATGGTCGGTTCCGGGCTGTTCGACGAGCAACCCGAGTTTGCCGATATCGCCGCCGATGCCAATTTGATGGACGACATGATCGTGCAGATCCCGGAGGCGCTGACCGCGCTGTACCTGCTGTGCAACGCCCCGGACGAAAAACCGGCAATCCTCAAGCCGCGCCATCACTGATACAGCCCTTCACATATCCTGTGGGAGCGGGGTCTGCGCGCGAAGCTTGCAACGGCTTCGCCGCAGGACGCGCGCGCCCACTCCCACAAAGATCGCTCCCGAAACGCCTCCTGCCCTCCCCCGCCTGACCTAGACTCCTCTGATCTCGACCAAAGAGCGCATTTACCATGCCTCTTCACCCGCGACGGTTTTTTTCAGGAAGAAGGCTGCCGAACCGTCCCTTCGTTCGGCTCGTTGTCTTGTGCGTGGGTCTCGCTCTGTTCGGCCACCTGGCGGCCAACTGGGACATGGGCCGCATACTCGCCCTCGCCGAATCACACGGCGCCCTTGGCAGCGCTCAGGAGCGCCTGCAAGCCTGGGCGCAGCTGCTGCAGAACAGCAGCCGCCAGCCGGAGCAACAACAACTGGAAACGGTCAATCGCTTCTTCAATCAACAGCTGGGATTTCGAGATGATCTCAGCATCTGGGGCGTCGTCGACTACTGGGCAACACCGGTGGAAGCCCTGACCAAGGGCGCTGGTGATTGCGAAGATTTCGCCCTGGCCAAATATTTCAGCCTGCGCCAGCTAGGGGTGCCAGCCGAACGCCTGCGCATCACTTACGTCAAGTCGCTCAAGCTCAATCAGGCGCACATGGTACTCAGCTACTACATCAGCGACAGCAGCGATCCGTTGGTGCTCGACAACCTCATCGGCCAGATCCTCCCCGCCTCCCAGCGCCACGACCTGCTGCCGGTTTACGCCTTCAATGCGGAGGGGTTGTTTCTGATCGATCCGTTCACGGGCGCCATCACCCGCGGTGACCCCAAACAGTTGTCGCGTTGGCAGGGGGTACTGAAAAAAATGCGCAATGAAGGTTTCAATATCGGTGAGGGCTGACCCCGCACCCGCAATACCGCTACAGGTTGTTCACCGTCGATGGCCGAATGCAGTCAGTGCCAGACACACCTTGCCCCGAGGAGGTATGAATGTCTTTGCTCAAACAACTGTTCCTGGCCATCTGCGTGTTTCTGGTGGTGGCGTTCAGTGGCAGTTTCATCGTCAGCCTGGAGACCTCGCGCTCGCAACTGACGGACCAGTTACGCGCCCATGCCCAGGATGCCGCCACCGCACTGGGATTGACCCTTACTGCCAATATCGACGACCCGGCGATGGTCGAACTGATGGTCACATCGATCTTCGATAGCGGTTACTACGCCAGCATCCGGGTGGTGAATATCAAGGATCACAAGGTCATGGTCGAACGCACCAGCGACCCCGACGATGACGACGGCGCGCCTGCCTGGTTCGCGCGCCTGGTGGACCTGCGCCCCGAGCAAGGCGCGGCGCTGATCATGCGTGGCTGGGAGCAGGCGGCCCAGGTGCAAGTGGCCAGCCATCCCAGGTTCGCTTTGGGACGATTATGGGACATGGCCCTGGGCAGCCTCGCCTGGCTCAGCGGTTGTGCCCTGCTCAGTGCGATTTTCGGCGGCTGGCTATTGCGCCGCCAGTTGCGCCCGCTGGACGACATGACGCGTCAGGCCGACGCCATCGCCCAGCGCGAGTTTCGCCTGCTCGACAACATTCCCCGCACCCCGGAACTGCGCCGCGTGGTGCTGGCGATGAATCAGATGGTCGGCAAACTCAAGCAGCTGTTCGCCGAGCAGGCCGCGCGCAGCGATCGGCTGCAGGAGGAAGCCTTCCAGGACAGCCTCACAGGGCTGGCCAATCGGCGCCTGCTCGACGCGCGCCTGACCCAGGCCTTGCTGCTCACCGAGCACAACGGCCCAGGCTATATGCTGACCCTGCGCCTTGACGATCTGGCCGGGATCAATCAGCGCCTCGGCGGCCAGCACACCGATGGCCTCATACGTGCGGTCGGCGACCTGCTGCGCGAGTTGATGAGCTCCCCTCATCGCCAGCAATGGCTGCCGGCGCGCAATCGCGGTGGAGAATTCAGCCTGCTCATGCCGGGCATCACCGCTCAGGATGTCGAGCAGTTGGCCGCTGACCTGAGCCAACGGGTGGCGACCTTGTTCCCGACGGGTGCCAGCGATCACCAACCCGTGGCGCTCATAGGGATCACCGACTATCACCCGGGGCAGGCGCGGGATCAGATCATGCGCGAGCTGGACCAGGCACTTGCCATGGCCCAAGCCCAGCCACAGCAGCCTTGGGCAGTGTCCAGCGATTATCTGTCCAGCGATTACCCCTATCCGCCGGCCTACTCCGCCCATGATTGGCGCGACTGGATCGATGCGGCACTCACCGAAGGCAGATTGCTGCTGTATTGCCAACCGGTGGTGGCGTGCACCGCCCCAGGCACCGTAGTGCACCGCAAGGTGCTGGCGCGGCTACTGGACAACACCGGCGAAGCCATTGCCGCCGGGCGCTTTCTACCGTGGATTCAGCGCCTGGGCTGGTCGACCCGCCTGGATCGCCTGATGCTCGAGCATACCCTCGTGGCGTTGCAGCACCAGCCGCAACCCCTGGCCCTGAGCCTGTCCAGCAGCACCCTCAACGACCCGCTGGCGATGGCCGCCATCATCGAGACCCTCAATGCCCATCCGGCCCAGGCCCGCTGGCTGACGCTGGAAGCCGACGAACGCAACCTGCCCGTCGCCGCCACGTTGCAGTTTCTGGCCCGGGGGATCATCGGCAGTGGATATGCGTTCGGCTTGCAGCACTTTGGCGGGCTGTTCAGCCAGATCGGCAATCTCAGCCACTTGGGGTTGGCGTACCTCAAGCTCGACGGCAGTTATATCCACGCCATCGATGTACAGCCGGACAAACGCCTGTTCATCGACGCGGTACTGCGCACGACACGCAGCATCGATCTGCCGCTGATTGCGGAGATGGTGGAGAGTGCGCAAGAGTTCGAGGTATTGCAGGAATTAGGCGTGTACGGCGCCATGGGCCGCTGGATCGGGGTGCCAGTGCCGCTGTGAAGCTGCAAGCTGCAAGCCTGTGGCTCGCCGCTTGCAGCTTGCAGCCCGTTACTGGCCTAAACCGTATCAGCCTTCAACGAGTGATCATTCAACATGCCACTGATGATGGTCGCCGTGTCATGCCCGCTGGCAACCATCCCTCCAGCCCCCACCTGCACGCCATAATTACTGGCCACATCGACGTGCTCGAGCGAGATGGTCTGGGTGGTCATGTCGTTGCCCTGGCTGCTGATCTCGATGGTCGACACCAATCCCTCGCCAGTACCGGTCACCTTGAACTGCAGGAAATTATCCAGTGAACTGGCCACCGAGTTCTCGCCGTGCAGCAACTGCGACAGGTCCAGCGTGTCGCTGCCCAGCTTGAAGTCGGTCACTGTATCGTGCCCGGTGTCGCCGTCCTGCCATTTGAAGGTGTCGTTGCCACCGCCGCCGGTCAAGGTATCGTTGCCCTTGCCGCCGGTGATGACGTTGTCGTGAAGATCGCCCACCAGCCAGTCGTTGTGATCCGAACCGATCAGGTTCTGAATATTCGACAGCGTGTCGCTGCCTGCCCCGACCGTATCCTGAGCGACGCCCACCTGGGTCAGATCGACATGCACGCCGGCCGTTGCCTTGGCATAGCTCGCGGTATTGTTGCCATCGCCGCCATCAAGGGTGTCGTCGCCCGCACCGCCGATCAGCAGATCGTTGCCATCATTGCCGTACAGATCATCGCCCTGGCTGCCAGCCACCAGCACGTCATCGCCCTTGCCGCCTTCCAGCAAGCTGTGGCCTTCACCGGCAATCAGTACATCATTGCCGTCGGTGCCCACCAAATGGTTACCGGCCTGGTAATGAATCGCCAATGCGCCGGTGGCTGAATCGCCATGGCTGTCGGCAACGCTGTAGGTGTCGGTGTGCACCGGCGTGGTGGTGGCATGGCTGTAGTCGACGGTCAGAGTGAGCTGGTAGCTCTCAGCCTTGGTGCCTTCTGCGCCAGCCAGGTTGGTGACGTGAATCTTGTAGACGCCATCTTCGGTCGCAGTGAAATTGCCGTCCTTGCCAAGCACCGTGTAGGTACCGTCTGCGGCCGCCCAGGCCAGGCTGGCATGGCTGTCGTTGAGGCTGGACTGCAAGTGCAGCGTTTCGCCCTTTTTCAGCTCGACCGTGAGGGTGTCGGAGGCAAAGGCACTGCCCACCGCGCCCAACTCGCCCAGCACGATCAACGCTGCAGTCATCGGCGCCGCATTGCGCACGGTGAACTCCGAGCGCTCGAGATCCAGCCGATTCGCTGTTGCACCGCGGAACGCCAGAGGCGTCGTCGAGGTACTGGTAAAATCGGCTCCGCGCGCTGCGCCCCAGCCTGTATCGAAGGTTGTCGAGCTGGTCACCTGGGTGCCGGCCGCCGCGTTGGCCAGCAACGCCGCCGCAGGCACGATGATGCTCGAATCGAGCACGTTGGTGATGATGGTTTCCGTCGGCGCGACCACTGGCGTATCGGCCAATACGTGCACCGTCAGGGCGTTGCTGGCCACATCGCCATTAGTATCGGTGAGGGTGAACAGCACCGTCTCGGTGAACGCTTGCGTGGCGCCCACTGGTGGTGTGTAGGTATAGGCACCGGTGAGCAGATTGACCTGCAGCAAACCGCCATCCTGGGTGCTGACGGCCAACTCGTGGGCCGAGGCAATATACCGGTAGTTGTCGGCCACCGCGCCGGCACCTGCGGTGACGGTGTTGCTGCCATCGAAGCTGTACTTCACGCCATCGACGCTGATCGATTTGACGAAGCCGCCGTCAGCACCGAAGCCGCCGCCATCGGTGAGCGAACCCACCACCGGCTGGCCTTGCACCGTGGCACCGAGAATATTGGGCAACTGCGTGACATCGCGCACCAGCTGCGGCGCGATGTCCTTGCCCGTGGTGCCATCGAAGGCGATCGGGTTCAGATAGTCGGCTTGAACGCTGTTGCCGATGCCGATGGCGACCGACTTGATGTCGTGCAGTTTGAGGAAGTCGGTCCACACCGCCGCTTCATCGCTGTCGATGCCGTCGCCCAGATTGGGATTGGTCTGGTTGCCGGATTGCTCGCTGGTGACTTTAGGATTGTCGCTCGAGAGCGTCGGATTACCGTCGGAAACGAAGTAGGAAACGGTCTGCACGCCCGCCCCCACCAGCTTGCCATCCGCCGCGTAGGCCGTCTTCGCGCCGTCCAGCGCGTAGTCGTAGTTGGTGCCGCCGCCCGCGGTCAGGCCGTTGACCAGGCGGATGGCCTCGGCAACATCGACCCAACTGCCGCTGACCTGATGGGTCTGGTTGTTGAAGGTAGTGACCTGCACCTTCACATCGCCGATATCGGCGTATTGCAAAAGCATCTTGTCGACTGCCTGCTTGGCCAGATCCAGTCGGGTCAAGTCGGTGCCTTTGACGATATCGTTCATGCTGTTGGAAACGTCGATTACCAGCAGCACATTGGCACCAGTGGCACCGGAGGTGACGGTCGCCTCCTGAGCCACCGCGACCGGCACGGGATCGCTCTTCACGTCGATCACCAGATTGGCGGTGGTCGAGTCACCGTCACCATCGGTCAAGGTGTAGGTGAAGGTTTCAGTCGCCGTCTGGCCACTCGCCAAGGCTTGATAAGCCGGCGAACTGGGGTCGAGGGTGTAGGTATATTTGCCGTCGGTGCCCATTTCCAGGGTGCCGAACTGGCCTTCGAGGCTGGTCACCACCTTGCCGCTCGCGTCCGTCAGCGTGACCGGATTGGCATTGGTGTCGGCGCCGACGTGATCGTTGGTCAGCACGTCGCCGGCGATGCTCAGCAGCTTGGTGCTCAGGGTACTGTCGCCCTGATCGTTGTTGGCGACGGGCGAATCGTCCTTGATGGTGATATTGATCCAGGCCGAAGCGGTGTCGCCGTCGGTGTCGGTCGCGGTGAGCTTGAAATCGTCCGACAGCTGCGTTTCCGCCAGCGGATCAGCGCTGCCGGGGGCATTGTTGTGGCCCGGCTCGGCCAGGGTGTAGCTGTAGCTGAGCACGCCGGTGCTGGCGTTGTAACCTGTGATGGTCAGGCTGTTGCCCGACTCACCGGGCACCACCACCCCTTGCGAGTTGACCAGCACGCCATTGGCGACCACCAGCGTGGTCACGGTCTGGCCGTTGACGAGGGTGTCGATGCTCAAGTTGGCCAGGCCATCCTTGGCATCGATGTATACGCTGCTGTGGTCGGTAAGGAAGTTGGCTTTGTCGGATGCGGTATTGGTGCCGGCGGGCAGGTCGGCTTCCTTGAATTCCAGGTCGCCACCGGTGCTGCCCAGCCAGTTGAAAACCACTGCATGGTTGGCGCCGATATCGATGGTCAGGTTGGCGGTGGTGGAGTCGCCGTCGCCATCGGTCAGGGTGTACTTGAACACTTCCTTGTCGGTCAGCCCCGACGCCCTCAGCTCCTTGAACGCATCGCTACCGCTGTTCAATACATAGTCATAGGTGCCGTCGGCATGCAGAGTCAGCGTGCCGTATTTGCCCTCGACGACCTGACCATTGACGCTGAAGTCGGGATTGTCCGAGGCCTTGATAGTGACCGGGGTGGCGTTGCTATCGGCGCCGACCTTGTCGTTGGCCAGCACGGTGCCGGAGAGCTCCGGCGCCTTGTCGGTGACCAGGCTGGCGCCAACGTCGTTGCTGGCGATGGGCGCATCGTCCTTGATGGTGATGTTGATCCAGGCCGAACCGGTGTCACCATCGGTGTCGGTACCGACGAGCTTGAAGTCGTCCGACAGTTGCAGGTTGGCCAGATCGCCCGAAGCGGGCGGATTGTTCTGGACTGCCTCGGACAGCACATAGGTATAGCTAAGAATACCCGTGACTTTGTCGTAGCCGGTGACGGTCAGGATGTTGCCCGACTCGCCGACGATCTGCACCGAGTTACTGACCAGATTGCCATTGGAGACCACCTGGGTGCTCTGCAACTGGCCGTCTCTATAGACCTCGATACTCAGGTTCGCCAGCCCGTCCTTGGCGTCGATGTAGACGCTGCTGTGGTCGGTCAGGAAGCTGGCCTTGTTCGGCTCGACGCTGGTGCCATTGGGCAGGTCGGCCTCGCTGAAGATCAGATCGCCGCCACTGGCGTGCAGCCAGTTGAAGTTCACTTCGTGGTTGGCGGCAATGTTGACGGTCAGGTTGGCGGTAGTCTTGTCGCCATCACCGTCGGTCAGGGTGTAGGTGAAGGTTTCCTTGGCCGCCAGGCCCGAGTCCTTGTACGCCTGGAATGCCTCGCTTTCAGGATTGAGGACATAGGTATAGGTGCCGTCGGTACCCAAGGTCAGGGTGCCGTAGGTGCCGATGATGGTCTGCCCGGAAACGACGAAGCCAGGATTGAGCGCCGGATCGATGCTGACCGGATTGGCATTGGTGTCGGCGCCGACGAAATCGTTCGCCACCACGTTGCCGGTGATCTCGGGGGATTGCTGAGTCACGGTACTGCCGACGTCATTATTGGCGATCGGGCTGTCGTCGGTGATGCGCACGTTCAGCCAGGCATCGCCAGCGTCGCCATCGGTATCGCTGGCCACCAGGTGGAAATCTTCCGACAGCTCGGTATTGCTGGTGGTTTGATTGTTCTGTTGATCGACCGAGAGCACGTAGGTGTAGTTGAACACGCCGGTGCTGGCGTTGTAGCCGGTGATGGTCAGGGTATTACCCAACTGACCGACGATTTGCACCGTGCCGTCGCCGGTGTTGCTGACCAGCACACCGTTACTGACCACTTGCACGCCATCGATGGTCAGCGAGGCCAGGCCGTCTGGCGCGACCACGCTGAACACGTCGGTGCGGGTCAGGTCGCCGCCTTTGCCTTGCGCAGTGTTGGTGCCGTTGGGCAGGTCGGCTTCGAATACCCGCTGCTCGCCGCCGTCGCGGTAGAGGTCGACGAAGGTGATGCCGTTGTCGGTAGGGGTGGTCACTGGCGGGGTATCGGGCGGGACTACCACCGGCGGCGTGACGGGCGGGACATCAGGCGGGACGATGACCGGCGGGACCACAGGCGTGGTAACGCCCGCATCGGCAGTCTGGAACAGGTCGCCCACGGGTTCTTGGGCGTTGAGCAAATCGAAGCCCAGACCAATGGTCGGGAAGCCGACGGTCGGCGAGACGCTGCCGCCGGTTTCGGTCAACAGCACGAAGCTGTGGCCGCCGCCGAGGTCGCCGGGGGGCGTGTTGGTGTATACCCCAGTGCCGGTCGGGCCGGCGGCGGTGGCTTCGAGGACTTGAGTCGGGTCGGCACCCGCAGCGATGGCTTGCTGGATCTGCTGCACTTCAGTCAGCTGCGATCCATCGGGTGCCGTAGCCTGATCATGAACGACGATGTTCGGCGGCTGGTCGCTCAACAACTGCTGGCTCAGCTGCAGGCTGCTGCCACGCCCGAGGGTGAGCTCGTTACCATTGGTCAGATGAACGGCCACTGCACCCGCAGTGCCGGTGTCAAGTGTGTCGCCGGCGAAGAGGCGTTCGCCGTCGGCCACGGCCCGCCGCGAACCATCGCTATGAATCACGAACACCTGCCCGATCACACCTTTCACCACACCGATCAATACTGCCATTGCCATTCTCCGTTGCCACGCGCGCGTGGCAGTCAGGCTATGGGCAAGGACCGGGACAGACACAAGAGTGACAGGCACCACACGATGGCGGCCCTGTCAAAGAGTCTAACTACAGAACAAAATATGAATAAATTCAACGACATTCAGTTCAAAGATTCTTTGATCGGAATGTGCATGGCCTTACAAGAATCATGCCTCCCTGACAAAATCCTGTCGCCCTGCACTTCCTTCCCCTTCCTGGTCAGTTCCCCTGCCTTTTGCGCCACAAATATTATTGAACTTTCCAAGTTGCGCCCAACACCAAGCTGGGCGCAGTTATCAGCTGCGTCTTTGAGTTAACAATGTCGGTAAAGGTGCCGCACGTATAAGTTTATTTTCGCATAAGGCTTATTCTAATTTCGTCTTAGCGCTGGGAAAACTTGTTCTGCGATAGTGTGTTACAAGCTCCAATCAAATATCGATGGGTCTCAGTCAGATTTCTGACGCCCATTATAAGACCTTCACACGGAGAAGTACCCAATGCGCGTTTTGACCCCTCTGTGCAGCGCTATGTTGTTAGCGATGATGGGCGCCAATGTTCAAGCGATGAGCCTGCAGGAAGCGATTCAGACCACCATCGATTTCCACCCCGACCTGCAATCCAATATTCATAATCGATTGTCTGCCGACCAAGATGGCAAAGTCGCCAGCAGCGGCTATCTGCCCACGGTCGATCTGGTAGGCGGTTATGGGCGTGAACGCTCGGATAATCCCACCACCCGCTTCCAGGGCGGTCACCACACCGAAAGCCTGAATTACACCCAGTCGGAACTGCGCCTGCGTCAGATGCTTTTCGATGGTTTCAATACGCCTAACGAGAAGGCCCGCACTTCGGCCGTGTCTACCTCGCGCGCCTATTACGTACAAGGCAGCGCCGAAGACCTGGCCCTGCGCACCATCCAGGTGTACCTCGAAGTACTCAAGCAGCGCGAGCTGGTGACGCTGGCCAAAAACAACCTGCAAGCTCACTTGCGCATCAACGATCAGATCGGCTTGCGCAGCCAGCAAGGGATCGGCAGCACCGCCGACACCGACCAGTCCCGCGCCCGTCGCGCGCTGGCGGAAAACAACTTCTACACCGCGCAGGTCAACCTCTCCGATGCCGAGGCCAATTTCTACAGTGCCGTGGGGCGCATGCCCGATGAGCTGGAAACGCCCCCGTCGATCAAGGGCGAATTGCCCACCGATCTCCAGGCCGCGCGTAAGGACATGATGAGCAACAACCCCTATCTGAAATCGGCGCAGGCCGACGTACAGGCGGCGGAGAGTCAATACGAAGTGGCCAAGTCACCGTTCTATCCGCGACTTGACGGCGAACTGGCGGTGGGTGCCAACAACAACATCTCGGGCGAAGAAGGCCACAACAACAGCTGGCGTGCCGGCGTGGTGGTCAATTACAACCTGTTTCGCGGCGGCGGCGACAAGGCCCGGCTGCAGTCCGATGCCTACAAGATCAATCAGGCCATGGACATTCGCAACAACGCCCTGCGCCAACTCAACGAGAACATGTCGCTGAGCTGGAACGCCATGCTCAACGCCCGCCAGCAAACCCCTTATGCCCGCGAGTACGCCGAGACCACCACGCGCGTACGTGCCGCCTATCAGGATCAGTTCGGCCTCGGCCAGCGGACCCTGCTCGACTTGCTCGACAGCGAGAACGAGCTCTACACCGCCAATAGCCGTTATGTCGAAGTGCGCTATACCGAGGAATACGCGATGTACCGCGTGCTGGCCAACATGGGCGACCTGGTGGCCAAGACCCGGGTGGTATTGCCACCAGAGGCCATTGCACAGACCGAAATCAAAAGCGAAGCACAGCTCTTGCCGGAGATGCGTTGAGCGGCGCCTGTAGCGCCGCTGTAGCGAGTCGGTAGCGCCTTGGGGCGCCGCCGATTCGCGCAAAAGAAGTCCTGGCCGAAGTACCGCTGGAGTAGAACCGTTGACCAAGATGCACAGCCCCACGCCCGACCCCACGCCTGAGCGTGTACCGACCGGCAGCGACCCGAGGCAGTCTTTCGACGATCCGCTGCTCGATGGCCTGCTGATTCTTTGCAAGTTGCACGGCTGCACGGTCAGCCGCGCCAGCCTCAGCGCGGGTCTGCCGCTGGCTCAGCAACGCCTGGGCAAGGATCTGCTGCCCCGCGCCGCCGCGCGCGCCAGCCTGCAGGCACGGGTGTTGCGCCGCGAGCTGGACAGCATCAACGCGCTCAATCTGCCCGTACTGCTGCTGCTCAAGGAGGGCCGTTGCGCGGTACTGCGGCGCTGGGGCGAGGATGGCCGGGCATTGATTCTGCCCAGCGAAGCCGAAGGCGGCGAACAGTGGTTGAGCCGTGAGGAACTGGCCAGCGTCTACACTGGCGAGGCATTGTTCGCTCGCCCACGACATGAACTCGAAGACCTGCGCACTCCACTGATGCCACGGGTCGATTCCTGGTTTCGCGACACCCTCAAGCTGTCGCGCTGGCTCTATAGCGACGCCTTGCTGGCCAGCCTGATGATCAACCTGCTGGGCCTGATGGTGCCGCTGTTCGTCATGCAGACCTACGACCGCGTGGTCCCTAACCAGGCCACCTCGACTCTGTGGGTACTGGCCGCGGGCCTGCTAGTGGGCACGTGCTTCGAGCTGATCCTGCGCGTCGTGCGTGCACACCTGCTGGACCAGGCCGGTAAAAAGACCGACCTGATCCTCTCCGCGACGCTGTTCGAGCGGATCACCGGCATGGCCATGAAGGCCCGCCCAGCCACCATCGGTGGCTTCGCTCAGAGCATCCATGACTTCCAGGGCCTGCGCGAGTTTCTCACTGCCGTGACCCTCACCAGCATCATCGACCTGCCGTTCGCGGTGCTGATGCTGGTGGTGATCGGCCTGCTGGGCGGCTGGCTGGTGATCATCCCGGTGCTGGCGTTTCCGATCACCATCATCTTCGCCTTGCTGATTCAGATCCGCCTGCGCGACACCGTGCAAAAAAGCCTGACGCTGGGTGCCGAACGCCAGGCCCTGCTGATCGAAACCCTCGGCGGCCTGGAAACCCTCAAGGCCTGCAATGCCGAGAGCGAGCGCCAACATCACTGGGAGTCGACCCACGGCGCCCTCACCCGCCTCGACGGCCACGCCCGCGACCTCGCCGCGCTGGCCACCAACGGCACGCTGTTCATCCAGCAGTTCTGCGGCATGAGCACCATCGTCGCTGGGGTCTACAGCATCATCGCCGGCAACCTCAGCGTCGGCGCGCTGGTGGCCACCTACATGCTGGGCAGCCGCGTGCTCGCGCCGCTGGGCCAGATCGCCGGCTTGATCACCCGTTATCAACAAGCGCAGCTGACCATGCGCAGCACCGATCAGTTGATGGCCCTGCCGCAAGAACGGGACATCAAGCAACGCCCTCTCGATCGCACGCAATTGCAGGGCGGTGTCGGCCTCAGCCAGGTGGTGTTCAGCTATGCCGGGCAAAATACCCCGGCGCTCAGCGCTGTCAGTTTCAGCATCAAACCCGGCGAACGGGTCGGCATCATCGGCCGCAGCGGCTCGGGCAAAAGCACCCTGGCGCGCCTGTTGATGGGCTTCTACGAGCCGGCCGAAGGGCAGATCCTGCTCGACGGCCTCGACCTGCGCCAGCTGGATGTGGCCGACCTGCGCCAGCAGATCGGCTATGTCGCCCACGACTTGCCGCTGCTGGCGGGCAGCCTGCGTGACAACCTGACCCTGGGCGCGCGCTATGTGAGTGATGCGCGCATGCTCGAAGTCGCGCAACTGACTGGCGTCAGCGAGCTGGCCCGGCAGCACCCGCAAGGCTTCGACCGCCCAGTGGGTGAACGTGGCCAGCTGTTATCCGGCGGCCAGCGCCAGGCCGTGCTGCTGGCTCGGGCGATGCTGCTGGAGCCACCGATCATGGTCCTCGACGAACCCACCAGCCACATGGACAACAGCAGTGAAGACCTGCTGCGCCAGCGCCTGCATGCGTGGATACCGGGCAAGACTCTGCTGCTGGTCACCCACCGCACCACCATGCTCAGCCTGGTCGATCGGTTGATCGTGCTGGACAACGGCCGCATCGTCGCCGACGGCCCGAAAGAGACCGTCATCGAAGCGCTGCGCAAAGGTCGCGTCGGCACTGCACCCGCTCAGGAGGGCTGAACATGAGTCATTCAACAGGCGGCCTGCGCGGCTACCTCGACAGTTTCGGCAAGACCGGCGAACGGGAATTCATGCCCGAGCTGGCCAGCGCCGGCCTCAACGATTCGCCACGGCGCTCGCGACTCACCGTCTGGGTGGTGGCGGCGCTGATCGTTGCCGCACTGGTGTGGGCCAAGCTGGCGGTGATCGAGGAAGTCACCACGGGTGAAGGCAAGGCCATCCCTTCGAGCAAGGTGCAAGTGATCCAGAACCTGGAGGGCGGCATCGTTTCGGAAATCCTGGTGCGCGAAGGCCAGATGGTCGAAAAAGGCGACACCCTGCTGCGTCTCGACGATACCCGCTACCTGTCCAACCGTGGTGAAAGCGAAGCCGATCGCTACACCTTGATGGCCCAGGTCGATCGCCTGGCGGCTGAAGCCACCGGCAAACCGTTCGTAGTGTCGGATGAAATCAAGACCAAGGCGCCGCAGGTGGCCGCTGACGAAATGGCTTTCTATACCTCGCGCCAGAGCAAGCTGGCCAGCGAACAGAACACCCTTAATCAGCAACTGGTGCAAAAGACTCAAGAGCTGGCCGAGTTCCGCTCCAAGCAGGCGCAGTACCGCAACAGCCTGGCCTTGCTGCAGCAGGAAATGGACATGTCGACGCCGCTGATCAAATCCGGCGCGGTCTCGCCGGTAGAGATCCTGCGCCTCAAGCGCAGCGCCGTGGAAGCCCGTGGACAGATGGATGCCACCAGCCTGGCGATCCCCCGCGCCGAGGCGGCCATCGCCGAGATCCGCAGCAAGGTGCAAGAGTCGACACTGGGCTTTCGCTCCGATGCCTCCAAGGACCTCAACGACAAGCGCACGGAGCTGGCCAAGATCACCGCCACCACCATCGCCATCGATGACCGCGTGACGCGCACCACGGTGGTGTCGCCGGTCAAAGGCATCATCAAGCAGATGAAGATCAACACCATCGGCGGCGTGGTTCAACCGGGCAGCGACATGCTCGAGATCGTGCCCATGGAAGACAATCTGCTGATCGAAGCCAAGGTACGGCCGCAAGACGTGGCCTTCCTCCACCCTGGCCAGAAAGCCATGGTCAAGTTCAGCGCGTACGACTACACGATTTATGGTGGGCTCAAGGCCAAGCTGGAACTGATCAGCGCCGATACCGTGACCGATGAAAAGGGCAACAGCTTCTACCTGATTCAGGTAAGGACCGACCTCAATCATTTGGGCGGTGACAACAAGCCGCTGTTGATCATCCCCGGCATGACGGCGACGGTGGACATCATCACCGGCGAGAAAAGCGTGCTGGATTACGTGCTCAAGCCGGTACTCAAGGCGCGGACCGAATCGTTACGCGAGCGGTGAGTCAGCGGACTATTTTTGGCTGCCCCGGCCCTTTCGCGGGCAAGCCTTGCTCCCACAGTGCAAACAGCTCTTATGAATTACACCTGTGGGAGCAAGGCTTGCCCGCGAATAGGCCAGCAAGACTGGCAAAAACCCAGGTTTCATGAATCTTTCATGATCACCTAGATCAGCGTCTCATCAACAATCAACACCACCTTGCCGCTGATCTGATTACCGGCCAACTCATCGAAGGCGGTTTCGGCATCGACGATCGGGAAGGTTCGTACCACCTGCGGGCTCAAGCGCCCTTCGGTGAACAACGGCCACACATGCTGGCCCAGATCGCTGAGCAGATCGGCCTTGAACTGATCGCTGCGGCTGCGCAGCGTCGAGCCCAGCAGGTGAATGCGCTTGCCCAGCACCGCGCCCAGATCGACCTGCGCCTTGGTGCCGCCCATCAGGCCGATCATCACCCAGCGCGCATCCAGCGCCGCCACCTGGATATTCAGCTCGGCGTAGTTGCCGCCCACCGGATCGAGGATCACATCGAACGGCCCAAGGTCGCGCAACGCCTCCAGATCGACGCTGCGCACCACACCCCCTTGAGCGCCCAGAGCCTCACAGTAAGCCAGCCGCTCGGCCGAACCGACGCTCACCCAGGTCGGGTTGCCGAACGCCTTGCACAGCTGGATCGCCGCCGAGCCGATACCGCTCGCACCGGCGTGCAGCAGCACTTTTTCGCCCGGCTTGAGCGCCGCCAGCTGGAACAGGTTGAGCCACACCGTGGCGTAGACCTCTGGAATCGCCGCCGCGTCGATCAGGCTTACGCCCTCCGGCACCGGCAACACGTGACGGCCATCGACCACCACTTCCTCGGCCATCCCACCACCGGCCAGCAACGTACAGACCCGATCACCCACCTGCCAGGACGACCCTGGCCCCACTTCGGCGATAATCCCCGAACACTCGAGTCCGAGAATATCGCTGGCGCCTGGCGGTGGCGGATAGTGACCCGCGCGCTGCAGCAGATCGGCACGATTGAGCCCCGCCGCGGCGACGCGAATCTTCACTTGACCTGCATCAAGGGTGGGGCTTGGACGCTCAACCCACTCGACATGTCCTTCAACGCCTTGCAATGCCTTCACAGTGCCTCCATAGTTGACTCATGACTGAGCCCGGCGCCTTGGCGCCGGGCTTTTCGCATTATGCGTCCGGCTTCAACGGAACCGGCGAATTCAAAGACGGCCTAATATGCGTTATCAATTGCCCCCGCGTCGAATCAGCATGAAGCATTTCTTACCCAGTTCCGCCCTCGCCCTGTGCATTGGCCTCGGCACCCTGTCGATGTCGGCCAATTCTTTTGCCGACAACAGCTGGGACAAGTTGCAGCCTGATCGCGATGAGGTAATCGCCAGCCTCAACGTCGTCGAACTCCTCAAACGCCATCACTACAGCAAGCCGCCATTGGACGATGCCCGTTCGGTCATCATCTATGACAGCTACCTGAAGCTGCTTGATCCCTCGCGCAGCTACTTTCTGGCCAGCGATATCAGCGAATTCGACAAATGGAAAACCCAGTTTGACGATTTCCTGAAAAAGGGCGATCTGGACGCGGGCTTCACCATCTACAAACGCTACCTGGATCGCGTCAAGGGGCGTCTGGACTTTGCCTTGACGATCCTCGACAAGGGCGTCGACAAGATGGACTTCAACGGCAATCAGACCCTCGAAGTCGATCGCAAGAACGACCCGTGGCCCAAGGATCAGGCAGAACTCGACGACCTGTGGCGCAAACGCGTCATGGACGAAGTGCTGCGTTTGAAGATTGCCGGCAAAGACCCGAAAGCCATCCAGGACTTGCTGGTCAAGCGCTACAAGAATCAACTCGTGCGCCTGGACCAGACCCGCGCCGAGGATATCTTCCAGGCCTACATCAATACCTTCGCCCAGTCGTACGATCCGCACACCAACTACCTGTCGCCTGACAGCGCGGAAAACTTCGACATCAACATGAGCCTGTCGCTGGAAGGCATTGGCGCGGTGCTGCAGAGCGATAACGATCAGGTCAAGGTCGTGCGCCTGGTACCGGCCGGCCCTGCCGACAAGACCAAGCAACTGGCGCCGTCCGACAAGATCGTCGGCGTGGCCCAGGGCGACAAGGAAATGGTCGACGTGATCGGCTGGCGCCTGGACGAAGTGGTCAAGCTGATCCGCGGCGCCAAGGGCTCCGTGGTGCGCCTGGAAGTGATCCCGCATACCAATGCGCCGAACGACCAGACCAGCAAGATCGTGTCCATCACCCGCGAAGCGGTGAAGCTCGAAGAACAGGCCGCCAAGAAGTCGATCCTCAATCTCAAGCAGGATGGCAAAGACTACAAGCTCGGGGTGATCGAGATCCCGGCCTTCTACCTCGACTTCAAAGCCTTCCGCGCCGGCGATCCGGACTACAAGAGCACCACCCGCGACGTCAAGAAACTGCTGACCGAGCTGCAGAAGGAAAACGTCGACGGCGTGGTCATCGACCTGCGCAACAACGGCGGCGGCTCCCTGCAGGAAGCCACCGAGCTGACCAGCCTGTTCATCGAGAAAGGCCCGACCGTGCTGGTGCGCAACAGCGACGGCCGCGTCGATGTGCTCGAGGACGAGAGCCCTGGTGCCTTCTACAAAGGCCCGATGGCGCTGCTGGTCAACCGCCTGTCCGCCTCGGCTTCGGAGATTTTCGCCGGCGCCATGCAGGACTACCACCGCGCGTTGATCATCGGTGGCCAGACCTTCGGCAAAGGCACGGTGCAGACCATCCAGCCGCTCAACCATGGCGAGCTGAAACTGACCCTGGCCAAGTTCTACCGGGTTTCCGGGCAGAGCACCCAGCATCAGGGCGTACTGCCGGACATCGCCTACCCGTCGATCATCGATACCAAGGAAATCGGCGAAAGCGCGCTGCCCGAAGCCATGCCGTGGGACACCATCCGCCCGGCGATCAAGCCCGAAACCGATCCGTTCAAGCCGTTCCTGGCCCAGCTCAAGGCGCTGCATGACAAGCGCACCGATAACGATCCGGAGTTCATCTTCATCCGCGATCGCCTGGCCCTGGCGCAGAAGCTGATGGAAGAAAAAACCGTCAGCCTCAACGAAGCGGTGCGTCGCAAGCAGCACACCGACATCGAGAACCAGCAGTTGGCCCTCGAAAATACCCGTCGCAAGGCCAAGGGCGAAGCGCCATTGACCGAGCTGAAAAAGGAAGACGAAGACGCCCCGGCGACGGATCCGAACGATTCCAAACCCGAGAACGACGCCTACCTGAGCGAAACCGGGCGTATCCTGCTGGACTACCTGCGCTTGAACACCACGGTGGCCAAGAAGTAGTGCGATGAAGCAAGCTAAATGATGGCGATCCGTCATCAAACAGTCATGAAGCTGTCGTGAAATAGCCGGGCGCCTAACAGGCGCCCGGTTTTTTTATGCCTGCAATCTCTACTTTAGACACACTCATAATCCCTGTGGGAGCGGGCTCTGCCCGTGAAGCTTCGTGGGCAGAGCCCACTCCCACATTTTTGGGAGTCGGTATCCCACATCAGTGAGGATTTCATGACCATTACCGAGCAGCTCAGCGCCTTCGGGACGATCCTGGCCCAAGGCAGCCTTCACAGCCTGTTCCAGCCCATCGTGTCCCTGTCCGAGCGGCGCATTCTCGGTTACGAAGCGCTGAGTCGCGGCCCTTCGAACAGCCCGCTGCATTCGCCCATCAACCTGTTCGCCGCCGCCCGCCATGCCGGGCGTCTGAGCGAGCTGGAAATGGCCTGCCGTGAAAAAGCCTGCCGCAGCTTCAGCGAACAGAAACTCGACGCCAAGCTGTTCCTCAACGTCTCCCCCGAGTCGCTGCTCGAGCCCTTGCATCAATCAGGGCGTACCTTGTCGCTGCTGCAGCGCTACGGCATCTCGCCCAGCCAGGTGGTGATCGAGCTCACTGAACAAACCCCGACCGACGACTTCGACCTGCTCCACACGGCCCTGCATCACTACCGCGCCATGGGCTTCTCGATTGCATTGGATGATCTGGGCGCGGGCTATTCGAGCCTGCGCCTGTGGTCAGAGCTGCGCCCCGATTACGTGAAGATCGACCGGCACTTTATCGACGGCATCCATCAGGACGCAGTGAAGCGCGAGTTCGTCGGCTCCATTCTGCAGATGGCCCGTGCCTCACGTGCGGTGGTGATTGCCGAGGGCATAGAACTGGTCGAAGAGCTGGCTGTGCTCAGCGACATGGGTGTCGATCTGGTCCAGGGCTATTTGTTGTGCCGCCCGCAGGAAACGCCGCCCCGGGATGCCCGCAGCCTGCTGCCGCAACTGGACAGCGGCCAGCCCTCCTTGACCGAGGAGCGCCGCGACCTGTCCGACCTGCTGAACGATCAAGCGGCAGTGCCCAGCGACACGCCAACGCCCAAGGTGCTGGAGGCGTTTCGCCTGCAAGCCAACCTCAACTCGCTGGCGGTGCTCGACGACCAGCAGCGCCCGGTCGGTATCGTGCATCGGCATTCGCTGTCGGACGCGCTGCTCAAGCCCTTTGCCACCGAGCTGTATGCCCGCAAGCCGATCAGCCGGTTGATGACCGATGATTTCCTCGCCGTGGAGTTGAGTCATTCTCTGCAACAGGTCAGCCGCTTGATCACCAGCCGCGCGCGCCAGCGTATCGAAGAAGACTTCATCATCACCCAGAACGGGCGTTACCTGGGCCTCGGACGGGTGATCGACGTGCTCAAGTTGATCACCGAACTGAAGATCCAGCAGGCGCGCTATGCCAACCCGCTGACGCTGCTGCCTGGTAACGTGCCGATCCAGCAGTGCCTGACGCGCCTGTTGCAGCAAAACCAGACCGCCGCGATCTGCTATGTCGATATCGACAGCTTCAAACCCTACAACGACCTGTATGGCTACGCGCGCGGCGATGAAGTGCTGCTGTGCCTGGCGCACTGTCTGAGCGAGCGAATCGAACCCAGCCGCGATTTCGTCGGACACATCGGTGGTGACGATTTCATGCTGGTGCTCGGCTCCAGCGACTGGCGCAAGCGGTTGGGGCAGCTGTTCGAGGAGTTCCAGATGCAGTGCCGGCGGTTCTACCGCGCCGAGCACCTGGACGCGGGGTACTTCGTCAGCCATAACCGCCAGGGCGTGCGCGAGGAATTCCCGCTGCTGTCGCTGTCCATCGGTGTCGTCGATCTGCACGCTCGCGATTGCCCCGCGCTGGACGCTCAGGTGCTGGCGGAAATGGCGTCACAGGCCAAGCATCTGGCCAAGAAGGTGCCGGGATACAGCGTGCATGTGATTGACGCCGCGAGCGCTGTGGTTTGAGGCATTTGACACCGGTGCAATCTGTACGGGCGCGTGCGGCGGCGAAGAGGCCCGTGAAAATTACAGATCAGTCAGGCTCTGGTCCGATAGGAAAGAACTCACCGTGGCTCCATACGCCAAGCCAGGGCTGGCCGTCGATCCGACGTGTGACCGCCAGATCCACCAATTGGTAGAAGACGTTGCGATGAATCAACGCCTCCAGGTTGGTGCGCACCCGCACGTAGGGCGAAGGTTCCTGACTGGCGGCATCGATATGCACGCGTAGCGGGTGCTCGGCATCGGCATCGCAGTGATCATCGACATTGGTGAAAAAGCGCAGGCATTGGTGCTCGCCCTGCCCTTCAACTTCCAGGCGGATTGCCACGAACGGCGCATCTTCGACCTGGATGCCGACTTTCTCCACCGGCGTCACCAGGAAGTAATCATCGCCGTCACGCCGCAGGATGGTGGAGAACAGCCGCACCATGGGCGCCCGGCCGATCGGCGTGCCCTGATAGAACCAGGTGCCGTCGCGGGCGATGCGCATGTCGATATCGCCGCAAAAATCCGGGTTCCACAGATGCACAGGTGCGGGCCCCTTGGCTGGGGGAATCTGCGCCAATAGATGGCTGGCGTCTGTCATCACTTGCTCCTCGAATACGCCGCTGGGGTAGTGCGCGTCATGGCCAGGGAGCAAGCGGATTGCCTGCCTTGGTCTAGCGCTCTACACCCAGCAAACGTCGAGCGTAATCGGTCAGGGGCGGCCCAAGCAAATCCTGCGGTTTTTTGTCGTACAACGTCAGAAAACCGCCTCGCAGACGAATGGTCGCGGTGTCGATCAGATAACGGGTACTGGTCTCGATCACCATCACCTGAATGACAGCGTGGTCGACGCCGAGGCGATCGACGGCTTCCTGGTCCTGCCATTCGTCGGTGGTGCCGATGCGATCATCGGCATTGGCGAAGCGTGTATACAGCAGGTAGTGAGCGCCGGCTTCACGGGCCTCGTTCATGGCGTCGTCCAGGCCTTCAGGAGCACGGGCGCGACGGACCATGGGGAAGTACTGGATAAAGCCGTTGAAGGCTTCCTCCGCTACGACGTTAGGACGCGGGTAGGAGCCGCCAGGCGGTACGAAGGCGCCCTGGGCGATGAACATGAACGAGTCCGGTTGCAGACGGAAATTGGTCGAGCGCTTGGTTTCGCTGTGATCCAGCACCCCGGCATCGCTCAACTGATCGTGGGCGACCGTACCCATGTCGCTGACGCTCATACAACCGCCCAGCGCCGCGAGCGCCAGTACCAAGAGCAGATTACGCATCATTCCTCCAGAGACCGGCGACGAAAAACCGGCGAATAAGCGGCGTGATGCAGCTTTTGCGCCAGTCCGGGGACGAGAGAAAAATTAACGATGCTGCACTGGGCTCTTTTGCGCGTCAGGCCACCGGATCGCTATCGCGCTTGCGCTTGTTGCCCATGCGCACGCCGATGTCCATCAGGAACTGAAAGAATCCTTCCTGATCTTCCAGCACGTTGCTCCAGAACGGCGAGTGATACAGCGCCACCGCGCCATGCACCAGGGCCCAGGCGGCGCAATAGTGGAAATACGGCGGCACGTCTTCGAGCTTGCCTTCGTCGATGCGACCCTTGATCAGTTGGGTCAGATGCTCGAAGTTGGAGGCACGGATTGCGTGCAACTCCTCGACCATCTCCGGCACCTGATTGCCCTTCACGACTTTCTCTTCGAGGCGATCGAACAAGCGATAGCGCTGTGGATCACGCATGCGAAACTCGAAATAGGCGCGCGACAAGGACTCGCGGTCATTCTCCACGTCGGACGACAACAGCAGCTGGTTCAAATCACGCTCATAGTCGAGCATCAGCCGCAGATAGATCTCGGCCTTGGACTTGAAGTGCTTGTAGATCGTGCCTTTGCCAATACCCACAGCATCGGCGATCATCTCCACCGTGACGCTATCCTCCCCCTGCTCGAGGAAGAGCTTGAGGGCGGTATCGAGAATTTCCTGTTCGCGGCGTCGAAACTCGCGGACCTTGCGGGGTTCTTTCTGCATAAAGAAGGACTGGGTCAAAATCGAAGCGAAGTATTATGCCTGTCTGGCGTGAAATTGCACGGATCATCCGTTGATAGGAGCACTTTACGTGTGACTAGGGCGTTGGTGCTGAGCAGCGGCGCGCCTATTTCAAAATTGTTTAAAAAACGATCAATTACCACTGGCGCGGTGGCAAACCTCAACGATACTCAAGGGTGTTGACGCGTCATATCCCCCAAGTGATGTGGCAATAAAGGTGTCGATGGACCGCGCGCCTTTGTTTTACTCCTAATGGTCTTAACCCGGATTCACCCCCCAGAACCCGGGTTTTTTTTGCCTGATGGTTCGGTGTGATGGCCAACGGCTCTGCCCGCGAAGCTCTTAAAGGTGCGCCAACGGGAACAGACGCTTGAAGTTCTCGGTGGTCTGCGCCGCGAAATCCTCGTAAGGCACACCTCTCAGCATGGCCAGGTACTCGGCCACCTCGCGCACGTACTGCGGCAGGTTGGGCTTGCCGCGGTACGGGATCGGCGCCAGATACGGCGAGTCGGTCTCGACCAGCAGACGATCGGCCGGCACCTGCCGCGCGACATCGCGCAGGGCGTCGGCATTGCGAAAGGTGACGATGCCGGACAACGAGATATAGAAGCCCAGGTCCAGCGCCGCCTTGGCCATGTCCCAATCTTCGGTAAAGCAGTGCAGCACACCGCCCTGTGGCAGCTGCGCTTCACGCAACAGGTGCAGGGTATCGGCGCGCGCGCCGCGGGTATGCACGATCACCGGCTTACCGGTGGCGTTGGCCGCTTGCAGGTGCAAGCGGAACGACGCCTGCTGCAGCTGCGCAGCTTCGGGCTCGTAGTGGTAATCCAGGCCGGTCTCGCCGATGGCGACGACCCGCGGGTGGTCCAGCTCGCGCAGCAGCCAGTCCAGCGCAGGGGCTTCGCCAGGTTTGAGGTCCAGCGGGTGAATGCCGACGGAGCAATCCACATCGTCATACTGATCGGCCAAGGCTTTCACCGCCGCAGCGTTGTCGGCACTCACCCCGATACAGAGGAAATGCTTCACACCCCGGGCCCGCGCGGCATCCAGCGCGCGGTCCAGCGAACCGTCGTGGGCGGTCAGGTCGAGGCGGTCGAGGTGGCAGTGGGAATCAACGAGCAAACGGCTATCGGCAGACATGGGCAACTACATCGTATGAGTGGGACGGTCGGACTTCAGCGCGCCGGCCAGGTAGGTTTCAATCTTGTTGCGCGCGGTGTCGTCGCCATCGTTGAACTGCACGCCGACACCGGCGGCGCGGTTGCCCTGGGCGCCCTTGGGGGTGATCCACGCGACCTTGCCGGCCACGGGGATCTTCTCGCCTTCATCCATCAGGTTGAGGAGCATGAACAGCTCGTCGCCCAGCTTGTAGCTCTTGCTGGTGGGGATGAACAGGCCGCCGTTCTTGATGAAAGGCATGTAGGCCGCATACAGCACGGCCTTGTCCTTGATGGTCAGGGACAGAATACCGTTGCGCGGGCCCGGATTGACTGGCTGGTTCATGCGGCTTCCTTCACTGCGGCCGGGCATCGAGGCCACGGACACGCTGGGTTGAATCGACTGAAGCAATAACGACAACTGATGGCACTTTGAATATCAGACCGCCAAAATACCACAATGCTCCGTTAGCCGTTGCCCGGCAACGCAGCCCAGGACACCAGCAGCGACTCCAGCAGCAGCACCCGATTGAGATTGGCCTTGGCGAGCACCTTCTGGCGCTGCAGCAGAATCCAGTCCTGCACGCTTAGCACCTTGTCCTGCGCGGTCTTCTGCGCCAGATACTGCACCACCTTGCGCATGTCCGCCAAGCCCAGGCCGGTTTCGTCCTCGGTCAGCTGATAACGCAGGATCAGGTTCGACCAATCGCAGAACCAGTCGAACAGCAACAACAGGGGCACCGCGTTCCAGCCTTCGGCCAGTTGCGTGGGCGAGGCCTGCTGTTTGAGCAGCTTCTTGACGCCCTCGACCACCAGTGCGCGCTGTTCGCGCACGCCCTGGGTCTGCAGATCGACAGCGGCAAGCGGCGAGCCTGCGGCCAAGGTGAGCAATTCGTCGCGCTCGTCCTGGCTCAGGGCCGGCAGCGCCTCGCCCAACCAGGCCAGGCTTTGCTCTCGGCCTGGGAGCGGGCAGGCCTGTTGCACGCAACGGCTCTTGATGGTCGGCAACAACCGGCTGGGTTGATGACTGACCAACAACAGCACGGTATTGCCGGAGGGTTCTTCGAGGCTTTTGAGCAAGGCGTTGGCGGCGTTGATGTTCATCGACTCCACCGGCTCGATCAGCACCACCTTGCGCCCGCCCAGTTGCGCGGTCTGCACCACGAAGCTGACCAGATCGCGGACCTGATCGACCTTGATGGCCTTGTCGGCCTCTTCAGGCTCCAGCACATAATTGTCGGGATGAGTACCCGCCGCCAGCAGCATGCAGGATTTGCAGGCACCGCAGGCGTCCTCGGGGAGCGGACGCTGGCACAGCAACAAGGCCATCAGCCGTTCGGCCAGCGCGCGCTTGCCGATGCCCTTGGGGCCATGCAACAGATAGGCGTGAGCGTGCTGGGCACGGCCCGCGAACTGCTGCCACAGCACCTGCTGCCAGGGGTATTCAGCCACGGGCCGACTCCAGCATGACCGGCACCAGGGCGTCCAGCGCCTGCTGCACCTCAGCCAGGGACTGCGAGGCATCGACGATGCGATAACGCTGGGTATCGGTCGCGGCGCGCGCCAGATAGGCGCTGCGCACGGCGTCGAAGAAAGCCCGGCCTTCCTGCTCGAAACGGTCCAGCCGACCCCGCGCGCTCGCCCGCGCCAGGCCGACTTCGATAGGCAGGTCGAAGACCAGCGTCAGGTCGGGTTGCAGGTCGCCCTGCACGAACCGCTCGAGGGTCGCGATGCGCTCCACCGGCAAGCCACGGCCGCCACCCTGATAGGCATAGGTCGCATCGGTGAACCGATCACACAGCACTACCGCGCCGCGCTGCAGCGCCGGGCGAATCACCTGGGCAATATGCTGGGCACGGGCGGCGAACATCAGCAGCAGTTCAGCGTCGGCGTTCATCGGCTCGTCGCTGGGGGCCAGCAGCACCTCACGGATGCGCTCGGCCAACGGCGTGCCGCCGGGTTCTCGGGTCAGCACGACATCCAGGCCGGCAGCGCGCAGCTGCAGGGCAAGGTATTCGCGATTGGTGCTCTTGCCGGCCCCTTCAGGGCCTTCAAGGGTAATGAACAGACCGGTCACTTTGCGTCCTTATCTTGAGCAGTGGGGCCAGGCTCGGTGGCCTGGACTGGCAGCGCCGGGGGAGAGGCCTGATCGGCGGGCGCCTGCTCGGGTGTGGGTGCAGGCACCGGGATGGGTGCGGGGCTGGAGCGATAATCGGCACGGCGCTTGAGTTGAAACTCGCGCACGGCGTTGTTGTGGGCGTCGAGGTCGTCAGAGAACACGTGACTGCCGTCGCCACGCGCGACGAAATAGAGGCTGGTGCCGTCCTGCGGATTGAGCGCCGCATGAATCGCCTCGCGGCCTACCATGGCGATCGGGGTCGGTGGCATGCCAGCGTTGGTATAGGTGTTATAGGGCGTCGGCTGCTTGAGATCGGCGCGGCTGAGCTTGCCTGTGTAGCGCTCGCCCATGCCGTAGATCACGGTGGGGTCGGTCTGCAACAGCATGCCGGCATGCAGGCGGCGGATGAATACGCCGGCGATCTCGGCACGCTCCTGGGGCACACCGGTTTCCTTCTCGACCATCGAGGCCATGATCAGCGCCTGATAGGGCTCGCTGTAGGGCACATCATCGGCGCGCTGACTCCACTCCTGGGCCAACACCTCGTCGAGGCGCTTGTAGGCTTGAGTGAGGATTTCGGCATCGGTCATGCCACGGGTGAACTTGTAGGTGTCGGGGAAGAACCGCCCTTCGGGGAACACGCCAGGGTGGCCGAGCTTGTCCATCAACTCGGCATCGCTGAGGCCGGCGAGGGTCTGCTGGAGTTTTTCCTGCTTGGCCAGCGCGCTGCGCACCTGGCGGAAATTCCAGCCTTCCACCAGGGTCAGGCTGTACTGCACCACTTCCCCGCGCTGCCACACACCGAGCATGTCACGCACAGTCATGCCGGGGGTCAGGCGATACTCGCCGGTGTGCAGCGGCTGGCCTTCGAGGTTGAAACGCCAATACAGGCGCAACCACCAGGCATCGCTGATCAGGCCGTCGGTTTCAAGGCGATTGAACATGCGCCCCGGCGTCGAGCCGCTCGGTACTTCCACCAGGGTTTCGTTGGCCATGACCAGACGCTGGTCCAACGCATGGCGAGTTTTCCATGCCGCACCGCCCACCACCAATACCGCAACGATCAGCACGGTTTCGAGCAGCACCAAGAATTTACGTATCACAGATCACAGGTCCAATAGTGCACAGGCGAGGGTTTGCAGTTTACGGGTCACCGGGCCAGCCGACCAGCGAAGCGCATCGACGCCAAGCACAGGCCAGATCCCGTAGATACTGTTGCAGACGAAGACTTCGTCGGCATTGGCGAGATCCTGCAACGTCAGGTCACACACTTTTACCTGGATACCCAGCGATTGCGCCTGCTCCAGCAGCTCGGCGCGCAAAGTACCGGCAACGCCGCAGCGGGCCAAATCGGCCGTATACAGCACAGCGTCACGGATCAGGAACAGATTGCTGTAGACACCTTCGATCACACGGCCCTGCAGGTCGCACATCAGGCCCTCGGCATAAGCGCTGCCCTGCCACTCATTGCGCGCCAGCACTTGCTCCAGCCGATTGAGATGCTTGAGCCCGGCCAGCAGCGGTTGTTCGGCAAGACGCGTACGACAGGGGAACAGTTGCACCCCTTCGGCACTATGGCTGGGAGGGTAACCGGGCAACGGGCTGGCTTGCAGGATGCGCCGGGCCGGCGCTTGAGGGTCGGCGGCATAGCCGCGCGGGCTGTCGCCACGAGTGAGTATCAGCTTGAGCACGCCCTCGCCCAGCGCCGCAGCGTAGGCGAGGACTTCGTCGCGCACCTGCCGCACATCAGCCACCAGTGCCAGGCGCTCACAGCCCCACTGCAAGCGCTGCAGGTGGCGGTCGAGCAGCAACGGCCGCCCGCCCCGCACGGCGATGGTCTCGAACAGACCATCACCATAGGCCAGCCCGCGGTTGTTCAGTCCGACCTGCGACTGCGCAACCCCGTCGACCCAGCTGTGCATCAACCGACGAACCGACGTAGCACCAGCGAGCCGTTGGTGCCACCGAATCCGAACGAGTTGGACAGCACCACGTCGATCGGCATTTTGCGCGCTTCGTGAGGAACGAAATCGAGGTCGCAGCCTTCGTCCGGCTCGTCGAGGTTGATGGTCGGCGGTGCGACCTGGTCGCGGATCGCCAGCACGCTGAAGATCGCCTCGACCGCGCCTGCAGCACCCAACAAATGGCCGGTCATGGATTTGGTCGAGCTCACTGCCAGGCTGTGCGCATGCTCGCCGAATACCGACTTGATCGCTTGCACTTCCGCCAGGTCGCCGACCGGAGTCGAAGTACCGTGGGCGTTGATGTACTGCACCTCGTCCGGGCTGACCTTGGCATCGCGCAACGCGTTGGCCATGCAGCGCGCGGCACCGGCGCCGTCTTCGGGCGGCGAGGTCATGTGGAAAGCATCACCACTCATGCCGAAGCCGATCAGCTCGGCATAGATGGTCGCACCGCGAGCCTGAGCGTGCTCGAGCTCTTCAAGCACCAGGGCACCAGCACCGTCGGCCAGCACGAAGCCGTCACGGCCTTTGTCCCACGGGCGGCTGGCGCGTTGCGGCTCGTCGTTGCGCGTGGACATCGCCCGCGCCGCGCCGAAGCCGCCCATGCCCAAGCCGCAGGCGGCCATTTCGGCGCCGCCGGCAATCATCACATCGGCTTCACCGTAGGCTATGTTGCGAAAGGCCATGCCGATGCAATGAGTACCGGTGGTGCACGCCGTGGCGATCGCGAAGTTGGGACCCTGTACACCCAGATGGATGGACAGAAATCCGGAAATCATGTTGATGATCGAGCCAGGCACGAAAAACGGCGAAATTCGTCGTGGGCCGGAATCATGCAAGGTGCGGCTGGTTTCTTCGATATTGGTGAGGCCACCAATACCCGAGCCCATGGCCACGCCGATACGCTCACGGTTGGCGTCGGTGACGACCAGGCCCGAATCGCGAACCGCCTGGAACCCGGCTGCCAAGCCGTATTGAATGAACAGATCGAGCTTGCGAGCCTCCTTGACCGAGAGATACTCCTCGACCTTGAAGTCCTTGACCGAGCCGCCGAAACGGGTCGAATAGGCAGAAAGATCCGTATGTTCGATCGGACCAATACCACTGCGGCCAGCCAGAATGCCCTGCCAGGTGCTCGACACGTCAGTGCCCAGCGGCGACAGCATACCTAAACCAGTGACCACGACGCGTCTACGCGACACAGCACTCTCCTTATTCTATTGACGACGGCGCGCCTGCCACCTAAAGAAAAAACCGCACGCCAGCAAAGGCAGTGCGGTTTTTCCGAGACAGCAAAGCGACGATTACAAAATCATTACGCCTGGTGGGCAGTAACGTAATCGATGGCCGCTTGTACAGTCGTGATCTTCTCGGCTTCTTCGTCTGGAATCTCGGTCTCGAATTCCTCTTCCAGAGCCATCACCAGCTCAACGGTATCAAGGGAATCGGCACCCAGGTCTTCTACGAAAGAAGCACTGTTGGTGACTTCTTCTTCTTTAACGCCCAGTTGCTCGGCAACGATTTTCTTGACGCGTTCTTCGATGGTGCTCATACCTTGTTTTCACTCCTAATGGACATAAGTCAGGCAGCTGGCCGGTGCGTAAGTTTATCGAAAGCGCTCGGCTTTTCAAACTGAAAGCGTCACAGCGATCTAACATTGGCCCGCTGCCCCGAATTGGGTTGCAGCTTTATAACGGATTTTTGCTCGACTCGTATGACATTTTTAGCGAAAAAATGTCGCACACAGCTTACATGTACATGCCGCCGTTCACCGGAATTGTAGCCCCGGTCACGTAACCTGCACCCTCGGAAGCCAGAAAAGCGACCACTTGCGCGATTTCCTCGGCCTGGCCCAGGCGGCCCAGCGGGATTTGCGTCAGCAGTGCTTCACGTTGTGCTTCAGGCAGCTCACGGGTCATGTCGGTGTCGATGAAACCAGGTGCCACCGAGTTGACCGTGATCGACCGGGAGCCCACTTCGCGCGCCAGAGCGCGGCTGAAACCTTCGAGCCCGGCTTTCGCGGCCGCGTAGTTTACTTGGCCTGCGTTGCCCATTGCACCCACTACCGAACCGATACTGATGATTCGGCCCCAACGCGCCTTGGTCATGCCGCGCAAAACTGCCTTGGACAGGCGGAACAGGCTGTTGAGGTTGGTGTCGATGACGTCATGCCATTCGTCGTCCTTCATGCGCATCATCAGGTTGTCGCGGGTGATACCGGCGTTGTTCACCAGAATCGCCGGCACGCCGAATTCAGCGGTGATCGCGGCCAGGGTCGCGGCAACCGACTCGTCGTTGGTGACGTTGAGTTCCAGCCCGGTACCGGTGATGCCATGCTCCTTGAGCGTGGCAGCGATGCGCTCGGCACCCGACGCAGACGTCGCGGTACCGATCACGGTGGCGCCCTGACGGCCCAGTTCAAGGGCGATGGCCTGGCCGATGCCACGGCTGGCGCCGGTGACCAGCGCAACTTTACCTTGCAAGCTCATGCAACTATCTCCTGCTTCAAGCCTGCGCCGCAACAGCGGCGGCGAAGGCGTCGGGGGTATCCAGATTGGTCGTGCTGACGCCTTCGGCGCAGCGCTTGTTGAGGCCCGCGAGCACTTTGCCCGGACCGCATTCGATCAGGTTGACGGCGCCCTGGCTGGCCAGGAACGCCACCGATTCGACCCAGCGAACCGGCATGTACAGCTGCTTGAGCAGATCGCTCTTGAGGGTCGCGACATCGGTGGCCACGCTGGCGCTGACGTTCTGCACCAGCGGGATGCTCGGCGCCTGCCAGTCGATGGCTTCGATCGAGGCGGCGAACTTCTCGGCCGCCGGGCGCATCAGCGCGCAATGCGACGGCACGCTGACCGGCAACGGCATGGCGCGCTTGGCACCACGGGCCTTGCACAGTTCCATGGCACGTTCGACGGCGGTTTTCGAGCCCGCGATCACGACCTGACCTGGCGAGTTGAAATTGACTGCACTGACCACTTCACCCTGGCCCGCTTCGGCGCAGGCTGCGATGACGGCGTCGTCCGGCAGACCAAGGATCGCCGCCATGCCGCCCATGCCCGCAGGCACGGCTTCTTGCATCAGCTGGCCACGGGTTTCCACGAGTTTGACCGCATCGGCCAGACTGACGCTGCCTGCCGCGACCAGCGCACTGTATTCGCCCAGGCTGTGGCCGGCGACAAATGCCGGCTGCTTGCCGACTTCGGCCTGCCAGAGGCGCCACAGAGCCACAGAGGCAGTAAGAATCGCCGGCTGCGTCTTGTCGGTCTGGTTGAGCAACTCAACCGGACCTTGCTGGGTCAGCGCCCACAGGTCGTAACCCAAGGCAGCTGACGCTTCAGCGAACGTATCGACGACCAGCGGATGCTGGGCGCCCTGCTCGGCGAGCATGCCGAGGGACTGGGAACCTTGCCCAGGAAAGACGAATGCGAGGGATGCAGACATGAAACAAGCCCTTAATGATCGTGTCGTCACAGAGTGGACGGCCCAGCAGGCAGGCCGCGCGAAACTGACAATTGGATGGCAGTTGAAACCGGGTGGTCACATTTAAGCATTCCTTGGGCGATCATGCCTAAGGCAACCGGTCGGTGAGGCAGCCCTGCAGGCGTCGCGGCAGATCTTCGCGAATCTCCACCAGGGCGCGCTCGATGGCACTGCGAAAGCCTTCCGCACCGGCCGAGCCGTGGCTTTTGATGACTATCCCTTGCAGCCCGAGGAAACTGGCGCCATTGTGCCGCGCCGGGGCCAATTCGCGGCGCAGGCGCTTGAGCAGCGGCAAGGCCACCGCCCCTGCCAGACGCGAAAACACGCCGGAACTGAACACCGCCTCGGTGCGTGCTGCAATCATGCTCGCCAAACCCTCGCTGGACTTGAGCAGCACATTACCGACGAATCCGTCACACACCACCACGTCGGCCTCGCCACGGTACAGGCCGTCGCCCTCGATATAGCCGATATAGTTGAGGCCCTGCGCGGCTTGCAGCAGCGCCGCCGCCTGCTTGACCTGCTGGTTGCCCTTGATGTCTTCGGTGCCAATATTCAGCAGTGCCACACGCGGCCGGGCAATGCCCAACGCCTGGGCCGCCACCGAGCCCATGACGGCAAACTGCAGCAATTGTTCGGCACTGCAATCAACGTTGGCGCCAAGGTCCAGCAGCTGGCAATGGCCAGTCAGGGTCGGCAGCGCCACGACCATGGCCGGGCGATCGATGCCCGGCACGGTCTTGAGCACGTGACGCGACAACGCCATCAACGCCCCGGTATTACCGGCGCTGACCATGGCCTGGACCTTGTCGTCACGCACCAGCTCCAACGCCACCCGCATCGAGGAATCAGGCTTGCCCCGCAGCGCCACGGAAGGCTTGTCGTCCATGCCGACCACTTCGCTGGCCGCAGCAATCTGCAGACGCGAGCGATCCACACCACGGTGCTGGGTGAGCAACTGTTCAAGGAGTTGAGGTTGACCGACGAGGGTCAGGTACAGCGAGGGATTTGCGGACAGGCAGGCGAGGCAGGCCTCGACAATGCTGCGGGGACCGAAGTCCCCGCCCATTGCGTCGATCGCGATGATCTGAGCGGACAAGTAATTACTCGTCAGCGCCCTTGTCGATCACTTTACGGCCACGGTATACGCCTTCTGGCGATACGTGGTGACGCAGGTGAACTTCACCGGTGGTTTTTTCTACAGACAGAGTGCTAGCCTCGAGAGCGTCGTGCGAACGGCGCATGTCGCGGGCAGAGCGGGATTTTTTGTTCTGCTGAACAGCCATAATTGATTAACTCCTAAACGTTTGGGTCACGCTTTAACTGCGCCAATACACTGAACGGGTTGGACCGCGTTACCTCGTCCTCGCTCGGCTCGGGCTCATCTGCTCCCGCCGGCTGCTGGCATTCTTCCGGATGATGAGCAGGCACAATGGGCAAGGCGAGCAGAAGCTCCTCCTCGATCAACGCCTGCAGATCCAAAGGATCTTCGCCCAGTTCCAGCACGTCATAGCCTGACGGCAACGACTGGGTATTCGCACCCTCCTTCACCACAGCGTAACTGCACTCGCTATGGATTGGCAGGGTGACCAGCTCAAGACAACGCTGGCAAATCATTTTGACTTCGGTGTCGATAAAGCTGTGGATGACCACCGCTTTACGTTCATCTCGTTCAAAAACGAATTTAGCCTGCACCGTACCGACATTGTCGGAAAGCGGGTCGCAGAGTCTCTCCAAATCGGCCAGCAGCAATTCACCTTGGAGGGTGGTGCCACGATCTGCCAATTTGCGCGGGTCAACGTGAGGTGGAATCGGGTCATTCAACATAGGCGCAGCATTCTAGGGACGACCCCCTCACCTGTCAAAGGAAATTCGGCCCAAGGCTGCATGCTAGAATGACCGCTCATCGTCAGGAGCCATGCATGCTGCCTTTATTACTCGCTTCCAGCTCACCTTATCGTCGCGAATTGCTCTCGCGGCTGCGCCTGCCATTCGTTTGCGCTTCGCCGGATGTCGATGAAAGCCGCCTGCCTGACGAGAACGCCAACGATCTGGTACGGCGCCTGGCGATACTCAAGGCGCGGGCACTAGCCGCAGTCTATCCGGGGCATCTGATCATTGGCTCCGATCAGGTCGCGGTGCTCGGCGAGCAGATTCTGGGCAAGCCCCACAGCTTCGACAAGGCCTGCGAGCAACTGCTGGCCGCCAGTGGCACCAGCGTCACCTTCCTGACCGGCCTGGCGCTGCTCAACAGCCATAGTGGTGAATGCCAGGTCGACGTGGTGCCTTTCACGGTGCAGATGCGCGAGCTGGACTTGCCGCGTATCGAGCGCTACTTGCACGCCGAACAGCCGTACGACTGCGCAGGCAGCTTCAAGGCAGAGGGTCTGGGGGTGAGTTTGTTTCAGAGCACCCACGGTGCCGACGCCACCAGCCTGGTGGGGCTGCCGCTGATTCGGTTGGTGGATATGTTGCTAAAGGAAGGTGTGCAAGTGCCCTGAGGCTGGATTCAAAGCCCCCTTCACGAGCAAGCCCCGCCCCCACAGCTGTAAGACTCAAGATCAGTCTGTGGGAGCGAGATTGCGCGTTCGGCAGCGAAGAAGCCAGCTCAGGCAATCGAGATCTCAGCGCAGCGACGGACCGTCGAAGCCCATATACATCGCTACACGATCGGCAACGCTGGTACCGAGCTTCTTGGAGAAGCGATCGAAGGCGGAATCCTCGACGGTGAAGTCGACCATGTCCTTCTCGCCGATCACATCACGCGCCACCGAGCTGCTGCTGCCCAGACCGTCGATCAAGCCCAACTGCAATGCCTGCTCGCCCGACCAGATCAGCCCGGAAAACATGTCAGGGTTGTCCTTGTCCTTCAGGCGATCGCCGCGCCCCTGCTTGACCATCGCAATGAACTGGTTGTGCGTGGTGTCGAGCACGCCCTGCCAAAACTGCGTCTCGTCCGGCTTTTGCGGCTGGAACGGATCAAGGAACGACTTGTGCGCCCCCGAGGTGTAGGCACGACGCTCCATGCCCAGCTTTTCCATGGTACCGACAAAGCCGTAACCGGCCGCCGTCACCCCGATGGAACCCACCAGGCTGGCCTTGTCGGCGTAGATATCATCGGCCGCGCTGGCGATGTAATACGCACCCGATGCGCCCAGGTCCGCGATCACCGCATAGACCTTGACCGTTGGATGCAAGCCGCGCAGACGACGAATCTCATCGTACACGTAGCCGGCCTGCACCGGACTGCCACCCGGGCTATTGATACGCAGGATCACGCCCTTGACCTTGGGATCATCGAACGCCGCGCGCAAGGCCCCGACCAGATTGTCGGCGCTAGCAGCCTCTTTGTCGGCAATCACGCCCTTTACATCGATGACTGCAGTGTAGTGGTCGCCCTTGCCTGCCGACTTTTCCATGCCACTGAACAGCGGCGTGAACATCGCCAGCACGCCCAGCAGATAGGCGAAGGTCAAAATCTTGAAGAAGATCCCCCAGCGCCGTGCCCGCCGCTGCTCCTGCACGCTGGCCAGCAGAGTTTTTTCCAGCAATTTCCAACTGCGATCGTTTTCACGGCGTTCGCTTTGCGGCGACTGCTCATCGGCGTCGGGCGCCTTCCATTCGTCTGACATCTATCAACTACTCCTGCAGTCTTCGGGAATACGGATACTGCGCAACGCCCTTCAGCGTTGCAATGGGAAGCATTGCCCTGGCTGCGGATCGTCGAGCCACTGCTCCAACTGGGCGAAGTGCTCGATGCTCACGGTCGGCTCGAACTCGCGCAGTGCCGATAACGGCAAGGCGCCATAGCCCACGGCAACCGAATCCATACCGGCATTGCGAGCCATTTGCAGGTCGAACGCCGAGTCACCGATCATCAGCGCTTGATCGGCACTAACCTGGCAGTGAGCGAGGATCTCTTCGAGCATCAGAGGGTGCGGCTTGCCCCGGGTTTCATCGGCAGCGCGGGTAATATCGAAAAATTCGGTCCACTCGTTGGATTGCAACACGCGATCCAGGCCGCGACGCGCCTTGCCGGTGGCCACTGCCAGCTTGTAGCCCTGCCGACGAAAAGCTTGCAGCGACTCACGGACCGCCGGAAACAGCGGCGACGGCTGCTCGTCCAGACGCTTGTAGACGTCTGCATACTGCTGACGAAACGCCGCGACCTGCTCGGCATCCAGCGCCGGATACAGCACGCTGATGGCCTCGGACAACGACAGGCCGATAATGCCTTTGACCGAGACCTCGTCCCGCTCGACATAGCCACAGGCAACGGCGGACAGATTCATCGCCTCGACGATACGGCCAATGGAATCGGCCAAGGTGCCGTCCCAATCGAAAATCAACAGCTGGTACTTACTCGGCACTCAAGCGCTCCACGGTCTTGGCCCAGACTTCATCCACCGGGGCCTGCAATTTCAGCTCACCACCATCGGGCAGCGGCACGGTCAGGGCATAGGCATGCAGGAACAGACGCTTGCCGCCGAGCTCGCGGATTTCGCGGCTGAAGTTTTCTTCGCCATACTTGCTGTCGCCGGCGATGCAATGCCCGGCGTGCAAGGTGTGCACGCGAATCTGATGGGTACGACCGGTGATCGGCCGAGCCTCGACGATGGTGGCGAAGTCGCTGAAGCGGCGCAGCACCTTGAACATCGTCAAGGCCTCCTTGCCCTCGGGATTGACCTCGACCATGCGCTCACCCGATCGCAGGTTGCTTTTGAGCAACGGCGCATCCACGCGCTTGAGCGCGGTCGGCCAATTGCCGCGCACCAGCGCCATGTAGCGCTTGTCGACGCCATCGCCGCGCAGGGCGGCATGCAGATGGCGCAACATGCTGCGTTTTTTGGCGATCATCAGCAGCCCGGAGGTATCGCGGTCGAGGCGATGCACCAGTTCCAGCTCCTTGGCATCCGGGCGCATCTGCCGGAACGCCTCGATGACCCCGAACGTCAGGCCACTGCCCCCGTGCACGGCAATGCCGGCCGGCTTGTTGAGCACGATCAGGGCCTTGTCTTCATAGACGATTGCGGCTTCAAGCCGTTGCAGCAGGCCCTGGGCCACCGGCACCGGTTCGTCACGCTCAGGCAGCCGGACGGGCGGCACGCGCACGATATCGCCGGCCTGCAGCTTGTATTCGGGCTTGATGCGCCCTTTGTTCACGCGCACTTCACCCTTGCGCAGGATCCGATAGACCAGAGTCTTGGGCACACCCTTGAGCGCAGTGATGAGGTAATTGTCTATGCGTTGGCCGGCATATTCCGGTGCAACCTCGATCAGGCGAACGCCGGAGGCTGGGGGATTTGTAGTCGTCATTTGCGGATGATAGCAATTTTTTAGGCAATTGAAGCACTTAATCAATGCTGCTATAGTCGCGAACGTCGCCAAAAGCGGCTGTGAAGTGGATAGGCGACATTTGATTGCCCCTTACCCACGCAGTTATCGAGGACGCGAGGCCGTCCGACGGGGCTTTCGCTTGTTTACGGGTGTCTTAGTAATCGCCAGTAGCGCACCGGAGAAGTCCGAAACACGATGGAAAACGCAGTGCAGGTTGCACGCCTTTCATCGGTATTTTCCGACGCCAGATCTTCCGCGCCGGCGTGGCCACCCGATCCAAGAGAATGTTTCGGAAACAGAGCCTTAGCCATGATGCGCCCGCTCCCGACAAGAGCGGGCGATAAAAGCCAACCCGTTGCGGATTCAGCGCACGGCAGCACCCGAATTATCAGGGATACGTGTAGGGTGGAGATGCACAACGTTCGGACCGTGTAGCACCGCGTCCCTGTCGGGAGTGGCCACAGGCCCTCCCTCATTGACCCGGGTCTTGATCAAGATGCCTGCGGGTATCCACGGCCAGAAGTTGATTCCTCCTCCTGACTGAGTGCTTTTGACACCACAGCAAGCAGGACGCGTCGTCGCACACCCTGGCCCACTGGACGTTCAGTACTGGCCAGGCCTGCCTGACACTGGAGTGGCCAACGCTCCTGACGCACCTGACACCGACCGTGAGAAGTCGTGTGTGCCGAACGCCGTTTCCGGCAGCCCGGAAACCGACGGTACTACATGAAAAGAATGCTGATTAACGCGACTCAACCCGAAGAGTTGCGTGTTGCCCTCGTAGACGGCCAGCGCCTCTACGACCTGGATATCGAATCCGGCGCCCGCGAGCAGAAAAAGGCCAACATCTACAAAGGCCGTATCACTCGCATCGAGCCGAGCCTTGAAGCCGCTTTCGTCGACTTCGGCTCCGAGCGCCACGGCTTCCTGCCCCTCAAGGAAATCTCCCGCGAGTATTTCAAGAAGGCGCCCGAAGGCCGTGTGAACATCAAGGAAGTCCTGAGCGAAGGCCAGGAAGTCATTGTTCAGGTCGAGAAAGAAGAGCGCGGCAACAAGGGTGCCGCCCTCACCACCTTCATCAGCCTGGCCGGTCGTTACCTGGTCCTGATGCCCAACAACCCCCGTGCCGGCGGTATCTCTCGCCGTATCGAAGGCGAAGAACGCAACGAACTGCGTGAAGCGCTGAACGGCCTGGTCGCCCCTGCCGACATGGGCCTGATCGTGCGCACTGCCGGCCTTGGCCGCAGCAGCGAAGAAATGCAGTGGGACCTCGATTACCTGCTGCAACTCTGGACCGCGATCAAGGAAGCCTCGCTGGATCGCTCCGCGCCGTTCCTGATCTACCAGGAAAGCAACGTCATCATCCGCGCCATCCGCGATTACCTGCGCCAGGACATCGGCGAAGTGCTGATCGACAGCGTCGAAGCCCAGGACGAAGCCCTGACCTTCATCCGCCAGGTGATGCCGCAGTACGCCAGCAAGATCAAGCTGTACGAAGACAGCGTGCCGCTGTTCAACCGTTTCCAGATCGAAAGCCAGATCGAGACCGCTTTCCAGCGCGTCGTTGAACTGCCTTCCGGTGGTTCCATCGTCATCGATCCGACCGAAGCCCTGGTGTCCATCGACATCAACTCGGCGCGCGCCACCAAAGGCAGCGACATCGAAGAAACCGCCCTGCAGACCAACCTTGAAGCCGCCGAAGAAATCGCCCGTCAGTTGCGCCTGCGCGACATCGGCGGCCTGATCGTCATCGACTTCATCGACATGACCCCGGCCAAGAACCAGCGCGCCGTCGAAGAAAAGGTCCGCGAAAGCCTCGAGGCCGACCGTGCCCGTGTCCAGGTCGGGCGCATCTCGCGCTTCGGCCTGCTGGAAATGTCCCGCCAGCGCCTGCGCCCATCGCTGGGTGAAAGCAGTGGCATCGTTTGCCCACGCTGCAACGGCACCGGCATCATCCGTGACGTCGAATCGCTGTCGCTGGCGATCCTGCGCCTGATCGAAGAAGAAGCCCTCAAGGACCGTACTGCCGAAGTACGTGCCCAGGTGCCGATCCCGGTCGCTGCGTTCCTGCTCAACGAAAAACGCAACTCGATCACCAAGATCGAAATGCGTACTCGCGCGCGCATCATCATCCTGCCGAACGATCATCTCGAAACGCCGCACTTCGAAGTGCAGCGCCTGCGTGATGACAGCCCGGAAGCGATGAACAATCAGTCCAGCTACGAAATCGCTGCCGCTGAAGTCGAAGAAGCCCCTGCTGCACCGGCATCGACCCGCACCCTGGTTCGTCAGGAAGCTGCGGTCAAGACCGCGCCAGCCCGCGCCAATGCGCCGGTACCGGTCGAAGAGGCCGCGCCAGTCGTCGCTGCCCCTGCTCCCGTCATCGCCGAGCCGAGCCTGTTCAAGGGCCTGGTGAAGTCGTTGGTCAGCCTGTTCGCTACCAAAGAAGAACCAGTGGCACCGGTCGTGGCTGAAAAGCCTGCCGCCGAGCCTGCGCCACGCCCTGCACGCAATGACGAGCGCCGTAACGGTCGCCAGCAGAGCCGTAGCCGCAACGGCCGTCGCGACGAAGAGCGCAAACCGCGCGAAGACCGCGCGCCACGTGAAGATCGCGCCCCGCGTGAAGAACGCGCACCTCGCGAAGATCGCGCCGCCCGTGAAGAGGCTCCGGCCGCTCCTCGCGAAGAACGCGCTCCCCGCCAGTCTCGTGCGCCGCGTGAAGAACGTCGTCCACGCGAAGAGCGTCCGGCTCGCGTACTGCGCGAGGCACTGGATGCCGAGCCCGCCGTGAGTGAAGAACGTCCTGAGCGTGCACCGCGCGAAGAACGCGCACCTCGTGAAGAGCGTGCTCCTCGTGAAGAACGCGCACCACGCGAGCCACGTGAAGAGCGTGCCCCGCGCGAACCGCGCGAAGAGCGTGCGCCGCGTGACGAACGCGCCCCTCGTGAAGAACGTGCACCGCGCGTGCCTCGTGAAGAGCGCCAACCCCGCCCAGAGCAGACCGATGAGGTCGCTGGCGAGGAAGCACTGCCGAACGAAGAGTTGCTGCAGGACGAAAACCAGGACGGTACCGATGGCGAACGTCCTCGCCGCCGCTCCCGTGGTCAGCGTCGTCGCAGCAACCGTCGTGAGCGTCAACGTGATGCCAATGGTGATGTCATCGAAGGTTCCGAGGGCGCCGAAGACGGTCAGGAAGAGCCAGAAGGTAAGGAAGGCGAAGGCAATAACGTTGCTATCGCTGCCGCCGGCACCGCTGCTGCAGTCGTCATCGCCGAAGGCGTCATCAGCGCAAACGCCGAGGCGCAAGCGCATCAGCAGGCCGAACGTGCTACCGCCTCGACCCTGGAAAGCACCGAGCTGGCTGCGCCGGAAATCGTCGTGACGCCTACCACCGAAGTGCAGGAATCCTTTGCCTTCGCCCCGGTGGCCGACGTTCAGCCAGCAGCGGAATCCGTGACTGCCCAGCCTCAGGCTTCTTTCGAGCCTGTGGTCGAGCAAGCGCCAGTGGTTCAAACCCCTGCCGCCCCGGTACCGGTAGAGGCCGAGCCATTGGCCGATGCGGCTCCGGCCTTCGAAGCCGCTCCAGCCTTTGAACCTGCCCCGGTTCATTCGCCAGAGCCAGTGGTTGAAGCCCCGGCGGCAGAAGCTCCGGCCCGCGAGTCGTTTGCAGCCCCTGTGAGCGAAACTGTCGAAGCCCCTGCGGCCGAGCCAGTGGTGGTCGAGCCGGTGTCCGAAGTCAGCTTCACTCCGCAGGCTCAAGAGCCTGTCGTTGAAGCGCCAGCGGTCGAAGTGCACGCCAGCGAGCCCGTCGTCGAAGCCCCTGCGTTCAGCGCGCCGGCAGCTTTCGTCGAAGCCGAACCAGTGGCCCACGCCGCTGAGCCTGAAGCTATCGAGCCAGCCGCGCCGGCCGCCGAGCCCGTAGTGGTCGAGCCTGAAGCTGTCGCACCGACGCCAGCCGTCGAACTGCCCAGCAATGGTCGTGCCCCAAACGACCCGCGCGAAGTACGTCGCCGCAAGCGCGAAGCTGAACTGGCCGCAGCCGCTGCCAATGAAGCCGAGCAAGCAGTGACGCTCAACGCTGCGAAGGAACACGCCGAGGAAGAACGCCACGAACCTAAACCGTTCGGCTGATTTCAGGCGGTCAATGAAAACCCCCGCTACCGGAAGGTAGCGGGGGTTTTTTAATGAGCCGATTAAAGCAGATTGGCGGGAATGTCGACGTCTCGATAGATGCCAGGATCGGTGACTTGGACTTCGGTGACACACTCAGCGCTGAACAGCCGGCGGGCGCCTTGATCGCCGCGTAGCGTTTGCAACGACAGGCCAAACTTGCGGCCAAAACCAACCGGATGCCCATAGCCGGACTCCCCCGTCGCCACCGCGACACAGTCTTCGGTCATGGCCCTGGTGACCGCGTCCAGAGTCGCTGGCGCGATGAACGGCATGTCCCCCAATATCACCAGCCAACCGGACGCCTCGGCGCTGGCGGCCACCGCAGCCGCCAGGCTATCGCCCATCCCGGTCGAATCCAGCAGCAGCACTTCGCAGTCATAGGCGTGGGCTAAGGCGATGATGTCGAGACTGTGCGGGCGGGTGATGACGAGGCGACGCTCGATGCAATCACCAAGGTTGATGAGCACGTGTTCCAGGACGGGGCGCTCGATGTCGATCAAGCCGCGGCAGGGTGCCAGCAGCTTGTCCTGATCATCCCCCGCCATGATGCGGAAGCGACTGCCCTGCCCGGCAGCCAGGATGATAGCGACGGGGTTGTTCATGGTTCACACCTATCATAGCGACGGGCCTAGTACAGATTAGGCTCCATCTCCAACTCGACACCAAAGCGCTCGGCGATGTCGGCCTGGATGCGCACTGCCAGCGACTGCAACTGCCGCCCGGTCGCGTGGCCGTAGTTGACCAGCACCAATGCCTGCAAGCGGTGCACTCCGGCGTCGCCCTCGCGAAAGCCTTTCCAGCCCGCCTGCTCGATCAGCCAACCAGCGGCCAACTTGACCTCATCGCCTTGGGGATAAGCGACCAGACCGGGGTAACGAACCTTCAATGCCTGCGCCTGGGCGGTCGGAATCACGGGATTCTTGAAGAAGCTGCCAGCATTGCCCAGTTCGGCGGGATTCGGCAGTTTTTCCAGGCGAATACTGCAAATCGCCTGGCTGACGTCCATGGCGGTCGGCTCGCTGATGCCTTGCTCCTGCAAACGCTGACGCACTGGACCGTAGTCCAGGTGCAACGCAGCCTCGCGGCTGAGGGCAAAGCGCACCCGCAAGATCAGCCAACGCCCCAGGTGCTGCTTGAACAAGCTGTCACGGTAGCCGAACGCGCATTCATGCCCGAGAAAGTCACGCACCTCGCCAGTCTGCCGGTCCAGCGCCGTGAGGCTATGGAACACATCCTTGATCTCGACTCCATAGGCACCGATATTCTGCATTGGCGCGGCCCCGACAGTGCCGGGGATGAGGCTGAGGTTTTCGAGCCCGACCAGCCCGAGCTCCAGGCAATGTACGACGAAGGGATGCCAAGGCTCACCCGCCTCCGCCTCGACCACCACTTGAGTGCCCTTTTCGCTGACGATTCGCACGCCGCGGCTGGCCATGCGCATCACCAGGCCTTCGCGATCACGGGTCAGCAGCAGATTGCTGCCGCCACCGATCACCAACAACGGCATCTGCCGCGCCTCGGCGTAGTGCAAGGCCTCGCGGATTTGCGCATCGTCGTGCACATCGACGAACTGCTCGGCACTCACGTCGATGCCAAAGCTGTTATACGGTTTGAGGGAAAGATTGTTGAGAAGCTGCAGGTTCATGACCGCCCCTGCAGTTCGCGGACCAGCCCACGGCAGCCATGCTCGATCAGATCCAGCACCTCGCTGAAACCGTCATCGCCACCGTAGTAAGGATCGGGGACTTCATCGACCGCCGCTTGATAGCGACGCAAAAACAGATCGACCTCGGCCTTGGCCCCAGCCGGTTGCAGGCGCTTGAGGTCGCTCAAATTGCTCTCGTCCATGGCCAGGATGAGGTCGTACTCATGAAAGTCGTCGACACACACCTGCTGACCACGCAAGGCTGACAGATCGTAGCCACGCGCTGCGCCAGCCTGCTGTGCACGGCGATCCGGCGGCTTGCCGACATGCCAGTCACCGGTGCCGGCGGAGGCGACCTCGACGCGACGGTCGAGGCCCGCCGCCTGCAACTGGTGACGCAGCACGCCCTCGGCCGTCGGTGAACGGCAGATGTTGCCCAGGCACACGAACAGAACCCGCATCACGCCTCCAGCAAGCGCCGCACGCGCTCCAGGTCTTCAGGGGTATCGACGCCGGTGGGCGGCGCTTCGAGGGCATCGGCGACGTGAATGCGGATGCCGTGCCAGAGCGCGCGCAGCTGCTCCAGGTTTTCGGTGTTTTCCAGCCAGCACGGCCCCCAGGTCACGAAGTCCTGCAGGAACCCAGCGCGATAGGCGTAAATGCCGATGTGGCGGCGGTATGGCACATCCACCGGCAGCTCGTCGCGGCTGCGCGCCAAGGCGTCGCGAGCCCAGGGCAAGGGCGCGCGGCTGAAGGTCAGCGCCAGGCCGTTCATATCGGCAGCCACCTTGACCACGTTGGGGTTGAACAGGCTGTCGATATGCTCGATGGGCTCGGCTAGCGTGGAGATTCCGGCTTCAGGATGCGTTGCCAGATTGAGTGCGACCTGGTCGATCACCGCTGGCGGAATCAACGGCTCGTCGCCTTGCACATTGACCACGATGGCATCGGCGGCCAGACCCAGGGCCAAGGCCACTTCAGCGAGCCGATCGGTGCCCGAGTTGTGGTCGATCCGGGTCATCAGCACTTCGGCGCCGAAGCCCTCGCAAACCTCGAAGATCCGCACATCATCAGTGGCAATGACCACGCGTTCGGCACTGCTCTTGCGCGCCTGCTCCCAGACCCATTGGACCATGGGCTTGCCGGCGATGTCCTGCAACGGCTTGCCCGGCAGACGGCTTGAAGCGAAACGGGCCGGAATGACGACGGTGAAGGCAGTCGTCATTTGTCCAGGCGCTCGTCGTCGGTCAGGGTACGGGCTTCGGTCTCCAGCATCACGGCGATGCCGTCGCGAATCGGGTAGGCCAGGCCTGCGCCTTTGCTGATCAACTCGGTCTTGTCGGCGCTGAGTTTCAGCGGGCCCTTGGTGATGGGGCACGCCAGGATATCGAGAAGTTTGGTGTCCATGGAAGATCCTTGCAGGTGGGCCGCAGCCCGAAATCAGGGCGGTGTAAGGGGAGCACAGAGGCGCGACAGTTGCTGGTCGAACCAGTCGACGAAGGCCGGCGATGGCACCGCGTCGACCGCCAGGTACCACCAATCATGGCCGGCGAAGGCACGACACTTGACCGCGTCCTTTTCCGTCATGACCAGTGGCAGCGCGGGCTCGAACGTCAGGGCCTGCTCGCTGAACACCGCGTGGTCGGCGAAGGCGTGTGCCAATGGGCGCCAGTGTAGCGCTTCCAGGGTATTGAAGAAACGTTGCGGATTGCCGATGCCCGCCACGGCGTGCAGTGCCTGGCCCGGTGCAAAATGGCTGAGGGGCTGGCGTTGCCCGTTGGCGACATGAACCAATGCCGTGGGCCTGAGGGTGAAGGCATAGCCGCCATCCCGATCGGCGGCCGCGCCGTTGTAGAGCACGGCATCGACGCTGTCCAGGCGCTCGCGGGGTTCGCGCAGCGGGCCGGCCGGCAGGCAGCGACCATTACCGAGGCCGCGGGCGTTATCGATCAGGACCAGTTCGAGGTCGCGGGCGAGACGGTAATGTTGCAGGCCGTCATCGCTGAGAATCAGATCCAGCGGCTCGGCGTCCAGCAAGGCTTGAACCGCTGCGCTGCGATCCGGGTCGATCACCAGCGGTACGCCGCTGCGCTGCACGATCAGCAGCGGTTCATCACCACTCTGGTCGGCGCTGTGATCGGCGCGCACCCGCCAAGGCAACTGCGGCGGCTGGGCGCCATAACCGCGGCTCACCACGCCGACACGCAGGCCGCGCTGGCGGCAGTACTCGATCATCCATAGGATCAGTGGTGTCTTGCCGGTGCCACCGACGGTGATATTGCCCACCACCAGGACCGGCACCGGCGCCTTGTAGGATGGGCTCTGGCCGCTGAGAAAGCGCTCGCGCTTGCGACCGGTGATGCGCCGATAGAGGCATTCCAGTGGCCGCAGCAGCGCCAGGCCGGGATGGCCCTCGTACCAAGCGCGCAACAAGCGATCAGAAAAAGCCATCAGGGCGCGCTCTGCGCCTCGACAGTGGTCATGCTCAGGTGACTGAAACCCAGCTTGCCCGCAGCATCCATGGCGGTGATGACGGCCTGATGTGGGGTCTTGCCATCGGCACTGATGGACAGCGGCAGCGCGGTGTCGCCACCGGACTCTTTTTGCAACGCATTCATCAGCGTGCTCAGGTCGCTCTTGGGCAGCAGCTGGTTGTTCAGCGAATAGATACCGTCGGCGCTGATCGCGATGTCCAGACGCTTGCTGGCGTTGTCCGCCGGTGCGCCGGTGACGGCTTCAGGCAGATCGACCCGCAACTGGGTCTCGCGCGTGAAGGTCGTCGTCACCACAAAAAACAGCAGCAGCACGAACACCACGTCGATCAGTGAGATCAGGTTAAGCTCGATGTTCTCGCGGGAGCGGCGGCGGAATTTCACGCGTCATCCTCATTGCGCTCGCCCTGCACCACCTCGACCAGCTTGATCGCCTCTTGCTCCATACCGACCACCAGGTCGTCGATGCGCCGTTGCAGCAGGCGGTGGAAGAACAGCGCCGGAATGGCCACGATCAAGCCCGAGGCGGTGGTGACCAGCGCCTTGGAAATCCCGCCAGCCATGACCGCCGGATTGGTCGCCATGTTGGTGCCCATGAACGAACTGAAGATGTCGATCATGCCCAGCACCGTCCCCAACAGGCCGAGCAATGGCGCAATGGCCGCGATGGTCCCGAGGGTGCTGATGTAACGCTCGAGCTCGTGAATGACCCGCGAGGCGGCCTCCTCGATGCTTTCCTTCATGATCTCGCGGCCATGGCGAGAATTGGCCAGGCCAGCGGCGAGAATTTCACCCAGGGGCGAATCTTCGCGCAGCTCCTTGAGCTTGTCCTTGTTCAGTTGCTTGTCTTTCATCCAGCGCCATACCTGGCCGACCAGATGGACCGGAGCCACGCGGCTGGCGCGCAAGGTCCAGAGGCGTTCGGCGGTGATAGCCAGGGCGACGATCGAGCTCAAAATGATCGGCAGCATCATCCAGCCACCGGACTTGACCAATTCCCACACAGTAACCACCCCTTCGAAAAAGTCCGCCACTCTATCATAGGGGGTCGTGGGGTCGAAGACCGGCACATCGCCATCGCTGCTTCAGTCATCGGTCGAGCCGCTGGGCGAGCGCCAGAATCGACGATTCTCGCGCCAGCCACGGGCGCCCGCGAAGCTCCCCAACGGCAGGTGGATGGCTCCGTGCAAGGCGGTGTCATGGACTTCGAGGCCCAGTGCGGCGTAACGCGCCATGACTTCGCGATGGGGATGCCCGAAGGAATTGTCGTAGCCGCGAGGGATCAGTACGCCGCGCAATTGCAAAGCCTGCAGGAATGCCATGGAAGATGAAGTGCGGCTGCCGTGATGGGGTGCCTGCAGCCAGTGCGCCTGCAATTGCGGGCGTGTGCGCACCAGCTCGCGTTCGGCCGCGGCATCGATATCGCCGCTGAGCAATAGCCGCTCGCCGTTGGCCTCTACCAGCAGTACGCAGGAAGACGGGTTGCTCTCCCGGGCCCCCGGCCAGCGCCACAGGCTGAAGCTGACCCCATCCCATTGCCATTGCCGACCCGAGGTGCAGGCCTGAGCACCCGGTGTCTTGTCCGCCTCGCCGGCAATCACCTCGCCCACCGGCAAGCTTCGGCGCAGGCTGGCGGCGCCACCGGAGTGGTCGAGATGGGCATGGCTGATGAGCAGCTTGTCGAGCCGCTCGACGCCCAGCTTGCGCAAGGTCGGCAGGACCACGCGCTCGCCGGCGTCCATCTCTCCCAGCCGCGGCCCGGTGTCGTACAACAAGGTGTGCCCGCGAGTGCGCACCAGCACGGCGAGCCCCTGGCCAACATCCAGTTGCCAGACCTGCGCGCGACCATGGGCGATTCGCTCCGGCGGTGGCCATAGCGCCAGCAGCAGCAAAGGCACGCCCATGGGCCGCAACGGCACCCCGCTGGGCAACAACACCATCAGCGCGCCGAAGCACACCAGTGCCCAATGCCAACCCGAGACCAGCAGCGGCTGCCAGGCAGGCAGCCACTGCGCCATCCAGGCCAGCCACTGGAACAGGCCCTCGAGCAGGCCACCGGCCAGCCACAGCACCGGTTGGGCCAGCGCCGGGGCCGGCAACAGCACAGTGCCCAGCAAGGCCAGCGGCAGCACCAGCAGGCTGATCCACGGCACAGCCAGCAAGTTGGCCAGCGGCCCGCTGAGGCTGACCGGCAGCCCGAGAATCACCAACGCCGGCAACAAACCAACTGCTATCAGCCACTGCGCGCGGGTCCAGGTCTGCCACCAGGGCCAGCCCCCCAGCCGCCCGGAAAACACCAGCATCAATATCGTGACCGCCGTGAACGACAGCCAGAAGCCTGACTGCAGGCTGGCCAATGGCTCGACCAGCAACACGCCATTGACCGCCACCAATAACGGCAACCCCAGGCCCAGATGCCGAAAGCGCCAGCGCCACAACAGCACCATGCCGATCATGATGCACGCCCGCCGCACCGGGACCTGGAAACCCGCCAGCAGGCCGTAGCTCAATGCCGCCATGAAAGCCAGGAGGCAGGCGCAAGGCAGCCACGGCAGGCGTTGCGGCCATAGCCCGAGCCGCGCCATTAAACTGATCAGTCCATACACCAGCCCTGCCAGCAAGCCAACGTGCTGGCCGGAAATCACCATCAAGTGCACGGTGCCGGTGTCCTGCAGGATCTGCCAATCGCTGCGCGGCACCGCCGAATCGTCACCCAGCACCAAGGCAGTCAGGCTGCCCTCCCGCCCTTGTGCGTCCGCCGCCAACAGACGCTGACGTACCGTATCGCGCCAAGCGCCGGTGGCCGGTGCCAGACGCTCGCCATCCTTGACGCTGCCCAGTGCGCCGATACGCCGCGCCAGCAACCAGGCTTCGAAGTCGTTGCCTCCCGGGTTGATCAACCCGCGCGGACGCTTGAGCTTGATCGCCAGTCGCCAACGCTCGCCACTCATCACCGGCGGGCCGTTGTACCAACTGACGCGCAACCGGGCGGGCAGTACATCGCGCCGCGACTGCAGCTGCTCGAGCTGGAAGCGCACCGTGCCGTTCTGGCTGCTGGGCAATCCGGTCACCCGGCCCTCGACCCATAGCGTGCGACCATCGAGGGCTGGCGACAACCGGTCATCCAGCGCCCATTGCGCCGAGGTGCAGGCCCAGGCGAAGCCCAACAAGGTGAAGCCCAGCCAATGCCCGCGCCTATAGACGAGCGCAAGGCCCACCAGTGCTATGACCGCGACCATCCAGATCGACGGCAGGACCGGCAGCCAGCGAATCGCCAGCAGTCCCGCCGCCATTGCGACCATCCTTGGGCGCATACGTTTGAACCTCGAGTAGCCGGTTTGAAAACTACGGGCAGCCTAAGCCAATAGCCTGTCATTGGCGCTTCAAGATTTGTCACAAAGTCTGAACCGAACTGAGCGCCGATGTGGGGCATACTGCGCGTCTTGTCACTCTCCAGGCTGCTGCCATGCCCCGCCAGTTGCTGAAACGTTACATGCCCGATCCCGCCAGCATCCGAGAGCACCCATCGTTACGCTTTCTGGGGCGCCTGCTGCACGACCAGAATCTCTGGCAGCTCAACCGTCGCTCCGTATCCCGAGCCATGGCCGTCGGCCTGTTTGCGGCGTTCATACCCATTCCCATGCAGATGCTGTTGTCCGCGAGCATGGCGATCATGGTGCGTGCACACCTGCCGATCGCCGCCGGGCTGGTATGGATCACCAATCCGCTGACCATGGCGCCAGTGTTCTACTGCACCTATAAACTGGGAGCGTGGTTGCTGGATACGCCGCCACGACACCTGCCGGACACCTTGACCGCGGAGTGGATCAGCGGTCAATTCAGCAGCATGTGGCAGCCGTTCCTGCTGGGCTCGGTACTGACCGCTCTGGTGATGGGCGCGCTGGGATATGGGTTGACGCTGGGGTATTGGAGGTGGTGGGTGGGGCGACAGTGGCAGCGACGTCAGAGGCGGGACTAGCAGGCAAAGCCCCCTCGCCTGGGAGGGGGCGCAGGGATCAGGTCCGCATACCGCGCCCGCTCACCAACAGGCGTACACAACCAAAATACAGCACCACCATGGCCACCAGCATAAAGGTCAACGCACTGCTGATCTTGATATCCGAGACCCCGAGGATCCCGTAGCGAAACGCGTTGACCATGTGCAACACTGGATTTGCCAGGGAGATCGTCTGCCAGATCGGCGGCAGCAAGGTGATGGAGTAGAACACCCCGCCCAGATAGGTCAGCGGCGTCAGCACGAAGGTTGGAATGATGGAGATATCATCGAAATTGCGCGCGTAAACGGCGTTGACGAAGCCGAGCAACGAAAAGATCGTCGCCGTCATGACCACCACCACTAGCGTTACCCCCAGGTGATGCACCTGCAGGTGGGTGAAGAACAGCGACAGCAGGGTCACGATGATGCCCACGATCAGACCGCGCAGCATCCCGCCCAGGGCGTACCCAATCAAGATCGTGTGTGGCGATACCGGCGACACCATCAATTCCTCGATGGAGCGCTGGAATTTGCTGCCGAAAAAACTCGAGACCACGTTGCCATAGGAGTTGGTGATCACCGACATCATGATCAGCCCCGGCACGATGTACTCCATGTAAGTGAAGCCGTTCATGTCGCCGATCTGACGACCGATCAGGTTACCGAAGATGACGAAGTACAACACCATGGTGATCGCCGGGGGGAGCAGCGTCTGCGGCCAGATCCGCATGAAACGCCGAACCTCACGGTAAACAATGGTATTGAGCGCGACCACGTTGGCCGAGAATTCCGAACTCATATCGCTACCTTCGCCAGATTTTTTTCTACCAGGGAGACAAACAACTCTTCCAGGCGATTGGTTTTGTTTCGCAAGCTCGCGACTTCGATGTTCTGCACGGCCAGCTGGGCGAACAGCTCGGTGATACCAACGCTCTTGTCGACCTGCACCTCCAGCGTGTGCGGGTCCAGCAACTTGCACGGATAACCGTGCAACTGCGGGGCGACCGCAACATCCTGGCGCAGATCGAGCAAAAAGGTCTCGACATGCAGCTTGCCCAGCAGATTGCGCATGCTGGTGTTCTCGACGATGGTGCCGTGATCGATGATGCCGATGTTGCGGCACAGCTGTTCGGCTTCTTCGAGGTAATGAGTGGTGAGGATGATGGTGATACCTTTCTGGTTGAGCTCGGTCAGAAAAGTCCACATCGACCGGCGCAGCTCGATGTCGACACCCGCCGTGGGCTCGTCGAGGATCAACAACCGCGGTTCGTGTATCAGTGCCCGAGCGATCATCAAACGGCGTTTCATGCCCCCCGACAACGACCGCGACGGCACATCGCGCTTGTCCCACAGCCCCAACTGGTTGAGATACTGCTCCGCGCGCTCCTTGGCGATCTTCGCGGGGATACCGTAATAACCGGCTTGGGTCACGACGATATCGAAGGTCTTCTCGAACTGGTTGAAGTTGAACTCCTGCGGCACCACGCCGATGGAGCGCTTGAGCGCCGCCGGCTGTTTATCCAGATCATGGCCAAAGATACTGACGCTGCCGCTGGTCTTGTTGACCAGGGTCGAGAGGATGCCGATGGTGGTCGATTTGCCGGCGCCGTTCGGGCCGAGGAGTGCGAAAAAGTCGCCTTCGGCTACATCGAGGTCAATGCCGCTGAGGGCCTGAAAACCGTTGCCGTAGGTCTTGGTAAGCTGCCGGATGGACAGAGCAGAACTCATAGAAAGTCTTTGCACCCTATTGATACAGAAGAATGACAAGGGGCTGCGCGCTAGCGATACAACCGCCGTGAAGAACGTTTCTTGTGTAGACCGAGCGACACGTTGCGCCCGGTAGATGTTGCCGAATAAGACAATGCTGACGTGGTCGACGCCACAAGTACAGTGACGCCTGTTAATAGTAGCTATCAGGTCAACGCGGTCATCACCGCCGAACGATAAGCCGGCCGGGCCTTTAGCCGCTCGTACCAAGCCTCCAGATACGGCATGGGTTTGCGCTCGATGGGCATTTCGAACCAGGCATAGGCAAAACTGCCCAGGGGAATATCGCCCATGCCGAACTCGCTGCCGGACAGATACGGCTGCGTCGACAGCGCTTGATCGACCATGGCCAGCAACTGCGTGCAAACGTCCTGCGCGGCATTGATCGCCGCCCAGTCCTGTTCGGCCGGAGGGGTCCGCAATAAACCCCAGAACACATCGCGAAACGGACCGGCGAGGGAAGAGGTCATCCAGTCCATCCAGCGATCGGCGCTGGCACGTTGGCGCACATCGATCGGCAGCAACGCGCTGCCCTGGCCATCGCGATTCACCAGATAACGCACAATGGCATTCGATTCCCAAAGCACAAAACCGTCATCTTCGATAACCGGTACGCGGCCATTGGGATTCATGGCTCGGTAACGTGGCTCATTGACCACTCCAAAGGCGCCCCCGGCATCGATACGCTCGTAGGCCAACCCTAACTCTTCTGCGCACCACAGTACCTTGCGAACGTTACTGGAATTGGCGCGTCCCCAGACCTTGAGCATGATGTTCTCCTTGTGAAGTGATCCGACCAGTGTACCCGGGTGGGGTTCAGAGAACATGCTGGGTGGCCGGCTTTCGTCTCAGCAATGCGGCGTAAACTGATAACACTGCTGGCCGTCATCAGCCCTGGGCCTGATTTCGCATTGATCACCCGCAGAGGGTGTCATTGGCAGTGCATTGATGGCGCTGGGGGCAGTTTGCTGGTGCCTCAGGCCGTTTTGCTGATGTAGTCGGCGGTAAATACGCTCACCAGGACAAATCCCGAAACACTCGAACTCCCCGAAGCCCGCAGGGTCACTACACTGTCGCCATACCTGTCGTCACGGAGGAATGCATATGCTGCTGTTGTGGTTGGTCGTACTGGTCATCGGCCTTGCCTGGCTGGCCCATCGGCGGGTCGATACGGTGCCGGCACTGGGCATCGTCGCGGTCTATCTCATCGCTATGGGGATATTCACCCCCGGCCATAGCGCCATCCGCGCAGTGGTATTGGCGGTGCTGTGGATTCTGCTGATTGCTGCCGCAGCATTCGTATTGCTGCCCGATCTGCGTCGCAAGCTTTTCAGCGCGCGGCTGTTCGCCTGGTTCCGCAAGACGCTACCACCGATGTCGGTCACCGAGCGCGAGGCGATCGACGCCGGCACCGTGTGGTGGGATGGCGAGTTGTTCAGCGGACGCCCGGACTGGCACCAACTGCTCAACTATCCCAAGGTGCAGCTCACCGAGGAGGAACAGGCGTTTATCGATGGTCCGACAGAGGAGCTCTGCGCCATGGTCAGCGACTGGCAGATCGGCCAGGATATGGACCTGCCCCCCGAAGCCTGGGCGCACATCAAGACCAACGGCTTTTTCGCCCTGATCATCCCCAAGGAATTTGGTGGTAAAGGTTTTTCGGCCTATGCCCATTCACAGGTGGCGATGAAACTCGCCACCCGCAGCGGCGACCTCGCTTCTACGGTAATGGTGCCCAACTCCCTCGGCCCGGCCGAACTGCTGTTGCATTACGGCACCGACGAACAGCGCAGCTATTATTTGCCGCGCTTGGCGCGGGGTGAAGATATCCCCTGCTTCGCACTCACGGGCCCACTGGCAGGTTCCGACGCCGGTGCAATGCCTGATACCGGCATCATCTGCAAAGGCCAATGGCAAGGCGAAGAGGTCGTCGGCCTGCGTCTGAACTGGGAGAAGCGCTACATCACCCTCGGACCGGTCGCCACCCTGCTCGGTCTGGCGTTCAAGGCCTACGACCCTGAACACCTGCTGGGCGAACAAGACGATCTGGGTATCAGCCTGGCGCTGATTCCGACCGATACACCCGGCGTGGAGATCGGCCGTCGGCACCTGCCCCTGGGTGCGGCTTTCATGAACGGCCCCAACTCGGGCAAGGATGTGTTCATCCCGCTGGAATACCTGATCGGTGGACAGGCCACGCTCGGCAAGGGCTGGATGATGCTGATGAACTGCCTGTCCGTGGGCCGCTCCATCTCGCTCCCCGCCGTAGGAACCGGTGCCGCCAAGTACACCAGTCTGGTGACCGGCCAATACGCTCGGGTACGGGAACAATTCAACGTGCCGCTGTCAGCCTTCGAAGGCATCCAGGAATCCCTGGCCCGCATCGGTGGCAACGCCTGGCTGATGGACAGCGCAAGGATGCTCACCGCCAACGCGGTCGATCTGGGCGAGAAGCCCTCGGTACTGTCGGCCATCCTCAAATACCACCTGACCGAGCGTGGCCGCGAGTGCATTACCCACGCCATGGATGTACACGGCGGCAAGGGCATTATCATGGGCCCTAACAACTACCTCGGCCGTAACTGGCAGGGCGCGCCGATTTTCATCACTGTCGAAGGGGCCAATATCCTCTCGCGAAACCTGATGATCTTCGGCCAAGGGGCCATTCGCTGCCATCCTTTCGTACTGAAGGAAATGGCCCTCGCATCTCGGGCCGATCAAGGCCAGGCGCTGGTGGAGTTCGATCAGCTGCTACTCAAGCATATCGGATTCGCCCTCAGTAACGCCGGGAGCACCGTTGCGCTGAACCTCGGCCTAGGGCACTTCGAACGACGCCCGGGCAATGCGATCAGCCAAGTGTATTTCCGCGCGCTCGATCGTCAGGCCGCTGCGTTTGCCATGCTCGCCGACCTGAGCATGATGCTGCTCGGCGGCGAACTCAAACGCCGCGAGCGCCTGTCAGCTCGTCTGGGCGATGTGCTGAGCTATCTCTATCTTGGCTCTGCGGCACTCAAGCGCTACCACGACCTCGGTTCCCCGCAGCACATGGAACCGCTACTGCGCTGGGCCATGGCAGAAAGCCTGGGCAAGGCTGAACACGCACTCGAGCAACTGATGCGCAACTTCCCAAGCCCAGTGCTGGGGTGGCTGCTGCGCCGGATCGTTTTCCCGTTCGGCCGTCGTCATACCGGCCCCACCGACAAAATGGATGCCGATGTAGCACAAGTGCTCGGCCGTGCCCCGGGTGATGCGACGCTGCAGGAACTGCTGACCGGCTGCTACCAACCGCAAGACCCGGAAGATGCCGTCGGCGCCTTGCACGATGCAGTGACGCAACTGAATGCCGCCCTACCCCTGCACAAGAAGCTGCATCAGGCTGCCAAGGCCGGACAACTCAAGCCCGTACCGGGCCAATCTCTCATCGACACAGCTCTGGAGGCGGGCGTATTACAGGCCGCAGAAGCCCAGGCACTGCGCCTGGCGGAAGTCGCTCGGCGCAAAGTCATCGATGTCGACGACTTCAGCAAAGACGAGCTGCTCCCAACCGAGGGGCGGATTCGCTGACGACAGCGGGCGCGCAGAGACTTATACTCCCGCGCCCGTTTTGCTCAAGAGGACCCCACCATGGCCACCCAAATCATCGAACACCACCTGGTGCTTCTGGATCACCTGCGTACCATTCTGGTCGCTCTGGGTGAAGCGGATCAGGTCCCGGAAGAGAGCCATGCGCTCTTCCTCGAACGCTACGACGAACTGCGCGCCCTGCTCCCGATTGATCCGATTGAAAGCCAATATCTGGGTCAGGATCTGATCTGTCAGGTGATTCAGCGTTATCCGCAGATTGCCCACTTGATCCCGCGGGATTTGCTCTGGTTCTTTGCAGGGGATTGCCTGCATTACATGCCTGATGATGAGATCGCCTTGTATCAAGCGCTGGAAGAGCGTCGGTATGAGGCGGAGCAGGATGATGAGCCGTTTGATTGGAATCAGGAGAAGCAGTTGTTGGCGATGGCGGTGGATGGGAGCAAGCACTGACCTGCTTGTTAGTCACCCATAACCCAGACCCTTGCGGGTGACTAACAAAAAGTGCCGCTGCGCAACGCAGCGCGCACGCTTCCAGCTATACCGCCCCTTTACTCCAGCGCTTCCTTACATGGCCCTGCTCTTGAATTAACCAGGCTGTACCAGCTGGCCAACTTCGGTAGCGGAGAAGGGTCCCAGATCACGGCGGTCGTGTATGTCAGGCGAATCCTACAACTGGTTTTTTTGTAGGCCACATATGCCAAACGCTGGACACAACTGCCTTTAAACCCAACCAAGTATCTCGCCTTAAGCGCTAGGGGGGCCGGGGGGTGGTGTATCACTCCTACCTCTGCTTTGCGGCTCGAGCCAGGTATTGGCAGGCGCTCGTCGAGAGCATCACCGTGCTCGACGCCGAATCGGCTGGCCGTGTATGTAAAGGACTCGCAACTCCAAGCCACCAGCGTGACCACCACTGCCAAGCTGGTTGCCCTACGCGCAATGCCCCTTACCTGAAGCACAAACAAAAACGCCGCTCATTTCTGAGCGGCGTTTTCATTAAATATGGAGCGGGAAACGAGACTCGAACTCGCGACCCCGACCTTGGCAAGGTCGTGCTCTACCAACTGAGCTATTCCCGCAAATGGCGTCCCCTAGGGGACTCGAACCCCTGTTACCGCCGTGAAAGGGCGGTGTCCTAGGCCACTAGACGAAGGGGACACGCTAACTGTGACACATGGTGTGTGTCGCAGCGCCCAGATCCGCCTCCGAAGACTTGGTTCTGGTTTCACTCAACCCTGCCCGAGGGCAAGATTGTTTAAATATGGAGCGGGAAACGAGACTCGAACTCGCGACCCCGACCTTGGCAAGGTCGTGCTCTACCAACTGAGCTATTCCCGCAATGGCGTCCCCTAGGGGACTCGAACCCCTGTTACCGCCGTGAAAGGGCGGTGTCCTAGGCCACTAGACGAAGGGGACACACTACAACTTCACTTCCTGCTGCGCTTTGCTGTGTGCTTTACGCTGCAAGTGGCGCGCATTCTAGGGATGCTTGGGGAGGTCGTCAACCCCCTGTTATAAATTTATTTAAATCAATGACTTCGCCACGGTTTTAGGCATTATTCACGGGCAGGCCTGCCTCACCGTCCTCATACGTCGGACCAGCGGTCGCCAGCGGCATTGAGCCATTGGAACAACCAGCCGACACAGGAAGTATTAAAGCGTCCATAGACAGCGCTTTTCGGCCCACCGGCAAGCCACTACACTCAAGCCATACACACCTGACGAGGTACCAACGGTGACGCCATTAATGATCGCCCTGCTGATTCTGGCCGGGGTCGCCATTCTGATTGCCATCGGCTTTCTGAATAACGCCGTGGAAACCGCCAAGGTGGAACGAGTGCGCCTCAAGATCGAGCTCACCGATCGCCTGCGTCGCTGTGGGCAGATAAGTGAAGCGTTCCCCGGGCAGTTCATGTCTGCGGACTTGAAGCTGCTGCTGACGCGACTGGAGCTCAATATCGTGCAGCGCAGCCTGGCGCTCGATAAAAAGAACGAGGCGCTGCTGGGTCGCCTGGAAGAACTGGAAGCAGAGATCGCCAAGGGCCCGGACATCACCATCACCAATGCCTCGCCGCCCATCATGACCGAGGCCCAGGCCAAGGAAGTCAATTATCACCTTGAGGGGTTGCACCATCAGGTGATCCGCGCGACGCAGGAAGGCTACCTGCAACAGACCGAATCACGTTTCTGGGTCAACCAGATTCGCCACGTGCTGGTGCTGCTGCACATCGAGTTCTTCAACAACCTGGGGCAACAGGCCTTTCAAGACGACCAACCAGGCCAGGCACGCCTGGCGTTCGAGCGCGGCGTGCAGTATCTGAAGAAGCAACCCGATCCGACCGCTTATAGCGAGCAGCTGGACTACATGAACAAGCTCCTCAAGCGCGCCAACAACATGGTGCTTACCAACACTCGCATACACGCCGACGACGCCAGCGAGCTGACGGCGGGCCTGAACGAACTGAATGCGGCCGAGGAGGAAGGCATGAAGAAGGTTATCTACGACTGATAATTGGGATGCACTGGACAGGGCCCGCCATCGGGCCCTTTTTCGTGAGCGGAACCTAGCAGTCGGTCAACCGCAGAAACACCTCAGCCAGCGCCTCGATACCCGCCTGATCTTCTGCGCTGAAACGCGATAGTTTCGGGCTGTCCAGATCCAGAACGCCAATCAGCCGCCCCTCCTTGACCAAGGGCACTACCAACTCACTGTTGGAAGCGCTGTCGCAGGCGATATGCCCAGGAAACTCATGCACGTCTTCGACCCGCTGAGTCTGCCGGGTCGCCGCTGCGGCACCGCAAACGCCACGACCAAAGGCAATACGCACACAAGCCACCTGCCCCTGAAACGGCCCGAGTACCAATTCTTCATTCTTGTTCAGATAGAAGCCGGCCCAATTCAAATCCTCTAGCTGGGAGTACAGAAACGCCGAAAATTGCGCGGCGTTGGCGATAAAGTCCCGCTCGTCGCTGAACAACGCCTCCAACTGCGCCTTCAGCAAGCCATAACCGGCGAGCCCCTGCCCTGCCGTATTCAAATCGATCATCAACGTTGCTCCAGCAATTGCAGGCCGACCCAGTAGCGGGCGAATTGATAGGCGCAGCGACCATTGCGGTTGCCGCGCCCGGTGGCCCAGCGCGCCGCCAGAATATCCAGTTGCTCGTCGCGCGCCCACTGCAGGCCGGCCTTTTGTGCCAGCTCGCTGATCCAGTGCTCGACCACGTTGAGGTAATGTTCCTGGGTAAACGGATAGAACGACAGCCACAGCCCGAAACGATCGGACAGCGCGATCTTGTCCTCAACCGCTTCGCTGGGGTGCAGTTCGCCATCGACATGCTTCCAGTTTTCGTTGTCGCTTTCTTTCTCCGGCACCAGATGGCGACGGTTGGATGTGGCGTACAGCAAGACGTTATCCGGGGCCTGCTCCAGCGAGCCATCGAGCACGCTCTTGAGCACTCGGTAATCACCCTCCCCAGACTCGAACGACAGGTCGTCACAGAACAGCACGAAACGCTGAGGCAGCCCTGCAAGCTGCTCGACCACCCGAGGGAGGTCAGCCAGGTGATCGCGCTCGATCTCGATCAGACGCAGGCCACTTTTGGCGTGCTCCGCCAGCAGCGCGCGCACCAACGAGGACTTGCCGGTGCCGCGCGAGCCCCATAGCAATGCGTGGTTGGCGGGCATACCGGCGATGAATTGCTCGGTATTACGCGTTAACTGCTCGCGCTGGCGATCGACACCGATCAAATCCGACAAGCGCATGTCCAAGCTAACGTCCAGCGGCAGCAGATAGCCAGTGCGCCCCTCGCGCTGCCAACGGGCCGCCAGGCATTGCTGCCAGTCGATCGACCCACGTAATGCGGGCAGCAGTGGCTCCAACCGCTCCAACACGCCTTCGGCGCGCTCCAGAAAAGCCATCAATCGAGCGTCCACACATTTTCCTCATGAAAAAAAACATATAAAAAAGCCGTTGGCACGCGCGCGCAGCGGTATTAAAAAGTCGCCGAAGCCGATATAAACTCGGTAACGGCGTAGCGCGCCTTACGCAACGGAATGGAAATCGGCTCATCCACCATGGATATTAAGTTCACCCAGCGCTTGTCTTACAAGCAGGCCAGACTGACCGTTGTCGTCGGCTTTATTCTGGGGACACTGCTCAGCTTTGCACAAATCGCTATCGATTATGCCAGCGTCAATCAGGCCATCAACCGCCAGATGCGCTCGTTTCTCGAGGTCAGCCACGATCCCGCCTCGCGCATTGCCTATACCATAGACGCTGAACTTGCCGAAGAACTGACCCGCGGCCTGCTGCGCTCCGAATCAGTGATCAACGCACGACTGATCGACAATGATAACAATGTCCTGGCCGACGTCAGTCGCCCACGCCAGTCCACTGACTACCGGATGATCAGCGATTATCTGTTCGGCGCTGGCCTGCGCTTCGAAGAGCCGTTGTTTCTGGCCAGCATGCCGAATCAGCCGCTGGGAACGCTGTCGATCGAGGTCGACACCAATGCCATCGGCAACCGCTTCCTGACGCGCTCCGAGGTGACCCTGCTCAGCGGCTTCGTGCGCACGCTGATCCTCACCGCCATCTTGTTGGTGCTGTTCTACTTCATCCTCACCAAGCCGCTGGTCAAGGTCATCCAGGCCTTGAGCGAGAGCAATCCCCATGCGGGCAGGCCGAGCAAGCTGGAGTGCCCGCCGGGCCACCAGAATGATGAAATTGGCGTGCTGGTCAAGGTCGCCAATCAGCAGTTCGTGAGCATGACCACCGAGATCCAACAGCGCCGCGACGCCGAACAGCGCCTCACCGACTACCTCGCCGAGCTCGAAAATATCGTTTCGGCGCGCACTACCGAACTCAAGGCCAGCAACGTGCGCCTGAGCCAATCCAACGAAGAGCTCGAGCGCGCCCGCCGCACGGCGTTGGACATGGCCCAGGCGCGGGCGGCCTTCCTGGCCAACATGAGCCATGAGATTCGTACCCCGCTCAACGGCCTGCTGGGCATGATTGCGCTGTCGCTGGACAGCCCCTTGAACGCGGAGCAGCGCCAGCAACTGTCCATCGCCCACGACTCGGGCAAGGTGCTGGTGGAGCTGCTCAACGATATTCTCGACTTGTCCAAGTTCGACGCTGGGCAGCTGGAGCTTGAGCGCATCCCGTTCGACCTGGGCGCGCTGGTAGAGGACACCGCCAACCTGTTGTCCCAGAATGCCGCCCCTGGCGTCGAACTGACGTGCCTGATCCATCCGGACTTCCCGGCCCTGGTGCTGGGCGACCCTACGCGGGTTCGGCAGATCGTCAGCAATCTGTTGTCCAACGCCCTGAAGTTCACCCGTTTCGGCCGCGTCGACGTGTGCCTCACCGCGCAGGCCAGCGGTGTGCGCCTGGAAGTTCGCGATACCGGCATCGGCATCCCCCAGGAAGCCCAGATCAAGATATTCCAGCCATTCACTCAGGCTGGCGCCGGCATTACCCGACAATTCGGCGGTACCGGGCTGGGCCTGGCGCTCACCAACAACTTGTGCGAGGCCATGCACGGGCGCCTCACTATCAGCTCCGAATCCGGCTTCGGCAGTCAGTTCTGCGCCGAGCTGCCCCTGCCGACCCACACCCCGGCAACACGGCCTGCGCCGCTTGCGGGTAACGTTCTGGTCATCAGCGCGGCCGGAAGCGGACTGGCCGAGCTGCTGAACACCTTGCTGCCGCTGTGGGGCGTCAAGGTCACCCGTCAGGACCCCGATCAGAGCCTCAAGGACGTCAGCGCCGACCTGGTGATTACCGACAACCTCGATCATCTGTTCAGCCTGCGCCCTGTCCTGCGCGCGCAAATCCTGCTGGTGACCGCTTACGGCAACTTCCTGCCCACCGAGCAAGCCACTGCGCTGTCGCCGCTGCAGCAGCAAGCCCGGCCACTGGCGCGCAACGCCTTGTATCAAACCTTGCGTCGCACCTTGCTGGGCGATGAAGTGAGCGAGCCGGGCACGCGCGCAGGTCTGCCCGGGCCGCAACGCCGAGCCAATATCCTGCTGGTGGAGGACAACCCGGTGAACCAGCTGGTGGCCAAAGGCATGCTGAGCAAACTGGGCTGTGAGGTGATGGTCGCCGGGCACGGTGGCGAAGCGCTGGAGGCGCTGGAGCTGCACCACTTCGACCTGGTGCTGATGGATTGCAACATGCCGGTGATGGACGGCTACGAGGCCAGTCGGCGAATACGCCAGAGTGGCCGCTGGCCCAGGCTGCCGATCGTCGCCCTGACCGCCAACGCCATGCCCGAGGAGCGCGACCGCTGCCGCGCGGCGGGCATGAGCGACTACCTGGCCAAGCCGTTCAGGCGCGAAGAACTGATGACCCTGATCGACCAGTGGGTGCCGGACGCGTCCTGAATCCGTGGGCGATCAACGCAACAGCGCTTCGATCTCACTGGCGATTTTTTCCGGCTTGGTGGTCGGCGCAAAGCGCTTGACTCGCTGACCATCCGGCGCGATCAGGAACTTGGTGAAATTCCATTTGATGCGTTGGGTGCCCAGCAAACCGGGCGCCTGCGCCTTGAGCTTGACGAACAGCGGATGGGCCAGTTCACCGTTGACATCGATCTTGCGGAACATCGGAAAACTCACGCCGAAGTTTTTTTCACAGAATTGCGTGATATCGAGCGTATCGCCCGGTTCCTGGTGGCCGAACTGGTTGCAGGGAAAGCCCAGCACCACCAGGCCTTTGCTGCGGTAGGTCTGCCAGAGCTGCTCCAGGCCCTTGTATTGCGGGGTGAAGCCGCACTGGCTGGCGGTGTTGACCACCAGAATGGCCTTGCCGCGCCAGGCTTCCAGGGTCAGGTGCTGACCGTCCAGAGTGATGCACGGTACTTTCAACAGATCCGTGCTCATCAAGCCTCCCGCGGGACCAGGTTCAGGCACACCGAGTTGATGCAGTAGCGCAAGCCGGTAGGCGGCGGGCCATCAGGGAATACATGCCCCAGGTGCGCGTCGCAGGTGGAGCACTTGACCTCGGTGCGGATCATGCCGTGGCTGACGTCGCGGATTTCGGTCATGGCCTCGTTGCCGATCGGCGCGTAGAAGCTCGGCCAGCCGCAGCCTGAGTCGAACTTGGTCTTGGAATCGAACAGCGATGCGTCGCAGCAGATGCAGTGGTAGACGCCATCGGTCTTGTCATCATTGTATTTGCCGGTGAATGGACGCTCGGTCGCGCTGAGGCGACAGACGTTGTATTGCTCGGGGTCGAGCATGGCTTTCCATTCTTCGAGAGTCTTTTCAATCTTGCTCACAGGTACACCTCTGCAGTCGAAAAACCCGGATCTGTGTCTTTTCCACGGATCGGGTGGCACGTATGATTGCGCATCTATTGGACGTCAGTCTGTCACCCGCGTTTCACGCATTCAAATTTTCATTTTTCGGCGTCGTCGCGGCGGTCTTTTCTTTTCGGGATCACATCATGCAGTTCAGCAAATCGAACAAGCTTGCCAACGTCTGCTACGACATTCGCGGCCCGGTGCTCAAGCACGCCAAGCGCCTGGAAGAAGAAGGCCACCGCATCCTCAAGCTGAACATCGGCAACCCGGCGCCGTTCGGCTTCGAAGCCCCCGAGGAAATCCTCCAGGACGTGATTCGCAACCTGCCCACCTCCCAGGGCTACAGCGACTCCAAGGGGCTGTTCAGCGCGCGTAAGGCGGTGATGCAGTACTACCAGCAGAAGCAGGTCGAAGGTGTCGGCATCGAAGACATCTACCTGGGCAACGGCGTCTCGGAACTGATCGTGATGTCCTTGCAGGCGCTGCTCAACAACGGTGACGAAGTCCTGATCCCGGCGCCGGACTACCCGCTGTGGACCGCTTCGGTGAGCCTGGCGGGCGGCAATGCCGTGCACTACCTGTGCGATGAGCAGGCCAACTGGTGGCCCGATCTGGATGACATCAAGGCCAAGATCACGCCGAACACCAAGGCCATGGTCATCATCAACCCCAACAACCCGACCGGGGCCGTGTACTCCAAAGAGGTGCTGCTGGGGATGCTGGAAATCGCCCGCCAGCACAATCTGGTGGTGTTCTCCGATGAAATCTACGACAAGATCCTCTACGACGACGCCGTGCACATCTGCACCGCCTCGCTGGCCCCGGATCTGCTCTGCCTGACTTTCAACGGCCTGTCCAAGTCTTACCGCGTCGCGGGCTTCCGCTCCGGCTGGATCGCCATCTCCGGCCCCAAGCACAACGCCCAGAGCTACATCGAAGGCATCGACATCCTGGCCAACATGCGCCTGTGCGCCAACGTACCCAGCCAGCACGCCATCCAGACGGCGCTGGGCGGCTACCAGAGCATCAACGATCTGGTGCTGCCCAACGGTCGCCTGCTGGAGCAGCGCAACCGTACCTGGGAGCTGCTCAACGATATCCCCGGTGTCAGCTGCGTGAAGCCCATGGGGGCGCTGTACGCCTTCCCGCGCATCGACCCCAAGGTGTGCCCGATCTTCAATGATGAAAAGTTCGTACTCGACCTGCTGCTCTCGGAAAAACTGCTGGTGGTGCAGGGTACGGCCTTCAACTGGCCATGGCCGGATCACTTCCGCGTGGTCACACTGCCGCGCGTCGACGACTTGGAACAAGCCATCGGTCGCATCGGCAATTTCCTCAAGTCGTATCGCCAGTAAGGCCCCGGAACAGCGCCTGCAGCGGGCGCCACGCTTGTAGGAAACGTCCTCCAAAGGTGTAAGAAAATTCACCGGGACACAGTTTGAAATAGTCGGCTGGTTGAATCGTTCGGGTATCCGCCTTATATACCCGAGCACGCTACCTATTTTATCCGTGAGGAACGTAACAACCATGATGCGCATCCTGCTGTTCCTGGCCACCAACCTGGCGGTCGTGTTGATTGCCAACATCACCCTGAGCCTGTTCGGCTTCAACGGGGTGATGGCGGCTAACGGCGTTGACCTCAACCTCCATCAGCTGCTGATCTTCTGCGCTGTGTTCGGCTTCGCCGGCTCGCTGTTCTCGCTGTTCATCTCCAAGTGGATGGCGAAAATGAGCACGGGCACCCAGGTCATCAGCCAACCGCGCACGCGCCATGAACAATGGCTGCTGCAGACCGTCGAACAACTGTCGCGTGAAGCCGGGATCAAAATGCCCGAAGTCGGCATCTTTCCGGCCTACGAGGCCAATGCATTCGCCACCGGCTGGAACCGCAACGACGCACTGGTTGCGGTCAGCCAGGGCTTGCTTGAGCGGTTTTCGCCCGACGAAGTCAAGGCGGTGCTGGCGCATGAGATCGGCCATGTGGCCAACGGTGACATGGTCACCCTGGCGCTGGTGCAGGGGGTGGTCAACACCTTCGTCATGTTCTTCGCGCGCATCATCGGCAACTTCGTCGACAAGGTCATCTTCAAGAATGAAGAAGGCCGGGGCATGGCCTATTTCATCGCGACGATCTTCGCCGAACTGGTATTGGGCGTCCTGGCCAGCATCATCGTTATGTGGTTCTCGCGCAAACGCGAGTTCCGCGCCGACGAAGCCGGTGCCCGTCTCGCTGGCACGGCCGCAATGATCGGCGCCCTGCAGCGGCTGCGCGCCGAGCAGGGGTTGCCAGTGACCATGCCCGATACCCTGACCGCCTTTGGCATCAACGGTGGCCTCAAGCATGGTCTGGCGGGGCTGTTCATGAGCCATCCCCCACTGGAAGAACGCATTGAGGCGCTGCGCCGCCGCGGTTGATACATCCCGGTGCGAGCGGGCCTGCCGCCAAAATCGTGTCAGCCACATTGATGTGGCTGACATACCGGATCGAGAGCAAACCTCCTCGTTACACAAGCGGTTGAATCGGATAATCCGATAGGACACTCGCAAAACTTATATTGGATTCTGATCAATCACCTGCGCCAAGATAGTCCTATCTCAACTCCAGGACCACGGCCATGCTACCCAGCCTGTTCATTTCCCACGGCTCACCTATGCTGGCGCTCGAACCGGGCGCCAGCGGCCCTGCCCTCGCAAGATTGGCCGCCGAGCTGCCGCGCCCGAAAGCGATCGTGCTGGTATCGGCGCATTGGGAAAGCCGCGAACTGCTGGTCGCCAGCGGCGAACACCCCGAGACCTGGCATGACTTCGGTGGCTTTCCACCCGCGCTGTTTGCAGTCCAGTATCCGGCGCCAGGGCAGCCAGCCTTGGCCGCCGAAGTCGCGCGGCTGCTCATCGACGCCGGCCTGCCTGCGCGCCTGGACCCTACCCGCCCCTTCGACCATGGCGCCTGGGTGCCGCTGTCGCTGATGTACCCCGACGCCGACATCCCAGTGGTTCAGGTGTCACTGCCTAGCCGGGAAGGCCCTGCGCTGCAGGCGCGAGTCGGGCAGATCCTCGCGCAGCTGCGTGATCAGGACGTATTGCTGATCGGCTCTGGCAGCATTACCCACAACCTGCGCGAGCTGAGCTGGCAGGCCGGCCCGGATCTGGCTACACCGTGGGCGCTGGAATTTCGCGACTGGATGGTCGACAAGCTCAATACCGAGGACCGCGAAGCCTTGCTGGATTATCGCCAGCGGGCCCCGCACGCGGTGCGAAATCACCCGAGCGACGAGCATCTGCTGCCCCTCTACTTCGCCTATGGTGCTGGTGAGCGCTTCAGCATCGCCCATCAAGGGTTCACCTTGGGCGCGCTGGGCATGGACATCTACCGCTTCGACTGACCAACGCTACACAGATAAACGTCCAGGCATAAAAAAATCCCCGATCATCACTGATCGGGGATTTTTTGTTTCAGCTCACTGATTCACCAGGAATCAGTCTTCGCGATAACGGCGCAGCTTCAACTGCTTACCGGCAACACGAGTGTCCTTGAGCTTGCTCAGCAGCTTCTCGAGGCCATCTTCCGGCAACTCGACCAGGCTGAAGCTATCGCGCACCTGGATGCGGCCGATCGCTTCGCGGGCCAGGCCGCCTTCGTTGAGGATGGCACCCAGCAGGTTCTTCGCGGCGATACCGTCGCGAGCACCCAGTGCGGTACGGCAACGTGCACGGCCTTCGCCCAAAGGCACAGGCGCGCGACGCTCACGATCACCACGCTCAGGACGATCACCCGAGGTGCGTTCGCGAGGAGCGCTGGTCGGAACCAGTGGCTGCTCCTTCTCGACTGCACCCAGGGTCAGCGCTTGGCCATTGGTGGCCTTGCGCAGCAGCGCAGCGGCCAAGGCACGCGGGCTGCAACCGATATCAGCGGTCAGACGATCGAGCAGATCACCGTGAGTCTCTTCAGCATCGGCAACCAGCGGCGCCAGGCTGTTGGTCAGTTTCTTGATGCGGGCATCGAGAACGGCCTGAGCATCTGGCAGGCGAACTTCGGCAACCTTTTGACCAGTTACACGCTCGATCACTTGCAGCATGCGGCGCTCACGTGGAGTCACCAGCAACAGAGCGCGACCTTCGCGACCGGCACGGCCAGTACGGCCGATACGGTGCACGTAGGACTCTGGATCGTACGGCATGTCGACGTTGAACACGTGAGTGATGCGCGGTACATCCAGACCACGGGCAGCGACGTCGGTAGCGACGACGATGTCCAGACGGCCATCCTTGAGGGATTCGATTACACGCTCACGTTGATTCTGGGCGATGTCACCGTTCAGCGCGGCCGCCTTGTAGCCTTTCGCTTCCAGCGCACTGGCGAGGTCAAGGGTGGCTTGCTTGGTGCGCACGAAGGCGATCAGCGCGTCGAATTCTTCCACTTCCAGCAAACGCAGGACAGCGGAGGTCTTCTGGTCAGCGTGAACCAACAGGTGAGCCTGCTCGATCGCGGTAACGGTTTGCGTCTTGGTCTGGATCTTGACGTGTTTCGGGTCTTTCAGGTGACGCTCGGCGATCGCACGGATCGACTGCGGCAAAGTTGCCGAGAACAGTACGGTCTGGCGAGTTTCAGGCATGGCCTTGAAGATGACTTCCAGGTCATCCATGAAGCCCAGCTTGAGCATTTCGTCGGCTTCGTCGAGGACCAGGTGATTAACCGTGGCCAGGACTTTTTCATCACGACGCAGGTGGTCACACAGACGACCCGGGGTCGCGACGACGATTTGCGCGCCGTTGCGGATAGCTTTCAACTGCGGGCCCATCGGGGCGCCGCCATATACTGCAACCACGGTTACGCCAGGCATCTGCTTGGCATAGGTTTCGAATGCGGTTGCTACTTGCAGCGCCAACTCGCGGGTTGGCGCCAGGATCAGGGCTTGCGGCTCGCGCTTGCTCGGGTCGATAAGGCTCAGAATAGGCAGAGCAAAGGCGGCAGTCTTGCCGGTACCTGTCTGTGCCTGGCCGATCATGTCATGACCGGCGAGAATGATCGGGATCGATTGATGCTGAATAGCCGAAGGCTCTTCGTAGCCAGTCGCGACGACGGCTGCAACAATAGTGGGGTGAAGTCCGAGACTGGCGAAGCCGCCGGTTTCCTGGGTCATGGGTCTGCCTCTAAGTGCATCCGCAAAGACCCATGCTCCAAAGCTGCGCATGCCGTGTAAGACTCGAGAGTCACCCTGGCAGCTTTGTCGGCGGGGATTTGCGAAAACGATTGAATGAAAGAATCGTCAGGGAGATGTTCGCAATGCGAACACAGCAAAAGCTGTGTGTCGGTGTATTACGCTACCTGAACGCGGCCCTGTTAAAGACCGGCGCGCACTATACCTGAAATCGGCTGTTACGTGAGAGTTTTTTATTGCCGTCAGCGCCACGCGAACCTTGGCGCAGCCGGCGTGGGAATATCCCCTGCGGCGTCGAGGCCCTGAGCCGCCTGCTAGCGGGCTAAATCGTTTAAGCCGGCAACACCGACCGATCGTCGGCGGCCATCGTCACGCCCGCGAAGAGTGCCAGGGATCAGCTCGCCGGACGCACCGCATTGATCAGTCGATCCAGTGAATACCCCAACTGCGGCGCCAAGGCCGTCGCCCTCGCCCGCAACCCGTCGAAATCCAGGTGCTGTTCCAGATCGGCCGGGATGATCAGGATCACATTGCCCTCGGTCACCGGGCACTCCCAGTAATGCCGGTGATACAGGCCACGCAGCAGCGCCGCGCCCAGCGGCTTGCCGTCATCGCCCGCCCACTGATTGATGACCAGCCAGCCACCGGGGTTGAGGTGCTTCTGGCAATCTTCCAGAAACCGCCAGGCCAGATGCCCGACGCCTGGGCCATGGTCGGTGTACAGGTCGACGAAGATCAAATCCGCCGGCTCCGCGCTCGGCAGTAGCTCTAGGGCGTCGCCGACCCGCAGGTACAGCCGCGGATCATCGTCGAGCCCCAGATATTCCAGGGCAAGCCGCGGTACATCGGGGCGCAGTTCGATGCATTCGACGTCCTCGAGCGGCAGGAACTTCAGGCACGCCTGGGTCAAGGTGCCGGCGCCCAGGCCAAGGAACAGCGCGCTTTCCGGCGCCTGATGACAGAGCGCACCAATCAGCATGGCGCGCGTGTAGTCATATTCCAGCCAGCTGGGATCGGCGGTGAACACGCAACTTTGCTCGATGGCATCGCCGAATTCGAGGAAACGATAATCCTCGACTTCCAGCACGCGGATCATGCCATAGGCATCATGGACTTCGGCCAATACCCGCTCGATGCGCTCGCGCGGGGCTTGTTCAGGGATGTTATCGGACTCAGGGATGTCTTCCACCAGCTCGCTCGGCACGATCAAAAAAACGATTGTGTCATTTTTTCAGCGGATCATCCCAGAACGGCCGCTCACTCTCATCATGAATATCGGCGCGACTCAGGCCAAGATCCTTCAGCGCGCTGTCGCTGAGGGCCGCCAGGGTGCGGCGCTGCTGGCCAAGCTGATACCAACGCGCCATGCGCTGGCAGAGCGCCTTCCAGCGGGATTGGCGCGGAACATCGCCGCACTCTCTGGTCTCGACCTGCACGAATCCACGTTGACCTTTCATCATTGCGCTCTCCAGTTGGGATGGCATCAGTGTCCGGCTGCGGATAAGATCAATCCAACGAATGTTTTTTATGCAATACATCTCGGAGATTGATCCATGTCCCAGTATCAGAGCATCGACTCCGAAGTGCTGCGCACCTTTGTGGCGATTGCCGATGAAGGCGGCTTCACCAAGGCCGGAGAAAAAATCAATCGCACCCAGTCCGCCGTCAGCATGCAGATGAAGCGGCTGGAAGAAGACGTTCTGCAGCGCCAGTTGTTCGAGCGCGATGGCCGCCAGCTACGCTTGACCGCCGAGGGCCAGATCCTCCTCGGCTACGCTCGACGCATTCTCAAGCTGCACAGCGAGGTGTTTACTACCCTGCGCGAGCCGCACATGGTCGGCACCGTGCGCGTCGGCACGCCGGATGATTACGCCATGCGTTTTTTGCCCGGGATTCTATCGGGGTTCGCTCAGGCCTACCCGTTGGTTCAGGTCGAAGTCCATTGCGAAACCTCGACACAGCTGCTCCAGCGCAACGATCTGGACCTGACCATCGTCACCCGCAGGCCGGGGAGCGAGATCGGCCAGTTACTGCGCCATGAGCGCTTTGTCTGGGCCGAGGCCAATGGCTTCGCCCCCCACGAACAGCAGCCGATGCCGCTGGCGATGTTCAACACCGACTGTTTTTGCCGCGAGTGGGCGTGCAATGCCCTGGATGCCGGCGACAAGCCCTACCGGATCGCCTACTCCAGCCCGAGTCTTTCGGCGATCATGGCCGTGGTCAGCGCTGGCCTGGCAGTGACTGCGCAGCTACAGAGCTTGATACCCGCAGACATGCGCATCCTCGGCGAACGCGAAGGCCTGCCCCTGCTGCCCACCGCCAACATCATGTTATTGCGCAACCCGGCGACTCAATCTCCCATGACCGAATGCCTGGCCGATCACATCGCCGAGGGCTTCAAGCTGTAGCGATCAGGGCATTGGGGTGAGCATTTTCAGCGCGCCGGATAATGGCGCGCAAACTCGAACGAACTCTCACAGACTTTACGGTTCGAAATTTACAATCACCGCCCGAGACCCATGGCGGCGCTTTCAATGAGCTGCAACATTAAAACCAAGAACGCTAAATATGCGCGTACCACTGAAACAAGGATCCGTATGAGCGCGAACTCTCCTGCTGCACCCGAGACCTCGGCACCTTGCGAGGACCTGCTGCTCGACAACCAGTTGTGCTTCGCCCTGTATTCAACCTCGTTGCTGATGACCAAGGTTTACAAGCCCTTGTTGCAGGCACTGGGCCTCACCTACCCGCAATACCTGGCCATGATGGTGCTGTGGGAACAGGAAGGCCTCACCGTGGGTGAAATCAGCACCCGCCTGCTGACCGACCCGGGTTCGCTGACGCCGTTGCTCAAGCGCCTGGAATCCGAAGGCCTGCTGAGCCGCACCCGCAGCAAGGACGACGAGCGCGTGGTGATCGTCAAGCTTACTGAACAGGGACGCGCGTTGCAGACCCGCGCCCAGGAAGTGCCGCAGTGCATCCTCAGCGCCAGTGGCATGACGGTCGAACAACTGCAAGCGTTGCAAAAGCAGCTGCTGGGGCTACGTGGTCACCTGCAGGGCAGCCTATAAACCAGTAAGAGAAGGCCGACCATTCGTCGGCAATCTTGATTTTTTATCTTGCGCATTAAATATTAGCGCGATACATTTATTTCGTACCCAAGGGCGAGCCCGCCCTGAACCAGACACTCACGACTGAGGACTAATCCATGAAAACGCTCTATACCGCTACTGTAACCGCCACCGGTGGCCGCGACGGCCGTGCCGTTTCCAGCGACAGCATCCTTGACGTCAAACTGGCCACCCCCAAGGAACTGGGCGGTGCCGGCGGCGCGGCCACCAACCCTGAGCAGCTGTTCGCGGCGGGCTACTCGGCTTGCTTCATCGGCGCACTGAAGTTCGTTGCCGGTCAAACCAAAGCCGCTCTGCCGGCCGATACAGCAATCACCGCTGAAGTCGGCATCGGCCAGATCGAAGGCGGTTTCGGCCTCGACATCGATCTGCGCATCAGCCTGCCCGGCCTGACTCAAGACCAGGCGCAGAGCCTGGTGGACGCTGCCCACAAAGTGTGTCCGTACTCCAACGCCACCCGCGGCAATGTCGATGTACGCCTGCACGTCAGCGTCTGACGTTCGGTTTTCAGCGCTCATAAAAAAACCCGACTCGCGTCGGGTTTTTTGTGTGCGCTGATTCGCCAGGGCGTTATCAGTCAACGGGTCCGCAATTACTTGGCGCGACCTTTGTACGAACCGCCTTCGCGGGTGTCGATCTCGATGCGGTCACCGATTTCGATGAAGTCGGCAACGCTCAGCTCAGTGCCGTTGGCCAGCTTGGCAGGCTTCATGACCTTGCCCGAAGTGTCGCCGCGAGCGGAGCCTTCGGTGTAGTCGACGACACGGACGATGGTGGTCGGCAGTTCGACGGATACCAGGCGGTCTTCGAAGAATACGGCTTCGCAGACGTCGGTCATACCTTCTTCAACGAATGGCAGAACCGATTCGATGTCTTCGGCGTTCAGCTCGTACATGGTGTAGTCGGTGGTGTCCATGAACGTGTAGGTGTCACCGCTGATGAAAGACAGGGTGGCTTCCTTGCGGTCCAGGATCACGTCGTCCAGCTTGTCATCGGCGCTGTAGACGATTTCAGTCTTGTAGCCGGTCAGCAGGTTCTTCAGCTTGGTCTTCATGATCGCGCTGTTACGACCGGATTTGGTGAATTCGGCTTTCTGCACCAACCAAGGATCGTTTTCGAGACGGATCACGGTGCCGGGTTTCAGCTCTTTACCAGTTTTCATTACAAACTTCCGAATAGGGTGGGGATTACAAAATTCCAGGCCGCATATCATAGCCAATTTCGATGAAACTGCACCAGCGCCATGGCAAGATCCGCCTGGCGGGCCTTTTCATCGCTCCAGGCTTGAGCATGGGTCGTCAGCTCTGGCCAGTTGGCCAGCATCTGCCGCCAGCTCTCGGCGATGTCCTGTTCCATGTTCCAGGCCCGCCAGAAACTCAGCGTCGCGGCCTCGGCAGCGGGCCCAAGCCCTTGAGTGTAGAGGGCCAGAAAGGCTTCGAGCTTTTCCCAGTGGGCATACTCCTCCTGCTTGTAGATATGCCAGACCAGTGGTCGCCCCGCCCACTGCGCGCGAACAAAGGAATCTTCGCCGCGCACAGCATTGAAGTCGCAGCACCAGAGCAAGCGATCGTAGTCATTCTGACTGACGAACGGCATCAACTGCAGGGTCAGCGCCCCACATTGGCGGGGTTCGTCAAGCAGCAATGGCCCGTCGCCGAGCCAGCGCTCGACGTCACCCAGCACTCGCCCACGGGGTACCAGCAGATGGGTCGGCCGCGAATCCTCGGCCAGGGCCTGCAACCATCCGGGTATCTGGGGATGCTCGTAGGCAAACAACGACATCAATCGCGCCTCGGCGGCTACGTACACACCCCACTGTGCCAGGAAGGCCTGTCGCCTGGCCGGATCCTGCTGCCATTGGCGACGCTGGTCGAGCAAGCCCGCTTCGCGCAACAACCCGCCGGTATCGGCTTGAAACCCCGGGAAGAAAAAATACTTCTGGTAGCCAGCGGTTTTCAGCGACGGCAGTCCGTGGCAACCGCCCACCCACTCTTCGGCACTCAGGTAATCCAGATTGAGCCACAGGCGCACCGGGGTGGATCGGGCCATGGCATCGACATAATCCACCGGCAGCTTGCAGGCGAAGGCTTCGATCACCACGTCAGGCATCTCGACCCTCTGCCACACCGATGGCCACTGACGCACGTCGACGCCCGCCTGCCATTGCTGCGCCGCCTGCGGATCGGCCGTCGGACACAGGGGCACGAACGAGGCCAGATCATCCACCCAGAGGCGCACCTGCAGGTCATGTTCGGCCACCAACTGACGGGCCAGGCGCCAGGTCACGCCGATGTCTCCGTAGTTATCGACGACGCTGCAAAAGATATCCCAGGAAGCTTTCATGTCAGACACCAATTATGCTGTTCCCTTGAGACGATCGATCGGCTCGGAAAATCGGCCCAGTAAGCCAAACCGCGCATTGTCCGCAGTTTTGCGTGTCGACAACAGCAGCAAAGCAGATAATCGAGCCGCCACCCGTGCAACAATGTTTTACGTCAACAGGTTTCATGCTGTATTCACCGAACTGCACGCCGGGCAGCGGGTCCACAGACGTAGCCCCGCACGCCGGTTCCAGCCTGCAATCCACGCCAACGCCAGGAGGCTGTCATGCCTGTTCTCAGCAAAAGCCGCGAGTTGCCTGTGCGCTCCAGACGCCCCCTGCGCCTGGTCCTGATCATCGCCCTGGGCATCTGGCTAGGCTTCATGGCCTTGGGCCTGAGTGCCTGGCTGATCTACAAGACCCTGTACACGCCGATCGAGGCGCCCGCCGCAATCAGCAACCTCACCACCCCGCAGAGCATTCGCCAGCCCCAGGCTCCGGCCCTGCCAGCCATCCCCAGCGATCCCGCCCTGGCCACTCAGAACCACATGTTCGAGCAGTATCAGGAGAACCTCAGCCGTCAGGAAACTTCTGATGCGGTGGAGCAGGCGCGGCGCAACCCGGATAATTTCGCCAACCCCAAGTGCCAGTTCTGGTTGCAGCAGGCGCAAACCGCGCCCAGCGACAAGAGCCGCGGCAACGTACTGATGTTTTGCAACTGACCATGGCTAAAACGCAACTGCTCGAACTGATCACCGCGACCCTGGCGCGTAACCTCGATATTGCTCAGCGCGCCGCGCAGACCGCCTACGAAACCGCGACGCACGAGGAAAACGTCGCCGAAAACAAATACGATACTTTGGGCCTCGAAGCCTCCTACCTGGCCACGGGGCAGGCGCGCCGCACCGAAGAAATCCGCCAGGCGCTGCTGAAGTATCAAGGCCTGACACTGCGCGACTACGACGCTGCGGTAGGTATCCAGGTCGGCGCGCTGATCGATCTGGAGAACACCCACGGCGAGCGCCAACAAGTCTTCCTCGGCCCCGACGCCGCCGGGCTCACGCTGAGGCTCGATGGCGCAATCGTGACCGTGATCACGCCCCTCGCGCCGTTGGGCATGGCGTTACTGGGCAAATTCGCGGGTGATGAGGTGAGTGTTCGCATCGGCAACAGTCTTCAGCATTCGGAAATCATCGGGATCTCCTGAGCGCCTTACACCGCGCTGAAGCGCTGATACAAGCCCTGCGCCTTGAACTGCTCGATCACAAAGTCGACGAAGGCGCGGGTCTTGCCGGGCAGCAGCTTGTGCTCGGCGTAGTACAGCGAGATGTTGCCATCGTCTACGTACCAATCCGGCAAGACCCTCACCAGGCTATGGCGCTCAAAGTAAGGCAAGGCGAACGGCATGCTTACCAAGGCGATGCCCAGCCCCTGCTCCGCCGCCGCGCAGGCCGCCTCGGAGTCGCTCATGGTCATGCGCGGGTTCAGGCGCAGCGGGCATTGCTCCTGAGTCCGGTGAGTCAGCGGCCAATTGCGCACCCGGCCAGTCTGCGGCGAACGGATGAGGATACCGTCGGCGGCGTGCAGGTCATCGGGATGCGTCAAGCCGCCATGGCGCTGTAAATACCTGGGGGCGGCAACCAGAATGCGATGCGCCGGCGCCAACTTGCGCGCCACGACGCCGGGTGGCAACTCGAAACCGCCACCGATGGCCGCATCGAAGCCCTGCCCGATCAAGTCGACCTGGCGGTTATCGAAATGCCAATCGGCGCTGATGCCCGGGTAGCGCGCCAGAAATGCCGCCAACAGCGGCACGATGTACAAACGCCCGAACACCAGGCCCATGCTGACCTTGAGGGTGCCCACCGGCTGCCCTTCGGCGCTCGCCAGGTTGGCCACGGCGTTCTGGATAATGGCAAAACTGCCACTCACTTCCGCCAGGAAACGTTGGCCGGCCTCGGTCAGGGTCAAGCGCCGGGTACTGCGCAGGAACAGCCGCACGCCAAGGCGCGCTTCCAGACCGGCGACGTTCTTGCCGACCGCCGCTGGCGTGAGGCTCAGCCGCCGCGCGGCCTCGGCAAAGCTGCCGGCTTCGGCGCTGCGAATGAAGCTTTCAATGCTGCCGAAGTTTTCCACGACTAGACTCCCAGTCCCAGGCAGCTTAGGGCTGCTCGCCGATTATAAACTTCAAGTTTACACAGAACATGCCAATCAGGGTCTACACGAGAGGTAATCCAGCACCGATACTCATCCACACACCAGGGCACCACGCCCTGCCCACTTCAGGAGACACATCATGTCCAGTCTTACCGGCAAGGTTGCATTGATCCAAGGCGGCTCCCGCGGCATTGGTGCCGCGATCGTCAAACGCCTGGTAGCCGATGGCGCCAGCGTGGCCTTCACCTACGTCAGCTCGGCGGCCAAGGCCGAAGCGCTGCAGAACGAGCTCATCGCCGGCGGCGGCAAGGCCCTGGCCATTCAGGCCGACAGCGCCGACGCCCAAGCCGTGCAACGCGCAGTCGCCGCCACCGCTGAAGCCTTTGGTGGCCTGGACATTCTGGTCAACAACGCCGGCGTCCTGGCTCTGGGTTCGGTCGAAGACCTGTCCCTCGCCGAGTTCGACAAGACGTTGGCCATCAACGTGCGCAGCGTCTTCGTCGCCAGCCAGGCGGCCTTGCAGCACATGGGCAACGGCGGGCGCATCATCAACATCAGCAGCACCAACGCCGACCGCATGCCCTTCGCTGGCGGCGCCACCTATGCCATGAGCAAATCGGCCCTGATCGGGCTGGTCAAAGGCATGGCGCGCGACCTCGGTCCGCGCGGCATTACGGTCAACAACGTGCAACCGGGTCCAGTGGACACCGACATGAACCCGGCGGATGGCGAGATGGCTCCGGGGATGCTGGGGTTGATGGCGTTGGACCGTTACGGTACTGCTGAGGAAATCGCTGACTTCGTTGCCTACCTGGCGGGCCCGCAGGCGGGGTATATCACTGGCGCGAGCTTGACGATCGATGGGGGCTTCGGGGCCTGAGGCGGGGTTGAAACGGCCCTGCCCCAACCGACTCCAAAAACCAAAAACCCCCGGTAGCCAAGGCTTACCGGGGGTTTTGGGCGTATCGAATATGGCGGTGAAGAAGGGATTCGAACCCTTGATACAATTTCTTGTATACACACTTTCCAGGCGTGCTCCTTCAGCCACTCGGACACTTCACCGTATCTCGGCAAACCGTTAGGTCTGTCGAGGCGCGCTAATGTATTCGAAAGCCCCGCAGATGGCAAAGGTTTTTTGCAGAATTTTCATGTGGTTAATACCGATTGGCCTCCTGCCGGGATTTCCCGACGCACGCAGGCTAATGCACGAGCGTGACCGCCCAGTCAGTCACGGCGCTTTACGCCAGGCCATTGCGTGGGTAACGTCTGCTGCACTTCATAACAAGGAATCGCGTCATGAGCGAGCTGATCGACTACCGTCTCGAAGACGGCATTGCCACCCTGAGCCTGCATAACGGCAAGGTCAACGCGCTGTCGCCTGAAGTCATCGCCGCCTTTAACCAGGCGCTCGATCAGGCCGAGCAGGACAAAGCCGTAGTGATCGTCACCGGCCAGCCGGGCATTCTGTCGGGCGGTTACGACCTCAAGGTAATGACCAGCGGCCCGCAGCAGGCTCTGGATCTGGTCACCTCGGGCTCGACACTGGCGCGGCGCCTGCTGGCCCACCCCTATCCGGTGATCATCGCCTGCTCCGGCCATGCCGTGGCCAAGGGCGCCTTCCTGCTGCTGTCCGGCGATTACCGCATCGGTGTCGAAGGGCCGTTCCAGATCGGCCTCAACGAAGTGATGATCGGCATGACCATGCACCACGCTGGCATCGAACTGGCCCGCGATCGTCTGCGTCGCTCGGCCTTCCAGCGCGCCGTCATCAACGCCGAGATGTTCGATCCGGCAGCGGCGCTGAATGCCGGATTCTTCGACAAAGTGGTCAAGCCCGAGGCGCTGATGGAAGAAGCGCTGAAAGCGGCGCACCAACTGAAAAAAATCAACATGACGGCGCACCGCAACACCAAGCTCAAGGTCCGCAAGAAACTGCTCGACGGCCTGCAAGAGGCTATTCGGCTGGACCAGCAACTGGGCTTCTAGCGCGCATGCGCGTCGCCATGGTCGCCATCTCGTCATAAAGCGCCTGGGGCTGGCGCTGCTTGAGCTGCCACGCGGCGCGCCCTTGCTCGTGGGGCAGGATCATGAACGCACCGCGGGCAACCTCGGCATACATGTAATCCGCGATGTCCGCCGCCGAGATCGGCGAACTCTCCAGCAACTTGGCCACCTGCGCCTTCATCGTCGGCGTCGGCCCGCGGAACGAATCCAGCAGCGCTGTCTGGAAGAACGACGGGCAGACCACGTGCACGCCCACCTGGGCATCGCGCAACTCCACCAGCAGGCTCTCCGACAACGCCACCACCCCGGCCTTGGCGACGTTGTAGTTGCTCATGCCCGGCCCCTGCATCAGGGCCGCCATGGAGGCGATATTGATGATGCGCCCGTGGCTGCGTTCCAGCAGCGGCAGGAAGGCCTTGCAACCCTTGACCACGCCCATGAGGTTGATCGACAGCTGCCAGTCCCAGTCCTCGAGCGACAGCTCGGCAAAAAAACCGCCCGACGCCACGCCCGCATTGTTGACCAGCACATCGATGCCGCCGAATTGCTGCTCGCAGCGCTGCGCCAGCGCCACCAACTGGCTGTAGTCGCGCACATCGCAATACTGAGCAAACCCGTCTCCGCCAACGGCGCGGACCTGAACCAGGGTTTCCTGCAACCCCGCTTCGTTCAGGTCGCACAGCGCCAGCTGCCAACCCTCACGGCCCCAGCGCAGGGCGATCTCGCGCCCCAGCCCGGAGCCGGCCCCAGTGATCATCATGCGCATGGGCAGCGCCCTCTTCTTCATTGACTGATGAGTCGAGACTAGCTGCCCGCATGCCGTGGCGAATCCACTATCAACGGCCTGAATATCCCTCATGTCAGGCGGCGAAGCGCCTGACAGCTGCGCGGGCAGAACCCACCCTCACCGAGTGCGAGGGGGTGACGAACGTCTGCAATAATATCGTGCAGTAATAAAATGACTTTTTTTCACAGACCAGAGTCGGAGTTGGTAAGCGGTCATGAATGTCCCGACCGACGAACATAACTACAGTCCAAATAAGGAAGTCGCCATGGGCACCATACTTATCGTCATCCTCATCCTGCTGCTGGTGGGCGGTCTGCCTGTGTTCCCGCACTCCAGAAGTTGGGGCTACGGGCCATCGGGTATCATCGGTACCGTCTTGATCATCCTGCTGATCCTGGTATTGCTCGGGAAGATATAGGGTTCAGGCACAATGAAAAAGGCAGCCATCTGGCTGCCTTTTTCATACCTGCGATGTGCTTAGTGAGAAACCGCTCCACTCGCGCCCAGACCGGTCTGCGAACGGACGAACTGCGGGTAGAACTTGGCCCGCTCCTCGTCAGCGGCAGTGGATTTGTCGGTGATCGAGAAGAACCAGATGCCGACAAAGGCAATGATCATCGAGAACAGCGCCGGGTACTCGTAGGGGAAGATCGCCTTGGCGTGACCCAGGATCGACACCCAGATGGTCGGCCCGAGGATCATCAGGCCCACGGCGCTGATCAGACCCATCCAGCCACCGATCATGGCACCCCGCGTGGTGAGCTTCTTCCAATACATCGAGAGCAGCAGCACAGGGAAGTTGCAGCTGGCGGCGATGGAGAACGCCAGGCCGACCATGAACGCGATGTTCTGGCTCTCGAACAGAATGCCCAGGCCGATCGCCAGCACCGCGAGAGCGATGGTGGTGATCTTCGAGACGCGGATTTCATCCTTGTCGTTGGCCTTGCCCTTCTTGATCACGCTGGCGTAGAGGTCATGGGACACCGCCGAGGCACCGGCCAGCGTCAGGCCCGCGACGACCGCAAGGATGGTAGCGAAGGCCACCGCCGAGATAAAGCCGAGGAACAGGCTGCCACCCACTGCGTCAGCCAGGTGTATCGCCGCCATGTTGTTGCCGCCCAGCAAGGCGCCCGCAGCATCCTTGAATGCCGGATTGGTGCTGACCAGCAGGATCGCGCCGAAACCGATGATGAAGGTCAGGATGTAGAAGTAGCCAATGAAACCGGTGGCGTAGAGCACGCTCTTGCGGGCTTCCTTGGCGTCGCTGACGGTGAAGAAGCGCATCAGGATATGCGGCAGGCCGGCAGTACCGAACATCAAGGCCAGGCCCAGCGAAAACGCCGAGATCGGATCCTTGACCAAGCCGCCAGGGCTCATGATCGCCTCGCCTTTGGGGTGAACCTTGATGGCCTCGGAAAACAGCGCATTGAAGTCGAAGTTGACGTGCTTCATCACCATCAGCGCCATGAACGACGCACCGGACAGCAACATCACCGCCTTGATGATCTGCACCCAGGTCGTGGCCAGCATGCCGCCGAACAACACGTACAGGCACATCAGGATACCGACCATGATCACCGCCACGTGATAGTCGAGACCGAACAACAGCTGGATCAGCTTGCCGGCACCGACCATCTGCGCGATCAGGTAGAACGCCACCACCACCAGCGAGCCACAGGCCGACAGAGTGCGGATCTCTTTTTGCTTGAGACGATACGAGGCCACGTCGGCGAAGGTGTACTTGCCCAGGTTGCGCAGCCGCTCGGCGATCAGGAACAGAATGATCGGCCAGCCCACCAGAAAGCCGATCGAGTAGATCAGGCCGTCATAACCCGAGGTATAGACCAGTGCGGAAATCCCCAGAAACGACGCCGCCGACATGTAGTCACCGGCAATTGCCAGGCCGTTCTGGAAACCGGTGATCTTGCCGCCCGCCGCATAATAGTCGGCGGCCGACTTGTTGCGTTTGGATGCCCAGTAAGTGATGCACAGGGTGAAACCGACGAACACCACGAACATGATGATCGCGGGAATGTTGAGCGGTTGTTTCTGCACCGCGCCGGTAATGGCATCGGCGGCGGAGGCGACCGGGGCAATGGCGCCCAGCGCCAATGTGGCCAGCAATGTACGGGTCGATGCAGGGATCATTGTTGCGCCTCCTTGAGGATCTCGTTGTTGAGGTCATCGAATTCACCGTTGGCGCGCCGTACATAAATGGCGGTCAGGATGAAAGCGCTGACGATCAAACCGACACCGATGGGGATCCCCCAGGTGATCGACGAGCCTGCACTGATCTTGGTCCCCATGACTTGTGGGCCATAAGCGATCAGGAGGATGAAAGCGGCGTAGAGGCCAAGCATGATCGCTGAAAGAATCCAGGCGAACCGCTCGCGTTTGGAGACCAGCTCCTTGAAGCGCGGGCTGTCTTGTATCTTGCTGTAAATGCTGTCGTTCATTATTTTTGTCCTAGCAGCACAGATTGGTTGGAACGTTGCCACTGTATGCTGGCCATAGGCGCATTCCAGACGACTTTAGTCGTATAGCGAGTATGGACGCTGAAATGAAAAAGGCCACCGCGAAGGGTGGCCTTTCAGGGACGTGGAGCAAAGCTTATTTAGCCGTCCACTGCGCGACGCGATCAGGGTGGGCAGTGACCCAGGCCTTGGCGGCCGCATCGGGCTTCTCGCCGTTCTGGACAGCGAGCATCACGGCGCCGATCTCGTCAGCCGAAGCCCACTGGAATTTCTTCAGGAAAGCGACCACTTCCGGGGCTTTCTTCTCCAGGTCCAGGCTGCCGACGCTGTCGACTGTCTCTGCGGCACCATAAACGCCTTTCGGGTCGTCCAGGAAGCGCAGTTTCCACTTGGCGAACATCCAGTGCGGTACCCAACCGGTGACGGCAATGGATTCGTGCTTGTCTTCGGCACGCGCCAGTTCAGCGGTCATGGCAGCGCCGGAGCTGGCCACCAGCTTGTAGCCGTCCAGACCGTAATCCTTGATGGCCTGATCGGTCTTGATCATCACGCCTGAACCGGCGTCGATACCGACGATCTTCTTCTTGAAGCTGTCATCCGTAGCGAGGTCGGCTACCGATTTGGCCTTGACGTACTCGGGCACGATCAGGCCGATCTTGGCGTCCTTGAAGTTCTGGCCGTAGTCGACGACCTTGTCCTTGTTCTTGGCCCAGTACTCGCCATGGGTCACAGGCAGCCAGGCCGACAGCATCAGGTCGAGCTTGCCGGTGGCCACGCCCTGCCACATGATCCCGGCAGCGACCGGCATCAACTTGGTGTCGTAGCCCAGTTTCTCCTTGATGATTTCGGAAGCCACAAAGGTGGTCGCTACACTGTCGGACCAGCCATCGACATAGCCGATGCTTAACGTAGGCTTGGTATCAGCGCTGGCGAGGCTGGTGCCCATGGCCAGAACCAGAGCGGCACCCGCTCCCAAAAAACGTCGCATTTTCATGTTGCTTCCCCGAAAAGGCTGGGCTCGACAGTATCGAGCGCTGAGAATGTTGTGTGTTGGTGCAAGGCGCCTCCATTACGCCCATCGCCGGCCCTCGGCACATCGGCGCTATCTTGATGAGCCCGCCCGACGCACTGATCATCGGCTTCGGGACACAACCATCCTGCTCTGCCAGCGACCTTGACGGGGTGGAAAACGACATCACCGGGCCATTAGGGAAGAAGAAACAAAAAATCGCCCGAACCTTGCATGGCAACGCTCAAGGCAGCCGCAAATACGGGTAACATGCGCCCAGTGTTTCTGCCTGGCGCCATCATGTCCCCCACTGCTCGCTCTGCCCTGCTGCCCTATCTGCTTGCCTGCCTTATCGCCTTCGCGGCCCTCTGTGCCTTTTGGTATAGCTTGGGCAAGCCGGTCACCCTGGCCGATGCCGCCAGCCCCAGCCACAAGCTGCAATGCGCGTCCTATACGCCGTTCGACAAGGATCAATCGCCGTTCGACCAGCCGCTCAAGGTACGCCCGGCGCGCATGGATGCCGACCTGGCCCTGCTGGCCACGCGTTTTCAGTGCATACGCACCTATTCCATGACCGGGCTCGAAGCCATCCCCGATCTGGCGCGCAAGCACGGCCTCAAGGTAATGATGGGCGCCTGGGTCAACCGCAATCCGGTCGATACCCAGCTGGAGATCAAAGCGCTCATCGCTTCGGCCAATGCCAACCCTGACGTCGTCACCTCAGTGATCGTCGGCAACGAGGCGCTGCTGCGCAAGGAAGTCACTGGCGCGCAGTTGGTGGCGTTGATTCGGCAGGTCAAGGCCGAGGTCAAGCAGCCGGTCACCTACGCCGATGTCTGGGAGTTCTGGGATCAATACCCGGAGGTCGGCAAGGCAGTGGACTTCCTGACGATCCACTTGCTGCCGTACTGGGAAGACAAGCCCAGCGGTATCGATGACGCCCTGGCCCACGTCGCCAACGTTCATGACGACTTCGCCAAGCGCTTTGCACCGCGCGATATCGTCATCGGCGAGACCGGCTGGCCCAGTGAAGGCCGTCAGCGCCAGACCGCGCTGCCGAGCCGGGTCAACGAGGCCCGCTTCATTCGCAGTTTCGTCGCCATGGCCGAGCAGCGCGGCTGGCACTACAACCTGATCGAAGCCTTCGATCAGCCCTGGAAGCGCGCCAGCGAAGGTGCGGTGGGCGGCTATTGGGGGCTGTTCGATGCCGACCGGCAGAACAAGGGCGTGCTCGAAGGCCCGGTGAGCAATCTGCCGTTCTGGCCGCAATGGCTGGGCGTCGGCGCGTTGCTGGGTTTGCTGGTGCTGGTCATCGCGGGGCGTCCACAAGCCGCCAGCCAGGGCGGTCTATCGGGGCTCAAACCGGCGCTGCTACCACTGCTGGTGGGCGTTGGCGTCGCCAGCCTGGGTATCTGGGGTGAACTGATGCGGGTGACGGCGCGGTTTGCCGGGGAATGGGCATGGGCGGCGGTGATGGTGACGCTGAACCTCATCGTGCTGGTGCATGGCGCCCTGGCGGTGGCTTGCCCCACCGGGGCTCGCGCCCGCCTGCTGGCCTGGCTGCAAGCCCGCGCTGGCGCCTGGGCCATGGCCGCCGGTTTCGCCGGTGCGGTGATGATGCTGACCATGGTGTTCGAGCCCCGCTATCGCAGTTTCCCCACGGCGGCGCTGGTGATACCGGCGCTGGTCTATCTATGGCGACCGGTGCGGGTCCGACGCAACGAAACCCTGCTGTTGACGCTGATCATCGCTGCCGGGATCATTCCGCAACTGGCCCGTGAAGGCCTGCAGAACCCTCAGGCGTGGGGCTTTGCCCTGGTCAGCGCACTGCTGGCGCTGGGCTTGTGGCGGTGTGTGAAGGTCAGTCGCTAGAACGCGCTGAATCAGATAGGGCCCCTTCGCGGGCAAGCCTTGCTCCTACAGATGCACGCCTGTGGGAGCAAGGCTTGCCCGCGAAGGGGCCATCATCGATGGCGAAAAAATCAGCGCCGAACCAAACGTAATCCCGCAATGACCACCGCGAATACCGACAGGCTGGCGCTATACAGCACCAGCCCTGGCGCGCCGACCACCAGGCCGAGTCCCGCCAGCCACTTGCCCACCCGCCCAGGCAGCACGAAGCCGAGCACGGCGAACCCAAGGGCAGACCAGCCGATCGCGCCCAGATAGATGATCAGGCCAAGGTGCGAGCGCGCCTGGCACTGCCAACGATCGGGATCGTCGACACAGGCCGCCACCCACTGGGTGCTCTCCATCAGCCCATAGCGCACGCCATAGCTGAGCAGAACCCACAGCAACAACAGGGCCAGGCCAATCCACAGGGGCATCCGACGGGACATGCACTACTCCAGGCTGAGAAAATCGTCGCACAGCATAATCACCTTGAGCAGCCTTGCAAGCAAAAGCAGCTGGAACGCTGTCAGCGCCCTGCCTATTCGGTGTATCGTGCGCGCGGGGGTCGTACCCGCGTCCCCCCTTTTCTTGCACTAAATATTGCAACGCTTGGCAACTTGCCATTAGCCAGATGGTCTGAGCCTGCGTACATCAAAATCAGCATCTGCCGTTCCAGGGAATTAATTCATGCTCCGATCATTGCGCTTCGCTGCCTTGCTGGGCGGTCTCATAATGAGTGCGTCTGCGTTGGCGAAGGATGTCGATCCTGCCACCTATGGCTATCCGCTGCACAACCCGTTCGAGGCAACGATCGCCTCGACGCCGCCTGACCTGCGCCCCAAGCTGCCGGCCGACAGCGACATCGATCAGGACGATTACACCCTCAACCTGCGCCCTGAGCGCGAGCAGATCCTGCCCGACAACTTCTGGGCCGTGAAAAAACTGCGCTACCGCCTGGCCAAGCAGGACCACCCTGCACCGTTGATCTTCCTGATCGCCGGTACCGGTGCCCCGTATACCAGCAGCCTCAACGAGTTTCTCAAGAAGCTGTTCTACCAGGCCGGCTACAACGTGGTGCAACTGTCGTCGCCCACCAGCTATGACTTCATGAGCGCCGCCTCGCGGTTCGCCACCCCCGGCGTCACCAGCGAAGACGCCGAAGACCTGTACCGTGTCATGCAGGCCGTGCGTGCCCAGCACCCCAAGCTGGCCGTGACCGATTACTACCTCACTGGCTACAGCCTGGGCGCACTGGATGCGGCCTTCGTCAGCAAGCTCGACGAGACTCGCCGCAGCTTCAACTTCAAGAAAGTCCTGCTGCTCAATCCGCCGGTCAACCTGTACACGTCGATCTCCAACCTCGACAAGCTGGTACAGACGCAGGTCAAAGGCATCAACAACAGCACCACGTTCTATGAACTGATGCTGGCCAAACTGACCCGTTACTTCCAGGACAAAGGCTACATCGACCTCAACGATGCGTTGATCTACGACTTCCAGAACTCCAAGGAGCACCTCTCCAACGAGCAACTGGCGATGTTGATCGGCACGTCGTTCCGCTTCTCGGCGGCCGATATCGCCTTTACCTCCGACCTGATCAACCGTCGCGGCCTGATTACCCCGCCCAAGACCAAGATCACCGAAGGCACCAGCCTGACGCCCTACATGCGTAAAGCCTTGCAGTGCGACTTCAACTGCTACCTGACCGATCAGGTCATCCCCATGTGGCGTGCCCGCACCGACGGCGGCAGCGTGTTGCAACTGGTCAACCAGGTCAGCCTGTACGCCCTCAAGGACTACCTGCACGACAACAACAAACTCGCCGTTTTCCACAATGCCGACGACGTGATCCTCGGCCCTGGCGACCTCGGCTTCCTGCGCACTACCTTTGGCGATCGCCTGACGGTTTTCCCGTACGGCGGCCATTGCGGCAACATCAACTACCGCGTCAACAGCGACGCTATTCTGGAGTTCTTCCGTGGCTAGAAAATTCCTCTTCGCCGCGACGCTGCTTTGCGCAGGCCTGGCACACGCTGACGACGCACCGCGCACGACCGATGCAGACGGCTTTACCGAACCGAACAAGGCGCTCAAGTTCAACCCCGGTCTGGACCAACGCGAGTTCGAGCGTTCGACCATGACCGCACTGAACGTGTATGACCCGCTGGAATCGATGAACCGTCGCCTGTACCACTTCAACTACAAGCTCGACGAGTGGGTACTGCTGCCGGCGGTCAATGGCTATACCTACATCACGCCACGGTTCTTGCGCACCGGTGTGAGCAACTTCTTCAACAACGTCGGCGACGTTGGCAACCTGCTCAACAGCCTGTTGCAGTTCAAGGGTGGCCGCTCGCTGGACACCACTGGCCGCGTGCTGCTGAACACCACCGTAGGCATCTTCGGCCTGTGGGACCCAGCGACCGCCGTGGGCCTCAAACGCCAGCCGGAAGACTTCGGGCAGACCCTGGGCTACTACGGCGTACCGGCCGGTCCTTACCTGGTGCTGCCAGCGTTCGGCCCCTCGAACGTGCGTGACACCACCGGCTTGATCTTCGACTTCGCGGCTGAATCGCAGATCAACTTCCTCAATGTCTCGCAGGTCAGCAGTGACCACCCGGAGCTCTATGTATTGCGCACGGTTGACCGCCGCTACCAGACCAACTTCCGGTACGGTTCGCTGAATACCCCGTTCGAATACGAAAAAGTGCGTTACATCTACACCGAGTCGCGCAAGTTGCAGATCGCCGACTGATCAAACGGCTGCAACTAAAAAGGCCGGACCTGTGTGAACAGGCCCGGCCTTTTTTTGCGTCGGCGCTGATGGCCACTTCGCGATCAATCGTTGCCCACAATGTCCGCCGATCTTGAGTTATACCCCCGTGGGAGCAAGGCTTGCCCGCGAAGGCCTATTCAGCGCTTGCGCTTGTCGTACAGCTTCTCGGACCCGGGCGGACGCGACTTGAAGCGTCGATGAGCCCACAGGTACTGCTGAGGGCACTCGCGTATCACTTCTTCCACCCACTGGTTGATCCGCACACAATCCGCCAGTTCGCTTTCCCCCGGAATACCCTCCATTGGCGGATGAATCACCAGGCGGTAGCCACTGCCATCGCGCAGACGCTGTTGCGTGAAGGGGATGACCCGCGCCTTGCCCAAGCGTGCAAAATTGCTGGTGGCCGTGACCGTCGCGGCCTCGATGCCGAACAGCGGCGCAAACACGCTCTGCTTGGCGCCGTAGTCTTGATCCGGCGCGTACCAGATCGCTCGGCCCTTGCGCAGCAGCTTGATCATCCCCCGCACATCCTCACGCTCCACCGCCAGGGCATCGAGGTTGTGGCGCTCGCGCCCACGGCGCTGGATGTAATCGAACAGCGGATTCTTGTGCTCGCGGTACATGCCATCGATGGTGTGGCGCTGGCCCAGCAGCGCCGCGCCGATCTCCAGGGTGGTGAAGTGGCAGGCCATGAGAATCGCCCCCTGCCCGTCCGCCTGGGCATCGCGCAGATGTTCGAGCCCCTCAATGTGGGCGAGGCGCGCCAGACGGGCCTTTGGCCACCACCAGGCCATGGCCATTTCGAAGAAAGCGATGCCGGTCGATTGCAGATTTTCTTTCAACATCCGTTGCCTTTCGACCAACGGTATTTCCGGGAAGCACAGTTCCAGATTGCGCGCCGCCACATTGCGCCGCTCGGCCGACACCAGCAGCATGATCCGCCCCAGGCAACGGCCCAGGCGCAGCAACGTGCGGTACGGCAGCTGCACCACCAGCCACAACAGGCCAAGCCCCAGCCATAGCGGCCAAAAACGCGGGTGAAGAAAATAACGCTGAAAACGCGGGCGATCCATTAACAATTCCGGAGCTGGGAGCGGGCCGCGCATTCTACATCGGTTCATCACGGGTTGCGGCATGAAGGCGTTCTCGCTATAAGTCTCGGCACTTTTTTCGTAACAAGGCGCGACTTGCCGACCATGAGCCAAACAGAATTCCAAGACTCGACACCCGTGTTCCAGTTGAAAGGCAGCATGCTGGCAATCACGGTGCTCGAGTTGGCGCAGAACAATCTCGAAGGACTGGATCGCCAGTTGGCGGCCAAAGTAGCCCAGGCACCCAATTTTTTCAGTAACACGCCGCTGGTGCTGGCACTCGACAAATTGCCGCCCGGCGAAGGGGCCATCGACCTTCCCGGGCTGATGCGCGTGTGCCGCCAACATGGCCTGCGTACCCTGGCCATCCGCGCCAGCCGCATCGAGGACATCGCCGCCGCTATCGCCATCGACCTGCCCGTGCTGCCGCCATCCGGCGCCCGCGAGCGGCCGCTGGACGAACCGCCGGCGCCGAAAAAACCGCCCGAGCCGGTGATCATGCCGACCAAGGTCATCACCACACCGGTACGTGGCGGTCAGCAGATCTATGCCCAGGGCGGCGACCTGGTGGTCGTGTCCTCGGTGAGCTCAGGGGCGGAACTTCTCGCCGATGGCAATATCCATGTCTACGGCCCAATGCGCGGCCGCGCGCTGGCGGGGATCAAGGGCGATACCAAGGCGCGGATTTTCTGCCAGCATCTTGGCGCCGAATTGCTGTCGATCGCCGGGCAATACAAGGTCTCCGAGGACCTGCGCCGCGATCCGCTGTGGGGTTCGCCGGTTCAAGTCAGCTTGACCGGAGATGTGTTGAACATCACCCGTCTTTAACGGATACTGCGGCCTTTTTACGCATAATCAAAAGCGCAGTGGCATCAGCCTGGTTTGATCGGATATGCCGTCCAGCGCCGCTGCCCAAGTGCTTTTTCAAGTCATGTTTTCGGGACTAGCAATCCTTTTTCTCTAGGGGTGATACACCTTGTCCAAGATTCTCGTCGTTACATCCGGCAAAGGTGGTGTGGGTAAGACCACCTCCAGCGCCGCCATTGGTACTGGCCTGGCCCTGCGCGGCCACAAGACTGTCATCGTCGACTTCGACGTCGGCCTGCGTAACCTCGACCTGATCATGGGCTGCGAACGCCGTGTGGTGTATGACTTCGTCAACGTGGTCAATGACGAAGCCACCCTCAGCCAGGCCCTGATCAAAGACAAACGCCTCGAGAACCTGTATGTCCTGGCCGCCAGCCAGACGCGCGACAAAGACGCGCTGACCCTCGAAGGTGTCGAGAAGGTGCTGAATCAGCTCAAGGCCGACTTCGAATTCGTCATCTGCGACTCGCCAGCCGGTATCGAGAAAGGCGCGAGCCTGGCCATGTACTTCGCCGACGAAGCCATCGTCGTGACCAACCCCGAAGTGTCCTCGGTACGTGACTCGGACCGCATGCTGGGTCTGTTGGCCAGCAAGTCTCGCCGCGCCGAAAAAGGCGAGGATCCCATCAAGGAACACCTGCTGCTGACCCGCTACAATCCGGATCGCGTCAGCAAAGGCGAAATGCTCGGTGTCGAAGACGTCAAGGACATCCTGGCCATTCGCCTGCTCGGCGTGATCCCTGAATCGCAAGCGGTACTCAAGGCGTCCAACTCGGGTGTGCCGGTGATTCTCGATGATCAAAGCGATGCAGGCCAGGCGTACAGCGACGCCGTGGATCGCCTGCTGGGCAAGGAAGTCGAGCATCGATTCCTCGATGTGAAAAAGAAGGGCTGGATCGAGCGCTTGTTCGGAGGTCGTGAATGAATATTTTTGACTTCTTTCGGGACCGCAAAAAGGGTAATACCGCGTCGGTAGCGAAAGAGCGTCTGCAGATCATCGTGGCGCACGAGCGTGGCCAACGGACAACGCCGGACTACCTGCCAGCCTTGCAAAAGGAACTGGTAGAAGTGATCCGCAAATACGTGAACATCGAAAACGATCAAGTGCAGGTCGCCCTGGAAAGCCAAGGCAGCTGCTCGATCCTGGAACTCAACATCACCCTGCCCGATCGCTAAGCGACCCGGACCAGGCGCCACGGCGGCTCCGAGACTCGATCCCGATCGAGTACTCGCGAGTCGCCGTTGCTGTTTTAGCGCCCTGTAGAGATATCAAAAGCATGCCGCTGTCGAACATCCGCATCATCCACGAGGACCCGGCGTTTCTGGTGGTCAACAAGCCGACCCTGTTGCTGTCGGTGCCGGGTCGGGCCGACGACAACAAGGACTGCCTGATCACCCGCCTGCAGGAAAACGGCTACCCCGAAGCGCTGATCGTGCATCGGCTGGACTGGGAAACCTCGGGCATCATCCTGCTGGCGCGCAACCCGGACAGCCACCGCGAGCTGTCGCGCCAGTTTCATGACCGCGAAACCGAAAAAGCCTACGCCGCGCTGTGCTGGGGCCAACCCGAGCTGGACAGCGGCAGCATCGACCTGCCGCTGCGTTACGACCCGCCGACCAAGCCCCGCCACGTGGTGGACCATGAATTCGGTAAGCATGCGCTGACGTTCTGGCGTGTGATCGAGCGCTTGGGCACTCACAGCCGGGTAGAACTGACACCGATTACCGGCCGCTCGCACCAGTTGCGGGTGCATATGCTGTCGATCGGCCATCCGCTGCTGGGCGATGGGCTTTATGCCGAAGGCGAGGCGCTGACAGCCTACCCGCGCCTGTGCCTGCACGCGGCGATGCTGGGGTTCACTCATCCGGTAACCGGCGAGCGCTTGCGCTTCGAGTGCCCCGCGCCGTTCTAGGGGTTCTGCGTCGGCCGGCAGGGCCTCTTCGCGGGCAAGCCTTGCTCCCACCTGAGCCGTACACCTGTGGGAGCAGAGCTTGCTCGCGAAGAGGCCGGTACAGACAAAGCAACTCCAGCCTCAATACGTTAAACTCGCGCCATTGCTGTCTGGAGCGAACCATGCACGACATTTTGAACCAAGGCCTGATCGAATTCCTCAAGGCCTCGCCGACACCTTTCCATGCCACCGCCAGCCTGGTGCAACGCCTCGAAGCCGCCGGCTATCACCACCTCGACGAGCGTGACAGCTGGCAGACCGTGCCCGGCGGGCGCTACTACGTGACCCGCAACGATTCCTCGATCATCGCCATCCGCCTGGGCCGCAACTCGCCTCTGATCAGCGGCATCCGCCTGGTCGGCGCGCACACCGACAGCCCCTGCCTGCGGGTCAAGCCGCAGCCCGAACTGCAACGTCAGGGCTTTTTCCAGCTCGGCGTCGAAGTCTACGGCGGCGCCTTGCTGACGCCCTGGTTCGACCGCGACCTGTCGCTGGCCGGCCGAGTGACCTTCCGCCGCGACGGCAAGGTCGAAAGCCAGCTGATCGACTTCAAGACACCCATTGCGATCATTCCCAACCTGGCCATCCACCTCAACCGCGAGGCCAATGACGGCTGGGCGATCAACAAGCAGACCGAATTGCCGCCGATCCTCGCCCAGGTGGCCGGTGACGAGCGTGTCGATTTCCGCGCCATCCTTACCGAGCAATTGGCGCGCGAACACGGCCTCAACGCCGATGTGGTGCTGGACTACGAGCTGAGCTTCTACGACATGCAATCCGCGGCAGTCGTTGGCCTGCACGGCGAGTTCATCGCCGGCGCCCGCCTGGATAACCTGCTGTCGTGCTATGCCGGCCTGCAGGCGCTGCTCAATGCCGAAGGCGAAGAGACCTGCGTGCTGATCTGCACCGACCACGAAGAAGTCGGCTCCGCCTCGGCCTGTGGCGCCGATGGCCCGATGCTCGAACAAACCCTGGGTCGCCTGCTGCCCGACGGTGACGACTATGTGCGCACCATTCAGCGCTCGTTGCTGGTGTCGGCCGATAACGCCCACGGCATACACCCCAATTACGCCGACAAGCATGATGGCAACCACGGCCCGAAACTCAATGCCGGACCGGTGATCAAGGTCAACAGCAACCAGCGCTATGCCACCAACAGCGAGACGGCGGGCTTTTTCCGCCACCTGTGCATGGCCGAAGAAGTGCCGGTGCAGAGCTTCGTGGTGCGCAGCGACATGGGCTGTGGTTCGACCATCGGCCCGATCACGGCCAGCCATCTGGGCGTACGTACCGTGGACATCGGCCTGCCGACCTTCGCCATGCATTCGATCCGCGAACTGGCCGGGAGCCAGGATCTGGCGCATCTGGTCAAGGTGCTTGGCGCGTTTTACGCCAGCCGCGAGTTGCCATAAGGCTCACGGGGGCCGTTCGCGGGCAAGCCTTGCTCCCACCCGGTAGGAGCAAGGCTTGCCCGCGAAGAGGCCGCGACAGACAGCACAAAATACCCGCTGCCCACCCCTCACACAGGTTAACCACCTTCATGGCTGCATGCCGGCGCCTGCTGACCCTATCCCTCCTCCTGCTGTCCTGCCTGCTATGCCTGCCGCCTGCCCAGGCCGCTGGCCTGCCGAGCCTGCTGGGGAGCTCGCAGAAAACCCAACCCCAGGCCACTGAACCCCTGGCCCAGTCCCTGGACGAAGTGATCAAGGGCTTGGAAAACGATCAGCAACGCACGCAATTGCTTGCCGATCTGAAAAAGCTGCGCGACAGCACGCTCAAGGCCCAACCGCCTGCCGAAGAAGGCGTGCTGGGCCTGATCGGCACGACCCTGCATCAGATCGAACAGCAGTTTTCCGGCGACGAAAGCCCATTCTCGCGCTGGGGTGACGAAATTACCCTGGCCGGCGAAGAGCTGCGGGCCCTGGCCCTGCCACTGAACGAATGGCCGCCGATCATCGCCGGTTTCGTGGTGGTGATCGCCATCTGGAGCCTGCTGGCCTACAGCCTGATCTGGCTGAGCCAGCGCATCCGCCAACGCTTCGGGCTCAGTGCCGAACTGCCACGCCATCCGCGCACGGTCGACCTGCTGCGCTTCGCCTTGCGAAAGCTGGGGCCGTGGCTGGTGGCGCTGCTGATCACCATCTTCGTCGGCTACGCCCTGCCCACTTCGCTGGGCAAGAGCCTGGCCATGGTCCTGGCCTACGCACTGGTGGTCGGCACCTGTTTCTCGGCGATCTGCGTCATTGCCTTCTCTCTGCTCGACGGCCCGCATCGGCATCGCGCGCTGGACATCCTGCGCCACCGCGCCTTCCGTCCGCTGTGGCTGATCGGCAGCTTCGCCGCTTTTGGCGAAGCCTTCAGCGATCCACGCCTGGTCACCGCCCTGGGGGTGCATCTGGCGCACAGCGCGGCGACCCTTGCCAACGTCATGGCGGCGCTGTCCAGCGGGCTGTTCATCCTGCGTTTTCGCCGGCCCATCGCCCACCTGATCTGCAACCAGAGCCTGGCACGACGCATCAGTCGCCGCGCGCTGACCGACACCATCGAGGTGCTCGGCACCTACTGGTATCTGCCGGCATTGGTGCTGGTAGCAGTGTCGCTGTTCGCCACGTTCTTCTCCGCCGGCGACGCCAGCACCGCGCTGCGCCAAGCGCTGATCTGCACGGTGCTGCTGGTGCTGTGCATGGTCATCAACGGCCTGGTGCGCCGCCACTCTTTGCGCCCGGCCAAAGGCCACAAGCGCCACGCGCTGTACTCCGAACGCCTGAAAGGCTTTGGCTACACCCTCGCGCATCTGGTGATCTGGCTGGTGTTCATCGAGCTCGGGCTGCGGGTGTGGGGCTTGTCGATCATTCGCTTTTCCGAAGGCGACGGCCACGATATCAGCGTGCGTCTGTTCGGCCTGGCCGGCACCCTGATTCTCGCCTGGCTGGTGTGGATTCTGGCCGACACCGGCATCCACGTCGCCCTCACCCGCTCGCGCAAGGGCCTGGCCAACACCCGCGCGCAGACCATGATGCCGCTGATCCGCAACGTGCTGTTCGTGGCGATTTTCATCATTGCCGCCATCGTCGCCCTGGCCAACATGGGCATGAACGTCACGCCGCTGCTGGCCGGCGCCGGCGTCATCGGTCTGGCGATCGGCTTCGGTGCCCAATCGCTGGTGGCGGACCTGATCACCGGGCTGTTCATCATCATCGAAGACTCGCTGGCCATCGATGATTACGTCGACGTCGGCGGTCACCTGGGGACCGTCGAAGGCCTGACCATTCGTACCGTGCGCCTGCGCGACATCGACGGCATCGTGCACACCATCCCGTTCAGCGAGATCAAAAGCATCAAGAACTACTCGCGCGAATTCGGCTACGCGATCTTTCGCGTGGCGGTGCCGCACAGCATGGGCATCGACGACGCAATCAAGATCATGCGCGACGTGGCGCAGAAGATGCGCAGCGATCCGTTGCAGCGCCGCAATATCTGGTCGCCGCTGGAGTTTCAGGGCGTCGAGAGTTTCGAGTCCGGCACGGCGATCTTGCGCGCGCGCTTCAAGACCGCGCCGATCAAGCAGTGGGAAGTGTCACGGGCGTTCAACCTGGCGCTCAAGCGCCAACTGGATGCGGACGGCCTGGACCTGGCGACCCCGCGTTTGAGTGTGCAAGTGGTGACGGCGGCGAGTGGCGAGGCGTTGAAGGACAACGATCAGCCGGCGCAATAGGTGTATCGATCCGACTGGCCTGTTCGCGGGCAAGCCTTGCCCACAGGTGTAGCACTCAGGTGCAGCCGACACTGTGGGAGCAAAGCTTGCTCGCGATGAGGCCGGTAAATGCATCGCAGGTTCAAAGTTCACCCCACTTCGACCTGCACCCGAATCGCATCGTGACGCCAGTACTCGACATCGCAATCGATCACCCGCCCTTGGCGATCTTCGTTGACGCGCAGGATGCGCAAGCCCGGGCTACCCTCTGACACCTTGAGTGCGGCCGCAGCCTCGCCATACAGCGCCGTGGGCGCCATCTCGAAACGCACGCGGCCGTATTCGATGTCGTAGTGCCGGGCATAGAGTTCGGTCAGCGGCAGGCTCAGGTCGTGCTCGAGGATATCCGGAAAGTACTGCGCATCCAGATGATGTTCGACATACAGCACCAGGCGCCCGTCGATGCGTCGCGCCCGGCTGATGCGCACCACACTCGATAGCGGCGAAAGGCCCAGGCAGTCGCAGACCATCGCCGGGGCCGGCACGCGCTGGGCCGACAACAGCTGCGTAGAGGGCTCGCGCCCCTGAGCCCGGACCATCGCATGGAAGTGGCTGCGCTCGACCAGATCGTAATCGAGCCGCGGTGGCGAGATGAACCACCCGCGGCGCTCCTCGCGATAGATCATCCCGCGCGCCTCCAGCTGCACCAGCGCCTCGCGCAGGGTGATGCGCGTGGTGTCGAAGACTTCACTGAGCTTGCGTTCGGCTGGCAGCTTGCAGCCCGATGAGAGCAAGCCGTGCTCAATCTGCTCTTGCAAGGCCTGGCAGATGGCGGTGACCGCTCGAGGTGCACTCGCGCTCATGGCTGCTCCTTTCTGGTCTAGTCCAGTGCGTCGATATAGCCATCACTGTAAACGGCAACGTTTGCGAAGACTAGGCGCAATCCGTGAACGGCAGATGACAAGTCTGCTCACACATGCACTGCACATTCGACGCAGACCACGTAAATCAAGGCGTGAATCATGGTCTACGCTAGTCCCAGGAGCGGGCCGCGCGCAGTCAAAAACGTCGGCCGACATAAAAATGTCATGGCCAGCGCCTACATTGGCTCGGGTATTGCTGACCTAGACCAAACGCTTCGTCTCAGTCGTATCAAAACGACGTCCTTCAAGGAGTTTCGGATGAAAAAGCTGTTCCTCGCCTCACTGCTGGGTTCGACCATCGCTTTATCCAACCTCGCCATGGCCGCTGACTCCGACGTGGCAGCCCTCGAAGCCGCCGCCAAGGCCGAAGGCGCTGTCAACAGTGTCGGCATGCCCGACAACTGGGCCAACTGGAAGGGCACCTGGGACGACCTGGCCAGCAAGTTCGGGCTCCAGCACATCGACACCGACATGAGCTCGGCTCAGGAAGTGGCCAAGTTCGATGCCGAGAAGGACAACGCTAGCGCCGATATTGGCGACGTCGGTGCCGCTTTCGGCCCCATCGCCACCGCCAAGGGTGTGACCCAGCCGTACAAGCCGAGCACCTGGGCGCAAGTGCCTGACTGGGCCAAGGACAAGGACGGTCACTGGGCGCTGGCTTACACCGGCACCATCGCCTTCATTATCAACAAGCAGTTGGTCAAGGAAGGCGACGAGCCGCACAGCTGGGCCGACCTGAGCAAAGGCAAATACAAGGTCGCCATCGGTGACGTCAGCACGGCAGCCCAAGCCGCCAACGGCGTGCTCTCGGCGGCGCTGGCCCGTGGCGGAGACGAAACCAACCTGGCTCCTGGCCTGCAATTGTTCACCGAGCTCGCCAAGCAAGGCCGCCTGTCGCTGGCCAACCCGACCATTCAGACGCTGGAAAAAGGCGAGGTCGAAGTGGGTGTGGTCTGGGACTTCAACGGCCTGAGCTACCGCGAAAAGATCGACCCCAAGCGCTTCGATGTGTTGATCCCGTCTGACGGCTCGGTGATTTCCGGCTACACCACCCTCATCAACAAATACGCCAAGCACCCCAATGCCGCCAAGCTGGCCCGCGAGTACATCTTCAGCGATGCCGGCCAGATCAACCTGGCGCGCGGCAATGCGCGGCCGATTCGCGCCGAGCACATCACCCTGCCGGACGACGTGAAGGCCAAGTTGCTGCCAAACGAGCAGTACAAGAACGTCAAGCCGATCAAGAACCCTGAGGCGTGGGAGAAGAGCTCCAAGGCGCTGCCACAGCAGTGGAACGAGCAAGTGATCGTCGAGATGCAGCAGTAAGCTGCCGCTGTGAGCCCGCGCGAGCGGGCTCTGTCCTGGTGGTGCGGGCATGAAGCTCGCGCCGGTAGTGCCCTGGGCTTGCGCAGGATCAACGCCTGCCAAGGGCGATTTTCGGGAACAGCCCCATGCCGCACAAAGTCATTCTGGTTGTACTCGACGGCCTCAACTACAGCGTGGCCGAGCATGCCATGGGCCATCTGCAGGCCTATGTCGGCAGCGCCAAGGCGGCGCTCTACAAACTGCAATGTGAATTGCCGGCACTGTCGCGACCGCTTTACGAATGCATCCTGACCGGCGTGCCGCCCATCGACAGCGGCATCGTGCACAACAATGTCTCGCGCCTGTCGGTCGAGCAGCGTGTCTTTCATTATGCTCGCGCGGGCGGATTGCGCACTGCGGCGGCGGCCTATCACTGGGTCAGCGAGCTGTACAACCGCACGCCCTTCGTGGCTGCGCGTGATCGCCATACCGAAGCACCCGAACTGCCCATCCAGCATGGCCACTTCTATTACGCCGACCACTATCCGGACTCGCACCTGTTTGCCGATGGCGAAAGCCTGCGCGTGCGCCACGATCCAGATTTGCTATTGATCCACCCCATGAACATCGACGACGCCGGCCATAAGCACGGCCTCGACAGCGCGCAGTACCGCAACAGCGCGCGGACCGCCGACATCCTGCTGGCCGACTACCTGCGCACCTGGCTGGACAGCGGCTATCAGGTGTTGATCACCGCTGACCACGGCATGAACAACGATCGCTCGCATAACGGCCTGCTGCCCGAGGAGCGTGAAGTACCACTGTTCGTCCTCGGCAGCGCGTTCAGCATGGATCCGGCCGCCCAACCGCAGCAGACCGAACTGTGCGGCACCGTCTGCCAGCTGCTGGGTGTGCCGCACGAAAAACCTTATTGCCGGGAGCTGCTCAAGTGACTGCCCTACGCGGTAAATGGCTGGCGCTGTTGTGCCTGCTGCCCTTCGCCCTCTTTTTCATCATTTTCCAGATCGCGCCTCTGGTTTGGGTGGGCGTCCACAGCCTGCAGATCGACAGCGGCTGGAGCCTGGACAACTTCACCAAGGCCTTCACCTCGCGCTTCTACCGCCAGGCCATGCAGTTCAGCCTGGAGATCAGCCTGTACTCCAGCGTGTTCGGCCTGCTGATTGCGCTGATCGGCAGCTATTCCCTGGGCCGGGTCGATTCGAGGCTGCGCAATTTCGTCAATTCGTTCGCCAACATGACCAGCAACTTCGCCGGCGTGCCCCTGGCGTTCGCGTTCATTATCCTGCTGGGGTTCAACGGCGCCATCACGATGCTGCTCAAGCAGAGCGGGCTGATCAGCGATTTCAATCTGTATTCCAAGACCGGGCTGATCATCACCTACACCTACTTCCAGATTCCGCTGGGTGTGTTGCTGCTGTACCCGGCCTTCGATGCGTTGCGCGAAGACTGGCGTGAATCCGCCGCGCTGCTGGGCGCCAGCGACTGGCAGTACTGGCGCCATATCGGCCTGCCGGTGCTAACCCCGGCGCTGCTCGGCACCTTCGTGATCCTGCTGGCCAACGCCTTGGGCGCCTACGCCACGGTGTATGCGCTGACCACCGGCAATTTCAACGTGCTGCCAATTCGTATCGCGGCCATGGTGGCCGGCGATATTTCCCTGGACCCGAACCTGGCGAGCGCCTTGGCGATCATCCTCGTCGGCATGATGACCCTGGTCACCGTGGTCCACCAATGGATATTGCGCAGGAGCTACCATGTCGCGCGCTGAAGCCCCCGCTTCCAGCCTCTATCACCGGGTGGTGGTGTGGCTGCTGTTCTTGATCCTGGTGCTGCCGTTGGCCGGGACCTTTTTGTATTCCATCGCCACCAGTTGGTCGGCGACCTTGCTGCCTAGCGGCCTGACGTTCGACTGGTACCGCCAGCTGTGGGCCGATCCGCGCTTCCTGAATGCCTTCGGCCATTCGCTGATCGTCTGCGTCGGCGCGCTGATCTTCGCCACGGTGCTGATCCTGCCGCTGCTGTTCGTGGTGCATTACCACTTCCCCAAGCTCGACGGCGTGATGAACGTGCTGATCCTGCTGCCGTTCGCGGTGCCGCCGGTGGTGTCCTCGGTGGGCTTGCTGCAGCTCTACGGCTCGGGCCCGCTGGCGATGACCGGCACGCCGTGGATCCTGATCGGCTGCTACTTCACCGTGGCGCTGCCGTTCATGTACCGGGCGATCACCAACAACCTGCAGGCCATCAACCTGCGCGACCTGATGGACGCCGCCCACCTGCTCGGCGCCAGCACCTGGCAGGCAGCGCTGTTCGTGGTGCTGCCCAACTTGCGCAAGGGCCTGATGATCGCCCTGCTGCTGTCGTTCTCGTTTCTGTTCGGCGAATTCGTGTTCGCCAACCTGCTGGTGGGTACTCAATACGAAACCCTGCAGGTGTACCTCAACAACATGCGCAACAGCAGCGGGCACTTCAACAGCGCGCTGGTGATCTCGTATTTCTTCTTCGTGCTGGTGCTCACCTGGGTGGCCACCCTTCTGAACAAGGACAAAGACCGATGAGCTTCGTCAAGGTCGAGAACCTGCAAAAGCAGTTCACCGATACCCCGGTATTCAAGGACATCAACTTCACCATCGAGCAGGGCGAGTTCATCACCCTGCTGGGCCCCTCGGGCTGCGGTAAGTCCACCCTGCTGCGCTGCATCGCCGGCCTGACTGCTGTCGACAGCGGCAAGATCTTCCTGAAGGGCCGCGATCTGGTGCCATTGAGCCCGCAGCAGCGCGATATCGGCATGGTGTTCCAGAGCTACGCGCTGTTCCCCAACATGACCGTGCAGCAGAACGTCGCCTTCGGCCTGCGCATGAAGAAGGTCAAGGGTGAAGAAAGCACGCGCCGTGTGGCTGAGGTGCTCAAGCTGGTCGAGCTCGACACCTTCGCCAACCGCTACCCCCACCAGCTCTCTGGTGGTCAGAACCAGCGCGTTGCCCTGGCTCGATCGCTGGTCACCCGTCCCAGCCTGCTGCTGCTCGACGAGCCGCTGTCAGCGCTGGACGCGAGGATTCGCAAGCACCTGCGCGAACAGATCCGCGCCATCCAGCAAGAGCTGGGGCTGACGACTATTTTCGTCACCCACGATCAGGAAGAAGCCCTGGTGATGTCCGACCGGATTTTCTTGATGAACAAAGGCAACATCGTCCAGAGCGGTGATGCCCAGAGCCTCTACACCGCGCCAGCGGATGCGTTCGCGGCGGGTTTCATCGGTAATTACAATCTGCTCGATGCCGACACCGCCAGCCGCCTGCTGCAGCGCCCGGTGCACACCCGCCTGGCGATCCGCCCGGAAGCCATCGCCTTGAGCGCCGACGGCGCTCAGGAAGGCGAGATCTGCGGCCATAGCCTGCTGGGCAACGTCATCCGCTACCGCGTCGAGGCCCGTGGCGTGGAGTTGCTGGTTGACGTGCTGAACCGCTCGGCCAGCGACCTGTACCCCAACGGCCAGCGTGTGAGCCTGACTATCGCCCCGGAGGCGCTGTGTGCGGTAGCCTGACGGCCCTGCGGACGCATGACGCGCTGCGCGTGCGCGGCAACATGGACTCACTCGGCACTGTGGTGTCGGCTCACTGAATTGAGACAAAGGAGCATTGCGGCAATGGCCTTAGCGATTTTCGACCTGGACGAAACCCTCATCCATGGCGACTGCGCCACCTTGTGGAGCGCGCAGATGGGGCGCCTGGGCTGGGTCGATCCCGAGCCCTTCATGCAACGCAACGACGAACTGATGGACGCCTACGCACGTGGCGAACTGGCCATGGAAGAGTTCATGGCCTTCACCCTGGAGCCCATGGCCGGGCGAACGCCTGAAGAGGTCGAGTATCTCGTGGAGCCGTGGGTCGAGGACGTGATCGAGCCGATCATCTTCAGCGAAGGCACGCGCACCATCGCCGCGCACCGGGCCAAGGGCGACCGGATCCTGATCATTTCGGCCTCGGGCACCCATCTGGTCAGGCCGATCGCCGCACGTATCGGTGTCGAGGACGTGCTGGGCATCGAACTGCAAGTGACTCACGGCGTGTACAGCGGCCAGACTGAAGGCGTGCTGACCTACCGCGAAGGCAAGGTCACGCGCCTCAAGCAGTGGCTCCACGACGAAGGCGAAACGTTGGAGGGGGCGAGTTTTTATTCCGACTCGCGCAACGACCTGCCACTGCTGCTGGAAGTCGCCTATCCCCATGTGATAAACCCTGACCCGGCGCTGCTGGCCCATGCCGAACAGGCGGGCTGGCCGATCCATCGCTGGAGCTGATCACACTCTCTGTGGGAGCGCGTTCTGCTCGCAAAGGCTCAAGGTCATCAACGCCGGACGCTCCCACGGGAGGCCGCTCACGTTGCCTCAGCGCTCGTGGTTACGTGAAAAGGTCTCGGCACCCATGGCTTCGATCTGCCCTTCGATCAAGCGTTCGAACGGCGCCAGCAACGGCGCGAACGACTGCGGTGACTCCAGGGTTTCGAGCGCCTGGGTGATCGCCTCCAAGGTCGATAACGCCCCAGGGGCAGGTGCCTTGCGCAACCGATAGCGCGAGGTGGCACCCGGGGCCAACGTCACCCGTGGCAAGCTCGCCAGCAGCGGATTGAGATGCAGCAGCTTGCGCGCCTTGCGCCAGGTGCCATCCGGCACCACCAGCAGCCAAGGCTGAATGTCGTCGGCATTGTGGCTGATTACCTCGGCCTCTTCGCCGGGGAACAGCAGCCGCGCCTGATAACCGGGCTGATTCAACCAGGCCGCCAGATCATCGAACACCTCGCCCACGACCAATTGCGCCTGCTGCAAGCCCAAGGCTGCCAGCCGCGCAGTATTCAAGGCATGATCGACTTCGCTCGGATGCTGCAGGATCAACACCTTCGTGCGACTAGGCAGGCTGGGGATCAATGCGCACAGGCAATGGCTTTGCGGGCGCTGGCAGCGCTCGCAGCGGGCTCGGGACATAGGTTGCGGTGCTTTCGAGTAATCGGATGGGCATTATAGCTCTGTCGGCTGCACCACCGCTTTCGCGGGCGAGCCTTGCCCACAGCGTTGACCGGACCTGAGCCTTGCACCTGTGGGAGCAAGGCTTGCCCGGGGAAGCGCCAGTGGCGGCACCATCAAGTTGACGCGCTGACATATCTGCAAACCACTCGACCCACGCTTCCCTCTGCACAAAAAGCGCTAGAATGCCCACCTGACCGTCATTATCCCTTTGAGGTGAACCCATGAGTTCGTCCACCCCCCACACTGCCAAGCTCGACCGCATCCTCGCCGACGCCAAACGCGACAAAGAGATGGGCTACCGCGACAAGGCGCTGAAAATGTACCCCCACGTGTGTGGCCGCTGCTCACGGGAATTCGCTGGCAAGCGCCTGAGTGAGCTGACGGTTCACCACCGCGATCACAACCACGACAACAACCCGCAGGATGGTAGCAACTGGGAGCTGTTGTGCCTGTTCTGTCACGACAATGAACACTCGCGTTATACCGATCAGCAGTATTTCGCCGACGGCTCGCTGCAGTCGCCCAAAGCCGCCAAGGTCACCCACAACCCCTTCGCCGCCCTCGCCGACCTGATGAAAAAAGACTAGCGTCCACCCACGCGCGCCAACCGCTGGCGCTCGGCATCCCGGCAGCAAGCGCTTATACTTCGCGTTTTTTGGCAGAAGGTCACAGACACGTGGCGAACAAACGTTACAGCTGCATTGGTCTGTTCAACCCCAAATCACCAGAAAACGTCGGCTCGGTGATGCGCGCTGCCGGCTGCTATGGGGTCAATTCGGTGTTCTACACCGGCCAACGCTACGAGCGCGCCCGGGATTTCGTTACCGACACCAAGCGGGTGCACTACGATATCCCGCTGATCGGCATCGACGATCTGCAAAAGATCATCCCGCTGGGCTGCACACCGGTGGCCGTCGAGCTCGTGGACGGCGCCCGGCCACTGCCGGAGTACACCCATCCGGATCGCGCCATCTACATTTTCGGCCCTGAAGACGGCAGCCTCGACCAGAGCGTGCGCGACTGGTGCGAAGACACCATCTACATTCCCACCACCGGCTGCATGAACCTCGCGGCTACTGTGAATGTGGTGCTATACGACCGTCTGGCCAAGGGCCTCAACACGCGTTCAGGGCCAAAATTCAAGTAAGCCGATGGAACAGCCGCCGGGTTTGATAGTCAGCTTAGTATCCGCCCCTTCCGGGGCCTCGATCTGGAGAGTGATCATGAGCGACAGTAAAACCCTGAATCTGGTCAAGAGCGCCCCCCTGCAACCTGCGCCCGAGCATAACGTGCAGGGCTGGGAGCGCGCGGGCTCCATCCTTGTGGGTGTGGCATCGGTGGTCAAAGGGGTGCGCCGCGGCGGCGTATTCGGCCTGGTCCAGCTGGCCATCGGCGGCGTCGCCCTGGCGCGGGGCTTCACCGGCCACAGCCGCATCAAAAGCGTGATCGAGAAAAGCCGTGAAGACATGGACGGCGTTCGTGCGCAGATCGAACGCGCTGGCGCCCAGCTGTCCAAACTCAAGGACAATGCCGTGGCAGCGACCGAGTCGGCCACCATTACTGGCAACGATTCGCTGAAATCGCCCAAGGCCTGATCGGGTCTTGCTGCAACGAGGGGCCCTGCGGCGCCCCTCGGTTCACCCGCCAAGCGCTTATCCCAGCTTATCCCATCCGCCTCATCCCGCCCGAAAGATCAGATAATCTTCCCAGTCGTCCTCAGGCACGCTGCCTTCCGGCTGCATGCGCCCCGACTGCGAGATCCGCTGCTTGTGCACTTGCTCGCGATCGCCGCACACCAGGTGATGCCAGAGTGGCAAGTCCTTGCGCTCGCTGACCAGACGATAGCCACAGGTGGGCGGCAACCACTTGAACTCGTCGGCCTGGCCTGGCGTCAGCTGGATGCAGTCAGGCACGAAAGCCTTGCGCTGCGGGTAGTTGGTGCACTGGCAGGTTTTCAGGTCGAGGAGTTTGCAGGCGATGCTGGTGTAGAAGACGCTGTGGTCGTCCTCGTCTTCGAGTTTTTGCAGGCAGCACAGGCCACAGCCATCGCACAATGACTCCCACTCAGCCGTATCGAGCTGATAGAGGGTCTTGCGGATCCAGAAGGGTTCGACTTTCGCGGCCATGATGCAGATCTCGAGTAAGAGTATGAAGCGCCGGCCAGTCTATTGTGCGGCGGGCGCAGGTCAAGTGCCAGTGACCGATGGCGCTTGTGTGCAAGGTTACTGGCCCCCTTCGCGGGCAGGCCTCGCACCCGCAGATGTACCACTCGGGTTCGGCTTGCACTGTAGGGGCAACGCTTGCCCGCAAAAGAGCCCTGCGACCGGCACGATCAGGAGCGATAGTTACTTGTCAGCCACGCGCTATCGCAGTAATTTTGCGGACCGGATATTTTCGTACTCATTCATTCCATCCTTTATCAGGAACGCCAGATGAGCTCTACGCCACGTATCGCCGAACACGAAATCCACGAGCACTTCATCAACCGCTGGTCGCCACGCGCCTTCACCCCCGAGGCCATCGACGAGAAAACCCTGCTGAGTTTTTTCGAAGCCGCCCGCTGGTCGCCATCGGCCTATAACTCGCAGCCTTGGCGTTTTCTCTACGCGCGTCGTGATACGCCGAACTGGGAGCGCTTCCTGGGCCTGCTCAACGAATTCAACCGCGGCTGGGCGCAGCACGCCTCGGCACTGGTGATCGTCGTTTCCAAGACCACCTTTACCGCTCCCGGCGCCACCGAAGAGTCGCCAGCGCTGTGGCACACCTTCGACACTGGCGCGGCTTGGGCCCACCTGGCGTTGCAGGCCAGCATCAGCGGCTGGCACACCCACGCCATGGCCGGTTTCGACCAGGACAAAACCCGCGAAGAGCTGAAGGTGCCAGAAGGTTACGACCTGCACGCCGCCGTGGCCATCGGCAAGCTGGGCGACAAGTCGACCCTGGCTGAATACCTGCAAGCTCGTGAAACGCCAAGCCCGCGTCTGCCGCTGAGCAAGCTGGCCGCGGAAGGCGATTTCAGCCTGTAAACAATGGCCTGGCTTGCACCGATCCCTGTGGGATCAGCCCCGCTCGGGAAGGCGTCAGACTAGACACCGCAGCGCCTGATTCGAGCAGAGCTCGCTCCCACAGAGATCCAGCACGCGGGTTCAATACCCGCGATCGAAGTCCACTTCCCCGCGTAACGGCTGCTCAGCCTGGTACGCGCGCAGATTCTCCACGAACAACCCTACCATCGCGCGTGGCGAGGTCGGGGCGGCGCTGTGGCCGGTCAGCAGCAACCCCCACGCAGTCCAGAACGGGTGCTGTTGCGGCAGTGGCTCCTGGCGGCAGACATCGATCACCGCGCCGGCCAGATGGCCGACCTTCAATGCTTCGACCAGATCCGCATCAACCACGGACACGCCACGACCCACATTGATGAACAACGCCTGCGGATTGAACTGGGCGAACAGCGCCGCGTTGTACAGGTCGTGAGTCTGCTCGGTGTTGGGCAGCAGATTGATCACATAGTCGGCCTGAGCCACCATCCGCGGAAGCTCGGCCAATGGCGCGATCTCGACGAACGGCGCCTGCTCCCGGGCACCACTGGCGATGCCGTACAGCTCGACGCCGAACGGCTGCAAAAACCGCGCAACGCTGGCGCCGATGTCGCCCACTCCGACGATCAGCACCTTGCGGCCCTGGATGCTGGCATTGAGGCGCCCGTCCCACTTGCGCTCGACCTGGCTGACCAAGCGGGCCAGCACTTCACGCTCATGGCCCAGCAGATAGGTGAGGACATATTCAGCCATGACCTGGCCGAAAATACCGACCGCGCGCGTCAGACGATACTGTCGCGGCAAGCCATGGGCCAGCAGCGGCGTGATCCCCGCCCAGGTGCTCTGCAGCCAGGCGGGTTTATGGCCCTGACGCAGCAGCGAAGCCATGAGGTCGGGTTGCCCCAGCCATACCGGGCAATCACTGGCGAGACGCGAGAGCGCGGCAGAGTCACCGCTGGTGAGGACGTCGAGGTCCGGGGCAGCCTCTTGCAACAGCCGTGCGTAGAGGGCATGTTCCTGTTCTGCGATCAGAACGCGCATGATGTTTAAAACCTTGAAGAATCAGAACGGTAGCGCGCGCAGGATACACGCGCGCAATGCCGCTTACAGTGAAATTGTTGAGAACTTGCCAGCCATGCAGGCCCCTTCGCGGGCAAGCCCGGCTCCCACCCTGTGGGAGCAGAGCTCGCTCGCGAAGGGGCCATTCGCATCATCCCGACGAGGTGGGAACAACGCCGATCTCACATCGGGTCGTTGCGGCGTAGCAGCTCTTCGGGCAGGTGCTCGATGTACTCGTCTTCGGCCGGCGGCATCTGCAGGTGATAGCCCTGGGTGTCGAGGTGTTCGAGCACCAGGTTGATGTCCTCGCGGGCCAGAGCGCGCTCGGGGCTCAACACCAGGTCGAACGCGTGCACCGGTTTGCCGAATACCGTCAGCAGCCCTTCGGGAATGCGCTCCAGAGCGTCGCTCTTGAGGACATAGAGGTACATTTCGTTCTTGCGCGGGCTTTTATAGATGGAACAGATGCGTTTCAAGGCTGATCTCCAGCGTTGGCCAGGCTGTCGAGCAGCGCCTGGCCCATACGTTCACGGCGCCAGCCGCGCAGCGAATCGGGCAGTTGGTAAGGTCCCGCGGGGTAGCCGCTCTTGAGCAGGGCTTCGAGGGTTTTCTTGCGCAGCATCAGTTCAGGGGCGATGTTCAAGCGCTCGCCTTCTGCCTGGCCGATGGCACGCAGTCGCTTGAGGATGGCCGAGGCCTCGATGGGCAGCGGCTCGGGCAAGGGTTCAGGCCATTGCTCGGGAGGTAGCTGCGCGGCGTCCTTGATCAGGCGCAGGATGAACTCGCCGTCATGACGCACGCTGCGCGGGTGCATGTCTTCGATCTTGCCCAGCGCCGACAGGTTGTCGGGCTGGGTCTTGGCCAGCGGCCACAAGGAGTTTTCACGCAGAATACGGTTGCGCGGCACGTCGCGGGCACGGGCCTCGCGCTCGCGCCAGGTGTAGAGTTCGCGCAGGACCGCCAGTTGCTGCGGGGCCAGTTTCCAGGCCAGCTTGCCCTCGCGGTACACCTCGCGCGGGTCGATTTCGCGGCGCAATTGCGCAACCAGTTCGGCTCCGTCTTCCAGCACCCAGGCGTATTTTTCGTCAGACAGTTGCGGTCGCAGGCTGCGGAAGACTTCGGCCAGGTGCACCGCGTCTTCGGCGGCGTAACTGACCTGGGTGTCGGACAGCGGGCGCTGCAGCCAGTCGGAGCGGGTCTCGCCCTTGGGCAGTTCGATGTCGAGCACCGCCTGCACCAAGCGCGAATAGCCCATCGAAAAACCCAGGTTGAGGTAGCCGGCGGCCAGTTGGGTATCGAACAGGGGTGCGGGCAGGCTGCCGGTCAGGCGCAGCAGGACTTCGAGGTCTTCGCTGCACGCGTGCAGGACCTTGATCACCGCGGGGTTTTCCAGCAGTTGCGCCAGGGGCTGCCACTGGCTGACAGTCAACGGGTCGATGAGATAAGCACTCTGGCCGTCGCCGACCTGGATCAAACCGGCGATCGGGTAAAACGTGTCGACCCGCATGAATTCGGTGTCGACGGCTACGAATGGCAGGCTCTGCCACAGGGCGCAATGCCGGGCGAGGCTGTCGTTGTCGCGGATCCAGTGAATGTCGATAGACACAAGGCTCTCCCTTGAATAATGGCGCGCAGTATATATCGATGCGAGAGCCTGCTGGGGCATTAACTCGGCAATCAGGACTCCGGCGGTTCACGCCAGGGCGGCGTCAGGTGCGGACGCTCGGCGCCGGACAGCGAAATGGCGAAGTGGTTGAGCAGGTGTTCGGCGGTGTACTTGGGCAACGACGCGGCGATCATCATCAGCATCAAGCCGGCCGCCAGGGCCGGCGTCGCCAGTCGGCGCACCTCGAACTGTTCGAGGCGGCGCAGGAACAACCAGGCCCCCACCGAGCCGACCAGCGCACCGGCCACCGCTTCAGACAACGGATGAATGACCGGTGCCACGCATTTGACCGCGAACCACCAGGTCCACAGCGTAGCGCCAACAGCGACCGGCCACCGCCAGCGTGGATCGATCTGCCGCGCCAGCAGGCTGAGGGAGACGATGACCACCAGCGAGGTGTTCATCGCGTGGCCGCTGAGCACAGCGATATCCAGGGTCTCGAAACCGATGCCCCAGCCCTTGAAGGCAATCTTGCTGACGCCCACCAAGGTATAGGCGATGGCCAGGGTCAGCAGCCATTCCAGGCCGACGCGCCGGCAACTGGCCACCCACAACCATACTGCCACGACGATGGCTGCGGGAAACATCACGGTAATGCCACCGTATTGACCAATCTGCCAGCCGAAATCCACTGACTATTCCTCTTGCATAGGTTGTCGATGCCACTGGCCTCTTCGCGGGCAAGCCGAGCTCCCACAAATGTACGGCGCAGGCACCGTGCACTGTGGGAGCGACGCTTGCTCGCGAAGACGCCCTTGAAACGTGCACATCACCTTCAGGACTGCAGCCGCTCCTTGCCATAACTCTCGCGCTGCATATCGACGATCTCCACCCCGAACTGAATGTCGACCCCCTTGGGCCAAACCGCCGCCTCTTTCAGCACCGCGATCAGGGCATCGGACAGGTGCTTCTTGGTCTCTGGCGAGCGCCCGGCCAGCAACGCCAGCTTGGCGTACAAAAAGCCGCGCTCGCCCGGCGCAGTCCCTACTCTGAAAGTCTGCAGTTCCAGGGCGCGGCTCTTGATATCGGCTTCGTTGGCGATCTGCCCGGTGGCCATCAATGCGTGATTGAGGCGCAGCAACAAGGCGTCGACATCGGGCAGCGGCAGGTTGCGGGTGTATTCGAGGTGAAGATGCGGCATGGCGGTCCCTGCATTCGAAGGTGAGAGATGGTTGGGGTGACGTTGGTCACAGCATACACAACCCCAAGGGAACGATCCGAGTGAAATACGGGGTCCAACGCTCAATCGTGACTATTCTCAGGTGGCGATATCCCCCTCAACCATCCCGTGGAGGTAAACGAGATGCCAGTGAAGCACAATCTGTTCGAAGACCTGAAACTCAGCAAGGAAGAGGTCGCCAAGCACAGGCAGACCGATGCCCTGCTCAATAGTCTGCTCGACGAATACGAAAGCATCGATGCCGAGGTGGTGCAGGCCGAGGCCAACGCTGCAGCGGACGACACGGTCAGGAAGCTCAAGGAAAAACGCTTGCTGATCAAGGACAGGATCGTTCAGCGACTGGAGAATCCAGGTACTCGTGGGGCGGCGAAGAACCTCTAGCGGCGGATGTGTGTTGGATTTACCGGCCTCTTCGCGGGCAAGCCTTGCTCCCACAATGCAAACAGCTCCAGGGCCGTACACGTGTGGGAACAGGGCTTACCGCGAAAGGGCCCGCGGCTTCATCGCCGTTCTTCGCGAATGAACGGCTCGCCCAGCGCCCCTGGCTGACTGCCCGACTGGCGCTTGCCCATGGCCACCCAGATCATCACCAGCAAGGTCACCGCATAGGGCGTCATCTGCACGAAATACTGCGGCAAGCGCACGCCAGTGGCGGCCAGCTGCGGAATCAACGCCTCGATGCAGCCGAACAGAATCGCGCCCGCCAGCGCCCGCCATGGCGACCAGCGCGCGAAAATCACCAGCGATACCGCGATCCAGCCCCGGCCGCCGGTCATGTCGGCGATCCACATCTTGGTGCTCAGCACCGAAATATAGCCCCCCGCCAAACCGATCAGCGCGCCGCCCGCCAGAATCGCCGCCAACCGGTAATTGAACACCGAAATCCCCGCCGCGTCGGCCGCCTGGGGATTCTCGCCCACGGCCCGCAAGCGCAGCCCGCCCTGAGTGCGCTCCAGAAACGCCACCACTGCCAAAAAGATCAGCCCCGTGAGGTACACCACCGGGTTCTGCACGAACAACTTGCCCACCAGCGGCAGCTCCGACAGTGGCCAGAGATGCACCGCCGCCAGGCCACTGACCGGGTGGTTGGTCCACTCCAGCAAGGTGCCGAGCAAGCCGGTCAGGCCCTGACAGAAAAACACCAGCGCCAGCCCCGCGATCACCTGGTTGATGCGCAACACGATCACCATCAACGCGAACAGCAGCGATACCACGCTGGCCGCGAGCATGGCCATCAGCAGCGAAATCATCGGCGTGCCGAATTTCATCTGCGCACCGATCCCGGCCAGCGCGCCGACCAGCATCAGCCCTTCAGCACCCAACGCCAGCACCCCGGCCCGCTCGGTGATGATCAAACCCAGCGCAGCCAAAGCGAACGGCACGGCGAAGTCCGGCGAGTTGCCCAGCCAGTTGGCGATCAGGTCCATCACAGTTCTCCGCTTGGGGCGTCACTGCCCTGGATACGCCGCATGCGGTGGCGAATGAAAAAGTCCGACGAGGCCACGCAGATCACCAGGATCGCCTGGATCAGTTGCACCATCGAAAACGGAATCTGATAGAACACCTGCAGGCTGCGCCCGGTGACGAACAGCATGGCCACCAGCAGTGCAACGAGGGTCGCCGCCAGCGGGTTGTTGCGCGCCAGAAAAGCAATCAAAATCCCGGAGAAACCGTAGCCCTGATAGAACGCCTGAGTCAGACGCCCTTCCTGCCCGGCCGTGACCATGAACCCGGCGATGCCCGCCAGCGCCCCGGACAACAACACCGTGCCAACGATCATCTTGCGCACCGGCACGCCGACCGCGCCGGCCACCCGCGGGTTGGCGTCGACGAAGCGCAGGTACAGCCCGGCCCGCGAGATCCCGATGAACCAAAGCGCCAGCAGCGTGACTACCAAGGCCAGCACGATGGCGGCATTGAAGCCATCGAACAGATCCGGCAGGCGCTCGAAAGCCCGGTAGGGCGGCGAATACGGAAAGTTGTCGCGCGGGTCCTTCCAGCTGCCGTACAGCAGGTGCAGGAGGAAGTTGGCGGCGATGTAGTTGAGCATCAGCGTCGAGATGATCTCGTTGACCTTCAGGCGCAACTTCAGCAGCACCGGCGCTAGCGTCCAGAGCATGCCGCAAAGCATCGCCACCACCAGCATCAGCGGCAGGCGCAGGCTGTCCGGGCCGATGTCGAACAGCGACACCGCCGTGGCGCCAATCCCGCCCCAGATCATCTGCCCTTCAAGGCCCAGGTTCCAGAAGCGCGCGCGAAACGCCATGCAGCCGGCGAGGCCGACCATGATCATCGGTGCCGCCTGAAACAGCACCGCCTTGAAGTTCTGCGGATCGAGCACCGTGAGCACCACGAACTCGTCGAGCAACTGCGCGGCCGGCACGCCAGCGCCGATCAGGATCGCCGCACAGATCGCCAGGCCGACCACCAGCGCCAGGGCGATGATCAGCGCCTGCCAGCCCCAGCCCAGTTGCTGGCGAATTTCCAGGGTGTAGCGCCGCGCCAGCCAGGGCTGACGCGCACCTGCAGCGGCCGGGGCGCCCGTATCGGGAGAAGCAGCCATCGTTGTCTCAGTCATGACTCACCATGGCCCGACCAATCGCCTGGCGATCGGCAGGGCGTTCGAATTGCGCGACGATACGGCCGCCGTTCATGACCCCGATGCGGTCGGCCAGGGCCAGCACTTCATCGAGGTCTTCGCTGATCACCAACACCGCCGCGCCAGCATCGCGGGCGGCGCGCAAACGCCCGTGCACCGCTTGCGTGGCGCGCACATCCAGGCCACGGCTGGGGCTGTGCACCAGCACCAACTGCGGCTCGCGGCTGAACTCGCGGGCGATCACCAGTTTTTGCGCATTGCCGCCCGACAACAGCGCGGCCTTTTGCTTGAGCGAGCGTACGCCCTGCACGTCGAAAGCTTCGATCGCGGCCGCAGCGTCCTCCTGCAACCGTTTACCGCGCAGAAAGGCAAAGGGCCCATAGCGCCCGCTGTGGATCTGGCCGATGCCGAAGTTTTCCGCCACCGACAGGCTGCCGGCCAGTGCCGCACCGTAGCGGTCGGCGGGAATCGAGGCGATGCCCAAAGCCCGGCGCGACTCGCTGCTGGCGGTGCGCAGGTCACCAAAGCCCTGCAAAAGGATTTCGCCCTCGGTCGCCTGCGCCAGGCCCATCAACGCATTGGCCAATTCGCTCTGGCCGTTGCCGCCGACCCCGGCGATGCCGTAGATCTGCCCGGCGTGCAGGGTCATGTCGATACCGCGCAAGGGCCCCTGCCCGGCCGGGGAGCGCAGATCACGCACCACCAGGCGCGCTTCGCCGGGGCTGGCGGCCTGATATTCGGCGGTAGGCGCGGACTCACCGACGGTCAGGCGCACCAGTTGCTCGATCGAAACACCTTGCGGGGCGAGCGTCTGCACCGTCCGACCGCCGCGCATCACCGTAACGCGGTCGGCATAACGTTTGACGTCGGCCATCTTGTGCGTCACCAACACCACTGCCGCGCCTTGGCGAGCGAACGACTGCACGGTCGCCAGCAGGCGTTCGGCCTCCTGATCGGTGAGCACGGCGGTGGGCTCGTCGAGAATCAGAATGCGCGCCCCGGCCATCAACACCTTGAGGATTTCCACACGCTGCTGCTCGGCGACCGACAAGGTCTCGACGATCTGCCGCGGGTCGATGGCGAAGCCCAACTCCGCCGCCTTGGCGGTGATCTGCGCTTCGAGGTGTTTGAGGCGCTTGCTGTAGCTGCCAGCGCCGGGCTCGGCCGGCAAGCCGAGGATGATGTTCTGGGCCACGGTAAAGGGCCGCACCAGCTTGAAATGCTGGTGCACCATGCCGATCCGATGCCCACTGGCATCGCTCGGGCCCTTGAGCCGCACCGGGTTGTCGTTGATCAACAGCGATCCGCTTTCCGGCGCATACAGACCGGCAGCGATGTTCATCAGCGAGGACTTGCCCGCGCCGTTCTCGCCGAGCAACGCATGCACCTCGCCCCAGCAGGCGGTAAAACTGGCATCGCTCAGCGCCTGGAAGCCATCGAACGACTTGTTGATGCCGGTCAGCTGAATCGCGTTGATCTGGCTCATTGCTGGGAGATCACTCCCTTGACGAACCAGTCCATCTTCCACAAGTCCGGATCGGCCAGGTGCTGACCGGCGGCGATGCGTTCCTTGCCATCACGGTCGCTCATCGGCCCGCTGTAGATCAGCAGTTCGCCCTTGAGCAGCTTGTCGCGCGCAGCCATGATTTTCGCCTGATCGGCGGCGGAGATCTTGTCGCCGGGTTTGAGCGCGATGTCGGTACCGCCCTGCTGCATCGACAGCAGCGCGCCATTGGCTGGCGGCACCCAGTTGCCGGCGATGATTTTTTTCAATTCAGGGCCGAGGAAGCGATCCCACACCCACACCGACGAGCACACCGTGGCCTTGGGGGCGAACTCGCTGAGGTCGCGGTGATGGCCGGTGCCGAGCACGCCGCGTTCCTGAGCGACGATCTGCGGTGTCGGGGTGTCGACGTGCTGGCCGATCACATCGGCGCCGCTGTCGATCAGCGCCATGCTCGCGGCGCGCTCCTTGACCGGGTCGTTCCAGGCACCCGTGAAAATCACGTTGACGGTGGCCTTGGGGTTGATCTGCAAGGCGCCCAGTTCGTAGGCGTTGACGGTCCAGTTGACCTGGCCGAAGGGGTTGGCGGCGACGAAGCCCAGCTTGCCGGTTTTCGACGCGGCGCCGGCGGCCATGCCACACAGGTACTGGCTCTCGTAGGTGCGGCCGTAGAAGGATTCGAGGTTCGGCGCATTGGTGGTACCCGAGCCGTTGAGGAAGGCCACTTTCGGGTATTTTTTTGCCAGTTCCAGAAAGGTGTCGGAGTAGCCGAACGCAGTGCCGATGATGACGTTGGCGCCACGGGCGATCAGGCGGTCGACCACGGGGGTGATGGCGGCGGCGTTTTCCGGGACGCTTTCGACGTACTGGATCTTGGTGTCGAGGTCTTTTTCCAGCTTGACCCGAGCTTCGTCGAACGCCTGGGTCCACCCGCCGTCGTTGCGCGGGCTGATGTACACCATGGCGATCTTCGCTGGTTTTTCCAGGGTCAGGCCTTCCGCCATCGCGCCACTGGCCACCCCAAGGCCGATTGCAACCGCCACAGCATTTTTACGAAATCCGTTAAGCATCGAGTCTATTTCCTGATGGTTGGACAGCGAAGGCAATTACCGGCATTCAACCCATGAAGTTGATGCGGAATACGTTTTGTTCGGGATCGAGCAACACCGCCTGATACCAGTGGTAGTAAGTCTGGTAAGGCGCCTTGACCAACGTCGCCCCACTGGCCACGGCCAGGGGTACCAGGCGATCCACTTCGGCCTGGCTGGCGACGTCGATGTTGAGCAGGAACCTGGCGCCGGTGCTGCCGGCGAACTGTTCCAGACCCAACAATGCATAAGCCTGGGGAGCATTGAAGCCGATACACGACTTGCCCGTGTCGAGGCCGCGAAAGATCGGCGAACGGATCGCCTGGATCTCCTCGAAGCCGAACAGCTGCGCATAAAAACCGCTCAGCGCTTCGATGTCCTGGGCGAAAACATTGACGTACGAGAGGGTATTCATCACGCCACCTTGCTGCCGCCGAAAGTAGTCTGCTTGACGAACTTCGCCAGCAAGTGATCGCCCGAGGTCACCGCCGCATGACGCGGCACGCTACCCGCGGGCAGGCAACCGGGGAGGCATTCGATCAGGGTGTCGTAGTTGGGCTGGTGAAAGAACACCAGCGACTGGCGGCGGTTGTCGGTGGCGCTGGCCAGCGGCGGATTGACCACGCGGTGCAGCGTGGAGATCCACTCGTCGTTGGTCCACTGCATCATCAGGTCGCCGATATTGACCACAAAGCCGTCGGCCACATAGGGCACGTCGACCCACTCGCCCTGGCGGTTGCGCACTTGCAGGCCACCCAGGGCGTTGTCCGGGCGCACGATGGTCAGGCTGCCGTAATCGGTGTGGGCACTGGCGCGCATCTGCCCGGCCTCGACCTCGGTCTTGATGTCCGGATAGCTGAGGCTGCGGAACATGCTGATGTGGCGGTCGATCTTGTCGTCGAAAAAATGCTCGTCGAGATCGAGCGCCAAGGCGAACAGGCGCATGAGCGACTGCGCCAGTTCGCTCATGGCGCTGAAGTATTCGCGATAGGCACGCTGGAAACCCGGCAGCAAATGCTCGGCCGGCCACACGTTGGGGGCGAAATGCGGACCGGCGACGGCGTTGTGGTAGTAGTCATCGGCGGGCACGTCGCTGGGGCCGATGGAGAAGGATTCCTTGAGGTCGCCCGGCGCGCTTTCTTCCAGCGAATACGACAGACTTTCCTCGGCGACTGCACTGTAACCGCGCACCATCTCGGGGCTGGGGCGATCGACCTTGCGCTTTTCAGCCAGGGGCATGTCGAAGAACGCGCGGGTCTGCGCGGACACCCGCTGGATCAACTCGGCCGGGATCTGGTGCTCGGTGATCACCAGAAAACCGATGTCCTTGCACGCCTGGCGCACGGCCTGTGCCACGGCGGCCTTGCCCTCGGGCTGGCCGGAGAAGTATGGAGCGAGATCGATGATGGGCACGTATTGCAGGGTCATTCGACAATCCTCTCTCTTGATGCAACGTGGACGATGCACCGGGACACCCGGCAGAGTTGGTGTCCGGAGAAAAGCAGAAACTGTGCCACTCTCTAAATAGTGATCTGTATCAGATGGTTAGTTATTTTGGCGGATCAAATGGTCTGAAATAGAGCACTTGGTTCGTGCATGGGAGCACGAAAAGCGGGCGGTGTTTGTATCGAGGTTACCCGCACCGGCCCCTTCGCCGCCAATCCCCCTGATTCAGCGCGGCCGAATACCGTTCAGAATCAAACCCTGCAGATTCTCCAGCACCTCATTGAAGAACAGCGGATCGTCCAGCGTCTTGCCCGTCACCGCGTCGATCTGCGCGCGGAAGTCAGCGTAATGCTGGGTCGTCGCCCAGAGCGAAAATATCAAGTGATGCGGCTCGACCGGCGCCAGCTTGCCGGCATCTATCCACGCCTGAATCACCGCCACTTTGGCTTCGACGATATCGCGCAGCGGCTGCTCCAGCTCGGTCAGCAATAACGGCGCGCCCTGGATGATCTCCAGGCAGAACAGCCGCGATTCGGCCGGATGATCGCGAGACAACTCCAGCTTGACGCGGATGTACTCGCTGATCGCCTGGACCGGATCCTGGTCGACGCTGAAGCCGCGCAACGGCAGCAGCCAGACTTCCAGCAACTGGCGCAGCACACTGATGTAGAGCTCTTCCTTGCTGCTGAAGTAATACAGCAGGTTGGTCTTCGACACGTCGGCCATGCTGGCGACCTGGTCGAGGCTGGTGCCGTGCAGACCGAAGCGGGAAAAGATCTCCAGCGCGGCCTCCAGAATGGCTGTGCGCTTGCCCTCGACTAGCCGCATGCGCCGGCTCACCGTGGTGGCGCTGGGTTCGCGCGGGGTCTTTGCGACCTTGGCTGAAGCGGCGGGCCTGGCTTTTGCGGCGGGCTTGGCAGTGCGCGAGGCAGGCGTCTTGGGTTTGGGCGCAGGGGGTTTGGGCGCAGGCGCGCTTTTAGCCACGCCGGACTTGATCTTGCGAGTGCCGGCTTTGCCAGCATCCGATGCCTTGGCAGGGGTTTCGTTATTCACGTCGATGACCATTTCCAGCTGGAATACCCGCGCACTCTAACCCGAGCGCAGCGGCGGCGACATCCTCGGGCTGGTATTGATACCCATCACGCCCAAATTGCCCCATTGCTGTGCAGCACGCACAAACCAAGTGCTCTAGTTCAGACCAAATGGTCCGAAACAAACCTGAAAATTATACAAGCCATTGTTTAATAACAGATTTAAAAAACTGGCCTGCTTAATGCTTTGTGTCTCTCGTCAATCGCCTGCTGCACCAGAGGCGCCTTAAATCGAACGAAGCACCGTATCAAAGAGGCCACGCACATGGACATTGGCATTTTCATCCCGATCGGCAACAACGGTTGGCTGATCTCGGAAAACGCACCGCAATACATGCCCAGTTTCGAACTCAACAAGCAGATCGTGCAAAAGGCCGAGCACTACGGCTTTGAATTCGCCCTGTCGATGATCAAGTTGCGCGGCTTTGGGGGCAAGACCGAGTTCTGGGAGCACAACCTTGAATCCTTCACCCTGATGGCCGGCCTGGCAGCGGTCACCAGTCGCATTCAGCTGTTCGCCACCGCCGCCACCCTGACCCTGCCGCCGGCGATCGTCGCGCGCATGGCGGCGACCATCGACTCCATCTCCAACGGCCGCTTCGGCGTCAACCTGGTGACCGGCTGGCAAAAGCCCGAGTACGAGCAGATGGGCCTGTGGCCCGGCGACGAGTTCTTCTCGACGCGCTATGACTACCTCGCCGAATACACTCAGGTGCTGCGCGACCTGTGGACCACCGGGCACAGCAACCTGAAGGGCAAGTACTTCACCATGGACGACTGCCGCGTCAGCCCGCAGCCCCAGGCCGACATGAAGATCATCTGCGCTGGCCAGAGCGAAACCGGCATGGCCTTCTCGTCGCAGTACGCGGACTACAACTTCTGCTTCGGCAAGGGCGTCAACACCCCCACCGCCTTCGCCCCGACCGCTGCCAAGCTGGTCGAAGCCAATGCCAGGACCGGGCGCAACGTCACCGCCTGCGCGTTGTTCATGATCATCGCCGACGACACCGATGACGCCGCCCGCGAGCGCTGGGAATTCATCAAGGCCGGTGCCGATCAGGAAGCCATCGCCTGGCTCGGCGAAAAAGGCGCCGCCGATCAGAGCCCGGGCTCGAACATGCGCCAGATGGCCGACCCGACCTCAGCGGTGAATATCAACATGGGCACCCTGGTGGGCTCGTGGGCCTCGGTGGCACGCATGCTCGATGAGGTCGCCACCGTGCCCGGCACCCAGGGCGTGATGCTGGTGTTCGACGACTTCATCAAGGGCGTCGAGGACTTCGGCAGCAAGATCCAGCCCCTGATGCACTCGCGCCAACACATCAATACCTTGCAGGAGTCCGCATGATGAATGCCCCCGTTTCCGGTTACAGCCTGCCCCAGGACAGCCAGCCCACCCGCACCCTGCCCGCACGCCCGGAGGCCCTGAGCCTGAAGGCCAGCGAAACCGCGCTGGTGGTGGTCGACATGCAGAATGCCTATTCCAGCCTGGGTGGCTACCTGGACCTGGCCGGCTTCGACGTCAGCACCACGGGCCCAGTGATCGCCAATATCCAGAAAGCCCTGACCACCGCTCGCGCTGCCGGCATGCCGGTGGTGTTCTTCCAGAACGGCTGGGACCCGGAATACGTCGAGGCCGGCGGCCCCGGCTCGCCCAACTGGCACAAGTCCAACGCGCTGAAAACCATGCGCTCGCGCCCTGAGCTACACGGCACGTTACTGGCCAAGGGCGGCTGGGACTATGAGTTGGTGGACGAGCTCAAGCCGCAGCCCGGCGACATGGTGGTGCCCAAGACCCGCTACAGCGGCTTTTTCAACACCAACTTCGACAGCCTGATGCGCAGCCGCGGCATTCGCAATCTGGTGTTCACCGGCATCGCCACCAACGTGTGCGTGGAATCGACCCTGCGCGATGGGTTTTTCCTCGAGTACTTCGGCGTGGTGCTCGCCGATGCCACCCATCAGGCTGGCCCGGCATTTGCTCAACAGGCCGCGCTGTTCAACATCGAGACCTTCTTCGGCTGGGTCGCCAGCGTCGATGACTTCTGCGCCACCTTTACCCCTCAAGACTGATCATCAAGGAGTGTGACCATGAGCAAGAAAGCAATCATCCCTGCCGGCACCGGCGTGCCCATCGCCCCGTTCGTGCCGGGTTCCATGGCCGACGGCATTCTGTACGTGTCTGGCACCCTGCCCTTCGACAAGGACAACAACGTGGTGCATGTAGGCGATGCCACCGGCCAGACCCGCCACGTGCTGGAGACCATCAAAGGGGTAATCGAGACCGCCGGCGGCACGATGGACGACGTCACCTTCAACATGATCATGCTCCGCGACTGGGCCGACTATCCGAAGATCAACGCGGTGTACGCCGAGTACTTCGCCGGCGAAAAGCCCGCGCGCTACTGCATCCAATGCGGCCTGGTCAAACCCGAGGCGCTGATCGAAATCGCCAGCATCGCCCATATCGGCTAAAGCGCCCTCTTCCACCTGGACGGGCCCTGAGGGCCCGCACTGGAGCCTTGCATGTATCACGAAATTCTCGGTCGCCAAGACGCCGCTGCGCCGACCCTGGTGCTCAGCTCGGGCCTGGGTGGCTCGGCACGTTTCTGGGGCCCGCAATTGCCGGTGCTGACCGATCACTATCGCGTGGTGGTCTACGATCAGGCCGGCAGCGGCCGCAGCCCGGCGACATTGGCGGATGATTATTCGATCGCCGATATGGCCCGCGAACTGCTGACGCTGCTCGATGGCATCGAAGTGCAGCGCTGCCATTTCATCGGTCACGCCCTGGGTGGGCTGGTCGGCCTGCAGTTGGCCCTGCAGCGCCCGCAGTTGCTGCAAAGCCAGGTGCTGATCAACGCCTGGAGCAGCCCCAATCCGCACAGTGCACGCTGCTTTGCGGTGCGCAAGAACCTGCTGCGCGACAGCGGCCCGGCGGCCTATGTGCAGGCCCAGGCGCTGTTTTTGTATCCCGCCGACTGGATCGCCGCCAACAGCGCGCAATTGGCCGAGGACGATGCCCATGCCCTGGCGCACTTCCCCGAGCCACAGAATTTGCTCAAGCGCATTGCCGCGTTGCAGGGCTTCGATGTCGAAGCGCACTTGAGCGCCATTCAAACCCCGACCCTGCTGATCGCCAACCGCGACGACATGCTCGTGCCATGGCAGCGCTCCCAGCATCTGGCGGATGCATTGCCTAACGGTGAACTGGCACTGCTCGAATACGGCGGCCATGCCTCCAGCGTCAGCGATCCAGCCACTTTCAATCGCGTTCTACTGGACTATCTCACGCGTCAGGCGTGAGGGGAGCCTTGTCATGCAAGCGTCAGAATCAACGCCGTTTATTCAGGAAGTCGTAACCCGCGACGATTTTCGTCACGCCATGGCCGGCCTGGCAGCAGCGGTCAATGTGATCACCAGCGATGGCCCTGGCGGACGCGCGGGCTTTACCGCCACGGCGGTGTGCAGCGTCACCGACGATCCGCCCACCTTGCTGGTGTGTCTGAACCGCTCGGCCTCGGTGCATGCGGCGTTCAGCGCCAATGCTACGCTGTGTGTGAATACCTTGGCCCACGGTCAACACGAGCTGTCCAATCTGTTCGGCGGCAAGACGGACATGACCGAGCGTTTCGCCGCCGCGCAGTGGCACACCTGGGTAACCGGGGCGCCAGTGCTGGAGGGTGCGGCAGCGTCGTTCGATTGCCGAGTCAGCAAGACGGTAAGCGTGGGCACCCACGACATCCTGTTCTGCGAGGTGGTGGCGCTGGAACGCCAAGGCGCGGCTGCGGGACTGGTGTATTTCGATCGCCAGTACCATGGGGTGACTGCCCGGCCGGTTTGAGGACCGACGCGGATTGGGCGCCGACTCGGCGGCAACTCTGCGTCGAAGTAGCGCCGACCTAGCACCGGCTTAGCGCCGGCTTAGCGCACCAGCAGGTAACACTTGGTCATAAAGCCGCTCCGAAAGTGCACACGCGCGCAGCTTCAGCATTGCGCAGGCAAGGCATCGCACCGCGGCAAAACAATGTGAAACAACGAGTTAGGAGTTTGTCCAACGCCCGGGCGATTCTGGCCTTTTAATTGCTAGTACTTGTATGTACAAGCATAGGGGACTCAGTCATCCCCTTACAACCAGACCAATAATCAGGGCGGGACACATGACACATTCCAGCAAAACCGGTTGGTTTACAGCAGCTACCCTGGGCGCCGCGCTGATGGCGTTCCTGCCGATGGCGCAGGCCAAGGACTGGACCAGCGTCAACATCGCCACCGAAGGCTCCTACGAGCCGTGGAACCTGACCCTGCCCGGTGGCAAGATCAGCGGCTTCGAGCCGGAATTGATGGATATTCTCTGCCAGCGCATGAAGCTCAAATGCAACATCGCGGTGCAGAACTGGGACGGCATGATCGCCAGCCTCAACGCCGGCAAGTTCGATGTGCTGATGGACGCCATTGTCATCACTGACGAGCGCAAGCAGGTGATGGACTTCTCCATCCCCTACGCCAGCACCCCGGCCAGCTTCGTTGCCCTCGATGCCAAGGCCCTCCCCGGCACACCGGGCGAGGCCGCCGCCCTGACCCTGGGTACCGACAGTGCCAAGACCAGCGCTGCGATGGCCAGCGTCAAGGCAGCGCTCAAAGGCAAGACCATCGGCATCGCTTCGGGCACCGTCTACACGCCGTTTATCGACGAGCAGTTCAAGGACATCGCCACCGTGCGCGAATACGGTTCGTCCGCCGAAGCGGTGCTCGACTTGCAAGCCGGTCGTATCGACGTGGTGTTCGACGACGTGACCTTCCTCAACTCGCTGATGGCCAAGGACGAGAACAAAGGCCTGGCCTACACCGGTCCGGAAATCAAAGGGCCGATCTTCGGCGACGGCGAAGCCCTGGGCTTTCGCAAGCAGGACGCCGACCTCAAGGCTCGGTTCGACGCAGCCCTCAAGGACGCCCTGGCCGACGGCACGGTGAAGAAGCTCAGCGAGAAGTGGTTCAAGGTCGACCTGACACCCAAGTCCTGAGTCGCCCTGGCGCCTCGCCAGCCCTGTGCTGGCGAGGCAGTTCCTCGGCTCGCCCACGTTTGGGTGCATAGCCAGCGCCCTGAGAGGCAACCCTGATGAATATCCTGCAACTGCTCAGCTTCGGTGATACCGGTTGGGGCATGGCCCTGCTCAAGGCCGCCGGCATGACCATCCTGCTGACGTTCGCCGCGCTGTTGGTCGGCGCGGTGTTCGGCAGCCTCGTGGCTGCCGCCAAGCTGTCACGGCGGCGCAGCCTGCGCTGGCTGGGCGACCTGTATTCGATCCTGTTCCGCGGCATTCCCGAGTTGCTGGTGATCTATCTGTTCTATTTTGGCGGCGCCAGCGTGGTGTCGGCGGTGGGGCATTGGTTTGGCGGCGAAGGCTACATCAATGTGCCGCCGTTCCTGGTCGGCGCCCTGGCGGTGGGGCTGATCTCCGGGTCATACCAGGCCGAAGTGTTTCGCGGTGCGTATCTGGCAGTGGCCAAGGGCGAGCTGGAGGCTGCCTTGGCGATCGGCATGAGCACGGCGATGCGCTTTCGCCGGGTGCTGGTGCCGCAGGTCATGCGCTACGCATTACCGGGCCTGGGCAATGTGCTGCAGATGAGCCTCAAGGACTCGGCGCTGATTTCGGTGATCGGCCTGGTGGAGCTGATGCGCGCCAGCCAGGTGGCTGCCGGTTCGACGCGCCAGTACTTCACCTTTTACATCGTCGGGGCGGTGCTCTACCTGATCCTGACGGGCCTTTCGGGTCGGCTGTTCGGCTTTGCCGAAGCCCGCGTACGACGCACCCAGCGTCGCCAGATCCCCTGACTGCGGACGCCTGCCATGATCGATTTCACCTTTCTTGCCGACACCATGCTCAAGCTGCTGGCGGCATTGCCGACCACGCTGACGTTGTTCTTCACTTCGCTGGCGCTGGGCCTGACCTTGTCGCTGGGTATCGTCAGCCTGCGGGTCAGCCGCTGGCCGCTGCTCAGTTACCCGGCACGCTTCTACATCATGCTGTTTCGCGGCACGCCGCTGCTGATCCAGATGTTCCTCATCTACTACGGCCTGGGGCAGTTCCCGGCCATCCGTGACAGTTTCGCCTGGGTGGTGCTGCGCTCGCCCTATGGCTGTGCGGTGGTGTCGCTGGCGCTGTGCACCGCCGGCTACACCGCTGAGATCATCCGCGGCGGCCTGCTTAGCGTACCTCACGGCCAGATCGAAGCAGGCCTGGCCATCGGCATGTCGCGCTGGACGCTGCTGCGCCGGATCATCGCCCCGGTGACACTGCGCCAGGCCCTGCCGGCGTATTCCACCGAGGCCGTGTTGCTGGTCAAGTCCACCGCATTGGCGAGTCTGGTAACGGTGTGGGATGTGACTGGCGTGGCCCAGCAGATCATCCAGCGCACCTACCGGACCATGGAAGTATTCGCCTGCGCGGCGGTGATCTACCTGCTGCTCAATTTCCTGATCGTGCGGGCCATTGGCTGGCTCGAGCATCGCCTGACGCCGCATCTGCGCGAGCGCCCGCATGGCCCGGGCGCCGCGCTCGCCACCGACACCGCCAGCCCCTCCCCCGAATAAATCACCTGGAGCCCTCATGAATACGCCTTCATCGGCCGCATTGTCGGTCGCCAACCTGCAAAAGTCCTTTGGCCAGGTGCAGGTGCTCAAGGGCATCTCGCTGGAAGCGCACAAGGGCGACGTGGTATCGATCCTGGGCGCCAGCGGCTCGGGCAAGAGTACCTTCCTGCGCTGTATCAATCTGCTCGAAACCCCGGATGAAGGCAGCATCAGCCTCGACGGCGAGTTGATCGAAATGAAACGCCAGCGCGACGGCCGCCAAGTGCCCGGCAACAAGCGCCAGGTCGAGCGCATGCGCAGCCAGTTGGGCATGGTGTTCCAGAGCTTCAACCTGTGGTCGCACATGACCGTGCTGCAGAACGTCATGGAAGGCCCGCTGCGGGTACTCAAGCGTTCGGCGGCCGAGTGCCGTGAAGAAGCCGAGCAACTGCTGCACAAGGTCGGGCTGTTCGACCGCCGCGACTATTACCCGGCGCACCTCTCCGGCGGCCAGCAGCAGCGTGTAGCCATTGCCCGGGCGCTGGCCATGAACCCGCAGGTAATGCTGTTCGATGAGCCCACCTCGGCCCTCGACCCGGAACTGGTCGGCGAGGTGCTGCGGGTCATGCGCTCGCTGGCCGAAGAAGGCCGCACCATGCTGGTGGTCACCCATGAGATGGGCTTCGCTCGCCACGTTTCCAACCGCGTGGTGTTCATGGCCAACGGCGTGATCGATGCCCAAGGCAGCCCGGCAGAATTGTTCGAAGGCCTGCCCACCGAGCGCTTTCGCCAGTTCGTTTCCAGTCATCAACAGAGGAACGCCGAATGAGCGCGGTTCCCCTTGCTACGGATCCTAACGTGACCCTCCAGGACCCCACTTCCGCGCGTCCGGCTGCCAACAGCGCGCATTGCCCGCCGGTGCAACGCGGCGATCAGCCTCTTGATTGGCGCCAGGTCGTGGCCGTAGCGCGGCACGGTGCGCGGCTCGAACTGGCCGACAGCGTGTGGGCGCAGATCGCCAATGCCCGCGCCATCGTCGACCATATCGTCGAGCGCGGCGAGCGTGCCTACGGCATCAGCACCGGCCTGGGCGCCCTCAGCGATATCGCCTTGCAAGGCCCGCAGTTGGCCAAACTGTCGCGCAACACCCTGCTCAGCCACGCCTGCGGGGTCGGCCCGGTGCTGAAAGTCGAGCAGACCCGCGCGATCATCTGCGCCGCCATCAACAACTATGCTCACGGCCGCTCCGGCATCAGCCCGGCGGTGGTGCAACGTCTGCTGGACCTGCTCAACCACGACATCACCCCCTGCGTGCCGTCCCAGGGCTCGGTCGGCTACCTCACCCATATGGCCCATATCGGCATCGCCCTGCTCGGCATCGGCCAGGTGTCCCACGGCGGCCTGCTGATGAGCGCCGCCCAGGCGCTGGATCAGACGGGCCTCGCGGTGGTCGAACTGCAAGCCAAGGACGGCCTCAGCCTGGTCAACGGTACGCCCTGCATGACCGGCCTGGCCAGCCTGGCATTGGCTGATGCCAGCAACCTGGCGCAATGGGCGGATATCATCGGCGCCATGAGCTTCGAGGCTCTGCGCGGGCAGATCGACGCCTTCGACGAGGCCGTGCTGTCGCTCAAGGTGCATCCCGGCGTGCAGACCGTCGGCCAAAACCTGCGCACCCTGCTGGCGGGCAGCGAAGTCATCGCCAACAGCCGCGGGATCCGCACCCAGGACGCCATGAGCATTCGCTCCATCCCTCAGATTCACGGCGCCTGCCGTGATCAGTTCAAACACGCCGAGCGGCAGATCGATGCCGAACTGGCCTCGGTCACCGACAATCCGCTGGTGGTCGGTACTCCAGAGGCGTATCGCGTGCTGTCCCAGGCCAATCCCCACGGCGAATCGCTGGCCATGGCGGCGGACCTGATGTGCATTGCGGTCGCGGAGTTGGCAGGCGTGGCCGAGCGCCGTCTGGATCGGCTGATCAACCCGTTGGTCAGTGGCCTGCCGGCGTTTCTGGTGAGCCAGCCGGGGGTCAATTCGGGGATGATGATCACCCAGTATGTGGCGGCCGCGCTGGTCGGGGAAAATCGCCATTTGGCACAGCCGGCGGTGGTCGACAACTTCGTCACCTCGGCACTGCAGGAAGACCACTTGAGCTTGGGCACCGGTGCCACGCTGAAGCTGCTCAAGGTCATCGACAACACCACTCAGGTGCTGGCCATCGAGTATTTGCTGGCGGCGCAGGCGTTCGAGTTTCTTCAGCCGCAGCGTTTGGGGATGGGAACCGACCGGGCCTGGCGACTGTTACGCAGCGAGGTGCCGGCCTATGACGAGGATCGCTGGCTTGCACCCGATATCGAACGGGCCGCGCAGATGGTGCGGCGGCCGGCGTTTGAGTGGTGAATATCGAGCGGGGATGAGAGATCAGCCTGCTTCGGTGATCTCGCTGCCAGCTGAAACTGAATAGGCGACGACACCGATAACGTCGTTCTCGTTGTCCACCAACTTGGTGTAGATGAAATTGTAATCGCCCTCGCCGTTCGAGGAATCCGGTACCGAATCAGCCACGACGCAGCTTTAGCACCGCTTCGCGGAATGCTGCCTGAATTTGTTCCTCTGTTTTTTCCTTCCAGCCAATAGCGACTTTAAGCTCGAGGGACAAACCCGGCGCACTCGCGCCATTTTTGTGTTCCATCATTTTTTTTGCCGCGCGCTCTACAACCTCGCGATCGAAGAAAGAATAGGTAGACATGAAAAGCGCCCTGTAGTGATGATTAATTCCGTTTGACGTTGCGGAGCATAGCGCTGAGGCCTCCAACATGCGGTATTGGACAGCCTTGGTTACAAAATTCTCTGTACCGTCCGGCCCGTTCAGGCTCCGCTGGGAGGCAACGGCGGCTGCTCACTGCCCTGCACCGCCTCGCCAATCACCAGGAAATGCCCACCGGCGATATGGTGCAGGGTGCGCAGCTCATCGTGGCCGGTAAAGTCCCAGTGGCCCTCCTTGAACACCCGCGAGTCGGCATGGGCGGCAACGACTTCGCCGAGGAACAGGTCGTAGGTCTCCTGATTGTGCGGCTCAGGGATCAGTCGGCATTCGAGCCAGGCCACGCAGCCTTCCAGCAACGGCGCATCGATCACCGCGCCGGCAAATGTCTGCAGACCGTAGCGCTCGAACTTGTCACCATCGCCGGCATCATCCAGCGCCAGGCCGGACACCGAGCCGACGGTTTCGACCAGATTGGCCTGGGTCACCACCGGTACCTGCAGCACAAAGGTGCCCGAGGCTTCCAGCAGCTTGCGGGTCCAGGTCGACTTGTCGAGCACCACCGCGACCTTGGGCGGGTCGAAATCGATGGGCACCGACCAGGCGGCCGCCATGATATTGCGCGCGCCGTCATGGGCAGCGCTGACCAGTACGGTCGGGCCATGGTTGAGCAATCGATAGGCTTTGGCGAGGGGAACGGGAAGGCGATGGGGGTCGGTCATGGGCAGCCTGCGGAGAAAAAACACGAGTATAACCGCAGTCAACGAGGTGATGTTTTGGGCCTCTTCGCGAGCAAGCCTTGCTACCACTGGTGAATGAAGATGAAGCAGTAAACACCGTGGGAGCAAGGCTTGCCCGCGAAGAGGCCGGTACAGTCAGCGCAAAATCATCAAACGCTTCAGTACCACAAACCCTCCAGTAATCGGTGCCCTGCCGGCGTCAGGCTGACGCGATGCATCATCATGCCATCAGGTTCGCAGGTCTTCTGGTCCGCCAGAAAACCCGCCAGGATAAGCGCGGTGACAGTCTGAGAAGTCCTGCCAGTGATCTGCATCTCCCCGGATGCGATGGTGGACAGCAAGCAACGGTTTTCGGTCTTGTAATCGATCATGACGATTTCCCTTATGGTTGGGACTCTTGTTGTTTTCAGCCTGAGTGTAGAACAGGCTGCGTCCGTGTACAGCCCTGGGCCGGCATCGCCAGGCGTCTGGGCTGCGGCTCGCGGCGCCAGGCAGCGGTTTTCGTGGGCTGCGTGGCATATACCGGTTATCGCCAAGACACAAACAAGGGTCGTCGGGACTTGATCTTGTAACAATGACGGCCGCTTACGGCTTGTTATAAGGCGGATATTCGTCGTCATTGACGCGCTTCTTCACTTGCATGCCGGGGGCATCATCAGGAATCTGCGCGGGCCCGACCGGATCGACCTGGGGATCGGCGACATCCGGCGAGTCCGGGTCAAAACCTAGATCTTTCTGCGTCTGGCTTTGGGTCTGGCCGGGGCTCTGGCTCTGACTCTCGCCTTGGCCTTGGCTTTGGCTAAAGCCAGGCGCCGGGCTTGAAGCCGAGGCTGGAGCCTCGTGCTGAGTACGGGCCGGCTCGGCGTCGGGAATCCCGCGCTGAGTGCCCGGCGCGGGGGTCAGGTCCGGCTCGATGCCTTCGGGTGGTACCTCGTTGAGGTCCTGGGATACGTCGTCTACCGGGCGATGTTCTTGCTTGTGCGTAGCCATACAATCCTCACTCGATCATGGGTTCATGAAGTTGTGAGTGGCAAAGGCGGCACAAAGTGCAGCGCAATGGATGGGCGGTGCCCACTGGTCTCGGCCAGTGCACTGCGACCACCGCCACCATTGCACTCCTGGCCAGAAGCGAATTTAATGCCTGCCCGGCACCGTCGCGACCCGGCATCGCGACCTTGCACGCCCTTCACCCGATACATGGATCGACAATGCAAAGCACGAACACCGAGACCGCTGCACACGCCCTGGCGCCCAAAGACGAATACGAACACGCGATCAATCGCTCCGAGCATCTGCCACAGGCCAAGAACATCAGCGAGATGGTGCTCGATGCCTTCAATACCAGTGGCGAAAGCGAGAAGATCCGTGAACTGCGGGCCGCCATCCGCAAGGCGATGGACGATACCGACGACGATCGCGCCCATGAGCTGATGGGCGAACTCAAGCAGATCAAGGACATCGAGCAAGCCAACGCCACGGCCCTGGAAGACCTGAGCAGCCGTTTCTCGATTTCGCAGATCCTGCACAATTTCCGTAACGACCCGGCGTTCGAGAACATCATCTACGGTCTGGCCCTGAAGGTGCTCAACCACACCCACCTGGCCATGAAAGAGCCCGGCGGCAAGGCCAAGGCCTCGCGCCCGAAAAAAGAGATGGAAGTCTTCACCCTCAGCAACGGTGAGGTCAGCCTGCCGTTCCCGATCCGCGTCGGGCGCCCGGCAGCCAATCTCAGCCAGGATGGCGAAGCGTTCGCGCTGCTGGGTTTCAGCATCGAAATGGACGAAGAAGAGAAAGAAGTGCTGGTGCCTGCGGTGTTTACCGACAGCCATGGCGTCGAGCATGTGGCCACGCGCAAGAGCATTGCCACCGCGATTCAGGAACAGACCGCGTTCGCCGGCTGCACCCTGGCTTGACACGCCGCACCGGGGCCCTGTGCCCCGGCGCATACGCTGTCAATTTGACGTAGCGATGTCCAACGCACCCAGCACGCGCTCGTGAATGCCGTTGATGGCCGCCTTGTATGCCGGGCCATTGCCACTGCCACCAAAGCCCGAGGCTTTGTCCTGCTTGAGGGCATCCTCCAGCAAGTCCTTGACACTGCTCGCCTGCGCCACCTGCTTGGGTGTGGTGACGGTCGACTGCAGCTGCCCGAGCACATAGGTAAGCGCGGTCTTGGACTGCGTGGACGACTGCGACAGTGCCGCCGAAATGATTGCGTTCTTGCTGTAGGCGATGCTCGACGAGCTGCTGGCGCTGTCGGCAATCTTGAAATAGGTGTAGTTCTGCGAGTCTTTGTCCAGGGTCAGGTTCAAGCTGGTGCCCGGGTATAGAGCCTGGTGATAGCTGGCACTGAGCTGCGACTGCTGCTGCTGATCGATGCTGCGATTGGCCTGCGCGCCCTTGGCCTGGGTCGACTGCGACACGGTGTAGGCGAAAGTGTCCACCTCGTTGGTGCGCATCGGGTTGACCGACTGCGCGTGCTGGCTGATCGACGCGCTGAAATCCGCAAGGCCGGTCAACATCGCATGGTCGGTATCGCTCAACACCGCCCCGCTCGTGGTAGCCGCCGCGCTACCGACATTGGTATTGAAGGTGGTGAACGCGTCCTTGAACATGCTCATCAACTCTTCGTCGCCGTGACCGCGGGCACGGGCTGAATCGAACTTCGTCAGGTAGGTCTGCAACGCCTTGGCTTGCTGCGCGGCGTTGCCCAGAATCGCGGTGTTGCGGGTGTCGACGCTCAAGTTGAGATCGCCCACCACACCGGTCATGCTGACGCTGCGTTTATTGGCGTCGGCCGAAAAACTCAGCGTCTGGATATCACCGCCCGCCAGCTTGGCCGTGAAGTCCACGGAGGTCAGCGCACTCTTGTCGAACTGGGTCAGCCCGTCCAGATTCAGCTTGGGCGGCTTGGCCCCCAGGCCGTCGATGGCGCTCTGAAACCCATCTGCCAGCTTGCTCACGGCCGCCAGTTCACTGTCGTTGAGCTTGCCACCCGTCACGCTGACCTGCGCCCCCAGGCCCGTGTCGCTGCTGCTCAGGCTCAGCGTCACCGTGGCGCCGCTGGCGGTCTTGATGGTCAGGCTCACGGCGTTTTCGGCATTGGCATGCAGGTTGGACTGCAGGGCGGTCAGCGCCGAAGCAGAAGGCGTGGCATTACCGGTCGGCTGCAGCACCGACTGCGAAAAACCGCTGCCGCTGTTGGCGAACTGCGTCAACAGTGCCGCGCCGAGGCCCTTGAAGCGCGTCGATGCGTCCTGCGAGTTCAGGTTGCCGGCAATGGTGCTGGTGACCTTGTTCTGTGTGGTGTTTTCCCACATCAGAGCGGGCGGCGCATCAGCTAGCGTGCCCCGGGAGGAGTACAGGTCCACTGCCGTGGTGATGGCGTTGCCCAGGGATACCACCGCCGCGGGTGAATCCGTGGCTGTGTTCGCCGTGGTGGAGATCAGGGTCGTGGCCGCCGGCGCACTGGTGATCGGCGTGATGGCGGAGAGGCTGGTCGTCAGGGGCAGGCTGGCAGATGTGATGGCCGTCATGAGATTTGTCCATTCTCTATATGAATGTATCGGGTCCTGTACATTTAACGGCCGGGGGTGGGAAAGCTTGAGGGGATTAAAGGGTGGTAATGCCGAGAAAGTGTGCAGTCGTGACCAGTGAACCCCGCATCATTGAGTCAGCGGGGTTGCGCCTTGATCACCCAACAGCATGATCGGCATGAGTAGCCACACCCACCACCTCGATCGGCGCGACATCCGCCGACACATCGCGATCCGCGAAGCCCATGTTGTTGTACCGCAGGTTCTGGGTCTGATCGCCGCTCAGGGCGATCTGGAAAAACCGCCCCTGGTCGTCGCCCTGCAGGTCGCGGACATAGGTGCGGTCAAGGGCGGCGTTGTAGTCGATCTTCAAGGTGCCGTTGAAGCCATCGCCGATATCGGTGTAGCCCAGTGCGCTGACGGAGAGGCTGTCGTAGCCCTGATTGAAATCGGTGATCAGGTCGGTATGGCTCTGGTCAGCGGTGCGGTAGCTGTCCTCGACGCTCTGGAACACGAAGTAATCACTACCGCTGCCGCCGGTAAGTTTGTCTGCGCCATGGCCACCGAGCAGGAAGTCGCTATTGGCGCCCCCCTGCAGCACATCGTCACCGTCCAGCCCATAGAGACGGTCCGCGTCTGCCGAGCCGATGAGCCTGTCGCTCGCCGCCGTGCCGGTGGTCAAGATCTGCCCCGGATAGGTGCTGGTTTCTTGCGGGCTGTCAGCCCGGGCGAACTCGACAGCGTTGGCGCCCAGGTCAAGCACATGGTCGCCGTTCAGGGCGATCTGGAAACGATTGCCGGCGCTGTCCAGCTCTTTTGAGCTGAGGCGAGTGATGTCGTTGGCGCTGTCGTAGGTCAGGCTCAGTGTGGTGCCGTACCCATCGCCGAAACCGGTGAACCCCAAGGCCGAGACATCGATCTGGTCATGCTCGGCGCTATTGAAGTCGACGATCAGGTCGCGGCCCTGATCCTTCCCGGCGGCATCGACCTGGCTGTCGGTCAGGTGGTTATAGACGAAGGTATCCGCGCCCTGACCGCCGATCAGCCGATCGGCACCGCCACCGCCGTCCAGGCGATCATCGTCGCCGCGGCCCGAAAGCACGTCGCGGCCATCGCCGCCTACCAGAGTGTCACGGCCGTGAGTGGTGCCTTGCAGGCTGTCGTCGCCGGACGTGCCGTTGGTGAGCGGGAGGAAATTATCCGCGGTCAGGCTGGTGCGGTAGTCGCCTTTGAGGATCAGCTCGAAGCGCTGGCCTTGAGCGTCGGCGTCATAGTTCTTGAGGTAGGTGAGGTCCTTGTCGGCGTTGTAGGTCAGGTCCAACGTGCCGTTGTGGCCATTGCCCAGGCCGCTAAGCCCCAGGCTGGTGACATCGATGCTGTCCTTGCTGACATCGAACGTGCTGATGGTATCGGCAAAGCTCGCGCTTGCAGTGCGATAGCTGTCGGTCAGCTGGGTGAATCGGAAGGTATCGTGGCGCTGCGCACCCACGAGCTGGTCCACGCCGGCACCGCCGATCAACTCATTGTCGAGGTCCCCACCCATTATCACGTCGTCACCAGCACCGCCATACAACACAGTGTTGTAAGCCCGGGCATATTCGGAGATCACGTCGTCACCCGTGGAGCCGTAGGTGGTCAACGCGTCGGTGTTATCGAACACTGCGGTCGTGGCGCCGACCACCTTGACGTCGCCCTCGGTGGCGTTGCCGATGAAGTTGTCACCAATACGGTTGTCGTTGCTCTGGCCGCGCTCCTCGACGCCGTAGGTGGACCTCGCGCCGTCATAATAGCCCGTTGCGCCAATCACGTTGCCACGCACTTCGGTGCCGGTGCTGTCTTGCACAAGCACGTAGGAGTGGTTGGCGTCCAGGTAGCTGCCATCGATATGATTGGTGCTGATCTGGGTACCCTGGGAATCGCGTACCTCGATGGCCAACAGGCGGTTGTACGAGATGGACAGGTGATCGACCACCGCGTCGCTGGCCTTGTCGATCAATACTCCACTGGTGCGGTTGCTGGTGATCGATCCACTGATCAACTGCGCCGCATGGCCATCAGCGTCACCCACAACGGCGACGCCATAGCCCTGATTACTGGTGCTGGTGATGTCCTGCACCCTCACCGCACCTTGAGTGGTGAGACCGTTGCCATCGTTGTCCGTGACGATCAGGTCATCGAGCGCACTGCCGACCAGCCCCGCCGTGATCACGCCACCCTGCCCGTTGTAATCCACGTAGGCCTTGTCGGACTGGACCTGACCGCCCTCAGCGCGTAGATCGAGGCCGTAGCCGGACGCGTTGGTGGCCTGGACGTAATTCAGCGTCAGTTGCGCGCCGTCGCCCAGCGATAAATCGCTGACCACGCCCGTGGTATGCGCGCGGTTGCCGTCGATAACCAGACTGCTGACGCCGACCGCATTACCATCAGCGCGCAGGATGCCGTCGATATCAGCGCTGGAACCGTTTGCCAGTTTCAGCGTCGGCCGATCAGTGGTGTCGCCTTCGAGCAGAACGTTGTCCTTGAGTATCAGCGCGTTGCCGGAGGCCTGGGCGCTGACGATATAGGTGCCGCTGGGGATCACCACCGTTCCGCCCCCTGCGGCCGATGCGGCGTCGATCGCAGCTTGCAACGCCAGGGTGTCGTCACTGTGCCCGTCGCCCACGGCGCCGAAGTCTTTGACATTGAATGAATTCGCCATCTGGTCATTCCTTTAAAGAGAGTCGAGGATTCATCGCTTGCAGGAGGAATCGACCTGAGAATGGCTTGATCATTCAATGGCAATCGATGGGAGGTAAGCGCTTTGGGCTGCCAGTCGCTTCCACGGACGGTATCGGGTGGCGTCAACTCACCACTGCATTTCACCCTTGGCCACCTTGGCGCTGATCTCGAGTGACGATTCCTCGGCCAGATCGGGATACAGGGCCTTCATCGCCACGATCAGCTCTGCCGCGTCTTTAACCTGAGCGGCCTGGGCGTCGAAGGCCTTGATGTAGCCCGCTGTAAACTCGGCAGCGTCGCGGGAATCGAGCTTGCCAGGCAGGAAGTGGCCAGGGACGACCGTGACCGGTTCGAGGCTTTCGATCCGGGCCAAGGTCGCCAGCCAATCCTGATGGGAAGCCGCACTTTGGGTGTCGGCCATCCACACGTGGATGTTGTTTGACAGCACCACCCCACCCACCACGGCTTTTATCGAAGGGATCCATACGAAGCTGCGCTCCGGTTGCGGCCCATCCAGGCCAATGACCTGCAGTTCATGGCCTTCCAGGGTGAGCGCACTACCCTGCATCAACTCAGGGACGATCACTTTGTCGGGTGCGCCATCGCCCATCTGCGGCCCCCAATACGCCAGTTTGGCGGCCATGGTAGCCTTGATATGGGCGACAGTCGGCGCACTGGCGACGACCTTGGCCTGGGGGAAGGCCCCTGTGAGCGCCTCCAGGCCGAAGTAGTAATCCGGATCGCCATGGCTGATGTAGATGGTGGAGAGGTTCTTGCCGCTGTGGCGGATCTTCGCGACCAATTGCTCAGCCTGGGGCTTGGCGAACTGCGCATCGATGAGGATGGCGTCCCTCTCGCCGCTGACCAGCACCGAACTCACGGGGAAGGCTGCCGTCGCGCCTGGGTTATAGACGTCCAGTTGCAGCGGTGGCGCTGCCAGACTCACGACGGCGGTGCCGAGCAAAGCAATACAGACGAGCAGCCGTGGTATGGCGTGTTTCCACATGAGCAATTCCCTTCCAGTGACCAGAGTGCCGGGTAGAGTAGGTCAGGCTGGGGGACCGAAACATACTGGCGAGTGGCCCAAATCATTTCCGCAGATGATCAGCCAAGCATGGGGGTGGACCGCTGGCTACATCGCCGTCGAATGATCACAAAAACCCCAGCACTGCGCTGGGGTTCAAATCACTTCAACTCACCGTAACCCCGCTATTTCGGCAGAACTGATAGCCGCTCAGCCCTTGTCCGCCGCATGCAGCGCCGCTTGCTCGATCAACGCCGCCACTTCCTTCGGATGCGATTCATACACCGAGTGACTGGCGCCCTTGATCTCGATGGTATGGCTGTTCGCCCGTTTGGCATACATGCGCTCCAGGTCCGGGTTGATGATGCGGTCGGCCTGGGCGACGGCGTACCAGCTAGGCTTGGTTTTCCACGCAGGTACGCCAGCTGGGGTGGTGAACACCGAGGCGGCGGTGAGCTCTTGGGCGTTGGCTTCGAATTCAGCCTGAGCCTTGGGCAGGTCGGCGGCGAAATCCGCGGGGTAGAAGGCCGGGTCCAGATAGAGGAAGCCGTCGTCGGTTTTCTTCACGGCCTTGGTCGCGTTGGGGTACAGCTTGCCGTTCTGCGCTTCGGTCTCCCCCTGATCGAGGGCATGGGCGGCGATATAGACCAGGCCGGTGACATGCTCGTCATTGCCGACATCGGTGATGATCGCGCCGCCATAGCTGTGGCCGACCAGAATAGTGGGGCCGTCTTGCTGGTCGACGATGCGCTTGACCGCGGTCACGTCATCGGCAAACGAGGTCAGCGGGTGTTCGGCGACCGACACGTGGTAGCCGTCCTTGACCAGGATGTCGTAGACCGGTTTCCAGCCCGAGCCGTTCACGAAGGCGCCGTGCACCAGCACGATATTCTTTACCGGCGCGGCTTGCGCGGCGCTGGCGTTGCTGATGCCCAAGGCCAGGCCGGCAGCGATAAAAGCGCTCGACAGCAAGGTTTTCTTGAAGATGTTCATGGGGGTTTCCTCGGTGTGCGTTCAGGGTTCGGGAGAGGCTTGGCAGGCCGTGGCGCTGCGTTTCGCCGTGGAGCCATTGAATGCTCTGGACGTATCTGCAATGTGTCGTGGCGGGTCGGCAATCAATCACAACGTATCGACGAGGCACCCAGATACAGTTCGATACAAAGCCGCTGGAAATTCCCCGCCTTTGCCGTCACCTTGTAGTGCGTAACCGCCCGGCAAGGGCTGAGAGGCGTCACCCATGGACCATGTGGACCACATTCTGATCGTCGACGACGACCGCGAAATCCGCGAGCTGATCGGCAATTACCTGAAGAAGAACGGACTGCGCACCAGCGTCGCGGCCGATGGCCGTGCGATGTGCAAGTTTCTGGACGGCACGCCGGTCGACCTGATCGTGCTCGACATCATGATGCCCGGCGACGACGGCCTGCTGCTGTGCCGCGAGCTGCGGGCGGGCAAGCACCGAGCGACGCCGATCCTGATGTTGACCGCGCGCGACGACGAGACCGACCGCATCATCGGCCTGGAGATGGGCGCCGATGACTACCTGACCAAACCGTTCTCGGCCCGCGAACTGCTGGCGCGTATCAATGCCGTGCTGCGCCGTACTCGAATGTTGCCACCTAACCTGCAGGCCACGGACAAAGGACATCTGCTGGCCTTCGGCAAATGGCGCCTGGACACCGTCGCCCGCCATCTGCTCGACGCCCAGGACACCCTGGTGGCCCTGAGCGGTGCCGAATACCGGCTGCTCAAGGTGTTTCTCGATCACCCGCAGCGAGTGCTCAACCGCGACCAACTGCTCAATCTCACCCAAGGCCGGGACGCCGACCTGTTCGATCGTTCCATCGACCTGCTGGTGAGCCGTCTGCGCCAACGCTTGCAGGACGATGCCCGCGAGCCCGCCTACATCAAGACGGTGCGCAGCGAGGGTTATGTGTTTTCCATGAGTGTCGAAACCCTGAGCGCCACGCCATGATGCGCCTGCCGCGCACTCTCACCGCCCAGCTGTCGCTGATCTTTTTCATCGGCCTGGTCCTTGCCTACGGGCTGTCCTTCGGCTCGCAGTTCTACGAGCGCTATCAAAGCTCGTCGAGCATGATCAACTCGATCATCGAGCGCGAAGTGGGGGTCAGCGTGGCGGTGCTCGATCGCTTGCCCGCCAGCGAGCGTGGCGCTTGGCTGGAGCGCCTCCAAGGCCGTAGTTATCGCTATGAGATGGGCACCACTGAAGCAGGACCCGCGCTGGATCCGCTGCCCCCCGCGGCCCAGGCCATCGCCAATGCGTTGAGACAATACCAGCCCACCTTTACAGGCTCAGCCGCGCATTTCCGGGTCCATTTGGCGCTGCACGACGGCCAGTCGATCAGCCTTGATGTCGAGCCCCGCGACCTGCCCGTCGCCTTGTGGCTACCGGTGGCACTGGCCATTCAGTTCGCCCTGCTGTTGCTGTTGATCTGGGTGGCGGTGCGCATCGCCATACGGCCCTTGGCCAATCTGGCGCGGGCCGCCGAAGCGCTAGACCCGAACACCCCCGGCAAGCCCCTGGAAGAAACCGGCCCGCGAGAAGTCGCCCACGCTGCCACGGCGTTCAATGCCATGCAGCAACGCATCGCCGACTACCTCAAGGAGCGCATGCAGATCCTCGGGGCGATTTCCCACGACCTGCAGACCCCCATCACCCGCATGAAACTGCGCGCCGAGTTCATGGATGAGTCAGTGGAAAAAGACAAACTCACCCATGATCTAGGGGAGATCGAGCATCTGGTGCGTGAAGGTATTGCCTATGCGCGCAGCAGCCATGGGGCGACTGAAGCGAGTCGGCGGATTGATGTGGATGCGTTTTTGCAGAGTCTGGTGTTTGACTATCAGGATGTCGGTCAGAACGTCGAGTTGCGTGGCAGTACCGCGGCGCTGCTGGATACCCGGCCACAGGGGCTGCGGCGGATACTGGCCAATCTGCTGGATAACGCCGTGAAATTTGCCGGGGGTGCCGAGATCGAGGTGAGTCGGGGGGGGGATGGCAGCCTGTCGATCAAGGTGCTGGACCGAGGGCCGGGTATTGCGAGTGATGAATTGGCCGAGGTGGTCAAACCCTTTTATCGGATCGAAAGTTCGCGCGGCCGAGAAACGGGAGGCACCGGCCTGGGGCTGGCCATTGCTGAGCAGTTGGCGACTGCGCTGGGTGGCAGGCTGACGCTGAGTGAGCGTGAAGGTGGCGGGCTTTGTGTGGAGGTGTGCTTGCGTGGGGTAGCTGGGTAATCGAAACCACCATACAGCGCCCTCCTCCGCAGCACGCGTACCTCCGAAGACTCGTCACATACAGTGACGCCGGAGCAGTACGCCGGAAAATAAAAAACCCCTGTAATTCAGGGAATTACAGGGGTTTCTATGTATGGCGGAGAGATAGGGATTTGAACCCTAGGTACTGTCACCAGTACAACGGATTTCGAATCCGTCCCGTTCGGCCACTCCGGCATCTCTCCAACGGCGCGCATCATATCAAGCTATTGCCCGGAAGCGAAGCCCCCAATGCAAAAAAATTTCCGTGCTATCAAATGCTTGCGCGCAGACAACACTTTACAGCGGCACACCGAGGCGATGGGCGACTTCTTCGTAGGCTTCGATAACGTCACCGAGGCCCTGGCGGAAGCGGTCCTTGTCCATTTTCTTCTTGGTGTCCTTGTCCCACAGGCGGCAGCCGTCAGGGCTGAATTCGTCGCCCAGGACGATGGAGCCGTCGCTGAACACGCCGAACTCCAGCTTGAAGTCGACCAGCAGCAGGCCGGCGTCGTCGAACAGCTTGCTGAGCACCTCGTTGACCTTCAGGGACAGCTCTTTCATCTTCGCCAACTGCTCGGCGGTACCCCAACCGAACGCCACTACGTGGGATTCGTTGATGAACGGGTCGCCTTTGGCGTCGTCCTTGAGGAACAGCTCGAAGGTGTAGGGGTTGAGCTTGAGGCCTTCCTCGACGCCCAGGCGCTTGACCAGGCTGCCGGCGGCGTAGTTACGCACGACGCATTCGACCGGGATCATGTCGAGCTTCTTGACCAGCACTTCGTTGTCGGCCAGCAGCTTGTCGAATTGGGTCGGGATGCCGGCCGCTTCGAGCTTTTGCATGATGAACGCGTTGAACTTGTTGTTCACCATGCCCTTGCGGTCGAGCTGTTCGATGCGCTTGCCGTCGAACGCCGAGGTGTCGTTGCGAAACAGCAGGATCAAGCGGTCGGCGTCGTCGGTCTTGTATACCGATTTGGCTTTGCCGCGGTAGAGTTCTTCACGTTTTTCCATGATGGGCTCCGCTTGCTAAGTAGGTGGGCTAGGCGATGTGGCGCCAGTCGAGCCCTGAATCTTGATCGGCCAGTTGCAGCCAGGCCGGGTCGCACCCGAGGGTGTCGACGAATTGTTGCCGGGCCAGCTGCGGCAGGTTGTTCTTGCTGCTGAGGTGGGCCAGTACCAGGTGTTGCAGGTGTTTCCAGCCCAGCTCGGCCACCAGGTCGGCGGCCTGGTGGTTGTTCAGATGTCCTTCGCTGCCGCCTACCCGCAGCTTGAGAAAGTTCGGGTAGTGGCCGCGCGCGAGCAGATCGCGGCAATGGTTGGCTTCGATCATCAGGGCATCACAGCCCTCATAGTGGTCCCGTACACGGGGGCACCAGGAGCCCAGATCCGTGAGCAGACCAAAACGTCGCCGACCATCATTGAATACATATTGGGTCGGCTCCAGCGCATCGTGCGCCACGCGGACCACGTCGATGCGCAAGGCACCGATTTCCAGTTGCTGTCCGCAGACCACATGGCCTGCCGCCTCGACCGGCTTGCGCATCCCGCGCAAGGTCCCCTGGCTGAGGTAGACCGGTATATTGTAGCGCCGAGACAGCAAACCCACGCCATGCACGTGGTCGGCATGTTCGTGGGTCACCAGGATGGCGCTCAATTGTGCCGCTGCAACGCCCAGGCGGGCCAGCCGCCGTTCGGTTTCGCGCAACGAGAAACCGCAGTCGACCAGCACCAGAGTGTCTTCGCTCGCGATCAGTGTGCCATTCCCTTGGCTTCCGCTTCCCAGTACGGCGAAGCGCACTTAACCCAGGTTGTCCTGAATCACGCTCAGCACACGGCGGGCGATATCGGCCGGGGCCAAGGTGTTGATGTTCTTCTCGACGGTGACCTGAACGCTGTCGCCGACCTTGCTCAGGCGCACTTGATAGCGCTGGGCACGAGCCTCGATCTCTTCCTTGCTGGCCTCGTGGCCGAACAGACGACCGAAGAAGCCCGGCTTGTTGTCTGGCGTGTCGGCTTTTTCCGCGAGGTTGATGTAGTACAGGCCCAGGCTGCGGTTGATGTCTTCAACGCGCCATTGGCCCTTGTCCAATGCACGGCCGACGCTCGACCAGGCGCGGTCGATGTCGGAGCCGACGTTGAGCACCAGGCTGCCGTTGCCGTCTTCGACCAGGCTGACGCGGCTCGGGGCGTCGAAATCGCGGGCGGCGAGCAAGGACACCGAACCGCCCTTCTCGGCTTCGCGGGTCAGGTTGGCGAGCATCTGGTCGACCAGCACCGAATCCAGTCCGGTGTTGGCGCTGCGTGCCGGGAACGCGGTGTCGGCTGTGCTGCCGGCCGGGCGCTCGGCGCTGCTCACATAGATCTCGCTGGTGTTGCGCTGCACGCCGGGCTCGATGCGCACGTGCACGCGCGCCTGGCCATCAGCACTGCTGGCGCTGCTGCGCAGGCGGTCGGCCATGCCAGCAGAAAGCTCGTCGAAACGCTGCCAGGTGGTGCTGAACTCACCGGTTTGCGGGTGATCGTCGGCGATACGGAAGCCGTTGTCCTCGAAGAACTGATGCGCCACGGGCCAGACTTCGGCGGGGGTTTTCTGGGCCAGGATCCAGCTGCCGCTACCGGTGCGTTGCAGCGAGTAGTCGCTGGCCGCAGCCGCCACTTGCAGGGGCAGCGGACGCGGCACTTCGAAGTGGAGCTTGTCGGTATCGTCCGCGACGTTGCGCGGGATCGGCAGCAGAGGGTCGAGACGCTTGCTCAGGGTCAGGTCGGGTGGAACTTGCATCGCTGGGGCCTGATTGGCCTCCAGATAATCATTGCCGCGGTCGCGGAAATAACCCTGGTCGCCCCAGAGCCATCCACAACCGCTCGTGCTCGAAATAACCACGGCAAGAGCACTAAGACCGGCCAATCGCTTCATGCGTCGTTCTTCCTCAATCAAACCAGGACGCCGGACTGGCGCAAGGCCTGCCGCAGCGGTTCGTGATAGTCAGCGCTCAACCAGGTGAGCGGCAGGCGAATGCCTTCGGGCATCAGGCCCATTTCATGCAAAGCCCACTTGACCGGGATCGGGTTGGCTTCGAGGAACAGATTCTTGTGCAGCGGCATCAGTTTGTCGTTGATGGCGCGGGCCAGCGCGGCGTCACCGTTGAGGGCGGCGGTGCACAGGTCGGCAATGGCGCGCGGCGCGACGTTGGCGGTGACCGAGATGTTGCCCTTGCCACCGGCCAGGATCAGCTCGACAGCGGTCAGGTCGTCACCTGAGAGCACCAGGAAGTCGCTGGCAACACCGGCGATGATGGCCTTGGCGCGGTCGATGTCGCCGGTGGCCTCCTTGATGCCGATGATGTTCGGCACGGTGGACAGGCGTATGACCGTGTCGGCGAGCATGTCGCAGGCGGTGCGGCCCGGCACGTTGTAGAGGATCTGCGGGATCGCAACGGCCTCGGCGACGTGCTTGAAGTGCTGGTACAGGCCTTCCTGGGTCGGCTTGTTGTAATACGGGGTTACCAGCAGGCAGGCGTCGGCACCGGCGTTTTTGGCGTTGGTGGTCAGCTCGACGGCTTCGCGGGTGGAGTTGGCGCCCGTGCCGGCGATGACCGGGATGCGCCCGGCGACCTGATCGACGACGCGACGAATGACCTCGATGTGCTCATTGACATCAAGGGTTGCCGACTCACCGGTGGTTCCGACCGCAACGATGGCATGGGTGCCTTCTTGCAGGTGGAAGTCCACCAGTTTGCTCAGGCTGTCCCAATCGAGACGGCCCTGTGCATCCATGGGTGTGACCAATGCCACCATACTGCCCGAAATCATGCCAACCGCTCCTGCCGGAAAAAGAGAGCGGTAATGGTACTGGCGCCTTCGGGCTTGCACAAGCGAAGTACCGCGCTACGAGCATTCCCCTCAGCGCCGGATTTCGCTACCCTTCAGACTTTGATCGGTACGGGCAAGCCCGCTGACTCGCTTGCGGCGTGAACAATCGTCCTCCAGACCCCTGATCCTGAGCCTTGCGGCCCGCCACAGCAGTGCTTTGGCGGCAATGGCCGGCCTTGGCGCCGGCGATCGGGAGACGACCGACACGCGCACAGCAACTCAGCTTCATGACTCCCGTGTCGACCGCTCATCGTTTTAGAGAGGCTGCATGTCCACCCCCACCGTTCGCGAACAATTCCTTGTCATCAGTGCTCTTGGCCCTAATCCGATGGAGCTGACCAACGTCCTGTGCCGTGCGGCCCACGACAGCCGCTGCTCGGTCGTGACCTCACGCCTGACCCGCCACGGCGAGTGCAGCGCGCTGGTGCTGGAGATTTCCGGCACCTGGGACGCCCTCGCCCGCCTCGAAACCGGCCTGGCGCCCATGGCTAAAAAGCATGGTTTCACGGTCAACGTGGTGCGCAGTGCGCCGCTGGAAAACCGCCCGCAGGCCTTGCCGTACGTGGCCTACATCAGCGCCGCGTATCGCTCGGACATCGTCAACGAGCTGTGCCAGTTCTTCATCGACCACAACGTCGAGCTCGAGAACCTGACCTGCGACACCTATCAGGCACCGCAAACCGGCGGCACCATGCTCAACGCCACCTTCACCGTGACCTTGCCGCCGGGCGTGCAGATCAGCTGGCTGCGCGATCAGTTTCTGGACTTCGCCGACGCGCTCAACCTCGACGCATTGATCGAGCCTTGGCGCCCACAGAATCCTGCGTGAGCCCGCTCGAATCAAATCTGCAATTGAAAAGGAAACAACCGATGACCGTATCCGTCGACCAGCCGGTAGCCGACTTCACCGCCGCGGCCACCAGCGGCCAGACCGTCACCCTCGCCGCGCTCAAGGGCCGTCAGGTGGTGGTGTATTTCTACCCGAAGGACAACACCCCGGGCTGCACCACTCAGGGCCAGGGCTTCCGTGACCAGTACGACGCCTTCAAGGCCGTCAACACCGAAGTCATCGGCGTGTCCCGCGACAGCCTCAAGACCCACGAGAACTTCAAGGCCAAGCAAGGCTTCCCCTTCGAACTGATCAGCGACAAGACCGAAGAGTTGTGCGAGCACTTCGACGTGATCAAGTTGAAGAAGCTGTATGGCAAGGAATACATGGGCGTCGACCGCAGCACCTTCCTTATCGACAAGGACGGCGTGCTGCGCCAGGAATGGCGCGGGGTGAAGGTGCCAGGGCATGTGGATGCGGTGCTGGCGGCGGCGCAGGCGTTGAACAAGGGTTGAGCGCTGAACCAGGCTCACGTGATGCCGTCTAGCCTGGGAATATAATTGTAAATGGTCAGCTCCATGAAGTGCGCCGTACTGCGGTGCTCTTCTTGTAGATATAGCCGGGCACTGATTGAAACTGGTTCATATCTGCTCTGCCAACCGCCACAAGTTCCTGACCGTTTTCAGTTCGGACGATTTTTGCGGCAGGACCGCTCGAGTGATGGGTAGTTATTCTTTCAGTCGTGAACGTTGTTCCGTTCTTCAGATGGATATCCGTTCTTGCGGTCTGAACGACATAATTGATATCGCCCACCTCGTAAGCCCTGCCCGCTCTGAAACCGTTTGAGCTCGATGGTAGAGGGGGGGCCTTTAATGCCGGGGCTGGTAAGGTGTTAGCGGATAGGGGCGCCGCCACGGTATTGCCAGACGCCATGGGCTTGAAGCTGATGACGTTACGAGGCAGTGCAGAACTGCTATTAATGATCGCAGAACCCGCGGTAGGCTTGCTCACCATAGTGGCCTTGGATCTACCACGTCTACGCAACCAAGCCCAGAATTTGGATAGATACGGAATATGCCCCGTCGGATCCACCCTGTTCACCGGGTCTCCCAGGCAATACACATATGCATTCAAGCCCCCTGCGTCAAAAGGGCTGAAACTGTCCGGGCTGGTGAATCGCATCAACTGCGGATTGAACGTACGATAGCCCTGACCTAGCAGATATTGCCCTAGCGTTGGCTCAAGCCATTCACCGTTGAAGGCGGGGCCTGGATGCCCGCCAGCACCGAATGGGGCAAATGCCTGAGACCGTCGCGCATTGCGCAATACAGTACCTGGGGCGTCAGTGACCAACACATTTGCAGAGCTCGATTTCATGGTGAAGTACCTGTTGTCTCAAGGCACTTCACCATAAGCAGCTAAAACCCGACGCACTAGCTATCAGAACTGCTAGGTATCGCTGGCGGGCACACTGCGAAGCCTCAGATCATCGGCGAAACCGTCGGCTCGTTGCGCGGCCAGGCATCCAGCACCGCCTTCACCAGGGTCGCCAGCGGAATCGCGAAGAACACCCCCCAGAAGCCCCACAGCCCACCGAACAGCAGCACCGCGCAGATGATCGCCACCGGGTGCAGGCTCACCGCCTCGGCGAACAGCAGGGGCACCAGCACGTTGCCGTCCAGTGCCTGGATGATCCCGTACACCGCCATCAGGTAGATGAACTGGTCGCTCCAGCCCCACTGGAACAACGCGATGAACGCCACCGGTACGGTGACCACCACGGTGCCGACGTAAGGCACCACCACCGATAAGCCCACCAGCAGCGCCAGCAAGGCAGCGTAATTGAGGCCCAGGGCGATGAAGCCGATATAGGTGGCGATCCCGCAGATGAAGATCTCGATGACCTTGCCGCGGATATAGTTGGCGATCTGCCGGTTCATGACCTTCGCGACCCGAGTCAGCAAGGCCCGGTTGCGCGGCAGGTAGCCGCGCATCCAGCGGCCGATGATCTCGCGGTCCTTGAGAAAGAAGAACACCAGAATCGGCACCAGCACGAAGTAGATCATGATGTTGACCGCCAGGCGCAGACTGGTCAGCGAGACGGTCAGCACCCATTGGCCGAACTTGCCGACCTCGCCCCTTGCCACGTCGATGGCCTGCAGCACCTGCTCGTCCGAGACCAGATGCGGATAGCGCTCGGGCAACAGCAACAGCAGCGACTGCCACTTGCCAAGCATGCCCGGCAGTTCGTTGAACAAGGCGATCAACTGGTGCCAGAGCAATGGCACCAGCACCAGCACGAACAGCGCCAGGGCGCCGATGAACAGGGCGAACACGGTAGCCACCGCCAGCCAGCTGGGGACGCGCAATCGCTCGAGCGTCATGACCAGGCCATGCATCAGGAACGACAGCACCATGCCCGCCAGCACTGGCGCCATGATGCCGCCCAGCGTCAGCACGGCGGTGAAGGCCAGCACCAGCAATACGCCGAGGACGACGGCCTCCTCGTCGGAGAAATACCGCTGAATCCAGTCTTGAGCCACCTTGAACATCGAAAATCCCTTATGAATGCACGTACGGCGATCAGGCCTTCTGCAACCAATAGCGATAGACGCCGGCTTCAGCCTTTTCTTGTAACAGCAGGTTGCCAGAAAGTTTGGCAAATGTACGGAAATCGCGCTGCGACCCGGCATCGGTAGCGATGACCTTGAGCACTGCGCCGCTGGCCAGCTGATTGAGCTGCAACTTGGCCTTGAGTAACGGCAATGGACAGTTCAGACCGCTGGCGTCGAGCTCGGCGTCACATTCCGGGAGGTCGGTCATCGGTTTTTTCTCCTGCGGGGGGGCTCTGGTGCGCTGACGAGGCACACGCGGCCAGCGACTGCCAAGCATACCGCAAGCGCACAGCGCTGGTCGCCACGCACGGTCCCGGCTACAGTAGCCCATTTGCCGACAAGAGCAGTGTGCATGAATTCATTGCGCCCCCTGGTGATCGCCCTGGCCTGCCTGCTGGCGGTACCTGCCCACGCTGACGATCTGCCATCGCTCGGCGACGCCAGTTCAGCCATCGTCTCCCCGCAACAGGAACACGACCTGGGCCGCGCCTGGTTGAGCCTGCTGCGCAGCGAGGTCGGGCAGCTGTCCGACCCGCAGCTCAAGGATTTCGTCGAAACCACCGTGTACCGCCTGGCCGAGACCAGCCAACTGCAGGATCGTCGGCTCGAATTCATCCTGATCAACAGCAAGGAGCTCAACGCCTTCGCGGCGCCTGGGGGCATCGTCGGCGTCAACGGCGGGCTGTTTCTCAACGCCGACACCGAGGGTGAATTCGCCGGCGTGCTCGCCCACGAACTGGCGCACTTGTCGCAACGCCACTTTGCCCGTGGGGTGGAAGCCTCCCAGCGCATGCAGATACCGGTCATGGCCGCGCTGCTGGCCGGCGTGGTGCTGGCGGCGGCGGGCGGCGGCGATGCGGGCATCGGTCTCATCGCTGGCAGCCAGGCGGCTGCCATCCAGGCCCAGCGCACGTTTTCGCGGCAGAACGAAGCCGAAGCCGACCGTATCGGCATCCTCAACCTTGAAAAGGCCGGTTACGATCCGCGCAACATGCCGGAGATGTTCGAGCGCCTGGCGCGGGTCTACAAGTTCGATGCCTCGCCACCGGAATTTCTCTCCACTCACCCGGTCACTGATGAGCGTATCGCCGACACCCGTAACCGCGCCGAACAGATGCCCAAGGGCGGCAAAGAGGACAGCCAGTGGTTTCAGCTGATGAAAGCGCGCACCCAGCTGTTTTATGAGGAAACCCCAGGCATCGCCGCCAAGCGTTTCCGCGCGCAGCTGGACGAGACACCCGGCTCGATACCGGCGCGTTACGGCCTGGCGATCGCGCAGATCAAGGCTGGCCAGCTCAACGAAGCCCGCGCGGGCCTCAAGGGCTTGCTCGACAAGGCGCCCGATGACGTGACCTTCAACCTCGCCCAGATCGAGCTGGACGTCACCAACAACCGCCTGGCCGACGCCCAGGCGCGAGTCGACAAGATGCTCGTGCAATACCCGGGCAACTATCCGCTCAACCAGATGCGCATCACGGTATTGCTCAAGCAGAACCGCAATGCCGAGGCCGAAAAAGGCCTGGACGCCTTGCTCAAGACCCGCCCCAACGATCCGGATGTATGGAGCATGGTGGCTGATACGCGTGGCTTGAACGGCAATATCATCGGGCTGCACCAGGCCCGCGCCGAGTACTTTGCCTTGGTGGGGGACTTCGACCAGGCCATGCAGCAACTCGAGATTGCCAAGCGCCAGGCCCCGAACTTCCAGCTGGCTTCGCGCATCGATGCGCGGGAGAAGGACCTGCGCGAGTTGCAACGCACGGTCAAGGACATGATGTAGATCGCTCTGCCCGCATTGGCCCCTTGCGGGCCGAATGTACAGCGGGGCTGCTGAAACCGCACGCTTATGGGAGCACAGCTTGCTGGCGAAGGGGCCCGAGCCGCCAACTCAGATCCAGCAGCCAATCCACATTTCCCGCCCACTCACCGCCCAGCGTCTAGACTCCAACCAGGTGCGATGATTTTCCGTAACCGGGTTGAACACTATGGGCGCGCTGTGGCAAACCGAACCCCCAAAGACCGCGGCACCGGCCGACGATCTGCAAACGCCTCGTCGCCCTGATCTTCCTCGCCAGCCCAAACGACGCGCCACCTGGCTGTGGGTCACAAGCGCAGTGCTGCTGGTACTCATGGCCATTCTTGCCTACGCGGCACTGATCGAAAGCCGCACCTCACGCCTGCAAGCCCAGCAATTCAGCCGCCTGGCCAGCACCCTCACCTGGCACCTCGACAACGGCCCCAGCGATGCCATCGTCTACCCTGGCGACGGGCCGTTCGACAAACGTCTGGGCTACAGCAGCCTGGGCACCTTCCTGCCACGCCTGCTGGATCACGATTACCGTATCACCCGGCAGGTGCGCTTCTCGCCCGCCTTGATGAGCTACACCGACCACGGCCTGTTCGTGCCCTACGCCGAAAAGAGCCAGGGCGGCCTGCTGATCACCGATTGCAAGGCAGACACGCTGTATCAGTACCGCTACCCGCAGCAGCTCTACGAGCAGTTCAGCGATATCCCGCCGGTGATCGTCGACAGCTTGCTGTTTATCGAAAACCGCGACCTGCTGTCCGTCGACGCGCCGCAGCTCAATCCGGCGGTCGACTGGCCCCGCTTCTTCAAGGCCGCCTGGTCCCAGGTCGCCAAGCTCCTTGCCCTGCCGGGGCAGTCGGCCGGCGGCAGCACCCTGGCCACGCAGCTGGAAAAATACCGCCACTCGCCCGACGGCCTGACGCTGTCCGGCGCCGAGAAGATTCGTCAGATGATTTCCGCCAGCGTGCGCGCCTATCAAGGCGGCCCGCAGACCCTGCCCGCGCGGCAGATCGTGGTGCGCGACTACCTCAACAGCGTACCGCTGTCAGCGGTGCCGGGGCATGGCGAAGTGCATGGCCTGGCCGAAGGTCTGCGGGTCTGGTATGGCGCCGACTTCCAGCAGATCAACCGGGTGTTGAGCGACACCACCGCGCCGATCGCCGAACGCGGCCAGGCTCTGCGCGAGGTGCTGTCGTTGATGATCGCCCAGCGCCGCCCCTCGCACTTTCTTGCCAAGGGCCACAAGGAATTGGCGCAACTCACCGACAGCCACATCCGCCTGCTGCAACAGAACAACGTCATCACGGCGGACCTGGCCCAGGCAGCCCTCGCCAGCCAATTGACCTTCCGCGACTGGGCGCAACAGCCCACCCTGCAAGCCAATGAAACCAACAAAGGCATCAGCGTCGCCCGCAGCCGCCTGGGCTTTCTGCTCGAACGCCCGCTGTATGATCTCGACCGCCTCGACCTGGCCGCCACCAGCACCTTGCAAGGCGACTTGCAGCAGCAGGCCAGCGCCTACCTGAAAAAACTCGCCGACCCCGCCTTCGCTCAGCAGATCGGCCTGCTCGGCGACCATCTGCTCGGCGCCGCCGACACCGCCAAGGTCAGCTACAGCTTTACCCTGTTCGAAACCACCGGCGATGGTTTTCGCGTGAGGGCCCAGACCGACAGCACCGACCAGCCGTTCGACATCAACGAGGGCAGCAAACTGGAATTGGGCTCCACCGCCAAGGTGCGCGTGCTCACCAGTTACCTGCAGATTATCGCCGAGCTGCACGATCGCTTCGCCGGGCAGCCCCCCGCGCAACTGCGCAAAGTACCGGTGGCAGAGCCCGACCGCATTACCCGCTGGGCGATCGACTACCTGATCCAGCACGCAGACCGTAACTTGCCGGCCATGCTCGATGCCGCCTTGGACCGCCAGTACTCGGCCAGCCCCGCCGAAAGTTTCTTCACCGGTGGCGGCGTGCACACCTTCAAGAACTTTCGCCGCCAGGACGACAGCCAGAATCCCACCCTCAAGGTCGCGCTGCAGGAATCCATCAACCTGTCGTTCATTCGCTTGATGCGCGACCTGGTGCGCTACAGCACCTACCAGGGCGATAACAACAGTGCGCAGCTGCTCAAGGACGATGGCGACCCGCGTCGCCAGGAATACCTCGCCCGTTTCGCCGATCGTGAGGGTACGGAATTTCTTCGGCGCTTCTGGCGCAAGTATCAGGAGAAGAGCTCGGACGATCGCCTCGATACCTTCATCGACGGCATGAACGTCACGCCGATTCGCTTGGCGGCCGTGCATCGTTACCTGTTCCCCAGCGCCGATCAGGCGACCTTCAACGCCTTTGTGCGCGACCACCTGAAAACCACTACTGTCACCGACAAGCGCCTGGGCGAGATGTACCGCACCTACGGCCCGGGCGCCTATGATTTGCCGGATCAAGGCTATATCGCGCGCTCCCATCCGCTGGACCTGTGGCTGCTGGGCTTTTTGCTGCAGCGCCCTGACGCCAGCCTCAATGACGCGATCAAGGCCAGCGAACGGCAGCGCCAGGAAGTCTATGGCTGGCTGTTCAAGAGCAAGCACAAGAGCGCCCGCGACAGCCGCATCCGCACCATGGTCGAGATCGAAGCGTTCCTCGATATCCATCAACGCTGGAAAAGCGTCGGCTACCCCTTCGACCATCTGGTGCCATCGCTGGCCACCGCCATCGGCAGCTCGGGCGATCGCCCGGCGGCGCTGGCCGAACTGCTCGGGATCATTCAGAACGATGGCGTGCGCTTGCCGACATTGCGCGTCGACAGCCTGCACTTCGCCGCCGGCACCCCTTACGACACGCAACTGAGCAGCGCGCCCGATCAGGCCGAGCGGGTAATGCCCAGCGAAGTCGCAGCGGCGTTGCGCGGCGCGCTGGCGAAGGTGGTCAGCGACGGTACGGCCAGGCGCGTCAACGGCAGCTTCACCCAAGCCGACGGCACGCCACTGGCCATGGGCGGCAAGACCGGCACCGGTGACAACCGCCTGCAGAGCTTCGGCGCGGGTGGGCGGATCATCGCGTCCAAGGCGATCAACCGCACGGCGACCTTCGTGTTCTTCATCGGCGAGCATCACTTCGGCACCTTGACTGCCTTCGTGCCGGGGCGCACGGCGCAGAACTTCAGCTTCACCTCAGCCTTGCCGGTGCAGGTACTCAAGGGCATGGCGCCGATGCTGGCGCCTTACGTGCAGCCGGGGGCCCGCAGCCTGTGTACTGCGGACAATGGGGTTATTCAATAGGATTTTCTGCGGCTTGAAGGGCCTCTTCGCGGGCAAGCCCTGCTCCCACAGGTGTACGCCGCTGGATCAGCCTGCCCAGTGGGAGCAGGGCTTGCCCGCGAAGAGGCCGGTACATTCACCCACCAACCATCAGATTGATAACAATTCTCACTATCCTCTTGCCGAGCGCTAAGATATATCTTAAGGTATATCTTAACGACCCGAGAGAAGCGCACATGAGAGAACACAGACCCCAGGAATTCGGCGGTGGCCGCGATGGCTTCGACCGCCACAAAGGCGGTGGCCGCGGCCCCCGCGTATTCGCATCAGGCGACCTCAAACTGCTGTTGCTGGCGCTGGTCGCCGAACAGCCTTGCCACGGATACGACCTGATCCGCCGCATCGAAGGCCTGTTCGACGGGGCCTACAGCCCCAGCCCCGGAGTCATCTACCCAACCCTGACGTTTCTGGAAGAGAGCGAGCTGGTCACCGGCGACGCCCAGGGCGGCAAGAAGCTCTACACCGCGACCGACGCCGGTCACCAGATGCTGATCGAGCAAGCCGTGGCCCTCGAAGGTGTTCGCACCCGTATCGATGTCAGCAAGCGCTCGCTGCGCGGCCATGATCGCCCACCCCAAATCCACGAAGCGGTGCACAACCTGCGCCACGCCCTGCAGCTGCACCATGGGCGCTGGAGCGCAGAAGAAATCCGCCGCGTGCGCGACCTGCTCAACACCACCGCCCAGGCCATCGTCGACGGCCCCGACATGAATTCCCCCGCTCAGGACTCTGCCCAATGAAAGCCGATCAACACGCTGAAAGCCCCTATGGCATCCACCGCGTCATGCACGACATCAAACGCCGTCGCCTCGATGTGCTGCGGGTCACCGACCTGACCCCGCGCATGCGCCGCATCACCGTCGGCGGCGCCGAGCTGGCCGGCTTCCTCAGCCTGGGCGCCGACGACCACATCAAGTTGTTGTTCGCGACCACGCCCGAGGAGCAGGCCGCGCTGGAGACCATGACGCTCGGCGCCAAGGGCGACGGCCCGAAACCTGCGATGCGCGACTACACCCCGCGGCGCATCGATCTGCAAGCCGGCGAGCTGGACATCGACTTCGTCCTGCATGGCGACGGACCTGCCTCCACCTGGGCAGCCCAGGCGGCGCCCGGCCAATCGCTGTACATCGGCGGCCCACGCAGCTCGAACATTGTTCCGGACAGCTTTGACAGCTATCTGCTGATCGGTGACGAAACCGCCATCCCCGCCATCGCCCGTCGACTGGAAGAACTGCCGGCCGGGCGCCGGGCAATCGCGGTGATAGAAATCGAAGACGCCAGCGAGCGCCAGCCGCTGCTCAGCGCGGCTGATGTCGAAGTGATCTGGGTGGAGCGGCACAGCGCGCAACTGACCGACGTGGTAAGCCAGCTGACCTTGCCTGCGGGCACGCTATATAGCTGGGTGGCCACCGAAGCTTCGTTGTCTCGCAAACTGCGGCGGATCTTGCTGGATGAGCACAAGGTCGATGACCAGGCGCTGAAGGTCGCCGGTTACTGGCGCGTCGAGGGGGATGACGAGGAGTAACCGGAAAGATCGAGGCCAGTCTCGCTGGCCCCTTCGCGGCCTGACGCGAAGAGGCCACACCCGCCTACCGAAGCCGCTTGGCGATCAGACGGTCAATCACAATGACCAACCCACCGATCGCCAAAAACCCGCCCAGCACCCCGAACGCATTCATCCACACCTGCCAATACCCCAGCTTCAGCACATCCACGAACGGATACGGGTAAACCCCCAGCGTATCCCCGCGAATCAGGATGCAGGCGAAATACGCCGTCGGGTACAGCGCCCACAGCGGCAGATGCCACACCCGCAGATGCCCCTTGGGCACCCATGCCAGCCAATACCCCAGAAACACCAAGGGCATCACATCGTGAAGAATCTCGTTGGCCAGCCATTGCCAGCCACGCGGGTCCCAGAGGTCGCGCAGCAACGCGTTGTAGGCAATCCCTACCAATACGATGCTGGTGGTCACCCCGGCAATCACCCACGGCATGCGAAACCAACGAGCCATGCAGCCCTGATGCCGACTGGTAGCAGCCGTCAGCACCGCCGCCGCCAGGGTATTGCTCAACACGGTGAAAAAACTCAGGAAGGCCATCAACCCGCCCAGCAGACTGGCCTGCTCCTGCCAGCGGGAGAACAGTATCAGGTACAACTGCAACCCCAGCCCGAACCAGGCCACGCAGGCCACCGTCAGCACGGCAAGACGCAAACGCTCGCCATATAGCCCACACATGCGATGTCCGTTATCCACTCAGCGCTTGGTGCGTTGCAGTTTGACGTAGAGGCGCTCGACCTTCTCCCGCGCCCACGGCGTGCGCCGCAGAAAGGTCAGGCTCGACTTGATGCTGGGGTCGCTCTTGAAGCAGCGGATATCGATACGCTCGGCCAGCCCCGACCACGCGTAGTGCTCGACCAGCGTGGTGAGGATGTGCTCGAGAGTAACGCCGTGCAGCGGATCGGAATCGGAAGCAGTCACAGCGCGGCGCTCGATGGGCAAAGGGTCATCTTGATGGTCCAGTCTCGGCAAAGCGGCAACCTTAGCCTAGAGCCACGATAGCGCAAAGCGCTGAACGGGGGTGTCGCCAATAAATCTTCACCCGGCGCGCACGTTCTCATAGCACCGCGCCGCTGCCGGCGGCGGGCTCGTGAAGGGATTTTGCGCCTCGCGGCGACATATTCTGAAACTAAATAGCCCCCTAACGGCTCTACGCATGACTCGGGACATTCGAACCCGATACCAATAATTAACGCACGATGGAGTTTCCCCACGATGAACAACGACGGGACAAACAGTCGCAAGCGGCTACTGCCTAGCCTCTTGGGGCTGGTGTTTCTACTCATGGGCCTGGCCCTGCTGGTTGGCGGCATCAAGCTTGCCAGCAACGGCGGTTCGCTCTACTACCTGATCACCGGCATCGGCATCCTGCTGGTCGGCTTCCTGTTGCTGGCCGGACGCGCCGCCGCATTGGGCCTGTATGCCATCGTACTGTTCGCCAGCAACCTCTGGTCGCTGTGGGAAGTTGGCCTGGACTGGTGGCAGCTGGTGCCGCGTCTGGCGCTGTGGTTCGCTTTGGGCATCGTCCTGCTGTTGCCGTGGTTCCGTCGCCCGCTGCTGTGGGATCAAACCTCGAATCTGGGTAGCAAGGGCCTGACCGTCGCCGTGGTGCTGGCCGGCCTTACCGCCCTGGCCAGCCAGTTCACCAACCCCGGCGAAATCAAAGGCCAACTCGACCGCGACAGCGCCGGCACCGTCAGTGGCGCACCGGCCATGCCCGAGGGCGACTGGCAGTCTTACGGCCGCAGCGGTTTTGCCGATCGCTATTCGCCGCTGGCGCAGATCACACCGGACAACGCCAGCCAGCTCGAGCCGGCCTGGACCTTCCGTACCGGCGACATCCCCGGGCCTAACGACCCGATGGAAACCACAGCCGAAAACACCCCGCTCAAGGTCAACGGCATGCTCTATGTATGCACGCCGCACAGCCAGGTGATCGCTCTGGACCCGGACACCGGCAAGGAAATCTGGCGCTTCGATCCAAAAATCAGCACCCAGAAAGCCGCTAATTTCAAGGGCTGGGCACATATGACCTGCCGCGGCGTCTCCTACTATGATGACGCCGCCTACGCCGCCAGCGCACCGAGCACCACCGAGGCCAGCCCGGTCCCTGTGGTCGAGGCCAGTACGCCGGTCGCCAGCAGCTGCCCTAAACGCATCTTCGTACCCACCGCCGACACCCGCCTGATCGCCCTCAACGCCGATACCGGCAAGATGTGCGAAGACTTCGGCGACAAAGGCCAGATCGACCTCAGCACCAACATCGGCAGCTTCGCCGCCGGCGGTTACTATTCCACTTCACCACCGGCCGTGACGCGCAACCTGGTAGTCATCGGCGGTCACGTCACCGACAACGTCTCCACCGACGAGCCTTCCGGCGTGGTCCGCGCGTTTGACGTGCACGACGGCCACCTGGTGTGGAACTGGGACAGCGGCAACCCCGACGTCACCACCCCGATCGCGGCGGGCGAGCACTACACCCGCAACTCGCCGAACATGTGGTCGCTGATGAGCGTCGACGAAAAACTCGGCATGCTCTACCTGCCCATGGGCAACCAGATGCCCGACCAGTGGGGCGGCAATCGCACCCCTGAATCCGAGAAATACAGCGCCGGCGTCACCGCTCTGGACATCAACACCGGCCACGTGCGCTGGACCTTCCAGTTCACCCACCACGACCTGTGGGACATGGACGTCGGCGGCCAGCCGAGCCTGCTCGACATGAAAACCAGCGAGGGCATCAAGCCGGCGCTGCTGGCCTCGACCAAGCAGGGCAGCATCTACGTGCTCGACCGCAGCAACGGCAAGCCCATCGTACCGATCGATGAAGTGCCCGTGCCGCAGGGCGCGGTGGAAGGCGACCACACCTCGCAGACGCAACCCAAGTCCGAGCTCAATTTCATGCCGCCGCCGCTCAAGGAGCGCGACATGTGGGGCGTGACGCCGTTCGACCAGATGCTCTGCCGTATCGACTTCAAGTCGCTGCGCTATGACGGGCCGTTCACCCCGCCATCGCTGCAGGGCTCGATCGTCTACCCCGGCAACTTCGGGGTGTTCGACTGGGGCGGTATTTCGGTCGATCCGGTGCGCCAGATCGCCTTCGTCAACCCGAGCTACATGGCCTTCCGTTCCAGGCTGGTACCGGCTGCCGATGCTGCCAGCGGCCCTGGCCGCAAGAGCGAAACCGAAGGCGTGCAGCCCAACAAGGGCGCGCCGTACGGGGTGATCCTCGAAGCGTTGCTGTCGCCCATGGGCCTGCCTTGCCAGGCTCCGGCCTGGGGTTACGTGGCGGCCGTCGACCTGACCACCCACCAGACGATCTGGAAGCACAAGAACGGCACCGTGCGTGACAGCTCGCCGGTACCGATCCCGCTGACCATGGGCGTGCCGAGCCTGGGCGGGACCTTTGTCACCGCCAGTGGCGTGGGCTTCCTGAGTGGCACCCTGGACCAGTACCTGCGCGCCTATGACATGCGCAACGGCAAGCAGCTGTGGGAAGGCCGCCTGCCCGCAGGTGGCCAGACCACGCCGATGACTTACACCGGCAAGGATGGCCGCCAGTACGTGCTGGTAATGGCTGGGGGTCACGGCTCGCTGGGTACCAAACAGGGCGACTATGTGATCGCCTACGCGCTGCCGAAAAAATAAGCAGCGCTGCGATAAATGAACGGCTCCTTCGGGGGCCGTTTTTGATGGTGTCCATGCGGCCCTCTTCGCCGCCGAACGCCCATCGTGGCCCCTACAGTGTCGGCAGGTCCTGAGTCGCACGCCTGCGGGAGCCACGATGCGGGCTCGGCCGCGAAGAGCACTGTTGCAAATTAAACAAAGATGAATCCCGTTACCTGATCTGTTAATAATAAAAAAATATCTATAATCTGCCCGCCGAAGACCACTGAAACGTTTAACTTTTCGTAATAATCCATACATTTTGCCCGGATACTTTTTCTCTCTCTCGGCAAACGGCATTGAACAGTTAGCAGTCTCGTCTTTGCGATCTTCATCCCCGGTGCTCCGTCGCCGCCGATTTTGCAACTCCCCATAACGTGGCACGACGCCCATTTACCGAGCGCAGGTTGATTCCTGAACTATGCTCGAACGACTGAAATATGCTGATACACCTCGGAGAAAAGACCTATGAGCACTGATGGTGCTTTGAGTAGAACACGCCTGTGGCCCAGCCTGTTAGGCCTGGTATTCGCCGTGATGGGCCTGATCCTGCTGGTACTGGGCGTCAAGCTCGCCAGCCTGGGCGGCTCGCTGTACTACGTGATCGCCGGCCTTGGCATCCTCGTCACCGGCCTGCTGTTGCTGGCCGGGCGCTCTTCGGCCATCGGCTTGTATGCCGTGGTGCTGTTTGCCAGCACCGTCTGGTCGCTGTACGAAATCGGCTTCGACTGGTGGCAGCTGGTGCCGCGCCTGTCGCTGTGGTTCGTGCTCGGCCTGCTGCTGTGGCTGCCGCTGTTCCGCAACCCGTTGGTACGCCGCGCGCCTGCGCCGTTCGCCACCCGCGCCTTGGGCGTGGCGGTGATCCTGGCCGGTGCCTGCGCCCTCATCTCGCAGTTCACCAACCCCGGTGAAATCAACGGCGATATCGGCCGCGACGGTGGCGATCTCGCCAGCGCTGCCCCGGCTCAGCCTGATGGCGACTGGCAGTCCTACGGCCGCACCGAATTCGGTGAGCGCTACTCGCCGCTCAAGCAGATCACCACCGCCAACGTGGGCAAGCTGCAGGAAGCCTGGCGCATCCGTACCGGTGACATGAAGACCGACAAGGACCCGGTAGAAATCACCGACCAGAACACCCCGCTCAAGGTCAACGGCATGCTCTATGCCTGCACGCCGCACAGCAAGGTACTGGCGCTGGACCCGGACACCGGCAAGGAAATCTGGCGTTACGACCCGCAGATCCAAGGGCCTAACAACAACGATTTCACGGGCTGGGCGCACATGACCTGTCGTGGCGTGTCGTACTACGACGAAGCCAACTTCAGCAAGTCCGACGCCATCAGCACTCCGGCCGCTTTGTCGGATCAAGGCAAGGCCATGGCTGCCGAGTGCCCTCGTCGCCTGTTCCTGCCGACCGCCGATGCGCGCCTGATCGCGCTCAACGCCGACACCGGTAAAGTCTGCGAGTCCTTCGGTGACAAAGGCACTGTCAGCCTGCGTACCAGCGAAGGCCCGTTCACTCCAGGCGGCTACTACGCCACCTCGCCCGCCGCTATCACCCGCAACCTGGTGATCATCGGTGGCCACGTGACCGACAACGAATCCACCAGCGAACCGTCTGGCGTGATCCGTGCGTTCGACGTGCATGACGGTCACCTGGTCTGGAACTGGGACGCCGGCAACCCCGACGAAACCACCCCGCTGCCAGCCGGCCAGACCTACACCCGCAACTCGCCAAACATGTGGTCGCTGGCCAGCGTCGACGAGAAGCTGGGCCTGGTCTACCTGCCATTGGGCAACCAGATGCCTGACCAGTGGGGCGCCAACCGCACCGCCGGCAGCGAAAAATTCAGCGCCGGTACCGTCGCGCTGGACATCGACACCGGCAAAGTGCGCTGGAACTATCAGTTCACTCACCACGACCTGTGGGACATGGACGTGCCGGCTCAGCCAACGCTGATGGACATCAAGACCGCCGAAGGCGTCAAGCAGGCGCTGATCCAGCCCACCAAGCAAGGCAGCCTGTATGTCCTCGATCGCAAGACCGGTACGCCGATCGTGCCGATCCAGGAAATCCCGGTGCCTAGCGGTGCTGTAGAAGGCGACCACAGTTCGCCGACTCAGGCACGCTCCGAGCTGAACCTGCTGCCACCCAAGCTGGATGAAAAAGCCATGTGGGGGGTCACGCCGTTCGACCAACTGCTGTGCCGCATCCAGTTCAAGTCGCTGCGTTATGAAGGCCAGTACACCCCGCCGTCGACCCAGGGCAGCATCATCTACCCAGGTAACGTCGGTGTGTTCAACTGGGGAGCGGTATCGATCGATCCAGTTCGTCAGCTGATGTTCACCAGCCCGAACTACATGGCGTTCGTGTCCAAACTGGTGCCGCGTGCCGAAGTGGCCGCGGGCAGCAAGCGCGAAAGCGAAACCAGCGGCGTGCAGCCGAACGCCGGTGCGCCGTATGCGGTGATCATGCATCCGCTGATGTCGCCGTTCGGCGTTCCGTGCCAGGCACCTGCCTGGGGCTACGTGGCCGGTATCGACATGACCACCGCCAAAGTGGTGTGGAAGCACAAGAACGGCACCAGCCGTGACAGCTCGCCCGTGCCGATCGGCCTCAACCTCGGCGTGCCGAGCATGGGCGGTTCGATGGTCACTGCCGGCGGCGTCGGCTTCCTGAGCGGTACGCTTGACCAGTATCTGCGTGCCTACGACGTGCGCACAGGTAAAAACCTGTGGTCCAGCCGTTTGCCAGCAGGTGGCCAGGCTACGCCGATGAGCTACACCGGCAAGGACGGTACACAGTACATCCTCGCGACCGTCGGTGGCCATGGCTCGCTGGGCACCAAGATGGGCGATTACATCATTGCCTATAAATTGGCCCAGTGATGGCTTGAAGCAAGACTGAGAATGGCTCCCTGCGGGGGGCCATTTTTTTGCTTTATCGAAGGCCAGGAACGTCCAGACCTATCAGATCTGAGAGTTGTGGAGTGGCCTGGAACGTCGTCTGATCGATCTTTCACATTTACCTGAAAGGGATGATCCGATGGCCAGTATCAAGCCAGTTCCACACATCAAACTGCTCGCCTGTGACTGGGCCAATAGCGTGACCGGCAGCACCACGACCGAAGGCACCATCGCATTCGCCCATAGCCCCTTTGGCCACCGTTCGTCCGAGGTGGATGACGACACTGGGCCGGGCTACAACGGGCAACATCTAGAGCGTGATGGGGGTTACCTGCTCGGCCATGGCTACCGGGAATACCGACCGAAGCTGGGACGCTTCAATGCACCGGACAGCTACAGCCCGTTTGGCGGTGGGGGGTTGAACTGTTATGCGTACTGCCGAGCGGAGCCGGTGAACAGAAGCGATCCGAGCGGGCACGCGGATAACTCGAAGCGAGATGAAATCCTCTTCGGTTCCTTGGCAGGTTTTATGTTGCTTCTTGGGGTTCTGATAGGCCGGGGGGTCGCTCATCAGATGCGCCATGCCGGTCGATTGGTAGCCGCCCCAGTGGGTGCAGGCTCGGCCTTGGGTGCACGGATGCGAAGGCGCACGAGTGCCCCGGCTAACCTCGGGTCGATATCGGTTGATAGGGATATGCCTGTTTTCGGGCGATTTCAGCGGGCTGACAGCCCCACTCAGGCACATCCCGTTACGAGACGCGAGATTGGCGTGACCTATGCCCAGGTAATAGCGGGACCACCACCACCGCCAAGGCCTCCTAGCCCTGTGCGCTCGACGGGAACGCAACTGAACCATGGCGGTACGCCTCGGGACCTGCTCGCAAGTATCCTTAGAGGTGGGCAAGCGAACCTCAAACCAGTAGGTACTTCAGCAGGCATCCAAAGGGATATCTTGCCTGACCTGGATGCTCTTACGCCTCAACAGCGATTTATAGCCGCGAGAGAAAGATTATCTGACGCCCCCGTTCACGTGTTAGCAGGCAGTCAAGTCAGCGCAGCAGACGCCAGTGCACAGATCAGGCGCAAATGATTGCGTGGCACCTTACTTACGTATGACCTCCCCTCGCTGCGCCGCCAACCGGGCCAGCAACCGGTTCTGCACCGGCACGGGCACCTGCTGACTGTCCATGGACTTGATCAGATCTTCCACCAGCGCATTGAACTCACTCGGATCGATGTGCTGGCCCTTATGGGCCTCAGCCATATCCACCCCGGTATAGGTGCACGGCCCGCCCGCCTCGACGCAGAACTTTTCCACCAACTTGTCGCGCAGCATCACCGGATCGACGTTGCGAAAGTGCGCGCCGATGCGCGGATCCTTGACCACGATCAGCAACATGCCCTCGACGATCCGGTTGATGCCGGGCTTCTGGCCCAACGCCTGATACAGGCTGTCATCGGCAGCAGGTGGCAAGGTCTTGCTGGCACAGGCCGCCAACAAGGCAAAAACGGTAATTGCAACGAACAGGCGCTTCATCAGAAACTCCCCTGCACAGACAGATACGTGCCGTTCTGGTTATCCAGCGTGGCAATCTCCCCCAGCCGCGCATAGGCCAGCACAAAGGCCACATGCTTGTTGGGGAAGTACCCCAAAAACATGTCCGCCCAATCACTCTCCCCCGCGAACGACAGGTTGTCCGGCTTCTCCCGGTACTCCACGCCCAATGCCCAGCGGGGGTTGAACAGCACGGCCACCGAGCCTTCCTTCAACACGCTGCGGGTATCACGGCGATCACCGCCAAATCCGAGCACACCCATCTCGTTGGCGCGGCTGTAGCGCACGCCGCCGTTGACCACCAGGTTGTAGCCGAACGCCGCGCCCATGAACAAGCGGCTGGCGGTGATATAGCCTTCCACATCGTGATCGCGCCTGGCGCCCACCAGGCTGGGGATCAAAAAGTCGCGCTGATGCTTGTACTCCAGCCCGGCCGAGACTTGCGGCAGCTGGTCATAGATCAAGTCACCGAACAGCCGCACTTTCATGCCAAAGATGTCCTGGCTCAGGCTGTTCTCTGGCAGGCTCAGCTTCTTCGCCAAAGTGCCTAGGTCAAAGCGCTGCCTAGCGTAGGAAAATTCCACGCGATTACCGTAGGACGCCGACATCCCGGTCACATCCAGGTTGTAATCCGGCAAGTCCACATGGGTGCCGAATACCGTGCTACTCCACTGCCCCTGCTCGCTGTAGCCGGAAATCACCGCCCACGGGATCAGGCCGCCGCCTGCAGCACCTTCGACACTGGTCGCGCCACCGGTGGCGATCAACCGACCGTCGCCGGCCAGCACCGGGTCGGCACACAGCAGCGCCAACGAACTCAATAGCAAGGGAATTCGATGTTTCATATCAGTGGACCATCAAGGACGGCGTTGGCAATGGTTGCTTGACCCAGACTTCAAACGCCGCTGCCGTGAGCGGTCGACTGATCAGATAGCCCTGGGCCGTGTCGCAGTGCCAGCGCTCGAGCAAGCGCAGGCTGTGTTCGTATTCGACGCCTTCGGCGACCACCTTGAGCCCCAGGTTGTGGCTCATCTCGATGGTCGAACGGACGATCACCGCGTCTTCGCTGGTTTCGTCCAGATTGCGCACGAAAGACTGGTCGATCTTGAGTTCCTGCACCGGCATACGCTTGAGGTGCGCCAGCGACGAATAACCCGTGCCGAAATCGTCTACCGACAGGCTGATGCCACATTCGCGCAAGCGGTGCAGCACCTTGAGGGCGGCCTCCGGCTCGCGCATCACCGCGCTTTCGGTAATCTCGAAAATGATCTGCTCAGCGGGTACGCGGTACTGGCGCAGCAGCCGCGAGGCCTGTTCGGGCAGGTCTTGGCCGTGCAGGTCGTCGGCAGAAATATTCAACGACAGCTGCACGCGCAGCCCGCGTTGATTCCACTCGCTGAGCTGACGAATGCCCTCTTCGATCACCCAGCGGGTCAGTGTCTGAATGCTGCCGGTACGCTCGGCCAGGATGATGAACTCCGCCGGCGAGACCATGCCGAACTGCGGGTGATGCCAACGCAACAGCGCCTCGGCCTGGCGCACCTGGCCGTTGCGAATGTCGAGCTTGGGTTGATAGTTGAGGATCAGCTCGTTGTTGGCCGCCGCATGGCGCAAATCGCGGATCAGGCTGATCTGGCGCTGGTGGGCCAGGTCGCGCCCCTGCTGGTAAACCTGCAAGCGCCCGGGCAGGGTTTTGGCATCGCTCATGGCAATGGAGGCGCGCGACAGCAGCTCTTCGGCGATCTGGCCATCCACTGGGTAGGCAGCGATGCCGATCAGGCACTCCATGGCAATGTCATGGCTGCCCACATGCTGTTGTACGGTCATGAACTGCTGGATACGGTCGGCGGTGGCCACGGCGCTGTCACTGTTGAAGTTTTCCAGCAGCAGGAGGAATTCACCGGCGATCAGATGGGCCAGGGTATCGCCGGGGCGCAACACCTCCTGCAGCAGCTCCCCGGCGCGCTGCAGAATGCCGTCGACCAGCACCGGGCCGCCGTTCTCGCCCAGCTCGCGCAGGTTGTCGATGTTGAGATAGAGCACCGCCACCGGCCGCTCGGCGGCAATCGCACTGCCCAGACGCTCGGTGGCCAGGGCGCGGTTGGGCAAGCCGGTGAGGCTGTCGTGCAAGGCGTTGTGGGCCAGTTGCAGTTCGCGCTCGGCGATACCCGCCTGCATGAGGTTGATTGCACCGGCCAAGGCGCCCAGCTCGTCGCTGCGCTTGAGCAACACCGGCGTCTGATAGTCGCCCTGGCCGATACGGTCGGCGGCTTCGGCCAGGGCCTGTACGGGCTGCGACACGCTGCGGGCCAGCAGCAGCGCGCCGACCAGCGAGGCCAGCAAGGAGGCCATGGCGATATAGATGATGTTGTGGTCCAGCGGCGCGAAGGCCTTCATGGCGTCGTCGAGGGGGCTTTGCAGCAAGGCGATGACTTTGCCGCCACTGGCGCTGTCGCTCGCCAGCATCAGGGGTTCGTTGAGGAAGCTTTGCTGCTCATGGACGGTCAGCGTCACCCGGCGGCCATCCTTGTTGTGCTGCATCCACTCGCTGATGCTGGCATGCAGCTCGGGCGCCTGGGTACTGACCAGTTGGCCGACGCCGTCGCGGGTCTGGGTCAGGAACGACACCTGCAGATTGCTCAGCGAATGCAGCTCCTGGGCAAAGGCCGCATCCATGGTAAAGCCCATCACCACGCGGGCGATGGGCAATGGCGCCAGCACCTGGGCCTCGACCAGCAGGTGCGGCTGGCCATTGAGTGGCACGATGAGCATGGTCTGCTTGCTGCGCCGAGCGTCACGCAAGGCCTGATCGTAGGCGAACGGGGTGCCATCGGCGACATCGTCAGCGGTACTGGAGATGACTTTGCCGTCCATCCCTAGCACGAACATGTCACTGGCGCCGATCCGCGCACCGTGGTTGAGCAGCGCCGAACGAATGGTCGCCGAATCGCCACTGGCGATCGCATCGCGAAAACCGAAGTCCGAAGACAGTATCTGCAAGCCGTCACGCAAGCGCCGCCCGCGCACATCCAGCAAACGCTCGAACACCCGTGTACCCACCTCCAGTTGCTCCGCCGCCTGGCCGCGCACGGCCTCGTTGGTGGCTACTTTGACGGCGAGCGTCAGCGCTGCGACCACGACCAGTAGCAGGAGAATGAGGACGCAGGCAATACGCGCCTGAAAGCTACTTCTCAGTTTCACGCACAGCCTTGCCGAAAGCATCCCCGAAGGCGCTCGGCGCGGGGGCGCTCGGGGCATCGGCAGACAGGGGTTCAAGGGTCATGCTGTAGCTCTTTTGCACGGCCTTGTCGGCCATCACCAGCTCGCCACCGTTTTGCGTGGCCATGTCGGCATGCTGTGGGTGCCAGAGGGTGACGTTGTAGTGGCCGGCGGGCAGGTCGAAAGTGATCTGGCCCTTGGCATCGCTGACGGCGAACCAGGGGTCATCGGTGACATAAATGTAACCGAGCATCCAGTCATGGATATTGCAGCCCAGCACCACGACCCCAGCCTTGTCGAAGACTTGAGCAGCAGGGATGCCTTCATACAGCTTGAGCTCGAAGCGTTTGGTGGACGAAAACGAATAGACCTGATGGCGAATGTTGTCGCTGTTGGGGAACGTCACGTTGGTGTTGCTGTGCACGGCCAGCACGTGGGGCACGAACTCCTTGTTGCGCTGGTCCATGTCCGCTTTGGTGCTGATCGGGCTTTTGCCGGGTGGCCCCTGCAGGGTGAGCACGGCATCCGCCACGGGCTGGCCTTGCTGATCCACGACCTGGGCGATGAACGGCGCGGCGGTGGCCAACGTGGTGTACAGCAGTGCACCCACGATGATGGTCGCGCCGCAGAAGATTTTAGGCATTGCAAGGCACCTGACAACGAGTGAAAGATCGCGCGGTTTGACCTGCACAGCGGTCAAACCGGAGAAACGATCAGTAACGAATCATTCACGTCCACAACTAGGCGTATTGCCACTATTCACCTCAGCCATGGGCCAGCGGGCTTCAGACCGTCTGGGCAGGGGGCCGAACCCGTACCGATCTATGGCTCGCATGAATACAGCGTAGTGGCTTCTGCTCAGGTTATCGTCAACTTCGGGTAAAGCTGGAGGGTCGGGATTGAAACGAGTGGTCGGGTACCCCATCTAACCTGCATAGACCATTGCGCAGGTGCCCCATGAGCGACCAGCAGGATTACGCGGAAACTCCAGACGAACATCTGGAATCGGAACACATCGAACACTCCACCACCTCCAGCACCGAGTTGACCTTGCCCGGCCAGAATCTGCCGGACAAGGTGTATGTCATCCCGATCCACAACCGGCCGTTCTTCCCGGCGCAAGTGCTGCCGGTCATCGTCAACGAAGAACCGTGGGCCGAAACCCTCGATCTGGTCGCCAAGACCCCCCATCACTCGCTCGCGCTGTTCTTCATGGAAACGCCCCCTGAAGATCCGCGGCATTTCGATACGTCCGCGCTGCCGCTGTACGGCACTCTGGTGAAAATCCACCATGCCAGCCGTGAAGACGGCAAGTTGCAGTTCGTTGCGCAGGGCCTGTCGCGGGTGCGTATTCGCACGTGGCTCAAACACCATCGGCCGCCCTATCTGGTGGAGGTCGAATACCCGCAACAGCCCATCGAGCCCACCGACGAGGTCAAGGCCTACGGCATGGCGTTGATCAACGCGATCAAGGAGTTGCTACCGCTGAACCCGCTGTACAGCGAAGAACTGAAAAACTATCTCAACCGCTTCAGCCCCAACGATCCGTCGCCGCTGACCGACTTCGCCGCCGCCCTGACCTCCGCCACTGGCGCCGAGCTGCAACAGGTGCTGGACTGCGTGCCCATGCTCAAGCGCATGGAGAAAGTCCTGCCGATGCTGCGCAAGGAGGTCGAAGTCGCGCGGCTGCAGAAGGAAATTTCCGCCGAGGTCAATCGCCAGATCGGCGAGCATCAGCGCGAATTCTTCCTCAAGGAGCAATTGAAGGTCATCCAGCAAGAGCTGGGGCTGACCAAGGACGACCGCAGCGCCGACGTCGAGCAGTTCCAGGCACGCCTGGAGGGCAAGACGCTGCCGGCCCAGGCGCAAAAACGCGTGGATGAAGAAATCGGCAAGCTGGGGATCCTCGAAACCGGCTCACCGGAGTACGCCGTCACGCGCAACTATCTTGACTGGGCCACCGCCTTGCCTTGGGGCGTTTACGGCAAGGACAAGCTCGACCTCAAGCACGCGCGCAAGGTGCTCGACCAGCACCACGCCGGGCTCGACGACATCAAGTCGCGGATTCTCGAGTTCCTCGCGGTGGGCGCCTACAAGGGCGAGATCAGCGGTTCCATCGTGCTGTTGGTCGGGCCGCCCGGCGTGGGCAAGACCAGCGTCGGCAAGTCCATTGCCGAGTCGCTGGGGCGGCCGTTCTATCGCTTCAGCGTCGGCGGCATGCGCGACGAGGCCGAGATCAAGGGCCATCGGCGCACCTACATCGGCGCCCAACCGGGCAAGCTGGTGCAGGCGCTCAAGGATGTCGAGGTGATGAACCCGGTGATCATGCTCGACGAGATCGACAAGATGGGCCAGAGCTACCAGGGCGACCCGGCCTCGGCGCTGCTCGAAACCCTCGACCCGGAACAGAACGTCGATTTTCTCGACCATTACCTCGACCTGCGCCTGGACCTGTCCAAAGTATTGTTCATCTGTACCGCCAACACCTTGGACTCGATCCCCGGGCCGCTGCTCGACCGGATGGAAGTGATTCGCCTGTCGGGTTATATCACCGAAGAAAAAATCGCCATCGCCAAGCGCCACCTGTGGCCCAAGCAGCTGGAAAAGGCCGGCGTCGACAAGGCCAGGCTCAGCATCAGCGACACGGCTCTGCGCGCGGTGATCGAGGGCTACGCGCGGGAAGCCGGGGTGCGCCAACTGGAGAAGCAACTCGGCAAACTGGTGCGCAAGGCCGTGGTCAAGCTGCTCGACGCGCCGCAGTCGTCCATCAAGATCGGCCCCAAGGACCTCGAAGCCTCGCTGGGCACCCCGGTGTTCCGCAGCGAGCAGGTGTTGTCCGGCAAGGGCGTGATCACCGGGCTGGCCTGGACTAGCATGGGCGGCGCCACCCTGCCGATCGAAGCGACCCGTATTCATACTCTCAACCGCGGCTTCAAGCTGACCGGGCAGTTGGGTGATGTGATGAAGGAGTCTGCGGAAATCGCCTATAGCTATGTGAGTTCCAATCTCAAGCAGTTTGGCGGTGAGGCAAAGTTCTTTGACGAAGCATTCGTGCACTTGCATGTGCCCGAGGGCGCGACGCCCAAGGATGGTCCGAGTGCGGGCGTGACCATGGCCAGTGCGCTGCTGTCACTGGCGCGCAACCAGGCGCCGAAGAAGGGCGTGGCCATGACGGGCGAGCTGACGTTGACCGGGCATGTACTGCCCATTGGCGGGGTCCGTGAGAAGGTCATTGCGGCGCGGCGGCAGAAGATCAACGAGTTGATTTTGCCGGAGGCGAATCGGGGGAATTTCGATGAATTACCGGATTATCTGAAGGCGGGGATGACGGTGCACTTTGCCAAGCGGTTTGCGGATGTGGCGAAGGTGTTATTTTAAGTCCGGCCTTGGTCGACAGGCTCTTTCCGGGAATCGCTTCGGCTTCCGAAGATCCCTGGGAAGCGCCTGTCAGATCATCAATACTCATGACGTCAACCTATCAATTCTACTAGCTGAACAATTATCGGTTTTCCCATCAGACTATCCGCTTGATTAAAGGAGAACACGCTAATGGATATTTTCCGCAGTAACACGAGACGTCGTCTGCTAGCAACGGACCAGGCCCGGTCGGTACAGCAAGTTGTCGATGACGAAGGTACCTTGGCCTATACGTCTTTCGGCTACACACATGACCTTCGTCTTCTCCCTATGCGCGTGGCCTTCAACGGGGAGCCTCCAGATCTACTTAACGGCCATTACCCGCTTGGATTGGGTTATCGAAGATACAGCTCCATACTGATGCGATTTACGAGCCCGGATAGCTGGAGCCCCTTTGCAAGCGGTGGACTCAATAGCTATGCCTACTGCAGTGCCGATCCTGTAAATCATATTGATCCGGACGGCCACATGCCCTTAAAAGTGAATATATCAAAACTGCGAGGGGTACCCAGACTACCCAATTCGACCAACCGCCACACCCTGATATCAAGAAATAATAGAAAAAAGCGTTATAATAGTGCAGGACGATTAGCAGAAGAAACTGCTAGCCACTCATCCCTTATAGAAACTGGAGCATTTGACCGGATACGGCATATGAGTATTACCGACCACGGCCGTGCAAATCCAGATATTCTGGACGCTGCCCACGTTGAAATGCTTGACGCTTTTGGACGGGCACGGGGAACGACGCTTCAACCGGCAGCCAGACCAATTGCCTACCGGAACTTACAGGGTGAGTTGCAGCTTTTTGCGGGGCACATGACCGCGGCAGAACAGTACTTCCGCTTGCGTTGGGAACGGTCGTCCGCCGCGGCGAAAAGTCTGCGTAAAGGACAGGCAGATCTCGCGCTGTTACGTCAAAAAAAATATGAGATCGATCATCACAATGCTGACTTGACGACGCTTCCCTATATCGATGAGCAGGATTTACGTAAAGGGATTTGGCGAATACGTGACCCCGCAGCTATAAACAATCAGCGTTGACAAGCTACCGAGGGAAGAACGACGCATTTCGCCAAGTGCTTTACAAGCGGCAGATAACCTCATTCCTTCGACCTTGAGTTATTCTTGTGCCATCCCGTCTTGAAGGAGCCATCATGTCCGCCGCCCGCCTGCTAGCCCCCGCCAGCCTCGCCCTGCTCGCCGCCTGTGCTCAGCAACTACCGCAGAACGTGGCGCTCGACAAGCAAAGCCAGTGTCCGCTCAAGTTAAGCACCGGCCAGCGCCTGACCCTCACCCTGCCCAGCAACCCCACCACCGGCTATCGCTGGCTGGTGCAGAACCCTGCGCCTGGGGTGTTGAAAAGCCTCGGGCCAGAGGTGTACAGCAATCCGGAGGATGCCGGGTTGGTGGGCGGTGCAGGGCAATCGGTGTGGCGCTTTGTGGCGCAGGCATCGGGGGATGGGCATTTGTTGCTGGTGTATCAGCAGCCATGGTCGCCGGAGGTGAAGCCGGTGCAGACGTTTGATTGTGCGTTGACCGTCAAGTAAAACAGGCTGGATTGGTAGTGCGGCGGATCGCCTCTTCGCCGCCGAACGCGCAACCTTGCCCCCACGGGTGCATGACTTCAGATCAGCCACCGCTGTGGGAGCAGGGGCACGCCGCAGGCTCGGCGCCCGTCTGTAATCCATGCAGCCCAGCCGCGCTTGCGCTAAAATCCGCGACCGTTTTCCGTGACCGTCTGGAACCGCCGTGAGCCAACAACCCGATCGCCTCTTCGCCCAGCCCCTGCCCCAGGTGCCCGATTTCGCCTTCAATGAAGACGTGGTGCGGGTGTTTCCGGACATGATCAAACGCTCGGTGCCGGGCTACCCGACCATCGTCGAGAACCTCGGTGTGCTCGCGGCGCAGTTCGCCCAGCCGCACACCACACTCTACGACCTCGGCGCTTCGTTGGGGGCCGTGACCCAGGCCCTGCGCCGCCACGTGCGCCAGGACGACTGCCGCGTGGTGGCGGTGGACAACTCGGCGGCCATGGTCGAGCGCTGCCGAGAATACCTCAACGCCCAGGACTCGATGTTTCAGGAGTTGCTGCCCGTAGACGTCATCGACGGCGATATTCTCGCGCTGGACTTCCAGCCCGCCAGCGTCGTGGCGCTCAACTTCACCTTGCAGTTCATCGCCCCCGAGCAGCGCCTGGCCCTGCTCGGGCGCATCCGTCAGGCACTGGTGCCCGGCGGCGCGCTGATCCTGTCGGAGAAACTGCGTTTCGAGGATGCCGAGCAGCACGCCTTGCTCACCGATCTGCACATCGCCTTCAAACGGGCCAACGGCTACAGCGAGCTGGAAATCGCCCAGAAGCGCAGCGCCATTGAAAACGTCATGAAACCCGCCAGCCTCGAAGAGAACCGCGACCTGCTGCTGGCCGCGGGCTTCTCCAAGGTGGTGCCCTGGTTCCAATGCCTCAACTTCGCCTCGATGATCGCCCTGCCATGATTGATCTCGCTCCTCTGGTCCGCCGCTTGGCGGGCACCCCACTGCAGGACTGGGCCAACACCCTGCAAGCCCAACTCGACGCGAAGATGGACAAGGGCCACGGCGACCTGGAGCGCTGGCAAGGCGCGCTCGATGCGCTGCCCGAGGTCACACCCAGCGACATCGACCTGCTCGACGGCTTGCGCCTGGATGGCGAATGCGATGACGCCACCCGCGCGCAGATGCGTCAGGCACTGATGGGCCTGTCGCCGTGGCGCAAAGGGCCGTTCGATCTGTTCGGCGTGCACGTCGATACCGAATGGCGCTCGGATTGGAAGTGGTCCCGCGTGGCACCGCATCTGGACCTGCACGGCAAGCGCGTGCTGGATGTGGGGTGTGGCAATGGCTACTACCAATGGCGCATGCTCGGTGCCGGCGCCGACAGCGTGATCGGCATCGACCCCAACTGGCTGTTCTTCTGTCAGTTCCAGGCGGTGCAACGCTATCTGCCCGAACTCAACGCCTGGCATCTGCCGTTCGCGCTTGAAGACCTGCCCGCCGGGCTGGAAGGCTTCGACACGGTGTTTTCCATGGGCGTGTTCTACCATCGGCGCTCGCCCATCGAGCACCTGCTGGCGCTCAAGGACTGCCTGGTCAAAGGCGGGGAACTGGTGCTGGAGACCCTGGTAGTCGAGGGCGACGTTCAACAGGTGCTGGTGCCCGAAGACCGCTATGCACAGATGCGCAACGTGTGGTTTTTGCCGTCGGTGCCCGCACTGGAGTTATGGTTGCGCCGCGCCGGTTTCCGCGACGTGGAATGCGTGGACGTCAGCGTGACCACGGTGCAGGAACAACGCAGCACCGAGTGGATGAAGTACCAGTCGCTGAGCGACTTCCTCGACCCCGCCGACCACAGCCGTACCCTCGAGGGCCTGCCGGCGCCGATGCGGGCGGTGATCAAGGCGCGTAAGTGAGGCGGATGGATCGGTATCGATCCTCAGGCAGCTCATATCTCTCAGGACATCGCTCTCAGGACACCGCCGCCACCAACCCATCGATCAACACCTGCGCATTGCCCTGGGAACACCGCTCCACCCGGCCGCGCACCCCATACACCTGGGCCAGCGACTGGGCGGTGATGACTTCGGCCGGCGCGCCGTCCGCCATCAACCGCCCGGCCTTGAGCATCAACACATGATCCGTATGGCGCAGGCTGATATTGATATCGTGCAGCACGATCAAGGTCACCATGTTGCGCTGCACGGTCTCCTGGCGGATCACCTCCATCACATGAAACTGGAAATTCAGGTCCAGGGCGCTCAAAGGCTCATCGAGCAACAGCAGGCGCGGCTGGCGAATCAGCGCCTGGGCCAGCCCCACCAGTTGCTTCTGCCCACCAGACAGCTCGTCGAGAAAGCGCATCGCCAGGCTCTCGATACCCAACCGCACCAACAGGCTCTCGGCTTCGACGATGTCGTCGGCTTGCGCGGTGTTGCCGCTGGCTCGGCGCGCCACCAGCAGCGACTCGAACACGCGCAGATGCACGCTGGCAGGCAGGCTCTGAGGCAGATACACCACGCGTTCGACGCGGCTGGCGAAGCTGGCGCGCAATAGATCATTGCCATCGAGATTGACCGTCCCGCGCGCGCTCACCAGCCCCGCTGCAGCCTTGAGCAGGGTCGATTTGCCACTACCGTTGGGGCCGAGCAACGCCGTCACCCGCCCAGGCAGTAACGCCCCCACCGACAGCTGCGCGATGATCTCGCGTTTGCCATAGCTGACGTGCAGGCCTTCTATCTCCAAGCCTTCGCGATGGATAGCCGGCATCAGCGCACCCCCTTGCCGCGCAGCACGATGGTGAGGAAAAACGGAATCCCCACCAAGGCCGTGACGATCCCCACCGGGATCAATACCCCCGGCACGATATTCTTCGACGCCACCGACGCCAGCGACAGAATCAACGCCCCGGCCAAGGCACTGCCTGGCAGATAGAAGCGATGATCTTCCCCGAACAGCAGGCGCGAGATATGCGGCCCCACCAGCCCGATAAAGCCGATGGTACCGACGAACGCTACCGCCAGCGCCGACAGCACGCTGACCCGCAACAAGGTGCCCAACCGCAGGCGCTTGACGTCGATACCAAAGCTCGCCGCGCGGTCCTCCCCCAGGCGCAACGCGGTCAGCTGCCACGAGCGGCGCATCGCGCAGGGCAAGGCGATCAGCAACGCCAACGCCAACAACCCGAGCTTGAACCAGGTCGCCCGAGCCAGGCTGCCCAGGGTCCAGAACACCAACGCCTGCAGGGCGTCCTCACTGGCGACGAACTGAATCAACGACACCAGCGCACCAAAGGTAAACCCCAGGGCGATACCGAACAGCACCACCACCCCGGTATCGGCCTGGCGCCAGCGCGCCATCAGGTCCAGCAGCAAGGTGGCGATCACCGCGAAGACGAAGGCATTGACCGCCACGATCCACTCGTTGGGGACGCCGGGAAGCCCGAGGTTGAGGATGATCGCCAGCGCCGCGCCAAAGGCCGCGGCATGGGACACGCCCAAGGTGAAGGGGCTCGCCAGCGGGTTGTTGAGGATGGTCTGCATCTCGGCACCCGCCAGTCCCAACGCCGCCCCGACCAACACGGCCATCAGCGCCTGCGGCAGACGGATGCTCCAGACGATCACCTGCTGGCCGGGGCTGACCGAGGCCTTGTCCACCAGCGTCTGCCACAGCTCGTGCAGGCTCAGGCCAGCGGGGCCGAGGGTGAAATCGAGCAGCACAGAGGCAAGGATTGCCAGCACGAACAGGCCGAGCAGCAGCAAGCGGCGGCGCAGCACCCGTTGATAGTCGGCCAGAGCGGGAGTTCGGGACGCTTGTCGGCCGGAGGCGCAGCCCGCTTCCTCGGCGGATGAGGATGGATCGACCTTGGCGTTCACGGTGCAGGCTTCAGGTCGACCCAGTAGGCGCCGCTGATGTCCACTGGCAAAAAGCGCTGCTGCAGCTCGGCCAGGGTCTTGTTCGGGTCGAGGTCCTTGAACTGCTCGGGGTAGAACCACTTGGCCATGGCTTCGATCGCGAGGATGTTGTAAGGCGAATCATAGAAGTTGTGCCACACACCGTGCACACGGCCCTCGCGCACGGCGGTCAGGCTGGCGATGCCCTCGCGGGCGATCAACGGCTGCAGACTGGCGCGGGCAGTGGCATCGCTGACCCCGGCACCGGCCTTCAGGCCTGGCTCGGTGGAGGCGCTGTCACGGGTACCGCTGACCAGATAGAAGCGCGGATCGGCACTGATCAGCTTCTCCAGATTGATGTCGCCGATGGGGCCCGGCAGCAGCTTGGCGGCGATATTGTTGCCACCGGCGGCCTTGATGAAGTCCCCCATGTTGCCGTCGCCGGCGGTGTGGCAGCACGGCACGCCGCCTTTGCCGTAGCCGGCGAGCATCTCGATGAACACGCTGGGGCGCTGGCTTTCGGGGATCTGGCTGACCACGTCTTGCACCCGCTTGAGGTGCTGCTGGTAGAAGTCGATATAGTCCTGGGCCTGCTGCTCGCGATGCAAGGCCTGCCCCAGCAAGCGCAGGCTGGGGATGGTGTTCTGCAACGGGTGCTGGCGGAAGTCGATGAACACCACCGGTACGCCGGCCTGCTGCAATTGCTCGACGATTTCGTTCTTGACCCCTGGGCCATGACCGGCGACCCCGAAGATGGCGATGTCCGGATGCAGCGCCAGGACTTTTTCCGGGCTGACGCTGGCCTCGGAGGTGGTGCCGATACGCGGCAACTGGTCGATCTGCGGGAATCTGGCCTGATAGGCGGCGTAGCCCTGGGCGTCGACCGTCTTCAATTCACCCTGCCAGCCGACGATGCGCTTGAACGGCTCCTTGCCCTCCAGCATCGCCACCGAATACAGCATGCGCCCTTCACCTAGCAGGACGTGATCGACCTTTTCCGGAATATCCACCTTGCGCCCGGCGATGTCGGTGACCGTGAGGGCCAGCGCCGCGTGGCTGCAAAGGGTCAGGAGTACAGCTGCGACAGCAGCGGTAGAGCCTTTGAGGGAGGGAAAACCGAAACGCATGACGACCTCTTTCAGGGCATGAATGAGCAGTGAGTTTGGCATTTTACCTGATAACACTTCCTATTCGCGATGAAGAAAGGTACATGAAGTCGCAGTGCCGGACGCTCTACAACCGGGCTATCGCTGTTAAAGTAAGCGCATTCATGCCCCTGCCAATTTGCCCAGATACCTTCAAGGAGACCGACATGAGCAATCGTCAAAGCGAAATTGCCCAAGCCCTGGACGTAGTGCCGCCGTTCGCCGACGACGCCGCGATCGAGGCGCAGATCGCGCGACGCAAGCAGTTCATCAAGCAGACGCTGCGCAACGCCAAGCTCAAAGTGCTGGTGCTGGGCATCAGCGGCGGCGTCGACTCGCTCACCGCCGGGCGACTGGCACAACTGTCGGTCGAGGAGCTGCGCGCCGAGACTGGCGACGAGGGCTATCGTTTCATCGCCGTGCGCCTGCCCTATAACAAGCAGCACGACGAAGAAGACGCCAGCGCGTCGATGACCTTCATCCGCGCCGATGTCGAGGACACTGTCAACATTGCCGGCGCTGTGCTCGGGCTATCGGAGCAGGTCACCCATCTGCATGGGCTGAGCGATGCTCGTCGCGATTTCGTGGTCGGCAACGCCAAGGCGCGCATCCGCATGGTGGCGCAGTACACCATCGCCAACGCCAACAACGGCCTGGTGATCGGTACTGACCACGCCGCTGAAGCGGTGATGGGCTTTTTCACCAAGTTCGGTGATGGCGCGTGCGACCTGGCGCCTTTGAGCGGGCTGGTGAAGAACCAGGTGCGTAGCATCGCGCGTTACCTGGGGGCGCCGGATAATCTGGTGCAAAAGGTGCCGACCGCCGATCTCGAAGAGCTGCGCCCCGGCAAGCCGGATGAAGAGTCACATGGCGTGACCTACGCGCAGATCGATGCATTTTTGCATGGGCAGCCGGTGAGCGAAGAGGCCTACAACATCATCGTGCGCACTTATGACCAGACTCAGCACAAGCGGGATTTGCCGTTTGTGCCGTGATTTTTTGTAGTCAGTAAGGCCCCCCTTGCTCCCACAGGTCAGTATGACTGTGGGAGCAAGGGGGCGCGTGCGGCGGCGAAGGGCCGGGCAAAGCGCCGTAGAATTCTGCTTACTTAACGCGCCGCCGCGACGATCAACGCTTTCATCTCGGCTACCGCTGCCTTGAACCCCACGAACAGCGCATGCGCCACCAACGCGTGGCCGATGTTCAATTCGTTGATGCCCTTGATCGCTGCGATCGCTTCGGCGTTGTGGTAATGCAGGCCGTGGCCGGCGTTGACGATCAGGCCCTGGGTCAGGCCAAAGGCCACACCATCCGCCACACGCTTGAGTTCGAGGGCGACCTCGGTCGGCGTCGTCGCATCGGCGTAACGGCCGGTGTGCAACTCGATGGCCGGTGCGCCGATCCGCTGCGATGCGGCGATCTGTTGCTCGTCGGCATCGATGAACAGCGATACTTCACAGCCCACCGCGCTCAAACGCTCGACCGCCGCTTTGATCCGCGCTTCCTGGCCAGCGACGTCCAGGCCGCCCTCGGTGGTCAGTTCCTGGCGGGTTTCCGGCACCAGGCACACATGGGCCGGGCGTAGGCGCTCAGCGAAGGCGAGCATCTCTTCGGTGACGCCCATCTCGAAGTTCATGCGCGTTTGCAGCACGTCCTTGAGCAACAACACGTCGCGGTCCTGGATATGCCGGCGGTCTTCGCGCAGATGCACGGTGATGCCATCGGCGCCCGCCTCTTCCGCGTCCAGCGCCGCCTTGACCGGGTCTGGATAGCGCGTGCCTCGTGCCTGACGCAGGGTGGCCACGTGATCGATGTTCACGCCAAGAAGGATTCGGTTACTGGTGGTCACGGGCTGGCTCCTGAATGGTGAAGGGGTACAAGGATACGTGGTGGCGCGGTGGGGGGAAACAGTTGCAGGGTGTCAGGGAGGGCCTCTTCGCGAGCAAGCTTTTCTCCCACAGCACACAGGCCCGGCGGCGTACAACCGTGGGAGCAAGGCTTGCCCGCGAAGAGGCCCGCGTTAACGACCCCAGCCTCAAGACTTGCGAAATAGCTCGCGACTGACCAGCGGGCGACCGCCCAGGTGCACCGCCAGCGCCTGGCGCATCAGCCGCTTGGCCGCCAGCAACGCGCCTGGGGCCGACCAGTCGGCTTCGGCCATGGCCAGCAAGTCGGTACCGTTGAACAGGCCAGGCTGCACCAACCATACTCGCTCCAGGCCCGCATCGGTCAGCAGCCGATACAGGCCGTCTGACTCCACGGCATCGCCATTGATGTCGGTGTCCAGCGCGAAGCCATAGCCCAGATCATCCAGCAGCCGCCATTCGAACGAGCGCAGCAAGGGCTCCAACGGCCGGCCGGCGCCCAGCGCCTGCAGGGTCGCGGCATAGTGATCGAACACGCCAGGGTGTGGATCCTCGGCGGGCAACAGGCGAATCAACAACTCGTTGAGGTACAGCCCGCTGAACAACGCATCGCCCACCAGCCAACTGGCCACGCCGGCGGCCTCCATGCGGCCGACGTTCTTCAACTCGCTGCGGCCGCGAAACTCGGCTTCCAGCGGCACGAACGGCCGCGCCAGGGTGCCCGCCTTGCCTCGGGCGCTGCGCAATACCGCACGCAGACGCCCTTGCGGAGTGAGGAAGTCGACCAGTGCGCTGTTTTCGCGATAGGCCCGGCTGTGGAGGACATAGGCCGGTTGTGCGTCGGGAGGGTTGGACATGAGCGGTTACCTTAACAGGCAACAGGGGCATGTCACACATGCCCCCTGTAGGAGCGAGCTCTGCTCGCGAAGAAGTTGATGCGGTGTCCCTGCTGGCCTCTTCGCGACCAGAGCTCACTCCCACCGGGGGAAAAAGCGCGGCCGTCAAACCTGGTCGTTATAGCCCAGCGAACGCAAGGCGCGCTCGTCGTCGGACCACCCGCCCTTGACCTTCACCCACAGGTTGAGCATGACCTTGGAGTCGAACAGCAGCTCCATGTCGCGGCGCGCTTCGGTACCGATGCGCTTGATACGCTCGCCCTTGTCGCCAATGATGATCTTCTTCTGGCCATCGCGCTCAACCAGAATCAGCGCATGGATATGCAAGGTCTTGCCTTGCTGCTTGAACTCTTCGATCTCGACCGTGATCTGGTACGGCAGCTCGGCACCCAGCTGGCGCATGATCTTTTCACGCACCAGCTCGGCAGCCAGGAAGCGGCTGCTGCGATCGGTGATCTGGTCTTCCGGGAAGAAGTGCTCGTTCTCCGGCAGGTGCTCGGCAATCACCCGTTCCAGCGCTTCGAGGTTGTGACCATGCTGGGCGGAAATCGGCATGATCTGCGCATTCGGCAGTTGCTCTTGCAGCCAGGTCAGGTGCGGCATCAGCTCGGCCTTGTCCTCGATGCGGTCGGTCTTGTTCAGCGCCACGATCACCGGGCCCTGCACGTACTGAACACGCTCGAGCACCATTTGGTCCTCGTCGGTCCAACGGGTGCGGTCAACCACGAAAATCACCACGTCAACGTCCTTGAGGGCGGCCGAGGCGGTCTTGTTCATGTAGCGATTGAGGGCTTTCTCGTTGGCCTTGTGCATGCCGGGGGTGTCGACGTAGATCGCCTGCACGGCGCCTTCGGTCTTGATACCCAGCATGTTGTGGCGAGTGGTCTGCGGCTTGCGCGAGGTGATCGCCAGCTTCTGACCAAGGATATGGTTGAGCAGCGTGGACTTGCCCACATTGGGGCGACCGACGATGGCCACATAGCCACAACGGTTGGAAGTTGTATCAGTCATTACCATTCTCCACGCCCAGGGCGATCAATGCGGCGGCGGCTGCCACCTGCTCGGCGATGCGCCGGCTGACGCCCTGCCCACGGCTCTTTTCATTCAACAACAGGACTTCGCATTCAACGAAGAACAAGCGGCAGTGGGGGTCACCCTGGATGTCCACCACCTCGTAGCGCGGCAGTTCGCAACCACGGGACTGGAGGAATTCCTGCAGGCGGGTCTTCGGGTCCTTGTTGGTGTCGACCAACGTCAGGCCCTCGAACTCGCCGGTCAGCCAGGCCAGCACGCGCTCTCGCGCCGCATCCATGCCGGCATCGAGGTAGATGGCACCAATCAACGCTTCGAGGGCGTCGGCCAGGATCGACTCGCGGCGAAAGCCACCGCTCTTGAGCTCACCCGAACCCAGGCGCAGGTACTCGCCCAGCCCGAAGCCGCGGGCCAGCAAGGCCAGGGTTTCTCCCTTGACCAGGCGCGCGCGCAAGCGAGACAACTGGCCTTCACGGGCCTGCGGGAAGCGATCGAACAAGGCTTCGCCAGCGACGAAGTTGAGAATGGCGTCGCCCAGGAACTCCAGGCGTTCGTTGTTGCGCCCCGCAAAACTGCGGTGCGTCAGGGCCAGGACCATCAAGTCCTGGTCTTTGAAGGTGTAGCCGAGCTGACGCTCGAGACGACTCAATGAAACGCTCACGGTTTACCCACGTTGAATTCGTGGTTGAACTTCACCACGATATCGAGATTACCGATCAGTGGATCACGCTGTTCATACTGCAGTTGGCCCTTGAAGCCCTCTGCCGACTCACGCACGGTTAATGCCTTGTCCAAATCCACATCCCGGATACTGTTGATGCTCATGTCCTTCTGCACACGAGCAAATAATTCTTCTTTGCTGAGTATCGACTTGTCGGCCATGGCCGTTTCGATACTCTTTTTCACCGACCAGTAATCGGTGTAGTGCGGCACGACCTTGAGCGCGACGCTGACCACAAACGCAACAATCGCCAGGGTCAACAACCAGCCGGCGAACGATAGACCTTGCTGCGAACGAACTGCTGTCATGGCGAAAACTCGTTATAAGGTCATCCCGTAAAAAACATTCGGCGCTGTCCAGGACAGCGCCGCGCTCGATCATTTGATCAGGCCGACTCGGGAGAGGCTCGGCCAATGGCTGAGTTTAGGCTCTGGCCAGCTCATCCACACGGCAAATGCCTTGCCGACGATATTCTTGTCGGGGACCATGCCCAGTTCGTCCTTGGGAATGTTGGGGTCATCCCAGTAACGGCTGTCGTTGGAGTTGTCACGGTTGTCGCCCATCATGAAGTAGTGCCCTTCCGGCACCGTCCACTGGCTTTCCGGTGGCATGTTGTAGCGAGTCATTTGCTGACGGATCAAATGTTCAGCCTCGCCCAACTGCTCGCGGTACAACTGCGCCGTGCCCATCGAACCCGGCTCATCGCCCACCAACTGCTCGGACACCAACTGATCGTTGATGTACAGCTGCTTCTCTTTGGTATAGCGGATCTTGTCGCCTGGCACACCTACGACGCGCTTGATGTAGTTCACATCAGGGTCGCTCGGGTAGCGGAACACCATGACGTCGCCACGCTGCGGATCGCCGACTGGGATGACCTTCTCGTCGATCACCGGCAGGCGAATGCCGTAGGAGAATTTGTTGACGAGGATGAAATCGCCCACTTGCAGGGTCGGGATCATCGACCCCGACGGAATCTGGAAGGGCTCGACCAGAAACGAGCGCAGCACCAGGACGATGAACAACACAGGAAAGAACGACTTGCCGTATTCGATCAGCAAGGGTTCTTTGTCGAGTTGCTCGACCACCGCGATATCAGGCTCGCCGACGCTGGCCTGATAATTGGCAATCGCCGAACGCCGACGCGGCGCCAGGAAGATCAGATCGAGCAACCCCAGCACACCGCAAACTGCTACAGCAATGACCAACAACAGCGGGAAATTTAGAGACATAGGACCTGACTATTCCAACCTGAGCACGGCGAGGAAGGCTTCTTGTGGAATCTCCACGTTACCGACCTGCTTCATGCGTTTTTTACCAGCCTTCTGCTTCTCGAGCAGTTTGCGTTTACGGCTGACGTCGCCGCCGTAACATTTGGCCAGTACGTTCTTTCTGAGTGCCTTGACAGTTTGCCGGGCAACAATCTGACCACCGATGGCGGCCTGAATTGCCACGTCGAACATCTGCCGCGGAATCAGTTCTTTCATCTTCTCGGTCAACGCGCGGCCTTTGTAGTGCGCGTTGTCCCTGTGCACGATCAACGCCAACGCATCTACCTTGTCACCATTGATCAGTACATCCAGCTTGACCAGATTGGCCGACTGGTAGCGATCGAAGTGATAGTCGAGCGAAGCATAACCGCGACTGGTGGATTTCAATCGATCGAAGAAGTCCAGCACCACTTCGTTCATCGGCAGGTCATAGCGAACTTGCACCTGGCTGCCGAGGAATTGCATGTCCCGCTGAACGCCGCGCTTTTCAATGCACAGGGTAATGACGTTGCCCAGGTGCTCTTGAGGCACAAGGATAGTCGCAGAGACGATAGGCTCGCGGAAGTCTTCGACAGATGAAATATCCGGCAGCTTCGACGGGTTATCCACGTAAATGGTTTCACCGGTCTTGAGCACGACTTCGAAAATCACGCTTGGCGCGGTGGTGATCAGGTCCAGGTCGTACTCGCGCTCGAGGCGCTCCTGGATGATTTCCATGTGCAGCATGCCAAGGAAGCCGCAACGGAAACCGAAGCCAAGGGCATCGGAGCTTTCTGGCGAGTACTGCAGCGACGAGTCGTTGAGCGTGAGCTTTTGCAGGGCATCGCGGAAGTCTTCGAAGTCATCCGAGCTGACCGGGAACAGGCCAGCGTAGACCTGCGGCTGAATGCGCTTGAAGCCCGGGAGCACGTCGACGTCCGGGGTGCTGCTCAGGGTCAGCGTGTCGCCGACCGGAGCACCGTGGATATCCTTGATGCTGCCGATGATGAAGCCCACTTCGCCGGCCTTGAGGTCAGCGGTGGCGGTGTGCTTGGGGGTGAACACGCCGACGCTGTCGACCAGGTGCACCTTGCCGGTGGACTTGACCAGAATCTTGTCGCCCTTCTTGACGCGGCCCTGGCGCACGCGCACCAGCGAGACCACGCCCAGATAGTTGTCGAACCAGGAATCGATGATCAACGCTTGCAGTGGCGCTTCTATATCACCGGTCGGCGCAGGGATGGTCTGCACCAGACGCTCCAGCACTTCGAGCACGCCCATGCCGCTCTTGGCGCTGCAGGCCACGGCATCGGTGGCGTCGATGCCGATGATTTTTTCGATCTCGTCCTTGACGCGATCCGGATCGGCCTGGGGCAGGTCCATCTTGTTGAGGACCGGCATGACTTCCAGGCCCTGCTCGATAGCGGTGTAGCAGTTGGCGACCGACTGCGCCTCGACACCCTGGCCGGCATCGACCACCAGCAACGCGCCTTCACAGGCCGCCAGCGAGCGGCTGACTTCGTAGGTGAAGTCGACGTGGCCGGGAGTATCGATGAAGTTCAGCTGGTAGGTCTTGCCATCCTGGGCCGTGTAATACAGCGTGACACTGTGGGCCTTGATGGTGATACCGCGCTCACGCTCCAGGTCCATGGAATCCAGTACCTGGGCTTCCATTTCGCGATCGGCAAGACCACCGCACATCTGAATGAACCGATCGGCGAGTGTCGACTTGCCATGGTCAATGTGGGCGATGATGGAGAAATTGCGGATATGACTCAAATCACTCACGGATCAACACTCGAATAAGGCTGCGGGCCGGACGCCCAACGAAAAATAGCCGGGAATTGTACCTGATTTACACGGGCGTGTGCGCATAAGCGTCGCCCAGCTCCCACAGGGATAGCAGCCATAAAAAAGGGCGACCCGTGGGCCGCCCTTTTTGTGTTGCCACCGGTTAGCCGATCATTCGGCCAGCTTGAAGGTGATGAAGCTCGCACGGCCGTCGCGCAACACGCGCATCGACACCGAACGATTCTTCGGCAACGCCTTGGCGATGTCGCTGAACTGCTTGGCCGAGGTCAGCGGCTGATTGTTCAGGTGAGTGATGACGTCGCCTGGCTGCAGGCCGATCATGGCTGCCGGGCCGTCCTGCACATCCTTGACCAGGATGCCGTTCTGCAATTGCAGTTCTTTTTTCTGATCGGCGGTCAGGTCGCCGACGGTCAGCCCCAGGCGATTGCTGTCGGTATCCGCCGAGCCCTGAGCATTGCCATTCATGTCCGGATCGTCGGTCGGCATGGCGCCCACGGTCACGTCGACGGTGCGGTGCTTGCCCTCACGGACCACGTCAAGACTGGCCTTGGCGCCCGCCTTGAGACCACCCACGAGGTGCGGCAGGTCAGCCGACATGTCGATTGGCTGGCCATTCATGCTCAGGATCACGTCACCCACTTGCAGGCCGGCCTTGGCCGCCGGGCCATCGGGCATGATCTGCGCCACCAGCGCACCGGCAGGCTTGTCCAGACCGAAGGATTCGGCGAGGTCCTTGTTGACCTCCTGGATCACCACGCCCAGCCAGCCGCGATTCACCTTGCCGTCTTTTTTCAGCTGATTGGAAACGTCCAGCGCCACATCGATCGGGATCGCGAACGACAGGCCCATGAAGCCGCCGGAACGGGTGAATATCTGCGAATTGATGCCAACCACTTCACCGGCCATGTTGAACAGCGGGCCGCCGGAGTTGCCAGGGTTGATCGCCACGTCGGTCTGGATGAACGGCACATAAGCGTCGTTCGGCAGGGTCCGGCCCTTGGCGCTGACGATACCTTTGGTAACCGAATGGTCGAAGCCGAACGGCGAGCCGATCGCCAGCACCCATTCACCTACCTTGAGCTTGTCGGAATCCCCGAGTTTGACTGTCGGCAGATTCTTGCCGTCGATTTTCAGCAACGCCACGTCACTGCGCGGATCGTTACCCACCAGCTTGGCCTTCAGCTCGCTGCGATCGGACAAGCGTACGATGATCGAATCGGCATCGGCGATCACGTGATTGTTGGTCAGCACGTAACCGTCGGGAGAAATGATGAAGCCCGAGCCCAATGACTGCGCTTCACGCTGGCGATCGCCGCGCGGCGACTTCTGACCCTTGGGCATGTTGCGCTCGAAGAAATCGCGGAACATCGGCGGCAGGCTGTCGAGGTCCGGCATATCGGCACTAGCAGTCTTGCTGTCGAGTTTTTGCGTGGTACTGATGTTCACCACTGCCGGCGAGGCCTGCTCGACCAAGGTGGTGAAGTCCGGCAACGCCTCGGCCTGCACGGCTGCAATCTGGCCAAGCATCAGCACCGCAGCGCAGATGGAAAGGTAGGATTTGAAACGTGGTATCGACATACGGCTCCCGTTTACAACGAGCGAAATTAAGCAACGTTGTTTAGCAACATGTTCAGCACTGGCCACCCTCATGGAGCAGCCGCTGCGCACAGCCATCACGACTGCACGCGCGCTCATGGCGAAGATCGCGCGACCTGAACAACGGCGGCGCCATCAACGTCCTGCAGAGCTGAGCTATAAGAAAATTCAGATGCTTTTGCAACCGAAGACACTGAATTTTCATCTTGCCAGCGCAAGCATGAAAACTCTGTCAAAGCCTGCGCGAGAGCCTCGCCGGACGCTGAAACACCGCGCCGGCAAGGGTCGGTCACTGCTTGGCCTGGGGGTCGAGAGGACGCATCGACAGGGCGATGCGCTCGGCCGTACCAATCGGGATTTCACCCACCACCGTGACCATGACGTCACCCTTGGGCGTACTCAAGCGCCGCGACACGGCGGCGGTCGGGCCCAATTGGGTGCGCGCATCCGTAGCCTTGGCACCATTGAGCGGCTCCAGGAAGACCGAGAAACGCGCCAAGCCATCGTCATACATCAAGCTGCTGACGGTCGACTTGCTGTCAGGATCCTTGCGCACCGCGCTATTGGCCAGCTCGAAACCGGGGGGAAGCCAGTCGGAATGCCAATTGATCGGCCCCGACGGATCCTTGAGCGCCGCCACTTGCGCCACCGGATTGCAGTTCTTGCTGGCGCTCAGGTCAGTATCGCTGGGGCTCGTCGGATCGAATCGAGTGAACTGGAAGCGCTCGAGCAACTGCCCTTTGTCGTTGAGCAACAACGACTTGAGGAGCAAGCCGGTCTCGCTGTCCAGATGCAGCTCGAAACCATAGCGGTATTGATCCTTGGGCGTCATGGTCACGATGGTGGCTTTACGACCCGCCACGCGCGATTCCCCGGCGACCGAGAGGTCGTACCAGGACATGAGCTTCAAGGGATCGAGAGGTCTGGGAGATGTAGCCGGGGCGACACTCACGCCCGGCACCAGGGCACCGCTGACGCACTGCGTCTGGCCGTTCACACGCGTGACTTCCTGGGCAGAGCCATCGAGCTGCAACAGACGCTCGCTGACCTTGGTGCCTTGGGCACGATGCCAGATGTCATGAGTGGAGAAACTGCCACTGCGTTCGTAAACGAAGGTACCCTGATAACTCTGCTGCTGCTCGGCTTGCGCCAGGCGATTAAGCCACTGTGAAGCGTCGCTGGCCGCGAAGGCCGGGACGCTCAGACACCCACCGAGCAATAACGTGACTAGGGTTGAACCGCGCATGAAGCTCCTTAACGGTTTTCCAGGCTCGCAGCGCGAGCGTATGGCAGCGCGGTGTCAGTGCCCTTTACGGCAGCTTCCTGAGCATGCTGGCGCAGGTAGCCTGGCAGCTTCTGGTCTTGCCAGCCGGCCTGGTTCTGCAGAACGCCGTTGGCCATTGGCCCGGTGCTCGGCTGCTCAGCGCCCTCGGTGTAGTTAGCCAATACTGCTGGGCCTTGCGCTTGTGGCACCGAAGGACCCGACTGTACAGACTGCTGTTGTGCAAGCTGTGCGCCAGTGACTTCGTCGTGGTTGTACAGGCGCACGCCTGCCAGCACGGCGACGGTAACGGAGGCGGCGACCGCCAGGCGACCCAGGCTACGCCAGGCACGCGGCTTGGACTTGGCCGGCACCGCCTCATCAGCCAGAGCAGCCGACACAGCCGCTGCCAGATCCAGTTTCGGATTGAGCAGGTCTTTGTGCATGACTGCACGGGCAACTTGGTAGCGAGACCAGGTGGCACGTGTTTCGGCATCGTCAAGGGCAGTCAATACCCGACGTAATTCCAGTTCGTCCGCTTCGTTATCCATCACTGCGGACAGCGATTCCTGCAGGGCTTCACGACTCATGGCGTTCCTCTCTTGGCTATCGCCGCTGTCTCAGGATTCCTGCAACAACGGCTGCAGGGCTTTATCGATGGCTTCCCGAGCTCGGAATATCCGAGAGCGAACGGTACCCACCGGACACTGCATGACACTCGCAATGTCTTCATAACTCAGACCGTCGAATTCACGTAAAGTTAGCGCCGTACGTAAATCTTCTGGCAGTTGCTGGATGGTCCGATGGACAGTGCCCTCGATTTCATCCCGCAGCAGAGCGCGCTCCGGAGACTCAAGATCCTTGAGACCGTGATCACCGTCGTAGAACTCTGCATCTTCAGAACTCACATCGCTATCTGGCGGCCGGCGTCCGCGGGACACCAGATAGTTTTTCGCCGTGTTGATGGCGATACGGTACAGCCACGTGTAAAACGCGCTATCACCGCGAAAGTTGCCAAGAGCCCGGTACGCCTTGATGAACGCTTCCTGCGCGACGTCCTGAGCCTCATGAGTGTCGTGCACGAAGCGCACGATCAAACCGAGAATCTTGTGCTGGTACTTGAGTACTAACAGATCGAAAGCTCGCCGGTCTCCGCGCTGGACGCGTTCAACCAGCTGCTGATCCTCTTCCTGGGTTAGCATGCACACTCCTCAGTGAACGTTAAGGAGCATCGCAAAAGGCATCGTTCAGGCTTGCAAACATAGACTCGGGCTTTTCGCAAAAGTTCTCCCCTCCAAGCAAGTTTTCCCGCAGCCAGTCCGGGCGCTGCACGAAAAACGCAGCACGGACCGGGCCGGCTGCGCCAATAATCTTGTCGTTGAAACCCGAAGTGCTTCGCAAGCGCAAGTGCACAGCCGATTCGACGCTGTACCTTTTATAGGTAACCCCTTATGGATTCAACGCCCATACAGAAAGTTCCCTCTGAATTTTCAAGCTTTCGTGCGATGCAGCCCGCTATTGTGCCGCTACGCCTGTCTATATACTAGGGAACCTTTTCCCCTGCCGACCCGGCCGTCGCCCGGGAACCGGCCGCGGCAAGCCCGCGACCGCGGTGAAGCTTGATTCTTGGCGGTCTGTCCCGCCTTCGTCAGTCGTCTCGTGGAATCATAATAATGACTCAACAGTTCCAACATGATGTTCTGGTCATCGGCAGCGGCGCGGCAGGTTTGAGCCTGGCGCTGAACCTGCCGAGCGATGTGCGTGTGGCGGTCCTGAGCAAGGGTGACCTGCATAATGGTTCGACGTTCTGGGCCCAAGGGGGCGTCGCTGCGGTGCTTGACGACACCGACACCGTGCAGTCCCACGTCGAGGACACCCTCAATGCCGGCGGCGGCCTGTGCCACGAAGACGCGGTGCGCTTTACCGTCGAACACAGTCGCGAAGCCATCGAATGGCTGATCGCGCAAGGCGTGCCATTTACCCGCGACGACAGTAGCGAACCCGACGACGGCCATTTCGAATATCACCTGACCCGCGAAGGCGGCCACAGCCACCGCCGCATTATCCATGCCGCCGACGCTACGGGCGCGGCGATCTTCACCGCTTTGCTCGAACAAGCACGGCAACGACCAAACATCGAATTGCTGGAGCAGCGCGTCGCCGTCGATCTGATCACCGAACGACGTCTGGGCCTGAGCGGTGATCGCTGCCTGGGCGCCTACGTGCTTGATCGTCGCAGCGGCGAGGTCGATACCTTCGGCGCGCGCTTCACCATTGTCGCCACCGGCGGCGCGGCCAAGGTCTACCTCTATACCAGCAACCCCGACGGCGCATGCGGCGACGGTATCGCCATGGCCTGGCGCGCCGGCTGCCGAGTCGCCAACCTTGAGTTCAACCAGTTCCACCCGACCTGCCTGTATCACCCGCAGGCCAAGAGCTTTTTGGTCACCGAGGCGCTGCGCGGCGAAGGCGCCATCCTCAAGCTGCCTAACGGCGATCGTTTCATGCAGCGCTTCGACCCGCGTGGCGAGCTAGCCCCGCGCGACATCGTGGCCCGCGCCATCGACCACGAGATGAAGCGCCTGGGCGTGGATTGCGTGTACCTGGACATCAGCCATAAACCGGCCGATTTCGTCAAAGCGCACTTCCCCACGGTATACGAGCGCTGCCTGACGTTCGGCATCGATATCACCCGTCAGCCCATTCCAGTGGTGCCCGCCGCGCATTACACCTGCGGTGGCGTCATGGTCGATCGACAAGGCCGCACCGATGTGCCAGGCCTGTATGCCATCGGCGAAACCAGCTTCACCGGCCTGCACGGGGCCAACCGCATGGCCAGCAACTCGCTGCTGGAATGCTTCGTGTACGGCCGTTCGGCCGCCGCCGATATCGTCGAGCAGCTGTCCAGTACACCGATGCCCGAACAGTTGCCGGGCTGGGACGCCAGCCAGGTCACCGATTCGGATGAGGACGTGATCATCGCCCACAACTGGGACGAGCTGCGGCGCTTCATGTGGGACTACGTCGGGATCGTACGTACCACCAAGCGGCTGCAACGCGCCCAGCATCGGGTACGCTTGCTGCTGGACGAAATCGACGAGTTCTACAGCAACTATAAAGTCAGCCGCGACTTGATCGAGCTGCGTAACCTGGCGCAAGTGGCTGAACTGATGATTCGCTCAGCCATGGCGCGCAAGGAGTCACGCGGGCTGCATTACACGCTGGATTATCCGCTGATGCTGGATGAGGCAGTGGATACGGTACTGGACCCGAACACAGCGGTATAGCCTTCGCGGGCAAGCCATGGCTGCGCAGGTGCATCACTCAGGAACGGCTGTTGTGGGAGCAAAGCTTGCTCGCGATGAGTCCATCAGCGGCGCCGTACATAAGCCTGCTGTTCCACTGCCGCCCAGCGCCGTCGGCTGAATTTCAGCCGTACCCGCAAGCGGCGGTGCTGATCGGCAGGCAAGGCGTCGGCTGGAACGCAGACACTACGACTGAACCATTGCCCCGGTCGGCGATAACGGATGATCACCAACCCCGGCAATGCCACGCTGTCGTGGCGCAACTGCACCGGCTGCCACCCTGCCCTCGCCGTCCACAGCTGCCAACCATCGCGATTGCGCCGCAGACCGGTCACTGCCAAGGGATGACCGAGCAAGACGTGGCGCGGCATGACCCAGACAACATGGGCCAGACACATCCCCAACAAAGCCAGTTTGATAGCACCCGGCACTGCGAGCATCAGGCAGGCAATCAGTGCCAGCAGATGGCCCACAAGGCACACCACCAGCAAACGCCTCGACGCCCGCCAGCGACATTCGAACCGATCACTTGGGCTGGACACGGTCCAGAATCATGCGAACCATGCGCTGCAATTCGGGATCTTCGGACTCGGCGCGCTCCATGAACCAGCCGAACATGTCCTGATCTTCGCATTCCAGCAGCTTGCGGTAGCACTCGCGATCGACATCACCCAGATGCGGGTAGACCTCCCGGACAAACGGCACCAGCAGCACATCCAACTCGAGCATGCCGCGGCGGCTATGCCAGTAGAGCCGGTTGAGTTCAATATCTTCGACCATGGAGCTCTCCTCAAATAGGCGGCCAGTATACAGAGCGGACGATGCCGGAGCATCCGCGACCATCGGCGAAGTGTTTGCGGGTATATCGCCCCGCTACGCACTGCGGTCTCGGTCACGACGACCATGGTCCCTACCCATTTGCCCGGTGGCGCACTATGATGGGCGCCAGTCTCTTTCCACTGCGAAGACCCATGGCCGATTCCGCTTTTTTCTGCGTGCTGTCCCACGAGGGCGTTGTTGCCGTGCGTGGCTCAGATGCCAGCAAGTTTCTGCAAGGTCAACTGACCTGCAACCTCAATTACCTGGATCAGGACCACGCCAGCCTTGGCGCGCGCTGTACGCAAAAAGGCCGCATGCAGTCCAGCTTCCGTATCTTGCTGCAAGGTGACGGCTGCCTGCTGGCGATGATCAGCGAGCTGATCGAACCGCAACTGGCGGATCTGAAAAAATACGCGGTGTTCTCCAAATCCAAGCTTACCGACGAAAGCGCCGCCTGGGTCCGCTTCGGCCTGCAGCAGTTGCCCGCAGGCGACACCGGTGCTGCTGATGCCAGCGATCCCAGCCAGGCGCTGCTCGGCGAGCTCGAGCTGAATCTGGCCGAAAACACCCACAGCGTCGCCCGCGCCGGCGAGCTGATCGCGGTGCGCGCATCCGCCGACCGCGTCGAACTGTGGGTGCCCGCCGACCAGGCGCCGGCCGTGCAGGCAAAACTTGCCGCGCACCTGCCGCAAGCCCCGCTCAACGAATGGCTGCTGGGCCAGGTACGCGCCGGCATCGGCCAGGTCATGGCCCAGACCCGCGAGCTGTTCATCCCGCAAATGCTCAACCTGCAAGCCGTGGGCGGGGTCAGCTTCAAGAAAGGTTGCTATACCGGACAGGAAATCGTCGCGCGCATGCAGTACCTGGGCAAGCTCAAGCGTCGCTTGTACCGCTTAGCCCTGGCCGCCGACACCCTGCCCGAGCCCGGCACGCCGTTGTTCGAGCCCAGCCGCAACAGCGCCATCGGCGAGGTAGTGCTGGCGGCCCAGGCCGCCAACGGTATCGAATTGCTGGCCGTGCTGCAGGCCGATGCCGTCGAAGGTGGCGAGATTCACGTCGGTGACGCCAGCGGCCCCTTGTTGAGCCTGCTGACGCTGCCCTACGAGCTGGACCGCGATCGCGAGATCCAGCGCTGAACCACGGTCCCAGGCACCTCCAGGTGCCTGCACGGGCAATCGTTCAGCACCGCAAACACTTTCGAGTACCAAGATGAGCAACCTGGCGGAAACCGTTCAAAAGGACCTGCTGGCAGCGATCGACAGGGACGATCTGATGCTGCCGACGCTGCCTGAAGTGGCCTTGCAGATCCGTGAGGCCGCCGAAGACCGCGACATCAATGTCAGCGAACTGAGCAAGGTCATCGGCCGCGATATCGCCCTGTCCGCACGCTTGATCAAGGTAGTCAACAGCCCCCTGTTGCGCGGCAGCAGCGAAGTCACCGCACTGCACACGGCAATCACCCGGCTGGGCGTCAACTACAGCTGCAACCTGGCCATCGGCCTGGTGATGGAGCAGATCTTCAATGCCCGCTCCTCGGTGGTCGAACAGAAGATGCGCGATATCTGGACCACCAGCGTGCAGATCGCCGGCATTGCCTACGAACTCTGCCGCCACAGCGATCACGGCCTGAAACCCGATCAGGCGGCGCTGGCCGGAATGATCCACCAGATCGGCGCGTTGCCGATCCTGATCTATGCCGAAGAGCACAACGAGCTGCTCTCCGATCCGATCTGCCTGAACCACGTCATCGACCGCATCCACCCGCTGATCGGCGAGCGCATTCTCAAGAAATGGGACTTTCCGGCGCCGCTGGCCAATGTCCCCGAATGCTATCTGCAACTGCATCGCGAGCCCGGCCCGGCTGATTACGCCGACGTCATTCAGATCGCCAGCCTGCTCAATCAACCGGCGCGCGAAGGCGCCTCGATCAGCAGCCTGGACAGCTGGCAGCGCCTGGGACTGGGCGATCGCCCGCCCATGAGCCATGACGAGTTGACCAGCGCCCGGCAATTGCTGGCATGACCCCCTTCAGCGCGGCGGGAAACTGACCCTGACCTTGAGCCCGCCAGCCTCGCCATCGTGCAAGCTGATCCGCGCCAGATGCGCCGTGCAGATCTCCCCGACGATGGCCAGCCCCAGGCCGGTGCCGGCGCTGTATTGATTGCGCCGGTAGAAGCGCTCGAATACACGCTCGCGCTCTTGCAGCGGAATGCCCGGCCCGTCGTCTTCCACCTCCAGCACACCCGGTGCATTGACCCGCAGAATCACGTTGGCGCGAGTGTGCGCCAGCGCGTTGTCGACTAGATTGCTGAGCAGCTCGTTGAGCAGCGTCGGCTCGCCCAGCAGCCACACCGGCTCGTCCGCTTCCAGCGCCAGCGACACCCCGCGGGCATGAGCCAGTGGCGCCATGGCCATGCCCAGCTCCCGCGCCAGCGCAGTCAGGTCCAGGCGCTGAGCGCCGCCCTCGGCGATGGCCCGCGCGCCGTTCTCGACGCGCGCCAGCGACAGTAACTGGTTGGCCAGATGAGTCAGGCGATCGGTGCTCTGCCCCGCCGCATTCAAGGTATCGCGCCACACCTGCGGTTCAGGTGCGCGCAAACCCAGTTCGAGCCGCGCCTTGAGTGCGGCCAGTGGCGTGCGCAGTTCATGGGCGGCATCGGCGATGAACTGCGCCTGGCGCTCGAACTGGCGGCGCAGGCGCTCGGTAAAGTGATTGAGGGCCTGCACCAGCGGCAGCAGTTCGCGCTGCACCTCGACCTCGGGCAGCGGACGCAGGTCGTCGGGGGCGCGGTCCTCGACGGCGCCGCGCAAGCGCTCCAGCGGGCGTAACGCGGCACTCACCGTGAACCACACCAGCACCAGCGCGCCCAGGCCCAACATGCCCAGGCGCAGCAGGGTGTCGGCCATCAGGCTGCGGGCCATGGCCTCACGGGCTTCGTCCGTCTCGGCGACGCGCACTTCGGCCATGCCGTTCATGCCCGGCTCGACCACCGCCTTGAGCAAGCTCACCACCCGCACGTTCTGGCCCTGATAGCGCGCGTTGTAGAAGCTGGCCAGTGCTGGATAGTCGTCAGTACGCAAGGTACCCGGCGGCGGCCCGGGCAAGTGCTCGTAGCCAGAGATGAGCTTTTTGTCGATATCGATGACCTGGTAATAGATATGCCCGGCGCTGTCATAGGCGAAGGGATCGAGGGCCAGATACGGCACGTCAGCGCTGAGCAGGCCATCGCGTTCCGACAGCCCGGCGGCGATGGTCCGGGCAGACGCCAGCAAGGTGCGGTCGTAGGCGATGTCTGCGGCTTCGCGGCCGTTCCAGTAGGCGCTCAGGCCGCTGGCCAGCATCAACACCGTCAACAAGGTGCCCAGGTTCCATAACAGCCGCCCGCGCAGGCTGCCGGGTTCACGCATCGCGTTGCTCCAGCAGGTAGCCAAGGCCGCGGAAGGTGACGATGGCCACCGGGTGCCCGTCGAGTTTCTTGCGCAAGCGATGGACGTATATTTCGATGGCATCGCTGCTGGCTTCTTCATCCAGACCAAACACCTGGGCGGCCAGTTGCTCCTTGCTCATCACCCGTCCGGGACGAGCGATCAAGGCCTCCAGCACGGCCTGCTCGCGGGAGGTCAAGGTGAGCATCTCATCGCCCAGGGTGAAGCGCCGGGTGTCGAGGTCGTAGACCAGCGCCCCGCAGCGTTGCTGGCGCTCACCGCCCAGCACGCTGCGGCGCAACAGTGCCTTGACCCGGGCTTCGAGCTCGGTGAGTTCGAAGGGCTTGGCCAGGTAGTCATCGGCGCCCAGGTTGAGGCCATGCACGCGATCCTTGACGTCGCTGCGCGCGGTCAGCATCAGCACCGGGGTATTACGGCCACGCCCGCGCAGGCGCGCCAGCACTTCGAAACCGTCCAGGCGCGGCAGGCCGACGTCCAGCACCACGGCGGCATATTCTTCACTGGCCAGCGCCAGGTCGGCCGCCACGCCATCGTGCAGCACATCGACGGTCAGGCCGGTGCTTTTCAGTGCCTGAGCGACGCTGTCGGCAAGTTGCGGGTGGTCTTCTACAAGCAGGACGCGCATGGGTGGGCTCCGCGAAATCAACAGTGTAACGATATCCCCGTGGGCGCGGGCTTGCGCGTACCCACAGGCTCAAACCGTGACTTTACCGACCCAATAGCGAAACAACGGCTCGGCCAGAAATAACACGAACAGCAACCGCATCACTTGCATCGCCGTCACCAAGGGCACCGACAACTGCAAGGTTTCGGCCGTCAGGCTCATCTCGGCAATCCCGCCCGGCATCATGCCCAGAGTCAGGGAGCGCAGGTCCAGATGAGTAAACACGCTCAGGCACCAGGCGCAGGCCCCGGCGATCAGCATGGTCAAAGCCGTGCCCAACAGCGTGCGCCCCAGAAACGACGGCGCGCGGCGGAAAAACGAGCGGTTGAAGTGACACCCCAACCCGCTGCCGATCAACCACTGCCCCAACTGACTGGCGCCATTGGGCAGGCCGAGGTGCAAATCGAAGCTGACGCTCATCAATGCGCTCAACAGCAGCGGCCCGAACAACCAAGGGTTGGGCTGCTGCAACCGCTGCCATCCCCACCCCAGCAGTGCGCCCAGCGGAAAGATCAACGCCAGCCAGCGCCAATCCACCGCCGCTGGTTGCGATAACGGCACACCCTCGCCCAGCAAGTACTTGAACAGCGCCGGCACGCAGAGCACCACCACCAGCACTCGCAAGCTCTGCCCCGCCGCCACCTGACTGAGATCGGCGCCGTTACGCGCGCCGAGGTTGACCATCTCTCCGGAGCCGCCCGGCATGCTCGAGAAAAACGCCGTTGCGCGCTCCTCGCCGGTGCGCCTCAGCAACCACACGCCCACCACCGAGGACACACTGGTGAGCAACGCGCCAAAAAAGATCAGCCCGAAATGGCTCGCCACCTGCTCCAGCACATGGGGGGTGAAATGCAGACCGATGCCCACGCCGATCACCCACTGGCCGAACTTGCGGCCATGGGGGATCTCGCGCAACTGCCAGGGCGTCAGGCACCGCACGAGGATGATCGCCAGCAACGAGCCGATCATCCACGGCAGTGGCCAACCGATCAGACTGGCGACGAAACCGCCCGCCAAGCCTGCCAGCGGCGTACTCCACCACGGTAAACCACGGACTTCAGACATCCGCCACCGCACGGCGCTCCACGCTGCGTTTGCGCCAGATGCGCAACAACGGCATCAGCAGCATGAAAGCGGTCAGCACCCAGACCCCGAAGGTGATCGGGCTCGACCACAGAATATCCAGCGCACCATTGGAGATCGACAGCGCCCGGCGCAGGTTCTGCTCCATCAGGCCACCGAGGATGAACCCCAGCAGCAACGGCGACAGCGGGAAGTCCAGCTTGCGCAGCAAATAGCCGAAGATGCCGATGCCCACCATCAGGAACAGGTCGAAGGTGGTGGCATGCACCGCATACACACCGATGCCGGTGATGATGGCGATGACAGGCACCAGCGCCCAGTTCGGCACGGCGAGGATGCGGGTAAAGATACGAATCATCGGGATATTGAGGATGACCAGCATGATATTGGCGATGAACAACGAGGCGATCAGGCCCCAGACGATATCCGGCTGCTGCTGAAACAGCAGCGGCCCCGGGGTGATGTTATACAACGACAGCGCGCCGATCATCACCGCCGTGGTCCCGGAACCCGGCACCCCGAGGGTCAGCATCGGCACCAGCGCGCCACAGGCCGACGCACCGATGGCGGTTTCCGGCGCCGCCAGGCCGCGCTTGTCGCCCTGGCCGAAGTGCCCGCCCGTACCGGCAATGCGCTTCTCGGTCATGTAGGCCACCGCACTGGCCAGGGTCGCACCGGCGCCCGGCAGCACGCCCATGATGAACCCCAGCAGGCCGCAACGGATATTCACAGTGAACACCGAGGCAGCCTCCTTGAAGTTGAACATCATGCGCCCAGTGGCCTTGATCGCTTCCTGGCCGCGGTGGGTCTTTTCCAGCAGCAGGAAGATCTCGCTGACCGAGAACAGCCCGAGCACCAGCACTACGAACTGGATACCGTCGGCCAGGTGCACGTTGTCACCGGTAAAGCGGTACACGCCGCTGTTGGCATCGATGCCGACGCTGGACAAAAACAACCCGATCAACGCGGCGATAAAGGTCTTCAGCGGTCGGTTGCCGGCCATGCCGCCCAGGCAGACGATGGCGAACACCATCAGCACGAAGTACTCCGCCGGGCCGAAGGCGATCGCCCACTTGGCCAGCAACGGCGCGAACAGCACCATGCCGCAGGTGGCGATAAAGGCGCCGATGAACGAGCTCCAGGCCGACAACGATAGCGCCACACCGGCCAGGCCTTGGCGGGCCATCGGGTAGCCGTCAAGGGTGGTCATGACAGTCGAAGCTTCGCCGGGGATATTCAGCAGGATCGAGCTGATCCGCCCGCCGTATTCGCAGCCCAGGTAGACCGCGGCCAGCAGGATGAGCGCCGACTCCGGCGGCAGGCCGAGGGCGAAGGCGATCGGAATCAGCAGCGCCACGCCATTGATCGGCCCCAGGCCCGGCAGCAAGCCGACCACGGTGCCGATCAAAGTGCCGCACAGCGCCGTCACCAGGTTGTAAGGGGTGAGGGCAACGCCGAAGCCTTGCCCCAGATATCCAAGCGTATCCATGGTCAGATCTCCAGAAAATCAAGCAGGCCCAAGGGCAGCGGCACATCCATCACCCGATCGAACAGCCAGTACAAGGCAACGCTCATGAGCGTGATGATCACCACGCTGGGCAACCAGCGGCCGCCGTACAAGCGGGCCATGGGAATGCCGATGAGTATCGAGCTGAGAACGAACCCCAGCGGTTCGAAGAGCCCGGCGAAGACCAGCAGCAGCACCGTGCAAAGGGCGATCTTGCTCAGCGTCGGACGATCCAGCTGCGGTTCGTCTTCGCTGTGGACGATGGCCGTGGGGCGCACCAGCATGTACAGGAACGACACCCCGAGCAGCGCCAGCATGAGCAGCGGGTAGGCGCGAGGGCCGACCGGTTCGTAGGAAAAGGCAGCCTGATAGGGCCAGGCCATCACGGCCAGGACCAGGCACACCAGCAGCATCGCCAGAGCGAACAGGCGTTGAAAAACGAGCATGGGCAATCCTCCGCAGCGCCGACCTGCGGCGCAAGGAAAGGGTCCGAGCGCCGGAGCGCTCAGCGGCGAGTCATTGAATCAGGCCGAATTCCTTGGCCAGCACCTTGTAGTCGGCCACCTGTTTTTTCACGTAGGTGTCCAGCTCCGGGCCGGTCATGGCGAAGGGGAAGAGCTCGCGCTGATCGCGCAATTTGGCGAAGTCTTCGGACGCCAGCAGTTTGTCGAAGGCCTCTTTCCACCAGGCGTATTGCTCGTCGGTGACTTTCGGGCCCACATAGAAACCACGTACCACCGGCCAGACGATGTCGTAGCCTTGCTCCTTGGCGGTGGGGATGTCTTTCATCTCCGGCTCGTCAAGGCGCTTGTCGGAGAACACCGCGAGCAGGCGCATATCGCCGCTCTGGATGTGCGGCATGGAGTCGGAAATATCGGTACTGCCGACCTGGATGTGACCGCCGAGCAAAGCCGTGGCAATCTCGCCGCCGCCTTCGAGCGCGACGTAGCGCAGGTCGCGCGGGTTGATGCCGGCGGCCTTGGCGATCAGGGCGGTCTGCATCCAGTCCTGGCTGCCGACGGTACCACCGGAGCCGATCACGACCTTGCTGGGGTCGGCCTTGAGGGCTTTGACCAGGTCATCGAGGGTCTTGTAGGGCGAATCGCTCTTGACCGCGATGGCGCCATAGCTGGTGCCGACCGCCGCCAGCCAGCGCACGGCGTTTTCATCGAAACGACCGAACTTGCCTTGGGCCAGGTTGAGCAGCGAGCCACTGGACCAGGCGATCAAGGTGCCAGCATCGGCCGGGCGCTGGGCGACGACCGCGTTGTAGGCTACCGCGCCGACGCCGCCTGGCATGTAGGTGACGCGCATGGGGCTGCTGAGGATTTTCTCGTTGACCAGGGCGCTCTGAACCAGCTTGCAGGTCAGGTCGAAACCGCCGCCAGGGGAAGCCGGAGCGATGCATTCAGGGCGTTTGGGTTCGGCGGCGAACAGCGAGCTGGACAACATCACACAGCCAGCGGCCAGGGCGAGCGGGCGCAGGGATAGCTTCATGGGAGTTCCTTATTGTTCTTGTTATCGAGTCGCATCATGACGAATCGTATTCGGGCCGGTTGGTACCTGCCGTGAAGCGATGCTAGTTCGTTAACCTTTCAGCAACCTTTCAGCGTGCGCCAACAGGCCCGGCGCCTTCGCGAGCAAGCGTTGCGCCCACAGAGGCGTGAACCCCGGTGGGAGCAAGGCTTGCCCGCAAAGGGGCCCGTGAGATCGCCCTTAAACCGTCGGCAAGCGCCAGTCGATCGGCGCCAGCCCGTGCTGCTCGAGAAACTTGTTGGTGCGGCTGAAATGACCATTGCCGATAAACCCGCGATAGGCCGACAGCGGTGAAGGATGCACCGACTTGAGCACCAGGTGCTTGGTACCATCGATCAGCTTGGCCTTGCCCTGGGCATGGGCGCCCCACAGCAGGAATACCGAATTGGGCTGGTGTTCGCTGACCACCTCGATGATCCGGTCGGTAAAATGCTGCCAGCCGCGATTGGCATGGGACGCTGCATTGGCGCGCTCCACCGTAAGCGTGGTGTTGAGCAACAGCACGCCCTGCTCGGCCCAATGCTGCAGGCAGCCGTGGCCGGGGATGTCGATATTGAGGTCGCGCTTGAGCTCTTTATAGATATTGAGCAACGACGGCGGCGTAGGGATGCCCGGCTGCACCGAAAAGCACAGGCCATGGGCCTGGCCTGGGCCGTGATACGGATCCTGGCCCAGGATCACCACCTTGACCTGATCCAGCGGAGTCAGGTTCAGGGCGTTGAAGATCATCGGCCCCGGCGGAAAGATCTCCTTGCCCGCGGCATGCTCTTCACGCAAGAAATCACGCAGTTGGGCCATGTAGGGCTGATCGAACTCGGCGCGCAGCGCGTGCTTCCAGCTGGGCTCGAGTTTGATGCGGTCATCATTGGTTGTCATGGGCTCACCCGAAAAAACTGTGGGCGGACACTAGGAAAGACCATCACACTTGTCAATCGATCTGAGCGATAGTCGGCAGGGTGCACCATAAGAGCCATAATCAGGTGCTGCCCTACAAGAGAGGTCACGATGAATTTGCACTTCGAAGAATTGACGGGAGTAGACGGCGCCCGCATCGGCGTCGGCACCCTGGACGCGGAAAAATCCCTGAATGCCTTGTCGCTGCCGATGATCCAGGCCCTGAGTGCACGCCTCAAGGACTGGGCCGACGATGCCAATATTGCCTGCGTGGTGCTGCGCGGCAACGGCGCCAAGGCCTTTTGTGCCGGTGGCGAGGTGCGCAGCCTGGTCGAGGCCTGCCGCTCGCATCCCGGTGAAGTCCCGCCACTGGCGGCGCAGTTCTTTACCGCCGAATACGCGCTGGACTATCAACTGCACACTTTCCCCAAGCCGCTGCTGTGCTGGGGCCATGGCTACGTGCTCGGCGGTGGGATGGGGTTGCTGCAAGGCAGTAACGTGCGCATCGTGACCCCGAGCAGTCGCCTGGCAATGCCGGAGGTAACCATCGGCTTGTACCCGGACGTCGGCGCCACATGGTTCCTGTCGCAACTGCCGGGCAAGCTGGGGTTGTTCCTGGCCATGACCGGCGCCCACATCAATGCCCGTGACGCGCTTGATCTGGGGCTGGCCGATCGCTTCCTGGGCGAGGAACAACTCGACGCGCTGATCGACGGCCTGTTGCAGCTCAACTGGCAGGAACAGTCCGCGATCCAGCTCAACAGCTTGCTCAAGGCGTTGCAGGCGGAGGCCGTCGCGAGCCTCCCCGCCGGGCAATGGCTGGCGCGGCGCGAGCGCATCGACGAGTCGCTTGATGTAGTCGACCCGGTCGGGGCCTGGCGCGCAGTCAGCCAGCTGCGCGATGACCGCGACCCGTTGATCGCCCGCGCGGCCAAGACCATGGCTGAAGGCTGCCCGCTGACGGTGCACCTGATCTGGCAGCAATTCGAGCGTGGGCGTTTGATGTCGTTGGCGCAGGTGCTGCGCATGGAATACACCATGAGCCTGAACTGCTGCCGCCATCCGGAGTTCAGCGAGGGGGTGCGGGCGCAGTTGATCGACAAGGATAAAAACCCACGCTGGCACTGGCCGGACGTGGCGGCCATTCCTCAGGCGGTGGTGGATGCGCATTTCAGCAAGGTCTGGGAAGGCCGCCATCCGCTGGCGGACCTGGCCGAAATCGGTTCGTAGCGAAAGTTGTGCATGCCTGGCGGGCCCCTTCGAGAGCAAGCCCTGCTCCCACGAATGGACGACTCACCACTGTGGGAGCAAGGCTTGCCTGCGAAGAGGCCAGCAGCGACAACGCTGAATCAGGAGCTAACGCCGACCCGGTCCATTACCACCTCGATCGTGGCCGCCACCACCCCGATGGTCACCACCATGGCCACCGCCGTTGCCGGGCGGTGGCGGGCGATGATCACCACCGCCTGGGCCACCCGGACGTGGCCCACCACCCCAACCGGGTCCCGGACCGTGCCCACCGCCGCCCCAGCCTGGGCCTGGCCCTCTCCCGCCGCCGCCCCAGCCTGGCGCAGGTGGTGGACGGTAATGGGGAGGCGGCGCGTAGTAGCGCGGCTGCGGCACCACGTAGTAGCGCGGCGCGGGACGGGAGTAGTAATACCCGGTGGAATATTCGGGACCGTAGTAAGCGCGGTCGGAACTGTAGACTTCTGTTTGCTGGTAGTAGCTGCCTCCGTCATAGGGTACGCACGCACTGGTCAACACACTCAGGGCTACAATCAAAAGGATTCGTCGATACGTCATGGCGGCCTCCTGGACCGCTGAATAGCACGAACCAGCGACGCTGGTCGGCAACGATCGCCTGGCGGTGATCGTCATAACATCAGACACAATAAAGGGTGCCGAGTGCGGTTCAGGCAATGGTTTGATACAAACATTACACAATCCTGACACTTCCCACTCAGCAGCACAAACCCTTGAAAAATCAGCGACAAATGGACCAACTGCCCATGTCCAGATGCAAGTGATTACGGTGCGCCGCGTTGTACTCCGGGCCCAGCACCGTATTGAAGCTACGACAGGCGCCGCGGCTGATCTGACGCAGGAACAATGCCTTGTCCCCTCCCCCAGCCCAATCAGCCAGCACGCTGATGCGCCGACCGTCCGCCAGGCGAAAACCGGCAACATCCAAAGCGTTGGCGCTCGCATGCTGACTCAAGCGACCACTGCTGCGGTTGTAGACATTGCGGCAGGCAAAGCTGCCAAGGTGGTCGATCTGCGCGACGGGCTGACCGAACATCTGCTGCGCCGCCGGTTGCAACTGATGACGCTCGAACAGCGCCAATGCCACGGCCAGTGGGCAACTGGCGACGAAACTGCTGCTCAGCGCCACGTCGCCGCCCTGCACGCGGATCACGTTTTGCAAAGGACACTTGGCGGTCGCCGCAGAATCGGCCTGGCGGCTATAGCGCAGGCCTGAGGTGGCCAGCGCTTGATTGCACAGAGCCCGATCGTTCTGCAGCCTCGACAGTTTGTAGGAGGTGAGCCAGTTCGGCGTGTCTCGAACATCCAGCGGCGCCCACGGATCCCATGCTGACGGAACCTGAACCCACCCGCGCCAATACGCCAGGGCCGCACCTGCGATCAGCACTACCAACAGCAGTAATACCTTCACGGCGACTCAGCGATTGAACAGGCCATTGAGCTGATCGAACGGCATCGCCTGCTCGGCATAACCGAAGGTGCCCTCGCGAATTTCCAACGCGGCGTTATACAAGGCGCCGTAGGCACAGCGCGCCAGGGAAGAACCGACGCTGATGCGTTTGACGCCCATTTCGGCCAGTTGCGCCACGCTGAAATCGACACCGCCCAGGCCCATCAGAATATTGATCGGCTTGGGCGCCAGTGCCTGAACCACGGCCACGATCTGCTCGCGGGTGCGCAAGCCTGGCGCGTAAAGCACATCGGCCCCGGCGTCGGCATAGGCCTGCAACCGGCGAATGGTGTCGTCCAGATCCACGCGCCCGTGCAGAAAATTCTCTGCCCTTGCGGTCAGCGTGAACGCATACGGCAACTGCCGCGCTGCCGCCACGGCCGCTGCGATGCGCTCGACGGCGACGCCTATGGAGTAGATCGGGTCCTGGGCGCGCCCAGTGGCATCCTCGATGGAACCACCTACCAGGCCCACACCCGCCGCATCGGTGATGATCTGGGCGCAGCTTTCGGGATCGTCGCTAAAGCCGTTCTCGAGGTCGGCCGCGACCGGCAACGCGGTGGCATCGACGATCGACAGGGCATTGAGCAGCGTGTCTTCACGGGACAACCGCCCTTCGCCATCCGGCCGCCCCTTGGAATAGGCAAGACCGGCGCTAGTGGTGGCCAAGGCTTCGAAACCCAGGCTGGCGAGCAACTTGGCAGACCCGGCATCCCAGGGATTGGGAATCACAAAGGCGCCCTCGCGCGCATGCAGCGCTTTGAAAGCTTCTGCCCTCAAGGTTCGAACGTCCATGGTGGTGACTCCAGCGGCGGGAAACAGCGAATTCAGAGTAGCCCCAACTGCTCGACCGGCGGCGCTCTGTCTATTACAGATAAGGCCGGCAAGCCCGGCAAACGTTCCATCAGGCGCGCGTGAAAACGCTGGGCCAATGCCGGCGCCAGCACATTGTCCGAGGTGTGCAGGAAGATATACGGCGCCCGTCCCTCTTCGATCCAGGCGGCTATCTTTTCCACCCACGGCGTCAAGAATTGCTCGTTGGCCTCTAATTGCGGATGGCCGATAAAGCGCACCTGTGGATGCTGACTGAATGCAGCAGGTCGCGGCGGTACCCGGGGCTTTTTCGATTGCGCGTGCAACACGGCGGGGTCGCGGGATTCACAGCTGAACAGCGCCCGCGGATCGAGGCAAATGCGCTCGACACCTCGGTCGGCGAGCAGGTGATTGAGCAAACGCTCTTCATCACCCTTGGCAAAGAATGCGCGATGGCGAACCTCTACAGCAACGGCACCCTGCAACTCGTCGAGGAACATCGCCAAGGCACCGAGCTGATCGGGGCCGAAGGTCGCAGGAAGCTGCAACCACAAGGGGGCGACCCTTTCACCCAAGGGCTTGAGCAACTGCTTGAAGGTCTCGGCATTGGCAATCTGTTCGCGCAAGTCGCCCCCGTGGCTGATATCCCGGGGAAACTTGGCGGTAAAACGGAAATGCGCCGGCATGCACTGCGCCCACCGGGCCACGGTAGACTCGGCAGGGCGCGCGTAAAAAGTGGTATTGCCTTCGACAGCATTGAATACCTGCGCATAGAGACTGAGGTAGTCACTCGCCTTGGCATCCTGTGGGTACAGGTATTCGCGCCAGGCGTTTTCGCTCCAGGACGGGCAACCGATAAAGTAGGGAAGCGGCGGCAGGCTCAAATGTGAACGTCGAGCCCCAGGACTTCCATGTCCCACTCGACGAAGCTCGAGGTGGTCAGGTAGCTGGTCAAGGCGTGAGCCACGCGAGTACTCATGGAACGCGGGAAAATCATGTCCTGCTGGCGCGCTGGCAGGGTGTTGCTCGAGCTGCGCGCGCGGGGGGCTTCCTGAGCGATGAACTCTGCCTCGCCTTCGATCCCGTCGTCGTTATCGTCGACGCGCGCGATCGCCTTGCGAGGCTTGCGCTTCACAGGGTACGAACGAGAGGAAAGACCATCTATGCGCATAGGTCGGACTCAGTGCAGATTCTTGACTACAATGATGGCAATTTAACGGCACGGCAACAGCGGTGCAATCACCTAGGTGATAACTAGACCACAGTTATCGCAAAAGGTTTGCCAGAAGTCACATTGGCCCGATGAAATACATGATTCAAGCGTGGATGCCAGGATCGTGATAGCACTTTTTGCGATAAAGCGACTGGCGCCTTCGCGGGCAAGCCCTGCTCCCACAGGCGCATGACTCAAGGTCGGTTAACACGGTGGGAGCAAGGCTTGCTCGCGAAGAGGCAGGACAGTCCAGCGCAAATCCTGCTGGAGTCAACGCGCCTTTGGCGTCGCCACCTTGTCACGCAGATATACCGGCTGCGCCAGATCGGCCGGCACTGCCTCGCCGCGCGCCCAGGCGAAACGCGCCAAGGTCAGCAAGTCCTGAGCATGGGGCAAGGCGCCGGCATCGAATGCATCGGGCTTGACTGCCAGCCGCTCGGCATAGCCCCACCCGGTGCCCGCACCGAACCAATGGCCACTGGCGGCATCGGGCAACGCCACCTGCTCAGGGGCGAGCACCGCCTCTTCGCCCTGCAGGCGCATTTCACCTTCGACTGCCGCGTAGCAACCCCAGTACACCTCGTCCATGCGGGCATCGATGGCAGCTGCCACTTGCGCTGCGCCTTGTACCCGAAGGGCACCTTGGGCCAGCACCGCCAGATTGGACACCGGCAATACTGGGCGATCGAGCCCGAATGCCAGGCCCTGCACCACGCCGATGGCGATACGCACCCCGGTGAAAGCCCCAGGGCCACGACCAAAGGCGATCGCATCGATGGCCGACAGCGGCGCGCCGATGTCGGCCATGATCTGCTTGATCATCGGTAGCAGCTTCTGGGCATGCAGACGCGGGATCACTTCGTAATGGCTCAGCACCTTGCCATCATGCAACACGGCAACGGAACAGGCTTCGGTGGCGGTATCCAGGGCCAACAAGGTGGTCATCGGCAATCTCTATGCTATACAAGCGGGCGGGCGAAAAAAGGAGCGGCATTATAAACGCGAAACGGCCCGCAAGCGGGCCGTTATCGATACATCCCTGCAATCAGCTCAGCGCGGCCAGCACCTTGGCGGTGATGTCGTCGACCGAGCCCACGCCTTCGATGTGGGTGAACTTGGGCTTGCCCTTGTCGGCAGACAGTTCCTGATAGAACTTGATCAGCGGCTCGGTCTGCGAATGGTAGACCGACAGACGATGGCGCACGGTGTCTTCGGTGTCGTCCTTGCGCTGGACCAGTTCGTCGCCAGTGGCGTCGTCCTTGCCTTCGACCTTCGGCGGGTTGTAGACCACGTGGTAGACCCGACCCGAAGCCTCGTGCACGCGACGGCCAGCGATACGCTGAACGATGGCTTCGTCATCGACGGCGATCTCGACCACGTGATCGAGGGTCACGCCAGCGTTCACCAAGGCGTCGGCCTGAGGAATGGTGCGCGGGAAACCGTCGAACAGGAAGCCATTGGCGCAGTCAGCCTGAGCGATGCGCTCCTGGACCAGAGCGATGATCAAATCGTCGGACACCAGGCCGCCGCTGTCCATCACGCTTTTGGCCTTGATGCCCAGCTCGGTGCCGGCTTTGACGGCTGCGCGCAGCATGTCCCCGGTGGAGATCTGGGGAATACCGAATTTCTCGGTGATGAACTTTGCCTGAGTACCTTTGCCGGCCCCGGGAGCTCCCAGCAGAATCACGCGCATTGATATGCTCCTCAAAATTTTTATATGAAAACCGTCAAACTTGCCCCCAACAACGCTAACTGCCTGAGGGTTATCCAAAAATCGGTCATGGCCACAAAAAGGGCCAAAAGGCTGATCAAGATACACAGCGGGCACAGCCCACACAAGCCACCGAAAGTCGCAGGCACCCGCCCCCGGCAAAAGGTGCAACCCGGGGGTGCACCGGTCCGTGAATCCGGTGCTGCAGGCGGGGTACGCGATGCCAGCAACCGATGCACGCACATGCGGCATCAGCCCCGCCTTCATCCCGTATTGCGCAAGCCGGCAGCGATACCTGCCACGGTGACCAGCAGCGCCTGTTCCAGCGGGCTGTCGAGGGACGCCTCACGCTCCCGTGAACGGGCCAGCAACTCGGCCTGCAACTGGTGCAGCGGGTCCAGGTAGGTGTTGCGCAAGCTGATGAACTCAAGGGTTTCGGGGCTGTGGGCGAGCAGCTCGACCTGCCCGGTCAGGCCCAGCACCACCGCGCAGCACTGCGACAATAGGTCGCGCAGCTGCACACCCAGCGGCAGCAGCTCGGCGCTCACCAGTCGCTCGTCATAGAGCCTGGCGATGTCCATGTCGGCCTTGGCCAGGACCATCTCGAGCATGTCGATGCGCGTGCGGAAGAACGGCCAGTGCTCGCGCATCTGCGCTAAACGCTCGCCCTCGCCCCGCGCCAGAGCGTTTTCGAGCGCCGCCTCCCAGCCCAGCCAGGCCGGCAGCATCAGGCGCGTCTGGGTCCAGCCGAAAATCCACGGAATGGCCCGCAGGCTTTCGATCCCGCCCTGGCGGCGCTTGGCCGGGCGGCTGCCCAGCGGCAGACGGCCCAGCTCCTGCTCAGGAGTCGACTGGCGGAAGTACTCGACGAATTGCGGGTTTTCGCGCACCACCGCGCGGTAGGCCTTGACCCCATCGGCGGCCATCTGGTCCATCACCGTGCGCCAAGCAGGCTCCGGCATCGGCGGCGGCAACAGGGTCGCTTCCAGGACCGCCGCCAGGTAGAGATTGAGGTTTTGCTCGGCGATGGCCGGCAGACCGAATTTGAAACGAATCATTTCCCCTTGCTCGGTAGTACGGAAACGTCCGGCCACCGAGCCCGGCGGTTGCGACAAAATGGCCGCGTGCGCCGGGCCGCCACCGCGCCCGACCGTGCCGCCGCGGCCGTGAAACAGCAGCAACTCGACCTGTTGCTCCTGGCAGATCTGCACGAGTGTTTCCTGCGCTCGATACTGCGCCCAGGCCGCCGCCGTGGTGCCGGCATCCTTGGCCGAATCGGAATAGCCGATCATCACTTCCTGCGGGCCATGCAAGCGGCTGCGGTAGCCTGGCAACAGCAATAACTGCTCGATCACCGGGCCGGCGTTGTCCAGGTCCGCGAGGGTTTCGAACAGTGGTACCACGCGCATGGGGCGCAACAGGCCGGCCTCCTTGAGCAAGAGCTGCACCGCCAGTACGTCGGAAGCCGCGCCGGCCATGGAGATCACGTAAGAGCCCAGCGACGCCGCTGGCGCTGCAGCGACTTCTCGGCACGTCGCGAGGACTTCAGCGGTGTCTGCACTGGCCTTGAAATGCCCCGGCAACAACGGGCGCCGACTGGCCAGTTCGCGCAGCAAAAAGGCGATGCGGGCGTCTTCGTCCCAATCGGCGTAACGGCCTAGCCCCAGGTAATCGGTGATTTCACTCATGGCCCCGGTGTGCCGCGAGGAATCCTGGCGCACGTCGAGGCGCACCAGAAACAGCCCGAAGGTTACGGCGCGACGCAGGCAATCGAGCAGCGGGCCATCGGCGATCACGCCCATGCCGCATTCATGCAACGACTGGAAACACAATTGCAGCGGCTCGAGCAGATCACGATTGTTGTCCAGCACCTCAGCGCCCGCCGGCTGGGTCTGCACCAGCGAGGCATGAGCCCAGTTGCGCGTCGCCCGCAAGCGCTCGCGCAGCTGCTTGAGCACCGCCCGGTAGGGCTCGGCGGTGTCGCCTGCTACCGCGCGCAACGCCGGGCTGGCCTGTTGCATCGACAGCTCGGCGGCCAGTTGATCGACATCGCGCAAAAACAGGTCGGCGGCCATCCAGCGCGCCAGCAGCAACACTTCACGCGTCACGGCGGCCGTCACATTGGGGTTGCCGTCACGGTCGCCGCCCATCCACGAGGCGAAGCGCACCGGCGCCGCCTCCAGCGGCAGACGCAGACCCGTGGCGGCATGCAAATCATGATCGGCCTTGCGCAGGTAGTTGGGGATGGCGTGCCAGAGCGAATGCTCGATCACCGCAAAGCCCCACTTGGCCTCGTCCACGGGCGTGGGCCGGGTACGGCGAATTTCTTCGGTATGCCAGGCCTCGGCGATCAGGCGTTGCAGGCGTTGCTTGATGTGCTCGCGTTCGGCCGGGATCAGGTCGCGGTGGTCCTGGGCCGCCAGTTGCGCGGCGATGGCGTCGTATTTCTGGATCAGCGTGCGGCGCGCCACCTCGGTCGGGTGCGCGGTGAGCACCAGCTCGATCTGCAGCTTGCCCAATTGCCGGGCGAGGGATTCGGCACTGTGCCCACTGGCCTTGAGGCGTTCGAGCAGCTCCGGCAGTACCCGTGATTCAAACGGCGCGGGCTGGTCCGCGTCGCGACGGTGAATCAGTTGATACTGTTCGGCGATATTGGCCAGATTGAGAAACTGGTTGAACGCACGCGCCACCGGTAGCAGTTCGTCTTCGCCAAGATCCTTGAGGCTGGAACTCAGCTGCTCGGCACCATCGTCTCCGGTGGCCCGCCGATCAGCCTTGGCGCCATGGCGTATGCGCTCGATCTTCTGCAGGAATTCATCGCCGTACTGTTCGCGTACGGTATTGCCCAGCAGTTCGCCGAGCAGGTGAACGTCCTCGCGCAAGCGGGCATCGATATCGGTCATCCGTACTCTCCGTGTCTTGGCATTGTTGTCGGGGGTTACAGGCGTTGATTCAGTGGTAAAGAACAGGTCAGGCGTTACGCCGAAGGTGAACAATCAGCCCGCGCGCCGCTCTAAACCCTAGAGTGCCCATCGTCATGCATTCTTACAAGAGTGCATCGAACCGGATGGGGAACCCGCCGCCTGATGAGGTCCACATGAAGATTCGCGAGCTCGCGCAACACTGGGAAGAAAGTGCCAAAGGCCGCCTGACCGACACCGGCTACAACATCCATCTAGACGTCGAGTCGGCCGCCCGCCTGGCGGCGCTGACCGAGATGTACCCCAAGCATCATCCTGAAGAACTGCTCGGCGAATTGATCGGCGCCGCCTTGGAGGAGCTCGAAGCCAGCTTCCCTTACGTCAAGGGCACCAAGGTGATCGCCACTGACGAGGAAGGCGACCCGCTGTACGAAGACGTCGGCGCTACCCCGCGATTCCTGGCGCTGTCACGTCAGCGCTTGCAGGATCTCACCGCCCCGGATTGAAAAATGCTGCAATCCTGCGGGAAAAAGAGCTCCGCTTGTGAAGCGGCAATCAGTGCCAACAGGGGTCCAGCCTGCTTGCGCAGGTGCAGGCTGTGCCGCCCCCATCGCTGCCGGATGCGCAAGCTTTGCTCCCGCAGGAATCCATGGGCCGCCCGTTGATCTGCGTCAGCCGTTCAGCACCAGAATTACTTCCGATCGGAATTTTTTCTGAACTATTCAAAAATCCCTTGAGTCCCAAAGTTTAGCCATTGCAGAAAAAGGCACCTTGGCATGACGCCCACAACAGGCGCAGCAGGTTCGCCGCTGTCATGGATATTCGTTGTTTTGGGAGTTTTCCTATGGAGTTGAAAATCATGAAGACCCGTCCTGCCGTCACTGCTTTTCCTCAACTGCGCGGGCTCAAGCTGGCTGCCCTGGCGCTGGGTTCGAGCTTGATCCTGGCCGGTTGCGCCGGTAACCCGCCCACCGAGCAATACGCGCTGGCACAATCAGCGGTCAACAGCGCAGTCAGCGCTGGCGGCACTGAATACGCCGCGGTAGAAACCAAGTCCGCCCAGGACAAGTTCAAGCAGGCCGAACTGGCCATGCACGATGAAAACTACGAACAGGCCAAGGTTTACGCCGAACAGGCCGAATGGGATGCCCGCGTCGCCGAGCGCAAGGCTCAGGCCGTGAAAGCTCAGAAAGCCGTTCAGGATGCCAATCAGGGCGTACAGGACATCCGCAAGGAAGGTCAGTACAACCTCCAGCAGCCCGCTCAGTAAGCGCTGCACTGATTCGACATCGCATCGAGAATTGATAAAAGGACTACCGCTATGCGCAAGCAATTGATGATCCCTGCCCTGCTGGCCCTGAGCGTCGGCCTGGCCGCCTGCTCCACGCAACCCAACGCCGAGCTGGAGCAAGCCCGCACCAACTTCTCCGGGCTGCAAAGCAACCCCAAATCCAGCACGTTGGCCGCCCTGGAAACCAAGGACGCCTCGGAGTGGCTGGACAAGGCTGACCAGGCCTTCCGCAACAAGGATGACGAGAAAAAGGTCACGCAGATCTCTTACCTCGCCAACCAGCGCGTAGAAGTGGCGAAAGAAACCATCGCCCTGCGCTCGGCTGAAGAAGAGCTGAAAAACTCTGCCGCCAAGCGTGCTCAGGCGCAACTGGACAACCGCGATGCGCAGATCAAGAAGCTGCAGCAAAGCCTGAATGCCAAGCAGACTGACCGCGGCACCCTGGTGACCTTCGGTGATGTGCTGTTCGACCTGAACAAAGCCGATCTGAAATCAAGCGGTCTGGTCAACGTCAACCAACTTGCCCAGTTCCTGCAAGAAAATCCCGATCGCAAAGTGATTGTCGAGGGTTACACCGACAGCACCGGCTCCGCCGCCTACAACCAAAGTCTGTCCGAGCGTCGTGCCGGTTCCGTGCGCCTGGCGCTGGTGAAGATGGGCGTCGACCCATCTCGCGTAGTGTCGCAGGGCTATGGCAAGGAGTACCCGGTAGCGGACAACAACAGCGCTTCGGGCCGTGCCATGAACCGTCGTGTGGAAGTGACCATTTCCAACGACAACCAGCCAGTTGCGCCACGCTCTTCGATGAAGTGACAGCGCATCGTTGAATGCTGAAAAAATCCCGCCGCCCAGGCGGGATTTTTTATGCACGCTCGTTAGCACCGCCACCGGATGGCCGGGCGGCAGGCATGTACCGCCCCATGAGGCTCGTTCACAGGATCAATAGCGCCTCCGATCCCAGTGGAATGAGCATCATGACCGACAGCAACGCCACATCGTCCACCCGCCAATACGACACGCTGGTGTCGCCTCTCGAATCCGCCGACGAGCCCGCCTGGCTGCGCGACGCCGCCCCTCAGGAGCGTCGCCAGTTGCTTGAAAACCAGCGCAGTGGCCGCCTGGCAAGGCGTGAAGCCACCCAGGCCTTCGTCGCGCTGCATAGCCTCTATCACCATCACCGCACCATCCTGACCCACAGCGACGCGGCAGACATCACCCCGCGGACGCTGCTGGCCCTTTACCAACAACAGCCGTTGAACATCGACTACATCGACAACCTGACCCGCGCGCTGGACAGCTCGACGCTGCGCAGCGCCAAGGAACATGCCTACCTGGCCACCCTGCGCGAGGAATTCACGCGAGCGACGCTTCGAGGCACGCTGGGCAAAGAGGGCCGGACCCTGCTGGAGTGGATCATCGGCGCATACCATACCGACTCGCCAGAATTCGCCGACCAAGGCCCTTACCTCGGTACAGGCGTAGCGGTGTGCGCGGCGTTGCAATTGCACACCGACATCGTGCTGGCCGACATCATCCTGCTAGGCCCGGATGACGATGACGCGCCGTGTGTCGCCTTCGTGCCCGGCCATCCACAGCACCCGCTCAAACAGTACCCGACCCGCAAGCACTTCTTCACCAGCCTGCGCCGGGACCTGCTCGACAGCGGGTTCCAGCAGTATTTCAGCCGCTTCATTGCGCTGGCGCACCAGCAACAGGTATTGGCCAGTTGGGCCGGGCGTCAGGCTGTGCTTGATCTGCCGATGGCGGCCCAGCCACTGGAACAGACGCTGCGCAGCTACGCTCACAGCCAAATGGCGGCGCGGCTGCTCGCCGATGCCCGGTACCTGATCCCCCTCGACGCACCGTCGGCCAAGGCGCTGCAAGCGTTGCGCCCCAGCTATGCCACGCTTTTGCAGGAACATCTGCTGCTGGGCGCCGGGGTCGGTATCGGCCCTGGCGAAGAGGATGAAGGGCGCGCGCCCTCTGACTGGCTCGCGCCTTTCAGGGCAGTCAAGTTGCAGGACGCGAGCGGTTACCGGCGCTGGCTGCCAGACCTCAGCGACTACCGCCTGAGCAGCGCCGACAGCCCAACCGGCGAACCGGACGCGCAAGGCATCTATACCGCGGGCGAGCACAAGGCAATCGCGATCAACCAAGCGTTCTACCGCATCGAAAAGACCGCCAAAGGCACCTGGCGATTGGTGCACCCCAGTGCTGGCGGGGTTCATCTGCCGGCGCTGCGGCACAATGGTGCGGGCGCCTGGCATCATCACCTCGAACAGCCGCAATACTGGGACCGCCTGGCCTTGCTGCGCCGCCTGGGGCCAGTCAGCGCGGGCTTGGCCGATGAACGCCTGCTGGAGCTGGGGCGGGTGAGCGGCGTCAGCAACGCCGAATTGCGCCAGGTCTATCAACTGGACAAGCCAGTGCCAGCGCTGCTCCTGCATGTGTTGCAACGTGCTCGTATTCAAGACAAGGTCAGCCAGATCATGGCCTTGATCGCCAAGGGCATGCCCGTGCCCGAAGGTGACCAAGTGTCCCAGTTGGACGCGTTCTATGAGGCAGTGGCGATCCGCAACGGCCAACAGCCTCGCCCCCATTCAAGACGCGTGACTCGCAGCGGCGACTCCACCCCCACGCCTCTGCCGTGCGATGACAGTTGCATACCTCCCTCTCTGGACCTCTACCTGCAATGGTTCGCGCGGCTGAGCCGGGCGATCGTCACCCATCGTTACGAGTTGGCCCAGCTGGACACCGATCATGCCGTGCAAGAGCTTCAGCAACGCTACCCACTCATGCCCCTGAGCGCCGCCCGACGCATGCTGCATTCCAGTCAGGGCAGCGTGCGCGCGCTGTTGACCTCGGAATCCGCGCGCCTGCCGCTGGACTTCACCGAAAACGCTCGAGCGCTGGAGCATGACGCAAGACTGACCCGTGCCCTGGAAGGGTTCACCGTGCCTTGGTCGATCAACGAGGACACCTTCGTGCTGGCGGTGCGCCTGCTGGAACACTGTGATGGCTGGCAACCCGGTACCGCCTTGTTGTTGCGTAGCGGCGATCGCTTCGGCACCCCGCTGGCCGAGCTTGGTGAAACCGATGTCGAGACCACCTCGGTGTACCTGGACGACGAGGAAGGCTGGAGCACCAGCACCGCGACGCAAGTGATGCTGGCCCAGGACATGACAGAGTACGGTTTCTACCGTGCCCTGCTCTTCGCACTTTCCGAGCGCCAGCGAGCGCTGCTCGGTGTTGGCCTCAACGAGCCCGAGCGTCTGCACCAACGCCTGCGGGAGATGGCGCTGGCACGGCCGACACGGGCGCGACTGCTGCTGGGCCTGCCTGTACGGCGCAGTTGGTTGACGCCCCCCACGATCGATGCAGTGCAACGCAGCCCCGCCAACGCCGAGGATGATCTGTTCCAGCGTGAACCCTCCCACCTTCGACTGGCGCGCCTGGTCACTCACCAGCGTCTGGTGATCCCGATCATGAGCGCCGATCGCTACATCAATCGCCTGCTCACCCAGAATCAACCCATCGCTGCCCGCATCGCGCAACTGGAACAGGAACGCCATCAACTCGACCACGCGCTCGATGCCTGGCTCGCTCAAAGCAGTGACGAGACGATTCGCTCCCATCGCGCCGAGATGACACACCAACTGGCATACGCCTGGGAGGCGCATATCGTCGGGCATGAGCACAGTCTGCATTTCGATAATGTCGACATCGGCCTGCCGTCCCTACCTGTGCCACTGACTTCAGTGGTTTCATTGCTGGTCATGAACATCACGCAGCTGCACAACCTGCCGACGATGCTGCAGCAACTGCCCAACCTGCGACGCCTGGAACTCATCAACCTGCCGCTGACCGAACTGCCCGACGCCTTGCTGAGCCTGCGCCAACTGCGCGCGCTCAATCTTTCGCGCACCGCGCTGTCCCCCGCAAGCCTGGCGCGGCTCGGCACCCTGGGCAACCTGCAAACGCTGATCCTCAACGATATGCGCGTGCGCCCCTTCAACTGGAGCGCCAGAGACATGACCCGAGTCACGGCCAGCGGTTCGCTGCAGACCCTGACCATACAGAGCTCGCAGACCAGCTTCGGCCCCGAGGTGTTCGCCGTACTCGGTCGGCTGACCAACCTGATGACGCTGAACCTGGGTGAAAACAATATCGTCCTCAGCGACGCAGACGTGACAGACCTGGGCACGTTGCAGCAACTGCGCAGCCTCGACCTGTCCATCAACCCGCTGTCGCGAATGCCCAACCTGTCGAACCTGCAACATCTGGAAGAGGTCGATCTCTCGCATTTGGAAGGGACCATCAATCAGTGGCCCGAGGGGCTCGAGAACCTGCCGCGGGTGGTCAGCGCCGATCTGCGGCGCGTCCCCATCACCCAAGTGCCCGAAGGTGCCGGGCGCACCCGTGGCTTGCACATGTCCACTGCCCACTTGTCCGTGGTTCAGCGCGGGCGCTTCGACGCGGAGATGCTTGAGGCGGGCAACTACGTCTACGATGACGATGAGGATTCCGGCTCCCAAGGTTCCTCGGAAGACGAAGGACCACAGGTACGCGACCAGAACGCCCTGCGCGACGCCCCACGTTTGTTCGAGGGGATGTCCAGCGACGACCGTGCCCAGGCGATGCAGCTGCTGATACCCGGCGAGTCGTCGATCGCCGAATTTTTCTCCCTGCTGTTGCGTGTCGATGTGTCCGCACCGGCGCGGCGACCCGAGGCGAACATGCGCGCACGGATCCAGGCACTGGTGCGCGGGGCTTTTACTGCCGACTTGCGCCAGGCCCTGCATGAACAGGCCCGCCAGGCGATCAGCTGCGTCGACCGCGATGCGGTGGTGTTCTCGCAGATGGAGAACCTGCTGCACGCCGACCAGGCCTTGGCCAAGGCCGACGATGCGGCGGCCGGCGGCGAATTGATCGCACTGGCGACCAGCCATTGGCGCGTGCACCGGCTCAAGGAGCATGTCACCGCCAACATCACCACCTGGCGCCTGGCGGGACACTCGATCGACTACAGCGAGATCGAACTGTATTTCCGCATCGCCCTGGCAACACGCCTGGGCCTGCGTGACCAGCCGACCTCTCAGGTTTTCACCAGCTACACCAGTTGGGTCACTCAGGACATGCTCGACACGGCGTACTCGGCCGTGCTGGCGCCGCAAGCCGAGCTGCTGCCTGATTACCTCAATGAACAACCTTACTGGCAGCGCTTTCTCGACTCGGCCCACGCGGACCGTATCGGAGCCATCAATCAGTGGCGAGATCGCCTCGGCGAGTATCTGGACGCGGCGAGTGGCGACGACGAGTTGCCGCCGCAGTTGAGCGAGATGGAACGCGAGCACTTGCGCCAGGTGTTGATCGGCAGTGGCCAGCTCGGCCGGCTCGATCCGTTGCCGCAGGTGCTGAGCCTAAACAGCAATCAGTACCGCGCCGCCTATGAGGCCTTGGCCAGGCGGGTCGCCCAGGCCAGACTGGACCTGACCCACGCCTTGCTGGAGCCACAACCCGGGCCATCCTCGCGTCACTGATGAGGCGTGGCACCCAGCCGCCTGTCCCTGACAGGCGGCTTCCCTTCCCCATCAGCGGCCGCGCTCAACGGCCGCTGGCGTCACCATCATCAGGAATCTGCGCCAAGCGTCGCAAGCCGCTGAAGCGATGCGGATCGTCCAGGAAACTCAACATCACGGTACGCCAGGTCGGGTCGGCAAAAGTCTGCACGTGGGGACCGCGGGTCAGCTGCAGCACCCGCGGCGGCGGGGCGATCTGGTACAGAGCGATACCGTTGCGCACGGGGATGATGGTGTCGTCGATACTATGGAAGTACAGCTGGGGCACGCCCTTCAAACGCGTGATCGAGCGAATTGCACTGTCGCCATCGGGCACCAGCCACGACAACGGCACCTGCAACGGCCAGGTCAGCCACGACTCACTCAGCGCGTACTGGCCGATATCTCGGTAACTGGCCGGCACCCCGTCGAACACCAGCGCCTTGAAAGTCCGCAAACGCTCAGGATGCTCACTCAGGTAGTGAATCGCCATGGCGCCACCGAGGCTCTGGCCCAGCAGAATGCGCGGTGCGCCCTGCGCCTCGGGTGCCTGGTCGAGCCAGTCCAGCGCGGCATCGATATCCTCGTACACGTCCGGCAGTTTTGGCCTGCCGGTTGAAAGGCCATAGCCGCGGTAGTCGATCATCAACACCTGATAGCCCTGTTCGGGCAACCACCAACTGCCGCCCAACTGCGTGGCCATATTGCCGCCGTTGCCGTGAAGGAACAGCACCGTACCCTTGACCGCTACCCCGGCCTTGGCCGGCAGCCACCAGGCGTTGAGGTGCGTACCGTCCTTGGCCAGCAGCGTCAGGTCGCGGTATTGCAGGTGTGCCTTGTCAGGGGTGAACGGCTGACCGCGCTCGGGATAGAACAGCAGTTGACTGCAGCCCGCCAGGCCTAGCAGCGCCAGGAGCACGGCCAGCCGTGCGACCTCAGAGAATGTTCGAGTAGTCCGCTTCAATACGATCCAGGCTCAGGTGATTGAGGAAGTTGGAGAAGCACATCCAGGCCGACAGCGCGTTCATGTCACGAAACTGATCGGGCAGGTACTTGGGCGGCACGACCAGGCCTTCGTCGACCAACTGGCGCAGGGTGCGCATGTCCTCCAGAGTGGTCTTGCCGCAGAACAGCAGCGGCACCTGCTCCAGCTTGCCCTTGCGCACGGCCAGCTGGATGTAGTTGTAGACCATGATGAAACCCTTGAGGTACGACAGGTCCTTGGTAAACGGCAGACCGGTCGGCGTCGAGCCGCGGAACACGCGGCTGGCGTTGCCGTAGCTCTCGGCCATCTCGAAACCCTGCTCGCGGAAGAACTCGAACACCTGGAGAAAATCCGCGCCCTCCTCGACCATATGGATCGCTCGCGTGCGGTTGGTGAGCTTGCGCAGCCGCGAGGGATAGGACGCGAAAGTGATGATTTCCATCAGGATGGCCAGGCCTTCCTGAGTGACCGTCGACGAGGGCGGGCCCTTGGACAGGAATGTGCAGATTGGCTGGTTCTGGCCGTTGAGCGTGGTGCCGACATGCACCAGGCCCTCGTGCACTTCGAGCGCGCGCACGTCGCGCTCGTTGAACATGGCGTCGCTGCGCACCTTGATGTAGTCGGCGCCAGCCGCGGCATCGGCGACGATACCATCGGACTCGAACACGCGGATGGTGCTTTCGGCCTCGCCAAAAACGCGGTTGAGGCGAGTTTGCAACAGCGCCACGGCGTCCTTGGCGGTCAAGGTCTTGGCTTCATCCTTGAGGTCGCCGCGCCCGGCAATATTGTTGAGGTAATCGGAGAGCATCAGGCCAAGGTCGGCCAGGGTCGGATCGCCGGCATGAAAGGCATCCGAGGCTGCGCCGTAAAGCTCCTGGGAGATCAGGCCGAAGTCTTCGGTGCCGCGCGCCTCGAGCATGCGCACCACCATCCGGTATTCCTTGCACATGCGCCGCATGATTTGCCCGACCGGGCTGAACTGCCCAAGGCGCCGGGTGATGTCGCGCTCGATGTTCTGGAATTCCAGTTTGACCGCACTGGAGTCGAACGCCAGCGGGCGATTCTGATACCAGGCGCGGTCGACTTCCGGTAGTGCCTTGCCCTTGGCCTTGAGGAATGCCTGCTTGATGCTGTCGTCCCACTTGACGGCGTCGAGCACCCGAATGGGCGTCTGCGCGGCGACGATGCGATCGGACAGCGTGCGTATGGTCTGCTGGTACTCGTCCAAAACCCCTTCCCTCGCTGGTGAAGCCGTCAGTTGCCTTCCTCGGCAGCATTGCTGTCAGTGCCGGCCGGATCAGGCAGCGGCCAGGACCCGGTGCATGTAGCGGGTGAGGATACCAAGCATCTCGGCGTCCGTGGCGCTATTGCCTGGGCTCAGCAGGCCTTGATACTCCATCCGACCGATGATCGCCGTCAACACCTTGGCATCTTCCTGCGGCTCTCGGGCACCCAGCACTTGCAGCAGCTGACAGGCGCCTTGCAGCAGAATCCCCTGGTGAGCGCGCACCAGTTCAGCCAAGCGCGGCGACAGCAAGGCCTCCTGGCGAAAGGCCTGTTCGGCCATCAGAGCGTCACGGCGGGTACGCAACTGGTGCTGGATGTAGTCGGCGGTGGTCTGGGCGATGTCGTCGGCAAGGCGCGAGCGAGCGGCGGGGCTGCGATCGCCACGGGCTGCCATCTGGCGTAGCAGTTCTTCGTTGTTGGTCCACAGGCGCGCCAGATAGGCCGCGCTACGCTCGACGTACTGGGCGAAGGTGTCGGTGAGCAGGTCTTCGATGTCGTTGAAATAATAGGTGGTGGCCGACAGCGGCACATTGGCCTCGGCGGCCACGGCACGGTGGCGAACGCCTCGCACGCCATCGCGGATGACGATGCGCATGGCGGCATCGAGAATGTCCTGGCGGCGTTGTTCGCTGCCTTGACGAGTGGCCTTGCGGCCTTGATAACGAACGTTGTTTGCCACGTCGGTGGCCAGGCCGGCTGCGCCCTGTGGTGCCATTGCGGGGATCACTTACAGACTTTCCTTGTGTGTAATGGATTTTTTACGGTATCAGCACCGGCCTCTTCGCGAGCAAGCCTTGCCCCTACAATGTTCACAGATGCAGCGGCGTACACCTGTGGGAGCAAGGTTGCGCGTTCGGCGGCGAAGGGGCCGGTGTGTGTTGCATAAAAAAACCGCCCTTGCGAGGCGGCTTTTTATTCACTGCATCAGGCTTGCGGGCGCATGTGCGGGAACAGGATCACATCACGGATCGATGGTGAGTTGGTCAGCAACATCACCAGGCGATCGATACCGATACCTTCACCGGCCGTCGGCGGCATGCCGTACTCCAGAGCGCGGACGAAGTCGGCGTCGTAATGCATGGCTTCGTCGTCACCGGCGTCCTTGTCCGCCACCTGAGCCATGAAGCGCTCGGCCTGGTCCTCGGCATCGTTCAGCTCGGAGTAGGCGTTGGCGATTTCACGGCCACCGATGAACAGCTCGAAACGGTCGGTGACGTTCGGGTTGTCATCGTTGCGACGTGCCAGCGGCGACACTTCGAACGGGTACTGGGTGATGAAATGCGGCTGCTCCAGCTTGTGCTCGACCAGCTCTTCGAAAATCATCACCTGCAGCTTGCCCAGGCCTTCGAAACCGAGCACCTTGGCGCCGGCTTTCTTGGCGATGGCGCGGGCCTTGTCGATGTCGTTGAGATCATCGGCGGTCAGCTCGGGGTTGTACTTGAGGATCGAATCGAACACCGACAGGCGCACGAACGGCTCGCCGAAGTGGAACACCTTGTCGCCGTAAGGCACGTCGGTCGTTCCGAGCACCAGCTGCGCCAGTTCACGGAACAGCTCTTCGGTCAGGTCCATGTTGTCTTCGTAATCGGCGTAAGCCTGGTAGAACTCCAACATGGTGAATTCGGGGTTGTGCCGCGTCGAGACGCCTTCGTTACGGAAGTTGCGGTTGATCTCGAAGACCTTCTCGAAGCCACCGACAACCAGGCGCTTGAGGTACAGCTCCGGCGCAATGCGCAGGTACATGCCCATGTCGAGCGCGTTGTGGTGAGTCTCGAACGGCTTGGCCGCAGCACCGCCGGGGATGGTTTGCAGCATCGGCGTCTCGACTTCCAGGAAGTCACGCTTCATCAGGAAGGCGCGGGTGTGGGCGATCACCTGCGAACGCACGCGGAACGTCTGGCGCACGTCTTCGTTGACGATCAGGTCGACGTAGCGCTGGCGGTAGCGTTGTTCGGTGTCGGACAGGCCGTGGTGCTTGTCGGGCAGCGGGCGCAGCGACTTGGTCAGCAGGCGCACGGTGGTCATTTCGACGTACAGGTCGCCCTTGCCGGAACGCGCCAGGGTGCCTTCGGCAGCAATGATGTCGCCCATGTCCCAGGTCTTGACCGAGGCCAGGGTCTCTTCCGGCAGGGTCTTGCGATTGACGTACACCTGGATGCGCCCGGTCATGTCCTGGATCACCATGAACGAGCCACGGTTGAGCATGATACGACCTGCCACCTTGACCGGGATGGCCGCTGCTTCCAGTTCTTCCTTGGTCTTGTCGACGTACTGCTTTTGCAGGTCGGCTGCATAGCGGTCACGGCGGAAGTCGTTGGGGAAGGCCTGACCCTTGGCGCGCTCGGCAGCAAGCTTTTCCTTGCGCAGGGCGATCAGGGAGTTTTCTTCCTGTTGCAGGGCTTGCGGGTCGAGTTGTTGGTCGCTCATGTCTTTAGAATTTCCATCACGGGGTTGTTGCCCCTGCCTTGCGGCAGGGATCGCGGGCCAGCCCTGTTCGCGCCGAAGCGCGAAGAGGTGTTACAGCCCTTGCTTGAGGCTGGCGATCAGGTATTCGTCGATGTCGCCATCGAGCACCTTGTCGCAGTCACTGCGTTCGATACTGGTACGCAGATCCTTGATGCGCGACGCGTCGAGCACGTACGAGCGGATCTGATGTCCCCAGCCGATGTCCGACTTGGTGTCTTCCAGAGCCTGGGAGGCGGCGTTGCGTTTTTGCACTTCCTGCTCGTAAAGGCGCGCCCGCAGCATTTTCATGGCGGTGTCCTTGTTGGCGTGCTGGGAGCGTTCGTTCTGGCAGCTGACCACGGTGTTGGTCGGTACGTGGGTGATACGTACGGCCGAGTCGGTGGTGTTGACGTGCTGACCACCGGCACCCGAGGAGCGGTAGGTATCGATGCGCAGGTCCGACGGGTTGATGTCGATTTCGATGTTGTCATCGATTTCCGGCGACACGAACACGGCCGAGAACGAGGTATGGCGACGGTTGCCGGAGTCGAACGGGCTCTTGCGTACCAGGCGATGCACGCCGATCTCGGTGCGCAGCCAGCCAAAGGCGTACTCGCCCTTGATATGCAAGGTGGCACCTTTGATACCAGCGACTTCACCGGCCGACAGCTCCATGATGGTGGTGTCGAAGCCGCGTTTGTCGGCCCAGCGCAGGTACATGCGCAGCAGAATGTTGGCCCAGTCTTGGGCTTCAGTACCGCCAGAGCCGGCCTGGATGTCCAGGTAGGCGTTGTTGGCGTCCATCTCGCCGCTGAACATGCGGCGGAATTCGAGCTTTTCCAGCGACTCGCGCAGGCGCTCGACTTCTTCGCTGACGTCAGCGACGGCGCTTTCGTCTTCTTCCTCGGCAGCCATCTGCAGCAGGTCCTTGGCGTCGGCCAGGCCTGAATGCATCTCATCGAGGGTGTCTACGATCTGCGCCAGCAGGGAGCGCTCGCGCCCCAGTTCCTGGGCGTAGGCAGGGTTGTTCCAGACACTCGGATCTTCAAGCTCGCGATTGACTTCGGTCAGACGCTCATGCTTTTGATCGTAGTCAAAGATACCCCCGAATGGTTTCGGAGCGCTCGGACAGGTCCTTGATGCTGTTAAGGATCGGGTTGATTTCCATGGCGGGCAGCACTCGTGCGTAGCGTTTCAAAAGCCGGAGAGTATAACGCACTCCGGGCTTTAGGGCAGCATCGCCGGGCGAGGAATGATGCCCGCCGAGGCCGCTATTCGATCCCGACCTGATTGCGCCCGTTGTGCTTGGCCAGATAAAGGCCCTTGTCTGCCGCCGAGATCAACAGCCGGCAACTGGTGCTCTGCGCCGGGGTCATGGTCGACAGACCGATGCTGACCGTGAGGAACGAATCCTCGACCGGTGCATTGTGCGCGATCTTCAAGGCAGCGATGCTCTGGCGCAGTTTTTCCGCTACCAACCGCGCGCCGCCCGGGGAGGTGTTGGGCAATACCAGCGCGAACTCTTCGCCACCGTAACGCGCCGGCAGATCGCTGGAACGGCTGGAGGCCTCGCGGATAGCATCGGCAACCTTGCGCAGGGCTTCATCGCCCTCAAGGTGACCGAAATTGTCGTTATATGACTTGAAGAAGTCGACATCGATCATCAACAGCGACAGCTGCGTCTGGTCGCGCATGGCGCGACGCCACTCCAGTTCCAGGTACTCATCGAAATGCCGACGGTTGGACAGGCCGGTCAGGCCATCGGAGTTCATCAGCCGTTGCAGCACCAGGTTGGTATCGAGCAACTGCTGCTGGCTGACTCGCAACGCCCGATAGGCTTCGTCACGCTGCAGCAACGTCAGGTAGGAGCGCGAGTGATAGCGGATACGCGCGACCAGTTCGATGGTGTCCGGCAACTTGACCAGATAATCGTTGGCCCCCGCCGCGAAGGCCGCGCTCTTGATCAGCGCGTCCTCTTTGGTCGACAGGACGATGATCGGGATGTCCTGGGTCGAGGGGTGATTGCGATAGTCACGTACCAGCGTCAGGCCGTCGAGGCCCGGCATGATCAGGTCCTGGAGGATCACCGTCGGCTTGATGCGCACCGCCTGGGCAATGGCCTCGCGCGGGTCGGCGCAGAAATGGAAGTCGATGTTGGCTTCATTCGCCAGGCTGCGGCGGATGGCTTCGCCGATCATGGCCTGGTCGTCGACCAGCAGCACCATGGCTTTGTTCTCGTCGGACGATTTGAAATCTTCGATCTGCAGATCAATCATGCGCTTTCACCTGGTAACTGCCTTCATGCCGGCGAGGCGGGAGACGTGTAATCATCGAAAAAAAATATCCGTAAGTCGTGGCGCGATCCGCTCCAGGGGATGAATCTCGACAGCCGCATCAATCGCCGCTGCCGCCTTGGGCATGCCGTAAACGGCACTGCTTTGCTGATCCTGCGCGATGGTCAGCCAGCCTTGCTGACGCATCATTTTCAGACCCTGAGCGCCGTCGCGCCCCATACCTGTCAACAGTACCCCCACCGTATCGCCATTCCAGAAGCGTGCCACACTTTCAAAGAAAACATCGATAGAAGGACGATAAATTTCGTTCACCGGCTCGGCAGTGTAGGCCAAAGTTCCATTTTTCTGTAAGCGAATATGGTGATTGGTGCCAGCCAGCAGCACCGTGCCAGGCTGCGGTGGTTCGCCTTCGCGGGCCAGGCGCACCGGCAGGCGCGACTCGCTGCTCAGCCAATCGGCCATGCCGGCGGCAAATACCTGATCGACGTGCTGCACCAGCACAATAGCCGCCGGAAAGTTTTCCGGGAGTGCCTTGAGGAGGATCTCCAGCGCGGCCGGACCGCCCGCCGATGACCCGATGGCCACCAGCCCTTGGCGCTGCGAGGCTTGGCGCAGCGGCGCCTCGATGGTTTTTTCAACCCGACCACGCGGGCCGATCAGCCAGCCGATATTGAGGATCTTGCGCAACAGGGGCGCCGCCGCTTCTTGCGGATGACTGCCACCTACCGCAGGCGTATCGACCACATCCAGTGCGCCATGGCCCATGGCTTCGAACACCCGGTGCACGTTCTGCTCGCGATCGACGGTGACGATGACGATTGCGCAGGGAGTTTTTGCCATGATCTGACGCGTGGCTTCGACGCCGTCCATCACCGGCATGATCAGGTCCATGAGAATCAGGTCGGGGGTCAGTTCGGCGCAATGTTCCACGGCTTCCTGGCCATTGGTCGCCACCCAGACCACCTGATGGGCCGGCTCGAACGCCAGCGCGCGGCGCAGTGCCTCGACAGCCATGGGCATGTCGTTGACGATAGCGATCTTCATCCCTGTGCCCCCCCAATCAGCTCCACCACCGCGTCGAGTAACGCATCATCATGGAAACTGGCTTTGGCCAGATAATAGTCCGCTCCGGCGTCCAGTCCACGGCGTCGATCTTCTTCGCGGTCCTTGTACGACACCACCATGACCGGCAGCGACTGCAACCGGCTGTCGCGGCGCAGCAAGGTCACCAGCTCGATGCCGTCCATGCGGGGCATGTCGATGTCGGTGATCAGCAAATCGAAATCCTCACTGCGCAGCGCGTTCCAGCCGTCCATGCCGTCCACCGCGACCGCCACTTCGTAGCCGCGATTGGTCAACAGCTTGCGTTGCAATTCGCGCACGGTGAGCGAGTCGTCGACTACCAGCACGCGTTTGCGAGTCTGTTCGACCGCGTGGTTCTGGCGACGATCGATGCGCTCGAGGCGACCAGTGGTCAGCAGTTTTTCCACCGAGCGCACCATGTCTTCGACGTCGACGATCAGTACCACCGAGCCGTCATCGAGCAGTGCGCCCGCAGAGATATCCTGAACCTTGCCCAGGCGCACATCCAGCGGCATCACTACCAGAGTGCGCTCGCCGATGAAGCGCTCGACCGCTACCCCGTAGATGGCATCGCGCTCGCGGATCACCACGACCTTGAGGCTGTCCTGGGTGACTTGCCCCGCCGGGCGTTGCAGCAATTGGGTAGCAGCCACGAGACCGATATGGCGGCCTTCGTACCAAAAATGCTGACGCCCTTCGAGCTGGACGATCTGTTCGGTGAGCAGGTCGAGGGTGTGCTCGATATGGGCCAAGGGAAACGCGTAGGCCTCGGCGCCGACTTCGACCACCAGACTGCGCACCACCGACAGGGTCAGCGGTACCTCAAGCTGAAAGCGGCTGCCCTGCCCGGCGCTCTGATACAGCTCGATGGCGCCGCGCAACTGGCGAATGCCATGTTGCACCGCATCCAGGCCGACGCCACGGCCGGACACCTCGGTGACCTTGTCGCGCATGCTGAAACCGGGCAGGAACAGGAACGACAGCAGCTCCTCCTCGCTCATCTGCTCGGCGGTGTGCGCGGGCGAGAGCTGGCGGGCGACGATATTGGTGCGCAAGCGTTCCAGGTCGACACCGGCACCATCGTCACTGAGCTCAAGCACCAGCAACCCAGCCTGGTGCGACGCGCGCAAGCGCACCACGCCTTCGGCGGGCTTGCCGGCGAGCAAGCGCTGCTCGGGGCTTTCGATACCGTGATCCACGGCGTTGCGCAGCAAGTGGGTCAAGGGCGCTTCGAGCTTTTCCAGGACATCACGATCGACCTGGGTCTTTTCGCCTTCGATGTCCAGGCGCACTTGCTTGCCCAGCGACCGGCCCAGATCGCGGACCATGCGTGCCTGCCCCGCCAGCACATCGGCAAAGGGCCGCATGCGGCAGGCCAGGGCCGTGTCGTACAGCAATTGCGCGCGCTGACCGGCATGCCAGCCGAACTCGTCGAGCTCGGCGGTCTGCTGCAACAGCATCTGCTGGGTTTCCCCCAACAGGTCTTGCACCTGAGCCAGCGCCTCGCGAATGTCTGCGCTCGGCGATGTGGCGTCGAGTTGCTCCTTGAGGCCGTCCAGGGCACGCAGGCTCTGGCTTTGCATTCTTTTGAGGCGCTGCATGGTGGCCAGGTACGGCTTGAGCCGCTGGGTCTCGACCAGCGCCTTGCTCGACAGATCGAGCAAGCTGTTGAGGCGCTCGGCGGTTACCCGCAATACCCGTTCGCCGCCTTCGGGCACACGCTTGCCTCTGAGCGCAGGCGTAGAGGCCTGCATGCCCAGGCTCTGCTCGGCAGACTCCAGCGGCTCCAGGGGCGACTCGCCGATGGCCGCGTCGTCGAGGTCCGCCGACGCAGACGCCAACAGGGCATGGGCCGCCGCCGATAGCGCAGCAGCGTCCAACGCCGGATTCGAGGCTTGCCGAGAAGGCAATGGTGTCGAGGCCGGATCCACCACCTGAGCCAGCCGCGCCACATAGGCGGCAATCACCTGCGGCCCGCTGGAGCTGTCGCCCGGCGTAGCGATGCGCATCAGCAGGTCGGTGCCTTGCAGCAGCGCATCGATGTGTTCGGGCTGCAAACGCAGGCGCCCTTCCTGGGCGCTGACCAGGCAATCCTCCATGACGTGAGCGACGCTGACCCCGGCATCGACGCCAACGATCCGCGCCGCGCCTTTGAGCGAATGCGCCGCGCGCATGCAGGCTTCCAGTTGATCGGCCTGGGTGGGGTTGCGTTCCAGTTCCAGCAGGCCGGCGCTGAGCACTTGCGTCTGGGCTTCGGCCTCCAGACTGAAGAGTTCGAGCAGCGAGGCATCGCGCATTTGATCGGGGGTCATGTCAGGCTCCGGGTCACAGCCGACATCAGCAATTCGTCATCCAGTACTCGCAAACTGCGCCCCTTGAATTGCATTACCGCTCGGGTGAAGCGCGCGCCAGCGACCGCGCTGGGCGTTTCGCCGGCTTGAATATCCGACAGATCGATGCGGTGGATCGCATCGACTTCGTCCACCGGCACCACCACCGAGCCGTTTTCCGCCGCCAGAATCAGCATCCGCGGCGTCACGCGCGCAGTGCTGGCAACCACGGTATCGGGGTCGACGCCCAGCAGTTCGCCCAGCGACAGGCAAGCCACCAGCGCGCCGCGCACGTTGGCGACGCCCAGCAAAGCGCGCGAGCGCTGGTGCGGCAAGGAGTGCACCGGTTGCAACGGCGCGACCTCGACCAGGCAGCGAGTGGCCAGCGCCAGCCACTCGTCGGCGAGCCGGAAGACCAGCAACGAGCGGTTTTCGACCTTGCCACGCAATTCACTGTACTGCAGCGCCGCGATGTCCTGCTGGCCAAGGCTGTAGCGATCCAGCAGGCGCACCGCCGCCGCAGCGTATACCGCGCAGTTGCGGCAATGAATATGCTCGGCCAACAGCGGGCAGGATTTGTCGCCCCGCACGCCGATGCGGTTCCAGCAGTCGTCGATCGGCTGATCGTCGACGATGACGTCCATCACTTGGCGCTCGATCATGATTTACGCTCACTGCGCGCAGCGCGCTCTTGCAGGCGCCGGGCGCCCGCGGCGTCACCAAGCGCAGCCAGCAGCATGGCCAGATGCGCCAGCGCCTCGGGGTGCTGAGGGTCCAGATACAACGCCTTGCGATAGAAACCCTGCGCCTCCATCGAATTACCGGCGACATCGCTGAGCAACCCGAGCCAATAGAACACCTGGGCGCTGGGCGCATGTTCGCGCAAGTATTGCTGGCAGGTTTCGCGGGCCTGGGCGGTGTTGCCTTCATTGGCGAGCGTAGCAATGCGTGCCAGCAATATCGCCGCGTCGCTGTCTCTCGCCGAGACTGCCGGTATGCCGACGGATCGAACCGGCTGGCCAGCGTCACGCGGCGTCCGCGCCAACATCGCTCGCGCTGCCACGGGAGGTGCAATGCGCACCGGCACAGCGGCTGGCGGGCGACTGGCAGCGGTGATCGGTGCAGGTATCGGCGTCGGCGCAGGCACCTGATGGTCGCGCACAAAGGCGAACGACTGAGGAATCCCGATCGGACGCATGCCCATGCTCGCCAGCAAGCTGCCTTCGGCAGGGCCGATGAACAGTGCGCCGTCTTCGCGGGTCAGCTTCTTCAACACGTCGAACACGCGCTGCTGGGTGGGCACGTCGAAGTAGATCAACAGATTGCGGCAAAACACAAAATCGTAGGGCGCTTCGCTGGCGAGCAACCTGGGGTCGAGCACATTGCCGGATTGCAAGCGAACCTGCTCGCACACCTGCGCATTGAGCTGATAGCCCTCGCCCACCGCCGTGAAATATCGCTCGCGATAACTCAAGTCCGCGCCGCGAAAGGAGTTGCGTCCATAGTGCGCGCGCTGGGCACGAACGACCGAGGCGGGGCTGACGTCGATACCGTCGACCTTGAACTGCTGGGGGCAGATACCCGCGTCAAGCAAGCTCATGGCGATGGAGTAAGGCTCCTCGCCGGTCGAACAGGGCAAGCTGAGAAAACGCAGCGGGCGTGACGATTTGAGCTCCAGCAGACGTTTTTTCGCCAGCCCTGCCAATGCGCCGAAGGATTCGGGATAACGGAAGAACCAGGTTTCCGGGACGATCACCGCCTCGATCAATGCCTGCTGCTCGGCGGCCGAATGCTGCAGCAGGTCCCAATAGGCGTCCAGATTCGCGCTGCCGGCGCTGGCGCAGCGTTGCTCCACGACCCTTTCGATCATCGCCGAGCCCACTGAAGCCACGTCCAGACCGATGCGCTCGAACAGGTATTTGAAGAAGCGCTCGTCAGCATTCATCGAGGGTTATCCTCGTGCAGGCTGACAGCCAGGCTCGGCGCATACAGCATCGTGCGCGCCTGATCGTCGAGCAGGTCCTGGACCCCGACCCATTGCAGCAGCCCCAGCGCATCCTCACGAACCGGCCCCAGATACGGCGCCGCCGGATTGTCCAGGCCATAGGGCTGGAACTCGGCCGGATCGCAACGCAGGGTATCGGTGGCCTGCTCCAGAATCAGCCCAAGCAAGGCGTCAGGCTGTTGCGGCTGCCCGCGGTAATGCACCAGCACAAGGCGCGTGCTGGTGCGCGCCACGGCCGGTCGATCGAAGGTCAAGGCGCCGATATCGATGACCGGCACCACCTGCCCGCGGTGAGCGAAGATCCCCGCCACCCAGCCGGGCGCGCGCGGGATCGGCTTGAGGGGCAACAACGGCAGGATCTGCGCCACCTCTACCGCCGCCAGGGCGAAGCGTTGCCCGCCTACCTGAAAGACCAGAAACAGCTTGCTGGTGGCAGGCGCCGCGGCGCGTACCGAGGTGGACACCTGGGTCATCAGACTTTGAATCGCGACACGCCACCGCGCAACCCGGTCGCTACCTGGCTGAGCTCGTCGATGGCGAAACTGGCCTGGCGCAGGGATTCGACGGTCTGGCTGCTGGCATCGCTCAGCTGCGCCAGCGCATGGTTGATCTGTTCGGCACCGGTGGCCTGAGCCTGCATGCCCTCGTTGACCATCAGCACCCGCGGCGCCAGCGCCTGCACCTGATGAATGATCTGGTTCAGTTGATCACCCACCTGGGTGACCTCGTACATGCCCCGACGCACTTCCTCGGAAAACTTGTCCATGCCCATCACCCCTGCCGACACGGCGGACTGGATTTCGCGGACCATCTGTTCGATATCGTAGGTGGCCACCGCCGTCTGGTCGGCAAGACGCCGCACTTCGGTCGCGACCACGGCGAAACCACGGCCATATTCTCCGGCCTTTTCGGCTTCGATGGCAGCATTGAGCGACAGCAGGTTGGTCTGGTCGGCGACCTTGACGATGGTGACCACGACCTGATTGATGTTGCCGGCTTTTTCGTTGAGCACGGCCAGCTTGTTGTTGACCAGTTCAGCGGCGCCCATGACCTGATGCATGGTTTCTTCCATGCGCGTCAGGCCTTGCTGACCGGAGCCGGCCAGCAGGGAGGCCTGGTCTGCCGCCGAGGCGACCTCGGTCATGGTGCGCACCAGATCGCGAGAAGTCGCGGCGATTTCCCGCGATGTGGCGCCGATTTCAGTGGTCGTGGCGGCGGTCTCGGTCGCGGTGGCTTGCTGCTGCTTGGAGGTCGCAGCGATCTCGGTGACCGAGGTGGTGACCTGCACCGAAGAGCGCTGAGCCTGGGAAACCAGGGACGTCAGGTTGGTCATCATGTCATTGAAGCCGATTTCCAGATCGCCGAACTCGTCCTTGCGATCCAGCTGCAAACGGGTACTGAGGTCACCGGTGCGCATGACCTCAAGAATACGCAGGAGCTTTTCCATCGGCGCCATGATGGTGCGCATCAGCAGAAAGCCGCAAATACCCGCTGCGATCACGGCGACCAGCAAGGCCACGCCCATGGTGACCTTGGCCGACGTCACGGCATTGGCGATTTGCTGGGTAGCACTCTCGGCTGCTTTGCTGTTGAGTTCGATGACCGCGTTCAACGCCTTGCGACCTGCAAACCAGGCTGGCGACAAGTCGGTCTGAGCCAGGTCCTGAGCCTCCATGAAGTGCTTCTGCCGATAGGCTTCGAGGGTACGCTCGAGGACGTCGTGGTAGACGGTATTGAGGCGTTTGAATTCGCTGAAGGCAGCCCGATCGGCCTCGTCATGGATGGTGCCTTCATACTTGGCGATCTGCTCGGTGAGGCGTGCGTCGAACCCTTTGTACTGCTCCTCGTCGGAGCTGATCAGCTCGCGCTGGCTGCTCAAGCCGATCAGCTGCTGGGTGTAGACATAGCTGTCGACAAAGGCGCTACGGATCATCGAGCTGTAGTAGACCCCGGGCATGCTGTCGGTGCGCACGTCGTCGGAGCTGTCTTCGATCTTCTGCAGACGGGTGTAGGAGGCGACGATCATCAACAACATGATGGCGATGATGACGGCAAAACTCGCCAAAATGCGGTGGCGCAAGGTCCAGTTCTTCACGATTACCCCTCGAATACATTCGCCTGCCAGCGAAAACGGCAGAGCACAGCCCTGCATATTGCAACCATATGTGTACTTTCCGCCATCTGCGGGGGTATTACCAGCAAGATTTATTACCAAAATGCCAGTATCGGCGGGCTGTTCGTCGCTCGGCAGGCCCCGGTTTCAGGCGCTTACAGCTGGCGCACCTGAGATTCCAGCTCCACGCGCAATGCCGGATCGAGCTTGAGCTGACGGGCGAGTTCATCCAGGTAAGCTTTCTCCATGAAGTGCTCCTCGTCGACCATCATCACGCTGGCCAGATACATCTCTGCGGCGATTTCCGGCGTTTGCGCCGCCCGGGCGACTTCGGCAGGGTCCAACGGTTTGTTCAGCTCCAGATGCAACCATTGCTGGAACTCCTGATCGGCGTCGAGCTTGACGAACTCGCCCTCGATCAACGCGCGCTCACGGTCATCGACGTGACCGTCAGCCTTGGCGGCAGCCACCAGCGCCTTGAGGATCGCCTGGCTGTGCACCTCAGCTTGCTGCGCCGGCACCTGATCGATGGTCTGCGGCGGGGTCGCCGTCTGGCCGGGCTGGTTGGCCTGCCAGTTGCTGTAGGCCTTGTAGGCCACCACCCCGAGCGCGGCCAGCCCGCCATAGGTGATGACCTTGCCGCCGACGTTGCGCGCCTTCTTGCTGCCCATCAACAGGCCGATGGCCCCGGCAGCCAGTGCGCCGCCGCCCGCGCCCGACAGCAAGCCGGTCAGATCCCCCAGGCCCGCTGCGCCTTTGTGGGAGGCGGAACCGGCGGACTTGTTTTGCAGCATCTGCTGGCCGGATTTGAGCAACTGATCGAGCAATCCACGGGTATTCATCGGGCAATCTCCACTAGGGGTTGGCGAAACGGGTTCAGGGAGATTACGGCGAGCGTTGTCGCCCCGCTTCAGGAGAAATGCTTCCGAATGTTGCCGCGCTTCATCAATTAGAGGCACTCACCAGACATCCTTTGTTAAAAAATAATCAGCCCTCTGGCGAACCACACCCCATATCAGGTATCTCTTTAGGGTCTTGTCACACTCGGACCCACGGATATCCGAACGCCATTTGCATCCCTTTCATGCCGCACGGAGCGGCTGGGACTCCTTCTGTACAGGGTTATCTATGCACCGCCGGAACCTTCTGAAAGCCTCGATGGCCATTGCGGCTTACACCGGTCTGTCTTCTGCCGGGCTGTTCGCTGCCCAGGCCATGGCCGCCACAGCCGATGGTGAGCTGGAAAAGTTCAGCTTCGACGGGCTCAAGGCCCACGCCAAGGACCTGGCCGGCAAAGGCTTCGTGGATCGCAAGCAGGTCTTGCCTGCCACCTTGGCCAACATGAACCCGCTGCAATTCAACGCCATCAAGTACGACGCCAAGCATTCGCTGTGGTACGACCTGCACGGTCAACTGGATGTGCAGTTCTTCCACGTCGGCATGGGTTTCAAGACCCCAGTACGCATGTACAGCGTCGACACCGCCAGCCAGCAGGCGCGCGAAGTGCATTTCCGCCCCGAGCTGTTCAACTATGCCGACTCCAAGATCGACACCCAGCAGCTCAAGGGTGACCTGGGCTTTGCCGGTTTTCGCTTGTTCAAGGCACCGGAAATCGATCACCACGATATCCTCTCGTTCCTCGGCGCCAGTTACTTCCGCGCAGTGGATGCCACGGGTCAGTACGGTCTGTCGGCGCGCGGCCTGGCCATCGACACCTATGCCGGCGGCCCGGAAGAATTCCCCGACTTCACCAAGTTCTGGTTCGAGGCTCCGAGCAAGGATGGCACCCGTTTCGTGGTCTATGCCCTGCTCGAATCGCCGAGCGCCACCGGCGCCTATCGCTTCGATATCGATTGCCAGGCCAAGCAGGTGGTGATGGCCATCGACGCCCACATCAATGCCCGCAAGGACATCAAGCAACTGGGCATCGCGCCGATGACCACCATGTTCAGCTGCGGTACCAGCGAGCGCCGCATGTGCGACACCATTCACCCGCAGATCCACGACTCCGACCGCCTGGCCATGTGGCGCGGCAACGGCGAGTGGATCTGTCGGCCGCTGAACAACCCTGAGCATATCCAGTTCAACACCTTCGTCGACAAGGATCCCAAGGGCTTCGGCCTGGTGCAGACCGACCATAATTTCGCCAGCTACCAGGACACCGTCGACGGGTACCACGAGCGGCCGAGCCTTTGGGTCGAGCCGACGACGCCTTGGGGTGAAGGCTCCATCGACCTGATGGAATTGCCGACCACGGGCGAGACGCTGGACAACATCGTGGCGTTCTGGACGCCCAAGGACCCGGTCAAGGCCGGTGAATCCCTCAACTATGGCTACAAGCTGTACTGGAGCGCGCTACCGCCGGTGAGCACACCGCTGGCGCAAGTGGCGGCGACGCGCACGGGCATGGGTGGGTTTACCGAAGGCTGGGCGCCGGGCGAGCACTATCCGGACGTGTGGGCACGACGCTTCGCGGTGGACTTCGCGGGCGGCGGCCTGGAGAAACTTGCGGATGGCACTCACATCGAGCCTGTGGTGACGGTGTCCAATGGCGAGGTCAAGGACTTCCAGATCCTCTGGCTGCCAGACATCAAGGGCTACCGCGTGCTGTTCGATTGGTACCCGACCAACGACAAGGTCGACCCGGTGAACATGCGCATGTTCATCAAGACGGCCGACCGCACGTTGAGCGAGACGTGGTTATACCAGTACTTCCCGCCGGCGGCGGACAAGCGCAAGTACACCTACTGAAGCAGGCCCCCTGTGAGAGCGGCTATGCCCGCGAGGCTTTGAAGGCTTGGCGGGCAGAGCTCGCTCCTACAGGAGGTGGGCATCATGCGGTGCCTAGTCGCGCAGATCGGACTCGTGGATCGGCTGATCCCGGTGCGTGGCGCGCTGGTATTGCGCCGGCCAGGTGGCCACTCGGCCGCCCAGATCATCATCGGCGTGCAGCGGCCAGTAAGGGTCACGCAACAATTCGCGCGCCAGGAAAATCAGATCCGCCTGACCGGTACGCAGGATATGCTCGGCCTGCGCCGGATCGGTAATCATCCCCACCGTCCCGGTGGCCAGCTCCGACTCCTGACGCACACGCTCGGCGAAGCGCGTCTGATAGCCGGGTCCCGTCGGGATCTCGGCGCTGCTGGCGGTACCACCCGATGACACGTCTATCAGGTCGACGCCCAATTGCTTCAAGCGCCGCGCCAGCTCGACGGTTTCATCCGGATTCCAGCCGTCTTCGACCCAGTCAGTGGCCGATACCCGCACGAAAAGGGGCAGGTCCTCTGGCCAGACTTCGCGTACCGCCTTGGTCACTTCTAGAACGAAACGAATCCGGTTGTCGAACGAGCCGCCGTACTGATCGCGGCGCTGATTGCTTAACGGCGAGAGGAACTGGTGCAACAGGTAGCCGTGGGCGGCGTGCAACTCGGCGATCTTGAAACCCGCCGTCAAGGAACGTTTCGCCGCGTCGACGAAGGTCTGGATGATGTGCTTGATCTGCGTTTCATCGAGCTCGGTGGGCGCGGTGTGCTTAGGGTCGAAGGCGATTTTCGATGGCCCTACCGGCTGCCAGCCGCCGTCGCCGACGGGGATGCTGCCACTTTTGCCCAGCCATGGCCGCCAGGTACTGGCCTTGCGCCCGGCATGGGCCAGCTGAATGGCCGGCACTGCACCTTGGGCAGTAATGAAGCGGGTGATACGTTGCAGCGGTTCGATCTGCCCGTCGTGCCACAGACCAAGGTCCTCGGGGGTGATGCGTCCGTCTTCGGTGACCGCGACCGCCTCGGTAAACACCACGCCCGCGCCGCCGACCGCGCGACTGCCCAGGTGCACCAGATGCCAGTCGTTGGCCAAGCCATCGGCAGCCGAGTATTGGCACATCGGCGAGACCACGATGCGGTTTCGCAGCGTCAACTGACGCAAAGTAAAGGGTTGGAGCAGCAGGCTCATGGGCCACCTCTGTGATTATCGTACGGCTGCGAAACTGGACCGCAGTCGGGCGTGCAACATAGCACCCGCCGTGCGGCAGTCTCTAGAGATCAGTCGACAACCACCGGCGCTTGCAGGTTCCTAGCGAGGCTCTATGTGGGCGATCATCAACTGCACGGTTTCTTGCCCGCGGTACTCGTTGACGTCGAGTTTGTAGGCCAGTTCCACCCAGCGCACGGTTGGGTTGGGCCATACCTCACGGTCGACGCCAAAGGCAATGCCATCGAGCTTGACCGTGCCGCACTCACTCTTGAGCACGACCTTGAGATGACGCTCGCCCACTACCCGCTGCTCGGCCAGCTGAAACACACCATGGAACAGCGGCTCGGGGAAATGCTGGCCCCAAGGCCCGGCATGGCGCAGCGCACGGGCCAGTTCGAGGTGAAACTCCTCGACCGCCAGCGCGCCGTCAGACAGCAGGCGGCCGGTCAGGTCCTCAGCGTGCAGCTGACGGCGGACCTCCGTGTCGAAGGCCTCGGCAAAGACCGCAAAATTGGCCTCGGTCAGGGTCAGGCCTGCCGCCATGGCGTGCCCACCGAACTTGCTCATCAAGCCCGGATGGCGAGCATTGACCGCTTCGAGCGCATCGCGAATATGGAAACCCGGCACCGAACGCGCCGAGCCCTTGAGCAGCCCCTCCCCCGCATCGGCAAAGGCGATGGTCGGGCGGTGGTAACGCTCCTTGAGGCGTGAAGCGAGAATCCCGATCACCCCTTGGTGCCAGTCGGCGTCGAACAGGCACAGGCCGAACGGCATCGACTCCAGCGGCAGTTCCTTGAGCTGCGCCAAGGCTTCACGCTGCATGCCTTGCTCGATGTTTTTACGATCCTGGTTCATGCCGTCCAGTTCTTCGGCCATCTCCCGGGCGCTGGCCGGATCGCGACTGAGCAGGCATTCGATCCCCAGGCTCATGTCGTCCAGGCGTCCAGCCGCGTTGAGCCGCGGGCCGATGATAAAACCCAGGTCGGTGGAGGTAATGCGGGCGGCATCGCGCTTGGCCACTTCCAGAATCGCCTTGATACCCGGACGGGCGCGGCCGGCACGGATGCGCTCCAGGCCCTGATGCACGAGAATGCGATTGTTGGCGTCCAGCGGCACCACGTCGGCAACGCTGCCCAAGGCCACCAGGTCGAGCAGTTCGCCGATATTCGGCTGCGGCGTGCTGGCATACCAGCCCAACTCGCGCAGACGTGCCCGCAGCGCCATCAGCACATAGAACATCACGCCAACACCGGCCAGTGCCTTGCTGGGGAACTCACAGCCGGGCTGGTTGGGATTGACGATCGCGTCGGCGGCGGGCAATTCGGTACCCGGCAAATGGTGATCGGTGACCAGTACTTGCAGGCCCGCCGCCTTGGCCGCCGCCACGCCCTCGATACTGGAAATGCCGTTATCGACCGTCACCAGCAACTGCGGCTCGCGCTCCAGCGCCACGGCAACGATCTCGGGGGTCAAGCCGTAGCCGAACTTGAAGCGGCTCGGCACCAGGTAATCGACATGGGCAGCGCCTAACAGACGCAACCCCAGCACACCGACCGTGCTGGCGGTGGCACCGTCGGCGTCGAAATCGCCGACGATCAGGATGCGCTGACGCTGCTCCAGCGCAGTGACCAACAGGGCCACCGCGGCATCGATCCCTTTGAGTTGCTGGAACGGAATCAACCGCGCCAGGCTCTTGTCCAGCTCGGCCTCGCTACTGACACCTCGGGCCGCGTACAACCGCGTCAACAAGGGTGGCAGATCACCGAGAAATGGCAGGGTAGCGGGCAGCGGACGGGGTTCGATACGCATGGGTCAGCCGCGCTCGCCTTGCAGCCATTGCAATTGCACTTCGTGCTGGCCGCGGTCATCGGTCACGAACACCGTGCCTTCATCGATCATCACGTCCCACTTGATCACCCGGGGCATGTCCTTGGCCAGGATTTCGAGAACGTCTTGAGGGACCGCAGCGATATTGACGTTTTTCAGGTTCTTGATCGCCGGGATGACCTTGCCTTCCCAGACGCGCAGGCTGCCATAGGCCAGCAGACTGGTGCGCTCGGTACGGCGCGAGCACCAAGTCAGGCGATCGGCATCCGGCTGGCCGACTTCGATCCAGTGCAGGACCCGATCATCCAGGCTTTTTTCCCACAGCGCCGGCTCGTCGACGTCCGACAGGCCACGGCCAAACGACAGCTGTTCGTTGTACCACAAGGCGTAGGCCAGCAAACGCACGGTCATGCGCTCCTCGGTTTCAGAGGGATGGCGGGCGATGGTCTGCTTGACGCTCTCGTAGACGTTGCGATCGAGGTCGGTAAGATTCAGTTCGAACTTGTAGGTCGTGGACGGCTGGGCCATGAGGACGCTTCTGGAAACGGAAAAAGTCGCCCAGTCTAACTGATGGCACGCGTTTGCACGAAACCCGGACAAACGGTTACGCCGATGCCACGGCTATGCTACAACTGCGCCGAAGGCATCAACTGGCATGCAGGAGTCTCCCGCGCAATGGCTTTACGCATCAGCCCATGGATTCGGTGGTGGCCTCTGGTTCCGATGAAAGCATGTCTTGGCGCGTGCCTGGCCATTGGTTTGAACATGGCCTTCATACCCCAGGTTCAAGCCAAGGAAACCCTGGTGTGGCTGCTGCGCGAACTGCCTCCGCTGACCATTTTTGAAGGCGCGCAACGCAATCAGGGCGCGGTGGACAGAACCCTCGCCCTGCTCATCCAGCGCCTGCCTCAATACGATCACGTGATTCAACGGGTCAACCGCGCGCGGGCCATGCAAATGCTCCACGAGCCCGGCTTGCGGTGCGATCCGACCCTGCTGTGGAGCCCCGAACGCGCCACGTTCATCGCTTTTTCCATCCCTAGCGTGGTCACATACAGCAATGGCCTGATCATTCGTTCGGCCGATCGACCGCAGTTCGCACCCTTCATGGAAAACGGCGAAGTCGATCTCGATGCCTTGCTGCAGAGTGGCAAATTGAAAGTCGGTAGGGTCGCCGAGCGCAGCTATGGGCCATTTATCGATCAAATATTGAAACACGCGCCAGCGGACATGTTATCGCCCCACTATGGTAACGATGCGGTCAGCAGCTTGATGCAGATGGAACAGCGCGGCCGTCTGCAGGCGCTGATCGGCTACTTGATCGAGGCGCGCTATGTGGCCAGGCAGCAAGGCATGGGCGCCGATGAGTTCAGCTTCCTTGCGATCAAGGGCGTAGAGAAATACCAGTTCAATCATGTCGGCTGCAGCGACAACGCCGACGGCCAACAGGCCATCAGCCGCATCAATCCTGTCCTTGAAACCTTGCGTCAGGACATGCTCCCGCTGTTTTATGCCAGTTGGCTGGACCACGATTCACGTGACCATTACCTGGAGGATGCCAAGAGCTTCTTCAGCGACAAGGCTACTGCGGCCATGCCGTCGCGCTGAGACCTTCCAAGCCTGCTTTTTAACCCGGACAAAAGAAACCCCAACCGGTGGGGAAGCCGATCGGGGTCAACATGGCCCTTGCGGACCAGCACGACAGGTCAAGGACATCGGAGCACAATGTCAACGGCCTGCCCTTGCAAAATTCGAGTAGTGCCTGCTAGAAAGGTTCCTCATCCGCCTGCCTCGTCGCTACATCCCGGCGGAAAAAACCTGGCGCGATTGCGCGGCGTGCTGCAGGGCGGCAATGACACAGGGCTGTAGTCGACCCTCGGCAACCAGGAGATCGCGATGAAATCCATCGACGACATCGATCAGGGTACGATTGTCGGTAAGCTGGCTACGATTGACCAGGCGTTCGGCCATTAGTAGTCCATGCTGGTCCTTGACTGCGATACGGCGATTTCCAAGTGTATCGACGGGCCCCACGCTGACCAGATAGGGGCTCAGGGCTTCATTCAACAGCAAGCTGATATTTTCCAATACGATCACCACTCACTCGTCAAGAATAAAGGTTGCCTATCAATGACTGTCGACCGATCAAAAAAGTTCGATCCGGTCCGGCTTCCTCCAAGCACATTGCACAGTGCACATGACAGGCTGACGAAGCGGGGGAAAGCAGGGATGCCGGATATAATGTTTCATGAATTTTCCGAGGGGGCGCGCTCGTGAGCACTTCGCCCGACTCGCCACTGCGCATCGTACTGGCGGACGACCATCCGATCTTCCGCCTGGGTTTGCGTGCCGTACTGGAACAAGACCCTACAATCAAAGTGGTTGCCGAAGCGGATGGCCCCCAGAGCCTTCTGGCTTGCCTGCAGACTACACCGTGTGACGTGCTGATCAGCGACTTCATGATGCCAGTAGACAAGCAGAACGACGGCTTGCGCTTGATGGAGAGCATACGCCGGGGCTGGCCGCAGTTGCCGATCCTGGTGGTGACCATGCTCAACAACGCCGCGCTGTTCCGTTCAATGCTCAAGCTCGGAGTCCTTGGGCTGCTGGGCAAAGGCAGCCTGGCCGGCGAGCTGCCGACGGCAATCGAGCATTTACGCCAAGGCAAATTATACATTGCCCAATCGGTCTCCCAGACCCTGCAGACTGGTGACACCGCAGATACGGCTGGAGGCCTGAACACCGTGGAGCTCTCGGCCAAGGAGCTGGAAGTTGCTCGATTATTGGCCTCGGGGCTGTCGGTGAGTGAAATCGCCGGCCGCCTGCACCGCAGCAAACAAACGGTCAGTGCACAGAAAGTCAGTGCCATGCGCAAGCTGGGGGTCACCAACGATGCTGCGCTGTTTATCTATTTGCAGGAACAGGGCCTGAGCTGAGTCCAGATCACAAGGCCGCCAAGGCGCGAGCCGAGGAGCGGGTGTTCTGCTGATAAACCTCCAGCAACAGGTGCAAGGTCCGGGTCGAGGCCGGTTTGCTCAGTGCCGCCAGCACCCATAATCCGGATTGTCGCGCCAGCCGCGCTGCATCTTCGCGCAGGGCCTCATCGGCATTGCTGAGAATGATCAAGGCTTCGGCCTGACGGCTGACCGCCAGATGACGTATCAGATCGAGACCACTGCCGGTACGATCCGGATCAAGGTCGCATATCACCAGGTCGACGCTGCCACGCCGCGCCAGGGAGCGACAGGCATCGGTCACGGTAGCGGCGACCAGTACGTCATAGACACCACTGGCGTTGAGCATCTGGTGCAGCGCCATCAATTGAAACGGGTTGTCTTCGAGGATCAGAACTCTGAGTGAGCGCATGGACCAGCCTCCAGAAGCGATACGGCCGAGTGCCGCGATATCAGGCACTCTAAAGATCCGGCCGAAGAGCAGCTATAGGACGAATCTGAAACCGTCGTAGGACGGTTCGCTGCGGTCTGTGCACTTCACGTCATTCGTCAGCGACCATGCCCCGCAAAGTTCGCAAGATATCGGCCTGCAAGTCCTCGATGGCCGCCCTGAACGTTGGCCAGTCCTGCCGTACCTGCTGCTCATGGCGAGCGGAGCAGCCTTTGCCAAACTGGCCGCAAGCCTTGGCCAACGGCCCGGCATCGATCATGGCACATACCCCTTTGAGCCGATGCAGCACGCCTTCCAGCATCGGCCAGTCCAAAGCCTCGACTGCATCATGCAGCCGTTCGAGTTCCTCTTCGAGATTGCTGTCGAGCTCGCTCAGCATCCGCTGTAGCAACTGAGCATTGGCGTGGGTCAAGGCCTGCAAGGTCGCTGGATCGAAATGTCTTGGGCGGGTCAATTGTGTCAATGCCTGGCTCAGCGCATCGAGCGACAGAGGCTTGGGCAGCCACAGGTCCATCCCGGCTTCTTCACAGCGCTGACGCTCGTCATTCATGACGTTGGCGGTATAACCGATGATGGGCGTAGGCGCCAGCTCCTGTTCGATCTCCAACTCGCGGATCCGCGTGGCCAGCTCGTAACCGCTGATACCCGGCATGTTGCAGTCGCTGATCAACACATCGAAATCGCCGTCCTGCCAGGCTATCAAGGCGTCTTCCCCGCCAGCCACTGCCTCGACCTGATGGCCGAGGTACTCCAATTGTCGGCTCAACACCAAGCGGTTGGAAGACAGGTCATCGGCAATCAACACGTGCAACATTCGCGGTACCAGATCCGCGCTGACGGCGCTCGTGAGCTCAGGGGGCTCCTTGATGCTGATGACCTCGACCTGATGCACCTGTAACTGGAGGCTGATGCAGGTGCCCTGCCCGGGCGTGCTGCGCAATTGCATCTGCCCGGCCATCAAGGCGATCAGCCGTTGGCAGATGCTCAGCCCCAGCCCCGACCCGCCATAAAGCTGCGCCGCATCGGCTCCGACCTGAACGTAGGGCTCGAACAGCTGTGCCTGCTGGGCCGCGTCGATACCGATACCGGTGTCCTCTACCCTGATGTCCAGTGCCAGTAGGGCCCCTTCCAGATGCGCGTTGACCACCAGGCTCACTCGCCCTCGGTGGGTGAACTTCAGGGCATTCCCGAGCAGGTTGTGCATGACCTGACGCAGGCGCAGCGCATCGATCCAGTATTGACCTTGCAGCCCCAGTGCGATCTGCACCTGGAGGTCCAGCCCCTTGCGCCGCGCCTCCGGCTCGAACAACCGTGCTATGTCGGCAAAAAACGGCGATAGCGCGACCGGGGTCAGGTGCAGTTCCAGCCTGCCAGCCTCGATACGCGACAAGTCAAGGCTGTCGCCTACCAGCTCCAGCAATTCGCAGGCGCAACGAAAGGCGACTTCCAGCCCCTGGGAGAGCGTCTGCCCACGCGCCCTGCTGGTATCCCGTTCAAGCTCCAGCAAACCGATGATCGCCGACAGTGGTGTACGAATGTCGTGGCTCATGGTCGCAAGGAAAGAGCTTTTCGCCAGATTGGCGTCTTCCGCCGCCTGCCTCGCCTCGGTGAGCGCGACCTCTAGGCGCTTGCGCTCGGTGATATCGATCCAGCCGCCCAACAACCCTTGCAACTGGCCATCTGCACGATAGAACGGCACCGTCCACTGGTAGGCATCGATCCGTTTGCCCCCCAGTTCTATTTGCCGATCGATGAATACCGGCTTTGGGTTTTCAAGCTGTTTGAGATAGTCGGCGTGGACGCGCTGCGCGTCTTCGGCGCCGATCAAGCCAACCTCGGGCAATTGCAATCCCTTGATACGCTCGAAACGCGTCGCGAAGCATTCTTCGTAACTGCGGTTGCATGACAGCAGCCGCCCTTCCAGATCGCGCACATAGATCGGATTGGGAATGCCATCGAGCAGCGCCTTCTGGAAGACCAACTGATCGCTGAGGGCTTCCTCGGCGCGCTGTCGCTGGGCAATCTGCACCCGCAAGCGACCGCTCCAAAGCAGTGATATCAAGGCGATAAGGCCGGCAACGGCAGCCCCCCAGTAGACCCAAGGTGCAATGCGTTGCCACACCGGCACCTCGGGCAGGGCCGCCCCAAGCCACTTGAGGCGAATGGCGCGCAAATCTGCCACTGGGAAGGCTTCGAGCGCCTTGTTGAGGATACTCGTCAGCTGTGGATTGGCCAACGTGACCGAAAAGCGGTCCGGAGACCACGCGCCGTCGAGACTGCGCCCGACCGTCAGCCCGTTATCGCTTTCGCGCTGGACCGCCCGATAGGCGCCGACTTCGCTGTCGATGGTGGCGTCAGCCTGACCACGAGCGACGGCATCTCGGGCCTGATCCATGGTCGCCACCTGCTTGAGGCGGATCTGCGGATACTCGCGACGAATGAAATCTTCCAGTGCATGCTGCGCCGGCAGGGCCAGCACTCGGTCGTCCATTTCCTCGAGGGAATCAAACGCAACGCCGTCACGGCGCAGGATGAAGACCCAACTCTGCCCACCATATGAATGGGTGAACTCCAGTAGAGACCGGCGTTCCGAGGTCTCGCTGAGGGTAGTGTTCATCTGCGCCCGGCCGCTCTTGAGCAGGTCGAGGCTCTGGGCGATCGAACTGGCATGGACGTACTCGAACTGCAGGCCGGTCATCTGCGACAGCGCTGCCAGAATATCGACATTAAGCCCGACCCAGCGACCCTGGCGATCCCGGTACAGATAGGGCGCATATTCGGTGGCCGCGACCTGAACCTTGGGGTGAGCAGCAATCCAGGATTGCTCGTCGCTATCGAGTTGCACCGGACGCTGAGCGATTCCGGCACCCAGCCCCGAAGTCCAGCGGCCAAGAATTTCACGCTGCAAAGCGCCCTGAAGACTGCCCAGCGCTCGATCGAACATCGCCGTGAGCGGCGCATCAGTGTTACGAATGGCAAAGGCAAAGCCGCTGGACGACAGACGACTGTCACCGGTGATGCGCAACTCCACGTAGGGCCGCAGTGCCATATAGGAGCGCAGGATAATTTCGTTGCCGATCACCGCGTCGACCGCGCCCTGCCTTAGCGCCTCCAAGGCACTGCTTAAACTGGGAGCGACCACCACACGGCTGCTCGGATAGGCCCTTTGTACCGCGTCGACCGAAGCATAACCTTCCACCACTGCCACGCGTTGATCGTCAAGACCGTCGCCGCTCTGGCGGATATCATCGCTGCGACGGGCCAGTACAGGACGATCGAACAGATAAGGGCTGGTAAACGCCAGGCCGGCAAAACCCTGCTCGTAACTATTCGATGCGGTGAGTACATCGATGTCGCCCTGGTGCAGCGCCTCGATGGCATCGTCACGGCGCGTAAACCCATGGATCTGCAGGGTGACACCCAGCCGGGCGCGTATCAGGTTCAGGTAGTCGGCACTCACGCCCTGGTAGCGGTTGCGATCGACGGCGATATCCAGAGGTTCGTTGTCGTTGATCGACATGCCGATGCGCAGCGTCTGTTGATGCTTTTGCAGCCACTGCTGCTCCGCCGGAGCCAACGCCATGGGCGCCAGCTGGGCGATCGGCTGCACCAAAGTAAACGGCAGGGCCTGCGCCGCCCAGGCGCCATTCGCAACGGCACATAGCAATAAAACCCGCACAAGCAGACGCCAGGGGCGGCAGAGATATTGATACATACGGGGAGACATGCGGGCATCCTTGGCGCTGGCTTATGCAAAGCGAATAAGCACCAAGTTTGACACGGAAGAGAAAAAAAGCCCGTCGATCGACGGGCTTCAAGTGTTGCAGAACGCTTCAGTTACAGCGGCTTGCCACGATTGCCATGCTGCGCCACAAAATTCTGGACGGCCTTGAGCTCGTTAGCCAACACCGTGCACTTTTCTTCACGCTCGAACAGATCGACCAGGTGGGCAGGCAACTCCAGCGCCTTGCCAACACCCGCCTTGAGTACCGCGTCAGGGAACTTGACCGGATGCGCCGTACCCAGCACCACCATCGGCGTATCGAGGCTGCGACGACATTCGCGCGCGGCCCGCACACCGATAGCGGTATGGGGATCGAGCACTTCGCCCGTTTGAGCGAAGACATCGGCGATGGTCTCGCAGGTCTGCTCGTCGTCGACCGCCAGGGAATCGAACAGCTTGCGGGTTTCGGTCCAGCGGTCCTGTTCGACGCTGAACTGGCCATCCTGCTTGAAGCTGTCCATCAACTGCGCGATGGCGGCGCCATTACGACCGTGCATGTCGAACAGCAGGCGCTCGAAGTTTGACGACACCATGATGTCCATCGATGGCGACAGCGTGGCGTGCAGGGTTTCCTTGGCGTAGCCATTGCCGCTCATGAAGCGGTGCAGGATATCGTTGCGGTTGGTCGCGACGATCAATTGGCTGATCGGCAGGCCCATGTTGCGCGCCAGGTAACCGGCGAAGATATCGCCGAAGTTGCCGGTCGGCACCGAGAACGCCACGGAGCGCGCCGGGCCGCCCAGTTGCAGAGCGGCGTGGAAGTAGTAGACGATCTGGGCCATGATCCGCGCCCAGTTGATCGAGTTGACCGCGACCAGACGCGTGCCCTTGAGGAAGCTCTGGTCGGCGAAGCTGGCCTTGACCATTTCCTGGCAGTCGTCGAAGTTGCCTTCAATGGCGATGTTGTGGACGTTGTCGCCGAACAGCGTGGTCATTTGCCGACGCTGCACTTCCGAAACCCGCTGGTGCGGATGCAGGATGAAAATGTCGACGTTTTCGCAGTGCTTGCAGCCTTCAATAGCAGCCGAACCAGTATCACCGCTGGTGGCGCCGATGATGACCACCCGCTCGCCGCGCTTGGCGAGGGTGTAGTCGAGCAGGCGACCGAGCAGCTGCAAGGCGAAGTCCTTGAAGGCCAGGGTCGGGCCATGAAACAGTTCCAGCACCCACTCGTTGGCGTTGAGCTGGCGCAGAGGCGCCACCGCTGCATGGCTGAAGCCGGCGTAGGTCTCTTCGAGAATTCTCTTGAAATCGGCGTCCGGAATGCTGCCAGCAACGAACGGGCGCATTACCCGGAACGCCAGCTCGTGGTAAGGCAGGCCGGCCCAGGAGGCAATTTCTTCCTGGGTAAAGCGCGGCAGGTTTTCCGGCACATAGAGGCCGCCATCGGTGGCCAGGCCAGCCAGCAGCACGTCTTCGAAATTGAGCGCCGGCGCCTTGCCGCGCGTACTGATATAACGCATAAGAGCAAACCTTTGGTTTGAGCTTCAAGCTGCAAGCTTCAAGCTGCAAGTCAGCGCGCCGTGGCGTTGATCTTGCAGCTTGCGGCTTGTCGCTTGCAGGCTGTTGTCAATTCAGTTGTTCGACGCGGATGCGCACCACACTGCCGATTACATCCTGCAGGGCTTCGAGCGCGGTAATGGCGTCGTTCATGTGTTGCTCGACCACGCGGTGGGTCAGCAGGATCATCGGCACCAGACCGTCTTGCTCCTCGACTTCCTTCTGCATGATCGACTCGATATTGATGCCGCGCTCCGAGAGGATGCTGGCCACCTGAGCCAATACGCCCGGGTGATCCTTGGCCTGGATGCGCAGGTAGTAGGCGCTCTCGCAGGCTTCGATCGGCAGGATCGGGTGGGCCGACAGCGAGTCAGGCTGGAAGGCCAGGTGCGGCACGCGGTTCTCGGGATCGCTGGTCATGGCGCGAACCACGTCGACCAGGTCCGCGATCACTGACGAAGCGGTGGGCTCCATGCCGGCGCCAGCGCCGTAGAACAGCGTCGAGCCGGCGGCGTCACCGTTGACCATGACCGCGTTCATCACACCATTGACGTTGGCGATCAGGCGATCGGCCGGAATCAGCGTCGGGTGCACGCGCAGCTCGATGCCATTGGCGGTGCTGCGGGCCACGCCCAGGTGCTTGATGCGATAGCCCAGCGCCTCGGCATAGTTGACGTCAGCGGTGGTCAGCTGGGTGATGCCTTCGGTGTAGGCCTTGTCGAATTGCAGCGGGATACCAAAGGCGATGGATGCCAGGATGGTCAGCTTGTGCGCGGCATCGATACCTTCGACGTCGAAGGTCGGATCGGCTTCGGCATAACCCAGCGCCTGGGCTTCAGCCAGCACGTCCGGGAAGGTGCGGCCCTTCTCGCGCATTTCGGTGAGGATGAAGTTGCCGGTGCCGTTGATGATCCCGGCGACCCAGTTGATGCGGTTGGCGGACAGCCCTTCACGGATCGCCTTGATCACCGGGATGCCACCGGCAACGGCTGCTTCGAAGGCGACGATAACGCCCTTCTCGCGGGCTTTGGCGAAGATCTCGTTGCCGTGCACGGCGATCAGCGCCTTGTTGGCGGTGACCACGTGCTTGCCGTTGTCGATGGCCTTGAGCACCAGTTCGCGGGCAACGGTGTAGCCGCCGATCAATTCGATGACGATGTCGATCTCGGGGTTGCTGGCGACCGCGAAGACATCGTTGGTAATGGGGGTTCCGGTAATCTGGCAATTCGGGTTGGGCGAACGCATGGCAATTTGTGCCACTTCGATACCACGCCCGGCACGGCGGGCGATCTCCTCGGCGTTACGTTGAAGCACATTGAAGGTGCCGCCACCGACGGTACCTAACCCACAGATGCCTACTTTGACCGGTTTCACTCTGAACTCCCCATGAAACGGCCGACACTGAGTCGGCCGTGAAATACGGTCGCAAACGGGTTGCGACCTGATGTTTTGTTGCCTGGCGTGATTATTCGCCAGCCAGAGCCAGCTTGGCCACTTGAGCCGCTGGCTGGTAGCCCGGTATCACTTGGCCGTCAGCCAGAACAATGGCAGGCGTGCCATTGACGCCGATCGACTGGCCCAGGGCGAATTGCTTGCTGACCGGGTTGGCGCACTTGGGTGCCTCGACATCCTTGTTGGACATGAGTTTTTCAAGCGAGCCTTTGCGGTCCTTGGAGCACCACACCGCTTGCAGCTGCTGATCGCCTGGCGAATCGAGGCCCTGGCGCGGGAACGCGACATAGCGCACTTCAACGCCCATCTTGTTCAGCTCAGGCACTTCGGCGTGGAGCTTCTGGCAATACGGGCAGGTGGTGTCGGTGAACACGGTGATGTGCGACTTGGTCTCGCCAACGGCTGGAAACACGACGGTTTCGGCCTGAGGAATGGCGTTGATGGTCTTGGCGATCGCTTCACGTTCGGTCTTTTCGGTCAGGTTGACCGGCTGGCCGTCCTTGAGCTGATAAAGATAGCCCTGCATAACGAACTGGCCATCGGGGCTGGCGTACAGTACGCGGCCGCCTTTGAGCTTGACCTCGTAGAGGCCGTTGAGCGGGCTGGCCGCCACGCTTTCGACTGGCACATCCAGCTTGAGGGTTTGCAAGGTATTGCGAATGGCCTGTTCGGGGGTATCCGCCGAGGCCGCGACGCTGAACAGCGCAAGCGCAGCAGCAGCGACAATATGGGTTACGCGCATGAGAACTCCTGGGGCGACGTATGGACAGTCGGAGACGATGGCGACGCGCCTGGAGCGACGTTCGAGGTCCGGCTTTGTTGACCCGCCAAGCCTATCACATTCGCTACGCCGGGCCGAACAGGCAGGCCGTAACTCGATGTTTTTCACAATGCCCCTTCACCCCCGAGGATGGTGCACCGCGTGCAGTTCCTGCAGGCGTGCGCGGGCCACATGGGTGTAGATCTGAGTAGTCGACAGGTCGCTGTGCCCCAGCAGCATCTGCACCACGCGCAGGTCGGCGCCATGGTTGAGCAAATGGGTCGCGAAGGCGTGGCGCAAGGTGTGCGGCGACAGCGACTTGGAGATCCCGGCCACCCGCGCCTGATGCTTGATGCGGTGCCAGAACGTTTGCCGGGTCATCTGCTCGCCGCGCTGACTGGGGAACATCACGTCACTCGGCCGACCGTTCAGCAACTGGTCCCGGGCACCGCGCAGGTACCGCTCGACCCAGACGACAGCCTCTTCGCCCATGGGCACCAGCCGCTCCTTGTTGCCCTTGCCGACCACTCGCAGCACACCTTGGCGCAGGTTGACCTGATCCAGCGTCAAACTGATCAACTCAGTGACCCGCAGGCCGCAGGCATACAGCACTTCGAGCATGGCCCGGTCGCGCTCACCGATGGCCTCGCTCAAGTCCGGAGCCTGCAGCAAGGCTTCGACATCGGCCTCGGAGAGAGACTTGGGCAAGGGCTTGCCCAGTTGCGGCATGTCCACCTGCAAGGTCGGATCGACGCCAATGAGCCGCTCGCGCAGCAAGTAGCGATAGAAACCCCGCGCGCCGGACAGAAACCGCGCGGTCGATCGCGGTTTGTAGGCCTGCTCGACACGCCAGGCCAGGTGATCGAGGATCATTTCGCGTCCGGCGCTGCCCAACTCGACGCCACGCTCCTGCAACCAGCCATTGAACAGCGCGAGGTCGCTGCGATAGGCCTCGCGACTGTTGTCGGACAGCCCCTTTTCCAGCCACAAGGCATCCAGGTACTGGTCGATCAGCGGGTGGTCGATGGCGGGCATAAAAAACTCGAAGACTGGTTTGCACGCATTCTACCTGCCCCTTGCCGATAAATCGCAGGCAACAAAAAAGCAGCCCGAAGGCTGCTTTTTTTATCAGATCAAAACTGCACTCAGGACAGTTTTTCCTTGATACGTGCGGCTTTACCAGACAGGTCACGCAGGTAGTACAGCTTGGCTTTACGCACGTCACCACGACGTTTCACGGCCAGGCTGTCGATTTGCGGGCTGTAGGTCTGGAAAGTACGCTCTACGCCAACACCGTTGGAGATTTTACGTACGGTGAAAGCACTGTTCACGCCGCGGTTGCGCTTGGCGATAACAACGCCTTCGAACGCCTGCAGACGTGCACGATCGCCTTCCTTCACTTTCACCTGGACGACAACAGTGTCGCCTGGGGCAAAGGTAGGGATCTCTTTGGTCATCTGCTCTGCTTCGAGTGCAAGGATGATTTTGTTGGTCATGCTGTGCTCCTAAGGAAAATCTCTCGATTTACCATCGATACGTTAACTATCGTCCCGCTCACGAAGGTATTCCGTGAGCAGCTTGTTCTCTTCTCCAGAAAGCGAGCGTCTTTCCAGAAGATCGGCACGTCGTTCGTAGGTCCGCCCAAGGGACTGCTGCAAACGCCAGCGCCGGATATGTGCGTGATTGCCACTTAGCAATACGTCGGGAACACGCTGATCCGCATACACCTCCGGTCGGGTGTAGTGCGGGCAATCCAGCAGACCATCGGTGAAGGAATCTTCCTGCGCCGAGTCCGCATGCCCCAAAGCTCCGGGCAGCAGTCGTGTAACCGCATCGATCAAGACCATGGCTGGCAGCTCGCCGCCAGACAGCACGTAATCTCCAATCGACCACTCTTCGTCGACATGAGCTTGAATGAACCGCTCGTCAACGCCTTCATAACGCCCGGCGATCAAAATCAATGACTCCGATGTCGCCAGTTCCTGCACCGCGCCTTGTGTCAACGGCCGGCCTTGTGGCGACAGGTAGATCACCTTCGCCGCTTCCCCTGCTGCGCTTTTGGCCTGGGCCAGAGCGTCTTCCAGAGGCTTGATCTTCATTACCATCCCGGGGCCGCCCCCAAAGGGCCGGTCATCCACCGTATGGTGGCGATCCGTGGTGTAGTCCCGCGGATTCCAGCAGGTCAATTGCATCAACCCCTGCTTTACCGCGCGGCTGGTAATGCCGTATTCACTGATGGCCGAGAACATCTCGGGGAACAAGGTGATCACTTCTACGCGAAGGCTGGCCATCGCTTAGAAGTCCGCATCCCAATCAACCCTCATCTCGCCAGCGGCCAGATCGACCTTCAACACGCATTGCGCCGTATAGGGCAACAGGCGTTCACGATCATCCAGGCTGCCCGCGCAGGGCTTCACCACCATTACATCGTTAGCGCCGGTCTCCAACAGGTGATCGATGGTGCCGAGCAGTTGCTCCTGCAAATCGATGACTTTCAGACCTTGAAGCTGGTACCAGTAGTACTCGTCTTCGGTCAGGTCGGGCAAAAGGCTACGCGAGATGCAAATCTCGTAACCGGACAGAAGGCGTGCTTCGTCACGATCGTCGAGGCCTTTGAGCTTGGCAACCAGATCCTTTTGAGTGGAACGGCCGCTGACCAGCTCTACCTGTTTGACCACAACGCCGTCACGCTTGAGCGTCCAGGTCTTGTAATCGAGCAGGTTTTCTATCGGATCGGTAAAGGAAAAGACCTTCACCTCGCCGCGAACGCCGTGAACCGAGAAAATCTTGCCGACAACGATCAAGTCATCAGCGGAATCTGGCGTCGCGTTCATATTGCTCAGGCCGCAGCCTTGGCAGCTTCCTTCAACAACTGAGCAACGCGCTCAGAAGGTTGTGCACCAACGCTCAACCAGTGGTTGACGCGCTCTTGGTTCACGGACAGACGGATTTCCTGACCACGAGCAACAGGGTTGAAGAAACCAACCTGTTCTTTGTGCGAACCGTCACGTGGGTTACGCGAGTCGGTTACGGTCAGTTGGTAGAATGGGCGCTTTTTGGAGCCGCCACGAGCCAGACGAATGGTTAGCATTGAACATCGTTCCTGTAGTCGGTGCTGCAAATCATAATGCACAGCGGGCACACGGGTGCCCGAAAGGCCGCATATTCTCAAGGAATACACGGACATTTGCAAATGCCTTTTTCCGGAAGGTATTCCGGGGTACAGGCTTGCAATGCAAATTTGCTCATAAACCGTTGTGAACAACGGATTTTGGCCGTTTGGCCAGGCAGCCCGCGGCATCGCGGGCCTATCGCTCGACGGCGGCAACAGGCCGCCATCGAACCGAATTCTGTTACATCCTCGGCATGCCACCGCCGCCGCCAGGCATCATGCTGCCCATACCGCGCATCATCTTGGCCATGCCGCCTTTGGTGGAAAACTTCTTCATCATCTTCTGCATCTGCTTGTGCTGCTTGATCAAGCGACCGATGTCCTGCACCTGAGTGCCGGAGCCCATGGCGATCCGACGCTTGCGCGAACCGCTGATCAGATCAGGGTCGCGGCGCTCGGCCGGGGTCATGGAGTTGATGATGGCTTCCATCTGCTTGAACTGTTTTTCCGCAGCGCTCTGGGCGTTGCCCATCTGTGCCAGGTTGACGCCACCCATGTTCGGCAGCTTGTCCATCAGGCCACCGAGGCCGCCCATGCCCTTCATCTGCACGAGCTGGTCGCGGAAGTCTTCGAGGTCGAAGCCCTTGCCCTTCTTGAGTTTCTTGGCGAGCTTGTCGGCCTTGTCCTTGTCGAGATTCTGCTCGGCCTGTTCGATCAGGCTGAGCACGTCACCCATACCCAGGATGCGCGAGGCGATACGATCAGGGTGGAACGGCTCGAGCGCTTCGCTCTTCTCGCCCATACCGATGAACTTGATCGGCTTGCCAGTGATGGCTCGCACCGACAGCGCGGCACCACCACGCGCGTCACCGTCGACCTTGGTCAGCACCACGCCGGTCAGCGGCAGGGCATCACCAAAGGCCTTGGCGGTATTGGCGGCGTCCTGGCCGGTCATGGCGTCGACCACGAACAGCGTCTCGGCCGGCTTGACCGCGGCATGCAGGGCCTGGATCTCGGCCATCATCTCGGCGTCGATGTGCAGGCGACCGGCGGTGTCGAGGATGACCACGTCGATGAACTTGAGCTTGGCTTCACGAATCGCCGCGTTGGCGATGTCGACGGGCTTCTGGCTCAGGTCGGACGGAAAGAAGGTCACACCGACTTCGCCGGCCAGGGTTTCGAGCTGCTTGATGGCCGCCGGACGGTAGATGTCGGCCGATACCAGCATCACGGTCTTTTTCTTGCGCTCCTTCAGGAAGCGCGCCAGCTTGCCGGCGGTGGTGGTTTTACCCGCGCCCTGCAGACCAGCCATAAGAATGACCGCCGGTGGCGTGACGTTCAGCACCAGGTCTTCGTTGGCGGCGCCCATCAGGCTTTCGAGCTCGGCCTGGACGATCTTCACGAACGCCTGCCCTGGGGTCAGGCTGCGCGACACCTCGGTGCCGACGGCACGCTCCTTGACGGCGTTGACGAAGTCCTTGACCACCGGCAAGGCGACGTCGGCCTCGAGCAGCGCCATGCGCACTTCACGCAGCGTGTCCTTGATGTTGTCCTCATTCAGCTTGGCCTTGCCGGTGACATGGCGAAGCGTCTGTGAGAGCCGGTCGGTTAGATTTTCAAACATGCGCGATCCTATACAGGTTCGGTTGAACCGAGGTTTTGGTAGCGGGTGGCTCGAGCGCACTCGAGGGGCCCGCTCCAAGGGCAGGGCGGCGATTATAACCAAGAGTGAGGCCGGCCGACACTGCCGGTGAGCGCAGTCTTTCGTCCGGCGCGCTTTCTATGCCAAACTCGCGCCTTTAGAGCCCGCTCGTCAGGACTTATGCCCCCCTTGTCACCCAGCCTGTTACCCAGCCTCGCCGCCGCCCTTTTATACGCCGCTGCGACCGTCTATCAAGCATTGCGCCTCGGTCAGGGCGAAAAGGCCAGCAGGCGACTGCTGTTCGTGCTCGGCGCACTGGCGGTGCTCGCTCACGGTACGGCGCTGTTCCCTCAGCTCTGGACGGCACATGGGCTGAGCCTCGACTTCCTCAATTCGGCCAGCCTGATCGCCGCAGCGGTCATTGCCCTGACGCTGGTCGCGTGCTTCAGCCTGCCGGTACACAACCTGCTCATTCTGCTGTTCCCGCTCGGGATCATCACGGTGCTGCTGACGCAATTCGTGCCCAAGGGTACCGTACCGTTCATCGATGAAGAGCCCGGCATCCTCGCGCACATCCTGTTGTCGCTGCTGGCTTACGGCATGTTCACCATCGCCGTGGTACAAGCCTTGCTGCTGCTGCTGCAAAACCATCAGCTCAAGCACAAGCACCCCAAAGGCCTGATCAAGAACTTCCCACCCCTGCAGACCATGGAAAGCCTGCTGTTCGGCTTCCTGTGGGCTGGCTGGGTGCTGCTGTCGATGTCGCTGGTGTCCGGCTGGCTGTTCGTCGAGAACCTGTTCGCCCAGCACCTGGTGCACAAGACCCTGCTCGCCTGCCTCGCCTGGATCGTCTTCAGCGTGCTGCTGTGGGGGCGCAACCGTCTTGGCTGGCGCGGCCACAAGGCTATTCGCTGGACTCTCTCGGGCTTCTGCCTTTTGATGTTGGCGTACTTCGGCAGCAAGCTGGTACGCGAATACATCCTGCACATCTGACGGCGGATCATGGACACTTTGCCTCTGGCACCCCTCTTCTGCCTGCTGGTGCTGACCTTGCTCTGGGCGGCGCTGTTCACTGCGGTGGAAGCTTCCCAGCACCAGCTCAATCAACGCGCCAAGGGCAAACGCAAGGCCCCGGACGCACCGACCTTGCACGCGCCGCTCGACAGCCTGGTGCTGTGCGTCACGGTCAGCAAGATCGCCACCATCACCCTCGCCACCACGCTGGGCATGTACCTGTGGGGCGACCGCGGTGCCTGGCTGGCGGCAGTGATCATTGCCGCCGTGCTGCTGATCGTCGCCGAGTTCTTGCCGCGCCAGCTGGCCCGGCGCAATCCCGAGGCGTTCATCATTCTGGGCAACACCTTGCTGCGCCTGCCGCTCAAGCTGCTCTACCCGATCGCCTGGCTGCTGGCGGGCTTCGCGCGACTGTTGGCCAAACCGTTCAAGGTCAAGAGGCGGACCGGCGGCCCAGACCAGGACACGCCATCACCGCGCGCGGTGCTGGACGAGCTGTCCAGCGAGGCGCGGGCCAACAAACCGCACCTGCTCAACACCCTGCATGCACTGGACAAGATCACCGTCAACGACATTCTGGTGCCACGCAACGATGTCGACGGCATCAACCTCGATGACTCCCTCGAAGAAATCACCGATCAACTGATCGCCAGCCGCCATACCCGCTTGCCGGTCTTCCACAGCGACATCAATCTGGTCGAACGCGTGCTCAACACCCGCCAGATCAGCCATTTGCTGCCGCGCCGCGAACTGACCATGGAGGCGCTTCTGGGCGCCTGCTATGAGGCTTATTTCGTGCCGGAAAGCACGCCCTTGCAGATGCAGCTGCTCAATTTCCACAAGCAACAGCGGCGCCTCGGCGTGGTGGTGGACGAGTACGGCGAAGTGCTGGGCCTGGTGACACTGGAAGACATCCTCGAAGAAATCGTCGGCGAATTCGAAGACGAGCACGCCGAGGACAACCCCCACATTCACCCGCAGGCCGACGGACGCTTCGTCATCGATGGCGCGGCCTCGTTGCGCGACCTCAACCGCAGCCTGGGCTGGCACTTGCCCAGCGACGGCCCCAAGACCCTCAACGGCCTGATCACCGAAGCGCTGGAGAACATTCCGGAGAGCAGCGTGTGCCTGAAGCTGGGACGCTATCGCCTCGAAATCCTCGAAACCGAGGATAACCGCGTGTCCCGCGTACTGGTCTGGCACACCAGCAGCCTGCCGCCGGCGCTGTAGCGGGGGCCTGTTCGACGGCGAAAACCGCCTGCAAGCCCCCTCGCTACAGGCCTCGCCAGACACAAAGCGTTGATCCAGAGCGGCGGCCTTCCTATAATCGAGCCGCTTACCCAGCCCGCCGACACCTGTGCCCACCCGCACTTGAGGTGATCCGGCCAGTCAGCCCGCCTGACAGTTCGTGCGCATGTCTGCCGCCAGCCGCTCTCACCCCGAGCCTGGCCTGCGCCCGCCCCCATCCCTGGGGCGCCTGTCCCGCACCAAAACCATAACAATTTGCTGCTGCGAAGCCCGGCCTTGCGCCCAGGCGTCTTTGCCGCAGCACGACTGCCAGGGATTATCCGCATGACCAGCCAGACCCTCTATAACGAGGCCAGCGCGGCGCCACCGGCCAACTCTGCCGCGCGCGTCGCCACTGCCAGCTTCATCGGTACGGCCATCGAGTTCTATGACTTTTATGTATACGCCACGGCCGCCGCCCTGGTGATCGGTCCGGTGTTCTTCCCGCAGACCTCCGGCACCGCGCAGATGCTCTCGGCCTTTTTGACCTTCGGTATCGCCTTCCTGGCCAGACCCTTGGGCTCGGCGCTGTTCGGCCACTTTGGCGACCGCATCGGCCGCAAGTCGACATTGGTGGCCTCCTTGCTGCTGATGGGCGTGTGCACCACGCTGATCGGCGCCCTGCCCGGCTACGATGTCATTGGCGCCTGGGCGCCCATCCTGCTGTGCGTGCTGCGCTTCGGCCAAGGCCTGGGGTTGGGCGGCGAATGGGGCGGCGCGGCGCTGCTGGCCACCGAAAACGCCCCCAAGGGCAAACGCGCCTGGTTCGGCATGTTCCCGCAACTGGGGCCGTCGATCGGTTTTCTGTTAGCCAACGGGTTGTTTCTGACACTGGCGGTCTGCCTGAGCGATGAACAATTCCGCAGCTGGGGCTGGCGGCTGCCGTTTCTGCTCAGTGCGGTATTGGTGATGCTGGGCCTGTATGTGCGCCTGAAACTCGAAGAAACACCGATTTTTGCCAAGGCCGTTGCCCGGCACGAGCGGGTCAAGATGCCGGTGGTCGAGTTGTTCAGCCAGCACTGGCAGCCGATGGTGCTGGGCGCAGCCTCCATGGTGGTGTGCTACGCGCTGTTCTATATCTCGACGGTGTTCTCGCTCAGCTACGGGGTGTCGACTCTGGGTTATAGCCGTGAAGGCTTCCTGGCCATGCTGTGCTTCGCCGTGCTGTTCATGGCGGCCGCGACGCCGCTGTCGGCCTGGCTCAGCGACCGTTACGGGCGTAAACCGGTGCTGATCGTCAGCGGTCTGCTGGCCGTGGCGAGCGGTTTCTGCATGGAACCCCTGCTGACCCAAGGCTCGACGGCGGGCGTGCTGGTGTTCCTGAGTGTGTCGCTGTTCCTGATGGGGGCGACCTTTGCTCCCATGGGCGCCCTGCTGCCTGAACTGTTTCCCACGCATGTGCGCTACACCGGCGCGTCGGCGGCGTACAACATCGGCGGGATCGTCGGGGCGTCGGCCGCACCCTTCTTCGCGCAGAAGCTGGTGGCGATCGGCGGCTTGAGTTATGTCGGCGGGTACGTGTCGGCGGCAGCCGTGCTCAGCGTGCTGGCGGTGCTGTGCCTGAAAGAGACGCGGGATGAGGATTTGAGCCAGATCTAGGCCAGCCACACCGGCCTCTTCGCGAGCAAGCTTGACTCCTACAGAATCGACCGGTGTTGAGTCATACACTGTGGGAGCCAGGCTTGCCCTTGAAAGCGCCAGGCGACGCGACGCACATTCAGCGTCGCATCAGGGTGCCGATTGCAGGGCTTACAGCTCGACCTTGACCGCCTGAGCCGCGCGAGTCGCCTTGGCACGTGCCGCTTCGATCGACTCGTCACGTGCCAGCGCCACGCCCATGCGGCGTTGGCCGTTCACTTCAGGCTTGCCGAACAGACGCAACATCGTATCCGGCTCGCTCAACGCCTGCCCCAGGTTGGCAAAGGCCGTCTGCGTCGACTGCCCTTCCACCAGAATCACCGCCGAAGCCGATGGCCCGAACTGACGGATCACCGGGATCGGCAAGCCGAGAATGGCGCGGGCGTGCAGCGCGAACTGCGGCAGGTCCTGAGAAATCAGGGTGACCAGGCCGGTATCGTGCGGGCGCGGCGAGACTTCGCTGAACCACACTTGATCGCCCTTGATGAACAGCTCGACACCGAACAGCCCGCGACCGCCCAAGGCCTCGGTCACCGCCCGTGCAACGCGCTCGGATTCAGCCAGCGCCACCGGGCTCATGGCCTGTGGCTGCCAGGATTCCTGATAATCGCCCTTCTCCTGCCGATGGCCGACCGGCGCGCAGAAGGTGGTGCCACCGATGTGGCGAACGGTCAGCAAGGTGATCTCGTAATCGAAATCGATGAAACCCTCGATGATCACCCGGCCCTTGCCGGCGCGACCGCCTTCCTGGGCGTAGTCCCATGCCTTTTGAATATCGTCCTCACCCTTGAGCAGGCTCTGGCCTTTGCCCGAGGAGCTCATGACCGGTTTGACCACGCACGGAAAACCCAGGTCGAGCACCGCGGCACGGTAGTCTTCGAAGGTATCGGCGAAGTGATACGGCGAGGTCGGCAGGTCCAGCTCTTCGGCGGCCAGGCGACGGATGCCTTCACGGTTCATGGTCAACTGCGTAGCCCGCGCGGTCGGAATCACCGTGTAGCCTTCAGCCTCCAGCTCCACCAGGGTGGCGGTGGCGATGGCCTCGATTTCCGGGACGATGTAGTGGGGCTTCTCAGCCTCGATCACCGCACGCAGGGCGTCGCCATCGAGCATATTGATAACATGGCTGCGGTGCGCGACCTGCATGGCCGGCGCATCGGCATAGCGATCGACGGCAATCACCTCGACGCCCAGGCGTTGCAGTTCGATCACCACTTCCTTGCCCAACTCGCCAGAGCCACACAGCAAGACGCGGGTCGCGGTGGGCGACAGGGGGGTTCCGATACGGGTCATTTCAGGTCCTCGAACAATAAGGAGGGATCGCGGGCGCCGGGCAGCCACCCGATAAAGCCCGGCATTTTACATGACCGGGCATCCACTGTTCAGCGCCGGGCGAGGTTTTTCCGTGCCCGCCAGTGCATGATCATCCACACCACGCTGACCCCAGCGAACTTGGACACCAGCGCCGTGCCGACCACTGCGGGGAAAAGAGCGCCGATCATGCCGAAAAAGATGAAGGTATCCAGCGGAATGCTCAGCGCCGAGCTCAGCCACAAGCGGTCATGCAACGGCCGCTTGGTGATGGAAAACACCAGCCAGTCGATCAGTTCCGAGAGGCCGAACGCGGTGGCGCTAGCCAGGGCGATGGCCGGATCGGAAGTGATGTAGGACAGCACCAGGGCCGCCAGCATCGCCAAGAGGGTGCCATGACCGAAGCGGGTCTGGACCATGTCGCGCAGGATGAACACCAGCCCGCCCCATGCCGACCAGATGACATCCAGGTGCGGCGCAGCAGAAAAAGCGTAGTTGATCAGCACGACGCTGGCGATGTAGGCGATCAGGAAGGGCATGGGATTGTGGGCAGGCATAGAGAAAGGTATCCAGTTTACACCTGTGCTCGACTCCAGGGCCTCATCGCGGGCAAGCCTTGCTCCCACCGGTGCACGACTCGCTACTGTGGGAACAAGGCTTGCCCGCGACAGGGACGGCCCGTTCCACACCGATGTCACTGACTGAACAGCAACCCCTGCGTCCTCGCCCGCTCGTGGCACTGAGCCAATACTGCACGCCGCTCGTTGTTGTCCATGCGCCCCCAACGGGTGATCTCCGCCGCGGTGCGCTGGCAACCGGTGCACATGTCGTGGTCATCCAGCGCGCAGACGCTGATGCAGGGCGATGCCACCGGGCGTTCGCGTTCAGTGCTCATGCTGGGTCCACGGGGTTGAGATCCCGCGCATAGCGCCGGGCATTGTCGACATAATGCTGGGCGGACGCCCGCAGGCCTTGCTTCTGGACCTCGGTCAACTCGCGCACGACCTTGCCCGGGGAGCCCATCACCAACGAGCCATCGGGGATTTCCTTGCCTTCGGCGATCAGCGAATTGGCGCCGATGATGCAATGCTTGCCGATTTTTGCGCCATTGAGGATGACAGCGTTGATGCCGATCAGGCTGTAGTCGCCCACCGTGCAACCATGCAGCATGGCGTTGTGGCCAATGGTCACGCCGGTGCCGATGGTCAGTGGCACGCCCGCATCGGTGTGCATCACGGTGCCATCCTGCACATTGCTGTTCACGCCGATATCGATCAGCTCGTTGTCACCGCGCAGCACGGCGCCAAACCACACGCTGGCGCCGGCCTGCAGGCGCACCTTGCCGATCAGTGTGGCACTGGGCGCAGTCCAGCTGCTGGGATCAAGATCGGGCGCGTCATCGCCCAGGCGGTAGATCATGGAAAAGATTCCTCGGTCGCGGGGTCAGACCGGCGTGAAGTGCGCGGGCGGACGATGCAGGCTGATATTGGCGTCATACAGCAGGTTCATCAACTCGACGATCATGATCGCCGACAGCCCCCAGATCTTGTAGCCGTCGTAACGGTAACTGGGCACATACCAGCTCTGGCCGGCGTAATCGATACGATGAGTGTGCTCGCGCGGGTCCTGGCGAAAAAACTCCAGCGGCACGCTGAAGACCGCGGCAATTTCTGCGTCATTGGCGCGATATTCGACAAAGTCGGGAATGATCCCCACGAAAGGCGTGACCTTGATGCCGTGCTTGGACACCAGCGGGCTCAGTGGCCCGACGATTTCCACCAGGCCGGGCGGCAGGCCGATTTCCTCTTCGGCTTCGCGCAGGGCGGTGTACATGAGGTCAGGGTCTTCGGGATCGCGGCGCCCACCGGGAAAGGCGACTTCGCCGCCATGGGTCGACAGCCCCTTGGCGCGCAGGGTGAGTACCAGTTCGGGCGTATCCCCACGAGTGATGGGCAATAAAACGGCGGCCTCGGGAAAACGCTGATCCGTCTCCAGGGTGCGCGGCGTATGGCTGCTTACACGGCGAAGTAGCTCGTCCAGCATGGCTTCTCTCAATGCGTTGCTTGCCCTGCATGATGCACCAAAGCGACGCGCCGCCCAAGTGCTGTTTATGGGTCCGCGCTGCGGTGAGAGGAGCGCAGATATGCACTGAAGCTGTTGGCCACTTCGCTTGCGTGGCTTGCCAGCAAACCCCGGCAAGCACCAAGATAGGCCCATCGATCAGGAGGCCTTCCATGAAATTCTGCAGCCAGTGCGCCCATCCCGTCAGCCAGTTGGTGCCCGAAGGCGACAACCGGCTGCGCTTTGTCTGTGAGCACTGCCACTGCATCCATTATCAGAACCCCAATATAGTCGCTGGTTGCCTGCCGATCTGGGGCGATCAGGTGCTCTTGTGTCGGCGCGCCATCGAGCCACGCTACGGGTTCTGGACCTTGCCCGCAGGGTTCATGGAGAACGGCGAGACCCTCGAGCAGGCCGCCTGTCGGGAAACCGACGAAGAAGCCTGCGCCCGCGTGCACGACTTGGCGCTCTACACCCTGTTCGACCTGCCGCACATCAGCCAGGTACATGTGTTCTTCCGCGCCACGCTGGCCGATCTGGATTTCGCCGTGGGGAGCGAAAGCCTCGAAACCCGGCTGTTCAAGGAAAGCGAAATACCTTGGTCGGATCTGGCTTTTCCAACGGTCGGACGTACCCTAGAATGCTACTTCGCTGACCGGCTGAGGGATCACTATCCGGTTCGAAACGAATCATTGCCCCCTCTGCTCGCCCCGTTGCCGGGCAGCCCTACCTGACGCCCGGCGGGCGCGTATTCATTCAGGATGTCGTTAAATGCGCTGGTTGCTTGCCTTGCTTTGCCTGTCTCTTCCGGCGTTTGCCTGCGCAGAGCTCACCGTTACGGTAATCAAGCGGCCCATCGCCGCGGTATCGGCGCCTGCGCCCGTCGCACCGAGCGCGGCACCCTCGTCGCGAGCGCAAACCGTCACCCCGGCAGCCAACGCCGCTAAGCCGACGCCCCCCGGCGCAGCGGCTTGGGCACCGAACTTGAAAGCACCAGTGCCCTCGGTCGCCTTTGCCCCGACAACCACCCTTCCAGCGCCTGCCAGCCCTGCCCGCACCCTGGCCAATATCGCCATCGACAAGGTGCTGGTGATCAAATCCGCCCACCGCCTGGAGCTCATAAGCCATGGCGAGCCGGTCAAGGCCTACAAGATTTCCCTGGGCAAGCAGCCCCGCGGGCCCAAGCTGGCCGAGGGCGACCGCCGCACCCCCGAGGGCTTCTACTGGCTCGACTGGCGCAAGACCAGCGACCGCTACAACCTGGCCATGCACGTGTCCTACCCCAATATCGATGACGCCGCCCGTGCGCGCCGTGAAGGCACCCCTCCAGGCGGCATGATCATGATCCACGGCACGCCGATCAGCGACGACTACCCGGAATGGTACTTCGCCTCCCTGGATTGGACCGACGGCTGCATCGCCATGAACAACGCCGACATGCGCGAGGTCTGGTCGCTGGTCAAGGACGGCACGATGATCGAGATTCGCCCCTGATACCTGCGCGTTGAACTGTTTTGTACCTCTGTAGGAAATACCCCACACACTGCTCAGCCTCCCCTGACACCCTTGTAGGACTCGTCTGGCCGACGTAAATAGCCTCGCTCAGTAGAGTTGCCCGAAACAATCAGATTCGGGTAAGGCACATGACCGCCACGCTTCTACAGCGCTCTGTAAGGCTCCGTGCAGGGGTCATGACCGCCCTGGCCCTCGTCCTGCTATTCAGCCCGCAAGTGGCCGCACAGTCATTGATCGACGCTCAGAGTGTGGTGCGCCAGCGCGAACAGCTCGAACTCGGGCAGCGTTTACGCAGCATGAGGCGCCCGCCACCCCTCCTGGGGCCCGCCTCGGTGGCGCCGCCAAATCGGGCCGCCATCCCTTTCTCCTTCAGCCAACGCTGCTGGTGGGTCGACGGCATACGCCTGACCGGCAATCGCCTGATCGCCCAGGCAGACATCACCCAGGCTATCGCACCGCACCTTTCAGCGTGCATCGACACCGACCAGATCAACCGCCTGCTCGCCGCCATCACGGCCTTGTATGTCGACAAAGGTTATATCGCCAGCCGTCCCCAGTTGGCGTTGCCCCCCGCCGATAGAGAGCCACTGCGCCTCGACATCACCGAAGGCTTCGTCGAGTCGATCGAGGTCAGCGACCAAAGCCTGCCCTTGTCACTGCGCAGCGCCTTCAATGGCATGCTCGGGCAACCGCTGCAGCTACGAAACCTGGAGCGCGGGCTGGAACAACTCAATCGACTGCAGGCGTTCGACCTCACCGCCGACGTCGAGCCCGGCGATGCTATGGGCGCCAGCCGTATCGTCATCCGCCCCCTCAGCCGCCCCTCGCGCTGGAGCCTGAACGCCAACTTCAACAACGCCGGCAAACCCGATACCGGCCGGCATCAAGCACAACTGACGGTTAGCCTGGACAGCCCGTTGCACCTTAACGATTTCATCTACCTCAGCGCCGGCCAGACGTTCGCCCATGCTCCAGCCTTGAGTCGCATCCTGGGTGTTTACTACGCCATACCGTTCGAGGCCTGGAGCTTCAACCTGAGTGCCAACGGATCCGAATACCAGATGCCGGTGGTCGGGCTGGCGGGCACCAGACTCAGCCACGGCAGCAATACCGCCCTGGGCATGGGGCTTGAACGCAGCCTGTGGCGGGATCAGCAACGGTTGCTGAGCGCCACCGTGCGGATCGACCGCAAGCGCACCGACGCGTGGATCGGCGAACAATTGCTGGAGCCGCAAAGTCCGCGACTGCTGAATGCCGAAGCGGGCTTGAATCTGCTATGGAACCAGCAAGGCATCTGGACCGCCTACCTGGGCGTCAGCCGCGGACTGAGCGACTGGCGCAGCGATGCCCAGCACCGCGACGTGATACGCAAATCAGGCGGCAACCCCAGCGCGCTACCCGACTCGCCACGCGGGCAATTCACCAAATGGCGCATGTCGCTGGGCTACCTGACGCAGCGCCCCTGGGCCGGCCAGCAGTGGCAATGGCGCAGTCAACTGGCCGCGCAATACAGCCGCGACCCGCTCCCCCCCGCCGAGCAGCAGGTGCTCACCGAGCAGTACGCCGTGCGCGGCCTGCAGGACCTGTCGCTGGCAGCCAGCACCGCCGCCAGCTGGAACAACACCCTGATCCTCAAACACGGACTTGGCGCCGGCTGGTCCCTCGAACCACAGCTAGGGCTGGACGTCGGCTGGCGGCGCCTCGATCCCTTGCAGCGTGCTATCCGCGATCCGTTTGCGTCGGTAGCGCGCATGGCCGGCGCCAGCGCCGGCATCGCGCTGGTCAACCGCCATACCCGCTTGAACCTTGGCTATCAGCACGCACTGTACCTGCCTGGCGCATCCCGGCCACCGGGGTTCTGGCGCCTGGAGCTGGCGCTGAAACTGTGATCTCCCTACCTACAATAACTAGAGAAACGCCAATGATCCCCCTGCCTCTTCCCCTGTTTCGCCTGCGTCACGATCCCCTGCGCTGGATCATCGCCAGCCTGCTGCTGGCCCCGGCGCTGGCCAGCGCACAAGACGGTATCCAGCCGGCGCCCGGCCCCAACGGCGCCATCGCCGGGGTGGATCCCAATGGATCCGCCACCGTGATCACCCCAGTGGCGCCCAACGCCAATGGCGACTCGGTCAACTTCTTCGAGCTCTACAACGTCGCCAGGGAGGGCGTGGTCATCAACAATTCCCTCAGCGCCGGGGAGTCGCAGCTCGCCGGCTACCTGGCGGCGAACCCGCAGTATCAAGGGCGCGCCGCCGACATGATCTTCAACTATGTCATTGGCCAGGAACAGTCACGTATCCTCGGCACCCAGGAGATTTTCGGCCAGGCCGCCGACTATGTGCTTGCCAACCCCAATGGCATCTACGTCAACGGCGGGGGATTCATCAACGCGCCGCGCGCCTCGTTTCTGGTCGGGCGACCGGATATCGACGGCACCGGCGGCGTCTACCTCGACAGCTTGCGCGGTGACGGCCTGCTGGAAGTGGGCCCCGAAGGCCTGCAGAACCCTCAGGGCAGCATCAGCTTGATTGCGCCGCGCATCGAGACCACCGGAGATCTGACCAACCAGGGCCAGCTGGACATCATTGCCGGCAACAACCGCCTTCGCTATGACGATGGAGAAATCGTCGAGACCGCCCAGCGCAGCCAGGCCGAGCAACGTTACGACGCCAGCCTGTTCGGTGCCATGCGTGCGGGGCGCATTCGTATCGTCAGCACCGCGCAGGGCGCCGGCGTACGGCTTGCCTCACCGCAGATCGAGGCTGGCGACGGCGTGCAGGTGCATTCGGCCGGTGAGCTGCATCTCAGCGGGGACAGACGCGACGCCAATCACATAAAACTCACCCGCCTCGATGCAGGCGCCGGCCGCCTGGACCTGCGCAGTGAGGGCGATATGCACCTGAGCGCGCTGGATGCCTCAGGTAGCCACATCAATGTGCGCACCCGCAAGAACCTCTATCTGGACGCGGCGACCCGCGAAACCATTGCCAAGGACAACGAAAACTGGAAAAACAAAGCCTGGTTCGTGACCACCGAAACCTATCACCGCGATCGCACCACGACCGAGACCCAGCAGCTCGGCAGCCTGTTCACCGCCGCCGCAGACATGAAGGTGGAGGTCGGCGAAAACGCTATCGTGCGCGGTGCTTTCGTGCGGGCTAACGGCCACTTGGAGGTCAGAACCGGCGGTGATCTGCAGATCGAGGCGGCGATAGATCGCAAGCACGTGGATGAACGAAGCGCCCACCGCAAGCACCTATGGCGCCAAGACACTCGCCAAGAGACGATCGAGGAAACCGCCGAGCAAAGCATGCTGCTCGGTGGCGATATCGACCTGCAAAGCGGCGGCAAACTGCGCTTCAGTGGCAGCTCGCTCGAAAGCCGCACCGACATGACGATCAAGGCCCGCAGCGTCGATATCGACACGGTCGCCTTGAAGGACAGCAAGAGTGACAAGCGCTATCGAGGCGACTTGGTGTCCGGGCATTTTTTCGGTGATACCGCCAAGGATGGCGACCAGCGCGTGACCCACCAAGGCAGCACGGTGGAGGCCGGCGGCAAGCTGATCATCGACACGGAGCGGCTGGCCGTGCGCGGCAGTCAGGTCAAAGGCAGCGAGGACGCGCTGTTGATCAGCAAGCAGGACGGGGTGTTCATCGAGAGTGTCGAGAACATTCGCAAGGTCGAGACCAGCAAGGACAACAGCAAGGTGTTCGGCCTGTTCAAGGACGACCGTCGTCATGAGCGCGAAGAAACGCTCAACAAGAGTAGTGAAGTGCGCGCCGAGAGCAATCTCCAGGTCGTGGCGTCCCAGGATATCGCCGTCAAGGGTTCAACGCTGATCGCGGACGGCAAAGTGACGATCGAAGCCGGGGGTGATGTGAAAATCGAGCCGGTCAAGGATCGAGTCGTCGAGAAGAACACCCGCACGACTCACGGATACGTCGCGTCGGCGGGTGAGACCAAGGTCGCCGAAGATGGCAAGCCGGGGAGCAAGCAGTTCGCCGGGCAAGTCGGCTGGGAAAAGAACACCGACAGCATTCATACCGTTGACGAGAGGGTGCAGGGCAGCGCGCTTGAGGGCAATAGCCTGACACTCAAGGCCGGCGACGAGCTAGTGGTCGACTCGTCCAGACTCAAGACGCGTGATGGGGATGTCGAGATTAGCGGCAAGGCGGTGAAACTCCTCAGCACCGATGCCGAACACAGCAGCGAACAGGAGCGGACGGTTTCCGGCGGCTATGTACGCGTCGAGGGCGGAATCGATCGTGTCGGCAGCGCTTCGGTAGGCAAATACGAACATGAGCGCGTCACCAAGAACAGTACTCAGGCAGCAGCCACCGAGCTGGACATCAACGGCACTGCACGGATCATTGCCGACAACGGCACAGGCCTGGTGCAAAAGCACGGCGCCAGGATCGACGTCAAAGGCATCTATGAAGAGCACGCTGGCACGGTCGACAACCAGGCGGTGTACGACACGACCCGCGAAACCACCGACAAGGTCACCCTCGAAGGCAAGGCAGGCCTGAGCATCGAGTACAAGGACATCACTCGCCCGATAGAAAAGGCCGTCAATGGCGAAGAACAGACCCGCCTGCAACAGAACGGCGTCGAAGACGCCATGGACCCACCGAGCCTGGGCATCGACATCGCCGCCGGTTACCAGAAGCGCAAGGCCGAAGAATCCACCAAAACCGCGCGCGGCACCCAGATCAAGGCCGACGTGATCGATCTGCACGTGCCGGGTACCGTCACCGATGTGGCCTCCCAGTATGAAGCCCGCAAGATCCAAATGATCGCCCAGGAACACCAGATGCTCGCGGCCGCCAACCTGCAGCAAAAGACCCTGGATCGCTGGAATGTCGAGGTCGCCGGACGAGTCGATACCGTCACCGGTAGCGATATCAACGCCAAGCTCCTGAGTGTCGGTGACTCGATGAACAACGCCTCCACCCAGCAAGTCGCGGTGCCGGGCAGCCTGACCGGCCGGCAAGGCATCACCATCCAGCTGGGCACCAATGGGATCTACGAGGGCACGCGGATCAACGGCGGTTCGGGCGATGTTTCGATCGTCAGCGGCGGCACACTTTCGGCCCCTCAGGCCAACGACCGGCAGAGCGTCGACGAGCAATCCCTGGGCGGCTTCGGTCAGCTGAAAGCCGGCACGACGCCGGGCGCCAGCAAAGCGGCGAGCCTGCTGAGCAAGCTTGATGGCAAGGAAAGCCACACTCAGGACGCTCAGGCTCGGATCACGCAGATCGACACGACCGGCAAGGTACGCCTGAAAAGCGAGGATGACCTGCGCCTCGAAGGCACACGCATTGGCAGCGCGCAGCAGCCAGCGGCCAGCATCGATCTGCAAGCGAATGGCCGGGTGCAGGTTTTGCCCAGCACCGACACCCATGAAGCCAAAGGCTCAGGCATGGGTGGCGCGCTGCAAATCACCGCTTCCGGCAATCCGACTGCAGGCGGCAAAGGTGGCGGCCTGGGGGGGGCATTCACTACAGCGCGGGTCGACGAACAGGCGCAGACTTCTCACAACGCCGAGTTCCAAGGTCGCGACGGCATCACTTTCGCCAGTGCCGCCAAGGCGGACGACGCAGTGCACCTGCAGGGCCTGCAAGCCACCACCCAGGCTCTGCAGGTCGACGCCAGCAACGGCGGCGTGCTGATCGAGTCAGCGCAGTCCAGTGACCATCGCGACAATATCGACATGGCCGTTGGCGCTGGCGCCAACAGCAAAAGCAACCCCGCTGCCCCGAGTGCCGATACTTCAGGCGTCTACGGCCGAGTAAAGCTGGGGCTGGAGCAACTGGATAGCACGACCCATAGCAACGCTCGGCTGAAGGCCGACTCACTGATGATCAATAGCGCTGACGACACACGACTGGCCGGCGCCAACCTGGAGGCGGGGAATATCACCGGCACTGTCGGCGGCGACCTGCACGTCGAAACTCGCCAGGACCAGGTCGACGGCCTGGCAGTGAATGTCGACCTGAAACTCAGCCGGGAGAAGAACCCCCAAGGGCTGGTCAACGGCGCCACCTCGCTGGCCGGGCCTTTTGGTGCCAAGGTGCAGGAAGCCGCTGGCAAGCGGCTGTCGAAAATCGACCCGAACATAACCCCTTCGGTCGGCATCGATGTCGTGGAGCAACATCGCAATACCGCACTCCAGGCCACCGCATTGACGGCGACCCGGAACATCGATCTGCAGGTGCAAGGCAACACCACACTGACGGGTGCGAGCCTGACTGCGAGCAGTGTCGAGTTGGGTGATGGTGCAGTGAAGAAGACCGACCTCAGCGGTCAGGACTATCGGGCAGAAGCCGGCATCAACGGTTCGAATGCACCGCTGGATCTGGTGAAGGGGTTGAAGGATTCATTCGGCAAGGACACCGAGAACGGGGTCAATCTAGGCCTGGTTCGAGGGGGTGGGCATAGCGAGACGCAGCAGCTCAAAGCGACTGTACAGCAGCCTTAGTGCAGTTATCGCGGCAGCCGGCCCGGCCGCTTCGCCAGCAAGCTGTGCTCCCACAGGCATACGACTCAAGGTCTCTGCACTGTGAGAGCCAGGCTCGCCCGCGAAGGCGCCAGTAGCCATGGAGCAGGATTATCGCGTATCAAAAACTTTCGAGCCGCCACACCTCATAGGCCGGCGTCTCGTAGGGATGGGCAGCCTTGAGCGCGGTGACGACGTCGGCAATCATGCCTTCATCGACCACCAGCTCGACCTTCCACTCCACGAGTTTTTCGACGATGCCGCTTTGGCCAATGAACGGCTGGCTGCCGTCCAGTGGCCGGAACTGGCCCTCCCCCAGCACCTGCCAGCAACACTGGTCATAGGCACCGAGGCGTCCCCCGCCAGCCGTGAAGACCGCCTGTTTGACGGCCTCCAGATGGCTGGGCGGAACGAAAAAGGCCAGCTTGTACACGCCTTAGTTAACCCACACGCGGGCGTTGCGGAACATGCGCATCCAGGCGGCATCTTCGTTCCAGTCCTCAGGCTTCCACGAGTTCTGCACGCCTCGGAATACCCGCTCCGGGTGCGGCATCATGATGGTCACACGGCCGTCGCGGCTGGTCAGACCGGTGATCCCGCGCGGCGAACCGTTCGGGTTGGCCGGATAGGTCTCGGTGACCTTGCCGTGGTTGTCGACGAAGCGCAGTGCCACGCAACCGGACAAGTCCGCTTGCAGCAGCGCGTCCTGGCTGGCGAACTCGGCATGGCCTTCACCGTGAGCGATGGCGATCGGCATGCGCGAACCGGCCATGCCCTGCAGGAAGATCGAGTTCGACTCCTGCACCTGAACCATGGCCACCCGCGCCTCGAACTGCTCGGAACGGTTGCGCACGAAGTGCGGCCAGAACTCCGACCCCGGAATCAGCTCGTGCAGGTTGGACATCATCTGGCAACCGTTGCACACACCAAGGGTGAAGCTGTCGGTGCGCTCGAAAAACTGCTGGAACGCATCACGAGCACGGGCGTTGAACAGCGCCGACTTGGCCCAGCCTTCACCGGCACCCAACACGTCGCCGTAGGAGAAGCCGCCGCAAGCGACCAGGCCCTTGTACTCGTTGAGATCGACGCGACCGGCGAGGATATCGCTCATGTGCACGTCGATGGCGTTGAAACCGGCACGGTCGAAGGCCGCAGCCATTTCGACCTGGCCATTGACGCCCTGCTCCCGAAGCACGGCCACCTGCGGGCGCACACCTTTCTTGATGTACGGCGCGCTGATGTTGTCGTTGACATCGAAGCCCAGCTTGGCGCTCAGGCCCGGGTTGTCTTCTTCCAACAGGGCATCGAATTCCTGCTCGGCGCAGGTGACGTTGTCACGCAGGCGCTGGACCTGATAGCTGGTTTCGGCCCACTGCCGCTGCAGCAGACGACGCTCGCCGCTGAAGACGGTTTCGCCGTAGAAGCTGATCCGCACTTCGCCGTTGTTGACCGGCTGGCCGATCACCGCGACGCAATCACCCCCCAGACCCGCTGCACTGAACTGCGCGAGGATATCTGGGGTGGCATCCTGGCGAACCTGGATCACGGCACCCAGCTCTTCGTTGAAAAGGATGGCAGGGATTTCCGCAGCGTTGTGGGCCAGGGTATCGAGGTGCAGATTGAGGCCGCAGTGACCGGCGAAGGCCATTTCGACCACGCTGGTCAGCAGGCCGCCGTCGGAACGGTCGTGGTAGGCCAGCAGGTGACCGTCGGCATTCAGGCCCTGGATCACGGCGAAGAAGGCCTTGAGGTCTTCTGCGTCATCGACGTCCGGCGCCTGGGCACCGAGCTTGCCGTGGGTCTGGGCGAGGATCGAGGCGCCCATGCGGTTCTGGCCGCGACCGAGGTCGATCAACACCAGATCGGTCTCGCCCTTGTCCATGCGCAGTTGCGGTGTCAGGGTCTTGCGGATATCGGTGACCGGCGCGAAGCCGGTGATGATCAGCGACATCGGCGAGGTGACGCTCTTCTCGACGCCCTCATCGCTCCAGCGGGTTTTCATGGACATGGAGTCCTTGCCCACTGGAATGGTGATGCCCAACTCAGGGCACAACTCCATGCCGACCGCTTTTACCGCGTCGTACAGACGAGCGTCTTCGCCCGGATGACCGGCAGCAGACATCCAGTTGGCAGACAGTTTGATATCGGAAATCTTGCCGATCGCCGAGGCGGCGATGTTGGTCAGGGTTTCGCCGATCGCCATGCGCCCGGAGGCCGGAGCATCCAGCAGCGCCAGCGGCGTACGCTCGCCCATGGCCATGGCTTCACCGGTATAGACGTCGAAGCTGGTGGCGGTCACGGCGACGTCGGCCACCGGAACCTGCCAAGGACCGACCATCTGATCACGGGCCACCAGGCCGGTGATCGAGCGGTCGCCGATGGTGATCAGGAAGCTCTTGCTGGCCACGGCCGGGTGATGCAGCACGCGGGTCACCGAGTCGGCGAGATCCAGGGTGCTCGGGTCGAAATCATCGCCTAGCTCGGCTTCGCGCACGGCGCTGCGGTGCATGCGTGGCGCCTTGCCCAGCAGTACTTCCAGCGGCATGTCCACGGCGTTGTTGCCGAAGTGGCTGTCGGTAACGGTCAGTTGCGGCTCGGCTGTGGCTTCGCCGACTACTGCAAACGGGCAGCGCTCACGCTCGCAAATGGCCTGGAAGCGTTCGAAGTCGGCCGCGTCGACGGCCATGACGTAACGTTCCTGGGATTCGTTGCTCCAGATTTCCAGCGGCGCCATGCCTGGCTCGTCGTTCGGCACATTACGCAGCTCGAAACGACCGCCACGGCCGCCGTCGTTGACCAGTTCCGGGAAGGCGTTGGACAGACCGCCCGCGCCGACGTCGTGGATGAAGCTGATCGGGTTCTTGTCGCCCAACTGCCAGCAGCGGTCGATGACCTCTTGGCAGCGGCGTTCCATTTCCGGGTTTTCGCGCTGTACCGAGGCGAAGTCCAGGTCCGCCGAGCTGGCACCGGTGGCCATCGACGAGGCAGCGCCGCCGCCCAGGCCGATGAGCATGGCCGGGCCACCGAGCACGATCAGCTTGGAGCCGACGGTGATCTCGCCTTTTTGCACGTGTTCGGCGCGGATGTTACCCATGCCGCCAGCCAACATGATCGGCTTGTGGTAACCGCGGACTTCTTCACCGTGGGGGGTGTTGATGGTCTGCTCGAACGTACGGAAATAGCCCGTCAGCGCCGGACGACCGAATTCGTTGTTGAACGCGGCGCCGCCCAGCGGGCCGTCGAGCATGATGTCCAGCGCGGTGACGATGCGCTCGGGCTTGCCGTAGGCCTTTTCCCAAGGTTGTTCGAAACCCGGGATATTCAAGTTGGACACGGTGAAGCCGGTGAGACCAGCCTTGGGCTTGGCACCACGACCGGTCGCGCCCTCGTCGCGAATCTCGCCACCGGAACCGGTGGACGCGCCGGGGAACGGGGCGATCGCGGTCGGGTGGTTGTGGGTCTCGACCTTCATCAGGATATGCACCGGCTCCTGCACCGCGCCGTACTGGCGGGTGTCAGGGTTCGGGAAGAAACGCCCGGCAACGTTGCCGACGATCACCGAAGCGTTGTCCTTGTAGGCCGACAGCACGCCTTCGCTGTGCATCACGTAGGTGTTTTTGATCATGCCAAACAGGCTTTTTTCCTGGCTCTGGCCGTCGATATCCCAACTGGCGTTGAAGATCTTGTGACGGCAGTGCTCGGAGTTGGCCTGGGCGAACATCATCAATTCGATGTCGTGGGGGTTGCGCCCCAGTCCTACAAAGCTGGTGACCAGATAGTCGATTTCGTCTTCGGCCAGGGCCAGGCCCAGCGAAACGTTGGCGGCTTCGAGCGCGGCGCGGCCACCACCGAGCACATCGATGGCGGTCAGCGGCTTGGGCTCGGCGTGGCTGAACAGGCCGGCGGCCTCTTCAAGCTTGCCCAGCACGATCTGGGTCATGCGGTCGTGCAGCACGTCCGCCACCAGCTGTGCCTGGGCGGCATCGAACTCGCCGGCGACATAGAAGGCAATACCGCGTTCAAGCCGCGAGACGTTGCTCAACCCGCAGTTGTGGGCGATATCGCTGGCTTTGCTCGACCAAGGCGAAATGGTACCGAAGCGCGGCATGACCAGGAACAGGCGCCCGGCAGGCTCCTGCACCGGCACGCTCGGGCCGTATTTGAGCAGACGAGCCAGGACGTGCTGTTGCTCGTCGGTCAATTCGCCAGTGACTTCAGCGAAGTGGGCAAATTCAGCATACAGGCCAGTAACAGCAGGGACTTTCTGGCTCAGTTGCTCGAGTAATTTACCGTGGCGAAAGGCAGAAAGGGCAGGAGCGCCGCGCAGGATCAACATCTTCGGGACAGCCTCGAGAAGGGGTGTGCTTTGAGGCCGTGCATTCTAGCCTAAACCGTTGCTCACGGCACCCGAAACGGTGTCGCAGTACCAATCCGCGTGTCGGCCCCTGTGGGAGCGGGCTCTGCCCGCGAGCTTTTATGCCTCAGAAGCTTGGCGGGCAGAGCCCGCTCCCACAGTTGTAGCATCAGGGGCTCACGCAACTGAGCACCCCGCATAGCAGACCATCCCCATTCTGTCGAGATATGGCGACGGACGCGCTTTGCGTATACTGCACCGATGTTTGCCCAGAGAGTTTCACGCTCGCGCTGCGCCAGATGGCTCGGCGTACTCGGTATCTTCCTGGCGCTCAATGGCTGCGTGGATAAAACCACCACACTGGAGCGCATCAAGGAGGATGGAGTCCTGCGCGTTGTCACCCGCAACAGCCCGGCAACGTACTTCCAGGATCGAAATGGTGAAACCGGTTTCGAGTACGAACTGGTCAAGCATTTCGCCGACGATCTGGGCGTCAAGCTGCAAATCGAGACCGCCGACAACCTCGACGATCTGTTCGGACGCCTCGGCAAACCCGGAGCTCCGGTGCTGGCCGCTGCGGGTCTGGTCAGCACACCGACGCGCGACAAGCAGGTACGCTTCACCCACCCTTATCTTGAGGTCACCCCGCAGATCATCTACCGCAACGGCCAATCGCGGCCGACCGAAGCGGCCGATCTGGTGGGCAAGAAGATCATGGTACTCAAGGGCAGCAGTCACGCCGAACAGCTCGCCGAGCTGAAGAAGCAATATCCTGAAATACAATATGAAGAGTCCGACGCCGTCGAAGTGGTCGACTTGCTGCGGATGGTCGACGAGGGCCAGATCGACCTGACCCTGGTCGACTCCAACGAAGTGGCCATGAACCAGGTGTACTTCCCCAACGTGCGTGTCGCCTTCGACCTCGGCGATGCCCGTCAGCAACGCTGGGCCGTGGCGGCAGGCGAAGACAACAGCCTGCTGGACGAGCTCAACCGCTACATCGACAACGTCGACAAGAACGGCACGCTGCAGCGCCTCAAGGATCGCTACTACGGCCATGTCGACGTACTTGGTTATGTCGGCGCCACCACTTTCGCTCAACACCTGCAGCAACGTCTGCCAAAATTCGAGAAGCAGTTCCGCACTTCGGCCAAGACTGAAGAGGTGGACTGGCGCCTGCTCGCCGCCATCGGCTATCAGGAATCCATGTGGCAGGCGGACGTCACCTCCAAGACCGGCGTGCGCGGCCTGATGATGCTGACCCAGAGCACCGCCCAGGCCATGGGCGTGTCCAACCGGCTCGACCCCAAGCAGAGCATCATCGGCGGCGCCAAGTACTTCGCCTATGTGCGCGACCAGCTCGATGACAGCATCCTTGAGCCCGACCGTACCTGGTTCGCCCTCGCCTCCTACAACATCGGCTCGGCGCATCTGGACGACGCCCGCAAGCTGGCGCAGAACGAAGGCCTGGACCCCAACAAGTGGCTGGACGTCAAGAAGATGCTGCCGCGCCTGGCGCAGAAGCAGTGGTACAGCAAGACGCGCTACGGCTACGCCCGCGGCGGCGAGCCGGTGCACTTCGTGGCCAACATCCGCCGCTATTACGACATCCTCACCTGGGTGACGCAGCCGCAACTCGAAGGCAGCCAGGTCGCCGACGGCAATCTGCATGTGCCGGGGATCGACAAGACCAAGGCACCGGAGCAGACGCCGCCGCTTTGATTGGCCAGCGCCTAGAGCTTCGCGCGACGGGCCTTGAAGAACTCACTCAAAATCGCCCCACACTCCTGCGCCAACACCCCCCCCTCAACCACCACCCGATGGTTCAGAAAGCCTTGGCTGAAGAACTGTCCCTGGCTCTGCACGATCCCCGCCTTGGGCTCGAGCGCGCCGTACACCACTCGCGCGATTCGTGAATGCACGATCAATCCGGCGCACATGCTGCAAGGTTCCAGCGTGACGTAAAGTGTACTGCCCGGCAGCCGATAGTTCTGCACCGACTGGGCGGCGTTGCGGATGGCGACCATCTCGGCATGGGCGCTGGGATCGCTGCCGCTGATGGGGCAGTTGAAACCACGGCCAACGATTTCGCCGTTCTGCACCAGCACTGCCCCCACGGGCACCTCACCCAGCGCTGCGCCCTGGGCGGCCAAGGCCAACGCCTCGAGCATGAAATCCCGGTCGCGGCTGCGGTCGACGATCAATGGCTGACGCATCAGGCCACCTCGATCGCGGCCATCAGGCCGGTTTCCATATGGTCGATCACATGGCAGTGAAACATCCAGGTCCCCGGGTTATCCGCCACCAATGCCACCTGGGCGCGCTCGTTGCGACCCAGCAGGTAGGTATCGGTGAAGTACGGAATGACTTCATGGCGATTGGATGCGATCACCTTGAAACTCATGCCGTGCAGGTGGATGGGATGCTGGTACTGGGTCATGTTCTTCAATTCGAGGATGTAGCTGTTGCCTTTGACCAAGCGCGCGATGGGGCGATCGGCGCAGGTCTTGTCGGTGATATCCCAGGCCTGGCCATTGATCTGCCAGAGGCTGGGCGGGCGACCATTATCGGTATCTACCGAGACGGAGCCAACCCATTCGAAGTTGAAGTTGAGTTTTTCGGCATTGGACAGGTCCGGCTCGGATACCGGATTGGCCGGCAACGCTGGCGGCCAGTCGCGGGTGGTAGCCGAGTGCTCGACCGGTGCGACCACCCGAAACGTGCCCAGCCGCACCGGGCCATCGCGCAGGGCGATCACCTCGCCGGCCGCCGGCGCGCGAATGGCCAGATCGATGCGCATGCCGGGGCCGAGCCAATACTCCTTGTCCAGATCGCGTGGTTCTATCGGGTTGCCGTCCAGCGCGTAGATCCGCGCCTCGAACTGGCCTCTGAGATTGATCCTGTACGTGGCGGTGTTATCCAGATTGAGCAGGCGGACCCGCACCACCTCGCCCGCCGGCAAGTCGACGACGCCCAGATGCACGCCGTTGACGCTGGACAGGCGTCCCAGCGTGCCATTGCGAGCCGCTTCGCGGGCAATACTGAAAGGCAGGAAGGCCCCCTGCTCGTCCACGTGCCAGTTCTTCAGGCTTACGGTACGCTCGTGAGCGAAACCTGTAGGTTCGCGCTCTTCTATGATCAACGGCCCCACCAACCCGCGCCCCAGTTCTTCGCTGCTGGCAACATGGGGGTGGTACCAATAGCTGCCAGCATCCGGCACGCGGAAGCGATAGTCGAAGAATTCGCCCGGTTTGACCGGTAACTGGGAGACATAAGGCACCCCGTCCATTTCCAGCGGCAAGCGGATGCCGTGCCAATGGATGGTCGTTTCGACCGGCAGCCGATTGATGAATCGCACCCGCAGCCAGTCGCCCTGCCTCGCGCGCAGTTCAGTGCCCGGCGCACTCGGCCCGAACGCCCAAGCCTGGGTGGTATGCCCCGGTACCAACTCGACGTCCAGCGGTGCGGCAATCAGCTGATAGTCGTGCCCGACCTCAGGATCGGAACGCCCCAGCCAATAACGCCCCAGCCCGCCCGCAGTCACCCCGACCACAGCAAGGCCGGCCACGCCCGTGAGAATTTGGCGGCGGGTAACAGACATGAGCGGATATTCCTGATGGCGACGACATGGCGCCCCGGATGGGCATAAAGGGCGAACAAGATACACCGGCCATCAGGGAATGATTCGCATTGAAACAATTTGTAGCAGGAAAGCCTACGTAGGCAGGTTTATTGAAAGAAAAGTACGGGACTTATCGCAAAGCGCTTGCTCAAGGCATTTATGTGGTCAACACGCCATTAGCACATCCGCCCTAATTGCTCGCCAGGTGCCTTCGTCATTAAATCTGCGGGCATTTTTCGCATCCACCTAAAGGTACCTATGAAGCCATTTCGCACCGCCCACTCCCTTGCTTTCCTCGGCACATTAATGCTCGGCCTGGCCGGCTGCCAAGTCATCAAACCGACTGAAGACGACCTCAAAAGCAGGGCCCAAACCAGCATTGGCAAGCCGATAAGCCACATCTCGAACGTACGCAACGACAGCAGCACTACCTATTTCACGGCCAAGACAGCGACCGGCGATTACGCCTGTGAACTGCCGAGTGGGGCCATGGTTGCTCTCGGCTCGATGGGCATGGGCATGGGCGCGCAATGCACCAAGCAATAATGGCTCGACTGGCCGCGATGTAGCCAGCATTCGGCTGGGCTAAGGGGCAACCGAGGCCTTCGACCGATATTGGCGAGGTGAGCTGTGAGCGAGGTCGCGCAAGGTAACGCGCAGCTCTGCGGGTCGCACGGGTTTGCAAAGCAGAGTGATCTGGCGGCCGTGCAACTGCGCTTGAAGCGTCTCGATGTCGTGCCCGGTGAGCATCAGCGCCGGCACCGCCCAGCCACGTTGCTCGCGAAGCTGGTCAATACATTCGATGCCGGTGGCATGGGCACCCAAGTCGTAGTCGGCGATGATGACATCGCAATCGCTGTTCAGGTTCTCATCACTCAAGGCTGCCTGCACCGAGCATCCCCAGCGCTCCAGCAGGGCCTGGGTCGCGAGCAACACGTTGCGGTCATCCTCGATCAGGCACACCTTCAGGCCCGTCAACAGTCCGGCCTGCTGGGGGGATTCGCGATGGAGAAGTGGTACCGGCTCACGCGTCAGCGGCAAGCCTGAGAAACAAATTGACGTGCCCCGGCCCAGGCGTGAACGAATGGCTACCTCCACGCCCATCAACTGTCCGAGGCGCTTGACGATCGAGAGCCCCAGGCCGACGCCTTCAACATCAGTGTCGCGCCGCTGTCGGACCCGATAGAACTCTTCGAACACTTTCGCCAGGTCCGCCTGGGCAATCCCCCTGCCGCGGTCGTGGACCATGATTGCCACCGTACCGCCCCGCTGGCGCACGCCGATCAGGACGGGTCGCCCGGCGCCATATTTGAAGCAGTTGGACAGGACGTTCTGGACCATGGTGGACACCAACGTTGCATCCACCCGAACCCAATGGGCACAGGGCCGCAAGCGTACTTCCACACCCGCCCAACGCGCAGCCTCGGCGTTCTGGCGCACCAGCTCGTTCAGTAGCTCCCCCAGGTGCACCGCCCGAAGCCTGGGCTGCACGCGGTCATTGTCGAGGGTATAGAGATCGAGAATCGAGCGAAACAGCTGGGACACGTTGAGCAGGGAGCGGTCGATGCTATCCACCAGCCGCCGCTCGTCATCGCCCAGCCGCGCCTCGCGCAGGCAGGCAGTGAACAGCCCGATGGAGTGAATCGGCTGGCGCAAGTCATGGCTGGCCTGGGCCAGGAAGCGCGACTTCTCCCGGTTGGCGGCAGCGGCCTGTTCCGAGGCCTTGCGGGTACGCTTCAAGAGCAGATGGGCATAACCGGGGATCACCGTGCTGGTCACCATCAGCATCAGCACCATGAAGGGCTGCGCTTGCCAATAGGGTGTCAGGCAATAGACGACGACCAGCGCGAGCAACGCCAAGCCAGTGGCAATCGCCAGGTAGCGCGAGCCGAAACGCATGCCGTTTCCCAGGTTGACCCACACGATCACGGCGTACAGCGCCAGTGCGGCCTCTCCTCCGACGACCAGGCCGAACGAAGTGCCGGTGTAGTCGTGGACCATACCTAGAACGCGGCGCAGCGGATAATGCCCGGGCCAATGGGCGATGACATAGCGAAACGCCACAGAGGCAATTAGAAACAACAAGCAATACATAATAATTGGAAGATAGGTTTCCATCCTGTGCCCAGGCAGAAATCCTAAAGCGCCAACATATACAATGGCCACCAATGTCACGATGATTCGAAAGTTGGCCTGATCGAGCTCCGCGCTTTTTTCAAAAGCCATGGGAATCTCCTTATATTGTTATTTTAAGTATCCGTACCATTCAGTATCCAGCCGCTTATCGGCACGCCGACTTGAACTATCAGCAGAGGACGGCCCAGGAGGGCAATGAATGCCATGTAAAATAATAATTGCTGACGACCACCCATTGTTTCGCGAAGCCATGATGCGCACCGTCCAACGCCTGATGCCCGAGGCACAATTGCAACAAGTCGGTGACTTCCCGAGTGTGCAAGCCGCCCTCCACAGCGCAGAGGAAATCGACACCCTGATTCTGGACCTGCGCTTTCCCGGCCTGACCTGCCTCGCCGACCTGGCGCAATTACGTCAACAGTTGCGGAGTACCACGCTGATCGTGATGTCGATGGTGGACGACCCTGCGCTGATCGAAAAAATCATGGCGCTCGGCGTCGATGGCTTTATCGGCAAGAACATCACCACCGATGAAATCGCTGAGGCGCTCCTGGCAATCCGCCAGGGTGAAGTGCTGGTGAAATTTGCCCCCTCCGGCCTGCTGCCATTGGAAACCAATGTGCTCACGCCGCGCCAGCAAGATGTGTTGCGGCTGATTGCAGAAGGCAAGACCAACAAGGAAATCGCCAAGGCGCTGGCGATTTCGCCCTTCACCGTGCGCATCCATGTGTCATCGCTGCTGCGCAGTCTCAACGTGAAATCGCGGGCGGCAGCAGCGGTCAAGTATTCGGTGATTGGTGGCTGAAGTGGGCAGCGGCGGCAAACGGGCCACTATTGGGGCACGCTAAAGCCCTGGACCACATCGTGATCGAAATAGATATCCAGGCTAAGCCCCTGTCTGGCAGGTGATCCGCCTGCCAAGGTGCCGGCATCATTCACCGCGACTTGCGCCTTGAATACCTGATACTGGGCAGCCGAGAGTTTCTGACCCATCTCCTGCGGTACGTAGCCGTGGGCGATGTTCAAATACTTCTCGAGGCCTTCCTGGCTTTTTTCATAGGTCCAGGTGCTCTGTGCACTCAGGTCCGAACCGCCCCTTGTCGGCTTTCCAAATAGCTCCAGGACTTGGGCCTTGGTGGTTTTACCCACAAGAAGCGTTTTATTCAGATAATCCATATCATATTTCTTCGCGCCGACACCGAAGGTATTCATATTCCCCATCAAATCGTTCGAGTTTGCACAACCGGTCAAAACAGCGACCAACAGGCACATTCCAACTCCGTTCCTGAATGTGTTTCTATATATTACGGACATGAGGTTACCTTGCATGTGTTTTCAGCAGAGTTTTATATTTATGCTCGCTCAGCTTAAGGAGCGGGGGTTGGCTTCGCTATAGTGCAAGTGTGCTATAGCCCAGTGCCAGTAATGTTGAAAATACTCCATCGAGAAAGCAAAAAGCCCGCAACTAAGCGGGCTTAAGGGTAATGGCCAACTCACCCGCATTCCCATCACGAACAACCTCGGCCAGCAGATCCGCCGCAAAAGACGGATCGACCTGGAAAAGCTCTGCCATTGCCTCATCGTGACTACGGTCTTTCATCAATCGCCCCTAGTTCGCAAATGCCCTCAGCGTCAAGAATAGCCTGCTCCGACTCCTACAAATCCGTCAGCTTCTGGCCGGTACTGGCTGTGAAGACTGACAGAAATCGGCCAACAGCTGTCCTTCATGAATTTCGTTCAAACAACATCCTATCCAGCGTATTGTCCTTCACCCAATAGTGATGAAACAGCCCCGCCACAGCGTGCAAACCGATCAACCAATATCCTGTAGTGCCAACCAGCTCATGCCAGTACTTGAGCTGTTTGGCGAAGTCCGGGGCAATGGCTACCGGTGCCGGCACGTGAAAGCCAAAGTACGGAAATGGCTTATCGCCAGCGGCGAGCATCAGCCAGGCGAGGATGGGCGTTGCGATCATCAGCCCGTACAGCGCAAGGTGTGTCAGATGCGCGATAGCGGTCTGCCAAGCCGGTGGTTTTGGGGTGATTGGTGGTCTTGGGCTCAGGCGCCCGACCAGGCGAACCCACACCAGGGCGAAGATGGTTGTACCAAACAAGCCGTGCAAGCCCATGAGCAAACCCCGCGCTTCGCTGCCTTTGGGCAGATAACCCTTGATTTCAACACAGGCATATACCCCGACGAACAGGGAGAGCATCAGCCAGTGCAGGGCTATTGAAAGTTTTCCATATCGGGTCACGGAGGTGTCGCTGGTCATAAGAAGCGCCTGTTGATTGTTGTGAGGGACCGTTGATCCGGTTTCCTTGAACCGGCTGCGTAACCCTGCTCGTCCTGCCTTAAGAGAGTCTGAAGATCGACCCAAAGGTTATTCCTCTTTCACCTTCAGACTTCGTTAAGAAATGGCTTGGATACTTCGCTCAATCTCATTGAGGAAGGCGTTCGGCCCATGCTCGATTTCGACTGGAACATCCCCCTGCCCTTGCATTTTGGCCAAGCTGAAACGTCACCGTTAACCTTGGCTGGTGCTTTGCCGAACGACGCTTTGCGAGCGACGTTCGAAGACTTTATCCAGCAGCGTTTCCACAAGGCCCACGGCGCCGACATCCGCCACTTCATGCCCGAGCTGTTCGGCATGCACAACGGTGAGGGCCAGTTGTGCGCAGTGGCCGGTGTGCGTCGCGCGCACCTTGAGACGCTATTTCTGGAGCGGTATCTGGAGGAGCCGATCGAGCCATTGATTAGCGCGGCCGCTGATCACGCGGTAGACCGAAATGCCATTGTCGAGGTTGGCAATCTGGCGGCTAGCGATACCGGCAGCGCGCGCCTGAGCATCATCGCCATCACCTATCTGCTGGCCATGGGTGGCCTGGAATGGGTGACGTTCACCGGCAATATCGGACTGGTTAACAGCTTCCGTCGTCTCGGCCTGAAACCCGTGACATTGTGCGCCGCTGATCCGGATCGACTGGGTGACGAGCGTCAACATTGGGGCAGTTATTACGAGAGTAAACCATGGGTGCACGTCGGCGACATCCGCGCCGGGTTCGTCCACCTACGCAATAGCGGCCTGTTCAGCCGCCTGGGTTTGCCGACCCCGACTGAAGGAGCCTGCCATGTCGCTTGAACTGCAACGCTTTCAGGAAACCTTGCGTGAGCATGCCCGGAGCAATGACAGCGCGACCGCGCTGTGGGGCGATACGCTGAAACTCGATTACGCCACCCTGTATGCAGAAGTGCTGTATCGCCAGGAGCGCCTGCGCGATGAGCAGGTGGAAGTCGTCGCCTTGGCGCTGGACAACGGCGTCGACGCAATGCTCTGGGATCTGGCGGTGTTGTTCGAAGGGTTGACCTGCGTGACGCTGCCGCCGTTTTTCAGCGCGGCACAACGCGCCCATTGCTTGGAGCAGAGTCAGGCCGAACGCGTGATTGCCGAACCGGAGCTGGACCCCGAACTGCGCGCTGCGGGCTATGAGCAACGCGGCGAGTTCTGGTGCCGCGCCTTTACCAGCAAAAGACACATGCCGATTGGCACCGCCAAACTGACCTTCACGTCCGGCACCACCGGTACGCCGAAAGGTGTTTGCCTGAGTGCCGACAGCTTGCTGCGGGTCGCACGAGAGCTGGATCAGGCGAGCGAAACCACCCGGCCGCAGCATCACTTGGCGCTACTACCGTTGGCGATACTGCTGGAGAACCTAGGCTGTTATGCCGCGCTGTATGCCGGTGCGATGCTCAGTTTGCCGAGCCAGAAAACCCTCGGCATTCAGGGCGCCAGTGGCGTCGATATTCCGCACCTGCTGGGTTATCTCGCCGGGCGTGCGCCGCATAGCCTTATTCTGGTGCCACAGCTGTTACTGATGCTGGTCAGCGCCGCCGAACAGAAAGCCTTCGCCCCGCAAACTCTGCGCTTTGCTGCGGTTGGTGGTGCACGAGTTTCCAAAGATTTGCTGGACCGTGCGCAACGGGTCGGCTTACCAGTTTTTGAAGGTTACGGTTTGTCCGAATGCGCGTCAGTGGTGTGCCTCAACCGCCCCGGCGCACTCCGACCCGGCAGTGTCGGTCGACCGCTGCCCCATGTCGAAGTGCGGTTGGCCGAAGACGGTGAAGTGCTAATCAAGGGCTCGACGTTGCTCGGCTATCTAGGAGACGCACCGTACGCCGATGAGTGGTGGCCGAGCGGCGACCTGGGCGAGTTCGACCCGGAAGGTTTTCTTTATCTCAAGGGCCGCAAGAAGCATCAGTTCGTCACCAGTTACGGGCGCAACGTCAACCCGGAATGGGTCGAGTCCGAGCTGACCCAGCGCCGCCACATCGCCCAGGCGTTTGTTTACGGCGAGTCCTTGCCGCGCAATCACGCCCTGCTCTGGCCGCATCGCCCGGACTGCACCGATGCCGAACTAGCCGCTGCTGTCGCCGAAGCCAACGAGGCGTTGCCCGATTACGCCCAGGTGCATCAGTGGACCCGCCTGCCGCAACCCTTCACCGCCGCCAATGGCTATCTAACTGCCAATGGCCGCCCACGCCGCGATGCCATTGTCGCGCAGTACCACGCCCAATTGACCGAATCCGTTGTCCGAGAGGAATCCGCATCATGAGTTTTTTCGACACCCTGCAAGAAGCCACACAGCATGAACGCCGCGAGCTGTTCAATCTGCCGATCATCCTCGATGCGTTGCAAGGTAAGGTAAGCCTCGATAGCTATCGGGCTTTTCTCGCACAGGCCTACTATCACGTGCGCCACACCGTGCCGTTGATGATGGCGTGCGGTGCACGTTTGCCGACGCGTCTGGAATGGTTGCGCAAAGCTGTGTGCGAGTACATTGAAGACGAATACGGCCACGAACAGTGGGTGCTCAACGACATTGCAGCCTGCGGAGGTGATCGCAAAGCCGTGCATGATGGCGAGCCTTCGCTTCCGATTGAGCTAATGGTGAGCTTCCTTTATGACCTGATCGCCCGAGGCAACCCGGTGGGTCTGTTCGGCATGGTCAATGTCCTCGAAGGCACCAGCATCGCCCTGGCCACACACGCGGCAGGGAGCATTCGGGAGCGCCTGGCGTTGCCGGAAACCGCCTTCAGTTACCTGAGCTCTCATGGTTCGCTCGACATCGAACACATGCAAACCTATCGCCGCCTGATGAACCAGTTGGAAGATCCTGAGGATCGAGCGGCAGTGATTCATGCTTCAAAAGTCGTGTACCGACTGTACACCGACATGTTTCGCGGCCTGCCTCGTGACCCGGAGATTGAACATGCAGCTGCGTAACGCGCGCGTGGTCTTGACCGGTGCCAGTGGCGGAATCGGCATGGCTATCGCCGAAGCCTTGTGCGCCGCCGGTGCGCGGGTATTGGCCGTGGCGCGGCATCAGGAAGCCTTGGCCTCGCTGCTCAAACGCTACCCTGAGGCCCTGTGCTGGGTCGCAGCTGACCTGACACTGCCAAGCGACCAACGCAAAGTACTCGCCGCCGCCGAAGAAATTGGCGGAGTCAATCTGTTGATCAACGCTGCTGGGGTGAATCACTTCGCCATGCTCGAACAGCTCGACGACAGTGATATCAATGCGATGCTCGCGTTGAATATCAACGCGCCGATTTGCCTGACCAAGCTATTGCTGCCGCTACTCAAGCAGGCCGATAGCGCCATGGTAGTCAACGTCGGCTCGACCTATGGCTCGATCGGCTATGCCGGTTACGCCAGCTATTGCGCGACCAAGTTTGCCCTGCGCGGGTTTTCCGAAGCGTTGCGCCGAGAGCTGGCCGACACCCGGGTCAATGTGCTCTACGTCGCACCGCGGGCAACCCGCACGTCGATGAACAGCGCGGCGGCGCAAGCCCTGAACGATGCGCTCAAGGCCAATGTCGATGACCCGCAAACCGTGGCCTCGGCGGTGATCCATGCAATTGCCGGTGACCGCCGCGACTTGTACCTGGGCTGGCCCGAACGCTTCTTTGTGCGACTCAACAATTTGCTCCCGCATCTTGTCGATCGAGGTCTGCGAAAGCAGCTGCCCCTGATCCGGCGCTTCAGCGAAAAATCCGACAACGAGACTCTCAAACCATGAAAAAAATCTTCGCGTGCCTGTTGATCGCAACCCTCAGCCAAAGCGTCTGGGCGCTGGAGGCCGCCGACCAGCAACGCCTGAGCAGCATTCAACAAACCTGGGCGCACATCCAATATGAAGTGGCTGAAAAACAGCGCGCCGCCGCGTTCGAGCAGTTGTCCAGCGAAACCCAGGCGTTCACTGCGCAGCGCCCGGCGGTGGCCGAAGCCTGGATCTGGAAAGGCATTGTCACCAGCAGCTGGGCCGGTGCCGAAGGCGGACTCGGAGCGCTGGGAAAAGCCAAGGAAGCCAAGGCCGACCTGGAAAAGTCCCTGACCCTCGACCCCAAGGCTCTGCAAGGCTCGGCCTATACCAGCCTGGCGGCGTTGTATGATCGTGTGCCCGGCTGGCCCATCAGTTTCGGTGATAGCGACAAAGCTGAACAGTTGCTCAAGCAGGCGCTGCAACTCAACCCCGACGGCATCGACAGCCTGTACTTCTGGGGCGATCACCTCTACCGTCAGAAACGCTACGCTGAAGCAAAAGCAGCGCTGCAAAAAGCCCAGCAAGCGGCGCCGCGTCCCGGCCGTGAAACGGCAGATGCCGGACGCCGCAAAGAGATCGCCACTCTGCTGGTAGACGTCAACAAGAAAACCGACTGACCAGGAGTCCTCGTGCGTGTATTACTGATTGAGGATGATGTGGCGCTAGGTGAAGGCATCCATCAAGCGCTGGGGCGCGAGGGATACACGGTCGATTGGCTCAAGGACGGCAGCAGCGCGCTGCATGCCCTGCTCAGCGAAACGTTCGATGTCGCTGTACTGGATCTCGGCTTGCCACGCATGGACGGTCTAGAAGTACTGCGGCGCCTGCGCGATAGCGGCTCGAACCTGCCGGTGTTGATTCTCACCGCCCGCGATGCAACCGAAGATCGCATCGCAGGGCTGGATGCCGGTGCCGACGACTACCTGATCAAACCGTTCGACCTGGCCGAACTCAAGGCGCGATTGCGAGCGTTGTTGCGGCGCAGTGCCGGCCGCGCGCAAGCTCTGATCGAACATGCCGGTATCATCCTCAACCCCCGCACCCAGCAGGTCAGCTACCAGGGCCATCCCGTAGCACTGACGCCCAAGGAGTATCAGTTGTTGCATGAACTGCTGTCACCTCCGGGCCGGGTGATGACTCGAGATCAGCTGATTCAACTGCTCTATGGCTGGAGTGAAGAAGCGGAAAGTAACACTCTGGAAGTCCACATCTATCACCTGCGCAAAAAGTTCTCTACTGATCTGATCCGTACCATTCGGGGTGTGGGCTATCTAGTGGAGGAGCGCTGATGACATCGATACGCCGCCGCACATTGACACTGATCATTGGCCTGCTGCTTGCCGGTCTGGCAGTGCTGAGCACCTTTAACCTGCACGATAGCAATCATGAAATCGCCGAGGTTTACGATGCTCAACTGGCGCAGAACGCGCGCTTATTGCAAGGCGTGATGCGCATGCCGTTGGCGAGCAAGCAGCACGCCGAACTGTACCGGGCCTTCAATACCGCACTGGGCGAAGCGGTGCCGCGCGGCGATGGTCATCCTTACGAACGGAAAATTGCTTTTCAGGTATGGAACCCTGACGGTGAGGTATTGGTGCACACTGCCAGCGCGCCGTCCTTCGGCTCACCCCCGACGCAACCGGGTTTCAGTGATGTGGTGGATTTGAACCATCGTCATTGGCGCGCATTCCTCCTTGAAGACCCACAAAACGGCATGCGCATCTGGGTTGGCGAGCGCGATGATGTGCGCGCGGATCTGGTCGACCGCATCGTGCGTCATACGTTATGGCCGAACATCGTCGGCAGTTTGCTGCTCGCGGCGATGGTCTGGCTCGCTATAGGCTGGGGCTTGAAGCCCTTGGCAAACATGGCCGAGACCCTGCGTGCCCGTCACAGCGGCTCACTTGAGCCATTGCAACTGGCACCGTTGCCCAGCGAGCTAGAGCCCATGCAGGCGGCGCTCAACCGCATGCTCGCGCAGATTCAAGAAGTGCTTGGCCGCGAACGACGCTTCATTGCCGACGCAGCCCACGAAATGCGTACGCCACTCGCCGTGCTGCGGGTGCACGCGCAAAACCTGCTGGAGGCAGGCACAGAGCAGGAACGTCGAGAATCGCTGGAATTCCTCATCTCAGGCGTTGATCGCACCAGCCGACTGGTCAACCAGTTACTGACCATGGCGCGACTGGAACCCCAACCCAATCCACAACCGCTACAGCGCATCGACCTCAGCGAAACCGTGCGTAATAGTCTCGTGCAGTTGGCGCCGTGGTTATTGAGCAAAAAGCTTGAACTGATATTCGATGTCAGCGACCAGCCATTTTATGTATTCGCCAACCCTGCCGCCATCGACATCGCGCTGAGCAACCTGATCACCAACGCAGCCAATTTCTCTCCCGAACACGGGGTAATCGCTGTGCAACTGAACCAGGCTGATGGCTTCTGTCATTTGACCGTCGACGACCAAGGGCCGGGAATTGATGAGTCATGTAGAGAGCGATTGTTTGAGCGTTTCTATAGCCGTGGAACGGCGCAAGGAGCCGGTTTGGGGCTAACCATCGTCAACACAATCGCCATGCGTTTGAACGGTCGTATCGAACTGGTAAACCGGACAGAGGGAGGTTTGAGGGCTACGTTATCAATTCCAGCAAAAGAATAATCGCACAGCATCAAGCGATTATTTCGTTTCGCACAGTCAGTAAACATCGTGTTAGCCATGGGCTGCGCCCTTGTTGCTGAATCAGAACTCCCGCCAGCCATTACTTCCTCTGCGCGGATGAGCACACTCGATACCATACCAGCACTGTCCAACTGAACATGGTATCGATGTGCTTTTCTAGTGATGCTTGCACTGAGCACCATGGCCAACGCCATTGACAACATAGGAAATATCGTAACTATCATGTTTTTTTATATAAAAATTAATTAGTTACGAAGCAATCCTACTCCCATTCAATCGTCGCAGGCGGCTTGCTCGACACGTCATACGTCACCCGCGAAATCCCTTCGATCTCGTTGATGATTCGCCCACTGACAGTTTCCAGCAGCTCGTACGGCAGATGCGCCCAGCGCGCGGTCATGAAGTCGATGGTTTCCACCGCACGCAGGGCCACGACCCAGGCGTAACGGCGGCCATCACCGACAACACCGACCGACTTGACCGGCTGGAACACCACGAAAGCCTGGCTGACCTTGTGGTACCAGTCGGCCTTGCGCAGTTCTTCGATGAAGATATGGTCGGCGCGACGCAGCAGGTCGGCGTATTCCTTCTTCACTTCACCGAGGATGCGCACGCCCAGGCCCGGGCCCGGGAATGGGTGGCGGTAAACCATGTCGTACGGCAGACCCAGCTCGAGACCGAGGCGACGCACTTCGTCCTTGAACAGCTCGCGCAGCGGCTCGACCAGCTTGAGGTTCATCTCTTCCGGCAGGCCACCAACGTTGTGGTGAGACTTGATCACGTGGGCCTTGCCGCTCTTGGCGCCAGCCGACTCGATCACGTCCGGGTAGATGGTGCCCTGGGCCAGGTACTTGATGTTGTCCAGTTTGCTCGATTGCGCATCGAATACGTCGATGAAAGTGCGGCCGATGATCTTGCGCTTCTTCTCCGGGTCGGACTCGCCGGCCAGGTTGTTGAGGAACTGATCTTCAGCGTTGGCGCGGATCACCTTGACGCCCATGTTCTCGGCGAACATGGCCATCACTTGCTCGCCTTCGTGCAGGCGCAGCAGGCCGTTGTCGACGAAGACGCAAGTCAGCTGGTCGCCGATGGCTTTGTGCAACAGCGCGGCAACGACCGAGGAGTCGACGCCGCCAGACAGGCCCAGCAGGACGTTGTCAGTACCGACCTGAGCGCGGACCTGAGCGATGGCGTCTTCGGCGATCTTCGACGGTGTCCACAGTGCTTCACAGCCGCAAATATCGAGGATGAAGCGCGACAGGATGCGACCGCCCTGTTTGGTGTGGGTCACTTCGGGGTGGAACTGCACACCGTAGTAGCCGCGTTCGTCGTTGAACATGCCAGCGATCGGGCAGCTCGGGGTGCTGGCCAGAATGTGGAAGTCCGCTGGCATTTTGGTGACCTTGTCACCGTGGCTCATCCACACATCGAGGCCGAACAGGCCGTCGGCGTCGATATGGTCTTCGATGCCGTCCAGCAGGCGGCTCTTGCCAACCACGTCGACGCGGGCATAGCCGAATTCACGCAGATCGGAACCTTCGACCTTGCCGCCCAGTTGCTCGGCCATGGTCTGCATGCCGTAGCAGATGCCGAATACCGGCACGCCCAGGTCGAACACCGCCTGCGGGCAGCGCGGGCTGTCGGCCTCGTGGACCGACTCGGGACCGCCGGCGAGGATGACGCCTTTAGGGGCGAATTCGCGGATCGCGGCGTCGTCCATGTCGAAAGGATGCAGCTCGCAGTACACGCCGATTTCGCGCACGCGGCGGGCGATCAGCTGGGTGTACTGGGAACCGAAGTCGAGGATCAGGATGCGGTGGGCGTGAATGTCGAGGGCCATGACTCATTCTCGTCTGTAATCAGAAACGACACGGGGCTGTCAGAAACAGCCCCGGTTAAAATTCATCATCGCGCTCCGGCGTGTAGGCCGGAGCGCGATCACTATCAACCTACGCGATAGTTTGGAGCTTCCTTGGTGATCTGCACGTCGTGGACGTGGGATTCAGCCATGCCGGCACCGGTGATGCGCACGAACTCGGGCTTGGTGCGCATTTGCGCCATGTCGGCACTGCCGGTGTAGCCCATGGACGAACGCAGACCACCCATCAGTTGATGGATGATCGCGGCCAGCGAGCCTTTGTAGGCGACGCGGCCTTCGATGCCTTCGGGTACCAGTTTTTCGGCGCCTTCCGAGGAGTCCTGGAAATAGCGGTCCGAAGAGCCCTGGGCCTGGGACATGGCGCCCAGCGAGCCCATGCCACGGTAGGCCTTGTAAGAACGACCCTGGAACAGCTCGATCTCGCCCGGTGCTTCTTCAGTACCGGCGAACATCGAGCCCATCATCACACAGTAGGCGCCAGCGACGATGGCCTTGGACAGGTCACCGGAGAAGCGGATGCCGCCATCGGCGATGAGTGGCACACCGGTGCCTTCCAATGCAGCGGCGACGTTGGCGATCGCGCTGATTTGCGGAACGCCGACACCGGCGACGATACGGGTGGTGCAGATCGAGCCCGGGCCGATACCGACCTTGACCGCATCAGCGCCCGCTTCGGCCAGGGCCTTGGCGGCTGCGCCGGTAGCAATGTTGCCGCCGATGACCTGAACGTCCGGGAAGTTCTGCTTGACCCAGCGAACGCGGTCGATCACGCCTTTGGAGTGACCGTGAGCGGTGTCGACCACGATCACGTCGACGCCGGCATTGACCAGCGCAGTGACGCGTTCAGTGGTGTCCTTGCCGGTACCGACCGCAGCACCAACGCGCAGGCGAGCCTGATCGTCCTTGCTGGCCAGCGGGTAGGCCTTGGCCTTTTCGATGTCCTTGACGGTCATCATGCCCTTGAGCTGGAAGTTGGCGTCGACGATCAGAACCTTTTCGAGGCGGTGCTTGTGCAGCAGCTCGCGCACCTCGGCTTTGTCAGCGCCCTCACGGACGGTGACCAGACGCTCTTTGGGGGTCATGACTTCGCGGACCGGGACGTCCAGGCGATTCTCGAAACGCACGTCACGTGAGGTGACGATGCCGACCAGGTCGCCATCGTGCAGCACCGGTACGCCGGAGATGTTGTGCAGGCGGGTCAGTTCGAACAGATCACGAACCGTGGCGTCGGCCTCGATGGTGATCGGGTCCTTGACCACGCCGGCTTCGAACTTCTTGACCTTGCGGACTTCCGCGGCCTGTTGTTCGATGGTCATGTTCTTGTGAATGATGCCGATGCCGCCTTCCTGTGCCATGGCAATGGCCAGACGGGCTTCGGTGACGGTGTCCATCGCAGCTGAAACCAGGGGGATGTTCAGCTCGATGCCACGGGTCAAACGGGTCTTGAGACTGACTTCGTTGGGCAGTACTTCGGAATAACCGGGTACGAGAAGGATGTCGTCGAAGGTCAGTGCTTCTTGGCTGATACGCAGCATCGCGGGAGCTCCCGGGCGGGAAAAATGGAAGCGCGCCATTGTACCTATACATGCTGATGGATGAAAGGTAAACCTTCGTGGCAACGCCATTTACTGGCAGCGACGGCTTCAGCTGTCTCGCAGTATCACCGAGACGTTGGCCACGGGCTGATCGAGCCAATCGGCGAACTCGTCGACGAACGCTTGCTGCAACCCTGCTGCCTGCCAGTTATTGAAGATGAAGCCTAGATTGGAAAAGGCACATGGTTGCAGAAACAGGAAACCATTTATGTCGTCTTCATGCCCGCATTCGGGGCAGGTGAAGTTGTCGGTGTAGCCCGGCATCCAGTCTTCGAGGCTATCGAACAGCGCCTCGCCGACCTCGCGGCGGCACTCGGCGCAGCCAGCTTCGTGGAGAAAACCGACGTCCGGGGTGAAGATGCAGCGATCGGTGACCACTTCCAGGCCGTTGACCGAGTCCTCATAGGGCAACAGTTCCGGCTTCAGTACCACGCTGCGCGCGCCTGGGCCGATACCGTAGGCCATGCGATTGCCGGTGCGCCCGCAGGTGGTGAGCGCCTCCTGGATGATTTCCTTGCGCACCAGCCAGCGCAGAATCGCCCGTGCTCGCGGTTCATGGACCGGGACAGTGGAGAGACGCGGGACGATGATGCTTTGGGTGTTCATGCAGCGGCAGGCCTCTGAGCGAGTGAAGTTGTCGATGATACCACCGCACAGTGCCGTAGCCAGGGGCTTGCCCCTGATTGTGTCAGCCACTTAATGGCGCTGCCCCTGCCCAATCGGGGGCAAGCCCCCTCGCTACAGGGTCGGTAACCCTTTATCATGCCCGGCATGATTAAAGACCCCTTTGCCAGACTCGGTCTGGACCGCGAAGTGCTTACCGTCAGCCAACTCAATGGCCGTGCCCGGGTGCTGCTCGAGGACGTGTTCAGCAATATCTGGGTCGAGGGCGAGATCTCCAACCTCGCACGGCCGGCTTCCGGACACGTGTACTTCACTCTCAAGGACAGCGGCGCCCAGGTGCGTTGCGCCTTGTTTCGGCAGAACGCCGCCAAGGTGCGCCAGGCGCTGAAGGACGGGGTGGCGGTCAAGGTGCGTGGCAAGGTCTCGCTGTTCGAAGGCCGCGGCGATTACCAGTTGATCCTCGACACCGTCGAACCGGCCGGTGATGGCGCCCTGCGCCAGGCCTTCGAGGCGCTCAAGGACAAGCTCGGCGCCGAAGGGCTGTTCAGCAGCGAGCGCAAGGTCGCCCTGCCCGCTCATCCGCGGCGCATCGGTATCGTCAGTTCGCCCACTGGCGCGGTGATTCGCGACATCATCAGTGTGTTTCGTCGCCGCGCTCCGCAGGTCGAGCTGACCCTGATCCCTACTGCCGTACAAGGGCGCGAAGCCTTCAACCAGATCGTGCGTGCCCTCAAGCTGGCCGACAGCCGCGGCTTCGATGCAATCATTCTGGCCCGGGGCGGCGGCTCGCTGGAGGACCTCTGGTGTTTCAACGAAGAGGCCGTGGCCCGCGCCATCGATGCCTGCGTGACGCCGATCGTCAGCGCCGTGGGGCACGAAACCGATGTATCGATCAGCGACTTCGTGGCCGACGTCCGCGCCCCCACGCCATCCGCCGCTGCGGAGCTGCTGGCGCCGGACATGAGCGACTTGCAACGGCGCATCGAGAACCTGCAGCGCCGACTGCTGCTGCGCATGCGCAATCAGTTGGCCCACCACAGTCTGCGCCTGGAAGGCCTGACCCGCCGGTTGCGCCATCCAGGCGAGCGTCTGCGCCAGCAGGCCCAGCGCCTGGACGACCTGGACATGCGCATGCGCCGTGCTTTCGAGCAACGCCTCGGTCAACGCAAACAGCGCCTCGCTCATCTCGATGCACGCTTGGCCACGCAGCATCCTGGGCGCGCCTTGGCGTTGCTCAAACAGCGCCTGGCAGGTCTCGACACGTTGATGCGCCGCGCCATCGAGCAACGCCTCAAGCGTGACCATGAACGCCTGAACGCAGTGGACCAACGCCTGCCCAAGGCTATCACCACCACCCTCAAAGACCGTCGCCAACAGTTGCAGACACAGATGCAGACGCTGCACCTGGTCAGCCCGCTGGCGACGCTGGGCCGCGGTTACAGCATCCTGCTGGACGAACACGGCCAGGCCATCCGCAGCGCCGCACAGACCCGCACCGGTCAGCGTCTGAAGGCCCGCCTGGGCGAAGGCGAGCTGGACGTGCGGGTCGAAGACAACCACCTGACACCGGTCACCCTGTCACTACTGGACTGAACCATGCGCTTGATCGCCTTGCTGTTATTGTGCCTTTCGTCCATGGCCCAGGCCGACAGCTACATCACCCGTTTGCTGGACAAACCGGTGCCGGGTGGCGTCGCGGTCGTCGACCTCGGCCCCGCGGCCATGGCACCCAAGGCCTTTATCGACGGCAAGCCGGTGCTGGTAGTCAAGGAGCAGGACACCTGGCGCGCCATCGTCGGCCTGGCGCTGACGGTCAAGCCCGGCAGCCAGACGCTCAGCGTGCAGAGTGCCAACGGCACCCGCCAGGTGCCCTTCACGGTCACCAGCAAGCACTATCCCGAGCAGCGCATAACTCTCAAGAACAAGCGCCAGGTCAATCCCGAACCTCAGGACTTGACCCGCATCAACCAGGAACTGGCGATCCAGACCACCGCCTACCGCAGCTTCAGCCCCGGCACACCGAGCAATCTGTTGCTCGACAAGCCTGTGAACGGTCCCCTGTCGAGCCGCTTCGGCGTACGCCGCTTCTTCAATGGCGAAGAGCGCAATCCCCATGCTGGCCTGGATTTCGCGGTGCCTGCAGGCACGCCGATCAAGACCCCGGCCGCTGGCAAGGTGATCCTGGTGGGCGATTATTTCTTCAACGGCAATACGGTATTCGTCGACCACGGCCAGGGCTTTATCAGCATGTTCTGTCATATGTCCAAGATCGACGTGCAGCTTGGACAAACGCTGGCCCGCGGCGCCGTGGTCGGCCGGGTTGGATCGACCGGTCGGGCGACGGGGCCGCATATGCATTGGAACGTGAGCTTGAATGACGCGCGAGTCGATCCGGCGATTTTTATCGGGGCGTTTCAACCGTAGTGCAGTGGTGCGTCGTTCGCGAGCGCGCTTTGCTGCCACCAATCACCTGCGAGAGATTCCAGGGTTCTATGCCAGTAGCACCGGCCCCTTCGCGGGCAAGCCTTGCTCCCACAGGGCAAGGCTTGCCCGCGAAGGGGCCGTCGATGACACACCCACCCATTGCGCTCATCGAAGTCCGTGAGCAATTACCCATGCATTCGCCAACCATCACCGCGATAAAAATCCAATAAAGCCAGATTAAAGGCAACTTCTACCAATTTTTTCCACACCCTTGCCATCTTTTCCCTCAATGGTTAGGGTTGACCCCATGAACAACGCAAACACCCACATTCTGCTCCGCCAGCACGCCAGCCTCTGCCTGGTGAGTGCCCGACTGCCAGGCTGAATCGCGTCGCCTCGCCCTTCTTCTTCAGTTATTTTTCGGCAGGCCCTCTCCATCGGCCGCATTCAAAGGATTTTCGCCATGAGCATGCTCAAAGACCCGTCACAGAAATACCGCGCCTTTGCCACCGTCGACATTGCCGACCGCACCTGGCCCTCGAAGACCATCACCGCCGCGCCGATCTGGTGCAGCTCCGATCTGCGTGACGGCAACCAGTCGCTGATCGAGCCGATGGACGCCGAGAAAAAACTGCGCTTCTGGAAAACGCTGGTCAGCGTCGGCGTCAAGGAAATCGAAGCAGCCTTCCCTTCTGCCTCGCAAACCGATTTCGACTTCGTGCGCACCTTGATCCAGGACGGCCACATCCCGGACGACACCACCATTCAGGTGCTGACCCAGGCCCGTGAAGACCTGATCGCACGCACGTTCGAATCCCTGCGCGGTGCCAAGAAAGCCATCGTTCACCTGTACAACGCTACCTCGCCGTCGTTCCGCAAGATCGTCTTCAACCAGGACAAGGCCGGCGTCAAAGAGATCGCCGTGAGCGCGGCCAAGCTGTTCGTCAAATACGCCGCCCAGCAGCCCGAAACCCAGTGGACCTTCCAGTACTCGCCGGAAACCTTCAGCGCCACCGAGCTGGATTTCGCCGTTGAAGTCTGCGACGCCGTGATCGAGGTGTGGAATCCGACCCCGACCAACAAGGTGATCCTCAACCTGCCGGCCACCGTTGAAGTGTCGACCCCGAACATCTATGCCGACCAGATCGAATGGTTCGGTCGCCATGTATCACGCCGCGACAGCGTGCTGATCAGCCTGCACACTCACAACGACCGTGGTACCGGCGTCGCCGCCACCGAGTTGGGCCTGATGGCCGGTGCCGATCGCGTCGAAGGCTGCCTGTTCGGCAACGGCGAGCGTACCGGCAACGTCGACCTGGTCACCCTGGGCCTGAACCTCTATACCCAAGGCGTCAACCCGCAGCTGGACTTCTCCGACATCGACGGCGTGCGTAAAGTGGTCGAAGAATGCAACCAGATTCCGGTGCACCCGCGCCATCCGTATGTGGGCGATCTGGTGCACACCGCGTTCTCCGGCTCGCACCAGGACGCCATCCGCAAGGGCCTTACCCAGCAAAAAGAAGGCACCGTGTGGGAAGTGCCCTACCTGCCGATCGACCCAGCCGACATCGGCCGCAGCTACGAAGCGGTCATTCGCGTCAACAGCCAGTCCGGCAAAGGCGGCATCACGTATCTGCTCGAACAGGAATACGGCATCAGCCTGCCGCGCCGCATGCAGATCGAATTCAGCCAGGTCGTACAGGGTGAAACCGATCGCCTGGGCCTGGAGATGACCGCTCAGCAGATCTACGGCCTGTTGCGCAAAGAGTATCTGCAAGCCAACACGCCGTACGCACTGATCAGCCACAAGCTGCAGGAAGAGAACGGCAACAGTGCCGTGGATGTGGAAGTGCACAGCGACGGCGAGACTCAGCACTGGCGCGGCAAGGGCAACGGCGCCTTGGAAGCGCTGGTCGCCGGCCTGCCCATTTCGGTAGAGATCATGGACTACAACGAGCACGCTATCGGTGCGGGCACCAACGCCAAGGCAGCCGCGTATATCGAGCTGCGTGTGGCCGGTGAGCGCCCGGTGCATGGCATCGGCGTGGATGAAAACATCACCACGGCCAGCTTCAAGGCCCTGTTCAGCGCGCTGAATCGCTCGTTGAGTCAGCAGCAAGCGAAAGCGGCTTGATGCACTGCTGAATAAAAAACCGGCCCTCAGTGGCCGGTTTTTTTGTGTCCGGTGGTTTTGTCCTGAGAGCGGAGTTGGACCGAGGGGCCGGGGATTTGAGTGTGGGCATGCACACGAGATTGATGCTGCACAGACGCTTTTAAAAACCGTGTTGCCCACACAAATTTCGAAGTCTGCTTTCGAGCCGGCCTTGGGGTCGCCGCCCGTTAGCCAGCCCCGCCGCGCTGCGGCCCACTGGCGCAGGGCTAGCCGGCATGGATGCCGGCTAAGCCTCGTTGCGCCATGGATGGCGCGTCGAGGCGTGCCCAGCGCCAGTGGGGCGCAGCGTGGGCACGCCGAGCCTGGGCGAGGGGCCGTATGGCGGGCGGCGACCCCAAGGCCGGCTCGAAAGCAGAACCACCCCACTCCCATACCAAAAAATGCTGCAACCCACCTCAGCACCAAAAAAATCAGCTCAGACTAAACCCATCAGCATCCCGAAACGCCGGAAAACGCTCGCGATAACTGGCCAGATCGCCCGCACTTAGGATCGCCCGCACCACCCCGTCCAGCTCGCCTGCGCACAGCAGGGTTTCACCCTGAAAATCCAGCACCTGGCTGTCACCCGTGTAGGCGAAGCCCTTGCCGTCCGTACCAACGCGATTCACGGCGGCCACGTAGCACAGGTTCTCGATCGCCCGCGCGGGCAGCAGTCGATTCCAATGCAGGCGCCGCGCGCCCGGCCAGTTGGCGGTATAGACCAGCAGGTCGGTCGTCTCGGCGTCTCGGCTCCACACCGGAAACCGCAGGTCGTAGCAAATCAGCGGTCGCACCCGCCAGCCCTTGACCTCGAACACCGCCTGCTCCGAGCCTGCGGTGTAATGGGCATGCTCATCGGCCATGCGGAACAGATGGCGTTTGTCGTAATGCAGGATCTGCCCGTCGGGTTGGGCCCACAGCAAGCGATTGCGGTAGCTGCCGTCGGCTGCCTGGATGATCACGCTGCCGGTGATCACCGCCGCGAACTTTTCTGCCTGGGCCCGCAGCCACTTGCTGGTCGGGCCCTGCTCAGGCTCGGCCTGCCCGGCCGAGTCCATAGAGAAACCGGTGGTGAACATCTCCGGGAGGATGATCAAGTCGGCCCCCCGTGCCTGCTCCAGCAGCTCGTTGAAATGTTCCAGGTTGGCCGTGCGGTCGTGCCAGGCCAGGGTGGTCTGCACCAAGGCAATATCGAGATTGGTCAGGGTCGTCAGATCGCGCATAGTTTCAGGGCTGCTGCTCGCAGCGTCTCCTCGCGTTTGGCGAAGCACAGGCGTACCAGGCGTTGATCGGGTACCGGCGTTTGATAAAACACCGACACTGGAATGGTCGCCACGCCGTGCTCCTTGGTCATCCATAACGCCATATCGACGTCGTTCAGGTCGGGGCGGATTTGTGAATAATCGACCAACTGAAAGTAGGTACCGCCCACTCGATCAAAGGTGAAGCGCGAATTGTCCAGCAGATCGCAGAACAGATCACGCTTGGCCTGGTAGAACGCCGGCAACTCCTCCACGTGCTGCGGCGCCGCGGCCATGTAGTCGGCCAGCGCGTATTGCAGCGGCGTTACACCGCAGAAACTGACGTACTGGTGAATCTTGCGCAGCTCGGCGGTGAGGGCCGGCGGGGCCACCACGTAACCGGTTTTCCAGCCGGTGACATGGTAGGTCTTGCCGAACGAACTGACCACGAAGGCGCGCTGGAACAAGGCTTCATGGGCCAGCACGCTGACGTGCCTGGCGCCGTCGTAGACCAGATGCTCGTAGACTTCGTCGCTGACGACATAGATGTCCCGGTCGGCGATCAAAGCCGCCAACTGATCCAGATCGGCACTGCTGAGCAGGGCACCGCTGGGATTGTGCGGGCTGTTGAGGATGATCATCCGAGTGCGCGAACCGATGGCATCCCTCAGGGCCTGCCAGTCGATGGCGAAGCTGTTGGCACTGAGCTGCACGTGCACGCAGCGACCGCCGGCCAGTTCCACGGAGGGCTCGTAGCTGTCGTAGCAAGGGTCGAAAACGATCACTTCGTCGCCGGGTCGCACTACCGCCTGGACTGCGCAAAAGATCGCTTGGGTGGCGCCTGGTGTGATGGTGATTTCCCGCTCCGCATCGACGCTCACGCCATAGCTGCGAGCGAGCTTGATCGCGACCTGCTCGCACAACGCGGGCAGCCCGGTCATGGGCGCGTACTGGTTATGGCCATTGGCGACATGATAGGCCACGGCATCGCGCAGGCCTTGGGGGCCGTCGAAGTCAGGGAAGCCTTGGGAAAGATTGATCGCGCCGGTCTGCGCCGCGAGCTGGGACATGGTGGTGAAGATAGTGGTGCCGACATTCGGCAACTTGCTGCTGATCATGGGCCTGTTCCTGCTGCACGACGTTCCGCCAACGGCGCGGGGTAGAGCGGCAGGATAGCTGATTGGCGAGAGGTGTAAAACGATGATCTCAGCTGTGGGAGCGGCCGGGGTCGCTCCCACAGAGGGTGTGGTGCGGCTGGAATCAGCGCTTGTCGCGGCGCTTCTTGTCGGCCTTCTTGTGGTGCGACATCAAACGGCGCTTCTTGTTGACCTGGCGGTCGGTGAGCGTGTTCTTGAGTTTTTCGTACGGGTTCTCGCCGCCCTTGAACTCGATACGGATCGGCGTACCAACCAGCTTCAGCACCCGGCGGTAGGTATTCTCCAGGTAACGCACGTAGGAGGTGGGCACCTTCTCGACCTGGTTGCCGTGGATCACGATCAGCGGCGGGTTGGCGCCACCCAGGTGGGCATAGCGCAGCTTGATGCGACGGCTGTTGACCATCGGCGGCTGGTGCTCCTGCACCGCATCTTCGAGGATCTGGGTCAGGCGGTTGGTCGGCCAGCGAGTGATGGCGGATTTGAACGAGTTCTGCACCGAGGCGTACAGATTACCTACGCCCGTACCGTGCAGCGCCGAAATGAAGTGGATATCGGCGAAGCTGACGAAGAACAACCGACGTTCCAGCTCGGTCTTCACGTAGTCGCGCTCGCTCGGCAGCATGCCATCCCACTTGTTCAGCGCGATGACGATAGCGCGACCGGCTTCGAGGGCGAAGCCCAGCAGGTTGAGGTCGTGGTCGACCACGCCTTCACGGGCGTCCATGACGAAAATCACCACGTTGGCGTCCTTGATGGCCTGCAACGTCTTGACCACCGAGAACTTCTCGACCTCTTCGTGGATCTTGCCGCGCTTGCGCACCCCGGCGGTGTCGATAAGGGTGTACTTCTCTTCGTTACGCTCGAACGGGATGTAGATACTGTCGCGAGTGGTGCCCGGCTCGTCATAGACGATCACCCGGTCTTCACCGAGCATGCGGTTGACCAGAGTCGACTTGCCGACGTTCGGGCGACCGATGATGGCGATCTTGATGCCATCCTTCTCGCTCGGGCCAGGGATCAACACGGCCTCCTCGCCTTCCTTCACGTCAGCGTTGAGGTCCTCTTCGACGTCGCGGGGGAATTCACCAAGGGCGGCTTCGAGCAAGGCGTTGATACCGCGACCTTGAGCACCGGCCACCGGGATGGCATCGCCCATGCCCAGCGGAGCGAATTCGGCGCGGGCCATTTCCGGGTCGACGTTGTCGACCTTGTTGGCCACCAGCAAGGAGCGCTTGTTACGCTTGCGCAAGTGCTCGCCGATCATCTGATCGGCTGCGGTGAAGCCGGCGCGGGCGTCCACCAGGAACAGCACCACATCGGCTTCTTCGATGGCCAGCAGTGACTGCTCGGCCATTTTTTCGTCCATGCCGTGTTCGTCACCGGAAATACCACCGGTGTCGACCAGGATGTAGGAACGCCCTTGCCAGCGCGCCTCACCGTATTGGCGATCACGGGTCAGGCCAGAGAGATCACCGACAATAGCGTCGCGGCTCTTGGTCAGGCGGTTGAACATGGTGGACTTGCCGACGTTCGGTCGACCCACCAGGGCGATTACGGGAACCATGCGGCTCTCCACTTCGTTAATTCAGAAAATACAAAAGCCGCTGCAGGGCAGCGGCCGGAATTCGGAGCGGCACGGTAGGTGCCGCAAGCCCCGGTGAACGGGGCTCCTTGAGGCCATACCTTGACCTCAAGCATAGACGCAACCTACTGCTTGATGGTCAGCGCCTCGAGCTTGCCGCTGTTGCCAAACACGTAGATTGTATCGCCGACCACCAGCGGACGCGCACGCAGGCCGTCGCTGTCGATACGGATACGGCCGACGAAGCGTCCGTCGACCTGGCTCAGCAGGTGCAGATACCCTTCCATGTCGCCGACAGCCACATAGCTTGAGAACACTTCAGGGGCCGACAGCTGGCGGCGGGCCAGTTTATCGTTGCTCCACAACGCCGTGGTGCTGCGCTCGTCGACACCTTCAACGGTGCCGCTCGCCAATGCCACGTAGACGTTACCAAAGCCCTCGGCGACACCGGCATAGCTCGATGCATCACGCTGCCAGAGGATACGCCCGGAGTCCAGATCGAGGCCGGCCATACGGCCCTGATAGCTGGTCACGTACAGGGTGCTGCCCGACAGCAGCAGACCGCCATCGATATCGACCACACGCTCGAGCTCCGAGCGCCCCTGAGGCACGGCGACCGGGGTTTCCCAGACCGGCACGCCGTTCTGGGTATCCAGGCCGACGACCTTGCCGTTGGACAGCCCAGCGATCGCCAGGCGGCTGGTCACCAGCGGAGCACCCGTGCCACGCAGAGTCAGGACCGCCGGGGTGCTGTCATACATCCAGCGCTGAGTACCGGTGGCCGCATCGATACCGAAGACTTTATCGTCCTGGGTCTGCACGACGACCAGATCACCGTTGTTGGCAGGCGGCGCGAGCACTTCGCTGGACACGCGAGCGCGCCACTTCTCTTCACCATTGCTGGCGTCGAGCGCGATCACTTCACCGGCGATAGTACCGATCATGACCAACCCGGAGCCTACACCCACAGCCCCGGAGACCGGCAGCTTGAGCTTCTTCTTCCAGTTCACGTCGCCGGTCGCGCGGTTCAGCGAAAAGACTTCGCCATTCACGTCGGCCGCGTAAATCGTGCCACCATCAACCGCTGGCACCAGCATGTTGTAGGTTTCGCCCTGCCCGTCACCGATCGAGGTGCTCCACTGCTTCTGCAACACGACTTCTTCTTTGAAATCGGTGAGTTCGGCCGGTGGCAGTTCTTTTTTGCTGTTGCTGCTGCAACCCGCGGCCAAAACGGCCAGAGCCAGCAATGCTGCATGTTTCCAACGAATCACGTCACGCATCCCCTTTGGCCAGGTCGTCCAGCTTGATTTGCAGGCTACCGACCGCAGCGTCGTCAGACAGTGCAGCCTTGGCCTTCTGATAGGCAGTAAACGCTTCGTCGCCACGACCCAGCTGAACCAGCAGGTCGCCGCGCAGTTCTTCACGGGCGGCCAGGAACGACTTGTCGGCATCGCCGTCGAGCAGTTTCAGGCCATCGGCGGCCTTGTTCTGCGCACCCAGCACCTGGGCCAGGCGCTGGCGTGCGACTTCACCCAAGGTCGGGTTGAACGGCTTGTCGACGATGGCGCGCAGTTCGGCTGCCGCATCGTCGAGCTTGTTGTTGTCCACCGCCACTTTGGCCACGAACAGGCTGCCGTACTGGGCATACGCCGTACCGCCGAAGTCGGTCTTGAGCTTGTTGGCCAGGTCGGCCACCTGGGCGGTGTCCGGCTTGCCGCTCGGGTTCAGCGTGGTCTCCAGCAGCTGCTGATACAGATTCGAAGCACCCTGGGCCTGATTGGTCTGGTATCGGTGCCAGGCCTGCCAGCCAAATACCACCACCAGGGCCAACAGGCCGCCGGTGACCAAGGGTTTGCCATTACGCTGCCACCAGTCTTTCAACTCGGTGAGCTGTTCATCTTCAGTACCTGACACCCCAATACTCCTATTTCGCGAATTCGGCTGTTGAAACAGCTTCAACCCTGGGCGACGTGAGTCGCCAGATGCTCGGCGAGAGCATCCCAGGCAATGTTTTGTTGTTCGCCCTGACCACGCAGCGGCTTGACGCCAACGGTCTGCGCAGCCATCTCGTCGTCACCCAGGATCAGCGCGTAGAGGGCGCCGCTCTTGTCGGCCTTTTTGAACTGGCTCTTGAAGCTGCCGGCACCGGCGTTGACCTGCAGGCGCAGCGACGGCAGAGCATCACGCAGACGCTCGCTGAGCGCCAGCCCGGCCAGTTCGGCCGCTTCACCGAAGGCACAGAGGTAGACATCGACCTGACGGGCGATCGACTCGGGCACCTTGTCGAGGGTTTCAAGCAGCAGGATCAGACGCTCGATACCCATGGCAAAACCGACGCCCGGGGTCGGCTTGCCGCCCATCTGCTCGACCAGACCATCATAACGCCCCCCGGCGCAGACGGTGCCCTGGGAGCCGAGCTTGTCGGTGACCCATTCGAACACGGTCTTGCTGTAGTAATCGAGGCCGCGCACCAGCTTGGGGTTAATCACGTAGGGAATGCCCACCGCATCGAGACGCGCCTTGAGGCCCTCGAAGTGCGTACGCGAATCGTCATCCAGGTAGTCCGCCAACTGCGGGGCACCGACCAGGGCCGCCTGGGTATTGGCGTCCTTGGTGTCGAGCACGCGCAGCGGGTTGGTCTTCAGGCGGCGCTGGCTGTCTTCGTCAAGCTGGTCGAGTCGCGCGGTGAGGAACTCCACCAGCGCTTCACGATAACGACCACGGGACTCGCTGGTGCCCAGGCTGTTGAGCTCGAGGGTCACCGCGTCGCGAATACCCAGGGCAGCCCACAGGCGCCAGGTAAGGATGATCAGCTCGGCGTCGATATCGGGACCCTCGAGGTTGAAGACCTCCAGGCCGATCTGGTGAAACTGACGATAGCGACCTTTTTGCGGGCGCTCGTGGCGGAACATCGGGCCCATGTACCAGAGCTTCTGCACCTGGCCACCACCAGTGATGCCGTGTTCCAGCGCCGCGCGCACGCAGGCGGCGGTGCCTTCGGGACGCAGGGTGAGGGAATCACCGTTGCGGTCTTCGAAGGTGTACATCTCTTTTTCGACGATGTCGGTGACTTCGCCGATGGAGCGCTTGAACAGCTCGGTGAACTCGACGATCGGCATGCGGATCTGCCGATAGCCGTAGTTGTCCAGCAAACCGGCCACGGTGCCTTCGAAGTAGCGCCACAGTGGCGTCTGCTCCGGCAGGATGTCGTTCATGCCACGAATGGCTTGCAGAGACTTACTCACAAAAAATCCTTAGCGATACGTATCAACAGGCCCGATCAGCTGCGCAAGATCAGCGCGGCGTCGGCTTCGACCTTTTCGGCCGCCTTCTGGCGAATGAGCCGTTCGAGCTCATCGACCAGGTTGTCGTTGGTCAACTTCTGCGACGGCTTGCCGTCGATGTAAATCAGGTTGGGCGTGCCGCCGGTCAGCCCCACATGGGCTTCCTTGGCCTCACCCGGGCCGTTGACGACACAACCGATCACCGCGACATCCAGCGGCACCAGCAGGTCTTCGAGGCGACCCTCGAGTTCGTTCATGGTCTTGACCACGTCGAAGTTCTGCCGCGAGCAGCTCGGGCAGGCGATAAAGTTGATGCCACGCGAGCGCAGGCGCAGGGACTTGAGAATGTCGAAACCGACCTTGACCTCCTCCACCGGGTCCGCCGCCAGCGAGATGCGGATAGTATCGCCAATCCCGTCGGCCAGCAGCATACCGAGGCCGACGGCAGATTTCACCGTGCCTGAGCGCAAACCACCGGCTTCGGTGATGCCCAAATGCAACGGCTGGCTGATCTGCTTGGCCAGCAGGCGGTAGGCGTCGACGGCCATGAACACGTCGGAGGCCTTGACGCTGACCTTGAAGTCCTGAAAGTCCAGGCGCGCCAGGTGCTCGACATGGCGCAGAGCGGACTCGACCAGCGCCTCGGGCGTCGGCTCGCCGTATTTCTTTTGCAGGTCCTTTTCCAGCGAGCCGGCGTTGACGCCAATGCGGATCGGGATGCCCCGATCACGAGCGGCGTCGACCACGGCACGCACGCGGTCTTCGCGACCGATGTTGCCGGGGTTGATGCGCAGGCAATCGACGCCCAACTCGGCGACGCGCAGGGCGATCTTGTAATCGAAGTGGATATCCGCCACCAGTGGCACCGAGGTCAGCAGCTTGATGCGCCCGAAGGCCTCTGCCGCATCCATGTCAGGTACCGAGATGCGCACGATGTCGGCGCCGGCGTCTTGCAGGCGCTGGACTTGCGCAACCGTGGCAGCGACATCGTTGGTATCGGTGTTGGTCATGCTCTGGACGGCAATGGGCGCATCGCCACCGACCGGAACCGAGCCAACCCAGATCTTGCGAGATACGCGACGCTTGATAGGTGATTCGCCGTGCATGATTTATTGCCCCAGTTTCAGGCGTGCAGTTTGCCCGGAGGTGTATTTGGCGACGTCCACAGCCTCACCGTTGTAAGTGATCTGGGCGCCTTTGGCGAAGCCCAGACGCACGGCAAACGGTGGCTTGCCGCTCAGGTCGAGGGTATCGCCGGTACGCTTGAGGCCGCTGACCAGCACCTTGCCGGTGCCGTCGGTGACTTGCGTCCAGCAGTCGGCCACAAATTGAATATTGACCTGCCCCGCGCCTGCCACCGGTGCTTGCACATCCGGTGCGGCTGGGGCCGATGGCGCGAACGGGGTATTGGCCGGCGGCACATGAGCGGTCGATGCCGGAGTGGTCGCGGCGGTCGCCGCCGGTGCAGTAGCGGCTCCAGGCGCATGCGTGGCCGGATTGAGCGGCAGCGCCGAACCCGTCGTCGGGGCAGCGGTCGCCGCCTGGCTGGCAGGCGATGCAGGCGTACCCGTGGTGGCCGGATCGACCGGCGGCACGCCTTGCGGCAGCGCCAACGCATTGGGCTGGCCGGGTGTCGCGGTCGGTGCGGTGGCCGGCACTTGCGGCTCGTCAATCGGGTGTACGCGGGTGGTGCCATCGGCGCCTTCGACTTCCACATGATCGATGGCCGCGGCGTTTTGGTCTTTGCCGCGCTGGCCGGCTTGATCCTGCCACCAGAGGAAACCGCCGCCGATCACCAGGATCAGCAGCAACAGGCTGACGATGCGCAGAATATTGTGGGACAGGCGTACGGGCTCTTCGATACGACCCAGCCCATGGACATTGCTGCCCTGGGCATTGGTACCGGTGGCCTGGTCGAAGGCCTGCACCAGAGGGGTCTGGTCCATGCCGAGCAGTTTGGCATAGGCTCGGATATACCCACGAGCGAAGGTATGGCCTGGCAGCTTGTCGAAGGCGCCGGTCTCAAGGTTGTTGAGGGAGGACACCGTCAGATTCAGCCTGACTGCCACATCGCTCTGCGACCAGCCTTTGTCTTCACGGGCCTGACGCAAGACTTCACCGGGATGGGCGAAAGTGCCTGCTACAACTTCGGGATGCGCCGCTTTCATCTTTGCTCCGACAGGTATTGCTGATATTCCGGGGTACCGGGGTAGAGTCTTCTCAACTGCAGGGCAAAACTCGCGGCTTTGTCCTTGTCATCGAAAATCTTCGCCAGACGCATGCCCAACAACAGGCTGCGCGCGTTTTGCTCACTGAGCTGGGTGAACCGCTCATAGTAGCCGCGAGCAGGGACATATTGCTGGGTGTCATATGAAATTTCTGCCAATTCCAGCAACGCCCGTGGTTGATCGGGGTTCAGACGCAGGGCCTTGACCAGACTCTCCTGGGCCTCGACGCGATTGCCCAGGGCCAATGCGGTCAGGCCGATGTTCTCGAACACCCGCGAGCGCTCAGGATACAGGGGATCGCCTGCGGCTTTCTGGAACATTGCGTAAGCGTCCTTGTAACGCTTTTGTTCGTAAAGGAAGCTGCCGTAATTGTTGAGGATCCGGGCATCGCCATCGCTTTTGGCGATCGCCTTGCGAAAATGCTCCTCGGCCAGCTCGTTCTCGCCCTCGCTCTGGAACACCAACGCCAGCGCGGCATTGGCGTCGGGATCGCTGGAGTCCAGCTCCAGCGCACTGCGCAACGGCACCTTGGCGCGCTCGGTCTGGCCTTCCTGCAGATAACCGATGCCCAGTTGCACATAAGCTCTGCGTGCTTCGTCGCGGCCCTTCTGGGTAGTCATGGGATTGACTTTGCCGGTGGTTATGCAACCGGCCAACAGGCTGACAACGACAAACAACAGCGCAGCGCGCAGGGACATGGAGTTCCTCTCTTCAGTTCCGAGCGACGGCAATCAGCTGCGCTTGGGCGTCGGCACTCAACTCGCGTCCAGCAATGTAGCGTTCGCTACGGCGAGTGCGGTCCATTACCTGGCCGACCAGTTGTCCGCAAGCGGCGTCGATGTCTTCGCCGCGGGTGGTGCGTACGGTGACATTGAAACCGGCCTGGTGCAAATGATCCTGGAAGCGACGGATGGCATTGTTGCTCGGCCGCTCATAACCCGAATGAGGGAACGGGTTGAAGGGGATCAGGTTGACCTTGCACGGCACATCCTTGAGCAGTTCGACCATTTCTACCGCATGTTCGAGCTGGTCGTTGACGTCCTTGAGCAGGGTGTACTCGATGGTCAGGTAGCGCTTGTCGCCCAGCGTCGCCATGTAGCGCTGGCAGGACTCGAGCAGGACCTTGAGCGGGTACTTCTTGTTGATCGGCACCAGTTGGTTGCGCAACGCATCGTTGGGTGCGTGCAGCGACAGGGCCAGGGAGACGTCGATGTGCTTGGAGAGCTCATCGATCATCGGCACCACGCCGGAGGTGGACAGAGTCACCCGACGCTTGGAGATGCCATAGCCGAAGTCGTCCATCATCAAATGCATGGCGGCAACGACGTTATCGAAGTTCAGCAGCGGTTCGCCCATGCCCATCATCACCACGTTGGTGATGGCACGGTCGACGGTCGCCGGGACACTGCCGAAGGATTTGTTGGCAATCCACACCTGACCGATGACTTCGGCGGCGGTGAGGTTGCTGTTGAAGCCTTGTTTGCCCGTGGAGCAGAAACTGCAATCCAGCGCGCAGCCCGCCTGGGACGAAACACACAAGGTGCCACGCTTGCCCTGGGGGATGTAGACGGTTTCGACGCAGCTGCCAGAGGCCACGCGGACCACCCATTTACGGGTGCCATCGGTGGAGATGTCTTCGCTGACCACCTCCGGCCCGCGGACCTCGGCACAGGCCTTGAGCTTTTCGCGCAGGACCTTGCTGACGTTGCTCATGGCATCGAAATCATCGACACCATAATGGTGGATCCATTTCATGACCTGACCGGCACGAAAGCGCTTCTCCCCGATCGAGTCGAAGAACTTTTCCATTTCCGGTTGAGTCAGCCCCAACAGGTTGGTCTTGCCAGTCATATCAGTCATGGATTCACCCTCACTCAACAGCCTCAGGCTTTACGAGCGGTTACTTCAGTAGCAGCGAAGAAATAAGCGATTTCACGAGCAGCAGCGGCTTCGGAGTCCGAACCGTGAACAGCGTTGGCGTCGATGGAATCAGCGAAGTCAGCGCGGATGGTGCCGGCAGCAGCTTCTTTAGGGTTGGTAGCGCCCATCAGTTCGCGGTTCTTGGCGATGGCGTTTTCGCCTTCGAGCACCTGAACGACAACCGGACCGGAGATCATGAACGCAACCAGTTCGCCGAAGAAGCCACGAGCGCTGTGCTCAGCGTAGAAGCCTTCGGCTTCGGCCTTGGACAGTTGCTTCAGTTTCGAAGCGACGACTTGCAGGCCGGCCTTTTCGAAACGAGTGGTGATCTCGCCGATTACGTTTTTTGCAACGGCGTCAGGCTTGATGATGGAGAAAGTACGTTGAACAGCCATGTGAAACTCCAGAAACGTGATTTTGCGAAAAATTAAACCCGCGAATTATACGCGGGTTCTCGGGTATTGCCTAACCTGCAAATCTATCAGTCTATTTCGTCGGCCCAGAGCGGTTGAACCGCTTCGAGCACCTTCTCGCCGACCCGGCCAGAAGTCTTGTCGAATCCTGGTAACTCCTCGATCAGCTTCTGCAACCTGGGGAAGCTGACCGAATACGGATCGACGCCTGGGTGCTGCTCGGCAAGCTCCTCGGCGATCCGCTGTACATCATTCCAACCGTAACTCATGACATTCCCTCGGTCAGTGCGGCGCTTCGGCCGCATGGTTGAGCGAGTATTTCGGAATTTCGACAGTGATGTCTTCGGTTCCGACTTTCGCCTGGCAGCTCAGACGCGACGTGGGTTCGAGGCCCCATGCACGATCAAGATAGTCTTCCTCGAGATCATCCGCCTCTTCCAGCGAATTGAAACCCTTGCGGATCACGCAGTGGCAGGTGGTACAGGCGTTCACCCCGCCGCAGGCGCTTTCGATCTCGATGTGGTGGTCGTGCGCTACATCCAGGATCGATCGCCCGGTTTCGGCTTCCACGACCATGCCATCGGGACAATGCTCGGCATGGGGTAGAAAAGTGACCTTAGGCATCAATTATTCCTCGATTTCATTCAGGTTGCGCCCGGACAGCGCGTCTTTCACGGCGTTGTTCATGCGACGAGCGGCAAAGGCATCGGTCACCTGCGACAGCAGCTTGGTCTGCTGTTCGATGGCCGAACCATCGTTGCTGCCTATCAGGGCGCGCAACTCGTCCATTTGCAGGCCAATGACCATGCGTTCTTCTTCATCGAGCAGCCGCTCGCCGTCTACGTCCAGCGCGGCCTGCACGGCTTCGAGCAGGCGTTCGGCGTCGACCTGATGCTCGCGCACCTGGCGCGCGACCTTGTCGTCGCTGGCGTGCTGGAATGAATCCTTGAGCATTTTGGCGATTTCGCCATCGGTCAGACCGTAGGACGGTTTGACCTGGATGCTGGCTTCGACGCCCGAACCCAGCTCGCGTGCCGAAACGCTGAGCAGACCGTCGGCGTCGACCTGGAAGGTCACACGGATCTTCGCCGCACCGGCGACCATGGCCGGGATGCCACGCAATTCGAAGCGTGCCAGCGAACGGCAGTCGCTGATCAATTCACGCTCGCCTTGCAGCACGTGAATCATCATGGCCGACTGGCCGTCTTTATAGGTAGTGAAGTCCTGAGCGCGGGCGACCGGGATCGTGGTGTTGCGCGGAATCACCTTTTCCATCAGCCCGCCCATGGTCTCAAGCCCCAGGGACAGCGGGATGACGTCGAGCAGCAGCAGCTCGCCACCGTCGCGCTTGTTGCCGGCCAAGGTATCGGCCTGGATCGCGGCGCCGATGGCCACCACTTGATCCGGATCAATCTCGGTCAGCGGCTGGCGACCAAAGGCCTCGGCCACAGCTTCGCGCACCCGCGGCACGCGGGTCGAGCCACCGACCATGACCACGGCGGCCACGTCTTCAAGCTCGATGCCCGAATCACGCACCGCACGTCGGCACGCCTTGAGGCTGCGCGCGACCATGCTTTCGATCAGGCCATTGAAATGCTCGCGGGTCAGCGCGGCCTGCCAGTCACCGTAAACGACGTCGACGCTGTCGACATCGGTCAGGGCTTCCTTGGCGGCGCAGGCGGCCTGCAGCAACGAGCGCTGGACGCCGGGGTCGAGATCGGCCGACAAACCGGCCTGCTCCACGATCCAGCCAGCGATAGCATGGTCGAAGTCATCGCCGCCCAAGGCACTGTCGCCACCGGTCGCGAGCACTTCGAAGACGCCGCCGGTCAGGCGCAGAATGGAAATGTCGAAGGTACCGCCACCCAGGTCATAGATGGCCACCAGGCCTTCGGCGTGTTGGTCCAGGCCATAGGCGACGGCCGCAGCTGTCGGCTCGTTGAGCAGGCGCAGTACGGTGAGACCGGCCAGCTTGGCGGCATCTTTGGTAGCCTGACGCTGCGCATCGTCGAAATACGCCGGCACGGTGATCACCGCACCCACCAGCTCGCCACCCAAGGCGGCTTCGGCGCGCTGGCGCAGCACCTTGAGGATCTCGGCGGAGACTTCCACCGGACTCTTGGCACCCTGCACGGTCTCGATGAACGGCATGTGCGACTCACCACCGACAAAGCGGTAAGGCAGCTGATCGCCCAGCTGCTTGACGTCGGCGAGACCGCGCCCCATCAAGCGCTTGACCGACATCACGGTGTTCAGCGGGTCTTGCGCGGCGGCAGCCTTGGCGCTGGCGCCGACTTCGACGCGATCGGCGTGGTAGCGCACGGCAGACGGCAGAATGACCTGCCCCTGCGCGTCAGCCAGCGGTTCGGACAGGCCGCTGCGCAATGCGGCGACCAGCGAGTTGGTAGTGCCCAGGTCGATCCCGACCGCCAGACGACGCTGGTGCGGTTGGGGACTCTGGCCGGGTTCGGCAATCTGCAGTAGGGCCATGCTTATCTGAATATCAGGGGTGCAACCGGAGCCACACTGGGTTAATCGTCGAGGCGCTCTTCGAGCTGGCGCACTTCGTAAGAGAGCTTGTCGAGGAACTGCATGCGCCGCATCAGGCGTTCGGCCTGTTCACGTTGCGCTGCATCATCCCAACAAGCGGCGAAGCTGTCGTTGAGTTCGTCCTGGGCCACCTTCAAACGCCGCTTGAAGACTGCGACACCCGCCACATCGGCGTTGTCCTGCAGGTCTTCGAGCTCCTCGCGCAGCTCCAGCTGCTGCATCAGGAACTCCGGGTCGTGCACCGTGACTTCCTGGGGCACTTCCGGGCCGCTGATGGACAGCAGATAGCGAGCACGCTTGGGGGCGTTCTTGAGTGTCTGGTAGGCCTCGTTCAGGCCAGCCGACTTCTCCAGGGCCTGACGCTGCTCACGCTCGGGTGCGTCGGCAAAGCGATCAGGGTGAACTTCACGCGCGAGTTCGCGATAACGAACGGCCAACTGCTCGAGATCCAGCTTGAAAGCCGGCTGCAAGTCGAACAAGGCGTAATGGCAAGGAGTACCCACAGCTATCAGCCTCAGATGTTGAAGCTTTCGCCGCAGCCACACTCACCGCGCACGTTGGGATTGTTGAACTTGAAGCCTTCGTTCAACCCTTCCTTGACGAAATCCAGCTCGGTGCCGTCGAGATAGACCAGGCTTTTGGGATCGATGATCACCTTGACGCCGTGGTTCTCGAAGACTTCGTCTTCGCTGTCTGCCGCGTCAACGAACTCCAGGACGTAGGCGAGCCCCGAGCAACCGGTGGTGCGTACACCCAGGCGGATACCGTCGCCCTTGCCGCGGCCCGCGAGGGAGCGGCGGACGTGGTTGGCGGCGGCTTCTGTCATGCTGATAGCCATCGTGGTTCCTTAACTGTTAGTTGCCAGTTACGTTGCGTGCCCGAGCTTAGATCAAGCCTTTCTTCTGCTTGTAATCCTTGACGGCCGCCTTGATAGCGTCCTCAGCGAGTACAGAGCAGTGGATCTTGACCGGCGGCAAGGCCAGTTCTTCGGCCAGCTGGGTGTTGCTGATGGTCACGGCTTCGTCCAGGGACTTGCCCTTCATCCACTCGGTAGCGAGGGAGCTGGAGGCAATGGCCGAACCGCAGCCGTAGGTCTTGAACTTGGCGTCTTCGATGATCCCCGCGTCGTTGACGCGGATCTGCAAGCGCATGACGTCGCCGCATGCCGGAGCACCGACCATGCCGGTGCCGACGTCCGCGTCTTCAGCGTCCATCTTGCCGACGTTGCGCGGGTTTTCGTAGTGGTCGATGACCTTTTCGCTGTAAGCCATGGTACTTAATCCTCACTCATCAGAGAGCCGTTCTTGGCGACGGCTATTTAGTGCGCCGCCCACTCGATTTTCGAAATGTCGACGCCGTCTTTGTACATGTCCCACAGCGGCGACAGAGCGCGCAGCTTGGTGACGGCCTCGCAGACCTTGGCAGCGGCATAGTCGACGTCTTCTTCGGTGGTGAAACGGCCGAAGGTGAAACGGATCGAGCTGTGCGCCAGTTCGTCGTTGCGGCCCAGGGCGCGCAGTACGTACGAAGGCTCCAGGGATGCCGAGGTGCACGCCGAACCCGAAGACACTGCCAGGTCCTTGAGGGCCATGATCAGCGATTCGCCTTCGACGTAGTTGAAGCTCAGGTTCAGGTTGTGCGGTACGCGGGCAGTCATGCTGCCGTTGACGTACAGCTCTTCAAGGTGTTCGACCTGCTTGTAGAAGCGGTCGCTGAGGGCCTTGATGCGGACGTTTTCGCTGGCCATTTCGGCTTTAGCGACGGCGAAAGCTTCACCCATGCCAACGATCTGGTGAGTGGCCAGAGTGCCGGAACGCATACCGCGCTCGTGACCGCCGCCGTGCATGGCTGCTTCAAGACGTACGCGCGGCTTACGGCTGACGTAGAGCGCGCCAATGCCTTTAGGGCCGTAGGTCTTGTGGGCCGAGAACGACATCAGGTCGACCTTGAGGGCGGCCAGGTCGATAGCGACCTTGCCGGTAGACTGCGCAGCATCGACATGGAACAGCACGCCGCGCGAGCGGGTCAGCTCGCCAATGGCGGCGATGTCGTTGATGACGCCGATTTCGTTGTTCACGTGAATCACCGAAACCAGGATGGTGTCGTCACGCATGACCGCTTCGATCATCTCGGCAGTCACCAGGCCATCTTCGCGCGGCTCGATGTAGGTGATCTCGAAACCTTCACGCTCCAGTTGACGCGTGGTGTCCAGGACCGCCTTGTGCTCGATCTTGGTGGTGATGATGTGCTTGCCCTTGGTGCTGTAGAAGTGCGCGACACCCTTGATGGCCAGGTTGTCGGACTCGGTGGCACCGCTGGTCCAGACGATTTCGCGGGGATCGGCGTTGACCAGGTCAGCGACCTGGCGACGGGCGTTCTCGACCGCTTCTTCGGCTTTCCAGCCAAACACGTGGGAGCGCGAAGCCGGGTTGCCGAAGTTACCTTCGACAGTCAGGCATTCGATCATTTTTTGCGCGACACGCGGATCAACCGGAGTGGTCGCGGAGTAATCGAGGTAAATTGGCAACTTCATTGAATATCTCCTATCAGGCTCGAGCACCGCTCGTAAGTGGCGGCTATTCGACGGCGGACGTTTCAATCTTGTCCATTAAGGGCGACCGACCATTGCAACGGCGCTGGTCCTGACGCTGGGCGACTTCTTGCACCTCACGGCGAGTCACAAGATCCGCCAGACTGATACCGCTCAAGAATTCGTGAATCTGCTGGCTGAGGTCGCACCACAAGTGGTGGGTCAGGCAGGTGTCTCCGGCATGGCAATCGCCCAGCCCCTGACAGCGGGTGGCATCGACCGACTCGTTGACGGCGTCGATGACCTGGGCGACCTGGATACCTTCCATTTCCCGGGAGAGCTGGTAACCACCGCCGGGGCCGCGAACGCTGGACACCAGGTTGCGACGGCGCAATTTGGCGAACAGCTGCTCGAGGTACGACAGGGAAATACCCTGCCGCTCGGAAATGTCGGCCAACGAGACCGGGCCCTTCTGCGCGTGCAACGCCAGATCGAGCATGGCGGTCACGGCGTATCGGCCTTTAGTTGTCAGTCGCATGGTGGGTACCACGAGGGAAATGGAGTGTCGGCATGTGTCAAGTATGCAATTCCCGAGGGTTTTAGTCAACTATAAGACCAAGCGTTTTACTCGGGATTGCGGGGTAAACGGCGGCCGGATGATAGCAAACTAATGGTCGCCTTGGGGAGATGGCAGGCATCAGACCCAAGTCGGTGCCATCAAAGACACCGCCCCTGATAACGGCGATTCAAGCCTGAGCTTTGCGCTCTTGCTCTTGCACGCACTCGAAGTCTTCATCACGCAGCTCGGGCAGCTCCTTGGCGTGATAATCACTGTCGAGCTTGCCTAGCGCGTCGCACATCCCTTCCAGACGACCATCCACCGCATGCAGATGATCCAGCAACTGCCCGATAGCCTTGGCGATCGGATCAGGCATGTCCTCGCTCACCCCATAGGCCTCAAAGCCGATCTTTTCGGCCATGGCCTTGCGGTTGGCGTCCTGCACCGCGTCGGTACGGGTGATGATTCGCCCCGGAATACCCACCGCAGTGGCGCCGGCTGGTACCGCTTTGGTGACCACGGCGTTGGAGCCGATCTTGGCCCCGGCGCCGACCGTGAACGGCCCTAGCACCTTGGCCCCGGCACCCACCACCACACCGTCTTCCAGCGTCGGATGGCGCTTGCCGGCATTCCAGCTGGTGCCGCCCAGGGTCACGCCCTGATACAGCGTCACGTCATCGCCGATCTCGACCGTCTCACCGATGACGATGCCCATGCCGTGGTCGATGAAAAACCTGCGCCCGACCTTCGCCCCTGGGTGAATCTCGATACCGGTCAACCAGCGGCTGAAATTGGACACCATCCGCGCAATCCACTTCCAATCCCGCGCCCACAGCGCGTGAGCCGCATGATGCAGCCAGATAGCGTGCAGCCCCGGATAGCAGGTCAGCACCTCAAACGCGTTGCGCGCCGCCGGGTCACGATGGAACACGCTCTGGATATCTTCACGTACTCGCTCGAACATCATTTGTCCTTACGCTTGTGGGGCTCGCCGCGGACCACTTTCTGGGTTTCGGTGAGAATGCCACGCAGAATATTCATTTCCGAACGGCTCACCGCGCTGCGCCCGTACAGGCGGCGCAGGCGAGCCATCAAATGCCGCGGATTGGATGGATCGAGAAACCCGATCCCCTCCAATGTCTGCTCCAGCTGGCCATAGAAGCGCTCCATCTCGTCGCTGGTCGACAGCGTGTCGTTACCCGGCGCATTGAGCTCTTCCTTCTCGACCTTGGACGGCTGCCCCTCGGCCGCCAGCCACGCCATGCGCACCTCGTAGCCCAGCACCTGAACGGCCGCCGCGAGATTGAGCGAACTGAAATCCGGGTTCGACGGGATATGCACATGGTAGTGACATCGTTGCAGCTCCTCGTTGGTCAGGCCGGCATATTCACGGCCGAATACCAACGCGACTTCCAGCCCCTGCCCCGCCTCCTCGACGGATTTGGTTCCGCACTCACGCGGATCCAGCAGCGGCCACGGGATTCGACGATCGCGCGCACTGGTCCCGAGCACCAGGCTGCAGCCCACCAGGGCGTCCTCAAGCGTTGCCACCACTTGCGCCGATTCGAGGATATCGTTGGCGCCCGAAGCCCGTGCGTCGGCCTCGTGATGTGGGAACTGCTGCGGATCGACCAGCACCAGGCGCGACAGCCCCATGTTTTTCATGGCCCGCGCGGCGCCGCCGATATTGCCCGGATGACTGGTATTGACTAGCACGACACGAATATTTTCCAGCACCGCAAGCGCTCTCGAACAAGGACAAAGGAGGCAAATCTTACAGAAGCCACCTAGGTTGCGCTACGCAATGCGCACGTCGCCCTTCTTCAGGGAAACTTTTCTGTTAGAATGTCCGGCTTTCTTTAACGACCTTAGGTGAAACCTCCATGCAGCCCATGCTGACTATCGCGCTGCGCGCCGCCCGCAGCGCCAGCGAATTGATTTTCCGCTCCATCGAGCGCCTGGATACCATCAAGGTCGATGAGAAAGACGCCAAGGACTACGTGTCCGAAGTCGATCGCGCCGCCGAGCAGAAAATCATCGACATCCTGCGCAAGGCGTACCCGAACCATTCGATCCGCGGTGAAGAAACCGGCCTGCACGCCGGCACCGGCATCGAAGGTGAAGAGTACCTGTGGATCATCGACCCGCTGGACGGCACCACCAACTTCCTGCGCGGCGTACCGCACTTTGCCGTGAGCATCGCGTGCAAGTATCGCGGCCGCCTGGAACACGCCGTGGTGCTGGATCCAGTGCGCCAGGAAGAATTCACCGCCAGCCGCGGCCGCGGCGCACAACTCAACGGCCGTCGCCTGCGCGTCAGCCCCCGCACCAGCCTTGATGGCGCGCTGCTGGGCACTGGCTTCCCGTTCCGCGACGACCAGATGGACAACCTCGACAACTACCTGGGCATGTTCCGCGCGCTGGTCGGCCAGACCGCCGGCATCCGCCGCGCTGGTGCCGCCAGCCTGGACCTGGCCTACGTGGCGGCCGGTCGCTTCGATGCATTCTGGGAGTCGGGCCTGTCGGAATGGGACATGGCCGCAGGCGTGCTGCTGATTCAAGAAGCCGGCGGCCTGGTAAGCGACTTCACCGGCGGTCACGACTTCCTGGAAAAGGGTCACATCGTTGCCGGTAACACCAAGTGCTTCAAGGCCGTGCTGACCGCGATCCAGCCGCACCTGCCGGCTTCGCTCAAGCGCTGATCGGTTGCTGCAATAAAAAAAGTTCCCTGCGGGGTGCTTTTTTTGTGCGTTAAAAGCTTCGCCGGCAAGCCTTGCTCCCACAGCTGCAGATCTGTAAGAGCGAGGTTAGCCCGCGAAGCCCTGGCCTTAATTCTGCCCCAGCACCAACTGCCCCTGCTTATCCACAGGGATCGAGCCGCCTGGATCGCGATCCATACGCACCTGGCCAACCTTGCCATTCAACTGATACTTGACGTTGTAGCCCACGGTCTTGTCGCTGATGTCGTTGACCGTGTTGCAGCGCGTTTCGTTGGTGGTGTAGGTGTCGTTGTTCTGCATGTTCTCCTGCACCTTGTTGCCGGCATAACCGCCGCCCGCAGCACCCGCTACCGTGGCCAGGGTCTTGCCATGGCCGCCGCCGATCTGACTGCCCAGCAAGCCACCCGCCACAGCACCTAGCACGCTGCCGACGATCTGATGCTGGTCCTTGACCGCTCGACGGTGGGTCACGGCGACTTCTTTACATTCCTGGCGCGGCGTCTTGATCTGCTGATTGATCGGCTCGACGGCGAGCACCTGAGCCGAGTCCGGGCTCTTGACCAGACTGTAGGTGGCAAAGGCGCCACCGGCGGTAACCACCACGGCACCCAATACGGCGCCTGTCAGCAACGACTTGTTCACGATAACCTCCAAACTGCTGAAAACGGGGCTTTTTTATTCACTCGAGACCCCGCGGTTCTCCCAGCCTAGGAGCACAAAAAAAGGCGCGAGTTCAATACTCGCGCCTTTCTATGTTACCGATGGACGGTCAATCGTCGGTCAAGGACGATCATCCACCTTGTCGGCGGTGGTCGCTGGGATCAGATCCTCGCTATTGAGGTTCAGCCAGATCAGCACCACGTTGGCGATGTAGATCGACGAGTAGGTACCCGCCATGACACCAATGAACAGCGCCAGCGAGAAGCCCCACAGGTTGTCACCCGCAAAGAGCATCAGCGCGCCGATGGCCAGCAGCGTGGAGATCGACGTCGCCATGGTGCGCAACAGTGTTTGCGTGGTCGACACGTTGATGTTTTCGATCAGGTCGGCCTTGCGCAGCACGCGGAAGTTTTCCCGCACTCGGTCGAACACCACGATGGTGTCGTTGAGCGAGTAGCCGATGATCGCCAGTACCGCCGCCAGCACCGTCAGGTCGAAGGTGATCTGGAAGTACGACAGCAAACCAACGGTCACCACCACGTCGTGGATCAGCGACAGGATCGCACCCAGGGCAAACTTCCACTGGAAGCGGAAGGCCAGGTAGATCAACACGCCGCCCAGCGCCATGAGCATGCCGAGGCCGCCCTGGTCGCGCAGCTCTTCACCGACCTGCGGGCCGACGAACTCGACGCGCTTGACGGTTGCCGGGTTGTCGCCGCCGACCTTGCGCAGCGCATCGGCCACTTCCTGACCCAGTTTCGGGTCTTCGCCAGGCATGCGCACCAGCAAGTCGGTGGTCGAACCGAACGTCTGCACCACGGCCTCTTTGTAGCCGGCATTGGTCAGCTCGGTGCGTACCAGGTCCAGGTCAGCGGTCTTCTGATAGGTCAGCTCGATCTGCGTACCGCCGGTGAAATCCAGACCGTAGTTGAGCCCTTTGTGGAACATGCTGAACAGCGCGAGGATGGTCAGCAGCACCGTGATGGCGAACGCAACATTGCGCACGCCCATGAAGTTGATGGTCTTTTTCATGTCAGCCCCTTAAATCCACAACTTCTTGAAGTCGCGGCCGCCGTAGATCAGGTTGACCATCGCGCGGGTCACCATGATGGCCGTGAACATCGAGGTAAAGATCCCGAGGGACATGGTGACGGCAAAGCCTTTGATCGGCCCGGTCCCCATCGCGAACAGAATCCCGCCCACCAGCAAGGTAGTCAGGTTGGCGTCGATGATTGCCGTATAGGCACGGTCGAAACCTTCATGGATCGCGCGTTGCACACTCATGCCGTTGGCGATCTCTTCACGTATCCGCGAGAAGATCAGCACGTTGGCGTCCACCGCCATGCCCATGGTCAAGACGATACCGGCGATACCCGGCAAGGTCAGGGTGGCACCCAGCAGCGACATCAACGCCAGCAGCATGACCATGTTGAAGGCCAGGGCCACGGTCGCGATCAAGCCGAAGAAACGGTAGATGACCATGATGAAGATCGACACGAACAGCATGCCCCAGAGCGCCGCGTGGGTACCCTTGGTGATGTTGTCGGCACCCAGGCTCGGGCCGATGGTGCGCTCTTCGGCGAAGTACATCGGCGCCGCCAGACCACCGGCACGCAGCAGCAGTGCCAGCTCGGACGACTCGCCCTGGCCATTCAGGCCGGTGATGCGGAACTGACTGCCCAGCGGCGACTGGATGGTCGCCAGGCTGATGATCTTTTTCTCTTCGGTGAAGGTCTGCTCGGCGACGTCTTTCTCGACGCCGTCGACCATCTGCTTGACATAGCGGGTGGTCGGCTTTTGCTCGATGAAGATCACCGCCATGCTGCGCCCGACGTTGCTGCGCGTGGCGCGGCTCATCAGGTCGCCGCCGTGGCCATCCAGCTTGATGTTCACCTGCGGCGCGCCGTGCTCGTCGTAGCTGGCCTGGGCGTCGGTGACCTGGTCACCGGTGATGATCAGGCCACGCTCGACGGCGGCCGGCGGACGGCTGCCATCACGGAACTCGAAGGACTCGGTGGTCGCGCGGGAATCATCCGGGCCGGCACCGAGACGGAACTCCAGGTTGGCCGTCTTGCCGAGGATACGCTTGGCTTCGGCGGTGTCCTGCACGCCCGGCAGCTCGACGACGATACGGTTGGCGCCTTGGCGCTGTACCAGCGGCTCGGCCACACCCAGCTCGTTGACCCGGTTACGCACGGTGGTCAAGTTCTGCTTGAGCGAGTATTCACGAATCTCGGAAATTTTCGCCGGCGTCATCGCCAGGCTCAGCACCGGCGTGTCACCGCGCTGGGAAGGGGTGATGACGAAATCTGTGTAGGCCTTCTTGATGATCGCCTGCGCTTGATCGCGAGCCGCGTCATCCGCGAAGCCCAGTACGATCGCGCCATCCTGCGGCGGCAGGCTGCGATAGCGTACTTGCTCCTTGCGCAGCGCGGTCTTGACGTCGCCGTCATAGATCTTCATGCGCGCGTCCAAGGCCTTGTCCATGTCGACTGCCAGCAGGAAATGCACACCGCCCGACAAGTCCAGACCCAGCTTCATCGGGCTCGCGCCCAGGTGACGCAGCCAGTTCGGCGTGGTCGGGGCCAGGTTCAGGGCTACGACGTAATCGTCCCCCATGGCCTTGCGCACCACGTCCTTGGCCGGCAGCTGGTCTTCAGCTTTTTGCAGACGGATCAGCCCGCCTTTGCCATTGGCAGCCAGTGCGGCCGCCTTGACCGGAATACCGGCATCGGTGAGCGCTTTGCTCGCCAGATCCAGTTCTGCCTGAGAGACCTGCAAAGCAGTGCTCGCGCCAGTGACCTGAATGGCCGCGTCGTCAGGATAGAGATTGGGTGCGGAATAAATAAAACCGATCGCCAGCACCGCCAGGATCAGAATGTATTTCCACAGAGGGTATTTGTTCAGCATCACGCCGCCCGTTCAAGACGCGAGGCGCCTTGCGCGCCCCGTCGATTGGTAAAATTGCGAAGCTTAGATCGCTTTGAGCGTGCCTTTTGGCAGGGTTGCGGCGATCGAACCCTTCTGAATCTTCAGCTCTACAGTGTCCGATACTTCAATAACTACGAAGTCGTCGGTAACTTTGTTGATCTTGCCAGCGATACCACCGGTGGTGACCACTTCGTCACCCTTGGACAGGCCGCCCAGCAGGTTCTTCTGCTCTTTGGCGCGCTTGGCCTGTGGACGCCAGATCATCAGGTAAAAGATGACCAGGAAGCCGACCAGGAAGATCCACTCGAAACCACCGCCCATCGGGCCGGCGGCTGCCGGTGCAGCAGCATCGGCAAAAGCATCAGAGATAAAAAAGCTCATTTAGCGCTCCAGTAGCGAAAGTTGACTCTATAAGGTCACGAAATCAAGCCAAAGGCGGCGTAACAAGCCCGCGTTTGGCGTAGAAGGCATCGACAAAGGCGGCCAATGTACCTTGTTGAATAGCCTCGCGCAAACCAGCCATCAGCACCTGGTAATGACGCAAATTGTGGATCGTATTCAACATACTCCCCAGCATTTCGCCGCACTTGTCCAGGTGATGCAGATAAGCGCGAGAGAAGTTCTGGCAGGTGTAGCAATCGCAGGTCGGATCGAGCGGCGAATCATCATGGCGATGGAACGCGTTACGGATCTTCAACACGCCGGTGTCGATGAACAGATGCCCGTTGCGGGCATTGCGGGTTGGCATCACGCAATCGAACATGTCCACACCGCGGCGCACACCCTCCACCAGATCTTCCGGTTTGCCAACGCCCATAAGGTAACGAGGTTTTTCAGCAGGCATCAGGCCTGGAAGATAATCCAGCACCTTGATCATCTCGTGCTTGGGTTCGCCCACCGACAGACCGCCGATGGCCAGGCCGTCGAAGCCGATCTTGTCGAGGCCTTCCAGCGAGCGTTTGCGCAAGTTTTCATGCATGCCGCCCTGCACGATACCGAACAGTGCAGCGGTGTTTTCGCCATGGGCATTCTTCGAGCGCTGAGCCCAGCGCAACGACAGTTCCATCGACACCCGCGCCACGTCTTCATCGGCCGGGTACGGCGTGCATTCGTCGAAAATCATCACGATGTCGGAGCCCAGGTCGCGCTGCACCTGCATCGACTCTTCTGGCCCCATGAACACCTTCGCGCCATCCACCGGCGAGGCGAAGGTCACGCCCTCCTCCTTGATCTTGCGCATCGCGCCCAGGCTGAACACCTGGAAGCCACCGGAGTCGGTCAGAATCGGGCCCTTCCACTGCATGAAATCGTGCAGATCACCGTGGGCCTTGATCACTTCCGTGCCCGGGCGCAGCCACAGGTGAAAGGTGTTGCCGAGGATGATCTGCGCACCGGTCGCCTCGATATCCCGCGGCAGCATGCCCTTGACCGTGCCATAAGTGCCCACCGGCATGAAGGCCGGGGTCTCGACCACGCCACGGGGGAACGTCAGGCGACCACGACGGGCCTTGCCATCGGTGGCCAGCAATTCAAAAGACATACGACTCATGCTCGATCCTCTGGGCCGCACGCTTGCGGATTGCGGGTGATGAACATCGCATCACCGTAACTGAAGAAGCGGTAGGCGTTATCCACAGCGGCCTTGTAGGCGGCGATGGTCTCGCGATAACCCGCAAACGCCGACACCAGCATCAACAGCGTGGATTCCGGCAAATGGAAATTGGTCACCAGGGCATCGACCACATGAAACGGCCGACCCGGGAAAATGAAGATATCGGTGTCGCCGCTGAACGGCTTGAGCTCGCCGCTTCGGGCGGCACTTTCGAGCGAACGCACGCTGGTCGTGCCCACCGCGATCACCCGACCGCCGCGCGCCTTGCAGGCATGCACGGCATCGACCACGTCCTGGCTCACCTCGAGCCACTCTTTATGCATGTGGTGATCTTCGAGCTTCTCGACCCGCACCGGCTGGAAGGTGCCCGCGCCGACATGCAAGGTCACAAAGGCGGTTTCGACGCCCTTGTCTTTGATGACTTGCAGCAATGGCTCATCGAAGTGCAAGCCCGCGGTGGGGGCTGCAACGGCGCCGGAGCGCTCGGCGTACACCGTTTGATAGCGCTCGCGATCGGCGCCCTCGTCCGGACGATCGATGTAGGGCGGCAGCGGCATATGGCCGACGCGGTCGAGCAGCGGCAGCACTTCTTCATTGAAACGCAGCTCGAACAACGCATCGTGGCGCGCGACCATCTCGGCCTCGCCACCGCCGTCGATCAGAATCGTCGAGCCGGGCTTGGGCGACTTGCTCGAACGCACATGGGCCAGCACGCTGTGGGTGTCGAGCACCCGCTCCACCAGAATTTCCAGCTTGCCGCCCGACGCTTTTTGCCCGAACACCCGTGCAGGAATCACCCGGGTGTTGTTGAACACCATCAGGTCGCCTGGGCGCAGATAGCCCGGCAGGTCGATGAATTGACGATGATCCAGCGCCCCGCTCGGCCCATCGAGGACCAGCAGACGGCTGCCATGGCGCTCGGCCAACGGGTGGCGAGCGATCAGGGAATCGGGGAGTTCGAAGGAGAAATCAGCGACGCGCATGATGGTGTTCGGCTACATAGGGCTGAAAAGCTTAGCAAATTTCTGCAAATCTGGCCATGAAACGTTGTTGACCAACGGTCGGAGCCTCTCTATACTTCGCGCCCAGCAAGCCCTGATGGCGGAATTGGTAGACGCGGCGGATTCAAAATCCGTTTTCGAAAGGAGTGGGAGTTCGAGTCTCCCTCGGGGCACCATCTAGATGTAACGTTGACCCTTCTACCGGGTTGGCGAAAAAAACCGGCCGATGAGCCGGTTTTTTTGTGGGCGGGGTTTGGGGTGCTCTGGATATTGCGCCCTCACGAATATCAGGACGCCGTACCTGGTGCTTTACGCTCCCATTGAAACATCCAGACCAAATCCAGCCGTTGCCCCATCCGAAGTTAATAAGTAGATATGCCCTCCCTGAAGGCCCTCGGACGGCGGCAGTGAATGCAGTGGAATGACCTGAGCATTAATGGTTTGGTGAAAAGCATGGCCCATCTGCAGCCATTCGAGCAGGCATATGACATCGCCGGGCAGAAGGTGTCGGTCCGTTTTGAATTCGGTTTCCATACTTTCACGGACGACAAAAGCGACAACGTACAACTCTTCCATCAAGGAGAGCGCCGGTATTTTTGCCCTTTGCGGTATCACTGCAGCACTCAGTTGAGAAACTACTTTGAACGCCGCTTTTTCAGCGGCGCGGCAGTCCCGCACAACAGTCGAAAAGGGGGCCAGCGTTACTTCTGCCTCGACCTCCACGACTACGCTATCTTTTTCTCGATCAGCAAGCCAAGCGGGACAACAAACCTGCTCAAGTTGCGCGTCATCAGCGCCTATGAGGTAGAGAGCTGGGGGCGTACCTCACTACCGCGAGGAAAACCTTTCAACGTGCGTTACATCCTGCAAATGCGCAATGAGGGAAAATCAGTGTGATCAGAACGCAAAAAACCCCAGAGCTTTCGCTTCTGGGGCTTCTGCTGAATCCATTATCGGCCTAATCTTTCGGCTTTCGCCTATCTCGCTCACGGGCTGAGAGAGCTTTCGCTCCGATATCGACACCCCTCAAAGAGGTTCCGGTCTGTGTCGACCACCGGATTATCAACGCAGCCGAGCCCTGTGTCAACGCCCCATGACGTGCCTTGAACCCCTTCTCAGAGCATTGATACCGGGAACTCCGTGCGTGCAGTTTACTTTTTCTTCTTGAACCATTTATTCGCGTAATACCCGAAACTCAGCAGATCCTTTGGCCGAGGTTTGTAATGGGTTTTGTTCCTTTCGCCAGGCTCACTTGGTACGGCTCTAGCAGTGTAGTAATAAAGCGCTACAGACCTGCGAGTAATGTTTTCCGGCGTGGTCAACGGCTCTGGATGCCCGTGATTACTGTCTTTATCTGTATTGAAAATCACACAACGGTTATAAATTGGCAGGATCTTTTTCAGGCATTTCTTCATCCCGACATCCCACAGTTCCAGATGCCCCCCGTATGCCTCCTGCCAGTCGTCATTCAGATAGATGATGATATTGAGTCGGCGCTCGACATTGAGCTTTTTGTTCAGCCTGAAATCTGAGTGCACCCCGAGGAATCCGCCAGTTCTCGTCTCATGCAGCCCGCCCCCAGCGAAATAAGGGTCAGGAATCAGGCCCTCGATGCCCGTGAGCTTTTCCAGAAACTGGAGCATGGGCGCCGAGTTGAACGCATTGAAAACGGTTTTCAAAAAGGGTGCGCATTCGTTGGGGCTGATTTGGCGCTTGAGCTGGCCCTTGTAGCCACGCTCATACAACATCTCGTTGTGGGTTTGCTCGACCGGGAAGTGCTTGCAGATATTCGCGATCAGCTCGTCATTCAGGAAGTTATCGATAACGATGTGCGGGAAAGGCGCCGCCTGGACGTAGCTACTATTCAGCGAGGTACCGAAATCGCTGGCTGCGTTGTGATCAAAGTCGAATTCCGGAGACAACGTCAGAGGTAGCGCCTGGGAGGTGGATGCCATTACCGCTCCAATCATTCAATCCAAGGACCTGTCGATGCGTTCGACCATTGGCGCACACACTACTTCAGCCGCTGTTCAGCCGTCCAGCCGCTGTCATATGCCGAAACATACAGTGAAGGGTCGCGGTTGCGTGGCCTACCTGACCTAGGTATCGTTCGCAGCTCGCTGTACATGCAGCGAACCGTGCTTGGCCGCTCGGGACAATAGACGCAACTCTCCTCACAATTGCAGACGTTTTTTCGTCGGCGATTCTGTGTCATGGCGGGTTGCGCTGGGACACCTTCGGGTGTGCCGGGTTCCTATTGTCCCGGTCGGCCAACCCCGCGCAATCTGCCACCCAAATTCGTTTGGCCGCGAACGGTGGCAGTTCCTCAATGATAGGAGCTACACCTATGCCCCCCTGTACCATGCGCAAAACCCGCTCGCTCGCACCACTTCGCATCGCTGTAATCGCAGGAGGTGCCCTGTGACCGCAATTACCGAAATCACCACCCGCGGCATTGCGACCTTTGCGCCCTGCAATGCGCGGAACCAGCGCCTGTTCCGCCTCAACCCAGGCATCTGCGTGATCGAGGCCCTGGAGCATGCCTCACTGCTGATGGCCTCGGCTAACGAGCTCACCTTGCTCGGCAGCAATGGCGAACCTCAGAGCAATCTGGTCTGGGCCGCGCACTATCTCGGCGACATGGCCAAAGCCATTATCGATGACGTCACCGTCGGGCTGCAGAACGCCCAGTGCAGCGATAAACCGGGATCCCGGCAATCCGCCTCGTCCCCATCCACCGGACAGTAATCCTGTCGAAATCATCTGCGCTGTCGCACTCTTAAATCCAGTCGATAGCGCTGATGGTAGCTCGTGGTATTGCTCCGGCTTGCGCAGATATTGAAGCTATAACGCCCGCCCTCAAATGACACTCGCCGCGACGGCCACCTCCCCCCTTCACCACCCTGTCACATCCCCACGCTTACATAGCCCTTTTCCCACACAGGGCTTCGCCATGATCTCATTCGACCCCAGCCGCCGTCGTATCCTCCAGGTAGCCGGCGCCAGCCTGGTGCTGCCCGGCCTGGCACCGGCCGTCCTTGCCTCGGTCAAGGACCGCCCGCAGCTCACCGACGGTGTGCAATCCGGCGACTTGCTGGGGGACAAGGCCATGGTCTGGAGCCGGTGCGACCGGCCGGCGCGGATGGTGGTGGAGTGGGACACCCGCAGCGTGTTCAGCAACCCGCGACGGCTGGTCTCGGCACTGGCCGATGCAAGGACCGACTTCACCGCGCGGGTCGAGCTGACCGGGCTGCCCGTGGACCAGGCAATCTTCTATCGCGTGCAATTCGAGGATGCGCAAAGCGGCGTGGCCAGCGAGCCCTGGTTCGGCCACCTGCGCAGCGCGCCGAGCCAGCGCCGCGACATCCGTTTCGTCTGGAGTGGCGACACGGTCGGCCAGGGCTTCGGCATCAACCCGGACATCGGCGGTATGCGCATCTACGAAGCCATGCGCCTGCGCCTGCCGGACTTCTTTATCCACAGCGGCGACACCATCTACGCCGACGGCCCAGTGCCGGAGACCTTGACCACCGAAAACGGCCGCATCTGGCGAAACATTACCACCGAGGCCAAGAGCAAGGTCGCCGAGACCCTGGCCGACTATCGTGGCGCCTATCGCTACAACCTGATGGACGAAAACGTACGCCGCTTCAACGCCGAAGTGCCGCAGATCTGGCAATGGGACGACCACGAGGTGACCAACAACTGGTCGCCGAGCAAGCAACTGGACTCGCGTTATCACACCAAGGACATCAACGCCTTGGTGGGCAATGCTCGTCAGGCCTGGCTAGAATATTCGCCCATGCGCCGCCAGCAAGCCGACAACGGCGGGCGTATCTACCGCAAGCTCAGCTATGGGCCGATGCTGGATATCTTCGTGCTCGATATGCGCAGCTATCGTGGCCCTAACGATGCCAATCTGGCAGAAAAACCGAGCGCGGATACTGCCTTCATGGGGCCCGCCCAGGTGGAGTGGCTCAAGGCCGGACTGAAAAACTCCCAGGCGCAGTGGAAAGTGATCGCAGCAGACATGCCCATAGGCCTGGGCGTACCGGACGGTGAGGTCAGCCCCGGAGTCGGCCGCTGGGAAGCGATTGCCAATGCCGACAATGGCGCGCCCAAGGGTCGCGAGCTGGAGATGGCTGATCTGCTCGGATTCCTGCGCCAGCACAAGGTCGCCAACACGGTGTGGCTGACGGCGGATGTGCACTATTGCGCCGCGCATCACTATCACCCGGAGCGCGCGGCGTTTCTGGATTTCGAGCCGTTCTGGGAGTTCGTCGCCGGGCCGTTGAATGCCGGAAGCTTCGGGCCTAATCCGCTGGATGGGACCTTTGGCCCTGAGGTGGTGTTTCAAAAGGCACCGCCTGCGCAAAATACGTCGCCCTTTGCGGGGTATCAGTTTTTTGGGGAAGTACAGATTGAAGGGCAAAGTGGCGAGATGACCGTGCAGCTTCGCGACCTCGATGGGGTCGTGGTGTTCGAGCAGCACCTCCAGCCCGTTTGATCAGGCGCTGCGCCTTGGTGGCTGACTGACAGGCCGCCAAGGCGATTTGCGCCGCAAGCTTTATCGCCCACCGGACACCGGCACGATCGCCCCCGTCACGTACCCCGCCCCCGCCGAAGCAATCCAGGCCACGCAATCCGCCACCTCTTCCGGCAGCCCCGCGCGCCCCATCGGAATACCCGGCGCCATATCCGCCACCCGCTCGGGCTTGCCATTGGTCGCATGCAGGTCCGTATCGATCAACCCAGGTGCTACGCCGTTGACCCGAATACCATCGCGCGCCACCTCCTTGGCCAGCCCTCGCGTCAGACTGTCCAGTGCACCTTTGGTGGCCGCGTAGTGAATCCACTCGCCGCTGCCACCCAATTCGGCAGCGCGAGAGGACACATTGACGATCACTCCACCCTGGCCGCCATGGGAATATCCCATGCGTCGCACCGCTTCGCGAGCACACATGAACGCGCCGAATACATTGACCTGAAACACCCGTTGCAGTTGTTCGAACCTCAGCGCTTCAAGCTTGCTGAAGCCCTCAGTCACACCCGCGTTGTTGACCAGCAGCGTGAGGGGTTCGGGTATAGCGCCCAACTCGTCGAAAAGCGCTAAAACTTGCGGCTCCGAAGCGATATCCAGACTTCGTGCTTGCGCCTTGCCGCCTGCTGCTTCTATAGCGCTGACAACCTGCTCGGCAGCCAAACGATCATGGGCGTAAGTGAGCACGACGGTGTAACCAAGCGTACCGAGTTTGAGTGCAGTCGCGGCGCCAATACCGCGGCTGCCTCCGGTGACCAATGCAATCCCTCTCATGTTGACTCCGTAGTTGTATGACTGAGCGAACAATAAACCAACACAGAGTACAACGCAGTCACCCTGAGCCAAGCCGCATATTCCTGGCCGGCCAGGCCAGACAGTGCTCCAGGCCATGCGCTTGGAGACTTGACGATAGAGAGGTTCAATTCGTGCCCTGTTTTACGCCCGTGTAAGCTGCGGCAACCGCCGCAAGAATGCGCCCCTCAGCAGTAAGGCCTCGACCTATGACGTCCGCAAACCTCATCCCGCAGATCCCGCTAAGCCGTGCTGAGCGAGCCGCCATCGCGGAAATAGAAAGCACCACCAACCTGCTCACGCTGGTCACCCGCCTGACGCAGATGCGCTGCGCCGCCATCTCGAAATTCAGCGAGACGGACTGGATCGCTTGCGCCGTACACGACGAAATACATTTCGGCATACAACCGGGCGATGCCGTAGCCCTCGACACCACCTTCTGCAACGACATACGCCTCGATCCACGTCCGCTGATCATCCCCAGCGTGAGCCAGGACAAACGCTACTCGGGCCGGCCGACGCCGCAGAAACTCGGCTTTGAAAGCTATATCGGGTTGCCGATCTTTCTTCAGAATGGAGACGTGTTCGGCACGCTGTGCGTCATGGATTCGCGCGCCACACTGCTTGAAGACCCTGACCTGATCGAAACCCTGAGCATTTTCTCCCGGCTGATTGGCTGCATTTTTTCCTCACACCGAGAGCTGGCCGAGAGTTGACCGTTGCGGGCGTCGCAAATCAGCCCGGTCGCTGAACGAGACCGGCGCTTGCAGGACAACCAGGTCTAAGTGCCGAACCCCGGCGAATCGGCCAGCCGCGTCCTGCGAAGCGACACCATCCCGGTCAGCGACACCAGGAACAGCACGCCGAACACCCCGCCGATCGCCAGGTTGGTGTGCAACGGCAACACACTCGCCAACGCCGAGGCAGCCGAACCGAACGCCAGCATCAAGCACCCTTGCAGGCTGGCGGCAACGCCCGCCCGATCAGGAAACAACGACATGGAGCGCGCCATGGCGTTGGAAAAGATGAAGCCCTGGGCAAAGGCGATCAACATGATGCCGGCCAATACCCTCGACAGGTTCAGCTCATCGCCCGACGAGGCAATCACACCCGCCCCCGCCACGAACATCAGGGTGCCCGCCCACATCAGCGTGTCCGACGTCACTACGCGAATCAAAAATCGATTGAGCAAGGTGCTGGTCAAGTAGCAAGCACCCACGCCAAGCGCCGTGGTGCCGAAATACTGCGCACTGTGCCCCAGGCGATCCTGCACGATGTAGGGCCCGATCACGTTCCACAGCAAGAAGGCGGAAAAACTCGCCCCTAGCAGGGTGACCGACGAGCGAAAGCGTGCATCCCCCAGAATCGCACCGTAACCGGCCAGCGTCTGCAATGGGCTCCTTCGCTGCGCAGGGGCCAACGACTCCTTGAGCCCGGCCAGGACAAACGCCAATACCACCAGACCATAAACCGCATAGAGCACGAAGTTGTAGCGCCACCCCAGATGCACCTCGATCGCGCCCCCTACGTAGGGCGCCAGCACCGGGCCCAACCCGAAGGCCAGGCTCAGATAGATGATCGCCACGGCGAATCGCGGGCCTTTGACGGTGTCCACCAATACCGCGCGGGCAACGACCTGGCAGGCGCCAATGGCAAAGCCCTGTAATGCTCGGGCCACCAACAGCAGGGCAATGGACCCGGACATCGCCGCCATGACACTGCCCGCAAGAAATAGCGTCAACCCGAGCAATACCGCAGGCCGGCGGCCCCTGGCGTCCGCCAGCATGCCGAAAAACAGTTGCCCGATGGCGTAACAGATCAACGTGAGGGTGATGGTGTTTTGCATCAGTGCCGGGCTGGCTGCCAACTCCCGGCCAATGGAAGGAATACTCGGCGCATACAGATCAATGGCAATCCCGCCAACGCTGTTGATCAGTGGCGCGAGGAACACGATGAAGTTCTCGTAACGCTTGTTGCTATCCATGGATAAAGCTCCGATGCGCAGTTCATTCTGCGCATGACGACGTTAGACGGATGCCGGAACGGCAAAGTGGCGAGACCGGATCAAGCCGCACGGCAGGTGCGCCCAGAAGGCCGACGGCTCAAGTTGCGATGCCACCACCCGTGGACCTTGGTCGTAATAGGTCCCCCAATTGACGTGCGGATCTCTGACGCGGCTGTGCTCGGCGCGCCCCAGGTCGTCCAGATTGGTCACGATCTGATCGAGGATCTGCCTGACCGCCCCGGTAGCCGTGCACACGACCAGCCCATAGTTGTGCAGCATCAGGGTCTTGATCGCCGCGTTGAGCAAGTACTTGCCAGCACCACTGCCAGTGCGAAATGACGCCAAGGCACCCAGCTCGACAATACGCGAGCGCTCCAGGCCGTAGGTCCGGTCCAGCGCTTGATCGAGGTAATACTCGCTGAACAGCTTGCCCGTATCGCCATAGGTGATGCCCAGGCAAGCATACCCCGGTGCAGCACCATCGGCCTCGGTCAAGCACAGGAACAGATCCGGCGCCGGTTCCGGCGTCGCTCCATAATGTTTGAGGTAGTGCCCCCGCACCGCCTCCTGCAAGCATCGGTAGCCAGGCCGGCCCCGATAGAAATGGCGGATCATGTACATAAGCCCCCCTTACGCCGACGCGTACAGCGTTTCAAGGAAACGCGCTTCGATCTCTGCCCGGCGCGGCCGCCCGGTGACGGTGTAGAACCGATCCCGAAAGCCCGAGATATCCCTGATCACCTGGATGCGTCGAACTCTGGCGAAGTCCGCCAGGCGGTGCTCGAGATGGGCCATTTCAGCCCGCACGGCCGACTCGTCCGCAGCCGACAGGATCAGCGCGCAGGGCTCGTCCTTGCCCTCGCCCATGACGATCATGTCATCGATCAGAGGGCTCTCCTTGTAGACGTTCTCCACCCACTCCGGGGAAATATTGCGGGCGGTGGAAAGAATGATCACGTGCTTCTTGCGCCCGGTGATGTACAGAAATCCGTCGCGCAGCTCAGCGATGTCACCGGTATGCAGATACCCGCCCGAAAGATCGCACGCCGTGTCATCGGCGTTGTAGTAACCCGCGCACAGCGTGGGTGTCTTGACCAGCAACTCGCCCTCCACGAACCTGGGCTCGATACCCTCCAGCAAAGTGCCGACCGACCCGAGCTGGCGCTCCGCTGGCGAATTGAGCGAAATGATCGATGAGTTTTCACTCAGGCCATAGGCTTCGAACACCTGCACGCCTTTGGCCTCGAGTGCATGTAACACCGACACCGGTATCTTTGCACCGCCGGTGATGATGTGCGGAAAACTGCCGCCGAACAGCTGCCGGGGGGTGTGACTGTCCAACAGCAGGTTGGCCTCCTCCAGCAACTTCGGCGGCAAATACAGAAAGTTCGGCGCGTTGGGTGCGATCAATTCCAGGTACTGCCGGGCATTGCCGCTCGCCGAGCCGTACTCCGCGACCCCTGCCGGCATCAGCGTCAGGGTGCCTCCCGACAGGATCGGAATGAATACACCAAGCACCTGTTCGATCAGCAGGCTCATGGGCACGATGGAGAAGTAATGCAACGGCTGTTGCGGCAGGCGCTTCATCACGTTGTCGACCAGCAGTCCCACAGCCTCGTCCCTGATCAGTACGCCTTTGGGTTTGGACGTTGTACCTGAGGTATGGATGACCGACACGATACCTGCGTCGAGGCGTTCATCCTCCTGCGGCCAGGGTTGCCGCGTGGTGTCCGCCACTAGCTGGCCGGGAATGAAGCACGCTTTGTCCGGAAGAATCTGCTGCAGGCGACGTGCCGTCTTGTCGTCGCTGACAAACACCGCTGCGGCCTTGCCCAGCAGGCTGCCAATCTGGTCGTCGGAAAACTCGATCGGTACCGGCAGCAACACCCCGCCCACTTGCTGAATGGCCAGCAACGTCGATACCCACTCATAGCACGAGCGCATGGCAATGCCGAACACCTTGCGCTGGCAGCTGCCCATACGCGCCTGCAACGCTTGCGCCAGCTGTGCGGCATCATCGCGCAACTCATGAAGGGTATAGGCACGCCCGTTCATTTCCTTGATCACGACCCGATCGGGCGTGCCGGCCAGATAGGCCTGCAGTTTTTGAGTGATCATTGCGCAGCCCCTCCAACGCGATAACTTTGCGCGCCGAAAATACGCCGGGAGGTATCGTCCAGGCGACGGCGACCATGCATGACGCGGGTGTTGTCGATCACCACGATGTCGCCTTTTTTCCAGAAATGGCTGTAGGTGTTGCGGGCCGTGACGTCTTTGACTTCGTCCCAGATATCCAGGGAGATTTCATCGCCATTGCCCCAGGTGATTCGTGGGGGCTCGTAGTTGAAGCTCGGGCCGAGCATTGAATTACAGAACGCCTGCCGACCCGAAAAGCAACTGGTGGCCATGGCCGAAATGGTCAGCTGGGACTCAATCAGGTTCTGATCAATGCGACGGTAACGTTGCCCTGGGACCTCGCCATTCACCCGCTCCAGATGGTCATCGGTTATTTCATCGATCGGCAATTGCAGCTCGACACTCAGAAAGCGTTTTATGTTGCTCCATGGAATACGCCGAGCATATTTTATCGGTCGGGTTTCAAAGAGCTTGCGGGTCCTGGCAGACAGATCGAACAGCACCTTCTGGCCATCGCACAGGGTAGTTTCAGATCCGACGCACGCCGCCTCAAGACAGAAAAACCACTGCAGATCAGGGTTGAACGGCAGGCTGCCGTTTTCCCTGTGCAAGCCCATTTCATAGGTACCCGCATCGATTTCGGCGGTGTTGGCAGTGGCCGTCTTGCGGGCTGGATCGAAGGTCACTCGGGAGGAGTGAGCACTGACGAAATCGTTGAAATCCTGCAGCGTATCGCCGAAGTCCCGATAGATCACTGCGCCGCTATGGGCGAGATCCGCGTACAACTCCTCGGTGCCGATGGACGTCAGCACCCGCAGGTTCGGATCGACAGCATAAATGCATTCGAACCCGTAACAGGGGGTCGGCTGCCGATAAAAAGGGAAGACCAGCGATTGAGCTTGGGCCAGCATCTAACATTCTCCTATTGGTATTTTGACGCGGGTAGCGACCGCTACCAGTTGAAAACACAATAGGAGAAAAGCAGTTGAGGCTGGTTTTAAGAATTAGATACGCGACTGGAAAATTTAAATGTGCCTTGCGCTAAGTATTCAGCAGTCGCACTGACGCCTGCGCGACCAGTTGCCTCAGGCTGGAGATACTCTGGCTGCGGCTGCGATCTTTTGACCAGATCATATCCAGAGTAAACGTAGGGAAGCCCATGGGCGCTTCACAGACCATCACGTTTTCCGGGATACGCAGCAAGGGCAGCAAGCGTGCGGGAAGGGCCAGGGTCGCAGGCACGGCAGCAATGATGTTGACGCAGGCCTGGTACCCGTTCGCCCGGGCCAGGACAGTGCGCGATCGTCCGATCTTTTCGAGCCAGCCGTCCACCATGTTTTTCTCCGACAACCAGGGCGTAGGGAATACATGCGGCGATGCGCAAAATTCATCCAGCGTCATAGCCCCTGCGCCGCCATGCCCGGGATTGCTGGTCAGGCAAAAAAACTTGTCGTTGAGGATCGATTGCCACTCAACCTCCGGGTGCATTTGGTGATATCCCGGTCCGAACCCTATGGCGATGTCGGCATCCCCGCTGATCAACCGGTCGATGGGCAAGTCTCGGCCCAGGCGCTCCAGGTGCAAAGACACATTTGGATGTGCTGTGCCCAAAGCGTGCATAGCCTGTGGCAATACCAGCAGTTCGAAGTACTCGGGCGCGTAGATCTGCCACACCTTGTTGACGTCGACAGCAGGCCAGCCGATTTCCTGCTCGGCGCAGCGATTGACCGACTCCACCACCACACGCAGATAGGGCGCGATGCGTTCGGCTTTGGTGGTCGGCAGCAAATCGCCTTGGGAGGAGGCAAACAGCGTGTCGTCAAAGCAGCCGCGCAGCCTCTTCAGGCAATAGCTGACGGTCGGCTGGCTGACGCTCATCAGTTCTGCGGTTCGCTTGGCGCTACGCTGCTCGAGCAAGTTGAGGAAAACCACGATGTCTTGCAGATCAAGTTGCTTGAGATAGTTGCTGTGCAGCATGGGGAACGCCTCCTGAGTTGTCCGGAATCATTCTACTGGAGCACTTTCACCTGGCAGATTCGACAGTACTAGCTTGAGCAGCCCCGCGAGTGTGATGCGCTGCTCGGCCGACAGTGGCGCGAGCACACTATTCTGTACCTCGGTATGGGTTACGACAGCCTCGTCGATCAGCGCCTTGCCTAGGTCAGTGAGCGCTACCTGCACACTGCGTCGGTCCCGTTCATCGCTGATGCGCTCGACCATACCGGCGCTTTCAAGCCTGACCAGCCGGTTGGTCATCGCCCCGGAGGTGATCAACAGCGAGCGATAGAGCTCGGTGGGCGTGAGTCGGTAAGGGGCTCCGGAGCGGCGCAATGTGGCGAGTACGTCGAACTCGCCTTCCTTGAACCCGAATGGCGCCAAGGCGAGTGATCGCACACGCTCGAGGTGTTTTTCTACTCGCGCCATCCGCCCAAAAATCTCCATCGAGGAGGCGTCGATGCTTGGCATCACCTGCGCCCACTGGGCCACCACAAAATCAACGTGATCTTTCATTACCACTCCATTGTGCTCAAAGGACGCACCGAGGCCTCACAGGCCGTTCGAACCATTGCGCCTTTCAGATATCTTAACGTTAAGTTACATTACCGCCGAACACCGCTCCACTAGGAAACACCCATGACATTTTTCGAGCACGATGGCGACCGTTACTACTACTTCGATGCAGGCGCAGGCACACCGATACTGCTGCTGCATGGCCTGAGCAATACCGGCCGGGCCTGGACGCCGCAAGTGGTCGAACTGATGCGCCTGGGCCACAGAGTGATTGTCCCTGACTTGCTGGGCCACGGTGCATCCGGGCCGGTCAAGCGGGTGCTGACCGCACGTGAGCAAGCCAAGGCAATGGTGGCACTCTTGCAATTTCTGGGGCTCGAGAGCGCCGCTTTCGTAGGGCTGTCACTGGGCGGCATGGTTGCCCTCGAGATCGCTGCAGACTACCCCCAGGCAGTCGATAAACTGATTGTCGCCGCTACGTTCAGGTCGATGGCCACGCTGCCTCGGCAAAAGATGCTCAACACCTGGATCGAGGCAATCACCCAGCCTGAAGGGTGTGTCAAACGGTTCAAGTCGAGCTGGGTGGATCTGGTCGGCCAAGCCTTCGCGGATTCGCCAGCGGGGCTGGCATGGTATCAGGCGTGGCACGCGCAAGCTGCCATGCAAGCGCCACGCAATCATATCCACTGGTGCGAAGGGATGAAGTTCTACGACATCACCCAGCGACTTGACCAGATCACCGCGCCGACCTTGGTGCTGGCGGGTGAAAACGACGCCATGAGCCCTTTGGGCGAAGCACAGGAGATCAGCGACGCCATCAAGTCAGCCGAGCTGGCCGTGGTGCCGGGTAGCGGCCACGTGTTCAACTTGTCTTGCCCCGCTGAGTTCAACCGCCGTATCACTGAGTTCCTGCGGGCCAGGTGATGCGCCCGGGCTTGGCAATCCTGTAGTGGGTGCGTTTGGGTATCATCTGCACGGTCGAGCTGATCCAGGCCATTCAGGGAGGCAGTGAAAACCGCCAAAATGTGACCGCTCCAAGAGCTGAATCGCTAGGGGGGTCGCATGCTGATACCCGGCCGCCTTCACCTATCACGCGGCGGCTCAATGCCCCGCCGCCACGCGCTTCCCCGCCTCCTGGCGCAACACGTGCAAAATGTCCCGTTTCAACCCGCCATACACCGGATCGGCCACCAGATCCTCCGGTGTTCTCGGCCGTTCGAACGGGACCTTCAACTCTTCGCTGATCACCCCCGGCCGCGCCGACATCACCAATATCCGATCTGCCAGAAACAGCGCTTCATCGATATCGTGGGTCACGAACAGAATGGTCGTGCGCGTGCGTTCCCAGATCGACACCAGCAGCTCCTGCATTTCCAGGCGGGTTTGTGCATCGAGCGCGCCGAAGGGCTCATCCATCAAGAGGATTTCCGGATTGGGCAGCCAGGCACGGGCCAACGCCGCGCGCTGGCGCATGCCGCCGGACAGTTGCCAGGGGTAGTGATCGGCGAACTCGACGAGACCCACCTGCTCCAGGTAGTGGTTGACCTGTTGCTGGTAGGCGGCCTTGGGCTGATCGGTAATCCGCGGGCCGAAGGCGATGTTCTCCTGCACGTTCAGCCAAGGGAACAACGTCGGCTGCTGGAACACAACGCCGCGTTCCGGGCCGGGTTGCGTGATGGGCTTGCCATCCAGCAGCACGGCGCCGCTGTCGGCGTGTTCAAAGCCGGCGACCATGTTGAGGATGGTCGACTTGCCGCAGCCTGAAGGCCCCAGCAGGCAGACGAACTCGCCATCGGCCAGGGATAAGGAAACGTTGCGCAATACTTCGGTATCAGGCTTGCCGTGGCCAGGACTGGCAAAGCGCTTGCTCACCGAAGTGAGGCTGATGCGGTGCTGAGTGCTCATACATCCTTCCCGGCCCAGGGGGCGAATCGACGTTGCAAGGTAACGATGACCAGATCGAACAGCACCCCGGTCAGGCCAAGCATGAGGATGCCCAGCATGACCACATCGGTGCGCAGGTAGGTGCCGGCATTGATGACCATCCAGCCGAGGCCGGAGTCGGCGGCAACCATTTCGGCGGCGATCAGCGAGGTCCAGCCGACGCCCACCGAGAGGCGGATGCCGGTCATGATCTCCGGCAAGGCGTTGGGCAGAATCACATGGGTAAACTGCTTGCGTCGGCTGGCGCCCAGCGTCTGTGCGGCGCGAATCCGTGCCTCACTGACGCCTTGTACCGCCGCCGCCGCGCTGACAACGATGCTCAGCACCGTGGCGATGAAAATCAGGAAAAACTTGCCACCTTCGCCAATGCCCAGCCACAGGATGACCAGCGGCACCAGAGCGATTTTCGGCAATGGCCGCAGGAACTGCACGAAAGGATTGAGCGCGGCATTCACGTAGGGATTGCGACCCATCGCCAGGCCCAGCGGCACACCGACAATAATGGCGGCGGCAAACGCGGCCGAGGCGCGCGCTGTGCTTATCAGCCAATGCTGCCACAACGGTGTCTGGCGGTAACCTTTGGCTACCAGTTCGAGGGCGGTGGTCGCCACTTCCGTCACAGGCGGCAGCAGGGTCGGATTGACCCACTCCAGGGTGCTGGACAGTTGCCAGATCCCTAGCACCAAAGCGACGGCGGCGATGCTGATCAGACGCAATTTCCACTGTTGCAACCAGGCCGCCAGGCGGCCCGATCGTGCAGAGGGGTTATGCGCAGCATCGGGTGTCGCCGCAGCGACCCCCTTTGCGTTTATCAAGGACATGGAAAACTCACTTGGCTGCGGCGGCACGTTCCAGGAACGTGGTGTTGATATGCGGCGCGTAGGACTCAGGCACATCACGTTTACGCAACTCGTCGATATCGACAAGGAAATTGGCCGTGTCCTTGTAGGCCTTGGCAATCTGCGAGTCAGCCTTGGTCTGGCTGTTGCCCAGGTAGGCGGTCGTCAGCTGCTCGTTGATCGAGGGGTACTTCACGCCTGCCAAAGTATCGCGTGCAGTGGCGAACGGGATATCGAGATGCTCGGCAATCAACTTGGCCGAACCTTCAGGGTCTTTCTTGTACTGATCGACCTTGTCCTGGAACACCTGAAGGAATTTCACCACCAGCTCGGGGTGTGCATCTGCGAAAGCCTTGCGCACCACCAGGTTGTTGAAAATCAGCACGCCCTGTTTGGCCAGGTCCTGGGTGGCGAAGATCTGTGTGCCACCGGCGGCTTCCAACTGCTGGGTGAATGGCCCCCATACATACGCCGCATCGATATCGCCACGCTGCCAGGCGGCGACGATTTCTGCGGGTTTGAGGGTCAGCGCCTTGATCTTGCTGCGATCGACGTGATTGAGCTTGATGGCGGCTTCAAAGGCATATTGCGCGGTTGAGTTTGCCGGATAGGCAACGGTCTTGCCTTCCAGATCTTTAAGGTTGTTGATGCCTTTGCGGGCGATCAGGCGCTCGGACGTGGCGATGATTTCCGGTGCGCCAATCACTTCGATCGGCAGATTACGGGCGATACCGGCAGCCGCGGGACTGGAACCGAAACGCGCTATGTCGATTTCATTGGCGGCGAACAGGCTCAGTACATCGGAGCCAGAGGCAAAGGCAATCCATTTGACCGGAGCACCAAAGGCTTTATCGAATGACTTGTCGATCTTGCCCAGCACCCAGGTACGCGGGCCACCCGCCCAAGCGAAGCGAACTTCGTCAGGTGCAGTTTCGGCAAACGAAGCCATGGAGAAAACCACTGATGTTACAAGGCTCAAACCGACGATTAGTTTCTTCCATCCGCGACCCATGGTACGGCTCCGTTATTGATTGGCCGCAGACTATAGCCAGCTGGAAACGGCACTTAAAATACTAAAAATTCCGCTTGTTATTTCGAAAACGAATAAAAAATTCTAGACCCAATTTGCATAAGTTAGCGTTATTACTTATTTCCCTGCCCCTTGAACACCTGCAACGATCCATCCCGCAGAGGCGCTAACCCGAGGGTCCAATCCCTTTATCCCTATAAGCCAGCGCCCGCTTCTTAAATAATTTCCAGCGCTCAGGGACTTGACGCCTTATGAAAAAACTCACTGCCATTACTGCCATCGCTATCGCCGTACTTTCAACCTTGGCACACGCCGATCGCCTGGAAGACATCAAGAAATCCGGCGTATTACGGGTCGCTTCTTTCGACGGTAATCCGCCGTTTGGATTCGTCGATGCCAAAAGCAAACAGATCGAAGGCCTGGATGTGGATTACGCCAAGGCCATTGCCGACAAACTGGGGGTAAAGCTCGAGGTTCAACCGACCAACCCGGCCAACCGCGTGCCGCTGTTGGTGTCCAACAAGGTCGACCTGGTGCTGGCCAACTTCACCATCACCCCGGAACGCGCCGAGCAGGTGAACTTCAGCATTCCTTACTTCGCTTCCGGACAGCAGTTCATCGTCAAGAAAGGCACCTTGAAGAACCCGGAAGACTTGAACAAATGGAAGGTCGGCGTCGACAAAGGCACGGTCAACGAAGGCGTGCTGCGGGCCAAATACCCGGGTGCCAAGGTAGTGGCCTACGACGATACGCCATTTGCCTTTACTGCACTGCGCAATGGCAACGTGCAGGCCATCACGCAGGACGGCCCCAAACTGATCGGCCTGCTGGCCAACGTGCCCGACAAGGATAAATACGAAGTCCCGCCCTTCACCATTTCCAACGACCTGATCGGTGTCGGGCTGCCCAAGGGCGAAACGGCCCTCACCGACTTCGTCAACAAGACCCTGACCGAGCTCGAAGCCAGCGGCCAGGCGCAGAAAATCTACGACACCTGGTTCGGCCCCGACACCAAGACGCCGCTGGCGCGCTTGTACAAGATTGGCGACAAGGGCTAGGGGGTTGTAGCCCTGCTGATGGCCTCGTCGCGGCCGAACGCGCAACCTGTACCCACAGGCGTCCACCTGTGGGTGCAAAGCGTGCTCGCAAAAGTGCGCGGTGCAGCAACGCAAATCCAAAGGCGCCGCTAACAGATTTCCAACGGACTCCCCGCTATGTTCGGCGAATTGCTCGCACCGCAATACCTGTACCTATTGCTCGATGGTTTCAAACTCTCCCTGGTGCTCAGCGTGGTGGTCTGCCTGACTGCGACCGCGCTGGGCTTTGTCGTGTGCCTGGGGCGGGTATCGCTATCACGCTCATTGCGCGGGCTGGCGATCGCGTACCTGGGGCTGTTTCGTAACACCCCGTTGCTGGTGCAACTGTTCTTCTGGTACTTCGGGGTCTCGGCACTGTTGCCGGAAGACTTCGTTGCCTGGATCAACTTCCCCCATGAATGGCGCCTTGGCGGCTGGCTGCTGGAATGGCCGTCGTTCGAAGTCATTGCCGGCTTCTGGGGCCTGACGCTGTACACCAGCGCCTTTATCGCCGAAGAGTTGCGCGCCGGCATCGCCTCGGTACGCAAGGAACAACAGGCCGCCGGCCTGGCGCTAGGGCTCACGCCTGGGCAAGTGTGGCGCTCGGTGATCCTGCCACAGGCACTGCGCACCGCCCTGCCGCCGTTGCTGGGGCAGTACATGAACGCCCTGAAGAATTCGTCCCTGGCGATGGCCATCGGCCTGGCCGAGCTGTCTTACGCCTCGCGTCAGGTCGAGACCGAAACCTTCAAGACCTTCCAGGCGTTCGGCTTCGCAACGTTGCTGTACATCGCCGCCATCGCCGTGATCGAAGTGGTCGGTGTGTTGATTCAGCGCAGCGCCGCCTATCGTCAGAAGGCCGCCTGAGCCATGGATTTTTCGGTTATCCGCGACAACCTGAGTTACCTGCTGATTGGCGCCTATCCCGACGGCCCGCTGGGCGGCGCCGCCCTGACCCTGGTGCTGAGCCTGTGCTCGGGGATCGCCGCGGCGATCATCGGCCTGGCTCTGGGCATCGCCATGGTGGTGATCAAGGGCCGCGCACGTTGGGCGCTGATAGCGTTTCTGGGCTTTTTCCGGGCGATCCCGGTGCTGATGCTGATCTTTTGGAGCTACTTCCTGCTGCCCATCGTCTTCCATGTCGATGTGCCCGCACTCGCGACGGTGGTCTGCGCCTTGTCGCTGATCGGCGGCGCCTACCTGGCTCACTCGGTATATGCCGGGATCATGAGCCTGCCCAGCGGACAGTGGGCCGCCGCCAAGGCGCTGGGCATGAGAAATGGGCAGATACTGACCTCAGTGATACTGCCCCAGGCATTACCGATCATGCTGCCCTCGTTTTTGAACCAGTGGGTCTCGCTGATCAAGGACACCTCCCTGGGCTATGTGATCGGCGTCGGCGAGCTGTCGTTCGTGGCCACTCAGGTGAGCAATCGGGTGATGGTGCATCCCACCGAGATTTTCCTGTTCGTGGGTCTGGTGTATTTCATCTTCTGCTCGGGCCTCTCGGTGCTAGCCAATCTGCTGACACGCAACGCATCGGCCCGAGTACAAAAGAGCTGATCGGGATCGCGGCGCCCTCAATACACCAACGGCACAAACAACTCCGGCGGCGTCGGCGTGCGGGTGTAATCCTCTTGCCGCTCCCGTTGCGGCAATTCGATACGCGGCGTTTCGACCTCTTCGTACGGCATCTGCGCCAGCAAATGATTGATGCAGTTGAGCCGAGCCTTTTTCTTGTCATCCGCCTGCACCACCCACCACGGCGCTTCGGCGATGTGGGTGCGGGTGAGCATGACTTCCTTGGCCTTGGTGTAGGCCTCCCAGCGCCGACGCGACTCCAGGTCCATCGGGCTCAGCTTCCATTGTTTGAGCGGGTCGTGGATACGGCTCAAAAAGCGCAGATGCTGCTCCTGGTCGGAGATCGAAAACCAGTACTTGATCAGCTGGATGCCGGAGCTTGCCAGCATTCGTTCGAACTCCGGCACCGTGCGGAAAAACTCCTCATACTGGTCGTCGTTGCAAAAGCCCATGACCTTTTCGACGCCCGCGCGGTTGTACCAACTGCGGTCGAACAGCACGATTTCACCGGCTGCCGGCAAGTGCGAAACGTAGCGTTGGAAATACCATTGGGTACGCTCGCGATCGTTCGGTGCCGGTAGTGCCGCCACCCGGCAGACCCGCGGGTTGAGCCGCTGAGTGATGCGCTTGATGACCCCGCCCTTGCCCGCCGCATCTCGCCCTTCAAACAGGATCACCACCTTGTGGCCGGTCTTGACCACCCAGCTCTGCAGCTTCACCAACTCGCCCTGCAGGCGGAACAGCTCCTGGAAATAAAAGCGTCGCGCGGCCTTCTCCGGGCTCTCGGGGGTGTGGTGATCAAAGAGCTCATCCAGCCCCTCGCCGTCCTCCATCAGTTCCAGTTCCAGCTCCTCGTCGCTGTGGTCGAGCAACTCGCGGTGAATGCGCTGCATCAGAATTTCGGTCGTCGCTTGCATGCTGAGAGCCCCGTGGCTGACGGATGAGGCTCGCAGCTTAAAGACATTTTGTTACGGGGCAGTGAAGCCTTGAGTACGCCCCCATCGCGCCATCACAAAATCCACGAACCGCCGCAGCTTGGGCAACCGATAACGGTCCTGGGTGTAGACCAGGTGCATCGGCCGGCTCGGCGGTGGGTAGTCGTTGAGCAGGGCGATGAGTTTGCCTTCTGCGATGTCCTGGCCGACGACCACGTCGGGCAGCATGACGATGCCCATACCGGCCAGGGCGGCCTGACGCAGGCCTGGAGAGCTGTTGATGGCCATGGGGCCGGACACCGGGACGACCACCTCGCCTTGCGGGCCGGTGAGCCGCCACTGCTTGGCCACCGATTGCCAATCGTCTCCAGCCGGGTAGGAAAACGCCAGGCAGTCGTGCTCGCGCAATTGCTCGGGGTCGGCGGGGATGCCGCGACGTTGCAGGTATTCGGGCGCGGCGCAGATATTGAGGGTGTAATCCTGCAACGGACGGGCAATCAGCCCGGAGGATTCGATCACGCCTAAGCGAATGGCGGCGTCGAAGTTCTGTTCGATCGGGTCGATGATCTGGTTGGTCAGCACCACTTCCAACTGCACCAGCGGGTACAGCAGGCTGAATTCTGCCAGCGCTGGCGCCAGGCGTTCGGCCCCGAACGCGGCAGGAGCGGTCAGGCGCAACATGCCACGGGCGTCGTCCTGCGCCTGCTCGGCCAGTTGCTCGGAATCGTCGACCAGCCCCAGCACGTCCTTGCAACGCTGGTAGTAGGTGGCGCCGAACTCGGTGAGGCTCTGGCGACGAGTGGTGCGCTTGAGCAAGCTGACGCCCAGGCGTTGTTCAAGCGCACGCAGGTGATTACCGACCATGGTGGTGGACAGCCCGCAGGCTTGCGCGGCGGCGGTCATGCTGCCGGTTTCGACCACTTTGACGTACACACCCATGGCCTGGAACAAATCCATTATCAACCCCTGCTTTAAAGTCATCTCAGGATAGACGCATTTATCCCCATCGAGTGGTTAAAGATACTGGCAAAAACCAATCCAAGGAGATCCAGACCGTGACCGCTGCCAGCCTGATGAACACCTATAAACCCCTGCCCCTGAAATTTCAGCGCGGCCTGGGCACCCGTGTGTGGGATCAGCATGGTCGCGAATACCTGGACGCGGTGGCCGGGGTGGCAGTGACCAACGTCGGCCACTGTCATCCTCGCATCGTCGCGGCGATCACCGAGCAAGCCGGATTGCTGCTTCATACCTCCAACCTGTACGGCATCGATTGGCAGCAACGGCTGGCCGCCAAACTGACCACGCTGTCGGGCCTCAACGCGGCGTTTTTCAACAACTCCGGCGCCGAGGCCAACGAGACCGCGCTCAAGCTGGCCCGCTTGTACGGCTGGGCCAAGGGCATCGAGGCGCCCTTGATCGTGGTCATGGTCAACGCGTTTCATGGCCGCACTCTGGGCACCTTGGCGGCCAGCGATTGCGCCGCATCACGCAGCAGTTTTCAGCCGTTGCCGGGTAATTTCCTGCGGGTGCCCTTTGGTGATATCGCCGCGCTACAGGCGCTGACGCGGACTTACGCCGAACGCATCTGTGCCGTATTGCTCGAACCCGTGCAAGGCGAGAGCGGCGTACAAACCGCGCCTGCGGGCTACCTCCAGGCGTTGCGCGCTCAGTGCGACAGCCAACGCTGGCTGTTGATGCTCGACGAAATCCAGACCGGCATCGGCCGTACCGGGCACTGGTTCGCCTTCCAGCATGCGGGCATCGTCCCGGATGTGCTGACCCTGGCCAAGGCGCTGGGCAACGGCATCCCGATCGGCGCCTGCCTGGCCCGGCAGCGGATCGCCGACCTATTCACCCCGGGCAGCCACGGCAGCACCTTTGGCGGTAATCCGTTGGCGTGCCGGGTGGCCTGTACGGTGCTGGAGATTGTCCGGGACGAGGGGTTGCTGGCTAACGCCGCGCGTCAGGGCCATCGGTTGCTCAAGGGACTGCGCGAGGCGTTGGCCGATAACGCCAATGTCCTGGAGATTCGTGGCCTGGGGCTGATGGTCGGGATCGAGTTGCGCGAGCCGGTGCGGGATCTGGCGCTCAGGGCTGCGCAGGAGCAAGGGCTGCTGATCAATGTGACGCGGGGCAAGACCGTGCGCTTGCTGCCGCCACTGACGGTCAGCGATCTGGAAGTGGACATGATCGTTGGCAGGCTCGAGCAGTTGCTTCTCGGTTGAGGCTGGAGGCCTCTTCGCGGGCAAGCCTTGCTCCCACAGAGTTGACTCGTATCCTCGTGGGAGCAAGGGTTGCCCACAGAGTTGATTTGTACACCTGTGGGAGCAAGGCTTGCCCACAGAGTTGACTCGTACCCTCGTGGGAGCAAGGCTTGCCCACAGAGTTGATTTGTACACCTGTGGGAGCAAGGCTTGCCCGCGAAGAGGCCATCAGCTGCACCGCAGATTTCAGCTTAAAGCCTGACTTGCCCCTCGATGCAGGTCACCACCGCACCGCCGATCCAGATGTCATCGCCCACTCGCTCCACACTAATCCGGCCCGAGCGACCCAGTGCAGTGCCCTGACTGGCGACATAGCGCGCAGGGGCCTGGCCGGTGCTCAGCAACCAACGTGCGATACCGGCGTTGAGGCTACCGGTGGCCGGGTCTTCGGGCACACCGTCACCGCCGATAAAGGCGCGCACTTCGAACTGCGCTTCATCGCCATCTTCGGCCTGCCACGGCGCCACCACCCCTACATCCAGACCGGCCAACTGCGCGTAGTCGGGCTGCAAACTCAACACCCGCGCCCGGCTCGGCAGCATCAGCGCCATCCATGGCACGCCGTTTTGCACCCACTGCGCGTCGAGGATTTCTTCAGGGCGCAAATCCAGCGCCTGGCGTACGCGCTCCAGTACCTCGGCCTCGACCGGGCCGGCCCGCAATAACGGCGGTGCGATAAAGGCCAGCTGCGTGCCCTGGCGCCGAATCCGCACCAGGCCGATACCGCACTCTTGAATGATCTCTTCACCCTTGGGCTGGCCGCCGGCCTGCAGCCAGGCGTGACAACTGCCCAAGGTCGGATGGCCGGCGAACGGCAGCTCGCGCGAGGTGGTGAAGATCCGTACTCGGTAGTCTGCCCGCGGGTCCTGGGGCTGGAGCAGGAAGGTGGTTTCGCTGAGGTTGGTCCAGTTGCCGAACGCCGCCATGCGGGTGGCGTCCAGCTCATCGGCGCCAAGCACTACCGCCAGCGGATTGCCTTTGAGCGGCTGGGTACTGAAGACGTCGACCTGTTTGAAGGGGTAAGTGCGCACCGCAGAAAGCCTCGTGCCAGGGGAAAAGACTGCACTGTGCCGCAGCCTATGGGAGCTGCAAAGGCATTTTTCCAGGCTCGGTCGGGCGCGAGCGCTGCGGTCAGTCGAGGATGATCAGGCGATCCGGCAACTCGTTACGCGCCTGGGTCAGTGGCACATGGCGCTTGAGGTGCTCGCCGCAGGCCTCGATGCAGGTCAGGAATCCCTGCAGCGTCTGGCCACGGCCGACCGCCTGGGTGAAGTCGGCGACGATCGCCTTCCAGGTGTCATCGCCGATGCGCTGGGAAATCCCATGGTCCACCAGTATCTCTACGTAGCGCTCGGCCTCGCAGACGAAGATCAACACCCCGGTGCCGCCCACCGTATGGTGCAGCTTGCGTTCGAGAAATTGGCGCCGCGCCAGGTTGGCCGCCCGCCAGTGCCGCACTCGTCGGGGGATCAGGCGCGTGGTGATCACCGGCAAACGAAATACCAGGCCGATCACGATAAAGGTCAGCCATTGCACCAACAGCAACTGGTGAGCGCTGAGCCAGGCCGGGTAGTAGTTGACGATACCAGGCACCAGGAGCGCAATCAGGCCCGCCCAGAGCAGCGGAATGTAAGCGTAATCGTCCGCTCGCGGCGCCAGCACGGTGACCAGTTCGGCGTCGCTCTCGCGCTCGACCTTGGCGATAGCGGCGGCGACCTGTTGTTGCGCATGTTCGTTGAGCAGGGTCATGTTGGGGTCAGACTCGTTGTCATTCGTTTACCAGCCACCGGAAGCTCCACCGCCGCCGAAGCTGCCGCCGCCCCCACCAAAACCACCGCCGCCACCGCCACCTGCGCCAAAGCCGCCGCCCGAGGAACCACCGCCGCCCAGCACGCTGCCCAGTATCGCGCCGTTCAGCACCGAGCGACCGCCACCTCCACGGCCACGGCCACCGCCTCCACCACCGCGCACAACCAGCACCACGACCACGATGAGGAACAGAAATAGCGGCCACGGCAATTGCTCGCGGCCGTGTTCACTGGCCGCACGCTGCTGCGGCTGCGCCAGAGGATCGCCCCCGAGTACCTGCAACATAGCGGCCGCGCCTGCCTGAATGCCGGCGCTGAAATTGCCTTGTTTGAAGGCCGGCAACATGACGCTGTTGATGATGATCGAGGACTGCGCGTCGGTGAGGCGACCTTCAAGGCCGTATCCCACCTCGATACGCACCCGCCGTTCGTCCTTGGCCACCAGCAGCAGCGCACCGTTGTCCTTGCCCTTTTGGCCTATGCCCCAGGCGCGCCCGAGCTGGTAGCCGTAATCCTCGATGGTGCTGCCTTGCAGGTCCGGCACCGTGACCACCACCAGTTGCTCGCCGCTGGCCTGTTCATGAGCCTCGAGCATCTGGCTGATCTGCGTCCGCGCCCCAGCATCGAGCATGCCGGCCTGATCCACTACCCGCCCACTCAGGGTCGGAAAGGTCAGGGCCTGGGCGATATTCACCAAGCCCCACAGCATCAGCGTCAGGCACAGCCTCGCCAGCGATGGCCTCATTGAAACTTCACGGCGGGCGCTTCGTTGGCATTGGCCGCGGTGGCCTTGAAGTTCTCGCGTACCTGCATGTCGCGGTACATCGTCATCTGCCAGAGCTTGCCGGGGAAGGTACGGATTTCGGTGTTGTACTTCTCGACGGCAGCGATGAAGTCACGCCGCGCCACCGCGATACGGTTTTCGGTGCCCTCGAGCTGCGATTGCAACGCCAGGAAGTTCTGGTTGGACTTGAGGTCAGGATAGCGCTCGGACACCACCATCAAGCGGCTCAGTGCACCACTGAGTTGCTGCTGAGCCTGGTCGAACTGCTGCACCTTGGCCGGATCGTTGATGGTGCTCGCATCGATCTGGATCGACGTCGCCTTGGCCCGCGCCTCGATCACCTTGGTCAAGGTGTCCTGCTCCTGCTTCGCATAGCCCTTGACGGTTTCCACCAGATTGGGGATCAGGTCGGCACGTCGCTGGTACTGGTTTTCGACCTGCGCCCAGGCCGCTTTGACCTGTTCGTCGTACTGGGGAATGTTATTGATGCCACAGCCGCTCAGCAAGCTGGTGATGACCAGCAGTGCCAGCAGCCGGGTGCGAGACAGGGTATTTGCGATGATGTCCATGATGACGTGTCGTTCCTTGCGAGATAGGTGGCCAAGCCATTGGGCGGTTCTGTTGAAGACTAGCCGTTGCACTGGCAAAACCACTGCTAAGCTCAATAGCGGGTATGGGCAATGAGCCAGTACCCGTCAATCGGGAAAACTGTCTGGTAAATCAAAAAACGCTGGATCGCGTCGATAAACCTTATTAACTGTTTCCTACATCTGGTATCGCCATGTTCAATACTCGTTCCAAACAGGAGTTGGCGGCGTTGCGCGCCGAGGTCAGCCTGCTGCGGCAGGTGCAAGAAGCGATGGACCAGGAGATGATCGCGCTGAGTATCGACGCGCAGTTTCGCATCACCCATATCAACCAGAAATTCACCCAGGCCATGCAGCACACCGAGTCGACATTGCTGGGACGCTCGCTGGACGAGATCGTTCCGGAGTACGTCAAGAAACTCGATTGCTACCGCAACCTCAAGGCGGCGGTCGCTCGCGGCAACTCCATCGGCGATCTCTACCGGCTGCTGCGCGCCGATGGCACCGAGGCTTGGCTGCGGGCGTTCTGGAATCCGCTCAAGGATGAGCAGGGTAATGTCTTTCGCGTCGACTGCGTGGCCACCGACGTGACCACCACGGTGGTCATCGCCAAGGAAAACGAAGGGCTGATCAATGCGCTGCTGCGCTCCACCGCCGTCATCGAGTTCAACCTGCAAGGCGAGGTACTGACTGCCAACGATCGCTTCCTGCAGGCCATGGGTTATCGCCTGGAGCAGATCAAAGGCAAGCACCACAGCATGTTCTGCGATCCGCAAGAAGCCAACTCGGCTGAATATCGCGAATTCTGGGCCACGCTCAACCGCGGCACTTTTATTGCCGATCGTTTCAAGCGCATCGACGCCAGCGGCCGTACGGTATGGCTAGAAGCCTCTTACAACCCGGTGCATGACACCAGCGACAAGCTCTACAAAGTGGTCAAGTTCGCGACCCTGGTGACCGATCAGGTCAACCGCGAGCATGAGGTCAACGAGGCGGCCAGCATCGCGTTCAGTACCTCGCAGCAGACCGATGTGAGTGCCCAACGCGGTGCCAGCGTGGTCCAGGAAACCGTCAATACCATGCACAAGATCGCCGAAGAGATGGAGTCTGCCTCCCAGGGCATCGAGGCGCTGGGCAAGCAGTCGCTGCTGATCAGCTCGATCGTGCAGACCATCGGCGGCATCGCCCAGCAGACCAACCTGCTGGCCCTCAACGCGGCGATCGAGGCGGCGCGCGCGGGCGAACAGGGCCGCGGTTTTGCCGTGGTGGCGGATGAAGTGCGGCAACTGGCCGGGCGCACCAGCACGGCCACGGAAGAGATCATTACGGTGGTGCAACAGAACCAGAAGCTGGCCGAGGAAGCCGTGCGCGGCATGGCCAACAGCCGCACCCAGGCCGAGCAAGGCTTGAACCTGGCCAACCAGGCGGGTGACGTGATCGTCGAGATACAGGATGGCGCCAAGCGGGTGGTCAGTGCGGTGGGGCAGTTTGCCAGTCAGTTGCGCTGATTACTGGCGGATTGATAGTGCTGTCGAGGGCCCTTGCGCGAGCACGCTTTGCTCCAGGTGCAAGACCGCAGGAGCAAAGTGTGCTCGCGAAGAGGCCAGCAGCATCAGCGCCGCGTCAGCTGAGTGCCTCTTGATGACCGGCCACGCCGATCACCGTGATCGGCGCCACCGTGCCATCGTCCAATCCAGGGCTCTGGTAAGGCTCGGAGGTCACCACCGAACTGCTCTGGTTGGAAAAGATGACGTTGTTCATCGTCAGATCATTGAGGTGGTTACCACTGAGCAATATCTCGAAATGCTGGCCATCAGGGCCCGACGGCTCGAGTGACTTGAGTGCAGTCTTGTCCCCCGCCGCACTGAGCACCACCTTGAGGGTGCCGTTGTAACCATTGCCCAGACCACTGAACCCCAGCGCCGAGACGTCGATCAGGTCGTTGTCCTGTTCGTTGAAGTCGGTGATGGTTTCGCGCAGCGCCGTGCCCCCCGCACCGTCGGAACGGGTGCTGTCGTGCACATTGGTGAACACGAAAGTGTCGGCACCCGCGCCACCGGTGAGCACATCGGCGCCTGCGCCGCCGTTGAGCCGATCGTCCCCTACAGCGCCATCGAGCACGTCCTTGCCGGCATTGCCCAGCAAGGTCTCGGCGCCGGCCGTACCGGTGAGAACGTCGCGGCCCGAGGTCCCGCTGATCTCGTGCTGGAAGTTATCATCGGTCAGGCTGCCACGGTAATCACCCTTGAGCACCAGCTCGAAGCGGTTGCCCTGCGCGTCCTCCTCGAAGCTCTTCAGGTAGGTGACGTCCTTGGCAGCATTGTACGACAGGTACAGGGTGCCGTTCTGACCGTCACCCAGGCCGCTGATATTGATGTCGGCGAGGTCGAGTTTGTCGTGGGCGGCATCGAAATCGGTGATGCGATCCGCGAAGGATTTGCTCGCCGTGCGGTAACTGTCCTCCAGTGAGGTGAAACGGAAGATATCATTGCCGGTGCCCCCGGAGAGCGTGTCGACCCCGCCACCGCCGACCAGGGTGTCGTCGTTGGCGCCACCGCTGAGCACGTCATTGCCAGCCTGGCCAAACATGGTGTCGCGGGTGATGCCGCCGGTAATGGCGTTGCCGTCGCTGGTACCGAAGGTGAAGATCTGCGAGGGGTTCTTCGCCGAGTCGCTGTGCTCGCCGTACACCTGGGCGCCACCCTCGATCATGTTGCTGATGATGTTCTGATTGACGAAATTGTAGTCGCCAGCGCCCTGGGCTTCGAGCACGCCATAGGTGGAGTGCTCGCCGCCGGTGATGATGTTGGTACCGACGGTGTTGAACTCGGACGCCGGCGTCGCCGATTTGCCAGTGACACCGCTGGCTGCGCCTAGAATCTGCACTTCGGCCGAGCTGCCATTCTGGGCGTTATCGTAGATGTGGTTGTAGGACACGTCGCCGAACGAACTGGCCTCCAGGGACACGCCCGCATCGCCGTTGTCATGGATATCGGCGCCGCTGATGGAGAACAGTTCCGCCGCGCTGGCGGTCACGCCATCGGCATGGTTGCCATAGATCACCCCGCCTTCGACTGACAGCGCACTGCGAGCGCCGCTGGTGCCCTCTTGCAGGAACACGCCGCTGCCGCCGTTGCGGTAGGCGTCACTGTCGATCAGGCGTACGTCGCCACCCAGGTTGTAGCCATTGCCGCCATTGGCGTAGGCGCTGTTGTGGCTGAAGGTGCTGTTGCTGAGGTAATCGGCCACCAGGCCATCACCGGCGTTGTTGTGCACGCTGCTGTGGCTGAGGGTGACCTGGCTGTTCTTGCCCTGCAGATCGAGGCCGGCGCCGCCGAAGTTCTGCGCCTCGATGCTGTCCAACTGCACCTGGGTAGCGCTGCCGTTGAGCCAGCCTGTGGCGACAGCGGCGGTATGCGCGGTGTTGCCATCCAGGGTCAACCGGCTGGCCCCGACATCGTGGCTGCTGTTGCCGGCCTTGATCAGGCTGGTGACGGCCGCACTGGCGCCATCGGCCAGCTTCAGCGTGGTGGCACCGATACCGTCGCCTTGCAGGGTGACGTTGCTTTTCAGGGTCAGGCAACTGCCGGCCGTGGCGCTGAGGATATAAGTGCCGGCATCGAGGTGCACGGTCCCTCCCCCGGCTGCGGCGGCATTGATGGCTTTTTGCAGCGCGGCGGTATCGTCGCTGCTACCGTTACCTGTCGCGCCGAAATCGGCGGCATTGAACACTGTGGTCATGAGTTCTCCAGAACCTGCGAGTGACTCCTTGATCGACAACCGGTGCACTGCTGCGCAGCACACGCCAGACCGGCGAACAGACTGCGAGAGAATGTGACAGTGTGGGCGAACTGAGAGGTTTTTCCAGATTTGAACTCGCGACCCGACGAAACGCCAACTGGCTGTCGCGCAAGATTCTCTGTGACAATGGGGCCTCTTCGCCCATGACTTGTGCGAACCTTGGCGACACCACACCGGTCACACCCTGAAATCAAGCCCTTGAGACAGAGCCTTCCAATGACGGATAAAACGCCCCACGCACAGCGCGACTTTCTGCTGGTAGCCGTAGCCTTTTTCATCACCATGATGGGCACTACCCTGCCGACTCCCCTCTATGCGCTGTACCAGCAGCAACTGGGCTTCGATGCCATCTGGCTGACGTTGATCTTCTCGGTGTACGCCGCCGGGGTGATCGCTGCGCTAGTGCTGGTCGGCAGCTGGTCGGACCAGATCGGCCGCCGTCCGCTGTTGCTGGCGGGTCTGCTGATGGCGGCGATCAGCGCGGTGATCTTCCTCACCACCCACTCGGTCGGCGGCATGCTGGCGGGCCGGTTGTTTTCCGGTTTCAGCGCCGGGATCATGACCGGCACCGCGACCGTGGCGGTGGTCGAGTCGGCGCCCACGGCGTGGCGCAGCCAGGCGACCTTGATGGCCACTGCCGCCAACATGTTCGGCCTGGGCTTCGGCCCGTTGCTGGCGGGGTTTACCTCGCAATACCTGCCATGGCCGACCACCCTTGTCTTCGGTTTGCACCTGGGCCTGCTGGTGCTGGCGGCGGCAGGTATCGCCGTGGCGCGCGAAACGGTGCAGCGGCCCGAGCAGGTGCGCCTGGGGATCATGCGCCCCAGCATCACGCCGGCGGTGCGCGCGTTGTTCATTCCGGCAGCGATCGCCGGGCTGGCCGGTTTCAGCGTTGCCGGGGTAGTCACCAGCCTGGTGCCATCGATCATGCGCCAATTGATGGGCCAGCAAGGGGGCCTGGTGATCGGCGCCGTGTGCTGCCTGTTCTTCGTCGCTTCTATCGGCGGTCAGGCGGCGCTGAAATGGATCGCCCCCAAGCAGCAGATGACCGTCGGGTGCTGCGGCTTGATCGCTGGCGTGCTGGCGCTGGGCGCGAGCATCCACACCCATCAGATGGGCCTGTTGCTGTTAGGCGGCTGCCTGTCCGGTGCCGGTCAGGGCATGGTGTTCAAAGCCGGGATGGGCGCAGTGATGGCGGCCTGCCCGCCGCAGCAGAAGGCAGCGGTGACCTCGGCGTTGTTCATCGTGTTCTATTTCTCGATGTCGCTGCCGGTGATTGCCTTGGGATTCAGCATCGCGCCGTTCGGCTTGAGCCTGGCGGGTGAGGTGTTCAGCGTGATCATCGCCGCAGTAGCCGTGCTGGCGATGGTGAGCATGGGGTATGCACGGCGCGCGAGTGCCGCCTGAGCGTATTCGCCTGCCTCTGTGGGAACGAGCTCGCTCCCACAGGGGCATTGCGTGGATCAAATCCCGTCGCGGGCGATGTCCATGGCGAAGTAGGTGAAGATCAGATCGGCGCCCGCACGCTTGATCGCGCCCAGGCTTTCGCGCATCACGCGCGCCTCGTCGATGGCACCGGCCTGCGCGCCGAACTTGATCATCGCGTACTCGCCACTCACCTGATACGCCGCCAGGGGCAAGCGTGAGGCTTCGCGGATGTCGCGAATGATGTCCAGATAGGCACCGGCCGGTTTGACCATGATCGCATCGGCACCTTCCTGCTCGTCCAGCAGCGACTCGCGCACCGCTTCACGGCGGTTCATCGGGTTCATCTGGTAGGTCTTGCGGTCACCGGTCAGTGCCGTGCCACCGGCTTCACGGAACGGGCCGTACAGCGCCGAGGCGAACTTGGTGGAATAGGCCATGATCGAGGTCTGGCTGAAGCCCGCTGCGTCCAGGGCACTGCGGATCGCCTGCACCTGGCCATCCATCGCCGCCGATGGCGCAATGAAATCCGCGCCCGCCTGAGCGGCCACCACGGCCTGGCGGCCAAGGTTGATCAGCGTCGCGTCGTTGTCGACTTCATGACCGTGCAGCACGCCGCAGTGGCCGTGAGAGGTGTACTCGCAGAAGCAGGTATCGGACATGACCACCATCTGCGGAGCGGTGTCCTTGATGATGCGCGACATGCGCGCCACCAGGCCGTTGTCGTTCCAGGTGTCGCTGCCGGTCTCGTCGAGATGGTGCGAAACGCCGAAGGTCATGACCGAGCGGATACCCGCGCGGGCGTAGCGTTCGATCTCGCTGGCCAGCTTCGACTCGGGGATGCGATTGACCCCGGGCATGGTCTTGATCGGGACGAAATCGTCGATGCCTTCCTCGACGAAAATCGGTAGCACCAGGTCATCCAGGCTGAACTCCGCCTCCTGGAACATCGACCTCAAGTGCTCGTTGCGCCGCAGACGACGTGGACGTGTCGCGGGGAAATAACTGGACATCGGGAATTCCTTGATTGATCAAACGACGCGCTCATAGCCGCCGAGTACGCCTTTTTTCGACAGTACCCATTGCCAGAGCTGTATATCACGGGCTCGAAAAGCCCCGGCGCACGACAGCAGATAATAACGCCACATGCGATAGAAACGCTCGCCCATGACTTGCGAGAAGCGTGGCCAGGCCGCTTCGAAGTTCTCGCACCAGGCCATCAGTGTCTTATCGTAGTCGGCGCCGAAGTTGTGCATGTCTTCGGCCACGAACAGTCCATCGATGGAATCGCCGATCTGACCGATGGACGGCAAGTCGCCGTTGGGGAAGATGTATTTATCGATCCAGCGATCGGTGGAGCTGTTGCGCTGGTTCTTGCCGATGGTGTGCAGCAGGAACAGGCCGTCGTCCTTGAGGCAACGATGGGCCATTTCCATGTAGGTGCGGTGATTCTTGCGGCCGACGTGCTCGAACATGCCGACGCTGACGATGTGATCGAACTGCTCGTCGACTTCACGGTAATCCTGCAGGCGAAACTCCAGCGGCAGGTCCGGGTATTGACGCTTGGCCCAGTCGCACTGCTCCTTGGAGATGGTCACACCTACGCACTCGACACCATAGTGCTCGGCTGCGTAAGACATGAAACTGCCCCAGCCACAGCCGATATCCAGCACGCGCTGGCCAGGTTGCAGGTTCAGTTTGCGACAGATCAGGTCGAGCTTGGCGTTCTGCGCTTCGGTCAGGTCCTTGGCGTCGCGCCAGTAACCGCAGGTGTAGGCCATGCGCGGGTCGAGCATGCTTTCGTAGAAGTCATTGCCTAGATCGTAATGCTGCTCCCCCACCTGAAAGGCGCGGCTGCGGCTTTGCAGGTTGACCAACTTGGCACGCACCGCATGGAACAACAGCGCCGCCGGGTTGACCAGGTCCGCTACCCCAGAGCGCAACAGACGCGCAAAGAACTCATCGAGTTGCTCGGCATCCCAGTCGCCGTTCATGTAGGCCTCGCCCAGGCCGAGGTTGCCCTCGGCGAGCGCGCGCTCGGGAACTTTGGGGTCCTTGATCTGCATGTCCCATGGGGCGCGTCCATCCACGCTCAGGCCAGCTTTGGACAGCAGATCTTGGGTAAACCGCAACGCACTGGTGCTGCGGGTAGAAGAAGCGGGTGAACCAGAAAGCTTGGTGTGCATAGCGATCCCCTGTTCTTTGCATTCGATCTAGTAATGCGCGAGTCGTACGTCCAAAAATTTAGAACTCACGCAAAAAGCAAAAGTGCCGTCCACAGCATAGCCCCCGGCGCCCGTGAGGCAATGGCAGTGGCGATGCGGGGCGACTTTATGACGCACTTTCATGGATATTTTCATCATCAGCTAATCACTCGAGCTTAGGCCCGAATGCGCGCAGTTAAAAATACCCATTTGGGAAAAGTTATTTTCCGGATCGGTAATAATCCAGTAGCAAGTATATGCAGCGTAGCCCAGAACCGGGTTTCCCGGAAAATACCGTGTTGTACGGTGATGGCTGGAACCTGATCACTACGCTGAGCCACCATGCGCAACACTTTCACCTGTGGGAGCGGGCTCTGCACGCGCCCACAGGGACCGCGCAGTATCAGACTCTGGCCTTGTCATCCGCCCGGAACATCTGCCGAATCCCGCGCACTGCCTGCCGGATCCGGTCCTGGTTCTCGATCAGCGCGAAGCGCACATGATCGTCGCCGTAGTCGCCAAAGCCGATACCCGGCGACACGCAGACCTTGGCTTCGGCCAGCAGCTTCTTGGCGAACTCCAGCGAGCCCAGATGCGCATACGCCTCGGGGATCTTGGCCCACACGTACATCGACGCCTTGGGGTTCTCGACCATCCAGCCCAGTTCGTGCAGGCCCTTGACCAGCACGTTGCGGCGCTGGCGATACTGCTCGGCGATGTCCAGCACGCACTGCTGATCGCCTTCCAACGCGGCGATGGCGGCGACCTGCAACGGCGTGAAGGTGCCGTAGTCGTGGTAGCTTTTGATCCGCGCCAGGGCGTTGACCAGTTCCGCGTTGCCGACCATGAAGCCAATCCGCCAGCCGGCCATGTTGTAGCTCTTGGACAGGGTGAAGAACTCGACCGCGATGTCCTTGGCGCCCGGCACCTGCATGATCGAAGGGGCTTTCCAGCCGTCGTAGACGATGTCGGCGTAAGCGAGGTCGTGCACCACCAGCACGTCGTAGCGCTTGGCCAGGGCCACCACGCGCTCGAAGAAATCCAGTTCCACGCATTGCGCGGTCGGGTTGGACGGGAAGCCCAGAATCATCATCTTCGGCTTGGGGATGGACTCGCGAATCGCCCTCTCCAGCTCGTTGAAGAAATCCACCCCTGGCACCAGTGGCACCGAGCGCACCTGGGCGCCGGCAATCACGGCACCGTAGATGTGAATCGGGTAGCTGGGGTTGGGCACCAGGACGGTGTCGCCTTGGTCCAGGGTGGCCAGCATCAGGTGCGCCAGGCCTTCCTTGGAGCCGATGGTAACGATGGCTTCGTCTTCAGGGTCGATCTCGACGTCGTAGCGATCCTTGTACCACCGCGAGATTGCCCGGCGCAGGCGCGGGATACCGCGAGAGGTGGAGTAACCGTGGGTGTCTTCGCGCTGGGCGACGCTGCAGAGTTTTTCGACGATGTGCGGCGGCGTCGGCCCGTCGGGGTTGCCCATGCTCAAGTCGATGATGTCTTCGCCACGACGACGCGCGGCCATCTTCAGCTCGGCAGTGATATTGAAAACATAGGGGGGGAGACGATCTATGCGCGCAAAGCGGCGCGGCGAACGATGTTCGGCCATGACTTCCTCGAAACGTAAGCGCCCGGAACCGTCCGAGCGACGTCGGCCACTGCGGTGGCCACGGCAGGGAAGATAATGGCCCTGGGTTGGGGTTGTCCAGTGTTTTTCATTGGGCGGGGGGGCTGGGTCGGTGTGGGCCTGCTTGCGCTCCAGCCTGTGCGGCGGCCCTCCAGCAGGCCGCGTTCCGTCAGCTGAACAGAGGGCTTGCCGGCATGGATGCCGGCAAAGCCTCGTTGCGCCATAGATGGCGCGTCGAGGCGTGCCTTCTGTTCAGCTGACGGAACGCGGGCACCCCGAGCCTAGGCGAGGGGCCAATGGCAGGCCGCTGCGCAGGCTGGAGCGTAAGCAGGCCCAAACCCGAATCCCGCAAAAACAAAAACGCCCCGAAACCTTGAGGCCCGGGGCGTTTCGTATGGCAGTAGGCTAACGCCTGGCACCTACGCGTAAAACAATACGCTTAGGTAAGCAGCACCGTCGGGATCTTGAAGTCCACGGACATCATGATGCTCAGCGCCGTGATGGTGAAGATCGAGAACACGAACAGCTTGCGCGCCCACTTCACGTCATCTGAGGTCTTGTAGCCGGTCCAGGCCATGTACAGCCAGTACATGCCCATCGCCGCTGCCACTGCCATGTAACTCATGCCGGCATAGCCGCCAAGGGTCAACATCAGCGTAGCGACCAGAAACGCCGCGATGTAGTACAGGATGTGCCGCTTGGCGACTTCGATACCACGCTTGACCGGCAGCACCGGAATGGACGCTGCCAGGTAATCGTTGAAGCGAAAGATCGCGATTGCGTACGAGTGCGGCATCTGCCACAGGCTGAACATCACCAGCAGGGTCAGCGCGGCCAGGTCGAAGTGATTGCTCACCGCGACATAGCCGATGACCGGTGGCATGGCCCCGGAGAGGCTGCCCACCAGCGTGCCGTGAACCGACTTGCGCTTCAGGTAGAGGCTGTAGAAACCGACGTAGATGATGAAACCGATCAGGCCGAACAGCGAGGCCAGCGGGTTGGCCAGCTCGCAGAGCATGCCCAGCCCGGCGACACCCAGCACCGTGGCGTAGGTCAGGGCGACTTTCAGAGAAATCTCGCCCTGGACCAACGCGCGGTTCTTGGTGCGCTCCATCTTCACGTCGATGTCGCGGTCGATGCAATTGTTGAATGCACAGCCCGACGCCACCACCAACGAAGTACCAATCACTGTAGCGAGGAACAGCCAGAGATTGACCGTTCCTTGCGAGGCCAGGAAAAAGCCGCCTGCCACAGAAAGCACGTTACCGAAAATGATCCCCGGTTTGGTGATTTGGATAAAGTGCTTAATGGACATGCGCCTGCCTCACTTCGCCATCATGAAGTGATGAATGCTGAACATGATCCACAGCGACAAGCCGACCAGGAACGCAATGATCAATGCCGAGAACACGAATGCAATCACGTTCCAGCGCTGTTCGGAGCTGCGGTCAAGGTGCAGGAAGTACACCAGGTGCACCAGGACCTGAACCACGGCGGTAACCAGGACGACCAGCAGGGTCATGTCCTTGGGCAGCGCGTGGGTCATGACTGCGGCGAACGGAATCGCGGTCAGGATCACCGACAGGATGAAACCGATCAGGTACGACTTGTGGCTACCGTGGCTGCTGCCGGCGGAAGTGGTATGTGCGTTAGCCATTACAGGGTCCCCAGCAGGTAGACAACGGTGAATACGCAGATCCAGACCACGTCCAGGAAGTGCCAGAACAAGCTCAGGCAGCTCATGCGCGTCTGATTGGTAGGCGTCAGGCCGTACTTGCGTACTTGCAGCATGACCACGGCCATCCACAACAGACCGCTGGTCACGTGCACACCGTGGGTGCCGACCAGGGTGAAGAACCCGGTCAGGAAGCCACTGCGATCCGGGCCGAAACCTTCTTCGATCAGCTTGTGGAATTCATTGATTTCCATGCCGATGAAGACCAGACCGAACAGGAACGTGATGAACAGCCACAGCAGCACTTTGCCCTTGTCACCCTTGTACATCGCCAGCATCGAGAAGCCGAAGGTGATGGAGCTCAACAGCAGCGCTGCGGTTTCGACCAGCACATAAGGCAGTTCGAAGATGTCGGCGCCCGAAGGCCCGCCAGCAACGTTGTTTACCAGGACTGCGTACGCGGCAAAGATCGACGCGAACAGGATGCAGTCCGTCATCAGGTAGATCCAGAAGCCGAAGACCGTCATGGCCCCGGCGTCGTGATGATCATCGTGGCCATGATCGTGACCATGGCCGTCGGCGACAGCGCCGTGAATTGCTGTATTGGACATTATTTAAGCCTTCTCCACCGTGGAGTTCAGACGGCCATGAGCGGCACTGGCGGCAGCCAGCGACTTCATGTGTTCGCCCTCGATGCGTGCTATTACGTCAACCGGCACGTAGTAGTCGATATCGTTGTCGTAGCTGCGGATGATCACACCGGCAATCATGCCGACCAGACCGATGATCGCTGCCCACCAGATGTGCCAGATGAGTGCGAAACCCATTACCAGGCTGAACGCACCGATCAGTACACCCATGCCGGTGTTGCGTGGCATGTGGATCGGCTTGTAGGTCGCGGCCTTTTCGGTCGCCTGGGAGCGCTCTTTCATGCCCCAGTAAGCGTCCAGGTCGGAAACGGCTGGTACTTCAGCGAAGTTGTAGAACGGCGGTGGCGACGAAGTCGACCATTCCAGCGTACGGCCATCCCATGGATCGCCCGTGGTGTCCAGGTTCTTGTGACGGTCGCGAATCGACACGTACAGTTGCAGCAGCTGGAAGAAGATACCTGCAGCGACGAACAGTGCACCGACCCAGGCAGCCAGCAGCCACGGCGTCCATTCTGGGTTATCGGTGTGGTTCAGGCGACGGGTCATGCCCATGAAGCCCAGCACGTACAGCGGCATGAACGCCAGGTAGAAACCGACGATCCAGCACCAGAAGGAGTACTTGCCCAGACGCTCGTTCAGCTTGAAGCCGAAGGCTTTCGGGAACCAGAACGAGAAACCGGCCAGGTAACCGAACACGGCACCACCGATGATCACGTTGTGGAAGTGCGCAATCAGGAACAGGCTGTTGTGCAGTACGAAGTCAGCACCAGGAACGGCTAGCAATACGCCGGTCATACCACCGATACTGAAGGTCACGATGAAGCCGATCGTCCACAGCATCGGAGTGGTGAACTCGATGCGACCACGGTACATGGTGAACAGCCAGGTGAAGATTTTCACACCCGTCGGGATCGCGATCACCATTGTCATGATGCCAAAGAAGGCGTTGACGTTGGCCCCCGAACCCATGGTGAAAAAGTGGTGCAGCCAGACGATGAACGACAGCACGGTAATGGCGATGGTCGCATAGACCAGCGATACGTAGCCGAACAGGCGTTTCTTGGCGAACGTCGAGGTGACCTCGGAGAAGACACCAAACGCTGGCAGGATCAGGATGTACACCTCAGGGTGACCCCATGCCCAGAACAGGTTGACGTACATCATCGGGTTCCCACCAAGTTCATTGGTGAAGAAGTGGAAGCCCAGGTAACGGTCGGCGGTCAGCAACAGCAGTGTCGCAGTCAGGATCGGGAACGAAGCGGCGATCAGGACAGCGGTGCACAGGCAGTTCCAGGTGAACACCGGCATTTTCATCAGGGTCATGCCAGGCGCACGCATCTTCAGGATGGTGACGATGAAGTTCACCCCTGTCAGCAATGTACCCAGGCCTGATATCTGCAGTGCCCAGATGTAGTAGTCAACGCCTACGCCCGGACTGTATTGCAGCCCCGCCAGCGGTGGATAGGCCACCCAGCCGGTCTTGGCGAATTCGCCGACACCCAGGGAGATGTTGACCAGCAGCACCGCAGCCACGAACAGCCAGAAGCTGACGGAGTTGAGGAACGGGAAGGCCACGTCGCGTGCGCCGATCTGCAACGGCACCACGATGTTCATCAGACCGATCATGAATGGCATGGCCATGAAGATGATCATGATCACACCGTGAGCGGTGAAGATCTGGTCGTAGTGTTCCGGCGGCAAGAAGCCGGTGGAGCCGCCCGTGGCGACCGCCAACTGGGAACGCATCATGATGGCGTCGGCAAAACCACGCAGCAACATGACCACGGCCACGACGATGTACATCACGCCGATACGTTTGTGGTCGACAGTGGTCAACCACTCGGTCCACAGATAACCCCACTTCTTGAAGTAGGTGATTGCTGATACGAGGCCCAGGCCCAATATGGCGACGACCGCAAGGGTCACCATCACAATCGGCTCGTGGAACGGTATCGCCTCCAGACTTAATTTACCGAACATCTTTTACTCCTTCGCCCCAGCAGCTGAATTCGCGCCCATGTCCATCCCTTCCATACTGCCACCGGCTTCGTGCTCGGAGTGCAGACCTTTACCTGGGTTCATACCTTCGTACTTGTCGAGGATGGTCTGAAACAGGTTCGGTGCAAACGAGCTGTACTCGACGGCAGGATTGTTTTCACTTGGTTTGGCCATTTCAGCGTATTCAGCCGTATCAAGCTGTTTAGGTGCTGCCTTGACTTTACTGACCCACGCATCGAAATCAGCCTGGGAGGTCGCTTCTGCTTTGAACTTCATACCGGTGAAACCGGCACCGCTGTAGTTGGCGGAGATACCGTCAAACACACCGTTTTCGTTAGCTATCAGGTGCAGCTGGGTCTGCATGCCGGCCATCGCGTAGATCTGGCCGCCGAGTGCCGGGATGAAGAACGAGTTCATCACCGAGTCGGACGTGATACGGAAATTGACCGGTGTATTGGCCGGGAACACCACTTTGTTGACCGTGGCGATGCCTTGTTCCGGATAGATGAACATCCACTTCCAGTCCAGCGCTACAACCTGGATGGTGATGGGCTTGTTCTCGGAAACCAGTGGCTTGTACGGATCAAGGCGGTGAGTGGATTCATAGGTCACCCAGCCGAGCGCGATAATGATCAGCAGCGGGATGCCCCACACTGTCAGTTCGATCTTGGTGGAGTGGGCCCACTCGGGCTGATAATCGGCATCCTTGTTGGACGCGCGGTACTTCCACGCGAACATGAAGCACATGACGATCACCGGAACCACCACCAGCAACATCAAGGCGAAGGCGATGAAGATCAGGTTACGTTCGTCGATGCCGACCTGCCCTTTCGGATCCAGCAGGGTCCAGTTGCACCCGCTGAGAAAAAGCATGCCGAAAAAGGGCAATATGCCAAACAGTCTGGGGTAACGCTTTTTGCTCATCTCACGACCTCTAAAGCAGCTTGCTTCAATGCAATTGTGTTGTGATCGCCAACACTTCGTCCTGCCAAGCGTCAGCATTTATCGGTATCGAAAACGGGCATGCCTCTAGATCAGCTGCTGTTGGCAGACCAGTGTAGTACGGTGTTCTATTATTGTGGCTTCGTCGGCATTACGCCTTCAACGGACCCGATCCATCGGGTGCAGGACATCCTGAAGGGACCTTCTACACGACACCGCGAAGCTGGATGCCCGAGGCTCTGAACAGCGCGTGTGCGCGTGATTCGGAGGGTTTTCAGACGGTACCGCAAGGCGGAAAGTGCCGCGATTGTAGTGAGGTAACCCCTCAATGAATACGGTTTAGTTAGCAACAGTTACTTCCGAATTATGCAACAATCGGCCGTAATTTCAAGTCCTTGCGACACGATGTCGCACCCTGACAGATCCGCTGATACGCCCGAAATATCTGGGCTGCAGGCGAATGAACCAGAATAAATCGTCATTCGCCGCGACGAAACCGCGCAGGCGACAATTTGTATCGGCCTGCAAGTATGAATCTGAAGCGAGCTAGGCGTTCCGACGATTTCTGTAAACGCACAGCGGCACCAGCACAGCGGTCAGCACGAAAGCCGTCAAAGCCCACTGCGCAAGCGACAAACCCAGCACCGGCGGGTACGGCGTAGTGCAGAAGCCAGACACTTGGAAGACCATTGGCCACCAGTTCGCCATAGGCAAGCCATCGACGATTGGTTGCAGCACATCGATGCCGCAGCTATCCGACGGATGGGCGAGCACCCACGCGTGATTGCCGGCAGCGGCGATCCCGCCCAAGGCACTCAAGACCACCAGCCCCTCGAAAAAGGTCATCGATTTGCGCCCCGGCATGGCGGCGGCGATGAAGGCGAAAATGGCGATCAGCAGCAAGGCATAGCGTTGCAGGATGCACAGGGGGCAAGGGGCCTCTTGCAATACCACCTGCATGTACAGCGCGCCGCCGATCAGCGCCAGACAGATGATCCCCAGCAGCACCAGATAACGCCGCTCGCGGACCAGCCGCACATTGATGTCACTCATGGGTTTTCCTTTGTTCGCCAGTTCGAATCGACCTGCGGCCGCATTTGAGGGCCGCAGATGAAAAGTGGGCGCAAGTCTACGCCCCTGCAGCGCCAGCGAGTAAAGGGTAAATCGATTAATGCACGATTAACTCTGTGCAAATGTTACAGGGGCTTGATTTCGCTTTTATTGATCCAGCGCACTGGCCGGGCCGAAAAACTCGTACCGACACTGCTGCGAAGGCACGCCGCTGGCGATCAACAATCTGCGCACCGCCGACATAAAGGGCTTGGGCCCGAGAAAGTAGGCATCCACGTCACGCGAAAGCGGCAGCCAGCGCTCCAACAGGCTGGCATCAAGACGGCCGAGGGCATCGGCGCCCGCCCCTTCTTCGTAGCAGTAAAAACGCTTGAGCTGCGGATATTGCATGGCCAGCGCATCGACCTGCGTCCTGAACCCGTGGGCTGCGTGATTGCGCGCGCAATGGATGAAATGCACGGCACGCCCTGTTGGCAGCGCAGCCTCGAGCATCGCCAGGGTGGCGGTAATACCGACGCCGCCGCTGATCAGTACCAAGGGTTTGTCACTGTCTGTGAGGGTGAACTCACCGGCAGGGGCGAACAGGTCCAGGGGGGCGCCGATGGCCAATCGGTCGTGCAGGTAGTTGGATACCTTGCCGCCCGGTTCACGCTTGACGCTGATGCGGTAATGCCCGTGGCTGGCCAGCGCCGAGAGCGAGTAGTTGCGCCGATGCTCCTGACCATCGATAGAGAGCCGCAGGCCGATGTATTGCCCAGGCGCAGCAAGCAGAATCGCCTGGCCATCGACGGGTTCGAAATACAGCGAAGTGATCTCTGCGCTTTCCACAACCTTGCGGCTCAGGCGGAATGCCCGTGCGCCACGCCAGCCGCCTTCGGCTTGCTCATTTTGCTGATATCGCACCTCTTCGGCACCGATCAGAATCTCGGCCAACTGCCCATAGGCCGCGCCCCAGGCCTCAATGACCGCAGCGGTGGCGATCTCTTTGCCCAAAACCTCCTCGATGGATTGCAGTAGACAGGCGCCAACCAGCGGATAGTGCTCTGGCAGGATCTGCAGCGACACATGCTTGTTGATGATGCGCCCCACCAGATCGCCGAGGGCGTCCAACTGATCGATGTGCTTGGCGTACATCAACACCCCGTTGGCCAACGCGCGAGGTTGCGCGCCATCGGCCTGGTGCGCCTGATTGAACAGTGGACGCAGCTCGGGGTGCTTGTTCAGCAGCAGTTGGTAGAAATGCGTGGTCAGGGCCTCGCCGCCGGTTTCCAGCAAGGGGACAGTGGCTTTGACGATGGCGCGGTGTTCTAGGCTCAGCATAGAAAGCTCCTGGAGCCGTGGGGCTCACGATGAATGTCTGCCAAAGACATTCCACTTTTCATGCCATATAAATTATCCATATAAATCAATAGCTTGATAATTATGAAGTCATAATGACTCGCAATCGAGTAGAGTCATATCGACTACGCGAGGTCTTTATGACTGCAAAACCCCTGCTGACCGCCCTTCTCCCTCTGGTCGAGGATCTCTCCCGAGAGCTGCCCGAGACAGAACGTTATCGTCGCTTGCTGGACGCACTGCGGGCCCTGCTGCCCTGCGACGCTGCCGCACTGCTGCGCCTTGAAGGCCAGTGGCTGATCCCACTGGCGGTCGACGGCCTGAGTACCGACACCCTGGGCCGACGCTTCAAGGTCGACGAACATCCACGCTTCCAGCAACTGCTGGCAAGTCCCGCGCCCACGCGCTTCGACAGCCGCAGCCCGCTGCCCGACCCTTATGACGGGCTAGTGGACGGCCTGCACGAGCAACTGCATGTACACGATTGCATGGGTTGCCCGCTGATGATCGATGAGCGACCTTGGGGCTTGCTGACCCTGGACGCCCTCGACCCACACCGCTTCGACCACCTGGAGCCCGGCGCCCTGCAAGCCTTCGCCAGCCTCGCCGCTGCCACCGTCACGGTGGCCGAGCGTATCCAGCATCTGGCGCGGCGCGCCGAAGACGAGCACCACCGCGCTGAGATCTACCGCCAGGCCAGCGGCCAGCAACACCAGCCAATGATCGGCCAGAGCCCCGCCCTCCGACGCCTGCAGGAAGAGATCGAACTGGTCAGCCACAGCGACCTGACGGTACTCGTCACCGGGGAAACGGGGGTGGGCAAGGAGCTGGTCGCGCAAGCCATTCACCGCGCCTCGTCACGCGCCCGCTCACCACTGGTGAGCATCAATTGTGCGGCCCTGCCGGAAAACCTGGTCGAGAGCGAGCTGTTCGGCCATGTGCGCGGCGCCTTTACCGGCGCGCAAGCCGACCGCCGGGGCAAATTCGAACTGGCGGATGGCGGCACCCTGTTCCTCGACGAGGTCGGTGAATTGCCGCTCACCGTCCAGGCCAAACTGTTGCGCGTGCTGCAAAGCGGCCAGCTGCAGCGGCTGGGTTCCGACAAGGATCAAAGAGTAGATGTGCGCGTGATCGCGGCCACCAACCGCAACCTCGCCGAAGAAGTGCGCGCGGGACGCTACCGCGCCGATTTCTATCACCGTTTGAGCGTATTCCCGCTGCACATTCCGCCGTTGCGCGAGCGTGAGCGCGACGTGTTGCTGCTCAGCGGCTACTTTCTGGAGCTCAACCGCTCGCGCTTGGGCCTCGACGGGTTACACCTGGAGGCGGACGCCCAGTCCGCCCTGCTGGCCTATACTTGGCCCGGCAATGTGCGGGAACTGGAGCACCTGATCGGCCGTAGCGCACTCAAGGCCTGGGGGCGACGGGCGGGCTCCCGGTTGCTAGGCTTGAGTGCCCGGGACCTGGATATCGAACAGGGAGTGGACATGCCAATGGCTGCACATCAGTCGCCCAGCCCAGGTACGCCGCCTCTACCGTTCTCCCCGGACGGCGACCTGCGCCGGGCCACCGACAGCTTTCAACGCCAGATGATCGAAGCGTGCCTGACCCGACACGACCACAATTGGGCCAGCGCCGCCAGGGAGCTCGGCATGGACCGCGCTAACCTCAATCGCATGGCCAGACGCCTGTCATTGAAATGACCGCAGACAAAACGCTAAAGCCTGCCGCCCTCAGGTCGATAACCCCAACAATGCTCCCCCCACACGACTCAGAAGGTTCTTATGTCGTCCCCCAAAGCCCGCGCGGATTCGTTGTCGCTGTTGCTGTTCACCCTGCGCAGCGGCAAATTGATGGCGATCAACCTGCTCAAAGTCAGCGAGATCATCCCCTGCCCACCGCTGACTCGCCTGCCGGAATCGCACCCCAACGTCAAAGGCGTCGCCACGCTGCGCGGTACCTCGCTGTCGGTAATCGACCTCAGCCGCGCCATCGGCGAAATGCCCCTGCTCGACCCGGCCGGTGGCTGCCTGATTGTCACGGATGTGAGCCGCTCCAAGCAGGGCCTGCACGTGCAAGCCGTGAGCAAGATCGTCCACTGCCTGACCACCGACATTCGCCCGCCGCCCTTTGGCTCGGGCAACAAGTCCTATATCACTGGCGTGACTCGAGTCGATAACGTGTTGGTGCAGGTGCTGGACATCGAAAAAGTCATCCACGGCATTTCTCCGATGAAGGTCGAGGCTGTGGCCACCGGCCTGAGTGCGCAAGATGCCGAGATGCTCTCCACGGCTAACATCCTGGTGGTCGACGACAGCCAGGTAGCGTTACAGCAATCGGTACTGACGCTGCGCACACTGGGCCTGTCCTGCCACACCGCCCGCAGTGCCAAGGAAGCCATCGAGCAACTGCTGGATCTGCAAGGCACCGCCCAGCAGATCAACATCCTGGTGTCGGACATCGAGATGTCCGAGATGGACGGCTATGCCCTGACCCGCAGCCTGCGCGAGACGCCGGACTTCCAGGACCTGTACGTGCTGCTGCACACCTCGCTGGACAGCGCCATGAACAGCGAGAAGGCCAAGGCCGCCGGTGCCAACGCGGTATTGACCAAATTCTCCTCGCCAGAGCTGACCCATTGCCTGATTCGCGCGGCACGGGCGGTCAACGGCCTGCCGGACTGACGCACTGCATGGCGGCCGATCATTGCCTGTTGCTGCGCATGCCGCTGCAGCAGGCGACGCCCTCCCCCCTCTGGCCGCCCGAGGTAACGCTGCGCCTGTTCGACGCCGCTGACGCCGCACCTGCCTACGCCCTGTTACGCGAAGCCAATGCCGACGACCTGCTTGACTGGCCCACCTGGCAGCAGCAGTGGCGCAGCAATGCCGAGTACGATCCTGCCTTGTGCCTGCTGGTCATGGACAACCACGGCCTGATCGCGCTGGTGCAGGGCTGGACCAGCGGCTATCTCAAGGACCTGGTGGTGCATCCGCGGGCGCGGCGCCGGGGGCTCGCCCGCGCATTGCTCGCCTGGGCGATGCAAACCTATCGCCAACGCGGCGAAGCTTCGATGGACCTGCGGGTGCGCGAAGACAACCATCCGGCGCGCCGGCTGTATGAGCACATGGGCCTGCACTGCCTGCGACGCGAATCCTGTTGATAGCGCGCTCAAGCTTGTACGAACAAGTACAGAAACGACAATGCAGTCAGTGACAGCTCGCTCTCCGTTGCGATGAACATCGCCAGCACACCGATCACCGTGCTGCTCGAAGACAGCCAGTACATCCACCGGTAGCGCCACACATGCGTCAAGCCGATGACCACAGCCATGAAGGGCAGCAGCCAGGCTCCGGACGCAGGCCCCCAAGGCGCAAGATAAAGCCCTAGACTCCCTCCACCGAGCAGCAGGACAGGCAGCAGGAACATTGAAAAAGATAGAGAATTGTTGTTTTTCTGGGCACCCACCAAGACTACCTCTTGCGTCCGTAGATCGACTCGGTGTTAAGTCTCGTGGCTGCTATTGGCAAGATCTATTGGATAATTCCGAGTTGGTTGTAGGAATACTCCGTTAATTCACATTAAACGTTTCAGTAGTGGCCGCTTCATAGGCGCCCATACTCCGCGTCAGGCACCGAGTCATATGCGTAAGTCTTCAATCCTTGTTGTAGTGGTCGCGGGCCTGGGCCTGGCTCTGTATTTCGCCCTGCAGTCACCGCGCAGCGATAAAACCGTGGGCCAGGACGCCCTTCACGTGCGCGTCATCACCCTGACCCTGCAGGACGTCCCGCGCATGCTCGGCGGCCTGGGCACCGTTCACTCGCTGCATGGCGCCACTGGCACCACTCCTGTGGCCGCCGAGTTTGCCCTGCCTGAAAATACCCTGCCCGTCTTGCAGAACCTGATACAGGACACCGAAAATCCGCCGGTATTGGCCTACGCGAACAGCCAGTCGCCTTCGCTGCTGGCCGAGGGACGCCTGACGCTGATCGACAACGAAGCCCCCTCGGCCACCGTGCGGGTCAAGGCCGAGTTTGAAAATGCCCGGCAGACACTGCACGCCGGCGATGCAATCAACTTGCAGGTGCAGACCGGCTGGTTGCGCCAGGTGCTGGCGGTCCCGGCCGATGTGGTGCGCCACGACGGCGGGCAGGATGCGGTCTACCGCCTGGAAGGCGACACCGTGGCTTCGGTACCCGTCAAGGTGACGTATCGCACGGTCATGCTGGAAGTCATCGAAGGCGTGCAGCAAGGTGACCAATTGGTGGTCGATGGGCCGACCGCGCTCAAGCCCGGGACTCGCGTGCAAGTGGTCGCGCAATAGTAAAATCCTGAAGACATCGACTCGATTCCGGCACCGATGTGCCCCGTTGGATATTTCCAGCGCTTCGATAATTGCTGCCACTTGATTTGATCTGGCAAATAAACATCGATTCGCCCTGGCGCGTCACCGAGATAAACCAAGGAAAACAAAAGAGAATATCGATAAAAGTTTTATTTCAGTATTGCCCTCCACCACGCGCCGTACTTCCAACTCCGTTTCGATCACTTGTGACTACTCGGTCACGCCCCTAGAATACGGCCGCTCCCGACGTCACACGGCGATTGGGCCTCGCCGCCGCTCAGGAATCACGCTCCTGAACGCCGTCTCACTGACCGAGCCAGATTCACTGCCATGATCGAACGGACTCACCGCAGACGCGATCTACCCGAACGAGCGTTGATTCTTGGCTGCGTGCTGGCGATGGCGGCGATCATCGCCTTGGTGACCTTCATGCTCGTGCGCGAGCACAGCAGCGCCAAGCTGGCAGCCATTCGCGCCTCCAGCAACGTGGTGCAACTGATCGACACCGAAGTGCAGCGCAACATCGATCTCTACGATGCCTCGCTGCAGGGGCTCATCGAAACCTCGCAAAACCCTGACTTCGGCGCCATCCCCACCCGCCTGCAGCGCAGCATGCTGTTCGGCAAAGCGACCGGTGCGCCCTTGCGCGGCGACCTGCTGTGGATCGATGCGCAAGGCAACATCGTCGCCGACTCGCTGGCAGACCCGCCGCGCAAGGCCAATTTCGCCGGCTGGCCGGAGTTCCGTGCCCACCGGGAACACGTCGACAGCGGCCTCATCGTCAGCCGGCCCTTCCTGGACCAGATCGGCACCTTGGGCTGGTGCATCAGCCTCAGCCGGCGCATCACATCGCCTTCGGGGCAATTTCTCGGTGTGGCGTCCGGCGCCCTGCGCCTGGACTACTTCAACAATCTGTTCAAAAGCCTGAACATCGGTTCGGACAGCAGCGTCAGCCTGATGAGCGACGAGGGCTTCATGCTCGCCCGCGAGCCGCTCTCCATGGGCGACGCCGTGGCAGGCGCCGACTATAGTCATCGGGGCAACTTCCTGGAGATAATGGCAGGGGGTACTTCGGGCAGCTTTGTGGCGGTGTCTGGCAACGATAATAAAGCGCGTCTCTATACGTTCGGGCGCGTCGGCAAACTGCCGATGATCGTCGTGGTCGCGGTGTCTGCCGAGGTGGTGTATGGCGCCTGGCGCCGCACCGCAGTGCTGGTCTGCACCGCTACCGGCGGGCTGTGCCTGGGCATTCTGTGGCTGGGCGCCCTGCTGCGCCGGGAACTGAAAAAACGCCAACGCGCCGAGCGCAAGCTCGCCACCCTGGCCGCCACCGACAGCCTGACGGGCCTGGCTAACCGCCGACAGCTGGACCTAACGCTTAATCGCGAATGGCTACGCGCCCTGCGCACCCACAAACCGCTGTCGGTACTGATGATCGACGTCGACCACTTCAAGGCCTTCAACGAACGTCATGGCCATCAAGGCGGCGATGACGCCTTGCGTGCAGTGGCCAACACCCTGCGTCACTGCACCCACCGGCCTGCGGACCTGGCGGCACGATATGGCGGCGAGGAGTTTGTGGTGGTACTGGCCGAAACCCCTTTGGAGGGCGCTCGCACCATTGCCGAAACCATCCGCCTGGCCGTCGAGCAGCAAAGCGTGCTGGGCAGCCCGCGGCTATCGGTAACGGTCAGTATCGGCGTGGGCTCCACGACCCTTGAAGGCGTGGATTCATTGGCAGCGCTGCTGGCCGAAGCCGACGCGGCCCTGTACCGGGCCAAGCGCAACGGCCGCAATCAGGTCGCCTGCGCCCGGTCCCCGGTCTTCGAACTATCGCCCTCCTGAGCATCAAAGGCCGATAGCACACGCAAAAAAACGCCGGCAACAGCCGGCGTCAAAGGGGATGACACACGCATTAACTCATTGCAAATCAGCTGGCGCGGGCGATATTACGCAGCGCTTTGACCTGATCGTGATTACGCTGCACACCACCGAACTGACGTTCGACGATGGCATAGATATTCGCTGGCAGTGGTTGAGCCAGGGCTTCCTTGTAGGCGGCCTTGGCATGGTCTTCACCACGCTCGGCTTCGTTAAGCACGGCTTCTTCGCTCTTGCCGGTGACCAGAGATTTCAAGTCGACCCAACGGCGATGCAGATCAGCGCTTACGCTGGTGGAATCTTCAGGCTCGCCGCCCAGTGCAATGACTTCCTGCTGCAGTTCGCCAGCCGAGACACCGCACTCCTGGGAGCGCTTGATGAACAGGGCTTTCAATTCAGGGTTCTTGATATCTTCAGCACAAGTCTTGAACCCTTCCTGACCGTCTTTGCAGGTTTCGATCAGATTGTTCAGTACTTTTACGACGTCTTTGGCTTGATCGTTCATATTCAGTAACTCCAACTGTTTAAGGGTTAACCTGAATAGAGCAGGGTTCGTGCCAGACTCTCTATAAATATAAAAACGTTTATAATCAACAGGTTGAGAATAGGTGAACTTTATCGAATCTGTCGTTATGCATGAAGCGTCTATTGGCCCTCATGCAAAATGCCTGTATTTTCAAAATTCCATACTCTTTATTGCTGCGCTTGATAATGAATCCTGAAAAACTTGAACTGCTGGTCACTCGACAGATGCCGTTCGGCAAATACAAGGGCCGAATCATTGCCGATCTGCCAGGGCCTTACCTTAACTGGTTCGCGCGTGAAGGCTTCCCCTCAGGCGAGCTGGGTGGACTGTTGGCGCTGATGCAGGAAATCGATCACAACGGCTTGGGGGAGCTGCTGGCCCCGTTGCGGGCCAAGCATGGCCTGCCACCAGCGCGGGAGTATTGAGAGCGGCGGCCGGGTTTTCGCAGGCAAAAAAAAGGTGCGCCGACCGAGCGCACCACAAATAGCCGTCAAGCCATGCAACAAAACTTTGGAATCAGTCCAGCAGCGCGAGCGCCTCGGCACTGGCTTCCTGGACCCGAGCCCAGTCGCCGTTCTTGATCCAGGCGCTGTCGAGCATCCAGCTGCCGCCCACGCACATCACATTGGGCTGGCTCATGTAGCTCTTGATGTTGGCCGGGCCCACGCCGCCGGTCGGGCAGAAACGCACGCCTACGAATGGGCCACCCAGGGCCTTGAGTGCGGCGACACCGCCGCTGACTTCCGCCGGGAACAACTTGAAGCGTCGGTAGCCCAGGGCATAGCCGAGCATGATGTCGGAGGCGCTGGAGGTGCCCGCCAACAACGGCAGGTCGCTTTCGAGGCCCACTTGCAGGATGTCCTGGGTCACGCCTGGCGTGACCACGAACTGCGCGCCAGCGGCCTCGACCGCCGCATACATCTCGCGGCTCAGCACCGTACCGGCGCCGATCGACAATTCAGGGCGTTGCTCGCGCAGAATCTTGATGGCCTTGAGGCCCAGCTCGGAGCGCAACGTCACCTCGAGGGTGCGCAGACCACCGGCGGCCAGGGCATCGGCCATGGGCAGGATGTCCTGCTCACGGTTGATCGTGATCACCGGCAGGATGCGGGCTTGCGCGCAGATCGCGTCGATGCGGGCGATCTTGTCGGCCATGCGGCTTTGTTGTTGTGCGGGCGTCGTCATAGCGGCGGGTCCTTGGCTCATGGGCACCAGTAGATTTCCAACGGGGATTGCAAAAAGGCACGCACCGGCATGGTGGCTTCATCGCCACTCGCGGCCGTGCGCAAAGTATCAAGTTTGCCCTGTCCGGAAATGGACAGCAGCGGGTGCCGGGCGCTGGCCAGCAGCGCGCGGCTCATGCTCAAGCGTTGATGGGGTACGGTCGGCGCCAGCATCGGCCAGCAGCGACGAGTACCCTGCGGGTCAAGCGCCTGGGTCAGGTTCGGGCTGTTCGGGAACAGCGAGGCGGTATGACCGTCGTCGCCCATGCCCAGCACCAGCACGTCGATGGCCGGCAGCTCGGCCAGCGCTTCGTCAGCGGCCAGCGCGGCCTTTTCCTGACTCTCGGCGGAGCGGTACAGGCCGATGAATTTCGCCTTGGCCACCGCGCCTACCAGCAGGTAACGACGCAGCAGCGCTTCGTTGCTGTCGACGTGCTCGACCGGCACCCAGCGTTCGTCCGCCAAGGTGATCACCACCTTGGACCAGTCCAGCGGCAGGCGTACCAGATGCTGGAACAACGCAATCGGGCTCTTGCCCCCGGAGACCACCAGCGTGGCCACGCCGCGAGCCTCGATGGCTTCGCGCAGTTGCCCCACCACACGCTCGGCCAACGCCTCGGCCAGTAACGGCGCGCTGGGGAATTCCTGGGTGCTTACACCCTGGGGCAGTTGCAGTTCAGATATCGCCATACCAAGACCTCCCATCGCGGGTAATCAGTGCAATCGAGCTCATCGGCCCCCACGACCCGGCCGCGTACGGCTTGGGCGCATCGGCGGATTTCTTCCACCCGGCGATCAGCTGATCACACCATTTCCACGCGTATTCGATTTCATCTTTACGGACAAACAGGTTCTGATTGCCCTTCATCACTTCCAGCAGCAGACGCTCATAGGCATCTGGAGTACGGCCGCCGCGATTAGTGTCGGAAAAATTCAGTTGCAACGGACCGCTACGCAATTGCATGCCCTTGTCCAGGCCCTGCTCCTTGGTCATTACCCGCAACGAAATGCTTTCATCCGGTTGCAGGCGAATGATCAGTTTGTTGCCGATCTGCAGGCGCTGTTCAGGAGCGAAGATGTAATGCGGCGGCTCCTTGAAATGGATAACGATCTGCGACAGCTTTTGCGGCATGCGCTTGCCGGTACGCAGATAGAACGGCACCCCGGCCCAGCGCCAGTTGCGGATATCGGCACGCAGGGCGACGAAGGTTTCGGTATCGCTCTGGGTGTTGGAGTTTTCTTCCTCCAGGTAACCCGGGACCGGCTTGCCCTCGGCGTAGCCAGCGATGTACTGACCGCGCACCACTTGAGTGTTCAGGCCGTCGGAGGTGATCGGCGCCAAGGCCTTGAGCACCTTGACCTTCTCGTCGCGGATACTGTCGGCGGAGAGGTCCGCCGGCGGGTCCATGGCGATCAGGCACAGCAGCTGCAACAGGTGGTTCTGGATCATGTCGCGCAGTTGGCCAGCCTTGTCGAAGTAGCCCCAGCGGCCCTCGATACCGACCTTTTCGGCCACGGTGATCTCCACGTGGGAGATGGAATTCTGGTTCCACTGGGTTTCGAAGAGGCTGTTGGCAAAGCGCAGGGCGATGAGGTTCTGTACCGTCTCCTTGCCCAGATAATGGTCGATCCGATAGACGCGGTTTTCCGGAAAATACTGCGCCACCGCATCGTTGACCCGGCGTGACGATTCCAGGTCATGGCCGATGGGTTTTTCCAGCACGGCACGGGTACGCTCGGTCAGCCCGGCCTTGGCCAGGTTCTCGCAGATAGCACCATAGACCGCTGCCGGGGTCGCGAAATAGGCGATCAGTTGGTCGACATCGCCCACCACTTCGGCCAGCGCGTAGTAGTCGTTGACCTCGAGAAAGTCCACATGCACGTAGCTCAGACGCGCCAGGAAACGCTTGAGCGGTGCCTCTTCGATCTGCGCTTCGCCGACGAAGCTGCGCAAGCGCGACTCGATGTTCGCCAGGTGCTCGTCCACCGTACCGGCTTCACGCGACAGCGCCAGAATGCGCGTTTCTGCGTGCAACAGCTCGGCTCTGTCCAGCTGGTACAACGCCGGGAACAGTTTGCGCAGTGCCAGGTCGCCAAGGGCGCCGAACAGGGCAAATGTGCAAGGGTCTGCAGGGTTCGAGAGCATGATGTTTTTTCTTTTATCAAGTTGAAGTAGAAATACCGTTTTCAACGGCGATTTTCAAGGTAAATGTAGTAATAACCACAACATTTGGCCGCTTTACCAGATTCAAGTGGTGATCCCAGTGGGCCATCAGTACGATAGACCACCCTGACGACAGCCTCATGGCAGATGCCCAACGGCTGTTTTCCCCCAACCAGGAGACACCATGGACCGCGCGCGAAACCTTCTGGAGCAGATCAAAGGTCGCCTGGAAGAGCTCAACAAGGCCGAGCGCAAGGTGGCCGAAGCCATCTTGCTCAACCCTCAGCAGGCCACACGCTTCAGTATCGCCGCCTTGGCTCAGGCGGCCAAGGTCAGCGAACCGACCGTCAACCGCTTTTGCCGCTCGTTCGGGGTCAGTGGTTATCCCGAACTCAAGCTGCAACTGGCCCAGAGCCTGGCCAGCGGCGCCGCTTATGTAAGCCGCGCCGTAGAGGAGGATGACGACCCGGCGGCCTATACGCAAAAAATCTTTGCCAGCGCCATCGCCTCGCTGGACAGCGCCTGCCAGCAATTGGACCCGGCGCTGGTCAGCCGCGCCGTCGACATGATGATCCAGGCGCGGCAGATCCACTTCTTCGGCCTCGGCGCTTCGGCGCCGGTGGCCATGGATGCGCAGCACAAGTTCTTCCGCTTCAACCTGGCGGTCACCGCCCACGCCGACGTGCTGATGCAGCGCATGCTCGCATCGGTGGCCCATACCGGCGAGCTGTTCGTGATCATTTCCTACACCGGGCGTACCCGCGAGCTGGTGGAAGTGGCGCGCACGGCGCGGGAAAACGGCGCATCAGTGCTGGGCTTGACGGCCATGAACTCGCCGCTGGCACAGGCTTGCTCGATGAGCTTGAACATCCCGCTGCCCGAAGATACCGACATCTACATGCCGATGACCTCGCGCATCATTCAGTTAACCGTACTCGATGTGCTGGCCACAGGCATGACCCTGCGTCGCGGCACTGACTTCCAGCCGCATTTGCGCAAGATCAAAGAGAGTTTGAACGCCAGCCGCTATCCGGCGGAGGAGTGAATAGCAGGCTCACCGCGTAACGGCCTTCGCGGGCAAGCCTTGCTCGCGAAGGGGCCATCGAGACGAACGGGGAAGGGATTGCCCCTCCCCCGCTTTTACATCCTCAGAAGCTCGACTGAATCTTCAACCCGGCAACGATGGCATCGTCGACCTTGTCGATACCGCCAGGGTGCTTCACGTACTGCAGGTTGGGCCGCACGGTAAGCCAGTTGGCCAGGTGGAAGCCGTAGTAGATCTCGGCGTTGTACTCGGTGCTCTGCACCGGCAGGTAGCCTGGGTTGTCATAGTCGGTGATACCGCTCAAATCATTGACCAGACGGCGTTGATCCTGGGCGTCGTCGTTGACGTGGATACGCGCCACACCGATACCGATATCATCCTTGGGACGCGCATCGAACGGGCCCTTGTAGGTGAAACCGAACTGCTGGTAGTTATCGATGTAGTTGGTGGCCTTGTCGTGCACCGTGGCGTTGGCGAAGATGCTCAGGCCGCGGTTCTTGTCACCGTTGTGCGTGGTCAGCTGTTGCTGCGCCACGACCCACCAGCCGTGCTTGCTGTCGTGAGACTTGTATGCACCGCCGGAGATCGGCTGGGCCTGACCGTCGGCGCCTTCGTAGACATCGTCAGCTTGCGCCGAGCTCTTGTAGTAGCCCACACGGTATTCGCCGGGCAAGTCGTTGACCTTCGGCGTCCATACCAGTTCGACCGGCAACAGCACGCCCTTGGTACCGCTACCGCTGAGTTTGAAGCCGTTCTGGCGATCCAGGTTCGACGGATTCTGCTCGAACGCACCGATCTGCGCGTAGACGTCCGGCGTCAGGTGATACTTGACGCGCAACGCCCACTGGCTGACCGGCCAGTTGTACCAGACGCTACCGGCCCAGTTACCCACCTGCGAACCGCAGAAGGCCAGATTCTGGAAGTCGCACGGGAAGCTGTTGAACTCCTCGCCCGGGCCGAAGCGGCCGACTTTGACGTCCAGCGCGCCGTCGAAGTATTTCTGCTTGATCCACATCTGGGTCAGGCGGTAGGTCTGGCCGCGCCCCCATACCTCTTGGGACGAGCTGAAGGTGCCGCCACGCGGGTCGCCGATCCGATCGTTGGAAATGTTGCGACCACTACGCTCGGTGATGGTGATCTTGGCTTCGGCGTCGTTCCAGCCGAGGATTTTCTGCAGATCGAACTTCACGCCCAGGGCGAACTGGTCGCTGTAGCGCGCCGTGGTGTCGTGGTCGTAGCCGCCCTTGAGGTTGCTGCCGACTTCGCCCACGTACTCCAGGGAAAAATCGTAGCCCTTGTTCAGCAGCTCGGTACGCGTGCCGCCCCAGTCGCCGGACATCCATGGCGAATTGGCGTCAAACGCGTCGGTCGCCTGGGCCGTGCCCGCAAGCCCCAACGCTCCGAGCATCGACAGCCGCCCGATCAACTGCAATCTGGCGGGTGCCTTGGTGGTGTACTTGTTCATCCTTTGCGTCCTCGTTTTATTGTTATTAGCCCCAACCCTTCAAGCCGGGGCGTGCTGCAGTGACAACTCGATGGGCAAATGACAGGCCATTCGCCGGTTTTCAACGACCCTTGAACTGCGCGACGTTACCGGCGCGGGGTGCAGACTGCGGCTGGCCGACAACCCCCAGACGTTCACCGCTCTTGGCGTCGAACAGCAACACCTTGCTCGGATCGAACTGCAGGTTGAGGGTCTCGCCTACCTGTGGCGCCATGTCCGGTGCCAGGCGGCAACAGACTTTGGTCTGATTGAGCGTGACGAACACCAGGGTGTCCGGCCCAGTGGGTTCGATGACCTGCACTTCGGCGCGAATGCTTGGCAACTCGCTGGCATCACTGCCCACCAGGCCGATCTGCTCCGGGCGCATGCCGAGGATCACTTCGCGATCCTCGAGGCCGGCCTCGTCGATGCCCAGGGCCAGTTCGCAACGCGCCTGGCCGCTGTCGAGCAGCGCCACGAGGCGGCCGTCCTGGCGTTGCAGGCGCAGGGGAATGAAGTTCATCGGCGGCGAACCGATGAAACTGGCGACGAACAGATTGGCCGGATCGTTGTAGATGTCCTTGGGCGTTCCGAATTGCTGGATGATGCCGTCCTTCATCACCGCCACCTTGTCGCCCAGCGTCATGGCCTCGATCTGGTCGTGGGTGACGTACACGGTGGTGGTCTTGAGACGCTGGTGCATCAGTTTCATTTCAGTGCGCATTTCTACCCGCAGCTTGGCGTCCAGGTTGGACAGCGGCTCGTCGAACAGATAGATCTTCGGCCGCCGCGCCAACGCGCGGCCCATGGCCACACGCTGCTGCTGGCCACCGGACAGCTGGCCCGGTTTGCGGCCCAGCAGGTGCTCGATCTGCAACAGCTTGGCGACTCGGGCGACTTCTTCTTCGATGGCCGCCGGGGCCATCTTGCGAATCTTCAGGCCGAAGGCGATGTTCTCGCGCACCGTCATGGTCGGGTACAGCGCATAGGACTGGAACACCATGGCGATGTCGCGATCCTTGGGGCTCATGCCGCTGATGTCGCTGTCATCCACCAGGATCGCGCCGCCGGAGATATTCTCCAGGCCCGCGATGCAGTTCATCAGGGTGGATTTCCCACAACCGGACGGGCCGACCAGAATCAAGAACTCACCGTCGTTGATCTTCAGTTCGATATTTTTCAAGGTGTCCGGCAAACCGCTGCCGTAGGTCTTGTTTACATTGCGCAGTTCAAGCGTTGCCATGTTCTACCCCTTGACCGCGCCGGCAGCGAGCCCACGCAGGAAATACTTGCCCGCCAGTACATACACCAGCAGTGTCGGCAGCCCGGCGATCATCGCCGCGGCCATGTCTACGTTGTATTCCTTGACCCCGGTGCTGGTGTTGACCAGGTTGTTGAGCGCCACCGTGATCGGCTGCACGTCACCACTGGCGAACACCACGCCGAACAGGAAGTCGTTCCATATCTGGGTGAACTGCCAGATCAGGCAGACCATGATGATAGGGATCGACATCGGCAACAGGATCTTGTTGAAGATGGTAAAAAACCCAGCCCCGTCCAGCCGCGCCGCCGCCACCAAGGCACCCGGCACGCTGGTGTAGTAGTTGCGGAAAAACAGCGTGGTGAAGGCCAGGCCGTACACGATGTGCACCAACACCAGGCCCGTGGTGGTGTTGGCCAGGCCCAGCTTGCCGAGGGTGAAGGACGCCGGCAGCAGGACGGTCTGGAACGGCAGAAAGCAGCCGAACAGCAGCAGGCCGAAAAACAATTGCGAGCCGCGGAAGCGCCACATCGACAGCACGTAGCCGTTGAGCGCGCCGATGAAGGTCGAAATCAATACGGCCGGTACGGTGATCCTCACTGAGTTCCAGAAATACCCGCCGACCGTGTCCCAGGCCTTGATCCAGCCAATGCCGGTGACCACGGCCGGCCAGCTGAGCAGATTGCCGGTGCGGATATCGTCGGGCGACTTGAAGCTGGTCAGCAGCATGACCACCAGCGGCACCAGATACACCGCCGCAGCAATCAGCAGAACGGTGTAGATGGCCACGCGACTGAGGCTCAGCGGCGTGCGTTGTGGACGATCACTCATGGCGCTTGCCTCGCAGTTCGGAGTACAGGTACGGCACCAGGATCGTCAGGATCGCGCACAACATCAGAATCGCACTGGCCGAGCCCATGGCCATCTGGCCGCGGCTGAAGGTGAAGGAATACATGAACATCGCTGGCAGGTCCGAGGAGTAGCCGGGGCCGCCTGCGGTCATCGCCGCCACCAGGTCGAAACTCTTGATGGCGATGTGCGCGAGGATCATGAAGGCACTGAAGAATACCGGGCGCAGGCTGGGCAGCACGATGCGCAGATAGATGGTGGGCAAGCTGGCGCCATCGACCTGAGCGGCGCGGATGATCGACTGATCGACACCCCGCAGTCCGGCCAGGAACAACGCCATGACGAACCCCGACGACTGCCACACGGCAGCGATCACCAGGCAATACACCACGCGGCTCGGGTCGACCAGCCAGTCCATGCGAAAACCGTCCCAGCCCCAGTCACGGAGCATCTTGTCGAGGCCCAGGCCGGGGTTGAGCAACCACTTCCAGGCGGTGCCGGTGACGATCATCGACAGTGCCATGGGGTACAGGTAAATCGTGCGAATGAAGCCTTCGCGGCGAATGCGTTGGTCGAGCAGTACGGCCAGGAACACGCCAAGCACCAGGCTGATGGCGATGAACAGGAAGCCGAATACCGCGAGGTTCTTGCTGGCGACCCACCAGCGATCGTTGTCCCAGAGCCGAGCGTATTGCGCCAGGCCGACCCACTTGTACGTGGGCATGAAGCTGGAGCTGGTGAAGGAAATCACCGCCGTCCAGAGGATGTAACCGTAGAAGCCGATCAGCACGATCAGCATGCTGGGCGCCAAGACCAGCTTGGGCAGCCAGCGTTGCAGCGCGTCGAACGGCGAAGCTTTGCTGGACACAGCGACAGAGCTCATCAACGTGATCCCGTAGTCAAACCAAATAGAACCTGCCGGACGTTCCCCTGCATCCCCCTACAGGATGCAAGCGAGTGAAAGCTCCGACAGGGGTGAACTGGGTGCGTGGCTTGCTTGCCCTTCGCGAGCAATCTTTGCGCCCACAGGTGCCTGTGGGAGCAAGGCTTGCCCGCGAAGGAGTCGCCACCGCTCCTGAGCCTTACTGAGCCGCCTTGATCGACGCCGCCAGCTTCTTCGCGGTTTCCTGCGGATCGGCTTTCGGATCGTTGATGTAGTTGGTCACCGTATCGAAGATCGCGCCTTGCACGGCCAGGTTGGTGGCCATGTTGTGCGCCATGCTCGGCTGCAGGCCGCCGGTCTTGTCGTCGGCGAGGAAGTCCTTGGCGGCGGTCTGGGCGCAGGAGTCGAAGCCGTACTTGCTCATGTCGTTCAACATGTCGGTACGCACCGGGATCGAGCCCTTGTTGATGCTGAAGACTTTCTGGAAGTCTATGCCCAGCGCGACTTTGGCCAGATCTTGCTGGGCCGCCGTGGTGGTCTTGTCCTTCTGGCTGAACATGGCCAGCGAGTCGATGTTGTAGGTGAAGGCATTCTGGGTGCCCGGGAACGGCACGCACTCGTAGTCCTTGCCAGCGACCTTGTGCGCCGCGGTCCATTCGCTCTTGGCCCAGTCGCCCATCATCTGCATGCCGGCCTTGCCATTGATCACGTCGGCAGCGGCGATGTTCCAGTCACGCCCGGCGCGATTGGGGTCCATGTAGGTGGCGACTTTCTTCAGTTCGGTGAAGGCCTTGACCATCTCCGGGCCGGTGAGGGTTTTCTGGTCGAGGTCGACGAAGGCCTTCTTGAAGCCCTCCGGGCCCATGACCGAGAGCACCACGTCTTCGTAGACGGTGCTGTCCTGCCATGGCTGGCCGCCATGCGCCAGGGCGATGAAGCCCGCCGCCTTGAGCTTGTCGCCGGCGGCATAGAATTCTTCGAGGGTGGTCGGCGCCTTGGCGATCCCGGCCTTCTTGAACACCTCAGGGTTGATCCACAGCCAGTTGACGCGGTGGATGTTCACCGGCACGGCCACGTAGTTGCCTTCGTACTTGACGGTGTCGGAGACTTTCTTCGACAGCAGGCTGTCCCACTTCTCGTCCTTGGCGACCTCCTTCAATGCGTCGGTGTCGAGCAAGCCGGTGCTGGCCCACTCCTGAATATCCGGGCCCTTGATCTGCGCGGCACCCGGTGGGTTGCCCGCCACGGCGCGGCTCTTCAGCACGGTCATGGCAGTCGCACCGCCACCGCCTGCGACGGCGCCGTCCTTCCAGGTGAAGCCGTCTTTTTCGACTTGGGCTTTAAGGACATCGACCGCTGCCTTTTCACCACCGGACGTCCACCAGTGAACGACCTCTACAGTGCCTTTGGAATCGGCAGCGAGGGCGCTGAGCGGGAACAAGGAAGCCAGGGAAACGACAGTAGCGAGGCGAGAAATCGCATTCATTTGATTACCTTTCTTGTTGTTATACCGGGGCAAGTCTGTGCTTGCGCTGCGAGGAGTCTAAACAGGATTCGGCAAAACGCACGTAACGAATCGCTGTGGGAATGTCACCATGCTGTGACATTTGCGTTGAGGCTGCCCGCGAAGGCCGTCAGTGATCGCCCATCACCCCCTCGGTAACACCAAGGTGACGCGCAAACCACCTTCACGCAGATTCTGCAGCGTCACCTCCCCCCCATGGCTATGGGCGATATTGCGCGCAATCCCCAGCCCCAGGCCATAGCCCTGCTGACCGCCGGCCAGGCGAAAGTGCGGTTCGAACACCTGCTCCAGGCGCTGCTCCGGCACGCCGGGGCCTTCGTCGTCGACATGCAGGGTAAAGACCTTGCCGCCATCCTCGATGCGCACATGGGCACGCTTGCCGTACTTCCTGGCGTTATCGATCAGGTTGCCGATACAGCGCTTGAGCGCCAGCGGCTTGCCCGAATACGGCCTGCGCGCCCGGCCATCGAGGGTCACGGTGCCGTTGCCCAAGGGCGACAGAAACGGCTCGACCAAGCAGTCGAGTACGTGGTTGAGGTCCACCGGCTCGATGTTTTCGTGGATATCGGTGTCCTTCACGCATTGCAGCGCGCCCTTGACCAACAACTCCAACTCGTCGAGATCGCGGCTGAAGCGCGCCTCGAGATCCGGGTCTTCGAGCAGCTCGACACGCAAGCGCAAACGGGTGATGGGCGTGCGCAAATCATGGGAGATGGCACTGAACAACTGACTGCGCTCGGTGAGGTAGCGGCTGATGCGTTCGCGCATCGCGTTGAAGGCCCGGGCCACCTCCACCACCTCGCTGCCCCCGCCCTCGGTGATCGGCCCATCGACTGCGGGGCCATCCACCTCGGCGCCCAGCGACAACTCCCGCGCAGCCCGGGCCAGGCGCTTGAGGGGGCGACTTTGCCAGTGCACCAGCAGGCCGATGAACAACAGCAGGAAGGCGCTGGTCATGACGATAAAGGCCACCTGCTGCGCCGGCAGGCCTTGCTCCTCCAGACTGGTATAAGGCTCGGGCAGCAAGGAGGCGATGTACAGCCACTCGCCCTCCCCCAGTTCGATCTGGGTGACCAGGATCGGCGGATTGACCGGCTCCAGGGTCAAGGCGTAGTGGGCCCAGGAACGCGGCAGTTCTTCAAGCTTGAGGCCGCTGTTGAAGATGCGCAGATCATCGGGGGCCACGAATTGCACCGAGACATCCACCTGGTCGCCGAGCTTGGCGCGCAGGATTTCACCGACGCTGTCGATGACCGCGTCCTTGCGCGGCGTGCGCGGCAACACGTTCATGTCCAGAGGCTTGTCGTTGAGGGTCACCACGAAGCGCGTACCGCCCATGCTGCGCAGCTGCTCAAGGACCATCGGCCGGTAAGCCACCGGCAGCGAGCGAATGTAACTGACGCTGGCGACCATCGAATGAGCCAGGCTGCGGGCGCTGGTAACCAGGCCTTCGAGCTGGGTGGCGCGCAATTGCGCCACCCAGATCACACTCGACAACGCCTGGGCCAGTAGCACCGCCAGCAGGGTAAGCAGCAACATGCGCCCGAGCAGCGAGCGCGGCAGGCGTGGCTTGGGCAGGCGCAGTTCAGGCAGGCGCAACGCTGGCCGCCAGTTGATAGCCGCTGCCACGCACGGTGCGGATCAGCCGAGGCGGCTTGTCGATATCACGCAGGCGCTGACGCAGGCGGCTGACCGCCATGTCGACGATGCGATCCAGCGGCATCGGCTCGCGCCCGCGGGTGGCGTTGCCGATGGTGTCGCGATCGAGAATCTGCTGCGGATGATCGAGAAACAGCTTGAGCAAGGCGAAATCGGCCCCCGAAAGCACCACCTCTTCGCCATCGACGTGAAACAGCCGATGGCTGACCATGTCCAGGCGCCATTCGTCGAACGCCAGAACGTCGCTGCTGGCATTGGACGATTGACTGAACGAGCAGCGGCGCAGCAAGGCCTTGATGCGCGCTTGCAGTTCTCGGGGGCTGAAGGGTTTGCCCAGGTAGTCATCGGCACCCAGCTCCAGGCCGATGACCCGATCGGCCTCGTCGGAGCTGGCGGTGAGCATGATGATCGGCACCTGGCCATGACGCGGATGGGCCCGCGTCCAGCGACACAGGCTGAAGCCGTCTTCGTCGGGCAGCATCACATCGAGGATGACCAGATCGGTAGGGTCAGCGGCGTTCAGTGCTTCGCGAAAACCCCGTCCGTCCGCCGTTGTGCGCACGGCAAAGCCGGCACGACTGAGGTAGACCTGCAGCAGTTCGCGGATTTCCTGGTCGTCATCGACCAGCAGGATCGATTTGCCGGCAGTGCTCACATGACCGTCCTTGTGATTCGCTTATTGTTATCCGCCGGGTCGAAGCGCCCGGCTGTCTGGTGCTGATTAGACGCTCAAGCCAGGGTCTGTTGCAAGGCCACCCCAGCGCCCAGCAGGCCCGAGAACTCGGCGGTCACGACCCATACCGGAATGCCCTTGAAGTAATCGCTCATGCAGCCCTTGTCGGCGAAGCTTTGGGCAAAGCCGCTGGTAAGGAACAGCTTGAGGAAACGCGGGATCACGCCGCCGACGATATACACCCCGCCACGACCGCCCACGGTGAGGACATTGTTGCCCGCCACGCGGCCGAGGAAGCGGCAGAACTGCTCGACGGTGGCCAGCGCCACCGCTTCCCCCGCCAAGGCGCCTTCGCTGACTTCAGCCGGGGATTTGTGCGTGGGGGTATGGCCATCGACGGCGCAGATTGCCTGGTACAAGCGCAGCAGGCCGCCACCGCTGAGGATGGTTTCGGCACTGACATGGCCGATATCGGCCTCGATGTGCGCGCGCAGCTGCGACTCGCGCGCGTTGCCCACCGGCAGATCGACATGCCCGCCCTCGCCCGGCAACGCCAGCCAGTGCTCGCCCAGATTCATCAGGGTGCCCACACCCAGTCCGGTGCCAGGGCCGATGACCACGGCCGGGCGCGACGGGTCCGGATCGCCTTGGCAGACGGTCTGGTACTCATCGGGCTTGAGCCGGGTCATACCCAGGGCCATGGCGGTGAAGTCGTTGATCAGCGACAGGTGCTCGACCTGCAGGGTCGCGCAAAACGCCTTGCGGCTGATGCGCCAGTGGCTGTTGGTGAAACGGAATTCGTCGCCGCTGACCGGCCCGGCCACCGCCAGGCAGACCGCGCCGATATCGCCCTTGTTCAGACCGAGGTCCTGCAGATACACGCCAATGGCGTGCTCAGGGCTGGTGTAATCGGCGGTCGGGAAGACCCGAACCGAATGTAATTGTTGTTCTTCCCACAACGCGAAACGCGCGTTGGTACCACCGATATCACCTACCAGCGCCAGTTTCATTGCAGCGATTCCAAACTCGAAGTAAAGGCACAGGCACCTTGTTCTGCCGAGCTGAACGCCTGGCGCATAAAGCCAAACAGTTCACGTCCGCAGCCCACGCCATTGGCCAGGGTGCCGACTGCCGGGGTGCGCGCGGCCAGCGTCTGGGCGTCGACCAGCACCTGCAAGGTACCGGCGACGCCATCGACGCGAATGATATCGCCGTCTTCGACCAACGCCAATGGTCCACCGCTGGCAGCTTCGGGGCTGACATGGATGGCCGCCGGGATTTTGCCCGAAGCACCGGACATCCGCCCGTCGGTCACCAGCGCCACTTTGAAGCCGCGATCCTGCAGCACACCAAGGAAAGGCGTCATCTTGTGCAATTCAGGCATGCCGTTGGAGCGCGGCCCCTGGAAGCGCATCACCGCAACGAAATCCTTCTCCAGCTCGCCGGCCTTGAAGGCGTCGGCCAGCTCTTGCTGATCCTGGAACACCCGGCACGGCGCTTCGACCACCTGATTTTCCACCGCCACCGCCGAGACTTTCATCACCCCGCGACCGAGGTTGCCTTGCATCACTCGCAGACCGCCTTCGGCCGAGAACGGATTACGGACAGGGCGCAGGATAGTTTCGTCGAGGCTCTCGATCGGGCCGTCGCGCCACTCCAGTTTGCCTTCTACCAGGAACGGCTCCTGGGTATAGCGGCTCAGGCCACGCCCGGCCACGGTGTTGACGTCTTCATGGAGCAGCCCGGCTTCGAGTAGCTCGCGAATCAAGAATGCCATGCCGCCCGCGGCCTGGAAGTGGTTGATATCGGCCTTGCCGTTCGGATACACGTGGGACAGGGTCGGGACCACTTCGGACAAATCAGCCATGTCCTGCCAGGTCAGCTGGATGCCCGCAGCCATCGCGATGGCCGGCATGTGCAGCGTGTGGTTGGTCGAGCCGCCGGTGGCGTGCAGGGCAACGATGGAGTTGACCAGGGATTTTTCGTCGACGATCTCGCCCAATGGCATGAAGTTGCCGCTGGCCTTGGTCAGGCGCGTGACTTGATGTGCGGCCTCGTGAGTCAGGGCATCACGCAGCGGCGTATTGGGGTTGACGAACGAAGCGCCCGGCAAGTGCAGGCCCAGCACTTCCATCAACAACTGGTTGGTGTTGGCGGTGCCGTAGAAGGTGCAGGTGCCAGGGCTGTGATAAGACTTCATCTCCGACTCGAGCAGCTCTTCGCGGCTGGCCTTGCCTTCGGCGTAGCGCTGGCGCACGTCGGCCTTTTCCTTGTTGGAAATACCCGACGGCATCGGCCCGCCCGGGACGAAAATGGTCGGCAGATGGCCAAAACGCAGCGCGCCCATCATCAATCCCGGCACGATCTTGTCGCAGATCCCCAACAGCAGCGCGCCGTCGAACATGTTGTGCGACAACGCCACGGCGGTAGACAGCGCGATGGTTTCGCGGCTGGCCAGGCTCAGCTCCATGCCGGCTTCGCCCTGAGTCACACCATCGCACATGGCCGGCACGCCACCGGCGAACTGCCCGACCGAACCGATCTCACGCAGCGCCTGCTTGATCTGCGCCGGGTAGGTTTCGTAGGGCTGGTGGGCCGAGAGCATGTCGTTATACGACGACACGATGGCGATGTTGGCGGCGTTCATCATGCGCAGGGTGTGCTTGTCCTCGGGACCGCAACCGGCCACTCCGTGAGCAAAGTTGGCGCATTGCAATTTGCCACGCTGCGGACCGTCTGTAGCTGCCTCACGGATCAGCTGCAAGTAACGATCGCGTGTGGCACGGCTGCGGTTTATCAGCCGTTCGGTGACCTCGAGAACGCGGGGATGCATGGGAAAACTCCAGGCTTTTGGGGCGACCTCTGCGGCAGATTCACAAGTTTCACTCGTCGGGCCGATACAACGTCTAGGCTCGAAAAGGATCCAGAAAAGGTGCCGTACCGGTCACTCGTTGTAGATAGAACAAAATATTGCCATTAAAAAGGCTTGTTTTCTATTTCTATGCGAATAATCTTGTAATTCCAACAACAAAACCAGATTCAGTGTCCCGTGCGCTCGTGGCCCGATCACCTTACAATCTGTCTGACAGTAGGTACCCCATGACTATTCGCATCGCAATCAACGGTTTTGGACGCATCGGTCGTAACGTCCTCCGTGCACTGTATACCCAAGACTATCGCCAGCACCTGCAAGTCGTCGCCATCAACGATTTGGGTGACAGCAAGATCAACGCTCATCTGCTCAAGTACGACACCGTACACGGCACGTTCGACGCCACGGTAGAGCATGATGAAGAAAGTCTTACCGTCAATGGTGACCGTATTACGGTCAGCGCCATTCGCAATCCGGCCGAGCTGCCGTGGAAGGCCCAGCAGATCGATGTGGTATTCGAATGCACCGGTTTCTTCACCGACCGCGACAAGGCCGCCGCGCACCTGACAGCCGGTGCCCGCAAAGTGATTATCTCCGCACCGGCCAAGGGCGCCGATGCCACCGTTGTGTACGGCGTCAACCATAACGTGCTGCGCCAGTCGCACCAGATCATCTCCAACGCCTCGTGCACCACCAACTGCCTGGCCCCGGTCGCCCAGGTACTGCACCGCGAGCTGGGCATCGAGCAAGGCCTGATGACCACCATTCACGCCTATACCAACGACCAGAACCTGATCGACGTGTACCACACCGACCCGTACCGCGCGCGCTCGGCCACCCAGTCGATGATCCCGAGCAAGACCGGTGCCGCCGAGGCCGTGGGCCTGGTGCTGCCGGAACTGGCGGGCAAGCTGACCGGCATGTCGGTACGCGTACCGGTGATCAATGTGTCGCTGGTCGACCTGACCCTCAATGTCGGCAAACAGGCCAGCAGCGAAGAGATCAACGCGCTGCTCAAGCAGGCCAGTGAACAATCGAAGATTCTGGGCTACAACACCCTGCCGCTGGTCTCTACCGATTTCAATCACAACCCGCTGTCGTCGATCTTCGACGCCAATCACACCAAGACCAACGGCAAACTGGTCAAGGTCATGGCCTGGTACGACAACGAATGGGGTTTCTCCAACCGCATGCTCGACAACTGCCTGGCACTCTGCTCCGCCGAGTGACGATTTCCCCAGGTAAAGGTTCAGGCAACGCTTGACGCGAGTAGCGGATGATAAGCATTATCATCCGCTACCTCGTCGTTCGGTATTCCCGTGAGCCAGTCCCACTTCAACTCGGTGTTCATCGCCCAGCGCCTGGTGCTGCTGCGCACCTTGCAGCGCATGGTCGACAACCCCAGCACCGCCGAAGACCTGCTGCAGGAGACCTACCTGCGGGTCGCGCGGGCGCTGAACGAGCGCCCCATCACCCACCTGGAGCCGTTCGTGTTCCAGACCGCACGCAATCTGGCCCTCGATCACCTGCGCGCACGGCGCCTGCAGGAACGTACGCTGCTGGAAGATGTGTCTACAGATGTGCTACATAATGTTGCAGCGCCCGGAAGTTGCGCCGAAGATGCCGCCCATGCCGAGCAATTGCTGCAACGCCTGAGCAGCAGCCTGTCGAAGCTGAGCGAACGCCAGCAACGGATTTTCATCCTCAGCCGCCTGCAGGGTGCCAGCTATGTCGACATCGCCGAAGCGCTTCAGGTATCGGCCAGCACGGTGCAGAAGGAACTCAAATTGATCATGGCCATCTGCATGGGTATCGCCGAGCGCATGGAAGCGCCATGAATCTGATCTGGCACTCGCTGCCGAGGAACCGTCTTGATTGATCCTGACACCCTGCCCGCGTCTGGGGCAGCCACCCACACCTGCAGTGGCGAGCTGGATCCGGCCGTCGATCAAGCGCTGGACTGGCTGATCCGCCTCGAAAGCCCCAGCGCTGAAGAGTGCGTGGCTTTCGATGCCTGGCTAGTGGCCGCGCCCGAACATGCGGCCGCGTTCGCCAAAGCCGCCGCGTTATGGCAGGGGCCATCAGTGCGCCAGGCGGCGGAGATCTTACAGACGCGGCGCACGCCACACCTGCCTCGGCGCCTGGCGGCTTACTGGAAACCCTTGGCGACAGCGGCCGTGCTGGTAGTCGGCATATTGAGCTTCAGCAATCTGCCGATGCGCCTGCAAGCCGATCATCTGACCCAGGTGGGCGAGCGTCAGCGGCTGGAACTGCCGGACGGCTCCAAGGTGCTGCTCAACACCCATTCGGCCATCGCCTCGACTTTCGATATCGATCACCACCGCACCCGACTGCTGCAAGGCGAGGCGTTCTTCGAAGTCAATGGCAACCCGGCGTTGCCGCTGGAGGTCCAGGCCGGCCCGGTGCTGGCCAGCGTGCATGACACCGCGTTCGCGGTGAGCTACCTGGACGGTGAGGCCCAGGTCAAGGTGCAGCGCGGCAATGTCGACTTGCAAGCCAACGATACCCAAAGCCTGCGCCTGAGCGCCGGTGACAGTATCCGCATCGGCCCCCAGGGCTTCGCTCGGCGCGAACACATGGACCCGGCGGTTGACCTGGCCTGGGTGCAAGGCCGCCTGGTGTTCGAAGACCGCCCGTTGGGCGAGGTGCTGACCGAGTTGCGCCGCTATTACCCTGGCTGGATCGTCAGCCGCAATGCCCAGCTGGACGCCCTGAAGGTCACCGGCAACTATCGCCTGGATCAACCGCGGGATGTGTTGCGTTCGCTAGCGCATGTGACCTCGGCCAGGCTGCAGGAGTATCCGGGGTTGGTGATTCTCAACTGACATTTGCCGCGCCTGTGCTTGCCCGCGAAGACTCATCAGCACCACTGCACAACTCCAGCCACGCCAATTATTTTTACGCAATCGTTTCCCTGGCACGTCTAGTCTTAGTCGATGCAATTGATTCCCATTCGAATCATTCACTATTACCCGTGCCAGGGAACACCTTTTCATGCCATCAGGTTCGTACCACCGCGCTCACACGCTGTCCGTCCTCACCGTCGCCCTGCTCTGCGCCGGCATCGCGCTGCCCGTCATCGCTGCCGATGCTGGTTCGGCTGTGCGCCGGCAGGTCGGTACCTACTCGTTCGCCATCGCCCAGCAGCCCTTGGTCGCCGCGCTGAACAATTTCAGCCAGGTCACCGGCTGGCAAGTGGGCCTGCCAGCGGAACTGGCACAGGGGGTCTCCTCACCCGGCGTCAAGGGTGCCTTGACGCCCGACAAGGCGCTCGAACGCCTGCTGCTGGGCACCGGCCTCAGCTATCGCAAGCTGGGTGACACCAACATCGTGCTGGAGCGCAGCCGCAGCTCGGCCCTGGCGTTGCAGGAGATCACGGTGAGTGCGACGCGTCAGGCTGAGGACGTCAGCAAGGTGCCCGCCACCGTCACCGTGCACACCCGCGAGGCGCTGGACCGCCAGAACGTCAACGACATTCGTGACCTGGTGCGCTATGAGCCGGGCGTTTCGGTCGGGGGCGCAGGCAACCGCGCGGGTACCACCGGCTACAACATCCGCGGCATCGATGGCAACCGCATCCTCACTCAGGTGGACGGCGTCGAAGTTCCCGACAGCTTTTTCAACGGCCCTTACGCTCAGACCGAGCGCAACTACGTCGATCCGGAAATCATCAAGCGCGTGGAGATCCTGCGCGGCCCCGCCTCGGTGTTATACGGCAGCAGTGCCATTGGCGGCGCGGTCAGCTACTTCACCCTCGACCCCGAGGACATCATCAAGCCGGGCCAGGACTACGGCGCACGCCTGAAGACCGGCTACAGCTCCAAGGATGACAGCTGGTTGAAGTCCGGCACATTTGCCGGGCGCAGCGGTGACTTCGATGGGCTCTTGCATTTCAGCCAGCGCGATGGCCATGAGACCGAGTCCTATGGCGAACATGGCGGTACCGGCCTGAACCGTACCGAGGCGAATCCTGAAGACGCGCGCAAGACCAACGTGCTGGCCAAGGTGGGCTGGAACTACGCCGATGAAAGCCGGCTGGCGTTCACTTACGAGAAGTACAAGAGTGATGTGGATACCAACCAGTTGAGTGCCGTGGGCGGGCCGTTCCAGGCCAACGGAACCGGCCTGGGCATGTACCGCACTCGACAGGGCAGCGACACGATCAGTCGCGAACGCTTTGGCGTCACTCACGACTTCGCCCTGGATTCCGCCGTGGCTGACCACATCAAATGGAGCTTCAACTACCAGTTGGCCAAGACCGATCAGCGCACCGAGGAAATCTATTTCCCATTCGCCTACACCGTGCTGCGTACCCGCGACACGGTTTACCAGGAGCGCCAATGGGTCCTCGACGCCCAGGCTGACAAGGCCTTGCGCATCGGCGACAGCGACCATCTGCTGACCTACGGCACTCATTTCAAGCGTCAGAAAGTCACTGGCTCGCGCAGCGGGACCGCCACCTGCCTGACCGCAACAGGAGCGTGCCGCGCCGTGGGCGTCGGCGGCTCATTGGCGACCTCGGCGCTCGCTAAGGTCAGCGACTTCCCGGATCCAATCGTCGATACCTACGCGCTGTTCGCTCAGGACCAGATCAGCTGGAACCAGTGGACCTTCACTCCGGGCCTGCGCTACAGCTACACCAGCCTCAAGCCACATGGGACCGATGCCTTCCTGGCATCGGTGGCAGCCGATCCCGACGACGTCTTCGACGACTCGACCAGAAACTGGCACAAGTTCACACCCAGCTTCGGCGTGACCTACGCGTTCGACGAGCATTACACCTGGTATGGCCAGTATGCCGAAGGCTTCCGCACACCCTCGGCAAAGTCCTTGTATGGCCGCTTTGAAAACACGGCGACCGGCTACATCGTCAAACCCAACCCGGGGCTCAAGCCGGAAGAAAGCCGCAGCTATGAAACCGGCTTGCGGGGCAGCTTTGACGCTGGCTCGTTCGACCTGGCAGTGTTCTATAACCAGTACAAAAACTTCATCGACGAAGACAATGTCACCAACGGCGCCGAAGAGCTGACGTTCCAGGCGAACAACGTCAAGCACGCAGTCATCAAAGGGGCCGAGTTGAAGGGCCGCCTCGACCTCGACCGCTTCGGCGCACCACAAGGCCTGTACGCCAGAGGTTCGATGGCCTATCTGTGGGGGGAAAATCAGGACACGGGCGAGCCACTGAACACCGTAAATCCGTTCACCACGGTGATGGGCCTGGGCTACAGCCAGCCCAAATACGGCGGCGAGCTGGCCTGGACGCTGGTCAAGCGCAAAACCCGCGTCGACGACAGCACGTTCTACGCTCCGGATGGCGCCAACAAATTCCATCCACCAGGTTACGGCGTGGTCGATCTGACCGGCTTTTACAAGCTCACCTCGGATCTGACTGTGAGTGGCGGGATCTATAACCTTGCCAACAAGAAATACTGGCAGTGGGACGATGTCCGTGGCTACGACGGCGTCGGCGAAGCCGGCGTACTGGCCCCCGCCAATATCGAGCGCCTCAGCGAACCCGGCCGCAACTTCGCAATCAATCTGGTCTGGGACCTCTGATTCGTGGCACTGTACCGCGAGCACCGATGGCTCGCGGTACAGGCTGCCCTCTGCCATGCCAGCCGAAGGCAACATTTCCCGCTATTTTTACCGAGAGCGGCGCCTCATTCGTCTGGTTAATACAGCACCGCCATTTTTCCAAGGATTCGACCATGACTGTCATCGAACAGGCCCAAAACGCCACTCCTCTGCGCTCGGCGCGCCTGCGTGCACTGAGTCACAGCCTGCACGACGAGCTCGAGCAGGTCGTCGCCGGCTATGCCCCCTTCGACAGCGTCGAAAGCTACGGCCATTTCGTGCAGATGCAGTACCTGTTCCAGGCCGAACTGCAGCATCTGTACAACGATCCGGCGCTGGTCGCGCTGTTCCCCGACCTGCCCGAGCGCTGTCGCGCCGATGCCGCCAAGGCCGACCTTGCCGATCTTGGCTTGCCAGTGCCGGCACCACTGCCGAGCGCTCTGAACCACCCCAGCCAGGCCACCGCGCTTACCTGGATTCGTGTCTCGGAAGGGTCTAAACTCGGCGCCGCCATCCTGATCAAGCGTGCCAATGCCCTCGGTTTCACCGAAGCGTTCGGTGCCCGTCACTTGGCCGAACCCGAAGGCGGCCGTGCCAAGGGCTGGAAAGCGTTCAACGCGGTGTTCGACGCGCTGGCGTTCAGCGAGGCCGCAGAAGCCGAAGCCGATCAAGCCGCACTCGACGCCTTTTCCCGCCTGCACGTACTGTTGCAATACACCTACGCCGCCGAATGCAACGTCTCGGCGTGATCAACCTGGACTCCATGGACAACCCTAGGCCGCCCCGCTCCAAGATCGCTCGTGTGCTGTATGGCGTACTGGCCTACACAAGCCTGACCATCGGCCTGATCGCCATCGTCATCCCCGGCTTGCCGACGACCGAGTTCGTCCTCCTGGCCGCCTGGGCCGCGACCCGCAGCTCGCCGGCCTTGAGCGCTTGGCTGGAGAACCATCGGCTGTTTGGTCCGATCATCACCAACTGGCGCGATGGCAAGATCATCACGCGCAAGGCCAAGGTCAGCGCCACCGTGAGCATGCTGATCTGCAGCGTGGTGATGTGGCTGACCCTCAAGCACCTGTGGTTCCTCTATGCGGCCATTGGCGGCATGGTGCTGGTCAATCTGTGGATCTGGTCGCGGCCCGAAGAACGCCGCAGCTGATCGCCGTGCTGAACCACAGCCTTCGGCAAGGGTCTATCCTGCACGCATCAGCCCAGGAGAACCCTTCCCATGTTCGAACCCGGTCATCTGCACCTCCAGCACGCCAAGCTGCTTCCTGACGAAGTCGGCTATGACATCCACCTCAAGTACGAAGTGCGCACCGACGCCGAGCGCGGCGCGTTGATGCACTTCGACATCAGCGGCCAGATCGACGGCAAGGGGTTCGAAGACCAATTCGACCTGCCTCAGGACATGGCCTGCAATTTCGCCAGCAATGCCGAACGCATCGCCCACAAACACGGGCTGCCCAAGGCCAAGGTGCTGCCGATAGCGGTGCACAAGCAATACGATGCGATGTTCGAGGATGTGCGCAGCAAACTTGGTCGACATTCGGGTGATCCGGTGAATACCGAGCGTGTCTGAGAGTGGCGTCGCTGCGGCCAGTCTCTTCGCGAGCAAGCGTTGCTCCCACAGTGCAAACAGATCCTGAAACGGGTGGGAGCAAGGCTGGGCTCCGAAGGGCCAGTGCGGTTTGCATAATGCCCTGTTGAATCACAGCTATTTTCCAATACTCACCCCGCCAAGGCATACTGCCCGTCCCTGCTGTCCAGAACCTCTGCTAGCCCATGCGCATCCACGTCAGCTTCATCGACCGAGTCGGTATCACCCAGGAAGTACTGGCGTTACTTGGGGCTCGCAACCTCAACCTGGATGCCGTGGAGATGGTCCCGCCGAATGTCTATATCGACGCGCCAACCCTGAGCCCCCAAGTGCTCGAGGAGCTTCACCATGCCTTGCTCAGCGTGCGCGGTGTGCAGGCGGTGACGGTGGTCGATATGCTGCCGGGCCAGCGTCGTCACCTGCAACTCGAAGCCCTGCTGGCGGCCATGGCCGATCCGGTATTGGCGCTGGACAGCGCCGGGCGCGTGCTGCTGGCCAATCCGGCGTTGATCGCGCTCTATGGCCGCGACCCGCGCGATGAATTCCTCGGCCAGTTGCTGGGCGACAATGAACTGCTGGCTATCCTGATCGAGCAAGGCTTTCGGCTGCCGCTGCGCGAAGTGCTGATCAATGGCCAGACGCTGCTGCTCGATGCCACGCCGATCACCGACGCTGGTGCTTTGGTGACCCTCTACCCACCTAATCGCATGGGCGAACGCCTGGCCGCGCTGCACCATGATCATGCCGAAGGCTTCGACTCGCTGCTGGGCGAATCACCGCCCATCCGTACCCTCAAGACCCGCGCGCTGCGCGTGGCGGCCCTTGATGCGCCATTGCTGATCCAAGGCGAGACCGGTACCGGCAAGGAACTGGTCGCCCGCGGCTGCCATGCCATCAGCGCACGCCACAGCTCGCCGTTCCTGGCGCTCAACTGCGCGGCGCTGCCGGAAAATCTCGCCGAGAGCGAGCTGTTCGGCTATGCCCCCGGCGCCTTTACCGGCGCTCAGCGGGGCGGCAAGCCGGGGCTGATGGAGCTGGCCAACCAGGGCACGGTGTTTCTCGACGAGATCGGCGAAATGTCGCCCTACCTGCAAGCCAAGCTCCTGCGCTTCCTCAATGACGGCAGCTTCCGGCGAGTCGGCGGCGACCGCGAGGTCAAGGTCGACGTGCGCATCCTCAGCGCCACCCATCGCAACCTGCAAAAGATGGTCGCCGAAGGCACCTTTCGCGAAGACCTCTACTACCGCCTCAACGTGCTGTCACTGGAGGTACCGCCGCTGCGTGAACGCGGCCAGGACATCCTGATGCTGGCGCGCTATTTCATGCAGCAGGCTTGCACCCAGATCCAGCGGCCGCTGTGCCGCCTGGCGCCGGGCACCTATCCCGCGCTACTGGGCAACCGCTGGCCGGGCAACGTGCGTCAGTTGCAAAACGTCATCTTCCGCGCGGCAGCCATCTGCGAGAGCACCTTGGTGGACATCGGCGACCTGGACATCGCCGGCACCTCGGTCGCGCGTCAGAGCGATATCGAGATCGACAGCCTGGAGCAGGCCGTGGAAGGCTTCGAGAAAGCGCTGCTGGAGAAGCTCTACGTCAACTACCCCTCCACTCGGCAGTTGGCGGCGCGATTGCAGACTTCCCATACGGCGATTGCGCATCGGTTGCGCAAGTACGGGCTTTACAAGGATGCCTAGTGCGGCATCCGGCCCGGAACGAATTCGTTACATCGTATCGAAATCATTCCAACAGCCTCACAAGGCCCGCCGGTAAGGCGCTGAATAGTCGCCAGTTTATAAATCCCCTTCTACCGTATCGATTTCGTTCCAGCCTGCCCTGCTCTGTCAGTCGCCAAAACGCCCCCGACCCCGCTGTTTCCGACACCCGCACCCACTTGGCAACAAACTTGCAAACAATGCTCCCAGATCAGCCCGAGCACGCCCGGGCCACCTTTGCATTGGCCAGCCCATAGCGCTGCCCCTGAGGAGTTTGAATGAGCGAGTTGCGTTTTACCGTGGAGCACGAATGGCTGCGTCTGGAAGCCGATGGCAGCGTCACCGTCGGCATTACCGCCTTCGCCCAGAACGCCTTGGGCGACGTGGTTTTCGTGCAGCTCCCGGACCTGGCCAGTTATAGCCAGCACGCCGAAGTCTCGGTGGTGGAATCGGTCAAGGCCGCCAGCAGCATCAACATGCCCCTGGACGGCGAAGTGGTCGAGGTCAACAGCGCCCTGGATGCCACCCCGGAGCTGGTCAACGACGCGCCGCTGGGCGATGGCTGGTTCTTCCGTTTCGTACCGGCCGACGCCGGTCAACTCGATACGCTGCTCGATCAGCTAGCCTATGACAACTTGATCAGCGCCCAAGGCTAAGGAATCCGTCATGACCCTGCGCACGCCTCTGAACACCGCCAACGAATTCATCGCCCGTCACATCGGCCCGCGCGCCGAGGACGAACAGGCCATGCTCGCCACCCTCGGCTTCGATTCGCTGCAGGCCTTGAGCGCCAGCGTGATCCCGGAATCGATCAAGGGCACCAGCGTGCTGGAGCTGTCCGAAGGCCAGAGCGAGGCTCAAGCCCTTGCCGCTATCAAGGCCATCGCCGGCCACAACCAACTGTTCAAGACCTACATCGGCCAGGGCTACTACAACTGCCACACGCCGGCGCCGATCTTGCGCAACCTGCTGGAAAACCCAGCCTGGTACACCGCCTACACGCCTTACCAGCCGGAGATTTCCCAAGGCCGTCTCGAAGCGCTGCTCAACTTCCAGACCCTGATCAGCGACCTCAGCGGCCTGCCGATCTCCAACGCGTCCCTGCTCGACGAAGCCACCGCCGCCGCCGAAGCCATGACCTTCTGCAAGCGCTTGAGCAAAAACAAACAGGGCCGTGCGTTCTTCGCTTCGCAGCATTGCCACCCGCAAACGCTGGACGTGCTGCGTACCCGCGCCGAACCCTTGGGTATCGAAGTGGTGGTGGCCGACGAACAGCAACTCGGTGATCTGAGCGACTATTTCGGCGCCCTGCTGCAGTACCCTGCCACCAACGGCGACGTGTACGACTACACCGCCCTGATCCAGCGCTTTCACGACGCCAACGCGCTGGTCGCCGTGGCGGCCGATCTGCTGGCCCTGACCTTGCTGACTCCGCCCGGCGAATTCGGTGCCGACGTGGCCCTGGGCAGCGCCCAGCGTTTCGGCGTGCCGTTGGGCTTTGGTGGCCCGCACGCCGCCTACTTCGCCACCCGCGACGCGTTCAAGCGCGACATGCCCGGGCGCTTGGTGGGAGTGTCCATCGACCGCCACGGCAAGACCGCCCTGCGCCTGGCCATGCAGACCCGCGAGCAGCACATCCGCCGCGAAAAGGCCACCAGCAACATCTGCACCGCCCAGGTGTTGCTGGCCAACATCGCCAGCACCTACGCCGTGTATCACGGCCCGGCAGGCCTGCAGCAGATCGCCCGCCGCGTCCACGGCCTGACCGCAGTGCTGGCCCAGGGCCTGAGCGCGCTGGGCGTGCACGCCGAGCAGGAATACTTCTTCGACACCCTGACTTTCGCCACCGGCGATGCCACTGCCGCGCTGCATGCAAAAGCCACCGCGGCCGGCATCAATCTGCGGATCATCGACGCGGCTCGTCTGGGCCTGTCGCTGGACGAAACCACCACCCAGGCCGATGTACAGGCGCTGTGGCAGGTGTTTGCCGACGGCCAGGGGCTACCTGACTTCGACGCGCTGGCGCAGAGCTACAGTGATCGCCTGCCTGCCGCGCTGGTGCGCCAGTCGGCCATCCTCAGCCATGAAGTGTTCAACCGCTACCATTCCGAAACCGAGCTGATGCGCTACCTGCGCCGCCTGGCCGACAAGGACCTGGCGCTGGACCGCACCATGATCCCCCTGGGTTCGTGCACCATGAAGCTCAATGCCGCCAGCGAGATGATCCCGATCACCTGGCCGGAGTTCGGTAGCCTGCACCCGTTCGCTCCCGCCGAACAAAGCCAGGGCTACCAGATGCTCACCGACGAGCTGGAGGCCATGCTCTGCGCCGCCACCGGCTATGACGCTGTGTCGCTGCAGCCCAACGCTGGCTCACAAGGTGAGTACGCCGGCTTGCTGGCCATTCGTGCCTACCACCTGAGCCGCGGCGACGAGCGCCGTGACGTGTGCCTGATCCCGTCATCGGCCCATGGTACCAACCCCGCTACCGCCAACATGGCCGGGATGCGTGTGGTGGTCACCGCGTGTGACGCCCGCGGCAACGTCGATATCGAAGACCTGCGCGCCAAGGCCGTGCAGCACCGCGACCAGCTCGCCGCACTGATGATCACCTACCCGTCGACCCACGGCGTGTTCGAAGAAGGCATCCGCGAGATCTGCGCCATCGTGCATGACAACGGCGGCCAGGTGTACATCGACGGCGCCAACATGAACGCCATGGTCGGCCTGTGCGCACCCGGCAAGTTCGGTGGCGACGTCTCGCACCTCAACTTGCACAAGACCTTCTGCATCCCCCACGGCGGTGGCGGCCCGGGCGTCGGCCCGATCGGCGTCAAGTCACACCTGGCGCCGTTCCTGCCCGGCCATGCGAGCATGGCGCGCAAGGAAGGCGCGGTGTGCGCGGCGCCATTCGGCAGCGCCAGCATCCTGCCGATCACCTGGATGTACATCCGCATGATGGGCGGCGCCGGCCTTCAGCGCGCTTCGCAGCTGGCGATCCTCAACGCCAACTACATCGCCCGCCGGCTGGAGACCCACTACCCGGTGCTGTACAGCGGCAGCAACGGCCTGGTGGCGCACGAATGCATCCTCGATCTGCGGCCGTTGAAGGACAGCAGCGGCATCAGCGTCGATGACGTCGCCAAGCGCCTGATCGACTTCGGCTTCCACGCCCCGACCATGTCGTTCCCGGTGGCCGGCACCTTGATGATCGAGCCGACCGAAAGCGAATCCCGCGCCGAGCTCGATCGCTTCTGCGACGCCATGATCTGCATCCGTGAAGAGATCCGCGCGGTGGAAAACGGCAGCCTCGACAGCGAAGACAACCCGTTGAAGAACGCGCCGCACACCGCCGAGGAAATCGTCGGCGAGTGGACCCACCCCTACAGTCGCGAACAGGCCGTGTACCCAGTGCGCTCGCTAGTGCAGAGCAAGTACTGGCCGCCGGTGGGCCGCGTCGACAACGTCTTCGGCGACCGCAATCTGGTGTGCGCCTGCCCTTCGATCGAGGCGTATCAAGAGGCATAACTTCACGCACATTCCCTTGTGGGGATTCTATGGTTTTGGGCAGGCAGCACCGGCCTCTTCGCGGGCAAGCCTTGCTCCCACAGGTGTACGACCCGCGCTGTAGGAGCAAGGCTTGCCCGCGAAGACGCCGGGATAGCTGGCGCGAAACCATAGAATTCTCACCGAGCGCGGGCCTGCCCAATTTTCAAGGAACCATCTCCATGTCCACCGAATCCCTGCAACACACTCCCCTGCACGCCTTGCACCTCGAACTGGGCGCGCGCATGGTGCCGTTCGCCGGTTATGACATGCCCGTGCAATACCCGCTGGGCGTCATGAAGGAACACCTGCACAGCCGCGAACAGGCTGGCCTGTTCGACGTCTCGCACATGGGCCAGATTCGCCTGACCGGCGCCAACGCCGCCAAGGCCCTCGAAGCGCTGGTACCGGTGGACATCATCGACCTGCCCGTGGGCATGCAGCGCTATGCGATGTTCACCAATCCTCAGGGTGGCATCCTCGATGACCTGATGGTCGCCAACCTGGGTGATGACCAGCTGTTTCTGGTGGTCAACGCCGCCTGCAAGGACCAAGACCTGGCCCATCTGCGCGCGCACCTGGGCGATCAGTGCACCGTCGAGCCACTGTTTGAACAGCGCGCCCTGCTGGCGCTGCAAGGCCCGGCCGCCGTTACCGTGCTGGCGCGCCTGGCCCCTGGCGTGGCGACCATGACCTTCATGCAGTTCGCTGCCGTCAGCATCGATGGCAGCGACTGCTACGTCAGTCGCTCCGGTTACACCGGTGAAGATGGCTTCGAAATCTCCGTACCCGCCGAACGCGCCGAAGCCTTGGCCCGCCGCCTGCTGGCCGAGCCGGAGGTCGCCGCGATCGGCCTCGGCGCCCGCGACTCGCTGCGCCTGGAGGCCGGGCTGTGCCTGTATGGCCATGACATGAACAGCGAAACCACGCCCATCGAAGCCAGCCTGTTGTGGGCCATTTCCAAGGCCCGCCGCAGCGATGGTGCGCGGGCGGGAGGCTTCCCGGGTGCCGAAGTGATCTTCGCCCAACAGCGCGATGGCATCGCCCGCAAGCGCGTAGGCCTGCTGCCGCAAGAGCGTACGCCAGTGCGTGAAGGCGCCGAGGTGGTAGATGCCGAGGGCAAGGTAGTGGGCAGTGTGTGCAGCGGCGGCTTCGGTCCGACCTTGGGCGCGCCGGTGGCCATGGCCTATGTCGATATAGCTCACAGTGTGCTGGACAGCGACTTGTGGGCCGTGGTGCGCGGCAAGCGCGTCGCGGTCAAGGTCAGCAAGATGCCCTTCGTTGTTCAGCGTTATTACCGCGGCTAGGCACTTCGCAGGTGGGCGACCTCGCCGGTCGTGCACCCTGCTTGCGGACCAGACAACCTTCGCCTCAAAACTTTTATTCGCACTAACAAGGGCTTAGAGGAACTGTCTCGATTCAATATCGAAACTCACTGTACGGAATCGAAAAAGACCGAACAGCGGCTAATGGCGAGAGGTAATTAACCGCGAATAAAAAGGTGCTGAAAAGCGCTAAAAGCACGGTCTGGCAGGCTTGTTTTTGTCACAGGAGTTGTCGTAGAGTCTAGCGACTGTGTTTGCATGGGTCTCTATAGTACGTGGCCTGGGCAGTAGCTCTGAGCATTGCTACAATCCCCGTTCGACGGCGCTAAACTTTCCCGCAACCAGCCAAGTACTCTTTCATTTGGAAGAAGCTGTCACTAATTCTGTTTCAAGGGAAATAAAGCTATGTCGACTCGTCAGAGCGGTACCGTCAAGTGGTTTAACGACGAAAAGGGTTTTGGTTTTATCACTCCAGAGAGCGGTCCGGATCTGTTCGTACATTTCCGCGCAATCCAGGGTAACGGCTTCAAGAGCCTGAAAGAAGGCCAGAAAGTGAGCTTCGTTGCAGTGCAAGGCCAAAAAGGCATGCAGGCTGACGAAGTTCAAGCCGAAGACTGATTCGCGCGTGACGAAAAAGCCCTCGCCGGTAATCGGTGAGGGCTTTTTCATGTCTGTTACGCCTTCATCGAATCGGTCCGCCGACCTGCACGCTCGGCTCGCCACAAACACCCGCTTGCGGCACAAGACTGATGTCCACTCGCCGGTTGGCGGCTCGCCCCGCCGCCGTATGGTTGCTGATGATCGGCTGAGTACCGGCAGCACCTTGCACAACGAAACAATCGTCTGGAATGTCACCCATACGCTGCATCCAATTGCGCACCGCGCGAGCGCGCGCGTATGACAGCTGAAGATTCTGATTCTCGTCGCCTGTGGTGTCGGAGTGCCCGACGATCTGGATCAGCCAGCCCGGCTGAGCCTTGACGTTGACCAGCGAGTTGATCAGCACCTTGGTCGAGCCTGGCTTGAGTTCACTGCTGCCGGCATCGAACAGCGACAGACTGTCCAGACGCACCGGCTCAAGAGACCTGTGAGGTGGTTGAGCCCCGGCGAATGAATGCCACCACCAAGCCCCGCCGGCCAGTACGAAGATGACGATCAGCGCAAACAGCCATAGCGCGATACGGCGCTTGCGCTTTGAACCATCAGGTGGCATTTCAGGCATCTGGGGCGCTGGCAGTAAGACCACCGGCATTACGAACGCCGGTTCCCGGCCCCGGGTAGGCATAGGCAATCTATCGGCCGAAGCACCGTTACGCGCCACTCGGCCCATCAATCCACCGATCTGATGACGCAGCGCCTGTAGCGTAACCAGAGGAACCTGCCGCTGGCGCGCCAACTGCGTAGCCAGCCGCTCCAGCTCAGTGTCCAAACGTGAGAGCGCGGGTAATGTCCATGTATCAACCTCCAAGCGCCTCAGCAAAGGCGGCAACTGGGCGAACAACCAGGCTAGGATGTCCATGCGCAATGACGCCATGGGCGGCCATACATTGGACCACTCGCTGCACAGCGCCTCGATCACCGTCACGCCTTGCGCCATACCTTCCAAACCGTGGCGCTGACAGCGGGCTAATGCAAAGGACGCTGCGGTTTGCAGGTCTGCGCCGTTGTTATGGAACAACGTCAGGCACAGCTGCTCGACCTGAGCCCAGTCGATATCCGGGCATGCCGGATGGCTCAATTTGGCCAACTCCTCGCGCAACGCGGTAAATTCGCCGAAGCCGCGCGGGTCACCGCCGATCCGGATTCGCATTTCAAATAACGCCGTCATCCAGCTTCCTTTCCCTTGCAGGTTTACGACTTGGACAGATAGTTCTGCCGTCTGAGATGACGCACTAACACTTTGCCTTCCGGGGCCAGAGTTGCACCAAAGGTCACCTGCGCTCCGTCTTTGAGTTGTACGTCCAAGGCGTACTCCAAATGACCGGGCTCAGCCTGTGGCAACAGTCCGATATTCACTGCTGCCAGTCGCGGCTCGTACTTGAGCAAGGTATGGGTCAGGGTGCTCATCAACCCATGGGCAGCGGCCGGCAAGCCTTGCAGGATCTGGCCCATGTCCGGTAGGCCGTAGTCCGGTAAATGGCTGAGGGTGCCGGCCCGGCTGTTGAGAATGCGTTGCACGTTGTCCAGCACCGACAAGAGGTGCTGGTCCTCCTCTCGGACGCAGTACAGATCCAGCTCGCCGTCAAAGTTTTGCAGAAGCATTTCGTACAGCGAAGGATTCAACTCGCTCACGACCTACTCCTTCGTCAACGGTTGCAGGGTCAGTCGGCTGTTACCCAGTTCAATGACCCGTGCGCGGTCCGGTTCCAGGTCAATACGGGACAATGTCAGGCGCCAAGTGTTCTCCTGCGTGTCGGGCGTGCGATATAACGCCACCACGGTCACGAACTGCGCGTCTCTGTTCAGCGGCACGTCCATTTGGGCCCCTTCCCCGGGCTTGATCAGCACGGTGTGCTGGTCCAACAGATCAGTACGCAGCAGGTTGTCGGCATTATTCAGCAGATTGTCATAGGTGGCCCTGTCGACGATTTTGTTATCGCGTAACTGATACACCCTCACGAGGGTGGGCACGGACAACCCTGTCATGTTGGTCATGTCGGTGTTCAGCGCCGCTCGGCCGGTAAGGTCCAGATGCAGGGTCTTCACTTGCTTGTAGAAGATCGCTTTGGCGGTAGATGTGCTGGTGTCGGTCACGGTCTGGGTCAAGCCACACCCTCCCAGCAGTGCACTCAACACCGTAAGCTGCAATAGATTAAAAACGATAGGCGACATGCTGTGCTTCTCTGTACTGGGGGTTGCTGTGCAGACCTTGGTATCGGCCCAGGTTGATGGTGATAGTTCGCTGATCGCCGATCTGCCCGACCTCGCTGCCTAGGCCTAGCACGCCGGTCATGCCCAGCAGGACCGGCTGATCGCCCAGCACCGGTTTGGGCAGGCTGTGCATGGGCAGCGTTAACTGCAGTTTTGCGCTGCAGCGCCAGCCCAGGTACACCCGCAGCAGAACCAATAGATCGTTGTGCAACTGATTGCCCGGCAACCAGTCACGGGCCTCAATCGGATCTTCGGTGAACAGTGCCAGGTGCAACTGGCTATTGGCATCCGAGCCCGCGCTGCCTAAAGGCGTGCCCTGGGACAAGCTCACAGGGTGGCTCCTCGACAAACTGGCCGGCTGCGCCAAAGTCACTGTCTGCGGCCAGTGTGGCGTCACTCGGGTCCTGGTATTGGGAGCCAGCAGCTTGACCAACGCCATGATGCCTTCGGCATTGCGCGTCGGCAGGCGCATCACGCTGAGGAGCGCAAGAAAGCGCGATATCGGCGTGGCGATCTGCCGGGCGGTGCCTGGAATGCCCAGGCCAATCAGCCCCAGCAGGCATTGTGAAGTGGCATCGCTACCCCCTGCCTCGAACGTCGCCGGATAGGAGTACTTGCGCCAGATGCGATAGAACTGAGTGAATATTCGGTGGTTGAATATATCGAGGAACGCTTCCAGCGCCTCGTGGCCTTCGCGACGCTGAGCGATATCGTCCAGGAAGGCTGTCGGCATCGGTGAATCGACTCCGTAAAGGCCCAATAGACGAGTACGCACCGTGGCCGGACGTTCAGGATGATCTTCGTCGATCTCTATGGCCTTCAACTCCCCTGCAGGGAAAGCCATGCTGGGATCGGGCCGAAAACGCACCGAGTCATTAGCAGGGTGCGTGGTACTGCCCAAGGGCGGATGGCCGGGTATAGCCTGTTCCAGCAACTGACAGAAACGGTAGAGGTTGGCCTCGGCGACCCGCCCGTCAAGCGCTTCCAGCAATCCCGCGGCCTTCAGCCGGGAATACGCTGACTGTGGTTTTCGTTCCATCGCAGGCACTTTCCAGTAGGTTGCAGGATCAGCGTGAGCTGGTTGAACAAATGAATATCGGCATAGAGGCCAAAGAAGCGATGGAGCATCTCGCCAAACAGGCTGATGTCGCCCTCTCCTGAAAAACCGTTCGCATCCAAGGTGACTTCGATATCCACCCCGCGCAGCAGAAAGCCCCTTTCGAAGCGCTGAACCAGATGATGGCGAACGTCGGCGATGGCCTCCAGGCGACGGCGGTTCAGTTCACTGCCTGTCCAGTCATACAGCGCCAAGGTACCGCGTAGCACTTCGGCGTTATCAAGCATTGGCAAGAAATTCGACCCCAGATGGCTGAGTACCCGCCAATGAAAACGATCACGGTTGGGCGGGTACTGCGGCAAGCTCGGCGCGCACAAATTGCGTACCCGCACACTTACTGGGGTGGCCTGCATCGGGGTATCGAGCAAGGTGCTTTGCAGCGCTTTACGCGGTAGCAATCCATTGGTGCCGGTCAGGCTCAGTGACAAGCTTTCGCTGCCAAGCAGTCGATCCTTGTCAAAGCCATCGCCACCCAGGATCAGCCAGGTGTCGTGCAAGCCTTTCGCCGAGCGCTTCAAACGAGTGTGGAAGTAACGCTCCGGTGCATCGTCGCGCAGCATGCCGCCCTTGTGACGAAAGCTTGTAAATGGGACATAGTCCTGGCGCACGCCACTGCTGGAGGCGGTGACCTGGTCAACCGAATAAATTTCGGTGTGCCCATCCTGTAAACGCATGGGCCGCAGCAGGTAGTCGGTTTGCAGCGAGGCCAAGGCGAGCGGATCGGCCTCCAGCGGGAATAGATTGATTACAGGCACCGCATGTAGAAGAACGTGCTCGCTGCTCACGCTGAATTCTTGCGGCCATGCTTCGCGCAGCACTACGTCCAACTCGAACCAGGAAGTACCTGCGCCAAGGTCCAGTTGTTCCAGACCATAGAGAGTCACGAACATGAATTTTTCGCGGAAGGTGAAGTACTCCAGCAGCAACTGATAGCCGCTGAACGCGCTGTCGCCCTTGGGCCACAAGCGATCTTCGTCGGCAAACCCTTTGGGCGCAAAATGGCCATCCAAACGCTTGCGTTCCTGCTGGCTCGAAGACCGCACATACAGCGCTTGGGTATTCAGGGTCAGCGCTTGATGTAATGCACTGGCCAGCGGCCCATCGGCATTAAGGTACAGCGGCAGGCAGCTGAGATCGGTCTGGCTCCAGTCTGTCAACACACCACAGGCGAAACGCAGGCGCAGCAGCGAGCGGCCGTCTGGCTCGTAGGCCACGCGCACTGACTCCAAGGCCAGCGGTTGCAACCTCACATCCTGGGTGGTGGTGTAACGACAGCGGGTACGTTGGGGGCCAATAGGTTGGGACAGCACTTCAAAGCCTTTGCCGATAGGCTCGCTACCCTTCATCTGCGCCAGTTCGGGCCTCAATTCGATCACGGACAAGGAAGGAATAGTGCGCAAGTAGTGGGGCCACAGCAGGCTGACCAGCCCCTCGGTCAGCTCTGGCAGGTCATCGTCGAGCTTTTCCCGCAAGCGCCCCATCAAGAAGGCAAATCCCTCGAAAAGGCGCTCCACGTACGGGTCTTGTGCGCCCGGTTTATCCAGATTGAGCTGCGCAGCCCGATCCGGAAATGCTTCTGCGAACTCCTTGCCGGCTTCGCGCAGGTAACGCATTTCGGCGTCGAAGTAGCGCAGTGTTAAATTGTCCAAGCTGATAGATTCCTGATGGATGATGTCAAGCGCAGAGCACTGCGGCGCGTACCGGATCAATTGCCACCAACGCGGCCAGCAGTGCCTCGGTACGCCGGGCCAGAGCGGGTTTGTCGGCATCGTTGCGTTGCGCTTTCAAACGCAGCAGCTTGAGCAATCGAGCCTTGACCTCGAAATTCAGCTCCGGCTCCCATGTCTGCAAGACGTGCTGCTGCGCAGTCGTGTCCAGCTCCCCCAGCAAGTGCACGGCCAGATCGCTCTTGCCATATTGTTCAACGACCCGCGCCATCAGCAGACGCAGCAGCCAGCGCTGACGCCCGCTGTGCACGCCGGGCCTCTGCGCCAGCCAAGTCAACGCCGCCTCAACGCCATCACTGTCGGCCTGGGCCAAAGCTTCGTCTTCCAGTGCGAGAATTTCGGTGTCTGCCGTGGCTAATGCGGCTTTGGGAGCCGGCAACCATTGTTCCGGCCGATTGCCGCTGACGTGCTGGGTGATCCAGTCACGGGTGGTCTCGTCAGCGAATGGACTGCCGTCACTCCATTTCAACAGTTCCAGGCCCGGCAAGCGCTCGAGGAACATACCCAGATCACGCTTGACGATGTCCGCCCAGCCGTCTAGTGGCACCGGTTGTTCACTCAGCGCCTGGTACAGGTACCACTGTAAATCCAGCCAGAAATGGTTTACCCCTTCGGCGTACACCCGCTCGACCAGATCGAGCAATTCGGTCCAGCTCTGTTGCAGGTACAGGCGTTTGAGCTGTGCCCGATATTCGCTACGGGGCGGCGCCAGTCGCGTGTTGCCGTTTGCATCCTCGGGCGGCGACTGGTGCAAGCTGTCCCAGCGCAGGCTCTTCATCAGACGATGAGCCGCGAGCCACCCTTGGGACTGTTCGCGCAAATACCCCGCCAGTGATCGGCCACTGTCCAACAGGTCCCGCCCTGATTTGATCGCCGGGGATGATGACAATGCCCCGTGCGCGTTCGCGTCATGACTGGCACTGTGCTGCGGCACCAGCGCATCCACCCCGCCAGATTGGTTCAACCGTGTGGACAACGCGCCATACAGTGCGCCCAAGGCGGGACGCTGGTCCTGGGGCCAGGCCTCAAGCCCGCGCTCCAGCCAGGCCAGCGCCGCTACGGTACGCTCCGCCTCGCTGCGTACCACCTCCGGGTAGAGCGACAGGCTGTCCAGCACCTTGCTGCTGGCCAGCCATTCCAGAGCCATCTTGCGGCTATTGGCGCGAGCCGGCAGCACATCGGCGGGGTATCGCTCCACTAACGCCGCTAACAGGGTAAGCCCATCAGCCAGTCCGGCTTCGCCATCCATCTGCAGGCGTGCCCACAAATAGTAGGTCGCTACCCGCAAGTCTTTGCAGGTCTGGACAAGCAGCTTTTCTGCCAGTTGAACCACCCGTTCGGCATCCGCTCCAGACAACTTGTTGACCTCCTCGCGCATGTGCTGGAAGTCATCGTCATACCCTGGATCTTGCCCTACGGGCGAGGCATCGCTGATTGGTTGCAGCAAAGGCTCCCAGCGCTCGGCCTGGCTGCGCCCCAAGGTCAGGGCATCGCGTTTGCCCAAGCAATGATCGATCAAAGTACGCAGACTCATTCAAAACTCCCATTCTGCGCATAGGGCACATCCGCCACGCCGTCGCCCAGGAATATCTGCTGCGGCAACCTGAAGTCGCGCAATTTCAGCAACGCCAACGGCCCTGCCCCCAGCTCGGTACGCAGGTTCCAGGTCAGGGGTATACCGTCCGGCGCCTTGAGCACCACGCGGTAGTGGCTGTCGCTATCGTCCAATGGCGTGACCTTGGCTTTTTCCAGCAGGCGGATCAGGCCCCAGGTGCCCTGGAAGTCACCGAACAGGCGTTCGCCCGTGTGGATGCTGGTCCAGCTCAGGCTCGCGCCCGGATGATCGCTGCGGCCCGGCCAGTTGAAGCGCTGCCAGAATTCGCGCTGGTTGAAGTAGTGGTGCTTGTCGCCATTGAGGATGAAGGTGGTTTGCACCACATCGCGCACCGGTTTGCCTCGCAGCTCGAAACCCAGCCCCATGCCGCCATCGGTGTACATCACGTCCGCCAGGTGGCTGAGCTGGTTGATGGCCGCCAGGAACTGCGGGTTGAAGCGCAGCCCCTGGCTGTGCCGCGGGTCGGCCACCCAGCGGCTGCCTTCCTTGCGCAATACGCCGCCCAGCTGGCGCTGCAGGAACTGCTCGATGCGGCCCGAGTCGGCGCGGATCATCTGCCCCAGCATGGGCAGCGAGGCATCGCTGGTGGTTTTGGCGAAGGGGTAGCGGCCGGCGAAGGCGCTGTGCCAGTCGGTGACGATCGCCCGTTGCCACTGCTGATTGAGGCCCGCCGCCGACGGTTGCAGCACGCGCTGCCAGGCCTGTTGCAGCGGCTGCACGAACAACGTCTGGCCGACGCCTGCCCATTCCGCGCCCAGGCTGGCGGCAATGACGCTGCCGTAGGATTGGGTATCCGTGAGGTCGGTGCTCTTGCCCTGAAACACCGCCTGGGCCAAGGCCTGGGTCATTTCCTGGGGGTCAGGGGCGTTGCTGACTTGCTGCAGTTTCAAGCGCACCCGCGTGACGCGGGTGAGGAAGGCCTGCAGGCTCAGGCGATCGGTATCGGCCTTGGCGTCGGGGTCTTTGCCGAGCAGGGTCAACAGCGGGCCGAAGGTGGCGTCCAGTGGGCTGCGTGGGGTCAGGCGTTGTTGGTCGATCACCGGCACCTTGTCCCGGTCGATCAGCTGTTGCGCGGACTGGATCAGCGAGTCCGCCAGCGCCTGGCTGCGGGTGCCGGCCTGGCCCTGATAGGCCAGGGTGTTCATCAGCGCGATCAGCGGCGACTGGCGCACGTCGCTCATCAGGGTCAGTTGGTCGATCACCTCGGACAGGCTGTCGGCCTGATGCCAGCGCAAACCGTTGAGGAAATCCAGCCAGGCGTTGGCGTAGTCCTGAAAGTAGCGTTCGGTGAGGCGCTCCTTGAGCACCTCGGGGGTCAGTTCGGCGGCGATATCGGCTTGCTGATCGCTGAGCACCCAGTCGATTTCCTCGCGGCGAGCCTCGGCGATATCGTCGATGGCGCGGCGTACCTGGCCTTCCCAGGCCTGACCGGTGAATACGCCCGGCACGCTGGCTTCGCTGTAGAACAGGGCCAGGGCGTCGGTTTCACCGACCATGCTTTGCAGGTCCATGTCCGGGTGCTGATTGGCGGCCAGGTCGAGGACCTGCTGGTAGAGGCTGGTTTCGGCGTTGCGCTGACCCAACTGGCCGAGCAACACCTGGCGGGTCAAGGCGACTAGCTTGGCATCAGCCTTGATCGCCCACTGCGGGTGCGCCGCGAGGTGCTCGCCGTAGAATTGCCAGAGCGTAGGTGACAGGCCTTGCCACAGCCCTGGCGATATACCGTTGCGCGTCGGCTCGGCGTGGGTCATGGCTGTGGCGAGAAAGGTGGCGTCGGCTTTTTCCGGGCGGGCCAGCATCAGGTAGGCCTTGAGTGGCTCGTAGGCGCTCTGGGCGCGTTCGGCCCGTTGCTCGCTGCCCGCTGGCAGGCGGATCAATGCGTTGAGTTGGCGTTGCAGAGTGGCCGCTGCGGGGTCACGAATGAGGCGGTCGTTGGCCTCGACATAGCGCGGCCAGACCACCTCGAGCAGGCGCTGGTTCTGGTTCAGGCCGAAACGCAGATACCAGGGCGCGCCGTGCTCGGCGCGATAATCGAGCCGGGACAGCTCGCGTACCAGGTCGTTGAGTGCATGCAGTTGGGCATCGCCGTTGCCGGGTTGCTCCAGGGCAGCCAGCGAGGTCTGTACCTGGGCGATCTGCACTTGGTTGCTGACCAACGAGATCAGCAAGCCTGCGCTCCAAAGGGTTGCCAGGCCCAGGGTCGCTGTGTAGGCGACTCGCGGGACACTCCAGCCCAGCCGCTGGGGGTTGGGGTGGTCGTCCAGTACGCCGCTCCACACCTTAATGATCGGCCAGTGGTGTTGCAAATCATGTGGGGTGGGTGGCACCGGCAGGCTGAACCACAGCCCACGCAACGGCACGCCACGGGCGAACTCGTTGGCCAGGGGTGCCAGCGTGTGACGCCAGCGCGCGATGGCTTCTTCCTGCAGATCCCGAGACAGGCGCAACAGGAAGTCATGGGTCATGTCGGTGTTCATCTGCGCCAGGCCCTGACGGCGTAACGGTTCGAGCAGACTGGCGAGCGCGGTGTCCAGCGCTGCGGCGGTGAAGCGTTCGGGCAACTGACAACCGACCGGCTCGGTTTTGCGGGTGGATTGCGGCCAGGCGCTGTCGCAGACTTGCCACAGGTGCAACGGCAGCTTCCAGCTCAGGCCGCGGGCCAGGCGTTGCAGTTCACGCACGCCTGCGCCCATCGCGGCATCGTCGGCGGCCTGGGTTGGGTTGAGGGCCCAGACGACGCCGTCCAGGGCGCGCCAGCGGCTGAGGCCTCGCCAGTGGGTTGGGAAGGTTTGTTCCAGGTTGGATTGGGCGCTACCGCCCCAGAGCAGGACGGTGTTTTGGCCTTCCAGCCAGTATTTCTCGGCCAGGGTGGGGGCGATGGCTGCGATTTCGCTGGGTTCGCCGATGATCAGGAGCAGGCGGACTTTGCGGCGCCAGAAGAGGCCGTAGTGCTCGCGCAAGCGTCCGACTATATCTGCCAGGTCCGGCCGCTCATCGGGTTCACCAGAAGATGATTGGGGTGGCGCCCAAGAACCAAGTACCAGATTGCGAATTCCCTTCTGGACAATCTGCCAAGCCACCAGCGCCATGCCGAACAACACTGCCCATAGCAATACGCCCTTGAGCAAGACATCACGCACCATGGCACGGCTGAGAAGACGAGGCTCCATCAATAACCACCAAATCCCAGCGCCCGCTGCGACAAGCACGGCCAGGATTCCCGCCAGTAATAACGCCGTCTTGCCAGAGGATATTTTCGGAGATTCAACTAGCTGAGTCATCGGATTCCACAATTCCAAGGGCCAAGGTGTGATGAGGATCGGTCGCTAACCAAGCGCAGGGCACTTGGTGCTGCTCTGCGTACCAGGCAGCCAAGGTCTGTACGACCATGGCCTGTAAACGCTCCAAGGCGCCGAAGTTGGCATCTTGCACATGCTGTTTGATGTTCCAGCCAGCCGCCGGAAGCTCAGGTACATCCGGTTGAGAGAACGACACGCATACGTCTGTGGGAGTCGTGAGTCCGCGCTGCCGTAAAGCGCGCTTAGCCACCGCAGAAAGCTGCTCGGCGTTAGCTGAAAACCACTCACCCCGCGAAAAACGCACATTGCCGTTTGGGCCGAATAACCACAGCACCGCCGCTTCTCCTGCTGGCAAGTGATCGTCCCGCTGGATAGGCGAGGATTGGCAACCCGCGCAGAGGACCCGGGTCGCTGCAGGTGCGCCCTGCAATTGGTCAATAACCGTATCCAGGGTACGGATGCCCTCCCACGGCTCGGGCTGCTCGGGGAGTTGGACCAAGGGAGAGCAAAGTGCCATCTGTTCTACGAATGCTTGCCAGGCCGGCAATGAGCCCTGCCAGTAGCAACGTAGCGGTTGCACGGCTGAAGGCTCATCTCGTTGTTGATGCCATTGCAGGGCGAGCAAGATCGCTAGATTGCGCTCACGCTCGCCGATATCATTCCCGAATACCTGAACGAGATGAATCGCGCGCCCTTCATGCGCTGCCTGTGGTGTGGGTGGCTGATGGTCCGAGGTGAAAAGCAGCTGCCCATCTTCATGCGTGGTGCATGCCGCTGAAACCAGCACGGACTCGACCAGCCCTACCGTCTGCCGGTGGTGCTTCCACCAGGCTTGGCTGACTTGCTCGGTCGCCTGCCGATAGCTTTCAGCGTTATGGCGGTTGAGCCTGAAATACAAGATGCGCAACAGCAGTGCCAGCAACCACACCAGCGAGACACAAGCCACTGCGCTTAATGCCAGTTGCGGTTCAATGACCGATCTCAAGCCCGTGCCTACACCGCCCAGAACAACCGGCAAGGCCACACCACTAGCTATCCATCGCGAGTATGCCGGGGCCTGAACCAAGGGGTAAGCGGCAAACTTCGGCGCGGCAATCAAAACGCCACCTGCGTGTCGGGCAACGAGCTGACCAGCGTGCACCCGCATTTGCAACGATGACCGTGCAGCGCCGCCGGTCGGCCGTCGATGTGCAGCAGGTCGGTGCCTTCGGCGATCACGGTGCGGCCGTGCAGGTCGCAGTGCACCGCATCGCCCTGACAGGCCATGGGCTTGCCATCGCACTCGTAGTGTCCTTCCAGCACTTCACCACCAAACTCTGCCAACGTATCTCCCAGACGAATCACAGGCTTCATCTGCACATCTCCATATTCAGGCCGCACATTACTTGGGACATGACTGAGGCTCCGGCAAGTGCAGCGGGGTCTTGATTGGGTATTCGGGACTGCCGTAGGCGTAGCAAGATGTGGTGACCTGAAGCTCGTCACAGGGCAGGAAGTGCACGGTGAGCCCGCAGACTTTTTGGCCGGTGTAGTCGGGGACGGGGACTACTTTGCTGTGCTGGCGTTTTTGTGCTCTTAATCTTACCGCCCACGCTTCGTATTTATCTTCGTCCGCAAATCCGGGAAAGCCATCGGGATAAGCCACTCCAGTTTCCCAATTGACCCGCACTGTCATCCCCGACTTCCAGTTCGACGGCGCCACATAACAACAACCTCCCCCACCCCTCTGGTACGGACCAATGATGTCGATCCCCGAACGACCATCGACACTAAAGCGGTTGATCGCCCAGTGCGTGTGGTTAACGGCTTCAAGCGTGCTGGCTTGGGCACTCTGCACAAAGACAGCCGCGATCAAACCGCAGAATGTCGCTACCAGGACCCGGCATTTTACTTGGGACATGACTGAGGCTCCGGCAGGTGCAGCGGGGTCTTGATCGGGTATTCGGGGCTGCCGTAGGCGTAGCAGGACGTCGTGACCTGAAGCTCGTCGCAGGGCAGGAAGTGCACGGTGAGCCCGCAGACTTTTTGGCCGGTGTAGTCGGGGACGGGGACTACTTTGCTGTGTAGGCGCTTTTGGGCGTCGATTTTTTCAACCCAGGCCAAATATTTAGGCCAATCGCCATAGCCAGGAGAATCATCCGCGTATCCTACTCCGGTCTCCCAATCAACACGCACCGTCATCCCCGGCTGCCAGTTCGACGGCGCGATATAACAACAACCTCCCCCACCCCTCTGGTACGGACCAATGATATCGATCCCCGAACGACCATCGACACTAAAGCGGTTGATCGCGCAGTGCGTATGGTTAATGGCTTCAAGCGTGCTGGCTTGGGTACTCTGCGCAAAGACAGCCGCGATCAAACCCCAGAGCGTCGCTACCAGGACCCGACATTTTACTTGGGACATGACTGAGGCTCCGGCAGATGCAGCGGGGTCTTGATCGGGTATTCGGGGCTGCCGTAGCCGTAGCAGGAGGTGGTGACCTGGAGCTCATCGCAGGGTAGGAAGTGCACGGTGAGCCCGCAGATTTTTTGGCCGGTGTAGTCGGGGACGGGGACTACTTTGCTGTGCTGGCGTTTTTGTGCATTGGCTTTTTGTTTCCAGGCTAAATACTTAGGCCAATTCCCGAAACCGGGGAACTCATCAGCGAGTTCACTCATGGCACTAGCGCCCGTTTCCCAATCAACACGCACCGTCATGTCTGGGCTCCAACGCAACGGAACTACATAACAGCAACCCCCTCCGCCACCTTGGTAGGCACCTATGATGTCGATACCCGAATGGCCATCCACGCTAAAGCGGTTAATCGCCCAGTGCGTGTGGTTGATGGCTTCAAGAGTGCCAGCCAAGCTGCTATTCAGAAACACGGCCACAAACAGCCCGCAAAGGGTACCCATCAGCACTCGGCGAGAAACAGAAGTGAACAATGGTGTTACTCCTGAGGCAGGGCTTCGAAAGACGGAATCAAGCTGGCGCATTGTTTGCCTCGCTGACCTTGGCGTAAAAGGCTTCCCAATGGGCATCGATGGCTTGCTGAGCCTTGGCCAGATGCTGTGCATCCATGGCAGGAGGTTGCGCGGCAACCGTAGCCCCCGAGGTTGGCAAAGGCTTGCCCCCGGCAAGCATCGTCGCTTTGGCCTCAGGATTGAGGGCAAGCTCTCGTCGGCTGGCCTCACCGAAAAACACCATGCGTTCACGGAAATAGCTGCCCAAAGGTTCACGTCCCCACGAGTAAAGAAACCAGGCGCGGGAATCGTGAACGTGGTCATCGAACAATGCGCGCAAGAGCCCTACCGGCTGCATCGCGTTGAGGGTTTCATCCACGAGGCCGCGGGTATTTTCATCTGCATGGTTGCTGTAACGGGCGGGGGGCGGAAACAACTGACTGACTCTTGCCCGTCCGGCCGCTTTCATCTGCCGGCCTTCGACCCGTGCGTCGGCAGTGATGACGCGCAGCACCACCAGGGGCGGAGCGTTGGCCGGCAGCACTCGACTCAGGCTGGAGGCCAGATGGTCAGGGTCACGGTACGCCGTGCCGAACTCCTCGGCGGCTTCGCGCAATTGGGTTTGCGCCATGTCCGCATCGAAATCCTTGACCCCAGGCTCCGGTGGCTTTTTCGGGGTTTGGCCTGTGCGCTCTTTGGCCAGTTGCTGGCGGCGCCGTTTTTCGACCGCTTTCTGATTTATGTTTCGTGCATCCTTGGCCTTAACACGCTTTGATTCGTCCGCATGGGTATCGGTCGCATGAAGGTAGAATTTTTGCTGCTTCAGGCTGGCGAAAGCGTATCGGTCGATGCGCCACGCAGTGATCCAGCCGAGTTGTGCGCGAGCTGCCTGCTCCAGCGTGGTGGTGGACGTGAGGGGTTGATAGCGTTCAATTTGCTCGGTAGGTAACGGTTGGGTAACAGGAGGTAGGCCTAGGGTTACTTGACGCCAGGCGTTGAAGCGCTTGACAAGCATCGGCGCAACTTCGAATTGTTGTGCCAACTCGATGTCCATCGCCCGCCACTTCTCATGACGTAACCCGATTGGCAAGGTACTGCCAAGAACTTTTAAAGGTGCTCCATAAGCTAATGCATCAGCGTAGAGGTCATTCAATGCGATCTGTGACAGTAATAGACCGTCCCCCTCTACACTGCCCTTACTGTTGGCCTTCCCCTGATCCCCCGGCGGATACCCTCCCCCCAAATCCGAGTGCACTCCCGGATACATCACCTCCACGCTATTCACCGGATAACTGCCGCTCTCGCGGCGAATCGACTCCAGCGGAAAACATAGGCGCTGCTCATGGCTCGCCGCGAGGTGCAGGCAACGTTTGACCAGCCCACCGCCGGGCAATTGCTGATTGCCATCCGCCCAGGCCATGTGACCTCTCGCCCCTGGCAAGATATCGGCGATGCCCACGGAGGCCACGGTATCCAGCAGCCCGAGGTATTCGACGCTCAGCGGAATCTGCAGATCAGCCGATTTGAGGAACGGTCGGTAGCGCATCAGTTGGTTCAACCAACTGACAAAGGCCCGCGCCGCCGCCGCGCCACGGGAAAACCCGTAGACATACACCTTGATACCCAACAGCTTCGAGGTACCGGGATTAGGTTGTGCCAGCGCCAGGCGCAACGGTTTTTCAATGGCCTTGAGCTGCTTGCTGAACTCCAGGGCACGGTTGGCGGGCCCCATGATGGATTCCATTCCCAACACCGTGCCCATTGCACCGACTGCCGCCTTGAGACTCGCGTTGTCCAGCCGCGGCAGGCCCAACGTGCGCCGTAGCGCATCAATGAGCATCAACAAGCCCCAGTTGATCCGCTCTTCACCGAACCAGGCAGCGCCCAGCCCGGCCCACGAGTAATCCAGGTCACCTACTTCCGCGAATGGCGTACCGACGCCGGGCATGTAGTACTTGAAGTACTGACCATTGCCAGTCCCGGCTGCGTCGATCAGTCGCTGGGCGTGGTCGCCGTGCCCTGTGCCACCGGCATAGCCATCACCGATGGTGGCGCGAAACAAGCGCGCGATGTTGGTGGGGTGCGCCACGCTGGACTGGTACAGGTCATCGTTCAGGTTGTTGCCGGTACCGTCGAAAAACAGGCTGATATGCAAGGTCTTGCAGCACGGTGGCGTCACTCGGTAACCGGCCGCTAGACACAATGCATCCTGGTAGCCGCGCTCAAGCTCGCATTGGCGCAGGATATTTTGCTGAACCTGTTCGACGCGCCGGGGCAAACGACCTTCTGCTGGAAATGGCGGCGGCAGCCAGACACTGGCATGTTTCACTTCGGACATGACTGAGCCTCCGGCAGGTGCAGCGGGGTCTTGATCGGGTATTCGGGGCTGCCGTAGGCGTAGCAGGAGGTGGTGACCTGGAGCTCATCGCAGGGCAGGAAGTGCACGGTGAGCCCGCAGGCTTTTTGGCCGGTGTAGTCGGGGACGGGGACTACTTTGCTGTGTTGGCGCTTTTGTGCATCTATTTTGTCCAGCCAAGCGTCGTATTTCGCCTCATCTGCAAGACCAGGATTGTCATAGGAGTAAGCCACACCAGTTTCCCAATCAACACGCACAGTCATCCCCGACTTCCAGTTGGAAGGCGCGATATAACAACAACCTCCTCCACCCCTCTGGTACGGCCCGATGATGTCGATCCCCGAACGACCATCGACACTAAAGCGGTTGATCGCCCAGTGCGTGTGGTTAACGGCTTCAAGCGTGCTGGCCGAGGCGGTTTGCGCGAGCAATACACCAACCAGTGTCCCGACTAGGGCGAGGCGATACCTGCCGTCCATGGAGTTGGGCATGACGTTCATTTCCTGTCTTCGCTATGAGGTGCCGCGCAGGCACTGCGTAATCTTTCGAGGGTGTGAGCCTCACGTTCGGGAGCAAGTAGCAACCCCGCTTCGGTGGCATCGAGCATCGCCACATAGCACGCGTCAAAATGCTGCTCGGCGCTCCAATCAGAAGGCAATGCCTCGGCAAGACTCACCATCGCCACCGTGGCATCACTGGCACAGCTAAGCGTTTCCAGTTGACTATCGGAGAGTTCGAGAACGGTGATGTCGTCGGGCACCTCGTGCGTATCGGCGACACCCGAAAGCCGTCTGGGCAGGCCGTCACGGTCCAGCCAGCTCCAGAAAACCGCCGGGCGCAACAGCGGCTGCTGTTGTTCTGGCTCAAGCACATGACTAAACAGCAATGGGAACAGCCGCGGATCGTAATACCGCAACAACCCCAGGTATCCGCCATGACGCGCTTCCAGGCATCGGCTGAGGTGCTGTGCCAAGGCCTGAAATGGCCAGAGCGAGGCCAACACCAATAATTGCGAGCGGCCATCCAGAGCCTGCATCAGACCAACCAGCCACTGACGTTGCAGGGGCTGCCCCAAGTCAACCCGTACCAGTAACGGCGCCAGTTCATCGGCACCGGCCTCTGGCAGCCCTGTGAACAATGAGTAGCAAGGCAGAGCGGGCTCGATACTGAGAACACTGGGCAGCAATGGAGAATCGCTGCCGGCTTGATCAATGATGATATCCAGGCAGGTGATAGGCACTTGTGCGCAGGACACTTCCAACAGCTCGATCCAGGTACGACGCAAGTCATTAGTCATACCTGTGCCTCCCGAGGTACGAAACCTTGAGCAGCGGCCTGTGCCTTCTTCAAGCACTCTTTGCACACCGAGCCGGGTAACTCCGGGAGCGGGAAGTCTTCACTGGTGGCCGTATTCAGGCGATGTTGCCCCTTGATGCTGATCAGCCCCGGACCGTGAATCTGAATCTCGCCTTGCGGCGTAATACGGATATAAGCGCCACCACACCCCAAGGTGATGCCATTTTTGGCCGTCAACTGCACATGCCCCTGTACGGATTGCACGGTGATGTCTTGCTGAGCAGTCAGGTTCAACAGGTCGCCGTGGGATTCGATTTCAAGTGGGCCCTGGCCTGAGACAAGGCGCATGCCTTCCTGCTGGGCCAGCAAGGAGATGCCTTGATTGGCATGGGCGGACAAGCGTTTAGCGGCCGCCAGGTTGATCTCGTCTTCGCTTTGCACGTACAGCGCGCCGCCGCTTTTGAGCAGCAGGCTGGCCGGGGTCACCGCACCGATGCCTTTGGGCGCACTGAGCACAATGGCTGAAGCACTGAGGTCCTTGGCGCTGTCCTGAAATTGCTGCAAACCGTCGAGGGCTGGCGGACGACTGTGGTGAGCCTGGGCGATGTCCTGCCAGTCGGCGACTTGCTGTTTTGCATCTGCGATCAGATGTGTGGCTGGCGTCATTGCGAGCATGTCACCTTGGGCCTTGGCCTGCTCATCGGCACTGATAAACAGCCCCTTCCCACCCCGAATCGCGCCCCATCCATCGGTGCGCAACTCAAAGCCTTCGCCGCGCTTTTGTCGCTCGGCATCCACCAAATGCCCCAGATTAAGCTGGCTCTTGCCACTGTGCTCGGTACTGAGCTTGACGTGCTCCTGCCCGCGCGTGTCGTCCATGCGCAGTTTGTTATTGGCGGGGGTGCGCAGGACATTGCGTTTGTAATTGCGCAAGGTCACATGATCGAGATGCTTGCTGTCGTGCAGGGCATGGGCGATGTAGGGCCGGTCCGGATCGCCTTGTTCGAAGGCGATCGCCACCTCAGTGCCGGCGATCAGCGGCAGGTGCAGACCGTGGGTGTCGCCGGCATAGGGACGCGCCAGGCGCAGCCAGACACTTTCCATACCTTGCTTCCAGGTATCGCGGTCGAACAGGAAGTTGACCTTGTAGCGCCCTTCCAGATCGATATGGCCAAACGGGTCGTCCTTGCGGTTGCTGGTGACACGGGCGGGGACGGTGCCGGCGATTTTCGGTTTGTCTTGCAACGGGGGGCGGAAACAGACGGTTTCCGAGTAGGGAATCGCCTCGAAGTTGACTTCCAAACTACTGTCCCGCGCGGCGCGGGCCGTCAGGCGGGTTATGACTGCGCCAGGATCGAAGGCGTGTGGCGCACCACCGGAAATTTTCAGTTGCTGACCGGGGGCCAGGGTGGCGCTGCTGCTGATACCGGTCAGCTGCGTCTGGCCATTGAGATAACGCTCATGCCGCATTCGGCCGTAGAAATAACCGCTTTCGGCTTCCAGGTCGTCGTCATAAGCATAGGGGTCGCCCAGTGCTGTATAGGCTTCGGCGTAGTGATAGGCCTCGCCATAGGTGGTGGTGGCGCCACGGGTTCGATCGATGTCAGCATCGAGGTGTACGTTGACGAAGCGGTGGTGATAAGCGCGGACATTGACGTTCTTTTCTACGACCTGGTGGCTGGATTGCAGCGCCCATACAGCGTCTTTGCCACTGCTGCTCAACCCCGATTCCGGGTAATAGGTCATTTTGACGTCGAACTGGTAGTAGCGCCGGTGATCGTGAAACTCCACCACGTCGATGTTCAAACGTTCGTCACGGGTGATGCGGTACCAGATGCCGACGTCCGCCAACAGCCGCGAGATAAACGCCAGGTCGCTTTCGCCGTACTGCATGACCTGTTCGCGCTTGGGGTATTCGCGCACCAGTTCGAAGAGAAAGTCCTGGCCGCGGAATTCGTGGCGGCTGCGCAGGATGCTTTCGACGATTTCCGGGACGGATTGGTGTTGGTAGATTCGGAATTGTTGGCCTCGGCCCAGTAAGGCCAAGCGCGGCTCAAGAGTGATTTCGTAGCGGGCTTCGTCGACAGAGCCGGACAGGCGTTTGAAGGCAGTGACTACGCCGTTTAGCACGCGTAATGGCTTGATCTCGGGTACCGGGAGGCCGAGGAAGGTCGGGGGCAAATTGTGGGGCGCTTCGTGGAGGCTGAAACTGGCGCTTTTGCCGAGCAGGGTGTCGGCGGCGATATCGCGGTCGAGGCAGGTAAATTCGATGCGGTAGTTGAAGGGTTGGCTCAGAGCCTCGGTGCCTTCGAAGCAGAGGACGTCGAGCAGTGCGTCGACGTTGCGAATCTGAAGTTTGTGGCGGCTGTGGTCGAAGAACGCGCCTAGTATTTTCTGGGACATGTTCAGGCCTCCGTGGCGATGGGCGACGCTGCGTCTTGGGCGTCGGTGAAATACAGCGCGATACCCTCCTCATCGCTGTAGCCCAAGGTCACACCGGAGGTTTTCTGGCGAGCAGCCTGGCGTTGCAGCAGTTGTTGACTGAGCACCGGCAGGATCTGCTGGTTGAGCAGACTGTCGATGTTGCGTGCCCCGGTGTCGGGTAGCAGGCACGCGGCCACCAGAGCCTGATCAAGCGCGGCGTCGATCTGGCATTCCAGGCCGTAATGGTGTTGCAAGCGCTTGGCCACTTTGGCCAGCTTGATCGCGACGATTTTCTGCAAGGCATCGGCTTGCAATGGCCGGTAGATCAGGGTCTGAAACCGAGCCAACAGGGCTGGCTGGAAATGCTCGCGCAGGATCGGGCGGAGCAGTTCGTGCAGGGTGCTATCCGGTGCATCGGGGAATTCTTGCAGACAGGCCTGTAGTTCATCGCTGCCCAAGTTCGAGGTCATGAGGATGACGGTGTTACGAAAGTCGATTTCTCGCCCTTCGCCATCGCGCATGCAGCCTCGGTCGAAGACTTGATAGAACAGGTTGAGGACGTCGCGGTGTGCCTTCTCCACTTCATCGAGCAGCACCACGCTGTAGGGTCGTTGACGCACGGCCTCAGTGAGCACACCGCCTTGACCGTAACCGACGTAACCCGGCGGCGAGCCTTTGAGTTGGCTGACGGTGTGGGCTTCCTGGTATTCCGACAGATTGATGGTGATCAGGGACTTTTCACCACCGAAAAGCGTGTCGGCCAGGGCCAGGGCGGTCTCGGTCTTGCCGACGCCACTGGTGCCCACCAGCAGGAATACGCCCAACGGCGCCTTGTCGTCTGTCAGGCCAGTCTTGGCCGCACGCAGGCGCTGGGCCATGGCGCTCAGGGCGTGATCCTGGCCGATCACCTGTTGGCCCAGTTGCTGTTCAAGCTCGAGCAAGTTGGCTTGTTCGTCCTTGAGCAAGCTACCCAGGGGCACACCGGTCCAATCGGCAATGACTTCGGCCACGCTGCGCGCATCGACATCCAGAGACAACAGCGGTTGGTTGCCCTGGGTATCGCTCAGTCGTTGTTGCAGTTGCAAGCAGGCATCCAGTTGTGCAGGTTCGGCCTGTCGAGCATCGAGCAACTGCCGGGTGAGGTCGAGTTCATAGCGGTACTGTTCTTCTAGCACCAGTCGTTGCCCGTGCAGCTCGGCGTGCTGCACCGCAATGATTGCCAGGCGGTCGCCTGCCGGAGTACCGCTCAATTGCTGATCTGTTTCAAGCGCCTCTCGCTCCAACTCCAGAGCCGTCTGCCGCGCCCTGACGCGGACCAGCGCCTGAGGCTCGCAGTCCAGGCTCATGCGTACCCGCGCACTGGCGGTGTCGAGCAGGTCGACAGCTTTGTCCGGCAGCTGGCGGCCAGTCAGGTAACGCCGCGACAAGGAGACGGCGGCCTGTATCGCTTCGTCCTTGATATGCACGCCGTGGTGACTGGCGTAGCGTGCCTTGAGGCCGCGCAGCATCAAGCTGGCGTTGGCATCGTCTGGCTCGTCCACCTTGACCATCTGAAAGCGTCTTTCCAGGGCGGCATCGCGTTCAAAGTACTGTTTGTATTCGCTCCAGGTGGTGGCGGCGATGGTACGCAGTTCGCCCCGCGCCAAGGCCGGTTTGAGCAGGTTCGCCGCGTCGGCGCCTCCAGCCTGGTTACCGGCGCCGATCAGAGTATGAGCTTCATCGATAAACAGCAGCACCGGGTGAGGAGACTGCTGCACAGCGTCGATGACGTTTTTCAAGCGTTGCTCGAACTCGCCTTTTACCCCGGCGCCGGCTTGCAACAGCCCTAGATCCAGGGTGCGTACACTGACCGGTTTGAGGCTGTCGGGAACATTGCCCTCGGCGATGCGGAGTGCCAGTCCTTCGACCAGGGCGGTTTTGCCTACCCCGGGTTCGCCGACCAGGATCGGGTTGTTTTTGCGCCGACGACTGAGTATGTCGATAACCTGGCGGATCTCATCGTCACGGCCGAACACCGGGTCGATCTGCCCTGCCTTGGCCTTTTCGGTGAGGTCCAGGGTGAATTTGTTCAGAACAGCCAGCAAGGCATCGCTCTTGTCGGTGCCGGATGCGGACAGCTCGTCAGGACGCGCGAGTGCGGCGTGCTGCTGCACCTGGGGACGTTCTTCGGAGTGCTGGTCGAGCACGGCAAACAAGCGCTTCAACTGCGTGTCACTGATGCTGAGCAGTGGCCACGCCGCTTCACAGGCAAGCAGGCCAGGCGTCTCCAGCAGCGCACCGAGCAGATGGGCCGAGCGCAAGGTGTCGTTGTTGTCGTCCAGCGAGGCGTGCAGCCAGGCATTCTTGATCAGTTGTTGCAGCTTGCCGCACAGCTGCGGTTTGCCTTGCAGGCTGTGGGGCAAGGTATCGAGGTGGGCAAGCAGACCGCCCCAGACTGCATCCATATCCCATTCATAACGACGGGCAATGAGCGTCAGGTCGCCCTCACCCTGCTCCAGCAATTTGAGCAGCCAATGCTCGATGCTGATAAGACCGTGAGCACGGCTTTGGCACAAGGACGCCGCCGCGCTTAGTGCCTGGACGCAATACGGATTGAGACGGCGAAGTAAACGAGTTGAATCTTGGGCCACGGGTGTACATCCCTGTTCTGGGTACTGGAAGATCGTCAAGGGCAATGCAACGCGATGTGTTTGGCTCAGGATCCGCGCACAGATGCTGAGCCCAGCACACCAGGAAGCGGCAGACGGAAAACCATCTGCCGCTTCTTTTGCTTCAAGTGCTAGGGCGTGTAGTCCAGGAGTCGGTGTGAGTGATATTGCCCTCTACAAACGTCCAGGTGATCGTCTCGTAGCGCAGCTCAACCTCCTCCAGGTGATTGTGCTTTTCCTTGCTTGGGTCTTTGATGTCGTGCATTTTCGACGCAATTTTTACGAGCTTTACCTTGTCCAGCTTGGTGGTGAAGTAGACGACCTCCTGGCCAGCCTCATTGATGCGATACCACTTGAACTCGGCGCTCTGGAGGGTCTGGCCACTTGTGGCTGCCCTGTACAGATACGGGCTGGAAGCATCGACTTCCTTCAAAAGCATGAACGGGGCGTGAACCCGCGTACCGGTCAGCTTGCCGGTGTTGTTATCGGTAGGGATGGAAACACTGTGATCCTGAGCGATCACTTCGATGCTGCCTTCGCGGCCTTGAACATCCACGGACCCCTTGATGTCAGTACCGCCGTCGTCTTTCAGCCATAGGTAAACGGGAATAGCCATGTGAAGCTCCTTTTCTCAAGATTCAAATGCCGCACGATGCGACAGAGAGTGTCTGCCCAGTGCTGTGGCAGGCGGCACACAGGCGCCCGCCTCCGGCACTAGGCGGATATCGACGCGACGGTTGGCAGCACGCCCACCGTCGGTGTCATTACTGGCCACAGGCTGGCTGGCACCAAAGCCCTGGACGGCAAAGCAACTGTCGGGGATGTCACCCATGCGCTGCATCCAGTCGCGTACGGAAGCTGCGCGGGTGCGTGACAGTTCAAGATTTTTTTCGGGATTGCCCGTGATGTCGGTATGCCCGGCGATGACGATCAGCCAGCCCGGCTGGGCCTTGATATTGACCAGGGCACTGATTAGCACCTTGGTCGAGCCTGGCTTGAGCTCGGCACTGCCTGGCGCGAATAGCGACAGGCTGTCCAGCCGTACCGCTTGGGGAATTTTTGCGAGCGGCGGAAGCTGGAGAGGCTGCCGATGGCTCGCAATGGTCGCGAGCAACGGCAGCCGTAACCGCTCACCTCGGTACAGGCCAAGCCCCAGCGCCAGAGGTGCACCCTGCCGGTAATAGGCGTCTAGGCGGCCGGCGTCTTGGCGCAGAACCGCTACGGCATCTTCACGCAAGATGAATTGAGGCTGGTCACGGCGCTCCGCGGAAGGAATGAACGCGTAGCGCCGCATGTCGTCACTGACCTGACGCAGTAACAGGGTGTTCTGCCAGGCTGAGCTGATAAGGGCCAGGACACCGGCCACTGCGAACAACCACATCGCTACGACACCCGCCCCTACCACTGGGGAGCGTCGAGCCTGGAGCGGCAACAGGTTCAGCAATGGATCGGGAAACGGCAAGGCAGAGAGAGTCGTCGACACAGGCTGCTCGGCGACATTCAACCCTACTTTTTCACGCAGCCATTGCTGCCACAGATTGCCAGCAACTTGCTGCGGCAAAACCGCTACCAGGGTGATGGCATAGATCAGCGGAGGCTGACAGTAGCGGGTTTCGAAATGCGTACAGACGGTTTCTCTCAGCCAAGTTGCCGCGCTACTGACCTGTACGACATTGCAAAAGCGGGCGGCGCGAGTTGCGCCATCGATCGTCTGTCGCTGCCAGTCTGCAACGTTCAAGCAAGCACCGGCGTCACGCACATGGGGATTGGTTTGACCGGCTTCCCAACTGAACCACGTACCCTCGCCTTGTTCGGCCTGCAGGTAGCACACCACCATAAGCGGCAGCGCAATACCGCGCTTGCGCACTACAGCGATCTGATTGCACAAAGCGCGTACCTGGCCGGCCAATGCTTCGGCGTCGGTGTGCTCGCCGGGGTTGACGTTGAACATCACGCTTAGTTGCCCGCCCCAGTCCGGGCGCAAGGCTTGTATAGCGTCGGTCACCGCCGACAATTGATCGAGGGCGGATACGCGCAGATAGCAGCCTTGTGGGGTGGTGCGCAGCGCCAGCTGTTCAGCGGGAATAGCCCCAAACAACCCCGCCAGGCCATTGCCACAGACCAGTACTACTGATTGGCCGTACTCAGGCGGTGGCAAGGATGTATCGCCAGTCATTACCAGGTGTTGACCCTGCCGTGCAGATCGGCGGCCCACTCGAATCCACGCCCAGGCCACCGAGATCACAACGATCAGGCCCACCACGATTGTCATCCAGTCGGCAGCCGGTATGACCATCAGAAGCATTAACGCGAGCGTGCCGGCCCACAGCCACAGGCTTTGTATCATTTTGGCCGTCATCACATTTCTCACGCCTGGCCCGGCGCAAGCGTGGTGATCACGCCGCTAAGCCAGTGATCGAGGCCCCACCAAATAGCGATCAGCAATAGCCCTGCGGCCAAGATATGTACCAACGGCGCGCGCATTGAGCGTAGGGGGTGCATCCGCTGGCCGATACTTTTTGTCTTCAATGTTTTATCGAGTTCAAAGGGCATGACCTGTGTATTCAACTCGTCCAACAGTTGCCCGCGCTCTGGGTCGTTGATGTCGCGGTATCGCCCCTTGAAGCCGAGCATCAGGACCCGCTGAAATATCGTCAGTACCAACAAGTCTGGCGAAGGTTGGCGCAGAGATTCACGCATGTCCTCATACAAAAACTCACCCGCTTGGTGACGACTGAAGAATCTAGCTTGCAGGGACTCGCTGGCCCACTTTGCATGGGCCTCACCCTTGGCAACGCTGAGCACCGTCTCGTCGAGCAAGGCACACTGGGCATGAGTGATGAGCTCGACGCTGCGCGTGGTCACTCCCGCATCGTTAAGGCGCTGTTGAACCTCCTCAACCTGATTTTCGCAGCGCCGCCACAGGTCTGGGCTGTCTTGCACCGATGCGCCGTGACGCAATTCAACAACTAACAGGTAGGTCCCTTGCAAGAGCGCGTCGAGATCCTGCGTGTTGAAAATGCGCTTGTTCCTGGTGGTCATGCTCATGCGCGAAGTACCGCAAACAGTTCGAGTTTCATATCAGCCAAGGTGCTTGGTACATAGAAGGCGCAGGTTCCAGCAGCCAGCATTGCCTGCCCCTTGGGATGGCCAAGATCGAGAGCGAAGTACTGATTCTCCAAACGCAAGGGAATAGCCGCTGGCACATGACTGAGCGGCTGCAACGGAACACCATCCAGCGCAGCGTTGACCAGGTGGTCGACATCGTCTGGCGACCCTACCTTGCACAGGCGCGGGAACTGGCTTTGCAACTGAGCCGCGGGCATCCGGCAACGTACTGATAAATAGAAATCGGCACCGTCTGGCTCGCGTAGGCGAGCGTCATGAAGGGTGACCTGCCAGCGATTTGCGCCTATTTCTTCCAGTACGAGAGCGATCACCCGCGACGGGAGGCTCGCTTCCAGCAAGGTCGAGATAGTGCCTATCAAAGGGGGAAATACAGTTTCGAGCTGGTCATGCCGGTATGCGGGAATCTTGTCGATATCGTGTTCCAGCGAGAAGGTCAGCAAGCTGCCAGCCAGTTTGATCAGTTGCTGATACACCTGTTCGGGATGCCGCGCTGGGTGAGCTTTCAAGTCGGCAAGTACCGGCTGATAGGTGTTCAATGCGTTGAGCAACCAGAACAGCGACACGTCAGCCACGGCAAAGTCAGCCATGCGCTGATTGCTCTCACGGCGCATACCCATCAGTCGTTGACGCTTGGCAGATAACTGGGTCAGCAGGTTGTCCAGTTGAGTCAACAACCCTGGATGAGCCGCGAAACTGAGCAGCGGCGGCACATACTGAGGATCAAGGTGCCAAGCGCCCTGCCCGTCTCGCTGCAGACGCGCGAGCGGGCAAGTCAGGTAGTCCGCGTTATCGTCGTCAGCCATGCGCAAGGTCAAGGCGTACTCCAGCACACCAATGGATTGCACATCGTCTGCGTAAACGTCCTGCACCTGACGCCACTTCTGCCGGTATCGAGTGGGCCGGTCGGCTCTCGATCCGTCGAACACACAGTTGTTGCCGTTGGCTTGCTCCAACGGCAACGCCAGCAATAACGTAGCGCCCTGGGTGTCATCGGGCAGCAGGCTAGTCAACTCCAGAGCCGGTGGTAAGGAGTCTACGTGGTCGGTGTCGATCAACGTGCCATCAGGCATGCGCACCCGCACCTGAGTGGTCTTGAGCTTGCCCAGGCGCAAGGCTTGCAGGTCGAACGCCACCCCTTGAACACCCCACGGGTGTGCAAGAGACAGGTGGGCCAGACTCTGGTTGGCCCATGCCTCCCAGCGTGCTTGCTGTTGGAATTGTTGCGGCGACAGTAACGCCCCCGCAGCCCACAGGGGGCGGTCGATCTTCATGACAGCATTCCCTACGGGTGGCTTAGGCTTTGGCCTTGGGCATCTGCGAGACCAGAGACAAGTTGACGTCCATGCCTTCGACCTGGAAGTGCGGTACGGCGTACAGCTTGACGCGGAAGAAACCGGGGTTGTCCTCGATATCTTCTACCGTCACCTTGGCATCACGCAGCGGATGGGACGCCTGCAACTCGTCGCTAGGGTCAGTCATCTCAGTCACCAGGCCGCCAACCCACCTGTTCAGTTCCAACTCCAGCAAACGGCGATCTTTGGTAGTCCCGATGTTTTCGCGCTGGATCAACTTCAGGTAATGCGCGATTCGCGACAGCAGGAAGATGTATGGCAGGCGCGCATTAATGCGGCTGTTGGCCGTTGCGTCGGCAGTGTCATACAGGGCTGGCTTTTGCGCCGAATTGGCGGAAAAAAAGCATGCGTAGTCACGGTTCTTGTAGTAGGAAAGCGGAATAAAACCGAGATTGGCAAATTCAAATTCCCGAGTCTCCGGGATCATCACTTCGGAAGGGATTTTCACCTGGCTGCCGGTCCCCAGGTCGTACAGATGGATCGGCAGATCGGTTACCGCGCCGCCTGACTGCGGCCCGCGAATCTGCACGCACCAACCATTGGCGATAAAACTCTTGACCATATTGGCCGCGAAGGCGAACGAGGCATTGGTCCACAAGTATTTGTCGTGGTCCGGGCCCTTGACGTTTTCGACGTAGTTGAAGCTGCGTACCGGAATGGTGTCCGGCCCGTAAGGCAGGCGCCCCAGGACGCGCGGCATGAGCAGGCCGATGTAACGGGAGTCATCACTGTCGCGGAACGCCTTCCACTTGATGTATTCGGCACGGTCAAAATAATTGCCAATATCTTTGATCGCGGCGACTTCCTCCATTGTCTGCTTACCGAAGAATTCCGGGCCGACAGAACCAATGAACGGCATGTGGGCGGCAGCCGCTACTTTAGAAATGTTGCGTAGCAAGGCGACATCTTGTGGCCCACGATCAAACTCGTAATTGGAAATGGCTGCCGCGATGGGCTCACCACCCGGGGTGTCGTACTCCTGGGTATAGGTATGCAGGTACAGGCCACTTTGGGCTATTTCCGGTGCATCCTCGAAGTCCTGTACCAAGTGATCCTTGCTGACATCCAGCAATTCAATGCGCACGTTTTGGCGGAAATCGGTTTGATCAATCAGCGATTTCACGCCGCGCCAGGTCGACTCGACACGCTGAAAATCAGGGTGATGCATGACCGCGTCAAGTTGACGACTGATCTGTGTATCCAAAGACGCGATATGTTCATCCAGAAGAGTCTTGTCCAGGCGCTCGACTTTGTTCGAAGAGCGCTTGAGCAGGTTCAGAAATACGCTGACTGCCGCCGTTACCCTCTCATCAGTAGAGGCTTCGGACAGCGCCTCGGCGCTTTGAAAGGCTTCGATACCGCTCAGCTCTGCCACGGGGCTCAGGTTGATCTTCGCGAACAAAGCGCCATAGACACTTTGGCTACCTTCTACGCCAGGGGCTTGAGTGTGCTGCGAGACTGCAGGTGATTGTTCTACGGACATGATGGAAACTTCCTTATTATCGGGACGACGCTAATTACCGGTCTACTTGCGGAGCCAAAGCGGCCAGTTCAGCCCGCAACTCGTCACTCAGTGCGTCGTCTTTGAGGATGCGTTCCAACTCATGGCGAAAAGTCGCGTTATCCAGCAGATTGGATTTGAGATCACGCAGCAGATTGCGCATAGCCAGCAGCGCACGCAACTGCGGAATCTGCCGCGCTACCTGCTCAGGCTCGAAGTCTTTCATGGCCTGAAACGTCAAGGCGATTGGGGTGTCGGTATCATCATCGGCCAAAGTATTCTCAACCGCCAGCTTCAGACCAGGGGAAAATTCGGCCAGAACACTATCGAAATTGTTCTTGTTGATATCAACTTTGACTCTTTCTGACAGCGACCGCTGCTCCCGGCCATTGCTGTAGTCACCCATGACCATCAACTTCAGAGGCAGCTCTACCTTCTTCTGTGCCCCACCGGTATGCAGATCAAGCTTGATGTTGACTCGCGCCTTAGGTACTTCATTCTGAAAACTATTTGACGCCATACGCCCTCCATGTACTGGTTACGCGCAGCACTACTGCAACGCGAGAAAAAGGTCACGCTGAAATCATGCTCTGAGAAGACATAAAGTTATTGCCTGCCAGACACAAACCATAAGTATTTTTAAAAGAAAACAGCATTACAGAAAGGAGCACATGCTATTTAAAAAACAATAACCTCCAAAGTAATACTTATCGGCGACGCCACTCTCCAACACCGTCAGCGCCAGATGAGTCAAGAGTGCATCCACCCCAAAGAAACGTCAAGAGTTGACGTCAGCTCATTGACGTGATCCAAGCACAACAACGGAAGATATTGAACATATTTCTACATTATTTTAGGACTTGTCCTATATCGCCAAGCCCAGCTTTATTGCTAAGTGCAAAATCGATAAGGCCCCGAGCATCTGACTCTCTAACCCTTTTTCAGAATAATCCTTAACTAATCCCTATCAACAATGCTTATGGAGCAGGTTTAGCCTCAACAGTTTCAGCAAGACTCAGAAATTCTCACTGGACCATCTACATCGCAATACCAACGCAAGCAGACTCATTTAGTTACAAGATAACGACGCCAACTTCGAAAAAAACACTCCTCTGCTGAATAGCCGCTTCTCAATAGACAAGTTTTGGTTCCGGGAGGGAGGTATAGGATCGATGGGGCTGCTGGCACGGGCAGCGTCGATCACGCCGGCAATATCGTGGTTTTTTCGGAATTACGCCGCGTGGCTTTTTACACTCGGGTGCAAAGGCCTAACCTGCCCCTTTAGCGAGGGGGATTGCCCCTGACGGTGCTTACCAGCGTCGATCATCATGCCCGACACACTGTGATCGGGGGCAAGCCCCTCGCTACAAGGCGCCAGCGGGGATAAAGTGGCAGATCATCAAAGCCATTGTCGATTCCGCCACCGTGCCTACTCTGCTCAATCCCGCAGGCCCCTTCCCCGCCGCCGGACTCGGCCGCCGCCTGGCCGCCATAGCCTACGACCTGCTGCTGTGCATCGCCCTGCTGATGGTCACCACCCTGCTGTACAAACTGGCGTCCATGGCCATCTTCGGCGAAGCGCGCCTGCGGCAATTATCGGACGCCGGCGCGCTCGATGGCGACCCGCTGCTGTCGACGCTGCTGGTGTTCGTACTGTTCGGTTTTTTTGCCACGTTCTGGACCCGCGCCGGGCAGACGCTGGGCATGCAGGTATGGGGGATCAGAGTGCAGAATCCAGACGGCAGCGCCATCAGCGTGTGGCAAGCGCTATTGCGCTTCATGATCGCGATAGCTTCTTGGCTATGCCTGGGGCTGGGTTTTATCTGGGTGGTGGTCGACCGACAAAAGCGCAGCTGGCACGACATCTACTCGGCATCGCAGATCGTGCGGTTGCCGCGTAGAGGTTAAACGCAAGGGCCTCTTCGCGGGTGAGCCTTGCGTCCACAAGCACCCGCCTAAGGAATGACTTGCCCTGTGGGAGCAAAGCTTGCTCGCGAAAGCTTTATCGGCCGCGCCCGCAGCCGATGGGATCAACCCGCCCTGCGCATCAACCACAGACCCGCAAGCGCACACACGGTGGCCGGTGCCAGCACCGCCAGCAGTGGAGGGAAGCCGAACACCAGGCTCGACGGCCCGAGCAGATCCTGCACGATACGGAAGGTGAAACCCACCAGCACACCGGTGAATACCCGCTGGCCCAAGGTCACCGAGCGCAGCGGCCCGAAGATAAAGGAAATGGCCATCAATACCAGCGCCGCCGTCACCAGCGGTTGGGTGACCTTGGTCCAGAACGCCAGCCAATACTGACCATTGTTCAAGCCCTGATCGGCGAGGTAGTGGATGTAGCGCCACATGCCAGTAATCGACAGCGAGTCAGGCGTGAGGATGACCGTCGCCAGCAACTGCGGGGTCAGCGACACGTCCCAACGCTCTTCGGGCGCGGATTTGATCTCGGTGTGATCACCCATGAAGTGGGTGGTAGTGACGTCGCTCAACATCCAGTGATCTTTTGCGTACTGAGCCTTGCGCGCAAAACTGGCAGTCTGCATATGGCGCTCTGCATCGATGTGATAACGGGTCACACCGTACAGCAGGCCATTGGGTTGCACGGCGTTGATGTGGATATAGTCCTCACCCTCACGATGCCACAAGCCGTACTTGCCGGTCTGCGCCTGATCGCCACCCTGCTCCAGGGCGCGGTTGGCCTGCGCCTGGCTCTCGGTAACTGGAGCCACGTATTCACCGATCAGCACGCCTATCACCATCAGCAGCAGCATGGGTTTCATCACCGCCCAGATGATACGGCCGATGGACACCCCGGCCGCACGCATGATGGTCAGCTCACTGCTGCTGGCCAAGCTGCCCAGGCCGATCAAGCAGCCGATCAGCGCGGCCATCGGCAGCATGTCGTACAGGCGCCGCGGCGCCGTGAGGCCCACATAGCTGAGGGCGTTGAGCAAGGTGTAGCTATCGCTGACGTCCTTGATTTCGTCGATCAGCGAGAACAGCGAGGCCAGACCAAGAATGATGCCCAGTACCGCCAGGATGGCGAACAGCACACTCTTGCCGATGTAGCGATCGAGCTTTTTCATCGTGCCACACCCCGTACGGCTTTCTGGCTGGCGCGGCGCAGCTTCATCGGCTCCCAGAGCATAAGGCCGGCGCCGATGGCGAGGAAGATCGCGTGCACCCACCACAGCCCCAGCGCTGCCGGCAGGCGGCCTTTTTCAAGGGCGCCACGGGCGGCGATCAGGATGGTCAGGTAAGCCATATACAGAAGAATCGCCGGCAGCAGTTTGAGGAAGCGACCCTGGCGCGGGTTGACCCGCGACAGCGGCACCGCCATCAGGGTCACGATGAATACCAGCAACGGCAGCGACAGACGCCATTGCAGCTCGGCGCGCGAGCGCGGGTCATCGGTACTGGCCAAAAGCTGCGAGGTCGGAATCGATTCGCGCTCTGACAAGTCTTCGGCGATATCCGGCTTGGGCAGCAAGACGCCGTAGGTGTCGTATTTGACCGCACGGTAATCGGGCTGGCCCGGCTTGCCGTCGTAGCGATAACCGTTTTGCAGGATCAGGTAGCGGCTGCCGTCGGGACGCACTTCCTGGCGGCCATTCTCGGCGACCAGCACAGCGATGCCGGGGTCTTTCTTGCCGGCTTGCACGTCATGGCGCTCGGAAATGAACACGCCGCTCAGATTGACGCGATCGTCGGACATCTTCTCGGTATAGGTAACTCGCGAGCCGTCGCGCAGCATCTGGAAGCGCCCAGGCACCAGGGTGTCGAACTCGGTCATGGAGTCTTGCTGGTCGACCACTTTCATCCACTGTGCCACGCCCTGCGGCGCCAGGCTGAGGCTCAGCCAGGCAACGATGACGAACAATACGGTGGCTGGGCCCATGGTCATGGCCAACAGACGTTGCTGGCTCATCCCGGTGGCGGCCAGCACGGTCATTTCGCTTTCGAGGTACAGGCGGCCGTACGCCAGCAGAATGCCCAGGAACAAGCCCAGCGGCAGGATCAACTGCAAGAAGCCGGGCAAGCGGTAGCCCATGATCAGGAACAGCACGCCCGGGTCGATGATGCCCTGCGCCGCTTGGGCCAGGTACTTGATGAAGCGACCGCTCATGATGATGACAAGCAGCACCGCACTGACGGCGCTCATGGTCACCATGACCTCGCGGGATAGATAACGGAAGACGATCAAACCAGACACTCCAGGGTTGTCAGGCTCAGGCAGCCGAACAATTGAACGCAGCAGTCAAGACAGCGGTGGCCGGCATGCCGGGGCACGCCAACGAAAAAAGTCGGCGCATTATCCTGTGATTGACCTTCCGTGTCACTTGGTGCGCTCAAGGTATCGATTTTTCAGGCGTTCTCGCCCTGTGGGAGCGGGTTCTGCCACCGAAAGCGCCTGGCGCCACACCGCGCTGCGGCCTGCGCGGGCCGGGCCCACTCCCCCAAGAGGCGAGTACCGAGGGTTGTCAGCATCCGTCGCCTAGGGTCAAACTGCATGCTTTGCCGCGATATGCGCATGCGCAGCGCACCCACGGCCGCCGCAGGGCCCAGACCCGGCGCCACACTCGACAGACCAATTAGGGATTCGAAATATGGAACTGGTTGTAAAAAGCGTCAACGCCGACACCCTCAAGACTGCCACCCTGGTCGTGCCGGTCAGCGAAGGCGGCGCCCTGGGCACCGTCGCGCAAAAAATCGACACCTTGACCAACGGCGCCCTGAGCGCAGTGCTCAAACGTGGCGACCTGGCTGGCAAGCCCGGCCAGACGCTGGTGCTGCATGCCCCCAGCGGTGTAAAGGCCGAGCGCATCCTGCTGGTCGGCGTAGGCAAGGAAGAGCTGGGCGACCGGCCGTTTCGCAAGATCGCCAGCAGCATCCTCGGTGTGCTCAAGGGCCTGGGTGGCGGTGACGCCGTGGTGGCCCTCGACGAACTGACCGTCAAAGGCCGCGACGCCTATGGCAAGGCGCGCTTGCTGAGCGAAACCTTGCTGGACGGCGAATACGTGTTCGATCGTTTCAAGAGCCAGAAGGCCGAACCCCGCGCCCTGAAGAAAATCACCCTGCTGACCACCAAGGCCAGCCTGCCTGAAGTCGAACGCGCCGTGACTCACGCCAAGGCCATCGCCACCGGCATGAGCTTCACCAAGGACCTGGGCAATCTGCCGCCCAACCTGTGCCACCCGAGCTTCCTGGCTGAAGCCGCGAAGAGCCTGAGCAAGTCGCACAAGAACCTCAAGGTGGTTATCCACGACGAGAAAAAACTCAAGGAACTGGGCATGGGCGCCTTCCTGGCCGTGGCCCAGGGCAGCGACCAGCCTCCGCGCATGATCGAGCTCAGCTACCAGGGCGGAAAAAAGTCCGACAAGCCTTTCGTGCTGGTCGGCAAGGGCATCACCTTCGACACTGGCGGGATCAGCATCAAGCCCGCTGCCGGCATGGATGAAATGAAATACGACATGTGCGGCGCCGCCAGCGTGTTCGGCACCCTGCGTGCCGTGCTCGAGCTGAACCTGCCGATCAACCTCGTGTGCCTGATGGCCTGCGCCGAGAACATGCCGAGCGGCGGCGCCACGCGCCCTGGCGATATCGTCGAGACCATGAGCGGCCAGACCGTCGAAATCCTCAACACCGACGCCGAAGGCCGCCTGGTGCTGTGCGACACCCTCACCTATGCCGAGCGCTTCGCGCCACAGGCGGTGATCGACATCGCCACCCTGACCGGCGCCTGCGTGGTTGCGCTGGGCGCTCACACCTCGGGCCTGATGGGCAACAACGACGAACTGGTCGGCCAACTGCTGACCGCCGGCAAGGCTGCCGACGATCGCGCCTGGCAACTGCCGCTGTTCGACGAATACCAGGAGCAGCTCGACAGCCCATTCGCCGACATCGCCAACATCGGCGGCCCTAAAGGCGGCACCATCACCGCCGGTTGCTTCCTGTCGCGCTTCGCCAAACAGTACAACTGGGCGCACCTGGATATCGCCGGCACGGCCTGGGTCAGCGGCAAGGACAAAGGGGCCACCGGCCGTCCAGTGCCCCTGCTGACGCAATACCTGCTGGATCGCGCAGCGGTCTGAAGGCTGACACCACCCCTGAGGGAACGGGCGCTGCCCGCGAAGCTGTCAACGGCTTCGCGGGCAGAGCCTGCTCTCCCACAGAGATCGAGGGTGAGCGCCCGATTGAGTGACCATGACCAAAATCGACTTCTACATACTCCCAAGTCCCTCCCCTGATGCACGCCTGGATTTCGCCTGCAAACTCACGGAAAAAGCCTGGCGCCTTGGCCACCGGGTTTATCTGCAGTGCGCCGACGACGCACAACGCGAAGCGCTGGATGCGCGCCTGTGGAGCTTCAAAGGCGAGAGCTTCGTGCCCCACAGCTTGGTCGAGGACGCCGACGACGCACCGATCGTTCTGGGCCTGAATGACCAGAGCGGCGAGCACAGCGACCTGCTGGTCAACCTTGGCCTGAGCATACCGACCGACTTCGCGCGCTTTGCCCGCGTTGCCGAGATCGTGGTCGAAGACCCGGCGATTCGCCAGGCCGCCAGGGAGAGTTTCCGTTTGTACCGGGAGAAGGGCTATCCTTTGCAAGATCACCGCTTGACGCGACTTTGAGCCGACGATGGACAAACCATACAACTTGCCACAATCCGCGCACCTGCTGGACGACCTCGAGTCGATCCGTCAACTGCTCGGCGATGACGACCTGCAACCGCCGCTGCTGACCGAAACGGTCAAACATGACGACGAACAGATCCCGCTGCTGTTCGAACTGGCTGACGAGCGCCCTGGCGCCGCCCAGTCCATCCCCGAGCCTGTTGCACCACCTGCCGCCGCGCCGCTGGCCGACGACTTGCAGCACGAGCGCAACCGCCAGGACACCTTGCTGCATCTGGACGCCGAACTGCGTGCTGCGGCGCAAATGATCATGCAAGACGTGATCGACGACTTTGCCCCGCACATAGAAGCCGAAGTCAAACGCCGCCTCGAAGCGCGTCTGGAGCGTTTGCTGGGTAACTGAGCCATATCAGCGACCTCAGGTGCCTCTTCGCGGGCAAGCCTCGCTCCCACAGGAGCCTACTCACGCTGTGGGAGCAAGGCTGCGCGTTCGGCGGCGAAGGCGTCCGCAAGCTCGCCCTCCCTTCAAGCCCTGCTCCCACACGACCAGCCATTGGCGTTATACTTGTCGGCTTTCCTGAATTAATGCCTATAGGGTCCCGCCGCGCATGGATAAGACCTACCAGCCGCACGCCATCGAAACTTCCTGGTACCAGACCTGGGAGTCCGAGAACTACTTTGCCCCGCAAGGCGCGGGCGAGTCCTACACCATCATGATCCCGCCGCCGAACGTCACCGGCAGCCTGCACATGGGCCACGGCTTCAACAACGCGATCATGGACGCGCTGATCCGTTTCCGCCGCATGCAGGGGCGCGACACCCTCTGGCAGCCGGGCACCGACCACGCCGGTATCGCCACCCAGATGCTGGTAGAACGTCAGCTCGAGGCACAGGGCCAGAGTCGCCATGACCTGGGCCGCGAGAAATTCCTCGACAAGATCTGGGAGTGGAAGGACCAGTCCGGCGGCAACATCAGCCGTCAGATCCGCCGCCTCGGCTCGTCGGTGGACTGGAGCCGCGAGCGCTTCACCATGGATGACGGCCTGTCGGAAGCGGTCAAGGAAGCCTTCGTGCGCCTGCACGAAGACGGCCTGATCTACCGCGGCAAGCGCCTGGTCAACTGGGACACCAAGCTGCACACCGCCATCTCCGACCTCGAAGTGGAAAACCACGACGAGAAAGGTTTCTTGTGGAACCTCAAGTATCCGCTGGCCGACGGCGCCAAGACCGCTGAAGGCAATGACTACCTGATCGTCGCCACCACCCGACCGGAAACCATGCTCGGCGACGCCGCCGTGGCCGTGAACCCCAACGACGAACGCTACCAGGCCCTGATCGGCAAGTTCATCGAGCTGCCGCTGGTGGGCCGCCGCATCCCGATCATCGCCGATGACTACTGCGACCCGGCGTTCGGCACCGGCTGCGTGAAGATCACCCCGGCCCACGACTTCAACGACTACGAAGTCGGCAAGCGCCACAACCTGCCGCTGCTCAACATCTTCGACAAGAATGCCGCCGTGCTGCCGGCCTGCCAGGTGTTCAATCTGGACGGCAAGCTCAACGAGAGCATCGTCGGCAACATCCCCGCGCAATACGTCGGGCTGGACCGTTTTGAAGCGCGCAAGCAGATCGTCGCCGCCTTCGACGAACTGGGCTTGTTGGTCAGCGTCGACGACCATGGCCTCAAGGTGCCCAAGGGCGACCGCTCCGGCACCATCATCGAGCCATGGTTGACCGACCAGTGGTACGTGTCCACCAAGCCGCTGGCCGAACCGGCCATCGCCGCCGTGGAAGATGGCCGCATCGAATTCGTGCCCAAGCAGTACGAAAACATGTACTTCTCGTGGATGCGCGACATCCAGGACTGGTGCATCAGCCGCCAGCTCTGGTGGGGCCACCGGATTCCGGCCTGGTACGACGAATCGGGCAAAGTCTACGTCGGCCGCAGCGAGGCCGAAGTGCGCGCCAAGCACGGCCTGGGCGATGACCTGGTACTCAACCAGGACAACGACGTGCTCGACACCTGGTTCAGCTCGGGGCTGTGGACCTTCTCCACCCTCGGCTGGCCGGAGCAGACCGAATTCCTGAAAAAGTACCACTCCACCGACGTGCTGGTGACGGGCTTCGACATCATTTTCTTCTGGGTCGCCCGGATGATCATGCTGACGATGCACCTGATCAAGAACGAAGACCGCACCCCGCAGGTACCGTTCAAGACCGTCTATGTGCATGGTCTGGTGCGTGATGGCCAGGGCCAGAAGATGTCCAAGTCCAAAGGCAACGTGCTTGACCCACTGGACATCATCGACGGCATCGAGCTCGAAGCCCTGGTGGAAAAGCGCACCTCGGGGATGATGCAGCCCAAGCTGGCGAAGAAGATCGAGAAGCAGACCCGCGACGAGTTCGCCGAGGGCATCGCCAGCTACGGCACCGACGCCCTGCGCTTCACGTTCTGCTCGCTGGCCTCAACTGGCCGCGACATCAAGTTCGACATGGGGCGCGTCGAAGGCTATCGCAACTTCTGCAACAAGATCTGGAACGCCGCTCGCTACGTGCTCGACAAAGGCGAGGACTGCGGCCAGAACGGCGAGGCCTACGAGCTGTCGCTGGCTGATCGCTGGATCATCTCGCAGCTGCAACGCACCGAAGCTGAAGTGACCCGCCAACTGGATCAATTCCGCTTCGACCTGGCCTCCCAGGCGCTGTACGAGTTTATCTGGAACCAATACTGCGACTGGTACCTGGAGCTGTCCAAGCCGGTGCTGTGGGACGAGAACGCGCCGGTCGAACGCCAGCGCGGCACCCGTCGCACCCTGGTGCGCGTGCTTGAGGTGGCGCTGCGCCTGGCGCATCCGTTCATGCCGTTCATCACCGAGGAAATCTGGCAGCGCCTGGCGCCGCTGGCCGGTGCCGAGGGCAAGACCATCATGCTGCAGCCGTGGCCCGTGGCCAACGAGTCGCGTATCGATGCAGCCGCCGAAGATGACATCGAATGGCTCAAGGGCCTGATGCTGGGTACTCGCAATATTCGTGGCGAAATGAACATCGGCCCAGGCAAGCCGCTGCAGATTTTCGTCAAGAACGCCAGCAGCGAAGACCAGCGCCGCCTGCTCGAGAATGAAGCCTTGCTGAAGAAGCTGGCCAAGCTCGAGTCGATCACCGTGCTGGACGCGGGCGCCGAAGCGCCATTGAGCGCCACCGCGCTGGTGGGCGAGATGGAAGTGCTGGTGCCGATGGCCGGGCTGATCGACAAGGACGCCGAACTGGCGCGCCTGGACAAGGAAATCCAGCGTCTGCAGGGCGAAGTCCAGCGCGTCGGCGGCAAGCTGTCGAACGCGGCCTTCGTCGACAAGGCGCCGCCTGCGGTCATCGACAAAGAACGCGCCAAGCTGGCCGAAGCCGAGCAGGCGCTGGGCAAACTGGCCGAGCAGCACGCGCGGATCAGTAGCTTGTAATTACATCTGGAGGGCCCTTTCGCGGGCAAGCCTCGCTCCCACAGGAAGGAGCAAGGCTTGCCCGCGAAGAGGTCCACCCAGACACCGGACCTCTCCATGACTGCCCCTCCCGCCAAACCCACCCTGCACCCGCGCAACCGCCACCAGGGCCGCTACGACTTCCCCAAACTGATCAAAAGCAGCCCCGAGCTGGCGGCGTTCATGATCATCAATCCCTATGGCAAGGAAAGCATCGACTTCGCCAACCCGGCGGCGGTCAAGGTGTTCAACCGCGCCCTGCTGCGGGCACTGTATGGCATCCAGCACTGGGACATTCCCGAAGGCTACCTGTGCCCGCCGATTCCCGGCCGGGCCGACTATCTGCACTGCCTGGCGGATCTGTTGGCAGCCGAACAGGGCGGCGAAATCCCACGCGGCAACGCCGTACGAGTGCTGGATATCGGCGTGGGCGCGAACGTGATCTACCCGCTGCTGGGCTACAGCGATTACCGCTGGCAGTTTGTCGGCTCCGATATCGACGCTGTGGCGCTGGCCTCAGCAAAGGCGATCGTCAAGGCCAACGGCCTGGAAAAAGCCATCAGCCTGCGCCAGGCCGACCCCAGGCATATCCTCAAGGGCCTTATCCAGCCTGACGAACGCTTTGACCTGACGATGTGCAATCCGCCCTTCCACGCCTCCCTGGCCGAGGCTACCAAAGGCAGCGAACGCAAGTGGCGGGCGCTGGGCAAGGCCGATCCGAAGCGCAAACTGCCGGTGCTCAATTTTGGCGGGCAGAACAACGAGCTGTGGTGCGAGGGCGGTGAAATTCGCTTTACCAGCCAACTAGTGGCCGAGAGCGCGGCGTTCGGCCAACAAGTGCGCTGGTTCAGCACGCTGGTGTCGAAGGCCACCAACCTGCCGGGCATTCAAGCGGCGTTGAAAAAAGTCGGGGCGGTGAACAGCAAAGTCGTCGAGATGGGTCAGGGGCAGAAGCAGAGCCGGTTTATCGCCTGGACGTTTCAGACGGAGTGATTTGCCAGTCTTGCCGGCCTCTTCGCGGGCAAGCCTCGCTCCCACAGGGTTTTGCCGATCCAGAGTCGTACGCCTGTGGAGCAAGGGTGGCTCCCACAGGGTTTTGCCGATCCAGAGTCGTGCGCCTGTAGGAGCAAGGCTTGCCCGCGAAGCTTTTGATCTTTTCACCAGACAATAAAAAACCGCGCCGGGGTCACCCCACGGCGCGGTCTCTGAAAGCCTGTTTACAATTACTTGTTAACAGAGTCGGTCAGCACTTTGGCTGGCACGAACTTGACGACCTTCTTGGCAGCGATTTCGATGGCAGCGCCAGTCGAAGGGTTGCGGCCAGTGCGAGCTGGACGCTCGGTGATTTTCAGTTTGCCGATACCAGGCAGAGTGATCTCGCTGCCATTTTCCAACTGATCAGCAACGATTTGGCCCAGTTGCTCGAGAGCATTGCGCGCGGTGGTTTTAGGCGCGTCGATGGCTTCAGCAATGTCGGCGATCAGTTGGTCTTTGGTTAATGCCATGGTGGTGTTCCTTCCCTATCAAATTCATTTGGATTGCAGTGTGCAATGTCGGTCGTCGGACCAGACCCGGCAGGGGCCTGGCAAGGGTATTGATGCCACGCCAATCGCAACTGTAGATACGCAAATCGGCGTTTGGTTCGACCTGACAGCAGTTAGCTGCGAGTGATGCGCGCCGCTCAGTCGATGTTCGATACCGAACAGGGCGCAAGACCGGGCAAAACTAGCACAGCAACGGATAAATATCCGCCACTGATGGCGCAAATAGTCAGGTTTATTGATCATTTGGCCAAAAAACATCCAAAAGTGTCGCTCCGGGCCCTATTGCCGGGCGGTCATGGACCGTCTCACTCCCCATTGCGCTACACTTGGCGACTTTGCAGCGAGCGCCCGCCCCGCTACGCTGGCACCCTTTTCATCAGCCGAGAAGCCTATGCCGATCCGTCATTGCATCGTCCACCTGATCGACAAGAAACCCGACGGCAGCCCCGCTGTGCTCCATGCCCGCGACACCGAGCTGCAGGCCTCGCAAGCCATCGAGCACATGCTCGCCGATCTTAACGAAAGCTATAACGCCAAGCAGGGCAAGGCCTGGGGATTTTTCCACGCCGAATCCGGCGCGCATCCATTCAGCGGCTGGCTCAAGGAATACCTCGACAGCGACAAGGACTTCACCGGGTTCACCCGCACCGCCGTCGAGCACCTGCAAAAACTGATGGAGGAATCCAACCTCTCCACCGGCGGCCACGTGGTCTTTGCCCACTACCAGCAAGGCATGACCGACTACCTGGCCATCGCCCTGCTGCACCACAGTGAGGGCGTTGCCGTGAACGACGCGCTCGACGTCACCCCTTCGCGGCACCTGGACCTGGGGCAGCTGCACCTGGCGGCACGGGTCAATCTGTCCGAATGGCAGAACAACAAGCAGTCCAAGCAGTACATCTCGTTCATCAAAGGCAAGAACGGCAAAAAGGTGTCGGAGTACTTCCGCGACTTCATCGGCTGCCAGGAAGGCGTCGACGGGCCGGGCGAAACCCGCACCCTGCTCAAGGCCTTCAGCGATTTCGTCGAGAGCGAGGACCTGCCCGAGGAAGACGCCCGAGAGAAAACCCAAGCCCTGGTGGATTACGCCAGCAGCCAATCGAAAATGGGCGAACCGATGGCCCTGGAAGAGCTTTCCGGGCTGATCGACGAGGAGCGTCCGCGGGCCTTCTACGATCACATCCGCAACAAGGACTACGGGCTGTCACCGGAGATCCCGGCGGACAAGCGTACGCTCAATCAATTCCGGCGCTTCACCGGCCGCGCAGAGGGCTTGTCGATCAGTTTCGAAGCCCACTTGCTGGGCTCCAAGATCGAATATGACGAAGAGGCCGGCACCTTGATCATTAAAGGCCTGCCGACTCAGCTGACCGATCAGCTAAAGCGCCGCTAAGACTGACATAAGCGGCGGTCTGACTGCCGTCTTCGCGAGCAAGCTTTGCTCCCACAGTGTTAACCGCTCCTGAGCCCTACACCTGTGGGAGCAAGGCTTGCCCGCGAAGAGGCCGGTTCAAGCGACGCACATTTCAGCGCTTCTCGACGCGAAAGCCCAGCCGCGGAAAGTGCACATGCACAGTGCCAACGCGATCATGCTGGCGCTTGAGGATAAATTCCTCACCGCCCGCATACACCAGTTCCCCTTCCACCCCATCGACACCGTAATCAACCGCCGCGATCGTCACCAGATCGCCAGCCTGCAAGCCGTTAGGGTCATCGAACGGCTCGGCAGGCAACGGCGCTGGTGATGCGTCCCGCGCGATATCCAGGGCCTGCTCGGCGCTCAGCTCGCTCGATGCGCCATGGCCGAAGCCCTGAACTCGCGCGAACCAGGCGCTCACGGCCGGATAGGCGTCGACCAGCGGTGCGGTGACCGGGGTGCCCTTGAGGAACCAGCATAGGTGCGCCATGGAGAAGTCGGCGATGCTCGGCTCGCCGAACAGGTAATCGCCCGCCTCGCGCTGTAACTGCTGCTCCAAGCGCGCCATGATCACCGGCCACTGCTGCTTGGCCTGTTCCACGGCGACGCGCACCGCCGTGCCGCCGGAAAACAGCTTCATGCGGTCCTCGATAAACGCCTGCCGGGCTTCAGGCGAGAAGCGCGCAAACCGCAGTGCCGCCGACTCCGGCTGGAATATCAGGGCCACACAGTTGGCGAACGCGAACGAATCGAGCCAGGCCGAGAAAGTCGCGGTGATCATTTCCTGACCTACCGGGAACAGCGCGGGCTGGGCCTTTTCCTGCTCCAGGCGGCGGGCGATGAGCGCCGTGTCGCAGTAGATGTCGGCGCCGACCTGCAGCACCGGCGTCTTGCGATAGCCACCGGTCAACGGCATCAGATCGGGCTTGGGCAGCATCGGCGGGATCACCACCGAACGCCAGGACAAGCCCTTGAAGCCGAGCATCAGGCGGGCCTTTTCGGCGAAAGGCGAAGCGGGGTAATGGTGGAGGATGAGCTCTGACATGGGCAGCGGTCCGCTGTTGGAAGTTGTTTCCTCAGCTTACCCGCGTGCGGAGCATCGGCCTACCCATGGGATTGGATACGAGCTCAGTCTGGCGTATTTACCGGCTGTTCCGGCCTCTTCGCGGGCAAGATTTGCTCCCACAGTGGAGCCGGCTCTGGGGTCGTCCCCCTGTGGGAGCTGGGCTTGCCCGCGAAGGGGCCATCGGGATCAATACTGTAGGCCGCCACCAGCGCCTCCTTGGCACTCTTGCGCAGGCGCTTGATCAGCCGCTCCTGGCGCAACGCCTCGCCCTTGTCGGGCCACACTTCGACGTACACCAGCGCCACCGCCGGGCTGGAGGCGAAGAACCGTGCGCCCTTGCCACTTTGATGCTTGGCGAAGCGGCGTTGCGGGTCGTCACTGATGCCGCAATACAGGGCACCGTTGGCCGCGCGTACCAGATACACGGCCCAGGGTTTGGGAGAGGGCGCAGCCAACGCCGCGCAGATCGGATCAGTCATACCGCGAAGGATATCAGAGCGCAGTGCCCGCGCGCCCGGCCTGGAAGCTGCGCAGCCCCTTAAGCGCCTGCTGGTTGACCTTGCGGTGCAACATCGGCGTCCAACCCAGCAACAGCCCCGGGGTTCCCAGCGCCTGACGCGACCAGCGCCAGAAGTCGAACTGATCGTGATGCTCGCTGATCTTGCCGTCGCGAAACACGAAGCGCGCCTGGATATCGTTGACCACCGTGCGGCCGGTCTGGCTGAACAGGTACGTCGCCACCCAATGGGCCGCGCCCGCGCGCTCATCGCCGCGGACCTGATCGAAGCTCAAGGAAAACTGCTGGGCGCGGGACGCCAACAGGCGCCACATGTCCCTGGCATCGTCGCCGCGCAAGGTACCGAAAGCCGGATCGCTGAACAGCACATCCTTGCTGTAGCAGGCGCACATGGCCTCGGCATCGAGGCGGCTGAACGCCGTATAGAATTCGCGGATCAGGGCTTCGCTCATCAGGGGTCGTCCAGCAGTTGTTGTGCGGGGAGTTTTAGCAGGTGCGGCGCAGGGATTGCCATATTATTTGTGTCGATATCACCGGGCTCTTCGCGGCCGAACACGCAACCTTGCTTGCACAGTGCGAGCAGATCCTGAGTCCTGCACCTGTAGGAGCAAAGCTTGCTCGCGAAGAGGCCAGCAACTTCAACACCCAATCAACCGTAGAATCACACCCGCTCGCTGCTTACATTCACCTGCAAAGCCCGCCCGGCGCCCATGCCAGCGATCGTCGCCGCGATACCGATAAACGCGAATACCCACCCGACCGAGCTCCAGCCGCCGGTCACGTCATGCACCAGGCCCACCGCGAACGGCCCCAAGGACGCGATGGTGTAGCCAACGCCTTGCGCCATGCTCGACAGATTGGCCGCCACATGGGCATCACGGGAGCGCAGCACGATCAAGGTCAGCGCCAGAGCGAACACCCCGCCTTGCCCCAATCCCAGCACCACCGCCCAGCCCCACAAACCGCCTAGCGGCGCATACAGGCAACCGAACAGGCCGGCCATGGACAGCGCCATCACCACCACGATCGCCAGCCGCTGATCCCGCCCGCGGGTGCCGAACCACGGCGCCGTCAGCGCACTGGCCAATTGCACGATGATCGACCCGGACATCACCAGCCCGGCGTCCTCAGCCGACAGGCCACGGCCCACCAGAATCGACGGCAGCCAGCCAAAGACGATATAGGCCAGCGAGGATTGCAGGCCCATGAATAGCGTCACCTGCCAGGCCAGCGGATCCTTTAACAGCCCGCTCACCCGATAGGCGACCTGGTGCGAGGCATGCAGAGTACGCGTCTGCGGCCACCACACCACCGCCGCCAACAGCGCCGGCAGCAGCCAGAAACCCAGCCCCAACTGCCAATGCCCGCCAAGCACCTTGCTGATCGGTACGCTGCTGCCTGCCGCCAACGCCGCCCCCAGGCACAGGGCCATTGTGTAGACGCCGGTCATCATCCCGGCCTGCCGGGCGAAGTCGCGTTTGACGATGCCCGGCAGCAACACGCCGATGATCCCAATACTGGCCCCGGCCACCAGGCTGCCGGCGAATAGCCCGGCCACGCCAAAGTGGCTGCGCAAACCGATGCCCGCCGCCAGTACCAGCAAGATCAGCAGCACTACCCGCTCACTGCCCAGGCGCCGGGCCAGCAACGGTGCCAGCGGCGCGAACAGGCCCAGGCACAGCACGGGTAGAGTGGTCAGCAAACCCGCCTGGGTGCCAGACAGCCCCAAGGCGGCAGACACTTCGCCCAGCAGCGGCGCCATGCTCGACAGCGCCGGACGCAGGTTGAGCGCGACCAGCACCAGGCCGAGCAAGAGCAGCCAGCGGCGGGAAATTATCGGGTTTGCAGGGAGGGTTTCGCAGGCAGAGCTCGCTTCCACGGGAGCAGACCCAGGAGTCGTGACAGGTTCAGAAGCAATAGTAGATGCAGTGGCAGGCAAAGGGCCTTCAGTGGTCGTTATCGACACAGGCTCGGGGACCGAGGCGGCCTGCTGGGGTTGGATCGACATGGGGGGCTCGCAAGAATGGCTAGCAATCAACTGTGGCAGTTGCACCCTGCCCGGTCAACCCGAGCTGTTTTAACGGGCCGAAAAAAACCCGGACCTGAGCCCGGGCTTATCATGACGATGCGCTTCAACCAATCAATGCAGGATCTGGCTGAGGAACATCCGCGTACGGTCGCTCTGCGGGTTATCGAAGAAGTCGTTAGGCGCTGCCTGTTCGACGATTTCGCCCTTGTCCATAAAGATCACCCGGTTGGCCACGGTGCGCGCGAAGCCCATTTCGTGGGTCACGCAGAGCATGGTCATGCCGTCTTCGGCCAGGCCGATCATGGTATCCAGTACCTCTTTGACCATCTCCGGATCGAGTGCCGAAGTCGGCTCGTCGAACAGCATGATCTTGGGCTTCATGCACAGTGCTCGGGCAATCGCCACACGCTGCTGCTGGCCGCCGGACAGCTGCCCCGGAAACTTGTGGGCCTGCTCCGGAATCCGTACGCGCTGCAGGTAGTGCATGGCGATTTCTTCAGCCTGGCGCTTGGGCATCTTGCGCACCCACATCGGCGCCAAGGTGCAGTTCTGCAGAATGGTCAGGTGCGGGAACAGGTTGAAGTGCTGGAACACCATGCCGACTTCACGACGCACCGACTCGATCTGCTTGAGATCGTTGGTGAGCTCGACGCCGTCGACGATGATGGTGCCCTTCTGGTGTTCTTCCAGACGATTGAGGCAACGGATGGTGGTCGACTTGCCCGAGCCCGAAGGCCCACACAGCACGATCCGCTCACCCTGTTGCACATTGAGGTTGATGTCTTTCAGTACGTGGAACTGGCCGTACCACTTGTTGACGCCTTGCATCTGGATGATGCCCGGGGCGCCCGCTGGCTGTTTGATCGCTTCGCTCATGGGATAACTCCTAACGCTTGTGGCCAGTGTCCAGCTTGCGCTCCAGATACTGGGAGTAGCGGGACATACCGAAACAGAAAATCCAGAAGACCAGGGCGGCGAATACATAGCCCTCGGTCGCCATGCCCAACCATTTAGGGTCGGCGGACGCTTGCTTGACGCTGTTGAGCAGGTCGAACAGGCCGATGATGATCACCAGGCTCGTATCCTTGAACAGCGCGATCAGGGTGTTGACCAACCCCGGGATCACCATCTTCAGGGCTTGCGGCAGGATCACCAGGCCCATCGTGCGCCAGTAGCCCAGCGCCATGGCGGCCGCGGCTTCGTACTGCCCCTTGGGAATGGCCTGCATGCCACCACGGACCACTTCGGCAACGTAGGCCGACTGGAACAGGATCACACCGATCAGTGCCCGCAGCAGTTTGTCGAAGTTCATGCCTTCAGGCAGGAACAGCGGCAGCATCACCGAAGACATGAACAGCACGGTGATCAACGGTACGCCACGCCAGAACTCGATGAAGGTCACGCAGACCACCTTCACCGCCGGCATGTTCGAACGACGGCCCAGCGCCAGCAGAATGCCCAGCGGCAAGGCGCCGGCGATACCGACCACGGCGATCACCAGGGTCAGCATCAGGCCGCCCCATTGGCTGGTCGCGACGTTCTCGAGGCCGAAAGCGCCGCCGTGCAACAGAAAGTACGCGATGATCGGGTACAGGATGATGAAGCCCAGCCCGTAGTAGCCCTTCTTCGGCACCTTGGCGATGAACAGCGGCACCACGCCGATGATTGCCAGGACCACGGTCAGGTCGACGCGCCAGCGGAATTCCGCCGGGTAGTAGCCGTACATGAACTGACCGAAGCGCTGGATGATGAACACCCAGCACGCGCCTTCCTTGTTGCAATCGGCCTGGGTCGTACCGACCCAGCTGGCCTTGAAGATCGCCCACTCGAGCAGTGGCGGGATGATCAGGTAGATCAGGTACACCGCGACCAGTGTCAGCAGCGTATTGAACCAGCCATCGAACAGGTTGTTGCGCATCCAGGCCATCGGCCCGAAGACCTTGCCCGGTGGCGGCATGTCAGGTTTGAAATTATGAGTGCTCATGGGCGCATCCTCACCGTTCGATCAGCGCAATGCGCTTGTTGTACCAGTTCATCAGCAAGGAAATGCTGATACTGATGGCCAGGTAGACGCTCATGGTGATGGCAATCACTTCGATCGCCTGACCGGTCTGGTTGAGCACCGTACCGGCGAACAGCGAGACCATTTCCGGGTAACCGATACCGGCGGCCAGCGACGAGTTCTTCGCCAGGTTGAGGTACTGGCTGGTCAGCGGCGGGATGATCACCCGCAGCGCCTGCGGAATGATGACCTTGCGCAGCGTCGGACCATTGCGCAGCCCCAAAGAGTGCGCGGCTTCGGTCTGGCCATGGCTGACCGACTTGATACCCGAACGCACAATTTCGGCGATGAAGGCCGCGGTATATACCGTCAGCGCCAAGGTCAACGCCAGCAGCTCGGGGATCATCACCCAGCCACCCACGAAGTTGAAACCTTGCAGCTGGGCGAGCTCCCAGTGCAACGGCACGCCAAAGATCAGCGTGCTCAGCGCGGGGATCACGATGATCAAGGCCAGACCGGTCCAGAACTTGTGAAACGGCACGCCGGTTTCTTCGAAGCGCTTGGTGGCCCATTTCGACATCACCACGATCGCGACGATGGCGATGACCACGGCGATCACGAAGGGCCATACACCCGCAGCAGGAATCGCCGCCGGCATGTTCAGGCCGCGGCTGCTGACGAAGAAGTACCCCAGGATGCTATGCGCTGCACGCGGCCCCGGCAGGGTCAGGAACACCGCGAAATACCAGAACAGGATCTGCAACAGCGGCGGGATATTACGGAAGATTTCGATGTAGACCGTCGCCAGCTTGTTGATCATCCAGTTCTTGGACAACCGCGCCACACCGAGCACGAAACCCAGCAAGGTCGCCAGGATGATGCCGATGAAGGTGACCAGCAAAGTGTTCAACAGCCCGATCAGGAAGACCCGTGCGTAACTGTCCGATTCTTTGTAGTCAATAAGATGTTGAGCAATACCGAAACCGGCACTGTTCTGCAGGAAGCCAAAGCCCGAGGTGATGCCTCGGTGTTGCAGGTTGGTTTGTGTGTTGTCGAACAGAAACCAGCCCAGCGAGATCACCGCGAGCACCGTGATGATCTGGAATAGCCACGCACGCACACGTGGATCGGTCAGGGAAAACCCTTTGGGTGCGCCGATTTGATTTTGCATTGAATGCCCCAGGAGAAATGAAACGAGCAACGCCCGGTAGCCTTCAAGCTACCGGGCGTTCAGCCGATCAGCGCACTGGAGGTGCGTACTGGATACCGCCGTTGTTCCACAAGGCATTCTGACCGCGGTCGATGGCCAGCGGAGTGCTCTTGCCGAGGTTGCGCTCGAACACTTCACCGTAGTTGCCGACCTGCTTGACGATCTGCACGACCCAGTCCTTGCGCAGCTTCAAGTCTTTGCCGTATTCGCCGTCAGCACCCAGCAGACGACCCACGTCCGGGTTCTTGGTCGACTTGGCTTCTTCCTCGACGTTCTTCGAGGTGACGCCCGCTTCTTCAGCGTTCAGCATGGCGAACAGGGTCCACTTGACGATCGCCATCCAGTCTTCGTCGCCACGACGAACCACAGGGCCCAGGGGCTCCTTGGAGATGGTTTCCGGCAGAACCACGTAGTCCTGCGGCGAGCCCAGCTTGCTGCGCTGTGCGTAAAGCTGCGATTTGTCGGAAGTCAGCACGTCGCAACGGCCGCTTTCCAGCGACTTGGCGCTTTCATCGGAGGTGTCGAAAGTGATCGGGGTATATTTGAGTTTGTTGCCGCGGAAGTAGTCAGCCACGTTCAGTTCGGTAGTGGTACCGGCCTGAATGCAGATGGTCGCGCCGTCCAGCTCTTTGGCGCTCTTGACACCCAGCTTCTTGTTCACCAGGAAGCCGACGCCGTCGTAGTAGGTCACGCCCGCGAACACCAGGCCCATGCCTGCGTCACGGGAGCTGGTCCAGGTGGTGTTACGCGACAGCACGTCGATTTCGCCGGATTGCAGAGCGGTGAAGCGCTCCTTGGCGTTCAGCTGGCTGAACTTGACCTTGGTGGCGTCGCCAAATACAGCGGCGGCCACTGCGCGGCAGACGTCGGCGTCGATGCCGTTGATCTTGCCGGTCGAATCCGCTACCGAGAAACCAGGCAAGCCATCGCTGACACCGCACTGGATGAAGCCTTTCTTCTGGATTGCATCAAGGGTAGTCCCTGCCTGAGCGAAGCTGGCAACGCCGAGGGCGGTTGCAGCGGTCAGTACGGCCAGGGTGGATTTCAACATCTTCATTCAAAACCTCCAATGTGCTCTTGTTGTGTCTGAGCTTGAGTTGCGCCGCACCTTTATGAGGCGAAATCGACCGGTGCTGGCTTTTTTTTGGGTCGAGCGCCGCAACCAGCAAGATTAAAATCCGAAACGCGTAAACTACGTGCCGGGTTGAAACTTACCATTCCCTATCGTTTGCCGGACCGAAGCGCAGGTACTCTGTGTGAGCGGCCATTCGCAACCATCCGTCAGACAAAGGTAGAACATCTGCATGACGGGTTATGCGTCCCCCTGCGGCTTCTACCGCCGGGTGTTACCAACGAGGAGCGCGCCTTCATTCAGGGGTTGTGTAGCAAAGGGCATACCATAGTTGAGAGCCGAAGCGTTTAAGTGCGCGTCAAGCGCAAAACTTGTAGCCTTGCGACATTCTCTTTTCAAATTGACACGTCAACATTTCAAATCGATACCGCACGCACTTTTCTAACGCACTCAAAAATGCCGTGCGCACCAATAAGGAGCAGTCATGACCGAGCCACTTATCCTGCAACCCAAGCACCTGATCACCGCCGATGCCTGTGTCATATGGCTCCACGGCCTGGGCGCCGATCGGTTCGATTTCGAGCCGGTCGCTCAGATGCTGATGGCCAGCCTGACCACCACGCGTTTCATCCTGCCCCAGGCACCGACCCGTGCAGTGACCGTCAATGGCGGCTATGAAATGCCCAGCTGGTACGACATCAAGGCCATGAGCCCCGGCAGCCGCGCCATTGATGAGGACGAGCTGGAAGGCTCTGCGCAGCACGTCCTGGACTTGATTGAAGATCAGATTCAGGCAGGCATCCAGCCCCAGCGGATTTTCCTTGCCGGTTTTTCCCAGGGTGGCGCCGTGGTCTATCACACGGCCTTCGTGAAAGCACAGCAGGCACTCGGCGGCGTCATCGCCCTCTCGACCTACGCACCGACCTTCGCCGCCGGCGGCAGAGTGGCCGAAAGCCAACGGGCCATTCCGGCGCTTTGCCTGCACGGCACACAGGACACTGTAGTGCCCTATTCCATGGGCCGCACGGCGCATGACTGGCTAAAAGATCAGAACGTCACCGTTACCTGGCACGAATACCCAATGGGCCATGAAGTGTTACCCAAAGAAATCAAGGACATCGCTGCCTGGTTGGCCGCGCGGTTAGGCTGAATCGCCGTACCGCATCGCAGCAATGGCCCCGGTGGCTGTAGCGCAATGCGCCAGCCACTACGCCGAGCCCGATTCTTGCATTACACTGCCCGGCGTACATTCCTTAACCAACCGATGAGAAGACCGTGCTCAAAGCACTCAAGAAAATGTTCGGTAAAAGCGAGGCTGAGCCGCTCGCCCCCGTAACGACTGCTTCCACCCGCTCCCCCGTTGCCCTTGATCAGCCCGCCGAGAACGTGCCCAAAACCACGGCCGAGCTGAACGTCGCCGCCGCGCCCGAGACGGCGCTGCCGACCGCCGGGCACCGGGATGTCAGCGCGTCGGTAATCAAGAGCAGCGTGATAGAGAGCAACGTGGTGCACGCCAGCCCATTGCTGACGGACCACGCGCCGCGCCAAGCGCAGCGCCCTCGACGCCAGCCGAAACCTGCGGCCAGCACCTGGAAGCTGGAAGATTTCGCCGTCGAGCCGCAAGAGGGCAAGACCCGCTTTCACGATTTCCCGTTGTCAGCCGACCTGATGCATGCCATCCATGACCTCGGCTTCCCTTACTGCACGCCGATTCAGGCGCAGGTGCTTGGCTTTACGCTCAAGGGCAAGGATGCCATCGGCCGCGCCCAGACCGGCACCGGCAAGACCGCCGCCTTTTTGATCTCGATCATCACTCAGCTGCAGCAGACGCCCCCGCCCAAGGAACGCTACATGGGCGAGCCGCGAGCACTGATCATCGCCCCCACCCGTGAACTGGTGGTCCAGATCGCCAAGGACGCGGCCGATCTGACCAAGTACACCGGCCTCAACGTCATGACGTTCGTCGGCGGCATGGAGTTCGACAAGCAGCTCAAGCTGCTCGAAGCGCGCCACTGCGACATCCTCGTGGCCACCCCGGGCCGCCTGCTCGATTTCAACCAGCGTGGTGAAGTGCACCTGGATATGGTCGAGGTCATGGTGCTGGACGAAGCCGATCGCATGCTCGACATGGGTTTCATTCCGCAAGTCCGCCAGATCATCCGCCAGACACCGCCCAAGGCCGAACGCCAGACCTTGCTGTTCTCGGCCACCTTCACCGAAGACGTGATGAACCTGGCCAAGCAATGGACCACTGACCCTGCCATCGTCGAGATCGAGCCCGAGAACGTCGCCAGCGACACCGTCGAGCAGCATGTCTATGCCGTGGCCGGGGCCGACAAGTACCGCCTGCTGTACAACCTGGTGACCCAGAACAACTGGGAACGGGTGATCGTCTTCGCCAACCGCAAGGACGAAGTGCGCCGTATCGAAGAGAAACTGGTACGCGACGGCGTCAATGCCGCGCAGCTGTCGGGGGATGTGCCGCAACACAAACGCATCAAGACCTTGGAAAATTTCCGCGAAGGCCGCATCAGCGTATTGGTGGCCACCGACGTGGCGGGCCGCGGAATTCACATCGACGGCATCAGCCATGTGATCAACTTCACCCTGCCGGAAGTCCCGGATGACTACGTGCACCGTATCGGTCGTACTGGTCGGGCGGGCGCCAGCGGCGTGTCGATCAGCTTTGCCGGAGAAGACGACTCCTACCAGCTACCGTCCATCGAGGCGCTGCTGGGACACAAGATCAGCTGCGAAACGCCGCCGGCCGAGTTGCTCGTGCCGGTGGAGCGCAAGCGCCCGGCACCGCCAGCCGCAGACGCTTGATTCCAACCTGTAGCGAGGGGGGCTGATCCAGCGTCGGGGGCAAGCCCCTCGCTACACGGGCGGTCAGTCCCAGCGCCTGGCCGCAGCCTTGTCGCTGTCCCGCCCCTCGACCCAACGCGGGCCATCGGCGGTGTCTTCCTTCTTCCAGAACGCGGCGCGGGTCTTGAGATAGTCCATCACAAAGTCGCACGCCTCGAACGCCGCCTGCCGGTGCGCGCTGGCGACACCGACGAAGACGATAGGCTCACCCGGCGCCAGTGCCCCGATCCGATGCAACACCTCTACCTTGAGCAGCGGCCAGCGCTGCTCGGCTTCGACGACGATCTTCGCCAGGGCCTTTTCAGTCATCCCGGGGTAGTGCTCGAGGAACATCCCGCGCACATCCAGACCATCGTTGAAGTCGCGCACATAGCCCACGAAGCCGACGACGGCGCCCACGCCCGTATTGGCGGCGTGCAACGCGTTGAGCTCGGCTCCGGGGTCGAACACGGCACTCTGCACCCTGATCACCATCTCAGCCCCCTGTGACGGTAGGGAAAAACGCCACTTCATCGCCGGGTGTCAGCGGCTCCCCTAGCCCGCACAGCTCTTCATTGCGCGCGCACATGAGAGTGCGCTCGCCCAGCAGCGTGCGATCGCCCCGGCCAAGCAAATGCTCGCGCAACGCACCGACCGTGGCAAAGTCGCCCTCGACGACCTCCTCCCCCAGCCCCAGCGCTTCACGGTAACGGGCGAAATACAGCACCTTGATGCTCACAGCGGATCCGCCTGGAAATGCCCGCTCTTGCCACCGACTTTTTCCAGCAACTGGACCTGCTCGATGACCATGCCGCGGTCCACCGCCTTGCACATGTCGTAGATCGTCAGCGCGGCGACACTGGCTGCCGTCAGGGCTTCCATCTCGACGCCGGTCTGCCCGGACAACTTGCAGCGCGCCACCACCCGCACTCGGTCGCTGCCTTCGGCACTGAGCTCGACCTTGACGCTGGACAGCATCAGCGGATGGCACAACGGGATCAGATCGGAAGTTTTTTTCGCCGCCTGAATGCCAGCGATACGCGCGACCGCAAAGACGTCGCCTTTGGGGTGGCCGCCGTCGACGATCATCTGCAGGGTCTGCGGCAGCATACGAATGAAGGCCTGGGCCACGGCCTCGCGATGGGTCACGGCTTTATCCGTGACATCGACCATGTTGGCACGGCCTTGGGCGTCGAGATGAGTGAGCACAATGAGTATTCCTGGGCAAGTCGGGGGATTTTACCCCCGATGCCAAGTCGATGCGAATCGTAAGATAGCGCCGGATCGAATGCCGCGTTCGCGGGCAAGCCTTGCTCCCACAGGCGTACACCCGTGGGAGCAAAGCTTGCTCGCGAAGAGGCCATCCAACTCACCCTCACAGGCAAGCCAGGCTCGTTACAGATGCGACTCGGCGTATTCGGCCAGAATCGAGCGCGGTACCCCTTGCAGGGTGATATGCACGCCTTGCGGGAAATCCTTGAAGCGCTCCGTCAGATAGGTAAGGCCCGAGCTGGTGGCGGACAGGTAAGGCGTGTCGATCTGCGCCAGGTTGCCCAGGCAGATCACCTTGGAACCGCTGCCGGCACGGGTGATGATGGTTTTCATCTGGTGCGGCGTGAGGTTCTGGCACTCGTCGATCAGAATCAGGCTTTGCTGGAAGCTGCGGCCACGGATGTAGTTGAGCGACTTGAACTGCAACGGCACTTTGCTGAGGATGTAATCGACGCTGCCATGGGTGTTCTCGTCATCCATGTGCAAGGCTTCGAGGTTGTCGGTAATGGCCCCCAGCCAAGGCTCCATTTTTTCCGCTTCGGTGCCCGGCAGAAAGCCGATTTCCTGGTCCAGGCCCTGCACGCTGCGCGTGGCGATGATGCGCCGATAGCGCTTGGTGACCATGGTCTGTTCGATCGCCGCCGCCAGCGCCAGGATGGTTTTACCCGAGCCTGCTGCGCCCGACAGGTTGACCAGATGGATATCCGGATCGAGCAAGGCGAACAGCGCCAGGCCCTGGTAGATATCCCGCGGCTTGAGGCCCCAGGCTTCCTGGTGCAGCAAAGGTTCCTGGTGCATGTCGAGGATCAGCAGCTCGTCCGGCTTGACGCCCTTGACCCAGCCGACGAAGCCTTGCTCGTCAATGATGAACTCGTTCATGTGGACCGCTGGCAGCATTTCGGTGAGCTGTACACGGTGCCAGGTACGGCCGTGGTCCTGGCGGGTGTCGACCTTGGCGACACGATCCCAGAACGATCCGGTGAGGGTGTGATAGCCGCGCGACAGCAAGGACACGTCGTCGACCAGTTGATCGGTACTGTAATCTTCGGCCTCGATCCCGCACGCCCGGGCCTTGAGGCGCATGTTGATGTCTTTGGTGACCAGGATCACGCTGAGCTGCGGCTGTGCTGCATGCAGGTCGATCAACTGGTTGATGATGATGTTGTCGTTAAGGTGCTCGGGCAGCAGGCTGTCCGGTTCGGCACGCTTGTTCATGAGGATCGACAGGAACCCCTTGGGGTCACCCTTGCCGCGCTGGATCGGCACGCCCTTTTCGACGTCCGCAGGGGAAGCTTCACCGAGGGTCTTGTCGATCAGGCGAATGGCCTGACGACATTCGGCAGCCACGGAATGCTTGCCGCTTTTAAGCTTGTCGAGTTCCTCCAGAACGGTCATCGGGATGGCGACGTGGTGTTCTTCAAAGTTGAGCAGCGCGTTGGGATCGTGAATCAGTACGTTGGTATCGAGCACATAAAGGATTGGCTGGGTGGAGGAAGTGCTGCGTCCTTGATCATCCATACTCGGTCACCTGTGTGGGAGCCAGTCAACGCAGGACCTGAACGGTGCTGCGCCGCGAAGTAGCCGCCGAACGATGCCCTTGAGGCAGGGCACCACTAACCAGGTATGGTCCGGTTGAAGACGCCACCTGTGTTGCAGGTTTCGGCGGTCTGACGTCTTGATACCGCAAAACCCATGACGATAAAAAGCACTTTGACAGTTTTTTGAAGTTTATTTGATGATGGGACGAATAGCGCTTGGCGTCAGCCCAAAGCGCCGCTACAGTCGGAAGTCCACCCCACCTGCACCGCCAGAATATTTTTCTGCAAAAAACCGCGCACGCCATATGGAACGTGGCTTTCAGTCAAACTGATGGCACTCTTCCCAGGCAATTCCGCTTTCCACCGTCTGGTTCAGAATCAACGGCACCGCCACCTTGGCGCGGTCCTGGACATCGTGAAAGGCAATGATCCCCTTGCGCCACAACAGCATCAACGTGATCACCCGATCCGCTGACTGCGCCGCAGTCAACTGGCCGTCTTCCGAGTCGATATTCCACAACGCCACCTGCAGCTGTTGCGCGGCAAAAAAGGCGCCGCTGTCGGCACGACGCTGGCCATACGGAGGTCGGAACAACGGCACGAAACTGCCAGGCAATTGCGCCCGGACCAGCGCAACGCTGCGCTGGATCGAGTCTTTCCAGTCGTTCCACTGGCTGTGCGAGCGATACTGCCAGCCCTGCACGCCGACGCATTGATCGGCGTAGATGGCCTGCAGATCCTCGTCGGGCTGGTGATCGCGGCGCAGCTCGACGCTGTTGCCCAGCACGAAGAAGGTCGCCGACATCTTCTGCTTGCGCAGATAATCGGTCATCCAGTCGGTCCCGCCCGGGGCCAGGCTGGGACCGCCGTCGAAGGTGAGCAAGAACACCCGGTCCTTGAAATCATCGCCATTGCGTTCCTGATCGTTGAAGCGCGTCACCTCGCTGCTGATCTGCGGAAACAACGCTGCCATGTGCAGCAGCTCGTCGATGTAGTCGACGTTGAACTGCTTGCCGGGTATCAGCCACTTCGCATAAAAGGAATCGTTGGCCACCTGGAACGTCGCCGCTTCGCGACGCAACGCGGTCTCATCCTCGATGAGGTAACAGAACGAGGCGTCCTGCTCGCAACTTTGTTGAGCGTTGTTGTAGTTTTCCCAAAGGCGATCCCACAGGCGCTGGCGCAGGGCGTTGATGGCCTCCATGTTGATCTGTCGCAGGTCCAGGCGCTGGGCCAGAGCCTCCTCGCTCAGCAGCTCGGTATCGCTCAGTTCACGGGCGAAACCCAGTACTTCGGCACGCGAGGCGACGTCGAACAACACCGGGGTGGTGAGTGCCTCGGGCCAATTGGCCCGATCAAGCACGGCGGCCGGCGGTTCCGCGGCGGCGACGTTCAGGCAGATCAGTAAAAAAGCCAACGACAGGGCGAAACGCAAAAGCAGTTCTCCGGGTATATAAGGATCGGGTTCAGTGGCGCTTTAAATATCGTCTTCGCGAGCAAGCTTTGCTCCAACGGTGCAAACACATCCATTGTAGGGGGCAAGGTTGCGCGGTCGGCGGCGAAGAAGCCGGTGCATTCACCGCAACGTTATTGCCCGATGCTAAAGCTTCTATCCCACCTATAGCTAGAGTTTGCGTGTCTATCTCCCTAGAATCCCGTCACGACCCGAAGGAGACACCGACATGCTGATGGTGATATCACCCGCAAAGACCCTCGACTACGACACCCCGCCGACGACTCAGCGCTTCACCCAGCCGCAGTATCTGGACCACTCTCAGGAACTGATTGGCCAGTTGCGCGACCTCAGCCCGGCGCAGATCAGCGAGCTGATGCACCTCTCCGACAAGCTCGCCGGCCTCAATGCCGCGCGTTTCGGCAGCTGGAATCCGGCGTTCACCCTCGACAACGCCAAGCAGGCGCTGCTGGCGTTCAAGGGCGACGTCTACACCGGTCTGGATGCCACCAGCCTCGACGAGCAGGCGCTGGACTACGCCCAGCAACACCTGCGCATGCTTTCGGGCCTCTATGGCCTGCTGCGCCCGCTCGACCTGATGATGCCGTATCGCCTGGAGATGGGCACCAAACTGGCCAATGCGCGCGGCAAGGACCTCTACGCCTTCTGGGGCGAGCGCATCAGCGAGTGGCTCAACCAGGCTCTGGCCGCACAAGGCGACGACGTACTGCTCAACCTGGCTTCCAACGAGTACTTCAGCGCGGTCAAACGCAAGGCGCTACAAGCACGGGTGATCAATACCGAGTTTCGCGACCTCAAGAATGGCCAATACAAGATCATCAGCTTCTATGCAAAAAAAGCCCGGGGCTTGATGAGCCGCTTCGTCATTACCGAGCGCATAAACGATCCTGAACACCTCAAGGCATTCGACAGCCAGGGCTACCGGTTCAACGCCAAGGACTCCACTGCCGACAATCTGGTGTTTCTGCGCGACCATCCCGACGAATAATCGTGACCGCTCATCGGCGTGGCCGCCCGGGCACGCCGCCCTATTGCTGCAAAATCATCGTGCACAACCCCCAACTGACAGTTTCATGACGCCAAGTTAATATTACTGGTGCACTTGCTAATTGTATTAGCACTCGCACTTCACATTTTTTTTACCCTTTTCACCAAATATTTTTTAGTGCTGGCACAAAAATATCGCGACCCTCTAACCGCCCAATTCTAAAGGACGAAACAGCCATTGGTGGCTCAATGCCATTACCCAAAATAATCGTGGCGATGAAAAAAAATTCACCAGCGGTCATCCTGCTCAGGAACTTCATAGGGGATATGTCGCTCATACCACCCGTAACGATTCTCTTGCAGCGTGTGAGAGATGACGTACACAGCGACTCGCAAGGGCACCGGCGGCAGCGCCGGAAGAAGTTGACTCAGTCGATCCCAAACGGGTCGGCAGGTTATTCTCAGGAGAGAACGCACCCAATTATCCTCAGCATCTGGCCAAGCCCGAGCTGCACTACAGAGCTCAAACATGACGTCTCAAGTGCTTGATTCACAAGGTATATAACCGGACTGAAAACACGTACAAGAATAACAACGAGATTAATTGTAATAAAGGCTGGCTACATTCTAGGGCGAGCCCGTGTTCTACGGGTCCTGAGCGCCCAACTTAGGTGCACCTTCTTGGGCACCGGGTTCTTAATTATGCCTGCGCCGTGATTTGCAGCATTAAGTTGTTGCACTTTCGAGTGCCTGAAAACTGCTGGTTATTCAAACCCCCAGTCTGGCTCTGTCAGTAGAGCTGGCGTGATAAACAATGAGGTGAATGCGATGCGTATCAGCATCTTTGGTCTGGGTTATGTCGGTGCAGTCTGCGCCGGTTGCCTTTCTGCACGTGGTCACGACGTTGTTGGCGTGGATGTCTCCAAAGCCAAGATCGATCTGATCAATAACGGAAAATCGCCAATTGTTGAACCGGGTCTGGGAGAACTTCTGGAACAAGGGATCAAGAAGGGCAACCTGCGCGGTACAACTGACTTCGCCGAAGCCATCCGCGCTACTGACCTTTCCATGATCTGCGTGGGAACCCCTAGCAAGAAGAACGGCGACCTGGAACTCGACTACATCGAATCCGTCTGCCGCGAAATCGGCCTGGTACTGCGTGACAAAGCGACCCGCCACACCGTCGTGGTGCGCAGCACCGTGCTGCCGGGCACCGTCAAGAATGTGGTGATCCCGATTCTCGAAGACTGCTCGGGCAAAAAGGCCGGTGTCGACTTCGGCGTCGCGGTCAACCCTGAGTTCCTGCGTGAAAGCACGGCGATCAAGGACTACGACAAGCCGCCGATGACCGTTATCGGTCAACTCGACCAGGCTTCAGGCGATGTCCTGCAGGCGCTGTACGAAGAACTCGACGCTCCGATCATCCGCAAGGACATCGAAGTGGCCGAGATGATCAAGTACACCTGCAACGTGTGGCACGCCACCAAGGTCACCTTCGCCAACGAAATCGGCAACATCGCCAAGGCGGTCGGCGTCGATGGTCGCGAAGTGATGGACGTGGTCTGCCAGGACAAGTCGCTCAACCTGTCCCAGTACTACATGCGCCCAGGCTTCGCTTTCGGTGGTTCGTGCCTGCCCAAGGACGTGCGCGCCCTCACCTACCGCGCCAGCTCGCTGGACGTCGAGGCGCCACTGCTCAACTCGCTGATGCGCAGCAACGTGTCCCAGGTGCAGAACGCCTTCGACATGGTCAATTCCAAGGACAAGCGCAAAGTCGCCCTGCTGGGCCTGAGCTTCAAGGCCGGCACCGATGACCTGCGCGAAAGCCCGCTGGTGGAACTGGCCGAAATGCTGATCGGCAAAGGCTTCGACCTGAGCATCTACGACGCCAACGTCGAATACGCTCGCGTCCACGGCGCCAACAAGGATTACATCGAATCGAAGATCCCCCACGTCTCGTCCCTGCTCAACTCGGACTTCGACGCGGTGATCGCCCATTCCGATGTGATCATCCTCGGCAACCGTGACGAGCGCTTCCGTGCCCTGGCCAGCAACGTACCGGAAGGCAAGCAGGTCATCGACCTGGTCGGCTTCATGACCAAGACCACCGACGCCGCTGCCCGTACCGAAGGCATCTGCTGGTAAGTAAGGCTGGACCTGCGCGGGGCCTTCGGGCCCTGCGCATGCCTTGAACGATTCGGGCCAATCAATGACCCGTTATCACTGGCCCGATTCCCACATGGATGCAGATCATGCAAAGGCTCAAGCACGGCCTACTCCAGGCTTCCGGTTGGATGTTCTACCTGGTGTTCCTGATGGCCCTGGCGCTCATGCTGCCGGCCACCACTTTCGACCCCGCGTCGAAAGACTTCATTTTCCTGATTGGCGCCATTGGCATCTGGCGCTACTCGATGGGTGCAACGCACTTCGTGCGCGGCATGCTGTTCCTCTACGTGGTCTATCCGCACCTGCGGCGCAAAGTGCGCAAGCTGGGTGACGATGCCGACCCGTCCCACGTATTCCTGATGGTCACCAGCTTCCGTATCGACGCCCTGACCACCGCCCAGGTGTACAGCTCGGTGATTCGCGAAGCCATCGACTGCGGCTACCCCACCACTGTGGTTTGCTCGCTGGTCGAGATGTCCGACGAACTGCTGGTCAAGAGCCTGTGGCAGAAAATGGCCCCGCCTGACCGCGTTTCCCTCGACTTCGTGCGCATCGCCGGTACCGGCAAACGCGACGGCCTGGCCTACGGTTTCCGCGCCATCTCGCGCCACCTGCCGGACGACGATGCAGTGGTTGCGGTAATCGACGGCGATACCGTGCTGGCCGAAGGCGTAGTGCGCAAGACCGTGCCGTGGTTCCGCCTGTACGGCAACGTCGGTGGCCTGACCACCAACGAGTTCTGCGAAGTACGCGGCGGCTACATCATGAGCGAATGGCACAAGCTGCGTTTCGCCCAGCGCCACATCAACATGTGCTCCATGGCCCTGTCCAAGCGAGTGCTGACCATGACCGGGCGGATGTCGGTGTTCCGCGCCTCGGTGGTGACCAACCCGGAATTCATCGCCGACGTCGAAAGCGACTCGATCGACCATTGGCGTCTGGGCCGCTTCAAGTTCCTGACCGGCGACGACAAGTCCAGCTGGTTCAGCCTGATGCGCCTGGGCTACGACACCTTCTACGTACCGGATGCCAACATTCACACCGTTGAGCACCCACCGGAAAAGAGCTTCCTCAAAGCCAGTCGCAAGTTGATGTACCGCTGGTACGGCAACAACCTGCGGCAGAACTCCCGAGCGCTGGGCCTGGGCGTAGGACGCCTGGGGCTGTTTACCTCCGTGGTCTTGTTCGACCAGCGTGTTTCGATGTGGACCAGTCTGTTGGGGCTCACGGCGTCAATCATCGCCAGCCTCATGTATGGCATCAACTTCCTGTTGGTTTACCTGTTGTGGATCGGCATCACCCGTTTGATCCTGACCGTCATGCTGCTGTGCTCCGGGCACAAGGTCGGGCCGGCTTACCCAATGATTCTGTATTACAACCAGATCGTCGGCGCCATGATGAAAATCTACGTTTTCTTCCGCCTCGACAAGCAATCCTGGACGCGTCAGCCCACCTCGCTCAAGCGTGATCTCGCCAGCTTTCAACAATGGTTCAACACCTGGTCCTCCCGGACCATGACCTTCTCGGCCGCCAGCATCTTTGTTGCTGTGCTGTTCGTGATGGTCTGAGCCGGAACCCAATGGATTAAGTAGGAATAATCGCCATGAATACAGCCGTGAACGTCAATGTTGTCCATGAATCCGAAGCTCAGCGCCAGCACGCTCGGGTCAAAATCCCGGCCAAGCTGCGCTACATCGGCCCGAATCGCGAAACCTTCGAAGCCAAGGTCGAGGACCTTTCTGCTGGTGGCTTCAGCATCGTCACCAAGAAAACCCTGGCACAGGGCGAGGTGTACCGAGGCCGGATGATGTTCGTCATCGACAACCTCGGCCTGGGCATGGACATCGAGTTCCAGGTGCGCTCGCTCGACAGCGACGGCCGCGCCGGCTGCGCCTTCCAGAACCTCGACCAACAGGACATCGCCACCCTGCGCCACCTGATCACCTCGCACCTGAGCGGCGAGTTGGTCACCATGGGCGGCGTGCTGGGGACCCTGCAGCGCGACAACTTCACCAAGGCGCGCAAGCGCGGCGGCACCAACCATGGCATGTCGACCCTCGGCCGCTTGCGTGCGGTGACCTTCAGCCTCGGTATCTTCGTGGTCGGCCTGGCCGCCTTCGGCTTCGTGGCCAAATCGGTTTACGGTCTGTACTTCGTCAGCCACGCGGTATCGGGCGTGGTGACCATCCCGTCGAGCAACATCACCATGCCGCGCGACGGCACAGTCAACAGCCTGGTTGCCGTCAATGCCCAGGCTGCCAAGGGCGCGCCACTGGCGACGTTCAGCACCAGCATGCTCGACGTGCTCAAGGACCACCTGGACGACGCCCAGCTGACCCCGGCGAAAATCACCGAAATGTTCGGCAAGCAACTGACCGGCACCCTGACCTCGCCGTGCGACTGCATCGTCGCCGAGCAACTTGTCCCGGATGGTCAGTTCGCCAGCAAGGGCGACATCATCTACAAGATGCTGCCGCGTGATGCCCAGGCCAACATCGATGCGCGCTTCACCTATCGCCAGATCAACGACGTGCGTCCTGGCACCCGCGTGAGCTTCCAGATCGCCGGCGAAGACGCCACCCGCGAAGGTCAGATCGTCTCCAGCACCAACCTGTTGCCAGATGCCCTGTCCTCCGACCTGCGCGTACAGATCAAACCCGACGCGCCGATCAGCAGCGCCTTGGCCGGTCGTCCAGTGGAGGTCTACAGCGACCGTGGCTCGATGAACTGGTTGATCGACAAAGCCACGGCCAAAGGCCTCTAAGTTGAGCGTGCGAAGGAGAATGCCTGTGGCAACGAGAAGAACCCTGACGCATCCCGCGCTACTGGGCCTGGCCATTGCAATCAGCCTGGCCGGTTGCGCCGGGCTTCCCGACCAGCGCCTGGCCAATCAGGCGCTGCAGAACGGTGACACCGAACTTGCGCAGCAGAACTTCCAGCAACTGGCCGACCTGGGCTATGCCGATGCACAAATCGGCCTGGCCGATATCCAGGTCAACACCGGTGACCCAGAAGCCATGCGCAAGGCTGAAGCGATCTACCGCGCCGCTGCCCAGACCTCCCCCCGTGCTCAGGTACGGTTGGGGCGCCTGCTGGCAGCCAAGCCGGGCAGCACCGTCGCCGAGCAGCACGAAGCCGAGAGCTGGTTGAAGAAGGCCGCGCAAAACGGCGAGACCGGCACTTTGCTGCCGCTGGCCACGCTCTACCTGCAATACCCGCAAAGCTTCCCGAACATCGACGCTCAGAAGCAGATCGACCAATGGCTCGCCGCCGGTTATCCGGATGCGCCCCTGGCCCAGGTCATGCTCTACCGCGCCAAAGGTACCTACGATCAGCACCTGGATGACATCGAGCGCATCTGCAAGGCTGCCCTCAGCGCCAACGACGTGTGCTATGTCGAACTGGCCACCGTCTACCAGAAACGCGGCCAGGCCGATCGCCAGGCCGAACTGGTCAAGCAGTTGCAGTCGGCCTACAACGGCGGCACCGCCTCGGCTGCGCGCATCGACGGCGTGGCCCGGGTGCTGTCCGATCCGACCCTCGGCAAGACCGACGAGAAGACTGCGCAAACCCTGCTCGAAAGCGTCACCGACACCTATCCGGCGGCCTACATCAGCCTCGCGCAACTGCTGTACCAGTTCCCCGAGCTGGGCGACGTCGACAAGTTGATGGACTACATCGACAAGGGCCACAGCGCCGACCCAGGGCGGGCCGAGCTGCTGCTGGGCAAGGTCTACTACGAAGGCAAGGTGGTCATCCCCGACGCCCACAAAGCCCTTGATCATCTGCAAAAAGCCGCAGGCACCCAGGTCAGCGCGCACTATTACATGGGCCAGATCTACCGCCGCGGCTACCTCGGCAAGCCCGAGCCGCAAAAGGCCGTGGACGAACTGCTCAAGGCCGCTCGCAGTGGCCAGAACAGCGCCGACTTCGCCCTTGCGCAGCTCTATTCGGGCGGCCGCGGCACCAAGCCCAATCTGGTCAACGCCTACGTATTCGTGCAACTGGCGAAAATGCGCCCGGATGTGCAACAGCCGGTGACCGATCTCAACACCCTGATCGAATCCGAACTGCAGCCAGGCCAGAAGGCTCAGGCGCAGCAATTGATGCAGCAAGAACTCAAGGCTCGCGGTGGCATCAGCCAGGCCAACAGCGCCCTGGCCCAACAAGAAATGCCTGCAGACCCCATCGGTGAGGACAAATCCCTATGAAACTCAATAAATGGATGAAGGCCGGGATCGGTCTCGGCTTTGCCGCCTTGTGGTCTTGCCCTACGCTCGCGGCGCTGACCGCGTCGCAGAATTTCGGCATCGAAGTCAAAGCCACCGGCCAGTCCGAAGACGACCGCGACCTGGGCACGCGCTCGGGCGGTGACGTCAACGGTGTCGGTATCGACCTGCGCCCTTGGGCCTACCTCGAACGCGGCCAATGGGCGTTCTACGCGATGGGTCAGGCAGTCGCCGCCAGCGACGTCATCCAGACCGACCCGCTGGATGAACAGAACGCTACCGCGCCAAGCGTCAACACCTCCGGCATCAACCACAATTCGGCCCGCGACGGCAACGACGCGTACTTCGCCATGCGCGAGTTCTGGGTCAGCTATCAAGGGCTGTTCACCCCCTACCCTGGCGAGAACGCCAAGTTCGGCCGCCAGCGCCTGCGCAATGACGACGGCCAGTGGCGCGATGACAACATCGAAGCGCTGACCTGGAACCTCGACACCACCCTGCTCAAAAGCCATCTGGGTGTGGCCGAGCGTTTCAGCGACTACCGCACCGACTACGATCAACTGTCGGCACAGGACAAGCAACGCCTGCACGCCTTCGGCGACGCTTACTACCAGTGGATGCCAGGGCAATGGATCGGGGTGCGCGCGCACTACGTGAAGGACGACGGCAAGCTCGCCGATGCCGGCAAAGTGGTCGACGACCTCGACAAGCGCGTGAACAGCAAAATCGGCTGGGTCGGCCTTGACGCCAACAGTGACGCCTACAACTACCGCAACCTCAACCAGGTCAACTACTGGGGCAGCGTGACGTTCATGGACGGCTCTCAGGACCTGAACAGTGCCGCCTATGACGCTAACAACCTGACGACCGATGCCAGTGGCCACACCCTCGCATCACCCAAGAGCAATCGCGACCTGAGCGGCTGGGGATCGGACCTCGGTATTCGTCTGCGCCTCGACCCGCAATGGCAAGTCGGCGGTGCCTATTCTCAGGCGAGCAAGAACTACGAACAGAACGGCCTGCAGAGCAACCGCTCGACCTGGACCGGCACCCGCTCGCGCATCAGCCGCTTCGGCGAGGCCTACCAGGCGCAGATGGGCAACACCCGCGTCGCCTCGGTGTTCGCTTCGTGGCAGCAAGAGGATCAATACGACGCCTCGCTGATCTACCACAAATTCTGGCGTGTCGACGGCAATTCCGGCATCGGCGGCAGCAACATCAACGCCGTGCAGGAAGACATCAATAACAACAACGACATCAGCTTCAACACCTTGCCGCTCAACTCGGGCAGCAAGGACCTGGGTCAGGAAGTCGACCTGGTCGTGACCAAGTATTTCAAGCAAGGGTTGCTGCCCGCTGCCTTGAGCCAGTCGATCGACGAGCCTTCGGCGCTGATTCGTCTGCGTGCAGGTCTGTTCAAGCCGGGTGATGCCTACGGCAGCGGCGTCGACAACTACATGCACCGCGCCATTGTCGATGTGATCTGGCGCTTCTGATGCCTAACGCGAAGGGAGTGCATGCAATGAATCATTCAAGCCTCAGCAGCCGTTGGCCTTGGCGCGAGTCGTTGCTGACCGGCGCCTTGCTGCTGGCCAGCAGCGTCGCCCTGGCCAACAGCCCGGCGCCGGTGCCCAAGCCTGGCGCCAACTCGGCGGACACCGCACAGGCAGCTGGCAAGCCCGGCGTGGTCAAGGAGCTGCACCAGGCCAAGACCTACACCGTGTCGTCGGCGCCCACCGCGCCGCTCGACATGGCCGCGCCCAAGCTGCCGGACCTCACTGGCTACACCGCCGAGGCCGCCGACGCCAAGGTCGCGCCGCTGCGCAAAGGCCCCCACGCCAAAGTCAGCATCCGGCGCATGATGCAGGAAACCGTGCTCAAGGAATTCATCGGCGGCAACAACAAGATGGCCGAGTGGGTCGCGCGTCAGCACGGCATCCCTCAGGCGATCTTCATCGACAACGGCTACCTGAACCTCAAAGACCTGACCAAGACCGTCCCCAAGCAGTATTTCAGCGAGACTTCGCCAGGCGTTTATCTGGCGCGGCTGCCGATCATCGTCGGCAACAAGGCGGTCCTGGAAATCGACAAGCAGACCCAGGAACTGCGCCTCTCGCAAGAGGGCGGCGCGTTCATCATCAACGACGGCAAGCTGTTCACCAGCAACACCAAGGTGACCGGCTGGCGTGAAAAGGACAACGGCCCGGCAACCTTCCGCGCGCCCAAGGAATTTCGCCCGTTCTTGCTGTCCTGGGGTGGCACCGAGACCTATATCGTCAACACCACCATGGCCAGCTTTGGCTACAACCAGAGCAAGTCGTACGGTGTGAGCATTTCCCAGTACACGCCCAACATGAAAGCGCAGATGGGCCGCAGCGAGCCGACCGGCTGGATCATCGGTTCGAGTTTCAGCGACATGTGGTACGGCTTCTACTGCTATGAAACCCAAGACTTCGTGGTCAAGAGCAACACCTACAAAGACAACATCATCTACGGCATCGACCCCCACGACCGTTCCGAGCGTTTGATCATTGCCGACAACGATGTTTCCGGCAGTCACAAAAAGCACGGAATCATCGTTTCGCGGGAGGTGAACGACAGTTTCATCATCAACAACCGCACCCACGACAACACCCTCTCGGGCATCGTCCTGGACCGCAACAGCGTCGGCAATCTGGTGGCCTACAACGAGGTCTACAACAACCACTCCGACGGCATCACTCTCTACGAGAGCGGTGACAACCTGCTGTGGGGCAACAAAGTGATCCGCAATCAGCGCCACGGTATCCGCGTGCGCAACAGCACCAACATCCGCCTGTACGAGAACATCTCGATGGCCAACGGCCTGACCGGCGTGTATGGGCACATCAAGGACCTCAGCGATACCGACCGCGACATCGCCCTCGACCCGTTCGATGCGCAAGTCTCGTTGATCCTGGTAGGCGGCGAACTGACCGCCAACGGCACCGGCCCACTGGCGATCGACTCGCCCCTGAGCCTGGAGCTGTATCGCGTGTCGATGCTGGCGCCGAGCAAATCGAGCGGTATCAGCTTCAACGGCATCCTGGGTGACAAACAGGCCGAGATCCTCGACATGCTGGTGCGCCAGAAGAAAGCTGTGTTGATCGACCCTGTCGAACGCCAGACCGAAATGCAGGACTGAGGAAAACAAATGCGAACGCCATCTTTCATATCGCTCAAGCTGCTCAGCCTTTCGGCCCTGACCGCTGGCCTTATGGCCGCCACCGGCGGGACCCAGGCTGCGCCCGCGACACCGGCACCGGTATTCACCGCCGAGCCGTGCTGCAATGTTTGCCCTGAGGCCCATGATGCCTCCAAGTACGTGACCCGCTATCAGCGCAACTTCACCACCCTGTTCCAGGGCGAAGGCGATTGGCTGTTCCGTACCGTCGAAGACCTGCGCACCGAATTCGACACCTCGCCGGAAGGCTATCGCCGCCTCAAGGAATTGCACGACGCCTTCAAGAGCAAGGGCGTAGAACTGGTGATCGTCTATCAACCGACCCGCGGGCTGGTGGATCGCAACAAGATGTTCCCGGCCGATCGCGACAAGTTCGACTACGACACGGCGCTGAAGAACTACAAGGGCATGCTCGGTCGCTTCGCCTCCATGGGCTACACCGTGCCGGACCTGTCGCCGTTGACCAACGAGCAACAGGCCCACGACTTCTACTTCCGCGGTGATCAGCACTGGACCCCTTACGGCGCCCAGCGCACCGCCAAGATCGTGGCCGAGAGCATCAAGAAGATCCCGGCCTTCGCGTCGATTCCCAAGAAGGAATTCGAGACCCGTATATCGGGTCGCATGGGCAAGACCGGAACATTGCACAATATGGCCGGTCAATTGTGCGGCTCCAGCTATGCGATCCAGTACATGGACCAGTTCTCCACCGAGCCCAAAGGGTCTGCAGCCGATGGCGATCTGTTCGGTGATTCCGGCAACCCCGAGATCACCCTGGTAGGGACCAGCCACAGCGGCAAGAACTACAACTTCGCCGGCTTCCTGGAGCAGGACACCGGTGCCGATGTGCTCAACGTGGCCTTCCCCGGCGGTGGCCTGGAAGGCTCGATGCTGCAGTACCTGGGCAGTGAAGATTTCCAGAAACGGCCGCCGAAGATTCTGGTCTGGGAATTCTCGCCGCTGTATCGCCTGGATCAGGAAACCATCTATCGCCAGATGATGGCCTTGCTGGACAACGGTTGTGAGGGCAAGCCGACGCAGATGAGCGAAAGCATCACGCTCAAGCCCGGCAAGAACGAACTGCTGGTCAACGGTCGCAACGGCATCATCGATGTCCACAACGGTGCCCACCAGATCGACATCAAATTTGCCGACACTTCGGTGAAAACCCTGAAGGCCACCCTCTGGTACCTCAATGGTCGCCACGAGGAACTGAAGATCGAAAAACCGACAACATCCGATACCGACGGGCGTTTTGCCTTCGAGATGCGTGATGACCAGGACTGGCCGCAGCAGAACATGCTGGCCCTGGAAATCCAGGGGCCGGAAGAAGCCGGCGCCGCACCGCAGAAGGTCGAAGCGAAAGTATGCAAACGCAACGTGTTCCCCGGCGTGAAAACGCAACAGGCTCAGGCCGGGCTATGAGGTTCCTATGCAAACTTTGAAAACAGCAACACGCCAATGGCTCGCACCCTCACTGCTGACACTGGCCTTGTTCGGCCCGGCAGTGGCCGCGCAGGCCGCTGATCTGGTACCGCCCAAGGGCTACCTCAGCGGCATCGAGAAACCCAAGGTCAAGCCGGGCAATTTCAGCTGCGATTCGCCGCCCAAGCCTTACACCGAAAGCTTGCAGTTCCGCAGCAAGTACGAAGGTTCGGGCAAGGATCGTTCAACGTTCAATGCCGATTCCGACGCCGCATTTCGCGATGCGACCAAGGACATCACCAACATGGAGCGTGGCACCAGCAAGGTGGTCATGGCCTATATGCGTGATGGCCGGCCGGAGCAGCTGGACTGCGCCCTGAGCTGGCTCGACACCTGGGCCAACGCCAACGCGCTGATGTCCACCGACTTCAACCACACCGGCAAGTCGATGCGCAAATGGGCACTGGGCAGCATGTCCTCGGCCTACCTGCAACTGAAGTTCGCCGACACCCACCCACTGGCAGGCAAGGACGCGCAAACCAAACCGATCGAAGCCTGGTTTGGGCGGCTGGCCGATCAGGTCGTCAGCGATTGGGACAACCTGCCGTTGGACAAGAACAACAACCACACCTATTGGGCCGCTTGGTCGGTGATGTCGACCTCGATCGTGCTCAACCGTCGCGACCTGTTCGACTGGTCGGTCAAGGAATTCAAAGAGGGTGCCAGTCAGGTCGACGCTCAGGGCTTCCTGCCCAACGAGCTGAAGCGCAAGCAACGCGCCCTGGCGTATCACGCCTACGCGGTCGCGCCGCTGACCATGATCGCCGTCTTCGCTCAGGCCAATGGCGTGGATCTGCGCCCGGAAAACAACGGCGCCCTGCAGCGCCTGGGCAACGTGATCCTCAATGGTGTCAAGGACCCCAACGAGTTCCAGTCCAAGAACGGCGAGAGCCCGGACATGACCGAGATCAAGGTGCAGAGCAAATGGGCCTGGCTTGAACCCTACTGCTCGCTGTACGCCTGCGCCCCGGACACCATCGAACGCCGTCACGTCGGCCAGCCCTACAAGACCTTCCGTCTGGGCGGCGATTTGACTCGCGTGTTCGATCCGGCGGATGACAAGGGCGGCAAAGGCGGCGCCGAAGACAGCGGTGGCTCGGGCGACGCTGGCTCCTGATACCGCAAACGCATTCCCTGTGGGAGCGGGCTCTGCCCGCGAATTCGCGAGCAAGACTCGCGCCCACAGGAGCGCAGTAGAACAAGAATTTTCATGGACCCTCCTGCGGGGGGGTTGGGGGGGGGCGCGGCCTGTGACTGCTGCCCCTGACTGCAAGTCGCAACAAAGGAGAGATCGGGATGGTGTTCTCATCCAACGTGTTCCTGTTCCTGTTTCTACCGGTCTTCCTGGGCCTGTACTACTTGAGCGGCAACCGCTACCGAAACCTGCTGCTGCTGGTCGCCAGCTACGTGTTCTACGCCTGGTGGCGGGTGGACTTCCTGGCCCTGTTCGCAGGGGTCACGCTGTGGAACTACTGGATCGGCCTGCGCGTAGGGGCTGCCGGGGTACGGACCAAGTCCGCCCAGCGCTATCTGCTGATGGGCGTGGCCGTCGACCTGTGCATCCTTGGCTACTTCAAGTACGCCAACTTCGGCGTCGAGAGCATCAACGCAATCATGCATTCGTTCGGCCTGGAGCCGTTCATCCTGACTCATGTGCTGTTGCCGATCGGTATCTCGTTCTACATCTTCGAGTCGATCAGCTACATCATCGACGTGTACCGCGGTGACACCCCGGCCACGCGCAACCTCATCGATTTTGCCGCCTTCGTGGCGATCTTCCCGCACTTGATCGCCGGCCCCGTGCTGCGCTTCAAGGACCTGGCCGATCAGTTCAACAACCGCACGCACACCCTGGACAAATTCTCCGAGGGCGCGACGCGGTTCATGCAGGGCTTTATCAAGAAGGTATTCATCGCCGACACCATCGCGGTGATCGCCGACCACTCCTTCGCCCTCACCCACCCGACCACCGGCGACGCCTGGCTGGGTGCGCTGGCCTACACCGCGCAGTTGTACTTCGACTTCTCCGGCTACAGCGACATGGCCATCGGTCTGGGCCTGATGATGGGCTTCCGGTTCATGGAGAACTTCAAGCAGCCGTACATCAGCCAGTCGATCACCGAGTTCTGGCGGCGTTGGCACATCAGCCTGTCGACCTGGCTGCGCGACTATCTGTACATCACGCTGGGCGGTAACCGTGGCGGCACGTTCGCGACCTACCGCAACCTGATCCTGACCATGCTGCTGGGCGGTCTGTGGCACGGCGCCAACATCACTTACATCGTCTGGGGTGCCTGGCACGGTGTGTGGCTGGCAATCGAGCGGGCACTGGGTATCAACACCACGCCGCGGGCGCTGAATCCGATCCGCTGGGCCTTCACCTTTTTGCTGGTGATCATGGGCTGGGTGATCTTCCGCTCCGAGAACCTGCACGTGGCCGGCCGCATGTACGGCGCCATGTTCAGCTTTGGCGACTGGAAGCTGTCCGAGCTCAACGCGGCGAGCCTGACCGGCTTGCAGGTTGCCACCTTGGTGGTCGCCTATATCACGCTGGCGTTTTTCGGCCTGCGCGATCTGTACCGCAAGCCACTGCAGGTCAAGTCGCCCAAGGCGCAAGCCACCGACAGCGACGTGGCCAACGGCCCGGCGACTGCCCAGCCAGGCTTGTTGCGCGCCACACCGGGCGATCAGCCGGCGCAGGTCGCCGCCTATGCGCACGGCCATGACGTACAGGCCTCGGCCTGGGTCGCCGACTGGCCGCGCTATGTGATGCGCGCTTTGATTCTGCTGATGTTCGCAGCCTCGATCCTCAAACTTTCGGCGCAGAGCTTCTCGCCGTTCCTTTACTTCCAGTTCTGAGGGAGGCCGAATCATGACCCGTTCATTACGCATCCTCTACATCGCCTTGTTTCTGGGGCTGCTGCTGGCCTTGGGGATCTGGTCCCTGACGGCGTTCGGCAATTTCAACCGTACCGAGCAGATGACCCTGCTCAACGGTAAATGGGCCAAGGCCGTCGAGACTCACTACGACGACGAGTTCCCGATCAAGCGCCTGGGCACCAATATCTGGGCGGCGCTGGATTTCAAAGTGTTCAACGAAGGCCGCCCAGGCGTGATCCTCGGCAAGGACCAGTGGCTGTACACCGACGAAGAGTTCGATCCAGTAGCCAACAGTGAACAGATCGAGGCCGAGAACTTCGCGCTGATCCGTGGTGTGCGCGACCAGCTCAAGCAGCACGGTGTGCAACTGGTGATGGCGATCGTGCCGGCCAAGGCGCGTCTGTACCCCGAGCACATTGGCGCGCAGACGCCTGCCAGCCTGCACGCGGACCTCTACCAGCAGTTCCATGCCCAGGCGCAACAGGCCGGCATCGTAGCTCCTGATCTGCTGGCGCCGTTGCAGCAGGCCAAGCAGCAGGGTCAGGTGTTTCTGCGTACCGATACGCACTGGACGCCCATGGGCGCCGAGGTAGTGGCGCAGAACCTGAGCAAGACCATCGCCGCGCAGATGCCGCTCAATGGCACGCCGCAGCAGTATCAGACCGCCGCCGTGAAAACCGAGCCCTACAAGGGCGACCTGACCACGTTCCTGCCGCTCGATCCGCTGTTCAGCAATTTGCTGCCAAAGCCGGATGATCTGCAACAACGTGCAACAACTGTGGTCAATAGTTCGGCTGATTCGAGCAGCGATGCCGGTGATGCAGCGCTGTTCGCCAACAACGATATTCCGGTGGCGCTGGTCGGTACCAGCTACAGCGCCAATCCACACTGGAACTTCCTGGGCGCATTGCAGCAGTCGCTGAAAAGTGACGTTGTCAATTACGCAGAAGACGGCCACGGGCCGATCCTGCCGATGCTCAAGTACCTGCAAACCGATGCTTTCAAGAACAGTCCGCCACAGGTGTTGATCTGGGAATTCCCTGAACGCTATCTGCCGATGAAGAACGATCTGAGCGAGTTCGATCCCAAATGGGTCGCCAACTTGAAGAAGAGCTCGGACACCAACAACCAGAACCTGGCCGTGGGCCAATCCAATTGAGCTGCACCGCGGCCCACATTCGAATTTATTGCAAGAGGAATGACGCATGACTAACGCTACTGCCGCCACCCGTACCCCGGCTGTCAAACGTATCGCCAAGGCCTGCGCCCTGGTCGCAGGCATGAGCCTGCTGTCGGTCCAGGCCTTCGCTGCCGGTGACTCGGCTCTGTATGGCCCTACCGCGCCGAAGGGCTCGACCTTCGTGCGGGTCTACAACGCTGGCAACCAACCGGTCGCCGCGAGCGTCGGCAATACCAGCCTCAATGAAATCCCCGTGCAGGGCAGCAGCGCTTTCAGCTTCATGCCGCAGGGCGACTACAGCGCCAAGATCGGCAGCGCTACCTTGCCGGTGAAGCTGGCTTCGGACCAGTACTACACCATCGTCAACAACGGCAGTGGCCAGCCTGTACTGGTGGATGAGCCTCCGTTCAAGAACAAGCAGAAATCCCTGGTGCGCGTGCAGAACCTTACCGACGCGCCTCTGACCCTGAAAACCGCCGACGGTAAAACCGACGTGGTCCCTTCCGTGGCACCCAAGGCCCACGGCGATCGTGAAATCAACCCGGTGAAAGTCACTCTGGCGCTGTATCAGGGCGACAAGAAGGTTTCGGACCTCAAGCCGGTTGCCCTGGAACGCGGCGAAGCGGCCGTGCTGTACGTCACCGGTAGCGGCAGCAGCCTGTCGCCGGTGTGGGTCAAGCCGCCAGTGGCGAGCAAGTAAGCCTTTAGCGTGATGAGTATTGCGTCGACTGGCCAGGTGGCCGGTCGACCGGGAACAACAACAAGACAGAAACGGCAACAACAGTCAGCCCATACGAATATCTAGGAGAAACAACATGATTCCGGTGATCTTGTCAGGTGGTAGCGGCTCACGTCTTTGGCCGCTTTCGCGCAAGCAATTCCCTAAACAGTTTCTGGCCCTGACCGGCGAACACACGCTGTTCCAGCAAACCCTGGAACGACTGGTGTTCGACGGCATGGACAAGCCGATCGTGGTCTGCAACAAGGACCACCGCTTTATCGTCAACGAGCAGTTGGCCAAGCTCAAGCTCGAGACCCAGGGCATCCTGATGGAGCCCTTCGGCCGCAACACCGCACCGGCCGTAGCCCTGACCGCCATGAAGCTGGTCAACGAAGGCCGCGACGACCTGATGCTGGTGCTGCCCGCCGACCACGTCATCGAAGACCAGAAAGCCCTGCAGCGCGCCCTGGCCCTGGCCACTGTGGCCGCCGAGCGTGGCGAGATGGTGCTGTTCGGTGTGCCGGCCACGCGCCCGGAAACCGGTTACGGTTACATCAAGTCGACCAACGATGCGCTGTTGCCTGAGGGCGTCAGCCGCGTCGCGCATTTCGTCGAAAAACCCGACGAAAAACGCGCTACCGAGTTTGTCGAAGCCGGCGGTTACTTCTGGAACAGCGGCATGTTCCTGTTCCGCGCCAGTCGTTTCCTCGAAGAACTGAAAAAGCACGATTCGGACATCTACGACAACTGCATGCTCACTCTGGAGCGCAGCAAGCATGAAGGCGACAACGTCGAGATCGACGATGCCACCTTCGCGTTGTGCCCGGACAATTCCATCGACTACTCGGTGATGGAAAAAACCCAGCGCGCCTGTGTGGTACCGCTGTCGGCCGGTTGGAGCGACGTCGGTTGCTGGGCTTCGCTGTGGGAAGTCAACGCCAAGGACGACAACGGTAACGTCAGCAAGGGTGACGTGGTCATCCAGGATAGCCGCAATTGCATGATCCATGGCAACGGCAAGCTGGTGTCGGTGATCGGCCTGGACAACATCGTCGTGGTCGAAACCAAGGACGCGATGATGATTGCTCACAAGGACAAGGTCCAGGGCGTCAAGCAGATGGTCGCGACTCTCAACGAACAGGGCCGCAGCGAAACCCAGAACCACTGCGAAGTGTACCGCCCATGGGGCTCGTACGATTCGGTGGACATGGGCGGCCGCTTCCAGGTCAAGCATATTTCGGTCAAGCCAGGCGCTTGCCTGTCGCTGCAGATGCACCACCACCGTGCCGAGCACTGGATCGTGGTGTCGGGCACGGCAGAAGTGACCTGCGACGAAAACGTGTTCCTGCTGTGTGAAAACCAGTCGACCTATATCCCGATCGCGTCGGTGCACCGTCTGCGCAACCCGGGCAAGATCCCGCTGGAAATCATCGAGGTTCAGTCTGGCAGCTACCTGGGTGAAGACGATATCGAGCGTTTCGAAGACATCTACGGCCGGTCGACCCCGATCGACCGCGGCGTGTCGGTGAAAACCATCGCTCAATAAGCGTCACGGCTGGAACAGGCCCCCGATCCGCTCGCTGCGTACCCTATCCGCAGCGAGGGGATCGGGGGCTTTTTTGTGCGGCAACGGCAACGGCAACGGCAACGGCAACGGCAACGGCAACGGCAACGGCAACGGCAACGGCGAAAGATTGTTGGCGGTGGGTTTGAGATTTGTGTACTGGCCCTGCTTGGTCCGGGCCTGTGCGGCTCGCCCTGCCCATTGGCCCTTCGCCTAGGCTCAGGGTACCCGCGCGCAGACGCCTGAAGAGAGGGCACGCGCCTATAGCCAAACGCTTACACGCCGTGGTGGTGTTTGGCTCTATGGCGCAACGTGGTGACGCAGTAATCTAAACCCATCGACAGCAACGCAGGCAGCGCTGCTGGATCAAGGATGATCGACCATGGCCCGGAGGGCTGCCACAGGATGTGGAATGGTCTTCGGAAACCCGCTTCGGCGGGTTTTTTATTGCCTGGGATTTGCGGGGTTGATTTGCTTAGGGATGTTCGCACGCACGTCGGTTTTAATCGTCTGGGGTAAGATCTCCCTCCTTCGTTATCTGCCCAAAGGCTTTACCCATGCCCATCGCCCTCATCACCGGTTGCTCCAGCGGCATCGGCCACGCCTTGGCCCATGCCTTCAAGAACGCTGGCTATGACGTCTGGGCGACGGCGCGCAAGGTCGAGGATGTTGCGCGGTTACACGCCGAGGGCTTCTTCGCGCTGGAACTGGACGTCACTGATGCAGCCGCCTTGGCAGCATTGGCTGAACGCCTGGCGCAAGACGGCAGCGGTATCGATGTACTGATCAACAATGCGGGCTATGGCGCTATCGGGCCGCTGCTTGATGGCGGTGCCGAGACGATCCGGCGGCAATTCGAGACCAATGTGTTTGCGGTGGTGGAGGTGACACGCGCACTGCTGCCCGCGCTGCGGATTCGCCAGGGGTTGGTGGTGAATATCGGCAGCGTTTCCGGGCTGTTCGTGACGCCGTTTGCTGGGGTTTACTGCGCGTCGAAAGCGGCCGTGCATGCCATCAATGAAGGCATGCGCATGGAGCTCAAGCCACTGGGCGTGCGAGTGATGGAGGTGCAGCCGGGCGCGATCGATACGCGCTTTGCCGATAACGCAGGGGCGCAGGCGGAACTGCTGATCGCACCCACCTCACCTTGGTGGCCGTGGCGTGAAGGCATTCGAGCACGCTCGCGCGCGTCGCAGGATCGGCCGACACCGGTATCAGAGGTCACCCGCAAAGTAATCGAAGCAGCTCAACGCGCTACCCCACCAGCCTTGGTGCGAGTCGGCAACGGCTGCGGGGCATTACCACTGCTAGCGGCGTTAGTGCCAACCGCATGGCTGGACCGAGTGTTGATGAAGAGATTTGGTTTGAACCAGAAACATTGATGCTGAATCGGATGGCCCTTTCGCGGGCAAGCCTTGCTCCCACAGGTGTCCGACTCCGGAACGGCTGGCACTGTGGGAGCGGGCTCGCTTGATCGGCGGCGAAAAGGCCAAGCGCTTCACCGCAAACTCCACAGATACCCACCCACGCGCCCCAATCTCCGAGTTCTGCTTTCGGGCCGGCCTTGGGGTCGCGGCCCCCTTCCAGCAGGCCGCGTGGAGGTGCGCTTGCGCAGGGATAGCCGGCATGGATGCCGGCTAAGCCCCGTTGGGCCATGGAAGGCCCATCGGGGCGTGCCCTGCGCAAGCGTGCCGGAGCGCGGGCATCCTGAGCCTAGGCGAAGGGCCAATGGCGGGGCCCGCGACCCCAAGGCCGGCCCGAAAGCAGAACTACCCCAATCTCAGCAGCCCCGCAACCGCCCCAAAAAGCCTCCCGGCCTAGCCCAGTGTTCAATAGCAGACGCCACCGATATAGCCCCCAACCACGCCCCCCAAGCAGCAGAAATACGGCAGGCAGGCAGCCGCGCGCACCTCCGTTACTCCTTGACGATCACCGTACACGTCGTGCCGGCAGACAACAGCATCCCCTGCGGCACCTCATCGATATGAATCCGCACCGGCACCCGCTGCGCCAGCCGTACCCAGTTGAACGTCGGGTTCACGTCCGCCACCAGATCCCGGCTCTGCGGGTTGTCCCGGTCATAGATCCCGCGCGAGATACTCTCAACGTGCCCCTTGAGCAACTCGCCGCTCATCATCTGCATATCCGCCTGATCACCCACGCGGATGTGCGGCAGCTTGGTCTCTTCGAAGAAGCCGTAAACCCAGAACGAATTCTTGTCGACCACTGCCATCTTCGCGTCACCCGTGCGCGCGTAATCACCGACATGCACGTTGAGGTTGGTGACGTAACCATCCACCGTCGCCAGCACTTGAGTGCGCTTGAGGTTCAATTGCGCCGCATCGAGCTGCGCCTGGGCCTGTTGATAGTCGGCCTCGGCCGAGCTGGCGATGTTGCTGGCGTCCTCGCGGTTTTCCTTGGAGATCACCAAGGCATCCAGGTCGGCGCGGCGGTTGGCGTTGACCTTGCGCATTTCCCAAGTGGCCTTGCGCGATGCCACCAACGACTGCGCCTGCTTGATCGCGATCTGGTAATGCTCCGGGTCGATCTGCATCAGCACATCGCCCTTTTTCACCAGTTGGTTGTCCTTGACCGGCACCGCCACCACGTAGCCGCTGACATCCGCCGCGACGTTGATGATGTCGGCGCGCACCCGACCATCGCGGGTCCAGGGGGTGTCCATGTAATTCACCCACAGCGCGCGGCCGATGAACACGGCGACGGCCAGGACGATCAAGGTGCCGATCAGGCTGAAAAGCTTTTTCATCAGTCAGGTCTCAACGGTAAACAGTGAGCGCCATGGCGCCAAAAATGCAGACGAACAGGCACAGCCGCAGCAGCGCCGGATGCCAGAAAAACCGATAGACATCCAGGCCGCTGAGGAACCGATCCAGTGCCCAGGTGACTCCGGCGGCCAGCAGGAACATCAAGGTCATGGTCGGCATGTACACGCCGTGGAAGGCAATTTCACGAGGCATGGGGCAGTCCTGCGGGTGCATCGCTGGGGGCCAGCGCGGCCAGGGGCGAATGGGGGTCGAGCAAAGAGGTGCGGATGAAATGCAGGTAACTGGCCACGCGCCGCAATACGGACGTCTCGAAATGCGGCCCGAAGGGTTCGTCGGCGTTCTGCACGGCCTCGATGGCTTGATCCACCGCGTACAGGCTGCGCTCCAGATTGGCCTGGCTGGGCTGAATGAACAGGCGGATCAACGAACGGCCCATGACCCGGATCGCCTGGCGCCACGGCTGCGACTCGGCGTAGGACGGGTGCACCGGCATTTGCGCCTGCTCGCGGCGCAGGTCGATGATCGCCCGGCCGACTTCCAGTACCACCAGCGCCCAGCGCAGCAAATCGCGCTGCACCTGGGGCTGCCCGGCGGCCAGGCCATACGCCTGATGCACCAGATCGCGGGTACGGCTTTCAAATGACGTGCCCAGGTTGCGCAGCTTGCCGCTGATGGCGAACACCACCTGGCGGCGCACATCCTGCTCCATGCGCCGCCACAGCCAGCGCGCGTTGGGCGGCAGGATGATCGCCCCCGCCGCAGCGCAGATCAGCATGCCGAGGACCATGCCGATGTAGTCGTTGATGAAGCTGTAGGGGTTGTAGATCGTCAGGTTGTCCGGCACCGAGCCGATCGAAAAGAAGATCAGCAAACCGACGCCATAGCCAACGTACTGCGGGCGCGAAGCCAGGAAGGCGCCGAACATGAACACCGGCGTGAGCACCACGCACAACAGCGCGAAGCCGTCGATCCAGGGCAGTACGAAGAAGGTTTCGGCGAAGCCCACCACCGCCCCCAGCAACGTGCCGCAGGCCATCTGGAACGAGAACCGCTTGGGGTTTGGCGTCGCGGCCGACAGGCCCACCGTGGCCGCCGCGACGATGGTCATGATTGCGCCACTGGGCCACGCCGTGAGCAACCAGTAACTGCCCAGGAGCATCACCACCGTAGCGCCGCGAATCCCCGACGCCGCTGAGGCCAGCCAATTGGTCTGCGGCATGAAGGGCTCATCCCAACGCTCGCGGACGTGGTTGTGGTCGGCCAGCGAAGCATGCGTCTGCGCGTAATTCTGCAGATCGTCGACCAGGCGGAACAGCAACTCGCTGGCGGTATGAAAATCCAGCAGACGGGTGGCGCTGGGGTCGAGCTCGAGGAATTGCGCGCGCAGGTTGCGCACCTGCGTCGGCAGCTCGCGCTGGTAATCCGCCAAGGCGTGCACCAGCCGCGCCGCGTCTTCGAGCGTCAGCCCGCGCCCGGCATAGCGATCGAGAATATCGGCCAGCCCCAGCAGCGCCGGGTTCAGCGCGGCGATCACTTGCGGCCCCTGCACGCGACGGCGCTCGAGCAACTGGTGCAGGGCGTTGAAGCGCGTCGTCACGGCCATGAACTCACTGTTCAAGCGGCTCACACGACCACTGCGCCGGCGCATGTGCGGGTCCTCGAACGCGGTGATGCCGCGCAGGCTCTCAAGCCCTACGGCTTCGGCGATGAAGCGCACGTTATTGCTCTCGAACAGCTCGCGCTGGCTATTACCGCGCAACGCCTGCGTGGCGAACCCGGCGAAGGCACCAAACCGCTGGTACAGGGCGTTGTTCATCGCCGCACTGGCCGACTGCGGCAGCACCGCAGCGCTGACGAAGGTCGAGACGATCAGCCCGAGGGAGATTTCCAGCACCCGCCACATGGCCGCCAGGAAGGCCCCGTCGGGATGCGCCAGCGCCGGCAGGCCGACAAAGGCCGCGGTGTAGCCCGCCAGCACGAAGCCATAGCCGCGAAAGTTGCGATGGCGCATTGCGCCCATCGAGCAAATGCCGATCCACAGTGCGAGGCAGGGCAAAAACAGTTCGGAGTTCTGCGGGAACAGCGCGATCAGCAGCACCGACACCGCCGAGCCGGCCAAGGTGCCGAGGAAGCGGTAGAAACTCTTGGCGAACACGTGGCCGCTTTGAATCTGCATGACGATGAACACCGTGATCATCGCCGTGCGCGGCTGCGGCAACTCCAGGCGCATGGCCAGCCACAGGGTGATGAACGCCGCCAGCAACACCTTGAAGATGTACGCCCAGGTCACGCCGTCACTGCGCACCCAATCGAACGCTGTGCGCCGCCAAGGCAGGGCCATCAATGCTTTCATGGCCGCGACTGCGCCCCGGCCGCAGCCGGCAAGGCCGAGGCCGATGTGGCAGCGGGCGCTGCCCGCGACGGGTTCGACTCGGCGTCTGATCTGACGCCTTCGCGGGTAGAGCCCGCGCCCACAAGGGCAGCCACCAGGCCGGCCTTGACGCCACCCGGTGCAGCCTGCGCAGCTGAGGGCACATCGCCCCCCGCCTGCAAACCGCCGCCCAGCGCCGTGACCAGCTCGGCATGGGCAGTCAGGCGTGCGGCCTGCACCTGCTGCTCGACCTGGCGCTCGTGGAAGAGCAAGGTCTGCGCGTTGAGTACATTGAGATAATCGGTGAGGCCGCGTCGATAGGCGATCATCGCAATGTCATAAGTCTTCTGCGCCGAGGCCACCGACTCGGCGGCGAAACCCTGCTGCTTGGCCATCGATTCGCGGCGGATCAACTGATCGGAAATATCCTTGAGGGCGTTGACCAGCGTCTGGTTGTAGTGCGCCACCGCCAGGTCATAACCGGCGCTCGCCTCACCCAGTTGGCCGCGCAGGCGACCACCGTCGAAGATCGGCAGGCTGATGGCCGGGCCGACGTTGTAGCTGGATTTGCTGCCGGTCAAAAAGCCCAGCATGCTGCCGCCAGTCGCCATGTAGCTGAAGCTCGCCGTCAGGTCGACGTTGGGATAGAAATTGGCGTGGGCGACATCGATGCCCCTCGCCTGCGCCGCCACCTGCCAACGGGCCGCCACCACGTCGGGGCGCTGACCGAGCAATTGCGCTGGCAAGGCCGAAGGCAACTTCAGCTCGGCGCCCAGCACCAGCGTCGGACGCTGCAACTGCGCGCCCTCACCCGGCCCCTTGCCGGCCAAGGCGGCCAATTGATTGCGATTGAGCGCGATGGCCTCATCGAAGGCATCGATCTGGCGATGGGTTTCGGGCAACGGCGTCTGGGCCTGACTGACCTCGAAATGCGTCCCGATACCGCCCTCCAGGCGTTTTTGCGCCAGGTCGAGAATCTGCTGCTGCTGAGCGAGGGTGGCCAGGACGATGTCCCGTTGCGCGTAGTTGAGCGACAACTGGATATACACCCGCACGATATTGCTCTCCAGCTCCAGCTGCGCCTGACGAGCCTCGGCCACACTCATGTGGGCCATATCGACCGCCTGCTCGCTGGCGTTGCTTTCGCGGCCCCACAGATCGAGCGAGTAGCTCAGGCCGACGCCGGCGGTGTTGTCCCAGGTGGTGGCCCCGGACAACTCCCCCGGCCCATAGAACTGATCCGCCGGCCAATTATGCCGATCCAGCGCCGCCTTGCCATTGATCTGCAACGACTCGGCCGCCTCGGCCACTCCGGCCATGGCCTTGGCCTGACGCACCCGCGCCAGGGCCGCGGCCAGGTTCGGGCTGCCCTGCACGGCCAAGTCGATCCAACGGTCGAGCTGCGGATCGGCATAGCCCTGCCACCACTGCGCGGCAGGCCAGTGGGCATCCCGGGCGGCAGCCTGGATGGCCGCGTCGGTGGCCAGAGTATCGGCAGCCATGGGTCGGCTTTGTGGTGCAATGCCCCCCGTACCGACGCAGCCGCTGATGATCAAGGTAAAGGCCAAAACACTGAGAGCATTCAGCTGACGGATGGTGCGAGGCGGCACAGCGGCGAGTTCCCGGGGAGAATAGAGAAGAAAGACCTTTGGAGCGGCAATTCTAGGGCTCGCCAAGGGTGCCGATAAGCAGCGCTTCGTGCGATTCTTTGTTACCGATAACGCGATAATACGGCGTTATTCACAAGACTGAATTGTAACTTCATGCGACAATTTGCCGTCGATCTTGAGAGTGACACATGGATACCCTGCAAAACATGCGCGCTTTCAGTTGCGTCGCCGAGGCGGGCAGCTTTACCGCCGCCGCCGTGCAACTGGATACCACCACTGCCAACGTCTCCCGCGCCGTCTCCAATCTGGAAGCCCATCTGCAGACCCGCTTGCTCAACCGCACCACGCGGCGCATCGCGCTGACCGAGGCCGGCAAGCGCTATCTATTGCGTTGCGAGCAGATCCTCGCCTATGTCGAGGAGGCCGAAGCCGAAGCCAGTGATGCTCATGCGCGCCCCGCCGGGCAGCTCAAGGTGCACACCATGACTGGTATCGGCCAGCACTTCGTCATCGACGCCATCGCCGGTTACCGCAAGACCCACCCGGATGTCACCTTCGATCTGACTCTGGCCAACCGCGTGCCGGACCTGCTCGACGAGGGCTACGACGTGTCTATCGTGCTGGCCAGCGAGCTGCCGGATTCGGGCTTCGTCTCGCAACGCCTGGGCATTACCTACAGCATCGCCTGTGCCTCGCCCGAATACGTGCAGACCTACGGCATGGCCTACAAGCCCAGCGATCTGCCCGCACATTCCTGCCTGCGCTTGATCAGCCCCGTGCTGCAACTGGAGAAATGGCTGTTCGACGGCCCCGATGGCCAGGAAATGGTCAACATCACCAACGCGCCGTTCCAGGTCAACTCCGCTGACGCCATGACCACCGCCATCACCAGCGGCATGGGCATCGGCGTGCTGCCGATCTACGCTGCCATCGACGGCCTGCGCAACGGCAGCCTGGTGCGGATGATGCCCAAGTACCGCTCCGGCGAGCTCAATCTCTACGCCATCTACCCCTCGCGCCAGTACCTGGACGCGAAGATCCGCACCTGGGTGGAATACCTGCGCGCCTCGCTGCCGGACATGCTCGCCGCCCATGAAGCGGACCTGAAGATCCACGAACTGCACATGGCGATCTGAGCCGCGTTTGCGGCGCGGATCGATAGCGTCAAAAACGCGCATTCAATCGGTTACTACTGAACGTTGATTCCGTTGCGCGCTCGCATCCCTAGCCCACGAATCCTAAACTTGGCGAGCGCAATTCGATCACGAGGCATAAGATAGTGGCCCGTAAAGTTATCTACCTCAACACCTTTAATACCCATCTTCAGCCCTCCTGCGCTTACAATTTTGGCACTCGCATTTAGCTTTTCATTAGCATATTTAACAATTGCGGCATGAGAAAACTCCGCCGGACGTTTCATGCTCCCGACAACAAATGTATTATCATCAGCGATCACATATTTATGCTGAAACCCACTAGCATTCAGTCTCTTCATATCAGCAGAACTATGGACGACCGTGATATTTATAACAGATTCAGACAATCCTTTCTGAAGTGACGAATATTCGGCCGCCATTGCTCCGGACAGATGATTTCCAACTGGAGAGGCCCGCCGAATCCGAGACTTGCTCAGCTTCTTGTAAAACAAGCTTTTTACCCCTTGGAATATCGACGTCTGGCCGGAGGGATCGACGCGATTGACAGGATCGCCAAGACAGTAAGCATAACTATTTAGCCCCCCTTCGCCAAACGGACTCATTGAATCGGGAGAGGCAAACCGTATCAGCACAGGCAGGTATGACCGAACCCCATTGCCCAACGCATACCCGTCATATAAAGGCTCTCTGATTTGACCATTGAACCCGAGAAACGACCGAAAACAAGAAGATTCCAGCATATACCCATACGCAGTGCAGGCAGAATCAACAACGAGTCCGTTGGATATAGATAACATTAGGGAATCCGCTTTGTCCGTCAGAAGTAATTTTCTATCGTGAATAGCCATGACTTTCCATCCCACAAATCCTAGATAATCGTCAACATAAAGCCGTTCGAAATCCGAGCCACCTCTCAATTCTGATAGCTAGACACAATCGCAAATAGCTGATACTTACACCCAAAGACAATCTAAAAAATAAGCCATTGCTGACATCTATCTAAAAATACCAACGTACTGCCTCGAAAATTGTCTGTTGCTCGCAATCATCATCCGTTGCTGCGTTTGCGAAGCGGATCGATAGCTTGCTAACCTTGGCCTTCCCTCTAGCGTCTGCCGAGAACAAGCCCAATGAAAAAGACCGTACTTGCCTTCAGCCGCATCGCCCCAGCCCTGATCGAGCGCCTGGAACAGAACTTCACGGTCATCGTGCCGGATCCCAAAAAAGGTGATGTCGCCGCCCAGTTCGACGCCGCGCTGCCCAAGGCCCATGGCCTGATCGGCGCCGGGCGGCCGCTGGGTCGCAAGCAACTGGCGGTGGCGACGAACCTGGAGGTGGTCTCCAGCGTGTCGGTGGGCTACGACAACTACGAGGTCGACTACTTCAACGAGCGCGGCATCATGCTCACCAACACCCCTGACGTGTTGACCGAGAGCACCGCCGACCTGGGCTTCTCGCTAATCATGAGCAGTGCACGGCGCGTCGCTGAACTGGACGCCTGGACCAAGGCCGGCCACTGGAAAGCCTCGGTCCCGGCCGCGCAATTCGGTACCGACGTGCACGGCAAGACGCTGGGCATCATCGGCATGGGCAATATCGGCGCTGCCATCGCCCGCCGTGGCCGCCTGGGCTTCAACATGCCGATCCTGTACAGCGGCAACAGTCGCAAGACCGCCCTTGAGCAAGAGCTGGGCGCACAGTTTCGCAGCCTTGACGAATTGCTGGCCGAAGCCGATTTCGTCTGTCTGGTGGTGCCGCTGAGCGAAAAGACCAAGCACCTGATCGGCAAGCGCGAGCTGGAGCTGATGAAGCCAAACGCGATCCTGGTCAACATCGCCCGTGGGCCGATCGTCGACGAAGCGGCGCTGATCACGGCGTTGCAGGACGGCACCATTCGCGGTGCCGGGCTGGATGTTTACGAGAAAGAGCCGTTGGCGGAGTCGCCGTTGTTCAAGCTGAACAACGCGGTGACCTTGCCGCATATCGGCTCGGCGACCACCGAGACCCGCGAGGCCATGGCTGAGCGGGCGCTGGAGAATTTGACGGCGGCGCTGCTGGGCAAGCGGCCGCAGGATCTGGTGAACCCGCAGGTGTTCAAGGATTGAGCTTCAGCGTCAAGAGCGATGTAGTTAGCAAACAGGCCTCCTGAAACAGATTGTTATCGGAGGCTGAATTATTAACATATTGCGCAAATGCAGCATGGGAAATCTCATGGTACGGATGCGTACTCCCTATGATGAATTCACCCCGCTCAGTGATTACATATTTATGCATAAGACCATCTCCAAAACTCATGACATCAATGTCCTTCCGGGCACGAACCACGGTTACTTCGAGGGTTAAACGTGCTTTGACAAACCCAGCAATATCGCCAAACTCCCTTGCTAACCTCCCTCCCCCTCGATACTTATTAACCAATACGAGTTCATTTGAAGCTTTGAAAGCGCCAAGCTTCGAAAAATATTTTTGGACGCGCGTTGCAGTAGTAAAAGCAGAGATCGAAACCTTCCCAGAAGGATCGGAGTTATTCACTGGATCAGCATTGCAAAATGCATAAGCATTCAATCCTCCCCTACCAAACGAACTCAATCTATCCGGTGAGTGAAATCGCATAACAACGGGATCGCAAGTTCGATAGCCGTTGCCCAGCCAACAATATCGCAATAGGGGCGCCGAACATATCAACCTCTACTTAACTCACCCCAAACTAACATAAGAAATTCTTGAGGCGATGTACACTTAGTAGATTTGATAGATTCTGATTTCCTAGAAAGCAGATATCGCCAACGGCCTATCTTCCAGCGGATACTGTTCGCGAGAGCAGATATAAAATCACTCGAGACAACTTCAATCCCCACTGACCAGCAACGCGCGCACCACCTGATCCTCAAGCCGCTTCACACGCCCCTCTGAACTCAGGAAGTTGTTGCTGACCATCGACACCACCAGCAACCGACCCTCCCCCGTCGTCACATACCCCGTCAACGATGACACCGAACCCATCGAGCCCGTCTTGGCATGCAGATTGTTCTGCGCCGCTGTGCCTTTCAACCGATTGCGCAGGGTACCGCCGGTCTGCCGATCACCGGTGCCAGCAATCGGCAGGGCGTCATACCAGGCGGGGAACCACGGCTGACGGCGAGCCGCGATCAGCACGTCGGTGAAGGTCTGCGACGAGATCAGGTTGCGCCGCGACAGGCCGGAGCCGTCGAACTGGCGCAGTTGCTCGGCGTCGATGCCCTGGCTCGAGAGAAACCCTGAGGCCGCCACGATCCCGGCTTCGGCCGTGCCTGCATGGGCGGTCTGCTGACCCATGCTCTTGAGCAGCACCTCGGCGATGCCGTTGTTGGACTGCTTGAGCAACGGCTTGATCAGCTCGGCCAGCGGCATCGAGCGATGCTGCGCCAGCAACGACGCGCTCGGCGGGGTCACGACACCCAGGCGCGTCTGGCCTTGCACGACGATGCCCTGCTCGGCCAGCGCCTGGCGGAACACGTCGGCCACCAGCGCGGTGGGTTCCCAGACACTCAGCCAGCGACTGTCCACCGCCCCCGGCGCCAGGCTGCCGCTGACGTCAATACGATTGCTGCCGTGCTCGCGCTCGACCGTGAAGGCGCCAGTGCCGCCATGGTCGATCACTTGCACCAGCGCATTGGCGGGTTCGACCAACAGACCAGGGCGAGCCGCGCCTCTAGCCGTGGCGGTCAAGCGCACCGAACCAACGTTGTAGTGATCATCCAGCGCGATGTTCAACGCCGAAATCTGCGCGGCATAGGGCTCGCTTTCGTCATCGTTGGCCCATTCGGTGCCCAGGCGGCGAGCGTCGAACCAGGTGTCGTCCAGCAGCAGATCGCCACGCACCGTGCGTACGCCGCTGCGGGCCAGCGCGGCCGCCAGCTCGCGGTAGTCGGCGGGGGTCATGGTCGGGTCGCCGGTACCGCGCAGGTACAGATTGCCGTTCAACACGCCGGCACTCGGCAGCGCATTGCTGCGCAGCTCGGTGGCGAAGCGATAATCGGCACCCAGCACGCTCATGGCCGCAGCCGAGGTCAGCAGTTTCAGGCTCGAAGCCGGTACCCCTCGGCGCCGAGGCTCATGCTGGTAAAGCATCTTGCCGTTGCTGGCATCGCGCACCGTCAACGACACCTGCGCGCCGTCCAGCGCGGGGTCTGCCAGCACGCTGTCGATCTGTTCTCGCCAGGGCTTGCCGGCCTGATCGGTCGTGTTCGGAGTATTGCTACAGGCGCTCAGCAACAGCACTAAAGCCATTGCACACGCGCGGTTGATCCAGTTCATCGGTGCCTGCGTCAGCCATTCATGTGCGCCGACTTTAACAGCACTGGCGGGCGCGGCTTGCGGAAAACCATGACATTTCCTGACATCACCAGCACCAGCCCAAGCAACGCCGGGGACGTCCACACATAGCCCTCCATAACCGCCGAAATGTTCAACGCCACCAGCGGGAACAGTACCGTGCAATAGGCCGCACGCTCAGGGCCCATGCGCCCGACAAGGGTGAGATAGGCGGTAAAACCGATGACCGAGCCGGGGATGACCAGATACATCAGCGCGCCGACATAGCGCGTGCTCCAGTCCATGGCGAAGGGAATATCGCGCAGCAGGCAGTACAGTCCCAGCATCGTTGCGCCATAGAGCATGCCCCACGCGTTGGTGGTCAGTGGCCGCAAGCCCGCCTTTTGTTGCAGGCTGGAGAGCAGGTTGCCGGCCGAGAAACACAGCGTGCCGAACAGGGCCAGGCCCAGGCCAAGCAGGGTCTGTGCGCTGGCCGGATGACTTTTCAGCTCGGGCCAGAACAACAGCCCCAGCCCCGCCAGCCCCAGCAGACCACCGCCCAGCACGTTGCGGGCGATTGGCTGACCAAAGAACAACCGCGCATTGAGCGCATTCCACAGGCTGGCGGTGGAAAACACCACGGCGATCAGGCCCGTCGGCACCCACTGGCTGGCCGTCAGAAAACACATGAAGTTGACGCAGAACAAGCACAGCCCCTGGGCCAGGCAGATCAGATGCCCGCGGCGGTTCATCGGCTGCAGTCGGCGGCTGACCAGCAAAATGGCGAACAGGATCAGTGCCGCGAGGGCAAAGCGGTAGACGATCGAGACCGGGATGGCGACTACGCCCAGTTGCAACTTGAGGGCGATCCAGGTGGTACCCCAGATGACCACGGTGAGCAGGTACAAGGCGAGATTCATGGCGGCAGGGCTCCTTTGTCAGGTCGCCAGTGTCGGGCTCGCACCTGGGTTGGTGCTTTCACAATCTTGCGCATTTGTTCCCCAGGAGGATGGCAACGGGGCTCGCTGGCAGTAGGATGGGCACTCGACCCCTCAGCCGCGCCGAACACCATGCTCCCACTCGCCCACCTTCAGGTTTTCCAAGCTCTGCATGGCTCCAGCAGCGCGCGGCTGGAGCACTGTGCCGAGCTCGGCGACGGCATGGTCGCAGCGCTGTGGAACAACCGCCACGACGCCCAGCGCTACGAGGGCCCCAGCCACCACACGCTGTCGTGCTACATGGCCGGCGGCACCGGCACCTTCCGCCGCGATCGCCCGGATCGCAAAGGCAGCCCCGACAAACTCTGTGTGCTGCCGGCCGGGCACGACTCGCAGTGGGTCATCAACGGTGAGCTGCGCCTGGCGCACCTGTATTTCGGCGAGGCGCAGTTCGCCCACGGCTGCGTCACCCTGCTGGACTGTGAACCGCGCGAGCTGCAACTGCGCGAGAGCACCTTCCTCGACGATCCACTGCAGGCGGCACGTTTCCATCACCTGACCCGCCTGAATTGGCAAGAACCCGGCGAGCGGATACTGACCAGCAGCCTGGCCCACGAAATGCTCGGGCACATGCTGCTGACCCAGGTGGGCATTCGAGATGGCCTGCGCCTCAAGGGTGGCCTGGCGGCGCATCAGCGTCGGCGCCTGGTGGAGTTCATCGATGCGCACCTGGCCGAGCCGTTGAGCCTGGGTACGCTGGCACAGCTGTGCAACCTGTCCGAATACCACTTCGCGCGGATGTTCCGCAGCAGCTTCGGTATGCCGCCCCATCAATACGTGCTGGCGCGACGACTGCACCGGGCAAGGCAGTTGCTGCAGGGCACGGCCCTGCCGCTGAGCGAGGTCGGCCTGGCCTGTGGCTTTGCCAGTGCTAGCCACTTTGCCCATCGGTTCGGGCAGACGCTGAAGGTCACGCCGGGGCAGTATCGCCTGGCCATGGCAGACAGATAGGGCACATTCGCGGGCAAGCCTTGCTCCCACAAGTGGACGCCGCTGGGTCTGCCAAGGCTGTGGGAGCAAGGCTTGCCCGCGAAGACGCCAGTAGCCTCCATACAGCCTCGACTGACCGGCTCGATAAATGAAATTTTGATGTAATACTCAGTAACCTAATCGATCTCTTCAAGAGCATCGTTATACTGTTACACCCCTGACTCAACGTCTCCTTGGCCGACAAGGCCTCGCTCGGCAGGCATTTGCGCTAATAAGGCCCTTTTATTCAATGCGTATCGATCTAGACGCCGACGACATTCACCCTCACAGCTTGCCGCGATTTCAGAGTGCTACGGCGCAGAGCAGCCGCTTGCTGCGCCTGAGCCAGGTGCTGATCGGCCTGGCAGGCCTGGCGCTGGTGCTGGCCTTTTTGATCGACCTGTTCTCGCCGACCTCGATCTGGCCGGCGGTACTCACCAACAACGCCGCTACCGCATTCATCGTGCTGGCCGGGCTGCAGAGCGCGCGACAGGTCGCCCTGTGGCGCGCTGACGCTATCGGCGCCGATCCCGAATTGCCGGTGGCCGACCTCCCCGACGAGGTGCCCGAAGGCGGCTGGTACGAGCGCCTGCTGGAACGCTTTGGCGACGTTGGCAAGCGCACCTTCGCGCAGATCGGGGCACCCACGCTATGGCTCGCGGGCTGGGGCCTGCTGGCATTGGCAAGCCTCTATCAAGTATGGGAACTGACCTTGCCAGCGGCCGCAGCGACCGCAGCCAGCAACCTCGGTGCCGGGCTGTTGCTGCTGCTGGCGTTCGGGCTGTTGGTGTTCGAGCGCCAATTGACCCAGCAGGCCAGCGAGCAATGGCCCGAAGCTCGCGCCCTGGCGCAGCTGCTGCGAGCCTTGCTGGCCACGCTGCTGCTCAGCGCCCTGGCGGTATTTTTGCGCAACGCCGAGGCCGTCTGGCCGGTGCGCCTGGCGGTGCTGATCGGCCTGTTGCCCGGGCTGATGGCCGTCGAGCTGCTGATTCGCGCCATTGCCTCACTGTTCAGCCCGCGTCAGCCTCGCCTGGAACCGCGCCTGCTGGGCGAAAGCCTGACCGCCAACCTGCTGCGCTGGCCGCCGCAGCCGCTGCAAGCCTTGCAGGATGAACTGCGCAACCGCTTCGGTATCGACCTGCGGCAAGTCTGGGCCTTCACCTACATGCGCCGCGCCTTCTGGCCGGTGCTGATGGTGATCGCAGTGATTGGCTGGGCCCTGACCGGTGTGCGCGAAGTACCGGTCGATGGCCGCGGCATCTACGAGCGTTTCGGCGAGCCGGTCATGGTGTTCAGCCCTGGCCTGCATCTGGGCCTGCCGTGGCCGTTCGGGCAAGTGATCGCGGCCGAAAACGGCCAGGTGCATGAGCTTGCCACCAGCGTCGAGGCCGGAGCCAGCGCCCCGGTGACAGTCGCCGCCGAGGGCCCGGCCCCAGAGAGCGCCGACCGCCTGTGGGACGGCACCCATTTCAATGATAAATCCCAGGTGATCGCCAGCAGTCAGGGCGGTCAGCAGGGCTTTCAGATCGTCAATCTGGATGTGCGTTTCGTCTACCGTATCGGCCTGGACGACCACCAGGTGCTGGCCGCTACCTACCACAACGCCGATATCCCCGGGCTGATCAGCAGCACCGCCAACCGCGTATTGGTGCATGCCTTCGCCAGCCGCACGCTGGACGAACTGCTCGGCGAACAGCGCAACGACCTGGGCGCGCAAATTGGCGCGGCGGTCCAGCACGACCTGCAGCAACTGGACAGCGGCGTCGAGATCCTCGCCACCGTGGTCGAGGCCATTCACCCGCCCGCCGGCGCAGCCAATGCCTACCACGGCGTGCAGGCCGCGCAGATCGCCGCGCAGGCGCTGATCTCCCGCGAGCGCGGCGCCGCCAGCCAGCAGCGCAACGAAGCGCAGTTGCAAGCCAGCACCCTGCAAGACAACGCCAATGCCGGCGCCCGCGAAGTCAACGCCCAGGCGCTGGCCGCCGACCGGCGCTTCAGTGCCGAGCAGCAGGCCTTCGCCAGTGCCGGCCAGGCCTTTTTGCTGGAGCAGTACCTGAGCCAGCTGAGCCTGGGCCTGGTCAACGCCAAGCTGCTGGTGGTCGACCACCGCCTGGGTGCCGGCCAGGCGCCTACCCTTGATCTGCGCACATTCGCCTTGCCGGTCGACCCCGTGTCGCCACCCAAGACCGCCCCTTAGGAGTCATCCCTTGAGCTCGCTGCATTCTCACGATCACCATGACCACGGCGGCCACGACCACAGCGGCCACGCCGGCCATGGGCACGGCCACGGTCATCACCACCATCATCACGGCGGCGATCCGGTGTCCGGTGCCGCGCTGTGGCGCCGCATGATTCTGGCTCTGGTACTGGTGCTGTTCGCTATTGCGGCCGCCAGCCTGGTGCAGGTGCATTCCGGCGAGGCCACCGTGGTCACCCGCTTCGGCGATCCGGCGCGGGTGCTGCTCAAGCCAGGCCTGAACTGGCGCTGGCCGGCACCGTTCGAGGCCAGCATTCCGGTGGATCTGCGCCTGCGTACCACCTCCAGCGGCCTGCAGGATGTCGGTACCCGCGACGGCCTGCGGATCATCGTGCAGGCCTATGTGGCCTGGCAGGTGCAGGGCGACGACGACAACGTCAAGCGCTTCATGCGTGCTGTGCAGAACCAGCCGGACGAAGCCGCGCGGCAGATCCGCACCTTCATCGGCTCGGCGCTGGAAACCACTGCCAGCAGTTTCGATCTGTCGAGCCTGATCAATACCGATGCCAGCCAAGTGCGCATCGCCGAGTTCGAAACCCAACTGCGCCAGCAGATCAGCCAGCAATTGCTCGCCACCTATGGCGTGCGCGTGGCCCAGGTCGGCATCGAGCGCCTGACCCTGCCCTCGGTGACCCTCAACGCCACCGTCGACCGCATGCGTGCCGAGCGCGAGACCATCGCCACCGAGCGCACCGCGATCGGCAAGCGCGAGGCGGCGCAGATTCGCTCCGGCGCCGAACGCGATGCGCGCATGCTGCAAGCCGACGCCAGCGTCAAAGCCGCAGATATCGAAGCGCAGTCGCGGGTCGACGCCGCCAAGATCTACGGCCAGGCCTATGCCCGCGCGCCGCAGCTCTACAGCTTGCTGCGCTCGCTCGACACCCTCGGCACCGTGGTGACGCCGGGCACGCGCCTGGTGCTGCGTACCGATGCGGCGCCGTTCCGGGTGCTGGTCGACGGGCCGCCAACGCTCGACAAGCCAACGCAGGATAAAAAGCCTTCCGGTACACAGCCATGAACGATGACGCCCTCGCCCCTCGCGACGCCAGCCCGTGGCAACAGGCCGGGCGCCTGACGTTCCTGGCGCTGTATGGCGTCACCCTCGTGGCCGCGCTGGCCTGGGCCACCTCGAACATCCGCGAAATCGCCCCGCAGAACCGCGCGGTGGTACTGCGCATGGGCGCCCTCGATCGCGTGCAGAACGCCGGCCTGCTGCTGGCCTGGCCCCAGCCGTTCGAACAAGTGGTGCTGCTGCCTGCCGCCGACCGCGTGATCGAACGCCGTATCGAGCCCTTGCTGCGCTCCGCCGAGGCGCTCAAGGCTGAACGCATGGCCACTTTTGGCGACCCGCTGAGCGACGCACTGGCCGGTTCGGGCTATCTGCTGACCGGTGATGCCGGCGTGGTGCAACTGGACGTGCGCGCCTATTTCAAGGTCAACGATGCTTACGCCTACGTGCTGCAAGGCGAACACGTGCTGCCCGCCCTGGACCGCGTGGTGACTCGCAGCGCCGTGGCCCTCAGCGCCGCCCGCGACCTGGACACCATCCTCGTCGCCCGCCCGGAACTGATCGGCAGCGACAGCCAGGCCGCCGAGCGCCGCGAACGTTTGCGCGGCGACCTGGTGCAAGGCATCAACGCGCAACTCGACAAGCTCAAGGATGAAGGCCTGAGCCTGGGCATCCGCGTCGACCGGGTGGATGTGCAATCGAGCCTGCCGACCCCGGCCGTCGCCGCCTTCAACGCCGTGCTGACCGCCAGCCAGCAGGCCGATCAGGCCGTGGCCAACGCCCGCACCGATGCCGCCAAGACCACCCAGGCTGCCACCCAGCAAGCCGACCGCACCCTGCAAGTGGCCCACGCTCAGGCCAGTGAACGGCTGGCCACGGCCCAGGCGCAGACCGCGACCATCGACAGCCTGGCGCAAGCCAACCCCGCCGCCACCGACCCGGACCTACTGCTGCGCCTGTACCGCGAACGCATCCCGGCCATCCTCCATCAAGCCGGCTCGGTGACCACGGTCGACCCGGCCGACAGCGACCACCTGATCCTCCAGGGAGCCGATCGATGACAGCTCACTCTCACGACCCTGCAGCAGCCGAGAGCCACGCTCATGATCACGCGCCTGCAGAGGCACTCGACCCCAGCCTGCTGACGCGCGCCGAACAGCGCAGCGCCGCACGCCAGTTGACCTTGGCCATGCTTGCCCTCGGTCTGCTGGCGCTGGGTCTGCTGTGGCGCTGGTACGACCCGCTGCAAAGTGGCGTCAGCCAGATTCTGCTCGGCGTCGCCTCGCTGCTGGTGGCCGTGCCGGTGCTGCGGTCGGCCTGGTACAGCCTGCGCTACCCCAGCCTGCATGGCATCACCGATCAGCTGATCGCCCTGGCGCTGATCGCCGCCTGGACCACCGGCGACCTGATGACCGCCGCCCTGCTACCGATCATCATGATCTTCGGCCACGTGCTCGAAGAACGCAGCGTGATCGGCTCCCAGGAAGCCATCCACGCCCTCGGCAAACTGACCCACAGCAACGCCCGCCAATTGCTGCCCGACGGCTCGGTGCGCGAGATCGACAACAGCCAGCTGCAGCCCGGCGACATCGTTGAAGTCCGCGCTGGCGATCGCCTGCCCGCTGACGGTGTGGTGCTGTCCGGCCAGGCCAGCCTCGATACCGCGCCGATCACCGGTGAGTCGGTGCCGGTCGAAGCCAGCGTCGGCGTGCAGGTCTTCGGCGGCGCAATCAACCTCGACGGGCTGCTGCGCGTCGAAGTGACCCGCACCGGCAGCGACTCGACGCTGGGCAAAGTCATCGCCCTGATGCAGAACGCCGAGCGATCAAAGCCGCCGATCACCCGCGTGCTGGAGCGCTATGCAGGGAGTTATCTGATTCTGGTGTTGATGATCGCCGCCGTGACCTGGTTCGTCACCCACGATGCCCAGGCGATGCTGGCGGTGCTGGTGGCAGCGTGCCCCTGCGCGCTGGTGCTGTCGGCGCCGGCCACCGCCATCGCCGGCATCGCCGTGGCGGCGCGCCATGGCATTTTGATCCGCAGTTCGGCGTTCCTCGAAGAGCTGGCCGACCTGACCTCGCTGGTGGTGGACAAGACCGGCACGCTGACCTACGGCTCGCTGCGCCTGCAAGACCTTGAGCTCACCGAGGCGGCACAGGAGATAGTCGGCCCCGACGCCGACGCTATACCGCCCGGCATCGCTGCTGGCCAGTTTCAGGTCATGCGCCTGGCAGCCAGCCTTGGTGCGGCCAGCAGCCATCCGGTCAGCCGTGCCTTGGCCACTCTGGTGCCCAAGGCGCACTGGCTGGCGCTCGAAGACCTGCACGAGCGCCAGGGCCTGGGCGTGGTCGCGCAGACCGCGCAAGGCACGGCGGCACTGGGACGCGCCGAGTTGTTCGCGCAGTTGGGTATCGATCTGCCGCCCGTGCCGGACCATGGCGGCCCGATTGCCGGACTGGCCCTCAACGGACGGTTTCTGGGCTGGCTGAAACTGGCCGACAGCATCAAGCCGGAGGCGCGCCTGGCGCTGAGCGAATTGCGCGAACTGGGCCTGGGTCGGCAAGTGCTGCTCACTGGCGACCGCCAGCGGGTCGCCAGCGAAGTGGCGCAGGTGGTGGGCATCAGCGACGTGGTTGCCCAGGCCCTGCCCGAAGACAAGCTTGACCGTGTTACCGCCGAGATCGGCAAGGGCTTCCGGCCCATGGTGGTGGGCGACGGCATCAACGATTCGCTGGCGCTCAAGGCCGGGGTGGTCGGTGTGGCCATGGGCGCAGGCGGTGCGGATATCGCCCTGGCCTCTGCCGACATCGTGCTGATCGGCTCGGACCTGCGGCGGCTGGGCACCTGCGTGCGCCTGAGCCGTCGTTGCCGGCACACCTTGCACGTGAATGTGGTGATCGGCCTGGGCTGGACCCTGGCCATCGTCGCATTGGCGGCCTTCGGCTTGCTGGGCGCGGCGGGGGCGATGATCGCGGCAGTGCTGCACAACCTCAGCACCTTGCTGGTGCTGGGCAATGCCGGGCGGTTGCTGAGGTTTCAGGAGCCGTTGGCTAAGCTGGAGTAGTTTGCGCAAGCCTGCAAGGGGCAGTGCCAGGCTTGAGAGCCTAGGTCAGGCCGAGCGCCGCCAACGGGCTGACCAGCAGGCTGGCGGCGGCGATGCCCAGCGCCAGGCGCGGCTGATACGGTATCAACCACACCAGCAATACCGCGCTGGCCATCATCCCGGCCGTCCAGTTGACCAGGCCCATGGCCCAGCCAGCATCATTCACGGCAGCGGCCAAGGCCAGCCCCAGCAGCAGCCATCCCGCTCCCGTCAGCGCCCTGCGCTGCAGCGCATCAGGCTTGCGCCTGAGCAACTCGCCATGGTGCTTGTCCATCGCCAGGCACAGGGCGGTGAACCCCGCATACGACAACAACACTGCCGGAATCATCGACCGCCCTCGCTTTCCAGCACCGCTTCGGCTTCCCGCTGCGCCGGCTTGCGCTTGGCCACGACGGTTTTTTTCATCAACTTGCGGCCCGTCCACAGCAGGAACAGTGCGGCGGCGAAGGCGGTCAGGTCGACCCCGGCCATGGCCCAGTCGCCACTCGCTATCGAACGCAGCAGGCCGTGGTCGGTGGTCAGGGCGCTCACCAGCGGTATCGCCGCCAGCAGCGCCGCTGCCGTCATTAATTGCTCGATCCAGGCCTGACGACCGCGGCGAAACAGAGCGTGCAGCAGCGATAGCAACCAGGCCCCGAAGAACACACGTATTTCCCAGTCGCTACGGGCCTCCAGCGCCACCGGCAGCAGCCGGTTGGCCAACAGGAAACCCGGGACCGCCCACAGCAGCCCCGCCATGCTCGCCAGGTTGAGCACTTCCACCAGACGCAATTCGAAAGGCTGCACGCCGGACTTGGCATGCTTGAGCTGGCGTTTGTTGAGCCACATCACCAGGCCGGTGCCGATCAGCACGGTGCCGCCGATACCGCCGAAGAAATACAGCCAGCGCAGCAATGGGCCGGCGAAGTGGCCCATGTGCAAGCCGTAGAAGCCGCCGCCGATCAGCATCGGCACCGGGATCGCGCGCGGCGTACTCAGCACTGCGCCGGTCTGAGCGTTCAGGACCAAATTGTTGCCATAGTTGTAAGCGACGCTTTCGCTGTCGTCACGGGTGAATTCGATGGTCGGGGCGCTGTCTTTCGGGCGCTCCAGCTCGACCCGGCTGATACGGGTATCGGGCCATTGCTGGCGGGCCTTGTCGTAAAGCTCGGTGAGCGGCATCAGTGGCGTGTTTTCGCCAGTGGCCGCCGCTGGCGCGACGCTGGGGAATACATCACTGAAGAAGCCCTTGGAGTCGCCGTGATAGCTGGTCATGATGCTGGCCGGCATGATCATGCTCATGAAGATCACCAGGCTGCTATAGCTGATCATCAGATGGAACGGCAAGATCAGCACGCCGATCGCGTTATGCCCGTCGAGCCACGAACGCTGGGCCTTGCCGGGGCGGAAGGTGAAGAATTCCTTGAAGATCTTCTTGTGAGTGATGATGCCGCTCACCAGAGTGAAGAACATCACGAAGGCCGCGATGCTGGCCAGCCAGCGGCCCCACGGGTAGCCCATCTGCAATTCGAAGTGGAAGCGATAGAAAAACTCGCCGCCGCGGCTCTCGCGGGTTTCTTGCTTGAGGCCGGTCTGTGGGTCGACCATCGCCCGTGTGAAGCTGCCACGGCCGGTTTTTTGCGGATCCTTGTACATGACCCCCAGCACCGGATCGCGATGATTCGGCAGGGCGATATACACACTCGGCGAATCCGCCGCGTGGGCGTCGATGAAGGTCTGCGCGCTGGCAAGGCTCGCGCGGGTATCGAGTGCGCGCACGGGGATTTCAGGGTGTGCCCAGTGAGTGATTTCCTCCTGGAAATAGGCCAGCGTGCCGGTCAGCCAGATGGCGAACAGCAGCCAGCCGAACACCAGCCCCGCCCAGGTGTGCAGCCAGGCCATGGATTGCCGCAGTCCTTCCTTCATGGCGTGTTCATCCAGTACAGGGCGCTATCGGCGACGGCCAGTAGCAGGCCCGGCAGCGCGATGCCCGCCCAGGCCCGCCAGGCGCTGCGGCAGGCGAAGCACCAGAGCACCACGATCAGATAGACGACAAAGGCCAGCATCATACTGCTGACCACGGCTTCAGGACGCGTCAGTGGCAAGGTCCAGGCCAGGCAGATGCTCGCCAGCGCTGCGAGCGCGTAGCCGCCCAGCGCCGCTGCGACGATGCGCGAGGCCACCGCAAGGCGGTAACTGACGGGCACACCGTTAAGTTTACTGGCCATCTCGGCCCCCTTTGGGAATGGCGCGCGCATCCGTTGCACGGCAAAAAAACAGGCGCCAAGTCTAATGATAAATATTCTCATACGCAAAGGCCGTTTACGGCTTCGTCGTGCGGTACTTGCTGACCGGCTAAGACGATCGATTGCTGAATTTCCTGAACAAAGATTACAATGCGAACAATTCTTATTCTTTAACGCATGCTGCGCGTCGGAGATCCGCCTTGTCGCACCCCAGCTCAGACGCTTCTTCGACGGTCGAAGGCCTGTACGTCGCTCATCAGAGCTGGCTGACCGGCTGGCTGCGGCATCGCCTGGGCTGCCCGCACTCGGCAGCCGACCTCGCCCAGGACACCTTCGTGCGCCTGCTGACGGCGCGGGAAACCCCGCCTCTGCGCGAGCCGCGGGCGTTTCTGACGACGGTCGCCAAGCGCGTGCTGTTCAACCACTACCGTCGCCAGGATCTCGAGCGCGCCTATCATCAGGCCCTGGCGCAGCTGCCCGAAGCGTTGGTGCCGTCCGAGGAATACCGGGCGATCATTCTGCAGACCCTGACCGAACTCGACGAATTGCTCGACGACCTGCCGGTAGCGGTCAAGCGCGCGTTTTTGCTGGCGCAGGTCGACGGCTTGAGCTACGGCGAAATCGCCGGCGAGCTGAACATCAGTATTGCTACGGTCAAGCGGCACCTCGGCAAAGCCGCCCTGCGCTGCTATTTCGCCCTGTGAGAGCGCCAATGAACGCAGCGTCTCGCGGCTTTTCCAGCCATGTCGCCGAGCAGGCCGTGTACTGGTTGGTGGAATTGCAGGAAGGCGCCACCGACAGCCAGCGCCAGCAGGCCTGGCAGCGCTGGCTGGAGGCCGACGCCGAGCACCGCCGCGCGTGGGAGCATATTCAGCAGATCAATCTGCGTTTGCGCGGGGTGCCTGGACCATTGGCCCATGCCACCCTCAAGGCACCGCCTTCGGCAGCCCGGCGCCGCGCACTCAAGGCCCTGCTGGTGCTGGGCGTGGCCAGCGCAACCGGGTTGGGCTTGCGCCAGCAGCAAGTGTTGCCGCCCTTGCTGGCCGATTACCGCAGCCCCTTCGGCGAGCGCCGGCAGATGCCGCTGGATGACGGTTCGCAGTTGCACTTGAACACCGCCAGCGCGGTGGACGTGCACTTCGATGGCCAGCGCCGGCTGATCCACTTGCTCGAAGGCCAGCTTCTGTTGAGTGTCGCGCCCGATCCGCGGCCGTTGTACATCACCACGGCGCAGGGTGTGATCCGTCCACAGCAGGGCCGCATCGACGTCCGCCAACTGGCCGGGCAAACCCAGGTCGCGGTTTTCGAGGGTGTGGCCAATGTCAGCCCGCAAGCTCTGCGCGGTTATCCATTGGTGCTGCAGCGCGGCCGTCAAACGCGGTTCAGCCACCAGCAGTGGTCGCCGCCAGTTGTGACCGATGCCAACGGCGGCGCCTGGATCGACGGCATGCTGGTCGCCGCCGGCATGCGCCTGGGCGATTTCATCGAGGAAATGAGCCGTTATCGCCGCGGGCATGTGCAGTGCGATCCGCGGGTTGCCGATTTGAGGATTTCCGGCAGCTATCCGCTGGACGACACCGACCGCATTCTTGATCTGCTGACCGTTGCGCTGCCGTTGCAGATCACGCGGCGCACGCGCTACTGGGTCAGTGTCGAAGCGCGGGTTTGAGGGCGGATTCAAGGGCCTCAACGAAATTTTTTGCACCCGCATGAGCCGATTTGCCGATCTCGCGTGACAGAGAGGGTAACTCCCCTCTACACCGCCCCTCATACAGGTTCTGCGATGTCATTCACGCCCACTCCGATCGCCCGTTCACTGCGTTGCCTGTTGCTGGGCGCGAGCCTCAGTTTGAGCGGCCTGCCGCTGGCCCATGGCGCGCAAACGCCGACCCGCAGCTACCACATCGCGCCCAGTTCGCTGGAAAGCGCCCTGAATCAATTCGGCCGGGAAACCGGCGTGCTGATCTCCTTCGCGTCCGACAGCGTCGGCGGTCTGCAAAGCCCCGGCCTGGAAGGGGAATTCAGCGTCGAACAGGGGCTGCAACGGCTGCTGCAAGGCACTGGCCTGCAAGCCAAGGCGTCCGGCGCCAATGCCTACAGTCTCGAAAAAGCCCCCGGCGCGGCTGCCACGGTCAATGCCCCTATCGAGCTGGGCGCCTCCACGGTCGTCGGCGACTGGCTGGGCCAGGCCGACCAGACCAACGTCTTCGAACATCCGGGTGCACGCGACGTGGTTCGCCGTGAATCCTTCGAGCGCAGCGGTGCGACCAGCGCCCGCGAAGTCCTCAATCGCATCCCTGGGGTCAACGCGCCGCTCAACAACGGTACCGGCAGCCATGACATGGCGCTGAACTTCGGTATCCGCGGCCTCAATCCACGTCTGGCGACCCGCTCCACCGTGTTGATGGACGGCATCCCGGTGCCGTTCGCACCGTACGGCCAGCCGCAACTGTCATTCGCGCCGGTGAGCATGGGCAACATGGACGCCGTCGATGTAGTGCGCGGCGGCGGCGCGGTGCGTTACGGCCCGCAGAACGTCGGCGGCATCGTCAACTTCGTGACTCGCGCCATTCCCGACGAGCCGACCCTCAAGGGCGGCCTGCAGACCGAAACCGCGCCGTCCTCCAGCCACGACGGTTTCAAGACCACCGGCAACCTGATGGCCGGCGGCACCAACGCCAACGGCCTGGGCGGCGCGATCCTCTACTCCGGGGTGCGCGGCGGCGACTGGCGCGAACACAGCGACACGCAGATCGACGACCTGATCCTCAAGGGCAACTATCAGATCGACGAGGCCAACAGCGTGCACGCCATGGCCCAGTACTACGAGGGCGAAGCGGACATGCCCGGCGGCCTGAGCAGTGCGGCCTACAAGGACGATCCCTACCAGTCCACACGCCTGAAAGACAAGTTCTGGGGCCGTCGCACGTTGTTCAACGTCGGCTATCGCTACCAGCAGGATGCCCGCGAGTTCACCGTCAACAGCTTCTTCACCAACACCCTGCGCAGCGGCTACCTCGACCAGGGCACGTTCATGTCGCTGTCGCCACGCGAATACTGGGTGCGCGGGGTCGAGACCCACTTCTCTCAGGGTTTCGCCCTGGGTGACAGCTGGAACGAGGTAGGCATGGGCTATCGCTATATCAGCGAAGCCGGCCACGAATTACGCTATCGCGAGTCCATCGCCTCAGGCTTGATGCCCAGCACCGACAGCCGCAACGACCGAGATACCCGCGGCTCGACCGAAGCCCATGCGTTTTTCATCGATGACCGCATCGACATCGGCAAGTGGACGTTCACCCCCGGCATTCGTTACGAGATGATCGATTCGCAGCAGACCAACCTGCTCACCCGCGCCAAGTACTCCGGCAGCTACAACACGCCGCTGCCGGCACTCAACGTGATGTATCACCTGACCGACAGCTGGAATCTGTACGCCAATACCGAGGGGTCGTTCGGCAGCGTGCAGTACAGCCAGATGCCCAACCGCGTCACCAGCGGCGAAGTCAAACCCGAGAAAGCACGCACCTGGGAGCTGGGGACTCGCTATGACGACGGGCGCATCAAGGCCGAACTGGGCGCCTTCCTGATCGACTTCGACAATCAGTACGACAGCAACCAGACCAACGACACCGTCATCGCGCGCGGCAAGACCCGCCACCAAGGCATCGAGAGCAGCATCAACTACGCGCTGGATGGCTTGAGCCCGGCGCTGGCCGGTTACGAGGTGTATGCCACCTACGCCTATGTTGACGCGACTATCCGCGAAGCGGGGGTCAACCACGGCAATCGCGTGCCGTTCTCGTCAAAACACAAAGGCACCCTGGGCGTGTCTTATACCAAGGGCCAATGGAAGCTTAACGTCGATGGCGAGTACCAGAGCAGCCAGTTCGCCGACAACGAGAATACCGTGGCTGAAAGTGCCGACGGCAGCACCGGGCGAATCCCCGGATACGTGTTGTTCAATGGCCGCGCGGGCTACGATTTCGGCCCGCAGTTATCGAACCTGAACGTCGCCGTGGGGGTCAAGAATGTGTTCAACCACGAGTATTTTACGCGCTCGTACGACGACAACAACAAGGGCAAGTACGTAGGGCAGCCGCGAACCGTCTATCTCCAGACTTCTGTGGCTTTCTGAAACGTTCACTAATTATTTATTTAGTTCTGGGGGTTGAATTCCAACTCCCGGTGCCTGACCTTGTAATCAAGAGCGGATGGAAATACCCGCGTTTCGCGATGGTCCATCCGACTTCTTGCGAGCTAGCTGAATAAGGGCTGAACTATGCAAATCCAAGTCAATAGCGACAACCATATCGAAAGCAGCATCCGACTGGAGGAGTGGGTAAGAACCACAGTAGAAAGCACGCTGGAGCGCTACGAGGAAGACCTCACCCGTATTGAAGTCCATCTCAGCGACGAGAACGGCGACAAGGCCGGTCCGCAGGACAAACGCTGCCAGATGGAAGCACGGCCCAAGGGCCACCAACCGATTTCCGTGACCCACAAGGCACCCACCCTGGACCTGGCAGTGGACGGCGCGGCGGTCAAGCTCGATCACGCACTGGAGCACCTGTTTGGCAAACTTCGCCAGCGGCGCGCATCCGCTCCCGGCACCTCGACCGAGGGCAGCGAAGCCGACGCTCTGCTTGAAGAGGAATTCCTCGAGAAAGAGCAATTACGCAATAGTTGATTGATTGTCCACACAAAAAAGGTGAGCCAAGGGCTCGCCTTTTTTTATGACCGTCAATCGATTGTCTGACAAAACCGGCATGGCCCTTGCTTTATCACTACTGTTACAAACGACGCTTGACGTACATCTCGAAGTCAAATTGCCAGCAAGGAGCAGAGGACCCACCAGTGGTCTGGCGCGGCGAACTAATCGTGATCACGCCCAGTCAATAAGTGCAGTCTTGAACAGATCAGGTGAAACGCCATGGACAATCCCTTTCAAAGTATCAGTGACGCGTTTCAACCTCAGTATCGGGTCAATCTGAGCATCGAGCGCCTCGACGGCAGCATCATGTTGACGCTGTCCAACGAAACCGGGGTGGTCGCCAAGCGCATGATCAGTGCCGCCCAGCGCAACGATCCCAAGCGCCTGAAACGTCTGATCGAGAGCGTGCAATTCGGCATCGCTATCGAGCAGGGCGACAGCGCCATGGCCATCCTCGCCGCCATGACCGATCGCGACAGCCCCGCGCTGTTGCCCAAGCCCGACAAGGGCTGGAACCGATCCGCCAACCTCGCCGGGCTTTGATTCATCACCTGCCAACACCCGGTTTCCGACCGGGTTTGGGAAATCCCCTACCCTATCGACCGCACCACTTAGGCCCACGCATGGGCGCTCTGGGTGGCGATGGTGCGCAGTCTATTCGCGGACGCGCTGATCAGCCCTCTGCCTTCTCCTTGACCGATGGGTAACGCGCCGATGCGTAGCGCACCACCAGGATCGAAAACGCCAGCAACAAAATCCCGCCGCACAGATAGATGATGCCCAGATCCGGTGGATTGTGGTGCGAGACATCGCCAATCAGCAGGCGTGTCAACGCAGTGATGGCGACGTAGAGCAAAAAGCGGATGGGCATGTGGTTGGTCTTGAAATAGATCCCGGTCATCGCCCCCAGCTCCAGGTAGATGAACAGCAGCAGGATGTCGTCTACCGATACGCTGCCCTTCTCGAGCATGCCGACAAACGTCGCCACTGCTGCATAGGCGGTAATTGCGCCGATCCCGAACAAGGCCAGGTAGTGGAATGCCTCCACGCACAGATTGCCCAGGGAATCGGCCTGCGAATGCAGGGTCTTGCGCAGCCTGTCGGCCCATTTCATTTCCATCGATCACACCTCGGTAGCTGAGAAGACCCTGATACGGCGTCGCGCCGTGAGGCAGAGTACGGGACGAACATGACCCTTCCATGCAGAAAAAAGGCCATTGCGTTCAATAAGATGGTTGTCGGCGATGCTTAGGCACGTGGCGTGATGTCGCTGGGCTGCTATAAACCTCGCAGGCCAGAGGTATTGCTCTGCCTGACATTTAACTGTATAAATACACAGTACTTGACGAGGCAGCTTCGCCTCCCTCACTGCAACTGACGACGAGGCCAAACAATGGCTGTTGAAACCCTGTATCGCAGCACCCGAGACCTGGAGACGACATTCGTGGATCGTAAACTCGCCGATGCACACGACCAAATGCTCGAGCTGGCTGAATCCCTGACCGAAGTCTTGCTCAAGAATGTCCCGGGACTTTCGGAAAAAAATGCCGAAGATGCCAGTATCTACATGGCCAAGAATCGCGCGGTATTCGCCGCCGCCTTCAAGAACAACGCCAGCGCGCTGGCCGAACTGGGTGCCGAGAACGCTGCCGATGAGTAATCAGCGCCGTGTTGCGGCCGCGTGAGGGCCTTTTTGGGGGCAGCCCTTCGCTACAGGGGATTGGTGTAACGAGGAGCTTGGCCCCGACTACGTCAAGCCCCGTACACCAAGCGCTCCGCCAGCAACTCGGCGACTCGCGCCGGTGAGCGCTTCTCGGCCTGTGCATGGGCGAAGATCTCGGTCAGCCGCGTGCTGATCCCGGCCAGGCGCTGAGTAATGCTGCCAAGCGCGTCGCCTTGATGCTTGAGGGTGACGTAGATCAATCCTCCTGCGTTGATGACGTAGTCCGGAGCGTAAAGTATCCCCCGCGCTTCCAACTGATCGGCGACGTTCAAGGTGGTCAGTTGGGTGTTGGCGGCACCGGCAATGGCGGCGCAGCGCAGCTGACCAACGCTTTGCCCGGTCAGAATGCCACCCAGCCCGCAAGGCGCGAAGATATCGCAGGGGGTCGACAGCAAAGCTTCCGCCGCCACCGGGCGGGCGCCCCATTGCTCCATCGCTAACTGTACCCGGCCTTGGTCGAGATCACTGACCAGCAGCTCCACACCCGCCGCATGCAACTGCTCGCCCAAGGCATAGCCGACTTTCCCCAGCCCTTGTATCGCTACCCGCAAACCGTGCAGGTCATCAGTGCCCAAGCGCGCCATGGCCGTGCTGCGGATGCCGGCGAACACCCCCATGGCCGTATGTGGCGCGGGGTCGCCGGCAGCGGAGGTGCTGGTGACGTATTGGGTGGTCTGGGCGATGCAGTCCATATCCGCCGTTGAAGTCCCGCTGTCGATGGCGGTCACATAGCGGCCTTGCAGCCCCTCGATGAAACGCCCGAACGCCTCGAACAGCAGCGCGCGATTCTCCACATGGGGGCTGCGGATGATCACGGCCTTGCCGCCGCCCACCTGCAAGCCAGCCAGCGCCGCCTTGTAGCTCATCCCTTGGGCGAGGCGTATGGCATCGCCCATGGCGCTCTCGTCGTCGGGGTACGCCAGGTAGCGACAACCGCCAATGGCGGGGCCGGCGCTGCTGTTGTGAATAGCGATGACGGCGCGCAACCCGGTGGGCTGGTCGTAGGCCAGGTGCACGGACTCGGTACGGGTGCTTTGCATCAGCGCGAACATCGGCGAGCTCCGGTTTTTTGTTATCGGATGAGTATAGGAGCCCGCCGTTGCCATGCAGAAAGATTCATGAATGACGATCTCTTCACCACTGGCGCCCGTGACACTGGACGAAACTCGCTGGCAGGACTAAAACTGGTGCAAACGCGGAGACCGCCATGAGCCCACGCAATGCTTGCCTCGAATGCCTGACGCGCAGTCCTGTCGCGACCTTTGAGGCGGCGCTGTGGATCGCCGCCGAGCACGACCCGCAAGTGCATCCCGACAAGATCCTGCGCGGCTTTCGCGAATTACAGCTGGAAGTCAGTATCGGGCTGCCTATGCTGCCCGTCAGCGAACTTGCACAACCCTTGTTGCGCCGCCTCAACAGCCTGGGTTTTCAACAAGACGACTTCCACCCCCTGCGCCCCCAGGCCGCCTTGCTCGACAAAGTGCTGGAGCGCAAGCGCGGGCAATCCCTGCCTTTGGCGTTGATTGCTTTGGAGCTGGCGCGTCGCCTGGATATTCCACTGACAGGCGTGAATTTTCCCGGTCACTTTCTGCTCCGTGTGCCCGGTGCCGATCACCTGCTGGACCCTTGCGGTGGGCGCCGTCTCTATCCTGTGGATTGCCGCGAACTGCTCGGTCGCCAGTTCGGCCCACAGGTATCCCTGAAAGCCGATCACCTGCTGGAAGCCTCGGGACGCCAGATGCTGCAACGGCTTTCACGCAATCTGCGCCAGTTGCATGCCAGCCACGACAATCCCATCGCGGCCCTCAAGGATGCCGAACGCGTAATGGAGCTGGGATCGGCCACCGCCGCCGATTACCTGTCCAGGGCCGGACTGTACCAGCGCCTCGAGTGCCCGCAGGCCGAGCGCTACGATCTGGAGCACGCCCTGTTGCTCACAGAGGACCCGATCCAGCGCCTGCGCCTGACCGACCGTTTGCATCACCTGCCGACGGCCGTCACCGTCATGCACTGAAATGGCGCAGTCCTTACTGTTGCGGTGCAGGTAACAGTGAATGTCGCGATCAGTAGTTTTTCCCGACACCTCAAGCGCCTAAAATCAACTCACTGATCGACGATCACGGCGGTTAACGCTCTGTTAATCAAAGCGCTGCATCCTGCCCTTGTTGTCGAACTGTGTTTGTTTGCTCCTGTGTTGTTCCGTTGTTCTGACGTTTTGTTGCTCCTTCAAGTGAACGTCTTGTTTTGGCCACTGCCTATGCAGTGGCCTTTTTTATGCCTGCATTTTGTGGGGGTTGATCACTTGCACACAGCTGCGCGTGGCGTCAAAGCACGGCAACGCGACGTGTGACGGGTGCATGAAACTCGCGAAAATGGCGCAGCACCTGGGTCGGCGCTTCGGTATGCGGGTAGTGGCCGATATCCGGCAGCAACACCGTATCGGCACCGGGCATTAGCTGCCGATAGCGCTCGAGCATGCGCACACCGGCGATACGGTCGCTGCCGCCGACGATCATGCGCATGGCCACGCCCCCTTCCTGCATGGCCTGAGTCCAGCGTTCGCCATGGGCGCGGGTCTCTTGCAGATATCCCATCAAACGATGAAACACCCGCGGGCCCTGATTGCGCGTCAGCAGTTGCCAGCAATCGTCCAGCTCGCTTTCGTTGGGGCCGGTGTCGGGGCCGTAAAGTTCGGGAATGCTGCGCACCAGAGCGGCGCGATCGAAGACCCGCCCCACCCACCACCCCACAGGCCCTGATAGCCACCGCTGCAGCCTGGCGGGGCGATGGGCATCGGCGAACAGCCCACCATTGAGAAACACACAGCTGGCAATTCGGATCTGCTGCTGGGTATGGCGAAATATCAGCTCCTGAGCGACGTTGCTCCCGTAATCATGGGCCAGCAGATGCACGGGTTCGGTGATATTCAGATGCGCCAGCAGTGCCTGCTGCAGATCAGCCTGTTCCAGCAGACTGTAGGCGTGGCGACCGGGCTTGGCCGAGTCGCCGAACCCCAGCATGTCGCAGGCGATCACACGGTACTGGCTGACCAGCGGCTTCCACAGATAATGCCAATCGTGGCTGGCGGTGGGAAAGCCGTGCAACAGCAATAACGGCTCGCCGCGCCCCGCAGCCCAGTAGCGGATACTGTGGCCATTGAAGCTCAAAGCCTGCGACCGCGTGCGCCAGACGCCCAGCGGGATCTCGCCCAGGGGCATCATCGCTGCCCCGGCTGTCGACGGCCGCCACTGCGCGGGATTGCGCAGTGCGGGGCGTCGGGTATCGTCGATGAGGCACGCGCGACGGCGCCTATACGGATTGCAATCATGGCATTCACCCAGGCACTTGCTTGTGCGTCCTTGGGGCGAGTCTACGCAGAGCAAGAGGCAGCGGGCAGTTGCCTTGGCAGCCAGCTTCATGGCCTTGCGAGTCAGGCCTTGGGCGCCAAGGCGCGACCTGAGGGCGCCAACGCCTCAGACCATGGCTGCCAGACACGTCACCGCTGATCAGATAATCGCGCCCAGCAGTGGCGCGGCAAAGAGGTTGAGCAGGCCGGTCAGCACCATCACCAGGCCCGCCACCGAGCCCTCTTCGCTGCCGACCTCTTGCGCACGGCTGACGCCCGCGCCGTGTGCGCCTACCCCAAACAATGCGCCACGCGCCAGCGGGCTGCGCAAGGGTAGCCATTTGAGCAGGATACCGCCGAGCATCGCACCGAATACCCCGGTGAACAGCACGAATACCGCCGTTAGATCCGGCAAGCCACCCAGGTCATGGGACAACGGCATGGCGAACGGTGTGGTGATCGAGCGCGGTACCAGCGAAAGCGCCACTGAGCTGTCGAGTGCCAAGGCCCGCGCCAACCACCAGGAACTGGCGATCGAGGCGCAGCTGCCCACCAGCATGCCCAGCAGCAACGCCAGCCAGTGCCGCGCCAGCAACGCCCGCTGCTGCCAGATCGGAATAGCAAAGGCCACGGTCACCGGCCCCAGCACCAGCAGCAACCAATGAGTACTGCTGGAATATTCGGCATAGCCTGTGTGCATCGGTACTGCCACCGCAAACAGCAGCGCAGGCACCAGAATCAGCGGCGACAACAAGTAGCGGCGAGTCCGTCGATACAACCAGCGACTGAACAGATAGGCCAGCAACGTCAGCGCGAGCCAGAACAACGGCATAGGTTCAGGCGTCATGGCGCATTTTCCAGCGGCATACGGCATCCACGGTAAAGGCCGTCACCAGCATCACCACCAGGGTACTGATGCCGATCACCACGCCGATACGCAGGCCCTCCTGACGCAGCAGAGTGCCGTAGTCGAGCATGCTCATCAGCGCCGGTATGAAGAACAGCAGCATTTCGGCCATCAACAGCCCGGCGCCCAGTTGCAGCGAAGCGGGCTTGACCACGTTGAAGGCGAAAGCCAGCAGCAGCAAACCGAGGCCGATCACGCCACCCGGAATGGGCCAGTGAAACCATGCAGCCATTTGACCGCCAAACAGGCAGAGTGCCAGCAGGATAGCCATTTCGGTGGCGGCCCTGGACCAGTATTTAACGCGGGTGGGATTCATCGATTGGACCTCTGCAGTAGAGGCAGTTTACGAACCACCCCACCATCCCAAAAGAGAATTATTAGACTACACTCGATTCCAATCCGGAATGCCAATGGGGCTGCATCGTGGAATTCAAGCAGTTACGCAGCTTTGCCGAAGTGGTACGCCAAGGCGGATTCACCCAAGCGGCCCTGACCCTGCATATCAGCCAATCGGCAGTGAGCAAACAGGTCGCGCAGCTTGAACAGAGCCTGGGGGTGAAGCTCATCGAGCGCCAGGGCCAACCGTTGCAACTGACGGCAGCCGGCCATACCGTCCTGCAACATGCCGACGCCATGTTGCGGCTGCGCCAGGAGATGCACCGCGAACTCGACGACCTCAGCCAACTGGCCCGCGGCGAGCTGCGCGTGGGGCTACCGCTGCTGGGCAGCAACACCTTGTTCGCCAGCCTGTTCGCGGCCTATCGCCTGCGGTATCCGAACATCGAGGTGCACCTGCTCGAAGGCGGCAGCCGGACAATCGAGCAAGCGGTGCTCAACGGTGAGCTCGAGTTGGGCGGTGCGCTGACCTCGAACAATCCGGCGTTCGCTTCCCAGCCGTTCTGCGATGAGCCGCTCGATGCGCTGTTGCCCGCCGACCATCCCTTGGCAGGTAATCAACAAGTGCACCTGGCGGAACTGGCAGATACGCCGTTCCTGCTATATCAGCGCAGCTTCGTACTCAACGATCGCTTGCTGCAAGCGTGCCAGGCGGCAGGCTTCACGCCCAAGGAGGGCGGCCGCAGCGGCCAGGCGGATTTCCTCGCGGCACTGGTGGCGGCTGGCCAAGGCGTGGTGCTGCTGCCCAGCGTGGTCGCCCGCGCCCTGGTGCGGCCGGGGGTGATTCGCCTGCGACTGGTGGAGGCGAGCCATCTGCGTTGGGATATCGCGTTCATCTGGCGCCAGGGCGCCTATCTGTCGCGGGCGGCCCAAGCCTGGCTGCAATTGCTGCGCGAACGTGGACTGACGCCGGTCAGCCCTTGAGGTGGGCGATGAGTGCCTGCAACCAGGGCTCGGCATCGTCTTCCTGGTCGACCGTCTCGCTGGCATCCAGGCGCAGCATCGGTTGCACTTCCTCTACGCCCAGCTCGGCGTACAGCTCACGGATGATCTCGCCGCCGCCGCAGTAGGTGTCGTCGTAGCTGGCATCGCCAAGGCCGATCACCGCGCCTGGCAAACCGCGCAAGGCCGCCGGCAGTTGATCACGCAATTGTCCGTAGAGCTCTTGCAGGCTGTCCGGCAATTCACCCAGGCCCGTGGTCGAGGTTACTGCCAGCAGCGCTTGGGGTGCGAAGCCCAGCAACTCGTCGAGCGTGGCGCGAGGGCTGTAGAACACCTCGAAGCCCGCCGCTTTGAACAGCGACTCGGCGCGGCGGGCGACATCTTCGGCCACACCGTAGACGGAACCGGAAAACACAGCGACTTTCATGGCGCAGGTCCTGTAACAGGTTAAACGCCAGATGATACCAGCTGCCCCGAAAGACTTCGAATGCCCCCGCGCCAATCGCAGTTAGCCATGATCCGCGCCGCCGGTTTTTGCGTATCCTCTGCAATACCCGCTCAATCGCGCCTATAGGGGCCAATCAGTGGAGCAAAAAAGCTCGATGATCAATGCCAATCTGCTACAGCTGATGGTCAACGCCTCAAACGACGGCATCGTCATTGCCGAACAGGAAGGCGAAGACAACATCCTTATCTATGCCAATCCGGCCTTCGAGCGCCTCACGGGCTACTCGGCCAATGAAACCCTGTATCGCGACTGTCGCTTCCTGCAGAACGGCGAACGGGATGACGCTGCCTTGCGATCGCTGCGCGAGGCGATCGACAACGGCCAGCCGAGCCGGCAGATTCTGCGCAACTATCGCAAGGACGGCAGCCTGTTCTGGAACGAACTGTCCATTACCCCGGTGCGCCACGACGCCAGCCAACGCACCTATTACATCGGTATTCAGAAGGACGTCAGCGACGTGGTGGCGGCACGGCAGCGAATCGTCGAACTGGAGCGCAGCCTTGAGCGGGCTCAAAAGCAAATCGCAGCACTTCAAGGCGAACAGCAAGAAGGTGACCAGCGGCCGTAACAAAATTGATAAACTGCGGTCGAAATAGTCGCCCTTCCGTCTTTTATCTGTCGAGCACGAGCATGCAATCTGACGCCCTCCTGACACAGGATGAGCTGGACTTCATTCAGACGATGCAACACAACCCGCAGCTGAACGTGCGCGATGCCACGGCCAGCTTGCTGGTGAATGGCGGTGTGCAGATAAAGGACTTGCTGACCCGACTGGTGGCCCAGGATCACGTGACGATCCAGGCACAATTCGAAAACCAGCAGATCAGCTTTCCGCTACAGCTGGTTGAAGACGAGTTTCACGCCCAGCATATCAAGCTCGGGGCGCCGACCATTTATGAGGATGGCCCGATGATTCGCCCGTGGCGCTTGACGCTGGCGACGCCAGTCTCGCTGCAGAGCGATGACGGCAAGCCGACTGGCCTGTGGGCACGGGAGCTGTCGTTCAACGGTATGCTCATCGAAGCCCGAGACCGCGCGGCGCCACTGGTACTGTCGGCGTGGTTCGCGCCAGACGGCTTCAGTGCCATGGCCATGAAAGGCAAGCGCCAGCGCAAGACCGCCGATGGCCTGTTCGCGTACCGCCTGCAGGAAAATACCGCACAGGAAACCGAGCGCCTGCGGCAATTCATTTTGCAGCAGCACCAGTTGAGCCATCCTCAGCTGCATGCCTGATCGCCGCTTTGTGTCGCGTCCGCTGGCCTCTTCGCGAGCAAGCTTTGCTCCTGTGGGCGTACGACTCACGCTCAACCCTGTGGGGGCAAGGGTGCGCGTTCGGCGGCGAGGGGACCGGTGAAGCCTGTACACATGCAACGCCTTCGCTCAAGTATCCAGATGGCCCTCCAGATATTGCAAAAGACGTCGCTGCATCAATCGCCCCTCGCCGCCCAGGCAAGCGATCTGCGTGCCGATCAGCACTTCATGCGCCAGCTCGGAAGCCTCGCCCATCAGCATCAGCGGGCACTCGAGCGTCATCCCCAGCTTGAGCAACTGCCGCGGCTGCTCGCCATTGAGCGGGCGATGTGAGAACAGCGCCAGAGCATGGGGCTGGATCTTCTCGCACACCAGGCTCAGTTCGTTCAAGGGCTGCCCCAACGCCAGCACGTGGACGTCCACCTGCGGACCGGCCAGCATCAAGCCAGCCACCAGCACTTCAAGTTCGCGGGTCGGCCCGGGCATGGCGGCCACCACCACGACCCAGGCCTGGCCATGCCCACGGGTAAGCTGCAGACGCTGCAGGGCACGGGCTCGCAGAAAACTGTCAAGAAACAGCCATTCACTGGTATGCCCGTAGCCTTCCTGGCGCCCCAGCAAGGTCTGCCAGACCGGCATCAGCACTTCCTGAAATGCCACCACCAGCGGGTAGCTGGAGAACACCTGGCCGTAGATGCGCTCCAGCTGTGGCTCATCGAACGCGGCCACGGCCCGGCGCACCTGGGCCTGCCACTCATGCCACTCGGCACGGGCACCGCCCTGCTCGGCGTTGTCGCCATGAGCGCCATGGGTGCGGGCAAGAATCTTGCCGACCTTGCTCACCGCTACGCCACGCTCGATCCACATCAGCGCGGTACGGACGTCGTCGATATCGGCGCGCGAATACAAGCGATGCCCGCTTTCAGTGCGCGTTGGCTGGATCAGACCGTAGCGCCGCTCCCAGGCCCGCAGCGTGACGGGATTGATACCCGTGACTCGCGACACCTCGCGAATCGGGAACAGCTCTTCGCTGTGCAGAGCCTGACTATCGCGCAGATCGGAGGAGAAATCAGTCATTGCGGGCAAAACCGAGGGTTAGCGAGTGTGCCGACATTCTAACCCTCATGGCGCTCGTGCAGGATAGCGCCGCTGAATTCGTCGGCCTGTCCGATACATGCTGCAACACACCTCACAATCCGGAATAATCCTTGCTTGTCTGATCAGGCGTTATCGCCGATGGCTGCACTACCTGCAGCCGCCCAGCCCTGAAGCACAGCCCACCACCCCGGCGCTGCGCTTTTTTTGAGCCCCTTACCCAGGACGCTCGATACGTACGGAGATACACAATGTCGACCTCACCCGTCACCCTCATGGTCGCGCGCCGCGCTGCCGAAGGTCATTACCAGGAACTGATTGCCTGGCTGCACGAAGGCGAACACCTGGCCACCGACTTTCCTGGCTACCTGGGTTCCGGCGTGCTGGCTCCGCCCCCCGACGACGACGAATTCCAGATCATCTTCCGCTTCGCCGATGAAGCAACCCTGCACGCCTGGGAGCATTCGGCCTCGCGCCAATCCTGGCTACAGCGTGGCAGCGGTCTGTTCGCCCAGCCCCACGAGCACCGCGTGGCCGGCACCGACGGCTGGTTCGGCAACGTCGCCCACCCTTCTCACCCACCGCGCTGGAAGCAGTCCGTGGCCGTGTGGCTGGCGTTTTTCCCGGTCAACCTGGCCTTCAACTTTCTGCTGGGCCACTGGTTGAGCGAGATGAGCCTGGTGCCACGAATCATGCTCAGCACCCTGGTGCTGACGCCGATCATGGTGTGCTGGTTCATACCGCTCTCTTCGCGCCTGCTGGCCGGCTGGTTGCATCCGGCGCCGAAGCCCGCGATAGCGTCCCCTGTGCAGGCCGCAACGTCCACACGCTAATGCACGGGTAAGGTTGTACAAGACTGGCCAGTGGTATAACTTTGCTGCAAACCCCGTGCTACCCGGCCCCAGGATGCCACGGCCCTTTGCACACACCACGAGCCCGTCATGCCTGCCCCCGCCCCTATTCTGATCACCGGCGCCAGCCAGCGCATCGGTTTGCATTGCGCACTGCGCCTGCTGGAACAGGGGCAGCCGGTCATCGCCAGCTATCGCAGCGAACGCCCTGGGGTAAAGCAGTTGCAGGCCGCCGGCGCGCAAACGCTGTTTGCCGATTTCGCCACCGAGGCCGGCATCGAAGCCTTCATTGCCACGCTCAAGGCCACCACTGCGACGCTACGCGCCATCGTCCACAACGCATCGCTGTGGCTGACCGACGACGCCGAGGACGCGCTGCAACGCATGCTCAATGTGCACCTGCGCGCCCCTTACCTGATCAACCTGCACTGCGCCGAGCTGCTCCAGCACGGCGGCCCGGCCGACATCATCCATATCAGTGACGATGTCACCCGCAAGGGCAGTGCCCGACACATCGGCTACTGCGCCAGCAAAGCCGGCCTCGATAGCCTGACCCTGTCATTCGCCGCCCGCTTGGCCCCGGCGATCAAGGTCAACGGTATCGCCCCCGCACTGATCCAGTTCAATCCCGATGACGATGCGGCTTATCGAGCCAAAGCCCTGAGCAAATCGGCCCTGGGCATCGAGCCCGGCGCTGAAGTGATCTACCAGAGCCTGCGCTATCTGCTCGACAATCCCTACGTCACCGGAACCACTCTGCCCGTCAACGGCGGCCGCCATCTGAAATAAAGCGCCCGCGAGGATGACCCTGCGATGACTTCCAATCTGCCAGACCACTACCGTGAAATTCTCAAGAAGCTGGGCGAAGACCCGGACCGCGAAGGACTGCGCGACACCCCCAAACGCGCCGCGAAGGCCATGCAATACCTGTGTCACGGCTACAGCCAGACGGTCGAGGAGATCGTCAACGGCGCGCTGTTCGCCTCCGACAACGACGAGATGGTGATCGTCAAGGACATCGAGCTCTACTCGTTGTGCGAACATCACCTGCTGCCCTTTATCGGCAAGGCGCACGTGGCCTACATTCCAACGGGTAAAGTGGTGGGGTTGTCGAAAATCGCCCGCATCGTCGACATGTTCGCCCGGCGTCTGCAGATCCAGGAAAACCTGACCCGCGAAATCGCCGACGCCATACAGAGCGTTACCGCAGCTTCCGGCGTGGCGGTAGTGATCGAGGCCAAGCACATGTGCATGATGATGCGCGGCGTGGAAAAACAGAACTCGCTGATGAATACCTCGGTGATGCTCGGCGCCTTTCGCGAGTCGAGCACCACTCGCCAGGAATTTCTGCAATTGATTCGACGGAGTAACGATTAATGCCACAACTGGAGCCAGGCACTGCGCGCATCCGGGTCAAGGATCTGCGCTTGCGCACGTTTATCGGCATCAACGAAGACGAGATCGTCAACAAGCAGGATGTGCTGATCAACCTCACCATCCTCTACCCGGCCCAGGAGGCCGTGCGCGACAACGACATCGATCACGCCCTCAACTACCGCACCATCACCAAGGCGGTGATTCAGCACGTCGAGGGCAATCGCTTCGCCCTGCTCGAGCGCCTGACTCAGGAGTTGCTCGACCTGGTCATGCAGCACGAGGCCGTGCGGTACGCCGAGGTCGAGGTCGACAAGCCTCACGCGCTGCGCTTTGCCGAATCGGTATCGATCACCCTCGCCGCCCAGCGCTGATCGCCGCTGGGGCATTGCCGCCCCGGCCTGCGACTCTTATCATCGCGCCTTCGATAATTCACTTCAGCGCCGCCGCCACAGGCGCTGCTCGCGAGGAGCCAACATGACCGATCAACAACGCCTGGAGCTCGAAGCCGCCGCGTTCCGCCGACTGGTCGCACATCTGGGCAACCGCACCGACGTGCAGAACATCGATCTGATGAACCTCTCGGGCTTTTGCCGCAATTGCCTGTCCAAATGGTACAAGGCCGCCGCCGACGAGCGCGCCATCGAGGTCAGCCTCGATGACGCCCGCGAGGTGGTGTACGGCATGCCGTATAACGAGTGGAAGTCCCTTTATCAGAAAGAAGCGAGCGCCGAGCAGTCCGCCGCGTTCGCCAAAGGCAAACCTCTAGCGTAACGTCGGCGCCGCCTCAGGCCGTCACGCTATTGGCCGGGACCTTGCCGGCCAAGGCATCCGCCAGACTCGCAAGTACCATCTCGCCCATGCGCGTGCGGGTCTGTACGGTCGCGCTGGCGCGGTGCGGTTGCAGCACCACGTTCTCGCGGGCAAACAGGCTCTCGGGCACCCGCGGTTCATCGACGAACACGTCCAGGCCAGCGCCGGCGATAGTGCCCGCCTGCAAAGCGGCGAGCAGATCGGGCTCGTTGACCAGCCGGCCACGGGCGACATTGATCAGATACCCTTCAGCACCCAGCGCCTCCAGCACGCCCGCATCGATCAGGCCCTCGGCTTTGTCGGCGGCGGCCGCGACGATGAGCGCATCGCTGCCCCGTGCCAGCTCGAGCAGGTCGGCAACAAAGGTGTGCGGCACGTCGTCCATGGCGCGCAAGTCGGTGTATCTGATCGGGCAGCCAAACGCTGCCGCCCGAGTGGCCACCGCACGTCCTACGCGCCCCATGCCGACGATGCCCACGCGCAGGCCGCTGACCTGACGCGCCAGGGGCAAGGGCGCCAATGGCGTGGCGGTGGTCGCCCACTGGCCGCTGCGCACATAGCGGTCACTGGTGCACAGGCCGCGGCACACGCCGATCAGCAACCCCATGGCGAGGTCAGCGACATCTTCGGTCAAGGCCCCCAGTGTGGCCGTGACATGGATGCCACGGTCGCGGGCATAGGCCAGGTCCACCGCATCAGTGCCCACGCCATTGACCGCCACCACTTCGAGCTGCGGCAACTGCGCCATCACTTCCCGGGTAATACCGGTATGGCCGCCGGTGACCACGCCGCGCACGTTGGCGCCCACTTCACGCAGGTAGGCTGGCTTGTCGGTCTGCAGGTAGTAGGGATGCACGGTGTACAAGGCTTCAAGCTGCTCGCGCACATGGGGGATGAGGATGGGGCTAAGTTGCAGAACTTCAGGCTTCATGAACGAAATCTCCAGGCGAAAAGGGCTCAGCCGCGACCGACAAATGGCATGTTGGTGGCCATCACCGTCATGTTCAGCACGTTGGCCGACAGCGGCAGCGAAGCCATGTAACGCACCGCTCCGGCGATGTGCTCGACATCGCACATGGGCTCGGTGGCCATGGTGCCGTTGGCCTGGCGCACGCCTTTGGTCATGCGCTGCGACAGCTCGGTCAGGGCGTTGCCGATGTCGATCTGGCTGCAGGCGATATTGAACTCGCGCCCGTCCAGCGCCAGGCTCTTGGTCAACCCCAGCACCGCATGCTTGCTGGCCGTGTAGGGCGCGGTGAAGGGCCGCGGGGTATGGGCCGAGATCGAACCGTTGTTGATGATCCGCCCGCCCTGAGGCTGCTGGCGGCGCATCAGTTCGAAGGCGCCGCGGCTGCACAGGTACACACCGGTCACGTTGGTATTGATGACGTCCAGCCAGTTCTGCACCGGCAGTTCGTCCATCGGCACTGCGGGGGCGTTGATGCCCGCGTTGTTGAAAATCACATCGAGGCGGCCATAGACCTCCTCGACACTCGCGAACAGCGCATCGACGCTGGCCGGATCACGCACATCCGTGGGTATGGCGATGGCTTCGCCACCTTGGGCGCGGATCTCCTCGACCAGTGTCTGCAGCGGCTCGGGGCGGCGCCCGGCCAGAGCCAGACGATAACCGTCAGCCATCAAGGCGAGCGTCACGGCGCGACCGACCCCGCTGCCGGCGCCGGTGACCAGCGCGATTTTTGCGGAAGAATCAGTGTTGTTGGACATTGTGATGACTCCTTGGCGTAAAAATGATCAAAGCTTCAGCGTGTGGGCCGTTGGCCCACGCGCACTTGCAATCTGGCGATACCCTCAATGCCTGCGCTGATCAGATCGCCCGGCTGCAGCGGCTCGACCCCCGGTGGCGTGCCGGTCATGATCAAGTCGCCCGCCTCCAGGCGCAGCGAGCGTGACAGCTGGCTAACCACCTCGGCGACCGACCAGATCTGCGCCTCGAGATCGGAGCGCTGGCGCTCGACGCCATTGACCGCCAGCCACAACGCCCCTTGTTGGGGATGGCCAATACGGGCGCTGGGCACGATGGCCGTGACCGGCGCCGAGGCATCGAACGCCTTGGCGGCCTCCCACGGCTGGCCGGCAGCCTTGGCCGCCATCTGCAGATCGCGGCGCGTCATGTCCAGCCCTGCGGCGTAACCCCACACGTGCTCCAGCGCGCGCGCCTCGGGGATATCCACGCCGCCGATACCGATCGCCACGACCAATTCGATTTCCGGGCAGAACTCGTCGGTCTGTACCGGGAAGTCCACGCGCGCGGTGGCTTCGACCACGGCACTGGCGGGCTTCATGAAAAACAGCGGAAAGCTGCGTGGCGCGGCCACGGCGTCGCCCCACAGATAGTTGCGGCCCAGGCAGAAAACTCGCGCCACGGGAAACCGCTGAGTGCTGCCGTCCACGGGCAGGCTGCTCACTGCCGGGGGAGCAATCACATAGTCGTTCATTATCATTCCTTGGCTCGAGTGCGGTGCTGGCTACAGCCTAAGGCATGCCAGCAAGGCAAAGTTGGACGATGCGGTGAGGAAACTGGACTTATCCAAGCTCCTCGCACACGGGGCTTCAGCGTGCCTGCAGGACGATCCGGTGCAGGCGCCCGAGCAACAGCGAATAGGACAGGCAACCGATCATGGCCACCGCGCCAATGAACCAGAAGGCCGCCGAGAACTTACCGGTTTCATGCAGAATCCAGCCGATCACGATGGGCGTGACGATGCCACCGATATTGGCCGCGAGGCTGGTGATGCCACCGGTGAGGCCGATCAGCTCCTTGGGTGCGACTTCCGAGACGGCCGCCCAGGAGGCCGATGCAATGCCTTGAGCGAAGAACGCCACGGTCAGCACCGCGATGCACAGCACGTTGGAGTCGGTAAAGTTGACCAGCACGATCGACATGCCCAGCGCCGAGCCCACGACCAGCGGCAGCTTGCGGGCGAACGACAGGCTCACCCCGCGGCGGATCAGCAAATCAGAGACGATCCCCGCCAACAGAATGCCGACCGTGGCACCAATGAACGGCAGCACCGCGAAGATCCCCACCTTGACCATGGTCAGGTGACGCTCCTCGATCAGGTAGGTCGGAAACCAGGTCAGGAAGAAATACAGCACCGAGGTGTTGGCGAACTTGCCGATACAGATGGCCCACACCTGGCGATAGCGAAACAGCTCGGTGATCTGCCGCCAGTTGAAGCGGGTGCGCTCCTGGCTGCTCCTGACCAGACCGCCGCCGTCCTCGATATAGGCCAGCTCTTCAGGGCTGACTTTTTTGCAATTCAGCGGATCACGATAGACATACAGCCAGAAAACCCCGAACACGATGCCGACGATACCGGTGCTATAGAACACGTGGCGCCAGTCGTAGGTGGTCGCCAGCCACAGCAGTGCGCCGGTGAACAACGCGGTGCCCAGATACTGGCCGCACACATAGATGCTGCTGGCCAGACCGCGTTCACGGGCCGGGAACCACACCGTGACCGCACGGCTATTGGCGGGGAACGCAGGCGCTTCCATCGCACCGATGGCCAGACGCAGGCCGAACAGCGAAGCGAAGCCGCCCACCAAGCCCTGGCAAACGGTCACCGCCGACCAAGACACCAGCGACACGCCGTAGGTCACCCGCGAGCCGAAGCGGTCGGCAATAAAACCGGCCGGCACCAGCGCGAACGCGTAGGTCCAGGCGAAAGCCGAGAACACCAGGCCCATCTGCACCTTGTCGAGGCCCAGATCCTTGGCCATGAAGGGCGCGGCGATAGAGATATTGACCCGGTCGACGTAGTTGATGATCGTCGCTATCAACAGCAGCGAGAGCATGATCCAGCGCCGGCGCGTAGGCAGACGCGTACTGGCTGCGGCCTGTGGCGGGCTTCCAATGGTATTTTCGCGATTATCGACAAGGGGCACTGCGCCAGCGTGAACGCTCGCGCCAGAAGCCCGCAACACGGGACCTTCGGGACGACTCGACATGATATTCCTCATTATTTTTATTGAGTATCGAGTGCTGTGGCTGGCGTCAGACACCATCACAACATGGCCCTACGTTATCGTACAAGTTCGCCAAATCAATCGATCGCTTATATTCTTTTATGCTTTAAAACAGATCGAAAGCTGCCAAGTACAAAAATAATATCAAGATAAAAATCGCCGATACGCATCTACGAAGTCGCCGTAAGTACTGAAATAGAGCCTTTTTTATGCATCCGTATTTTGCGCGTTTTTTGGATTTGACCGATCATCCGCCAGACCGGATTCATGCAAAAGTTATCGGACAAGCATCCATTAAATTTTCTCGAAACGCTCATTACCCCCTCGAATGCAAGCGCCGCTTCCCCTAACATGGTTGCCATACAAGAAAGGAAGCCTTTCCATGCAATTGACTTCTCGGGTGCCGACTTACGGCATGCAACAACGCAGCGAGCGGGCCGACTTTCATATCCGCGAGCAATTCGAGCGCAGCGCCGAGCCCGGCCCCCATCGTCACGAATATTTTCAGATCCAAGTCAATCTTGGCGGCGATACCGTGCAGCTCATTGGTGGCATCGAACGGCCATTTCCGCGCAGCACCCTGGCGTTCATCCTGCCGCACCGTGTGCATTTCATCCCGCATCCGGTGGATGGCAAAGGCGTGGTGCTGAATTTTTCCCAGGAATTTCTGCTGCCGCATCTGCACTGTGATCCACTCGATCTCGAAGATGTGTCGATTCAGCAGGCGCCGGAGCTGTCACCGTTTCGCTTTCAGCAGCAACTGGATTTCACGCTGGGCGACAGCGAGTTCGCTGAGGTGCTCGCGCTGCTGGAACGGATGCGCGGCCTCGACGGTTCGCGCCAGTTCGGCACCCGTGAAGGGCTCAAGGGCTGCCTGCTGCAACTGATCGGTAGAGTCTGCCAGTTATACGCCGAGCCGTTGTTGGCCCTGGCCGGCAGCAACGCCGCGCAGGCTAGCCGCCGTGACGCACTGGGGCGTATGACCGAGTATGTGCGCGAACACCTGGCCGATCCCGAGCTGGATTTAAAGAAGGTGGCTGCGGCAACCTACCTGTCCCCCAACTATTTGACCCACTGGCTGCGCAAGGAGATCGGCAAGAGTTTCAGCGAGTTGGTACTGGAGCGGCGCATGCACCTGGCGCGTCAGCTGCTGTTGACCGGCAGCAAGCCGGTGGGCGAGATCGCGCGGCTGTGTGGTTTTGCCGACGAGGCTTATTTCTCCCGGCGCTTTCGTCATGCCCACGGCTTGCCACCCGGTCAGTTCCGCCGCCAGCAGACGCAGTTACAGGTGCCCTGACCCGACCGACTTGATGTTTAAACAGCCATGGCGCGCGCGAAAAAGTTAATATGGGTAACCGATTGAAAACTTTCGCAAATATCCATCCGTTAAGCAGGAGCCCACTGCCATGACCGAAATCAACGCTTTCCGCGCCAGCCTCGAAACAGGCAGCAACTTATTTGCCGACACCTTGGCTTTCGTCGCCGAGCATTACGATTACACGCCTCAGGCATTCAGCAACGGCAGCGTCGAAAACGCCGCCGGCCAGAACGAAGGCTCTTGCAAGACCATCGGCCTGGCCGTGCTCGAAGGCCTCAGCGACCAGGAAGTCCTGCTGGCATTCGGCGAGCACTATCGCTCGGTTGTGGCGACGCCCGATGGCAGCGACCACGGCAATATCCGCAACCTGATCGCCCACGGCCTGGCCGGAGTGAAGTTCGCCGGGCAGCCGTTGAGCCGCAAGGGCTGAACTGAATTGCAGGCATAAAAAAACCGGCTGTCGATGGCCGGTTTTTTTATGTTCGGGGATATTCGCCAGCAGTACCGGCCCCACGCGAATCAGATCAGGTGAACGTAGCGTTCGCCAAGCCATCCAGATATCGCTCGACGTCCAGCGCGGCCATACAGCCGGCACCGGCCGAGGTAATCGCCTGGCGATACACGTGGTCAGCCACGTCACCGGCAGCGAAAACACCCTCGACGCTGGTCGCGGTGGCATTGCCTTCACGGCCGCCCGACACCACCATATAGCCATCTTTGAGCGCCAGCTGACCTTCGAACAGGGACGTGTTCGGGGTGTGCCCGATGGCGATGAACACGCCGTCGACCTTCAGCTCGCTGAGGCTGCCGTCGTTGTTCTTCAAGCGTGCACCGGTGACGCCCGTTTTGTCGCCCAGAACTTCGTCCAGGGTTTCGTTGAGCTTGAGTTCGATCTTGCCCTCGGCGACACGTGCGTGCAGCTTGTCGATCAGGATCTTCTCGGCGCGGAAAGTCTCGCGACGGTGAACCAAAGTCACCTTGCTGGCGATGTTGGCCAGGTACAGCGCCTCTTCGACGGCCGTGTTGCCACCGCCGACCACGGCGACCGGCTTGTTGCGGTAGAAGAAGCCGTCACAGGTGGCACAGGCCGATACACCCTTGCCCATGAAGGCCTCTTCCGACGGCAGGCCCAAGTAGCGAGCGCTTGCACCGGTGGCGATGATCAGCGCGTCGCAGGTGTAGGTGCCGCTGTCGCCGGTCAGCGAAAACGGTTTGCCCGCGAGGTCTACGGAGTTGATATGGTCGAAGACGATTTCGGTTTCGAAACGCTCGGCGTGTTCTTTCATGCGTTCCATCAATACCGGGCCGGTCAGGCCGTGGACATCGCCCGGCCAATTGTCGACTTCGGTGGTGGTGGTCAGTTGGCCACCGGCCTGCATGCCGGTGATCAGCAGCGGCTTGAGGTTGGCCCGCGCGGCGTAGACGGCAGCGCTGTAACCGGCAGGGCCGGAACCGAGAATGATGACCCGCGAATGACGAACTTCAGACATGACACTCTCCTATCGACCGGCCTTTGCATCGCCTGGGTCGCATCGCCGGATACCGGCGGAAAATAAAAAGGATCGACGCAGCACTTGGGGAAGGCTTTATGTCGCCGATCCTGAAACTGTAGCCATATAGCTTTGAGAGCGGTATGGCGCAGGTGGTTCACAACACCTCGCCCTTACAGGCTGGTGGCGTTCTCGGCCAGGTAATCGGCAACGCCCTTGGCGTCGGCCTTCATGCCTTTCTGACCTGGGCGCCAGCCGGCCGGGCACACTTCACCGTGTTGTTCGGTGAACTGCAGGGCTTCGACCAGGCGGACCATCTCGTCCACTTCGCGGCCCAGCGGCAGGTTGTTGACCACCTGGTGCTGCACCACGCCTTGCTGGTCGATCAGGAAGGACGCTCGCAGGGCCACGCCGTCTTCGTGCTCGATGCCGTAGGCGCGGGTGATCTCGTGCTTGACGTCGGCGACCATCGGGAACTCGACGGCGCCGATGCCGCCTTTTTCGACCGGCGTGCTGCGCCAGGCGTAGTGAGTGAACTGCGAGTCGATCGACACACCCACCACTTCAACACCCAACTCGCGGAATTTGCCGATGCGGTTGTTGTGGGCGATGATTTCGGATGGGCACACGAAGGTGAAGTCCAGCGGCCAGAAGAACAGCACAACGTACTTGCCCCTGAGCGATGACAACTTGAAGCTGTCGACGATCGAGCCATCACCCAGCACGGCCGGGGCGTCGAAGTCAGGGGCTTGTTTGTTGACCAGAATACTCACGCAATCTCCTTGAGGCGTTGGCCTCGAAAGTTGATGGACTGAAGGGTTTCAAATTCGATGGGCACAGCTTAACGAGGTGCAGGCGATTAGTGAAATGCCCTTTTACAATTCGACCCATAGCGATGGGCTATCCATCCTTGGTAGCTTATCGCTTGCGTTCCCGCTTATGGGAGCGGGCTCTGCCCGTGGAGCCGGTCGTCGCGCAACGGCTCGCACAGACGAAGTGCATCGGCGCCAGTGCCAAAGCCTTCGCGGGCAGAGCCCGCTACCACAGACGCCCGATTCCTGTGCATCATCAATGGAGCTCTAATGCCTCTACCCGTATTGTCCGGTCCCGATTACCTGCGCGAGGGCCTGAAACTGGTCCTGAGCCCGGGCCTGCGAATGTTCGTGCTGATGCCACTGCTGATCAACCTGATCCTGTTCGTCGGCCTGATCTACTTCGCCGGGCACGAATTCCGCCTGTGGGTCGACGCGTTGATGCCCAGCCTGCCCCATTGGCTCGACTTTCTCAGCTACATCCTCTGGCCCCTGTTTGTGGTGCTGGTGGCCTTTATGGTGTTCTTTACCTTCACCATGCTCGCCAACGTCATCGCCGCGCCATTCAACGGCTTCCTGGCGGAAAAGGTCGAGGTGGTGGTGACCGGCAAGGATGAATTCCCGGCGTTCAGCATGGGCGAACTGATTGAAATGGTCCCGCGCACCTTCTCCCGCGAAATGCGCAAGCTCGGTTATTACCTGCCGCGCGCCGCGGCCCTGCTGGTGCTGTCGTTCATTCCGGTGGTCAACATCATCGCCGCGCCACTGTGGTTGCTGTTCGGGGTCTGGATGATGGCGATCCAGTACATCGACTACCCGGCGGACAACCACAAGATGAGCTGGCAGGACATGCTCGCCTGGCTTAGGCAAAAGCGCTGGAAGTGTTTGAGTTTTGGCGGGATCGTATATCTGGTGCTGCTGATACCGCTGGTCAATGTGTTGATGATGCCAGCGGCGGTGGCGGGGGCGACATTGTTCTGGGTACGGGAGCGGGGGTAAGGCTTCACGTCATGTATTGACGGTACCGACGCGTTCGCGGGCAAGCCTCGCGCTCACAGGTGTAAGACACCGGAACTGCTTGCACTGTGGGAACAAAGCTTGCTCGCGAAGTGGCCCGGTTGGCCAGGACAGAGTCAGCAGCCCGCGACATTCAAGCCAGCGCTTTTTCGATCGCAGCAATGATAGCCGGATCATCCGGCGTGGCCCGCGGCGAAAAGCGCGCCAGCACGCGGCCATCCTTGCCGACCAGAAACTTTTCGAAGTTCCAGGTGATATCCCCGGGAAACTCCGCGCCCTCTCCTGCCAGCAGGCGATACAGGGAATGACGATGCGGGCCGTTGACCTCCACCTTGCTGCCCAGGGGAAAGGTCACACCATAGTTGAGCGTGCAGAATTCCTGAATCTCGGCTTCGGTGCCTGGCTCCTGGCCGGCAAACTGATTGCAAGGCAAGCCCAGAATGCTGAAGCCTTGATCGTGGTACTTCTGGTAGAGGCTCTCCAGCCCTGCGTACTGGGGCGTGAGCCCGCACTTGGAGGCCACGTTCACCACCAATACCACTTTGCCCTTCAGCGGCGCCAGCGGCAGCTCCTTGCCGTCCAGCGCCTTGAGCTTGAGTTCATGAAATGCACTCATGGAGTAATCCCCTGTTCGAATCCCGTCACGGCCCGCGAGCCTGTCCTTTCGAACAACACTAACAGACTGAAAAGGCGCCCGTCCAAGCCCTTCGCTCACCGTATCAAAGGTGGCGCGGAACTCGAACGGGCGCCTTCGCGGCTACCCTTGAGCTTAGCAGCTCAATCAGTGGTGATGACCGCCTTCGCCGTGCACGTGGCCGTGAGCGACTTCTTCCTGACTGGCATCACGCACGTCGACGACCTTGACCTGAAAATTCAGACGCTGGCCGGCCAACGGGTGGTTGCCATCGACCGTCACGTCGTCGCCGTCCAGATCGCGGATGGTGACGATCTGCATCTTGCCATCGGGGGCCGAAGCGTGGAACTGCATGCCGACTTCCAGCTCGTCGACACCCTCGAACATGCTGCGGCTCAGGGTGCTGACCAGTTCGGCCGAGTACTCGCCGTAGGCGTCCTCAGGCTCGACAGCAACGGTGAGTTCGTCACCAACGTCTTTGCCGACGAGGGCTTTTTCCAGACCTGGAATGATATTACCTGCGCCATGCAGGTAAACCAGCGGCGCGCCGCCGGCGGAGCTGTCGATGACCTCACCAGCGTCGTTGGTGAGGGTATAGTCGATAGAGACAGCCTTGTTAGCGGCAATCGGCATGGGCGAGACCTTTACGAAAGAATGTAGAACGATCAAGTGTAACCAAGCATCCGCCCGAAAGCGAACTGAACACTGACAGACGGGGCCACTCGAAAACCTCGTCCATTGTCGATACCCTTGGCGACGGATCCCGCGATCGGCGACCCATACGCCGACGCCTGTGCAGTGCTGACCCCGAGATGATCGCATGCAAACATTTTTTCTCGCGCCGACCGATTTTGGCGTAGGCCTGACTTCCATCAGTCTCGGACTGGTCCGCAGCCTGGAGCGTGCCGGTCACAAAGTAGGCTTTTTCAAGCCCATCGCCCAGCCCCATCCGGGCGATACCGGCCCCGAGCGCTCCACCGAACTCATCGCCCGCACCCATGGCCTGCGCCCGCCCAAACCGCTGGGCCTGGCCCATGTCGAACGCATGCTGGGCGACGGCCAGCTGGATGAACTGCTCGAAGAAATCATCACGCTGTATCAGGAAGCGGCCATCGGCAAGGACGTGCTGATCGTCGAAGGCATGGTCCCCACCCGCAGCGCCAGCTACGCCGCTCGGGTCAACCAGCATCTGGCCAAAAGCCTCGACGCCGATGTGATTCTGGTGGCCGCCCCGGATGGCGACGTGCTGGCCGAGTTGTCCGGCCGAGTGGAGCTGCAGGCGCAGCTGTTCGGTGGCCCGCGGGACCCCAAGGTGCTCGGCGTGATCCTCAACAAGGTGCGTACCGACGAATCCCTGGAGGTGTTCACCACGCGCCTCAAGGAGCATTCCGCCTTGCTGCGCAGCGGCGAGTTCCGCGTGCTCGGCGCCATCCCCTTCCAGGCCGACCTCAATGCCCCGCGCACCCGCGACGTCGCCGAACTGCTGGGCGCCCAGGTGATCAACGCGGGCGATTTCGAAGTGCGGCGCATGGCCAAGATCATCATCTGCGCGCGCACCGTGCTCAACACCGTGCCGCTGCTCAAGCCCGGCGTATTGGTAGTGACCCCCGGCGATCGCGACGACATCCTCCTGGCCGCCAGCCTGGCCTGGCTCAACGGCGTGCCGCTGGCGGGTATTCTGCTGACCAGCGATTCGCTGCCCGACCCGCGCATCATGGAGCTGTGCCGAGGCGCCCTGCAGAGCGGCCTGCCGGTGCTGTCGGTGAGCACGGGGTCGTACGATACGGCGACGCAGCTCAATCAGCTGAACAAGGAAATCCCCATCGATGACCGCGAACGTGCGGAGATCATCACCGATTTCGTCGCCAGCCACCTCGACTCCAATTGGCTGCATCAACGCTCCGGTACGCCGCGAGAAATGCGCCTGTCGCCGGCGGTGTTCCGTTATCAGTTGATCCAGCGCGCGCAGCAGGCCAACAAGCGCATCGTCCTGCCCGAAGGCGCCGAGCCCATGACCGTGCAAGCCGCTGCCATCTGCCAGGCGCGCGGCATCGCCCGTTGCGTGCTGCTGGCCAAGCCTCAGGACGTGCACGCCGTGGCTCGCGCCCAAGGCATCGAATTGCCTGAAGGGCTGGAGATCCTCGACCCGGACCTGATCCGCGAGCGCTACGTCGAGCCGATGGTCGAACTTCGCAAAAGCAAGAACCTCAACGCCCCCATGGCCGAGCAGCAACTCGAGGATCCGGTGGTGATCGGCACCATGATGCTGGCCCTCGATGAAGTCGACGGCCTGGTGTCGGGGCTGATCCACTCCACCGCCAACACCATTCGCCCGGCCCTGCAGCTGATCAAGACCGCGCCGGGCTGCACCTTGGTGTCCTCGGTGTTTTTCATGATGTTCCCCGAAGAAGTACTGGTGTACGGCGACTGCGTGATGAACCCGCACCCCACGGCCAGCGAACTGGCCGAGATCGCCCTGCAAAGCGCCGACTCGGCCCAGGCGTTCGGGATCCCTGCGCGAGTGGCGATGATTAGCTACTCAAGCGGTCACTCGGCCAGCGGCGAAGAGGTCGAGAAGGTCCGCGAGGCGACGCTGCTGGCCAAGGAGGCTCAGCGCGAACTGCTGATCGACGGCCCGCTGCAATACGACGCCGCTGCCAACGAGCATGTCGCCCATCAACTGGCGCCCGACAGCCCGGTCGCCGGCCGCGCTACGGTATTCGTGTTCCCGGACCTGAATACCGGCAACACCACCCACAAGGCGGTACAACGAAGCGCCGACTGCGTCAGTCTCGGGCCGATGCTGCAAGGCCTGCGCAAACCGGTCAACGACCTGCCACGGGGCGCGCAAGTGGACGACATCGTCTACACCATCGCCCTGACTGCCATTCAGGCCAACCGAATTCTGGAGCTATAGGCATCCATGCTGGCATTTCTCCCCGGCCCAGTGCGCGGCACCCTCGCCGCGCTGATTCTGGCGTTCAATACCATTCTTTGCTGCACCCCGCTGTTCGTCGTGGCGTTGGTCAAGGCCTGCATACGCGTTGCACCGGTGCAACGTGCTTGCGACCGCCTGCTGCGCTTCATCCACGAAAGCTGGATCAACAACAACCGCATCTGGGTCGACCCGGTGCAGTGGCATGTCAGCGGCTTGCAAGGGCTGGACTACAGCCACTCCTATCTGGTCACCAGCAACCACCAGAGCTGGGTCGACATCATGGTCCTGCAGTACCAGCTCAACCGGCGGGTGCAGCCTTTGAAGTTCTTTCTCAAGCAGGAGCTGATCTGGGTGCCAATCATCGGTGTGGCGATGTGGGCATTGGGGTTCCCGTTCATGAAGCGCTACACCAAGGCGTATCTTGAAAAGCATCCGGAGAAAAAGGGCAAGGACTTGCAGACCACCCGGCGCACCTGCGCCAAGTTTCGCCATCAGGCCACGGGCATCTTCAATTTCGTCGAAGGCACACGCTTCACCGAAGCCAAGCATGCCCAGCAGCAGTCGCCGTTTCGCTACTTGCTCAAGCCAAAGGCCGGGGGTATCGCCTTTGTGCTGGATGCCATGGGCGAGCAGTTGCAATCGCTGGTCGACGTGACCATTCATTACCCGCAAGGGCGGCCGGGGTTCTGGGACATGTTGTGCGGGAATGTGCCGGAGATCGTCGCGCAGTTCGAAGAAGTGGCGATTCCGGCCGAGTTCATCGGCAAGAGTTACGATCAGGATATGGACTATCGCCAAGCGTTTCAGCAGTGGATCAATGCGTTGTGGGTGGCCAAGGATGAGCGGCTGGGGCAGCTGCATCGGCAGTATCCGGGTTGATCCGGGATCGCTGCTGACATAACTGCACAAATCCCAGGCATAAAAAAATCCCGCTACGAGAGCGGGATTTTTTATTCAGCAGGATGAAGCAGCGATTACATCATGCCGCCCATGCCACCCATGCCGCCCATGTCTGGCATGCCGCCGCCAGCAGAGCCTTCAGCCTTCGGCTTGTCAGCGATGGCCGCTTCGGTGGTCAGGATCAGACCGCCGATGGAAGCAGCTGCTTGCAGTGCCGAACGAGTCACCTTGGTAGGGTCCAGGATGCCCATTTCGATCATGTCGCCGTAGACGCCAGTCGCAGCGTTGTAACCGTAGTTACCTTTGCCGTTCTTGACTTCGTTGACCACAACGCTTGGCTCGTCGCCGGAGTTGGCAGCGATCTGGCGCAGCGGCGCTTCAACGGCGCGACGCAGTACAGCGATACCGACGTTCTGGTCAGCGTTTTCGCCGGTCAGATTGGTCAGCGCTTCCAGAGCACGGATCAGGGCAACGCCACCGCCAGGTACCACGCCTTCTTCGACGGCTGCACGGGTTGCGTGCAGGGCGTCTTCAACGCGGGCTTTCTTCTCTTTCATTTCAACTTCGGAACCAGCACCAACCTTGATCACTGCAACGCCGCCAGACAGCTTGGCCAGACGTTCTTGCAGTTTTTCACGGTCGTAGTCCGACGAGGTTTCGCCAACCTGGGTACGGATCTGGGTGATACGTGCCTGGATGTCCTGATCAACCCCAGCACCGTCAACGATGATGGTGTTTTCTTTGGAGATGGTCACGCGCTTGGCGCTACCCAGGTTTTCCAGGGTGGCGCTTTCCAGGCTCAGGCCGATCTCTTCGGAGATGACGGTACCGCCGGTCAGTACAGCGATGTCCTGCAGCATGGCCTTGCGACGGTCGCCGAAGCCAGGAGCCTTGACGGCTGCAACTTTGACGATGCCACGCATGTTGTTCACGACCAGAGTCGCCAGGGCTTCGCCTTCAACGTCTTCGGAAACGATCAGCAGCGGACGACCGGCTTTGGCAACGGCTTCCAGCACTGGCAGCATTTCGCGGATGTTGGAGATCTTTTTGTCGACCAGCAGGATCAGCGGGCTGTCCAGCTCGGCAACCATGGTTTCCGGCTTGTTGACGAAATACGGGGACAGGTAGCCACGGTCGAACTGCATGCCTTCCACGACCGACAGTTCGTTTTCCAGGCCAGTGCCTTCTTCAACGGTGATCACGCCTTCTTTACCGACTTTTTCCATGGCTTCGGCAATGATGTCGCCGATGGAGCTGTCGGAGTTGGCCGAGATGGTGCCGACCTGAGCGATAGCCTTGGTGTCAGCGCATGGCTTGGACAGGTTTTTCAGCTCGGCAACAATGGCGACGGTCGCCTTGTCGATGCCGCGCTTGAGGTCCATCGGGTTCATGCCGGCAGCGACTGCCTTGTAGCCTTCGTTGACGATAGCCTGAGCCAGTACGGTAGCGGTGGTGGTGCCGTCGCCTGCGTCATCGTTGGCACGGGAGGCAACGTCTTTGACCAGCTGCGCGCCCATGTTTTCGAAACGATCTTCGAGTTCGATTTCTTTGGCGACGGAAACGCCGTCCTTGGTGATGGTCGGAGCGCCGAAGCTCTTCTCGATGATCACGTTACGGCCTTTAGGGCCCAGGGTCGCTTTTACTGCGTCAGCCAGGACGTTGACACCGGTGAGCATCTTTTTGCGGGCGGAGTCGCCGAATTTAACTTCTTTAGCAGCCATGATCGATAATCCTTAAATACTTTGTAGTAACGGGAAAATGGGCGGGGCGGTATCAGTCTTCCAGTACAGCGAGAATCTCGTTCTCAGCCATTACCAGCAGATCTTCGCCGTCGATTTTCACAGTGTTGCTGCCGGAGTAAGGGCCGAACACAACCTTGTCACCCACCTTCACGGCCAGCGCGCGGACTTCGCCGTTTTCCAGCGACTTGCCAGGACCAGCAGCGAGAATCACACCGTGGTTGGCTTTTTCAGCAGCCGAACCTGGCAGAACGATACCGCCAGCGGTTTTCTTTTCTTCTTCACTACGACGGATGACTACGCGGTCATGCAGAGGACGAAGCTTCATTGTCGATCTCTCCTAATTATGGTTTTCATCAGCCAGTGCTCTCACCGGCGGGTTGGTTCAGTCCGGCGTTGCCGGTCGCGGCTCGACGGGCGAGACGCGGAATTTGTCCAGCATGGATGCTGGAAACCTTTCGGTGACCCATACATAAGGTCGCGCTAAACGATTACAAGGGCTGCGGCACAATTTTTTTCGTTTTCAGAGGTCTGCAATGCAAAACGGCCCCCGTAGGAGCCGTTGGAAAATCATGGACGGGGTCAGTGATCGCGACGCTCGAAATCGCCCTCGATCACCTCGCCTTCGATGACTTCCGGCGGGCGACGCGATGGCGTGGCCGAGCCGGCAGCAGGACCCCGGGGTTGCAGGTCATCGGCGAACGCGCGCTGGCGCATCGACTGGGCCTGAGCGCGCGCACGGATCTTGCGCGCCAGGATGTTGCGGGTGAAAGGCATCAGGCAGATGACACCCAGCACATCGCTGATGAAGCCCGGCAACAGCAACAGTCCACCGCCAATGGCGAACATCAGGCCATCGAACACCTGGTCGGCGGGCATCTCGCCACGCTGCAACGCTTCACGGGTGCGCAGCACCGTGGCCAGGCCGGCCAGACGCATGACCATCACACCCAGGGCCGAACCGATGATGATCATCAGCAAGGCCGGAAAGAAGCCGATCGCGGTGCTGACTTTGAAGAACGTATACAGCTCAAGCACCGGGAACAGCAGAAACAACACTAAAAAGGCACGCATCAAGGTTTCCTCTACGCAAGAACGCTTGCAGTAGACCGTAGATGGCGTCGATAAATCGTGAATTCAAGCGTCAGCGGTCTCGCGACCCGGCCAGTGCGTTGCTTGAGCCAGTAAAACCAGGGCCTCACGGACTTGTATCGGCGTATTACAAGGTGCTGCGAAGGGCAACCACCAGAGCGCCTGGCCGATGCGCAAGTGCATCCCTTCGCTGTCGATGCCTGCCAGCACCGCTGGCTCGCCGTCGGGCAACCCGGCCAATGCCACGTAGTGGGCAATGGCCTTGGCATGGTCGGCATTCATATGCGCAACCATGCTGGTCTCGACCTTGCCAACGAAAGGATTGGCCAGGGTGACGTCGTCGAGCCAGTGAATGGCGCCGAAGCCGCCGATATAGCGATAGCGCACCGGGGTCAGCACCCAGAAATCGAAATCGTGGGCCTGGTGGTAGTTTTGCGAGTCGGGGAAGAATTGGTAGTAGCGGTTCGCCGCTGACTCGATGGCCGCCGGGTCAAGCAGCTTGCTCGCCTCGGCCAACACGGTAAGACGACCTACCGCCTGCACGTCTTCGGCGCCACGCTCGCTGACCAGCAGCGAGCATTTTGGGTCCAGCGCAAGATTATGGGTGTGCTGGGCGATCCGGCTGATGAGGATCAGCGGGTAGCCATCGGCATCCAGGCAATAAGGCACCACTGAGCCGAAAGGAAATCCGGGCATGGCTTTGGAGTGGGTCGACAGCACCCCGCGATAATCCTTGAGCAGCAGTTCGCGGGCTTGCTTGATGGCTTTGGCGCTCATCGCAACGGCTCCTCCTAAATAATGTAGAGAGGGGGCTTGCCCCCGATTCAGTGTGTCAACCACGGAGATGTTGACGGGTCTACTGGATCGGGGGCAAGCCCCCTCTTTACATAGGTAAGCCTGTGCTTACCAGGTCACACCCAGGCCTGCGGTGTAACGGGTGGTGTTGAGGTCGCTGTTGGTAGTACCGGACACCTGGTCCTTCTCGGCCTTGAGGTTGAGCGAGGCCCATTCGGTCAGCTTGTAGCGCAGGCCGATATCGGCATCCAGGCTGTAGGTCGCAGTATTATCCAAAGGCCGGCCCAGCTCGCCAGTCGTGAAGAACTGCACCGTCTTGCCAATGAGGTAGCGGCTGTAGTCCCATTTCAACGCCGTTGAATAGAAGTTGACCTGGTTGCCATCGCTGTAGCGGTAATCCGTACGGTTGAGCAAGCCGGTCAGCGAGAACGCGCCTAGCTCGTCATCCCAGAACTGGTAGCCAGGACCGGTACCGACGGTGCGCTGGCGTTCGAGATCCTCGACGTGATCGCTCTTGTAGTCAACGCGCCCTTGCCAGAACCACTTGTCGGTAATGAAACGGTCGAGGGCATACTCGGCGCTCCAGTTATCGGTGGTGGTGATGCCGTCCTGGGATTCGCGGTTGTACTCGCCCGTGGCGTTATGGCGCCATTTGCCATGGCGGGCCTGGGTCTTGAAGGCGATGTTGTAGTCATCGGTATCGGTATCGGCGCGCTTGAAGTCCAGGGCCAGATCGACGTTGCCGGTAAAGGTCAGGTCCTGGATGATCGGCTTGGGCTTCATGATCTGCTGGATGCTGGCAATGGGGACCGTTTTCGGCGCCTCGCCATTTTCCAGGGTGACCTTGCCGTCGTCCGACGCCTTGATCGACTTGGCCTTCTCGCCAGTGTAGGCGTCCTGCTTGACCAGCAGTTCCTGATCGCTCTGCAAGGTCTTGACCTGCTTCATGTCGATCGGGATGGAGCCGCCGTACGGGGTATCGAGCATCAGCTTGCCGCCGTCGAACACCTTGATCGTCCCGGTCAGACGGTCACCATTCTTCATCCAGACGGTGTCAGCCATGGCGGCGGAAGATGCAGAAAAGGCAGCAACGCAGAGAAGGGTTCTTTTCAACGTAGGTGTCAACATAGGCGGTATCGGGGCTCTTGGCTCACGAACTGTAGGTGTGACAATTCGTTTCAGTGATGGCAGAACAAGGACAGACTTGCGAATGACCGATGAGTTCCCTGATTTTTCAGGACCATTTCCGATTGATGGCGCGGACCGTCGACGCGAGGCGCTCTACATCGCGCTGGCGGCGGTGCCAGCCGGCCATGTCGTGAGCTACGGACAGCTCGCCGAGTTGGCAGGCCTCGGCCGCGCTGCGCGCTGGGTTGGCAGGACACTGAGCCAACTGCCAGAAGGCAGCGCCCTGCCCTGGCACCGCGTGGTAGCTGCTGGCGGTCGCCTGAGCCTGCCGCTCGGCAGCCCGAGCGGCGACGAACAACGGGCGCGATTACGCAGCGAGGGTGTTCAGATAATGAATAATCGTGTGGATATTGCTCGGCATGGCTGGCGCCCGATGTAGCAGTGCGGTTAGAGTGCGCGCTTTGTTTTCGCACTTTTGAGGCAGATTTCAGCCCATGCCCCGCAAAACCTGGCGCGCCGCGCTCGCCGCTTATGCCAGCCCGTCCACCCTTGTGCTGTTGCTGCTTGGCTTTGCCGCCGGCATGCCCTACATGCTGGTGTTCTCTACCCTGTCCGTCTGGCTTCGGGAAGCCGGTGTGGCCCGTGAAACCATCGGCTACGCCAGCCTGATCGGTCTCGCCTATGCGTTCAAATGGGTATGGTCGCCGCTGCTCGATCAATGGCGTCTGCCCCTGCTCTATCGCCTGGGCCGCCGTCGGTCGTGGCTGGTATTGGCGCAGACGCTGGTGATTCTGGGCCTGGTCGGCATGAGCTTCTGCGACCCGCAAAAACATCTGTCCTGGTTGATCGCCATTGCGGTGGTCGTCGCGTTTGCGTCCGCCACCCAGGACATCGCCATCGACGCCTATCGCCTGGAAATCGCCGAAGACAGCCAGCAAGCCGCCCTGGCCGCGAGTTACATGGCGGGCTACCGCGTCGCCGCACTGTTGGCCACCGCAGGCGCTTTGTTCTTCGCCGAGGGCTTCGGCTCCACCGGCTATGCGTACCTGCACAAGGCGTGGGCCGGCACTTACCTGCTGTTCGGGCTGTTGATGGTGCCAGCGCTGCTGACCACGCTGCTGATGCGCGAGCCGGCGGTCACCTTGCGCACGCAACTGTCGGCGGGCCGCTATAGCTTCAGCCACCAGGTGGCCTCGGTGCTGGTGCTGATCATCTTGCTGGTGTCGGTGCCCGCCATGTTCACCCAGCTGTACAACACCGACTTCGCCAGCGTGGTGCTGGGCACCGAAAGCGTGGCCGGGCTGTTCATGGATGACCGCGCCTTCCTGCGGGCCATCCTCTACATCACCCTCACCGCGCTGTGCCTCTCCGCCGTCGGCCGCCGCGGCCTGGCGCCGGTGCTGACACCGGTCAACGACTTCATCCTGCGCTACCGCTGGCAGGCCTTTCTGTTGTTGGGGCTGATTGCCACGTATCGGATGTCGGACACAGTGATGGGCGTGATGGCCAACGTGTTCTATATCGACCAAGGCTTCACCAAAGACCAGATCGCCAGCGTCAGCAAGCTGTTCGGCCTGATCATGACCCTGGTCGGTGCCGGCGTCGGTGGCCTGTTGATCGTGCGCTTCGGCATCCTGCCGATCTTGTTCATCGGCGGCGCGGCCTCGGCGGGCACCAACCTGCTGTTCCTGATGCTGGCCGACATGGGCCCCAATCTGCGCATGCTGATTGTCACCATCTCGCTCGACAATTTCAGCTCGGGGCTGGCGACATCGGCCTTCGTGGCTTATCTGTCGAGCCTGACCAACCTCAAGTTTTCCGCCACCCAGTACGCCCTGCTGAGCTCGATCATGCTGTTGCTGCCACGCTTGATCGGCGGTTATTCGGGGGTGATGGTCGAGAAGTACGGGTATCACCAGTTCTTTTTGATCACTGCGATCATGGGCGTGCCGACGCTGGTGCTGATCGCCATCCACTGGTTTCAGGAAGCGCGGCGCGAGCCGATCGAGAGCGAGGCGCCTGAGGCTTAGGCTCAGGCTTAGGCGGCGCCCTTGATGGCCAGCCCAGCCCGCACAATGCCGGGTCAATAAAAAGCCCCGAAACGCTCAGCGCTTCGGGGCTTTTTCGTTGCGGCGTGGGGGCTTATTTCCCCGGAGCCGCCTCTTGCATGACCCGAACCACCCGTTGCGGGAACGGGATCTCGATGCCTTCGGCCCGCAAACGGTCGCGGATTTCGCCGTTGAGCATGTTGGTCACGCCGCCCATGTCGCCGGTATTGACCCACATGCGCAGCGAAACGGTGATCGAGCTGTCACCCAGCGCGGCCACCACCGCTTCTGGCGCCGGGGATTCCAGCACGCGCGAGTCCTTGGCCAGATCGAGGAGGATCTCCCGAGCCTTCTGCAGGTCGGCGTCGTAGTCGATGCCGATGTCATAGGTGATCTTGCGCGTCGGCTGACGGTTGGTATTGGTGATGATGCCGTTGGACAGGTTGCCGTTGGGCATGATCACCGTCTTGTTGTCGCCGGTACGCACCACGGTGTGGAAGATCTGGATGCTGTCGACGGTGCCGGCAACGCCTTGCGCCTCGATCCAGTCACCGATACGGAACGGGCGGAACAGCAAGATCAGCACCCCACCGGCGAAGTTCGCCAGGCTGCCCTGCAATGCCAGGCCGATGGCCAGACCGGCAGCACCGATAGCGGCGACGAAGGAGGTGGTCTCGACCCCGATCATCGAGGCCACGCTGACGATCAGCAGAATTTTCAGAATGATGTTGGCCAGGCTGCCGATAAAGCCCTGCAGTGCCAGATCGATGTGGCGCAAGGCCAGAAGTTTTTGCAGATTGCTGGTCACCCGGTTGATCAACCACCAGCCGACACACAGGGTTACCAGCGCCAGGATCAGCTTGCTGCCGTATTGCATGACCATCGGAATCCAGGCCTGCGACGCCTGGACCAGATGGTTGACTTGAGCGTTCAAATCCATGGAGCTTTCCTCTTTTCAATTCGCGCTTTTCGTTTGAAACAACAATGGCAACCGCAGTTGCCATTGCATGGGGCGTGGGACGCCGCCGGGCGCGAGAGGTTCAACGCCCTGGACCTTGCCCGACTCAGTCGCGGAAGTTGTTGAACTGCAGCGGCATGTCGAACTCCTTGGCGCGCAGGGCCGCGATGGCTTCCTGCAGATCATCGCGCTTCTTGCCGGTCACCCGTACCTGCTCGCCCTGAATGGCGGCCTGGACTTTCAACTTGGCGTCCTTGATATGGGCAACGATCTTCTTCGCCAATTCTTTATCGACACCTTCGCGCAGCGTCGCTTCCTGCTTCATTTCCTTGCCCGACGCATAGGCGTCTTTGATTTCGAGGCACTTGATATCCAGCTTGCGCTTGATGAGCGACAGCTTGAGGATCTCGATCATCGCCTCGAGCTGAAAGTCGGCCTCGGCGGTCAGGGTCACGGTCAATTCCTTGAACGCGAAACTGCCTTTGCCTTTGAGGTCGTAGCGGCGGTCGAGCTCCTTGATGGCGTTGTCGACCGCGTTGGTCACTTCGTGTTTGTCCAACTCGGACACGACGTCGAACGAGGGCATGCTGATTTCTCCAGATAGGTGAGCGTGGCACCCGACATTGGCCGGCCACGCTTGACTTGACGACTTGCAACAGAGCGTCATTATAACGAGCGGCATTATAACGATTGCCAGGGCCGCGAGCCGATTCTCGACAGAGTCGTTGGAATGCATCGCGGGCGCGGGCGTTCCCCTGATCTGCGGATTTTATCCTTATTGTGCGAGCCTTTTCATGCTGAACCCTTCATGAACACCACCTGGCATGTACTGGGCGCCGGCAGCCTGGGCAGCCTCTGGGCCTGCCGCCTGGCGCGTAGCGGGCAGGCGGTGCGCTTGATTCTGCGCAACGAAGGGCGCCTGCAGGCTTACCAAGCGGCCGGCGGCCTGACGCTGATCGAACAGGGCGTTCCCCACACCTTTGCGATAGACGCCGAAGGCCCTGAAGCACAGACCCCGATCAAACGTCTGCTGGTGGCCTGCAAGGCCTACGACGCCGCCCTTGCGGTGGCCGCACTCAAGCATCGACTGAACGCCGACAGCGAGGTGATCCTGTTGCAGAACGGCCTCGGCAGCCAGGACGAGGTCGCCGCCCAACTCGGCCACGCGCGCTGCATCCTGGCCTCCAGTACCGAAGGCGCCTTTCGCCACGCAGACTGGCAGGTGGTGTTCGCCGGCCACGGTTTCACCTGGCTTGGCGACCCGCTGCGCCCGCAGCCGCCAGATTGGCTTGGCGCGTTGTCGGCGAGCGGCATCGCCCACGAGTGGACCGCCGATATCACCACCCGCCCGTGGCGCAAGCTGGCCCTCAACTGCGCGATCAACCCCCTGACGGTGCTGTACGACTGTCGCAATGGCGGGCTGCAAAGCCATCACTGCGAAGTGGCGAGCCTGTGCGCCGAGCTGGCGCACTTGCTCGAACACTGCGGCCAACCGGCAGCCGCTCAGGATTTGCACAGCGAGGTCGAGCGGGTGATTCACGCCACGGCGGCGAATTTCTCGTCGATGCATCAGGATGTGAGCCAGCGGCGCCGGACCGAGATCCACTACCTGCTGGGGCATGCCTGTGCGACGGCCCAGCGCCATGGTCTTGTACTGGCACACCTGCAACAACTGCAGGTGCGGTTGGTCCAACATTTGAACGCCCTTGGCCTGCCCACCGAATGACCTTCCTCTGTGGGAGCGGGCTCTGCCCGCGAAGCGGTTGAAGCCGAAAGCATCGCCGCCGGACGCGCAAGCCCACAGGGATTTGCACAGGGCTTGAGTTAGACTGTGTAGCCACCTCGCCTTCTATCAGGACCTTTGATGCCACTGCGCCAGCGCCTTGAAAACCTGCCCGTCGGCCAGAAACTCCTGGCCGCCCTCCTGGCACTGCTGATTACCGTGTTGCTGGTCGCCAACCTGACGTTCATCAGCGCTGCGTACTGGATCTCCCAGGAAAGCATGGCGCCCCAAGCCTTGCAGACCATCGGCCGACTGGTTTCCAACCCCGACCTGGCACGCCAGGCGCTGGAGTCCAAGGACCGCGCCAACGACCTGCTGCAGGAACTCGACAGCTACACGCCCTTGCGCGCGGCGGCGCTGTACGACGGCGACGGCAACCTGATGGGCCAGCTTCAGCACGGTCACCACCTCGATCTGCCAGCGCATTTTCGCCACATGCAGGACTGGCGCCTGAGCGAGTTCCGCAGCAACCAGCTGATCGAGCTGCCACGGGCTGGCAAAGCATCCGGCCACCTGCTGCTGGTGGCCACCAGTGAATTGCCGATGGCGTTCTACACCGGCACCCTCACCGCCAGCCTCGGCATTCTGGTCTTCAGCGTGCTGCTGTGGATGATCATCGCGCGGCAGATCAAGCGGCTGATCACGCAACCCATCTATCAACTCGAAGAACTCTCGCGCCAGGTCACTCGCGAAGAAAACTACGCCCTGCGCGCACGCCCCGGCAATCATGACGAGATCGGCAACCTGGCAGAAGCCTTCAATACCATGCTGTCGCGCATCGAGGCCCGCGAGCAGCAGCTCAAGCGCGCCCGTGACGACTCCGATGCCGCCTACTCCCAGGCCCAGGGCCTGGCCGAGGAAACCCGCCACACCAATCGCAAGCTCGAACTCGAAGTGCAGGTGCGCAGCAAGATCGAGAAAAAACTCACCGGCTTCCAGAACTACCTCAACAGCATCATCGACTCCATGCCCTCGGCGCTCATCGCCCTCGACGAACAGCTGTACGTGACGCAGTGGAATCAGGAGGCCAGCGCGCTCTCGGGCACGCCGCTGGATGAAGCCCTGAATCAGCCGATCTTCCTCGCGTTCGAGCCGCTCAAGCCGTTCTTGCCGCAGCTCAAGACCACCGTCGAGCAACACGTGGTCGCCAAGATCGACCGCGTCACCTGGACCCGCGACGACACCGCCAAGCACTACGCCCTGACCTTCTACCCACTGGTCGGCGGCGCGGGACGTGGCGTGGTGATCCGCATCGATGACATCACCCAGCGCCTGTCACTGGAAGAAATGATGGTGCAGTCGGAAAAAATGCTCTCGGTCGGCGGCCTCGCAGCGGGCATGGCCCACGAGATCAACAATCCTCTGGGAGCGATCCTGCACAACGTGCAGAACATTCGCCGGCGCCTGTCGGCGGACTTGCCGAAGAACCTCGAATACGCCGAGCAGGCGGGCATCGATCTGGAGACCGTCAACCGCTACCTGATCAGCCGCGAGGTCCCGCAACTGCTCGACGGCATCGCCCAGGCCGGCGGCCGAGCGGCGAAGATCGTCACCCACATGCTTAGCTTCAGCCGCCGCAGCACCCGCCAGATGGCGCCGTGCGACCTGCCGGCACTCATCGACCAGGCCGTGGACATCGCCGGCAACGACTTCGACCTGACCATCGGCTTCGATTTCAAGGGCCAGAACATCGTGCGTCAGTTCGACGCCCGCCTGGGGCCGGTACCCGGCACCGCCAACGAACTCGAACAGGTACTTCTCAACCTCTTGAAAAACGCCGCCCAGGCGATCCACCAGCGCGAACCCGGCGGCGAGCCAGGGCGTATCACCCTGCGCACGCGGCTGAACCCGCCCTGGGCGGAAATTCAGGTCGAGGACAATGGCGTCGGCATGACGGAAAACGTGCGCAAACGCACCTTCGAACCGTTCTTCACCACCAAGGAAATCGGCCAAGGCACGGGCCTCGGGCTGTCGGTCTCGTATTTCATCATCACCAACAACCACAAGGGCCAGATGGAGGTGCAGTCGACACAAGGCGTCGGCACCTGCTTCACCTTGCGCCTGCCGCTGGAGAACACTCCCCCGGCCATTCAACAAACGGAGCTTTGATCATGGGCTTTCGCCTGTCGAAAATTTACACCCGCACTGGCGACACGGGCGAAACCGGTTTGGGCGACGGACGTCGCGTGCCCAAGGACCACCCCCGCGTCGAGGCGATTGGCGAAGTCGACACCCTCAACAGCCAACTCGGCCTGCTGCTCGCCGGGCTGGCACAGGAGTCGGAGTTGCACGAAGTACTCGCCGTGCTCGCCCCCTGCCAACACCGCTTGTTCGACCTCGGCGGCGAACTGGCGATGCCGACCTATCAGGCGCTGAATCAGCTGGAAGTCGAGCGCCTGGAACAGGCAATCGATCTATGGAACGAGGAGTTGGGGCCCTTGGAGAATTTCATTCTGCCGGGCGGCTCGACGCTCATTGCCCAGGCCCACGTCTGCCGGAGCCTGGCCCGCACCGCAGAGCGTCGTTGCCAGCAACTGAACGCCATAGAACCCTTGGAAGGCGTCGCCTTGGCCTACATCAATCGCCTATCGGATCTGCTGTTCGTTGCCGCGAGGATCATCGCCCGGCGCCAAGGCGTAAAGGAAATCCTCTGGCAGGCCGCGGCGAAACCTTGAGGTCGGCTGTGTGTTTGCCGGCCTCTTCGCGAGCAAGCTTTGCTCCCACGGGTGTACATTTGTAGGAGCAAGGCTTGCCCGCGAAAGGGCCGGCATAGACGCCGCGAATCAATCAGTCCAGAAGGCGCGGATGCCGGCGACACCTTGAGCACCCAGCTCATGCGCTCTGGAAGCGTCCGAAGGCCCAACCCCACCCAACAAAAACACCGGCTGATTGAAGCCAACGATCAACTCCCCGACCCGCTCCCACCCCAAAGGCTGCGCCTCAGGATGGGTCTGGGTCGGCTGCACCGGCGACAACGTGATGAAATCCACATCCATCTGCCGCGCCAGCGCGATCTCCTCGGCATCATGGCAAGACGCCGCCAGCCACCGCTCCTTCGGAAACGGCCGGCCCTTGCTCGCATACTTGCGCAGCTGCGCTGAGGTCAGGTGCCAGCCAGCCGAAGGGAAATCCCCCAGCCATTCCAACGGCCCCTTCAGCATCAACTGCGCCTTGCCCGCACACAAACCGGCAGCGTCCACCGCCAGATCGCGGTACTGCGGATCGTAGCCATTTGGCGCCCTCAGTTGCACCAGCCTGATGCCGCCAGCGATAGCCTTTTGCAAACCGCGCAGCAGCACCGGCGTGTCCAGCTCGCCCGGGGTGATCAGATACTGGCTAGGCAAGCTGGCCGCCGCGACGATCGGCCGATTGGCCTCAGGGAAGTCGTATTGCAGCAGCTCCCTGGACGTCACCCAGACCAGCGGCTGGCCCTCGGCGCCATGGGGCTCGCCGGTGAAGGCCGACACCTCCCAGACGTCGAGCAAGACGTGTTTGTCGACATAATCATGGCTGACCTTGATCAGCGGCCGGGCTTGCGTGACCTGGATACCCAACTCCTCGGCCAGCTCGCGCTTGAGGGCGTGCTGAACATCTTCGCCGTCCTCGACCTTGCCACCGGGAAATTCCCATAGGCCGCCTTGATGCTGGGTCTCGGCCCGTCGAGCGATCAGAATCTTGCCGTCGGCACCGCGTATCACGGCGGCGGCTACGTGGATGCGTTTCACAAGTGCCTCCTGGGACCAACCCTCTGTGGGAGCCGGCTTGCGCGCTCCCACAGAGGGAGGTGCAAATATTAAGTGCGGTATTCGGCGTTGATCTTCACGTACTCGTGGGACAGGTCAGTGGTCCAGATGGTTTCGCTGCAGTCGCCACGGCCCAGTTCGATACGGATAGTGATCTCTTCACGCGCCATCACCGCCGAGCCCTGCTCTTCGGTGTAGGTCACCGCGCGTGCGCCTCGGCTGGCGATATTGACCTCGCCCAGGTAGACGTCGATCAGGCTGACATCCAGGTCCGGCACGCCAGCACGCCCGACTGCCGCCAGAATCCGGCCCCAGTTAGGGTCGGACGCGAACAGCGCGGTCTTGATCAGCGGCGAGTGAGCCACGGTATAACCGACGTCCAGGCACTCCTGATGATTGCCACCGCCGTTGACCTCGACCGTCACGAACTTGGTTGCCCCTTCACCGTCACGGACGATGGCCTGGGCCACTTCCATGCACACCTCGAACACCGCCTGCTTTAGCTTGGTAAACAGTTCGCCGCTGGCCGCCGTGATTTCCGGCAGCGCCGCCTGACCGGTCGCGATCAGCATGCAGCAGTCGTTGGTGGACGTATCGCCGTCGATGGTAATGCGGTTGAACGACTTGTTGGCACCGTCGCGCATCAGGTCTTGCAGCACTGCCGGCGCCACCTTGGCGTCGGTGGCGATGTAGCCCAGCATGGTTGCCATGTTCGGCCGAATCATCCCCGCGCCCTTGCTGATACCGGTCACGGTGACGGTCACGCCATCGTGCTGAAACTGCCGGCTGGCGCCTTTAGGCAAGGTGTCGGTGGTCATGATGCCAGTGGCAGCCGCCGCCCAGTTATCCACAGACAGGTCGTCCAGCGCAGCTTGCAGTGCGCCTTCGATCTTCTCGACCGGCAGCGGCTCGCCGATCACACCGGTCGAGAACGGCAGCACGGCGCTGGCGTCGACACCGGTCAGCTCGGCCAGTTTGGCAGTGGTGCGCTCGGCGGCCAGCAGGCCCGGCTTGCCGGTACCGGCGTTGGCGTTGCCAGTATTGGTCAGCAGATAACGCACAGGGCCGCCGACGCGCTGCTTGGACAGGATCACAGGCGCGGCGCAGAACGCGTTGAGGGTGAACACGCCGGCGACGCTGGAGCCTTCGGCGCAGCGCATGACCACGACATCCTTGCGCCCTGGGCGCTTGATGCCAGCACTGGAGATGCCGAGTTCAAAACCGGGAACCGGGTGCAGCGTAGGCAAAGGACCAAGACCGACAGCCATGTAAGCGCTCCTTGAATGGAATCTGCGTCGCGGCATCGGGCCGCGGCGGCAATGATGGAAAAACGCCGCGAACGGCAAGCCGTTCGCGGCGCGATACAACAGGTTACAGGCAGCTGTCAGTCAATCTTGCCGTGACAGTGCTTGAATTTCTTGCCCGAACCACACCAGCACAGCTCGTTGCGGCCGAGCTTCTGGTCGTTGCGCACCGGCTCGGAAACTGCCAGGGCAACGTCCACCGGTTCTTCCAGTGCCAGCGTTTCAGGCTGATCCAGGCCAGGCGCTTCGGCGTGCTGGAACTGCATCCGAGAGGCCAGGTTTTCGGCCTCTTGACGCAGGCGGGCTTCTTCCTCGATCGGGTCTTCGCGACGCACCTGAACGTGCGACAACACGCGGATGGTGTCGCGCTTGATCGAGTCCAGCAGTTCCTGGAACAGGGTGAACGACTCGCGCTTGTATTCCTGCTTCGGGTTCTTCTGAGCGTAGCCGCGCAAGTGGATACCGTGACGCAGGTGGTCCATGGTCGACAGGTGGTCTTTCCACAGGTCGTCAAGGACGCGCAGCAGGATCTGCTTCTCGAAGGTGCGCAGCGCGTCAGCACTGGCCTGCTCTTCTTTCTCGTTGTAGGCCAGCAGCAGCTCGGCCAAGAGTTTTTCGCGCAGGGTTTCTTCATACAGCTGGGCGTCGTCGTCGAGCCACTGCTGAACCGGCAGCTTGACGCCGAAGTCGGTGAACAACGCCGCCTCGAGACCGGCCACGTCCCACTGCTCAGGCAGCGACTGCGGCGGAATGTGGGTGGCGATGGTGTTGTTCAGCACTTCCTGGCGGAAGTCAGCAATGGTTTCGCCGATGTTGACCATAGCCAGCAAGCTGTTGCGCATGTGATAGATCACTTTGCGCTGCTCGTTGGCGACGTCGTCGAACTCCAGCAGTTGCTTGCGGATATCGAAGTTGCGGCCTTCGACCTTGCGCTGCGCCTTTTCGATGGCGTTGGTGACCATGCGGTGTTCGATGGCCTCACCGGACTGCATGCCCAGTGCCTTCATGAAGTTCTTCACGCGGTCGGAGGCGAAGATACGCATCAGGCTGTCTTCGAGCGACAGGTAGAAGCGGCTCGAACCGGTGTCGCCCTGACGACCGGCACGACCCCGCAGCTGGTTGTCGATACGGCGCGACTCGTGACGCTCGGAGGCGATCACGTGCAGGCCACCGGACTCGAGAACCTGCTGGTGACGCTTCTGCCAGTCGGCCTTGATCTGGGCGATCTGCTCGGGGGTCGGATTTTCGAGCGAGGCCACTTCGACCTCCCAGTTGCCGCCCAGCAGGATGTCGGTACCGCGACCGGCCATGTTGGTGGCGATGGTCAGCGCGCCCGGACGGCCCGCCTGGGCGATGATCTCGGCTTCCTTCTCGTGGAACTTGGCGTTGAGCACCTTGTGCTCGATGCCTTCCTTGTCGAGCAAGGCGGACATGTGCTCGGAGGTTTCGATGGTGGCCGTACCGACCAGCACCGGACGCCCCAGGGCCATGCTTTCCTTGATGTCGGTGACGATGGCCGCGTATTTCTCGTCCGCGGTCAGGTACACCAAGTCGTTGAAATCCTTGCGCGCCAACGGACGGTTGGGCGGGATGACCATGACATTGAGGGAATAGATCTGGTGGAACTCGAACGCTTCGGTGTCAGCCGTACCGGTCATGCCGGACAGCTTGTTGTAGAGGCGGAAGTAGTTCTGGAAGGTGGTCGACGCCAGGGTCTGGCTTTCGGCCTGGATGTTGAGATTCTCTTTGGCCTCGATGGCCTGGTGCAGGCCTTCGGACAGGCGACGGCCCGGCATGGTACGGCCGGTGTGCTCGTCGACCAGCAGGATCTGGCCGTCCTGGACGATATACTCGACGTTGCGATTGAACAGCTTGTGAGCGCGCAGACCGGCATACACGTGGGTCAAGAGGCCCAGGTTGTGCGCCGAGTAGAGGCTCTCGCCTTCGGCCAGCAAGCCGACCTGGGTGAGCATCTCCTCGATGAACTGGTGACCGGCTTCGTTGAGCTCGACCTGACGGCTCTTCTCGTCGACGGTGAAGTGCCCTTCTTTGGTGACTTCGCCTTCGACTTCTTCGATGTGCTGTTCCAGACGCGGGATCAAGCGGTTGATCTCGGTGTACAGGCGCGAGCTGTCTTCGGCCTGGCCGGAGATGATCAGCGGCGTACGGGCTTCGTCGATAAGGATGGAGTCGACTTCGTCGATCACGGCAAAGTTGAGCTCGCGCTGGAATTTCTCTTCCAGGCTGAACGCCATGTTGTCGCGCAGGTAGTCGAAACCGAATTCGTTGTTGGTGCCGTAGGTGATGTCCGAAGCGTAGGCGATGCGTTTTTCGTCAGGCGGCGCGAACGGCGTGACGACGCCCACGGTGAGGCCGAGGAATTCGTACAGCGGACGCATCCAGTTGGCGTCGCGACGGGCCAGGTAGTCGTTGACCGTGACCACGTGCACGCCTTTGCCGGACAGTGCGTTGAGATATACCGCCAGGGTCGCGCAGAGGGTCTTGCCCTCACCGGTACGCATCTCGGCGATCATGCCTTCATGCAGCGTCATGCCGCCGATCAGCTGAACGTCGAAGTGGCGCATACCCATGATGCGCTTACCGGCCTCCCGGCACACGGCGAAGGCTTCAGGCAGCAGCTTGTCGAGAGTCTCACCTTTTGCCAGGCGGGCCTTGAACTCCTCGGTCTTGGCGCGCAATTGCTCGTCCGAGAGGGCCACCATTTGCTCTTCGAAGGCATTGACGACAGCAACCGTCTTGAGCATGCGTTTGACTTCACGCTCGTTCTTGCTTCCAAAAAGTTTCTTTAACAAAGGCGCAAACATATCGGCAGTTTCTTCCACACATAGGGATGGAGGGCGGCCCCGTGAGTCGCCCGAGCAGCCCTGATGGCCGCATGCGAACGAGCATTCTACCCGGAAACGATGGAGAGGAAAGTGGCTCGATGTCCACGATGCTGGCACAGCGCTGTGACGGGGCTTTTTTACAATAAGGGCTTTTGCGTCAACTTCAACCCATTGACGCATAAGTTATGTTGCCAGGGCATCTGTTACCATAGGTGCTCTGTAACCTCCGGTGTCCCCCCCATGGCCTTTCGCCCCCTCCCCGCCAAGGCTCCCGCCGCCTTGTTGCGCGAAGCCAAGCCGCTGAAGGCGCTGTTCAGCCAGGCCCAGCGTCTGGGTCATCTGCAACGATTGCTCGAGAGTCAGCTGCAACCTGCGGCGCGGGAATTCTGCCGCGTGGCGTCGTGGCGCGAAGGCACTTTGCTGCTGGTGGTCACCGACGGGCACTGGGCCACACGCCTGCGCTACCAGCAAAAACGCCTGCAGCGCGATCTCACGGCGCTGGAGGAATTCGCCAGCCTGACGCGCATCCTCTTCAAGGTGCAACCGCCCACGGTACAGAGCGCAGCGGCCGGGCATGCGATCGATCTGTCGGTACGCTCGGCCGAGAATATCCAGGCCACTGCCGAGGGGATTACCAATCCTGGGTTGCGTGCGGCGCTGGAGCGATTGGCCAGTCATGGCAAGCCTAAAACTTGATCGCTTGGGTGTCGGCCTGGGCTGGGTTTACGGCCGCTTGATGACCAGAGTGGGTTGGGGATCGGGGTGGTTCTGCTTTCGAGCCGGCCTTGGGGTTGCGGCTCCCGCCATTGGCCCTTCGCCTTGGCTCAGGGTGCCCGCGCTTCAACGCACTGGCGAGGGGCACGCCCCGATGGGCCTTCCGTGGCCCAACGGGGCTTAGCCGGCATCCATGCCGGCTATCCCCTCGCCAGTGCGTCGAAACGCGGCCTGCTGGAAGGGGGCCGCAACCCCAAGACCGCCTCGAAAGCAGAACAGTGACATCTGCGTCGTTTGTTCAGCTTTTCAAAGCTGCTCCATGCACCTCAAATCTCGGCTGGTGCTTTGCTGCGGGCCTGTGCGGATCGCCCCTCCAGCAGGCCGCGTGCAGGCGCCTGAAGAGAGGGAGATCCCGGCAGGATGCCGGGTCAGGCGCGTTGGGCCACGGATGGCCCATTGCGCCGTGCCCTCTCTTCAGGCGTCTGCACGCGGGTACCCTGAGCCTCGGCGAAGGGCCAATGAGCAGGGCGAGCCGCACAAGCCCGCAGCAAAGCACCACACCCCAACCCCAACCAGCGACCATAAAAAAAGCCACCCGAAGATGGCTTTTCAAACTGAGAGAGAAACGTTCGAAACTGTACTTACACGGCCGCGACAGGACGCATGTAAGAGATCGGTGCCGTGCTGGCATCTTCGAAAGTCACCACTTCCCAGGCATCTTTCTGTGCAATGAGCTTGCGCAGAAGCTGGTTGTTCAGTGCATGGCCCGACTTGAAGCCTTGGAACTCACCGATCAGGCTGTTGCCCAGCAGGTAGAGGTCACCAATGGCGTCGAGGATCTTGTGCTTGACGAACTCGTCCTCATACCGCAGGCCGTCTTCGTTGAGCACGCCGTCCTTGTCGACCACGATAGCGTTTTCGACGCTACCACCGAGTGCGAGGTTGTGCTTGCGCAGGTACTCGAGGTCACTCATGAAACCGAAAGTGCGCGCGCGGCTGACTTCTTTTACGAACGAAGTGCTGGAAAAATCCACGCTGGCAATCTGGGTACGGTCACGGAACACAGGGTGATCGAAATCGATCTCGAAACTCACCTTGAAGCCTTCGAAAGGGACGAAAGTGGCGCGCTTGTCGCCGTCTTCCACTGTCACTTCGCGCAGGATGCGGATGAATTTCTTGGCGGCGTCCTGCTCTTCCAGGCCGGCCGATTGAATCAGGAATACGAAGGGTCCAGCGCTACCATCCATGATCGGGACTTCGGACGCGGAGAGCTCGACGTAGGCGTTATCGATGCCCAGGCCAGCCATGGCCGAGAGCAGATGCTCCACCGTGTCTACCTTGGTATCGCCGTTGACCAGAGTGGTCGACATCGTTGTCTCGCCGACGTTTTCCGCGCGAGCGGGAATCTGGACGATCGGGTCCAGGTCGGCGCGAACGAAGACGATGCCGGTATCCACCGGTGCAGGCTTGAGGGTCAGGTATACCTTCTCCCCAGAGTGCAGGCCTACCCCAGTGGCACGGATAATATTCTTCAGGGTGCGTTGTTTAATCATGGCATTGGCCGCTTCAGCGCAAATTGCGAACTGGTATCAACAAAGGCTGGCGATAATAGCAGCTCCGACCTTTGCTGAACACCAATCACCCTAATACCCCTGATAAATTGCATTAATCGGCCTGGCGACGCAGGAAGGCCGGGATGTCCAGATAATCCAGATCATCTTGCGGATTCAGCTTCGCGGCCGCAGCGGCACCGGCCTGAGCCTGATTGCGCATGACGGTCGGACGATCCAGGTCACGGTAGTTCACCGATGGCAGTTCCTGACGAGCAGGCGCTGGAGCGGCGGACTGTGCGGACATGGTCTGCAAGGTGTTGTCGATGATCTTCACCGGCTTCTCGATTTTCGCGCCCAGGCCCGTCGCGACTACAGTCACGTGCAGCTCGTCGCGCATATCGGGATCGATCACGGTGCCGACCTTGACCATCGCGTGTTCGGAGGCGAACGCTTCGATGATGCTACCGACATCCGAGTACTCGCCCAGCGACAGGTCGGGACCTGCGGTGATGTTCACCAGGATACCGCGAGCACCTTGCAGGTTGACGTCCTCGAGCAGCGGGTTGCGAATCGCCGCTTCGGTGGCTTCACGTGCACGATTAGGACCGCTGGCGCAGCCAGTGCCCATCATCGCCATGCCCATCTCGCTCATCACGGTACGCACGTCGGCGAAGTCGACGTTGATCATGCCCGGACGCTTGATGATGTCCGAGATACCGCGAACGGCACCGGCCAGCACGTCGTCGGCCTTGGCGAAAGCCGACAGCAGGCTGGCGTCCTTGCCGAGGATGGTCAGCAGTTTCTCGTTCGGGATGGTGATCAGCGAATCGACGCTTTCCGACAGCATACGGATGCCTTCGTCGGCGATCTGCATGCGCTTGCGGCCTTCGAACGGGAACGGACGCGTGACCACCGCAACGGTCAGGATGCCCATTTCCTTCGCCACTTCGGCAATGATCGGGGCCGCACCGGTACCGGTACCGCCACCCATGCCGGTGGTGATGAAGACCATGTTGGTGCCCGCCAGCACTTCAGCGATGCGCTCGCGATCTTCGAGAGCGGCCTGACGACCGACTTCCGGGTTGGCGCCTGCGCCCAGGCCCTTGGTGACGCCGGTACCCAGTTGCAGAATGGTACGTGCACCAATGCTTTTCAGGGCTTGAGCATCGGTGTTGGCGCAGATGAACTCGACGCCTTCGATGTTGCTCTTGACCATGTGATTGACCGCGTTGCCGCCGCCACCACCAACGCCGATCACTTTAATGACCGGGCTTTGTGGGATGTTGTCTACGAGTTCGAACATGTTCCCTCTCCTTCAGTTCTCTAGTTTTTTCGCCTACTGCCCATTACCGCTTTTGAAGCTAGAAATTGCCCTGCACCCACCGCTTCAACCGCTCTAGCACTGGGGCTTTCTCTTCTTCGCCATAACCGCTGTTGCTGCTACTGCTGATTCCGGACAGGTTGACGCCATCGGACTGCTTCTGCAGGCCATACATCAACAAACCCACTGCTGTGGAATAGATCGGATTGCGGATCACGTCACCGAGGCCGCGCACCGTGTGCGGTACACCGAGGCGTACCGGCATGTGGAAAATTTCTTCGGCCAGCTCCGTGGCCCCTTCCATTTTCGAAGTGCCGCCGGTCAGCACGATGCCGGCCGGGATCAGGTCTTCGTAGCCACTGCGACGCAGTTCGGCATGGATCAGGGTGAACAGCTCGTCGTAGCGCGGCTCGACCACTTCGGCCAAGGCCTGACGGGACAGCTCGCGCGGTGGACGATCGCCAACGCTCGGCACTTTGATGGTTTCGCCGGCACCGGCCAACTTGGCCAGGGCGCAGGCGTAACGGATCTTGATCTCTTCGGCATACTGGGTCGGCGTGCGCAGGGCCATGGCGATGTCGTTGGTGACCTGATCGCCGGCGATCGGGATCACTGCCGTGTGGCGGATGGCGCCTTCGGTGAAAATCGCGATGTCGGTGGTACCGCCGCCGATGTCCACCAGGCACACGCCCAGCTCTTTCTCGTCATCGGTCAATACCGAATAGGCCGAGGCCAGCTGCTCGAGGATGATGTCGTCGATTTCCAGACCACAGCGACGCACGCACTTCTCGATGTTCTGCGCGGCGTTGACTGCGCAGGTCACCACGTGGACCTTGGCTTCCAGGCGCACGCCCGACATGCCCAGTGGCTCGCGGACGCCTTCCTGGTTGTCGATCACGTAATCCTGCGGCAGCGTGTGCAGCACGCGCTGATCGGCGGGAATGGCGACGGCCTGGGCGGCGTCGAGGACGCGCTCAAGGTCGGCCATGCTCACTTCGCGATCGCGAATGGCGACGATGCCGTGGGAGTTGAGGCTGCGGATATGATTGCCCGCCACACCGACGAAGGCCGAGTGGATCCGGCAACCGGCCATCAGCTGCGCTTCTTCGATGGCGCGCTGGATCGACTGCACTGTGGACTCGATATTGACCACCACGCCCTTCTTCAGGCCGCGGGAAGGATGGGTACCGATCCCGACGATATCCAGGGTGCCGTCGGCCGCGACTTCGCCTACCAGCGCCACCACCTTGGAGGTGCCGATATCCAGACCGACGATCATTTTGCCGCTTTGCACGTTTGCCATGGTCCTGCCTCTTCTTAATTCTTCGCGACCGCGGGTTTTTCCCCGGTCGGGGCAATCGGTTCGCGCCAGCTGACGGCCAGGCCGTTGGCATAACGCAGGTCGATGCTCGCAATATTCGTAATCTGTTCTTTGAGCGTCTTGTCGTAAATGACGATAAAGCGACGCATCTTCTCGATCAGGTGATCCCGCCCTAGCAGCAATTCGATGCCCGGCCCGGCGCTGCCAGCACCGGTGGTCAGGAACCAGCTGCCGCGTTCACGCAATTCGAGCCTGGCGACGGAGAAGCCCAGCGGCCGCAACATCTGACTCAACACTTGATACTGCTGCATGACTTGTTGCTGAGCACGCTGCGGGCCGTACAGCTGCGGCAGGTGCTCATAGTTGGCCAGCTCGCGCGGGGCGAAGGCTTCACCCTGGTTGTTCAACAGGGCGCCGTCACCCCAACGCGCGACTGGCAGCTGTTCTTCAAGGCGGATCACCACCTGATCGGGCCACACCCGACGCACTTCGGCGTGGGCGATCCAGGGCATTTTCTCCAGTTCCGTGCGCATGCTCGCCAGATCGATGGTGAAAAAGCTCGCGGCGATGTAGGGCGCAATGCGCTGCTGCACCGCCTGCTGGCTGATGTAGCTGAGGTCGCCCTGCACCGCGACCTTGGTGATCGGGCGGTCGGCATAAGGCATCAGGCGCTGGGCACCGATGTAAGTGCCATAGCCCAGCGCCACCAGCAATATTGGCCACATGAGCATTTTCAGAAAGCCGAAATTGGCCTTCGGCAGGCGCACCGACATCGGCTCCTTGGCCACCATACGACTGGCGCCACGGGGCACCGGCTTGCGGCTCGGAGCGGGAATCTGGTGACGAATCGATGCGCCCTGCATGGGTTACCCTCGTACCGGAATACTGGCGGCCAGGATCGCCAGCACCAACTGCTGGAAATCGAGACCGGCCGCGCGTGCTGCCATGGGGACCAGGCTGTGATCGGTCATGCCTGGGGTCGTGTTCACTTCCAGCAGCCAGAACTGGCCGTCGGTGTCCTGCATAACGTCCACGCGGCCCCAGCCGGCGATGCCGATGGCTTCGCAGGCGCGGGCGGTGAGTTCGATGAGCTCTTGCTCCTTGACCGGGTCGAGGCCGCACGGGATCCGATACTGGGTATCGTTGGCCACGTACTTGGCATCGTAGTCATAGAACGAGTGCGGGGTGCCGAGGGCGATCGGCGGCAAAACCTGATCGCGCAGGGTCGCGATAGTGAACTCGGGACCGGTGATCCATTGTTCGACCAACACTTGCGAATCGTAGGTACTGGCGTCTTTCCAGGCGGCGATCAATTCTTCGACGCCGGTCACCTTGGCCATACCGATACTGGAACCTTCATGGGCCGGTTTGACGATCAAAGGGAAGCCCAGTTCCCTGCCCGCCAAAATACAGTCGGCCTCGCTGGCCAGCACGGCGTGATGAGGGGTCGGCAAACCGAGGCTCTTCCACACTTGCTTGGTGCGCAGTTTGTCCATGGCCAGCGCCGAGGCGAGGATGCCGCTGCCGGTGTAAGGGATGCCCAGGCATTCGAGCAGGCCCTGCATGCTGCCGTCTTCGCCGCCACGGCCGTGGAGGATGATGAACGCCAGGTCGATCTTTTCGCGTTGCAGAATCTCGAGCAGGTCGTCGCCTACATCGATACCGAACACGTCAACACCGGCGCTCTGCAACGCACCCAGTACTTGCGCACCGGATTTGAGCGACACTTCCCGTTCAGCGCTTTTGCCGCCGTACAGCACCGCCACGCGACCGAAGTCCTTCGGCGCGATAGTGGAAAACAGAGAGGAGTAGGCGCTAACGGTCATTTCAACTTTCCTGGACCGGCAACGGCGCCGGCGAACAACGGACTTTTAAGTAATTGCGGCGCCAAGGCGCCAATATCGCCAGCGCCCTGACACAGCAGGATGTCGCCGGGACGCAGCAGCGGCTTGACCAGCGGCGCCAGTTCGACGCCACGCTCGATGTAGATCGGGTCCAATTGGCCGCGCTGACGGATGCTGTGGCACATCTGACGGCTGTCCGCGCCCTGAATCGGCTCTTCGCCGGCGGGATAGACTTCCATCAACAGCAGCACATTGGTCTCGCCCAGCACCTGGACGAAATCGTCGTACAGGTCGCGGGTTCGGGTGTAACGGTGTGGCTGATAGACCATCACCAGGCGGCGCTCGGGCCAGCCGCCGCGCACGGCGTTGATGACCGCGGCCACTTCACGGGGATGGTGACCATAGTCGTCCACCAGCATCACGCTGCCGCCCTCTACGGGCAGTTCGCCGTAAATCTGAAAACGCCGGCCGACGCCCTGGAAGCCCGACAGGCCCTGGACGATGGCCTCATCGCTGACGCCCTCGTCGGAGGCGATGGCGATGGTCGCCAAGGCGTTCAGCACGTTGTGCAGGCCCGGCATGTTCACCGACACATTGAGCGGCTCGCGGTCGCGGCGCAGCACGGTGAAGTGGGTGAGCATGCCGTCCTGGCGAATATTGATCGCGCGCACGTCGGCTTCTTCACAGACGCCATAGGTCACGGTCGGCCGAGCGATCTGCGGCAGAATCTCGCGCACCACCGGATCATCCAGGCACACCACGGCCAAACCGTAGAACGGCAGGTTGTGGAGGAACTCGACGAAGGTTTTCTTCAACTTGTTGAAGTCGCCCTCGTAGGTGTCCATGTGATCGGCGTCGATGTTGGTGACCACGGCGACCAAGGGCTGCAGATGCAAGAAGCTGGCGTCACTCTCGTCGGCTTCGGCGATCAGGTAGCGGCTGGTGCCTAACTGTGCGTTGGTGCCCGCAGCGTTCAGACGGCCACCGATGACGAAGGTCGGATCCAGGCCACCGGCGGCGAACACCGAGGCGATCAGGCTGGTGGTGGTGGTCTTGCCATGGGTGCCGGCCACGGCGATACCGTGGCGATAGCGCATCAGTTCGGCGAGCATCTCGGCGCGCGGCACCACTGGAATGCGACGCTCCAGGGCGGTGGCGACTTCGGGGTTGCTGGGGTTGATGGCGCTGGATACCACCAGCACGTCAGCCACAGCGGCGTTCTCGGCGCGGTGGCCGATGAAGATTTCGGCGCCGAAGGACTTGAGCCGCTCGGTAACCGGCGAGGCCTTGAGGTCGGAGCCGGACACGCTGTAGCCAAGGTTGAGCAACACTTCGGCGATACCGCACATGCCCACGCCGCCAATACCGACGAAGTGGATACGGCGGATACGGCGCATTTCTGGCTGTGGGATGCCTTTCTGGTTTTCAACCATGGGCCACCTCCAGGCAGACATCGACGACATTACGGGTGGCATCGGGTTTCGCCAGACGGCGCGCGGTGGCGGCCATTTGGTTGAGTTTCTCGGGTTGCATCAAAACCTCTTTCAGGCGCTCGGCCAGTTGGGCCGCGCCGGTTGTCGCTTGTGGCATGAGGAAGGCAGCGCCTTCACGGGCCAGATATTCGGCATTACGGGTCTGGTGGTCGTCGATCGCGTGGGGCAATGGCACCAGGAACGACGGCAGCCCGGCCGCCGCCAGCTCGCTGACGGTCAGCGCACCGGAGCGGCAGACCATCATGTCGGCCCAGCCATAGGCCTGGGCCATGTCCTGGATGAAGGGCGCGACCTGCGCCTCGACACCCGCAGCCTGGTAACGCTCAAGGGTCACCTGGTCGTGTTTCTTGCCGGCCTGATGAAAGACTTCTGGGCGAAATTCGGCGGGCACCAGCGCCAACGCGGCGGGCAGTAACTTGTTCAACGGCTCGGAGCCGAGGCTGCCGCCCGTGATCAGCAAGCGCGGCTTGCGCCCGGCGAGGCTCTGGCGGGGGGTTTCGAGGAACAGCTCAGGGCGCACCGGATTACCCGTGGTGCGGCGCTTGCTGGACGCCCCGAAGGTGTTCGGGAACGCTTCACAGACGCGGCTGGCAAACGGCACCAACAGGCGATTGGCAGTACCGGCCACGGCGTTCTGCTCGTGCACGATCACCGGTACGCCGGCCAGGCGCGCAGCCAGGCCGCCGGGGCCGGTCACGTAGCCACCAAAGCCGAGCACGCACACCGGCCTGATCTGGCGCACCACACGGCGCGCCTGCAACAGCGCGTTGCATAATACAAACGGCGCTTTGAGCAGCGACTTGATACCTTTGCCCCGCAGCCCGGCAACGTTGATCAAATGCAACGGCAAACCCGCCTGGGGGACCAGGTCGTTCTCGATCCCGCGCGGGGTCCCCAGCCAGTGCACGCTGTAGCCACGAGCCTGGAACTCGCGCGCGCAGGCCAGGGCCGGGAACACGTGCCCGCCGGTGCCGCCGGCCATGATCAGCACGTTACCGGCCATGGGCGGGCTCCTCGGCGAAATCGTCTTCGCTGAATTCGGTTTCTTCACTGCCCAGCGCCGCACGGCTTTCCCACTCGATGCGCAAGAGCAAGCCCAGGCACATGCAGCAGATCACCAACGAGCTGCCGCCGTAACTGAGGAATGGCAGGGTCAGGCCCTTGGTCGGCAGCAGGCCGACGTTCACGCCAATGTTGATCAAGAACTGTCCGATCCACAGGAACGACAAACCATAGGCCATGTACGCGGCGAAATAATGTTTGGCGCGCTCCGCCCATATGCCGATGTACATGCCGCGAATACACACGAACACGAACAGCGCCACGGTGCACAGCGAGCCCACGACGCCCAGCTCTTCGGCCAGTACCGAGAACACGAAGTCGGTGTGCGCTTCCGGTAGATAGAATTGCTTCTGCACACTGTTGCCCAGGCCGACGCCGAACCATTCGCCACGCCCGAACGCGATCAACGCCTGGGTCAACTGGTAGCCGGAACCGAACTGATCGGACCACGGATCGGTAAAGGTCACCAAACGCGCCATCCGATACGGCTGCGCCTTGACCAGCAAAATGACCGAAGCCACCGCCAACACCACCATCAGCGCGAAGCGGAACAGCCCGACACCCCCGAGGAACAGCATGGCCGCCGCGGCGCCCATCATCACCACGGTTGCGCCGAAGTCCGGCTCCATCAGCAACAGGCCTGCCATCGGCAGCAACACGAAGAACGGCTTGAAAAAGCCCATCCAACTGTCGCGAACCTCTTGCTGACGGCGTACCAGATAACCGGCAAGGAAGATCACCACGAACACCTTGGCGATTTCCGAAGGCTGCACGTTGAAAAAACTGAAGCCGATCCAGCGCATCGAGCCATTGACCTCGCGGCCGATGCCCGGCAGCAGCACAGCCACCAGCAGACCGAACGCACCCACCAGCATCCACCAGCCCAGCCGCTGCCAGGTGGCGATCGGCACCATCATGGTGACGATGCACGCCCCCAGGCCGATGGCCAGATAGATCAGGTGGCGAATCATGTGATACAGCGGATTGCCGGACTGCGCCGCGGCTACTTCCGACGAAGCCGACGTGATCATCACCAGGCCAAGGCCCAGCAACGCCAGGCAGCCGACCAGCATGGGGAAATCGATATCGATACCGCGGCCGCTGATCAGCGGTGACGGATAAGGCTTGATCACACCGAAAATCATGACAAAGCCTCCACGGCGCGGGCGAACAAATGTCCGCGCTCTTCATAGTTCTTGAACATATCGAGGCTCGCGCAGGCCGGCGACAGCAACACGGCATCGCCGGGCTGGGCCAATCCGGCGCTGCGCAGCACGGCGTCCTCCAGCGATTGCACGCGCACCAGCGGCACGCGGTCGCCCAGCACGGCGGCGATCTGCTCGGCATCGCGGCCCAGCAGCACGACCGCACGGCAATGAGCGGCAACCGGCGCGGCCAGGGGCTTGAAGTCCGCCCCTTTGCCATCACCGCCGGCGATCAGCACCAGCTTGCCGTCGATGTCGCTGCCCAGGCCTTCGATGGCCGCCAGCGCGGCACCGACATTGGTGGCCTTGGAATCGTTGTAATAGCTCACCCCTGCACGCTCGCGCAGCCATTGGCAGCGATGCTCCAGGCCGCCGAACTCGCGCAAGGTGTGCAGCATGGCGGCGAACGGCAAGCCGACCGCATGCCCCAGCGCCAGCGCAGCCAGAGCGTTGGCGTAGTTATGTGCGCCGCGGATCTTCAATTCGCTGACGGGCATCAGGGTCTTGAACTCGAACGCCAGGTGCTTCTCGGCGTTTTCTTCGATCAGGCCAAAGCCCTTGAAGTCCGGACGATTGAGGCCGAAGGTCCAGCACGGCTGGCCTTCGGTCAGCAATGGCCGCGACAGCGCGTCCTGGCGGTTGACCACCACCTGGCGGGCACCGCGGAAGATCCGGTGCTTGGCCAGGTGATAGGCCGGTAGCCCGCTGTAGCGATCCATGTGGTCTTCGCTGACATTGAGCACGGTCGCCACTTCGGCGCCCAGATGATGGGTGGTTTCCAACTGAAAGCTGGACAGCTCCATCACGTATAGATCGACGTTGTCGGCGAGCAGGTCGAGCGCTGGGGTGCCGAGATTGCCGCCCACCGCGACGCGTTTACCCGAGGCCCGCGCCATGTCACCCACCAGGGTGGTCACGGTGCTCTTGGCGTTGGAGCCGCTGATGGCCACGATCGGCGCCTTGGCATTGCGCGCAAACAGCTCGATGTCGCCCGACAGGGTAACGCCACGGGCTGCCGCTTGCTGCAAGGCCGGGGTCGCCAGCGCCAGGCCCGGGCTCACGTAGAGCTCGGACGCGCGGCAAAGAAATTCGACGTCCAGCTCGCCACAACGCACATCGACGTGCGGGTAGTCACGGCGCAAGGTCGCGAGTTCTGGCGGATTCTCGCGCGTGTCGGCCACGGCAAAGGACACGCCCCGATTCGCCAGGAAGCGAACCAGGGACATGCCGCTCTTGCCGAGGCCGACAACGATGCGGAATTGGTCAGAAGCGATCAGAGACACTCGTTCTACCTCAATTTCAGGGTGGCAAGGCCGATCAACACCAGAATCACGGTGATGATCCAGAATCGGACGATGACCCGTGGTTCAGGCCAACCCTTGAGTTCGAAATGGTGATGGATCGGCGCCATGCGGAACACCCGGCGGCCGGTCAACTTGAACGACGCCACCTGGATGACAACCGACAAGGTCTCCATCACGAACACCCCGCCCATGATGAACAGCACGATTTCCTGACGCACCACCACGGCGATGGTGCCGAGGGCAGCGCCCAGCGCCAGTGCGCCGACGTCACCCATGAACACTTGCGCGGGATAGGTGTTGAACCACAGGAAGCCCAGCCCCGCACCGATCAGCGCGCCGCAGAACACGATCAGCTCGCCAGCCCCCGGTACATAGGGAATCAGCAGGTAATCGGCGAATTTGATGTTGCCCGACAGGTAGCAGAAGATGCCCAACGCGCCGCCGACCATGACCGTGGGCAGAATCGCCAGGCCGTCGAGGCCGTCGGTAAGGTTGACCGCGTTGCTGGAGCCGACGATCACGAAGTAGGTCAGCACGATGAAGCCCAGGCCCAGATGAATGCTGGCGTCCTTGAGCATCGGGATGATCAGCGTGGTTTCGTTGCTGCCCGGCGCCGTCGTATAAAGGAAGATCGCCGCGCCCAGGCCGAAAACCGACTGCCAGAAGTACTTCCAGCGGCTTGGCAGCCCGCGGGAGTTTTTCTCGATGACCTTGCGATAATCATCCACCCAGCCGATCGCGCCGAACAGGAAGGTGACGATCAACACGGTCCAGACATAGCGATTGCTCAGGTCGGCCCACAGCAAGGTGCTGACACCGATCGCCGAGAGGATCAGCGCGCCGCCCATGGTCGGAGTGCCCGACTTGGACAGGTGCGATTGCGGACCATCGTTACGCACCGATTGACCAATCTGGCGCATCTGCAGGGTACGGATCATCCATGGGCCCAGAAACAGGGCGAGCGCCAACGCGGTCAACACACCCAGAATCCCGCGCAGGGTCAGGTATTGAAAGACCGCGAAGCCTTTGTAGAACTGTTGCAGATACTCGGCCAACAGCAGCAGCATTAATGTTTCTCCCCGCCGGGTACGCACAAGGCCGCGACGATGTTTTCCATCGCCGCGCTGCGTGAACCCTTGATCAAAATAGTGGTGTCGGAACCTTGCTCGGCCTCGAGCGCAGAAATCAGTTCGGCCTGACTGGAAAAGTGTGCGGCGCCTTCACCGAAGGCACTGACGGCGTGAGCCATGAGCGGCCCGACGGCATATAGCGCGTCAACCTTGCCACGCGCATAGTCACCAACCTGCCGATGCCCCTCTATCGCCCACTCGCCCAACTCGCCGATATCTCCGAGCACCAGGACGGTGCGACCGGAAAAGCCGGCGAGTATATCAATGGCCGCGCACATGGAGGAGGGATTTGCGTTGTAGGTGTCATCGATGACGCGCATGCCAGCCTTGGCCAGCTGCGCCACGGTGCGGCCCTTGACCGGCTGCACCGCGTCAAGGCCGGCAACGATGCCCGCCAGGGAAACGCCCATGGCGCTGGCGGCCGCAGCGGCCGCGAGGGCGTTCTGCACGTTATGGGTGCCGAGCAGGTTCAATTGCACCGGTGCCACACCCTCTTTGCAATGCAATTCGAATCTCGGGCAACCGCGGGCGTCTGTGGTGATGGCACTGGCATGGAAGTCAGCGCTCGGGTTGCTCAGGGCGAATGTCAGCACCTGACGCGCGCCGGCACGGGCTTGCCAGATGGTAAACGCTTTGTCGTCGAGGTTGAGCACGGCCACACCGTCGGCGCCCAGACCGTCGATGATCTCGCCTTTGGCTTCGACGATTTTCTCCGGGCCGCCGAACTCGCCGACATGGGCAGTACCGGCGTTGTTCAGGATGGCGACGTGGGGGCGAGTGAGGCCGACGGTGTAGGCGATTTCACCCAGACGCGAAGCGCCCAGCTCGATCACCGCGGCGCTGTGCTCCGGCGCTAGTTCGAGCAGGGTCAGCGGTGCACCCAGATCGTTGTTCAAGTTGCCGCGGGTGGCCAGGACCAGGCCGCGGGTGCGCAGAATGCTCGCGAGCATTTCCTTGACCGTAGTCTTGCCGCTGGAACCGGTGATGGCGGCTACGGGTTTGTCGAACGCGGCGCGGTTGAGCGCCGCCAGCTGGCCGAGCGCGGCGCGGGTATCGGCGACGATGATCTGCGCCAGGTCGCTGTCGGCGACGGGGCGCTCGACCAGCGCGGCCACAGCGCCTTTGCCGGCGACATCGTTCAGGTAATTGTGGCCATCGAAATTCGGCCCGCTCAAGGCGACGAACAACTGCCCGGCCTCGATCGCGCGGCTGTCGATACTGACCCCGCTAAAATGACAATCGCCGCCTTGCAGGCGGCCGTTCAAGGGCTGTAACACATCACTCAATGCCAAGGGCTTAAGCATGATTGAGCTCCCAGGTGGCGAGCGCCATTTCGGCCTCGTTCAGATCGGAGAACGGCAGGCGCTGGCCGTGAATTTCCTGATAATCCTCGTGGCCCTTGCCGGCCAGGACGATGACATCGTCGGCAGCGGCAGCGGCGATGGCCTGGGCGATGGCCGCCCCGCGACCCGGCACGAAAGGCACGGAGTCGGGGTTGACGAACCCGGCACGGATGTCGTCGAAAATCGCCAGCGGTTCTTCGCTGCGTGGGTTGTCGTCGGTGACCACCACGCGATCGGCCAGGCGCTCGGCCACGGCGGCCATCAAGGGGCGCTTGCCACTGTCACGATCGCCACCGCAACCGAACAGGCACACCAGCTGGCCTTTGGCGTGCGCACGCATTGCCTGCAACACCTGATCCAGGGCATCGGGGGTATGGGCGTAATCGACCACCACCAGCGGCCGCTTGCCGCCACCCAGACGCTGCATACGGCCGACCGGACCTTCGAGCACTGGCAGCACCTTGAGGATGTCGTCCAGTGGATAATCCATGCCCAGCAAGGCACCGACCGCCGCCAGTACGTTGCTCAGGTTGAAGCGCCCGAGCAGGCCGCTGCGCAGGCTGCGCTCGCCTTGTGCGGTGACCAGCGTGGCGCGCACGCCGCTGTCATCGAACGACGCTTCGCGGCAATACAAGGTAGCGGCTGGGTCTTTGAGGCTGTAGGTGATCAAGCGCGATTCGGCCTCGCGACCGGCCAGTTCACGGCCCAGCTCGTCGTCGAGATTCAATACGCGGCACTTGAGTGTCCGCCACGCGAACAGACGCGCCTTGGCGTCGGCATAGGCCTGCATGCTGCCGTGGTAATCGAGGTGGTCGCGCGACAGGTTGGTCAATACGGCCACGTCGAAGTCCAGCGCCGCTACGCGACCTTGATCCAGCGCGTGGGAGGAAACCTCCATGGCCACGGCGCGAGCACCGGCCTTGCGCAGGTCCGACAGGGTCGCCTGCACGGCAATCGGATCGGGCGTGGTCAGGCGGCCGCTTTTCAGCGAGCCATGGAAACCCGTGCCCAAGGTGCCAATCAGCCCGCAATGCTGGCCGAGCAAGTCCAGCGCCTGGGCGACCAGCTGGGTGACGCTGGTCTTGCCGTTGGTGCCGGTGACACCCAGCAGGTTCATCTGCCGGCTCGGCTCGCCGTAGAAACGCCCGGCCAGGTCTGAAAGCTGGGCGATCAAGCCCTTGACCGGAATCAGCGGAATGTCGGTCAAGGGCAGTACGGTGGCGCCTTCGACTTCATAGGCCACGGCAGCAGCACCATGGGCAATGGCATCGGCAATGTGATCGCGGCCATCGACCTTGAGCCCTGGCACCGCCAAAAACAGGTCGCCCGGCCGTACGTTGCGGCTGTCCAGAGTCAACTCGCGGATCAATGGATCGCGCTCGACCTGGATGAACAGCTGATTGAGTGACATGACCATCAGCCGCGCCCTCCCTTGACCGGGGCCGCAGCAGGAGCCGCTTCGGCCTGCTGCTGCGGGGTGCTCGGCAGGTTGTCGGGACGCACGTTCATCAGGCGCAAGGTACCGGACATCACCTTGCTGAATACGGGTGCCGATACCAGGCCGCCGAAGTAGCCGGCCTTGCCAGGTTCGTCGATGACCACGATCACGGCGTACCGAGGATCGGCGGCCGGGCCGAAACCGGCGAACAATGAACGGTAGGCATTTTCGGTATAGCCGCGCGAACCGATGGTGGCTTTACGGGCGGTACCCGATTTGCCCATCACGTGATAGCCCGGTACCCGTGCGCGATAGACGCCGCGCGGGTCTTCGATCACCTGGCCGAGCATCCACTGCACGGTGTCGGCGACTTTTTCCGGAATCACTTGCACCGCGTCAGGCTGTTTGTCCACCTTGAGGATCGACAGCGGTGTCAGGCGGCCATGGTTGGCGATGGTCGCGTAGGCATGGGCCAGTTGCAGCGCGGTCACCGACAGGCCGTAGCCGTACGAGAGCGTTGCGGTTTCGGCCTTGTGCCATTCGCGGTGGTTAGGCAGGTTACCCACACGCTCGCCCGGGAAGCCCAGGCCGGAATATTGCCCCAGGCCTACCGACGACATCACCTTGAACACGGCTTCGCCGCCGATATCGAAGGCGACCTTGCTCATGCCGACGTTACTGGAGTTGATCAGGATGCCGGTCAGGTCGAGCACCGGGCCTTCGGTCTTGGTCACGTCACGAATGGTGTAGCGACCGATCTGCAGGGTCCCGGGGTACACGTCGACCTTGTCGCTGGGCTTCCAGCGGCCGGTCTCGAGCGCGGCACTCATCGACAGCGGCTTCATGGTCGAACCGGGTTCGAACACGTCGGTGATGGCACGGTTACGCATTGCCGCCGGGAACATGGTTCGGCGGTTGTTGGGGTTGTAGGTGGGCATGTTGACCATGGCCAGTACTTCACCGGTCTTGACGTCGAGGATCACCAGGCTGCCAGCCTTCGCCTCGTTCTCGGTGATGGCCTTGCGCAATTCACGGGTCGCCAGGTATTGCAGGCGCAAGTCGATCGACAGCGCCACAGTCTTGCCTGGCTTGGCGTTCTTGGTGACTTGCACGTCCTTGATCAAACGACCGCGGCGATCCTTGAGCACCTGACGACGGCCCGGCACACCGGCCAGCCAATCGTCATAGGCCAGCTCGACACCTTCGCGGCCGTGGTCGTCCAGGTCGGTAAAGCCGACCATGTGCGCGGTCACGTCGCCAGCCGGATAGAAGCGGCGGAACTCTTCGAGGCCGTAGACGCCCGGCACCTTGAGGTCGAGCACCGTCTGGCCCTGCTCCGGAGTCAGGCCGCGCACCAGGTAGATGAACTCCTTGGTAGCGTTGGCTTCAAGACGCTCGGTCAGTTGCGCGGGATCCTGCTGCAGGGCAGCCGCCAGCGCCGGCCATTTGTCTTTGCCGGCCTGCATTTCCTTGGGGTTGGCCCACAAGGTGGTCACCGGCGTACTGACGGCCAGCGGCTCGCCATTACGGTCGGTGATCAAGCCACGGTGGGCGGGAATCGGGATGTGGCGCATGCTGCGGGCATCTCCCTGACCCTTGAGGAAGTCATGGTCGATGACCTGCAGGTCGACGATACGATAGGAAATGGCCGCGACCATGCTCATCAGCAATCCGACCATTACCCGGAACCGCCACGGGTACAGTGCGCCTTCGAGTTTCATCATGGCGTCACCATGCGAATTTCGGCGGCGTCGGGCACGCGCATTTTCAATTGATCGGCCGCCAGGGCCTCGATACGGCTCTGGGCAGTCCAGGTGCTCTGCTCAAGGATCAAGCGGCCCCATTCAGCCTGCACTTTGTCGGCGTCGTTCAGCTCGGTGTACAGCTGGTTGAGCAGCATGCGATTGGTGTGCGCGCTGTACGCCACGGCAATGGCCGAGACCAGCACCGCGATGAACAACAGCAGCATCAGGAAGCTGCCGCCCGGCAGAGGCTTGTTCATGAGCTTGCTCAGCGGCGCGCTGGGCAGAGGCTTTTTCAAGAGTTTGCTCAACGGAGCTTCTCCGCCACGCGCATGACCGCGCTGCGCGAGCGCGGGTTGGCCTTGAGCTCGGCCTCGGAGGCGAACTGCGCCTTGCCGTGGACCTTGATCTTCGGCACGAAGGCTTCGAAACGCACCGGCAGGTTGCGCGGCAGATTGTCGGCTTCGCCCTTGGCCAAGCGACGCATGAAGAGTTTGACGATACGGTCTTCGAGCGAATGGAAGCTGATGACGACCAGGCGTCCGCCGACTTCCAGGGCGTCGAGTGCCGCTTCGAGGCCAGCCTCCAGATCACCCAATTCGTTGTTGACGTGGATACGCAGTCCCTGAAAGGCGCGTGTGGCCGGGTTCTTGCCCTTTTCCCAGGCAGGGTTGGCAACCTTGAGCACTTCGGCCAGATCACCGGTGCGCAGAAAGGGCTCGGTTTCGCGACGCAGCACTACGGCACGGGCCATGCGCCGGGCGAAACGCTCTTCGCCGTATTCCTTGAAGACCCGGGCGATTTCTTCTTCCGGCGCCTGGGCGATGAACTCGGCGGCACTGACGCCGCGCGTCGGGTCCATGCGCATGTCCAGCGGGCCGTCGTTCATGAAGCTGAAACCGCGCTCGGGGTCATCGAGCTGGGGCGACGACACGCCAAGGTCCATCAGCACGCCTTGAACCTTGCCGGCCAGACCTTGCTCGGCGATGACCGCGGCCATTTCGGCAAAACTGCGCTGCACAATGACAAAGCGGCCGTCTTCGGCCGCCAGCGCTTGCCCGGTGGCAATCGCTTGAGGATCCTTGTCGAACCCTAGCAGGCGGCCATCGGGCCCGAGCTTGGAGAGCAGTAATCGACTGTGCCCACCGCGGCCGAACGTGCCATCCAGGTAGCAGCCATCGACGCGCACGTCCAGAGCCTCGACAGCTTCGTCGAGCAGCACGGTGATGTGGTTAAAGCCGCTATCTATAGTCACAGAATCAAATCACGCAGTTCAGCGGGCATCGCGCCCGGTCGTTGTATGGCTTCCAGGTCCGCTGTCGCAACAACGTTCCAGGCGTCTTCGTCCCACAATTGAAACTTGTTCAGCTGGCCGACCAGCATGGTGCGTTTGTCGAGCTTGGCGTACTCGCGCAAACGCGGCGGAACCAGGAAACGACCGCTGCCGTCGAGTTCGAGATCCACCGCATTACCAATCAGCAAACGCTGAAGGCGACGGGCTTCGTCATCGAACGACGGCAACTTGCTCAACCTGGCTTCAATAATTTCCCATTCATCCAGCGGATAGACGCAAAGGCACGGGGAGACGGTATCGATCGTGATCACCAACTGTCCGGAACTACGCGAATTCAGCTCGTCACGGTACCGGCTCGGCATAGCGAGACGACCCTTGGCATCGAGACTGATGGCATTCGCTCCGCGAAACACAGCTGCGCTTCCCCTTTTTTACTTTTTTGCGTCCAAAAAACCCACTTTGTGCCACTTCTCTCCACTCGCGCACACTATAGGAACCCGCCTGCCACACCGTCAAGGCGCGCACGCGACGAAAAGCCTTACAGATCGGAGATTTACAGCGCATTTGGGATACAGAACAGCAAAAAGAGGGGGATTTTCGGATAACAACGTTTGATAAATCAGGCAACTAGCGGCCAAAGTTAAAGTGATTTATCAAGAGCAAGAATTTTTCAGGATTACGACGAGGGGTATCGGATGGCGTTTTGCCAATGAAGCGGGGGAAAAAGGTGGAGAGTCGATCTGTAAGCCGGGTTCTGTCGAGGACAGTCATTCCTCTACGGTGGCCATCACTGGACACCTTTAGCAACCTACCCGGTTCCAACGCGGGCCGCGCCATATGGAACCCTATTTGGTCTTGCTCCGAGTGGGGTTTACCTTGACCACGAACTGTTGCCAGTCGCGCGGTGCGCTCTTACCGCACCTTTTCACCCTTACCGGCGCCGAAGCGCTTAGGCGGTTATTTTCTGTGGCACTTTCCGTAGGCTCACGCCCCCCAGGTATTACCTGGCACTCCGCCCTATGGAGCCCGGACTTTCCTCCCCCCCCTTTTGCGGAACAAAAGAAGGCAGCGACTGTCCGATCGACTCTCCGCCGGCAAGATTAACGGCAGCGGCCCTCAAGAACAAGCTTTATCGCGGCTTGAGGGGATGTGTGGACATCCTCCAAGGTCGGAGCGGCCTCTGCCCATGAAGCTCTTGAACCCGCGCAAACCGGACAGCTTTGTGAGCAGAGCCCGCTCCCACAGGTTCAATCCTTCTGCTTCTCGAGGGCGACCTGATACAACAGGTTCTTGCGCACGCCAGTGATTTCCGCAGCCAGAGCCGCCGCGCGCTTGAGTGGCATCTCCTTGAGCAGCAGATCAAGGATACGCATCACTTCGGTACTCACGGCCTCGTCGCTTTCGGGTGCGGTCCACCCCGCCACCAGCACCACACACTCGCCGCGTTGCTGGTTGCTGTCGCCCTCGACGAAGGCGCGCAGTTCGGCCAGAGGCAAGCCCTTGAGGGTTTCGAACGTCTTGGTCAGCTCCCGTGCCAGCAGCGCCGAGCGCTCGGCACCGAACACCTGCTCCATATCCTGCAGGCATTCGAGAATCCGGTGCGGTGCTTCGTAAAAGATCAGCGTTCGCGGCTCCTCGCGCACCTGCTCGAGACGCGCCTTGCGCCCGGCCGTCTTGGCCGGCAGGAAACCCTCGAAGATGAAGCGATCGGACGGCAGACCCGCCGCCGACAGCGCGGCGATCAGGGCACAGGCACCCGGGACCGGCACCACCGGCACACCGGCGGCCCGCGCTTGGCGCACCAGATGATAGCCAGGGTCGGAAATAAGCGGCGTGCCGGCATCGGAGATCAACGCCACGCTGTCACCCGCCAGCAGCCGGGTGATGAAACGGCTGCCCTCTTCGCGCTCATTGTGCTCATGGCAGGCCGCCAATGGCGTCTCGATACCGAAATGCTGCAACAGGCGAATCGAGTGCCGGGTATCTTCGGCCGCAATCAGGGCCACGTCGGCGAGCACCTTGAGGGCGCGAGCGCTCATGTCATCGAGATTGCCGATGGGCGTCGCCACTACATAAAGTGTGCCAGTCGTGGAATTCAAAGCGCCCGTCACAGTCACAGCACACACCTTAATGGTTTGGCAAAAGACCCATTGTACCGTCTTGCGCGCGCCGGTCGACACTCGATACGACGACGAGGGCTGCGGCCACCTTGGAGATGTTTTGCAACCACTGGCGCAATGCATGAACGCTTTCACACCAGTAACATCGCGCCCAGGCCAGTGCTTGGGTACAATTGCTCGCTTAAACCGAACCGGTATCAGGAAGATCTAAATGATAGCTTGCCTGCGGCTGCTGACCGCCCTTTGCCTCGCTGCCCTGCTGGCAGCTTGCGCCAGCTCCCCGTCATCGACACTGGGTGAACTGCCGCGCACGCCGGATGCGAGCATCGAACAACTGCTCGAAAAAGCCGCCACAGCCAAACCGGAAGAAGCCGCGCTGCTACGCCTCAGCGCCGCCGACCAGGCTTCGCGCCAGGGCGATGCCGCCCGCGCCGCGCAAATCCTCGGCACCGTGCCGCTGGACTCGCTCAAGCCCGCCCAGCAGATTTTCGCGGTAACCCTGAGCGCCGAACTGGCCATGACCCGCAACGATTTCAAGGCAGCCCTGAGCAGCCTCAATCACCCGAGCATGAGCCATCTGGCAGAGCTGCCGGTAGAACAGCAGATCCGCACCTCGACCGTGAAGGCCAAGGCGCTGGAAGCCGACAACCAGCCCCTGGCAGCGGCCCGTGAACGCATCTTCATCGCTCCGCTGCTCAATGGCGCCGAAGCCGCGACCAACCAAGAGGCCATCTGGTCGCTGGTCATGGCGCTGCCGCCAGAGCAACTGCAGGCCACCAGCAATGACGACCTTGGTGGCTGGCTGAGCCTGGCCCTGGCTGCCAAGACCCCGGGCACCCTGCAGCAACAGCAGGCCGCCATCGACAACTGGATCGCCCAGCATCCCAACCACCCTGCCGCCAAGCAGTTGCCGCAACAGCTGGTGACCATCAAGAACCTCAAGAGCCAGCCGCTGGACAAGATCGCCCTGCTGCTGCCACAACAGGGCCAGCTGGTATCTGTAGCGCGCGCCCTGCGCGAAGGCTTCATGGCTGCGCAATTCCAGGCCCAGCAAAGCGGCCAGAAAGTCCCCGCCATCGAGATCTACGACAGCTCGCGCATCACCTCCATGGATGACTTCTACCGCCAGGCACAGGCGGCCGGCGTACAACTGGTGGTCGGCCCCCTGGAGAAGAACCTGGTCAAGCAGCTCAATGGCAAACCGCAACTGCCACTGCCTACCCTCGCCCTCAACTACAGCGATTCGACCCAGGCTGGGCCGCCCCAGCTGTTCCAGTTTGGTCTGGCGGCTGAAGACGAAGCCCACGAAGTCGCCCGCCGGGCCCGCGCCGACGGCCTGCACAACGCCGCGGCCATGGTACCGAAGGGCGAATGGGGCGATCGCGTACTCGCCGCCTTCCGCCAGGACTGGGAGGGCGGCGGCGGCAAGATCATGGCCGTCGAACGCGTCGACCAACCCGTAGCCCTGGCCAACCAGATCGCCGACATGTTCCAGCTGCACGGCGCCGGCAATACCACTGGCGCCACGCCTACCCGCCGCCAGGACATCGACTTCATCTTCCTGGCCGCCACGCCGCAGCTGGCACAGCAGATCAAACCGACCCTGAACTACCAGTACGCGGGCGACGTGCCTGTCTACGCCACCTCCCACGTCTATAGCGCCAGTGGCGACCAGGCTCAATACAACGACATGGCTGGCGTGCGCTTTTGCGAAACACCCTGGCTGCTGGATACCGGCAACGCCCTGCGTCAGCAAGTAGTGCGCCAATGGCCACAATCGGCTGGCAGCCTCGGGCGCCTCTACGCCATGGGCGCCGATGCCTTTCTGCTCGCACCGCGCCTGGATCAACTCAAGGCCCTGCCGGATAACCGTATCGACGGCCTGTCCGGCAGCCTCAGCATGACCACCGGGCAACGCATCGAGCGTCAACTGCCCTGGGCACAATTCGACGGCGGGCAGGTCAAGCGCCTTCCCGATACGCCGCGCTGATGGCAGCACCGCTTTCCCCGCCGCAGACACGTCAGCGCAGTGGCCAGCAAGCCGAGCAGTGGGCCGAACGCCACCTGCTCGAGCAGGGTATGCGCACCCTCTTCAGGAACTGGCGCTGCAAACGAGGCGAGCTGGATCTGGTCATGGTTGATGGCGATACAGTAGTATTCGTCGAAGTTCGCTATCGCCTGCATTCACAATGGGGCGGAGCGGCGGGTAGCGTCGATGCCGGCAAGCGTAAAAAGCTGGTATTGGCCGCCCAGTATTTTTTGTTGCAAGAAGCGCGTTGGGCCGATGCCCCCTGCCGGTTCGACGTGGTCGCCATTGAAGGCAGCGATCCTTCGACAGCAGGTCTCAACTGGCTGAAAAACGCTTTCGAGAGCAGATACGCGATGCTTGCCGCGCCCCTTTTCATACTCACGACTTCTAACGCTTTGTTTTGCGGGCCGCACATTCATGTGCCGGGCAGCATTCGAGACCACTCGAAACTTCCCGACCAGCCGCCCTACTTAAGGTCTCATTGATGGACATGCAATCCCGAATTCGCCAGCTTTTTCAGGCTAGTATCGATACCAAGCAACAGGCGATGGAAGTCCTTGCACCGTACATCGAACAAGCCAGTCAGGTCATGGTCAACACCCTGCTCAGCGACGGCAAGATGCTGTCTTGCGGCAACGGCGGCTCGGCCGGCGACGCCCAGCACTTTTCCTCCGAATTGCTCAATCGCTTCGAGCGCGAGCGCCCCAGCCTGCCGGCGATCGCACTGACCACCGACAGCTCGACGATCACCTCGATCGCCAACGATTACAGCTACAACGAAATCTTTTCCAAGCAGATCCGCGCACTCGGCCAGCCAGGCGATGTTCTGCTGGCAATCTCCACCAGCGGTAATTCGGCGAACATCATTCAAGCCATCCAGGCGGCACATGATCGTGAAATGATTGTCGTAGCCTTGACCGGCCGCGATGGCGGCGGCATGGCATCGCTGCTGCTGCCCGAAGACGTCGAAATCCGAGTACCTGCTACCGTTACCGCGCGTATCCAGGAAGTCCACCTGCTGGCGATCCACTGCCTCTGCGATCTGATCGACAGCCAATTGTTCGGGAGTGAAGAATGACCCCTAATCGCCTTGGCCTCATGGCCCTGACCCTGTGCCTGACCCTGTCGGGCTGCAGCTCGGTAATTACCGCTACCCGCGACAAACCCATCGACGACGACCGCGGCACGCGCACTTTCGGCAGCAAGATCGACGACTCGCTGATCGAAACCAAAGTGAAGGTCAACGTCGCCAAGGCCAGCCCTGACCTGGACCAGAACTCTCACATCGTGGTGACCAGCTACAACGGCGTCGTACTGCTGGCCGGGCAAACCCCGCGCGCCGACCTCAAGGCCGCCGCCGAACAGGCGGCCGGCCAAGTGCAACGCGTGAAAACCGTGCACAACGAGCTGCAGGTCCTTGAGCCCTCCTCCCTGCTGGCGCGCAACAATGACGCCTGGCTGACCACCAAGATCAAGACGCAAATGCTCACCGATGCCAGCGTTCCGGGCTCGCGCATCAAGGTCGTCACCGAGAACGGCATCGTTTATCTGCTCGGCCTCGTAACTCAACAGGAAGGCGCCCAAGCCACTAACCTCGTGCAAAGCGTTTCCGGCGTGCAAAAGATCGTCAAGTTGTTCGAATACATCAACTGACGGCCCAGCAGCGCACAAAAAAGGCGACCTCGTGGGGTCGCCTTTTTTATTCAAGCCAAATGATCGTTACTTGACCACTTTCAAGCTCGGCCGGCCGGTAGGGCGAGGTGGCTGGCCATCAGGCGGAGGCACGTCGTCATCGGAGTCGACCACTTCAGCAAAGTCGACTTCTTCCTCATCGACATCCGGCGCTTCCAGGTCGAACACCATGCCTTGGCCGTTCTCGCGCGCGTAGATTCCGAGAATGGCGCCAATAGGTACGAACAGACTGTGCGGAACACCACCAAAGCGTCCCTCGAAGCTCACTGCATCGTTATCCATATGCAGATGGCGCACGGCACTGGGCGATACGTTCAAGACAATCTGGCCATCGCTGGCGAAGCCCTGAGGGACCTGCACCTCAGCGAAATCGGCATTGACCAGCATGTGGGGGGTGCAATCGTTATCCACGATCCACTCGTAGAGCGCTCGCACAAGATAGGGACGACTGGAGTTCATCATGGCTCCTTGAAAACTTAACGCATTTCACGTTCGGCGGCTGAGAGACTTGCCTGGAAAGCCTCTCGGGCGAATTGGCGATCCATGTAATCGAGCAGTGGCTTGGCCGGCCGCGGCAGCTCGATCCCCAGGATGGGCAGGCGCCAAAGTATGGGTAATAGACAGCAATCTACAAGACTTTGCTCATCACTCAAGAAAAACGGCTTGTCCGCAAACAGCGGAGAAACCCCGGTAAGGCTCTCGCGCAGCTCCTTTCGCGGCTGCACTCGGGCGTTTTCCTTGCTGCGCGGGTCAAGGATGGTATCGACCAGGCCACACCAATCGCGCTGGATACGGTGCATCAGCAGCCGGCTGTTGGCGCGAGCGACAGGATAAACGGGCAGTAACGGCGGGTGCGGATAGCGCTCGTCGAGATATTCCATGACGACTGTCGACTCATACAGCGCCAGGTCTCGATCGATCAGCGTCGGCACGCTGGCGTAGGGATTCACTTCGATCAACTTGGCAGGCTGACGCCCAGCCACGACATCGATGATCTCGGCGCTGACACCCTTCTCGGCCAGCACAATGCGCACTCGGTGAGAATAGTGGTCGGCGGGGTCGGAGTAACAGGCCAACCGATTGGTCACGCCCATGGCGGTCCTCCTCGCGTATAAAAATAATGGATCTGCAAATACGAACGCGCCCCCAGCCGGCCCCAGCATGATTCGGATCAATCGCCGGCGATGGCAGCAAAACGCTGCATACCGTGCGGCCGATCCATGAGTCATCGCACAGAGACGCCCAAGGGCGCGCGCAACAGGGGCTGAATATTACAGTAATTTCAACGCACATCCTTCCAGTATTCGCGCTTGAGCAGGAAAGCGAAGCCCAGCAGCACCAGAAGATATGACAGAACGTAAATACCAATCCGCCGGCTCTGCAGTTTGACCGGATCGGCGGAGTAAGCCAGGAAGGTCACCAGATTCTTGACCTTGGCATCGAACTGCGCAGGCGGCATTCTCACTTGCAGAGGCTCCAGCACATTGGGCATGCCGACGTCGTGCAGCACGTGGTTGTTCACTCCCCAGGGTCGGGTCGCATCGGGATAGAACCCGCGCAGGTAGCCGTACAGCCAGTCATTGCCGCGCACCCGCGCGACCAGAGTCAGATCCGGCGGCGCGGCGCCGAACCAGTGCTTGCCATCGCTCGCCCGCAGGCTGCTGGCCATGGGATCGCCGATCTTGGCACCGGTGAACACCAGCTCTTTGAGCATCTGATCATGCGAGAGACCCAAATCATCGGCCACCCGCTCGTAGCGCTGGAATTTCGCACCATGGCAGCCCATGCAGTAGCTGACGAACGTGCGCGCGCCATCCTGCAACGCGGACCTGTCCGCCAGGTCGATATCGACCCGCTCCAGTGGCGCCTCCTGGGCGATGACAACCGCCGGGCACAGCCACATCAGGCATGACAGCAATAGGGCCTTGATCATCAGGTCACTCGCTCAGGCACGGGCCGAGTACGTTCCCGACGGGTATAGAACGGCATCGTCAGGAAGTAGGCGAAGTACACCAGGGTGCAGATTCGCGACAGCAGCGTACCCAGCGGCGTCGGCGCCTGCGCCCCCAGCGCCCCTAACACCACGAACGCCACACAGAACAACGCCAGCGCCACGCGACTGATCCAACCCTTGTAACGCATCGACTTGACCGGACTGCGATCCAGCCACGGCAGCACGAACAGCACGGCGATCGCCCCTGCCATGGCGATTACCCCCAGCAACTTGTCGGGAACGGCGCGCAGGATGGCGTAGAACGGCGTGAAGTACCATACCGGGGCAATATGCTCCGGGGTCTTGAAGGCATTCGCCTGCTCGAAGTTGGCCCCCTCAAGGAAGTAGCCGCCCATCTGCGGAAAGAAAAACACCACCGAGCAGAACACCAGCAGGAAAATGGCCACGCCCAGCAGGTCCTTGACCGTGTAATACGGATGAAAGGGAATCCCGTCGAGCGGCCGCCCTGCCTCGTCCTTGTGCTGCCTGATATCGATGCCATCCGGGTTGTTGGACCCAGCATGGTGCAAGGCCAGGATATGCAGCACCACCAGGCCTGCGATCACGATCGGCAGGGCGATCACGTGCAAGGCGAAGAAGCGATTGAGGGTGATGCCCGACACCAGGTAATCCCCGCGAATCCACTGGGTCAGCTCGCCGCCGATCAGCGGAATGGCGCCGAACAGGGAGATGATCACCTGCGCACCCCAATAGGACATCTGCCCCCACGGCAGCAGGTAGCCCATGAACGCTTCGGCCATGAGTGCCAGGTAGATCAGCATGCCGAAGATCCACACCAGCTCCCGGGGTTTCTGATAAGAGCCGTAAAGCAGGCCACGGAACATGTGCAGATAAATCACGATGAAAAATGCCGAGGCCCCGGTGGTGTGCATATAGCGCAGGATCCAGCCGTAGGGCACGTCGCGCATGATGTATTCGATCGAGGCAAAGGCACCCTCCGCCGTTGGGGTGTAATTCATCGTCAGCCAGATGCCGGTGAGCACCTGATTGACCAGTACCAGCAACGCCAGGGAACCGAAGATGTAAAAGAAATTCAGATTCTTCGGCACGTAGTAGTGGGTCAGGTGCTCGCGAATCGTCTTGATGACCGGCAGGCGTGCATTCACCCAGTCCATCAACTTACCCATCAGGCGCGCTCCTGATCGATACCGATGACGATAATGTCAGCGGACTCATAGGCGTGCGGCGGCACCGGCAGATTCAGCGGTGCGGGCTGCGACTTGAAAACCCGCCCAGCCAGATCGTAGCGCGAGCCATGGCAGGGGCAGTAATACCCTCCCAACCAATCCGCCCCCAGATCGACTGGAGCGACCTGTGGTCGAAAGGTCGGCGAACAGCCAAGATGCGTGCAAATGCCGACCACCAGCAGAATTTCGGGCTTGATAGAGCGCAGGCGATGATCGACGTAATCCGGCTGCACCGAGTCCTCGGACTGGGGATCGGCCAGTTGCGGCGTGACCTTGCCGAGATCGGCCAGAATCGCCTCGCTGCGACGCAACACGAACACCGGCTGACCGCGCCACTCGACAACCATCTGCTGGCCGGGCTCGAGCTTGGCGATACTGATCCGCACCGGCGCGCCCGCAGCCTTGGCTCGCGCACCCGGCGACCAGGAACCGACAAAAGGCACCGCCGCGCCGACCGCCCCCACCGCTCCTACCACCGAAGTAGCGGCCACCAGAAAGCGGCGCCGATCTGGATTGATGCCATCGCCGTCCATCGAGCCCTCTGCTGTCAATTGCGCGCCTGCGTCATCACACATCTTCTCGTTCCATAAGACGAAAAAAAACCCGGCTCGTTTAGGAACCGGGTTCTTTTGGGCTCGAAAGCCAGTACCAGAAAGCGAATTAACGCTTGGAGTACTGTGGACGCTTACGTGCTTTACGCAGACCGACTTTCTTACGTTCAACTTCACGAGCATCGCGAGTCACGAAGCCAGCTTTGCGCAGAGCGCCACGCAGGGTTTCGTCGTACTGCATCAGAGCGCGAGTGATACCGTGGCGGATCGCACCGGCCTGACCGCTGACACCACCACCGATAACGGTGACGTAGATGTCGAACTTGGCGGTGGTCTCGGTCAGTTCCAGCGGCTGACGAACTACCATGCGGGCAGTCTCGCGGCCGAAGAAATTGTCCAGCGAACGGTTGTTGATGGAGATGTTACCGGTCCCCGGACGCAGAAAAACGCGTGCGGTTGCGGTCTTGCGACGGCCAGTGCCGTAATTTTGAGTCGCCGACATAGGTAACTATTCTCTTAAAACTTCAGTTCTTGGGGCTGCTGAGCAGTATGAGGGTGTACAGTGCCCGCATAGACTTTCAGCTTACGATACATGTCGCGACCCAGCGGGTTCTTAGGCAGCATGCCTTTGACTGCGGTCTCGAGCACGCGCTCAGGAGCTTTGGCGATCAACTTTTCGAAGTTGATCGACTTGATCCCGCCCGGAAAACCGGAGTGAGAGTAGTAGATCTTGTCGGTGGTTTTGGCACCGGTCACACGTACCTGCTCAGCGTTGATGACGACGATGTAATCACCGGTGTCAACGTGCGGAGTGTATTCTGGCTTGTGCTTGCCACGCAGGCGGCTCGCGATTTCGGTAGCCAAACGACCCAGGGTCTGGCCAGCGGCGTCGACGACGAACCAGTCGCGCTGAACTGTTTCTGGTTTAGCAGTAAAAGTTTTCATTCTTTATAGCCTCAGGGGCCGCCCAACAAAATAGACGGCGGATCTTACTGAATAGTGCGTACTTTGACAAGTCAAAGGCAGCCGGATACAGACGCTATCGGGGGCTCGGGTCAGCGCGTCCGTTCAACGGCAAGATTCTTCGGCGGCGGCGCATCACTTCCACTGCAGAAAGAGCGGGCTAATTATCCAGATTGACGGGGAAATTTCAAGCAGCTTTTTCAAAAGGCTTCAGGTTTCGCTGCGTATCCTGCCATGGCTGGACAGCCGTGCCGAAAAATAAGACGATCCAGCCGTGATCTGACCGCTATCCCCTTTCAGCGGCCCCCTATAAAAATTCGAACAAGAACAAGATACCCATGACCACAACGCCCCCTGCCCCCTCGCCGCGCAGGATCCACATCCTGGTTATCGACAAGGTGTTCGCCACCACCGCGATGCAGGCCAAGGATCTGTTTCACCTGGCCGACCTGCGCCATGGTCGCTTGCCGGAGTCGCCGTCCGCCCTGCCATCGCCGCCCAGCATCCCGCGTCTGGAAACCCGCCTGGTCAGCCCCGACGGCCTCCCGGCCTGCACCTTCAGCGGTGTGGTGCTGCCGGTCGATGGCGGCCTGGAGGACGCCGACGTGATCATCCTGCCGGCCTTTGGCGGCGATTTCGCCACCCTGCAGGCGCGCTACCCGCAAATACTGCCTTGGCTACGCGCCCAGCATGCGCGGGGCGCCACCCTGTGCGCCGAGGCCAGCGGCGTGTACTGGCTCGCCGAGGCCGGGCTGCTGAATGGCAAGGAAGCCACCACTTACTGGCGGTTTTTCGATGACTTCGCCGAGCGCTACCCGCTGGTGACGCTGAACCGCGACAAGCACCTGACCGATAGCGACTCGCTGTACTGCGCGGCGGGCTCGACGTCGTCCTGCGATCTGTACGTGTACTTGATCGAGCGTTTCTGCAGCGTAGCCGTGGCGCAAGCGGTGTCGCGGGAGATTCTGTTCGAGGTGCAACGAAACTATTCACCCGGCAGACTCGGGTTCGGCGGACAGAAGCTGCATCACGACCCGACGATCCTCGGCATCCAGCAGTGGCTGGAGGTGCATTTCGCCGAGAAATTCCGCTTCGAGGATGTGGCGCGCGAACACGGCATGAGCATCCGCAACTTCATGCGCCGCTTTCATACCGCCACGGGAGACAAGCCGCTGCATTATCTGCAGCGGCTGCGTATCGAGACCGCCAAAGGCCTGCTGTCGGCGACGCGGGAGAGCATCAAGACGATCAGCTACGAAGTGGGCTATGACGATGCCAGTTTTTTCGCCCGACTGTTTCGCCACCACACGCAGCTGTCGCCGAATCAGTATCGGCAGCAGTTCATGCAGGAGTCCTAGGCGTTTGCGAGGGCCTCTTCGCGGGCAAGCCCGGCTCCCACAGTGCAAACCTGGCCTGAGCCGTACACCTGTGGGAGCACAGCTTGCTGGCGAAGGGGCCGGCACGGTTTGCGCAAGACCATAGAATCTCCCACAAGTTACGTATCGCCCTGCGGGAGCGGGCTTGCGCGTTCGGCAGCGAAGTCAGGGCTTGTGCGCGCGAGTCAGGAACTCGTGGGACTGCATCTCCAGCAACCGGCTCAGGGTGCGCTGAAACTCGAAGTTCAGGCGCCCACCGGTATACAGGTCCTTGAGCTCCACTTCGGCGGAAATGATCAGCTTGACGTTACGGTCGTAGAACTCGTCGACCATGTTGATGAATCGGCGCGCGATATCGTCGATGGTCACGCTCATCTGCTCTACGTCGCTGAGCAGCACGGTGTTGAAGATCTTGCCCAGCTCGATGTAGTCATTCTGGCTGCGCGGGCCATCGCAGAGCTCGCGAAACTGAAACCAGGCCACGTCCTCGCAGGTACGCAGCGCCTTGATCTCGCGGTTCTCGATCATCAGCGGGTCGTTTTCCTTGACCTTGGTGCTGTTGTTGGTCAACGCCTTGAAGCTGTCGCGCATGCTTTTTTCGGCCGCTTCATTGAGCGGGGAATGGAACAGCTCAGCCTGCTCGAGGTGGCGCAGACGATAATCGACGCCGCTGTCGACGTTGACCACTTCGGTGAACTGCTTGATCAGCGCGATGGCCGGCAGGAAGCGCGCGCGCTGCAGGCCGTCCTTGTACAGACCATCAGGCACGATGTTGGAGGTCGCCACCAGGGTCACGCCGTTCTTGAACAGCTCTTCCATCAGGGTGCCCAGGATCATGGCGTCGGTGATGTCAGACACGAAGAACTCGTCGAAGCAGATTACCCGCGCCTCATCGGAAAAGCGCTTGGCGATCACCGTCAGCGGGTTTTTCTGGTCCTTGAGGGTGCGCATTTCTTCGTGCACGCGCTTCATGAAGCGGTGAAAGTGCGTGCGCACCTTCTGCTCGAACGGCAGCGCGTCGAAAAAGGTATCCACCAGATACGTCTTGCCGCGGCCGACACCGCCCCAGAAATACAGGCCGGTCACCGGTACCTGCTCTTTCTTGCCGAACAGCTTGCTCAACATGCCCGGCTTGCTGTGCTGCGCGGCTACCAGATCGTCGTATAGACGCTGCAGGTGGCGCACGGCGTTCTCCTGGGAGGCATCGTGGAAGAAGTCGGGGCGCTTGAGGTCGGCTTGATATCGTTCTAGAGGCGTCATATTCGTCAGCAAGGCAACAAAAACGGGTCGCCACTGTAGCGGCGCCCCTGATGAATGGCAATGGACAGTGCGACAGGCTGTCGCATCAGTCCGTTTGAGGCTGCAGCGCCTGACGCAGAGCCTCTACGGCCAGCTCGCGCGCAGCGCTGTCGGCAAACTGCGGTCCGTCGGCCACGCAGGCACCGTCGAGCCACAAGGTGAAACCGTTATCGGCATCAACGCGGATATCCAGCTCGCCGCCTTGCTGCAGTTGTTTGCTGACGCCCCCTGCGGCCTTGCCATCGGCAAAGCTGCGCGACAGCAGCAGTTGCTCGCCATCGGCGGCCAATAGGCGGAAGCGGAAGCTGCCGTCGTCTTCACGGAAGCTCACAAAGCGCGCCGCCTTGCTGGCCTTTTTCTTGCCAGCGGCAGCGACTTGCACTTGCTCGCGGAACGAGCGCAGGCCCACCGCTTCGCGCAGTTGACCGAGGAACGGCGTCGCTACCTTGCGCGCCTTGGCGGCGCCAGCCTGGAGGATGTCCTCAAGGTCGGCCGGGCGCTCGATCAAGGTCGCGTATTTATCCCGCGCTTCACTCAGATCGGCGTCGAGCAAGGTGAACAGGCGGTTCTTGGCCTCGCCCCAGCCCAGGCCCTGCAGGAGGTCGGCGCGAAATTCGGCTGCCTGCTCAGGTGTGGCGAAGGCTTCGAACAGGGTGAACAGGTGCGAGTTGTCAGGGTCCTTGGCCTCACCCGGCAAGCGCGAATCGGTGACGATCCGCGAGATGGCCTCTTTCATGTCCTTGGGGCTGCTGAACAACGGAATGGTGTTGTCGTAGCTCTTGGACATCTTGCGACCGTCGAGGCCCGGCAAGGTGGCGACGCTCTCCTCGATCAGCGCTTCAGGCATGACGAAGAATTCCTTGCCCTGGCCGAACAGGTGATTGAAGCGCTGGCCGATGTCGCGAGCCATTTCGACGTGCTGGATCTGGTCGCGACCGACGGGCACCTTGTGCGCGTTGAACATCAGGATGTCCGCTGCCATGAGAATCGGGTAGCTGTACAGGCCCATGGTGATGCCGGCGTCCGGGTCTTCGCCGGTCTCGACGTTCTTGTCCACCGAGGCTTTATAGGCGTGCGCGCGGTTGAGCAAGCCCTTGGCCGCGACGCACGTCAGCAGCCAGGTCAGCTCGGGGATCTCGGGAATGTCGGACTGCCGATAGAAGGTCACTCGATCCACGTCCAGCCCCGCCGCCAGCCAGGTCGCGGCGATTTCCAGGCGCGAGCGCTGAATGCGCAGTGGCTCATCGCATTTGATCAGGGCGTGGTAGTCGGCCAGAAAGTAGAACGAATCGGCATCGCTCTGGCGGCTGGCAACGATAGCCGGGCGGATGGCGCCGGCGTAGTTGCCCAGATGCGGGGTCCCGGTGGTGGTGATACCGGTGAGGATACGAGTGGTGGTCATGTCGGGTCGCTTAGTCAGGCTGCAGTCAGTTCGAAAGGCGGGGTACGACCAGATCCTTGAGATCGGTCAGCTTGCCATGAAAAAAGTGTCCGCATTCTGCCACTTTCAGCAGCTCATGGGGACGGTCCAGCGCATTGGACCAGTCGTATACCAGCTGTGGCTCGACCACTTCGTCGGTTTCTGGCTGGATGACCGTGATGGGGCAGTGTTGTGGCAGCGGATGCTCGGGCTTGAGGCGCATCACCGCCGGGGCCACCATGAACAAGTGTTTCAAGGCGCTTCCCCGGGCCTCCAGGCGCCCGCCAAGGCTGGCGGCCACAAAGCCCCCAAAGGAGAAGCCGAACAGCGTCAGCGGCAGCTCAGGGTGCTGGGCCTGCAGCCAGGTGGCCGCCGCCAGGGCGTCATCGACCTCGCCGCTGCCCATGTCGTGGCTGCCGGCGCTGGCACCCGTGCCGCGATAATTGAAACGCAACGTCACAAGACCCGCATCCCGCGCAGTGCGCTGCAGCGTCGACACGACCTTGTTGAGCATATTGCCGCCCTGCACCGGGTTAGGATGACAGATCAACGCTACGCCGGTGGCACCGGGGGTATCGAGGTACAGCGCTTCCAGTTGGCCCAGCGGACCATCAAGCATCAAAGGGGTTTCGCGGGTGAGCAAGGATGAACTCCGTGACCTCTGATAGGGTCGACTCGTCTAGCTGAAAGATCCTGTCTGACATATTTGCCATCGTAATGCAGTGTACAGTGCAGGTCCGAGCCGTTAACGTAAAGCAAAGCCGTTTATAGAGGAAGGACTCGTGGAACACTCGCTCTTAGTTTGGTTGTTGCCTACCCTGGCCCTGGTGGTCGGTGTGGTCGCCGGTTTCCTGATCGCCCGCCTCGCGCCCAACGCCGCGCCTAGCAGCACGCAGCGTCAGCTGGACGAAATTCAGGAACGTTTCGATAACTACCAGCACGAGGTGGTCACCCACTTCAACAGCACCGCCATCCTGGTCAAGAAGCTCACTCAGAGCTACCAGGAGGTTCAAGATCACCTCGCCGAGGGCGCCAACAGCCTGGCCCTCGACGAACTGACCCGCCAGCGCCTGCTGGCCTCGCTGCACTCCGAAGCGCCAATCGGCCCTCGCGAGCGCCTGACCCCGCCACAAGGCGCCGAGCCGCCGCTCGACTACGCGCCAAAAGCGCCCAACTCGCCGGGGATGCTCGATGAGCAGTATGGGTTGAAGCGCAAGTAACGCTTCGCTCAAAAAACGACGGAGCCTGCGGGCTCCGTTTTTTATGGCTGGTGTATATCACCCTGGCTCAGTCCAGCCAGCGCTGTTTCATAGCGCGCCACGAATCGAATCAGATCCGTGCCCAGCACGTCCAGCAGCTCTCAGAGCTGAGCGAGATCCAGCCGCCGCGAACCTCGCTCGACATATCGCGCCTCCCATGGCCAGCCCGCTTCCCCCAAGGTAAGCGCTTAGCGCTACACCACCGACTTATTTCCCACCCTCGACATATTTCGCCTCTGTACATTATTCCTCCCGACCAAACGAGCAAGCCTTTTGAATCGCCAAACCAGGGGCAGCAACATTCAACGCCACCCCAATATAGCCGCCCGCCTTCATATACGCCGCCGCCTTCGACACCTTCGCTATTCTCTCTGCATACCCGGAGATTCCCCATGCCGCAGATAGCTGTTAGTCGACACCCCAAGCATATTTCTGATCCCGTTGGTGTTCTTTAATCCTGAACCTATGCCTGCAAATTCTTTCAGCTGCCTGTACAGCAGATCGAACATCTCCCGACGACGGGTGATGAATTCATTTCGAGACAGGATCGAACTTTTACCCAGCGACTCTTGATACAGGGCCTCGATTCTGGACAGCGTGTCCTGAATGTCTGTCAGGCGGACCTTATGCTGCGCGTTACCGATCTCCAAGCAAAGGGGCGCGCGGTCGTCAGGGGAAGGGATAGCCGCAAAGTGCCATCAAGACCATACAGATCATTTCTGAAGTAACAGCATATTTCAGTAGAAAACCGCTTGTCGTACAGCGATATCTCTAGCACGGTGGTTCGCGCACTCGGCCATTACCGACGCGGCAAGTAGTTATAGTTGATATACGCAAAAGTGCATTACAGATGGGAGCATATCTGAGTCACATAATCTTTCAATTATGAGCAAAAAAACTCTGCAAAAGCTAATTTTCGCGGGGTGTCCAGATGATCTCTCTATAGCCACCGTGCTTATCGCAAGGAGCATGGCTTGAACGTAGAGCTTGTCAGTTTTCGACCGGTATTGACTTTTACGTGTCTGGGGTAGAATCTTGGTTTCGACAGGCATCGAAGCTGAAATCGGATCGAAATTTTTTATCTGAATACACCCTAAGAATATTGATCATCTCTACTGCAGAAAAAAATGTACTAGCTGACCTGGTCAAGGATGTTGTTTCTCATGGGCAAAAACAATCAGGGCCTTTAATTGCAACATCCAAAGCTCCGACAGGCATTGGATTTGGTAATGCGCGATGAAACTGGCAAGATAGCATCGACTGATACGCCCGATTTATATAACAGGTAGCGATTATTTTAATAAGCGATACTTTTCCGCTGAATGACTTGAGACATATGATCAATAGGAGTCAAGATAATACTCCATTGTTTTCGTCGCATGCAGCGGGTTATTTATCAGAGTCAAATTATAAAAAGGAAAAATTATGGCAAATCCCTACCGCGAACTTCTCGCCACTCCGGGCGTCATGGGGTTAGTGATTGCGAGCTCAATTGCCCGTCTGCCACAAGCAATGATCGGCATCGGCATCATTACCATGCTGGTGCAGCAAACGGGCCTTTATTGGCTGGCCGGCTCAGTCGCCGGTACTTTTACCTTGGCGAATGCGCTTATCGGTCCGCAAGTATCGAAGCTGGTTGATCGGCGGGGCCAACGTCGGGTTCTGCCCTTTGTGACGACCTTCAGCGTTGGCATGTTGCTCGCGCTGATCGTTGCCGTCTACATGAGGGCTCCCGCTACACTGCTGTTTATTCTTGCGGCATTGGCGGGCACGATGCCGAGCATGCCCGCCATGATAAGAGCACGCTGGACGCAGCTTTTCCGTGGTAAGCCACAGTTACACACTGCCTTCTCTCTAGATACGGTTCTAACTGAACTCGCCTTTATCATCGGGCCACCACTAGCCATTGGTTTGAGCGTCAGCTTTTTCGCCGAAGCTGGACCACTTGTAGCTGTCATGTTGCTGGTTGTCGGCGTGACGGCTTTTCTTATGCAGCGGCAGACAGAACCGAAGGTAGTCGTGGGCATTGGAAGGAGCACAAGCTCGACCCTTCTTATCCCCGGCGTTCGTACCATCGTGCTGGCGCTCTTGGCGATGGGTGTGATTGGCGGATCAATCGACGTGGCGGTTGTTGCTTTCGCCAACGCACAAGGCTGGCCGGCATCTGCCAGTTTCATCCTGGCAGCCTATGCGCTCGGCTCGATGATCGCTGGCTTGACGTTCGGCACTTTAAGGATTTCCTTGCCGATTGAAAAGCAGTTCTTTATTGGGGTCCTGATAACGGCAGTCACTGCCGTGTTGCCCATTTTGTCACCGGATGTCTACATCCTTTCCGGGATGCTGTTTGTGGCAGGTATGTCATTTGCGCCAACGATGGTCGTCGTCATGAATCTCGGTACGATCATTGTTCCACCGTTCAGAATAACCGAAGGACTTACGTGGATGACTACAGGAATCAGCATCGGCGTAGCGCTCGGTGGCGTATTGGCGGGCCTAGTCATCGACGTCTATGGCGCGCAGGCAGGGTTCGGTGTCGCAATTGTCGCGGGCCTGTCCATGGTGGTAATCGTGCTGTTGGGGATGCCTACACTTCGTGCCACGTCTGCCGTTTGTGCCGAGCCGAAAGTCCAGTGATCAGCACTCTGGACTTTGTCGGGGGCATCGATCTGCCGGCAAAGGGCAAGCCCGCCCCCCCCAAAGCAGCCTGAGATCTGGATGCCGATTTTTTCACTGAAACCCACCGCAGCGGACGCCCGAGAGTCGATGATCGCTGAAGCTCAACGACGTTCTTTGGGTGCTTTGCTCTGGTACCGCATGGCGGGACATGCACGCAAACCCAAGCCGGGCTTGGCCTGACTGTTTGATCGCCCCAGATCCCGACAGCGCAACATCACCGAGCGCATTTTCGGGTGGCTGAAGGAAAATCGCCGCGTCGTTACTCGCTTCGACAAGCTCGCAACAAGTTTTGCGGCGATGGTCTCATTGGCCTGCGCCATGAGGTGTTTGCGACAATACTTTTCGCACAGACCCTAGATAGCCCCACGCGAACGCAGCAACTCCAGCACCTGCTTCACCCCCTCCTCCACCGACGCACTCTGGGTATCCACCACCAGATCAGCATTCAACGGCACATCGTACGGGAAGGACTCACCCGGGATGTTGTCGCCATCGGCCGCGTACAGGCCCTGTGGATCACGCTGACGGCATACCAGCGGCGAAGCCTGCACATATACCGTGATCAAGCGCTCGGTGCCGATCAGGGTCTTCGCTTGCTCGCGACCTTCGGCCGATGGTGCGACGAAGGCTGCCAGGGTCAACAGGCCCGCTTCGTTGAACTGGCGCGCCACATGGGCGGCACGGCGCCAGTTCTCGGTGCGACCGATGCGATCCTGGGGCAGCCCCTTGTTGAGGTCGTGGCGCAGGTTCTGGCCATCCAGTACGTAGACCGCACGGCCCATGTCGAACAGCTTGCGCTCGACCGCATAGGCCAAGGTGCTCTTGCCGGCGCCCGAGAGGCCGGTGAACAGCACGGTAGCGGGCTGCTGGCCGAAACGCTGGGCGCGCTCTTCAGTGGCGACATGGGCGAGCTTGCCGTGATGGCCGCCACCCTGGCCGACCACGGGCGGCGCGATGATCATGCCGGCGCCGACGGTGCCGTTGGTCAAGCGATCGATGACGATGAAGGCGCCTGTGGTGCGGTTGCTTTCATAGCCGTCCAAGGCGATGGCGGCATCCAGCGCGACCTTGACCTTGCCGATCTCGTTGAGGTTGAGAGAGCTCGCGGCGCCCTCTTCCAGCGTGTTGACGTCGACGCGGTGGACGATGCTGGCGATCGAGCCTGGCACATAGCTGGTCGCACGCTTGATGTCGTATTTCTTGCCCGGCAGCATCGGCTCTTCGGCCATCCACACCAGCATGGCGTCGAACTGGTCGGTCACCGGCGGCACGTTATCGGCGTGCACCAGCAGATCGCCACGGGAGATGTCGATCTCGTCTTCCATGGTCAGGGTCACGGCCTGGCCTGGGCCGGCGTGCTCCAGCTCACCTTCGTAGGTGACGATGGATTTGACGCGGCTGCTCTTGCCCGATGGCAGCACCACGACTTCGTCGCCCTTGTGCACGATGCCGCTGGCCAAGGTGCCGGCGAAACCGCGGAAGTTCAGGTTCGGGCGGTTGACGTACTGCACCGGGAAGCGCAGGTCGGTCATGTTGCGATCGGTCGAAACGTCAACGGTCTCGAGGATTTCCATCAGGGTCTGACCGGTGTACCACGGCGATTGCTCGCTGTGATTCACCACGTTGTCGCCCTTGAGCGCCGACATCGGCACGAAGGCCAGGGTAGTCGGATTGAGGTTGATGGCCTCGGCGAACTTCAGATAATCAGCCTTGATCGACTCGAACACGCCCTCGTCAAAACCCTTGAGGTCCATCTTGTTGATGGCGACCACGATGTGTTTGATGCCCAGCAACGAAGCGATGTAGCTGTGTCGGCGGGTCTGGGTCTGCACGCCATAGCGAGCGTCGACCAGAATGATCGCCAGGTCACAGGTAGACGCACCGGTGGCCATGTTGCGGGTGTACTGCTCGTGGCCCGGGGTGTCGGCAATGATGAACTTGCGCTTGGCCGTGGAGAAGTAGCGATAGGCGACATCGATGGTGATGCCCTGCTCGCGCTCGGCCTGCAGGCCATCGACCAGCAGTGCGAGGTCGATATCATCGCCGGTGGTACCGGACTTTTTCGAGTCGCGGGTGATGGCTTCCAGGTGATCTTCGTAGATCATCTTGGAGTCGTGCAGCAGGCGCCCGATCAGGGTGCTCTTGCCGTCATCGACGTTGCCGCAGGTCAGGAAACGCAACAGTTCCTTGCGCTCGTGCTGGGCCAGGTAAGCGAGGATGTCCTCGCTGATCAATTCTGATTGGTGCGACATGGTCTGACCCTACTTAGAAATAGCCTTGACGTTTCTTGTCTTCCATCGAGCCTGCGCCATCGTGGTCGATGACCCGGCCCTGGCGCTCGGAAGTTCGCGTCAGGAGCATTTCCTGAATGATGTCCGTGAGGGTTTCGGCCTCGGACTCCACTGCGCCCGTCAACGGGTAGCAGCCAAGCGTACGGAAACGCACTTTCTTTTTGACGATACGGGACTTTTCTTCCTCGCTGAGGTGCTCAAGGATGCGATCGTCGTCGATCATGATGAGGGTGCCGTTCTTCTCGATGACTTCACGCTCCGCGGCGAAATACAGCGGCACGATCGGGATGCCTTCGAGGTAGATGTACTGCCAGATGTCCAGCTCGGTCCAGTTCGACAACGGGAACACGCGAATGGATTCGCCCTTGTTGACCTTGCCGTTGTAGACGTTCCACAGCTCAGGACGCTGGTTTTTCGGGTCCCAGCGGTGCTTGCTGTCGCGGAACGAATACACGCGCTCTTTGGCGCGGGACTTTTCTTCGTCGCGGCGTGCGCCACCGAAGGCGGCATCGAAGCCATACTTGTCCAGCGCCTGCTTGAGGCCCTGGGTCTTCATGATGTCCGTGTGCTTGGAGCTACCGTGGGTGAACGGGTTGATGTCCTGGGCGACGCCGTCAGGATTGATGTGCACCAACAGGTCCAGGCCCATTTCCTCGACCATGCGGTCGCGGAACTGGTACATCTCCTTGAATTTCCACCGGGTATCGACGTGCATCACCGGGAACGGCAGCTTGCCCGGGAAGAACGCCTTGCGCGCCAGATGCAGCATGACGGCGGAGTCCTTGCCGATCGAATACAGCATCACCGGGTTATCGAATTCGGCGGCCACTTCACGAATGATGTGGATACTTTCCGCCTCCAACTGTTTCAGGTGCGTCAGTTTGTCGACCATGGTTACTCACGGATACATTCTTTATGGACGGCCCACGGGCCGTGTTCGAGCCGCGCACTTTAACATGGAGGCCGTTTCTATGAAAAAAGCCGACTAGACGCAAAGGTTATAAGGTTATACCCGCTGGTTAGGGTGTCGCTGATGACCTATGCGCTCATAAACCAATATTCAAATCGGATTGGGAACATCGATAAAGATGTGCTCCAGCGCAAAGCGCCGCGCCAGATAATCCCCTAGCGCCTGCACGCCATAGCGCTCGGTGGCGTGATGACCTGCGGCGATGAAACTCACGTCGTTCTCTCGGGCACTGTGGAAAGTCTGCTCCGAGGCCTCGCCACTGATGAACAGATCGACGCCGGCCGCAATGGCTTGATCGATGTAGCCCTGGCCGCCGCCGGTGCACCAGCCTACCCGGCGGATCATGGCGCTGCCCTCGATCAGCAGCGGCTCGCGGCCCATCACTTCCTGCACCTTGCGGGCGAAATCACGGGCGCTCATCGGTTCGTCAAGCGAGCCCAGCAGCCCCACCACCCGCGAATTGCTCGGGTCCAGCGGCCCTTCAACGGTGATATCGAGCTGGCGCGCCAACTGCACGTTGTTGCCAACCTCCGGGTGCACATCCAACGGCAGGTGATAGGCCAGCAGGCTCATGTCGTTCTGCAGCAGGGTCTTCAGGCGCCGCTGCTTCATCCCGGTCACGCAGGGGTTTTCGCCTTTCCAGAAATACCCATGGTGTACCAATACAACGTCGGCGCCCGCCTCGGCTGCGGCATCCAGCAGCGCTTGGCTAGCTGTAACCCCACTGACGATACGCAGCACCTGCGAGCGGCCCTCGACCTGCAAGCCATTGGGGCAGTAATCCTGAATTTTTGCACTGGCGAGGTAGCGATCCGCCTCCTGCACCAGGGTCGTCAAGGCAATAGCCATAAAAGTCTCCATAAAGGCCGTTCGGAGCCGCTAAAGGCCTCGTATAATGGCGGCCATTATGGGGCGTCCCAAGCCATGTGGAAACGCCCGACCGCCATCTCCCGGGAATCGTTAAATGTTCAAGGCGCTACGTTTTTTTGGTTGGCCATTATTGACCGGCATCCTGATTGCGTTGCTGGTCATCCAGCGTTTCCCCGAATGGGTCGGTTTGCCGAGCCAGGACATCAATCTGCAACAGGCGCCGCAATCGGCCACCGTGGTCCAGGGCCCCGTGTCCTATGCCAGCGCCGTCACCCTTGCTGCGCCTGCCGTGGCCAATCTGTACACCACCAAGGTGGTCAACAAGACCAATCATCCGCTGTTCGAAGACCCGCAGTTCCGCCGTTTTTTCGGCGACAACCTGCCCAAGCAACGGCGCTGGGAGTCGAGCCTCGGCTCGGGGGTGATCATGAGCCCGGAAGGCTACCTGCTGACCAACAACCACGTCACCGCAGGCGCCGACCAGATCGTGGTAGCGCTCAAGGATGGTCGCGAGACCTTGGCGCGCGTCATCGGCAGCGACCCGGAAACCGACCTGGCGGTCCTCAAGATCGACCTGAAGAACCTGCCATCGATCACCATCGGCAGCTCGGACAACATCCACATTGGTGATGTCGCGTTGGCCATCGGCAATCCCTTCGGCGTCGGCCAGACGGTGACCATGGGCATCATCAGCGCCACTGGCCGCAACCAGCTGGGCCTTAACACCTATGAGGACTTCATCCAGACCGACGCGGCCATCAACCCCGGCAACTCCGGCGGCGCGCTGGTGGATGCCAATGGCAATCTGACCGGCATCAATACGGCAATCTTTTCCAAGTCTGGTGGCTCCCAAGGCATCGGCTTCGCGATCCCTATCAAGCTCGCGGTCGAAGTCATGAAATCGATCATCGAGCACGGCCAGGTAATCCGCGGCTGGCTGGGCATCGAAGTGCAACCGCTGACCGAAGATCTGGCCGCGTCTTACGGCCTGAAAGACAAACCCGGCATCGTGGTGGCGGGCATTTTCGCCGGCGGCCCGGCGCAGAAGGCCGGCCTGCAGTTGGGCGATGTGATCCTGAGCATCAACGGCGAGCCGGCCGGCGACGGGCGCCGCTCGATGAATCAAGTAGCGCGCACCAAACCCAACGACAAGATCGCCATTGAAGTCATGCGCAACGGTAAGCAGTTGAAGATGATGGCTGAAGTGGGCCTGCGCCCCCCACCGGCGCCGGCTGCGGTGGCGCCGGAAGAGAAGTAATCCAATAGCGCGGTTGAGGCTCATGGCCTCTTCGCGAGCAAGCTTTGCTCCCACAGGCGTACGACTCAGGACGGCCCTGTGGGAGCGTGCGAAGTAAATCGATCAGAGGGCGTCGAGCAACGCCTGATTCTGTTCCGGCGTACCGATGCTGATGCGCAGGAACTGAGCGATTCGCTCTTGCTTGAAGTGCCGCACGATCACCCCTTTCTCGCGCACCTTGGCGGCGATCCCTGCGGCGTCCTGCTGCGGGTGGCGGGTGAAGATGAAGTTCGCCGCTGACGGCAATACCTCGAAGCCACGCTGTTGCAGCTTGGCCACCAGATGCTCACGGCTGTCGATTACCGCTTTGCAGGTCTGCTGAAAATACGCTTTGTCGTTGAACGCCGCGGCGGCGCCAACGATGGCCATGCGATCCAGCGGGTAAGAATTGAAGCTGTTCTTGACCCGTTCCAGCGCCTCGATCAAATCCGGATGACCCACCGCCAGTCCGACACGCAGGCCCGCCAGCGAGCGCGACTTGGACAGCGTTTGAGTCACCAGCAGGTTGGGATAGCGATCCACGAGGCTGATCGCCGTCTGGCCGCCGAAGTCGATATACGCTTCATCGACCACCACCACTGAATCCGGGCTGGCCTTGAGCATCTGCTCGACCGCGTCCAGTGCCAGCACGCAGCCAGTCGGCGCATTGGGGTTGGGGAAAATGATCCCGCCGTTGGGGCGTGCGTAATCGGCGGCACGGATCTGAAACTGCTCGTCCAGCGGCACCAGAACGTGCTCGATGCCATACAGCCCGCAATACACTGGGTAGAAGCTGTAGCTGATATCCGGGAACAAGAGCGGCAGATCCTGCTGGAACAAACCATGAAAAATGTGCGCCAGCACTTCATCCGAACCGTTGCCGACGAATACTTGCCCAGTCTGCACGCCGTAATACTCGGCCACCGCTTGCTTGAGAAGATCGCCATTCGGATCGGGGTACAGGCGCAGGTCGTCGTTCAGCTCGGCACGCATGGCCTCCAGCGCCTTGGGCGACGGACCATAGGGGTTCTCGTTGGTATTGAGCTTGACCAGCTTGGTGAGTTTGGGCTGCTCGCCCGGCACGTAAGGCACCAGGGTCTTGACGAAAGGACTCCAGAACTTGCTCATGCTTGTTTACCTTCCAGAATGCGGTATTCGGCGCTGCGGGCGTGGGCGCTCAAGGACTCGCCGCGAGCCAGCACCGAGGCGGTCTTGCCCAGCTCGGAAGCTCCGGCTTCGGAACAGAAGATGATCGACGAACGCTTCTGGAAGTCATACACCCCCAGTGGTGACGAAAACCGCGCGGTGCCGGAGGTCGGCAGCACGTGGTTGGGGCCTGCGCAGTAGTCGCCCAGCGCCTCGGAGGTGTGACGGCCCATGAAGATCGCGCCGGCGTGACGGATCTGTGGCAGCCAGGCCTCAGGGTCGGCCACCGACAGTTCAAGGTGCTCCGGCGCGATGCGGTTGGCCACTTCGATGGCCTGCTGCATGTCGCGCACCTGAATCAGCGCGCCGCGGCCGTTGATCGAAGTCTTGATGATTTCAGCGCGCTCCATGGTCGGCAGCAGCTTGTCGATGCTGGCCGCGACCTTGTCGAGGAACTCGGCGTCCGGGCTGACCAGAATCGCCTGAGCGTCTTCGTCGTGCTCGGCCTGGGAGAACAGGTCCATGGCGATCCAGTCCGGATCGGTGCCGCCGTCGCAGACCACGAGGATCTCGGACGGACCGGCGATCATGTCGATGCCCACTTGCCCGAACACGTGGCGCTTGGCAGTCGCCACATAGATGTTGCCCGGCCCGACCACCTTGTCGACCTTGGGCACGCTTTCGGTGCCGTAGGCCAGCGCGGCGACCGCTTGTGCGCCACCGATGGTAAATACCCGGTCGACGCCGGCGATGCAGGCCGCAGCCAGCACCAGCTCGTTGATTTCACCACGGGGCGTTGGCACCACCATGACCACTTCGCCGACACCTGCGACCTTGGCCGGAATGGCGTTCATCAGCACCGAGGACGGATACGAGGCCTTGCCACCCGGCACATACAGGCCGGCACGATCCAGAGGCGTGACCTTCTGGCCCAGCACCGTGCCGTCGGCCTCGGTGTAGCTCCAGGAGTCCTGCTTCTGCTTTTCGTGGTAGCTGCGCACACGGGCGGCGGCTGTTTCCAAAGCTTCGCGCTGAGGCGCGGTGATCCGCGTCAGCGCCAACTCCAGACGCTCGCGCGGCAGGATCAGGTCGGCCATCGAGGCCACATCCAGGCCGTCGAAACGCTTGGTAAACTCCACGACGGCTTCGTCGCCACGTTCGCGCACGGCCTTGATGATGTCCAGCACACGCTGGTTGACCGACTCGTCGGACACGCTTTCCCAGCTCAACAGATGATCCAGATGGCGTGCGAAGTCCGGGTCAAGCGCGTTGAGTCGACGGATTGCAGTGGGAGCGGTCAGGGTCATGACGTGGGCCTCAATAATTGGCGGGGGCACAAAGGGCAAAACTCAGGCGTCGCTAGACTACCAAGCCATCCGCGTGGGCACCTGAGATTTTGGCTATGACGCGGATAGATGGGCACGCACCGAGGGCGTGCAAGTGATTCAGCCGCGGTGTCGCGACTCGACCGCAGTGCGCAGGGTATCGATCAAGGCCTGGATGCGGGCATGCTGCATCTTCATCGATGCCTTGTTGACGACCAGCCGGGAGCTGATGTCAGCTATCATTTCCTGGGGCTCCAGGCCATTGGCACGCAGGGTGTTGCCAGTATCGACGACGTCGATGATCTTGTCGGCCAGACCTACCAGGGGTGCCAGTTCCATCGAGCCATACAGCTTGATGATATCGACCTGACGGCCCTGCTCGGCGTAGTAACGCTTGGCGACATTGACGAATTTGGTAGCGACGCGCAGACGGCCCTTGGGCTCGGGAACCCCGATGGCACCGGCGGTCATCAGCTTGCATTTGGCGATCTGCAGATCCAGCGGCTCGTACAGGCCCTGGCCGCCGTACTCCATGAGCACATCCTTGCCCGCCACACCGAGGTCGGCGGCGCCGTGCTCGACATAGGTCGGAACGTCCGTGGCACGCACGATCAGCAGGCGTACATCATCCTGCGTGGTCGGAATGATCAGTTTGCGGCTTTTGTCCGGATTCTCGGTGGGCACGATGCCCGCTGCAGCCAGCAGCGGCAGAGTGTCGTCGAGGATGCGGCCCTTGGACAGCGCGATGGTCAACATGAAAAACATCGATCCTTATAATTTATTCGGCAATAACCCCATGGGGCGCATCCCTGCGCCCGGAAGCACTAGCCCGGTACGCGGCGAATCTTGGCGCCGAGCATCTGCAGTTTTTCCTCGATGCACTCGTAACCACGGTCGATGTGGTAGATGCGATCGATCAGGGTATCGCCCTCGGCGACCAGCGCGGCGATGACCAGGCTGGCGGAAGCGCGCAGGTCGGTGGCCATGACTGGCGCGCCTTTGAGCTTCAGCGTGCCGGTCACGACTGCGGTGTTACCTTCGACCAGGATGTGTGCGCCCATGCGGACCATTTCATAGACGTGCATGAAACGGTTCTCGAACACGGTCTCGATGACCGCACCCGTGCCTTCGGCGATGGCGTTGAGCGAAACGAACTGCGCCTGCATGTCGGTCGGGAACGCTGGGTACGGAGCGGTACGCAGGTTGACGGCCTTGGGCCGCTTGCCATGCATGTTCAGCTCGATCCAGTCATTGCCAGTGGTGATTTCGGCACCGGCTTCGCGCAACTTGTCGAGTACGGCTTCGAGGATGGTCGGATCGGTATCCTTGAGCTTGACGCGACCACCGGTGGCGGCAGCGGCCACCAGGTAGGTACCGGTCTCGATACGGTCCGGCATCACTTTGTAGTGAGCCGAGCCCAGGCGCTTGACGCCTTCGATCGTGATGGTGTCGGTACCGGCGCCCTGGACGTTACCGCCCATGGCATTGATGAAGTTGGCAAGGTCGACCACTTCCGGCTCGCGCGCCGCGTTCTGCAGCACGGTCCGGCCATTGGCCAGCGATGCGGCCATCATGATGTTCTCGGTACCGGTCACGCTGACGGTATCGAAGAAGAAGTTGGCACCGCGCAAACCGCCTTCCGGCGCCTTGGCCTTGATGTAGCCGGCTTCGACTTCGATCACTGCGCCCATGGCTTCAAGGCCGCGGATATGCAGGTCGACTGGACGCGAACCGATGGCGCAACCACCTGGCAGAGCCACTTCGGCCTCGCCAAAGCGGGCAACCATAGGGCCCAGCACCAGGATCGACGCGCGCATGGTTTTCACCAGCTCGTAGGGTGCGATCAGGGTCTTGATGGTGCGCGGGTCGATTTCCACGGCCATCTTTTCGTCGATGATCGGCTCGATGCCCATGCGGCCGAACAACTCGATCATCGTGGTGATGTCGTGCAGGTGCGGCAGGTTGGCGACCGTGACCGGCGCATCGGCCAGCAAGGTAGCGGCCAGAATCGGCAGGGCGGAGTTCTTCGCCCCGGAAATGCGGATTTCCCCATCGAGAGGGATGCCGCCAGTAATAATCAGTTTGTCCATTAGAATCTCGACCCCAAAGGGCTCAGGTGCGCTCAGCCCAGGCTGCGCGGCTGAAGAATTTCATCGTTACCGCGTGGATACTGCCGTCGGCAATCCATGGGTTCAAATGAGCATAGATCTGCTGCTGACGGGCGACCGGTCTGAGGGCGGCGATTTCGTCACTGATCACATTCAACTGGAAGTTGCAGCCTTCGCCTTCGACTTCCACCTGGACTTGCGGCAGCTTTCCTTCAAGGAAGCTCTTAACTTCTACGGCCTGCATGCTCAACCTCAATCGGCGCCCTGTGCGCGCGGGTCGGCCATCATACAAAAAAAGCCCCGCGCCTGCGAACCCGGATACGAGAACTCTGACGGAGGGGCATTGACGCTGATGGCGCTTTCAGTCACGGACCAGCAGTGCGCTGATCCCGGATACTTCGGCAATCTGTGCCATGTCGCTGGGTAAGCCACGGATGACCAAGTCCTTGCCGGCCGCCCTGGCGTCACGGGTGAAGCCCAACAGCAGCGACACGCCGACGCTGTTGGCCTTCTCGACCGCTGCGCAGTCGACGATCAACGGATCCACGCTGCTGCTGGCGATCAGCTTGCGGCCCTGTTCACGCAAGGCCGGCCCTGAGCGATAGTCGAGCACACCGGCGAGCGCCAGCACGCCGGCGTCTTGCAGGCTGACACTGGCGGTCATTGGGCAGGCGCCGGAGCAGCGCTGTCGGTGGTTTGCTTGGCCTTGGCAACTTCGCCGGCCCAACCATCGATGGTCTTGTCCAGGTCGTTGCCGTTCTGCTGCATGGCATCAGCGAACTGATCACGGAACAGCTTGCCGACGTTGATACCATTGAGCACCACGTTGCGCACTTTCCACTCGCCGTTGATTTTCTCGAGGGTGTAGGACACGGGATAGACCGCACCGTTGGTGCCCTTGACGGTCATGTCGACACTGGTGCGGTCGCCGCTTTCGTCTTTGGCTGGCGCAACGGTGATGCCTTGATCGTTGTAATCGAGCAGCGCATTGCCATAGAACTGGAACAGGCCGCGCTTGAAGTTCTCCTGGAAGCGCGCCATCTGCTCAGGCGTCGCTTTGCGCGAGTACTTGACCGTCATCACGCTCTTGGAGATCCCTTCGGCATCCACGACCGGCCCGACGATGCGGTTGAGCGCATCGTAGAACGCCTGGGGGTTGGACTTGTATTGCGCACGATTGGTGGCCAGATCGCCCAGCAAGTCGTGCGTGGTGTTCTGCACCAGGTCATGGGCCGAAACGCTAGGAGCCGCGTTGGCAAACATCGGCAGGGCCGCCAGCAGGACCAGCAGGCCGCGTCGCAAAGTCGAAATCATTGAACCACTCCTCATTTGGCGTCTTTGGCGTCTTTGCCCACGCTATTGAGCAAGAATTTGCCGATCAGGTCCTCCAGTACCAGCGAGGACTGGGTATCGTGGATCGTGCCGCCGTTGGCGAGCAGCTTGTCGTCGCCCCCCACACTGATACCGACGTATTTCTCGCCCAGCAGGCCAGCCGTCAGGATCGATGCGGTGGAGTCGATCGGCAGGTTGTCGACCTTCTTGTCAATTTGCATGGTCACTCGGCCAGTGAAGTTATCGCGATCCAGATCGATCGCCGTGACCTTGCCGATGGTGACACCGGCCATGCTCACCTTGGCTCTGACCGTCAAACCGGCGATATTGTCGAAATAAGCATAAAGTTTATAGGTGTCGGCGGACGGAGTGGCTGCAAGACCGCTGACGCGCAACGCCAACAAGAGCAGAGCCAGGATCCCGGCCAGTAAAAACAGGCCGACACCGACTTCCAGGGTGCGGTTTTGCATCAGAAATCTCCAAACATCAAAGCGGTCAGAATGAAATCCAGGCCGAGCACGGCCAACGAGGCGTAGACAACGGTCTTGGTCGTGGCACGGCTGATCCCCTCGGAAGTGGGCTCGCAGTCATACCCCTGGAACACGGCGATCCAGGTCACTACAAAGGCGAAAACAACGCTTTTGATCACGCCGTTGAGAACATCGGTATTGAAGGTCACGCTGTTTTGCATGTTGGCCCAGAACGAGCCGGAATACACACCCAGCCATTCGATCGCGACCCACGAGCCACCCCAGATACCGACCACGCTGAAGATCAGCGCCAGCACCGGCAACGAGACAAAACCGGCCCAGAGGCGCGGCGCGGCAATGTGCTTGAGCGGGTCGACGCCGATCATCTCAAGGCTCGAGAGCTGCTCGGTCGACTTCATGTTGCCGATCTCGGCGGTCAACGCCGAGCCGGCCCGGCCAGCGAACAACAGCGCCGTGACCACCGGCCCCAGCTCGCGCAGCAGGGTCAGGGCAACCATCTGCCCCGTGGCTTGCGCGGACCCGTACTTGCTCAGGATGCTGAAACCTTGCAGCGCCAGCACCATGCCGATGAACATCCCGGACACCACGACGATGGCCAAGGACATCACACCGACTGAATACAGCTGCTTGACCAGCAGTTGAAAACCGCCGCCACTGGTGCTGCGGCCGAACAGAGCATGAAGCAGAAAGAGCGTCGAACGCCCAAGAATGGCCACAGCCTCGATGGCGGAATGGCCGAACAAGGCCACGCGGTCGGTCAATGTCTTGCGACGCATCAGCGCTTCCCCAGGAAATCAGCGTCGAGAGCCGGCGCAGGAAAGTGGAAGGGCACGGGACCGTCGGGGTCCCCTTTCATGAATTGGCGAATGCGCGGGTTATCGGAGCCCATGAGCTCTGCCGGCGTCCCCTGCCCCAGCACCTGACCGTCACCGACCACATAGATGTAGTCGGCGATGCTGGCGGTCTCGGCCAGGTCATGGGAGACCACCACGCTGGTAATGCCCAGGGCATCGTTGAGCAAACGGATGAGACGCACCAGGACGCCCATGGCGATGGGGTCCTGCCCTACGAAAGGTTCGTCGTACATGAGGATCTGCGGATCCATGGCGATCGCCCGGGCCAGCGCCACACGGCGCTTCATCCCGCCGGACAGCTCGTCAGGCATTAATTCGACAGCACCGCGCAAGCCCACCGCCTGCAGTTTCATCAGGACGATGTCGCGGATCATCTCTTCGGGCAGCTCGGTGTGCACACGCAGCGGAAAGGCGACGTTTTCGAAGACATCCAGATCAGTAAACAACGCGCCACTCTGAAACAGTACCCCCATGTGCTTGCGGGCATCGAACAGGTCGCTGCGCGAGAGTTTGGGCAGGTTCTGGCCATTGACCCAGACCTCGCCGGCGGAAGGCCGCAGCTGCGCTCCCATCAACCGGAGAAGGGTAGTCTTGCCGCAACCGGACGGCCCCATGATGCCGGTTACCTTGCCCTTGGGAATACGAATATCGACGTTGTTGAAAATGCTGCGCGATCCTCGCTTGAAGGACACGCCCTTCAATTCGACCGCGTAGGCGTTATCGGCACTCAATTGAAACTCCTTTCGATGCAGCCTCTTGCTCGTGCGCATGGACGCAAAAGTGCCATACGAGGACCGAGATGGCCGAACAGGCGGCGAACTATATCACCGCAGACACAGACGGCCAAAGCTCGAAACGCAACAGAGTTTCTTCAAATGCATGAAAGTTATGATCGCACGTGAGGGTTTCACGTATTACCGCTATAATCGCCGCCTTTTCATCAGGCATTCCGATTTTCGACATGACTCAGGCCAACGAACTGATCCAATCCGCCCAGCGCACCATCCGCTATGAAATCGAAGCGGTCGAGGGCCTGCTGGCCCATATCGACGCCGATTTCGTGCGCGCCTGCGAGATGATCCTGGGCAGCAAGGGCCGCGTCGTGGTGCTGGGCATGGGCAAATCCGGGCATGTCGGCAAAAAGATCGCAGCCACCCTGGCCAGCACCGGCACGCCGGCGTTTTTCGTCCACCCGGCCGAAGCCAGCCACGGCGACATGGGCATGATCACCCGCGACGACATAATCCTGGCCCTGTCGAACTCCGGCACTACCGCCGAGATCGTCACGCTGCTGCCGCTGATCAAACGCCTGGGCATCAAGCTGATCAGCGTGACCGGCAACCCCGAGTCGACGCTGGCCAAGACAGCCGAGGTCAATCTCGATGTGCGCGTGGCTCAGGAAGCCTGCCCGCTGAACCTCGCCCCGACCTCCTCGACCACGGCCGCGCTGGTGATGGGCGACGCCCTGTCCATCGCCCTGCTCGAGGCGCGCGGCTTCACCGCCGAGGATTTCGCCTTTTCCCATCCTGGTGGTGCTTTGGGCCGACGCCTGCTGTTAAAGGTCGAGAACGTCATGCATGGCGGCGCCGACCTGCCTCAGGTTCAGCGCGGCACTTCGCTGAAACTGGCGCTGATGGAAATGACTCGCAAAGGCCTGGGCATGACGGTGGTTCTGGAGAGCGACGGGCGCCTGGCGGGGATCTTCACCGACGGCGATCTGCGCCGCACCCTGGACCGCGAGATCGACCTGCGCACGGCGCTGATCGACGACGTCATGACCCCCCGTGGCAAGACCGCCCGCCCCGAGATGCTCGCCGCCGAAGCACTGAAAATCATGGAAGACCATAAAATAGGCGCCCTGACCGTGATCGACGGCGACAATCGCCCGGTCGGCGCCCTGAACATGCACGATTTGCTGCGCGCCGGAGTCATTTGATGACCATGAATTTGCTAGAACGCGGCAAGCCCGTCAAACTGGCGGTTTTCGATGTCGATGGCATCCTCACCGATGGCCGCCTGTACTTTCTTGAAGACGGCAGCGAGATGAAGGCCTTCAACACCCTCGACGGCCAGGGGTTCAAGATGCTGATCGCCTCGGGCGTGACCATCGCGATCATTACCGGGCGCAAATCGCCCATGGTCGAGCGCCGCGCCAAGGCGCTGGGCGTAGCGCATCTAGTACAAGGGCGCGAAGACAAGCGCGTGGTACTCGAACAATTGATGGCCGAACTGGGTCTGAGTTACGAACAAGTCGCCTATCTGGGCGACGACCTGCCCGACCTGCCGGCCATTCGCCGCGTTGGGTTGGGCATGACCGTACCTAACGCTGCACCTTTCGTGCGCCAGCATGCCCATGGGGTTACCCAGGCGCGCGGCGGTGAAGGCGCTGCCCGCGAGTTCTGCGAGTTGATCCTGCAAGCGCAGGGCAACCTCGATGCGGCTTACGCCGACTACCTGTAGAGTCAGATATGCCGAGCAAAAAGTTTCGCAACATTCTATTAATGTGTGCCTTGGCGGCCGTGCTGGTCGCCGTGGGTTACTGGAATATCAGCCCCGAACGGCTGCTGGACCCGCAGGCCGCCGCACAGGCCGATCCGACCCAGATCGACTATTACGCGACCAACGCCCACACCGTGCAGTTTAATCTCGAAGGCAAGCGCCAGTATGAAATGACCGGGGCCAAGGTCGAGCACATGAAGGTCAGCCAGATCACCTACGTGACCACGCCCGACGTCTACATGTACCGTGGCACCGAGTTCCCCTGGCACATCCAGAGCGTACGCGCCGAGGTCAATCCGGACGGCACTCAGGTCGAGCTGATCGAGAACGTCAGGGTTGCCCGTACCGACGAAAAGAAACGCACCACTATCATCACCGGTCCGCGCATGACTGTCTTCCCGCAGAAGCAATATGCGCAAACCGAGCAAAACGTTAGAATCGAAGCTGCCGGCAGTGTCACCACGGCGACAGGGATGAAGGCGTACTTGAACGACAGCAGGATGAACCTGCTATCCAACGTAAGAGGACAGTATGAGGCTCGTTAAAACCCTCCCTTTTTTGCTCAGCCTGAGCGCAGCACTGGGAAGCGCGAGCGCCTGGGCTCTGCCGACAGACCGCGATCAGCCTATTCATATTCAGTCCGATGACGCGCAGATCGATGACAAGCAAGGCGTTGCGACCTACAAGGGCAACGTGATCATCACTCAGGGTACGCTGAAGATCACTGGCAACACGGTGACCATCACTCGCGCTCCCAACGGTGACGTCGACGTGTTCACGGCCGTCGGCAACCTGGCCTATTACGAGCAGAAGCCGCAAGTCGACAAGCCTATCGTTCAGGCCTGGGGCGTGACCATCCAGTACTTTGCGCCGCAAAACCGTATCGTGCTGATCGACAAGGCCAAGGTCATCAATGATGGCAACACCTCCGAAGGCGAGAAGATCGTCTACGACACCGTCAAGCAGGTGGTCAACGCTGGCCGTGGCAATGGCTCCAAGATCACTGCGCCGCGCCCTCGTATCGACATGGTGATCCAGCCGAAGAACAAGCCTGCCGACCAGAAGGCCAATTAATGGCGACCCTCAAAGCACAACACCTGGCCAAGGCCTACAAAGGCCGGCAAGTCGTGCGCGATGTCAGCCTGTCGATCGACAGCGGGCAGATCGTAGGCCTGCTGGGCCCCAACGGCGCGGGCAAGACCACGTGCTTCTACATGATCGTCGGCCTGGTTCAGGCCGACCAAGGGCGCGTGCTGATCGACGACCTCGACGTCAGCCACCAGCCCATGCACGGTCGCGCCAAGTCCGGCATCGGCTATCTGCCGCAGGAAGCTTCGATCTTTCGCAAGCTCTCGGTTGCCGACAACATCATGGCCATCCTCGAGACCCGCAAGGAGCTCGACGGCGATGCCCGGCGCAAGGAACTCGAAAGCCTCTTGCAGGAATTCCACATTACCCACATCCGTGACAACCTCGGCATGAGTCTGTCCGGCGGCGAACGCCGCCGCGTGGAGATTGCCCGGGCCCTGGCCACGGCGCCCAAGTTCATCCTGCTGGACGAACCCTTCGCGGGCGTGGACCCTATCTCGGTCGGCGACATCAAGCAGATCATCCACCACCTCAAGGCCAAGGGCATCGGCGTTCTGATCACCGACCACAACGTACGTGAGACACTGGACATCTGCGAAACCGCATACATCGTCAGCGATGGGCAACTGATTGCCGAAGGCAACGCAGCCGCTATCATGGCCAATGAGCTGGTTAAAGAAGTGTACCTCGGGCACGAGTTCCGCCTGTAGAAGTCCCCGCGCCCGGAGCGTTTTCCGCGGTCCTCCAAACCTTTTGGTTTAAATTGGACAAACGCTCTAGGCAAACACTCGGGTTTCAGGCATATAATTTGCTTACGACATAAAGCCGGGCGCTTCGGCGCCTTGTAGTGGATGGCGCTCTGCGCCGGCGAATAAGGTGTTAAGCCCCAGCCATGAAACCATCGCTCGTCCTAAGAATGGGCCAGCAACTGACGATGACACCGCAGTTGCAACAGGCCATCCGCCTTCTCCAGCTATCGACTCTGGATCTCCAACAGGAAATCCAGGAAGCGCTGGAATCCAATCCTATGCTCGAACGCCAGGAAGAAGGTGACGACTTCGATAATAGTGATCCGCTGGCGGACAATATCGAGCAGAAAACCACGCCGGACATCCAGGAGCCCACGTTCGAGAGCAGCGCCCCTACGGTCGACAACCTCGAAGAAGGCGAATGGGGAGAGCGTATTCCCAACGAGCTGCCGGTCGATACCGCCTGGGAAGACATCTACCAAACCAGCGCCAGCAACCTGCCCAGCAATGACGATGACGAGTGGGACTTCACCACCCGTACCTCGGCTGGCGAGAGCCTGCAGAGCCATTTGCTCTGGCAATTGAACCTCGCGCCGATGTCGGATACCGATCGTTTGATCGCTGTGACCCTGATCGACTGCATCAACAACCAGGGCTACCTGGACGAGACCTTGCAGGAAGTCTGCGACTCGTTCGACCCGGAGCTCGATATCGAGCTCGACGAGGTTGAAGCCGTTCTCCACCGCATCCAGCAATTCGAGCCGTCCGGGATCGGCGCGCGCAACCTCAGCGAATGCCTGCTACTACAGTTGCGCCAGTTGCCCCCGCGCACTCGCTGGCTGGCGGAAGCGCAGCGCTTGGTCACTGACTTCATCGATATGCTCGGCAGCCGCGATTACAGCCAGCTGATGCGCCGCATGAAGCTCAAGGAAGACGAACTGCGCCAGGTCATCGAACTGGTCCAGAGCCTCAACCCGCGCCCAGGCTCGCAGATCGAATCTTCCGAACCCGAATACGTGGTCCCTGACGTCATCGTGCGCAAGGACAACGAGCGCTGGCTGGTCGAGCTAAACCAGGAAAGCGTGCCGCGCCTGCGGGTCAACCCTCAGTACGCAGGCTTTGTCCGCCGCGCCGATACCAGCGCCGACAATACCTTCATGCGTAACCAGCTGCAGGAAGCCCGCTGGTTCATCAAGAGCCTGCAGAGCCGCAACGAGACCCTGATGAAGGTCGCTACGCAGATCGTCGAGCACCAACGCGGCTTTCTGGACTACGGCGACGAGGCCATGAAGCCGCTGGTCCTGCACGATATCGCCGAAGCGGTCGGCATGCACGAATCGACGATTTCACGGGTCACCACGCAGAAATACATGCACACACCCCGCGGCATCTATGAATTGAAATACTTTTTTTCAAGCCATGTCAGCACCTCCGAAGGCGGTGAATGCTCGTCCACGGCGATTCGGGCAATCATCAAGAAACTGGTCGCAGCGGAAAATCAGAAAAAGCCATTGAGCGACAGCAAGATCGCTGGTTTACTGGAGGCACAAGGCATCCAGGTAGCACGTCGCACCGTCGCCAAGTATCGCGAGTCTTTGGGAATCGCTCCCTCCAGCGAACGCAAGCGGTTGATGTAGCGCCTGGATGCGCCACAGCGTTCCAGTGGCAGGCGTTCAGCCTGTCTCTTTATGCACTGGCAATAAGGAGAAGCGGTATGCAAGTCAACATCAGTGGACACCAACTGGATGTGACCGAGCCCATGCGCAGCTACGTAGGCGAAAAACTCGCCAAACTTGAGCGGCACGTCGGCAAGATTACCAACGTGCAGGTGATCATGGAGGTCGAGAAGCTGAAACAGAAAATCGAAGCCACCCTGCACGTCGCTGGCGCCAAGGATATCGTTGCCAATGCCGAACATGATGACATGTACGCTGCCATCGACCTGCTGACCGACAAGCTCGACCGACAATTGCTCAAGCATAAGGAAAAACAGCTAAGCCAGCTTCAAGGTGCTGCTGCTCGCTGATACCCCAACCCATGATCCGACTTGAAAATATCCTGACCCCTGGCCGTTCCCTCGTGAACGTGCTGGGGAGCAGTAAAAAAAGCGCCATCGAAAAGATCGCCGATCTGATCGCTGAACAGGTGCCCGCGCTGCCTCAGCAGACCGTGTACGAAGCGTTGCTTGCCCGTGAAAAACTCGGCTCGACCGGTTTTGGCAACGGTATCGCCATCCCCCATTGCCGCCTGAAGGGTTGTGACGCGCCCATCAGTGCCCTGCTCCATTTGCAACACGCCATAGATTTCGATGCAATCGACGGCGAGCCGGTGGATCTGTTGTTCGTGTTGTTGGTGCCCGAGGCTGCCACAGACGCACACCTCGAATTGCTCCGCCAGATCGCCAGCATGCTCGATCGAAAGGAAGTTCGTGACAACCTACGCAAGGCCAGCAGTAGCGAGGCCCTGTACCAAGTCGTGTTGGACGCCCAGAACGGTCAGTAATCATGCGTTTGATCATCGTCAGCGGTCGCTCCGGCTCCGGCAAGAGCACAGCCCTGGATGTACTGGAAGACAACGGCTTCTACTGCATCGATAATCTGCCGGCCGGCTTGCTGCCCGAGCTGGCGGAGCGCGCACTGATCCATACCGAACTGGCCCAGCCACTGGTAGCCGTCTCCATCGATGCCCGCAATCTGCCCAGCCATCTGAGCCGCTTCCCGGAGCTGCTCGATGAAGTCCGCGGCCGTCATATCCAGTGCGACGTGCTGTATCTGGATGCCGACGAAGAGACGCTGCTCAAACGCTTTTCCGAAACTCGCCGGCGACACCCGCTGAGCAGCGCCAATCGCTCTCTCGCCGAAGCCATTCGTGTCGAAAGCGATCTGCTGGGGCCGATTGCAGACCTCTCCGACCTCAAGATCAACACCACCAGCCTCAACCTCTATCAGCTGCGCGACATCATCAAACTGCGGCTGCTGGACAAACCCGAAGCGGGCACGGCTTTCCTGTTCGAGTCCTTCGGGTTCAAACGCGGAATGCCGGTTGACGCCGACGTGGTCTTTGACGTGCGCTGCCTGCCCAACCCCTACTGGAAGCCCGAATTGCGCGAGCAATCGGGGCTGGATCAACCGGTGGCCGACTACCTGGCCGCTCAGCCGGATGTCGAAGAGATGTTCCAGGACATCTCCGGCTACCTGCTCAAATGGCTGCCGCGCTTTGCCGCCAGCAACCGTGCTTACGTGACGATCGCCATCGGCTGCACCGGCGGGCACCATCGTTCGGTATATCTCACCGAACGCTTGGGCAAGCTGCTGCAACCTGCCCTCAAGAATGTCCAGGTCCGCCACCGCGACCTCAGCTGAAAGGACCCACCCCGCGATGCCCGCTCTTGAAATCACCATTATCAACAAGCTTGGCTTGCATGCCCGCGCGGCCGCCAAGTTCGTCGGCGTCGCCGGCCGTTTTCCCTGTCAGGTCCGTGTCGGCCGCACCCCTGAGACCATGGTCGATGGTAAAAGCATCATGGCCGTGATGATGCTGGCAGCCGGCAAAGGCACACAGATCCACCTGAGCACCGAGGGTGAGCAGGAGCAGGACGCTCTGGATGGATTGGTGAAACTGATAAACGACAAGTTCGACGAAGGCGAATAATACCGTGCCCACACAGGATTGATTTGCGCCCTTCCCCGCTAACCCAAAGCGGTATCCATCAGCATCATCAGGCAGAACCCTACGCACAGGCCTGCGCTGGCCAGTCGATGGTGGCCGTTGGCCCGGGATTCGGGGATGATTTCCTGGGTCACCACCAACAACATGGCCCCCGCAGCGAAGGCAAGCCCGAGCGGCAGCAGAACCTCCCCCAAACGCACCAACCAGGCACAGAGCACCGCCGCCACTGGCTCCACCAGCCCGGACGCGGCGCCAATCAGAAACGCCTTGAACCGCGACATCCCCGCCCCGGCCAGCACCAGCGCAATGACCAAGCCTTCCGGCACATCCTGCAGTGCAATGCCCATGGCCAGGCTGTTGGCGTCCGGCATGGCACCGCCCGCCGATACACCAACGGCCATCCCTTCAGGAATATTGTGAGCGACGATGGCGATCACGAAAACCCAGATACGCGCAGGGATGTGCGGGTGGGCTGGGTCACCCACCAGTAACTCTGGCCCAGGAGCTGACACTTTGCGGTCCAGCAAGAACAGGCAGAACGCCCCGAACATGATGCCGAAGCTGATCAAGCCTCCCGCCCCCCAACGCCCAAGACCGATGCTTTGCGCTGCATCGATACCGGGCATGACCAGCGAAAACGCCGTTGCAGCCAGCATGACACCGGCGCCGAAACCCAACAGGCAATCGGCGATCGCCACGGGCATACTGCGAATCACCAATACCGGAACAGCGCCCAGCGCCGTACCCAAGGCACAGATTGCTCCGCCTTCGAGGGCCCGCATCATCGGCGGATCAAGGTCGATCCAAGCCAATGCCGTGCCCACCAGCGCCGCCATGCCGATCAACAGCAGCAGGGCACCCAAAGTCAGGCGAGACATACGCCCACTGCTGACCGACAGACTATCAGAACGCATAAAAGGCCTTGGGCAGAGTCATACAAAGGCGATGATCAGGCCACGGCAGCCTGGTAACGGCGCTCGACTTCCGCCCAGTTGATCACGCTGTAAAACGCCGAGATGTATTCCGGGCGGCGGTTCTGATACTTCAGGTAATAGGCGTGTTCCCAGACGTCCAAACCGAGGATCGGCGTATTGCCGTGCATCAGCGGGCTGTCTTGGTTGCCGCTGCTTTCGACCACCAGTTTTTTCTCCGGGGTGACGCTCAGCCACGCCCAACCGCTACCGAAGCGCGACACGGCGGCCTTGGTGAATGCGTCCTTGAAGGCGTCGAAACCACCCAGCTGCTCGTCGATGGCCTTGGCCACCGGCCCCGTCGGTGTACCACCGGCATCAGGCGCCATGACGGTCCAGAACAACGAGTGATTAGCGTGGCCGCCACCGTGGTTGGTCACCACGCCCTGGAGTTTTTCCGGCAGCTGCTTGACCGCGCCCACCAGCTTCTCGACTGGCCACTCGGCGTATTCGGTGCCTTCGATCGCTGCGTTGATGTTGGTGATGTAGGTCTGATGGTGCTTGGTGTGGTGGATTTCCATGGTCTTGGCATCGAGATGCGGTTCCAGGGCATCGTAAGCGTAAGGCAATGCAGGCAAGGTGTAAGCCATGTCAATGAACTCCATATCGGTGGGTCGCAGCGCCGACGGCAGCGCTTTCGACAGATTGCACGCCGCTGTAGAGCAGGCGTGAGGTGCGAGGGTATTCGCCGTGTTCGCCGATGAAGGCCAGCAATTCGGCGTAGGTCTTACCACTGTGACGCAGGGCCGCCTGACGAAGTTCAGGTTTTAGCCGCGGATCCTGGGCCGCCTGCAACAGCCGCTGATGAATGGCGCATAGGTACTCGGCACTCTCCTCCGGCTGGTTCAGGCGCAAATGCAGATCGGCCAGGTTGTGGTGGGAGATCACACACGCAGCCACCGCCTCGTCCGGCTCGGGCCATCGTTCGAAGAGCACTTGTGCCCAGGCCAGCGCCTGCAGGTAATGCTCGCGGGCGTCGACCAGCTCGTCCTTGTTGAAACACTCGTTGGCCCGTTCGATGGTGCGTTTCCAGTGCTGCATGGTGAGTCTCCCAGGCGTAGCGATGATCAGGCGCGAGCGCTGTCAGATACCGCCCGCCGTCAGCTTTTCGGGATCCAGCAAGGCTTCCAGCTGGCTGCGTTGCAGATCGGTATTTTCCAGCGCGACATCAATGATCGGGCGCCCCTGCTTGTAGGCCAGCTTGGCGATCTCGGCGGCCTTCTGGTAGCCGATGATCGGGTTAAGCGCCGTGACCAGAATCGGGTTGCGCGACAACGCCTCCTTGAGCTTGGCGTCGTTGACGCGGAAAGTGGCAATCGCCTTGTCGGCCAGCAGCCGCGAGCTATTGGCCATCAACTCGATGCTGCTCAGCAGGTTTTGAGCGATGATCGGCAGCATCACGTTGAGCTCGAAATTCCCCGACTGTCCGGCCACGGTGATGGTGGCGTCGTTGCCGATGACCTGTGCCGCGACCATCGCGGTGGCTTCCGGGATCACCGGATTGACCTTGCCGGGCATGATCGAAGAGCCAGGCTGCAAGCCTTCGAGCTCGATCTCGCCGAGGCCGGCCAGCGGCCCGGAGTTCATCCAGCGCAGGTCGTTGGCGATTTTCATCAGCGACACCGCAGTACCCTTGAGCTGCCCCGACACCGCCACGGCGGTGTCCTGAGAGCCGATCAGGGCGAACAGGTTCTTGCCCGGCACGAACTGCACACGGGTCAGCGCGCTGAGGTGGCTGCTGAAGCGCAAGGCGAATTCCGGATGCGCATTGATCCCCGTGCCCACAGCAGTGCCGCCCTGGGCCAGGGATTGCAGGGCTGGCAGCTGCGCTTGCAGGTGGACGATATTGGCCTTGAGTTGCGCGGCCCAGCCGTTGAGGACCTGGCTCATGCGGACCGGCATGGCGTCCATCAAATGGGTGCGGCCGGTCTTGATGTACTGATGCACCTCGGCGGCCTTGCGCTCGGTGACGTCGACCAGATAGCCGAGGGCTGGCAGCAGCTGTTCGTGCAGGGCTAGAGAGGCGCTGACGTGAATGGTGGTGGGGATGATGTCGTTACTGCTCTGGCCGCAGTTGACGTGGTCGTTGGGGTTGACGGTATCGCCCAGCAGCCGCGTGGCCAAGGTGGCGATGACTTCGTTGGCGTTCATGTTGGAACTGGTGCCGGAGCCGGTCTGGTAGATATCCACCGGGAAGTGCTGCATGAAATCCCCGGCCAGCAATTGCTCGCAAGCGCCGACGATGGCCTTGCCCTGCGCGGCGCTGATCTGCTCCAGCTCGATATTGGCGTGGGCGGCGGCGGCCTTGGCGAGGATCAGGGCACGGATGAACTGCGTCGGCATGCGCTGATGGCTGATCGGGAAATTATTGACCGCGCGCTGAGTCTGGGCACCATACAAGGCCTGCTCGGGGACGTGCAGTTCGCCCATGCTGTCGCGCTGGATACGGGTATTACTCATCGGAATATCCTTGCAGCAGTTCAGTTGAGGAAAGAGACGGCGTGAGGCGGCAGCCGGCCAGCTGCGCGGCCCAGCCCTGCCAGCGGCGGCGATGTTCGAGGCTGCTGGCGGCGGCGCGCAGGTCGCGCAGGGGTCGCCAGGCCAGATCGAGGCACAGGCTGCGCCAATGCCAGGGCAGCGCGTGATCACACGCGGTATCGAGGAGCAGTCGCAAGGAGGTTTCGGCGACTGTCCAGGGTGAAGTCGGCGTGCAACTGGCGAGATAACGACCCTCTGCCAGGTAATGGTCGATCAGGCGCGGCTCGTCAGGCTCCAGAGCACAACGAATCTGCAGGCTCAGCCGACGCCAGTTGTCTTGGTAGGGTGTATCCGGAAATGCAGCCCTCATCGATACGCCTGCGACTCTCGATAATGATATTTATTATTATTTGATATTGAGAATCGACGCAAGCGCAAAAAAAAGGCGCCCCGTCTGCCACGGGGCGCCCTTCTCACCTACAACTGCATGATGACCTGTGAACGCGATTGTGCACGCCTTCCGTTCCCACAGGGGGACAGCTTTGTATCAGCTACCTGCCACCATCATTTTCTCGATCAGAACCGAGCCCGTATGGATATTGCTGCGCGTCTCCAGATCGCTGCCGATCGCCACGATTTGCTGGAACATGTCCTTCATATTGCCGGCAATGGTGATTTCCTGCACGGGGAACTGGATTTCGCCGTTTTCGACCCAGAAGCCCGCCGCGCCACGGGAGTAATCGCCGGTGACCATGTTCAAACCGCTGCCCATCAGCTCGGTCACCAACAGGCCACGGCCCATGCGCCGAATCAGCGCATCCTGGTCCTCGACCCCATGGGTGACGAACAGATTGTGCACGCCGCCTGAGTTCGCAGTGCTCGGCAGGCCCAGCTTGCGCCCGGAATAGGTACCGAGCACATAGGACACCAAATGGCCGTTTTCGACGAACGGCTTGGCGTAGGTTGCCAGGCCATCACCGTCGAAGGAGGCGCTGGCCATACCGCCGCGCAGGTGTGGCCGCTCGTCGAGGGTCAACCACTCCGGAAACAGGCGCTGGCCCAGGGTGCCTTCGAGGAACGACGATTTGCGGTACAGGTTGCCGCCCGAAATAGCCCCCAGGAAGCTGCCGAACAGCCCTCCCGCCAGCTCGGCGGAAAACAGCACGGGCACTTCGCAGGTCGGCACTGGCCGCGCGCCCAGACGGCTGGCCGCTCGTTGCGCGGCACGCTGGCCGATGCTCTGCGCCGAGGCCAGCAAGGGGCCCTTGCGATTGACGTCATACCAATAGTCGCGCTGCATCTGCCCGTCAGCCTCGGCGATCATCACGCAGCTGAGGCTGTGGCGGGTGGACGCGTAACCGCCGACGAAGCCGTGGCTGTTGCCGTACACGCGGCAGCCCTGATGAGTATTGAGGGTGGTGCCGTCGGCGTTCTTGATGCGTGGATCGGTATCGAAGGCTGCCGCCTCGCACGCCAGCGCCTGCTCGATGGCCTGCTCGGGGGTGATATCCCAGGCATGGTACAGATCGAAGTCTTGCTGCTCGCGGGCCATCAGGGCAGCATCGGCCAGCCCGGACGCGGAGTCTTCGGACGTATGCTTGGCGATCGCAAGGGCCGCCGCCACGGTTTCGCGAATGGCGTCCGGGCCGCTGGCCGAGGTACTGGCCGAGCCCTTGCGCTGGCCAACGTACAAGGTGATACCAAAACCCTGGTCGCGGTTGAACTCCACGGTTTCGACTTCGCGCTGACGCACCGACGTCGACAGCCCCTGTTCCAGCGATACCGCCACTTCACAGGCACTGGCGCCCTGACGCTTGGCTTCGGCGATGATCTGCTCGACTTGCTCCTGCAGTGCCGGCAAGGCCTGCGGACCGACGCTTTGGACTGCGCTCATAGTGCTCTCCACTCAAATTCTGTGTTCGGCACGGGTCAATCTACGACCGGGCCGGACAAGCGGCCCCCGACTGGTTATCATGGCGGCGATTATTTTCGGACTGCCCCCATGGTTGATTCTTACGACGACTCCCTCGACGAGGGAAAAAGCAAAACTCAGGTCAAGCGTGAACTGCATGCGCTGGTGGATCTCGGTGAGCGCCTGACGACCCTCAAGCCGGACACGCTGAACAAGCTGCCGCTGACCGATGCGCTACGCAAGGCGCTGGCCGATGCACCCAAGCACACGGCGAATATCGCCCGCAAACGGCACATCCAGTTCATCGGCAAGCTGATGCGCGACCAGGACACCGACGCCATCCTGCAGTTGCTCGACCAGCTCGACGCTTCGACGCGCCAGTACAACGAACGCTTCCATAATCTGGAACGCTGGCGTGACCGCCTGATCACGGGCACCGATGCGGTCCTGGAGACCTTCGTCGGCGAATACCCCGACGCGGATCGACAGCACCTGCGCGGGCTGATCCGCCAGGCCCAGCACGAGAACGCCCATAACAAACCACCGGCGTCCACGCGCAAAATCTTCAAATACATCCGCGATCTGGATGACAGCAAACGCGGTTTGAGCTGATCGCCAGTGCTGCAAGGACTTCTGTGGGAGCGAGACTGCTCGCGAAGCGTTCAACAGCTTCGCGGGCAGCGCCAGCTCCCACACGGAGTACCTGAAACATCAGCCGCCGGTACCACCGACGGTGATCGCATCGATCTTCAGCGTCGGCTGGCCAACGCCCACAGGCACTGACTGCCCGTCCTTCCCGCAAGTCCCCACGCCGCTGTCCAGCGACAGGTCGTTCCCGACCATCGACACCTTGCTCATCGCCTCTGGCCCATTGCCGATCAGGGTAGCGCCCTTGACCGGGACGGTGATCTTGCCGTCCTCGATCAAGTAAGCCTCACTGGTGGAAAAGACGAACTTGCCGCTGGTGATGTCAACCTGACCACCGCCGAGGTTGGCGCAGTAGATCCCCTTCTTCACCGAGGCGATGATTTCCGCCGGATCGCTTTCACCGGCCAGCATGTAGGTGTTGGTCATCCGCGGCATCGGCAGATGGGAGTAGGACTCGCGCCGGCCGTTGCCAGTGCGCGCCACGCCCATCAGCCGCGCATTGAGCTTGTCCTGCATGTAGCCCTTGAGCACGCCGTTCTCGATCAGGGTGGTGCAGGAGGTCGGTGTGCCCTCGTCGTCGACACTGAGAGAGCCACGACGGCCCGCCAACGTGCCATCATCGACGATGGTGCAGAGGCTGGAGGCGACCTTTTCGCCGATACGGCCGCTGTAGGCGGAGCTGCCCTTGCGGTTGAAGTCGCCTTCCAGGCCATGCCCGACAGCTTCGTGCAGCAGCACGCCGGACCAGCCCGAGCCCATCACTACCGGAAAGGTGCCCGCGGGCGCTGGAATTGCTTCGAGGTTGACCAGCGCCTGGCGCAGCGCTTCTCGGGCATAGCCCATGGCGCGGTCATCTTCGAGGAAATAGCGGTAGTCGGTCCGCCCGCCACCGCCATGCCCGCCGCGCTCGCGCCGGCCATTCTGCTCGACGATCACGCTGACATTGAAGCGCACCAGCGGCCGAATATCGGCTGCCAAACTACCGTCAGCGGCGGCCACCAGAATGCGCTCCCAGACCCCGGCCATGCTCACCGTGACCTGCTGAATACGCGGATCGAGCAGGCGGGTGGCGGCATCGACGCGTTTGAGCAGGTCGACCTTCTCGGCGCGGGTCAGCACTTCGAGCGGATTGCCTTCGCCGTAAAGCTGGGTGACATCATGGGAACTGAACGTCTGCACGCGGCCGTTCTGCCCGGCGCGGGAGATCGAGCGGGCGGCACGGGCGGCCTGCATCAGGGCGTCTTCGGTGATGGTGTTGCTGTAGGCGAAACCGGTTTTTTCCGCCGATTGGGCGCGCACGCCCACCCCTTGATCGAGGTTGAAGCTGCCTTCCTTGACGATACCGTCTTCCAACGCCCAGGATTCGGAGATCTGCCCTTGAAAATACAGGTCGGCGGCGTCAATGCCCGGACCCGCCAGCTCGCCCAGCACCGATTGCAGGCTGTCGAGGGTCAGGCCGCCGGGGGCCAGCAGTTGTTCGCTGACGGTGGATAACATCTCGCTCATATTCACTCCGCGATGTGCGCAGGCCGCAAGGCGTCCCGCGAGAAAAAGCGCCGGTGACTGCTGACCGGCATGCGCGCCCGGATGGACGCTTGTTCGTTACTGTCGCGATCGGCCAGCAGTACGGCCTCGCCTGAATCCTGTTGTGTCAGCACACGCCCCCAGGGGTCGATGATCGCGGCATGCCCGTAAGTCTCTCGTGGGCCGGGGTGAATGCCGCCTTGCGCTGCCGCCAGCATATAACACTGGCTCTCGATGGCCCGTGCACGGATCAATATGTCCCAATGCGCCGCACCCGTCACGGCCGTAAAGGCCGAGGGCGCGGTGATCAACTCGGCGCCGGCTTCACGCAACGCCGTATACAACTCGGGGAAGCGCAGGTCGTAGCACACGCTCAAGCCCAACCGTCCTACCGGCGTATCCACCACCACGACTTGTTGACCATGAGCATAGTCATCCGACTCCCGATAGCGACCACGGGCATCGGCGACGTCCACATCGAACAGGTGCAACTTGTCGTAACGCGCGACGATTTCACCTTGATCGTCCACCAACAGCGAGCAGGCACGCACTTTGGCGTCGGGCTCGTCGGCCGGCGGCAGGGGAATTGTGCCGGCCACTATCCATAAGGTGAGGTCGCGGGCGGTCTGTTTCAACCATGGCAGGATCGGCCCTTCACCCTTGGCCTCGGCACGGCCGATGGCGGCGGCGTCCTTGCGGCCCATGGCGGCAAAGTTTTCTGGCAGCACTGCCAGCCGCGCACCGCGCTCGGCGGCCTGTTCGAGCAGTGCGCGAGCCTGCGCCAGGTTGGTGGCAACGTCAGGCTGGCTGACCATTTGAATGACGGCGAATGACATGAACCAGACTCCATAGTGCTGCGGCGCCACAAACCCTGTGGGATTACTTTTTGAACGGCTTGAGAAAGGTAATCTTCGGTTCCTTCCAAGGCCCTTCGACACTGTATTGCACACTCGCGAACCGCGCGACGCGATCGCCCAGCAGTTTGTCCACCAGAAACAACGCACCACCGATGGCCGGCGCCCCGACGATCAATGCGGCAATCGGCAAGTTATTGGTGACCGGCAAGGTCACCGACAGCTTGGCGTGCACCTGATCGGCCACCATGTCCAACGTCCCGTCCAGTTCAAAGTTGCTCGACGGCCCGGTCATGGTGATCGGCACGCGCGTCACATATACGCCATTGCTCGCCGCCAGCACGCCCTTCACTCGATCATAGCTCAGGCCTTTCCCTAGCAGGTCGGAGAAATCCAGGCGCAGACGTCGGCCGATCGAGTTGAAGTTGAGCAAGCCGAACACCCGCAGCGCTTGCGCCCCGCCCTCGACCTCGACGAACTGGCCGCGATCCAGCGTGGCATCCAGGCTGCCGGAATAGCGCTTGGGCGAAATCCAGGCCGGCGAACCGGGCCAGCCGCCCTCTGCTTCAAGGCTGAAATCCTGGCTGGTGACCGTCGGCGCGAACTTCCAGGCCTTGAGCACATCGGCCAGGTTCTTGCCCTCCAGATGCCCGCGGAACCAGCTGTTACTGGCCCCCGGACTGCCGTCCCATCCCAGCATGCCCTTGAGGTGCAGGCCTTTGAGGCCCAGATCGAGGTCATTGAACAGCACCCCGGTGGGGGTTGGCCGGACTTTCATCGACCAGGCGCCGATCAGGTCCTCGCCCTGATAGAGGCTGGCGATGCTGAGGTCTACCGCCGGAATCTTGCGCGGGTCAACACTGGCCAACGGGTCAGGCGTGTCTTCAGGCGGCGGCGCATCGGGTTTCGGCGTGGCCGCAGGCGGCAGGTGTACCGTCTGCAGATTGACCACGATCGGTTGCCCGCTGGCGTCCGGCAGCCGCGCGGAGCCAGTCACTTGCTGGCTGGCGACCGTGGCATCCCAGGCCGCCGCTGAACGCTTGAGCGCGACTGTGGCTTGATCGAGCGTGACGCCGTAGCCGGTCAGTTTAGTGATCTGCAGATTCAGGCCGCTGAGCAGGGTGTTGCCCGGCGGGCTGGCCGACGCAGATGCGGCCGGAGGCGACGTGGCAGCCGCAGCAGGGGCAGCGGCTCCCGAGGAAGCCGCTGCCGTAGCACCCTGGCCGGCATAACGCGCCACTACCGCTTGCCAAGGCGCCAGGTCGAGCTCCGCCAATTGGCCGCTGACCCGAATGCCTTTTTCGGCAGGCACCGTCGCCGGTCCGCCACCTACGGCCAATTCGCCGCGGCCTTGGGCCAGATCAGTGGCCGGAGCGGCATAGGCAAATTTCGCCAAGTCGGCATAGCCGCCCTCGAAACGTCGCTCATCGCCTTGCAGATTCATCGTGAAGCGGGTGGCGCGGGTATCGCCGGCGCCCTTGCCGAAAGGCGCGGGCAGATCGACCGCCAGGCCCTTGAGGTCGGAATCGATGGTCAGCCGACTGGCGGCGCCGCCCAGCGCCAATTGCAACTGATAGGGCAAATTGCCGGAGGCCGGCAGCGGCTGCTTGACGTTCAACCAGTCAGTGAGGATCTTGAGGCCGATTTGGCCATTGACGTTGACCCGCGTCAGCGGGCTGCCAGGCTTGCCGTCAGCGATGATCTGCGCGGCGATCGGCTGGCCGAACGCCTGCCCGGTTACGCCCTGGCCGCTGAGGCCCTTGTCCAGATCGAAGCGAAAGGTGCCGTTCAACTGGCTGAGCTCCAGGGCCGGATTGGCGATTTTGAGCTGCCCCGCCTGGGTGCTGAAATCCACCACCACCTTGGGCTCCTGGCCCTTGACCAGTGGAATGTCCAGATCGACCTTGCCGTGCAGCGGACCATCGGCCTGCCAGCCGGCGAAGATCGGGCCCGTGCCGATCGGCGCTTGTTGCAGGATATGGATGCCATCTGCCAAGCCGCCATCGAAGGCGCCGTTGACGAACAGATGGGCGTGCTCGGTCGCCGGTACATGAGGCACGTGCACCACCACCTGGCTCAGCGCTGCTCCGAGCAATTGCCCTTTGCTGGCCTCGACCCGCACGTCGCCATCCTGCACATAGACATTGCCATCCACGCCATCGAGCTGGGGCCAGCCGGGCTGGAATGCCAGGCTGGCATCGCGCACCTTGAAGAACAGGCTGATACTGCGCGCGTGGTCCGGCGCCGCCTTGGCCAGCGAACCTTGATACTGGAAATAACCCTGATCGACCGTGCCCTTGAGAATCGCCGTGCTCAACCATTCAGTCACCTGGGGGCTGAGCGCCGTGGGCAGGTACTTGCTGGTATAGCGGCCGTCACCCTCGGTCATGCCGACGCGCAGGTCCATGTACGGCTCGTGTTCGGGCGTCAGCGGGATGCGGATCAGGAAATCACTGGCAATCTTGCCCTCGTCGCCCAATACCTTGATATAGGGCGCGACGAGGGTAAAGGTGTCAGGTGTGAGGGTCCAGGTCAGGCGCGCGTTGGCGTGCTTGTAATACCAGGGTTTGGCGAAGATCGGCTCAAGGTGCAGCATGAAGTCGTCGGTATCGAGGCGCAGTTCCCCATGACCGAGATCTCCGCTGATGCTGCCGCTGACGTTGCCGGCCGCCGGCGCGCCGTGGGTGGCACTGAACCCGACCTTGTCGAGATTGGCGGCGAACGCCAGGCGCTGGTTGCCCTGGGCCTGGGGTCGATAGTCGAGCACTACATTGCGTGCGGCACCGGTGACCTTGAGTGCATCGATGACCGCTGCGACCTTGTCCGGCCACGGCGCCAGCGCGTCGAGCACGGGCGTCACCGGCGTCAGATCGAGCCGATCGGCCTGCAGGTGCCAGCGCTCGTCCGGGGTACCGGCGCCGCTGCCTTGCAGCTGCAAGCGCGACTCCCAGTGACGCTTGCCGAGGTTCAAGGCCAGCGAATCGACCGTGGCACTCAGGCCCTGATCGGAGCGCTGCACCCAGGCGTTGAGTGCCAGGTTGTCTAGCGCGATAGGGGTACGGCTGGCATACCCCGCCTTGATGCTGGGCGCATTGAAGCGTACCGCCGCGCTCTGCAGCGCTCCTTGACGCCAATCCAGCCAGAACTCGCCGCCCGCCTTGAAGGTGCCCAGCTTCCACTGCTGCTGCAATGAAGGTGGCACCCACTTGGCCCAATCGCTTTGCGGCAGGCTCAGATACGCCTGTGCCTGGCTGTCGCGCCATTGCTGGGGATTCACGCGGGCCAGCACGTTGAGGGCCAACGGCTGGCCATCCGGCAACGTCAGGCGCAGATCCAGACGCTGGCGTGAAGCGCCAGTGCGCAGGTTGACACCCACATAGGTGAGCGTCATCGGCGCATGATCGTTGGGCACCAGAGTCAGCTGGCTATCGAGAATCGAAATCTGCTCCAGTTGCTGCAAACGCTGAAGCATCTGCACCGGATCGCCAGCGGCGTTGTCACTGCCGGTGACAGGTGGCAGGCCCTTGAGCGCCCAGCGGCCATCGAGGCCTTGCGCGGCCGTCAGTTGCAGGCCACCGAGTTGCAGATGGGCAATGCGTACATCGCGGTGAGTCAGGCTCGCCCACAGGTCGGGCACCACCCGCACGTCATCCAGGCGCAAGGCATTGCGGCCCTCCCCCAGCAGCACGTCGTGGACCAGGATGACCGGCACCATACCGCTCCAGCGGCCCTCGAGGCTGCCGATCGACACAGACATGCCCAGCGCCGCTGCGGCCTTGCTCTGGACTTCATCACGATACTCGGCCACCAGCGGCGTCAACTGCCGCCCCAGGCTTACGTACAGCGCCATCAGCACCAGCAGCAAGGCCGCCAGCCCCAAGCCCCAGCGGGTCAGGGCGCCGAGGAAACGCGTCAGACGCCCCATGCAAGAAATTTCCCGGAAACAAAAAGATGAACATTGGCGCGCCGCAGCTCAAACCGGGCAACGCTTTGCAGATGGACACCGGGCTGCAGCGACTCGACAGCCCGATCCCTCGTGACGACACCTACAGCGGTTTCACGCTGATTCAGAGCAGCACCACGTCGTATTGTTCCTGTGAGTACAAAGTTTCTACCTGAAAGCGAATGGTGCGGCCGATGAATGCCTCGAGCTCCGCCACATTGCCAGACTCTTCATCCAGCAGGCGATCGACCACTTTTTGATTGGCCAGCACTCTATACCCTACCGCCTGATAGGCACGGGCTTCGCGCAGAATCTCCCGGAAAATTTCGTAGCAGACCGTTTCAGGAGTCTTCAGCTTGCCCCGCCCGGCGCAGCAGGAGCATGGCTCGCAGAGTATCTGCTCAAGGCTCTCGCGCGTGCGCTTGCGGGTCATCTGCACCAGGCCCAGCTCAGTGATGCCGATGATGTTGGTCTTGGCGTGATCACGCTCCAGCTGTTTCCCCAAGGTGCGCAACACCTGACGCTGGTGTTCTTCGTCTTCCATGTCAATGAAGTCGATGATGATGATGCCGCCGATATTGCGCAGGCGCAGTTGCCGGGCAATGGCGGTGGCCGCCTCGAGGTTGGTCTTGAAGATGGTCTCTTCAAGGTTGCGGTGGCCGACGAAGGCGCCCGTGTTGACGTCGATGGTGGTCATGGCCTCGGCCGGATCGACCACCAGGTAGCCGCCGGACTTGAGCAACACCTTGCGGTCGAGGGCGCGCTGGATTTCGTCTTCGACACCGTACAGATCGAAAATCGGTCGCTCGCCCGGGTAGTGCTCCAGGCGATCGGCGATTTCCGGCATCAACTCGGCAACGAACTGCGTGGTCTTCTGGAAGGTCTCGCGGGAATCGATGCGGATTTTTTCGATCTTCGGGCTGACCAGGTCGCGCAAGGTGCGCAGGGCCAGGCCGAGGTCTTCGTAGATTTCTGTCGGGGCACCGACGGTCTTGATCTGCGCGGCGATTTGATCCCACAACCGGCGCAGGTAGCGGATGTCCATGAGGATCTCTTCGGCGCGGGCGCCCTCGGCCGCCGTGCGCAGAATGAATCCGCCGTTCTCCTTGATGCCTTCCTGGGCAACGCAATCGCTGACCACCTGCTTGAGGCGCTCGCGCTCGGCTTCGTCTTCGATTTTCAGCGAGATGCCTACGTGACTGGTCCGCGGCATGTACACCAGGTAGCGCGACGGAATCGATAGCTGGGTGGTCAGGCGCGCGCCCTTGGAGCCGATCGGGTCCTTGGTGACCTGCACCACCAGGCTCTGGCCTTCATGCACCAGGGCGCTGATGGTCTCGACCGCCGAGCCTTCACGCAAGGAGATCTCCGAAGCATGGATGAACGCCGCGCGCTCCAGGCCGATATCGATGAAGGCCGCCTGCATGCCCGGCAATACCCGCACCACCTTGCCCTTGTAGATGTTGCCGACGATGCCGCGGCGCTGGGTGCGCTCGACGTGCACCTCTTGCAATACACCGTTTTCTACCACCGCCACGCGCGATTCCATTGGCGTGATATTGATCAGAATCTCTTCACTCATGGCGCGGTCCCGTGCGTTGTCGACATCGATTGCGAAGTCTTGTTATTGAGGACGACTGTCACACTGACGCACCAGTCGACGCAACTCTATTGCCAGCAGGGTACGCCGAAACGCCCCAGCAAGGCGGCGGTTTCACACAACGGCAGCCCGACGACGGCCGAATAGCTGCCTTGCAGGCTGGTGACGAACACCGCCCCCAGCCCTTGTATCGCGTAGCCACCTGCTTTGTCGACCGGTTCACCGCTGGCCCAGTAGGCCTGCGCCTCGGCCGGCTCGATGACGCGAAAACGCACGTGGGCGCTGACGTTGACCACTTCGCTGCGAGTGCCATCGAACAGCGCCACGGCGGTCAGCACCTGATGCTCGCGGCCGGACAGACTGGCGAGCATGGCCAGGGCATCGGCTCGATCCACAGGCTTGCCGAGGATGCGCGCGTCGACGATCACCGCGGTGTCGGCGCCTAGCACCACGCCCTTTCGAGCATCGGCGGACACGCTGGCAAATCCTGCGCGCGCCTTGCCCAGCGCCAGGCGAGCGACATAGTCGGCCGGCGCCTCGCCAGGCAGCGGGGTTTCATCGATGGCGGCGCTGAGGGGCACGAAGGGCACGCCGATCTGGGTCAGCAGTTCGCGTCGCCGTGGAGAGCCGGAGGCCAGGTAGATCGGGTTCATCGGACATCTCCCTGTCGGCATGGGCGCGCCGCGCGAGGACGCGCGCAGATCAATTGATTTTGTAGCGACGGGTCAGGCCACTCAGGCCGAAACTTACCCACGGCCAGAGCAAGGCACTGACCAGCGCGGGCAGCAACAGGGCCAGGGTGGGCTGGCGATTGCCGGTCAGGGCGCTGAGCCAGAGTTGCACCAACTGCGCCAGGCCGAACACCACGAGGATGATCAGGCTCTGCTGCCACATCGGAAAGGTGCGCATGCGCTGCTGCAACGACAGCACCAGAAAGGTGATGAGGGTCAGGATCAGAGCGTTCTGCCCCAGGTACGTGCCATACAGCACATCGATGCACAGGCCGAGCAGCCAGGCGGTGGTCATGCCGATCTTCTGCGGCAACTCCAGCGACCAGAACGCCATCAGCAGGGCCAGCCACATCGGCCGCAAGACCTCCATGAACTGCGGCAGCGGCGAGATGGTCAGCAGCAACCCGACGAGAAAGGTGAACCACACGATCCACCCACGGCTTTTACGCGAACTGGGCATTATTCCCTCTCCTGCGCGGCGGGGGTGGCGCTGCGGGCAGGCGCAGCGTTGGGGGTAGCGCTGCGCGCGGGAGCGGTAGCGGGCGCCGCAGCATGTGGCGCCGGGCCGGTGGCAGGCGCTGCCGGGCTGGCCGGCGAATTGCCTGAGTGCGTCGGGGCAGCGGCACCTGGCGCCCGAGTGTGGACAGGCGCAGCACTGTGAGTGGCAGGCACGACGTTTTTGACGATCGCCGCGCCGACCAGATTACCGGCGGTCACCGGAGGTGCTGCGGCGGCCGCAGCCGCAGCGGCCGCCGCGGCGGCCGCAGCTGAATCTCGTACAGCGGCAATGCCCGGCGCTACCGGTTGCCCATCTGCTGCTTCCTGAGCCTGGGCCGCCTGCGCTGCGCGCTCTTCCGGCGAACGGTTGTCGGTAAATACCAGCAGCACGTAACGGCTGCGGTTCATGGCCGCCGTCGGCACGGCACGGACAATAGCGAACGGTTGCCCGGAATCATGGATGACCTCTTTCACCGTCGCCACCGGATAGCCCGCCGGAAAGCGCTGTCCCAAGCCGGAACTCACCAGCAGGTCGCCTTCCTTGATGTCGGCGGTATCGGCTACGTGGCGCAGCTCCAGACGTTCCGGGTTGCCGGTGCCACTGGCGATGGCGCGCAAGCCGTTGCGATTGACCTGCACGGGAATACTGTGGGTGCTGTCGGTCAACAACAGCACCCGTGAGGTATAGGGCATCAACTCGACCACTTGCCCCATCAGGCCGCGGGCATCCAGTACCGGCTGCCCCAGCACCACGCCATCGCGCTCACCCTTGTTGATCAGGATGCGATGGGTGAAGGGGTTGGGATCGATACCGATCAACTCAGCCACTTCGACCTTTTCATTCACCAGCGTCGAGGAGTTGAGCAACTCGCGCAGCCGCACGTTCTGCTCGGTCAGGGCCGCGAGCTTTTGCAGGCGACCTTGCAGCAGCAGGGCTTCGGTCTTGAGTTTTTCGTTTTCGGCGATCAATTCGGTACGGCTGCCAAACTGGCTGGCCACACCCTGCCACAGCCGGCCAGGCAGATCGGTGAGGGTGTAGGACTCCATCAACACCAGCGACATCTGGCTGCGCACGGGCTTGAGCAGCGTGAAGCGGGCATCGACCACCATCAGCGCGACCGACAACACGGCCAGCACCAGCAGGCGGACACCCAGTGTGGGGCCCTTGGCGAAAAGCGGTTTAATAAGCCGCTCCTCGCGGGGAGATGTTCGAAGAGTGATTCATGAGCAGACAAACCGACTGAAAAGCAGATAAACAGAAAACGCCCGTGAGGGCGTCGACCCGACGCTTACAGGTAGCACCGCTGGCGCTGCCTGTAAACCGGGCACCTTGAAACCGACTGGCCAGCTTACTCGCTGGAGAGCAGGTCCATGGTGTGTTTGTCCATCATTTCCAGGGCACGACCACCGCCACGAGCGACGCAGGTCAGCGGGTCTTCGGCGACGATCACCGGCAAGCCGGTTTCCTGTGCCAGCAGCTTGTCGAGATCACGCAGCAGTGCGCCACCACCGGTCAGCACCAGACCGCGCTCGGCGATGTCCGAAGCCAGCTCGGGCGGCGATTGCTCCAGGGCGCTCTTGACCGCCTGAACGATGGTCGCCAGCGATTCCTGCAGGGCTTCGAGCACTTCGTTGGAGTTCAGGGTGAACGCACGAGGCACGCCCTCGGCCAGGTTACGGCCGCGCACATCGACTTCACGGACTTCGCCACCCGGGTAAGCGGTGCCGATCTCCTGCTTGATGCGCTCGGCGGTGGATTCACCGATGAGGCTGCCGTAGTTGCGACGCACGTAGGTGACGATGGCTTCGTCGAAACGGTCGCCACCCACCCGTACGGATTCGGCGTAAACCACACCGTTCAGAGAGATCAGTGCGATTTCGGTAGTACCACCACCGATGTCGACAACCATCGAGCCACGGGCTTCTTCAACCGGCAGACCGGCGCCGATCGCAGCCGCCATTGGCTCCTCGATCAGAAACACTTCGCGCGCACCGGCACCGAGGGCCGATTCGCGAATGGCACGACGTTCCACCTGGGTGGACTTGCACGGCACGCAGATCAGCACACGAGGGCTGGGCTGCAGAAAGCTGTTTTCGTGAACCTTGTTGATGAAATATTGCAGCATCTTCTCGCAGACGCTGAAATCGGCGATCACGCCGTCCTTCATTGGCCGAATGGCGGCAATGTTGCCCGGCGTACGGCCGAGCATGCGCTTGGCCTCGGTACCGACGGCGACAACACTCTTCTGGTTGCCGTGCGTACGAATGGCCACAACTGATGGCTCATTGAGGACGATACCGCGCTCACGCACGTAAATAAGGGTGTTGGCAGTCCCCAGGTCGATGGAAAGATCGCTGGAAAACATGCCACGCAGTTTCTTGAACATGGGAAAGTGACCCTAGGCAACGCGTGGGTAAAAAAGTGCGGCAAACTCTAACAACGACGGGGATTTTGGGCAAGGCGCCAATATGTTAAATTGGCTGTTTTTCCGGACACGCCACCACACAATCGCGCCATATGACCGTAAAATCGCAATTGTGTTCCCTGACAGGCGGAATGTATCCGTTTTGTTTTCCACTGGAGACTCCCCATGGCGCTTCAACGCTCTGACGTGGAAAAGATCGCTCACCTCGCCCGACTGGGCCTGGCCGAAGACGATATTCCACACACCCTCGACGCCCTCAACAGCATTCTCGGGCTGGTCGATTTGATGCAAGCCGTCGACACCCAGGGCATCGAACCCCTGGCCCACCCCCTGGAGGCCAGCCAACGGCTGCGTGCCGACCAGGTTACCGAAACCAATCAGCGCGACGCCTACCAGGCCATCGCGCCATCGGTCGAGAGCGGCCTGTATCTGGTTCCGCAAGTCATCGAGTAAGGGAAAAGAGCCTGCCATGCATGAAATGACTCTGGCCGAGATCGCTCGCGGACTCGCCGATAAAAAGTTTTCTTCCGAAGAGCTGACCCGCACCTTGCTGGCGCGTATCGCCCAGCTCGATCCGCAGCTTAACAGCTTCATCAGCGTGACCGAGGAACTGGCCATCAGCCAGGCCCAGGCCGCCGATGCCCGCCGTGCCCAAGGTGAGACAGGCGCCCTGCTGGGTGCCCCGCTGGCGCACAAGGACCTGTTCTGCACCCAGGGCATCCGCACCAGCTGCGGCTCGAAGATGCTCGACAACTTCAAGGCGCCCTACGACGCCACCGTGGTCGCCAAACTGGCCGCTGCGGGTACCGTGACCCTGGGCAAGACCAACATGGACGAGTTCGCCATGGGCTCTGCCAACGAGTCCAGCTACTACGGCGCGGTCAAGAACCCGTGGAACCTCGAGCACGTACCTGGTGGTTCGTCGGGCGGCTCGGCTGCCGCAGTGGCGGCGCGCCTGCTGCCCGTGGCGACGGCTACCGATACCGGCGGCTCGATCCGTCAGCCCGCAGCCTTCACCAACCTCACCGGCCTCAAGCCCACCTACGGCCGGGTGTCGCGCTGGGGCATGATCGCCTACGCCTCGAGCCTCGATCAGGGCGGCGTGCTGGCCCGCACCGCTGAAGACTGCGCGCTGCTGCTGCAAGGCATGGCCGGCTTCGATCCGCTTGACTCCACCAGCATCGACGAGCCGGTAGCCGACTACAGCGCCACCCTGGCCGCGCCGCTGCAAGGCCTGCGCATCGGCGTACCGAAAGAGTACTTCGGAGCCGGCCTCGACCCGCGCATCGCCAGCCTGGTACAAGCCAGCATCAAGGAGCTGGAAAAACTCGGCGCCGCAATCAAGGACATCAGCCTGCCGAACATGCAGCAAGCCATCCCGGCCTACTACGTGATTGCCCCGGCCGAAGCGTCGTCCAACCTGTCGCGTTTCGACGGCGTGCGCTTTGGCCATCGCTGCGACAACCCTAAAGACCTCACCGATCTCTACAAGCGCTCGCGCGCCGAAGGCTTCGGTGTCGAGGTGCAGCGGCGCATTCTGGTCGGCGCCTACGCGCTGTCGGCCGGCTACTACGACGCCTACTACCTGCAAGCGCAAAAGATCCGTCGCCTGATCAAGAACGATTTCATGGCCGCGTTCCATGACGTCGACCTGATCCTCAGCCCGACCACGCCGAATCCGGCCTGGAAGCTCGGCGCCAAGAATGCCGACCCGACCGCCGCGTACCTCGAAGACGTCTACACCATCACCGCCAACCTCGCCGGCCTGCCGGGCCTGTCGATGCCAGCCGGTTTTGCCGACGGCCTGCCGGTGGGTGTGCAATTGCTGGCGCCGTACTTCCAGGAAGGCCGTCTGCTCAACGTGGCGCACCAGTACCAGCAAGTTACCGACTGGCACACCCGCGCTCCTCAGGGCTTTTAAGGAATATGACTATGCAATGGGAAGTCGTGATCGGGCTGGAGATTCACACCCAGCTCGCCACCCAGTCGAAGATTTTCTCCGGCAGCTCCACCACGTTCGGCTCCGAGCCCAACACCCAGGCCAGCCTCGTCGACCTCGGCATGCCCGGCGTGCTGCCGGTGCTCAACCAGGAAGCCGTGCGCATGGCCGTGATGTTCGGCCTGGCCATCGATGCCGAGATCGGCCAGCACAACGTGTTCGCGCGTAAAAACTATTTTTACCCGGACCTGCCCAAGGGCTACCAGATCAGCCAGATGGAGCTGCCGATCGTCGGCAAGGGCCACCTGGACATCACCCTCGAAGACGGCACCATCAAACGCATCGGCGTGACCCGCGCGCACCTTGAAGAAGACGCCGGCAAGAGCCTGCACGAGGACTTCGCCGGCAGCACCGGCATCGACCTCAACCGCGCCGGCACGCCGCTGCTCGAAATCGTCTCGGAGCCCGAGATGAGCAGCGCCAAGGAAGCCGTGGCCTACGTCAAGGCCATGCACTCGCTGGTGCGCTACCTGGGCATCTGCGATGGCAACATGGCCGAAGGCTCGCTGCGCGTCGACTGCAACGTTTCGATCAAACCCAAGGGCCAGGTCGAGTTCGGTACCCGCTGCGAGATCAAGAACGTCAACTCGTTCCGCTTCATCGAGAAGGCCATCAACAGCGAGATCCAGCGCCAGATCGAGCTGATCGAGGACGGCGGCAAGGTCATCCAGCAAACTCGCCTGTACGACCCGAACACCAACGAAACCCGCGCCATGCGCAGCAAGGAGGAAGCCAACGACTATCGTTACTTCCCCGACCCGGACCTGCTGCCGGTGGTCATCGAGGACGCTTTCCTGGCGGCCACCCGCGCCACCCTGCCCGAGCTGCCGCCGCAAAAGCGCGAGCGCTTCCAGAGTCAGTTCGGCCTGTCGTTGTACGACGCCAGTGTGCTGGCGTCGAACCGCGAGCAAGCAGACTACTTCGAGCAGGTCGCGGGCATCAGTGGCGACGCCAAGCTGGCGGCCAACTGGGTGATGGTCGAGCTGGGCAGTTTGCTCAACAAGCTGGGGGTCGAGATCGACGAGTCGCCGGTCAGCGCCGAGCAGTTGGGTGGCATGTTGCTGCGCATCAAGGACAACACCATCTCCGGCAAGATCGCCAAGGTGATCTTCGAAGCCATGGCCAACGGTGAAGGCAGTGCCGACCAGATCATCGAAGCCAAGGGCCTCAAGCAGGTCACTGACAGCGGCGCGATCGAGAAGGTGCTTGACGAAATGCTCGCAGCCAATGCCGAGCAGGTCGAACAGTACCGCGCCGCCGACGAGGCCAAGCGTGGCAAGATGTTCGGCTTCTTCGTCGGTCAGGCCATGAAAGCCTCCAAAGGCAAGGCCAACCCGCAACAGGTGAACGAACTGCTCAAGCGCAAGCTCGAGGGCTGATCGGGCGCGCTTCGCGTGAGCTGCAAGCTAGAAGCTAGAAGCTAGAAGCTAGAAGCTAGAAGCTAGAAGCTAGAAGCTAGAAGCTAGAAGCTACGAGCTTGCGGCTTGCGGCTTGCGGCCCAAAACAAGGAACCGGCAATGCGCTACCTGTTTTTCGCTACCGCCCTGCTCCTGCTCGCCGGCTGTGCCAGCCAGGATGATTCCGTTATCGACCCCCACGGTTATGACGAAACCGGCGTAGCCTCTTTCTATGGTTCGGCTCATCAAGGCAACCGCACCGCCAGCGGTGAACGCTTCGATCAGCAGGACCTCACCGCCGCCCATCGGCGCCTGCCGTTCGGTACGCGGGTCAAGATCACCAACCTGAACAATGACCGCAGCGTGGTGGTGCGCATCAACGATCGCGGCCCGCACACGCGCAATCGCCTCGTCGATGTCTCACGCGCGGCAGCCGAGCAATTGGGCATGATCGGCACCGGTACCGCCAAAGTCCGCGTCCAGGATCTTATCGACTGACCCTCACCAGGAAGCACCGCTATCTTCGATCTCGCCAACCTGCCCGCCTTCAGCCTGATGCAACTGGCTCTGGGCCTGATGATGCTCATCGTCGGCGCCGAGCTGATGGTGCGTTCGGCCGTGCGTGTCGCCGCAAGGTTGCAGGTGCGTCCGCTCATCATCGGCCTGACAGTGGTAGCGTTCGGCAGCAGCGCGCCACAAATGGCAATCAGCACCCAGGCCGTGCTCAACGATGCACCTGACATTGCCCTCGGCAGCGTGGTGGGCAGCAGCGTCTTCAGCCTGCTGGTGACGTTAGGCTGTTGCGCGCTGATCACCCCCCTGCGGGTGTCTCGGCAACTGGTGCGCCTGGATCTGCCAGTGATGCTGGGCGCCAGCGCGCTGGTGTTCGTGCTGGCGTTCATAGGGCCATTGGGCCCTGTCGAAGGCATCGTGCTGCTGACGGCCCTGGCGGGTTATCTGATATTGCTGTTGCGCCAGGCCAGGGAACATGGCCGCACCTACCCCGCTGCGCCGGTGCCGACCCGCACCTGGCCACGCTGCACGATCATGTTCGTAGTGGGCATCGGCTTGCTGGTGGGTGGCGGGCGCTGGCTGCTGGACGCCACGGTCGATGTGGCTGGCGACCTGGGGCTGTCGGAGCGAGTGATTGGCCTGACGCTGGTGGCCGTCAGCGCCTCGCTGCCAGAGCTGGTCACCTCGCTGATTGCGGCCCTGCGCGGCCAGCGCGATATCGCCGTCGCCAATGTGGTGGGCAGCAACCTGTTCAACCTCCTTGGCGTGCTGGGGTTTACCGCGCTGCTGGCACCGCTGCCGCTGTCGGTATCTCCCAATGCACTGGCCTTCGACCTGCCGGTGATGCTCGGCGTGGCGGCGTTGAGCCTGCCGCTGTTCTATTCGGGGATGCGCATCACCCGTGGTGAAGGCCTGATGCTGCTGGCGCTGTATGCCATGTACGGCCTGCATCTGGTGTCGTTCGCCACCGGCATGCCGCTCGCCGCCCGGCTAGAGCACGCCATGTTGCGCTACCTGCTGGCGCCGATCGCACTGGTGATTGCCTTCACTACCTGGCGGGCCTGGCGGCGACAGCACTGACGCCTTCGCGGGCAAGCCTCGCTCCCACAGTGTAAACGCGCCTGAGCCTTACACCTGTGGGAGCACAGCTTGCTGGCGAAGGGGCCGGCATGGCTTGCGCAAAAACACAGAATCTCCCTCCGTACTAACCGCCCCAAGCCCCACACCTGTGGGAGCACAGCTTGCTGGCGAAGAGGCCGGCATGGCTTGCGCAAAAACACAGAATCTCCCGCCGTGCTAACCGCCCCAAGCCCCACACCTGTGGGAGCACAGCTTGCTGGCGAAGGGGCCGGCATGGCTCGCGCAAAAACACAGAATATCCCGCCGTGCAAACTGCGCCTGAGTCATTGGCGGGCCTGGCGGCGACAGCACTGACGCCTTCGCGGGCAAGCCTCGCTCCCACAGTGTAAACGCGCCTGAGCCTTACACCTGTGGGAGCACAGCTTGCTGGCGAAGGGGCCGGCATGGCTCGCGCAAAAACACAGAATATCCCGCCGTGCAAACTGCGCCTGAGTCATTGGCGGGCCTGGCGGCGACAGCACTGACGCCTTCGCGGGCAAGCCTCGCTCCCACAGTGTAAACGCGCCTGAGCCTTACACCTGTGGGAGCACAGCTTGCTGGCGAAGGGGCCGGCATGGCTTGCGCAAAAACACAGAATATCCCGCCGTGCAAACTGCGCCTGAGTCATTGGCGGGCCTGGCGCAAAAAAACAGAATAGCCCGCCGTGCAAACTGCGCCTGCGTCGTTGGCGCGCCTCGCGCCCACATCCCTGTCCCCTTCGAAGGCAAGCGTAGCTCCCTCAGTATCAAC
>NZ_JAIWJA010000028.1 GCF_020515695.1 Pseudomonas sp. MWU16-30317 | reverse complement strand
TGTAGTGGTCTACTAACCCCGGACACCTTTTTAGGCGAAAATGATCGCCACACAGAGGTGTTCGATGAGCAGACAACGACGTACCTTCACCCCCGAATTCAAGCGCGAAGCTGCCAGCTTGGTGCTTGACCAGGGCTACAGCCACGGTGATGCAGCCCAGTCGCTTGGGTTGGTAGAGTCGGCCTTGCGCCGGTGGGTCAACCAGCTCCAGCAGGAACGAGGCGGTGCCACACCGACAAGTAAAGCGCTGACACCCGAGCAGCAGAAAATCCAAGAACTGGAAGCCCGAATCAACCGCCTGGAACGAGAGAAATCGATTTTAAAAAAGGCCACCGCGCTCTTGATGGCCGAGGAACACGAGCGTTCGCGTTAATCGATCAATTGCGGGCTCAAGAGCCGATTGATCTGTTGTGCTCGGTATTTGAAGTAACCCGATCTTGCTACTACGCGTACTGCCGAAAACGCCGGTATCCAGATGCCGAACGGGTGGTTTTGCGCAGCCGCGTGAACGAGCTGTTTACGCAAAGCCGAAGCGCTGCGGGCAGCCGGAGCATCATGCTGATGATGAAAGAGGACGGCATGCAGATCGGGCGATTCAAGGTGCGCGAGTTGATGCGCGAGATGAACCTGATCAGCAAACAGCCCGGTTCGCATGCCTATAAAAAGGCGACCGTGGAGCGACCTGATATTCCGAACGTGCTTGATCGAGGATTCACCGTCGCATCCCCAAACAAGGTCTGGTGCGGTGACATCACGTACGTTTGGGCCGAAGGTCGATGGCACTATCTAGCAGCTGTCATCGACCTTTGTGCCCGCCGTGTTGTGGGTTGGGCGTTCTCACCCAAGCCCGACGCCGACCTGGTAATCAAGGCACTGGACATGGCTTACGAGCAGCGTGGCAGGCCGCAAAACGTATTGTTTCACAGCGACCAGGGCAGCCAATACGGCAGCCGAAGTTTCCGCCAAAGACTATGGCGATACCGCTTCACACAGAGCATGAGTCGGCGCGGCAACTGCCACGATAACGCGCCGATGGAGCGGCTGTTTCGCAGTCTGAAAACAGAATGGATACCGACGGTGGGCTACATGAGCGCTGCGCTAGCGCAACAGGATATCGGCCGATTCCTAATGGAGCGATACAACTGGCGGCGACCGCATCAGTTCAACAAAGGGCTAGCGCCTGCGGTCGCTGAGGGAAAACTCAATTCAGTGTCCGGGATCAGTTGACCACTACA
>NZ_JAIWJA010000027.1 GCF_020515695.1 Pseudomonas sp. MWU16-30317 | reverse complement strand
TCCTAAGAAACACCCTCCACCGGTTGAAGCGCGAACCCAAATTCGGCGGCACGTCGATGCAGACCTATCACTACTCGCTCCCGATATCGCTGTTCGTACTGATCCTCTCCCGGATCTCGATAGCTCATGCCGAAACGCATCGCGTTGTAGAACAAAATCGCAATCTTTCGGGCAGTCGCGGTCACTGCTTTGGCTTTTCCGATTCGAGCCGCAAGGCGTCTATAAAAGGCTCCCAGCGCAGTGCTAGTCCTTCCCACGGTGACAGCAGCTAAGCGTAAGTGAGCAGTTAGCCGATTCTTGGTTTTCCGGGTGTGGGCCGAAAGTACTTTACCGCCACTGATCCTGCACCCAGGGGCGAGCGTCAGCCACGACGTAAAATGATGGCAAGTACGCCATCGACTAAGATCGGTACCGCATTCCGCAACGAGCCGCAGCGCCAGAAAGGGGCCAATACCATGTATTTGCGTGAGGTCCACACCGACCAATTGATACAGCAAGGTGCGGACATCGAAGTTCAGCGCATTGGGTTGCCGGGTGTTGTGGCGTGGCTTAGGAAGCGGCGCCGTTGGGGGCGCATTGACTTGCGAAAGCTTGATGAGCGTTTGCGCGATTTGCTGATCGCAGACGACGAGCTGCGCTTGGTATGCGTCGTACATCGCCAATGCCTGTGATAAGGCAAATAGATGTTCCGGCTGATAGTTGCCTACCAGCGCTGCCTCGATGACATCTACACCAGCCTTACAACGCCGATCACTCATCGCAGCTAGCACCGATGGACTCCGCTCGCCTGCAACTATGGCTCGAATGATCCGCATACCGGTCAAGCCGGTGATATCCGAGACTACGTGATGCAGCTGCACATTCATGTGCGTCAGGGCTTTTTGCATGTGTTGAATATGCGCGGCCGCATAGTCCAGATGACGCTCGCGGAGTCTGAGATAACTACGTAGCGCCGCAATTTCTCGATCCGGGTGGAAGCTAGCCCTCAGCAACCCACAGGAATGAAGCCGTTGAATCCACTGAGCATCATTCACATCGGTTTTGCGTCCCGGCACTGCGCGGGCATCCCGAGCATTCGCCAGTACCACCTGTAGGCCATGGGCTTCAAGGATCTCATACACCGGAATCCAGTAAACACCAGTCGACTCCATGGCGACTGTAGTAATTCCGAGACTCACCAACCAGTCAGCCATGCGATCAAGATCAGCAGTGAAGGCCTTGAAGGTTTGCACCGGGCTCTCTGCGAGATCTGCGGGAACAGCAACCACATGAAAGCGTGAACCAATGTCAATGCCTGCCGCCCGAGTATGGATAACGGGTAATCCTTTGCGTTCTGAACCACGCTTTTTCATACACACCTCCAGTCAAAGGATGGACTGGACGGGGACTCGGATCAAATCACATTCCTAAACGGGGTCATTAAAGCGCCACCACTAACGGGTCCGCAGCTTCCCCTGGGTCAAGTTTTTTGACGGGGACTTAGCCTCCAAAAAGCCAGCGACCACTGTCCAGAGAGTTCAGTGTAGTACGTAGTGTTTCTAGTCCAGTGGGCCGCGGCGCGCCGGGGAGGCGGTTTTTTAA
>NZ_JAIWJA010000025.1 GCF_020515695.1 Pseudomonas sp. MWU16-30317 | reverse complement strand
TGTCAACGCCAACCCAAAACTGACCCCTTTACTGCATTTTTCGCCAACTGAAATCTGACCCCCTCGGCCTGCTTTTAAACGCTCTTCACCGCTCGCGCAGGGCTGGTACCCGCCTTGCGTTTATCCTTGAGCCGGTAGCTATCGCCGGATATCTGCACGATATGCGCATGATGTAACAAACGATCCAGCATCGCGGCCGTCAACGTCTGATCATCGGCGAAAGTGCCCGCCCACTGGGTGAACGGCAGGTTGCTGGTGAGGATCATGCTGCCGCGCTCGTATCGGCGGGCAACGACGTTGAAGAACAGATTGGCTTCATCACGTCCGAAAGGCAGGTATCCGATCTCGTCGATCACCAACAGTCGTGGGCCCATCACCGCGCGGTTGAAGTATTCCTTCAGGCGATCCTGCCGGTGTGCGGCGGCGAGTTGCAGCATCAGGTCGGCAGCGGTGATGAAGCGAGTTTTGATTCCAGCCAACGTTGCACGATAGGCCAATGCGCAGGCCAGATGCGTTTTGCCCACACCGCTGGGGCCGAGCAAAACGATGTTCTCAGCGCGCTCGATAAAGCTGAGTCCCGCCAGCTCTTGCAACTGCGCGCGTGGCGCGCCGCTGGCGAAGGCAAAATCGTATTGCTCCAGCGTTTTGAGAGCGGGCAGTGTCGCCATCTTCAGTAGGGTTTGGCGTGATCGCTCGGTGCGTGCCTCAGCCTCTACGCGCAGCAAATGCTCCAGGAAGTCGGCGAAGCTCTGCTCCTGAGCGGCGGCTTGCTGGGCCAAGCCAGCCCAGTCTGCGGCCATCCGCTCCAGCTTGAGCTGCTGGCACATTTCGATGATGCGCGCGTGCTGAAGGTTCATCGACGTGTCTCCAGCAACTCATCGTAAACCGAGAGCGGGTGCTGCAAGCTCTCGTGCGGTAGCACGCGGCCTGGCCGCAAAAGAGGTAGCGCCAGAGTGCTCACCCTGCTGGCCGGTAGCGGTAACAAGACGTCGCGCTCTTCGGCCAGACGCGCTGCCGGCTTAACCCCTGTGGTGCCATGAATCCGCTGATGCGCGACTTCATCGAGCCAGCGCCCGATGTGGGCATTGGCGGTGGCGACGTCCAACGGCAAACCCGCGCTCTTGAGTGTGGCCGCCAGTGGCGTGATGAAACTGCCTTTGAGGTAGCCGTTGAAACGCTCGACCTTACCCTTGGTTTTTGCGCGGTAGGGCCGGCAAACGCGCGGCCGAAAACCGTATTCGTCGGCCAGTGCCAGCAGTCGAGGATGCCAGCGATGCTGGCCAGCACCATACGCATCGCGCTCAAGGATGATCGCGCCGGCGTTGTCGAACAGCGCCTCTTCCGGCACTCCGCCGAAAAAGGCGAAGGCCTCGCGCAAACCGTTTAGCCACGCATCGCTGTCCTCGCGAGCGCCGAAGCAGACGAAGGTGGCGCGGCTGTAGCCAAGCGTTGCGACAAAGGCTTTGAGCGGGTCACGGCCCCTGCGAATGGTGGTGAAGTCGACCTGAAGTTGCTGACCGGGCAAGGTTTCGAAGCGCACAACCGGGTCGTGCACCGGACGCTTGAAGGGCGCCAGCCAGGATTTGAGCCGGCTGACTCCACCGGCATAGCCTTGCGCCTGAATTTCGCGAAGCAGCACTGTCGCGGGAATCCAATGCGGCCGGGCTGCATCTATGCGCTCTTGCAGGTAGGCCTTGAAGGGGTCGAGCTTGGCCGGCCGGGTCGGCCTTGCCGGATAACACGGCTGATCGGCTTCGCCGCGCAGATACCTGCGCACGGTGTTGCGCGACAGCCCGAGCGTGCGCGCGATGGTTTTGATACCCATGCCCTGACGGGCCAATACCTTGATTTCCACTGACTGCTCCTGGGTCAACATCTCGGCAGCTCAAAGCCACCATGATCGCCCAGGGGGTCAAAATTGAGTTGGCGTTAGGGGGTCAGTTTTACATTGGCGGTGACA
>NZ_JAIWJA010000024.1 GCF_020515695.1 Pseudomonas sp. MWU16-30317 | reverse complement strand
CGCGCTGGGGGATGTCCGTCGCCATGAACCAGGTCTGGATCGGCGTCAGCGGCGCATCGCCGCGTACCGCTCCTTGCTCGATCGCCACCGTCGCGCCGCGCCGCGCCACCCGCGCCAGTTCAGCCACCGTCTGGTGCTCGAAGAGCTGCTTGGGGGTGATGTGCAGGCCCTGATGGCGGGCGCGGCTGACCACCTGGATCGACATGATCGAGTCGCCACCGAGCTCGAAGAAGTTGTCGTCCAGACCGACCCGCGCCAGCTTCAGCACGTCGCTCCAGATCGCCGCCAACTGCACCTCGATGTCGCTGCGTGGCGCCACGTAACCGGCCTGCAAGGCGCTTGCATCCGGCAGCGGCAAGGCCTTGCGGTCGAGCTTGCCGTTGGGTGTCAGGGGCAGCGCCGGGATCACCAGCACGTGGCTGGGCACCATGTAGTCGGGCAGCTGCGTCTTGAGCTGCTGGCGCAGTTCGGCGGCTTGCAAACCATCGCTGACCACCACGTAGCCCACCAGTTGCTTGCCGGCCGGGCCGTCCTGGGCCAGCACCACCGCTTCGCGGACCTGCGCGTGGGCCAGCAGCCGAGCCTCGACCTCACCCAGTTCGATCCGAAAACCACGCACCTTGACCTGATGATCGACCCGGCTCAGGTACTCCATCAGCCCATCGCGGCGGTAGCGCGTCTGGTCGCCGCTGCGGTACAGCCGGGCGCCCGGTGCGCCGTAGAGGTCGGGCACGAAGCGCTCGGCGGTGAGGCCCGCGCGGTCCAGATACCCCCGCGCCACGCCCTGCCCGCCCAGGTACAGCTCGCCGGCCAGGCCCTGCGGTTGCAGCTCCAGTTCGGCGTTCAGCACATAGCCGCTGCGCTGACCGACCAGCTCGCCGATCGGCGCGTAGGCCGCCCCGCAGCGGTCGCTGGCGCCAGCCTTCCAGATCAGCGGAGTGACCACGGTTTCGGTCGGGCCGTAGCCGTTGAAGATCCAGCGTGGCCGCAGCACCCGGTGGGCCAGCTCGTAGCTGGCCTGGGACACCGCTTCGCCACCAAAACAGTAGACCCGCACCGGCGGCTCGGCACCCGCGCCTTCGCGCTGCACATGCTCGGCCAACTGCTGCAGATAGATCGGCGGGAACACGCCGATGGTCACCCCGTGGCGGTGCATCTGCGCACAGGTTTCGTCCGGCAGCCAGATCCGATCGTCGCGCACCAGCACGCGCGCACCGTTGATCAACGGGTGCATCCAGCCTTCGTGGGCGCCGTCGAAGGCAAAGGACATGAAGTGCAATTCGCAATCCGCCGGGCTGGTCTCATAGCGCTCGCCAGTGGCCTGGATGTGCATCGCCAACGGCCCGTGCTCCACCGCCACACCCTTGGGCAGGCCGGTCGAGCCGGAGGTGTAGATCACGTAGGCAAGGTTGCCGGGGGCCACGTCCATGGTCGGGTTGGTGTCGCTACAGAGGGCCAGTGCTTCCAGCCGATCCACGGCCACTCCCGGCGTGCCCTGGGGCAGCGGCAAGCGGGCTAACCATCGATCTTCGCTGAGCACCAGCGCCGCGCGGCTGTCGTTCATCATGTGCAGCAGGCGCTCGGCCGGGTAGGCCACGTCCAGCGGCACGTAGGCGCCGCCGGCCTTGAGCACCGCCAAAAAGGCCACCAGGCTCTGCTCGCTGCGGCTCATGGCAATCGCCACCCGCACTTCCGGGCCCACGCCCTGGCCGATCAGCCAGTGCGCCAGCCGGTTGGCCTGGGCGTTGAGTTGCGCGTAGCTCAGCCGGCAATCGCCGGCGATCACGGCCACGGCCTGGGGCGTGCGTTGTACCTGGGCCTCGAAGAGGCGATGCACGGCAGGCATTTCCACCGGCGCACCGCTCTGGTCCCAAGCCTGCAACAACGCCTCACGCTCCTGGGCCGCCATCAACGGCAGCGTGGCCACTGCCTGGCTCGGATCGCGGCAGATCGCTTCGAGCAAGGTCAACCAGTGCGCGGCCAACCGCTCGATAGTCGCGGCGTCGAACAGGTCAGTGGCGTACAGCAGCGCCGCACTCACCTGCCCGTCGCTCTCGTAGCTGTCCAGGCTCAGGTCGAACTTGGCCACCTGCGCCTGCCCTTCGATCCGCTCGATCTGCAGCCCCGACAGCTGCTGCGCGCCGGTCTTGCTCGCGCTCTGGTGGTTGTACATCACCTGGAACAACGGGCTGTGGCTGACGCTGCGCTCGGGTTGCAGCGCCTCCACCAGCTCCTCGAAGGGCAGGTCCTGATGCGCCTGCGCCTCCAGCGCCGCCTGGCGCACCTGCATCAGTATCTGCTCGAAACGCTGGCCGCTGTCGAACTGCGCTCGCAGCACCTGGGTGTTGACGAAAAAGCCGATCAACCCCTCAGTCTCGACCCGGTTGCGGTTGGCCACCGGCACCCCGACGCGAATGTCGCGCTGGCCGCTGTAGCGGTGCAACAGGGTCTGGAACGACGCCAGCAACAGCATGAACAACGTCACCCCGCGCTCCCGCGCCAGGCCCTGCAGCGCCTGGCTCAGCGCCGGGCTGAGCGG
>NZ_JAIWJA010000023.1 GCF_020515695.1 Pseudomonas sp. MWU16-30317 | reverse complement strand
TCGCTTCAGAGTCGACGAACTTTCGGTTCGTGTCATCTCCACAGTCACCGCAATCTGATGCTCTTTCGAGTCGCAAATTGCTTGGGTGTTATATGGTCAAGCCTCACGGGCAATTAGTATTGGTTAGCTCAACGCCTCACAGCGCTTACACACCCAACCTATCAACGTCGTAGTCTTCGACGGCCCTTTAGGGAACTCAAGGTTCCAGTGAGATCTCATCTTGAGGCAAGTTTCCCGCTTAGATGCTTTCAGCGGTTATCTTTCCCGAACATAGCTACCCGGCAATGCCACTGGCGTGACAACCGGAACACCAGAGGTTCGTCCACTCCGGTCCTCTCGTACTAGGAGCAGCCCCTCTCAAATCTCAAACGTCCACGGCAGATAGGGACCGAACTGTCTCACGACGTTCTAAACCCAGCTCGCGTACCACTTTAAATGGCGAACAGCCATACCCTTGGGACCGGCTTCAGCCCCAGGATGTGATGAGCCGACATCGAGGTGCCAAACACCGCCGTCGATATGAACTCTTGGGCGGTATCAGCCTGTTATCCCCGGAGTACCTTTTATCCGTTGAGCGATGGCCCTTCCATACAGAACCACCGGATCACTAAGACCTACTTTCGTACCTGCTCGACGTGTCTGTCTCGCAGTCAAGCGCGCTTTTGCCTTTATACTCTACGACCGATTTCCGACCGGTCTGAGCGCACCTTCGTACTCCTCCGTTACTCTTTAGGAGGAGACCGCCCCAGTCAAACTACCCACCATACACTGTCCTCGATCCGGATAACGGACCTGAGTTAGAACCTCAAAGTTGCCAGGGTGGTATTTCAAGGTTGGCTCCACAAGAACTGGCGTCCTCGCTTCAAAGCCTCCCACCTATCCTACACAAGCAAATTCAAAGTCCAGTGCAAAGCTATAGTAAAGGTTCACGGGGTCTTTCCGTCTAGCCGCGGATACACTGCATCTTCACAGCGATTTCAATTTCACTGAGTCTCGGGTGGAGACAGCGCCGCCATCGTTACGCCATTCGTGCAGGTCGGAACTTACCCGACAAGGAATTTCGCTACCTTAGGACCGTTATAGTTACGGCCGCCGTTTACCGGGGCTTCGATCAAGAGCTTCGCGTGAGCTAACCCCATCAATTAACCTTCCGGCACCGGGCAGGCGTCACACCCTATACGTCCACTTTCGTGTTTGCAGAGTGCTGTGTTTTTAATAAACAGTCGCAGCGGCCTGGTATCTTCGACCGGCATGAGCTTACGGAGCAAGTCCTTCACCCTCACCGGCGCACCTTCTCCCGAAGTTACGGTGCCATTTTGCCTAGTTCCTTCACCCGAGTTCTCTCAAGCGCCTTGGTATTCTCTACCCAACCACCTGTGTCGGTTTGGGGTACGGTTCCTGGTTACCTGAAGCTTAGAAGCTTTTCTTGGAAGCATGGCATCAACCACTTCGCGCTCTAATGAGCACTCGTCATCAGCTCTCGGCCTTAAGATCCCGGATTTACCTAAGATCTCAGCCTACCACCTTAAACTTGGACAACCAACGCCAAGCTGGCCTAGCCTTCTCCGTCCCTCCATCGCAGTAACCAGAAGTACAGGAATATTAACCTGTTTTCCATCGACTACGCTTTTCAGCCTCGCCTTAGGGACCGACTAACCCTGCGTCGATTAACGTTGCGCAGGAAACCTTGGTCTTTCGGCGTGGGTGTTTTTCACACCCATTGTCGTTACTCATGTCAGCATTCGCACTTCTGATACCTCCAGCAAGCTTCTCAACTCACCTTCACAGGCTTACAGAACGCTCCTCTACCGCATCACCAGAAGGTGATACCCGTAGCTTCGGTACCTGGTTTGAGCCCCGTTACATCTTCCGCGCAGGCCGACTCGACTAGTGAGCTATTACGCTTTCTTTAAAGGGTGGCTGCTTCTAAGCCAACCTCCTAGCTGTCTAAGCCTTCCCACATCGTTTCCCACTTAACCAGGATTTTGGGACCTTAGCTGACGGTCTGGGTTGTTTCCCTTTTCACGACGGACGTTAGCACCCGCCGTGTGTCTCCCATGCTCGGCACTTGTAGGTATTCGGAGTTTGCATCGGTTTGGTAAGTCGGGATGACCCCCTAGCCGAAACAGTGCTCTACCCCCTACAGTGATACATGAGGCGCTACCTAAATAGCTTTCGAGGAGAACCAGCTATCTCCGAGCTTGATTAGCCTTTCACTCCGATCCACAGGTCATCCGCTAACTTTTCAACGGTAGTCGGTTCGGTCCTCCAGTTAGTGTTACCCAACCTTCAACCTGCCCATGGATAGATCGCCCGGTTTCGGGTCTATTCCCAGCGACTAAACGCGCTATTAACACTCGCTTTCGCTACGCCTCCCCTATTCGGTTAAGCTCGCCACTGAAAATAAGTCGCTGACCCATTATACAAAAGGTACGCAGTCACAGAACAAAGTCTGCTCCCACTGCTTGTACGCATACGGTTTCAGGATCTATTTCACTCCCCTCTCCGGGGTTCTTTTCGCCTTTCCCTCACGGTACTAGTTCACTATCGGTCAGTCAGTAGTATTTAGCCTTGGAGGATGGTCCCCCCATATTCAGACAAGGTTTCTCGTGCCCCGTCCTACTCGATTTCATGACCAAGAGATTTTCGCGTACAGGGCTATCACCCACTATGGCCGCACTTTCCAGAGCGTTCCGCTAATCTCAAAGCCACTTAAGGGCTGGTCCCCGTTCGCTCGCCACTACTAAGGGAATCTCGGTTGATTTCTTTTCCTCAGGGTACTTAGATGTTTCAGTTCCCCTGGTTCGCTTCCAGCACCTATGTATTCAGTGCAGGATAACCATCTTATGATGGCTGGGTTCCCCCATTCAGACATCTCCGGATCACAGTCTGTTTGCCGACTCCCCGAAGCTTTTCGCAGGCTACCACGTCTTTCATCGCCTCTGACTGCCAAGGCATCCACCGTATGCGCTTCTTCACTTGACCATATAACCCCAAGCAATCTGGTTATACTGTGAAGACGACATTCGCCGAAAATTCGCAAAACTCTTAAGAGTCACTCACAAATTTTACCTTAGCCTGAATGAACACCAGTGAAAGTG
>NZ_JAIWJA010000022.1 GCF_020515695.1 Pseudomonas sp. MWU16-30317 | reverse complement strand
GAATGTCGCGCTGGCCGCTGTAGCGGTGCAACAGGGTCTGGAACGACGCCAGCAACAGCATGAACAACGTCACCCCGCGCTCCCGCGCCAGGCCCTGCAGCGCCTGGCTCAGCGCCGGGCTGAGCGGTACCGGCAAACGCGCCCCGCGAAAGCTCGACCGCGCCGGGCGCAAGCGATCCATCGGCAATTCCAGCACCGGCTGTTCGTCACCCAGTTGCGCCTGCCAATAGGCCAGTTGCCGCTCGCGCTCGCCGGCGTCCATCCACTGCCGCTGCCACTGCGCATAGTCGGCGTACTGGATCGGCAAGGCCGGTAAGCTGACCTCGCGACCCTGGCAAAAGCCCTCGTACAAGGCGATCAGTTCACGGACCAGAATCGGCGTCGACCAACCGTCGGAGACGATATGGTGCAGCGTCAAGGTCAGCACATGCTGGTCGTGGGCCACGCGCAGCAAGCGCACCCGCAACAGCGGCCCGTGCTGCAGATCGAAGGGCTGCGCTGCCTCGGCGGCGACCCAGGCCTGCACGCTGGCGGGGTCGACATCCGGCAACGACTCGACCACCAGGCGCAGCGGCTCGGCCGACTCGATGACCTGCACCGGCAAGCCATCGACTTCTGCGAAGCGGGTGCGTAGGGTCTCGTGGCGCGCGATCAGCGCGCTGAAACTGCGCCCGAGTGCTTCGACATGCAAAGGCCCGGTCAGGCGCAGGGCAACCGGCAGGTTGTAAGCCGCACTGTCAGGTTCCAGTTGCCAAAGAACCCACTGGCGCCGCTGGGCATAAGAGAGCCCCGGCTGGTCACCCGTGTCGCGTAGGCCGATGGGGGTGACCCCATACAGGTTCACCCCCTGCTTTTTGAGCAAAGCCGCAAGGGCTTTGCGTTCATCCGCAGACAATGACTTTACGGAGTCGAGCAGCGCTTGCATGTAAAACCTCTTCTAAGAAATCAGCTCGTTCACTTCCTCGCTAGATAGACGTTTGAGTACCTCGAGCGATTTAGCCAATTGCGCCTGCACGCTCTCCTGTTCATCGACCTGTGGTGCCAGCTGGGCACAAAAGTCTGCCAGTCCCGGGTGCTCGAACAACGTCGCCAAGGGCACGTCTCGCCCTAATTGATCGCGGACCCTGACCAGCACTTGAACCGCCAACAACGAATGCCCGCCCAAATGGAAAAAGTCATCCTCTGCGCCCACGCTGTCGATACCCAGTACCTGCGCCCAGATAGCCGCGACTTGCTGGGCCAAGGCCCCCTCGGGCAACGCTCTCGCGCCTTCGCCCGCACTGCGCCGGGGCGGCGGCAGCGCTTTGCGATCAAGCTTGCCATTGGGCGTCTTGGGCATAGCGGGCAGCCTCACTATCGCGCTGGGCAGCATGAACGCCGGTAGGCAGCTGCGCAGATACTCATGAATCGAGTCGATCCACTGGGCTGGAGCGCCCTCAGCGTCATGGCCTTCGTGGTACAGGACGTAAGCGATCAACTGGCAACCCGAGTGATGCTCGACGTCGATCACCACCGCTTCACTCACAGACTCGAGGTCGAGTATTCGCGAGGCGATCTCCCCCAGCTCGATTCGCAAGCCACGAATCTTGACCTGATGATCCAGGCGCCCCAGGTAATCGATCACCCCGTCGGCGCGATAGCGCGCCAGATCACCGGTGCGGTACAGGCGACCACCCGGTTGCGCGGCAAATGGATCGGGAATGAAACGCTCGGCGGTCAGTGCCGGCCGAGCGTGATAACCGCGGGCAAGGCCTGTACCGGCCAGCATCAGCTCACCTGCAACCCCACAGGCGACGGGGCACAGCGCCAGATCGACGCTATAGGTACGCAGGTTATCGATCGGCACACCAATCGGCACACTGTGCCGATCTTGCGCAGTGCAGTGCCAGTGAGTCACATCGATCGCCGCCTCGGTGGGCCCGTACAGGTTGAACAGGTTCACCGCCGGCAAGCGGCTCATGACCTGTTGTGCCAACTCGCCCGACAAGGCCTCGCCGCTGCAGATCAGCCGCTGAAGGCGAGTGCAGCGCTCTGCCTGCACAGCGCCCATGAAAGCCTGCAGCATCGACGGCACAAAATGCACCGTGGTGACGCCGTGAGCAACCATGGTTTCCAGCAGGCGCTGGGGATCGCGATGCTCGCCAGGTTGCGCCAATACCAGGCGCGCGCCGCTGAGCAGCGGCCAGAAGAATTCCCAGACCGATACATCGAAACTGAATGGGGTCTTTTGCAGCACCACGTCCGCGGCGCCTATCGCATAGGCCCGTTGCATCCAGCTCAGTCGATTGTTCAAGGCCCGGTGGCTGTTGCCAGCCCCCTTGGGTCGCCCCGTCGAGCCGGAGGTATAAATGATGTAGGCAAGGTTGTCGGCATGGCTGCTGGACAACAGATTGCCCCGCTGTGCAGAGGCCTCAGCGAGTGCCGGTGCGTCCAGGCAGATGACATGGACCGCGTCGGTGACGGGCAGGTGCTCCACCAAGGCCGTCTGGGTCAGCAGCAGCGTGACGCCACTGTCCTGCAGCATGTACGTCAACCGATCGAGCGGATACTCGGGATCGAACGGCACGTAGGCACCGCCTGCCTTGAGAATCGCCAGCAAGCCGATCACCATGTCCAGGCTTCGATGCGCGGCCACGCCGACCGGTACGTCCGGCCCTACACCCCTGGCCTGCAGCCGGTGCGCCAAGTCGTTGGCCCGGGCATTGAGCTGGGCGTAAGTCAGCGACTGCTCGCCGAATACCAACGCAATGGCGTCGGGGGTTTGCGCCACCTGAGCTTCGATCAGCCGATGTATCGGCTGCTCGAGAGGCGCGACGACGGCGGTATCGTTACGCGTCTGGATGCGCTGACGCTCGACGCTGCCGATTATCTCCAGTGCCCCCGAGGGCAGATCGGCGTTGGCGCCTATCTGTTCCAGCAAGCTGCGCCAGTGCTCACCTATCTGCTGCACACGGTCGGCGCTCAAGCAGGCACGGTCGAAGCTGTAGTGCACGTTGAGTTGCTCGCCCAACCCCAGCGCCAAGGTCAGCGGGTAGTGGGTCTGCTCCAGGCTGGTCACCGCACCGAAGCTCAAGCCTGCCGGCGCGCCCTGCTGCAAGGCTTCTGACACCGGATAATTCTCGAATACCAGCAGCGTGTCGAACAGGCTTGCGCCCGCCTGACCCGCCCAGCGCTGCACATCGTACAGCGGCGTGTGCTCGTGCTCACGCAGGCTCGAGTTCTGCGCCTGCAACTGCTGCAGCCATTGCCCGAGGGGCTGTTCGGCACGCACCTGAGAAATCACCGGCAAGGTGTTGATGAACAGACCCAACTGCTCTTCGATGCCCGTCAATCCTACCGGCCGCCCGGCCACGGTCGCACCGACACTCACGCAGGCTTGGCCGGTATAGCGATGCAGCAGCAACAGCCAGGCGGCTTGCACCACCGTGTTGACTGTGACCCGCTGCTGACGGCTGAACTCCACCAGACGCCGCGTGGCCGCCGTGTCGAAGCGCTGGTGCCACTCTCCGCGCCCTGCGTCGAGTGCATCGTCTTCGCGCTTGATCGCCTGGACCAGACGCGTCGGTTGCTCGAAACCGCGCAGTTGCTCACGCCAGAACGCCTGGTCGGCGCTGGCATCCTGGCGGCCCAGCCACTGGATGTAATCACGAAAACGCCCGCTGGGTGCCTCGACAGCAGCACCCGCATAGCGCTGCAGCACCTCGCCCAGCAGCCGTGAACTGCTCCAGCCGTCCAGCAGGATATGGTGGTTGGTATAGATCAGATGATGCTGGCCGGGCCCGGTCTTGATGACCGTCAAGCGCAGCAGCGTTTCGTTTTGCAGATCGAAGCCGCGCAGACGATCGCTGGCCGCGACGGCATCCAGCGCCGCTGGCAGCGCGTCGTATGCTTGCCAGTCGTGTTGGCTGAACGGCAAGCTGACCTGCTTGCGAATCAACTGCAGGGGCGGTGCCTGGTCGCCGAGGAAACGGGCGCGCAGCACTTCGTGGGCGTCGAGGCTGGCCTGCCAGGCCGCCCGGAACCGCTCGACATCCAGCCCCGCTACATCGACCCGTAATTGGTTGACGTAGGCCACGCCCTCCCGCTGGCCGAGGCTGTGGAACAGCATGCCTTGCTGCATCGGCGACAGCGGATACAGGTCGGCCACTTCACGTGCCGGTACTGGCAGGCGGTCGAGCTGCGCCTGATCAAGGCCGGCCAGCGGAAAGTCTGAAGGGGTCAGCCCGGCAGATTGCGTGTCCATGCAGTGCTCGATCAACGCCAGCAACTCCTGAGTCAGTGCGTCCGCCAGCTGTTGCAAGGTTTGCGCGCGCCAGACCTGCCGGCTGTACGTCCAGGTCAGCTGCAGCACACCGTCATGTATCAGACCATTGATGCTGATCAACGCCGGCAACGGCGCCAGGGGATCCTGCTTGCTGCCACTGTCTTCACCACTGGCAGCGAAGTAGCCGGTGCGCGGGTCAACACTCTGGTCGAATTGCCCCAGATAGTTGAAGACGATCTGGCCTTGCGGCAAAGATGCCAGCGCATCCTGCGTCGATTCATCGCCCAGATAGCGTAACGCGCCGTAGCCAATGCCTTTGTCAGGCACGGCCCGCAGTTGCTCCTTGATCGCCTTGATGGACTCGCCCATGCCGATGGCGGGGCACAGGCACACTGGGTACACGCTGGTAAACCAGCCCACCGTGCGAGTGATGTCCAGATCATCGAACAAATCCTCGCGGCCGTGGCCCTCAAGGCGGATCAACGCACAAGGTTGCTCGGTCCAGCGGCACAGCACGCGGCTCAAGGCAGTCAGCAGCAGATCGTTGATCTGGGTGCGGTAGGCCTGAGCGGCGTGCTGCAACAGATGACGGGTTTGCACGGCGTCCAGTTGGCTGCTCACAAAGGTTGCGTCGGCCTGCAAGCGTCTACCCTGAGGGAAATCACAGGGCAAGGTATCGTCGCGGCCGCTTAAACTGGTGTGCCAGTAGGCAAGCTGCGCGGTCTGGCGGGCACTGGATGCCCAGCTTTGCAGGCGCTGCGCCCAGGTCTTGAAGCTGTCGGTCTTGGCCGGCAGGTGGGCCGGCTGGCCGTTCTCGAGGGCCGTGTAAACCGCTTGCAAATCTTCCAGCACGATGCGCCACGACACGCCGTCGATCACCCAGTGATGCACCACCAGCAACAGGCGTTGTTCGCCGTCCGGGCGCTCGATCAGCACTGCGCGCAGCAGCGTGCCGTGCTGCAGATCGAGGCTGCGCTGGGCTTCATCGGCTACCGCAGCCAGGGCGGTGTCGTCCATGGCTTCACGCTGCCAGAGCGGGTTGTGCGCGTCGCCGTCGTAGTTCACTTGGCCCTGCTGCAAACGTCCGCGCAGCGCATCATGATGATCGACGATCATCCGCAGCGCACGCGCCAGCAAGTCTGCCTGCAGCCGCGCGCGCGGCGCCAGCATCACCGCCTGGTTCCAGTGGTCGCGCTGGGGGATGTCCGTCGCCATGAACCAGGTCTGGATCGGCGTCAGCGGCGCATCGCCGCGTACCGCTCCTTGCTCGATCGCCACCGTCGCGCCGCGCCGCGCCACCCGCGCCAGTTCAGCCAC
>NZ_JAIWJA010000021.1 GCF_020515695.1 Pseudomonas sp. MWU16-30317 | reverse complement strand
AGGATAAACGCAAGGCGGGTACCAGCCCTGCGCGAGCGGTGAAGAGCGTTTAAAAGCAGGCCGAGGGGGTCAGATTTCAGTTGGCGAAAAATGCAGTAAAGGGGTCAGTTTTGGGTTGGCGTTGACATATAGGTGGGAAGAGACGTTGAAGGATGATGGCACATTTGAAATAGTCGAGCTTACAGATGATAAGCGCCAAGGGAGCGGCAATTATAAAGTTTCAGATAAGGCAGCTACCTATAACTATGAGACGATTACCGAAAATGGCAGGACCGAGGGCTATTATGATAGGCGTCTGAATAATATGGATGGAAAGCTCGATGATTGCACACGGGTGAGGTGAACTATTTTTACCAAGTTTAGCGCTGGAGCGTGTTCGTGCCTGGGAACCGGAAATTTACCATAAACACCGTTATTCGTAACGCTGGGGGTCAGTTTCGGCAGGGAAAGGCCGCCCTAAAGGACTCCAGAGCCGCCGCCGTATCTGGTAGCTGTTGCATGGGCGGATTACGCTCTAGAAAGTCGACAACGATGGCCGTGCTTTTTCCAGTGGTCAGACCGCCCGGCAGGCAAGCTTTGATATTCGCGCAAGCGAATCCTGTGCAAGCCACAGCATGTCCCGCACCGCATTAACCATGCCGTAACATTGCCCCATGCTCAAGTTGGCAGGCCCTTGAAGGCCGCTATCAATATAAGCCTCTGCTTTTTTTCAACTGCTCAGCAGGTCCTTATCAGTGTTTGGGGCAGCATACGACTGGCCACAAAACATCAAGGTGGCCATCACCAACGCAAAACGTGTTCCTTTCACTTTCAAACTCCCAATATAGAACTGTCATTTTGACATCACTATAAGTCAAAGCCCCGGTCTGTACCACCTCGCCTCTCTGAGGGCTTCGGGCATTTTTTTGTCCAACACGTACAAGCCTCCGTCCGGTAAGTTGAAGGGGATGGATCTCTATACCAGAGTCAACCTGGCATTTACCAACGCTGAAGGATAATGGTGCGCATCTAGCGTAAATACTTGGGTTACGCCTCGCCTAATCGCAGCGCACCATCCAAAGTTCGTCCAGCTTGGTAGTATAAGATCGGCTCATCATTTCACGGCGCATACCCCAGTCAGGTGATGCTGGAACACTGGCAGCCCGCAGTGTGCCCCGGCCCCATCTTCCGTTGATATTGTCCAAGACCTGCATCAGCCGAACGCATTCTGCAGATTGCTTGGGGGCAAACAGATCTTCGGTGAACTCACCTGGCTGCCTCAGATCCATCAAAAGCACCTCAGCTTTGCTGTAACGGAAGCCGGGACGAAAGATTTTAGCCACTGCGTCGGTAGCCATTCGCGTCATGAGCAGAGTGTCACATGTCGGGTAAGGCAGTTCTACCATCACTCCCTGGGCGTAATGGGCCTCGTCAGGATTGAACATACCAGTGCGGATGCTCACTCGCATGCGCTTGCACATCGAACCTTGAGCTCGGAGTTTTTCCGCTGCGCGTCCAACGTAAGTGGCCACCGCCTGCTTGATCGGTTCAATCTCTGTGAGGCGTTTGCCAAATGCCCGGCTGCAGCAGATCTCTTGCTTTGGCGGCTCGACCTCTTCAACATCCAAGCAACATATGCCTGCCAGTTCAAGGGCGGTCTTCTCCACCACCACGCTGAATTTTTGCCGCAGCATCTTGGGATCAGCCTTTGCCAAGTCCATAGCCCTCAGGATGCCCATGGATTCCAAGTGCGCTGTCATTCGCCTGCCAACTCCCCAGACCTCCCTTACCGCGGTGTTACGCAAAACCCAGTCTCGCTTGAAAGGATCACGGATATCCACAACGCCTCCCGTTTGAGCCTGCAAGCGCTTGGCGGTGTGGTTGGCCAACTTGGCAAGGGTTTTAGTGGATGCTATTCCAACACCGACCGGGATGCTCGTGCAGCGTAATACGCGAGACCGAAGTTCACGGCCGAATGCCTCAAGGTTACCGGGCATACCGCCCACGCTTAGCCAGATTTCATCGATCGAGTACCGTTCCCAGGAGTCGACCGTAGATTCCAAAATGGTCATGACGCGCTCGGACATGTCGCCATACAGGGCATAATTGCTGGAAAAAGGTACAATTCCGTGCTGCTTCAGTTTGTCTCGAATTTGGAAATATGGTTCGCCCATTTTTACGAATGGTTTTGCATCGTAGGATCGAGCTATCACACACCCGTCGTTGTTGCTGAGTACTACAATTGGGATCTTGGCCAAATCTGGTCTAAAGACGCGCTCACAGCTCGCATAGAACGAGTTGCAATCGACCAGCGCAAACACTTTTTCACCGTGCATGATCGCGCACACTGAAGCGGACCACTCCCCAAACCGGAAAGTCGTCACCTTCGAGAATGTATCTGGCGGGATAAGCTGGGTTTTCCGACTTGAGGATTACGACCCCGTCCCGGCGATGCAACCACTTGCATACCGGCTCATTGTTCACTGCGGCAACGATGATATCGCCATGCTCCGCGTCACGGCCTCGATCCACGATGACGACGTCACCCGAGAAAATACCGGCGCCCTGCATGCTGTCGCCTTCCACTTTGACCAAATAGACGTGGGGCGCTCGCAGATCGAACAGCTCATCAAGAGAAACAATTTTTTCTAAGTGATCGGATGCCGGGGAGGGAAAGCCGGCCGGCACGCGAAAGGAGTAAGAAGGAACCATTGTAGCGCCGCCCGTCGGCATTCCTAAGAAGGTGATGATCATAATATGAAGCCTAGAGAAAACTGTATATACATACAGTTAACGCCTAATTCATCGGCCGGTCAATCCCGGCAAATAGCAATTTCGTCGGGTGGAACCAAATTCTCTGCGGCCCAGCGGATCTATAAGCAGCATATTTGAGGCAGGCAATTGCCGCACCAGATCGGCAATGCCCAGGCGCCTAGCTCCATGCGCGCTGTTATCTCAAAGCTTTCTCGGCCCGCGAGGATCCAACGAAATTATATTTGACGCAGGCAACTGCCGCTCAAGCTCAGCGATACGGTCATACAGTTCAATAATTTTCGCATCCGCTTCGCTCAACAAGCTTGCGAGCTGATCTCGCTGCCGGGCAACTTGCTCAATCCGATCACGCAGGGTGCGGCTTTTCTGGCGGGCGAGAAGATTTACCTTGTTCAACGAAGGAGGTCGCACCGCCGCATGTTGTTCCACGTAGGTTTTAATCTCTGCGATGAGACTCGGGAAACGAGATTTCTTAAGCGCTGACGGATCGCTCCCGGCCTCTTTGGCCACGTTGTTCTGAGTGACCGGTGTCCCCTTTGGTAGAAGCTGTGGCCTATTCAATTTCAGGCGCTCAAAAGCATCACGGTATTGATCAGCCGCGCTGCCGCGAGCAGGGCGTTTAAAGTCCATTTGCGCTCCCTACGACACGCCGGAAGCTCTCTACGCTTCGCTGTTGAGCCATCAATGATTCCATTAGCGGACTCCCATCCTGTGCAGTAGCAAGACGCTCTTTGAGTACATGTTCAAGATCAGCTACCGCGCCCGATTGTTCTGAGTCATACAGCACATCAGGGCAAGGTTTTGCATCCGCTGAATCACCGCCACCGCAATGGGCAATGTTGTCAATTCCGCCGTACGGACAAGGCTCGCGACTCGAGCAAACGCCGAGAATGACTGGGCGACAGGAAGCCGCGCCTTTCTTTGCCAAACCAATCATCTTCTTCGCATCCTCTAGCGAAATCAGCCGAACGATCTCAGCCTTTCGTTTGTCTCCATGAGGACTTACAAAACGTACCCTCGTAAGCTTCTGTAATTCTCTACCAAGCGTCTCGTACATCGCGCGAACGTACAGTGTGTGAGCCTTTTCCTCTAGACGCATCTGCGAGTGATTTTGTCCGTAGTAGAGACTCATAGCACGGGTGACGTGCTTGAGCTGATACTGAAGCGAAGCATCACTTACAAGCCCGGAAGCTTGCATGTTTACTGCCCCTGTTCGACGCAACTGATGCCACGCTAACGGCCATACAGCGCCCACTTGATACTCTTCCGGCAACGTAGAGGTAGCTAGTCGGGCCAATTTCAGATCCTCGGGCGTGATACGCAAACGCTCTAAATCAAAGAGCTTGTAGAACCGCCCCAAAAGTTCGGCATAAGTCGGAATACCCGGTCTAAGTGAGTGATCATCTTTTTTGCGCACTCGGCCCCACGGCTCGTTATAAGACTCGCTCAAATAACGGCCCGCAAGACCACTCGCTTCTGAGTAAGATGCGTGTAATGAGCGAAACTGAGAAATTACCTCCATCGCCCTAACGGCGACCTCCACAGACGGGGATGTGACCCACAAGGCGTCTTTATCAGCCTGCGTTTTCGTCGTCTGCCCACGTAACAAAAAAATGTCGCCGAAATTCTTGTCATGCTCAACGTCAAGGCATCCGGCCCGAAGATTCCAAGCTTCCTCGACCCGCATGAGACTGAAGTTTAGGATGTAAGCTAAACCGGCGCGATTGACCAGTTTCAGATAACTGGTCAGCGCTCTTACTTGCAATTTTCGATTGCGCCCTATCCAACGCTCAAGCAGCTCAAAGATGCCGAAGCGTTTCGCGGTACCTGCAAACGCGCCGAGAAAACGAAGACCCGTTTTAGCGCCTGATAATTTCATCATATGGCCGGAAAAAGGCGGGGCGTTTACGCACGTTGTTCTCTCCGAAACCCTCTGGTTATGTTCGTAAGCCGCGAAGCAGAACCGGTAACAAGCTTCAACCTGTTCTCTATGGAATAGGAAGTCATCAAGGCACTCTCGCAGCCTAGTAACTTGATAACGCCAAATACGTGGAGGGATGTACGGTGTTTGAGCTGTGTGGTGATTTGGAAAAAGCGCAGCCAGACGGGTTAGGGAGCCTGAATCCAGCAACGTAAATCCCACGGCATCCCTAGATGCATAAAGCTCATGCATTAACGCCAGAAACTCGGTTTGTCTTGAGGTACGAAGAAAGGCAGGGATCCGTTCGCATACGCGTGGAAAGTGCCTTAATTCGCTGGCAAGTATTCCTTCATCCTCACAAAGAATAAACAGCCGCCGCATCTGATCGAAACGCGTTTTAAGTGATCTGTAGCCACGAGCGCCGTACGGTCCATATAGCCACCAGCCAGTGATGATTCGAAGTAAATTTGCATTCTTTGAGCTAATTGGCGCCGCTGATTTTTTAACTGGCCCATCACCAAAATTCAGCGTCACTGGTTTCTTAGCCCATGGATCAAGCCTCCAAATTGGATCGCCCCAGCGGCTGACTACGTTTCCCTGCGCATCAATTACGACCGGCCAATTAGGCGGCGGAGGCCAGCTCTCTGGACGGTAATTCGATGCCCCAGGGACGGCGAGAGGCGACTCGATAGAAAGCCCTAATGTCGTGAGCATATTCATTGGGAAGGCCCCGCTGTAACTTCCGCAAGTCGAATAAATCCGTCCCAAGCTGGGTGATAGTCCTCTTCGGCTATGCGAGCCTGTGCCTCTTCAACCCAAAGCCGACGCACCTCGCTACTGTCTTGAAAGAACCGTAACTTCGCACTCAGACGCTCGACCGCAAGCATCGCTGGATGGTCAGCCTCGGCAGATCTATCCGCGCACGCTGGGCGATATCTAATTAGCTCCAAGCTCTTGAGCATTCGCAAACTACTCAGGGACCAGACGTGATCCTGGCTTTCAATATCCCGATGATTGACGCAGAAAAGGCAACCCGCTGCGTTAATACAATCGGGATCAGGAGCATTAGTCGGAGCATCCACGACCGATTCTGGTGTCGGCGCCACACAAGTACCTGGAGCAGGTGAGCAAACGACAGGATCTGCTTGCCGATGAAATCGTGTGATTTCAATCATCGCAATTTGCGGATTGGGCTCGGCGTACACACGGATCAAAGTTTCAGCAGTGTGCTGTGCGATTTCCGCTACCAGTTCGGGGCGTTGCGACTCACGTAACAGCCAGTTAATACGCGCTCCCCGGAGCTTACGAGGTCGAACAAATCGAACACTGGAATCGGTGCAGACGCGCCCAGTAGCCGTGAACTGGGGAGCTTTTAAAGCGAGACGTCCCCCAGAGCGGACGAGAGGGAAAAGCAGTCCCTCTAGATCCTCTGGAAACCATATGTTTCGCCACTCAATGTAGCGTTCGAACCACTGCTTATAGCTTGAGAAAACGTCAAACAGCACTTCACCCTGACGGCGATTTTTGTAAGACCTCACTTGGTAACCATCAAGATGACTCGTGTAATGGTATTGGTCAATTCGAAGCTGATGCGCTTGGGATAAATTCATGCCGGTTTGTGCGATGAACATAAGCAACTCGGCTTCGATTCGAAGATTCACCGCCGGGTATCGAGTCTCGATTGAAACGTCATCGTTCCGAAATTCGCGGTTTCGAAGGATGTCCGCAATCTGAAATTTGGTTTGAGGTCGAATCCGGCGTGACGCTTCCTTCTCTGTATCGCGCAGGCCGCACCAGATAGGTAGCGTCGAACCCGACCGCAATTCCACGTGAATGGGAAGCGACCCCGTCACAGCTTCATAGGTAAGGGACGTACAGATGTCGGCAATGAATTGCCCGAATGAAAAGCTCTCTTCCAAACTTTGCTTAGCAGCGCCCCCATTACTTGGCTTTTCGTTGCCTCTAGGCTTGCGAATTCGGGTGCTGTACAGAAGCGTCGAGCTTCGGCCTAGAACTCGGTCGAGCATCGTCGCGGTTAAACTTGCCGCGTCGTATAACGATCCGCTAGTTAGATATCCTTCCACGCGATGACGCTGTAGAAGATGTTCAGCCCACCCTAAGTATTCCTCCGCGACCGTATCAATGCTTAACGGACGCTCGCACTGATCCACCCACCGAAAAAACTTCCTAAGCGCACCAATCTTGTTATTGGCCGAAAAGCGGCTCCCACCGCCGACAAGGTCGTCGGTCAAACAGTCATGGAACTCCTTCACAAGCTCTACCCGCTCCAGCAAAGGATCACCTAGAGCACCTGATGTGATTTCACTGCGTACCGTCTTCACTTTTGCCCCTGCACCACCGCTGTATAAAAGCGGCGCCAAATCCCAGGGCGTCTCGTTTTTCCCGTACTCAAGCATCGGAAACGTTAGGTCTAAAGACGTTAGGTTACTCATTGCTCGCTCCCTTTCTCGAAGCAATTCCTGTGAACGCAGCCATAAAGCTGTTTGCAATGGCCTGCTTAGCGGGTGCGGCCTGCACAAACTTGATGTATTTGAAGGTGGTGGCCTCCGAGTTTCGACCGTGAAGCAATGAATTGCTGACCATCGCAATCACTATCGCCACATCAGTGCAATTTGCTAAAGCGAGCCTAGCTAGCTCAGTTCCGAAGGTGCATCGGGATTGGTGGAAACGAAACTTCCTGAGCGCTTTGATGCCCGACGCGATGCCTAATTTTCTAAGCGATGACATCTCAACGTTTACAGCCGAAGACTGATCACTTTTGCGACGTCCGAAAGGGTTTCCGAAACGTGTCAAGAACACTAGGTCTTGATGCTCGCCAGCAGCAGATGCCTCGCGAGTCAACCTGCGAAGACCCTTGGCGTACTCCAAGACTTCAGAACACAACGCTTCGGGAATCCATGCCTGGCCAGTTACTCCAAATTTGGTATGCACGGGCGGGGACGCACCTGGCCCTACCGATATCCGAAGCAAACCTTTTGCAGACGGATCAGGTAAGGCGCGCTCCAACGTATCGATACGAAGGTCACAGATAGTGCCCAGTCGCATACCCGTAAAGAAACCTAGAACCAACATCAGATAAAGCTCGGGTGAGGCGCTCTGTTTTGCGAAATCGAGTATGGCGTCTCGATCAACCGCAGACACAGGAAATAGCCCACCTTCCAAAGTGACCCCAATGCGTTTTCGATTTGGAATACCCAGATCGGTGGTGGTTCCAGCTAGCGTTCGCTCGAAGCCGACCTGGTCAAAGTATTTGATGAAATAGCGCTTGTCTTTCCACAGCGGCAATATCGGGTTTAGAAGGCCATGCGTCCTAACCCACCTGTAGAAACTGATGCAGTTACGCATGTACTCGGAAGCCGTGGCAGGACTGATATGACCAGCGTCACGAGCTTTAATAAGCGCCCCACGATACTGAACAAGACATCGATCAGCCTTCCGAGACGGAAACTCAAACCACTGAAGCCTACGACTCTCCAAAAACTTCGCGTAGTTCAACAGCCCGTTTAGGTTGCTAGAAACTGTTTTAAGGAGTGCCTCACCATTGGTGACTCTCTCCACAGCCCAGAGATTGGCTTCTCTCCATGGCAAGCCGTCTTCCCAGAATATTTGTGGCAATCCTTCGATCACTACACGGGAGCTACTCAGCGAGTAGGTAATCAGGCGGTCTTTGACAGAAAGGTCATGCGGACTGAAGTGAATGTGCTCAACGTTAGCCAAGGGATATCTCTGTAGGAATAAGCGCCAATGTCCATGGGTGCCCCATTTACTTTGGGCGCCCACAGTATGCAACTTATTCTTATCGATGCTGTAGACCTCGACGGCCGGCACCATGGACTCGATGATGGTCATCACCCGCTCGCTCATGTCGCCGTACAGCGCATAGTTGCTGCTGAACGCCATCACGCCATGGCGGCGCAGGTCGTCCTTGATCTGAAAATACGGCGCGGCCATTTTCACGAAGGGTTTGGCATCGTAACTGCGGGCGATCACACAGCCGTCGTTGTATCTGAATGATCCTAACAGTTAGTAACTGATAAGCCATTGATTTTAAAGAACAATATATCGCTAACGTTTTTCGCCGTTTTGGACGGTTCACCTTGGTAAATTGGTCTGCCTTTCTGGCCAAACGGACGCATGTAGCGACGGTAATCCGGTGCTCGTGGCGTCCATATTGTGAGCGCACACCAAGAGCAGGCGTCGAATCCAGCCAGCTAGGCTCCAGCCTTGCTTAATCAATGGCCCATTAACGTGTCGATACCATCGGGTTTGTCATGGACGCCGAATCGATCCACGAGCGTGGAGGTCGCTCGGTTCATGCCAATGACATCTACTGCTATACCTTCCCGGCGCAGTTTCAACACTACTTTGTCGAGCGCTGCCACCGCTGTAATGTCCCAGAAATGCGCCTCGCGAAGATCAATCGTCAGCGTTTCCAACTGCTCCTTGAGATCGAAGGAGTCCGCAAAGCGATCTGCTGAGCCAAAGAATACCTGGCCAGTCACGTAGTACGTACGCTGGGAATTCTCCGAATCACGCTTGGAGGTCACGTCCAGGTAGTGGCCGATTTTGTTGGCGAAGAACATCGCGGCCAGCAATGTGCCGGCGACAACTCCGAATGCTAGGTTGTGGGTCGCAACTACGACCACCACCGTGACAAGCATCACGATATTGGTTGAGAGCGGATACTCCTTGATATTGCGGATTGATCCCCAGCTGAAGGTACTGATGGAGACCATGATCATCACGGCAACCAGGGCTGCCATTGGTATGCGAGCCAGCCAATCGCCGAGGAAGATCATCATGATCAACAGAGATACCCCTGCACATAGGGTGGAAAGACGTGTCCGGCCTCCGGATTTAACGTTGATCATCGATTGACCAATCATGGCGCAGCCCGCCATACCACCGATGAGACTGGTCGCAATGTTGGCGAAACCCTGTCCCTTGCACTCTCGGTTCTTATCACTGGATGTGTCAGTCAGGTCGTCCACGATAGTCGCGGTCATCATCGACTCCAGCAATCCCACCACTGCCAACGCCGCTGAGTAGGGAAGCACTATCAGCAGGGTCTCCAGATTCAACGGCACGCTTGGCCACATGAAGATCGGCAGGCTGTCAGGTAACGAGCCCATGTCCCCGACGGTATGAATTTTCAGGCCCATGTATATCGAGATTGCGGTGAGCACAATGATGCACACCAGCGGCGATGGCATTAGCTTCCCAATAACTGGCAGCCGGGGGAAGAGATAGATAATCGCCAGGCCACCAGCAGTCATGGCGTACACCGGCCAGGTAACACCGGTCAGCTCTGGCAACTGCGCCATGAAGATCAGGATCGCCAAGGCGTTTACGAAACCGGTCACGACCGAGCGTGATACGAAGCGCATCAGTTCGCCCAGCCGCAAGTATCCCGCAGCTATCTGCAGTACGCCGCACAGCAAGGAGGCGGCTAGCAGATACTGAAGGCCATGATCCTTGACCAGATTCACCATCAGTAAAGCCATGGCTCCCGTGGCGGCAGAGATCATTGCAGGTCGACCACCGACAAAGGCGATGACCGTACAAATACAGAATGAGGCGTAAAGGCCAACTTTGGGGTCGACTCCAGCAATAATGGAGAAGGCTATCGCCTCGGGAATAAGGGCGAGCGCAACAACGAGACCAGCAAGGACGTCCGCCCGGATGTTTGATAGCCAGGCAGTTTTGATGTTTTCAAGCATGATTTACCCATAGCAGGCACGGCATGACGTGCAGCGACGAACGCTGAGCAATGCAGGTGCTTCTGTCTTCAATTGAGTTGGGGAGTGCAGCGACTAAAAGTCAGGCGCAGCAGATTTCGACCGCAGCTAGGTGGCGGTCAGGGCATTGCGAGGGGGCGTAGCGCTATGGCGGCGTAGGCAGCCAGTTGGAACGGGGCAAAGGTGTTTCCTTAGGTTAAGTTCAACGCCTAATGATAGCTGCCTAACGATACAATTTCAACCACCGAGGTGCGGTGGTCGTGCGCCCATGGGCTTCAGTTTGCAAAAGCCGCCTCGCATTAAAATTCAAACAAGCCTAAAATGCTGTATATATATACAGCCATACGGTGACGACTTGCCATGCTTTCTACACCCGCCATTGCCTGCCAGTACAGTGGCTGTCGCCATGGATAAGCCTGAGCGAGCCATCAGCCTTATCGACTTGTAGTGGTCAACTGATCCCGGACAGTGAATTGAGTTTTTCCTCAGCGACCGCAGGCGCTAGCCCTTCGTTGAACTGATGCGGTCGCCGCCAGTTGTACCGGTCCATCAGGAACCGGCCAATAT
>NZ_JAIWJA010000020.1 GCF_020515695.1 Pseudomonas sp. MWU16-30317 | reverse complement strand
TGAGCTATCGAGATCCGGGAGAGGATCAGTACGAACAGCGATATCGGGAGCGAGTAGTGATAGGTCTGCATCGACGTGCCGCCGAATTTGGGTTCGCGCTTCAACCGGTGGAGGGTGTTTCTTAGGATGGCCGAGGAGCACGAGCGCTCGCGTTAGTAGATCAGCTTCGCTCCGAAGAGCCGGTTGATCTGTTGTGCTCGGTATTTGAAGTCACCCGGTCTTGCTACTACGCGTACTGTCGAAAACGCCGATCCCCTGATGCTGGACGGGTGATTTTGCGCAGCCGTGTGAACGAACTGTTTACCCAAAGCCGAAGCGCTGCGGGCAGTCGAAGCATCATGCTGATGATGAAAGAGGACGGCCTGCAAATCGGGCGATTCAAGGTACGCAAGTTGATGCGCGAGATGAACTTGATCAGCAAACAGCCGGGCTCCCATGCCTACAAAAAAGCGACCGTGGAGCGACCTGATATCCCGAACGTGCTTGATCGAGGGTTCAGCGTTACATCCCCGAACAAGGTCTGGTGCGGTGACATTACGTACGTTTGGGCTGAGGGTCGATGGCACTACCTGGCGGCTGTCATTGACCTTTGCGCACGCCGTGTTGTGGGTTGGGCGTTTTCAGCCAAACCTGACGCTGATCTGGTGATCAAGGCATTGGATATGGCCTATGAGCAGCGTGGCCGGCCTCAGAATTTGCTGTTTCATAGCGATCAGGGTAGCCAATACGGCAGCCGGAGTTTCCGCCAGAGACTATGGCGATACCGTTTCACACAGAGCATGAGTCGACGCGGCAGCTGCCACGATAACGCGCCGATGGAGCGTATCCAATCCATGAACCCCACATTCCAAGCGAATAGCTGGCAGCTGATGCTGTGCTCCCGATTTCCATCAGGAGCCCATCGCGATGATGCGTCCCAACGCCAGTGTTGAAAAAGTGTATCTGTACCCAAAGCTGGTCGATTTCCGGAAATCCATCGACGGCCTGGCGGCTCTGGTCGAACCGGATATCAAGGTGGCGGTGTTTGACCCGGTACTTTTCGTTTTCCTGAATCGCCACCGTGTTCGCGTCAAAGTGCTGTATTGGGAGCGCAACGGCTTCTGTCTTTGGCTCAAGCGCCTGGAGTCCGAGCGTTTCAAAACTTCACCGAATGAACTCGACGAGGCCATCGTGCTGACGGTGCAAGAGCTGAACTGGTTACTGGATGGATTTGATCTATGGCGAAACCGCCCGCATAAGGTTTTGACTCCAAGATTTGTTGCCTGACGGGTATAATCCAGGTCATGAAATTGATGCCTGAAGACCTCCCTGACGACCCCATATTGCTTAAGCAAATGCTGCTTGATGCGCAGGAAGTCAAAGAAGCCTACGCCACCCACATCGTTGATCTGAAAGAACAGATCAAGCTGTTGCGTGACCGTATATTCGGTCGTAAATCCGAGCAAATGGACGAACCCAACACGCCGCAACTGGCGCTGTTCAATGAGCCGAAAGCGAGCCTATGCTCCCGGTCGGCGATGCTGATGAGGAAGTAGTTGCTCCTGCGCCACGCCGTGGCAAGCGCAAGCCACTGTCGGCTGATCTGCCGCCCATTGAAGTCATCTACGAGCCGCCCGAACAGGAACTGACCTGTGCCTGCGGTTGCCGCAAGCATGTCGTCAGCGAGGAAACCAGCGAGCAACTGGATATCGTGCCGATGCAGATTCGGGTGATCAAACACATCCGCAAAGTCTACGGCTGTCGTGGCTGTGAGTCGGCACCGGGCACAGCCGACAAACCTGCGCAGTTGATTGAAAAGAGCATGGCCAGCCCCAGCGTGTTGGCCATGCTGCTGACCACCAAGTATGTCGACTGCTTGCCGCTGCATCGTTTTGAAACGGTGCTAAGCCGACATGGCATAGAAATCCCGCGTCAAACGTTGGCCCGCTGGATTATCCAGTGCGGCGAACATTTGCAGCCGCTGTTAAATCTGATGCGTGATCGATTGCTGGAAAGCCCGGTCATCCACTGTGACGAAACCCGCGTTCAGGTACTGAAAGAACCAGATCGAGACCCGACCAGCCAATCCTGGATGTGGGTACAGGCCAGTGGGCCTCCAGATCGTAAAGTTGTATTGTTCGACTACACTTCCAGCCGCGCGCAGGACGTACCGTTACGGCTGCTGGAAAGTTATCGCGGCTATGTGATGACTGATGATTACGCGGGCTATAACGCTCTGGCGTTACAGCCGGGCGTGGAGCGCTTGGCGTGTATGGCCCATGCGCGGCGCGAATTTGTCGAAGCACAAAAAGTGCAACCTAAGGGCAAGACCGGGCGTGCCGATATCGCGCTGACGATGATCAATAAGCTGTTGAACGTTGAATTATACTAGAATGGTTTGTTGTGGAGGGTATATCGACTGCGGGAAAAATAAAGTTTTAAATGAGAGTGGGTGGTAGCTGAGCCTGAGATATCAGCTGAGGATGTGTGGTTTTGCTCGATAGACATTGAATGCTCCGCGCACTACGCGTGGAGCATTTTATCGTCAATAAGCCTGAGTTGATTTGACTTGCACTGCCTTACGTAAGGTCGTGGGGAGTGGGTTGCTGCCGGAGGTGGTCAGTTGTTGCGGATACAGTGTGGTCAAGTTCTGGGATATCGGTAGGTTTTCAGAGGAGCCTCCTACAAGAATCTTGTATTTGCCTGCGTCGACATTCCAACTGTCCGTGCCCTGGACATAGTAAGCTAATGAACGGCTGTCCAATGGAATGCTGACCTGCTTGCTTTCACCCGGCTTGAGGTAAACCTTGGCAAAACCCTTAAGCTCTTTTTCTGGGCGTTCTATTTCGGATTGCTTCGGTTGAACATACAACTGAGCAATTTCATAGCCTGCTTTGCTGCCAGTGTTAGTGACGGTGAATGTCGCCTTTACAGTGGCGTCGGCTGCCAATATGTTAGTGGACAGCTTCATGTCGCTGTAAGCGTAACTGGTGTAGGACATGCCATAGCCAAACGGGTAGAGCGGCTTGGTATGTTTTTTGTCATAGCCGCGATAGCCGAGGAAAATGCCTTCGCTATACGTCATTTCGGTTTTAGCATTGTCCCCTTGGTAATCGTCGACATTGCTGTAGGACTGATACGAAGGGTTGTCCTCAATTTTCTTGTCAATGGTGATAGGTAACTTCCCTGATGGGTTAATCTTGCCGAAGAGAATTTCGGCTAAGGCCTGCCCTCCCTGTTGACCAGGGTACCAAGCGTGAAGGCTAGCGGCCACTTTGTTCCACCATGGAGCCATATTCATGCCACCACCACCATGAAGTACGACGATGGTATTGGGGTTAGCCTTGGCAACGTCGGTGATCATTTCCGACTGGTATTCAGGCAGGTCGTAACTATGGTCGAGACCTTCACCATCATACTCGTAGTTGAAGCCCGCGGACACTACGACCGCATCGTATTTGGCCAAGTCAGTCGGTGGTTTAAGCGAAGCCCAGCTTAATTGGACGCCATTGATACCGCCCAGAAGAGCATAGGCTTCATTGTTTAGGCGGCGGAATTCAAACTTGATTTTATAGCTCTTGCCCGCTTGCAATCTCATACTCTTGCCCGAGTGGGCGGGGGTATTTACGATCAAAGAGGTCAAACGAGCACCGTCCTGATCCAGTACAAGCTCATCGTTAACCCACAACTTGTAGGCCCCGTCACCGCGAACTTTAAAAACGTGAGGGCCCGAGATGGTCGGTTTGATCTGACCAGTAAAACGTGCCGAGAATGAACCGCCTGTGGTGTTGATACCGCTGAGCGAGGTAGTTCCGCTATTGGTAACGTTTTGAGATTTATAAAAGTCTAAGTTGATACCTGGTTCTACCCGAGTAGTGATCGGGTCCCCTGACAACGAATCGTTGTTGAAGTACTCAGCGTTCACCCCGCTATTAGAGACCTTGCTGCTTCCTGGGCTCGGCTGATACCAGACCGAGGATTTGGCGCTAAGCGATAACCCTGGAATGTATTCAATATTACTGGAGCTCGATGCCAGCTGTTGTAATCCCGAGAGCTCTGTCACATAGGTATTAGCTGGTGCCCAAGGAGTACCGAAAGGCGTTGTGGGTGCGTCGTAGGCCGCTTGCCCGATAACGGCTATCTTAGCTGAGCGTTTTAGAGGTAGCAGAGTGCTCTGCCCATCAGTTTTCTCGTTGCGCAGCAGCACGATGCCTTCACGCGCCATATTCAATGCCGCCGTGGCGCCATATTCCGGGTGTGTAAGAGCGCTGGCAGTATTTATGGTCTTATCAAATCCATAGCTGTACATGGCTCGAAGGTTTCGACGGACTTTATCGTCGATGATATTTTGCGTTATCTGGCCGCTCCAAAGCAGAGGCAGAATCTTTGATTCGTTAAATTGCAACCCGCTTGGCATGTCAAGGTCGGTCCCTGCCCAAGCACCTTTTTGTGCGTCCTTTATCGCGTTGAAATCACTTAGAACAAGTCCTTGGTAGCCCCATTCGCCTTTTAATATATCTGTGATCAGGTGATGGTTTTCACAGGCGTAATTGCTATTGATGATGTTGAAACCACACATGATCGTTGCCACATTCGAGTTCTTGACCATCGACTCGAAACCGGGAAGATACAGTTCGCGGAGTGTTCGCTCGTCAACTTTGACGTTGACGTTGTAACGGTTACCTTCTTGCTCGTTACCCGCGTAGTGCTTGCCAGATGCCTGAATCCCCTGCACCTGAAGTGCGTTGACTACTGCAGGTGCCAGTACTGAACCTAGAAATGGATCCTCACCACTCACGTACTCAGAAGCACGACCGTTGAACGGTGTGCGATAAAGGTTTACACCCGGTGACAGCATTTGCTGCGCGCCTGCGGTGCGAGTCTCATAACCAATCGCCAGGCCGAACTCTTTCGCTCTGTTGATGCTCCAGGATGCTGCGAGTGCCATCTGCGATGGATATTGCGCACCGAAGGTGCCATCGCTTACGTGCACACCCATTGACGAATCGTAAGCTAGAGTACCAGGGAGCCCCCATTTCCAAAGGGTTGGGATCATGTGCCCATCATTCACACCAGTGAAGTTAATTTTCTCCGACACGCTCATGTTGTCGAGAGTAGATCCAACTTTTGCCTCGATGTCGTTCCCTGTCATTGGGGTGACGGCCAAAACCCCAGTAACGTGAGCGATGCTCAAAGCTAACAAGCTAAAGGTAGAAATGGTACGAAAGCCGCGCGGGCGATGGCCGGTGTTCATTTATCATTATCCTGATCAGGGGAGTCAATGGTTTCTACCGGAGTGTCTGATACAGCGGCCTCTCCAGTTGTCTTGGGCGCAACAACTGCGCTCTGGTGCTCGAGCGCAGCATGCTTGGCTTCGATCTCCTTGCGCGCGGTGACTGCTTGCTGTGTGGCGTCCGGAAGAGGAGCGTCCTCTGCAAAGACGGGGCTCGCTGCCAGCCCCGCAGCCACGAATAAGGGTAAAGCGGATAAGGCGAGTTTCATCGTCAACGTCCGTTAATGATTGGATTTAGGTGCCTACCCGCAAGCAACAGTCAGCCATATCGACCGAGCCAGTGGTGATTTGGAGGCAGGGTTTGGGCGGTGGATTTTTCTTTTGGATACGTGTTGCAGGCGTTACCATACCCATTGACCACTAAATTGAACAGGTGTTCGTTTTAGTAATGTGAACTTGACTACATTTTTTCGCTCCTGCTCGATGCAGGGGGCGCTAAATATCGTTCAGGGCATAGGGCAGATTTGTTCCTACTCGTCGTCTGACTCAGTCCTTCTTCAGCATGACGAGCCAGGCTGGCTAACAGGGCCAGGCGTAATCACGTGGGTCACTGAAACATCGCGGTTCTGCCCAAGTCCAGCCATGCGCTGGGCCGAGGCTGTAGGAGAGGGAGCTTTCGCTTCCCAAGATCGAGCAGGGAGTATCGAATGCAGATCGTGAAAACCAAAGGGCACCTAATCTGTAGCGCTAACAAGGGAGCACCCAGCCACGCATGCCTCGGGAGTTGTCTGAAGGTTTGGTGGCCAGATGACGTCCCATCAGACTTGGCGATTCAGGCGAATCCAGCCTGTCCGAAGTGCGGCGGGCCGCTCACGATGGATATCCCATCAGGGCATTACAGTGTGGTTTCTGATGATGCAGGGACGCTGAAAAAAAGCGGCGCAACGATCACAAATGCTGGCCTCAACCTCGGCAATTGATCAGCAAGGAAAATGGCCATGAAACATTTGTTCTACACCACAGCCCCCGCCAGCTGGGGCCACCTACAGGTCTGTTGCAAGGCTGTATGTTCTTGGGATTTCAGGGAGTGAATGACAATGTGGGTTTGGCGAGAGACAAGTGAGAAGTGGTTGTTGGCAGCAGCGCTGGCTGTTTTGGGAGTCATAATCCTGATCAATCTGAAATTGGATGTGTGGCCTTGGCTAAATGGTGGGTCGACGGCTGCTTTTCTTAGAGCCGTGGCGACTGGCAGTGTTACCAGTGACCTGCTGGTGGGCCTGTTTTCCGCGTACGTGTTCTATGTCGTTATCGAGTCACGTTACGGATGCCTTGCCGATCTCTATATTCCAAGTCCCAAGAATGCACCCCATACCCTGAGGATCGCTTCGCGTCACATACCCGAGCCAGGAGCCGTATGCGGTAGTTTCGCACGTACGGATCTGTGCGGGGGGCGGCAGGTAACTGCCGTTCCTACCGTGACCGCTCTTTCGCTCAAATTCTAAAGTATATTCAGCTAGTGAACTGACCAATTTCCTCATGACACTTACTCCTCAATACCTCTCAGCCGCAACGAGCGTCGTCTCATGATTTCCACCGCAACCAATAATGCTACCGAGCCGAAAATTAGCAATGTTGCCGCTGCCAGGATCGTTGGACTGATCTGCTCGCGCATGCCTGACCACATCTGACGCGGTATGGTGCGTTGCTCAACCCCACCCAGAAATTGCACCAGCACGGCCTCATCGAATGAGGTCACCATCGCGAAGAGCGCACCGGACATGATCCCTGGACGAATAATGGGGAAGGTCACACGGAAAAATGTATAAGTCGAAGACGCTCCTAGGCTTGCCGCTGCCCGGGTTAATGAATGGTCGAAACCGACCAATGTCGCCGTCACTGTGATGATGACGAATGGGGTGCCGAGTACTGCATGACCCAGGATGATTCCGAGGTGATTCTGTCCAATTCCCAGCGAGCTGTAGAAAAAGTACATGCCTGCGGATGAGATGATCACTGGAACAATCATCGGTGAAATCAAGACGCCCATCAGCAGTCCCTTGCACGGCAAATTAATGCGGCACAGTCCGAGTGCTGCCAACGTCCCCAATGTCGTTGCGATGACCGTGGCGCAGGAAGCGATTATCAGGCTGTTCTTGAATGACAATACCCACAATGGGTCTTCAAGAAGCATGTAGTACCATCGCATTGAAAAGGCTGCGGGATCGAGGCTGAGCATCCCGCTGGTGAAGCTGAAGTAGGGCTCTACGTTGAACGACAAAGGCACCACGACCAGTATTGGCAGGATCAAAAACAGCAGTACCAATACACCAAAACCACGAACACTGAAGAACCAGACTCTGCCCATCAGGCTGGTATAGCTTGGAAGACTCATCTCGATTACCCCAGTTTCATGTTGTTGATGCCTACGACCCGGTCATATATCCAATACAGCACCAAGGCAATCAGCAGCAGGATGGAGGCAATGGCAGCGGCCAGTCCCCAGTTCAGGGAGGTCTGCATGTGGTAGGCAATGAAGTTGCTGATGACTTGCCCCGTTCGACCGCCCACAAGCGCCGGAGTTATGTAGTAACCAGTGGCCAGGATGAACACCAGAATACCACCGGCACTCAACCCTGGCAGTGACAGGGGAAAGTAAATTTGCACAAAAGTGCGGAACGAATTGGCCCCCATTGAGTGCGCCGCTCGGGTGTAGGTGGAGTCGATACTTTTCATGACGCTGTACATCGGCAACACCATGAACGGCAACAGGATGTGCGTCATGGCAATCACCGTTCCAAACAGGTTGTACATCAGTTCAAGTGGCTGGCTGATCACGCCTAGGCTGCTCAATGTGCTGTTTAGCACGCCGTTGTTTTGCAAAATCACCATCCAGGCACTGGTGCGTACCAGCAGTGATGTCCAGAAGGGCAGCAGCACCATGACCATTAACAAGTTGCTGGTTTTTGCTGGAAGGGTCGCCAACATGTAGGCCAGCGGGTAACCGAGAAACATGCACAGTGCCGTGATACCCAACGCGACCATCAACGTTTTGATCAGGATACTAACGTAGATGCGCCGACTTTCTGGTTGCTGCACGATGTTGCCCTGGTCGTCATAGCGTAAGTCCAGTGCGGCCAGATAGTTGGACGCGGAATAGGTCGGCGCCATTTTTTTCAGTTGCATCCAGGTTCCGATCTGCCCCCAGCGTTTGTCGGCAGCGGTCATTCGGCTGTTAAACGCGCCCGGTTCGACGGCCTCGCTGGCCAGACCGCGCGCGGTGCGTGCCATCAGGGTCTTGGCATCGCTCATGACCCGGTTGAGATCGGAGCCGACACTGTCGAGTTGCCGTGCCTGTTGCAGACTAAGAATTTCATGCCCGACGATCGCGAACAGTTGCTCGTCCGGAAGCTCCGTGCCCTCCCAGTTGAGCAGCGCTGCTGCAGTCTTTGGCATTGCTACGGAAAGGGCAGGGGTTTGCACGCTGCGCAGCAACATGGTGCCAATCGGCAGCAGGAAAAACACCGTGATGAACGCCAGCAATGGTAGGACCAACAGCAATGACTTTGTTTTGTTGAGGCGTTCAGCCCGGTCAAGTTTGTCTTTCAGGTTGCTTTGCGGCTGTGCCTCGTCGACATTGTCGAGCGCGGGGCTGACACTATATGAGTTACTCATCTTGGGAACTCCGGCAAAACGGTAAAGTCGTTGAAAGGCTTCAGGCGTCCAGTGCTCGACAGTCGTCGGCCGACCAACCCACATCAATGCACGTACCGGCCCTTGGTGCCAGGTATCCTGCGGTATTAACCATCTTGACGATAAACTCCTCGTTCCCCGCCAGTTTCAGGCGCGCACGCAAATGATCACCGTGATAGATGATCTCTTCGATGCGGGCGGGCATATGGTTGTCGTACTCGCCCGCGCGAGCGCCGATCTGTACGCGCTCTGGACGAATCGACAAGGTGGTGTTATCGCTGGTAACGGGGATATTGACGGAAAGCGCCTTGACCAGATGATTACCGACACGCACCTGGCAGTAGCCTTGCTGGCGATCGATAATCTGCCCCGATAGTCGATTGTTCTCGCCAATGAAGCTCGCAACAAAAGCGGTCTGTGGTTTCTCGTAGAGGTCGCAAGGGTTGGCCAATTGCTGAACAATCCCATCATTGAACACTGCGATGCGATCAGACATCGTCAGGGCTTCGGTTTGATCGTGGGTCACGTACACCACGGTGATTCCGAGCTGTTTCGACAGACGCTTGATCTCGTACTGCATCTGCTCGCGCAGCTGTTTGTCCAGTGCACCCAGCGGTTCATCCATCAGCACAAGGCGCGGTTCGAAAATCAACGCCCGGGCCAGCGCGACACGCTGTTTTTGACCACCGGACAACTGCGATGGCATACGCTTGGCAAACGGCCCCAGGGCCACCAGTTCCAGGGACTTGTGCACGTGGTCTTCGATGTCTTGCCGCGACAGCTTGCGCACTTTAAGCGGAAAGGCCAGGTTCTCTTCGATGGTCATGTGGGGGAACAGCGCGTAGTTTTGGAACACCATGCCGATGCCGCGTTTTTGTGGGGCGATGTCGTTGACTGGCTGGCCGTCAATGCTGATCTGCCCATGGGTCACTGTCTCAAACCCTGCCAACATCATCAGGCAGGTGGTTTTGCCGGAGCCCGAAGGGCCAAGCATGGTGACGAACTCTCCCTGTTCGATTTCGAGGTTGAAGTTCTTGACGACGAGATGTTCGCCGTCATAACTCTTCTGCACATTTCGAAAGCTGACGAAAGATTCAGTAAGCATGGGGATCTCTCTTGTTGTGGGGCGTAGCGGAGCTGGGCACGAAAAGTCGCCCGGGCCCATCAAGGTTTATGTCAGGTGTGCTATTAGCTTTGGCGCTTACTTGGAGAGCCAGGCGTTGAAGCGCTCGTTCAACTCGTCGGAATGATCGCTCCACCACTGTGAGTCCACCTGCAAGGCACTGGCGAAGTTTTCAGGGCTGGTGGGCAGATCGGGCCTAACTTTGGGATCGACCAAAGCCTGTGCCGAGCGGCGGGTCGGCCCATACGCGATATAGTTGCTCTGGTCGGCCAGAACCGGGCTTTGGGTTGCAAACTTCAGGAAGGCTAAGGCCTGGTCTTTCTTTGGATTGCCGGCTGGAACCACCCAGGCCTCCATGTCGTACATTTGGCCATCCCAGAGGATCTTGAAGGGTTGTTTTTCCTTTTGTCGGGCAATCACGATGCGTCCGCTGTATGCCGAGATCATGCTGACTTCACCATCGGCCAACAACTGTGGGGCCTGTGCTCCGGCCTCCCACCAGATTGTGTCTTTCTTGATGGTGTCTAGTTTGGCAAATGCGCGTTCCAGGCCTTTGTCGGTACTGAGCAGGTCGTAGACCTGCTCGCGAGGTACGCCGTCGGCCATCAACGCCCATTCAAGGTTCACCTGCGGAGCCTTGCGTAGCGCGCGCTTGCCGGGAAAACGCTTGGTATCGAAAAAGTCCTTCAGGGTTTGGGGTTGCTCGCCCTTGAAGGCCTGAGTGTTATATGCCAACACCGTCGACCAGATATAACTGGCTACACCGCATTCGGTCAGGGCCCCTGGAAGAAAGTCTTTTACGGCTGGTGTGCCATCCGGTGCCGGAGCCAGGGTGGCAGGATCAATACGCTCAAGCAAACCGTTATTGCAGGCACGAATGACGTTCGGTATTTCAGCATCGACCACATCCCAGGAGATGTTCTTGCTATCGACCTGAGTTTTGATTTGGGCAATACCTCCGGAGTAATCCTCGGAGATCACTCGCGTGCCGGTGGCTGAGGTGAATGGCTTGTGAGCGGACTGAATCTGCGCGTTGGTCAGGTTGCCGCCATAGGACACGACGGTCAGAGAATGTTCTGCGAGCGCGCTGCAGGAAACGATGCTTGAAAGCAATAGCAATGTGGCGCCTTTCATGCGGGATACCCCTCATTTCTTATTTTTGTGGGTAACCGTCGCAAGGTCGTTGCGCATCAGGTGCGTGAGCGACCGTGGAGACGATCAGGGTCTCACTCTCGGCAAAAAATGGCGAAGGTAAAAGCAATAAAAAGAAGCCCAATGAGGCGATTTTTTTTATGGGTTCTATACAAAAATTATCTGTGGGGCAGAGCAGGCTGGTGGCCTCTTCGTGTCCAGTGCCAAGACTCAAACGGCTTTTTTTAATCCTCGCCACGTGCGGCTGACGCTCCTTCCACTAGCCAATTTGCAAACGCAGCGGCTTGTGGATTGACAATTTTGTGCGTGGAATACACTAGGTAAAACGCTTCTGAGGTTTTGAATTTGGCGGTTAGGGGGGCAATGAGTTGTCCGGACTGAAGGTATTGCTCAACCAGCGAAGAGCGCGCCAGGGCAACACCTTGCCCCAGTTCTGCCATTTTTAACGCAGAGATCAGCGTATCGAACTGCAAACCTTGAGATGAATCGACGTCATCAGCTTTGGCTTTTTTCAGCCAATAACCCCAACCCTCTTCGTACCCTAGGACGTGCAACAGTTCGTGGTGACGAAGGTCTGTTGGAGTTTTCAAGGGTCTTTCGATCGTCGACAAGGTGGGCGAGCACACGGGGAAAAGTAGATCCCAAGTTAGCCGTTCACTTTTCAAGCCACTCCATTTGCCACTGCCGTAACGAATTTCCAGATCGGCTTCGAGGTCGGTATCTCCCATCCAGATGTTACTGGTGATACGCAAGTTGATGTCCGGATGCTGCTGACGGAACTGTGGCAGTCGGTTTGCCAGCCAATGGGTAAAGAATACTAGGCTGCTGCGCACCGTTAGAACCTTGCGATGTCCTTGCCCAAAAATTTCATCCGTAGCGGCTGCCAGGCGCTCCACCGATTCATGGACTACAGGCAGAAAGGCCAGCCCGGGTTCTGTTAGTTCAAGGCCCCTAGGTAGCCGCTTGAATAGCGCGGTTCCTAGCTGGGACTCCAAGGCTTTGATTTGCTGGCTTACTGCCGCCTGAGTCAGGCTCAGCTCCATAGCCGCGTCTGTGAAGCTGAGGTTGCGGGCGGCAGACTCAAAAGCGCGCAACCAGTTGAGCGGGGGCAATCGCTTCTTCATGGCACTGAGTTCTCAAGGGAAATTGAACTGACTATGGAGCGCGTCAGGATGCGTCTTACAGACCTCATCCATAAATCCTACTCTTGTCCCATAAAAAAAATGAACCCATAGGGTTTTTTTTTATTGCTTTCGCAGCCCTCGGCTTTTCTCGAGAGTAGATCCCAGATCGCCATTCAACGGCCAAGGCTTAAACGCTAAGTGCCTTCGCTAGCGGCTTTTGACAACTGAAACCCTGCTTAAAGCTTGAATCGGCAGGACAATAAAAATAATGGGTGAAACATGGCAAAGCTCAGTCAGCTACCCCTCAGCGGCGTGAACGTCATCGATTTTGGTCAATATATTGCCGGCCCTGCGGTCGCGATGATACTCGGCGATCTCGGCGCCACAGTCATACATATCGATCCGCCCGCCGGCCCACTCTGGGACAGTCCGGCTAACGCCGTCCTCAACCGCAATAAGCAATGCCTGCGTCTGGACTTGAAGTCTTCTGAAGGCCTGCAACAGGCGCGTCAGCTGATCGCCAAGGCCGACATTGTGGTCGAGAATTTCCGGCCAGGCGTGATGAAAAACTTGGGGCTGGATTTTACCGAGTTGCGCCATGAGCGCCCGCAACTGATCACCTTGTCTATTCCTGGTTTCGCCTCCAATGATGAACTACGCAGCCAATGGCGTGCCACCGAGGCAATTATTGCGTCGGCCTCTGGGGTGTTCACTGACATGGGACAGAATCGGGTTTTGATGGGTATCAATCCTAGTTTCTCGCCGCTACCACTCGCATCCGCCTACGGCACAATGCTCGCCGTTTCGGCTGTCGTGCTGGCGTTGCAGGCTCGGCAGCGCACGGGGTTGGGTGACGAGATTGAAGTGCCATTGGCGGCAGCGGTCATGGAAGGGCTGTCCTATAACTCGATCAAGATTGACGGGTACCCCGCGCGTTACAAAACCCTGCGGGAAAAAGAGATCGAGCGGCGGCGGGCCGAAAATCTGCCGATGAACCTCAGTTATGAGGATCTGCAGGAGTATCTCGACCCTTTCTACCGCACCTATGAATGTGCCGATGGACGCAAGTTCTACGCGGTGTGCCCGTCTCATCGCTCCCATGCCAAACGCTGCCTACAGGCGATGGGCCTTTACGACGAAATGCTCGCCGCAGGCCTGTCTAAAGTCGATGACCCTTACCTGCCTTTCGATCAATGGGAGGGGGATGCGTCCCTCGGCGTTTATCCGCTGCCGGAAAACTGGGCAAAGCGGATCTCTGCGCGCATGAAGGAAGTATTCCTGACCAAGACTGCTGCGCAATGGGAAAAAATTTTCGGCGAAGGGCAGTTCCCCGGAGCCCCTCATCGTTCGACGCAAGAATGGTTGCATGACGAACATGCCAATACAGCCGGTTTGGTGGTCGATGTCGTGGATCACCAATATGGTCGTATGAAGCAGCCCGGCGCAATCGCCTGGCTTGAAGATAGTTCAGAGTTGATGTTGTCGCCGCTCTCTCGTCGAGAAGTCAGTGTTGAAGAGGCTCTTGCCACCTTGAGTGAAAGTACTCTTGAGATGTTGCCGGTTGCAGTACAGTCGAGTTCAAAAGGGTGGTTGGAAGGGGTTAAAATTCTCGACCTGACCAACGTCATCGCCGGCCCGCACTCGACCTCGTTCCTTGGCCGATTTGGCGCTGAGGTAATCAAGCTTGATCCCACAACACCCAATTACGACCCTTGGAATACTGTCGTGTTTGGCATGTCGTCTGCTCGCGGCAAACAGAGCATTTTGGTTGACCTTAATCAGGAGGAGGGGCGTGAGGTATTCAACCGCCTGGTGAAGTCGGTCGATGTCATCGTCATGAATGCACCTGATCGACAACTGGGGCCACTGGGGTTGGATGAGGTCACCCTGAAGGCAGTAAATCCGGAGGTGATTTTCTGCCAATTGGACTGCTTCGGTGGCCCCCGCCGTGGCCCGCGTACCGACTACTTGGGATACGACGATCTCATCCAGGCAACGACAGGTATCATGCTGCGTTTCGGCGGCGGTATGCAGACGCCGGAAGAGCACGCCCACGTGGGCACTATCGACGTGATGTGCGGCTTCGCCGCAGCACTTGGTATAGCCACCGCGCTGTATCAAAAGTCCAGAATAGGGAAAGTCGGTCGTGCCCGGACTTCACTCGCCGCGTTAGGAAGCTTGGTTCAAATTCCATTCTGCTTCGACTACGCGGGGCGTGCGCCATTTGATGAGCCAGCGGGGCGTGACGCTATGGGTTACAGCGATCTGTCGCGCTTCTATCGCACAGCGGATGGCTGGATATATCTAGATGCCAGCGATGTTGAGTTGAACGCCCTGGAGTCGGTACAAGGCCTGCAAGGCCTGCATACGGCCACCGACTATGCCCAATTTCTGAAAGCTGCTCTGATTACCTCAGAGGGAGAAACCTGGCAAACCCGTTTTCAGGACGCGGGTATTGCAGCGGCTGTACCGGACAACATAGACTCACTTCGCCAGCGCTACAGCCGTCCTGCTGATAACCACCCAGGCACGGACAATGGGAGTTACTCGTTCAGTGTCTATGCCAACCATCCGAGCGGGCGATGCGTGACACAACTTGACCCTTTCGCTATTCGCCCTCGCCATGCAGTTATTCGCTCATTGGCTCCGGCAGAAAAGTTTGGTGCATCCACACGATCTGTAATTGCCAAGCTCGGTTATAGCGATAGCCAAATCGACGCGCTCATGGCATGCCGCGCTGTCCGTGAGGGCTGGAGCCAAGAGTATTTGCCTAGCTAACGCTTTCGCCTGAGTCCAGGGGACGTAGCACAGCGAAGGTTCATATACCTGGATGAATTCCATCACTAATAGCAACTGGGGGACGAGCTCTCAAGGGAGAGGCGTTCCCGTATGGAAACCCCGGAGGCAACATGTCGAATCAAATAGTCCTGCCGCGCATCCTGCAAGTAGGCGCCAAGGCGATTGAAGCCATTCCAGATGTGCTCACCAATCTCGGCTGTTCAAGGCCGTTGATCATCACCGACAAAACGATGGTGCAGCTCGGTTATACGAGTCGTATTCAAAATGTGCTTACAACCAAGGGTTTGAGCGCTGACGTTTTCGCTGACACGGTGCCTGAGCCCACGGTTGACTCGATTCGCGCCGGCGTTGAGCATACTCGGTCGGGTGACTATGACAGCATCATCGCGTTGGGAGGTGGCAGTCCTATCGACAGTGCGAAAGCCATAGGAATTCTCGCTAAGTTCGGTGGCGAGATGCGCGACTATAAATTTCCACGTCAAGTGAGTGAGCAAGGCCTGCCGATCATTGCTGTGCCAACCACCGCAGGCACGGGTTCGGAAGTAACCCGTTTCACCATCATCACCGATGAGCAGAACGATGAAAAAATGCTCTGCGTGGGCATCGGGTTCATGCCCGTGGCGGCGCTTGTGGACTACAAGCTAACACTCAGTCTGCCGGCCCGGGTTACGGCCGATACTGGCATAGATGCGTTGACACACGCCATCGAGGCGTACGTCAGCCTGAAGGCTAACCTTTACAGCGATAGCCAGGCCCTGGCTGCGATGCGCTTGATAGGCCCGAATCTGCGTCGGGCCTATCACTCAGGCCAGGACACTGCAGCGCGTGAGGCGCTAATGCTGGGGTCTACGCTGGCCGGTGTCGCGTTCTCGGCTGCCTCCGTCGCGCTAGTGCACGGCATGAGCCGGCCGATCGGGGCTTTTTTTCACGTTCCCCATGGACTTTCAAACGCAATGCTGCTGTCAGGCGTGACAGCCTTTTCCATTCCGGGTGCCCCAAAGCGTTACGCCGATTGTGCCCGGGCAATGGGCGTCGCGACGGCTCAAGACAGTGACGAAAGTGCTAACACCAAATTGCTCGCCGAACTGCAGGCTCTTAATGAGGAACTACAAGTCCCGACACCGGAAGGGTTTGGTATTAGTCGCTCGCGTTTTTTTGAACTGATGCCAACCATGGCTGAACAAGCTCAGGCATCGGGCTCTCCGGGCAACAATCCCCGCGTGCCATCGGTCGACGAAATGATCGAACTCTATCGCAACCTCTGGTAACCACAACGCCATTCACCAGCCTCATCACTTCATCGGCAACTGCCATGTACTCAAAAATAAGGAATACTCGCATGAATACAGTAGGCCATCTGATTAACGGCCAGATTGTCACCGATACCGAACGCACTCAGGACGTGTTCAACCCAGCAACCGGGGAAGTAACGAAACAGGTAGCCTTGGCCTCGAAAACAATGGTTGGGAAAGCTATAGCCGCAGCAGAAGCGGCGTTTCCTGAATGGCGAAATACACCACCCGTTAAACGGGCTCGGGTGATGTTTCGTTTTAAAGAATTGCTCGAACAAAATGCAGAACGGATCTGCCAGATGATCGGTGAGGAGCATGGCAAGATTGTCCATGACGCCATGGGAGAGCTCCAGCGAGGTATCGAAAACGTTGAATATGCGTGTGGCGTCCCGGAGTTGCTCAAGGGCGAGCACAGCAAAAATGTCGGCCCCAATATTGATTCATGGAGTGAGTTCCAGCCGCTGGGCGTGGTCGCGGGTATTACTCCGTTTAACTTCCCGGCGATGGTTCCTTTATGGATGTTCCCCATGGCGATTGCTTGTGGCAATTGCTTCATCCTTAAACCCTCCGAACGTGACCCAAGTTCGACCCTGTTCATCGCTCAGTTGCTCCAGGAAGCGGGTTTACCTAATGGAGTCATGACCGTAATCAACGGTGACAAAGAGGCCGTCGACACATTGCTCCACGACGATCGCGTGCAGGCGGTAAGCTTCGTCGGCTCGACCCCTATCGCTGAGTACATCTACCGAACGGCTGCTGCAAACGGCAAACGTTGTCAAGCGTTGGGGGGCGCAAAAAACCACGCCATCGTCATGCCAGATGCGGACATCCATAATGCAGTCAACCAACTGGTGGGGGCGGCATTTGGTTCGTCGGGTGAGCGGTGCATGGCGTTGTCGGTTGCGGTCACAGTGGGCGATGCAACCGCCGATGCCTTGATCATTAAAATGCGCGAAGCTATGACCAAACTGAAGGTTGGCGCCTATCAAGACAAAAGCAATGATTTTGGCCCATTGATTACCCGTCAACATCAGCAAAAAGTGCTTGGCTACATTGATAGCGCCGAAGAGGAGGGTGCTGAAGTAGTAGTCGATGGCCGACAGATTCAGGTTCCAGATTGCGAGAATGGTTTTTTCGTCGGGGGAACATTGATCGATCAAGTAAAGCCCGGCATGCGCTGCTATGAGGAGGAGATCTTTGGGCCAGTGTTGCTAGTTGTGCGCGCCCAGAGCATGCAGGAGGCGATGCAACTTATCGATGCGCATGAGTACGGAAACGGTACGTGCATTTTCACTCGCGATGGTGAGGCAGCCCGATATTTCTCTGATAACATCAAGGTAGGTATGGTCGGCGTAAACGTGCCGCTCCCCGTGCCTGTTGCGTATCACAGCTTTGGCGGATGGAAGCGCTCTCTCTTCGGTGACCTTCACGCGTATGGTCCCGATGCGGTTCGTTTTTATAGCAAACGTAAAACGATCACGCAGCGATGGCCGTCATCGGGAATTCGCGAAGGTGCCGAATTCTCGATGCCAACAATGAAGTGAATCTCATATTCACAGGGTGTAACCAAAATGTAAGGGAGTCTTCGATTTTTCGGGCGCGACTTACACGAAGTAATACCCCTTGGAGGTTCTCACATACGGTTACACAACCGTCGAGTTCTCGCTGACCACGTAATTCTTGTTTGAGTGAAAGGCTCTCCGACTGTAATGTGGATCAGCTAAGAGCTTCATTGCCGCATGGAAATCCTGACGTTAAGGGCGATGGTGTCCGCTTGAATATTGATCTGCCCCCGCAATGTTGGACATCAACCTCCAGGGGGCTCATTAAAAAGTACCCAGAGCAGGCGAAATTGTCGGTTGTTGAATATTACTGTTCGGGGAGCGCAGGTCACCGAGAGGTAGCGCATCGCCACGGAGTCAATTCTTCTTCGCTTCGAAAATGGATTGCGGCCTATCAGGCGCTCAGTGCCGCAGGCCTCAAAAGTGAGAGAAAGAAGAACTACAGTCCTGAGTTCAAACTGGCTGTATTGCAGCGCATGCGAGAGGAAGGGCTGTCCTATCGCCAAGTCGGTGCGCTGTTTGATATCCGGAAATCCGACATTATTGGCGAATGGGTGCGCAGGTATGATGAAGGCGGTTTGGAGGCCTTGTCCCGGCAGCCAGGAAGCGGATGTCCCCAGAAAATGACAATCCCTACCCCGTCTATTCAGCTTGAATCTTCGTACGACGAAGCTCGTACGCATGATGATTTGCTGGCCGAACTGAGCCAGTTGCGGATGGAGATTGATTATTTAAAAAAGCTCGATGCCTTGGTTCAAGCGAAGGAGCGAGCAGCGCAGCGGAAAAAGCGCAATCGTGATTGAACTGAGGCAAGAGCACCCTCTGGAAGGTCTTCTGAGAGTAGCGGGCTTAGCCCGTAGCACGTTTTACTATCAACAAAGGTGCAGCAAGCCGTTGATAAATAGGCGGTACTGAAGACCAGAATTTCCTCAATCTTCGACGAGCACAAGGGCCGATATGGCTATCGCCGTATCGCGGCTGCCGTTCGTCGAGCTGGTCACCTCGTGAACAATAAGACTGTTCAGCGCCTCATGGGCGAGCTTCAGTTGAAAAGTCGTAAGCGGATGGCGAACACACCTACCGAACTTGTAGTGGTCAACTGATCCCGGACAGTGAATTGAGTTTTTCCTCAGCGACCGCAGGCGCTAGCCCTTCGTTGAACTGATGCGGTCGCCGCCAGTTGTACCGGTCCATCAGGAACCGGCCAATAT
>NZ_JAIWJA010000001.1 GCF_020515695.1 Pseudomonas sp. MWU16-30317 | reverse complement strand
CGAGAATAACGAAGAGGGGAAACAGGAATACGCCAAGTCAGGCAACGATGGTATGAATGGCTCGGCGGAAGTGATCGGCGCAAAATTTTTGATATCAGGCGCCATTGCTGCGGTCGCTGGTATGGCCACAGCAGGGATTGGTGCGCTTTGGGCGAAGAGCGGAGCGGGGAAAACCGTGACGATTTCGCCCGAGATGAAGGCAGACCCTTATCATCCGGGTTGGAAGGAGTATAATGGCTCCGATCGTGGGGTAGGGGCGGATGTTGTTGGTGCAAAAGAAATTGGAACGATTACTACCAGAACAACAAAGAACACCACTCGACTGGGTGGTGAGGCTGGTGAGCCGGGAGTAAAAATAACCTATAAAGATGGTACGGAATTCGATATGACCAGTACTCGAGTTAAAGAAACAGAAGCCAATCCTTATGTGCCTGGAGCAACACGTCCGATTAGATATGAAGACGCTCTAGATAATAAAGGCATCAAACGAGCTCCTACTCAGCAGGAGCTGGACTGGTTTAACAGCATTAAGTGGTAAGGTGGCTATGATTGATTCGAAAACCGGAGAGAGGGTGATGGTGTTTATTCACTCGGAGTATGGGCCCTTCATTAGAATTTCAACATATGATGATGCGGGCGCACTAGAGGATTTGTTGGACGAAAAATATTTCGTACTGTATTGGAAGTCGACACCTCCTGAACTAGTCGGTGATGGAGGGAATGAATATTATTTTGGGAATGCTGCGAACCCTGTGAAACTACAGTTTATTTTGGACTCAATTATTTTTTGATTGAACTGTTGGTGCAAAAGCCGCAGGTGAAGCTTCAATACCTGTGCCCGGTCGAGTGCAATCTCGTATAAATATTGCCAATGGGCGCACGGAAACTACCCCGCTCCGTGATACTGGAAAACCTGTATCTGCGGGCTTTGATCACGTTGTGAAAGGTCATTTCGACGTAGAAGTCTCCAATTCCCGCTCTGTGTTTACTATTAGCCCAAATGAATTGAAGGGGGTTCTTCAGAGTAGCCCAGTCGTAAAGTCACCTGTTACTGCGCTACCAGATGGTCAATTTGTAAGGACCGTTGATACGGGCAGAGTCATCGGAACTACTACGCTGAAAGATGGAGGTGTTCCTACCTCTGTGATAAAAGTATTTACCGATAAGGCGGGTAACTTGATAACGGCTTTCCCAGCTAAGGCAGTGAACTAATGCGAACTCTCCCTGTGTATGTGTGGCGTGAACTTCAATTGGCTATGACACTGCTGGATGAGAATTCATCTTTAAGGGAGGCTCTTGGGGTGATTCTTTTGTGGATTAGAGATAACTACAAATACTTCACGGTTGAGCCGTTTTCGACCTATGGGATTGATGAGTTTTCGCATATTGATGAGAATTTGATGCCGGTTGAATTTTCGTCATTTCTACCTGGCGATATAGCTCATTTAAAGAAAGTGATTTTTGGGTATCAAGCTAATGAAGCAGAGCTTATTGCCAGATTTTTACGTGACACAATGGAAGCGTTGGTGACTGTCGAGACCGATAGGCAATGCCCTAGGTGTCAATCCGACGGGATGCGTATTTTTGTCGGTAAATATAACGGGTTGCTTGCTTATCAGTGTAACGTCTGTGGTCACTCCACTTATTCAGATGGTTCTAAGGTGGGTGGTGGAGAGTTGGAGTTTGTGAGTGAGAAAAGATTGCGAGAGCTCAACATGATCTAATGGGGGAAAAGGCGCAGGTACTGCGCTGGAAAGGTAAACCATTGGATGGGAAGCAAGGGAGTGATGAGTGGATTTTGGGAAGCGGTAGACTTGAGAGATCCGTCGGACGTGATGCGGCAGGCGCGGTTGCGGAGTCAATACGTCTAAATCGTACAGAAACATGGGTTGTCGCAGTACGACCCGACGGTTCAACGGAGCTTCAAGTTCTTGACTCAAAGGGGAACACAAAGAATGTTGATACCTCCAAAATTCTTTCTGCGAAGGGGAACATATCAGGTGCACAGATATGACTAGGGATATGATCGGTGATTCGAGTTACTGGGACGGCAGAGTATTCGCGGAAATTAAATCGATAGCAAATAGCCTCGAACGACTTAAGGTCCCTGCTGAAAATTCTCAATATGAGCCCCAATACCTTTTTAATTTAACAGAAAAATATTTTCGTATAATGCTTTTGAAGTATTCAAGGGGTGACGAGGTCGATAGTTTGATGGAGTATTTTTCAGGATTGCTTGAGTCATGGGAACGCTCAAACGAAGAGTCTGTTAAATTCTGTAGGGAAAATGGTGTTGAGCGCTGCCGGGACTGGATTTTCGAGCTTTGCAATCTGAATCACTATAATTGGTGCTTTAGGTTGGTCGGTTTGGCGTTGGCCTTAAATATAAATGATAAGGATTGGAAGCGTTTGTTGAATCTGATATCTGGCGAAGGCGAAGATGTCTTGCTTGATAGGATCATCGCTAGCCGCGAACATCAAAGGCCGATTGGGATGAATTTGCTGCACGAAAAACCGTATTCTAGATTGCTTAAGTGTATTGATTCATCATCTGAACTTCAGCCACACTTGCTTAAAAATTTTGTAGAGAATTGGTATAGAGAGCTTAAGCGGCCGAGTCCTAATAATAGGAAGTCACCCCCAGATGAGCCGTACTGGTACGTTTTTGGCGATCCGGAAAAAAATCCTCTGTCAATGGGCAGTTATTTTGGACGTTGGTGCATTGAAGCGGTTGCCGCCGTCAAGGCCTTCGATCTAGACGATTACCTTTGTCTTGGACACGAGCATTATCCAGGAGATCTCCTCCGTCCGTTAGGGCCATCGACACATCCTAAGCGCGAGGATCCTAAAAAAAACTGGTTTGCTAAGTTTTTTTCGCAGAGGTAAAGGGAATCGTTTTCGATATTTTAGGGGGATGTTATGTGCTATAGAATGATTTTTAAATGCATAGTTTTTGCCGGTATGTTATCAGGATGTGCTACAAGTTTGGATAAGGCGACTATTTATTATGATCGCCCAGAGTTTGCTGATCAAATGGTCAAGCAAATGCCTGAAATTCTAGGCCCTATCTCTCAGCATGGTCGCTGCAATGTGATTCTAGCTACGCCGGGATCGAATACCGGATCTATGCATTTTTGTATCTTTGCGGTAACACAGGATGCATTGCTAGTGCTCGACTGGAACGCTATGAGCTTAGAATACACACCTATCGCGAAGCTGAAATGGTCAAACATTAATGCGGTAAGTCTTAAAACGTTTGGTCTCACCAAACAATTGCAGTTTATCGAAAAACAACGTCAGATGGGGTTTAGCGCTATCATCGATGATGGTGGGTATGTCGATAGGGAGGCTACGGTGAAGGTGTTCAATTTTGCAGAAAGCAAAGGGGTAAAAGTTATAGAAAGCGATGGCTTGATCAAGGCTCCTCAGGGAGGGGCGGTGTTCGTTCCAATTATAATAAATAGATAATTTAGAGGTTTGCAGTTTTGCTCTTTAATAATCAGCTTTAGTCTTCAGTTTCTTGCGGAAATATTTCGGATGTACGTTTTTTTGGTAAGCACAGTACCGATAATCTGGGGTTCACGACATTAATTAAAGGGGAGGGCGTTCTTTCGCCCAGTTGATCGAAACCAACCCCGCGCTCACCGACCTCGAAGCAATTCGTGAGGTCGGACTACCTGCCCGCAGCCCTCGGCTATGACCCCGACACCAGCGCCAAACGCCTGGGCGATGGCCTCTACGAGCAACGCCTGATCCAACAAGCCGTCACCGCCCGCACCGGCCAGGCCTTTATCGACGGCCAGAACCTCGATAACGCTGGCACCCTGAAAGCCACCGGCAACCTCAGCGCCACCGCTGGCCAGGACCTGGTCAACAGCGGCCTGATCGACGCTGGCGACCGGCTGGATGCCCTGGCGATCAACAACGTCACCAACAAGTCCGGCGGCATCATCGCTGGGCGCGACGTGGCGGTCACCGCCGTCACCGGTGATGTGGTCAACGAACGCACCGTGGTCTCGCTGGACAGCACCGCCCGCGGCCAACTGCACAAGGACTATGTCGACAGCGCCTCGCGTATCGAGGCGGCCAATGATCTGAGCATTTCCGCTGGGCGAGACATCAACAACGTCGGCAGCGCCCTGCAAAGCGGCCGTGATCTGACCCTGACCGCCGGGCGCGATGTGAATATCGCCGCCACGCAGGTCACCAACAGCCAGGTGTTGAACAGCAAGCACACCAGCAGTGATATCACGCAGCTCGGCTCGACCGTAGACGCGGGCCGCGATGTGGCTGTGCAGGGTGGCCGGGATATCAATGTGGTCGCCAGTCAGGTGGCCGCGAAGGGTGCCGTGGCCATGACGGCCACCGAGAACCTGACGGTCAGTTCGGCGGCGGATGAGGCGCATAAATACGACAAGAACAAGCATACGAAGACGCAGAAGGATGATGTGACTCAGGTCATGAGTGGCATCACTGCGGGTGGGGCGATTGATCTGACGGCTGGCGAAGATATGACGCTGGTCTCCAGCCGCGTTACTGCTGGTCAGGATGCTTCTTTGGTGGCCGGTGGGACCCTAAATGTACTGGCCGCGCAGGATAGTCATTATTCGCTGTATGACTATAAGAAGAAGGGCTCTTTCGGCCAAAAGAAGACCAAGCATGACGAGTCAACACGGGTCACGAATATCGGCAGCGAAATAAGTGCCGATGGGGATGTATCGTTGCTCAGCGGAGGTGATCAGCGTTATCAGGTCGCGAAGCTTGATAGCGGCAAAGATCTGCTGATTACCAGCGGCGGTAGTTTGGCATTTGAAGGCGTGAAGGATCAGCGCCAGGAAACTCACACCAAGAGTAATTCCAGTCTTGCGTGGAATAGCTCTAAGGGTAAAGGCAGCACTGACGAAACATTGCGGCAAAGTGAGCTGACGGCTAAGGGCACCGTCGCGATCAATGCCGTCAACGGCCTCAAGATCGATATAACAAAGGTCAACAAGGCGACTGTCAGCCAAGCAATCGACTCGATGGTCGCAGCCGATCCGAAGCTGGCATGGCTCAAAGATGCTGAGAAACGGGGAGATATCGATTGGCGTCAGGTCGCCGAAATCCATCAACGATTTAAATACGAAAATTCCAGCCTAGGGGCTGCCGCACAGTTGGTGATCGCGATTGCCCTCGCTGCGGTCACTGGTGGCGCAGCTGCAGGTCTGGTGGGTGCAACCAGCGGCACATTCGCTGCTGGGTTTGCAAACGCAGTAGCGCTGGCCGTCGAAACCAAGGCTGCGACCAGCTTCATCGGCAACGAAGGAAGACGCTTAAGGACACAACCAGTAGCGCAAGCCTAAAAGGTTATTTGGTCTCTGGGCTTACAGGAGGTATCGGTAACACGCTCGGATTTGATCCAACCCAGCTTGGCTTTAACCTCGATAGCGCGGGTCAGGTGATGCTGAAGGTGGGAGCCGATAGTCTTGTTCAGACTGCGATTAATGGTGGCAGCCTTGGCCAGAACTTTGGCAATAACCTCCTGGGCGCGATCATCGACATCGCCGGAGCTGTGGCAGCGAAGAAACTTGGCGATACTCAACTGGTCGATGGCAGCCCTAGTAAGGTGGCAGCGCACGCGTTACTTGGTGGGCTGAAGTCCATGGCCATGGGCGGGGACTTTAAGACCGGAGCGTTGGCAGGTGGTGCCAACGAGGCGGTCGTGCAGTATTTGGCGAGCGTAGTGCTACCGCCCAACTACGACCCAAATATGCCTGGCGTGCAGCAAGCCCAAGCGAATTTGTTGGCGATGTCTCAGCTGGTCGGTGTGCTCTCCGCAGTAATTACAGGAGGAGACCCAACGATCGCGGCAAGCGTAGCTGCGAACGCCACGCAATATAATACCTTGAGCCATTCAGATCTCGATCGTGCGGGTCATGAATTGGTTTCTTGCGGTGCAGACATCGCGTGCTCGAAATCCATTTATACTGAATTTCATGAGCTAAGTGAAAAGCAGCTGAACGATAGCCTCGCCGCCTGCCAAGCGGATATAAAACAATGCGGACAAGTCGCTAACGTGGTAGCGCAAGCCGAGGCAGATAGAGCGTATTTCAGAAGCTTGACAGATGAGGCACCCACCGAAACTCGTGAGATGATGAACCAGCTGATCGCCGAGAACGACGGCTTTCAAAATCTCATGGCGGGAGTGACGGCGGGGCATACAGCTGACGCGATTGCGGATATTCTGGTTACTGAACTGGGGTTGAGCCCAGACCGGGCTGCTCTGGTGGCGGGATCGCTGAAAATCTTGGCGGCGGGGATTGGGCCGGGGAAGGTGATTGCGAAGGGTGGGGCCGGTGGTGCAAAAGCGGCAGGGGTTGCGGACGAAACTGCCGGTTCAATAAGGAACGTCAATCCAGGTTACCCAGACGCTGGGCGAACTCATAACTGCGTTAATTGTTCAATTGCTACTGATGCAACACTGGCAGGTAATCCAGAATCTGCATTGCCGATAAACTCAACCAAGGGTGTTCCGTTGACCGTGCTGGAGAAGCAATATGGAGCTAAGTTTAGCGGTGTGTCTTCACCCGAAACCATCACCCAGCACATGATTAGTGGTGGGGACGGCGCACGTGGGATTGTGTTTGGCTCCTATGGTCCAGGTCAGCCAGGCCATGTATTCAACGTAGTTAATCAGAATGGGGCTATTCGTTATCTCGATGGGCAGACTGGAAAGCCGGCAAATATGAGTAATTTTAAGACATTGCAGTTATTGAGAACTAACTAATGATTACCTACGAATACGCTTTGGAAAGAGCTAAGGAATATTTGAAAGACTCTGAGATTCCTTTGCAGCTAACGCATGAGGGCACGTTCTCTGAGGGATGGTTTTTTTGCTATCAATCTAAAGAGTATTTGGAGACAGGGAACCTGTCGGCTCAACTGGCTGGAAACGGACCATTCCTGATTGATAAGGAAACTGGAGAGATTCATGTTTTAGGGACCGCCAAGCCGCTGAAAGAATATCTTGATCACTATGTGATCAGTAAGTCAAAAAAATAAGATTGGTTTTTCGGTGCAAAAGGCATTCTTACACCTAGAGACTTTCCAGCGGTGGCTGGCAAAATCAGCCAGAAACAGCTTCGGCATATCGCTGGAAGGCCTGAGCTTGAAGCTCGAGGAGGCGGTGGGTTCTTGAACAGCGTTGATGATGCTCAAAAAGTACTAGATGCTTACCGCATAGGGCAGGTTAAGATTTTAGGTAAGAATGCTCAAGGGTTTCCGGTGGTCAAGTTTGAAGGCGTAACCGGCACCAACGTTAACGCTGGCGTTGGTATAACCGCTCAGCCAACTAATGTCTTTATCATCAAAGGTACAAAAAGCCCAAGTATTGTCCCTGCTAACCCTAATTGGACTCAGAAATGAATGCAGAAGCCGAATTGAAAACTTGGAATTTCCAAGTCTTAATGCTTGTTCAAGCGATGCTGGGGGCAGTTACTCCAAACTTCAGGATGGTGGTATTGTCTTGTGAAGATGATGTTTGGCTAATTAGATTTTATCTTGAAGAAAATATAGAGGATGATATTGATGAAGTCGAAGATATCATATGTCAATATACTGCTTATCAGGACTCAAATTTAAAATGCAAGTCGGAAATTTTGGTCGGCAACGAAGACCTACCTAGCTTGTCGGAAGCTGAGAGGGTCGTTTATCGTCGAAAAGAGTAATTTTTACTTGGTGCAAAAGAGGCGGGCTTCATCAGTGCTGGCCCAAAAATCCCTCCAAAATTGCAACCTCTATCGAATCCTCCTCAGGGGCCAGTTATTCCTCCGGGCTGGGTAAGTCGTCCAGGTAAAACGCAAGGTAGTACAATCTACTATCCATCCGGTTCCGACCCAAGTGCTCCAGGTAGCACATATATTCGGTTGATGCCTTCAGGTTCTACGCCTGTTCCCGGTTTGGAAAATGGATACTGGATATCCGTGAAAAATGGGCAACCTATAAATCCGGCCACGGGTGGAACTGGTGCAAGGGGAGATACGCATGTGCCACTGCCACCCAACACCGTGCCGCCTAAGCGTTAAGAGGAAGATATGATTGATGAATCAGATTTGGCGGAGTTGAGGTCAGCAGTGCTGACAGGTGTCACTATTGGTATAGGTTCGCAGGTTCTGATTTTCGAAAATGGAGTAACCGTGTTAATTCAGTGTCCTTTTAAAAGCATTAATAACGACTGCGAGCGATGGGGGCACGGCGAGGAGGTTGCTACTAGCTTGCTAGTTATTGATTTTTTGAACCACAAAGTTGAGAGTGCGCGCCTTGAGGCAGAGGGGATATTGGCGCTTGATTTTGGAAGTGCAGGGTCTTTGATGATTGTCCCAGATTCAAATGGTTTGGAGTCTTATGTTCTTACGACAAGGTTTGGTGTGTCTCCAGTGTTAGTAATTTGATGGTGCAAAAGCGACAGGAAGCGGAGCGAAGTTTGCCGACCAAGCCAAGCTTGATGACCATTTTGCACGTCATGGCAGTGACTTTGGCGCGAAAAATAAGCTTGAGTACCAAGCACAAGCTGATAAGTTCTTAACAGCCCCGAAGCTTGCGGGCGTGCTTGAAAAAGCAAGACCTAATGGAGATATCGTACGCTACAACCCTGGCACCGATGAATTTGGGGTCGTATCAAGTGGGGGAAGTATTCGCACGTACTACAAACCTGACCCAGCAGTGCATGGTAAGGGTTCAAACTTGGACTATTTTAATGCTCAATAGTAATCAAAAATATGTATGTCCGGTATGCCAATATCCTGATCTCAATGAGCCGGCGTATGACAGTTTTGGCTGTGCCTCGTACAATATTTGCCCATGCTGCGGGACAGAATTTGGGTATGATGACTCGACAGCCGCTCATTCCGATTTACGTGGAAAGTGGGTTTCTGAGGGGATGCAGTGGTGGAGCAAGCATCAACTCAAACCTAATGATTGGGATCCGATCAGGCAGCTAAAAAATAATTAACTGCTTTATTTGTTGGTGCAAAAGGAATTTCAATTACGATTGAACCAAAGATTGCCGACCAATGGGTAAACGGGGTGGACGGAAAGCTCTATACAGCCTGTAATCGATAAACCAGTCAAAACGGTTGTGACGAAAGATACTCGCTTTGATACTGTGTCGGGGAGCCGCCTTAACGATCCAGCTACTGGGTATATCGCTAAGGATGGTTCTTATGTGGTAAGGAATGATCGCACGGGAGCGATTGTCCAAGTCTCCAATAAAAAAGATCCTGAGTGGGTGCACCATGGGACTGATTACAGTTGAAGTGTCCGTTGAGGATTTAACTATTACACCTACATTGATGTGGAGTGGCATTCCTTTGTTTGATGTTGGCGATGGAATTAGGCTAGTCGAGTACTGCAAAAATAACAATATTGCAATTCTTGGTATTGAGGGTTTTAAAGTCAAGGGAAACAAGAGGATTCCAGACATGGATTGTGTTGTTGACTTTTCCTCGTCATTAAATGAAATGAATTTCGCTTTGAAGTCGATAGGCGCGAGTCGAGCAATCATTGAAAGTATGAGTGGTAGTGATATTTTGATGGAGTTTGTGCTCGTTAGAGTTTAGATGTTGCAAAGGGCGCAATCGATCTAAATGCACAAGTCTCTCTATCCGTAAGTAAGATTGCTGCTGGCAATGGTGATGCTGCGAAAGCATATAGAGAACAACAAAAAGCGTTGCTTCAACAAAGAAAGTTGCAAGAGGCAGTTGATATGGATGCTAATTATATAAGAAGGAAATTTGGGACTAAGTACGACGAGGCTATAGAACAAGTGCAGGATTATGTAAAAACTCTCAATCCCAACGACTTCATGCCAAAATAGGAGCTATTATGGATTTCGTTTTCAAAATTGGTTACGGCTTAGAGATATTCCAAAAAAAATACGATAGAGACTACGTAAGGAAAGCTATAGGAGGTCAATGGAAAACCTATCCCAAAAGTGAGTTTACGGAAAACTCAACAGATACCTTTGGTGAGATCGTCGCGAGAGCTTTTTATGATGCAGGTGATATTCTGATCGGTATAGAATTTAGTGCTTTAAAGGCAAAGTTCTGGATTGACAATTATCAGTTTCTAGGGAAAACAATTGGGCAAGTAAAGTCTAGATTGTCCATTATGAAAATAGATTTTGAAGAGGAGGAGGACGAAACAGGAATTAACATATTAAACAATTCGGTCAGATTTTATGCCCCAGAAATGGATGATTTGGTGGATTTAGCTAAAATAGTTTCCATCTATGTATGCATTGAGACTATCAACGGAGAATAGAGTATGCACGGGCCTCACGTAAAATTAGTGCAACATCTCGATCTCCGGTAAGGTGCCGCGATGCCTTATACAGGACTCAGCATTACAACCTAAGGAAGATCCTGATGATCACGCTGTTCTGCAAATCCGCTGCATTCGTTCTTAATCGCCCTCATTTACGGCGGTGCATCACCGCCCACAGACAAGATGCAGACCGAGCTCGCGAACTACCCCCTTCCTAAGCCAGCTGTCGCTGACAAAGGACTGGTCTATGTCATACGACCCAGCAACGTCGGGATGGCGGTGCGCTTCAACGTGTTCCTCGATAACAAGGAACCGGCTTCGCAAATGGGCTACAACCGTCGCAACCAATACATCTATCTTTACGTCGCCCCGGGCCAGCACGTTATCAGTTCTAAAGCCGAGAACTGGTCGGACCTGACTGTTTCGGTCAAGGCGGGGCAAATCGTTTATCTCAAGCAGGAAGTCGACATGGGCTCCGTGATGTCTCGCAATACCCTGAAGATGTCGAGGGCCGGTATTTGATCAAGGATGCGGCGCTGGCGACAATTGCCAAAGAAGACAACTAAACCGCTTTATTGATGAACGCCTTTTAGCAGCGAGTCAGGAGCCTGTACCCCCAGCCACGCTCCTTGCCACCTACAGATGGCCGGCAAACCCCCAGTCTGCATGGCCGCACTTGGATCGCCAATACGATCTTTGTGCTCGGCAGCCAATGTGTTGGGATGGGCCGGCAGAACGCTCCTGATTTACGCCTAAAAAAGCCGGCATCGATGTCGGTTTATCAATCTAGGGAGCTGTTGAATCTGTCCCTTGATCCCTCGGAGCAGCGACCACATTACGTGCGTTAGCAAACCACCCCAACGCCGCCGCTCCAATCATTGTCATCACCACCGCCAGCAGCAAAATCACCCACTGGACCCCCAACGGTGCAGCAAGCACCGCCACCAGCAACCCGGCCAGCGGTTGCGACAGATTATTCAGCAACGTGATCACTCCCACCGTCTTGCCGAAATCCCGGGTTGGAATCACTTGCTGTCGAATGGTGCGTATATACACGTTGAACATCTTGTCGAACCCGACGATCAGCACAAACCCCACCACATAGCCCCCCAAGCTCGGGCTCAGTGCGGTGATGAATGCGCCTGCGGCAATCATCGAATAGGCGACCGCACCCATTACTCGCTGGGGCAACGCGACTCGGGCGAGGAGGAACAGAATCACGATGGTCGTCACCGCACCTGCCGCTTGCAGCACCGCGTAATCACCTTGCGCGGCGTCGTAGTGCCCGACCACCATCGCCGCTGAAGTGGCCAGGGTGACGCCGACGATCAAGTTGACCCCTACGGCCAGGGTGATGATCTTCTGCAGTTCAGCCAACGAGCGAATATGCCCGAAGGCAATACGCAGGGGCTGCACCCAGATGTCCCGATGCTGCTCGAATACCTCCAGGCGGATGCGGCTGAGGCGTTGCCATAACCACATGCTCGCGTCGGCCAGCAGAAACAGCCCCGCCACCCACAGCACCACCCAGTGCCAGGCCCATACCTCGAGCAGCAGCGCTGCCAAGAGCGGTCCGAGCACCAGGCCTGTCTGGTCGGCGATCTGCGAGTAGGAGAGTGTTTTGGTATAGCTGTAGTGCTGGAAAATATGCGGCATCAGCACTTCACGGGCCATGATGCCTTGGGTGGTCAGTACCCCGCATAGTGCCGACAGCGCGACCAGCCAGGCGATGCCGCCCAAGCATGCAAAAAGGATCAGCGTGAGCACGCAGAGCAACGCGCGGTAGACCTGGCTGATGTGGAGGAGCCTGATCGGTGAGAACTTGTCGCACAGCGCTCCGCACAAGGGAAACGCGAGGAAGCGTGGCAGCGATTCGGCGAAAAACGCCAGCCCTGCCCAGGCCGCGCTTTGGGTGCTCTGGAACACTACGAGCGGCACGATGAACAGCAGGATCTGATCGGCCAGCCGCGAGAGAAACAGCGAGGTGAAAAAAGCGAGGTAATCCTTGCGCATGGCTGCTTCCTGTCAGCGTGGAGAGCATTTGTTCATCGTAAGCAAACGCTGCCTGGCTGTGCAGCTTAGCCATGATTGGGCCGACAGGGGCACAGTGCGAGCCTTCAGGCTCGAGCGTACGGTGTGGCAAGGGCCGGTTTCATCTTCCCGGCCGGGGGTTATACCCGGTTTTCCATCGCTGCGAGCAAGTCGCAGGCTTCTTCGAGCAGCAGGTCGAACACTTCGCAGGTGCGGGAGAGGTCGGCGGGGTCGGCGCTGGTGAACGTGCCGGTGGTCAGCAGGCGCGCGAGGTGGTGAGCAGCCTGGACGCGGCGGGTGGCGTCTTCGTACAGTTCGACGACGGGAAGGGCGGTGTTGGAAGCGATGTGCGGGTTGTATGCGGCCATGGTCACTCCATACGGGTAAAACATGCCACACCTGGGAAGGGTGGCCGATGTGCATGAAACGTGTTCGGACCGCGACGTCCGTTCGCTGATTTGGCAGCGAGCGGCGACTATAGAGGCCCAAGTCACATCGGCAAAGAACGCAATCGCTACAAAATATTAGCAATATTTACCACTCGGTCCAGAATCCCGCGCCTTACTCGGCCACCATCAAATCCGGCCGACTGGTCTCCAGCGCCGCCTCGCTGATCTTGCCCTGCATCGAACACGTCAACATGCCCTGGCGGGCAGCCTGCATCTCATTGAGCGCCGGCTCTACAGCAACACTCGCTCGGAGGTATCCAGCACCCGCTTGCCGGCGGCCGCATCGCTGCTTTCCGGCTGCCAGACAGCGTGTTGCGCGTTCCAATAGCTGCGGCCGGACGTAGATGCCGTTGGCGTGCTCCAGTTTGATCGCAGGGTCCCGCTGCAACGTCTGCGCCAGTTGCTGCGGTGTCTGATGCAGGCTCTATGGCGCTAATGCGCCGTAGGGAGCTCGGCGGCCTGGGCAATAACTTCACGCCGATAGTGACTGAAAATAATCCATGCAAAGGTGGCTGTTTAGTGGCACTTGGGCGACAATTGCCGTCCGCTTCAACCCCCCGACACTCACGTTACTGGTCGGATCGCCATCAAGCCCCGCCTGCCTTGGCCGATACATCTTTTTGAGTGGAACCTGCGATTCCGCGTCGGCGCGTGTCCGCCGTTTTACCCGAGACTGCCTTCATGACTAGCCTTTCCGACGACGACCGCGCCCAGGTGCTTTATGAGGCCACGGTGCAGTATTGGCAGCACATCCTCACGATTGTCCGGTTCGCCTTCTCGATCCATGTGGTGCTGTTGGTGCTGTTCCTGTTCATACAGGTGCCCGTGATGTTCCTGGGCAATGCCGTGAGTGTGCTGGTGTACGTGTGGTGTTTTCGGGAGATCAAGCGCAAGCGTTTTCAGCTGGCGGGCTTGTTGATGGGCATCGAGATCGTTGGCCACGCCATGCTGGCGACCTGGGTGCTGGGCTGGGAGAGCAATTTTTTTCTGTTCGTGTTCTGTGTGGTGCCGGTGGTCGCCTTCAGCTTCCAGCGGGCCAGGGCGCGGCGGGTGTGTTTGAACCTGGCGATCATGCTGGTGGTGGTCGGCGGCTTTGCCGGGCGTCGGCATATGGGCGGCGGCGCGCAGATCAGCCCGCAGCTCATGGACACCTTCGGGGTGCTCAATGCCTTGGCGGCCACGGCGTTGTTACTGCGCTCGGCGGCGCTGTCGGTGAGTTTCAGTTTGCAGATGCAGATGAGCCTGTTCCAGACCGCGCACTGCGACAGCCTGACCAACCTCTATACCCGTCGGCGGATCATGCAGCGCGTGCGGCAGTTGGGCGCGCAGCGGCATCAGCAGGAGGTGTCGGTGCTGATGCTCGATATCGACCACTTCAAGCTGATCAACGATGCTCATGGCCACGACGTCGGCGACGTGGTGCTGCAGCGCGTGGCACAGGCGATCACCGCCAGTGTGCGCACCACTGACATGGCGGCGCGCTGGGGCGGCGAGGAGTTTCTGGTGTTGATGCCGGGCACTTCGACTGCGGACGCGCAAGGGGTGGCCGAACGCGTGCTGGCCTGCATCCGAGCCGACGCCGGCGAGGTCACGGAGATGGGCGAGGGGCTGGCGCAGCCGTTGCAGGTGACGGCCACCTTGGCGGTGGCGACCATGCAGCCCGGCGAGACGTTTCGCGAGGCGTTGAGTCGGGTCGATCACTTGTTGTATGAAGGCAAGCGGGCGGGCAGGGACCGGGTGATGGTGGCGGCGTGAGCAAGGAATGTGCAGACAATAAGGAGATTGCCCCCGCAGGGTGTTCAGCCCCATCCGCATCAGGCTAAATACCGGTTTGCCCGGCATCGCTCGGGCCCACCTGTCAGAGGCGTGTGTGTCGCTCCCAGAAAACCCTGCTGTCGTTTCCTCTGCCATCTCCTCCCCGGCGCCCAGTCGTCTGTGGCTGATGCTGTCGTTGATGGTGGCGATGGTGCTCGCCGCATTGGACCAGAGCATCGTGGCCACTGCGCTGCCGCGTATCGCGCGGGAGATGGACGGCCTCGAGGCGATGAGCTGGGTGGTGACGATCTTCCTGCTCACCTCGACCATCAGTACGCCGTTGTACGGAAAGCTGTCGGACCTCTATGGCCAGCGCCGGTTGTTCTTGATCAGCATCGGTGTGTTCATCGGCGCCTCGGCCCTGTGCGGGCTGGCCAGCAGCATGGGCCAGTTGATTGCGTTTCGCGGTTTGCAGGGGCTGGGCGCCGGCGGGTTGATGACGTTGTCACAGATCGTCCTCGGGCGGGCTGTGGAGCCGTCTCAGCGCGGACGCTATCAGGGGCTGTTTTCGGCGGCGTTCGCCATCAGCAGTGCGGCGGGGCCGTTGCTGGGCGGGTTTATCACTGCGCATTTCACTTGGCGCTGGGTGTTCTATATCAATGTGCCGCTGGGCGCGCTGGCCATGCTCGGGTTGATGCTCAATGTGCCGGCGTTGGCGCGCCAGCCCCGCGCGGCCATCGACTACAAGGGTGCCGTGGTGCTGTGCGTGGCGACTTCGGCGCTGTTGCTGCTGACCCACGCCTCGTCGCTGGCCCAGCAATTGGGCAACGCGGTGATGGTGTTGCTGGGGGTGATCGCCTTTGTCGGCTTCGGCCTGCTGTATCGCATCGAGCGCCGCGCTGAAGAACCGATCATCGACCCCGCGCTGTTCGCCAATCGCCGTTACAGCGTGGCGGTGGCGGCCATGGCGGGGATGTCGTTCGCGATGATGGGCTCGCTGGTGTTCATGCCGCTGTACTTCCAGGCGGTGCTGCACCAAACGCCGATCGAATCCGGTTTCATGACCTTGCCCCAAGTGGCGATGCTGCTGATCAGTTCGTTGATCGGCGGCTGGCTGTCGTCCAAACGGCAGAATTTCGTGCAGTTGCTGGTGGCGGGCGTTGCCCTCGAGTGCCTGGGCCTGACCTTGCTGCTGGTGTGGGCGCATCTGCAGATGGGCGCGGCGTATTTTTTCGTGACCATGGGGGTGCTCGGCATCGGCATGGGCATCGGCATGCCCAACGCCACGGTAATCGTGCAGAACTCGGTGCCCACGGCGGTGATGGGCGCGGCAACGGCGGGCATGTCGTTTTGCCGGTCGCTGGGCGGCGCGTTGGGCGTGGCGGCTGCCGGCGGCATCATGAGCTTTACCCTCAATCGCGAACTGGCGTTGCTGCCGGAGCAGTTTCAGCACATCAACCTGCTGGAAGGGCTGGGCGAAGTCAGTGGCTCGCCGACGCAGATGGCGCAGTTGACCGAGCTCTACCGGGGCGCGATCGAGGCGAGTCTGGGGACGGGTGGTGTGGTGATGTTCGTGGCACTGTTGTTGACGATCGGTTTGCTGCGAGCCAAACCGGCGAGTACAACTGCTCACCGGTAGCGCAGCCCGCACGCTATAGAAGATGTGTACGCTTGAAATAGGCGCCTTGATCGGTAATGGTAGCGGGCACTGATCGCCTAGGGCCGCGCTGCCATGCTTATCGAACCTGTCACTCTGGATTTCCCCCAAGCCGATCTGGATGACCTGCGCGAGCGTCTGGCGCGCACGCGTTTGCCGGGGACCTTGCCGGGGCAGGGCTGGAGCGAGGGCATGGACCTCGATGTGCTGAGCGACCTGCTCGGCTATTGGGCGACCACATTCGATTGGCCGGCGCAACAGGCGCGGCTCAATGAGTTGCCGCACTATCAGGCGACTATCGGCGAGCAGCGCATTCATTTTATCCATCAGCCAGGTACCGGACCGGCACCCTTGCCGCTGGTGCTCAGCCATGGCTGGCCGGGTTCGTTCCTGGAGATGCAGCGCATCATCCCATTGCTGGCCGACCCCGGCAGCCATGGCGGCGACCCGGCCGATGCCTTCCATGTGGTAGTGCCGTCGTTGCCGGGGTACACCCTGTCGCCAGCCCCCGCGAGCAAGGGCACCGGCCCCTATGAAATCGCCGGGCTGTGGCGCGAGTTGATGGCAGGGCTCGGCTATCAGCGTTTCGGCGCCCAGGGCGGAGATATCGGCGCGGCCGTATCGACCTGGCTGGGGGTGCGCTTTGCCGAGGCGTTGGCGGGTATTCATCTCAACTATGTGCCGGGGGCCTATCGCCCGCCGCTGGGAGAAGGCGAGCTACCGCTGACGGTCGACGAGCAGGCGTTTCTCGAGCGCGGCGCGGCGTTCGCGGCCAGTGAAGGCGCTTATGCGCAGTTGCATCGCACCAAGCCACAGACGCTGGCGGTCGGACTTAGCGATTCACCGGCCGGGCTGGCAGCGTGGGTGGCCGAGAAGTTCTATGCCTGGAGCGACAGTGCTGGCCTGCTGGAGCCGGTGATCAGTCGCGACACCCTGCTCAGCAATATCACCCTGTACTGGCTGACCGGCTGCATCGGCTCGTCGTTGCGCCAGTACGTGGAGGGCAGTCAGCGGCCATTGCAGTTCGCATTGGGGCAGCGGGTCGAGGTACCGCTGGGCGTGGCGCTGTTCCCCGGTGAGCTGCCGATGCCGCCGCGCAGCTGGTTGCAGCGCTGTTTCGATGTGCGCCACTGGAGCCCGCAGACCAAGGGCGGGCACTTCGCCGCGTTGGAGCAGCCGCAGTTGCTGGCGGAGGATATCCGCGCATTTTTCCGCCCGCTGCGCTAAGCGCGGAATTTGTTCTGCTGATCGTTGAAGTGGTGGCGTATTGCCTGCAAGCGTGCGATGGTTCAGGCCCCTAAATTTGCCATCAAGAGCAGGTTCAACCATGGGCTACCCCGCCAGCGTGCTGTGTTTCGTCGTTTTATCGATCGCTTCATCCTTCGCCGTTGCTACCGACCCCACCGCCGATCCGGGCAAGGCCTTGCAGAAGGCCGAGACCCTGGAGCAAAACGCTGCTTCACCCGAGCCCGCAGCGCCAGTGCCGAAGGCGCAAAGCCTGACCAAGGCCGAGGTGCAGGCGGTGGACCCCAAGGGCAAGGAATCGGTGGACGATGCCATTACCTGCCTGTCGCGCACCCTTTATTGGGAGGCCAAGGGCGGTAGCCCAGCGGATATGGAAGCCGTGGCCGAGGTGGTGCTCAATCGCCTGGGCCATGAAGGGTTCGCCGACACCGTGTGCGGTGTGGTCAAGCAGGATGCGCACAAGAAGAACTGCCAGTTCTCGTGGTGGTGCGATGGCCGCCCTGATCAGGTCGTGGAGGAGGATCAGTACGTGGATGCCAAGGAGGTGGCGCGCAGGGCGTTGAATCAGCAGTTGAAGGACCGCACCAACGGCGCGCTGTATTTTCACGACAAGCGCCTGTCGCCCGAGAGCTTCAAGCGCTATGTGCGCACGGCACAGACCGACAAGTTCGTGTTTTACAAGCCGCGCAAGGACGATGGGAAGTAAGTGACGCGACAATGAGCGCTTGCGGTGGTAGTGCCAGGTGCCGCGGGTGCTCCTAGGGTTTTGGGCCGGTGCAGCCAACCCAACAGGCAGCGGCTGATCACAACCCAGCGAGCGCATCCTTGAGATTGATCTCAGGCGCGAGGGTGTCTTGCAGGGTGAGTTGCGCTTCGAGTTCATCGAGATGTTCGAGCATTACCCCGATGGCCTGGGCCTGATCGCCGGCTTCCAGCGCCGTGATGATGTGCTGATGCTCGTCCGAGGCACAGGACGGCACGTCGTTGCGCTGATACAAGGCGACGATCAGCGAGCTGCGGACCATCAGGTTGGCGAGGATTTCACTGAGCACGCTGTTGCCGCAGATGTCCCCGAGCAGCAGGTGGAATTCGCTGAGCACGCGCACGATCGCCCGACGATCGGTGGCGCTGGTGGCCTTGCGCTCATCTCTCATGTGCCGTGCGACGCGCTCGCGCTGCGCATGCATGATCGCCGGGGTGATGCACTCGACGATCGCCCGCTCGATGGCCCGACGCGCCGCGAAGACTTCTCGCGCCTCTCGGGCGCTGGGCTGCGACACCATCGCGCCGCGGTTGGGCTCGATGGTGACGATGCGTTGCATGGCCAGGCGCTGCAAGGCGACCTGAACGTGATTGCGGTTGGCGTGCAGCGTTTCGACGATCTGCGCCTCCACCAGTCGGGTGCCTGGGCGCAGTCGGTGCTGGGCGATGGCCTTGGACAGGACATCGACGATGCGCTGGACTTCGAGCTGCTTGGCGGTAACGATCGGGGAACTCATGTTTTCCTCTGGGACGGCCTTCACAACGAGCCGGCGGCGTGCAATCGCGCATTATCCGTCAGGCGTAGCTGGAGGCTCAAGTTCCACGCCCATGGCGCTGGCCACAAGCATGGGATCAATGGCGGTACCAGCGTCTTCGCCCCCATTCAGTGCGCCACTGCTCAGCCAAGGCTTTGCATCTGCACCGGATGAGGGCACAATCGCGGCCCTTATTTTCTTGCCGGGATCTATTTCCCTGCCCAGGCACACTTGCCGTCTCGCGATTGGAGTTGTACCGGATGCATGAACAGGCCCCCAGCGTTGAGCAACGCTACGAATCGACCCCGACCACACTGAGTCGCTGGGACCGTCAGGACACGACCTGGATGCTCGGCCTGTTCGGCACTGCCATCGGCGCGGGGACCTTGTTCCTGCCGATCAACGCCGGCCTGGGGGGCTTCTGGCCGTTGCTGATCCTGACGGTGCTGGCATTGCCGATGACCTTCTACGCGCACCGCGGGTTGACGCGCTTCGTGTTGTCCGGGCGCGAAGGCGGGGATATCACCGCAGTGGTCGAAGAGCACTTCGGGCTCAAGGCCGGCGCCTTGATCACGCTGCTGTATTTTTGCGCGATCTTCCCGATCCTGCTGATCTATAGCGTGGCCCTGACCAATACCGTAGGCAGCTTTCTGGAGCACCAGTTGCATATCGCGCCGCCGCCACGCGCGGTGCTGGCGTTGGTGCTGATCCTCGGTCTGCTGGCCATCGTGCGGTGCGGCGAGCAGGCCACGGTCAAGGTCATGAGCCTGTTGGTTTACCCATTTATCGTGGCCTTGGCGCTGCTGGCGCTGTTTTTGGTGCCGCACTGGACCGGCGGCATTCTCGCCACTGCCGGCGAACTGCCCTCAGGCTCCGCCTTTTTGCACACCTTGTGGCTGGCGATTCCGGTGATGGTGTTCTCGTTCAACCATTCACCGATCATCTCCTCGTTTGCCGTCGACCAGAAGCGCCGTCACGGCCAGCATGCCGATGAGCGCAGCGGCCAGATCCTCGGCCGCGCGCACGTATTGATGGTGGCGATGGTGATGTTCTTCGTGTTCAGCTGCGTGCTGACCCTGAACCCGGCGCAGCTGGCCGAAGCCAAGGCGCAGAACCTGTCGATCCTGTCGTACCTGGCCAATCACTTCAACAACCCGACCATTGAGTTCGCGGCGCCGCTGATTGCCTTCGTGGCCATCGCCAAGTCGTTCCTGGGGCACTACATTGGCGCCAGTGAAGGCTTCAAGGGCTTGATCCACAAGAGCGGCCGCCGCCCAGGCGCCAAGGCGCTGGACCGCATGACGGCGGCGTTCATGCTGGTGGTGTGCTGGATCGTGGCCACGCTGAACCCGAGCATCCTCGGCATGATCGAGACCTTGGGCGGCCCGGTGATTGCGGCGATCCTGTTCCTGATGCCGATGTACGCGATCCGCAAGGTGCCGGCGATGCGGCAGTACAGCGGGGCGATGTCCAATGTGTTTGTAGTCGCGGTCGGGTTGGTGGCGATTTCGGCTTTGGTGTATTCGTTGTTGTCTTGATAGCGCCTGGCTCGAGATCGCTTTCGCGGGCAAGCCTTGCTCCCATAGGTGCAGGCCTCCGATCTACTGTGGGAGACTCGCTGGCCTCTTCGCGGGCGAGTTCACCTCAATCCTGAGGATGCGGCGCATGCAGATGCATCGCCGCCGCCTTGAGCAACTCCTTGGTATACGGATGCTGCGGCGCGTCGAACAGGTCATGGCTGGCGCCTTGCTCCACCACCTTGCCGTCCTTGATCACGATCACGTCGTGGGCCAGGGCGCGGACCACCGCCAGGTCGTGGCTGATGAACAGATAGGTCAGGCCGTGGCGTTCCTGCAACTGGCGCAGCAGCGCGACCACTTGTTTCTGCACCGTGCGATCCAGCGCTGAAGTCGGCTCGTCGAGCAATATCAGCGCTGGCTTTAGCACCAGTGCCCGGGCGATCGCGATGCGCTGGCGTTGCCCACCGGAGAATTCATGGGGGTAGCGGTGGCGGGTTTCGGGATCGAGCCCGACCTCGCGCAGCACCTGCACCACTTGCGCGTCGCAGGCACCGGCCTTCATGTCACTGTGCACTTCGAGGCCCTCGCTGATGATCTGCGCCACCGACATGCGTGGGCTGAGGCTGCCGAACGGGTCTTGAAACACCACCTGCATCTTTTTGCGCCAGGGCCGCATCTGCTTCTGATCAAGGCTGTGCAGGGCCTGGCCCTGGAAGTAGATCTCGCCCTCGGCATCCAGCAGTCGCAGGATCGCCTGACCCAGGGTCGATTTGCCCGAACCGGACTCGCCGACGATGCCCAGCGTCTTGCCGCGCTGCACGCTGAGGCTGATGCCGTCGACCGCCTTGACGTGTTGCCAGGGCTTGCGAAACAGCCCGCCGCCGAGCGCGTACCAGACCTTTAGATGATTGACCTGCAGCACCACCTCGCGCTCATCGCGCGGTAGCGCTTCGCCAGCAGGCTCGGCATCGATGAGCATGCGGCTGTAAGGGTGCTGGGGATGCTCGAACAAGGTGTGGCACTCGGCCTGCTCGACGATCTCGCCGGCCTTCATCACGCACACCCGCTGGGCGATGCTGCGCACCAGATTGAGATCGTGGCTGATCAGCAGCAGGGACATGCCCAGGCGCCGCTGCAGGGCCTTGAGCAGGTGCAGGATCTTGCGCTGCACGGTCACGTCGAGGGCGGTGGTGGGCTCGTCGGCGATCAGCAGGTCCGGCTCGCAGGCCAGTGCCATGGCGATCATGACCCGTTGCCGCTGGCCTCCGGACAGTTCGTGGGGATAGGCCTTGAGGCGCTGCTCGGGGTTGTGAATGCCTACCAGTTCCAATAGCTCGAGGATCCGTGCGCGAGCGGCTTTGCCGGCCAGGCCGCGGTGCACCAGCAGCGTTTCGCCGATCTGCTTTTGCACGCTGTGCAAGGGGTTGAGCGAGGTCATGGGCTCCTGAAAGATCATCGCCACGCGGTTGCCGCGGATCTCCTGCAGAGTACGGGCGCTGGCGCCGAGCAGCTCCTGCCCGCGGTAACGGATGCTGCCGGTGCTGTGCTGGCCATTTTCGGCCAACAGCTGGAGGATCGAGTTAGCCGTTACCGACTTGCCCGAACCCGATTCGCCCACCAGCGCCAGGCACTCGCCGGCGTGGATATCCAGGCACAGATTGCGCACCACAGTGTGGCCATTGAAGGCCACGCACAGGTCGCGGATCTCGATGAGATTGGCGCTCGGGTCGGTGTTGGCGTGCTGTTTCACGAGGGCGATATCCTGATCTAGGCGCGGGGGTCGAAGGCGTCGCGCAACGCCTCGCCGATAAATACCAATAGCGACAACAGCACCGCCAGGGTAAAGAACGCAGTGAAGCCCAGCCACGGCGCCTGCAGGTTGTTCTTGCCTTGGGCGATCAACTCGCCGAGCGAAGCGCTGCCGGCGGGCATGCCGAAGCCGAGAAAATCCAGCGCGGTGAGGGTCGAGATCGCACCGGTCAGAATGAACGGCAGGTAGCTCAGCGTGGCGTTCATGGCGTTGGGCAAGATATGCCGCACGATGATCTTGCGATTGCTCAGCCCCAGCGCGCGCGCCGCCTTGACGTACTCCAGGTTGCGCCCGCGCAGGAACTCGGCGCGCACCACGTCCACCAGGGTCAACCAGCTGAACAGTGCCATGATCCCCAGCAACCACCAGAAGTCCGGCTCCACGAAACCGGACAGGATGATGAGCAGATACAGCACCGGCAGCCCCGACCAGACTTCCAGCACGCGCTGGCCGAACAGGTCGACCCAACCGCCATAGAAGCCTTGCAGAGCACCGGCGGCAATGCCGATCAGCGAGCTGATCACGGTCAGGGCGATGGCGAACAGAATCGACACCCGCGCGCCATAGATCACCCGGGCCAGCACATCACGGGCCTGATCGTCGGTGCCCAGCCAGTTCACCGCAGTGGGCGGGCTCGGGGAGGGGCGGCTCAGCTCGTAGTTGGGCGTGTCGGCACTGAACGGAATCGGCGGGAATACCATCCAGCCGCCGCCCTGGGTGACCAGTTGGCGCACGTAGTCGCTGCGGTAATCGGGTTGAAACGGCAACAGGCCACCGATCTCCTGCTCGGTGTAGCGTTTGAAGACAGGAAAGTAATAGGTGTCGTGGAGCTTCACCACCAGCGGCTTGTCGTTGGCGACGAGCTCGCCGCCCAGGCTCACGCCGAACAGGAGGACGAACAGCCACAGCGACCACCAACCACGACGGTTGTGCTTGAAACGCTCGAGGCGCCGGCGCGCCAGCGGGGAGAGCTGGAACAAAGAGGGGCGCGACATCAGGCGTTCCTCGCGGCGAAGTCGATACGCGGATCGACCAGGGTGTAGCAGATGTCGCCCACCAGTTTGATCAGCAGCCCGAACAGGGTAAAGATGAACAACGTGCCGAACACCACGGGGTAATCCCGGGCGACGGCCGCCTCGTAGCTCAGGCGCCCGAGGCCGTCGAGGGAAAAGATCACCTCGATCAGCAAGGAGCCGGCGAAGAACACGCTGATGAACGCCTGGGGCAGGCCGGCGACCACCAGCAGCATGGCGTTGCGCAAGACGTGGCCATACAGCACGCGCTGTTCGCTCACGCCCTTGGCGCGGGCAGTGACCACGTACTGGCGGGTGATCTCGTTGAGGAAGGAGTTCTTGGTCAGAATGGTCAAGGCCGCGAAGCCGCCGATCACCAGCGAGGTCACCGGCAACACCAGGTGCCAGAAATAATCGGCGATTTTGCCCAGCAGGGTCAGTTGCTCGAAGTTGTCCGAGACCAGCCCACGCACCGGGAACCAATCGACTCCGGTGCCACCGCAGAACACCACGATCAACAGCATGGCGAACAGAAACGCCGGCATGGCGTAGCCGATGATGATCGCCGAACTGGTCCACACGTCGAAGTGGCTGCCGTGGCGCACCGCCTTGCGAATCCCCAGGGGGATCGACACCAGATAGGTGATCAGCGTGGCCCAGAACCCCAGCGACAGGGTCACCGGCATCTTGTCGAGGATCAATTGGGTGACCGTGGCGCCGCGGAAGAAACTCTTGCCGAAATCCAGCACCGCGTAGTGCTTGAGCATCAGCCACAGGCGCTCGGGTGCGGGCTTGTCGAAGCCGTATTGACGTTCGATATCGGCGATCAGTTTCGGGTCGAGGCCGCGACTGGCCCGTGACGTTTGCGCGCTATCACCGCCGCTGCTGCCGACGCTCGTGCCGCCCAGGCCCTGCAAGCGGGCGATGGCCTGTTCGACGGGGCCGCCGGGTGCCGCCTGAATGATGACGAAATTGACCAGCAGGATGATCAGCAACGTCGGGATGATGAGCAGCAGCCGACGCAAGATGTAGTTCAGCATCAGCGTGCTCCTTTGGTGCGTTCGGCCATCTGTGCATTGCTCAGCGGCGTGGGGCTGACCTCCCACCAGGTTTCTGGCGCGGCATCGTTACTGGCCGGGATTTTTGGAATACCGAAGCGGTTCCACCACACCGTCGAGGTGCCTGGCGGGTAATAGTTGGGGATCCAGTAGTAATTCCATTGCAGCACCCGATCGAGCGCGTGGGCGTAGGTGGCCATGACCGGTTGAGTGGTGGCGCTGACCAGGCCCTTGAGCAATTGATCGACCGCTGGGTCCTGCAGTGCCATGTAGTTGCTCGAACCGGGATCGTTGGCGCCCTGCGAGCCGTAGTAGTTGAGCAGCTCCATGCCCGGCGAGGACGACACCGGATAGCCGGTGACGATCATGTCGTAGTCGCGCGCCATCAGGCGGTTGAGGTATTGCGACGGGTCGATCCGGCGGATCTCGAACGTGATGCCGATCTGCGCGAGGATGCGCTTGTACGGCAGCAGCAGGCGCTCCATGCCGCCTTGGGCATTGAGAAAGGTAAAGCTCAATGGTTCGCCCTGGGCGTTGACCAGCTTGTCGCCCTTGGGCTGCCAGCCGGCGTCTTCGAGCAGCTTGAGGGCTTGTAGCTGCTTGTCGCGGATAAATCCGGTGCCATCGGTTTTTGGCGCCTGGAACACCTGGCTGAAGACCTCATCGGGGACCTTGCCGCGCAGCGGTTCGAGAATTTTCAACTCGTCGGCGCTCGGCGGCGCGCTGGCGGCCAGCGCGCTGTTGGAGAAGAAACTCTGCTGGCGCAGGTACATGTTGCGCATCATCTGGCGGTTGCTCCACTCGAAATCCCAGAGCATGGCCAGCGCCTGGCGCACCCGGCGGTCCTTGAACAGCGGGCGGTTGAGGTTGAACACGTAGCCTTGGGCCGATTGCAGGCCCTTGGTTGCCAGATGCGCGCGTTGCAGGCGACCGTCGTCGAGCGCGTCGCTGTTGTAGCCGATGGTGTAGCCGGTGGCGGAAAACTCGCGGTTGTAGTCATAGCCGCCGCCACGCAGTACTTGGCGAGCGACGTCGATATCGCCGAAGAACTCCACGCTGAAATGGTCGAAGTTGTACAGGCCGCGACTCACGGGCAGGTCCTTGCCCCACCAGTCCGGGTTGCGCTCGAACGTGATGCTGCGGCCGTTGTCGACCTTGCCGACCCGATACGGGCCGCTGCCCAGCGGCGCCTCGAAGCCGCCGCCACCGGCGAAGTCGCGGTCTTTCCACCAATGCTCGGGGAGCACCGGCAGGGTCGCGAGGTCCAGGGGCAGGGTGCGGCTGTCGTTGTTCTTGAGGTCGAAACGCACTTGCCGATCGCTCTCGACCACCACGGCTTTGACGTCGGCGAACTGCGTGCGGTAGCGCAGGCTGCCTTGGGTGATCAACAGATTGAAGGTGTAGCGCACGTCTTCGGCGGTGATCGGCGTGCCGTCGGCAAATGTTGCCCGTGGGTCGAGGATGAAGCGCAGCCACAGGCCGTCCTTGTCACGTTCTATGCCCTGGGCCACCAGGCCATAGACGGTATAGGGCTCGTCGAGGGAGCGCACCGCGAGGGGGGAATAGACCAGGCCGTCGATTTCGCTGACGCCGATGCCTTTGTCCAGATAGGGCAGCAGATGGTCGAACTGGCCGATCTCCATGGCCGAACGGCGCAGGCTGCCGCCCTTGGGCGCATTGGGATTGGTGTAGTCGAAATGATCGAAGCCTGCGGGGTATTTGGCCGGCTCGCCGTAGACGGTCAAGGCGTGCAGGGGAGCGGCGATGGCAGGCGTCAGGGCCAGCAGGAGGACGGTGAACAGTGTGTGGGTAAAAACCGATCGCATTGTCTGCCTTGATTGGACGTTGACGGTGGCTGCCGGACACATCCGGACACAGAAGCTGCGACACCCATCATGCACGTCTAAGGCGACAAACGAAACGGCCCGCATCGAGGCGGGCCGTTTTTATTGCCAGTGCAGGATCAGTCCTGACGGCTGGTCACTTCCAGCAGGTGGTAACCGAACTGGGTCTTGACCGGGCCTTGCACGACGTTGATCGGCGCGCTGAAGACCACGGTGTCGAATTCCTTGACCATCTGGCCTGGGCCGAACGAACCCAGGTCACCGCCTTGGCGGCTGGATGGGCAGGAGGAATTGGCTTTGGCGATTTCGGCGAAATCGGCACCGCCTTCGATCTGGCTTTTCAGCTCGTTGCATTTGTCTTCGGTGGAAACCAGGATGTGGCGGGCAGTGGCTTTGGCCATGGGGAGTTACTCCTTTCAGTTAAGGGGACAAGCCTACCGGATCGGGCGGCTGAATTACAGCCGCGAGAGAGCATGGTGTCTGTGCGAGATGGGTTGCTGCGCATGGCGCAATTGCGGACAAGCCTTGCTCCCACCGTGCACATAGCGCCACCGCCGTACATTTGTGGGAGCGAGCCTTGCCCGTGAAGAGGCCGGCCCGTCCAGCAAAGATCCCGCAGGCATCACGCCATCCGGATCACTGCCTGATCAACCAGCGATAGCCGTTCAGCGGCCTGGCGCAAAAGCACTTCAGTCGCCTCCCAGCCCAGGCAGCCGTCGGTGATCGAGACGCCGTAGCGCAGATTTGCACTGAGCGGCTGGCATCCTTCAAACAGATTGCTTTCGAGCATCGTGCCGACCAGCGAACGATCGCCTTGCAGGCGTTGCGCCAGTACTTCGTTGAACACCTGCGGTTGGCGCAGCGGGTCTTTACCACTGTTGGCGTGGCTGCAGTCGACCACCATGCGGACCGGCAGTTTGGCCTTGATCAGCGCTTCGCGCACTGTGCCTACGCTGTGGGCATCGTAGTTGGGGCCGCGATGGCCGCCGCGCAATACCACGTGGCCATCGCCATTGCCGTGGGTTTCGATGATCGCCGGATGGCCGCTGGCATCGACGCCAAAATGGCGGTGCGCATGAGCGGCGCTGCGAATCGCATCACAGGCAACCGCAATGCCGCCGTCGGTGCCGTTCTTGAAGCCTACCGGCATGCTCAGGCCGCTGGCCATTTCCCGGTGGATTTGCGATTCGGTGGTGCGGGCGCCGATGGCGACCCAGCTCAGCAGATCTTCGAAATAGGCCGCCGCCATGGGTTGCAGCAGCTCGGTGGCGATCGGCAGACCGAGGCGCAGCATGTCGAGCATCAGTTCGCGCGACAGGCTGAGGCCGCCGACCATGTCGTCACTGCCGTCCAGGCGCGGGTCGTAGGCCAGGCCTTTCCAGCCGACAGTGGTGCGCGGCTTTTCGACGTAGGCGCGCATCACCAGCAACAGTTGATCGTCGACCTCGCGGGCCAGCTTCGCCAGATGGCGGGCGTATTCGCGGGTGGCTTCAGGGTCGTGCAGGGAGCAGGGGCCGACGATCACCAGCAGGCGCGAGTCGCGGCCTTCAAGTATCGCGCGTACCGCGTCGCGATGGCGGGTGACCTGGCTGGACAGGTGCGAGTCCAGTGGTAGTTGCTGCTTGAGGCTCTGCGCAGTGGGCAGACGCTGGCTCAGGCTGGTGTTGGCGGCCACGGCAGGGGCCTGGGGGTGCAGCTGGGTAGTGAGGGTATGCATGTTCGGTCCTTCGGCTGGCGGCAGGCGGGTGGGCCTGCGGGCAGCGCTTATCGGGTTGTTCGACACATCTGTGCCATATGTTCCGGGTTGCCGCCCGATGAGGTGCGTTCGCTGGCGGCGAGTTGGGCCGAACGCAGGGTGCTAAATCGCCAGGCGGTCGAGGTGCAGTAACGGTGGCAGGTGGTGTAGTTCATGGTGAATCTCCGTAATCCATAGGTATGAAAGGCTGTAAAAAACAAAACCCCCAGTCGGGTGGCCGACTGGGGGTTGAGGGGGTCTCAATGTCCGGCGGCCCTGGGGAGGTGCGCGCCGATGGGTATCAGTCGCGCAAGTGGCTAAACCAATACCCATAATAATAAGAAGCGCAGCCGACTTGAGCGCCCACAGCCACGCCCGTCACCACGCCTGCGGCGTTGCGTACGGTGTGCATGGAATGTGCGTGGGGAGTCGTCATTGGGGCTGCATCTCGTTGATTGCAGCCGAGCTTACTGCAGTGCGGGGCGTAGAAGCAATAGTGGCTTGCAACGGCCCGCGCGGCGACAAACAATGATTGCCAAGCGGGCTCGGCCTGCTGCCTTGAATAAAACTGCCATCATGGGCTAAAGAGGTGCCATGAGCCTGCAATTGATCCCGGCCACATCGCTGGCCGACCTGGCATTCGCGCGAGCGCTGGCGCGGCGCAACATGCTGCCGTATTACGGCGAGTTCGGCCTGTTGTGGGTCGACGATGCCTTCGATGAATGTTGGCAATGGCGGGACAATCGCCTGATCGAGGACGACACCGGGCTGCTGGGTTTCATCAGCCTCAGCGTCGATCAGCGTGCGCTGTTCATCCGCGAATTGCAGATGGTCGAGTCGGCGCGCGGGCGCGGGGTGGGCGGGCTGGTGCTCGAATGGGTGCATGCATTGGCCGTGCAGCGAGGTTTGCCATTGGTGCGCTTGACGGTGTTCAAGAGCAATCCGGCGCAACGGCTCTATCGTCGGCATGGTTTCGAGCAGGTCGGCGAAGATGAGTGTTTCCTGCGCATGGAGCGCCAGGTCGCCGCCAAGGCCGGTGCGCGTCGACCGTGACGGCTGTCCCGTGGCGCGGTGCGGCGCGTCACGGGACAGCCGTTGCCTTCACCCCTCAGGGCGGTAGGGCGATTCAGGGGGGATGACGCCATGCTTCATCCCCAGCAGCACGGCGACCTTGTGCGCTTCACCACGCCTGCCTTTCTTGCGTCCGGCCAATACCTGATAGGTCGTAGCCGGGTCGACCCCGTGTTCCCTGGCAAATGCCTGTACCGATTTACCCTGGTACTCCAGCCAAGCCTTTGCTTGTGCAGCAGTCCGTATACCGTGCATAGTTCAAATCCGTTTATATCGATTTATTTGTGTTTAGATTTTCACCCTTTTGGGGTGGTCGATAAGGGATTATACATTCAAATGATTGGAATTGGTTCCCGTCTCAGGGAAGAACGCGAGAGGCTCAAGTTGACCCAGCGTGCGTTCGGCGACATCGGTGGCGTGGAGCCGAACGCTCAGGGCAAGTATGAAAGTGGCGAGCGAGCCCCCAAGGCCGACTATTTGGCGGCCGTTGCGGCTCAGGGGGTCGATGTGCTGTACGTCCTCACAGGCCGCCGCGAGCCGCTCGCCGCCGACCGCCACGACCCCAGCGAAAGCCAGTTACTGACAGCCTATCGACTGATGCCCAACCAGGCCCGCAGCGGTCTGGTGCTGTTGGCGGGCAGCGTGATGGAACTCGCGACAGCGGACAGGCACAAAGCCTGAATGCATGTCCGACATGCATTTTTCTGGCTGGGCAGCAGGGCGCCATTAGCGACTTTCGTGACGCTTTCAGCTAGGTCTAACGACAGATGTTTGTTAATGTAGCGGTCTGATTGCGAAAGCGTAACGAGGAGTGTCTGCTTGATTAGGGTCTTGGTGGTCGACGATCACGATCTGGTTCGCACAGGCATCACTCGGATGCTGGCGGACATAGACGGATTGCAGGTAGTGGGGCAGGCCGAATCCGGTGAGGAAGCCCTGCGCCATGCGCGCGAGCTCAAGCCCGACGTGGTGCTGATGGACGTCAAGATGCCTGGCATCGGCGGCCTCGAAGCCACCCGCAAGCTGCAGCGTAGCTACCCTGACATCAAAGTGGTTGCGGTGACCGTCTGCGAGGAAGATCCATTCCCCACGCGGCTGCTGCAAGCGGGTGCTGCCGGCTATCTGACCAAAGGCGCCGGGCTCGACGAGATGATCCAGGCCATTCGTCTGGTGTTCGCCGGCCAGCGCTATATCAGCCCACAGATCGCCCAGCAATTGGCGCTCAAGTCATTCCAGCCGCAGACCACGGCGTCGCCCTTCGACCTGCTGTCGGAGCGCGAGATCCAGATCGCGCTGATGATCGTCGGCTGCCAGAAGGTGCAGATCATCTCGGACAAGCTCAACCTGTCGCCCAAGACCGTGAATACCTACCGTTATCGGATTTTCGAAAAGCTCTCGGTGACCAGTGACGTGGAGCTGACCCTGCTGGCCGTGCGACACGGCATGGTCGACGCCAGCGCCTGACTCTATGACAACGCCATTCGATCCCAGCGCCTTTCTGGCCACTTGCAGCGGGCGCCCGGGCGTCTACCAGATGTTCGATGCCGACGCGCGTCTGCTCTACGTCGGCAAGGCCAAGAACCTCAAGAAGCGCCTCTCCAGCTATTTTCGCAAGGCTGGCCTGGCGCCCAAGACGGCAGCCCTGGTCGGGCATATCGCTCAGGTCGACACGACCATCGTCGCCAACGAGACCGAGGCGCTGCTGCTCGAACAGACACTCATCAAGGAGTGGCGACCGCCCTATAACATCCTGCTGCGTGACGATAAGTCCTATCCCTATGTGTTTCTCTCGGATGGGGCCTTCCCGCGGCTGAGCATCCATCGTGGCGCGAAGAAGGCCAAGGGTCGCTATTTCGGGCCTTACCCTAGCGCGGGCGCGATCCGTGAAAGCCTCAGCCTGTTGCAAAAGACCTTTTTCGTCCGGCAGTGCGAAGACAGCTACTACAAGAACCGCACGCGGCCTTGTCTGCAATACCAGATCAAACGCTGCAAGGCGCCTTGCGTAGGCCTGGCCGAACCTGCCGATTACGCCGAAGATGTGCGTCACTCGGTGATGTTCCTCGAAGGTCGCAGCCATCAGTTGACCAATGAACTGGTGGTCGACATGGAAAAGGCTTCCATGGCTCTGGATTTCGAGAAGGCCGCCGAGTTGCGCGATCAGGTCGCCCAGTTGCGGCGCATCCAGGATCAGCAGACCATGGAGGGCGGCACCGGCGATATCGACGTGGTCGCCGCCTTCGTCAACCCGGGCGGCGCTTGTGTGCATTTGATCAGCGTGCGCGGCGGGCGCGTATTGGGCAGCAAGAACTTCTTCCCTCAGGTGGGCATCGAGGAGGAGGTGGCCGAGGTCATGTCCGCCTTTTTGGCCCAGTATTATCTGGGCAATGCCGAGCGCGAGCTGCCCAGCGAATTGATCGTCAACGTGGTGCACGAAGACTTCGAGGCGCTGGTGACAGCCATCGACACCCTGCGCGGACGCGAGCTGAGCATCAGTCATCGGGTGCGCGGCACTCGGGCGCGCTGGCAGCAACTGGCAGTGACCAACGCCGAACAGGCGCTGGGCGCACGCCTTGCCAACCGGCAGCACGTTGCCGCGCGCTTCGAGGCCTTGGCTGAAGTGCTCGATCTGGATGAGCCGCCACAGCGGCTTGAATGCTATGACATCAGTCATTCCAGTGGGGAGGCGACAGTGGCGTCTTGCGTGGTATTTGGTCCCGAAGGGCCGATCAAGGCCGATTATCGCCGCTACAATATCGAAGGTGTCACGCCCGGCGATGACTACGCAGCGATGCACCAGGCGCTCACGCGCCGCTTCAAGCGCGCCAAGGAAGGCGAGGGCAAGCTGCCCGATGTACTGCTGGTTGACGGTGGCAAAGGCCAGCTCAACATGGCGCGTGATGTACTTCGAGAACTCGACGTGCCAGACCTGATCCTGCTGGGCGTGGCCAAGGGCACCACTCGCAAGGCCGGCTTCGAAACCCTGTACCTCAATGATGTGGCGCACGAATTCACCTTGAAGGGAGATTCGCCCGCCTTGCACCTGATCCAACAGATTCGCGATGAAGCACACCGATTTGCCATCACTGGCCACCGTGCCCGGCGCGGCAAGACCCGCCGTACCTCCACCCTGGAAGGAGTGGCTGGGGTAGGGCCAAAGCGCCGCCGCGATCTGCTCAAGCATTTCGGCGGATTGCAGGAGCTGAGCCGTGCCAGTATCGAGGAAATCGCTAAAGCGCCAGGAATCAGTAAAAAGCTCGCAGAGTCGATTTATGCAAACCTGCACAGCGAGTAGAATGCCCTCTCACCTTGTAGCCAATTGTGCCAATGAATATCCCCAACCTGATTACCGTGCTGCGCGTCGTCCTGATCCCGATCTTCATTCTGTTGTTCTACATGCCTTACCACTGGAGCTACGCTGCCGCGAGTTCGGTGTTCGCCTTCGCTGCCGCCACCGACTGGCTGGATGGCTATCTGGCCCGCCGGCTGGAGCAAAGCACGCCGTTCGGTGCCTTTCTCGACCCGGTGGCAGACAAGCTCATGGTTGCCGTGGCCCTGGTATTGCTGGTGCAGGCCCATGCCAACGTATGGCTGACGCTGCCAGCGGCGGTGATCATCGGTCGCGAGATCGTGGTCTCGGCATTGCGTGAGTGGATGGCAGAAATCGGGGCGCGGGCGCACGTCGCCGTGTCCAACCTGGGCAAGTGGAAGACTGCGGCGCAGATGGGCGCTCTAGTGATCCTGCTGGCCAATCCGCCCGCGTTCAGCTTCTGGGTGGTGGCCGGTTATGCGCTGTTGCTCGTCGCGGCAGGGCTGACGATCTGGTCCATGCTCAAGTACTTGCGAGCGGCCTGGCCGCATCTGCGCACCACCACGGAAAATAATTAAAACTATTTTGAATCAAGGGGTTGACGCGCTCCTCCGATTCGATAGAATGGCGCCCGTCAACACGACGCGGGAATAGCTCAGTTGGTAGAGCACGACCTTGCCAAGGTCGGGGTCGCGAGTTCGAGTCTCGTTTCCCGCTCCAAATTATGATCTGCAGAGCTCCATTGAAGTCTGTAAGTCATTGAAATCAGGACCTTCGGGTCCTTTTTTCGTTCCAGCGAAATCTGCTGAAAACCACCGCCAGCAAGTCTTTTCAAGTCCATTTTTGAGTCCAGCGTAAAAACGGCGGGGTTCGGATCGGTTTCTTGCCGGAGGAGCGCGCGCGGCGAGTGAAACATCAAGTCCTGACCTTTCGTTCAGGAGTTCGATCATGGCGCTCTCAGATCTCACCATCCGGCAAGCCAAAGCCAAAGCCAAAGCCAAAGCCAAAGCCACTGGCAGCCACTTCACCATCAACGATATCGACGGCCTGTCCCTCGCGGTTTCCGGTGTGGGCGGTAAGTCCTGGCACTTTCGCTACTACTCGGCCGACAAGCAAAAGCGGATGTCTCTCGGAAGCTATCCCGAGGTGAGCCTGCGGGTGGCTCGCGCGCTACACGACGGTGCACCATTGCGAGAAACTCAACCATCGCACTTGCCAATACCTCCTAGCGCCGGATGTGATTGGTGCGCTGAGGTCAAGGAGCGCTAAGGTCTACTGTCTTTCCAGAAAATACCTGGCATCGACCCGCCCTTATAAATACAAGAACGAGGAATGTGCGAATGAGTGAGTTCATAGGTGCAATGGAGAGCGGCGTCGCCATTATCGGCGCCGGCCCCGGTTGTATCGCGGTGCAAGCATCATGACTGTATCCATCGTGAGTGACCGCGGCCAATCGCCTGTCGCACCCACGCTCGCGGCTTTCCCGGTCAATCAATGGTATGTAGCTGCATTGGCCTGGGAACTGAAAGATAAACCACTGGCGCGAACATTACTGGGCAACCCCATCGTTCTGTTTCGCTGCGCTGACGGCTCGGTGGCGGCCTTGCAGGACCGTTGCTGTCACCGTGCGCTGCCGCTCTCCAATGGCACATTGGAGCAAGGCGGGCTACGGTGTGGTTACCACGGCCTGTTGTTCAATGCTCAGGGCAAGTGCATCGAGGTTCCAGGTCAGGAGCGGGTTCCGGGCAAGGCACTGGTACCGGCTTATGTGCTGCGAGAACAGGATCAGATCGTATGGATCTGGCACGGCAGTGAAGCCAATCCGCAACCCACCTGTGAACCGCCCTCTTATGCGGTGCACAACGATGAGCAGTACCTCTTTGAGGGTGATGTTTACCACTACGATGCCCCCTACCAACTGATCCACGACAATCTGCTGGACCTGAGCCATCTGGGTTACGTGCACCTGCGCACGATTGGTGGCAATGCGCGTATCCACATGCACGCCGAGATGAAAGTCGACAGTGATGAAACCAGCGTCACTGTAGTGCGGCATATGCTCGACTCTGTACCGCCTCCCACCTATACCGCAGCGTATCCCTTCACAGGCAACGTCGACCGATGGCAGGAAATCGAATTTCACATCAGTCATCTGCTCATCTGGACGGGCGCAGTGGACGCAGGCTCCGAGCCGATCGACGCACCCGAGCGAGGCGGTTTTCACATGCGCGGTTTTCACGGGGTGACACCGGAAACCGAGACGACCAGCCACTATTTCTGGACCATGGCTACCAATCCCCCGACCAACGCGCAGGACGTAAAGGCCAAGGTCATCGAACAGACTGTGCTGACGTTCGATGAAGACAAAGTCGTGATCGAGGCGCAGTACCGCAACATGCGCCAGTTTGGTCAGGCCCCGACTGTTGACATACATGTAGACGTTGGCGCGAACCGTGCGCGCCGAATCATCGAGCGGCTCCGGTCAGTCGACCAAGTGGTATCACCCGAATAAGCGAGGATTAAAACAACATGGCTTATCTGCGAAACACTTGGTACGTCGCCGCCTGGGACGAAGAGATCAAGGGGCAAGAGCTGTTCAGCCGGCGCTTGCTGGATGAACCGCTGGTGTTCTTCAGAGAACAGTCTGGCCAGGTAAAAGCACTGGCTGATCGCTGCCCTCATCGTTTCGCGCCTTTGTCCAAAGGCATTCTGTGCGATGACGCGGTGCGCTGCCCCTATCACGGGCTGGAGTTTGACGGGGACGGCCAATGCACTCGCAATCCCCACGGTAACGGCGCCATACCCAAGGCTGCCCAGGTCCGCGCGTATCCCGTCGTGGAAAAGTACAGCGTGATCTGGATCTGGATGGGCGAGGCGTCCAAGGCAGACGAATCGCTGATTCCTGATTTTTCTTGCATGGACCCACAGCGCTTCCATGTAGCCAAGCGTTACCTCCATGCCCGTGCTAACTACGTGCTTGAGTCTGACAACATCCTTGATCTGTCTCACATCCAGTACCTGCATCCCTCAACGCTGGGCAGCGCCGACGTCAGCAGTGCTATCACCAAGGTCGAGCAGGAGGGCGCTACGGTGTGGTCCTATCGCCAGACGGTGAACGAGATCATGCCGGCGTTTCTCTACGATGCGATGGGCATAGCACCCGACACACCCGTGGACCGCTGGACGGACGTGCGCTGGAACGCGCCCGCGAGCATGCTTCTCTTGGCCGGCGCGGTGCCCACGGGGCGACCTCGCAATGAAGGTCGGGAGACAGCCTTGCCCCATCTGTTTACCCCCGAAACTCAAACGACTACCCACTACTGGTTTTCGTTTCCAATGCCTGTAGAGATGGGCGAAATGGGCAAGCAGATTGCCGAAGGGCAAGCATCTGCATTGGCGGTGCCTTTTACCGAAGAGGACCTGCCAATGCTTGAAGCGCAGCAACTGGCCATGGGCGACAGCGATTTCTGGTCGCTCAAGCCTGTCCTGTTACCGGGCGACGCCGGTGCGGTTCGCGCACGGCGGGTACTCGATGGCTTGATTGCACAGGAACTCGAAGTGACACAGCAATAAAACCGCAATGCTGCAAACGAGAGGGCCGCTGTAATCACAGCGGTCCTCTGCGTTTTGGGGGTATTGGAGGTTATTCCGGCTTGCCCCCTGGCATCCACTTCTCCCGATGCTGGAACAGGAAGTACTGGGAGGTATCGGCACTTGAGGGTTCGACACGTGGCGCCCAACTGTCGTCGTGCAAGTCCATGTCGGCGTCGTACTCCACGTGGCAGCCCAGTGGGCTGTTGAAGTACCAGAACCAGTTCGAGCCGAGTTGGTGCCGCCCCGGGCCCCAGAACGACTCGTAGCCTTTTTCCACGAAGCGGGTGCCGGCCAACATCACTTCGGTCGGCCCGGCCATGTGGAAGGTGAAGTGCTCGATGCCCTTCATGAACGGCGGGGTCTGAATGAAAAACAAGGTGTGGTGGTCCAGCGTGCCCGCAGGGCGCAGGAACGGCCCGGTGCCGATGAAACGGTCGGTGCAGATGAAGCCCAGGCGCGCGTAGAAGGCCTCGGCCTTGTCGGCGTCGGGTACGAAGTACACCACGTGCGACAGGCTGCGGGGCAGGGCGGGCATGTCGTTGCTGGCGCCCAGGCTGTTGATCTCGCGCAGGGTGGCCGAGCCCGGGGCGTTGCTGATTTCGCCCGGCAAGGCCAGTTCGCGGCGCTGGGTCATGCGAAAGCCGAGAGCGAAGCCCATGTCGTCCACCGCGTGCAGCACACCGTCGTCGCTGCGACTGACTTCGCGGTCCTTGCGCAACTCCACTTCGATGGCCTGCAGCGTAGCTTCGTCGGCCACGCCGTACACGGTTTCACGCAGGCTGCTGGCGGTGCCCATGGCGGCGGGAAGGCTGGCGTGGTCGCGCGGGCGAATGATCACGCCCGTGCCATCCAGCGCCTCCAGGTAGCCGCCTTGGGCGTCGACGTCGAGCGGCTTGAGGCCATAGTCGATCAGGTATTGCACGCAGGCGGCGACGTCGTCGACGCCGAATACCAGGTATTCCGGTCCGATAATATTCATCAGCTCTCTCTCTTGTTATGGCTCATGCTGTGCGGCCGCCCAACGTTTCAGCGACCCAGTCAGCGATGTACTGGCCGGCGTTGATGCTGTTGTCGAAGCTGGAGTGCTGCACGCCACCTTCGCGTTCGGTGAAGATCTTCAACTCCCGTTGCGCGCTGTTGACCAGTTGCTCATAGGTGCGCTGCGCCCACTTCAGCGGGATCTGGCTGTCTTTCTCACCGTGGGTCACCAGGAACGGCACTTTGATGCGGTCCAGCACGCCGTCCAGGTGAACGTTTTCGGCGATGGTCATGAACTCGTCGGTGTCCTTGGCGCCCCACACCCAGCACACGTGTTTCCAGTAGTGCGGCACCGGCAGATTGCCTTCGTTGGCCAGGCGGCGCTTCTGCACGTCACGCCAATCATGGTTGGCGCCCCACACCACGCCGCAGGCGAAACGCGGTTCGAAAGCCACGGCGCGCGGGCAGTAGTAGCCGCCCAGGGACACGCCTTCCATACCGATGCGTTTTGGATCGATGTCCTCTCGGGTTTCCAGCCAGTCGACAATGCGGCTGGCCCAATGCTCGCTGTCGTAGCGGGCGGTCAGGCCTTGCAGGCGCAGGGCTTCGCCGGTGCCGGGCTGGTCGACCACCAGCGATGCGATGCCGCGCTTGGCCAGCCAGGCCGGCAGCCCCACGCGGTATTTCATCTCTTTGGTGGAGTCCAGGCCGTTGACTTGCACCAGTATCGGTGCGGGGCCATCGACACCTTCAGCGCGGGTATACAGGGCTGAGAGATGCGTGCCCTCATAGGGGATTTCGACCCGTTCGCAGTTCTCGGCCGACAGCGCCAGGCCGCGCGCGAAGGTATCGAGAAAACGCTGGTACAGGGCCTCGCGGGCGGGGGCGCCGTGGGCCTGGAGACGCTCGCAGGTGATGTAATAGGTGGCCGCCCGGTTGTATTTCTCGCCGGCCGAGAACAGCCGACCGCGGGCTTCGTCTTCCTCGGCCAGGCTGCAGAGTTTGTCGGCCATTTTCGACCAGGTTTCGCGAAAGGCCTGAGTGCCGGTGGCGTCAGGGTGCTTGGCGCTTTCTTGCAACGGCGCGCACATCTCCTCGATTTCGCCGATGCGGGCGCCCATCTCGATGGCCAGGTCTACGGATAGATTCCAGACGTAATTGGTAGGGAAATAGCGAAACATATTTTTATTGTCCTTTTGACTGTCCCAAGGCGCGGCCGCATCGCATGGTGCAAAACGGCACGCGCACAATTGTTGAGGCCGCTGGGCGAAACTCGCACGCCAGCAGGTAATCGACAAATTGCGAGTGCGGATGCTAGCCATCACAAATCGCGATGGGTGGCGGTTGGCCGCAAGGGGATGGCGTTATCAGGACTGCATCGGGGTCATTGCAGGGCAGGGGTTTCGAACGTACGGACCGTCTCCATGAGCTTGCCACGCAGCCACACCAGCATGGCGTCGCCCTCGAGGCTGCGATGCCATGCCATGTACTCGCGCATGACCGGGATCTTCACCGGTGGCGGCAACAGCCGCAACGGCAGCAACTGCGCATAGAGCGATGCCAGGCGACTGTGCATCGTGGCGATGCGCTGCGAGCCGATCAGCAGGTGCGGAATGGTGTTGAAGTCGTGCGTGATGACTTCGACTCGGCGCTTGCAAGCGTACTGGTGCATGAACCATTCCTCGATCGCTGGCGTGCGACTGCGCCCGAAGGCGGCGGCGACATGCCCGAGTTCCAGGTAGTTTTCGAGGGTGAAGGGCTCTCTGATGCTGGTATTGCCCTCCCAGACCACGCACACGTGTTGCTCCTCGAACAGTAGCTGCGAAGGATGCTCGGCATTGATGTGCTGCTCGGGCGCGATCATCAGATCGATTTCCCCGCGCATCAGCATTTCGACGGCGGTTTCTCCGGGGCTCATGAGTTCGAACGTCACAGAGGGGGCTTCAGCGTTGATGCGGTGGATCACTTCGGCGAAGAGCACGTTGATGAGGTAGTCGGAGGCCATGATGCGAAAGTGTCGCTTGCTTTGGCCAACGTCAAACACGGGCTTGGCGGCGATGGAGGTCTGGATCTTCAACAAGACCTCGCGCACCGGGATCTGCAGGTCCTTGCCCAGCAATGTGGGGGTCATGGTCCGTCCGACTTGCACCAGCAACTCATCCTCGAAATACGCCCGCAGCCTGCGCAGAATGCCGCTCAACGCCGATTGCGTCATGTGCAGGCGCCCTGCTGCACGGGTGATGTTCTGCTCTTCGAGCAAGACATCGAGCGCCACGAGCAAGTTGAGGTCCAGATGGTTGAATCGCATGGTATCAGGCTCATTGTTGTATTTATTTTTAAAATACTTTCCATGCCAACTCCCGATTAGTCAACGCTTCTTTTCCTGCTTATTGTCTGCCTCGTAGCCAGCGAGGTTCGCTCGCCAGTGTCAGTTTTGCAATTGGCTCAGTGCGTCGATTTCTTGTTGCTGAATGCCGAATAAAACAAAAACAAAAGGAACGCCTAATGAGCGAAATCAATAAGGTTCTGGTCGTGGGAGGGGGTATCGGCGGCCTGTGTGCCGCCATCGCTCTGCGCCGCGAAGGGGTACTCGTGGATCTGGTCGAGATCAAATCGGACTGGACGGTCTATGGGGTCGGCATCATCCAGCAAAGCAACGTGGTGCGGGAAATGGCGCGCCTGGGCGTGCTGGACCGCTATCTCGAAGCGGCCTACAGCTTCGAAGACGTCGGCATCTACGACCTGGAGGGCAAGCCGCTGGCGCGCATTCCCGGGCAGCGTCTGGCAGGTCCTCAATACCCTGCCAATGTCGGCATTTCTCGTCTTGCCCTGCATAAGGTGCTGAGCAGCACAGCGATAGAGCTGGGGGCCAACGTTCGCTTAGGCATGAGTGTCGAGTCCATCGAGCAGGACGCTGCAGGTGTAGACGTTACCCTCACCGACGGTACCCGCGAGCGTTACGCCCTGGTGGTCGGCGCCGATGGCGTGTACTCGAAAATCCGCGGGATGCTGTTCGGTGACAAATACAAACCGCGCTTCACAGGCCAGGCCGTATGGCGCTACAACTTTCCCCGCGACCCCTCGATCGACCATCTGGCGAGTTATATGGGGCCGGGCGGCAATGCCGGGCTGGTGCCGCTTTCAAATGACCTGATGTACATGTTCTCCACCTCCCATGAGCCTGAGAATCCCTGGTTTGCGCCTGAGCAGCTGGCGCAGCTCATGCGCGACCGTATTGCCAACATTGGCGGGCTGGTCGGCAGCTTGCGCGAGCAGATCACCGATAGTAGCCAGGTGGTGTACAAGCCGATGGAAGTGGTGTTCGTCGATGAACCCTGGTTCAAGGGCCGGGTACTGCTGATCGGTGATGCCGCGCATGCCACCACGCCGCACCTGGGGCAGGGCGCTGGCATGGCCATCGAGGATGCGCTGGTGCTGAGCATGGAACTGGCCGGGGGCGGCAGCATGGCAGACAAGCTGCAACGCTTCATGGCGCGGCGGTTCGAACGCTGCAAGTTCATCAGCGAAAAATCGGTGCTGGCGGGGGATCGGGAAATGGCCCGGGATCAGACCTTCGACCGCATCGGCCTGACCAAGCAAATGCTCAAGCTCACCGCCGAGCCCATCTGAGCGCGGCGGGCCGGCGTCTCTGTTGCCGGACTGAGCGACCCCCTGAGCAAAACAGCAAGGTAGCGGCAATGATCGACGTTATTGTGACCCGTAAAATCCGTGAAGCCGAAGGTATCGTCAGCTTCGAACTCGCTCGCGCCGACGGCTCGGCACTGGTGCCTTTCAGCGCCGGCTCGCACATTGACGTGCATCTGGGTTCAGGCCTGATCCGCCAGTACTCGTTGTGCAACCACCCTGACGAGCAGCATCGGTATCAGATCGGTGTATTGCTGGACCCCGCCACACGTGGCGGCTCCGAGGCCATGCATGCGCTTGAAGAGGGCAGCGCGCTACAGATCAGTGAACCTCGCAACCTGTTCGCCCTGGCTCACGGAGCGAGCCGGTCGCTGCTGTTCGCCGGCGGCATCGGTGTTACACCGATTCTGTGCATGGCTGAGCGCCTGGCCCAAATAAACGCGTCCTTCGAGCTGCACTATTGCGGTCGTTCAGCGTCAAGTGTCGCCTTCGCCGAGCGAATCCGCACTTCGAGCTTTGCCGGGCAGGCTCAGCTGCACTTCGATGATCAACCGGCGACCCGTCTGGATGCAGCCGCCGCCTTGGCGGGCTACAACACTGGCGACCATTTGTACGTGTGTGGGCCGGGCGGTTTCATGGCGTTCGTGCTCGAGCAAGCCCGGCACGCGGGATGGCCCGAAGAGAGCCTGCACCGTGAGTATTTCGCCGCGCAGCCACCCAGCGCGAACCAAATGGAGGCCGGCAGTTTCGAGGTGGTGCTGGCCAGCAGCGGTCGGTCGCTGTGGGTGCCTGCCGACCGCACGGTGGCCGAGGTACTGCTCGAAGGTGGCGTCGATCTACCGCTGTCGTGCGAGGCGGGCATCTGCGGTACTTGCCTGACCCGTGTGCTGGAAGGCGAACCGGATCACCGCGACATGTTCATGACCGCCGCCGAGCAGGCGTTGAACGACCAGTTCACGCCTTGCTGTTCGCGATCCAAAAGCCTGCGTCTGGTGTTGGACCTTTAGCTCATGAAGGCGTCGATGCTTTCGCCGAATCAGGCTGCTGACAAGGTCTACCTGTGCCCGCAGGATTCGATTGTGGAAGGCGGTGCGCGCGGGTTCGATCCGCACCTCAAAGGGCGCGACACCCTGTTGGTGGTCCGCTGGAAGGGTGCGCTCAGCGCGTGGCGCAATCTTTGTCCGCACCTGGACGTCGCCATGCAATACCGCAAGGACCGTTTCATGTCCGCAGACGGTCAGCACATCGTCTGCTATGCCCACGGCGCATTGTTTCGGCCAGACAGTGGGGTGTGCGTGCTGGGGCCGTGCCTGGGCCAATCCCTGCAACGCCAGACAATCACCGTGGATGAGCAGGGCGATGTCTGGCTATGCACTCCCTCTTCCCGCGACCTCATGCCCTAACAACAAGAGAACCCCGCCATGCCCCGTATCCACGTTAACTGCAAGACCCTGTTCACCGGCCTCGAGGACACCGCGCGGCAACAGCAGCGCCTGGTGATCGAGAACGGCGTGTTTACCTACGTCGGTGCGCAGACCTCGGCGCCCGCTCCCGTGCCCGGTGAGGAGATCATCGATGCCGGCGAGCACTTCGTCATGCCGGGCTTGGTCGACGTTCACACCCATCTGGTCTTCGGCAACGCCAAGAGCGAGGAAGACGTCGACCTGCATGTCTCGCCCGAATTTCGGGCGTTGCGCGGGTTGTTCTTCACCCAGCATGTGCTGGCTGCCGGCTACACCTCGGTGGTGGTCCCAGGTGATGCCGGCCAGTGCAGCATCTCGGTGCGCAACGCGATCAACGCCGGGATGTTTACCGGGCCACGCATCGCCGCCAGCAGCAATGTGATCTCCAACCGCCAGAGCCTTAACGACTGGTTCCCCAGTTGGGTCGGCACCCCCGACTATTTCAGCGGCCGGCTGTGCGAAACCCGCGACCAGCAGTTGGCCGAGATCCGGCGGCAAGCCAAGGATGGCGTCGACTTGATGAAGATCGCCATGGATGGCCCGCATTTTCGTCCCAATGGTGAGCACATCGCGGCGTTCACCGAAGACGAGACGCGCTTCATGGTCGACGAGATCCACCGCCTCGGCAAAAAGGTCGCGGTGCACGCCTATGGCCGCGAGGCGGTGCTCTATGCCGCGAAGGCGGGCGTCGATGTGATTTTCCATGGGTTTTTCATGGACGACGCCTGCATCGAGGCGATCCTGCAATCGGGCAGCCACGTGGCGCCCACCCTGACCATGCTGGCCAACAACACCGAGTTCGCCGAACCGTACGAGGCGTCGACCAAGTCGGGTTATGCCGCCATGCAGCGGCGGGTGATCGAGGCGGGCTGCCGCAACCTTCGTCGCGCCTTTGAAGCGGGCGTGCCGTTCATGACCGGCAGCGACAGCGGCTTCGCCATCACGCCCTACGGCGAATGGCATGCCCGGGAAATCGAGATTCTGGTCGACTGGATAGGCCTCACTCCGGCGCAGGCACTCCGGGCAGCGACCTCGGTGTCGGCCAGGATGATGCCGGCCACCCAGCAGGTCGGTGCGCTGGAGGTGGGCCGTCGCGCGGATTTCATTCGGGTCGATGGCTCGCCGCTCGATGACGTCGGCATCCTCCAGGACCGTCAGCATATCTGTGGCGTCTATTTGGGCGGCAAACGCATCGAAGCCCAGGTACCAGGATACGACCCCAATCGGGTGACTGACTTCAATACCGTGAAGTGGTCGGAGCTGCATACCCGTCAACGCGCCGTCGACATGGGCAAACGCTCGCTCTCCAAGCTCAACCAGCAATGAGGTCGCACACATGACTCGACTGACCCTGGCCATTGCCGATCGCATGGCCGACGAAGCGTTGCGCGAAGGCGGCCGCCAAGGCTTTGCGCCACTGTGCGTGGCGGTGCTGGACGCCGGCGGGCACCTGCTGGTGCTCAAGCGCAATGAGCGCGCCAGCCTCCTGCGCCCGCAAATTGCCAACGGCAAGGCCAGTTCCGTGCTGAACCTGGGCTTTGGCGGTCGCGAACTGGCCCGCCGCGCCGAGCGCATGCCGGCTTTCTTCGGGGCACTGAGCGATCTGGCGGGTGGCAACATGGTGCCGGTGCCGGGCGGCGTGCTCATCCGTGACGAAAGTGGAGAGATCCTCGGCGCGATCGGTATTACCGGCGACACCTCTGACAACGACGAATGTTGCGCCCTGGCCGCCATCGCGGCGGTTGGGCTGAGCGCCGATACCGGCGACTGCTGATTCACCCTGATCGAACGCGTAACTGCTCCACTTTTGAGGTATGTAGCTTTGTGATACATCGCATCTCAAGAGTCGATTAGTCAAACGTCCCGATAAGCCTGAAGCTGTAGCCATCACCCTGCGCCCCCCGTCGGCATCGGGTTACAAAAATAAGAAAATATTGAGGTACACCATGATCTCGAACACACCGTCTCCCGTCGTTGCACCCCGTTGCAGGACCCCTCATCGGCAGTCAGTCGCCGGTATTTCCATGATTACGCGGCTCGCGTTCGGCGGGCATCCAGGCACCCTGTCGCGATAATACGCGTGCCACCAAAAGTGCTGTTCGTTACTACCAGACAGAACTTCGGTCCTACGGATAAAAACAAAAAAGAGGGATAGTCGATGGCCACTTCCGATTGGGCAGCGGTAAACCTGCGCCCGCAGTTTGTTCGTCACCCGCTGGTCTTTGCACTGGCGGCAATGTGCTCAGGCGTCTCGACCGTGCAGGCGTTCGATTTCGATACCGGCAACCCGGACATCCGCACGCGCTGGGACAACACCCTCAAGTACAGCTCGGCGTGGCGCACCAAAAGCCCGTCCAGCCAGCTCACCACTACCGGTGGCGGCGCGCTGAACGGTGATGACGGCGACCGCAATTTTGGCAAGGGCCTGATTTCGAGCCGACTGGACTTGCTCTCCGAGTTCGACATCAGCTACCAGAACTTCGGCGCGCGGCTCAGCGGCGCCGCCTGGTACGACGACGTCTACAACAAGAAGAACGACAACACCTCGCCGGGCACGGTCAACAGCACCTCCGTGGACTATGACCACTTCACCGACGCCACCCGCAAGCTGCACGGGCGCCAGGGCGAACTGCTCGATGCCTTCGTGTACGGCAAGGGCGAGCTGGGCGACATGCCGGTGTCCGGGCGCCTGGGCCAGTATGCGATGCAATGGGGCGAAAGCCTGTTCTACGGCATGAACGGTATCGCTGGTGGCATGGCGCCGATCGATGTAGTCAAAGGTATTTCGGTACCCAACACCCAGTTCAAGGAGTTGATCCGACCCGTCAATCAGATGTCGGGACAGCTGCAGCTCACCCCGGATGTGTCCGTAGGCGCCTATTACCAGTTCGAATGGGAAGCTAATCGCCTGCCAGGCTCCGGCAGCTACTTTTCTTCCTTCGATCCGATCGGCGCGGGCAATGAACGCTTGTTGGTAGGCGCGCCCTTGTTCCCCGGTGCCGGGCCGCTGGCGTTCTATCACGGTGCTGACAAGCAAGCCAAGGATTCGGGGCAGGGTGGCGTACAGATCAAATGGCGCACCGAGAATTACGACTTCGGTGTCTACGCGATTCGCTTTCACGACAAGAGCCCGCAGCTGGTCGTGACGCCCAACTTCGCCAACCTCAACCCGTTGACCGGTGAAGCCGGCTCCTACAGCTGGGCTTACCCAGAGGGCATCAAGGCACTGGGGGCCAGTTTCTCGACCACGGTGGATTCGTTCAACATCGCCGGCGAACTCTCGACTCGCTGGGACCAGCCTTTGGCGTCCACCAACGGGCGCACCTTGCTGCCCGGTGAGGCCGTGTCCAACAACGCCAGTGATGCCATCTATGCAACGGGGCGCACGTTGCACGCCAACCTGTCGTGGCTCGCCACCTTGAGCCCGAATTTCTTGGCGCAGGAAACCAGCTTTCTCGGTGAGTTCGCCTGGAACCGCACCCTGAGCGTCACCAACAATCCCGATGCCGTGGACCACAACGCTGACCGCGACGCCTGGAGCGTTCGCACGGTGTACGAACCGATGTACCGCCAGGCGTTCTCCGGCATGGATATCAGCGTGCCGTTTGGCGTGAGCTACACCCACGGCGCCTCGGAATCGCTGGGCACGGCGTTCGGCAGCAATCGCGGTGGCGACATCAACATCGGTCTCAAGGGCAACTACCTCAACACCTGGAACCTGGGCCTCACCTACACCCACTACTACGGCCCGGCCAACACCTTCCTCGACGCCAGCAGCAACTACACCTTCGAACAAACGATGAAGGACCGCGATTTCGTCGCCTTCAGCGTAAGCCGAACCTTTTGAGCCTGGGATCAACTGCCATGAACGAGCGTAAAACCATGACCTTTCGCAAGCACATGACCGTCCTGCTGACCTCACTGGGGGCTGCACTGCTGGTTGCACACGGTGCGATGGCCGCCGATGCCGCGGATCTGAAAACAACGCTGACGCCGCTGGGGGCCGAGCGTGCCGGGAACGCCGATGGCAGCATCCCCGCCTGGACCGGTGGCTTGACCAAGGTCGATCCCGGCTACAAGGACGGCGGCAAGCGCACCGACCCCTTCGCCAGCGAGAAACCGCTGTTCAGCATTACCGCCAAAAACATTGGCCAATACGCCGACAAGGTCACGCCGGGTATCCAGGCGATGCTGAAAAAGTACCCTGATACTTACCGGTTGGACGTCTACCCCACCCACCGGACCGCGGCTGCGCCGCAAGCGGTGTACGACGCCACCTATGCCAACGCGGGCGGCAAGGCCAAGCTGGTCGACAGCTCGGCCGGCCTGATCCCGCAGGACGGCGAGGGCGGTATTCCGTTTCCGCTGGCCAAGGACGGCGTGCAGGCCATCTGGAACCACCTGATGCGCTGGCGCGGGGCGTCGTGGCATACCGACTTTACCCAGTACCTGACCACCAGCGATGGCAAGCATGTGCTGACCAACAACTCCCGCGCCGACTACCAGATGCCCTGGTATGAGCCGGATGCCGGCAAGAAGGACGGTACCTTCTGGAGCATCCGCATGATCAACGACGGCCCGCCACTGCGTGCCGGCGAAGCCATCACCGGGCGTGAAAACGTCAACGCCGACAACACCGGTGCCTGGACCTACCTGCCGGGCCAACGGCGTGTGCGTCGCCTGCCCAATGCCTGCTGCGATACGCCGACGCCGGCGACCGCAGGGGTCATGAGCTTTGACGAGCTCTACGTATTCAACGGGCGGGTCGATCGCTTCGACTGGAAGCTGGTCGGCAAGAAGGAAATGTACATTCCCTATAACTCCAACAAAGTGTTCACGGCCGCCAGCCCGACCGATCTGCTGGCCGACCACCACCTCAATCCCGACGTCCTGCGCTGGGAGTTACACCGCGTGTGGGTGGTCGAGGCGACACTCAAAGCCGGCAAGCGCCATGTCATGCCACGCAGCACCTACTACCTGGACGAGGACACTTGGGCCGCTGTACTGGGCGAGCGCTATGACGCGCAAAACCAATTGGCCAAGGTGCTTTGGACCACCCCGGTAGTGCTGCCAGACCTGCCGGGCGTTGTCACCGTGACCAACGGCTTCTATGACTTGCTCTCCAGTACGTGGTTTACCGGTGACATGTTTGCCGGCAAAACCGAGCAGTACCGCCTGGTGCCTGCCTACAAGGATTCGGTGTTCACCCCGGACGCCTTGGCTGGCGAAGGTGTGCGCTGACATGAACCGGACAACCTGGTTAGCGCTGGGCCTCGCCGCCCTGGCGCCCTCACTGATGGCTGCCCCAGCGGTCGACGTGCTCAATACGCCGGCCGTGCTGGCGCCACAGGCTTTGCACGGCGTGATGCAGGCGATCACAGGCTCCGGCGACCGCCTGGTCGCAGTGGGCGAGCGGGGCACCGTGGTGCTCTCCGATGACAATGGCGCCCATTGGCGCCAGGCCGCGACGCCCGTCAGCACCACCTTGACGGCAGTGCAATTCATCGATCGGCAAGGGTGGGCAGTGGGGCATGGCGGGGTGGTACTGCACAGCACTGACGGCGGTGAACATTGGCAGCGCCAGCTCGACGGTCGCCAGTTGGCCGCCATGGAACTCAGCGCCGCCCAGGCCGCTGGCGATGAGCACCGCCTCGCGGCGGCCCGCCAAGGAGTCACCGATGGCGCCGACAAACCCTTGCTGGCGCTGAGTTTCAGCGACGCCAACAACGGCGTCGTGGTGGGGGCCTACGGCTTGGCGATCATCACCCGCGACGGTGGCCAGACCTGGTCATCACTGATGGGGCGGATACCCAACCCGCAAGGCCTGCATCTTTACGCCGTGGCACAGGCAGGCGCCCACCTTTACATCGCGGGCGAGCAGGGGCTGTTCCTGCGCTCGCTCGACCATGGCGAGCACTTCGAAGCCATCAGCACGCCCTACGAGGGCAGCTATTTCAGCGTGGTCGCGCAGGCAGACGGGACGGTGCTGATCGCTGGCTTGAGAGGCAAGGTGTTGCGTTCCAGCGATGAGGGGCAAACCTTCGCTGCGGTCGACAACCCCATGCCCGTCTCGATCAACGACATGCGCATCGTCGGCCGGCAACTGCTGCTGGTCAATCAGGCCGGCGGTTTGCTGCAAGCGTCGGCGGATCGCTCCCGCCTGGTCCCCATCGAGATCCCGCCTGGCGCCCCGCTGACGGCGGTCACTCAGGCGGCCGACGGCGCCTTGGTGGGCGTCGGTTTTGCCGGGCCGGTGCGCCTCACTACGTCCTTGAACGCTGCGGAGTAAGCCCATGCATGTCGTGAACGAACCCGGGGCAGCGCCCCTCAGTGGCAAGCTCGAGGATTTTGACCAGCGTTCGGGCTCACTGCTCGAGCGCGCGCTGTTCAACCATCGGCGTATCGTCTTGCTGCTGTGCCTGTTGATGACGGCCCTGCTGGGCTGGCAAGCCACGCGCGTGCAACTCAACGCCAGTTTCGAAAAGATGATCCCCACGGATCATCCCTTCATTGCCAATTACCTCTTGCACCGCCAGGAGTTGTCCGGCCTTGGCAACGCCGTGCGTATCGCGGTGATCAACAAGCGCGGCAGTCTCTACGACCCGCATTACCTGGACACCCTGCAAAAGCTCAACGATGCGGTGTATCTGCTGCCGGGAGTTGATCGGGCATACATGAAGTCGCTATGGACGCCGGCCACGCGCTGGGTCGGGGTAACCGAGGAGGGCCTGGAAGGCGGCCCGGTCATTCCCGATGGTTATGACGGTTCGCCCGCGAGCCTGGAGGCGCTCAAGCGCAATATCGAGCGCTCCAACGAGATCGGCCAGTTGGTCGCCTTCGACCAGCAATCGAGCATCCTCTATGTGCCTCTGCTCGCCACCACGCCCGATGGCAAGCCGTTGGATTACAGCGCGCTGTCCACGCAACTTGAAGTGCTGCGGGCCCAGTATCAAGACCCTGCCATCGAGATTCGCATCACGGGCTTCGCCAAGGTGGTGGGCGACCTGATCCAGGGCCTGAGGCAGATCCTGCTGTTCTTCGGCGCCGCCATCGCCATCACGGCGGCGGTGCTGTATTGGTATACCCGCTGTGTACGCAGCACGGTGCTGGTGATGAGCTGTTCGCTGGTCGCGGTGGTCTGGCAGCTAGGGCTGTTGCCAGTGCTGGGCTTCGAGCTGGACCCCTATTCGGTGCTGGTGCCGTTCCTCATCTTCGCCATCGGCATGAGCCACGGCGCGCAAAAGATGAACGGCATCATGCAGGACATCGGCCGCGGCATGCACCGGCTGGTGGCGGCGCGCTTTACCTTCCGCCGGCTGTTCCTGGCCGGCCTCACGGCGCTGCTCTGCGATGCGGTGGGCTTTGCGGTGCTGATGATCATCAAGATCCAGGTCATTCAGGACCTGGCCGTGATCGCCAGTATCGGCGTGGCCGTGCTGATCTTCACTAACCTGATTCTGCTGCCGGTACTGCTGTCTTATCTGGGCGTCAGCGCCAGGGCGGCCAAGCGTAGCCTGCGTAGTGAAGAAGCAGAGGCGGCAGGGGAGATCAGGCATCCGGCCTGGCGTTTGCTCGATCTGTTCACCCAGCGCCGCTGGGCCACGGCGTGCGTCGTGATCGCCGGGCTGTTGGCGGTTGGCGGCTATCTGGTGAGCCTGCATTTGAAGGTCGGCGACCTGGACGCCGGCGCCCCTGAGCTGCGCGCCGATTCACGCTACAACCAGGACAACGCCTACCTGACCCGGCACTATGGCGCCAGCAGCGACGTATTCGCCGTCATGGTCAAGACCCCGCCGGGCGGCTGCTCCAGCTACGACACGCTGCAGCGCGTCGACAACCTCGATTGGCAACTGCGCGGCCTGCCCGGCGTGGATTCGACCAACTCCCTGGCGCTGCTCAACCGCCGCGTACTGGTGGGCTTGTCTGAAGGCAACCCCAAGTGGTACGAGCTGCTGAACAATCAGGCGACGCTCAACATGGTCACCGCAGGGGCTCCACGGGGCCTGTACAACGAAGATTGCAGCCTGCTGACCTTGTACGCCTTCCTGACCGACCACAAGGCCGACACCCTCGATCAGGTGGTCGCCAGCGTGCAGGCCTTCTCCCGTGACAACGACAGCGATCAGGCACAGTTCCTGTTGGCGGCCGGCAGTGCGGGCATCGAGGCCGCCACCAACATCGTGGTCAAGCAGGCCAGCCACGAGATGCTCTGGTGGGTCTATGCAGCGGTGTGCCTGCTGTGCCTGGTGACCTTCCGCAGCTGGCGTGCGGTGCTGTGTGCGGTGCTGCCGCTGATGCTGACGTCGATTCTGTGTGAAGCCTTGATGGTCTGGCTGGGGATTGGCGTGAAGGTCGCGACCTTGCCCGTGATCGCCCTGGGCGTGGGGATCGGCGTTGACTACGCGCTGTATGTGATGAGCATCGTGTTGGCCGAAATGCGCCGCGGCGCGACGCTGTCTCACGCCTATTACCGAGCGCTGCAGTTCACCGGCAAGGTGGTGATGCTCACCGGTGTGACCCTGGCCATTGGTGTCGGCACCTGGATGTTCTCGCCTATCAAGTTCCAGGCCGATATGGGCGTGCTGCTGGCCTTCATGTTTGTCTGGAACATGGTGGGGGCCCTGGTGTTGCTGCCAGCGCTGGCGTACTTCCTGTTGCCGCAACGCCGCTTGATGACGGACAGACCGCCGGTTCCGGCGCTCGAGCCGCAATCGCGCGCGCGGCAAAAAAAGATGGCACGCCACCTGGAGGTGCGCCATGAGGGTTGAACAACGTACGGCCGGGGCACCGCAGGCCCTGCTGTTGCTGCTCGGCAGTTGCCTGCCGGTGCTGGGTGCGGTGCTGCTGGCGCCCGTGCTGCCGCGCATGCAGCAGCATTTCGCCGAGACCCCGGGCGCCGCCGTACTGGTGCCCGTGGCGTTGACCTTGCCCGCTTTGGTCGTCGCGATCCTGGCGCCGTTCGCGGGCATCATTGCTGATCGCGTCGGGCGCAAGCCGCTGCTGTTGCTGACGATGTTGTTGTACACGGTGTGCGGAACGCTGCCGCTGTGGCTCGAGTCCCTGCAAGCCATCGTATTGAGCCGAGCAGGCATCGGGCTGGCCGAAGCCGGGATCATGACCTGCTGCACCACCCTGATGGGCGATTACTACAGCGGTGGCCGGCGAGAGCGGCTGTTTGCCCTGCAAATGGTCGTGACTTCGTTGTCGGCGGCGGTGTTCATGGGCGTTGGCGGCTACCTCGGCCAGGACAGCTGGCGTACGCCGTTCACCCTGTACGCGGTGGGCTTGCTGTTCTTGCCGCTGATGGCCGGCCTGCTCTGGGAGCCCGCCGCGCCGCCGGCAAAGGCTGCAACGCGCAGTTCCATGCCGTGGCGGGGGTTGTCACCCTTGCTGGGCCTGGCGCTGCTGGCTGGCTTGGGCCTGTTCATCGTGCCGGTACAGGCCGGCTACCTGCTCAACCTGCTGGGCGTCGACGGCCCCCAGCAAATCGGCATGACCATGGGGGGCAACCAGCTGGGTGTGGTCCTCGGCGCGCTGAGTTTCCGCCTGATCGGCCGCGCCCGGCCGGCCTGGCTGTTGCTGCTGGCGTTCGCCATGGCCGGCAGCGGCGGGCTGTTGATGGCCGTGGCTAAATCCCATGGCGCAGTATCGCTGGCGGTGTTCATCAACGGCCTGGGCATAGGCCTGATGCTGCCCACGCTGATCACCCGCATCATGGCTTTGGTCGATTTCAGCCAACGCGGTCGGGCCAGCGGCCTGTTCACCGCGGCCATTTTTGCAGGCGAGTTCGTGAGCCCGCTGGTGGTGCTCATGCTCACCAAGGGCGCCAGCTCGGCGCTGCCCACCGCGCTGGCGGTGATCGGTGGCCTGCAATGGTTGGTAGCGCTGGGTTGCCTGCGTCTACCTCGGCCGGCCGCAGCGGGAGAGCGAGCATGAGCGCTGCACTGTTCGATCTGGCCGGCAAGACGGCGCTCGTGACCGGTGCGACCCGCGGCATTGGCCTGGCGGTGGCGCGGGCCTATGGCCAGGCCGGCGCGCGCCTGGCGATCAGCAGCGAAAGCCTTGAGGATTGCCGCAGGGTTGCGGCGGCCTTGGCGGACGAGGGCCTGGAGGCATGGCCGATACCGGCAGACCTGAGTCAGCGGGCCGAGGTCGACGCAATGGCCGCCGCCGTGTTGGACCATTTCGGCGGTCTCGATGCGCTGGTCTGCAACGCGGGTGTGGCGCCGCACATGGGCCCCCTGGCAAGTGCAAGCGATGCCGACTGGCAAACCACTCTGGATATCAACCTGCGCAGTGCGCTGTGGCTGACCAACGCCGTGCTGGCTTCCATGGCTGCGCGCGGTGGCGGCAGCGTGGTGCTGATGGCGAGCATTGCCGGCGTGCGCGGCAACAAGGCGCTGGGCCTGTACGGGCTGTCAAAGGCCGCGCTGGCCCAGCTGGCGCGCAACCTTGCCGTGGAATGGGGGCCGGCCAACATCAGGGTCAACGCCATCAGCCCGGGTGTGATTCAGACCGAATTCGCGCGGCCGCTCACCGATTCCCCCGCTCTGATGGAAAAGCGCCTGGCGCTCACGCCATTGCGCCGCGTCGGTACACCGGCAGAGATCGCCGGGCTGGCGCTGCTGTTGGCGGCACCTGCCGGGGGCTTCATCACCGGGCAAAACCTTATCGTCGACGGCGGTACCACCATTGGCGACGGCAACTGATTAAGGAGTGCAGCATGAATGACTTACCCGGCTTCAAACGCGTCGTCACCGGGCATGGCGCTAACGGCCTGGCCACCGTTGCCCTCTGCGGCCCCACCCCCAACAGCTTCGCCCTGCAGGCGGTGCCCGGCACGGTGTTCCATGAAATCTGGAACACCAGCGCCAGCCCGGTGCCCATCGACAATGGCGACGATCCCAGCGCCCGCGCCTTGTGCCTGAGCCCGGCGGCAATGGGCAGCCTGATTCGCGTGGTCGACATCCCCCCGGACAGCGTACAGAACAACGTCAGCGCCGAGGACGCGGCGGCCGCGTTCGCCGAAATCGGCCAGGCCCATGCCGGCACAGGCCAGCCTGGCTCGCGCCATAAGCTGATGCACCGCACCGAGACCCTCGACTACGGCATCGTCACCGAGGGCGAAGTGTGGCTGGTACTGGACGACGAAGAAGTGCACCTGACCCGCGGTGACGTGGTGGTCCAGCGCGGTACCAACCATGCCTGGAGCAACCGCACCGAATCGATGGCGCGCATGGTCTTCATCCTTCTCGACGGTCGCTTTGCCCAGGAGCTGCAAGCATGAAATTGGCAACCTTGAATAACGGTACTCGCGACGGCCAGCTGGTGGTGGTCTCGCGCGACTTGCAACGCGCCGCGCTGGCACCGATCGCGACCCTGCGCGAGGCCATCGAAACCTGGGCGAGCAGCGAGCCGCGGCTGCAGTTGCTGTTCCAGGCGCTCGAGGGCGGTACCGCAGCGGGCGCGTTCGCCTTCGATCCGGCGCTGGCCATGGCGCCGTTGCCGCGGGCCTACCAATGGTGCGACGGCTCGGCGTTTCTCAACCACGGCACCTTGATGCAGAAGGCTTTCCACCTTGAGCCTATCGACGGCGTGGAGCAGACCCCGCTGATGTACCAGGGCGCCGGCGACGATTTCCTCGGTGCCCGTCAGGACATCGCCCTGCCCAGCATCGCTCAGGGCATCGACTTCGAGGGCGAATTCGGCGTGCTGGTGGATGACGTGCCGCTGGGCTGCTCGGCAGAGCAAGGGCTGGGCCATATCAAGCTGGTACTGCAGATAAACGACGTCAGCCTGCGCGCCCTGGCCCCGCGGGAGATGAAAACCGGTTTTGGCTTCCTCCAGGCCAAGCCGTCATCGGCCTTCGCCCCGGTAGCAGTCACCCCCGACGAGTTGGGTGAGGCCTGGCAAGACGGGCGGGTGCAGTTACCCCTGAACATTCACTGGAACGAGCAGTGGTTCGGCCACCCCCATGGCGGCGAAATGAATTTCAGTTTCGGCCAGTTGATCGCTCATGCGGCCTTCACCCGCAGGCTGCGGGCAGGGACCATCGTCGGCTCGGGTACGGTGTCCAATCGTCAACGCAGCGCGGGCTCGGCCTGCATCGCCGAGCGCCGTGCGATCGAGATGATCGAGCAGGGCGCCGCCCAGACCGCTTTCATGCAATTTGGTGATCGGGTGCGGATGGAGGTGTTCGACGCCGCCGGTCGGTCAGTGTTCGGTGCGATCGATCAACGTGTGGTTCAGGCCAACGGCTAAGGGGTTTCCATGCGCGTATTGATCACTGGGGCGAATGGTTTCGTGGGGCGGCAATTGGTCCTGCGCCTGCTTGAAAAAGGTGCCATTGCCAGCCGACTTATCAGCCACCTGTTATTGCTCGACGCTCAACTGGACGGCTTCGCCGAGGACCCACGATTACGCCTGCACAAGGGCAGCATCACCGATGCCGCGCTCATTCGCCGAGTGCTGGCCGATGGTATCGATGTGGTCTTCCATCTGGTCAGCGTGCCAGGCGGCGCCGCGGAGCAGGACTACGGCCTGGGCTACCAGGTCAACCTGCTGGCCAGCCTGGAGCTGTTCGATCAACTGCGCCAGCAAGCCCGGCCGCCGGTATTGGTGTATGCCAGCAGCATCGCGGTCTATGGCGCGGGGTTGCCCGCACGCATGGATGAATCTGCCCCCACGTGCCCTCAGCTGTCCTATGGCGCGCACAAGCTGATGGTCGAGACGGCGTTGTGCGACCTGGCCCGGCGTGGCGAGGTTGATGGCCGGGCGCTCAGGCTGCCGGGTATCGTGGCGCGTCAGCCTCAGGCCAATGGGCTGCGCAGTGCCTTCATGAGCGATCTGTTGCATGCCTATGCGGCGGGGCAATCCTATGTCTGCCCCGTGGCCCCTGAGGCAACCGCCTGGTGGATGTCGGCGCTGTGTTGCGTCAACAACCTTATCCATGCCGCAGAGCTGCCCGCGCTGCAGGCCAGCACCGAACGCGTGTGGCAACTGCCCGTGCTGCGCTTGTCGATGGCGCAGGTCCTTGACGCCTTGGCCAATCGTTTTGGCGACGCCGGGCGAGCCGCGATCAGCTTCGAGCCCGACGCGCATCTTCAGTCCCTGTTCGGCGCGATGCCACTGCTCAAGGCTTCACGGGCTCAAGCCGCTGGTTTTTGTCACGACGGCAACGCCAATACGCTGATCCGCAACGCCCTTAAATTGCCTGCCGGGAGAAAAGCCCTGTGAACAGCTCGAAACGTCGTCTCGTGGATTTGTCGGTCACGCTCGAAAACAACCCGTATACCGATCCACCGCCATTGCTCCCCAAGATCGAGTACATGGACCACCAGCAGGGTTGGCCCGAGATGGCTGCAATGTTCCCTGGCCTGCGCATGGACCAGATGCCTGGCAACGAGTCGTGGGCGGCGGAGCGCCTGCAGATAACGACGCACAGCGGGACCCATATGGACGCCCCCTGGCATTACGCATCGACCACTGACGGCGGGCAGCCTGCCTGGGGAATTGACGAGCTGCCGTTGGAGTGGTGCCTGCAACCCGGAGTGAAGCTCGATTTCAGGCATTTGCCCGACGGGCATGTGGTCACCGCCCATGAGGTGGAACAGGAGCTGGCCCGCATCGGCCATAGGCTACAGCCTTTGGATATTGTGCTGGTCAACACCCGCGCAGGGGCATTGTTCGGGCAGCCAGGTTACCTCGATGCCGGGGTTGGCATGGGCCGCGAGGCCACCCTTTATCTGCTCGATCGTGGCGTCAGGGTAGTCGGGACCGACGCGTGGAGCTGGGATGCCCCCTTCAAATATACGCGCGAGCGATTCGCCCAGAGTGGCGACGCGGCAATCATCTGGGAAGGGCACAAGGCGGGCCGGGACATTGGTTACGGGCAGATGGAAAAACTCGCCAACCTTGAGCAATTGCCTGCCCATGGTTTTGAAGTGTCGTGCTTCCCCTACAAGATCAAACACGCATCTGCCGGCTTCGTTCGCGCCGTGGCGATTTTCACAGAGACGGTGGATTCGCTATGAATCTTCGTTTGTTTGTGGCTGCTGGTCTCGCGCTCTGTACCGCTCTGGCACATGCCGATGATGGGGCACAAGATGTCCGGGCCAGTGCACTGGTCAAACGTGCCGTCGACTACTATCAGTTGCAAGGTGACGCGGCCCTGCCGGCATTTAGCCGACAAGGTGAATTCATTGATGGTGATCGCTTTGTCTTCGTTGTCGACAACCGCGGTACGCTGCTGGCCAGCGGCGGCCCTACGGCCGTGCTCATAGGCCGTGAAGTGTCCAAGGTGCTGGCTGCGGAACTGAACAGCGCATTCGCCAAGGCCTTCAGCGCCAACGATAACCTGGGCGTGCAAAGCGTGGAATATCGCTGGAACAACAGCGTTCAGCATCGCGTGGAGCTCAAACGCGTGTACTTTCAAAGAGTCGGGGACCGAGTGATCGCCGCGACTCAGTCGGTCCCACACGCCAGCGCCACCCAGGCGCAGCAGCTGCTCGGCCGGGCTGTAGCGGCACTGGCCAAGGACCCTGATGGAGCAATCAAGGCGATCAACGATTTGTCAGCGGACTTTCGCGAAGACGACCTGTATGTCTTCGTGGTGGATTCGCGCACGGGGCGCTACGCCGCGCATGGTTATAACCTGCGCCTGGTCGGCGTTGATTTCGCCAGTATCCATGACCCTGCCGGCAAACCTGTGGGCGAGCCGATCATGGCATTGATGCGCAAAAGCGACGCCGCCAAATACGACTATCGCTGGAAAAACCCGGTGACGGGCAGGGTGGAGGATAAATATGCCCTGATTCAAAAGGTAAGGGATTACGTGGCCGTGGTTGGCTATTACCGTGGTTCTACCGGGGAAGATCATTAGCCCTGACCCGGCTGTACGTGGGAGTGCTGGCCAGGCGAACACCGCCGCGCTCTCAGACGTGGGCGGTGGTGCAATTGAATTGGAGTATGTGCATGCTCGCAGAAGATGCCAGGAATCTCGCTTCGACCCGCGAGGACAGCCAATGCATAAAACCTCTATACGGGCGTGTGCTGGCTCCGAGTGGTAATCTACAGGCGTGCCTGGAAGTTTTTCGCGCGGTGTGTTGACAACCCTTCGAAACCAGTCCAGAATTGCGTCCATTCCTGAGGCAGGAATGAGAAAAACCCTAAGTTAATCAAATGGTTAGCGATCAGATGTTGGTCTCGTTTCCCGCTCCAGTTTAAAGTGTGCAGCAAGCCGGTTTGGGTGCTTCACATCTGAGGCCGAGTAGCAAAATGGTTATGCAGCGGATTGCAAATCCGTCTATGCCGGTTCGATTCCGACCTCGGCCTCCACCTTTGAAAGCCCCGCAGATTAACGTCTGCGGGGTTTTTTTTGATCGCCGAAAAATGGCGGGTATTCTCGGGGCGAGCGACGCCCGGATCAGGGCATTGCGCCTGCGATGATGGCGATTTAATATACCTCTCCAACCTCTCACGGCGTACCTCGCCGACGTTATTGCCCGACAAGGACGTTTGCAATGATTCGATCTCTCACGCTCCTGACGCTCCTCCTGGGCAGCGTTGCCGGCGCGCAAGCCGATGTGTTCAAGTGCACGCACCTGAATGGCTCGGTGAGCTTTGCGGCGGTGCCATGCAAGCCCGAGGTCGGCGCGACCCAATGGGAGAGCACCACCGTGCGCACCAAACTCAAAAGCGTATCGCCCGAAGACGCCAAGCCCCAGGTCATCAACGAGCGCGCCACCGAGATCCTGCGCAAGGGCTATAACACGCGGATCAAGTACACGGTCACGGTCGTCCCGGACCCGAACGGCGAGAAGCTCAAGTACGACGGCAAGCAAGGCTTCAACTACAACACCTGCAACCGCGGCGGCCAGGTGGTAGCGTGCAGCGGCAACGGCCCTTGATTGCGCATCCAAGCTCTTTCAGTACATTCACAAGCTTTGCTAGCGCACTGATTCAAAAGCAGTTTGTATTGGCAGGGCGGCAGAGAAAACCGGCGTCCAATCGCGGATTTCCGCTTGCCTAGGGCGGCTGGGGTGTATATATTCGTCTCCCTGTTCGGGGTATCCAGGCAGCGCCTCTCGGTTATTAGCCGCAGGTGACTCGCCAAATCCTCAAACTGATCCGCAACACCGCGCTGCCGCCCGAATGGCGAAACTGGTAGACGCATGGGACTTAAAATCCCCCGCTCGTAAGGGCGTGCCGGTTCGATTCCGGCTTCGGGCACCATCTAAAATCAAGCGCTTAGCTTGCCTATCTTCAAATATCTCTGATGCACTCCTCTGTGTAGTTGATCCGACTGGGCGCTCTCGTGCTCGGATTGCGTGCGCCTTCTCGACCTATCTTCAGTCGCTTATTGATCCGCGCTTCGCGTTGCGGCTCGATGTCCGCATGATTATTCAATAAATCCTTTAAAAACAGATATTTGAGTTATCTTTATAATTCCATTTCTACGGTACTGATCAGGGAGTATTTTGAATGGATTATTCTACAAAAACCTTTTAAAAACAGATAGCTATAGAGTTTTATTAAGGTTTTTTAGAGATTTCGCTGTGATGGGCGAAATTCCCATGTCGCCACACCTTCAGTTCCCGATCACACCCTTGATCCGACTCGTCAGATCATCCATTGAAAACGGCTTGGTCAGCAGGTGCATCCCCGGCGCGAGTTGCTCTTCCCACGTCGCGGCGTTATGCGCATAGCCGGTAATGAACAGCACTTTGAGGTCCGGGCGCAGGGTGCGGCCGGCGTCGGCCACCTGGCGGCCGTTGATGCCACCGGGCAGGCCAACGTCGGTGACCAGCAGGTCGATCTGTGGATTGCGCTGCAGTACTTCCAGGCCGGTGGCTCCGTCTGCGGCTTCGAGCGCGGTGTAGCCGAGGTCTTCGAGTACTTCGGTGATCAGCATGCGCACCGTCGGCTCATCGTCGATCACCAATACCGTCTCGCCTTGTCCGAGTGCCGAGGGCAGCGCGGGCGCTGAGGGGGTGGCGCACTGAGTGGCTTCGGCACGGGACCTGGGCAGGTAAAGAGTCATTCGAGTGCCCACCTCCAGCTGAGAGTGGATCTGCACGCTGCCGCCGGACTGACGCACGAACCCGTAGATCATCGACAGCCCCAACCCCGTGCCTTCTCCTGTGGGCTTGGTAGTGAAGAAAGGATCGAACGCATGGGCGATCACGTCGCTGGTCATGCCGCTGCCGGTGTCGCTGACACTCAGGGTCAGGTATTCGCCGGGCGGCAGCTCGCGTTCCGCGGCGGCGCGAGCGTACAGGGTGCAGTTGGCGGTACTGATGGTCAGCGTCCCGCCTGCGGGCATGGCGTCACGCGCATTGATGCAGAGGTTGAGCAGGGCGTTTTCCAGTTGATTGGCGTCGACCTGGGTCAACCACAGGTTGGATTCGCTCTGGGTGTCGATGTGCACGCTCGGCCCGACCGTGCTGCGGATCAGTTCGAGCATCCCCTTTACCAGTCTGGCGATATCGGTCGGGCTGGCTTCGAGCGTCTGGCGGCGGGAGAACGCCAGCAGGCGATGAGTCAGTGCTGCCGCCCGGTTCGATGCGCCCTGGGCGGCATTCAGGTAGCGCTCGACGTCGGCCACACGGCCCTGGGCGATACGCAGGCGGACCATCTCCAAGCTGCCCATGACGCCCGTCAGCAGGTTGTTGAAATCGTGCGCCAGGCCACCGGTCAGTTGCCCGACCGCTTCCATTTTCTGGCTTTGGCGCAATTGCTGTTCCAACAGGCGTTGGGCGGTCATTTCGACACCGACGCCAGTGCGGCGCACCGGCTCGCCTGCGGTATTGAAATATGTATGCCCGCGCGACAGTACCCAGCGTACCGAGCCATCGGGGTGAACGATACGGTACTCGAGCTCCAGGTCGCCACTCGTCACCAGGCCGCCGGCCATGGTCTTGCGCAACGCGAACAGATCATCAGGGTGAACGTTGGCCAGAAACTCCGCGCGCTTGATCCCGGCGGCGGCCTGCTCGGCATCGATGCCATAGAGCTCGCTGACACCTTCGTCGCAATAGAAGCAATCGTTGGACACTTCATAGGTCCACACGCCAACACCGCTGACGGCCGAGAGCGCAAGGCGGGCGAAGTCCATGGAGTCGTAGAGTGCGGTATCGCTGGCTTGTTCGGCTGTGACGTCGCGGCCGCCGACTTCGTGCCTCTGCAGGATCGATGCGGCGGCACGACGGGCATCTGCGATGCTGGCGTAACGCCCTTCGCGCACTTGGGTATCGAGCAAGGCGCCGAGGGCCAGGTCGAGGGCGATGTCCTGGGGGGCACGATAGGACATGCGCAATTCTCTGGGCTGGGTAGTCGGACGAGGGGCGATTATCACCGCCGGGAGGAAAAGTTTCCAGCGCCCGGGCTATCGCTGCAAGCCTGGCGCTCGGTCGATGTTCAGGCCTAGGCGATGTCGGTCGAGCGTCGCCCGCGGCCCAGGCCGCGCTCGCGCAATCGGTCGGCGTGAGAGTGGAGCAGGTCGGCATCGTCCTGGAAGGCCAGGATCAGTTTCGCCAGTTCCATGCGCTGGGATTGATCATCGATCCTGGCCAGGCGCAGGGAGATGGCCAGCAAGGTATCGATTGAACCCTCCAGGTGGCTGGCAACGGCACGCAGATCCTGATCGATAGTGGGCGGCGCTCGTAGTTTGCGCATCAACTGTCCGTACGTGTTTCCGATTGATTGATCCATGTGAAGGGCACTACTCGTGAGGATGAGTGAGTTGGCAGCTCCTGCGCGCATAACCCTGTGATAGCAAAATGCTCCCAAGGTTCCCAACCGGGTAGCAATTGCCATCATCCCGGCATCCGTCGCCAGGTTACGCCCGTCACCCCACACTGCTGAGCGTGCAGCTGTATTTCACGCGAGCAGCCTTTGGTCATGGTCACACCGTAGACCCGCCCGGCGCCACTGTGCAGGGCCGAGTAATACCAGGCATCGGCATCCGACATCCGCGAATCCTTTTGCGAGAACTGCTTGTGTTCGCCCTTGAACAGATAGCTGATCAGGTAATGCTTCTGGATGCTCATGTGCACCACATCTCCCTTGTGAGCGCAATATGACCCTGTGGCCATAGGCCAGTTCCGTAACGCCGGAAAAAACCCTTAAACAGTAATCAAACACCTTGTAACCTGTGCAAAAGGGCAGCCTCTGTACAGTTTTTACGATATCTTTGTCACCTGTGCCCGGCGCCGCCTGCCATGAGGTCGCTAGCAGGGCAACAAGGAGATCTTCTTTGACATCTAGTTTTACAGGCTTGGATTACGCGCTCGCTGCGCAGAATTGCGCCAAAGAGCCTATTCATATCCCTGGAAGTATTCAGCCCCACGGCTTTTTGCTGGTACTCGATGAACACAGCCTCGAGATCTTGCAGGCCAGCGCCAATGTGTCGAGCTGGCTAGGGCTGGACCCCGATCGGGTGGTCGGCAGCAGCCTGCACGCGCTGTTGATCGACAGCGCCTCGCTGGCCGCTCGGCTAAAGGCCCTGCCAGTGGACGAGCAGCATCCGTTCCACGTGGGAGACGTGCGCTTCAATCAGGGCAGCCGTGTCGACAAGCCCATTGCCATGATGGTGCACCGCAACGATGGCGTGCTGATCGCCGAATTCGAGCCCACCAACGATTCGGTAAGCGGCTATGGCACTATTTATCCCCTGGTCCGGGCGTTTATCGGCCAACTTCAGGAAGCCCAAGGCATCGACGAGCTGTGCTATCGCTCGGTGCAGGAAGTCAAGCGCATGACTGGCTTCGGTCGGGTCAAGGCCTACCGCTTCGATGGCGAAGGCAATGGCCTGGTCAATGCCGAGATCGCCGACGAGGGATATCCGAGCTACATGGGCCTGTGTTTTCCGGCCAGCGATATTCCGCAGCAGGCGCGTCGCCTGTACTGCGCCAACCGCATCCGGGTGATCGAAGATGCGCGTTACCAGCCGTCGCCGCTGCTGCCGGTCAACAACCCCCGCACCGGGCAACCGCTGGACTTGGGTTTTGCGGCGCTGCGCAGCGTCTCGCCGGTGCACGTGCAGTACATGCTCAATATGGGCACCCTGGCCTCGATGTCGATCTCCATCGTGGTGCGCGGCGAGTTATGGGGGCTGATTTCCTGCCATCACGACAGCCCGCGCTCGGTGGGTTTCCAGACCCGCACCGCCTGCGAATTGCTCGGCAGCGTGCTGTCGTTGCAGATCGAGACCCGTGAGGCACAGGCCGCTGCCGAGCGTATGCTCAACCTGCGCCATCAGATCGTGCAAATGCTCTCTGCCATGGCCGATCGCGACAGCGTGCGTGACGGGCTGTTGGCCGTGCCGCAGGTGTTCACCGGCTTTACCGGTGCCAATGGCGCAGCGATCATCTCCGACGCGCGTTGCGAGCTGGTGGGCGATACCCCCCCGCAACCACAGGTCGATGCCCTGATCGATTGGCTGGCAAATTACCAGCCGGGCGCCGAGGTGTTCCAAAGCGACAACGTCAGCCGCGATATCCCGCAATTGCCCGAGCTGGCCGCCCACATCGGTGGCGTCCTGGCCGTGGCTATTTCGGAGATCCACTCGCATTATCTGATCTGGTTCAAGCCCGAACAGACCCGTACCGTGCAGTGGGCCGGCCGCCCCGAGAAGAGCCTGAGCGACAGCGGCGCCCTGAATCCGCGTAACAGTTTCGAGCAGTGGCAGGAGAGCGTCGGTGGCTATTCCACGCCCTGGCATCCACTGGAGGTCGAAGGCGTGGCCGAACTGCGTACCGCTACCCTGGGCATCGTGCTGCGCAAGGCTGAAGAAATGGCGCAACTGGCCGGCGAGCTGAAAAAATCCAACAAGGAGCTAGAAGCCTTTTCCTACAGCGTTTCCCACGATTTGCGCGCGCCCCTGCGGCACATCGCCGGGTACGCCGAACTGCTGCGTGACCTCGAGGCTGCCAAGCTGTCCGAGCGCGGTGTACGCTTCCTTGAACACATCGGCGAGTCTGCCCGGTTCGCCGGCACTCTGGTCGACAATCTGCTGAGTTTCTCGCAGATGGGCCGGGCGGCGCTGCGGTTTTCCGACGTCAACCTCGGCGTTCTGGTCGACGCCATCCGCACCGAAATGCTCCCGGACTATCAAAACCGTTCGGTCACCTGGAAGATCGCGCCCTTGCCGATCGTCTTCGCCGATGCGGCATTCATCCACCTGGCGTTGCGCAACCTGTTGTCCAACGCCATCAAGTACAGTCGCAAGCGCGAGCAGGCGGTGATCGAGGTCGGCTCCTTCGAGCAAGACCGCGAGGTAGTGGTGTTCGTGCGTGACAACGGCGTGGGCTTCGATATGGACTACGCCGGCAAGCTGTTCGGCGTCTTTCAGCGTCTGCACCGCATGGAAGAGTTCGAAGGCACCGGTATCGGCCTGGCCAGCGTGCGACGTATCATCGATCGCCACGACGGCCGCGTATGGGCCGAAAGCGCTCTGGATCAAGGCGCGACATTCTATTTCGCACTCCCTAAACACGACTGATCGCTTGCAGCGCCCGTGACGCCCGCAAGTTGAAACAAATGAGGCCCCTATGCTCAAACCCATCGTTCTGGTCGAAGACAACCCCCATGACCTGGAACTGACCCTGGTCGCGCTCGAGCGCAGCCAGTTGGCCAACGAAGTCATCGTCCTGCGTGACGGTGCCGAGGCGCTCGACTATCTGCTGCGCCGCGGTGAACACAGTGATCGGCTCGAAGGCAACCCGGCAGTGATGCTGCTGGACCTCAAATTGCCCAAGGTCGACGGCCTTGAGGTGCTGAAATCGGTCCGCGAGTCTACCGAATTGCGCAGTATCCCCGTGGTGATGCTCACGTCCTCTCGTGAAGAGCCGGATCTGCAGCGCGCGTATGAATTAGGAGTGAACGCTTACGTAGTCAAACCGGTCGAATTCAAAGCATTCGTGGCAGCCATCTCGGACCTCGGCATTTTCTGGGCTGTACTCAACGAGCCACCCCCCGGTTCGCTGCGCCTGACTCGCCGTTCCGACTCCTGATCCACGCACCGCGAATCACAGCCTGGGCTCACGTTCCGGCTGACTGCCCCTGACTTGAAAGACGATCCTCGATGCCCGCAAAGCCACTGAAACTGCTGTTCGTCGAAGACAGCCCCCGTGACGCCGAGCTGACGCTCCTGACCCTCGAACGCAGCGGACTCGACGTCGATACGGTGGTGGTGCATAACCACATCGGCGCCGAACAGGCCTTGCTGGCACAACCTTTTGATTTGATTCTCAGCGACTACATGCTGCCGGGTTCCTCGGGGGGGCAGGTGCTGGAGTGCGCGCGGCGCTGCGCCCCGGCTACGCCGTTCATCTTCCTGTCCGGCATCTTCGGAGAGGAGCACGCGGTATCGATGATGCGACAGGGCGCCGTCGACTACGTCCTCAAACAGAACCTGGCGCTGCTGCCCAAGGCCGTCAATCGTGCTATGGCCGAGGTCCACGAGCGCCAGCAGCGTCAAGTGGCCGAGCAGACCCTGCACGACGTTGAAGCGCGCGCACGCCTGGCAATCGATGCGGCGCAAATGGGCACCTGGGATTACGATCCGCGCAGCGGCAATTTGATCTGGGATGAGCGCTGCAAGGCGCTCTACGCCCTGGAGGAAGGAGGCGAGGTCACCTTCGAGTATTTTCTTGACCGCACCCACCCTGACGATTTGCAGCTCATCGAGGACAAGATCGCTGAAGCCTTGGGCGGTCCCGAAGGTCGTGGCTACCAGGTGGAATATCGCATCGTGCTGCCCGACGGCAGTGAACGCTGGCTGTCGACCAGCGGCCGTTCGACCTTCGTCGATGGCCAGTGCGTGCGTTTTACCGGGGTGATCCAGGACATCAGCGAGCGCAAGCAAAGCACCGAAGCCTTGGAGCGCCTCAACGAGCTACTGGGCGATCGCGTGCAAAAGCGCACCCGCGAGCGCGATCGTACCTGGGAGCTGTCCCGCGAGTTGCTCGCGGTGATGACCTTCGACATGCAGCCCATCGCGCTTAACCCAGCCTGGGAAGTGACGCTGGGCTGGACTCGCCAGCAACTGCTCGACGGCTGCCTGCTGGATCTGATTCATGCGGACGACGTCAGTGCCACCGTGCAGGAAATCGACAACATCGCCAAGGGCAATGTGTCGAGTCGCTTCGTCAATCGCATGCGCCATGCGGCCGGGGATTTTCGTTGGCTGTCCTGGACCATGGTGCCTGATGCAGGCCTGATGTATGCCGCTGTGCGCGACATAACCGGTGAGCGCGCCATCGTCGATGAACTGGCGGCGACCAACCAGCGCCTGCGTGATCAGATCAGCCAGCGCGAGCGTGTCGAGGCGGCGCTGCACCAGATGCAGCGCCTGGAGGCGGTCGGCCAATTGACCGCCGGCGTGGCGCATGACTTCAACAACTTGCTGACGGTGATCCTCGCGAGCTCGAGCTTCCTCAGCCGGGACCTCGAGAAAGGCCAGTTCGATAAATTCCGCAGCCGCCTGCAGAGCATTCAGGAAGCCGGTGAGCGGGGTGCCAAGCTGACCGGGCAGTTGCTGTCGTTCTCCCGGCGCCAGCGCCTCGAGCCGCTGCCGGTCAACCTTAACGACACCCTTTTGGGCATGTTCGAACTGCTGCAACGCTCGCTGGGTGGCAGCATCTGGGTCGAGACCGACACCGCGCCCGACCTGTGGAACGCCCTGGTCGACCCCACTCAGACCGAGATGATCATTCTCAACCTGGCGATCAACGCCCGGGATGCCATGCCCAACGGCGGCGTATTGAAATTGCAGACGCGCAACGAAACCGTCACTCTGGCACCGCAACGCCCCGAAGAGCCCGAACCCGGCCGATATGTGATGCTGTCGATCGGCGACTCCGGCAGCGGCATGAGCGCGGCGGTGGTAGCCAAGGCCTTCGAGCCGTTTTTCACCACCAAGGAAGTTGGCAAGGGCTCGGGCCTGGGGCTTGCGCAGGTGTTCGGTTTTGCCAAGCAGTCGGGTGGCGGGGTGAGCATCGACACCGAGGTGGGCCAAGGCACCACGGTCAGGGTCTACTTGCCGGCCATTCGTGACACCGCGCCGCAGGATGCTCCCGCCGAGGTTGAATCGTTCGTCGCGTCCGGCGAGCAGCCGCAGCGCACCATCTTGCTGGTCGACGACGACGACACGGTACGCAACGTCACTTGCGCGGTGGTCGAGGGTCTGGGTTACCGAGTGGTCCAGGCCAGCAGCGGCGCCGCGGCCATGGGCCTGCTGGAAGAGGGGATAGACCTGGTATTGACCGACTACGCCATGCCTGGCATGACCGGTGCCGAGCTGGCGCTGCAGGTCCATTCACGGTGCCCGGGTATGCCGATCGTGTTCATCACCGGTTTCGCCGAACCTGGCGGCCTTGATCCGCTGGAGCACATCATCGTGCAGAAACCGTTTCGCGGTGATGAGCTGGCGCTGAAGCTGCAACGCGCGTTGCAGCTGTAATCAGCGCCAACAGTCGCGGCCTTTTCACGGCCAAGCCTCGCTCCCACAGTTCATTCGCCTGTGGGAGCAAGGTTGCGCGTTCGGCGGCGAACGCATCACCGTAGATCTCAATGGCTCCCTGCCCGCGCATGCCCCACAAGCGACGCCTGTGGGGCCACTTTTTGCGTATCGCGGGTCTTCAGAGCGATGGTCAGCACCGCTGAAATCAACAGCGCGCCGCTCATCAACAGGTACGATGCTCCCGGATCGCCGGTCGTGGCATTCAAGTACCCGACCAGATAGGACCCACCAAACGACCCCAGTGCGCCCATGCTGTTGATCAATGCCATGGCGCCACCGGCGACGTTGCCAGGCAGGATTTCCGGAATGATCGCGAAGAACGGCCCGTAAGGCGCGTACATGCATGCCGCCGCCAGCACCAACAAGCCGTAGGACCACCAGAAGTGCTGACTGCCCAGCGCATACGAGGCATAGAATGCCACGGCGGCAAGCAGCAGCGGTGGCCAGACGAACCGCTTGCGCTTCTGCAGCTTGTCCGAACCCCACGACACCAGCACCATGGCGATCACCGCCGCCAGATAAGGCAGCGCCGACAACCAGCCGGCCTCGATCATGTCCATTTCCTGACCGGCCTTGAGGATCGACGGCAGCCACAGCACAAAGCCATAGACGCCAATGCTCCAGCAGAAGTACTGCACCGACAGCAGTATGACCTTGGGCGAACGGAAGGCCTCGGCGTAGTTCTTGACCGGTTTGATGCCCTGTTGCTCGGCTTCCAGTGCGGTCTGCAAGGCTTGTTTGTCGGCATCGCTCAGCCACTTGGCCTGTTGCGGGCGATCATCGGCCAGGCGCCACCAGACAAACGCCCAGATCACCGCCGGCAGGCCTTCGATGATAAACATCCAGCGCCAGCTGAAGTGCTGCACCAGATAGCCGGAGACCACCGACATCCACAGCATGGTCACCGGGTTGCCGAGGATCAGAAACGTGTTGGCCCGCGAACGTTCGGCACGCGTGAACCAGTGGCACAGGTACACCAGCATCGCCGGCATGACCACGGCCTCGACCACACCCAGCAGAAAGCGGATGACCACCAGCCAATAGGCACTGTCGACTACGCCCGTCAGCGAGGCCAGACCGCCCCACAGGATCAGGCTGACGAATATCAGCTTCTTGACGCTGTGTTTTTCGGCATAGATGGCTCCCGGCACCTGGAAGAAGAAATAGCCGAGGAAGAACAGCGCCCCCAGCATCGACGACAGGCCCGGGGTGATCTGCAGATCGTGGGCCATGCCCGATGCCGCGGCAAAGCCATAATTGGCGCGGTCCAGATAGGCCAGGCTATAGGTGATGAAGACGATTGGCATGAGATACCACCAGCGGCGGCTTGCCAGTTTGAGCTTTTCCATGGTTCGACTCCTGAGCTTTTTGTTGTTGTCGCGAGCGCTCTGCGGCAATTGAAATGGACCATCCAGTGTTGCAGCACCTGGGTTCAGGCGCTTTGTTGCCAGTGGCTGTCGGCTTCGAGTTCGGCTCGCAGCGGCAGGCCTTCCATGTCGCCCTGGGTTTGCACCGCGCGGCTGCCGATCCAGTTGCCGCGGTTGACGGCAGCCGCCACGCCAAGGGTTTCAAGCAGGCCGCTGATCACGCCGACCGCAAAGCCGTCACCCGCGCCCACGGTGTCGACGACCTTGGCCACCGGGAAGCCGGCCACGTAGCCTTGCTCCTGGGCCGTACGGTAGTAAGCGCCCTCGGGGCCCAGCTTGATCGCGACCATTTCACTGCCCTGGTCGAGATAAAACGCGGCGATGTCTTCGGGGGTCTGGTAGCCGGTCAGCAATTGCCCTTCGGCCAGTCCGGGCAGCACCCAGTCCGCCTGCGCGGCCAACGCATTGATGCTGGTGATCATCTGCGCCTGCGACGGCCACAGTGACGGTCGCAGGTTGGGATCGAACGAGACGCTGCGGCCGCGGCTGCGCATCTCGCTCATCACATGACGTGAGAGCGCGTGGGTATCGGCGGACAAGGCGGGGGGAATACCGGTGGCGTGAACGTGGCTGGCAGCCAGCAAACGTTGGCTGAGGTCGGCGACACTCAGATGGCTGGCCGCCGAGCCCTTGCGGAAATATTCGACGGCTGGGTCGGCGCCGTCATCTTGCCGGGACTTGAACTGAATGCCCGTGGGGTGTCGTGCGTCCACCGTCACATGGCTGCAATCCAGGCCTTCGCGCTCAAGGGTGGCCACCACGAATCGCCCCAGCGCGTCATCGCCGACCCGGCTCAGCCAGGCGACATCGAACCCCAGGCGCGCCAGACCGATCGCCACATTGTTGTCGGCACCGGCGATGCGCTTGCGAAATACCTCCACGCCAGCCAGGTCGCCGGTCTGCTCGGCGACGAACATGGCCATGGTTTCGCCGAAACACAGCACGTCGAATTCAGACATGAGCGCTCACCTCGTGCAGCGGGCTTTGATGGGGCTGGCCGAGGCGGGCGAGGGCGGCGATTTGCGTGCGGGTGACGAGGGCCAGGTCGTCGTCCTGCAGGGGGAATTCGATAGCTCGCAGCACCCCTGGGGCGACACGCTGCAGCACTTGCTCCCACAGGTGCAGATCACGCAGGGTCGGTGGCGTGGCGACCAACTTGCCGGCAGCGTTCAACTGCACGCCCTTGCAGTGCACGTATTCCACGTACTGGCCGAGCCGTGCGAGGGCGTCGAACAGCGACTGCGCTTGCCATTGCCAATTGCCGATGTCGAAGGTCATGCCGACGCCGACGCCCGCAACGCGAGCGGCGCTGAAGAACTGCGCCAGGCGCTCGATCTGGCCGCCTTGTGGTGTCTGGTCGTTTTCGACCAGCAGGCGCACCGGGTGGTCGCTCAGCAACGTGTGAAGGGTGGCCAGATCCTGATTGGCCGGGAAAAACCCCAGAGAAACCTTGAGGTATTGCGCGCCGCAGGCATGTGCATGGGCCTGGGCAGCGGCCAGTGCGGACGCTTGCAATGTACCGTCGGCGGCCCACAGCTCGAGCGGTGACGAATACACGCAGTTCAGCCCGCGGGCCTTGATGGCGAGCGCCAAAGCGGTTTTGTCGTCGGGCAGGCCGAGCTCCTCGCGCAGCTCTATGGTGCTGACGCCAGCATCGGCCAACAGGTCGATAAACGCTGCCTGACCACGTTCGCGCACGAGATCGGCACCGTAGCTGGACAAACTGATGGAGACGGGGTGGAGAGTCATTATTATTGTCCTCTGTAACCGGTTTCATTTATTGCGCTGCAAATCTTCTTTAGCGAAGGGGCTTTGCCCCCCGGTTCGGGGGCAAGCGCCTTCGCTAGAGACGTGATCTGGTCGAGCCGCGAACAATCAGCTGAACGCCGAAGTCCACCGTTCTTGTAGGACTGCGGCTGCCCTGCAGACGTTCCAGCAGGCACTCGAAAGCGCGCACGCCGATGTCGTGGGTTGGCTGCGCCAGCGATGTGATGCCACCCCCGACCAAGGGGTACCAATCGAGCTCATCGAGGGCCAGCAGGCCGAAGTCGTCGAACAGACTGTGTCCCAGCCGATGCAGGGCGAGGGTGGTGGCCAGCGTGGCAACCCCGTTGGCACAGAAAAACGCCTTGGGACCAGGGCCCGGGCGCTGCAGGAAAGCCTGCAACTGGCCCTCCAGATCGTCCGAGGTATAGATCACTGCGCCTTGCACATCGGCATGGGTCTGTACCTGCAACTTGAATGCCGCTGCCCGTTCGGTGCGCGAGCTGGTGCCGTCCTGGGGTTCGCTGACCAGCAACAGGTCGCGGTAGCCTTGTGCGTGCAAGTGCTCGATGGCCGTGGCAACCGCAGCTGGGTTGTCCAGCCCGACCAGATCGCTGTCGAGCTGATCGACCTTGCGATCCACCAGTACCATGGGCATCTCGCGGTGCAGCTCGCGCAGCTCGTCCAGTTGATGGCCGAGGGTGTTCACGATCAGGCCTTCGACGTTATAGGCGCGCACCGCCGCCAGCTGTTCGCCTTCCTGCACCTGATCGCGGTCGGTATTGCACATCACCAGGCTGTAGCCATGGCGACGGCAGGCGCTTTCGACACCGTGCATCACGGCAATGGAATAGGGGTTGCGGATATCGGCGATGAGCATGCCGATCAGGCGTGTACGGCCGCGCTTGAGTCCACGGGCCATTTGATTGGGGCGGTAGCCGAGGTCGGCAATGGCGCGTTCGATGCGTTCGGCGGTGAGTTCGGAAAGCAGCGCGCGGTCGTCGCCGATAAAGCGCGAAACGCTGGCCTTCGAGACCCCGGCACGTTCAGCCACGTCAAGCATGGTGACGCGGTTACGCTGGGCGATGGAAATACTGCTCATGCCTGATTCCTTTTATGGGTGTTATTGCCAGGCGAAAGGCATTTGAAACCGGTTTCAGGAGACACCTGTTCGGCCACCACGTCAAGTGGCCGTTGGTCGGTCAATGCATCAGCCCTGCGGCAACGTTGATGGAAAACCCCAGTATCACGGTGTTGAAGACAAAGCCGATCAGCGAGTGAGCCAGCACGGTCTTGCGCAGCGGGCGCGAGGCGACGCCGACGTCGGAGGTCTGCACGGCCACGCTGAGGGTGTAGGAAAAATACAGAAAGTCCCAGTAGTCGGGATTGGTTTCACCGTCGGCAAAACGCAGGGTCGGTTCCTTGCCGGTGCGGGTATAGAACAGCCGCGCGTAGTGCAGGGCGAAGATCACCCCGATCAGCAACCACGAGCCGACGACGGTGAGGCCGGTATACAGGTAGTCCAGGGCGTGAGCGCTGTTCGCCGGGCCCTGGCTGGCGGCGAGCTCCAGGCCGATAGCGAACAGGCTGGCGATCGCCGCGACGCACACCGTGACCAGCACCAGCCCGGCATTCTCGTCCTCGACTTCGGCAATTTGTTTGACCCGTGCGAAGGGTGAGCGGGCCGCGAGCCACAGCATCAGCGCCAGGTAACTCCAGGTGCCGGCGTTCCAGCCGATGAGGATCTTGGCGATCACCGAGGACGCCGGTATCAAAGCGCCAACAACGATGCCGAGCAGCACGCAAGCGGTGAGGCGCGGATGGGTATGAGCGAGGCGAGGCAGGGCCATGGAAGCCTTTCAGTGCGCAGGAAATCGGCGATTATTACCCAGTCGGGTCAAAAACGATACGAGGACCCTGCAGCGCGGGGGGGCTTCAGCCACGCTCACGCATGAAGAATCCCGCCACGTACTTGCTGAAGGTCTCCAGGCTCTTGAAATCGGCATAGCGCTTGAAGGTGTCTGAACTGGGTTCGGGCCCCAGAGGCTGCTTGATCAGTGACACCGACAGCACCCGGTCGCCCTCGGCGCTGAGCACCAGTTCATCCATCACTGCGGCACCGATCACCGGCCGACGCATGGTCACCGCCACGCCTTTGCTGGCCATCCAGTCGATCAGCTTGACCAGGGCTTTGAGCGGTTCGCGCTCTTCGTCACGGAACACCGGGAACAACTGGCCGCGGGACAGCACCGGTACGTGGCGACGTTGATCATCTGGTAGAACTGGCTGCCGGGCGTGGCGGTCGAGTAGATCGCCAGCGCCAGCAGTGGGCCGGTGGTCCGGGCGCCGCCCCACAACAGATGATGCCCCTGGAAATCGAAGCCGTCCTGGCTGCGCTCGTTGAACACCTTGCGCCCGCGCACCTCGCTGACGCAGTCGAGCAGCAAGCCGTAACGTCGATGACCGGCGAATGCCGTGGAATCCTTGAGGCGCGCTTTGAGCATCATCATGTGTTTCATGTCGATGCGGGTTTCCAGATAGTGGCTGGCCGGCACTCGCTCGATCAGGGGATAACGCGCGGCCACGCTGCGCAGCTGGGCGAACTGGTCGGTCAGGGTCTGCTTGGCATGGCTGGCGTAGACGTTAAGCCCCGAGGCCTCGATCAGGGTCAAGGCCAGCGACAGCAGGCGATGGTGCTCCTTGCGCGCCTGTGCACTGGGGCTGGTCGCCAGGCCGTTGGCGTCGCTGCCGGGCGCACGAAAGTCGCCAATCAGCCGCAGTGCTGTGTCCGGTGGCAGCCAGGAGGCCGGTGTAATCGGCTCGTCAGCTTCCGCGCTGCCTGGCTCGCGCTCATCCTTGGTGAACGGGCAGCCGCTGGCGTGCTCGGCAGTGCCGGGGTTGTTCTTGAGGAACAAGGTGCCGGTGTTGCTGTTGAGGGTAACGTTCATCACCGGCAACACGTTGGGCTGGCAGTCACAAGCCAGCCACTGCCCGGCGGCGCGGATGCGCATCAGCCATTGATTGGCTTGCAATTGGGCGACGCCTTCGAGGCGCGCAGTGACGAAGCCTTCGAGCAATTGCTGTTCAGCGGGGGTGAGGGTGCGGACCAGGCTGCCGCTTTTTTCGATGATGCGCATCAATCGACGTTTCCTTCTTCACGGCGCTCACGATACGCCATGATCCGCGGCATGCTGGCTTCGATCCAGTCCACCATCACTTCCAGGTGCCGCGCCGCTTCTATGCCCAAAGGCGTGAGGCTGTATTCGACATGGGGCGGCACCACCGGCAGGGACTTGCGATCGAGCAAACCGTCGGCCTCCAGGCCCTGTAGCGTCTGCGCGAGCATCTTTTCGCTGACACCGCCGATCTTGCGCCGCAGATCGCTGAACCGATGCATGCCACCCAACAGGATCACCAGTACCAGCACGCCCCAACGGCTAGTCATGTGCTTGAGCACATCGCGCGATGGGCATTGAGCATTCAGCAACTCGCCACGTCGGGCGGCGACTGAAAATGGCACGGTGAACGTCTCGGGAATACTCATGACACTTACCTTTTTGTACGTACTTACGAAAAGTTAGCTAGAGCGGTAGGGTGACGACTCTTCTCATTTCTCGCAAGGTTTATCCCATGATCGCAATTACTGGCGCTACTGGCCAACTCGGCCGCCTGGTCATCACCGCACTGCTTGAGCGCGTACCCGCCGCGCAGGTAGTCGCCTTGGTGCGTGATCCGCAAAAGGCTGAAGACATCGCTGAACTGGGTGTGGACGTCCGCCACGCCGATTACAACCAGCCGGGTACTTTGGGCGCGGCGTTGGCTGGAGTCGAAAAGCTGCTGTTGATCTCCTCCAACGAGCTGGGCCAACGTGCCAATCAGCATCGGGCGGTGATCGATGCGGCCAGGGCTGCGGGGGTCAAGTTGGTGGCGTATACCAGCGTGCTGCATGCCGATTCCTCCGCCCTGGGCCTGGCCGAAGAACACCGGCAGACCGAGCAGGCGTTGCAGGCCAGCGGTGTGCCCTACGTACTGCTGCGTAACGGCTGGTACAGCGAGAATTATCTGGCGGGGGTCGCTAGCGCGCTGGCCCATAACACCTTGCTGGGCAGCGCTGGGGAGGGTCGGATTTCTTCCGCCAGCCGCGCCGATTATGCCGCGGCCGCTGCGGTGGTGCTGACGGGCAGTGAGCATGTCGGAAAGGTGTACGAGCTGGCAGGGGACGACAGCTACACCCTCAGCCAGCTGGCCGCGCTGATTGCCCAGCAGTCGGGTACCGAGGTGGCTTACCGGAATCTGCCGCAGGCCGAGTACGAGAGAGTCCTGGTCGACGCCGGCCTGCCCGAGCCCGTGGCCGAGCTGCTGGCCGATTCGGATGCCGCCGCTGCAAAGGGCGCGCTGTTCGATGACGAAAAGCAGCTCAGTGCACTGATCGGGCGTCCGACCACGCCGGTTGCCGTGTCGCTGCAGCAAGCACTGGCAAAGTAGACGACAACATCACTGTAGCGAGGGGCAAGCCCCCTCGATACAGGTGTGACTTGCCGTTAATAAGGACCGTTCGTCAATTTTTCGACTAAATTCGCGGAACTTTGCCCAATGGTGGCCCAAGTGCATTATTTCAAACGGGATACTTTACGGCCTCTGCCCGTATGACGGGTTACCTCACGTCATTGTGAATCGCCGGAGCCTATCCACCCCATGATCGATCTCTCCACTTGGAATCTCACCATTCCCCAAGGGTCACCCGCACTGACCGTCGCCACCGCCCGCTTGCAGACCTGGACCGACACCTACTTCAAACGCTCCGGCAGCACCCTGATATTCTGGGCCCCGGTTACCGGCGCGCACTTTGGCAGCAGCCACTTCCCCCGCAGCGAATTACGTGAAACCGACCAAGCCGGCAGCCCGCTGAGCTGGCGCTACAACAGTGGCAGCAACACTCTCAAAGGCAAGGTCGCGGTCAACCAGGTGCCGTCCGAAGGCAAGGTGGTGGTGGCGCAGATTCATGCGATCAACTCGCCATCCCCGCTGGTCAAGATCCAGTACCGTTGGGAAAACGGCAGCGGCAACGTCGACATCACCTACCGCACCAAGCCCGGCGACGCCAAGAGCCCGATCGTCTACACCCGGACCAACATGCCGTTGGGCCAGGCCTTCAACTATTCGATGCGGGTCAACAAGGAAGGCGAGGTGATCATGATGATCAACGGCCAAGGCGTGAAGACCAAACTCAACGGCAACTGGAAGCCGTATCAGTTCTACTTCAAGGCGGGCAACTACACGCTGGATAACACCGGCTATGCCAGCGAAGGCGGCAAGGTCACCTATTACGCCCTCAAGGCCACGCACCCTAACAGCGGTTGAGCCTGCAGCGCCGCCCCGGCGATCGGGCCTGGCCCGGCGGATTACCCGCAGGGCTCAGCCGACACGCAGAACCACTGCCCTGAATCTCAGGTCCTGAACCGCGCGACCATCTGGTTGAGGTTGACCGCCAGTTGCGTCAGTTCATTGCTGGCCAGCAGGGTCTGGCGGGTGCCTTCACTGCTTTGCACAGCCAGGTCGCGGATGCTCACCAAGGCGCGATCGACATCACGTGCGACATAGGCCTGTTCCTGAGCGGCCGTGGCGATCTGCTGGTTGCGCTCGTCGATCAGTTGCACGGCATCGGTGATCAATCGCAGCGATTGCCCGGCATCATCCGCCGCGATCTGGGTTTTTTGTACTTCGTGGGTGCTCCCGAGCATCGAGTCGACGACTTGCGAGCTGCCGGTCTGGATGGCCGAAATCATCTGCTCGATTTCCTGGGTCGAGGTCTGCGTGCGGTGGGCCAGGGCCCGCACTTCATCGGCCACCACCGCGAAGCCGCGGCCCTGGTCGCCGGCGCGGGCGGCTTCAATGGCGGCGTTGAGCGCCAGCAGGTTGGTCTGCTCGGCGATCGCGCGGATCACGCCGAGTACATGGCTGATGTCCTGAGCCTGGCCGGCCAGCCCCTGAACCTGTTCGGAGGTCAGCGCCACCCGCTCGGTCAGGCTGCGCATCGCCTTGAGAGTCTCGCCGACCTTCTGATTGCCCGACGCCGCGGCGCTGTTGGAGTCCTTGGTGGCCTGGGAGGTGTGTGTCGCGTTGCGCGCGACTTCCTCGACGGCGGTACTCATCTGGTTCACGGCCGTGGCGGCCTGCTCGATTTCGCTGTTCTGTTGCTGCAGCGTACGGCTGGCGCTCTCGGTAATCGAGCTCATCTCCACGGCTGCCGAACTGAGCTGGGCCGAAGCGTCGGAGATTCCGCCGATGGTGTTGCGCAGTGTTTCCTGCATGGTGTTCAAGGCAGTCATCAGGCGCGCGGCTTCATCGCTGCCAGTCACCTCAAGGATCATGCGCAGGTCGCCGGTGGCGATTTCTTCGGCCATCTTCAGGGACGAATTCATCGGTCGCACGATGCTGCGCGTCAGCACAATGGCCAGCAGAACCGTGAGTGCCAGGGCGATCGCTACGACGATACCGACGATGGTCGTGCTGTGCCCGTAGACGTCAGCGGCAGTCACGCCGGAGGCGGCGGCGCCCTGGGTGTTGTGCGTGCGCAACTCGCTCAACTTGGCCTGGTAGGCGGCGGCGCGATCGCGTTGCTCGCTGTTGGCGAAGGCGATCGCCTGGTCATGCTGGTCGACATCCAGATCGACGATCTGTTGGACGCCATCCAGAAACCGGCTCATCAATTGCGCAGAAGACTCAAAGAGCGCGCGTTCCTGTTCGTCGGAGATGAGGTTCTTGCGGTAAAACTCAGTGCGTTCGAGCAGCGCCTGGCGGGCCTGCTCGATTTGATGAACTGCCTTGGCACGCCCTTCGGCGTCGTTGGACGCCAGCAGCCGCAAGCTTTCGAGACGCGCGTTGAGCATGGCGATCTGGATGTCGTCGGTGGTCTGGACGCTGGCCATCCAGTTGGTTTCGATATCCTGCTCAGTCGCGCGCAGCTTCCCTAGCTGCACATATGAGAATCCCCCCAAGGCGATCACCAGTAAGGTGATCAAGCCGAAACAGAGTGCGGCTCTGGGGGCGATATTCAAGTTTCGTAGATTCATCGGGAAGCTCCGGTACGTGTCCTCCGGACTGCTGACCGGTGGCACGCCGAGCTTAGGCCGCGCAAGAAGTGCTCGGCTAATTGAATAAATGCATTGATGTCATAGTGCCATTAGCATTGCTGAATTCTCAACTGCAGGCGTCGGCGTTCCCTCGAGCGCCGCGGCTATCAGGGTTTCCAGATCTGCACGTCATGGGCGTCAACCGCCTTGGGCAGCAGTTTGGCAGCAAGGAACGCATCGGCTATTTTCTGCTGTTCGCCCAATTGGTCAGCCTGGACCGGCTCGACCTGATAGCTGCGATGGGCGTTGGCCGCCTCTACGGTGGGCGCGTCGAGGTTGCCCCACAGCGGGCCCAGCACCTTGGCGGCGTCTTGCGGATGGGCCTTGATCCATTGGCCGGCCTGTTGCAATTGCTCGTAGACCAGCTTGAGCACTTGCGGGTTGGCCTGTGCGTACGGCGTGCTGGTCAGGTAATAGCGCTTATAGTTGGCAAGGCCAGTGCCGTCGGCCAGTACACGGGTCGGCAGCTGGCGCTGGACGCTGGTAAGGAAGGGTTCCCAGGTCACCCAAGCGTCGACCTTGTTGTTTTCGAATGCCGCGCGGCCATCGGCCGGAGACAGGTAGGCGGGGTCGATATCGGCGAATTTCAGGCCGGCCTTGGCCAGCGCGGCGATCAACAAGTAATGAGTGCCGGCGGCCTTGGTCACGGCAATCTTCTTGCCCTTCAGGTCGGCCAATTGGTGAATCGGCGAGTCATTGCGCACGACGATGGCCTGGGCGGCGGGCGAGGGCGCTTCTTCGGCGAAGTAAGTGAGCTTGGCCTGGGCGGCCTGGGCAAAGATCGGGACCGTATCGGCGACGTCCGCGCTGATGTCGACGTTACCGATGTTCAGCGCCTCCAGCAGCGGCAGACCGCTGGGGAATTCATGCCAGCTGACGTCGATACCCTTGTCCTTGAGCGCCTGCTCCAGGGTGCCCTGGCTTTTCAGCAGGGTGATCAGCGTCGATGACTTCTGATAACCGATGCGAATGGTTTCGGCGGCCTGGGCAGGTGTGGCGAGTGCCCAGGCGACTGCCATGAACAGCCCCGCCAGGGTGGTGGAGCGGGGTGTCATAGCGCGTCTGATCAGTGAAGGCATGAGGTTTCTCGACGTCGGAGTTTAGATGCAAAGCTAAGATTCAAAGATCATATGGTTGTAAGAACGATTCGTTAAATATCATTTTGCTATTACGTTATTCAGGATATTGGCTGAGTTTGCCGCCTTCAACAGCTTGGTATCGAACTGCGTACCGCTGATGGGCGATTGCTCACCGAGGACGGGCCCTACACCGATGCACCCTATATCCTGCAGGCACTGGCACCCCTGCCGAAATTCGGCGACAGCTACACCTTGATCGGATCCTGGGTGGTGGGGGATGTGGCATCAGGGATCGGCATTCGCGAGGACGACAGCCTGATTACCAAAGACAGCAGCCGCTTCGTGCCGCACGTGGTGCTCGGCTAGACACCTGCACCACCCTCACCGTGGGAGCGAGCTTGCGCGTCAGGCGGCGAAGCTTTGGCACCAACAGCTTCGCGGCAATAGCCCGATCCCACAGCGCGGCACAGGCGATCAGTGCGCGGCGCGAGGAATGGTCTTGAGCAGGTCTTCAGGGCTGATATGCCCGACGATCTGCTTGACGCCACCACTGCCCGGCAGTGGCAAGTCCAGAATGTGCCCCTTCATCTTGCCGATCACATGCATCTCGCACGGCTTGCAGTCGAACTTCAAGGTCAGCACTTCGTCGCCGTGGATCAACTGCATCGGCGCGACCTTGGTGCGCACCCCGGTCACGCCCTTGGCCTGTTTGGGGCACAAGTTGAACGAGAACCGCAGGCAGTGCTTGGTGATCATCACCGGCACCTCGCCGGTCTCCTCATGCGCCTCGTAGGCAGCATCGATCAGCTTGACCCCGTGGCGATGATAGAAGTCTCGCGCCTTCTGGTTGTAAACGTTGGCCAGGAACGACAAGTGCGATTCCGGATACACCGGTGGCGGTGTGGTCTCGGCCTTGCGCCCACCCCGCGGGTGAATGGCGACGCGTGCCGCAGTCAGCGCCTCGATGACTTCGCGGCGCAGGGCCTTGAGCTGCGAGTTGGGGATGAAATAGGCCTGTGGTGCATCGAGCTTGATGTCGGTGGCGTGATACTGGGTGGTGCCCAACTGGCCGAGCAGATCGTGCAGTTGCTCGAGTGCCTGTTCCGGCTTGTTGGCCAGCCCGAAAGGGCCGTCCAGGGCGACACTGGCGCTGGCGCCTTCTTCGCTGGTGGCGGTCAGTTCCAGACGGGTTTCGGTCAAGCGCGCGACCCAGGCGATGCCGATACGGCGCTCGGCCGAAGTCTTGAGCAAGGCGTGTTGCCAGTTATGGTCGAGGTTGCGGCTCAGGGGATGGTTGGGCTTGAGGTTCAGGCCCTTGGGCATCTCGTTGGGCTCGACGCGGTAGCGATAGCGTTTTTGCCCGTCCTCTTCGAACTCGCCCTTGGGCTCGGCGATATTGGCGCGAAAACCCACCACGTCACGCTTGACCATCACGTTGAGGCCATCGCCGTTGGACAGCGGCTCGAAGGTGTTGACGATCAGGTCGCGCTTGCCGACTTTCTCGACCACGCCCACCGGCACGCCGGTGAAGGTCGGGGTGTCGAAGGCGCCGATGTCGATCTTGCGATCGCTGACGAAATAGTCGGTGCTGCCGCGGTGGAAGGTCTTCTCCGGATCGGGCACGAAAAAGTGCACGGTACGGCCGCTGGAAGCACGGGCCAGATCAGGGCGGTCTTCGAGGATGTCGTCCAGGCGCTGACGGTAATAGGCCGTGATGTTTTTCACGTAGCCCATGTCCTTGTAGCGGCCTTCGATCTTGAACGAGCGCACGCCGGCCTCGACCAAAGCGCGCAGGTTGGCGCTCTGGTTGTTGTCTTTCATCGACAACAGGTGTTTCTCGAAGGCCACCACGCGGCCCTGATCATCCTTGAGCGTGTAGGGCAGGCGGCAGGCCTGGGAGCAATCGCCGCGGTTGGCGCTGCGGCCGTTGTGGGCGTGGGAGATGTTGCACTGCCCGGAAAACGCCACGCACAGCGCGCCGTGGATGAAAAACTCGATGGCGGCATCGGTTTCTTCGCTGATGGCACGGATTTCCTGCAGGTTCAGCTCGCGGGCCAATACCAGTTGGGAAAACCCGGCCTGGTCGAGAAACTTCGCGCGCGCCAGGGTGCGGATGTCGGTCTGGGTGCTCGCGTGCAACTCGATGGGTGGGATGTCCAGCTCCATCACCCCCAGATCCTGCACGATCAGCGCATCGACGCCGGCGTCGTGGAGCTGGTGGATCAGCTTGCGTGCCGGTTCCAGCTCGTTGTCATGGAGGATGGTGTTGAGAGTGGTGAATACGCGCGCGTGGTAGAGATGGGCGAATTCAACCAGCTCGGCGATATCGCTCAGCTCGTTGCAGGCGTTGTGGCGCGCGCCGAAGCTCGGGCCGCCGATGTAAATGGCATCGGCGCCATGCAGGATGGCCTCCCGCGCAATGGCGACGTCGCGCGCCGGGCTGAGGAGTTCCAGGTGGTGTTTGGGTAGGGACATGTTTTTTTAGTCTGGTCTGTCACGGTCAAGGCGGGCATTGTAGCGGTGAAATGCTTGACCGGCATCCTTATGCGGGCAGGCGGCGCCGAGCGGGCCCGCGCGCGAGCGCCCGGACCCGCGCCGATCAAGCGCGCCGCGCCGTGGCGGTACGCCCCTGGCATCAAAAATCGTAAGCCAACTTGGTGTACCAATACCCACCACCCGGATAAAACGGCGGGTTGCCATACGCCGCCAGCCCAAGGCTGCTGTACACGGCGTTTTTGTCCGGCCGCACGTTGAACAGGTTAGTGCCACCGATGCTGGCGGTCAGCTTGTCGAAGAAGGTGTAGCTGATGTCCAGATCGGTGATCCACTTGGCGCCGAAACTACGGTCGCCGCTGGGGTTGACGGCCAGGGTCTTGACCGCGCCATAGCGGGTGGTCTGCAGGTTGACGGCCAAGTCGTCGAGCTTCCAGTTGGCACCCAGGATGATTTTGGTCTTGGGCGAGGCTTCGGTCAGGTCGCCCTCGCGGTCGCGGCCCACCAACGTGACTCCGGAACCGGCCAGCGAAGCCGGTGTGCCGCGCACGCCCTGAATGGTGGTGCGGTTCCAGTTCAGCGCCGAGGTCCAGCGCACTTCACCCCAAGGGCCGAACAAAGTGGTGTGGTCAGCGACCAGATCCAGCCCGGCGGTACGGGTGTCGTAGGCGTTGGTGTAATAGTTGACCCAGGTACCGCTGGCGATACCCTGGGATTGCAGGATGCTGTTGATGGCACCATTGCCCCGGTCGTAGATGTTGCTGGTCAGGGTGATGCGGTTGTCGATGTCGATCAGGTACGAGTCGGCAGTGATGCTGGTGCGTGGCGCCGGTTGCCAGGTGAGGCCCAGCCCCAGGTTGCGCGACTTCTCGGGCTTGAGGTCATCACCGCCCAGAGCCTTGGCCAGATTGCTGCCCGAGGGTGTCAGGCGAGTCACGGCCGGGACCACGTTGCCGTTGACGTCGGTGTTCACGCGGTTGTCGGCTACGGTGTAGCCGATCTGAGTCAGGGACGGCGCGCGAAACCCGGTGCCGACGGTGCCCCTCACGGCCACGGTGTCGGTCAGTTCATAGCGCGAATTGACCTTGAGGCCAAAGGTATTGCCCGAATTGTCGTCGTAGTGCTCTACGCGGCCGGCGACGTCGACGAACCAGCGATCGGTCAGGTCGAACCCCAGGTCCAGGTAGCCTGCATAGTTGTTGCGGATCAAGCTGACTTCGTCCTCCGGGCGAATGGTCACGGCGGCCTGGGCACCGGTGGCCGCAGGGTAGGTGCCGGTGATGTAGGCGTCGGGTTCGCCGGCAAAGGTACTGAACCGTTCCCAGCGATGCTCCAGGCCAGCGGACACCTGGACCGGCGGCGTCAGGCTGAACAGGCTGTCGTAATGGCGGGTGAAGTCGAGGTTGTTGACCCACTGCTCGAAACGAAACGTTGCCAGGTTGTCGAACTTGGTAGGCGACGCCGTACCCAGCGACGGGTTGATGTTGAGGTCGCTGGAGTGGTGGACGTTATTGCGACCATAGGTGGTGCTCAGGTCCCAGTTCCAGTCGGCCAGTTGCCCCTTGCCGCCGAAGAGGAATTGATAGTCGCGATCCATGATGTTGTTGAGCGGATAGTAACCATCCGGGAATACCTCCGGTACCGACGCGGTTCCTGTGGGCAGGCGGAAATAGTTGGCCGCCTCGGCTTTGCGCTCGCCGTAGGTGGAGTAGGAATAGAGAGTCAGGTCGTCCAGCGGCAGCTCGGCGTTGTAGGCCAGGTTGAAGGCCTTGAGGTCGGGGTCGCCGTTCTTGATCGCTACGCGGTCCCAGGCAGCTTGCTTGACGGGGTCGTTGAAGGCCTTGACGCTGCTGTCGGCCTTGTCGTTCCAGGACGCATCGCCGCGATGGCGGGCATCGGCAGACAGATGCAAAAAGCCGCTCTCACCCAGTTTGAAGCCCTCGTCGCCGGCGTACTTGGTGGTTTGGCCCTGGCCTGAGTACAGCTTGCCGTAGCTGGTTTCCACATGACCACCGGCATCGCTGGACTTGAGGATGACGTTGATCACTCCGGCCACCGCGTCGGAGCCGTATTGGGCCGCGGCGCTGTCCTTGAGCACTTCGATGTGGTCCACCGCGCTCACCGGGATCAGGTCGATATCCACGGCATTGGCGCCACTGTTATCGATACTGCCGCGCTGGCCCACGGCGCCGTTGTGGCGGCGTTTGCCGTTGACCAGCACTAGCGTGTAGGCCGGGCCCAGGCTGCGGTTGCTGAGGGGCCGGGTCACGGAGTTGTACCCCGCGATATTGGTACCGAAGTTGAACGAGGGCAGCAGCTTGGAAATCGCCTCGGACAACTCGGCGCGGCCGGTCTTGAGCAACTGGTCGCTGTTGATGATATCGATGGGGGCAGGGCTGTCGGCGACGGTCCTTTGCTGCCCGCGCACGCCAGTGGAAATCACCGTGACAGTGCCGAGTTGGGCATCGTCGGTGGCGGCGTCGGCCAGTGGCGTAAAGGCGCTCAGCAGCAAGGACGCGGTGAGCGCGGACAGCGGAACATTCGGAGCAGGTCGAGGGGTAGAGCTGAAGCGCATGGCAGGCGTTTCCATTCAAACGGGCACTGGCCCGTTGTCCGGGTGCAGGTTCGATAGCCTTGATTAGTGGGGTTGTGAGCGGTAACGGTGTCGTCTGGGGAGGGATAGTACTGGCATAAAAAACGGAAGGTAAATTCTATTTTAGAATATGTTTATCATAGAATAAATGCATCTACTAAAGTATTGATATGTGAAACAAGCATGTTTAAGAACATTCCAAGTGAGCGGCAATAGCAAAGAATTCTGCGCGAAAGCGGGGGTAGAGAAGGGACGCACATCGACGCTCAGGAAATCCTGATCGCATTGATGATGCCCCGCTGCAGCGGGGCATCAGGCGTCAGGTGTCAGTCAGAGATCAAGCCGGTTGCGCGACCTCGGGAAGCTCGACCACCCCGGCGCTATGCCGGTTACGCGGCACATCAATGCCCAGGTGGCCGCGCAGTGTGCTGGCGCTGTACTCGCTACGGAACAGCCCGCGCTCACGCAAAATCGGCACGACTTCGTCAGTAAAGCGCGCAAACTCACTCGGCGCGCCCACGCGAATGTTGAAACCGTCGACAGCTCCTTGCACGAACCAGCGCTCGATTTCGTTGGCCACCGTCAACGCCGAGCCAACGAAGCCTGCAAACGGCTGAGCGAAGCGCAGTGCGGCTTGGCGCACCGTGAGATTGCGTTCGCGAGCGACCCGCTTGATGCGTTCGGCGTGGCCGCGATAGCCGTTTTCACCCAGTTCTCCGAGTTCAGGGAAGGGCCCGTCGAGGGGGTACTGAGTAAAGTCGTGGTAGTTGAACGGCCGGCCCAGTTGCACCAGGGCCTTGGCCAGATCGATCTCGCCAAACAACTCTTGCGCAATGGCCAGGGCCTGCTCGTCGGTGTCGGCGATGATCGGCCGAATACCAGGGAACAGCAGCACCTGATCCGGGTCGCGCCCGGCTTGCGCGGCGCGGCGCTTGATATCGCCGTAGTACTCCTGGGCATCTTCGAAATTGTCGACACCGGCAAAAATACCTTCGGCAATATCCGCCGCCAGGCGTCGTCCGGATTCCGAGATGCCCGCCTGGAAGATGACCGGTTGACCCTGTACCGAACGCGCCAGGTTCAAGGGCCCGGCGACCGAGAAAAACTCGCCGCGGTGGTCCAGGCGGTGTTGCTTGCGGGCGTCGAGAAAGTGCTTGCGCGCCTTGTCGCGGGGGAAGGCGTCGTCCTCATAGCTGTCCCACAGCCCTTGCACTACGGCCACATGCTCGCGCGCCTTGCGATAACGCTCGCCATGGTCGATGTGCTGTTCGAGGCCGAAGTTGCCTGCCGCGCCTTCCAGCCCGGTGGTGACTACGTTCCAGCCGGCACGGCCGTGGCTGATCTGGTCCAGGGAGGCGAACTGGCGAGCGACATTGAAGGGTTCGGTGTAGGACGTGGTGAGGGTGGCCACCAGGCCGATCTTGTCGGTAGCGCCGGCCAGCGCCGACAGCAGGGTCAGTGGCTCCAGACGGTTGAGGTAGTGGGGGGCGGAGTCCGGGGTGATGTAGGGGCTGTCGACGATGAACACGAAGTCGAACTTGGCCGCCTCCGCCGCGCGTGCCTGTTGTTTGTACCAGTCGATATTGACGCTGGCATCACCGGGGATCTCGGGGTGCAGCCAATCCTGCTGGTCGGTGCCGACTCCGGTCAGGATGGCACCCAGGTGCAATTGACGTTGACTCATGACTTCAATTCCTTTTGCGTGTAGAGGTTGATGCCGCGCCTGGCTGGCGCGGCGCCAAGGGGGCGATTGATCAGGCTCGACGCGCCTGCTGGCCGGTCGAGGCGAGCAACGCATCCACTGCATCGATGATCGGTTGAGCTTCGGTGCGCACCAGCCAGTCCGGGCTGACTTCGGCGAAATGCACGCGGCGGTCGGTGCCGATCACCACCACGGCCGGTTGCGGCAGTTCCCAGGTCCCGGTGCCGGTGACCTCGCCGATGCCCGAGCCCTTGGCCAGCGATGCTTGTCGCGAGGCCTCGTCGAAGCTATAGAGGATGCCCAAGCGCCGGCCCAGGGTGTTGTCCTTGTCGCTGGCGACTTGCAGGGTCAGCGCATGTTTGTCGCGAATTTCCACCAGCCGCTCAGGCACCTGCGGGCTGACCGCGACCAGCGGCACTCCGCGTTCGCGCAACGCCGGTTGCAGGGTGCGCTCGTAGGACGGGATGGCGATGTTACAGGCCGGGCACCCGGCAAACCGGAAGAACACCAGCACCGCAGGGCCATTGGCGAGTAATTGCTGCAGGGTCAGCGTGCCGCCCTCGACCGGGAGCAGTTCAAAAGGCTCGACGCTGTCGCCAGCCTTGACGAAATCCAGTGTGCGCGCCTGATCGACCAGGTGCTGGCGCTGATCGACGTTGATCTTCAGTGCCTCCGGTGCCCAGGTCCGTACGCGTTCGGCATGCAGTTCGGCCAGCTGTTGGTTGAGGGATTCGCTCATGGCATGTCTCCTGGTAACGCAATGTGGATGTGGGCCTGGTAGAGAAGTCGAGTCATGCAGCGCCTGCTCCTGGTGAAGGGGGAGGGCCTGCGCCAGGATTGGGGTCGGTCTGAGGGGACGATATGCCAACAGAAATCGGCTGTGAAAGGCTTTTTGGGTCTAAGGTAATTATGTTTTCTGGGTATTTAAGGGTGCGGACTAAATCAGATATTTCTATCTTTCATGAGTCCGCTAGTCACTCGCCTCCGCCAGCGGGCCCTGCAATCAATACCCGCGGCTACGATCGGCGAGGTTCACCAGCGGCTGCTGATCCACAAACCGCTGCAAATTGTCGAGGAAGATCGCCCTGATCGCTTCGCCGGTCTGGGTGGAGATGGCTGAGGTGTGGGGTGACAGCCGTACTTTCGCGTGGCTGTACAGGCGGTGCCCTGCAGGCAGGGGTTCCGGTTCGGTGACATCCAGTGTGGCGAACCCCAGCGTGCCGTGGTCCAGCGCGTCGAGCAGCGCATCCTGGTCCAGCAGGCCGCCACGGGCGATGTTGATCAAGTGCTGCCCTGGCTTGGCGCTGGCCAACACCTTGGCGTCGATCAGGTGCCGGGTCTGTGGGGTGAGCGGCGCGGCCACCACCAGATGATCGGCTGCGCTGAACAGGTGGTGAATGTCGCGGGCCGTCTGCACACCCTTCACATCAGGTGGCGTAGCGCTTTGGCGCAGGGTGATGACCTTCAGGCCCAGCGCTTGCGCCTTGCGTGCCAGGCTGCTGCCAATGGAGCCGAAGCCGAGGATGCCCAGCGTCTGGCCTTGCACCGGCGTCAGTGCGGTGAATTGCCAATCGGCATCCTGCACCCAGATGTCCGGCAGATGCTTGTTGTAGGCGAAGATCGCCGCCAGCACGTACTCGGCTATGGGGTCGCTGGCGCTGCCGCGCGCAGTGCTGACTGGCGGCCCGGCGAAGAACCAGTCCGGATAGGCATCCAGGCCTGAAGACACCACCTGAATCCAGCGCAGGTTGTAAGGCCAGCCAGGTGGGGGTGTATCCCCAGCCTGATAGCCGCGCACATTGATCGGCCGCCCAAGCAGCACGCTGGCTGCTGGGGGCAGGTCGCTGGGTACGCCGTTGGGCACATCGATCAGTCGTGCGCCAGGGTGACGCTGTGCCAGCTGCTCGCGCAGTGTCTGGTTGAAAGATGCGTCCATCTGGCTGGCAATCACCAGTTCGCTCATGGGGTGTTCTCCTCGGATAACGCCTGCAGACGCGGCACTGCGCACGCGCTGAACAGGGGCAGGGGAGCCGAGAATATGGACATGGGCAAGGGCTGTGAAATTATCTTTCGATCTATGCTAATTATAAAAATCTGTAATGATGTTTGATAAGCGACATTAAATTATAGATTGGGTCGGATTCGGCTTGGGGTTTTCTTGACGCCGCCTCGGGCGGTAGCCGGAATCGTCTAGCAATCGTGGGGGTAAATTCACATTTGTAATTAAAAACAGCAAAAACAATAAAATTAAATCATACATTCCTATACCCAAATCGAATTATGCCGGCTTTGGTTATTCTCCTATCTTGATGCCCAGACCACCTACCCCACCCCCGGATGGTAACCATCAGATCAGGCCTGCAGCCTATCAGCGCCCCGGACGGGCGCCTGCTCGCAGGTGTTGGACGGGAGTCACCCTTCGATATGGAATTCGTCAACCAGCGCACAGGACGCATCGCACGCGCTTTTGAACGCAAGCCTTTTATCCCCGCATCGACCCTGAGCCCCTTGGCGCTCGCCATGACCGGCGTGCTGTTCGCCAGCGGCGCGCGCGCCGATGAATCAGCCCTGGGCACCGTCGTCGTCACCGGCAACCGCGGCGGCGAACAGCGCACCGTGACCAGCAGCCCGGTCCCGATCGACGTGGTCAGTGCCAAACAGCTGCAAGCCACCGGCAAGCCTGGGCTCATGGAGGCCCTGAGTGCTGTCATCCCCTCGTTGAGCTTGCCGGAAAAGACCGGCTGGGACGCCAGCGGCATGGCCCGCGCACCGAACCTGCGCGGGCTGAATGCCGCCGAGGTACTGGTGCTGGTCAATGGCAAGCGCCGCCATACTGCCGCCACCTTGAACATCAATGGCATCAACACCGGCGCCGCACCGGTGGACCTGGACATGATCCCCATCGGTGCCATCGACCATGTCGAGGTCCTGCGTGACGGCGCCGCCGCCCAGTACGGCTCGGACGCCATCGCCGGAGTCATCAACGTGATCCTCAAGGCCGACGCCAGTGGCACCTCGGTGAGCAACGCCGGTCAGGGCTACGACGGCAAGAAACAGACCGTGCAGCAGAGCCTGGACAAGGGCTTCGAAATCGGCGAAGGCGGCATCGTGCATTTGTCCCTCGACGCACGCACCCAAAATGACGACAACAAGGCCAGCGCCAACGGCTACTCCTATGCCCAGGCCTACGACAGGGCCGGCAAGTCGACCTACGGCGGCTACGGTACGCCGAAGATCGACCTGCTCAACCTGGCCTACAACGCCGAACTGCCGCTCAACGACACGCTGAGCCTGTACTCCTTCAGCACCGTGTCGCATCGCGAGGCCGAGCAGGGGCAGAATTTCCGCCTGCCGACCATCACCAACACCATCACTACCGGCCCCAATGGCTACCCCGCCGGATACGTGCCGGTCTGGACCATCAAGGAAGACGACTACCAGGTCGCCGGCGGCGCCAAAGGCCTGGTCGGCGCCTGGGACTGGGACCTGTCGACCACCTACGGGCGCAACGAGGCCGAGCAGGGCAGTTACCACAACCAGAACCCGTCGCTGGGCGAAGCCACACCCAACCATTTCACCAACGGCACCTGGGTCTCGGATGAACTGACCACCAACCTCGACCTCAAGCGCAACTACGATATCGGCTTGAGCAAGCCACTGGACGTGTCCTGGGGCCTGGAGCACCGGCGCGACAGCTACGAGGTGAAGAAGGGCGACTACGCCTCCTATACCGACGGCGGCTACTGCGTGGCACCGGGCAATTGCGCCTCGTCCGGCGCTCAGGTCACCAACGGTATTTCTCCCGACGAAGAAGCCAGCGCCAGCCGCAACAGCGTCGCCAGCTATGTGGACTTCGGCGTCAACCCGCTGCCGCAGTGGTACCTGGGGACTGCGCTGCGCTATGAGCACTACAACGAAGGCGTGGGCGCGACCCGCAGCGGCAAGATCACCACCCGCTACGAGTTCACCCCGCAACTCGCGGTGCGCGGCACCGTCAGCAACGGCTTTCGTGCGCCGTCGCTGGCCAACAGCCTGTTCAGCGCCCGCTCGACTACATATGGGGTGGTCGACGGTGTCTACCAGTCGATCAACTACGGTGTCCTGCCGGTGGACTCCGCTGCGGCCAAGGCGCTGGGTGCCAAATCGCTCAAGCCCGAGCGCTCGACCAACTTCAGCCTGGGCCTGACCTACACGCCCACCGATCGCCTGACCCTCACCGCCGACGCCTACGTGGTCAATATCCGCGACCGCATCACGCTCACCGGCACGCTGCTGGGCAATGAGGTGACACAGGTGCTGCAAGCCAACGGCATTACCTCCACCTCGGGCGGCCAGTACTTCCTCAACGGCGCCGACACCCGCACCAAAGGCCTCGATCTGGTCAGCAACTACAACCAGGACCTGGGCGCCTGGGGCTCGCTGAAATACACGGCGGCCTTCAACTGGAACCAGACCGACATCCTCAACAGCTCAGGCAGCACCGACATCGGCGGCACCGCCTACGAGCTGATGGACCGCAAGGCACGCAACGTGCTGACCACCGTGCAGCCCAAGACCAAGTTGATCCTGGGCGGCAACTGGAGCATCGACAAATTCAACGTCAACCTCGGCCTGACTCGCTATGGCTCGTGGAAGGAGGTCAACGATGCCGATGACCGCTCCCTGGACCGGACCTGGAACGCGCAGTGGATCACCGACCTGGATGTCGGCTACAGCCTGACCAAGAGCCTCAATGTGGCCATCGGCGCCAAGAACCTGTTCGACGTGTATCCCAAGAAACAAGGCGTGCCGTCATCGACCATGGTCAGTGGCTACGGGACCTACTCGCCTTACGGGTTCACCGGTGGCTACTACTACACCCGCTTGACGTATGCTTTCTAAGGAGCTTGCCATGCCCATCGTTACCCAAGCCGTCGGCTTTCGCGACAGCCCCGAAGAGACCGCGCCGCCAGCGATCGACACGACGCTCACGGTCATCCCCGCGCGTCACCCCTGGCGCTGGGTCGGCTCGGCCTTTGCCGCGCTGGTACTGCTGGGCATCGTCCACTCGCTGGCGAGCAATCCGCGCTGGGAGTGGGGCGTGTTCGCCCATTGGTTCCTCGCGCCTGCGGTGCTCAAGGGGCTGGCCAAGACGTTACTGCTGACCCTGGCGGCGACCGTGCTCAGCACCGTGCTCGGGACCGCCCTGGCGCTGGCGCGGCTATCCGGCTCGCCGTTGCTGGCGGGGCTGGCCTGGGGTTATATCTGGTTCTTCCGTTCGATCCCGGCGCTGCTGGTGTTGATCATCCTCTACAACTTTGCCTACCTGTATGACCACATCAGCCTTGGCCTGCCGTTTACCGACACGGTCTGGTACCAGTGGTCGACGGTGGACGTGCTCAGCCAGTTCGCGGTCGCAGCGTTGGGGCTGGGCATGATGCAGGCGGCCTATACCGCCGAGATCATTCGCGGCGGCATCCTTGGCGTCGACCCTGGTCAGCATGAGGCAGCCGCGGCCCTGGGGTTGCCCGCCAGCCGGCGGATCTTTCGCATCATCCTGCCCCAGGCGCTGCGCTCCATCGCGCCCACCGCGTTCAATGAAGTGATCGGCCTGGTCAAGGGCACCTCGATCGCCTACGTGCTGGCCATGCCGGAACTCTTCTATACCGTGCAAGTGATCTACAACCGAACCCAGGCGGTGATCCCGCTGTTGATCGTTGCCACCGTGTGGTACCTGCTGATTACTACGGTGCTGACCAGCCTGCAGTATTACGTGGAGCGCCATTTCGCCCGCGGTGCCCTGCGCCAGCTGCCAGCCACGCCGCTGCAGCGCCTGCGCGGCTGGCTGAAGGAGAAGGCCCGTGGCTGAAGGTCGAATCCAGATCCAGAACGTCAGCAAGCGCTTCGGCAACCAGTGGGTGCTCAACGACATCGACCTGACGGTAGAGCCCGGCAAGGTCACGGTGATTCTCGGCCCGTCCGGCTCGGGCAAGTCGACCCTGCTGCGCACCATCAATCACCTGGAAAAGGTCGACGCCGGCCACATCACCATCGACGGCGAATACGTCGGCTATCGGCGCAAGGGCGACCACCTGCACGAGCTCAAAGAGCGCGAAGTGCTCAAGCGCCGCTTGCACGTGGGCTTCGTGTTCCAGAACTTCAACCTGTTCGGCCACCTGACCGTGCTCGAAAACATCACCGAGGCACCGCTGGCGCACAAATTGTGGCGCAAGGCCGAGGCCCGTGATCAGGCCCTGGCGCTGCTGGCAACGGTCGGCCTGCAAGACAAGGCCGATGCCTACCCCAGGCAGCTGTCCGGCGGCCAGCAGCAGCGGGTCGCCATCGCCCGGGCTCTGGCACTGCGCCCCAAGGTGCTGTTGTTCGATGAGCCCACCTCGGCGCTGGACCCGGAACTGGTTGGCGAGGTGCTCGATGTGATTCGCCGGCTGGCGGCGTCCGGCACCACCCTGGTGGTGGTCACCCACGAGATCGGCTTTGCCCGCGAGGTGGCCGACCATGTGGTGTTCCTGTGCGACGGCAAGCTGGTCGAGCAAGGCCCGCCCGAAGTCATTTTTCAACACCCGCGTCACCCGCGCACCGCTGCCTTTCTGGGCAAGGTGCTGACTGCCAACCTGTTAAAGGAATAACCCCATGAAACGTCCCATTGCCTTGCTGGCCATGGCTATCGGTGCCGTGATCGCCCTGCCGACTCTGGCCGCCGAGCAGCCGCCGGTATTCGACCTCAGCCCGCAGCGGGCGCATATCGATGCGCCGCGCAATCCGGCGGCCATCGCCCAGATCCCCCAGGGCTTCAAGTTCGTCGAACCCGGCACGTTCACCGTGGCCATCGCCGGTGCCTCGGGGCCGCCCCTGGCGCTGTTGGCCAGCGACGACAAGACCACCATCGGCAGCGAGGCCGACACCGCTCGGCTGATCGCCGACAGCCTGGGCCTGCAGCTCAAGGTGGTACAGACCAGCTGGGAAGACTGGCCGCTGGGCGTCAGTTCGGGCAAGTACGACGCCGTGCTGAGTAACGTCACGGTGACCGAATCACGCAAAAAACGCTTTGATTTCGCTACCTATCGCCAGGACGTGCTGGGCTTCTACGTCAAGGACAGCAACCCTGTGACGTCCATCAAAGAGGCCAAGGACATTGCCGGGCTGAAGGTGATTGTGGGCTCCGGCACCAACCAGGAAAAAGTCCTGCTGGCCTGGAACGAGGCCAACGAAAAAGCCGGGGTCGAGCCCGCCACCTTGGTGTACTACGACGATCAGGCAGCCGCGACCCTGGCGCTGCAGTCCGGGCGCGCGGATGTGTTCTTTGCGCCCAACTCGCTGCTGGCCTATATCGCCGCCACCCGTGGCGGCATCAAACGGGTCGGGCAGTTGAACGGTGGCTGGCCGCTGCAAGCCGACATCGCGGTGACCCTGCGCAAAGGCAACGGCCTGGTCACGCCGATCCATACTGCCCTGGAAGGCGCAATCGCCGGTGGCCAGTACGCCGCCGTGCTGGAGCGCTGGGGCCTGGATGCCGAGCGCATCGATCATTCGCAGATCAACCCGCCGGGTTTGCCGGACTGAGAAGGAGCTCGATCATGACTATCAACCTGACCCGCCGCGAAGCCCTCGCCAGCGTCAACGCGGTGGGCGGCGAACACGCCGCCAAAGCCGCACTTGCGGCCTTGGGCCTGGGGCCGTCGACCCATTTGCAGCACCTCAAGCTCGATCATCTCCAGCAGGCCGGGCAGGGCGCCCGCGTGCTGATCCTCGGTGCCGGTATCGCCGGGCTGGTCGCGGCGTTCGAGCTCAAACGTGCGGGCTTCGAAGTGCGCATCCTCGAAGCCCGCCAGCGTGTGGGTGGACGTAACTGGACGCTGCGCCACGGCGACCGGGTCGACTATCTGGACGGCCGCAGCCAGACCGCCCAGTTTGCCCCGGGCCTGTATTTCAATGCCGGGCCGGCGCGTTTGCCAGGCCTGCACCGGACCATCCTCGACTACTGCAGCGAGCTGGGCGTGCCCCTCGAAGTACTGGTCAATACCAGCCACAGCGCGCAGCTGCGCCCCGAGCTGGACCACCCGGCATTCAGCGTGCGCCGCGCGCTGAACGACACGCGCGGGCACCTGGCCGGCCTGCTGGCCAGTGCCATCAAGCGCGATGCACTGGACGAGGAGCTGTCGGCCGAGGAGCGCGTGCGCCTGCTGAATTTTCTCCAGGGCTACGGTGATTTGTCCGAAGAGCTGGTGTACGAGGGCAGCTTGCGTGCGGGCCACGGTGTCGCGGCGCCGCCCCCCGGTTCATTGCCCGGCTTCACGGCCCCATTGGCGTTGGATCGGCTGCTGCATCCGGAGCTGTGGGGCGCCCTGTTGCACACCGAGTACCCGGAGTTTTCCGCGACCATGTTGCAGCCGGTGGGCGGCATGGACCGTATCGCGACAGCGTTCGAGCAGCGGTTGCGCGATCAACTGCAATTCGGCGCAGTGGTGCGTCAAGTGCGCCAAAGTACCGAGGGCGTCACGGTGACGTATACCGACAGCGCCAGCGGTGCAGCGCATCAGGAGCAGGCCGACTATTTGATTTCGACCATTCCTCTGCCCTTGCTGGCGCGCCTGGACACGGACTTCAGCGAGCCCTTCAAGGCCGCGTTGCACAGCACCCGCAATGGTGCGGCGACCAAGGTGGCCTGGCAGGCGCCACGCTTCTGGGAGCAGGACTATCGCATCTATGGCGGGCTGTCCTGGGTCGAGCACCCGGCGCGCATTCTGTGGTACCCCAGCAACGAGCTGAACAGCCCCGAAGGGCTGCTGGTGGCGGGCTATGTGACCGGCGACGGCGCCGATACCTTCGGCCGGCGGCCGTTGAGCGAACAATATGCGACCTCGGCCGAGGCGGTAGAACTGCTGCATCCAGGCCACGCCGCCAGCCTGCGGCATCCGTTGGCGGTGTCCTGGGAGCAGGTGCCTTTCAGCGAAGGGCCGTGGTTGTTGCGCGAGCAATTCCCGGCCCACGCCCATGCCTTGCTGGAGCAACCCCAAGGCCGGGTTTACCTGGCCACCGATGGCCACGGCCAGAGCGGCGTCGGGATCTGGCAGGAATCAGCTGCCAACTCTGCGCGACGCGTGGTCGGGCAACTGGCCGAGCACGTCATTCGTCAGCGCCAGACGGCGTTGGCATCCTGAATATTTTCCAATAGAGAGAGACCGAACATGACCCAGACCCTCGTGCGCACCGGAGCCAGCACCGCGCCTATTTCCCAGACCGTCAGCGTGCCGGCCAGTGCGCAGCTGGTATTCCTCAGCGGCGCCTTGCCCGACGTCGCCGACCCACAGGCCCCGCAAGGCACGGCCGCCGCCTACGGCGACACACGCACGCAGACGGAGTCGGTGATTCGCAAGCTCCAGCAGGTGCTGCAAGCCCAAGGCCTTGATCTGGGCGATATCGTCCAGTTGCGGGTGTTTCTGGTGGGCGTGCCCGAGCTGGACGGCCGCCTGGACTTCGCCGGCCTGCAAGCCGGCTACACGCCGTTTTTCGGCACCGCCGAGCAACCCAACAAACCCGCCCGCACCGCCATCCAGGTCGCGGGCCTGCCGCTGCCTGGGGCGTTGGTCGAGATTGACGGGATCGCGGTGCGCCAGGGCTGACGCAGAGCGGATACTCATCTGGCCGATGACGCTTACTTGCGATGGGTCTTGAGCAGCCGCTGGGCCATCTGCAGGTGTTTTTTCATCATCGGCAGGTTGGCCTCGGCAAATGCCTTGAGCTCGGAGACGGTAGCGTTTTGTGCTTCGTCCTCGAACAGTTTGACCGCGCCCTCGTGGGCCTTGACCTGCGCCGTCGCATAGCTGGTGTCGAAGCTCTGGCCCTTGGCGGGTAGGGTCTGCAGCTTGGCGGCCTGGGCCTGCACGGTCGCGTCGTCCGGCAAGCTGATATTCAGCTGTGCGGTCAGCGCGGCCAGTTGCTGGGCGAGGGTCGTATGGTTGTCGATCAGGCGCCGCGCCAGATTGCGCGTGTCGTCGAAACTGGCTTTGCTCAACGCTACCTGACTCGCCTGTATTTCCGCGGCGTTGGCCACGGCAAGCTGGTCGACGAAGGTGTCGGCGCTGGCGATGCAGGCAGCCCCCAAGGTGCCCAGGCCGAGCAGGCAAGACAGGGCCAGACGGGGAATACCCAACCGAGTGATAGCCAGACGGGTAGTAGCCAGCCGGGTAATAACCAGCCGAGTCATAAAAAGTGCGGACATGAAATTCCCTCTGAAGAATCGCGCAGTGTAGGCAAAACGTCACGGGTCAGGGCCGGCTGAGGAAAATTTAATTCCCTGCCCGGACTGTGCGGCGTCCGCAAGCACAGCCGCCCGCAAGGCGCGGTGCATTAACAGCACAATCATACAATCCTCAGCGCCGCCTCTGCGGCCAGTATGCCCTGTCTCTTTCATCATCCCCGTTGCTGGGGATCATCATGAACTTGCTGGGTCATCCACCATGATCAACCTACCGCTCAAACGTCTGGCCGTTGCGCTGGCGTTCTCTTCCCTGTGCAGCATTGGCGCGTCGGCCGCTACCGCGCCCGTTGCCGTCGCCCCGCAGTACGACACCAGCCACGTCTATGTCGCCCCGGCGGACGTCGACGCCTTCGTGAAAAGTTTCCTGGCCACGTTTGGTGGCAAGAGCACCGCCCAGGTGGTGGTCAACGTGCTGCCAGTGCCGAGCAGTACCACCTCGCAGCTGCTGCAGACCCCGGTCGGCACCGTGTCGTTGTTCGGCTTCACTACGCCGGTTCCGTACCCCTTCGGCAGCGAGCGCAACGGCTACCTGGTGAAGGATCTGGACGTCGCCATCGCGGCGGCCAAGGCCAATGGCGCGGATGTGATCGTGCATGATTTCCCGGATCCGATCGGTCGTGATGCAGTGGTGCAATGGCCGGGCGGTATCAACCTGCAACTGTACTGGCACACCAAGGTGCCGAATTACGCAGCCTTCGAGCACATCCCGGAAAACCGTATCTATGTCTCCCCTGAGCGCGGCGATGCGTTTGTCAAAGCCTTCCTGGGCTTTTCCCATGGCAAGGTCGTGAGCGACGACCGCCACGCCGCCGGTGAGCAGATCGGCCAGCCAGGCAAGACGTTCCGTCGCGTTGCGCTGGCTTCCGAGTTCGGCAAGATGACCGTGCTGATCACCGACGGCCACCTGCCATTTCCCTACGGCCATGACACCACCGGTTATGAAGTGGCCGACCTGACCGCCACGCTGGCCAAGGCCCAGGCAAGTGGTGCCAAGGTGCTGGTCGGCGCTGCGCAACAGGCAGACCGCAGCGCAGCGATGGTCGAGTTCCCGGGCGGTTATGTGGCCGAGATCCACCAGCTTGCTGCCAAGAAATCCTGAGCGGGAGAACGCTTATGCACCGGCGCCTGACACGCAGCAACCCGACGTCCCGCCAGCAGGTGCGAGCCTGGGCGTGGGCCTTGGCTGCATTGGGGCCATTGGGCCTGTCTCACAGCTACGCGGCCGACTCGACGGCCACCGTCGAGCGGCCGACCCTGAAGACCAATCGCTGGCAAGAGGACTGGTCGGTCTTGCAGGACCCTTCGCTGCGCACCGCCCCGCTGGACAACCTCAAGTACATTGCGCTTTCCAGCGACGACGCCCAGCGCTATCTGTCGCTGGGCGCCACCGTGCGCGAGCGTTACGAAATCAACGACGCGCCGGCCATCGGCACCCGCGGCGCGCGCGACAGTTGGTTGATCCAGCGTTTGCAGATTCATGCCGATCTGCACTTCGATGAGCACTGGCGGTTGTTTACCCAGCTCGAGGATGCCCGGGCATTCGGCAAGGACAGCCTCGGCGGCGCCGACCAGAATCACTTGGACCTGCGCCTGGCGTTCGCCGAATACGTGACGTCGCTCGGGCAGAATACCTTCAAGGCGCGGGTCGGCCGGCAGGATTTCGCCTTCGACCTGCAACGCTTCATCTCCAGCCGCGACGGGCCGAACGTGCGCCAGTCGTTCGATGCCTTGTGGGCCGACTGGGAAACCGCGCAATGGCGCTTGATCGGTATTGCCAGCCATCCGGTGCAGTATCAGGACCTGCGCCATTTCGATGACAAGTCCAACGCGGACGTGGCCTTTCACATGCTTCGCGTGGAGCGCCTGGTGGGCGGCAAGAACGAGTTGTCGGCCTACTACGGCCTCTATGAAGAAAAAGACGCCAGCTACGTCGACGCCCAGGGCGACGAGCACCGCAATATCTTCGACACGCGCCTGGGCGGCAGTGCCCTGGGCTACGACTGGGACGTGGAAGGCATGCTGCAACGCGGCGCCGTCGGGGCCAAGGACATTCGTGCCTGGGCTGCCGGCAGCCGCCTCGGTTATACCTGGGCCGACACCGCCTGGAGCCCGCGCATCGGCCTGCAACTGGACGCCGCTTCCGGGGACCGTCGCCGCGGCGATGGCACCCTGGGCACCTTCAATCCGCTGTTCCCCAATGGCTACTACTTTTCGCTGTCGGGCTACACCGGCTACAGCAACCTCTATCACGTCAAACCGACCCTCACCGTCAAGCCACTCACCGGCCTGTCGGTGATGGCCGGTGTGGGCCTGCTATGGCGCCAGACCACCGAAGATGCCGTCTACACCCAGCCCAATTTGCCGGTGGCCGGGACTGCTGGGCAGGGTGGTCGGTGGACGGGTTACTACGACCAACTGCGGGTCGACTATGCCTTTACCCGCAACCTTTCCGGGGCCGTCGAAGCGGTGCATTACAACGCCGGCGAGGCACTGCGCGATGCCGGCGCCCATAACAGCAACTACCTGGGGGTGGAAACCAAGTTCATGTGGTGATGGTGCCCACCGCCATTGATGGAGTTTTATTAATAAATTCCCCGGAACACCGTCAGTCGACTAGCACTCAGAGTGCTGAACTTATTCATTCAAGGATGCCGCAATGCCTACCGCTGCCGATTTCATGGTCAATACGCTCAAACAAGCCGGGGTAAAACGGGTGTACGGGGTGGTTGGCGACTCGCTTAACGGCTTTACCGACAGCATGCGGCGCCTCGGTGGGCTGGACTGGGTGCACATGCGCAACGAGGAGGCGGGTGCCTTCGCGGCGGGTGGCGAAGCCCACCTCACCGGGGAGCTGGCGGTGTGCGCCGGCAGTTGCGGGCCGGGCAATCTGCACTTGATCAATGGCCTGTTCGATTGCCACCGCAGTGGTGTGCCGGTCCTGGCCATCGCCGCACATATTCCCAGCACCGAGATCGGTATCGACTACTTCCAGGCGACCCACCCCGAGTCGCTGTTCAAGGACTGCAGCCACTACGTCGAGCTGGTGTCCAATGCCGAGCAATTGCCGCAGATCCTCGAGCGCGCGATGCGCGTGGCCATCAGTCGCCGCGGTGTAGCGGTGGTGGTGATCCCTGGCGATATCGCCCTGGCGCCCCTGGACGCAACCGTCAGCCAGTGGCTGGCGCCCAAACCGCCCGTGGTAGTGCCGGCGCCGGCGCAACTGGACGAACTGGCCGAGTTCCTCAACACCGGTAAACGCATCACCTTGTTCTGCGGCGCTGGTTGCGCGGGCGCCCATGCTGAAGTCGTCGCCTTGGCCAAGCACCTCAAGGCGCCGATCGTGCACGCGTTACGCGGCAAGGAACACCTGGAGTACGACAACCCGTTCGATGTCGGCATGACCGGCCTGATCGGTTTCGCCTCGGGCTTCAAGGCCATGAAGGCGTGCGACACGCTGCTGATTCTGGGCAGCAACTTTCCCTATCGCCAGTTCTTCCCGGAGCATGGCCGCATCGCCCAGATCGACTTGCAGCCTGAGGCCTTGGGCAACCGCTGCCCACTGACCTTGGGCCTGATCGGTGACATCAAGCACAGCCTCGAGCAATTGTTGCCTCGCCTGCACGAGCACACCGACAGCAGCCATCTCGACAAGGCGCTGGCCGACTATGCCAGCGCCCGCAGGGACCTCGACGCCCTGGCCGAAAGCGGCCCCGACAGTGCGATCATCCATCCCCAGTACCTCAGCCGCCTGGTCAGCGAACTGGCGGCCGAGGACGCCGTGTTTACCTGCGACGTCGGTACCCCCACGGCCTGGGCCGCGCGGTATCTGAAGATGAACGGCAAGCGCCGCCTGATCGGCTCGTTCAACCACGGCTCGATGGCCAATGCCATGCTCCAGGCCATTGGCGCCCAGGCCAGCTTTCCGGGGCGTCAGGTGGTATCGATGTCCGGCGACGGCGGCTTCAGCATGATGATGGGCGACTTCCTGACCCTCAGTCAGGCCAACCTGCCGGTCAAAGTGATCGTGCTCAACAACGGCACCCTGGGCTTCGTCGAGATGGAAATGAAAGCCAGTGGCTTTGTCGATGTGGGCTGCGACCTGAAGAACCCCAATTTCGCCCACATGGCCGAGGGTATGGGCATCAAGGGTATTCGGGTCGAGCGCCCGCAGGACCTGAAAGCGGCGCTTGCCGCTGCGTTCGCCCATGAGGGACCGGTGCTGGTCGACGTGGTCAGCGAGCGCCAGGAGCTGATCATGCCGCCCGAGATCACCGCGGCCAACGTCAAGGGTTTCGGCCTGTTCATGCTCCGTGCCGTGCTGGATGGTCGGGCCAAGGAGCTGGTGAGCCTGGCGAAGAACAACCTGTTTCGCTAGGGCCTGACATAAGGCGTTGCCTGTGCTGGCCCACACTCATGGAATCTCCCGCCAGGGGCAGTCAGCACAGGGCGCCATAAGCGGGCAGGCGCCCGTAACCCTCCCCATGGCGCATAACTCTTGTGCCATTGGGGGGCTTAATCGCATCGGGCAGGTCACCTACAGTAAAGGCACACCAAAAATAGCCCCGAGGTCATGACCGTGAACGCATCCCTGCAAGCCATTGCCATCGACAGCCCGCAGTATGAGGCCGAAGCCGAATACTTCGAGTACAGCAAGGCGGCTAATCCCATCGCCGCGAAAATCATCTCCAGAATCCCCTACAAGACTTTTCCGGCAGCGCTGTGCGCGACAGGCGAGTCCCGGGTGATTCCTTTGGATCTGAGCCAGGAGCTGGGCTGCGAAGGGCCCGCCACCGGCCCAGGCCTGACTGCCAATTTCATCCGCCTCAATGCTGGAGATCGCCTGGCACTGCAGCCGAACGCGACCTCGCAGGTGCTCTACGTAATTGAAGGTACCGGATCCCTGGCTTACGGAGACTCTTCGTTCGAGTGGAGCAAAGGCTGCTTTATCGCCTTGCCAGGGCTGCTGTCCACGCAACTGAGCGCCACCGCCGATGCGCGGTTCTACTATGTGCATGACGAGCCGCTGTTGCGCTATCTGGGCGTCGAGCGGACCCAGGACCGCTTTCAGCCGACGCTGTATCCCGCCGCAGTGGCCAATGCCAAGCTGCGTGAGGCGGCCGAGGACCCGCGCGCCAGTGACCGCAGCCGCGTCAGCATTCTGCTGGGCAACCGCAACTTCCCCCAGACCCGCACCGTGACCCATGTGCTATGGGCAATGTACGGGATCGTTCCCGCAGGCGCCGTGCAGAAGGCCCATCGGCACCAGTCGATTGCATTGGACTTCATCATCGATTGCCCGGTCGGCTGTTACACCTTGGTCGGCGCCCAGGTCGATGAACACGGCAAGATCCAGAATCCGACTCGGATCGACTGGGAGCCGGGCCTGGCCTTCGTGACGCCACCGGGCTACTGGCACGCACACTTCAACGAGTCGACAGAAGAAGCCTTCCTCATCCCGATCCAGGATGCCGGGCTGCAGACTTATCTGCGCTCGCTGGACATTCGGTTTACTTGAAGCGACTGCTATACCTGAGGCGTCAAAGTGTCCAGTACGGTGGCGAGCCGATGCGCGCCACCATGAAGTCGATGAAACTGCGTACCTTCGACGACACGATCCGCTTGGGCGGGTAGATGAACCACAGCGCGGCCGGCTCACTCGGCGGCGCGCACTGCCAATCGGCGAGCACGCGGACGAGGGCGCCAGCGCGTAACGCCGGGCCCGCCAGCCAGGTCGGTAACAGTGCGACGCCTGCGCCGATACTGGCGGCAACGAGCCTCGCTTCGATATCGTTGATTACCACACCCGGTGCGTAGTGCTCGGTGAGGGATACCTGCGGCCCCGTCCAGAGCAGTGACAAGGATTCAGCCTTGCCGGCGATGAATCGGTGGCTGCGCAGCTGTTCGGGGTGATCGACGCTGCCCGCGCCCAGGAGGTATTCGGGAGAGGCACATAACACCCACTGCACGTCGGCAATCTTGCGCGCCTTGAGGGTCGAGTCCGCCAGGCTGCCGATCCTGACGGCCAGGTCGACGCCGGCATCGATCAGGTTGACCTGATGTTCCTGGCAGCTGATCTGCAGTTGCACCTCGGGGCACTGGGCGCGGAAATCCTCCAGCGCCGGCACGATATGGTGGCGGGTAAAGGCCGGCGGCGCGTTGAGCTGCAGCACGCCACGAGGCTGGTGGTTGAGCGAGGCAGCAGCAAATCGGGCTTCATCGAGCGCTTCCAGCACCTTGGCCGCATGAAGCAGAAATGTCTCGCCGCCCTCGGTCAATTTCAGCGCGCGGGTAGAGCGGTTGAACAGTGCAATGCCCAGATCCGCTTCGAGGTCCTTGACGTAGCGCGAGACGGTAGAGGCTTTCATCCCCAGCCGGTCGGCCGCACGCGAAAAATTGTTCAATCGGGCCGCTTCGACGAAGGCCGTGAGTACCGCGAAGTAATCCATGCCGGTTTCCTTGCACCAGGCGGCGCCTCGCTCGGAGGCGGGAGTGCCACTATCGCATGGCTCGGGGTGGCGCTGAATTTTTTCAAACGCATCGCGCTGTCGGTGCGTCGCGCGGGTTTGGGGCAGGGGCAATAGGTGTGGCGGGGGGGGTGTGGCAAGGCCGTGTAGCCAAGCCACTGATCGGCCCGAGCAAAAGCAGGCAAAATGCTGGCCCCCAAGCCGTTCGCATAGGCACAAAATCCCCGTACTTTCAGGAGGTTGAGGCAGGGATCAAATGCGAAGTGTCATGATCACGTTAGCGGGTTTTGCACTGACGGGCGCCAGCCTGTGTGCGCAGGCACGGGATATTCGCCCTGATGATCGCTTCATGTGCAGTTGGGGCGCGGGCACCGCAGCCAAGGCTCAGGAGCTGAAACTGTCCGGGGTGTCGCGTTATGCCGCGGCGCAGAAAATCCAGACCCTTTCCTTCAGCAAGAGCTGGATGCGCAGCATGGCCCTGGGCATCACCGAGCAGACGTTCGACAGCACCTCGCGGGCCAAACCGGTGGTGGTGCACGACACCTTCTATGACGGCTGCATCCACTATCGAGTTGCCCGCAAGGAGCCGGTCAAGCCTGCGCCACGTCAATCCACTGGGCATTCACCAACTCGGCCATACGTTGCGGGGGCACACGTACCGCAGCGTTGACGGCGCCTCCAGCGGGAAGCACCTCGTCAAAAGCCTGCAGGGATACGTCACAGTACACCGCCACGGTTTCGGGCAAGCCGAACGGGCAGACGCCGCCGACCGGGTGGCTGGTGTGCGCCAGGACCTCGCTGGTGTCGAGCATCTTGGCCTTGACCCCGAAGTGCGCCTTGTACTTTTTGTTGTCCAGGCGCGCGTCGCCACGGGTGACGATGAGGATGATCTGATCGTTGACCCGCAACGACAGCGACTTGGCGATTTGCCCCGGCTCGACGTTGTGCGCGGCGGCGGCCAGGGCCACTGTCGCGGTGCTTTCCGGCAGTTCGATCACGCGAAGGTCCGGGGCATTTGCCGCGAGGAAGGATTTGACGGTTGCCAGGCTCATTGCATCTCCATGTGTAGGTAGCCAAAAACGCTGGATACCATAGCATGGCGATTTGCCTGCGGGTGCAGTTGGAGCCTGATGCGGGCGGCGTCAGGCGAAAGAAGCCACCTCATCCAGGTGGTTCAACAGGTCCAACGGATCGTCGTATACCCGCAACGCACCGGCGCGCTCAAGCTCGCTGACATCGTAGCCCCCCGACAGCAGGCCGATCCCCGTGGCCTTGGCGCGACGCGCCGCGAGCATGTCCCAGATCGCATCGCCCACCACCAGGCATTCCTCGATGCCTACATTCATCTTGTCGGCACCGGCCATGAACAGGCTGGGGTCGGGCTTACCTTGCTTGACGTCATCACGGGTGACCAAGGTGATGTCCTGGCTTTTCAAGCCGAGCGCCTTGAGGTTGATCTCGGCGGTCGCCATCTCGCCGCTGGTGGCGATGCACCACTTGAGGTTTTCCTGAGTGAGCGTGCGCAGCAGATCCGTCGCGCCGGGAAGGGCGATGATCTGACTCTGCAGGCGTTCATAGGCTTCACTGTGCCGTTCACTGAGCCGCTTCGCTTGATCGTCAGTCAGCGTCAGCCCCGTCTCGCGGGAGAGATTCTTGAGCATCAGGCCACCGCTCATGCCGATCTTGCGGTGGATGCGCCACATGGCCAGCGGGATGTTCTCGGCATCGAGGGCTTCTTTCCAGGCGGCGACGTTTTGGTAGACGCTGTCAGTCAGGGTGCCGTCGAGATCAAAGATGAAGGACGTTTTTTCACGCATAAGAGCAATCCATTTTCGGGAGCAGGTACTGATCTAGAGAGAGGGGCGGGAGGGTTGGTTCCGGCGGTAAGCTGGAAGGTAAAGCACTTGCCCGCATGCTTGATGGAGGGCGCACACCTGGACGCTATCAGGCCTGCGTTAGCCATGTTGGATATCCAACTCAAAGGTTGGCGCCGGCGCATCGCTCATACAAATATTTGACATGGCTTTCACCGAGGCCGCATCCCGTTGTTTCTATCTTCCAGCCGCCGTGGACGACTCCTCCGAGTCCTGATCACGGGCTCGGCATGGCCGGCTGCGCGCCATCGACTCCCTAGGCGGCAGCAGGGCTGCTTGAGCGAATATGTAAGTAAACGTTTATTTTTCAACTGTTTAGTTGCAGTTAACTTTGGCCAGATTAGTCTGTTGCCCGCAGGCACCGTTGCCTCCATCCACCCCCCATAAAAGCCAGGGATTGCCATGTTTGTTGACCGTTTCACGACCCACGATCCTGTCCATTCGCAACGCAGGGCCGCACGATGCCAAGCATGAAACAACGCTGGGTAGTGCCACTCCTGCTCCTCGCGTTCGCAGCGTTCTATCTGACCCCATTGGCATTCCATGGCCTGTGGATACCTGATGAAACCCGCTATGCGCAAATCAGTCAGGAAATGCTCTTGAGTGGGCACTGGGCGACGCCCCACTTCATGGGGTTGCGGTATTTCGAGAAACCTGCAGCTGGTTATTGGATGATTGCCGTCGGCCAAGCCATCTTTGGCCAGAACCTGTTCGGGGTGCGTATCGCCTCCGCACTGAGCATGGGGCTCAGCGTATGGCTCGCCTATGCGGTGGCAGGCCGCTTGTGGAACGATTGGCGCACCAGTTTTACCTGTGCAGTGGTGTTCATGAGCCTGGCGCTGATAGCGGCAGGCTCCGGTTACGCCAATCTCGATCCGCAGTTCACATTGTGGATGAACCTCGCCGGGGTAGCGCTGTGGTTCGCCTTCGACAGCCGCAGCTCTAGGGCGCGGCTTGCCGCCTGGTGCGTGCTGGGCGTCGCCTGCGCCATGGGGTTCATGACCAAGGGATTTCTGGCCTTGTTGTTGCCGGTGCTGATCGCGTTGCCGTACATGATCTGGCAGCGGCGCTTTCTGGAGCTGGTGCGTTTTGGTTGCGTTGCGGTGGTGATCGCGGTTTTGATTGCATTGCCCTGGGCCTTGACTGTCCATGCGCAGGAAGCGGATTTCTGGCGGTACTTCTTCTGGGACGAGCATATCCGCCGCTTTGCCGGTGACGATGCCCAACACGCCGAGGGCTGGTGGTACTACCTGCCTTTGCTGTTGGTCAGCAGCCTGCCGTGGATCGCGCTGCTGCCAGGTGTCTTCAGAGAGGGCTTCAAAGCCCACGGCGACCGGGCAACGTTATTCTTGTGGATGTGGTTCCTGCTGCCGCTGGTGTTCTTCAGTATCGCCAAGGGCAAGCTGCCGGCCTACATCATGCCGTGCATGCTGCCGTTGGGTTTGTTGCTAGGCCATCGATTGGCAGGTGCAGTCCGTGAGGGCTCGACGCCAGGGCTGCGCGCCAATGCCGTGCTTAACGTAGCGCTGGGCGCTATCGGCCTGGCAGTGATCACCTTCTTGCAGTTCACCAGGCCGATCTACATCGATGAGCCAGGCCACCTGGCGTTGCTGGTGATCGCTATTGTCGCCTGGGTCTTGTTGAATGGGCTGGCGGTGTGGCGGCCCCTGCGCTGCTGGGGCGCACCGGCGCTGGCGATGGGCGCGGTCTTGGCGTTAGTGCCTGCCGCATTGCCCGTCAGCGTGGTGGTCAACAAGACGCCTGATGTCTTCATCGCGCAGCACATGTCCGAGCTTCAAGGGGTCCATAGCCTGCTGAGCAACGAACTGGGCACCGCCTCGGCACTGGCATGGCACACACGTAATCCCGGTATCACGCTGTACAACACCGGTGGCGAGACCAAGTACGGCCTGCGTTATCCCGACGCGCAAGGGCGGGCGGTAACCGTTGAGGGTGTCGAGCAGTGGTTGATCAACGCCCGCCGGGCAGGGAGCGTAGGGGTAGCGATGCGCATCAAGGGCGTCGACGAGCAGAAGGAGCTGGATCTGCTGCCCACCGATGGCAGACGCTACCAGAAGGGTTCGGTGGTGATCGTCATCTACGACCAGCAGCCCTGAGCATTCAGCCTGCAAAGACACGAAAAAGCCCGGCCTCGTGGGCCGGGTGCTGATGCCACCGACAGATCAATAACGCTGGTAGCGCGAACCGAACTCCGCACGTGTTTCGGCCACATAGATCGGCGTCTGGCTGTTGGCATGTTGCTGGGCGATGACGCGTTCGCTACCGTCGTCCGCCACTCGTTGTTTGAGATCGCGTACCGTTTGGGTACCGTCCTGGACCACGGCGATCTGTGCGTGGCTAGTGACGTTCTGTGGTGTGGCGAAGGCATGGGTGGTCGCGAGTGCGGTAAGGGTCAGGCCAAGGGCGAGTATCGTTTTCATGATTGAGCTCCAGAGAGTGGGTAAGTGCATGGGGCTCACTTTACGGGCGTTGGCTGACTAGCAAAAACTACTCGGGGACATAGTGGATATTGATGCGGATGATCGGTTTGACAGGCGGCTAGTGACACTGATAAATGCATCGAATATAGTGCAAATATGCATTTCGATCAGATTATGCACTGTATAGGATTCATTCTGTCATGGGCGAGCTAGGTGTTCTTATCAAAAATCTGCGCAAACAGGCCGGCCTTTCACAGAGCGACCTGGCGCATCGGCATGGCATGAGCCGCGCGACTATTTCCGGTATAGAGAACGACACCATACCGGAGGTGGGAATTCGCAAGGTGGAGGCGATCCTCGCGGGCCTGGGCTACGAACTGACTGCTACGCCCACGCGGCGACGCAAGACACTCGATGAGCTGAAATCCGGAAACGTCCATGAATAGGCAAACCGACCGGCTCTATATTGGTGCTGCCGGCGTGGCTGCCGGCACGCTGGGGCGCAGCGGGGAAAACCACCACGATTCGGTTTTCTCATATCATTCTGCAGTTGCCGAAGAAAACGCCGTGTCACTGACGATGCCGGTACGCCTGGAGAGCTACAAATGGGAGTACGGTATTCATCCGCTGTTCGAAATGCACATTCCCGAAGGGCACCTCAAGAACGAACTCGTGCGGCGTTTCAGCAAGACGGTGCGCGGCTTTGACGACTTCGCGTTACTGGGCATCGTGGGTCCGCACCAACTGGGCCGCCTCAGCATCGCCCACGACCTCAGGGATGAGCCGCTGCCCGGCATCAAGCTTTCCGAGCTGCTGGTCTATGACGGTGCCAAAGATCTTTTCGACGACCTGATGCAAACCTACGCGGCATATTCCGGGGTGTCGGGTGTACAGCCCAAGGTGCTGGTACGCGATATCGACTCTGCCGGCCCCGACATCGAGCGGCTGACCCACCGGGGCGCCACGCACTTGTTGAAGACCTTCAACGACCTGGACTTCCCACAACTGGCAGCCAACGAATTCTTTTGCATGCGGGCGGCACTGCACAGCGGGCTGCAAGTGCCTGAATTCCGGTTGAGCCAGCAAGGCAAGTTCCTGGTGGTCAAGCGCTTCGATATCGGTCATAGCGACTATCTTGGCTTCGAAGACCTGTGCGTGCTGTCAGGATGGGGGACGGCAAAGAAATACGACGGCAGCTACCAGGGCTGCGCAAAACTGATCAAGTCCTTCGTTAGCCCCGCACGCGTGACCAAGGCGCTGGAAGACTTTTTCATGATGGTGGCGTTGAGTGCAGGCATCCAGAACGGCGATGGGCACCTGAAGAACTTCGGCCTGTTATATGAGAACTGCAGCGAGGATGCCGACGTCTGGCTCGCCCCGGTCTACGACCTGGTGACCACCACGGTGTACAAGAGCAACGATATCATGGGGCTGTTGCTGGGCGGATCGAAGGCTTGGCCCAAGCGCAAGATGCTGGTGCAGTTCGCACGCAGTGCATGCGGTTTGACAGAGGCACGCTGCGGTGAATTGCTGCGCAGAATCCAGTCAGGCATGAGCCGCGCCATGGCCGAGATGGAGGGTTATCGGCGCGACCATCCCGAGTTCGACGCCGTGGGGCAAAGGATGGCGGCGGCATGGGCTGCGGGGTTGAACCGCAGTATTGCAGTTGAGTGATCGTGCATCACCACCCAGCGGCCCATGGTAAACGAGACCGATCCGATCACTGATCACCCAGAAGATGCAGCACCGTGGCGCTGAACAACGCAGGGTCCTGCAAGAACGCGAGGTGACGGGTAGCCGGTAGTACCAGCAGATCGACCTTCGGGGCCCGATGCCGAGTGGACCCATCGACGGACGTGGCCCGAGGGACGGCGGCCGTGCAGTGCTGTTGCGCTGCCGACCGCGCTGCGACTTAGTGACCTTTGTTGAGCTTGATCACATCACCCGATACCGTGGTGGTGTAACCGTTCAGGACCCAGGCCCAGAACCATTTTTCCTGTACTTGCGTATTGATCAGCGCATCGCCGCCTTTGGCCGCGATCGCAGCATTCTGTGCGCGCACAAAGCGGGTGTTCTGGCGGATCGGGATCACGCCTAACAACATCAGGCCGGTGGCGCTGGCCTGGCTGTGACCCAGCACGGTGTACTGGCTGCTGTCATAGTGCGTGGAGGTCATCGGAGTGCCGGTGCACCCGGCCAGAGCCAGACCGAAAATGCCTGCGGCTACAACTTTGCTGAGGTACTTCAATTTACAACTCCATAGCGAAAATGCCGGGATCCAATTCCCGGGGCGCGACACTCTACCTGCCGAATCAAACGATTGAAAGCGCTGGCCGCTGCGTAAAGCCCAACCTGGCATGCGGGGTCATTGACCGCTAGAGTGTCCGGTCTGGCAACAGCCAGCCCTGCTCCGGGATTGATCGCTCACGCCGAAGAGACCTACTACATGCCGCACCGTTGACGTGCGACGCGGACGCTTCAACGGTCTTGGCGATATAGCCCTTAACGATGTGAAACAGGTTGTTTGAACAATGAATCGCGCGTTGTTTATTGCTCTGGATGGGCCCAAAGGGACCGGTAAAACCACGCTGCTCGAAGCCGTCACGAAACGCCTGAGAGCGGCCAACAGAAAGGTCATCCGGTTGTGCGAGAAAAAAAGCGATCCCTACCGGGGCGAAACGATGGCCCTGGTGAACCAGTTCGTCAGGCATCCACACGGCAGCTGGAATGGGCGGTGTGCGAGCGTTTTGCCGATAGCCGTGCCTGGATCTCCCGGCACGTGCTGCCACAACAGCCAGCGGACAGCATTATCCTGATCGATCGCTGGTATCCGTCTGATGCTGCGTTTCGCCGGTTAGTCCCGTTTGCAGAGATCCTGCGGTTGAACATCGAACGCAACGTGCAGGTGCCCGACCTGCATGTCGGGGTCGTTACCGCTCCTGATATTTCGTGGGCGAGGGCAGCGGCACGCTCGCGTGGGCTTGGCAGTACCGTTATCCAGCGGCTGGATGAGCAAACCGCTTGTACCCAGGCGTTCGAGCGAGCGGTTGCGGATAATGGCTGGGTGTCATGCCGCAATGAAGGAACGATCGAGGCGGCGACGGAGCAGGTGGTTTGCGAGATTTATAAGGTACAGGACGAGGTCCGCTGCGCGGTTGAGAAACCCGTATAGACCGACGGCTAGCGGTTTGCAGATCATCGTGGCCGTTCGCAAAAAAATCGCATCAAAGCATTGACGCCAAACTAATGGCTATTTAATATCTCACCCATGATGTCGCAGTGCCATGCAAGGACGCTCCGTGAACCTCTTCACCTACAGCCGGCCTCACCTCCAGCGGTAGCGCCCGTCCCCCGCACCACTCGTTGACCGACACGCCCAAGACCGTTCACACCCTAAAAGGATTTTCCCATGTCCCTCCGTTCTCTACGTCTCGGATTCGGCCTGCTGATGTTTGCTGCCGTCGCCACGCTCACAGGCTGCGCCGCACAAATCCAGAAACCCATCGACCTGGATCCACAGTTCTGGAGCGAAAAAGAGCCCACCATCGGCGTCGCGATCACCACCCTGCCTGCCTCGCAGCTGGTATTGGGTGGCAACCAAGGCTTGCTCGACCTCGCCATCAACACGGGCATCAACAGCAAGCTCAGCGCACAGGTTGCCAGCTGGAAGCTGCAGGACGCCGCCACATTGCCCGACGAGATCGTCGCCAAGCTGCAGGCCAAGGGCTACAAGGCGAAGAAGATCGACGACGTGATCGACCTTGCGCAGTACAAGGAGGCCAAGTTCCACGAAGGCTTCTACGCACGTGACCTGACCCCGCTGCAAGCCAAATATGGCGTGGATCGCCTGCTGCTGATTTCCTACACCGCCAGCGGCGCATACCGCACCTACTACAGCGTAATTCCTACCAGCGTACCCACGCCGCAAGTCGGCGGGATCGGTGTGATGGTCGATCTGCGGGACAATCACCTGCTGTGGTACAAACCGTTCGCCGTGACCCAACCGGCTCAGGGCGAGTGGGACCAGCCCAACTACGCGAACCTGTCCAACGCCTACTACCAGGCCGTGGACAGCAGTCGGCAGATGGTCATTACGCCTTTTTCGAAATGAAGCTCAGGTGCTCGATAGCGCTATTGACCGCGCTGACCTTGACCGGCTGCGCGCAAAGTCCGCCGCCCGAAGCCAGTTTCAATGATCCGACTGCATTGCCTTATGTCACTGCCCACGGCGTGCAAGTTCAGGTGCAGGTGCCAAAGGACGGTTTTGTCAGCGCGCAGATGGTGATCGATGCCAAGGCGGCCGAGGCTGCTGCGCTCACCACCAATAATGTCACCCGCAGTTCGGTGCAGGCGGGTGGGGTAGTGGGGCTGCTGGTGGCCAGCGCAATCAATACCCAGACCGGCACCGGCGTGCTGGAGCGAGACGCCCGCGCCGCAGCGCAAAAAGATGCCCGGCCAATGGCGGCGCTACTGAGCAACCAGGCGGCGGACGACAAGCTGACCCAGCGCTTCCGGCAGGCAGGCATGACCGCAGGGCTGCCTTTGGGGCAAGGCGCCGTCACCGCGCATTTGATCGTGGAGCCGCAACTGGTGCTTTCGGCCGACCGGGGTAGCTTCACCCTGGTGAGCCGCGTGCAGGTGCAGGACATCGCCGGTAGCGCCTTGTACCGCCGGCATATCGAGGTCGTCGGCCAGCCGTTCCGCCGCTGCGGTACGCAGTGCGTTGATGATGGCCAACTGGATATGGCGTTGGTGGATGGGCAACTGCAGCAGTGCATCGACGAAACCCTGCGCGTGCTCGCCCAAGACCTGCACGCCGGTGACGGGCAAGCGCTCGGACAGGAGCAGACGGTACGCTATGTGCTCGACGGGCAGCGGCAGGTAGAGCGTGGGCGGCTGCTGCCGGGAGGAGGGATTTATCACCGGTATCGGAATCTGAATGGGGCGGTGAAGTCAGTGCCGGTGCCGTTCGAGGGGATGGCCGTGCAATCCGTAAATACGCTTGGACAGTTTATAAAAGCCGAGGATTAGAAAAGCGTACGCAAGGGTTTCTTCTGGCCGAGCGAGTTACGCGTCCGCGATGGCAACCCCGACGGGGAGGGGCGGCTCCAAGCGCCCCCCTCCGGCACATCAGACGATATCGTCGACCACGCCGCCGTCGACCCGCAGCGAGGCGCCGGTGGTCGCGCTGGCTTGAGGCGAGCAGACGTAGACGACCATGTTGGCCACTTCGTCAGTCGAAGCGGCGCGCTGGATAATCGAACTCGGGCGATGTTCCTTCACGAAGTCGGCCGCGACCGCTTCCAAGGATTTGCCGCTACGCTCCATTTCGCCTTGCAGCATACCGGCCATGCCTTCGGACAAGGTCGGGCCTGGCAACACGCTGTTGACGGTCACGCCGCTGCCGGCAACGCGTTTGGCCAAGCCACGGGCCAAGCCCAGCTGAGCCGTTTTGGAAACGCCGTAATGGATCATGTCCGCCGGAATATTACGGGCCGACTCCGAGGCGATGAATACCACCCGACCCCAGCCCTTGGCGACCATGGCCGGCAACAGTGCGCGGCTCAGGCGCACCCCCGACATGACGTTGGTGTCCCAGTACTGGTCCCAGACGTCGTCGGCGGTTTCAAAAAAATCCTGGACGCCATAGACGCCGGCGTTGTTGACCAGCACATCGATCGCCCCCGCACCGCTGACCAGCGCAGCAACGCCTTGCGCATTGCCCAGGTCGGCGACGACGCCCGAGATCGACGCGTCAGGCACTTCGGCTTGCAGACGGGCGACGGCGCCATTGACGGACTTGTCGCTGCGGCCGTTGACGACGACCGTGGCGCCGGCCTCAGCGAGGCCTTTGGCAATGGCGTAGCCGATACCGCCGGTAGAGGCGGTGACCAGGGCGCGCTTACCGCTCAAATCGATTTTCATGGTGACTCCTGAAAAATGGGTGGGAAAGGTTCGAACCCTATTCATACAAGCCGTTCCTTCCCGACTGATGCTGGGGAAACCTCTCAGGCGTGCCACCTGACAGCTCGGCGGCGCCTGCCCAGTCAGACGGGGCGATGTCTTCGAAGCGTACCACGGGACTCCAGTGTGGCCGCACGTCTCGCATTTTCAGCTCAAGGTTCGCTACGTAGTCAATGAGCGGGGCAAGGTATGCCAGGGCGGGGCCTGGTGCAATCGGTTCCCGGCGCAATGTTGGGTGGTTCGCGTATTGCTCTCGACGCCAATGCCGTACATGATGCTCGTCTTTATAGGGTAGGGGGGTATGCCATGTCGCACACCAAGGTGGGAAAAGAGGCGTTGCTTCAGCGGGTCAAGCGCATTGCGGGTCAGGTTCAGGCGATCGAGCGGGCCTTGGAAGGCGACGCAGATTGTGCCAAGACCTTGCACTTGGTGGCCGCCACTCGTGGCGCCATGAACGGCTTGCTGGATGAAATCATCGAAGACCACGCCTGGGAGCACGTCGCCAAGGCGGGCTTGTCCGATGAAGAGCGAGCCCAAGGTACCCGCGAGCTGCTCGAAGCCATTCGCCGCTATGGGAAATGAGACCGCTATGAAAACCACAGCGTTACACCACGTCCATAGCCACAACTTTCTGGGCATCGATCACGATCAAAATGCGCGCCGCACCCTGTGGGTCGTCGTATTGACGGTGGTCATGATGGTCGGTGAGATTGCTGCCGGGTACATCACCGGCTCCATGGCGCTGCTCGCTGATGGCTTCCATATGGCCACCCATGCTGCGGCCTTGGGCATCACCGCGGCGGCCTATGGATTTGCGCGTAAACATGCGACCAGCGACGCCTACAGCTTCGGGACCGGCAAGGTCGGTGATCTCGGGGGATTCGCCTCCGCGCTCATCCTTGGCTTGATCTCAGCGGGCATAGGCGTGGAGTCGGTCATGCGCTTGCTCGAGCCGACGGCGGTTCAGTTCGGCACCGCCACGCTTATCGCCATTGTTGGCTTGATCGTGAATATCGTCAGCGCGTTGCTGCTATCCGGTGGTGGGCATGCGCATGGGCATGCACACAATCATGATCATCATCACGACCACACCCATGGCGCGGATAACAACCTGCGGTCGGCGTACGTGCACGTCCTGGCGGATGCGGTCACTTCCGTGCTGGCCATCGCCGCGTTGCTGGCAGGCAAGTTCCTGGGCTGGGTCTGGCTTGATCCGGTGATCGGCATCGTCGGTGCTGTGGTAATCGCCCGGTGGGCGTGGTCGCTTATGAAGGACACGTCTGCGGTGCTGCTGGACAGGACCGACGAGCACGTGGCCAAAGAAATCCGCGAGTTGCTGGATCAAAGCGGAACACTCGCCATCACCGACTTGCACGTGTGGCGCGTTGGCCCGCAGGCCCGAGCTGCCATCGTCAGTGTGTATGGCAGTGCCGAACTCTCGGCGGATGACGTGCGGGCAGTCTTGAAGCCGGTGCATGAGGTCACTCACCTGACGGTAGAATACCGGGCAGCATGATCACTCGGATTGATCCACCGTGCGCACGAAACTGATCGTCTCGGGTGCCGCCAAGAACAAATAGTCCTTTTGCGCCGCTCATAACATGGGATTGGTGTTGATTATAGAGCGGCCCAGGTAATAAGTATTTGTAGGAAGCGCAACAATCGAAACTGTGATTTTTACCGAAGGGCGTGGCAAACTATTACGTCAATATTAAAAGTCCAATGTTGATGTCTGGGATGTTTAGATCAAGCCCTGACGCCAGCATCACTGTTGCTCAGGTGCTTATCGCCTGCAGGTCGATAACTAAAAAAGGATTGATTGTTTATGCCATATGGCTCTCGCGCCGCCGCTCGTCCGCGCCCCGCGTTTCTGGCAATTCTTTCATTGTGCGCCGCCACCGGTTGCTCGCTTGATGTCCAGGCGGCGGATGCATTCGCTGCCGACTCTCCATGGATGACCGGGGATTGGGGCGGATTGCGAACTGAGTGGCTGAACAAGGGTATCGACATTCAGATGGGCTACCTCGGCGAGTCTGCTTCCAACGTCCACGGAGGCTACAAGAAGCACGATAAGGTGACCCGCTACGCGGACCAGTTCAATCTGGGCGCGAATATCGATCTGCAAAAACTCATGGGGTGGAGCGACACGGCTTTCAGTATCTCGCTGACCAATCGTAACGGCGACAACATCAACGACAAGATTGCCGATCCCCGCGCCACGGGCATGAGTTCGACTCAGCAAATCCAAGGTCGCGGCAGTGTGACCCGACTGAGCGAGCTGTGGTTGAGCAAAGGCTGGTTCGACGATCGTATCAACATCAAGGCGGGTCGGTTCGCGGTCAGTGACGAATTCGCGGTCGAGGATTGCGTGTTTCAAAGCCTGGCATTCTGCGGCTCCCAGCCGGGCAACTATGTCGACAGCATTTATAACTCGCCCATCAGCCAATGGGCGGCACGCATTCGTTATCGCGTGACCAATGAGGTTTACGCACAAATCGGCGCATTCAACGTCAATCCGTCCGACCTCGATAATGACAATGGCTTCAAGCTGAATGGCTCCGGCACTTCCGGTACCTTCGTGCCCGTCGAACTGATCTGGACACCAAAGGTTAACCAGCTGCCTGGGGAATATCGCCTGGGTTATTACCACAGTTCCGCCAATGGCACCGACGTCTACAAGGACGACAACAACCGTGTGGCGGCCATCACCGGCGACGCGTATCGCAGCGATTCGAGCCGGCACGGTTTCTGGCTGATCGGCAAGCAGCAACTGACCTCAGTGGGCGGTGATACCTCCCGCGGCCTGACGTTGTCGGCGAGCGCCACGTTCCAGGACAAGGCCACCACTGCGGTCGACAGCTACCAAAAGGTCGCATTGACCTACAAAGGTCCGTTCGACGCGCGTCCGACGGATACTCTGGGGCTGGGTATCGCGCGCATTCACGCCAGCTCGCGATTCTTGCGCAATGCCAAAACAGCCAATGACCAGAGCGGCGCCAGCTACGACGATGCAGCCTACGTGCCTGAGCAGCACACGGAATATGCGGCAGAGCTCAACTACGGGATTCAGGCGACCAAGTGGCTAAACATCATGCCGAACGTGCAGTTCGTCAAGAACCCGGATGGCGTGCGCCAAGTGGATAATGCGTTGGTACTGGGACTGCAAGTGCAGTCGCAGTTCTAATCGCTCGTTCTGCAACTTGCCTGATGGCGCCATGTGCCGCGAGGTGGAGGCAAAGGAGGCTTAACTGGCCCAGGGTTTGTTGACCCTTATTCCCTGGCCAAGGATTGGCCCGGCGGTCGAGACTCCAGCGCCAGGTCCTGATCAGTCTGGTGCCTAGACCGCCGCTGTCACGATGATCTCCACCAGCAAGTCCGGATCGTCGAAGGCCACCTGGCAGGTCGCGCGCGCGGGGCGGCCGGCATCGCCGAGCCATTCTACCCAAGCGCTGTTCATGGCCTCCAGGTCGCGCGCCATGTGCCCCATCCATATTTGCACCGACAGCAAGCGGCTGCGGTCGGTACCGGCATCCTTCAATAATTCGTCGATACGCGCCAGCACCTGGCGCGTCTGACCGGCGGCGTCCTGACTACAGTCGCCGGGGGCGACGCCGGCCAGCCAAACGACGTTGTTGTGAATGACCGCGCGGCTGAGGCGGGCGTTGGGTTGCTGGCGGATGATATCGGTCATGGTGTGTGTCCTTCGCAGTCGATGGGAGATGGCAGGTAAGGGCAATTCATTGTTCGTTGGCCAGGTCGCCCAAGGTGATGGGCTTGAGGGGAGGGCGGATGCGGTAGTAACCCACTTCGGCCGGGCTGACGCCGAGGGCGTCGGCCAGCAGGCGCGTCACTGACAAGCCGCATTGACGACCCTGGCAAGGCCCCATGCCGCAGCGTCCATAGGCTTTGGTCTGGTTCGGCCCCTGGCAGCCGAGCGCCGCGTACTGACGGATGGCGCCTGCGGTAACGTCTTCACAGCGGCATACGATGGTCTCGTCGGCGGGGGCCAGGTAGTCGCGCTGCGGTGGGTACAGGGCGTCCAGAAACGGCCGCGCGCTGCGCACCTGGGCCAGGCGCTTGCGCTCGGGCCCTGCCAGGCTCTGCGCTTGCTCGGGTGTGAGCCGTTGCAACGCCAGGGCAATACCGATCGCGGTGATCCTGCCCTGTATCGCTGCCGCTTCGGCACCTTCGATACCACCGCCATCGCCGGCTACAAAGCAGCCGGCCACGCTCAGTTCTCCCCAGTCGCTCTGCTCTGCGACCCAGCATTGACGTTGCTCATCCCAGCGATGGGCCGCGCGCAGTGCCAAGGTCGGCTGAGTATTGGGTACGACGCCTTGATGAAGCAGCACCAGTCGGCTGGAGAAACGATGAGACCGGCCGCCACTGACAAAGCTGACCCCTTCGGCGTGGGCCTGACCTTCGATCCGCACGCCACTGGCCGCACGAAACCAGGGCACCGCAGCCCGGCGCAGGGCGTACAACAATTTCAGGCCCTTGCCCAGTTGCCGCAGATTGCCCAGCGCCCGAGGCAAATGGCGCAGCGCCCGCAAAAGGTCCAGGGGGCTGGCGGTGTCGACCAGTGCTTCGATGCGCACCCCGGCGCGCAAGAATTGCCACGCCAGCAGGTAGAACAATGGGCCGCTGCCCACCATCACCACGGGGCAGGCCGGGATCTGGCCCGCGCCCTTGAGTTGGATCTGCGCAGCGCCTGCGGTCATCACCCCCGGCAGCGTCCAGCCTGGCAACGGCATCGGCCGTTCATAAGCGCCGCTGCACAGCAAGACCTTCTGCGCCTTGACCCGGCGCAGTTGACCGTCCACGCGGTAGTGCACCTCCCGTTCTGGCGTGATCAACCACACCGAGGCAAGTGCAACATAGTCGATGCCGCTGGCCAGAAACCGGCGCACCTGGCCGATCCCTTCCTGGTAGTCCGCACCCAGTACGGCACTGCGTTTGCCCGAGGCTTGATGGACACCGCGATAGATTTGCCCGCCCGGACCGGCCTGGTCGTCCAGCACGCGCACCTGCACGCCCAATGCGTGCAACTGCAGCGCTGCCGCCATGCCCGCCGGACCGGCACCGACGATCAGCACATCGATCGATTCACTCATCGCTTGCCTCCTCGGCCGGATGGATAGCGTACCGGCTGACGCACAGCCCGGAGCGCGTCGGGACCTGGCAAGCCTGCTGCAAAACCCCCTCGATCGACACCAGGCACTCGAAGCACACCCCCATCATGCAATAGGCGTTGCGCGGCGCGGCGCTGACCGGGTGGCGGCGGGTATATTCGACGCCAGCTTCGAGCAATGCACTGGCCAACGGCACGTTATCGAGCACGCTTATCGCTTGTCCGTCGAACTCGATGTTGACCCGCACCTGATCATCGCCATCGAGGCTGGTAAATAAAGGCTCAGCGCCCATGGCCATGCTCCTTGAACCGCTGGTCGTTGAAAGCCGCTATGGCGTGCGGAGCAGGCCCCCCGGCCAGCCACGGCGACAGCACGAATGCGTGCGCGGCGGCGAGGGTCACGCCGCTGTGGCACGTGGTGGCGAATACACCGGGTGCTTCGCGGGACTCTTGATAAATCGGAAAGCCATCGGGGCTCAGTACCCGCAATGCGCTCCAGGTGCGGACCACCTGAACCTTGGCCAGCAGGGGGAAACAGCGCACGGCCCGCTGCGCCAGATCGGCCATGACGCCTCGGCTCACACCGTCATCCAACCCCACGGCTTCATGGGAGTCGCCCAGCTGCACGCTGCCTTCGGCGGTCTGGCGGACGTAACTGGTGGGGTAGTGCAGGAACGGTGCAATCCGCTCGGTGACCAGGATCTGTCCGCGGTTGGGTTGCACCTCGATGTTCAGCCCTACCTGCGCCGCCAGTGCACGGTTGCCCAGCCCGGCGGCGAAGATCACGCGCTCGGCGGTCCACTCGCGCCCCTCGCCCGACAGCCGATAAGCGTCGCCAGCGCGTTCGATACGCTGCACGTTGGCATGGGTATGCAAGATCACTCCGCGCTTTTGCATGGCGGTGCTCAACGCCCGTAACAGCAGCAATGGATTGACGTGGCCATCGTCGGGGCAATAGCAGGCACCGGCCAAGGTGGGGCCTGCGCCGGGCAGGCGCTGGCGCAGTTGCACGGGGTCGAGGACCTCGAAGCGGTAGTCGCTGCCCACTGCTTCGCGCAGCCAGCTCAGGCGCCGTACTTCCTCTTCCAGCTCGGCGGCATCCAGGCATAGCTGAAAGCCGCCGGGTTGGTGCAGGTGTACGTCAATGCCGGTGTCCGCCATCAAGTCCTGGGCCAGCCGTGGCCACAGGGCGGCCGAGGTCCGCGTCCAGCGTGCGTAGGCAGGCAGGCCAAAGCCCTTGCCCTGTACCCATACCAGTCCGAAGTTGCCGCGCGCCGCACGCCAGGCGACATCGCCCTGATCCAGCAGGCACACCGACTCGCCGGCGCAGGCCAGGCCATACGCCAGGGCCATGCCCACCAGGCCGCCGCCAATGACACAAATCCTCGGCGTCGTCATCGAGCTGCGCTCCTGTTTCTTGCACAAGTGTTACTTGAGAGGAGTGACATCGAGCTTCAGCCATTTTTCGGAAAGTTTCTTCAGGCTGCCGTCAGCGATTTCTTCGCTGATGGCCTGGTCGAGACGCGCTTTGAGGGCGCTGTCATCCTTGCGCACACCTATGGCGATACCGGGCCCGAAGACCCCACCGGCGAAGATCGGCCCGGCCATTTTCGCGCCCTGCATCGATGCTTGCTCGGTGGCGAGCTTGAGCACCACCGCGTTGGCCAGCACCGCGTCGATGCGACCACTGACCAAATCGAGGTTGTGGGCGTCGACGGTTTTGTATTCACGCACGTCCATCAATCCGGAGAGGTATTTATCTGCGAACGCTGACGCCGTGGTCGAGCCCTGTACACCCAGTACCTTGCCTTTGAGCAGCGGTGTCATTTTCGTCACCCAGGCCTTGGCGCCGGCTTCGTCGCTGTCCAGATCAAAGGTGGCCTTTGCGTCGGGCAAGGCGGCCAGCGGGCCGTCGCCCATCACCAGCAAGCCATTGAGTGGCGCCGCGTACGGGCGGCTGAAGCCAATCACCTGCTGGCGTTTTTCAGTGATGCTCATGCCCGCCATGATCGCGTCGAACTTGCCGGCATTGAGTGAGGGGATCAGCCCGTCCCAGTCCTGCGCCACGACTTCGCATTTGGCCTTGATGCGCGCGCAGAGCTCATGGGCCAGGTCGATTTCAAAGCCGTCGAGCTGCCCACCGGGCTTGATGAAGTTCCAGGGGGCATAGGCGCCCTCGGTGGCGATTTTCAGCACCGGCGCGTCATCGGCGTGGGCCATCAAGCTACTGAGCGACAGCCCTAACACTGTGCCCAGCAAAGAGTTGCGGATCATTGGCGGTTCCTCGTTTCAGTGCGAATGGGTAGACACCACGCGGTCGCGGTGCAGACGACGTTCGAGCCACATCACCACACGGGTGATGGAAAAATTGATCAGCAGGTACAAGGCCCCGGCACACACGAACACTTCCACCGGCCGATAGCTTTGCGAGACCAGGCGGGCGGCGATGCCGGTGACTTCCATAAGCGTGACGATGGAGGCGAGCGAGGTCGCCTTGATCATCAGGATCACTTCGTTGCCGTAGGCGGGCAGCATCTGCCGCCAGGCCAGCGGCCAGATCACGTGGCGCCAGATTTGCCAGCGACTCAGGGCCAGGGCTGCGGCGGCTTCCTGTTGCCCCGCAGCGACGGCCTTGACGCCGCCGCGCAGGATTTCACTGGTGTAGGCTGCAGTGTTGAGGGTCAGCGCCAGCAGGGCGCACCAGTAGGCGTCGCGCAGGTAGGGCCAGGCGAAGCTGGCGCGCAGCCAGGCAGACTGGCTGAAGCCGTAGTAGATGATGAACAGCTGCACCAGCAAGGGCGTGCCACGGAACACTTCAACCAACAACCATGCCGGGACGTCCAGCCAGCGCTTGCCCGAGAGGCGCATGGCGCAAAGCAGCCAGGCCAGGGCAAAGCCCGCCAGGCAGGCGCACGCGGCCAGCCTGAGGGTCAGGGGCAACCCCTTGAGCAGTTGCAGGAAGCAGTCGAGCATGAACGACCCATCCATCACTGGCCCCCAGATGGCAGCGCCAGCCGCCGTTCCAGGCGGCCCAGGCACTGGCTGCTGCTGACACTGACCAGCAGATACAGCGCGCCCGCAGTGCCGTAGAACCAAAAGGGCTGGTGCGTCGCGCCCGCGCCGATCTGCGCCTGGCGCATCAACTCGACCATACCCACCACGCTGATCAAGGCCGACTCCTTGAGCACCAGCAACCAGACATTGGCCAGCCCCGGCAGGGCGAATCGCAACGCCTGCGGAGCGATGACCAGCAGCAACAACCTGGCACCGTCCAACCCCAGCGCACGTCCCGCTTCAAGGGTGCCGCGCGGTACGCAGCCCATGGCGCCGCGCAGGACTTCGATCTGATAGGCACCCGACACCACGGCGATCGCCACCACGCCCACTAGAAAGGGCGGTAAGCCGACGAAGCTTTCCAGCCCCAGTTCACGAGCCGCCTGGGTCAACACCATGCTGCTGCCGAAATAGAACAGGTAGATGATCAGCAGATCCGGGACGCCGCGCAGCACGGTGGTATAGAGGTCGGCCAGCGCCCGCAGTGATCTGAATCGCGAGCGTTTTGCCCAGCATCCGACGCCCCCGATCAGGCCGCCGCAGGCGAATCCGCAAAAGGCGATGGCACAGCTCATGAGCGTCGCCAATAACATGTCGGCCGCCCAGCCTTGCTCGCCAAAACCCATCGTTTGCCAAAACGTCATGGAGTGCCCCTGGTGGAGGACCGCTTGATCAAGGGCAGATAGAAACCGCAGTTGCCGCCTGGGTGACGCTCATGGCGCCATCTCGAAATAATCTGGAGTGAATCTCTCACGGCGCAGGCATAATCCATAATCAATTTATCTTGATTCAGAATGACTGGATGTTATGGAGGATGCATGCGGCTCACTCTTCGTCAGGTCGAAGCGTTTCGCGCGGTGATGCGCACCGGCAGCATGACCAGCGGGGCTCATCTCATGTCTGTCACGCAGCCGGCGGTCACACGGCTGGTGCGGGACATGGAAGAGGCCTTGGGTTTCGCCCTGTTCGAGCGCCGTGGCAATCATTTGCAGCCGACCGCGCAGGCCAGTGCATTGATTCCCGAGATCGAGCGCTCGTTTATCGGCCTGGAGCGCATAGCCCGCGTCGCCCGTGGCATCGATGAACAGACGGCGGGGTCGCTGCGTATCGCGGCGATGCCGGCGGTGGCCAATACCCTGTTGCCGGTGTTTCTCGCCCGCTTCCTGGCGCCCCGGCCGGAGCTGCAGGTCAGCCTGCTGGGGGTGCCATCCCACCTGGTGGCGGAAATGGTGGCATCCGGGCAGGCGGATATCGGTTATGCGGAGGGGCCGCTGAACCGTCATGGGCTGAACATCCAGGCGGTGCCCATGGATGCGGTGGTCGTGGTACCCGCCGAGCATCGACTGGCGGGGGTCGCCGTGGTAGAGCCTGCGGATCTCAGCGGTGAGTGCGTGATCGCCGTGGCGCCTGGTTCGCTATTCGCGGCCGGTGTGACCTTGGCGCTTGCCGAGGTACCGCGGCAGGCCCATCTGGAAACCGGCCTGTCCTACACCGCGTGCGCACTGGTTGCGCAGGGGCTGGGAGTGAGCATCGTCGACCCGCCCACGGCGCAGCAATTCATTGGCCGGGGCGTGGTCAGCAAGCCTCTGAGCGTGCGAGTGGATACCGGGTTTCTGGTGATTCGCTCGGAAAATGCACCGCGACAAGGATTGGTGCAAAGGTTCGCGGAAGAATTTCTGGTGTTTGCCGGCAACGGTGAACATCACACGCTGTGATCGAGCCCCCTAGGCGCCACGCCGAGAAGCCAGTTTTACGGCGCGAAATCCGAGGACGCGGTGTAAAGGCTTGACCGTCGCCTGCGGCGTTGGACGCCGCAGGCACACCATCAATGGTGGTGGCCTTCTTCGCCGTGCTCTGCGGCATGAAAGCCGTCATGTTCAAGCTGGATGGTGCAGTGATCGATCTCGAAACTGTGGCTGACGGATTCGGTGACCCTGCCCAGAATATCTTGGCCATCGGCGGCACTGGCGGCTATCACCACGTGTACGCTCATCACGTTTTTCGCGCTGGTCACCGACCACACGTGGAGATCGTGAACGGCTTTTACCCCATCCACCGCTAGAATCGCCTGCTCGACCTGTTCCAGGTCAATCCCGTTCGGGACACCTTCAAGCAACACGTTCATGCTTTCCCTCAACAGCGTCCAGGTGCGCGGAAGCACCCATAGGCCAATGCCTGCAGCCACCAGGGAATCGACCCATGTCCAGCCTGTGAAGCGAATCAGGATCGCGGCAACGATCACGCCCATGGAGCCGAGCATGTCGCTCCAGACCTCCAGGTAGGCGCCTTTCATGTTCAAGCTGTCACCGCTTGCCGAGGCTAATATCCGCATCGAAATAAGGTTCACCAAAAGGCCGAGCACTGCGATGATCAACATGCCTGTCGACTGGATCGGTGAAGGCTCTACCAACCGCTGGTAGGCCTCGTACAGAATGTAGAGCGCCACCAAAAACAGCAGAATCGCATTGAAGGCCGAGGCCAGAATCTCGAACCGTGCGTAGCCGAAAGTACGCATGCGATCAGCGGGTTTCTTGGCGATCTGGAAGGCGATCAGTGAAATCGCCAACGCCGCAGAGTCAGTGAACATGTGCGCAGCGTCCGAGAGGAGGGCGAGGCTGCCGGTCACCAGCCCGCCGACGATCTCGGCGATCATGAACGCTGTCGTCAGCAGTAGGGCCGCAAGCAGTTTTTTCTCGTGCCCCGCGCGGACTTGAGCATGATTGTGACCTGCACTCATAAGTGGATCCTTAGCGATTGTCGATGGGTTAGTGCAAGTCTGTGACCAGCCTGGCATCGGTGTGTTCAGGCTGCGATCAGGAATGCTTGGAAAGACCCCGGCGGAGTTCGCCATGGCGGTTATGGCGGATATCCTCCGGGTATCCAATGATATAGAGCGTCACACGCGGTAATCAGTCCTAGTTGCGGGACGTAAACACTTGCTTTAGCACCGGCACAGCGGACATCGCTTTGGGCCAGCCTACATAGAAAGCCAAATGTGTTACGACTTCGGCGGCCTGAGCTTGCGTGAGGCCGTTGTCCATCGCTCGATTGAGGTGGAAGGGCAGTTGAGCCGCCTGACCCTGTGAGATCAGCGCCGCAACCGTGACCAAGCTACGATCGCGAGCACTGAGACTGCTTTGCCGCCAAAGGTCACCGAACAACACATCATTGGTGTACCGCGCCAGTTCTGGTGCAACGTCACCTACACCTGCCTCTACAGCTGCACGGCGTTTAGTTTCACTCTCTGGGTCGAGCGTTAACGGTGCTGTGGTGGGCGGTACTATTTGATCTGCCGGAATGTTGCGCTCACTGAAGATCTGCTTGGCCACACCAGCGGCTGACATCGCGTTTGGCCAACCGGAATAGAACGCTAGATGAGTAATCAGTGCACTGATCTCACTGGCTTTGAGGCCATTATCGAGCCCCAGTTTCATGTGCCCGGTCAGTTGTGGAATCTGGCCGTTGGCAATCAGGGCGGATAGGGTGATGAGGCTGCGATCCCGAGGGATCAGCTCTTCGCGCTTCCAGACATCTCCAAACAATAAATCAGTGGTGTATTTGTAGAGCTGGGGGGTTACTTCCAGCACGTCGGGCGATGGCTTGGGATCCGGCCGTGGTTGTGCTTGGTCAGCATCAACTACAGCGGAAAACAAGAGGGTAGCGAAAGTCGTGGCGGTGAGCAGTTTCATCGGACGTTCCTGCTTGGGGAGTCGGTGTGTCCACAGGTTTTGATATTCAGTGCCTGTGGACGACGTGAGCGCTGCTTGATCAAGCCTGCTCTGGTGCCGGCAATGAACTCATGTCGATCACGAAGCGATGGCGCACATCGGCGCGCTCCATGCGATCGACTGGTCGCACGTCATACGGCATAGGGGAAGGGCGCGTTAGCGATTGACGTTCTTTTGCAGATGGGCCGGATAGCGGTCGCCCACTACCTTGATTTGCTCAAGTGCTTCGGCAATGGCTGTCAAATCGCTACTGCTGAGCAAGACGTTTGCAGACCCAACGTTTTCCTCTAGTCGATTCAGCTTGGTGGTACCTGGGATGGGTACGATCCAAGGTTTCTGTGCCAGCAGCCAGGCGATGGCGACTTGAGCTCGGGTCGCGTCTTTGCCCTCGGCAATTTGCCCCAGCACCTCGACCAGCTTGGCATTCGCCTTGCGATTTTCTTCAGTGAAGCGGGGGACTTGATTACGGAAGTCATCAGCGGCGAATTTCGTATCGGCATCGATGGCGCCGGTCAGAAAGCCTTTACCCAGTGGGCTGAAGGGGACGAAGCCAATACCCAGTTCTTCAAGCAAGGGAAAAATCTGCTCCTCTGGTTCGCGCCACCACAAGGAATATTCGCTCTGCAGGGCTGCGACTGGAAGCACCGCATGTGCACGTCGAATCGCATCAGGGCCCGCTTCTGACATCCCGAAATGCAAGACTTTCCCTTCTTCGACCAGCTGCTTGACTGTGCCTGCCACTTCTTCAATCGGCACCTGGGGGTCGACGCGGTGTTGGTAGAGCAGTTCGATACGGTCGGTTTTCAATCTCTTGAGGGAGGCCTCGACAACTGCTTTGATAGTTTCGGGGCGGCTATCCAGACCTTCGCTTGGCACACCATTTTTGAAGCCGAATTTTGTGGCGATGATCACCTGGTCTCGGATCGGCGCCAATGCTTCGCCCAGCAATTCTTCGTTGGTGTAGGGGCCATAGGCTTCAGCGCTGTCGAAGAAATTGACACCTTTGTCGAACGCATCTCGGAGCAGGGTGATGGCGGCTTTCTTTTCCAAGGCAGGGCCATAAGCGAAGCTCAGGCCCATGCAACCCAGACCCATTGAAGACACTTGCAAACCGCTTTTGCCCAGTTGTCGCTTCAACATGTTTCGTCTCCTTCGCAAAGTGATTATTGACAGTTACACTTTAAATTCCTGTGAGTGCTTCAACAATCGGCCTGGCGTTTCATGACTACATGAGAGGAATTCATCAATGATCCGTGCGGGTCTTCCGGAGCTCACAGCGTTCGTCGCCATTGCCGAACAGCGCAGCTTCAGCGGCGCGGCGAGAACACTGGGCGTATCGCCTTCTGCGCTCAGTCATTCGATGCGTGGACTCGAAGCGCGTCTTGAGCTGCGATTGTTCAACCGCACCACACGCTCCGTAGCGCTGACCGAAGCCGGAGAGCAGCTGTTCAATCGTGTCCAGCCCTTGCTCGGTGACTTGGAGTGCGCCGTCAACGATGTGACCTCCGAGCGCAATACGCCCTCGGGCACGATCAGGCTCAGCGCGTCGGAGTCGTCGTTCAAACCGCTGATCCGTCATGTGATGCCGAAGTTCTTCCAGGACAACCCGCAAATCCACATTGAATGCATCGCCGACAGCCGCCTGGTCGATATCGTCGCTGATGGGTTCGATGCGGGCATCCGCCTGTTGGATGACGTTCCGCGCGACATGATCGCCGTCCGTTTCGGCCCTGACATTCGCTTTGCTGCAGTGGCCTCTCCTGAATATCTCAGTCTGCACCCAGCACCCTTAGCGCCCCATGACCTCAAAGCCCATCGCTGTATCCGATTTCGTTTTGCGAGCGGTACCTTGTTCCGTTGGGATCTTGGCCACTTGGGCAGAACAGCCAGCATCGATGTCGATGGGCCGATGACGATGGACAACCTCAACTTGATGACGGAGGCAGCCCTGGCCGGAATCGGTATTGCGTGGCTGCCAGAGCACCAAGTCGATGATCACCTTCGTGAGGGGCGTTTGGTTCATCTGTTGCCGGATTGGGGCCCGTACTATCCGGGCGCATGTCTCTATTATCCTGCCAACCGGCACCCACCCATGGCGTTGAGGATGTTTGCCGACGCTGTAAGGCAGTGGGCACGAGATCAACAGGAGCTCGTTCAGCCTTGCACCGGTTGAGGTAACCATCTGTAAGGAAGCAAGGGTGCCGATATTTTGTTGATTTTCGGCAACTGCACTCTGGATAGGAATTGTATGTGGACGCTCCTTTCCAAGCACCGCCCCGTCAGTGCCCACTGGAGCCAGCTGAGTGGTCAGCGACTGCGATTTGAAAAGTCATATTGATGAGCTATGCATCACCCCTCAATGAGCAAAACTCATTAATCGACTATCGCCTGCTGAGTAAAATCCAGCAGCAGCCAGCTCAACGGACTGCTAATGATTACCCCAGGCTGAGATCCGTCCATGAACGTAAGCCGCGCCAACCTTGCCGACTTTGTCTATTTCCTCGCCATTGCTCGCCACCAAAGCTTCAGTCGCGCAGGTCAAGAAGTAGGGATCAGTGCTTCTGCGCTGAGTCACGCCATCAAAGGGCTAGAAACCCGAATTGGTGTTCGATTACTCAACCGAACGACCAGAAGTGTGACTTTGACCGATGCAGGCGAGAGGCTGCATCAGGTCATTAGCACCCCGATGAAAGAGATCGACGATGCCATGGATATCCTGAACAAATTCAGGGACGAGCCCACAGGCCGTATTCGTCTGAATCTCCTCAGTGACGCCGCCGACCTTTTGCTAGGCCCTGTGTTGCCGATCTTCAACGAGCGGTACCCGGAAATTCAGATCGACCTGACCGTGACGAACCTTATCGTCGATGTCATTGGGGGCGGTCACGATGCCGGTATCCGTTATGGAGGTACCGTTCCCGAAGACATGATTGCCCAACGCTTGTCCCCGGACATTCGCTGGGTTGTGGCGGGAACTCCTGAATATCTCAAGCGGTTCGGGATACCTGAACACCCCAACGATTTGCACAATCATCGCTGCCTGCGCATTCGTCTGGGCAACGGCGCCATGTATGACTGGGAGTTCGAGAAGGGCACCGAAAAGCTGTCGATTGCCGCACCCGGGATGATTACGATCGATGAGACTCGCGTAGGTCTTTCGCTCGTGCGCAATGGCGCTGGCCTGATGTATGCCCCAGAGCCTGCGATGCAAGCGCTGGTGGACAGCGGTGAGGTCGTCACTGTACTGGATGACTGGGCCAGCATAGCGCCTGGGTTTCACATGTATTTTTCCAGCCATCGCCAGCTGCCGACAGGGCTGCGTCTGTTGATAGACCTCATACGCGAAGTTCAGCCGTTGGGCGCGTAACCTTGGCGGCAGTAATCACCGATTCTGCCGCACAAGCGCATATCTGAAGAATATATTGGCCGCTGGCTTGCGCAGGGCGGACGTCGTGATCGGACCGTACCAGGCCGTACGAGCGGAAGCGAAGTTGATCATTAAACGGTAACGCACATCCTTGCCGATGACTCGTTCATAAGCCAGGTCGATCTGCTCGGGTTTGATGACGTCGATATTCTCCGATGGCTGACCGCTAGGAAGCAGGGGAGGTGCGATACCTGCTAGCCAAGCGATACCTGTTAGCCAAACTCACCGGGACGCCTCGTACTGCGCTTCACTGACTGGCTCCATCCACTCCACGTTTTTCCCGTCGACGGCTTCCTGGATGGCAATGTGGGTCATCCCTGTAGTCGCCGTAGCGCCATGCCAATGTTTGACGCCAGGCGGCGTCCAGATGACGTCGCCCGGTTTGATAACGGTTTTCTCACCACCCACTTGTTGTACCCAGCCGGCACCCGCCGTGACGATCAGGGTCTGACCTTTCGGGTGGGTATGCCAGGCCGATCGCGCGCCCGGCTGGAAAGTCACAGCGCCTGCAGAGACAGTCGACGGCGCGCGTGCGGCAAAGATTGGATCAATGCGTGCGTTCCCGACGAAGTTGGCTGGTGCTCCCATCATCGAAGCCTGTTCGCCATTTCTCGTGATAGCCATGGCCTGGTCTTTCGGGATATCGGCGCTATGGACTGACATGGCCGTAGACAACAGTACAGCCAGCGACGACGTTTTGATTATTCCTCTCATGGGCAAGCTCCTGCTCGGTAGGCGGTCGAGCGGACAACCTAGATCAGAATCCCCACCTGTACTACCGGCCAAATCCAACATGATCCGATGAGCAAAGCTCAGTAATCCTTAACCGCACGAGCGGACTCTCGGATCGCAGCGCTATCCCGGCCTTCCAAGCGATTGATGAGTGCTGCTCAGTAGCACATCCCGAATTTGCCCGGTATTCAAGGGCTCCCTCAATGATTAGCGTTAGCCCACATGAATTTTTCATCGCATATCAGCGCTCGCTGACCCTAGCCGCAGAGGACTCAAACGTGAGCACACGACTGCTTCCCGGATTTTGCCTGAAGCAACGCGCAGCGAGAGAGATCGCATTGGCTGAGTCTCGCCCCCGAGATACGCAAACGGGACACGATCCGCAGCACGGCACTCGCACTTTATTAATCCTCAGCGCCTTGCTGGCCTTCGCGTCGATTTCCACTGACCTCTATTTGCCAGCGATGCCGATCATGGCGAGCTCGTTGCACGCAGACGGCGGCACGATGGCGCTAACTGTGAGCGGATACCTTGCTGGGTTCAGTGCAGGACAGCTTTTTTGGGGGCCGTTCAGTGATCGATATGGCCGCAGGCTGCCTGTCGCGCTGGGCTGCCTGCTGTTTGTTGCGGGATCCGCCGGCTGTGCCCTGGCCAGTGATGGTACGACCATGATTGCCTGGCGCGTGGTGCAAGCGTTGGGCGCCTGTGCAAACGTGGTTCTTGCTCGGGCGATGGTTCGCGATCTGTATGAGGGTCGTCAAGCCGGGCAGAAAATGTCGACCTTGATGACCATCATGGCAATCGCACCGCTGGCAGGCCCCACAGTCGGCGGGCAGATTTTGCATCTGTTCTCATGGCAAGCCATCTTCTGGACCCTGGTATTGCTGGGACTGGCCACACTTGCCAGCCTGGTACTTTTACCCGAAACCTTGCCTGCTCATCGGCGCAGCCCTACTTCGCTACACACCATCGTGCAGCGCTATGGCGTGCTACTGCGCACGCCCAGGTTCCTGGCCTATGTCGCCACTGGCGGGTTCTTTTACGCCGGTACTTTTGCCTACATCGCGGGCTCGCCCTTTGCGTACATCGCTTACCACCATGTTGATCCGCAATGGTACGGCGCGCTATTCGGGGCCGGCATCGTTGGGCTGATGGTGACTAATCAGCTCAACGCTCGATTGCTCAATCGCCATGACGCCGATGCGGTGCTGTTGGTGGGTGGGATCATTTCGGCCATCGCTGGGGGCTTGATTGCATTCACCACCTGGGCCGATTGGGGCGGGCTGCCGCTGCTGATCTGTGGCTGTTTCGTATTCGTCACAGCCACAGGCTTTGTCCTGGCAAACGCCATCACTGGGGCCTTGAACTGCCTTCCCCAATTTTCCGGTACCGCATCGGCACTCGCTGGTGCAATGCAGTATGGCGCCGGCATTTTGGGCTCAGCTCTGGTAGCCGAGTTTGCCGATGGTACCCCCTGGCCTATGGGCCTGGTCGTGGGTGCCTGCGGACTTGGCTGTCTGCTCGCGGCAGTCTGTGTGCTGTGGGCACGACCTGAATCTGATCACCTGTAAAGTCGAGGATTTTTGATGAGCTTTTCGTTTGAAAACAAAGTTGCGCTGGTCACCGGTGCAGCCTCTGGTATTGGTCTGGCAACCGCCAAGGCGTTCGCCCAGGCTGGGGCAGCAGTTGCGCTTGTAGACGTCAATGGTGACGCCGCACGAGTACAGGCCGAGGCATTGGTCGCTGCCGGCCACAAGGCGATCGGCCTTCGCTGTGATGTTGCCGACATCGATCAGGTCGAGGCCATGGTCAAGGAGACCATCGCTACATTTGGGCGACTCGACGCGGCGTTCAACAACGCAGGTATCCAGAACATCCTGGCCGAAATCGCCGACGCAACCGTCGACGACTATGACCGCGTGATGTCCATCAACCTTCGCGGCGTCTGGGCGTGCATGAAGTTCGAGCTGGAACACATGCGTCGTCAAGGTAGCGGCGCCATCGTGAACTGTTCTTCGCTGGGAGGCTTGGTGGGAGGTGCAGAACGCGCCAATTATCACGCTGCCAAGCACGGTGTGATCGGCCTGACCAAGAGCGCCGCGCTTGAATATGCCGCCCGTAACATCCGCGTCAACGCGGTATGCCCGGGGCTGATCTGGACGCCCATGGTCGACAGCATGGTGGCCGCGGGGCAGGGCGAGGCGATGGAGGGAATGGTCAAGGCTATCCCCATGGGCCGTCATGGCAAGCCAGAGGAAATCGCCGACGCTGTGCTGTGGTTGAGTAGTAGCACTTCCAGCTACGTCACCGGGCAATCCATTTCGGTGGATGGCGGTTTCGTCATGCATTGACCCGTCTGGGCTGTGCGCTTTATCAGTTATGCCCAGGCAAGCCCAAGAGCACCCATGCTCAATAGCGTATCAAGGAAGTCATTTATGCCGGACACAAACCCATCCCGGATAGCCCGCGCGCTACTGATTGCGCTAGGTATGATCACTCTGCTTCCAGGGCTGTTCATGCTCATCGCTGGCGTCTATCTCATTACGCTAAGCGGTTCCTGGTACTTCGCGCTGGCGGGGTTGGGGATGACCGTAGCCGGGATCCTTCTGGTGCGCCGGAGCCTGTCAGGTGCCTTGCTATATCTAGCGGTATTCGTGGCGTCGATAGCCTGGGCTGTATGGGATGTGGGCCTGGCCTTCTGGCCGCTGTTTTCTCGATTGTTCGCGTTGGCAGTCCTCGCTCTGTTGGTGCTGCTGGCGATACCTACGCTGGCTCCTGGCCGCGAAACTGCAAAAGCCAGGCTTTCCTATATGTGCGCATTGGCGGTGGCCGTGGGCCTCGCAGCTACGTTTTACGCAGCGCTGCAACCACAGCCAATCCAGACAGCCGACGGAGCACCGACGCCTGTGCCTGGCAAAGCCGTTGGCACCGTCGAGCCGGCTGCCGATTGGCGCTACTTCGGGCATACCCCATCAGGCACTCGGCACGCCGTCCTGGACAAGATCACTGCGCAAAACGTCTCTGACCTCAAGGTCGCCTGGACGTATCGGACGGGAGAAATCCCAAAGGGTAGCAGCGAAGGCCATGTGGTCACGCCGCTGCACGTTGGTGGCGTGCTCTACGGTTGTACTCAGTCCAGTCAGCTCTTTGCCCTGGACGACGAGACCGGGAAGGAGATCTGGCACCACGATCCCAAAGTGCAAACCAACAACGTCTACCCGCGCTGTCGCGGCGTGGGTTATCACGATTCGACTGCGCAAACATCGGATTCCGGGAACTCCGTGCCCGCAGCCGCTTGCACTCGTCGAATCATTGCCACCACCGTCGATGCGCGCCTGATAGCCGTTGACGCGCAAACAGGGGAGGCTTGTACCGACTTTGGCGACCACGGCAGTGTGAGCCTGCGGATCGGTATGGGAAGCCCTTACAAGGAGCTTTATTTTCCGACAGCAGCCCCCACCGTTGTGCGCGATCTGGTCGTCGTTGGGGGTTTGGTCTGGGATAACCAGAAAACCGGTGAGCCTTCCGGAGTCGTACGCGCATTCAATGTCCGCACAGGCGCGCTTGTCTGGGCATGGGACTTGGGTAACCCTGCGATTACCCGTGAGCCCCCAGAAGGACAGGGCTACACGCCGGGTACGCCCAACGTCTGGTCGACACCTGCCTTTGACGACGCGTTGGGGCTGATCTATTTGCCCACAGGTAATGCGACCCCCGACTTCTGGGGCGGCGAGAGATCTGCAGCTGACGACCGCTATTCCTCTTCCATTGTCGCGTTGGATATCGCCACGGGGCGCGAGCGCTGGCACTTCCAGACCGTGCATCACGACCGGTGGGACTACGACGTGCCTTCTCAACCAGCCCTTTATGATGTTCCGGATGGACACGGCGGTATCTTGCCAGCCCTGATCCAGACGACCAAGCGGGGGCAGATCTTCATGCTCGACCGCCGCACGGGCACGCCGATCGCCAAGGTCGAAGAGCGTCAGGTTCCCCAGGGTGGCGTGGCCGACGACCGCAGTTCGCCGACCCAACCTTACTCGGTAGGCATGCCCGCTATCGGCACAGAGCCCCTCAGCGAGAAGCGCATGTGGGGACTCACGCCAATCGACCAGTTGATCTGCCGTATCGATTTTCGCAAGGCTCGCTACGAGGGTGAATTCACACCTCCCAGTGAGCGCCTGACCATCCAGTACCCAAGCTGGTTGGGCGGCATGAATTGGGGCTCGGCTTCCGTCGCGGAAAACCTCGGTTACCTGATCGTGAACGACACCCGTGTCGCCATCTGGAATCGCATGATTCCTCGCAAAGCCTATGACGAGGCCGGTGTCAAAGGGGGCGGCCATGAGGGCAATGCACCGCAGGCAGGTACGCCATGGGGGATCGAGATGGGACGTTTCCTGTCGCCATTGGGGATCCCCTGCCAGGAGCCGCCGTACGGAACCATCAGCGCTATCGACTTGGCAACACGCAAGGTCGCATGGTCGATGCCGCTTGGAACGACGCAAGACACTGGCCCACTGGGTGTAGCCACCCATCTGCCGATGCCTATCGGCATGCCGACGCGGGGAGGGCCAGTCACCACGTCAACCGGCCTGGTGTTTATTGCCGCGTCGCAGGACTTCTATATCCGGGCACTGGATGTGCGCACCGGCAAGGAACTGTGGAAAGGGCGCCTGCCTGTTGGTGCGGAAGCTACGCCGATGACTTACATCTCGCCTAAAAGCGGCAGGCAGTTTGTTGTCATCAGCGCGGGCGGAAACTCCGCTACGACGATGAAGGGAGACTACGTAGTAGCGTACGCGCTGCCTCAGTAATGGACGAACTTGGGTGGCGGGTACGGGGAGGATTGCGTTACTCGATTGCAATCCAGGTAGGCGTTTTATCAAAACCCGGGCTGTAGCTCAGCCCGGCAGCAAGGAACCCCCAGTTCATGAGTAATTTTCACGGAACAGATATTGATTGATCAGAAAGCATGTCCGGGGCTGAATCAGCGGGTTACGTGGAGCTGCGTTACGGATGACCAGACTTTTTACTCGTATCGCGAACGTCTCAGTAAGGCGAGGGGCTGACTTTGCACCATGCGGGGTTTTGAGCAAAACCGAACGGGGGTTAGTGACATTGGACAACAACCACAGGCCACACCCAAATACGCCATTTAACGATTGAACGCGCTTGTCCCAGTCATGCTGCACCGACTCATTTCACTCCGGGGTGATCGAATCCGCTTGCTCTTGATACCCTTTGCGGAGTTTCTCCGCGATCAGCTTGTCTGCTTCACGCAAAGCGCGCTCGGGACTGTCGAGGGACTTGATCAGGGTCTGACCCTTGGTGCCGATACGACCAAAATTCACCGTGAGCTCGACATCCGCCACGCCAATCCGCCAGAACTTGTTGGAATTGCCTTCTCCAAAGGTGAACTCGCGCATCAAGGGTGACGCTTGCGTGGTGACTGGTACGTCGGCCTCAATCTCGAAGGTTCCCTCTGTCTGTTGTGGTTCTAGTTCTGGTAGCGCAGGCGTTTCCTCATTCCTTAGCAGCCCTTCGATACGATTGAGCACGTCTTCCGGGTCTCGCAGCCAATCATGGCTGAGCACGTCGATAATCTTCCAACCGAAACTGCGCAGTACCGTCGGACGGAAGATATAACGCTCACGCACGTCAGTTGCAGCCGCCGTATCACCGTCCAACAGCACGCCGAGGCTGAAGTGTTCGCCGCTGGCGTCACTGATCGCCAGGTCACAGCGGAACTGTGAACGCCCGACACACTCCTGAACAGAATGGCCGCGTTTGCGCAACGCAGCGGCGAGGGTACTGCGCAGGTGGTCCTTTGGCAGGCTTACGGCAAAGGACTGCCTGGCGCCTGGATTAAGGTTGGCGAGGATACCTTGGGAGCGCGGCGCATCCCCACTGGCACTGGCATGCGCAAACTGCAGGAACGCGCGCAGTGCAGCAGCGCCGTCGTTGTGGGTGTTGGTGATGGCCTCGGATTCGATGCTGGATACGATCGCCATGCGCTTGCGGGCGCGACTGAAGATCACATTGAGGCGTTTTTCGCCGCCACGCTGGTTGATCGGGCCGAAGTTCATCAGCATTTTGCCGTTCGGTCCGGGCGCGTAGCAGATGCTCAGGATGATCACATCCCGCTCGTCCCCCTGAACGTTCTCCAGGTTCTTGACGAACAGCCCATTGAATTGCCCGGCATCTTCACGCACGTACTCGCGCTCAAGCCGCGTAGCAAAGGCCGAGTCACTGCTGGCCAGGTCTTCCAGGGCCTGGTCGATGGCACCTTGCTGGGCCTCGGAAAACGCCACGATACCCAGGCTCAGGCCGGTATCGCGTTGCAGCAGCTCGCGCACCAGGTTGGCGATATAGCGTGCTTCGGCCACGTTGCTGCGGCTGAGGTAGACACCGTCGCTCATCTTCAAGAAGCTGATCGGGCTTTCCAACAGCGTGTCGGCGCCCTGGATCACTGCCTGGGCGTCCGTGGAGTCAAGGGCCGCGTGAGCCGGGGCAGGGCGCTCGATACGACGATCAGGAATGGTGATCAACCGCCCTTCGTAGAATGCTGCATTGGAGAAACTGATCAAGGCTTCGTGGCGACTACGGTAGTGCCAGGCCAAGAGGGTCGCCGGTAAGTTACGCGCGGCTTGGCTGAGCAGGCTATCGGCATCAAGGTTGATTGCGATCTGCTCGCCGTCCTCCATGGCAATCAGTTCGTTGTCGTCCTGTTCTCCGGCACTGGAGAAGAAGTTGGTCGGTGGCAACTGCATCTCGTCACCCACCACAATCACCTGCTGCGCACGGCTCAGGGCCGGCACGGCTTCTTCGCTGGGGATCTGGCTGGCTTCGTCGAAAATCACCACGTCAAACAGGTCCGGCGTCAATGGCAGGGTGTCGGATACCGACAGCGGGCTCATCAACCAGATGGGCTTGAGATCGTTGATCACCCGGCCACTGTCGCCACTCGCCATTTCGCGGATGGAGCGATAGCGCATTGTCTTGCCCAGCTCGTGTTCGAGCTCACGGCGGCCCTTGGCGTAGGCTTTCTTGAACTCACGGGCTTGGGCGTCCAGTTGAGTCACCGACATTGCTGATTGCTTCACATGCTCCAGAAAACGCTGGTGCAACGTAGCGCTGAGCACGTGAGCATTACTTTTGAGCAGGCCGCTTTCAGCCTGGCTGACCTGACGTGCAGCCAAACTCAAGGCAAGGCCATCGAAGCGCGCCAGTTTCGGGTTAGCGCGGTACAGGCGAGTCAGGTTTTCCTGAGCAATCAAACCGTCCAGTGCACGTTGCGCCAAGGCGTACTTTTGCACGACCGCCAAGCAGACAGGATCGGCTTGGTGCAACTCGTTGAGTAGGGGCAGGGTGTCGGGCAGTTCGTCGAGTTCTTCACGCAGATCGCGCAGATATTCGGCCAGCTCGGCCAGGCTCGGCGCCTGGTCGAACACACAATGTTGCGCGACCAGTTCGGCCAAGCGCGCCACTGGCTGGCGCAGGTTGGCTTGCTGGCGCACGCGGGGCAGGGAATCCGAATTACCCCGCAGGCCTTCCAACCACTGGCGCAATAGCGGTGATGCGCTCAGTTGCTGAAGCAGCGCTTGCAGGTTGTGCACGAACAGGTCGATATCCGGGATGCCATAGCGACCTTGCAGGCGCTGCTGCTCGGCGTGCAGCTCGGCAGTGGCCCGGTGCTCGCCGGCCAGGCTGTCGAGCACGCTGATGAAACTCGGGCGAATCGCGTGCTGGTTGAAATCGTAGCGTCGGTGCAATTCGCCGCGCAATCGCCACCAAGCAGGTTGCAGCCACCTCAGCGGCGAGCCTTCCAGCCGCTGCGCCAGGTTGAGTGCAGCCTGAGTGTCCTGGGGCGCGAGTTTTTCCCGCCAGTGATGGGTCGATTCACGGGCGTTGTGTTGCTGTACGGTCAATGCCTGCAACGCCACCTGTTCGGCGTGCAGCGCCTGGAAGCCCGGCGAGCCAGGCTCCAACAGGTCGAGGTGCGTTGCCAGGTTGGCGGTGGTCAGTTGTTCCGCGGCCTGGGTCAGTACACACGCATCCGTCAGGCCGGTGTCCCCGGACAGCAGGCTCGACGATGACTCCAGGTACTGCTCGACGCTGTCCATCAGCCCACTGGCTTCATCCAGAAACGCCTTGAGTTGGCCATAAGCATGTTCGTGGATAATCAGGCTTGAGGCCAAATGGCTAAAAGGATGACGTGCAAAACTGTCGAGACCGAAACTTTCTTTGAACGCCTGATACACGCGGCCGGTCAGCTCGCTTTGTGCCTGCCAATGACGCCATTCGGGCAAGCGCTCCAAGGCTTCGGGTGGCTGCTTGGCAGCGACGGAAGGCAGCTGGATCAGATGGCGCACCAACTCGCGCACCGAGCATGCCAAGGACTCCGGCACCCCAGCCATTGCCTGTTCAAAACCCTCTATCAAGCCCAGTTGTTGGCTCAGGCCAGCCAGGAGGGTTTCGCGCCGGGCTTGCAACTGCGGCGACTGCGCATCGCCGGCGATCCAACGCTCATAACACTCGCGCAGGTTTCCCACGAAGGCTTTTTTATCAGTCTGGGAGTCGTGAATCAGACAGCACAATTCGCCCAGTTCACTTTGTTGCAGGCGATGGAACACGACGTCCAGCGCCGCACGTTTTTCACAGACGAACAGCACCCGCAGACCGCGACCTGCGTAGTCCGCGATCAGGTTGGTGATGGTCTGGGACTTGCCGGTACCCGGCGGTCCCTGAATGATGAAATTACGCCCGGTACGGGCCAGGCTGACGGCAGCATTTTGCGTAGCGTCACCGGCGACCACGTTCCACTGTTTGGGCAACGGGATCGGGTCTGGAGTTTGGACCTCGACGTCCCGAGGTTCGATGGAGAACATCCGGTCAAACGCTTCGTTCTGCGCCGGTTCGTCGATCAACTGCGCATAGTCACGCACCAGCGACATCTTGCGATAGTTGAAGTTGGCCAGGGTCACCTGCGTCAGGTCGATGTCCCAGGCGTAGCGATGCCCCTGGTTCTGGGGCAATGCGAAAGTACTGTTTTCGGCGCTGCTGGCGACCATCTGAGGGTGTTGATTGCGCAGCACGGGTTTGGCGCCTACGGCCAGGCGCAGCGGCAACTCACTGGGTAGTACCTTTTGCTGGAACAGTTGGAGGCCCAGCGGACGGAAATCTTCGCGGTCGTAGCTGAAATCCGGCTTCACCAAAGGCATCGCCGAACGCTGACGGGCGCGACGGCGCTGGAAGTGATGCAGATGCTGCACAGCCTTCTGGTGGATCAGCTCGATTTGCGGTTTGCTTTGCAGGCGTAACTCAACGCCGGGCTCGGTCAGTTTGATCTGGCGCGCAATATCGGCATGGATGTCTTCCAGAGAAGTCTTTTGCAGGTCGACGATTTCCGGCAACTGGATATCGTAGAGCTGACGCAGCTGATGACGCATTACCGGGTTGAATTCCGCCTCGGTTTCGTCGCATTGCAACACGAACTGGTCACGCACACCTTTTTTGCGACTCAACTCCACTGGAAGCCACAGCAGCGGGGTGACGATGCGTTCTTCCGGTGTGTCCTTGAGGTTGTGCCAGCGCATGAAGGCTACTACCAGGCGCAAGTTGCTGAAGCCGAACTCGGCACGGTCGCGTCGGGTTTCCTGGATGATGCGTTCCAGCGACGCCTGCAACCACGTCTGGTCTTCAAACCGCAGCCATTGCTGCAGCCCAACAGGTTTGCCACTCAGCACTTGTTCGGAGAAACCACCGAAGGTGGACTGCCAGGTGCACAGCGCTTCGGGCCGGATACTTTCAATGCGCATCACCAACGGCACACTGGCCACGGTCAAGTTGACGTTGGCCTGGGTAGGCCGGAAGTACAGCAGGCGATTGCGACGCGAAAGGTCAAACAAACGGTTGCGCAGATGTTCCAGGACCACCGTGCGCCGCGACGCTGGCCCTTCGGCCTGGGCCAACACACGCTCGACATCCAGACTGGCCGGCTGCTCGCGCCAAGACTCCAGGCGGCGCGCTAGCGAGGCCACATCCGTGGCGCGGTCGTGGCGGTTGAGCTCGGTCATCTCGACGATCAGGTTGGCCAACACCGGGTTGAGCCGACCATTGACCTGAAACAGGTTGCGCCGGTGCCGGGCAAACGTCTTTAGGTCATTGATATCGGCGAAATCCAATCCGCATGCCAGACACGCCAACAACTGACCGAGCTGGAATATGTCGGTGATCTCATCGTGGTGCCCGAGGCGATGCTCCCAACTGTGCATGTCTGGGAGGAATACCGGGTGGTCGATGGCTTGATGCAGGTCCTCCTGGACTTGCAGGTCGGTAATTGCCACGCCGCTTTCCGAGTCCCGAGTCAGGCGGACTTTGCCGACGACATTCAGCGCCGATTCCGGATTGGGCTGCACCTGCTTGACTGCTTCCAGCGCCAGCCGCGGCGGGACACCTTCAGGATTACGCAGTTGCAACGTGCGTTCCGGCCCTTGCACCACATCGAGATAACTGATCTGCGCGACTCGTCCCGACTCATGCAGCTGTGCCACCTGGAGCAGCAATGGCAGCGCCAGGAACAACACATCGTCAATGGGCACGGCGGCACCATCGTGGTTTTGCAGCAATTGAGTGAACGTGACGGGTTGGATTACTGGGTCCATGTGTCGCCCTCCACTTTGAGCGCGCTAACGATCGGGTCGAGCTGACGTTTGGGTAGTTTGATATCGCGCTTGAGCACGCTGATAAAGTCATCGATGCTGCCGAGTTTCTTCGCGGTGCGCGCGGCGTGCAGCAGGGCTTCATCCCGCAAGTCGCGGTCCACCAGACTCAGGTCGAGCATGATGAAGTGCAGGTATTCATGGATGCTGGTGTCGATGCGCTCGGCATTCAGTGTAACGAGGTCGAGTGGCTTTTCGTTGTTCTTCCAATCGGGAAAGAAGCTGCGCACCTGATTCAGCACGACCTCTGATTGCAACGCGGGGTAGCCGATGAAATGGGCAATAAAGCTGCGGGTGAGGGCGGTCAACTCAATCTGGTCGATCACGTCCAGGCGATTGAGCGACAACGGCCCGCGCAACCGGCGATCCAGCCAGCTATCGGCATCCGGGAGTTGTTGCCACCAGCTATCCACAGCCTGGGAGCGCAGAAACGTCTCGGGATGAGAAACGCCCTGGGACAATGGCGCATCCTTGCCATCCAGCTCGCGGGCCTGCTTCAAGTAGCTGGCCGCATCGACGCTGACAATGCCGGTGTGAATCTTGACCAGCGAGGTAATCGACGCTTCTGATCCGTTAGCCACCAGTGCAGCGCCGCGGTCGGCATAAATTTCGGTGTGCAGGCTATATAGACGTGCAGTCTGTTCAAGACTGGACGGCGTATTCACGTCGGCCATGGCGTGATTGAGAATCCGCTCGGCAGTGAGAAAGTCGCCACTGTGCTCCGACCATAAGCGGTAGTGGGCCAACTCGTGCCCGAGCAATGCCAGCAATTCCTGGGCGTCCAGCCGCTCAAGAATCGGCCCGTAAAACACCACATGCACTTCACCGGTCAGGTAATAGAGGCTCGCATTCATCGCGCCGTCGCCAGCCTGGTAAAGGGTGGCGGGTGCCGCGATCTGCAAGCACTGCAATGCTGTTTCACAGGACTGATAGGCCTGCGGATGGGTCTCGGGACTTAAGCGATAGGTGTCGCGTAGCAATTGCGCACGTACATCCTGGGCGTGTTCCTGCTGGACGCCTAAGGACGAGGCCCATTCCCACACGACAGGTTCATGGGCTTTCAGGTAGTCGACGACACTCTGGTGATAAGGCAGTGGCGTCAGGCTGCTGATATCCAGCACGGGGGTACTCATCGTATTCAAACGTCCTTGAGAGGATACGGCTCCATGCACTGCGTGGGCAGCAAAGACTGGGCTGGCATCCCCGTATCAGTGATCGGTTATAACGCGGAGCATACCTAGAGGGTTGGAAAAATACTTGTGAAAGTACAAACAACGGCCTCATTCGCAAAGGTGTCGAGTCCAGCGGGTTTCGTCTTATCCATCGAAGGGCCTTGGGGGAGCGGGAAAAGTTCGACGCTTGCGATGATCTAGGTCTTGCTTGATAAAGAGGAACCTAACGCCGCACCCGTGGTCGTTCACTTCAACCTGTGGCTGAACTGATTGATTTTCAGCGAGGATGGTCTTTACAGACAAAGTCTCGTTTTCAGGTACCGATGACAACAGCTGTGACCAGCCCTTAAAAACCGATCCCCCCGAAAGCCCCGCATTCCCTAGCCCACACCTTCCTCAGAGTCAAAAAGAAGAAAATACACCGTGTTTTTTCTTCTTTTCATTTCTATGACAATGTAAAGATTTCTGACTCAACTCACTGAATCTCTTGACCTAATTGAAAAGACGAATTTCATACGTTTGACGGCTTACGTTTGCCTGCTAGACCTCAAAGACGGTTATGACATTTGCATAAGCTATGGCGCAATGCCATTAGTGGTTAAGCATACATAGCCTAATTCGGAAGTGCTGCCTAAGTCGAAAGTGTGTTGGATGCCAAAACTAGGCAAACCCTTCCTCTACTCACTAGCAAAACTACCAAAATGAGGCTAGTCATGGCTAATGACAAACCACCTAAGTTAAGGCTCATTAAAACCGGTGCGATCCCAAGCACCTACAGCCCTCGCACGTTGATTCAGGGCAATGGGTTTTTCCCCGCCATACCGGGGTCGTGTGAGCTGCTGCCTAAGCTCCGATTCATGAGGATCAAAGCTTCCCTGATCCTTTGCATTCAGTATCCAGGGGATCGGGACTTCAAACCGGTGTCTTTCACCAATCATCCTGCCAAGGTGGTTATCGCGCCTGCGCCAGTAAAGCTGCCAATGGATGCTGATGAGTTCAACGCCAGCGAAATCTGGCCTCATGAAAATCCGTTCGACATGCAGTCCCTTGACGCCCGGTCGCTACGCGGAATCGCGGAACTGGCTCAAGAGTCGTCAACGCTCCCGGCGCTCCCTGAGAAGACGGCAGAGATTGTTGAGCAAGCTATCCGAGTCGGTTGGTTCGACGGACGCAGCACCAAGCAAGGTGTATGGGCAGACGTCAGGGCCAAGTGCGGAGAAGCGGGCATCAAGCCGCCATCCTATAAGACGGTCGCCACACAAATTGATCGCCTGTTCTCTCGTGAGGTGCTGCGTTTCCACCCGGTGACTCGCGAGGCGTTTACGGATAAACCAGCGGGCTACCCTTCGGAATAGCCCAAAACCTTATTTCCTTTGAAGCGCCAGTGTCATCGGCGCCACAAGGACTATTGACCAGTGCGGTGCTTGCGCCTCAGCGGCGCCGGCTGGTCGCTTGGAGGTGTGCCATGGGCACATACAGCAATCCAGACGGCAGCAAACAGCTTGTAAATTTTGAAGGGGATATCTGGGTCGTCGAGGATATCGACGAGACCACCCGGAAACTGCACCTCAAAAACATCCGTAACGACACACTTCGTCTTGTGAGCTCCGCACAGGTAGAGTCAGTCGATCATGAGACGTTACTTCAGGCGGCAGCTGCGAAGATTGCAGATAAAACCGCGAAGCGGGCCCTAATTTTGGGTGATGATTTCACTCCAGAGCAGAAAGAGCAGGCACGCCATCGCTTCGAGATCATAGAGAAGCAGTTTGCTGAGAAGTTGTCAGTCGATGAGGCCGCCAAGGAATGCGGTTTGAGTGTCCAGCGCTATTACGAAGTGCGTAAGCTTTTTAATGTCGAAGTGGGCCCTATTAGCTTGCTCGGTAAAAAGCGCGGACGCAAAAAAGGAACTAAGGCCATCTCACCAGAAGTCGAAAAAATCATCGCTGAGCAGGTATGGTTCTATCGGGGGGAGGGTGCATCTTACCGAACAGTTTGGAAGGGTGTTCAGGCAGCGTGCTTTGACTTAAAAATCGACAACGTGCCTTCGTATGAAACTGTATGCGATCGGATGAATAACCTTCCTGAGTACGTGAAAGATCTTCAGGTACACGGGAAGAACCATGCTGACGATGCTTTCAAGCTTCGGGACGGATTCCGAGAACTCAGTCGGGCGCTCGAACAGGTACAAATGGATCACACCATAGCGGACGTTTTCCTCGCAAGCCGGCATGACCGAAAAAACCCTGTTGGGCGTCCTTGGATCACTGTCGCTGTCTGCGCGAAGACGAAAGTCATCCTCGGCTTCTATATCAGCTTTCGGTATCCCAGCCTGGCCAGTGTGGCTCACACTTTGAAACATGCGGTGATGAGCAAGGAAGCGTTCATGAAGAACGTTGACCTCAAGGATCATGAGTACGAGTTCTACGGCGTGTTCGATGAGCTATTAACCGACAATGCTCGTGAGTTCCGTTCGGGCAACCTTGTCGCTGCCTGCGCTTTGGAGGGGATCAAGCTGCGGCATCGTCGTCAGAAACAAGACGGTGGTATTTGCGAGCGCGTTCTTGGGACTTTGAACGTCGGGTTTGTCCATATGCTTCCGGGAGGAACGGGATCGCGGTCGCGTAAGGATCGTGATTTCAACCCGCAAAAGCATGCGGTAATGACGCTGGATGAGTTCACCCGGTACTTCACACTGGCTGTGTGTGAATATCACGACACGGCCGGAGAGGACGGCAAGACTCCACGTGATCGCTGGCGTCAAGCGCTTCGGGACGCGAAAGGCCGTCCTGTGGCTCCTCGGCGCGTGCACGATGTGAAGAATTTTATCATCGAGGTGTTGCCTGAGAAGCACCCCGTGATGTCGAAAACCGGCCTCAAGGTGAACGGCTTTCGCTATTCGAACGATGTGCTCCGCCACATGATCGGCAAGCAGATTCGGGTGAAATACGATGCGGCCAACCTGTCCATGGTGTTGGCCCGGTTCGAGGGGCAGTGGATCGAAGTACCGTGCTGCGAGAAAACCCCCGGCACGCTCACCGCGAAAGCAATCCTGCAGAAGTACCTTAAACGCGCTGGCAAGCTGGGTGAGCGCGCCGTGAAGGCATTCCTCGCCCGCGCGGATCAGCTTCGCCAGTCGATCCTGCTTGACACTCCAGCCATGCGTAAACAGCTTGAGATCAATGACGCTGATAAGGAAATCGGGCTCGTGACCCACCACGAGCGCCCTGGCAAAAAAAACAAGCTGGTTACTCGCAACTTTGCTCTTGATGTCGAACCTTTCGAGGCCGAATAACTATGGACTTTCCACATCTCGCTCAGAAGGTTCAGCAGGTAGCAATGCTCGATGGCCCTGAGCGCATCATGTATTGCGATAACCCGGTCTGGATCAAGACTAACACTAGTCAAACATTCATCACGGGGATCGAGCGAATGATCCACGCTACACGGATTGGCAGCCGATCCTGTATGGGGCTCATAGGCATCAGTGGTATCGGAAAGACAAAAATGATTGAGCATGCTGCAACACGGTTCAATACCCCAGACGCCACATCGATTCTCACCATCGATCTGTCTGAATACGGCAGGCACATCGACTTGCAGCAGGTTTTCCTCAGCCATTTGGGATTCACGCAGTCGGTGAAATCCCTTTGTACCGCGTCCGGCATCAATCGCATTTCCGAGCGTATCAAAGAGATGAAGTTGGCTATCTGCATTCTCGATGAAGGCAATGCTCTCGCAGGTGTGAAAAACATGCTGATCCAGTCCAATTACACATACCTGCGTGCGATGGCGAATCGTGACTTTGGGGTCAGCTTAGTGGTCGCGGGTACCGATGAATTGAAGGTCTTCTTGGGCATTGATCCTCAACTGCGATCGCGTTTCGGCGTGTGGGAAATCCCTCAGTGGGAGGCAGCTGGGGAGGACTTGTCTCGTTTCCTGAAGGCGTTCGTGCGGTTCATGCCGTTGCGCAAGCCATCAACCCTGGATACCGTCGAGATCCAACAAAGCCTGGTGTCGAACTGTCGTGGTAGCACCCGCGATATCGTTTGGGTCTTGATCACCTCTGCCAAGCTGGCTATCGAGACCGGACATGAATGCATCGACGAAGCGTTGCTGGATGCCTGTTTTGAGGCCCGCCTTCCAGCTTTCCTGGAGTAGCCTTCAACATGAGGCGGCGCTGGATTGGGAGCTCTGCAAATCAAGCGCCGCTTGAAAGCGTAGTTGAGTCGATCGGGCACTATGGAGGGGGTACCCACGGCAAGCTGATTGTCGTCAGAGGAGAGGCTGGAGCGGGGGCTAGCGCTTTCGCTTCACGTCTCCACTCCATACTGTTACGCAAAAACATCCGATCTGTCTTTGTCCCCCGAGCGCCCTTTAACGCAGACTTTGTTTTTACTGCTCACGTCTTGAAGTCGCTGGGGTTACCCAGCTCCACTGTTGATATGATCTCAGGCCGGAAAGTAAGGCTGCATTACGAAGCAGCGATCCACCTGCGACGATATCAGGCCGTTATCTGCGAAGATGCTCACGATTTCTTTCATAAGCACCAGGTGAAAGTCCACAATATTTATGGCTCCATCCAACAACTAACTCAACCACCTTACGGGCACTGCGTGGTGCTTTGCGGCCTAAGAGATCCATTGACTGAGGTGGGGCACGTTGCGCAAGCAATGGAGATGGATGTCGAGTACGTCGATCTGGAGCCAATGCCTTGCGACCAGCACTACTTGGGCTTCGTCCGTGACATTGCGACGGTCGTGCAGCTGGGCGCTCACGGCAACCGTATCAACCCATTCTTACTTTCTGCCACCGCCAAGGGATGGGTGGACGTACCGCTGCCAGCTAGCGGGCCACAAGAGGTGCTAGTTCCACAATCCAAGCCGGGCTCCGTGGCAGCAGCTTTCGATCTCTCGGCTGAGCAGACCCACCTGGGTGCGTCGTCCTTCCTAGCGCTAAACCCTTGCCCTTTGACCTGCGGCGGGCTCGACGTTGGCATCCTGCACGCACACACGAAGGGCTTGATCGGAAACACCGTGACGGTGGTCAGGGGGCTTATGGCGGCCTCAGTGACAACTGGTGCTTCCACCAACCACCGCACGTTTGACTCCTCCCCACGGCAATCAAATGACGCATCGCCGAGTTCACCTCCGAGCTCCAAACGAGCAAGGCATCAGGAGGTAGTACGGGAGAAAAATGGAGCAGACGTAACTGAACAAGCCCAACAAACCAGCGGAGCAGGAGCCGCCATTTCATCAGTTAGCCTAATCGTCGATCAACTCAGTTACTCGAGCGACTCTACGGTTGCACAACCGGCAGGATCAGAAGCGTTTTTCAGCCCTAGAAGCGAATCCGGGGGCGATGACTTATTTCCGTCCCGGGCCGACGCATCTGGTACTCCACGCGGCATGCAAATCCGTCTGCCGTTTGAGTTGGCCGAGGATCGGCAGATAGAGGTGCAGCTGGAGCTTAGCTTTGGCCTCTCGATCACACGAACAGATGAGCCTGTCGTTGCGCCGATTCTCGCTACTGGAGGAGCTACAGAAAGGGGTTTCTCTCTGAGTCCTGTGTCGGGCAGCTCAAGCTATCCGGGTGACAAGTGCGCAGCTTCAATCGATCCGCTCCCGAGCGGCAGTCGCAAGCAACGCAGGGCATTTTCAGGCTACTTGACGCCACTCCATGACGAAACTTTGGGCTCATGGTTATCACGAAATGCGGCATCGAGCGCGGTCACGGTCATTCATGATGGGTTTATGGATTGGTGCATCGCGCTGCTGCAGCCTTCGGCCATCCCTTTTGCGCGAGCTACCCCTCACAATTTTAGCCAGTTCGCCAGTCCCAAGAATGCCGCGGCGCAGGTTGACGGTGCAGATGAACACAACCGTTGGAATCCTGATGTGTTGCTTGGCAATCCTCGATCCCAAGAGCATTGCCAAGATGCCAAGGATCTTGAGTGCGATGACCTCTACAGATCCGAGTTCTTCCTGGAAGCGTTCTCTGATCCGACAGGCATCCATCTAACGGAGCGCTTCCGCCTGCCGAGCAATTCAGTATCTCAACATGATAACCGCCGATTCTGCGCACAATGCCTAGAGGATGATGTATCAGCGATGAGAGCTCCTGGATTGCGGCGTGCATGGCGTAACCGAGGTTCAGCTCTTTGTGCCGCGCATCGCCAGCCAGTCTTGCTTCAGCAGTTGGAGAAGGGGCACCTGAGCAATTTCACTGGAGGCTGGCAGGCCTATATGCAACAAACAACGCGAGGGCATTTCGATCATGGGGTAGGCCTGGTCTCTTGCGAGAGGTCGGGATACCAAACTGCATCAGTCGAAACTAGGATTTGTCGAATAGTGTTGCGGGTTCAGACTTGGGTGGAATATGCGCCTGCGATTCCTTCGTCGCTGCGGCCATCCAAGTACTCACTGTACTTCTTGCTTGGCATATTCCTCTACCAAGGCAACCTGGTCAGCGATGGCGGTGCTGCTCGATGGTTCCTGAAAGCTGCTCGAGGTTCGAAGATAAATTCCCATGAGTATGACAAGCCATCTGTTGCCCAGATGGTTAAAAATATCGAGTCGGCGCCGCCACGGTCGTTAGCAATTGCTTACTTGCTTCTTGGTTTAGCATTTGATCTCGTCTCCAAAGAAGAGCTGTGTTTAATTCGCCAAGCTTTGATATTCACTGACAGTTCTTTTCCCATGACTCGCGAAGAACTTAAGTCATTAACACGGTGCTTCCAACCCTATCACCTCGATGCTATCTGGAACAGCGCACTTCAGAACCTACCAGTTGACGAGCTCGCTCACCTGGCTTGGTTGCTAAAGTATCACTGATGATGCAGAAACATGAACCAGCCTATAGGACGTCAGTTAGATGCATACTAGAACCTCGGAGCGCAACGGTGGCAGGCTAGCAAGGTGAATCCGCTGGTGGTGGTCACGATAACTACGTGGGTAAGCTCTAGTGCTTAAAAGAAATCTAGATCCCTAACCATACAAGCGCTCAACCAGCATGGAGAGACTGGTGTGGGGAGTTAGGCGATGAGACCCTCCCTCCTGGCTGCGCCCACGGAGGCATCGAAGCTCGGAGGGCTATTGACGCCCAGTGTGGGTCGGTCTGGTCGCCATTCGCTCCCGTTCTCCTCAAAAATCAGAGCAGATCGTGCACATTCGTGAGCCAAGAATGTACGACCCTGCTGTCAATATATGGGAAATGTGAGTTTTGGAAGGGCACTGAAACCTCCGAGATAGAGCCTTCGCCTTTGGCGCAGGCAGCAGAGCGAGGCTATGCGCCGCTATCCAAAAACGGTCGCGAAAGCGGGATTCCACAAAATGTTAAATTTGGCGCTCGCATTGAGCGTCTTTTAGCCTAAATTGACAACATGCCATTCACGCATGGCTGGCACGTTCATGATTGCGCCATTTTCACATCCGAAAACGGCTCAAACGATTGTTGCAGGTTGGTGGTGTAATACCTATAAGCTTATGTTTTATAACGAAAAATACGGAAGGAGCTCTACGATCATCATTTGTGGGATTGCCAATGAATGACGGAACTTCCATCCGTCGCGTCATGAATTCCTCAAATACCCTTCCAACAAGTTAATTTATTGATTATACAGGTTTTTCTGTTTTGCGACGCGCATGCTAAACGCTAGCATCGGCTTTAAGCCGTGCATTTCATGCGCTACACTCAAGGCATGTCCGCGCGGGTAGGCAGCTATGAATCGACCCCATACATTTGTAAGGCACCTACAGATTAAAAGTTTGCTAGCACGAATTGACAGCGAAATGCACGCGCTTGAGGCCAGCGACGTCAACTATCAGCTGGATCGGGAGTTCAGTGCCGAGCTTGATCAGCTAATCCGTCGCTACGGTTACACGGATCAAGAAGTCGTGGAGCTGGTAGAGCTCGTTGAGGCCCATGAGACTCACGGGGCTGATGACATCAGAATCCTCATAGATCGCATCCCTTCGGACAGTGACACAAGCGCGGGTGATAATAAATGAGGTACATTACTATCAATGGCACCCTGTCAGTTTTCGTAGATATCCTATGTTCCCTGTGTATCTGTGTGACTGAGTATAATCAACGAGTCAGTGCCCGTTTTATGGGAGGTTGCTGATGACTGCGATCATGGATTACTTGGCGCTCATGGGGAAGATCAAGAAAATCGAAAATGACTCTTCTCTAGATAGGGATGCACGGTTTTATCACGAATTTGTAGCCTTAAAAGCTCGGTACAATTTTAGTGCTACAGATGTTCTAAGGTTGTTGAGACCGGCGGCGTCGGTTGCTGCGCCTTCACTGGTTCAAGATCTGTTTGAAGCACTTCTGTCAGATGAGAAATTAGCGGCCGCTGCGAATTCAACTACAAAACCGCTTCGCCGGTATCGAAATCCGCACACCGGAGAAGTCGTGGAAACTCGGGGCTCTAACCATGGCCGCCTTAAAGAGTGGAAGGCACAATATGGAGCAGATGTTCTGCCTACTTGGAGAGAGTTATGATGAACTGGCTGGAGTCTGCTCTAGTCACCCTTAGTCTTATCACTAATAGGGACAGCTCTTCAGAGGTTGATATTTGCTGGTCTTTAGCCATCTTTTGCAGCCTTGAGCGTGTATAGCCAAAACCGCCGTGGCTATACATAACGTCCTGCATTGCCTTCGACGTTCTCCTGAACACGAGCCTCTCTAGCGAAGAGGGCCGGCCTACTCGGCTTTATAAGATCATCTGCGGTCAAGCCGGGCTTATGCGCGACGCCCAGTTGCAGAAGCCGGGGGAGGGCCCGCCGGAGGATCACTCAGAATCGCGCCAGTAACGGCTCACAGTCATCTTATTCACCCCAAGACTCTGGGATGCTTGAGCTTGAGTCAGCCCCTGAGCTTTGCATTCCTGGATCGACGCCTTAAGCATCCTATCGATAACACGGCCGGCTGGACGACTGAGCAACTCGTTCCCATTCACCTCTGCACGGGCAGCGTCGAGGATGCCATCGGATTCTAGTAGCCGCATCTGCGTGGCAAATTTCTCGATGAGCTCCTCGACCGTGACGCCTTCCTGGATCAGGGTGGCTGCGCCGACCAGCAATAGGGGAGACGCCCCGTAGGCTTCCGACAAGTCCTGCAGCTTGTCCAAGGTAGGGCTCGACTTGCCGTGCTCAAGCTGACTCAGGTACTGACGATTGCTCCCTTCGGGAATTGACTCCTGGGTCAACCCTTTGTGAGCTCGCAGCGCGCGAAGGATCGCGGCTAAAGGTACCTTCATCGACACAGGCATTCCTCAAAACCGAGGATGTAGCCATGTTGTGCCGTAACACTCTACCGTATATAGTAGTCGTACAGTTACGGCGTGAGCGCGTGGCTCGAACTACCGCTGCGTGGGTTCAGGCAGGCGGGTGAGGGCAGCAGCTCAGGGCGACATCTCTCTACCAGATATCAATTTAGCCCTAAACCGTCGATTCTGATTTTTATCCTCTAGCCCTAGGCGAGCTGCAGAGCCCAGGTCAGCAGAGGTTACGTCCGGGAGTTGGCGAACAGCTGCAGAGGCGGCTCGAGACTAGATGAGCGGCTGAGAGGGTGAAGCCGGTAGTGCTGACCTCTCGTAAGCAGCAACAGAACGGGGTCGCGTGCCGAGAGGCCTGGATTGATGTGAGGAACCACCAGTGAACAACCCAGCATTCCCACATCCTTCGGCATTCATGATCAAGACCTTCGGGTCGACGATAAGAGACCTCTCCTTCAACAGGCTGCCGACGGTCATCCAAAGGGCGAAGGCGGCCATACCTGAGGATGACGTGGTGGGATTTCTCTTATGCGCGCTGTATAGGCCGCCGCGGATGACTGGGCTGATCTTCTGCAATTGCATGAGTCTCTTACCCCCAGGTCTGCCAGCGCATACGCCACCAGTAGTGAGGCGGTTTCACCGCAACGGTTATCTGGTGGTAGAGGCGGACACGGGCGGATTGTTCGTGGTGGCCCACCAGTACTTCGAAAACGGTGCGATCAGGCCTTTTTTCGAAGTGCATTGAAGGACATCAACACAGGACATCACGCCTGGACAGATCGAGTGAATTGCCATGCCTACAGACTATGAATCCTTGAACAGCTTGCAGACCGCCGCGGAGGTCAAGCCGACCTCAACGCCCGCAAGCGTCGAACGTGCTATGGGTGTTCGGTTCGAGTTCCCTGCCACCGCTTACATGTGCTGTGCGAGGGTGGATCAGGAAATCAACTGCCTGGTAGGTGTGGTTTACCAAGAACAACGTGGGCGCTTTCGAGATGGTGCGACCATTAGGACGTCCACCCTACGTCGACAGTTCGAGAGCCACGGATATCACGTCTTCGAGACGAGCAATGGCAGTGCATATGTCGTTTGCGAATGGGCGCCGGATGGATTGAGCCCACGCTTTTCTGGCGTACGCCACTAGCCATCCGGCATACGGATCCACACAGGTGAAGCTGTTATGGCCCCATGGATTTTCAAACGCACTCGAAACCAGCAGCTCATAACGGTGCTCGTGCGAAGGTCAAACAGGTGTGGAAGCACTGAAACCGTACAACCTGTGAATCACATCGAAACACAGCAAATTCCCAAGTGACCGACTGATGAAGCTACGAATTTACTCAGACCTGCATAACGAATTTCACCGCTTCGACCCGCCAGCCCTCGATCCTAGCGTCGACTTGGTCATCCTCGCTGGCGACATCGACAAAAAAGCCCGCGGCGTGAAGTGGGCAAATGACGCATTCCAGTGCAAGGTAGCTTATGTATGCGGCAATCACGAGTATTACGACGGCCATATCGACAGGACACTGCGCAAAATGCGAGATATCGCAGAAAGCCACGTGCATGTCCTAGAAAATGATTCCCTCATCCTCAATGGCACCCGCATCTTGGGCACCGCCGCGTGGACGGATTTTTCCTCAACGGGCGACCAAGTAGCCGCCAGCAGGATGGCTTGGCAGTGGATGAATGACTTCAACTACATCCGCGCTGATGCGGGATATCGACGCCTGAGACCCGATGACCTCGTCACTCGCAACCATGCCGCCAAGGCCTGGCTGGCCGAGCAGCTTGCCCAGCCTTTTGCAGGCAAAACGATCGTCATAACCCATCACTCACCATCGCCCGTGGTCGTTGGGACGAAGCATGATGGACACCTCAACGCGGCTTACACCAACGATTGGCCTAGCCTCATCGAGAAAGCGGATCTGTGGGTCTTTGGCCATACCCACCAAGCTGTGGACGTCGAGTTGGCAGGCTGCAGAGTCGTCTCCAATCCCCGGGGTTATCCCAAAGAGCAGACTGGCTTTGACCCATTTTTTGAGATTTCGATTTGATGACCAATTTTGCCCATAAGCGTGTCGCGGAGAAGGAAGCCGTCGAGCGTCAGAGTCAGGGGATTCCTGGTGCGGTCATCCGAGCGCAATCCATGGATTGGGGTGTGACCATTGATGCGTACCTTTACAACGCGGCAAGGGTAGGGCTGCGATATGCAGCGATCGTGTATGGGGACAAATCTGGGGCGAGCCTTGACGGCATGACCGTTGCCACCCCACCGCTGGAACTTGTGACAGCTCAGTCGGGATTTAAGCTGATGCGTACTCCACGCGGGGATCATCACTTTCTGATTGTGAGCGAGCTCGGCGCCGAAGGGCATCATGAAGACATCTAGCATTGAGATTCCTAGCGAACTTGCTCAAGCTGCATCGCTGCGCTTCAAATCTAGGATCAGCGGATTTCTACGGCGAGCGTTTCCTCATGGGGCGTGCCTGGCTGGTGAGATCCATGGGGATTTGAGCGAGCGCTTCTTGGAGGGTGGTCTGATACAGACCTCAGTCATCATGCAACTGACCAGGGAGCATGGGTATTTGCTTGCCCATACGTTTACGGGTAGCTGCTATGTGCTCATCCAGCCGGCCGGCGCCGTGGAACAGAATTTTGGACACCTCTATAAGCACGAGGTACCACAGGGATTGGAGGATTGATGCATCTACTACATATTGCGGAAGCCATCGCACTCGACGGCGATCCGCTGTCTGGGGCGTCCGAAGCGGAAGCCGAGCTCATCAAGACACGTGTCGCAGAACGGGCAAAGCATACTGTGCAGCGGTTGCTTGGGTCATTATTGATGTAACCGATGTGGATGCCGAGCCGTTGGCTGCCATAGGATGGTTGCCCATTGTCTTGTTCACCCATAGCGTGCTGCTTCACAGTACCGGCGATTATGAGAACAACGAGCGCATCAAGACCGGCTACGCGACCAGCTACGATGGGCGGGGCATCTTTGAAACCAGTGACACGATCTTTGTGCTCGTGGGCCAAGGCTTCAGAAAGTCTGTCTCGATCAAGCTTCTGAATCAGGTGCCCTCACGATCTTGGGCACCATGAGCCGCGGTTGAAGGTCATGTAGCTTATGGAGGCTGCGACTAGCAAGGGTTCAGGTCGTCCTTCACTTGATCAGAGCTGCCGCTTCACAACGATTCCGACCGGCCTTTTATTTCGATGACGCAAGCTACGCTCGTTGAAGCTCAAAATAGTAAGAACCTACAAGCAGCTCCTTCGTAATGGCACGCAGCAAGGCCCAGCGTCGTCCGCTTCTGCGGTATGTGCAGTGATGGCTCAAGCTAGCGTTACTCTGGTGCCTCTAGCGTGTTATGGCACCATACATAGTTGACCCCATAGCCCTTCGTTTCATCCTCAGCATTGGCCATGATGTGAAAAGCAGCGGAGAGTTCTGGGGCTGGTTCGACGTTGTAAACAAGCCGGTCTTGGGCATAGCGCACGATAAACCCCGTAAGAATATCTGCAGCTTGGACGCCGACGGAGTCCTCAGAACGCGCGATCGATAGCTCTGCTTGCTGCAGGAAACGATAGTTAGCGATGGGAGAGACATCTCGCTTAGGAGTCGCGTCCTCAGCAGCTTTCTTGGCGGAAAATAAGATGTCGTCAAACTGAGTTTGAACGTCATGAACCAATTTTACCCGCTTTACTTGGCCATCATGAGCATGGTTAATGCGTGCGTACATATTGGTGAGCGAGGAGTAATTCGGCAGTATCCATACCTCCTTTCCTTTCTTTCCAGGATCAGGCAAAGGTAAAAAACGGCGCACCGCCTTTTCTTCCGTCGACTCCTGAGCCAGCATGATCCGAAAGTCATCCATTGTTTCAAGGACTGACTCTACCATTCCTGCGTGTTGGGGCGTCGGCCCAGAGCGAGCGAATACGAGAATACATTCGAAGGCTCGAAGTAGATCGTCCTTGCTCTGGCTCTGGCAGGCTTTGAAATACGTGGTGAAAAGTTCGTTTGGCGCCTCTTTGGTCAGTATCTGCGCGAATACCGTACGGATGAAATCGGTCTGTTTGCTGTCAGGGCCGGAAAAATAAGGTGGCCAAACAAGGTAGTGAGCTAGGTTGGTCGCGACAAAGAATTTCTTCTCCACCAGCTCGATGAAAAATGGAATTTTGTCGTTCGCAATCAGCTTTACTAGGTCAAGTATGAAGGCTGGCTTATGTTTGTAGATCTTCGTCGATTTCAGATCATTGCTTTGTATCCGATGCTTGAGCTTCAGTGCGCTGATGTCAGCCTCGAACTGCGTTAGGTCTTTGATGCCCAGGCATCCCAGTCCAAAGTAGGGCTGCCCGCCGTAGCTCAGGGTTTCGCCCCCTAGAATTAGATCCCCCGTGTTGCCAGATTCGTCAATGAAGTACGTTATTTCAGTGTTGTCTTGGATCATCTGATCGCTCATGTCGTCTCCCCCCGCTTTGTGGCTGTCTAGCCAAAATGGTCACTACGTTCTCGACATGCGCATCACGCGCTCGGCTTGAAGTGGAACGCCGGCCCGGAGGGTAGAGCTATGCTGGGAGTTCGACTATGCCCAATTGGTCTGACGTCCACGCGGCTTTCCTTGCAGCCTCGCCAACCTTATGGCTGGAGCAGGCTGAACATTTGACCAGTCGTCGCAGTATGGGGGCACTTGCCGTCGGCCTTCATCGCGGGATGTTGTGCTGTGGAAAATCGGACGTGAATTGCTGGAGCTCGGCCGACAGGCATAGCGGTTTGGAGGCGCTTAAACCTTGGTTGGCGTTAATGGGTGGCACTTATGCATCTGATCCGTGCCATAAGGGCCGTTAGAGGGCGCCAAAAGTGGGCGGGAAGGATCGAACCCTGCATCGCTGGAAAGGGCATGCTCTACGAAACAATTCAAGCTTTATGAGCCCCCCAATATGATTCAGACTCGCCGCACCAGTTCTGCCCACTGTTGATGATTGAGTCGCTATTCATGGATGACGCCGCCACCCCTTCAGATATTTTGTCCCGCCTTCAATCGGAGGTACAGCGCAAGCTTGGGCGTTGCCTCCTGCAATTGCAGCAGTACGAAAAGCTGCTGAAAGCCATAGTCTCCCGTCACGAGTTGAATGGCCCGATAGATCAACTGGAAGCTATCCGAGAGAAGATGGCGAATGCTGTCCAGCAGAAGACCCTGGGCCCACTGATGGGGATGCTGACTGATACCTATATGACCTCGCCTACGGTTGGTGATCGACCGCAGTCAACGCAAGTCGAAACAGACGACCAGACCTGGTTCAGCTATCGGCACGAGCTTCAGATGCCATCTGAAAACTACGAGATGACGAAGGTTGCCCTGCGGGAGCTGGTGGGTCTGCGCAATCAGCTGGTTCATCACTTTATTGATCGGTTCGATCTCTGGTCAGTGGATGGCTGCTCGGCAGCGGATGAGTTCTTGGAGGAGAGCTATAAGATCACTCACCAGCACTACCTGAACCTACGTGACTGGGCCAAGGGCATGAATGAGGCTCAAGAGACCTTGGCCTTGTGGCTCCAAAGCCCAGCCGCTGAGGCGATATTCGATGCCGGCTCGATCCATGGATCGGTGGATGGCTCAGATCACGGCATATACGCCTGCTTGAAAGAGGCTGAGGCGAAGTTTGCCGAGGGCGGTTGGACTCACCTGGGTTGTGCCATTCGCTGGATCGCCAGTTGCTACCCGGAACAAACTCCGAAACGGTATGGCTATAGCAGTTGGCGACAGATCCTCCACGAGTCAAAGCAATTCGAGACACGTATAGACCGAGCAGGACGTGAGCCTGCAGTCGTCTGGTATCGTGGGGCCCTCGAAGTCGTTGCGCCAAGCAGTAAATGTCTTGAGCCAGAGCCTGCAGTGCGGACGACAAAGCGGATCCCCGATTGAGTTAAGATCCCAACTGACTCTCATGTGCGACCGAGGTCTGGTGCGACATAACCATGCGTAATTGCCCGTGAGTCAATTTGGAAGCCAAGCCGCGGAGGCGCTGCCCGGCACAGATGGGGACAATGATTTGGACATGGATGTGGATACTAGAGTTAGCGAAGCTATGGACGCCATCTGGGCCGTAGGCACAACGCCAGTGGGGGGGCTTTGGAAAGCTCCTGAATTCGACGAGCTACAAAAGGCCTGCGCCGCAAGGTATCAAGAGGGCAGGGTCACGTTTGGACTTACGTTTGCGCTGGATCATGCGCTCAAATCTCTGGGGCTCCCTTGTCTGTCCTCAGGTGGCTCTCAGACCATCTCCATCAGTTCGAAACAGGCCTACACGTTGCTGGACGCGGCCTTCACCCGAACGACCACGCGGCGCAGATACATTTGCCCTCTTGATCTGGCCGAAGACATTCCGACGTTAAATTTTGGTGACGCGAGAACCGGTTACTTCACGGCTGCGCAATTGGATGAGTTGTTCGATAAGCCACGGCTCACCAGGTACTACCCAAACCTTTCATTCGACTCAAGCCGCTTCTCACAATTTCACTGGCTGGTGGTGGAGGAGGACGTCCCGGTAGTGGAGAGCGTGGGAGGCCGCTCGACCCCGGGTCTTTCGATGATGATGAGTCGTGATCTAGGCGAGATCGACCCCCATGAAAGCCGTTTCCCTACGGCGGTCGAGCATGCTTTGTTCTTCCTGCTCTTGGCTCCTTGGGAGGACTGGTCATCCATGACTGAGGTGGACTGGCGGGGCTTTCGGATTCCGTGGATTTACCAGCTCGATGATGACTTGTTTGTTGCGCCTTCAGAGCCTCGTAACCCCGACTCCCTCTCGTGGGAGCCTAAGTTTCGCCACGACGAATGGGGCGAGGTCGAAGAAACAGAGGGCCCTGTGTTGCTGACGCTTACAGATGAGGCGAGTGAACAATTGTTGAGTCGAAACCAAGAGCACTGGTCGGAGTTCAGATATGCCTCCGACACCAGCCTGTTCGACACACCGGTGATTCATTTCCTGGTGCGTGCATTTTTGGCGAACGGTATCGATGAGTTCATGGCACACCTCACCGTCGTGGAGGCAGCCCTTGGACTCCAAGCGGACTACAGACGCAGACAGCGTGGAAACCACGTTGATAAGGGGCCTACCGAAAGGGTGGCGCTTCGCTTGGCTGCGGCCCTGGATGATCCAGGTGCAGCAGAAGTCTATGAAGAGCTGTTTGAACTCAGAAGCGCATTTATTCATGGCCGCGGAGGTTTGGAGAAGATCTCGACCAACCAACGTGTCCAAGCCAGAAGGCTTGCAGCTAGGGCTGCTGCAGCTCTGGTCAGGCTGGGGGGAGAATCCGGTCTATCGCGCGATGTGGTGCTAGCTGAACTGCTTGATAAGGGGGTACGGCTTGCCGGTGGTGATGGACAACAAACCGATGACCGCAGCAGTGGGCAACTTGCGGATTTATAGATTACCGAAGGCCATCGAGCGGGCGCGATCGGCTGTATCCCCAGAGGGGATCACAGGGTATTTGCTGTGTGCCAGGGAGCAGCGAATTGGTGTGACCGGCTTGCTGTTCTGCGGTGAGGATCAAGGCCTACCTGACGGGGTAGCGATCAGTACGTCTCCTGTTCAGGATAGAGCTTGGGTTGAGGAGTACGAGTTGGTCATTACGATGGATGGGGTTTACGTAATCGCGCACCGGCAACAGGAGAATGGTGCTTTTGACCCGCTTGAATCCCTCCACTAATCCCGCTGTTGATTGCTGATTAACGGGCAGCCTGGCGCTGCTCGCGTGCTGCCAAGGAGTTTGACATGGATGTAACCAAACACATCACAGACCTCGAAGTGATGGCAAAAATTTCCGCGCAAAGCAGTGGTACCTACCGCACTGCGCTCGAAGTTCTGACGCTTTACCCAGATTACGCGTTGACCACGTTTCGTAAGCTTCTTGAGCTAATGGTCTCACTGGTGGGCGACAAGCTAAGCCTGCCTTTCGGGAACCAAGACCTTTGCTGGCGTATCAACTATCTCCACGACTGCCAGCTGATAAGCCACGCCACCAAACGCGATTGTCACAGCATTCGTTTGTGGGGGAACCAGGCCGTGCATGCGTCACCTCAGGCGCTGGCACCGCTGCGGGAGAATGAGCAACCCTCATCGCAAACGGGCGACATTGAGCAAGCTAGAAAGGCTCGAGAGCTCTTCATGTCGGCGCTCTACGAATTTCACGGGCTGCTGATCGGCAACGCGCCCAAGCTGATAATCGTCCCTGCCGAGGTACCTGATCTCGTACCTGGGCAAGTAGTAGGCAAGGCCATTGCGAGTGAGGATTCCTTTGACGCAAAGATGCAAGCCGGGCTCGTCCTCGAAGCTGAATGGCTAAGCGCTTGCGGCCGGGGTGGTCTGATTTCCACTCGAGTCAGCGCAGAACATGCGACATCGCTCAAAACCATGGCTGTTGAGATGTATCGGTGCGCATGCGAGATCAGTGCACGTTTGGACGTACTGTCCATGGCGTACATTCAGATCCACGGTGGCTCTGAGACCTTGTGGATGCAGCGTGCAGATACAGAGGCCCTTTATCGCTTCGGGAGTCTGGCCTACACCACCGAGCCGGCCACGGACATGGAGCGGCTCGCAACGAACGCGCTCAAGGAAGCCGCCACGCGTCAACATCCACAAGCGAGCGTCTACTACGGTGACCATCTACGGCAGATCGGGCAGTTTGGCCAAGCTGAAGAAATGCTGACCTTTGCCGCGACGTCAGAGCAGTCGAAAGCCTACCTTGGTCTCTTTTTTCTCTACAGCGCACAAGAGTCTCCCTGCTATTCCCCTGAGCGTGCTGTGGCAATCCTTGAGCAGGGTGTATCGCGAGACGATGCTGACTGTAAGTTTCAGCTCGGGGTGGTGCTTAACGAAGGGGAGCTCATTGATCAGGATAAAAAACGAGCGCGCCAACTGCTGACTGCCGCAGCGCAGCAGGGGATCAGGAGAGCAAGTGTGTATCTCAACTTGGTCGTCGACGACAGCTTCCAGAAGCACTTCCAGATGATTGGGCTCAGTATGTTGGCGGATCTGAATGCGGAACGTGAACAGTACAAGTCGTTGGATATTGGTCGTAACGATCCGTGTCCATGTTCGTCGGGGAAAAAGTACAAAAAATGCCATGGTGTTTGAGCTATGGCGCCCCCTAGGTGCTGCCGCAATTACGCCGTGTTTTGCCATCGAGACGACTGCAGAGAGCAGTCCCCGTGGAGGTCACGTGCTTTCACAACGACGGATGTGAACGCCAGGTAGGTCGTGCCAACACCTTCCCTGGCCCCCTTCGGTAGAGCTGCATGGCTTCGAAATGATGACCACGCGAGCTTGATTCCACCCATCTGCCCATAGCTCCAGCCGGGGAAGGGCTGGGCAACACGAACCACTCAATTTCAGGACACGTGACACATGCAAAAAACACCAGAGGATCGGGAGCCATTATCAGTGACGGTCTGCAATCCCTACATCCCGGCGAACGAGTATCGCCAAGGTGTGGTGGAGGCCTTGGAATGCATTGGGCCATTTCTGAGTAAGTCGGATTTTGAAGCCCTGGTGCTAAAAAAGCTCCGGCTTGAAGATCCCGAACCGTCTGAAAAGCAGTATCTGCAGGCTGCGGTTGAGCTCACAGTTTGCACCCACTACGCGCGCTTCTTCCCAGAAGGGTTTGTGTACGAAGACAGGGTAATGCCGCCGCGGGACGTAGATTGCTCCTTCAAGAGTGAAGGGTACAAGTTCAACGTCGAAGTGAAGTGCGCCGACTACACCGCAAAGCAGAAAATTGACGAGAGCGGCGCCTTCATCATGCGAGCAGTGGGGCGGATGGATGACTATGGCGACGCGGCCACCATGTTGCAGGAAGTCTTTGCGAGCGGTGGTAATCAGCTGCTAAAGGGCCTGCACATGGACAATAAGCTGAAAGACTATCTGATGGACGCCCATGGCAAGTTCCCGGATGCGTCACGTGAGGGTGAGTACAACGTACTGGTCGTTGGCTGCGATGATCCGCTCGACATCATGCAATGGGAGGGGTATCTGATCGGCTCCCAAGGGCTGTTCACCGATCAATCCTACGCCCCAACGGATGAGTACTCCAACGTCGACATGGTCGTCCTGACCAACCTTTACCACCGCCATAAGGCAGTGGAAGAGAAGGACAAATTGACCGCTCATTGGTGGTTTGGCGAGTCATTTTCGCTGTTGTATAAAAATCCTCGTTCCACCAAACCAGATTCGATGGCGCAGGCCTTCGCCAAAACCTTGCAGTTCTACAACAACGATCTGGTGCAGTACCGCATGGCGGGTGACGCCCCCGAGCGCGATCTGCAGAGCCTGGCAATCCCGCATTTCGTGGGTAAGGTATTGCTGGCCAAAGGGCGTTACCTCTTCCAACCGGGTAAACCCAGAAAGCTCGAGTCAGATGAGGAAACGGTGCAAGCCGAAACCTGAGGGCCTCGTAATCCGGACTAGGACGTGGTTGACGCCAAGCTGACTTGCCTGCCATCAACCGTTCCTTGACTCAGTGCCTGTGGTGATGTCGCGTTGAACATCACCATCAAGGCCGAAGCGATTGCCGAATCTCAGAACCCCGGTGCTCCGTCCTGCACCCATTTGCAGACCCAGCCATCCAGCCTGGTCAAGGACACACTGTTCTTCAGCAACTGCAGGCTCACCTTGCGCTCATCGTCAGACAGCCCTCTGAGCGCCAGGATCAGGGCCCGACGATCCCACGAAGCTGTACCCGATACCCGCTGCTTTGCCTCCTTTGACCACGCACGGTTTCCTCTGGAAAGCTCGGCAGCAGTTGCAATGGCGGTGCCGCACCGTTGGACGTACTGCTTCAACACTGGCGTGTTCGCCCTCACATGCCTTGCAAGGTACCAGCCCATCCAAACCTTCGCGCTTTGGCTCTCCAGATGACCCTGACGACATGCATGGGTAAGAGCTGGCGCCAGCACAAAATGATCAGCAGGAGATAAGGCATCGAAATAGAGCGCTACGTCATTGATCACCGGCAGGTAGAACTCGAGATCTTCAGTCAGGAGAGGGGCAATCGTATAGTCCCGGGCATTCTTGGCTCGTCTGATGATGGCTCGCATCACACCCAGGTCGATCGCACCTGATTCCTTGGCGCGCATGAGGGCTTCAGAGAGGCGTTCCCCAAGGCTGGAGCCATCGTCGTCATCCTGATCCTCGCCCTCATCCCCATCTTGTTCTGCCTCTTCGTCATGGTACTCACCGTACTGATTGCCGGCCTCAATGCTGCGCATCAGGTCGAGTTTTTCCAGCTGGTAGGCGTTTCTTAGCTCCACATGGAGGAAGGTCGAAGAGTCCTGAATCTTGGTCTTTTCTGAGACCAAGCCAAGCCTGTGCTGCTGGTGCAGGTACACCACCAGGTCTTCCAGGATGGCCTTCAGCTCAGCCTCGTCGTCGCTGAATATCCGGTAATCATCCACGTAACGAACATGCTCCAGTCCCCTGTGTGCAATGAACTGATCGACGTCTATCAACGCCGCTTCAGCCAGGATGATCGAGGCCGCAGGGCCAACAGGCAGACCTTGGGAGGACTTGATATTGAGCCGCATCAGGAACGACTCGATTTCCTTGGCCAGGGCAGGGCCGGCGCCGATTTCCTCCAGTCCATTACGGATGCGGTGCAGGTAAATCTGGTTGTAAAAATCGCTGATGTCCGTGGACAGCACATAGCTATGTTGGCTGGCGAGCCGCTCACAGTTTTCACGGTAGGTGTCAAAGCCCGAACCCCGAGAGAAGAAACTGTTGGAACTGACCTCGATACGGTAGGCGCAGGACACCTCCGGCCCCATGCGCGCCCGCTCGACCTTTTCGGCCACCAGGGAAACCAGGGCGGTGTAGATCAACGCATCGAGTGGCTCGAGTTGATGGACGACTCGGCAGCCTCCCCGGGCCTTGTGCCACGGCAAGACGCGGGGCTGACTGCTCAAAACATCTTTCAGAGGCGTTGCGAGCAGGTAGGCTTTGACCTCATCCCAACAGTGCCAGACAGCCAGAAACTCGAAGGGCTTCGGGAAGAAGTCGGTGTCGTAGTAGGCACCGATGTGCCGGCGGGCGAATTCAAGCGCATCTTCCGTGAGCAGCATTTTATTGACCTTGAGTTTCGCTGGGAGGAGGTGACCCTCTACCGAGCATATTCGGGATTTCGCTAGTGGTCACCCATCCGGCCAGGTGTATGACCGAACTAGCCATGCGAGCCGCTGGATTTACCCACACTCCCGTAGTCTTGGAGCAAACAGCTGATCTGCCCGCAGCCGCAAGTCTCAACCACAAGCGTAGTTTCGGGCCACAGAACATGAGCCAAACTGAGTTCGCAAATGGATACCTGCGAATCGTGACTGTCTGACGCCGACGTTGCCTGCTTGGTGCTACGGTATGGTTCTCTAGCAACCCATTCGAGATATCCATATGACATCCAATCCGACAATCGATAACGAGTTACGCGTCGCGTTGGTTACGGGATCGACTTCCGGCATCGGCGCAGCCATTGCACGTGTACTCAGCCTGGCAGGCTATGCAGTGGTGCTCCATTCCCGAAATTCTGCGGATACGGGTCGCGCTATGGCTGCCGAAATGAAGCAGGCTATTTACGTGCAAGCGGATCTTGCTATCGAAGCTGACAGGGTCAGGCTTGTTAACGAGGCTATTGCCGCCTGGGGGCAGCTCGACGTATTGGTCAATAATGCTGGTATTAGCAGAGTCATACCGCACGGCGACCTTGCCTCTGCCAGTTCGCAGGTGTGGCACGAACTTAATGAGGTTAATGTCGTGGCGCCGTTTCACCTTGTCGCTTTGGCCGAGTCGGCATTGCGCGATGCCGCCCGTCTCCGCCGAGCAGGTTGCGTCGTAAATATCAGTTCGCATGCGGGTGTCCGTCCTAAGGGCGCCTCGATTCCCTATGCGGTAAGCAAAGCTGCGCTTAATCACATGACCCGCTTGCTCGCGGCATCGCTTGGGCCAGACGTTCGCGTCAACGCTGTGGCGCCTGGCTTGGTCGACACGCCCCTGACCGCAGGGTGGGCAGAGGCCCAAGAGTTGTGGCGAACGCGCGCTCCTATGCGCAGGGCCGCTACTAGAGAAACTGGACTCGCCCACAAACAACGTTGCCTCCATCGTCAGAGCAGCGGCATTGCGCGCTGGAGCTCCTGCTCCCGAAGAGGCATACGTTTTCGCCTAAGCAACCTTGGGGCAGTGAATCAGAAACCAAGCTCGACTCTGGTGATCCCCATCATGTACCAGCCAATCCCTAGCGTCGTGGTAGGTGCTCCTGGGGTCAGGCAATGTTTCAGAAGCCCATAAGCCCTTAAGCAACTGCCGACTTTGAATCGATCATGTGCGGAGGCTTGATGACGCTCATAGGTTGGCCATTAGTGGCTGATTGCCTGTATAAATGGTACTTCATGACCCAGATGCGAGGGATTGCGCAGTGTTTTTAAACGACCAGGAAACCGCAACTGATTTGCTGTACTACAACGCGATTTCCAAGACTGTAGTACGGCTTATCAAGGACACTCCCGACACCCCTATCACCATCGGGGTGCACGGTGATTGGGGGGCAGGAAAATCCAGTGTGCTGCGTATGACGCAGGCTGAGCTGGAATCAGATGGCCGCGTCCTGTGCATTTGGTTCAATGGCTGGACGTTTGAGGGGTTCGAGGACGCCAAAACCGTCGTCATTGAAACAATCGTCGATGAGCTTAAGCGCGCAAGACCTGGCTCGAAGAAAGTTGCAGATGCGGCCGCGAAAGTCCTCAAGCGGGTTGATTGGCTGAAGGTTGCCCGCAAGGCTGGTGGATTCGCATTCACGGCAATGACCGGGATACCTACAGTTGACCAGTTAAAGGGGGTGTACGACCTGGTGACCTCGGTTGTGACCAACCCATCAGACCACATCAGCAGGGAAGATCTAACCGGCGCCGCAGAGAAGATCGGCGAGTATCTGAAGGAGGGCAAGGAGGTTTCAGAACAGCTTCCTGAGCATATTCACAAATTCCGTGAAGAGTTCAAGGATCTGTTGGATGCCGCGGACATTGACCAATTGGTAGTCATCGTTGATGACCTTGACCGCTGCCTTCCCAAGACAGCCATTGAAACACTCGAAGCGATCCGTCTGTTCCTGTTCGTTGAGCGTACCGCGTTCGTGATCGGCGCCGATGAAGCCATGATTGAATACGCAGTGAGGGAACACTTCCCAGACCTTCCGCAAGCTTCCGGGCCCGCAAGCTATGCCCGCAACTACCTTGAGAAGCTGATCCAGGTTCCGTTTCGCATTCCAGCTCTGGGTTTGGCCGAGACCCGGGTGTACATCACGTTGCTACAGATCGAGAACGCCCTAACCTCGTCGAGTCCCCAATTTCAAAAGCTGCTAGCGATTGCTCGCGAAGACATGAAGAAGCCTTGGAAGAGCAAGGGCCTTGAGCGCAGTGTCGTGCAGGCTGCGATGGGAGGAAAACTTCCTGATGAGGTCAGCCAGGCCCTGGACATCAGCGCTCATGTGACAAAGATCCTGAGTGAGGGCACGCGAGGCAACCCGCGCCAGATCAAACGCTTCCTGAACTCCATGATGTTGCGTCAGGCGATCGCCGAAGAGCGTGGTTTCGGTGGCGACATACGCCGTCCTGTGTTGGCTAAAATCATGTTGGCCGAACGTTTCTACAGCGACTTCTATGAGCAGATCGCAAGGCTTGCGTCTCTTGCGCCTGACGGTATTCCAGAAGCGATAGCAGGGCTGGAGGCGCGGGCCAAGGCCGCTCCGAAGGATCTAGAAGATGATGAAGATGAAATCAAGCCAACTCGTAAAAGCAAGCCAAGGGCAGCTATTGCCATTGGCGCAGAGCTTCAGCAGTGGCTGAAGAGCGACTGGGCACTCAACTGGGCGAATATCGATCCACCGCTTGCTGGTGTCGATCTAAGGCCTTACGTTTTCGTCACGCGGGACAAACGTAGTTCTCTCGCAGGGTACGTCGCTACCAGCCATCTGGAAGCTCTGGTAGAAACCCTGATGGGCCCACGGCTCAAGATCAAGAGCGCTCCTGTGCTTGCGGCAGTGCGTGAGCTATCAGCCCCCGACTCCGAAGAAGTGTTCGATGCTATTCGTGACCGCATATTGCAGGGCGACAGCTTTGACAAGCCACCTCTAGGTCTGGATGGCTTGACCAGCATGGTCAAAGAGCATCCTGGGCTTCAGAGCAGGTTGGTCGAGTTTATTCGGGGACTTCCAGTCGACAAGCTTGGCGGATGGGCCGCCTCTAGCTGGGGCGAGTGCCTAGTCGAACCGACCGCTAAGGCCGCATTCAATGCGGTTCTAAAAGAGTGGGTCGCTCAGGTAGACAACAAACGGATCAAAGTGGTCGCAGAACAGGTGTTGGAGCTAGGCCAAAAAGGCTAAGGAATGCAGCATGGGAACTTCAAAAGGATATGGTGGGCCCGCTTCGGGGTTGGTTCCATCGTGGGTCGATGACGTAGCGCCATCGAGTGCCCCCACTCAATCAGGCAGTCCTGCTCCTTCAGATGGCACAGGCGCAAGTCCAGGCGGAAATGGCCAAAGTAATCAGCCAGCTCAGGGGCCTGTCAGCAACAATGGAACGTCAGGTCTAGGGCCGTCTCGTGCCCAGTTCACCCGTTTCGCAAGAACTGGCAGCTCAAGCGCTCTGGGTAGGGCACTGTCAACCTATGTCAGGAGCGGGACAGGTGGGGCCGCTCGGGCAGCGCGACGTATGGGCGCCTCGCGCGCAGCAGCCGGTCGACTACTCGGTGTGATTCGGGATGTGCAGCGATTCGGTGCAACCGAAGTACTGCGCCAACTGAACCTGAACGGCCTCGCGGGTCGACCCTCTTCTGAGGTGTTTCTCGCTCTTGTAGAGTTTGTGTGCCCACCCGGTGGCGCCATCGATGAAGCTGTAGCCCGGCAGGCGATGCTTGAGAATGTCATTGCGCTTGCGGAATCGGGTGAGACCAGTTTTGCCGACATGGCTCCAGAGATGATGAATGAGTTTTTCCTGAACTTCGTATCGCAGTCCATCGAAGGCATGGTGATGGCCGACCTTGGTCATCGGGGGATCACTGTTCCTGAGGACGTTGACTCAGTAGAGCAGATGCAGAGCGACCTTCATTCCTTCATTACTGGCGCAACACGCGGGCGATTATCAGACCGTTTGGATGGTCTGCCTCGGTTGACGGATCAGGAGATCCATGGGGTTATCAGCAGGATCTATGAGTCGGCCTTTGAAATCATCGCAGCAGCCGGGGAGGCCGCCCAATGAGACATCACAGTATCATTTGCCGTCTCGGCGGTACCGATACAGACACGATCGATATCCAACATCCCGGTAGTCATGAGACCGAGATTTCCTTCATTGATGGTCATCAGCGCCTGGGATTTGGCATCGGACAGGCAGTCGCCCAGCTATCGGCCATGGGGATGTCGCCCGGTGAGCTCGCTATTGATTTAGCGCTGGTGGCAGGTGCGTTAACCGCAGCAGACACGAGAGTCTCGAGAGCGTCAGAATCTCAAAACGCATGGACACGCGAGATCGATCTCTACGTGCCCGTTTCCGATCCTGCATTATGGTCTTCTCTGACTACGTTGCTCGAGTCGACATTGCACTTTCTCACCGGGGATCGGTGGGGTATTTTCTTCAGAGATCGTCCTAGCGGGCTTGAGGAGCTTTCCCCGCCTTGTGACCTGTTCCAGTCGGCTAACCCCACCAGCGTTTGTCTCTTCTCTGGGGGCATGGACAGTTTCATAGGTGCCATTGATCTGCTTGCCCGCGGTGAGTCCCCGCTGCTGGTCAGCCATTACTGGGATGCCAACAGCACAAGTACCTACCAAGACCAGTGTCTTGCCGCGCTGAAGCAGCGCTATCCCGATTCAGATATCAATCATGTCCAGGCTCGGGTCGGTTTTCCGCAAGGCATTGTGACCGTGTCTGATGGGGAGGATACGCTTCGAGGGAGGTCGTTTCTGTTCTTTGCGTTGGCCGCTCTTGCCGCGGATGCCATTGGTGAAGAGATGATCATCCATGTGCCTGAGAATGGCTTGATCTCATTGAATGTCCCCCTTGACCCCCTGCGTTTGGGGGCATTGAGTACGCGAACTACCCATCCCTATTACATGGCAAGGATGAATGAAATCTTTGCAGGCCTTGGTCTCGGAATGAGACTGCACAACATGTATGGACATCGCACGAAGGGCCAGATGGCCGAGGAGTGCGCTGACCGCCTGTTCTTGCAAGAAAACGTTCACAAGACCATGTCCTGCTCCTCGGCAGGGAAAGCCAGGTATCACAGGGATCCTGCCAATCGGCAGCCAAAGCACTGCGGCTACTGCGTACCATGCATCATTAGGCGGGCTGCGATAGCCCATGGATGTGGTGACGATATCACGCCCTATCTAATTCCAGATCTGCATGCTGAAATCCTGGATACGAACAAGGCAGATGGTGAGCACGTGCGATCTTTTCAGTTGGCCATACGCAGGATGCAGAACGTTCCTAGCAGCCCTACATTTGACATCCACGTGCCTGGCCCGTTGAGCGATCACCCCAATGACCTGCCCTCATACCAGCAGGTCTACATCGATGGGCTCAACGAGGTGGATAGATACCTGACGGGAGTGAGAGCCAAACCGTTATGAGCAGCGAACCCCGCGAGCGCCCCCGGTGGGTCGATTTTCATTGCCACCTCGATCTCTATCAGGAGCATGAGGCGCTCATCGGCCAATGTGATGCTGAAGCCGTCGCTACCCTGGCGGTTACAACTACGCCAAAGGCCTGGGCGAGAAACAGGGAGCTGACTCAAACCTCTCGGCATGTACGCGTGGCCTTGGGCCTGCATCCGCAATTGGTTGCACAGCGAGAGTCCGAGATTGTCTTGTTCGAAAGGCTGCTGGCCGACGCCAAGTATGTCGGGGAGATCGGTCTGGACGCCGGGCCGAAGTTCTACAGCAGCTTTGAAGCTCAAGAGCGGGTCTTCAAGCGGATTCTGAGCGCCTGCTCAGAGCAGGGGGGCAAGATTCTGACCGTTCATAGCGTACGCACCGCAGCCAAGGTCTTGGGGCACATCGAGCGCTGCTTGCCTCCTGATAGAGGCAAAGTGGTGTTGCATTGGTTTACGGGGAGCATCTCTGAAGCAAGGCGAGCATTGGATTTAGGGTGTTACTTTTCCGTAAACGTGGAAATGCTGAAGTCCACCAAGCACCGCGCCCTGGTTGAATCCTTACCTCTTGAGCGGTTGCTCACAGAGACGGATGGCCCATTCGTGCAAGCAGGTGATCGGCCCTTGACTCCGCTCGACGTCAAAGACGCGGTTCAAGGGATTGCAGCCCTCAGGGGCCTAGACGCTGCCACGGTTGGTGCGCAGATTGTTCGTAACCTCGGGACTTTGCTGCGCGCGTGAAGATCGCAGCACCGTTCAGTCACTTTGGCAGTGATAGCCGGGGTATGCGCCCCCCAACATAGTGCGTCTTTCGCGCAGCTCAAAAGCTGCTTTTGCGGTGGCGCTCGATGATTGGATGATCCGCGGCGATCTGCCAGGCAGCATGGAGCGGCGAGGGTAGGCGCAGAAACCCATCCCACAGCGGTGCAAACTTGCACCAGAGTCCAACCTGCAAAGCCATCTGATCGGAGTGCGCGAAATCCCCCGATTGAATCATCACAAACTCCGTGACGCCCAACTGTTGCCATGAATCGCGCAGGCGCGCCTGCACCACGTCATACCGAGTCTTTTGCCGCTGAGAAAGCATGCGGCTGTAGTGCTTCGTGTAGGAGGTGAAGTAATAGACACTGGGTTGATGTTCGGCTTGATGAACACCGATCTTAGACCCTATGTAAGCCGGCGCTGTTGGAGACTTGCTATGCACGCCCGTCATCTGCGCGGTCTGGTTATCTGATCGCACAGGCAGAGCCCAGGCACCCTTGGGCAAAGGGGGGACGCCAAGGCCGGCTCCGTCATTCAGACCGGGATAGAGCCTCTTTAATCCTGCATTTCACCTGCAGCAGGGGCTGTGGTGTGTAGCCAGTGCTGCGTATCGCATCAAGCAAACCATTGATCGCTGGATAGTCGACACTTGGCTCAATGTCATCGCTAGCAGCTTGACGTTTAGCAACCAGCTTCTGAATCCGATTGCCCATCTTTCTATCCATTGCCCCGGGCGCAGGGCCCGTCGAGTCGGCAGTACCTGAGGCTGGAGTAGGGGGAATGTGCATCAGAAATTGAGTGGCTATGCCGTGCTTTGCAAACAGCGCGCGCAGGATGTGCTTAGGATCGGTGTCTGTCTTACTCGCAACGGCGGGAACGGTCTCAACAATCGCTACCGCGGCACCCATGGGCTGTACGACGGGAAGTACCTCACTCTCAAACCATTGTTTGACGTGAGCGTAGGATGTCTGCGTGGTGAGCGCCTGAAGCGCCCCAGGGCGTTGTACCTGTTGCAGGGTCAGAACAGGCTTGCGCCCTTCAAGAAATACCGGTGTGAGGTCATCCAGGTGCTCGCCGACCTCGGCGATCCTCGCCATGATATCGGTGTGAGCGGTGATCACCGCTACCTTGATCGGCGCCACTGGGATGTCGTCAGTCTGCTTGCGAACGGCAATCATCTTGCCGACACGCCGCGCCAGCATAGGTTTGGCACTCGTCACAGACCTCTGGAAGTGGAAGCTGGCCTGATCTAGAAACAGTGGGCCGGCACCGTTTCCGACCGGCCAAAACGGCGGTAGATGTGCATGGATAGGGCGCAAATTACCGGCCATTTCTAGATCGCCGTCACCGAGTTTGGGCAGCTCAAGGGAGCCCAGCTGTTTGAGCACCTTGTGAGCTACCGTGGTGTACTGGGTGGTGAACTTCCCGTCCGTCATCGGCGGGATATGGATTGCAAACTTAGAAATCCCGCGACCGGTGTTGAACCAGACCTTGTTCGTAGCGTGCCGCCACTGCGGCAATATATGGCTTAAGTGCACTCCGACTGCCGCGTAGGGCAGCTCGCGACGGTGCACCAAGACCAGCTGAGTCGTGATCGCATGCATCGCGATCGCTCGACGTCCTTCATTGGCGTAGGTCAGTGGGTGATCCCATGCAAGCAAGGTAGCATCGCTGCACAGGCTGAGCGTTAACGGCTTGGATGACTCCATGGGTTGCTCGGTCATCCGACTGGACAACATCCAAGGCACGACCTTGTACATTGACTCTGACTGCTTGGGATCCGCAAACAGGGTCGACGCATGGAGGGGCTGGGCGTCGCCAGGCCGAAGGTAGTGCGCCAACTCCTCGCCACCCTCTGCCGTCTCTTGAGCCCAGAAGCTGATCGCATTGCACAGCTGGTCGTACGAAAGGGCATTGGCTGAGGCAATGGCAGGCACATGGCCCTTCGGGTCAGGTCGATAGTTGACCCACACTGGCCCGCCAGAAACCGCACTCAATATCTCCTCAAGTCCTGCGGTCGGCAGATTTGGCTTGTCGAACAGTTTCGTGAGTTGCTTCCACCCGTGGCAGTACTCATCGGTCGCCGCAAACTGATAGACCGGCATTAGCTCCTCAGGATCGAACTGGAAAAGGTTAGTCCGCAGTTGGAGGGTCATCGTGATACCTCTGGGTCAGGTCAGGTTGCGACTGCTCTATGTACAGATTCATGGCTTCCACGAGCCCGGCGTGATGGCGAGAGAACTCCCCCCACTGGCCTGCCTCCTCCAACGTCCCGATGGTGGACTGAAGTAATTGAGCCCATGTCGTCCGGCTGTCAAAAAACGCCGCATCCGCCAGGTAGCAGGTCACCGGCGTTCCCCCTCGGCGTGCGCGGCCCACCAACTGCGTAAGGGTCACCAAGACGTTCATGATCGTGAAGTGCCGGATCGCCTTAGGCTGACGGCTGAAGTAGGGCGGTGAGGTGCGGATATCGTTGAGCGTCCTGTTTGCCATAGCCCGCTCTTCCAGCAGCGCTAGACCGGGGCTGGCGTTGGGCAGAACACGATCCCCAACGATGTAGCACAGGTGGGCCAAGTTGTTGCCAGGTTGATCAGATGAGGGCATCGGCCGCACGCAGACAACGACTCCTCCCAAGGCTGACTTACCGTCGGGCGTCACAATATTGTGACCCCTCGCCATTGGATATATGGAGCTGACAAGGAGCTCCACATCGGCAATGGCCCCGTTGGCGTAGTCGGCAAGCTCGTCGTAGGTGAGCCTGTGAGAGCGTGGCAAACGATCCTGGCGGTCGGCCTTCTTTCCGCCCCTGATCCACCCAACCTTCCTTTCACCGCCACTGATCTCGTACAGCGTCGAGGCCAATTCCTCCGCTTCGGCATCACTTCCTGTCACGAGCAGCAGGCGTGCCCGTTCCCGAGTCGTCTCGCACAGGCTTAGAGCTGCAAGCTTCGCGTTCAGCCACGGCCATATCTCCTGCCCCAGGTACCGCACACTCTCAAGGCGGTTCTCGATGTCGGTACCCGAAATGTGGACACTTACCTGAACGTTCTCAAAGCGAATATTGCCCTTGACGTCAGGAACATCCACCAAGGTCTTGGCTCTTAGATCAAAGCTGCTGGCACCTGGGAAGAATGCTGTGGCGCTGAATCCGATGAAGGTGCGATCAACACCTGCGTAAATCTGAGAGGTCAGATTAGGCAAAAATTGCAGCGTACGATGGGGATCCCCACACATCGCTACGACCTGCAGCGACCAGGTGTCCCGGCTAGTGCGTTTGCGCTTGAACCCATACACGACCCGTTGCAAGGGGCCCAACGGAGTCGGGCTAAACGGAGCAGAGCCCGCCAGATCCTGTTGAACCTTGAGGGCAGCGGGCACCTTGGCTCGCACCATCGCCGGAATATCGGCATACAACGTCCGCAGGCTCTCTTCGATGTAATGCAGGCTGGCTCGCAGGATCAGTGCGGCCTTCAGGCGTTTGAGCTTGTCTTCGTTCAGATGTCTGCCCAGTTTCTTGGCTGTGCCCAGATGATCCAGTACTGAGCCAATATTCAGGTAAATCTCATCTGGACTGGGTTGCGGGTTGTTGCGAGAGAAAGTCCTGAGCAGGGCTTGCAGCTCTAGCAAGTGCGGCGCGATGGGGTTCTCGTTGAAGCCACAGACGGCATCCAGATCGTCTGCAGGCACGCCCAAGCTTTCACTGATGAAGAGGTCATCTGCACGCTCCCAGACCGTTTCTCTATTCGGCCACTGCAGCGGCTTGCGAGCCAGGCTCAACAGGCGCGTCGTATTCATGATGACCGCCGGACAGGCCCGCTGGACTCGGAACAGCACCCTGTCGTCCAAGTCGGGAATGCTGTCCTTCCCAAAGATGGCCAGATAGAGTTCAGCAAGGCTGCTGTGCTCGCTATGGTTGCTCAACGGCAGTTCAAATTTGCTGGTATCGATAGCGCTCTGCAACAGGCCATCGATTTCATCCACCAGAAACAGCGGGGAGGAGCGAAGCAGCAGCTCCAGGATGCTTCGAGTCGCTGCGCCGTCACCCTCAACGGGAATCCGAGTCGTGCTGGAAATCAGGGCATGGTGGTTCACCACGACGATATCTGCCGCCAGGGCCTGCTCAAGCATCTGGCGCTTACCGCATTGCGAAAGCAGCGGGCAGCTACGCAGCCTCTTGACGGATTCCGGCCCGGCATCATGACTGGTTATCTGTAAATTGAAGCAGGGCTCGTCGTCCGCCTTGCTAACTGATCCATCAGTGGCGCAATAGTCCAGCAAACAGCGGTAATCGTAGGGATGATCGTCCCGCCCCAAGGCCTCGTAATGCGCTCCAGCCTTGGCAATTTTGCGCTGTGAGTGGAGCGGGGCAATCTGCAAACAGCCGGCAACAACGCCCGCCTCAAGCTTCAGCGTTTCCACGGTATTGCGGACATCCGCAAGCGTGGGAACCGCAATCACTACCCGGTGGCCGGCCATTGCGCTTGCTAAGGCGATGAGGTTCATCGCCACGCTCTTGCCTGAGCCGGTGGGTGCGTTAACCCGATAAAATTCGCCGGCACTGGCCTCGACACAGTGGTCTTTGCCCACGATGTTAGCCAGCGACGTCCTGTGGCTCGAATGCAATTTTGATCCAGGGTCGGCGGCTGCAGCATCCAACTGGGCAGCGCTATCGTGCAGCGTCTGCCAATCCCAGCGAAGGGACGGCGTATACGACGCGTGGCGTAGAGCAAGCTGAGTTCCAGGGGCGTCCAGGCGCTCACGCAAGCCCTCTGGAATCACGAAGGTGCGATACCCGTCCGAGGTGTGCTCGCGTAGCTTCAACGGGCCCTCTGGCGGCAGTACGGTCGAAGGGGATGCTACGGGCTCCTGTTTGACGGCTCCGAGCAGCTCCTCGATCATCCCGTCCAGATCAAAGCCGGGTTTGAGGCAATAGAAGTCTCTCTCCTTCAGCTTGGCCGCAACCAGGTCGTCAGTGGACTGCAGAACCTCAGCTACACGAAACGGGCATTTCGGCGACTGCAGGAGCTTGCTCGCCTGATCGATGAAGTTTCCGCTGAAATTTAGGTCATAAGGGCGGAATTTGATCAGCTGCATTATTTGCCGGCGAGCGATTGGTGTCGCCGTTTCCCAACCTAGCCACAAATGCGGGCGACCGGTAAGCAGGGCTTCCGCATCAGCCAGCATTGGCTCCTTGCTGATGTGTTTGACGGCGAGCGCCAGCGCTAAGCTGGTCGCATTTTCAGTTAGCGTCGGCATAGGCGGGTAATCCGGCTGATGCACTGGGACTCGGTGAGAATGATCCGCGACTCACATTGCTCGCGTAGGGAGCTCACGTAATCCTTCTGGTAATCGGGAATGACGATCCAGGTGCCATTTGACTCGCTGCTCGCCAGCTGATGCCCCAGAAGTGCCGGAGAACGCCACACCTTCGCATCCAACCAGATTTCCTGATCAGCGACTTCGACCTTTACATCCCCACGGTCTACGTCGGGCCACAGCGTCGGCTTGAGCCCCAGCTTGGCGAGCCGGTCGCGCAGTCTGCGCTCCAGAACACCGGGGATCAGAGTAAATTTCCAAAGAGCTGTATTGAGGCGATACCGGTTTTCTGCGCTTTGGCCCGAGATGGGCCTGCCGGTCTGGACGCTGAAGAGCTCACCATTCGTCCAGAGACACGCACCCACAGTTTTTTCGCACCACTGAGCGCCACAGCACACCTCTGCACGATGGATCTGCATCGGCCAACCGCAGCAGGGGCAAGGGTAAAACTTCCCGCCCCTTATGAGATGCGCCGGGATATCTTCGAACAGCGCTTTGAACTGCACACCCAACTCGATCAAGAAGTCGAGTGTTTGGGCGGTATGGATGTGAGGCTGTTCGCAGAGGGTCAGGCGAAAGGCGCGATACTCGACGTCGCCGCGAGGCCGGTGCCGGCATCGGTCGCGGACATCCTTTACGATCTGTTGTACACGCTCAAGGCCTTCGTTCGGGTCGTACTCAAGCGCAATGTCATCACACAGAACGCTGGGCTCGTTGTCGACCTGCAAGCAGCCCTCGAAGCCTTGGCGCAGCGAGGCGGCGATCCACTTTTCGATGGGAAGGCTGAGGTAGCGATTGAGTGTCGGAATGCTCAACGCAGGTTGGCCGGGGTTGGCCCACCACAGAATTGCGCTTCCCTGACGGAGCAGGGCGGTTCGCTCGCAGGTTAGCGTGGGGTCAAGCTTTGTGGCCGCTGCCAATACACTCAACAACCGCTGAGCGTCGCTTTCCATCGGAACCATAGGCCCTCCGAAATGCGCGCACACAACGCCAGTGGGCCATGCGCTTCAAAAAAACACCGTGAAAATGCCGACGTTGAGGCTGGTTCAATATTTGTGATAATGCAAGTTGCTCCGCCTAACGGAGCCTTGAAATCGGCCATATGTCAGCAAGGAGCAAGATAATGACGCAGCACGGAAGGCTTCGCTCTCAGGGCGATTTTCCAAATAAGCGCACCGTAGAGTACGCGACCATCCTGGTTGACCTCGCGCATTGGCTCCTGCCCGCAAATCTCAAAAATCCTCACTATGACGACGAGGACATCGTCCCGGGTTTGTACGTATCGCCTACAGGTCGGCTGACGTTCAACACCCTTTACCTGGAGGACGTTGCGCTGGCGCAACAGTTTGCAGCCCACGTCGATCGTGTCTTTTCAGCGCGAAATTACGCAGGTAGGTATGCGTTGAGGGTTGAGGTCGCGACAACCACCCAGACGGTTACAGCGACCAAGCTACGGATGCAGCACTCTGAAAAAGTTCGGCAAGCCTTAGCCGGTCAGCTATAGCGCGACGTCAAGATCGAGCCTTGGCTGCCCACAGCCGTGGAGCGGACGCAGGCGACAGTAGTGGCGATAAGCAACCTTCAAGTTGCGGCCCGCTGAGAAGTGCGGCTGAATAGACGACTTTTACAAAATTGCCCGCGGAGCCAAGGATGACCCCTACCAAACGATCACCATGCCCGGATTTTCTGCTTCGCTACCAAGCTGACACTCCGGTGGATGAGCTCTTGGCTCTATACGAAGGGGTGTCGACTAAGTCCGGGCGTGGGATGCCGGCCGTATTGGATCGTCATCGTCGGGAAATTGTGGATCTTCTAAGCAAAGCGTTCCGCGCTAGCTGCTGCTATTGCGAGACTGCTACGGACAAGGGGGAAATTGAGCGCTTCCGTCCCAGGCGCATCGGTGGACGGGGAGCCTACGCAAGCGAGCAGCCATATGCCCACTTGGCGTTCGACTGGCGCAATTTGTATTGGGCATGCCCGACCTGCAACCGTTACAAGGCTGACCGGTTCCCCGTCGACGGCGAGCATGCTCCGCCGAACCTCAGCTATGACGAGATCGTGGATTTGGAGAGCCCTCTGATCATCGACCCATGCCGAGATGATCCTGATGAACACCTCAGATTCCTAGCGGCTGGGATGGTCATGCCTCTCAGTCATGTCGGCGAGCAGACGATCAAATTGTTTGCTCTCAACCGGGTGCAACTGGTCAGCGCACGTGCCGATCAAGCAAGGCTTTTCAGCTTTTCCACACACGATGAGCGTGTGTCGCGCGCCGCTGGTGGTGGCGCACATCGCGCGGTTTGGCGTCAGTTGCTCAACACCTATAAAGCCCCCTCCGACTTTGCTGCGAAAACGGATCGACTTCTCTCGAAGGTGCCTTTAGTAAATACGGAAACGGGCGAAGGGATAGACACCTATCTGGATTTTGCGCAGTACGTGTCACGGATCCAGATAACGAATTTTGGGCCAATCGCGCACCTCGATCTAGACCTGAGCCGCTCCGAGTCTCCTCGAGCGCCATGCTTTGCGCTGCTCGGAGAAAATGGGGTTGGAAAAAGTACTGTTTTACGCGCCCTGGCGCTCTGTCTCGCTGGCAAGAGTTACGCAGGACGCATGAGGCTGTCGAGCAACGACCTCCTTTCAGAAGGCGCATTGCAAGGGGGCGTGTCTGTTTCTATCGTAGGCGCCGAGCACGACGTGTCGATAACACTGGGCCGCGACAAGCCGTTGCTGTTCAGTGAAAAGGGTTCGAGGTCTCTGGTGTTAGCCTACGGGGCCACGCGGCTCTTGCCGCGGGGAAGTCATAAGCCCAAGGCAGGTAAAGCTCACGCAAAAATCGATAACCTATTTGACCCTTTCCTTCCTTTGAGCCATCCGGCTGAGTGGTTGGAGCAGTTGTCCCCACACCGTCTCGATGAGGTTAATACGGTGCTGTCGAGTCTGATGCCTCAGGAGCACCAGGTACAGGTCGTACAGGATGGAAAGGAAGGGGACGTTCGGCTCTCAATCGGAGGATCTCGAGCCAGGCTCATCGGGGAGCTGAGTGATGGTTACCAATCGATGCTTGGCATGGCTGTGGAGATCATGAAGGTGCTATTCCGCTCGGAGACCTCCATCGAATCGGCCGAAGGCGTCGTCATAATCGACGAACTGGGAAATCATTTTCATCCAGCGTGGCGACTTCAGTGCCTAAGCGCTTTACGCCAAGCTTTTCCAAGGGCCCAATTCATCTACAGCACTCACGATCCGCTGTGCCTGAGAGGGCTCTACGACGGAGAGGTGGCTGTCTTGAAGCGCGACAAGACTGGTGCGATCTACGCTCTCGATGATCTGCCCTCCGTTGCGGGCCTGCGGGTGGATCAGCTACTTGCCTCGGAGCACTTCGGTTTGCGCAGCACGGTTGATCCGCAGATGGATCTCATCATCCAGCGCTACGAGCTCCTCATGAAGAAACGCAAGCGAACCAAGTCAGAACAGGTCGAGCTTGACTCCCTTATCGAGCGTCTGACGGACGCCCGATACCTCGGTTCCACGCGTCGCGAGCGACTGGCGCTGCAGCTCCTTGATGCCGATCAAGAGGATGAGCCCCCTGCGCATACCACAACGAGCGCTCGGGAGCTCTCTGACGCCACGGTCGCGCGGCTTAAGAGTTTGATGGCAAAGGTGGCGAAACCGACTCCGGCTGATGAGGGGGAAGGGAGATGATCAAATTGGAACGCCCCAACGGAAGCATCCCTGATGGTCTGCTGTTAGCTGGCCTTCGTGAGCGCAGAGCAAACCGCAAGGCACTAGCTGCCGGGGTTGAGTTGAGCTTTGAGGCGTATAGAGCCAAATCAGTGCGACAAAGGCTTGCCGAGATATTTGGTCGCAAATGTGTTTTTTGCGAATCATCCCTGCTCGGCACTCAGCCCGGCGACATCGAGCACTACCGCCCCAAAGGTAAAATCGCGAAAGATGTCGAGCTGCCCTTCAAGCCCAAGCCAGCGAAACGATCAAAGAGGGGGGCTATTAATAATGCGCCCGTGCACGATGGCTACTGGTGGTTGGCTGCGGAGTGGAGCAACCTCCTGATCTCCTGCGCAGATTGTAATCGCCCAAGAGAGCAAGAAGACTTTGACAACCAGAAACGAGTGATCGGCAAGTCAAACTTCTTCCCAATTGCGGCACACAGCGCCCGAGCCCAGCGGGCAGGTGCGTTGAGGGTCGAAGTCCCCTTATTGCTGAACCCCTGCTTGGACGATCCAGACGATCACCTGGTCTTTAGCGATAACGGAGCTGTCGAGCCCGTAAAAGTGAATGGTGTGGTCTGCAAGAAGGGTGAGGCGAGCATTCACTACCTCGGCTTGGCTCGGGCGGAGTTGCTGCAAGCTAGAGCACGACATGGCCGGAGCGTAATGAGCTGCATACGACACATCAAGCGTGCGTTAGGGGATCGTGTTGACCCTGGCGAGGATCTCACCGATCTAATGGCCATGTTGAACTCTGGCGAACCCTACGTTGCCTTCACACGCACCCTCGTTAAGCTTCATTTGGAGCCTCACCTGCCGACGCTTGGGCTGTAGGAGCTGCTATGGCCGGGTGGAGATCACAGTCATCAAATCACCGGGCTTCTGGGCGTTGCTCCAATTGGGCAACGCTTACATTCCCCCGTGACGCCGATTTTGCGGCCAGGCCGCCAAACGACACGCCCGAGTCGACATATCGAAGCGCCGACTTCATGTCCTTCCAGCCGACATAGCCCATCAAGCTTTTGATATCCCATCCATTGGCCGATGCCCAGGTCGCAAAGCCTCGTCGCATGGAGTGGGTGCTATACAGCTCTTCAGGCAGCCCAGCTTCCTTGAAGATGCGGCGTAACATGGGGATCAGGCTGTGTGGGCGAATGGCCTTGTCCGACAGATTGCCCCATCGATCCAAACGCCGGAACACGGGGCCTGCGGCGATTCCCGCGACAGTGATCCAGTCGATATAGGCCTCAACCGGGCATAGCATCGTTAATGCTGGCGTCTGGAAGGTTGTCCCTTCGTGCTGGCGATCACCTTTGGTGTAAGCCAGGAAGAACGTGATGCCCTCACCGCTATAGGCTTTTGTGTTCTCCACCGTGAGCCTGGCCAGCTCATCTCCGCGGAAGCCACGCCAGAAGCCAATCAGCACCATTGCAATCGAGCGTCTGTGCCGCAGGAGGGTCTTGAAGTCACCGCGATCCAGCGCGGCGGCAACCTCAGACTCCAGCCACTTTACGGATTGCTCCAGATGCTTGAGCAGGAGCGGGGCTGCTTGCTTCACTTGGGCGGGATGCACCACTCGGATGCCCTTGATCATCTGGCGCACGTCGGGTGTCTTGGTGGGATCTGGAAATCCTTGGGAGATGTGCCACTGCGCCAGCGCTGCCAGCCGTTGCTTGAGTGTGCTGATCGCGTGCTTGTCGGCGTACTCGGCCAAGTAGCGAACAATCCCATCACCCGTCGTGGGCAGGTAGCCGCCCCACGTCACTTCGAAGTGCTCGATCGCAGCCCGATAGCTCTTGCGGGTGTTCTCGCGGGTGCCCGCCTCAAGGTACCGATTTGCCTTGTCCATCGCCCTTTGCCTTCAAAATCCGCGTGATCCCAGCTTTCCACACTTTTACCGGCGCCTAAAGACCGTTTCGTCAGTGAAGAAGCCATAAGTCTCCATTATGGTCTCCTAGCTACGCGAGATCAAAGGGCGTAATATTGATGAATGGTGATACGTAAATACATGTCATGTAACACAGTACGAAATCGTAGGAGAGCCTTATGGCCCGCGGCGGAATCAACAAAGCTACTGTGCAAAAAGCACGTCAGGCTCTCCTAGCCCGAGGAGCCAACCCCAGCATTGACGCGGTGCGCGTTGAACTGGGGAATACAGGCTCCAAAACGACCATTTCTCGCTACCTGAAGGAGCTTGACCCTTTAGCTCGCGAGCCAGCGGCAGCACGCGAGCGTCTGAGTGACTCGCTCAACAGCATGGTGCAAACCCTCCTGGATCAACTGATGGAAGAGGGTCAGCAGGCCATCTCCGAAGCTACTGCGGCTTTTGAGCTGCAACGCTCGGCGCTTGAAGGCCAAGCCGAGGTACTTAGATCCGAATTGGCTGCGGCGCAGCGGCATTCCGTAACCCAAACCGCCGCGCTAGAGACACAGAGTGCAGAACTCGCAACCACTCACTCCTCACTGCAGGCCGAATTGAACCGGAATGCAGGGCTAAGTCAGCGTTGTTCCGATCTGGAGGTCTTTGTTGCCGAGAAGGACAAGCACATCCTTTCGCTTGAGGAAAAGCACGTCCAGGCCCGCGGGGCGCTTGAGCACTATCGAGAGGCGGCAAAGCAGCAGCGTGATCAAGATCAACGCAGGCACGAATCTCAACTGCACGAGATGCAGGTTGAACAACGCAAGCTGCGGGAAACCATCGCGGTAAAGCAGGACGAGTCAACGAGGCTCAACCGAGACAACGAACGTCTTCTGGCTGAAGCCAGGCAGCAAACCAAGGCCCTGCATACTCAGGAAGCCCTCGTCCAAACGCTAAGTACCCAAATTGAGGCGCTACGCCAGGATCAGGCGAAGTCCGCCGGTGTGTGCGAGCATCTCAAGGAGCAGCTCTCGGCCCAGCGTGAAGAGGCCAAGGCGCTCCACAAGTCCGCCGCTGTAGCGAATCTACGTGAGCAAGAAGCCATGACGCGGATGGCTCAGCTTCAAAGCGAGAACGATCAATTACGCCAGGCAGAGCTTGCTAGGCCGAGCCTGGGGGAGGGGGGCGATCCCCACTCAGCGGTAGAGGTTCAGGACAGTGCCGGGCCCGACAAGCCTTCGATACGACCGAGGAAATGAAGCATGGATCAGATCACCGGAAATCCGCGTCAACTTGTTGCAGGCAATTCAGCCTGGACATTCGCTCATCAGCGCCTGTCTCAGATGCTCATTGCCAGGGCTGAGCGATTCACACCATTGGCTCCGATCATGAAGCTTGATCCGATCATTGCAAGCTCTGAACGGCCGCAAGTGTCGCCCCCAGCTTACGGAGCTGCCTGAAGCCGAGCAGGGCGCCCGGACACTCGTCGGAACCGAGCGATTTTGAAACTATGGCGGCAAGCAATATGGCATCCTTGGCGCCATATTTACCGGTGACCGCGCCCTGAATTGTTAAGGAGTATGAACATGCAACGGACGCCTAATGAGCTCCTCAGCCGACTGTTCGAGTATGCGGAGGAAAGCCTCAAGGAACTTGATCCGTCGCGCTTTCAGCTCACAAGCTCTGTCAATGATGTGTATCAGCCGGCGGCGCTTCTGGATCTTCCAGGGCTGCACTTTGATCTCCAGTTTCCGGGCGACAACGTCTGGCTGCAGATCGAACGACTGGAGGAATCACGTGCTCCGACCCCCGTTGGCGGAGACTACAGCCCCCTCATCACCGTCAGCAACAACCCTGCCAAGCCACCCGTGCTAGCTGAACAGGCGCTTCATCAGCGTATTCGCGAACAGCAGGATCAAGACCCTGAAGGCGACATTGCCGTCATTGAGTCTGAGGTGCGTGCGCAAGCTTTGGCTGCGCTGACGACCTATCTGGTTCAGTGGCACGAATGGGCTGAGCACGAGAAGCCCCGTCGCAGGACAATAAGCTTTTATGGCGACATGTTCGCGTTGATGCAGCAGATGGAGACGGGAAAATCCGCTCGTGAACTGGTCTGGGGCATAGGCGTCAGCGCCTGGACGCTAACCATCAACGATGTGCAGCAGGGCTTCAATTATCCATTGCTCACGCAGGCACTCGACATATCGTTGAACGAGCAGAGCATGGCGGTCGAAGTTCGCCCGCGAGCCACCGAACCGATGATCGAGTTCGATGCGTTGATAAACGCAAATGTTCCTGGCGCCAGCGAGTGCGAAAGGGCCATCCGCGATCACCTGGGCAGACACGCCGACGCGCCCTTGAACCCATTCCTGCCATCGACTTTCGGTGATGTGCTAAAGCTCTCGGCAAGAAGCCTGGACAGCAAAGGCAAATATGCCGAGCTAATGGGGGACGGCGCCCAGCGGTTCCCTGAGCCAAGTGAAACTCTGCAGGTAAGCGATGCTTGGGTTGTGTTCGCACGGCCTAAACCGAGCAACTGGTTGATCAATGATCTGCGCAAAATTCGGGAGAAGCTCAAGGAGTGTCTTGAACTCCCCGCGGGCCCGCTTGCGTTAGTGACCCCGGCCTCGACGATCGCCCTTGATTACCAGCACGTAAACTTCCGTGGGCTATCCAGCAGAAGCATGGATGGATCGACCGCTGAGCCGAAGGAGCTGTATTTTCCGCTCCCTTACAACGATGAGCAGGTCACGATCGTACAACGCCTCGAGCACGCTCCCGGCGTAACGGTTCAAGGCCCTCCCGGTACCGGCAAGACCCATACGATCGCGAACATCATCTGCCATTACCTCGCGACGGGTAAACGCGTTCTGGTCACCTCTCGTGGCGAGCAAGCCTTGAAGGTACTCCAATCCAAGATACCCGCTGAGGTCAGGCCTCTCACGGTCGCACTGCTGACGAGTGACCGAGAGGGTATTCGGCAATTCCAAGGCTCGATCGAGGCGATCCAACATCAGGTCTCGCAAATCAATCCATCCCTGGCTCGGGGAGAGATTGATCGCCTGCACCAGTCCATCGACCTCGCTCATACCGAGCTGGTGAAACTTGATCGTCGCGTCAATGAGATTGCGCTGACTCAGCTCTCCGATATTCAGGTCGGCGATGCGAAATACCGTGCGGAGGAGCTTGCCGAGTTGCTCATGAAGGGCGCAGACCAATACGCCTGGTTTGACGACGTACTGTCATTATCCCCTGAACATTCGCTGCCCTTTGATGGTGAAGTCGGTAAGAACTTGAGACAAGCTCGCCGCGAGCTTGGAAATGACCTTGTGTACGTCGACGCCAGCTTGCCGGAAGTTGAGCAATTACCGGCAGCGGCCGACATTGGCAAACTCCACGGCTCACTCTGCAAGCTGAAGTCTCTTGAACATGCCTTGGGTCAGGGTGAGCTGAAGCCTCTAAAGTCCGACAGCGAAATCGTTATTGCAGCCGCCAGGGAGCTGGTTCTAGAACTGAGTTTGTGCGAAGAGAAACTGGAGGTCTTGCACGAGGGCGGAGAGTCCGAAATTCCTTGGTCGCTGGAGCTGCGCCTCAAGGCCGCAGGTCGCCGCTACGACAGTGAACTCTCTGTCCTGGTAGGCATGCTCCCGGTGGCACAGGCTTTGATACAACGCCGTAAGGTGATGCTGGAAAACTTTGTTGAGTTCCCAGATGAGGCTTTGGATTGCGAGAAAACGGCCGAGGCTGTCGAAAGAGCTGCCGACACAGGTAAGCCATTTGGCCTCATGAGCTTTGGAGCCTCTCAAGCCAAGGCACACATCAGTCACGTCCGTATCAATGGCTCGGCGCCAAAGTCTTCTGAGCAGTGGAAGACTGTCCTGGACTATCTGAAGCTTCACGCTGACGTGCGATCCTTCTCTGCAAGGTGGAACCCATTGGCTGAAACTCTGGGGATCCCTCGACTTCAATCGGGCATGGCTCATCTCCGGGAACTGGAGCTGACCATCATCGCAGTCCAGGCAGCCGTCGATCTCACTGCACACTACGTTGACAAGGTGCAGCCGCTCTGCGAAGCCGTCTTCGCGGATGCGCCGGATAGCATGCATCGCCTGACAATCGCAGAAATACGTGGCCTACGAGATCAGCTCAACCAGAACCTGGCGCGATTTGATCTCAGTCTCGCTGCAGCCGCGCTCGCGATTCTGCAAGCCCAAGTTGCGGGCGATAGCCCTGTTGCCCACCGACTCCGGTCGTTCGTCCTGGAGTGTTTGGGCAGCCCGGATCAGGATTCGCATCGGATCGTATCCCTGTACGTAGACCTGCTCACAGAATTGCAGCGGATCAAAGCCCTGGGGGGACATTTGAATCATGTGCGCGAAGGCGCACACCAAGTGATGAAGGCTGGGGCGCAAAAGCTGTCCGAGCGCTTGTTGACTGTCCCCGTTGAGAACGGTGCTGAAGACCTGGCCCTCCCAAGCAGTTGGAAGGAGGCGTGGCAACACGCGCGGATTCGCTCCCATCTTGAGAGCATTGAAGCGCGCCACGAGCTCGTTGAGCTCAATAGCAAACGAGTAAAACTTGAAACGGGCCTGGCTCGCATGTACCGGGAGGTCGTGAGCCGAGCAGCGTGGCTTTCCACCAAAGCCAATGCCAGTCCTATGGTGCTGCAAGCACTCGCCGGCTACTCGACGGCCATACGCAAGATTGGGCAAGGGACAGGCCCGAACGCGGAACGTTACCGCCGTGACGCCCAGCAGTGCATGCAGGACGCCGCCGGCGCTGTGCCTTGCTGGATCATGAGTCACGCCAAGATATCTGAATCCATGCCGGCAGAGATCGGCGCATTCGATCTGGTGATTGTCGATGAGGCGAGCCAGTCAGATCTATGGGCTCTGCCCGCGATCGTCAGAGCCAAGAAGGTACTGGTAGTAGGGGATGACAAGCAGGTCTCTCCCGATGGTGGTTTCAAATCGGGTAAACGGATTGGCGAACTTCGCAACCGGTATCTGAACGACCAGCCCTATGGGGCGGACATGACACCGGATAAATCACTGTACGATTTGGCGTCCCGAGTCTTCGCGGGCCACATGGTTATGCTGCGTGAGCATTTCCGCTGCGTCCCTCCCATCATTTCCTACTCCAACCAGTTCTACGGTGGCGCGATCCAGCCCCTTCGAATCCCTCGCCCGTCTGAACGTCTCGATCCACCGCTGGTGGACATCTACGTCAAGGACGGGGTGCGGAACAAGAAGGGCTGCAACAAGCTTGAGGCTGAAGCTATCGCTGAGGAAATCCAGGCGCTCATCAAGAACGACAAATATGCGGGTCGCTCGATTGGTGTGGTGACGCTGCTGGGGGGCATGGAGCAAGCAAAATTCATCGACTCACTGGTGCGCGAACGCTGCCCTGCAGCAGAGCTCCATGCCCGCGAATTTGCCTGTGGCGACGCCAGCACCTTCCAGGGAAGCGAGCGCGATATCATCTTCATTTCCCTCGTCGCTGACCCGGAGAATTGTCACCCGCTCTCGGGCAATGCTGCCGAGCAACGGTTCAACGTGGCAGCCAGCCGTGCGCGCGACAGGATGTACCTGATTCGATCGGTTACCCTTGATCACCTCTCCCAAAAAGACGTGCGCCGAACGCTCCTTGAGTACTTCAGCGAACCGCTGACTGAGGAGGAGGTCGATCAGGACGGCCTTATCAAGCTGTGCGAGTCAGGCTTTGAGCAGCAAGTGTTCACCCGATTGGTTGAGCGTGGATACCGTGTGATCCCGCAGGTGAAGAGCGGCGCATTCAGACTCGACATGGTCGTTGAGGGCGCCAACGATAATCGCTTGGCCATTGAGTGTGACGGCGACGCCTTCCATGGCCCTGATCGATGGGAGGCGGACATGAACCGCCAGCGTATCCTTGAGCGTGCAGGGTGGACGTTCTGGCGGTGCTTCGCCTCATCCTGGAGCATGCATAAAGAAGAAATCTTCGCCGAGCTCCTCCAGCGCCTGGCCGACCTCGGTATCGAACCAACGCACGCCTTGGACAAACTCCCAGCTGTCGTTGAGCTACGCGAATGGTCACCCGCAGTCGCTTCCTCCCAGGATGATGAGGATGAAGACATTGAAGTCCTGAACACTTTAACGATTGAAGGCGAGGAGCAAGCGCTGTCGCTATGACGGGTCTCTGAGCGCGCACTCTCAGCGAGTGTGCGCTTGCAGACCGTGTAGCCAGGAATCAGCTGTTGAACGTGGTACGCCGTGACCGACGAAGCCAGCGCGTGCAACGCCGGTGTTATGATCTGTACTTGGGGTTGTCAGAGCTCAGCATCCAGCCACCATTGAGCTGTCGATCCAGACGTTTGACCACAGGCTGATTGTCGATATATGCCACCACCACATTGCCAACCTGATGCGTCCGTGCCCTGTCGATGACAAGCTTGGTACCGTTCAAGATACCCGCCGGCGACATGCTGTCCCCCTCCGTTTCACCGAGCCAGACGTGTGGAGCTCTAAGGTCTACCAGGTCGTCCAGGGAGATCGGGCTTCGTAGTGATCGGCCGCTGGACTGGGAAAGCCGCCCGAGGCGCGACCTGACAGAACCTGGAGGAGGGTAGGCAGCTCGGATTCAGTGATTTGGCGTAGGGAAATGAGGTTCATAGGAGCATTTCTTGTGGTGCTGGATGCATATACAGTACACGGTAAAATCGTCACCAGCCACATTTGAACGACAGCAGGGCAAACCGGATTTTCGACTCGATCTTCCATAAAAGTGCGCTTGATCCTCGGTCGTCCACTCGTCCGCCGCCGGGATAGACAAATTCGGCCAGGGTGATACGTTCGCAATTCTGTGATGAGTGTCCAAGAAAGTCAGGCTGTGCGAGCCAAAGAGGTACCTCCAATGATTACAGCTGTTGTCTTCGACGCCTTTGGCACTGTGCTCGAACTTAGGAGCAAGCTTCATCCCTTCCGGCAATTGCTCAAGGATGGCATCGCTCATGGCCGCACGCCCTCTCCAAACGATGTGCGGGTGCTGATGAGCAACCCATGGCCGCTGGAAGAGGCTGCAAGTCAGCTGGGTATCAGCATTTCGCCCACTCGGCTAAAGGCTCTGCAAGGCGATCTGGAGCGCGAGATCGCCTCTATCAGCCCCTTTGAGGATGGGGTTGAGGCCGTAGCAATGCTGCGCGCAGACGGCGTCAGGGTGGGCATCTGCTCGAATCTTTGCGAGCCCTATGGGGCCGCGGTGCTTAAGGCCTTTCCTGACCTTGATGCATACGCCCTCAGCTATCAGGTTGGCGCGATGAAGCCTGATGCCGTGATCTACCAGTCCATCTGCAGTGCTCTAGGGGTTACACCTGGCGAAATCTTCGGCGAGCGTAGTTCGCAGATCGCAATGGTCGGCGACTCAATAAAGTGCGACAGAGATGGGCCCAGGGCCGTAGGGATGCTTGGCTTTCATCTAGATCGAGCGGGTAGAGAAGGGGTGCGGAATCTGGTTCAGTTCGCCCACTTGGTCATCGAGTCGAGGCGGGAATCAGCCACCGGTTGATGGTTAACGTCCACCGACCAAGCCACTCAGGAAGTGTTTCCCACGAGCCCCAGCAGTTCATGCGACTTGATGACCGATGGGCTCGTCGTCCACCATGCGGCTTCCATCCAAAAGCAGGGCCATGGTCATGAGGTTTCCCAGACAAATCCAACACCTCGGGCTGGCCGCGCTCCTGCTCTCTAAGATTCGGCAAGATCCTGACGACCTCAGCACAGTGCTGACTCTCCAGCGCTTTCTGCTCCGACAGATCATCACAGCTGAGCATCGGGTAAAGCGGCTCAAGAAGGCGAGAGCTCGCATGCAATCCTTGAAGCGCAAAGGTTCAACGAGGGAAAGATCAACAATCCTCAAGGCCCTAGCGTCAAAAGCTGCTAGTCGGATCCAGGATCTCCACCATTTGATCTTTTTGTGGAAATGCTTTGGTGATGGCATCGCTTGTGTCTATCAAAGCTCCTACAGCCTCAAGCACCTGTATTTTGATGGGGAGTACGAGGTGAAGAGCGACCCGGGCTTTATGCTCGGCAAGACTGGGTTCATAAACGAGTATCGCTTTCTGCGCAGGGCTTTGGCCATGAACGTGCCTGCCATCCTGTCAGACCTTACGAACGTGATCCGCCACGGTGACGTCTGCTTGATGGGCGCTGCCGATCCACTACCTTGGGAGATCAAAAGCTCTAAGAACACCAACATGCGCGTGAAGAAGCAGCAGGAACAAATTCGGGTGCTGCAGGAGTTCTTTGCAAATGACTACGCGCCGAATTTTCGAGGACTGGCCAATGCCAAGCGCGTTGAAGTCTCTGTTCCCCTCGTCAGCTACGAGGATCAGATCAACGAGTGTCTGACGAAGGCCCAGCAACATGGGACGGCGGTTGTGGCCCCTGAGCTTGGCCTGACGTACCTGTGCGGATGGAATGTTGCTGGGAGGGCCGAGGCTTTTTTAGATCTACACGGGCAATATCAAACGCCCACCACGTTGACCGTTTCTCTAACTCCTGAACCCACCTGGCAGCATCACAAATCGTTCACCGTCACACTGTCTCCCGCCAATACGGTGTTGTTCATGCAGGAACGGTTTACGTGCCTCGTCTTGATTGACTTGGCAGTGGTGAGGCAGCTGTTGGATGAGCGGGCGTTGGAACCGGTGATTCTCATGGATGGCATCAGCGCCATTCAGATCGCGCCAAGAGTAAACAAGGAGCGCGGCAACTCTGAGGGAAAGGGAATTGCCGATGACTGGGAAAACCGAGTCGGTGTTTTCAGGCTAAGCGAACAGCATTTCTTGAGAGTCGCGACCCAGTTCGAGTCACTTCAATGGTTCGCCGATAATTTGGCACAACAAATCGAAGCCATGCGCAGCGAGCGTCCGACAGAGGCGATGATGGCAGGTGACCCATCGTTGTCGGAAATACCCGAGGATTGGCTCTTCGCGAGGGATCGTTATGCCGAACCATCCGGTGACTGAGTGACGATGCATGGGTGATTTGGAGGACTGCTGGCCTGTCTGGACGTACTCCAGGCTGGGCGGGCTGCTCGTTTAGAAACGTGGCCGTCAGCGGGTTAGGCGCGGGGACAATCTAATGCGCCATGGCTTATAGAGCAGATAGTAGCTTTTCCAGCTGGGCATGTTCCCAAGTGCTAAGCAGCTCAACAGGGTCGGTACCAAATCGCTGGAATGAATCAAATCTGTAGGCGCGGCCATCAGCACAGTAGCAACTGTCGCAGTAGTCGAGCATATCGCAATCATTATAAAAGGTGATCACCCAGCTATCCACCTCGACAGTCATCAGCCCCGTATAGATTTCAGCCCAGGAATGCATGCCTAAGCGCCGCATGGTGCGAACTCCCAGCGCGATGTCGCGCATTACCTGGTAAGCCTCGCGGGCGGTAAGGGGCGTAGGGGACAAAGCAGATGCACCTTTCTCGATCTAAGTTCACGCAATGGTATACGAACGAGGGGATCGGTTGCGTGATCCGCATAGGCTTTCGCGTCTGCAAACGGCGATCAGACGCGTGCGCATCGGCCCTCCAGGAGTAGATTTTTCCGCGCACTTTGCCGAGTATGGTTGGCTCGAATTTACAAGGAGTTATCCGTGCCAGATCCTATCAGAGTCGTGTTTACCAACGATGCCTTTGATGCAGCGTTCCGATACGCAGAGAACCTTTGCAGCGACCCGAGCCACGCCATCAATGAAGTCGTGATTCTCGTTCCGGCAATGGCCAACATCAAGGTGAGCACCACGATCGGTGCCTTCCTGGGCGCGACCCGCGTCAAGGCACTGGAAAAAGGTGAGCGCACTACGGTGGTTGGAAAGCCCGCTCGGCTGATGACAAAGAGGACGCTGACATACTTTTCGCCAGGTACATTGGTCATTTGTCCGTACGCGAGCAAGGACATCATGGACAAGGTCGATGCTGCAGGTCAGGTGGCCGCGGTGATTGCCTTACCTTGGGGTGAAGACGCCGTGGCCGAGTGGATTAAATCTTGGTCGCCCATGGTAGATGGCGTGCGGCAAACTCAGCGGGCGAAACTGATAGATGACCCGGTAGTAGTCAAGGCCATGGAGTCACTCACCCGCCGTGTGAACCCGTCCAACCCGCTCTCACATCCTAATGACAAGGAGCATGCTGTTCGGACTCTCAAAATCTTGCGACGGAAGAATCACTCTCTGGACGCAGATGACATCAGGGCGTGGGCGGTGGCTCATGGATGGAAGCCAGATGCAGCGGATGAGCTTGCGGTACTCGCGATAAAGATCGCCGGACTGAAGACTAAACCGACACTGGATCGCCTTGAGGCTGCAGCAACTACCTATGCCAACTGGGTTGAAGCTGCGAAGAAATAACGGTGAAATCGCATCGAGTCGGCATGGCCAGATTTGGAGGTTGCGCCGTATAGCGCAGCACCTTGATCGGGCCACCGCACAGCCGACCATTCCTGTTATACGGGCTGCGGCGACGCCGCGCCGAGCCCGATCCCGTGACCCCGTACCCTAGGATTCAGATATGTCGTTCGCAAATGCACATCAGGCAGCGATGAAACTGCAGAGCAAGAGGGGGCGCTGCCTGCACTTCAGTGATGGCGTGCAATGCAACGAGATCATCTCGGCCCACTCCATACAGAAACGGGGACAACTGGGCCTGATTGCTGAAGATGGTCATGTGTACCGGGTCAATGCCGACCTGTCGACCTTGAAGGAAACGGGAGGCAAACCACTGCCCAAAAAAATTGGGGTAAATCGCGCGTCAACCTTTCCAGGGATGTGCAAGCAGCACGACAACAAGCTCTTCTCACCCATTGATGATCGGCCCCTGTCGATCGATCCTCACCAGGTTGCGCTGTACGCATATCGCAGTATCTGCCGAGAATATTTCGTCAAAGAGAACGCGTCGAAGTCCCTCACTGAGATGTTCAAACACCCAGGGCTCGGAGTTGAGCAACGCCAGATGCTGGCTGGCGCTGCGTATGGACAGTCCCTCGGTTTTAAGCGCCTCAAGCGTCACAAGCTCATCTACGATCACTGTCTCTCGGCCAGTGATTTCACCGGCCTGAAGTTCATTATCTTTGGTTCGACATCTCGATGCTCGCTGCAGGCCTCGGGACTGATCTTCCCCGATTTTGATTTTCAAGGCCGCCAGCTACAGGATCTGAGCCCCGAAACCAAAAATCTGGATCTCTTGGTCTTCTTCACAGCCCGCACCGAATACGGCTGGGCCTTCGTTTTGGCGTGGCATGAATCAAGCGATCTGAGTTGCGAGCGATTCGTTTATTCGTTGGCTGAATCAGGGCGCGGCGTTGGGAAAATTGAGGATATGTTGCTGCGGTTCTCGCTCGCGTGTTGCGAGAATCATGCAATCCGGATCTCCTGGTGGGACTCGCTAGATACCGTCGCGAAGAGCCAGGCTTTAGACTTCATGGCATTCATGGCGGATCCGACCTTGGGGATAAGATCGGATTACCTGGTAGCGGGCTGCGAGGGGCTGGCGGACTGGTCGTTTGATAACGTTCGAGATGTTCGTTGATTGGCACGGGCTTCTAGAGCATGCATCAGGGGTAGCCGAGCGGCCCGAACGTGATGTGATCAAACAATACGAAGTGGCGGTGCGCCGCCAGCGCGACGCCCGGGAGTGTCGCTGTGATTCCAGCTATCGATTGAGTAGCTGGAATCACAGGGCATACGGCTAATCGATGCGGCCAATAGACTGCCTGACCATCAAAGACTCAGTTTTTGCTCCCCGGAGGCTGAATCAGCCGCCGCTGGTCTTCCTCAGACCTTGAATACCAGTTTCGGTCGGGGAGGGTATCCGGCTATCTCACCGATTTTGAATTCAGAAGGCTCATCGTAGCTCGTGACGGTGGCCGCCCACTGCCTCACTTCCTCATCCCATGCAGGGTCACAGAAATCAGCATTAGGCCAGTAGTTGTGAACCTCCGTGTAATCGAGTTGCGCAGCAATGGTGCGTTCTAAGCCACCCAGCACACACCAGGCAGCGTACATACGTATCTTCCAGCTGGGAGCCGTCAATATGTGCACCGGGTCGTACCGGTCAAAACCTAATGCAGCGACCTCAGCATCGAAGGAAAACAGGGCAGTGATTGATCCTCCGATGTCAGACTCATCCTTGGCTATGTCATCTACCCAGCACAAGAGATAGCCAAGCGACTGAAATTTACTGAGCAGCCGGCTTTCCGCCTTGTCGGTGACATGGCGAGTCACCTCATGATCGCCCTTTTTGGATTTGACTGTACGGAAGCTAGAGCTTGTCTGGGACATTACGCGCGATCCTTTTTGTTATTGTTTTCTTACACGTTAACCATTGAGCGAAGCGCATCGCAAGTGTTGACCATGCTAGCCAGTGCGCTGTTGAATGCTTCTGGTCGTTGAACACCAGCCGCAAATCTCATCAGCAATCCTTAGTTCAGAGGCATTACTCAGCTACCCCAATCGCTTTACTGCGATCGCCTATGAGGAATGTGATCGGGTGCTGGGACATGGATAGCGTCTTATTGTTGTTTCATTCCATGATGCCTATGGAGCGAAAGCCGGAGCAACCAATTTAAAAAGGTTATTGATTCAAGGAAAAGCGAGCCGTTCGCGCTGTTGTGAATGGTGAGTTATGAGGCTAAGAGGCAATGGTTGGGTCGCGGCAAGCCCGAATTGCAGCAGAGAGCGTCGTTATTATTTGACCGTGCCGGATCAACACCCGGCACAGTCGCTGCAGCCTTCAGATCCTATCTAGTACTCACACATCGTCGAGCGCCGGTGGTGACTGCTCGTCAATCGTGATCTGGCTTCTACCCGGCCAAGGGGTTTCCACCGCGGTTACGCCCTCAGGGGTCGGAACAAGTGACCATATGCGTGCGTCGATTCCATCATTCTGCAGTTTGCGCATGAAGTAGCGGGCCTGAAGGGCATCGTGCGTCGCGATGACCACTTGGAAATCATGATTAATGATGTAGTCGCGAAGCACATCAAAGACGGACGCGGCATGCACCAGATCGTGATGCTGTGTGGGATCATCAAGGAGGAGCCCGCGCCACGGAGACCACTGATGTTCCAAGGCCATTGAAAGCAGGAACGTCAGTTGCAGATCCGTCAGTTGAGCCTCGCTGGCTATCGAGGGTACTGGGGCTAACCCCCCGTGGAGCGGCACAGATACCTCAGCACGTGCCTTTTGATAGGAGCTTCGGAAACTCAGATTCGTCCCGGTAAACCTTTGCTCCCTGACCACGCGTTTGAGCAATGCTTGCCACCGAGGCATCACTGCCTGAACGTTTTTCTGGACGTTCGCGATTTCGGAGGAAAGGGACTGGTTGAGCGACTCCATCGCTGCAGACAATTGCGATAGGCGCTGCACGCCCGTGCGCTTCGATTCGACCTGTTGATTCAGGTGGGTCGAGAACTCATCCTCCGACCGCTCGCCGCGCCGGCGATCAAGAAGCCCCTGAGCGAGCCGGGCCTGCTCTATCTTGCTCCACGCTCCGATCTCGATCTTGATGGTCTGAAGCGTTTCCGAGTGCCTAGTTAGCTCAGTGCTGGTGGACTGCAACTGAGCCTCATGGCTGCTCGCAACCGCGGCTGTGGGATCGCCGGCGAATGAGAGCTGACGCCAGGACGCCCTGATGGTAGCCAATCGTGCTTGCGCTTCAGACAGCTGTGTTTCCAAACCAGCTGCAGCGATCGTGGCATCGGTCAGTTGGGCCTGCTGACGATCCAAGGCAGTCTGTTCGGCAATTATCTTGGCACCTAACTCAACGAGCTGATTGGCGGTCTGGTTCTGCGCGGTAGACAGATCTTCCAAGGATTGAGCTGGCGGGGCGTCTGCGGTGATCGCTGCCAACGCCGCAGTCGCTTGCTCCAGCCGGCTACTGGCCTCTGAACGGGCCTGCCGCGCGGAGTCCACTGCGCGAACAGCGGAGTCGTATTCATTCCTTGTCTGCTCAAAGACTTCTGAGCTTACCCGCGGAGCGAGGTTGCGCTGTTTATCGTCCAGTTGAAGCTTCGCAGCGGCATTGGCATCAACGCGAAGCCGGATGGACTCTTTCGCCAAGGGAACCGTGTCGCCGCCGAGCAGATTGTTCAAGCTGATCTCGACGATATCGGCTGTCAGGTATCCCTGCTGCGACTCTAGGTCAATAATCCTGTACTGACATGCTCTGAGTTCTGCTTCAGCGTTCGTCACTGCCTCAGTAGATTCTCGGAGAACATCCGCGGCCCTTTTTACACGTCGTTCGGCTTCGACGATATTCGGGTCGATAGCCGCTAGCGCCTTGGCGACACGCTCATGTAAGCCGACCGCGCCATGTTCTTCGCCACACAGCGGGCAATCACCGCGGTCGGGAGGCAAATGGGCCGCGATGGCTGCAACAGCTTGGCGTATTGAGTCAGCCGCAGATGTCAGATTTTCATGATGGCCCTTGGCGGCCTGATCTTCTTCCTCAGCGGTCGCTCTGGCCTCTAGCGCGACACGAAGCTGTTCGCTGAGAAGCTCTTCATGTGCTGCTTCGCCGCTGATGGTGCCGGTAACTTCTGCAACTCGCTGAAGAGTCAGCTCCCAGCGATCCAGGAGTTCTTGAGCTGTGAGGAGGTCGGAGTCTATTTGCAGCAGCGTCTTGCGCTGACCATTGATCAGGTCATGTTGAACACCGAGCTGCTCGTGTCCTTCGTGCATTCTGCGCGCCGTAGAAGCTTGCGATTCAGCGATGGTTAGGGCGTCGTCGGTTGTCTTCAGAACCTGCTGGCGTTGCTCAACCGTCTCCTTGGCGTTGGTCTCATTCACGTACCGATTGAGTTGCTGAGCAATCGTGTCGCGTTCAGTTTCTGCAGCGACCAACTCTCGTTGTAGCTGCTCAAGAGCTGCCACGGCCACCGAGCGATGTTCTCTCTTCTGGTTCAGTTCCTGCGTCGCGGAGAGGAACTCGGTACTGAGCTGCTCTGAACGAGCTTGTTCAGACACAAACCGGCCTATGAGCCCGTCGACCTCAGCCAATTCCTTGATCTGTTCACGAAGTCGCTCGAGCTTGTTTTGAACCAGTTGCTCCAGTGCATCATGCACCGTCTCCAATCCATCTTGGCCCAATGGAGGTACGAGCAGCCCGGAGGGCAATTGGTCGAGGCTTTGCGCCTGTTGAGCAATGTCCGATATCGACTCAGCAATGCTTTCCCTGCTGCGCAGCGCCCCTTGGGTTTGGACAGCCGCCTGGTCTCGGTCAAGGCTCAGGCTTTGCCATTCTGCAAACTCGGCTTCGAGCGAATCCAGCGACGCTTTCGCTTGCTTGATCTGCTCTGTGAGCGCCCGCCGGATGCTCGCGAGAGCAGAGCTTACCTGGCTGCCGTCCTTGCCAATCGGCAACCGTTCCAACTGGGAGCCCGCGACCTTTGGATCTGCCTTGACCAGCCATTCACCCTCGCGCTGATCAAGCAGGTGGGTGAGCCTGAGCAGAAAGGGTATGTCGGCAGGATCTTTCGAGGGGAATAGAAGGCTCAGATCACCCGTTGTCTCAACGTCCCCACTTTTGTTGACTTGAGCGCTGGCTTGCAGATCACCGAAATCAAGGCTCACTCGAGCCATGGATTGAGAGTCTCGGATGATTGGAACGAGGTTTCCGTCGAGGCGAGAGATCTTGCCCGTCAATGCGAACTCAACCGCTTCGAAGATCGCGGTTTTCCCAGTGCCATTGGGGGCGAGCAAGATCGTGGCCCCGCGGCTGAGCTCAATCTTCGTTTCGGCGCCAAACCGGCGGATGTTCGAGAGCGTTATGGACTTTAATTGATTCATTTCTCGTCCTCCTCGCCAAACGCCGAGATCCTAAGGGCCTCAGCAATTTCGCCACCCGATTTGCCGGAAAGCAGGAGCTCGCGCCATTCATCGCGATGCGGCTTGACCCACGTATGCGCCAGGACGAGGGCGCTGAGGGAAGCTGACAATGGGTCACTAATGCTGTCGGAGCTACCGGGAATCGAAAGTGTCGCAAGGAAGCTGCGGTCGAGAAAGGAACCGGCGTCTTCGCCCTCTCTGACGACTACCTTTCTGCAGAAGCGGTCGTCCGTCTCGAGCCGAGCAGCGTCCTCAGACGCAACACCCTCAATGAGCATGAACATGTAGAGGTCAGCAGTTTGCGGCTCCGGGAGCATGTCACGGACATCTGCCGCCCACCGAAACGCTCCCTGGATTTTAGACACGTCGTAGGGAAGGGCGGCGATCAAGACAGTCCGCCAGCCCGCACCTTCCTGATTAACCCGTTTCAGCTGCATCCCTGCGCTCGCGATCTCAGCCAACGGCGATGGCAGTTCCACCGAGTCCGGATAGGCGACCTCATAGCGACCTTCGGCACGGTTCGAGATGGCTTCCACCATCTCCGAGATTGTTAGCATGTCAGATTCCTTTCGTGTTCGTGTCGATGGCGGACTGGCGCGCCACCAGTCGATCTTGCAATTGTTTACTAAAGTGTTGCCGCACTGTGGCCAGCGTGCCGAAGCGCAACTGGTTGAATACGCCAGAGCGGGTCACGAGCAGATGTGGTCGGCGTTCTGCAGCCATGCTGGTGGCCGACTCTGCATCGTCAGCCATACCTGTATTCAAGAGTTCTGAAGGGGGAGTGCTGACGCCAGACAGGATCACGACTGGGGCAGGGGACGGGCCGATAACGTTGATCAACAGATCGTCGGATATCTCACGGACTTCAGGAGCTACAGTTGCCGGGCCAGACCAGTACTTGAGGGCAATACTCAGAACCTCCCCAAACTCCGGGAAATGCTTCCAAGCGGTGCCTGCACCTCCAACCCCTACGGCGACCAGCAAAAGCAGTTCGACGGCGCTAACCAGCAGGTCTACGGTGCGAGGGCCAAGGCGAAGTGCGTGGGTAGCATTTTTCCCTTCCGTCTCCGGGTATAGAAGCTGCTCCAGAAATTGACGACGGCTCTCCGGATTCTTCGTGAATCCGTCCAACCACTCTAGCCAAATCGCTTCCATGGCATCAGCAAGGTCAGAATCTTTTACGGCGTTTAGCTTTGCAGAAACACTTTGAGTTAGCCGTTGCCACACCAAGTCGTCCATGGCACTTGCGAGCGCTACAGCTTCCGCTCGAGCAGCACTCAGGGTCTTGAACTCATGATCCAGGGAGCTCACGAGCGCCTCAGTGTTATCCATCCACGAGAGATCTTTAAGGTCGCTCTCGGCGCAACCGAGGGTGTGCCCGACTTCATGGCCAACATTGGTGCGCCAGGTTTGCGCGCCCTGCATCAGGCTTTGACTGCCGTGTGGCAGATGCAGCGCCATTCTCAATATTGCGGATGGAAGCGTAAGGTTCGCTCCTATGGGAGGCGAGTACGGTGCATACACCCTAAGCTTCCGATTCCCTGGTGCACTGCCCCAAAGGTGATTCACGACACCCTGGGCTGTTCGGGGGGAGAGCGCACCGAGATCATGGGTGCCAGAAAACGACCAGGTCTTGCCGGAAGGTTGGACTTCATCCCCTAGCAGGTATTGAGCCCAAGTTTCGATATCGGGGCGAAGCTCGTCTCTGAGCTCATGGATAATCGCATGACACCCCAGGGCCGAAACGTCAGAGACCTCGGCGGTGATCACCGAAATAAGCTGTTCGAGGGCGCGTTCCGGATTGGTGAAATGCCTGCCCAGGGATTCGACTGAGCGCTGCTGTAATGTCGCGTCGTTCCCCACGCAGACGACCGTGACACGCTTGAGGGTGTCGATGATCTGCGTCCAATCTTCAAAGCCACACCAGGTCGTAAGCCAGAGATGAGCCCGGGTTGTCGGCCCGTCGACACGCTTCGCCAAGTCGTCGGGATTGAGTCCTATCTGGCGGCACAGCTTACACAGCTCGTCCAGATGGTTAACGGTCAGCTTGTCCTTGATGCTTAGGTGTGCCCCTAAAAGCGTCAGCTGAAATCGACGTTCAGGCAATTGGGCAAATGTGCCGGCGCGAGCGTGCCTGGCTAAGCTTGAAAAGGCCGAATCAAGAACGGAAAGGCTATCCTTGGCCGCGTCAGCAGCATCGTCAGCATTTGCGGGATCGTCTACGGCAACCAGTGTGGCAACAGCTTCGTCCGCACCAATATCATCATCCGTAGCAATAGGCTTGTCCGTAACAGGCTTTTCCGTAACGAGGGGTACGGAGGCAGCCTTGCCACCCTTGGCGGCTTTAGCAGCTTTGGCGGCTTTGCTCTTTTCGCGGGCGAGTCTCTTCTCTGCGAGTTTGGCCAGATATACCCGCATATCGGGGTCTTTGGTGCAGAAGGGCGTGCTCTGGCGCTTGATTTGCAGGTGCTCGAATGAATCTCGTGAATGGACGATTACAACATCATCCCACTCTTCGATACCGCCTTGCTCAGCACCAATTTCTAGCGGAGCCCGACGCCCGTCGAGGAATTTTTCCAACATGTCCGACAAGCGCTGAGCAATGACCAGTTTCTCGTAAAGCGACTTCTGCTCCAGCCGAAACCGTCTGATCATACTGACATCCCTTTACTTCATTATCTTGTTGGCCAGCTCCGCTGGCAGTTCGCCACATCTTAACACTTGGCGGCTGGCGGTCGTACTGGCGCGCCGCGCTTAGGCAAAGAGGCAGACACGGATTATCCCACCGTACAGGCATGAGGTTGTTTCATCATGCAAGCTATGTTTACTGAACATTGTATTCAGGCCATTGCCAAGGGGAGCGGGCAGCGATGGGCATGTTGGACTGGTTGTTTGGGAAGCGTAAAGCTGTACGCGTTGAATCCCCGCCGAAGAATCCAGGCGGCCGCGACAGCTTTGAATTCGAAGGTGGACTGCTTACCGTGCCAGCCCGCGATTACTACGGGCTCTATAAATACTCACCTAAGAAGGCGTGGGCGATCTCCTGGAAGGATTCGACGCCGGATGGACGGCGTGGCGGGCACCGCGAGGAAGGTGAGGGCAGGTATGTCCTTATTGATGTCGCCAACAATGCTGTTTTGGTCGATGCCAGAATGCCCCGTCCGAACAACGGCGCAGTCGCGGACAACGGCAGCTTCTGCCTGGAAGACTGGCACTTCGGGAGCGCGCTGTCCGGCACATTTCACGTCTTCACTTCTCAGGGTCTACCGATAATCACCAAGGTGCTGAGCGCAAATATTCTGCAGAGCGGAATTTCTCGCAATGGCCTCCTGGCGTACTGCCTCACCGCAAACAGCCCGACTGAGGATGGGCGTAAGCTCGCTTTGTATGACCTCAAAGAAGGCGTGGAGCTTTTCGCGGTCACGCCGCAGCGTGCCGGCGAGCACATCGGGTTTGATGAGAAGTCGCGGCAACTGGTGGTCAAGGTCTCAGGCGGAGGCGAGTACCGTTACGGGGCTGACGGGGCTCTGGTGGATGAGGACGCCGCAGATGAAGCCGTGCTGAGCTCGACCAACTATACGGACGTCATTCTAACTGCCGAGGCCATGCTGAAGGTTGGATGCTCCACGTCTGAATTGGAGAGGATTCTGGCCGCGGTGATTGGATCTCGAGTTTTGGGGGCGGACGATAATCCAGCTTGGAAGCCGACAGCGTTGAAGGTGCAAGGGTTGGCCCATGAGGCGCTTGGTCAAGGTCGCGAGGCTATCCGGTGTTATGAGGAAGCTCTGCGCTTGAACCCAAAGATTGGGGTTAAGAGGAAGCTGGATTCGCTGCTGAAGCGGTTGTGATCCGCGAATGGTTTTGGTTGTGCGTTCTGAGACGCCAATCAAAAGCTACGTGCACGCCAGCGACCCTGTGGGCGCGCGCCTCAATGATCCGTCATTACGGCCGACGTAGAGGAGGGGGCTAGGCCAAAGCTCGGAAAGCAGGCTAGGAGGTGAACCAGTCGCTTCGGTTACCAAGCTTTGACAATTTACCCTGTACACCTCAGTGAGTCTGAAACCAGTGGGATTTTGATATGTCTTGGCGAATTCCAATATCTGGCCAAACATTGTCGTTAGCCCCGACATCCTGCGAGACGAAGCCCTTGGGAATGAGGCCTGCGCGCTTTGCCGATTCACGCAGCTCGGCAAATGTCAGTGAAGCACTGGGGTCAAGCTTGTCCGAACCTTTCCAGTGCATCCTAGCTGATGCAGGCCTAGCGCGGAGGTCTTGTAAGATGCTGGCGGTAAACTCGCTGAACTTTTCGATGAGGCTGCCGTAGCCATAAGCATCAATGCCGTGCATCAAAGGAAGCAGGTAGCTATGCGCACTCAGCAATGGATCATGCTGGTGTCTGAATTGCGCATAGCGCTGGAAGTAGGGCTGGAATGGAGCAGAAAGGTGGAACCGGCGACCAAGGTAAAGCGGACTCTCGAAGAAGCCTGGGCCCTTGGCAAATGCCAGCCGTGACGCCAAGTAAGAGCTGGCAAATTCAGTTTTTGGCTGGCTTTGGACTGGATCGGATACTTGGAAGTCTCGGGGTTTGAAGTAAGAGAAAGTGGGCTTGATGGTCTGTGTGGCAGTGAGCGCCCGCATAGGAATGTCCGAGTGGACGGCCGCTGCGACGATGAACAAAAACGGTTCCGATTTCTCACTGTAGTTTGCAAGCGACTCAGTAATCTCCATTAGGTCGGAGAGTTGCTCCGACGTGAGTATTGTCCGGCGATTTTCTGTGCGGGCTTCGAAGTCTTTAGGTGATAAGTCCCGAAAAGGATTTCCAGTCCCGATACCGGCGTCAGTGAGCAGCGAATCAGTAAAAGCGAAATATTCCCGTCCATGCGTAAGGAACCAGTTCCGATGGTGTTTAGAGCTCAGCCCTGGATCATCGCCAGAGAGAGTCTGTCGGATGATCGGACGCCATAGCGGATCAAGAGGCTTGTTTGCAAAATTCCCCCGGGTCTTTTTAGAGTACCGACTACAGCCCGGTGTCGTGACCCAAGCAATCGGCGGTCTCATGATGAACTCTATAAAAGCTCTTGCGTCGGCGCTGTCCCAATCAGCCAAGGCTATCCCTCGGATTGACCAACTCCAGTGCATCATCGACTCTATGATCGGGCAAAGCATCTTGTAGTGACGGTCTTGGAATCCAGACCGTCGAGATTGCTTCATAAGAAAGCCCATGCCAGTTTGCCAGGCTTTCAGCGCATTCAGATGCTCGGGAACTAACTCCAAGCGGCGCCGAACTTCCAGGTTTATGGGCTGCTCAACGTGGGCATGGTCGTTGAGTAAACCCAAGGGTGGGAACAGAGGATAAGGAACTGTGGGCTCAGCCATGGATTACAAGTCCTATGCGAACACGTTGACCGCTTGAGGTAAGCGGGAACTGAGCAACCGGGTCTGCTGGGTTAGCCAAGTAACCAAGTCATGGCAACCAGGTCAACCGGGTCAGTGCAGCGGGCCTAAAAACGTCACGGGGATTCATCGTTGGGACTCATGACGGAGTGGGCGCTGAACGGTCAGCCAGTTCCTCATAGAAAGCCTACACTCAAGTGTTCAGGACGACAAAGATCGCATTGGCGAGTGTCAGGCGAGGCTTAAGCGGAAATAGTTGGTGCCTTTGAGGTGAGGATTAGAAGTCTTGTTTTCAAATCTGAGGAATCGCTGACGAGAGCCAAGGAAAATCTCGAAGGCACAGGAGGTAGGGCGAGGAACTCGTTGATTTGGTTGGATTCTGGTAATTCGAGGCAAACCACGGTTTTTACTCACTGGTGACAACAGCACCACAGCCCACACCCAAATACGCGATTTAACATAATATACATTATGCGTAGTCTCACTACCTCAAGTCAGGGGCAGTCTCAGCCACATTTCAACCCACACAACCCCTGACCCAAAGACGGCCCTCAAACCTGAGCAGCCCCTCCATCAACGAACATCTCACTGCCGGTCATGAAGCTGCTCTCATCCGACGCCAGGAACAACGCCGCCGCCGCGACTTCTTCCGGTTGGCCAATACGTCCCAGTGGCACCTGCGTGGCCATGCCCTCGATAAGCACGTCCGTTTGGCCCAGGCTTGAAAGCGCGAGGTCAAGGCCCGGGGTCGAGATCGGTCCAGGTGAAAGCACATTGACGCGAATACCGGTGCCTTTCAGATCAAGCGCCCAGCTCCTGGCAAAGTTACGCAACGCGGCCTTGGTGGCGCTGTACACGCTGAACGCCGGCGTGCCCATAGTGCCCGTCGTCGACCCGGTGAGGATTATCGAGCCGCCATCGCCCATCAGTGGCAATGCTTTTTGCACAGTGAACAGCGTGCCTTTCACGTTGATGCCAAACGTGAGGTCAAATGATGCTTCGGTGATCGATCCGAGCGGCTGAAACTCTCCCAGCCCGGCGTTAGCGAACAAAACGTCGATCCTGCCTTGGGTAGCTTTGATGTCTGTGAAGATCCGGTCCAGATCTTTCAGGTTGGAGATGTCGCCCTGGATCGCGACTGCGTCAGCGCCGATCAGCACCAAGGCTTTGTCCAATTCATCCTGGCGGCGACCGATGATCACCACGCGTGCGCCTTCTGCCGCAAAGCGTATGGCGCTGGCAAGGCCGATGCCGCTGTTGCCACCGGTGATCACTGCGATTTTACCGTTGAGCCTGCTCATGAGCGTTTCCCGTAGAAAGTTGAGAACCAACTGTAGAGCTGTGCATTCTATTTGAATAGTATGCACCTTTAGGTAAGTACCCCTCTGCGAGCATCATAATGGCTAACACTCCCTGTAATTGCGGGCTCTATGCGGCCTTGGCGGTGATCGGCGGGAAATGGAAGCCGCGGTTTTGTATCATCTGTCACATGCGTACCGTCGAGCGAGTCAATGAGCGGCGCATGACCGCCCTCGCCCCGCTTGATATACGATAATTATATAACTCAACTAAATGTCTATTTAGTTGAGTTATATAATTTCAGTCGTTCACACAGCCTGAACAACTACAACAGAGGCTAACCTTATGACCCGCTCATCTCCGATACCCATCACCGAGTATCCACAGCCATGACCAAGACCCGCATTGCCATCGCCGGTGCTGGCTATATCGGCCAGGCCCACATTGATGTCCTGCTGCAAAGCTCTACCTGCGAGCTGTCGGCGGTAGTCGACCCCTCCCCGCAGGCTCCGGCCCTGGCCGCCAAAGCCGGTGTGCCGCTCTATAAATCCCTGGAGGAGTTGCTCGACAAGGACCGCCCGGACGGCGTGGTGCTTGCCACGCCTAATCAGTTTCATGTGCCCCACGCGCTCTTGTGCATGGCTGCAGGGCTGCCGATGCTGCTGGAAAAGCCCGTGGCATCGACCGTTGCCGAAGGTCGCGCCCTCGCCCGCCAGGCCGAGGAACACAACGCCCGCATCTTGATCGGCCATCACCGTGCCCACAGTCCGATCATGGCCAAGGCTTGCGAGGTCGTGCACAGCGGCGCTTTGGGGCGCCTGGTATCGGTGATGGGCAGCGCGGTGTTCTTCAAGCCCGATCAGTATTTCAGCGCTGCTCCGTGGCGCAGCCAGCCAGGCGCGGGGCCGATACTGCTGAACATGATCCACGAGGTCCACAATCTGCGAATGCTTGCGGGTGAGGTGGTCGCTGTGCAGGCGTTTGCGTCCAATGCCGTGCGTAACTTCCAGGTCGAGGACACGGTGGCGATCAACCTGCGCTTCGCCAGCGGCGCGCTGGGCAGCTTCATGCTCTCGGACAGCGCCGCCTCGCCGCGCAGTTGGGAGCAGAGCTCTCAAGAGAACAAGGCCTATGCGAGCTACGACGATGAGGACTGTTATGTGATCGCAGGCACCAACGGCAGTCTGTCGGTCCCCACCATGCGCCTGAAAACCTACCCTAGCGCGCAAGATCGCTCATGGTGGAAACCCTTTGAAGTCGGTGTGGTGGGCATGATCCGGCAGGACCCGCTCGTGCACCAGATGGAGCATTTTGGAGCGGTCGTGCGTGGTGAGGTCGAGCCTCTGGTGAGCGTGCAGGATGGGCTGGCCAATCTGCGAGTGACCGAGGCCATCGCCGAGGCCGCGAAGAGCGGGCGCGTGATCGAAATCGAAGCGCAGTAGCAGGATTTTCAAGGCCCGTAACAGGCCTTGAAAATCGCGGTGCTACAGGTTCAGCGCCGCGGCTTGCGCCCTACGAACAGGTGGCTGGGGTCGTTATACCCAGGGGTCGACGAGTGCCCGGTAACCACCAGATCGTCAATGAAGGCTTCGTCTTCAGCCGTGAACACATAGTCCAGCGTCGGCACGTAATCGTCCCACTGCGCCTCGGTACGTGGTCCGGCGATCGCCGAGGTGACCAAGGCGTTGTTGAGCACCCAGGCAAGGGCGAACTGCCCCGGCGTGATGCCACGGGCCTCGGCGTGTTGCTTGACCCGCTGAGCGATATTCAACGACTCCGGGCGCCACTCGGTCTGCTGCAGACGGGGGTCGCTGCGACCGGCGCGGGACTCTGGGGACGGCGGTTGGGATGGATCGTACTTGGCCGTCAATACGCCGCGAGCCAACGGGCTGTAAGGCACCACACCAATGCCGTAGTACTCGGCGGCCGGCAGGTGCTCGGACTCGATCTGGCGATTGGCGAGGTTGTACAGCGGCTGGGACGCCGATGGCCGTTCGATGCCGAGCAGGTCAGCGGTACGGCTGAACTCGGCGAGCTTCCAGGCGCGGTGATTGGACAGTCCGTAGGTGCGAATCTTGCCGGCGCGAATCAGGTCCGACAGCGCGCGCAGGGTTTCTTCCACGGGGGTGTCGTTGTCTTCGCGGTGCAGATAGAACAGGTCGATGTAGTCGGTATTCAGACGCTTGAGGCTGGCGTCCACCGACTGGATCACGTTGTTGCGCGAAGCGCCTTTGTTGTTGGGGCCACTGCCGCCAGGATTGGGGTTGACGAATTTGGTCGCCAGCACCCACTGGGAGCGTCGGTCGGCGATCAGGCGGCCGACCACTTCTTCGCTGGCACCGCCGTTGTAGCCGTTGGCGGTGTCGATAAAATTGATGCCCTGGGCGAAAGCCTTGTCGGTGATGCGCTTGGCAACGTCTTCAGGGGTCTGGCTGCCGAACATCATGGTGCCGAGGGTAATAGGCGAAACCTTGATGCCGTTGCGGCCAAGGTTGCGGTACTCGAGGGTGCTCATAGCCACTCCTGTGGGGTCGGGTGTGGCCGCTATTAGTACCGGAAAAAGCCCCAAGGCACACCGACGAAAATGTTCTATCGATATGTTGCGATGTGACGCGATCTGAGGGGGTGAAGCTAGGCCTGACGGGTATGAAGCCCGTCAGGCCTGTCGGGGCAAGCCGCCTCGCTAGAGGGCGGGATATCAGTGGGGTTTGCGGCGGCGCAGCCACAGCGCAAGCAGGCCGATCACCACGACGATGCCCACCACTATGGCTGGCAGGATGTACGGCTGGACCACCGCCAGCAACGGCGCTTCACCGCCATTACGGGCGACTGCCACGTCCTTGGCCGACACGCTGACCGCACCGTTGCCGTAGTGCTGCAACACGAAGTTGGCAACGTCAGCGACTTGCTGGTCGTTCAACGGCTGAACATAGGACGTGCCGTCAAAACGTGGCATCAGCACATGATGCTCGCCGTCCAGCCGATCGACCCCGTACAGGATCGCCGAGATCAAGTTGGCGGGCGTGCTCAGGCCGGTGGCCGTGTTGTTCAGCAACGAGGGATAGGCCTGATTGGCACTGCCCTTGCCTGACGGCTGGTGGCAGCTGGCGCACAGGCCGCTGTAGAGCGCCTCGCCGCTGTGCAGGCTGTCGTGCTCGTTGTATTTGCCGACACCGCGCAGCGTGCTTTCAGCCAGGCTGTTGCCATTGCCGGTGTAGCTGAACGCCGCGATTGTGGCCCCCGGCTCCCTCACCGGTTTGGTGCTCTTGAGGTAGGCGACGATAGCGGCCAGGTCCTCGCGCGGCAGGAACTGCAAGCTATTCTGCACCGCTTCCGCCATGCCGCCAGCTGCCTGGTTCTTGCCTTTGGCGCGGCCGGTGCCCAGGTATTCGATCAGTTCGTCATCGCTCCAGGCGCCGATACCGCTGACCGGATCAGAGGTGATGTTGGGCGCGTACCAGGGGCCGACCATGCCACCGGTGAGGGCCTTGCTCTTGATCTCGGCCATCAAGGGATCGCGCGGCGTGTGGCAGGCGCCACAGTGCTCCAGGGTGTTGGTCAGGTATTCGCCGCGCTGCAACTGCGCGTCGCTGGCCGCCACACTGGCCGCCGTCCTGGACGTGTCACGGCTGTCGAGAAACAACAGGTTCCAGCCGACCATCGAGAAACGCAGGTTGAACGGGAAGTTCAGCGCCGTGACCTGCGCAGGCACATCCACCGGTTTGACCGCATGCATGAAGTACGCATACAGCGCGGCGACGTCCTGATCGGTCAGGTGTACGTACGAGGTGTACGGCATGGCCGGGTACAGGCGGCTGCCGTCAGCGCGAACGCCATCGCGCACGGCGGCGGCGAACTGTTGCTCGGTGTAGTTGCCAATGCCGGCGGTTTTCGACGGCGTGATGTTGGTGGAGTAGATCGCGCCAAAAGGCGAGTTGATCGCATAACCACCGGCGAAGGGTTTGTCGCTGTCGGGGACGGTATGGCAGGCCATGCAGTCGCCGGCCACTGCCAGGCGCCTGCCCTGCTCTTCCAGGGTCGGCGCCGCCGCGACCGGGGTCGTCGCGGCATCGGGTACGGACTCCAGGGCGTAGGCCGGCAGGCTCAAGCCTGCACCGAGCAGCGTCAGGCCTAGCGCTGCCTGGAGAGATGCAGCACGTAAATGTCTGGTGATCATCGACTTATCCTCGCGCCAGGGCCTGACTCATGGAGTCGGCTGCCTTGATCGCCAGGGCGGCCATGGTCAGGGTGGTGTTGACCACGCTGGCCGACGCCATCGCGCCGCCACCGGGCAACCATAGATTGGCGTGGTCGTGGGCACGGCAATCGCCATCGACCACCGAATCCTTGGGGTTACTGCCCATGATGGTGCCGCCCATGATGTGGTTGTTGGCGTTGAGGCTGGTGGTGATGACAAACTCGGTAGCGCCAAACAGCTGGCCGATGTGCTCCAGTTGCTTGTGCGCGGCTTCGGCGCCTTTGCGCACGTAGTCACCAACGTCGTAGAAGATGTCTGGGCACGGCAGGCCGTGCGGGTCCTTGCGGGTCTTGCTCAGGGTCAGGCGGTTGTTCGGGTCCGGCAGTGGCTCGAGGCTGATCGACAGGTCGACGCCGTGGCTGGCGCGGCGGCGGATTTCGGCTTCGAGGGCCTGGCCCACCAGGCCCATGGCCAGAGCCTGCTCGGTAGCCTTGCCGACCTGGGTGATGTTGTTGAGGATCATCTTGTTGGCCGAGTACTGGCCGCGGAAATCGCCGTCGCGCGGGCCGACGATGCAGCTGCTCTGGGCCGGGCCGCGGCCGATCCACAGCGGCTCGTTGGCGATGAACGAGCAGTGGAAACCCGAGTGATCCATCATGTTGCGCCCGACCTGGTCGGACGAGTTGGCAATACCATTGGGGTTCTGCTCGTTAGCCGCGATGAGCAGCAGGCGCGGGGTTTCCAGCGCGTTGCAGGCCAAAGCGAAGACCTTGCCGGTCGCTTTGCGCGAGGAGCCATCGGGGCGTAGCCAGTGCACGGCGCTGACGCGGTTGGCCGCATCGGTATCGACCTTGTAGACCACCGCTTCGGTGATGCACACAGCGCCATGGCGCTCGGCTTCCTCGATGGTGTGGATGGCGTTGTACATCGCACCGATCGGGCAGATTGGCTGGCAGTTGTTGTTGCCACAGCAGGTCGGACGGCCTTTCCACGGCCGCGTGCTGCGCCCTTGAGGGATCGGGATGTGCTTGTAGCCGTGGGCGTTGACCACTTCGGCAAAACGCTTGTCGCCATAGGCCCAAGGCACCATGTCCATGGGGTACGGCTTGCTGCGCTCAGGCGGCGATTGCATCTGCGGGTCGCTTGGGCCGGCGACGCCCATGGCTTCTTCGGCGCGGCAGTAATAGGGTTCGAGCTCGTCATAGCTGATCGGCCAGTCGCGGCCTACGCCGTATTCGGACTGCATGCGCATGTCCACCGGCAGATGGCGCCAGCACGAGGCCGCCCAGTGCCAGGTGGTGCCGCCCAAGGTGCGCAGGTAACCCTGCTGGAAGCTGCTGCCGCTCGGGCCGTCGAGGCCCACGTAGTTGTTTTTCGGGAAATACAGCGGCGCTGGCGCGTGTTCGGCCTGCGGGTACAGCCCCTGGAAGTCCGAACCGATGCGGTTATCGAACGGCATGTTGCGCCAGTTCTCGACGGCCTGGGCGCGCTGAATGCGCAAGCCCGCTTCGAGGATGACTACCGAGTAGCCTTCGCTGACCAACTGATTGGCGATCAAGGCGCCGGCTACGCCGGAACCGACCACGATGACGTCGGCGCTGACATCGCCGTTCTCTGCAAATACGGGCGCTTTCATACGGCAGTCCTCGGTCCGGCGGCAGGTGCACTGGCATCTGGAATCGGTGCGGTCCACCACAGTGGGCCGTTGCCGCAATAGGTCGGCACGATCAAACCGTCGCTCACCGGGCGATACATGAGTGCTTCCTTGTAGGCCACCAACTGAGCGGTCTGGCCATGGCCCACGGTGCCTTTGAACCAGGCGGCGACCACGGCCAAAGCGGCATCGCCGACGCCAGCCTGTTTGGCGGCGGCCAGCAAGGCCTCGGCATTGAAAACGTTGGCCGGGACCTGCACCAGATCAGCCAGGGCGGTCAGTTGCGCAGCCATCGCCGGCTGTTGGGCGATCATGGCGGCGCTGATGCGCTGGGCGGTCAGCGCATCGAGGTTGTCATAGCCGGTCAACACTTGCGAAGCCTGGAGGAAACGCGAGGCGTTCAGGCCGGGCGCTTGTGCGGCGAAGCTCAGCCCGGGGACCGCCAGGCTGGCGAGGCCAAGGCTCAGCGCACTGGCCGTCATGCCCAGCAACACGGTACGGCGATGCATCGGCGCGGCCCACGCGCCAGCCGGAGCGCTGGTCGCCTGTTCGCACGTCAGAGGGGGAGTGTGTTTCATGTTCATCTCGTCAAGGGCTTTGAACAGCACGCCGCCCTGCTCTATCGGCAGGATCAAAGGCACTGAAACCGGTTTCATACTGAGTCTTAAAAAAACCTGCCGGGGGAGGATCCCGACAGGTTGATGTCCGCCCTGCACTGCCCAGGTTTCCTGGCAGCAGCCCAGTGTGGCGAATTGCCGCGTAGGGTCGTATGAAACAACCAGCCTAATCAAGACAAATCTTGTTACATCTTCGCAAAACACTGTTGCACAAAATAAACTAATCGCGCGTCGTTCACTGGGATGAGACGGCTCGCTTCCGATTGCTACCAAGCAACACCGCTTATCTGCCTGACCCTCATCAGGGGCGAGCTGCCTCGCCAAAGGGTTTTCTCAGGGTTATTTTGCCGCAGTGTTGCCAGTAGGGATGCTGAACCCTTGGCCAAAGGTTGATTTCGCATCAAGCGGTTTGTTGATCAACCCATGCGCCTGGTAGAAATCCGCCGTTTCCTGCTGTTGGTCGATGGTGTGGGCATCCAGGCTCTCCCAGTGCAGTTTGCGTCGCTCGAACTGCAAGCGCGCGGCGTCTTCCGGGAAACCGATGATCTTCGCCAGGCTGCGCGAATAGCTGTCGAGGTTTGCATACGCCCATACCTGCGCCTTTGCCACCCTGGCCAGATAATCCTGCAAGGCGGCACGCTTGGCTTGATCGGCCAGCGCCGTGTCGGTCGCCGCCAGGAAGCTGTTGCCGGTGGTCAGCTGGCTGCCATTGACCAGCACCCTGCCCTGTTTGGTCAGCTCCGACAGCGCGGTATAGGGTTCCCAGGTCGCCCAGGCGTCCACCGAGCCATTGGCCAGGGCCATCTTCGCGTCCACCGGGCCGAGGAAACGGAAGTCCACGTCCTTTTCACTCAAGCCGACGCTGGCGAGCGCCTTGAGGGCGACGAAGTGGCCGATCGAGCCGCGTCCGGTGGCGATGCGCTTGCCCTTGAGATCGGCCGCGGATTTGAGTGGTGAGTCCGGCGCGACCAGCACGGCGGTGCCGTAGCCGTCGGATTTGTCCACCGCGATCGCCTTGACCTGCGCCCCGGCGGCCAGAGCGAAGAGCAGCGGCGCGTCGCCGATGATGCCCGCGTCCACGGCGCCGGCATTCAGCGCTTCGGCCAGTGGCGCCGCCGCAGGGAACTCGGACCAACGAATGTCATAGGGTAAGTCGCGCAATGCATCGGCGGCTTCGAGTTGCGCGCGCATATTGCCTTTCTGGTCGCCGATGCGCAGTTCGACCCGATCAGCCGCCGCGGCCTGGTCAGCCACCAGCAGAGCGGCGCCAAGCGCCAGGAATCGTATAAAGGGAGGCATGTGCAGGTCCTTACAAGGAAGTGAAATTAGAACTAAATCGTCTTAATCTGGTTTTTTATACTGTAAATGGAATTAACACATCGGTGAAATGCATTTTATTCATATCCTAATATGCAAAATATGATCATTAGCTTAGATCCATAAAGCATTTCACACGGACCCACCGGTAGGCATAGGGTCATGGCCCCTACCCTTACGGACGAGCCGGTGAACGCTTGTTACCGATTGGCCCCATGGAGACGTGCCCGATGACCCTTTCCGCCGCCCTGTTCAGCCCCGCGCCACAATCACTGGACCTGGATGCCGTGCTGGCATCGGTTACCGAGACACTCGCCGCCACTGCCGCCGAGCAGGATCGACTGGGGACGTTCCCCGCCGCCAACTTTGCCCTGTTGCACAGCCATGGCCTGTTAAGCCTTACCGTGCCCAAAGCCTTGGGCGGTAGGGGCAGCGACTTGCCGACAGCGCGCAAGGTGATTGCTGCCGTGGCCAAAGGTGAGCCTTCGACGGCGCTGATCCTGGTCATGCAATACCTGCAGCATCTGCGTTTGCAGGATGACCAGCGCTGGCCCGCGCCACTGCGCCAGCGCCTGGGCCGCGATGCTGTGGAGAACGGCGCGCTGGTCAACGCGTTCCGCGTCGAGCCGGATCTCGGTACCCCTGCCCGAGGCGGTTTGCCGGCCACCATTGCGCGGCGCACCACCGAGGGCTGGCGCCTGAGTGGCAGCAAACAATATTGCACTGGCAGCCATGGCTTGACCTGGTACCTGGTGTGGGCGCGCAGTGATGATGCCGATCCGCTGGTGGGTGGTTTTCTGGTGCACAAAGACAGCCCGGGCGTACGCATCATCGACGAATGGGATCACCTGGGCATGCGCGCCACTTGCAGCCACCGCGTCGAGTTCGACGAGGTACTCCTGCCGCTCGATCACGCGGTGTCAGTCAATCCGGCCAGTGCGCCGCAGGCGGTCCTCGATGGCGAGGGCTTGCTGTGGATGTCGGTGCTGCTGGGCAGCCTGTACGACGCAGTCGCCCATGCGGCCCGGGACTGGCTGGTGTCGTTCCTGCAAGAACGGGTGCCGACCAACCTCGGCAAGCCGCTGTCGACGCTGCCACGCTTCCAGGAAGTGGTCGGGCGTATCGATACCCTGCTGTTTACCAACCGCCACTTGCTCGACAGCGCCGCTGCCGGGCATATGGATTCGGGGCACGCGGGCCAGCTCAAGCAACTGGTCAGTACCAACGCGATCAAGGCGGTGGAATTGGCCATCGAGGCCGCAGGCAACCCTGGCCTGTCGCGAAAAAACCCGCTGGAACGGCACTTTCGCAATGTCTTGTGTAGCCGGGTGCATACCCCGCAGGACGATGTGGTGCTGGCTGCCGCGGGGCGCAGCGCTTTTACCCAGTAGCGCAGGTACTGCGCGTGCGGTGCCGAAAACAGGCATCAAGACCTGGTCGGTGCGAAGGCACCGACGGTCGGGAGCAAGCCTCTCGCCACAGAGGGTTTAGAAATCAGTTAATTGCATGTTTTGTCGGCTATAGATGCGAACAGAGAATAATATGCATATTTCTAAATAGAATTTCACTGACATCTTTTATGCAAATATCATCGAGCGCAGACGACCGCGTCACGCCTACAAACCCACTTTAACGCTATCGAACCTGCACCCCTTCCACGGGCCAGCGTCAGACGCGATGGACTACGCTCGCTATGCTCATCCCCTTCCTGCACCGTTCCCTGGCCTGCCCCACCGCGCCCCGCACTGCACTGGCTCTGGCCATGCTGCTGGCGGGTGCCGCGGCCTTGCCTGGCTGCTCGCCCTCGCAGGCCGATGCGCAGGCTGCCAGTACCTTGAAGATCGCCTTCTTCTCGGACAACACCCAGTTGGTGAGCCTCGATCCCTTTCAGGTCTATTGGCTCGAGCACCGCGTCGTACTGCGCAACATTGCCGAATCATTGACCGACCAGGACCCGCAAACGGGCAAGATCATTCCTTGGCTCGCCGAGCGCTGGGATATCAGCGCTGATGCGCGCGAATACACCTTCCACCTGCGCAAGGGCGTGACGTTCAGTAACGGTGAAGCCTTCGATGCCCAAGCGGTAAAAACCGCCTTCGATACCGACAAAGCCTTCGCAGCCGCCCTGCCCAGCGCCTTTGGCGCCACCTATCTGGCCGGTTATGACCACGCTGAAGTGATTGATCCGCTGACCGTCAAGCTGGTGCTGGCAAAGCCCAACGCCGGATTCCTGCAGGCGACCTCGACCACCAACCTGGCGATCCTGGCCCCGGAGTCCTATCGCAAGACGGCCAAGGAGCGCTCGCTGGGTGCGATCATCGGCACTGGCCCGTTCGTCCTCGACCACTACACCCCCGAATCCGGTCTGCGCCTGACCCGGCGCAAAGGCTACGCCTGGGCGTCTGCCAACGTGCAGAACCAGGGCGAAGCGCACCTGGCCGCGGTCGATGTCACCTATGTACCGGAAGAAAGCGTACGCAACGGCCAGTTCGTACAGGGCCAAGTGGACATTCTGTGGCCGCGCGATCCGTTTTCGGAGGTCGATCTCAAGTTGTTCCAGAGCAAGGGCGCGACCATCCAGAGCCGTTCGCTGCCCGGCCCGGCGCTCAATCTGTACCCCAACACCAGCGGCACGCGCATTCTGGCGGACATCAACGTGCGCCTGGCGCTGCTCAAGGCCATCGACCGCAAGACCTACGCCAGCACCGTGTACAGCCAGGACTTCCCGGTGGTCGATGGCGTGTTCGACGTCAGCACCCCGTATTTCCGCAGTCAAGGCGCCAAACTCGGCTACGACCCGCAAGGCGCCGAACAACTGCTCGACAAGGCCGGCTGGCTCAAAGGTGCCGACGGCTACCGCGCCAAGGATGGCAAGCGTTTGACCCTGGTCGACAACCTGGCCATCAAGGAGACCCCAGGCGACGTGCTGATCCAGGACCAGCTGCGCAAGATCGGCGTCGACCTCAAGCTGCGCGTGCAGACCAAAGCCGAATGGGCGGCGGCCAACGCCTCAGGCAACTACGACCTGACGTCCACCTACATGACCCGCGCCGATCCAATCATCCTGCAAACCATCCTCGACCCACGCAGCGCCTACAGCGCAACCGTGGCCACCAACATCTACCCACCGGCGATCCTCAGCCAGGCGACCGCATTGTTCGACGCCGGCCTCACCGCGACCACCTCCGAACAACGTGCCCAGGCCTATGACGGCTTGCAGGATCTGTTGATCGACCAAGGCTCGGCGATTCCGGTCTACGAACGCGTCTGGCAGGCTGCCACCGCCAAGCGGGTGCAGAACTTCCACTGGAGCGCCGAGGGCTTCGCGTTCCTCAACGACATCGAGATCAAGCCATGAAGCGCTACCTGCTCGGTCGGATCGCCCAAGCCGGGCTGGTGCTGTGGGGCGCCTATACGGTCACCTATTTCATCCTGTACCTGCTGCCCGGCGATCCGTTGTCGATCATGCTCAGTGCGTCCGGGATGGAGGTCGACTCTCTGTCGCCCGAGCAGTTGGCCAAGGCTCGCGCCTATTACGGCCTCGACCAAGGATTGATCCAGCGCTATGTGCACTTGCTCTGGGGCGTGTTACACGGCGATCTGGGGCAATCGCTGACGCTCAATCGGCCGGTGACCTCGATCCTCGCCGAACGCCTGCCGCAGACGCTGTCGCTGGCCGGCTTCGCGATCCTCCTGTCGTTGCTCGGTGGTATCGGCCTAGCCTACCTGGCCGCCTATGTGCGCTGGCAGCCGTTGAAAACCGCGCTTGCCCGCTTGCCGGCCTTGGGCTTTTCGGTGCCGGTGTTCTGGATGGGCTTGTTGCTGATCCAGGTATTCGCCTTCGGCCTGGGCTGGTTCCCGTCCACGGGCAGCATCGGCTTTTCGAGCCTGGTCCTCCCCGCCGTGACTCTGGCGATTCCCAGCGCCGCGGTGTATGCGCAAGTGCTGCAGCGCGGCTTCGCCGATGTGTGGCGTGAACCCTACATCGTCACCGCCTACGCCAAAGGCCTGAGCCGCGCGCAAGTGCAGGCACGCCACGGCCTGCGCAACGCTGCATTGCCACTGCTGACCCTTATCGGCCTGCAGGTCGGCAACACGGTGTCCGGCGCCGTACTGGTCGAAACCATCTTCGCTCGCAACGGTGTCGGCCGTCTGGTCCAGGAAGCCGTGATGCGTCAGGACATTCCGGTGGTACTGGGGATCGTGACGGTGTCCGCCGCAGCCTTCGTACTGGTCAATCTGCTGGTCGACCTGCTGTATCCGGTGCTCGACCCGCGTATCACTCACGCCCCCAAGGTGACTTGAACCATGACCGCCTTCGATCAATTATCCAGCCGTGCCCACACCCAACCTGCCGAGTCAGCGCTGTGGCAGCCGCGCCGTCGTTGGCAGCGCCTGCTTGATGTAGCCGCGCCCCTGCTTCGCCGTCCGGGCTTCGTGCTGGCCGCAGTGCTCATCGCCTTTACCCTGTTGGCAGGGCTGATGCCGTGGTTGTTCAGCGGCCTCGATCCCTACGCCACTGCGCCCGCCGCCAAGCTGTTGGCGCCTGGCGCTGCTCATTGGTTCGGTACCGATGAACTGGGCAGGGATCTCTACACCCGCGTGCTGTATGGCTCGCGGCTGTCGGTGGAGGCCGCGCTACTGGCGGTCGGCCTGGCGCTGATCAGCGGCCTGGGCCTGGGTATCGTGTCGGGCTTTATCGGCGGGCGGGTGGATGCGGTGATCATGCGCTTCATCGACGTCATGCTGGCCCTCCCCGGCCTGCTGCTGGCGCTGGCGATCGTAACGGCCATCGGTTTCGGTACGCTGCCGGTGGCGATTGCGGTCGGCGTGGGCATCATCCCCGGTTTCGCCCGTACCACCCGCGCTGAAGTGCTGCGGGTCAAGACCCTGCCCTACGTCGAGGCCGCGCGCCTGGGCGGGGCCAGCTGGGGGCGCACGCTGCTGCGGCACGTACTGCCCAACGCCTGGGGCCCAGTGGCGGTGCTCGCCACCCTGGACTTCGGCGCGGCCATCCTCGCGACTGCCGGCTTGAGTTTCCTCGGCTTCGGCGCCGAACCACCGGCGGCCGAATGGGGCACTCTGATCGCCAACGGCCGGCAGTTCCTGATCACCGCGCCCTGGGTGTCGTTGTTGCCCGGGTTGTATGTGGTGCTGGTGGTGTTCAGCCTCAACCACATCGCCCGTACTTTCGAGGAGCTGGAACGATGAGCACCTCGACGACACACCCTTTGATCGACGTCGACAACCTCAGCGTCAGCTACCACAGCGGCGGGCGCGTGACTGCCGCGGTGCGCAACCTGTCCTTCAACTTGGTGGCCGGCGAAACCCTGGCCATCGTCGGCGAGTCCGGTTCGGGCAAGACCACCCTGGCCAGCGCGCTGATGGGCCTGCTGCCGGCAAGCGCGCGCGTCGATGGCGGCAGCTTGCGCGTCGCCGGGCACGATATCAGCCATGCCAACGACAAGCTCAAGCGCCAGTTGCGCGGCCGGGTAATCGGGCTGGTGCCCCAGGACCCGATGGTCAGCCTTAACCCGACCCTGAGCATCGGCCGGCAGATTGGCGAGAGCCTGATCCAGGCCCACGGCCGCCGTTATCCGGCGCTGGACGCCGACGTGCTGCAACTGCTTGAACAGGTGGGCCTGGACAACCCCGAGCTGCGCGCGCGGCAGTATCCGCACGAATTGTCGGGGGGCATGCGCCAGCGGGTGTTGATCGCTATCGCGCTGGCCGGCAACCCGCAAGTGATCATCGCCGACGAGCCCACCAGTGCGCTGGACGTGACCGTGCAGCGGCGCATCCTCGATCACCTCGAGCAACTGGTACAGGCCCGCGGTATCTCGTTGTTGATCATTACCCATGACCTGGGCGTGGCGGCCGATCGGGCCGACCGCGTGTTGGTGATGAAGAGCGGTGAATTGGTCGAGCAGGGGCCGGCCCGCCAGGTGCTCTCCAACCCGCGTCAACCCTATACCCGTGAACTGCTGGCCGCCGCACCGGCGTTCGGCAACCGGCCACGCCCAGTGCCGGTCGGCAACACCAGTCGCCAGCCGCTGTTGAGCCTGGAGAACATCAGCAAGCACTACCGGTTGCCCGCCCGTAAAGGCCAGGCGCAAAGCTTTAATGCGCTGCAAGGCCTCAGCCTGGAAGTGTTCCCCGGACAAACCCTGGCCATCGTCGGCGAGTCTGGCTCGGGCAAAAGCACCAGTCTGCGTATCGCCCTGGGCCTCGAGGCGCCGAGCGCGGGCCGGGTGCGCTTCGATGGCCAGGACGTCACCGACTTGAGCTGGAAGCAGTTCCGGCCCGTCCGCCAGCGCATGCAGCTGGTGCAGCAGAACCCCTTCGCCGCCCTGGATCCGCGTTTCACGATTTTCCAGAGCGTGGTCGAGCCGCTGCAGTCCTTCGGACTGGTCAAAGGCGAGGCGTTGTACCAGGCGGCACGCAAATTGATGGATCAGGTGCAGTTACCGGCCAGCTACCTGGATCGCTTGCCCCGCGAGCTGTCCGGCGGTCAACGCCAGCGGGTCGCCATCGCCCGTGCGCTGGCGCTGCAGCCCGAGCTGCTATTGCTCGACGAGCCGGTTTCGGCATTGGACGTCTCGGTGCAAGCGCAAATCCTCGACTTGTTGCGCAGCCTGCAAGCCGACCTGGGCATCGCCTACGTGCTGGTGTCCCACGACCTGGCCGTGGTCGCCAGCCTCGCTCACCAGGTAGTGGTGTTGCGCCAGGGCCAGGTGGTCGAGCGCGGCGCTGCCAGTGAGGTGCTCGACACCCCGCAACACCCCTATACCCGCGAACTGCTGGACGCGATCCCCGGGCGCCGCCCACCGCAGGCCGCCACCCCACTCAAACAAGGAGTCCCCGCATGAGCACACGACAACTGCACCTGGGCGCGATGATTCACGGCGTCGGTCACGGCTGGGGCGAATGGCGCCATCCCGATGCACTGGCCGATGCCAGCACCAATTTCGCGTTCTACAAGCAGGAGGCACAAACCGCAGAGGCCGCCTTCTTCGACTTCGCCTTTATCGCCGACAGCCTGCATATTCACGCCAAGTCCAGCCCGCATTACCTCAATCGGTTCGAGCCGCTGACCATTCTTTCGGCGCTGGCGGCGGTGACGGAACACATCGGCCTGGTGGCGACCATTACCGTCAGCTACACCGAGCCCTTCCAGGTGGCCCGGCAGCTCTCGTCGCTGGACCACATCAGCGGCGGTCGCGCCGGCTGGAATGTGGTGACCTCGTGGCTTTCCGGCACCGCCGACAACTTCGGCAAGGCCGAGCATCCGCCCCACGCGCAGCGCTATCGCATCGCCCGCGAGCACGTGCAGGTGGTCAAGGGCCTATGGGATTCGTGGGAAGACGACGCCTTTGTGCGCAACAAGGCCAGCGGCGAGTTCTTCAGCCCTGACAAGCTGCACACCCTCAATCACCAGGGCGAGTTCTTCAAGGTCAAGGGCCCACTGAACATTGCGCGTTCGCGTCAGGGCCAGCCGCTGATCTTCCAGGCTGGGGTGTCTGAAGACGGGCGTAACTTCGCCGCGCAGAATGCCGATGCCATTTTCGCCAGCCCTGAGACCTTCGAAGAGGCCCATGCCTACTACAAGGACCTCAAGGCGCGCGCCCAAGGCTTCGGTCGCGATCCGCAGCAGCTGTTCCTGCTGCCTGGCATCCGCCCCATCGTCGGCCGCGATGCCGCCGACGCCGAATCCCGCTACCAACAGGCCGTGGCGCTGGTCAGCATCGAGGACGCGATTGTTGCCCTCGGCCGTCCCTTCAACGATTACGACTTCAGCCCCCACGACCTGGACGCGCCTTTCCCTGACCTCGGCGAGCTGGGCAGTAACAGCCACAAAGGCACCAGCGATGCGATCAAGCGCCTGGCGCAGGAAGAAAGCCTCACACTGCGCCAGGTCGCGCTGCGTTTCTCGCAACCGAACCGTGATTTCACCGGCACCGCCGAGCAGGTCGCCGATGCCATCCAGCACTGGTTCGAAAATGGCGCTGCCGATGGCTTCATCATCCGCTCGCTGCTGCCGGATGGGCTGGCGCGGTTCACCGAGCTGGTCGTGCCGGTGCTGCAGAAACGTGGTTTGTGGCGCAAGGAGTACTCAGGCCAAACCCTGCGGGACAACTTCGGCCTGGCGGTGCCGGTCAATCGGCATACGCAGCATCGGGTGTCCTGACTGACACTTGCCGCCTGTACCTCCAGGGGAGTGATACGTCCATTGACCCACATGGCTGATCCGGACTTACCGCTCCCAATGCGCCTGATACAGGCGTAATTCGTTATCACCCACCTTGCGATCCTCAAGCAATTGCCATTGGGCCGGAATCGCATAGAAGTCGTCCGGTGGCTGCGCACTGCCTACCAGCCAGATACGATGGTCCTGGCGCGGCAGCTGGGTCAGCTCATCGACATAGATATGCGGTCCCTGCGCATCCACCAAGGTGCCGAAGCCATAGGCATTGGGCCGGCCGGCGCCGCCTTCGGACTTGGGCAACGTCAGCAGTTGGGGCACCACCGGTGTGGTGTTGTAGTAGACATAGGTGAAGTACCAGAACAGGTCGCTTATCACCACGGTATCGCCGGGCTGGTAATGCTGGTTGACGTAATCGACCAATTGATCGAACTGGGGCTCGTCGATCCGATAGATCTCGTTGAGCCCTACCCTGTCCACGGCCAGCGTGGCGACCAGTACTGCCATCGCCAGCAGCCTGGATTTACGCCACAGCTGCGCGATGGCCAGCGCTACCAGCATCGGCAGCCCAATGGCCGCGAACATCAGATAACGCTCGACCAGCAGCGGCGAAATCAATGACAACAGCAACACCGCGACCATGGGCGCAAAGGTGTAGAGCACCAGGAAACGCGCAGAGCGCTGGGGGCTGCGGTCGGTGCGGACCACCACGCTGGCAAGGGCGATAACCGTCAACGGCAGCAGGAAATACACCGCTCTGGGCATGGACTGGCCGTCGCTCAGGGTCCAGAACTCCCACATCGATGTGGCCAGCGACCACAACGTGACCGGAGCAATCCAACCCACATCCCCGCCGGCTTCCAACTGGGGCAGATGGGTCAGTTGATCGTACAGCTTGGGCACCCACGGCATGAACAGCAGCGCAATGGTGATATTGGCCAGCCACCAGGGGGCTCGCCTTAGCGGTCTATACGTCGCTGGGCGCTGGCCCTCGTGCCGCAGGCTGAGCGCGCCGACGTGCAGCCAGTGCACCAGCGCGCAGAAGATCGTGAAGTAGTGGGTATAGAGACTCGCTGTCATCAACAGCACGTAAAGGGCGAGCCACCCCTTGCGCTCGGGGTTGCGCAGCCAGTGCATCAGCGCTAGGGTGGCACTGAGCAACAGCAAGGTGAGCCACGAGTACATGCGTACTTCCTGGCTGTAGCGCACGGCAAACGGGAACAACGCCAGTAGCAGGCCGGCCAGCAGTGCGGTTTTCGGCGACGCCACCTGACGCACCAGCAGCGCCCCGACCAGCACGGTGGCTATACCGGGAATGGCACTGAGCAGGCGGATCGAGAACAGTCCCTCGCCGAACATCGCCATCCACAGGTGCAACAGCACGTAATAGAACGGCGGGTGAACATCGTGGGCAGCGTGGAACCACAGGTCCGGCAGCGGGTAGCGGCTGGTGATGATGCTGGAAGCCTCGTCGCACCAGATGGCCACCGCCGTCAAACCGTGCAAGCGCACTATCGTGGCCAAGATCAGTACGGCGCCCATGGCGAGAATGAAAGCCAGGCGCGAGCGCCGCGTCCGGTCAACGGTCGGCGACGGAGGTAGAGATTTCATTGCAGTCAATTCAGCTTCCCGGTCGACCCGTCCAGAGGGCATCGATGTCGCCAAGATTCCAGTCCTTGGCCGATTCGATGCGGATGATCTTGTCTTCCTCACCAAAGCGCGACAGGTCGACCACCTTGCGCTCCAGCGGCATTTTCGTGCGCGCGGACAATAGCATCATTACCTTGGGTTTGAGCAGGGATTTGTCGTCCTGATCGACGACCACCCCGATCCGCTGGCTTTGCAGACGGACCAGCGCGCCGATCGGATAAATGCCCACTGTGCGGACGAACGCCTGGAAGACGTGTTCATCGAAATGCCCCCCCCAACTGGCCATCTCGCGGATCGAGTGCGCTGGGCCCCAGGCTTTCTTGTAAGGCCGCTCAGAGGTGATGGCGTCATACACATCGCAGATCGCCGCCATCCGCGACAAGACGCTGATCTGCTCCCCTTGCAGCCCGAACGGATAACCGCTGCCATCGAACTTTTCGTGGTGATGCAGGCACACGTCGTACGCCGAGGCATGCTGCACCCCGCCTTGCTGCAGGATCCTGACGCCGCCCTCGGGGTGCAGGCGCATGGCGGCGAACTCGGGATCAGTCAGACGGCCGGGCTTGTTGAGGATGTCCGAGCCAATGGTCATCTTGCCGATGTCGTGCATCAGGCCGGCAATGCCGGCTTCACGCACCCAGTCCTGGGGCAGGTCCATCTGGCGCGCCAGGGCCATCATCAAGGCGCAGACCGCTACCGAATGCATGTAAGTGTATTCGTCACTGCTCTTGAGCCGGGACAGGCTGATCAGCGCATGGGGATTGCGAATCACCGAGTTGGCGATCTCTTCGACCAGCGCCTCGGATTCTTCGGTATTGATGGCGTGTCCCATGCGCGCGTCGTTGAACATGCTGGCGACGGCTGCCTTGGCGCGATTGCACAGGATGAATGCCTTGGACATCTCCATGTCCATGGACACGCGCTTGAGCGGCGCGGGGCCGGTCTCCACGAGGGGCGCAGGTGCTTCGATGGACGATTGCACAGTGACATCGCGGCCTTTGTCGGTGTCGATCATCACCGCCTCGATTGCCGATTGCCTGATGCGCGCGATGTCCTGGGGGTCGCTTAACAAAAAGCGTTCCTTCCAGAACGGGTGGTCAATCCAGTTACCGCACAATGCATGGATGTACATGCCGACAATCAAGTCTGATGTCGCAATTTTCTTGATCATTCAACCGCCCCGCCACGCTACTCGCGCACGATTCCATCTTGCCACTATTCCCGCCAACCTCGATAACAAAATTAGGTGTATCTACGCTTAAAAGCCCGGTTTGTGCGACCGGTGGCCGGGCTGTGACCGAAATATGGACTGGTCCTGATATTTCGGTCACTCCCCGATCGGCTCAAGGCAATGAAGTACTTACCACCCGCAGTGCCAAGCCTTCATATGGGTCCAGGGTAATGGTGAATTCGCCCTGCTCGGTCAGATCGCCTTCAACCCGTTCATTAATGATATCGACCACCGGCCCCGGTGCTACACCCGGCAATTGCAACGTCTCGACCAAAGGCTCGGCCGAAAAATTCAGTGCGGTGATCTGGGTGCCCTTGCCCGCCGGGAGTTCATGCACCATCACCAGCAGCCCAGGATGCTGAACGTCGGGGATCAGGATCTGCTTGCTCGCGGCGATATCGTAGGCGCGGCGCACTGCGAGGATCTTCTTCAACTGCGAAGCGAACGAGTCGGGACGCTGCAACTGGTCTGGCAAGCTGCCATACAGGGCGCGGGCCTTGGGCATCTGCCCGGTCGAGATCTCGGCGCTCGGATCGAGGTCGACCAGGTCGTAGGCGCCCCGGTGGATCCAGCGCGTGTCACCATCGGCCATCAGGTGCGCAACCTGCTCGGCGGGCAGTGGCAACGCCCCCACCAGGTCCCAGCCAGACAGCGCGAACACCCCGGGCTGCATGGCGTTGTACATGGCCAGCAGCAAGTGGATGTGCTGGATGCGCGCGATATCCTCGGCGGTCAAGCTATCGAGCTCACGAATACCCAGCGCTGCGGTGATGATGCTGGCGGTGGTGCACGACACGCCATTAGTGACGAACTTGAGGTTGTAGGGCGCGTGTTCACCGGCCAGGCGTTCGTACATTTCCTCGCGAATGTGCTCGCGCAGGATATTGCCGGGGAAGGTCTGGCCTTGGTACAGGTAGGTGTCGTGGGCGTGCAGTGTCCAGAAGTGCACCAGCTCGAGGGTCAATTCGTCGTGATTCTGCAGGGCATGGATCAACGAGGCCGGGTCGATGCCAAACTGGTGTGTCTGGCGCAGCATCAGGCGCAGGAACTCGGTGTTACCGGTGAGCAGCGCGTGTTGATAGGCCGGACGCGTGATGAAGTCATAGGACAGATCAGCACCACCATGGGACATGCTGGCGATGTCGTCGATGGTCAGGTTCAGCTCCTGGAAGCTGAAACCGCCGGCCTTGCGAATGGCACCGCCAAGCAGCTGGTTGCCGACCACCGACAACGGGTGGCTCTCGGACCAGGCGTTACCTTCGGGGCGGCGTTCCACGCCCAGAAAACCGTTGGCGTCCAGGCGCAGAATCCGCGCGCCGACCACGTCGATCGCATGCAGGGCGTCGCCGATGATCATCTGCTGGGCGGCGAAGCTGGGGTCGAGCCAGTTGAGCGACGGCTGGCCTTCCTTGAAATAGTGCAGGTACACCCAGCGCCGCGGTTTACCGTCGACGCCAACCACCACTGGCGTGGTACTCCAGTCGGTTTCCTTGACTCCGGGCTCGAAGAAAATCACCCGTTGCAACTGGCCGACGATGTAGTGCCTGTCGCGCAATTGGTCGACCACGTCGGGCGTCAAATTGCAGGCATCGCGCCCGGCCGCCACGTCGGGTAGCAGTGGCCAGTCTTCTTCCTTGATTTCGACCATGTGATACAGGCCGGGATACTGCCCGTAGGCCATTTCCGCCAGGCGAAAGTCCGCGCCCTTGCCAGTGTGCGAGGGGATCGTGTCTTCGATGACCACGGCGTTGTGGGCGGCGGCGATACGGCTGAGCGCGCTGAGTTCGGCCTCGGTGCCCAGGCTCGGGTCGATGTCGAAGCTGATGCGGTCGAAGTTGCCGTCGATCGTTGGCGTGTAGTTCGTACCTTGCAAGCCGCCGGAGCGTTTCAGCGGCCCGTTGTGGATGCCCTGGATGCCGATCTCCGAGAGCGCGTGCCACAGCGCCTCATCGCCCAGCGCCTGGAGCACCGAGCCGCCTTCGCGGGTGATGATCGAGGCAGGATAGGCGGTGAACCAGACCGAGGCGATAGCCGAGGCGTCGCGCGGTCGGGCCTGGGCGAAGGGCCGTTGCCACAGTCGGGCCTGGCCTGAGTACAAGGTGGCGCGCTGTTGCGCGGCATGCAGCATCGACTGGTCGACCAGCCATTGCACGTGTTCCGGTGTCGGTTTGCTCATGGGGCAAGTTCGTCCATCTGGGTGGCTGCTGTCCCCCTTTATGATTGCCGTGGACGCTAACAGTTGCATCGCGCCTGCGGATTGCGCCGGTTACTTCGGCCTGTCAGGCGCAAGCGATGGGCGCGGGCCACCAGTTGGGCAGCAACGCCTGCACCTTGGCCTCGGCGAAACGATCGTCGATCAGCACGACCACGCCTTGGTCGTGCACGCCGCGGATCACCCGCCCGGCGGCCTGCACGACCTTTTGCAGGCCGGGATACAGATAGGTGTAGTCGTAACCCGCGCCAAAGCGCAGTTGCAGGCGCTGCTTGAGTTGTTCGTTGACCGGGTTGACTTGCGCCAGCCCCAAGGTCGCAACAAAGGCGCCAATCAGGCGACTGCCAGGCAGATCGATACCCTCGCCAAAGGCCCCGCCCAGTACGGCAAAGCCGATGCCCTGGCCGCCAGCCTGGAAGCGCTCGATAAAAGCCCCGCGCCGCGCCTCGTCCATTTGCCGTTCCTGCAACCACAGCGCCAGCTGTGGATAGCGTTCGGCGACCAATGCCGCGACCTGTTGCAGATAGTCGAAGCTGCTGAAAAACGCCAGATAGTTGCCGGGCCGCTGGGAGAACTGCCGGGCGATCAGCTCGGCAATCGGTACCAGGGAAGCCTGGCGATGGCTGTAGCGCGTGGAGATATGCGCCGCCAACTGGACCTCCAACTGCTCGGCGGCAAACGGCGATTGCACGTCGAGCCAGGCATAGTCGGCCGGCATGCCCAGCAGATCGGCGAAGTAGTGCCGCGGGCTCAGGGTGGCCGAGAACAGCACGCAACTGCGTGCTGCCGCCAGCCGCGGGCCTAGCAGGCGCGCGGGCACCGCGTTGCGCAGGCACAGGCGCGAATGGCTGCTCTGCCTGGGGCCCTGCTGCAGGCTGATATCGAAGACATAGCCATCGTCGAACAACTCGGCCACCTTGGTGAACTGCAGCGCCGTGAAGTAAAAGTCCATCAGTTCGGGGGCCAGGCCTTCGGGCTGTTCGTTGAGCAGGTCGCCGATCTTGGCGACGCAACGCTGCAACGCCAGTAACAGCAGGGTCGGCGGCGTGTCATAGGCCTGATACACCGCGATCTGGTCCCTGTGCAGCGCGTTCCACTCGCGATTAACCCGCTGCAGCACCGTCTTCAGCACCGCCGGGGCCTGCTTGCGCAGTGTCTGCAGCGTGCGCTGGTCGAGGCTGGCGCTGTACATCTGACGCCCGCGCTCGACCAGGTTATGGGCTTCGTCCACCAGCACCGCCAGGCGCCATTGATGTTCCTGGGCCAGGCCGAACAACAAGGCGCTCTGGTCGAAGTAATAGTTGTAATCGCCCACTACCACGTCGACCCAGCGCGCCATTTCCTGGGACAGGTAATAAGGGCACACGTCATGGCTCAGGGCGATGTCGCGCAGGTGGGCGCGGTCGAGCAGCGGCGCCTTGGCAGCCTCGGCTCTGGCCGCCGGCAGTCGGTCATAAAAGCCCTTGGCCAAGGGGCAGGCATCGCCATGACAGGCCTTGTCGGGGTGTTCGCACGCCTTGTCGCGGGCCACCAGTTCGAGCACTCGCAAGGGCAAGTCCGGTTGTGCGCTGTGCACTTGACGCAGGGCATCGAGTGCCAGCTGCCGGCCTGGGGTCTTGGCGGTAAGGAAAAAAATCTTGTCCAGTTGCTGCGGGACCATGGCCTTGAGCATCGGGAACAGCGTGCCCAGGGTCTTGCCGATGCCCGTGGTGGCTTGCGCCATCAGGCAGCGCCCGGTGCTGACCGCCTTGTAGACGGTTTCGGCCAACTGCCGCTGGCCGCTGCGAAAGCTGCCATGGGGGAACGCCAGCGCTTGCAGGCCGGTATTGCGCAGTGCCGTGCGCAGCATCTCCTGCCGTGCCCAGCCGAGGAACTGCCGGCACAAGCGCTCGAAATACTCGCGCAGATCCTCCGCCTGCCAGGTCTGTTCGAAGCGGGTCTGGCGATCGCTGTCGACATCCAGATAAACCAGGGCCAACTCGATCTGCGCCAGCTGGCGCTGTTCGCATAGCATCCAGCCGTAAAGGCGCGCCTGGGCCCAGTGCAATTGCCGGTGGTTGTCGGGCTGGCGGCTCAGGTCGCCGCGGTGAGTCTTGATCTCTTCCAGGCAATGGGTGCTGGCGTCATAACCGTCAGCGCGCCCACGCACCTGCAGGTCTTCGAAATCGAGGCTGAGGCTGACTTCCCGTTCGTAGCTGGCCGGGCGCCCGGCAGTCACACGCAGATGCCCCTGGATGCCTTCCAGCGCCGTCGGCGAAGGGGTGAAGCGCAAGTCGAGGTCACCGACCTTGGCGGTGAATTCGCACAGCGCGCGAACCGAAATACGGTAGCTCACGCATCGGCCTGCTGCGCCATGGCTGCGATCGCGGTGTCGATCAATGTGTCATCGGCGCTGGATTGCCAAGTCACATAGCAGACCTCCACGGGCATGCGATGTTCGGCGCAGAAGGCCAGCCAGCGCACCTGGTTGTCCTGCAGCCGATCGCCCGGCCCCTTGACCTCGATCATCCGGTAGCTGCGGCGCTCGGGCCAGAACTGGATGAGGTCAGGCATGCCGGCGCAGTTGGCCTTGAGGTCTTCGAGCATGCGCCGGAAACAGTGCGACAGGTGCGCAGCGGGCAGGCACTTGAGGGCCAGATCGAGCAAGGCTTCGTCCAGCATGCTCCAGTATACGAAGGGCGACTGCAGGCCGAATTTATCGCGGTAGCGCTGGCGGATCGTCGCCGGGTAGCGGCCATCCTCCAGCTCCATGAGGCAGGCCTCGAACAGCGCCGCCCGGCGCGCGTGGAAGTCGGCCTGGTGCAAATCAGTGGGCCCGCTCTGGAATGGGTGAAAGAACGCTCCGGGCAATGGCGCGAAGATCGCAGGCCAGCACAGCAATCCGAACAATGACGTGAACAGGGTGTTCTCGACATAGAACACCAGGCCGCCCTCCTCCTGCAGATGCGCCTGGACCCAGGCCTCGACGCTGCGCGCTGGCCCATCACGCAGCAGGCACAGATCGAGACGTTGCGGCGGCGCGGCCTTGCGCTTGGGTTGCGCGGGTAACCCCAGGCCTCGGCGCAGGCGTGGCAGCATGCGTTGCAATTGCTGACGCTCGGCAGCGTTGGGCGCAGCCTCCAATGCATTTTGCGGCGATTGCAGGGCGCTTTGCGCCAATTCCACAGCTTGCTCCAAGCGGCCCATGCGTTCGAGTACGCGTACCTGCCGCGCGCGGCTTTCGGCGAAAGTGCTGGCCTGATAGATCACCAGCGCCTGATCCAGCAGCCCTTCGCGCTCATACAGATACCCCATCTGGAACAGCAGTTTGTCGCGTCGACTGCGCAGCCACGGGTTGTCGAGTTCAAGGCTCAGCACCCCAGCTACCAAGGGCTCGCGCTCAAGCCCTGCTTCCAACGCCTGGCGGGCCTCGTGCAAGACCATGTACTGGTCGATATGGGTCGCGTGATGCAGGCTGCGTGATTCCGCGTTCAGGGGTACTTGTTCGTAACGGTAGATCCCCAGGTCGGCCAGCACGAACTCCGACCAGTCCTGATAAAGATTGCCGAAAAACAGCAAGCGCATGCGCTCACACAGCCCGCGGATCTGCAGCGCGTAGACTGCGTCGTCCAGCTCCGGCCACCAATGGGCGAAGGGCTGCTCATCGAGGTAGTGCTCGCACAGCTGTTCGAGCCATTGCGCCTTGCGTGCCCCCGAGAGCAGGCCGTGGTGACGAAAGCGCTGATAGAGTTCGGCCTTGCCCAGCAGATCGAACAACTGCCCCAGGCTGATGGGGTGCTGATCGTCGACCCAGCCGCGCTGCAGTAACGGGGCCACGGCAAGTTCGGTAGGACCGATTTCGGCATAGACCAGTTTGCTCGCGCGATACAAGGGGCCTTTGCGCATGATCATCCGCACCAGCAGCGCCTGGGCGGCCTTGTCGAGCACGGCGAAGCCATCGACGAACGCCAGTTCTTCGTTGCAAAGCACATCGCTGTAGCGCTCGCGCAACCAGGCCAGTACCTGGCGAAAATTGCTCAGGTAGTAGAATGGGTCTTCGAGGGAGTTGGCAGGAATGGTCACGAGACGAGATATTTCAACGGAAAAAACATGGCCTGTTTATACATACAGTCCCTGCCGATGACAATGTCTGGCGACCAATGGATCGCCTCGATCAGCGACGGCCAGACTGCAACGCCTTGCGCAACTCGGCGATCACCCGCCCCGGCAGCCCCCGTCCGTTGACCGGACAGGCGATGCGCAGGCATTGAGAATGATGGCCCTGGCTGCTGAACACCGGCCCTGGGGCGATGAGGATGTGTCGTCTCAGCAGGTGGTCGTACACCTGTCGCACATCGATGGCGTGGCGGCTACTCACCCACACCCCGCTGCCACCCGCAGGCATCGGCACGCAGAGCAGATCGCCCAGGCTGTCATCGAGTTGCTGCACCAGCCGACCAACATTGAGTTTCAGGCCGTTGCGCAGGGAACGCAGTTGGCCATCGATGGCCCTGCGCTGGTAAAGGCGCGCGATGGCCTTCTGGCGTACTGGAGGCAGATGGAAGTCACGTTGCAACAAGCGCTGACGCACCGATGCAGTCATCGGCGAGCGCGCCTCCGGTGGAACCAGCAGGTAGCCATAGCGCGCTTCGGTGCCGATGGTCCGTGCGAACGAGCCACACACGAGCAAACGCTCCGGAGCTACCCAATCTCGCAAGGGAGTCTCATGGGAAAAACACAACTCGCCATGATCATCGTCCTCAAGCACCCAGGTGCCGTGGTGATCGAGCAGTTTTGCCAACGCCTGTCGAGTGGTGTCAGGCACGAGTGCGCCTTGTGGGCCATTGAGCGTGGAACTGAGGATCACCAGCGCCACCGCACGCTCGCGCAAGTAGTGTGCGGCCCGCTCGAGATCCAGGTCGCCGCCCATATCCAGGGGCAACTCGCAGACATCCAGCCCCGCAGCGTCGAGTGCCATCAGTAATACGGGGGACGCCGGGGTCGTGATCATCACCGTGCGGCCACTGATATCCAGCGCGGCCAGGGTGATATCGAGGGTGGCGCGCAGATCGGCCGCTAGATAGACATCATCGGCACACCAGCGGTGATGGGTAGCCTGGGTATAGCGCGCCGCCAGTTCGCGTCGCAGCGCCGGCTCGCCTAGTGGATGGCTGTCGGGGCTGCGGTGCTGGCGCCGGATCTCCCGCTCCCGTGTGGTCAGGGCCTGGCCAAAGGCGTCGCCAGGCCAGGGGTCGCTGCGGTGCAGTGCCCACATGCCCGGGGTACAGGCATGGTGGTAGAGGCTTTGCAGCAGATCGGGTTCGGCGGTGGGCGTGGCCAGTGCAGCGAGCGGCGGGCCCGCTGGGGAGGCGACAGCATAATAGCCGGACTTGGCCACGGACATGATCCGCCCCTCGCTTTCAAGTAGCTGGTAGGCATGCTGTACGGTCGATACGGAGACGTCCAGGCGGCTGGCCAGGTCGCGCAATGACGGCAGGCGGATCTTGTGCTCGCCGGTGGCTTCGGCAATCAGGCTCGCCAGATAGGCGTACACGGTTTGATAGGCATAGCCGCGGGCCGCTGCCCTGGTCATGATTCACGCTCGCGTCGGCTGGCCGGGCTCAGGGCGGGCAAACCGGTCACCGGATGCAGGCCCCGCACGCCACGGCTGTTGAGCGGCCAGTGCGGCGAATTCGCCAACAATCCCTGGTCGTCGTCGACGTGCACCCGCGCCATCCTGTACAGCTCCCGCAATCGTTTCAATGGCAACCCGCTGCTCTCGGTCAACCATTGTTGGACGGGCATGGGCACCGTCTCGCCAGCCAGTGCGCTATGCATATAGGGCAGCGCCCGCGGCATGCTGTGATGGCAATGGCGCAGATAGCGCGCAAGTCCGGCGCCCTGATCGACAAAAGGCGCGAACAGCATGCACACCAGCTGCTTTTCACCTAGGCCATAGCGTGTAGTGAGCAGCGCATTGGCCCGTTTGCGGTGGGCGGTGAGGGTTGCTTTGGTGGCATAACCGGCCAACGCTGCACGAAGCAACTCCTGGGGCAACTTGCGCTGACGCAACAAAGGGCTTGAGAGGTTCAGGTAGTGTTCGATGCCGTCGCGGTAGTCGAGCAGTGTCAGGGCTTCGGATCGCAGCCCTGCGATATGCGCCAGCAGCAATGGATGAGCAAGATCGGCCTGGCCGATCACCGCGCCCAGATCCGTCAGCCGAAAGCCGAGGAACTCGAGCAATGGCATGCAAGGTGTGTCGAGAATCTCGTCCATAAGATCGTCCAAGGCCAACGACTTGACGGTCCGTGGCGGACGAGCGCCCTGCCCGAGCCCCGCACGCAACGCGCAGAACGATTGGAGCAAAGGGTCATCGACTTCGCGCTGTTGAGCCAGCGATTGAGCACGGCGCGCGACTTGGCGGGACCAGAGTTGATACTGATGGCGTTGGCGCGGTGACTCGAGCCGGACCAGCGCATTCACCGCGCCGCCCCAGTGCAGGCCGCGCTGCAAGGCATTGGCGTAGCGCTGGTGATCGAGATGGCAGAAGGTCGCGCGGACATCGCCCCCGGTGATCTGCCCTGCCATCAACAAGTTCATGCGCCGGACGGCGGATAATGGCTCCATGCCAACTTCCGGCAGGTCGAAGGGCGATACCTGATGATCGTCGGCCAGCAGAGTCTCTACCCGTGGGTCGTCCTCGACGAACAAGGCAGCGTAGAGGCGCCGTACATTACCCGCAGTGGGCTCGGTGAGGGTTTCCTGGCGACAGGTCACGATTCGCAGAAGGAAGGTCTGCCCACAGCGTACCGTCAGGCTTAACTGCGCAGCGCGCAGAAAGGCGACGGCCTGAGCACTCTCGCGACCGCCATTATGGGCGACCATGATCCGGTACTCCCCCAACCGGCCCGGGCCACCCGCCGCCAGAATGATGCGCGGTATGAGCTGCTCTAGCGCCAGGCGCTGGCGATGGGAATAGTGGCACTGCAGTTTCTGTAACACCTGCAGATAGACGTAGTTGATGGCTTGTTGATGCAGCTCGCTCAAGATCGATCCCTGTCAAAACCGTCGGGCAACGCTCCACTCCGGCGGGGAGGCAAATGGCAGGAAGTATTATCGGGGCATGGGAATGTATTGAAAGATACAGATCAGCGCGGAAAACCAGTGCAGATTACCGGAATTTTCCTACACCGCGATCAAGCAAACGTAAGCGGGGATGTACAGATGGAGCGAGGGGGCCTGCCCCCGACAAAGCGTGTCAGCACCATCACCTTGCTGACACAGTTGATCGACGGCAAGCCCCCTCGCTACAGGGCTTGGCTCAAGCGGGTTCCACTTCCAGGGCCACGCGGGCGCCGCACGGGCACTCGTCCATGTAGCGGTGGGCTTCCACGAACTGGCCGAAGGGATAGACGCGAATCTCCTGGGGCAGCAGGATGCGATCGGCGGTCATCTGGTTGATGTCCGCCAACGCACGCTGCAAGGCCTCGTGATCCTGAACGATGCCCAGCTCCGGCTTGCCGGTGAAATTGCTGATGCAATGCACATAGAACTGAATATTCTTCTGGAACGCCGCGCACGCCGGGAACGGCGTCTGATTGCCGCCTTGCAGGCCGTACAGGATCAGGCTGCCACGGGGCGCAAGCACATCGCCCATCAATGACATCTGCGGGCCACCCAGGCCGTCGAAGACCATATCGACACCACGGCCATCGGTGAACTTGCTGATCTGCATGACCAGGTCCTGTTCCTCGGTGACGATGACCTTTTCCGCCCCCAGCGCCAGCAGGTAGTCGCGCTGCTCCGCTGATTTGGTCGCCGCGACCACCCGCACACCGAGCGCCTTGCCCAGTTGCACGAAGGCCGGGCCGGCGCAATGACTGGCATCGGTAACCAGCGCGACCTGACCGGGCTTGGTGCGCGCCAGGTCGCGATAGGCGAAGTAAGCGATCAGCAGCGGCGTGTAATGCACGCTGGCCTGAACCGGAGTGAGCAATTCGGGATAACGGGTCAGGGCGGTCACCGGCAGCACGATGACCTCACCGTAGACCGGATATTGATTGGGACTCTCGGCCGGGAAGCTGGCGACCTTGTCGCCGACCGCCAGCACTTCGACGCCCTCGCCTACTGCCACGACCACGCCGGCCATTTCATGACCCAGGCCAGCAGGCAGACGAGCGTGGGATGACGCCAGGTTCTGGCGCCACAGAATGTCGTACCAGCTGATGCCGATAGCTTCGACACGAACCTGCACTTCACCAGGCGCAGGCAAAGCGGCTGCGTGCTCTTCGCACTTGAGCACATCTGCCGGACCGAACTTGTGAAAACGGATCGTGCGGGACATCGCAAACCTCGTCAAAGTGACCTCTAATGCCATGAACTTTATCCGGGCTTTCCCGCTAAGGCTATGGCGGCCTATTAATAGTCAACATGCCTGTGATTGATCGGCGATTCAATCAACTGGCGACAATTTTCATTTTCTCGGTGCAGGTTACCAGTCTTTGCCCTTAAGATTCACCCCGCCCCCTCGTCGTCACTGAACAGAAGCACTGAAGATGAACCGTAACGACCTGCGTCGCGTCGATCTTAACCTGCTCATCGTCTTTGAAACCCTGATGCACGAACGTAGCGTGACCCGCGCCGCGGAAAAGCTGTTTCTCGGTCAACCGGCCATCAGCGCAGCGTTGTCGCGCCTGCGCAGCCTGTTCGATGATCCGCTGTTCGTGCGCACCGGGCGCAGCATGGAGCCGTCGGCACGCGCCACGGAAATCTTCGCGCTGTTGTCCCCCGCCCTGGACTCGATCTCCACGGCAGTGAGCCGTGCCTCCGAATTCGACCCGGCCACCAGCACTGCAGTATTCCGCATCGGGCTGTCGGACGATGTCGAGTTCTCGCTGTTGCCCCAGTTGCTCAAGCGTCTGCGCGGCGAGGCACCGGGGATCGTCCTGGTGGTGCGCCGCACCAACTATATTCTGATGCCGGCCCTGCTGGCCTCCGGCGAGATATCCATCGGCGTCGCCTACACCAACGACCTGCCCGCCAACGCCAAGCGCAAAGTGCTGCGCCGGGCACGGCCGATGTTGCTGCGCGCCGACAGCATGCCAGGGAGCATGAGCCTGGACGACTTCTGCAGCCGGCCCCACGCGCTGGTCTCCTATGCCGGCGACCTCAGCGGCTTTATCGATACAGCCTTGGAGAAGATCGACCGCAAGCGCCATGTGGTGCTGGCCGTGCCGCAGTTCAACGGGCTGGGCACGCTGCTAGCGGGCACCGACATCATCGCCATCGTCCCCGACTATACCGCCGATGCACTGACCGCCGTCGGTGGCCTGCGCGCGGAGGAGTTGCCGCTGGAGATTCAGAGCTTCGAGATGCACATGGCGTGGAGGGGGTCGCAGGACAATGATCCCGGTGAGCGGTGGTTGCGGTCTCGGTTGCAGATGTTTTTTGGCGACCCTGAGAGTCTTTAGGTGTCGTTGGGCAGGCTGTTTAGCTGATCATTTCTGCCTTTCCACAAACCATGGAGCTCCACTCACTTCCAGTGGTTTGCTAAATTGGGGGCACATCTTGGGATGGTTTGAAAAGGATGCCCCCAGCCTAAGGTCCAACAGTCTCCTTCATCGAAAATTCACCCGTTGTCAATGAGATCAGCAATGTTCACAGCGAGGCTCCCTATCATTTGCGATCCGGAGGGTTCTGAACGTCACTCGCTTCCCTGCTTCCAGCCCAAGCGTTTTCAAAAGTGCTATCAGAGTAGCCGCATGGTCCTGCTCCGCAACGGGTGGGAACAGAGTTCATGCGCGGTTTGGCAAGATATGCCTGAGCGATACGGCCCCTCGTCTGCAGTTTATGAGCGGGTTCGGATCGTGTCCCGCGGTAACTTATCGTGACACGCTTCTGAGCCTTCACCCTGCTTATGCTTGATTAGGGTAAAATCGAAATTGACCATGTAAGGATTATTCCTTACTACTCACTCAGCATATCCCGGAGAACACCCATGCCTGCCATCCACGAAATTGCCACATTGACTTCGAAGGGGCAGGTCACACTGCCCAAATCCGTTCGCCAGCTACTGGGCATTGATACTGGTGGCAAGATTGCATTCGACGTACGCGGAGGTGAAATCGTGGTCAGCCGCGTAGAAACCATCCACGAAGACCCTGCCATCGGTGCGTTCCTGGGTTTGCTGGAGGCTGATATCCGAGGCGGCCGCAACCTCGCCACTCTGCCGGAAGACTTGGCGCAAACCATGCTCGCCAACGCAAACCACTGCGTAAACCTGGACGAAGATATCGATGGTGAGGTCGCGATCTGATGCTGCGAAATGGGTGGAGACTGTTGTTCCATGAAGGTGTGACTTTACAGCTACGCAAATTGCAAGAAGCCGCCGATCGAGCCGAGCAGAACGATCCGCAAGGTTTTGAGAGCAACGCCAACGTCAAGCTGTTTCGGGCACTGAGCCATCTGATAATGGAGGCTGTGCCTGCCGACCCAGGCCGTGATGAGTTCCGCCAAGGCAACACGCTGGGCACCGCCTACAGACATTGGCGCCGCGCAAAAATCGGCAGGCGCTTTCGGCTGTTCTTTCGCTACGACTCAAGGTCCAAGATCATCGTCTATGCATGGGTCAACGACGAGAATACCCTACGGTCCGCAGGCAGCAAATCCGATCCCTACGCCGTGGTACCTGAGCACGCGGGCGCTCGTATTCTACCGCCCGCGAGCTGCGCCTGAGTACCTGACACATGTCGAAACCGCACCGGCACTCTGCGTTAGCAGCGCCGAACAAGAACTGGGCTGCGCATAACCATCTGTGGTTTCCAGGTCACCAAGGGAGAACGTCTGGGCGTTCCACCTCCCTACCCCAGTTCGGGCATACACTGAGAGCCATCCGGAGCCATATAGAAGGGTTCTCGACCATTACGAATCAGTCAATGTCCGCGAGTAGATCCACTGGAAGGGCCAACCTGCCCCGGGTGGAATTATGTAGTGATAGCCAACGTCCAGAAACTGAACACTCATCCTGGCGTCCATGTCCAGTATCTGGACATGGACGCCAAGGCCTGAGCCGCTAACACCCGCTACAACCCCTGCCCGTCCGCGCCTGCGGCAAAATGGCACGCCCTCTGCTATGCCAAGACAGCGCCGCAACGCCAACTCGGCTTTGCGCATACGTCAAAACAAGAGGGACACCCACAATGAGCACCCCTGCCTCAACTGCCGAATTTCTTCCGAACGCCCTGTGGCACCAGCGCCTGTTCACCGGTTCCTGGCAACCCGGCAACGCTGCATCCAGCGCGGTGGTCGAACCGGCCACCGGCAATGCCCTGGGCGAAATCGCCAATGCCGACGCGGCGCAGATTGCCAGCAGCGCCCAGCAGGCCGCCGACGCTCAACGTGGCTGGTACCAGCTGCCTTACGATGAGCGCTCAGCGCTGTTTCGCAAGGCCGCGCAACTGGCCGAGAGCCACTTCGATAGCATCGTCGGCTGGCTGGTCCGCGAAAGCGGCTCGACTCAGGCCAAGGCCGCCTTTGAAACAAACATCACCATCAAGGCCCTGCACGAAAGCGCTGCCCTGCCGTCACGCAGCCAGGGCGAAGTGCTGCCCTCCAGCGCTGGCCGCCTGAGCCTGGCGCGGCGCCGGCCGCTGGGGGTGATCGGGGTGATCTCGCCCTTCAACTTTCCGCTGTACCTGGCCATGCGCGCGGTCGCCCCGGCCCTGGCGACCGGCAACGCTGTGGTACTCAAGCCGGACCCGCGCACCGCAGTGTGCGGCGGCCTGGTGATTGCCCGCCTGTTCGAGTTGGCCGGCTTGCCCAAGGGCGTGCTGCACGTACTCCCTGGCGGCGCTGACGCCGGCGCAGCACTGACCAGCGACCGCAACATCGCCATGATCCAGTTCACTGGCTCCACCGGCGCGGGGCGCAAGGTTGGCGAAGCCGCTGGAAAACACTTGAAGAAAGTGTCCCTGGAGCTGGGCGGCAAAAACTCACTGATCGTGCTGGACGACGCCGACCTAGACCTGGCGCTGGCCAACGCCACGTGGGGCGTGTACTTGCACCAGGGGCAGATCTGCATGTCCACCGGCCGCTTGCTGGTGCAACGCGGCATCTACGACCGGTTCCTTGAAAAACTGGTAGCCAAGGCCGACAGCCTCACGGTTGGCGATCCTGCCAGCAGCCAAGTGCACCTGGGGCCGTTGATCAACGCCGCGCAGCGCGACCATGCCGCCAAGGTGGTCAAGGCCGCCGTCGATGCCGGCGCCAGCCTGGACGCCGGCGGCACCTATGAAGGCCTGTTCTTCAAGCCTACCGTGCTCAGCGGCGTGACCCGCGATAACCCGGCCTTCCATGAAGAAATCTTCGGCCCGGTGGCCGTGGTCATCCCCTTCGACACCGACGCCCAGGCCATCGAACTGGCCAACGATACCGACTACGGCCTATCCGCTGCGGTGCTGTCGCAGAACGTCAGCCGCGCCCTGAAGCTCGGCGAGCAGCTGCGCGTGGGTCTGCTGCATATCAACGACCAGACCGTCAACGACGAGGTCATCAACCCGTTCGGCGGCGTCGGCGCCTCTGGCAACGGCACCAGCATCGGCGGCCCGGCCAACTGGGAAGAATTCACGCAATGGCAGTGGCTGACCGTCAAGGGTGACGCCCCGGCCTATCCGCTTTAAACCAGGAGAACAATAACAATGAACGCAACCGTCTACCGTCCCGTTACCGCCGCCGTCACCCGCGGCAAAGGCGCGCCCTTCGCCCTCGAAACCGCACAGATCCGCAACCCGCGCGGCGATGAAGTGTTGGTACGCATCGTTGCCACCGGCATGTGCCACACCGACATGATCGTGCGCGACCAGTACTACCCCGTGCCGCTGCCAGCGGTGCTCGGCCATGAGGGCTCGGGCATCGTCGAAGCCGTGGGCCCACTGGTGCAGGGCCTGCAGGTGGGCGACCACGTGGTGCTGACGTACGGCTACTGCGGCCACTGCCTGTCATGCGGCGGCGGCCATACCGCCTATTGCCAGGAGTTCTTCGGGCGCAACTTCAGTGGTGGCGACCCGCAGGGCGAAAGCGCCTTGCAAGACGACGCCGGGCAACGGCTCAACGACCACTTCTTCGCCCAGTCGTCTTTCGCGACCTTGGCCTTGAGCCGCGAGAACAATGCGGTCAAGGTCAGCCGCGAGGCGCCGTTGGAACTGCTCGGGCCGCTGGGCTGTGGCATCCAGACTGGCGCCGGGGCGGTGATCAACTCGCTGAAAATCACCCCGGGCAGCAGCTTCGCCGCCTTCGGCGGTGGCGCCGTGGGCTTGAGCGCGGTACTCGCCGCACGGGTGGCAGGGGCCACGACCATCATCGCCGTCGACGTGGTGCCCTCCCGCCTGGCCCTGGCCAGCGAGCTAGGCGCCACCCACGTGATCAATAGTCAGGACACTGACCCGGTGGCGGCCATCCGCGAAATCACCGGCGGGGGCGTCAACTTCGCCCTTGAGTCCACCGGCCGCCCGGCCGTGTTGCGCCAAGCCGTGGACGCCCTCGGTAGCCGTGGCGCTCTGGGTGTGGTCGGCGCACCCGCGCTGGGCACCACCGCCGAGTTCGACGTCAACGACCTGCTGCTGGGCGGCAAGACCATCCGCGGCATCGTCGAAGGTGACAGCGTGCCTCAGAAGTTCATCCCCGAGCTGGTCAACCTGTACCTGCAAGGCCGCTTCCCGTTCGACCGCCTGGTGAAGTTCTACAACTTCGACGAGATCAACCAGGCCGCCGCCGACAGCGAAAAGGGCGTGACCCTCAAACCCATCATCCGTATCGGCCAATAAGATCACGCCCGGGGCGCCTGCCGCCCCGGGCCCTGTGCCGACAACCACCGGCGCACACAACAATAATAAAGGACCTTCCATGCACATCAATTCCCGCTCACGCCTGGGCGCGCTGGCGCTCGCCCTCGGTTCGACCAAAGCCATGGCCGTCGACGTCAACGCGGGCGACTACACCGCCCTGCCCGCCGGCACCAACATCGCCGCCTGGTACCAGCAATACAGCCACTCAGACCGCTTCAACGCCGACGGCGGCGCCGACAGCACCCGGCAAACCAGCCTCAAATCCAACATCAGCATACTGCGGCTGATCCACTTCATGGACATCGGCGGCATCACCGTCGACCCGCAGATCCTGTTGCCCTTCGGTCACGTCTACGACGCGCGCATCGGCGGGCAATCGCTAGGCAGCGCCAGCGGCATGGCCGACCCGATCGTCGGCGCCACTTTCTGGCTGGTCAACCAGCCCAGCGCCGGGGTCAGCGGCCGCTACTTCGGCATCACCCCGCTGCTGTACCTGCCGTGGGGCAGCTACGACCGCCACGATGCCGTTAATCTGGGCGAAAACCGCTTCAAGGGCGACCTGCAACTCGGCTGGGTCGAACCGCTGTGGGGCCGTTTTTCCATGGAGCTGTACGGCGACGCCGTGGTCTACGGCCACAACGACGACGCTGGCAGCGGCCGCCAGACCCTCAAGCAGGATCCCACCTATCAGCTCCAGGGCAACCTGCGCTACGACTTCAACCCTACCCAGCGCGTGGCCTTGGGCTACAGCGCCAGCACCGGCGGCAAGCAGTACCTCGACGGCGACTACACCGGCCAGAAGACCGAAGTGCAGCAAGTGCGCCTGGAATTCCAGCAGATGGTCGGCCAGCGGGTGCAGCTGAGCGCGCAGCTGACCCACGACGTGCGCGCCGTCGGCGGTTTCCAGGAAGATGCCGGCATCAATCTGCGCGCGCTGTTGGTGTTTTGAACTTGACGCTGGCGGGGGGAAGGTATATCTGAGAAAGGGCCGTGGCCGGTGCCTGTGCCGCCACGGGCCCTGTACTTTACCCCCAATAATGATTAGAGGTATCTCCATGGATGCCCTTGCAATGGTGGACCAGCAACGGCTGAGCCACGCGCGCCATCGCTTTATCGAAGGCGCCTCCTTGCCCCTTGGGCTGTTGCCGGAACCCATCGCCCAATCCTGGGCTCGCTCGCGGGCCAGCGGCCTGCTGCCGTGGAACACCTGGCAGGCCGAGCGTGACGACCAACTGCAGATTCTCGACGCCGCCGACCTGCGCCTGGCCGATTGCGTGCGCCCGGAAATCGACCGTTTGTGGCAGCAGATCGGTGGTTCCTCATGGACGCTATTCTGCGTAAACCCACAGGGCGTGATCGTCCATGCGCGGCAATCGCAGCAACTGGATGGGCCGCTGCTGCCATTACAGATCGGTCGACGCATCCAGGAAGCCGACATCGGCACCACTGCCCCGGCCTGCACCTTGGCCGAGGGCGTGCCGATGGTGGTGATCGGCAACCAGCACTACCTCAGCGAGCTGGAGCATGTGTTCTGCGTGAGCGTGCCGGTGCGCGGCCTGGGCGGGGAAATCATTGGTGCGCTGGACATCACCGGCGTGGGTGAGCGCCAGGCGGGCGCTGTGCTGGAGCAACTCAGCCACGCCGCCATGGCCGCCGAGAACCGCCTGTTCGTCGGGCTGGGCGACTGTCGCATCCTCTCTCTGCAGCACGACCCGCGCCTGCTCGGCACGCCGCTGCAAGGGCTGCTGGCCATCGACCACGCCGGCCGCATCCGCAACGCCAACCGCGCGGCGCAGCGGCTGCTGGGCCTGGCGCAGTATCAGCCGGATGGCCGCCACCTCGACCAGCTGTTCGAAGCCAGCACCGCCATCGATCTGCACCGCGCGCCCCAGCAATTGACCCTCAACGACGGCTCGCGGCTGTTCGCGCGGGTGCTGGAACAGCATCGCCCGGTAGTCAGCCGCAACACGTGCCTGAACCAGCCAGCGTCGCCGCTGGGCTCTGATACCGGGCTCAACCGCCAATTGCAGCAGGCTCACAAAGCCTTCGCCGCCGGCGTGCCGATTCTGTTGCAAGGCGAGACCGGCACCGGCAAGGAAGTGTTCGCCCGCGCCCTGCACGAGCACTGGAATCCACAAGCGCCGTTCGTGGCGATCAACTGTTCGGCGATTCCCGAAAGCCTGATCGAGGCCGAGCTGTTCGGCTATGCCGAAGGCACCTTCACCGGCGCGCGCAAGGGTGGCGCCAGCGGCCAGCTGGAAGCGGCCCATGGCGGTACCTTGCTGCTGGACGAGATCGGCGACATGCCGGCGGCCCTGCAGACGCGCCTGTTGCGGGTTTTGCAGGAACGGGAAATCACTCGGCTGGGTAGCAGCCAGCGCCGGCCACTGGATGTACGGGTGATCAGCGCGACGCACTGCGATCTGCCCCGGCGCATGGCCGCGCGGCAGTTTCGCGAAGACCTGTACTACCGTCTCAACGGGCTGAGCGTGTCGTTGCCGCCCCTGCGCGAGCGTGAAGACCTCGACATCCTGATTGAGCGCCTGCGGCTGCGCCACGCCGGCCCACCGCTGAACAGCCTCGCCCTGCAAGCGCTGCGCCGGCAGAACTGGCCCGGCAATGTGCGGCAGCTGGAACAGATCCTGCGCCTGGCGTCGGCACTGGCCCAGGACGAGGCCATGATTCGCCTCGAGCACTTGCCCATGGAGCTCCAACAACTGCCCATGGCGGCGCCTGACGGCGACCTCGAGGCGACGCTGCGGCGCACCGTAGAAAACGCGCTTGTAGCCAATGGCGGCAACATCTCCGCCGCGGCCGCGCAATTGGGGATTTCCCGTACCACGCTTTACAAGAAGCTGGGGCGGTGACTCAGCTCAGCTGAAGTCGCCGCCCCACCGCCCCACGGCGCTGTTTTGTAAAAACGACGAGATGGCCATCGGTGCGCTGATGCGAATCAAGCAAGCACGGCTGCGAGTGCCCACGGATGTATCCGTGGCAGGCTTCGACGAGTTCTCCATGGCCACCTACTGTGATCCGCCGTTGACGACCGTAGAGCAACCGGCCGAAGACTTTGGCCGCCACGCCGTACACAGGCTGGTCGCCCTGATCGAAAACAAGCCGTTGGCCGAACGCCACGTACAGCTGCCACTCACGCTGAGGATTCGTGCAAGTGCCTGCGCACCAGATGGCGCCGGTCGATAGCAGGGCAGCATGGCGTATGATTGGCGCTGCACTTTCTTTCAGCCACAGGACCTCCATGGCCACTCCCAATTCCGGGCTGCGCAGCCAACAAGCCGAAGAAACCCGCGCACGCATCCTCAAGGCCGCCACTAAGGTGTTCAGCCAGGACGGCTATTCGGGCGGACGCATCGAAAAGATCTCGCGGCTGGCCAAGTCCAACGACCGCATGATCTATTACTACTTCAAGAGCAAGGAGCAGTTGTTCATCCGTGTCCTGGAGGGCATCTACGCGGGCTTCAACGAAGCCGAGAGCCGCCAGCGCTTCGACCTCGCCCAGCCGGTCGCTGCCCTTGAGCAACTGGTGGGTTTCGTCTGGGACTACTACGGGCGCCACCCCGAATTCATCAGCATCCTGAATAGCGAAAACCTGCACAAAGGCAAGCACTCGCGCAAGTCGCCCCATCTGTTGGCGCTGTCGGGCGCGGCGCTGGATACCCTCGCGCCAATCATCCAGGCGGGGCAGGCGCAGGGACTGTTTCGCATGGATGTGGATGTGATCCACACCTACCTGATGATTTCCTCACTGTGCTACTTCTATAACTCCAACCTGCATACCTTGGGCGCCTTCCTGGGCACCGATCTGAACAGCAAGGGCGCGCGCGAGCACTGGCTGGATTACGCTCGCGACCAGGTACTGCGCGGGCTGGCGGCAGGCTGACAGGATTCAGTGGCTGCCTGGATTGACGCGCAGCCAGGCCACTTGCTTGCCCAGCGGTGGCCAAGGGGCCTTGTCGGCCGCAAAGGTGCTGCGCAGATAGGCCACCAGGTCGCTGACCTGAGTATCGGAGAGGCTGTCCTTGAACGCCGGCATATAACCCAGTTCGCTGACGGCCGGGTTGCCGATACCGTGAAGAATGACCTTGATCAGATTGTCGGGACGGTCGCTGTGCACGTTGGTATTCGCCGCCATCGATGGGCTCACGCCGAACAACTCGGGGCCGCCGTCCAGGGCACTGTGGCAACCGGCGCAGGCGCCTTCGAACACCCGCCGCCCATTGGCCAGGTTCGCCGTGACGGGCAGGCTGGCGACCGTCTTTTGCGCTTGGGCCACCGGCTCACCCTCGAGGCTGCCGAGGTAATGGGCGATCGCCCGCAGGTCATCGTCGGGCAAGGTCGACAGCTCGCTGACCACCGGTCCCATCGGCCCTGCCGCAACGCCGTGTTCGGTGCTGAAGCCGGTGCGCATGTAGCTGAACAACTGGTCTTCGGTCCAGGGCGTGGGCGCCTTGGACAAACCGGTCAGGGCGGGCGCTTCCCAACCGTCGACCATCGCCCCGGACAAGAACTTCGCCCCGCCCTGCTCCGCGCCCATCAGGTTGCGCGGCGAGTGGCAGGCGGCGCAGTGGCCCAGGCCGTTTACCAGATAATTGCCACGGTTCCACTGCGCGCTGCGTGCCGGATCGTCCTGATATTCGCCCTGCTTGAGGAACAGCGTATTCCAGCCCGCCATCAGCGCCCGCACATTGAACGGAAAGCGCATCTGGTTGGTCGGCGGCGTACTGGGCACTGCGGGTTGTGACATCAGGTAGGCATAAAGTGCCTGCATGTCTGCTTCCTTGATGTTGCGAAAGGCGGTGTAGGGAAATGCCGGGTAGAGGTGTCGCCCGTCACGGCTGATGCCTTGGCGCATGGCCCGGTCGAACGCGGCGAACGACCAGTTGCCGATGCCCGTCTGTGCATCAGGCGTGATGTTGCTGCTGTACAGCGTCCCGAACGGCGTATCCATGGCCAGCCCGCCCGCGTTGGTCACTCCACCGTGGGCGGTGTGGCATACGGCGCAGTCGCCGGCGGCGGCCAGTTGCCGGCCGCGTTCCAGCGTCGCCGCGCTCCAGGTGCCGGCCGGTGGCGGCGTCACGGCGGCGATTTCCGCGCGCCAGGGCATGGCACTGATACCCAGGCCCAGGGCAGTGCCGAACAGCCCTGCCAGGCCGCCGAACAGCCATTTGCGCTTCCTGCTTTTGACTGGCGCAGCGTAAGGCAGCCCGACCGGGTCCTGGGGCTCGGCAGCCTTGAGCGCCGCCAGCACCCGCTCGGCAGTGATCGGCAGCTCGCGAAAACGGATGCCGGTGGCATCGAATACCGCGTTGGCGATCGCCGCAGCGCTGGGCACCGAGGCCGACTCCCCTGCCCCCAGCGGCGGTTCATGCTGGCGCTGCATCATCATCACATCGACTTGCGGCACCTCGGGAAAGGTCAGGATCGGATAGCCGCCCCACTCCTTGCTGACCACCCGCGATTCCTCGAACGTCACCTGCTCCTTGAGCACACGGCTGGTGGACTGCATCACGTTGCCGTGAATCTGGTGCTGCACCCCGGCCGGGTTGACCATCATGCCGGCGTCATGGCCGACCACCACGCGAGTCACAGCGATGTCGCCGGTTTGCTTGTCGATGGCCACGTCGGCCACCCAGGCGGCCCAGGCAGCACCAAAGCCGGGGAATTTACTGTGGATGTATCGCGCGTAGGCGAAGCCGCGGCCACGCAACACACCGTCTTCGCCAGGGGTCTGACCGGGCTGGGTGTGTGGCGTCCATTGCGCGCGCTCGGCGGTGGCGCGCACCAGTTCGGCGGCACGCTCGTCAGGCAGATAGCGCAGGCGGTATTCCACCGGGTCAACGCCCGCCTCGTGGGCCAGCTCGTCGATATAGGATTCGTGGGCGAAGACGTTGGGCAGCGCCGATACGCCACGCAACCAAGAGGCGCGCACGATCGGCGCCATGTCCTCGATGCTGACTCGTAGCTCCGGGTAGCTGTAATGGGGCACCGCAGTGCGGTCGCCCATCTCGTAGGCCACCGGCACCGGCTCGACGCGGCCGGTCAGCAGCAGTGCCAGGGTCGGCGCGCCGTTGGATGGGTAGCGGGTGCGGAAGTCGTAGACGGCCAGGTCGCCGGCAGCGTCGATACCGCCGTCGACGTCCATCAACTGCGCGGTGCCCTTGGGCTCCCAAGCGTGCTCCTGCTCGCGGGTCAGTTGCACGCGCACCGGCTTGCCGACCGCGCGGGACAGCAGCACCGCGTCGGCGCATACATCATCGGCACAGTTGCGCCCGTAGCAGCCGGACGCCTCCATGCGGATGATCTCGATGCCGGTTTCATCGACCTCCAGCAGCCAGCCCAAGTCGGCGCGCAACGCGTGGGGATTCTGGGTACCGGACCAGATGCGGATCGCCTGGGGCTGGTAGTCGGCCACCGCGCAGGCCGGGCCGATGGAACCGTGCAGTTGGTAAGGCCACAGGTAACGGCGAGTCAGGCGAGTCGCGACGCTGGCCAACGCGGCATCGACGCCGCCGGTGTCGTGCACGACCCGCTCGATCGACGGGTTGTCGCGCAGTGCTTGTTCAATATTGTCGAGGTTGGGCAGATGTTGCTGCCAAGGCTTCCATTGCACCTTGAGCTCACGTGCGGCTTTGATCGCCTGCTCCTCGCGCTCGGCCACCACGCCGATAAAGTCGCCGATCACCACTACGCGGACAATGCCGGGAAGATGGGCGATTGAGCTTTCATCGACAGCGATCAGGCTGGTGCCGACGAACACCCCGGTGTCGTAGCCGTCATAGGGTGGGCGCACCACGCGGCCGTGGAGCATGTCCGGCACGCGCATGTCGTGCACGAAGGTCAGCTCGCCGGTGGCCTTGGCGGGGATATCGACCCGCGCCGAGCTTTGCCCTACCAGTTTGTAATCGGCCAAAGACTTCAACGGTGCGTCGCCGCTGAGGGTCAGCTCGATGCGCTGGCCCTGGATCAACTCGGCGAAACTCAGCGCCCGGCCATCGCGACTATGCACCACGCCGGCTTCGATGCGCAGGTCGTCACTGCCCAAACGCTCGGCCGCTGCCGCCAGCAACCAGCGGCGCGCTTCGGCGGCGGCGTTGCGCAGCGGCACGGCGGAGATCTGCAAGGTGGCACTGGCGATGGTTGCGCCCTGGTTCGGCGCCCGGGCGGTATCGCCCAGCACCACACGCAACTGGTCCATGCGCAGGTCGAGTTCTTCGGCGACGATCTGCCCCAGGGAGGTCTGGATGCCGGTGCCCAGGTCCACATGGCCGTTGAAGGCGTAGTACTCGCCGGTATCGCACAGGGCGATGAACAGCCCCAGCTCTTTAGGTTTGAGAATGGGCGTCTTGCCCTTGGGCACCAGTCCGGGCGGCGGCTGGATCTGGTCGACCACGAGCAACACGCCTTCGCGCGCCAGCAGTTCGGCCTGGGTCGGAACGGCACGGTCAGTCATTGCGACGGCTCTCACGATAAAGCTGGGCGGCGCTACGCACCGCAGCGAGGATTTCGAGGTGCGTGCCGCAACGGCACAGGTTGGCCGACAGCGCGCGGCGAATCTGCGCTTCGCTGGGGTCGGGGTTGCGGTCGAGCAAGGCCTTGGCGGTCATGATCATGCCATTCAGACAATAGCCGCACTGCGCCGCCTGGGCGTCGATGAAGGCTTGCTGTACCGGGTGCGGGCGATGGCGGTCGCCCAAGCCTTCGAGGGTGGTGACGTTACGATTCGCCACCCCACTCCAGGGCATCACGCAGGCACGCGTGGCTTTGCCGTCGACGATCACCGTGCACGCCCCGCATTCGCCCAGGCCGCAGCCGAACTTGGGGCCGTTAAGGTGCAGATCGTTGCGCAGCACCAGCAGCAAGGGCGTGTCGGCCATGGCGCTGCACGTCACCGGTTGGCCGTTGACGGTGCAACTGATGCGAGTCGACGCGGTAGGCGCAAGAGGTGTGTTCATGCCGCTCTCTATTTTCGTGTAGTACTTACTACATCAAAAGGCAAGAACGGTGCCAAGCGGCCAACTGACGCTCAAAGACTCGCGCCAGGTGCGGTGAATCAGGCAGGGTCGTCGATCATCTTGCGCAGCAGGAACAGCATCGCCACTCGCTCCCCGGGGTTGAGGTTGCTCAGGGTCAGCTCGCTGATCTGCTGGGCGCACGGCACGGTCTGCTCCACAGCCACGCGACCGGCCTCGGCCAGGTGCACGATGACCTTGCGCCGATCCTGGGCGTCATGCCCCAGCGCCACCAGTTCGCGCGCCTTGAGACGCTCGACGATGCCGCGGATGGTGGCCTGGTCGACGGCAGTCAGCGCCACCAGTTCGGTGAGCGAGCTGGGGCCATGGTCGCGCACGGCGCAGAGGGTGATGAATTGCACTGCGGTGAGCTGCGACTCGCCGACGTTCTGCTGGAAGATCGCCATATGGCGCTGATAAGCCTTGCGCAGCAAGTGCCCCACCTGTTCGGTGAAGGCATAGGAAGGATCGGTGGAACTCATGGGCAGGACAGGTCCGCAGCAGCTGGAAAACACATACGATAACTCAAAGCCCACCCCCACCGCGCGCCCGGACCTAGCATCACGGGCGCCAGCAGTACGCGGTCACTTGGCGATAGAAGCCGCCGGGGCGACGACATCACCGGCCAATACCACGGCCTGATCGTCCAGGTAGATGTCGCAGTGACGCAGCGGAATATCCATGTGGCACGGCGTCTTGCGTTTGCCGCCCACCTCGGTGTTAGGGCCGGTGGAGAACAGGAAGTTGCCGTAGAACGCACGGGCGTCCATGCACATGCCGTCGTTCTTGTCGTGCAGCCCCATGGCGGTCCATTGCGCGCGCGGCTGCAGGCCCCAGCCGATATGGGAGATGCCGTACACCTCGGGATCGTTGAAGTACTTCATGTATTCGCGCAGGTACTCCGCCTCGAAGCCGCCGTGAATGCGGGTGATGAAGCCTTTTTCGATCTCCAGGGTGATGCGCTCGCGGCAGTAGGTCTTGAACGGCAGCAGGATATCCCCCACGTCCAGCACCAGAGTGCCTGCGGCGGTTTCCTCGTTCGGCCAGGTGAACAGAAAGCCGCTGGGCCAATGGTCCCAGCGCCCAGGTTGATCAACATAGCCATACTCGGTGACCGCCGGGTACTGGCCTAGCGCCGCACGGAAATCGCTGCCGGCGCGGGAACGCACGGTCATCGTACGGGCCTGCTTGAGCACGGCTTCGGCGGCCATCACCCGTGCCTTGTCGGCCTCGCTCGGCAGCATGCGGGCCAGCACTTCCGGGGGCTCGACGGCCAGCAGGATGCGCGTGCCGGTCTTGAGGATCTGCTCCTGTTCGGGGGAATGCAGCAGCATCATGGTGTCGACGATCAGGTCAGCGGCTTCCAGCGCGCGCTGGGCCGCGAGGTTGCCGGTGAGCGCGGTGTCGCCGCAGTAGGCGGTCATGTCGTTGCCCATGGCCACCGGGGCATTGAAGGCCGGCAACTCCACGGCATACACCTTGGCGCCCAGCCGCTGCGCGGCCTCCATCGCCGCACGCACGGTGCGCGGGTTGGAGTAGTGGGCCTTGAGGATGGCCACGCTTTGGGTGGCGTCCACTTTCGACAGCGTGAGCACATGTTCGAACATCTGGGTCAGTTCAGCGTCGCTGACAGCCATTGCATTTTCTCCTGAGCCGGTGGGTTAAATATGCACCGCGATGGCGCGGCGCGCTTCGTGATGGTGCATATTTATAATGTATACGCTACTTAATGACACATTCAAAAAACCATGAAGCGGCGTCTGCAAAGTACGAGCCAATGATTAGAAAATTGATAAGTCTCATATTTCGCTGGGCATATACGCTGAATTAGCACCTTGGAAGCTTTTTCAACTATTTTTCGACAAGCCCCTTCACAGCGAAAAATAATAGTGCATACACTGTAAGTGCGTTCCGATCCCACGTTCCGGAGATCGGCCATCGAGGAGACAACACCCATGGGGGCAACACAACGAATCGCCATCGTCGGCGCCGGCCTGGGCGGCGCCGCAGCTGCCGCCTCGCTGCAGCAGGCAGGCTTCGAAGTCGATATCTACGAACAGGCGCAGCACTTCTCACGCCTCGGCGCCGGGATCCACATGGGCCCCAACGTGCTGAAGATCTTCCGCCGCCAAGGCATCGAGAAGCAGCTTGAAGCCATGGGCTCGCACCCGGACTTCTGGTTCAGCCGCAGCGCCGACGGCGAATACATGTCGCGCATCCCCCTGGGTGATTTCGCCCGCAAGGAATACGGCGCTGCCTACCTCACCGTGCATCGCGGCGACCTGCATGCCTTGCAGATGACCGCCCTCAAGCCCGGCTCGGTGCACTTCAACAAACACCTGGCCAGCCTCGACGAAAGCGGCAGCGACGTGCTGCTGAAGTTCGCCGACGGCACCCAGGTCCGCGCCGACATCGTGATCGGTGCCGACGGCATCAACTCCCGCGTTCGCGAACACCTGCTGGGCGTCGAAGCGCCCACCTACAGCGGCTGGGTCGGCCACCGCGCGTTGATCCCGGCGCACAAGCTGGCCAAATACGACTTCAATTTCGAAGACTGCGTGAAATGGTGGTCGGGCGACCGCCACTTGATGGTCTACTACACCACCGCCAAGCGCGACGAGTACTACTTCGTCAGCGGCGTGCCCCAAGCCGAATGGGAAGGCGGCAACGCCAGCTACGTCGACTGCAGCCGCGAGGCCATGTTCGATGCCTTCAAGGGCTACCACCCCAGCGTGCAGGCCTTGATCGAGAACGCCGAGGACATCACCAAGTGGCCACTGCTCAACCGCCAGCCATTGCCGGTCTGGAGCAAGGGCCGCATGGTGTTGTTGGGCGATGCCTGCCACCCGATGAAACCGCACATGGCCCAGGGTGCCGCCATGGCCATCGAAGACGGCGCCATGCTCGCCCGCTGCCTGATGGAGACCGGTCTCAGCGACTACAGCACCGGCTTTCGCTTGTATGAGGCCAACCGTAAAGAGCGAGCCTCCCGCGTGCAGGCCGTGTCCAACGCCAACACCTGGCTGCGCACCCAGGAAGACCCCTCGTGGGTATTCGGCTACGAATTGTTCGACCACCCGCTCAAATCAGAGAACGCAGCATGAGTCGCTTTCTCTACGGCGCCAACGTGCAGGCCAACGGCATTCGCCAGCATTACTTGCGCTATGGCGGCAAAGGCCAACCGCTGTTACTGATCCCGGGCATCACCAGCCCGGCCATCACTTGGGGTTTCGTAGCCGAGCGCCTGGCTGAGCACTTCGACACCTATGTACTGGATGCCCGCGGCCGCGGCTTGTCATCGACCGGGCCAGCACTGGACTACGGCACCGACGCCTGCGCCGACGACATCGCCGCCTTCGCCCAGGCCCTGGAGCTCAAGGACTGCGTGCTGGTGGGCCACTCCATGGGTGCACGCTTCATCCTGCGCGCCGCCACCCGCCATCCCGAGGCACCGTTCAGCCGCCTGGCCTTGATCGACCCGCCAGTGTCCGGCCCGGGCCGTCGCGAATACCCCGGCAAGCTGCCGTGGTACATGGACTCGATTGCCCAGGCCGAGCAAGGCATGAGCGCCGCCGACATGCTCGCCTTCTGCCCGACATGGACCCTGGAGCAACGCGCCCTGCGCGCCGAATGGCTGCACACTTGCTATGCGCCGGCAATCCTCAAGGCCTATGAGGATTTTCACCAGGTGGACATCCATCAGGACTTCCCCCTTGACCATCTCCCTACCCTGCTGATGATTGCGGGCAAGGGCGGCGTGATCGGCGCCGAAGACGAAGCCGAAATCCGCGCCCTGCAACCGTCGATCGAAACCGTGAAGGTGGACAACGCCGGGCACATGATTCCTTGGGACGACTTCGAAGGCTTCTTCCGCGCCTTCGGCAGCTTCCTCGGCCACCCCCTGAGCTGAATCCGGAGACCCACCATGAGCAAGCTCTACCGCATCGGCCAGATCGTGCCGAGCTCCAACACCACCATGGAAACCGAGATTCCGGCGATGCTCACCGCGCGCCAGTTGATCCGTCCCGAGCGCTTCACCTTCCACTCGGCGCGCATGCGCATGAAGCACGTGAAGAAGGAAGAACTGGCAGCCATGGATGCACAGTCCGACCGTTGCGCCCTGGAGCTGTCCGACGCCCGCGTCGATGTGCTCGGCTACGCTTGCCTGGTGGCGATCATGGCCATGGGCCGTGGCTACCACCGTGAATCCCAGCAGCGCCTGGGCCAAGTGGTGCTGGACAACGACTCCGAGGCCAAGGTGATCACTAGTGCCGGCGCTCTGGTAGACGGCCTCAAGGTGCTGGGTGCCAAGCGCATCGCCCTGGTGGCGCCCTACATGAAACCGCTGACCGAACTGGTGGTGGACTACATCCAGCACGAAGGTATCGAGGTGAAGGTGTGGCACGCCCTGGAGATCCCCGACAACCTCGACGTGGCTCGCCATGATCCGTCCCGTTTGCCGGGTATCGTCGCCGGCCTGGACCTGACCGATGTGGACGTGATCGTGCTCTCCGCCTGCGTGCAAATGCCCTCGCTGGGCGCCGTCGCCAAGGTCGAGGCACAAACCGGCAAGCCTGTGCTAACCGCCGCCATCGCCACTACTTACGCCATGCTTAAGGCCCTGCAACTGGAGCCGATCGTGCCCGGTGCCGGGGCCTTGCTGTCTGGCGCCTACTGAGGAGCACGCTCATGAGCAGCGCAGAAGACAATTATGCCGGGGTGTGGGGTAATCGCGTCGGCTTCGGTCAGCGCCCGGCATTGCTGCTGATCGACTTCATGCAGGGCTACACCACCGAGGGCGCACCGCTGTTCGCGCCCGGCGTAGTCGATGCCGTGTCCCATAGCGTCGAGCTGCTGGCGGCCGCACGCGCCATCGGCGTTCCGGTGATCCACACCAATATCCGCTACCATCCCGGGCACTTCGCAGACGGTGGCATGTGGGTGAAAAAGGCGCCGGTGATGAAGGACATGATCGAGGGCAATCCCTTGGCCGCGTTTTGCCCTGAAGTGACGCCACTGCCGACCGAGGTGGTGCTGACCAAACAATACGCCAGCGCCTTTTTTGGTACCAGCCTGGCACCCATGCTGCATGCACTGGGCATAGACACGCTGATCATGCTGGGCTGCTCCACCAGCGGCTGCGTGCGCGCCACCGCCGTGGACGCAGTGCAATACGGCTATCGCGGCATCGTCGTGCGCGAGTGCGTCGGCGATCGGCACCAGGCACCCCACGAGGCCAACCTGTTCGACATCGATAATAAATACGGGGATGTGGTTTCCCGAGCACAAACGCTGGACTATCTCGCCACGCTGTAAGGGCTCCCAGGGAGGCGTCCATTCAAGAGACGCCCCTCGCCCACTGATTCCTGTCTGCCCATGAACATAGCCCGTAGCGCCGCAAAAGCGGCAGAATCAGGAGACACGACATGTCACTCAGCGAAACCGGAGCCCTTGAAATGCCGCGTGCGCAGGCGTCCGACAGCTACCGCAAGATCATCTGGAGGCTGATCCCCTTCCTGTGTTTCTGCTACCTGGCCTCCTACCTGGACCGCATCAACGTCGGCTTCGCCAAACTGCAGATGCTCGACACACTGCACATGAGCGAAACCGCCTACGGCCTGGGGGCCGGGCTGTTTTTCGTCGGCTACATCCTGTTCGAAGTGCCGAGCAACCTGGTGCTGGAAAAGGTCGGCGCACGCCTGTGGATCGCCCGCATCATGATCAGTTGGGGGCTGCTGTCGGGACTGACCATGTTCGTCACCAGCGAATGGCAGTTCTACACCCTGCGCTTCCTGCTGGGCGCCGCCGAAGCAGGCTTTCTGCCGGGCGTGCTGTATTACCTGAGTCAGTGGTTTCCGTCCTACCGTCGCAGCCGCATCATCGCCCTGTTCATGATCGGCCTGCCGCTCTCGAGCCTGTTGGGCAGCCCCCTGTCGGGCTGGATCATGGGCCACTTCGGCGGTGTCGGCGGGCTGGCCGCGTGGCAGTGGCTGTTCCTCCTGGAAGCGGTGCCGACCGTGGTGCTGGGTTTCCTGTGTTTCGCGGTACTGCCCAACGGCATCAGCGACGCAAAATGGCTGAGCCACGCGGAAAAGTCCGAACTCAGCGCTGTGCTGGCCAAGGATGAAGGCGAAAACCCGGGCGGCCATTCGTTCCGCGACGGCTTCTTCAACATCAAGGTCTGGATGCTCGGCGGCATCGACTTCTCGATCCTGCTCAGTGCCTACGCCATGGGCTTCTGGCTGCCGACCTTCATCAAAAACGCCGGGGTGTCCAACCCCGCAGATATCGGCCTGCTGGTGGCCATTCCGAGCCTGGCCGGGTTGATCGGCATGCTCGCCATCGGCGCCAGTTCGGACAAGCACCGCGAGCGCCGCTGGCACATCATCGTGCCCTTTATCGTCGGTGCCGCAGCGATGTTCCTAAGCACCTTCTTCACCCAGAACGTGGCGGCGACCGTAGCGTTGTTCTCGGTCGCTTCGCTGACCATCATCGGCGCCGTGCCGGTGTTCTTCAGCCTGCCCGCGACCTTCCTCAAGGGCACCGCGGCCGCTACGGGCTTCGCCCTGGCCTGCTCGGTGGCAAACATCGCCGGGCTGGTAAGCAACTCACTCATGGGCGTGGTGATGGACCACTTCCACAGCCCGCAAATAGCGCTGTGGATCTTCGCCGGGTGCTTGTTGCTGAGTTCATTGCTGGTGGTGGCGCTGCCTGCAAAAGTCGTCAACCGATAAATCACCGCGCTCCACCGAGTGGCTTCAGCGATAGCAATATCACTGAAGTCCACGACCACTACCGCCCAGAAAACGGTGAACCCATTTGAACAAAGCCATCTCCAGCACGGCTGCAGTCATCGCCGCCTCCTGCTATCTGAGTGCCTGCAGCCATAGCGCAGCGACCTCGCCCGACATCGCCCAGCCCTCGCTCAAAACCGTTTCCAGCCCGTTGCTCCACCAGGATGGCCTGACCTTCAAGGACCTCGATCACAATGGTCTGCTGGACACCTATGAGGACTGGCGGCTGCCCCCCCAAGCCCGTACCAGAGATCTGGTACAGCGCATGAGCCTGGAAGAAAAAATCGGCTTGATGATGCACAGCACCGCCCCCTACATCGCGACAGGCGCAGACGCGGGTTACAACCTTGCAAAGCTCTCGCCATTGATTGCCGACAAGCACATCAATCATTTCATCTCGCGCCTCAGCATCTCCCCTGCCGAGATGGTCAGCAGCTACAACCAGCTTCAGGGGCTGGCAGAAAAGACCCGCCTGGGCATCCCGATCAGCTTCAGTACCGATCCACGTAATCATTTCCAGTACACCCTGGGTGCAAGCGTCAGCTCCGGCAGTTTTTCCCAGTGGCCAGAGACACTGGGGCTTGCTGCCATCGGTGACGAAAAACTGGTTGAGCGATTCGGCGATATCGCCCGGCAGGAATACCGCTCCATGGGTATCCAGATCGCCCTGTCACCCCAGGCGGACCTGGCCACGGAGCCGCGCTGGTCGCGCATCAACGGTACCTTCGGTGAAGATGTCGATCTGGTCAGCAAGATGACTGCGGCGTATATCAGCGGTTTTCAACATGGCAGCCACGGCCTGCAACCTGACGGCGTCGCGGCAACCGTCAAGCACTGGGCCGGCTACGGCGCAGCCTACAAGGGCCTGGATGCGATGAATGCCTACGGGCGCAATCTTGCTTATGGCGCCGAGGACTTCACGACACAACTGAGCCCCTTCAAGGCGGCGTTCGCCGTCGACGCGGCAGAGATCATTCCCACCTATGGCGTGCCACCTGAAGGGATCACCGTCAATGGCAAGCCTCTGGAGCGCGTCGGTGCAAGCTTCAGCAAGCAAATGCTGACCGAGTTGCTGCGCAAAGAGTACGGTTTCAAGGGCATCATCCTGACCGACTGGTTGATCACCAACAGCTGTACAGACGAATGCCTGACCGGCAGCAAAGTAGGGCAAGATCCCAACAAGGCTTATTCCAAGTACGGCATGCCGTGGGGCGTCGAGGGGCTGACCGAAAAACAGCGCTTCATCAAAGCGGTGGATGCCGGAGTCGATCAATTTGGCGGGACCTTCAATACCGAGCCGCTGATCGAAGCGGTCAAGGACGGCGCTGTCTCCATGGCCCGGATCGACCAGTCGGTCACGCGACTGTTATTGCAGAAATTCCAACTCGGCCTGTTCGAGACGCCTTACGCGGACGGCGCCGCAGCCGAGCGAATCGTTGGCAATGCGCAGTTCAAGGAAGAAGGCCTCCAGGCGCAGCGCCGCTCGCTGGTCATGCTGCAGAACCAGCAGCATGTGCTGCCGCTCAAACCCGGCACCAAGGTGTATCTGGTCGGTGTGTCGAGTGCTCAGGCGCAACAGCATGGTTTGACCGTGGTATCCGCTCCCGAGGCCGCCGATGTAGCGGTGGTACGCATGAACGCACCATTCCAGACCCATGCGACCTATGCGTTCGGCTCCGGGTTGCATGAAGGCGATCTGGACTTCAAGCAAGACAACGCCGAATACGCGGCGCTGCTGAAGATCAGCGCGAAAGTACCCGTCGTGACCACAGTCTATCTCGACAGACCGGCGATCCTGGGTAACGTCGCGCAGGCCAGCCGCGCGCTCGTTGCCAACTTCGGCGTGAGCGATCAGGCACTGCTTGATGTGTTGACTGGCAAGCAGGCACCAGAGGGCAAATTGCCGTTCGAGCTGCCGTCGTCCATGGCTGCTGTCGAGGCCCAACAATCGGGCAAGGCCGCCGACAGCACCTCGCCCCTCTACCCTCTGCATTTCGGCCTGAAGTACTGAGAGACAGGACTTTGGCACGCGAGGTATGCCTATCGAGCACTAGCACGCTAGGCAGCACGATGCGCGCCAGCGCTGACACTGAGCGCATCAGTCCAGCAATCGTAACAACCGCGCGCTGAACACCTTTGCATTCTTCTTCAAGCTGAACAGCTTGGGGTCTACCAACCACGTATGGGTGACGCCCATCAACGCCGTGTACAGCAATACCGCGCTTTGTTCGCTGTCCTGCTCAGGCAGTTGCTTCAACCGCTGTGCCTCACCAATCAGGCGCGCCAGGCTGTTCACGATCTTGCGCGTCAGTTTTCGCTCGCGGCGTACCGTGCCAGACATCTGCACGGTCAATTCTGTCTTGTTCAGCAAGATTTCGAAGGATTGTCGGTGCCAGCGGTTTTCCAGGAGCAAGGTGAACCACTGATCGCAAAAGTACTGCAACGCCTGCAAGGGGGTGGCCTGCAGCTCCAGGCTTTGGGCAACCAATTGCTCCAGCGGCGCCTGGGAATAGTGCAAGACCGCTTCGTAAAGTTCGTCCTTGTTCTTGAAGTGCCAGTAGATCGGCCCGCGGCTGAAACCCGCAGCGTCGGCAATCATGGCTAAGGTAGTGTGGGAATAGCCGTGCTGGCTGAAGAGCTCAAGCGCGGCTTCGATGACTTTCAGGCGGGTGGTTTCGGCATCTTCTTTGGTTCGGCGCATTGAGGCTCTTCACGTGTTCAGGAGCGTAGCCACGGCGCCATGGCAACGCCGTGGCGGGCCGTTGCTACAACCTGTTGTCGCGGGCCATCTGCATGTAGGAGGTATCGAAGCGCAGTTTGACGTTCTTGGCATCGCCGAGCAACTTGCCATTGGGCAGGCTGATACCAATGAAGTCTGCGTTGGCGGCGCCTTGGCCAAGCAGACCGTGGGCGAAGGAGAACTGCCTGACGCTGTCCATCGCATTGTAGGCCTGCTGGCTTTCAATGAACGCCAGCGATTCTGCGGGGGTCCAGAACATTTTCATGCCCTTGAGTTGCGACTCGTAACCGGCCTGATCAGTGCCCGACGCTTCGCCCAGAAAGGCACGGGCTTTGGCACCGGCCGGCGTGTTGCTGGCGATGATGCCCATCACCTCATACCACGCGCCGACCACTGCCTTGCCGAACGCCGGGTTGTCGGCCAACGTCTTGCTGTTGACCAGGGTCAGGTCTTTGATATGCCCAGGGATCTGGCTGGAGTCGAATACGCGATGAACGCCCGGTACGGCAGCGACCTGATCGAGCAGCGGGTTCCAGGTGACCACGTTGCGCACGTCCTTGCTGGCAAAGCTGCCGACGATGTCGGCATCCGAAGTATTGACCACCTTTACATCTTTTTCGCTGAGGCCGACGCTCTCCAGGGCATGCGCAAGCAGGTAGTGCGAGACTGACAACTCGACCAGATTGATTTTCTGCCCTTTGAGGGTCTTCATGTCGGCACTGTCTTTCATGACGATGCCATCGTTGCCATTTGAATAGTCACCCACGATCAACGCCGTGCTGTCGACCCCGCCCGCCGCTGGAATCGACAAGGCGTCCATGCTGGTCAGTACCACCGCGTCGTACTTGCCCGCGGTGTACTGGTTGATCGATTCGACGTAGTCATTGATCTGGGTGATGTTGACCTTGATGCCGTATTTATCGGCCCATTTTTTCATGATCCCGGACTCGTCGGCATACTTCCATGGCATCCAGCCGGCATAGATGCTCCACGCCAGGTTGAACTGTTGTTTAGGTTCGGCGTAGGCGCTGATCGGCAGGCTGCCGGCCAGGACCACGCTGATTGCACAGAGCAGCGTCTTCAGGGGCTTGATGGACATGGTCTGACCTCGTTCAATTTAGAAGAACTTCAGGTAGCGCTGTATTTCCCAATCGGAAACATGGGTGTGGTACGCGGTCCATTCATCACGCTTGAAGTCGATGAAGGCACGGAACAGGTCATCACCAAAGACTTCGCGCGACAGAGGGTCCGCTTCGAAAGCGTCAATGGCCTCATCAAGATTGCGCGGCAGGCATTCGATATCCATTTCGGCCACCTGCGCTTCGCTGTAGTTGTACATGTTCTCGCGGTGCGGCAAGCCGGGGTCAAGCTTGTCGCGAATACCCTCAAGGCCCGCTGCGAGGATCAACGCAGCACCCAGATAAGGGTTGCAGGCGATGTCCGCCGCTCGGCACTCGACACGACTGCCTTGGGAGGGGATGCGCAGCATGTTGGTGCGGTTGTTGTTGCCGTAGCAGACGAACACCGGCGCCCAGGTCGAGCCCGACATACTGCCCTTGCGCACCAGGCGCTTGTAGCTGTTGACCGTCGGCGCAATGACCGCGCAGATGGCCTGCGCGTGCTTCAAGACCCCTGCGATAAAGTGATAGCCCAATTGGCTGACGCCGCATTCATGAACATCGTCGTTGTCAGGCTCGAACAGGTTGCGCCCGGTCTCGCGGTCGGCCAGCGACATGTTGTAGTGCGCGCCGCTGCCAGTGCGGTCCGCCGAGGGTTTGGGCATAAAGCTGGCGAAGGCGCCGTGCTTGCGAGCGATCTCGTTGGCCAGCAGGCGGAAGAAAACGAAACGGTCAGCCATGGTGAGTGCGTCGGCGTACTTGAAGTCAGTTTCGAACTGACCGTTCGCGTCTTCGTGATCGAACGAGTAGACATCCATACCGATATCGTTGAGCGCCTCGACCAGTTCGCCAACGATGTGCAGGTTGTCCATCAGCCCGCGTGGGTCGTAGCAGGGCTTGGCCAGGTTGTCACGCTGACTGAGGGGTTCGAAGCCGCCGTCGGCAGTGTCCTTGAACAGGAAAAATTCGGTCTCGATGCCCAGATTGAAGGTGTAACCCATGGCGGCCGCAGCGTCGGTCTGGCGTTTCAGCGCACCTCGGGAGCAGGCGCTGAAGGGTTTGCCGTCCAGGTAGAGATCACTGGCAAACCAGGCCAGCTCTTTGTTCCAGGCGCACTGAATGGCGCTGGCCGGATCGGGCATTGCCGCGACTTCATTGTCGCTGATGTCCTGGGGCACGCCATCCAGTGCCGCGCCGGTGTACAGCTCCGAACCGTTGAGCATCTGGCCCAGATGCGCGAGCGGCACGAATTTACCTTTGATCACGCCATGAATGTCGACGTAGCTGGCCATGGCATATTTCACCCCCTTCGCCTGCAGGGTGATTTTCAGCTGTTCCGCTTCCGGGCTGTGGCTCATTGCAGTTTATCTCCGCTGATAAGGTCATGGCGCCAAGCGCCCTGGCACGATTCGTTCATTCAATATACATGCCAGCGTGTATATATAAGCGCAGAGCAAGGCTTGCCAGGTTTGGGCGCTCGGCTCCAGTGACACAAAGAGGAATAAGCTAAATGCTTGAGTTGATGAAAGAAAAACACTTCATGAATCTGGGCGACATCCCCCTCCAGAGCGGCCAGACGATCCAGGATGCACAGCTGTGTTACCAAGTGCTGGGCCGGCCCAATGCCGCGTGCGACAACGTTGTGCTGATCCCCAGCTATTACGGTGGCACGCATTGGGGCAGCTTGCCCTTGCTTGGTGCGGGCAGCCCGCTGGCCAGCGGAAACTACTGTGTGGTGCTGACCAACCTGTTTGGCTCTGGTTGGTCGAGTTCGCCCAGCAATGCCAAGCCAGGCCAGCGCGGAGCGGATTTTCCGCGGATCAGCCTGGTCGATAACATCGAGGCGCAGCGCCGACTGCTGGACACTCTGTTTGACCAATGGCGGCTGGCGCTGGTGTGCGGTTGGTCAATGGGCGGCATGCAGGCTCTGCATTGGGCGATGCATTACCCGGACAGGGTCGAGCGCATTTTGCCGATCTGCGCGACAGCCCAATGCTGGCCGCATAATCGGGTATTTCTTGAAGGCGTCAAGGCCGCATTGTGCGCCGACAGCAGTTGGCAACACGGACGTTACGAGGCGCAGCCACAGGCCGGGCTGCGTGCGTTCGGCCGGGTCTATGCGGGGTGGGCATACTCTCAGGCGTTCTTCCGTAACGGCCTGTACCGCGAGTTGGGCTTCAGTACGGTCGAGGCGCTGCTTGAGTTCTGGGAGAACGACCACTTGGCACAAGACGCCAACGACCTGCTGTGCACCCTGCACACCTGGCAAGACGCCGCACCGCCGAACGGTGAAAGCCTGGCTAGCGGCCTCGCCCGCATCCGTGCACGCACCCTAAGCATGCCCGGTAGCAGCGACCTGTACTTTACCGTCGAGGATGCGCGGCATGAGGCCAGCCTGATCAAGGATGCCCACGTGCAGGTACTGCAATCAGACTGGGGCCACTGCGCCGGGGGTCCAGGCCGCGACCGTCAAGCCATGACGCAGATTTTTGTGGGAATGGAGAGATTATTACTGTGATGCTTTCGAGCGAACATCAAACGCCCCAGCACCCACCTTGATGCGGCCCAGAACCTTTAGGAGCAAGCGGTTCACCTCCTCAGGCCGTTGCAGTCCGAGATGTATTGAACGCTCAAGCCCGGCCCAACTCCAAATCATGCCCAGATGCTCAACGCCGGCGTATCGCCTAGGTGGGTGTTTGAATCATTTACCCGATCGAGGAATTTTCATGACAGATCCACGTAACGTCGCTCACGACAAAAAAGTCCAGCAAGAGAAAAAGAACCACGGCGAAGAAATCGCGCCCGATGCCGAGCACGCGCCTCAGCCAGGCATGAAGCCACCCCTCAAGCACGACGATGACAAGCAAAACGAGCAGGCTTGACCCGGCACTGATCTGACCTGGAGCTTGCCGTATGGGTTGCTGGCGCAAGTCAGCAGCCGCTCGGTCACCCACAGATGAACGCAGCGTCCTGGACATACGTGATGCAGCCTGCTTGAAGACATCGAATCATTACCCATATCCTCTTCCGAACGACCAAGGATTTGCCAGGTAAGGATTGCTTATCCAGTCCCTGTTGACCAAGGTACGTCACCCAAACGGCACCCACAGGTACCGTTCGAGTAGCGTCAGCGATTACTTCTTGCCCGCCTCCCAGCTCTTGAGCAATTCGTTGTAACTGATGGTTTCGCCTTTAGGCTTCTCGTTCTCGAGTTTGCGTTGAGGTGCCAGGAACTGGCCGCCGCTGGATTCAGCCTTTTTGTACCAGGCCTCCGCCGAGGTCTCGGGGTTCATCTTCGGCGCGCAACCGCTGGCGTCCTGCACCTTGGAGCGCTCGATGCGCGTCATGATCGCGTCCTGGTCTTTCGCCAACCCGTCCAGTGCTGCCTGGGCCGACTTCTCGCCCGTGACCGCTTCGGCGACATGGCTCCACCACAGCTGCGCGAGCTTCGGATAGTCCGGTACGTTGGTGCCGGTGGGCGACCACTGCACACGGGCCGGGCTGCGGTAGAACTCCACGAGGCCGCCCAGTTTAGGCGCCAACGCGGTCATCTCCTTGGAATTGATGTCCGACTCGCGAATGGGGGTCAGGCCGACGATGGTTTTTTTCAGGGACACGGTTTTCGAGGTCACGAACTGCGCATACAGCCAAGCGGCCAAGCGCTGTTTCTCCGGCGTGGCCTTGAGGAAGGTCCATGAGCCCACATCCTGATAGCCCAGCTTCATGCCGTCCTTCCAGTACGGGCCTTTTGGCGACGGTGCCATGCGCCATTTCGGCGTGCCGTCAGCATTCATCACCGGCAAGCCCGGTTTGGTCATGTCCGCGGTAAAGGCGGTGTACCAGAAAATCTGCTGCGCGACATTGCCCTGTGAAGGCACCGGCCCCGACTCCGAGAAGGTCATGCCGGCTGCTTCAGGTGGCGCGTAGGCCTTGAGCCAATCGATGTATTTCTGCGTCGCGAATACCGCCGCAGGGCCATTGGTGTCGCCGCCGCGGGTGATGCTCGAACCCACCGGGTGGCAATCCTCCACGCGGATGCCCCACTCGTCCACGGGCAAGCCATTGGGCAGGCCCTTGTCGCCGCTGCCAGCCATGGAGAACCAGGCATCGGTAAAGCGCCAGCCGAGCGAAGGGTCCTTCTTGCCGTAATCCATGTGGCCATAAACCTTCTTGCCGTCGATTTCCTTGACGTCTTCGCTGAAGAACTTGGCGATGTCTTCATACGCCGACCAGTTCACCGGCACGCCCAGTTCATAACCGTATTTGGCCTTGAATTTTGCTTTGAGGTCGGCGCGTTCGAACCAGTCGGCACGGAACCAGTAAAGGTTGGCGAACTGTTGGTCGGGCAACTGATAGATTTTCTTGTCCGGGGCGGTGGTAAACGAGATACCGATGAAATCCTTGATATCCAGCGTCGGCGAGGTGAAGTCCTTGCCTTCATTGGCCATCAAATCACTGAGGGCTTCGGCCTTGCCATAGCGAAAGTGGGTGCCGATCAAGTCGGAATCGTTAACCCAGCCGTCGTAGATACTTTTGTCCGACTGCATCGCGGTCTGCAACTTCTCGATCACATCGCCTTCCTGCAGCAGGTCGTGCGTCACTTCGATGCCGGTAATTTCAGTAAAGGCCTTGGCCAGGGTCTTGGACTCGTACTCATGGGTGGTCAAGGTCTCGGATACGACCTTGATCTTCATGCCACGAAAGGGTTCGGCTGCCTTGATGAACCACTTGAGCTCGTCGAGCTGCTGCTCACTGGTCAGTGTCGATGGCTTGAATTCGTTGCCCACCCATTTCTTCGCCGCGTCTTCATACGGGTCCGCCCAGGTCGAGAGACTCAGCCCGCTGAGGGTCAGCAGGGTTGAAATCGTCACGCTATGTCGCAGCTTGTTTTTTTTATTGAACATAGACACCTCCAGTGATGCTTGTTATTAGTCCGCTGTTCGTGCGCTGGCAGGATTGAAAGGGCTCAACCCCAGCGCATGACCACCACCAGCCATACCAGGGAAACCCCGGTGGCTATCCAGATACTCCAGTCGGTCGCGCCGATCACCAGCAGATGCAGGTAGGCACTTCCCAGTAGCCCGATGAACAACCGATCACCACGCGTTGTGGAAATCGGCAGGAAACCCCGACGAGGGACGCTTGCCGAGCGCAGTTCCCAGGCGGTCATTGCCGTGAGCAGCAAGGCAATGCCGGCAAAGAAAATCGCGGTGGGCAGTGTCCAGGCCATCCAATCCATTTTTACCACTCCTCAGACACGGCCAAGAGCGAAGCCCTTGACCACATGGTTGCGAACGAACCAGATCACCAGCATGCCCGGCAGGATGGTCAACACCCCCGCCGCCGCCAGCACGCCCCAGTCGATGCCAGAGGCCGACACCGTGCGCGTCATCACTGCGGCGATAGGCTTGGCATTGACCGAGGTCAGGGTGCGCGCCAGAAGCAATTCGACCCACGAGAACATGAAGCAGAAAAACGCCGTGACGCCGATACCCGAGCCAATCAACGGGATGAAAATCTTGACGAAAAACTTGGGAAAGCTATAGCCATCGATGTAGGCCGTTTCATCAATCTCTTTCGGCACCCCGGACATGAAGCCTTCCAGAATCCACACTGCCAGCGGTACGTTGAACAGGCAGTGAGCCAAGGCGACCGCAATGTGCGTGTCAAACAAACCAATGGACGAATACAGCTGGAAGAACGGCAGCAGAAACACCGCAGGTGGCGCCATGCGGTTGGTCAACAACCAGAAGAACAAGTGCTTGTCGCCGAGAAACCGGTAGCGCGAGAACGCATAGGCGGCAGGCAGCGCGACACTCAGCGAAATCACAGTGTTCAAGCACACGTAATACAGCGAGTTGATATAGCCGCTGTACCAACTCTCATCGGTAAAGATCACCTGATAGTTGGCCCAGGTGAAGTCCCGAGGGAACAGCGTCAAGCCGCTGAGTATCTCGGTGTTGGTCTTGAACGACATGTTGACCAGCCAATAGATGGGCAGCAGCAAAAACAGCAAGTAGAGCCACAGGGGCACGAGTTTTCTGAACGACACGTTCTTGCGCATGCTCATGCTCTCCCTTAGTTCGTTTCGCCGTGGGTCATCGCGGTATAGAACACCCACGACACCAACAGAATGATCAGGAAATACACCAGCGAGAAGGCCGCCGCCGGGCCGAGGTCGAACTGCCCCAGCGCCATGGTCGTGAGCGTTTGGCTGAGGAAGGTCGTGGAGTTGCCGGGGCCGCCACCGGTCAGCACGAAGGGTTCGGTGTAGATCATGAAGCTGTCCATGAACCGGAGCATCACGGCAATCAGCAGCACGCTCTTCATTTTTGGCAGCTGGATGTGCCGAAACACCGCCCAATCCGACGCGCGATCGATCCGCGCCGCCTGGTAGTAGACATCCGGGATGGCACGCAAGCCCGAATAACACAGCAGCGCCACCAGCGATGTCCAGTGCCAGACATCGATGATCAGCACCGTCACCCAGGCGTCCGAGGCGTTGGCCGCGTAGTTGTAGCTGATGCCCAGCACGTTGTTGAGAAACCAGCCCATCAGGCCAATGTCGCCACGCCCGAAGATCTGCCAGATGGTGCCCACCACGTTCCAGGGAATCAGCAGGGGGATGGTCATGACGATCAGGCACAGCGACGACCATCGGCCCTTGGTCGGCATGCTCAAGGCGATGCCGATACCCAGCGGGATTTCGATCAACAGCACGCAGCCCGAATAGATGAACTGGCGCAGCAGCGAGTCGTGCAGGCGCGGATCCTGCAGCACCTGCCTGAACCAATCCGTGCCGACGAAGTAGCGGCTGGACTGATCGAAGATGTCCTGCACCGAGTAATTGACCACCGTCATCATCGGAATGATCGCGCTGAAGGCCACCAGCAGGAACACCGGCAGCACCAGCCACCAGGCCTTGTTGTTCTGCACTTTACGCATGGGCTACCCCTTGGGCCGAGTCACTGGCAAGCGGGACGTCGCCTTCGACGAGGAAATCATCGGCATAGACCATCAGCCATTGTCCCGGAAAGCTGATCCAGGCCTGCCCCTGCGGCACCGGTTTGTCTTCTTGCAGGCGCACCTTGAGCAACTGGCCGGCGAGCTTCAAGGTAAGGATCTTGTAGGTCCCGAGGTCTTCGACATAGGTCACGTCAGCGCACCAGGCTTCGTCATAAGGACCGTCCCAGACATGCACGAATTCGGGGCGGATCCCCAGGGTCAGGCGAGTCCATCGAGTCGCTGCCAGGCGCTGTTGCACGCCCTCGGACACTGGCACGACAACCTTGGCAAGACCGGCCTCACCAAACCCGACCCCACCCGGCTGGAGAGTGACCTCGATCAGGTTCATGCCGGGGCTGCCGATGAAATAACCCACAAAGGTGTGCCGGGGCTTTTCGAACAGTTCACGCGGCGTACCGAACTGCACGATCTGGCCGCCGTACATCACCGCGATCTTGTCCGCGAAGGTCGAGGCCTCCAACTGATCGTGGGTCACGTAGACCATGGTGATGTTGAATTGCTCGTGGATCTGCTTGAGCTTGCGCCGCAGTTTCCATTTCAAATGCGGGTCGATCACCGTCAGCGGCTCATCGAAGAGAATCGCCGACACGTCGTCGCGCACCAGCCCACGGCCCATGGAGACCTTCTGCTTTTCATCAGCGGTGAGGTTCCTGGCCTTCTTTTTGAGCAATGGCTGGAGATCAAGCACTTCGGCAATTTCACTGACCTTGGCGTGGATCCTTTTTTCATCCATGCCTTGGTTGCGCAGCGGAAACGCCAGGTTGTCGTACACCGTCATGGTGTCGTAGACCACCGGGAACTGAAACACCTGGGCGATGTTGCGCTGTTCCGGCGACAGCGCGTTGACCACCTTGGCATCGAACATCACCTGGCCCTCCGACGGGCTCAGCAGGCCGGAGATGATGTTGAGCAATGTGGATTTACCGCAACCGGAAGGACCGAGCAGTGCGTAGGCGCCGCCCTGCTCCCAGATGTGGCTCATTTCGCGGATCGCATAGTCGTCGGGGCCGGTGGGCGCGGCGACGTAGCTGTGGGCCAGGTTCTGCAAGCGGATCTCAGCCATCAGGCAACCCTCGCCATGCGCAGGCCAGGTGCCTGAATCAGGCCGCCTTGCGGGTCAAACACAAACAATTTGTGGGTGGGGATGTACACCCTGATCGGCGCGTCCACCTCGTATCCATGCACGCCCGGTAGATGCAGCACTAAGGCGAAATGCTCGTTGCGCACATGCAGGAAGGTCTCGGAACCACTGATCTCCGCCAGTTCGACGGTGACCGCCAGCTCCAGGTCATCATCGTTGGAGGGCACCAGGCTCAGGTGGCTGGGCCGTACACCGAACTGGTAATCACCATCACCGATTTTGCGCAGGTCAACGTTGAGCGGGAAGTGGGCGAAGTTGGCAAAGCTGACCTCGTTACCCTTGATGCTGCCTGGCATGAGATTGATAGGTGGCTCGGAAAACAGCTCGGCGGCCAGTACTGTCTTGGGCTGATGGTAGACCTTGGGAGTCAGGCCGCTCTGGATCACCCGCCCTTCGTGCAGGATGGTCGTGGTGCCGCCCAGCGCCAAGGCCTCGTTGGGCTCGGTGGTGGCATAGATGGCGATGGTGTGGCGAGCTTCAAAGAGCAGGCGCATTTCCTGACGCAGCTCTTCGCGCAGTTTGTAGTCGAGGTTGACCAACGGCTCGTCGAAGAGGATCAGCTCCGCGTCCTTGACCAGTGCACGGGCCATGGCCGTGCGTTGTTGTTGGCCTCCGGACAACTCGAGAGGATAGCGGCTCAAGAATTTTTCGATCCGCAGCATCGTGGCGGTTTCCAGCACCTTGCGCTGGATTTCGTCTTTCGAGACACCGGCCTGACGCAGCGGCGAGGCGATGTTGTCGTAAACGGTCATGCTCGGATAGTTGATGAACTGCTGGTACACCATGGACACGTTGCGATGGCGCACGGCAACCCGGCTGACATCGTTGCCATTCATCAGGATGCGCCCGCTGTCGGGCTTGTCCAGCCCGGCCATCAAGCGCATCAAGCTGGTCTTGCCCGACAAGGTACGCCCCAGCAAAACGTTGAATGAGCCAGGTTCGAAGCTCAGCGAGGCATCATCGATCCAGATCTGGCCGTCGATCGAGCGGCTGACGTGCTCCAGCGTGAGAGACATGGCGTGCCCTTTGGTCAGTGGCGATTTTTATTAGAAGGCGGGTGCTGGCCGACACGTTCGTCGACTGCTGGAGAGATAGCGACAATCGTGCCAAGCGCAGCCTGCCGACCTTCATTCGCCTGGGAAGCTTGCGCCAGAGCGGTGTCGGCAAACCATCGCGTGCCGGGAGCGTTCGTTGGCGAACACAAATGAACAGAAATAGCTGAACACTTGAACACAATGAACATTGACTTTGAGCAATACTGAACAACACTGCACAGAAGTTTTCAGGGCGCCTAAGCCCGGCCTACGCAGTACCCCATAACAATAAAAACACGCTGCACGGAGCGATCTCCACATGGCCACACCCGGCATTTCCATCGCGCACGACACCATGATCAAGGATTCCTGGGCACGCTGCAGGGAGTTCGGCCTGGACCACCGTTCGCTCCCGGCCTTCGGCCAGTTGCCGCCACAGCAGGTTTGCCAGTTGCTCGAACGTCACCGGGTGCTGTCGCTGACGGCGCACCAGCAAGTGTTGCCGTTCTACGAAAACATCCTGAGCAATGCCAACTGCCTGATCCTGCTCGCCGATAACCAGGGGCAGGTGCTCAACTCGTGGGGCACTCAGCGCTTCGTCGAACCGACCCAGGGCCTGGGCTTCGTAGCCGGTGCATGCTGGATCGAACAGGCCGCCGGCACCAATGCCATCGGTACCGCGCTGGCCGGTGAGCAAGCAGTGCACATCGAGCACGACGAGCATTTCCTCAAGGCCAATCGCTTCATGACCGGCTCTGCAGCGCCGATCTTCGACGCCTCACGGCGCTTGGTCGGGGTGCTGGACCTGTCCAGCGACAGTTTCTTGCCGCCCTCCTACACGTTGGGGATGGTGAAGATGATCAGTCAGACCATCGAAAACAGGCTGATCCTTGACCAGTTTCAGAACACCCATTTTCAGCTGACCTTCAACACGGGCCTGGACAACCTCGACAGCCAGTGGGCTGGCCTGCTGATATTCGATGAGAGCGGGCACATCCTTTGCGCCAACCGCCGCGCTGACAGCCTGCTGGGGACGAGCCTGTTGCAGGCAAGCATCGACGAGCTGTTCAGGACAACGCTGGCCGAGGTGCTCGATCAATCAAACGGGCAACCTTTCGCCCTGCAGGCGTCGCGTGACAACCGCTTTTACGGTCAGCTCAAACGTCCCAAAGCCCCCGTTCTGCCCTTGGCAAGTCTGCCTCGGTCAGGGCAACCGGTGGCCGGCGCGTTACCAATGGCTGTGGGTTTTGGCGACGCGAAGATCGAAAAAGCTTTCGAGCAGGCGCAACGATTGCTTGAAAAGAACGTACCGCTATTGATTCTTGGCGAAACCGGTGCAGGCAAGGAAGTGTTCGTCAAGGCGCTGCATCAGGCCAGCACCCGGGCCAAGCAGCCGTTGATCGCGGTGAACTGCGCGGCAATTCCTTCAGAGTTGGTGGAAGCGGAGCTATTCGGCTATGAAAAGGGCGCTTTTACCGGCGCGCACCACAAAGGCAGCATCGGGCTGATTCGCAAAGCGCACAAGGCCACACTGTTCCTGGACGAAATCGGCGACATGCCGCTCGCGGTGCAGGCACGCTTGCTGCGGGTCTTGCAGGAACGTTGCGTACAGCCTTTGGGCAGCAGCGAGCAACACCCGGTGGACATCCGGCTGATCTCTGCAACCCATTGCTCCCTGCGCGATCAGGTGCATCGCGGGCTGTTCCGACAGGATCTGTATTACCGCGTCAGCGGTTTGAATCTCGAACTGCCGCCGCTGCGCGAGCGCACTGACCTGCCCGCGCTGGTGCGCAGCCTCTGGAACCAGCACCGGGAACCCCGGCAAACGGCGGGCTTCGATTCGCACGTGATGGCACTGTTCGAACGCCATCCCTGGCCCGGCAACCTGCGCCAACTGAGTAATGTCATTCAGGTAGCGTTGGCTTTGGCCGACGGTGAGTTGATCGGTACCGCGCATCTACCGGAGGATTTCTTCGCCGACCTGGAGGTCTGCAACCACAGCGGCGTGACTGTCAAAACCGCTGACAGCCCCGCTGTTTCGGGCTCGTATGGCAATCTGAACGAGCTGTTGCAAGCCTGTGGCGGGAATATTTCGCAGCTTGCCAAGCACTTGGGCGTAAGCCGCAATACGGTTTATAAGCGGTTGCGCGCGCAGGTATGAACGTCCCTGACTGTGTTCAGGCCAACGTCTGTGCCAGCTGCGTGTGGCAGTTTTTTAGCAATTCGCCAAGGCAACTCACTGCTCAGGGCAAAACCTGATCCGTGCGTTCTTGCTCAGGCGCGAGATCAAGGCTTCGTTCAGCGCCGCCGCCGGCGTCCAGCAGCCACCGGGCGTCTGCTCGCGATCGACTTCGAAGGCCAACGCCAATGCCGACTCCGCGAGCATCTTGGAAGTGGACAGGTAGCCGGGGTCTTCATCACAGCTGACCGAGGCCTTCACCACTCTGCCCTCACCCAGTTCGGCATAAAACACCAGGTCGTAGAAACCGGCGTCGATTTCAGCCTGGCTCGGCCCTTGTCCAGGTTGCGGATGACCCCCTTCGTTGTAGGAGAACCCTGCCAGGCCCGGCACGTCATCCTTGGCAGGCGCAGCGGCGAGCATCAGCATTTCGTCATACTGGAAGTCTTCTCCCCACGGGTGGCCTTGCAGGTAGTTGGTACGGTGCACGGCCTTGGTATTGATGGTCGACATGATGAATGGCCCCACCCAGCTGCCCGCCACATCATCGACGTAGGGCGTCTGCCCGTCCGGTTGCTCGACACCCTCGAAGCCGGGCGTGTAGGCAAACGGATCGTTCAGTAAGGCGGCCAGGGCCGAATCCGTGGCTGCGGCCGCCTCGACAGCGCCGACGCTGGCGAAGGTGCCGCCCGACAACACACCGTGCATCTTGCGCATGCGCGCCCGCACACGGGGGGCGTACTGGCCGAACTGCTGCATGGCCTGCTGCTGGACGAACCACACGCCGAGGTCGAAAGGCACCGAGTCGAAACCACAGGAGAACACCAGTCTGGCACCGCAGGCGCGTGCGGTGGCCTGATGGCGCTCGATCATCTGCGCAATCCACGGGATCTCCCCGCACAGGTCCACGTAGTCCGTGCCGAGCTCGGCGCAGGCGGCAACCAAATCAGAGCCGTACAGCGAAAACGGCCCCGCCGTATTGATCATCACCCGGGTCGCCGACGCCATGTCGCGCAGGGTGGTCGGCTGTTCGGCATCAGCCATGATCAACGGCAAGGCGTCAGCGTCGGCCCAGGTGTCGCGGATGGCTTGCAGCTTGCTCAGGTTGCGGCCGGCGAGCGCCCACTTGACCGGGCCGCCGACCCCATGGGTGGCGAAGAAATATTCGGCGACCAGGCGGCCGGTGTAGCCGGTGGCGCCAAAAATGATCACATCAAAGGACCGAGAGCTCATGTCGTGGTGTTTCCTGCGAAGGGTTGAAAACAAGTGCGTCACTCTAGCAACCCAGGGTAATAATGATTAGCGGGTATGATAGGAATGGACCTATAACCTCAAGGCATCAATCATGCGTGACACGGTAACCGATCTGGTGGCATTCCTGAGGGTCGCTCGCGAAGGCAGCTTCACCAAGGCTGCGGCGCAGTTGGGTATCTCGCAACCGGCCCTGAGCCGTACCATCCGCAAGCTCGAGACACGGCTGGGGGTGCAGTTGCTGACGCGCAGTACCCGGAGTGTCGCCCCCACCGAGGCTGGGGTGCGGCTGATGGACACCATCGGGCCGCACTTCGATGGCATAGAAGCGGGCCTGGGCGAACTGGGTGAACTGAGCGGCAAGCCGACGGGTAATCTGCGCATCACCTCCCTCGAACATGCCAGTCCCTGGGCCTTGGCACCCGCAATCAGCCGGCTGATGGCCGACTATCCGGACATCACGGTTGAAATCAACGACAACTATGCCCTCGTCGACATCGTCGCCGAACGCTTCGACGCCGGTATTCGCATGGGCGAACAACTGGCCAAGGACATGATCAGCCTGCCGGTAGGACCCGCGTTTCGCATGGCACTGGTGGGCAGCCCCGCGTATTTCGAGCACAGGACAAAACCGCTCACGCCTGAAGATTTGACCGAGCATCAGTGCATCGACTTGCGCCTGCCGACATCGGGGGGCTTGTGGTCATGGCCGTTTGCCAAGGACGGTCGGGAAATCAAAGTGCGCGTTGACGGGCATCTGGTGTGCAACAGCCTGGCACTGATGCTCGATTTCGCTCGGGCGGGTAGCGGTCTTGTGTACGTACCAGAACATGTCGTAACGCAGGACCTCGCCCAAGGTCGGTTACTGAGATTGATGGAGGATTGGTGTGCGGCGGCCTTGTCTTACCATCTTTATTATCCGAGCCGACGCCAGCACAAGCCGGCTTTTCGGCTGTTGCTGGAAATCCTGCGTCGGGAGCCTGTACGTTAAAGGCTGCTGCAACGCAGGCAACCACGCAGGAAGAGAGAACAACAGAATCTGGCCAGCGGGCCGCCAGATTCTGCCTTATGGTGCGGGATGGCTAGAATTTGAAAGCCTGCCGCCCAATCAAAAGCCACTTGCCGCCACGCTGCTGCCACACTTGAAAATTCTCGATCTCGGTCGGCACCACTTGGCCACTGTTCACCGCTTCAGCCGAGAAATGGTTTCTGACGAGGGCGACATCACCATTCATGACGATCTTCTGGTTGAGCATCTTCAAGGTGTTGAAGCCGCTTCTACCGGTTTTGATATCGTCGATAAAAGCCTGTTTGTCTTGAACCTTGCCGCTGGAATGGCCGTAGCTGACGTTATCCGCCGTCAAGGCTTCGAGTTCGGCGATATTCTTGTGCAGCATCGCTTGCGTCAGACGATCCACCGCCGCCGTGACGGCGGCTTCATCCGACGCCGGTGATGCATTGACCAGACCGCTGAACAGGCAAAGAAAAATCAGGCTGCGCTTGAGTGCGTGCATAGTGGTGTTCCTTTTATTGTTGTTGGAGGGGACATTCCTGCCACCAGGTCGTACGATATCATACAAAGGTATTGCTCCTCATCCGGGTGACGTCAAGTGCTGCGGCGCTTGAATCAAATGCCCGTCCTGGCCATCAACCCTTGCCGTCAGGCACCCCACTGAAACTTCTTGCCCCTCGCCCAGTCGGAAATTCTGAGTCCGCTTTTCTCCCCCAAGCGGCTCTGGCGTAAGCCGCCCGACGCTCGCTGCCTGCCAAGGCACGACTGCGAATGACCCGCCAGGAGCTTTACTCATGCACACCCAGGATCTCGCCGACGCCGCCCATGCGACGCCAGCCACGGCATTGCCCACGGACGCCCCTGCGGTCACCGTCTTGCGGGTATTGACGGTCAACACCCATAAAGGCTTCAGCCCCCTGAACCGACGCTTTGTACTGCCCGAGCTGCGTGAAGCGGTGCGGGCGCTGTCCGCCGATGTGGTGTTCTTGCAGGAAGTGCTCGGTACTCACCGTCAGCACGGTCAGCGCTACGACAATTGGTCCGACGTCCCGCAATACGAGTTCCTTGCTGACAGCATGTGGCCGGTGTTCGCCTACGGGCGCAACGCGGTGTACCCGGACGGCGAGCATGGCAATGCCTTATTGTCGAAATTCCCCATCCTGCGCCACGACAACCTCGACGTGTCGGTGAGCGATGGCACTGAAGAGCGTGGCCTGCTGCATTCGGTGCTGGCGGTGCCAGGCCAGGGCGAAGTGCACACCATCTGCGTGCACCTGGGCCTGCGCGAAGCCCAGCGCCAGCAGCAACTGCGTTTGCTCTGTGAGCTGCTGCAAAGTATTCCCGAGGACGCGCCGGTGATCGTCGCGGGGGACTTCAACGACTGGCGCCAGCGCGCTGACGGCATGCTCGCCGAAGCGGGCATGCACGAAGTCTTCGTCGACACCTTCGGTGCGCCGGCTCGCAGTTTTCCGGCCCGCTGGCCGCTGCTGTGCCTGGATCGCATCTACTTGCGCAATGCCAAGGCCTTCATGCCCCAGGTGCTGTCGCGCAAGCCTTGGTCGCATTTGTCAGATCACGTCCCGCTGGCTGTCGAGGTGCACCTATGAGCCCGCCTGGCAAGGACGCATCGATGCAGGATTTCATCGCTCACCCCGGCGAACACTGGCGCACCGACAACGAAGCGCAGTTGCTGATCAACGGCGAAGAGTTTTTCCCGAGCGTGTTCGCCGCGATTGGCGGCGCCCGTGAAGAAGTCTTGATCGAGACCTTTATCTTTCGCGACGACAAGGTCGGCCGCGAACTGCAGCAGGCGCTGATCGATGCCGCGCAGCGCGGCGTACGGGTGGAGATGCTCGTCGATGGGTACGGCAGTGACGAGTTGCAAGCGCCTTTTATCCGCGCCATGACCGATGCCGGCGTCCATCTACTGGCGTTCGATCCGCAACCACGGCGGTTCGGTGTGCGGACCAACCTGTTCCGCCGCTTGCACCGCAAGCATGTCGTGGTCGACGGCGAGATCGGCTTTGTCGGCGGGATCAATTATTGTGCGGATCATTTGGCCGATTACGGCCCGATGGCCAAGCAGGATTACGCCATGCGTGTGCGTGGCCCTATCGTCGCCGACCTGCACCGCGCGACCCTCAAGCTGATGGACGAAACCAGCCGCCTGACCCGCGCAGCCAGGCCTTGGCTGTCCCGCGGCCCCGCGCCGGATGCCGATACCGCCAAGGCGAGGATGTTGCTGAGCGTGCGCGACAACACCGAGCACACCAACGATATCGAGCAGCACTATCTGCACGCGGTGACTCACGCGCGCCAACGCATCATCATTGCCAACGCCTATTTCTTCCCGGGCTATCGACTCCTGCGCGAACTGCGCAATGCGGCGCGGCGTGGCGTCGATGTCACGCTGATTCTGCAAGGCATGCCGGATATACCGCTGATGCGCTTGTGCTCGCGCCTGCTTTACAACTACTTGCTGCGCGACGGGGTGGTCATTCGTGAATATACCGAGCGCCCTTTGCACGGCAAGGTCGCCCTGGTGGACGAGCGTTGGGCGACGGTAGGGTCGAGCAATCTCGATCCCCTGAGCCTTTCGCTAAACCTGGAAGGTAACCTGATCATTGATGATCGCGCCTTCAACGCCCGGCTCCATGAGCACTTGCACGAACTGTCGCAAACCAAATGCAAATCCATCCCTCTGGAGCGCGTATTGCGCGGTTATTGGTGGCGTGCGCCGATCATCTTTGTGTGCTTCCACTTCTTGCGTCATTTTCCGGCGATCGTCGGCCTGCTGCCTGCCCACTCACCGAAACTCAAGCCGATGTTGCCGACGCCTGGAGTGACGCCTGTCACGCCAGCGTTCGATCAGGAGAAAGCCTCATGAAAGCGAGCGCCGCTGAACACGACGGCGCAGCCACCGCGCCCACTACGGGCCGCCAGCGCACTCTGTGGCGCTGGCTCAAGCGCGGTATGGCCGTGTTTTGTTTCGTCATGGTGCCGTTGCTGTTGTTCATGCTGGTGCGCAACATGGATTGGCAGGAAGTCAGCCACGCTCTGCGCTCCTACAAGCTGAGTACCTTGGTGCTGGGGGCGGCCATCATGTTGGCCAGCTATCTGGTATTCGCCAGTTATGACCTGCTGTCCAAGCGCTATACCGGTCACGATGTACCGGCCCCCAAGGTGCTGGCGCTGGCGTTCGTGTGCTATGCGTTCAACCTCAACCTGAGCAGTTGGGTGGGCGGCATCGCTCTGCGTTATCGGCTGTACGGCAAGCTGGGCCTCAAGGCGGCGACTATCACTCGAATACTCAGCCTCGGGCTGATCACCAATTGGCTGGGCTATCTGCTGATCGGCGGAACGGTCTTCGCATCAGGATTCCCCAACCTGCCCGAAGGCATGAAGCTAGGTTCCACTGGCTTGCGCCTGATTGGCGTGGCGATGGTGCTGGCCGGGGTGGCCTATCTGCTGGCCTGCGCCTTTGCGCGCAAACGCACCTGGCGTGTGCGTGGCAACGAGATCACCTTGCCGTCGTTTCGCTTTGCCTTGCTGCAAGGGGCGACCGGAGCATTGAACTGGGCCTTGATGGGCTCGCTGATCTATCTGTTGCTGCCAGCCAAGGCGAGCTGGTTCGAGGTGCTGGCGATTCTGTTGATCAGCAGTATTGCCGGGGTCATCACCCATATCCCGGCCGGGCTGGGAGTGCTGGAAACCATCTTTATCACCCTGTTGCAGGGCGAGTATTCCAAGGGCGCGCTACTGGCCGCGCTGATTGGGTATCGGGCGCTGTATTTTCTGCTGCCGCTGGCGATTTCCTGTGTGATGTATCTGCTGTTGGAACAGCGTACGCGCAAGTCAGGCTAGCGCTGTGGTGATGTTTATGGGCCCTTCGCGTTCAGTTGCGAAGAGGCCCGATCCAAGCCCGATCAAACACTGTGCAGTTCACAGTTCAAACCGGTACCCCACACCATAAATCGACTGAATCGGCGTGCAACTGGGATCGATCTGTTCCAGTTTGCGGCGCACATTCTTGACGTGGCTGTCGACCGTGCGGTCGGTCACCACGCGGTGATCCGGATACAGCCGATCCAGCAACTGATCCCGTGAAAACACCTGGCCCGGCGCGCTGGCCAGGCAGTTTAGCAGACGAAATTCCACGGGGGTGAGGTCCATCTCGACCCCACGATAACTGGCCTTCCAGCTACCTTCATCAAGGGCAAGCGCGCTACTCGCGCTGGCACCGCGCGGCTCGCGGCGGCGCAAAATGGCCCGCACCCGCGCCACCACCTCGCGCGGGCTGAAAGGCTTGCAGATGTAATCGTCGGCGCCACTGTCGAGCCCCAGCAGCCGATCGATCTCCTCGACCCGGGCGGTGATCATCATGATCGGCACGTCACTGAACTCACGCAGTTCACGGCACAACGACAACCCATCGCGGCCCGGCAGCATCAGGTCGAGCAAGATCAGGTCCGGTTCGCGGGCCTGCACGGCGGGGATCAGCTGCAAGCCGTTGGCCAGGCACTCCACGCTGTGACCGGCGGCCAGCAGATAGTCACGCAACAGCGCGGCCAGCTTGGGTTCATCCTCGACCACCAAAATATGCGCGGCGTCCATTACGCGGCTCCTTTGGGCAAACGAATACTCAGCCATAACCCGCCGAGCGGCGAGCGTTGGGCCGTCAAGGTGCCGCCGTGGGCGGCTACGATGCTCTCGCAGATCGCCAGGCCCAGGCCCGCCCCGCCGCTCTCGCGGTTGCGCGAGCCTTCCGTGCGGTAGAAACGCTCGAACAATCGCGGTAGTTGCTGATCGTCTACACCGGGCGAAGAATCGATGAAATCAATGCGAATAAGCGTGGGGTCATCGTTGAGGATCACTCGCAGTTCGCCACCGGGATCGGTGTAGCGCAGGCTGTTTTCGAGCAGATTGGTGAACAGCTGCTGCAAGCGATCGGCGTCGGCGGCCAGCCATTGCGCCAGGGGAGGCGCCTCGATGCTCAGGCGCAGTTGGCGCTGGCGAAACCGTTCGACCTGAGACGCCACCGCGCGGCGGACCTCTTCCTGCACGTCGATGATTTCCTTGCGGTAGCTCAGGGCGCCCACGTCGGTCAGCGACAACTCGTAGAGGTCATCCACCAGTTTGCCAAGCCGCGCCACTTCGCCTTGCAGCGATTGCAGCGCTGCGCGATCGGGCTTGCGCACGCCATCTTCAAGGGCTTCAAGCTCGCCGCGCAACACCGACAACGGCGTGCGCAACTCGTGGGAAACGTCGGCCATAAAGTCGCGCCGTAGACGCTCGTTGCGTTCCAGCGTGTGCGCCAGCAGGTTGAAATCCCGCGCCAGCTGCCCGGCCTCGTCATCGGTGATGACGTGCACGCGCTCGGCGTAGTCGCCGGCTGCAAGACGATGGGTGGCGGCGGCCACCTGGCGCACCGGGGCCAGCAGGCGGCGTGCCACCCACCAGGCGATCAGCCCGGCCAGCAGCACACAGAGGCTGCCGATCGCCAGGCTCCAGACCATCTGATTGTGGAAGAACCGCTGGCCGCCTGCTTCCGTTACGCTCTGGAACGGTGTCATCGCCAGCCAGCCGACGGTGCGCCCGTCGACATCGATCGGCAGGCGAATGGCATCCTGGCTGATCTGGTAGTAGCCCATGACCCGCTCGCCAGCGGCGTCCAGCAGGGTGATGCGAAACACCGCGCCGGTCAGGTCGGAGACCGGCGTCTGACGGCCAAAACGGGCACCGTCGGGTTCATTGATTGGCCGATCGGGGCGGATCAGCTCGAACCAGGCCGGTGGCTTGTCGTGCACGAAGTTCCAATCCTGATGCAGGCGCCAGGCGGCGACGAAGCGGGGCTGCACCGACTCCATACGCTGCACGCTGAGCTCGTTGAGGTAGCCGAGGAAGCCGCGCGAGAAGCTCACGCCGTTGGCCACCGCCATGGCCAGCACCACGGAAATCATGGTGGCCAGTACGGCGATAAAGAGCTTGGTCGAGAGGCTGGTTCTGATCATCAAAGCGGCCGGCGGGGTACACAATCGAGCCATTAAGGCCGCCAGGGCCCGGTTTTACAAGGGCTGTAAGCAAACTTCAAATTTTCTGCACATTTGCACCGCGGTGTTTTCATACACAGTAACCATTGTTGGCGTAGGCTTGTCCTGTGCCGTTTCCCCATGAGACTTCCTTTCAAGGAGCCATTAGATGACCCAGGCCTTAACCTACGCAGCGCAAAACGCCAGTGATCGCCTCAAGCCGTTCAAGATCGAACGGCGTGCACCGGGCGCTGACGATGTGCAGATCGACATCCTGTTTTGCGGCGTTTGCCACTCTGACCTGCATACCGCGCGCAATGAATGGCAGAACACCCTGTATCCATCGGTCCCCGGGCATGAAATCGTCGGCAAGGTGACCGCCGTCGGTTCGGCCGTGACGCGCTTCAAGGTCGGTGATCTGGCCGGCGTTGGCTGCATGGTCGACAGCTGCCAGCACTGTGCTTCCTGCGCCGAGGGCGAAGAGCAATACTGCGAAAACGGCTTCACCGGCACCTACAACGGGCCAGTGTTCGGCGGCGAAAACACCTTTGGTGGCTATAGCGACAGTGTGGTGGTGAAGGAAAAATTCGTCCTGCACATCGCCCCTACCGACAACCTGGCGGCCGTGGCGCCGCTGTTGTGCGCGGGCATCACCACCTTTTCGCCGCTCAACCACTGGAAAGTCGGCCCCGGCAAGAAGGTCGGCGTCGTCGGCCTCGGCGGGCTGGGTCACATGGCGGTGAAAATCGCCCATGCCATGGGTGCCCATGTGGTGCTGTTCACCACCTCCGAAAGCAAGCGCGAGGACGGTCTGCGCTTGGGCGCCGATGAGGTCGTGGTCTCGCGCAACCCGGACGAGATGGCCACCCAGGCCAACCGCCTGGACTTCATCCTCAACACCGTGGCCGCGCCCCACGACCTGGATGCCTTCCTCAGTCTGCTCAAGCGTGACGGCACCATGACCCTGGTCGGTGCTCCGGACCACCCGCATCCATCGCCTACCGTGTTCAATCTGATCTTCAAGCGCCGCAGCCTGGCCGGGTCGTTGATCGGCGGGATTCGTGAAACCCAGGAAATGCTGGATTTCTGCGCCAAGCAAGGCATCGTTTCGGATATCGAGATCATTGCCATGAAGGACATCAACGAGGCCTACGAGCGCATGATCAAGGGTGACGTCAAGTACCGTTTCGTGATCGATATGGCGACGCTCAAGGCTGAAGCCGCCGCCTGATACACTTTCGCTCCGTGCCAATAACTGGCGCAATGCCATTTAGTGTTGAACGTCTGCGTCGCGGCGCGATCCATTGACTACAGGGGCACCCCTACTGCCCCTGTCTTCTGAATAAAGGATCGTGTCAGCCATGCTTGCCTCCACCCCTGCCCCGCACGCTGCGGGCGCCGAAACCGATGACGCTGCCGCCAAGCGCGCCAATCGACTGATCATCCGCGTCGCCGTGATCGCTACCATGGGCGCCCTCGCCTTTGGCTATGACACCGGGGTCATTTCCGGTGCGCTGCCGTTCATGACCCTGCCTGCCGATCAAGGCGGCCTGGGCCTGACACCCATGACCGAGGGGCTGGTTGCCTCGTCGCTGATCCTTGGCGCGGCCCTGGGCTCGTTGTTCGCCGGCCACCTGGCCGATCGCTTCGGTCGCCTGACGGCGCTCAAGGGCCTGGCGATTCTGTTCATGATCGGCGCCCTGGGCAGCACGCTCGCGCCAGACGTAACCGTAATGGTCATCACCCGCTTCATCCTCGGCATGGCCGTGGGCGGTGCCTCTGCAACGGTGCCGATGTTTCTGGCGGAGATGGCCGGGCCTAAACGGCGCGGGCGACTGGTCAGCCAGAACGAGTTGATGATCGTGCTGGGGCAGTTCCTGGCCTATTCATCCAATGCCCTGCTCGCCTACTTCGCCCATACCCCCCACGTTTGGCGTTACATGTTGGCAATCGCCATGCTGCCGGCGGCGTTGCTGTATGTGGGTATGCATTTCGTGCCCAAATCGCCGCGCTGGCTGGCGTCCAAGGACCGCTACGACGAAGCGCGGGAGGTGCTGCTGGAGATCCGCGCCGACCCCGAGCAGGCCGAACGCGAGATGAAAGAAATCATTCGTCAGAACGAGATCGATCACGAGCAATCAGGCTGGTTTGCCGCGTTTGGCGAAGCCTGGACGCGCAAACTGCTGTACATCGGCATGGCCCTGGGCTTCGTCGCCCAGTTCACCGGTGTCAATGCGTTCATGTATTTCACCCCGATCATCCTCAAGTCGACGGGCCTGGGCACCAATGCCGCGCTGACCGCAACCATCGGCAATGGCGTCGTGTCCGTGCTGGCTACGGTGCTGGGTATCTGGCTGGTGGGGCGCATCGGGCGACGGCCAATGCTGATCAGCGGCCTGAGTTTCGTGGTGCTCGCGCAAGTGGCACTGGGGCTGGTGCTGAGCCTGATCCCGAGCGGGCCGATGCAAAGCTATCTGGCACTGGGCTGCATTTTGATGTTTCTGCTGTTCATGCAGACCTTCATCGCTCCGGTCTACTGGTTGCTGATGTCGGAGCTGTTCCCCTCCCATCTGCGCGGTTCGATGACGGGGATGGCGGTGTGCTTTCAGTGGATCTGCAACGCCACGGTGGCGTTCCTCTTTCCGCTGTCGTTGAGTCTGTTCGGCAGCGCTACCTTCCTGGTCTTCGCGGGCATCAACGTCGTCTCGCTGATCTTCGTGATGATCTGGGTACCGGAAACCAAGGGCAAGTCGCTGGAGCAGATCGAACGGCATCTGGAAAAGCACTTGGGCGAGGATGAAGTGCCTGCCTGATCATGACCGTAGCGAGGGGGCAAGCCCCTCGCTACCGCTTGAAACGTCAAAATCGCTGCAACAACTTCCCCAACGTCTGCATCGCCGCCTCGCTGTGCTCATCCCATGGATAACCGTGATTGAGCCGTGCGCAGTGGCCGAAGCGCCCGGTCGCGGAAAAGATCGGCCCGGGTGCCAGGCTGATATTGCGCTCCAACGCTTGGTGAAACAGCTGCAGCGAATCCACCTGGCGCGGGAACTCGAACCACAGGAAATAGCCACCCGCAGGGCGCGTCACCCGCGTTGGCGCCGGGAAATGCCGCGCCGCCGATGCCAGCATCGCGCTTTGCTGCATTTCCAGGTTGTCGCGCAACTTGCGCAAGTGCCGGTCATAACCACCGTGCTGCAAGTAGTCGGCGATGGCCGCCTGGGCGGGCACTGACGGCGAAATCGTGGTCATCAACTGTTGCCGCCTGATTCGCTCGGCAAAGCGCCCACCTGCTACCCAGCCCACTCGGTAGCCCGGCGCCAGACACTTGGAGAACGAGCCGCAGTGCATCACCAGGCCTTCACGGTCAAAGCCCTTGACCGGCTTGCGCGGCTGCACGCCGTAGTACAACTCGGCATAAACGTCATCCTCCACCAGTGGCACCTGGTGCTTGCACAGCAGGTCATAAAGCCCCTGCTTGGTCTCGTCACTCATGCTCGCCCCGAGGGGGTTCTGCAGACTGCTCATGAACCAGCAAGCCTTGATCGGCCATTGTTGCAGGCTCTGCGCGAGTATCTGCAGATCGATGCCCTCGCGCGGATGCACGGGGATTTCCACGGCCTTGAGCTTGAGGCGCTCCAGCACCTGCAGCGTGGCGTAAAACGCCGGCGCCTCGATCGCCACCAGATCACCAGGTTGGGTGACCGCCTGCAGACACAGGTTCAAGGCCTCCATGGCGCCATTGGTGATGACCAGCTCGTCGACCGGCGAATGCACGCCGCTGACCCCATAGCGCAAGGCGATCTGGCGACGCAGGTCGGCGTTGCCGGCGGTCATGTCGGCAACGATCGCGTGGGGCGACAGCGCCTTCAGGCTCTGGGCCATGGAGCGTGCCAGCCGTGCCAGGGGGAAGAGTTCCGGGCTGGGGAAGGCCGAGCCGAAGGGCACGGTCGCGGGGTTCTTCAACGAACTCAACACCGAAAACACCAGCTCGCTGACATCGACTTCGGTGGTGTGCGCCTGGCCATCGCCGGCGTCGGCTTCAGGCAGCGGCTGCATGGCGTGTTCACGCACAAAATAGCCGGAACGTGCCCGCGCCTGAATCAACCCGCGATCCTCCAGCAGATAGTAGGCCTGGAATACCGTCGACGGGCTGACCCCGTAGGTGCGGCTGGCATGGCGTACCGATGGGACCTTGGTATTGGCGGCCAGCACCCCGGAGCGGATCATTTCGGCGATTTGATCAGCGAATTTCTCGTAGCGTTTCATGGTCGATCCGCAGCAGGCAAACAGTCACAATCATGGCGGGCCGGGGATAAAAAGAACAGATGCAAAGTCGGGAGATATTTGCGGATCAGATGTACACCCTCTCTAACGGCCAGATTCCGGCCCGATCCCGGCCCGGCAGACACATCCGCTTGCAATTCTGATAGGATGACACCTCCTTTTTATGACAACTGCCTTGCGCGCCCCGGTGCCCGTGAGGTCTGTGTGCTGATCCAGGTTGCCCATGTCCCTGACCGCTTTGCGCAGTAACGTTCTCGCTGGCCTGACCTCATCCTTCGCCCTGGTGCCTGAATGCATCGCCTTTGCCCTGGTGGCACAGGTGAACCCGCTGATGGGCCTGTATGGGGCGTTCATCATCTGCACCCTGACGGCTCTGTTCGGCGGCCGTCCGGCGATGATCTCCGGGGCCGCCGGCTCGATGGCCGTGGTCATCGTCGCGCTGGTGGTGCAGCACGGGGTCGAGTATTTGCTGGCGACGGTGGTGCTCGGCGGTTTGATCATGACGCTGTTCGGCCTGCTCAGGCTCGGCAAGCTGGTCCGCATGGTGCCGCATCCGGTGATGCTGGGCTTCGTCAACGGCCTGGCGATCATCATTGCCATGGCCCAGCTGGATCACTTCAAGCTGCCCGACGGCCACTGGCTGAGCGGTCAGCCGCTAGGGGTGATGCTGGCGCTGGTGGCGCTGACCATGGCGGTCGTCTACCTGTTGCCACGCTTCACCAAAGCCGTACCGGGGGCACTGGTGGCCATCGTCGGTGTCAGCCTGCTGGTCGCCCTCACGGGTTTGCCGACTCGCACCCTGGCAGACATGGCCACCATCGCTGGCGGCCTGCCTGCGTTTCACTGGCCCAGCGTGCCGCTGAACCTCGCGACCCTGAAGATCATCGCTCCGTATGCAGCGCTGATGGCCATGGTCGGGTTGCTCGAAACCCTGTTGACCTTCAACCTCACCGACGAACTGACCGAGACCCGCGGCCAACCCAATCGCGAGTGCGTTGCCCTGGGCGCGGCCAACGTAGTGTCCGGCCTGTTCGGCGGGATGGGTGGCTGCGCGATGATCGGCCAGACGGTCATAAACCTCAGCTCCGGCGGGCGTGGGCGGCTGTCTGGCGTAGTCAGCGGGATCATGATTCTGTTGTTCATCCTGTTTCTGTCGCCGTGGATCGAGCGTATTCCCCTCGCCGCCCTAGCCGGCGTGATGTTCGTGGTCGCCCAGCAGACATTTGCCTGGGGTTCGTTGCGGGTGTTGGGCAAGGTGCCGCTGAACGACGCCGTGGTCGTGGTCGCCGTGACGGTGATCACCGTGCTCACCGATCTGGCCACCGCCGTGCTCTGCGGCATTCTCATCGCCGCCCTGGCATTCGCCTGGCAGCACGCGCGGGACATGCGCAGCGATGCTGATGACAGCGTCCCGGGGCGCAAGGTCTACACGCCGCACGGCACTTTGTTTTTCGCGTCGACGACGCACTTCCAGGCGCTGTTCGATCCCCAGCACGACCCTGATTCGGTGGTGGTCGATTGTCGGTATCTCCACGTCGTCGATCACTCGGCCATTGCCGCGCTGGAAGGGCTGGCGGCACGCTACGAGAAATTCGGCAAGGGCTTTGTGCTCAGTCACCTGTCGCCACGCTGCGAGCGATTGCTGACCCGCGCCGGGCTCGCTGCGAAAATCGCAGTCAATTAATCGCCCTGGGGGCAGATACACTCACAAGGACGGCTTTTTTGCCTTCCGCTGGAAATTGCCTATCGTTGGTTAATCTGTCGCAGAAGGTAGCCCCCATGGAACTCGAAAATCTCTTCAAGTCGCTGCATGCCCTTCCCAGCATTCCGAAGGTCGCCCAGGATCTGCTCCAGCAATTCGACAGCCCTAAAACCAGCCTCGACAGCGTGGCCAAGAACATCGAGAAAGACCCTGTCATCGCCGCCAAGATTCTGCGCCTGGCCAACTCGGCGCGGTTTCGGGGGTCGCGCGAATCCTCGAGCATCGAAGACGCCGCCATGCGCCTGGGCTTCGAAACCTTGCGCACCCTGGTGCTGTCCTCGGCCGTCACCGGGGCGTTCCAGGCCGGGCCCAACTTCGATCTCAAGGGGTTCTGGCACAAAAGCTTTCAGGTGGCAGGCATCTGCAAGCTGCTGGCCAAGCAGTCAGGGGCCGATGCAGAGATCGCCTTTACCTGTGGGGTGATGCACAACATCGGTGAATTGTTGATTCAGACCGGCGCGCCAGAGATTGCGGCACGTATCAACAGCGGGCGCGGTGGTGCCGGTCGGGTTGCCAACGAAACCCTGCAATTGGGTTTTGGTTATCCGGAAGTCGGTGCCGAGCTGGCCAGACGCTGGCAACTGCCCAAGGTGATTCAGGACGCCATTGCCTATCAGGCGCAGCCGCTGAAAGCGCCGGCCAATACGCCACAGCCAAGAATCGTCGCCCAGGCCATCCTCATCGCTGACGCCCTGGAAGAGCACGGCGGCGTGACCCCTGAGGCGCTGGAGGCCGTCAACGGGCCGTTGTTCGAGGGTGTCAAGCTCGAGGCATTGTTCGCGGCGCTCCCGGCGGTCCTGGAGGCCGACAAAGCGTTCTCCGAGCTGTTGACCTGATCATCTTCAGCGAGGGGATGCACCCCTCGCTGCCTTGTCGTTAAGCCAGCGTTACCTCGCGCGATCATTTTTGATGATGTGTTGTATCGATCCCTGGTATTTCTGCAATTCGACGCGCACGCCTAAACTTCAGTTACCGGAGCGAAACATGTGATTCGCTCCAGACCTAAACCAACTGGAGTCTCCCCTCATGAAAGTTGCCCTCTTCGCCGCCCTGTCGATGTTCAGCGTATTGGCCGCAGCCGCCGAGCCCGACACCTTGGCGCCCGTGACCGTAAATGCCGCGAAAGTCCCCACGGTTCAATATAACTACGCGCAACACCTGGACATCGCCAAAGTCATCAGTACCAAAGCTGATAACCCTGATGCTTGCGGCCTGACCAACGCCAATATGGTGTATGTCGACAGTAAAGGTGTGACCCACAGCCTGGAATATACGCGTCTGGGTAACGGATGCCAGAATGGGTAATCGTTCGATATAGGGATAAGGATCTGCGCCGATATGCAGAGCGGGTGTTCAGACTGAATCCTCATCAAAACGTTCCCGTCAGAAACCGCGGGTAATTACTACCTTGTAATTTGCAGCGGCTTCTATCGCTCCTATATTCTTTTCGGCACTAGCACATGACGCTGGCTCGCGTGCCCTTGATGGGTGTGCAAGCCCTATGGCGCGGAGCCTGTGAAGGTGTCTGGCGCCGTATCCGGCCTGTTGCGGCATACCACTCAAGCAGCGTCGACGGCAACAATCATTTTTGATGATGTGTTGTATTGACAAGCAGTATTTCTGGGTTCTCATGATCACGCCTAGAATTCAATCACCGGAGCGAAATACATGCTTCGCTCCCGACCTAAATCAAATGGAGTTCACCCTATGAAATATCCACTGTTTGCCGCTTTGTCTCTGTTCAGCGCATTTGCCGCCGCTGCCGAACCGACTTCGCTGGACCGGGTCACCGTCAACACCGCACAGCCGGCCACCGTCGAATATAACTATTCGCAGCACCTGGACATCGCCAAAGTGATCAGCATTAAAGCGGATGACCCCGACACTTGCGGCACCACCAACGCCAACATGGTGTATGTCGACAGCAAAGGTGTTACTCATAGCCTCGAATACACCCGCATGGGTAATGGTTGCCAGAATGGTTGAGTCCTCGGCATGGCCAAACCATGACCGAATCCGATACTCGATACCGAAAATAGCAAGCACGACATTATCGACACGCTTCAAATAAGAGCCGCTGGCAATTACGCTTCAGTAATTAACAGCGGTTTTTTATTGCCTTTATATTGCGTATTTACCCAAGCTTTCATGATTCCAAGGCAACTCAGGGCGGTGGCAGTGGTCAGCTTTACGAGCTGAATCATTTTTTCTACCCGTTCCAAGGCTAAAGGATCATTGTCATGCCCTCTTCTGCCCCATCGAACACCGAGCACAACAGCGCTCAAGAACTCCTCGCCATCAATACCATCCGCACCCTGTCCATGGACGCCGTGCAGAAGGCCAATTCCGGCCACCCTGGCACGCCGATGGCGCTGGCGCCGGTGGGCTACACGCTGTGGAGCCGCTTCCTGCGCTACCACCCGCAGCATCCCGACTGGCCCAACCGTGACCGTTTCGTGCTTTCGGTCGGCCATGCTTCGATGCTGTTGTACTCGCTGCTGCACCTTGCGGGTGTCGATGAGATCGACGCCGACGGCAAACTCACCGGCAAGCCCGCCGTGAGCCTCGACGACATCAAGCAATTCCGCCAGCTCGACTCCAAGACCCCCGGGCACCCCGAATACCGCATCACCACGGGCGTGGAGACCACCACCGGCCCCCTGGGCCAGGGCTGCGCCAACAGCGTCGGCATGGCCATGGCTGAACGCTGGTTAGGCGAACGCTTCAACCGCCCCGATGCCACGTTGTTCGACTACAAGGTCTACACCCTGTGCGGTGACGGCGACATGATGGAAGGCATCAGCTCCGAAGCCGCCTCGGTGGCCGGGCACCTCAAGCTGGCCAACCTGTGCTGGATCTACGACAACAACACCATCAGCATCGAAGGCCACACCGAGCTCGCCTTCAGCGACGACGTGGCGGCGCGCTTTCGTGCTTACGGCTGGCACACCTTGCACGTGAAGGATGCCAACGATACCGAGGCACTTGCCAAGGCCCTGGAGACCTTCCGCAACACCACGGATGCGCCGACCCTGATTGTGGTCGACAGCCTCATTGGCTACGGCGCGCCGCACAAGCAGAACACCGCCGCCGCCCACGGTGAGCCGTTGGGCGAGGACGAGATCCGCCTGGCCAAAGCCGCCTACGGGGTCAACCCGGATGTCAGCTTCGATGTTCCGGAGCAGATCCGCACCGTGCTGCACGATACGCTGGTGCAACGTGCCGACAGCCAGTTCAGCACCTGGAACCAGGCGCTGCAAAGCCTGACCCAGGCTGAACCGGCCCTCGCCGAGGAACTCAAGCGCATGCGTGCCGGTGAAATGCCAGATGGCTGGGTGGCGAAACTGCCGGTGTTCGAGGCCGACGCCAAAGGCATCGCTACTCGTGCTTCGGGCGGCAAGGTGTTGAACGCCTTCGCTGAACAGATCCCGTGGGTGATCGGCGGTTCTGCCGACCTGTCTCCTTCGACCAAGACCAATCTGACGTTCGAGGGCGCGGGCAGCTTCAGCGCCGCCAATTACAGCGGCCGCAACCTGCATTTTGGCGTTCGCGAGCATGCCATGGGGGCCATCGCCAACGGCTTGGCGCTGTCCTATCTGCGTTCTTATACCTCGACTTTCCTGGTGTTCAGCGACTACATGAAGCCGCCCATCCGCCTCGCGGCGATCATGGAGATCCCGGTCGTGTTCGTGTTCACCCACGACTCCATCGGGGTCGGCGAAGACGGCCCTACCCACCAGCCGATCGAGCACCTGACCCAACTGCGCGCCACCCCTGGCTTGCTGACCCTGCGCCCGGGCGACGCCAATGAGGCCGCCGAGGCCTGGAAGGTTGCCCTGAGTCAGACCCACAAGCCGTCGTGCCTGATCCTGTCCCGGCAAAACCTGCCGACCCTGGACCGCAGTCGCTATGCCCCTGCGTCCGGGGTGGCCAAGGGTGGCTATGTGCTGGCCGATGCCGAGAATGGCCAGCCGCAGGTCATTCTGCTGGCTACAGGCAGCGAGTTGAGTCTGGCGGTAGACGCCTATGAACAGTTGCAAAGCCAAGGTATCGCCGCGCGAGTAGTGTCGCTGCCGAGCTGGGAGCTGTTCGAAGAACAGGACGCCGCCTACCGCGAGCAGGTGTTGCCCGAGGCCATCAAGGCGCGGGTCGCGATCGAGCAGGCCGGCCCGCTGGGTTGGGATCGCTATGTCGGGCAAAGCGGCGCCAAGGTGGTGATGAACAGCTTTGGCGGTTCGGCGCCACTGGCCAAGCTGCAGGCCAAGTTCGGCTTCAATGTCGAGAACGTCGTGAAGCTGGCCAAGCAGCAGCTGGGCCAGTAATCCCCCCGTGTAGCAAGGCGCCCCAAGCGCCTTGCTACAGCCCATCGACATGGCACAATAGCGCTCTCCCAGCACTGCCCACGTCGAGACCTCAGTGACCGTTTTACCTGCTCGCCCTTCGATCATCCACTCCAGTTTGCTCGGCATCGCCCAGATCATCGCCTGGGGCGGGTCCTTCTATCTCACGGCTGTACTGGCTGCCGCTGTCGTCCGCGATACTGGCTGGGCGCAATCCTGGGTCTATGGTTCGTTATCGGTCGGCATCCTCATATCGGGCCTGCTGGCACCCGCAGTGGGCAAGCTGATCACCCGCTTTGGTGGCCGACCGATGCTGCTGGCCAGTAGCCCGATTCTGGCGATCGGCCTGTTGCTGCTGGCGATCGCGCCCAACCTGCCCTGTTTCGTCGGTGCGTGGTTAATCATCGGTACGGGGATGGCCGCGGGCCTCTACGACCCGCTGTTCGCCACCTTGGGCCAGCGATACGGCAAGAACGCCCGCGGCGCGATCACTCAAGTCACCTTGGTATCAGGTTTTTGCACCAGCATTACCTGGCCATTAGTGGCGCTGTTGGTCGAGCATCTGGGCTGGCGTGGTGCCTGTCTGGCCTATAGCGCGATGCTGGTGCTGCTGGTGCTGCCGATCTACCTGTTTACCCTGCCGCCTCAGGCCATCAAGGCGCCCACCACCGAGGCCGCTGGCGTGCCGACCGAGGAGCAGCACCTGCCAGCACCGCAGGGTCGAGTCTACTGGCTGATGACGGCCAGTTTCATTCTCGCCGCGGTGATCATGACAGCCATCTCCGTGCAACTGATCAGCCTGTTGCAGGCACGCGGTGCGACCTTGGTAACGGCCTTGGCCATCGCCGCACTGATCGGTCCCAGTCAGGTTGGCGCGCGAGTAGTCGAAGTACTGTTCGCGCGCAAGGCGCACCCGATCTGGAGCATGCTCGGTTCCACCGCCATGGTCGCCATCGGCTTGATCATGATTATGGCCGAGCCTGGCCTGGCGGTGCTGGGCATGATCCTGTACGGCACAGGCAGTGGGATTCGCTCGATCGTGCGCGGGACATTGCCGCTGGCGCTGTTCGGCGCCAAGGTCTATCCGCTGGTGCTTGGGCGAGTAGCGCGCCCGACATTGATTGGCCAGGCGCTCACGCCTATTGTCGGCGGGCTGATTCAGCAGCATTTCGGCGCGACGGTCACCTTCGCGGTTTTGGTCGCGCTGGCCCTGTCGAACATTGTGCTGGTCGCACTGCTGAGACGTGAAGTCGCGCGTTAGCCACCGCGCGCGGTCAACCCGCCAATAGCTCGGTCAACAACGGCAGCACCTGCTCGCACGGTGCCTGCACCTTGACCGTCAACAGCGCATCGGCGCGGGTCCTGCCCAGATTGATCGCCATCAGCGGCTTGCCCTGGCGCGACAGCTCCTGGCACAGCCGATAACTGGAATAGGCCATCAACGAACTGCCAACCACCAGCATCGCGTCGGCCGCCTCGACCGCCTGCAGCGCCGCCTCGGCGGTGGCCGGCGCAACGCCGTCACCGAAAAACACCACGTCTGGCTTGAGCCGATCGCTGCCACAGCTCGGGCAGATAGGCATCACGAATTGATCGAGAAAGTGCGCGGCCAGTTGCGCGTCGCCATCAGGGGCCAGTACGGCGTGCACATTGAGCAGGCTGGGGTTCTGTTCTTCAAGTAGCGCCTGGACGTCCGGGCGCGCCAGGCTGCGGCCGCAATCCAGGCACACCACGCGGTGCAGGTTGCCGTGCAGCTCGATAACGCCACGGCTGCCGGCCAGATCGTGCAGGGCGTCAACGTTCTGGGTGACGATGGCACTGACCCGCCCCCGCTGCTGCAAGGTGGCCAACGCCTGGTGCGCGGGGTTGGGCCGCGCCTGACCGACGCCGTGCCAGCCGAACATGGCCCGCGCCCAGTAGCGTTTACGGGCGCTGGCCGAGCCGATGAATTCCTGGTGCATCATTGGCGCGTTGCCACGACGCACGCCTTCGGTATCGCGGTAGTCGGGGATGCCGGACGCGGTGCTGATACCCGCGCCGGTCAGCACCAGCACCGAGCGGTCGGCCATGCGTTCGCACAGCCCGCTCAACGCTGCCTGGACGTCATTATCGAGCATGAGGAGTCTCCGTCGCTGCGTCGGATACTGCGTGATACACGTGACAGAGAGGTTAAACCATCCAGGCCGATGCTGCCGCGTCTGTCGACCATTACCCCGCCGTGAGGTCGGCGCTCGGCTGCGCGAGCAGGCGCCGGGCGCGGGCCAGCACGGGTGCGTCGATCATCTGGCCGTCGAGCTGAAAGGCGCCGGCGTTTTGCGCCGCCTGGGCCACCACTCGCTCGGCCCAGGCCACCTGCGCAGCGTCGATGCTCAACACCGCATGAATCGGCGCTACCTGCCGTGGGTGGATGCACAGGGTCCCGGCAAAGCCCATGTCTCGGGCATGGCCGATGGTTGCGCGCAGCCCTGCCTCGTCGGCGATGGCCGGGAACACGCCATCCAACGGCGCGGCCAGCCCCGCCGATCGGGCATGCAGGACCACTGCCAACCGCGCCTGGTCAAGGGCAAAAGTAGCCCCAGGAGTGCCGTCGTTGAGGTTCAGGTCGAGCGCGTAATCGATGCCGCCAAAGGCCAGGGTGGCGACCCCGGGGCTGCGGGCGATCTCGCCCAGCTGCAACACCCCAGTGGCGCTCTCGATGATCGGCACCACCGGCTTGCCAGTTGCCGCCGCGCGGATGATCTGCCCATGGCTTTCGGCTTTGGGCAGCACTACATGGGACACCTGTGGGCGATCGCTGCAAAAAGCCAGGTCGGCGGTGTGCTCGGCATGCGCGGCGGCGTTCACCCGCACCCACACCCGTACGGCGGGGTGCTGATCAAAAAAAATGCCCAGCTGGGCGCGCGCCTGGGCTTTGAGCCCGTCCTCCACGGCATCCTCGAAATCGACGATCACGGCATCCGCGCCACTGGCCAGGGCTTTGGCGAAACGCTCGGGGCGGCTGCCGGGAACGAACAGGGCACTGCGATAGAGCTGATTCATGCGGCTGCTCCAAAGGGGTCTGCGGGCGATAGGGCCGATGCCCGTCTGAATGACGACGCGGCTAGATGGTTCCTTGCGCGCGCAACCGTTCCAGATCCTGGGTGCCGTAGCCGAGTTTGCCGAGGATGCTCGCCGTGTGTTCGCCCAGCCCAGGTACTGCGTCCATGCGCGGTTCGAATGCGTCGTTACGGCCCGGCGGCAACAACGCCGGCAGCTTGCCTACCGGGCTGTCGATCTCGCGCCAGCTGTCGCGAGCCTTGAGTTGCGGGTGATCCCACACCCCGTGCATGTCATTGACCCGCGCGTTGGCAATCTGCGCGTGTTGCAGACGGTCCACTACCTCCTGAATGGTCAAGGTCGCGAAGCGCTCGACGATGATCTGCCGCAACTGGGCGCGATTCGCCGAGCGCTTGGCATTGGCATCGAAACGCTCGTCACTGGCCAGCTCAGCGTTCAACAGTACCTTGGTGCAGAACGACGCCCATTCACGTTCGTTTTGCAGGCCCAGCATCACCGTGTCGCCAGCGCCCACCGGAAAGGGCCCGTAGGGGTAGATCGTCGAGTGCGCAGCACCGGCCCGCGGTGGCGGCTCGGCGCCTTCGAAAGCGTAATACATGGGGTAGCCCATCCACTCCACCAGGCCTTCGAGCATGCTCACATCGATGCGGCTGCCTTTACCTGTCTTGGCCCGCAGCAGCAGTGCTGACAGCACGCCACTGTAGGCATACATGCCGGCGGAGATGTCGGCAATCGAACACCCGGCCTTGGCCATGTGCTCCTCGCCCGGGCCGCCCGTCACGGACAGAAAACCGCCCTCGCTCTGAATCAGCAAGTCGTAAGCCTTTTTATGCTCGTACGGCCCACCCTCGCCGTAACCGGAGATATCACACACGATCAAGCGCTCGAAACGCTCATGCAGGGCGTCGAACGACAGGCCCATGCGGGCCGCAGCGCCGGGCGCGAGGTTCTGTACCAGTACGTCGGCTTCAGCCAGCAGTTGCTCAAGAATGTCCCCGGCTTCATTTTGCTTGAGATCCAGGGTCAAGGATTCTTTCGAACGGTTGGTCCACACGAAGTGCGAGGCCAGGCCGCGGGTGCGGGTGTCGTAGCCGCGGGCGAAATCGCCGACCCCGGGGCGTTCGATCTTGATCACTCGCGCGCCCATGTCCGCCAGTTGGCGCGTGCAGAACGGCGCGGCGATGGCGTGTTCCAGACTGATCACGGTAATGCCGTCCAGCGGCCGTTGCAGGGGGTTGGTGGTCATTTCGGTTACCTCGCCGGCCCGCGCTGAGTCGGGCATGGTTCATCGGGTGGTGGAGCTATGTGGTAGAGCTATGTGGCGAATGCTCTGGGGTGAGTGCTCGATACTGAAGCTCGGTGGTGGGTCGCATTGCGGGGGGAGCCCCCTCGCTACAGCTCGAACACATCAAACCAGCTCGCTCAGGTCGGCGTTGTCGCGCAGCCCCCAGACTCGCTCGATCAGCACCTGCGCCTGGGCCGGCTGACGCGCCCCGGAGAACGCCACCAACCGTAAAAACTTGTCTTCAAGCTCCGCACGGCTGAGGGTATTGCCGGGGTCGCCCTTGGGCTCGTCGATCGCGCCATGCAACTGGCGGCCATCGACGGTCGTCACCACGACACGCCCCAGCCAGCGCTGCGGATAGGCCGCATCCACATGGGCATCGAGGGTCATGCTGACTTTGTCGCGCAAGGCCGACACCCTGGGGTCGGTCAACGCCAGCTCATGGAACTCGGTGAGGCCCGCTTGGCCATACACGGCGATAAGACCCAGCACGGTGCCCATGGAAAATTTGGCCTGGTGCACGGTCTGCGGCACCAAGACCCTGCCCAAGACATCGATGGCGCTTTGATGCACGCGGGTTTCCACCCGCTCGATATCAGCTGCACTCAGCCCTTCGCGCTGCATGACTTCAAGCAATGCATCGGCGGCAGGATGGGTGTGGCGGCACGAGGCATGGAACTTGAACGAAGTCTCGGCCAAAGCCCAGCGAGTGCCCAGGCCCTGGGACAGCTTGCTCGGGTCGGCATCGCTGGACATCCCGGCCGCCAGGCCCTGGTCGCCCTCAAGGATATTGCGCGCGCCGGTCAGGCCTTCAGCGGTCAGGTATGCCGCCAGCAGACCATCGGCGGCGGCCTTGGCGGTGTGCAGCTGCTTGGAGTCGGCGGCATCGCGCAGGAACTCCCACAACCCCGCGGCCTGGGTACCGGCGCTGCCCAGCAGGTCAGTGAACTGGCTTTGATTGAACGCCATCAACTTGCCCACGGCCACCGCTGCGGCCAAGGTGCCCACCGTGGCGGTGGTGTGGAAAATCCGGTAATGCGAGCGCCCGAGAAATTCCCCTATACGGATGCCCGCCTCGTACCCAGCCACTGCCGCCAACAGCAAGTCCCGGCCGCTCTTGCACAGATCCTGAGCAGCCGCCAGCGCGGCGGGAAAGACCACCGTCGCGGGGTGCAGTACCGAGCTGTTGTGCAGATCGTCCTGTTCCACCAGATGCGACGACGCAGCATTGACCAGTGCCGCGAAATACGCCGAACTGCGCTGCCCGTTGACCAGTATCTGCGCCGGGCCGCTGGCGGGTCCCATCTTCCGCGCGTAGGCCTCGAATAACGGGATGGGGCGCGCGCCCTGACTCGCCAGCGCCGAACCCAGCCAGTCGAGAAACAGGTCTTCGGTACGGCTGAGTACGGGTTGGGGAATGTCTTCGTAACGCAATGTGGTGAGGAACTGCACCAGGGCTTGAGTGTGGCTCATGGTGCCTCCTTAAAAGCTGCGCGGCAGCTCGAGCAGATGCTCGGCCACGTACGACAGGATCAGGTTGGTCGAGATCGGCGCGACCTGATACAGACGCGTCTCGCGGAACTTGCGTTCGACGTCGTATTCGCAGGCAAAGCCGAAACCGCCGTGAGTCTGCAGGCAGGCGTTGGCCGCTTCCCACGACGCCTTGGCCGCCAGGTACTTGGCCATATTGGCACTGGCACCGGCGTTCTGGCCGCTGTCGTATTCGTCGCAGGCGCGCCAGCGCATCAGGTCGGCGGCTTCGATCTCGATATGCGCTTGGGCGATAGGAAACTGCACGCCCTGGTTTTGGCCAATGGGCCGGCCGAACACCACGCGGTCCCGGGCGTAGGCGCTGGCCTTTTCGATGAACCAGCGGCCGTCGCCGATGCATTCGGCGGCAATCAAGGTGCGCTCGGCGTTGAGGCCGTCGAGGATGTACCTGAAGCCCTTGCCTTCTTCGCCGATCAGGCTGTCGGCGGGCAGTTCGAGGTTATCGAAGAACAGCTCGTTGGTTTCGTGATTGACCATGTTGGCGATCGGCTGCACCGTCAGGCCATTACCGATGGCTTCGCGCAGGTCGACGAGGAAAATCGACATACCTTCGGACTTCTTCTTCACTTCAGCCAGCGGCGTGGTACGCGCCAGCAGGATCATCAGGTCCGAATGCTGCACCCGTGAAATCCACACCTTCTGGCCATTGATCACGTATTTGTCACCTTGGTGCACGGCGGTGGTCTTGATCTTGGTGGTGTCGGTGCCGGTGGTGGGCTCGGTGACGGCCATGGATTGCAAACGCAGTTCGCCGCTGGCCAGCCTGGGCAGGTAGTACTGCTTCTGCGCCTCGCTGCCGTGCCGCAGCAGGGTAAACATGTTGTACATCTGCCCGTGCACGGTGCCGGAGTTGCCGCCGCAGCGGTTGACTTCTTCGAGGATGACCGAGGCTTCGGCCAGGCCCAGGCCGGATCCACCGTATTGCTCGGGGATCATCGCCGCCAACCAACCGGCCTCGGTCAGGGCCTTGACGAAGGCCTCGGGAAAGCCTTTGCGCTCATCGATACCGCGCCAGTAGGCGGCGTCGAATTCCGCGCACAGGCCGCGCACGCCTTCGCGGATGGCCTGCATTTCTTCGCTGTCGGCGCGGCCTTGGGGAACATTGTTGTTGTCGGTCATTGTTCATCTCCATGGAGTTCAGTCAGGGGCGTGGCGTGGGCTGGGCGCAGCCCTGTCAAAGCGCACTGTCGAAGTGCACTTGGGCGCTCTGCGCCAGGCCATCCGCATTGCTGGCCCACAACTCGGCCACGCCCGGCACGTCAATACGTCCACCAACGCTGAACGGTTGCGGCGCAATCAAGGGCCGCACGCCGCGATAACTGAAGCGCCGCACGTTGGCCTGGGGGTTGGCGCGAGTGAAGGCCCGCAGGTTCAAGGTCGCGATCATCGGCCCATGCACCACCAGCCCGCTGTAGCCCTCGGTGTCGGTGACATAGGGATGGTCGTAGTGAATGCGATGGCCGTTGAAGGTCACTGCGCTGTAGCGAAACAGCAGTACGGGGGTAGGTTCGATCTGCTCGGTCCACTGACCACTGGCAACGGGCTCCCGCGCGCCACGCTTGGGGGGCGTGGGCTCGCGGTAGACGATGTCCTGTTCTTCGCGAATGGCCAGCACGTCTTGTTGAAAATAGTCATGGCGCACGGTGACGAACAGCAAGGCGCCGGTACGGCCGTGTTTTTCTTCAATATGGGTAATGGTCGAAACGCGGGTCGCATCGGCGCCGGCCTTGAGCGGGGTAAAAAACTCGAGTCGCCCGCCGGCCCACATGCGGTTGCGATTATCGGCCGGGGGCAGGAAACCGCCCCGAGCCGGATGGCCGTCGCGGCCCAGGCCGGATTCAGGCACCGGGTCCTGGAAGAAACACCAGTGCCACAGTGCTGGCAACGGCTCGCCGACCTTCGGTACCGATTCACCGAACGTCGCGGCGATACGCTTGAGGAGGTTGACGCTGAAATGCTCCTGACTGGTTTCCTGACGGCCTATCCAGCTGGAAAGATCGGGGTCACTCATGGGAGGGCTGCTCCTTCGCACTGACGGCTTTTATCGTTGTGCGAGGATGATGGCGGCCATGCGCCGTTCTGAGAATTTGCATTTGAATAAGGCGGCGTTCGGCTATGCTGAACACCGCCAGGCCATGCCCAGCCTCACAGGACCCCTGCCATGCACTTCGATCTCGCCGATCTGCGGCTGTTCATCCATATCGCCGAATCCCCCAGCCTGACCCAGGGCGCCCGCCGCGCGTTTCTCTCGCCGGCCGCCGCCAGCGCGCGCATCAAGGCTCTGGAGGCGCAACTCGAGACCCGCTTGCTGTATCGCGACAGCCGAGGCGTAGAAATGACCCCGTCCGGCGAGCGCCTGCTGCAACATGCGCGCCTGATCATGCGCCAGGTGGATTACCTCAAGAGCGAGTTCGCCCAGCACGGCGGCGACTCGACGGGGCACATCCGTATCTTCGCCAACACCACGGCGGTCACCGAATTCCTCCCGGAGATACTCGCCGGCTTCCTGGCGCAACGGCCAGGGGTCACGGTCGATCTGCAGGAGCGACTGTCTCGCGATATCGTGCGCGGCGTGCTCGATGGCACCTCGGACATGGGCATCATTGCCGGGCCGGTCGAAGCCAGCGGCTTGCAGGTCATGCACTTCAGCACCGATCGCCTGGTACTGATGGTCCCGGTCGGACATCCGTTGGCGCAGATCGGCCCGGTCACCCTGGGGCAGACGCTGGAGTATCAGCACATCGGCTTGCACGAAGGCAGCACCTTGCTGAGCTTTTTGCGCGACCATGTAGAGCGGCTCGGCAAGCACTTGCACCTGCGTATCCAGATGTCGAGTTTCGAAGCCATCTGCCGGATGATCGAAGCTGGCGTGGGCATCGGCATCATTCCCGAATCAGCGGCGTTACGGCATAGCCGCACCATGCGCCTGTGCGCCGTGCAGCTCGACGAGCCGTGGGCGATCCGCGAACGCAGCATCCTGGTACGCGAACTGGACGCGTTGCCCGGCACCATTCGCGCATTGATCGCCACCCTGCTGCCCAACGGTCCCTTGCCCATTTAAGCCAACGCCCCCGAACTGTCTATAAGGGCAATTGACTCCAGCCGTAGACTGACCGAAGCTTGCCGACTCGCTCTTCGCGCCCCTCCATGGATTGTGCATGCTCAAGCTGCAACGCTTAGTGATCGTCTGTCTCGCCCTGCTGGCGCTGGCCGCCGCTGTGGTGGTGTGGCGCCATAGCGGGCCGCTGCAGGAGCCTGCGGTGCAGCAGGAGATTTTCGGCAAGGCGCTGCGCCAGGCCCGCAATGGCGAAGCCGGCTCGGCACGGGTGCTGTACCAGCAACTCGGCCGTGATGACCTGCTGCCCACGCAGCGCGCGGTGTTGTACGGCTTGCTGGCCGACTATCCGTCACCTCGAGCACTGAAACTGGCCCGTGCCGACCTGCACAACGACGACCCCGAGGTTCGCCAGGCAGCCATCAATGCCGTGGTCGGGCTGGTACCGGCAACCCAGCGCAGCCTGATACTCGGTCCGCTGCTCGACGACCCGCAAGCCAGCCTGCGCTATGCCGCCGCCACTGCCATGCTCGATTTGTCACCGGATGACGCCGGGCTGTATTTCGGCCCGCTGGACAAGGCCCTCGATGAATATCGTCAGGTGCTGCAGACGCAAAGCGCATCCGGTAACACCCCAGAGGGCGCTGACCCTGCTTCTGACGCGGGCCCTGACCTGGCCAGGCAACTGTTGCTCGCTCGCATCCTCATCCATCAAGGCGACCGCGCTGCTGCCAGCGCACTGCTGAAGCAGGTACTGACGCAACAACCGGATAACGCTCATGCCATCGCTTTGCAGGTACGCCTGCTCGATCAACCAGGCAACACCGATGCCGCCCGCCAATGGCTCGCCGAGCAGTTGCGTCAGTACCCTCAGTCGGCTGCACTGCAACACGAGCTGGGGCTCTGGCTGGTCGATCACAAACAGGACGAATACGCGCTGCTGGCACTGACCCGGGCGGTCGAACTGGCGCCGGACAACAGCACCTTCCGCTACAGCCTCGCCCTGACCCTGCATGCCATGGAACAGGTGGATGCGGCCCAGCGCCAATTGCAGGAGATTGTCCAGCGTCACCCTCAGGATCGGCGCGCTCGGGTACTGCTGATCAACTACTGGAAGGAAACCGGCCAACTGCAGAATGTCCAGGTGCTGCTGGCGCAACTGGAGCAACAGAACCCCGACGATCCGCTGGTCCAACAAGGCCTCTAGGCCAAAGCGCCGCGCGTCAGACCAATGTGCAATTGCGCATCGTCTGCAACTGAACCCCCTTCGGCGGGGCAGGTCCGTATTCAATAAGAATGCAGTTTTTTCGGAGACTTGGCCCTTGTCCAGTTCAGAGCAACAGCTGCACGACGCTCAACGACAGATCGAGCAACTACAGGGTCACATCGCGGCGCTCGAACTACAGATCGAGCAGCGCTCGGCGCAAGCGCGCGACAGTGAAGAAGCGCTGCGCCAGGCACAGAAGATGCAGGCGGTCGGGCAATTGACCGGCGGTATCGCTCACGACTTCAACAATATCCTCACTGGCATCATCGGCAGCCTCGAAATGATGCGCCGCCGCATCGCCAAAGGCCGCTTCGATGATCTTGACGAGCTGATCGAACAAGGCGTCAGCTCCGCCCACCGCGCGGCCAACCTTACCCACCGGTTGCTGGCCTTTTCCCGTCGCCAATCGTTGGATGCACAACCTGTCGAGCTCAATGCGCTGGTCGCTCAGATGAGTGACCTGCTGGTACGCAGCCTGACCCCGGCGATCGAGCTGTCCATCAATGGCGAGCCACAGCTGTGGACGGCGGTAGCCGACGCTAATCAGGTCGAAAGCGCCCTGCTCAACCTTGTCCTCAATGCCCGTGACGCGATGCCCTGTGGCGGCAAGCTGCGGGTCCAGACGCGCAATCAACGCGTCGATGCAGCCCAGCCCGACGCGGCCAGCAACCTGCGCGCCGGAGACTATGTGGTGCTGAGTGTCACCGACAACGGCGGGGGCATGCCGCAAAGCGTGGTCGACCGCGCCTTCGATCCGTTCTTTACCACCAAGCCGATCGGTCAAGGTTCCGGCCTGGGGTTGTCGATGATCTACGGCTTCTGCAAGCAATCCATGGGGCATGTCAGCATCGACAGCGCGCTGGGCAAGGGCACCACCGTCAACCTGTTCCTGCCCCGAGGCGAGCGGATGCCGGCGGCCAGCACTCCAGTGCCACGGGCTCGGGCGCCGAAAGCGCGCGATGGCGAATCGGTGCTGATCGTGGAAGATGATCCGGCGGTGCGCAAACTGGTGCGCTCGGTCCTCGAAGAGCAAGGCTACCACTGCCTGGTCGCCATCGACGCCGACAGCGCGCAGCCGATCTTCAGCTCGGACGCGCGCATCGATCTGCTGATCAGCGACGTCGGCCTGCCGGGCATGAACGGGCGCCAACTGGCCGAAGTCGGTCGCCATCACCGGCCGGGGCTCAAAGTGCTGTTCATTACCGGCTATGCCGAGCATGCAGCAGTACGCGACGGGTTTCTCGGGGCCGACATGCAGATGATCACCAAGCCGTTCCCTTTCGATCTGCTGACCGCCAAGGTTCACGAGATGATTGGCTGAGGTTTATCGGCCGGCAGTGCCGGCCTGTAAGCCGCCGAACGCGCTGCCACAGAGGTGGCAGCACAACCTACCCCTGTGGGATCGGGCTCTGCCCAAGAGAGGACCAGCTTCTCTGCATTAAGCCAGCTGCTTGTCTACCAGCTGCTTCAAGGTATCCAGATCGAACGGCTTGGCCAGGATCGGCGCCTTCCTGGCGATCGGGCTGCCCGACTCGGCGATTTCCTGCGGGTATCCACTGATGAAGATCACCTTCAACTCGGGGCGCAGTTTGACGGCCGGCTCGGCGATCATGACCCCGGAAATCCCGCCAGGCAGCCGGTAATCGGTGATCATCAAGTCCAGATGGGGCTTGGTGGCCAGGATTTCGAAGGCCTGCTCGGCATTTTCGGCCTGCAGTACCCGGTAACCCTCGCCTGCCAGATAGGTAGACAGAATCATCAAAATATTCGGTTCGTCCTCGACGATCAGGACAACGTCTTGCGCATCTTCACTCATGGAAAGCCTATTCAGGTAGGTCTAGCTGCCAATACGACCATGGGCCGTGGCAGAGGTTGCGTCCGGGTTGCAAGATTCGTCGAGTGGCAGCGTCACGCGGAACATCGCGCCCTCGCCCACTGCGCTATGGACGCTGATCGTGCCGCTGTGGGCGGTCACGATCTGCTCGGAAATAAACAGCCCCAGGCCCAGGCCAGACACCACATGCTTGGCCGATACCCGCTCGAACTGCTGGAAAATCCGTGACTGGTTTTCGGCGCTGATACCGATGCCGTGGTCCTGTACCTCTATGCGCGCGCCGTTCGCAGCGCTGGCCACGCGTACCTCGATCGGGCTTTTGCCGCCATAGCGCAATGCGTTGGACAACAGGTTGACCACCACTTGCTCAATGCGAAATTCATCCCAGATACCCACCACCGCCTTATCGCCGGCAAAGCTGATATGGGTACCGATGGCGCTCGCCTGGGGCTCGAAACGCTCGACCACGTTGGCAACCATCTGCGTCAGGTTGAACCGCGTCGGGCGAATCGACAGCTTGCCGGTACGAATGCGCGACACGTCGAGCATGTCCTCGATCAGGCGGATCAAGCTCAGGATCTGCCGTTCGTCGCGATCGACCATGGCCCGCAGCTTGTCGGGGGCAAAGGCGTCGAGATTGTCCTTGGCCAGGTGCAGCTTGCGCAGTTGGGTCTCGAGGATCAGCCCGTTCAAGGGCGTGCGCACTTCATGGGAGACGATCGACATGAAGTCATCACGCATGCGCACTGCGTGCTCGAGTTCGCTCTGGGTCACCTGCAGGCGGCGCAGCAGCACCTCCTGTTCCTGGCGCGCGCGTTCGAGCGCATCCAGCTGTTCCTTGAGGGCCTTGCGCTGGCGATACAGGTCGACGAACACGCTGACCTTGCTCTTCACCGCCTGCATGTCCAGCGGCTTGTGGAGGAAATCCACGGCGCCGCTTTCGTAGCCCTTGAAGGCATAGTTCATTTCGCGCCCAGCGGCGCTGACGAACACGATGGGGATGTGTTTGGTCTTCTCGGTGCTGCGCATCAGCTCCGCGAGTTCGAAACCATTCATGCCGGGCATCTGAACGTCGAGGATGGCCAGGGCGAACTCGTGTTGCAACAACAGGGACAGCGCGGCATCGGCGGACAGCGCCTTGTAGACCACGCGATCCTCACGCTGGATCAAGGCCTCGAGGGCCAGCAGGTTTTCCGGCAGATCGTCGACGATCAGCAATTTTGCCTGGAGGTGACTTAGCATTTACTTCGTTCCAGCTTGGCGAGCAAAGAGCCTATGCCGTTCAATGAAAGAATATGGTCGGGCTGCTGCAATTTCAGTGCGGCCAGCGGCATGGTCGGCATCCGCGCTTCGGCCGGATCCTGAACGATCGTCAAGCCGCCCTGACGCTTGATCGCAGCCAGCCCTTTGGCGCCATCCTCATTGGCACCGGTCATCAATACCCCCACCAGCCCGGGCCCATAGGCATCGGCGGCGGAATCGAACAACAGATCGATGGCCGGACGGGAAAAGTGCACCCGTTCTTCCTGACTCAGCGACAGGGTGAAATCGCGCTCCACCGACAGGTGATAGCTGGGCCCGGCGAAATAGATCACCCCGGGCTCGATCGCCACCTTGTCGCTGCCTTCGCGTACATCACGGCCCAGGCGCGTGGCAAATACCTCGGATAACTGGCTGCGGCGCTCGTCGGGCAGATGCAGCACTGTCAGGATGGGGATATCGAACGCTTTGGGCAGCGCGCTGAAGACGTGCAGCAGTGCCTCTACCCCACCGGCAGAAGCCCCCACGACGATCGCACCGTAACGATTCATTTCTTCCGGTAGATCCGTTCTTGCTTGACCAGCGGCTCGAATTTATCGCTGTACGCGGAAAAATCCACCGTCTCCTTGCTGCCCAGCACCATGAAGCCGCGATGACACAGGGACTCGTGAAACAGCCCGAACGCCCGCTCCTGCAAACCCTTGTTGAAATAGATCAGCACGTTGCGGCACGACACCAGTTGCGTCTCCGAAAACACGCTGTCGGTCGCCAGGCTATGGTCGGCAAAGGTCACGTTCTCGCGCAGGCTGCCGTCCATGATCGCGTGGCCATAGGCGGCGGTGTAATAGTCGCTGAAATCGCGTTTGCCGCCAGCGCGCTGGTAGCTGTTGCCGTAGATACGCATCGCTTCCATCGAATACACGCCCTTTTTGGCCTTTTCCAGCGATGTCGGATTGATGTCGGTGGCGTAGATGATGGTCCGCTCCAGCAAACCCTCTTCGCGCAGCAGGATGGCCATGGAGTAGACCTCCTCGCCTGTGCTGCAACCGGCGATCCACACCTTGATCGATGGATAGGTCCGCAACAGCGGCACCACTTCCTGGCGAATCGCCAGGAAGTGGTCGGGGTCGCGGAACATCTCGCTGACCGGAATCGTCAGGTATTGCAGCAACTGCATGAACGCGGTCGGGTCATGGATGACGCGCTCCTGCAACGCCGAGACGGTCTTGCACTCCAGTTGCGTCAATGCATGCTGGACGCGGCGCTTGACCGAAGCCCCGGCGTAATCGCGAAAATCGTAGCTGTACTTGAGGTAGATCGCCTCGATCAGCAGCCGAATCTCGATGTCGGTGTTCTGTTGCACTATCAAATACGCTCCAGTTGCGGCAGCCACACACGAATCAGCGAAAACAACCGGTCCAGCTCGATCGGCTTGGCCAGGTAGTCGTTGGCGCCCGCCTGCAGGCAGCGCTCCTGGTCATCCTTCATGGCCTTGGCGGTCACGGCGATGATCGGCAACTTGCGCCAGCGTGGGTCCTTGCGAATCTCTCGGGTAGCTTCGAAACCGTCCATTTCCGGCATCATGACGTCCATCAGGACCAGATCGATGTCACCCACCGTGTTGAGCCGTTCGATGGCCTCCAGGCCATTGCGACCGATCTCCACGACTGCGCCCTTGTGTTCCAGGGCGCTGGTGAGGGCAAAGATGTTGCGCACGTCGTCGTCGACCACGAGGATCTTGCGACCTTCGAAGACTTTGTCGCGGCTGCGGGCGGTCTTCAGCATCTTCTGCCGTTCAGTGGACAGCTGGGATTCGACTTTGTGCAGAAAGAGTGTGACTTCATCCAGCAGGCGCTCGGGGGAGCGCGCGCCCTTGATGATGATCGAGCGCGAGTACTTGAGCAGCTCGGCCTCTTCTTCACGGGTCAGGTTGCGCCCGGTGTAGACGATGACCGGCGGGAAGGCCTTGATTTCCTCGGTGGACATGCGCTTGAGCAGGTCGTTGCCGAGCATGTCGGGCAGCTTGAGGTCGATGATCATGCAGTCGTAGACATTGGCGTGCAGCAGGTCCAGGGCCTCCTGGGCATAACCTACGGCGGTGATCTCGATGTCGTCGTCGCCGATCAGGCGGGCAATGCTGTCGCGCTGCAAGTCGTCGTCCTCGACCAGAAGGATGCGCTTGAGTTTTTGCGTGAGTTTGGATTCGAGCTTGCCGAACACCTGCTTGAGCTCTTCACGACTCGTGGGCTTGACCGCGTAGCCGACAGCGCCCATGTGCATCGCCGCTTCGACGCGATCTTCCACCGAGATGATGTGCACCGGGATATGCCGGGTGGCCGGCAGCTCCTTGAGTCGCTGCAGCACAGTGAGCCCGGAATGATCGGGCAGGCGCATGTCGAGCAATACCGCGTCAGGAATGAACTGCGCCGCCAGGTCGAAGCCCTCATCGGCGGCGTGGGCCACTAAGCAGTGGTAATCCAGCTCGTGCGCCAGATCGAAGAGGATGCGAGCGAAATTCGGCTCGTCCTCGACCACCAGAATGCAACGCTTGCTGAACGGGCCGAGCTCGCGATCATCGACAAACGGCGGTGTGCGCACCACGGGCGGTTCGAGCGGTACCACTGGTGGCACTTCGACCGGCCCATGGCTGGATGAAAACGTCGTCGCTTGCAAGGTGGCGGCAGCGCTTTCAGGGCGCGGTGAAGCATCGAACTGCTCCGGCAGCACCAGGGTAAAGGTGCTGCCCTGCCCCAAGGCGCTGGTAACGCTGATGTAGCCGCCGAGCAACGCCGCCAGGTCGCGGGAAATCGAGAGCCCCAGGCCGGTGCCGCCATAGCGGCGGTTGGTGGTGCCGTCGGCTTGTCGGAAGGCTTCGAAGATGCCCTGCTGCTGGTCGGCGGCAATGCCGATGCCGGAGTCGCGGACATGGAAGGCGATGCCTTCGCCAGGTTGCGCAGCGATGGTCACGCTGACGCTGCCCAGCTCGGTGAACTTGAACGCATTGGACAGCAGGTTCTTGAGGATCTGCTCGACGCGCTGGCGATCGGTATACAGAGTGGCCGGGGCATTGTCGGCAATATTGATACTGAACCCCAGGCCCTTGTCGGCAGCCAGCGGCGTGAACATCGTGCGCAAGCTGTCGGCCAGCCCGGTCACCCGAGTGTTTTCCGGGCGCACTTCGAGCTTGCCGGCTTCGACCTTGGAAATATCCAGAATATCGTTGATGAGGTGCAACAGGTCGTTGCCGGCGGAATAGATCGATTCAGCGAACTTGACCTGCTCGGCGGTCAGGGTCTGCTCGGCGTTTTCGGCGAGCAGCTTGGCCAGAATCAGGGTGCTGTTGAGCGGCGTGCGCAGCTCGTGGGACATGTTGGCAAGGAACTCGGACTTGTACTTGCTCGACCGTTGCAGCTCTTCGGCACGCTCTTCGAGCTGTATCTGCGCCTGATTGAGCTCGGAGTTCTTGCGGTCCAGCGCATCGCGCTGATCGGCCAGGGCATCGGTACGCTCGGCCAGTTGCTCGTTGGTCTGCTCGAGTTCGGCCTGTTGGGTTTCCAGGTGGGCCTGGGACTCCTTGAGCACCCGCGACTGTTCTTCGAGCTCTTCGTTGGCGGTTTTGAGTTCTTCCTGCTGGACCTGCAACTCTTCGTTGAGCTGCTGGGTCTCGGCCAGCACTTCCTGCAGGCGCTGGCGATAACGGGCTGCTTCGATGGAAGTACCGACGTTGTTGCCGACCAGTTCAAGGAACTCGACATCACGATCGCTGAGTTCACGCAGGAAACCCAGTTCAACCACACCATTAACGCCGTCATCGTTACGGGCCGGCATCACCAGCACGCTGCGCGGTGCGCCATCGCCCAGGCCGGAGGCGACCTTGAAGTAATCGCCAGGCAAGTTGTCAAGGCGCTGCACGCGGCCGCGCTGAGCCACTTGTCCAGTCACCCCTTCGCTCGGCAAGAGGTTCTGCTCGGCGTTTTCCTGCTCGGCCGAAAACCCGTAGCTGGCCACGCGGCGCAGGCCGCCTCGTTCATCGCGTACATAAACGGCGCCCACGACCGCACCCAGATATTGCGCGAAAAACTCCAGAATGTTGCGCCCCAGCAGGTTCACGCTGAGCTGGCCGATGACCTGTTCGGCCAATTGGGTCTGCCCGGTACGCAGCCAGGCCTGGCCCTGCAAGCGTTCGGCGCTGGTGCTCAATGCTTCGAGGTTGCTGCCATACTGGCTGGACAGGCCCAACAGATCGCGACGGCCGAACCAGGCAAGCAGGCCGCTGAGCAACACCACGAAGATCAGATAACTGGTGATCGACACCGTGACGGTATAGGTGACGGCTTCGGAGCGCGCCACCCGCAGTTGCTGTTCGGCACTGATGAAATCGCTGTACTCGTTACGCATTTCGTCCGTCAGGCGCTTGCCTTGACCTTTATGGACGATGCTGCGGAAGTCGCCGTCGACCTTGCGCACCTCGATCAGACTTTTAGCCAGCTCGTTCCATTCTTTCTGCACCGCCAGGATGCGCGTCAGCCGATCGACCTGGGACGGGTTGTCCGCGACCAGCTCCTGCAAAGCCTCGAGCTCGGCGGTGACCCGCGGCCGGGCGATCTCGTAGGGGCCCAGGTAGTCGACCTCCCCTGTCAGCAGATAGCCGCGCATGCCGGTTTCCATGTCCACCGACAGGCGCGCCACCTCATTGGCGTTGTTGATCACCCGGTCTGTATGGTCGACCCAGCGCATCACCGAGATCAGATACAGGAGGATGACAATGAAGACGGCCACGCTCAGCACGCCCACACCCAGCGGCAGGCTGATATTGCGTTGCAGAACCTTGCGGAACCCTTGTTCATCAATAGAGGCGTTTTTGGTCATGTCCATGGCCTGGGCGGGGAAATATTCAAGGCTGGGATTCTGCCGCAAATTCGTCAAAAAGTTCTAAGTTTCCTACGCCAAGTTAAGAAAATTCTTACGAAAATGGCGTTTTCGGATAGGCTTCACCTTGACCAGCACCGATAAATGGCCAAATGCCAGCTCTCTAAGCGACACTGCAGCCTGGAGTTTTTACTCGGGTGGGGAACTTGTCGGGGGCCGCCACGTACTCATAGTGAGCAAGGGTGGCATCCTGCCCTCATCACCGATCATACGTTTTCAGGAAAGCCTTTCAATGTCCGAAGCCAATCCCGTCACTATCCTCGTCGTCGAAGATGACGCCATCGTGCGCATGTTGATCGTCGATGTGCTCGAAGAACTCGAGTACAAGGTGCTGGAGGCCGAAGACAAGGCAGGGGCAATGACCTTGTTGAATGACGTCGCGCAGCCACTAGCGCTGATGATGACCGACGTCGGGCTACCGGACGGTAACGGCATTGACTTGGCGCGCGAGGCGCTGAAGCTGCGTACCGGCCTGCCCATACTGATTGCCAGCGGGTACGGCGATTCGGCTGAGAACCCACCCGGCACCGAGGTACTGGCCAAGCCCTTCTCCATCGACCAGTTGCGCGACAAGGTGCGTGGCATGCTGGGCGGCGGCGTTAATTGATGGGCATAGCGCTAGCGCTGCTGGTATTGCGCTAGTTGCTGTCGCAAGCGAATCAGGCGTTCCTGGCTGTCGGTCGGAATGTGCGCCACTTCTCGCAGAACTCTCTCGAAACTTTCCAGCTCCGCCAGCATCGGGGTAGCGCCCGCCGTCAGCGCCGCACCGTGCAGACGGTGAACCCTGTGCAGCACCTCACCTGGCTGGGCACCTAGCAAAGCACATTCGAGCAATCGCAAGTCCTCGTGGCTGGTCTCCAGAAACATGCGAGTCAGGATGCGCTTGTCCTCGGCCGACAGCTGGAATGATCCGGGAGCGTCCGGCCGATCCGGAGCTGAGCGCTCAAGACCGCTCACCCATGGCGCTTTCATCGCTGCTCCAGTTGCGAGCGGATCTTGAACAGTTCGTTATCGCTGGCCAGGCCCAACTTGCGAAACGCCGATTGCTTTTGCGTGCTGATGGTCTTGATGCTGCGCGAGAATTTCCCGGCGACCTGAGTCACCGACATGCCGGCCAGGCAGCAGCGCAGCACTTCGCGTTCCCGCAGGGTCAGGTTGTTGGTCCTGACCAGCGCCTCGATCGCGGACTTGTTACCTTTGATCGTTGAGTCTGGTACTTGCGTGGCGATATCCCGATCCTCCAGCAACGAGGCCATCCTCGGCTCCAGGTAGACGGTGCCAGTCGCCAGCGCGCGCACGCCTTCCAGCAAATGTACCGGGTCGCTGTCCTTGCCGATGAAACCCATCGCGCCACAGCGCAGCGCCAAGCTCACGGTGGCTGGGGTGTGCGTGGCCGAAATCACCAGGAGTTGAACGGCGGGAAACTTTATCCGCAGTGCGCGGATGAGGTTCAAACCATCGGTTTCTTCCGGGCCAAGGGCAAAATCCATGACCACGACATCGACGGGCGATTGCTTGAGTGCCAGTAGCAGGTCACGGCTACGCGTGAAACATCCGACGATGTCGAATTCAGCATAGGTGCCGAGCACATGCTGCATACCGCACAGCACGAATTCGTGGTCATCGAGCAGCATGAGGCGGATGGGGTTGCTGGTTTCACACATGGTGTATTGGCGCCCTGCGTTAGAAATGGGGTTACACCTGCCGGCGCGGTAAAGCGAGGTTCGGGCTGAGATGAATGTCGCGGGAGCTGCTCTGCATTGGGCTGTGCCGGCGCTCTTCACGGGGCGGAATCTTAACGGCGGGGGGCGTGCAGCCCTATAGGAAAAGTCTGAAACACGTAACTGCATGTATTTAATTGATAAACGCTATCGATACAGGTGATGAGGGGATGCACGCCAGTGATGTTACTTTTTACCTCGAAGCACGAATCCACTCGCGCAGCCTGGTTTTCCCCCGACCTCCAGTGCTTGTCGAGCGGTTCCACTTCAGTCCTTTGGTGAAACTCCTCTGACCGCCCTCCCCGCAGATGGCGGTCTTTTTTTTGCCCCGCTTTTAACGTTGCTGGCTGGCAGTGCGGGGGCTTGAGCCTCGCTGGCCGCGGCCTCGACTTGCTGCTGTGCGCGCGCCGCAAGCTCCAGCAACTGTTGCTGCAGCACCGCTTGTGCACCCTCTGCCTGTGCCGCGCGACGCCCCCAATCGCTGACCAGTTCACGCTGCTGGGCCAACTGCACTTCGTGTTGCTCGGCCAGGCGCTTTCCGAGGGCCTGCTCAGCGGCCTGCGCCGCGAGTTGCAGCTGCAACTGGCGCTCGCTGTGGGCGGCCTCGGCGAGCAAACGCTCGTTGCTGCGGTTAAGGCGGGTCAGCTCATCCTGACGGACCACCGCCGATTGCTGCAGTTGGCGGACTTCGACCTGAATCATCTGCACCTGGGCTTCGTGACGGCGCTGCTCCTGTTCACGCTGCTCACGCACCGAATCGCGATAGTGCTGTAGCGCATCACGACTGTGACGATGCTGCTCCTCCAATGACTGCACCCGTTGCTGCTGGTCATCGAGGCGTAACTGCAGATCGTCGCAGGCCTGGCTCAATCTGGCGTTACGGGTGAGCTCGGTCTGCAAGCTGCTTTGACTGACCTGCAAGCGCTCGCTTGTCTGCTCCAGTGCCGACTGCAGCACAGTCTCGCGTATCAGGGCCTGGTCGAGCTGCGTTTCAGCGGCTTGAGTACGGGCTTGCAGCGCTGCGGCCTTGGTTTCCAGGTCGGCCTGGGCCTGGTCCAGGTAAGCCTGGCTCTCGTCCCGCAATTGCTGGGCGATATTGGCGACCAAGGTGCTAAGGGCGTCCGTCAATACCGGCGCTCCTTGAGCAACGGCAGGCATTGCGTCATCGAGTTCGCGCAGATAGCGATGAATAGTGCTTTTTGATCCCGTGTTGCCCAATTCGATACGTATGGCATCGATGCTCGGGTGCTCGCCCCGTGCCAGCAAGCTTTCTCGCGCCCTGCTTACAAGGGCCTTGTTGATACCGCCACGGGCCATGGTCACTCCGGATAGTTTCGTACTGTGGTACGTATTATGTAATTACACCGAACCAATGGCGAATTCTTTTTGTAAAAATCTTAGAAGCTAGCATTCAATAATTGAGCATTATCGAATGGCAGCCCGCTCGCGGCCCTGCTTCTGGGCTACAGAGGTGTACCGAAATCCGCATCAGGAGCGCCTCGTTCCGACCTACCTATCAGATCTGCTAGGTAGACACCCACCCTCTTCTAGCCTCGCATCCAATAGAGGGGAGCAATGATCGTGGGGAGGAACATGGATAAGACTTGGCAGGAGTTCGCCACCTACGCGGTGATAGGCATTGCCAACAGCGTGATTCACTGGCAGCTATTCTTCATTTCCCGTGACGCCTTCGAACTCAATCAGGCGCTGAGCAATTTCCTGGCGTTTTGCGCGGCGGCCTCATTTTCGTTCTATGCCGATTCCCTCTACACCTTTGGGGGAAACGTTTCTATGGCGCGGTACCTGGTGTTTATGGCGTTCGACGACTCCTGCGCGCACAGACAGTGCACGCAGTTCAAGGCCCCCTTGGCCCAAGGGGTTAACGGCCTCAGTTACCCACAAAAACGGGCACCTCCAGCCACTCATGACTGACCTTGCGTAAATGGGCGGTCAACGTGCTCAGCAACTCACCGCCATTACGCCAATGGTGCCAGTACAACGGCACTTCCAACGACCTGTTCGGCAGCAACTCGACTAACACCCCTGCCCGCAACTGCTCGGCAATCTGCAACTCCGGTATCAAGCCCCAACCCATCCCCGCCTCGGCCATGCGGATAAAGCCTTCCGACGATGGGCACAGATGGTATTGAAAGCTGCCCGCCGCCTGCAGCGAGGCCATGTAACGATGCTGCAAGCTGTCGTCCGGGCCGAACACCACGGCGGGCGCTCGCTCCAGGCGTTCAATCGTGACACCTGGGGAGAAATGGCTGGCCATGAATGCAGGGCTGGCTACCGCCCGGTAGCGCATGACCCCCAACAAGACACTGCGCGCGCCAGCCACGGGGCGTTCGCTGGCACACAGACAGGCCGCCACTTCGCCGGCGCGCATGCGCTTGAGCGCGACTTCCTGATCCTCGACCACCAAATCCAGCAACAAGCGCTGCTCGCGACAAAAGTCACCCACCGCGCCCGCCCACCACGTGGCGAGGCTATCGGCATTAAGGGCGATGCGCAGGCGATCGGGCAAGCCAGCTTCGTTCAGCGTCGGCACCTGCCCCAGCAAGTCGCGCTCCAGCAACCGCACCTGTTGAACGTGGTTGAGCAGGCTCATGCCCACGGGTGTGGCGGTCGGCGGGCTACTGCGCACCAGCACCGGCTGACCGACCCGCGCTTCGAGCAGTTTGATCCGCTGCGACACCGCCGATTGCGAGAGATTGAGCGCCTGGGCAGCACGCTCGAAACCGCCCTGCTCGATCACCGCGCTCAGGGCGGCCAGCAGTTTGTAGTCGATCATCGATTTTCCTGATGTGCGATACTTGAGATTCATTGCCCTTATACAGGTATTGCCGACGGACATGAACGAGCAGATCGAGCGGTATCTCAAGGCCGGCACCCGCGACAACACCCGGCGCAGCTACCAGGCCGCGGTCGAGCACTTCGAAGTCAGCTGGGGTGGCTTTCTGCCAGCGACCGCCGACAGCATCGCGCGCTATCTGGTGGACCATGCCGAGCGCCACTCCATCAATACCCTCAAGCAGCGCCTCGCCGCCCTCGCCCAGTGGCACATCAGCCAAGGGTTTCCGGACCCGACCAAGGCACCGATGGTCAAACAGCTGCTCAAAGGCATCCGCGCCACGCATCCAGTGCAGCAGAAACAAGCCGCGCCGTTGTTGCTGACCCAGTTGGAGCAGGTGGTCAGCGCGCTCGAAACCAGCGCTGCGACCGCCGCTGAACGTCACGACATGGCGGCACTGTTACGTGCCCGGCGCGATATCGCGCTGTTATTGATCGGTTTCTGGCGCGGCTTTCGCGGGGACGAGCTGGCGCGCCTGCAGGTCGAGCACATCCAGGCCGAGCCCGGAACCGGCATGACCCTGTATTTGCCTCACAGCAAGGGGGATCGGCTCAACCAAGGCGTCAGTTATCGCGCGCCGGCGCTCAAACGCCTGTGCCCGGTGCAGGCTTATGGCAACTGGATCACCGTGGCCGGCATCGCCCATGGCCCGGTGTTCCGGCGCATCGATCGCTGGGGCAACCTGGGCGAACAAGGTCTCAACGCCAACAGCCTGATCCCCTTGCTACGCGGCGTGCTCGAGCGCGGCGGGCTGCCTGCCGACCTGTATAGCAGTCACTCGCTACGTCGCGGATTTGCCACTTGGGCAAGCGCTAACGGTTGGGACATCAAGGCGTTGATGACCTACGTGGGCTGGAAGGACATGAAGTCGGCATTGCGCTATATCGACCCGGCGATGTCGTTTGCCAATCTGCAGTTGTTGCCGTGAATCCGTTGAGTTTATGCAATACGCACTAGCGCCTTAACCGCCGAAGCCCAGGTATTGTGATCATCATTCAATATGCTTTACTGGTCGATTGGACCTTTTCGGAGATAGCTGATGACCGCCCCCGCCTCGCTCTACCTTGAATCCTTCAACGTCGGCGACACCTTCACCAGCGCCAGCACCGTGATCACGCTCGAACAGATCAAAGCCTTCGCCAAGGAATTCGATCCACAGCCCTTCCATCTCGATGAAGCCGCCGCTCGCGATACGCTCTTTGCGGGCCTGGCCGCCAGTGGCTGGCACACCGCCGCGCTGACCATGCGCCTGCTGGTCGACAGCCTGCCCCTGGGCGACGGCCTGATCGGTGCTGGCAGCGACCTGCGCTGGCCGACCCCGACGCGCCCTGGCGATGAACTGCACGTGCGCAGCAAAGTGCTGGAGATCAAGCCCTCACAATCCAAACCCGACCGTGGCATCGTCGTGGTGCAATGCGACACCCTTAACCAACGCGGCGAATGCGTGCAACGCGCCATCAGCCAATTGCTTGTGTTTCGCAGCGCTCGATAAGCGAATGCGTGCAAGTACCGACCTAGAGCGGTTGACGTTGAACTGTGCGTTTATCGCCCGGATTGCACCGGGCGAGTGCTCAAGTTTGCGGACGGACGGTGGATAACGTGATGACAATTATTTCATCCGTAATCCGGAGTGCAACCCATGTTCGTCCACCTCAAAGTCCGCACCGGCATGATCGGCGTCTTGCTGCTGTTCGTTGTGGCCCTGCTGTTTTCCATCGTCAATAGTTGGTGGTCGGCTGTGCGCAGCCATGACCAGATCGACGAGCTGAGCCGCACTTCGCATCAGATCGACGGCATCAACAACGCCCTGCTGCTGGCGATCCGCACCAGCGCCAATGTGTCGTCGGCTTTCATTGAAACGGTGGGCGGTCGCTTTGACGATGCCGAAGCGCGGCTGGTGCGCAGCGAGGGCATCTGGAACGACGCCATCGCCAAGGTCAATGCCTCGACCACCGACCTGCGTGACCCGCAGCTCAAGGCGCTGGCCGAAGACCTCAAAGGCGCCTTCGCCGAATACGGCGCTGCGATCGTCGGTCAACGGGCCGCTACCCGTGCGCGTTCGGCAGACCAATATTTCGTGGTCAATATCGCAGCCGGTAACGGCATGACCAAGCTTCAGGAAATCCGCGTCAAACTGGTGGGCGCGCTGGACGCACGCGCCGCCGAGATCAATCAAGAGTCGACGGCCCGCCTGGCCACCGCCAAGCTGCTGTCCATCGCCTTGGGCGCAGTGACGCTCGCACTCGCAGTGCTGTGCTGGATATTCATTAGCGGTCGAGTGTTGCGCCCTTTGCGCGACGCCGGCGAGCATTTCAAGCGCATCGCCAATGGCGATCTGACCCGTGAAGTCATCTCCCCAAGCCGCAACGAGATCGGCGAACTGTTCGTCGAGTTGCAGCGCATGCAGGCCAGCCAGCGCGAAACCCTGATCCAGATCGCCGGCTCCGCGACGCAACTCGCCTCGGCCGCCGAAGAGCTCAACGCCGTGACCGAAGAAAGCAACCGCGGCCTGCAGCAGCAGGACATGCAGCTTGAACAAGCGGCCACGGCGGTCAACCAGATGACCAGCGCAGTCGAAGAGGTGGCGCGTAACGCCGTATCTACCTCACAAGCGGCCACAGCCTCCAACACTCTGTCGGAAAAGAGCCGCCAGCAGGTGCGCGAAAACATCGCCGGCACACAGTCCATGACCGCCGAAATCCAGGGCAGCGCCGAGCGCATCCAACACCTGGCCGATGAAGTCCGCAATATCGGCAAGGTCCTCGATGTGATCCGCGCCGTCTCGGAACAGACCAACCTGCTGGCCCTCAATGCCGCCATCGAGGCTGCGCGCGCCGGTGAAGCCGGTCGTGGCTTCGCAGTGGTGGCCGATGAAGTGCGCACCCTTGCCTACCGCACCCAAGAGTCGACCCGCGAGATCGAACAGATGATCGCCAGCGTGCAGGGCACTGCCGAGCAGGCTGTCGAGTCGATGCGCAGCAGCACCACGCGCGCCCAGGGCACCTTGGAAATCACCCAGGCTTCTGGTGCTGTGCTGGAGGACATCTTTGCCGCCATCGGCCAGATCAACGAGCGCAACCTGGTGATCGCCAGCGCGGCGGAAGAACAGGCCCAGGTGGCGCGAGAAGTGGACAGCAACCTGGTGGCGATCCGCGATCTGTCGGCGCAGTCGGCGGCAGGTGCCCTGCAGACCAACGCCGCCAGCCACGAACTGTCGCGCCTGGCCGCCGAACTCAGCGCTTTGGTGGGGCGTTTCCGGACCTGAGAGCTGGCCTCGCCAGGGTCCTTGGTTTAGGTCAAGATAGCCGGCAGAATCCGCGCTCGACCAAGGACCCCCATGCAATCCGCTTTCGAAAGCGTACTGGCCAACAAGAACATGGCGCACCAGGCCAAGCGCGGCCTGGCATCATCCGGCGGCAACCGCCAACGGGTCGCTCTGGTGCTGTTCGAACACTTCTCCATGATGGCGTTCACCGGTGCCGTCGATGCCCTGGTCACCGCCAACCTGCTCAATCCTGAACCGCTTTACGAGGTCTGCTCGTTCGGGCTGACCGCCACCCAGGTGACCAGCGATCTGGGCATTGTCATCTCGGCCGACCACGCGCTGAACGCCCTTGAAGAAAAGTCCTGGGACCTGATCATCCTGTGCGGCGGCTTTCGCGTGGCCCTGCGCGAGCACGCGGTACTGCGCAGCAAATTGCGCGCCGCGGCGGCCAAGGGGGCGATGCTTGGTGGCCTGTGGAACGGTGCATGGTTCCTGGCCCAGGCGCACTTGCTGGACGGTTACGAATGCGCCTTCCATCCCGAAGGCCGAGCGATGATGGCGGAGGATTATCCCGACGTGCGACTGAGTTCGCGAAGCTTCGTCATCGATCGCCAGCGGATCAGTTGCGCGGGCGCCAACAGTTCGCTGCGCATGATGCTGGAGGTCATGCGCCGCCAAGGCGCCGGACACCTGATCAGCGCCGTGGAAGAGATTCTGGCCTGTGATCAGAACGCCGATGTGCAAGACATCTCCGTCATGGCCATCGACTCTGACCCGACGCTGCCACAACCCTTGAAGTCCGCTTTGGAGCTGATGCACAACAATATCGACGAGCCCTTGAGCGTCGACGAAATCGCTCGCTGCGTGCAGCTTTCCAAGCGTCATCTGGAGCGCCAGTTCTGCAGTTTCATGAAGGCCACCCCGACCCGCTATTACCTCGAATTACGCCTGACCCGGGCGCGGCAACTGATCCAGCAATCCAACCGGCCGATCGCCGATATCGCCGTGGCTACCGGTTTTGTCAGCCTGTCGCATTTTCAGCGGCGCTTTCGCGAGTTCTTCGACATCGCCCCCGGGCGCTTGCGCACAGCCGGGCGCAGTGCTTCATGACTGCGCTTATGACGGCAGCGGGCTCTGGTTCTTTTCCAGCCACTCCAGTGTCTGCGCGAACGGCATGGGCCTGGAGAACAGATAACCTTGCACGGTCCGGCAGCCCAGGCTCAGCAGCGCATTCATCTCGTCGGTGGTCTCGACGCCTTCGATAATGCAGTCCAGGCCCATGTCCTGACTCAAGGCCACCAGTGACTTGACGATCTTGTAGCTGGCGGGGTTTTCATGGATGCCGGTGACGAAACTGCGATCGACCTTCAATTTGGTCAGGGCCAGCGCGTGCAACTGGCTCAGGCTCGAGTAGCCGGTGCCGAAGTCATCCAGCGATACGCCGCAGCCCATCCGGCGGAACAACCCGATGGCCCGCTGTACCTGGACGATATCCTGCATCACCGCGGTTTCGGTGATTTCCAGATCCAGCTGCGCCGGATCGAATTGGCTCGCCAGAATGGTATCGATGATTTGCTGGACGTTTTCCTGGGAGCCGCAATCATGGGCGGACAGATTGAACGACAAGCGTACCTCGGGCGGCCACTGTTCCGCTGCCCGCAGCGCCTTGCGCAACAGCGGCAAGGTCAGGCGATTGATAAAGCCGATGCGCTCGGCAATCGGTATGAACTGGCTGGGCGGCACGCTGCCCAGGTCCGGGCTGGCCCAGCGCGCAAGTGCCTCGAAGGCTACCGTGCGGCCACTGTGCAGATCGACGATGGGCTGGAACAGCACACTGAACTCAAAATCCAGCTTTGCCCGGCGCAGCGCCTGTTCGGTCAGTGTGTCGCGTTGCAATTGCTGGTGGTGCGCGGCACAAAACAAGCTCAGGACGCCCGGATGATTGCGCTTGCTCTGGTACAGCGCATAGTCGGCGTATTCGTAGACGCTAGCGGCGCTGGAGGCCAGATCCGGGTAAGTGGCGATGCCCAGCGAGGCGCTGATCTGCACCGGCACGTCGATCAGGGTAAAGGGCTTTTTCAGCTCGGCGCAGATGCTGTCGCCGAATGCCTGCAGCTGCTCATTATCGCGCACATGGGTGAAGATCAAGGCGAACTCGTCACCGCCCAACCGTGCCACCTGCATGGTCGCGTCCATCGATGCGGTCAGACGCTGGCCGACCTGCACCAGCAAGCGGTCGCCCACACTATGGCCGTAAACATCGTTGACCGGCTTGAAGCCGTCCAGATCCAGAATCCCCACCGCCAGCCGCTGGCCCGTCTGCTGCGCCTGCGCCAAGGCTTTATCCAGAGCGGTGAAAAACTGCCGGCGATTGGGCAAGCCGGTCAGGCTGTCCTGGTTGGCCAGGCGCAGGTTCTCGTCACTGAGTTTTTCGGTTTCGGCCTGGGCGTTGACCAGCCGCGTGAAATCGCCGTAGTGGTTCTGCAGGATTACCAGCATGGCCCCTGTCACCAGCACCACGTTCACCGCGGTGGCAACAAAGGTGGTGATATGGGTCGAGGCGAAAAAACCGACGAACACCACATTGACCACCGCCGCCGTGATCAACGCCGCCGAGCGCAACTGCATCAGGCAAAAGATACAGCCGATGACGGTGATGCCCATGTAGAAAGCGACATGCGCCTGCTCGTACGCCCCCCCATAGCGGAACAGCGACAGCGCCCACACAGCGAATCCTGCGGAGATGAATCCGGTCATGCGGGTGGTGCGGGTCAGGGCCTCGTAGATGACTTGCGGCTCGGGTATCGCGCGGCTTTGGCGCTGATGCCAGACCCAACTGCGCACCGAACACACCAACGTCAGGACCACCGGCACGGTCAGTGTCAGCCAGCCTGGTGCATAACTGTAGTGCGTCCAGGCGAGGGCCCAACTGTTGACCAGCAGGATGAAATACATCATCGGGATTTGCCGGGACAGCACCCGGTACTGCGCCTGCAACAGTTTAGGATTGTCGCGGGGCACAGACATCAGCGTCCGCCATTTGGCGGCCAGTTCTGTCTTCATAGGTGAGGGCATCTCGTTTTCCAACAGCGTCTGGCAGTGGCCACGCTGACGTCGACGGCTAGCGTCAGGCTTGCTTGTTTATCGGCGCAAGCCCCGGATTCTGTAGGCTCGGCGATAAATGGCAGATCGATTGCGTGATTGCGTGCGTAGTGATCCAAACCATGCCAGGAACCACCGACCTGGGCGCTTGTCGCACATCCAGTGCCCGCAATTTCTGGCCGTCTTCTCCTTCGTGACAGGATCCCTCTATGCCCAGCCTTTTCGAACCGCTCAATCTCGGCGCCCTGACCGCTCCGCATCGCGTATTCATGGCCCCGCTGACGCGCGGGCGCTCGAGCCGTACCCATGTGCCCAGCGACCTGATGATCGAGTACTACACCCAACGCGCCAGCGCTGGGCTGATCATCACCGAAGCCACCGGTATCTCCCAGCAAGGCCTGGGCTGGCCTTATGCGCCCGGTATCTGGAGCGACGAGCAGGTCGAAGCCTGGAAGCCGGTGACCGACTCGGTGCACGAAGCAGGCGGTCGTATCGACCTGCAGCTGTGGCACATGGGCCGCATCGTGCATCCGAGCTTTATCGGCGGAGCAACGCCGGTATCGGCCTCGGCGACCACTGCGCCGGGCAGCGCTCACACTTACGACGGCAAACAGCCCTACGCCCAGGCACGGCCGTTGACCCTGGACGAGATCAAGCGCCTGCTGGACGATTATGAGAAGGCCGCGGCCAACGCCCTGGCAGCGGGTTTCGACGGGGTGCAGATTCATGCCGCCAATGGCTATCTGATCGATCAGTTTCTGCGCGACAACAGCAACTTTCGTCAGGATCAATATGGCGGCTCGGTGGACAACCGCATTCGCTTGCTGCTGGAGGTCGCCGAACGTGTGGTGCACACCGTCGGCGCCGAACGCACCGGTGTGCGGCTGTCGCCCAATGGCGACTCGCAGGGGGTCAACGACAGCGACCCCAATACCCTGTTCAGCGCAGCGGCGGCAGGCCTGGACAAGATAGGCATTGCCTACCTGGAGCTGCGCGAACCTGGATTCGACGGCACCTTCGGCAAGGCCGACCGCCCGCCCGTGCACCCGGTGATTCGCAAGGCGTTCAGCCGGCCGTTGATCCTCAATTCCGATTACACCCTGGAGCGCGCACAAGCGGCACTGGATGCCGGTGAGGCGGACGCGATCACTTTTGGCCGGCCATTCCTCGCCAATCCGGACCTGCCCTATCGGCTCTCAAAGGGGCTGGCGCTGAACGAGGATGTCATGGCGACCTGGTACAGCCAGGGCCCCGAGGGCTATGTCGACTATCCGTTCGCCGACTGACTCGCCAGGTTCGAGGCCTCCCACACGGGGCCTCACGGCACTTAGAACCAGCGATCCTTGCGCTTGCGGCCACGGCTCAAGGCCGGCAGGATCAATCCCGCGAGCAGGCCTGCGCCGGCGATGCTGCCGCCATAGACCATGTAGCTCATCATCACTTGCTTGTTCTCGTCACCCAGCTTGGCTTGGGCGGTGCGCAGATCCGATTGGGCTTCGGACAACTGATCGTTGAGCGCTTTGCTGCGCCCCTGCAGCTCGTCGATCAGCGATTTGCGTGTGTCCAGGGTTTCCTGCATGCCTTGCACGCGCTGCTTCCAACTGTCGTCGATAGTCTTGAGCTGTGTGCTCAGCTCGGTCACCTGCTGGGTCAATTGCGGCACGCGTTCGACCGGGCCAGGCACGTCCTGCAAATTGCTGCTGGGCAGCCATACCGTGTCACCCGACTCGCCCTTGACCTGGCTGTAGTCACCTTGAGTATTGATCAGCTCCAGTTTTTGCCCGGACTTGACTGTGCCGACAATTCGATAACCATCGGTGGGACCGCTGCGTACGTACGTGCTGAGGTTGTCGCTGACCCAGCGCTCATTACTGGCACCGTGGGCCTCGCTGGCGACAAAGGTGACGAGCAGGCCGCCCAACAGGCAGGTCAAGGGCGAGCGGCGGAAAACGGAACGACGGATCAGCGACATAATGGTATTCACTTGAAAAATAGATAAAAAAGCCCCGATGACCGGGCCGATGACCATAACGATTGAATATCGACGAGGCGCCGCCAGTACGCACGGGCATATCGCTACGACTGCCACGCTCGGTGGCTAACTGCGAGGGAAAACGCCTGGAACCTGGCTGACAGCCAGCGTCGGGCAGCCAAATTGCTGCCAGCACAAAGACCGTTTTATTGGCGCAAGGTTCCGTCAAGGAGGGATATGAGCATGGGCGCGTCAGACAGCTGACGCTTGAGGCGCGTTTCAGAACGTCAGTTTGTAGCCAACCAACAGCAGCATCACCGCCAGGCAGGGGCGTAGCACTTTATCTGGCACGCGGCCCGTCAATTGACTGCCGATATAGATGCCGGGCAGCGAACCCAGCAACAGAAAACCTAAAACGCCCCAATCCATATTGCCCATGCTGGCGTGCCCCAGGCCGGCGACCAGCGTCAGCGGTACCGCGTGGGCGATCTCGGTACCGACCAACCGTCGGGTCGGCAGAAATGGGTAGAGAATGAACAACGCCACGGTCCCCAATGCGCCCGCGCCGATGGACGTCAGGGCGACCATGGTGCCCAGTACCAGGCCAGTGACCACGGTCATCGCATTGAGCCGCGCACCACTGGGCTGATAACGGCCTCCGGCACGGCGGTGGGCGAAGTCGAGCAGCTGTTGCTTGAACAGCACGGCAAGCGCGGTCAGCAGCAACACCACCCCGAGGCCCTGTTTGATGATGGCGTTCATCGCCTCAGGGGCGGTATGCAGTGAGCTGAGGTACCACAGCGTCAGGGCCACGGCCGGGACGCTGCCCAGGGTCAGCCAGCCGGTGACGGTCCAGTCGATATTGTCGTTCCTGCGGTGCACCAGCACGCCGCCGGATTTGGTGATGGCCGCGTACAACAGGTCGGTGCCCACCGCAGTTGCCGGGTTGATGCCGAACCACAGCAGGATCGGCGTCATGAAGGACCCGCCCCCTACCCCGGTCATGCCCACGATGAAACCGACGACCAAGCCTGCCACTACGAAACCGATATTACCGAAATCCATCAACTGCCCTAGATGCCGCGCGCGGCCTTATGAAAAAACTGGCGCAGCATAGCCAGTTTTCTTATAAGCGCCATATATCGATGTGATCTATTGTTATTCCAGATCGGCAATCGCCGAATTATTCGGCGTTCTGGTTTGCCTGCAGCCAAGCCAGCAAGTCGTCTAGCTTTTGCGCATCGCTGATCCCCCAGAAATGCATATTGGTGCCAGGCACCACGTCGCTGGGATCCTTGATAAATGCCATGAGGGTGTCACGCTGCCAAGTAATACCCGAGGCTTTCATGGCGCTGGAGTACACGTAGTCGCGGGTGGTACCCGCCACACGGCCGAAGATACCGTTCAGTTGCGGCGCGAAGGCGGCCTGTGCATAGCGTCCAATCTTGTGGCAGCCGCCGCACGTCTTGGTGAACAAGGCTTCGCCTGCCTTTGGATCGCCGTCGGCCAGCGCATGGCTGCTAATGCTCACGAGCATCAGTACGGTACAGGCCAATTGCCGTAAGCGGGAGCGCGAGGTATTGCACGAGCGCAGCCGAGGCCCGATACCACCAGAAGCCACAGCTCTATTGAGTCGTTGCGCGAAGAATCGATCGCAGTGCATAAACACACGAACACCTACAGTAGTACAAAACATGAATACTACCTGCTGGCACGTCGCCGGTTCTACCGACACCGATCAAGCACTTCGCATGTTCCTCGCCAGTCAAACTAGGCGCCATGATCAACACCCTGCAGCCTGCGCAGGGGCGGCCGGCTGACCATCGAGATCGGCGCCCGCACAAAAACCGCCAGCGTCGGGTAAACGCGGCGGCTTCCATGGTTTTACACAGCCTGCATTTCGATCAAAGGCTATGCACATCACCCGGACGAAACACCTCGCGGCTCACCTGCACCGTATTGCGCAGCGGCGCGCCGAACTCACTGATGCTGATCTCGAACTCATCGCCCGCCTGGGTGCGGATATTGTCGGCGACGGACAGGGTCGCGGTGCCGAAGAAATGCACGTGCACGTCCCCTGGGCGCAAGAACTGCTGATACTTGAAGTGGTGGTATTCAAGGTTTTCCAGGCTGTGGCACATGTTGTCCTCGCCGCTGAGGAACTCCTTCTCCCAGATCACTTCGCCACCGCGGCGGATCCGACTGATGCCTGCCAGGTGGCTCGGCAAGGCGCCGACGCGCAGTTCCGGACCATAGGAACAGTTGCGCAGCTTGGAGTGCGCCAGGTACAGGTAGCTGCGACGCTCGAGCACGTGGTCGGAAAACTCGTTGCCCAAGGCGAAACCCACTCGGTACGGACGGCCATCATCGCCGATCACATAGAGCCCGGTGAGCTCCGGCTCTTCGCCTCCATCTTCGGCGAAAGGTGGCTGCTGCAACGCGGCACCGGGGCGTACCACGCAAGAGCCGTCGCCCTTGTAGAACCACTCCGGTTGCGCGCCTGGGCTGCCGGGTTGTGGCTTGCCGCCCTCGATACCCCATTGGAACATCTGCGCCGAGTCGGTCAGGGTGCCGGGATCGGCGGCCTTTTGCTGATGCATCTTGTCACGGGTGGAAGCGCTGCCCAGGTGGGTCAAGCCGGTACCGGTCACCAGGCAATGAGCCGGGTCCTGATGGTCGAGGGGCGGTAGCACGCGCCCTTGCTCCAGGGCCAGCGCATAGCGCTCGTCGCTCGGTTGGGTCCCTCGCGCGATGACTTCTTCCTGTAACGAGCGCTTGTTGCGAATGGCGGCAAGCGCCAGCTCACGGGTCGAAGTGGTATCGACGACGATATGGATCTGCTCGCCCTCCACCATGCCCACCTGGCGCTGCCCTTGGGTATTTTCAAACTGTACGAGACGCATGGACTACTCCCTTTTTATGATTATCGAGCCTGATTCGCGCAGCTTGCCGCTCTCAATGCGTTCTTGCCTAATGACAAACGCTTACTGAGCGATAACTTTCAGTCATCCCCCCACGCCTACAGATCGGCATCCCGACCCCATCACCGTTTTGCGCCCCCGCAGTACGCCTCTCACGGCAACTGCGCCCCCGTCACGGCCACATGGATCATGTACAGCGACGTATTCGCCGCAATGAACAGCCGATTGCGCCGCGGCCCGCCAAACGTCAAGTTGGCGACCTTCTCGGGCAGGCGGATCTTGCCCAACAAGGTCCCGTCCGGGGCGAAGCATTGAATCCCGTCCCCGGCGCTGGTCCAGAGATTGCCCTGCACGTCGATACGAAACCCATCTGGGATACCCGGCTCGATCACCGCGAACACCCTCGACGCACCCAAGCGCGTGCCATCGATCACCTCCAGTGCGCGAATATGATGGGGCGCATCCGGGTCGTGGCTCCGGGCCGAATCCGCGACGTAGAGGGTTTGGCCATCGGGGCTGAACGCCAGGCCGTTGGGCTGTACGAAGTCGTTGGCCATGCAGGCGATTACGCCACTAAGCGGGTCGATCCGGTAGACGAAACTGCCCTCCTGCTCCGGTTCCGCCTTGAAGCCCTCATAATCGCTGAGGATGCCGTAGGTGGGATCGGTGAACCACACCGCGCCATCGCGGTGCACCACCACGTCGTTAGGCGAATTGAGGCGCTTGCCCTGGAATTGGTCGGCCAGCACGGTGATGCTGCCATCGGCTTCTGTGCGGGTCACTCGTCGGGTGCCGTGCTCGCAGGTCACGAGCCGCCCTTGCAGGTCGCGCGTGTTGCCGTTGGCGAAGTTGGAGTTGGCCCGGAACACCGACACCCCGTGGTCGGGTATCCAGCGCAGGATGCGTTCGTTGGGGATATCGCTCCACAACAGGTAACCCCCGTCGTTGAACCACACCGGGCCCTCGGCCCAGCGGCATTTGTCGTACAGGCGCTCGAGCTGGGTGTTGGGGATGGTCAATGCGCGAAAGCGCGGGTCAAGGTGCTCATAAAGTTCGTCGGACACTGCGGCGATCCTCGTAAAAATAGGCTATTCAGGCGCGGGCCGTTTGGCGGCCGCTCATGGCCGTGATGACGGCGATGATGATCACGCCGGTCAGGATCAGGCGGACCCCGGCACTGGCTCCGAAACTGTTGAGCATGCTCACCAGCAGGTACAGGAACAGCGCTGCGCCCCAGATGCCCGGGACGTTGGCGAAGCCGCCAGCTACCGAGGTACCGCCGATCACCACTACGGCGATGGATGCCAACAGGTATTCATCGCCCATGCTCAGCGACGCGCCACCAGAGAACCCGGCCAGCAGCAAGCCGCAGAGGCTGGCGAACAAGGCACTCAGCACATAGGTAGCGAACCGCACCCGGCCCACCCGCACCCCGGCCAGCTCCGCCGCACGCGGGTTCTGGCCGATAGCGAGCACCCAGCGGCCATACAGGGTGCGCGTCAGTACCACACCCATCAGCACCGCCAGGAGCATCACCGCCAGGGCAACGTAAGGCACCCCGAGCAGCTTGCCGGTGGCGAAGGCGTAGAAGTCGTCCGGTGGCTGGATCCGCACACTGCGCCCGTAGGCGATTGCCAGTGATTGCAGAAGGAAACTGGCCGACAAGGTGGCAATGATCGGAGGGATACGCAGCAGCCTGATCAGCGCGTAGTTGCCGCACCCGACCAGCACGCCGGTGGCCAGCACGCCGAGCACACCCAGCCAGATCAGTTCGTTGTGGCTGTCCATCAGCTTCATCGCCACCGCGCCGCTCAATGCCACGTTGGCGGGGATCGACAGGTCGATATTGCCGGGGCCGGTACTGATCACGAACATCTGGCCGATGCCGACGATCACGAAAAACGCCGAGAACCCCAACGCGCCGGACAGCAACGCGCCGCTGCCTGCGCCACGGTTGAACACCAGCGTCGCCGCCCAGATCAGCAGCGCTGCCAGAAACGACCACAGCCAAGGCTTGTCGAGTACACGTTTGATGATGGGGATGTCCTTCATGGCTGACGTGCCTCCATACGGTTGACGGCAGCCCGCAGGGCCAGCACCAGAATCAGAATCGCGCCCTGGGCACCGATCTGCCAATCCGGTGAGATCCGGATAAACGACAACAGCGAGCCCGCCAGCACCAAGGTCAAGGCCCCCAGTACCGCGCCGATCGGCGACACCCGTCCACCGACGAATTCGCCGCCGCCAAGGATCACCCCGGCGATCGACAACAAGGTGTAGCGCAGCGCCACGCTGGCATCGGCCGAGGTGGTCAGCCCGACCAGAAACAAGCCGGACAACACGCCAAAGCCGCCGGCCATGGCATACAAGGTGACCTTGATGCGCAACAGCGACCAACCGGCCTTGGCGATCGCCAGCGGGTTGCCGCCTGCGCCGCGTAGCACCACACCCAGGGTCGAACGCATCAGAAACAGATGCACCAGCAGCGCCAGGGCAATGCACACGATGATGGCGAATGGCAGCAGGGGCGGCTTGATCCGCACCAGTGCCTGCAACCATTGCGGCGCAGTGCCGCCGGGGGCCGGCAGCAACAGTACGGCGGCGCCGGTCCAGATGAACGACATGCCCAGGGTCACCACGATCGACGGCAGGCGCCGGGCATGAATCAAGGCACCCAGCAGCGCATAGACCAGCACGCAGCCCAACAACGCCAGCACCCCGAGGATGGGGTGATCGTTGAGCAGGGTCGCGGCCACGCAGGCAACGAAGCTGATATAGCTGCCCAGCGACAGGTCGAGATCGTTGACGGTGATGATCAGCATCTGCGCGATGGTCGCCAGGGCGATCGGCACTGCCAGATTGAGCATCAGGTTCATGCCCATATAGCTCATGGCCCGCGGCTGCAGGATAAAAATGGTGCCCAGCAGCACCACCAATGACAACGCCGGCAAGGCGCTGCGCAGCCAGCGCGCCCGATTGACCGGCGACACCCTGGTGCGTGTAGCGAGGGGGCTTGCCCCTGATCCACTCTCGTCAGCCACCACTGCCCCCTCGATACGCGTCGGCATGTTCATGCCACCTCCTCGGCGAAGGAGCCACGCAGGATCCGCTCCTCGCTCAGTTCGTCACGGGGCAGGTCGAGCACCGCCTGGCCGTCGCGAAAGACATAGATATGGTCGCAGTAGTCCAGCTCTTCGAGCTCGGTCGTGTACCAGACGAAGGTGCGCCCGCGGGCCGCTTCTTCGAGGATGATCGAATACACCTCACGCTTGGTGCCGACATCCACGCCGCGCATGGGGTCATCCATCAGGATCACTGGCGCGGTGGTCGCCAAGGCTCGGGCGAACAGCGCCTTTTGTTGATTGCCACCGGACAGCGAGAGGATTGGCGCGTTCATGTCCGGCGTACGGATCGCCATGCGCTGCTGCCACTGGCCCGCCAGCGTAGCGCACGCCCGGGGATCGATCAGGCCACCGCGTTTGAGCTGCTTGAGGGCGCTGAGATCGAGGTTCTGCGCGATCGACCAGAGCGCGAATACGCCATCGTTCTGCCGATCGCCTGCCACCAGCGCTGCGCCTTCACCGCTGGCGATGCGGCGGCGCAGGATCTGCGTCAGCAGTTGGCTCTGGCCGTGCCCGGCGAGCCCGGCCAGGCCGATGATTTCGCCGCGCCAGGCGCGCACGCAACCGCCATCGAGCTGAGCGGCCGGGCGCTGCTCGAGCAGCGCCGCACCCTGCAAGCGTTTGCTGCTGTAGGCCTCGGCCTGTGCCTTGGCGTGGCTGGCGGCGCTGCCCATCGACTCGACCAAGGTCGCATGGGTGAAGGACGTAGCGGCGCGGGTATCGACCACCTTGCCATCGCGCATCACTGCAATACGGTCACAGGTGCCGAGCATCTCGCCGAGGATATGGCTGATCAGCACGATGCTGCCGCCCTGCCCCACAAACCGCCGAACAAAGGCCAACAACTGCGCCGAGACCCGCGAGTCCAGCGATGAGGTCGGTTCATCGAGGATCACCACATCCAGGCGTTCGTCCACGCACACAAACGCGCGGGCAATTTCGACCATCTGCCGTTTGCCAATCGCCAGGTCGGCGACGATGTCGTCGGCGCTGATGCCGTGATGGGGAAAGATCTCGTCAAGGCTTGCCTCGATCAGCTTGCGGGCGTGACGCCGCCAGCCGAAGCCGCGAATCGCCGGGCACATCAAGCGAGTGTTCTCGGCGACGCTCAGGTTGGGACACAGTGACAACTCCTGGAACACGCAGCGGATCGCGCATTGCCGGGCGATCTGCACGCTATAGTCGTCGCGGCGGTCACGGCCCTCGATCAGCAGGCTGCCGCAATCTGCGGCCAGCGTGCCGGCGAGCACCTGCATCAAAGTCGATTTACCGGCGCCGTTATGGCCGATCAGGCCGAGACATTCCCCGGCCTGCACGCTGAGGTCGACACCATCCAAGGCCCGCACCGCGCCAAAGGACTTGCCGATACCCGCGAAGGTCACGCGTTGCGCTGTAGACATGGCAGCCTCCAGGCTCAATGAGTGGCGGGTGCTTGCAGCTTGGCGACGTCATCGACGCTATAGACCTGGCTCACCAGATCGCCCTTGGCGAGGCCCTTGAGCTGTTGTTCGAGAGTGTCCTGAGTGACGCTCACCGCTGGCGATACCAGGTCATGCGGCAGCTGCTTGCCATCGAGTAACTGCTGGGCGACCCAGAACGCCAGGCTTGAGATGCTGGGCGCACTGGAGATGGAGAAGCTCTGGTAGCCGTTGAGGTCCTTTTGTTTTTTCCACCAGGAGAGTTCTTCTTCGCGGTTGCCGAAGACGATGGTCGGCGTCGGCCGGCCAGCGGCGGTAAAGGCCTGCGCGGTGCCGTAGCCATCATCGCCCTGGGTGACTACTGCATCGATCTTCGGCAGGCTCGGCAACACGCCGGCAACGGCCTTTTGCGCCGCAGTCTGCGACCAGTTGCCGTTGACTGCAGCGACTATTTTCAAGTTTGGATGCTTGGCGGCGCCGGCCACGATGCCGGAGTGGATCAGCTCGTCCACCGAAACCCCGGCCAGGCCGCGCACTTCCAGCACGTTGGCGCCATTGGGGTAGCGACTGGCGAGGTAGTCCATCTGGTCGATGCCGCTTTGCTTGAAGTCCATCGAGATGCGGTAGGCGCAGGGCTCGGTGACCACGCCATCGAACGACACGACGATAATGCCAGCGTCGCAGGCCTGCTTGACCGCGCCGTTGAGTGCCGTGGGCGATGCCGCGTCGATGACGATAGCGTTGTAGCCTTGCAGGATGAGGTTCTGGATCTGCGCGGCTTGTTCGGTGGCCTGGTTTTCGCCGGTGGTGAACGAGTCGGCCGACGCGATGATGCCGGTCTTGACCGCCTGATCGGTGGTCTGCTGCCAGCTGTTGAGCATGTTCTGGCGCCAGGCGTTGCCGGCATAGTTGTTGGACAGGGCGATGGTCTTGTCGGCGGTGGCAGCCTGGGCCAGCATCAGCGGGGCCATTACCAGAGCGCTGGACAGCAGCGCGCAACGGAGCGTGTCGAGTTTCATGTCGTGACCCTTGTTATTGTTGTGGGGCATCGTGAATGAGTGCAGGCACTGACCTGGGGCCTGGTGCAGCTGCAGGGCCAGTCTGCACCGCTAATACCGGTGCGTCTGTGGGCATTGGCGCAGATCGGTTGCGGGTTCCCGCAGGTCAAAGGCGGGGATGTGCAGTTTTTCACTGTGCCTGACGCTTAAGGTAAATGCAGTGCGACTGCCCAACGACGATGAGCCGTACGAAGCGTTATGATGGCCGCAACCCGTATTCCCACTACAAAAACAAACCTGGGAAGCACCGTGCAAAGACCCCTGATTTCGGCGGAACACGTCCTACAGCATTTCCTCGGCATTTCCCGCGCTCTGGCCGGGCAGCTAGACCTGCAATCGATGGTCAACGCGGTGTCCGACGAGATTCGCTTCATTCTCCCCCACGACCATATCGACGTGAGCCTGCTGCTCGACGGCGAAAACCATTTGCATGCCTATGAAACCGGGGTGCAAACCGCCTGGAGCCACTTCGTCGATCATCCCCTGCCGATTGTCGAGAGTCCGATTCGCGCACTGCTGCTGGGCCAGGTAGCGTTCATTCTCAGTGACGACGCGATGCTCGATTCACGTTTTCACTTCCCTGGAGCGTTCGCCCAGCCGATCTTCGATGCGCAACTGCGCAGCCGCCTGCACGTGCCGTTGCGTGCCCGTGGCGAGATCATCGGCGCGTTGAGCTGCTCCACTCACAGCGCCAATTTCTATACCCAGGCCGATGTCGACCACACCCAGCACGTCGCTGACCTACTGGCGTCCTACCTGTATGCGCTGCGCCAGGCGGACCAGGCCAAACACCTGGAAATCGCCCAGGCGCAGACCCGTGCCCGCGAGGAAGGTTTGCGCCTGGGCGCGTTGCGTTTGACCGAAGAACTCGAAAGCGAACGCCAGCGCATCGGCATGGACCTGCACGATCAAACGCTGGCCGACATGACCCGCCTGCACCGGCGCATTGCGCGCTTGCAGTTGCAGGCGCCGGTCTCGGCCGACGCCTTGCAGCCGGTCAGTACCGCGTTGCAGGAGAGCATGCAGGAGCTGCGGCGCATCATCGACGCCGTCAAACCCACCGTGCTGCACCTGTTCGGCTTTGCCGAAGGGCTCGAAGACCTGCTGCTGCGCAGCGTGCGCAACAGCGGCCTGAACATCGATACCCACCTGTTCGATCACAGCGACGGCGTGGCCGGGCAGCTCAGTGAAGCGCAACAGATCGCGCTGTTCCGTATCGTCCAGGAAGCCGTCAACAACGCCATCAAGCACGCCTCCCCCGCGTCCATCACCGTACAGATCAGCCGCGTCGCCGAACACCTGCAGTTGACCATCGTCGATGACGGCCAAGGCCTGGATGGCAACAACCGCATGGACACCGGCGGCATCAAGAACATGCAGACCCGCGCGCAATTGCTGGGCGCGCAGGTACAGATCGACAAGGGCCCAGGCAACCGGGGGACCCAGGTGTGCGTGAGCCTGCCGCTGCCTGTCAGCCAATTGATGGAGCATGCCTGATGGACATTTTGCTGGTAGAAGACGATCCGGTGCACCGGGCGTTTCTCAAGGAAATCATCGAAGGGGCGATGCCGGAGTGCTCCCACCTGTGGGAAGCCGAAGATGGCCGTGTCGGCGAGCGCCTGGCCCATGAGCATCAGGTGGCCGCAGTGGTCATGGACCTGCAGATGCCCCGGCATACCGGCGTCGAGGCCGCCAAGACCATCTGGCGTGAGCGGCCGGACACTTCGATCCTGTTTTGGTCCAACTACGCTGATGAGGCCTACGTGCGGGGCATCTCGCGCATCGTGCCGGAGGGCGCCGCGTACGGCTATATCCTCAAGACCGCCTCCGAGGAACGCCTGCGCCTGGCCTTGCGCAGCCTGTTCATCGAACAGCAATGCGTGATCGATCGGGAGATACGCGGCGTGCAGCAAAAGGCCCAGGATCATCTCCAGGGCCTGAACGATTCGGAATATGAGGTGTTGCAGGATATCGCCCTGGGCCTGACCGACCGAGCCATCGCCGGCCGCCGCAACCTGTCGCTGCGCAGTGTGCAGAATCGCCTGCAGCAGCTGTACGAAAAGCTCGGGGTGTATCAGCCCGACATCAGGGGGGAACGTAGCGCAGCATTCAATCTGCGCTCGCGAGCCGTGAATGTGGCGATGCTGCGCAAGGTGCTCAACCGCACCGCCATGGAACAGGCCGAGGCCGAGTTGCAGGAGTGGTTGCGCGATCCGCGCAACCTCTGAAGCCCTGCACCTGGCGCCGGTTCAGTTACGTACCCGGCCCACCCATTCCAGCGCCGTGCGCCAGAAGCACACCAGCAGAAAGTACGCCGACATCAGCGACCAGACCACCAGGATCAGTGTGCCGTTATTGGGCTGGTTGACCACCATCGACAGGCTGCACAGCAGCCAGATGGCGGTCACCGCGATGTTGATCGGCATGAATTTGCGCACGCGAAACGGGTGCAGAAACTTCATCCGGGTCAGGGTCAGCAGGCCCAGGCCGATGATGGTCACCACATTGACCCACGCTGACGAGTCGAGGATGTACATGCACAGCGCGACGACGTTCCAGGCCGCGGGGAAGCCGACGAAGTAGTTGTCCTTGCTCTTCATGTTGACGTTGCAAAAGCAGAACAGCGACGACACCAGGATGATCGACACGCACAGCAGCAAGGTGTATTGCGGCAGCGGGATATAGAAGTAGATGAACAGCGCAGGGATGAACACGTAGGTCAGGTAGTCGATGACCAGGTCCAGTGTCGAGCCGTCGAAATGCGCGAGCACCGTCTGCACATTGACCTTGCGCGCCAGCGCGCCATCCAGGCCGTCGACCACCAGCGCCACGCCCAGCCAGAGCAGGCAGGTCTTGGGGTGACCTTCGAATAGCGCGATGGTCGCCATAAAGGCCAGCACCACCCCGGTGGCGGTAAAACCGTGGGCACCCCAGGCCTTGAGTCTGGCGGTGGATCTGAGTGTTATCACAAAAGGCTCTCCAAGAATAAACGGGCCGTGCCAGGCGCTTAATCATCAGCACCGCAGCTATCGACCGAACCGAACGGCAGAAGGTTCAGGGACCCACCCCGCTCAATTGCCGTAAGTGTAAGTGCAACAGTCGCTTGGCGCCGGACGTTTGCTCACAAAAGCTCGCCGGGCGCTACCGCTTGTCAGTTCAGAAACGCCAGGCTGTCGCCAACCTGTGCGACCTCGTACCAGGCCATGACCTGTTCCGTACCCACTTCGCCCTCTGCCGGCGTACCTGGCCAGAAATCCTCGGCCGCCACCGGTTGGTAGGCACCCTGCTTGACCTCGAAGATAACACCACTGACATCCAGCGACAGCACGGCGTGCCAGGTATTGGCCGGGGTTTCCAGCACAGCGCTGTCTTCCCCGAGGATGGTGCGGGCGGTCACTTGCCCTTGGTCATCGAAATTCAGCACCACGAAACGCCCGTTCAATGGCGTGAGCAGCTCGAAGGTGTGCGGGTGACGGTGCACGCGCACATAAGTGCCGGGCTCCATGGCAATCGCCAGGCGCTGGACCGGGTCCTGCAGCTCGGGATGCAGATTGCGGTTGGCGCGCAGGCGCGGGGCTTGGGCGGCCTGTGCTGCGAGGTCGACCAGCTCGACGCGGGTAATCTGCTTCATCGGAGATAACACCATAGGGGAAATACCCCGCATTATGCCCAATGAACACGTAGCCGTCATTGCCACTGGCTCGCGATCCCCTGCGGCGAGGAGGCGTCTGGCGGCGATTCGGTCTGTCAGGTGAGTGCGGTGCATGCGGCGTTTGTCGCGAGCAGGCCCCCTCGCTACGAAGAGGTGCTCGGTCGCTGCGTAAGGGTGACCAGCGCACACCCGGCCATCAGTACGAAGGTCGCGAGGAATACCCAGCGCATTCCCAGATGGCCGCCGACGAAACCACCGGCCACAGGCCCCAGGACCTGGCCGATGTACTGACTGGAAGTGGAGTAGCCCAGCATGCGTCCGGCGATACCCTGCGGCACGTTATGGCGAATGATGCTGGCGATGCACGGCAGCAGCCCGCCCAGTGCCAGGCCCATCAGGAACCGCAGCACTACCAGTTGCCACGGGTGGGTGACCAGTGCCTGGGGAATCAACAGCGCTGCCGCTGCCGCCAGGCACAGCGTCACGATCCGCCAGTGCCCTACGCGATCGGCCACCTTGCCCAGGCGCGACGCCGATAAGATGCTGCCCAGCGCCGTGGCCGACATCACCAGCCCGGCCATGAGGGTCAGATGATCGGCGTGCAACTCCATCAGGTAGACAGTGATGATCGGCTCGATCGACATGGTCGAGAACATCAGCACCCCGGCGATCACGAACATCGTCACCACCGGCCTGGGGTTGTTCAACTGCCGCCACACCGAAACCTTGTCGGCCTGCTGCTGGCCGGCGGTGCGTGGCGGCCGGGGCACTTCCTTGAGCAGCAACAAGGTGGCCAGGAAGGTGATGAAGATCACCCCGCCCGCCAGGAAAAAGGTATTACGAATGCCCATCAAGGGCGGCAGCAGCCCGCCAATCAGCGGGCCGGCCAGGCTGCCCGCCATGATCCCTGACGACAACACCCCCAGCGCCCACCCGGAACGGCCCTTGGGCGTTTGCGTGGCGACCAGGATGGTGGCCCCCGAGGCGTATCCCCCGAGCAGGCCGGCCAGTAAACGCAACAGCACCAGCTGCCAGATGTTCTCTGCCAGGCCGATCAGCGACATGGCGATGGCCATGCCCAGGCTTGCACGAATCAGCATCAGCTTGCGCCCATAGCGATCGCCCAGGCGGCCCCAGAGCGGCGCGGTCAATGCCGCCGACAGGAAGGTGGCACCGAAGGCGATACCCGACCACTGCACCACGGCGGCAGGATCAGTCACGCCCAGGTGCTCGACATACAGCGGCAGGAATGGCAGCAGCAGGGTCATCGCGACGATGGTGGTGAACGCACCGAACACGCAGACAGTGAGATTGCGCTGCCAATGGCGCTCGGCGGGGTTGTCGGCTTCAGTGCTCATGACCTGCTCCTTGACGGGAATGGCGCTACGCTACCGGGCCCTGTACGATAAATAAAATTCATGTTTTTTATATCGTGCATTCCGTTTAGGAATGTGATCGACCTTGCGAGGTGCCCGCTACCCACCAAGACGCTGGCAAACACGCCTGATGTTCGCCCCTTTCGCCGCCGGATGCGCAAGCCAGCGCTCACAGGTGGCACCGTCATTTGACTCACCGCCCTGCTTTGCCCAAGCTAGCGGGCTTCAATTCATCAGCCAAGGTTGCTTCGCGTGCCTGATCTCCGTTTTTCGTGGCGCGCTTTGCGTCTGTGCTCCCTGCCCTTGCTCCTGCTGCTGGCCAGCTGCGAAAAAAATCCTGCGCCCACCGCGCCAACACCCAAACCACCGACCTATGTCAGCGTCGACTGGTCCGCACTGCCCGCCGTCAGCGACGCTGACCTGCTGGCCGGCTTTTCGGCCTGGTCCTCGGCCTGCACGCGCCTGGCCAAGGACCCGGTCTGGGGTGCTACGTGCAGCGCCGCCAGCCAGGTACAGGCCAACGCGCCGGCGGTGCGCGCCTTCCTGCAGCAGAACCTGCAAGCCTACAGCCTGCGCTCGGGCGGCAATGACAAGGGCCTGATCACCGGTTACTACGAACCCGTGTACCCCGGCAGCCTGCAACGCACCGAGCGCGATACAGTGCCCGTATATGGTGTGCCCGACGACCTGATCATCGTCAACCTGGACAGCATCTACCCCGAGCTCAAGGGCAAGCGCTTGCGCGGGCGCCTTGAAGGTCGGGTACTCAAGCCCTATGACGATGCCGCGACCATTCAGGGCAAGGGCGCCAATGCGCCGGTGCTGGCCTGGCTGAGCAATCAGATCGACCTGCAGTTCCTGCAGATTCAAGGCTCGGGCAGGATTCGCCTCGACAACGGCCGTCAGGTACGCATCGCCTATGCCGACCAGAATGGCTACCCGTACAAGCCGGTCGGCCGCTGGCTGGTGGAGCAAGGGCAGCTGAAAAAAGAAGAAGTGAGCATGGGCAAGATCCGCGACTGGGCACTGGCCAACCCGCAGCGCCTGCCGGAAATGCTCGCGAGCAACCCCAGTTATGTGTTCTTCACTACTCGCCCGGACAGCAACGAAGGTCCGCGTGGCTCGTTGAACGTGCCGCTGACCACCGGCTACAGCGTAGCCATCGACCGTAAAGTGATTCCCTTGGGCAGCTTGCTGTGGCTTAACACTACCCGCCCGGACGGTACGGCGGTGGTCCGGCCGGTAGCCGCGCAGGATACCGGTGGCGCCATTGCCGGCGAAGTGCGTGCGGATCTGTTCTGGGGCACCGGCGACCAGGCCGGCGAACTGGCGGGCAACATGAAGCAGCAGGGGCAGATCTGGCTGCTGTGGCCCAAGGGCATGGCGTTACCGCCAGTGCAGCCTTGAATACCCTGCAGCGAGGGGGCTTGCCCCTGATTCGGTACGTCAGGCGCATAACGGGGTCAGGCCAACGGGGGTAAGCCCCTCGCTGCAGAAACCGGTAACCGTCAGCGCACTGCGGGGATCCGCACCTCACCACTGCGACACTGGCTGCGCACGCCGTTGTCGCACGCCTTGAACGTCAAGTCCTTGGTCAGGCACACCCACACCTCGGCCAGTTCCGGGCCATTGCAACGCACCGCAATGGCGTTGCTCGGCAGCCCGGGGTTGGCGCGCTGAAACAGATCGACGATCGCCTTGGGTTCCAGGCTCCGGTAGGTCGTCGACGGTTGCAGCGCGGGCGGGATCTTGACCACTGCCAACGCCTTGTCAGCCTGACTGAAATAGCCAGCGCCGCCCAGGCCTGTGCAGGTGCCGTGTTTCTTCCACTCGTGGCTCAGCAATTGGCCGCTGACGTACAAGTTGCTTCCCTGGGCCCGCTCCGCTGCGGTCAGCGGCGCTGCCCCTTTACAGAATTGCGGCCAGCCGCCGCGATCATACTGCGGCCACAGCCCGTGCAAGACGAATCCGTAGCCCTTGCCCGTGCATTGCTCGTTATCGGCATGGGTCAGACAAAAGGTCGGCGACCAACTCAGGGCCAACAGGTAGTAGTCAAACACCCCCGCGACCGAATCATCAGAGCGCCGGTCATTGCGGGCTTGCGCCAAAGGGGCGGTGGCCAGTACGACCGCGAGCAGCAGCCAAGGCATCAGTTTGTTGTTCAAGCGGCATCATCCATAGGGGCAAGAGGCGTGCACTTTAGAACAAGCCCATCTGCCCGCCAATCAAAGTAGCGAAGTCATCACCCACAAACGGCAGGATGGCATCGGCCACCGGCTGCAATTGTTTGCTCAGGTAATGCTCGTAATCGATCGCCGAGGCTCGGGTCTCCAATGGCTCGGGGCCGGCCACGGTGATCACGTAACTGATCCAGCCGCCGCGTTGGTACTGCAACGGGCGGCCGTGCAGCGCATTGTATTGATCGGCGAGCCGCGCAGCGCGCACCGGCGGGGGGACATTGACCTGATACTGGTCAAGCGGGCGGCGGACGCGTTTGCGGTAGATCAATAATTCGTCGAACTCGCCGTCCTGGGTGCGCTGCACGTAATCGCGCACGAACTGGCGGTATTCCTGGCGTAAAAAGATCCGCTCATACAGCGCCTGCTGGAATTCCCGGGCCAGGGGCGACCAGTCGCTGCGTACTGTCTCGAGGCCTTTGTAGACCATCCGCGTGCTGCCATCGGCCTGCGTGACCATACCGGCGTAACGTTTCTTGCTGCCCTCTTCGGCGCCGCGGATGGTCGGCATCAGGAAGCGCTGGTAATGGGTTTCGAACTGCAGTTCAAGCGCACTGTCCAGGCCGTAATCAGCCTGCAGATGCTCACGCCACCACTGATTGACCTGGGTCACCAGCCCCTGCCCGATCGCTGATGCCTGGGCTTCGTCGTGAGCGCCCTTGAGCCACACGAACGTAGAGTCGGTATCGCCATAGATCACACTGTAGCCCTGGGCCTCGATCAGTTGCCGGGTGCGCTGCATGATCTCGTGGCCGCGCAGGGTAATGGACGATGCCAGGCGCGTATCGAAGAAGCGGCAGCCGCTGGAGCCCAACACGCCGTAAAAGGAATTCATGATGATCTTCAACGCTTGAGACAACGGCGCGTTGCCCTCGCGCTTGGCGACCTCGCGGCCCCGCCAGACACTTTCGATGATCGCCGGCAGGCAATGGCGCTCACGGGAGAATTTCGCGCCGCGAAAGCCGGGCACCGGATGCTCTTCAGGCGCTTGGCGCAAACCTTCGATCAGGCCGACCGGATCGATCAAAAAGGTGCGAATGATCGAGGGATAAAGGCTTTTGTAATCCAGCACCAGCACCGATTCATAAAGCCCTGGCCGCGACTCCATGACGAACCCGCCTGGGCTGGCCTGGGCGGGTATATCCCCCAGGTTGGGCGCAACGAACCCCTGGCGATGCATCAAGGGGATGTACAGGTGGCCAAAAGCCGCCACCGAGCCGCCGCTACGGTCTGCGGGCAAGCCGGTGACCGTGGCGCGCTCGAGCAGGAAGGTCAGCAGCTCGGTCTTGGCGAATATCCGCGTCACCAGCTCGCAGTCCTTGAGGTTGTAGCGGGCCAGCGCCGGTTTGTCTTCGGCGAACATGCGGTTGATCGAGGCCATGCGCTGGTACGGATTGTCGATGTCTTTGCCTTCGCCGAGCAGGGTCTGAGCGACGTTCTCGAGGCTGAACGAGCTGAAACTCCAGAATGCCGAGCGCAAACCCTCGATGCCGTCGATGATCAAGCGCCCGGCCGCTGAGGCGAAGTAATGCTGCTGACTGCCGTGCTCGCGCCACTGCATCTCTTCGCCGCCGCGCCCCAGACGCAGCGGTACCGCCAGTTGCCGAGCATGCTGATGCAGCACGCGCAGGTCGAACTGCACCAGGTTCCAGCCGATGATCGCATCGGGGTCGTGGCGCGCCATCCAGGCGTTAAGGGCTTCGAGCAGTTGCACGCGGGTGGCACAGTATTGGAGGTCGAAATCCACCCGCGTGGCATCACCGTTAGCTGGCCCAAGCATATACACCTGGCGTTGGCCGCAGCCCTCCAGACCAATACAGTACAGCTCGCCCTGCTCGGTGGTTTCGATATCCAGCGACACCAGGCGCAGCTTGGGACGGTAATCGGCACTGGGTTTGAGCTGGGCGTTGGTCAACACCCCTTGAGCATCCGGCTGGCCGCTGAAGCTGACCGGTGCGGTGATGAAGCGCTCCATCAAGAAGCGCTCGGGCGGGCGGATGTCGGCCTCATAGACATCGACCGAATGGCGCCGCAGCAGGGTTTCCAACGCCATCAGCTGTCGATGCTGCTGGCAATACAGGCCGAGCACTGGACGATGCTGAAAGTCGCGCAGCTGCAGCGGGCGAATGTCGGCGCCCGCCTCGTCGCTCAGCAATGCTTGCACCTGGTCGCGCTGGGCCTCAGGGAAGAATGCCACCGAGGGTTGCGGCGCCAGACGCACGTGCCGCGGGCCCTGGTCAGTCGCCAGCCAGAACTCGACCCACGTGCCCTGAGGGCTGTCGTGCCAATGCCGGGTGAGGATGAAACCTTGCCCTGTTTGCGTTACCCCGGTTACCTCAGCCACGCCTTAACCCCTGGCCGACACCAGCCGATCGTCGTAGGCGATTTCCAGCAGGGTCTGGCGCAAGGCGCAGGCCTTGGTCTCGCCGAATACTTCCAGAAAATGCGCTTGGGCGCGCTGCCACAGCCCCTGGGCGAGCTCGAAGGTAGCCTGTCCTTCGGCGCTCAGGGTGATCAACCGCCGACGGCGGTCTTCGATGCACTGCTGCTGTCCGATCAGGCCATCGCGCTCCAGTGGCTTGAGGTTGTGTCCCAGCGCCGAACGGTCCAGCACCAGCGCATCGGCAAGTTCCTGCAGCGTCGGGGGGCACTGCGCCCGTGCGGCCAGTTCGGCGAGGATCGCATATTGGGTCGAGCGCAGGCCCGAAGGCGCCAATGCGTCGTCGTAGAACTGGGTGATGCGCCGGGAGGCCTTGCGCATGGCCGTTGCACAACACAGGCCGGCTTGATCGTTGGGCATGATGCGGGGGGTGTCCGAGGGGCGAAACGGTGAACATAGGGCATATGCCCCGTTCAGGCAACTGCCGCTGGTAGGGAGGCTCGGATAACGTGGCAATTTGCCCGGTATGGCGGTCCAGAGGATCGCTTTCGCACGCAAGCCTTGCCAATACAGCTCGCGATCGAATCGCCGAACACTTGTGGGAGCAAAGCTTGCTCGCGATGAGGCCGGCACAGCGTGCCTACACCCAGGACTCTGCCGCAGGGCTCGCCTCAAGAAGCGAGCGCGACGTCAGTTATTGTGCGTCTTGCTGCCGCCAGACGGCTGATGGTGGCGGCTGAACCATTCCTGGTTGGCCCGCAGATCGGCCCTGAGTTCGGCAATCAGGTCATTGATGGCGCGCACTGACACGAGCTTTTGCGTGGGAACTCCCACCACCAGCAAGTCGACCTGGCCCGTGTGGGGGTCGGTGACTTCGATCGTCAACGTACCGCCGGGGTTGACTGCGCAACTGCACGTCATCGGCCCGAAACTTGATTCTATGATCTGGCGCAATTCACGGATGGGTATCACCGACTGTCCTCCCCTGGTCTGCCCGGATATCACTTTGAAAATGGCTTCAAAGGATGCTTTTGAGGATGGAGCAATACCGGACCAGACGCTTCTATTACATCTGGACGGAATACATTGCGCAGGGTTCAGAATAGTCGTTCAACGGTGCTCACAGCTAGTGACAACTTGCATCGGGGCGCCGATACAGACCTTCCTCGGCGCCACTGGCACCCTCAGAGCTCGGCGCTGGCGTCCGAGTGGGAGCTCAAGCCGGCCAGGCGGGTGGCGCCGACGCCGCACTGAATCAGCATGTTGCGCTCATGGAAAGACTGGCTGGCGACACGCTGCTCAGCTTCAGGCTCGGACAGTCCATCGATGTGATTGCGGGCAATTACCTGATAACCGGTATCGCCACAAGCGATCACCGCTTGCGAGCGGCAAGCATCCCAGCTACCGAATACACCATTGCACTGGATGCTTTGCGCCGGGCTGGAGTCGGCCAGGTAGGCTTGCTGGGACGTGGCACAGCCGCTGAGGACGGTGACGGCAACCGCAGCGAAAATGAAGGTAAAACGGCGAAGAATCGATTGAGTGGCTGGCATGGTGGTAGCTCCTTGGTCTGTGGGGCCATTTTAGGGAGCTGCCTGCGGGGGCAGAAATCACTGCTGACGATAGTGAACATCGGCGCCGAGGATAATACTTCGCATGCTAACTAATCACCTGCTTGCACTCACACCTGCAGGCAGGGGCTCAGGGGCCCACCAAGGTTTCGATGATCAACCGCGCGGCCGGTTGGCAGGCGGCGTTGTCGGTAGTGCGCCGCCACGCCAGGATCAGGTCCACGCTCACCTCCTCGGCTCCCACTATCGGCTTGAGCACCACTTCGGCCGGCATGAAGCGTTCTACCGATTGCGGCACGATGCCGACGCCTAGCCCGGCGGCCACCAGCGCCAGGATCGAGTGGGTCTGCGTGACATGCTGAACATCGGCGAAGGTCACCCCGCGAACGTGCAACCAGCCATTGATCAAGTCATGCAGGTACAGCGCCTCGACCGGCGGATAGGTGATCAATGTCTCGCCGGCCAAGGCTTCGAGGGCGATTGCACCGGCCTCGGCCAAAGCATGCCCAACGGGCAATACCGCGCAGAGGCGTTCGCGGTAGACGCGCTGCGAATCGATGCCGGCCTGGATCATGGGCGGGCGCGACAGGCCGATATCGATCTGCTCATCGCGCAACGCCGCCCACTGTTGGGGGGAGGTCATTTCCCGCAGGGTCAACGACACCTCCGGCATCTGCGCCCTTAGCAGGGCCACCATGCGCGGCAAGAACACGTAGCTGGAGGCCGCCGTGAAAGCGATGGTCAAGGCGCCACTGTCGCCGCCCGCGATACGCCGGGCATCGCGTACCGCGTCCAGCGACTGCGCCATGATGCGTCGGGCCGAGCGCACGAAATGCTCACCGGCGGCCGTCAGGCGGATATGACGCGAGCTGCGGTCGAACAAGGGTGCGCCGACCTGATGCTCCAGGGCCTGGATCTGCCGCGTCAATGGTGGCTGAGTCATGTTCAGGCGCGCGGCGGCGCGACGAAAATTCATCTCGTCGACGACGGCAAGGAAGCAACGCAACTGGGCAAGGGTAATCATCGATGCACAATAGGTATCAACTGATTCATACGCAAGCGTAGACGGTATCAAGCCCCTGATTTAGCGTGAACGGCACTGCTCCCGATCACTTTCGGGCTGATCCAATAAAAACGCTGACAAGAAGAGGTGTGCATGCCTGTCGTTGCGCTCTACCGTCCCCCGCAAGCCCTGGCGAGCCTGGCCGCCACACTGTTCGGCGCCGCCGGCATGGACAGCGAAAAAGCCCATTGCGTCGCCGACCTGCTGCTGCTGACCGACATGCTCGGCCGCGAAACCCATGGCCTGGCGCAATGCGGCGCCTACCTCAAGGAGCTCCAGGGCGGTGGCATGACCGCCACCGGCGTGCCGGAAACCGTGCGCGATACCGGCGCCACCGTGGTCTGGGATGGTGATTACCTGCCCGGCCTGTGGCTGATGCAGCGCGCCCTGACCCTGGGCTTCGAGCGGGTGGCCGAGCACGGCGTGTTCACCTTCGCCATGCGTCGCAGCCACCACATCGGTTGCCTCGCGGCCTTGGCCAAACAGGCCACCGACCGCGGCTACTACGCAATGATCGCCTCCTCCGGGCCGCACACCCAGGCAGTGGCGCCCTTCGGCAGCAAGCAGGCGTTATTCAGCCCCAACCCTTTCGCCTTTGCCTTCCCGACCTCGACCGCCCCGGTGCTGGTGGATACCTGCGCCTCGCTGACGACCATCTCCATGACCCGCGAAAAAGTCGCCGCTGGCGAGCAGTTCGCGCAGCCCTGGCTACTCGACAGTCAGGGCCGGCCCACCCGCGATCCGCGGGTGGTGGAAGCGGCAAGCGAGCGCGGCAGCCTGATGCTGCTGGGCGGCAGCGAGGCGGGCCACAAAGGCTTCGGCCTGGCGCTGATGGTCGAAGCGCTGACCCAGGGCCTGGCCGGATTCGGCCGCCGCGACGCCCCCAAACGTTGGGGCGCCAACGTCTACCTGCAATTGATCGACCCCAACGCCTTCGCCGGCGCTGGCCAATCGCTCGAGCAGATGGACTATCTGGTGGAGGCCTGTCACGCCTGCGCGCCGATCGACCCACTGCAGCCGGTGCGTCTGCCGGGCGAACAGGCCACCGCCAACATCGCCCGCGCCCGCCGCGAGGGGGTGAAGGTCAACCCCGGGGTACAGGCGAGCCTGCGCGAATGGGCTGCCACCCTGGGGGTGGATGCCAGCCTGCTGGACTGACGCTTTGCCTGCAAGCACGCGGCACCCGACTCAAGCAAACCGCTCTCGATAAAAATAACTACGGAGTCCGTCATGTTGGAAACTACCCAACGCGCCAAATCGTATGCTGGCACCGCTACGCCCTATCGCACCCGCACGCGCTGGCTGATGCTGAGCATGGTGTTCATCGGCACCATCATCAACTATCTCGACCGCTCGAACATGTCCATCGTCGCCCCGCTGATCTCCAAAGAGTTCAGCGTCAGCCCGGTGGCGATGGGCTTCATGTTCTCGGCGTTCTCCTGGGCCTATGCCGCGGCAACCCTGCCCGGCGGCTACTTCCTGGACCGTTTCGGCACGCGCAAGACGTATGGCGCCTGCCTGGGCGGCTGGTCTTTGCTGACGGTGCTGCAGGGCTTTTCCGGGAGTTTCATGTCGCTGTTCGGCATGCGCCTGGGCGTGGGCGCCGCCGAAGCGCCGGCGTTTCCGGCCAACAACAAGCTGGTGACCAACTGGTTCCCGCAGAAGGAACGCGGGGTGGCCGGCAGCGTCTGCTCCATGGGCGTCTATGTGGGCACTGCGCTGCTGACCCCGCCGGTGTTCTGGATAGCGCAGACCTATGGCTGGCGCGAGGTGTTCTTCGTTTCCGGTGGCCTGGGATTGGTCTGGACCCTGGTGTGGTTCCGGGTGTATCGCGACCCTGACGAGGCAACCCAGGCCAACACCGCCGAGCTGGCGTATATCCGTGAAGGCGGCGCCATCACCACCGATACCGCCAAGGGCCAGGCATTTCGCTGGGACCAATTGCGCAAGCTGCTGACCTACCGGCAGATCTGGGGCGTGTGCATCGGCAAGCTGGCAGCCACCTGCACCCTGTACTTCTTCCTGACGTGGTTCCCGACCTATCTGATCCAGGAGCGTGGCATGACCATGCTGCACGCAGGCTTCGCCTCGATCGGCCCGTATCTGGCTGCGGCTATGGGGGTAATGTTCGGCGGCGCGTGGGGCGACTGGATGATCAAGCGCGGCATGAGCGTCAACTTCGCGCGCAAGGCGCCGATGGTCATCGGCTTGCTGCTGACCGGTACCATCGTGCTGGCCAACTTCACCAGTTCCAACATCTTGGTGGTGGGCATTCTGTCGTTCGCGTTTTTCGCCCAAGGCATGTCGTCGACCAACTGGGTGGTCGTCTCGGAGATCGCTCCGCGCAATCTGGTGGGCATGACCGGCAGCGTCATCAGTTTTGCCAGCAACCTGGCCGGGATCATCACCCCGATCACCATCGGTTTCATCGTGCAGAGCACCGGCTCGTTCCAGTGGGCTCTGGGGTTTTGCGCGATCGTGGCGATGATCGGGGTGTTTTCGTACACGGTGATCCTGGGCAAGATCGAGCGGTTGCATATTGATTGAGGCCTTCGCCAGCAGCGCTGGCCTCTTCGCGGGCAGAGCTGGCTCCCAGCCAGACATGCGTCAACCGCGGGAGCCGTGCCCGCGAAAGGGCGCTGGCAAGCACTATCAATCCGCCTGCCGCCACACCCGCACGTAATCGATATCGAAGGTGGACGGCAGATACGCGTCGTCCACCGGGCCGAACCAGGCCCACATCGCCTCACTGTCGAAAACCAGCTGCATGGGGAAGAACCAGTGGGTATTGGGTGCTTCGCGCACCTTCACACCGTCCACATACCAGACCAGTTTTTCCGCGCTCCAGTCAAAACCGTAAACGTGGTAAGCCTCGGCCAGCCGCCAAGGCGCCGTCCAGGCCTTGCCGACATCGAGGTGCTGATCACTGGTCGGGGTGCGCCATACGTGGGCATGCATGTGGTAGGCGCGGTCGAACTCAGGGTGGGTGGTGCGCCCGCCGATCTCGAAGATATCGATCTCGGTGGCGTTGTCAGGCAAGCCGGTCCAGTGCAGGAAAAATCCACTGGAGGCCCCGGAATCCATGGCCTTGGCCCGGGTCTCGTAATAGCCATAGCGGGTGCGTTCCTGGCTGCGCACCAGCGCCGTGGTGTAGGCGAAATCCGGATTGCCGTTCATGAACGGCACTTGCTGCTTGCGAAACACGATCTTCAACAGGCCATCGCTGACCGTGGCGTTCTCATGCACGAACACCGAGGGCGCCGGGCCGATGCCCTCCTCCGGCTTGCCAGGCGCGACCAGATGCCACCGGCTGGCGTCCAGGGTGTTGCCGTTGAATTCATCGCTGAACTGCGGATCGAGCGCCCAGTGACCACGATTCTGCTGATCGGACAGCGGCAAGTCGGCGCGCACATGGGCGGGGGTGTCGCCCAGCGGACCGACGCGGGTCCAGTCGTCGGCGGCCGAAGCCGTGCCGATGAGCCCGGACAGGCACGTAGCGTAAAGTAGAAGATTGTTTGCCATGCAGGCCTCGCAGACGAAAAAAAACCCGCCGAAGCGGGTTTTCCCAAGACCATTCCAACTCCTGTCGGCGGCCATCCAGGCCATGGTCGATCATCCTTGATCCAGTGGCACTACCTGCGCCGCTGTGGATAGGTCTAGATTACTGCGCCGTGCCGTGTCGGCATAGAGCCAAACGCCACCACGGCGTGTAAGCCTTTCGCTATAGGCGGCAGGATGCGCGAGGGCGTCTTTACCAACTTTTTACCTCGTTGATACTCATTCGTACTCCATGCTGGCGACACTACGGTCATAATGCGGCTCCATTCTGCAAGGTCCGGTTGCAACCCCATGCCCATGCCCGCCCCTACTGTTCGCTTCGCCTGTCCCCTTCTGCTCGGCCTTGCCCTCGCGCTGGGTGCCTGCTCCAGCCAGCCCGACAAGGATGAGCCGCCGTTCATTTCGACCCAGACCTACCTGAAATCGGCCTACACCGCACCGCAGCACTTCAAGTTCGCCAGTTTTGACACCCGTTGGGCCTGGGGTGGCCAGCAGCAGGACGGCCAACGACCGGGCGCGCAAGAACAGGGCAAACACGAAGTGGATCTTTCCCTGCTGGTGCCCGAAGGCGTCAAGAACGTCCCGGTCATCATCTACCTGCCCGGCCTTGGCGAAGGCGCCAACGGCGGCGAGCTGTGGCGCCAGACCTGGGCCGACGCCGGCTACGCAGTGCTGTCGATCCAGGCCACCCGGGACAACGCTTCGATCTACAACAGCAGCAACGCCCGTGACGGCGCTTTTCGCACCATTGCCGCCAACGCTTTTGCCGAGGCACCGGCGGCCAACCGGGTAGCAGAGGTCAACCGTATCCTCAGCGAGGCTCGACGTCGCGGCCAGGCGGGCGAGGCCGGTTTCGCCGCGCTGGATACCAGCAAAGTCGCCGTCGCCGGTTTCGATCTGGGTGCACAGACCGCCGCCGCCCTGGCCGGTGAACGTCAGCCCGGCCAGCCACGGCCCGTTGACTGGAAACCGCTCGCGACCATTTTGCTCAGCCCCTACGTGCCAGGGGGCGTCGACGATCGGCGCTACAGCCAGATCGACTCGCCGCTGCTGGCGGTGACCGGTCCTATGGATGAGGACCCCTTCAGCTGGATCGCCAGTGCTCAACAACGCTTCGCTCTGTTCCGCGGCCTGAGCCATGACGGCTACCAGCTCACACTCAACGACGCGACCCACACGGTGTTGTCCGGCACCATCGCCAAGGTCGACAAGAGCGACAAAAAGCCGCGCGGTGGTGAGGATGATCCGTCAGGCCCCAACCGCCGTCCCGGTCGCCCGGCCAACCCTGGTTTCGATGCTCGGCAGGCCGGCAGCGTGGCCGCCGTGACCATCGCCTTCCTCGATGCCCGGCTCAAGCAATCGGCCACGGCCCAGCAATGGCTGGATGACAAGGCACAGAACTGGCTGGCGCCGGTCGGTGGTCTGCAGCGCAAATGACCGCCTAAGGATACCGTGCCAGGTGGCGCGAAGTGTCGATGCCAACACATGACACTTCGTCGCGACCTGTGTGCATCTCTATCAAGGTGAAGTCCGAAGCGCGCGTTTGGCGGCGTACTGTTTGAACTGATGGCAATCGCGACAACTCCACTGTCATGGGCCTGCCCCAACAACAAAAGGAGTTGCCATGAGCACCCAAGCACTGTCCCCCGCCGCTCGCGATACGAACACCGCGCAAGACCGCATCTACGAAACCGACCTGCCCGCGCGCCTCGATCGGCTGCCTTGGACGCGCTTTCATACCTTGCTGGTGTTCGCCCTGGGCATCACCTGGTTGCTCGACGGGCTGGAGGTCACGCTGGCGGGTTCGGTGTCCGGCGCGCTGAAAAGCAGCCCCGCGCTGCACATGAGCAATGCCGACATAGGCCTGGCCGGCGCGGTCTACATCGCCGGCGCGGTACTCGGCGCGCTGTTCTTCGGCTGGCTGACCGACCGCCTGGGCCGGCGCAAACTGTTTTTCATCACCCTGTTCCTGTATGTCGGCGCCACCGCACTGACAGCGTTTTCGTGGAGCCTGTGGAGTTTTCTGCTGTTCCGCTTCCTGACCGGTGCCGGCATCGGCGGTGAATACACGGCGATCAACTCGACGATTCAGGAGTTCACCCCGGCGCGCTTTCGCGGCTGGGTCGACCTGACCATCAACGGCACCTTCTGGGTGGGTGCTGCGCTGGGGGCCTTTGGCTCGATCATCCTGCTCGATCCCGCCCATGTCGGCGGCGACCTGGGCTGGCGCCTGTGCTTCGGTATCGGCGCGGTGCTGGGCCTGGTGATCATGCTGATGCGCCTGTGGGTGCCAGAGAGCCCGCGCTGGCTGATCATCCACAATCAGCCTGAAGAGGCCACACGCATCGTCGAAAACATCGAGAAGCACTACCGCGAGCGCGGCATCGACATCCCGCCGATTACCGAAAAGCCCCTGCGCCTGCATGCCCGAGACCACACGCCGCTCAAGGAGGTGTTCACCAGCCTGTTCGTGGTCCACCGCCAGCGCGCCCTGGTGGGCCTGACGCTGCTGACCGCTCAGGCGTTTTTCTACAACGCGATTTTCTTCACCTACGCCCTGGTGCTGACCGATTTCTACAACGTGCCCTCCGAGCATATCGGCTGGTACGTGCTGCCCTTCGCGCTGGGCAACTTCTGCGGGCCGCTGCTGCTGGGCCGGCTGTTCGATGTCATCGGTCGGCGAGTAATGATCAGCAGCACCTATGCGCTGTCCGGCGTGCTGCTGGCCATCAGCGGCTACTTGTTCCAGCAGGGAATTCTCGACGTGACCCAGCAGACCATCGCCTGGATGGTGATCTTCTTTTTTGCCTCGGCAGCGGCCAGTTCGGCCTATCTGACCGTGGCCGAAACCTTCCCGCTGGAAATCCGCGCCTTGGCCATCGCCGTGTTCTACGCCTTCGGCACCGGCCTGGGCGGCATCGTCGGCCCGTCGTTGTTCGGTGCGCTGATCCAGAGTCACGACCGTACGAATGTGTTCATCGGCTATCTGATCGGCGCGGCGTTAATGATCATCGCTGGCGCAGTACAGGGCATATGGGGCGTGGCGGCCGAGGGCAAGTCGCTGGAAGAGGTCGCCAGGCCGTTGTCGCAGGTGCAGGCGGGTTGACGATTGGGCAGCGGGCGCAAGGTGCATTTCGGTAGAAATACAAAAAATCCGCGCCAAAACCTGACAAGTCCAGCCTGCGCATAAACGTGTATCTGACAACTTGCCCGGTACGCTCGGGTGCACAGTTTATCTGTGCGCCCATCGCTCAAGTCCAGCCCTGGCATGCCGATGCAGTGATAATCCTAAAATCACAGGCTGGGCACGGGCGATGTTCAACAAGCATTTGAAGCAGGAACTGGCAGCGCTGCGCGAAGAGCTGTCGTCGGTCGAGCAGGTCCGTGACAGCCTTGATAGCGAGATGTTGGCGCTGTACCTGGACCCGCAGGGCCGGATCGAGTCCGCCAATGCCAATTTCGAGAAGGAAATGCTCTACCCCACCGCCAGCCTGGTGGGCAAGCATGTCGAAGAGCTGGTGCCCGCTTACCTGAAAAACGACGACATCTACAAAAGGTTCAAAAACGCCCTGACCCGTGGCGAACACCATAGCGGCGCGGTGCGCCTGCTGCGCGGCAATGGCAAAGAAGCCTGGCTGCGCGCCGTGGTGCAGCCGATAAAGAACAGCAGCGGCGTGGTCCGCCATTACTCAATGTATTGCAACGACCTCACCCGCACCATCGAGCGCTCCCGCGAGGACGAGAGCCTGATCAAGGCACTGCTGCGCTCTACCGCAGTGATCGAGTTCAACCTCGACGGCGAGGTGATCACGGCCAACGATCGCTTTCTACAAGGCATGAGCTACTCCCTCGACCAAATCAAAGGCAAGCACCATCGGCTGTTCTGCGACCCCGAGGAATACAACTCTCAAGGCTACAAAGCATTCTGGGAAAAACTGCGCCGCGGTGAATTCGTCGCCGACCGTTTCAAGCGTATCGACCGAAATGGCCATGTGGTGTGGCTCGAAGCCTCCTACAACCCGGTGTTCGATGCCCACGACAAACTCTACAAGGTGGTCAAATTCGCCACGGTAATCACTGATCAGGTCAACCGCGACATCGCCGTGGCCGAAGCCGCCAATATCGCGTTCAGCACCTCGAAAGATACCGATGCCAATGCGCAGAACGGCGCCGCCGTGGTCAAGCAGACCGTCGCGGTCATGAGCCAGCTCGCGGCCTGCATGGATCAGGCGGTGGAAGGCATCGCGGCGCTGGACAACCAGTCCCAGTTGATCGGCACCATCATCAAGACCATCAGCAGCATTGCCGAACAGACCAACCTGCTGGCGCTCAACGCGGCCATCGAGGCGGCCCGCGCCGGGGAGCAAGGGCGTGGCTTTGCGGTAGTGGCCGATGAAGTGCGCCAGTTGGCCTCGCGCACCAGCAAGGCCACCGAAGAGATCACTGCGGTGGTCCAGCAGAATCAGGCGTTGGCGGCGACTGCCGTAGGCCTGATCGACACCGGCAAACGGCAAGCGGGCGAAGGCAAGGAATTGGCCGACCAGGCCGGTGGTGTGATCGTCGAGATTCAGGACGGCGCGCGCAAAGTGGTGGACGCGATCGGGCAGTTTGCCAATCAGCTCAGCACGCACGCCTGACAAATCCCTGTAGCGAGGGCGGCTTGCCCCCGAAAACAGACCGTCCCCTCGCTGTGAGGGGGCATCATTTTTCGGGGGCGAGCCGCCTCGCTACAGGTGGCTCACTTCTGTTGATACGGGTAGAACCGCTTCTCGCGCAGCGCGTGCTCGATCTCTTCGAGACTCTTGCCCATGGTCTCAGGCACGTAGCGGTAGATGAAAATCAGCGACAGCAGCGAGATCCCGGTGTAGAGCCACAACGTGTAGGCGACGCCCAGCCAGGTCACCAGGCTGAGCGTGGTCAAGGTCACGATCAAATCGAAGAACCAGTGGCTGAACGCCCCGACGCTTGCGCCCTTGCCGCGCACGAACAGCGGGTAGACCTCGGCGTTGATCAGCCAGATACACACGCCGAAGCCGCCGCAATTGAGCATCAGATAGGCCGCCAGGCATGCCACCACCACCCAGCGCTGAGTATCGGTGGTCGGGCCGGCGCCCATGAACAGATAACCCATCAGCGCCAAGGCGACGATGGAACCGGGGATCATCCACAGCAGATACCGGCGGCGGCCATACTTGTCCACCAGCCAACTGCCGACCACGGTCATCAGCACGATCAGCAAAGTACTGCTGCCGGTCGCCAGCACCGCCACCTGATCGGAGAACCCGGCCTGCGTGAGGATCGTCGGCGCGTAGTAGATCAGCGCGTTGTTACCGGTGATCTGCGAGAACATCGAGATACACGCCCCCACCAGCAAGGCCGGACGGATCCACGGCTTGGCCAGGTCGCGCCATTCGCCTTCGGGCTGCTTGAGGCTGATGGTCTTGATTTCCTCCAGCTCGTCGCTGGCCTGTTGATCGCTGCTGCGCACACTGCGCAGGACCGCCAGCGCTTGTGCCTCACGGGATTTGACCAGCAGCCAGCGCGGGCTCTCGGGCAGTACGGTCATGCCCAGCAGCAGAATGATCGCCGGCACCACGCCCAGGCCGAACATCCACCGCCAGTGATCGCCCAGGCCGAAACCGGTGAAGTACGCCACGGTAATGCCGAACACCACCATGAACTGGAACAGCACCACCAACTTGCCGCGATGCTCCGGCGGCGCCACCTCGGCGATGTACACCGGGATGATCTGCGTCGCACTGCCGGCGCTGAGCCCCAGCAGAAAGCGCGAGAGAATGAGGATCGGCACACTGGGTGACACCGCCGACAGCAACGAACCGATGGCGAAAACGATGCCCACCAGGATGATCGAGCGGCGCCGGCCGAAGTGGTCGGAGATCGGTCCACTGCCCAGGCAACCGAACAAGGCACCAAAGATGATCCCCCCGGTCACCAGCTGTTTGAGGGTGTCGTTCAGGGCAAACTCCCTGCCCAGGCCCAGCAGCGCGACGCCGATGATGCCGGTGTCGTAGCCGAACAGCAGACCGCCCAAGGCGGCGATGACGGCGATGCCGATCACCAGCCCAGGGCGGCGTTTTACTTCAGTTGCGACGTTGTTGTATGTCGTCATGGGGTCATCCCGTTGGCCCGATGTTATTGGACAGCCTGCGTTAGAGCCTTCGCGGACTGCTCTGAAATTTCCTGTAACAGTTGTTAGTACGCATAAGTGCCGAATAAATTCCCTGGGCGGTGCAAGCAGCAAATCGCGTTTGCCGTTGTCATACCGGCACCCCAACAGCAATCGGAGCCTTCACATGACGCAAACTGCCGCGGCCCTGCCGCAACTGCCCAAGGGCCTGGTCGACCGCGCGCGGATGATGATTCGCAGCGGTGGGCGGCGCTTGCTGGGAATTGCCGGTACCCCCGGCTCGGGCAAATCGACGGTGGCGCAGTTGCTCGCCGAGGCCCTGGGCGAACACGCCGTGGTGGTGCCCATGGACGGTTTTCACCTGGCCAATCGGGAACTCGCGCGCCTGGGGCGGGCCGAGCGCAAAGGCGCGCCGGATACCTTCGATGTGCAGGGTTATCTGGCGTTGTTGCATCGCCTCAAGGCGCAGCAGCCGGGGGAAACCGTGTATGCACCGCTGTTCGATCGGCAGATCGAGGAAAGCCTGGCGGGCGCGATCCCCGTGGCCGCCGAGGTGCCGCTGATTATCAGCGAAGGCAATTATCTGCTGCTGTCAGAAGGTGGCTGGGCGCCGGTGGCCCAATGCTTCGATGATCTGTGGTTCGTCGCGGTCAGCCCGGCGCAGCGTCGTGCGCGGTTGGTGGAGCGCCATATGCGCTTCGGCCGCAGCCGCGAAGAGGCCGAAGCCTGGGTGGACAGCACCGATGAGCCCAACGCGCAACTGGTCGATGCCGATCGCGCGCGGGCTCATGTGATGGTGCCTTGGGCGGGGTAGTACACATCAACGCTGCTGAATCTGCCTCAAACCACCCGCCCACCATCCACCGGCAGCTCGACGCCATTGAGGAACGCTGCGGCGTCGCTGGCCAGAAACAGCGCCACCGCAGCCACATCCGCAGGCGTCGACAGGCGCCCCAACGGAATGGTCGCAATGAACCGCGCACGGTTCTGCGGGGTGTCCGGCACGCCCATGAAATCCTCCAGCAACGCCGTCTCGCCCATCACCGGGCAGATATTGTTGACCCGGATCCCATCGGGCCCCAACTCCACGGCCAGGGACTTGGACAGCAGATTCACTGCGCCTTTGGAGCCGTTGTACCAGGTCAGCCCCGGCCGTGGCCGAATGCCCGCCACCGAGCCGACGTTGATGATCGAGCCGCTGCCACGCTGACGCATCAACGGCACCACCGCCTTGACCATGTGAAAGATCGATTTGACGTTGACATCGAACACCCGGTCGAAGGTCTTCTCGTCGACGTCCATCAACGGCTGGTTGCGGTGGGTGGTGCCAGCATTGTTGACGACGATATCCGGCGCCCCGAAGACGCCAACGCAGAACTCGACCGCCGCTTGAACCTGATCGCCCTGCGTCACGTCGCAGCGCACCGCGCGGGCGTTGCTACCCAGCTCGGTGGCCAGGCGCTCGGCCGCCTCGGCGTTGATGTCGGCGAGGATCACCTTGGCACCTTCGGCAATGTATAACCGAGCGATACCGGCGCCGAAACCACTCGCGGCACCGGTGACGATGGCGATCTTGTCTTGTAGTTGAGCCATGTTGTTCTCCGGAAAAAGAGGTTCTAGAACACGATCAGGTCGCGCAGGCTGTTGCCACTGGCCAGCCCGTCGAAACCTTCGTTGATGTCTTCGAGCGCCAGCTTGCGGCCAATCAGACGGTCCACCGGCAAGGCGCCGCTGCGGTATAAACCCAGGTAGCGCGGCACGTCGCGGGCCGGTATGCAGGAACCGATGTAACTGCCCTTCACCGTGCGCTCCTCGGCCGTCAGGCTGAGCTGTTGCAGGGGCCAGCGATCGTCGGGGCGAGGCAACCCGGCGGTGACCGTGGTGCCACCGCGCCGGGTAGCACCGTAGGCCAGCTCCATGGCGGGTACGGAACCGGCGAACTCGAAGGCGAAATCCACACCGCCGCGGGTCAGCTCGCGGATCTGCGCCACGGCGTCCGGGTCCCGGGCGTTGACCGCAGCGGTAGCGCCCAGGGACAACGCCAACTCCAGTTTGGAGGCCTGCACGTCCACCGCGATCAGCGGATGGGCACCGGCCGCCCTGGCGCCCAGCAAGGCGCTCAAACCTACACCGCCCAGGCCGACGATCAATGCCGACGCCCCTGGCGTGACCTTGCCGGTATTGACCACCGCGCCCACCCCGGTGAGTACGGCACAACCGAATACCGCGGCCTCGACCGGATCGATGCTGTCGTCGACAGGGATGCACGAACGCGCACTCACCACAGCGTGATCGGCGAACGCCGAGACCCCGCAGTGATGGCTGACATGACTGCCCTCCGCGCTCAGGCGATAGCCACCCTCAAGCATCTCGCCCTTGCCATTGGCTTCGGCACCCGGCTCGCACAACGCCGGGCGGCCCTCCATGCACGGCACGCAATGCCCGCAGCTGGGCACGAACACCAGCACAACCGTCTGCCCGACCCGCACGTTACGTACCCCGGCGCCGACTTCCACCACCTGTGCGCTGGCTTCATGCCCCAAGGCCATGGGCAGCGGTCGGGGCCGTACACCAGTGATCACCGACAGATCGGAATGGCACAATCCGGCGGCGATCATCTTCACTTTCACCTCCCCCGGCCCCGGCGGCGCCAGGTCCAGTTCGGTGATGTGCAAGGGTCGGCTTTGCGCAAACGGCGCCGACAGGCCCGATTCGCGAAGTACCGCAGCTCTGATTTTCATTCAAGGCTCCTGCTCTGATGCATTCGAATAATCGCTGTCACCCGTGGTGGCTGACGACCGTTTTGGTCAGGCTGAATTCTTCCAGCGCCATAAAGCCTTTTTCGCGACCATGGCCACTCTTGCGGATACCACCGAACGGCAGCTCCACACCGCCTCCGGCGCCGTAGCAGTTGATGAACACCTGCCCGCCTTCAAGGCGCCGTGACAGCCGCTGCTGGCGCGCACCGTTCTCGGTCCAGATCGCCGCCACCAGGCCGTATTCGGTGCCGTTGGCCAGGGCCACGGCATCGTCTTCATCATCGAAAGGCAGCACCGCCAGCACCGGCCCGAAGACTTCTTCGCGGGCCAGGCGATGGTCTCTGGGCACGGGCCCGAACATCATCGGCCGCACGTAGTACCCCGCGCTGGGCAGCTCGGCATCGAGGATGCCCTCGGCCAGCACCGGCAGCCCGGAATCGCGGCAATAGGCGACGAACTCGTTGACCCGGCCGAACTGCGCTTTGGTGATGATCGGCCCGCAGTCCGGCGCGCTGTCCGGGGCGCCGACACGCATCTGGCAAAAACGCTCGGCGACGCGGGCGACCACCTCGTCGAACACCTCGCGTTGAATCAGCAAGCGGCTGCCCGCCGAACAGGTCTGCCCGGCGTTCTGGATGATCGCGCCGACGATGATGGGCACCGCTTTATCGAGATCGGCATCGGCAAACACCACTTGTGGTGACTTGCCGCCCAGCTCCAGCACGCATTTGACGTAGTTCTTCGCTGCGGCGGTCTGGATGGCCGTGCCAACCTGTGGCGAGCCAGTAAAGGTGATCAGGTTGATGCCTGGATGCTCGGCCAACGCTGCACCCGCCTCGCGCCCATAGCCGGTGACGATGTTGAGCACGCCGGCGGGCAAACCGGCCTCGACCGCCAGTTCGGCGACGCGCAATGAGGTCAGGCAGGCATCTTCGGCCGGTTTGACCACCGAGGTGTTACCCATGGCCAACGCCGGCCCCAGCGTGCGGCCAAGCATCTGCGCCGGGTAGTTCCACGGAATGATGTGGCCGACTACGCCGAACGGCTCGCGCTGCACGGTCACCGAGTAGCCCGGCAGATACGGCAGGACTTCACCGTGAACCTTGTCGGCAGCGCCGCCGTAAAACTCGAAGTAACGTGCCAGCGCTTCGATGTCCTTGCGTGCCAGGGCCAACGGCTTGCCCGTGTCCCTGGCTTCGATCCCGGCCAGTTCATCGATGTGATCGAGGATCTTGACGCCGATACGGGTCAGGGTCCGGCCGCGTTCGGTGGCGCTCAGCCTACCCCACTCGCCCGCCAGCGCCGCGCGGGCAGCCTTGACGGCAAGGTCGATGTCCTCGGCCTGACCACGGCCGATGGTTGCGTATTGTTCGCCCGTGGCGGGTGCGAACACCGGGATGCTGTCTTGGCTGGATGCCACGTGCCACTGACCGCCGATAAACAGCTTGCTCATGAGTAAGCCTCCAGGCTCAGGGAAGAAAACGGTTGATCGGGGCGCGATGGCGCCTTCGGCTGTTCGGGCAGCAGTGCGCCACGTTCGATATGCAGTGTGCGATCGGGCACATCCTTGAGCAGGCTGGCGTTGGATTCGGTCACCAGGATGCACAGCTGTGGCTGGGTCTGCTGCAGGCGCTTGAGGGCTTCGCTGTACTGATTGGCCAAGGCCGGGGCCAGGCCCTGGAATGGTTCGTCGAGCAGCACCAGGCGCGTACCGATCATCAGCGCCCGGCCCAGGGCGGCGATCTTGCCCTGGCCGCCGGACAGTGCCGCGCCGGAGCGCGCAAGCATGTCCTTGAGTTGCGGGACCACTTCCAACGTCATGCTCAGGCGCTCGTCGACGGCTGCTTTCTTGAAGCCGCTGACCTGGCAGGGCAAACGCAGGTTTTCTTCTACCGTCAGGCTCGGGAACATCACCCGTTCCTGGGGCGCGTAGCCGATGCCCAGACGCGTGCGATTATGTGCCGGCACGCTGGCCAGATCAGTGCCGTCGAACAGAATCCGCCCGCTGCGCAGCTTGACGAAGCCCATGATCGCCCGCAGCAGCGTAGTCTTGCCGGCACCGTTGCGGCCCACGACGGCAACGATGCTGCCCGGTGGCAGCTCGGCCTGGATGTTACGCAGCACCGGGACTTTGACGATGTCGGCGCTGATAGTGTCGAAGTGCAGCATGGTCAGCTCCTCAGATGCCCAGCACCTGGCGTTGCACAGTGGGGTCGGCAAGCACTACGTCCGGCGTGCCGTCGGCGGCGATGCCGCCGCTGATCCAGGCCGCGACGCGGGTGGCGTAGCGGCGCACGATATCGACGTCGTGCTCGACGAAGATGGCCGTGACCCGCTGTTCGTCCAGGGCGCGCATGAGGATCTCCATGATCCCGTGCTTTTCTTCGCTGGACACGCCGCTGGTGGGCTCGTCCATGATCAACAGGCGTGGCTGCAGCATCAGTGACATGGCCACATCGAGCAGCTTGCGCTGGCCCTCCGGCAAGTTGCTGACCGGCTCATGTTCGCGCTCGCGCAGGCTCACCAGTTCGAGCACGCGGTCCACCGCCACGGCGTCGGCGCTGCGCCCTAACGGTCGCCAGAATGGCAGCCGTGGTTGGCGTGCCATGCCCGCCAGCTCCAGGCACTGGCGCACATTGTGCTCAAGAAACAGCTGGGGTAATTGAAACGAGCGCGCCATGCCCTGACGCACGATGCGCCGCGGTGACTGCCCGGTGATGTCATTGCCGGCAAAGCTGACGTTGCCTGCAGTGGGCCGAATCAGCCCGGTGCAGATATTGATGAAGGTGGTCTTGCCGGCGCCGTTCTGGCCGATCACGGCCAGGCGCTCGCCCTCTTCGAGGCTGAAGTCGATGCCGTTGGCGACCACCAGGCCACCGAACGCCAGCGTCAGGCCGCGGGTCTGCAGGAGCGCACTCATGACTCACCCTCCAAGGATTCGCGGCGAGCCGCACGGCGTTTGTGCAACAGCCCACTGAGGCCGGAGGGCAAAAAATAGATGATCACGATCAAGGTCGCGCCCACCAGCAACTGCCAGGCACCGCTGACCAGCACCGCCGCGTACATCTTCAGGAACTCGTAAAGCAAGGCGCCGACGAACGCGCCCAGTGCATGGCCCGAGCCGCCCAGAATGGCAATGAAGACGAATTCGCCGGAACGCAGCCAGTAACCCATCTCGGGGGTCACCAGCCCTTGCGACAGGCCAAACAACGAACCCGACAGACCGCACAGCCCGGCCGACAGTACGTAGCCCTGCCACAACAGCTTCCTGGCACTGATGCCCAGGTATTCGAGGCGCGTTTCGTTGCTTTTCATCGCCATCAGCGCTTCACCGGCGCTGGAGCGCAAATAACGCTGCACGCCCCAGATCACCAGCACCGCGCAAACCAGCACCAGCACCAGCAGGGCGGTTTCGAAGCCGTTGCGGGCGAGGTCGAAGCCAAGCAGGGTCGGCCGCGCCACACGCAGGCCATCGGTACCGCCGGTGTAGGCGTAGAACTTGCCCAGCAGAGTGAACAGCACCATCGACAGCGCCAGATTGAGCATGCCGAAGAAGATCTCCCGGTAGCGCACTACAAACGCGCCAATGAGCATGCCGGCCACCACGCTGGCCAGGGTACCGAGCGCGATCAGCGCAAATCCGTCGAGGCCGCGATAGCGCACGCTCAGGTACGCCACCGTGTAGCCCGAGATGCAGGCGTACATGGCGTGACCGAAAGAGATCTGCCCGGCCCGCAGGAGCACGACGATGCCCAGCGCCGCCAGGCCATAGCACAGCGCCAGAATCAGCGGCAACTTCAGCCACGGGAAAGCCGCCGCCAGGCCCAGTACGACACCGCTCAGCGCAATCGCCCCATACAGAGTGGTTCGCATCAGATTCTCCTCGCCTGCGCCACGGTGAACAGCCCTTGCGGGCGGATCAGCAGCACCAGCACCATGATCACGTAGGGCATGACTACCTCGAGCTCGGGCATCAGGTACACGCAGAAGGACCGCGACAGGCCGATCATCAGCGCAACGATCAGTGCGCCGGAGATCTGCCCGAGCCCGGCACTGGCGACCACGGCGAACGACAGCACGATCATGTCGGCCCCGATGCCGGGCACCAGTGAGGTGGTCGGCGAGGCCAATGCGCCCCCCAGCGAGCCGAGCATGGCGCCGACCACGAACGTCAGGTAGGCGATACGCTTGGCATTGATGCCCATGGCGGTCGCCACTTCGCGATCATGGGTGACCGCAACGATCTGCCGACCCATGAGGGTGCGCCGCAAGAACCACTGCAACAGCAGGTACACGGCAATGGCCGCGCCCGGCACGAACATCAGCTGGTAGTTCATGTACATCACGCCCAGCAGCTGCGAGGTGCCCATCTGATTGACGACGTCGGAGACGAAATACGGCTGGGTGCCCCAGATCATCCGCTGCAGGTCTTCAAAGATCATGAAGGCGCCGAAGGTGACCAGCAGTTGCAGAATCGGGTCGTGGTCCTGAAAGCGCCGCAGCAACAGCATCAGCACGGTGCCGAGGACCACCCCGACCAGCAGTGCGCCACCGATCAGCGCCGTCAGCGAGGCAGCCAGCGAATCACCGCCCTGCCCCAGCCACACGCCCAGCGACGCCGCCGCATAGCCGCCGCAGGCATACAGGCTGCCATGGGCGACGTTGAGGATGCGCACCACGCCAAAGATGAAGGTCAGCCCCAGCGCCACCAGAAACAACAACCCCGCATACGACACCCCATCGAGCAGCGCCAGCATGAAGATGTCGCGGGTCATGGCTGTTTATCCAGCAGGCTGACTTTGTCGAGCAGCGCCGGTGTCAGGGTTTTAAGCCACGCCGGGGTCGACTCGCCCGCCGGGGTGGTCACCAGGGCGGCCGGCACGATCATGATGTTCTTGAGGACTTTGAATCTGTAGTCGGGGCTGCTGGTGGTCATGCCGAACAGTTGGTCTTCCAGGCCTTGGCCATCTTCGGGGCGGATAGTCACGGGGGCGGTCAGGCCACGGAACTCCAGCCCACGAAAGGCCCTGGCCAGTTGCTCCTCATCCGGCCACTGGCCGTTATTGGCGACGATGGCTTTTTTGTAGGCGGCAGTCATTGCGTCCAGCGCCTGCACCATGTGGTACACCGAATAGATCGGGTAGACACCGGTCTTGGCGCGGTATTTATCGACGAAGGCCTTGTGTTTAGGGTCATTGATATAGCGCGGTTCAAGGAAGTAGTGATCGCCGCGGGCGCCGATCAGCACGCCATCGGGCAGACTGTTGCCCAGGCGCTCAAGCGAAGACTCGCCCAGGGCGAGGAAGAACTGCGAATTCTTCAGCAAGCCACGCTGGCTCGCCTGACGCACGAAGGTGTCCAGGTCGCCCCCCCAGGAAGTGCTCAGCACGACGTCCGGACGCAACACTTGCAGGCGGCTGACTTCGGCGGAAAAATCCGAAGCGCCGAACTTGGGAAACAGCTCGGCGACCACCTGCACGTCGGGCTTGAGGGCCTTGAGGGTGGTCTGGAAGATATCCCACGAGTCGCGACCCCAGGCGTAGTCCTGGTTGACCACGGCGATGGTCTTGAAGTCCGGTTTCATCTTCAGCAGATAGAGGACGCTGGCGACCATTTCGGTCACGGCGTTGGCCTGACTGCGAACGATGTACTGGTATTGATGGCCTTCAATAGCCTTCTCGGTGCCGCAGTCCCACAGGATGTTGACCACCTTGAGGTCTTCGGCAACCGGGGCCAGCGTGTTGCAGTTGCCGCTGGAGATCGACGCCAACATGATCTGGGCGCCTTGCTCCTGGACCACGCGCCGGTACTCGGACAACAACCGGTCACCCCCTACGCCTTCGTCGATGTAGATGGGCGCGACCTGGACGCCGTCGATACCACCGCCAGCATTGAGTTCGTCAAGGTAGATTTGCGCGGCTTCCCTGGCCGGCATGCCGAACACCGAGGCCGGGCCGGACATGAACGTGGTGATGCCGATGGGCAAGCTGGCAGGCTTTTCGGCGGCCTGTACGCTTGAGCTGGCGAGGCAGCCTAACGTGAATGAGCATAAAGAGAACGCGAACAGACCCGCAGTCATTGCTTTGCGCTTGAACATGGCTTTGCCCTTTCGGCTATTGTTTTTGTTGAAAAGCGTACGTCTTGAAGCGTAGTCCTCCAGCAGAGTGACGAGGGCCCCGTATGTTGTGAATCTTTAAATCTGTAACCCGGCGTTCGGCGTTGCCGAATGCTGCGATGCACTAACGCCACAGGATCAGGCGAGCGCGCAGTGCGCCGCCACTGCAGGTGACCAACTCACATTCCTACCTACCCTGATGAAAAAGCCCACAAGTACCGTCCCTTCGCGGAAGGATGCTAGCGGCTGCGATTCCTTAGCCTGAGTCGTCCGCGCCGCCCCCTCCGGGCAGCCGCCATTCATCAGCAAGGGATTGCCTCCATGACCCAGCATCGCCCCCAACACCCCAGATCCGCCCGTACCTTCAAATTGAAGCCCTTGCTGCTGTCTGCGCTTGTGGGGCTGATCCCGGTCATCAGCGGCATGCTGATCCTCTATTGGCAGGTCGATCGCTCATTGATGCGCGACAGCCTGGCTGCCGGACAACGGGCTATCGCCAACATCGACCGAACCCTCGAACGCGCCGACGACGTGACCGCACGCGCCATCTCCTTGGCGGGACAGGAGTGCAGCGCCATCCTCGAACCGATGCGCCGCCTGGTAGTGGGCTACCCCTCGGTACGCTCGATCGTGATGGGCGACAGCGAACGCCTGTATTGCGGTAGCGAAATCGGCGAGTTCACCCGCCCTGTAACCCCGGATATGAACTCGACCAACAAATTGATTCTGCGCACTGCCAGCACTTCGATGCCTGAACAACCTTCGTTGCTGTTTCGCCGGTTCGAGGGGCGCAACAGTGTCAACGCCGTGGTCGATGCCCTGGTACTGGGCGAAAACCTCGCCCACGCCCGCAACGGTGCCACCGTGCTACTCGAACACAACGGGCTGTTTCTCGATCCCGAGGGACGGATATCGGCTTATGACTTCGACGACCATGGCGATCATCATGCAGTGCAGGTGTCGGCGCACTACGGCTACACCATCCACAGTGGTTATGGCCCGAATGAAGTGACCAAGGCCTTCAAGGCCCAGGCATTTCCCATGTTCGGCACGCTGCTGCTGTTGGGCGTCATTACCGCCGGCGTGTGCCATTGGCTGTCACGCCTGCCGCGCGGGCAACGCTGAACACCGATCCAGACCGCCTGCCTGTCTTCGCGGGTGGGCGCTTGCGGCGCGCGAGGCCGGCCCCCCTCTGCACATTTACCCATCGGCGACAACCTGGCAGTCCTGCGAGTAACCCCCACGCCTGTTTGTGGCTATCATGCATCGAGCTGTCTCACCCGGACCAAGACGTAATCGCGCCTGGCCATGGCCGACGTCCGCGCCCCCGCCTTGTTGCACTGCTGGTGTATGCCTATGCCCTTGAACCGCAAGTCCGCACGCCGCAATGCCCTGCTACCTTGGCTCGTGGGCGCTGTGCCCGTGTTGTTGGGGCTGGTGATCACTTATTGGCAAGCCGAACGGGCGCTGGTCAACGAGGGAGAACTGACCGCCACTCAAACCGTCGAGCAGATCGAGCGCATCCTCGACAATGTTGCCGGTGCCGCCGACGAGCTGTTGCCATTGGCCGGCACACCCTGCGCCGACGCGCAGTTGGCGTTGCGCGATCAGGTTGCCCGTCGCCCCTACGTGCGCTCCACGCTCATCGCCGAGCGCGGCAGTCTGTATTGCAGCTCGCTGTTCGGCGACTTTCGCGAGCGCTTGAACGCGGCGGATTACGTCGACGGTCGGCTGTCGCTGATCAGCGGCAACAGCGTGACGCCGGGGCGCGCGGTGCTGCTGTACCGCGCCCACCGCGACGACCCGCAGCATCCCGATCAGAGCGCCCTCGCTGCCCTCGACGGCACTCACGTGATCAATACCCTCAACACCTTGGGGCGCCATAACGATTTGATCCTGCAGGTCGGAGCGGACTGGCTATCAGCCGATGGCCAGGTACAGGAACAGGCCCTACCGGTGTTCGACATGGCGCCGGTCACCGTGCAATCGGCGCGCTACCCCATCAGCGTGCATACCGGTTTCGCGGCAGGATCCGCCTGGCAAGTGATGGTCAGCGACTATCCGGCGCTGCTGGCGCTGTTGCTGTTCCTCGGCCTGTTGGCCGGGCTGGTCTGTCGCTGGCTGCTCAAGCGCGCGCATTCGCCGCCGGCGGAACTGCGTCGGGCGCTCCTGGCTGCCGAGTTCGTGCCGTACTTCCAGCCGGTGGTGCGCAGTACCGACAAACACTGGGCCGGCGCCGAGGTCCTGATGCGCTGGCAGCATCCGCACCTAGGGTTGGTGCGCCCTGACCTGTTCATTCCGCTGGCCGAAGACTGCGGCGAAATCGTCCCCATGACCCGCTCGTTGATGCATCAGACCGCCCAGTTGATCAGCCCCATCGCCCATCGGCTCGGCGAACAGTTCCACCTGGCCTTCAACATCAGCGCCGCGCACTGCCAGGACCTGACGCTGCTCGCTGACTGTCGCGAATTCCTCGCCGCGTTTCCCGAAGGCAGTATCAAGCTGGTGCTGGAATTGACCGAGCGAGAGCTGATTGAGCCCAGCGACGTGACCCAGCGCCTGTTTGCCGAGCTGCATGAAATCGGCGTAAAGATCGCCCTGGATGACTTCGGCACCGGCCACTCCAGCCATTCCTATCTGCAGGCGTTCAAGATCGACTGCCTGAAGATCGACCAGAGTTTCGTTGCCATGATCGGCGTCGAAGCGCTATCGCGGCATATTCTCGATAACGTCATCGACCTGTGTCACAAGCTGGAACTGCAAATAGTCGCCGAAGGCGTCGAGACGCCGGAGCAAGGAGAGTACCTGGCGGCGCAGAACGTCGATTACCTGCAAGGCTATCTGTACGCCAAGCCCATGTCGGGGGCCGATTTCATCGCCAGGTTGCCCCAAGCATGACCCGTAGCGAGGGGACTTGCTCCCTCGCTACAGGCCGCCATTAGTGCTTGATGCAGATCAGCAACAAACTGATGGTAATGAAGGACGCCAGCGTGGTGATCACCAAGGCGGCGGCACAGCGACCTTCAAGGCCGAAGCGCTGCCCCAGGATCGGATACACGCTCATCATCGGCGCACTGGCCATGATCAGGCCTGCAGTCATCATCGCCGGCTCGACGTCGGCCAGTACCAGGAAGCCGAGGCTGAGCAGCAACGGATGCAGGATCAGCTTGCCCGCCCCGATCTGCAGGATTTCCCCCACCTGCCCGCGCACCTTGGTGCCGTACAGCACGCCGCCGATCACGAACAACGCCACAGGCGCGGAAGCCATCGAGAGCATTTCGATCAGCTTGAGCGGCACCACCGGCAACTTGACCTCGGCGATCGACAGAATACCTCCGGTGATGATCGCCAGGATCAGCGGATTGCGCGACAGGCGCTTGAACGTTTCACGCACTACCGTCAGCGTCGAACCGCCGCCCTGATGACCCGCCTCGGCGAGCGCCAGTGCCAGCGGAATCATCACCAGGTTCTCGACCATCATGCCGAGAGCCAGAGCGACGCCGGCCTGGGGCCCGACGGCCATCAGGGCAATCGGATAGCCGATAAAGCCACTGTTGGAGGTGCCCATGCCCATGGCAGCGATCGCACTGTTGCTGAGGTTGTGCCCATGCAGCTTGCGAAACACCACCAGCCCTACCGCCAGGCAGCCCAATGACGCCAGTACATAGGCGATCAGGTAATGGGGGTTGAGGACTTCGGCAATTGGCCGCAGGGCCAGGGCACGGATGACCAGCGCCGGCATGGCGAAGGTGATCACGAATGTACCAAGGCCGCGCATCTGTTCACGGCTCAACAGGGAAAAACGGGCGGCCAGGTAGCCCATGCCGATGATGCAAAAAATGGGTGCGGTGATTCCGAGAACTTCCAGCAAGCGGGCTTCCCTCAGCGCTGGCGGCCGACAATCGTGGCCTCCATGCTCCCTTGATTATTGTGTACGGGTGTGTCCACGATATAGCGCTCGCAGGGGTATCTCCAGCGGTTTTTTCGAGGGCGAGCCGCCTCGCTAAGGGTGATGGAGCGAGGCCGCTTGCCGCCGACCAGTACGAATGGCCGAGCGATCGACTGCGACATCGTTATCAACCTAATTGATAGCAGGCTTGCTAAATAGCTGTTTTCAGACCAAATATTTCGATGTTTATCATTCACAGTGATATTCATCTTCGAACCATTCGATTCGTCGATGGTCATGATCGAAGCCATGATCCGCCCACTCTCAATCTATCGGTGGGCAGCACACATGGAACAGTCTTTCAATCACTTGCGTTTTCCTCTCGCGGCCATCGCCCTGGTGGTCATGACTGCCTGCGGTCGCGCGCCGGAGGTTGCTCAGGCCCCAGCTGCACCCCAGGTCAGCGTCGCCAAAGTGCTGGAGCAGCCGATCAACGAATGGGACGAGTTCACCGGCCGCCTCGAAGCGCCGGAAACCGTCGAAGTGCGGCCGCGCGTATCTGGTCAGATCGACAAGGTGGCCTTTACCGAAGGCGCGTTGGTGAAAAAAGGCGACCTGCTGTTCCAGATCGACCCGCGCCCGTTCCAGGCCGAGGTCAACCGTCTGGATGCACAGCTCGCCCAGGCGCGCGCCACGGCCGCGCGCACCGACAACGAAGCGCAGCGCGGCGAGCGCCTGAAAGCCAGCAATGCGATTTCTGCCGAGCTGGCGGAAACGCGCACCACCACCGCCCAGGAAGCCCGCGCCGGTGTCGCGGCCATCCAGGCGCAACTCGACCTGGCGCGCCTGAACCTGAGCTTCACCCGGGTGACCGCCCCCATCAGCGGTCGCGTCAGCCGCGCGGCCATCACCGCTGGCAACATCGTCACCGCCGACCAGACGCCACTGACCACCCTGGTCTCGACCGAAAAGGTGTATGCCTACTTCGACGCCGACGAGCGCGTGTTCCTCAAATACAACCAGCTGTCGCGCGCCGGCCAGCGCAGCCAGACCAGCCCGGTGTACCTGGGCCTGTCCAACGAAGATGGCAACCCGCACCTGGGCCAGATGGATTTCATCGACAACCAGGTCAACCCGCGCACCGGCACCATCCGTGGCCGCGCCGTGTTCGACAACAGCGACGGCAGTTACACCCCGGGCTTGTATGCGCGCCTGAAACTGGTCGGCAGCAAGACCTACGACGCCGTGCTGATCAAGGACGAAGCCGTCGGCACCGACCTGGGCAAGAAATTCGTGCTGGTGATGGACAAGGACAACAAGGCCGCTTACCGCTCAGTCGAACTGGGGCCCAAGCTTGAAGGCCTGCGCATCGTGCGCAGTGGCCTGGTCAAGGGCGACAGCATTGTCGTCAACGGCCTGCAACGGGTACGTCCGGGCTCTACCGTGACCCCGCAGGACGTACCGATGGCCAGTGACGCGACCCTCGCCGCCCTCGCCCAGCAGCAACAGGCCCTCGAAGCCCGCACCACCGTCAAGACCGATTCGCCGGCGCCCCGCCTGGCGGCTGTTACCTCGCCACGCGGTTAAGGAAGCATCCCGATGAACTTCTCGCAATTCTTCATCAAGCGGCCGATCTTCGCCGCTGTGTTGTCGCTGGTGATCCTCATCGCCGGCGGCATCTCGCTGTTCCAGTTGCCCATCAGCGAGTACCCGGAAGTGGTACCGCCGACCGTGGTGGTGCGCGCCACCTTCCCCGGCGCCAACCCCAAGGTCATCGGTGAAACCGTAGCCGCCCCGCTGGAGCAGGCCATCACCGGTGTCGAGCACATGCTGTACATGTCCTCGCAATCGACTGCCGACGGCAAGCTGACCCTGACCATCACCTTCGCCCTCGGCACCGACCTGGACAACGCACAGGTTCAGGTACAGAACCGTGTGACCCGTACCGAACCCAAGCTGCCTGAAGAAGTGACGCGTATCGGTATCACCGTCGACAAGGCCTCGCCAGACCTGACCATGGTGGTCCATCTGACCTCCCCTGATAAGCGCTACGACATGCTTTACCTGTCCAACTACGCGACGCTCAACATCAAGGATGAGCTGGCGAGCCTGAACGGTATCGGTGATGTACAGCTGTTCGGCATGGGTGAATACTCGCTGCGCGTCTGGCTGGACCCGAACAAGGTCGCTTCGCGCAACCTGACCGCCACCGATGTGGTCACGGCCATTCGTGAACAGAACCGCCAGGTGGCTGCCGGCCAGCTCGGCGCACCGCCGGCGCCAAACGCGACAAGTTTCCAGATGTCGATCAACACTCAAGGCCGGCTGGTCAACGAAGAAGAATTCGAGAACATCGTGGTGCGCGCCGGTGCCGATGGAGAGATCACGCGCCTCAAGGATATCGCCCGCATCGAACTCGGCTCCAGCCAGTACGCCCTGCGCTCACTGCTCGACAATCAGCCTGCGGTGGCGATTCCGATCTTCCAGCGTCCTGGGTCCAACGCCATTCAAATATCCAACGACGTTCGCGCCAAGATGGCCGAACTCAAGAAGAACTTCCCCGAAGGCATGGATTACGCCATCGCCTACGATCCGACGATATTCGTGCGCGGGTCCATCGAGGCCGTGGTCCATACCCTGTTCGAGGCTTTGATCCTGGTGGTCGTGGTGGTCATCGTGTTCCTGCAGACCTGGCGCGCCTCGATCATTCCCCTGGTGGCCGTCCCTGTCTCACTGATCGGCACCTTCGCGGTCATGCACCTGTTCGGGTTTTCGCTCAACGCCCTGTCGCTGTTCGGTCTGGTGCTGGCCATCGGTATCGTGGTGGATGACGCCATCGTCGTGGTGGAAAACGTCGAGCGCAACATCGAACTAGGGCTCGAGCCCGTCGCTGCGACCCGCAAAGCCATGAGCGAGGTGACTGGACCTATCATCGCGACGGCGCTGGTGCTGTGTGCGGTTTTCGTTCCTGCGGCGTTCATCTCCGGGCTCACCGGGCAGTTCTACAAACAGTTCGCATTGACCATCGCCATCTCGACTGTCATCTCGGCGTTCAACTCCTTGACGTTGTCGCCGGCGCTTTCCGCGGTACTGCTCAAGGGACACGACGCGCCCAAGGATCGGTTTTCGAAGTTTCTGGATGCCTCGTTGGGTTGGTTCTTTCGTCCCTTCAACCGCGTCTTTGAAAAAGCCAGCCATGGGTATGTGGGTGCGGTACGTCGGGTGATTCGCGGCAGCGGCATTGCGCTGTTCGTCTACGCCGGATTGATGGGCCTGACGTATCTCGGCTTCGCCACCACTCCCACCGGTTTCGTGCCCCCGCAGGACAAGCAATATCTGGTGGCCTTCGCGCAACTGCCGGATGCCTCGAGCCTGGACCGCACGGAGGACGTGATCAAGCGCATGTCCGATATCGCGCTCAAGCAACCGGGTGTGCAGTCCGCCATTGCGTTTCCGGGACTGTCGATCAACGGCTTCACCAACAGCCCAAACAACGGCATCGTGTTCGTCACGCTCAAGCCATTCGACGAGCGCCGGGACCCGAGCCTTTCGGCGGGCGCCATCGCCGGGGCGCTGAACGGCAAGTACGCGGCCATTCAGGACGCCTACATGGCGATCTTCCCGCCGCCGCCGGTCATGGGGCTGGGGACGATTGGCGGTTTCCGCCTGCAAATCGAAGACCGGGGCAACCTGGGCTACGAGGAGCTGTACAAGGAAACCCAAAACGTCATCGCCAAGAGTCGCAGCGTGCCGGAACTGGCCGGGCTGTTCACCAGCTACACCGTCAACGTTCCGCAAGTGGATGCCAGCATCGACCGCGAGAAAGCCAAGACCCACGGTGTGGCGATCAGTGACATCTTCGACACCCTGCAGGTGTATCTGGGTTCGCTCTATGCGAACGACTTCAACCGCTTCGGCCGCACCTATCAGGTCAATGTCCAGGCCGAGCAGCAGTTCCGTCTTGACCCTGAGCAGATCGGTCAACTGAAGGTGCGCAACACCCTGGGCGAGATGGTCCCACTGGCGACCTTCATCAAGGTGGGCAGCACCTCGGGGCCTGACCGGGTAATGCATTACAACGGCTTCGTGACCGCAGAAATCAGTGGCGCCGCCGCGCCGGGCTACAGCTCTGGCCAGGCCCAGGCCGCCGTCGAAAAACTGCTCAAGCAGGAACTGCCCAACGGCATGACCTACGAATGGACCGAGATCACCTATCAACAGATCCTCTCGGGCAATACCGCCCTGCTGGTCTTCCCGCTCTGCGTGCTGCTGGCATTCCTGGTGCTGGCCGCGCAATACGAGAGCTGGAGCCTGCCGCTGGCGGTGATCCTGATCGTGCCGATGACCTTGCTGTCGGCCATTACCGGCGTGATCCTGTCAGGTAGCGACAACAACATCTTCACTCAGATCGGCCTGATCGTGCTGGTGGGCCTGGCGTGCAAGAACGCGATCCTGATCGTCGAGTTCGCCAAGGACAAGCAACAGGAGGGCCTCGACCCGTTGGCCGCGGTACTGGAAGCCTGCCGGATGCGGCTGCGACCGATCCTGATGACTTCGTTCGCCTTCATCATGGGGGTAGTGCCGCTGGTGATTTCTACCGGGGCCGGCGCCGAGATGCGTCATGCCATGGGTGTGGCGGTGTTCTCCGGGATGCTCGGGGTGACCTTCTTCGGCCTGCTGCTGACACCGGTGTTCTTTGTGCTAATCCGTCGTTACGTCGAACGTGCTCAGGCTCGCAAGGCCGCCCGGACGGAACATACCCGCGCATTGGCGCAGGAGAGCCACTGATGAACGCCCTTCAACATCAAACTTTGCGAGTGCGTAGCGTGACTTCCAACGCCCTGAAACTCTTCGCCCCGAGCCTGTTGCTGCTGGCACTGGCCGCCTGCGCTGTGGGCCCCGACTACAAGACCCCCGAGACGGCGGCGGCGAATGTCGTTGCCGCCAACGACGCCAGCCACTATGACCACGCACGGTTCGAGAGCGTCTGGTGGCAGCAGTTCGACGATCCGACCCTCAACACGCTGGTCACTCGATCGGTGCAAGACAACCGCGACCTGCGTGTGGCTTTCGCCCGCCTCAAGGCCGCGCGGGCGATTCGTGACGACATCGCCAACGACAACCTGCCGGTGGTCACCAGCCGTGCCAGCAGCGATCTGGGCAAGGCCCAGGTGCCAGGACAGACCACCGACCGGGTCAATATCGAGCGCTACGACCTGGGCCTGGACATGGCCTGGGAGATCGACCTGTTCGGGCGTATCCAGCGGCAACTGGAAGCCAGCAACGCCGAAGAAGACGTCGCTCTGGCGGACCTGCAACAGCTGCAAGTCACCATGATCGCCGAGTTGGTGGACGCCTATGGCAACTTGCGCGGCGCCCAGCTGCGCGAGCATATCGCCGCCGAGAACCTGAAGAACCAGCAGGATTCGCGGGCCATTACCGTGAGCCTGCGCGATGCCGGCGTCGGCAATCAACTCGATGTGGTGCGCGCCGATGCGAGGCTGGCGGGGGTAGAAGCGACGATTCCGCAACTGCAGGCCGACCAGGCGCGGGCGCGTAATCGCATCGCCACTTTGCTGGGCGAGCGCCCGGACCACCTCAGTGTGGACCTGGGCCCCAAGCAACTGCCGGCGATCGCCAAGGCGTTGCCGATCGGTGATCCGGGCCAATTGCTGCGTCGCCGCCCGGATGTGCGTAGCGCCGAGCGCAAGCTGGCCGCCGCCACCGCCAATATCGGCGTGGCCACTGCCGACCTGTTCCCCCGGGTCAGCCTGAGCGGCTTCCTCGGTTTTACCGCGGCACGCGGTTCGCAAATCGGCGCCAGCGCCGCCAACGCCTGGAGCCTGGGCCCGAGCATTACCTGGGCGGCCTTCGACCTGGGCAGCGTGCGCGCGCGGATTCGCGGCGCCAACGCCAACGCCGAGGGCGCCCTGGCGACCTATGAGCAGCAGGTATTGCTGGCGTTGGAGGAGTCGGAAAATGCCTTCAGCGACTATGGCAAGCGTCAGCAACGGTTGATCTCGCTGATGCGCCAGAGCGAGTCGAGCCGTGCGGCCGCCGACCTGGCCTCGATTCAGTACCGCGAAGGTGGGGTGGATTATCTGGTGCTGCTGGATGCCGAGCGCGAACGTCTGAGCGCCGAAGACGCCCAGGCCCAGGGCGAGATCGAGCTGTATCACGGCATCGTGGCGATCTATAAAGCGCTGGGTGGGGGTTGGCAGCCGGCCGCTACGGCTGCGGCGTCAGCGCCGGCACCTTCGCAGGCAAGCCTTGTTCCCACAGGTGCACGGCTCTAGAGCGGAGAACTCCCACGGGTGTACGCCTGTGGGAGCAACGCGTGCGCTCGAAGAGGCCGAGCGTGCTTGTACAGATTGCGCAGACTCACAGCTCATACCGATCCACCGCCCGGCGCCGCTCGTTGTCATCACGCATGTCATACGCCGCCGTGGTCTGGATATTGGTGTGGTGCGCCAGCTTCTGCGCGATCGACAGATCGTGCTCCTCGATCACCCGCGTGATGAACGAACGGCGAAAGTCATGGGGCATGATCTTCACACCCACCTCTGCGCCCCGCTGCCGGGCGATGTAGTAAATCGCATGCTTGGTGATCCGTTCCCGGGTGATATGACTGCCTCGGCGGATGCGATTGAACAGAAAGTCATCATCCGCCTGCCCCTGGGGCAACTCGCTGCGCCGCAACTCGAGCCATGCCTGCAACTTTTCGAACGCCCAGGCCGGGGCGTATTTGAGCAACTCGCGATTGCCCTTGCCGATCACCCGCAGGCTGCGCTCGGCGAAGTCGATCTGGCTGAGGTCGAGGTTGACCGACTCCGACTTGCGCATCCCGGAGCCGTACAGCACGGCGATCACCGCCGCGTCGCGCTTGCCCTGCGGGCGCGGATCGGCAGCGCAGGCCGCCATCAGGTCGCGGATCAGCGTGCGCTTGAGATTGCGGCCGTTGCCCAGGCGCGCGCCTTGGGTGGGTTTGACCGCACGGATCTTGAGCAAATGGGCGTGTTCTACCAGTTCAAGGCGCCAGGCCTCATTGACCACACCTCGGATGGCATTGACGTACAGCGACGAAGTATTTGGCGCATAACCATCTTCACGCAGGGCCGCCACCAGGCCAGTGACGTGGGCCGCTTGCAACAGGTGCCAGGGCACCTCGGTGATATCGGTGTCGGCAAAGCCGAGCCGATCGGCCGCGTCCTGCAACACATAGCGCAGGGTCAACTGGCTGCTCGGCGCCAGCCGCGCGAAATATTGCACCAGTGGGTTGCACAGTGGAGATGGCGGTGTGAAATCAGCAAACGGAGGGGAATCGTGATCAGGCAAACCGGGGCCGCTCTCGGCAAAAGGCGGCAGTTTAGCAGCCGTCGCAGGCCAATTGGCTAGCCAGTGGTCTTATAGTTGAAGTATCAGGCGAGGTAATGGTTGCATGAGGTTGATTGAGTGAAGGATTTTATCGGTCGCCGCGCGTGTTCGCTAACGTACCCACCACACGGCTTGCTCTGCAGCACCGCCTGTTCGGCGCAGGCGGCACGCCAGGGCGCGGTCGTCAGCGTTTTACAACGGCAGGGATCGCGCGGGCTTCTTCGCGAGCAAGCCCTGCCCCCACAGCGTTGACCCTCACCGAGTCGTACCACTGTGAGCAGGGCTTGGCCGCGAACAGGCCAGTAGCCCTGCCGATGACTATTTGTCGTCCAGCGCGTAGGCGACGATGTAATCCCCGGTCGTGGTCCCCAGCCCGCCGTGGCCACCCGCAGCAATGGCCACGAACTGCTTGCCATCCACCGCATAGGACAACGGCGTCGCCTGCCCACCTGCCGGCAGTCGGGCCTTCCAGATCACCTCTCCATTGCGTTCATCGATGGCGCGCAGATAGTTGTCGGCCGTGGCACCGACGAATACCAGCCCACCTTTGGTGACGATATTGCCGCCAATGTTGAAGATCCCGGTGTTGAACGGCAGGTTGTTGTGGGTGCCGAACGGCCCGGTATCACGGGTGGTGCCCAGTGGATGCTGCCACGCGACCTTACGTGTGTTCAGGTCGATGGCGGTCAAAGTGCCCCACGGCGGGGAGTTGCACGGTACGCCCAACGGATTGAGCCACGGGTGCACGCTGGCCACATAAGGCGTGCCGTACTGCGGCGCAAACGCCGACGGGTTTTGCGGCTGGTCACCCTTGCCATCCCAGGCCGGCACCTGTGGGTGCGTTTCGCGCGGGCTCATCTGCACGATAAAAGGGATGTAGTTGGCATTGGCGATCACCACCTTGTGGTTCGGATCGATGGATGCGCCCATCCAGTCAATCACGCCATCAAAGGCCGGATAGACGATGGTGGTCTGCAAACCAGGAGGCGTGAACTGCCCGCGGTAGTTGAACGACTTGAACTGGATGCGGCAGATCATCTGGTCGAACGGCGTGGCGCCCCACAGATGGTTCTCGGTCAGATCCGCCGGGGTCACCGAAGGCAGGCCAGTGGAATACGGCTGGGTCGGCGAGGTGAAATCGCCGTTGACCGCGCCTTGGGGTACCGGTTTTTCCTCGACCTGGGCGATGGGTTTGCCATCACGGCGATCGAGCATGAAGAACTCGCCGCGCTTGTTGGTCTGGACCAACGCCGGGATCTGCGCGCCTGGGTTGGCGGGATCGGGTACATCCACCAGCGACGGGCCGATGGGCAGGTCCATGTCCCACAGGTCGTGGTGGGTGGTCTGGAAGTGCCAACGTTCTTCACCTGTGGTGATGTCCAGGGCCACCACCGAGCTGTTGTATTGTTCATCGAATGGCCGACGGTGACCGCCGAAGTAATCCGGCGTCGCATTGCCCAGTGGCAGGTAAACCAGATTACGCTCTGGGTCGGCGGTGTAGACGCCCCAGGCGTTGGGCGTGCCGCGGGTCAGCTCGTCGGTGGCGCCAGGCTTGAAGTTATGCGGGGTATGGCCGATGTCCCAGGCCCAACTGATGGCGCCGGAGATCGGATCGAACGCGCGCACAGCGCCTGAAGGTTCGTGCTCGGCCTGGTTGTCCCAGACCCAGCCGCCCAGGATCAGCCGATCGTGCAGGACCAGCGGCGGCGACGTCACGAAATGGAAGCCCTTCTGCACATGCCCCAGATACTGCGTCAGGGACACGAAGCCGTGCTCGCCGAAGTCTTCGCAAGGCTTGCCGGTCTCGGCGTTCAAGGCCATCACCCGGGCATCGAGTACCGGTGCGATGATACGTTTCGGGCAATCGGTGGCGACGCCTTTGGGCGCTTCGTAATAAGCCACCCCACGGCACGCCAGGTAGACATCGGCATCCGTATCGGCGTGGGGGTTGAAGCTCCATTTTTTCTGCCCGGTCTTGGCGTCGAAGGCAACGACCCAACTGTGACCGGTGCACACGTAAAGGGTGTCGCCGACCTTGGTGGGGGTGTCTTCAAAGTTGAATTCGTGACCGGCATCGGTACCGCCCACGTCCTCACCGGGCCTCATGGTGTCGCCGGTCTGTGCTTGCCACGCCACCTTGAGGTGGTTGATGTTCTGCGGCGTGATCTGGTCCAGCGGCGAGAAGCGATCGCCTTTGGCGGTGCGACCGTAGTATTGCCAGTCGGCGTCGGCTACCGACGTATCGTGCCCATCGCTGACATTGGCCGGCAACGCCAGTTCGCCTTGAACACCTGGGGTTTGGGTCAGGGACACGACACCTGTGCCGACGGCGATAACCACCGCGACCGCCAGTGGCAAGTGCGCACGGCCATAACCGCTGGCAGATGCACCGAGGCGTCGCGCGACCCACGGCAGCAGCAAATAGATCCCCAGGCACGTCGGAATCAACAGCCTTGGCTCCAACTCCCAGCCACGCAGGCCAACTTCATGGAGCGCCCATGCGACGGTGCCCAATAGCACCAGTGCATACAACAGCAGCGACCAGCTGCGGCCCTTGATCAGACCGATGCCAGTGATCAGCGTACCCGCGCCGGCCAGCAGGTAATAAGGCGTCCCGCCCAGCACCAGCAGGTAAAGCCCGCCCGCAGCCAGCAGCAGGCCGGCAAGACCCACCAGTGCACCGGTGGTGCGCGGTGCCCTGCGGGTCCGCGGGGTTGATGAAGCAGTAGATGGGTCAGACACGTCGAAAGGCCTCCGGAGAAAAAATAGCGCGCAAGCGCCCGCAAGCCTGGCGAAGTGCCGGCCCGGGAGTATGGGCATCGAGGGTGCGGCATTTGGCCACAGATGTAACAATATATGACCGAACAAATAGCAAGCAAGCTAACTAATCCCCTCGGCGGATAATTAAAGTTTGAACTTTCTTTCACCGTTACGCTCAGCCGCATGCTCTAGCATCACCCTCTCGGGCTTTCTGCTTTACTCATACGTTGCGCGTCATTCGCCTCTGCGAGGCATTTACGAGGGCAGTCCTTGAATCGAGTATCGCTGTGCACTGCCGCCCTCATACTGGGCCAGTTGACCCCCATTGCTGCCAGTGCCTCGGCATCTGCCCCTGAGCTGCGCAGTGTCGAACCCGTCAAGGGCCAAGGCGTGCTGCACTACTACGAGTCGGACGACGCGCAATCGGCCGGCAAGGTCCCGACCGCTGCAGTGATCGCCATCCACGGCCATCCACGGGATGCACTGCGCACCTTTCAGGCCACCGCGACGGCGGTCAAGGGCACCGATACTCTGGTAGTGGCGCCGCTGTTTCAGGTCGACGAGCGCCACTCCGACCGCTGCGTCAGCGCCGGTGAACCACTGGCCGAACCGGGCGATCTGTTGTGGACATGCTCCTCGTGGATTGCCGGCGAACCAGCCAACAACGCACCAGGGGTAAGCGCCTTCAATGCACTGGACGCAGTGGTGGCCCAGGTCCACGAGCAATTTCCCAGTGTAAAGACCATCACCGTCGCCGGGTTTTCGGCGGGGGCGCAGATGGTCCAGCATGCGATCGCCTTCGCCGCGCCGGCGCCGACCGGGGTCACACTGCGCTATGTGGTGGCCGACCCCGGCACCTGGCTGTATTTCGATACCTGGCGGGCCTCGGCGACCACCGGCTGCGCGGACTTCAACCAGTGGAAATACGGCCTCGACGGGCTGCCGGCCTGGCTGAAGAAGACCCCAGAACAGGCCCGTGAACGCTATGCGACGGCCGATATCCGCTACCTCGAAGGCGAGCTGGACAGCAGCAACGCCAAGGGCACCTTCTATCCGATCCTGGACAAGAGCTGCGCAGCCATGGCCCAAGGCCCTTATCGCCTGCAGCGCGGGCAGGCCTATCAGACCTATGAACGGGAGCAGCTCAAGCCGAATAAACCGCGGCCGCTGGCAATCGTTCCTGGCTGCGCTCATGAGGTGACGTGTGTATTTCCGTCGGCTGAAGGTCGGGCGGCGCTGCTGGGGCAGTGAAGATACGGGCCAGTCGCTAACGCACGAAAGTCTCAATTCCCCCTACCGCCGCACTGAATAAAAAGTCAATTAACTGTCATTAATTCTTTACGAACGTGAACCGCTGATCACTTTGTTCGGTTTTTTGACAACTCCCCGATATTCGGTCGTAACTTTTCTCTTCTGTCCTGTCATAACAGCGGTGCCTGCCGATGGTTTATTGGCAGTCAGCGTGTTTCTGGCCTGATAAGGAGATAAGTGCATGATTTTCAACGTACAAGACTTTGGCGCCAAAGGCGACGGCATCACTGACGATACCGCAGCCATCCAAAAGGCGATCGACGCGGCCTCTGCCGCCGGCGGCGGCCAAGTGTACGTGCCAACCGGCACTTATATCGTATCGGGTGGCGAGGAACCCTCTGACGGCTGCTTGATGCTCAAGAGCAATGTGTACATGTCCGGCGACGGCATGGGCGCCACCACCATCAAGGTGGCCGATGGCTCCGACAAAGAGATCACCGGCATCGTGCGGTCTGCCTATGGCGAGGAGACCCACGATTTCGGCCTCAGCAACCTGACCCTGGACGGTAACCGGGACAACACCACAGCCAAGGTCGATGGCTGGTTCAACGGTTATATCCCCGGCAAGATCGGCTACGACTCCAATGTCACTCTCGATGGCGTCGAGATCAAGGACTGCTCCGGCTACGGCTTCGATCCCCATGAACAGACCGTCAACATGGTGATCAAGAACAGCGTATCCCACGGCAATGGCCTGGACGGCTTCGTCGCTGACTTTCTTAGCGACAGCGTCTACGAGAACAACGTTGCCTACGACAACGACCGCCATGGTTTCAACATCGTCACCAGCACCCACGACTTCACCCTCACCGATAACGTCGCCTATGGCAACGGCGGTGGCGGTATCGTCGTGCAGCGCGGCAGTGAAAATATTCCTTCGCCCACCAATATCACCATCACCGGTGGGGAGATGTACGACAACGGCGCCGAGGGCGTGCTGATCAAGCTATCCGACAACGTCACCGTCAGCGGCGTCGACATCCACGACAACAACGGCGCCGGGGTGCGCCTGTACGGCAGCAACAACGTCACCGTCAGCGACAACACCCTCACCAACAACGCGCTGGGCGCGGGTGTGCCAGAGGTGATCATCCAGTCCTATGACGACACTCAGGGCGTCTCGGGCAAGTACTACAACGGCAGCGACAACACCATCGAAGGCAACACCATCAGTGGCAGCAATCTGTCGACCTATGGCGTCGCCGAGCGCAACGAGGACGGTACTGACCGCAATGCCATCGTCGGCAACACCATCAGCCACACCAGCAAGGGCGACACCCTGGTGTATGGCGATGGCAGCTATGTGAGCGCGACGATACCGGTGATCACCGTGCAAGGCACCGATGGCAACGACACCTTGCTGGGCAGCAACGCCAACGAGATCTTCTACGGCGGCGCTGGCAAGGACACCATCAGCGGCGGCGCTGGCGACGACATCCTCGTCGGCGGCGCCGGTGTCGATAAACTCACAGGCGGTGCGGGCGCCGATACTTTCCGCTTCTCCAGCCCGACCGACAGCTACCGCACGGCCACCAGCAGCTTCGACGACACCATCACCGACTTCAACGTCAGCCAGGACAAGATCGATCTCGCCGGCCTGGGTTTCACCGGTCTGGGCAACGGCCGCGGCGGCACCTTGCAAGTCAGTTACAACGCCAGCACCGACCGCACCTACATCAAGGACTACGACGCCGATGCCAGTGGCAACCGCTTCGAGCTGGTGCTGTCCGGCAACCTGGCCAGCACCTTGACCGCCAGCAACTTCATCTTCAATCGAGTGGTCACCGGCACCACAGGCAATGACTCGCTGCAAGGCACCGATGGCCCCGACACGCTGCTCGGCCTCGCGGGCAACGACAGCCTCAGCGGCGGCGCTGGTGATGACCGCCTCGATGGCGGCGCTGGCGCCGATACGCTCACTGGCGGCGCTGGGGCGGACACCTTCGTGTTCTCCAGCCGCCTGGACAGCTATCGCAACTACAATACCGGCGGTGCGAACCTGGGCGACCTGATCACCGATTTCAACGCCAGCGCCGACAAGATCGACCTCTCGGCCCTGGGCTTCACCGGCCTTGGCGACGGCAAGAACAATACCGTGTACCTGGTGCTCAACAGCGCCGGCACCAAGACCTATATCAAGTCGCTGGCCGCCGACGCCGCGGGAAACCGCTTTGAAGTGGCTCTGGACGGCAACTTTCTGAACACGCTGACTGCGGCCAACTTCGTCTTCGCCACCACACCGACGGTCAACCATGCGCCGGTAGTGGCCTCGCCGCTGCTCGACCAGAACGCGACGGAAAACACCCCGTTCACCTTCGTCGTGCCGGCCACCAGCTTCACCGATCCGGACAACGACAGCCTGGCCTACAGCGCCACCCTGGCCGACGGCAGCGCCCTGCCCGACTGGCTGAAGTTCGACGCTGCCACCCGCACCTTCAGCGGCACCCCGAACGACACCGCCTCGGGCACCTATTCGGTGCTGGTCAGCGCCACGGATGCCAGCAACGCCAAGGTCAGTGACAGCTTCACCCTCGCCGTGCAGGATGTGCCTGCGCCGCCGAGCGTGATCAACGGCACCCCTGGCAACGACACCCTGACCGGTACTGCGGCCAACGAGCAGCTGATTGGCGGCGCGGGTAACGACGTCATCAACGGCGGGGCCGGCAACGATATCCTCATCGGCGGCGCCGGGGCCGACAAGCTCACCGGCGGTGCGGGCGCCGACGTCTTCCGCTACACCTCCAGGCTGGACAGCTACCGCACCGCGACCACCAGCAACAGCGATCAGATACTTGATTTCGATCCAAGCGCCGACAAGATCGACCTCTCGGCCCTGGGCTACATAGGCTTGGGCGACGGCAAGAACGGCACGCTGCAAATCAGCTACAACGCCACCACCAACCGCACCTACCTCAAGGACCTGGTCCCTGACGCCAGTGGCAACCGCTTCGAGCTTTCCCTGAACGGCAACCTGGTCAGCAGCCTGACCGCCAGTCATTTCGTGTTCGCCGATCAGGAGCAAACCGGCAATGTCGCCCCAGTGGTGGTGATCCCGCTGCTGGACCAGAACGCCACTGAAAGCACCCCGTTCACCTATACCGTTACCAGCAACAGCTTCGCCGACGGCAATCAGGACCTGCTCACCTACACCGCGTCCCTGGTCGATGGCAGCCCCCTGCCCACCTGGTTGACCTTCGATGCCAGCAAGCTGACGTTCACGGGCACTCCCACCGACACCGCGTCCGGCGCCTATAACGTATTGGTCAAGGCCACCGACCCATCGGGTGCGTCGGTCAGTGACAACTTCGCCCTGACGGTCGCCGATGCCCCGGCCAATACCATTACTGGCACCAGCGCCGGGGAAACCCTCACCGGTACCGCCGGCGCCGATTTGATCCTCGGCCTGGGTGGCGACGACACCATCAAGGCCGGCGCCGGCATGGACATCATCGACGGCGGCGCTGGCCGTGACGCCCTGTACGGGGGCGATGGCGCCGACACCTTCCGCTTCAGCAACCTGTCGGACAGCTACCGCGACTATGACGCCGGCGGCGTCACGGCCACGGATACCATCTACGACTTCACGGTGGGCAGCGACAAGATCGATGTCTCGGCGCTGGGTTTCCTCGGCCTGGGCGACGGCGACCATAACACCCTGGTCATGAGCCTCAATGAAGCGGGCGACAAGACCTACATCAAGTCCAGCGTGGCGGACGCCGACGGCAATCGGTTCGAGATCGCCCTCGCCGGCAACTACCTTGATACCCTCACCAGCGCCGACTTCGTCTTTGCCGAACGCGCCCAGCAGGACATTCTCTATCTGCCGACGCTGGGGCAATCGAACGCGCGTCTGCTGCGCATGACCGAAGACGATGACCAGTCCGGCACCTCGATGCTGGTCAACGACCTGACCAAGTACACCCCCTATGACGTGCGCAGCCAATTCACCGATGCCGACGGCAATGGTATCGATATCGCGGTGGGGGGCAGCACGGTCAACGGCCTGTCGACCGGCACTCCGGAGGAGCTCAGGCTGTCCTGGTGGCTGACCGACACCAACCAGCCAGGCCCGGCGCTGTTGCGCGCGGTCGCACTGCTGAAGGACCAGCTCGGCCAGCTCAACGCCATCGATAACGTGACCATGGGCATCATCTGGGGCCAGGGCGAGGAAGCCGCCCAGGAAATCGCCCGATCCACCGATAAAGTCGCCGCGGCAGCAGCCTACAAGGCCGCCACTCTGGCGGTGTTCGACTATCTGCACGCGCAGCTCGGCAACTTCAACGTGTACATGATGGAGACCGGGCACTACGAGCAGGATGCCGCTCGCGCTCGTGGCTATTCCGAAGACAAGATCGCCGGCATCGTCGAAGGCGTCGGTATCGTGCGTGAAACCCAGGAAGCTATCGCCGCCGAGCGCGCCGATGTGAAGCTGGCCGTGGACTACACCGACCTGCCGCTGCGTTACGAGGTGGATCCGCTGGTGTACCCCGACGATGTCTGGCACTTGCATGAAGAGTCGGCGGAGATCGTCGGCCAACGCCTGGCGGACTACATCGCCGATGACCTGGGCTACCAGGGCAACCCGGACGACAACAACAGCGTGCAGGCGATCTTCGATGGCGCCCAGAATGCCGGCGGGATGATTTTCGGCACCGATCAGGACGACACCCTGGTCGGCACCGCCGGCAACGACACCATCAATGGCGACCTTGGCGCCGACACCATGACCGGTGGCGACGGTAACGATATCTACATCGTCGACAATGCGTTCGACACAGTGATTGAAACCAACGCCGCCCCCTCGCAGGTAGACGCGGTGCAGGCCTCGGTCAGTTGGACCCTGGGCGCCAACCTTGAGAACCTGGTACTGACCGGTGTCTCGGACATCGACGGTACCGGCAACGAGTTGCGCAATTTCATTACCGGCAACTCCGGCAACAACGTACTCGATGGCGGCGCAGGTGCGGACAGCCTGAGCGGCGGCGATGGCAACGATACCTACTATGTCGACAACGCCGACGACAACGTCATCGAAAACAGCAGCGCTGGCATCGACAGCGTGCACAGCAGCCTGGCGGCCTACACCCTGACCAGCAACGTCGAGAACCTGTACATCGATTCACCGGACGCTGCCAATGGCACCGGCAACGCGCTGGACAACACGCTGTTCGCCGGTGCCGGCAACAACGTGCTGGACGGTCGCGCGGGGATCGACACCGCGTCGTACGCCAATGCGGCGGCGGGGGTGACGGTCACCCTCTCGACCTCGGCGCAACAGAACACCGGCGGCTCCGGGCTCGATACCCTGAAGAACATGGAGAACCTCAGCGGTAGCAGCTACGCCGACACCCTGACCGGCAACAGCGGTGCGAATACCCTGGATGGCGGCGCGGGCAACGACACACTGGTGGGAGGCGCCGGGGATGACCGTCTGATCGGCGGCGCGGGCACCGATACCCTGACCGGCGGCACTGGCGCCGATACCTATGTGTTCGGGGCGGTGGCGGATATGGGCGTCGGGGCATTGCGTGATGTCATCAACGGCTTCAAAACCGCCGAAGGTGATCATCTGGACTTCACCGGGCTGGATGCCAACCCGCAGACCTCGGCTATCGATGCGTTCAGCTTCATCGGCAGCAATGCCTTCGACGCCAGCAACGCCACCGGGCAGTTGCGCTTCGCCGACGGGATTCTGTATGGCAGCGTGAATGCCGATGCGACGCCGGAGTTCGAGATTCAGCTGGTGGGCGTCAAGGAGTTGCATCAGTCGGACTTTACTGCGTAACGCTCGCGGGCCCCTTCGCGGGAAGAGCACACTGCCACAGGGGATCGCACTCCACCTGTGGCAGCGGGCTCTGCCCGCGAAGGGCCAATGCCCCCGGACCATCTATTAGAACAGCGTCTGGACCTGCGCCAGCACCGCACGATTCATCTGCCCCGTGTGGGTATGCAGGCTCACATAGCTCTGCAGCATGTCCAGCTTGGTGTTGAGCAGATCGCGGCGGGCCTGGAACAGCCGCTGCTGGGCATCGAGAATATCCACCGTCGAGCGCACACCACCCTGGAACCCCTTCTCGGTCGACGTCAGCGCGCGCTGGTTGGATTCCACCGCGCGCAACATCGCCTTGCTCTTGGTAAAGCCCGCGACTACGCCCAGGTAATCGGTTTCGATGTCCTCGGCCAGTTGCTGGCGCTGCACGTCGTAGTCCGACTGCGCGCCGGCCAGCTGCGCCTCGGCCTTGGCCACCGAAGCCCGCACAGTGCCGCCCCGGTACAGCGGAATATCCAGTTGCACGCCCACGTAGTAAGTGTCCTGACGCGGGTCGAGGTCGTTGTACTGCTGGGTTTCGCGGTGGGTGGTCTGAGCAGTCAGCGATAGCGTCGGGTAGTGCCCGGCACGCTGGGAGTCGGCCTGGGCCTCGGCCACCTTGACCGCCGACAGCCGCGCGGCCAGCTCCGGGCTGGCGTCGCGGGCGATCGCCGTCCAGTAGGACAAGTCCTGCTCGGTGGGGATCGGGCTACTGCTGGCGAGCTCTTCGTGCATTGGCTGGATATCGTCGATGGCCACGCTGGCGCGCCCCGACAAGGCCCGTAGCGCGGCAACCCGCTTGGCCTGGGCTTCGGCCTCCTGGGCCTCGACCAGATCAAAGCGCGCCTGGGCCTCGTCGATGTCGGTGACCGCGCCCTGCCCCAACTCGTAGAGCCTTTTGCTCTGGGTCACGAGGCCGCTGATGGCGGTTTTCTGCTGGGCGATCAGCTTGATCTCGTTCTCGGCGCGAGCCACATCGAAATAGCTCTTGGCAACCCGGTCATAGAGGCCTTGCCCGGCCACATCGAACTGCTGCACGCCCAGCTGGCCGCGCGCCTTGCCTTCCTGAAACGCGGCCCAGCGGGCCTTGTCGTACAGCGGTTGCTGCACGGCCAGGGTGACGTTATTGGCCTGGTAGTCGTTGCTGTTGACGTAGGTGTTGTCCTCACCGCCGTCAGTGCGCCCGCCACGCCCGTAGCGCGAACTCAGCGACACTTGCGGGTACAGCCCGCCGCGGCCGATAGCCTCTTCGTGCTGCGAAGCTTCATAGGCGTGGTTGGCCGACTGCTGGGTCGGGTCATTGACCCGCGAGGCGTCGTATGCCGCGGTGAGGCTCAGCGGTTCTGCGGCCCAGGCCGGGCTGATCGCCGCCCAGGTGGTCAACAGGCAAAGCGGCCAGAGCGCCTTGTGGGCGCGGTGCTTACGCTCGGTCATGGCTCATTCCTCCTTGAAGGCTGCGAGCAAACGTTCGCGCAGGGGTTTCATCAGGTAGTTCATCAAGGTGCGTTCGCCGGTGACCACGGTGACGTCGGCGAGCATGCCGGGGCGCACCAGCAAGCCGGCGGCCAGCAGCGAGGCGACGGTGTCGGCCGGGATGTCGACCCGGGCGGAAAAATACGGTTGGTGGGTCTGTTCGTTGAGCAGCTGGTCGGCAGACACGGTGGTGACAATGCCGGTGACCGTCGGCGTATCGACCCGCTGCAATGCTGTAAAGTGCACGTGCACCGGCAACCCCGGGCGCAGCTTGTTGGCCATCAGCGGTTCGAAGCGCGCATTAATGGCCATGGGCGCGTCCAGCGGCACCACTTGCATCAGGCTTTGCCCAGCCTGGGCGACGCCGCCAACGGTGTGGATACTCAGGTCCATGACCTGACCGCCCACAGGGGCGCGGATAGCACCGTTGTCGACCTCGAATTGCAGCGCGCGAATCTGATCGGCAAAACCTGAAGCCTCGGCCGAGACTTCGCTGAGCTGGGTTTCGGCGTCGCGGCGAAACTCCTGCTGGGTCTGCAGGGCCTTGAGGCGGCTCTCGTTGATGGCCTGGCGGGTCTTGCCCACGTCCCCTATGCCCGAGGCGATCTGCCCGGCCAGTTGCGCGGCGTTACGCTCGGCCTCGAACAACTTGTTGCGCGGCACGTAGCCCTCACGGGCAAGATCGCGCAGGCCTTCGAGCTCCTGTTGCTGGAACTGCATCTGGGTGTCGTAGTTGCGCTTGACCCCTTCATAGCCGCGCAACTGCTGTTCCAGCGACGCGGATTCGTGCTCGATGATCTGTACGCGGCTGGCCAGCTCGGTGCGGCGAGTCTGGAAGAGCTGCGTCTGCAGGGCCATGGCCGCCTTGACCCGTGGCTCGTCGGCATGGTCCAGCAGCTCGGCAGGCCACTCGATGCTGGTTTTGCCAAGTCGTTCGGCGATCAACCGCGCCTCGATGCTGCGGTCGTTGAGCAGCTTGCCCAAGGTCACGTCGAGCTGCGATTGTGCCTGCACGGTGTTGAGCTGCACCAGCAACTGCCCCTGCGTAACGCGGTCGCCGTCATTGACCAGCAACTTTTCCACTACCCCGCCCACCAGCGACTGCACGGCCTTGCGCTCGCCTGCGACCACCACGGTGCCGCTGCCCACCACCCCTTGGTCGAGGGGCGCCAGGCAGGCCCAGAGCAAAAATCCGCCCAGGGCCAGCACCAGAAACCCCACCCCGTAACGGGCCGCAGCGCCCGCATCGGTGCTGGCACTGGGTAACGTGCCGTTGCTGCGGACACTCAAGCCATGGGGCTGCTCGCTATAAGACCGGGCACCCGGAGTCAAATCACGCATCTTTGCCAGCCTCCCTGACGACCGTCGGTTTCGGTGCCGGCATCAGCGCCTTGAGCACCCGATCGCGGGGGCCGAAGGCTTGTTGCGTGCCGTCCTTGAGCAGCAGGATCTGATCGACCACGGCCAGCACACTGGGCCGGTGAGTGATCAGCACCACGGTGCTGCCAAGCGCTTTCAAGGCGCCGATGGCCTGGACCAGCGCGAGCTCGCCCGCCTCGTCGAGGTTGGAATTGGGCTCGTCGAGCACAATCAAGGTGGGGTTGCCATACAGTGCCCGCGCCAGGCCGATGCGCTGCTTTTGCCCACCTGACAAGCCCAGCCCGCCAGGACCCAATGGCGTGTCGTAGCCCTTGGGGAAACGCAGGATCATTTCATGGATGCCAGCGTGGCGGCTGGCGGTGATGATCTTGTCGGCATCCTGCTCGCCGAAGCGGGCGATGTTATCTGCCACGGTGCCGTCGAACAGCTCGATGTCCTGGGGCAGATAGCCCAGGTGCGGCCCGAGGGCATCATGGGACCACTGGCTGATTTCGGCCTCGTCCAGCCGCACTGAACCGCCCAGCGGCGGCCATACCCCGACCAATGCCCGGGCCAGGGTCGACTTGCCACTGGCACTGGCGCCGATCACTGCCAGCACCTCGCCTTTGGCAAGGCTCAAGTTGATGCCCCGCAGCGTCGGCTGCGGCGAACCCGGCGGGCCTACATAGAGTTGCTCAAGGCGCACAGCGCCACTGGGTGGCGGCAGCGGCATGCGCAGGCGGTCGCGAGGATGCTGGGTGAGCAAGTGGCTCAGCCGCTGGTAGCTTTGGCGCCCGGCATTGAACTGTTTCCACGAGCCGATGGCGATTTCCACCGGCGCCAGCGCCCGCCCCAGCAGCAGCGACATGGCAATCATCATGCCGGCCGACAGCTGGCCTTCAAGCACCAGCAACGCACCCAGCCCCAGTGCCAGAGACTGCCCGGAAATACGCACGAAGCGCGTGGTCGAGGTGATCCGCGCACTGCGGTCGCTGGCATGCGCCTGCGCGGCGATGATGCCCTGCTGCAACAGGCTCCAGCGCTGGCGCAACGGCCCAAGCATGCCCAGCGCCTGAATCACTTCGGCATTCTGCAAGGTGCTGTTGACGTAGATTGCCGACTGTACGCCCAGGCGATTTGCCTCGCCCAGACGCACCCGGGTCGCCAGCTCGCCCCACAGGGCGAGGCCGATGAGCACCAACGCCAGGACCAGCGTCAGCACGCCGAACCAAGGATGAAAGATGAACGCAACGATCAGAAATATGGGCAGCCAGGGCGCATCGAGCAAGGCGATGAGGCCCTGACCGGTGATCAACTGACGCAAGGTGGTCAAGTCGCTGAGCACCTGCGCCGGGTTGGCGTTGTGTTCGCGCAGGCTGCGCGCAAAGGCGGCGTCGAAAATCCGCTCGCCCAGGGCATCGTCCAGGCCCGCACTCATGCGAATCATCACCTGGCCGCGGATCCATTCGATCAACGCGCTGAACATGAACAGTCCCAACGCGATCAGGGTAAGCATGAACAGCGTGGTCTCGTTGCGGCTGGTCAGCACGCGGTCGTAGACCTGCATCATGTACAGCGAGGGCACCAGTACCAGCAGGTTGATCACCCCACTGAACAGCGCCAATGACCAGAACACCCGGCGGTAGCTGAGCAACGCGGCATCGATGTCGTGATGGGGGTCGAGTAGCAGGCGCATAGGGTCTGACCGCAAGTATCGGCGCCACCCTGCGGCGAGGGGGCTTGCCTGCGACGGCGTGTCAGTCAACTGATGTTTCTCTGACACGACATATCGGGGGCAAGCCCCCTCGCTACAGTTCAAGCACCAGGGGTTATCGTTCGCAAAGTACTGACCGCATTTCCGCAAGTTAGTGCCCGCAGGTATCAATAACGAGATAAACGTCAATATTCTGTCTTCTTCGCTCGATCCAGTGGCGAAGGCCCTGTGCTTTAATGGCGACCCTTTTTTACTCGTGAGCTTGAAACATGCGCGTGCTGGTCATCGGCTATGTGTGGCCTGAACCCACTTCCTCCGCGGCCGGCGGGCATATGATGCAAATCCTTGAGGCGTTTGTCGGGCAAGGCTGGGAGGTGACGTTCAGCAGCCCGGCCGCGGCCGGTGAACATACGGCGGACCTGGCTGCGCTGGGCATACAACGATGCGCGATCACCCTGAACGACAGCAGCTTCGACCGCTTTATCGAAGGCCTGCAGCCTGACATCGTGCTGTTCGATCGTTTCATGATGGAAGAGCAGTTCGGCTGGCGCGTCGAGCGCCATTGCCCCACTGCCCTGCGCGTGCTCGAGACCAGTGACTTCGCCAGCCTGCGCGACGCTCGCCAGCGCTTGCTCAAGCAACACCTCAAGGACGCCCCCGAGCCGGATGACTGCACGGCACTGTTCGCACCTCAGGGCCAGGCGCTCTATGCCCATATGGCCGAAGCCGACATGACCCTGCGCGAGATCGCCGCGATTTATCGTTGCGACCTCAGCCTGATGATCTCCGATGTGGAAATAGACCTGTTGACGCAGGTGTTCGGCGTGCCGGCCAACCTGCTGCTGTGGTGCCCGCTGATGCTCCAGGCCCCGGACTCGCCGCTGCCGGGTTTCGCCGAGCGCCAGCACTTCTTGAGCATCGGCAACTTCCGCCACGCCCCCAACTGGGATGCCGTGCAGTGGATGAAAACCGCCGTGTGGCCGTTGATCCGTGCGCGCCTGCCACAAGCGCAACTGCATATCTACGGGGCATACACGCCGCCCAAAGCCACTGCGTTGCACAGCCCCAAACAGGGGTTTCTGGTACTCGACCGGGCCGAGGATGCCTTGGTGGTGATGCGCCAGGCACGTGTAGCGCTCGCCCCTTTGCGCTTTGGCGCCGGTATCAAGGGCAAGCTGGCAGACGCCATGCTGTGCGGCACGCCCAGCGTCACCACGGTGATGGGCAGCGAAGGCATGCAGGGCGCGCTGCCATGGCCCGGTGCCGTAGCCAATGATGCTCAGGGTCTGGCCGCTGCCGCTGTGGCACTGTATCAAGATCCTCAACGCTGGCTGCTGGCTCAGGCACAAGGCGTGCGCTTGCTCGCCGAGCGCTACGCCGCCAAACCCCATCAAGAGGCCCTGATCGCTCGCTTGCAAGCACTGCGCGGTCAACTCGGCGCGCATCGCTTGGGCAACTTCACCGGTACGTTGTTACGCCATCATCACCACAAAAGCACTCAATACATGGCGCAATGGATAGAAGCGAAAAACCGACTAGACTGATAACTTTTAAAGCGCAAGATATTTAATCAGGTAGCCTCCTGTTGTCGACTTACCTGCAACTCCAATGCCGTCAGGATGAGGGCAAAAACCATGCACAACCCTTCAGGAAATACCCTTTACGAAAGCCCGTTGATGCTGCAGTTCATCGACTTGCTGCCCACCTTGAAGCCCGCGTTGCGCAAGGTCGCCGATTACGTTCTGCGCGAACCGCTGCAAGCGGCGACCATGAACATCCATGAATTGGGCGCCAGCACCGGCGCCTCCACCGCCGCCGTCCACCGCTTCGCCAAGGCGATGGGTTTCGATGGGTTCATCGGCCTGCGCCAAGCGCTTCTGGTCAACCTGAGGGGGTGGGTCGCGCCGGCCGTTCAAATACCGGAGGCGCTGGACCTTGCCAGCGGCCACTTCAGTCTCGGCCAGCAGGTCCAGCAGACCAAGCACAATCTCGACACCCTTATGGACAGCAATCCGCAGTCGTCTTTCGACGCTGTGGTCCAGGCACTGGAGGGCGCCAGACGGCTGTATATCATCGGCTTTGGCAACAGCTTTCACATGGCGGGTTTGCTGGGGGCTTTTCTGATCCCCTTTGGTAAAGACGTCTCGGTCGTCAGCAACGATGGCGGCGTCGACATCACCGCCCATCGCATCGCGCCCATCACTGCCGATGACGTGCTGCTGGCACTGTCGCTTCCCCCTTATACCCGCGAAACCGTGCATCTGACGCGTTATGCCAGAAGCAAGGGCGCGCGCATACTGGCCCTGACCGATGCACCGATCTCGCCTCTGGCGGTGCTGGCGGACCACGCCCTGTATGCTCCACCGACTCATCCGGTATTACGCAACAGCAAGATCGCCTTGCTGAGTCTGATTGAAGCTCTGGTCGCCGCCATTCAGTTGCGTCATCAGCCCATGATCGAGCAGGCCCTGTACCAGGCGAGCGAAGCACAGATCTATATGCATGGCGAAGACCCGTCAACGGAAGGCTCCATGGCTGAAGGTGCCTATGCCCAGAAGTGACGGGTACCCCTGCTAAAAAGCTCACAACAATAACAATCCGGCCAACACCCATGTCCAGAACCACTCGCGTCACCGATCCGTCCTACGAGCTGATGGACGACCATGAAGGGTTGTCCATCATCTACCGCCAGCATGGCTTCCCCTGCCCGCTGGTACGCTGGCATTTTCACAAGGAATACGAGCTGCACCTGATCGTTGCCAGCGCCGGCAAGGTCTTCGTCGGTGACTATATCGGCAACTTCACGCCCTACAGCCTGTTCCTCACCGGCCCCAACCTGCCGCACAACTGGATCAGCCAGATCGCCCCCGATGAAGTGGTGGATAAACGCGATATGTTGGTGAACTTCACCGATGATCTGCTGGAGAGCGGCTATCAGGTGTTTGCCGAGCTCAAGCAATTGACCCCGCTACTGGAACGCTCGCGATACGGCATCGAGTTTCGCGATCCCAAGGTCATCCTGCAGGCCGCCGAGTTGATGCAGGCCATCGCCGATAGCCAGGGGATCAGGCGCCTGGGGCATTTCTTCATTCTCATGGAGCTGTTGGCAAGCTGTGAGCAATACCAGCTGCTGTCGGCCACGACCTCGCTGCAACTGGCCGACGAAAGCAGCATCGATCGCACCAACCGCGCCGTGGATTATATCTTCGCCCACTACGGGCGCGAGTTGTCCCTGGAAGAGGTGGCCGAGCACTTGGGCATGAAGCCGACGTACTTTTCTCGCGTATTCAAGCAAGCCACTGGCCGTTCGTTCGTCGAGTTCGTCAATCGCTTGCGGATCAGCAAGTCCTGCGAGTTGCTGGCCGACGGTGACCGGCCCGTGACGCAAGTGTGTTTCGAGTCGGGCTTCAACAATATCTCCAACTTCAATCGGCGCTTCCAGCAACTCAAGGGCATGACTCCCTCCCATTATCGCCGGCTGGCGGTGCAGCGTTTGAGTGAGCGAACCCGCGGCTGAGCACGGTCCGACCCGAGTGCAAGAAAGTATCAGTCAGCGTGCAGCTACGGCGTTGCCAAACGCTCCATTCGGGGCTGTAATCAGCGGCAGATGCTTGCCATTGCGCAGGACAACAAAAACAAAAACCACTGAATCGGGCCCTTTGGGTACCGATGAGGAGACGCACGATGCACACTCCCGCAAAAACGCTGCTTGCCATTGCCTGCCTGGGCCTTACCGCCAGTGCGTTCAGCCTCAGCGCCTCTGCCGCCGATACCTTGACCATCGCCACGGTCAACAACAGCGACATGATCCGCATGCAGCGCCTGTCCAAGACCTTCGAACAACAGCACCCGGACATAAAGCTCAACTGGGTGGTGCTTGAAGAAAACGTCCTGCGTCAACGCCTGACGACTGATATCGCCACCCAGGGCGGTCAGTTCGACGTGTTGACCATCGGCATGTACGAAGCTGCACTCTGGGGCGCCAAGGGCTGGCTCGAGCCCATGACCGATCTGCCCGCCACCTACGATCTGGACGACGTGTTCCCCTCGGTGCGCGAGGGCCTGTCCGTCAAGGGCACCCTGTACGCCCTGCCGTTCTATGCCGAAAGCTCCATGACCTACTATCGTACCGATCTGTTCAAGGCAGCCGGGCTGACCATGCCGGAGCGCCCGACCTGGGAGCAGATCGCCGATTTCGCCAGCAAGCTCAATGATCCGAGCAAGGAACAATACGGTATCTGCCTGCGCGGCAAAGCCGGCTGGGGCGAGAACATCGCGCTCATCACCACCATGGCCAACAGTTACGGCGGGCGCTGGTTCGATGAGAAGTGGCAGCCGCAATTCAACACCGAGCCGTGGAAAAAAGCGCTGAACTTCTATGTCGACACCATGAAGAAATCCGGCCCGCCCGGGGCTTCGAGCAACGGTTTCAACGAGAACCTGGCGCTGTTCAACAGTGGCAAGTGCGCGATCTGGGTCGACGCCAGCGTGGCCGGCTCGTTCGTCATCGACAAGACTCAGAGCAAGGTCGCCGACAGCGTCGCCTTCACTTATGCCCCGCATCAGGTGACCGACAAAGGCTCGGCATGGTTGTATTCCTGGTCGCTGGGCATCCCCACCAGTTCGAAAGAGAAACCCGCCGCCAAGGCCTTCGCCGCCTGGGCGACGTCCAAGGAATACGCCGAGTTGGTGGCCAAGACCGACGGCGCTGCCAACGTGCCGCCTGGGACGCGCAAGTCGACCTACTCCGATGCCTACATGAAGGCGGCCCCGTTCGCCAACATCACCCTGGAGTCGTTGAAGGTGGCTGATCCGAGTAAACCGTCCGTGGACCCGGTGCCTTATATCGGCATTCAGTTGGTGACGATCCCCGAGTTCCAGGGCATCGGCACTTCGGTAGGCAAGTTGTTCTCGGCGGCGCTGACCGGCCAGACCACGGCTGACCAAGCCTTGGCGGCCGCGCAGACCAGCACCGAGCGCGACATGAAGCGTGCCGGGTATCCGAAGTAGGCGCTGCCGTCGACACCGCTTTCGAGCAAGCTTTGCTCCTACAGGTGCACGCAGTCCTGAGTCGTGCACCGTGAGAGATTGCTCCCGCAATGTGTACAGACTTTGAGTCGTACACCTGCCGGAGCAAGGCTTGCCCGCGAAGAGGCCCTTGAAGCCAACGCTCGATCCTGGAAGGTACGAAAACAATGAACACCCACACCGCCAAGGCGCAGCTGCACGTCCCCAAGGACGCCGCCAAGCGCCGCTTGATCAACCCCGGCTGGTTCCTGGTCAGCCCATCGGTCGTGCTGTTGCTGCTGTGGATGATCGTGCCGCTGGGCATGACCGTCTACTTCTCGCTGATCCGCTACAACCTGCTCAACCCCGGTGAAAACCAGTTCGCGGGGCTGGAAAACTTTGAATTTTTCATCACCGATTCCGGCTTTTTGCCGGGGGCCTGGAACACCTTGGTGCTGGTGGGCAGTGTGCTGCTGATCAGCGTGGTGTTCGGCGTACTGATCTCGGCGCTGCTCGAAGCCAGTGACTTCGTCGGCCGCGGCATCGTGCGGGTGTTGTTGATTTCGCCGTTCTTCATCATGCCCACGGTGGGCGCGCTGGTGTTCAAGAACCTGATCTTCCACCCAGTCTCCGGTATTCTCGCCGCGCTGTTCAAGGCCCTCGGTCTGCAGCCCATCGACTGGCTGGCCAACTACCCGCTGCTGTCGATCATTATCATCGTCAGCTGGCAGTGGTTACCGTTCGCCATTCTGATCCTGATGACCGCCATGCAATCACTCGACCAGGAACAAAAAGAGGCCGCGCGCCTGGACGGTGCCGGGCCGATCGCGATCTTCTGGCACCTGACCCTGCCGCACCTGGCGCGGCCGATTGCCGTGGTGGTGATGATCGAGACGATCTTTCTACTGTCGGTGTTCGCCGAAATCTTCACCACCACCAACGGCGGCCCCGGTTTTGCCTCGACCAACCTGGCGTACCTGATCTACAACCAGGCGCTGGTGCAGTTTGACGTCGGCATGGCCTCGGCGGGTGGGTTGATCGCGGTGGTGATCGCCAACATCGCAGCGATTGTGCTGGTGCGCATGATCGGCAAAAACCTGACCGACAAGACTTGAGGAGCCCGCCATGATGACGCTCAAACAATCGCGGCGCCTGCAAAGCGCCTTGCTCGGCACCTTGGCGTGGATCATCGCGCTGGTGATCTTCTTCCCGATCTTCTGGATGATCCTCACCAGCTTCAAGACCGAGATCGATGCCTTCGCCACGCCGCCGCAGTTCTTCTTCACACCTACGCTGGAGAACTACCTGCACATCCAGGAGCGCAGCGACTACTTCCACTTCGCCTGGAACTCGGTGCTGATCTCCTTCACCGCCACGGCGCTGTGCATGCTGATCGCGGTGCCGGCGGCGTACTCGATGGCGTTCTACGAGACCAAGCGCACCAAGAAAACCCTGCTGTGGATGCTCTCGACCAAGATGCTGCCGCCGGTGGGCGTGCTGATGCCCATCTACCTGCTGGCCAAGGGCGCGGGGCTGCTGGATTCGCGCACGGCGCTGATCATCATCTACACCCTGATCAACCTGCCGATCGTGGTGTGGATGGTGTACACCTATTTCAAGGACATTCCCAAGGACATCCTCGAAGCCGCGCGCCTGGACGGCGCCACGCTGTGGCAGGAGATGGTCCGCGTGCTGCTGCCGATCAGCAAGGGCGGGCTCGCCTCGACCGTGCTGCTTTCGCTGATTCTGTGCTGGAACGAAGCGTTCTGGTCGCTGAACCTGACCAGCTCCCAGGCCGCGCCGCTGACGGCATTGATCGCCTCGTACTCAAGCCCCGAAGGGTTGTTCTGGGCCAAGCTGTCGGCGGTGTCGACGTTGGCCTGTGCACCCATCCTCATCTTTGGCTGGATCAGTCAGAAGCAGTTGGTGCGCGGCCTCTCTTTTGGGGCGGTCAAATGAATTTCGTTCCGCAGGCCCGGCCCCTTCGCGGGCAAGCCTTGCTCCCACAGTGCAAGCCGGTATGGAGTCGTACACCTGTGGGAGCGTCAAGTGAATGTCTTTTTGCAGGCCCGGCCCCTTCGCGCGCAAGCCTGGCTCCCACAGTGCAAGCCGGTATGGAGTCGTACACCTGTGGGAGCGTCAAGTGAATGTCTTTTTGCAGGCCCGGCCCCTTCGCGGGCGAGCCTTGCTCCCACAGTGCAAGCCGGTATGGAGCCGTACACCTGTGGGAGCAAGGCTTGCCCGCGAAGAGGCCCGCCCAGACAACAACAATCCAATATCAGGAACCCAGACATGGCCACGCTGAAAATAAAAAACCTGAAAAAAGGCTTCGAAGGCCTGCAGATCATCAAAGGCGTCAACCTCGAAGTCCATGACCGCGAATTCGTGGTGTTCGTCGGCCCGTCAGGCTGCGGCAAATCCACCTTGCTGCGCCTCATCGCCGGCCTCGAAGATGTCACCAGCGGCACCATCGAACTCGATGGCCGCGACATCACCGAAGTCACCCCGGCCAAGCGCGACCTGGCCATGGTGTTCCAGTCCTACGCGCTGTATCCGCACATGACCGTGCGCCAGAACATGGCCTTCGCGCTCAACCTGGCCGGCCAGGACAAGGCCGAAGTGACCCGCAAGGTCGACGACGCCGCGCGCATCCTCGAACTTGGCCCGCTGCTCGATCGCAAGCCCAAGCAACTGTCCGGCGGCCAGCGCCAACGGGTGGCCATCGGCCGCTCCATCGTGCGCAACCCGAAGATCTTCTTGTTCGACGAACCCCTGTCCAACCTCGACGCCGCCCTGCGCGTGCAGATGCGCCTGGAGCTGTCGCGGCTGCACAAGGAGCTGCAGGCGACCATGATCTATGTCACCCACGACCAGGTCGAGGCCATGACCCTGGCCGATAAAGTCGTGGTCCTCAATGCCGGCCAGATCGAACAGGTGGGCTCGCCGCTGGAGCTGTATCACAGCCCAGCCAATCTATTCGTGGCAGGCTTTTTGGGCACGCCGAAGATGGGCTTTCTCAAGGGCAAGGTCAGCCGCATCGACGGCCAGGCCTGCGAAGTCGACCTGGCGGCGGGCACGCGCATCACCCTGCCCCGGGTCAGCCCGACCCTGAGCGTCGGTGGCGAAGTTACCCTCGGTATCCGCCCCGAGCACCTGGAGCTGGCCAGCGAGGGCCAATGCCAACTGGCGGTGACCGCCGATGTCAGCGAACGCCTGGGCAGCGATACGTTCTGCCACGTGCTCACCGATTCGGGGGAGCCGCTGACGTTGCGGATCCGCGGTGACATGAGCAGCCAGTACGGCGAGCGCCTCAATCTGTATCTCAATGCCGAGCATTGCCACCTGTTCGATGCCCAGGGCGTCGCGGTCATCCCCGCGCTGCGCGCTGCGGCCTGAAATCGAGAACCGTCATGAAACTCAATCTGAAAAACCTGTCGCAGCTCCCCGCGCCTGTCGAACGCCCCGCCTACCAGGCATCGAGCACCACCCAGGGCATCGTCCACATCGGCGTTGGCGGCTTCCACCGCGCACACCAGGCGTTCTATACCGATCGCTTGATGAACCGCGGCGAGGGCCTGGACTGGGCCATCTGCGGCGCCGGCCTGCGTGCCGAGGACCGTAAGGCACGCGATGACCTGGCCGGCCAGGATTACTTGTTCACGTTGGTGGAACTGGCCGATACGCCGGACACTGAAGTACGCGTCATCGCCGCCATTACCGGCATGCTGCTGGCCGAAGATGACCCCCAGGCATTGATCGCCAAACTCGCCGATCCCGCCACCCGCATCGTTTCGTTGACCATTACCGAAGGCGCGTACTGCATCGACGACAGCAGCGGCGAATTCATGGCCCATCTGCCGCTGATTCAGCACGACCTGGTGCACCCCGACGCCCCCAGGAGCGTGTTCGGCTTCTTGTGCGCCGCGCTGGCTCGGCGCCGCGCTGCGGGGGTTGCGCCGTTCACGGTAATGTCCTGCGATAACCTGCCCCACAACGGCGCCGTGGCCCGCAAGGCGCTGCTGGCGTTTGCCGCGTTGGGCGAAGACCAGGCCCTGCATGACTGGATCGCCGCGAATGTGAGCTTTCCCAATGCCATGGTCGACCGCATCACGCCGATGACCAGCAACGCCCATCGCCTGGCGTTGCACGATCAACATGGCATCGACGATGCCTGGCCGGTGGTCTGCGAGCCCTTCGTGCAGTGGGTGCTCGAAGACAAGTTCAGCAACGGTCGACCCGCCTGGGAAAAGGTCGGCGTGCAGTTCACCGACGACGTCACCCCGTACGAAGCGATGAAGATCAAACTGCTCAACGGTAGCCACTTGGCCCTCACCTATCTCGGCACCCTGGCAGGTCATGAGTTCGTTCACGAGACCATGAACGATCCGTTGATCGTCGACTACATCCGCCAGTACATGGACCTTGATGTCACCCCCCAACTGGCCTCGGTGCCGGGTATCGACCTGAGCGACTACAAGGCGACGTTGATCCAACGCTTCTCCAACCAGAAGATCGCCGACCAGTTGCAGCGAGTCTGCTCGGACGGCTCGTCGAAGTTCCCCAAATTCACCGTGCCCACCATCGACCGTCTGATCGCCGATGGCAAGCCTCTGGACCGTGCCGCGCTGGTGGTAGCGGCCTGGGCCCTGTATCTGCAACAGCCGGCCGACGTGCGCGCTTATACCATCGTCGATCCGCGGGCCGACTTTTGCCGGGAACTGGTCAGCGACGATGCCAAGCTGACCGAACGCTTGCTGGGCGTCGAAGAGATTTTTGGCAAGACCATCGCGCAATCGACGGAATTCGCTGCAGCGTTCGAGCGTCAACTGCGCAACCTGCGCACATTGGGTGTGCAGGGCACGCTGCACGCCCTGCGGGGCAACGGGAGGTAGAGTGGGCATGTTTCTGGGCATTGATTGCGGCACTCAAGGTACCAAAGCGCTGATCCTCGATACCCGCACCGGCAAGGTGCTGGGCCACGGGTCCGCGCCTCACACGCTGGATGCGCAGGCCAATGGCCGACGCGAGCAGGATCCGGCCCAGTGGGTGGCGGCGTTCGAAACGGCCACCGCCCAGGCGCTACAGGAAGCGGGCATCGATGGCCAACTGATCGAAGGCGTCGGGGTGTCAGGCCAGCAACATGGCCTGGTGCTGCTGGATACTGATGGCCAGGTGTTGCGCCCGGCCAAGCTCTGGTGCGATACCGAAACCACGGCCGAAAACGACAGGCTGCTGCACTATCTGGGCGGTGAAAAAGGCTCGCTGGAACGTCTAGGGGTAGTCATAGCGCCCGGGTACACCGTCTCCAAGCTGCTATGGACCAAGGAGCAGTTTCCACAATTGTTTGCGCGGATCGATGCAATCCTGCTCCCCCACGATTACCTCAATTACTGGCTGACCGGACGGCGTTGCAGCGAATACGGGGATGCCTCGGGCACCGGTTACTTCAACGTGCGCAGTCGCCAGTGGGACCAGCAACTGCTGCGCCATATCGATCCCGATGGACGCCTGCAGGCAGCCCTGCCCGAGCTGCTGGACGCCCATGAGGCCGTGGGCCAGATACGCCCGGAAATCGCCCGGCGCCTGGGTATCAACCCAGCGGCTGTGGTCGCCAGTGGCGGCGGCGACAACATGATGGGCGCCATCGGAACCGGCAACATTGTCGCCGGGGAAATCACCATGAGCCTGGGGTCGTCGGGCACGGTGTACGCCTACAGCGCCGAGCCGGTCATCAACCCGAGCAGCGAAGTAGCGACTTTCTGTTCATCCAGCGGCGGCTGGCTGCCGTTGATCTGCACCATGAACCTGACCAACGTCACCAGCGCCGTGCGCGAGCTGTTCGAACTGGACCTGGCGGGGTTCAATCACCAGATCGAACGCGCACCAATCGGCGCCGAGGGGGTGCTGATGCTGCCCTTCCTCAACGGCGAACGCGTCCCCGCCCTGCCACAGGCGCAAGGCAGCCTGCATGGCTTGACCAGCAGCAATCTGAACCAGGCCAATCTATGCAGAGCGGCGGTCGAAGGCACTACCTTCGGGCTGCGTTACGGCCTCGACCTGCTGCGCGACAGCGGCTTGCCTTGCCACAGCATCCGCTTGGTGGGCGGCGGGTCTAAGAGCCCGCTGTGGCGCCAGATAGTGGCCGATATCATGGGCGTTCCGGTGATTTGCACCGAAGAACCGGAGGCCGCCGCGCTAGGCGCGGCGATTCAGGCTGCCTGGTGCGTCAGCGCGGACGCGACGACGTTGCAAGCGCTGTGCAAACGCTGTGTGCGAGTGGACGACCACAGCCAGACGCCACCGGTGCCGGCGAACGTCGCCAAGTACCAACAGGTCTATCAGCGCTATCGCCAGCAACTAAAGGCGTTGTGAGAAAACGCCGTACAAGTTGATAGAATCGCCGCCAGCTTTTCAGGTGCGTAACTAACGACTTGATACAATTTTTGTGAAAATCAACTAAATCGCCGTCATACAACGGCTTTTTAGTTGATTTTTTGCGTTCTTCTGCAGCTGGCTTATTTACGTTTTGTCTTTTGGACACTATTCTGGCGACACATCAATGTGACCTCGTCACCCCTGCCGGAGCTTCAACCATGTCCAGACTCGCCGAATTTCGTGCTGCCGAAAAAGCCTTGCAAGAGCAACTTGCACAGCTGGAGACACTGAAAAACGACGCAGGCCTCAAGAAAGAAATCGAATTCGAAGAAAAACTTCAAGCATTGATGAAAAGTTACGACAAGAATCTGCGTGACGTCATCTCGATTCTCGATCCTTCCGCCGTCAACGCCAAATCCACCCCCGTTGCCCCGGTCAAGACCCGCAAGCCTCGTGTACTGAAAGTTTACGAGAACCCGCACACCGGCGAACTGATCGAAACCAAGGGCGGCAACCACAGCGGCCTTAAGGCGTGGAAGCGCGAGCACGGCAGCGATACCGTCGAAAGCTGGTTGCGCGCTTAAAAGTTTTTTTAAGGTTCACGGAACCACTGCCTGATTTTCACGGTATTTTCACCGTTGGAGGGAGATTATCAAGGCTGCTGAAGGACCAGCGCCCCATATGCCCGCTTCGGCGGGCTGCTTATTTCTCGCTCCGCCGTTTCAATCCTCTCCTGCGCTTCATTCGAACTCCACTCTCCTGAATATTTGTTCACATTCGCTCCACTCCGGCCGTGCATTTGGCATTAGCGCCCTCCCTGCGTATTATTGATCAGCCCCGTCGCAAGACGCTTTGCATTGGCGACGATCATTTTCCAACGGAGCCCTCATGAGTCTCGACACCCTTAACACCTTGGCCGGCGTAACCGCGAGCCCTGACACAGCGACGCAACAGTTCGTGTTCAACCACACCATGTTGCGCGTCAAGGACATTACCCGCTCGCTCGATTTCTATACCCGCGTATTGGGATTCAGCCTGGTGGATAAACGCGATTTCCCTGAAGCCCAATTCAGCCTCTACTTCCTCGCCTTGGTCGATAAACAGCAAATCCCCCAAGACGACGCAGAACGCCATCAATGGATGAAGTCGATTCCCGGCGTATTGGAATTGACCCATAACCATGGCACTGAATCAGACGCCGACTTCGCCTACCATAATGGCAATACCGACCCACGCGGTTTCGGCCATATTTGTATTTCGGTTCCGGATGTCACAGTTGCGTGCGCCCGATTTGAAGAACTCGGGGTGACTTTTCAAAAGCGCCTGAGCGATGGCCGCATGAAGCATCTGGCCTTCATCAAGGACCCGGATGATTACTGGGTCGAAATCATCCAACCTGCGCCAATGGCGTGAAGGTATAAAAAAACCCGCGAATTCGCGGGTTTTTTTATCTATGCCAATACAGTATCAAGCCGGTGCGGAAGTGCGAATCAAGTGGTCGAACGCTGCCAGCGATGCCTTGGCGCCCTCGCCCATGGCGATGATGATCTGTTTGTACGGCACAGTGGTGACGTCACCTGCGGCAAATATGCCGGGATGGCTGGTTTCGCCCCGGGCGTCGACGATGATCTCACCACGCGGGCTCAACTCGATAGCGCCTTTTAGCCAGTCAGTATTGGGCAGCAAGCCGATCTGCACGAATATGCCTTCCAGCGCGACGGTGTTGAGCACGCCGTTGATGCGATCCTTGTAGACCAGGCCATTGACCTTCTGACCGTCGCCGGTCACTTCAGTGGTCAACGCGTTGGCGATCACCGTCACGTTCGGCAAGCTGTGCAGCTTGCGCTGCAATACCGCGTCTGCACGCAAGAGGCTGTCGAACTCGATCAGGGTCACGTGACTGACGATACCGGCCAGGTCGATGGCCGCTTCCACACCCGAGTTGCCGCCACCAATCACCGCAACTCGCTTGCCCTTGAACAACGGGCCATCGCAGTGCGGGCAGTACGCGACGCCGCGGTTGCGATATTGCTGCTCGCCCGGCACATTCATTTCGCGCCACCGGGCACCGGTAGCCAAAATCAGCGACTTGGACTTGAGCACCGCGCCATTGGCGAAATGCACTTCATGCAGGCCGCCATCGACGGCGGGGATCAGTTTCTCGGCACGCTGCAGGTTCATGATGTCGACTTCGTACTGCTTGACGTGCTCCTCCAGCGCCATGGCCAGCTTCGGCCCTTCGGTTTCCTTGACGGAAATGAAGTTCTCGATCGCCATGGTGTCGAGCACCTGACCGCCAAAGCGCTCCGCAGCCACGCCGGTACGAATGCCTTTACGCGCGGCATATACGGCCGCCGCCGCACCGGCAGGACCACCACCGACCACCAGCACATCGAAGGCTTCCTTGGCATTGAGTTTCTCGGCCTGACGAGCACCCGCGCCGGTGTCGAGCTTGGCGAGAATTTCTTCCAGGCCCATCCGGCCCTGGCCGAAGTTTTCACCATTGAGGTAGAGGCTCGGCACCGCCATGATCTGACGTCGCTCGACTTCGTCCTGGAACAGTGCGCCGTCGATGGCCACGTGGCGTACTTTCGGGTTGAGCACCGCCATCAGATTGAGCGCCTGGACCACGTCCGGGCAGTTCTGGCACGACAGCGAGAAGTAAGTCTCGAACAGGTACTCGCCGTCGAGCGCCTGGATCTGGGCGATGACTTCTTCGCTGGCCTTGGAGGGATGGCCGCCCACTTGCAGCAGGGCCAGTACCAACGAGGTGAATTCATGGCCCATGGGGATGCCGGCAAAGCGCACGCCGATGTCCGCACCTGGGCGATTGATGGAAAACGACGGCTTGCGTGCATCCTGGCCATCGCTGCGCAGGGTGATCTTGTCCGACAGTGCATCGATATCCTGCAGCAGCCCCAGCAACTCCTGGGACTTGGCGCCGTCGTCCAGCGAGGCGACGAGTTCGATCGGTTGGGTGACCCGTTCCAGGTACGACTTCAACTGCGCTTTGAGGTTGGCGTCCAACATGAGGGCGATTCCTTGGTGGTGTCTGAAAATAAAGGCGCAACAATCCCGCCCGCTGTTATCAGCAGAGTGGTCGATGCGGGTTCAAAAATAAAATATACAGCGGATCATTACCTTCACACCTGTAGGAGCGGGCTGTGCCCGCCAAGCCTTCAAGGTCGATAATGCCGACCTCTTCGCGGGCAGCGCGCGCCCCCACAGGGTGGATATGGCTGGCGATGGGAGCATCAGGGAGATGCTCTCAGCGCCGTTGGCAATTTAGATCTTGCCAACCAGGTCCAGCGATGGAGCCAGAGTCGCTTCGCCCTCTTTCCACTTGGCTGGGCAGACTTCGCCCGGGTGGGCGGCAACGTACTGAGCGGCTTTGACTTTGCGCAGCAGCTCGGATGCGTCACGGCCAACACCACCGTCGTTCAGTTCGACGATCTTGATTTCGCCTTCTGGGTTGATCACGAAAGTACCGCGGTCAGCCAGGCCAGCTTCTTCGATCAGCACGTCGAAGTTGCGCGAGATCAGGTGAGTCGGGTCACCGATCAGCGGGTACTGAACCTTGCCGATGGCTTCCGAAGTGTCATGCCAGGCTTTGTGAGCGAAGTGGGTGTCAGTCGAGACGCCGTAGATTTCCACGTTCAGCTTCTGGAATTCAGCGTAGTTGTCAGCCAGGTCGGTCAGTTCGGTCGGGCAGACGAAGGTGAAGTCGGCTGGGTAGAAGAAAAAGATGGACCATTTGCCTTTGAGGTTAGCTTCCGAAACCTCTACGAACGCGCCGTTGTGAAAGGCAGTTGCGTTAAATGGTTTTACTTTGCTGTTGATGATAGGCATCAGGTGACTCTCCTTCAGGGTTGATAATCTGATGGGGGGTATCCTAACGGCCTTTTGCCCATCGTGCCCATTGGCAAAGTCGATGTGTGCGATTGCTTTTGCCTATCGATGGACACTATAAAGAGTCATGGACGCGAGGATGGCACGCCCTGCTCCCACAAGTACAACTCGGTCTGTGGGTGCAAGGCTTGCCCGCGAAGAGGCCGAACCAGCGGAACGCCGAATTACCAGCTAAACCGCACCCCTACGTTAGCCCCCCAAGGCTGCGAGAGCTTCTCGCCATCGGTGTACTGGAAGTCGGCATGCACGTCCCACTTGTCGGCGATGGCCACCGACAGGCCCGCCCCAAGTTCGCCACGCGACCCGGACAAATCGTTGTTGAAGCTGTTGCCGTTGACCGACACCTCGTTGCCCTTGGCAAATTCATGCACATAGGCCGCCCGCACATAAGGCTGGGCATAGCGCCCTTCGCCCAGATCAAAACGGCGTCCGGCCGTGGCGCCCAGCTTGCCGAGCAGCGAGCGAGTACGTTCGCCACTGGCCTGCATGTCATTGTCGAGGCTGTAATCGCGCCCCTGAATGAATACCGTGGCCAACTGCGCCGAGGGTTCGACGAAGTAGCCATCATCGAGCTTGATATGCTTGCCGAACTCCGCCGAGGCGCCCAGTGCGTTGTTGTCGTAGCTGCCTTTGGTACGGGTACCGTCGCTGAGATTGACCTTGGAGTCGTTGTTGAACCGGTTGAATTTCAGCACGCCATCAAAGTAGTACCCGCTCTGGGCATCCAGCCAGGTGGTATAGACCCCCGCATAGTAACTTTTGACCGTACCGCTGGAACCGCGGGCCAGGCTCAGGTCGGAGTCGCTATGACCCGCCAGCACCCCCAACAGCCACTGGCCGTCGCCCACGGGCAGCGGCGCATCCGCACCGATCGAGAAACCATTCTGCTGCTGGCTGTAGCTCAGGCCATTGTTGGCACTGACGTCGTACTTGGCGCCGTAGACCCGGCTCCACGCCCCGGTCTGGCTGCTGTTGCTGCGCAATTCACCCATGCGGCTGCGCAGCGAGCTCAACTCGCCGTACCACACGGTAGGCGCGGTGTTGAACAACGCCAGCACCGAGGCGGTACCGGGGCTGATGGTCTTCTGCGAGGCATCCAGGTACCAGTCGGTACCCTCGCCGCGCAGTCCATAGGACCAAGTGCCCAGGTCGACAGCGCCGCCCACCAGCCCGAAGGTCGCATCGCCCGCGTTGATATGCACCACGTGCAGGCTGGTGTCGCTGACCGGATCGGTGCCGGTGCTGGCGATCAGCAACTCGTGATTGCCGCTGGCATTGCCGGTGACGTTGAGGAAGTCACGGTCGCCCGAAGCGAAATCGACGTCCATGACAAATGTGCCGTTGCCTGACAGATCGCCGACGTTCAGTGTCTGAAAGTCCGTGGCCTCGCCGAAGCGCACACGTCCGCCGTTCAAGCTCAGCGTGTCGACCGTACTGTCCTCGACCATCTGCCATTGCGCGTTATTGTTGATGCTCAGCGACTGCAGGTTTTCCAGACGACCGGTCAGCAAGGAGCCCGAGTCAAGGGTGACGTTGGCGGTTGTGCCGGCGGCGGCGATCACGTCACCGGTCAGTTGGCTGCCATTGGCCAGGGTTACTTGCGCAGTGCTGGTATCAGCCAGCTTGACCGAGCCAGTCATCTGGCTGCCGCTGTCAAGGCTCAAGCTAGCGCTGCTGGCGTCGTTGAGGTTGAGATCGCCCAGCAAATGACCGGCATTGGCGAGGCTTACCTGTGCCGAACTGGTACCGGCCAGGTTGACCGAACCCGTCATCTGGCTGCTGCTGTCAAGGCTCAAGCTAGCGCTGCTGGCGTCGTTGAGGTTGAGATCGCCCAGCAAATGACCGGCATTGGCGAGGCTTACCTGTGCCGAACTGGTACCGGCCAGGTTGACCGAACCCGTCATCTGGCTGCTGTCCAGGTTCAAGGTGGCGCTGCTGGCGTCGATCAGGTTGATGTCACCCAGCAACAGGCTGGAAGTGGCCAAACTCAGCTGTGCGTCCGTCGTATCGGCCAGGTTGACTGACCCGGTCATCTGGCTGCCACTGCCCAGGCTCAGGCTGCCCGTACTAGCGCCGGCCAGATTGAAATTACCGCTCAGCAGACTGCCGTTGGCCAGTGCCAGGTTGGCCACACTACCGTCTTGCGCGTCGACATCGCCAGTGAGGCTGGCGCTGTTCATGCTCAAATCCAGCAGCGCATCACCGAACCCTGCAATGGGCGCATGCACGATAATGTTGCCCGTCAAATCGCTGTTGCTGACGTTGGCCTGTACCTTGCTGCTGCCATTGACGTCCAGGATTACCCCGTTACCGCCCACCAGGGTCGAGCCGTTGCGGATATTGATCACTGAGGTGGTCAAGCCCCGATTGAACACATTGATCGCAGCACCCGTGCCCCCTTCTACCGAGGTGTTATCAAGATCGACCACCGAAATACCGTTGTTGGCCGGCCGTATTACGGTAATGCCGAAATTGCCGCCCTTGATCTGGCTATCGATCAGCATGATGGTACCGCCACTGGAACTCAAACCGTTGCCATTGGCGCCAGTGGCGGTTACCTGCGAATTGATCAATGTCAGGTCGGATTCCGCCACATTAATGCCTCCCGTCCCTCCCGTTATTTGACTATTTCGAATGACGGCCGTGCTTGGACCGGCCAATGTGCTCGTGACCCGCATACCCACTGCGGTACCGAAGATGACGCTGTTATCGACAGTCAGGGCGGAGCCTTGGTTATTCAGGCCAGTACCGGCGGACCCACGCAAGCCGATAGTTGCGCCACTGAGATTTACGGTAGACCCAAGGGTGCTAATACTCTCAGCATCACTGTTGATAACATTGAATACACCGCCATTGACCACATTCCAGGCCTGATAGGCTTGATCATTATCGATTAGCGAAACGGTGGTGCCATCCACGTCCCCTGCCAACGAGTAGCCACTCCACAGTAACGGCACCACGGTCAGGTACCTGATCAGGCCCGCCAAGGGGCTCAAAGGGAACTGTGCGGGACGGACGGGCAAAGCGTTGCGGGACGTATTCAACAAGATATCCTCTAGGGGGAGTGATGGGCATGGGTGGGTGCCCACCTCGCGGGTCCGCATGGTAGTTGCAACGATTTGTAATCTCTTTAGGACACGTCTGATTTTGCTTCTCGATCATTCAGTACCGACGCCAACAGGGCGCAGCGACCGGGATCACTGCGCCCACACGGCGTCTCTGACTCAAGGCAACTGGGGTATCTCGCACAAGCCGCCAGGGGTCCCCATCGTCACAAGGTTTTCTTTGATCTGCGACGTCACCGTCAACCCCTCGACCGCGATGGTGTAATAGTACTGGCACCAACCGGAGCCTCCTGTGGCGGGGTGCAAGCTGAACAACCGGTCCTCTGCGGGCTCTACCGTGGAAATATCGTTGGTGCTGCTCCACTTGAACGTTTTTGTCTGATGACTCTGAGGGATCTCGACACCCACTCCACCATCGGAAGCGCGCGTATAGCCCTTCCAATACACGGTCACCTCGGTTTTACCGTCTTCGAACTGCGGGTTACGAGGGATCTTTATATGGATGCGACCATGGTCCATGTGAGCGACTCTGCAATTGATGATGGCGCGCTCGTTGTCCGCCTCCGCCTGCGGCAGACCAGGGGCGATAAGGGTCAACTCGACGACGTTGACCAGAACCGGCGTCGGTTTGCACCAGAGCTCGTTGGCGCCGCTGGGATCGCTGATGCTGTAGGAAACCGGTACCTCCAGACCATTACCGCCAGCCTGGATCACCCCCCAGAGTATCTTGATGTCGACGGGACTACCGGGTAAGTCACCTGCTGCGACGGAGTGTGGATCCCCGACTGGAACATCTCGCCAATAGGCCTGAATGACGTCGCCCTCTTTAGCGCCGTCAAAAAGCGCAAATTTCAGGGTCGCGTCTTTCTCAAAGTTGTCCTTACCTTCAAGGGTGTTGTCGTCACCGGCGAACGGCTTGAGGGTTACCCGCGGCAAGTCGGGATTGACCGGCTCGGGCCACTCGGGATTGGGCGGACCTACGGTCTCGAAGTTAGCAATGACGGTAATCTCAGCCGACGGCCAGGCGTTATAGCCCCGCCAGACCTGATACGACACCTTGATGTCGACATCCCCCGTGGTGCCTTCCGGATATTCCTTGCGCAGCACATCATTGGGCACACGGATATCCATCGGAAAACCCACGCCGTTATACAAGTAAACAGGCGGCAGATCAGTAGCGCCCCATGTCACCACGATGGAGTCGCTCGAACGGAAATAATCGCCAATCGGGCCAACGGTTACATCAATGCCTTGGGCGATATCCGCGTACTCGAGTTTCGGGTTGGCCAGAAACACAGAAGGACGGGCGATGGGACCTGGTACTGGCCCCTTGGCAACTTTGACCGGTAACGCCTGGGATAGACGGCTGATATTGCCGGGCTTGTCCTTGAGAAAATAGAAGAAATAACAGCGCCCGTTTACTTCGGCAGTATCGAGAAGCAGTTGCTTTGGAACAGTGACCTTGCGATCCACCAGCAACGCTTCTTGCATGTTAGGCAGCGGCTGTCCATCTTCGGGAATTTGCCCCAGCCATGACCACATGATCACATCGCCCGCGTCGTCATTGGCATAGGTGGGGATTTCCACTTCCAGCCCTTGGGTCAAACCGGCGATATAGGCATCGTCGACCAGAAAAGTTTCCTGGTCAAACGGGTATATGACCGGTGCGAGCATTTCGTCTGTTGCGCCAGGTGGGGTCCAGTCCTGAATGGCACTGACCACCTTGGAAGTTGACTCCGGCCCAGCCCAACTCTCTACACGGAAGCGATAGTCGAACGCCCCTTCGTCATTCATATACACTGCTGGCATCGATATACGAACCGGGAAAAGGCCGGCAACGGCTTCTAGCTCAATGACTTCACCTAGCAGTTGATAGGTCAGGTCCGGCTCGCCCTGATGCTTACGTTCAAGGAAAATCTTGTCGACTTCTCCAGGATACTCTGAGGGGTTAAAATATCCCAAGAGGTACACAGGCTGCGCCTGGTTCTTTTGCCCGGCCTTGAACCAACGGTCCTCGACCATATTGCTTGTTTCGAAATACGGCGCCGCTACTTCATCGTCAGCGCGCGGTTTGCGTTTCGATAAGGCCTGCGCCCGCAGATGTTGGTAAGCCTTTTGCCGACGTTCACGTTCATCCGCTCGCTTTTGCTTGGCTGCTTTCAACCTGGTGTTGAAGCTCATATCTGCAACTCCCTTATCGAACTCGGTGGTTGTGGGTTTACCGACATCAACATGACGCGCGGACGCCCTTACCACGGGATTAGGAGGCATATGACGGATTTCGCCTACTGTAAGAAATGACAGGTTTTTAGAACACTTCGCTATAGATAAAATAGCCATTAGGCTTGGCGTACAAAAAATGAAGACTTTTATTTTAGTGAATATTTAATTTCATCAAAAAACGGCGCAACGCCAGATATATCGAAAATTTCGACCTTTGTCATTTTTGTCGAAAATTCCTACAAATCCAATCAATTAGGTCCTACATTAATCTTCCGGCAGCACTACTAAACTGCAAAACCTGTCATTTCCTACAGGTTTCAAACATGGCAAATCAGGCTATAACCCATTGCGTATCCAGTCGCATCTACGCAGGTCCTAGCCAGCGACCTGCATCCACCGTTGGGAGTGATTGCCATGCCAAGGAATTCTCGCAAACACCTGAGCACCAGCCCCGCCGATGCGGACACCGCCAAACATCTGGGGTCGATTTCGCTCACCTGCCGCGAGCAACAAGTGCTAATGTGGGTCGCTCAGGGAAAAAGCTCATGGGAAATCGGCCACATCATCGAATGCAAGGAATGCACAGTGAACTTCCATTGCCGAAACATCATGGGGAAATTGAATGTGAGCACCCGTGCTCATGCCTTGATCATGGCCGTGGGACTGGGACTGCTAAGCCCCGGACCATAGGGCGCACCGCGCCCGGAGCGGCCGTCCATCTGCTGGGTAATTGAATCTTGGACCTCAAAGTAATGATCGCAGACGACCACCCTGTCGTCCTGCTCGGCACTACCGCAACGCTTAGCGCCGACCCTCGTCAAGGCTTCGAAGTGGTCGGCACCGCCAATACCGTGGTCGGCCTTTTCGATTTGCTTGCTCGGGTAACCTGCAAAGTCTTGATTACGGACTTTTCCATGCCCAAAGGCGAACTGGCCGATGGCCTGACGATGATCGGCCGCATACGCCGCGAATACCCCCAAGTACAGATCGTCGTGCTGAGCATGCTCAGCAGTACCCACATATTGCGGGCGTTACTGCGTATGGGCGTCATGGGTTTGTACAACAAGAACGAAAACCTGACCGAATTACCGCGGGCGACGCGTCTGGCGGGAATGAGACGTCGCTATATCAGTCCCAGTTATATGCGCAAGCTGGAACAACCCAACGATCCGTTGTCAGCACGAGAACTTGAGGTATTACGGATGATGGCCAACGGGTTGTCGGGTCGCGATATCGCCTTGCTTACCCATCGCAGTGAAAAGACCGTAAGCCGGCATAAACGCAATGCCATGGACAAGCTGGGACTGGCCCATGACAGCGCGCTGCTCGATTACATCACTGGCCTGGACGCCAGCGGCTAAAAGGTCCAACTCTGCACGAAGGTCGATAATGGCCCCCGTGCAGGCATGCGTCATGCCTTGGGAGCGAGTTGCGTCTGATGCTCCGCTACGAGGGCATCACCCGCACGCACGATGGTGCGGGCGTCACCGTTGACCTCGACCAGGCTAACCAGCTCTCCGGATCGGTAGAAGCGGCGTTCGGCGGCGGCTTGGCAGATCCGATCGTCGGCGCTGTAGCGATAATCCAGCTCCGCCGCGTCGGTCGGCTTGACCCTGACCAAACGGCTCAGCCCATCGTACTCCAGCTCCCGGCCCTCCTCGTCTTGCAGCAGGCAGCCATTGGCATCGTATTTCAAGATCATGTTGAACCTGGCATACGCTGCGTGATCGTTAGTGATCTCTACCAGTACCGCCGGATCTACAGCACTGTAGGCGTACGTGGCAAAGTTGCTCCCTGACGTGCCGTCAGCCTCCTTGAACTCGGTCAAGACAATCTCATGGTTGTCGATGGCGTCGCACAGAAACACCTGGCTGACCATCTGCTTGTTCGCCGGATCAAAAGGCGCCTCACTGCCGGTGGCCGTGTACGTATCCAGCCGCCCGCGGACGTCGTAGTTGAAACCTTCCTCCCGCAGCACTGTGTCCGCTTCGCTGAGGGTGCGTTTGCTCATCTGGTCGAGCAAGGTGTAGGCCTGGGCGAGTTTTTGCACCTGGCCGTCGCCCAGGTCGAACGTGCGCAGGACCTCTCGCCCCTGTTCGTCATATTCCAGGCTAATGTTGACCTGCTGATCGAGTGCATCGTCCCGGGTATTGATACCATCGTTCAGGCCCGACGCGTTGTACGTCAGACGAGTGTGAGTGGTTCCCAGTCGAGTGGCGCTCAGACGTCCGCCCAGGTCATAGCTGTGGGTCTGGGTATTGCCCAGTACGTCAGTGTAACTGAGCAGTCGGCCGCGCAAGCTGTAGACGTAGCTCATGTCATGCTCGCCGTTGGCATCGATGAGCCGCTCGGACTTCAGCTCGCCTGTACTGAAGAACTCGCGCTTGAACTCATGCCCCGACTCGCTGCCTGACAACAACCGCGCATTTTGCTGGTCGAGGCTGTAGATCGCCGAAATAGGCCCGCCATCGATCTGCCGAGTTACCGGATCATCGCTCAGGTGGGGTTTGTAGGTGTAGGCAATCATATCTCCGGCTGGCGTGTGCACGAAATCCGGCTGCGACCCGGTGCTGTTGTAGGTATTTCTTCGATGACGGTTGCCGATGATTGAAACAGTGAGGCGCGACAACCCATCAAACTGCTGAGTCCCTAGATGATAGGTCTTGCCCGCCGCCACGACACCGATGGAAGTCGGTAGATCTTCGCTGCTATGCGCTGCAAACTCGCGTTTGACTACCGCGCCGTCCGGCAACACGTTGCTGATCAGGCGGTCGAACACGTCATAGCTATAAGACGTCGCACGGCCGCGCGCGTCCTGCTCTTTGCGCAGCCGGCCCAGGCCGTCGTACTCGGAGGCCTCCTTGCTATACAACCCTCCGGCAACGCTCCGACGCTCTACCCAATCGGCCTTTTCGAACAGGTTGTTCTTGGTCACGGTCTTGCCAATCCCTGTACGCCAGGCGCTGGTCTCCAGAGACACTGGGTCGGTCTGCTCGTAGTCCACCACACCATCGGGGCCGGTCGCCGACTTTTGCTGGCCCCAATCGTCGTACGTAAACACAGTCGTCAAGGCCAGACTGTCTTGACCCAACCAATCCCATTCGGCCTTGGTGAATGAAGTATCGGACACCGCCGGAGCATCGCCCAAGCGTACATCAAACTCGGTTTCGCTGACCAACTGCCCCAGCGCGTCATAGCTGGCAGCGTAGGTCTGCACGAACTCGCTGGCGCGGGTCGGCGAGTCGCAAAGCTGGCGCTCTTCTTTGATGGCGCGGTTAAGACCATCGAAATACGTACGGGTTTCCACCCCCTTGACATCGACGACCCGTTGCACGGCCTGTTCGCCCGCAGCATTGACCAACCCATAGAAATAGCTGCGCTGGGCACGCTCAGGGGTGTTGGGCGCAGCGATTTCAGCGGTTACCTGATCGAGCGCGTTGTACTGCGTTTCGATCTCCACGCCATTATCGTCGTGGTCAAGCAGGACGTTGCCGGTCAGTATCGACGCTTGGCGGCTGATGACCTTCTGTAGTGAATCGAAGGTGGTCGTGGTCTCTACGGTCTTCAGCGTGGCACTGGCAGATATTTTCTCGTACGTGTATTGGGTGGTCGATGCATAGCCGCCAGCGGTCACAGGCGCACCCGTGGCCGGGAAGGTGGTGACACCGCCCAGCGTGACTTTCACCGACTTGGCACGACCATGCTTTCCCGGGTGCGTCGGTTCATGCAGATAGTCGCTGACCTTCACCTGCACTTCGGTCGCACTATCATTGACCAGCGTGGTCTGCAGCTCGCTTGAAGGTGCCAGCCAAGGCATCAAGGAGCCCGACACCGGTGGCTGTTGGCCGGACTCGTAAGGGATCAGGTTCAGCGGATCCAGCAGTGCATAACGATAGCGAGTTCGCAGAACCGGCTCATCGGTATAGGCAGAGTTGGCCGGGTAGGTGGTTTGCTCGCGCAACTGGCTGACGAAGCCGTAAGGATGGGCTGGGCAGCCCTCGGAAGCTTCGGCGGGGTACCAGGTACTGACCTCACGCACACCATTGGCCGCCGTTGTTTCGGTCGGGTTGCCGTAGCGATCGAAGGTGCTGTATTCAGTCTCGGTACGTGCAGTGCCAGCGGCCACATTCCTCCAAGTGGTCTCGACTTGCCGGGGCAATTGGACTTGAGCAGGCTGCAGATCGAAGTCCAGCCCTTCAGTGATGTGATAACGGGTCACAACGCGCTTGATAGAGTCGTTCTGCTGGGTGCTTTCTTCAATCAACAGGTGATAGCGGTTGAAAGTACGAGTGATGGATCGTACCGCCACGCCGGCCACCCACAGTGTCTCGACCGAGCCATAGCGATAAGCGGTGCGCGTCTTGTAGATGTTGTCCAGCCCGTCGTCTTCGAAGATGACATCGCTCAGGCCGGCCCCCAGAAAGTTGTGAATGCTGGGGTTTCCATCGAGGGTATAGGTGTAGCGGACCTCGATCACCGGCTGGCCGAACCCCGGATCGGTGACGTGGCGGGTTACCCGCGGCAACGGCGGGCGGGCTTTGGCGGCAGCACGTGCCTGCGTCACCGCCGGCGACTCGCCGCTGCGCTGGCGACGTCCAAGCTCGAAACGCTCCCGCGCTTCCCGGGCCAACAGGGACAACGGTTCGCCATCATCGGTCAGTTGATCGGCTGCGCTTGAGCCGTCGGGGAAAACGTGACCATCATCCAGATACTCGAGGGTTTCAACGGCACCGGTAGGCGAGCTGATGGTCTTGAGGATCAACATCCCTTTCGCCAATTCATAGGTGAATCGCCAGGAGGACGCGGGTGTCGATGGCAGGCTGATGCGATCGACTCGGTCGCCGGCGCCCAGCCGCAAAGTATAGCGGGCCCAGGCGCCGCCGTCCTCGGCGGCGCCCGGCCGTTGATCGATGTGTACCAGCTTGCCGTCGATCGAAATCTGCAACAGGACAGAGCTGTCGTCGCGCACGGTGGCTAACCGCAAAAAATTTCCGAAGGGTTGGTAGTCCAACTGCAAACGATGCCCCTGAGGCGACTCGACATAACGGGGCAGCGCCACCTGATAACCGGCAATGCCCTGCTCCTGGAGATACTCCACCAATCCCGACTTGTGGACTACACGGTACCAGCCGTTACCGTCTACAAAACAGCGAAAAGAGTCGAGTTTCTGCTCCTTGAATACCAGTCTGCCGCCCTCGGTAGCCGTCGACTTGAACGTTTCCCCCGTGCTCAGCGCGAGAATACCGGTAGCCGGCGTATACTGCGAAAGTTTCAAGTCCCACCCCAAGCCATAGCCACTATGCGTGGTATTGAGCGGATTATAGCTGAGGGATATCGGGAACTCGGGGCCATTCAAATCATAGGACTGCAGCGCCGGCAAGTTGATCGCCAACGTATATTGCCCGGTACGCGGATCGACACCGCTTTCAATAAAGCTCATGAAATTAAAGGCATTGGAATGCACAGCGGTTGAAGAAGTCATTTAGGTCATGTCCTTTAAATTAAACCATGGCCCCTGCGGGCCATGGGCATAGCGAGGGGTTTAAATAGGTTGGGAATTACGCACTACCCTTTCCCGCTTATCGGCTTCGAACCCAAAGGAATTGCGATGTCGCGTACCATTTTCATCCCACAGGACGGCGGTGAAAGTACGCTCGAGATTGAAGCCCGGAATCAACGATTTTTGCCGATAGAAAACTTCCAGCACCCGATGCAGCGAAATCAACAGCGTACCGGTGTCACCTTTCTCGGCATCGATCACCCTGGAGCCCGGCACTTCATCGGTGAAGTCTGGACTGTCATACAACACCGAATTATAGAGTTCGCTCGCATATCGCAAGTGCGTCTGAGGTGCGCTCTCGCGCTCTACCCCAACTAGCATATAGCCCAGGTAGCTGAATGCGTCTTCCTTGGGGTACGGGCTTTCCCATCTGACCCCGGGACCGTCTTCCTCCCATTGCAAACGCAGGAATCTGATCCGCTGCTGATCAAATAGCAGTTGATAATGCCAATAATCGACACTGGTAAAGTTCCACGCGTTATTAGGGTTGTCTGGCTTCCAGTACTGATCACTCGGGTCGTTGCTTTGGTATCCGCCTTCGACGCGTTTATTGGTCGTATCGTACTGATAAGACGAATACTGCGGTACAGCACGAGGTTCCACCGTCAGCTCCCGCTCATCTTGCTCCCCGCCCGTGACATTGGAAGTATGTTCGCGATTGTAAATGTCGGTTAAACGCACAGCAAAAACGGCGGGGCTTTCCGCCAGCGTGTGTAAATACAGGGGAAGGGTTCGTGTATCGTTCGGAGCAGCGGCCAGGCCGTGAGCGTTCGTCCCGCGCGCCAGATTGAAACGATTGCGCTTGGTACTGAACGCCCACTCGGGAACAGGGTCGGTAGACCCGGAAGGAGGCGGTGTCAAGCCTTCGACTGTCGTTGGCAGAAACGGCACTTCCCGACCGTCCTTGAAGACAAGCCGCAGGGTTGCAAGTTCTTCAGGCAGCAACGGCTTGCCGTTTTCGCCGGTGTCCCAAGTCACAGCGATCTCCAACTGCTGCAGACCATTGGCGTAAGGTCTAGCACCGGTCGACGCGGCCTTGAGTTTAAGTGTCAGGTTTTCCCAGTGTGCAGACTTGGTACTCATGTCGAATTGGACAATGCAATAGCCAAATCCAATGGGCATTACCGATGTGCCTATCTCTATCCAACATTCATAGACGACGACTTCGATATCGGCGGTAGGGTTTTCCGGCGATACATAGAACCCATCTTCGGCGACTGTGCCTGCGCCAATGACCGTCCAGCGCTTACGAAACTCAGGATGGCCGGCGTAAATATCATCGTTGGCCTCTAGAAGCAATGCGGCATTGGGGGCGAAATTTTTCGCCAGGGGCGGATAGATTTCAATCCGGTTGGCCTCAGCCTGAAGGATGATACAAACCTCATGGTAAGCGCCCGATGGGGTATGCGTCGCAAGCACGCGCTGAATAGCCACTTTTTCGCCTGCCGCCAGCGCTGCCGGAGGCGTATAGGTTGCGGACGTGCCGTTGGGCACGAGCGTGCCCAGGCCGGGAGTTCCAAGTTGCCAGGTCCAGACTTGCGTGGCATCGCTCGACGCCTGGATCGTAACGGCCGGGCTCCTCACTTCCCGGGTAATCACTTGCGCGGTCACTCCAGGTGTATGGCGTTGCGCGCGCGGTGCGTCCGGTGCGGAGGCTGCTTTGCTGAAGCGCCCGAATACAACCTCATCCACGGTATCAGTATGACGGTCGACTACTGAAAAGTACTTCTCGTTCGGGAATAGTAACTGACCAAACAACCGCTCTGCCCCGCCCTCCCTTAACTTCGGATACGTAGGCGCCACCAACACCGTGGCGCTGTAGTCACTGCCCGGGTCATCTGGAATGAAATACGGGAACGTGGCGTCATCGGGAACTCCTCCACGCGTACCGTCGGGATGCGCAATAAATAGTACCACCGCCCCCTCGCCGCTGGCGCTGTCAGGCTTGGCCTGGGTGCGGAGCACGAAACTTTTCGGCAGCGTGTGGCCGCGCTCGGTTTCGATCCAGCCTAGCGGCAGTTCCCCGCTCGCATGGCTGGCATAGCGCAAGTTGATTTGCTCGAGCAGAAATTCGCCGAGTTTTCTGCGGGCGACATCGAAAGAGCCCAACTCGCAGTGTGGATTTTGGCCTGTCCCAAGGGTGAGCTTGACCGCGCCATAAGGATCTACAGTGCCATCCTGCTGTGCCAGATCGACTTCGAAGGTGAACCGGTAGGTGCGCCCTACGCTGGCGTTAATGATGCGAGTGACCCGTTCAGCCTGACCAACGCTCAGGCTATGCTCGGTGTATATCCCTTTGGTCAGGGCAAAACTGACCAACATTCGTGAATCCTGCAAAGAGTTGGATATAAACGAGATGCGGGGGGCTTCTAACACCATACCCGTGAGGCTGGCGAAACTACTGCCGTCCTCGCTAGTACGGATGCGCAGGGCCTCGATAGGCGTCAATGCCGCCGAACCATGAACCATCAGGGAATAATGGTCCGCCAGGCGCTGGGCAATCCTCGTCCCGTCGAATACTGCAATGGCGCCCCAACCCGCGGTATGGGAGCGACTTTTTAGTTGTTGCAATAACTGCTGTTTAGTAGCCATGAAGATAAGTCCTGATATAGGGGAAAGGGCTCAGCCAATGCAAACAAGCAAATTGGAATCTTCCGGGGCCGGTGGTTCAGGCGGGAACGAAACCAGTGGCAAGGCGAGCAGGATATAGCCCCAATAAGGTGGCAGCCCTGGAATGGGTGCCTGATAAGTGGCAACCACCAATGCGAATGGCAGCACGGGATCGGCATCGGCTGTTAGCAATCCGTTGCTGGCTATGGTCGCGGAACCTGCCACGACTTCCCAGGTGATACCTGGAGGGTCATTCTCCAGACTGAGCTGTACCGTGCGATTTGCGGTATCGAACTGACTTGCCAAGGGCTGGAATATAGGCAACAGGTTATGCAAAACCGCTACGAACACGCGTTCGGTGAGACTACCGACGGTAACGCTGATCGGTACAACCCTTACCAATGCATTGGCGATAGCCGTTTCTGGTGGGATGAAAAGCCGCGCGTTGGGTTCGCCCGGGATCAGTTGCAGTGTTCCATCCTCAGCGGCCGGGCCCGTCCACACAGCAGGTGTGGTGGAGAGTGAACCAAAGGATATTTTGGTGTCGCTACGTGACTGGATTCTGCTGAATTGAATCAGCGGGTTAAGTTCAAGCGATCGACGCACGGTAGTTACCAGAGCGGATGCGCGCGTCAAGCCCTTTACAGCCTCGACCACGACCTGCACTTGCGATCCACTGAGTTGTGCAAGCGTCGGTGCGGTGTAGCGGCCCGTGGTGCTTATGGAACCCGGGTGATGCGTTTCACCGGGCAAGTTGCGGACCGACCATGTCACCCCGGACCCAGGTTTGGAAATAGCGAAATCATGAGTGCTGCCTGCGACCAACACCGGAAACTGGTTGGTCACGGTAAAATCCGACAAGCCTGGGGCGATATGGCCAAACATTGCCATATCATGGCATAGCTCGGCTTGACTGAGCCTTGTCTCGAAAGGCCGATCAAGCAGCAGGCTCGTCAAGGGCACCGTCTCCAAGCCAGTTGGATATCGCATCTTGCGCGCCATAGTTTCGAGTAAAGTTCTCGCAAGATTGCGGACTGTCGTATACACGCCCTGCCAGTCAGCTATCCAAGAGTCATAGTTATACTCGCTCGCAACCAGCTCAGACGTGGAAGCTGATAGCACATTCGCCTCAAGTTTCTGGGTGCCCTCATTCAACAGCAGTTGGTAGCGGATATCAACCGAGCCGCCAATTTTTATCTCGCACTTTCGGCTCTTATCATCAGGATTGCCATCAGAATAATAGGTTTCAAGCTCAACAATGGTACTAGGCACCTGCACTTTTATCGATAAAACGTTTCTGAGCCTATCCGGCGAAACAGGGCTCACGATTTCAATTGATACTTTGGCACCGTTGGGGCCCACCGGCGTAGTCGCGCCCTTAATCGCGACTACGGGATATCTCGACCCAGGTAGCGGTGCCACAATCCACTCACCACTATTAACATTCAATACCCCTTCGGCCACCTCCAGGCGAGTAAATTCATTTGCTCTATTGACTCTGACCGCGAACGGTGCAGGGGGCGGCATGATCACAGCATAATAATCTTTATCACCAATAAAGTAAGCCTTGAAGCAGGCCAATAATAACCTTGCATCCTGCAGGATAACCGTAGCGGTGTACTCATCGGCGCTATCATCAGGTACCAGATAGGCAACGTCCGTTTCACGCACAGGCCAACTGGATGTTTCGAGAGGATCGTCCATTTTTATGAAGGCGACGACGGCACCTTCCCCATATCCAACCTCATTGCGACTCGCCGATGGCGCCTTGCGCTGGGTTCTTAGTCCAAATGAATGAATCGCGAGTACACCGGTGTTTCTCTGGACCCGACTCACAATCCATTGCCGGTCGGCCTTGTCCCATTTTGCAAACTCTTCTTTTAAAAGGCTGCTATTTGCACCAGGGTCCCAAATGGTCTCACCAAAGTTTGCCCGGTAGGTCCCATCTACCAAATCCAGTGCGATCACCCCCACCTCCCCTACTTGTTGCAAAGGCATAAAATTTATCAGGCCACTGAAGTTCGGCGCGTTTAATGCGGTGATCTCATTGATTCTCTTGCAGGTAACAAAGGACTCACCTGCATACTCGTATTGTGTTTCGCGACCTCCGACAACAGGCAACGTCACGCGCGTAACCGGGTCCGCTTTTTCAATGCTCGACTCTTCGAATGACACCAAAACAGAGCCCAGCGATATGTTTTCAAAAAACCGATAAACACGGTCCCCTACCGGCTCCGATCCGGTAATAACAGGAAGACGTCCACCTCCGCTATAGCGTCGAAGGTACTGCTCACGAAATGCTGCATTAATCGTAGCCCGATCAAAGGCGGCTAACGCGTCCCAACCAAACGTTCTGTTCTTCGTCAGCAACCATTCCAGCAATTCGTTTTTGCTGATGTCAATGGCAGTATCGTCACTTGATGGATCTGACATGATGTAGTCCTCTGTCTGCAGTAAAGCCGCCTTACAACTTATAAGGTAGGCGCGATAATTTTGAAGTAAACTCTTGGAAACAGGACACTCGTCTCCCCCCCATCAGCGGTCACACTGACGGTCAATTCAAGAGTGGAGTCGGGCTTGAGTTTGAGCAGCCACTCCTTGCTCAAATACGCCTGCACTGGCGCAGTGGTGTTGGTGACTCTGCGGGCCTTGACGAATTCGTTGGTCTCGACGATGCCGGTGCGCAAAGTGCCCATTGCCGATATCGTCAGCAGTTGCCCCAGCGCAATCAGCGGCCAGGGGGCGACGCTCATCAAGGCTCCCGAGGAGCCAAGCCGCGCCACCTGCAACTCGCCATTGACCGCATCCGTAGATTGCAGGGTCGGATAGCCATTGCTGGGAATCGGCAGCACCTTGAGGCTGAACACCTCGGAATCACGGGGTGCGTCGCCATTGGCTGTGACGCGGTAGAACACCTTGACGACCTTGCCGATGTTCGACGCGACCACGTTGGGGCTGATCAAAAAGCTGGGCGGCCTGGCGCCGTCCGAGACGGTGACAATCTCGCTACCGGTGCCCGCGAACCCTTCCCAGTGCATCTGCACCTGCGCGTCGGCGGGATAAACCGCTTTGCTGGGCACCCGAACACGAATGCCGTCCTTGGTGTCCCCGGCCTTGAACTCGCCTTGCGCTTCACCTGCGCCACTGGCACCGTCGACCACCGGCAACGGCAGTTTCATGGTCGCCCTCACGGCCAGCACCAGAGGCTCGCCACCCTGGCCCATGCCAGGGCGGGCAACCTGATAGCGCAGGGCGATGTTGCGATCCAGGTAATCCTCGAGCCAGTCCCCCTGCACGGTCGCTTCCAGCAAGCCGCTGTCTACCGAGCTGCGGTCCAAGCGAATACCGGTGATGAATTCGACCTGATGGTTGGCGGTATCCTCGATGCTGATGATCAGCGAGTCGCCTTCCTGCAGTTCAGGGTAAGCCGCGATGCGGAACGTCAGGCCATTGCTGACCAGCCCTGGATCGATAGGGCCGCCACCCGTATGTTCGAGGATACGCAGCATGGGCAGACGATCGGCTGGCGCTGGCAGTATGGCGAAACTCTGCGTGGGTGATGCGCTATTGCCGCCGCCCTTGTACTCGATGGAGTAACTCAGCACCCCAGTACCGTTTCTAATCAACGCAATGTTCGAGTACGGGATCTCGAAACCGACGGGCAGGCCCACTTCCGACTCCACCACCTCATGGTCAGCCCTGAACTCGGGGATATTCCCGCCGTTGTCGCGAACGCCCTGCCAGCTAAGAAAGACCTTGTCACCCGCCTGCATCGCTTGCCATGGTGGGATCGCCGCCATCGCGCCCCTGCCATCGAGGCCACTGGCATCGAATTGCAGCCGGTGCGCTTCCCTTATGGAGGCGACGGTCAGGCCTGCCCCGGGGAAATGCCGGAAGCCGACCAGGATATTGACCCGAAGCGATTCCGGGTAGTCATGTTCGAACTCCCAGGTGGGTTGCACCGTGTAGGAAAGCACCGCATGGCCCTGGTCGAGCTCTATGAGCATGAGGTATGGGATTTCGACCAGTATCTCTTCATCGCCTTCCACAAGTTCCCGAGAATCGGGAAACCAGTCGCGCTTCTCGCCGTTGCGGGTAGTACCGTGCCAATAAGCATGCAGCCACAATCCCTTCGCGGCCGTCGTCGCCTGGCAGATCGTGCGCAGCGCTTCGTTGTTCAGCTTTTCAAGGTCCAGGACCCCATATTGATCCAGCCCCGGAACCCTAGGGGGTGGTAGATCGAGTGCCATATCTCAGTCCTTCTTCAATGCCCCACCGCGATCTCGTAATGGGGGAGACGTGTATCTGTCGGGCATTGTCGAATGCTATTGCAGGCCGCCGATACTCACAGAACTGATAGGTACGCAAACCAAAAACGGGTGCTACCGTTGGGCTTCGAGCTGCTGATGATCATTGGCAGCACCAAACGTTAATTACTAGCAGGGTTTGACATGAACTTCCTAACAGGTCGCTGGCATTCAGCGAAGACTATATGTTTTGGCGCTTCGCTTATATTTTTCTTGCTGGGGTGTCATCGACCGGCTGATACTGCCACTACTGTTTCTGGCAGCAAGACCACTACAGGAACAATTAGCTTGCTGACTGACTGGTGGGCGGGGCCTGGCACCTGCCACTTCCCCGCGTCTAATCGCAATATTGCCATAGAGGTCCCTATAGCTAATTGCGGTGTAAGGTGGCCGAAATGGATTGTCTTTACTGAAGTTCCGTCGGCTACAACCATACGTTTTATCGAATACCAGGGAATAAACGGGTGTAGCACTGCAGCGGATGCCCCGGTCTGGTATGACATTGAGTTTAAAACTCGTGGCGAATACACCAGTGATAATAAAGATCCTTGGAAAATTCAGTCACTGCTACGCGCCGCCAAGCCCGGAGCGATTGTGGATCATAATTTACAGGTGCTCAAAGTAGTGACTGTCGGCGACGACAAGGACGCGAGTTATGACTACCAGGGCAAATTGAACTGCATTCGGATCCGCGATAGCCGAAGCTAATATTCCTGGAGATGACAATGAACGTAACAGATAAAAACAACTGGCGATGGGCAGGATTAGTGTATCTGCTTTTTTCAGTTATTGCGCAAGCAGACTCGGGACTTCCTCGCAATACTGGTTCTATTATCCTGAATGGAACATGTTCAATTCCGATTACTGAAAAATCTTTAAGGAAAGTCAGCAGCTGGGAGTATGGCACGTTCGAACCCTGTGATATCAACACCGTCAACACAATCCAGCTAAAAGATGTACGCTCTGCCGTGACTATAAAGTTGCGCAGTTATGGGGTGCGTGAGCGTCCTATAAGCGGGCTCCCCCGTCAGCCGCCCAACGACTGCGACGAAACTCAAAGCCAATACGCTTTTCGTATCGACATCAAAACAGTCGGCAATATCACCGGGACCAGCAAACCATTCGACATAGACGATCTGCTAAGTGCCAGTCCCGCATCGGGTGAAGTGCGTGCAAATAGCCACGGGGGCAGAGCGGTAGTCGAGAATCTTCGATTGGTTTCGAAAAGCCAGACCCTTGTTCCAGAATATCCTATTCATGAGTACTTGAGCTGTTTTCACTTCGACTTCTGAACCCCATACGATGTTTAACGACATGACCCAGGAAGGGGATCGACATGACTGCACATAATAATATTTCTTCGAACGCCTTCAACGCGGTGAGTTTTGTCAGCAATGGCGTAGACCCGCGTACCGGCCAATACACGGTTACCGTCAATTTGCCCGAGCTCAATGGCAACCAGCTCTGCGGCCCTGCGTTACCTTTGGGCTTGAGCTTCAGCCCTATCAATACGCGCGACAGTGGCTACGGTGTCGGCTGGGACCTGTCCTTGACGCAGTTCAACCCGACCACTCGGGTACTCTCGCTCGCCAGCGGCGAAACCTACAAGGTCACAGGGCAAGGCTCGGAACCCAAGATCGCCGAATGCAAACTCGAGACCTTCAAGTTTTTCGACGAAGGCGCTGGGCGTTATCGCGTGGTGCACAAGAACGGGCTGGTGGAAGTACTGGCCGCCAGCGGGATCGCCGGCTACGTGCTGGCGCTACCGGTGCAGATCCAGTCACCGGAAGGCCATTCCCTGTCATTGAGTTACGAGCCTTATGGCAACTTTCAGCGTCTGCGCGAGGTCAAGCAAGCAGATGGCAGACCGCTGTTGCTGCTCAGGTACAGCAGCGGCTCCCTGAACATCAGCTATCTGGAGGGCGCTAGCGACCGGATTCTGGCCACCTACATGCTGATGCTCGACACCAGCACTAGCTGGCTGAAGCACCTGATTTTACCGAGCGGCGAAAATGCGCGATGGAGCTTCGATTACGAGCGTATTGGCGATTACACCTGCCTCAAGAGCTTGCGCTCACCCCAAGGGGCGATAGAGACCAACGTACATGGCGGACGTCATCCATTTCCCGCCAGCAACAAGGTGCTGCCAAGGGTCACCCAACACGTCATCGATCCGGGCCGCGGACAACCGGTGACCGAAACGCGCTATACCTATAGCAGCAACAACTTTCTGGGTTATAACGCCGCCAGCCTCACCTGGCGCGACGATGGCATGGATAATCTCTACAGGGTGACCGAGGCCTACGAGTACTACAGCATCCAGACCCGCTACAAGGACAATGTTGCGGGGCGCACCATCAAGTCCACCTACAATCGGTATCACCTGCTCACCGAGCAAGTGACCACCAACGGCAACGCTCGGCTGATCAACGCAACCGAGTACCATCTGGACGACAGCCTGCCTTTCGATCTGCAAATGCCGCAATGCCAGCTGCCGCGCAAGACCCTGTCGCGGTGGACCTTGGTGGACGACCCCACAAGTCTGCGCGACGAAGTAGAAACCACTCGCTTCGACGCCTTCGGCAACAAGATCGAGCATATCGATCCGAGTGGCGTTCGCGAGACCTGGAGCTACTACTCGGCACTGGGGGAGCCTGGCTGCCCTCCAGACCCGTACGAATTCTGCCGCCAGGCCAAAGCGCATCGACGTTATCCGGCCAAGCCGTCGGCTCCGGTTGCGGCGCCGCTCCCACGGCTGACGAGCGCCCGCAAGATACCGGTCAAACGCAAACAGTCGACGCGGGTGTACAGCGATGAGCCGGTAATGATCACAGCCTACACGTACAAGACTCATCCACCGCTGAACGGTGGCCCGGTGACGCCGCTGGTGCTCGACACCTCCACCACCAGCACCGAGACGCCAGCCGGCGAACAGGTGCAGCTGCAATCCACCTACAGTTACTACGATTGCCCGGATATCCCCGGGCGTCACGGCAAGCCGCATACCACGGTCGAAGAGCAAAACGGTTACCGTTCCACCATCACCCACGACTATGACTATGTGACTCGCCCAGGGGGCCTGACCCACCGGGAGCAAGTCAGCCACGCGTTCGATGGAACCACGAGCGAAAGCCTGCAGTGTTTCGAGCTGTATACCGGCTTGCTGCTGGAAGAGCACACGCTTGAAGGTCGCATCCTGCGCAATGAATATGACGCGTTAGGGCGCCTGACCAGTGAAGGGGTGGACAGTGCCGATGGCCGGTATCCTGCCGTCCGCCGCTATAGCTATTCCTGGCCCACGACTACGGGGCGCTTTGCCGAGCATCGCGTGGTGGATGCAGAAGGCATCGAAACCATCGAGGAGCTCGACGGCATGGGCCGTACGATCCGCGAGCTACAGCAAAAAGCAGATGGCAGTAGTGACGATGATCAGTTCAGGCTGGTGTATAGCGCTCAGTATGGCCACGAAATGCAATTGCTCGAGGAAACCCGACACGACTGGCTCGACGACCAGCCATTGGCGACGACTCGACGCCTGGAGTACGACGAGTGGGACCAGGAACGCCGCGAGGTGGATGCCAACGGAATTGGCGTCAATACCCTGGTCGACCCATTCGAGCGAACCGTGACCCGGTGGCAGGACGGCATGGCCAAGACCACCACGTACAACAATCAGTTCGGCAAGCCGGAATCCGTCATCATCTACCCGCCCGACTCGGAGCCCGATGCTGCCTGGGTCAGCCGCGAGCGATCCGTTTATGACGGGTACGGCCAGGTGCGCTTGAAGATCGCTAGCAACGGCGGCCGCACTTCCCACGATTACGACGTGTTCGGGCGACTCACTCGCCAGCAGTTGCCGGACCGAACCCGTATCTATCAGCATTATGCCGAACACAGCAGCTCGGCGTTGATCACCGAAATCCAGGTGAGCCACAATCACCGTACAACGGCACCGAGCGTGGTGGCGAGCCAGCGCTTCGATGGACTGGAGCGTGTCGTTCAGTCAACGGTAGGGTCGCGGAACACGCAATTGCGCTACTACGGCAATCTGGACGTGGTCGATGAACGTATCACCCCCGCACAACAGACCATCAGCTATGAATATGATCTGGGCCTGGGCAACGAGGCCACCGCTACCCACGCCGAAGAATCCTGCACCTTCGAGTATCACCCGATAACGGCGGCGCTTACCAAAGCCACCTCGTCCCAGGGGACGCAGGAATACCACTACGATCGAGCTGGCAGGATCATCCTGGAGCGCAGTGAGACCGCAGGGAAAACTCGGGAGGTGTCCTATCGTCATTCTGCGGCTGGACGCTTGTTGGGGCAGATCGAGCGGGTCGGCGCCACGCAACTGGAAACCACTATCAAATATGATGCCGGCGGTCGAATCCAACGCACTGTTGCGGGGCAACTGCGCACCGATTTCGAATATAATCCCCAGGGCCAGCTTGCTCGTACCACCACTCAGGATCTATACAGCGGCAATACTTCGGTCACTGAACTGGAATATGATGCTCTGAAACGCGAAATCCTGCGCACCCAACGCCTGTCTGGTGCTGAATACCAGACGGCGCTGACCTGGGCGCCGGACGGTCATTTGCAGCATCGTGAGTTGCGTACCGGCATTGCGCAGACACTAGCGTTGCGCGAAAGCTTCACGTATGACCTGCGCGGGCGCCTCATCGAGTATGTCTGCAGTGGACCGGACCTGCCGCAGGACGCTTACGGTAACTCGATTGTCTGTGAGCAGTTCGATTTCGACGAGCTCAATAATCTGATGTTCTGTACGCGCTGCTTTGGCGATGGCAGTAAAGATGAAGCCCGCCACTTCTATGCCGATGACGATCGCTGCCAGTTGCGCGCAGTGACCCATACCCACCCCGACTACCCGGCCGAAACCCTGTTCAGCTATGACGCTGACGGCAACTTGACACTCGATGCCGACGGCCGCGCACTACAATACGACCGCCAGGGCCGCCTATTGCAAGTCAGCCAAGCCGATGGCGCGCCCCTCACCCGTTATCGTTACGATGCGCACGACCATCTTTTGGGTGTGACTCGCAGCACGGACGCCGAGACGCTGCGGTTTTATCAAGGCAATAAAGTGTGCAGCATGGTGGAGGGCGAACGTGTCCGCTCATTCAGTTACGCCGACGAGGTACCGCTGGGCGAGCAACGTGTGGGTGAACCCGATGACACCCTGTTGACCCTGTGTGGCGAGACCCACACCGTGCTTGCCGAGATCAAGGGTCAAGGGCAGGTCAAACGCGCCAGTTACACCAGCTACGGTGATACCCCCAAAGCACTCGACAGCGCTTTGGCCTTCAATGGCGAGGTACGTGAAGCGGACACTGGGTGGTACCTGCTGGGCAAGGGTTATCGCGCCTATGATCCGCAGCTGCGTCGCTTCCTCAGCCCTGACAGTGCCAGCCCGTTCGGCGTGGGCGGTCTGAACTCCTATGCCTATTGCTTGGGCGACCCTGTTGGTTTGCGTGATCCATCCGGCCACTTCGCGCAACCACAACGGGAGTTGCGTGAATATAACAAGGCGCTTGCAGCCGCAGCCGGGAAAAATGCCCTCGCTTCACTGGGTATGGGCACAATGTTTGCTGTTCTGGGCGCAGTGGTGTTCGCTCCACTGACCGGGGGGTTAAGCCTGGCTTCGCTCTCTATTGGACTAGCGATCGAGATGACCGAATTGTCGCTCAGGACCGCGTGGCTCAACGATATCCAGGCGAAGGGTAAAAGTACCCAAGCCTATAGTATTTATGACAATCTCACGTTGATTGTCGGGATTGTCGGGATCAGCGCATCGTTGTCACAAGCGATACCCAAGATTGGTGCGAAGCTGAGCAAACGCATACGGATGGACCAGCTATACGAACAAGGAAAGAACATTCCTCGCCCTAAAACCAAAGCGCCGCAAGTATCACCGCGCAGCCAATCGATACCTTACGCTGGCATTACAAGACCTAGGCCGAGCGTAAAACCTCGATCACCCGTCAATGAAATGATGCTTGACCCTAGAACAGGTATCGGTTCGACCAACGTCGCCCCTAACGTGGACCCCCCCTTTAGATACGACGATCCTAGTGGAAGCAACATAGATTTTGTCAGCGGCCTGTCAACGGAGTTCGAGGCGGGGTTGGGGCAAACGTCACAAATGCGGTCAAAATTCAAGTTCACGGGCGCTACGCGCGATAGGGAAAAGCGGGTGCGCAGTCCTCTGAGCGCCGAGCAAATGTACTAGCAAGCACCCAAATCCTGCACGAAATCCGCCCCCTTTTCAGGGGGCGAACCCGCCTGAAAAAATCAGATATCTCTCATATCAACGCCCCCCTTCGCTCCCTAGACTCTTCCCCCACGCAGACGACCACTGACACGCTCCCCACGAGCGAGCCGGCACTGTCTTGCGCTTTTGAGTGCTGGCATTTTCAATCCAAACAAGGAAGCAACGATGAAAAAACTGCTAATGGCTGCACCTGTCGCACTGGCAATGGCGATGACTGCCGGCACCGCTGCTGCTGCCGAATCGGGCTCGGGCACTATCTATTTCACTGGTGAAATCAAAGCGGGCACCTGTGCAATCGATGTCACCACGCCAGGCTCCCCGGCGGGCAACCGCATCTTCCTCGGCCAGGCTACCCCTGCAGATTTTGGCGCGGCTGGAACCGAGGTCAACAACACCAAGTTCGCCCTGGTGGTAGACCCTGCCAACGGCTGTTCCGTAAATGACGGCGTCGCCAAGGTCAACTTTGCCTCCAACGACGGCGCGCACCCTGGCAACCCGCAACTGCACGCCCTGCGCGCCGGCACGGCTCAAGGCGTAGGCATCGCGATCCGCGACGCCAGTACCAAACTCATCATCGCCCATGGTGCTGACTCCAAAGACTTCACCACTGTGAAAGATCAGCCCCTGGTGATGGACTTCACCGCCGGGTACATGAGCACAGTCGCCTCCGCCAACATCGTTGCTGGGGACGCTTACGCTGACGTGAACTTCACCGTCACCCTGCCGTAACACCCCGTACCGATGACAAAAGGTCGGGCACCAGCAGGGTGTCCGGCTCACAGGTAAGCCTATGCGCACTCATTTTTCCCCCTCTTCTGCCCCAGGATCCAAGGCTCGCTTATGCATGGCCGTCCTGGCATTGACCTGGCATGCGAGCAGCCAGGCCGCCCTGACCATGAGCACCACCCGGGTGGTGTATGACGCTGACCGTCGTGGCGTGTCGCTGTTGGTGGCCAACCCGAGCAAAAACGTGTTCGCCGCCCAGGCCTGGGTCAATACCGAGCAGGATGACACCACCAGCAGCGTGCCCTTCGTGACCAACCCGCCGCTGTTCCGGCTCGATCCGGTCAAGCAGCAGCAAGTTCAGATCAGCGTGCTGCCGAACGAGCTTGCACAAGACCGCGAATCACTGTTTTTTTTCAACTTGCAGGAAATCCCCCAACTCGACGACAGCCAGGCCAACGTATTGGCGATTGCCATGCGCACGCGCATCAAGCTGTTCTACCGACCGCCCGCACTCAAAAGCGGCCCGCAGCAGCAGTTCGACACCCTCAGTTGGTCGTTGGTGCAGGCCGATGGCAAGCGACGCCTGGCGGTCGATAACCCTACGCCCTATCACGTGACCTTTTCGCGGCTGCTGCTCAATGCCCACGGCAAGTCCGAAAGCATCAACACCTCGGCGATGGTACGGCCCCTGAGCCGCCTCTACTACGATCTGCCCGCCGGCTACAAGCAAGGGCCGATGAAGGTGGAATTTACCACCGTCAACGATCACGGCTCCTCCAGTCGACCGCTCACCATGACCGTCGCGCAGCCGCACTGAACCCCTTTTGCAGGATTCAACCATGACCCGTTCATCAGGAACCGGACGTCCGGCTTTTGCGCTGCGCCTGGTTCGCCCTTTGGTCCTCGGTGCCGGCGTCTTTGCCTTGGCCGAACCCCACGCCTGGGCCAGTGACTCGACGCTCACGTTCCAGTCGCGTTTCATGTATCAGGGCGCGGGCTGGCCAACAGATGCCGGCCAGCTAGCGCTCGATGACCTCGCGCGTACCAGCGCGCTCGGCCCTGGACGCTACAGTGTGGCCTTGTCAGTTAATCTGCGGCCTTTCGATCAACGTGAGATCGACTTCACGCTCGACCCGCAGAATCGGCTACAGCCATGCTTGTCCAGCGCACTGCTGGAAGAGCTGGGCGTCAACCTCGGCGCAATCCAGGACAGAGCACTGCTCGAGCCATCCTGCATCGACCTGAGCAAGGCGATCACCGGCGCGTTCAGCGACTTCAACGCCAGCGAGTTGGCCCTCACGGTGTCGATCCCGCAAATCTCCATGCGCCGCGACAGCCACAAAAACGTGCCGGTGGAGCGCTGGGACCCAGGCATCAACAGCGCGTTCGTCAACTACCAGGCCTCGGCGCAACAGGGTCGCAGTGCCGATGGCCGCACCTATCGGAATCAGGACCTGTACCTGCTCAGCGGCATCAACCTGGGCGCTTGGCGACTACGCAGCAGCCAGTCGCTGCGCAATCACGAATCGGGTCGTGAATGGCAACGGGCCTATACCTATGTCGAGCGTGATGTGCCCGGCACTCTGGCACGCCTGACGCTGGGAGAAACCTACACCGGCGGCGAAGTGTTCCGTAGCGTACCAATCCTCGGTGCGACCCTGGCCAGCGACATGGCCATGCTCCCCGACAGCGCGCAAAGCTACGCGCCGGTGATTCGCGGCGTGGCGCAAACCCGCGCGCGAGTCGAGGTGCTGCAGAACGGTTATCCACTGTATTCCACCTACGTCAGCCCCGGTCCTTACGAGATCGACGACCTCAGCACCGGGGGCGGCAGCGGTGAGCTGGAAATCGTCGTCACCGAGGCCGATGGCCAGATACGCCGCTTTACCCAGTCGTACTCGGGGCTGAGCAACCTGATGCGCCAAGGCGTATGGCGTTACCAGGCCAGTGCCGGGCGCTATCACTCACCTGGCCAGAACGCCCAGCCGCTGCTTTGGCAAGGTGACATGGCTATGGGTATTGGTTGGCATTCGACGCTTTACGGCGGCCTGATGTTCAGTGACTTCTATCAAGCGCGCAATCTGGGCGTGGCACGGGACTTTGGCAGTTTTGGCGCGCTCTCGTTGGACATGACCTTGTCGGATGCCGACATCGGCAGCCAGCAACACTCCCTGCAGGGCAGCAGCTACGCCCTGCGCTATGGCAAAGCCTTCGCCAGCCGGACCACCTTGCGCTTCGCCGGGTATCGCTATTCCACCGAAAACTACCGTGATTTCGAAGAGGCCTTGAACCAGCGCACCCATCACTACAATTACCTCGGCAGCCGGCGCAGTCGCGTGGAGGCGGCGATCTACCAGAACATGGGTCGCTACAGCAGCCTGAGCCTGACCCTGTCGCAGGAGACCTACTGGAACAGCGATTACGAACGATCGCAGTTCCAGGTGTATTTCAATACGTCCCACCGCAATATCGGCTACAACCTCTATGCATCGCAGTCGCTGTCCGAACGCAACAACCGCTCCGATCGTCAACTGGGGCTGAGCGTCAGCATCCCGCTCGGCGGGCGCAATACGCGGCTGAGCGTGGATGCACGGCGCAGCGGCGATCAGTGGTCAGAGCGTGCCAACCTCTCGGGCACTTTCGATCAAAACCGCTACAGCTACAACGCGTCGCTCGATCAACGCGGTGCCGGTGAGCGCAGCGGCGCGCTTTCGTTAGGCTATCAGGGGCCCTTCAGCACGCTGGGCGGCGGTTATACCCGAGGCAGCAACTACGACAGCCTGTCAGTCAACGCCAGCGGTGCCCTGCTGGCGCATGCCGACGGTATCGCGTTCGGGCCCTATGTGGGCGAAACCATGGGCCTGGTGCACGTCCCGGATACCCCCGGAGTCTCGGTCGCCAATACCACCGCGTCCAAAACCGACGCCAAGGGCTATGCGCTGATCCCGCACCTGCAACCTTACCGTATCAATCAGGTGCAACTGCACACCGATCATTTAGGGCCTGATGTCGCCCTGGAGAACGGCACCACGCAACTGGTACCGACACGCGGTGCGGTAATCAAGGCCAGTTTCGTGGCGCGTCGCCAGCAACCGGTGGTGATCAATGCCAAGGGCCACGACGGCAGCCCCCTGCCCTTTGGCGCCACAGTGCGCAATGCCACCGGAGTGACCCTGGGCGTCGTCGGCCAGGCCGGCCAGATCATGCTCGCCAGCCTCGACCAAGCGCAAACCCTGCACGTGCAGTGGGCACAAAGCTTGTGCCAGCTGCATCTGGACCCAAACACCATGACCGTCCGCGACGGTTATCGCCTGCAGGCCCTGACCTGCGACCGTACCCCACCCGCCACTGCCGTCCGTGAGCAGCAGGAGCCAGTCGATGAAGTTTGACGTCGTTACCCACGCAGGCCTTGCCCTGCTAGCCTTGAGCTGCGCCCAAGGCGCCAGCGCCGATGACTTCCGTTTCAACCAGTGCAATATGAGTAGCCGCAACAACAGCGACACCGCTCGCTATGTGGTGTCCATGGGCGATTTCTACGTGCCGCGAGACGTGCCGGTGGGTACGGTGATCGGCGAGGCGTTCAAAGGCAAGTCGACGCCCGCCCCGGGAGGGCTGAGCGTAAGTTGCAATCGGACTGCCTGGCAAAATCCAGACATCGACAACCCGGTATTCGTCTCGGACGTCATTGCCCTGGGCCGGCCTGTCCCTGGGGCGCTGCCTAGTGTCGGGGGGCAAGACCTGACCGGCAAGGTATTCGAGACCTCAGTGCCTGGGGTCGGCATCGCGGTGCAGTTTGGCAACCCCTATAGCGATCAAGGCTCGCGTCCCGGCGATTTCCAGACGCTTACTCGGCTTGCGCCGTTCAGCGCCACCAATTACTTTCCGAATCAGTCTGCCGGGCCCAACCTGCTGACCTTGACCGTGCGTACGCTGCTGATCAAGACCGGCCACATCGAACCGGGAACCCACAGCATCGCGCCGGACGTCCTATTCGAGGGCAGTATGATGCCCGCCGTGCCGAAGGCTTTTACCGTGGCCCTGACCGGCACAGTCCGGCAGGCCCAATGCACTTTGTCACCCAGCAATCCAGATATCGACGACCCGGTAGACCTGGGCGACTGGACCACAGACGACTTCAACGGCCCTGGCACATTCACCCCGGCAAAGGCTTTCGGCATCAACCTGCAAGACTGCGAAAGCAACCCGGGCGACGATGGATTTGGCTTCGCCACCGCCCACGTGACCCTGACCGGCACTGACGGCTCGGCCATTGTCGACAAAGATATCGGGCTGTTCAGTCTCGACAGCAACGCCACTGCCGGCGGCGTCGGCATTCAGGTTCTCAAGGGTGATGGCGCCACCCCCGTGACGCTGGGCGAAGCCTTCCCCATGGTGCGCATCAAGCCGTCGGGCAATACTCGGATGGAATTCAGCGCGCGCCTCTATCAACTGCCCGACGGCACCCGGGTCAGTGCCGGGACCACCACGGGGGCGTTGAACTTCACCGTGAGTTATCTGTAGCCAGGTGTCAGGCCACCACCGTAATGCCGCCGGACGCCGGGAATGCCACCCAGTTCTCTCCTGCATCGAAGCTGACCCTGACGTAGAGGGCCAGTGCGCTATTGCTGCGCAGCGTCTGTAGCCAGGCTTTAGGCAAGGCGACGGATACCCCGCTGTTGATCTGTCCTGAGGTCACAGGGGTTGCGTCAAGCATCACGTACTCGCTGGCAAGACCGTTTTGGCCGGTGCCCTCGGCCCAGAGCCTGATTTTTTGTGTGGTGGAAATCAACGGCCAGGGCCGCAGGGTGATGGTGTCGCCGGTGGTCAGCGTGCTGAGGCTGATACGGCCACTATTGTTTATGGCTGCTTGACTCTGCACCTGCGGCAGGTATTGCTGGTCAATAACGCTCACGATCAGCCGCAACGGATCGGAAGCCGGCAGTTCCGGGTGATTGAGTAGCCCGTAGGTGATGACCAGCGTCTTGCCAATGCAGGCCGCGACTTGCTCCTTGGTGATGAATCCGCGCCATGGACCGGTATCTGAGATCCTCGCCTGGGTTTGCGCTGCGCCAGTCGTGCCTGGAGTACCCCAGTAAATCGAAGCGATTTCGTCGGGATTGAACGCGGCATTGGCGGGCACCCACACCGTCACGCCGGTCAGGGCCTTGGTCGGGTCGAGTACATTTGATACCCCGCCATTGGACGAATCACGCACCTGGGGCGCGGGCCAATACCGGGGTAGCGGCGCGGCGCTGACGTTCAGCTCGACCGCCGCCGACAAATTGCTCTCATTGCCTGCGCGATCGGTCACGCGATAAGTGGCGTAGCGCCGGCCATCACCCAATGCACGAATCTGCGCCCCCGTGAAGGTCAGTTCTATGGGCTTGCCGAGGTCGCCGACGCCCAGTACTTTGTCCGGCTGCGCCAGGCTGCCGACCGCCGCCTGCTCCCAGTAAGGGGTCAGCATGTCGCCGACACGCACCGGGTAATACTCAGGGACCTGGGCTACCACCTGATCGCCATTGAGCTCAAGGTAGCGCGCGGTGATATCCGTCGCCGCATCGGGCGGGAAGACCAGGCGCCCTCGGTTATCGCCCAGGTCCGGCGAGGTGGTATCGACGACGAAAGAAAACACCTGCGAGTCGCCACTTACCCCGGATAGCCCCAAGGTGACTCGGTAATAGACGCTGTGAAGACCCTCGGTGAGGTAAATTCTGTCCAGCATGATGAACAACTCATCGGCCTGAATAGGCGAATCCCAAGAGCGAGTCGCGACCGCAGCGGGCCGGTCGTCGAGAAACAGCTGCAGCACGTCCGGATATTGCACAGTCGGCTCGGAGTATTGCCAGAGATCAAATTCGAGGCGCAGATCGGCACGGACTTGCTGTTTGCTGAGCAGGTTGTGCTCGCCGCCCTCGATATCCGGCAAGGTGTCAGCCCGAGGTGCTGGCAGCAACGCCATGTCGTCGTGGAGCACCCAGTGCCACAGCCGGCGCCATAGCCTGTTTAGCGATACCCCACTCTTGCGTTTCCTGCCCATCGACCGCTCCATTGACTGTGTAATACCAAGTCTGATTAGAGAGCGGCGGCGGCTGGCTGCCTACTACAAGAACTGCTAGGTGTCGGGCCCCGCTATCCGTGCTAGGGCCGATGTGGCGAGGCGGGATCAGCGACTGGGGGTGCGCAGGGTCACGAACTCTTCCGCAGCAGTTGGGTGTACGCCGATGGTCTCGTCGAAAAGCTGCTTGGTGGCGCCGGCCTTGAGCGCGATGGCCAGGCCCTGGACGATTTCACCGGCGTCGGGGCCGACCATGTGGCAGCCCAGGACCTTGTCGGTCTGGCTGTCGACCACCAGTTTCATCAGGGTGCGTTCCTGGCTCTCGGTGAGGGTGAGCTTGAGGGCACGGAAGTCGCTCTCGAATATCTGCACCTGATGGCCCTGCTCGCGCGCCTGCTCTTCGGTCAGGCCGACCGTACCGATCGGTGGCTGGCTGAATACCGCCGTGGGAATGTGCTGATAATCCACAGGGCGATACTGTTCAGGCTTGAACAACTTGCGTGCCACAGCCATGCCTTCGGCCAGGGCCACCGGCGTCAGCTGCACGCGGCCGATCACATCACCGAGGGCGAGGATCGATGGCTCAGTAGTCTGGAACAACGCGTCGACTTTGATGAAACCTTGGTCGTTGAGCTGCACAGCGGTGTTTTCCAACCCCAGGTTGTCGAGCATCGGCCGGCGTCCGGTGGCATAGAACACGCAATCGGTCTCCAGCTCGCGGCCATCCTTAAGGGTGGCCTTGAGGCTGCCGTCAGCCAGTTTGTCGATGCGTGCGATATCGGCGTTGAACTGCAGATCGACGCCGGCGCGGATCATCTCGTCGCGCAAGTGGGTGCGCACCGTGCCATCGAAACCACGCAGGAACAGCTCGCGCCGATACAGCTGGGTGGTCTGCGCGCCCAGGCCGTTGAAGATGCCAGCGAATTCGACGGCGATATAGCCGCCACCGACCACGATGACGCGCTTAGGCAATTGTTCGAGGAAAAAAGCCTCGTTGGAGCTGATGGCGTACTCGCGGCCGGGGATCTCGGGGATCACTGGCCAGCCGCCGGTGGCGATCAGGATGCGCTCGGCGCTGTAACGCTGACCGTTGACCTCGACGGTGTGCGGGTCCAGCAGATGGCCGTGGCCTTCGAGCAAGGTCACACCGCTGTTGACCAGCAACTTGCGGTAGATACCGTTGAGGCGCTCGATCTCGCGGTTCTTGTTGGCGATCAGGGTCGGCCAGTCGAACGTGCTTTCGCCGACGGTCCAACCGTAGCCCTTGGCCTGCTCGAAGTCCTCGGCGAAATGCGAGCCGTACACCAGCAGTTTTTTCGGCACGCAGCCGACGTTGACGCACGTGCCGCCCAGATAGCGGCTCTCGACCACGGCGACCTTGGCGCCGAAGCCTGCCGCGAAACGCGCAGCGCGCACACCGCCGGAGCCGGCACCGATGACAAACAGGTCGAAGTCGTAGGCCATTGCTGTGTTCCTTCTGGTATTCGAGGGGCGCAGTCTAGCAGCGCCCGGCAGACAAATAAAAACGCCGCCGATGGCGACATCGGCGGCGTTGGTTCGACAACCTGCAGGCGCTTACAGCGCTTTGCCAGTCTTGTAGAAGTTCTCGAAGCAGAAGTTGGTCGCTTCGATGTAGCCTTCGGCGCCACCGCAGTCGAAACGCTTGCCCTTGAATTTGTAGGCCAATACGCAACCGTCCTGGGCCTGCTTCATCAAGGCGTCGGTGATCTGGATTTCACCACCCTTGCCGGGTTCGGTGTTACGGATGATGTCGAAGATGTCCGGGGTCAGGATGTAGCGACCGATGATGGCCAGGTTCGACGGTGCATCTTCAGGCTTGGGCTTCTCGACCATGTTGGTCACCCGGTAGATGTCTTCGCGGATCATGTCGCCGGCAATGACGCCGTACTTGTTGGTTTCCTGCGGATCTACTTCCTGGATGGCGACGATGGAGCAACGGAACTGGTTGTACAGCTTGACCATCTGCGCCAGTACGCCATCGCCGTCGAGGTTGACGCACAGGTCATCCGCCAGCACCACGGCGAACGGTTCGTCACCGATCAGCGGCTCACCACTGAGGATGGCGTGACCCAGGCCTTTCATTTCTATCTGACGGGTGTAGGAAAAGGTGCATTGCTCGATCAGGCGGCGGATGCCGACCAGGTATTTTTCCTTGTCGGTGCCTTTGATCTGGTTTTCGAGCTCGTACATGATGTCGAAGTGGTCTTCGATGGCACGCTTGCCACGGCCGGTCACGATCGAGATTTGGGTCAGACCGGCTTCCAGTGCTTCTTCAACGCCGTACTGGATCAGCGGCTTGTTGACCACCGGCAGCATTTCTTTGGGCATGGCTTTGGTCGCTGGCAAAAAGCGAGTGCCGTAACCGGCTGCGGGGAACAGGCATTTTTTGATCATTGGGAGTCCTTAACAGGGCGTTGCGGCTGAATTCGGCGCAGTCTAATCAGGCCAGGGTGCGAATGACAATGCCTTGGCCCGGGGTGTCTGCAGGTTAAATAGAAAAATCTGTACGGGGATAGTTCCACGGCGATGAAAAAATCCTGCCGCATGACGGCGAACCGATCATTTTTATATACCCCACAACGCGCAATGTATAGCATTGAGCCATACACTGCGGGGGCAAACAGTCTTCGTTGTGAGCGTCAGACACTTCCCCTCTATCCATCGATGACTTCCCATGCGCAACCACTTCGCACTCATTGCAGTCCTGGCCCTAGCCGGATGTGCGACCGCTTCGCCAACCTACCTCAAAGACGGCCGCCAAGGACTGAGCATCAACTGCTCCGGCGAGGCCATGAAATGGCAGCAGTGCTACGACAAGGCAGCGGCCTCCTGCGCCAGTGGCCAGTACACCATCCTGGACCGCAACGGCGTACCAGTAGCGGCCGATGATCAGAGCATCACCGCCGATCTGGGTAATTACAAGAACCGCAATATGGTGATTACCTGCAAGTGATGGGTAATGTCTGACGGCCCTTTCGCGCGCAAGGCTTGCCCGCGAAGAGGCCACATCAGACAACCCACATCACCCGGAAATACACTGATCTGCCGCTTTGCGCACATCGCCGAAGCGCAGCGGGAAGTTGTTCAGGTGCTCGTGCACCTTGATCGAACTGCCGCTGGAGCGATCCTCGATGAGGATCACCGCAGCCGGGCCGTCGGACATTTTCTGCGGTACGATCAAACGCAGGCCATTGTGAATGGGCTCAAGCTTCGACGGCTTGCGTGACCCTTGCAACTTGTTCATGACGCATTCCGCGTATTCCTGGGGCTTCTTCCCGGAAATCACACTCATGGTTTCTGGCGACTGTTCAATTTCGCCAACCGACGTACAGCCACCCAGCAATACCAACGCCGCCATGCCCCACCAGACCCGCTTCATATACTTCTCCACGCAAAAAAAATCTTGAGACCGCACCAGTGATGTTTTGCTCCCCTAGCTGGCAGGTTTTTCGACTGCGAGCGCCAGAGCCAGTGCCATCATGGTATTGTTACACTTTTGCCCGCTATACCGCTTCGGAGCTTTCCATGAAATTCGTCCACCAGCGCGAACACCTCAACGAAGACGACCTCGTCGTGATCGTGTGCTCCCAGCGCTGCAATATCCGTTTGATGAGCGACGCCAATTTTCGCAGTTTCAAGAATGGCGGCCGGCACAGCTATCACGGCGGCGCCTTCGATACCTTCCCCGCGCGCATTACCGCACCCAGCACCGGGTTCTGGAACATCACCATCGATACCGCCGGCACCAAACCGACCGCAGCCGTGCGCAAGCCTGCGTTCACTCATACGATTAAGATTGTGCGCCGGTCGGCGTCAAAATTCAGTTAAGCGCCAGGCGCTAATAGGGACTGCCACCGTGACCAAATACGTGATCCGCTACCTGCTCAACGGCGAACGCCGCTGGGACTTCGCCCATTTGAACACTGGCTCGCTAGAAGAAGCCACTGCCGCCTTGAAGGGCATCCACGGTGACGACATCAGCCAGGTGTCCGACATCAGGGTCAGCAAGGCGTTGTGACACAGCAACTGCGCCACGGGGCTGGCGCTTCGCTATATATTGATTTATATAACGACACGATAACAACCAACACCCCCGGAGCACTCGATGATCCCTCGCCTTGCCCTCTTCACCCTCAGCGCCTTGTGCCTGTCGATGGCCCACGCCGATGAAGTCCAGGTAGCCGTCGCTGCCAACTTCACCGCGCCGATTCAGGCCATCGCTGCCGACTTCGAGAAAGACACCGGGCACACGCTGGTCGCCTCCTACGGCGCCACCGGCCAGTTTTATACCCAGATCAAGAACGGCGCGCCCTTCGAGGTGTTCCTGGCCGCAGACGACAGCACGCCGGCCAAGCTGGAGAAAGAAGGCGATACCGTTGTCGGCTCGCGTTTCACCTATGCGGTAGGCACGCTCGCCCTGTGGTCGGCCAAGGAAGGCTATGTCGATGATCGGGGCGCGGTGCTCGCGGCCAATCAATACCAGCACCTGTCGATCGCCAATCCCAAGGCCGCGCCCTATGGCCTGGCTGCAACGCAAGTGCTCGACAAACTCAAGCTGACCGAGGCCACCAAAGCCAAGATCGTCGAGGGCCAGAACATCTCCCAGGCCTATCAGTTCGTCTCCACCGGCAACGCCGAGCTGGGTTTCGTTGCCTTGTCGCAGATCTACAAAGACGGCAAGGTTACCAGCGGCTCGGCCTGGATCGTGCCGAGCGACCTCTACTCGCCGATCAACCAGGACGCCGTGGTGCTCAGCAAAGGCAAGGACAGCGCCGCTGCCAAGGCGTTGATGGACTACCTCAAAGGGCCTAAAGCGGCCGCGATCATCAAGTCATACGGCTACGCCCTCTGATGCCATTCAGCACCAGCGATCTCAGCGCCATCTGGCTGACCCTGCAGCTGGCGACTCTGACCACGGTGATTCTGCTCCTGGTCGGCACGCCCATCGCCTGGTGGCTGACCCACACGCGCTCGCGCCTGCGCGGGCCAGTCGGGGCGATCGTGGCCTTGCCACTGGTGCTGCCGCCGACGGTGATCGGTTTTTACCTGCTGTTGCTGCTGGGGCCGCATGGGCTGATCGGCAAGACCACGCAGGCCCTGGGGCTGGGTACCGTGGTGTTCAGCTTTGCAGGGCTGGTGATCGGTTCGGTGCTGTACTCCATGCCTTTTGTGGTACAGCCGCTGCAGAACGCCTTCACCGCCATCGGCAAACGCCCGCTGGAGGTGGCCGCTACCTTGCGCGCGTCAAAGCTCGACTGTTTCTTCAGCGTGGTCATCCCGCTGGCGCGGCCGGGTTTCATCACCGCCAGCATCCTCGGTTTCGCCCATACCGTCGGCGAATTCGGCGTGGTGCTGATGATCGGTGGCAACATTCCCAACCGTACCCGTGTGGTGTCGGTACAGATCTTCGACCATGTCGAGGCCCTCGAATATGCCCAGGCGCATTGGCTGGCCGGGGCGATGGTGGTGTTTTCGTTTTTCGTCCTGTTGGCGCTGTATTCCAGCCGCGGCCACAAGACCGCCTGGAACTGAGCCATGACCACAGCGCCACCAATCATTGCACGCCTGCGTCTGAACAAGCCGGGGTTCACGCTGGACGTCGACCTGCGACTGCCTGGCACTGGCGTCAGCGCCCTGTTCGGCCCCTCGGGGTCGGGCAAGACCACTTGCCTGCGCTGCCTGGCGGGCCTGGAACAGGCCGATGAAGCTTATATAGAAGTGGCCGGCGAGGTCTGGCAAGACAGCGCCCGCGGGATCTTTCTCGCGCCCCATCGCCGAACCCTGGGGTATGTGTTCCAGGAAGCGAGCCTGTTCGAGCACTTGTCGGTGCGCGACAATCTGCTGTATGGCTGGCGCCGCGTCGCCGCCGCGCAACGCCGGGTGCAGATGGATCACGCGTGCGCGTTGCTGGGCATCGATGGCCTGCTGCAACGACGCCCTGACGAGCTGTCCGGCGGTGAACGCCAACGCGTCGGTATTGCCCGTGCTCTGCTGACCAGTCCCGGCCTGTTGCTGATGGACGAGCCCCTCGCCGCCCTCGACAGCGCGCGCAAGAACGACATCCTGCCGTATCTGGAGCGCTTGCATCAGGAGCTGGCAATCCCGGTGGTGTACGTCAGCCACGCCCAGGACGAGGTCGCGCGCCTGGCCGACCATCTGGTCCTGCTCGACAGCGGCCGCGTGCAGGCCAGCGGGCCGATCACCCCGATCCTGGCGCGGCTGGACTTGCCCTTGGCGCAACAACAGGACGCCAGCGTGGTGATCGACGGTCGAGTGATCGGCGTCGACGCACACTATCAACTGCTCGACCTCGCGCTGCCCGACAGCCCGTTGCAGTTGCGTATCGCCCATGCGCCCTTGGCAGTCGACAGCCGCCTGCGCGTGGCGATCCAGGCCCGGGACGTGAGTCTCAGCCTGCAGGACGAACACCAGAGCAGCATCCTCAACCGCCTGCCGGTTACCGTCAAAGCCCTGGTCAGCGCCGCCAACACCGCCCATGTGCTGGTGAGCCTGGACGCCGATGGCACCCCGCTGCTGGCACGTATCACGCGCTATTCAGCGGAACAACTGGGTATCGCTCCGGGCCTGCAGGTGTGGGCGCAGATCAAGTCGGTGGCGGTGCTTGCCTAGCCTGAAGCCGTTGACATCGATGTCCCCAGGCCAAAAGCCTAGGCCGATTCGGTGGTCTGCTCCAGCGCCTGTGACAATTCGTGCATCGCCTCACGCAGTGTCGCCAGGGCATCTGCCAACGCCAGCGGACCATCATCCGCCAGCGCCTCGCACCAGGCGCAGGCCTGCAGCACGTGATCGGCACGGATCATCCGTGCACTGCCTTTGATCCGATGCACCAGATCCGCCAGTTGCTGCAGGTCGCCTGCCGCCGTCAAGGTATCCAGGCGCTGCAGATCCTGTCGATGACAGGCCACCAGGGTTTCGAGCAACTGCGTGAAATTTTCTGCGGAGCCTGCGGTCAGGCGGCGCAGTTCGCTCAAGTCAATCACCTGCGTCGGCTCGTTCAGGTGTCGACAGGCGCCCACCTCACGCAGGCAATCGGCCAGATGCGCCAGGCTCAAAGGCTTGAACAGGCAGTCGTCCATGCCCGCATCCAGGCAGCGTTGACGCTCCTCGGGCTGCGCATTGGCCGTGCAACCGACGATCAGGCACGCCAGCAACCCGCCCTGACGCTCACTGTCACGGATCTTCCGCGCGAGCACATAGCCATTGCCCTCCGGCATGTTGCAGTCGGTGATTACCGCGTCGAACGTATCGTTGCGCCACAGTTCGAAGCCAGCGGCGCCGTCCTCGGCCACCCTCACCGTATGCCCCAGATAACTCAGTTGCTGATCGAGCAACAGACGATTGGGCGGGTAATCGTCCACCACCAGCACCCGTAACGCCCGGCCGCCCTTGACCGGTAACGGTGTTATCGGATGACTGATGGGGACGGGCTCCACCGCTGCCCTCAACGCCTGCAAGGTAACCCACACCTGTGTGCCCTGCCCCGGCTCGCTGTGCAGGCGCAACGAGCCGCCCATCAATTCGCACAGCGCCCGGCTGATGCTCAGCCCCAAGCCAGTGCCAATGCGGCTGCCGATCACCTGATTGCTCGCCTGCACGAAGGGTTCGCACAGGTATTGTTGTTCGTGCTCGGCGATGCCCACACCGCTGTCTTCGACGCACAGCACAATGCGCACCTCGCGCCCCAGCGGCTGCACCTCGAGCCTGACCCGCACGTACCCGGCCTCGGTGAACTTGATCGCATTGCCCACCAGATTGGCCACCACCTGGCGCAGGCGCACCGGGTCCAGGATCAGCTCTTGATGGGTGTCGCCCAGCAACTGCAGCTCCAACGCCAGCCCTTTGTGCCGGGCCTGGGCGTCGAACACCCGCAGTACCGATTCGATCCAGGGCCGCAATGCCACCGCCCGTGTTTCCAACTGCAGATGGCCGCCTTCGATGCGGGTGATGTCGAGGATATCGCCGATCAGGTCCAGCAACCCTTGGGCCGCCTCGGCCGCCACTTCGATGGCGAGGCGATCCAGACGGCCCTCGTCGGCCTTTTTCAGCGCCAGCTCGAGCATGCCCAGCACGGCGTTCATCGGCGTGCGGATTTCATGGCTCATGGTCGCCAGGAAGTGCGTCTTGGCCTGGTTGGCCGCCTCGGCTTCCTGGGTTGCCTGCTGATGAGCGAGGCACAGGCGTTCGCGCTCGGTGACGTCGATCCAGCCGGCAATCAACCCGACCGTCTGGCCGCCCGATGCCTTGTACGGCAGGATCCAGTGATAGATGGTCATTTCCGCGCCGCTGGCGAGGGTCAACTTGCGGTCTTCGACAATCGGCTTGCCCTGAGCCATGACCCGCAGATAGGAGTCCTGATAGAACTGCGCCGCCTGCGGCTCGACCACTTTGGTCATGGTGATCGGTTGGCCGATCAACTCCTCTCGACTTGCCCCCAAAGCCTTGAGGTAACTGGCATTGCAGTTGAGCAGCAAGCCTTGGCGATCGCGCACGTAGATCGGGTGGGGCGTGCCGTCGATCATCACCCGCATGAACTCCAGTTGATCGGTCAGGGCCTGCTCCGCGCGTTCGCGGCGGCGGATCTGGCGGCGCAACCAGGTGATCCATATCAGCGCCAACAGCAATAGCGCACCGCCCACCCACAGCACCCGGAAGACCCGCTCCCGGTGCCGGCTCCAGTAGCTGTCGGCAACGATGACTTGCGGATGGCTGCGGTGGGTCAGCGCCTCCAGCTCCTGGGGCTCGATGCTCAACAAGGCCTTGTCGATGATCGACAACAGCTCGCTTTGCCCGCGCGCTGTGGCGAAGGCGAAATTGGCCGGGCTGACCGGCAGCGAGGCACTGATGCGTAATTCACCGCCGTAGCGCGCGGCCAGTTGATAGCGGGCGCTGAGCAGCGACACCACGGCCGCGCTGGCCTTGCCCTGAGCCACCAACGCCAGGGCATTGGCCACGGTGGCGGCGTGCACCAATGGCACATGGGGGTAACGCTCGGCCAGTTCGTCGAGTAGAAAAGTGCCCTGCACCACCGCCACCGGCTTGCCAGCCAATTGCTCCAGACTGGTGGGTGCCAGGCCGTCGTCCGGTGTCACCAGCACCATTCCGCTGTTCAAGTAAGGTCGACTGAAGGCCAGTTGTTCCTCGCGGATGGGGCTCGGCGCCAAAGCCGCCAGCAAATGGGCTTCCCCGCGCATGATGCTGCGGCTCATCTGCGCCAACGATGTGGAAGACTGCACGTCGAACACCAGACCAGTACGCTGGCCGACGGCGTCCAGCACCTGGGCACTGATACCGCGAAAGCGCCCTTGCTCGTCGCGATAACTGATGGGCAGCAGTCCTTCGTCGATCAGAACCTTGACCTGCGGGTGGCGCTGCATCCAACGCTGCTCGGAGGCGCTCAGCTGCACTTCGGCGCGGCGCGGGATCACCACCCCTTCGACGCTCCAGCGCCGCAGGATCGCGCGGCGCTCCAGCGGGTCGATCACTTGCAGCGCGCGGTTGACCAGCGCCAGCAAACGGCTGTTGCCTGGCGCCATGGCGAAGCTGAAGTGGCTTTCGCGCAATGCCGGGACCTGAGTCAGCTGCAGGTTGTTCAGCAGGCTGCGGCCGAGCTGGAAGTGCGCCCCCAGAGCATTGCCCAGATACAGGTCGGCTTGCCCGAAGGCCACCGCGCCCATGGCCGCCAGTGACGATTCATAGATCAGCACCTCGGCATCGGGATACAGCATGCGCACCACATCGTCGGGCAAGTAGTGCTGGACGATCGCCAAGCGCTGCCGGGTAGGCTGCACGATCTGTGCTTCGGGTGGGTCGATCCGGCGTACCAGTACCGTCTGGTCGAGACCATACGCCTGGGACAAGCTAAGGTTGGCGTTCGCCACTTCGACGCTGTTGGAGGTCCCCAGCAGGTCGATCTCGCCGCGCTCCAACGCCCGCAGGGCGGCATCGCGGTTGCGATAGCGCGACACCGTGACCTGCAGGTTGAGCAATTCGGCGATCAGCCGCGCGTAGTCGGCGGTGATGCCTTCGTAGTCGCGACCGCTGCCAGTCATGTCGAACGGCGGATAATCGGGCTGGCTGACGCCCAGGCGCAAGGTGTGGCGCTCCCACAGCCAGCGACGATCTTCAGCGCTGAGGTCCATCTCGACCATGGCCCTGGCATTCAGTGTCGAGCGCCCGAGCAATTGCAGGGTTTCAGGTACGGGGGGCAACGTTTGAGGTGACACCGGGCTCTGCGCCTGAACCTCGGCATGGATGAAACAGCAGCCAAGCACAGCATGGGCCAGGAGTCTGGAAAGACGCACATTCATGGCTTATATCAACTCGTGGCGTTTGGCGAGATCGGCCAGGTCCACCAGCGTGCGCACCTTGAGCTTGTACATGATGCGCAACTTGTAGGTGCTGACAGTCTTGTGGCTGAGCATCATGTGCTCGGCCACTTCACTGTTGCGAAAGCCGCGAGACAGCTGCTGCAGCACGATCATCTCGCGATCGCTCAGGCCGGCGATGGCCTCGGCTTCGCTGGCGCTGCGGTCACCGCGGTAGACGGATGCCTCTTCGACGTCCGGAAAATAGGTGTAGCCGCTCATGATTGCGCCAATGGCCTTGGACAACTCGTACAAGCGGTCGCTCTTGCACACATAACCCTTGGCACCGGCCTTCATGCACCGCGCCGAAAAATACTCGGCGGGCTGCGAGGTCAGCACCAGAATACGCGCCGGAATGCGTTGTTCGCGGATACGCTGGATCACTTCCATGCCGTCCAGGCCCGGCATGCTGATGTCGAGGATGATCAGGTCGGGGATGTAGTGCTTGGCCATCTGCAGTGCCTGCGCGCCGTCGCTGGCCTCGACGATGGTGTCGAAGCGTTCCTGCTTGAGCAACACCTTCACGCTGGCGCGAATGAACGGGTGATCGTCCACGATCAATGCCTTGTACATGGGGCCCTCCCAGGGCTTTGGTGTTCGGCAGCCGCCTCCAGGCAGCGGCTCGGCGCACAGTATTGGCGAGGATTTCGGCAGGGTCTGTAGGACCTTTCTGAAGTTACCTGCGATTAATCCTACAAACCCCTCGCAGGCCCGTGGTTGCGGGGTCCGCGCCACAAAAAATCTGCATGTGCGTGCATTTGAGGGGGCTGTCAGCGCTGCTAGGGCGCCGCGCGAAAGCCATTTCGATCGCACCCCGCGAGATGGCCGCGGTCAACAGCTCAAGCATTGCGCCACCAAGGTCCCCTCTATGCCCGACTCATCGAATCTGCCCCGCCTGCCCGCCGACCTCCATTACGTCGACGATTCGCAGCCAGGCCTGCGCCGCAAGGTACTGCGCGGCCATTTCGCCTATTTCACCAGCGCCGGCGAGCGCATCCGCGACAAAGCCGAAATCGAGCGCATCAACAAGCTGGTAATCCCGCCGGCCTATACCGATGTGTGGATCTGCGCCGATCCCAACGGCCACTTGCAGGCCACTGGCCGCGACGCGCGGGGCCGCAAGCAATACCGCTATCACCCGCGCTGGCGCGAACTGCGCGACGAGGGCAAATACGCGCGCATGCTGGCTTTCGGCAAGCAGCTGCCACGGGTACGCAAACAACTGGACGAGCACTTGAGCACGCCAGGACTCAACCACGACAAGGTCATGGCCACGGTCATCTCGCTGCTCGATGCGACGTTGATCCGCGTGGGTAATACCCAGTACGCGCGGGATAACCGCTCTTACGGGCTGACCACGCTGCGCAATCGCCACGTCGAGGTGCACGGTAGCCAGATCGCCTTCGAGTTTCGCGGCAAGAGCGGCGTCGAGCATCAGGTCAGCATCAAGGACCGACGCTTGGCGGGGATCGTCAAACGTTGCATGGAGTTACCGGGCCAGGCGCTGTTCCAGTATCTGGACGACGACGGCCAGCGCCACGGGGTCAGCTCGTCGGACGTCAACGCCTACCTGCACCGCCTTACGGGTGCCGACTTCACCGCCAAGGATTACCGCACCTGGGCCGGCACGGCGATGGCCTTGGAGATGCTGCGCGAACTGCACTGGCAGCCCGAGCCACAAGCCAAACAGCACATTGTCGAGATGGTCAAAGAGGTGGCCCGCCATCTGGGCAATACCCCGGCAGTGTGTCGGCGTTGTTATATCCACCCGGCGGTACTCGAGCATTTCGCCTTGGGCGAACTGGCCAAGCTGCCCAAGCCGCGGCAACGCAAGGGCCTGCGCATGGAAGAAGTGGCGCTGGCGAGTTTTCTGGAAAAACTCGTGCAGATCGCCTGAGTCGTTGCGACAGGTCATGGCATCTAGCGGGCGCCTGTAATAGGCTTTGTCCTTATATCTTTACCTTGATCGAGCGAATTCCGTTATGTCTGACCAGCCTGCTTCCCCTCCCTTCGGCGTCGATGCCGGCCAGATCAAGATCAACAAACTCTTCGCCACCCCGGTCGCCAGCCTGCAGCACCCTGAGTTTCAGCGCCTCAATGCCGAGTTGCGCGAGACCATCCTGGCTCGGGAGGCCGCGCAACCGAGCACCGACCACAGCAACGAGGGCGGCTGGCAGTCCACCGATGACTTCGGTGAATGGTCCGGTGCGGCTGGGGCAGAGTTGCTGGCGTTCGCTCAGGAACTGGCCAATCAGCTGTCAGCGGTCAACTCGCCGGAACATGGTCTGATCGAAGCCAAGTTGACCTGGACGTGCGCAGCCTGGGCCAACGTCAATCGCTCCGGCCATGGCAATGGCGTGCATGGCCACCCGGGCGCGTATTGGTCGGCGGTGTATTGGGTCGACGATGGCGGGCGCGGTGAAGATGCCGCACTGGGCGGCGAACTGGAATTCGTCGACCCACGCGGGGTGATGCCGACCATGCTCTACCCAGCCTTGCGGATGCGAATCGAAGGCTGTCTGACGGCGGGGTTCATGAGCAAAATGGCGCCTGCTGCGGGGACGCTGGTGATGTTTCCGTCGTGGCTGCTGCATTCGGTCAAGCCCCATCGCGGGGATCGGGCGCGGATTTCGATTGCGTTCAATTTCGGGTTGTAAGATCGGTTACTTGCGCTCGCTGTAATGGCCTCTTCTTCGCCGCCGAAGAGGCCCTATCAGGCGTTGTAAAAACTCACCGTTTCTTTGGATCCGGCGGCGTCCCTGGCCGTTCGGCCTCGCCCTTCTCGTTCATCCGCTTGTTTTTTTCCCCGACCTTGCCGGCATTCGCCGGTTCGTTTTGCAGATCTTCACGTTTCGACCTGGATTCATTATTGGGCTGCGTCATCAGGCGTTCCTCGATAAGGACATACTCTAGTTCAGGCACCCGAATCCTGAAAAAGGTGCCATGTAATTTTCCTGAACCGATACACCCAACCGCCAGTCAGCTAAAGGAGACCCCCTTCACATCCTTGCAGACAAGGCCCTCCATCATGCATATATCCCTTGAAAAACACGTTGCCCTGGTCACCGGTGCCAGTTCCGGCCTCGGCGCAGGCGCCGCCAAGGCGCTGGCTGACGCAGGTGCTGCCGTGGTGATCAACTACAACAGTCACGCCGAGCCGGCCGAGGAGCTGGCCCAGCGCATCCGCGAAAATGGTGGACGCGCCATTGCCATCGGTGCCGACGTGTCCAAGGAAGAGGACGTCGATCGCCTGTTTGCCGAGACCCTCGATGCCTTTGGCGCCCTCGACATTCTGGTGGCCAACTCCGGCCTGCAGCGCGACGCCGCCACGGTAGACATGACCCTGGCCGACTGGAACAAGGTAATCGAGGTCAATCTGACCGGGCAGTTCCTGTGCGCGCGCGCCGCACTGCGCCAGTTCGCCCGCCAGGGGCCACGCCTTGAAGTCTCCCGAGCGGCCGGCAATATCATTCACATGAGCTCGGTGCACCAGCTGATTCCCTGGGCCGGGCATGCCAACTACGCGGCGTCCAAGGGCGCCATCGATCTGCTGATGCGCAGCATCGCCCAAGAAGTCGGGCAGCAGCATATCCGCGTCAATGCCATCGCGCCGGGAGCGATCCGTACCGCCATCAATGCCGATGTCATGAAGGGCGATACGGAGAAAAAGGTGCTGGAACTGATCCCCTATGGGCGCATCGGCGAGGTCGAGGACGTTGCCAATGCCGTGGTCTGGCTGGCCAGCGATCTGTCCGATTATCTGCACGGCACCACGCTGTTCATCGATGGCGGCATGAGCCTCTATCCAGGGTTTCGTGACAATGGCTGAGTCTACCGCGCGTCACCTCGACCCCCTCGCCTCGCAACGCCCGATCGAAGCCCATGGCCTGATCGGCAACATGCGCAGCGCCGCACTGGTAGCCGACACCGGTTGCATCGATTTCTGCTGCTGGCCAGACTTCGACAGCCCTTCGCTGTTTGCTGCACTGCTGGACACCCCCGATGCTGGCGTCTTTGAGCTGGCCCCGGACCTCCCGGATGCGCGTCGGCTGCAGATCTATCTGCCCGATAGCAACATTCTGCAAACCCGTTGGATCAGCGAACAGGCGGTGGTGGAAGTCACCGACTTCATGCCTATCCCGGAGAACGTCGACGACACCCCGCGCCTGGTAAGGCGCGTCAAGGTCGTCAGCGGCCAAGCGACCTTCGCGATGCGCTGCCGGGTGCGCCATGACTACAGCCGCGCCGACACCCGCGCCGAATCGGACAGCGTCGGTGAAAAGCCCGGCGTAAGCTTTCATGCCGACGGCCAGCCCAGCCTGCGGTTGTGCTCCGACCAGGCGCTGGATGTGGACGACAACGCTGCCGTGGCCCGCTTCGAGTTGAGCCATCAGCAAACTGCCGAGTTCATCCTCGGCAGTACCGATGACCCCTTGGTGTACGCCGACAGCAGTGACCACTGCCTGCGCGCCACGATCGACTATTGGCGCGAGTGGCTCGGCCACGCCCATTATCGCGGGCGCTGGCGCGAGATGGTGATGCGCTCGGCGCTCACCCTCAAGCTGCTGACCTCGCGCAAGCACGGGGGCATCATCGCTGCCGCGACCTTCGGCCTGCCAGAACAACGCGGTGGTTCGCGCAACTGGGATTACCGCTACACCTGGATCCGTGATGCATCGTTCACCGTGTACGCCTTCATGCGTCTGGGCTTCAACCAGGAAGCCAACGATTACATGCGCTGGGTCCATGACCGCGTGGGTGCCAGTTGTGAGGAACAGGCCAAATTGCACATTCTCTATGGCCTGGACGGCCGTGAAGAACTGCCCGAAGCCAACCTCGACCACCTCAGTGGCCATGGCGGTGCGCAACCGGTGCGTGTCGGCAACGAAGCCTACAAGCAGAAGCAACTGGATATCTACGGCGAGCTGCTGGACGCGGTCTACCTTGCCAACAAGTACGGGGAAGCGATTTCCCACGAGGGCTGGCAACACGTCACGCAACTGGTCGATCAAGTCTGTCAGAGCTGGCGCGAGAAGGATGTAGGTATCTGGGAAATGCGCGGCGAACCGCAGCATTTCCTGCACTCGCGGCTGATGTGCTGGGTCGCGCTGGACCGAGCCCTGCGCCTGTCCTTCAAACGCTCGCTGCCCGCCCCCTTCGCGCGCTGGGACACGGAGCGCCAGGCCATACACGATGACATCTGGAGCAACTTCTGGGACGCGGAACGCGGCCACTTCGTCCAGTACAAGGGCAGTGATCGGCTCGACGGCTCGATGCTGTTGATGCCATTGGTGCGCTTCGTCGGCGCCAGCGACCCGCGCTGGCTGAGCACGCTGGATGCCATCGAGCGCACGTTGGTGCGTGATGGCATGGTCTACCGCTATCGCACCGACGAGCAGAATGGCGACGGGCTGGACGGCAGCGAAGGCGCCTTCACGGCGTGCTCGTTCTGGTACGTGGAGTGCCTGGCCAGAGCCGGTCGGGTCGAGCAGGCGCACTTGGAGTTCGAGCAACTATTGCGCTACGCCAGCCCGTTGGGGCTATACGCCGAAGAGTTCGACATGCACGGCCGTCACTTGGGCAATACGCCCCAGGCGCTCAGCCACTTGGCATTGATCAGCGCGGCGAGTTTTCTGAACCGCAAGTTGAGTGGTGAACGAACCCTTTGGCAGCCATAAATGTGCGTAATTATTGCAAGATGAACAAAAGGTTGCAGGACATCTGCGGCGCCGCCGGATATCATGTGCGCAGTTATCCGGCGGTTTAGCATAAACCCAGCCATACTTCCTTTGGGTATCGTTCCCATTTCGCCAGTATTCCGCTTCAGGACGTGTCGACGAGGATTCCCGCAACGGAATTAAATCTTCATCCGTGCGTCCATTAAGTGGGGGGTGCAGCGGAAGACACCGACCATCGGACACATTTTTTTGCGTAAAGGACTTAGGAGCCATTCATGCTGATTCTCACCCGCAAGGTAGGCGAAAGCATCATCATTAACGACGACATCACCGTTACTATCCTGGGGGTCAAAGGCATGCAAGTGCGTATTGGCATCGACGCACCCAAGGAGGTCCAGGTGCACCGCGAAGAGATTTTCAAGAAAATCCAGGCTGGCAGCCCTGCTCCAGAGAAAGACAGCCACTAAGGCAATCGCTTTACACCTGTAGCGAGGGGGCTTGCCCCGATCACGATTTATCGGTCTCCCAGTGGGGACAGATGGATCGCCATCGGGGCAAAGCCCCCTCGCTGCATTGCGGTGTATGGATCAGACTGGCGTCTTCTGGTGATGATCGTCCAGCGGCGCACCGTGGTGACCGCCCGCTACGCGTTTAGCTTGATCGATCCCCCAATTGAGCAGTTTTTCGACCGTCCAGTGATCATCCTTGGCCACTGAAGTCTCGTTGTGGATCTCCGTGCCCTCTGGCGACAGCACCACCACCTGCCACTGCGGGCGTTTGGGGTTGTGCACCACCGGCGTTACCGTGACGCGGATGGTGCAATGATTGGCCAGGGTTTCCTCATGGACGCGCTGCTTCCCCTCATCCGGGCCGTTTTTATGGTCTTCGTAGTCCGTCGCTTGGTCCAACATGGTGAAACCTCCATCACTAACGTGATTATTGCCACTCTCTATAAACGACAGGTAGCAAGGCCGGAGGTTCAAGATTGACCGCCCGGCGCGACTGCCGGGCGTTTGGTCAAAGCTCACACCGTGAAGCGCGCCACCAAGGCGTTGAGGTCCACGGCCAGACGTGAAAGCTCATGGCTGGCCGCGCTGGTCTGCTGCGCGCCGGTGGCCGTCTGATTGGCCAGGTCGCGAATATTCACCAGGTTGCGGTCGACCTCGCGAGCGACTTGCGCCTGCTCTTCGGAAGCGCTGGCGATCACCAGGTTGCGCTCATTGATCAAGGCCACCGATTCGGCGATCTGCACCAGCGCACCGTCGGCGTCACGAGCCAGGGTCAACGTGCTCTGGCTGCGTGCGGTGCTTTGTTCCATCGACTGCACCGCATCGCCGGTACCGCTCTGAATACCGGCAACCATCTGCTCGATTTCGCGGGTCGACTGCTGGGTGCGATGAGCCAGGGCCCGAACTTCATCCGCCACCACGGCAAAACCGCGCCCGGCCTCGCCCGCGCGTGCGGCCTCGATGGCAGCGTTGAGCGCCAGGAGGTTGGTCTGCTCGGCGATGGCGCGAATCACGTCCAGTACCTTGCCGATATCACGCCCCTGGGCAGCCAGGCCTTCGATCAACTGCGAGGTGTGCAGCACATCCTGCGTCATGGTCTGAATAGCGCTCACCGTGGCCACCACCCGCTCCCGCCCCTGCCCCGCGAATCGAGTGGAGTCGGCTGAAGCCTGGGAGGTCGACACTGCGTTGCGCGCAACCTCCTCTACCGCAGCGGTCATCTGGTTGACCGCGGTGGCGGCTTGTTCGATTTCGTCGTTCTGTTGCGCGACACCACGGGCGGACTCTTCGGTCACCGCACTGAGTTCCTCCGCTGCAGAAGCCAGCTGTGTCGCCGAACCTGCGATCTGTGACACGGTGCGGCGCAGGTTACCCTGCATCTCATCCAGCGCCGCCAGCAAGCGCGCAGGCTCATCATGACCCTCAGCGCTGATGCTCACGGTCAGGTTGCCCTTGGCGATGGTGCGAGCGGCCTCCAGCGCCTGGTTCAGTGGCTGGATGATGCTGCGGGTGAGCAACCAGGCCAGCAACACAGTCAGCAAACACGCGACGATGGCGAACACGACGACACCCGTGTTGGCGAAGCGGTACTGTTCGGCGGCGATCTGACCGTTCTCCTTGGCCTCGCGCTGATTGATACCGATCAGCGCACGAATTTGATCGCCCATCTGATCGGTACCGTCCTTGATACGGGTATTGATCAATTCGCGCATCTCCTCGACTTTGTTCTGCCGCGAGAGATTCAACATTGAATCCTTCGCGCTCAAGTAGTTATCGAGCGTGGTGCTGAATTGTTTAAATACTGTCGACTCTTCGTCGCCAATCGTCAGGCTGGCGTAATTGCGCTGCGCAGTCCGAACTTTGTCGACTAATACGCCGATACGGGTTTCGGCTTCGTTCAAGGCCGCCGGTTCGCGGTTGGTCAAGATGCGAAATGACAGGATTCGCAACCGCAGGGTATTTTCCGAGAGGTCACCCAGGAAGGTGATGCTGGGTATCTGGTTGCCTTCCATTTCCAGCGAAGCGTCGCGGATCACGCTGATGCGGCTCGTGGCGAACCAGCCCAGCCCGACGACCAGCAAAGCGATGAAGGCGAATCCCAGAAACGCGCGAGGGGCGATATTGAGGCGGCGTAGCGACATGTCGGTCTCTCTCGTAAAGGCGTGCGGCGTCCACTGCTCCGTTGTTGTCGTCCGTATGAGGACGCGGATGCCCTCATAAGGTCTATCGGCCCTTTTGCCCGAACTTGAGCTCGACAAGCGAAATATTTGAGAGCTAATTATTTAACCGTTCAGTCCGTTCTAAGCGTTGAGCCGATGATGGCAAATTAATACATATGCCCATTGGTCGGACCGGCCGTGATGCACGTCAATAAAGTCGAATAAAGTTCCGGTTGCCGGTAAAAAATTAGTCTTATTGTCATCAGTGGGTGCTATTTTTATTTTGCACATCAATTCCAGCTACTGCTGGGTCCTTCCTTGGGAGCAGCAACGGATCGCTGCACGAAGCATTAGGGGCAGGCACATGAACAAGATGACGTTCCCCAATGCATGCCAGGTCATGCGTTGGCACTTTCACCCTCTGGGCTTCGAGGCCAGCATGGACGCCCCCAGCAGTATGGTCGCGCGATTGTTCGATCGTGCCAGCGGCCAGACCCTCATCGCGATCGCCGGCATCCCCTGCGCGACCGTCATGAACGCCGCCGATGTAGAGATCATCATCGAGGCGGTCGAGGCAGAACTCGATGCCTTCATACCGCCGCAGTCGTTGTGTGCAGTCGGCTGATGAATTTGGCGGCGAAGAGGCCGGTATGGCTTGCGCAACAACCATAACCGTATCGCGTTCAATCGACGCGAGTAGCCCGATGATCGTCAAAGAACGGCTTTGCACCGTCGACATGATCCGAGGCCTTGGCGGCGCCGGCCGCACCCTCCTTGCCTGAGGCGTCAACATACCAATAGCAATACTGGATCGCCCGGGTCACGCCGACGTAAGCCAGGCGCAGCGCTTCGTCACGCTGTGCCTTGTCATAACCTTCGGTCTCGCCGGGCGCGCTCAGACCTGCCAGCCGATAGAGCTGATTCTTGTAGGGTGAGCGCGTCAGGTGCTGGCAGTCGCCGACCATGAACACTACATCCGCTTGCAGCCCCTTCGCACTGTGATAGGTCAGCTGCTTGAGCCGGCGCTGATCTATTGGCTTTCTATAATCTTCATTAACTATAGATTCTATATGTTTGTTTAATATAGGTTTATCTGAATATTTCCGATACAGCACCAGCACTGAGTCGCCCCGCCGGTAATGGTCGATCAAACGCTGAGCGAGGGCTTCATCGTCACGTTCGCAGACGCGTACAGGCTCCAATGCAGACTCATCCCAGCCCACCGACCGGGCTTTTTTACCCGCGATGGCGGGGGTGGACTTCACCAGATGCTCGGCGGCATCGATGATGTGCTGATGGCTGCGGTAGTTGTCGCTGAGCATGACCCGCGTGGTAGCGGGCGCGATGAAAGTCTTGGCAAAGTCGGTGAAATACCGCGGCGAGCTGCCACGCCAGCCGTAGATCGACTGCCAGTCATCCCCCACCACCAACAATGAAGAATGTTGCGCTGCACGGCCCCGGTGCAAGTCCGCGCCACGGCGACGGATCTCCCGCAGGCTGGCGCGCAGCCACGAGACGATCTGCGGCGAAACATCCTGGAATTCATCGATCATCAGGTGTGACATCGAACGCAATATGGGATCGCCGAGCAGCCGCAGGTTTTCCGGGTTGTTCTCGCCAAACAGGGCGAACATGCGGTTGTAGGTCATGATCGGCGGCGTCTGTGCCTGCAAGTGTTGTTCGAAGGCACGCCAGTACCGGCTCAAGGCCTCGAAGAACAGCCGGTCCGGATCGTCGCTGGCGAAGGTCATGGCGGCGACGGCAGCCGCCACGTCGAGCCCGAGGTTTTCGATAAAGCCGGCGGTGGCCACGAACGCGTCGAGCAATGGCGCAGGCGCCAGCTCGCCATTGACTCTGTACGCGAACCCCGGCCCTGCTACGGCATCACCAGCCAGACTCTGAGTCAGGCGCCTGGCACCGAGGTAATTTTCCAGCCAGATGATCGGTTTGGGGCTGAAAGCTTGAAACAGTGTGCGCTTGATGACCCATTCAGCCCAAACCGGCAACTTGGCGCCGTTACGCTTGATCTGCTGGCTTTCGCTCGGGTCGAAGCCGAGCACTACCCAGGCATCCAGCGCCCGGATATAGCCGTGGCAATGAAAACGGTGGCCGTTGATCTGCAAGGGTGTTCGGTCCGGTTCGATGCCCTGGATCGGCCACGCCCCGGCGCGAAACCACAGATCCTCGATACTGTCGCACAGCTCTTCGTCGCGCTTTGACGCGAGCTCGGTCACCGCCGCGCGCTTTTGCACGTCGGGGTGGTCACGCTCCAAGCGGGTCAGCTGCAGGGCCTCGCGGCGCATCAGGTCGATCAGTTCGGCAAAACGCTCATCACCTGCCATCAAATCGCGATAGCACAGGTTCATCTGCAGGCGCTGGGTATCGTTCAGGCGCAGATCGAAGGGGTTGCTGTCGGCCTCCTCCATAGCGAGGGGGCTTGCCCCCGAAAACCCCTCCAAAGTGCCTTGGGTGCCGGATTCAGTGGCAACCCCCCTGGCTACAGGAGCACTGCCGAGGTTTTCGAAAGCCTGTAGCTGGCCGAAGCCGGGCAAGCTGCGCACCATCGGCAGGATCCGCGAGTGAAAGGTGCGCACCAGTTGTTGCGCTTCACGCGAACTCAGCGCATGACCCCACAGGGCCATCACCGCCACCAGCCGGGTGATGAAATCCTTGCGCGATTCGCGGGTAAAGGTCACTACCGTCAACCCATCGAGTTCATAGCCCAGGTAGTGCACCAGCAACACGATCCGCAGCACCAGCGAGGTCGACTTGCCGGCGCCTGCACCCGCGATGACACAGGTGGACGGCGTATCGCTGAAGATCATTTTCCATTGCGCTGCGCTGGGCTGCTGATGCCTGGGCAAGCGCGTGGCGACATCGGCCTTGATGCGTTTCTTGAGATCGGCGCTCAACCCCAGGCGCCAATCGTCGAACAGCGCGTCGTCGACACCGGGCGCACTCACCGCCGCTGGCCGCGTGTCGCGAATTACCAGCACCTGGCGGCCTGCCTCCAGGCCGTCCAGATGGCCATCCTCATAGCCCTCGCGCACGCCATCGGCGTGCCCGGCGCGATGCCCCGCCGCATGACCGTGAAACCAGGAATCTCGGTGCTGGGCCTGCAGGCCATTGAGCCCACGCCCGAGCAATCGCGCGGCAAGGCGCTTGAACCAGGGCAGCTCGGCGGGTGGAAGCAGATCGACGGACAATCGGGAAGGACGGCTCGGCACGCGGACTCCAGCAAGGTTTTTGGCAGCCGACATCTTCGCCGCTATGGCCGGTCTTTGCCAGTCAATTGCTTTGTGATCAAGCTATTAGGCGACGAATCGCAAGCATAAGATCAGCTGCATGCATCCGGAAACAATCGACAAATCCGATGCTTTCACTGTGAAATCTGCGCTTTTTAATCGAGCACTATTAGCACAGAATTCCTATCCATGATCCCTTTCGTCTATGGAGACCAGCATGCTTGAACTACGGCCTTTCGCATCCCTCGGCGGTGCCGACCATGGCTGGTTGAATGCCCACCACCACTTCTCGTTCGCGCAATACCATGACCCCAAGCGTGTGCACTGGGGCAATCTGCGCGTATGGAACGACGACATCATCGCTCCGGGTACCGGTTTCCCCCAGCACCCGCACCGCGACATGGAAATCATCACCTACGTGCGTGAAGGCGCCATCACCCATCAGGACAGCCTTGGCAACAAAGGCCGCACTGAAGCCGGCGACGTGCAAGTGATGAGTGCAGGGACTGGCGTACAGCACAGCGAGTACAACCTGGAGACCATCGAAACGCGGATCTTCCAGATCTGGATTTTCCCTGACGACAGCCAGCTTGGCGCAGCGCCGTCGTGGGGCGCGCAGCCATTTCCCAAAGGCGAGCGCGGCGAGGGCTTTGTGACGCTCGCCAGCGGTAAGCCGGAGGATGACGCGAGCTTGCGGATTCGCGCGAATGCACGTTTGGTAGCAGCGACGTTGCGGGCGGGCGAAACCGCCGAGTATGTGCTGGAAAGCGGTCGCAAAGCCTATCTCGTACCAGCGACTGGCTCCATAGAAATCAATGGTTTACAGGCCAAAGCTCGAGACGGTATCGCTATTGATAATGAGCCGGTGCTGATAGTGACAGCCCTGGAAGACACCGAGATCGTGCTCGTGGATGTCGCCTGACAAATCACTTTAACCTTGATGGATTTATCCTTTTAATTCATAAGGTTAGAGCTAGAAGACGCTTGGATGTACCTGTAGTGAGGGGACTTGCCCCTCGCTACAGGTGTAACTATCTCCCTGGCAATCAGGCGATTGCGCTATCCACCAGCACCTGAGCCTCACTCACCAAGCGCTGCAGGTGCGCCTCATCGACAAAGCTCTCGGCGTAGATCTTGTAGATATCCTCGGTGCCCGACGGCCGTGCAGCGAACCAGCCATTGGCTGTCATCACCTTCAAGCCACCGATCGCCTGGTTGTTGCCTGGCGCATGGCTGAGCACGTGTTCGATCTTTTCACCCGCCAGCTCGGTCGAGGTCACTTGCTCGGGCGACAACTTGCTCAGCAAAGCCTTCTGCTGGGGGTTGGCCTTGGCTTCGACACGCGTTGAAAACGGCTGGCCAAGGGCCTCGGTCAGCGCCTCATAGGCTTGGCTTGGATCGCGCCCGGTACGCGCGGTCATCTCGGCCGCCAGCAATGATGGAATCAGGCCGTCCTTGTCGGTGCTCCAGACGCTGCCATCGCGACGCAGGAACGAGGCTCCGGCGCTCTCCTCTCCACCAAAACCCAGCGAACCGTCGAACAAGCCATCGGCGAAATACTTGAAGCCCACGGGCACCTCGTACAACCGCCGACCCAGCCGTGCGGTGACCCGATCGATCATGCCGCTGCTGACCACGGTCTTGCCCACGGCAGCATCGGTGCGCCACTGCGGACGGTTCTGGAACAGATAATCGATCGCCACCGCCAGATAGTTGTTGGGCGCCAGCAGACCGCCGCTCGGGGTGACGATGCCGTGGCGGTCGTGGTCCGGATCGCAGGCGAAGGCGACGTCGAAACGGTCCTTGAGGCCGATCAGGCCTTGCATTGCGTAGGGCGAGGAAGGGTCCATGCGGATCTGCCCGTCCCAGTCGACGGACATGAAACGGAAGGTCGGATCGACTGCGGTATTGACCACAGTCAGGTCCAGGCGGTAATGCTCGGCAATCGCCGACCAGTAGCGCACACCGGCGCCGCCCAGAGGATCGACGCCCAGGCGCAGCTTGGCCGAGCGAATCGCGTCGAAGTCGATGACGTTGATCAGGTCCGCGACGTAGGTGTTGAGGTAGTCGTGGCGATGGGTCGTGGCGGCCTTGAGCGCCTGCTCGTAGGGCATGCGTTTGATGCCCTTGAGTTCATCGGCAAGCAGCTCGTTGGCCTTGGTTTCGATCCATTTGGTGACATCACTGTCAGCCGGGCCGCCATTGGGCGGGTTGTACTTGAAACCACCGGCTTGTGGCGGGTTGTGCGACGGGGTGATGACTACACCGTCCGCCAGGCCCTGGGTACGGCCGCGGTTGTAGCAAATGATGGCGTGGGAGATTGCCGGGGTCGGCGTGTATTCGTCGTCGGCAGCGATCATGGTCTCGACGCCATTGGCCGCGAAGACTTCCAGCGCACTGGCGCCCGCCGGGGTCGACAGGGCGTGGGTGTCGATACCCACGAACAGCGGGCCGTTGATACCCTTCTGCTGCCGGTACAGGCAGATCGCCTGGCTGATGGCCAGGACGTGGGCTTCATTGAAGCTGCCATCGAAGGAACTGCCGCGGTGCCCGGATGTACCGAAGGCTACACGCTGGGTGGCTACCGACGGGTCGGGGCGCTGGGTGTAATAGGCGGTGACCAGACGCGGGATATCGACCAGCAACTCGGCAGGTGCAGTTTTTCCGGCAAACGGACTGAGCTTCATGCAAAACCTCTGAACAGGCAACTAGGGCTGGAAATGGCAGTTTACTGGCAGTTCGACCATTGCGGCAGGGGTTCTATCCCTCACAAGTCAAAAGATCAGCGGGCCGTGGCAACGGCCACGTGACATTGGTCAAGCATATCGGCTCGACCTTCACTATCATCACTCGATTATCAGCCGACAAGCGACGCCGATGTCCGCACTCATGTCCCCTCTTAAAGAACCGCCCAACAGCGAATCCACGCGTCATCTGGCACTGGTGCTGATCATATTGGTCGGCTGCTCGGTTCTGGGGCTGGTGGCCTGGGAGGCCGTGACGTCGCGCCAGCAAGCGCTCGACGCCGCGCAAGTGACGGTATCGAACCTCTCGCGGTCGTTGACCCAACATGCCGACGATACGGTCGGGGAAGCCGAAACGGTGCTCAGCGGACTTGTCGAGCGGGTGCATAACGACGGCGTCACCGGGCCCCAGCACGAACGCCTGCACCTGGTGCTCAAGCAAACCACGGCCGCACTCGATCAACTGCACGGGCTGTTCATCTATAGCTCCGATGGCCGCTGGCTGGTGACGTCTAACGATGTCGATCCGCCCAATGCCAATAACAGCGATCGCGAATATTTTCTTTGGCATCGCAGCCACCCCGGGCCCGCCGTGCACATTGGAGCGGTCATCGTCAGCCGCTCTACCGGCGAGCTGATCATTCCGGTTTCGCGGCGCCTGGACAACGCCGACGGCTCTTTTGGTGGCGTGGTACTGGCGACACTGAAGGTCGATTACTTCAAGAAATTCTACGACGGCTTCGATCTCGACGAACAAGGCGCCATTGTCCTGGCGTTGGGCGATGGCACTATCCTGATGCGCCGCCCGTACGACCCCAAGGTTATCGGCACGAGTATTGCCAAAGGAGTGATCTACAGCCAGATGCTCCCCCACGCATCGACAGGCGCACGCATGGTGGTATCCGTCGTCGACGGTGTGAATCGCATGATCGCGTATCGAGCCTCCAGCGTTTACCCCCTGCTGATCCTCGCCGCGCAGCCTGAGTCGGCGATTTTCGCCGGTTGGCGTGCCAACTTGTTACGTTCGGCGGTGCTGGTGGCGCTGGTGTTCGCCGTGCTGGGGGCTTTCGCCGTCCTGCTGCTGCGCCAGATCCGCCACAATCAGCGCACCGAGGCAGACTTGCTGCTGGCCCATGCCAGCCTGCAGCAAATGGCCATGCAGGATGGCCTGACGGGGCTCGCCAATCGACGCCAACTGGACCTGGCCCTGCCCCAGGAGATCGGCCGTACCGTGCGCACTGGCCGCCCGCTGGGGCTGATCATGCTCGATATCGATCATTTCAAGCGCTTCAACGATCTGTACGGCCATCCCGCTGGTGATGCGTGCATTCGCGATGTCGGCCGCGCGGTACAGGGCTGCGTCGGCCGTGCAGGCGATCTGGTCGCCCGTTATGGTGGCGAGGAGTTGCTGGTGCTGTTGCCCGAAAGCGACGCCCCCGGTGCCTGGCGCGTCGCCCAGCGCATTGTCGAAGCGGTGCAGGCACTGGCAATCAAGCATGCGGGCAGTGAGCATGGCGTCGTGACGGTCAGTGCCGGACTGCACGTATGGACTGCTACCAACCCGATCCCGACCGCGGAGGCGCTCATCGCTGCAGCCGACGTGGCCCTGTACGCCGCCAAGCACGGCGGTCGCAACCAGGTCTTCCCGACGCTCGATGAGCCGATCCGGGTCCGTCCGCAGGTATTTTGAGACCATGCGCGGCTAGAAACCGCGTAAGGGCTGCTCGTGAATCCGCAAGGTGCTCAGCTCGATGAAGGTGAAAAACCCTTCGCTCCAGCCTGCCGTATCGATATGAAAGACATTGCCCAGCTGCCGCGCCCGCCGCAGCGGCGTGTGGCCGACCACCACCGCGCGCACGTCCTTGACGCCACTGAAGTCGCGGCGCTTGAGGCGCGAGCGCGACCACTGGAAGATCTCGTCGACCCCCCCGCCCGCGTCTGGGGTATAGCCCTCTTGCAGCTCATGCGTCTGCAAGTAAGTGCGCAAGGTGGCCCAGCTGGGGAATGGGCAGTCGGCATGCACCAGACCTATCAGGCCTTCGGCGGTTTCAATCTCGATGGCCACCGGCAAGCGCCGGAATCGCTGGGCAAAACGTTCGCGGGTGGCCTGCGGGCTGTCGATGAACCAGGCCCCGCCGCTCTGCCGGTAATCCATCAGATTGAGCCGCGAGTGGCCAGCCATCAGTTGCAGGGTCAAGACCTCATGGTTGCCCTGCACGGCGAAGAACCAGGGTTTTTCGAGCCAGTCCAGGGCATCGAAGCTGTCAGGGCCGCGATCGACCAGGTCGCCGACGCTGAACAGCCGATCGGTGGCCGGATCGAAACCCAGTTGATTCAGCGCGGCCTGCAGGCGATGAAAATGCCCGTGGATATCGCCCACGGCAAAATCACGCCCGCGGGCGTTGGCCGAAAAATGGGCGAACTGACTCATGGTGCTGCTCTCCTCGAATGCAAGCCTGAACCGTTGCTCATGGTTGCGGGCTGAATATCAGTGAATCGCGGATGCCCTTGACCGCTGTTTCGTTATCGCTGTAGCCCTGGGCCGAGCCAGCATAGGTCAACGACCAGGCACTGCCTTGGGCCGTGGCGGCCACCAGCGTCTGGGTCATGACGTGGCCGCCATTGAGGAGCACCTTGCAGGTGGTTTCCATGGCGGTCAGATTGCCTAGTGTACCGGGATGAATGCTGTTGCAGACGCTTTGATAGCCGCCCTTGGAGAAATCGATCTGCATGGCCTTGCGCATTTCCAGCAGCACGCCGGACAGATTGACCTGGTGGTCGGCCGCCACTGGCGTGCGCGTCAACTCGACCACCATCGCCGGATCACCGTGGTCGTCGGCCTTGACCGCGCGCTGTCGGTGCGCCTGATTGGCAGGGGCTGCGGGCAATGCCTCGACCTGCCAGCCCGGCGGCCAGACGATCACGCTGTCATCGGCCAGCGCCCGGGCGGCGCAAAATACCAGCGCCCAAGGCAGACATTTCAAAGCGTGGCGCGGCCAACCCCGATTAAAAACTACAGAACCTGATGCCAAGGTACAGAACTCGCTCGCGAGAAATTCGAAGCGACCAGTCTCGCAGAGCCAATCGACCGGTTTCAATGGGCTGGTGGAAAACAGCGCACCCCAGGCCACAGATTATTTATCCGCCAATTGAGCCTGGCGCAGAATAAACCACCTGCCTGCTGCGGCGCAGCCCGTCAATTAAGGACATTTATTCTCCCAAGGCCGTCGTACACTGATGCCATCGGCTCACAGCGATTGGGCCTGCCATACCGTTGCACCCCACTAATAAAAAGCACAAAAGCGAGGGTTGTGAAGCGTGAATACCCCCTACGAGCCCCTGCGGCTGCATGTCCCCGAACCCAGCGGTCGGCCTGGCTGCAAGACCGACTTCTCCTATCTCAACCTGGCCGGCGCCGGCAGCGCGCGCAAGCCGCCCATCGATATCGAACCCCGCGAGACCCAGGACCTGGCCGTGGGCCTGGTGCGCGTGCTCGACGAGCAAGGCCGAGCGGTGGGCCCCTGGGCCCCGGAGTTGCCCGCCCAGACCTTGATCGAAGGGCTGCGCGCGATGATTCGCACGCGGCTGTTCGACACCCGCATGGTCACCGCCCAGCGCCAGAAAAAGATGTCGTTCTATATCCAGAGCCTGGGCGAAGAGGCCATCGGCTGCGCCCACGCTCTGGCCTTGCAGTACGACGACATGTGCTTCCCCACCTACCGCCAGCAAGGCATCCTGATGGCCCGCAAGGTGCCGCTGCTGGACTTGATGTGCCAGCTGCTGTCCAACGAGCGCGATCCGCTCAAGGGTCGGCAACTGCCCGCGCTTTATTCGCACAAGGAGGCGGGCTTCTTCACCATCTCCGGCAACCTGGGCACGCAGTTCATCCAGGCCGTGGGCTGGGGCATGGCCTCTGCGATCAAGGGTGACACGCGCATTGCCTCGGGCTGGATCGGCGATGGCGCCACGGCCGAGGCTGATTTCTATAACGGCCTGACCTTCGCCCACGTGTACCGCGCCCCGGTGATCCTCAACGTGGTCAACAACCAGTGGGCGATTTCCAGCTTTCAGGGCATCGCCGGCGGCGAGGCGACCACCTTCGCCGGACGTGGCGTGGGCAGCGGTATCGCGTCGTTGCGAGTGGACGGCAACGACTTCCTTGCCGTGTATGCGGTCAGCCAATGGGCCGCCGAGCGGGCCCGGCGCAACCTGGGCCCGACGTTGATCGAGTGGGTGAGCTACCGCGCCGGGCCGCACTCGACCTCCGACGACCCGACCAAATACCGCCCCGCCGATGACTGGAGCCACTTCCCTCTGGGAGACCCGATCGCGCGCCTCAAGCTGCACTTGATCGAGCTGGGCGTTTGGACCGATGCCGAGCACAGCGAGGCGGTCGCCGAGATCGACGCCGAGATAATCGCTACCTTCAAGGAGGCGCAACGCTACGGCACCCTGCACGATGGCCATGTGGCCAGCGACAGCAGCATTTTCGACGACGTCTACCATGATCTGCCCGAGCACCTGCGCCTGCAACGCGAGCAGATGCAAGCCCTGGCCAGCACCCATCGCCACGGGAGCAGCGCAGCATGAACAGCCAGACCGAACTCCAACCGGCGCTGCAAGACGCCAGCGCTACCACGGTGATGACCATGGTCCAGGCGATCCGCTCGGCCATGGACGTCATGCTGGAGCGCGACGACAACGTCATCGCCTTCGGTGAAGACATCGGCTATTTCGGCGGCGTGTTCCGCTGCACCGAAGGCCTGCAGGCCAAGTACGGCAGGTCACGGGTGTTCGACGCGCCCATCTCCGAGGGCGGCATCGTCGGCGCGGCGGTAGGCATGGGTGCCTACGGACTGCGCCCGGTGGTCGAGATCCAGTTCGCCGACTACGTCTACCCCGCCTACGACCAGATCACCTCCGAGGCCGCCCGACTGCGCCATCGCTCCGCCGGCCAGTTCACCGCGCCGCTGACCCTGCGCATGCCCTGTGGCGGCGGCATTTATGGCGGGCAGACCCACAGCCAGAGCCCGGAAGCCATCTTCACTCAAGTGTGCGGCCTGCGCACCGTGATGCCATCCAACCCCTATGACGCCAAGGGCCTGCTGATCGCCTCCATCGAGTGCGACGACCCGGTGATCTTCCTCGAGCCCAAGCGCCTGTACAACGGGCCGTTTGACGGCCATCACGAGCGGCCGGTGATGCCTTGGTCGAAACACCCCGCCAGTGCCGTGCCGGAAGGTTATTACCGGGTGCCTCTGGATTGCGCGGCCATCGCCCGCCCCGGTCGCGCCGCCACGGTTCTCACCTACGGCACCACGGTGCACGTCGCGATGGCGGCCGCCGAGGAAACCGGTATCGACGCCGAAGTGATCGACCTGCGTAGCCTGTGGCCGCTGGACCTGCAAGCCATCGTCGACTCGGTGCGCAAGACCGGCCGTTGCGTGGTGGTGCACGAAGCGACCCGCACCTGCGGGCTCGGCGCCGAACTGGTGGCCCTGGTGCAGGAGCATTGCTTCCACTGGCTGGAGGCGCCGGTCGAACGCGTCACCGGTTGGGACACCCCCTACCCTCATGCCCAGGAATGGGCCTATTTCCCCGGCCCGACCCGCGTTGGCGCGGCCTTGCAACGCGTCGTGGAGGTTTGAATGGGTACTCACGTCATCAAGATGCCGGACATCGGCGAAGGCATTGCCCAGGTCGAACTGGTGGAGTGGTTCGTCAAGGTCGGCGACAGCGTCAGTGAAGACCAGGTGGTGGCCGATGTCATGACCGACAAGGCCACGGTGGAGATTCCCAGCCCGGTCAGCGGCACGGTCATCTCCCTTGGCGGCGCGCCGGGGGATGTGCTGGCAGTGGGCAGTGATCTGATACGGATCGAAGTGGCTGGCGAGGCTGAACAGGAAGCGCCAGACCCCCTGCGCGAACGGGCTCTGCCCGCGAAAGGGCCAGCCTGTGCTGCGCAAAGTGATCAGACGTCCACTGCCCTGCTCACATCGGTCGACGGTGCCGGACCCTCAGCGGATGAGGCGAAGTTTGAAACGCCTTCGCGCGAAGAGCCCGCTCCCACAGGGCCCGAGAATGACGATCATGCTCAGGTCGAACCCGTCTCCCTACGCACCCTGGCGGCCCCGGCTGTACGCAAACGCGCCGCCGATCTGGGGATCGATCTGCACAGCCTCAACGGCAGCGGTCCTGATGGACAAATCCTGCACGCCGACCTGGATGCTCGATTGCTGGCCGCATGCACCACCGGCGCAAGCCCTGCACGCGCCACCCAGCCCGGCGACGAACAGCAGATCCCGGTCATCGGCCTGCGGCGCAAGATCGCCGAACGCATGCAGGACGCCAAACGCCGCGTCGCTCACTTCAGCTATGTCGAGGAGATCGACGTCACTGCCGTCGAGGCGTTGCGGGTCGATCTCAATCAACGCTGGGGCGAGCAGCGCGGCCGCTTGACCCTGCTGCCGTTGCTGGTGCGCGCACTGGTGATGGCGGTGCGCGAGTTCCCGCAGATCAACGCGCGCTATGACGATGCCGCCCAAGTGATTACCCGCTATGGTGCCGTGCATCTGGGTATCGCGACCCAGAGCGACAGCGGCCTGATGGTGCCAGTGCTGCGCCACGCCGAATCCGCCGACCTGTGGAGCAATGCCAAGGAGATTCAACGCCTGGCCGACGCCGCGCGCCGCGGCAAAGCAACCCGCGAGGAGCTCAGCGGCTCGACACTGACCCTCAGCAGCCTCGGCGCGCTGGGCGGGATTGTCTCGACACCGGTGGTCAATACCCCCGAAGTAGCGATTGTCGGAGTCAACCGCATCGTCGAACGCCCGGTCGTGATCGACGGGCAGATCGTGATTCGCAAAATGATGAACCTGTCGAGCTCGTTCGATCACCGAGTGGTCGACGGAATGGATGCGGCCAAGTTCATTCAAGCGGTCAGACGTTTGCTGGAACAACCGTCGTTGCTGTTTATCGATTGAGCCTGCCTCAACACCTCTAGCGAGGGAGCTTGCTCCCGAAAACCGTGTCGGCCCCGCTCTGTATCGCCACGAGTATTTTCGGCGCCAAGCCTCCTCGCAACAGGTGCGGTACTTGCGCTATCCTCAGGCCCCGCCTACCGCCACACAAGGAGCGCACCCCCGATGGCACCCAAGGATCTGTTCATCGCAATCATCGTAATCATTGCCTGGGGCCTGAATTTCGTGGTGATCAAGGTCGGGCTCGACGGCCTGCCCCCCATGCTTCTGGGGGCCCTGCGCTTTGCCCTGGTCGCCTTCCCCGCCTTGCTTTTCATCAAGCGCCCACAGCTGCCATTGCGCTGGTTGATCGCCTACGGTGCGACCATCTCTCTGGGGCAGTTCGCGTTTCTGTTCGAAGCCATGGCCCACGGCATGCCACCGGGGCTCGCATCGCTAGTGCTGCAGGCACAAGCCTTCTTCACGCTGTTTTTCGCCGCGCTGTTCCTCGGTGAAAAACTCCGCGCGGCCAGTCTGGCGGGCTTGATCGTCGCAGCCCTGGGCCTGGCGCTGATCGGCTTCGATGGCTCACGGCCAACGCCGGTCATTGCGGTGGTGCTGACCCTGTGCGCTGCCGCCATGTGGGCCATGGGCAATATCATCACGCGGCGTTTCGGCAACATCAATCTGGTCGGGCTGGTGGTCTGGGGCGCGCTGATTCCGCCGATTCCATTTTTCGCCCTGTCGCTGTGGCTCGAAGGCCCGGCGCTGATCGAACAATCACTGCTGCACATTGGTCTGCACTCTATCCTGGCGCTGTTTTATCTATCGTTCGTCGCCACCATGCTCGGCTACAGCCTGTGGAGCAAGTTGCTGTCGCGCTACCCGGCCGGCAAGGTCGCGCCCTTCTCGCTGCTGGTGCCGGTGATCGGCCTGGCGTCCGCAGCGTTGCTGCTCGACGAGCGCCTGGGCCAGTTGCAATGGATAGGCGGCGCGCTGGTCATGGCGGGCTTGGCGATCAATGTGTTCGGGCCCAATCTGTGGCGGCGTTTGCAGCCGGTGCAGGCTTGAACTTGATGCGTGGCTTGCGGGGGATACACAACCCCACATGCAACCACCCGGCAATCCCAGGCTCTATACCTCCACATCCCCAACAACAAGATCGTTGCCCATGACCTTCAGTAATATCCCCGCCGAAAGCTGGCTCAATACTCCCGTCCACCGCGCCTGGCTAAAGGTCGAGGCGCAGCGACTGTTACAGTTCGCCCGCGCCGCGCAGATGCCCGACGGCTTCGGCGCTCTGGATCGCTACGGCAAGCTGCCTGACGATGCCCGCGCCGACACCCTGCACACCGCCCGCATGGTCCACTGTTTTGCCATCGCCCACCGCCAAGGCGTCGAAGGCGCGGCGGCATTGGTCGATCACGGTGTCGCGGCGCTGCACGGTGCCCTGCGCGATGCAGCGTTCGGCGGCTGGTTCGGCTGCCCGGACGCGGCCGATGGCGATACCGACAAGCCCGCCTATCGTCACGCGTTCGTCGCCTTGGCCGCCAGTTCGGCACATGTCGCTGACCGACCCGGTGCCAAGGCCTTGCTGGACGACGCCGTCGCCATCCTCGAAGGGCATTTCTGGCAGGAAGAGGAAGGCGCCTTGTGCGAGAGTTTTTCCCGGGACTGGCAGCAATCCGAAGCCTACCGCGGCGGCAACAGCAACATGCACGGCACCGAGGCCTTTCTTGCCCTGGCCGACGCACTGCAAGCCCCGCTGTGGCTGGACCGGGCGCTGCGCATCAGCGAGCGGATCATCCACCGTGAAGCGCGGGCAGCCAATGACATGCCAGTCGAGCATTTCGACGCGCAGTGGCAGCCGCTGCTCGACTACAACCGGGATAAACCCGACGACCTGTTCCGCCCGTTCGGCCAGACCCCCGGGCATGCCTTCGAGTGGGCCCGCCTGCTGTTGCACCTCGAAGCCGCGCGGCGAGTTGCCGGCCTGTCGGCCCCACAGTGGCTGTTAGACGACGCCCGGCACCTGTTTGCCGCCGCCACGCATCACGGCTGGGAGGTCGATGGCGAACCCGGCATCGTCTATACCCTGGACTGGCAACAGCAACCGGTGGTTGCCGATCGCCTGCACTGGACACTGGCCGAAGCGGTCGCGGCGGCCGGCGCCTTGTTGCAGCGCACCGGCGAGATCGAGTACGAGCAGTGGTATCGCCGTTTCTGGGATTACATCGACACCTGGCTGATCGATCGCCAGCATGGCAGCTGGCATCATCAACTGGGCGCCGACAATCAGCCCAGTCACACGATCTGGCCGGGCAAACCGGATCTTTATCACGCCTATCAGGCTACCTTGTTGCCGCTTCTGCCGTTGCATCCGAGCCTCGCCAGCGCCCGCTTTTGACGGTCGATGCCTGGAGCGAGAGGGCAAGGTCTCTCGCTCCGGGGGTGTGAAACCACCACCAACCATCGCCTTCATTGACCCACGTAGGAAAATCTTCACATTGCAGGGCTAGGCTTGGAGTCCCACTCAAAGGGTCCATCCGATGAATACCTCCGCCGAACATATGCACCGCGCCGTAGAAGCGCGTCCTCGTCTCGAACACCCCGTGGGCAAACGCAGCATCCTGTTGTTCTGCGGCCTGCTGATCGTGGGCATGGTCATCACCGCTTGGGGTATTTTCAGCGATGTCGACCAGGCCGGTACGGTCGCCAGTACCTGGCTGCCCTATGGCCTGCTGGGCCTGGCACTGCTGATTGCCTTGGGCTTTGAGTTCGTCAACGGTTTCCACGACACTGCCAACGCTGTTGCCACGGTCATCTACACGCATTCGCTGCCAGCCAATGTCGCGGTGGTCTGGTCGGGATTTTGCAACTTCGCCGGCGTGCTGTTCTCCAGCGGCGCGGTGGCGTTCGGCATCATCGCCCTGCTACCTATCGACATGATCCTGCAGGTCGGCTCCAGCAACGGCTTCGCGATGATCTTTGCCTTGCTGATCGCGGCCATTATCTGGAACCTTGGCACCTGGTGGTTTGGGCTACCGGCGTCTTCCTCCCACACCCTCATCGGCTCGATCCTGGGCGTGGGCGTGTGCAGCGCCTTGATCAACGGCCGCCCTGGCAGCGAGGGGGTGGACTGGAATCAAGTCACCAAGGTCGGCTACACCCTGCTGCTGTCACCGATCGTGGGCTTTGTCTGCGCCGCCCTGCTGCTGATGCTCATGCGCGTATTGATCAAGCAACGCGAACTGTACCGCGCACCGGTCGGCAACCAGCCACCGCCGGCGTGGATTCGCGGGCTGCTGATCCTGACCTGTAGCGGCGTGTCGTTTGCCCACGGTTCCAACGACGGCCAGAAAGGCATGGGCCTGATCATGCTGATCCTGGTGGGCACCTTGCCCATGGCCTATGCGCTGAACCGCGCCGTCCCCTCTACCCAGACCACGCAGTTCGTGGCGGTCGCGCAAGTCACCCATGATGGCCTGATGCAAGCTGCTCCCGGGGCAGCACCGGCAGATCCTTACGCCGTTTTGCTGGAGTTCGTACGCACCCATCAGAACAGCCCCCAAGTGGTACCGGCACTGGCCGCCGTCACTGGGCGCATTGCGGACGAGGTGCAGAACTACGGCACCCTGGACCGCGTGCCGGCGCAGGCCATGAACAACGTGCGCAACGATATGTTCCTGACCTCCGAGACCATTCGCCTGGTCAACCAGCAGCACCTGAGCAGTTTCAGCGCGCAGACGCAGACCAACCTCAACGAGTTCAAGCGTCAGATCGACGAAGCCACGCGGTTCATTCCGGCCTGGGTCAAGGTCGCTGTGGCCATTGCGCTGGGCCTGGGCACGTTGGTCGGCTGGCGACGCATCGTGGTGACGGTCGGCGAGCGCATCGGCAAGACCCACCTCACCTATGCGCAGGGCGCCAGCGCCGAACTGGTGGCCATGGCGACCATCGGCGCGGCGGACGTGTTCGGCATGCCGGTCTCCACCACCCACGTGCTGTCCTCGGGCGTCGCCGGCACCATGGCCGCCAACGGCAGCGGCCTGCAATGGGCGACCGTGCGCAACCTGTTGCTGGCGTGGGTGTTCACGCTGCCTGCGGCGATGTTGCTGTCGGCGGGGTTGTACGCGTTGTTCCATGCCCTCTTCTGAATCTGTAGCGAGGGGGCAACCCCCCTCGCAACCCAAACAAAACCCGGCGATGCCTGAGGGATTGACTACGCTTTGAGAAGAACAATGGCGTAGACATTCGTTTGAGGGCATCCATGAAATCCATAAAAGAAATGCTCCATTGGTCCGCGTTCAGCGGTTATGTGCAAGCTGCCGATGTGTATGCCAAGGGCCGGCCGGGCTACCCCCCACAGGTCAACAAGTGGTTGAAGGACGTCATCAAGGTTGGCCACGACACCGTGGTGCTCGACCTCGGTGCTGGCACCGGCAAGTTCACCCAGCTCTTGCTGGATCTTGAAGCCAAGGTCATCGCCGTTGAACCAGTGCAGGCCTTGCTCGACCGATTCAAGAAGAATTTCCCTCAGGTACCCGCCTACCTGGCAGCAGCCGAAGCGCTGCCAAGCGAACTGCGCGATCACTCGGTAGACGTGGTCGTCTGCGCCCACGCCTTTCACTGGTTTGCCAACAACGAGGCCATGGCGCAGATCCATCGGGTACTCAAGCCAGGTGGGCGCCTGGTGATGCTATGGAATCTGCGTGATACCCGCGAGCCCTGGGTCGCCGAAGTGGCAGGGCTGGTCAGCGAGCTGGCGAGCGACAATCCGCGCTACTACAGCCAGGAGTGGCGCAAGGTCTTCCCTTATGGGAAGTTCGCACCGCTGCACGAGGAACATTTCGCCCATCTGCACACGGGCGCGCCGGAGGATGTGATCGTCAATCGGGTCAAGTCGATCAGCTTTATCGCCTCCAAGCCCCAGACTGAACAGGACGCTATTCTGGCCAAAGTGCGAGGGGTGATCGCCAATCATGTGGATCTCAAGGGCAAGGACTCGGTGTCAGTGCCCTACGACACAGCGGCGTTCTATACCGTGAAGATATTGCCGTAGGAGCTTGAGCGTGAGTCGCCTGTGCGGGCCTCTTCTCGTGCAGTTTTGCTCCCCGCAGTGCTAGCCGAACTCGAAGCGTTCGACTCGCGGTGTGCAATCGGTACTAGCCTCTGCGCCGTCGAAAGCGCACCTTTGACCCCACAGGTGTACGATTCAGGGTCAGTCAACGCTGTGGGAGCAAGGCTTGCCCGCGAAGGCGTCCTTCAAGACGCCTCGCGGCCCAAGCCAGCCGCATCAAGCTGAAGGCAACGCGTTCCCGCCTATCGTGGTATCTGGCGAAACACGCGGCTCTGGCGGCTTGACCAACGCGCGCGCCACGCTCAGCACCACCACCGCCGCGATCAGGTCGAACGCCGCCAGCACTACGAACAGCGGGCTGTAGCCGACCTTGGTGACCAGCACACCAAACACCATGGTGAACGCTGCAGCCCCCAGATAGCCGAACATGCCGCCCATACCGGTCGCTGTCGCCACTTCGTTCTTGCCGAACGAGTCAGAGGTGATCGAATACAGCGCCCCGGACAAGGTCTGGTGCGCGAAGCCACCGATGCACAGCAAGGCGATGGCCGTGTACGGGCTGTCCACCAGGCCGATGCAGGCTGGGCCGATCATGCACAGGCAACCGAACAGCATCACCAGCTTGCGTGATGTGAACAGCGAAACCTTCAGGTAGCGATGGAAAAACGGGCTCAGGTAGCCACCCAGCACGCAGCCGATGTCGGCAGCCAGGAAGGGCAGCCAGGCGAACATGGCGATTTCCTTGATGTTCATGTGACGCTCGGTCATCAGGTACAGCGGGATCCACGCGTTGAACGTCTGCCAGGCCGGCTCCGACAAGATCCGCGCCGAGGCGATGGCGTAGAAGTTGCGCGAGGTGATGATCTTTTTCCAGCTGCCTTTTTGCCGGGGCACGTCCTTGAAATGCGCCTCCTGGCCAGACAGGATGTACTCGCGCTCAGTGTCACTGAGGGCTTTCTGATCCTTGGGATGCTTGTACAACACTGCCCACAGGCCGGTCCAGACGATACCCAGGCCGCCTACCACCAGAAACGCCAACTCCCAGCCGCTGTGCAGAATCGCCCAGACTACCAGCGGCGGCGCCAGCAGCGCACCGAATGAGGAGCCGATATTGAACCAGCCGATCGCCACCGAGCGTTCCTTGGCCGGGAACCATTCGGTGGTGGCCTTGACGCCGGCGGGCAGACCCGCAGCCTCGGTCAGGCCCAACAGCCCGCGCAGAAACGCCAGGCTCTGCCAGCCCGTGGCCATGGCCGCGCCCGCACACGCCACCGACCAGGCGAGGGCGAAAATGGCGAAGCCCATCTTGGTGCCGATGGCATCGATGATGTAGCCGGCCACCGGTTGCATGAGCGCATAGCAGACTTGCCAGGCGACCACGATCTGGGCGTATTGCGCGGTGGAAATACTCAGATCGGTCATCAATGTCGGCGCCGCCACCGACAGCGTATTGCGGGCCAGATAGTTGACCACCAGGCCGGCCGTGACCAACCCGACCATCCACCAGCGGATGCCTTTGATTTTCATCGTTTCACCTGAATTTGTTGTTGGAATGTGAACGCAGGGGTCGTTACGACAAGGCGTCGCCCGCCCCGATGGCAGCTGTGCTCAGCTGACCGGTACGAGCAAGAATGAAGGGTTGCCGAACACCTCGGCGGACGATCGGGTGTGGTGAATGCTGAAACAGAACTGCCGACGTGGGAGGTTCATCATGGCGGTCTACTCGGGTTTTATTGTTATGTGGCGGCGCTGTCGGGGAGACAAGTCGTCGTACCACTGCGCTATTTATAGCGAGTTGTTTCCAGATATGTCAAACGAAAATATCGGACCTGTCAGGATGACTGAACGGTTCTTGGAATGACTGCTGCGCACTACTTAGCCTAGCTATAACTGAATATGGGGCCCTAAGCATCGCGAGCAGCTCTCAGCTCTACATTCCTCTCTTGACGATCTTGTACGACAACATAACAGCTGACAGAATAACCCTGATATGAGCTAAGCTTTTGTACGCCGACCCTGTAGCGAGGCGGCTTGCCCCCGATGGCAACCTTGGGGAAATACCGCTATCCGGGGGCCGCCCCCTCGCTACAGGTTGATCACCTCCAATAACAATTCGGGATTTTTTCATGAGCAGCAGCCCTACCCCTTTCAATCGCCTTTTGCTGACCGGTGCCGCTGGCGGCCTGGGCAAGGTCCTGCGCGAGCGCCTCAAGCCCTACGCCAACATCCTGCGGCTGTCCGATATCGCCGAGATGCCTGCGGCGACTTCGGCGCACGAGGAGGTCGTGCGCTGCGACCTGGCCGACAAACAGGCCGTCGACCAGCTCGTCGAGGGCGTCGATGCGATCCTGCACTTTGGTGGAGTGTCCACCGAGCATTCGTTCGAAACCATCCTCGGCGCCAACATCTGCGGCACCTTTCATATCTACGAGGCGGCCCGGCGCCATGGGGTCAAGCGGGTGATCTTCGCCAGTTCCAACCACGTCATCGGTTTTCATCAGCAGACCGAGACCCTGGACGCCCATTGCCTGCGACGCCCGGACAGCTATTACGGGCTGTCGAAGTCGTATGGTGAAGACCTGGCGAGTTTCTATTTCGATCGTTATGGCATCGAGACCGTCAGTGTGCGCATCGGCTCGTCCTTCCCGGAACCGCAGAACGTGCGGATGCTGGCCACCTGGTTCAGCTATGACGACCTGGTGCAGCTGATGGAGCGCGCGCTGTACGCCAGCGACGTGGGGCATACCGTGGTTTATGGGGTCTCGGACAACAAAGCCGGCTGGTGGGACAACCGTTATGCCGCGCACCTGGGCTATAAGCCCAAGGACAGCTCCGAGCCGTTCCGCGAGAAGGTCGAAGCCTTGCCGCCGCTACCGGCCGACGATCCGCAACGTATCTATCAGGGCGGTGCGTTCGCGGCGATGGGGCCGTTCGAGGGCAAGTAGATCAGGGTTGGCATCACCTATACCCCCGCGCCTGCAGATCGAACAACTGCGCATAACGCCCGCCAGCCGCCATCAGGCTGGCGTGGTCGCCGCGCTCCAGCACCCTGCCCTGATCCAGCACGACAATATGCTCGGCATTGCGCACGCTGGAAAAGCGGTGGCTGATCAACAGCGTCATACGTCCGCGCGCATATTCGCGAAAGTGCTCGAACACCGCCGCTTCGGCGCTGGCGTCGAGTGCCGCCGTGGGCTCGTCCAGAATGAGAATGTCAGCCTCACGGCGCATATAGGCCCGCGACAAGGCGATCTTCTGCCATTGCCCGCCTGACAACTCCTGCCCTCCCGCAAACCAACGGCCCAATTGCGTGCCATAGCCCTGGGCCAGGCCTTCGATAAAGGGCGCTGCCATGCCCTGCTCCGCAGCTTCCTGCCAGCGCTGGTGATCGTCGAACGCGCGCACATCGCCCACACCGAGGTTCTCGCCGACCGAAAACTGATAGCGAATGTAATCCTGGAAGATCACCCCGATGCGCTCACGCAGCGCGGCTTCATCCCAACTTTGCAGGTCGCTGCCATCCAACAGGATGCGGCCCTGCTCGGGCTGATAAAGACGGGTGATCAGCTTGATCAGCGTGGTCTTGCCCGAACCGTTTTCGCCCACCAGCGCTACGCTGCGCCCAGGCGCCAGGTGCAGGTCGATGCCTTCGAGCGTCATGCGTCCGGCACCGGGATAGCGAAACCCCACGCCTTCGAGACGCAGGCCGTCGCCCGGCTTGATCCCCACGGTCAGGCTGCCGCCAACGGTAGTGACCGGCTGCGCCAGATACTCATGCAGATCCGCCAGGTACAAGCCATCTTCGTACAAGCCGCCGATCGCACTCAGACTGCTGCTCACCGCGCTTTGCCCCTGCTTGAACAGCACCAGGTACATGGTCATCTGCCCCAGACTGATATGCCCGTTCACGGTGTCGATCACCACCCAGGCATACGCCAGGTAAAACGCTGCGGTGCCCAGCAACCCGAGGGCGAATCCCCAACTGTCGCGCCGCAAGGTCAGGCGCCGGTCCTCGGCATAGAGCCGGCCATAGGCGTCGCGATAACGTTGCAACAGCAGGGGCGCGAAGCCAAACAGCTTGACCTCCTTGATGTGCGCCTCCTGGGACAGCAGCGCTTCGATATAGCTTTGCCGACGGCTTTCCGGCGCGCGCCGGGTGAACAGGCGGAACGCATCCCCAGAGAAATGCGCCTCGGCAAAAAAAACCGGCAGTGCGCCGATCAGCAATATCGCCAGCGCCCAAGGCGAAAAGTGCACCAGCAGCACGGCGAAGCTGATCAGCTGGATCAGGTTCTGCACCAGCCCCAGTGATTTGGTCACCAAAGCCAGTGGCCGCGTCGATGCTTCGCGACGCACGCGCACCAGCTTGTCGTAGAACTCGGAGTTTTCAAACTGCAGCAGCGATAACGTCTGGGCCTTTTCAAGGATCAGCAGATTGACCTTCTGCCCCAACTGCGCGCGCAGCAAGGATTGCTGCACCGACAGCCCCCGTTGCGCGCCCGCCAGCAAGGCCAGCACGCCGGCCTCCAGCAACACATAGCGCAACACCGGCCATAGCGGTGGGCCTGACGCGCTGGGCGGCAGGGCCATAGAGTGCACCACCGCATCGACGATACGCTGCCCGACCCAGGCCGCCAGCGCTGGCAACATCCCCGCCACGAGGGTGACGATGATCAGGCCGATGAACAGCCCGCGTGACGTCTGCCACACCAGGCCCATGGCCCGCGCCGCTTGAACAAAGAAACCCCTGAAGCGTTGGAGCACTGGCATGCGACGATGAGCCTCGCAGTTATAAAGTTGTGTCAGGATATAATCAGCCCAATGATGGTCAGTTAACCCATGAAATTACAGAAAACTTTTCCCCTGCCTTTTTGGTTGCGGCGCGTGTTGCGCCCGCTCCTGGACCCTTATCGCCGGTATCGGCACGCGCGGCTTATTCACGCCGGCCGCATCGTGGTCAGTCTGCTCGCGAGCATTTTGCTGACCACCGGCCTGAACCTGCCCCATGGCGAGTGGGCCTCGGTGACGCTGCTGATCGTCATCGGCGGCTTGCAACACCACGGCAACATCGGCAAGAAATCCATCGAGCGCGCCTGGGGTACCTTGATCGGCGCCGGCCTGGGCCTGGCGCTGGTGGCACAGCAGAACTATCTGGGCCTGCCCCTGCTGACCTACGTGCTGATGTGCCTGGCCTGCGGGTTTTTCGCCTATCACGCCATTGGCAAGGGCGGCTACACGGCATTGCTGTCGGCGATTACCCTGTTCATCGTCGCCGGCCATGGCGACAATCCGATGTCCGACGGTTTGTGGCGCACGGTCGATATCCTCATCGGCATCGCCCTGGCGCTGGCGTTCTCCTTCGCGTTGCCGCTGTATGCGGTGTACTCGTGGCGCTACAACCTCGCCAGTGGCTTGCGTGATTGCGCACAGGTGCATGCGCGGCTCATCAACGGCGAATCGGTGAGCAGTGACGAATTGGTCAGGCTCATGAACCGTCTCAACGCGACCATGCTGCAACTGCGCTCGCTGATGCCGTCGGTGTCCAAGGAAGTCAAGGTATCCATGACTCAGCTGGACGAGATCCAGCGCTTGTTCCGCATGTGCCTGAGCAGCCTTGAATTGCTCGGCAACCTGCGTCCCAACGTCAATGACGAAGGGGCCATGGCGGTGCTGCGTGACAACCTGCTGGGCGAGCACCGCAAGATTCGTCATCAGTTCATCGCCATGGCGCGCGCCCTGCAGGCGGGCGCCATCGATAGACTGGAACGCCAGATCGATGCCCCGCCACTGCGCGCCGTGCCCGCCGAATGGGTGGGTTATCAGATGATGACCGTGCAGCTGTCGCACACGTTGGATGCCATGCAGGGCAAGCTTGCGCGCACCGCGCGGCGGTGGAAGATCTGAGATCGAGGGCGATTCGAACGGCCTCTATTTCTCCAACCCCAACCGCTGATGCCAGTCGGCGATCGACTCCTTGGGATATTTCTCGAACTGCTGGTCCTTGGGCCCAGCCTGGACCTCGACCCAGGGCGCCTTGGAGTCGAGCAACAAGTGGGTATGCTCCGGCGGTACGGGTAGCGGCGTATCGATGGCGCTGGCGAAGGGGTGAATCAGCTCTGGCCATTCAGGGCTGAACAGCCACAACGCACTTGCGCACAGATGGCAGAAATGCCGCTCGGCGCTACTGGCGTGGCTGCGTTGCTCGCCCTTCTCGCGCATTTTCGCGTGATAGATGCTGATGTTCTTGCGGCCCTGGACCTTGAGGGTCGTCGCATCGCCACCCAGGTTGATGGCATAGCCGCCACCGCCCTGGGTCTTGCGGCAAATCGAGCAGTAGCAGCGTTGATAAGGGTACGGGTGGGCGCTGTCGAGGCTGAAGGTGACGGCGCCGCAATGGCAAGATCCTTCCAGGTGCATGGTGAGGCTCCCGATCGCTGAGTGTTGAAGATAGACACCCGCACGGCGCTGACGGTTTCCTCGGATGTGCCGCACTACTGACGCAGATAGCGACCGCTGCAGGCAACCGCCAGTAGCAACGGGATCAACACGCCGATAGCCAGCGACAAACTGCTGAGGTGGGAAATCAAGCCGATCGCCGCTGGCCCCATGAGAATCCCCGCGTAGCCCAACGAGGTCATCGCCGGAATGGCCGCGCTCTGCGGCATGCTGGTCTGCCGCCCGACTGCGGTGTAGAGCACCGGCACGATGTTCGAGCATCCTGCCCCGACCAAGGCATAGCCCAGCAGCGCCGCCGGCCAGGCCGGTACCCATAGCGAAATCGCGATACCAGCGGCAGCACAGGCACCGCCGAGGATGGTCACCCGCGCCCCACCGAGGCGGTTGACGATGGCATCGCCCGTCAGCCGGCCCACGGTCATGGTCGCGGCGAAGGCGGCATAGCCGAGGCCAGCATAGCTGGCGTCCATGTGCCGCTGCGACACCAGAAATACCGCGCTCCAGTCCAGCATCGCACCCTCGGTGAGGAATACGATGAAGCACAGCACGCTGAGGAACAGCACGATGCCGTGAGGCACGGCGAACAACGGTCCGTCGCTGGCACTGCCAAACGGCAGCAGATGCGCTGCTGCGCGATAAAGCGCCACCAGCAATACCGCCACTACTACCAGGATGGCGATCAGCGGCGTCAGGCCTGCGCTGAGCAGCCCCGTCACGCCCGCTGCCCCGATGATCCCGCCGAGGCTGAACAACCCGTGAAAGCCCGACATCATGGCCCGCTCGCTGGCCTTCTCGACAATGATCGCCTGGATATTGATCGCGCAGTCGAGCATTCCCATGGCGGCGCCAAACACCAGCACCGCCGCCACCAGTGCCGACAGGTTGGAAACACTGGCCAGCAGCGGCAGCATCAGGCAGACCAACAACCCGGCAACGCTGATCACTCGGCGGCAACCCAGCCGTGCCGTCAGGTAGCCGGCCAGGGGCATGGCCAGAATGGAGCCACCGCCCAGACACAGCAGCACCAGGCCCAAGGTTCCATCGTCGATGCCAACGCGCTGCTTGGCCAACGGCACCAGCGGCGCCCAACTGGACATGGAAAAACCGGTGACGAAAAACGCTACGCGGGTAGAAAACTGTTCGCGTTTGCCGGGCAACGCCCGTGAATGGGAGGTCGTAGAGGACATGGGTCAGCCTTGACAGCAGTGACGCTCACCAGCGCCACGATGGAAAAAATGCAGGAGGCAGCATCGATCTGTAGCGCGCGGCTTGCCCCCCACGAGTCATGGGCATAAGGGCCCGCCACGCGCAATCAATACCCAGCGCGCAGCTCAATCGCTACAGATGACTACCTTCCTGTCGAGCAAATGAACCAGAGAACCGCGCCGGATATTATCGTGTTGTTCATCAACAGTGGCCGAACTTGCGCGGCCCAGAACGATCAGTCACTGAGGTAACGACCACAAAGGCCCTCCCCGTGTTCAGTCTGAAACGTAACCTCGCGTTGTTGGCAATACTCCTCTTTAGTACCCATTTACTGGCCGCTGCACCGGCCGCCCCCGCCGCCGCGCCAGCTCCGGCCACGAGCGCTACAGACAAGACCGCTGCGGCCGAAGATGACAAATCGGCGTTGGTGCAGGGTGGCTTGCTGGGTGCTATCACCACAGGGCTGGACACCGTGCAGGATCAACTGTCGATCGACAACAACGTCCTGGACGCCTGGCGGTTGCGCACCGATCGTGCCGCTGACGAAGTCGACACCTTGATCAGCAAACATTCAAATCGCCCGTTCACCCGTTTGGTGGCGGATTTTTTCATCCTGACCTTGAGCTGGCTCGCCACCTTCGCAGTCCTGGCCAGCATTGGCCGCTGGCTGCGCAAGCGTGCCGGCAGCTCGAAGTTTTTCCGCGCACGCGTCCGCATACTGGGGCTGCTGGGCTATCTACTGGCGTGGACTTTACCGGCCATGGCCAGCCTGCCCGTGACTTTGGCAGTGAGCCATCAGTTGGACCTGTCGGTGACCCGTGCCCTGGCCTTGTGCCTGGCCTACTCCACCACCAGCGGGATTTTTTCCACCACCCTGATCCTCTGCGTCATCACCCTCTTCGATGTCGGCCACAAGCACCGCGCCGTGCAGATATTGCGCAATTACGCGCCCCTGCGCCTGTTTGCCATCGGCTTTCTGGCAGCGTTGAGCGATGCCTTCGACAGCCCGCAGATCGCTCGTCAGTTTGGCGGCAACCTGGCCAGCAGCCTGGCGGTGTTCACCGGGCTGGTCGCGACCTTGATGTTCGCCGCCTTGGTGATCCATGTGCGCCGGCCGGTGGCCCACCTGATTCGCAACCGTCCGCTCAAGCAGCGTCACGAACACCCCGCCATCCAGGAGACCCTGCGAATTTTTTCGGGCCTTTGGTACTGGCCGATCCTGTTGATGATTCTGGTTTCGCTGGTGCATTTGATCGGTGCCCAGGAGAACAGCCAGGCCACTCTGCAGCGCGCGTTGATGACGACCGTGCTGCTGGTCAGCGCGGTGTTCGCCAGCACGCTGATGCATCATGTGTTCCGGCCCCATGAACAGGTCGCCGCCGAGCAGATCCGGCCTTACCGCGAGCTGCTGCGCAGCCTGTTGCATGCATTGTCGCGCATCGCCATCGCTGTGGCGTTCATCGAAATCCTCGGGCGCATCTGGGGTGTATCGGTACTGGCCTTCGCCGCCAACAACAGCTTCGGCCGGGCCATCAGTAATTCGCTGAGCAGCATCGGCCTGATCCTGCTGGTGACCTGGCTGCTGTGGGTGGTGATCGACACCGCCATTCAGGAAGCCCTCAAACCCGCGGTTGGCAAGCGCAGCACGCGCCAGCCCAGCACACGGGTCAAGACCATCCTGCCCATGATGCGCAACGCGGTGAAGATCGTGCTAGTGGTGATCTGCACCATTACCACCATGGCCAATCTGGGCATCAACGTCGCGCCACTGCTGGCCGGTGCCGGCGTGGTCGGCCTGGCGATCGGCTTCGGCTCCCAGCAACTGGTGCAAGACGTGATCACCGGGCTGTTCATCCTGATCGAAGACACTATCGCCATTGGTGATTGGGTCGTGCTTGACTCCGGCCATGCGGGCACCGTCGAAAGCCTGACCATCCGTACCCTGCGCCTGCGTGACGGCAAAGGCTTCGTGCATTCGGTACCGTTCGGGCAGATCAAGGCCGTCACCAACCAGTCGCGGCAGTTCGCCTATGCGTTCTTCTCGGTGCAAGTCAGCTACGACAGCGATATCGACGAAGCCCTGCAGATCATTCGCGACGTCGGTCAGCAGATCAGCGAAGACTTACTGCTCAAGAACAACCTGCAAGGGCCGCTGCAAGTATTCGGGGTCGACAAGATGGACCTCAGTGGCATCACCCTCACCGCGCAGTTCCGCACTATTTCCGGCGGCCAGTACGGCGTCAGCCGCTCGTTCAACGAGCGCTTGAAGAAGTCCGTGGATCAAACCGACAAGGTCAATTTCGCGCAGTATTATCCTGGGACCTTGGCGCTGCCGGCGCCGAGCTGAGCCATTGCTGCTCGTCCCAGGTCAACGGAAATCCCGACTGCGCACATCGAGGCCATGCAGCAAGGGTGTCATGTCCTGCAGATGGCCGGCGATCACGTGGCACACCTCGCCCACGCGCTCCAACCGGCCACGCACTTGCAGCAGCTGCGAGCCTACCAGCACGCGGCGCTGGCGTTCGGCCAAATCGCGCCAGACCACCACATTGATCATGCCGAACTCGTCTTCGAGGGTCACGAAGGTCACCCCGCTGGCGGTACCGGGTCGCTGGCGACCGACCACCAGCCCGGTCACGATCACTGGCCGGCCATGTTCGACCTGGGCCAGCGCCTGGGAGCTGCGACAGCGCAGGGGCTCCAGACGAACGCGCAACAGAGCCAACGGGTGCGGGCCCAGGGTCGTACCGACGCTGGCGTAATCGGCGTGCAGATTTTGCCCTGTGCTGGGCACGGGCAAGGCGACAGGGGCTTCCTGCACGGCGGCCACGTTGGCGAACAGCGGCAACTGCGCCTCGACACTGGCCACCTCCCAGCGCGCCTGATGCCGATGCCCGGCCAGTGCGCGCAAGGCGCTGGCATCGGCCAGACGCTCCAGTGCTGCCGGCTCCAGGCGCGCCCTTGCGGCAAGGTCATTGACGTCAGCGAATGGCTTTTGCGCCCTCGCCTGGGCGATCCGCCGGCCGTCGTCCTCCCTGAAACCCTTGATCATCCGCAAGCCCAGGCGTATGGCCGGCTGCGCTTCACCGTGATCCTCCAGCGAACAATCCCAGTCACTGTGCAACACATCCACAGGGCGCGTCTGGATGCTATGCCTGCGGGCATCCTGCAGCACCTGGTCCGGGCTGTAGAAACCCATGGGCCAGCTGTTGATCAGGGCGCAGGCGAAGATCGCCGGTTCATGGCATTTGAGCCAGCAACTGGCGTAGGTAAGCAAGGCGAAACTGGCCGCATGGGACTCTGGAAAACCATAGTTGCCAAAGCCCTTGATCTGCTCGAAGATGCGCGCCGCGAACGCCTCGGTGTAACCACGGGCGAGCATGCCTTCGGTGAGCCGCAACCGGTGCGGTTCAAGCCCGCCGTGGCGCTTCCAGGCGGCCATCGAGCGGCGCAACTGGTCGGCCTCGCCGGGGGTATAGCCGGCGGCGACGATGGCCATTTCCATGACCTGTTCCTGGAATAGCGGGATACCCAGGGTGCGCTTGAAGACCTTTTCCAGTTCAGGGGACGGATAGTCAACAGCCTCTTCGTTGTTGCGCCGGCGCAGGTACGGATGAACCATGTCGCCCTGGATCGGCCCCGGACGGACGATGGCGACTTCGATCACCAGGTCGTAGAAGGTCCTGGGCTTGAGGCGCGGCAGCATGGCCATCTGCGCCCGCGACTCGATCTGGAACACCCCGACGGTGTCGGCGCGGCTGATCATCTGGTAGGTCTGGGCACATTCTTGAGGCACGCTGGCCAGGTCCAGCCTGAGGCCGCGATAAGCGTGCAGCAGATCGAAGCTGCGCCGCAGGGCACTGAGCATGCCCAGCGCGAGGATGTCGACCTTGAGCAAGCCCACGGCATCCAGATCATCCTTGTCCCACTGGATGACGGTGCGGTCGGCCATGGCGGCGTTTTCAACCGGCACCAGAGTGTCCAGCGGATGCTCGGAGATCACGAAACCACCGGGGTGCTGGGACAGGTGCCGGGGGAAGCCGATCAACTCGCCGGTCAGCGCCAGCACTCGGCGCAGCAGCGGACTCTCGGGGTCGAAGCCGGCCTCCTGCAGGCGTTCTACCGGGGGTATGTCATCACTGTAGCGGCCCACGCAATCGGCCAGGGCGTTGACCTGATCGGGCGGCAAGCCCAGCACCCGTGCGACGTCACGCACTGCGCCGGCACCGCGATAGCTGCTGGCCACGGCTGTCAGCGCCGCACGCCCGCGGCCGTAACGCTGGAACACATACTGCAGGACTTCTTCGCGGCGCTCATGCTCGAAATCGACGTCGATGTCCGGCGGCTCGTTGCGCTCGCGCGAGATGAAGCGCTCGAACAGCATGTTCTGGTGGACCGGGTCGATGGCGGTGATGCCCAGTGCATAGCAGACCACCGAGTTGGCCGCCGAACCACGACCCTGGCAAAGAATGCTGCGCTCCTTGGCGAAGCGCACGATGTCGTGCACGGTGAGGAAATAACTCTCGTAATGCAGGTCGGTGATGGTCTCGAGCTCTGTCTCGATCTGCTTGCTTACCTTGTCCGCCATGCCCTGCGGCCAGCGCTCCCTGGCGCCGCGCGCGGTCAGTTCGCGCAGCCAGGAACTGGCCGTCTGGCCTTCGGGTACCAATTCGCGCGGGTATTCGTAGCGCAACTGGCCAAGATCGAAGCAGCAACGCCGGGCGATCGTCTGCGTCTGCTGGAGCAATGGCGCAGGATACAACTCGGCCAGCGCCGCCAATGGCCGCAGGTGGCGCTCACCGTTGGCGAACAGGCGGTGGCCAGCTTCGGCCACCCGGGTGTGATGACGGATGGCCGTGAGCGTGTCCTGCAGCGCCCGGCGCCCACGGGCATGCATGTGCACATCACCGGTGGCCACGGCCGGCAACCCCAGGCGCAACGCCTGGGCCAGCCAGCGCTGCAGGCGCTCGCCATCCTCGGCGCCGCGGTGCAGGCCGATGCCCAGCCACAGACGGTCGGCGAACAGCGTCTGCAACCACAGGCCGTGGCTGTCATCTGCATCGGCGCTCGGCAGCCACAACGCCAGCAAGCCGGACAGGTCAGTCGCTACGAAGTCTTCACGCAAGGAGCAATATTCGCCCTTGGCTGCCCGCCGGCGCGCCAGGGTGATCAACCGACACAGTGCTTGATAGCCTTGCAGGTTTTCGACCAGCAAGACGATCTTCGGCCCTTCATGCAGCTGGATTTCGCTGCCGACGATCAGCATCAAGTCTACGGCCTGGGCCGCCTGCCAGGCCCGCACGATACCTGCCAGGGTGCATTCGTCGGTGATTGCCAAGGCACTGTAGCCTTGCGCCTTGGCACGCTCGAACAACTCCCGGGCACTCGAAGCGCCGCGCTGAAAACTGAAGTTGGACAGGCAATGCAGCTCGGCATAGGCCGGGGGCGGCACCACAGCCGGGGGTTCGCTGGGCACGGAGGCTTGCCGTGCACGACCGATGCGTTGCAGTGCAACGACGTTCATCCGAACCACCCTTGCAACCACCACTGCTGCGGTGCGGCCACTGGCCGATAGACCCAGGCGCACTGCCCCTCGGGGGTTTGCAGCCGGTAATAATCGCGACGCACATCGGCGCCATCCCACCAGCCGGTCTCGATGCGCTCAGGGCCACTCAGCAACTGCCCGGCGTATTCACTCAATGCTTGAGGCTCGCGCAGCAGCCAGCCAGGCCGCGGGGTGGGTAATGCCTGTGGATAGCCCTGCCCTTGTTCAGCCAACAGCCAGGCACACTCCGGACGATGATCGGCCTGTGCGCACAGCCCCTGCACGGCGGCATCGCCCAACCTGGCGCGCAAGCGTTCGCGCAACTGCTCCCAGGGCTGGGACTGCTGCGTGCGCTCATCGAAGAGTTCGCGACGGGTCGGCACGAAGCTGGGCAACTGCTCGGCCACCAGCCGCACGCTGCGCACCGGGCACGGCACCTGGACATGCTCGAGGCGCCCGCGGGCCAACTCGAACAACAGGCCCGGATCGCGCTCGGCGGCCAGCAGGCCCACGGGGATGAGGGTATCAGGCTGTTCGGCATGCTCCAGGTGCAGGTTGAAACGCTGCACACCGCCATCGCGCCCCGTCAGGAAAGCACCGAGATCGCCAATCAGGCGCCGCAGCGGAAACAACAAGGCCTGGTGCGATTCCACATCGAAATTGAGCTCAAGGCGGGTATCGAAGCGGTCCGGGGGCACATAGCATTCCAGCGCCATGGGCCGCTGCCCCAGCAAGGTGTCGAGGTGCACCAGCACATCCTTGGCGAAGCGCCGGGCCAGGGTGTCGCGGGGCAATGCCAGGACCTGTTCGACACAGTGCAGGCCCATGCGCACAAAGGCGGTGGACACCTCGGGCGCCAGGCCCACGCGATCGATGGGCATTTGCCCGATATGCGCTTGCAGCATGGCCTCATCCACGACCGCCAGACCATCGTAGACATTGGCCAGCATTCGCGCGGCCATGGGGTTGGGCGCCAGCACGACCCGATGACTAAAGCCCAGGCCCTGCAACTCCTGACGCAAACGAGCCTCGAAGCGCGCCCAGGGCCCGAACAGATTGAAGCCCGACTGCACTTCCAACAGCAGGGCGCGAGGGAAATGCAGGCTGACCTGGGAACTGAAACCATAACCCCAGGCTGCCAGTAGTTGCTGGCAATGGTCGATACGCGCCGGGTCATGCTCGGCGCAGGTAAAGCCTTTAGCCAAGGCCTGAGCGGTGCTGAGCAACTGACCTGCCCGCAGCCCCAATGCCTTGGCAGGCGCATTGACGGCCTGCAGCACGCGTCGCTGCGTCGGCCCGCTCAGCAGTACAAGCGGCTGGGTCGGGTCTTCGTGGCGGCGCGAAACGTCATCCAGCGCCAACTGCGGCAGGAGAATGCAGGCCCAGAGCATGCGCGCCTCACCCCGCCCGATCACAGGCAATGGGTGCAGCGGGCGCTACGCCACCGCGGCATTTGAGGACCCGCCATTGCGGGGGTTGCAGCTCGATCATCAGGCGCAAGGCGGCCGGTGAAGCATTGACGGCGGCCGCTTGAGGCCGGCAGGCGAATGCCAGCGTCTGACCGTTTTCGGCCGCCACCTGCAACCGGCGCAAGGCCTTGTCATCGGCATGCATCGGCCAGCACAACACAGCGCCGCAACTGCCTGAGCGCAAGCATTGCTCGGCGGCCCACAAGGCATCCTTGCCCTCGGCAGCGATCACCGATAAATGCCGCAACTCGACGCCCGCCGCCTGCCAAGCCGGCGCATAGGGCACATGGGGCGGTCCCACCAGGACCACACGTTCGCCACTGGCAGTGAGCCGGGCCAGGGAGGGCCAGAGCAACTGCAGCTCGCCACAGCCATGGGCCGGCAGCAGAAGTTCGCTGAGTGCCGAAGCCGGCCAACCGCCACTGGGCAACACCGCATCGAGGGCTGCATGGCCGGTAGGTTGCTGGCCACTGATCCTGGGGGTGGCGCGGCCTTTCCACAGCCGTCGTTGATCAAGCAACCCCTCGAGACTGGTCACGGCACCCGCCATATGCGCAGCCGAATGGCTTGCCGCAGTGCCTGCCAACGCGCCGATCATCGCCGCACCAATCCGCAAAAAATACCTTCGATGATGAAGTCCTGCCCCGGGCCGACATCAATGGGCGCATAGGCCGGGTTGCGCGGCAACAGGCGAATACCGTCGTCATTCAGCTCGAAGCGCTTGATGGTGACCTCGCCTTCGAGCCGCGCCACCACAATCTGGCCATTGCGCGCCTCGGCCTGGCGCTGCACGCCCACCAGGTCGCCATCGAGGATGCCGTCTTCGATCATCGAGTCGCCCTCGACCCGCAACAGAAAATCCGGGGCGCGGGCGAACATGCGTGGATCGAACAACAAATGATCGTGGATCTGGGCATCCGGCTCGATCGGCCGCCCGGCCGCCACGCGCCCCAGCAAAGGGATCTCCAGTAAAGCGTTGCGCGGGGCTTGATCGAGCAGGCGGATACCCCGCGCCTGGCCTGCCCGTACTTCGATATAGCCGGCCTCCGTCAATGCCACGATGTGCTTGCGGGCCACGCTGCGGGAGGCAAAACCGAAGGCTTCGGAGATTTCCGCCAGGCTCGGCGACTGCCCCTGATCGTTCAGGCGTTGGCGGATGAATTCGAGAATGGCGCTGCGGCGCTGGGATAAAATAGTCATGGAGTACATTTGTACTCTTTTGCGATTTGATTGACCAGCGCCTTTGGTCGTTCATCGGCAATGATGACGCCCCAGCCCCGCCTGGAACACCACTGAGGTCACTACTTGATTGCGTTCGCTGTACCTGAGTAAGTGAAAAGTCATGCGATCAGGGGTGTCAGCCTGGGGGCTGTATCGATTCAGTCATAAAAATACGGTTTTGCCCCCCTATTGTCGGTGGCTTACCGGCCGATACGCCCCCTAATGACCACTACACTCGGATCGAGGCTCACTCCCATGTCGCTGCGCAGTATCGGCATCGCTACCCGCGCTACCCTAGGTTTCGGCATCATTGCCGTGCTCGTGCTTTTTCTGGGCATCATGAGCCTGCGGCAGATGTCGGAACTCAACAAGAACGCCATCGACATCGCGCAGAACTGGCTCAAATCCACGCGTATACTTGGCGAGCTGGCCGACACCACCACGCGCTTCAGGACCATGAGCTACTTCATCCAGGTCAACCGCAGCCAGACCGATATCGACAAGGCCGACGCCCGCATCGAGACCCTCACCCAACAAGTGCGCGGCTTGATGGCGGCCTACCAGCCCACCATCAGCAGCCCCGCCGAGCAAGGCCTTTACGATGATCTAAGCAAGGCCCTGAACAGCTACATCGGCGCACAGGACCGCCTGCGTGCGGCGTCCAAGGCCAAGCAGGAGGACGTGATCCCCGACATGATCAACGGCGACCTGAAAACCTACTCCGATCAGATGTCGCCGGTGCTGGTGAAGCTGATCGAGCTCAACCGCAAAGGCGCCGACGCTGCCGTGATCGACTCGCAATCCGACTACGGTGACGCCAGGAACCTGGTGATCGGCGTGCTGGTGCTGGTCGCCGCCATGACCGTCCTGCTCGCTATCCTGCTGACGCGCAGCATCGTCGGGCCCTTGAATCGGGCGGTCAAAGTCGCCGAAGACGTGGCCAACAGCGACCTGAGCAAGAACGTCGAGGTCGATGGCGACGACGAGGTGTCGCGTCTGCAACAGGCCTTGAGCACCATGCAAGGCAACCTGCGCAGCACCATCCAGCGTATCTCCGGCTCTGCTACACAGCTGGCCTCGGCCGCCGAAGAGCTCAACGCCGTGACCGAAGAAGGCTCGCGCGGCCTGCAGCAGCAGAACAACGAAATCGACATGGCGGCCACTGCGGTCAATGAAATGACCGCCGCCGTGGAAGAAGTCGCCAGCAACGCCGTGACCACCTCCGAGGCCTCGCAGCAATCCTCGGCCGCCGCCTTGCAAGGTCAGCAGCGGGTCAGCGCCACGGTCAGCGCGATCTCGCAGATGAACCAGGACGTCGAAGCCACCTCCGAGCAGGTTCGCAAGCTGGCCGGGCAGACCCGCGACATCGGCAAGGTGCTGGAAGTGATCCGCGCCATCGCCGAACAGACCAACCTGCTGGCGCTCAACGCCGCCATTGAAGCGGCCCGTGCTGGTGAAGCCGGGCGCGGCTTCGCAGTGGTGGCCGACGAAGTACGAGCCTTGGCGCATCGTACGCAGCAGTCGACCCAGGAAATCGAAACCATGGTCAGCGGCATTCAACAAGGCAGCACCCAGGCGGTGACGGCCATGGAAAACAGCAGCAGCAAGGCGCAGAGCACGCTGGAAACCGCTCGCGGCGCCGGCGATGCCCTGGAAGAGATCACCCGCAGCATCAACGAGATTTCCCAGCGCAACCTGGTGATCGCCAGCGCGGCCGAAGAGCAGGCTCAGGTCGCCCGCGAAGTCGACCGCAATCTGGTGAATATTCGCGACCTGTCGATGCAGAGCTCGGCCGGTGCCCATCAGACCACCGCCGCTAGCCAGGAGCTGTCACGCCTGGCGCTGGATCTGAGCCAGATGGTCAATACCTTCAAGGTGTGATAGGCCCTCTGCAACGAGGGGGCTTGCCCCGTAAATATTCGCCCTGTGCATTGCCTGCGGCTGAAGAATTTTCGCGGGCAAGGCCCCTCGCTACAGACATGGCCGCGCTCTGTTAGGATAACCGTCCCTTGTTTTCCATGACGGATCCGCGCCCATGCTTGCTGCGTTGCTGTTCGACCTCGATGGCACCCTGACCAATTCCGACACCCTGCACCTTGTGGCTATTCAGCAGTTGCTGCTGGAAGAAGATGGCCGCTCGTTCACCGAGCATGAATTCGAACAACACTGCGCTGGCCGCGCCAATGCGCAGATGTGCATGAACCTGTTCCCACAGCGCAGCATCACCGAACACCAGGCCTTCGCCGATCGCAAGGAAGCGCGGTTTCGCCAGCTGGCGACCCAGCTGGAGCCTATCCCTGGCGCCACCCGCTTGCTCGATTACGCCGAGCAGCACGGCATCGGCATGGTGGTGGTCACCAATGCACCGCGGGCCAACGCTGATCACATGCTTGCTGCTCTGGGCTTCAGCGAACGGCTGGCACGCGTGGTGGTGGCCGAGGAGCTGCCTCATGCCAAGCCGCATCCGCTGCCCTACCTCACCGGGCTTGAAAAGCTCAAGGCAGAAGCCCACGTGGGCATCGCGTTCGAGGATTCGATCCCGGGTCTGACGGCCGCCAAGGCCGCAGGCATCTTTACCGTGGCACTGGCGACGACTCAAAGCCCTTCCGCGCTGCAGGCAGCAGGCGCGGATCTGGTGATCGATGACTACAACGACCCGCGCTTGTGGGCGCATATCGAGCAGATGCACAGTGCCTGAAAAGGCGCTGTAGCGACGGTGCCTGGCGCGAAGATAGCGCGTAAGGCACCTGCGTAGTGGCAGATGCAATATCGCAGGCAGCCACCTCGATACACTGCACCAGTTATAAACGCATGCCCACCGCCAACCGATTGAAGGCGTTCATCAACGACACGGCAAATGTCAGGTCGGAAATTTCCGCATCGGTGAACAACGCTTTCAAAGGTTCAAACAGCTCATCCGGGGCGCCCTGCCCCGACACATGGGTCAGCGCCTCGGCCCATGCCAGCGCCGCTCGCTCGCGCAGGTCAAACAGCGCGCTGATCCGCCAGCCCGCCAGGCAATCGAGTTTGCGCTGGGCCATGCCGCTATCGCGCAAGGCCTTGGCATGCATCTCCAGGCAGAAGGCACAGCCGTTGATCTGCGACACCCGCAAGTACACCAGCTCGACCAGAGGCAGGCCCAGTGGGCTGTCGGTCAAGGCTTGGCTGGTGTCCAGCAGGCCTTGGTAGGCGGCGGGCGAAAGGGTCGAAAACGGCAAGCGCAGCTGGCTCATGATGAAGCTCCGGTTGGTAGAAAGTGTGCTCACTCTAGAGCGCCTATGGCCTATGCTGTAGAGCCAAGAATCGTCATAACGACTAGGCCATAGCCCCCATGCCCAGCTCTGCGGACCTGCCGGTCTACCGTCAACTCTATCTGCGCTTTCGCCAATCGATCGCCGAAGGCCGTCTGCGTCCCGGCGACCGGGTGCCCTCAGTGCGCGCCCTGGCCGCCGAGTTGAACCTGGCGCGTGGCACGGTGGACAGCGCCTACCAGCTGTTGATCGGTGAAGGCTACCTGCTGTCGCGCGGGCCTGCGGGCACTGTGGTGTCCCCGCAGTTGCAGGCCAGCGCGCAAACCCTGGCGCCGTCGCTGCCACCTGCTGCGATGCCGTCGCTGATGCATGGCGGTGGCGCGCCCCTGGCCTTGCAGATGGGCCTGCCGGCACTGGACCTGTTCCCGCGCAAGACCTGGAACCGCCTGGCCAGCCGCGAACTGCGTCGCAGCGGCATCGACGGCCTGGTCTATCCCGATGCCCGCGGGCTGCCGCCCTTGCGCACGGCGGTGGCCAGTTACCTGGGGATTTCGCGCGGGATCGTCTGTGCACCTGAGCAGGTGTTCATCGGCGCCGGCTATCGCGCCTGTCTGCAGTTGATCTGCACCGCCGTGCTGCAACGTGGCGATCGCTGCTGGTTCGAAGATCCGGGGTATTTCATGGCGCGTCGGGTGCTCGAAGCCGCCGACATCGAGCTCATACCGGTTCGCGTCGACGCCCATGGCCTGGACATCGACGCGGGCCTACAAGCGGCCCCCCAAGCCCGCTGCGCGCTGGTCACGCCCACGCACCAGAGTCCTCTGGGCGTGTCGCTGTCCCTGCCGCGACGCCAGGCTCTGCTGGACTGGGCCAACCGCCAGGGCAGCTGGATCATCGAAGACGACTACGACAGCGAATACCGCTACCACGGCCGCCCATTGCCAGCACTCAAAAGTCTTGATCGCGAGGGCCGGGTGCTCTATTGCGGGACTTTCAGCAAGGTATTGATGCCGGGGCTGCGCCTGGCCTATCTGGTCGTGCCGCCAGCCCAGGTCGAGCGCTTTTCCGCGGTCGCAGACGCCTTGCACAACCATTGCCCGCAACTGTTGCAGGCGACCGTGGCGAGGTTTATGGAGGACGGGCACTTCGCCCGCCATCTGAACAAGACCCGCAGCCTTTATGCCCAACGCCGTCAAGGCCTGAGCGACGCTTTGCAGCGCGAGTTCGGTGCACAGTTGCAGATCGACGCTCAGGCCGGCGGCATGCACCTGCTCGCACGCTTGCCTGCCGGGACTGACGATCAGGCCATCGTGGCAGCGGCGCGCAAGGTGGGGTTGTCGATGGAGCCGTTGTCGACCTGGTATTTGCGAGCACCGCCCTGCCCCGGGCTGCTGATGGGCTTTACCAACGTCGCCGATGCGGTCCAGGCCAGCGATGTAGCTGCGCGACTGCGTAGCGTTTTGTAAGATAGGCGGCCATTCAACCGGAGGAGACTTTCATGGGTGCCATGCCATCCGCTGTGCGTTGCGTCGTGCTGTCGATCGGAGTCGCTATGGCAGGCAATGCGCTGGCCGGCGAAGAGTCTCAACTGATCGAGTCCATCAATGCCTACCGCAGCCAGCCGCAGCGTTGTGGTGAAAGCGCCTCGCCGGAATTGCCGCCGCTGTCGGCGGACCCGCGCCTGGTGCTGCCGGCCAGCGGTGTCGGCGACCTGCAACAGGCCATGACCAAAGCCGCCTACCCGATGGTCAATGTGCAGGCCATCAGCCTGTCCGGGCCGCGCGATGCCGCGTCGGCGATGACCGCCATTCAGCAGACCTTCTGCAAAGTGGTACTCGATCCACAATTCGTCGACATCGGCGTCAGTCGCCAGGACCGCGACTGGCGCATCGTCCTGGCGCGGCCGCTGCTCAGCGCGCGGCTGGGGGATTCGGCCAGCGAAGGCCAACAGCTTCTGAACCTGGTCAACAGTGCCCGCGCCCAGCCCCATCAGTGTGGCGCTCAACCGTTCAACGCCACCAGCCCGCTGACCTGGAACGCTCAACTGGCCAGCGCCGCTGACGGTCACAGCCGTGACATGGCCAACAAGAACTACTTCGATCACAAGGATCGCGACGGCTACATGCCCGGCGACCGCGCTGAACTGGCCGGCTACGTGCCCAAGGAAATCGGTGAGAACATCGCCGCCGGCCAGGACAGCGCCCGCAAGGTGGTCGACGCCTGGCTGGCCAGCCCGGGACACTGCGCCAACCTGATGAATCCGCGGGTCAATGAGTTGGGGGCCGGGTATGCCACAGACCCGAAAAGCGATGCCGGGATCTACTGGACGGCGATGATGGGGGCGCAATAGGTGATGGGCAGAATCAGCCGTGGCTGAACATGCCCGTGCTGTACAGCCGCACGGCTGCGAGTGCCATGCCGATGCAGAACGCCTCGATGCCATAGGCCGTCCGAGCCGCCGCGCCCAACACTCCTCCTGGCCCAATCCGCAAATCCCGACCATAGTTGAAGGCTCGCCCACCCTCGCTCACGGAGTGCTGCATGGAACGTCTCACCGCCAAAGACTTCGCCCCTGAACTGCTGGAGCTCTACGACTACTACGCCCATGGCAGGATCAACCGTCGGCAATTTCTCGATCGCGCGGCAACCTTTACCGTAGCCGGCATGAGTGCCAGCGCTCTGTTGGCCTCGCTCAGTCCCGACTATGCACTGGCCGAGCAGGTAGCCTTTACCGATCCGGACATCGTCGCCGAATACATCACCTACCCCTCGCCCAAAGGCAACGGCCAGGTGCGCGGCTACCTGGTGCGGCCGGCCAAGCCCAGTGGCAAGGTTGGCGGTGTGGTGGTGGTGCATGAAAACCGTGGACTCAACCCCTATATCGAAGACGTCGCCCGGCGCGTGGCCAAGGCTGGCTTCATCGCCCTGGCACCCGACGGCCTGACCTCGGTGGGCGGCTACCCAGGTAACGACGACAAGGGCCGCGAGCTGCAGGAAAAAGTCGACCCAGGCAAGCTGATGAACGATTTCTTCGCGGCCATCGAGTGGTTGATGCAGCATGACGCCAGCACCGGCAAGGTCGGCATCACCGGTTTCTGCTATGGCGGTGGCGTGGCCAATGCGGCGGCGGTGGCGTACCCGGAACTGGCCGCGGCGGTGCCCTTTTACGGCCGTCAGCCGGATGCCAAAGACGTCGCCCGCATCAAGGCGCCCCTGCTGCTGCATTACGGCGAACTCGACACGCGCATCAACGAAGGCTGGCCTGCCTACGAAAAAGCCCTCAAGGCCGATGGCAAGACATACGAGGCGTTTATCTATCCGGGCTGCAATCACGGCTTTCACAACGATTCGACACCCCGCTACGACAAAGCCGCAGCGGAACTGGCGTGGAATCGCACGATTGCCTGGTTCAAGCGCTATCTGGCTTGAGGCGCGGCACCTGAGGGCGTCGGCAGCCCTTACGGCTGTGGCGTCTCACCGCGATCGCTTTCCACCACAAAACCAGTATCGATACTCACCACCACCGACAACCCCGGGCGCAAGCGTTGCGCCTGGGGTTGATCGGCATCGACGCTGATGCGCACCGGCACTCGCTGGGCAATCTTGACGAAGTTGCCGGTGGCGTTATCAGCCTGCAACAGGCTGAACTCCGCACCGGTCGCCGGTGCGATGCGTTGCACATGGCCGCGCAGCCGCTGGTGGTCCAGCGCGTCGACCGTGAAAGTCACCGGCTGCCCGACCTGTACGTGATTCATCTGGGTTTCCTTGAGGTTGGCGATCACCCACAAGGTATCGGGCACCAACGCCATCAACTGCGTGCCGGCGCTCACATAAGCGCCGAGGCGCACACCAATCTGCCCCAGCTGGCCATCACGCGGCGCCGTCACGCGGGTGTTGGACAGGTTGATACGTGCCAGTTGCACCGCCGCCTCGGCGTTGGCGACCGAAGCCTGCAGCGAACCGCGATTGACCACTGTGCTACGCAGGTCCTGACGGGCGATCTCCAGATTGGCCTTGGCCTGAGTCACCGCCGCCAGCGCCTGGGCGTTGGCAGCGCGGGTCACATCGAGCTGGCTGCGGGACACCGAACCATCAGTGATCAGCGCCTGATTGCGGCGCAGGTCGGCGGCGCTCTTGTCAGCCTGCGCCTGAGCGTCGGCGATGGCGGCCTGGCGCAAGGCGATGGTGGCCTCGGCGCTGCGTTGCTGCTGGGTGTTGTTGTCCAGCGCGGCTTTTTGCACCTGCACCTGAGCCAGGGACTGATCCAGCTGCTGGGTGTAGGTGCGATCGTCGATGCGTACCAGCAAGTCCCCCGCCTTGACGAACTGAAAGTCCTGCACCGCCACTTCATACACATACCCGGAGGTCTCCGGGCTGATGACAGTGACCTGACCCTTCACCATGGCGTTTTCGGTGGACTCGATCTTGCTGCTGAACGGTGGCAGCTGCCAGGCGTAGAGCACGATCAGCACGCCGGCCAGGGCGACGCCACCGAACAACAAGGTCGACAGCAGCCGTGTGCGCCGCGAGCGCGGCTCGGTGGCCGCGGCTGCGGGGGGCGGAGTCTGTCCTTCCGGGGTGGCGGCGATGGCGTTGGTGGTCGTACTGGTCGGTTCGGTCATGAAGTGCGGGCGCCAGGGGTCGTGGTCGAGGTCGAGGTCGTCATAGGGGCCGCTGCGGCGGCTCTGCGAGTCGTGCTTTTGAGCCAGAGCACACGAATGCTCAGCCACACCAGCGTGAGGCTGGCGATAATCGCGATCAAGGCAAATACGTCGTTGTAGCCCATGATATTGGCTTCACGCGTGGCGGCACTGGCCAGTGAACTGGTGCCTTGCAGGTTGCGCGCCGCAGCATTGGGGATGCTCGCCAGGTAACTGTTGGCGCCGCTTTGCACTCGCGCGGCCACCAGGGGATTGTCCAGCACCAGGCGCTCGACGATGTAGCTGGAGTGGTATTTCTCCCGCACGATCTGATAGGTGCCCAGCAGTGCAGCGCCCGCCAGGCTGCCGAGGTTCTGGCTGATGCCGAACATCACCGAAAAGCTGACCAGATTGCGCGGATTGGTGACCACATTGCGCACCCCCAGGGCCATTGTCGGCCCAAGGAAGAATGTGCTGCCGAACGCCAGCAGGAATTGGCTCAGGTACATATTGGCCGGGCGCGTGAGGTTGTTCGAGAAGCTGTCCAGCGCCCCGCCGATCGCCATCATGCCCAGCGACACCAGCAGCGGCATGAACAAATGATCGGCGTGGATGGTCAGGGCGCTGGTCACCAGGCCAGCCACGGCGCCGATCAGCATCACCACGTACAAACTGTGCAACTGCTGGCTGCTCATGCCCAGGTACTGCATGAAACCTACCGCGCCAGTGGATTGTTCGGACGTGACCATGCGGATCAACAACACCGCCAAAAACAGGCGAAAGATAGGTCCACTGCCCAACCAACGGGTCATCAGCAGCGGATTGGTGCGGTTGTGCTCGATGCACAGGCCGGCCAGGATCAAGGCGATGGAAGCTGCCGAGGCCCAGCCGATCCAGGGGGCCTCCAGCCACCAGTCGATGCGCCCCAGCGACAGCACCAGGACCAGCAGCCCGACGCCGGTGGACAGCAAGGCGAAGGTGAGGAAGTCGAGGTTCTCGAACGTCTTGAAGCGGTCCCCCGGTGGCAGCTTGAGCAGCAACACGCAGCCCAGAGCAGACAATGCCAGGCCCAGTTCGAACAGATACAGCCCGCGCCATTCGGCGATCTGCAGCAAATCTTCGGAAAACAACCGGGCCAGGGGGATAGCCAATTGCGCCGTGCCCAATCCCAGTACCAGCGCCTTGAGCCGCCACTTGGCCGGGAAGGCCTGGATCATGTAATACAGGCCCAGCGAGCTGAGGGCCGCGCCGACCATGCCGTGGGCGGCCCGCACGGCAATTGCCGACTCCAGGTCGTTGACGAACAAGTGCGCAAAGGTCACCAACGCATACAGCGCCAGGAACACCTCGGTAAACGCGCGCAGGCCAAACTGCTGGCGGAATTTCACCAGCAGCAGGTTCATCGACACGTTGGTCATGACATAGGCCGCCGGCAGCCAGGCCATCTCCGCCGTGGTGGCTCCGAGCGCGCCTTGCAGGTAGACCAGATTGGCGGTGACCAGTGCATTGCCCAGGCCGCCGGTAATCCCGACCAGCAATCCGACGGCGGCAAAGGCATAACGTTTAGGGGTGGAATGCAGCGGCGTCGACGGCGAACCAGGCATGCTCGGCCGTTCGTGGGGTTGCCATTGGTGAGGGGCGTAGCGATCCATCCGGTGACCTTGTCGACGAGCGTGTATGCACACGCGTAGTAGACCTCAGGCAGCGTCGGCTTGCCAACGTTCCTTCACTGGCCCGCACCTTGGATGTCGAACGCCCCGGCCGGCCGGAAGCCGCACACTTGCGCTCAGCCGCACGTCAAGGAATCAGAATCACCTTGTCGCTGCTGCCCGCATTGACCTCGGCAAAGCGTTGCGGCCCCTCGCTCAATGGCACTTCCAGCAGGCCTTCAGGCAGCGCCAGCAAGCCTTGATCGAAGTAGCCGCCAAAGTGCTCGAGCATCCGCGCACAGGCAGCGCAGTCGTACAGCAGCGAGTTGACCCCGACCACCGAGCCACCCTTGCGGTACAGCCCCAGCGCCGGCAGCTGCACATACCCCTCCACCGGGGCGGCGATGATGGCGATACGGCCGAACTTGGCCAGGGCGCCGACCGCAGCTGGCAACCAGAAGCCGGTGGTATCGAAAATCACCTCGGCACCGCCCTCGAACACGGCGTGCACCTGGGCGCCGAGGCCTTCGGGCTGGTCCAGCACCAAGGTTTCATAGCCCTTGGCGCGCAACGCCTGTGCCTGCTCTGGCTTGCGTACCGCCGCCAGCACCTGAGCACCACGAATCCTGGCGAAGGCCAATGCCGCGCTGCCGACCGCACCGTTGCCTCCGATCACCAGCACCCGTGTGCCAGCGATCACGCCGCTGCGCTCAAGGGCGTCCCAGGCCGTGGTATAAGGCACCCCGAGGCTGGCGGCCTGGGCGAAGCTCAGGGATTGCGGCTTGCGCGCGACCCCGCCGTTGGGCACGGTCAAATAGGCGGCGTGGGAGCCATCATTGAAAAACCCCAGATCGCTGCCCGTGCCCCAGACTTCCTGACCAACCCACTCCTGGGGGCCCTCGACCACCACCCCGGCAAAGTCGCGACCAGGGATGCGCGGCAAGGTGGTGTAGGGAAAGCGCCCGAGCACATTTTTGACATCGCTGGGGTTCAGGCCGGCCGCCTTGACCTGCACCAGCAATTGCCCAGGTGCGGCCACGGGTACGGGCACTTCAACGCATTGCACCGCGGCAAGGTCGCCAGTGCGGGAAAATTGCAGGGCTTGCATGGGGGTTGCTCCTTGGGTCGATTGACTGTGGCGCCAGTGTATGGCGGCTTCACAGGGGGTATCGGCCAAGAGCTTCGGTTTATCGGCCAGTTTCCAGCATGAAGGCCGAGGGCGACATCCCGCGCTCGCGGCGGAACATGTCGCTGAAACTGCTGGGTGAATAGCCCAGGGCGTGCGCGACCCGACTCACGGGCAACCCTTGCAGCAACTGCGCGGTCGCCGTGGCCAGTTGCACCTGACGGCGCCATTGGGCAAAGCCGACACCCATGCTTGCCTGAAACAGCCGGGCCAGGGTGCGCACGCTGGCACCGACCTGCTCGGCATGCTGCTCGAAAGAGATGTCCAGCGAAGGCGAGTCGATCACCGCCTGGCACAGGCTGCGCAGCCGCCGGTCGCTGTGTTCGGGCATGGGGATACTCGCCCCGCGGTGCTGAGCACGTTTGAGCTCCAGCAAGGCCAGACCGACCAGCGCTTCGTAATAATCCGGCTCGGCGCCGGTGGCCGCGCCCAAGGGATCATAAGCCTGTGCCACCAACCCGACGATAAGTTCGCGCAGCAGGCCGTTGACCTCCAGCACCCGCACTTGCCCATCCAGCGTTGCCGCCAGGGCGGGTCGCAGATAGATGTTGCGCATCTGCAGGTCCGACACCACGCGGATCCCATGGAGCACGCCAGGCGGCAGCCATACCGCCCGTTGCGGCGGCACCGCGATGGCCTCGCGCGGCGTTTCGACCCACATCACCCCGGACACCGCATACAGCACCTGCCCCCAATCATGACAATGCGGCTCGGTGAAATGCCCACGGGCATAGGTGCGCGCCAGGGGCAGTACCGGGACGGAGGGGTCGCTCAAGTCTGGGGGTGCGGCGAGGGCCATGGTATCGAGATCGCGGGCGTCAGGAGTTTACGGCCAGCAGGATATCACTGTTGGCGGCGGGTAAAGATCACCCTGGCGCGCGACTGCCACGGGGCTTGCCTGCGAATACGCAACGTCCGTGGCCGTGCTGCTGATGCGTTGGGGCTTTCGGGGGCAAGCCCCCTCGCTATAGGCAGGGTACGACGTCAGCGGCGATCAGGCCTCGTGGGTCAGTTGCTCGAAAGCTTCCTCGATATCGCTGATCCGAGTTGGCCGCACCAGGCGCGACACCTCCTGGCCATCCTGAAGGAAGATCAACGTAGGCCACAGCTTGACCCTGAACGAGCGCCCCAATGGGCGACCGCTGGCATCCTCGACCTTCAGGTGGTGCACTTGCGGGAAGTCGGCAAATACTTGCTTGAGCAACGGTTGCGCAGCCTGGCAATGGCCACACCAGTTCGTGCCGAACTCGATCACCGCAGGGCCCTTGTGAGCGTTGACGTCGGTGCGGTCGGGTTGATCTGCGCTATAGGTGTCCTGCATGGTGGTTCCTTGAGTGACCGGGGCATTACTTCATTGGAGCTCACGCCGGGCCTGACGTTCCCTGGATTCGCAGGGATCAGGGAGCTGCAAGCGGCAAGCCTCGAGCTATTTTGCATAACCAATCGGCAGATTTACCTGCTTGAACAACGTATTGCTGGCCTAACCTGTACTAGCTTGCAGGTTGCGGCTTGAGGCTGGCCTCCCGCTTCCCGCACCTGAGCACAATAATAAAAATAGGACACCGCCATGCCCTGCCCCGAGTTCATCGCCGCTCGAGACTTTCTGCTTGCCCACCGCACCGACTACGCCACCGCCGCCCGGGATTTTCGCTGGCCGCAACTGACCCATTTCAACTGGGCGCTCGATTACTTCGATGACATGGCCAGCGGCAATGGCGCCACGGCGCTGTGGATCGTCGAGCACGACGGCCAATCCAACCGCTACAGCTTCGAGCAACTCTCGCAGCGTTCCAATCAGGTCGCCAATCACCTGCGCTGGCTGGGGGTGCAGCGCGGCGATCGATTGCTGGTGATGCTCGGCAACCATGTGGCGCTTTGGGAAACGCTGCTGGCAGCCTTCAAGCTGGGCGCGATCGTGATCCCCGCCACCACCTTGCTGACCACCGAGGATCTGCGCGACCGCCTCGATCGCGGTCAGGTCCGCCATGTCGTGGCGGGCAGCGAGTGGGTCGACAAGTTTGCGGACCTGGCCGGTGATTACACGCGCCTGAGCGTCGGCGCCCGGATGGACGGCTGGATCGATCATGAAGACGCCCGTCACTATCCGCTCAGTTTTGTCCCCAGCGGCCCTACCCTGGCCACTGACCCGGCGCTGCTGTATTTCACGTCGGGCACCACGTCAAAGCCGAAGATGGTCCTGCACAGCCAGCAGAGCTACCCGGTGGGGCACCTGTCGACGCTGTACTGGATCGGCCTGCAGCCAGGAGACATTCACCTCAACATCTCCTCACCCGGCTGGGCCAAGCATGCCTGGAGCTGCGTGTTCGCACCGTGGAACGCCGGCGCCTGCGTGTTCATTCATAACACCCCGCGCTTCAACCCGGCGGCACTGCTGGAGATCATCGCGCAACATGGCATCACCAGCCTGTGTGCACCGCCCACGGTGTGGCGAATGCTGATCCAGCTCGACCTCAACGGCCGGCAGGGGCAGCTGCGCGAACTGGTCGGGGCCGGCGAGCCGCTGAACCCGGAAATCATCGAACATATCAAGGCCGTCTGGGGCTTGAACCTGCGCGACGGCTTCGGCCAGTCCGAGACCACCGCGCTGGTGGGCAACAGTCCTGGCCAGCTGCTCAAGCCGGGGTCCATGGGCCGGCCGCTGCCGGGGTATCAGGTCACGCTGCTCGACCCTGATGGCCAGCCTGCCAGCGAAGGCGAAGTGGCCTTGCCGTTGTCGGGCGCACCAATGGGGCTGATGCTGGGCTACGCCGATGCCCCCGACAAGACCGCCGACGCCATGCGCGGCGGCGTGTACCGCACCGGCGATACCGCCGCCATCGATAGCGACGGCTACATCACCTTCGTTGGTCGCGCCGATGATGTGTTCAAAGTCTCGGATTACCGCATCAGCCCGTTCGAACTGGAGAGCCTGCTGATCGAGCACCCGGCCGTGGTTGAAGTGGCCGTGGTGCCAAGCCCGGATCCCCAGCGTCTGTCGGTGCCCAAGGCCTTTGTGATTCTGGCCGAGGGCGTCGAGGCCGACGCGCACCTGGCCCGCCTGCTGTTCGTGTTCGCCCGCGAGAAGCTCGCACCCTACAAGCGCGTGCGACGCCTGGAGTTCGTCACCGAGCTGCCCAAGACCATCTCCGGCAAGATTCGTCGGGTGGAGCTGCGCCTGCTTGAGGCGCGGGTGCGCGAGTCGGCGGTGCGCCGCGACCAGGAATATTTCGAAGAGGATTTCCACAGCTGAACTCCGTGCCTTGTCGGAGCGGGCTCTTTCGCGGGCAGAGCCCGCTCCCACGGGAGGAGCCACCCGATTTGCGTCAAACCCGCTAGAATGCGCGCCCCTGTTTTTGCCTGTGAACACTATCCATGACGCCCGACGCCCTGACCGTGCTGCAGCAACACCTCGACCTCGCCCTCGCCCAGCCCACCGGCGAGGCTCGGCGCCTGCTGCACGGTCGCGGGCAACGCTGGCCGGGGCTGGAGCAGGTGACGGTGGACTGGCTGCAAGGCATGGTGCTGGTGTCGCTGTTTCGCGAGCCGCAGGCCCCGCAGCTGCAGGCGCTCAAGACCTTGCTGTTGCAGTGGGCGGCCCAACCGGCCTGGACCCTGGCAGGCGGCAAGGCCGTGCTGCTGCAACACCGCTACCTGCCCGCCAGCCCTACCGAATGCCTGCTCGGCGAAATCATCTCGCCTTGGGTGATCGAGGAAAACGGCCTGCGCTATCAGCTGGACCTCGGCCGCTCGCAGAACACCGGGCTGTTCCTGGACATGCGCTACGGCCGTCAGTGGGTACAGGCCAACGCTCAAGGCAAGCGGGTGCTCAATCTATTCGCTTACACCTGTGGCTTCTCGGTGGCGGCAATCGCTGGCGGAGCGTCGTGCGTGGTCAACCTCGACATGGCCAAGGCCGCCTTGAGCCGCGGACGCGACAACCACCGCCTCAACGATCACGACCTGAGCAAGGTCAGCTTCATGGGCCACGATCTGTTCAAGTCCTGGGGCAAGGTGATCAAGGCCGGGCCTTACGATCTGGTGATCATCGATCCACCGTCATTCCAGAAAGGCAGCTTCGTTCTCACTCACGATTACCGCAAGGTCCTGCGCCGCCTGCCGGAAGTTCTCAGCGCGGGCGGTCAGGTACTGGCCTGCCTCAACGACCCGCAGGTGGGCGCGGACTTCCTGATCGACTGCATGGCCACCGAAGCACCGCAGTTGCGCTTCCGGCAGCGCCTGGAAAATCCGCCGGAGTTCGTCGACATCGACCCCGAAGCCGGGCTCAAGGCCCTGGTATTCGCCGAGTAGCGATCTCCGATGGAACACGGCAGATTTCCCGCGCAGCTGCTACAAAGACAGCACTCAGAACGATAACAACGACGGGAGACAGGCAATGATTCTGAAAGGCAAGACTGCATTGGTCACCGGCTCTACCAGCGGCATCGGCCTGGGCATCGCACTGTGCCTGGCCAAGGCCGGCGCCAATGTCATCCTCAATGGCTTTGGCGATGCCAGCGCGGCCATCGCGCAAGTGGCCGCGCATGGCACGCAAGTCGGTCACCACCCGGCTGATGTCAGCGATCCGCAGCAGATCGCCGCAATGATCGACTACGCCCGCGACGACTTTGCCGGCATCGATATCTTGATCAATAACGCCGGTATCCAGCACGTCGACGCGGTCGAAGATTTCCCGGTCGAGCAATGGGACGCCATCCTCGCGATCAACCTGTCGTCGGTGTTTCACGCCAGCCGCCTGAGCCTGCCCGGCATGCGTGAGCGTGGCTGGGGGCGGATCATCAATATCGCCTCGGTGCACGGCCAGGTCGGCTCGATCGGCAAGGCCGCCTATGTCGCAGCCAAGCACGGTGTAATCGGTCTGACCAAGGTCATCGGCCTCGAAACCGCTACCACCCAGGTCACCTGTAACGCCATCTGCCCAGGCTTTGTGCTGACGCCCTTGGTGCAACAGCAGATCGATGCGCGTATCGCCAAGGGCGTCGACGCTGAGCAGGCGCAACACGAACTGCTCGCCGAGAAGCAACCGTCACTGGAGTTCGTCACCCCCAGCCACCTGGGCGAGCTGGTGCTGTTCCTGTGCAGCGAGGCCGGCAACCAGGTCCGCGGGGCGGCGTGGAATGTCGACGGGGGCTGGCTGGCGCACTGAGTTCTGATGTCAGCCGGATTGGCCTCTTCGCGGGCAAGCCTCGCTCCCACAATTGACGCCGTGGGAGCGAGGCTTGCCCGCGAAAAGGCCAGATGCATCAACGCAAATCTCGAATCACACCTGCTCTTCGTCGTTGACCAGCCCCCAGTCGCCCTTGGGCAATTCCTTCACCGGCGTAGGCGCCGCCGGGGCCGAGGTATGGGTGGCGCCGCCGTCGGCGTGCAGCTTGAGGCGCAGGCGCAGGTTGTTCTGCGAATCGGCGTTCTTCAGCGCTTCTTCCTCGTCGATAGCGCCTTCGACGACCAGATCAAACAACGCGCTGTCGAACGTCTGCATGCCCTGGTTACCGGCCTTTTCCATGATGCCCTTGAGATCGCTGAATTCGCCACGGTGAATCAGGTCGCGAATGGTCGAAGAGCCCAGCATCACCTCTACCGCCGCCCGCCGCTTGTTGTCGACGGTCTTGACCAGCCGCTGGGACACGAACGCCTGCAGGTTGTTGCCCAGGTCATTGAGCAATTGCGGGCGGCGGTCTTCCGGAAAAAAGTTGATGATCCGGTCCAGCGCCTGGTTGGCGTTGTTGGCGTGCAAGGTCGAGATCGCCAGGTGGCCAGTGTCGGCGAAGGCCAGCGCATGCTCCATGGTCTCGCGGTCGCGGATCTCGCCGATCAGGATCACGTCCGGGGCCTGGCGCAGGGTATTTTTCAGCGCCGCCTGGAAGCTGCGGGTATCGACGCCGACTTCGCGCTGATTGATGATCGACTTCTTGTGGCGATGGATATACTCCACCGGGTCTTCGATGGTGATGATGTGGCCGCTGCTGCTGCGATTGCGATAATCGATCAGCGCTGCCAGCGAAGTCGACTTGCCAGAACCCGTGGCGCCGACGAACAGCACCAGCCCGCGCTTGCGCATGATCACGTCGAGCAGGATCGGCGGCAGCTTGAGGTCCTCGAATTTGGGGATATCGAGCTTGATGTTGCGGGCGACGATCGACACTTCGTTGCGTTGCTTGAAGATATTGATCCGAAACCGCCCGACGCCGTGCATCGACAGCGCGAGGTTCATTTCCAGATCGCGGTCGAACTCCAGGCGCTGTTCGGCGTCCATGATGTCCATGGCAATGGCGGCGATCTCGCCTGGCTTGAGTGATTCGCTGCTCAACGGCTTGAGTACGCCATTGAACTTCGCACAAGGCGGCGCCCCTGTGGACAGATAGAGATCGGAGCCGTCCTGGCTGACGAGGGTTTTCAACAGGGCCTGGATATCCATGGGGCAAAGTCCGCGCGGCAATCGATAGGAAGTAAGCTATAGCTTGGCGGTTTTTCAGGCCAACGTGCAAATAAAGGGTAATGCAATGAAAGGATTGTCCGAGGGCGGCATGGCGGCCACGCTCATTTCGAGGCTACATGCCAGCGCCAGTCCCCTGCCAGCGCTGGAGCAGTGGCCGCAGAGCCTGCGCACCGCTGTGGATATGATCATCCACTGCCCGATGCCGATGCTGCTGCTGTGGGGGCCACAGTTGTGCCAGCTATATAACGATAGCTTCGCTCTGCTGGCAGGCAGCAAGCATCCCCGTGCGTTCGGACAACCGGTCGATCTGATCTGGCCGGAGCTGCGGCCGTTCACCGACCCGATCTACCAGGCGGTGCTCGGCGGCGAGGTGCGCAGTTATGTCGAGCAAGGCTTTTCATTACCGCGCGGCGACCATGAAGCCCAGGTGTGGCTTGACCTCACCTACAGCCCGGTGCGCGACGAGAGTGGCCAGATCAGCGGCATTCTGGTCACTGCCATCGACGCCAATGCGCGCCTTGAGGTACAGGCTGAACTGCAAAGGCGCTCCGAGGCCAGCACCGAGATGCATCAGCGGTTGCACGAAGAAATGCAAGAACGCGAGCGCGCAGAGGACGCCCTGCGCCATGCCCAGAAGATGGAGGCCGTGGGCCAGTTGACCGGCGGCATCGCCCATGACTTCAACAACATGCTCACCGGCATCATCGGCAGCCTGGATTTGATGCAGCGTTACATCGCCAATGGCCGCAGCGCCGAGATTTCCCGCTTCGCCGAGGCCGCGGTGACCTCCGCGCAACGTGCTGCCGCCCTGACCCATCGACTGTTGGCGTTCTCGCGCCGCCAGTCGCTGGATCGCCAGCGCATCGACCCCAATCAATTGGTCCACTCACTCGAAGAGTTGCTAAGCCGCACCAAAGGCGAACACATCGAATTGCGCATCCGCTTCGGCCACGACATCTGGCCCGTCGACACCGATGCCAATCAACTGGAAAACGCCCTGCTCAACCTGGTCATCAACGCCCGCGACGCCATGCCCGACGGTGGCGTCCTGCGCGTCGAGACCGCCAACTGCGTGCTCGATGGCAGCTTGCGTCAATTGGGCCTGGAGCCGGTAGCGCCCGGCGAATACGTGATGATCAGTGTCACCGACACGGGCTCGGGGATGTCGCCAGCGGTGTTGGCCAAAGCCTTCGACCCGTTTTTCACCACCAAGCCTACCGGCCAGGGCACCGGCCTGGGGCTGTCGATGATCTACGGTTTCGCCCAGCAATCAGGGGGCCACGTCAGCCTCGAAAGCACGGTCGGCCAAGGGACCCGGGTGCACCTCTACCTGCCGCGTCATGCCGATGCCGTGCAGGTCGAAAACGTGCTGCAGACCCCAGAGAACATCCCCCGCGCCCAGCAGGGCGAAAGCGTATTGGTGGTCGAGGACGATCAAGCGGTGCGCATGCTGGTGCTCAACGTGCTGGACGAACTGGGCTACCGTGGTCACCCCGCCGCCGATGCGCGCACGGCCATACCGCTGCTCGAATCCTCGTTGCGTATCGACTTGCTGGTCACCGATATCGGGTTGCCGGGCCTCAATGGCCGGCAGTTGGCGGAGATCGCCCGCCAGCATCGGCCGGGGCTCAAGGTACTGTTCATGACCGGTTACGCCGAAAAAGCCGCCGAAAAGCAACATTTTCTCGACGACGCTACGGACATGGTCGCCAAACCCTTTACCATTGACGTCCTGGCGAACAAGATTCGCGACATGATCAACGCGTAGCCCCCTGCGCGCCCCCTCCAGACAAAGCAAGCACGCCCATGAAAGCACAAGCCCGGCACATCCTCGTCAAGACCAGCGACGAGGCCGAACAACTCAAGCAACGCATCGCCAAAGGCGAAGCCTTCGATGTGTTGGCGAAAAAATTCTCCCTATGCCCTTCAGCCAAGCGCGGTGGCGATCTGGGTGAGATACGGCCAGGGCAGATGATCGGCGCTATCGACCAGATCATCTTTAAAAAGCCTCTGCGCGTAGTGCACGGCCCGGTCAAGAGCAAGTTCGGCTATCACCTGGTGCAGGTGTTCTACCGGGATTGATCCTGCGAGGCCTCGCGAGAACCCCTGAACAGCAAAAAGCCGCCGACACTTGAGAGTATCGGCGGCTCGTCTGTTATCGGCCCGGGGTCGGGTGGCGCGTCAGAGGCTGGCGCTGGCGCGCTTGGCTTGTTCGATGCGACCTTTTTGGTGATTGATGGCCAAATTGCTGCGCAGGCCCGCTACCAAGTTGGAAATGGCGCGGCTGCTGGTCAAGGATTGGGTGCTGATGCCGGTAACCGTCAAGTCGATGTGATCGGTCTTTTGATCGTACACCCGTACCGTCAGGGATTTATCCTGAGCCTGGGTGCATTGGCAGCGCATGGGCAGAAAGCTGCTTTCAATAATGTTGCGAAGTTCTAAAGTGGACAGCATAGCGACATCTCCTTGTAATTTCAGAGTCCGTGGCACCCGCGGGGAACAGAGGCGGCAAACCGCAGCCTAACTGTCACCAGTGCTCGTTCGACATGAACGCGTCCGTGGACTCTTGCTGTATAGCAGCAGGTTCCATGCCTACGCTAATACCGTTCATCTGCGCTATATATATCAATGGGTTGCGCCATAAACTTGAGACTTTGCTAAAAAGCCAGCATGCGCATTGCACGATGGCCGAATTTCGTCCCTGCAATTTGCATGGCCGTGCGCGCCAAAGCGAAGCATCTGCAACTTGTGGCCGCACCTGAATGTCACCTGTTCATCACTTCCACTCTGGCGAAAGGTATTGGCAATGGCACGGGCAATCTGGAAAGGCGCGATCAGTTTCGGGCTGGTACACATCCCCGTGGCGCTGGTATCGGCCACGGCCTCCAAGGGCGTCGATTTCGACTGGCTCGACAAACGCAGCATGGACCCGGTCGGCTACAAGCGCATCAACAAGGTCACGGGCGAGGAGATGGACAAGGAGGACATCGTCAAGGGTGTGCAATACGAAAAAGGCCGGTACGTCGTGCTCAGCGAAGAGGAAATTCGCTCAGCCCACCCGGTCTCGACCCAGACCATCGAGATCTTTTCCTTCGTCGCCAGCGACCAGATCCCGCTGCAAAACATCGATACGCCCTACTTCCTGGCGCCCGATAAGCGTGGCGAGAAAGTCTATGCGCTGCTGCGCGAAACCCTGATCCGCAGCCAGAAGGTCGCCCTGGCCCAAGTGGTGCTGCACACCCGGCAATATCTGGCGGCGGTCATGCCGCTGGATGATGCCTTGGTACTGGTGAAACTGCGCTGGCCTGCCGAAGTGCGCGAGCTGGCGGTGCTGGAGCTCGGCGATGCGGTGAAAAAAGCCGAGCTCAGCAAGCGCGAGCTGGACATGGCGCAACGCCTGGTGGACGATATGAGCGGCGACTGGCAGCCGGCGGACTACGTCGATCAATTCGAAGAAAAGATCATGGCCCTGGTCGACAAGAAGGCTCGCGACGGCAAGATCGAGGACGTCGAGACCGGCGATCCCGAAGACGCGCGTCAAACCGCAGATGTCATCGACCTCACGGAGCTGCTCAAACGCAGCCTGGGCGGCAAACCCGCCACCAAGGCGGCCAAGGACAAAGCTCCCGCTAAAGCCGCCGCACCGCGCAAGCGTGCTACCAAAGCCGCGCCGGCTGCGAAGCCGGCGACCCGCAGAGCAAAAAAAGCCTCCTGAGTCAAGCTCACAAAACTACTAGTTTGTATCTGGATTGATGTACGCCTATACCTGAGGACGACAAGAACTCTGGGTATGGAGCTGCCGGTCTATTCGCAGTGAACCGCTCCCAACTTTGAACAAGGAAGGCGAGCGGATGCGTGTATTGAAAGTTTCAGGTTTGGCGACCCTGACCTCATTGGCAGTGTTGACCCAGGCCGCCTACGGCGCCTGCAGCTTCTCTCCTACCCTTGGCGATGACGCTTACGTGTGCGACAGCGGCACCGCGCCCAGCCTCACCGACCTGCAGGGCAACAACCGGCTGACCCTGCCCGCAGGGGGCAGCGGGACCATCACCGGCGCGGTGACCTTCGGCGCTGGCGCCGACCAGATCAGTATCGGCTCCGGCACCATCGGCGGCGCCGTCAGCCAGGGGGCTGATATCGACGACTTCATCATGACCGGTGGCCGGATCGCGTCGCTGGCTCAAGGCGACGGCCGCGACACCTTCCGCATGACCGGCGGCACCATCGTCGGTGCCTTCGAAGATGGCGATGTGGCTGCCATGAGCGGCGGCACTATCGGCCGTGTCGACATGAAACTCGACAACAACGTCTTCGATCTGTCCGGGGGACGCATCATCGGTAACCTGGTGACCGGTTTCGGGCTCGATACCGTCACCGTCAGCGGCGGCAGTATCGGCGGCAATATCAGCGTCAGCGGTGGCAATGACGTGGTCACCGTGAGCGGCGGTAGCGTGGGCGGCAACATCCTGATGAGCTTTGGCGACGACCGCTTCATTTGGCGTGACGGCGGCACCATCGCCGGCACCATTCAAATGGGCGACGGCACCGACAGCGTGCTGCTCAGCGGCCTCACCGAGAGCCTGCTGGCTAGCAGCGCGGGGATCGACGGCAGCACGGGCATCGACACCCTGACCTTTGATCGCACCACCAGCCGCTCCGGTGCGCGCTACAGCAATTTCGAGCAGGTCAACCTCGACAACGGCTCGACCCTGGACCTGGATGACCGACTGGTGCTGGGCGACAGTGGCACTGGCACCGGCAACCTTGGGATCGACAGCACCAGCGTATTGAGCTCCAGCCAGGGCGGCGTCGCTCCGTTTACCGCGGGTCAGAACGTCAGCGTCGATAACGCCGGGCTTATCGACCTGACCACCAGCGGCAGCCGCGCCGACGATCGCTTGACTATCGTTGGCAACTATGTCGGCAGCAATGGCCAATTACGGTTGCAAAGCGTACTCGCGGGCGACGGTGCCGCGTCCGACCGACTGGTGGTGTCCCAAGGAACATTGAGCGGCAGCACGGCAATTAGCGTGGTCAACCTTAATGGCACCGGTGCCCTGACTACCGCCAACGGCATCCAGGTGGTCGAGGCCAATAACGGTGCAAGCAGCAGCAACGGTGCCTTTTCCCTGGCCAGCGCGGTGTCCGCCGGCGCGTATCAATACTATCTGTTCAAGGGCGGCATCACGGCCGGCAGCGAGAACAGCTGGTACTTGCGCTCCAGCGTGGTGGCCCTGCCGGTGGCGGCGACGCCGAGCACGCCGAGCACGCCTGGCGATTCGGCTGACCCCTCGACACCTGCCGAGCCCGTGGCGCAAAGTGCGCCGATCGCGGCCGTCGGCACCCCCGCCTTGCCGGCGGCCGCCGCTGGCCAAAGCATCGCTCTCTATCGCGTCGAGGTGCCGCTGTACAGCGTCATCCCTCCTGCCGCGGCGCTGCTGGCACAAACCAGCCTGGGGACTTTCCACGAGCGCCAGGGCAGCCAGCGCCTGTTGCACGAGGCTGGATGGGTTCCTGCCGGCTGGGCCCGGGTGTTCGGCAACAGCCTGCGTCAGAGCTGGGCCGGCGACGCGGCGCCGAGCCTGAACGCCAGCATCGATGGCTATCAGGTGGGCCACGACCTGTATGCCCATTTGAATGACGATGGCTATTGGCAGCGCGCCGGGGTGTTCGTCAGCCATGCGCACATGAGCGGCGACGTCAAAGGCTTTGCCTTGGGCTTCGATAACACCCACGCTGGGCGGTTGCGTCTGGATGGGGACAGCCTGGGGGCCTATTGGAGCCTGATCGGCCCCCAGGAGCAATATCTGGATCTGGTGCTGATGGGCACTCGCTATGATGGTCGCAGCCGCTCAGAGCGTGGCCTGACCCTGAATCTGGACGGCCATGGGGTGAGTGCGTCCGCCGAAGTCGGCTATCCCCTGCGCATCAGCGATCACTGGCGGGTCGAGCCACAAGCGCAACTGGTCGCGCAACGCGTCGACCTTGACGCCAGCCATGACGCAGTCGCCAAGGTGGGCTTCGATAACCCGACCACGTGGCGCGGTCGCCTCGGTGCACGGCTGCTGGGCGACTATCAGATCCGCGGCGTACCGATGCAGCCTTATCTACGTACCGACCTGTGGCGCACCTCGGGTGGCGACGACGGCGTCACCTATGACCACGCCGAAACCCTGCACACCCGCCAGCGCAGCACCACGCTGGACCTGGGCGGCGGTGTCGCGGCGCGCCTGAACAGCCGCACGCAGGTCTATTTGAGCGCCGGTTACAGCCGCAATCTCGACAGCGTGGCCGAGCAATCCCTGCAAGGCACCTTGGGATTGCGGATCTCCTGGTAGGCGATCAACCGCGCGATCAACCGCGCGATCAATAGCGTGATCAACAGAGCGGTGAAGAGCGCGACGAAAGGTCGCCTGTTCCGATTTGTCTACATCCATTTCACGCCACGTTCACGCCTTCAGGCGCATCTTTAAGTCACTCCTTTGTGTGATCCCTTTAGCCCGCGCCCCATCGCGGGCTTTTTCTTGCGTGCGATTTGTCAACAGTCGATGTTTCCGAATTGTCTACATCCATTTCACGACTCGTTCACGCCCGCAGGCGCATCTTCAAGTCACTCCTTTGTGTGATCCCTTCAGCCCGCGCCCCATCGCGGGCTTTTCTTTGCCTGGCGTTTGGCACCGCCCCTGCCATACCCCTGTCGCCTCAGCTGTGCGACAATAGCCGAAATGTCCGGTTTCAACCCCGCGCAGGTATAAAAAAGCTCACGGCAGATACAGCTGCAGTGGGCTTTTGCGCGTTGAATGGGCTCATGCTCCGACTGGAGCGAACTGAACAGATTGCAGATCGGCCCAACGCGGGCTCAGTTTCACTCCCAGCGCTCTCTACGTTATTGATAGGTAAGCCCTTTGATCTCCACAGCTAACATCACCATGCAGTTCGGCGCCAAGCCGCTGTTCGAGAACGTCTCGGTCAAGTTCAACAACGGCAACCGTTATGGCCTTATCGGCGCCAACGGTTGCGGCAAGTCGACCTTCATGAAAATCCTCGGCGGCGACCTCGACCCGACCGGTGGCCAAGTGATGCTGGAGCCGAACGTGCGCCTGGGTAAACTGCGCCAGGACCAGTTCGCCTACGAAGAATTCAGCGTGATCGACACCGTGATCATGGGCCATGAAGAGCTATGGAAGGTCAAGGCCGAGCGTGATCGCATCTACTCGCTGCCGGAAATGAGCGAAGAAGACGGCATGGCCGTCGCCGAGCTTGAAACCGAATTCGCCGAAATGGACGGCTACACCGCCGAATCCCGTGCCGGTGAGCTGCTGCTGGGCCTGGGTATCCCCCTGGAACAGCACTTTGGCCCGATGACCGAAGTCTCGCCCGGCTGGAAGCTGCGCGTATTGCTGGCCCAGGCGCTGTTCTCCGATCCTGAAGTGCTGCTGCTCGACGAGCCGACCAACCACCTGGACATCAACACCATCCGCTGGCTGGAAAACATTCTGACCCAGCGCTCCAGCTTGATGATCATCATCTCTCACGACCGTCACTTCCTGAACAGCGTGTGCACCCACATGGCTGACCTGGACTACGGCGAGCTGCGCCTGTTCCCGGGCAACTACGACGAATACATGACCGTGGCTACTCAGTCCCGCGAACAATTGCTGTCGGACAACGCCAAGAAGAAAGCGCAGATTTCGGAACTGCAATCCTTCGTCAGCCGCTTCTCGGCCAACGCTTCAAAAGCCAAACAGGCCACTTCTCGCGCCAAGGCAATCGACAAGATCCAGCTGGCCGAGGTCAAGCCTTCGAGCCGTGTGAGCCCGTTCATCCGTTTCGAACAGAACAAGAAGCTCCACCGTCAGGCGGTTATCGTCGAGCGCATGGCCAAAGGCTTCGACGGCAAGCCGCTGTTCAAGGACTTCAGCTTCCAGGTCGAAGCAGGCGAGCGCGTAGCCATCATCGGCCCGAACGGCATCGGCAAGACCACCCTGCTGCGTACCCTGGTCGACGAACTGACCCCGGATGCCGGTAGCATCAAGTGGACTGACGCCGCCGAACTGGGCTACTACGCCCAGGATCACGCGCACGACTTCGAAGACGACGTCACGCTGTTCGACTGGATGGGTCAGTGGACCCAAGGCGAACAGATGATTCGTGGCACCCTGGGCCGCATGCTGTTCTCCAACGACGAGATCCTCAAGTCGGTGAAGGTGATCTCCGGTGGTGAGCAAGGCCGCATGCTGTTCGGCAAGCTGATCCTGCAAAAGCCGAACGTGCTGATCATGGACGAACCGACCAACCACCTGGACATGGAATCCATCGAGGCGCTCAACCTGGCGCTGGAAAACTACCCCGGCACGCTGATTTTCGTCAGCCACGACCGTGAATTCGTGTCGTCGCTGGCCACTCGCATCATCGAGCTGAGCCCAAGCGGCGTGACCGACTTCAGTGGCACGTACGATGACTACCTACGCAGCCAGGGTGTAGCGTTCTAACGTCTGATACCTGAAATCCCATGGGAGCGGGCTCTGCCCGCGAAGCTTTCAACGCTTCGCAGGCAGGGCCCGCTCCCACAGGGCATGCGTCAACGCGGTGCTTTTCTTTCTTGTCGGACAACGCCATGATGGGGCTCTCTTACCGCTGACCGCGATCGAGCCCATGCCTGCCGCCACAACCCCCGCCGCCGACACCCGTGCGATCACTCTGCAGATCGTTTCCATCGTCTTCTATACCTTCATCGCCTTCTTCTGCATCGGCCTGCCGATCGCGGTGCTGCCCGGCTATGTCCACGATCAGTTGGGCTTTAGCGCGGTCGTTGCCGGTCTCGTCATCGGCATCCAGTATCTGGCCACCCTGCTCAGCCGTCCGGTTGCCGGGCATCTGGCCGACAGCCTGGGCACCAAGCGCACCATCGTCTATGGCCTTGCCGGCATAGGCGTCGCCGGGCTGCTGACGCTGATTTCCACCCTGGTGCAATCCATCCCGGATGTAAGCCTGGGCATTCTGCTGGTGGCGCGGGTCATCCTCGGCACCTCGCAAGGGCTGATCGGTGTCGGCACCACCAGTTGGGGCATCAATCAGGTGGGAGCCGAGCACTCGGCGCGGGTGATTTCCTGGAGCGGCATCGCCTCCTATGGCGCCATCGCCCTAGGTGCACCGCTGGGCGTGGTACTGGTCGGCGCCTTGAGCTTCAACGCGTTGGGCGTGGTGTTGATGGTGCTCGCGGGCGTGGCGCTGTGGCTGATCCGCAACAAGCCGTCGCTGTCCGTGGTACGCGGCGGCGAGCGCATGCCATTCTGGTCAGCGTTCGCTCGGGTTGCCCCCTATGGCGCGATGCTCGCACTGGCATCCATCGGCTACGGCACACTGACCACCTTCATCACCCTCTATTACGTGGAACAGCATTGGCTGGGCGCGGCGTATTGCCTGACAGCGTTCGGTATCAGCTTCGTGATCGCGCGCATGGTATTCATCAACGCAATCAATCACCTCGGCGGCTTTACCGTATCGATCATCTGCATGAGCGTCGAAGTAGTCGGTTTGGTCTTCCTCTGGCTGGCCCCCAACCCGGTGTTCGCGCTGATCGGCGCCAGCCTCACCGGCTTCGGCCTGTCGCTGGTCTATCCAGCCTTGGGCGTGGTAGCCATTCATCAGGTACCGCCCTCCAGCCGAGGTGCTGGATTGGGCGCATTCGCGGTGTTCTTCGACCTGTCGCTGGCCATCGCGGGCCCACTGATGGGCGGCTTGGCGGCGAGTTTCGGCTACGCCTCGATCTATTTTGCGGCAGCCCTGCTGGCGCTCGCAGGCCTGGGCCTGACGCAGCTCTACAGGCGCCGCGCCGGTGAAGAATAACGGCGCTTATTGGTCGGCGGTCTGCAAGCCCGCGCGGGACGGTTTGCTCAGCGCTTCAGCGAAGAAGTGCCCGGCCTGATCGATAAGATCGTGATGGATGCCGACACGGTCCACCCCGTCCGCGTCGTTGCACAGGCCCGGTGCCGAGGCCTTCTGCTCGTCGCTGCAGGGCGCCATGAAGACAAAGTGGCCAGCGCCGGGCAGCAGACGGTAGTCGGGGTTGTTGGTGAGCTTGCGCGCCAGCGCCCCGGCATTCTTGTCGAACGCCACCAGCTTGTCGTTGTCGCCCGCGTAGATGAGCGTCGGCACCGTCACACTCGCCAACGTCTGGCGACCGAACATCAGGCTCAACGGCGCCATCAGCAACAAGGCATGAACACGAGGGTCGGCGTGGGGCGCCAGATCATCGCGATCGACCACCAGTTCGCCACGGGTCTTGCAAGCATCGGCGTCGTCGGGTTTCTCCACGCAGTATCTGCGCAGGCGATCCAGCTCCGGCCGAGCGCCAGTCAGGATCAACGCCGTCTCGCCGCCCGCGGAGTAGCCGATGACACCGACCTCCTGCGGGTTGATATAGGGCGACAGCATCGGGTCCTGAAGGGCCTCGGTGATGGCCTCGGAGATCTGCATCGGCCGGCCGTACAGATTGCTAAGCGCGCCCAGGCGGCTGTGGTCGAGGTTGTTGTCGCCCGGATGCACCACCGCTACCACTACGAAGCCTTTGCGCACCATGGAGGTGATCAGATCATGCAAGGCCAGCGGTGTGCCCGTATTGCCGTGAGACAACACCAGCAAGGGGAAACGACCGATGGCGAAGGTGGTGTCCTCGCTGGCATCGACCTGAAAGCCGTCGAGCTTGCTGGGGCGTGCCGGGGCGGTCGAGGGATAGAAGGCAAAGGCGTGCATTGGCTGCTGATCGACCGGGTCGGTAAAGGTCAGCCGGTGGTAGCCGACGCTCCAGTTCATTCGCGGTGCAGGCACAGCTTCGGCCTGCACCGAAACAAGGCTCAACAACGCCACCACGATCACATATGCACAAACACGCATCACATCCACCCTTCCCTTGCCAGACCCGAAGCCACATGCGCCTTGATAGACAGGACGCTTAGCGATTTCGGTGTGCGGTTCAGACGCCTTGAGTGTATGACAAAGCACAAGGTGGGCCAGTTGCCTTGGATGAAGGATTATTTTCTTTTGAAATGACAAATGCCGACAGCCGGTTGTCCGTCACGCGGGGCTGGCGTTGCAAGGCGCGCTTGCGGCCGCACAATGTGGTCAGAATCCATGATTGCTGAACGAGAAAAGCCCGTCGGCATCACCGACGGGCTTTCTCATGACATCACCTTGGCAGTCTTACGCCGCAGCGAATTCCTCGGCGATCTGCGCCTGAGCACCTGCGATCGCCTTGACGCGCGCGTCATCACCATAGGCCAGACCTTCGGCACGGATGAAGTGGATGTCGGTGACGCCGATAAAGCCGAACAGCAGCTTCAGGTAGTCTTCGTGGGCAGCGCCGCTGGCTTGACCGGCGTGGATGCCGCCTGCGGTGGACACGACGATGACTTTTTTGCCGCCGCACAGGCCTTCAGGGCCGGCTTCGGTGTAACGGAAAGTCTGACCGGCGACGCAGATACGGTCGATCCAGGCCTTGAGCTGAGTCGGGATGGTGAAGTTGTACATCGGTGCACCGATGACCACGGTGTCGGCAGCCAGGAACTCGGTCAGCGCAGTGGCGTTGAGTTTGGCTTCGTGCTGCTGGGCGGCGTCACGTTTTTCCTCTGGAGTGCCAACAGCCAGCAGAGTGGCAGCGCTGAAGTGGCTCAGTGCATCGGTGGCCAGGTCGCGAGAAGTCACCTGGGCGCCTGGGCTAACGGCCTGGATAGCTTCGACCACAGCCCGGGTCAGCGGGCGGGACGCAGAGTTGTCGCCGAGGATGCTGGAATCGATGTGCAGAAGTTTCATGGTCATGCTCCTTGAAGAAGGATCGCGCCCAGTGGCGATCAGAATGTTGGCCATCCTACGGAAACTGGGAATATGTGAATAGTCAGCGAAAATACGTTAGATTGTCCCACTGACAGGACAGTGAGCCAGCGGATGCAAGATCTCAACGACCTTTATTACTTCGCCAAAGTGGTGGAAGCCGGCGGCTTCGCGGCCGCTGGACGCTTGCTCGGTGTGCCCAAATCGCGCTTGTCCCGGCGCATCGCCGAACTCGAAGAACGGCTCGACGCGCGTCTATTGCAGCGCACCACCCGGCATTTGCAACTCACCAGCGTGGGCGAGCGGTATCTGCACCACTGCCAGGCCATGCTGGTCGAGGCCGAGATGGCCGACGAGGTGGTCGCCAGCGTATCCAGCGAGCCACGTGGACGCTTGCGGGTATCGTGCCCGGTGGGGCTTGCACATCAATTCCTGCCGCCGGTGGTCAGCGAATTCCTCGCAGCGCACCCGCTAGTGCAATTGGACCTGGTGCTGGTCAACCGGCGTGTCGATGTGATCGCTGAAGGCTTCGACGTCGCCCTGCGCGTGCGCGAGTCCGGCGACGAGGACCCGCACCTGATCAGCCGCCGGCTACGCGAGGCGCAGACCATTCTGGTAGCAAGCCCGGGCTTGCTGCAGCAGCATCGCATCGACACCCCGGATGACCTGGCCAACGTACCCGTGCTCGGCGCGCTGGAGCCCGACCGCAAGGTGCATCTGCGCCTGGTCGATGCCAACGGCAACAAACGCGATTTAGTGCTGGAGGCCCGGTTGGGCGTCGAGGATTTTACCGTGCGCAAGGCCGCGACTTTGGCCGGGCTGGGCGTCACCGTGCTGCCTACACTGGATTGTGAGGCCGAACTCAACGATGGCACCCTTATCCGCCTGCTGCCCGAGTGGTCGATGCCCGGTGGCTGGCTGCAAGCGGCGTACCCGCATCGGCGCGGCATGATGCCAGCGGTCAAGGCCTGGCTTGAACACCTGGAAAACACTTTCAAGAGTTGCCCGAAGCGCTTTATATGATGACGACCGACGAGATAGCAGCCTTCTGCCTGGCCTTGCCGGGCGCCCGCGAAGACTACAAATGGGGCGGCGTGCGGGTGTTCTCGATTGCCGAGACGCGCATGTTCGCAGTGATCGGGCTGCGCGCTGACGACCTTGCGTTCAAGGTCGCCAGCGAGCTGTTCCTCGGATACGTGGATCGCCCGGGCGTGCACCCTGCCCCGTATCTGGCCCGCGCCCACTGGATCAGCCTGAGCGCGCCCTATGCCATGGGTGCCGAGGAGCTGCAGGATTTGCTCAGGCGCTCGCACCAACTGGTGGTGCAGCGCCTGCCCAAACGCCGGCAGATCGGCCTCAAGCTTTGATCGGCTGTCAGACAGTGACGCTGGACCAGTCGATCCAGCCAAACTTCCAGGTCATCAGGATCAGGATGCCGAAGGCGATGCGATACCAGGCGAACACCGCATAGCTGTGGTTGGCGATGAATTTAAGCAGCGCGCGTACCGCGATCATCGCGAAGATGAACGCCACGATAAAGCCGATGATGAACACTGGCAGATCTTCAGCACGGAACAGATGCCGAAACTTGAAGCCGGAATACACCGCCGCACCAACCATGGTCGGCATCGCCAGGAAGAACGAGAACTCCGTGGCCGCCTTGCGCGACAGGCCGAACAGCAAGCCGCCAATGATGGTCGAGCCAGAGCGCGAAGTGCCTGGAATCATGGCAAGACATTGTGCACAGCCGACCTTGAGCGCATCGGTCCAGTGCATGTCGTCGACGTGGTCGACGCGCACCTGATGCTGGCGCTTCTCGGCCCAGAGCATCACGAAGCCGCCCACCACCAGGGCCACCGCCACCGTGATGGGGTTGAACAGGTACTCATGGATCAGATCGGCGAAAATCACCCCGAGCACCACCGCCGGCAAAAAGGCGATGAACAGGTTGAGGGTGAAACGTTGTGCGTTGCGCTGGGTCGGCAGGCCCGTGATGATTTCCAGTATCTTGCGGCGGAACTCCCACACCACCGCCAGGATCGCACCTAGCTGGATGATGATGTTGAACGCCATTGCCCGTTCACCGCCGAAATTGATCAGGTCGGCGACGATAATCTGGTGCCCGGTACTGGATATCGGCAGAAATTCGGTCAACCCCTCGACCACCCCCAGAATCACAGCCTGTGCGGCACTCCATAAATCCATCGTATTCCCCTGGAACAGGTCAGCCTGAGGCATGACCGATAGTAGTTGTCGTAGCGCCTAAGGCGTACCTGCGGGCAAAAGCAGTGTGCATCATCGGCAATCAAAAAAACGTGAAACAAATCAAGTATTTCTGAGCCGTAATTTTCGGACCGTCAGAAATATGACCAAGCATTGCGCGTGCCAGTTCAGTGATGGCCAGCATGCCAGGCGACGAAATGATTGCTTAATGCCATTAACGGCGGAACGCAGCTCTAATTAGCACGCCTAGGGTTACAATCGCCAGCTTTTACGCTCAGGAAAGAACAGGTTTGCGCTGGACCCGCACTGGCACAGTGTGAACATTGACCTTTTAATGCCCAATGACGGTCGGCGACACCAAACAGATCGTGGTGTCGAGGGTTCCGAATCGTCAGGTATGAATACGCGCGTGGCGCAACAGTCGTGTGGGGATCAGCGCATCTGATGCTTGTGCAGGAGCCGATAGAACGTCGGCCGGGAAATGCCCAGCACCTTGGCGGCGACGCTGAGGTTGTCGCTGTGATGATTGAGCACATCGCTCAGGGCCTGGCGCTCTGCCCGGTGCTTGTACTCTTCGAGGGTGCCCATAGGCGCACTCCCGGCGTCGGCGCTCTTGAGGCCCAGATCTGCCGAGGCGATATGCCGCCCCTCGGCCAGGATCACCGCGCGGCGCACGCGGTTGGACAGCTCACGAACGTTGCCCGGCCAGGCATGTCTGGCCATGGCAACCAAGGCGCCCTCACTGAATCCGCAGGCCTTGACGCCGATTTCCTCGCTGTAGCGACGGGCGAAATGCTGGGCGAGCATGGCCAGATCGCCGTGGCGCTCGCGCAGTGCCGTGGTCTGCACCTGCAACACGTTGAGCCGATAGAACAGATCATCGCGAAAGCGCCCTTGGGCGACGGCCGACTCGAGATCGGCCGAACTGGCCGCCAATACCCGCACATCCAGGTCAAGTGCGGTCTGACTGCCGACGCGCTGGAAACGCTTTTCCTGCAGGCACGCGAGTAACCGCGCCTGGGTCTCGAGTGGCAGCGCCTCGACGGTGTCGAGAAACAACGTGCCCCCTTGCGCCTGCTCCAAGCGTCCGAGCATACCGTCGGGAGCGCTGATGAAGGTGCCCCGGTCGAAGCCGAACAATTCACGGTGCAGGGTCTGCACCGACATGGGCGCGCAATAGAACGTCACGAAGGGTTGCCCGGCGCGGCTGGACTGGCGGTGCAGGTATCGCGCCGCACGCTCTTTGCCGGTGCCGTTTTCACCCCGGATCAGCACTGCCGATTCGGTGCTGGCGAACGTGCCTAGCAGCCGTCGCAAATCGCGCACGGCCCGGCTTTCGCCGACCAGATCGCAGTCATCATCCGCCGCTAAGGGGTGGTTGACTGCGGGCGCGATCGCCCCACCTGCAGCGCGTTCGAGGGCGCCGAGCAGCAGATGAGGCTCGGTAGGCAGGGTGAGAAATTCGAAGAACAATTCACAGACGAAATTGCCGATGTCCTGCGCGCGCAACCCGTCGGCATCGACGATCGCCAGCCACTGCGCTGTGCTGCCACTGATCAGGGCCTGGATTTCATGGGGCCATTCCAGATGAAACGGCCGCAGACGCAGAATCCCGACATCACAGGGAGTATCGCCGGCGGCGCCAAGGCTGCAGGTGTCGACTGCCCAGCCATGCGCGCTTAAATCAGGCAACAGGCTGTGGCAGGCATCGCATGGGTCGACGATCAACACACGTCGAACGGGTGCCAGTTCCAGCATGTCTTCTCCCGCGCGCCGGTCGGGAATTATGCGTTAAAACAGTCATTTGGCGCGCTTGTTTGCAACAGTAACAATTTATTTGACGCTTTTGGGCTACCGTCTGTCTGCAAATTAATTTCCATACTGGGGCTTGCGGGAATTTTCCTTCTTATTCAACGTCCACAGTGCGCATGAGGATTCAGAGTCATAACGTTATAGCGGAAATTTTTTATTTAATTCCCAAGGTGTGACTCCCAAGTGCCTTCAGTGCATCAGTACTGATAATCGCCATAGCGCGAAGCACACACCCACTTGGGCAACGAGAGAGACGACCCCATGAACGCCCCGCTCCGTGTCAACGAAGCACTTCTGATCGCCGGCCACGCTTTTCAACCTTTCCAATGCGTCGCCTGGGCACCGCAAGACGGTAACGGCGAATTGAGCCTGACCGTGATTGACCGCACCTGCGCATCCATCGACCGCAAGCAGGTACCGCGCAGCACCTACTGCGATCCGGCCCAGCTGGCCACCCTGCTGCAGGCGTTGCGCGCCGAGCTCAGCGAAAAAGGCTACGAGCTGCAACCCTGGTCGATGCCACAGTAAGCATCCCACGCTGCCGCCCGCTGACTGAATGGCTCGGGCGGTCAAGCTCCCTCCACTCGCGTGGAACTAACCTCCCCGCCCGCCTGCCCATAGCTCATCCCTCTGCATAGCGAGCAATCGATGAGCGCGTTCGACTGGCACCGCCTGCTGCTGAATGACAATACCCCCGGCTTCCTGGCCGAAGTCACCGTACGCACGCTGATGGCGTACATTGTGGTCTTCATTTTTCTCAAGATCGCCGGCCGCCGGGGTGTGCGGCAGCTGTCCTTGTTCGAGCTGGTTGTCATTCTTACGCTAGGCTCTGCGGCCGGAGACGTGACGTTCTACGAGGATGTGCCGATCCTGCCGGTGGTCACGGTGTTCGCGGCAATGATCTGCCTGTATCGCCTGACCCTCTGGCTCACCGAACGCAGCAGTCGCTTCGGTGAATGGCTGGAGGGCAAGCCGCTGGTGATCATCAAGGAAGGGCGTTTCGAGATCGAAACTCTGGACCAGGGCAACATCAGCCACGACGAGTTTCTGATGGAATTGCGCCTGCACGGCGTTGAACACCTGGGGCAAGTGCGACTTGGCATACTGGAGGTCAATGGCGACGTCAGCGTGTACTTTTATGAGCGTGACGAGGTCAGGCCGGGGCTATCGGTGCTGCCGCCTGTGTGCCGTCCCCTTGAGGACCACGCCGAAGGGCCCGGGCTCTACGCCTGTCTGCACTGCGGGCATTTGGAGCGCATGGCTCAGCAGCAGAAGCTCGACTGCCCGCGGTGCAAATACACGCTGTGGAGCCCGGCGCTGAGCAATCCGCGGGCAGCATGATCGCGGCTGTCGTCGGCTAGCGTCTATCCGGGAAGATCATCGACATGACGGTATTCGGCCCGCAGCTGATCCGCCAATACCCGCGCGCGCCCCAGCCGAATGGCGCCCCGTTCGATATCGACCACGCAGGTCTGGCAAGGCATCGCCTCTAGCGCCGGCCAATGCTTCAATCGTCCATCGGTCATCACCAGGCAGCGCTGCAATTCGTCAGGATGGCTCAGTTGCCGACGCTGCAGCCACTGCCGCGCCTGCTGCACGGCCTGCAATAACGGCGTCCCACCGCCAGCCCCCAGTTGCGCCAACCAGGGCTGCAGGGCCGCCGAGGCTTTCAGCCCTTGGCGCTGCCACTGCGGGGTCGTGCCGCTGGCGGTGAGCAAGGCCAGACGCGCGCGCTGGCGATAGGCATCGTCGAAGACAGCGGCCAACAAACCCTTGGCTTGGCTTAAAGCGCCGTGACGGCGAGTGGATGCCGATGCATCGACGATGATCAGCCACAGTTCACCCGCCTTGCCCTGGCGTTGCTGCCAATGCAGATCGGCGTGGCGTTGCGGCCGACCGTGACGCAAGGTGGTGACCCAGCCGATCTGCTCGCCGCGGCCGCTCTGCGCCCTGCCCCGACTTCCCTGTGCCAGCTTGCCCTTGGGTCTTGCGCCATCCGCCCCGAGGGCTTTGGCCGGGCGAATGCTCAGGGCTTTTTTGGCCAGCTCGGCACATCGCGCCGCTGGCCTATGGCTTCAGGTCGCGCGGGCATGGCACCCCATTGACCCTCGGGTAACGAGGCATCCGCCGCCGCGTCACCGGCCGAGCCGCCCGGCGATTGTTCAGGGGACGACTGCGGTGGCTGAGTGGCTGCGGGCGGCTCGCCGGGATCGGCCTGGCGACGACGATGACGCAGGGCAAATTCGGCCACCGCATCGATATCGACCGCAGTGATTGCCATCGCTCCACGCCACGCCGCATGGGCGCGAGCAGCACGCAACCACACCAGGTCGGCGCGCAAGCCGTCCACCGCCGCGGCGAAGCAGCGCCGGTTGATTTCGGCCAGCGCCGCATCATCCAGCGGGATCGCCGGCACCGCCTGGCGCGCGCTCGCACAGCGTTCACGCAGCTGCTGTTGTGCCACCGCCCATTGGGCGCAAAAGCCCTGAGGATCGGCGTCGAACGCCAGGCGGCGGCGCACGATCTCGCCGCGCAGCGCAGGCTCGGGCAGCCCGTCCAGCAACACGTTGAGGCCGAAGCGGTCGAGCAGCTGCGGGCGCAATTCGCCCTCTTCCGGGTTCATGGTGCCGATCAACACGAAGCGCGCCGCATGCTCATGGGAGATGCCGTCACGCTCGACTCGATTGCGACCGCTGGCGGCCACATCCAGCAGCAGATCCACCAATGGATCGGCCAGCAGATTGACCTCGTCCACGTACAGCACGCCGCCGTCGGCCTTGGCCAGCACACCGGGCGAGAACTTCACCTGGCCCTGGCCCAGCGCAGCATCGAGATCGAGGGTGCCGACCAGGCGATCCTCGGTCGCGCCCAACGGCAGAGTCACGAAGGTACCACTGCCCAGCAGATCGGCCAGACCACGGGCGACGGTGCTCTTGGCCATGCCCCTGGGCCCCTCGATCAACACACCGCCGATCTGCGGATCGATGGCGGTCAGGCACAGCGCCAGCTTCAGTGAATCGGCGGCCACTACGGCGGCCAGGGGGAAATGGGCAGTCTCGTGGGTCATGAGGGTTCAGGCGTCTTCTTCAATATCGAGCAAAAGGTTTTCCAGCGCCTGGCGGTACTCGCCGGGCGCCCCCCAAAGGCGACGCTGCTGGGCTTCGAGCAAGCGCTCGGTAATATCGCGCAGGGCCGCCGGATTGTGCTGCTGGAGGAACTGGCGCGTATCGGCATCCAGCACATAGGCATCGGCCAACAGCGCGTACTGGTGATCGTCGATCAACTGTGTGGTGGCGTCGAAGGCGAACAAGTTGTCAACGGTCGCCGCCAGCTCGAAGGCGCCCTTGTAGCCATGGCGTTTGACGCCCTCGATCCATTTCGGATTGGCGGCGCGGGCGCGCACCACGCGGTTGAGCTCCTCCTTGAGGGTGCGGATGCGCGGCACGTCGGGCTGGCTGTGATCGCCGTGGTAGCTGGCGGTGCTGCGGCCACTCAAGGTCTCGGCGGCCGCGAGCATGCCACCCTGGAACTGGTAGTAATCGTTGGAATCGAGCAGGTCGTGCTCGCGGTTATCCTGATTCTGGACGACCGCCTGCACCTGGCCGAGCCGCGTGGCGAACTGCTGACGCGCCGGCGTGCCTTCGTCGGCGGCGCCATAGGCATACCCCCCCCAATTGAGATAGACCTCGGCCAGATCCTCACGGCTCTGCCACAAACGGCCTTCGACCGCCCCCTGCACGCCCGCGCCATAGGCGCCAGGCTTGGCCCCGAAAATGCGCCAGCCGGCTTGGCGCTCGGCCTGATCGCGGCTGATCCCTTGGGCCTGCAAGGCTTCGCGCTCGGCACGTACCCGCGCCGCCAGTGGATTCTGCTCCTCCGGCTCGTCCAGGGCGGCGACCGCCTGCACGGCCGCATCGAACAAGCGGATCAGATTGGCGAAGGCATCACGGAAGAAACCTGACACCCGCAGTGTGACATCCACTCGTGGGCGATCCAGCAGGCTCACCGGCAGAATCTCGAAGTCATCGACGCGCTGGCTGCCCGTCGCCCACACCGGCCGCACGCCCATCAGCGCCATGGCCTGGGCGATATCGTCGCCACCGGTGCGCATGGTCGCCGTGCCCCACACCGATAATCCGAGCTGACGCAAATGATCGCCGTGATCCTGCAAATGCCGTTCGAGAATGAGGTTGGCCGAGGCGAAGCCAATACGCCAGGCCGTGGTGGTCGGCAGGTTGCGCACGTCCACCGAAAAGAAATTGCGCCCTGTGGGCAGCACGTCAAGGCGCCCACGACTTGGCGCGCCGCTTGGACCCGCCGGCACGAAACGGCCGCCAAGGGCATCGAGCAAACCGGTGATCTCTGCCGCGCCGCATGCGTCGAGACGCGGTGCCACCTGAGTGAGCAGCTCGTCAACGATCAACCGGGTCGGCTCCCAGGCAGGATCGTCCGGCAGCGTGAGACCGCCCTGCTGCGCCTGCTCTATGAGCTGCAAGGTGAACAGCTCGAGCCGTTCGCGGGTATCGCCATGGGTGCGCCAGGACTCGGCGCTGATCTGCGCCAACGCCAAGGGCTTGTCGCCCTGCCAGGCTTCACCGAGGTCACAATCGAGCGGATCGAAGCCCAGGCCGAAGCCCTTCGCCAACGCCCGTAACACACTGCCACGACCGTCACGGCCATCGCCGCGAGGAATGCGCAGCAGGGCCGCCAGGGTATCGATGCGCAAGCGACCTTGAGGCGACTCGCCAAAGATATGCAGCCCGTCGCGAATCTGCGACTCCTTCAAATCACACAGGTACGTGTCCAGCCGCGGCAGCCAGACCGCCGCTTCAGCGTCGGCATCCATCGCCAGCTCCTGATCCAGACGGGCTTCGCGCACCAGTGCGAGAATGTCACGCTGTAGCTCCAGCGCCCGCCGCGGATCGAGCAACTGCGCTTCGTAATATTCATCGGCCAGCAGTTCCAGATCGCGCAGCGGCCCATAACTTTCGGCGCGGGTCAACGGCGGCATCAGGTGATCGATGATCACCGCCTGGGTGCGGCGTTTGGCTTGGGCGCCCTCGCCTGGGTCGTTGACGATAAAGGGATAGATGTTCGGCATCGGCCCCAGCAGGGCGTCCGGCCAGCAGGCGGCGGACAAGCCCACGCCCTTGCCCGGCAGCCATTCGAGGTTGCCGTGCTTGCCAACGTGAATCAGGGCATCGGCGCCATAGGCATGGCGCAGCCAGAAGTAGAACGCCAGGTAACCGTGGGGCGGCACCAGGTCCGGGTCGTGATAGACCGCGCTGTGATCGACCTGAAAGCCGCGCGCCGGCTGGATACCGACGAAGGTCAGGCCAAAGCGCAGACCGGCGACCATCATCCGCCCGTTGCGGCACATCGGGTCGCTGTCAGGCTCGCCCCAGCGCGCGCGTACCGCGTCCTGATTGGCTTGCGGCAAGCGAGCGAAGGCCTGCAGGTAGGTATCCATGTCGAGGCTTTGATGGCACGGACGCTGGTCGAGCCCGTCCGGGTCGTTGGTCACGCCGCCCAGCAGCGCATGGATCAGTGCGGTGCCGTCGGCGGGAATATCGCTCACTGGATACCCCTGCTCGGCCATGGCGCGCAGGATATTGCGCGCCGCCGCCGGCGTATCCAGGCCCACGCCGTTGCCGATACGGCCGTCGCGGGTCGGGTAATTGGCAAGGATCAACGCCACGCGTTTTTGCCCGTTGGGCAAGCGCGCCAGCTCGGCCCAGCGCCGGGCCAGCTCGGCGACGAAGTCCATGCGCTCGCGGTGCGGCCGGTAGCAGACCACATCGGACTGACTGCGCTCGCTGCGCCAGGCCAAGTCCTTGAAGCTGATCGGCCGGCTGATGATGCGCCCGTCCAGTTCCGGCAGGGCGATATGCATGGCCAGGTCGCGGGAGCCAAGCCCTTGCGCGCTGGCGGTCCAGGCCGGTTCGTTGTCCTGGGCGCAGATGGCCTGGATGACCGGGATATTGCGCCGGAACGGTCTGATATGGGGCGCTTCAGGGGTCGACTGGGCGAAGCCGGTGGTGTTGAGAATCACCGCCGCCTGCACCTCGTCAAGCCAGCCTTCGACGGCGCTCAGGCACGCCGGTTCCTTTAGGCTGGCCACCGCGATAGGCAGAGGATTGAGCCCCGCTGCCTGCAAAGCCTGGCAAAAGGTATCGATAAATGCCGTGTTCGCCGACTGCAGGTGTGAGCGATAGAAGAGGATAGGCACCACCGGTGCTTCACGCAGCCAGTGCTGACGCCAAAAATCCAGGTCAGCCTGGGGCTTTTGCGGATGATAGACAACGGTGCGCGGCAACGCCTGTGGCTCCTGCCAGCTATAACCGCGCAGGCCCAGCCAGCGATCGGCCAGGCAATGGAACAGATTGCGGGCGTTATCCACGCCCCCTTGGCGCAGGAAATGCCAAAGCCTCTCGGCCTCCGCCGCCGGCACGCCGCTCAGGGCGCTCAGCTCTGGGTCTGGATTATCGCAACCCGGCACCATAATCAGCTGCGTGCCGCGGGCCTTGAGCGTCAGCAGTTGCTCGACGCCATAGCGCCAATAGCCGATGCCGCCGTGCAACGACAACAGGATGACCTTGGCGTGACGCAGCACCTGATCGACGTAAAGGTCGACAGAGGCGTGATTCTGCACCTGCATGGGGTTGGCCAGGCGCAGCGTCGGGTAGTCGTCCGGCAACTGCTGGGCGACCTCGGCGAGCATGGCCAGATGAGAGTCGCCACTGCACAGAATCACCAGCTCGGCGGGGGTCTGCCCCAGGTCGGCGATGCTGTCGTCGGGGACAAAGCCGCCGGGCTGGGTTCTGAGCAGGTGCATGGGTCAGGCGGACAACGCGGCGCGCAATTGTGCTTCCAGGGCCGCAGCGTCGAGCTCCTGGCCGATCAGCACCAGCTTGGTGATACGCGCTTCGTCACTGCGCCAGGCGCGGTCGAAGTGCTTGTCGAAACGAGTGCCCACGCCCTGGATCAGCAAGCGCATCGGCTTGTTCGGCACAGCGGCGAAGCCCTTGATACGCAGGATGCCGTGCTGCACCACGAGTTGCGTCAGGGCGTCGAGCAGCAGGCTTTCGTCGGCTTGTGGCAGGTCGATGGAGATCGAGTCGAAAGCATCGTGGTCGTGATCGTCGTGGTCATCACCGTCGTGATGGTCATGGTGGGTCTTGCGCCCATCGATGTGCACCTCGGACTCGGCACCCAGCCCCAGCAATACGTCCAACGGCACGCGACCGCTGCTGGCTTCGATGACCTTGACCGCGGCCGGCAGCTCTTCGGCGACTTCGGCGCGCACGGCAGCCAGTGCCTGCGGATCGATCAGGTCAGCCTTGTTAAGGATCACCAGGTCGGCGCTGGCCAGTTGATCGGCGAACAGCTCATGCAGCGGCGACTCGTGATCAAGGTTGGGATCAAGTTTGCGCTGGGCGTCGACCTGATCCGGATAAGCCGCGAAAGTCCCGGCGGCGACGGCTGGGCTGTCGACCACGGTAATCACCGCATCGACGGTGCAGGCATTGCGGATTTCCGGCCACTGGAAGGCTTGCACCAACGGCTTGGGCAGGGCCAGGCCGCTGGTTTCGATGAGGATGTGGTCGAGGTCGCCGCGGCGTGCCACCAGCTCGCGCATGACCGGGAAGAACTCTTCCTGGACCGTGCAGCACAGGCAGCCATTGGCCAGCTCGTAGACTCGGCCGCTGGCCTCTTCTTCGGTGCAGCCGATGCTGCACTGTTTGAGAATGTCGCCGTCGATGCCCAGCTCGCCGAATTCGTTGACGATCACGGCAATACGCCGGCCCTGCGCGTTGTCGAGCATGTGCCGCAGCAAGGTGGTCTTGCCCGAGCCGAGGAAGCCGGTGACGATGGTGACGGGAAGTTTGGCCAGTGTTTTCATCGGATGCCCTTGGCAGGAGTGGCGGGCATACGGGACGAGAGCCGCGGTGCGCTGAGCCCACGGTGCGTTCGCCACCGGATCACCCCGCCCGGTTGTTAAGAGAAACGGTTCGAGGCAGGTCTCCTGGCTTGCGATGTGCCAGCGACTGGCAAAAGAGCACAGGCTGGAGTGACTCGACGCCTTCCCGCAGCGGGCGCAGTGGCAGTGTCGAACCGGGCATCGCTTACAGTTGCGGGGGCAGCCGCGGCGTTGGACCGCGTTCCCTTCTTAGCTGCACCCTCGCAAGGGGCAGAACCTCAGTGCAGCAAGGGTACGGAGTGTGGGGAACGAGGTCAATCGGCGGTGCAAGGTTTCCCTTGGGCCATGAGGGCTGCCAACATGAATGATGAGATTGACTCCCGGCAACGCCCATGCTCTCCTACGCGTTCGTTTGGGTGCCCCTAACAGGGTGAAACGGGAAACCGGTGCGTCGTGAATCTTGCTTTCGTCCATGACAGGCAAGCAGCGATCAGTCCGGTGCTGCCCCCGCAACGGTAAGCGAGAGAAGCGTCTGATCCACTGTGCCGGCATCAAGGTATGGGAAGGTGACGCTGACTGGCGTGATGCCCTGGCATCTGCCCCTCGTGAGCCCGGAGACCGGCCCAATCCGTTTTTCGACACATACCTGCGGTGGGCGGGCGCTGTGGCTGCCTGCGCGCGCCCATGCCAGGCCGTCTGCGCCGTTCCCGCACCCTGACCTTCAGAGGGAGCTGCCATGTCAATCCGCAATATCACCTCCGGCGCCATCGCCGACAGCGCCGCCATCACCCAACGCCAACGCCTGATAGCCGCGCTCAGCGCCGCTGCGCTAGGGGTGTGCCTAGTGTATTTCGCCGGCTTCTCGCACATCGAAGCCGTGCACAACGCCGCGCACGACACCCGTCACAGCGCCGCCTTCCCCTGCCACTGAGGTTTTCGATGATCAAGCGTATCGCGCAAACCGCAGGCTTCACCGGGCTGTTGGGCGCCCTGCTGCTGACCTTGCTGCAAAGCTTTTGGGTGGCGCCGCTGATTCAGCAGGCCGAAACCTACGAGAAAGCGCCCGCCGCCGTGCATGAACACAATGAGGCCGTGGCCGCTCACGAACATGACGCTGAGGCCTGGGAGCCGGAAGACGGCTGGCAGCGCGTGCTGTCCACTACCGGCGGCAACCTGGTGGTGGCGGTCGGTTTTGCCTTGATGCTGGCCGGGCTCTATACCTTGCGAGCCCCGGGCCGCACCCGCGAGGGGTTGCTCTGGGGGTTGGCGGGCTACGCTGTATTTTGCCTGGCGCCAACCCTGGGCCTGCCACCAGAGCTGCCTGGCACGGCGGCGGCCGATCTGAGCCAACGGCAGATCTGGTGGGCTGGCACTGCAGCCTCTACCGCTGTTGCCTTGGCGTTGATCGTGTTCGGCCGCAGTTGGCTGCTGAAACTGGCCGGCGCCGTCATCCTGGTGATTCCGCACTGGGTTGGTGCACCACAGCCCGAGGTGCATGCCAGCCTGGCGCCCGAGGCGCTGGAAAGCCAGTTCAAGTGGGCCTCGCAACTGACCAACGCCGCATTCTGGCTGGCCTTGGGCCTGATCAGCGCTTGGCTGTTTCGCCGCAAGGAGGCCGCCTGATGAGCCATTTGGTGGCCGGCTTCGGTTGTCGCAGCGGCTGCCCGCTCGACATTCTGGCCACCCTGCTCGATCAGGCCCTGCGCACCAATGATCTGGATCGCGGCCAACTGGTCGGCATCGCCAGCCTCGACCGCAAGGCCGACGAGCCAGGGCTGGTGCAATTGGCGGCGCGATTGCGCGTGCCCTTCTACACCTTCAGCGCCACCGAACTGCTGGCTTATGACTCGCAGCTGAGCCACCGCTCGCCGACATCCTTTGCCCATACCGGCTGTTATGGCGTAGCGGAAAGCTGCGCGCTGGCGCTGGCCGAAGAGCTTGGGGAGTCGCGCCCGCAGCTGCTGGTCAACCGTCAACGGACAGCCGAGGCCACTCTGGCACTGGTGGGAGTCAGTGCTGGATAGCGGGTATCATGGCGAGGCAACACCTTCCCCACGTGAATCCTTTTCAACTTCGGGCCTCTCATGACCGTTTTTTTCATTGGTGCCGGTCCCGGCGATCCTGACCTCATCACCGTCAAAGGCCAGCGCCTGATCCGCCGATGTCCGGTGATCATCTATGCCGGTTCTCTGGTACCTGCTGCGGTACTCGCGGGTCACAGCGCACATCGAGTACTCAACAGCGCCGAGATGCATCTGGAGCAGATCATCGAGGCGATGCGCGAAGCCGATAGCCAAGGCCAAGACGTCGCCCGCGTGCACTCGGGGGATCCGAGCCTGTATGGCGCAATCGGCGAACAGATTCGCCAACTGCGAGCACTGGGCATTGCCTGGGAGATTATCCCCGGTGTGACTGCTACCGCCGCCTGTGCAGCGCTGCTGGGCGCCGAGCTGACCCTGCCGGATATTTCGCAAACACTGATCCTCACCCGCTACGCCGACAAATCCCCCATGCCGCTGGGCGAAGATCTCGCGAGCCTGGCACAGCACCGTTCAACCATGGCCATCCATCTCGGCATCCAGCACTTGGCAAAGATCCTTGACGAACTGCGCCCCCACTATGGCGATGATTGCCCGATAGCGGTGGTTCATCGCGCCAGCTGGCCGGATCAGGATTGGGTGATGGGCACGCTGGCCGATATCGAGGCGAAGGTTGTGAGCAAGGGCTTCAGACGCACTGCATTGATTCTGGTCGGTCGTGTGCTGGGGAATGACGTGTTCAGCGAGTCCGCGTTGTACCGAGCGGGGCATGCTCACTTGTATCGCGATTGAACAGGACCGGCGTTGATTGCCCGAGAAGCGGCCATGTGCAGCAACCCACGACCCAGCTCATCACCCATAAAAAAACGGCACTCACGGATGCCGTTTTTTCAGGTTATGCAGCCAACGCTATCAGTAGTAGGCGTTTTCTTTCTGCGTGTGGTCGGTCACGTCGCGCACACCCTTGAGCTGCGGGATACGCTCGAGCAAGGTGCGCTCGATGCCTTCTTTCAACGTGACGTCTGCCTGACCGCAGCCCTGGCAACCACCGCCGAACTGCAATACCGCGATACCGTCCTCGACCACTTCGATCAGGCTGACCTGACCACCGTGGCTCGCGAGCCCAGGGTTGATCTCGGTTTGCAGGTAATAGTTGATGCGCTCGTTGACGGGGCTGTCTTCGTTGACCATCGGCACCTTGGCGTTCGGCGCCTTGATAGTCAACTGGCCGCCCATGCGATCGGTCGCATAGTCGACGACGGCGTCATCGAGGAACGCCTCGCTGACCGCGTCAATCCACGCGGTGAAGCTTTTGAGCCCCAACGCGGTGTCTTCAGGCTTTTCTTCACCGGGCTTGCAATACGCTATACAGGTTTCAGCGTACTGGGTGCCAGGCTGAGTGATGAATACGCGGATGCCGATTCCAGGCGTGTTCTGCTTTTGCAGCAGATCGGCCAGATAATCATGGGCAGCGTCGGTAATAGTTATAGCGCTCATGTAAGTTCCTCACAGACTTGCCCGCAGTTTACGCCAAACCTGGCCCGCTGACAAAGTCCTAGTATTTTTGTCGGGATATAACCGTCGGCGCAGAGGCTGTCTGGCGTACATCCGTCCAGGCTTTGATCCGCCAATACAGGCGCTTCTCGATCAAGACATAGCTACCCCACCCGATCAGCGCGATTACCGGCACGCACACCGCGAACACCGCGTAAGGATTGAGCTGCCAGTGTTCGCTGGCCAGCCAGCCGCCGTATAGCACCAGTACATGCACCAGATACACCGAATACGAGCAGTCCCCCAGCGCCTTGAGCAGCCGGCTGCCTTTGAAGTACGGCTCCATGGCCACGCAGCCCAGCACGATCATGGCGCTGGGCACGCCCCAATGCAGCAACCGGTCACTGGCATCCAGCTCGTAGATCGCCAGCGCCGATGCCGCGATCAGCGTCAACGGCGCCCAGAACCCCTGTGCCACCCAGCCCCGACGGTAGAGAATGCCGATGCCGATGCCCAGCAGAAATTCGTAGATGATGTTGTTTTCATAGAAACGACTGACCACGCCGTAACGCCCCAACACCTCACTGACGACAAACAAAGCCGCCGCAACGATCAGGGGCCGATGACGTTTAGGCACCGTGAACACCAATGAAAACAGCAAATAGAAGAACATTTCGTAGTTCAGCGTCCAGCCCACGTTCAAGGTGGGATACAGGCCATATCCCCCTGGATTTTCCGCAGGAATGAACAACAGCGACAGGACGAAATGCGGCAGATCCACCGCTGGGTGCGGCAACCACTGGCCGAGGCACACCAGCATCAGCCCCATCAGCACCGTATACAGCCAATAGGCCGGGATGATGCGGATAGCGCGATTGAGCAAAAAGCGCCCGGCGGGCATGTCCTTGTCCTGGGTCGACAGGTAAATCACCAGGCCGCTGATCACGAAGAAGATATCGACGCCCACCGCCCCCCTGTCGGTGAAGAACTGCCCAATCGGACCGCTCGGGTGAAAGTCGAAAAAGATCTGCATGAAGTGATGGCAGACCACCATCCAGGCGGTAAGCGCCCTGAGTGCTTGAAGCGAAATCAGCATTGCAAACGCCTGTCTTGAATCCCACAACTGGCGCACCCTTTCGGGGCGCCCTGTGTTGCGTCGGACTTCACTTTGGCGCAAAAGGTCCCGAGAAAGTCAGATCGGCCATTCGCGGGCGATACTGACGGCGGTCATAAATTCTCGTAGCGGTTCATGTCCAGCACCCCGGCATTCACCGGATTGGTCTCCTGCAAGTAGGTCGTCAGATCATGGAAATAGAACCAGAACTGCGGATGACTGCGACGTATCCCCCAATGGTCGACGATTTTTTCGAAGCCGGCTGCATCCTTGACCGCCATCATCTGGTCTACAAATGACGGCACTTCGGACGCCGGGACGTTGAACATGAAGTTCGGATAACTGGTCATGACCCCCGGAAATACCGTGAGGGTGTCCAACGCTGGCTGATAGCGACTCGATTCACCCAGCAGAAACGCTACGTTGCTGTGCGCGCGGTTGCGCAACACGCTGTAAATCACCCGATGGCCCTGGCCATCATCCACCCGCAGCATGGTCGCCTCGGGCATCCGATCGATGACCTGAAGCCCACCTGCCGGGCGCGATGCCAAGCGACTCAGGGATTGTTCGGCTTCCTGGATCAAGGGCGGCGCACCCGGACGCGAGCAGTAGGCACCGGTACAACGGTTGATCGGGTCGGGGTTGGCATTCAGCGTGGCATAGCGTGCCAATAGTTGCCTGGCGAAATCGGCCTTGGGGTCTTTCTTGATCAAGACCAGTCCGGTGGGCTTGCTGTCGTCGATCTTCTGATAATCGAGCCACATCTTCAGCTTGCCGCCGTTCTGATACCAGTCATCGAGATAGTCCTCACGGCTGTCAGCCGGCATCAAGCGCAAGAAGTTGACCTCGGCGCCGTTACGGATCAGGTCGAAGTACAAGCGGGTCTGCGCCTGATGAGCGACGTTGCCGAATACATCGAAATTGACCGCCAATTGGTAATAGGTGCGCTCAAGCAGCGGGTAATCGAACAGCCACAGGGTCTGCGGTATTTCACCGACCAGGCCCTTGGTCACCGTGGCGCTGTCGAAGTGACGGAAAATACTCAACAGCGCATTGTCGTTACCTGCCCACAGGCTCGACCAGCTCGGCGGCGGTGCGTCGCCATAGGTATCGCGGCGCAGTGCCTCGTAGGCATTGCGCTTGTCGCGATAACGCAGCCACAGGGCCAGCACACTGCCAACGTCGTCGTTCTGCCCAGGCATGGCCAACAATGGCGTGGCTTTGGCCCGATACTGCGGGTCGGTGACGTACAGATCATGTTCCGGGGCCTGGAACATCACCCAGAAATTGTCGCGAATCACGTCGGTCGCAATCTGCCCGCGGCAGACCGGACCACGAATGAAGGTGTCGACGAAGTAATCGGCATTGTCGAGCATGAACTGATAGCGCGCGCCTGCCGGGATCTGCGCGAAGGTTTCGAACGGATTGGCGCGGTGCTGCGGACCATAACCCGGCAGTCGGGTGACCTGCCAGTCGCCGGTGTAGAACAGTTGCTTGATTCGCGCCATTTTTGCCGCGTCGAACGGATAGGTGATGTGGGTCTTGTAGACGATCGCCCCTTCTACCGGCCACAGGCGGTAGTAGAAGGTCGTGCCTGGATCGTCATCAGGCCGCCGGCTGGCGATCAGATCGATCGGCTGGCCGCTGGGTGTGCGTGAGCGGACCCACTGGAAAAAATGCCCCGACTGGCCGCGATCAAAGAAGATGTGCGCCAGATAGAGGTGCTCAAAGAGCCAGCGCCCCACCAGGGACTCCCGAGCGCCAGGGGCATTGAGAAACGCCTCCCATTCAGTGATCTGCCGCGCCTCGCTGGGGTTCGGCTGCACGGCCTGCTGATCGACAGGCGCGCCTTGGGCGAGCCAGGCTTGCAAGGTGTGATATTGGCCATCGGTCAGCCCGGTGACCGCCAATGGCATCCCTTCGCGGGGATGGGCACCGGCGTAGGCATTGAACTCGCCCGGCATCGGGCACATGTTCTGCCGTTCGAGCCCCAGCACGATGCCGTCGGGCAGCTTCGCATTCGGCGTCAATGGAGCCTGACGCCCGAGCTCGAGCATGCGCGCCATCAGCGCGGCCTGACTGCCCTGGGCATCGAGCACCGAGTAAAACCCCTTGTGGCGCCATTGCTCAGGGCCGAACCCGTCGATGAACAGCCGAGTAGGCGCCTGCGCGAGACTGCGGTAGCCATCATATACCGGCACCTTGGAGGCGCCCCGGGCAGCCCCTTCGGCGCTGCCGAGGTTGAGCTGGCAGGCGGAGTCATAACAGGCATGGCAGGCGATGCAGCGCTCGGTAAAAATGGGCTGCACGTCATGGGTGTAGGAGATAACCGGCGTCGCCGGGGTTTGCGCCTGAGGGCTCCCGCAAAACAACAGCAGGAGAGCGCAAAGGATCGAGCGGTAAGGCATTTGGCCGGTTTTCCTGAATCATCAGGAGCCGATTGTAACGCTTGATGGCCACTACAGCAGCTGAAACTATGGTCGAACCATTCACTGTGGGAGCGAACTCTGCTCACGAAAGGGTCATCACGCCTGTGCACGATCCCGGCGGTCATGCTGGCATCGATGCTGCCTTCGCGAGCCGAGCTCGCTCCCACGGGGGGTGACGCGGGCTACCAGAACCGCTGCTGGCTGATCTTGCCCCACGCCTTGATCGCCATCTGCTCGATCCCGGTGCTCGCCGCCATCCCTACCCGCTCCTGCAAGCTCTTGCGCTCGGCATAATGCAGGTGGAACACCTCCGCGACCTTGGCGCGCTCGGCCAGGTACTCGTCACTGGTCTTCAACTCGTCGACCAGCTTTTTGTCCAGGGCGGCGACACCCAGCCAGACTTCGCCGGTAGCGACCTGATCGATCTGCAACTGTGGGCGGTAATGCGCCACGAAGTTCTTGAACAGCTTGTGGGTGATGTCCAGGTCTTCCTGAAACTTCTCGCGCCCCTTCTCGGTGTTTTCGCCAAACACTGTCAGCGTGCGCTTGTACTCACCTGCCGTGAGCACTTCGAAATCAATATCGTGCTTTTTCAGCAGGCGATTAACGTTCGGCAACTGCGCCACCACCCCGATGGAACCCAGTACCGCGAACGGCGCGCTGACGATCTTCTCGCCAATGCAGGCCATCATGTAGCCGCCGCTGGCCGCGACCTTATCGATGCACACAGTCAAGGGCACACCCGCCTGGCGGATACGCGCCAGTTGCGAGGAAGCCAGGCCGTAACTGTGAACCATGCCGCCGCCGCTCTCGAGGCGCAGCACCACTTCATCCCTGGATGTGGCCAGCGTCAGCAGCGCGGTGATTTCGTGGCGCAGACTTTCAGTGGCGGATGCCTTGATGTCGCCATCGAAATCGAGCACGAATACCCGCGCCTTGGAATCGGGCTTTTTCTTCTCTGCCTTGGCCGCCTTGGCTTGAGTCTTGCGCAAGGCCTTGAGCTGATCCTTGTCCAGCATGCCGGACTCCAGGCGTTCGCGCAGGCCCTTGTAGAAATCATTGAGTTTGCTGATCTGCAGCTGCCCGCCAGTCTTGCGCCGGCCCTTGCTGCGCAGCGAGGCGATACTGGCCAGGACGATGACGATGGCAATGACCAGGGTAACGGTCTTGGCCAGGAAGCTGGCGTAATCGAACAGAAAATTCAAGAGGGCTCCTTTAACCGATGCACAGCGCCCGGCTGTCCCGGCGCGCTTGTCCGCCCAGCATACCGGCGGGCGCGCGCAGGTGCCAGTCGCGTGCGCGCGGGGTGGTAACAGGTTATTTGATGCGGGACCCATGAGATCGCTTTTTCGCAGGCAAGCCTAGTTCCCACACTCGTACGACTCAGCACCATCGTTCCTGCCAGAAAGGTCCCGCGTTCGGCGGCGAAGGGCCCAGCCGCCACATCCCCGGGCTCAACATGAGCGCTATTCATGTTCATCCCAACTCCCTCAAATGCGTTGCAGCTTTGCTATCATCGATCCCCTGTAAACGGCCTTCAGCGCCCGAATTGTCTCTAAAGAGTATGTCTTCCCATGTCCGATCGCAGCACTCGTCTGTCAGTCTTCAAGCAAGCACTCAAAGAGCGCATCCTGATCCTCGACGGTGGCATGGGTACCATGATCCAGAGCTACAAGCTCGAGGAAGAGGATTACCGCGGCGAGCGTTTCGCCGATTGGCCGAGCGACGTCAAGGGCAACAATGACCTGTTGCTGCTCAGCCGCCCGGACGTGATCGCGGCCATCGAAAAGGCCTACCTCGACGCCGGCGCCGACATCCTCGAGACCAACACCTTCAACGCCACGCAAGTGTCCCAGGCCGACTACGGCATGGAGTCGCTGGCCTACGAGCTCAACCTCGAAGGTGCCCGCATCGCCCGCCAGGTGGCCGACGCCAAGACCCTCGAAACCCCAGACAAACCACGCTTCGTCGCCGGGGTCGTCGGCCCTACCAGCCGTACCTGCTCGCTCTCACCAGACGTCAACAACCCCGGCTACCGCAACGTCACCTTCGACGAACTGGTGGAAAACTACACCGAGGCCACCAAGGGCCTGATCGAGGGCGGCGCCGACCTGATCCTGATCGAAACCATTTTCGACACCTTGAACGCCAAGGCGGCCATCTTTGCCGTGCAGGGCGTGTTCGAGGAGTTGGGTTTCGAACTGCCGATCATGATTTCCGGGACCATCACCGATGCCTCGGGCCGCACCCTGTCGGGCCAGACCACCGAAGCCTTCTGGAACTCGGTGCGCCACGCCAAGCCGATCTCGGTCGGCCTGAACTGCGCCCTGGGCGCCGCCGAGCTGCGTCCGTACCTCGAGGAACTGGCCAACAAGGCCGAGACCCACGTCTCCGCGCACCCCAACGCCGGCTTGCCGAACGCCTTTGGCGAATACGATGAGCTGCCCTCGCAAACCGCTGCCATCATCGAAGAATTTGCCCAGAGCGGCTTTCTCAACATCGTCGGCGGTTGCTGCGGCACCACACCCGGCCATATTGCCGCGATCGCCAAGGCCGTCGCCGGGTATGCGCCGCGGGTCATTCCGGACATCCCCAAGGCCTGCCGCCTGTCGGGTCTGGAGCCGTTCACCATCGATCGCAGCTCGTTGTTCGTCAACGTCGGCGAACGCACCAACATCACCGGCTCGGCGAAATTCGCTCGCCTGATCCGCGAAGACAACTACACCGAAGCCCTCGAAGTCGCCCTGCAGCAGGTCGAAGCCGGCGCCCAGGTGATCGATATCAACATGGACGAGGGCATGCTCGATTCGAAGAAGGCGATGGTTACCTTCCTCAATCTCATCGCTGGCGAGCCGGACATCTCCCGAGTGCCGATCATGATCGACTCCTCGAAGTGGGAAGTCATCGAAGCCGGCCTCAAGTGCATCCAGGGCAAGGGCATCGTCAACTCCATCAGCATGAAGGAAGGCGTCGAGCAGTTCATTCATCACGCCAAGCTGTGCAAGCGCTACGGCGCTGCCGTGGTGGTGATGGCCTTTGACGAGGCCGGCCAGGCCGACACCGAAGCGCGCAAGAAGGAAATCTGCAAACGCTCCTACGATATCCTCGTCGACGAAGTCGGCTTCCCGCCGGAAGACATCATCTTCGACCCGAACATCTTCGCGGTCGCCACCGGTATCGAGGAGCACAACAACTACGCCGTCGATTTCATCAACGCCTGCGCTTACATCCGTGACGAACTGCCCTACGCGCTGACCAGCGGCGGCGTGTCCAACGTGTCGTTCTCGTTCCGCGGCAACAACCCGGTGCGCGAGGCGATCCACTCGGTGTTCCTGCTGTATGCGATCCGCAACGGCCTGACCATGGGTATCGTCAACGCCGGCCAGCTGGAGATCTACGACCAGATCCCGGCCGAGCTGCGTGACGCGGTGGAGGACGTGATCCTCAACCGCACTGCGGAAGGCACCGACGCCCTCCTCGCCATTGCCGACAAATACAAGGGCGATGGCAGCGTCAAGGAAGCCGAGACCGAAGAGTGGCGCGGTTGGCCAGTCAACAAACGCCTGGAGCATGCACTGGTCAAGGGCATCACCACTCACATCGTCGAAGACACCGAAGAGTCTCGCCAATCCTTCAGCCGTCCGATCGAGGTGATCGAAGGCCCACTGATGTCAGGCATGAATATCGTTGGCGACCTGTTCGGCTCGGGCAAGATGTTCCTGCCTCAGGTGGTCAAGTCGGCGCGGGTGATGAAACAGGCGGTAGCGCACCTGATCCCCTTCATCGAGCTGGAAAAAGGCGACAAGCCAGAAGCCAAGGGCAAGATCCTCATGGCCACGGTCAAGGGCGACGTGCACGACATCGGCAAGAACATCGTCGGCGTGGTGCTCGGCTGCAACGGCTATGACATCGTCGACCTGGGCGTCATGGTCCCGGCAGACAAGATCCTCCAGGTAGCTCGCGAGCAAAAGTGCGACATCATCGGCCTGTCCGGCCTGATTACCCCTTCGCTGGACGAGATGGTCCATGTAGCCCGCGAGATGCAGCGCCAGGACTTCCACCTGCCGTTGATGATCGGCGGCGCAACCACCTCCAAGGCCCACACGGCGGTAAAGATCGAGCCCAAGTACAGCAACGACGCGGTGATCTATGTGACCGACGCATCACGCGCTGTCGGCGTGGCGACCCAGTTGCTGTCCAAGGAATTGAAAGCCGGCTTTGTCGAGCGCACCCGTGCCGAATACGTCGAAGTCCGCGAGCGTACCGCCGCACGCAGTGCGCGCACCGAGCGTCTGAGCTACGCCAAGGCACTGGAGGCCAAGGCGGCGTTCGACTGGAGCACCTACACGCCGGTCAAGCCAAGCTTCACCGGCGCCAGGGTGCTGGACGATATCGACCTGAACGTGCTCGCCGAATACATCGACTGGACGCCGTTCTTCATTTCCTGGGATCTGGCCGGCAAATACCCGCGCATCCTCACCGACGAGGTGGTGGGCGAAGCGGCGACGGCGCTGTTCGCCGATGCGCAGACCATGCTGCGCAAGTTGATCGACGAGAAACTCATCAAGGCCCGCGCCGTGCTGGGCTTCTGGCCGGCCAATCAGGTGCAGGACGACGACATCGAAGTCTATGGCGATGATGGCCAGCCATTGGCCAAATTGCACCACCTGCGCCAGCAGATCATCAAGACCGATGGCAAGCCGAATTTCTCCCTGGCGGACTTCGTCGCGCCCAAGAGCAGTGGCGTCACCGATTATGTGGGCGGCTTTATCACCACCGCCGGTATCGGCGCCGAAGAAGTGGCCAAGGCTTATCAGGACGCCGGCGACGATTACAACTCGATCATGGTCAAGGCCCTGGCCGACCGCCTGGCCGAGGCCTGCGCCGAGTGGCTGCACCAGCAGGTGCGCAAGGAGCACTGGGGCTACGCACCGGATGAACAACTCGAGAACGACGAGCTGATCAAAGAGAAATACCGTGGCATCCGCCCTGCCCCCGGCTACCCGGCTTGCCCGGATCACACCGAGAAAGGCACGCTGTTCGAGCTGCTGGATACCAATAACCAAAGCGGCGTGACCCTCACCGAGCACTACGCGATGTTCCCGACGGCGGCAGTCAGCGGCTGGTATTTCGCTCATCCGCAGGCGCAGTACTTCGCGGTGGGCAAGGTCGACAAGGACCAGGTTGAAAGCTACACAGCACGCAAAGGCCAGGACATCAGCGTGACCGAGCGCTGGCTGTCGCCGAATCTGGGATATGACAGCTGAATGATGCTGACCGCAGGCCATCTTCGCGGGCAGGTCCTACTCCCATAGATGTGCGCCTGCGGGAGCGGGGCTTGGCCGCGAATAGGCCAGTTGCCATTACCCAGAGCCGGTCAGTGATGGCTGGCCCAGAACACCACTGCAGCCACCACCAGGATGACCACAAAGGCTATGGCCCAGGCATCGACATGACTGGCATTTTTACGCGGTTTGATCGAATGGTTCATCAGGCGTCGTCTCTTGTGATTGTTATCGGACGGGATGTCACTGGAGCAGGACATACAATACAGTCAAGTTCACCAATGCCCTTCTTACAAGTAGGGATATCGGCCAAACTCAGTACTGAATGATTAACAGCCATGCCAGTTATAACCTTGGGTTATTTACTTATATTCAAACGTCACTATTAAGCATATCCGCAAACGGGTATATTCCGTCGGCTCCGAAGCCGGAGTGCGCGGCCGTGCGCGCAGTTATGCAGAGATGCTGTAGCAGCCTGAGAACAGGACCACTATGTACGTTTATGACGAGTACGATCAACGGATCATCGAGGACCGCGTCAAGCAGTTCCGTGACCAGACCCGCCGCTACCTGGCCGGGGAGTTGAGCGAAGAAGAGTTTCGCCCGCTGCGCTTGCAGAACGGGCTGTACATCCAGCGTTTCGCGCCCATGCTGCGAGTCGCCGTGCCCTATGGCCAACTGACGTCGCGCCAGGCGCGAATGATGGCCAAGATCGCCCGCGACTACGACAAGGGCTACGCCCACATCAGTACTCGCCAGAACGTGCAGTTCAACTGGCCGGCGGTCGAAGACATCCCGGACATCCTCGCCGAGCTGGCCACCGTGCAGATGCACGCGATCCAGACCAGCGGCAACTGCCTGCGCAACGTCACCACCGACCAGTTCGCCGGTGTCGCTGCCGACGAAGTCATCGACCCGCGCCCTTGGTGCGAAATCATCCGCCAGTGGACCACCTTCCACCCGGAATTCGCCTACCTGCCGCGCAAGTTCAAGATCGCTCTCAATGGCGCCAGCACCGACCGTGCCGCCATCGAAGTGCACGATATCGGCCTGGAGCCGGTGTACAACGAAGCCGGCGAGCTGGGCTTCCGCGTCCTGGTGGGCGGCGGCCTGGGCCGTACGCCGGTGGTCGGCGCGTTCATCAATGAATTCCTGCCCTGGCAAGACCTGTTGAGCTACCTCGACGCCATCCTGCGTGTGTACAACCGCTATGGCCGTCGCGACAACAAGTACAAGGCGCGCATCAAGATCCTGGTCAAGGCCCTGACCCCTGAAGTGTTCGCCGAAAAGGTCAACGCTGAGATGGAGCACTTGCGCGGCGGCAGCACCACGCTGACCGAAGCCGAGCTGCAGCGCGTAGCCAAGCACTTCGTCGATCCCGAATACAAGGCCCTGAGCGATTTCAGCGCCCAACTCGGCGCGCTGGAAGCCGAGCACCCAGGTTTCGCCCGCTGGCGCGCCCGCAACACCCTGGCGCACAAGAAGCCCGGCTACGTGGCTGTGACCCTGTCGCTCAAGCCAACCGGCGTTGCTCCAGGCGACTTGACCGACAAACAGCTGGATGCCGTCGCCGACCTGGCCGAGCGCTACAGTTTCGGGCAGCTGCGCACCTCTCACGAGCAGAACATCATCTTCGCCGACGTCGAGCAGCAACAATTGCACGCCCTCTGGCTGGAACTGCGCGAAGGCGGGTTCGCCACGCCGAACATCGGCCTGCTGACCGACATCATCTGCTGCCCCGGTGGTGATTTCTGCTCGCTGGCCAACGCCAAGTCGATCCCGATCGCCGAATCCATCCAGCGCCGCTTCGACGACCTGGACTATTTGTTCGACATCGGCGACATCGACGTCAACATCTCGGGCTGCATGAACGCCTGTGGTCATCACCACGTCGGCCACATCGGCATCCTCGGTGTCGACAAGAAAGGCGAAGAGTTCTACCAGGTCTCCCTGGGTGGCAGCGCCAGCCGTGACGCCAGCCTGGGCAAGATCCTCGGCCCATCCTTCGCTCAGGAACTGATGCCTGAAGTGATCGGCAAGCTGATCGACGTTTATGTAGAAAAGCGCACGGAAGACGAGCGTTTTATCGACACCTACCAGCGTATTGGTATCGATCCGTTCAAGGAGCGCGTCTATGCAGCGAATCATTAAGAACAATGCCGTCATCGACGAGACCTGGCACCTGCTGCCCAAGGACACGAGCTTTGACAGCATCAGCAACTGCGACGACCTGATCGTGCCGCTGGCGCTGTGGCGCGAACACGGCAACGCCCTCAAGGCCCGCGATGGCGGCCTGGGCGTGTGGCTCGATGCCGACGAAGAAGCCGAAGAGATCGGTGACGATGTCGAGCACTTCCAGGTCATCGCCTTGAACTTCCCGGCCTTCACCGACGGGCGCAACTACTCCAACGCTCGTCTGCTGCGTGATCGGTACGGCTACAAGGGTGAACTGCGGGCAATCGGCGATGTGCTGCGCGACCAGTTGTTCTACCTGCACCGCTGCGGTTTCGACGCCTTCGCCCTGCGCGCCGACAAGGACCCGTACGAAGCGCTGGAAAGCCTCAAGGACTTCAGCGTGACCTACCAGGCCGCCACCGACGAGCCGCTGCCGCTGTTCCGGCGCCGCTGAGGTCCGTCACAGCCCTGCCATTGGCTGCCGTCATGGCAGCCAAACACGCCAAAAGGCCGATCATTCGGCCTTTTGCCGTTTTCGGAGTGGGGCTCAGTGATGAAGGGGCCAAGAAGCAGCAGAACTGGCCCCTTTTGCTGCCAGCGCACGAGTGCCTGAATGTAAATTCAAACGAGCTTTTCAAACGCTTGTATGTTTTCGTTGACAGCTCGCTGGGGGCCCCCTAACCTCGTCGGGTCCTGCTTTGGGAGTGGTCAATTTCCAACCACCCCCATCAGCGCCCGCCTGGACCCCGGGCGGTTGCTCAAATCACCCAATAAGGAACGCGCCATGACCGATGTAGCCAAAGCCGTTGAAAAGATGAAGGCCAAGTTCAATCCCGCTGCCGCCGGCGGCCTGGACCTGGTGTTCGGTTTCCGCATCGACGAGACCGAGAACTTCTCGCTGATCGTCAAGGACAGCACCTGCGAACTGCAGGAAGGCGAAAACCCGGACGCCCAGGTCACTCTGGTGATGGACAGCGAAACGCTCAAGGGCATCGTCAGCGGCGAGACCGACGGCATGCAGGCGTTCATGGGCGGCAAGCTGCGCGCTGAAGGCGACATGATGCTGGCGATGAAGTTGAGCGAGCTGTTCCCGGTCTAAGCGCTCGTTGCCTCTGCAGGAGCGAGGCTTGCCCGCGAAGACGTCAGGCGTAGCACCATTGGCCGCCGACACCTTCGCGAGCAAGCTTTGCTCCTGCAGTGCAAGTCGCACCTGAGCCGTACATTACGGCCGATTCAATTCCCCATCCCAACCACCACCCAGCGCGGCGATCAACTGCACGCTGGCAATCAGCCGGCTTTGCTGTAACGCCAGCACGGTGCGCTCATTATTCAACGCCGTGGCCTGCACCGTCACCACATCCAGATAGCCGATCACCCCAGCGCGGTACTGATTGGTAGTCAAGCGCAGCGACTGCCGGGCCGCATCCAGCGCTTGCTGACGAACCCCCGCCTCGTCTTCGTACACCTTCAACTGGCTCAGGTAGTTTTCCACTTCCTGAAAACCGTTGAGCACCGTCTGCCGGTATTGCGCCACCGTCTGGTCGTAGACGGCCTCGGTACGTTCCACCTCGGCAGCACGCTGGCCGCCGTCGAACAGGGTCATGGCCAGCTGCGGCCCCACCGACCAGAAACGGTTAGGCAGGGAGATCCAATTGGCAAAGGTACTGCTGCTATAGCCGCCGGCCATGCTCAAGGTCAAATCCGGGTAGTAAGCGGTCTTGGCCACGCCGATATTGGCATTGGCAGCGATGACAGCGCGCTCGGCAGAAGCAATATCGGGGCGCCTCTCCAGCCATTGCGACGGCACGCCCAGCGGGATCTGCGGTAGCTGCGGCACGCTCTGCACCGGCGCCACGCTGAAATTCGCCGGGGCCTGGCCAGTGAGCACGGCGATCGCGTTTTCCTGCTGGGCCCGCTGCCAGATCAGGTCGATCAGGTCAGCCTGGGTCGACTTCAGCTGGGTTTGCGCCTGGGCCACCGCATCCTGGCCCGAGATACCGGCCTTGTACTGGTTCTGGGTGAGGGTCAGGGAGCGCTGGTAGGTCTCCAGCGTCGATTCCAGCAGGCGCTTCTGTTCATCCAGCACCCGCAACTGCAGATAGGCTTGCACCAGCTGCGATTGCAGGCTCAGGCGCATCGCCGCCAGATCGGCATAGCTGGCCTGGGCGCTGGCGGTATCGGCCTCCAGGCCGCGACGCAAGCGGCCCCATACATCGGCCTCCCAGCTGACCCCAAGCTGGACGTTGTGAGTGTCGCGGATACCGCTGCTGGAACTGCTGAGGCTCGAACCGCTGCTGCCGGTGCCCTGGCTCGCGCGGCTCTTGCTCACATCCAGCGTCACACTGGGGAAGAACGCGCCACGGGCGCTGCGCACCAGTGCCGCCGCCTGGCGATACTGGGCCTCGTATTGCGCGACCGTCTGGTTGGACCGATTGAGCTGCTCCACCAGCCCGTCGAGTTGCGCGTCGCCATACAGCTCCCACCAGGCCCCGCGTGCCAAGGCATCACTGGGCTGTGCCTGACGCCAACCCGCGGCTTCCTTGAACTGCGCGGGCGCGGCGACTGCCGGGCGATGGTAGTCCGGCCCCACGGCGCACGCGCTCAGCATCAACCCGCACAAGGCAAGCCCTGCAACGCGTGACCCGCGGGCGGCGAACAGCCGCACGGTTAACGCGCAGGGCTGGGAATCAGGCAAACGAGCAGTCATAGCGGAGTTTCCAGGGCAACATCGGTACGCACCCCACGCCAGCGGTTGACCCGGTGACGAAGGCGATCCAGAGAAAGGTAAACAACAGGCGTGGTGTAAAGCGTCAAGATCTGGCTGAGCACCAGGCCGCCAATGATGGTCAGGCCCAGCGGGCGGCGCATCTCGGCCCCAGCGGCCGTGCCCAGCAACAGCGGCAGGGCGCCGAGGATGGCCGCCATGGTGGTCATCAGGATCGGCCGCAGGCGTTGCAGGCACGCGTGGCGAATCGACTCCAGCGGCGTCATGCCTTCATTGCGTTCGAGCTGCAAGGCCAGGTCGATCATCAGGATGGCGTTTTTCTTCACCACGCCGATCAACAGAAACAGCCCCAGCAGCGAGATCAGGCTGAACTCGCCCCCCGTCAGGTAAATGGCCAGCAACGCCCCTACTCCCGCCGACGGCAAGGTCGAGAGGATGGTCAGCGGGTGTACATAGCTTTCGTAGAGGATCCCGAGCACCAGATAGACCATCACCAGCGCGCCCAGAATCATCAGCGGCTGGCCCTTCTGCGCCGCCGCGAAGGCACCGCCGGTACCGCCATTCTTGACGATGATGCTCGACGGCAGGCCAACGCCGGCCAGTGCCCGCTCGATTGCCGCCCCCGCCTGATCGAGGGAAACACCCTCGGCCAGGTCGAAAGAGATGTCTTCGGAGGCGAACTGCCCTTCATGGCTGACCGAATCGTCCGCCAGGCTGTTTTCGTAATGGGCGATCGCCGACAGCGGCACCGTGGCCCCTGCGCCGGTAATGATCTGTACCTGATTGAGGGTGATCGGGTCCTGGGCGTACTTGGGGTTGATTTCCATCACCACCTTGTACTGGTTGAGGCTGTCGTAGATGGTCGAAATCTGCCGCTGGCTATAGGCGTTGTTGAGCACCGCCGTGACCCTGTTCATGTCGATGCCCAGGCGCTTGGCCTGATCGCGGTCCACCACCAACGTGACCTGCGCGGTGCCGTGGCCTTCGCGGGCATCGATGGCCGTCAGCTGCGGCAAACCGCGAAAGGCCGCGACCACCTTGGGAAACCACAGGCGCAGCGCCGCCAGGTCGTCGCTCTGCACCACATAGTTGTACTGCGAAGTCTGCTGGTCACGGGCGCCGCCGAACTGCAAGTCCTGGTCAGCCATCAGGAACAGCCGTGCGCCGGGCACCGGTGGCAAATCCTTGCGCAGCCGGTCGATGATCTGCTGAGCGTTGTCGTCACGCTGTTCGATGGGCTTGAGGCGCACCAGCACGGTGGCGTTGTTGGTGCCGTTGTTGCCGCCGATAAAGCCGGCGACGCTGGCCACCGATTTGTCCGCCAGCAAGGCGTGGCGATAGATTTCCATCTTCGGCTGCATCACCGCGAACGACATGCCGTCGTCACCCCGGATAAAGCCCATCAACTGCCCGGTGTCCTGCTGCGGCAGCAAGGTCTTGGGCACCACGATGTACAAGGCGACGTTGACGCCAATGGTCACCAGCAGCACCAGCAAGGTCAGGCGCGGGTGACGCAGGACCCAGCCCAGGGTGCGATCGTAGCTGGCCACCAGCCGTTCGTTGAGCCGCGCACTGGCGCGCTGCAGGCGGTTTTCGTCACCCGGGCTGTGGGGCTGCAGCCAGCGCGAACAGAGCATCGGCGTCAGCGTCACCGACACCAGCAACGACACCAGCACCGCCGCCGCCAAGGTGATGGAAAACTCGCGGAACAACATTTCCACCAGGCCGCCCATGAACAGGATCGACAGAAACACCGCCACCAGCGACACGTTCATCGCCAGCAGCGTGAATCCCACTTCGCGGGCGCCATTATAAGAGGCCTGTAGCGGCGCTTCACCCTCGTCGATGCGCCGCGAAATGTTCTCCAGCACCACGATGGCATCGTCCACCACCAACCCGGTGGCAAGAATCAACGCCATCAACGACAGGTTGTTCAGTGAAAACCCGTACAGATACATCACCGCGAACGTGCCGATCAAGGACACGGGCACCGCCAGCGACGGAATCACCGACGCGCGGAAATTGCCGAGAAACAGGAACACCACCAGGATCACCAGGCCCACGGCGATCAACAGGGTCAATTCGGCCTCGTGCAGGTTGGCGGTGATCACCGGCGAGCGATCCATTGCCAGGTCGAGCTTGACGCTGGCCGGCAGCAACGACTCCAACGCCGGCAGCTGGGCCTTGATCTGCTTGACCGTCTCGATGATGTTGGCGCCGGTCTGGCGGTTGATCACCAGCAACACCGCCGCCTGCTTGTTGAAGAAGCCCGCGTTGTAACGGTTCTCGACCGCATCGCTGACCCGAGCGACGTCCGACAGCCGCAACACCGCGCCGTCCTGGGTGCGGATGATCAGCGGCCGGTAATCCTTGGCTTTTTCCAGCTGGTCGTTGGTTTGCACCTGCCAGCTGTTGGCGGCGTCTTCGACGAAGCCGGTGGGCTGGCGCACGTTGGCATTGGCGATCGCACTGCGCACATCATCCAGCGACACCGCGTAATGGCTCAGCGCCTGAGGCTCGAGCTCGACCCGCACCGCTGGCAACGAACTGCCGCCCACCTGCACCTCGCCGACACCATTCACCTGAGACAGGCTCTGGGACAGGATGGTCGAGGCCAGGTCGTAGAGCTCGCCCTTCTGCAATACCGTGGAGGTCAGTGCCAGTACCATGATCGGCGCTTGCGAGGGGTTGACCTTCTTGTAGGTGGGCATGCTGCGCATACCGCTGGGCAGCAGCGAGCGCGAGGCGTTGATGGCGGCTTGCACTTCGCGGGCGGCGCCATTGATATCGCGCTTGAGGTCGAACTGCAGGATCACCCGGGTCGAGCCCTGAGTGGAGCGGCTGTTGAGGCTGGTGACACCGGCGATGCTGCCAAACGCCCGTTCGAGCGGCGTGGCCACAGTCGACGCCATGACCTCTGGGCTGGCGCCAGCCAGCTGCGCCGAAACCACGATCACCGGAAAATCCATCTGCGGCAACGGTGAGACCGGTAGTAGTCGGAACGCCACGCCGCCCAGCAGCATGACCGCCAGGCTCAGCAGCAGCGTGGCGACAGGACGACGGATAAACGGTCCGGAGATGTTCATCGCGCGTCACTCATGGCTCGGCCTGACGACATGGGCACTGTCATCGACACCTGGTGCGGCAGGTCGCGCCTTTGGCCGCCAGCGACGACCCAGGCGATCGAAATACAGGTAGATCACCGGCGTGGTGAACAAGGTCAGCATCTGGCTCACCAACAGCCCACCGACCATCACCAGCCCCAGCGGCTGCCGCAACTCGGCACCGGAACCCGTCGCCAGCATCAGCGGGATGGCCCCGAACAGCGCCGCCAGCGTCGTCATCAGAATCGGCCTGAAGCGCAGCAGCGCTGCCTCGAATATCGCCGTCTGCGGATCGATGCCGCGGCTGCGCTCAGCGTCCAGGGCGAAGTCGATCATCATGATCGCGTTTTTCTTGACGATCCCGATCAGCAGAATGATACCGATGATCGCGATCATCCCCAGATCGTTGCCGGTCAGGATCAGGGCCAGCAAGGCGCCGACCGCGGCGGACGGCAGCGTGGAGAGGATGGTGATCGGATGGATGAAGCTCTCGTAGAGCACACCGAGGACGATGTACATGGTCACGATAGCCGCGAGAATCAACCACAAGGTGCTCGACAGCGATGCCTGGAACGCCTGCGCCGCGCCCTGGAATTCAGTGCGCACACCCAGCGGCATGTCGATCTCGTGTTGTACCTGCTCGATCAACGCCACCGCTTCGCCCAGTGATACGCCTTCGGCCAGATTGAACGACATCATCACTGCCGGAAACTGGCCGATGTGGGTAATCGCCAGTTGCGTCTGCCGTTGCTCGATGTGGGCCAGGCTCGACAGCCGCACCTGCCCACCGATGGCCTCGGTGTTGGTGCCAGAGTTGGTGCCAGTGGCGGTATTGCTGGTCGAGGTTGCCGCGCCGTTGCTGGTCTTGACGTAAATCTGCTCCAGCGCCTGCGGGCCGATCCTCCCGCCGTCGGCGGCCTGCAGCACCACACGGTACTGGCTGGCCTGGGTATAGATGGTCGATATCTGTCGCTGGCCGAAAGCGTCGTACAGGGCGTTGGTGATATCGGACACGTTGACGCCCAGGCGCTTGGCGGTGTCCCGGTCAATGTTCAGATAGACCTGCAGGCCTTTGTCCTGCAGGTCGCTGGCCACATCGGTGAGTTGCGGATGCTGCTTGAGCGCCTGCACCAGGCGGTCGCTCCAGGTGGCGAGCATATCCGCGTCGGGTGACGACAGGCTGAACTGGTACTGCGTGCGGCTGACTCGATCCTCGATGGTCAGGTCTTGCACCGGCTGCATGAACAGGCGTACCCCGACCTGGGTGTCTACCTTCGGCTGCAGGCGCGTGATGATCTGGCTGGCGGTCAGGCTGCGCTGGTCGTGGGGCTTGAGATTGATCAGGAAGCGCCCGCTGTTGAGCGTGGCGTTGTCGCCGTCGACACCGATATAGGACGACAGGCTGTCGACATCCGGGTCTTGCAGGATGACGTCCGCCAACGCCTGCTGGCGCTGGCTCATGGCCTTGAAGGAAATTGCCTGGGGCGCTTCGGAGATCCCCTGGATCACCCCGGTGTCCTGCACCGGAAAGAAGCCCTTGGGTACCACGATATAAAGCACCACGGTCAGGCCCAGGGTGGCGACCGCTACCAGCAAGGTCAGCGGTTGATGGCGCAGCACCCAGCGCAGGCCGTGGCTGTAACGCTCGATCAGCCAGTCGATCCACAGCCCGCTGGCCCGATAGAAACGCCCCTGCTCGTGGGGTTGTGGTTCACGCTTGAGCAACCGCGCGCACATCATCGGCGTCAGGGTCAACGACACCACCAGCGAGATCAGGATCGCGACCGCCAGCGTGATGGCGAACTCGCGAAACAGGCGCCCCACCACATCGGCCATGAACAGCAGCGGAATCAGCACGGCAATCAGCGACACCGTCAGCGACACCAGGGTGAAGCCGATCTGCCGAGCGCCCTTGAGCGCCGCCTGCAGGGGCGTTTCGCCCTCCTCGATGTGCCGGGAAATGTTCTCCAGCATGACGATGGCGTCGTCGACCACAAAACCGGTGGCAATGGTCATGGCCATGAGCGTCAGGTTGTTGATGGAGAAACCCGCCACGTACATCACCCCGAAGGTGCCGATCAGCGACAGCGGCACCGCCACCGAGGGGATCAGTGTGGCGCTGGCGCGGCGCAGGAAGACGAACGTGACCATCACCACCAGGGCGATGGCGATGAACAGCTCGAGCTGCACATCCTTGACCGAGGCGCGAATCGTCTGGGTGCGATCGGTCAGCACCGTGACGTCGAAGCCGGCGGGCAGGTTGTCGGTGATCGACGGCAGGACCGCCTTGATACGGTCGACCACCTCGATGACGTTGGCGCCGGGCTGGCGCTGGATATTGAGCAGCACTGCCTGGTTTTTGTTGGCCCAGGCCGCCAGCCGTTCGTTTTCGGCGCCATCGGCGATCTCGGCGACGTCCTTGAGCCGTAGCGGCGAGCCATTGCTGTAGGCAAGAATGAGGTTGGCGTACTCTTCGGGCGAGCGCAGCTGGTCGTTGGCATCGAGCATTGCCACCCGTGTAGGGCCGTCGAAATTGCCTTTAGGCTGATTGACGTTGGAAGCGCCGATCAGCGTGCGCACATCTTCGAGATTGAGACCGTGGGACGCCAGCGCCTGGGTGTTGACCTTGATCCGTACCGCCTGACGCTGACCGCCGGCGATGGTCACCATGCCGACCCCTGATACCTGCGCCAGCTTCTGCGCCATGCGGGTGTCGACCAGATCGTTAAGCTTGGGCAGCGGCATGGTTTTCGAACTGACCGCCACCGTCAGCACCGGGGTGTCGGCGGGATTGACCTTGTTGTAAACCGGTGGCGCAGGCAGGTCGCTGGGCAGGAGGTTGGTGGCGGCGTTGATCGCGGCCTGCACCTCCTGCTCGGCAACGTCCATATTGATATCGAGGCTGAAGCGCAGGGTCAGCACCGATGCCCCGCCGGAGCTGGTCGAGGCCATCTGCTGCAGCCCGGGCATCTGCCCGAACTGGCGTTCGAGCGGCGCCGTCACCGCACTGGTCATCACATGGGGGCTGGCGCCCGGGTAGAGGGTCATCACCCGAATGGTCGGGTAATCCACCTGCGGCAGCGCTGCGACCGGCAGCAGCCGGTAGGCCAAGGCACCGGCGAGGATGATCGCCAGCATGCTCAGCGTGGTGGCGACCGGGCGCAGGATGAACAGGCGGGAGAGGTTCATGCGCCGTGCTTGCCTTCGCCGGCGTTCTGGTCCTTGCCCTGCAGGTGCTGACGCGGTTCGGTAGGCACCTGGCCAGGATCGTTGACCACCTCCACGGCATTGCCGTCGCGCAGGCGATCGGTGCCTTCGAGCACCACCCGCTCACCGGCCTTGAGGCCGTTCAGGATGACCGTCGAAGAGCCGTCGCTGGCACCAAGCTTGAGCTGGCGCAGGCTGACCTTCTTGTCGTCGCCGACCACATAGACGTAGCTGCCGTCGGTGCCGAACTGAATCGCCGCACTCGGGGCCAGCACTACGTTTTTGAGGGTGTTGGCCAGCAGCCGGATATTGACGAATTGATTGGGAAACAGCGCCTCGTCGCGGTTCTCGAAGCGGGCCTTGAACTTCAGGGTGCCGGTGGTGATATCGATCTGGTTGTCGAGGCTTGCCAGTACGCCACTGGCCTGCAGTTTGGCGTCACCGCGATCCCAGGCCTCGGCCGGCAGTGTAGCGCCACTGTGGTAACGCTCCAGCACCGGGTTGAGCTCGGCTTCCGGCAGGGTGAAGACCACGGTGATGGGCTGCATCTGGGTGATGACCGCCAGCGCGGTGGTGTCATTGGCCGCCACCAGGTTGCCGACGTCCAGCTGGCGCAAACCGACGCGGCCGCTGATCGGCGAACGAATCTGGGTGAAGTCGAGGTTCAGCTTGGCATCGTTGACCGCTGCCTCGTTGGTCTTGATGGTGCCTTGGTACTGCCCCACCAGAGACGCCTGAGTGTCGAGTGTCTGTTTGGCGATGCTGTCCTCCTTGAACAGCCCCTGGTAGCGCTGCAGGTCGATCTGCGCGTTCTTGAGCAATGCCTGATTCTGCGCCAGGGTGCCTTGCGCCTGTTGCAGGGCGATCTGGTAGCTGCGTGGGTCGATCTGCGCCAACAGGTCGCCGGCCTTGACCACCTGGCCTTCCTGATAATTGACCTTGACCAGTTCCCCGGCAACGCGGCTGCGCACGCTCACGGTATTGGTCGATGTCACCGTGCCCAGTGCCTTGTAGTACACCGGAAAATCACCTTGAGTGACCGCCGCCACGCGCACCGGCGTGGGCTCCTCGGAACCACCGAAGCCAGGCCGGCCAGGGCCGCCAGCACGACGGCCGGCGTGTCCACCATGGCTGCCCGCCGTCGCGCCGGGGCCTGCGGCGGCCTGGCCTGTTTCAGCGCGATGCGCCCAATACCACCAAGCAGCGCCTGCCAACACGATCAACAACACGACGAACAACAGCCAGCGAAGGGAAAAACGGCGCGAATCAGACGATTGCATGGGGTGGACGACCCTTGTTCAAGAAGGCTTTTACATTCAGAGGGATGCAAGATAAGCATTGATACGTATTTAGCAAAGCGCCTTTACGGGCAATTTACGTATCCTGAGATGTCAGGGGTTTGATTTCCCCCGCCAGTACTATGCCATTACGGCCCCAGGACGTGCGCACAAATAAAAACGGCCTGACGAAAACGCCAGGCCGTTGCTGTTCAGGTGCTCGGATTACTTGAGGACGGCCAGCGCCGCTTCGTAATCAGGCTCTTCTTTGATTTCCTTGACCAGCTCGCTGTGCAGCACCTTGTCGTTCTCGTCCAGCACCACCACGGCGCGGGCAGTCAGGCCCTTGAGCGGACCGTCGGCGATGGCGACGCCATAGTTGCTGGCGAATTCCGCCGCGCGGAAGGTCGAAAGATTCTTGACGTTTTCCAGGCCTTCGGCGCCGCAGAAACGCGCTTGCGCGAATGGCAGATCGGCAGACACGCAGAGCACCACAGTATTGGCCAGCTCGTTGGCCTGCGCGTTGAACTTGCGCACCGAGGTCGCGCAGGTTGGCGTGTCCACGCTCGGGAAGATGTTGACGATTTTGCGTTTGCCAGCGAAGGTCGCCAGCGTCGCTTCGGACAGATCGCCCGCTACCAGCGTGAACGCCGGCGCAGCAGCACCAGCTTGCGGCAGTTGACCATTAACGGTGATCGGGTTGCCACCAAGCGTCACTTGAGCCATGAACTGATTCCTTCTGGTTTTTGGGAAGAGGCAAAGTTAACCACGATTCCTTTGACCAAGAAAGACGCTGCGGTTTGAGGCATGCAGCGCAGGCGCTTGGAAGCGGCGCCTGCGAGGGTGGATGTGCAGACGAGGGCGAGGCGATCAACTGGCCTTCGCGTGAGGCATCTGCTTGTGGCACAACTCGTCACGCAGCTCCCCAACCAGCTGAAGAATCGCGCGACTGCTGCTGAATCGCTCATGGGCGATGCCGCTGACGCTCAAGTCGACTTGCCCGGTATCAGGGTTGTGGATACGAATCATCAACGTATTGCCCTCTTCTTCCAGGCATTCGCACCGGAGGGGCAGAAACTCCGACTCGATGATCTGGCGCATTTCCAGCGGGCATAAACCTAATGCTTGCATGATGGCTATCCTCAGACAGTGATTCGACGCGGCAGGCAGGGCCTGCAGTAGTCTTCTGGTATATACCTGTCAGCCATGGACCGCAAAAGCCTGCGGACAACCTGCACTCGTAATTCCACGCCTGATGATCCAGATCAACAAACCTGGCAACCAAATCCCGCCAATAATCGATTCAGCCATCCGATAAACCAAATCGACCATTTATCTGGTTTTCCTACCCACACGATAGCCGGGAGGCGTAATCCCAGAAAGCAGTCCGGCCTGTCGCGATACGAATGTTCGGGGCAAGCGCCTCGCTACAAAGGTTCGCCAGGGCGCGCCTGCAGCGTTGCACCGAGATCCAGCAGGTCGATCAAAGCGCGCGCATCGTAGGGCGCCCGAACCTTGACATCGTTATCGAAATAGCAGAACACCTCGCGTGCCGTTCGCTTGTTCGCCTTGGTCGAATCGATAGTCACTGCATCGTCGACCTGCTGCCCCGCCGCCCAGCGTTCGATGCGCCGGCGCCAGTGCTCGAGCGCCTCGGCCGAATAGCCGCTCTTGTACAACTCAGCGTCGCCGTGCAGGCGTATGTAGATGAACTCTGCGGTCAAGTCCTCGGCATAGGGCCACTTGCCTGCCGTGTCAGCCATCACCAGCGCAACCTTGTACTTGCGCAGCAAGGCAATGAACTCGGGCACCGCAAAGCTGGCGTGGCGAATCTCCACTGCATGGCGCAACTTGCCGCGCTTGGGCATATCCAGGTAGCCCGGCTTGCGCAACCGCTCGTCACAGCCCTCGGCACACCGGCGCGCTTGCGCCATGGTCTGCGGCAGCAATTGCAGGAAATGCTCGAAGCGCTTGGCATCGAATTTGAAATTTGGCGCAAACTGCCACAGCAGCGGCCCGAGTTTCTCCTTGAGTTGAAACACCCCGGAGGCGAAAAAATTCGCTAAAGGCACTTCAATCTCGCGCAGCCGCCGCGTATGGGTAATATAACGCGGGCCCTTGACGCTGAAGACGAAGCGCTCGGGCGCATCGCTGTACCACTGCGCATAACGCTCAGGGGTCTGCAGGGCATAGAACGAACCGTTGATTTCGATACTACTGACCGCTCGTGAGGCGAAATGCAGTTCGTTCTTCTGCGCCAGGCCTTCGGGATAGAAATCCTTGCGCCACGGCGCATAGCGCCACCCTGATATACCAATATGCACGCCGGTCATACGCCTCTCCACTCGGGGATACTGAAGGTCCGACCCAGCTGAAAGGCACCCGGTTCACTCCCATCCTGGCGACCACTCGACCGAACTGAAGTGCTTACACGCAAAATAATGCGAACCCCCGGCGCTCACCTCAGTCACATCTTTCAGATTAATAACCTGAGCGTGCAGGCGAGCGCAACGGTGCCCGGATTCGCCAGCGCGCGATGTGATGCCAACGCTTGCGCTCCTGGCGGCCGGTCACGCTCCGCAGTCAGCCATGTGCGTACCGGGCAGCAGTCCCCTGCCGTCCCCCATCGTCGCCCGCGACGGAGCCGTTGGAGCCGCTATAGATGAACCATACCGCCCACAGCGTAAAATCCCTGCCCGCCCACAACGATGCCGCTCAGCGTTATCAGAGCGTGCGCCGCTACACCGAACAGTTGATCGCGCCGCTGAGCGCTGAGGACCTGGTCGTGCAATCCATGCCCGACGCCAGCCCCGGCAAATGGCACCTGGCGCACACCACCTGGTTTTTCGAAACCTTCCTGCTAAAGCCCAACCTCGTTGACTATCGCCCGTTCGATGCTCACTTCGCCTACCTGTTCAACTCCTACTACGAGGCCGTTGGCCCCCGCCAGCCGCGCCCGCAGCGGGGCATGATGACGCGGCCGACGCTCGACCAGGTGCTGGCCTATCGAACCTACGTCGACCTGCACATGCAGGACTTGCTGCAAACCACGCTCAATAAGGAAGCCCACGAACTGTTCGACCTGGGCCTGGCACATGAACAGCAGCATCAAGAGTTGCTGCTGATGGACACCCTTCATCTGTTCAGCCTGTCGTCGCTCAAGCCTGCCTACGACTCCCTCTGGCCGCGCGACAAACCTGGACGCAAGGGAAAATGGCGCGCGCTGGACGGCGGCTTACAGGCTATAGGTCATCAAGGCGAGGGCTTCTCGTTCGACAACGAAAGCCCGCGACACAAGGTCTGGTTGGAGCCGTTCGAGATCAGCGATCGGCTGGTCACCAACGGTCAATGGCTGGCGTTTATCGAAGCCGGCGGCTACCAGCAAGCCGGGTGGTGGCTCTCAGAGGGGTGGACGACGGTCCAGGCCGAAGATTGGCAGGCGCCCTTCTATTGGTATCGGCAAGACGACGCTTGGTACGAGTTCAGCTTGCGTGGCTTGCACCCGCTGGACCCGAATGCACCGGTGACCCATGTCAGCTATTTCGAGGCCGCAGCCTACGCCCACTGGGCCGAGGCACGCCTGCCCACTGAAGCCGAATGGGAAGTTGCCGCCCACGCCGGGCTATTGGAACAACTTGACGATGTCGGCTGGCAGTGGACCCAGAGCGCCTACAGCGCCTACCCCGGGTTTCGCCCTGCGGCCAGCGCTGTGGGTGAATACAACGGCAAGTTCATGATCAACCAGATGGTTCTGCGCGGTGGCGCCAGTGTCACCAGCCCCGACCACGCCCGCCCGGCCTATCGCAACTTCTTCGCCGCCAACCAGCGCTGGATGTTCAGCGCCGTGCGGCTGGCCAGGGATACCCGCCCTGCGCTGTGCAACGGGCCGGAAACCGAAGGTCAGGACGAGGAACGCAAAGCCTTCGCCGCCGATGTGATCGTCGGGCTGTCGGCACCGCAAAAAAGCCTGTCGCCCAAGTACTTCTACGACACCCTCGGCTCGCAACTCTTCGAGGACATCTGCGAGGCGCCGGAATACTACCCGACCCGTGCCGAAGCGGCGCTGTTGACCCGCGTCGCGCCGCAAATGGCCGCGTTGATCCCGGATGACGCCGCGCTGATCGAATTTGGCAGCGGCGCCAGCGAGAAGACCCGCCTGCTGCTGGATGCCACCCCGCAGCTGGGCGTCTATGTGCCGATCGATATCTGCCCCAACGCGCTGCAGCGGGCTTGCGAGCAACTGCGCAGCGCCTATCCGAATCTGCAGATTGCCCCTCAGGTGGACGACTTCACCAAGGTCATGCACTTGCCAGAGGCGACTCGCGACCGGGCTCGAGTGGGCTTCTTCCCCGGCTCGACCCTGGGCAACTTCACCCATGCCCAGGCCGTGGACTTCCTGCGCGCGACCCATCATCTACTGGGTCGCGACGCGCGCTTCATCATTGGGGTCGACATGGTCAAGGACAGCGCCATCCTCGAAGCCGCCTATGACGACGCGGGCCAAGTGACAGCGCGCTTCAACAAGAACCTGCTGACCCGCATGAACCGCGAGCTGGACGCCGACTTCGATCTGGCCACCTTCACTCACAAGGCGCTGTGGAATGCCGAGCTGGCGCGCATCGAGATGCACCTGGTCAGCCAGCGTGACCAGATCGTCCACGCGGCCGGGCAAGCCTTCGCCTTCAAGGCCGGCGAGTCGCTGCACACCGAGAACTCGCACAAGTTCACGGTGCAGTCCTTCACTGCCCTGGCCGCCCAGGCGGGCTGGAAAGTCAGCCATCAATGGCTGAGCGACGACCCGCAAGTGGCGCTGTTCTGCCTCGCCTAGGCCGGCAGGAGACCGCTGAGCAATCAAATGGAATTATTTGACGCGCGTCACACTCTGTACTGCATCACAAGGAGGATTCACAGCACCATGAACAGCGCAAAACTCTTCGTCATCGACTACACCCTCCACGGGGCGCCGAAATCATTCGTGATCCGCGCCGCAAACATGGACAACGCCGAAGCCTGGCATTGGGCGAGTTGTGACGCAGGCGTGGGCCGAATAGGCAAATTCGGCCGCGACCAGGTCAAGAAGACCAGCAAGCCGATCGCCGAGAAGTTCGGTATCGAAGAGGTGCACTGGCGCCAGGCCTGACTCTCGATCAAACGCGGTACTCTGTGGGAGCGGGCTCTGCCCGTGAAATAGCCTCGGCCTGATACCTGACCGGGCCAGCGCCCTTTCGCGGCCAGTGCCAGCTCCCATATTTGCCTGCATCCCCCGAGATAGACAGCTCCCTCGGGAACCCCAGCTCCAACGCAGGGTCGGTTCTTACTGAACCCTTTCACCGGAGCTGTACCCGCATGGATCACTTGCTGCCCGAACGCTGGCTCGACAAACTCCCCATGCCCTGGCTGGCGACCCTCGCCGCCGCACTCGTTGCCGTTATCGTCATCCTCCTCATCCGCTGGGTCGGCCTGGTCGTGCTGCGCCGCCTTTCCAAACCGTTCCTGCTCGCCCAGCAATTGCTGCACAACGCCGAGCAACCTTCTCTGTGGCTGATGCCGCTGCTGGCACTGCAATCGGTGTGGACGTCCGCCGACGACGATCTGCTGCTGATCAAGAGCGTGCGTCACGTCAACGGCTTGCTGGTCACTGCCGCAGTGATCTGGCTGGCGCTGCGCTTCGTACGTGCGGTCGCCCACACCATCGCCCTGCGCAACCCCCTGGAGGTCGAGGACAACCTCAACGCCCGGCGCATTCAGACCCAGGTGCGGGTGCTGGTGCGCTGCCTGAACGTGCTGGTCATCCTGTTCGGCAGTGGCCTGATCCTCATGAGCTTCCCGGCCGTGCAGCAGATCGGCACCAGCCTGCTGGCCTCCGCAGGCCTGGCCGGGCTGGCCGCCGGTTTCGCCGCCAAGCCGGTGCTGGGCAACCTGATCGCCGGGCTGCAGATCGCCATCAGCCAACCCATCCGCCTCGATGACGTAGTCATCGTCGAAGGCGAATGGGGGCGCATCGAAGAAATCACCGGCAGCTACGTGGTGGTCAAGATCTGGGACGAAAGGCGCCTGGTGGTGCCCCTCACCTACTTTATCGAAAAGCCGTTCCAGAACTGGACGCGCGCCAGCGCCAATATCATTGGCTCGGTATTTCTGTGGGTCGACTATTCCATGCCGCTCGAAGCCCTGCGTGAAGAAGCCAAGCGCGCCTGTGACGAGATACCTCATCTATGGGACGGGCGCGTTTTCGTACTGCAGGTCACCGACACCAGCGAGAAAACCATGCAGATACGCATCCTCCTCAGCTCGCTGGACTCCTCCAGGAACTTCGATGCGCGCTGTCACGTGCGCGAGCGTCTGATCGCCTTCATCAATCATCAATATCCCGAGTGCCTGCCGCAGCTTCGTGCCGAAATGTCGACAAAAACGGCGCGGCCGAACCCGCAAGAGCCTGATATGACTCATGAGATCGAACGTCAGCCACCGGTGTGATTATTTTTGTGGGAGTCCGCGCGAACGCGCTGGACGGGGTGTAGCGGGTGAATCGTCTTGCGGCTTGAACCTTACAACGCTTGATCGTTGGCGATCATTGCCTGTACGACCACGCCTTTCTGTGCGTCGGTCAATTCGTCCCAGCAGTGCACTTTCACGTAGTAACCCAGACCGATGGCAATGTAGAGCCCCAGGCCCGTGATCATGGCGATGGCGGTTTTCGACAAACGCCCCTCGCTGTCCTCATAGCGGTTATAGGACTCGTCGCGTGGCTGGGCGGTGAAGCCTTGCAGTACGCGTCTGGCGAATTGGAACAGGTAAAACAGAACGATGCGCCCCATGGCGAAATTAGTCCTCAATAAATTGAACGGTGGCAAACGGCCATTGTCACAGGTACCGATTGCAAGAAATGCCATGAAAAGGCCATCAGCCTTTGCGGCAGTTGTATGATAACTGATTTGATTTTCGGATTCGAACATGTTGCAAGGTATTTCGACGAGCGTGGTGCGACATTTTGCCATCCGCTACGCGACCCGAATCGGTGCGCCAATCCAGGGCTAATGTATCAACTCGGTGCATGGCAATTTGACACTACTAAAAAGGCATTTTATTGACGGTTTCTTCATAATGCCGGCCGTCAGAATCGTCAAGATCGAGCTCTAATTGTCCCTTATATTTCTATGAGTTATTGGCAGATCCTATACAACTCGTGTAAATTGGCGCCCTGAGACCAATCTGCGGCCCGCAAATTGCTTTCTTGAAAGTGACAGTTACATGACGCTTTCGCCGTCATTGTTGATCCCCTAGAAGATTTTCACGACAAGGTTCATACGAACCTTGTGGCGGTAGCGTGGTTAATCGTTTTTATACGTCGCGTACCGCTCATCTTGTGTGCCCCGCTCTCTGCTGGTGCTTCGCTAACCTCTTTTATACGGTCTGGTTCGTGCGTCACTGCCTGCCATCTGCGGCAGACTGCATGGGCGTTAAGTTCACACCACATCAGCACAGGACGCCATGATGAAAAAGTTGATAGGTGCGTTGTTCGTCGGCTTTTGTCTGATGGCGTGCGTCGAGACCCATGCCGACACACTTGTGCCCTACGGCAATCGCTTGCCGCTGGTGCATATGAATGTCGCGGGTCCGGGTTTCAATGACAGGGTGCTGCCGGGGCGCAACGGTTACGACTATGCCTTCCCTTCCAGCACCTACCTGGATCGCTGGCAGAGCAGAGGCATTCGCATCATCCGCCTGTCAGTGCTGTGGGAGCGCCTGCAGCCAACGCCTGAGAAAGAGCTCGACACCGCATATGCCCAGGGTATCGACAAGTTCCTGACCCAAGCAGCGAAGCGCAACATGGGCGTTATTCTCGACATCCACAATTACGGGCGCTACTACCAGAAGGTCATTGGTACCAGCGACGTGCCGCTGACGTATTACGAGAGTTTCATGCGTCGAGTGGCGCATCGCTGGAAAGATCACCCAGGCTTGGTCGGTTACGACCTGATGAACGAACCCTACGGTGCCGCCGATGCCTATTGGCCCTCCGTCGCCCAGGCCGGTATCAATGGTGTGCGCGCGGCCGACCCGGTGAAGGCTATTTATGTTGAAGGCAAGTCGTGGTCCAACGCACTGAACTGGCCGACCCTCAATGGCGACCTGTTGCTGCTCAAGGACCCGGCCAACAATCTGGTGTTCTCGGCGCACATGTATGCCGATGTCGACGCCAGTGGCACCTACCAGACCGCCATACCGGCCAGTTTCGATACGGACCTGGCCGTGAACCGCGTCAAGCCCTTCGTCGAATGGCTGGTGCGCAATAATCGCCGAGGCCAGCTCGGCGAGTTCGGTGTTCCGCCTGACGCTGGGTACCTCAAAGCCATGGATCGACTACTGACCTACCTGCACACCAAGTGCGTGCCATTGTCGTACTGGGCCGCCGGCGAGCTATGGGGAGGCTACCCGCTGTCGATCGAGCCGGACGGCGGCAAAGACAAACCGCAATGGGCCGTTGTCGGCCCCCATGTCAAAGAAACCAATAGCTGCCCCTGACATTGTAATGATGCAGCGCCGTCGCGCTGCCGCCCTACCCCTTCGCTATTCCCTGACCTGATCGAATAAAGCCGCGTCCCCTTCGCGCCGTCCTGTCCTGCCCCTGTCGGTACCCGCCGCCGTGCGCGGGTAGCTGTCCTATTGATGAGAGCCCAATCTATGCAAACTAATGTTCGCGTGATGTCACCCAATGTGAATGCACATCACCCCGATAACGCGCCGAAGCACCTTGACCTGATGCAACTGGCCTCGACCATCTGGCGCAGGAAATTCCCGATTATTGGTTGTACGGTCATAGTTGCGGCTGCCACGGCCTTCGTCGCGCTGCAAATGGCGCCGGTGTTCCAGGCCACCACCACCTTGATGGTGAGCGAGAAGAACGCCAAGGTGGTGTCCTTCGACCCTAATACCGCCAGTGACTCCAACGCGGCGAATCAGTACCTGGAAAGCCAGTTCGAGCTGATGAAGTCGCGCACCACCGCCGACCAGGTCGTACAGGAATTGGGCTTGGCTCAATACCCTGAATTCGATCAAAGCAAACATCCCTCGGTGAAGCAGCACCTCAAGGATTGGCTGTTGGCCCACGGCGTGGGCGGCTCCTGGCTGAAAGCCAACGAGCCAGCCCCCACCCCGGAACAGCTCGCAAATAATGTGACCCGTCAATTTCAGAGCAGGGTCAATATCGCTCAGCTCGGCAAAAGCCAGCTGGTGCAGATTCAAGTCGACATGACTGATCCAGTGATGGCCGCCAAGGCCGCCAACGCCCTCGCCCACGCCTATATGGAAAGCCAGCTGCAAGCCGCCATCGGCGCCTCAGGCACCGCTAGCGCCTGGATGAACAGCCGCCTGGGCGAACTGGGTGCCAAGCTCAAGGATTCCGAGGAACGCCTGCAGCAATACCGCGATGCAGAAAACCTGGTCGACGTTCAAGGCGTCAGTACCGTCAGCGCCGCGCAGTTGTCGGTGACCGGCGAGAAAATGATCGAAGCTCGCCGTCAACGCGCTGAAGCCGAAAGCCAGTATCGTCAGGTGCAGAGCAACCAGGGCGGTGGCTGGGAGAAGCTGGTCAGCCTCCCGGCTGTGCTGGCTGACCCGCTGGTGCAGAAATTCCGCGCACAGCAGGCCGAAGCTCAAGGCAAGGCCGACGAACTGTCACGCCGCTACGGGCCGCGTCACCCCGCCATGGAAGCAGCGAACTCTGATGTAGCTGCCGCCACCAGCAGCCTCAAGGCGCAGGTAGAGCAAGTGGTCGCCAGCATCCAGCGCAACTACCAGCTGGCCCAGGCCAACGAGGGGTCGCTGGTGTCGTCGTTCAATTCCAACAAGTCGCAGATCCAAGATATCTCCCGCAAGGAGTTCAAGCTGCGCGAACTGCAACGTGAAGTCGATGGCGACCGTGCGCTGTACGAAACCTTTGCCACTCGCCTGCGCGAAACCACCGCGACGTCCGATCTAGGCAGCGCCAGCATTCGTATCGTCGATCCGGCGATCACCCCGATGGTACCGGTGCGTCCGAACAAACCGTTGATCGTAGCGCTGGCAGCCATCTTGACCTTGATTCTGGGCAGTGCCCTGGCTTTGATCCTTGAAGCGCTGAACAAGACCTTCAAGACCATCGAGCAAGTCGAAAGCCGGCTCAACGTACCCGTGCTAGGCATCGTGCCTAAAACCAAGCTGAACAAGAAACGCCACCCTGGCATTCTGTTCGGCGACGTCGCCGAGCAACGTTTCAGCGAATCGATCCGCACCATCCGTACCGGTGTCATTCTCAATACCATCGAGAAGCCGGAGCAGGTGATTCTGATCACCTCGTCGGTACCACGTGAAGGCAAATCGACGTTCTCGATCAACTTCGCCGGCGCCATGGGCCAGCTGAAAAAGACCCTGCTCGTCGACATCGACCTGCGCCGCCGAAGCTTGGCCGCGATGCTCGGCTCGCCAGTCAACGGCGTTGGCCTGACGGACCTGGTCAATGGCGAAGCGTCCCTTGAAGCGTGCATCCAGAGCAAGGACGGTTTCGACTTCCTAAGCGCTGGCAAGCAAGTGCATAACCCGCTGGAGATGCTGTCTTCCCGCGCCTTCCTCAATACCCTGAAGATGCTCAAAGATCGCTACGACACCATCATCATCGACTCTCCGCCGACACATGCGGTCAGCGACGCACTGGTTCTGTCGTACTTCGCCGACTCGGTCATCTATGTGATCAAGGCCGCTTCCACGTCCGCGCGCCTGGCGGAAAAAGGTCTTGATCGTCTGGCCCAAGAGAATGCACCGCTGCGGGGTGTGGTACTCAACCAGGTCGACATCAAGAAGTCCCTGCAGAACGGCGGTCGCTTCGACGGTTTCTACGACTACTACGACTACAGCGCTCTGCCCAACCCTGACAAAAGCACGGCCAAGACGATCTGAATCACTGGGGTAGTACGTATATGAACGATTCCACCTTGCGATTCCACGACCGTCCGGTCCCCGTGCAGCTGGTACAAGCCCATGCTCCTGTGGATCGCTGGGTGCTCGGGCTGACGCTGCTCGCCGTGACCTACAACGCGCTACTGGCGTTCATCAACGCCCATGTGTTTTCGGTCAACTTCGCACTGGTCGCCGTCACCGAAATCATGATCCTGAGCGTGTGCTTGGTGAAACTGGTGAAGGACGGCATCAAGCACGATTGCGCCAATATCCTCTGGTACTGCGTGGCGTCGCTGGCGATCGCCATGGCCATTAGCCTGATGAACGGCGTGCTGTTCGTGGATGCGTTTCGCAACGCGCTGATCATCACGTTGTTCCTGTGTCTGGGGCGCAATATCCAGTTCGCCACCTTGCGCAAGACCTTCCTGGTGGTCAGCGTGCTGGTGCTCGGGGTCATGCTGATCGAGATGACCTCGCTGCTCACCTACGCACAGATCTTCAAGCCCGCGGTGTATTTCCTCAATACCCGTGGCATGCCTGAATTCGAACTTGATGACACTGGTATCTTCCGTAACGCGCTGGGCTTCGCAGGGCGCTTTTCGTTCGGCATCTTTGCCGGCCCACGCACCTCCTCGCTGTTTCTGGAGCAGGTGTCGCTGGCCAACTTCGCCGCCGTGCTGTGCGTGTTTCTGCTCGCCTGCTGGCCACGCCTGAGCTTTCGCGAGCGCGTGGTGCACGTCGCATTGGCAGCTTTGATCATCCTGTCCAATAACACCCGTACCACCTCGATCCTGTTCGTGTTGTCGATCGTTGGTTATTTCGTCTACCCGCGGCTGCCGCGCTACCTCAACGTACTGGTTGCGCCGCTGATCATTGTCGCCGGCGTGACCATCTACAATATGTACCCGCACTATATCAACGACGACTTCGCCGGTCGGGTTTCCCATACCGGGCGCATCATTTCCAACATGGGCTTCCCTGAGTATCTGGGGATGCAGATCAACCAGCTCGCCAGCCTCATGGATGCTGGCTATCCCTACGTGATCTATTCCAGCAGCTTTATCGGTTTCATTCTGTTCTGGTTGATGGTGTCGTTCGTGATCCCGCAGCGCACACCGGCGCAGATGCGCTGTGCCTATGGCCTGACGATCTACATCTTCGTCAACCTGCTGATTGGCGGCACAGCCATCTTCTCCATCAAGGTCGCAGCCCTGTTGTGGTTGCTGGTGGGGTTCATCTCCAGCCCCGAGCGCTTTGCCGAAGAGCACTCGGCGGTCACTCAACCGCAACAACCCGCAAGGAGCAAAGCATGAATATCATCCATGTGGTCCGCCAATTTCATCCCAGCGTTGGCGGCCTGGAGGACTACGTGGAGAACCTTGCGTACGAGCAGCTGAGCGCCGGCCACAATGTTCAGGTCTTCACCCTCAACAGCGATTTTCAGACCGACGAAACGCTGCCGGCCCTGGAGGTCTGCAAAGGGATTCAGGTCCGCCGTTTCGCCTGGAAAGGTTCGCAGCGTTATCCCGTGTGCAGCCTCGACCTCAAGGCACTGGATGGCGCCGATATCGTCCATGTGCATGCGATCGATTTCATTGTCGACTATCTGTCGCTGATGAAGCGCCTCGGGCGTTTCGGCAGCAAGCTGGTGGTGTCTACCCACGGCGGGTTTTTCCATACCAACAAGAACCAGCGCATCAAGCAGCTGTTCTTTCAGACCATCACGCGCTTCACCCTGTCGGGCGCCGACGCCATTCTCAGTTGCAGCGATAACGATCATGCCTTGTTCCAGCAGATCGCCCCGCGCACCCAACTCATCAAGAACGGTACGCGCCTGCGCAAGTTCGGCCCGGTCCAGGCCACCAGCCGCACCCACGACATGGTCTACCTGGGCCGCTTCAGCTCCAACAAGCGCCTGCCGTGGCTGATCGAAGCCTATGCCGCGCTGAATTGCCCCATGGGGATGCTTAAGATCATCGGGCGTAGCAAGACCGGTGATGCCGACGCGCTGAGCGCACTTATCGACCGCCTCGGCTGTGGCGACCGGGTGACACTGGTGCTCGATCAGAGCGACGAGCAGATCCGCCAGCATCTGACTACGGCGCGCTACACCGTGAGCGCCTCGGAATATGAAGGCTTCGGCCTAGGCGTGGTGGAAATGATGTCCTACGGCCTGCTGCCGTTTCTGGCCGATCAGCCGCCGTCGTTCATCGACTTCGTCAGCGGCGCCGGCTGTGGCCGCTTGTTCGCTCACGACCCCCAGGCATTCGAACAGGCCTATCTGTTGCTCACCCAAGGCTGGTCGGAAACAGCCGCACTCAGAGCTCAGACGTACGCCGAACAGTTTTCCTGGCCGGCCGTGGCCAAGGACATCATGGCGGTTTACCACAGCACGCTCGAATCGGACATCGACGGCACCAGTGAGGGAGTGATATGAGCAACATGACCCCAGACAGCGCATTGACCGCCGCCCTGCAGCCTGCCGCCGTCCCGGCGCCAGCGGTGACCAAGACCATCCACAATTTCTACTACTTGCAATACCTGCGGGGCATCGCGGCGCTGATGGTGGTGTATTTCCATGCACTGGTGCAGCTGGATACCATGGGCATCGCCACGCCGCTGCCCAGAATCGGCGAACCAGGCGTGGATCTATTTTTCGTGCTCAGCGGTTTTTTGATGTGGATCACCACCGTCAACAGCAAGATGACCCCACTCACTTTCATGCGTAAACGCATCATCCGTGTCATTCCGCTGTACTGGACCCTGACCCTGTTTGCCGCAGCGGTGGCGCTGATCGCGCCTAACGTGCTCAAGCACACGGTGCTCGAAGGCCATCACTTGATCTCGTCGCTGCTGTTCTGGCCGGCGCCAAACCCGGCGTATACCGGCCCTGGCGAAGAAGGAATGCTGTTGACGCCGCTACTGGTGCCCGGTTGGACCCTGAATTACGAAGCCTTCTTCTATGTCCTTTTCGGCCTGATGATGTTCGTCAAGCCCACCGCTCGCCTGCTGCTGTTGCCCGCCGTGTTCGGCGTACTGGTGTGGGCCAATGCCACCTTCAACAGCCACTCCCCTGCGTTGGCGGTGTTTGGTCACCCCATGGTGTTCGAGTTCTACTTCGGCGTACTGGTGGCGGTGATGGTCAAGCGTGGCTGGTATCCAAGGCCCACGATCGCTGCGGCGATGCTGGCGGCCGGAATCGGCGCGATCGTGATCCTCAATTTGCGCTTCACCGTCGAAGATCGGCTGTTCGCGTTCGGCTTGCCGGCAGCCTGGATCGTCTACTGCCTGTGCGCCCTGGAGCTGCAACGCCCCGCGCTGCGCTCCAGATGGCTGCAGGCTATCGGTGATGCCTCCTACAGCCTGTACCTGACCCACGTGTTCAGCCTGCCGCTGTGCCGCCTGGTGTTCCAGCACCTGACCACGGCCACCGACCTGTTGACCCAATTGTTGTTCTGCCTGGCGTGCGAGCTGCTGTCGATCACCGTCGGGCTCATGGTCTTTCGCGCCTATGAACAACCCGTCGCCAATTACCTCAGTCGTTACCGACGCTGAGCCGGAGCTGGTATGCATCGAATCATCGAACGTCTGTTCCTGCTAGGCTTGCGCGGTACCGGCTTGCTGTCCAAGTTCGTCCTGACCCTGTTCATCGCCAAGGAAATGACCCTCTCGGACCTCGGCCTCTACGGCCTGATCGCCGTCGGCGCAACCCTGATCCCAGCGCTCTACGGCCTGGGGCTCAATGGCCCGTGCAGCCGCAGCCTGGTCAACGTCAGCCGCCCGCAAGCCATGGTGCTGCTGTCGACCCGAGTCAGCATCACCCTGATCCTGCACGCGGTGCTCACGCCGCTGGCGGTTTTCATCATCAGCCTGCTGATCCCGGCCGCAGACCACCTGCTGTTGCTGCTGGTGGCCATCACGCTGTTTCTGGAACATCTGGCCACCGACATCAATGCCGCTCTGGTGGCGCGCTTCAAGTCCAAGTTCGCCGCCGTGCTGGTATTCATTCGCTCGGGTGCCTGGCCGCTGCTGTTCATCGGCATGGCCTGGTACATGCCGCAGTACCGCAGCGTCACGGTGATCGTCGAATTCTGGCTGGCGAGTCTGTTGGTGGTGGTGCTGATCTGCCTGGCCGCAGCCGTGGTCACTCGGGCCTGGAAGCTGGCGCGATTCGATCGCGAGCAAGCCTGGGAAATGATCCGCAAGGGCCGCAACTTCTACATCTCGGATATCGGCAGTTCGGGCTCGCTGTACCTGGACCGCTTTCTGGTCACCAGCTTTCTCGGGCTCGAAGCCACCGGGGTTTATACGTTTTTCTGGTCGCTGACCAATGCGATCAACAACGTCATCTTCTTTGGCGTCACCAGCCAACTCGGGCCGCGGATCATTGCGGTGATCCAAGGCGGCGACAAGGCCTCGATCGACTCATCTTGCCGCGCGATGCAGCGCGAGATCTGGATGTGGTGCCTGGGCATGTCGGTGGTGCTGGTGTGTCTGATGCCGCCGTTGCTGGCGCATCTGGGCAATGACAAGTTCGAAGCGCACAAGAGCGTGCTGTTCATCATGTTGGCGGCAATCCTGTTGCGAACCGTCTCGGAAGGCACCAGCAACATTTTGTATGGCTACCACAAGGACCGGGAGATCGCCGTGATCTCGCTTGCCTCCATGGGCCTTTCGGCGCTGTTCACCCTGATCACCGCGCCCTTGTTCGGCTTGCCGGGCGTTGCTTTCGCCATGTTGATCACAGCCTTGGCCGTGTACCTGTGGCGCCAGCGCATCGCCAATGGATTGTTGGCCTGACAACGGGCTTTGCATTGATATCACCGACAACAACAAGACGTCATTTCATAGCCTTGTGTTGCTGTACCTCCCAAAGGATTGCACAAATGATCAAAAGAACCGCCTTGGCCGCCACGCTCGTCAGTACGTTCTCGATCAACGCCCAAGCCGAGCTGGCCAAGCCGGCAAGCATTGATATCGGCGGATTCGATTTCACCCCGCAGCTCAACCTGACCCAGTCCTACGACGACAACTTCCGCACCCTGCCCGATCACAAACAAGCGTCGTGGATTTCCTCGGTGGCGCCGATATTCCTGCTCCAGGCCGAGACCCGCAACACCGGCTATCAGCTGCAGTACATCGGCAACAACCAGACCTACTGGGACGACTCCAGCGCTAACCACACCGATCACCAGCTCACCTTTCGCAGCGTGCTGGAGTTCGACTCGCGTAACCGCCTGCGCTATGACCTGGGCTACAAGCAGCTTGAACAGACCACAGACACCACGGTGCGTACCGAGAACGACCGCTACACCGTCAAGAATGCCGGCATCGGTTACACCTTTGGCGCCGCGACGGCGAAGAACCAGATCGACCTCGGTCTGGATTACGAGCAGCGTCGATTCCAGAATGCCGACGGCATCAACGATGACATGGAGCGCAACACCACCGCGTTCATCGGCACCTGGTACCACCGCCTCAGCGGCAAGACCCGCGCGCTGGGCGAGGTTCGCTACACCGATTTCGACTACTTGCAAAGCGGTAACCCGCGCACCAGCGTAGGGACCGCTGCACTGGTTGGTCTGGAGTGGGATGCCACCGCCAAGACCACCGGCAAGGTGCGCATCGGCGAAGAACAAAAGGATTTCAACGACAGCGATCGCAACGACCGAAGCCCGACCTGGGAAGTGGGCATCGATTACAAGCCACGCACCTACTCGACCTTCAGTTTGAACACCCATAAGTCCTATGACGAAGGTGACGACGGCGCCAGCGCGATCCATGTGGTCACTAGCAAACTCGGCTGGGAGCACCACTGGAGCCAACGGATCAAGACCACGTTCGACTACACCCACGCCGAGCTCGAGTACGAGGGGGTCGACCGTCAGGACAAGCAGAACATCTTTGGTAGCAAGATCACCTATGGCCCACGTCGCTGGGTCGACGTCAGCCTCGGGTATCTGCGTATCAAGAACGACTCCACCGCCGAGCTGGAAGGTTTCACCCGCAATATCTATCTGCTCAGCGTAGAACTCAGCCTTTGACGACTTCAGGACTATCATCATGAATATTCGCGCCGCCTTCACCAGCCTCATCCTGCTGCTCTCCTCGCCTCTGGTCGCCCACGCGGACTCGGCGCCTTACCGCCTGAGTTCCGGAGACGTGATCAACATCAGCGTCTACGGCGAGAAGGATTTGAGCATCGACAAACTCGAACTCAACGACAGCGGGACCTTCACCTATCCCTTCATCGGTGAAGTGAAAGCCGGCGGCAAGACCACCAGCGAAGTGGAAAAGGACGTGACCGCGCGCCTGAGCCAAGGGTATCTGGTGTCGCCAAGGGTGTCGGTGAGCGTTGCCAGCTATCGACCATTTTTCATCGGCGGTGAAGTGAAGTCGCCCAATGGCTATGCCTTCAAGCCAGGATTGACGGTCGACGGCGCCATCGCCCTCGCCGGCGGCCTGACCGAACGTGGTTCGAGCAAGCGCATCACCATCATCCATGGCTCGGACAATGCCCGGACCGCGGAAAAAGCCACCCTCAACACTCCGGTCAGCGCGGGTGACACCATCACCGTGGATCAAGGCTTCTTCTAACCCCGGGTACCAGCGCTTCACGATTTCCTTTGCCGGGCGCCCGCGCGCCCTCGACCCTCCGGGCACCTTGATTTTTTCGGTAACGCGGTAGCGCTTTGCCGAAAAACACCGCGCCGGGCACATACCCTCCAAATCGCCGGGATTAACGATGACGACCACCGCTTGCCGAGATGACATTCTCAGCCGCCTGGATTTGTGCGATGAAGAGGCGTACCAGCAGTTGCTGCACCGCTTGCAGAACCCCGAATGCGCACAGATCGTCGGGTTTCTGAACCAGCACGGGTACAACCTTATCGAGCAACAACCCGTGTTCCGCCATTGCTTCATGGAGATGGACTATCTCTTGCGCGACGGTGCCGGCATCAAGCTCGCCTGCAAACTCAATGGTCTGGACCCAGGACTGAACCTCAACGGCACCGACTTCATACCCCAGGTGGTCAGCCACCTGAAGGCCCATGCCGCCCTGCCCTTGCAGTACTTCGTGTTCGGCACTCAGGAGCCGTGGCTCGGCACCGGCGCCCAGGCATTGCTGGGCACCAGCGAGGTACTGACGCTGAACGGCTTTCAGGACGAAGACGCTTATCTGAGTTTCTTCGAACAGCACTACCGGCCAGGCCATCTGGCCTTGGTGGTGCTGGCGATGGGTATGCCCAAGCAGGAAACCGTCGCCGTGCGCCTAAAGCACGCGTTCAACAGCACCCCGGCGGTGATCATCTGCGGCGGTGCGATCGTCGACTTCGCTGCCGGCCGGGTCGAGCGCGCGCCGCAATGGGCGCGCCAGTTCGGGCTGGAATGGGCGTATCGGCTGTACCGAGAACCGCGGCGGTTGTTCAAGCGTTACATCCTCGGGATTCCGCTGTTTCTGCTGTACATCCTGCGCAACCGCAACAAAGACACGCCACGCGCTCCTGCGACACGCCCCTGAAACCATCTTCACCAGGTGACCCCTATGGACAGTAACAAGCGGATCGACGCCCTCACCGGCATCCGAGGATTTGCAGCGCTTCTGGTGGTCTACGCCCACCTGACCGAGAACGGTTTTTTCAGCATTCACCGCCTGCACCCTGGTGAAGTAGGCGTGATGGTGTTCTTTACCCTCAGCGGCTTCCTGATGTCGTACCTGTACTGCGAAAAGCCCTTCAGCACCGATACCGTGCTCAAGTACGCCGTGGCTCGCTTTTCGCGCATCGCACCTGCCTATCTGACGGTGGTGATGGCTTCGTTTCTGATCTGCCGCTTTATCGACCCCGATTTCGTCTACAGCATCTTCGGCTGGAACTTCGCCCGTCATATCCTGTTTTCGGGGAACGTCTCGGCGCTCTGGAGCATCCCGCCGGAAGTGCAGTTCTATGCGGTGTTCGTCGGTATCTGGTTCGCGGCATGGCGCGCCATCAGCCAGAAAGACTTCAGCATGATCGCGCTAATGGGGCTACTGATCGCCGTAGTGATGGGCCTGCGGGCCAACCTGCCGGGTACATTCGTCGGCTCGATGATCCATTACTTCTTCATCGGCGTGGTCTTTGGCCTGATCCGCACCCAGGCTTCATCGGTCAACTTCAGTCATCGCAATATCACTGCGCTGCAGGTCATCGCTCTGGCGCTGATCGGACTGGTGGTCGGCAACATCATCTATGTCGACGTCGGCACCAAGAAAGAGATGTACAACGACCTGCTGCCATCGCTGTTCGCCGGGCTGTTCATCTTTGTTTTCTCGTTCCCGACCCTGCTCAACCGCATCTTGTTTGAAAACCGTGCGTTGCAGCGCTGTGGCGAGTGGAGTTTCTCGATCTACCTCCTGAACCTGCCGATCATCTACGTGGCCCAGAAGTTCATGGGACCTGCCCCGCACCCTGCTTTGCTGGCCGTAGTCATCACCGCAGCAATACTGGTGTGTGCCTACCTGTGCTTCCGCTTGATCGAGACGCCCGGTGGCCGCTGGATGAAGCGCCAGGGCGATGGCCTGATCAAGACCCGCTTCGGCCTTGCCTCGCTGTCGCTGACTGCCAAGAAACCCGCCGACTGATCGGGCTTCCCGCTTACTGTTTACTGGAGTTGCTCGATGTTTATTCGCCGCCTATACAGAGGCCTGCGGGCCACCGTGCTGCAACGTATGATCCCTCGCAGCCGAGCGCCGATCTTCGCCGGCCACAAGCAAGCCATCGAGATAGTCGGTTTTTTCCACACGGCCTCGGGGCTGGGTGAATCCGCGCGGCAGTGCGCGCTCCAACTTCATCAGCAGGGCCACAAGATCCGCTGCATCAGTGTCGAGCGGTTCTTTCTCAAGCCGGTGGAATTGGAATGGCATCTGGCTGATACCGCCGAGGAACACGAGGTCGGCTGCCGGGTACTGCACCTTAATCCACCCATGATGCCGCCGGTGATCTTTCGCCTGGGCCTGAGCCGCTATCGCCGGGTCTTCAACGTAGGCGTGTGGGCCTGGGAGCTGGAGCAGATTCCACAGGAATGGCGCAATGCACTGGGTTATATCAACGCGATCATCTGCCCCTCGGAGTTCACCTCCACGGCGATCCGCCAATACACCGACAAGCCAGTGCTGACCGTGGCGCACCCAGTGACCGCCGGCATAGCCCAGGAAGGCGTGCGCCGGGCACTGGGGCTCGCCGAAGACGCATTCGTGGTAACCAGTGTCTTCAGTTTCGGCTCAGCGCAGGAGCGCAAGAACCCGCAAGCGATGGTCGCGGCCTTTCTGGAGGCGTTCGCCGACACCCCGAACGCGCATATGGTGCTCAAGACCAACCGCGCCGATGACTCGGCTACCACGAAGGCATTTTTGGCGATGATCGCGCAGCACGCCAACATCACCCAGATCGGCGAGATCTGGGACAAGGAAAAAATCGTCGGCCTGCTCAAGGAGTCCGACGTGTGTTTGTCCCTGCACCGCTCCGAAGGTTTTGGCTTGACCATGGCCGAAGCCATGTTGGTCGGCACCCCGGTGGTGGCCACCAACTGGTCCGGCAACACTGACTTCTGCAACGACGAAAACAGCTACCCGGTCCGTTTCACACCTATCGCCGTAGACTCCGGGCATCCTGAATTTGCCGGCATGGGCGCCTTGACCTGGGCCGATGCCGATGTCAGCCACGCCGCCGAGCAACTGCGCTCGATCAAGGACGATCCACAGTTGGCCGCGCGCAAGATTGCCCAAGCCTTGCAGTTACAAAGCTTCTTTGCCAAGCCTGCTTACATCAGTGCACTGAACAGCCTCAAGCAACCCCAAAAAAACCCCGTGGCCTCCCCCGCCCGGTGACCCGACAATAACGAAACTGCCAGTCCGGGACTCGGCTGTGCCGATCCTGGCAATGACTTCATGCGCGCTGTACAACCAAGAGCTTGCAGTCAAGCACTTGCGGCCACGCTTTGAGGACAAGTCGTACATCCTGATCGCTCCAAGGAGTCGTCACTTGACGCGTAACATTGCTTTGGACATTTTGAAAGTGGTGCTGGCCATGATGGTCGTCGGCATCCATACGTACTTTCTCCGAGATATCAACTCGCTGGCCGAATACCTGACTGTCAACGGAGTTTTCCGCATGGCGGTGCCCATCTTCTTCCTTACCAGCGGCTTCTATTTCTACCAGGCGCTGGCCGGAGATACGCACGCACGCTGGCTCAAACGGGTCTTGATGCTGTACGCGTTCTGGATGATGTTCTACGCCTATTTCTGGTTCCGACCGAGCGCCTGGTCATTCGAAGAGCTAGGGCGGATGCTGCTGATCATCTTTCTCGGGTATTACCACCTGTGGTATGTGGCCGGAGTGATCGGCGCGGCACTGATGATGACGCTGATGCGCGATTGGCGATGGCCCTGGGTGGCAACGCTGGTGATTCTTGCTTACAGTATCGGCACCTTACTGCAATACAGTGCCAGCTATCAGTGGTTGGATGATCAAAACATTGACAGGATTCTGACCGACAGCTGGAGCCATCGAAATTTCCTGTTCAGTGCGTTCCCTTTCTTTTGCATTGGCTACTTCATCAACAAGTTTTCGCTTCATCGCCAGATCACGCTGTCCGTCGCAGTGGCGGCTGCGTGCGTGGGGCTGGTGTCGCTGATTGCAGAGTCTTGGTTGAACTTCCGCAATCTGGCAAATGACACTGGCTTCGACAACATGGCGTCATTGATACTGGTGTGCCCTGCGGTATTCATCTGCACATTGAAAATGAATATCCAGGGGGGCAGCAAAAACTTGTCTTTGTACAGCGCGGGCATCTACTTTGTGCATATATTCTTTTTGCTCGCTTGTCTGCGCCTGTTTGATATGGATGGCACCCGCCTGACGTTTGTCATTCTGGGGCTGTCGCTGATTGCATCGTTTTTCCTCATCAAAATAAACAAGCGCCTTAAAGTCATCCTCTAGCGCTTGGAAAAATCTCGAACAGGAACGATCAATAATGTCTCAATCGTCGGTTTTAGCCGAGCCCGCAGTTCTTGTGAACCGACGCATTCAGCTTCGCCTACCGATGATCGATATTGCCAAAGGTCTTGGCATTTTGCTGATCGTTCTGGGCCATAACACACTGTTCGTTGACAACTTCGACCTGTTTGCCCGCACCCTGACCTCCTTCCGCTTGCCGTTTTTCTTCTTCGTTTCGGGGGTCACCCTATCACTGGGCGATGGCAATCTGCGGCGGATCATCATGGAGCGCGCTGATGCGTGGCTCAAACCGTGCGCGGTGGTGATCATTTTCGTTGGCATGGCGAAGATACTCGCGGGTACCGCCAGCCTGGAAAACCTGCTGGTCGGCCTGAGCTTTGGTGCGGGCTTCACCCTCGCGTGGCCGCCTCTGTGGTTTCTGCCGCATTTATGGCTGGTGTATAGCTGCAGCGCGGCGGTATTGATCGTTGCCCAGAACTGGCTGACTACGGCATTGGCCAAGATCACCTTGTTGGGCTTGTGCGCCGCCGGCGGCTTCTATCTCGTGCACCTGTTCGACACGCCTTACCAGAACGACCTGTGCATCAAGCAGCTCAACTTCACCCTGCACCTGTTCGAGTGCGGTCTGCCGTTCAGTGCCGACTTGCTGTTGATCACCAGTTTCTTCTTTTTTTCCGGACACTTCCTGTCAACGCGGATCAGAAACTTGCAGCCGAGCCCGTTGCAGGCGATAGCTGCCTTGATGTGCCTGATCCTCCTGCGTCAAGCGTTCCCACTCAAGCTGGACTTGAATGGCCGACTCTATGACGACCTGTTGCTTACACCGATCGAAGCACTGTTCGGCATCTACGTGATGTTGTGTCTGTGCTTCTTTCTTTCGAAGTCAGCGTACATATCAAGATTTTTCGGTTACTTCGGCCGAGTCAGTTTGTTCATTCTGATTTTCCATGCGCCAGTGCTATACACGATGTTGCGGGTACTCCCGCGCTGGTTGCACTCGGAAGTCAGTGTCGGTTGTGCTGCCTATGTCATCGCGATCAGCACTTCCATCGCCCTTTACTATGTCTGTCGCAGCAACCACTTACTCTCGACGCTGATGTTTGCCCAAAAAGCCAAACTGCGCCCTCGGCAGGCGACCTGAGAGTGACTGCAAAGAGGGCCGATTGACGGCACTATAATTTCGTTCCGGTGACTGGCAAAGCCGATGCCGCTGGTGTAAATTCGAACTCGCGACAGACGATAGCGTTGCGCATTTTTATCTGACGCCCATTATCAGGCGGTTCTCTACCCTTTCTGATATTCCATACGCAACACGCATTGCCCTATCTGTTTTATATAAATGATATCCCCAAGCTGCCCGAGCAGCTTGTGGCGGTAGCATGGCGTTTACCCGTTCGGCAGCCCTGCGCTGAACGCCCCTCATAACTTCCTTTCAAACCGTGCTGTTTTTCAGCATGGCGGGAAAGTGCGCGCAATTTTGTGCGCCGTGATCAGGACAGCCCTACGTGTCGGAGACCAGACTATGACTTCGCAATACACAAGTCGCGCAACACACCGCAAAGGCCTGACTTTCTGGAGCCAATGGGCCTGCGGCATGGCCTTGGCCAATCTGGTGCTGATCATGCTGGTGTGGGATCAGGTCGGCACCGTCGCCAGCGAATACCGCGTGGCGATGATTCTGACCGTGCTGGGTTCAGTGCCGGCCTACAGCTTCCTGCAGGTCTACCACAAACGTCACGGCATCCTGTCGGGCATGGGCCGCTTGCTGGCGGGTTGGATGAGCCTGCTCGGCGCGTTGATCGCCATTGCCTTCCTGACCCAGACCACCGCAGTGTTTTCCCGCCAAGTGATCATGCTCTGGGTCGGGCTGGGCTATCTGGCGCAAGTGGCCAGCTTCCTGCCGCTGCACTATCTGGCGCGTATGCACTCGCGCAAGGTACGCAATGAGCGTCGTTCGGTGATCATCGGCATCAGCCCCATGGCCGATGCGCTGGCGAAAAAACTGACAACGCCCAACCGCGTGCCGGTCATCGGCTTTATCGCTGCCTCCGGCGAAAACGGCCTGGTGCCTACTACCTTGCCGCTGCTCGGCAATGTCGACGAGTTGCGCGATATCATCGTGCGCGAAGAGGTCCGGCGCGTGTACATCGCCCTGCCGCTGGCGCAACTGGCGACCATCGAAGGCCTGTACATCGACCTGCTGGACATGAGCGTCGACGTGGTCTGGATTCCGGACTTCGGCAGTATGATGCTGCTCAACCAGTCGATTTCCGAGATCGAACGGATGCCGGCCATTTACCTCAACGAAAGCCCGATCAGTTCCCACCCTGCCGCCCTGCTGGGCAAGGAATTGATGGAACGCACCCTGGCCGCGCTGGCAATCGTTGCTCTCAGCCCGCTGCTGATCGGCGCATCCATTGCGGTCAAGCTGTCCTCCCCTGGCCCGGTGCTGTTCAAGCAGAATCGCCACGGTTGTAACGGTGAAGTGATCAAGGTGTGGAAATTCCGCTCGATGCGCGTGCATGACGACAGCGAAGTACGCCAGGCCACCCGCACCGATGACCGCATTACCCGCGTTGGCGCCTTTCTGCGTCGCAGCTCTATCGATGAATTGCCGCAGTTGTTCAACGTGCTGTTCGGCGAGATGGCCCTGGTCGGCCCGCGCCCGCATGCTGTGACCCACAACCTGTATTACACCGGCAAGGTCGAAGCCTACATGGCCCGCCACCGCCTCAAACCCGGCATCACCGGGCTGGCCCAGATCACTGGGCACCGCGGCGAGACCGAGACGTTGGAAAAGATGCAGCAACGCGTGGCCCAGGACCTGAACTACATCAACCAGTGGTCGTTGTGGCTGGACATCAAGATCCTGGTGAAGACGCCGTTCACACTGTTTTCGAAAAATATCTATTGATATGCCAAAGTGGCAGGACGCCCACCGGCGCGTAGACTGGTTTTCACTGGCGTTGAATGCCCCATTCCACTATGGTTTGGGGCTGAAAAACGCCTATCCATAAGGAAGCCAGTCATGCAGTTTCGTCCCCTTGGCAAGACGGATATCAACGTCAGCGCCATCGCCCTCGGTACCATGACCTGGGGTGAGCAGAACACCCAGGCCGAAGCCTTCGAACAGATCCGTCTGGCCAAGGCCGCCGGTGTCAATTTCATGGACACCGCCGAGATGTATCCGGTACCGCCCAACGGCGAGACCTACGCGACCACCGAGCGCTATATCGGTGAATACTTCAAGCAGCATGGCGACCGTGCCGACTGGATCCTCGCCAGCAAGGTCGCCGGCCCCGGCCGTATGGCCCACATCCGCGACGGCAATCCACGGCTCGACCGCAAGAACATCCCCGCTGCGCTGGATGCCAGCCTCAAGCGCCTGAACACCGATTACCTGGACCTGTACCAGTTGCATTGGCCTGATCGCAAGACCAACTTCTTCGGGCAACTCAACTACCAGCATCATCTGGAAGACGAGTTCACCGCCATCGAGGAGACGCTCGAGGTGCTCGACGAGCAGGTCAAGGCCGGCAAGATCCGCCATATCGGTTTGTCCAACGAGACCCCATGGGGCACTCAGCGCTTCCTGCACCTGGCCGAAACCCGTGGCTGGCCGCGGGCTGTATCGATCCAGAACCCCTACAACCTGGTCAACCGCAGCTTCGAAGTGGGCCTGGCTGAAATCGCCATTCGCGAGCAGATCGGCCTGTTGGCGTATTCGCCGCTGGCCTTCGGTGTGCTGGCGGGCAAATACCTCAATGGTGCGCGTCCAGCCAAGGGCCGTTTGACCCTGTTCGATCGCTTCCAGCGTTACAACAACCCGCAGACCGACCGCGCCGCCGCAGCCTATGTGGCGCTAGCCCGCGAACATGGGCTGGACCCGGCCCAGATGGCCTTGGCGTTCGTCACCGGGCAGCCATTCGTGACCAGCAACATCATTGGTGCCACGACGCTGGAGCAGTTGGAAAGCAACCTGAAGAGCATCGATCTGGTGTTGTCGCCAGAAGTGCTGGCCGGGCTGGAAGCGATCCACGTCGAACAACCGAACCCAGCGCCATAAGGCCTGTCTGTCGAACCGGGTGCAATAAGGCCAATGCAGCGAGGGGCTTTGCCCACGATCGGAAGTATCAGCCAGCGCATCGGTGCGCTGACTTATCCATCGGGAGCAAGCTCCCTCGCGACAGGATTGGATTGAAACTCCTGCGCCGCTCGCGGTCTCACAGTGATAACGCTGTGATTTCGCGAGGACCGCGCCATGACCGCTACCCCTGCCCGCCTCGACTACGCACATGGCACGCTGTTCGGGCCTATCCCCAAAAGCGTCGACTGTGACGTCATCATCACGCCCATCACTCCGGGCGCCTTTCAGGTACAGGTGCTGGCCCCCGTGCCGGACGACTTGCACAAAGCCCACTCGCTGGTCATTACCCTCTCCCCCGAACGCCGCTTGAGCGGCAGCCTTGCCCATGCGCGGCGGTTGGATAATGGGGATCTGGAATTGCAGATTGATGTTTGATGCGCGGGTGCGGTGGCGCTTTTGCGGGCGCCTTCGCGGGTAAGCGTTGCTCCCACGGTGTCAGACGATGTTGAGTCGTAGCTGTGGAGCAGGGCTTGCCGCCAAGAGGCCGCATGCCCGCCACCGGATTCAGACCACCGCCGCCACCGCCAGCGATTTCAGATAATCCCCAAACCCCTCCCGCGCCCGTGGATCGGAACGGGCGCTGGTGCTCACACTGTTGAGTGCCGTCCAGACGATCTTCGCCCCACTGCGCTCCAACGCCTGCACCAAACCGACATCCTCGTGCGCCGTGAGCGGCTTGAAGCCCCCGGCGCGACGGTAAGCCTTGGCACAGATCCCCAGATTGGCGCCATGGATGTGCCGGTGGTCCTCACGGGCTTGATAGCCATCCAGATACCGCGCCTGGATATCCACGCCGTGGTTCTCCCAATCCAGCACCTGCACCGTGCCACAGACCACATCGGCCTTGAACGCCAATTGCTGCATCAGCCAGTCGGCGGGCACCTGGCTGTCGGCGTCGGTGCAGGCCAGCCAGCGCGCACCCCGTGACAGCATGCACGCAGCGCCCACCCGTCGTGCATGGCCGACGTTGCGCGCGCTGATCGACAGGGTCAGCGCATCGAAGCCGCGCGCGACCTTGCCCGACTGGTCATCGCAGCTGTCCAGCACCACGAGGATCTCCACGGCTTCGCCGCCGAGGCCCGGATGACGGGCGGCGATATGCAGGGACTCGAGGCAATACGGCAGGAGATCCTGCTCGTTATGGGCGGGGACGATAACGCCGATCATAGCGCTTCCTCATCGAGATCGATCGCGCAAGGCTGTACGCACCAGAATTCCAAGAGAAAATCCGCCTCTTCATGGCGCACCGCGCGATGCAGCGGCAGCTTCGCATCGAGCATGGCATGCACCTGCCGGCCATCCTGCGGGCAGCCGTCGATGGGGTGCAACCAGTGACAAGCGAGTAGCGCACCGCCGGGACTGAGACTGGCAACCGCTCGATCGATCAAAGCCGCGAGGTCGGCAGGCGACAGGTAATACGCCACTTCGCTGAGCACGATCAGGTCGAACTCGCCGCCGGGCCAATCACCTGGCAAACGCCCCTGAACCACTTCGACAGCGGAATATTCACGCAGCCTTGCCGCCGCCAGGCGCACCGCGTCACTGCTCAGGTCCATGCACAGCAACGACTCGCTGCGCTCGGCCAGCAGCACGCTAAGCTCGCCGTTGGCACAGGCCGGTTCGAATACGCGCTCATAACGCTGACGCGGCAGGGCGGCCATGGTCAGGTCGCGCTTGCGCTGCTCATACCAGCGGGTGCGAAAGGCCCAAGGGTCATCACTGGCGGCGAACATCTGATCGAAGTACTCGGCGGGCACGCTTGCGGTGGCATCTCTTATGGCAGCATCACTCATATCGGCATCACTCAGGTAAAGACCAATTCAAAGGGCTGCAGCAGCCGCTCCAATGTGGCGCGGTCAAGAACTGGCGGCGCGCCGGTACTGGGGTCATCATGCAGTTGGCTGGTGTGGGCGCGAATGGCTTCGCGCTTGCGTTCAAGCTGATCGTCGTTGAGCAGCAACTTGCGGGCTCGCCCCCAGGGCAGCCGCGGGTCTTCCGGATGGGCCCAGTGCCAGGCCCAGACCGGCACCTCCAGCAGAGTCGCACCCTGCTCTCGCGCCGCCTGAGCTGCGGCGCGGCCCACTGCTTCGTGGTCACCGTGGCCGTCATGGCACCAGGTCGCCAGCACGTAGTCACCAGCGTGCAGGCTACCGCTGATGGCACGCACCAGCGCCGCTTCATGCTCGGCGACACGGGCATCGGGCAACGCCAGACGCTGCCAGCTCAGGCGTGACAGATCCAGGCCAAGGCGCGCCAGGGCGCATTCGCTCTCGACCCGCCGCTGGGCACGCAGGCGTGCTACCGGCCATTGCTGGGAGCCTGGATGGCTAGCGTCGCCGTCCGTTACCGATATCAAATGTACGTCTGCCACTCGTTCGGCCATGGCCGCCAGCAAGCCGCCACAGGCAAGAATCTCGTCGTCCGGATGCGGCGCGACTACCACCAGCCGCGCGCCCGGGGGAATCAGCTCGTCGATGGACACCACCGCAGCCCTGCGCAGCGCCCGGCTCGCCTGCCAGTCCCGCAGGGGTGTGCCGACCACGCCGAACGGGGCATCCACGGACTGTACGTTGGCACGGCTCATAGCGACCACTCCCCGGCAGGCTGCGCCGCGACCAGCCGGCCAAGGCCCGCCAGATCGCGTTCGGCATGACTTTGGCGGATGAACACCGGCAAGTCGGCGATCAATCGGGCGAAGTGCGGATTTCGGCAATAAGGCCCCGCCCCCAGCGCGCGACCGACGTGGTGGAGCACGGTTTCGACCGCTGCCTCCACGTGCGCTCGGACACGTTGCACTGCCAGTTGAGCATTATCGAATGGATAGGCATCGATCCACGCCGCGCATTCGCGCAAGGCCGACGCCGCGCCGTACAAGGCCGCGTCCACGGCCCCCAGGTGAGCATCGGCGTGCGGGTCGCTGCGTCCACGACTGCTGCGCAGGTATTCTCCCAGCGCCTGAGCCGCGCCATACCAGGCCGCAGCAATACCGGCTCCGCCCTGCCAGAAGCCCGGGCGGCTGAGGTATTCACCGCTGGCGCCTACGGGGCAGGCCGGCGCGTGGTCAAAATGCACATCGACACTGGCGGTATGGGCCATGCCCACCGCCTGCCAACCCTGCTCTGAACGGCGCACGCCCGGCTGATCGAGCTTGACCGCTACCAGCTGTGGCTCATCCTGCTCATCCCAGGCGGTCAACAGCGCGTGATCGACCTGCAGTGCGCCCGAACACCAGGCCTTGCGGCCCTCCAGGCGCACGCCGGCGGGGCTGCGTTCGGTAATCCGCACTCTGGCATCAGGCGGCTCGGCGGCCCACACCCCCCAGATACCTGGCGCCTGCAGGTCGCTGGCGCCGAGCTCTTCGAGAATGGCGACGGCATCGGTATGACCTTCGAACAATTTGAGCAGCGCCAGATCGATGCCCGCCACCTTGGCCAACACCTGCCAGCGCCCCAAGGTGTCGCCGTCACCCGGCAGCGGCAGCTCGGTGAGCCGTTGATCGATACAGCGCAGCATGGCCTGGCGCAGGCTTTCATCGACACTGAGCGCAATCGGCCGTTGGGCGAAGTCGCTAAGCGCGTCCTTGGGGAGCTGACTATTCATGGTTCGTGCACCTGTCCTTGTGAATCGCATCGCGGCCACGCAATGTCGGGCCTGTTGAATTACGGCATCCTCACGTCATCGGGGTTCAATCTATTTCGTCGACTTCAGACACCCGGATTGCCGAACTGTACATAGAGGGCAAACACCCCCAGCACGGCCCAGAAAATCGAAAACAGCCAAGGCGTGCGCAGCGAGAACAGCAGCGACTTGGCGTAGCCTTTTTCGGTGGACTCGTGGCTGCTGAACAGCGGCGAGTCGTCGTAGGCCATGCCCATGATCGGCTCGCTGCTTAACAGCTGGCTTTGCTTGAAATGCCAATGGTCGATGATGTCGTAGGCGGCGCGGATGCCTGGCCAGGCGTGCAACGAACTGACGATGCCCAGCAGCGCCAGCAGGGGCGGCACGAACAAGGTAAAAAGCTTGCCCCACTCGGGATTGAGGTTGGCCATCGACGACGCGAACGCGATAACCATGAACGACTGCGCCGACAGGTAGGCGTTGGTGCGGTTGGACAGCAGCGCGGTTTCGTAATGGATTTCCTTGCGGTAGAAATCCAGGCGGTCCTTCGCCGAGCCGAACATATGGGCGGCGTTGCTATCGTTAGGGGGTGCCACAGTTTCGGTGATGATCTTCGACACGGGTTTCTCTTTTGATCAAGGCCAGATGGATGACGCTCACGCCTTGAGCCCCAGGCGCTTGCGCATGGTGGCCGTGATGCGTTGGCGACACTTGTCGAAGTCTGCCCAAGGGTCGTCCCGCAGCTCGGCCAGACGTTCGTGCACGTTGTGTATGTTCCACTCGCTGGCACCTTTGAGCTGCGCAACTTCATCGCGTTCAATCGGCACCGAGACCGCCAGGCCTTCGCGTGCTCGCGCGGCGTAGGCACAGGCGGTGGTCGCGCCCAGGCCGTTGCGCAGGTAGTCGATGAAGATCTTGCCGACACGGTTCTTGGGGCCGGACACTGCCGAGAAGCGTTCAGGTACCAGCTTGGCGATATGGTTGACGATGGCGTGGCTGAAATCCTTGACGCTGTCCCAGTCGGCCTGGGGCTTGAGCGGCACGACGATATGGATACCCTTGCCACCGCTGGTCTTGAGAAACGATGTGAGGCCCAGCTCATCAAGAACAGTCAGGGTCAGCTGCGTCGCCTCGATCATGGCCTTCCAGGGCAGCGCCGGGTCCGGATCGAGGTCCAGGACGAAGCGGTCCGGGTGGGCGAAGTCAGCGCTGGTGGCGTTCCAGGTGTGCAGTTCGACGGTGCCCATCTGAATCGCGCCGATCAGCGCCTTGGGGGAATTGATCACCATGCACGCCTGCCCGGCTTCGGCCTTGTCGTAGTGCTGCAGCTCGTCGATGGCCAGTTGACCGGCGTTTTTCTGGAAGAACAGTTCGCCTGAGATGCCGTCCGGCGCGCGGACCAATGCGACCGGCCGGTCCTTGAGTTGCGGGAGCAGCCAGGGGGCGACGCTGGCGTAGTATTCGGCGAGCTGCTGCTTGGTGGTGCCGCTGCTGGCATCGATGATGCGATCAGGGTGGGTGATGCGCACTAGGTGGCTGCTGTCGGCTTTGCCTTTGCTGCTTTTGCCTTTGCTGCTTTTGCCTTTGCTGCTTTTGCCTTTGCTGCTGCCGCTTTTGTGTGGGAGCGGGCTGTGCCCGCTGCGCTGTGTGCGCTGTGAAGATTCAGATGCTTCGCGGGCAGAGGCCGCTGCCACAGCTTCCGCAGCGGGCGTTTCAGCGGTGATATCCCGCGCCGGCTTGTCGTCGCGCAGGCCATGGAAGACCGAATGGCGCACCACCCCGTCGCGGGTCATCTCGGCATAGGCCACTTCGGCCAGCAAGCTGGGCTCCAACCAGTGCACGCCTCGGGCATCGGCACCCGTCGGCGGGTTGGCGACGGCTTGGGTGCGGCGCTCGAGCGGCTCCAGACGCTGCAGAATCGAGCGCAACGTCGCCTCGCTGAACCCTGTGCCGACCTTGCCGGCGTAGCGCAACTCGCCGCTGTCCTGATCGTGCAGGCCCAGCAGCAACGCACCGAAACCGCTGCGGCTGCCCTTCGGCTCGGTATAGCCGACCACCACGAATTCCTGACGATGTTTGCACTTGAGCTTGATCCAGTCTTGGCTGCGCCGAGAGCGATAGGCGCTGCCGACGCGTTTGCCAATCAGCCCTTCCATCTGCATCTGGCACGCGCTGTCCAGCAGCGAGGCGGCACCCTCGTCAAAATCGTCCGAGAAGCGCAGCGTGTCACTCGTGTGAGTCTTGAGCAGTTTTTTCAGCGCTGCACGGCGTTGTTCCACTGGCACCTCGGTGAGGTCCATGCCATTGAGGTACGGGGCGTCGAACAGGTAATAAACGATCTGTTCACTGCGCTCACTTTCAAAAGCGTTTTGCAGCGCCTGAAAGTCCGGCACGCCGTGCTCGTTGGCCACCACCATTTCGCCGTCGAGCCAGCCGGAACTCAGGCCAAGCTCGGCCAAGGCCTGCGCCTGATGCGCCATCTTAGCCGTCCAGTCGTGGCCATTACGGGTGAACAGTCGCACCTCGTCGCCCTCGATGCGCGCCAGCACCCGGTAGCCATCGAACTTGATCTCGTAGCGCCAGTCGCCACTGGCAGGCGCCGAGTCGACCAGGGTGGCGAGTTGCGGCTTGAGGCTGGTCGGCAGGGGTGCCTTGCGGGCGCCTTCGAGTTTGCCGCTGCGGCTGCGGCGTGGTGCGGCGGACGGGGTGGCGATAGGTTTGGCGGCGGTGTCAGGCTCCGGGGCTTGGGGCACAGACTGCGCCTTGGGTGCCTTGGCTGTCTTGGTCCTGGTACTGGACTTGGCATTGCTGCTGGCCTTGGCGCTCGATTTATCTGTGTCATGGGCATCGGGCTTGGCGGCTGCGCGCTTGCCGTTGCCGCGCTCCTTCGGCACCAAGGTGCGGTCGCTCAGCACGCTGTCGGGCTCGGCGATCAGCACGTCGTAGTCGTCCAGCGAGCGCGCCTGTTCGTCCTGATGCTTGATCAGAAACCACTGCTGCTTGCGACCCGGCATATGGGTACGCACCAGATTCCACAGCCCCCCCAGCTTCTCGCCCTGCAGGCTGAACTTGAGCTTGCCCTTGGCGTAGCCCTGCTGCGGATCGCCCTCGGGAATCCACACGCCACGGTCCCAGACGATCACGTCGCCTGCGCCGTAGTGGCCCTCGGGGATGTGGCCTTCGAAGGTCGCGTAGTCGAGCGGGTGATCCTCGACATGCACCGCCAGGCGCTTGGCTTTCGGGTCCAGTGAAGGGCCCTTGGGCACCGCCCAGCTCTTCATGGTGCCGTCCAGTTCCAGACGAAAATCATAGTGCAGATGGCTCGCGTCATGCTTCTGGATGCAGAACTGCAAGGCATGGCCGCCCTTCTTGCCCTTGCTGCGTCGGGCACTGCCTGCAGGCTCGGGCGTGGCGTCGAAATTGCGTTTCTGGTTGTAGTCGTGCAGCGCTTCGCTCATCGCCCACCTCGGTTGTCGGCTTCATATCCATGCGAATCGGCAGCCGTTCAGGAGTTCAAACCGTTGATCGGCGACATCCGATGGAACGCCCGTACGGTTTTGCGTGACCAACACATACAACGCGACACGATCTGTGGAAGCGGGCGCTGCCCGCGAAGCTATTGACGGCATCGTTGGCCAGCCGCAATCAAGTGCTTCGCGGGCAGAGCCCGTTCCCGCAGAACTGCACGCTCAGTACCCGCTAGAGGTACAGACAGCCCCCTACCGTACTGATGGAGACCGCTCGCATGAGCAAGAAGAACCACGAACGCGTCGAACCGGATCGCACTCAAGCAGGCGCCCCGCTACTGCCCATGTCGCGGCGCTCAGTGCTGCAGGCCATTGGGGTAAGCGGCACCGCAGCGGCACTTGGCAGCGGGCTGGCGGCCGAAGCCGCCGCCGATCCCCGTGACGCGGCGCCCATCGAGCCTGGCAGCCAGCCGCTCAAACTGGTGATCAACGGCAAACAGCAGACCTTGCGCGTCGACCCCCGCACCACCCTGCTCGATGCCTTGCGCGAGCGCCTGCACCTGACCGGAACCAAGAAAGGCTGCGACCATGGCCAATGCGGCGCCTGCACCGTTCACGTCAACGGTCGGCGGGTCAACTCGTGCCTGAGCTTCGCGTTGATGCACGAGGGCGACGAAATCACCACCATCGAAGGCCTCGGCACCCCAGTCGAGATGCACCCGATGCAGGCGGCCTTTGTCGAGCACGACGCTTATCAATGCGGCTATTGCACCAGCGGCCAGATCATGTCCGCAGTGGCGCTGGCCAAGGAGCCTTGCGGCGGCTCGGATGCCGAGATCAAGGAAGCCATGAGCGGCAATATCTGCCGTTGCGGCGCCTACTCCAACATCCTCGCTGCCATCCAGCAGACTCGCAAAGCCTGAGGCCCCCGCCATGCAGACATTCGCTTTCAACCGCGCCAGCAGCGCCGAACAGGCTATCCGCCTCGGGCTTGCCAGCCAGACCGCACAACAAGGCGCCAGCGTGCGTTTCATCGCCGGCGGCACTACCCTCACCGACCTCATGAAGCTGGGGGTCGAATATCCCCAGCAGTTGGTCGACATCAATCATCTGCCACTGGCCGAGGTCAGCGCCGTCAGCGGCGGCGGCCTCAAGGTGGGTGCGCTGGTGCGCAACAGCGACCTGGCGCAGCACGCGGCGGTCAAGGCAGAGTACGCGGTGCTCTCGCAAGCGCTGCTGTCCGGCGCCTCGGCGCAATTGCGCAACATGGCCAGCACCGGCGGCAACCTGCTGCAGCGCACGCGTTGCACGTATTTCCGTGACAACCACAGCCCCTGCAACAAGCGCGAACCGGGTAGCGGTTGCGCGGCGATAGGTGGCATCAACCGTACCTTGGCGATTTTCGGCACCAGCGAGCATTGCATCGCAACCAATCCGTCGGACATGAATGTCGCCCTGACCGCGCTGGAGGCGCAGGTGCATATTCGCGGCAGAGATGGCGAGCGCGTGGTGCCGATTGGCGAGTTTTTCCTGGTACCGGGTGATACCCCGGAAAAGGAGAACGTATTGCAGCCGGGCGATCTGGTGACCCATGTCGAGCTGCCGGCTCCGCGCTCCGGTAGCCGCTCCGGCTACTTGAAACTGCGTGACCGCGCCTCATATGAATTCGCCCTTGCCTCGGCCGCCGTGGTGCTGCAGATCGACGGCGGGCGCGTGCGTCACGCACGAATCGCCATGGGCGGCGTGGGCACCAAGCCGTGGCGCGCCACGGCTGCCGAGCAGGCATTGATCGGCGCCCCGGACACGGCCGCGAGCTGGCAACTGGCGGCGGAAGCGGCCGTCAAAGGCGCCCAGCCACAGAGCGAAAACGGCTTCAAGATCGAGCTGGCCAAGCGCTGCGTCGCCCAGGCGTTGGCCAACGTTGCAGCCCTGGCGTGAAGCGTATGGCCGCATCGCAGGCAAAGCCCGGTCCCAACCTGTACGGCGCTGGAGCTGGGCGCACTGTGGGCGTAAAGCCTGCTCGCGAAAAGGTCCTCACCGCTGGCACACATTCAAGATTCAGTTCGCCCTGAGCGGCGGACCCTCGGAGGCCACATGGCACCAGTATCCAACACCGCCGAGGCCGTGATCGGCCACGGCTTTACCCGCATCGACGGGCCAAAAAAAGTCACCGGCACGGCCCGCTACACCTCCGACCACGCCTTCCCGGGCCTGGTGCACGCAGTGCCCGTGACCGCGACCATCACCACCGGACGCATCACCGCCCTCGACCCTGGGGCAGCGCTGCAGATGCCCGGTGTCATTCAGGTGTTCCATTCCGGCAATTTCAGCGATCAGGTCTACCGCAAGCAAAGTGGCGGCGGCAAGACTGACGAGGCCCGCCCACCGCTGGCCGATGACCGTATCACCTACTATGGCCAGTACGTCGCCCTGGTGGTGGCCAACACCTACGAGCAAGCCGTGGCGGGCGCCGCGGCGGTCAAGGTCAGCTACGCCGCCGACCAGGCCAACGTGTCCATGCGTTTGAGCGCCGAGGAAAAGGAATCGGTCGACACTGAGCGCGGCGATGTGACCAAGGCCTTCGCCAATGCGCCAGTTAAGATCAACCACACCTACACCACGCCACCCCACGCCCACAATCCGATCGAGCTGCATGCCACGGTCGCCCTGTGGAACGGCAAGGAGTTCACGCTCTACGAGACCTCTCAGGCGATCATGAATCACCGCATGGTCATGGCGCAAATGCTCGGCGTCGCGCCGGAGCAGATGCGCATCATCACTGAATATCTGGGCTCGGGTTTTGGCGGCAAGCTGTGGCCGTGGAGCCATTCGCTGCTGGCCGCGGCTGCTGCGCGTCAACTACAGCGCCCGGTCAAGCTGGTGGTCGACCGCGAGATGATGTTCCACAACGTCGGCCACCGCACCAACACCCAGCAACGTATCCGCCTGAGCGCCGATGCCAGTGGCAAGCTGCAGTCGGTGCAACACGACTACCTGTTTCACAACGCGCGGCTGGACACCTACAAGGAAAACTGCGGCGAAGCCACGGGGTATCTGTACAGCTCGCCGAACTTGCGCGCCGCCTGGTCGTTCGCTCGTCGCGACATCGCTCCGCCCACCTCGATGCGCGGGCCGGGTGCTGTGCCTGGGCTCTACGCGCTGGAATCGGGCATGAACGAGCTGGCCGTGGCGCTGAACATCGATCCGCTGCAACTGCGCCTGATCAATGAGCCGGCCACCGATGAAAGCACCGGCACGCCCTTCAGCTCGCGTCACCTCACCGAGTGCCTGACCACCGGTGCCGAGCGTTTCGGCTGGGCGCAGCGAGATCCGCGTCCGGGCTCGATGCGCAATGGCGCCGGCGTGGTGATCGGCTGGGGCATGGCGGCCTGCACCTGGATGGCCAAGGCGCTGCCCGCCGAGGCGACCGTGCAGTTCGACAGCCAGGGCGGCGCCACGGTACTGAGCGGCACTCAGGATATCGGCACCGGCACCTATACCGTGGTGGCGCAGATGGTCGCGCAGCTGACCGGGCTGCCGCTGACTCGCATCGAAGTGACCATAGGTGACAGCAGCCTGCCGCCAGGGCCGATGTCCGGCGGCTCGATGGCCACCGGTTCGCTGGTGCCAGCGGTGCAAGAAGCGACCCAGGCGGCCATCGACGCAGCCATTGCCGTGGCGATCGAAGAACATCCGCCGTTTCATGGCATGCAGGCCGAGGCGCTGACCTTCGCGCGGATGCGCATCTATCCCAAGGGCAGCGACCCGGCCAGCGGTATCGAGGTTGGCCAGCTGTTGAGCAATGCGCGGATGAAATACATCAGCGGCAGTGGCAAGACACCCGGCAGCAAGGACGTCGACGACAAGTTCTCGATCCACTCCTACGGCGCGCATTTTGTCGAGGTCACCTGGGAGCCGGAGATGGCACGTTTGAAGGTCAACCGCGTGGTCACGGTGATCGATGGCGGCAAGGTCATCAACCCGCGTACCGGGCGCAATCAGATCGAGGGCGCGATCATGATGGGCGTGGGCATGGCGCTGTTCGAGGCGACTGAATACGACCCTCGCACCGGGCAGCCGGTGAACAGCAATCTGGCGGATTACATCGTCACTACCCATGCCGATGCCCCGGAGGTGGACATCACCTTTCTCGACTACCCGGACACCACGCTCAATCCGTTGGGCGCACGGGGTATCGGCGAGATCGGCCTGGCGGGAGTGAGCGCGGCGATCACCGATGCGGTGCGCCATGCGACGGGGGTGGTGGTGCGCGATTTGCCGGTGCGGATCGAGGACTTGTTGAAATCCACATTGGCTACCTGACACGACCCTGATCACTGTGGGAGCGAACTCTGCTCGCGAAGGCATGGGCAGCACCGGATATCGTCATAACCACCGGCGGTATTGCTGCAATGCGCGGTCAGAGCCCGTTCCCACGGGGATTGACAGGCGTCGTTATCAGGCCATTTCCACCGTCACACCCAGCGAGCGCAAGGCGTTCCAGTACTCAGGGTAGGTCTTGCCGACGCATTCCGGGTCGAGCACGCGAATACCGCTGACTTTCAAGCCCGCCAACGCAAAGCACATGGCGATGCGGTGATCGCTGTGGGTGTCGACCAAGGCATCGCAACGCGTACCGGCCAATGCCGGATCAGCCGCCACCAGCAAGTCATCCCCTTCGACCGTTGCCAGCCCCGGGCGGATGGCGTTGAGTCCGTCGTACAGGGCTTGAACGCGATCGCACTCCTTGACCCGCAGGTTGGCCAGCTCGACGAACCGTACCGGGGTGTTGTTGAACGCTGCCAGCACGGCCAGGGTCGGCACCGCATCCTGCATCTGCGAGCCGTTGATGACGGCCGGCATGTTCGGGTAGGCGGCGATGAACGCTTGGGCCTGGGCATCCGGTTGAGTGAAGTCGGCTTCGGCAATGCCCAGGTCGATCTTGCCACCGGTCAGTGCCTGGGCGGCCCACAAGTAGGTAGCAGCCGAGGCGTCTGGCTCGATCAGGTAGTCGCACGCGGTGTAGCCAGTAGCGGCGATACGCCAGGTAGTGTCATCGACCACGTCCACCTGCGCGCCGAAGGCCTTCATGCAGGCCAGCGTGAGGTCGACGTAGCCACGGGCACCGATATCCTTGCCCGACAGTTTGACGTCGATGGCCGACTCGCCGCACGCCGCCAGCATCAGCAAGGCGGATACATACTGGCTGGACAGGCCGCCATCGATCTCGAACTGCCGCGCCGGCACCGTGCCGGTGCCCTGTACCAATACTGGCGGGCAGCCGGTGGCACTCGACACCCGTACACCGCCCGCACGCAGGGCGTCGAGCAGCGGGCCGATCGGGCGCTTTTGCATGTAGTGGTCACCGTCGAGGGTCACCGCGCCATCCACCGTCGCCACAGCAGCGGTCAGGAACCGTACCGCGGTACCGGCGTTGCCGAGAAACAGCGCCTCGCTCGGCGCCTGCAGGCGACCCGTGCTGGTGACCACGAAGGTGGTGTCATCGGGCTCGTCGACAGTCACGCCCATGGCCCGCAGCGCGTTGGACATGTGCCGGGTATCGTCGCTCTTGAGCGCACCGGTCAAACGGCTGGTGCCCTTGGCCAACGCGGCCAGCAGCAAGGCGCGGTTGGTGATCGACTTGGAGCCGGGCGGCGAGACCTGGCCGTGCAAGGCAAACCCAGGCGGAATGACGGTAGCGGTGTGCGGCGCGCCCATGACAGCGTTTCTCCAGATCAGAACCGGCGCCCTGCGGCGCGAAAGGCGCACATGATGCCATTAATGAAAAGGTCGAGGCAAAAAGCGGTGCCACGGAGGGTGCGTTTACGGGGCAAATGGCAAACTGGGCGGACGCCCACGGCAGAAAAAACCCGGTGACAAGGCAGCGCCCTGATCCGAATGCGCCGCCCTGCCCGCCCGATCACGTCACCGGTGCAGGGTTGAACAGCACGATATCGTTGTGCAGACGATGCTGCTCGGCCCAGGTCTGCTTGCGGCCGCTGGCGACGTCCAGGTAGTAGTGGAACAACTCCCAGCCCAGCTCCTCGATGGTCGCGCGGCCGGTGGCGATACGGCCGGCATCGACGTCGATCAGGTCGGGCCAGCGCTCGGCCAGCTCGGTGCGCGTAGAGACCTTGACCACGGGTGCCATCGCCAGGCCGTACGGCGTGCCGCGGCCGGTGGTGAACACATGCAGGTTCATCCCGGCGGCCAGCTGCAAGGTGCCACAGACGAAATCACTGGCCGGCGTTGCGCAGAAGATCAACCCCTTGCGTTCGACCCGCTCGCCAGGCCCGACCACAGCGTTGATCGCGCTGCTGCCGGATTTGACGATCGAACCCAGAGATTTTTCGACGATGTTCGACAACCCACCCTTTTTGTTGCCTGGCGTGGTATTGGCGCTGCGGTCCGCGGCGCCACGCTCCAGGTATTGGTCGTACCAGTCCATCTCGCGCACCAGTGCCTGGGCCACGTCCATGTCCTGGGCGCGTGAGGTGAGCATATAGATAGCGTCGCGCACCTCGGTGACTTCAGAGAACATGACCGTGGCCCCCGCGCGAATCAGCAAATCCGACGCGAACCCCAAGGCCGGGTTGGCAGTGATCCCGGAAAACGCATCGCTGCCGCCGCACTGCATGCCCAGGATCAACTCGCTGGCCGGGACGGTTTCGCGGCGACGCTGGTCGAGTTTTTTCAGACGCGTCTCGGCCAGTTCCATGATCTGCTCGATCATCTCGACAAAGCCGTGGCTGGAATCCTGAAGGCGATACAGCCACGGATCGCTGAGGTCAACCGAGCTGTCGTTTTCGTGCATTACCTGACCGGCCTGCAGCTTCTCGCAGCCCAGGCTGATCACCAGCGCTTCGCCACCCAGATTCGGGTTGCGCGCCAGATTGCGCACGGTACGGATGGGGATATAGGCATCCCGCGCATTGATCGCCACGCCGCAGCCGTAGCTGTGGGTCAGGGCCACGACGTCGTCGACGTGGGGGTACTTGGGCAGCAGTTCGTCGCGGATGCGCTTGACCGCGTGATCAAGCACGCCGGTCACGCATTGCACGGTGGTGGTAATGCCGAGAATGTTGCGGGTCCCGACGGTGCCATCGGCGTTGCGAAAGCCCTCGAAGGTAAAGCCTTCAAGCGCAGCCAGCGGCGCGGGCACGGCGTCGGACATCGGCAGGCTGTCCAGCGGCGGCGCGGACGGCATCGCCAGCTGGGTTTCCTGCACCCAGCTGCCTTGGCGCAGGTCTTTCAAGGCATAGCCGATGATCTGGCCGTAACGGCGCACCGCACCGCCCTCAGGGATGTCTACCAGCGCCACTTTATGACTTTGCGGGACGCCCTCGACAGTGGTCAGGCCGTCGGGAAAACGGCTGCCTTCGGTGACGCCCTGATCGTTGACCACTACCACGACGTTGTCGTCTGCGTGCAGACGCACATAACGGGGAGAGTCGGAATGTTCGATGAGTTGCATGGGTTGGCCCTTTTTATCGACGCACAGGCTGAATCGGGTGAAACGTCGGTCACCCACAGGCTGACCGACTCCAAGCGTTGTATCAGTGAGCCGGTGCAGCGCCCGAAGGCGATTCCACCAACAGTTTGCCATCTGGATCACGCAGCTCCACGCGCTTGATCGGGCCGACGATCACCAGATAGGCGAACACCGCCACCAGCGCATTGGCACCGACATACACCAAGGCCCATTTGAACGAGCCCGTGGTGGAAATGATGTAGCCGATGACGATCGGCGTGCTGATCGACGCCAGGTTGCCGAACATGTTGAACAGGCCACCGCTGATCCCGGCGATCTGCTTGGGCGAAGTATCGGACATCACCGCCCAACCCAACGCACCCACGCCTTTGCCGAAGAACGCCAGAGCCATGAAGCCCACCACCACCCATTCGAGCTGCACGTAGTTGCACGCCACGATGGTGGTCGACAGCAGCAGGCCGCCGATGATCGGCAACTTGCGCGCCAGGGTCAACGAATGCCCGCGGCGCAATAGCCAGTCGGAAATCACCCCGCCCAGCACCCCGCCGATAAAGCCGCAGATCGCCGGCAACGAAGCGATGAAGCCGGCCTTGAGGATGGTCATGCCGCGTTCCTGCACCAGGTACACCGGGAACCAGGTCAGGAAGAAGTAGGTAATGCCGTTGATGCAGAACTGCCCGAGGTAAATCCCGGCCATCATGCGGTTGCTCAGCAGTTGCTTGATGTAGCCCCATTTCGGACCGCTGTTGCCCTTCTGCGCGCTGTCCATGTCAACGACCGCGCCACCCTGAACGATGTGCTCAAGCTCTTGCGCGCTGATCATCGGGTGTTCCTTGGGGTTGTGGATGTATTTGATCCACGCCAGCGAGAACGCTATACCGGCCGCACCCATCACCACAAACACGTGTTCCCAGCCAAAGGCGTGCACGATCCAGCCCATCAGCGGCGCGAACAGCACTGTGGCGAAGTACTGTGCCGAGTTGAATATCGCCGAGGCGGTGCCGCGTTCCGCCGCCGGGAACCAGGCCGCGACGATGCGCGCGTTGCCGGGGAACGACGGCGCTTCGGCCGCCCCCACCAGGAAGCGCAACAGGAACAGCGCGATGACCGCGTTGGCCATCGGCAGGTAGCCGACGAAGCCTTGCAACAGGGTAAACGCCGACCAGGTGAAGATGCTGATGGCGTAGACCTTCTTCGAACCGAAGCGGTCCAGCAGCCAGCCGCCAGGGATCTGCCCGAGCACGTAGGCCCAGCCAAAGGCGGAGAAGACAAAACCCAGGGTGACGGCATCGATGCCAAGGTCTTTCTGCAAGCTCGATCCGGCAATCGCGATGGTCGCCCGGTCGGCGTAGTTGATCGTGGTAACCACAAACAACAGAAAGAGGATCAGATAACGTACATGCGTGTTTTTCGACGCTTGCATGCAGTGGTACTCCCACGATTATTTTTATTGGACACGGTCGCGATCAATGCCGCGATGGGAGACAAGTTATCGTACAAGCATAGGAATATCCATCCCCGGTTGTTCTTTTTTTGCAGACAAGGCAACGGTATCGCCAATATGAGAATCAATCCTGTCTACCCGCAATCGTTAGGCTAAACAGGCATTGATACCTTCCAGTAGATGCCTTTCCCGTATCACCAGTTGTCCGACTACCCTACTCCGCCATTTTGCGAAGCAGCTTGACGCCAAAAAAGGTGGCACAACGCCGGTATCTCCTTGGGAATCAGCGGTTTTCGCGAGCAAACCCCCTTCGCTACGGGGCAGATTCCGGTAATAGTTCACATCCTTTGATCTAGCCCCCTTGACCCAGCAAACAGGGGGCCATACGGCACTGGACAAGGGCATTGGCGAGGATTAGCTTTACCGCTTCGGTAGAGACGCCATGGATGCGTCTGCGCAGCCTACTTACGCGATTGAGGTGTATATCGTGAGGATTTCGCCCCTGCTGGCTTTCGTGCTGGGCAGCCCCCTGTTGGTCGGGTGTGGCGCCGCACCGGTAAAGCTCAAGTACGTGCAATATGAAGATGGGCGCAGCGAAGGCCGCGGGGATTACAGCGGGCTGACCAAATTCAGCCTGGCCAAATCCATTCTGCTGGTGCGCCCCGCCGAAACCGGCGGCCCCGCGCTCATGACTTCGGTGCCGGCCGAAGCGTCCGGCCCCCTGACCCACTTCGGGGTGCAGCAGGAAAACGGCGCTGGCGCCGGTCACCTGCTGACGGTGACCAAACTCGACAATTCCAACCTGGTGCATCGGCTCACCAGCGACGCGCAATTGCAGCCCGATCAGCCGTACAAAAACGCAGCCTCCTCGGGCGCGCCCATGGCAGTGGCGGCGAGCGTCGACCTGCCCACTAGCAAAAAAACCAGCGCCGCGCTGAGCTTGCCGCTAGCGATCGATACTGGCCGCTTGCTCGACCAGGCGTTTCGCGGGCCTACCACCATGTGGGCCGTGAGCGAAAACTCCAATCGCAAGATTGCTTTCGAGATCGCCTTCGATGCGGTGCCGACGGACGCGATCGAAACCCGCCAGCTCGACCTCGCCAAAGCGTCCGGACTGTACTTCTATTCAGCCTGCCGCACCGCCACCGTGACCTTCCTCACCGCGCCCCTGACCCGCCAGCAATTCACCGTGACCGTTGCCGATCCGCACTTCGTGCAGACTATCGCCGTCGCGCCGCAGAGCAGCATCACCAGCCATTCCGGCTGCGGCGTCGACATTCACTCGCCGGTGGCCGAAGCACCGCAAGCACTGAACGAGCTCAATCAGGCGATCGCCCAGGCCCGCTCGCTGAACACCGCCTGGCAGACCGTGCCCGGCACCGACAAGGCCAGCGCCATCGCCGAGGCCGAGGCCGCCAACAAGGCCGCGCAAAAAACCGTCAAGGCGGCCGCTGCAAAGGCTGCGGCGGCCACCGCAGCGGCAGAGCAGAAAAAGCGTGATGAAGCACTGCGCAACGCCGAAGTCCAGTTACCCAAGCGGGCGCCTTCTACCCAGACGTTCGCCTTTTAAGCTCGCGCGCCGGGCTCAATCGCTGAAGGTAAACACCAGCAGCATCAGGTTCGCCAACGAGATCAGCCCGAACAACCCCCACGCCAGCCAGCGTACCCAGGCGCTATTGACGAACTCGCCCATCAGCTCAGGGTCGCTGGTAAAGCGGATCAACGGCCACAAGGCAAACGGCAGTTGCAGACTGAGCACCACCTGGCTCAACACCAGCATCTTGCCCACCGCGCTATCGCCCAGCCACCACACGCCGATCAGGGCCGGTAGCAGCGCCATGCCGCGGGTGACCAGGCGGCGCTGCCAGCAAGGGATCGAACGCTGCAGGAACCCTTCGAGCACCACCTGACCGGCAATGGTCCCGGTAAAGGTCGAGCTTTGCCCCGAGGCCAGCAGCGCCACGCCGAACAGCAGGCTGGCCAGGGTACCTCCGACCAATGGATCGAGCAGATGATAGGCATCCTGAATTTCCACCACATCGGTATGCCCGGTGCCATGGAAGGCGGCGGCAGCCAGGATCAGAATCGCGGCGTTGATCAACAGCGCCAGCAGCAACGAGACGAAGGTGTCCAGCCGTGCATAGCGGATCGCCGTGGCCTTGGCGTCGGGTTCCTGCTGACGCACCCGGGTCTGCACCACTGAGGAGTGCAGATACAGATTGTGCGGCATCACGGTCGCGCCGAGGATACCGATAGCCAGATACAACGGTTCCTGGTGGCTGAGCACCTCCCAGCTGGGTCGCAGCCCTGCCGCTACATCGGGCCAATAGGGCTTGATCAGCACCAGTTCGATGAAAAAACACACGCCGATGGTGCCGATCAACCCAAGAATGATTGCTTCGAGCCGCCGGAAGTTGGCGCCTTGCAAGGCCAGCACCAGCACCGTGTCGAAGGCAGTCAGCACCACGCCGCCGAGCATCGGCACCCCCAGCAACAGATGAAAGGCCAGCGCGGCCCCTAGCACTTCGGCAAGATCACAGGCCAGAATCGACAACTCGGCCAACAGCCATTGACCGCGCGCTACGCCAGGTCGATAACGCTCCCGCGTCAGCTGCGCCAGGTCACGGCCGGTGGCGATGCCCAGCCGTGAGGCGAGATTCTGCAGGGCCATCCCCGCCAGGCTCGCCAACACCACGACGAACAACAAGGCGTACCCGAAGCGCGACCCTGCTTCGATAGCCGTAGCCCAGTTGCCGGGGTCCATGTAGCCCACCGACACCATCAAGCCCGGACCGAAGAACAGCAGCATCTTGCGCAGCGACGAAGCATTGGCGGGGACGTCCACCGTCTCGGTGGCGGCCGAAGGGCAGAACGGGGCGGTGGCGAGGGACGGCAATTTATATTTCACGGATACCTACGCAAACAGAGGGCTCTGGACGGAGCTTATCTCGGGGTGAGACAAGCAAGCCCATTAATGTTTCCAATTATGTCGATTATCATTCTCATTTTCTACCCACACCTTATAGCGCCGCGCACTGGTCCTTGAGCCACCGATACAGCAACTGCACGGTCGGCGAAAACTGCCGGCGATGCGGGCACACCAGTTGCAGCGGTACGCTGTCGCCCAGTACCTGGGGCAAGATCACCTCCAGCCGCCCGGCGCGCACATCCTTGCTCACATCCAGCCAGGACTTGTAGGCAATGCCCTCACCCGCCACCGCCCAGCGCCGCACCACATCGGCGTCGTCACTGAGCAAATGCCCGGATACGGCGATGGTCTGCGACGCTCCCGCGCCGTCGACGAACGCCCACTTGTCGTAGACCCGGCCCTTGAGCAAGTACAGTAGACAAGCGTGTTGCGCCAATTGCTGCAACGTTTGCGGACGACCCTGCCGGGCCAGATAGGCGGGCGCGGCGACCAGCACGCGGCGGTTGTCCGGGGCCAGGGGCATCGCGACGAAACTGGCGTCGTCCATGCGCCCATAACGCAGGGCGATGTCGATCGGCTCGCGAAACACGTCGGCCACTTGATCGGACAGAAACAACCGCAGCGTGATCTGTGGATGCTCGTGGCGAAAAGCACTCAGCCAGTCGAGCACGATATTGCGCCCCAGATCCGACGGCGCCGCCACCTGCAGCACCCCACTAAGCCCGGCCTGCGCCGGACGCAGCCGCTCCTGGCCTTCGCGCAGAGCCTCGAGCGCTTGGCGAGCGCTGGGCAGATACACTTCGCCTTCGGGGGTCAAGCGCAAGCTGCGGGTCGAACGCGCGAACAGACGTATGCCCAACTCGGCCTCCAGGCGCTTGATCGCCGCGCTGACCTGACCCGGCAGCAAGTCAACCTCTCGCGCAGCGTTGGAGAAACTGCCCAGCGCGGCGGTACGCACGAACAGATTGAGATCGTCGAAGCGGACCATTTTCATTCCTGCAGTGAAAGTGCTGAACTATTTTGCAGGTTTTTCAATCAAGTGAAAACGTCCATCCTAGGCTGCATCATTGATGCCTATCCTTGAAGGAACCCCCATGAAAGCCATCGCCTATCGTCAACACGGTCTGTCCATCACCGATCCACACGCACTGATCGACCTCGAACTGCCTGCGCCGACACCCGGCCCGCGCGACCTGCTGGTGGCAATCAAGGCGATCTCGGTCAACCCGGTCGACACCAAGATCCGCGCCAGTGCGGCCGTCACCGAGCCCCGCGTGCTGGGTTGGGATGCCGTCGGCGTGGTACAGGCAGTGGGCGCCGACGTCAGCCTGTTCAAGGTCGGTGACGAGATCTACTATGCCGGCGACCTTACCCGGCCAGGCACCAACAGCGAATTGCATCTGGTGGACGAGCGCATCGCCGCCCTCAAGCCTAAAAGTCTGGACGCCCCCAGCGCCGCCGCTCTGCCGCTCACCAGTATCACTGCGTGGGAGCTGCTGTTCGACCGCCTGGGCATCGTTGAAGGCGGTGGTGCCGGGCAATCGTTGCTGATCATCGGCGCTGCGGGCGGGGTCGGTTCGATCCTTGTCCAACTGGCGCGTCAGCTCACGCAAATGACCGTGATCGGCAGCGCTTCGCGTCCGCAGACCCAGGAATGGGTGACCGGCCTGGGCGCTCATCACGTGATCGACCATAGCCGCTCGATTCCCGAGGAGCTGGCGCGTATCGGCGTCGGCCAGGTCAGCCACCTCATCAGCCTGACCCACACCGACAGCCGCTTTGCCGAATTGATCGAGGCGCTGCAGCCGCAAGGCCATCTGGCGCTGATCGACGATCCCAAGACCCTCGACGTGGTGCCGATGAAGCGCAAATCGCTGTCGCTGCACTGGGAACTGATGTTCACCCGCTCGATGTACCAGACCGACGACATGATCGCCCAGCACCAGTTGCTCACGCGGGTGGCCGAGCTGATCGATAGCGGTGTACTGCGCACCACTGTGGGCGAGCACTTCGGCACCATCAACGCCGCCAATCTGATACGCGCCCACGCGCTGCTCGAAAGCGGCAAGGCGCAGGGCAAGATCGTGCTTGAAGGTTTCTGAGCGGCAAATGCGCGAGGGCCTGGTGCCCTCGCTACAGCGCCTGCCCGAGCTTGACCGCGCGGCCAATGAATTGCACCGGGCCGGTGGGCTTGCCCACCGTGGAGCCACCGGCGTTCTCCAGCGTCAGCTCGAACAGTTGATTGGCCTGCAGGGGTGGGAGTTTGTCCAACGCGACGCGCAAACTCTGCCCCGGCTTGACCAACCCCAGCGACACCGGGCCTTGCCAGTCATCGGCCTTGGTCCAGAACTCAAGTGCTTTGTCGGCCGGGACTTGCGCCACCGCCAAAGGGATCAACTCGACTTCCCGTGCACTGCCGGCCTGCACCACCCATCCTGGCGCCTTGTCCTGCGGGGCGACCAGCACCACCAGATACTGGGGCGTTGCCACGGCCGCGACGCGGGTCAGCAATAACGCGGCCATGATCACACTTGCCGCCAGCCCGGCAGCCGTCATACCGCGCCACAGCGCCAACGAGTCCCACCAACGGCCGGCGCGCGCTTTGGCGTGCAGGCTGCGCTCGATGCGCTTCCACAACAAAGCAGAAGGCACCTGCGCGGGAGCCAGCGCTGTCAGCGGCAACAGCCGCCGCTCCCAGTCGTCCACCGCAGCACGCAGCGCGCCATCGTGCTCCAGGCGCCGCTGCACCTCCAGCCGTTGCGGCAGTTCAAGGGCGCCCAGCACGTACTCACCCGCCAGCGCGCGAAGCGGCGCAGAAACGGGGTCAAGGGGGGGTTCGCTCATCCCATGCACTCCTTCAAACTTGCCAGACTGCGTTTGATCCAGGCCTTGACCGTGCCCAGCGGAGTGGCCAGACGGTGGGCGATTTCAGCATGGGAGAAACCATCGACATAGGCCTGCACGATACATGCCCGGCGCAGCGGTTCCAGGCTGGACAGGCAGCCGTGCAAACGCTCTCCCTGCAATGCCGCCTCCAGCGCGGCGTCGACTTCGGCGCTGGCCTGCTGCGCGTCACGCGCCTCCAATATAGCGGCCTGCTCGTCACTGACCTGAACCTCCCGGCCACGGCCGCGCAGTACGTTGAGGGCGAGATGGCGGGTGATGCTGAACATCCAGCCACGCGCACTGCCGCGACCGGCATCGAAGCTGGCCGCGCCGCTCCAGATGCGGATGAAGGCTTCATGAACGATGTCCTCGGCCAGCGCCTGATCCTGCACCAGGCGCCGTGCGACACCCAGCAAGGCGGCTGCCTCCTGCTGATACAAACGCTGCAGGGCCGAATGCTCGCCGCGTGCACAGGCGCCCAGCAAAGCGTGGTGATCGAACAGCGGTTCAGGTACGGACAAAGGCGCGACCGTCAGCAAATGGGAGGAGCGAAACCATCTCTGCTCGCCAGCGATGGCGCGCCATCGGCCGTCGTCGCTAGCGGCAGGTGGAGCACAGCGTAGAAGACTTTGGCAGCCCCCATCACTGCGCAACTGTTGCTACTTATTTCGCAGCCCAGAAGATGTAATCCGCCTGGTATTTGACCTGTTCCTGCAAGCCCTTCTGCGCCGCGGTGCAGGCGCTGGCCGGCGCCACACCACCCTTGAGCGCCACGCGTTGTACGTAGGTCACGCTCACCATGGCGCCTTTGCCCTCAGCCGGGTTGGCCTTGACCAACTGATAGGGCAGATTGCCGGCCCCCGCAGGCGCCACCGCGAGCTGCGTACCGGTGATTTTCGAGCCGTCCTGAGCCTGCCAGGTGGCGGGCGGCCCGAAGTAGCTACCGATCGGCTTGCCAGCGCGATCGTTGAGCACCGCCTTGGGCCCGACGAACACCCATTCGGTGGCGGCGGCGTTGTCGGCCTTGGCGCGGCACTCATAGGTGATCTCGCCTACACCCACGGTTTCGAGGGCGATCTTGTGCCCCTCCGGTACCTTGACGGCGTCCGGCAGTTCCATGGCCGCCTGGGCCAGGGGCGCGCCGGCCAGTACACAGGCTGCGGCCAGCGGGACGAAAGTCAGGTGAAGCAAGCGTTGGATGTTCATGCAGGTCTCTCCAAAGGGGTAGTGAACCGGGCAGCGAACAGGGCTGCTGAAGGTACTACCCGCCGCAGGGCCAACTGGATGCAGCGCCCGCGTTTATTTTTTGCCGCACCTGCGCGCGGGCTTGGCACTTCCCAACCGCTCGATAAACAGCAAGAATCGCCGCTCCCGACCCTATCAACCCCCCACCATCGGTAGCGACGTTCAGCATGGACATGCCTTGGGTCTATACGTTTTTCGATCTGCTCGGCACCTTGGCGTTCGCCCTCAGCGGCGCCATCGCCGCGCGGCAACGAGGCCTGGACCTGTTCGGTATCGTCACCGTGGCGTTCTGCGTGGCCTGTGGCGGCGGCATCGTGCGCGATGTGTGCGTGGGCGCCGTGCCGGCCGCCGGGTTGCTCGATGTGCGCTACCTGGCCATCGCTATCGGCGCCTCGCTACTGACCATCCTCGCCTACGCCGCGGTGCAACGCATCAGCCAGCCGGTGCAACTGTTCGACGCCCTGGGCCTGGGCTTTTTCGCCGTGGCCGGCGCCCATAAAGCCTGGCTCTACACGGGCAACCCGCAGCTGGCGGTGATGATGGGCGTGCTCAGCGCTGTGGGTGGCGGGGTGATCCGCGACATTCTGCTCAACCGCACGCCGCAGATTCTCGAGAAGGAAGTCTATGCGCTGGCGGCGTTGCTGGCGGCCCTGATCCAGATGGGCGGTGATTGGGCCGGGGTGCGCGCCCCCAGTTGGTCCGCGTTGGGCATGCTGGCGGGAGTGGGTTTGCGCCTGATGGCGCTAAGATTCAAATGGAACCTGCCGCGGTTTACCGGCGACAGCTAAGGCTAAATGCCACCATCGCTCCCCTCGGTCTCAAGAATTGCCCCACACCGCCGATACCGTGGCCAGAAGAGCAGTACGGTCACTTGGCAGCGGTCCCATCGCGGGCGCTTGGGTCATCGATCTGCAGTCATGAGGTCGCCCTTGATGAATGCGCCGCTGTCGCACAGCACCCTACGTTTGCCCCTGCTGCTGGCGATGCTGGCCGCCTTTGCCCTGCCTGCGGTGCGGGCGGAATCGGCGCAGCCGCTACTGGAGGCGGCATTGCAACTGCCTTTGCAGGTGGTCACCGAAGAGTTGCCGCCCTACAACATGACGGTCGATGGGCGTCTGACAGGCATGAGCACCGAGGTGGTCGAGGCCGCTCTCAAGGAGGCGGGCCTGAGCGCTCCCATCCAGTCCATGCCCTGGGCTCGCGCCTACGACCTGGCGCTGCATGACGACAACGTCCTCATCTACTCCATGGCACGGATTCCCGAACGCGAAAGCTTGTTCCAGTGGGTGGGTGCCATCGCGCCTACTCAGTGGTACGTGTATTCATACCCCGAGCGGCCGATTCCGATCGAACGCCTGGAAGATGCCAAGGCCTATCAGAACGGCGTGGTCAAGCAGGATGTCGGCGAGTTGTACCTGCTCGCCCGCGGGTTTCGCAACGGCATCAACCTGCAATCCAGCAATCGCCGTGAACTCAACTACGAAAAGCTCAAGTCCGGCCACATCGACCTCTGGATCGCCAACGATCTAAATGCCATCTACCTGGCGCGCCAGGCCGGCGACGATCCGGCCAAGACCCTGGTGCGCGCCCTCGCCCTGCCCGACCTGGGCGGTGACGCCGGCCTGTATATGGCGTTCAGCCTGAAAACCCCGGCGCCCGTCGTCGCCCGCTTGCGCCAGGCGCTGCAGCGCCTGCATGACAACGGTACCTACGCGGCCATCGCCCGGAAGTGGATGTAGATGGCCGCCCGCCCCGAATCGGAAATCATCACACAACTGTGGCCCCACACTCGCAACTCCGCTTCGTTGGGGCGACGCCTGGTGCTTGCGACGCTACTGTTCTGCCTGTTCTTTACCCTCGGCACGGTGGCCGTGCGCACCTGGTTCGCCTGGAACAACAATCTCAAGGCCATGAACGCCGAGCTGCACCTGATCGACCAGGTGTTCCAGGGCACGCTGGCCAAGGCTGTGTGGGAGATGGATCGCGATGCCCTCAAGGAACAACTCGACAGCGTGGCCGCCGCCGCGCCGGTCGGCCAGGTGACCTTACGCATTCTGCGCCCTGGCCGCGCCCCGGAAATCCTCGAGCGGCGCCGCAACACCCAACCCGACCCTGCCAGCGCGCCATCGCTGCACCGCGACCTGGCCGTGACACCCTACCCCGACGCCAGCGAACAGGTCGGCGACCTGACCATCGTCGGCGACCCGAGCCTGCTGTGGCAGCGACTGTGGAAAGAAGTCGCGGTGATCATCCTCACCCAGGTCATTCAGTCGCTGGCCTTGGCGGGGCTGATCATGGCGATGTTCAACCGCACCGTCACCGTGCACGTGCGCCACGTGGGCCGCCACCTGTCACAACTGACGCCCGTGACCCTGGGCCGGCATTTGCGCCTGCGCCGCCAGCGCCGCAACGGCGATGAACTCGACTTGCTCGAAGCCGGTGTCAACCTGGTCCAGGAAAAACTCGCGACCTACCTGCAGCGCCAGCACGAAGACGAGCAGGCTCTGGCCGCCAGCCGCGACCAATTAGCGGAACTGGTCGAGCAGCGCACCGCCGAGTTGCGCGCCGCCAACGTGCGCCTCGAGGCCTTGAGCCGCTTCGACCCGCTGACCGGCCTGGCCAATCGCCGCCACTTCGATGAACTCAAGGCTTTGGAATTCAACCGGGCGTTACGCCAAGGGCATCCGCTGTCGGTGCTGATGTGCGACATCGACCACTTCAAGCCCTATAACGATAGCCACGGTCACGCCATGGGCGACCAGTGCCTGAGCAACGTGGCCATCGTCATGAGTAGCGTGTTCACCCGCTCCGGCGAATTGGTGGCGCGCCTGGGCGGCGAGGAATTTGCCGTTCTGCTGCCGGGCTTCGATCTGCTGCAGGCCCATCAGGCCGCCGAACGCCTGCAAGTAGCGCTGGCCACAGCCCAACTGGCCCACGGTGCCTCGCCCGTGTCGCCGTACATGACCATTAGCATCGGCGTCGCCGAGCTGGACCGTGCAACCATGGACCGATTCGATCAACTCCTGCAGCGTGCCGACCAGGCTCTTTATCGGGCGAAAAGCCAGGGCCGTGCCCGGAGCGCCAGCTGATGATGCGCCTGCCCCGCAGACCCCGATACGGCACCGTGGCAGCCCTGTTGCTGGCCCTGTATTGGCACGGCGCCAGCGCCGAAACCATCGAGACCGTGACCGAGGATTCGTCCTATAGCTATATGCAGGATGGCAAGGTCGGCGGCGCCGCCGGACGCATCGTCGAGGCGCTCCTCAAGCAAGCCGGCCTGGATGATTACCGTATGGCCATCTACCCATGGGCACGGGCTTATGACCGGGCGCTACGCGAACCGAATGTGATCATTTACCCCATTTTGCGTACCGCAGATCGAGAGAACCTATTCAAATGGGTTGGCCATCTCGATTGGACCTTGCCGATTCTCTACAAACTGCGCGCCACGCCGTCGTTGCGCATCGCCACACTGCAAGACGCACGGCCCTACCGCGTGGGCGTGCTGCGCGACGATTATCGGGAAAAGTACCTCCGCGATCAGGGCTTTACGCGCTTGGTGGTGGCCGCCAGCAACCAGGAGAACTTCAACCGCCTGCTCAACGGGCAGGTGCAACTGGTTGCCATGCCTGAGCGCGATGCGCGCAAGTTCTGCGCCGATGCCCACGTGCCCTTCGAGACGCTGGAAAAGGCCTACGCCATGGACGATCTGTCGCGGGAGATCTACATCGCCTTCAGCCGCGCCACCTCGGACGAGATCGTCGATCGCGTGCGCACTGCTTACGAGCAATTGCAGCAGAGCGCAGTGATCGAGCGGCTATTGCAAGAACAGCCCTGAGTAGCGGCTGTCCTGAGCTGAGGCCATGAGCATCAATGGGCCTTTTCGGCCTCTTCCTGCTCCCGATCGGCATCAAACAACCGCGCCAGCTCGGCCCGCGCTTCCTGAGCGCTTTGCATGACCTTGGCGGCATCGTCGTAGACCTTGTGCTGCGCTTGCAGCAGCTGTTCGTCGTGCAGCTTGAAGCGCCGAATCCGCGCGTCCGCCTGGGACTGGCTCAAGCCCAGGCCCATCAAGGTGCGCCGGCTCATTTCCAGGCTCGAGTAGTAGGTCTCGCGCACCGCCACCGCGCCCACGTCCACCAGCCGATGCACATGCTGACGATTGCGCGCCCGGGCGATGATCTTGATGTGCGGATACAGGCGACTGACCAGTTCGGCGGTGCGGATGTTGATGTCCGGGTCATCGGTGGCGATCACAAAATATTCGGCCTGTTCGACCTTGGCCGCCTGAAGGATTTCGGGGCGCAGCGGATCGCCATAGAACACTGGCACATGACCAAAGCTGCGGGAGAACTCGACGCTCTCGACGGCCGTGTCCAGGGCAACGAAATTGACCTTTTGCGCGCGCAGTATCCGCGCGATGATCTGGCCCATGCGGCCCATGCCGGCGATCACCACCCGCGGGGCATCGCTTTCGATCTCGCTGTACTCGGCGGGAATTTCCCGCGCCGGCAGCGGGCGCGCCTTGAGCAGGTGCCGGCCCAGCAGCAATAACAGCGGAGTCACGGCCATCGACAAGGTGATGGTCAGCACCAGCAAGTCGTACAGCCCGGCATCGAACAACCCTTGATCGCGGCCGATCTTGAACACCACAAAGGCGAACTCACCGCCCGCTGCCAGCACCAGCCCCAGGCGAAGCGCACTGCGCCGATCAAGACCACCGCCCAGGCGCCCGATAAAGATCAGCAGGGGCAGTTTGATCAGCACCAGCAGCAGGGTCAGGCCCAGCACCTGGGCGGGTGCCTGAAACAACAGACCGATGTTGGCGCCCATGCCGACGCTGATGAAAAACAGCCCCAGCAGCAGCCCCTTGAAGGGCTCGATCTGCGATTCCAATTCGTGGCGGTACTCGGAATCGGCCAGCAGCAAGCCGGCCAGAAAAGCCCCCAGGGCCATGGACACGCCAGCCAGGTCCATCAGCCACGCGGTGCCGATGACCACCAGCAACGCGGTGGCGGTGGACACCTCGGGCAAACCGGTACGGGCGACGATGCGAAACACCGGGCGCAGCAGATAACGCCCGCCCACCACCACGACGGCGATACTGCCCAGCACGCGCAAGCCATGGTTGAGCGCATCGCCGCCCTCGCCTTGACTACCCCCGGCCAACAGCGGCACCAAGGCAATCAACGGAATGGCGGCGATGTCCTGAAACAGCAGAATGGCGAATGCCAGGCGGCCATGGGGGGCGTTGAGCTCCTTGCGCTCGGCCAGGCTCTGCAGGCCGAACGCGGTAGACGACAACGCCAGGCCCAAACCCAGCACCACGGCACTGTTAAGTGGCTGGCCAAAGCCGAGCAAGGCCACACAGCCGATCACCAGACCGGTCAGCAACACTTGCGCCAGGCCTACCCCGAAGACCGATTTGCGCATTACCCACAAACGCTTGGGCGACAATTCCAGGCCGATGATGAACAGCAACAGCACCACGCCCAGCTCCGAGACATGGGCCACGCTTTGCGGGTTTCCGATCAGCCCCAGCAAGGAGGGGCCGATGACCACGCCTGCGAGCAGATAACCCAGGACCGCGCCCAATTGCAAACGCTTGGCCAGCGGCACGGTGATCACCGCCGCGAGCAAGAACACCACCGCGACTTGAAGCATGTTGCCTTGTTCCGGCATTCGCCAGATCTCCCTTTGCAGTTGAACGATAAATCGACGCAAGCGCGGGGTTTGCACTGGCCCCTTCACGAGCAAGCTTGGCGACCGCAGTGCTAGCCGACCTTGGCGCTAGTCGATCTTGAGTCGTGCACAGGCGCGAGCAAGGGGGCGCGTTCGGCGGCGCAGAGGCCAGCCCTGACACCACAGACGCAAAAGAATAAACGAGGAATGCGACTGAAAAAGGACTTTTTCAGTGCTTGTCGGGCGGAAACAGCTGCTTGACCATATCGATGATCTGAGCAATCTGGAACGGCTTGTCGAACACCGCCTTGAAAAGTTCAGGGTGTTCGCGACCCAAGGCACCCTGCGCGCCGCTCATCAACAAGATAGGCAGATTCTTGCATTCTTCACGGGCGCGGATCGCCTTGGCAAACTCGAGCCCATCCATCACCGGCATCATGAAATCAGTGATGACCAGCTCCGGCCGCTCTCGCGTCAGAACGTCGAGTCCTTTTTTGCCGTTGCTCGCGGTAACGGTCATATAGCCCTCATCCTCGAGCGCAAACCCAAGTATGTCGGCAATCAAGTACTCGTCATCGACGATCAGGATGGTGGTCATTTCACATCGATCCGGATGACATCAGCGACTTGTTGTCGTGGTAGCGGTACCTGAGAGCACGGACTCGGCATTTTTGAATGCGGCCTTGCTCAGGTTTATGCCCTTATCTTTGATGACCATCTCCAGCAAGGATGAATCGTAAATACTGTCTCTGACTTTAAGAATGGTCAGCAAGCGCTTAAGTTCAGATTCAAATTCAACGAAACGCATCAGCAGGATATTGTCGACCACACTGGACAAATCAGGCACTGGCGAGGTTATTTCGGGCCCAAATAACCCGCGCACTTCCCAAGTGGTAAATACCGTCACACCGCGAGAGCGCAACTCGCCCATCAGGGCACTGAAGAACTCCGTCAGACGCACCGGACTGGTGGCAACGCGCGTCATGCCTCCAAGGCTGTCGATCAGTACGCGCTTGATGTTTTTCTCGTCCACCAGGCGCAGCAGGTAGGCGCCCAGACCGTCGAGCAATCCGTCGGTAGTGGGCTGCCAGGCGACATGCAGGGCGCCTGAATCGAGCATGCCGGTGAAGTCGAAACCCAGCGCGTGGGCCTTCATGCACAGGCGCTGCGGCGTCTCGTAGAAACCGAAATGCAAGCCGGGCTCTTCAGGCGTGGACGCCGCCAGAAAGTTGATCCCCAGGCTGGTCTTGCCGATACCCGAAGGGCCCATAGCCAAGGTCACCGACGAGCGCGACAGGCCACCGCCGATCAAGCCGTCGAGCGAGGCCATGCCGCTGGTGACTCGCGTCATGTCGGCCTGATCGGCGCGCGACGGATGACCGTACAGCGCTTCGAGGCGCGGATAGATGACGATGCCGTCATCGGTGATCTCGCATTCGTGCAGGCCCGACAGCGCACCGCTGCCGCGGGTCTTGCGCAATTGGATACGGCGCACCGAACGGGTGCCGAACAGCTCTTCCCCCATCTCGATGACGCCGTCGACCATAGTGTGTTCCGGGCTACCGTCGTCCAGCCGCGAACTGGTCAGGAACAGCACGGTGCAACCGGCGAAGGCGGCATGCCCTTGCAGCTCGGAAATGAATTTTTTCGTGTCGATCTGCGAGTCGGCCTTGGAGCGCGCGTTGAGCAATCCGTCGACGATCATCACCGTGGCTTTCTGGCGAACGATCTCACGGCGCAACAGCTTGACCACTTCGTCCAGGCCTTCGTTTTCCAGCGTATCGAAAGCGCTGACGAACTGAATGTCGCCGCCGATCTTCGAGGCGTCGAAGAAGCTCAGGGTGGACAGGTACTGGAACAATCGCTCATGGGATTCGGACAGCAAGGTGGCGACCAGTACACGGCCGCCATTGCGCACATGATTGAAGCCCAACTGGTTGGCCAGAATGGTTTTGCCAGAGCCCGGACGGCCTTGGATGATATAGGACGAACCGGCCACCAAGCCGCCTTTCAACAAGGCGTCGAGCCCTTCTATTCCGCTCTTGAGGCGTTTTAGCTGTTCCAAGATCCGGTCTGCCTTTGTAAGTTGTCGCTAGAAGTCTGCTGCGCAAGCGCGATTAGCGCCGGGAGCCAAGGGGTTGTAAGCCTTGGCGGGGTAGGCGCTTGGAAATTAGCGGCGATTCTATCCGCTTCGGACATTTTCTGCATTGAAAAGAGTATTGACAGCAAAAGAGTCAACTATTGCGGCCGGGCAAAGTCACATCTGCATGGCCTGTGGGCCCCCTGCTCTTCCACCTGGCCGCGAGGTTTCATGAGTTTTATCCTTTGCCTGACGGTAATGGGCGTCCTGTTGCTGATACTGGCGCTTACTTCTTCCTATTTGCGCTGGCTGCCGGTCACCACCTCGGCGGTGTGCCTGCTGTTCGGCCTGGCCATCGGCCCATTGGGCTTGAATCTGTTCGATCTGGATCTGCGCGACGCCGCGCCCTGGCTGGAACGCCTGACCGAAGTCGCAGTGTTGTTTTCGCTGTTCGGCACCGGCATCAAACTGCGCCTGTCCCTGGGACGCTCGGCCTGGCGCGCCGCCTATATGCTGGCGGGCCCGGTGATGATCGCCACCATTCTGGGCGTGACCCTGGTGGCCCATTACGCCTTGAACCTGAGCTGGGGCGTGGCGGCGCTGCTCGGCGCGATGCTCGCGCCCACCGATCCGGTACTGGCTAACATGGTGCAGGTCAACAATGCCCAGGACCTGGACCGAGTGCGCTTTGGCCTGTCCGGCGAAGCAGGCCTGAACGACGGTACGGCGTTCCCGTTCGTGATCTTCAGCCTGTTGTTGCTGCAGCAGGGCACGCTGAACGTCGATTGGGTCGGCGACTGGGCACTGAAAAATCTGCTGTGGGCGGTGCCGGTCGGACTGTTCATCGGCTATGCGCTGGGGCGGTTGATCGGCCAGTTGATGATCTACCTGCGCATCAAGCATGCCGACAGCACCTTGTCGCCCAATGACTTCCTGGCCTTGGCGCTGATAGCGCTGAGCTATGTGGCGGCGTCGGCGGTGGGCGCGTTCGGCTTTTTGTCGGTGTTCGCCGCCGGGCTCGGCGTGCGTCAGGCCGAGGCACGCTCGTCGCGCAGCGAGGTGCCGTCCGAGCACCTGACCCAACCCGTGCTGGGCCATAGCCATTCGGCCAAGCCCGAGCAGGCGGTGGCCGGCAATTACGATGAACTCGAGGCTCCGCAACTGGCCGCCGGGGTGATGATGGGGGACATGCTCGCCTTTGGCAGCCTGGTGGAACGCTCCATGGAAGTATTGCTGATTACCTTGCTGGGTACGCTGCTGGCCAGTTACTGGGACTGGCGCGCCATGGGCCTGGGGCTGGCCCTGTTCTGCGTGATTCGTCCGTTGAGCGTGTGGCTGCTGGTGGGCCGACGTTTGCTCAACGGCCATCAGCGCGCCTTGCTCGGCTGGTTCGGGATCCGCGGGATCGGTTCGATCTATTACCTGTGCTTCGCGCTGGGTCATGGATTGCCCGATGACGTGGCGCGGACCTGCATCAGCCTGACGGTGTCGGTGGTAGCCCTGAGCATCCTCTTGCATGGCATCAGCACCCAGCCGTTGCTGGAGCACTACGAACGCCGCAATAGCGGTCAGACGTGAACTGACCGGGGTTATTGAAGGCCTCTTCGCGAGCAGACCTCGCCAGCCACGACGGAGCAAAGGTTTTTAACGCAACCGCTGAAGCAACGCGCTCACATCGTCATAGGTCGGGGTGCGGTGAAAATTGGCGGCGTTGTCGAAGGTCGAGAAATCGAACTCGCCAAAGCCCGCCACCTGCGCCCCGGCAGCCAGGCCCGCTTCGGCCCCGGCGATGCTGTCCTCGACCAGCAGGCATTCATGGGGCTGTAGCCCCAGCAATCTGGCCGCCTCGATGATCAACCCCGGCGCCGGCTTCCAGGAACGCACCTCATAGGCACTGGCGATATGCTCGAAGTGTTCGAGCAGGCCGGCCTGCCCCAAACAGGTTTCGATTTTCAAACGCGGGCCATTGGAGGCTACCGACTTTGGCAGGTCGAGGCTGGCAACGAAGGCCTTCGCCCCTGGCATGGGCTGCAGGCCCTGGCGAAACAGGTCCAGGCTGCGCTCGCGGAACGCCACCATGAACGGCTCGCCATCCAGGCTCGGGTGCTCCTTGCACAGTTCGGCGATGAACACCGCGAACTGCACGCCGCGAAAACGCCGCAGCACTTCGGCCTCGGGTAGTTCAATGCCGCGTTCGATCAACATCTTGTGCAGCAGACCCGCCGCGACGTTCTCGCTGTCGACCAGAGTTCCATCGGAATCGAAAATCACACCTTTGATAGCCACATGCCACTCCTCGGCTCATTCATTTGCCCGCGACCGCCAACGGCGTACCCCCGGGCGTAACGCCCATCTGATCGATCCGACTCCCTATAGTTCACCTGGCATCGCGCCTCAACCGGCGAAACCTCCGGCATCGAGGAACGCCAACTCCTCGGACGAGCTTTCCCGACCCAGCAGCCGATTGCGATGAGGGAACCGCCCGAAGCGCGCAATCACGTCGCGGTGGAGTTCGGCGTGGTGCAGGGTTTCTGCACTGATGCCGCGGTTGAACGCCACCGACAGGTTCTGGTCGGCAAGGCGTTCGGAATGCTCGAGCGGCAGATAGAAGAATTGGCGCAAATCTGGCTCGACCTGTTCATCGAGGCCCGCATCGACCACCTGGCGGGCGTAATGACAGGCCAGGGCATCGGTGGCGAACATATGCGCGGTGTCGCGAAAGGCGTTGCGCGGGAACTGATCCAGCAGGATCAACAGGGCCAGGGCGCTGTCCGGGGCATCCAGCCAGGCTTCGAGCTCGCGACGCGCCGCCGCCAGGTGCAGGTCGATAAAACGCTGGCGAAACGCATCGTCGAACTGCAGGTCCTTGGCGAACCAGCGTTCACGCCCCGCCGCCAGCCAGAAATCGATCACAGCCTGGTGATCCATCGTTGCCGATTGTCCATTCGCCATCTTGTGTTCTCCAGAACCTGACTGCCGAAAAATCCAGGTACGAGGCCATGCGGCTTCGCGAGTAGTAACGAATTTGATACGGAATGGGAGATTTTACAAATGGTTTCAATCGATCAGGGCGCAAAGGCTGCCCGCGAAGCACCCAGCACATTCAGCGATGACCAGGCTGATAGCGTGAAAGAAAACTCAGCTCCAAGCCCTCTAGGTAGCACTCCGTAGCCTATCGCTATATATTCCGCTACACACCGAGTTCCCTGAGCGTTCAATGCCCCGCCTCCCCCGATCCTCCCTGCCGTGGCTCAGCGCCCTGTCGCTGCTGGCGGCAAGCCTGCTGGCGTTGCTCTGCGGGCGCTATGCGATATCCCTGAGCGAATGCATGCAATTCATCAAAGCCTCTGCCGGCCTGGGCGACATGCCGGCCGGGCGCTTTGCGCTGCTGCATGGCCTGATCGTCGAGTCGCGGCTGCCGCGCGTGGTCGCCGGCCTGCTTGTGGGCGCCGGGTTGTCGGTATCCGGGGCGGCCTATCAGGCAGTGTTCCGCAACCCGCTGGTGTCACCGGGCCTGCTGGGCGTGCTCAGCGGCTGTGCGTTCGGCGCGGCGCTGGGGATCATCCTGCAACTGCACGGCCTGGCCATCCCGGCGCTGGCTTGCGTCACCGGGTTGATCGCCGTGGCAGTCGGGGTAGGCATCGCCAATCTGTTTCACAACCCCTCGATCCTGTTGCTGGTGCTCGGTGGCATCGTCGCCAACGCGCTGTTCACCGCGTTGCTGTCGATCACGCAGTACCTGGCCGACCCGGTCGATCAACTGCCGAGCATCGTCTACTGGTTGCTCGGCAGCCTCAGCGCAGTCGACCACCAGGCGCTATGGGTGATCGCGCCGCTGCTGACGCTGGGCATCGCCGTGCTGTGCCTGGGGGGCCGCGCCATCGACGCGCTGTCGCTCAGTGACGACGAGGCCCACAGCCTCGGCGTACCGGTACGCACCATCCGCTACGGGGTGATAGTGCTGGCCACCTTGATCTGCGCGCTCACCGTGAGCCTGGCGGGCATGGTCGGTTGGGTCGGCCTGCTGGTGCCGCACCTGGCGCGCCTGCTGGCAGGCCCGAGCAACGCCCGGCTCCTGCCGGTCAGCGCCTGCCTGGGCGGGGTGTTTCTGCTGGCCGCTGACGGCGCCGCGCGCAGCCTGACCCCCGGCGAGATTCCGCTGGGGATCATCACCGAACTGTTCGGCGCCGTGGCCTTCGTGCTGGTGCTGCAGCGCGTGCGCAAGGGCTGGCTATGACGTTGTTGCGTTGCGAAGCGCTCAGTTATCGGCTGGGTCGGCGGGTGATCCTCCAGGACATTTCGCTGACCCTCAACCCCGGCGACAACATCGCCCTGCTCGGCGCCAATGGGGCCGGCAAAAGCACCCTGCTGCGCCTGTTGCTGGGGCTGATTCGCCCCGCCAGCGGTGAGGTGTATCTGGGCAGCCAACCCCTCAGCGCTCTCAGCCGCCGCGCCATCGCCCAACAAATGGCCTACGTACCACAAAGCCATGTGCCGAGCTTCCCCTATACGGTCGAGCACATCATCGCCCAAGGCCGCTTGCCGGTCACCGGCCTGGGTCGCGCGCCGGCCAGCGCCGATCTCCAGGCGGTCAGCCACGCCTTGGCGCAACTGGGCATCGAAGCCTTGCGCACGCGGGTGTACACCGAGCTGTCCGGCGGCGAGCGGCAATTGGTGCTGATCGCTCGGGCGCTGGTGCAGCAAGCGCGCATCATCGTCCTCGACGAGCCCATCACCGGCCTGGATTTCGGCCATCAATTACGCCTGCTGGCCCTGCTCCAGCGCCTGGCCGAGCAAGGCCTGTGCGTGCTGTCGAGCAGTCACCGCCCGGAGCAGGCGCTGGCCGCCAGCAACCGCGTGCTGGTCCTGCATGACGGCCTGCTGATCGGCGACGGCGCGCCTGCTGCGGTGATCGACAGCGCGCTGATGCAACGCCTCTATCACGTCTCGGTGCGGCAGATCGACACCGAAGGCCAACGCTTTTTTGTCCCCCTGTGAGAACTCCAGACCATGCAGCACCGTCGCCGTTGCCTGACTTTCACCCCACTGCTGCTCAGCGCTGCGGTTCACCTGGCCCACGCCGACGAGGTGCAACTGGCGCCGATCGACGTCAGCGCCGTGGACAGCGCCCAGCAGCAAGCACGGGATAAATCCGCCACAGTCGGGCCGATGGGCGAACGCAGGTTGCAGGACACCCCCTACTCCGTCAGCGTGGTGCCCCGCGAGCTGACCGAAGACCAGCAGCTCAAGAGCTTCAAGGACATGATCCGCTACCTGCCGTCGGTCCAGGCCGATGGCGCGCGCCCGCAAACCCGCGGCTTTCAGGGCAGCGTCGTGCAGAACAGCCGCCTGGACGGGCTCAACGTGGTGTCCACCACCGACTACCCCGCCGAGCAACTGGGCGGCGTCGAGGTGCTCAGCGGCTTATCGGGTTCGCTGTATGGCCCGGCCAACCCCGCAGGCACCTTCAACCTGCTGTCCAAGCGCCCTACGGACTTCACCCGCAACCGCGTCACGGTTGGCCTGGGCACCGGCATGAGCTGGCTCAAGGCGGTCGACCTCAGCGGCCCCTTCGATCCGGAAGGCAAGATCAAGTACCGTCTCAACCTGGTCGACGAGCAAGGCCACAGCTACGCGCCCGGCAGCACCTTGCGCCGCCAGTTGGTGAGCCTGGCCACCGATTTTCAGCTCAGTGACGACAGCATCATCGAGACCAATCTGAGCCACTACAACTATCTGGACAAAGGCTTCCCAGGCAAATTCGCCACCAGCGGCAATGGCGTCACCCTGCCCCACGCCCTTGACGCGACCCGCAGCAACCTGGGGCAGAACTACGCCGGTGACAACAACACCACCGACACCGCCAGCGTGCATTTCAAGCACAACCTCGATGACAACTGGAAGCTCGACATCGGCGCGCTGCGGCAAATCGCCGATCGCGAATCCACGGCCGTCACCAACACCTTCACCGACAACGCCGGCCGCTATGCCAGCACCGTCTCCAGCGCCACGGCGAGCCGCTTCACCATCAACAGCTACCTGGCCAACCTCAATGGCACGGTGTACACCGGCGCCATCCAGCACCAGTTGACGTTCGGGCTCAGCGGTTTTGACTGGGACAACTACAACCCGGTGGCCGGTGCGACACAAAAACTGGGCACCGCCTCGCTGGGCGATCCAGCCAACTTCGCCGAACCGGACTACCCGGACTTCACCGACCGCTACCACTCGGCCAACGCCAGCCAACGCTCGCTGATAGTCGCTGACACCCTGACTTTCAACCCGCAGTGGAGCCTGATGCTCAGTGGCAGCCAGAATCGCCTGACCACTGACAATTACACGACCACAGGCGGGCATTTCGCCAACCAGGCCACCGGCATCAGCAGCGCCGAGAGCTTGATGTACAAGCCAATCGACGACTTGACCCTGTACGTGACCTACGCCGACAGCTTGCAACAGGGCGACAGCATCCCGGCGGGCAGTCTCAATGCCGGGCAGATCCTTTCGCCCTACCGCAGCCGCATGGTGGAAGTCGGCGGCAAATGGGTGGTCGATGGCGTCAACCTGTCGTTGGCAGCGTTCCAGATGAAACGCCCGTTCGCTTATGCGCAAAACAACGTCTATGCCGTGGCCGGCCAGCAACGCAACCGCGGCCTGGAGTTCATGGCCGACGGCAGCTTGACCCGCAACCTGCGGGTGTTCGGCGGCATCACCTGGCTCGACCCGAAACTGCTCGACACCGCCACCCCCAGCACCGACGACACGCGCATCGTCGGCCTGGCGCGCACCACCGCCAGCCTGCTGACCACCTACCAGATCGAGCAAGTGCCGGGCCTGGCAGTCAACCTCAATGCCCGCTACATGAGCGCGCGACCGATCGATGACAGCAACGACCACTGGGTAAGCAGCTACGAGACCTTCGACCTGGGCGCCAGCTACAGCACGCGCGTACTCAAGCGCGACACGGTGTATCGCCTGGAAATGACCAACGTCGGCAACAGCCATTACTGGACCAACATCGTCCCCGGCGGGCTGAACGGCTACACCGGCGCCGGGCAGACCAGCGCCAGCCTGGGTGCGCCGCGGATGCTGCAGGCGTCTGTGCAGGTGGATCTGTAGATGGCCTGGCTCACCTCGACTCGATGCCGCCTGTTACTGGCGGCCCTGCTGCTCGCCCATGTGGGAGCGGGCTCTGCCCACGAAGGGGTCATGGCTGACGCCGCAGCGCCTGCGGTTGCTGCCGATTCTTCGCAGATTGCAGCGCTCGCTTCGCGGCCACAGCCCGCTGCCGCCGAGGACGGCGTGGCGCGACAGATACGCGACGACAGCGGCCGCGAGGTCACGGTACCTGCCCAGGTGCACCGCATCGCCGATGGCTGGTACGCGCACCACGTGCTGCTGATGACTCTCGGCGCCGGCCAGCGGATCGTCGCCACGGTCAATCACCCTCAAGGCCAACCTTGGATGTTCAAGGTGCTGCCCAGCCTCGGCCAGGCCACCGCCATCAATGGCACGGCCTTCAATGTCGAAACCTTACTGAGTGACCGCGTCGATTTGGTGTTCACCAGCACCGGCGATCGCCAGGCAATGGCTTATGAGCAAGCTGGGGTGCCGGTGATGCGCATGGGCTACACCGACCTGCCGGGGTTGCAGCGCTCCATGCTGGCCACCGCGCAGGCGCTGGGCGGCGCACAGCCGCTGGAACGGGCCAAGGCCTATAACCGCTATCTGGACGAGCAACTGGCGACGGTCGAAGCCCGCGTAGCCGATGTGCCTCAGGCCCAACGCCCAAGGGTGTTGCACATCGCTTCGCTCGATCCGTTGAAGGTCGATGGCAGCGATACCTTGATCGATCAGTGGATCCAACTGGCGGGCGGGCGCAACGCCGCCGTGGGCCTCAAGGGCAACCTGCAGCCGGTCTCGGCCGAGCAGTTGCTGGTCTGGCAGCCGGATTTGATCGTCCTCGCCGCCAACGCCGGGGATATCAGCCCATCATCGCTGTTGCAGCAACTGCCCGCCGTGCAACAGGGGCATGTGGTGCGTAATCCGGCCGGGGTGTTCCCTTGGGATCGCTACGGCACCGAGGTGGCGTTGCAGCTGGAGTGGGCGGCACAGCAACTGCACCCGGAGCGCTTCAAGGAGGTTGATATGGTCGCCAAAACCATGGATTTCTACCGGCGCTTCTTTGATTACCCGCTGACGACGGCCGAGGCGCAACGCATCCTCAAGGGGCTGGCGCCCTAGGAGCTCGAGTCACCTGGCTGGCCTCTTCGCTGTGCAGTTCGCCCGGAATTGCCAGGCCAATCATGCAAACTGCATGAAAATGGATTTACATATTTATGCAACCATATGAATTTAAAGGATTTTATTAATTGCAAAAATTGGCACGCCGCCTGCTCCTACAGTGGTATGGATCCCTTCTGGATCTTCACTGCCCGCGACATGGAGTAGCACAAAAATGGTTACCTACGCCGAAACATCTGCCCTGACCCAGCCCGCAGGGCTTGGACGAGACGCTGCACTGGACCGCAGCCACACCCACCGATCAGGTATCTCCTGGGCGGCCATCTTCGCCGGTGCGGCCGGAGCCGCGGCCCTGTCGCTGATCTTGATCCTGCTCGGTACCGGCCTTGGCTTCTCCGCCATGTCGCCCTGGGCCGATCATGGCGCCAGCGCGACTACCTTGGGCGTTTCCTCGATCGTGTGGCTGGCCCTGACGCAGATCATCGCCGCTGGCATGGGTGGTTATCTGGCGGGCCGCTTGCGTTCACGCTGGGTCAACACTCACGGTGATGAGGTGTACTTCCGCGATACCGCCCACGGCTTTCTGTCCTGGGCAGTTGCCACGCTGGTGACCGTAGCCCTGGTGGTAGGCTCTGCCAGCGCCGTGGTCAGCGGCGGCGCCAAAGCAGGTGCGGCAGTGGTGGCTGGCGGCGCAAGCGTTGCTGGCGCGGCCGCAGCCAATAGCAGCGATCCCTATGGCTACTTCATCGATGCCCTGTTCCGCGACACCCGCCCCGTAGCCGTCAGCGACGATGCCGCGCACGGTGTGGTAGGCCGGATCATCGCGCGTACGATCTCCAACGGTGGTCAACTGGCTGCCGACGATCGCGCCTATCTGGCGCAGATGGTCACCCAGCGCACTAGCCTGACCCAGGCTCAGGCTGAACAACGGGTCGATCAGGTATATGGCCAGGCTCGCCAGAGCGTAGAAGATGCCAAGGTCGCCGCGCAGAAAGCCGCCGATCAGGCTGCCAAGGTGGCCGCTACCGCTTCGCTGTGGATGTTCGTAGCGCTGCTGTGTGGCGCGTTCTTCGCCAGCTTCGCGGCCATCTACGGTGGTCGTCGCCGCGACGCAGTGGTCTATGTCGAAACCGAACATCACCGCGCCAGCGCGCTCTGAATCCAACCCGAAAGGAGATCCATCATGCGTTCATTACTGTTGTTCTTTCTCGGCGTGCCAATCCCTATCATCATCCTGATCGCGCTGTTCATGCACTGACAGGTCATGAACCGGTAGCACTGCCCTCGGCCCCCGCCCCTCTCCAGGTGCGGGGGCCGACTGTTTTGATAGCCGCTGATCCTCGCCTAGGCGTCTTGCGCTAGCTTGTAACCCAGGCCATGCACGGTGTGCAGCATGGGCTGTTCGAAGTCCCTGTCCAGGGTGCGACGCAACAAATGAATGTTGCTGCGCAAGCTATCGCTGCTCGGCACATCGCGGCCCCACACCGCCTCTTCCAGCTCTTTGCGCTGCACGATACCAGGGCTCTTGCGCATCAGTAGTTCGAGAATCTTCAGGTTGGTCGGGTTGAACTTGAGCAGCAGCCCGCCACGGGTCACCTCCAGGGTGTCGAGGTCGAAATGCAGGGCACCGACCTTGAGCATGCGATTACCCTTGCGGCTGCGCCGCGCCACCACCGCTTCGATCCGCGCCAGCACCTCGCTCATCGCAAAGGGCTTGGTGACGTAATCGTCGGCGCCGACATCGAAGCCCCTCAAGCGGTCGGCCAATTCGTCCCGAGCACTGAGCATCACGATCGCCACGTTGGACTTGGAGTGATGACGCAGCGTATGGCAGATCTGGTTGCCGTCGATGCCGGGCAGCATGATATCCAGGACGATCGCATCGAACGGCTTGGAGGCCGCCAGGTTCAACCCGGTCAGCCCGGTAAGGGCCCCTTCTACCTCATGGCCTTTGAGCGTGAAGAATTCGATCAGGTTGTCGTGAATGTCCTGGTGATCTTCCACCACAAGAATACGCATCGGGCGTCTCCTAAACTTTTAGCAGCTGCACGGTGAACCGGCAGCCATTGGGTTCGCGGGTGCTCAGGCTGACTTCCCAGCCTTGGCTGGTGCAGATTCGCTGCACCAGGGACAGGCCCAGGCCCAGCCCTTCGCCGCGTTTTTCCGGCCCGCGTATGAACGGTTCGAACATCGCGTCCTGTTGATCCGGGGCAATACCGATACCGCTGTCCTCGACCGTGAAGCCGGTCGGCGTCAGCGTCAGGCTGACAAAACCGTGATCCGAGTAGTGCCAGGCATTGCGTAGCAGGTTACCCATGACCGAATGCAGGAATGTCTGATTGTAGAGGCCGGTCATCGCGTCGTCGGGACGGTAGATGAATTCGAGCCCCTTGGCCTCGATCTGCTTGCCCCAGATTTCCGTCAACTCGTCGGCGGTCGCCCGCAGGGTCACCAGATTGCCCTGGGCGGTGACGTTGTCCTTGTCCCGTGCCAGCAGCAAAAAGGTCGCCACCAACTGCGTCATCGCCTCGGTAGCGCGGGAGATCCGCGTCACCTGCTGACGGGCGCGCGGGTCCAGCACCGAGGTTTCGAGCAGTACATCGCAGGAGCTGGCGAGGATCATTAACGGCGTGCGCAGCTCGTGGCTGACATCGCTGGTGAACATCTGCTCGCGCCCCAGCGCCGCGCGCAGCTTGCTCAAGGCCTCATCGAAGGCCAGGGCAACCTCGCCCACCTCGTCGGCGGCGTAATCCGGGGACAACGGCGGCGCCATCTCCAGCAACTGATCACGGTGGCGCACCTGGCGCGACAAGCGGATGACCGGGGCCATCACTCGCCGGGCAAGCATCCAGCCCAGCAGCACGGCGAGGATGATACTCAGCACGAAGCCGGAGGTGACCACGGTGAACAGCAAACGCTCGCGCTGCTTGAGGTCTTCCTGGTCCCGCAGCAGCACGTACTTGCGATCGCCCACGGTCTGGACCATGGCGTAGTAGGTCTTGTCGTCGCGGCTGATTTCCTGAAAGCCTTCTGGCAGCGGCTTGAGGTCATCGGCCATGGCCAGGTCGCCCTGGCCTTCGGTGGCGAAGAAGAGTTCGTCCTTGTCCGGCTGGAAACGCCAATCATCGGCGTTGTCCATCATCAACAGGCGATGCAGGTTGCCGCTCAGGCTGATGGTGGTCAGCTTGCGCTCCACCACATGCACGGTGGCCACGATACCGACGGCGAACACGCCTGCGACAAAGGCGCTCATCAAGGCGAAGACCACAACGATTCGCCTCGCCAGGCTTTGTTTGAATTCCATAACGCTCCAAAACGACGCACCGACCTCAAACCGGTACGTTCCCCCTGATAACCAACCCTCTGGTGCGGCGACGCTCGAACCAAAGATAGACCACGGGGGTGGTATACAGGGTAAGCACTTGCGATACCAGCAGTCCGCCAACAATTGTGATGCCCAGTGGCTGACGCAGCTCGGCGCCGGCACCGTGCCCGAAAGCCAGCGGGATAGCGCCCAACAAGGCAGCCATCGAGGTCATCAGAATCGGCCGCAGGCGCAGCAGGCAGGCCTCGCGCACCGCGTCCACCGGCGCCATGCCGCGCTGCTGACACTCAAGGGTGAAGTCGACGATCATGATCGCGTTCTTCTTGACGATACCGATCAGCAGAATGATGCCGATCATGCCCAGCACCGACAGGTCGAGCCCCGCCAACAGCAAGGCCAGCAGCGCGCCGAACCCGGCCGACGGCAGGGTCGAGATGATGGTCAGCGGATGAATGGCATTCTCGTACAGCACGCCGAGCACGATATACACGGTGATGATCGCCGCCAGAATCAGCCACGGCTGGGACTTGAGCGAAGCCTGGAACGCCTGCGCGGTGCCTTGGAAGCTGCCCTGCACGGCATCCGGCAGCCCCACCTGCAAGGCGGCCTGATCGATGGCGTTGACCGCATCGCTCAGTGCCATGCCCGGTGCCAGGTCGAACGACAAGGTGATCGCCGGGAACACGCCCTGGTGGTTGATGATGATCGGCACCTGTTCGTGGCTGAGGTGAGTTACCAGGTCGAGCGGCACCATCGCGCCACTGGTGGACCGTACATAGAGGTGCGAGAGGGTCTGGGTCGAGGTCTGCCAGCTCGGGTCCAGCTCGAGGATCACGTGGTTCTGGTCCAGCGCGGTGAACATCGTCGCCACCTGGCGCTGGCCAAACGCGTCATAGAGCACATCGTCGATGGCCTGGATACTCACCCCCAGCCGCGCCGCCGTGGCGCGGTCGATGGTCAGGGTCGCCTGGTTAGTGCCCTGCTGCTGGTCCGAGGTCACGCCGGTCAATTGCGGCAGGGTCTTGAGCTTGTCCATCAGCACCGTGCTCCAACGCTCCAGCTCGGCGCTGTCCGGGTCCTGCAGGGTGTATTGGTATTGGGTCTTGCTGACCCGCCCGCCCACCTGAATGTCCTGCTGGGGTTGCAGGTACAGCTTGATGCCCGGCACCGCATTGAGTGCCGGTTGCAGGCGCCGGATGACTTGCTGGGCGCTGACCGTGCGCGCCTCGAACGGCTTGAGGTTGACCACCAGCCGCGCCTGGCTGACGGTCGGGTTGGGCCCGATCCAGAAGTACACCTTGGCTACCGCCGGGTCGGCCTGCACCACGGCGGCGACCTGCGATACCAGATCCAGCATCTGCGCGGGCGAGGTGTCCGCGCCGCTTTCAGCGATACCGGTCATCAGGCCAGTGTCTTGCTGCGGGAAAAAGCCCTTGGGGATGATCACATACAGCGCGCCGGTGGCCAGCACCGTGGCGATGGCGAAGGCCAGGGTCAGGCGTTGGTGGCCCAGCACCCAGTCAAGGCTGCGCCGGTAGCCTTCATTGATATGATCCAGCACGTTTTCGCAGGCACGCTCGAAGCGATTCGCCGGCTTGTCCTCCGCATGGGGTTTGAGCAGCCAGGCGCAGAGCATCGGCGTCATGGTCAAGGACACCACGCACGACACCAGGATCGCCACGCTGACCGTCACCGCGAACTCGCGCATCAAGCGTCCGACCATCCCCGACATCAACAGGATCGGCAAGAACACCGCGATCAGCGAGACGGTCATCGAGACGATGGTAAAGCCCACCTCGCGCAAGCCATCGCCGGCGGCCTGCAGGCGCGACTTGCCCATCTCCAGGTGGCGGACGATGTTTTCCATGACCACGATGGCGTCGTCGACCACAAAGCCGACGGCAATGGCCAGGCCCATGATCGACAGGTTGTCGAGGCTGTAGCCGAGCAGATACATGACCCCAAAGGTGCCGATCAGCGACAGCGGTATGGTCATCGCCGGGATCAGCGTGGCGGTGGCCTTGCGCAGGAACAGGTAGATGACCACGACCACCAGCAACACCGAGATCATCAGGGTGAACTGCACGTCCTTGATTGACGCGTCGATGGTCTGGGTCCGGTCGCCAGCCACCACGATCTGCACGTCTCGCGGCAGGGAGGCGGTGAGCACCGGCAGGTTGGCCTTGATGCCGTTGATGGTCGAGAGCACGTTGAAGCCCGGCTGCTTGTGGATGTCGACGATCACCGTCGGCTCGCCATTGATGCGCGCGTACTGCTCGGTGTCCTCGGCGCCCGCCACCACCCGGCCGATATCGCTGACCTTGATCGGCACGCCATTGCGGTAGGCGACCACCTGATCGCGATAGCCCTGGGGTTCGAGCAACTGGTCGGAGGTGCCCAGGGTGACGGTACGCGTCGGCCCGTCGAGGTTGCCCTTGGGCTGGTCGAGGGTGCTGATGCCGACGATGCTGCGCACGTCCTCGAGCGTCAGGCCACGGGCCGCCATGGCATCGGGGTCGATCTGGATGCGGATGGCCGGCACCTGCTGGCCGTGGAAATCCACCTGGCCGACGCCGGGCAGTTGCGACAGGCGCTGCGCCAGGTAGTTGTCGGCATACAGGTTGAGCTCGGGCAGCGTGCGCGTCGGTGATGTGACCGCGAGCGACAGCACGGTGGCTTCGGCCGGGTTGATCTTGTGGAAGGTCGGGTCGGTGGTCATGGTTTTCGGCAGCTGCGACTTGGCTGCCGACAGCGCCGCCTGGACATCACCGGCCGCGCCGTCGATGTTGCGATTGAGGTCGAACTGCAGGGCGATCTGGGTCTTGCCGGCGGCGCTCGACGAGGTCATCGAGGTGACCTGCGGCACGGCGGCGAAGGCGCGTTCCAAGGGCGTGGCCACCGATGAGGCCATCGTCTCGGCGCTGGCACCGGACAGCGTCGCGGTGACCTGAATGGTCGGGAAATCCACGGTCGGCAAGGCTGCTACCGGCAGTTGCAGGTAGGAGAAAATCCCCAACAGCAACACACCCGCCGCCAGCATGCACAGGCCGACACGCCGCTGAATCAGGCTGACCAGCGCGTTCATGGCTGCACCGCCGGCTCGACCGCAGGCGGCAGCACCGTGACTTTGACGCCGCTGGCGATCCGCGACTGGCCTTGGATGACGACGGTTTCACCGGGCTGCACGCCGCGGGTGATCCACTGCATGCCGTCGACCACTTGCTGAGCCTTGACCGGGCGCACCTGGACCTTGTCATCGGCACCGAGCACATAGACGAAGTTGCCGTCGCGGCCCAACTGCACGGCGTTGGCGGGCACCACGGTCACGCCGCGCTGGGTGTTGACCAGCAACCGCGCGCTCACCAGTTCACCCGGCCACAGCTGGCTCTGGCTGTTGTCGAACTGCGCCTTGAGCTGGATCTGTCCGCTGCTGGCGGCCACCTGACTGTCGATAAAACTCAACGCGCCGCTGGCCAAGGTCTTGCTGCCGTCACGGCGCAGCGCCACTACTTGCAGGGGCTGGCCCTTGGCGTATTCCTCAAGGATTTCCGGCAACTGGTCCTGAGACACGGCAAAGGCCACGGTGATCGGGTTCATCTGGGTGATGGTCACCAGGCCCGTGGCCTCGGCGCCGTGGGCAATGGCGCCGACATCCAGTAGGCGCTGGCCGGTGCGGCCGTCGATCGGTGCGCGCACCTGGGTGAATTCCAGTTGCAGACGAGCGTTGTCCAGCGCGGCCTGGTCCGCCTGCACCGCCGCCACCTGGGCAGCGACCTCGGCGCGATAGGTATCGACATCCTGGGTCGGCCCGGCCTTGGCATTGGCCAGGTTGACGGCACGATCGAGGTTGACCTTGAGGCTGGCCAACTGCGCCTGGTCCTTGGCCACCAGCGCTTTGGCCTGATCGACCTGGGCCTGATAGACGCGCGGATCGATCTGCCCCAGCAAACTGCCGGCCTTGACCGTCTGCCCCTCTTGGAACAGCACTTTCTGCAGCTCGCCATCCACACGTACCCGTACGTTCACGGTGTTGAGGGCCTGGACGTTGCCGATAGCGTCGAGCCAGATCGGCAAGTCCTGCTGAGTGACCTTGGCCACCCGCACCGGCACCGGGCCGCCGCCAGCGTGGCCGCTGACCGGTTTTGACGCTGGCCAATAGAAATAAACCACCGCGACCAAGGCGGCGAGCGCCACGAGGATGACCATCGAACGCAGGCGCAGCCGAGGTTTTACAACAGGGTCTTGGACATTCATCGGGGCATTCATCGGTCGATAGCCTGGGAAGAAGTGGACGCAGCAATGGCCTGCGGCGAGAAGTCGCCACCCAAGGCGCGGAACAGGCCGACAGCCGCCTGCAAATGAGCCAGGCGCACTTGCAGCAACGAGTCTTCGGCCTGGTACTGGGTGCGTTCGACGATCAGCAGGGTCTGGAAGTCCGTGGAGCCGAGGCGGTAGCGCACTTGCGCCAGGCGCGCGGCTTCACGGGCCGAGGTGACGGCGGCCTGGCTCAGGCTGTAGTTCTTGTCCAGCTCGCGGGTGGCGCTGAGCTGGGTTTCGACGTCTTGCAACGCCACCAGCATCGATTGCCGGTAGCTGGCGATCAGCTCCTGCACATGGGCCTCATCGAACGTGAGCTGCCCCTTGAGTTGGCCGCCCGTGAATACCGGCTGGGCCAGGGTGCCGATGGCACTCCAGATCCCGCCACCTGCCAGGGTGTCGACGCCAGCCAACACGTCAATGGACAAGCTCGGCAAAAAGGCCGCACGGGCGACGCCGACATCGAAGTTGGCAGACTTGACCCGCGCCTCGGCCGCCTGCACGTCCGGGCGCTGACGCAGCAGGCCGATAGGCAAGCCGGCCGACGGCTGCGGTGTTTGCAAGGTGTGCAGCGCCGGGCCATGGATGCTGAAGCCCAGAGGGGGCACGCCGGTCAGCACGGCCAGTTGATACAGGGCCTGATCGCGCTGTTGCTGCAAGGTCGGCACGGCCGCCTGGAAGGTTTGCAGGGCGTTGCGCTGTTGCTCGACCTCAAGGTTGGACACCGCCCCCTGACTGGCCTGGTACTGCACCAGGTCGAGCACTTGCTGGGCGTCGTTGGCGATCGAGCGCGCGAGGTTCAGGCGTTCGTCCAGCGACAGCACCGTGAAGTAGGCGTTGGCGATGTCGGCGCTCAGGGTCATGCGCAGGGTCTGGGCGTCGAACACCGTGGCCTTGGCCAGAGCGTCAGCGGAATTGGCCCGGGCGCGGTTCTTGCCCCAAAAATCCAACTCGTAAGTGGCTTCGCCGAACACGCTGGCCTTGGGCGTGACGCCGTAGTTGTTCTGGCGTTGCTTGAGGCCACCGAGGCTGACCTGAGGGAACTGCGCCGCACCCGCCACTTGGGCAGAGCCCTGGGCTTCGTCGATGCGGCTGATGGCGGCCTTGAGGTCGTAGTTGTGGTTCAGGCCTTGGTCGATCAGTTGATCGAGTTCGGGGCTGGCGAAGCCTTTCCACCACTGCCCCCCAGCGGCCGGCGCGACCACGGACTGACCGTCCCAGTGATCGGCCACCGGCAGCTCGGGCGTGTGGTAGCTGGGCACCAGGGAACAGCCGGCCAGGGTCGCCAGCAGGGCTATGGCAGGAACGTTGATCAATCCACGAGACATCGACACACAGCACCCCAGCCAACGCGAACGGTTGCGAATGAGGTGCAGATTAGGGGCCGGCGTTTAGCGCCGGATTCGTCGAGGGATAAACTTTTGTTTAGAAGCTGTTAATGGCGACCACTTGATCACCCTGTAGCGAGGGGGCCTGCCCATCGCTACAGGGTTGGCAGGCCTAGCGTCGTACATCGATGGGAGAAAAGCTTACTCGCGAAGGGGCTAGCGGCATCATCGCAAAGATCGAGGACAGCACACATGAACCGTCCGCGAGTACGATTGGCTCCCCCCAGGGCAATCAGGCCCACGCATTCATCGCCTGCGCCACATCATCCATCAACGCCTTGGCCATCTCGTTCAGGTACAGAGCAGACAACGCCGCATGGCCTGTAGGGTCACCGAACGCCGCTTCAGTCATCAATTTGTTTGCGCAGTCTTGCAGGATGGAGGCGTGTTCGAGGGCGTCGACGGCGGGGATATCGGGGTTGACGGTGAACAGGGAGTGGCCATCGAGCGAGCGGCCCCACTGGGTGGTTCCAGCGGTGTTGAGAGGAGCTTGAGTCATAGGGGTGAAATCCAGATTGAGAATGGAATTTCGCCAAAACAGCTCTTGGCAGGCCAAAATGAGCCCGCAAGACGGTATAGGCGCATCGCGCCAAATGGTCTGGGCCGCCAAGCCCATCTCGCTGATGTGCAGCGAGGGCCGAGAGGTTAACTCGCACCACGCCTGATCACAAGTCTTGCGAGGGCAAAGCTTCCGGGCGATGCGCGGACGTATCGGGACACAGTTGATCATTGGAATTGTGTGACGCCTAGCGTCACGCTATGCTGATGATCAAGACCTTCCAGCACAAAGGCCTCAAAGCCTTCTACCACAGCGGTACCACCCGCGGAATCCGCGCTGACCATGCACGGCGACTGGCACGGATGCTGCCGATTCTTGATCGGGCAGCGATTCCTGGGGATGTCGACATTCCCGGCTGGCGGCTCCACCTGCTCAAGGGCAGTCTGGATGGCTATTGGTCAGTGAGCGTTTCAGGTAATTGGCGCCTGATATTTCGCTTCATTGGCTCGGATATCGAACTGGTCGATTATCTTGATTACCATTGAAAGGAGCCGTCGCATGGCCATGCACAACCCGCCCCACCCTGGCGAAACGCTACTTGAAGATGTCCTGCCTGCACTGGGGCTCAGCATCGCCGCTTTCGCCCGCCATCTCGGTATTTCCCGCGAAGCCCTGTCCCGGGTTTTGCATGGCCGTGCGGGTATCTCGATCGACCTTGCGCTGCGGCTGGAACAAGCAGGTATCAGTACCGCGAGGCTGTGGGTGGGAGTCCAGGCGGATTACGACTTGTGGCGGGCCCGGCAGCAGAAGCGCCCGACCATCGAGCGGCTGGCTGTCGCGTGAACGCGGCAGCGCCTACCGGGCTATTCGATCGACCTGAATGCCGAGCTTCTTGAGGCGATACCAAAAGCTGCGCTCACTGATGCCCAGCAGCTGCGCGGCGGCGGCTTGCACGCCCCCGCTCTGCTGCAACGCCGCCAGCATGAACTGCTTCTCCATCTGCGCCAGGCTGCCATCCAGATCACTGGGCACGCCTGCTTCAACACCCGGCTCCCGGTCAATCGCCGGGGTGGAATGAAACAGATACCCCGGCAGATCCACCGCTTCGATGGTCGCGCCCTGGGCCACGATGATCGCCCGCTCCACACAGTTCTGCAGCTCGCGAATATTCCCCGGCCAGCTGTACTCGGCCATGGCCTGCAATGCCTCGGCGCTGAAGCCGTTGATCCGCTTGCCGGTGCTGGCGCCCAAGGTGCGGGCGAAATGCCGGGCCAGCGGGGCGATGTCTTCGACCCTTTCGCGCAGGGCCGGTAGCGGGATCGGGAAGACGTTGAGGCGATAGTAGAGGTCTTCGCGAAACTCCTTGTTGGCCACCGCTTCCAGCAAGCCTTTGTTGGTCGCGGCGATGACCCGCACGTCGACCTTGCGCTCGCGCGTATCCCCCACCGCCTCGATTACCCGCTCCTGCAAGGCACGCAGGATCTTGGCCTGCAAGGGCAGCGGCATGTCGCCGACTTCATCGAGGAACAGCGTGCCCTTGTCGGCCTGCACGAATCGCCCGACCCGATCCGCCAGCGCGCCCGTGAAGGCGCCCTTGCGGTGGCCGAACATTTCACTCTCCAGCAACCCTTCAGGGATGGCCGCACAGTTGACCGCCACGAACGGTTGATTGGCGCGGCTGCCGTGGTTGTGAATAGCGCGGGCGACCATCTCCTTGCCGGTGCCGCTCTCACCGGTCAGCAGAATGGTCGCGCTGCTGTCGCGCACCGACTCGATGGCCTGCAGCACACGGCTGAACGCCGGGCTCTCGCCTACCAGGCTGTCGATCTGCTGGTGCTCGTGTAATTGCGCGCGCATCCGCGCGTTGTCGCGCAGGATGTCGCCGAACTGCAGCGCCTTGTGCACGGTGATGTCCAGCTCGTCGATGTCAAAGGGCTTGGCGATGTAGTCATAGGCGCCGTTGCGCATCGACTGCACGGCGTTGCGCACCGTGCTGTAGGCGGTCATGACGATCACCGGCAGCAGCGGGAAGCGCGTCTTGATCTCCCCCAGCAGCCCCGGGCCATCGAGCCCCGGCATGCGCCAATCGGTGATCACCAGATCGATGCTCTCGTGCTCCAGCGTCTGCAAGGCAAGCAGACCGTTGGCGGCGGTGAGCACGTGCAAGTCGGCACTGGTCAATGCCGAGACCAGCAGGTCGCACAGCTTGGGTTCGTCGTCGACCACCAGAATGCGCCGGCTCATGGCTGCGCACTCAGATAGAGGTTGAAGGTGGCGCCCTGCCCCGGCACGCTCAGGCATTCTACCCGGCCGTCGTGGCTCTCCATGATGGAAAACACCTTGGCCAGGCCCAGCCCGGTACCGGAGGCTTTGGTGGTGACGAAGGGATTGAAGATACGTTCGAGCATGTCTGTGGGGATTCCCCTGCCGGTGTCGGTGAAGCTTAGCTGGGTAATCGATCCCTTGACGACAATCCCCAGGCGCAGCGTGCCGCCCTCGGGCATGGCGTCGATGGCATTGAGCACCAGGTTCAGGCAGGCCTGCTGCAAGAGCCGCGAATCGGCATACAGCGTCGCCCCCGGCGCCTGGTCGTCAATGATCGCTTCGACCTGATGATTGGCCAGCTCCGGGCCGCAGAAGCCCAGCAACTGCTCTAGCCACGGCCGCGCCTCGAACACCGCGCGCACCGGCGCACTGGGTTTGGCGAACTCGAGGAACTCGGTGATCAGCTCGTTGATACGGGTCACTTCACTGATCACGTATTCGAGGTGGCGCATGTCGGTTTCCGGCAGGCTCGCGCGGCGGTGCAGCAACTGCGTGGCGGTCTTGATGATGCCCAGCGGGTTGCGGATCTCGTGGGCCAGGCCCATGGCGACTTCGCCCAGGGTGTGCAAGCGATCGCGACGGCGCAGTTGCGCTTCCAGGTGCTGCAGATCGCTCAAGCCCTGAGCCATGAGGTTGAACGTACTGCTCAGCTCCGCCAGCTCCTCGCCAGCCGGCACCTCGACGCGCTGGCTGTAATCGCCGGCGGTAATCGCCCGCACGCCGCGCGACAGTGCACGCAGCGGCCGGGCAATGCGCCTGGCCAGCAACCAGCCAACGCCCAGCGACAACCCGGAACCGACCAAAAACAGCAACATGAACAGGTTGCTCTGGTTGATCGCCCCCATCAGCGCCGAGTGCTTGAGCAAACCACTGAACACGGCGCCCTGCAGCGCGCCATCGTCGCTGAAGATCGGTCGATAGACGCCGTCATAACGCGCCGTCGACTGCGGGCTCGGCACACGCGAAGTGCGCAGCACCTGTTCGATCTCCGGCGGCAGGATCCCGCTTGGGTGCTCGTCGAATTTTTGCGTCGAGAACACTTCAGCCAGCCCCTGGGGACTGTTGAGGTACAGGCGTAAATCCAGCGAGTGCACATCGGCGACGCTGGTCAGAAAACCCTGGTCGAGGTAGCTGGCAATCACCAGTTGGTAATCGCTGCCGTCCAGCGTCGCCGGAAACCGCGAGACCACGGTGCCGGTGGGGTTGTCGCCTTGGTAGACGATCTGCAACGAGACATCCGGCAGATCCTTGATCTGATGCAGCACGGCGTCGGACGCCGTGGTGAACACCACCTTGTAGTCGCTGATGCGGATCAACGCCACCACGTCGACGCCCATGGCGTTGGCGATGTCGTTGGTCATCTGTTGGTGCTCGGCGCTGACAGGCACCTGTCCGAGACTGTAGTGCAGCAGCAGCTGCGCCACCTGAGTGTTCTGGCGCAGGGTTTCGCTGGTTTCGTCTTCGACGATCTTGGTCGACTCCTCGAGCCACACCCGCACGTTGGCGTTGAAGATGCTCGACAACGTCGTCGCCGCCAGCTGCGCGGCGATCATGGTCGGCACCACACTGACCAGCCAGAACGCCAAGACCAGCTGGCGTTGCAGACTCCATTGGGACACTCGAAACATTCGGCGCAGGCCGCTGATGACGCTCATCCTTACTCGCTTGTGTCCAGGGCCGGGTCGCTTCGAGCCGGTCGGCTCCAAGGCTGCCTCAAGAGGCGCATTCCTGCAACTGCAAGACAGGTGCCGAGGCAGGCGCCTGTTCGAGTCGCAGGGTGTCGATAAACTCGGCACTGAGGGCGATGACTCGGGGGTATTCCAGGTCTACGGTGATCATGTGGTAGCAGTTGTCGAGCAAGATCTTGGTCACCGGCCCGCCGCTGCGTCGTTCGATGTAATCGGCATTCCAGGGGCTGGTGATGTCGTCCTCGCGCGAATGCAGAACCAACGCTGGCGTGGTCATGCCCGGCAGGCTCTGCTTGACCTTGGCGATCAGGCGATGCAACTCGCGCACGCTGACCCCGGACATCATCAACAGGCCCGCGCTGTCACTTTCACCGGCCAGCATCTGCTTCTCGATGATCGCTCGCAGGCGCGGGTTCTTGATGCCATAGGGCGACTTCTCGACGAACTTGCACAGGTGCACCCCGAATGGGATGCGCATCAGCCAAGGCGACAACGGCGCCAGCCGCGTCATGTTCCAGCCGTCATAGCGCAGCGTGGTCGAGTACAGCAGCAACCCCGAGACCTTCCCGGGGTTTTGCGCCGCCAGGTACATCGACAACAACGAGCCCATCGACAAACCGCCGACGAACACCTGCGCGTACAACGCACAGATACCGTCAAACGCGCGCTGGGCGCTGGCGAACCAGTCGCTCCAGCGCGTGGCACGCAAGTCGGCATTGTCGCCGCAATGCCCGGCCAGGGTCGGCACGAACACCGTGCAGCCACGTTTGGCCAGCCCTTGGGCCACCCGGCGCAATTCCGCCGGGGTGCCCGTCAGGCCGTGGATAAGCAACACCGCGACGGCGCCGTTACCGATTACAAAACCGGCGCCGCCCTCGCCCAGATCCACTCCCGGACAATTCATTTTTTGCAGACTCGGTGCAACAGGCGATCGAGCAGGCCGATGGCCAGATCGATTTCCGCGTAGCTGATTTCCAGCGACGGCGCCAGGGTGATGACGTTCTTGTAGTAGCCGCCCACGTCGAGGATCAGGCCCAGCTTGCGACCGTCGATTTCCAGATCGCCTTTCATGCCTTCTTCGACCATGAGATCGAGCATGGCCTTGTCCGGGGTGAAGCCGTCTTCCTTGCAGATCTCGCAGCGCAGTGCCAGGCCCAGTCCGTCAACGTCGCCGATGATCGGGTAGCGGCGTTGCAGGTCCTGGAGGCCGGCGAGGAAGTATTTGCCCTTCTCCATGACCATGCGGCCGTAGTCGATCTCGCTGGTCATGCGGAACATTTCCAAGCCCACGGCGGTGCCCAGCGGGTTGGAGGCGAAGGTGGAGTGGGTCGAACCTGGCGGGAAGATGCCCGGGTTGATCAGCTCTTCGCGGGCCCAGATGCCGCCCAGCGGGTTGAGGCCGTTGGTGAGTGCCTTGCCGAAGACGATGATGTCCGGTTTGACGTCGAAGTGCTCTATCGACCATAGCTTGCCGGTGCGGTAGAAGCCCATCTGGATTTCATCGACGACCAGCAGAATACCGTGCTGGTCGAGGACCTGCTTGAGCTCGCTGTAGAAGTTCATCGGCGGTATCACGTAGCCGCCGGTGCCCTGAATCGGCTCGACGTAAAAGGCCGCATATTCGCACTGCTGGGTTTTCGGATCCCACACACCGTTGTATTCGGTCTCGAACAGCCGCGCGAACTGCTGCACGCAGTGGCTGCCGTATTCTTCCTTGGTCATGCCCTTGGGGCCGCGGAAGTGGTACGGGAACGGGATGAACTGCGCGCGCTCGCCAAAATGGCCGAAGCGGCGACGGTAGCGGTAGCTGGAGGTGATCGATGAAGCGCCAAGGGTGCGGCCGTGGTAGCCCCCCTCGAAGGCGAACATCAGGCTCTTGCCGCCCGAGGCGTTACGCACCACTTTGAGCGAGTCTTCGACCGACTGCGAGCCGCCGACGTTGAAGTGCACGCGACCGTCCAGGCCGAATTTCTTCTTGGCGTCGACGGCGATGGTTTCCGCCAGTTCGATCTTGCCGCGGTGCAGGTATTGGCTGGCGATCTGCGGCAGGGTGTCGATCTGCTGCTTGAGTACGTTGTTCAAGCGCGGGTTGGAGTAGCCGAAGTTGACCGCCGAGTACCACATTTGCAGGTCGAGGTAGGCCTGGTCTTCGGTGTCGTACACGTAGGAGCCCTCGCAGCGGCTGAAAATGCGCGGCGGCTCGACGTAGTGAACGGTGTCACCGAAGGAGCAATACTTGGCTTCCTTGTCCAGCAGGATCTGGTCTTCGGGGCTTGCGATGCGTTTATCCGACATGGTGGAAGAGTTCCTGTGATTCGAGGCTGTAGTGAGGAGCGGGTGCGGCGACTGCCTGTGGCAAGCGCGCCAGCAGCGCTGGAAGTTCGCTGAAGGAATCGAAGCGCGCGTAGGGGATGCCCTGGCGTTCGCAGTGTTCGGCCAGGCGGCCTTTGGCGAACACGAAGTCGGCGCCAGCGGACACGCACATGTCCGACTGGCCATCGCCAATCACCAGCACGCGTTTGCCGGGCTGGGTCGACTTGCATTTGCAGTTGCCCGAGGCCGCGCGACAGGCGTCGCTGGCGTGGGGGAAATCGATGCTCCAGGCGTCCGGGCCGGCCTGGCGCAGACGGTTGGCGATGATTGGCAGCAGGCTGCAGTAGTTGCGCGACAGAATCCGCGCGATGGCTTGTTCGATGCCGTCGCTGACCACCTCGATGGAAGCGCCGAGTTCGCGCACGTGATCGACGAAATCGGGGAACGCCGGATCGATCTCGACGCTGTCGAAATACCCCAGCAGCTCGCTGGGCGTAGCCTTGACCATCGCCAGTTGGCGACCCAGGCATTCACGCGAACCGATGTTGCCGGCCAGCCACTGGTCTTCTACCGCTTCCCAGGCAGGATCGGCGAAGCGTTGAAGAATGTTGTCGATGACATCGCTGCGGGTGATGGTCCCGTCGAAGTCACACACGATATGCCACTGCAGCATCTGCATTGTCCTCGTTGATGCGGCGCACGTTGCGCGCAACGAGGCTAGAGCATGGACTGTGCCAGCTGTGGCAAACGCCAGCGGGCCGGGCCTTGCGGGCATTTCGAACGTGAATGCGCAAGGATTTCCCGCCCCCGGGCTACAATTTTTGTAGCTCGCTACAAACAACATGAGTGCTTGCACGGGCTGCGGCGATGGGGATAGATGCGCGCATTCATCCGATTGGAGTTGCGGATCATGCCCGCCCGTTTTTCATTGTCCTTGCTCATCGTGGGCCTATGCGCCAGCGCCTCTGTGCTTGTCGATGGCAGCGCCGTGGTCAGCGCCGCCCCCCTCACCGGCGACATCGGGGCTGGCGCCAGCTATGAGGTCCATGACCCCAGCGGCAGCCGCTACGAAACCCGCCCCCTGCCCTACTTCGATGTGACCTGGGGCAACGTTGAGCTGAGCAGCGACGACGGCTTGCAGTGGAGCGCCTTGCACAGCGGCGGCTGGAGCGCCGGGCCCTTCATCAATCACCTCGACGGTCGCACGGCCAACGGTTCATTGCGGGGGTTGGGCGATGTCGACGACATGCTGGTGGGTGGAGGTTTCGTGGCCTACAGCCCGCAACCCTGGTGGAACGTCTCGGCCCAGGCCGGGCGCACGGTGGGCGGCGGCAGTGGCAACGGCGGCCTGATCGGCAAGCTCGGTGGCGAGCTGGACTACCCGGTGTACCGCGGCATCATGGGCAGCAGCCAAGTGAGCGCGCACTTCAGCGACCACGCCCTGATGCAGACGTTTTTTGGCGTCGATGCCCAACAGGCACAGGCATCCGGGCTGCGCACCGACCATGCCGGCGGCGGCCTGCAGGCCACCGTGCTGAGCCAGGCGCTGCAGTTTCCGTTGCTCGACAATTGGTCGCTGGTGACCAACCTGAGCTGGACCCATCTGCAAGGCGCGGCGGCGGACAGCACCCTGGTCAAGGCCCGCGGCCGGGTCGATCAGGGCGAGGCCGACGTCGCCGTGGCGTATCACTTCTGATGACCTTGACTCTCTTTGCCCTCATCGCCTTGACGGTGTCGCTCGACGTGGTCGGGCAGCTGGCGTTCAAGCTCGGCCTGGACTCCCTGCCAGAGCTCGCGGGTGGTTTTCGTCTGCTCGGCTTTTGCCGGCAACTGTTCGCTGCGCCGCTGTTGTGGACCGGCATTCTGGCCTATGTGGTGGAATTCGTGACCTGGCTGACGGTGCTGTCCATGGCGCCGTTGAGCCTGGTGTTTCCGGCCGCAGCGCTGAGCTACTGCGGCGTAGTGGTGGCCGGGCGCGTGGTGCTCAAGGAGCACATCAGCCGCCGCCGCTGGATGGGCACCTTGCTGATCACCGCGGGGGTGATGCTGGTGTGTACCACGCAATGAATCCCCTGACTGACTGGACCTGATCATGACCATGCACATCACCAAGCAGAGCGCTGGCGTCGGCTTGTGGGCCCTGCTGATCGGCTCCGAGAGCGTCGCCCAGCTTGCCATGAAGATCGGCAGCGCAAGCCTGACCAGCCTGCCCATGGGGCTGGATTGGCTGAAGACCGCACTGAGCAGCCCCGGCGTACTGATCGCCGTGGCGTGCTACGTCTTTTCGTTTTTTACCTGGATGCTGATTCTGCGAATTACCACGTTGTCCAAGGCCTTCCCGTTGAGCTCGGTGGTGTTCGTCGCGGTGCTGCTGGGCTCCTGGCTTGGGCTGGGCGAACACATCAGCGGCCTGCATTGGCTGGGGGGCCTGGTGATCGTTGCAGGCATTGGCGTGATGGCTGAAGGTGCCGAGGGGTGAACCGCTGAATCTGATACCCGCACTGGGGCGCAAGGTTGCGCGTTCGGTGGTGAAGAGGCCCTCAAATTCAACTCTAAAGGTGGGGCGTTGACAGTGGTGTGTGGCCCTTTGCTGCGGGCCTGTGCGGCTCGCCCTGCCCATTGGCCCTTCGCCTAGGCTCAGGGTACCCGCGTTCCGGCACCTGAAGAGAGGGCACGGCGCAACGGGCCTTCCATGGCCCAACGCGCCTGACCCGGCATCCTGCCGGGATCTCCCTCTCTTCAGGCGCCTCCACGCGGCCTGCTGGAGGGGCGGCCGCACAGGCCCGCAGCAAAGGACCAGCCGAGATTTAAGTGCCCTCCAAAAAGAGCTTTTTTGGAGTAACAACACAAATATCACTGTTCTGCTTTCGAGCCGGCCTTGGGGTCGCGGCCCCCTTCCAGCAGGCCGCGCTTCGACGCACTGGCGAGGGGATAGCCGGCATGGATGCCGGCTAAGCCCCGTTGGGCCAAGGAAGGCCCATCGGGGCGTGCCCCTCGCCAGTGCGTCGAAGCGCGGGCACCCTGAGCCAAAGCGAAGGGCCAATGGCGGGGGCCGCGACCCCAAGGCCGGCTCGAAAGCAGAACCACCCCAATCCCCAGCCAGCAAAAATCACTGCCCAGCGTTCGCCCCCTCCCAAGACCCACCCAAAGCCGCCTGCAACTGCACGCTAGTCACCAACTGGGTCCCCACCAAACTCAGCAACGTCTGCCGTTCACTAAGACTCGTCGCCTGCGTCGTCGCCACATCCAGATAGTCGATGACCCCGGCTTCATACTGATCCCGGCTGACCGACGCGGAATCCTCCGCCGCCTCTGCAGAAGTGCGACGCGCCACCAATTCCGGCTCCAATGTCCGCAGCTCGACCAGATAATCCTCCACCTCGCCCAAACCGGTCAGCACCGTCTGTCGATACGACGCCACTGAAGCATCGTAAGCCGCCCTCGCCTGCTCCACCGTCGCCTTGGTCTTGCCGAAGTCCAGCAACGTACCGGTCAGGCTCGGGCCGATGGACCAGAAGCGATTGGGCAAGGAGAACAGATTGCTCATGGTCGAGCTTTGATAACCGCCACTGGCACTCAGCGTCAGGTCCGGATAATAGGCCGCAGTGGCCACCCCGACCGCAGCGTTCGAGGCTGCCATTTCCCGCTCCGCCGCGGCGATGTCCGGGCGCCGCTCCAACAAACGGCTCGGCACACCCAGCGGCACCTGAGGCACGTGGTAAGCCCACTTGGCATCCGCCGCCAGGCTGAAATCCGCCGGCGCCTTGCCCATCAATAAGGCGATGGCATGCTCGTACTGCGCGCGCTGCCATTGCAGATCGAGCATCGACGCCCGGGCACTGTGCAACTGAGTCTTGCCGGTGGACAGGTCGGCGCGCGAAACGATGTTCTCGTCGTACTTGTTCTGGATGATCTGCAGGTAACGCTCGTAGCCCTTGATGGTGTCCTCATACAGCGCAATGCGCCGATCGAGAATGCGCAGCTGGAAGTAATCCTGGGCCAATGACGATTGCGCGCTGAGGGTCGCGTTGGCCAGATCGGCGGCGCTGGCCTGGGCACTGGCGCGATCTTCCTCGACAGTACGGCGCAGCTTGCCCCAGATATCGGCCTCCCAGCTCAGGCTCAACGTCGCCGAGTGCTCGTTGCTGGGGCCGCCTGCGCTGCCAGCACTGCTCGAACCGCTCGATCCGGTGCCGGTCTCGCTGCGGGTGGTGGCGCCGGTGGCCGAGACAGTCGGCAGCAACTCGGCCCGCGATCCACGCACCAGCGCCAGCGCTTGGCGGTATTGCGCCGCGTACTGAGCGACGTTCTGGTTATTGAGCTGTACCTGGGCCACCAGCGCGCTCAACTGCGGGTCCTGATACAGCGCCCACCACGGGCCCTTGGGCAGTTCATCCTGGGGGCTGGCGGCCTTCCAGCCCGCGGCTTCCTTGAACGCCACCGACACCGGGGCGCTGGGGCGCTGATAGTCCGGGCCGACCATGCAGCCACTCATCGCGGCGGCGACGGCCAGGGCCAAACACAGACGCGACGGCTTGAAAACATTCATGGGATAACCTTCATCAGTCAATCAGCCGGCGGCGTGCGAGCGGCGAATACGGGTATGCCACAGCTGCCGAGTGGCACGGCTCAGGCGGTCTAGATACAGGTACACCACGGGGGTCGTGAACAACGTCAGCAACTGGCTGAGCGCCAGGCCGCCGGCGATCGCCATGCCCATGGGTTTACGCAAGTCGGCGTCGCCGCCACTGCCCAGGGCCATGGGCAAGGCGCCGAAGAACGCTGCCAGGGTGGTCATCAGGATCGGCCGCAGACGCATGCGGCAGGCTTCGATGATTGCCTGCTCGGGGCTCAGGCCCTGCTCGCGTTCGGCCATCAAGGCGAAGTCGATCATCATGATGGCGTTCTTCTTGACGATGCCGATCAACAGCAAGATGCCGATCAAGGCGATCACCGTCAGCTGCATATTGGTGACCTTCATCAACAGCAAGGCACCGACCCCGGCCGAGGGCAAGGTCGACAGAATGGTCAGCGGATGCACATAGCTCTCGTACAGCACGCCGAGGACGATATACACCGCCAGCAGCGCCGCGAGGATCAGCCACGGCATGCTCTTGGCCAGCGCCGCGAAGGCCTGGGCGGTACCAGCGAAACCCACCTGCACATCGCGCGGCATACCGAGCTTGTCGATGGCGCCATCGATAGCCGCAGTGGCCTGCTCCAGCGATACGCCATCGGCCAGGTTGAAAGCCACGGTGCTGGTCGCCGACTGGCCCTGGTGCGCCACCGACAGCGGCGCGTTGTCCGGGCTGAACGAGGCGAAGGCGGTCAACGGGATCTGCTGCTGGTCGCTGTTGACCACATACATCCGCGCCAGCATGGTCGGATCCTGGGTGTACGCCGGGTCAAGGCCCATGATCACGTGGTACTGATTCATGGTTTTGTACAGCGTGGCGACCTGGCGCTGGCTGAAGGCATTGTTGAGCAGATCGTCGATGTCGCTGGTGCTCACTCCCAGGCGGCTGGCGGCGGCGCGATCGATGTGCAGCTTGATCTCTTGACCGCCAGTCTGCGAATCGGAGTCGATACCGGTCAGCTGCGGCAAACTGCGCAACGCCGCCTCGACCTTGGGCGTCCACAGCCGCAGCACGTCGAGGTCGTCGGCGCGCACGCTGAACTGATAGGTCGCGTTAGCGCTGCGGCCACCGATGTGGATATCTTCGGCGGGCATCATGAACACCTGGATGCCGGCGGTCTTGCTGTTGGCCATGCTCAGGCGATTGGCGATCACCTGAGCGGTGTCCTTGCGCAATTTGTAGTCCTTGAGGCGGATGAAGAACATCCCCGTGTTGCGCGAACCGAAACCACCGCTGCCGGTGGAAGTGTTGACCGCCTCGACATCCGGGTCGGCGGCGATGGCCTTGGCGATCTTCACCAACTGTGGTTCCAGGGCCTGGAACGAGGTGTTCTGGTCGCCGCGCACGGCGCCCATGAGCACCCCGGTGTCCTGAGCCGGGAAGAAACCCTTCTGCACCGTGGCGTACAGGTAGACGTTGAGCATCACCGTCAGCAGCAGGCTGAACAGCGTCAGCAGGCGATGACGCATGACCCACACCAGCGCCGCCAGATAGGCATCCTGCAACGCCTGCAAGCCGCGCTCGACCCACTGATACAGGCGCGGCACCGGCTTTTGATGATCGGGCTGACGCAACACCAGCACGCACAGCACCGGGGTCAAGGTCAGCGACACCACCATCGACAGCACCAGCGCCACGCTGAGCGTCACGGCGAACTCCCTGAACAAGCGCCCGACGATGTCGCCCATCAGCAGGATCGGAATGAACACCGCTATCAACGAAACCGTCATCGACAGCACGGTAAAGCCCACTTCCCGGGTGCCCATCAGCGCTGCCCGCAGCGGGCGCATGCCCTGCTCCTGATAGCGCGCGATGTTTTCCAGCACCACGATGGCGTCGTCCACCACAAAACCGGTGCAGATGATCAACGCCATCAGCGACAGATTGTCGAGGCTGTAGCCCACCAGGTACATCACCGCGCAGGTGCCGATCAAGGAGACCGGCAACACCACAGCGGGGATCAAGGTCGCGCGCGCGTTGCGCAAAAACACGAAGACCACCACGATCACCAGCAGCACGGCGATCAGCAGGGTCTCCTCGGTATCGTGCAGCGAAGAACGCACCGTGGTGGAACGATCGATCATGGTCGCCAGCTGTACATCACCCGGCACCATCGCCTGCAGCTGCGGCATCAGCGCCTTGATGCTGTCGATGGTCTGCAGCATGTTGGCGCCCGCCGAACGCGTCACACCCAAGGTCACCGACGGCTGGCCGTTGAAGTAACCACCGACGAAGGTGTCCTCCACCGAATCGTAGACGTTGGCAACATCGCCCAGATGCACCGCAGCGCCGTCCTGATAGCTGACCACCAGCGCCCGGTATTGATCGGCCTGATCGAGCTGGTCGTTGCTGTCGATCATCCAGTGCTGGCCGTCACCCTGAAGAATGCCCTTGGGCTTGGCCTTGGTGGCGTTGCTGATCGCCGTGCGCACGGTGTCCAACGAGATGCCGGCGTGGGCCAGCTGCTGGGGCTGCAAATCGATGCGCACGGCGGGCAGCGAACCACCGCGCACCGACACTTCGCCAACGCCCGTGACCTGAGCGATCTTCTGTTGCAGCGTGCTGTAGGCCAGGTCGTACAGCTCGCCGCGGCTGCGGGTCGGCGAGGTCAGCGCGAGCATGATGATCGGCGCGTCCGAAGGGTTGGCCTTGCGGTAGGTCGGCAGCGACGGCATTGAGCTGGGCAGCAAGCTGCGCGAAGCATTGATGGCCGCCTGCACATCGCGGGCGGCACCGTTGATGTCGCGGTCCAGGCCGAATTGCAGCACCAGGCTGGTGGAGCCCTGACCGCTGCTCGAGGTCATCTCGGTGATCCCGGCGATGGTCCCGAGGCTGCGCTCCAAGGGCGTGGCCACGGTGGCGGCCATGGTTTCCGGGCTGGCGCCAGGCAGGCTGGCACTGACGATCACCGTGGGGAAGTCCACCTGCGGCAGCGGCGCCACCGGCAGCAGGACGAAGCCGAGTACACCGGCCAGGGTGATGCTCAGGCTCAGCAGCAGCGTCGCCACGGGCCGCCGGATAAAGAACCGCGACAGGTTCAGCGGGCGGCTCACGGCGTGATCCTTGCCTGATCATTGCGGCGACCGAATCGGGCACGCGCGCGCTCCGACAGGCCATCGAACAACAGATAGATGACCGGCGTGGTGAACAGCGTCAGCAACTGGCTGAGCAGCAGACCGCCGACGATCACCAGCCCCAACGGCCGGCGCAATTCGGCGCCGGCGCCGGTGGCCAGCATCAACGGCAAGGCGCCGAACAACGCCGCCAGCGTGGTCATCAGGATCGGCCGCAAGCGCAGCAGGCAAGCGCGATGGATCGCGTCGCGGGCGCTGAGGTGCTGGTGCTGACGGCCCTCGAGGGCGAAGTCGATCATCATGATGGCGTTCTTCTTGACGATACCGATCAGCAGAATCACGCCGATCAAGGCAATCAGGCTGAACTCGGTGCCACACAGCAGCAACGCCAGCAGCGCGCCGATAGCCGCCGATGGCAAGGTCGAGAGGATGGTCACCGGGTGGATGAAGCTCTCGTAGAGCATGCCCAGCACGATGTACATGGTCACCAGCGCCGCCAGAATCAGCCACAGGGTGTTGCCCGTCGCGGCCTGGAAGGCAGCGGCGGCGCCCTGATAACGCAAAGTGATACTGGACGGTGCCTGCAGCTCGGTCATCACGCTGCTGATGGCCTGCTGCGCTTGCTCCAGCGAGTAGCCGTCGGCCAGGTTGAACGACAGCGTCACGGCCGGAAACTGATCCAGGCGCGCCAGGCTCAGGGCGCCGGTACGCTGGCCGACCTTGGCGATGTCGGTCAGGCGCACCATCGAGGCCGGGGTGTTGGCGGTGGTCGTGCTGCTGGTCGAGCCCGTGGTTGCAGTGCTGCTCGAACCGGTACTGGTACTGGTACTGGCGGTGCTGGTGCTGGTGCTGGTCGACGCGTTGGCCGCCGCCAGATAGATATGGTCGAAGGCCTCCATGGAATTCTGGAAGCGACCCGGCACCTGCAGCACCACGCGGTACTGGTTGGACTGAGTGAAGATGGTCGAAATCAGACGCTGACCGAAGGCGTTGTACAGCGCCGTATCCACATCGGATGCGGTGATACCGTAACGCATGGCCGCTGCCCGATCCAACTCGACATAGGCAACCAGCCCCTGATCCTGAAGGTTATCGACGACATCACGGAGCTCCGGGCGGTTCTGCAGCTTGGCCATAAGCTTGGGAATCAAGGCCGCCAGATTGGCGCTGTCGGCATCGTCCAGGGTGAACTGATACTGGCTAGGCGTCAGCTGATCATCCACCGTCAGGTCCTGGGAACTGGTGAGATTCAGCTGCATGCCCGCGACGCTGGCGGTGGACTGCTGCAAGCGCTTGATGATTGCATCGGCGGTGTCGCTGCGTTCGTCGAACGGCTTGAGCTCGATCTGCAGCCGGCCGTTGTTGAGCGAGGCGTTGGTGCCATCGACACCGATGGTCGAGGACACCGATTGCACCGCCGGGTCCTGACGCACCACCTCGACCAGCGCCTGCTGACGGCGCGCCATTTCGCTGAACGACACGTCCTGGGAGGCGCGGGTAAAACCCTGCAGCAAGCCGGTGTCTTCTGGCGGGAAAAAGCCCTTGGGCACGATGAGGTACAGCAGCGCCGTCAGCGCCACGGTGGCGACCGCCACCAGCAGCGTCAGGCGCTGATGATCGAGCACCCACAACAGGCCGCGATCATAGCCGTCGAGCACGCGCTGGTACTGGCGATCGCCCCAGGCGGCAAAGCGGCTTTGCTGGTCTTTTTCGACATGGCGCAACAGGTGTGCGCACAGCATCGGCGTGAGGGTCAGGGAAATGACCATCGACACCAGAATCGCCACCGCCAGGGTGATGGCGAATTCGCGGAACAGCCGGCCGACTACATCGCCCATGAACAGCAGCGGGATCAGCACCGCGATCAGCGATACGGTCAGCGAGATGATGGTGAAGCCGATCTCCTGGGAGCCCTTGAGCGCGGCCACCATGGGCGTCTCGCCCTCCTCCAGATGCCGCGAAATGTTCTCGACCACGACGATGGCATCGTCGATCACGAAGCCGGTGGCAATGGTGAGCGCCATCAGTGTCAGGTTGTTGAGGCTGAATCCGGCCAGGTACATGACGCCGAAGGTGCCGACCAGCGACAGCGGCACCGCGACACTGGGGATCAGCGTGGCGGTGAGGTTGCCGAGGAACACGAACGTCACCAGCACCACCAGGCCGATGGACAGCATCAGCTCGATCTGCACGTCCTTGATCGAGGCGCGGATGGTTTGCGTGCGGTCGTTGATCACCGCCAGTTGCACCGAGTCCGGCAGGGCCTTTTGCAAGGTCGGCAGTTGCGCCTTGATGTTGTCGACCACGTCGATGACGTTGGCGCCGGGTTGGCGCTGCACGTTGACGACGATCGCCGGCTGACCGTTGGCGGTGGCCGACAGGTATTGGTCCTGGGGCGCTTCGGCGGTGGTGGCGACGTCTTTGAGACGCAGCGCGGCGCCGTTTTCATAGGCCAGCACCAGCTCGCCGTATTCGGACGCATCGCGCAACTGGTCGTTGGCATCGATGGTAATCGAGTGCGCCGGGCCGTCGAAACCACCCTTGGAGCCGTTGACGTTAGCGGCGTTGACCTTGGTGTAGACGTCTTCGAGAGTCAGGCCGTGAGCGGCCAGCGCTACCGGGTTGACTTCGATCTTGACCGCTGGCTGCTGACCTCCGGCCAGGCTGACCAGGCCCACGCCGGAAATCTGCGACAGCTTGAGCGCCACCCGGGTGTTGACCAGGTCCTGCACACGGGTCAGCGGCAGGCTGTCCGAGGTCGCGGCAATGGTCAGCACCGCGGTGTCGGCGGGGTTGACCTTTTTGTAGGTGGGCGGGTTGGGCAAGTCGGTCGGCAGCAGGCTGTCGGCGGCGTTGATCGCGGCCTGGACTTCCTGCTCGGCGACGTCCAGCGACAGGTCGAGCGAGAACTTGAGAGTAATGACCGAGGAGCCTGCCGAGCTCACCGAGTACATCTGCGACAGCCCGGCCATCTGCCCCAGCTGACGCTCCAGCGGTGCAGTCACCGCCGAGGCCAGCACGTTGGAGCTGGCGCCGGGATAGAGGGTCGAGACCTGGATGGTCGGGTAATCGACTTCCGGCAGCGCCGAGGTGGACAACAGCCGGTAGGCAAAAATCCCCGACAGCAACACCGCCACCATCAGCAACACCGTGGCGACCGGGCGCTCGATAAACAGCCGTGATGGATTCATGGGGCTTTGGCGCCTGCCGTCTTGTCGGCGGCGGGTTTTTCGATCTCCACCGCTGCGCCGTCGCGCAGGTGATCGATACCCCGGGTAACGACCTGATCGCCATTGGCGATGCCGTCGGTGATCACCGTGCGCTCATCGATATTCGGCCCGACCTGCACCGCCTTGCGGTTGGCCTTGCCGTCCTTGACCACATAGACAAAGTGCCCACCGGAGCTCAACTGTACCGCCGCCGCAGGGATGACCACAGCGCTCTTCAGAGTGTCGGTCTGCAGCTTCACGTTGACGAACTGATTGGGGTAGAGCTTCTCGTCCGGATTGTCGAACACAGCCTTGAGCTTGATGCTGCCGGTGCTGGTGTCGATCTCGTTGCTGATGAACTTCAGGGTGCCGGTGGCCAGCACTGCGGTGCCGAGTTGATCCATGGCCTGCACGCTCAGCGCCTGGCCCTGGCGCACCTTGGGCAGCAGGCTGGCGAGTTGCGCCTGAGGCAGGCTGAAGGTCACGCCGATCGGGTTGGTCTGGGTGACGGTGACGATGCCGGTGGTGCTCCCGGACTGCACGATATTGCCCGGATCGACCAGGCGCAGGCCGACGTAGCCATCGATGGGCGAGACGATGCGCGCGTATTGCAGGTTGAGCTTGGCGGCATCGATCTGCGCCTGGTCGGTCTTGGCCGCACCGGCGTATTGGCCGACGGTGGCGACCTGGGTGTCGAGGTCTTGCTTGGCCAAGGAGTCCTTGGCGTACAGACGCTTGTAGCGCTCGACGGTGAGCTGCGCGCTCTTGAGCAGTGCGTTGTTTTCTTCCAGCGCGCCTTTGTATTGATCCAGGGTGGCCTGGTAGGCACGGGGGTCGATCTGCGCCAGCAACTGGCCCTTTTTCACGTACTGGCCTTCGGTGAAGTACACCGCCTGCAGTTCGCCGTCGACGCGGCTGGTCACCGTCACCGAATAGTTGGGGATCACCGTACCGAGCGCCTGCTGGATCACCGGCACGTCGGCCAGCCCGGCCTGACCAGTGGCGACGCTGATGGTGGCGTTCATGCCCATGCCCGGCCCGCCCGGCCCCCGACGGCCGCCTGCGGCCATGCCGCCTGGCGCCGAGTCAGGGCTGGAGGAATGCGTGTAGATCAGGTAAGCCCCACCCAGCACGGCAATGCACAGCACGGTGAGGAGCAGGGGTTTACGGGAGCGAGATCGGGCAGCCGGAGTTTGGGTCATTGATACACTTCTGCAAGGCTGAAATACGAGGCAGGCACACAGCAATGCCCGCGAACAGGATGGAGATTAGGCAAGAATTGTGCAGGAAATATGGAGGGGGGTGGCGGGCCTCAGGGATGTGGGCTGAATGTACAGGCCTATTCGCGGGCAAGCCTTGCTCCCACAGAGTTAACCGATCCTGAGTCGTACACCTGTGGGAGCAAGGCTTGCCCGCGAAGAGGCCGATAGCCTTGCACATCTATCCCTGACAAAACGCTTACTGCGGGCAACCAACGGCAGGATTATCCGCCCACTGCCGCGCCGTGCCGGCAATGCGCGCCGCCAGATCACCGATGGCTTTCTGATGCGCCAACACCAGGCTGTTGAGATCGACCCCGGCGTTATCCTTCACCACCGTTGCGCAGGTCAGGGTGGTGCGCTTGCTGTCGTCATTGCCACGACGGCTCAGGCTCCACACCACATCCACCAGCGCGTACTGCCCAGGCACGCTGTCGAACCGGCGCACGTCAGCCTGCAACGACACCACCGGTTGCCCGGCATTTTTCGGCAAGCCCGACAGATCGCGAACACCCAGTTGGCGTTCCATCTGTGCCGCCAGGGCGTCGTGGAACTCGTCCGCCAGCGGCGCGCCCCAACGTTCGTTATCGAGGATGGCCAACCGGCCCTGATCCTGGCGCACCACCAACTGCGGCTGATCGACCTGCACCGGCATGCGCACGGTCAGCAGCTCGAACTGAAAGTCCGCGGGCGTGACCGCCTTGGGCGCCGATTCGGTGGTGGGCACCAGTGTGTAGTAATGAGTGGCCGGCGACGTACAGGCCGCCAATCCCAGCGTGGTGCCCAGCAGCAGATAACGCAGCATCATGGTTTGGTTTCCAACTGAATATCACGAGAAGACGAGCCACTGGAGCGATAGGCGTCCGGCGAGCCTTCGCTCACCCGTCCGCGAATCAGCGATTCAGGATGGCGGCCGAGGAAGTCGGTCAGTACCCGCACCGAGCGTGCAGTGCGTTGTACTTCGTCCATGGCCTGGCCGATCTGCTGACGCTGCGGCGAATCATCGCCCAGGGTGTCGGCGGCGGCAGCCATGGTCTTGCGCGTCTGGGCCATGGTATCGGCCAGTTCCGGCAGGACCTGACCGTTGAAGCGGCTAAGCGTCTTGTGCATTTCGTCGAGGCTGCCGTTGAGGTTGTCGGCAATCTGCTCGATCGGCAGCTTGCTGACCTTGTCGACCATGGCCTGCAACTGCTCCTGCAACTTGTCGAAGCTGCCCGGCGCGGTGGGGATTTCCAGCGGCCGCGCAGACATATCGAAGTTCACCGGCGCTACCTTGGGCAGGAACGCCAGGGAGATATACAACTGCCCGGTCAGCAGGTTGCCGGTGCGCGCCTGAGCCCGCAAGCCATGCTTGACGAACTCCGAGAGCATTTTGGCGGCCTGCGCATCCTCGTTGCCCTTGCCGGCGATCTGCGTGAGCTTGTCGTTGGCCTTGCCGAGCCGATCCGGGAAGATCACCGCGCCGACCATGGTCGGGAAGGTCTGGGTCTTGGCGTCATAATCGAGGTCGATCGACACCACGCGGCCCAGGTTGACCCCCAGGAATTCAACTTGCGAGCCGACCGTCAGGCCTCGCAGCGACTGGTCGAAGCGCATGCGGATATAGCGCGGCGTACCGTCCGGGGGCGCCAGGGCGCTTTGCTGATCGGCGAACAGATCGAACTTGGTCATCTCCGCCGCTTGCTTCTGATCGGGATTGTACTTCGGCTCGACGAACGCCACGCCGCCGGACACGATCGAGGACACCGACTGGGTGTTGACCTTCAGGCCATCGGCACCAAGGCTGATATCCACGCCGCTGGCGTTCCAGAAACGGGTATTGGTGGTGACGAATTCATCGTTGGGCGAATTGACGAACACTTCGATGTCGACGCCCTTGCCGTCCTGGCTCAAGCCCACCTGCACCACCTGGCCAACCTGAATGCGCCGGTAGTAGACCGGCGAGCCGATGTCCAGCGAACCGAGGTCGTCGGCATGCAGGCTGAAGCGCTTGCCACGCTGGCCATAGGTAATGGGCGGCGGAATTTCCAGGCCGCGAAAATCGCTGCGGGTCTGTTTCGAGGCGCCAGGGTCGGCACTGATAAAGGCGCCCGACAACAAGGTGTCGACGCCCGAGATCCCCTGAGCGCCGATGCGCGGGCGTACCACCCAGAAGCGCGAGTCTTCGGTGGTGAATGACTTGGCCGAGTCCTTGAGCTCGATGGTCGCGACCACGCGGTTGCGATCTTCGCTCAGGGCGATGGCAGTCACCTGGCCGATCACCACGTTCTTGTACTTGACCTGCGTCTTGTTGGCTTCCAATCCTTCGGCCGTCTCGAAACTGACGGTGATCTTGGGGCCGGCCGACAGCGAGTTGTGCACCACCATCGACAGCCCGATCACGGCCGCGACAATAGGCACCAGCCACACCAGGGAAACGTTGAAGCGACGCCGACGAACGTCGGGATTGCCCGGCGTGCGGGAAGGATCAGCAACGGGTTCAGACATCTTCAACCTCTGCGTCCCAGATCAGCCTGGGATCAAAACTCATGGCTGCCAACATGGTCAGCACAACGACGAAACCAAAAAACAGGATGCCCAGCCGCGGCTCGATGGTGCTCAGCGAGCGGAACTGCACCAGCGCCGCCACCAACGCCACCACCAGCACATCGAGCATCGACCAATAACCGATCAGCTCGATGAACCGGTACAACCGCGAGCGCTCGCGCATGGCCCACTGGCTGCGCCGCTGCGCAGTCACCAGCAAGGTGCCGAGCACCAGAAACTTGATGCAAGGCACCGCCACGCTGGCGACGAAAATCAACACGGCGATGTCCCAGGACCCGCCCTCCCAGAATTCGATCACACCGCTCATGATGGTGTTCTCGGCGCCACTGCCGAACAGATCGGTATACATCACCGGCAGCAGGTTGGCGGGAATGTAGAAAATCATGCTGGCCAGCAGCAGTGCCCAGGTGCGGGTGATGCTGTTGGGCTTGCGCGGGTGCACGCTGGCATCGCAGCGCGGGCAACGATGAGTGCCTTCGACGCAGGCCAGGCCGCAGGTATGGCAAAGGGTCAGCCCCATGGCGGCGGCGGTGGGCGCAGGACTGCTCATTCGCGCTCCTCCAGTTCGGTCCATAGGCGCCGAATGCTCTTGCCGGATATCAGGATGATCAACACGGTGAGCATGGCCAGCGCCCACAAGCCCAGCCCCGGATGCACACTGAGCATGCCACCGAGCTTGACGATGGCCACCAGGATGCCGAGCAGGCACACCTCGAGCATGCTCCAGGGCCGCAGTTGTTCGAGGGTACGCATACAGGCCTTGAAGCCCGGCGCGCGCAGCCCAACGTTGGCGTAGCTGAGCAACCAGCACAGCAGCAGGATCTGCAGGCCCGGAGCGAGGATGATACACAGGCCCGCTACCGCCGCGATCAGGCTGATCTGCCCTTGCGCCAGGGCCTCGACCGACTGCCACAGCGTCGCGGCATTGGCCAGGCCCTTGAGACTGATGGAGATGACCGGGAAAATATTGGCGAACAGAAACAGGATCAGCGCCGTGACCGACAGCGCGAACAGTTGCTGAATGCTCAGCCCGTGACCGCGTTCCAGCACCCCGCCACAGCGCTGGCACAAGGATTTTTGCCCGCTGAGCAGCGGCACCGGCGCGTAGACCGCGTCGCAGTGTTCACAAATGATCCAGGGGCAGGGTTCGGTCATGGGGCAGTTTGATCGTCGTGTTGAAAAAATGCCGGCTCAGGGCGCGCGACACTATAAATCAAACGCAGGCGAGTGGCGTCATTATGGCGTCAATCAACTGCGACTTCACAGTGTGGAGGCCGTCTCGGCGAGTCCTGCAGAGATAGCCACTTGCCATAGACCGCGACTGGTGGCGCAGGGTTCAAGGGTCGCGGAAGGTTCGCGGCCCACGACTCACAGCGAGCGCAGATTCCACGCCAGCCAGCGCCAGGGGTATTGCTCGGCAAAGCCCGCGCCCTTGCATTGCTCCTGGTGCACGAATACCCGATGCCCGCGGCTCAGGGGCTGATAGTTATGGCAATAGGGGCAGCGCACGATATCGCCTTCGAGTAGCCACTGGCGCGACCACTCCAGCATGTGTTCATCGCGCTCGGCGTATGGATCGGAATATGAACTCAACGGCAAAGGGCCTTCAATACGGCAGGATACAGACGGCCGACAAGGTTACCTCAGGTGGCATGAGGTTTCATCTGTGGGCGCTGAACGGGTGTTTTGCCTGGTCGCAGCGCTTCAGTAGGCAAGATCACCGACCAAGACTATGATCTGACCCCATGAACCCACCCCCACTGCGCCAACCCTGCCCGCCCGGTGCTTGCATATGCGAGCGCGAACGGCTGCAAGCGTTGCCAGACGCTGACCTGCGGATTCTGCTGCTGACCCGCCAGGAAGAGAAACGCTTGCTCGAACGTCTCGAAAACCTCGACAGCCTGGCTGACCTGGTGCGCGTGCAGCAACGCATGTTCGAGCAACTGGGCTTGCGCGTGCACGTGGGCCCCGGCGCCAATGAAGTGCGCACTATGCGCGGCATCCGTATCGAGCTCGATGAACTGCCGGGGATGTGCCGCAAGACCCGTCAGGCGATCCCCGCCGCGATTCGCCGCAGTCTGGAAAAACGTCCGGAAATCGCCTTCAACCTGCTCAACGCCAACGACTTGCTGCGCGACGCCTAGTCTTGCCGACGCGTCCCGGCCAGCAGAAAATTCCCCGGTCGCTCACCCTCGCCCGCTTCCAGCAGCGGCACCTGGGCTTCATCCTTGAGGCTCACGCCCGATAACTGCCGCACACAGGCCTCACGCATCAGGTACAGCAATTTGTGCGCGGCCATGCCGTAGCTCATGCCTTCGAGGCGCACGTTGGATATGCAGTTGCGTGCCGCATCGGTCAGCCCGACCCGCGGCGCGTAGGTGAAATACAGGCCCAGGCTGTCCGGTGAACTGAGCCCAGGGCGCTCGCCGATCAGGATCACCACCATGCGCGCCTTGAGGCGCTGCGCCACTTCGTCGGCCACCGCCACGCGGCCCTGGCTGACCAGGGTCACGGGTGCCAGGCTCCAACCCTCGGCGGCGGCCTGGTCGTCGATACGTCGCAGCATCGCCAGGCTATGGCGATCGACCGCCAGCGCCGACAGACCGTCGGCGATCACCACCGCGACGTCGTAACCCTGGGGGTTGGCTTGTGCGTGGGCATCGAGCAACGCCGCCGAGTCGTCATCGAGCCGGCGCCCCAGGTCGGGACGTTGCAGGTAAACGTGGCGATCGGCGGCGGCGCTGTGCAAGCTCAGGCACTCACGGCCACGCTCGGCCAGTTGCGTGGCCAGCGCCCCGCCGTCGAACGGCAGGTGCACGGCATCGCGGGCCTGGGCGTGGGCGAACTGAAAGTCCAGCTGAGCGCTGGTGGGCAAGCTGGTACCGGCGCGACCCAGGGCGATACGCGCGGCGGTCAGATTGCGCAGTTGCTGCCAGGGGTCGGCCTGGGCGGGGCTGGTAGAGGGCGGGGTGTCATCGGGGGGCAGTTTCACGGGGTACCTCGGTTTTCTATGCAGGTCGCTGGATTCGCGTGCTGCTGATGGCCTCTTCGCGGGCAAGCCTTGCTCCCACAGGTGTACGACTCAGGTCCAGCTTGCACTGTGGGAGCAAGGCTTGCTCCCACAGGTGTACGACTCAGGTCCAGCTTGCACTGTGGGAGCAAGGCTTGCCCGCGAAGGGGCCGGCCCGGTTTGCACAAGTACATCAGGTAAGCTGCGCCAACGCCTGCCGGAACGCCGCAGGCAAACGGTTACCCAGGCGCAACTCGCCATCGCGTTGATGCAGGATGCCCATGCGTGCCAGCCACTCTTCATATTCCGGCGCGGGCTTGAGGCCCAGCGTCTTGCGCGCGTACAGCGCATCATGGAACGAGGTGGTCTGGTAGTTGAGCATGATGTCGTCCGAACCCGGGATTCCCATGATGAAATTGATGCCCGCCACCCCCAACAGGGTCAGCAGCATGTCCATGTCATCCTGATCGGCTTCGGCGTGGTTGGTATAGCAGATGTCGCAGCCCATGGGCACGCCCAGCAGCTTGCCGCAGAAGTGATCTTCGAGGCCGGCGCGGATGATCTGCTTGCCGTTGTACAGGTACTCGGGGCCGATGAAACCGACCACGGTATTGACCAGAAACGGCTTGAAATGCCGAGCCACGCCATAGGCGCGGGATTCGCAGGTCTGCTGGTCGACGCCATGGTGGGCGTTGGCCGACAGCGCACTGCCCTGCCCGGTCTCGAAATACATGAGGTTGTTGCCGACCGTGCCGCGCTTGAGGCTCAGGCCCGCTTCGTAACCTTCTTGCAACAGCTGCAGGCTGATACCGAAACTCTCGTTGGCCGCCTGGGTGCCGGCGATGGACTGGAACACCAGGTCCAGCGGCACGCCGCGCTCGATGGCGGCGATCGACGAGGTGACGTGGGTCAGCACGCACGCCTGGGTGGGAATCTTGTAATGGTTGATCACGCCATCGAGCATCTTCAACAGCTCGGTGATGGCGCTGAGGCTGTCAGTAGCCGGGTTGATGCCGATCATGGCATCGCCGTTGCCGTACAACAGGCCGTCCAGGGTGCTGGCGGCGATTCCGGCCGGGTCATCGGTCGGATGGTTGGGCTGCAGGCGCGTGGACATTCGCCCACGCAGCCCGATTGTGTTGCGAAAACGGGTGACCACGCGGATCTTCTGCGCCACCAGCACCAGGTCCTGAATGCGCATGATCTTCGACACCGCGGCGGCCATTTCCGGTGTCAGCCCAGGCGCCAAAGCGCGCAGGCTGTGCTCATCGGCCTCATCCCCGAGCAGCCAGTCACGCAACCCGCCTACGGTCAGATGGCTGACCACGGCGAAGGCCTCGGCATCATGGCCGTCGATGATCAGCCGCGTGACCTCGTCGACTTCATAGGGGATCACCACCTCGGTGAGGAACTGCTTGAGCGGTACGTCCGCCAGGGCCATTTGTGCGGCCGCGCGCTCGGCGTCGCTGGCAGCGGCGACGCCTGCCAGGTAATCGCCCGAACGCGCCGGGCTGGCCTTGGCCAACAACGACTTGAGACTGTCGAAGCGCCAGGTCTGGCCACCCACTGTGTGTACGAAACCGCTCATGGCTCAAGCTCCTGTGGTCAAGGCTGCACTGGGCACACCGCGGCTGCGTACGGCGGCGCAGAACAGCGCACCCACCACCATCAAGGCGAGGAAGACGCCGAAGATCAGGGTGTTGAACCAGATCATCGCGATCAGGCAAACCACCGCCAGCACCAGGGCGATGCCCGGCACGATCGGGTAGCCAGGGGCGCGGAAGCTGCGCTCCAGATGCGGCTCGCTGGTGCGCAGTTTGAACAGGCTGAGCATGCTGACGATGTACATGACGATGGCGCCGAACACCGACATGGTGATCATGGCGGCCGTCAGGGTCATGCCTTGCAGGTTGACCAGGCTGTCGCTGAAGATCGCCGCGATGCCGACCACGCCACCGGCGAGGATGGCGCGGTGCGGGGTCTGGAAGCGTGACAGCTTGGCCAGGCCTTTGGGCAGGAAGCCGGCGCGCGCCAAAGCGAAGAATTGACGCGAGTAGCCCAGGATGATGCCGTGGAAGCTCGCGACCAGGCCGAACAGGCCGATCCACACCAGCATGTGCATCCAGTTGGAGTTGCCGCCGACCACGGTTTTCATCGCTTGTGGCAAGGGATCGTTGATGTTCGACAGCGCGCGCCAGTCACCCACGCCACCGGCGAAGATCATCGTACCGATGGCCAGCACCACCAGGGTCAGGATGCCGCCGATATAGGCACGCGGGATGGTGCGCTTGGGGTCCTTGGCCTCTTCGGCGGCCATGGCGGCGCCTTCGATCGCGAGGAAGAACCAGATCGCGAAAGGTATCGCCGCAAAGATACCGGCGATGGAGCCGCTGCTGAAGCTGTTCTCACCCGACCAGCCACCGAGCACGAAGTTGCTGAAGCTGAAGCCCGGCGCGACCACACCCATGAATACCAGCAGTTCGATGACCGCAAGGATGGTCACGACCAGTTCGAAGGTCGCGGCGATGTTGACCCCGACGATGTTCAGGCTCATGAACACTACGTACGCGCCGACGGCTGCCCAGCGCGGGTCCAGCCCCGGGAACTGCACGTTGAGGTAGGCACCGATGGCCATGGCGATGGCCGGTGGCGCGAAGACGAACTCGATCAGTGTCGCCAGCCCGGCGATCATCCCGCCACCCACACCAAAGGCCCGCAGGCTGTAGGCAAACGGCCCGCCAGCGTTAGGAATAGCGGTGGTCAGTTCGGTAAAGCTGAAGATGAAGCAGGTGTACATCACGGCGACCATCAGCGTCGTGACCAGAAACCCCAAGGTACCGGCGGTGCCCCAGCCATAGCTCCAGCCAAAGTACTCACCAGAGATCACCAGCCCGACGGCGATGCCCCACAAGTGCAGTGTGCCCAGCGTGGGCTTGAGTGTATTGACGGTCATTGATCACACCTCGGAAATCCAGCGGCAAGATTGCGTAAGGCCAGCATAACCATAGGCTACGGGCCAAGACTTGACCGCGAAAACGCGCATTTGCGCTGTGCGGTCAATTTTTACGATCGTCGCGCCAAAGCGGGGCGGTGCGCCCCAGAAACGCACACTTCTACGGCATTCATCCTTGTAGCGAGGGCCTCGGCCCCGGCTGCGGTCTATCCGTTACAAGTAATGTGCCTGATAACAGGTGATCGAGCGCGGGCCTCCTTGCTACAGGCGAATACGGTCATCAGCCGGAATGGACTTTGCATGAAACATTTTCATACAGATCTTCAACGGTACCGATTGACTATGCTCCAGCCCTTCCTCGCACCCGCCGCCAGCACCGCCCGCCCCAGCAACCAAGGCGTGTTGTCAGCGGCAGCCAATGGTCTGGACGGCTTCATCAGCCACCACGGCGGTGACCTGGACCGAGTGTTCGGCCGCGCCGGTATCGACCCCGAACAACTGCAACACCCCACCTTGAGCCTGGCGTTGCCCAACTATTGCCAGGTGCTCGAAGAAGCCGCCCGGCAAACCGGTTGCGACAACTTCGGCCTGCGTTACGGTCAGCAGTTCAAGCCCCAGGCCCTGGGGCTGCTGGGTTATGTGGGGCTGTGCTCGGAAAATCTCGAGCAGGCACTGATCAACTTCGCCGCAGCCTTCCCCTATCACCAGCACAGCACCTTGATCCGCCTGGTGGACCAGGGCGAGTGCTACCGTTTCGACTATCAAGTGCGCCACGACGCCATCGTCGAGTGTCGTCAGGACGCTGAACTGACCATGGGCATGGCAGCCAACCTGATCCGCCATGTGCTGGGTGACGGCTGGACGCCGCGCGAAGTGGGCTTCGAGCACGCCCGCCCGCAGGACTGGCGCGAGCATCGCGACGCCTTCGGTGCACCGGTGCGCTTCGGTCAGGGCGGCAACTGGATGCTGATCCCCAAGCAGCCATTGATCGGCCACGCCATGCCGGGCCACGACCCGATGCTGCTGATGGTGGTCAAGGACGCCATTCGCCAGCTCGGCGAACGAACCTGCGGGGCGGAACTGCCAGAGCAGATACGACAACTGTTGCGAGCCACGCTGCATCATGGCGAACCGGTGCTGGAGTTGATTGCCGAACACCTGCAGTTGAGTCCGACGATCCTGCAACGGCGCTTGCGTGACCACGGTTTGAGTTTCACTCAGATGGTGGACCAGACCCGCCAGGCCATGGCGCGCCAGCATTTGCGCGATGGGCACTTGAGCATTTCGCAACTGGCGCCGTTGTTGGGTTATTCAGAAACGAGCGCGTTTTCCCGGGCGTTCAAGCGCTGGTTCGGGGTCAGCCCGCGGCAGTGGCGCCAAAGTAGCTAGTCGCCGGAACACTGAGGAGAATATTAATTCGAATAAGTACCAGATTACCGAATTTATTTCCATGCCACCCGCGACATAGAGCGGTTTTATCAAAATATTTCTCCACTGACACGAGTAACCTTTCCCTATTCTCAGTCACTCGTGAAATCCTTCCCCATGACTCCTCTCCCGCTCTATTTCGACTATGCCGCCACCACCCCCGTCGACGACCGCGTCATCCAGGCCATGGTCGAGTGCCTGGGGCGTTCGGGCAACTTCGGTAATCCGGCGTCCATCTCCCATGCCTTCGGCAGCAATGCCAGGCAGGCAGTGGAACTGGCGCGGCGCCAGGTGGGCGAGTTGGTGGGAGCGCCCGCCGAGTCGATCATCTGGACGTCGGGCGCGACCGAGTCCAACAACCTGGCGATCAAGGGCGTCGCCATGGCCAGCACACCGCAGCGTCGCCACCTGATCACCAGCGTGCTCGAACACAAGGCGGTCATCGACACGGTGAATCAGCTTGAAGCCCAGGGTTTTCCTGTCACCTGGCTGACTCCGGATGGCAACGGGCTGATTCAGCCCGCAGCGGTGCAGGCGGCCTTGCGCGCGGACACCTTGCTGGTGTCGCTGATGCGAGTGAATAACGAACTGGGTACGCTGACCGATATCGCTTCGATCGGTACGTTGGTGCGCGAGCATGGCGCTTTGTTTCATGTCGATGCCGCACAGGCGACGGGCAAGGTCGATATCGACCTGGCCGCGTTGGAGGTCGACTTGATGTCGTTCTCGGCGCACAAGACGTATGGCCCCAAAGGCATCGGCGCTTTGTACGTGGGCCCGCGTGCACGGGGCGCAGTGCAGGCGCAGATCCATGGTGGCGGGCACGAGCAAGGGTTGCGGTCGGGCACCTTGGCGACTCATCAGATCGTCGGCATGGGCAGTGCATTTGCCATCGCGGCGAATGAACAACAAGCCGAAACGCAACGCATCACCGCGCTGTCGCAGCAGTTGCGTGAAGGCCTGTTGGCGCTGCCGGGGGTGACGCTCAATGGCTGCGCAGCTCAGCGCATCCCGCATACGCTGAACCTGTGCATCGCCAAGTCTGGGTTCAATAGTGCCTCGCTCGCTGGAGCGCTGGCCGTGTCGTCGACCTCGGCGTGCAATTCCGCCAGTAACGCAGCGTCCCACGTATTGCTCGCCATCGGGCTGGACCACAGCCAGGCCAGCAGCAGCGTGCGCATCAGCCTCGGCCGCTACAGCCATACGGCGGATGTGGAGCAGGCGATCGCAATTCTTGACCAGGCCCTGAAAGCACCCGCGCCGCTTTGGTAACGCTGTGATGTTCTGGCTCGCGTATGGACCTAAAAGATCTATCGCTTGAAAGGGCCCCTTCGCGGGCAAGCCTCGCTCCCACAGGTGGACGACTCAAGATCGGCTGAGTCTGTGGGAGCGAGGCTTGCCCGCGAAGAGGCCAGTGCTGCTAACGCAAACCTAGACGTTGTACACCGGCTCACCCAGATTGAGCATCAGCCGATTGGCCCAGGCGAAAATCGAAATCGCGTGGATCAGGTCCAGAATCGGCCCCTCTTCGAGCCCATGCTCACGCAGCGCCGCGATATTCGCTGCGCTGATATTCGCCGGATCAACCGTCAGATCGATCGAAAACTGCACGATGGCACGCTCGCGCGGTGTGGTCCCGGCCGTCGCCGGATCGGCGAACACTTCGGCGATCACATCATTGCGCTTGGCCAGCTGCTCGAAACGCTGGGCGTGCACCGAGCAGCAATACACACACTGATTGATCCGCGACACCACGGCGCTGGCCAGCTCGCGCTCAGCGCGGGACAGCCCACCCGGCGCGTACATGATGGCGTTGAAGGCCAAAGAGCGCTGACGCAGGATCTCGGGTTGATGAATCAAGGTCAGGTAGTAATCCGACACCTTGGCCTGGGGATGGCTCTCCTCCAGCACCGCCGTCTGCTCGGGGGTGGCCTGGTCGACGCTGACAGTGGGCAGCCAGGCTTTCCAGCCCAGCACTTCGTTGGTGAAACCGGCAATACGGATCGGCTCGCTCATCACGCAACTCCTGCGGATTGCATCGCCAGCAGACCGCTGGCCAGACGCACTTGATAGGACATGAACGCCACCAGCTGCGCGAGAGTGACGATTTCCGGGGTCGACAGCCCGGCCTCGGACAGCGCGATCAGGGCGTGACGATCGCCTTCCACCGGTGCCTTGATCAAGGTCCCGGTGAACGCCAGCACAGCCTGCAAGCGCGGTTCGCCCAGGGCTTCGATGGCGCCCGTGGCAACGGCTGACAGCTGCTCGGCCGACACGCCGATCGCCTCGAGACGCTCCAGGTAATGCGCTGCCAGCAGCGGCTGCGGTGTCAGCAGGCAGGCGTGGTACGCCACCAGCAGGCGCTCGGCCTGACTCAGGCCGTCGGCGACCTCAGCGGCGAAGAACAGCTCGTAGCTGCTCTGGGTGGCAGCCAGCACCTTGTTGCGAAACTGCCGCGCGGCATGCACCGGCGAGCCGGGTGCGATGTGCAGCAGGGTGTCGAGCACGTCCGGCTCGGTTGTGGATTCAACGAAGGTCATTGTGGGTTCTCCATCAGGACCGAGAAGCTTGGGCGCTCAACGACCACTACAAGGATCGGGCATCGTTGGCGTGCGGAAAATCGTTTCGCGGGCCAGCCTGGCTCCCACAGTCAACAGCCCCAGAGCCGTACACCGTGGGAGCAAAGCTTGCTCGCGAAGAGGCCGGTCGTGACAACGTCTACCCCATGGCAGACATACGTCCCCGGCCCCATACGTTTACTTCTGTTCAGTCACCATCATCGCCGCCGTGCGATCGCTCACCAACGGCTCGACCTTGAGGCCTTTACGCGCCGCCCAGATGTTCTGGTAGTGGAACAGCGGAATGATGCCGACGTCATCGCTCACCACTTTCACCGAGTTCTCCAGAATCGCGCGGCGCTTGGCCTCGTCGAATTCTGCAGTGGCGTCCTGCAGCGCCTTGTCTACCGCCGGGTTACTGTAGTGCCCCCAGTTCGAAGCGCCCTGCCCTTTGGCACCGTCCACGGTGGTGAGGATGTTGGTCAGCGCATAGGCCGCCTCACCGGTGCCGTTGCCCCAGGCAATCACGCTCACCGCCAGCTCGTTCTTGTTGGCCTTGCCGGCATACACCGCCCATGGCATCACATCGAGCTGCACCTTGATGCCGATGCGGGTCCAGAACTGCGCCACTGCTTGCATGGCCTCCGGCGCCTGCGGGTAACGGTCGCCCGGCACGCTGACCGTCAGCTGGAAGCCTTCGGGGAAACCGGCTTCGGCCAGCAGTTTCTTGGCCTCGGCCGGGTCGTAAGGGATGTTCTTGATGTTGGCGTTATAGCCGTAGGTGTTGGACGGCATCCACTGATTGGCCTCGGTCACCGTACCCTGCATGATGCGCTCGTCGATGGCCTGACGGTTGATCGCCAGCGACAACGCTTTGCGCACCCGCACGTCAAGCAGCGGGTTTTCAGGCAGCGGCTTGCCGGCGTTATCGCGGATCAAGTCGTTCGGGCCCTTGCGAAAGCTCGGCTGAATGATCAGCGCGCGCAGGCCTTGATAGGCGTACACGCTGACCGCCGGGCTTTGCTTGAGGCGCGCGATATCGGTCGGTGCGACCTTGTCGATGACGTCGACATCACCGGCCAGCAAGGCTGCGGTGCGGCTCGAAGCGTTGGCGATGAAGCGATAGTCGACCTTGTCCCATTCCGCCTTCGGCCCCCAGTACGCATCGTTGCGCTCGAAGATCGTGCGGTCGCCCGGCACGTAGGACACGAAGCGATACGGCCCGGTGCCGATCAGCGCCTTGCCGGAGTTGTAGTCGGCGCTCTGGGCGTTTTCCCCGGCGTGACGGCTGACCACGTACACCGAGTTGATGTCCGGCAGCAGGTTGGCGTTGGGCGCCTTGGTCTTGACGATCAGGGTATGGGCGTCCTTGGCGGTGACCGTGTCGACGGTGCGCAAGGCGCCGGCGTAGGACGCCACGCTGCCTGGTACGGCGCGGGCACGCTCGTAGGAGAAGACGAAGTCGTCGGCAGTCATGGGCGTGCCGTCCGACCATTTGACGTCATCGCGCAGGTCGAATTGCCAGGTCAGCGGATCGAGGACTTTCCAGCTCTTGGCCAGGCCCGGCATGGTCCGATCGTCACGACGATCAGCCAGCGATTCGAAAAAATGCAAAGCGACGGAACGGTCACCGGCATAGTTGTTGAGCTGTGGATCGAGAGACGAAATCGGATCGGCGAAACCGATGCGCAGCGACTCGGCCGAGGCGCCGGTGGCGGCGAGCAGTAACGCGGTGGCAAGCAGTGAACGAATGCTAGGTTGCATGCAGATTTCCTTGTGTGTGGTAGCGGGCTCCGCCCGCGAAGAGGTCGAAGACCTCAACAACTTCGCGGACACAGCCCACTCCCAAAGGGTGCGGGTCATGTCAGGGTTTAGATCTGGTCATTCAAATGGCAAGCGCTCAGATGATTGGGTGCAACCTCTCTGAGCGGTGGAGCCTGCTCCCGGCAGCGCGCAAAGGCGTGCGGGCAGCGGGGATGGAAATGACACCCGCTGGGCGGGTTCAGCGGGCTGGGGATTTCCCCTTTGATCGCGTCATACCGGGTACTGCGAACATCGAAGCGCGGAATCTGTGCCAGCAACGCCTGGGTATAGGGGTGATTGGCCGCGCCAAACAGCTCTTCCACCGGCGCGCTCTCCACCACGCGGCCCAGGTACATGACGATTACCCGATCGCACAGGTGCTCGACCACACCCAGGTCGTGGCTGATGAACAGATAGGTCAGGCCCAGCTCGTCGCGCAGGTCCATGAACAGGTTGAGGATCTGCGCCTGGATCGACACGTCCAGCGCCGCTACCGATTCATCGCACACCAACAACTGCGGCTGCACTGCCAGCGCCCGGGCGATGCCGATGCGCTGACGCTGGCCCCCGCTGAACTGATGCGGATAGCGCTGGCGCAGGCTCGGGTTGAGGCCGGCGCGTTGCAGTTGCGCGCTGACGTAGTCATCAAAACCGGCGCTGTCGGTCAGGCCATGCAGGCGTGCGCCTTCACCGACGATGCGGTCGACGCGCAGCCGCGGATTGAGGCTGGCCGAGGGATCCTGAAAGATCATCTGGATCTTCAAGCGCGCAGCGTGGCGCTCGGCGGCGCTGAGTTCATCGACCGCCGTGCCGTCGATCCGCACCTGGCCACTGGACGCCGGCATCAACCCGGCCACCATGCGCCCAAGGGTCGACTTGCCGCAGCCCGACTCGCCCACCAGCCCCACCACCTCGCCGCGCTGAATGCGCAGGTCGACGCGGTCCACCGCATGGGTGACAGAGGTTTTGCGGGTCAATTGCAGGCGCTGCGCCCAGCGCTCGAAAGCCCCCTCGCCGCTGGCCTTGCCGAAGGTCTTGCTGACCTGATCGAGCTCGACGATCGGGATCACATTACTGTCCATGGCCACCTCCCGGATGGAAGCAACGCACGCTACGGCCGGGTTCGATCTCACGGCTTTCAGGCTCCTCGGCACACACCGCACTGGCCCGCGGGCAGCGCTCGGCAAAGGCGCAGCCGGCGGGCATCGACAGCAGGTCGGGCGTCATCCCGGGGATCTGCCGCAGCCGCTGGCCACGCTGGTTTCGGCTCGGCAGGCTGTCGATCAGCCCTTGGGTATAGGGGTGCAGCGGGCGGTCGAGCACATCGCCCACACTGCCCTGTTCGACGATCTGCCCGGCATACATCACCGCCACGTCGTCGGCCAGGCCGGCGACCACCGACAGATCGTGGGTGATCCAGATCAGCGAGGTGTTCTGCTGGCGCACCAGTTTCTGTACCTCACTGAGGATCTGCGCCTGAATGGTCACGTCCAGGGCGGTGGTCGGCTCGTCAGCGATGATCAAGTCCGGGGCGTGCAGCAGCGCGATGGCGATCGCCACCCGCTGGCGCATGCCGCCAGACAGTTGATGGGGATAGGCATTCAAGCGCTCCTCGGGGCTCGCAATACCCATCAGCGCCAAGGTGCGACTCGCATGCTCGCGGGCGTCGCGGCGGCTCAGCGAACTGTGCGCGCGCACGGCTTCGATCATTTGCGTATCGACGCGCAGCACCGGGTTGAGCGTCATCATCGGGTCCTGGAAGATCATCGCGATGCGATTACCCTGCAGCTGGCGCAGCTCTCTGGCGGAGAGTCTGGTCAGGTCACGGCCCTTGAACAGCACCTCGCCGCCGCTGATCCGGCCAGGGGCGTCGACCAGGCCGAGGATGGAGAAGCCGGTCACCGACTTGCCCGAACCCGATTCGCCCACCAGACCAAGGATGCGTCCCGGTTGCAGACGCAACGACACGTCGCGCACCGCTGGCAGGACGCCCGCACGGGTGTAGAACGACGTCGACAGGTGCCGCACCTCAAGCGTCGCCTCAGGCACGACGACGGGGGCCGCTTTGATCTCAGCCAGATTCATCGTTGCAGCCTCGGGTTGAGCACGTCGCGCAGGCGGTCGCCTACCAGGTTGATGGCGACGATGGTGGTCAGCAGCGCCAGCCCCGGATACAAGCTGATCCAATATTGATTGCTGAGCATGTACTGGAAGCCGTTGGCGATCAGCAGCCCCAGCGATGGCTCGGTGATCGGCACGCCGAGGCCGAGGAACGACATGGTCGCCTCCAGGGTGATGGCGCGAGCGATTTGCAGGGCGCCGATGACGATCAGCGGCGGCAGGCAATTGGGCAAGATGTGCCCGACCACGATGCGCCACTGGCCGATGCCCTGGCCGCGGGCCGCTTCGACGTATTCGCGGCGGTTCTCCACCAGCGCCTGGCCACGCGCGGTGCGAGCGTAATAGGCCCACTCCAGCAGCACCAGGGTGATCATCACATTGCCGACGCCCTTGCCCAGCCAGGCGAGAATCATCAGCGCCATGAGCACCACCGGAAACGACAGCAGCAAATCCACAAGGCGCATCAGCAGTGCGTCGACCCAACCACCCGCGCGAGCCGCCAGCAGGCCAAGCAAAGTGCCGACCACTGCGGCGATCAACGCCGAACCGATGCCCACGAACAGGCTGATGCGCAGGCCATAAATGATCGCCGAGAGCAGATCGCGCCCCTGACCATCGGTGCCCAGCCAGTAGGTATAACCGGCATCCATATTGGCGCTGCCGGGCGGCAGGCGTGCGTCGAGGACATTGAGCTGCATGAGGTCGTAGGGGTTCTGCAAGGTCACCCACGGCGCCAGCACCGCCACGGCGAGGATCGCCAGCAGCAGCACCGCAGCCGCCACGGCCACCTTGGATTGCAGGAATTCATCGACGCCGCGGCGCCATGGCGATTGCGCCTGGAAGCGAGTTGCAGGAACGACGCTCATCGCGGCGACTCCACACGGACCCGGGGATCGAGCAGGTGATACAAGCCGTCGACGATCAGATTGAGAATCACGAAAATCACCACCACTATCATCAGGTAGGCGACCACCACGGGGCGGTCCAGGCTGTTGATGCTGTCGAGGATCAGCTTGCCGGCACCGGGCCAGGCAAAGATGCTTTCGGTGACCACGGCATAGGCGATGGTCGAACCCAGCTCCAGGCCCAGCACGGTCACCAGCGGGATCATGGTGTTGCGCATCACGTGCATGAGCATGACCCGCATCGGCGACAGGCCCTTGGCCCGGGCGAACTTGACGTAATCCTGGGGCAGCACTTCACGCACTCCGGCGCGGGTCAGGCGCAGCACCAGAGATATCTTGAACAGCGCCAGGTTGAGGGCCGGCAAGATCAGGTGCTTGAGGCCATCGAGGGTCAACCACGACCACTGCACACCGAACAGTTCACGGGTTTCGCCACGGCCGCTGGCCGGCAACCAGCCCAGGTTGATGGAAAACACCAGAATCATCATCAGCGCCACCCAGAACGCCGGCAGCGAAAAGCCGAGGATACTGCTCGCCATCAGCACTTTCGACAGCGGATTGTCGGGGTACATGCCGGCGAACATGCCCAGCGGTATACCGATGACAACCGCCAGCAACAGCGCGCCAACGGCCAGCTCAAGAGTCGCGGGCAGGCGCTGCAAAATCAGCTGCAAGGCGTCTTCGTGATAGACGAAGCTCATCCCCAGATGGCCGTGCACGGCGCCCTGCAGGAACACCAGGTATTGCTGCCACAGCGGCTTGTCGAGGCCGAGCTGCGCGATGGCCGCCAGACGCTCGGCCTGGTTGAGGTCCTCGCCTACCAGAATGTCCAGCGGGTTGCCGATGGCATTGAGGCCGATGAATACCACCAGGGTCATCAGCCACACCACCAGCAACGACTGGGCAATGCGCTTGAGGGTCCAGCCGAGCATCAACGACGCTCCTCGGCGGTCAGCTCGCCGGCCACCCACTCATCGCCGAGCAGTTCAGGGTCGGCGTAGTCCTGCATGGCCTGAAAATGCAGGTCGATATCATCGCTGAACAGTTGGCTGACCAGCCCTTGGGCCATGCGGCGAGCGCCCTCGCTGATGGCCGGGATATCGCCGGACACCGCGCCATAGCTCAAGGCAGCCGGGTAGCTGAAGCAGTGGATGCGGTGCAGGCCGGGGCAACTGCCCGGTTGTTTTTCGAGAAACTCGAAGCAACTGCCCAGGTCCGGCAGCGCGGCCAGCTCGGCATCCTGCTCGTCGGCCGGGGCCTCGAAACGGTCGCCCCAGAAGCGAATGTGTTCGGCGAAGGGCGCGAACTCCGGACGCTGCTGCAAATCGGCACGAAAGCCGGTGGCGAACACCAGAAAGTCATACTCGAGCTCGGCCTGAGCGGTGCGCACCAGCACCGTGCCCTGCCCCGACTCCTTGATCGACAGCACTGATGCCTCGAACAGAAAGCGCGAATTGCCCGCGCTGGAAACCCGCAAGGTGCTGCCCCGCGGTGCTGGCACCTGCTGGGTGTTGAGATAGTGGCGCAAGCGCCATTTCCAGGCGTCCGGCAGGCGCCAGTAGCCGTGCACCATGCCGGGGTTGCCAGCGCCCTTGCCTTTGTTGATGCGCGGCATCACGGCGCGGCGGATCAACAGGTCGACCTTGGCGGCGCCCGCCTCCAGCGCAGTGGCCGCGCTGTCCATCGCCGAGGCGCCGCCACCGATGACGCCCACCCGCTTGCCGGCGAACCAGTCGCCCTGCAGTCCCGCCGCCGAATGGCACCAGTAGCGAGGCGCGACACTGTGAGCGTAGTCCGGCACCCACGGACCGCCCAGGCCGTCACGGCCAGTGGCAAGCACCACATGGCGGGCGAGGACTTCACGGCTGGCGTCGCCATGGCTGACGCTCAGTGCCACCAGTCCATCGGCACGGGGCTGCACGCGGGTCACGCGGTGTTCATTGCGTACGTCGACCTTCATCACCTGGCGATACCAACGCAGGTACTCGGCCCACTGCAAGCGCGGAATCTTGTCCAGCGCGGCCCAGGCGTCCAGGCCGAATTGGGCTTCGTACCAGGCACGGAAGGTCAGCGCCGGCAGGCCCAGTGCCGGGCCGGTCAGTTGCTTGGGCGAGCGCAGCGTCTGCATTCGCGCCGTGGTCGCCCACGGGCCCTCGAAGCCCAACGGCGCCTGATCGAATACCTGCACGGTGACGCCCAGATGGCGTAGCTCGGTGGCCACCGCCAGGCCGGCCATGCCCCCGCCTATCACCGCGACGTCGAGCACCGCCTGACCCTGCTCAATGCGCGGCTTGACCCACGCCTTGGCCGGCAATTCGAGCCATTCGAGGTCCTGGCGCAGGCGCGCTTCGAGGGCGGCGAGGCCGATAGGGGCGTTGGGCTGTGGCATGAGGATCGGTCCCGGCAAGGCAATGGAAGAATAGGCGACTGCTCGCGCCGGTGGGCCATTGCGACTTGAGAGGGCCATGGCATCACCTGCAGCGAACCGCCCGCACGAGAGCGAGAGCGGCGTGTCGATCATTCAAAAAACGCGCCATACATACGATATATGGATGATCAGGCGTCATGAATGCGATATACGAATACTAAAAGACGGTTTTTATTCTGCCAAAGACCTAAAAGGCATATTTATAGATCGAAACTGAATTTATCGACGGTCGCTATTCAGCGTAGATGCTCTGCAATAGCGCATCGTGTTGCCCGCTGGCGTGCATCACCATACCCGGCACCAAGGCGCGCGCGGTCTCGCCCAATGCCTCGATCAGCGCTTGGGTGACCTCCGAGCGCGGGCTGGCATAGGCCGAGATCAAGCCGAAGAAGAACGGTATATGGCAGTCGATCGCACGTACCACCAAGCCTTCGACTGGCACACCATGGGCAGTGAATGGGTCGACCAGGGCCACTCCCAGGCCGGCGCGGGCCATCTGCATGGCGATCAGCGAAGTGTTGGTGTCGAGCATATGAGGGGGGGTGTCGCGGGCGTCTTGGAAGGCCTTGTCGATGCGGCGGCGAAACCGGTAGGGATTGGACATACTGATCAGCGTCTGCTCGGCCAGCAATGCCATGCTCAAGGTGTTGTGGGCAGCCAGAGGCGAATCGGCGGCCAGCACCGCGACGCAGGGTGCCTCGCCGATCCAGTGGATATCCAGGCCGCGATGCTCCAGCGGCAGGCTGACGGCCCCCAGGTCGACGGTTTTCGACAGCACGGCCTGGACGACGTTTTCTGGGGACATGCTGTGCAGCTGAATGTCGTAGGGGCGCAACGCCTGCGGCAGGCGCGCCAAGGCCGCGGGCAACAAGCCGGCAGCCAGGGCCGGAATGCCGACCAGCTTGATATGGCGATTCTCGTCGAGGGCGATGTGCTCGGCACGCTGGCGGATATTACGGATGCCCAACAGCGCGCTCTCGACCTCGGCGTACATCATGAAAGCTTTTTGCGTGGGCGAGACCTTCGGACCGCTGCGCTCGAACAAGGCGAACCCCAGCTCCTGCTCCAGCTCCTGGATCATTCGCGTGACCGAGGGCTGGGAGCGCCCGAGCATCTTCCCGGCGGCGGTGACGCTGCCCGCTGACATGACCGCCGCGAAGGCTTCCAGTTGACGCAGATCCATGGGTTCAAGCCTTGTGCGAGGGTTAACCGCGCAAGCTTACTGTATGTGCAGAGCCTGACCCAAGCGTGGGGGCTGTGCCGGCCCCTTCGCCGCCGAACGCGCAATCCCGCTCCCACAGGTGCATGACGATAGTTCGACCAGCCCTGTGGGAGTACAGCCCGCTGGCGAAGGGAGCAATCGCCACAACGCCATTACCGGACGATCAGCTGCTGACCTTGCGATCATTGGCAAACATGCTCACCGCATCCACCGCCTGCCCGGTGCCCTCGAAGATTTTCAGGATCACATCCGCCGCCTGGTCCGCCAGTAGCACGCTGTTGCCAGCGCGTTCACGGGTCGCGCCCATGCTGTTGATGGTCTGGCGAGTTTCGCGCTGGATGCTCTCGACCATGGTCGACACCTCTGCCGTGGACCCGGCGGTACGTCCTGCCAGTTGCCGCACTTCGTCGGCGACCACGGCGAAGCCACGACCCTGGTCACCTGCCCGCGCAGCCTCGATCGCGGCGTTGAGCGCAAGCAGGTTGGTCTGGTCGGCGATGCTGCGGATGGTCCCGACGATGGTGCTGATCTGCTCGGACAACTGCCCCAGCGCATCGAGCATCCCCGACGAGGTGTCGATATCACTGGCGATATTGCGCATCTCCTGCGCCGCCTGACGGATCACCTCGGTGCCCTGCTCCGCGACTTTTTGCGTCTCTACCGAAATCCGCCAGGCCTGGGACGCGCTGTGGGAGTCCTGATCGTGACGGATAACCTGGGCGGTGATATCGGTGGCGAACTTGACGATCTTGTCGAGCCGACCGCTGGGGTCGTACACCGGGTTGTAGTTGGCTTCCAGCCATACCGCCTGGCCCTGGCGGTTGCGGCGCTCAAACTGACCGCTGAACAGCTCGCCCTGATTCAGGCGCTTCCAGAAATCCTGATACGCCTTGCTGGCCGCCAACTCCGGCGCGCAGAAAGTCCGGTGGTGCTTGCCCTGAATATCCTTGAGGCCGTAGCCCATGGTCCGCAGAAAATTGTCGTTGGCCGTGATCACCGTGCCGTCTAGGTTGAACTCGATGACCGCCATGGCCCGATCGATGGCCTTGAGCTTGGCTTCTGCCTCATGTTCAGCCTCGATACGCGCGGTCACGTCGGTGGCGTACTTGACCACCTTGCAGACTCGCCCGGTATCGTCCAGCACCGGGTTGTAGCTCGCTTCGAGCCACACCTTGCGCCCTTTGGCGTCGATGCGCTCGAAGGTACCAGCGACAAATTCGCCGGCGGCCATGCGCGTCCACAAACGACGGTATTCAGGGCTGTTGGCGTATTGCGGCTCGCAGAACATCCGATGGTGTTGTCCCTTCACCTGGTCGGCGCTGTAGCCCATGGTCTTGAGAAAATTACCGTTGGCTTGAAGAATCCGACCGTCCACGTCGAACTCGATGACTGCCATAGCGCGATCAATGGCTTGCAGCAGACTGCGTTGCATCGCCATCTCGCGCTTGAGGTCAATCATGCCTTGCTTGTTATTGGCGAAAAACATGTTGCTCGCTCCCGGACAGGCACCACGTCGGACCGGGTGCCAGTACGTTGTACGATACCTGTACATGAAAACTATACAAGAGCAGTTCATCACTAGAGCTTAAGCTTTAGACCACGTAGATCAAGGCTTACAGCCATAGAATAGCTTTTAGCCACTATTATACCTTGGCCGTTGGCAAGCTCCGCGCATAGTAGGGTCGGCGCGGCGCCCTGGACACCGCATCGCCTATGTGATCCTTGTCGTCGGCGGCAATATGCAATGCCAGCTTCATCACCTCCACCTCGCTGGCATCGGCTTCGTTGCTGGCCGTGAGTTCAGCGCCGCAGCCATGGGTCGTCGACCCCAGCCAGGGCTCGTCCACCGTGACCCAGGGCCCGGTGGCGAACCACGGCACGCCCCGCACTTCGCGGCGTACCACCTGGCCTGGATGGGCGCGCTCGTGGGCATCGAACCAGTCCTCGACGCGGTCATCGATCCAGCCATGCAGGCGCCAGAACGTCGGATTGAGGTGGGAAGAGAACGGATCGCCCAGAAAATCGTTGTCGCGGGCGAACCAGTGCTCGGCGAAGTCCGACGGATCACGCGCGGCCGGCACCGGCTCGCCGGTCGCAGGATTGCGCGGCACGCTCGACCAGCACATGTGCAGCCAGTCGTGCAGGCTCAGCTCCAGCTCGGAGCCGAACTGCGCCAAGGTCATCTTCGCCAGGTATTGATGATCGCGATAACGGGACTCCCAGACCTGAAAGTTGCTGTAGAAGGTTTCCGGACTCTTCACCAGGCCCATCCCGACGCTGTAGGGTTGGTCTTCCGGGATCTGCCAGGTCGGCGGCACGCAGCAGCCGCCGTGGTTGTCGTAAAAACGTGCGAAGCCGACCCAATCCTGTACGGCCGCCGGCGGCGGCACCGGGAAATGCCGCCAGGACGGCAGGTCCTGGTAGGTGCGCGCGGTGGTCAGCATGTAGCGATGCATGAAGAAGAAGTCTTCGCCTGAGCCGTTGTGGTCCTTGGTGCGCCCTCGGGCATCGCGCTCGGCGTTGCGCGGGCCAGGTTGCCAGCCCAAGGCACGCAAGGCCTCGCGACGGTCATCGGACAACAAATGCCATTTGTCCCGTGAAAAGTGCCACAACTGGTGCTCCAGGCGTTTTTGCGGGGTGATGCCCCAGGCCAGCAAGCCGGGCGCGACAGGCAAGCGTTCGCGCGATTCCGGGAACGGCTGCTTGCGCGCAACGAAATTCGCCACTTTACCCACCGATGGCTTGTTCGGATCCAGGGTGTGCAGTTCGCCGGTCATGGTGTCGGCATCGGCCACCCCGAAGCTCGCCCACTGTTCATTCAGTTGCGAGACAAACTCATAGGCCGCCACCTGCCGCGGCGATTCGCGATCGAGCAGCCGCCAGCGGATTTCCTGCACCGATGCATCGACCATGTCGCCGAGTATCCGGTAGCGTGGTTCGGCGGGCGTGCGCAGATTGGCGGCGGAATCGACATAGCCGGATAAACCGCGGCCGCGCTCGGCGACGTCCAGAAACATCTGTACATCGCTGCCAGGCAGCCCTTCGAGTGCCGGCATACCGCTGACGTCCAGCAACCAGATGCCGCGCAACTGGCTGCTGAGATGTTGCATCTTGGCGTCGGCCAGTTCGACTTTGGGGGCGTCCGGGGTCAAGTCCTTGTCCCGGTAGGCTTTGTAACGTTTGGCGGCGAAATAGCCGGCAGGCGCCAGCACGCCAGTGAGCGCCATCCCCGCCAGAATCTTGCGGCGTGAAATCTCCATGCATCCCTCCCCATACAACAAAAAAAGGCGCGCTCCGACCTCCTGGTCAGCATCGCCGTGCACCTTGCTAAACAGACAAAAGACAGAATATTGACTTTTTTTAGATTTTTTAATAATCACGCCATCTAATTGACGAATACGTTAACAGATATTTCAAGATCCCCGCTAGTGGCCCCTGGGTACCGCCCGGCGGCCACCCGTAGCCAAGAGCCTCGCCCGCGACAGGGCGTATCGGCAGCATCTGCCTTGAGGCCCTATTTCCGGGGGCAAGCCTCCTGGCTACAGCGTCGTTTGCGGACCCCCATGGCCGGAATGAGCGGACCTCAGGCCTATTTTTCTTCACCGCGCGAACCGTCAAGATGGCCACCTTCAAGACAAGGGACTGCGTCCATGAGCATTTCACAGGAATTCCCCCGCGACGCTGTCGAACAGCCCGTCGCCGATACTCGTCTGCCTTGGACCGGCCTGCTGGCCTTGGCCATGGCCGGATTCATCACCATCCTCACCGAAGCCCTGCCGGCCGGCCTGATGCCGCAGATGGGCAAGAGCCTGCAGGTCTCCGAAGCGCTGGTGGGGCAACTGGTGACGCTCTATGCGCTGGGTTCGTTGCTGGCGGCCATACCGCTGACCTTGATGACTCAAGGCTGGCGGCGTCGGCCACTGTTGATGATCGCCATCGGCGGCTTTGCCGTGGTCAATACCATCACCGCACTGTCCAGCTGGTACCCGCTGACACTGGTGGCACGGTTTTTCGCCGGGGTGTTCGCCGGGTTGGTCTGGGCGTTGTTGGCCGGCTATGCGGCGCGCATGGTCGCGCCGCCACTCAAGGGCCGGGCGATTGCCGTGGCCATGGTCGGCACCCCGTTGGCGCTGACCCTGGGCATTCCCGCCGGCACGCTGCTGGGCACCATCGCCGGCTGGCAGACCACGTTTATCTGCATGTCGGTGATGACCCTCGCGTTGTTGCTGTGGGTGCGGGTCAAGGTGCCGGACTTCGCGGGTCAACCTGCCACCGAGACCTTTTCACTGGGCTCGGTGTGGCGCATCGCCGGGGTCAAGCCGGTGCTGTTGGCGACTCTGGGGTTTGTCCTCGCGCACAACATTCTCTATACCTACATCGCCCCGCTGCTGGTGCCATCGGGCCTGGACGCGCAAGTCGGCATCGTTCTGCTGGTATTCGGCGCCTCGGCGCTGGGCGGTATCACCCTGATCGGCATGCTGATCGATCGCTGGCTGCGCGAGTTGACCCTGGTGACGACGTTGATGTTCATCGGTGCCAGCGTTGCCTTGGCGCTGTGGAGCCAAAGTGCGGCGGCGGTGTACGCCCTGATGGTGGTCTGGGGCCTCGCCTTCGGCGGCGCCGCGACGCTGCTGCAGACGGCCTGCGCCAAGGTCGGCGAACGCGCCGCCGACGTCGCCCAGGCGATGCTGGTGACCACCTGGAACATGGGCATTGCCGGCGGCGGTATCGTGGGGGGCTTGTTGCTGCATGGCCAAGGCACCCGCAGCCTGCCGTGGGTCGCGGCGCTGCTGCTGGCGGTGGTCTGGGTAACGGTGCTGCTGGCGCGGCGGGCGGGGTTCAAGCCAGTGGCCCATTGACCGGCATCACACTGTAGCGAGGAGGCTTGCCCCCGATAATATCGGCCACTCCTCGCAGCAGCTGGCTGGCCCCTTTAAGCCGCAAGCCAGGCTGTTGAAGGCGTACGCGCCTGCCTCCCTGTTCAGGCTTCCTTTTCTTACAACTTCAATATCCATCCCCACCTACAACCGCTTCACCCCACCGGTCACGCTGTCCTTTCCTGACAAAGAGACAGCGACATGGATGACCATCTCAGAAACACACGGCAAGGGCCGGTATACCTCGACTCATCTCACATCACCTCGACCTATGATGGTGTGCTCCTGGAAGCGAACCACCCGCTCGGCAGGCCAGGCGGTTACGTGTTTGGAACCGGATATCTGTCTTCCACCGCCATCCCGATTTTCCCCGAAGACTACGGACCACCTCAGCCTGAAGCCTATGAAAAGGAAGTCGACGCTCAGCTTCAGGCTTCGAAGCAAAGGGTATCCCAAGCCAATCCGCAGATCCTTGCCACGGCCCGGGCAGATATCGATACCAGGGTGGCGGACACCGCCCCTTTGGTCGACATCTCGCCAGTAGGCCATATTGCCGCGAAGCTTGTAGTAATCGACTCCCTGATAGCCGAAGCCAATCGCCTATCAGTCAGATGGCAAGCCGGGACGCTGCAGTTCTTTGGCCGCGATATCTGGCAAACCACGGCACCGGACTTTACTGCCCATGTGCAAATGGCAGGGCAATTCGCCAATCACCGCGTGGCGCAACAGGCTGCACGCCAATGGCGCGAATCCCTGGCGGCCGCCGAGCAGGCTCAAAAGACAATGATGCGCATTGCAGCGCTTGAAAGTCTTAAGAAGGCCACTCAAGAGGCTTTGCAATTCGCTACAGGCCAAGCACATGGCCAGGATCCTACCGGATGGGAGCAGCAGATCAATAGCGCCCGAGCGGGCGCGGATCAATTGATTGCCAAACTGCCGAACTTCTTGCAGGGGTAGGTCGCCAGCCAGCCGCATATCAACGGCCTCGCTGATCCTGAGCAATACCTTTCGGCGGTAAAAGGTCATATCGAGGCATTGCTGGCAGGCATGCCACCGTTGCCGTTACAAGCGGGCGTGGACAGTCTTTTTACCGATCCGCCGTTAGGTAAGCCAGAACTGGAAGCACTGTTGCAGTTCGTAGAACTCGACCGCGACAAGGGACTGAATACGTCGTTCTCCAAAGCTCGCGAAGCTGTTCTGCGCAATGAAAGCATTCGCCACCTGAAAGAGTTGGCTGTAAGGCTGGATGCAATCCGCACTGCTACGGCGTCCAGCCAGCAGCGCCTGGCCGAACATAACGCTCAACAAGCCGCGTTGACGGCTGAGCTGGAACGTCAAGCCACAGCAAAGCGCGAACAGCTGGAGCAGCAGGCTCGCGAGGAGGCGCAGGCTGCCGCAGCTGAACTGGAGAGACGCCTGAAGGCACAGGCGCAACAGGATGCTCTGAACGCGGCTAACGCGCGCCTCGATGCGTGGCGGGCGCTACCAGGCGCCTTGGTTGTCGACATTCCGCAGCTCAAAGGTCAAGCCCCCTCGCTGGTAGCCGCAGGCTCAGCGCTATCGATCCTAAACAGTAATCCCCTATCGCTGCGGACCGCCATCAGGACGGCTATCGACATACTCTCCAAGATCGCGCTCGGGATAACCTCATCGGCCACGGTGTTGCTGTCGGGCCTGGCGGTGGGCTTTATCGCTCTGCTCTGGCCATCGAACCTGGGCAATGGAGAGCGTCGCAGCGTGCTGCTGATGCCGCTGGACACCTTGCCTGCGCCAGATTCGGCCACCTTGGACGCGGCAGCGCAAAGCGGCCAACCGGTCACCTTGCCATACGCCGCTACGTTGCGCAGTGACGCCGATGGCTTACGGATAAATGTAGTCGCTGGCCGCGAGGACTTTCCGCTCCGGGCACAGGTTATCGACCTGACGTTGAACACGCAGACAGGTGCCTATCAGGCGTTGATCAATACCCCGCCACGGCTGATCCACGTCACGCCGATAGTGCAACCCGGTGATGCCTCCACCGAACTGCCTATCACCGATCCGCTGAAGCCTGTCCAGCCGGGTCCTTCTTTGGAACTGCAAGGTCTGACCGGAAACGTAACCCCTGGTTACGAAGCGCTGGATGCCGAGCTGTATATCCTTCGCTATCCTGCCAGCACCGGCTTGCCTACGCTTTATCTAGCGGTTGAACGGCCGCCAGTGGAGCTCGGAGAGGTCGGGCCGTATAAAGATTTGGCGCAACGCAGTAAGGGAGATCGATTGGATATCGACCATGTTCCGTCAGGCAAAGCACTAGAGATCCACTACCTAGAAGCGAATCCTCTGATGCCAGTTGACGTGCGTAAGAAGTTAGTTAGTAGAGGGGCCGCTGTCGCTATCCCAAGGGAAATCCATCAGAGATACAGCGAAACTTATGGAGGAAGGAATACCAAAGATAAATCGGCACTCGATGGTGCTAACTTAGAGGCAGCCGTGAATAGCAACATCAACGCATACCGACCCGCGCTCCTCGAATCAGGTATGTCAACCGAGCAAATCACGGCCATAATTGAGGCTTTGCACGAAATGAACCGGAAGGACGGCCTTTACGAATGATTGAACAGAACTTTGAAAAGGTAGTAGCTGCTCTCGGCAAACCCGAGGCAGAGGTCATCGCTGAGCTGGGACTACTTCCTGATATGAAATACCCAACTGAGGATGAATCCTTCTTCTTCGACTACAAACCGGAGACGGGTGTAGAATTTGTTTTCGACTCAGAAACTTTCCACTTCATTAAGGTGCATATTCTACTTAGGCCGTCCCCGATGGCAAGCCACGTGTATACAGGCGCCCTCCCCTTGGGCATCTCACTGGACTGGAATCGAGAAAAGGCCCATTCCATCCTTGGCCAACCGACGAAATCCTGGCCGGCCAATAACATACCAACTATCGGTGATGTAGGCGGCTGTGATTCATTTACGCTGACAGGTCACGAGCGTCTTGAACTGTTCATCGGATATTCAACCTCCGGAGATATTGACCAAATCAGTGTAATGCACAAGAACCGCCCCGTTTGACCTCCTCATATATATTTTAACGATTGGGCGTGATTATTAGTAATGCTGGCGTCGCCATTGACAATCTACATGGGCGGCGTCAGCGTTTTCGTCCTAGTCTAGGGAAGGAATTGGCTACCTCTGAACAGGAACGCACCTAGCGCCACGAAGTACAGGATGTCGAGCTGCATAAGCCCAGCTATCATGCCAGCGCATTATCTTGCGGTTACATCTATGCGAAAAATTGATCCCGAGGATCTACGTAACATTCTCGCCATGTGCGCGTCACTGACCATTCCAGTAAAGCCCTCACAAAATCGAAAAAAACTGAAATATATAAATGGTCGCAGAAAAATTTAACGAAATATTAAATGCATTAGGCAGAGCAGAATCAGAGGTCATTAACGTTCCGGGTTTGACGCCAAAAATGAAAGACCCCATCGACGACAATTCATTCAGGCATACGTACTCAATAGAAAATGGCGTTGATTTCATGTTCGATGCTCAAACCTCAAAGTTCGTCGAGGTTCACATCCAGCTAAAAGCCCGGCCTGGGGATATGCAGGTCTACTCCGCGCCACCACCGCTAGGTATTTCCAGCACTTGGATAGAACCCAAGCCTTGGAATTTCTTGGTTCACCGACTCGTTCCTGGCCCGCTACAACACTTCCTGTATTGGGAGAAAGAGGCGGATGTGACTCTTTCCCAATAGCGGCATATCCAGATACCGAGCTCTTCGTTGGGTACTCCACGGCGTGGGAGGTGGAGCGGATGAGTTCGATGCATAAGGATCGACCAATCCAGCAGCAGCGCCCTTCGTTGCAAATAAACGAAGGGCGCTTGCCCTACCCTCTACCGAGCCTTCAACCAATCCCGCAAATCACTCACCTCGGCCTCGCTGATCGAATGGCGCAATCCCGGATACAGATGAATCTGCGGGGTAATGCCAATCGCCCGTAGGCTCTCATCGGCCTGGGTCGCACTCGCCACCGGCAGGACGTTATCCGCCGTGCCATGGCCGATGAAGAAGCGCACCTTGGCGTACTGCGGATCAGCCTTCATCCTGGTCCGCAAGGGTGGCAGCAACTTGCCACTTAGCGCCGCCATCGCGCCGATGCTTTGCGGATCATGCAGCGCGACCTGATAGCTCATGATCGCGCCCTGACTGAAGCCCACCAGGGTCACCCGATCCGCACGCGTGTGGTACTTGGCCACAGCCGCTTTGATGAACGCGGCGATACGCGCTTCGCTGCTGTTCACGTCGCCGCCCAGGCCATCGTATTCGGTCGCCTCACCCTTGGGGGTGAACCACTGGTAGCCGTCCTGGCTGATCTGCATCGGCGCCTGCACCGACAGGTAGGTATAGCCTTCGGGCAAATCGTCCTTGAGGCCGAACAGGTCCGCTTCGTTGCTGCCGTAGCCATGCAGGAAGATCACCAACGGCTGGTCGGGCTGGCCGTTACCGGGCTGTTCGAGGTATTGCAGCGGCAGGTCGCCGTGCAGTGCGGGCTGGGCAAGCAGCAGAGGCGAAAACAGCAGGGACAGAGCAGCGATGAGCAGTTTCATGTCGGGATAGAGCCTTCGGGCTATGAGGGTGCACCGATCATAGCGCCCATGCCGCGCGCTTGCAGCGCCGCCATGAGCGCCTGACGCAAACATTCATCAAGGCGCCACACGCTCTTCAAGGCAATCGTCGCCGCCCATCTCGAATTCCCGACAGATCAGCGGCCGCTGACGGTAGATGCTGCAGCTCATGGTGCGGCGGTCGAGCGCCGCGCACCAGCCATCGTCGAGCCGCGCCATGGTCTCCGAGCCCCAGTCATCGACCTCGATAAAGCGCTCCGGCACCCCGGTGTCGGTGATCAACATCACTTCCAGGCGGCAGCATTTGGCCGCGCAGGTAGTACAGCTCACCGCATCAGGCGGTGCAGCATCGGTGATGGGGTGCAACGTGATCAAAGGCAATTCCATGGGCTATAGAGGGCGAGGCATGGAGGGTAGCCGGATCCGTGGCGAGCACAAGGTTTTTCCGACCTGCAACGCCTGCCTCGCAAACAGCGCCGACCCAGATAAATAGCGTTTGCACAGTCAAACTTATGGTATACCATCAGACCAGATACATGGCCGAGTCGATTCCGTGCTGGCCTACACCGAACTGAAAACGGTGTGGATCAACCTCTTCCAGGCGCCCATGCCTGACCCCTTCGTGATGCATTGACAGGTACCTGATCATGATCGAACCCAGTCTTTATAAAGAAGTGATGGCCTCGTTTCCGTCCGGCGTGACCGTGGTCACTGCGCTGGACGCCGAGGGCGGCATCGTCGGCATCACCGCCAGTGCTTTCAGCGCCCTGTCGCTGGACCCGGCCCTGGTGCTGTTCTGCCCCAGCTACAGCTCCGACACCTACCCTGTGCTGCGCGCCAGCAAGCGCTTCGCCATTCACTTGCTCAGCGGGCCGCAACAGGCTCACGCCTACGCCTTTGCCAGCAAGGGCAAAGACAAGGCCAAGGCCATCGAGTGGACACTCAGTGAGCAGGGTAATCCGTTGCTGGAAGGCGCCACGGCCATCATTGAGTGCGAGCTTTGGCGCGAATACGAGGGCGGCGATCACGCCATTGTGGTCGGCAAGGTGACCAATCTGATCCTGCCGCACGAACCCGTCACACCGATGATCTATCACCGTGGCAAGCTCGGCGCGCTGCCGGCGTTCTGCTGAGGCCCCACCGTTACCCCCGTGATAAACTGCCCGATGCCGAGCGCCCTGAGTGGCGTTCGGTGCCTTTCGTGCCCAGCACAGCCTCAACCAGAGCGGACCCGATGAAACGCCTGCCACTTGACGATAGCTTCAAGGTCCATCGCAACCCCGTTACCCTGCGCGAAATCGTCCTGGACAAACTGCGCGGCGCCATCATGAATTTCCAGCTGCTGCCCGGCGACCGCCTGGTGGAGCGCGACCTCTGCGAACGTCTGGGTGTCAGCCGCACTTCAGTACGCGAAGCGCTACGCCACCTCGAGTCCGAAGGCCTGGTGGAATTCGCCGACGCCAAGGGCCCGAGCGTAGCGATCATCACCTGGGCCGACGCTTGTGACATCTATGAGCTGCAATGTGTGCTGGAGGGCTTGATCGTGCAGCTGTTCACCCTCAACGCCAAGGCCAAGGACATCCGCGCCCTTGAGAAGGCCCTGGAGGTCAATCGCAGGGCCCTTGAAGAGCAGGAGCTGCCAGCGGTACTGGATTCGGTTCAGGGTTTCTACGATGTGCTGCTCGAAGGCGCCGGCAACAAGGTCGCGGCCACTCAGCTGCGCCAATTGCAGGCGCGCATCAGCTACCTGCGGGCCACGTCGATGTCCCAGGCAAACCGCCGCAGCGCCAGTAACGAAGAGATGCAGCGCATCGTCGCGGCGATCAAGAGCGGCGATGCCCTGGCCGCTCACCAGGCGTCGGTCGACCACGTGCGCGCGGCCGCCAAGGTGGCGCTGGATTATCTGCGCGGCGAGCAGGAAGGCAACGCCAGGGTGCACGAGATCGCCACGCCGGTGATGCTCAAGGAACCGCGTATCGCGCGCTGAAGTTGCACTGGCAATACCGGCATCAACGACTGGGCGTGGACGCGTTCGGCTTCTGGTGCGACAGCGGCCTGCCGCACGCCGAAAAGAAAAATCCCTGAAGTTGTTCATTGAGCGGGTCGTGCCGGCGTTTCGTTAGCACGCCGGCTGTGGGCGGCAATCACGCTCCCGCCCTCGCCGTCTACTAGAACAACGCCAGCTGATAGGTGAGGATCAAGCGGTTGTGATCGATGTCGCTCGCCCCTGTCGCATTGGTGCGGAACGAACCGTTGCGCACACCGATGCCCACGCCTTTGAACGTACCTTCCTGGATCACGTAATCCAGAGCGATGTCGCGCTCCCATTCGTTCTGATCACCGCCCGCCGTCGCCTTGATGTTCTGGCCATTGAGGTAAATGGTCGAGAACTTCAGGCCCGGCAGCCCCAGGCCTGCGAAGTCATAGATGTACTGGGCAAAGCTGGTGTTCTCCCCGGCACGGGCGAAGTTGGAGATCAAACGGTCGGTGATCAGGTAGGTGGTACCGCCGCCGGCACCTTCGTTGACCAGGCTGCCCTGGTTGAGCTGCACGAAGTTGCTGCCTTCCGAGACCCGCTGATGGCCGGCCATGAAGCTGTGGCCGCCCAGCGCGTAGGTGAACGACGCGCTCCAGGTGTTGTTCTGGATCTCGCCGGGGGTGCGTGCATACCCGCTCGTCTTGTAGCCTTCGGCGCGCCCGGAAGCACTGCCGTTGGCGCCGTCGGAACCAGTGTGGAAGAAGCGCAGGTCGGTCTTGAACGATTGGCTCTTGTCGATGGCCCAGATGTGGGTCAGGCCGGCGAAGTGCTGGGTGTAGTAGTCTTCAAGGTTGGCGTAGTAGTACTGCGCGGTGAGGCTCTTGGTGACGGCATAATCGCCACCGGCGAACCAGAACTTGTTGCTTTGCTGAGTACCGCCACTGACCGCGAGCCCGGTGCTGTTGGTCGAAGCACGGCCGACAGCATGCTCGATCAGGCCGCCGGTGAAGGTCAGGTGATCGATGTCCTTGCTGATGAATTGCGTACCCTCGAAGGTCTGCGGCAACAGGCGGCCATCGTTGGGCACGAGGATCGGCAGGTTAGGGATCAGGGTGCCGGTCTTGACCTCGGTCTTGGCGAAGCGCACCTTGCCAGTCAGCCCCAGACGCCCGAACTGGTCGGCATCATGGCCCCCGTCGGTAGGAAACAGATTGCCTGGGCTTCGATCTTCGCCGGCCTTGCCGACTCTGCCGCCACCGTCCAGCCGCACCGCATAGGTGCCCAGCGCATCCAGGCCAAAGCCTACGGCACCTTCGGTATAACCAGACTGCACCTTGAGCACGAAGGCCTGGCCCCAGTTGTGTACCTGGCCGCTGTAGGCGCTGTTGCCAACCTTGCCTTGACTCTCGCGAATGTCGTTGGACAAGTCGAGGTTTTTGAGGCTCAGCGTGGCCTTGCTGTCGTCGATGAAACCGGCGGCGCCCGCTTGTTGGGCGGCGATGCCGAGGGCGATGGCCATTGCCAGCTGTGAAGAGGTGTTCATGCTCGATGCTCCAGTGCAGACATGAAAGTCTTGAGTTTCTGCTGGGGCTCGAAGGCAAGCGATGGCTTGCCGTACATCCGAATGGACTTGAGCCCCTAATGGGCTCGTTGCGGTGGACCGCTGGCGACGGGAGGCAATTTATGACAGGTGAATTATTATTAAAAATAATTTTTTTATCGCATTCAAGAATTAAAAAGCATATCGGACTATTCGGTTAATTCAGAGTTCCGCCAAAAATTCGTTTGGAGCTATCCTTGCTTCTGATGGGGAATCACCCCACCGGATTGACCATCGCCTGCCCTGCCAGATAACGCTCGACGTTATCGATGAACAGCTCCGTCTGCCCGGCCCAGGCCGAATCGGAGCGGCCGGCGATGTGCGGGGTCAGTACCAGATTCTCGAACTCCAACAGCGCCTCGGGCCGAGCGGGCTCGCTTTCGTAGACATCCAGCGCTGCCCCGGCGATCACGCCCTCGCGCAACGCTGTCGCCAATGCCGTGGTGTCCACCACTGAGCCGCGGCCGATGTTCACCAGGTAGCCTTCAGGGCCCAGCGCTTGCAGGATCGAGCTGTCGATCAGGTGCAAGGTCGCCGCGCCACCGGGCACCGCCACTACGAGAAAATCGCACCAATGCGCCAGGGCTTTCAGGTCGGCGAAGTAGCGCGGCGGCCAATCCGTCACCGGGTTGCGGCTGTGATAGCCGATGTCCATGTCGTAGCCGCCCGCACGCTTGGCCAGGCAGCGGCCGATATGGCCGGCGCCCACCAGGCCGAGGCGGCGCCGGTGCAAGCCGGGGTCGCTGGGCAGGGTGTTGCGATCGCAGCCGGCCCGGGCCAGGCGATCCATCTGCGGAATGCGCCGCACCACTGCGCCCAACAGCGCCATGGCATGGTCGGCAACGATATCGGCATTGGCACCGCCACCGTGGGTCACCGCGATACCGCGCTGAGCGGCATGCTGATGATCGATGTTCTCGTGACCGGCGCCCATGGCACTGGCGATCCGCAGCGCCGGCATGGCGTCGATCTCGGCAGCACTCAAGCCCCGCGAGCCGTTGGTCAGTACCGCCTGTACGCGGGCCGATTGAGCGTCGCTCAGGGCCTCGGCAGCGGGGTTCAATACCTCGAAACGCTGCTGCAGTCGCTGTACCACGGTATCCGGCATGGGCACCAGCAGTGCCAGCGGTATGGATTCGGATGACATGTCCAGACGCTCCATGAATGTTAATGAATCGGCAGCTAGTTCTTGCTTGTGCCCAGCAACTGCGCGCGCAGATCCGGATCGCGGCTGCGCGGATCGAGCCAGATGGCGAAGAACGCCTTGGCGTAGGTCAGGTCCTTGATCTCGCTCTTGAGCTGGTCGCCGACGTAGAACTGTGCACCTTGCCCCGGCAGAAACACGCCGGTCAGTCGGCTGCCTTCCTCTACGTCGACGAACGACTGCTGCATCTGTTCACGCCAGCGTTGCAGCTGCTCGGCACTGACTGCGCTGCCTTGGATACGCTTGATTTCATTGATGCTGGCGTCCACCAGGGCGTCGCCCTTGATCGACCTGTGGTAGGTCAATTCAAGGGCGAAGGGAGTGCTGTCGTCCAGATGGTCGGCCGGGGTATACAGTCGCGCGGTATAGACCAGAAAGCCGAATTTGCGAAAGTCCCCGGCGCCCAGCAGGTGGGCGTTCGCCAGCGAGGTCTGCCAGCCGGCCAGTGCTGCGGGGCTCAGCAGCAACACGGCAAGCATCGAAGTCACCAGTAACGTCAGACGGCTGAACAGCTTCATCTACCACTCCAGTCGTATCGCCCGTGGATCACAGACGCTATAGGCAAAGCCGCCAATGCACAACTGCGCATAACGGACCGCAGGCCGCGCATACAGGGGCATAGGCATTAAACATTAGTTAATTTACCGCCGCCACGCACCGCCCTTAGGCTGAGAACAGGGTATATCGCCAGGTGTGCCCGGCCGAACGGCTGTTCCTTCGGCCCGATACGCAGCGGAGCCGTCAATGAAGTATGTGCTGGTAATCGAACAGGATGAAGTCACGGCCCAGGCCGTGATGGCGGAGCTCAAGGGGCACGGATTCAGCGTGCAATGGGCCGACAACGGCTCCACCGGCCTGGCCATGGCCGTAGCGGGCCGGTACGACAGCATCATTCTGGCCCGGCGATTACCCGACATCGACGGCCTGACCATCGTCGCCACCCTGCGCGAGCAGCATATCCACACGCCGATCCTGATGCTCAGCGTGCCCGCCGGGGTAGACGCCAGCGTCGAGCACCTGCGCAGCAGCGGCGACGACTACCTGACCAAACCTTTCACCAGTGGCGAACTGGCAGCGCGGCTGGCCATGCTGCAGCGCCGTGGCGAGGATGCGAACCTGTCTGCATCGCTGGTCAGCGGGCCCTTGCAGCTGGAACTCGATACCCAGCGGGTCACGCGCGATGGTCAGGCGCTGGAACTGCTGCCCTCGGAGGTCAAGCTGCTGGCGTTTCTGTTGCGCAATATCGGCCAGCGGGTGACCAGCACCATGCTTTTCGAACAGGTGTGGGGCTACCCCTTCGACCCCGGCAACCAGATCATCGAAGTGCACATCGATCGCCTGCGCCGCAAGCTCGTCGGCCCCGGCGCACCGACCCTGCTGACCTTGCGCGACGGCGGCTATCGGCTGCAGGCCTCATGACTCAAGCGCTGCATCGCGTCCAGTAACTTTTATTTAATCTCGCCCCCGTTGAGCGGCCGCTGGCTCTGGCCTACCGTGTGCGACCTTTTTTTCATATTCACTCAAGGCCCGCCGTCCGTGACCTTTCGCTTGCTGCCGTTGCCCCTCGCCCTCGCCTGTGCCGTCATCACACCTTTGGCCCTTGCCGACGGCCCCGTCTCCGCAACCCTGCGCAGCGCCGAGCCGATGATTCCTGCACCGCCGCAACTGGGCGCGCGGTCCTGGGTAATGATGGACGCCACCACCGGCACCATCATCAGCAGCCAGAACCCCGACGAGCGCCTGCCACCGGCCAGCCTTACCAAGTTGATGACGGTGTACATCACCACCCATGAACTCATGGCCGGACGTCTCAAGCCTGACGACAAGGTCACCATCAGCGATAACGCCTGGCGCACTGGCGGCTCGCGGATGTTCATCACCCCCAACAGCCAGATCAGCGTCGACGACTTGATGCACGGCGTGGTGATCGATTCCGGCAACGATGCCGCCGTGGCGCTCTCCGAACGCATCGCCGGCAGCGAAGACGCTTTCGCCGGGATGATGAACCAGACCGCGCAGAAGCTGGGCATGACCAACTCCCACTTCATGAACCCCACCGGCCTGCCGATCGACGACCACTACTCGTCGGCCCACGATATGGCGGTGCTGGCCCAGTCGATCATTCATGACGAACCCGCCTACTACCCGCTGTACGCCAACAAGTACTTCACCTGGGGCGGGATTCGCCAGCCGAACCGCAACTTGCTGCTATGGCGCGACGCCTCGGTCGACGGCCTCAAGACCGGCCACACCGACGCCGCCGGCTACTGCATGGTGACCTCGGCGGTGCGCAATGGCGAGCGCCTGATCACGGCGGTGTTCGGCTCCACCAGCATGGCCAACCGAGCCTCGGACACCGAAACCTTGCTGACCTACGGCTTCCGTTTCTATGAAAACGCCAAGTTGCAGAACGGCCGGGCGGTGCTTGCACAGCCGCATGTGTGGAAAGGCGCCGCCGATACCGTCCCGGTCGGCCTGGCCAGCGACCTGGTGCTGACCCTGCCGCGCCGCAGCCATCAGAATTTCAACGCGCACGTCAACCTCAACCCGGAGCTGGTCGCGCCATTGCCGGTGGGCACGGTGGTCGGCAGCTATGACGTATTCGATGGCACCGACAAGCTGGTATCGCGACCACTGGTGACCTTGGCCGACACGCCTCAGGGTGGCTGGTTGCATCGTTTGCTGGATGGGATTCGGATGTTTTTTGCGTCGAAGTTCTGAGGCGCGTTGTGTATCGATGCAAATGCCCCCTTGAGAACACTCGAGTATCAAAGCTGAAACCCGAATCCCCCTTGCAGTCGCCGGGGGAATACTGGCACATTCAGCAACAGGCTTTAGTCCAAAGCCTGTTTGGAGATGTGCCATGGATGTCGACACCCTCAACGCGTATAACGTCTACGCCAAGCCCTTCGCCCAGCACTGGCACGAGCAACCGCAACCCAGCGATCTCTACACCCTGCTGAACACCTTCTTCACTCCTGGCCTCACTGCCGATATCGGCTGCGGCGCCGGGCGTGATGTGGCATGGCTCAACAACGCCGGTTTCGACACCGTGGGTTATGACGCCAGCGACCTGTTGCTCGACCACGCCCGCTATCGCTACCCGAACCTGCGCTTCGAGCTGTCCTCGTTGCCGGATCTGGCCAACATTGTCAGCGAACGCTTCCAGAACATCCTCTGCGAGTCGGTGATCATGCACCTTGACCTGCGCCTGATCCGCCCCTCGGTGGCGCGCATGCTCGACCTGCTGGTGCCGGGCGGCGTGCTCTATATCAGTTGGCGCGTGATGAAAGGCAGCGCCAAGCGCGATCAGCATCGTCGCCTGTATTCGGCCTTCGATAAATCGCTGATCCTCCAGGAATGCCTCGGCCACCGGGTGCTGCTGGATCGCGAAGACCTGAGCGAAGCGTCCGGCAAGCGCATCCAGCGCATGATCATTCGCAAGCGCGGATGAACCGCTGCGATAACGAGCCTGCCATAAAAAAACCCATCCACCGCTTGCGCCGTGGATGGGTCGTCGTCCTGCAGTTGGGTGTTACACCTTGACGATCCAGCCCGCCGGGCCTTCGATGTCACCGGCCTGCACGCCGGTCAGCTCGTTGTACAGACGCTGGGTCACCGGGCCGACTTCGGTCTCGCTGTAGAACACGTGCATCTTGCCGTCGTATTCGATACCGCCGATCGGCGAGATCACCGCGGCGGTGCCGCACGCGCCAGCTTCGACGAACTGGTCGATCTTGTCGATGAACACGTCCCCTTCGATCACGGTCAGGCCCAGGCGCGTTTGCGCCAGCTCGATCAGCGACAGGCGGGTGATGCCCGGCAACACCGACGGCGATTTCGGCGTGACGAACTCGTTGTTGGCGGTGATGCCGAAGAAGTTGGCCGAACCGACCTCTTCGATCTTGGTGTGGGTTTGCGGATCGAGGTAGATGCAATCGGCAAAGCCGGCGCTCTTGGCAGCCGCACCCGGTTGCAGGCTGGCGGCGTAGTTGCCACCCACCTTGGCGGCACCGGTGCCGTTGGGGGCTGCACGGTCGTAGCTGGAGATCTGGAAGTTGTGCGGCTTCATGCCGCCCTTGAAGTAAGGGCCGACCGGGATGCAGAACACCGAGAAGATGAATTCAGGGGCGGTACGCACGCCGATGTTGTCGCCCACGCCGATCACGAACGGGCGCAGGTACAGGGCGCCACCGCTGCCATAGGGCGGGATGAAGCGTTCGTTGGCCTTGACCACCTGCTTGCAGGCATCGATGAACATCTCGGTCGGCACGTGCGGCATCAACGTGCGATGGCAGCTGCGCGCCATGCGCAAGGCGTTCTGATCCGGGCGGAACAGGTTGATCGAACCGTCCTTGCAGCGATAGGCCTTGAGGCCTTCAAAGCACTGCTGGCCGTAATGCAGGGCGGTGGAACCTTCGCTGATGTGCAGCACATTGTCTTCGGTCAGGGTGCCTGGCTGCCAGTCACCGTCCTTCCAGTTAGACAAATAGCGCAAATCGGTCTTGATGTAATCGAACCCCAGTTTGTCCCAGTTAAGGCTTTCGTGACCCATGACACCCTCTACGCTTTGAACGACCGCCTGAACCTTTCAGGCCGCTGATTATTGACAATGGCTGTAACAATACTGCATTCGGACGCCGGTTTCAGCAGGTGCGTGGCCACATGAGCAACTTTCATCGGCGCGAGCTGCGCGCCTGGCCGTTCGTCCGTTGCCACGCACGGGCCTTGCGCAAATCCGCGCTAGTGGCAACATGCTATCGAGCACCGCCCATCTCTTTATTCGAAGCCTCCCCATGCCCAACTTCCCTCTCGAACCTGAAAGCGACGTCTACAAGACCCTGCTCGAATCCACCAAGGCCATCCCTTGGCGCATCGACTGGGACACCATGACCTTTACCTACGTCGGCCCGCAGATCGAGGCGCTGCTGGGCTGGACGCCACAAAGCTGGGTGGGCATCAACGACTGGGTCGAGCGCATGCACCCGGATGATCGCGATTATGTGGTGGAGTTCTGCGTGACGCAGTCCCAGGCCGGGGTCGATCATGAGGCCGACTATCGAGCGCTGACCAAGGACGGCGGGTATGTCTGGATCCGCGACGTGGTCCACGTGATCCGCAAGGACGGCAAGGTCGAGGCCTTGGTGGGTTTCATGTTCGATATCAGCGAGCGCAAGGCCACCGAGGAGCATCTGCTCCAGCTGCAAAAACAACTGGAGGAATTCTCCTTCAGCGATGGTCTGACCGGCATCGCCAACCGGCGCATGCTCGACAAGGTGCTGGAGCGCGAATGGGCCCAGGCGCAACGCAGCCAGAAGCCGATTTCGCTGATTCTCGCGGACATCGATTACTTCAAGCAGTACAACGACTGCTACGGCCACATGAAGGGTGACGAATGCCTCAAGCGCGTCGCCCAGAGCCTCAGCCTGGCGGCCAATCGACCGCTGGATTTCATCGCCCGCATGGGCGGTGAGGAATTCATCTGGGTACTGCCCGAGACCGATGCCGCCTCGGCCCGCGAAGTGGCCAACAAGTGCCAGCAGTTGATTCGCCAGGCGCAGATCCCTCACGAACGCTCGCAGGTATCGAACTGGCTGACGGTCAGCCTCGGGGTGGGGACCATGATCCCGGGGCAGCAGGCCCACGCGCTGAGTTTTGTCGAGAAGGTCGACGAGTTGCTGTATCTGGCCAAGCACAATGGCCGCAAGCGCGCCGAGTATGGGCAGTTTGGGGGCTGATGCTGTGTATCGGCTGGGAGGGGCCCTTCGCGGGCCAGCCGCATCACCGCTAATTCAAGAGATGAAACCTGCCCGCCAATTTTCCTCGACAGCTGCTCTGACGTTTTGGTTATGCTAGGGTCAAATAAATCGCTAACCGCTTATTACCCATAAGGAAATGCTTGCGTCGCGTCCAACCGCAACACCGCCTGATGCTTGCGGGCCGCAGTGGCCTGCAGCTGTCGATTCAAGGAACCAGAGTATGGCTCAAAGACACGTCATCAACGCCTCGGTCAGCCCCAGGGGCAGCCTGGAGACCCTGTCCCAACGCGAAGTGCAGCAGCTCAGCGCTGCCGGTTCGGGCAGCACCTACACCCTTTTTCGCCAGTGCGCCCTGGCCATCCTCAATACCGGCGCCCATGTCGACAACGCCAAGACCATCCTCGAAGCCTACAAGAACTTCGAAGTCCGCATCCACCAGCAGGACCGCGGCGTACGCCTCGAACTGCTGAACGCGCCCGCCGACGCTTTCGTCGATGGGGAGATGATCGCCAGCACCCGTGAAATGCTCTTCAGTGCCCTGCGCGACATCGTCTACACCGAAAGCGAGCTCGAAAGCCAACGCATCGACCTCAGCAACTCCCAGGGCATCACCGACTACGTGTTCCATTTGCTGCGCAACGCTCGCACCCTGCGCGCCGGCGTAGAGCCCAAGATGGTGGTGTGCTGGGGCGGTCACTCGATCAACTCGGACGAGTACAAATACACCAAGCGCGTCGGTCACGAGCTGGGCCTGCGCAAGCTCGACATCTGCACTGGCTGCGGCCCTGGCGTGATGAAAGGCCCGATGAAGGGCGCCACCATCGCCCATGCCAAGCAGCGCCTGGAAGGCGGCCGCTATCTGGGGCTGACCGAACCCGGCATCATCGCCGCCGAAGCGCCCAACCCGATCGTCAACGAGCTAGTGATCCTGCCGGACATCGAAAAACGCCTCGAAGCCTTCGTGCGCGTCGGCCACGGCATCATCATCTTCCCGGGCGGCGCCGGTACGGCGGAGGAATTTCTCTACCTGCTGGGCATCCTCATGCACCCGGACAACCACGACCTGCCCTTCCCGGTCATCCTCACCGGGCCGAAAAGCGCGGCGCCGTATCTCGAACAACTGCACGCCTTCGTCGGCGCTACCCTGGGTGAAGCGGCGCACAAGCATTACCAGATCATCATTGACGATCCAGTCGAAGTTGCGCGGCAGATGGCCTCGGGCCTGAAGGATGTGCGGCTGTTCCGCCGCGAGCGCAACGACGCCTTCCATTTCAACTGGCTATTGCGCATCGAGGAGAGCTTCCAGCGGCCGTTCGATCCGACCCACGCCAACATGGCCAGCCTGCAATTGCGCAAGGACCTGCCGGCCCATGAACTGGCCGCCAACCTGCGCCGGGCGTTTTCCGGGATCGTGGCCGGCAACGTCAAGGACAAGGGCATTCGCCTGATCGAGGAGCATGGCCCCTACGAGATCCACGGCGATGCCTCGATCATGCAGCCGCTGGACAAACTGCTGCAGGCGTTCGTGGCGCAACACCGGATGAAGCTGCCTGGTGGCGCGGCGTACGAGCCGTGCTACCGCGTAGTGACCTGACCTTGTGGGAGCGGGCTACACCCGCTCCCACAGCTGCAAGCTGCAAGCGTTCAGTGTGTCAGTTCAATCCTCCAGAGCATCTGAATTTTCTGGCTTGGCGAACCGATAGGTCGTGAAGCAGCACACCAACAAGCCACTGACCGCCAGCATGCCGCCCACCAGCCCGATGTTCGATGTGCCCAGCTGACTCATCACCACGCTGCCCAGCAGCGCACCACCGCCGATACCGATGTTGTAGATCCCGGAATGCAAGGCCATGGCCACGTCGGTGGCATCCGGCGCCAGGCTGATGACCTTGGACTGCATCACCAGGCCGAAGCACATGATCGCCGCGCCCCAGATCACACTCAAGGCGCCCAGGTGCGAAGCGTTCAGAGAGAACGGCAACAGCAACATCAGGCACAGCCCCAGCACCGCCACCGAAGCGATCAAAAAGCCCCGCGGGAAGCGGCTGCTGTACAGGCTGAACAACAGCGAACCGATGACTCCGGCGCCGCCAAACAACAGCAACAGCACGGTGGTCATGTCGCCGCTCAAGCGCGCCACCCCTTGCGCGAAGGGTTCGATATAGCTGTAGGCCGTAAAGTGCGCAGTGACCACCAACGCCGTCAGCACATACAGCGACACCAGCGCCGGGCGCTTGAACAGAATCGGCAAGCTGCGCAGCGAACCCGAGTTCTGGCTCGGCAGCAACGGCAGCGTCTTGGCCAGCCACAGCACGGTCAGCGCCGCCACCCCGGCGATCGCCAGGAAGGTCGTGCGCCAGCCCAGCGCTTCACCGACGATACGCCCGATCGGGATGCCCAGCACCATCGCCAGCGACGTGCCAGTGGCCAGCAGCCCCAGCGCCTGCACTTGTTTGCCCGCCGGCGCTACACGCACCGCCAGCGACGCGGTGATCGACCAGAACACCGCGTGGGCAACGGCGATACCGATGCGGCTGATCAGCAACACAGCAAAGCTGTTGGCCATGCCGGACAGAATGTGGCTGGCGATAAACACCACAAATACGGCTACCAGCAAGGTGCGCCGTTCGATATTGCGGGTCAGCAGCATCATCGGCAACGACAGCAAGGTCACCACCCACGCATACACCGTGAGCATCAGCCCGACCTGGGCAGTGGTCATCGAAAAGCTGTGGCCGATCGCGCTCAACAGGCCGACCGGCACGAATTCGGTGGTATTGAAGATGAAGGCGGCAAGAGCCAGAGCGATAACGCTCAACCAGCTGCCAGCCTGAGTGCTCGTGGATGTATTCATCGAGTGTCCGTCAAACCTCATGGTGCCTTGCGCCCGCAACGGCCGTGAGCTGCACGCAAGAACCGGTAAACCCGCCCCTACAGAAAATCCACGCACGAAAACCCCGCTCGAAGGGAATCCCTTGAACGAAGCAGCAATGAGCAGAATTTTTATCGGTATGGTTTTTTCGGTACGAGAGGTACGGCCAGATGCAGGGCATTCTACGCCGGTGCCGGGCACGGGACAATAATCCCCTGGGTGAGGATCGGCCGTTTGGCGCCAAACGGTTGCGACCGGTTGCCGCATGCGCTGCTGCCGCGCCACCCCGGGCAATAGCCCAGACAGGCTGCTAGACTGCTGCGCAGCTTGCCCTCCGAGGACTTTATGATCGACATCCGCCCCATGACCGCCGCCGATTTCGAGCGCTTCTGGCCGACCTTCCAGGCCGTCGCCGAGGCCCGGCAAACCTATGCCTACGACCCGGCCCTGACCTTCGAGCAAGCCCGCTATCTGTGGCTTGAACTGCCCTTGCACACTCTGGTGGCCGAGGCAGATGGCCAGTTGCTTGGCAGTTACTACCTCAAGGCCAATGCCGCCGGGCCCGGCAGCCATGTCAGCAACTGCGGCTACATGGTCACCGAGGCGGCGCGTGGCAAAGGCGTCGCACGGCTGATGTGCGAGCATTCCCAGCAGCTGGCGCGCGATAACGGGTTTTTGGCCATGCAGTTCAACTCGGTGGTCGCCAGCAACGAAGTGGCAGTGGCCTTGTGGCAGAAACTCGGGTTCGAGGTGGTCGGGCGCTTGCCCAAAGCCTATCGCCACGCTCTACACGGGTTCGTGGATTGCCTGGTGATGTACAAATGGCTGACCGCAGAACCCGCCTTGGCGCCCACCTCTTCGCCTAAGCTGCTGATCGGGCGCAAAAATATCGAATCGGTCGTGTCCAGACCGCGACGCACGCCCCGTGGCTAGCGGCATACATGCCAAAGGACAGACGTGAATGGCATCTGAAAAATCGGTGAAAAAAACGTAATGAATCTGTAGAACTTTGCGCAATGACCTAAGGTCATTAGCGAACACTGGCTTGTAAAGTTGATGTTACAAAAGCCTGGAGGGCCGCCTTTGGAGGCCTCTATCAAGGCGTTGTGCAAGCGACGGTGAAACCTGGACAGTACGTCATAAAAAAACAAACCAGATGGAGCTTGAAAAATGGGGTTGAAGCGTAGTCTCGCAATCAAATGTGCGATGGGGTGTCTGGTAGCAGCCATGGCCGGCAGCGCCCAGGCAGCCACGATCAGCGGCGCAGTCGGCATGACCGGTCAGAGCGACATGACCTACCGAGTCGGCCTGGGGCTGGATTGGGACAAGACCTGGCTGCAGTCCTCGGTGGGCCACCTTACCGGTTACTGGGACCTGGGCTTCACCTACTGGGAAGCGGGTGAACACACCAGCGCGCGGCAGTCGATTTCTTTTGCACCGGTGTTCGTCTACGAGTTTGGCGGTGGCACTGTGGTGCCCTACCTCGAAGCCGGCGTCGGCATCGCCGGTTTCAGCGGCACCCATGTGGGCAGTCGCGATCTGGGCTCCTCATTCAACTTCGAGGACCGCCTGGGGGTGGGCCTGAAGATCGCCCAGGTGCACCGCGTCGGCGTGCGCGTCATTCACTATTCCAACGCCGGGCTCAGTGAGCCTAACGAGGGGATCGAGTCGTACTCGCTGTTCTACAGCATGAACTTCTGATTTTCCCTACCGATTGCCTGTAGCGAAGGGGCTTACTCTGGACAGATTTCCAGACAACCACCATGGAGGCTGACCCGCCCCTTCCTAGTGCGAGACCCTCGCTACAGGGCCAAGAGCAAGACTCGGAGTTTTATCGATCTCGCAGGGCTTTATAGTGAGCTCATCGCCTGAACGTCGAGTCCGATATGAAACCCGCATCCACCACCCCGAATGCCGAGCGCATCACCCGCGCCTGCCAACTGATCGAACAGGCCGACACCCTGCCGAGCCTGAACGAGCTGGCAGACGCCGTGGGGCTCAGTGCGTTCCACTTTCATCGCCAGTTCAAGGCCGCCACCGGACTCACACCCAAGGCCTATGGCGCTGCGCACCGGGCACGCAAGCTGCGCACGGCGCTGACTCAGGGCAGCTCGATCACCGAGGCCTTCTACGACGCAGGCTTCAACTCCAATGGTCGCTTCTACGAGGCCGCCACTGGCCTGCTTGGCATGAAGCCCGCAGACTTTCGCGGCCGCGGCCACAACAACCGCATTCGCTTCGCCGTGGGTGAATGCTCACTGGGTTCGATTCTGGTGGCGCAAAGCAACCGGGGTATCTGCGCCATCCTGTTGGGCGACGATCCCGATCAACTGCTGCAAGAGCTCCAACGGCAATTCGCCAATGCCGAGTTCATCGGTGGCGACGGCGATTTCGAACAGTTGGTTGCACAGGTGGTGGGCTTTATCGAGGCCCCGGCGCTGGGCCTCGACCTGCCGCTGGATATCCGCGGCACCGCCTTTCAGGAGCGCGTCTGGCAGGCACTGCGCACCATCCCGGTGGGCAGCACTGCCAGCTATGCGCAGATTGCCGCGCAGATCGGCGCACCCAACGCCTACCGCGCAGTGGCCCAGGCCTGCGGCGCCAACACGCTGGCCGTGGCGATCCCCTGCCACCGCGTGGTACGCAGTGACGGCGGGCTCTCGGGCTATCGCTGGGGCGTGGAGCGCAAGCGCCAATTGCTCGAAGGCGAACGGCCCGGTGCCTCCAGCGGCGAACCCGCAGACGGCTGAACCCGCACCCCTGCTCGCTAGAGCTGCCAGAACAGACAGGCCTGGGCCGCCACATCGAACCCCGGATTCATCGCGCCCAGCCAGCGAGGTTGCCGCACATAGGGTTGATGCACCACATGGCCGCCACCCTTGAGCGCATACAACACCACCGTGACGCCCTGGGGATTGCGCCACAGGCTGCGCATGGGCGCCAGTTTCGGCAATTGGTGAGCCGACACGGTGTCGTCCTGCTGCAACCGAGCACCCGCTCGCTGCGCGAAAAATTCTGCGGTCGCCATCGATGAGCGCACCGCGTCGCGCCGGGCCAGGCCGAACCAGCTTCCGCTGCCGCCCTCGAACGGATTGAGCCGGTCAGCCGTCCCGTTGATGATCAGCATCGGCACTGCCACGCCGCCCACTGCCGGCCCGGGGGCGTCACCGATCGGCAAACTGGCGGCGATCGCCGCGACACCGGCCAGCTGCTGTGGCACTGCCAGTGCCAGCCGATAGACCATCTGGCCGCCGCTGCCATAACCCAGTACATAGACCCGCTCGACATCGATCGCATGCTCGACAGCCATTGCCTCGATCATGGCCTGAATAAACGCTATGTCCTCGGGGCTGCCACTGCCCCACCCGGCTGGCTGGGCGGCCGGATAGGCCACCGCGAAGCCGCATACGCGCGCCTGCTGCTCCAGCGCCTGGCCGATCAACCCGCGCATCGCTGCAGGATCTTGTCTCTCGCCATGCAGCGCAATCACCAGCGGTGCGTCCGGGACCAGTTCGCGGGGGACGTAGGTGTCGTAATGGCGCGCGAGCGGCGCGCTGCCAAGCTCTCGATGAGCCAGCGTCCCTTGCACCAAAGACACGGGCACACGCCGAGCATGCAGCAGGTAAATCGCGGCGCCGCCGAGCATCAGCAGGACGACCAACAGCGCAAGCACAATCCACATCGTCGGGTGGCTCTCCTCGCGGGGCGATTGTCGGGAACATACAGCCAGTGGCGATAACTTAACTATACGTCGCACGCCGCACGCCAAACGCCGGGCCCGAGACAGACGAGCCGTACTTCTGTTTGGCGGACTGTAGGCCATGGTAGTTCAAGCGCGCCACGAAAAAATATTCAGTTGAAAGACAACGCCGCCTCGGCTACAAGTTTGCCTCGGGCGCCCACCGCTGATGGGGGCGGCGTCTTTCGGATCGACACACCCACGCCGCGACAAGAATAATCCTGTCCTTGAGACCTGCGGTGTCGATCGATTTCAACCGCATTGATCCTGCAAAAAAAGGTAAACCGATGAAAGTGCTCATGCTCCACGGCATCAATCACAACATGTTCGGCAAGCGCGATCCAAAGCAGTACGGCACCATCACCCTGGCCGAGATCGACGACCAGCTGCGCGCCCTGGGCAAGGAGCTGGACACCACGGTCGAGACCTTTCAGACCAACCATGAAGGCGAGATGTGCGAGCGCATTCACCAGGGCTACCTGGACAAGGTCGATGCCGTGTTGATCAACGCTGGCGCCTGGACTCACTACAGCTACGGCATCCGCGATGCGCTGGCGATTCTGGAAGTGCCGGTGATCGAAGTGCACATGTCCAACATTCATGCCCGTGAAGAATTCCGCCATCACTCGGTATTCGGCGAAATCGTCACGGGGCAGATCTGTGGCCTTGGCGTCGACAGCTACCTGTTGGCCCTGCGCGCCGCCGTTTCGGCCAACCAGCGCAAGTAAGCATCCGCGTGCGGTCGTGCTCAGCCTATCTGGCGGCTGACGAAGTCCACGAACGCGCGACTTTTGGTGGGGGGTTGCATGCGTGGCGGCAGCAGTGAATACAGGCTCAGCCGCTCGTCAGGCCAGTCGGGGAACAGCTCGACCAGGCAGCCCTGCGCCAGCAGCGCTTCGTTGCCCAGTGCCATCAACTGGGCGATCCCCTCACCCGCCAGGCAACAACTGTGCAAGGTGTTCACGTCGTTGACCGTCAATACGCCTTCGGTGGTCACGTCCAGGCGCTGACGGCCACGATGGAACGCCCAGTCATGCAAACGCCCAAGCTCGGCATCGCGATACTGAATGCAGCGATGCTCGGCCAGCTCCTGCGGGGTGCGCGGCCGGCCATGAGCGGCCAGATAGCCGGGTGTGGCGACGGTCAGCAGCCGAGTGTCCATTAACTGACTGGCCTGCAAGTGGCTGACGGGCGGCTCGCCAAAACGCAGGCCCAAGTCGAACCCTTCGCCGACCAGGTCCCCGAGGCGTTCGCGGGTCACCAGCTCGAGCTGGACCTCAGGGTAGGCGCGCAGAAATTCCCCGATCAGAGCGCCGGACAGCAACCGCGCCAGACTAGGGTCGATGTTGACCCGCAAACGCCCACGCACTGCCGCCGCGCCGCGGGTAGTACTGTCGGCGGCTTCTTCGAGCCCGGCGAGCAACGGCATCACCAATGAATGAAAGCGCAGACCGTCCTCGGTGAGGCTCACCGTGCGGGTGGTGCGGTCGAACAAGCGGACCCCCAGGCGTGCCTCCAGCCGGGCTATGGCGCGGCTGACGCCGGGCTGTGACATATCCAGAATGTCACCTGCCGCTGCAAAGCTGCCTTGCTCGACAATGGCGACAAATACACCCATTCCATTCATTGAACGTTCGTCAAAAGCCATGACACATGCTGTTCCGTCATCAGTCAGAGGAGGGCCATGTTATCTGTTAATGGATTCTTTGCCACCCCACAATCGGCGTCGCCTGTGTGTTTCATCAGGTCGCAGGCAGATTCCTGGCCAGCGCGGAGCTCTGCTACGATGCCCCAAGCCTACGCTGACGCACCAGCGCGGCCCCGACCAGCGAGCCCTACCGCCCCATGGATTCCAACTCCTCACCGCCCCCGGCGGCCAAGCCTCACGCAAATAAAACACCGCCAACGCCGCGCAGCAGACGCACCCTGGATCTGCTCGGCGGCGGCAGCGAACCCGATCCACGCTTTACCTTGGCCAACGAACGCACCTTCCTGGCGTGGATTCGTACCGCGCTGGCGCTGATGGCGGGTGGCATTGCCGTCGAGGCCTTCACCGCCGATGTGTTCATGCCTGAATTGCGCAAGACGCTGGCCATTACCCTGCTTGTGCTGGGCATGCTTATCAGTGTCAGTGCTTGCCTGCGCTGGCTGAATGTCGAACGCGCGATGCGCCAGCGCAATCCGTTGCCCTTGCCGCTGCTGGTGCCGTTGCTGTCCATTGGCGGCGCACTGGTGACGGCGGTGCTGATCGCTTTCGTTGCTTTGCGCCAGGTGTGAGCCGCGATGACCAGCCTGCACCATGACGTCGGCCTGCAACCGGAACGCACCCTGCTGGCGTGGCGGCGCACGCTGCTGTCATTGCTGGCGGTCAGCACGTTGTTCTTGCGCTGGATCCCCCACCACGGCGCGTTTGCCTTCGGCCTGATCGGCGTGGCGATGTTCAGCGTGGTGACGATCTGGCTGGGGCAATGGCGGCGTTACCGGGTCAGCGCCCGCGCGATCAGCGAGAACCGTACGCCGGTGGCGCTGCCGGAAATCGCCGCCTTGGGGCTCGCCTGCAGCGTGCTCGGCGCGCTGGGACTCTATGTAGTCTTAAGATTTTGACCGCCGCTGTAGCGAGGGGGCTTGCCCCCATCACGGTGGATCAGACACTGCTGCAGTGATTGGCAGCCCCTATTGGGGCAAGCCGCCGCTTTTAGAGGAGCGATGAGTGACGTTGCCCCTTGGTAGCCTGCCCCAGCACGCGGGATAGCTGATCCACCGAGTAAGGCTTGTGCAACAGCTCGAACCCCGCCAGGCCACTTTCCTCAAGGACATGACTGTAGCCACTGGTGAGGATCACCGGTAGTTGCGGAAACAGCTCACCGATACGCGTCGCCAGCTCGATACCGTTGATGCCCGGCATGACCACATCGGAAAACACGACGTCGAAACGCCCCGGCGCCGATGTCAGCTCGACCAAGGCGCGCTCGGCGGACTTCACCCACACCGGCGCATACCCCAGCTCCAGCAGCGACTCGGCAGCAAAGGCGCCGACCTCTTCGTTGTCCTCGACCACCAGCACACAAACGCCCCCGCCACTCACCTGCGCCAGCTCGCCGATCACAGCCTCGGTGGCCGTGCGCGCCTGCACGCTGGGCAAGTACAAGGTGAAAGTCGCGCCTTGGCCTGGGACGCTGTGCACTTGCACGTCGCCGCCCGACTGCCGGGCGAAGCCGAAAACTTGAGACAACCCCAACCCGGTGCCGTCGCCAAAAGCCTTGGTGGTAAAGAAGGGCTCGAAGATCCGCGCCAGATCTGCAGGATCGATACCCGCCCCCGTATCGCTGATCGCCACCGCGACGAATTGACCCTTGGCCGCATGCTGCCCGGGGATCGCATCGACCTTGGCGACCGTGATCGTCACCCTGCCCTGCCCGGCCATGGCGTCTCGGGCATTGACCGCCATATTGATCAGTGCGGTATCGAACTGGCTCGGGTCGGCATGGATGAAGCACACCTCGTCCGGCAACTGCAGGTCGATGTTCACTCGCGAGCCGACCAGGGTATTGAGCATGCCGATGACGGCACTGACGCTGGCGCCGACATCAAAGGCTTCAGGCTTGAGGGTCTGGCGTCGCGCAAAAGCCAGCAACTGGCCAGTGAGGCGCGTGGCGCGGTTGACCGTCTCGGAGATCGCCTCAACGTAACGCTGGCGCCGCTCGGGCGCCAGATTAGGCCGCCCGAGCAGATCGGTGGAGGAGCGAATCACGGTCAGCAGATTATTGAAATCGTGGGCCACACCACCGGTCAGTTGCCCCACGGCTTCCATTTTCTGCGCCTGGCGCAGCGCTTCTTCAGTATCGAGCAAGGCGCGAGTGCGGCTCTCGACCTGCTGTTCCAGGGAGGCCGTCAGGGCCCGCAAGCGATGTTCGGCGCGGCGCCGCTCCACCGCCATGCGGGTTCGGTGAGCCACTTCGCGCACCAGCGCGAGATCCGCCGGGTGCCAGACCCGTTGTTCGGCATGGTTGAGGTAAAGCAGCGCCACCATGCCGCCCTCTTCATTGACCGGCATGTTGACGAAAGCCTGGGCGCTGATGGCCTTGAGTGCGGCCGCGGTGGCGGCCGTCATTGGGTCTTTCTCGGCATCGGCTATCACGATGGTCTCACCACGCTTGAGTGGTTCGATGTAAGAGCCGTAGTCGCGAAAACGCAAAACCCCGGCCAGCGTCTTGATACGCGGGGCATTCCAGTCGCGTTCGATAGTGATGGTTTCGTTGAAGGTATCGACCAGGCCATAGCCGGCCCGACTGACTTCGAGGTGGCGGCCGAGGATCTCGGCGGCGGCATACGCCAGCTCTGCCGGATCGGCCAGGTCGCGGATACGATCGCTGAGCTGCGCCAACGCCTGGCGCCGGCCCTCTTCGGCCATGCGCTCGGTGATGTCCTGAGAAATACCGGTGATGCGCAGCGCCTGGCCCTGTGCATCACGCAGAGTACGGCCGCGCACATTGATCCAGCGCAGCTCGCCCGCCGGGGTGAACAGCCGGTAGTCGATCCTGTAATCGCTGCCACCGACGACACTCGCTTGCAGCGCCGCCTGCCGGCGCTCACGATCGTCGACATGAACGGCTGCAACCAGTTGCGCGTAGCTGAAAGCTTCGTCAGGGCCACGGCGATAGTGCTCCCGACAGGTCGCCGAGGTCGTCAGGATTTCAGACGCCAGGTCGAGGCTCCAATGGCCGACGTCGCCGGCCTCCAGGGCTTCACGCAGCTCCAGCACGCTCGCCTGCAACGCGGCGGTCTGTGCGCTGGGGCTGCCCTGCTGCGCCGGGTTGGAGGGATCGAGCGCATCGTTCATCAATATCGCCGTAGTCACGCTTTCGCCTTACATGGATTAGCGGTGGCCAACCGTCGGCTCGACGGGGCCGCAAAGGTACGACCCTCAGGGCTCGCAAGCGTTCAGCGATTGTGCCGCTATGTTTGCCCATTGATAGCAACTTTCACGCAGAGCGCCCGGCGACACGGTAGACTTTTCGCCTTCGCGCCCTTTTCAGGCCTTTCCGGAGCCCGCTTCATGTCTTCTTCGCCCGCCGTGGCACCCAGCGCTGCGCCGCAAATGACGCAGGGCCTGATCACCCTGTTCGCCTTTTGCTGCGGGGCTATCGTTGCCAATATCTATTACGCGCAACCGATCATCGACCTGATCGCCCCGCAGGTGGGCCTGTCGGCCCACGGCGCCAGCTTGATCGTGTCACTGACCCAGATCGGCTATGCCCTGGGCTTGTTGTTCTTGGTGCCGCTGGCCGATCTCCTGGAAAACCGCCGCTTGATGCTCGCCACCCTGGGGCTGTCGACGCTTAGCCTGCTGGCGATCAGCTTCACCACGTCGGCGCCGGCGCTGCTGGCGATGTCGTTGCTGGTGGGATTCAGTTCGGTGTCGGTGCAGATGCTCATCCCGCTGGCCGCCCACCTGGCACCCGAACAGACTCGCGGGCGCGTGGTCGGCAGCATCATGGGCGGCCTGCTGCTGGGCATCCTGCTGGCCCGGCCGCTGTCCAGCCTGATCGCCGACCATTTCGGCTGGCGTGCGGTGTTCATGACGGCCGCCGTGGTGATGCTGGTGATCATCGCAGTGATGGCGCGAACCATGCCACAGCGCCGACCCGACCATCACGCCAGCTACGGCGAATTGTTGCTGTCGCTGTACCACTTGATGGCCCGACACGCGCTGCTGCGCCAGCGCTCCTTGTATCAGGGCCTGATGTTCGGCGCGTTCAGCCTGTTCTGGACGGCGGTGCCACTGGAGCTGTCCCGCCAGCATGGCCTGAGCCAGAGCCAGATCGCCATTTTCGCCCTGGTCGGCGCTATCGGCGCAGTGGCCGCACCGCTGGCCGGGCGCTTGGCCGACGCGGGCCATACCGCCCGAGCATCACTGCTGGCCATGGTGCTGGCACCGCTGGCGTTCTGGTTAGCACTGGTGCATCCCGCCTACAGCGTGGTGGGCCTGGCGATCACCGGCGTGTTGCTGGATTTCGCCGTACAGATGAACATGGTGCTGGGCCAGCGCGCCATCTATGCGCTCGACGCCAATAGCCGCGGGCGCCTCAACGCGCTGTACATGACCAGTATCTTTATCGGCGGCGCGGTGGGCTCGTCGCTGGCCAGCAGCCTTTACGAACGCGGCGGCTGGGGCGCAATCGTGATCTGCGGCAGCGCCTTGCCGCTGGTCGCGCTGGCCTGCCTGCTGGTCAATTCGCGCCGCCGCTAGCCGCAAGATCACCCCCCATGCGGGAGCATCAGCCCCAGGTGTGCACCAACAGGTAGGTGGCCACCGTCAGACACACGCCAGCGAACAGACGCTGCAACGCCTGGGCGGGCACCCAGGGCGCCAGCAGCCTGCCGCAGAGCATGCCGACCAGGCAGGCGGCGATAAACCCGCCGCCAGCCGCCGGGATGCTCACCCCGGTGCGCAAGGCACCCACAATCGCAACTGTCGACACCAGCGCCACCACCATCAACGATGTGGCGACGACCCCATGCACACGGATGTCGGTCAGTTGCCGAAAGGCCGGCACCAGCAAAAAACCGCCGCCTACGCCCAGCAAGCCACTCAAGAAGCCGCAACAGGCGCCCAGTATCGCCAAGGTGGCCGCGCATTTGCGCGTCCAGTGCAGGCGGCCGGTGGCAGGATCGAGCATGCAGTTCTTCTGTTGCCAGCCACCGGACTCCTCGGTGCTGCCATTTGCCTTGATCATCCGCACCGCGACGACCACCAGCACCACGCTGAACAAGGTCGCCAGGGTGGCACTGGACAGACGATGGGCGACATAGAGCCCCCATGGCGCCATCATCGCGCCCAGCGCCGCCATCAACAGCGCCGCGCGGTAGCGCACCAGGCCCTTGCGCAAGCCATCGATGGCGCCCAATGCCGCCGCGCTACCCACCGCCATCAATGCCACCGGCGCCGCCTGAGTGATAGGCCAGCCCAGGCCGAGCACCAATGCCGGTACCGCCAGCACGCCACCGCCGGCCCCGGTCAGGCCGAGCAACATGCCGATCAGGACCCCAAATACCAGCGCCTCGATCATCCCGCGTGACCCAGCCCGAGCACCCGCCCGCAATAAAGCCCGGAGAGAGTTTTCATCACCTGGATCACCTCGTGACTGGCCAGGCCGTAAAAAATGTACTTGCCTTCACGGCGGGTGGCCACCAGGCCTTCATCGCGCAGTACCCCCAATTGCTGGGACAGGGTCGGTTGGCGCACGCCGGTCATGGCTTCGAGTTCGCCGACATTGCGCTCCCCCTGGGTCAATTGGCACAGGATCAGCAAACGGTCCTCGTTGGCCAGCGCCTTGAGCAGCGCACAGGCCTTGGAGGCCGACTCGCGCAGGCGGCTGACGTCTTCGGCAGTAAGGGAAAAGTCCATGGGGATGCTCTTGTTGGCAGGCATCGGCGGATTATCTTTGAACACACTATATAAAACAATATATTGTGTTTGCCTTGAATGATCACCAGGAGCTGAACATGTCAGCGCAAATAGAGTCATTCTTCGACGCCGACTCTTCGACCTTCAGTTACGTAGTCCACGCCGGCCCCCACAGCGCCTGCGCCATCATCGACCCGGTGCTCTCCTACGATCCACGTTCGGGGCGCACCAGCAAGGTCCGCGCCGACGAGATCGCCGCCTTCGTGCGTACGCACCAGTTGCAGGTGCAATGGCTGCTGGAAACCCACGCGCATGCCGATCATCTGTCTGCGGCGCCCTATCTGCGCGCGCAACTGGGTGGGCGCATCGCTATCGGCGAGCACATCTGTCAGGTGCAGAAGGTGTTCAAGACGGTGTTCAATCTCGAACCCGAATTCCACCTCGACGGCTCTCAGTTCGATCACTTGTTCAGCGCCGATGAATGCTTTCAGATCGGTGAGCTCAAAGCCCAGGCCCTGCATGTGCCGGGGCATACGCCTGCCGACATGGCGTTCGTGATCGACGGCGACACGTTATTCGTCGGCGATACGCTGTTCATGCCCGACGTCGGCACTGCGCGCTGCGACTTCCCGGGCGGCAATGCCCATCAGCTGTACCGCTCCATCAGTCGCCTGCTGGCCTATCCGCCGGCCACCGCGTTGTACCTGTGCCACGACTACCCGCCCGCCGGGCGTAGCGCGCGCTGCCGCAGCAGTGTTGGCGAACAGCGCGCGCACAACATCCACGTACGTGACGGCATCAGTGAGGAAGCGTTCGTGCAAATGCGCGAAACCCGTGACCGGGGCTTGCCAATGCCAGTACTGATGATGCCTGCGGTGCAGGTCAATATCCGGGCGGGAGAGTTGCCTCCTGCCGAAGCCAACGGCGTGCGGTATCTGAAGATCCCGCTGGACAATCTGTAGCGAGGAGGTTTGCCGGCAACAGCGTTTTGCAAGCTGACGCAATGGGACGTGACGCGCTGCCATCGGCAGCGAGCGCCCTCGCTACAGGGCAGGGGTCATGCTCAGTTCTGCTGCGGGCATTCACCTTGTACGCGGTAGTCCAATTCGTGCTCGACGCCCTCATGGTTGAGATAGAGCATCTTGGCCTTGTCGATGCCGCAAGGGCTGCCGGTGGTGTTGTCGCTGATCACCCGGGCCACATCGAGATGGACGAATGCCGCGTCCTTGTCCATCACCGGTTTGGTCTGCGCGGCAGTGGCGGCGAACACCGAAGAAGAGGCTACCAGCGCAAGGCCGAGGGCAAGTGTCTTGAATGACAGGTTCATGGTTTATCTCCGTAAGATATCCGAGGTTGAAGCCGTTGCCTGGCACTGTAAAAGCACGGTGCATCAGGGCTGCGGTTATCAGTATGACGCCTGCCAACCCTTGGCATTGCTCCCCTAAAGTTAGTTTCACCCCTTTGACCAAGGCCTATATCAGGGTTCATCCACAGTTTAATGTGTGCACATTGCCGATAATGCCACTGGCCCTGTCGAGTAAACCGATTCAGTCGCCCACCTGACTCAGACGGTTTAACTTGACACGCCCCTAAATAAACTTTTGTTAATATTCCTTTTCATCTGTAGCAAAGGCATAACGCTCCCAAACGCCCTGTGCGCTTCAGTGCGCTATAGTCAAGGCATCACCCGCCATCGGTAATCGCCATGCCCCAGGTTGAAACTCCGCACCAACTCGCCCTGCAACTGTTTCTGCGCCAACACCCGGAAGTGGCCCACGATCTTGATCGTCTCAATCCGTTGCTGGCCCAGGTCGCCGGCCTCACCCTCCAGCAATATCGCGAGGAACGTCTGCACGAGGCCTTCGAGCAAGAAGCCGAGCGCCTGGGCCTGTTCGCCTGGGAACTGACCTTGCAATTCACCAGCTCGACTCCGCAGGCCTTCGAAGAACAGCGCCGCGAAGTTCACCGCGAAGTCGCGCAGATGGCGCATATGGGCTGGGAAGAATATTGCGAGCTTAATAATCTGCCGAAATGAACCTGGCCGGACTGGTTATAAGGCCTCTGATAAATGTTATGACCAAGGGCACCCCTGCGCTCATTGCATTTTTGTTAACATCGTCGCCCCGACGTACCCACAACAAGACATTGCCCCTTGAACTTGTCTCGCTCCCCCACATCGATCTTCGCCCAACCCGGTTTCAGCGCGTTTTTGTGTGTGCGCCTGGCCGCCGTATTTGCTCAGCAGATTCAAGCGATCGTCATCGCCTGGCATATGTACGACCTGACTCGCGAGCCGCTGTCATTGGCCTATGTGGGCATGGCGCAGTTCATTCCGATGGTCATCCTGCTGTTGCCAGCGGGCGACTTGCTGGATCGCTACAACCGCCGCCGCATCCTGCAGATCAGCTGGACCGTGGCCACGTTCTCCAGTGGTGCTCTGTTGTGGCTAACGCTCAGTGGCACCCAGGAAACCCTGCCCTACTACCTCGCCATGCTGGTGTTCGGGTGCACCCGCGCCTTCACCGGCCCGGCGCTGCAAAGTCTGCTGCCGCAGATCGTCGCCCGCGCATACCTGGCCCAGGCGATTGCCACCAACAGCATGATCATGAAGATCGCCACCATCGCCGGCCCGCTGCTGGGGGGCTTGCTATACGCCGGCATCGGCGGCTGGACCTACGGCGTCTGCCTGCTGGGCTTCGCCACCGGTGTGATCCTGCTGCAATGGGTGCCCACCACCCACACGCCACCGCCCAAGCCGGACGACGGCACCACCGCGGTTACGCGCTTTACCGCCGGGATCCGCTTCATTACCTCGCAGCCGATCATCCTCGGGGCGATCTCGCTGGACCTGTTCGCGGTATTGCTCGGCGGCGTGGTTGCCCTGCTGCCGATCTACGCCCAGGAGATCCTGCACGTGGGGCCTGAAGGCCTGGGGCTGCTGCGCAGCGGCATTGCCGTGGGCGAACTGTGCATGGGCCTGTACCTGAGCATCCGCCCGGTCAACGCGCACATGGGCCTGCGCATGTTCGCCGCCGTCGCGGTATTCGGCCTGGCCAACATGGTGTTCGCCTTGTCGAGCTGGTTCTGGCTGTCGTTCGCGGCATTGATGGTGGCCGGGGCGGCGGACATGATCAGCGTGTACATCCGTTCGTCGCTGATCCAGTTCGCCACTCCGGATGCCATGCGCGGTCGGGTGAGCGCGGTCAATATGCTGTTCATCGGCTCTTCCAACGAGCTGGGCGAATTCCGCGCCGGAGTCAGCGCCACCGCGTTGGGCACTGTGCCGGCAGCGATATTCGGCGCGGTGAGCACGCTGGTCATCGTCACCGCCTGGACCCGGTTGTTCCGCCCGCTGTGGTTGGTGCAGAACAACGAAGCAGTGCTGCCGAAAAGCGCCCCAGTCGCGGAGCAGGCTGGGGCCTAGGGGCAAGCTGCAAGCAATTTGGGGGCGTTGGCCAGGGGTGTTCCATCAGGCCTGTCTGAATGGCGTCTAGGGCGCCAGCAGCGGATGACGCTTGAGATCGTCCAGCGCCAGCGGCCGCGCGAAGTAGTAACCCTGCGCGTGCCCGGCACCCATCTCCTGTAGCAGCCGCAGCGACTCGGCATCTTCGACGCCCTCGGCCACCACCGGCAGACCCAGCGATTCGGCCATGCGCACGATAGCGCGCACGATTGCCCGGCTACGGTCGCTGGCGGTCAGTTCAAGAATGAACGACTTGTCGATCTTCAAGCCGCTGAACTGAAACTGATGCACATAGCTCAAGGACGAGAAGCCCGCACCGAAGTCGTCCAGCACCACCGACATGCCCTGCTCCGCCAACTGCTGCATTGCCCGGCGGGCCTGATCCGGCTCGGCCACCAAGGCGCCTTCGGTCAGCTCCAGGCAGATGCGCGACGGCGCTACGCCATGGCTGGCCAGCACCGCCAGGGCCTCATCGGCAAACTCCGGGCGGGTGATGCTGTAACTCGAACAGTTGACGTGCACGATTGGCCAGTGCGCATGCTCCGGGTCCGCGAGGATCATCGCCACCGCCGCCAGCATGTACAGGTCCAGGCGCCCGATCAGGCGCAAGCCCTCGAGGGCCGGCAGAAAGTGCACCGGCGCGAGAATCTGGCCGTCAGGCAGACGCCAGCGAATCAATGCTTCGAGGGCGACCAACTGGCCGCTTTCGACATCGACGATGGGCTGGAAATACGGCAGCAGCTCATCCTGGCGCTTCAGCGCATTGCGCAGCGCACCTTCGCGCTCGACCTGATCGGAGAACTCGCGGCGCAGCTCCTGATTGAACACCGCAAAGCTGTCGCGGCCGGCATTCTTGACCCGATACATCGCGGTATCGGCGTCGCGCAGCAGGTCGGCAGGCTCGTGATGGAACTCGGCATCGGCACCGACGATACCGATGCTGCAGGACGAAAACACCACATGACCGTCGATATGGAACGGCAGGTCGAATGCCTCCAGGATCCGCTCGGCGATACTCACCGCCACTTCCAGCGGCGCGTGGGGCGCCAGCACGGCGAATTCATCACCGCCCAGACGCGCCAGCAGGTCTTCGTCGCGCAGGCAACTGCGCAGGCGCGCGGCCGCCTGCATCAGCAGCTGATCGCCGAAGTGGTGACCGCGGCTGTCGTTGATCAGCTTGAAGCGATCGAGGTCGAGGAACATCACCACCAGGTCGTTGCCGTCGCCGCGAAACGCCTCCCAGGCCGATTGCAGGCGCTGCTGCAAATGGCTGCGATTGGGCAGCGCGGTCAGGGCATCGTGAGCGTTTTCGTATTGCAGGCGGGCGTTGAGTTGATCGAGTTCGCGGGTGCGGCTCTGCACCCGCGCTTCGAGCTTGAGATTGGCGGCCAGCACTGCCTCCGCGGCGCTGCGGCGGGACAAGGCCGTATCGATATGGCGGGAAACGAACGTCAGCAGTTCCTGATCGCGGGTGCTATAGCTGACCAGGCGCGAATAGCTCTGCACCACCAACACGCCGCGCACCACATCGTCATCGAACAGCGGAATGCCCAGCCACGACTGCGACCGGATCGGGTCGCTGGTGCGCTGGATCTCGCCCGAGGCCATCAACAGGCTGGCGTCGTTGAAATCGATCAGACAGGCGCGGCGCTGGCGGATCACGTACTCGGTCAAGCCGCGATTGCTGCGACGCGGAGCCGGCGCGGCGCTTTGGTGTTCGTCGACGTAATACGGGAACGTCACTTCCTGGGTGGTGACGTCGTACAGCGCGATATAGAAGTTACGCGCTACCAGCAGCTCGCCGACGATGCCGTGCAGGCGCCGAAACAGCTGCTCCATGTCGCCGCTCTGGCTGGATAGCTCGGCGATCTGGAACAACGCGCTGTGCAGATGCTCGGCACGCTCGCGCTCGGCCACTTCCTGGCGCAATGCGGTGTTGAGCTGAGACAGCTCGCGGGTGCGCTGCGAGACGGTCTCTTCAATATCGGCGCGGTGCAGAATGCGGTCCAGCGCCATGGCCACGTGGCGGGCGACCACGAGAAACAGCGCGCGGTCTTCGGCACTGTAGATGCGCGGCACATCGTAGACCTGCATGGCGATCATGCCGAACACCTCGTCAGAGGCATTCTTCAGTGGCGCGCCCATCCAGAACTCCGGCCGGTCGCCCACGCAGAAGAACCGTTGTTGCGCCTGGGCCGCAGCGATACCGGCAGCATCGATCAGCAGCGGGGCTCCGCTGGTCAACACCTGGGCAGTCAAAGACAGGTGATCGCGGTCCAGGTACTCGTAAGTCTCGGCCTCCAACGCATCGACATCGATCTTGTCGACGTAATAGGGATAGCTGATCTTGCCAGTGGCCGAATCGTACAAGGCCAGGTAGAAGTTCTCGGCGTCGATCAACTGCGCCAACTGCTGGTGCACCGCCACCAGGAACTCAGAACGCTCGCGGGTAGTGCTGGCCAGATAGATGATGTCGTAGAGCACTCGCTGGGTGATCTGCGCACGCGCCAGGGCGTCGGTCTGCAGGCGCTGCCCCAGGCGGTAGGCCAGTTCGGCCAAGGCCGGGTCATGGGTTTCACTGATCGGCGCCAGCAGCCAGCCGAGCACGAACTCGCCGCGGCCCGCCGGCCAGCGATGCAAGCGGCGCGAGGCGCAAAAACTGTCGAACTGGTCGTTGTCGATACTGGCCGGCCAATCCAGTCGCGCGTCGCCCTCACCTACCCGGTGCAGCTGTTCCCCCGCCCGATAGATCACCCAGGCCTGGGTGTGCGCACTCCGGCGCGCGGCGCGCAGCAAGACGGACAGCTCGTCGGCAGCGAACTGATCATCAAAGGTATCGATGGTCCCTGATGACAGGGAACGGGACTCGAATGGCTGTCGCGGCGAAATCATGAGCACTCCATGGCGTAACACACTCGCTGCCCATCATCATGTGCTATCACCGCTGATGGCAATAGCCGCTCAGGCTTTACATGAAATACTGTGAAACTTATTTACATAAATCCTGGGTTTTCAACAACCTTGCCCAAAAACGGCGTCGCTTAGCGCTCAACCGCTCAGCCGTCGCGCTGGTCCTGATGAGACTTGAGTACCCGCGCTCGGCTATTGGCCAGGTGCACACGCATGGCCGCTCGCGACGCGTCGAAGTCCTGGCGGGCAATGGCGTTGTAGATGTGTTCGTGCTCACGCACCAGGCGGCTGTGCGCCAGCTGGCGGTCGAGGCGCGCGATGGAGGCGGTGCTCAGGCGTGCCCGGGGGAACATGCTGGTGCCGAAATGGGTAATGATTTCGATGAAATAGCGGTTGTTGGTGGCGTGGGCGATCTGCAGGTGGAACTGAAAGTCGGAGATGATCGAGCCACCGGTATCACTGGCCAACTCGAACCGCGCCAGCGACTCGCCGATGGCGCCAAGCTGCTCGTCGGTGCGCCGCAGCGCGGCCATCCCAGCGCCTTCGACCTCGAAGCTCATGCGTACATCGATGATCGCCAGCACGTCTTGCAGAGTGACGATAGTGGTCGGGTCGAGGCGCGATATCGCCGAACCTGGCGTATTGAGGACGAAAGTACCAATGCCGCGGCGAGTCTCTACCAGACCGGCCACCGCCAGGCGTGACAGCGCGTCACGCACGACCGAGCGACTGACGCCGCCCGCATCCATGAGTTCGACTTCGCTGGGCAGCTTGTCGCCGGGCTTGATCAGGCCATCGACGATCTGCTTCGAGTAGTCATCGACCAGGGTCTGGGCCAGGTTTCGCGACTTGCGCCGCGGGCTCTTTGGATCGAGGGGTTCAAACGCCAAGGGAATCAATCTGTCAGCGGAAAAGAACCCAATCATATAGCAGCGATGAGCGCTGTGACAGCCATGGCGCACTCCATGGAACGACCCGCAGGGCCGCCGGTCCATTCAATATGACCCATGCTGCGGCGATAGAGCGCATCAATGGGACAATCGGCACAGACGATTAGACGCCACCGGTGCCGGGCAGTACCGTACAAGGCACAGGCCGTGAAGCTTTAGCTGGCAGGGCCGATACAGAGTCTGCAGCAGGCCCGTGGCACTGGCGGCGCCACAGGCGTAATCTAGAGCCATCCATAACCCCTCAGCTTTGCGGCGCGGTATGCCACCATGGCAGCCACCGCCTCGCTTCCCCGCGAAGCCTCACATCTGGAGTCAAGGTGCAGGACAGTTATTCACGCAAAATCGATTATCTGCGCATTTCGGTCACCGACCGTTGCGATTTTCGTTGCGTCTATTGCATGGCCGAAGACATGCAATTCCTGCCCCGCGCGCGCATCCTCACCCTTGAGGAAATCGAAGCACTGGCCGCGCAGTTCGTCGCTCTGGGCACTCGCAAGATCCGTCTGACCGGCGGTGAGCCGCTGGTGCGTGCCGGCATCGTCGGTTTGTGCGAGCGTCTCAAGGCCCTGCCCGGGCTGCAGGAACTGTGCATGACCAGCAATGGCTCGCAGTTGGGCAAACTGGCGCAGCCGTTGTTCGATGCCGGCCTGGACCGTCTCAACATCAGCCTCGACAGCCTCGACCCTGCGCTTTTCCGGGAATTGACCCGTACTGGCGACCTGCATCAGGTGATCGCCGGCATCGATGCCGCCCGCGCCGCCGGATTTCGCCACACCAAGCTCAACTGCGTGGTGCTCAAGGGGCGCAACGACCACGAGATCAACGACCTGCTGCAGTTCGCCCTCGATCGCGAGCTGGATCTGACCTTCATCGAAGAGATGCCCCTGGGCACCATCAGCGAGCACAGCCGCGCCGAAGCGTTCTTTTCCAGCGAGCAGGTACGCGAGCGAATCAGCGAGCGCTACACCCTGATCAGCTCCGCCGAGAGCACCTCCGGGCCCTCGCGCTACTGGCGTGTGGCCGAGGCGCCGCACAGCCGCATCGGTTTCATCTCGCCCCACAGCCACAATTTCTGCGCCACCTGCAACCGCGTGCGCCTGACCGCCGAGGGCCGCCTGCTGCTGTGCCTGGGCAACGAGCACTCCGCCGATCTCAAAGCCGTGTTGCGCGGTCACCCCGGCCAACCGCACAAACTCGAGAAGGCCATCCTCGCGGCCATGGCCATCAAACCGTGGAAACACGAGTTCCGACTCGACGATGAAGTGCAGGTAGTACGCTTCATGAACATGACTGGCGGCTGAAAAAGGGAACGTCCGGGCGTCTGCGCCGTCTGTGCCTTATACCGCCACGACGCCGAGAGTCGCCCCATGAAATCCACGCCGCTGCTGTTTCTTGTCGCTGCCGCCCTGTCGACCTACCTTTGGGCCGCAGATCCCGACGCCAATCCCAACATCGAGCAGATGCACAAGGACTATATGGCGCCGATGAGCCAGATGAGCGAATCGATGCACAAAGGGGTGATGGCCGACGACCCCGACGTCGCCTTCGCCTCTGGCATGCTTGCCCATCACGAAGGCGCCGTCGCCATGGCCAGGGTCCAGCTCAAATACGGCAAGGACGCGCAGATGCGCAAATTGGCAGAAAACGTGATCAAGACCCAGGAAGCAGAAATCGTCGAAATGAAGGCCTGGCTGGCCAAGCATCCCACCTCAGGTCACTGAGTACCGCCAGCCGCTCGCTGCATGCCCGCAAAAAGGACTCATCGCTCATGGACGCCAGCGAGATCAACGGCAACGTCGCCAAGACGCTCATCGTTATCGGTGCCTCGGCCGGTGGTATCGACGCACTCAAGCAAGTGCTGTCCAAGCTGCCGGCCGATCTCCCGGCGGCAGTCGCCATCGTCCTGCACAGCGGCCCCAACAGCCCGCGCCTGCTGGCAGACATCTGGAATCAGCACAGTAGTTTACCGGTCAGCTATGCCAGCGGTGGCGAGGCAGTGCAAGCGGGACGGGTGTACATCGCCCCGCCCGATCAGCATCTGGAGGTCATCGACGGCGGCCGACTGCATCTGGACGACGGTCCGCGGGTCCTGCATTCGCGTCCCAGCGCCGACCGGCTGTTCGAAACCGCGGTGAAGGTGTTCGGTAAGCGCACCATTGGCGTGATTCTGACCGGCGGCGACGGTGACGGCGCCGCTGGCATGCGCGCCATTCATGCCGCAGGCGGCATTGGCGTCGTGCAGGAGCCCAGCGATTCAGTCGACCCGAGCATGCCGCTGACGACCCTGCGCACCGATCACCCACGCTACTGCGTGCCACTGCGGGATATAGGTGCGCTGCTCGGTGAGCTGGCGCTGAGGCTGGGATAGCTCGTTAGCTGCCCCGGCGGGTCAGTCCTTGTAATCCGTGCCGTGGCGATCCAGTTCGCGGATCAGGGCGTTCCAGTGGCGCTGGACACCTGGCCCGGTACCGCTGCTGAATACCTTGGCTTGTTCCTCGACCTTGGCGACAACTTCGGCTGGCGGGAAAATCAGTTCGGCATTGCCAGCCGTCTGCGCGGCGATCTGGATATTGCAGGCGTATTCCAGGCGATGCAGCTGCTGAAAGGCGTGTTCGACACTGACGCCCGCCGTGAGCAGGCCATGGTTGCGCAGGATCATCACGCTCTTCTCGCCCAGGTCGGCGACCAGGCGTTCGCGCTCGTCCAGGTCCAGCGCCACGCCTTCATAGCCGTGATAGGCCACTCGCCCGGAGAAGCCCAGAGAATGCTGAGAGATCGGCAGCAGCCCACCTTTTTGCGCGGACACCGCGATACCGTCGCGCGTATGGGTATGCAATACCGCCTTGAGGTCGGGACGCGCGGCGTGGATGGCACTGTGGATCACGTAGCCGGCGTAGTTGATGCCCAGGCCGGTCGGATCGTCGACGATGGTGCCGTCGATATCCACCTTGACCAGGTTGGACGCGCTGATCTCATCGAACAGCAGCCCGAAAGCGTTGATCAGAAAGTGTTCCTCAGGCCCCGGCACCCGCGCCGAGAAATGCGTATAGATGTGGTCGGTCCAACGCTTCAGCGCGGCCAGCCGATAGGCCGCAGCCAACGTGACACGCACTTCCCATTCTTCCGCCGACACGCGGTCGCGTACGGAAGTATCGAGGGACTCGTTGCTGACGGGCAAGGCACTGACATTGCTCATGGGTATCTCCGTATTCGAGGCTATCTGCTTTCAAGGCGCTGTGAGGGTGGCCATGCATCGCTGGTCAGGCATCGATGGCCAAGCATGGAACGCAGCCTAAAGCTACGGGGCATTGAAGGAAAAGCACTTTTCGGTCTAAGCTAATCATTAAAAATTAGCATATTAAAAAACCTCTTTATGCTTATATTCGTACCAGCCGCGACACCGTGAACCTGCTGGATGGAAAACCACCATGACCGATAATTCGAACCCCGAGCGCCTTCGCACCTTTATTGGTGCCCTGGCCGAACTCATTGACCGCAATCCCAGCCAGGAGCAGTTGCTGCAACAAGGCGGCGAATTGCTGGGCCGTCTGGTCAGCGTAGACGACTGGCTGCCCGACGCCTTTGCCGTGCCGGATCCGCAGCGCTACCAGCAGTTCCTCCTGCACGCCGATTCGCGCCAACGCTTTTCAGTGGTCAGTTTCGTCTGGGGTCCAGGCCAGACCACACCCATCCACGATCACCGCGTGTGGGGCCTGATCGGCATGCTGCGCGGCGGTGAATACTCCCAGGGCTATGCCCGCGCCGCTGATGGGCGGTTGCATATCGAAGGCCCGGCGGTCCATCTGCAACCGGGGGATGTGGAGCACCTGGCACCCGACAGCAACGATATTCACCAGGTCACCAATGCCTTCGCCGACCAGGTCTCGGTCAGCATCCACGTGTACGGCGCCAATATTGGCGCCGTACGCCGCGCCGTCTATCAGCCTGACGGCAGCGAAAAACTGTTTATTTCCGGCTACAGCAACACCGTCTTGCCCAATATCTGGGACCTGTCCAAGGACCTTGCCGCCCCTACCTCCTCGACACCGGAGCACGCTACACGATGAGCCTGACTGCCACCCGATCCTTTGCCGACATACGCCGGGCCCTGCTGGCCCGCACTGAAGTGGCATTGGTCGATGTCCGTGAAGAAGATCCCTACGCCAAGGGCCACCCACTGTTCGCGGTGAATGTCCCGCTGTCGAAGCTGGAACTCGAAGTGTTCGACCGGATACCGCGGCGTGACACCGCCATCACCGTCTATGACGATGGTGAAGGCCTGGCCGAATTGGCCGTGCACCGCCTCGAAGCCCTCGGCTACAGCGATGTGCGCCTGCTGGAAAACGGTTTGCAGGGCTGGCGCGACGCTGGCGGCGAGCTGTTCATCGACGTCAACGTGCCCAGCAAGGCCTTTGGCGAGCTGGTCGAACACGAGCGCGACACGCCCTCGCTGCCTGCCGAAGAAGTACGCGCGCTGCTCGACCAGAACGCCGATGTGGTGATCCTCGATGCGCGTCGCTTCGATGAATACCAGACCATGAGCATCCCCAGCGGCATCAGCGTGCCCGGCGCCGAACTGGTACTGCGTGCCCGCGAACTGGCGCCCGATCCTAAGACCCGCATCATCGTCAACTGCGCCGGCCGCACCCGCAGCCTGATCGGCACTCAGTCGCTGATCAACGCCGGCCTGCCAAACCCGATTGCCGCCTTGCGCAACGGTACCATCGGCTGGCTGCTGGCCGGGCAGACGCTGGAGCATGGCCAGGCGCGCCGCTTCGCCGAAGTCGACGAAGCCACCCGGGCCCAGGCCGCGAGCGCTGCGCGTGAAGTGGCCGACCGCGCCAGCGTGCAACGCACGACCCTGGCGCAGTGGCAGCAATGGCAGGCCGACGCCACCCGCACCACCTACCTGTTCGACGTGCGCACGCCTGAAGAATTCGCCCTCTCGCACCTACCGTCGGCGCGCTCGACGCCCGGCGGCCAGTTGGTCCAGGAGACCGATCACTTCGCCAGCGTGCGCGGCGCGCGGATCGTGTTGGTGGACGACGATGGCGTGCGTGCCAACATGTCAGCCTCGTGGCTGGCGCAGATGGGCTGGGACGTTTCGGTCATCGACGACGCCCAGCACAGCGACTTCACCGCCAGCGGCGAGCGGCGGCCCAACGACCCCGAAGTGAGCAACTTCGAGACCATCAGTGCCCAGACGCTGCAGCAATGGCAGGCCGAGGGCAGCGTGGCCGTGCTGGACTTCACTACCAGCGCCAACTACGTCAAGCAGCACATCCCCGGCGCCTGGTGGGCACTGCGCTCGCAATTGCAGGACGTGCTCTACAACGTGCCGGACGCCGAGCGCTATGTGCTGACCTGCGGCACAAGCCGTCTGGCGCGCTTCGCCGTGGCCGAGGTAGAGGCGCTGACCGGTCAGCCGGTGTTCCTCCTCGAAGGCGGCACCGCCAGCTGGAAAGCCGCCAACCTGCCGCTGGAGGGCGGTGACCAGCGCCTCGCCGCCGCGCGTACCGATCGCTATCGCCGCCCTTATGAAGGTACCGAGGCACCGCCTGAGGCCATGCAAGCCTATCTGGACTGGGAGTTCGGTCTGGTCGCGCAACTGGGTCGCGATGGCACCCACGGCTTCAAGGTGATCTGATATTCGGGGGGCGCTGCGGCATTGGCGTCGATACGGCTGGCGCTTTCGCGGGCAAGCCTTGCTCCCACCGTATGCGACTGTCAATCCTGTGGGAGCAGGGCTTGCCCGCGAAAGCGTCAGTGGCTTCACTGTAGATCGTGTGCCGCCCCCCCTTCCATAAGCTAAGACCCCTTCGCATTTCACGGACGAACCTGAAACGCCCGCAACACATTCAGCGTCACCTGCCCCACCGAATTCGCCTCACCCCACGCGGGCAGCGCCGCACCCCAGCACACCGACCCTACCGCGAACACCAACCCACCCGCCTCGGTGCGGCGGATGCACAGGTCAGCACGGCGGCGCGGTCCTTCGTGAGGCTCCTGCTCGCCGGTGTCCAATTCATAGCTGTCGTCGAAAGACTCGGCACAGGCCAGCACTACGGTGTTTGCCGGGGTCCCCCAGTGGCGACTGGTACGGTCTATTTCATAACCGGCCGCACCGCCCAACAGGATTCCCGCAGCGTCGATGCGCTCACCCGTGACGCCCTCGAACACCCAGGCCCAGGCAGGCTCGTAACTGGCCGGCGTTCGTGCATAGGGCTGCGCCCGAGTGAACCCCATGGCCGCCGTGCCAACGCCCAGCAGACGGTGCTCGGGGCGCCCGCGCCAGCGCCACAGGCCGCCCGGTTCGCCGGTGATCGACAGATGATTTTCGCCCGGCGCGCTCTCCCAGGTGCGTACCCCGCGCTGGCCGCGGCGCACCTCCAGCGTGCCCTGCTCGTCCAGCGCCGCCACCCAGTAGAAACCGTTGCCGCCCAGGTAGGCGAGGTTGCCGGCGCCGTCGATGTAAGCCTGCAAGGCACCGAGCATTGGCGTGGTCCAGTACTCCGGATGGCTGCCGGTGATGACCCCGGTGCAGCCGTCGAGCAGGTTTGGATCGCGGTGCAGGTCATGGTCGCTGATCACCTCTACGGCCACGCCGTTGTCGGCGAAAAAGCGCAGCATGTGCAAGTCGACAGGCAAGCCGTGGGGGCCGCCGCACAAGGGGTACTGGTAGTCCTCGCGAACCGTGGTCCAGGGGCATGGCCAGGTCGCGAGGGACACGCCGGAGCCGTCCTGATGGCTGTCGTAGAGGCTCAGCCAGCGATTCTGCTGCGCAGCCCGATGGCCGGGGTCTTCGAGCTGCCACGGGTAGAGGGCTTCGGGCAGCGCCTCGTTGGCATAGGCCTGATAGGTCAAGGTCGGCAGCACGAACAGCAATCCTCGGGCGGGCTGCGCGGGTAGCACTACAAAGGCAATGTCCGCCTGCCCCGGGGCGCTTCGGACACGCAGCGCGTACACGCCGGACGGCGTCTGGGCAGGAATCCTCAGAGACAGGCTCTCGGGCCAGTCGAATGCCGGTCGATCATCCTCGTGCAGATGCACCGCCGCGTACTGCTCAGGCGCACCGCGCGGGTCATGGTAATCACCGGTCCATGCCGGCCCTCGCGCGGCCCAGGTGGGCGCGCCATGGATGATCAGCGCAGCGCGATGGCCGTGCTGATCGGCGACGCGATCGACGGGCTGGATCGGCAACGACCAGACGGAGACGCCGTCGATTCCGGCCGCAGTGATCGTGGCCACGCGGGCATTCAGCGTCGGTGAGCGCTGCGCCCAGTCGGTGGCGATATTGATGCCGTCGATGCCCCCACGGGCCCCTGAGCACTGCTGATCGCAGAGCACTCGCGCCCCCTCGGTGATGCAGATCCGTCGAACCTGCTCGTTCCATTCGAAACGCATCGTCAGCCAGATATCCCTGGGCAAGGCCACCGCCGCGAAGGCGCGCTCAGCGCCGCTGATCAGGCTCACCCCAACCTGTGGCAGATAGCGGCATTCGAAATCAGCTGTGGACAGCACCACCCGCTCGCCCTGATTGGCCGTCAGCAGCAGATCGAACGTCATCCACCCGCTCGCCTCGGCAACCGGCACCTCGATCCATGACCCTAGCTCGAAACCCTGCACGCCAGGCGCTTGCCCCATGCCTTGCAACGGCCAGCGCAGCGCCGGTTGCTCCAGTCGATCCAGGCGCACTACCTGGGTGTCGAGCACTTGCGTGACGCAGGACAGATGAAACCCCAGGCGCTCGCCGGGCCGAGCGCTGAGGGTGCTGGGGTAGCCCATGATCGGCAAACTGGAATGGTCGGTGAGTCGATGCATGCTGCGTCTCCAATAACGGCCCCGGCAGTTTCGCTGGCGCGCCGGCCAAGGTAAAGTCTCGGCCATCGTTGCTCAAGAAGAGCCGCGCGCCCCAGACAATCAATCTCGACAACGGACTGCCCCGCCATGCTCGACGTCTTCCACGCCCTGCCCTTCACGCCGCTGAACTGGGGCCTGATGCTGGTCGCCATTGCGATCGCCTATATCGTCTTCGGTATCGCCGGTTTCGGCACCGCGCTGGTGGCCGGGCCGATTCTGGTCAGGCTGATGCCGCTCTCGCAGGTGATACCGCTGCTGGTGCTGCTGGATTTCATCGCCGCTTTCGGCAATCTGCTGCCCTCGCGTCAAGCCGTGGTCGGCCGGGAGTTGCTGCGACTATTGCCCTGCATGGCGGTGGGCTGCACCTTGGGCGTGGTGTTTCTGCTCAAGCTGCAATCGGATCGGCTGCTGCTGCTGATGGGCTTGTTTCTGGTGGCCTATGCCATTTACATGCTGGCGGTGAAGGTCAAGCCGGCGCGGCTGTCGGCGTTGTGGTCGATCCCCCTGGGTACGGTGGGCGGTTTGTTCGGTGCCCTGTTCGGCAGCGGTGGGTTTCTCTACGCCATTTATCTCAGTGCGCGTCTGGAAGACAAACAGCAAGTACGGGCGACCCAGAGCGCGCTGATCAGCTGCAGCACCCTGGTGCGCCTGACCCTGTTCATCGTTGCCGGCGTGTATGCCGACTTGCGCCTGCTGGCCCTCGCCGTCTGCCTGCTGCCGGCCATGGCCGGCGGCTTGTGGCTGGGCCGCCGCCTGACCTTGCGCATGTCCCGCGAAGCCTTCGTGCGCTTGGTGACCTGGCTGGTGCTGGCCAGCGGAGTGACCTTGCTGTACCGCTATTTCAGTGGCTGATACGGGCCGGCATCACGCCAGGCGCCGGTAGCGCAGCCACACACCACCGCCTTCCTGCACCTCGGCGCTGGTCAAGGTCAGATAATGCGCATCGCGCCAGTCCTGCTGCTTGATCTCGAACGAAGCCGGGTGTTCGCCACGGCCATCGATCAGCGGCAGGATCACCACGCTGACCTCATCTACCAGCCCGGCATTGACGAACGAGCCACTGACCGCCGGACCGCCCTCGACGATCAATCGCTCCGTGCCCAGCTCGCGACCGAGTGTTTCGACCACCTGATGCAGGTCGATGTCAGTCTTGCCGGCGAAGAAATACGACACTTCGATGGACTGCAGATACGCCAGGTAGTCATCGGACACCGCTTCGGTCAGCACTTCGACCACATGGGAGCCCAGCGCCTCGTTGCTCTTCCAGGCAACCTTGCCGTGGGGGTCGATGGAGATCGCATACTTGTCCGCATCGCGCTTGGCAAACCATGCGGTGCGCGGGATCGGCGCCTTGGCCAGCCCAGTCGGATAGCCCTCGCCGTGCGCGATCTCCTCCATGGTCACCCGCCCGCAGATCCACGCATCGAAGGCAAAGCCCTCGGCGAGTTTCTCGTACAGCTCGCCTGCGGCCTTCTTGAACGGCCGGTCCCAACCGTCGGTCAAGGCGTGGCCGTCCAGAGAGGACATCATGTGACAGATAACGTAAGGCTTCATCGCGGGGCTCCGGGTCGGGATATTGATCTAATGCCGACCCGGGATCGCCCTTAATAGTTCAGCTGGCTGGATGATCTAGACCCGGCGCACGGGGCCGGGATATTGGGCAACCAGGCCATCGGAGGTCAACAGCGTAATGCCCTCGACGGTCGCTTGAGATACCAGAATTCGGTCGAAAGGATCTTTGTGAATGGCGGGCATGCCCTCTACGCCCACGGCGTGCTCGCTGGCGATCGGCAGTTCGCTGTAGCCGTTGTCCAACAGGCAACGGCGCAGCACACGGGCATCGACTTGGAAATCAGCCCGCCCCAAGCCCTTCTTGATGGCGATCTCCCAAAGACTGGCGGCACTGAAAAACAGCTCATTGCGCGGATCGTCAATCAACTCGCGCGCCAGCGCGGAAAGAGCCGGCGAATCCGCCGCTACCCACAGCAACAAGTGCGTATCAAGCAGCAGTTTCACGCCTCGCCACCGAATAGGGCTTCGATTTCATCGGCGCCCATACGATCGAAGTCATCCGGCACCTGGATTTGCCCTGCCATGAAGCCAATGCGTCTGGTCTCGCCAGCCTCTGGAGCCCCCAATGCCATAACTTTGACCAGCGGCTTGCCGGCCTTGGCGATGATGAACGACTCGCCTTTGCTTGCAAGATCGATAAGCCGCGACAAGTGAGTTTTCGCCTCGTGAATATTGACGGTATGCATAAAACCTCCAACGGACTAAGTCCGGTTAGTCTGGTCTTAATTGGCAGCATCCGCAACCACTGCGCCCGCTTCGCGCGAGCGCAGCAGATCAACGGGTCGATAGCGCCCTATTTGACGAAATTATCCACCAGCAGGTGCGCCACATCGCTGCCCCGCCCGCTCAGCACCGCCTTGGCCGAATACAGGGCCATGTTGGACACCTGCGAGAACTCCACCTTGGGCGGCATCACCAACTCTTCAGGGTTGACCTTCACGTCCAGCAGCGCCGGCCCCGGATAGGCCAGGAATGCCGCTACCGCTTGCTCCAGCTCAGCGCCTTGGGTGACCTGCTGACCATGGAAGCCGATGACCTGAGCCAACTGCGAGAAGTCCGGATTGAGCAACTCGGTGTAATTGTCCAGGAGGCCCTCGACCTTCTGCTCGATCTGCACGAAGTTCAGCGAGGCGTTGTTGTAGACCACCACCTTGATCGGCAGCTTTTCCTGCACTGCGGTGAGCAGATCACCCAGCAGCATCGCCAGCCCGCCATCGCCCGACAGCGAGATGACCTGGCGCTGCGGGTAGGCCTTCTGCAAGCCCAGAGCCTGGGGCATGGCGTTGGCCATGGTGCCGTGGCGCAGGCTGGTGAGGGTGCGGCGCTGGCCGTTGACGTTGATATGGCGCAGCAGCCAGACCATCGGCGAGCCGCCGTCCGCGGTGAACAGCGCATCGGCGCTGGCATGCTTGTCGAGCAGATGCGTCAGGTACTGCGGTGGATCAGCTCGCCGTCGGTGTGGCGCTGATCGTGAGCCAGGGTCTTGAGGGTCTTCTGCCGGACCTTCAGGCACTCTTCCAGATAATCGTGCTCGCTGCGCTCCGGGATCAGCGGCAGCAGCGCTTGCAGGGTCGCGGTGATATCGCCGACTACACCCAGATCGATCGGATGACGACGGCCCAGGTGAGCACCCTTGCGGTCGACCTGAATCACCGTGGCCTTGGCCGGGTAGAACTGCTGCCAGGCAAAGTCAGCCCCCAGCAACAGCAAGGTGTCGCAGTTCATCAGGGCGTGATAGCCCGACTCGACCCCGAACACACCGGTCATGCCCATGTTGTAAGGATTGTCGTACTCGACGAAATCCTTGGCCCGCGACGTGTGGGCGATAGGCGCCTTGAGGCGACTGGCCAACTCGACCAGGTCGTCGTGGGCACCCTCGCAGCCGTAGCCGGCATAGATGGCGATCTTCTTGCCCTTGGCGAGCAAATCGGCGATCTGCGCCAGTTCGTCGTCATTGGGCCGCAACACGGGGCGTGGTTGATGGGCGGTGAACGGGCGATCGCCTTTGACTTCCATGCTGCTGATGTCGGACGGCAGGATGATCACCGCCACACCGCCTTCATTGAGCGCGGTCTGCGCAGCCATCATGGTCACCCGGCGAGCCTGCTGCGGGGTGTAGACCTGTTCGCAGAACACCGTGCAATGACCATAGACCGCCTTGAAATCCACTTCCTGCGGGAAGTCCATGCCCAGCTCGCTGGTCACTACCTGGCTGGCGATCAGCACCAAAGGCGCGCCATTGCGTTGCGCTTCGAAGATACCGTTGATGAAGTGCAAGCCACCTGGGCCACAGGAACCGGCGCAGGCGGTGAGGCGGCCACTGATCAGCGATTCGGCGCCGGCAGCGAAGGCGGCGACCTCTTCGTGGCGCACGTGCACCCAGTCGATGTCGCTGCGGTGGATGGCGTCGGTGACGTAATTGAGGGTGTCACCCACAATCCCGTAGCAATTGCGCACACCGGCAGCGTGCAGGGTTTCGACGACGATATCGGCAACTTTCTTGGCAGCCATGGGGTGCTCCTTTCGATTTTGGCGCGACGGGTTCCATGGTTAGTGGGCCGTGCCAGACACGAGTTCAGAGCGATTGGCGCGGGTGGTCATGAAGAAAATCTCATGGCCCACCGCTGGACCGGACGTTACAGCCCCAAGTCGCTCAACCCCGGATGATCATCCGGGCGTCGCCCCAACGGCCAGTGGTACTTGCGCTCACCCTCCTTGATCGGCAGATCGTTGATGCAGGCGAACCGCCGCTGCATCAGGCCATCGGTATCGAATTCCCAGTTTTCGTTACCGTAGGAGCGAAACCAGTTACCCGAGTCGTCATGCCACTCGTAGGCATAGCGCACGGCAATCCGATTGCCCTCGAAGGCCCACAGCTCCTTGATCAACCGATAGTCCAGTTCCTTGGCCCACTTGCGTGCCAGGAAGGCTTGCGCCTGCTCGCGACCATGAACGAACTCGGCGCGGTTACGCCACTCGGTATCCGGCGTATAGGCCTGCGCCACCTTGGCGGCATCTCGGGAGTTCCAGCCATCCTCGGCCAGCCGTACTTTCTGGATCGCTGTCTCGCGGGTAAAGGGCGGCAGCGGCGGGCGTTGTGTATCGCTCATATTCGGTCTCGCTCAGAAGGGTTTGTAGGGCAGGAATTTGCCATCGAGGGTGATCACCGCGCGGCTGCCGCCCTCGGGATCGTCGACCTTTTTCAGGTCGAGCTTGAAGTTGATGGCGCTGACGATACCGTCGCCGAACTGCTCGTGGACCAGGGCCTTGAGCGTGGTGCCATAGACCTGCACCATTTCATAGAACCGATAGATCGTCGGGTCGGTGGGGATGCGCTCAGGGATGCTGCCGCGCAACGGGATGGCTTGCAGGCGAGCGATGTCGTCGTTGTCGAGGCCCAGGCGCTCGCCAACGATTTCTGCGCAGGCGGCTGGCAGGGGATGCTGCCCGAGCAAGGCCGCAGTGACATAGACCAGGCTCAATTCGGTGCCTTGAGCGAGGGCTTCCCAAGTGAGGTTTTTATCCAGCTTGGCAGCGAGGATACGTTCGGTCAGGGGTTGACGCTGGGTTTGGCTTGCATCGGCGTGCATGGTGTCACTCCTTCATCGAGATGGGTTACCTAAACCCATAGCACAGCACGTACCAACTTCATTTATCATTTAATCCATTGATAAACATAGTAATTTTAAATTTTTAGATAAACGATATTTCGTCATTAACGACACTTCGTACTAATATCGACGATATATCGTCATATCCGGCTCCCCCGCCGTTCGAGGATCACCATGAAAGCCCTGACTCCGCAACTGATCCTCGGCGCCGCCGGTGAAGGCATCTATGGCATCGACCGTCGCGGTCACGCCACCTTCGTCAACCCCGCGGCCGAGCGCATCCTCGGCTGGAGCGCCGCCGACATGGTCGAGCGCAACACCCACGACCTCATGCACCATCACCACGCGGATGGCAGACCCTATTGCGGCACCGATTGCCCGATCTATGCCGCCTTCAACGACGGCGAAGTGCACCACGTCACCCACGAAGTCTTCTGGAACCGCGACGGCCAGCCGATCCCGGTGGAATACACCAGCACGCCGATGCGCGATGGCGACGAACTGGTAGGCGCGGTGGTGGTGTTCCGCGACATCAGCTCGCGGCTCGAAACCGAGCGGCAATTGCGTCAGGCGCTCAGCGAAGTGCAGCAGCTCAAACAGCAACTCGAGCAGGAAAACGCCTATTTGCAGGAGCAGATCGCCGTGGACCAGGGTGGCCATGACCTGATCGGCAGCAGTGCCCCCTTGCAACGCATTCACCAACAGATTCGCCTGGTGGCGCCGACCGACGCCAACGTACTGATCTGCGGCGAGTCGGGCACCGGCAAGGAGCTGCTGGCCCGCGCCATTCACCAACAGAGCCTGCGCCGGGACCGCCCGCTGATCCGCGTCAACTGCGCGGCCATCCCGCGCGAGCTGTTCGAGAGCGAATTTTTCGGCCACGTCAAAGGCGCCTTCACCGGCGCCATCAACGAGCGTGTCGGGCGCTTCGAGTTGGCCCATGGCGGCACCCTGTTTCTCGATGAAGTGGGCGAAATCCCTCTGGACCTGCAAGGCAAGCTGCTGCGCGTGCTGCAGGAACAGCAGCTGGAACGCGTCGGCGACAGCGTCACCCGGCAGGTCGACGTGCGGGTCATTGCTGCCACCAACCGCGACCTGCAAAGCGAAGTCAGCCAGGGACGCTTTCGCGAGGACCTGTACTTTCGTCTCAACGTCTTCCCGATCGAGTCCGTACCCCTGCGCCGCCGGCCCGAGGATATCCCCGGCCTGGCCAAGCACTTTCTCACCCTCGCCTGCCGCCGCCTCAAGCGCCGCGAACCGGTCCTCAGCCTGGCCGATATCCAACAGCTGCAGCGCTATCCGTGGCCGGGCAACGTCCGTGAGCTGGAGAACCTGCTGGAGCGCGCCGCGATCATTTCCACCGGCGCGCGCCTGCATCTGGAAATGCCCAATGCGCCAGCGGTAGCCCATCAGCCGCTGCCCAGTCGCGCCGGCATGCGCATCCTCACACAGACCGAACAGCGCGACCTGGAGCGCGACAACCTCATCGCGGCGTTGCAGGCCTGTCAAGGCAAGATCGCGGGTGCCGGGGGCGCTGCCGAGCTGCTGAACCTGCGACCGACCACCTTGCGCTCGAGGCTGGATGCGTTCGGGTTGCAGCCGGCGGCGTTCAAGAGCAAGGGCTAGACCAAGAGCCGCCGCGGTCACGAGTTGCCTCACACGGTGTTCGCCGATCCGCCCATCGCTTCATGCGCCCGAACGATATCGGTTCAGGCGCCCGCAAGATGATCGCAACAAGGCTGGCAGCTATTGAACAACGGCGGCGCCTCTCCTATGGTTAGCGCACTTGACCGGGCGCCTCCGGTTTTTTGACCTTGCAGAGATGGATCACTCATGCGCTATTCCCCGTTCACCGACCGCATCGCCGGCAAAGGCGTCGCCGCCTGGGACATTCACCACGCCGCAGTGGTGGCCGAGCGCGAAGGGCGCGATGTGATCGTGCTGAGCATCGGCGATCCGGACTTCGCCACGCCAGCCGCCATCACCGAGGCTGCGGTTCAGGCACTGCATGCCGGAGATACCCACTACGCCGAAATTCCCGGACGTCCGGCGTTGCGCCAAGCGCTGGCCACCCGCTACGCCCGGCTGTGGCAACGGCCGCTGGCGGCCGAGAACGTCTGCACCGCAGTCGGCGCCCAAAACGCCTTGTTCGCCACCTCGATGTGCCTGTTGCAGCCTGGCGATGAAGTCATCGTTCTGGAGCCGATGTACGTGACTTACGAAGCCACCATCCAGGCGTCCGGGGCGACACTGGTGCGGGTGCCCTGCCCGGCAGCCAACGGCTTTCGGCTCGATCCGCACGCGGTCACTGCCGCCATCACCCCACGCACACGGGCGATCTTTATCGCCAACCCGAACAACCCCACCGGCGTGGTGCTCGATGCGAGCGAGGTGCATGCCTTGGCGGAACTGGCCATCGCCCACGATCTATGGGTCATCGAAGATCAGGTCTACGAAAGCCTCACCTATGGCGTGCCGCACCTCAGCATCGCTGCCCTGCCCGGTATGGCCGAGCGCTGCGTGGTCGTCGCCAGCCTCTCCAAGTCCCACGCCATGACCGGGTGGCGGGTCGGCTGGGTGATCGCCGAGCCAGGGCTGATCGGCCATATCGAAACCCTGATGCTGTGCATGACCTATGGGTTGCCGGGTTTTCTGCAGACTGCGGCCCTGGCAGCGCTTGACTGTCACGATGAAGTCACCACACAGATGCGCGCCGTCTACCGCCGTCGTCGCGACCTGGTGATCGCAAGCCTCGGTGATTGCCCCCACCTGAACGTGCTCAAACCCGATGCCGGCATGTTCGTGCTGGTGGACGTACGCCGCACTGGCCTCAGCTCGTTGGACTTCGCCTGGCGGCTATTCCACGAAACCGGCGTGGCGGTGCTGGATGCCGAAGCCTTCGGCGCACCGGCAGCGGGTTTTGTACGGCTGTCGTTTACCTTGGGGGATGACAAGCTGGCCGAGGCGTGTCGACGCATTCGCGGGTTTGTGGAGGGGCTTTGAGGGCATTGCCCTTTGCGGTCAAGTCGCAGCAGAGGCGAAAGCGCCCACGCGACGGCCCTGATACGCTGGGCGCAGCAATTCCCTGAAACCGTCACGCCTCGCGCCGCGCTGGGTCAAGGGACAAAGTTCGCCGAAAGACAGGCTGCGTCGATGCTTGAACATCGACGCAGACTCTCAGCGACCCGGTAGAAACAGCAGGGACCGGCGCCCTGTCAGATCGCCCAATCCACCCCCACGCTGTAACGTCGACCATCCAGCACTTTATGGTACTCGTCGTAGCCGATCCGCTTGTCGAACACGTTGTACACCCCGGCCAGCAGCTTGAGGTCAGGGGTCACTTTGTAAGCCGCGCCCAGGTCGACAAAGGTGTAGGCCGGCGTGTATTCAGAATCCCCATTGCGCAAATACTCCAGGCTGCTGGAGCGGTAGTTCAACCGTGTCCAGGAGGCCAGCCGGTCGGTGGTTTGCCAGTTCAGCGTGGTGTTGTACATATGCCGTGGCGTGTCGTTCAACGGCTTGCCTTTGAGCGCACCCGTCTTCTGCTCGGAGCCCGTGAAGGTGTAGTTGCTGGCCAGCGACAGGCGCTCGGACAATTGCCAATCCAGGGTCGCCTCGATGCCTTGCAACTGCGCCTCATCAATGTTGATGCGGTCACTGATGAACTTGTACGCGGTGGCGCCGATCATGCACTGGCCCGAGGCGTTGCCGGTGCTGTCTACGCAGCGCCGCTGCGAGGTGATCCGGTCCTTGAAGTCGGTGCGAAACAGCGTCAGCCCGCCGCTGACGCCTTGCTGGCCGTCCCAGATCACTGCCAGCTCCTGGCTGATGGTGGTTTCAGGTTTGAGCTTCGAATTGCCGACGATGATCGCCGGGTCGCCACCGCCACCCGTGATCTGCCCCCAATTGTCGACGGCCGCGCGGATATCGGGCGAACGATAGCCGGTGGACACCCCGCCTTTGACCGTCCACTGGCTGTCCAGGTGATAGACCCCGTACAGCCGCGGCGACCAGTGCCCGCCATAGTTCTCATCCTGATCCAGGCGCAATCCGGCAGTGAGTGCAAAGTCCTCGGTGAGGCGCCATTCATCCTCGGCGAACAGCGCCCAGGACCAGCGTGTCAGCGTGCTCAGGCCAGCGCCCGCCTCCAATTGATTGCCCAGGTCGGTCAGGTCTTCGTACAGATACTGCCCCCCGACGGTGGTGACATGACGATCGCCGAAATACGACATCTGCGAGTTGACCAGCGTGGTCCGCAGGTCCATCTCACGGCCGGGGTTGGTGCTGCGATCGGCCTGGATGTAGCTGTCGCTGTGCAACGCGCTCCAGCGCCCGGAATGGCTGAGGGCGACATGGGTGCGCGCGTAGTTGTTGTGATCGTCCTTGGTGCCCGCGCGCCCGCGGTGGCTGTCGCGCTGCTGCAACGTATGCCCGCCTTCCAGCATGAACGTGTTGAACGCGTCCGGGGTCAGCGCCAGCTTGGCGGTCCCGCTGTCAGTGGACTGCTCCTTGAAACCGCGGATGAAGCGATCCTCGTCACGCCGATTGCGTTGCCCGTAGAATTGCAGCCCCAGCAACCCGTCGATGAGCGGCCCGGCGGCGAATACATCGGTGTTGTTGGCATTGCCCGAGGCGGAGTGCTCCTGCAGGGTCAGCTCGCTGCGGACATTGCCATACCATTGTTGCGAAACCTTGCGGGTGATCACGTTGATCACCCCACCCATGGCATCGGAGCCATACAGCGACGACATCGGCCCGCGTACCACCTCGATCCGCTCGATGGCGGCCAGCGGCGGCAACCAACCCTGCTCGATGCCGGAGTTGTCGCTGTTAGGGCGCGTAGCCCGTGAGTCCTGCCGCTTGCCGTCCACCAGGATCAGCGTGTACTGCGACGACATGCCGCGAATCCTGATATCACTGGTACTGCCGCCGCCGGTGACCTCTACTCCGGGTACGTCGCGCAAGGCGTCGGTCACGTCACGGTAAGACTTGTTGGCGAGCTGCTCCTGGCTGATCACCGTGATCGACGCCGGGGCGTCCTTGAGTTGCTGGCTGAAGCCCGAAGCGGTGACTACCTGGTTGGGCAGTTCCATAGGGGTAATTTCGGCACTGACGGCCACGCTGTAAAGCGAGCAGCAGCCAAGGGCAAGGGTCGATGGAGCGAGGAGACGAGACATGGCAAATCCTGAAGGCCAGGCACCGCGAACGGCGCGAAGCCACCCATGGTAGTGAGAATCATCCGCACTAAAAGCCGATTTACGATACTTACGTTTTTCCTGGGAATGGTTTCCCCCTTGTAAATCCAAGGGCCAATTGCCACTTTTTTTGAAATTTCTTGAAACATCCCCAGCCCCCATCCCCCTTGGCCTCGAGCGCCGACAACCGGGCGCAATGTCGCACCCCAGAGCCTTTGCAGCGGTTGCGCTGAACCGGTTCAGGTGCGATAACAAAAAGGCAACCTGCTCGAACATCTATAAAAAACATAGATTCACAGGGCATCGGACGTCGACCCTCGGCGATCCTGCAACGGTTGTCATTTTGCTCGCGCGCCCCGACCGCACACCCTGTGGATCGCCGTGTCATCGAGTCTGCCCAACAACCTCATAGAGGCCATTCATTCGGCGTACGCCAACGCCGTGCAACAAAAAGGAACGTGACATTGAGCGATCAATCCACTCCGAACACCCCCCTTTCCCGCTTCTGCAAGATGCTGGGCATTCCCTACCCCATGTTCTGGGGTTTCGTCGGCTTGCTGATCTTCATGATCGGCGACGGTGTCGAACTCGGTTACCTCTCCCCCTATCTCAGTGATCACGGCATGGCCGACGACCGCATCGCGGTGGTCTTCACCCTGTACGGCGTGACCGTGGCAATCTCCTCCTGGCTGGCCGGTGCCCTTTCCAGCCTCTGGGGCCCCAAGCGCGTGATGATGCTTGGCCTGCTGATCTGGAGCGTGTTCGAAACGTTGTTCCTGATCTACGGACTGGAGAAAGTCAGCTACCCGATGATCCTGCTCACCTATGGCCTGCGCGGCTTCGGCTACCCGCTGTTCGCCTACGGCTTTCTGGTGTGGATCGCAGCCGCTACGCCGTCGCGCAAGATGGGTCTGGCGGTAGGTTGGTTCTGGGTGGCCTATGCCGCTGGCCTGCCGACCCTGGGTTCGCTGGTGGCGAGTTTCGCCATTCCACTGATCGGCGCCCTGCAGACGTTCTGGCTATCGTTCGCGCTGGTGGTGTTCGGTGGGCTGGTCGGATTGATCGGCATGCGTGAAGCCCACGGCATGCAGCGCCTCGCCCCCGAGGGCGAGAAACCGCTGCGCTCGATGACCAAGAACATCACGATCATGTGGACCAACCCCAAGGTCAGCCTGGTGGGCCTGGTGCGGATCATCAATACCTCGTCGATGTTCGGCTTCCTCATCGTGATGCCGGGGTTCTTCATGGACACCGTCGGCTTTACCCTGGAGCAATGGCTGCGCCTGCTGACCATCGTCTTCGTGTTCAACATCATCGGCAACCTGACGTCCAGCGTGATCAGCACGCGCATCGGTTATCGCAACACCATCCTGTGGCTGGGCGCAGTCGGCAGCACCATCAGTACGCCGCTGTTCTTCTTCATGCCTCAGGCGTTCCCGCACAACTTCATGCTGGCCGCGGTGTTCGGCGCGTTCTATGGCCTGACGCTGGCGTGCTTTGTGCCGTTGTCGGCTCTGGCACCGGCGCTGGCGCCGCAGAACAAAGCTGCGGCGCTGTCGGTGTTGAGCCTGGGCGCAGGCGCTTCGACCTGGGTCGGGCCCGCGGTGGTGGCGATCTTCAACGAAAGCTTCGGCCTGGGCGGTGTGGTCTGGGCGTTTACCGGGCTCTATGCATTGAGCGCGGTGATGATGACCTTCCTGCGCGACCCGGAACCGGTGCATGAGCCGGTGCTGACCAAGGCCAAGTCGCGGATCAAGATAAAAGCCCCGCGTCAGGACCTGCGCTGGGCACATGCTACCCGCGACTGAGGTAACACTCGTGTGAAGCGAGGGGGCTTGCGCCCGATGGATTTTGCAGACACCACCACGTCTGAAAGTTCATTGGGGGCAAGCCCCCTCGCTGCATTTGCGACAGGCCACACAGATTTGCAGCCCGCAGAGCGCAATGCTCAACTCCCCCTGCTAATTTGTAACAAATGGCACATAACCTGCTATAAATTTAAACAACTTTTCACTTGACCCTTTTATCCGCTAGGGATTTCCAGCACCACTGCGCAACGCTTGCCCATCGATGGTGCACTGCGCAAACCGCAAGCACGGTCACCCGACCGCAGGACCAAAAAGAGCGCCTGTTCGATAGTGAACGCCCGGCGCCAGGACAGAAGGCTTTTCACCATGAATGCCCGTACGCCGACCTCTGCAACTTCCGTCGACCTCGTCGCGCCGGCCACGGACCTGGCCGAAGCCCCGTTGTGTTTCGGCCCCTTTGCGCTGTACTCGCGCCAGCATCTGTTGTTGCGCGACGGTCAGCCGGTGAACCTCGGCAGCCGCGCCATGGCCCTGCTGGTCGCCCTCGCCAGCCGCCCGGGCGATCTGTTCGAAAAGCACGAATTGCTGGCGCTGGCCTGGCCACGGGCGGTAGTCGAGGAGTGCAATTTGCGCGCGCAGATTGTCAGCCTTCGGCGAGTGCTTGGCGCCGAGGGCAACTTCAGCTGTATCAGCACCGTGCCAGGGCGCGGTTACCGCTTCAGCGCGCCTCTGCGTGCAACGCCCAGCGCGCCGCCGGCGGCTGCAGTCGATGCGCCAATGGCTGCGACGCCCGCCACCCCGACACTGTCGCCCAGCGCCATCACGAACATGCCGCAGCCTTTGGCGCCCCTGACGATCACAAACAGCACCGCCCAAGGCATGCCCAGCGCGGTCACCGCCGTCGGCCGTGAAGCGTTGCTCGAGGCCCTGAGCACGCAGGTCCAGGTGCATCGACTGCTGACGCTCACGGGCGCCGCAGGCATGGGCAAGACCACTGTCGCCCTGGCCCTCGCCGACCGCTTGCAGCCATACTTTGCCGATGGCGTACGCTTTATCGACCTGGCCCCTATCGACGCCCCGCAACCGGTGCAGGGCATGATCGCCTGCGCGCTGGGCATCGCGACCGAAACCGCGACGCCCTTGCAGGAGCTGGCCGACACCCTGGGCGACAGCCACCTGCTGCTGGTGCTCGACAACGCCGAGCATGTACTTGAGACCACCGCAATGGCGGTAGAAACGCTGCTGCTGCATAACCCGCGCATCCATGTGCTGGTCACCAGCCGTGAGCCGCTGCGCGCTGCCTGCGAGTACGTGCATGAACTCGCGCCCTTGCCGGTCCCTGCCGAGCACCAGCGACTGCGTGTCGAGGACGTCGAGCAATACCCGGCACTACAGCTGTTCATGCAACGGGTGCGCGGCTTCGATGCCGATGTCGTCTTCAGCGCTGGCGACCTCGACGATGTCGCCTGTATCTGCCGCAAGCTCGATGGCAACCCGCTGGCCATCGAACTGGCGGCGGCGCGAGTGCGGGCGTTCGGCCTGCGAGATCTGGTCGGATTGCTGGACGGCAGCTTTCGCTTGCAGATGACTGGCCGGCGCACCGCACTGGCGCGTCAGCGCTCGTTGAGTGCTGCGCTGGACTGGACCTACGCCATGCTCGGCAGTGATGAGCAGGCACTGTTGCAACAACTGGCAGTGTTCAAGGGTTCCTTCAGCCTGGAGGCGGTCAAGGCCGTCATCGATCTCGGCCTGGACGATGTGCGCGATGCCCTGCCACTGCTCGAAAATCTGATCGACAAATCGCTGCTGAGCCTGGCCGAACACCCCCATGGCAAACGCTATCGGTTGCTCGAAACGACTCGCCTCTATGCCGTGCAAAAACTCGATGAGGCAGGCACCGGCCGCCAGGTATTCCATCGCCACGCCCTGTGGGCGCTGAAGCTCATGCACCGTGCCAACCAACAGTTGGACCGCCTGCGCCCCGAGCACTGGCTCAACCAATATGCCGTGGAGATCGACACCCTGCGCGGCGCACTGCAGTGGGCCTATGCCGACGTCGGCGATCGGCCATTGGCGGTCGAGCTGACTTTGTTGAGTGCGCCGCTGTTGTTGCGTTTGTCGCTGATCGGCGAATGCCACGAGTGGGTCAAACAAGGCCTGAGCAATGCACCACTGGCGCCCCCGGTCACGGCACGCCAACGCATGCGCCTGCTGACCGTCAGCGCCAGCTTGCTGATGCTCACCTATGGGGCCAGCAGCCAGATGCGCGAAGCCTGGGCCCAGGTGCGTATCGACGCCGACGCATTGGGTGACACCGACAGCGCCCTGCGCGCGATCTGGGGCCTGTGGAACGACCGTATCTGCACCAACCAGCATCGCCTGGCGCTGACCCTGGCCGAGCAGTTCTTGACCCATGCGCGCAATCCGTTGCAAGACGATCGGCAGATGCTCGGGATGCGGATGCGCGCCGTACCGTTGTTCTACATGGCCGACCTTGCCGGTGCTCGTCAGGCCGTGGCGCAAGCGCTGAGCTCACCGCTTTGCGCCCGCTCGCACCTGGTGGAGATGCATTTCGACCAGCGCATCGCCACGCGCTCGCTGCTGGCCCAGGTGCAACTGCTGGAAGGCAATATCGGCCAAGCGCTGCTGACTGTCGACGCCAACGTCCAGGACGCCATCAACCTCTGCCACCCCGCCAGCCTGTGGTACACCCTGTGCCTGAGCGCCATCCCTATCACCCTGATGGTGGGCAGCCTGCACAAGACCCGGCAATTGATGACCCTGCTCAAGGACAGTTCACAAGGCCGCGAGCTGCACTTGTGGCGGCAACTGGCGCGCTGTTTCGACAGCATTCTGGCGATTCGCGACGGCGCACCACAGATTGGCGTGCCGCAGCTTGGCGAAGCCCTTAACCAGCTGCGCGACCAGGGCCATTCGCCGCTCTACAGCCTGTTGCGCTGCGAGTACGCGCAAGGCCTGGCGCTGCTGGGGCTGGAGGAGCTGGGGCTGGAAATGCTCGAAGAAACCCTCACGCTGGTCCGCAGCCGCGAGGAGTTATGGTACGTGCCGGAATTGCTGCGCGTGCAGGCGCAACTGCTGCGCCGCCAAGGCCCGGCGGCCAGTACCGAGCGCTTGCAAGGCTTGCTCGCCCAGGCCGACGAATGCGCACAACGCCATGGCCTGAGTTTCTGGACCACGCGCATTGCCGCCGACACGCAGCGCATCGACGAACCGCTGCCGCTGCGCCGCCTTCAGGGCAACCTGGCAGGCTAGATCAAGCGCGCCGCCACCAGCAAGTCGGCCACCGCCTGAAAACAGTGGTCCGGGATCGGATCACCGGCCACCGCACGCCGAGCGATATCCGCTGCCAGCGCCTGGTCAGCAGCGATGGCGATCCCCAGCCCGGTAGCCTCCAGCAAGCTGGCCTGGGCCTGGGTCGGCTCGACCCGGAACACCACCACCGGCACCGGGGTTTCGCCGCGTACATAGCGCAGCCCCACCAGCCAACCGCTGCCGTCACCGATCATCAATGAGGCACGCCCCAGGCCCAGCTGGGTCGCGAAGGCCTGCATTTCCTGGCGCTGACGGCGCCGCTCGCGCTTGATCAACGGGTCGCCGTCAGTGTCCTTGCGTTCGCGTTTCTGTTCGCTGCGGGTCATCTTCATGTCCCGGCCGAACAACCAGCGCTGCATCATCACGTCCACCGCGCCGAGCAACAGAAACGCCGCCAGCACGGTAAACACAAGCGGCTTGAGCACCGCGTAAAAGGTCGATTCGATGCAGCCCGCGCCACACCGCGAGGCCTCCATCAGTGCCTGCAACGCCTGACGCCCGACCACGTAAAACGCCAGGCCCAACAGGCTGACCTTGACCAGCCCCTTGATGCACTCGACGAAGTTGCGCATCGCGAACAGGCGCTTGAAGCCTTCGCCCGGATTGATCCGTTTGAAGTCCGGCTTGATCGGTTCGACGGCGAACACCACGCCCTTCATGGTGATCAGATTGGTGAGGATCACCGCCCCTACCGTGACCGCCACCACTGGCAGCGTCAGGTCGAGCAGAATCTGCTCGGCCAGGTCGATGACCCGCGGCCAGACACCCGCGAACGGCTCGATATACAGCTGCGCGACCAGATCGACCAGCGCAGTCACCTGGGCCTGGGCGCGGGTCACCAGCAGGGCGATGCACAACGTGCACAAGAGGATGACCATGGCCGAGACCAAGTCCTGACTCTTGGCGACCTGGCCCTTGGTGCGGGCCTCGCGCAGCTTCTTGTCGGTGGCCGGCTGGGATTTCTCTTCGCTGGTATCAGCCATCGCCGCACCTCTTCATCCGCCCACGCCCGACAGCGTCTTGAGCACCTCGACGGTACCGCGAAAGGCCGCCAGCTGGTCGAGCATCACCGGGATCAAAAAGCCGATGTAAATCACCATCAGCACCGAGAAAAACAGGTTCTTGACCGGCAACGACAAATCGAAGATGTGGAAGTTGGGCGCCATGCGCGACAGGTACGCGAGCATCAGGTCCGTAATCAGCATGGCGATCAACAGCGGCGAGACCATCAACACGCCAATGCGCATCACCTGGTCGAGAATCGACAGAATCGCCATCAACGCCGAGCTGGCGAACAACGGGGTGAAGGCGGTCACCGGCCACAACTGATAGCTGTGGTAGTAGCCGCCGACCATCATGATGAACCCCCCGGACATGAAAAACAGGGTGATCAGCATCACCGTCAACAAGGTCGCCATCACACTCGACTCCCCCGAGCCACTCGGGTCGAGAAGTTGCTGCATGGTCGATCCCCGTTGCAGGTCTACCAGTTCGCCGGCCATTTCCGCCGCCCAAAACGGAATGCCGAACAGCAACCCGATCAACACGCCAATGAGAAACTCCTTGACCATCAGCCCGGCGATGAAAAACCCGTTGTGCTCGGGCATGGCGGTGAAGGCCTGGAACACCGGCAGCAGCATCGGCACCGACACCGCCAACGCCACACAGGTGCGGATCATCCCGGTGAGCCCCAGACGATTGAACGCCGGGGTGACCATTACCAGGCCCATGGCGCGGCTGGCCGCCAGCGACGCGGAGCTGATGGTCGGGTAGGCCAACTCGACGAAAGCACTGGGCAAGCCGATATCCATCGGGGCTCAGCGCGTCCACAGCGCAAAATTGTCGAGCACCTGGCTGCCCAGCGCGGCGACCTGCCCGGCCAACAGCGGTCCGACGAAGACGATCACCAGCAAGACCGCCACCAGCTTGACCACCTGCGGCAGGGTCTGGTCCTGGATCTGCGTTAGCGCCTGCAACAGGCCGACACTCAAGCCGACGATAATGGCCACCGCCAACGCCGGTGCCGACAACAGCAGCACGGTCATCAGCGCCTGTTTCATCAACGAAAGAAAAACGTCCTGCCCCATGGTGTCACCCGTAGCTAAGAATGAGCCCGTGCATCAATCGCGACCAGCCGCTGATTGCCACGAACAGGAATATTTTCAATGGTATGGAAATCAGTGTCGGCGAGACCATCGACATGCCCATGGCCATCAACACATTGGCCACCAGCAGGTCCACCACCAGAAACGGGATGTACAGCAGAAAGCCGATCTCGAAGGCGCGGGTCAGCTCCGAACTGACGAACGCCGGCACCAGCACCACCAGATCGTCGTCACGCAAATCGGCGCGGGCTTCAGGCGACCAGAGGGTCTCGGTGGCCTGCACGAAAAAGCCGCGCTCGCTTTCGTTGGCAAAGCGCGATAGATGCGCCTGTAAAGGCGGACGCAAGGCATCGCCTAACTCTTTGAGCTGTTCGACGTTCTGCATGTCCAGCTGCCGACCCTGCACCTGGTGATACATCTCGCCAATCAGCGGCGTGGTCACGTACACCGACAGGATCAACGCGATGCCATACAGCACCAGGTTGGGCGGCGTCTGTTGCACGCCCAAGGCGTTACGGATGAGGAACAGCACCACGGAGATTTTCATGAACCCGGTGAGGGTGACCACGGCCAGCGGAATCAGGCCGATGGTCGCCACCACCAGAATGATTTCGATCAGATTGGGCTGATAGCCGTTCATGGAGTGGCCAGGCTCAGCAGGCGTACGCCCAGGCCACTGCCGATGCGCACCAGCTCGCCATGACCGACGCGGCGGCCATTGATTATCAACTCGACCCGTTCGCTGTCGGTGGTCAGCGGCAGGACACTGCCGGGGCCCATCTCCCGCAATTGCGCGAGGGTCAATTCATGGCTGCCCAGTTGGCAGGTGAGCGTCAGGGGCAGGCTGTCGAGGGTGCCGTCCGTTGCTTGGAGGGTACTCATGGGGTGGTTCCTGTTCACTGGAAAAGGGACTGTTTTCAGCGGCTGGCGTAACCGTAAACGGCCGCCGTCGACTTGCACCGACGCGTGCAACCGCTCGCCGATCACCAGGCTGGGGTCGGCATCGGCAGGTTGGTCGAGCATGACCACATCGCCCGGCTGCAGGCTCTGCCACTCGGCGACGGTCAACGGCGCGTCACCGGCGTTCAGCTGTGCGGCGACGGGCAGCGTATCGAAGGCCAGAGGAGCCCTGGGGCAGCAGCGGTCGAGGACGTCGACAATCAAAGCGGCGCTGCTTGCGTCCATGACCAGGCAAGCGGATTGCGCAGCGTGGTCGCCCAGTCGCAGGGTCAGATCTAACCGCAAGTGCGCCTCGAAAGACGCGCTGGGGAGGATGCGTAGCGGCTGCTCAAGCAACGTTTCCAAGGATTCGAGCAGTGGCAGCCAGGTGTACTCGATCAGCAGGCTGGTGGCGAGGTCGACGGGGCTGGGGCGCTGCGGTGAATGCTGCGGCCCCTTCGCGGGCAAGCCTTGCTCCCACGCATCTACGCCGCTGGCAGACCGTGCACTGTGGGAGCAAGGCTTGCCCGCGAAGACACCTTCACTGCCCGCGAAAATCTCCGGCATATCCCCCGACTCTACACCGCTGTCAGGCCGTGCACTGTGGGAGCAAGGCTTGCCCGCGAAGAGGCCTTCACTGCTCGTGAAAATCTCTGGCATATCCCCCAATTGCCGAGCCACTGACCTGGGCAGGCTCAAGCCGAACCGAGCCTCGCCCAACGCGCACAGCAATAGCAGATGATCACCGTCGAGCGCGGTCTCGTCTTTGCCCCACTGGACCCTGAGTGACTGCCCCATCACCTCGCCTTGCCACGGCTGGCGACGCAGGTGCAGGCGATTGTGCAATGTGATCTCGGCAGGCCCTGACGGCCACTCTGGCACATGCAATGGGCGAACATCGGCAGACTCTGTCGGTATCCCACTGCCTGGGGCAGCGGCCCTTGCCTGTCGTGATCGCTCTGGCAATTCCTGATTCATCGCGGTGCTCCCAGTGCAGCGTGGGGCAATTCGTCATCGCGTAGCTCGACGGCGCGGCGCTGGTCTTGCAGATGCCGGTCCAGCAGGTCCTGGCACTGGTCGGCCTGCTGTTGGCGACGCAGGCGCTGCTGGCTCAAGGCGTCACGCTGTTGCTGCTGGAGCTGCAGGCCCTGTTCGATATCACCGAGGTCGGCCTGCAGGGCGTGGCGGTCCTGTTCGAGGCTGTGCAAATGCTCCTGGGCGTTTTGCCAGGCCTTTACCGACAGGCCTTCGGAGAACTTTCCATACAACGCCTCGGCTTCGCCGGCCAATGCCTGGCGATGCTCGAACAGGCGCTGGCGAGCGGCATCACGCTCGCTCTCGGCTTCGCGACACAGCTGCTGCTGGGCCGCCAGCTCTCGGGTCGCACGCTGCTCACGCAGCACCCGCAACGCACGTAATTCCCGCAATTGGTTGGCGTTCATGGCGGCGTCTCCATCAATAGCTCCTGGCAACGGACATCAAGCGAACACCTTGCGCATTTGCTCCAGCGCGTCGGCGTGATCATCTGGCGCCTGACGCAAAAAAGCTTGAATGGCGTCGTGACGGGCGATCGCCTCGTCGGCCAACGCGTCACTGCCGGCAACGTACTCGCCAACCTGAATCAACATCTCGATATCCCGCCGCCGGGCAATGAGCTCGCGCATGCGCGCCGCCAATTGCCGCTGTTCGGCACTGGCCACCTGCTCCATCAAGCGGCTGCGGCTGCGCAACACATCGATGGCGGGGAAATGGTTGCGCTGCGCCAGCTCGCCGCTGAGGACGATGTGGCCGTCGAGAATCGAGCGGGCCTCCTCGGCCACCGGGTCGCTGGCCACGTCACCATCGGTCAGCACGGTATACAGCGCTGTGATGGTGCCCGAAGGTCCCGGCCCGGCACGTTCGAGCAGGCGCGGCAAGGCCGAGAACAACGACGGCGGATAGCCTCGCCGCGTCGGCGGCTCTCCTGCCGCCAGGCCGATCTCGCGCTGGGCACGGGCAAACCGCGTCAGGCTGTCGAGCAACAGCAGCACGTTGCGCCCCTGGTCGCGGTGATACTCGGCCAGGGCGGTGGCCACATAAGCGGCACGTACACGCTCGGCTGCGGGTCGATCCGAGGTCGCTACCACCGCCACGGTGCGTGCTCGGGCCTGGGAGTCGAGCTGCACATCGAGCAGTTCGCGCACCTCGCGACCACGCTCGCCGATCAAGCCGATGACGATCACATCGGCATCACTGTGGCGAATGATGCTGGCCAGCAGCGACGACTTGCCCACCCCGGGTTCGCCGAAAATCCCGACCCGCTGCCCCTGAGCGACGGTGAGCAAGCCATCGATGGCGCGCACGCCCAACTGCAGCAGACGCTCGATCAGCTGGCGAGTGAAGGGCGCCGGCGGTTCGGCATACAGTGGGCACGCGTGCAGCAAGCCCAGAGCCGGCTCGCCGTCCAGATAGCCGCCCATGGCATCGATCACCCGGCCCAGTTGCGCGTCCCCGGCCTGCACCGCCAGGGCCTTGCCGGTGGCGGTGATCCAGGTGCGGCTGGACAGCCCTTGCAGCGAGCCGATGGGCGAGAGAATGGCCTCGTCCTCGTCGAAGCCGATGACCTCTGCGCTCAGGCGCTGCGGGTTGTCCGGGTCATGCAACTGGCACAGTTCACCGATACGCACACCGGCCAGATTGGCTCGCAGCAGGACCCCGCGGACGCTGCGCACCGTACTTTTCAGCGGCCGTGGGCGGGCATGGCCAAGACGCTCGTGAAGACACTGGATCAGCGGATCGGCGCCATCTTGCGGCTGTATCAAGGTCGTCATGGGCGTACTTCCCCGCCCTGCTCGTCATGCCCAAGCAAGCTGGCGCGAATATGCTGCAACTGCGCCTCCAGACCCAATTCAACGCGACCGACCGGGCTGCACAGGCATGCGTCGCCTGGCGCCAGCTGGTCGTCGGCGGCCACACCAATATGATCGAGCCCATCCTGGTCCAGGCGGCGGCGCAACGCGTCGACCTCGGCGCGGGGCACCTGCAAGGTCAAGGTTTGGTCGTGGCGAAACGCTGACAAGGCCTGGCGGGTGCAACGCGCGACACGCTCGTCGCTCGGCAGCTCGCCAATGATCTCCCGGGCGATGGCCACGGCCAGTTGCGCGATCGCCGGCTGCAGGGACAACAGCCAGGCATCCGCGCGGGTGGCGGTGCGTGCAAGCAAGGCGGCGACCTGCTCGTCCCCCTCCCGACGGGCCTGCTCGAAGGCCTCGCTGCGCGCCTCGCGCAGGGTCGCTTCGCTGTCGTCGCGCAGACGTCGCGCGTGCTGCTCGGCGGCCTGTACGAAGGCGTAGCCATCGATCCACTGCGCCGTCTGGGCGGCTCGCAGGATACGGACGCCGGGCTGCGGCGGCAGGCTGTTGGCGAGGTCATCAGGCAGGGACATCGGCAGGCTCCATGGAGGGTTGATCGAGGGTCGCCTGGAGTACGACGGCCAGGCGGCGGACCAGCTCGATACGTTGAGGGTCCGGGGCTTCGTTGCGCGCCTTGCCGGCCCCTTCGCAGGCAAGCCTTGCGCCCACGGGTGTATGGCGCAGATGCTGCTCGTGCTGTGGGAGCGAGGCTTGCCCGCGAAGAGGCCGACGCTGCTTGCCCACAGCCACAGAGTCTCCCACAGCGTTGGGCAACACTGTGGGAGCAGGCTCTGCCCGCGAAGTTTGCGAGTCCAGCGCCGCCTGTGGCAGGCGCAACTGCAACCACGCCTGCAACGGCGCAGGCTGCGCGGCAAACCAATCGGCCACGCAGGCCTGGCCGTCGCGATCGATGGCCACCAGCAACGCCGACGGGCTGTGCAGCAGATTCGCCGCGCCAGCCCATTCACGGTGTTGCAGCGCCAGATTGAATACCTCGGGGCCCAGTTGCTCACGCCACTCGCTGACCACCGCCCCGCGTACCTCACGGCTCAGCGCGGCGGCATGCCAGACCGCCCCACACAAGCGCGGCAAACGGCTGAAGGCCGATGGTGACAACAGCAATACCGGCAGATCGTCTTCACTGACGGGCGTCAGGCTTGCCAAGGGCGCAAGCTGGAAGTGCGCCATCAGCAGCTTCAGCAACCGAGCGCTAAAACGCGCCGACTCGGTCATCTCGCCAATGGCCCGATCCGACAGCACCTGGGCGAAACAGCCGCGCAGTGACTGGTGATCGACGAAGCGCAGCGGCTGTGCGGTCAAGGCCCGCCAGGCCAGCAGGTGGTTCATGGGGTCTGCTCCAGTGCATACAGCGTCTGCGCGCGGCGCCGCGACCACGCCTGCCAACCGACAAAGCCGCCCAGACCCAACGCCAACACCAGCAGTACACCGAACAACCAGCGCGCCCGGCTGACGTCCTGCTCGAGCATCCACAGGCCCATGAAACTCGCCATGACCGGCTGCGTGCCGCTGCTGGCGGGCATCCGTGCCTTGATTGCGGTAACCGACACGCGGTCGTAATCGAGCCCGGAAATACCGTTGGCGATCAGTGTCTTGATCTGCGGCACCAGCACATTGATGTCGGTCTGCGGGTCGTAACGCACCAGCACCGAGGCGGAGGATGGCGAGATCACTCGCTTGAGCAAGTCGTTGTCCGGCAGCACCACGTGCACCCGGGCGGACAGAATTCCGTCGACCTCGGACACGCTATGGGACAGTTCCTCGCTCAAGGCAAAGACCATCTGCGCGCGCTCCTGCACAGGCGAGGAAACCAGGCCATTGCCCTTGAACACTTCGCCCATGTTGGAAAAACTCTGCGCCGGCAGACCGGCGTCATCGAGCACCGCCATGGCCTGGGCGAAGCGCTTTTCGTCGACCACCAGCTTGAGCTGACCGTTGTCCTGAATCTTGCGTTGCGCCGGGATGCCATCGCGCAGCAACACCGCGAGCATGGCGTTGGCATCGCGCTCGCCGAGGTTAGTGTAGAGGTCGATGTCGCAGGCCTGCAGCAGGCTGGTCAAGACCACCATCAGGGTCAGGCGCAAGGCGCGGCGGGTCATGGTCATTGCCCCTTGATCAAGGTGTTGGCGGAGCCGGAAATCTGCGTGGCGCCGCGTACCACCATCTGAGTTTCGATGGAGTAGTCGAACATGCGCCCCAGCGAATGAACGATCTGGTCGATCTGGCCATCGCCGACCCGCGCTGTGGGTTGGCCCTGAGCGACGGTGACCGGCGCGGGCGGGCTTGCAGCACCCGCAGTGGTTGCCGGACTGGCGCTGGGCGCACTGCTGCGCGTCAGCGAATCGGCCTGCTGCGAAAAGGTGCGCTGGCGATCGATAAAGCCATTGAGGCGCTCCATCAGGCTGTCGCCCAGCTGCGTCGGACTCGCCCCTTGCGGCGCACCCTTGGCGGTTTCGGCCATGTGCTCGAAGAGATTCTGCGAGGCCCCAGGGGCTCCGGTCGACGCCGCCGGTGGCACGGCAGCGGCCGCGGGTGCAGCAGCAAGGCTGACTGTCATGGTAGGGACCTCGGGTTATTCTTCGTCGTCGTCCGACTGGGCGTCGTTCAGCATTTCCTGGGCCCGCGGCATGATGATGAACTGGCCGCCGACGATCACCGCCTGGGAGATCAGCTCGTTGGTGAACTCTTCATCGGTCATGTCGCTGCTCTGGGCATTGTCGACTGCGGCGTTGAACTGGGTTTCGCTGCTGGTGCTGACATCGGTGTTGGTATCGACGGGATTCACGGCCATGGGTAGTGCTCCTTTTTACGTGGTCTCTGCCGCTCGGCAGAGGGGACTGAAGGGATTCATTGCTGGCTCACCGTGCTGCCACGGAACACTCGCACGCCGCGCTCACGGGTAGCTGGGGGCGCCGGGGGCGGCACGCTGTTATCAACGTGTTGCTGGACCAGCGCCAGGTACGGCGGCGGGCCGCTGACCAGCAGCTCGTCGTGCTCGGGCCCATCGCGCTGCTCGAGACGCGGGCCGCTGACGTCGAGTTCGCTCAGGTAACCGCGCAAGGCTTGCAGCCGCGCCGGGCTGGCCTGGAACAGCCGCGTGGCGATCTCGTCATCGCTGTTGAGGTACAGCACGCTGCCGTCGAAGTACCAGGTCAACCCGTTGCTGTCGCACAGCTGGGTAAGGAAGTCGCCAGCGGTTTTGGCGTGGACAGTGCTGCGCGCCTTGCCGCGGACCTTGTCGGAGAACACCAGGGCGAAGCCGAGGTTGTGACCGAGTTCCTGCAGGGCGGCGCGCACGTCCTGCTCCACCAGCACGTAGGCGTAGGGTTCGTCGAACCATAGCGGTTGGCTGGCCGACGCCTCGCGGGCAGAACCCGCTCCCACAGGGAGTTCGGCATGCGCCATGTGGCTAAGACCGAGCAGCAGGATCAGGCAGGTGCGGATCAGGGGCAGCTTCATCGAGCCGCCCCCTGACATTCCTGAACATAGGGGTCGCTATTGCCTGCCAAGCCGATAAAATGGCCGCTTCGTTGCGTCCAAGAGTGCTGTTCATGACCCACCGCTACGCGCCTCCCCTGTTGCTGCTCGGCTCGCTGTTGTCCGGCGCCCTGCTGCTCAGCGCCTGCAGTCACACGCCCGCGCCACCGGCCGCGCCCGCCAACAGCTACCAGCGCCTGATCGGCCTGGCCGGCGACCTTGAACAACGCGGTGATCCGGCTTCGGCCGCCTCGCTTTACCAGCGTGCCACCGAGCAGCCCGAAGCGAATGTCGATACCTGGCTCAAGCTCGGCCACGCGCTGCTCGCCGCCCATGACGAACGCGGCGCCGAACGCGCCTACCAACAAGCACTGGAACTGCAGACCGACAACAGCGACGCGCTGCTGGGGCTGGGTACCGCGCAATTGCGTAGCGGCAAGCTCGATCGCGCCGTCACCGTGCTGACCCAGGCCGCCGTCGACGCGCCCCAGGCGCTGACCTTCAACCGCCTGGGCGTGGCGCAGATTCTGCGTGGCCAGGCGGCTGCGGCGCAGTCGGCGTTTCGCAGCAGCCTGAAGCTGGCACCCAACGACCTCGATACCCAATGCAACCTGGCCCTCGCCTACGCCCTCGGCGGTCAGCACGAACAGGCCCTGAGCACCATCCGCAGCGTCGGCCTGTCGCCCCGCGCCCTGCCCCGGCACCAGCGCAACCAGTTGCTGGTGACGGTGCTCGCCGGCCATGACAAGGACGCAGCGGCACTTACGCTGGAAGACATCTCCGCCAGCGAACGCCAGACCCTGCTGGTCGAGGCGCGACGCATCAAGGCCATCAAGGACCCGATCCAGCAAGCCCGTGAACTGGGGCTGGTCGACAGCGCTCACTGAGCGATTCACTTGCCGCCCCCCTGAGTGCCGGCAGCGGCCTGCTGCTCGGCCTGGCGGCGGCGCAGCTCTTCGCGGTCATAGCCGTCGATGTATATCTGCGCAGCGCGACCCACCGGTGCGGCCATGGTCGGGCCGGTGGCGCGGCCCTGAGTCAGGTCGTCGCGCTGCTCGACCATCTGCATCAGCAGCAGGTTGTTGGCGCAGCCGGGGGCCAGTAACGGCTTGAAGTCGTCCCCCAGACCAATGCTGTCTTCGGCCGGTGGCTTGAGGCATTCGCGTGGCAGCATCTGGGTACGGCCGTCGGCACCGGTGAACGCGGTGTAATCCGGTGAATAGGAAGCCGGCGGCAGATGGGTCTGGCAGCCGCTCAGGGTCAACAGCAGCATCAGCATGGCGGCTGCGCGACGGCGGGCTGCACGTTGCGCCGTTCGCGGGCAGAGCCCGCTCCCACAGGGGAGTGTGTGCATCGGATGGCCCCTCAATTTAGATAGAACCCGAACGCTCCACCGCTGCGCGGACCGGCGGCGGCGGTGGTCGGCTGCGCATCCAGTGGCGTGGCCAAGGTGCGACCGCGCACCGGCTCGACCAGATACGGGGTAATCAGGATCACCAGTTCGGTTTCGTTACGCTGGAAGCGTTTGGAGCGAAACAGATTGCCGAGGATCGGCATGTCGCCGAGCATCGGCACCTTGTCGATGTCCTGGGAGCTGTCGCGCTGGAACAGCCCGGCGATGGCGAAGGTCTGGCCGCTGCCCACCTCGACTCGGGTGTCGGCACGGCGCACGCGAAACGAAGGCACCAGGTAACCATTGACCGTGGCGGCATTGGTGGTGACCACGCTGCTCACCTCGGGGCGCACCTGCAAGGCGATGCGACCGTTGGGCAGCAGGGTCGGGCTGAACAGCAGCGACACACCATAGGGCTTGTACTCGACCCCCACCAGGTCGCGATTGACCGGCACCGGCACCGGGACTTCGCCACCGGCCAGAAAGCTCGCCGTCTGCCCGGTCATCGCCGTGATATTGGGCTCGGCCAGCACCTCCAGCACGCCGTTGCTCTGCAAGGCTTCGAGCATCGCATCGATATTGACGTTGCCCGACGCCAGGCCGGCGCTGATCACATTGGAGGCGCCGCTGGCGGCATCGGCGGCCAGCGCGCCGCCCGTCAACAGACCGAATGAAAACGTGCCGTTGTTGAACATCGCGTTCCAGTTGACGCCGTAGCGCAGCAGCTCGTTGCGCGAGACTTCGGCGAAGCGCACGCGGATATTGACCTGGGCGGAGCCGCTGTATTCGGCGCTGTTGATCGCGCTCTGCAAGCCCTGCCCTTCAGTGCTCAGCAAGGCGTTCAAGTCCGTGGCCTCGCCGACGTCCTTGACCTTGCCACGCGCGACCAGGCGGTTACCAGCGGCACTCACCTGAGTCTGGCTGCCGGGATGCAGGTTCTGCAGCGGCCGGCTTACGGCCTGGGCGCCAGCGCCCACCGCCAGGGTCAGAGCGGCGGTCTGTTCACCGTTGTCGCCCAGAGCAATCAGGCTGGTCTGCCCGGCATTTTTGCCAAAAATATAGATCACCCCGGGCGACACCACCTGCAGATCAGCGATGTTCGGGTCCGCCACCAGCACCGATTCCACCGGCGCAGCGAAATGCAGGATGCGCCCCTCGCCGGTGGCCAGGTCGAGGGTGCCGCGGGCGCCTTTGGCAATGTTGTCGCCCAAGGCTTCAGCGCTGGCCGTTAACGCCAATAGCCACAGACAGAACATCGGAATACGCAATCGAATCATGAGGCACTCGCCAGGCTAGTGACTGCGCCGCCATTGCCGGCCCGGCGCGAAGAGGTATCGACGGGGTGCAAGGTGCCGACCGCTTGCAGGTTGTATTCGCCGGCCAGTTCGCGGAACGACAGCACCGCCAGCTCCAGCTCGCCGCGCACGGTCAGGCGCCGCAGTGCGCGGCGCAATTCGGGATGGCTGAGCAGCACGCTGCGGTCGTCATCCTGGCGCTGGCCGCAGAGGCCGCGCAGTTGGGTCAGCAAGGCGCGGCCCAGGTCATCGGGCAATATCGCTTCGCGGCCTTTGTCCTGGCGGCGCACGGCATTGCGCAGTTGTTCTTCCAGGGCAGGCGCCAGCACGAAGGCGCTGATCACCCGCTGGCGATCGGCATGTTGATGGCTGATCTGCCGCGCCAAGGCCGCGCGCAAGTGTTCGGCCAAGCGCCCAGGATCGGCTTCGCGGCTGCCCCACTCGACCATCGCCTCCAGCAATGCGCGTTGATTGCGTAGCGAAACGCCTTCGGCGACCAACTGCCGCCAGGCCTCGGCAACACGCTGCAAGGGCACGGTACGCAACGCCTCCTTGACCAGCTCCGGGTACTCGGCTTCGACCCGTTCGAGCAACACGCGGGTTTCCTGGATGCCGAGGAAGTCGGCCGCGTAACGACGCAAGGTGCGTTCAAGCAGGGCCACCAGGACTTCCTCGGTGGTCAGATAGCCGATGCCAGCCTCGTCAAGGCGCGCCTGTTGTTCGCGTGGCAGCCATTGCCCTTGCTCTTTGCCCAGGGGGGCAGGTGCTGGCAGGCAGTCGAGGTCGAGCAATTGCGCATGCACGGGATCGTCCTGCAGCAGCAGGTGCCCGGCCGGCAACTCGCCTTCACGGACCGGCACGCCTTCGAGTTCGACGCTGTAGGTACCAACGCCCTGTTGGCGATCGATGCACAGGTCAGGGACAGGCACCTCGATGCCCAACTCACCGCGCAAGTCGTGGCACAACGCTTCGATGCGTTGGCGCAGGGGTTGCGGTGGCGCTTCGGCGGCCAGGGTCGTACCAAGTGTCAGGAGCACACGACTGTGCAGCGGGCGTGGGAACGCATCAGCTGGATTGAGGCCGTCGGTCGAGTGTTCGGCCTGCGTGGTGAGGCCTTCTGTGCTGGCGTCTTCGCCAGCAAGCGATGCTCCCACAGGATCGAGGGCCAGCTCGCGGGTGCGGCGCTCGCGGCGCCAAAGCACGAAGGCCGAGCCGCCGAGTATGGCCGCCAGGCTGAGGAATACCACTGCGGGGAAGCCCGGCAGAAAGGCCACGCCCAGCAGAATCAAGGCGGTCAGCGACAATGCCCGGTGGCTGGTACCCAGCTGGCGGACGATCTCGGTGCCCAGGTCGTGCTCGGTGCCCTCGCTGTTGACCCGGGTGACCACCGTACCGGCGGCGACCGAAATCAACAGCGCCGGAATCTGCGCGATCAGGCCGTCGCCGACGGTCAGCAACGAATAGGTGTGCACGGCCTGAGCGAAGGGCATGTCGCGTTCGAGCATGCCGATCAACATGCCGCCCAGCAGGTTGACCGCGAGGATCACCAAACCGGCGATGGCATCGCCCTTGACGAACTTCATGGCACCGTCCATGGCGCCGAACATCTGGCTTTCGCGCTCAAGGCGCGAACGCCGGCGACGGGCCTCGGCCTGGTCGATATCGCCGTTGCGCAGGTCGTTGTCGATGCTCATCTGCTTACCGGGCATGGCGTCCAGGGTGAAGCGTGCGGCCACCTCGGCGACCCGCTCGGCGCCTTTGGTGATGACCACGAACTGCGCCACGGTGATGATCAGAAACACCACCAGGCCGACCACCACCTGGCCGGCGATGACGAAGTCGCCGAACGCCTTGACGATGTGCCCGGCATTGCCGTCCAGCAAGATCAGGCGCGTAGTGGTGATCGACAGCGACAGGCGGAACAAGGTGCTGAGCAGAATCAGCGGCGGCAATGCCGAGAACTCCACCGAGTGATGGATATAAAACGCAACGACCAGAATCAGCACGCTCAGAGCGATGTTGACGCCGATCAGGCTGTCCACCAGATAGGTGGGCAGCGGGATGATCATCATGGCGATGGCCATGAGCATGAAAGCGACGATGATCACGTCGCTGCGTTGCGCGGCGATGCGCGCCAAGGCATTGAGGCGGGCGACGAGCATCATGCCGCCACCTTGCGCAAGGCCAGGTAATGCTTGAAGCATTGCCGTGCTTCATCACGCTGGGCGGCTCGCCACAACGCGCGGCTGCGCAACAGCAACAGCGGCGCCGACTCGCCCTCCAACCGCTGCAAACGATCCAGTGCGGCGAGTGCACGTGCGCTGTCACCGCTGTCGGTAAAGGCCAGTGCCAGGCTGTGCAGCAGTGGCCCGTCGTCCGGGGCCAGGTGGGCGGCGATCAACAGCATCACTAGCGCCCGCTGCGCCTGACCGCTGCGGCGGTAGCGCTGGCCCATGCCCTTGAGCAACTCGATGCTGTCGCGGCGATCGCTTTGTCGCTGTGGGGAGGTGCTCATGCGGGGACCTCATTCATGCGCTGTTGATCGAGCCATTGGCGGGTGTCGATTTCCTCGCCGAGCAACTGCTCGGCCAGGGCCTTGATCTGCGGTTCGGCATCCAGCGTCGGCAGCACTTCATCGAGCAGGTAGTGCAGAACCTGTACCGAGCGCGCCGGGCTGAACAGCTGGGCGCTGATTTCATCGCTACCGGCGCTGCGCTCCAGTTCGCCTTGCAGGGAGCGCCGGGTGCGCACTTCGCGGCGATTGAGCAAGGCCTCGAAACGTTGCTCGGCCCGCGGTTGCAAAGGCCGCAGGGCCTCGACCGCAGGCGTTCGTTCGCTGCTGGCGCCCTGTACGGCAGGCACATCGGGGCGCGGATCGACTTTCATGGATGGCTCGTCACAGGGTGAAGGTAAAGCGTTCGGTGCCGCGCGCGAGGATCACCTGATCGGCCTCGATGCGCTCCAGCACCCAGTCATCGGCCACTGCGGAGCCTGGGTACAAACGCTTGCCGGTATCGCTGATCACATAGGGATGGGGCCCGAAAAACACAGCCTGAAAGCGAACTCGCGGGGTCGCCGGCACGCTGCTGACGGACACCTGCGGATGCAGCACGATGGCCTGACCAAAACGCCGATCGAAGGCCTGTTGGACGCTGGTCCAGGCGCTGCGCTGTGCTGGGGTGACGCTGCCTTGAGCGCTGAGGCCGCCGTCGCGCGGACCGATTTCAATACGGGTCAGCTGCGCGGTTTGCAATTGTTCGGCCAACCAAAGCTGCGCCTGTTCGACCGTGGCCGTGTTGGTCGCTGCCAACGCCACCGGGGCCTCTGCACCTCCAGCCTTGGCCCGCATTGCCATTGCGCTGTGATCGCGCTGCAGGCTGAACGAGCCGAACGCCGCCGCGCACAGGCCCATGAACAGCGCAGCGCAAAGCCACTGGCCATGGCGGCGCGAGAGCAATGGCGCGGTGTGCGCCTTGGCTGCCGCCTCCCGCAGGCGCAGCTGCGCGGTGCCAAGCTGTAAATCGACCGGCAAGTGCGCGCGGTGTCCGTTGCCCATGGGTACCCGCAACGAACGGCCCGCCGCGTCTATAACGTGCACATCGCCACCCCGGGCCTCGATTGCCAAGGTGCCGCGCTCCAGACGCAGCAACAGATGCGCAGCAGCCACCCCGGCATCGCTGAGCAGCAGGTCGGCACCGGCGCCGCTGCCGATCAGGTACGCCGGCAGATCCAAAGCCAGGCAAACGCCCTGGTGCAGGCCCGCGGTTATTTCAAGCTGGATTGCACTCGCCGCAGCGGCTGCCTGGCGAGGTAACGAAGTCGGTGAAATCAATGCTGTCATGATCAGTCGACCACCCTGTGAGGCACGCGAGCAGTGCGAACACTGCCCGCATGAACGACGTCAGTTCTGCGGACGTTGTTTGGTCGCGTCGAGCTCTGCCTTCTTGGCAGTGGAGATCTCGGTGATCTTGGCGGACTTCTCGATCGCCATGTTGAAGGTCGCTTCCATCTTGTCGATAGCGGAATCGGCGTTGCCCGAGCTTACTGGTGGAGTATCGGCCATGGTGTATCTCCTTGTTCCAACGAGTGAGTGTATGGATCTGTCACTAGGGTCCAGGACGCTCATTTGAAGACGCTAGAGCACTGTTGAATGAAAGTGCACTGCGTCACTTTCTTGCTTATCCATGTTCAATTGAGCGTTCTGCCTCAGTGCCGGACGGATATTACTCAGAGCAACTTGCATTGCGCTGTGAAAACTTGTGAAAGCTGATATTCAATAATTATCGCTTACCATGACATCAAATAGCCGCCACTTTTAAGGCTTTAACTCTAATATTATTTTTTCGCACTTCGGGAACTTTCATAACGGCCGGATCCCTCCCCGCTTTTGCTGCGCGACGCCGTTAAGCACGGCGCCACGCCATTGCCAGAGCCTGCCGGGCGCCTGTGAAACGTTGTGAAAATAATCCGCGTCGGCTGTTCTTCACGGCGCAGGCTGATACTGTTCCAACGCCCAACATATATTGAACAGCGCAATACTCTTCGTTCAGCCGGGTTGCCCACGCGACTATTCCAGTGCCCTGCCCATGATCGGATCGAGTTTGTGTGCATGTCGTTGCCATTCACATCACTAACGTCCAACAGGAATTGCACGTATGTCCTTGAACCCCGTCGCCAACCCCGATTCGTCCGTGCCGCCTGCCGGTGCCCCCGGCGCGCGAGCACGCTTCGCCCAGGTGCTCAAGACCCGCGAACGCGAGGCTGTGCAATACCGCCCCGCCACCGCCGACGAAAAAGCCCCGGCGCTGGGCGACTTCGCCAGCATCGAAAAACCCGGCACGGTGGCAGCGGACACGGTGCGATTTACCACGCGCGACGGTGAGGCGGTGATCGTCTACAAATCCACCAGCCCGGCCCTGTATCAACAGGTGGTGGACGTGCAGCCGAAAATCCAGGGCGTGGTCGCCAGCCTGGAAGCCGGCTACAGCCTGGCTGCCAGCGACGCAGCAGCACCCGACACCTTGGGCGGATACGCGCGTATCGGTGCGCCTGACGAAGTCGGCCCGGGGCTGATCCGCTTCGAGACCAGCGACGGCAAGAAGGTCATCGTCGATCAACAGACCAGCCCCGATCTGTTCACCCAGGTCAGCGATGACTACAAGGCGCTGTCGGGGGTGTCGGCCAGCCAGAAGGAAGGCTACCGAATCGCCAACGCCGACGATCAGCCGCCCGCCAAGCTCGGCGACTTCGCCCTCGTCGGGCCGCCGGACGAGACCGGTCCGGGGGTGATTCGCTATGTCACTCAAAGCGGCGAAAAGGTGGTGGTCAGCGAGCGCGACAACCCGACGCTTTTTCAGGCCGTCAAGGACGCCTACGCCAGCCTCACCGGCTTGAGCGCCAGCGAGGCCGATGGCTACCGCCGCGCGGGCGACAACGAGGTGTGGCCGCCGGTGATGAACACCACGGTCGGGCCGCCCGACGAGGCGGGGCCGGGCACCATCCGTTATGAGCACGACGGCCAGAAGGTCGTGGTAGCCCGCGATGACAATCCGCAGCTGTTCGACTATCTGGTGTCGGTCCAGCAGGTGGTCACCGACCCCGGCAAGCGCGCAGCACTGGAGCAGGCCGTCAACGGCGGCGAGACCCTGGCCGATCGCAATACGCCGCTGCCCAAGCTCAACGACATCGTCAATTTCGGCTGGATCGAAGGCCAGGAGGACAACCAGCTCAGCTACCAGACCCAGGACGGCCAGCACATCGTGGTGTCCCGCGAGCTGACCCCAGACCTCTTCGAGCAGGTCAAGAGCGTCAAGGAGGCCTGGGGTTCGATCCATGACAGCGAAGCAGAAGGCTACAAGCTGGCAGGTGCCAATGACTTCCTGAAAAATCAGGACATGACCTTCGGCTCACCCGACGAGCTCGGCAACGGCCTGATTCGCTATGAGAACGCTGATGGCAAGTTCATCGTCTCCAAGGACGTCAACCCGCAACTGTACGACCAGGTGGTCGCCAAATGGGAAGCCTCCACCGCTGGCTCCGTGGACGATACCCGCGCCAAGTACAACCTGCCCAGCGACACCGACCTGAACATCATCGACAAAGGCACCGGGGTCAAATCCGATGAAGACGATGACAGCTCGCCGGAGCTGACCGTCGGCGAACTGGCCACCAAGGAATTGATCGACCAGTATCGCGCCGGCGTCGAGGACGGCTCCATCGCCAAGGATGATCCGCGCGCCAAGCTGGTCCGCGCCATCGAAGCCCAGGCCGCCTACCAGAATGGCCGTGGCCTGACCGGCTACGAGGAAACTCCCGGCGCGTTCGGCGGTACCTGGCGCGAGTTCGACGATCATCAAACCGAACTGACCTCGGCCGACATGCACGACATCATCGACGGCAACAAGCTGCAGGAACAGCTGTCGACGCTGTTCGCCGACCCTACCGTGCAGGCCGACTACAAGAGCAAAATGGACGACGCCCTGAGCCATGTCGGCAACAAGGACGAGATCAAGCAAAAGCTGCTGGACCTGACGTCCAACCCCGATTACATCCTCTACCTCAAGGACCTGCAGGCGCAGGGCAAGGGTCACGAAGCCCAGCAGGATCTGAGCAATACCTTATCGCAGTTGTCGTTGCTCGACCCGCAGGCCGCCGCCAAGGCCGCGCAGTCGATCCAGGCCGATGGCTTGACCAGCGACCTCGACGACCTGATGGCCGACCCGAGCAAGATCTCCGACGAGAACAAGGAACTGGCTACCAAGGACCTGTTCGGCCTGCTCAAAGGCGTGCTCAAGGGCGAGCTGGTGGACCTGCCGCGGCGCACCCAGGAAACCATCGAGAAGTTTCTCGAAGAAGGTCTGAACGACAAGCAGAAGTCTTCGGCGGTGACCAAGGCGCTGGAAGAGCTCGGCGAGGTGTACAAGAGCAAGGGTTCGATCAGCCAGGCCGACCTCGATACCGCGCTGTCCAAGCCGTACATCCCGATCGCCGACCGCGGCACCCTGGGCCAGGTGTTCAGCACCCTCAACAGCAAAGGCGTACTCGGTTCGGTGGGCGCCAGCGTCAACCTCTTTTCCGGGATTTACCAATTGGTGGGCCAGGGCGGCAAGCTCGGCGAGACACCCTTGCAGCGGCTCTCGGTGGCCAAGGACTTCATCAGCTTTGCTGGCGCCTCGGGGCAGTTCGTGCGCCTCGGCGACCATATCGCTACGGCCCTGGGCAAGGGCGGGCTGGTGGAGTTCCTCGGGCTCGACAAGACGGTGCCTGAAATCTGGGGCAAGGGCGGCATCCAGGAGCCCAAGTTCGAATTCGAGACTGACAAGCTGCCGGCTGACATGAAAGCCAAGATCACCTCGGCGCTGGATTCGGTGGCCAGTTACAAATACGGCGATGTGTCTTCGGTGCTCGGTGATGGCGCAGGCGGCTCGGCAGCGGAAAAATCGGCGTTCTCAGGGATCAGCCAGACGTTGGATGATGCAGTCAGCGCCGCCGGTGGCAGCAAGCTCGCCGCAGGCACCGCTGGGCGTATCGCCGGATCCGTGGTCAAGGTGCTGGGCCCGGCAACCGACCTGGTGGGTGGCTTCGCCGATATCGTCCTCGGTGCCTTCACCATCAAAAGCGGCATCGACAGCGGCGACCCACTGGCCAAGGCTTCCGGCGGGCTACAGATCGCCTCAGGGGCTTTTGGCGCTTCGGCTGGGGTGCTCGGCGCAGCGGGCCTGATCGGCGCTGGCGGTGCGGCCGCCGCGGCACTGACCGGGCCGTTCTTTTTGGTCGGGGTGGTGCTGGCGGTGGTGGGCGGTATCATCGGGTACTTCGTCGACCACAACAAAAAACAGAAGGCCAGCGAGCACGAAAACGACTGGTACCGCGACCTGGCAGCGGACGGCCTGCTGCAAGACAACTGGGGCGACAAGGTCGAGTACGCGCATTATTCGATCTACAACTACGGCGGCCGCGAAGCACCGGACGACGATAGCCTGTTCCGCTTCCAGGGCGCCGAATGGCAGCACTTCGACGAAACGCCGCAGAAGGGAGGCTCGTCGAGTAACCGCCTTGATGACGACCTGCATGTGGATTATGGCGACAAGCCCGAGAGCAGCGACACCAAGGAAAAGCCCGAAACCGGACCTGGCTCGTCGGGCTGGAGTGGATCCAAGGTCTGAGATAAATCCGGGGGGCTGCCCAAGCCCTTTGGACGCTTTCGCGGGTAAAGCCCGCCGGCGCTCACCCCTGGATCGCTTCCAGCAACCGCGCCTGTCGCACCGCCAACGCCTGCGCCTGATCAAGGTCGATCAAGGCAAAACGCACGCTGTCCCCCGGCAAGCGCTGCGCCAGCAACGGCAAGTCGACACTGGCGACATGAGCGATCTTCGGGTAGCCGCCGGTGGTTTGCCGGTCGGCCATCAACACGATCGGCTGACCACTGGGAGGTACCTGCACTGTCCCGAAGGGCACCGCCTCGGAGAGCAGTTCCAGTGGCGCCAGCAACGTCAGCGGCGCCCCAGCCAGGCGATAGCCCATGCGTTCCGAGTCGTTGCCAATGCGATAGACGCTATCGACCAGCGCCCGCTGCGCCTCGGCGCTGAACGCCGACCATTCACGCCCCGGCAGGAGGCGTATCGGCCGCTCGCCGGCACTCAGCGGATCGACCTGCAGCGCCGCCGGAATCTGCACCCGTGGCGCGTTGCGAAAACTCGACGCCAACGCCAGCCTGTCACCCGCTACCAACTCGCGGCCCTGTACGCCGCCCAACCCACCACGGCGAAAGGTACTGCGGCTGCCCAGCACCGCTGGCACCCGGTAGCCGCCCTGCACGGCCAGATAAGCGCGGGCGCCATGCACACGCTTGCCGAAGTCCAGCACCGTGCCTGCCTCTATCCTCACCGCTTGCCCCGGTGGCAACGGCACGCCATCGAGGCGAGCGCCCAGGTCGGCACCGGCGATCGCCAGCAGGCAAGCGCTGTCGAAGCGCAACGTCGGCCCCTGGAGCGTCACTTCCAGGCTGCTGCATTCGAGCGTGTTGCCAACCAACACGTTGGCCAGGCCATGGGCCAAGGCGTCCATCGGCCCGTTGACCGGCACGCCGAGGTGTTGATAGCCCAGCCTGCCGACATCCTGGACGGTGCTGCACAACCCCGCACGGACCACCAGAATACTCATGGCTGTGCCTCGGCCTGCAGGACCTCGAAGGTCGCGCTGTCGATGGCGACGAAGCGCACCTGATCACCGCTTTGCAGCCGGCACGGTGGCTGATGCTCGGCATTGAACATCGCCAGCGGCGTGCGGCCGATCAGGTGCCAGCCGCCCGGCGAATCGACCGGGTAGACGTTGGTCTGGCGGTTGGCGAGGCCGACGCTGCCGCGGGGCACAAGGGTGCGCGGCACGCTGCGCCGCGGCGGGTTGAGCACCGGATCGAGGATGCCGATATAGGGATGCCCCGGCGTAAAACCGACCATCAGTACATCAAGCCAATCACGGCTGTGCAGCGCGATCAACTGCTCGGCCGACACCCCGCACGCCTGTGCGGTGGCATGCAGATCAGGCCCGTACTCGCCGCCATAGCACATGGGAATTTCGATCCGCCTGGGCGCCACCGCAGGAGCGCTGCCCTGCTCGGCCAGCAACTGTTCTATCTGCCTGAGCAGCGCGGCATAGGGCGTTGCAACGCCGGCCGGCACAGGGATGTGCTCCGGCCGATAGTGCACCCCCACCGTGACCATGCCGGGCACGATATCGGTCAGCCCGACCAGGCGGCCGAGGTCGCGGGCATGGTTGAGCGCTGCTGCCGCCGAGGCGGCCTGGCGGTTGGCATGAAGACTAAGCACGCTGGCGAATTCCAGCACCAGACAGCTATCGCCCGAGGGTGCCGCGTGCCACTTGAAAGAATCGCTCATCGAGTACCTGTACGCCGAATCAGCAAGGGACGTGTCACTGCGCTTGCAGTATCTGCGCAAAACTGTGCGGGTCGACGTTGCCCCCCGACAGCACCACCGCTGCCGTGCGCCCCTCCAATGCCAGCTTGCCGGACAGCAGCGCCGCCAGTGCCACCGCGCCGCCCGGCTCGACCACCAGCTTGAGGTGCTCGAAGGCGAACGCCATGGCCTGGCGTGCTTCGTCATCGCTGACGCCCAAGGCGCCGGTCAGTTGACGACTATTGACCGCGAAGGTCAATTCGCCTGGCATCGGGCTCAACAGCGAATCGCAGATCGACCGTACCTCGCTGGGGTTGCCGACGCGCACGCCCTGAGCCAGCGAACGGGCGGTGTCGTCGAAGTCGCGGGGTTCGACCGCGTAGACTTCGATATCGGGGTGATGGGCCTTGAGCGCCGTACCGAGGCCGGCAATCAAGCCGCCGCCACCGCAAGGCGAGAGCAGCACATCGATGCGCTGCTCACCGGCCTGCTGGACGATCTCCAGCGCCGCAGTACCTTGCCCGGCCATGATCAGCGGATCGTCGAATGGCTTGACCGTGACAGCTCCCGACTCGCTCGCCAGTCGCGCGGCGATGGCTTCGCGGTCTTCGGTGTAGCGATCGAACAGCACCACCCGGGCACCGTACTCGCGGGTCCGTTGAATCTTGATCTGCGGGGCATCGGCGGGCATCAGAATGGTGGCCTGGAGACCCAGCAGGCGCGCCGCATAGGCGACGCCCTGAGCGTGGTTGCCGGACGAGAACGCCAACACACCACGCTGGCGTTGCTCGGGGGTCAGGCTGGAGAGCTTGTTGAAGGCACCGCGAAACTTGAACGAACCGGTGAGCTGCAGCACCTCCGGTTTGATCAGTACCCGGGCCCCGCAACGCTCGTTGAGCACGGCTGATTCCAGCAGTGGCGTGCGTATGGCGTGGCCGTCGAGGCGCTGGGCAGCGAGTTCGATATCCGCAAGGGTGACAACGCGATCCATGGTCGAGCTCCGATGGGGGTAGGCGATGAGGAGGTGCAAAGGCGCAGGATAACCTGAAGCCGTCAAAGGCCGACAGGCACAGATTACCCCTGCAGACACCATACACATCACATCGGCGGAGCCACTCGGACTGGCGTGGCCTCACTCCACCCCATGCTCCTCGGCAAAATCGCTCAGCAGATCATCGCGCAACGCGATGAACACGCTGTCGCTGCGCCGCCGCGGACGCGGCAGGTCGACGTCCAGCACCCGGCGGATGCGCCCAGGATGGGGCTGCATGACCACCACGCGATCGCCGAGGAACACCGCTTCGTCGACATCGTGGGTGACCAGCACCATGGTGATGCGCTCCTGAGCCCAGATGCGCTGCAGTTCGTTCTGCAGTCGATTGCGGGTCAGGGCGTCAAGGGCGCCGAAGGGCTCGTCGAGCAGCAACACCCGAGGCCGGTTGACCAGCCCGCGGGCGATCGCCACGCGCTGGGCCATGCCCCCCGACAGTTGCCGGGGATAGGCCTGGGCGAAACTCTCCAGCCCCACCAAGGCAATGTGCTCGCGTACGCTGTCCTGCTTCTGCTGGGCCGACAGCGGTGCATTCTTGAGGCCCACCGCGACGTTCTGCTCGACGGTCAGCCACGGGAACAAGCGATGATCCTGGAACACGATGCCGCGCTCCAGCCCTGTGCCGCTGATGGCTGCGCCATCGAGCAGGATGCGCCCCTGATAGTCGCCATCCAGGCCGAGAATCAGGCGCAACAGCGTCGACTTGCCGCAACCGCTGGCGCCGACGATGCTGATGAACTCTCCGGGCGCGATGTCCAGGTCGATGTCCTCCAGTACCTGCAGAGCGGCGGCATTGCCGCGTTGCGCGTTGAACTGCTTGCTGATGTGCTGCAGGGACAGGCCGTTGGCGGGCATAGCGCGAAACCTCGATCAGAATGGAAAGACTTTATTCGGCGCTGCCGTAACGCCGTTGCAAACGACGCTCCAGCGCTCGAGCCAGAGCGTTGAGGGTCCAGCCCACCACACCGATGACGACCATGCCGAACAGCACCAGGTCCATGCGAAAATGCTCGCTGCCATCGATCAGCAGATTGCCCACGCCCTCCCCCGACACCAGCAGGTATTCGGCGCCGATGGTGGCGAGCCAGGCGTACACCAATGCCAGGTAGATGCCGGTGAAGATCGACGGCAAGGCGGCGGGCAGCAGCACACCGATGATGGTCTGCCAGCGGCTGAAGCCATACACCCGCGCCACTTCGAGCAAGCCCGGCGGCACGTTGCGCAGGCCGTCGCAGGTGTTGACCACCACCGGCACCAGCGCCGCCAGCGACAGGAATACCACCTTGGACACATCGCCCAGGCCGAACCACACCGAGATCAGCGGGATCCAGGCGAACAGCGACACTTGCTTGAAGGTATTGAAGCTCGGCCCCACCAGCCGCTCGAACAACGGCGACAGACCCAGCACGCAACCGAGGATCAAGCCCAGGCTGGTGCCGATGGCAAAACCACTGACATCCCGCGCCAGACTCGCCCCCAGGCCACGCCAGAACGGCAGCGAACCAAGCTGATCCCAGGCCGTTTCGAGCACCGTAGCAGGCGACACCAGCAGGCCCGACTGACTCCAGCCCTGTTGCACCGCCAGCCACCAGACCAGTACGGCCACCACCGGCACGACCAGGCCGCGATAATCGCGCGTTCTCACCGCGCTCATGCCAGACGCCCCGCGACCGGTGCGGCGCCGGTGTGCAAACGCCGTTGCAGCAAGTCGAAACTGCGATCGATCAGCCAGCCGATGGCGCCGACGACGACTACCGACGCCATCACCAGATCCAGCTGGAACAGTTGGCGGCCGTAGACGATCAGGTAACCCAGGCCTTCGCTGGACGCCACCAGCTCGACCACCACCAGCGACAACCAAGCCTTGGTAAAGCCCAGGCGCAGACCGGTGAACAGGGTCGGCAGCGCGGCCGGCAGTACCACATGGGTAATGCTCTGCCGACGGCTGAAGCCATAGACCCGGCTGACTTCCAACAGCCCCGCGGGCGCCTGCCGGAATGCCTGCAAGGTGCACAGCGTGACCGGCACCAGCGCCGCATGGGCGATGAGTGCGTATTTGAGCGGCTCGCCGATACCGAAGATCAGCAAAGCAAAGGGCAACCAACCCAGGATGGGGATCTGCACCAAGGCATTGAACGTAGGCAGCAGGTAAGCCTCGACGGTCCGCGACAGCCCCATGCTCACACCGATCAAGGTACCCAGTCCGGCGCCCACGGCAAAACCGATCAGCACCCGTTGCAGGCTGGCACTGGTGTTGAGCCACAGATCGCCGCTGGTGGCGAGGTCGGTGAGCGTCTGCCAGACATAGGCCGGTGGCGGCAGCACTTGCGCCGACAACCAGCCACGATCGGCGCCCAGGGCCCACAGGCCAAGCAGTGTCAACGGCAGCAACCACGGCAACGCGAAGTAGATCGGCCGCGCATGCCACAGTGGGCGACGCGCCCGGCTATGACTGTTGGCCGGTTTGGCCGCAGCGGTATCAAGCGGCTGCGCCGTTGCGTTGCGCGGTGTCACTGGCAGAGTCTGGATCTGCGCGGCACGTTCCCGAGGGTGTGCCGGCAGATGCCCGGCGGTCGCTGAATGAGCACTGCTGGCCATGGCTTATTCCCCTTTCTTGGTGTCGACACTCGCGGCGGCCAGATTGGCGGCGGGTTGTTTGCCGTCAGCCGCATAGGCGGTCCAGAATTTCTCCAGGCCCTTTTTCTTCAAGGCATTGTCCAGATAGCGAGTGTCGAACCAGCCATCGATGCTCACGGGCCGGCGGATCAGTTTTTCCTCCAGCGACTGCTGAGCCACCAAGGCGTAACGGCCGCGGACGAAATCATCGATCAGGGGCGAGGCACTGTCGCGCAGCGAGAGGCCATTGAAGTCGGCCTTGATCGATGCGATGGGTTCCTGCGTCTTCGCCCATTCGGTAATCACCGCGTCACGGTTGCCTTCGTTGGAGGCCCATTGCGCGGCGTCCACCAGGGTATCGACGACCTTCTGCACTTGTTCCTGGTGAGACTTCTCGTAGTCGCCGCGCACCAGCAACGCGGCCTGACGCGTGTAGCGCGGGTCGTTCTCGGCATTGTCGTAGATGATATCGACCAGCCCTTCGTCGCGCAGCTTGAACAGCTCGCGGCCACCGAAACCGGCATCCACACCCTTGGCCGCGAGGGCCGCCAGGTTGCTGCCGGAGTCGAGGTTGATGATTTTCAGGTCGCGTTCCTTGAGGCCGTGGGCGGCCAGCAGGTTGTCCGCGACCAGTTGCAGGTTGGTCCCGCGAAACAGCCCGACTTTCTTGTCCTTGAGGTCCTCGATGGTCTTGATCGGCGAGCCCTTGGGCACCGCCAGATAGACCCTGGAACGCACCCCGGCCGCCGCCAGCAGCTTGGTGTCAAGACCATTGGCGCGGGCCACCACCTGCGGCATGTCGCCTTCATAGGCGAAATCCAGTTGCTTGTTGGACAGCGCTTCGTTGACCGCAGGCCCCGCGCCCTTGAAGAAGAACCACTGCACCTCGGTATCGGTGCCGGCGAAAGCCTTCTCCAGCAGTTGCTGATTGCGCAGGATGCTCACCGAGGAGCCACTAAAGGTCACTGGCTCGCCGCCGCCCGCCGAGGCCACGCCGATGCGCAGCACCTCGGCCTCGGCCTGGCCTGCCAGCAACGCAATCGCCAGCCCCAGCAATGCTCGGGTGTTTCGTTTCTTGCCATGATTCAACGACGGCTTGCGCACTGACATCGATAAGCTCCATCCAACGATTGAGGGTGTGGCGTTACGCAGCCAGATGCTTCTTATCGGCTTCGGTCTTCGGTGAACGGGTTTCCGGCGTCGGCTTGAGGGCCTGGCTGGGACGACCGTCGACGCCGACCGGCACATCGCCGTCGATGGTGGTGCGGCGCACGATGCGCTGGGCGTTGCCGTAATCGTTGATGGCGATATGTTGCGTGGCGCGGTTGTCCCAGATCACCACGTCGCCTTCCTGCCAGCGCCAGCGCACGGTGTTGTCGAGGTGAGTGATACGCTCATGAAACAAACGCACGAGTTGTTTGGAGTCGTGGGAGCTGACGCCCTGAATATGTTTGACGAAGTGCCCGAGGATCAAACTTCTTTCACCGGTTTGCGGGTGCACGCGAACCAATGGATGTTCGGTTTCATACACTTCAGCGGCAAATTCGGTACGGTAACGCTTGGCGCCATCTTCCTGGGTATCGCGCGGCACCGCGTAATCATAAATATTGCTGTGTACCGCGCGCAGGCTGTCGGCCAGAACTTTCAAGGGCGTTGGCAAGTCGGCATACGCAGCAGCAGTGTTGGCCCAGACGGTGTCGCCACCGTAAGGCGGAATCACCACACCGCGCAGGATCGAAATCTTTGGATAGTTGGCCACGAACGTGACGTCGGTGTGCCAGGAGTTGGCACGGGTTTCCTTGGCATCCAGGTGCAGGATGGCCGTGCTCTTCTCGGCTGAGCGCACGGTGGGATGGGGCACCTGGTCACCGAAGCGACGGGAAAAGGCTTCATGTTGCGAATCATCGAGATGTTGATCGCGAAAGAACAACACCTTGAACTTCAATAAAGCCTGCTCAATGGTGTTGAAGTCATCATCGGACAACTTTTCATCCAACTTCACACCGCTCAAGGCAGCGCCAATTTTACCAGCCACGGGATTGATCTGTATCGCCACGGTGCAACTCCTGAGTCAGGGTTTGTTGTGGGAGCGATCATAAAGACATAAAACCGAGGTTGGCTAATCACCGTTTTGCATAACTATAGACTTGGCACAAGCGACAGCCGTCTCTAGGCCGGCAAGCCTTTCCCTACGTGCCAGTCAATAAACCTGTTTTCAGTGCGGGGACAGAGCGTGCTCGCGAAGAGGTCGGCACGGCATGCAAGAACATCAGTTACTTCATTTAACGCTAACTCTATAACCAAACTGTTATTGCCGAATTATCAAACTTCGGCAATAACGGCTATAAGCATCTACAGGCAAGTCGCCAGAGCGGCAATCATCTGTTGTTTGGCAGGGGTATCGCTGTAGGCGAAAAAGTCGACCTGGGCACCGGCGCCGGCAGGGCTGACATCGGCCAGGTACTCGTTGTCACGGGTATAGACCGTCAGCCCGCCTTTGGCGCCAGGCTGGGTGTAGGCTGCCAGGTCCGCGCCGACCAGCGCCGGGTTCTGCCACGACACCGCGATGCACTGGGCGACATCCGCCGCCGCACGCTTGCCGGTGAAGCTGGCGACCACACCCCGCTCACGCACCGATGACATCGAGTGCAGCGCGCAGCCACCCAAGGTAGCCAGCGCCAGTGCCATCGCCGTTGCCTGTGTCAGAACCCGCATGCTGGAAATCCTTGCTGAAAAAGGAAAGGATTCTATGCCAGATCGCCCCTGGCAAGCACGCGCTCGACCACTTCGCGGCGGGTCGCCAGGGACGCGGCGGTCTTGCTGTGCGCAATCGCCAATACATCTGCCGGGGCGGTGTGCGGGCTGCCGCTGTCGAACGGCGGCGCCGGAGCGTACTCCAGCGCCAGTTGCAGCACCTGGGCGGCCTGCTCGCCCACCAGTTCCGCCGCCATCACCAGGCCGAAATCGATCCCGGCGGTGATGCCGCCACCGGTGATCAGGTTGCCGTCGCGCACCACCCGCTCCTGCACCGGGATGGCCCCCAGCGGCGCGAGCAATTCATGGTAGGCCCAGTGGGTGGTCGCGCGGCGACCCTTGAGCAGCCCGGCAGCGCCCAGCACCAGGGATCCGGTGCACACCGAGGTCACGTAACGTGCAGTGGCGGCCTGAGCGCGCAAAAAAGCCAGCGTCTGAGGATCTTCCATCAACGGCCCGACCCCGGCACCGCCCGGTACGCACAGCACATCCAGCGGTGGGCAAGCGTCCATCAAGGTGTCGGGCGTCAGGACCAGGCCGCTGCTCGAACGCAGCGGTGCCAGGTCCTTCCAGATCAGATGCACGGTCACATCCGGCAACGACGCGAGCACGTCATACGGGCCGGTCAGGTCGAGTTGCTGGATGTTGGGGAACAGCAGGAAACCGATATGGGTGGTCATGGCGAAGCTCCTAGGGAACAGCATCTGAGGATGACGGTAGACGAGACCCACTCTAGCGACGTAGGCTCTGGCGCATCCGCCAACCTACCCTCGGATCACGCCAAATGTCCCCTCGCCCGCGTATCGTCGATGTGCTCGCCTTCCCTAACGCACAAGTGCTGGATGTGACCGGGCCATTGCAAGTGTTTGCCTCGGCCAACGATCTGGCGCGTCAGCAGGGCCAGGCGTTGCCCTATGCGGTGCAGGTGATCGCGGCCCAGGCTGATCCGGTGATGACCTCCTGCGGCCTGGCATTGGTGGCGGCCCCCCTGCCCGCCAGCGACGCGCCCTGCGACACCTTGATCATCGCCGGTGGCTGGGGCGTCTACGAGGCGGCCTGCACCGTAGACCTGGTGGCCTGGGTGCGCGAACGCGCGCCGCACTGCCGGCGCATGACCTCGGTGTGCACCGGGGCTTTTCTGCTGGCTGCCAGCGGCGTGCTGGACGGGCGCCGCGTGGCCACCCACTGGACCCGTTGCGAGCAGTTGGCGCGCACTTACCCGGCCTTGAAGGTCGAAGCCAACCCGATCTTCATTCATGACGGCCCGGTATGGACGTCGGCAGGTGTGACGGCGGGTATCGACCTGGCCTTGGCACTGGTCGAGGCCGATCTGGGCCGCGGTGTGGCCTTGGAGGTGGCCCGGCATCTAGTGGTGTTCCTCAAGCGCCCGGGCGGCCAGGCGCAGTTCAGCAACACGCTGGCGTTGCAGCAGGACGACAGCCGCTTCGGCGAACTGCACAGCTGGATTGCCGAACACCTGACCCATGATCTGTCGGTGACCACCCTGGCGGCGCAGGCGGGCATGAGCGAGCGCAGTTTCGTGCGCCATTACCGCAGCGCCACCGGCCAGACCCCGGCTCGTGCCATCGAAGCCTTGCGCCTGGAAGCCGCGCGCCGGCTGCTGGCCGAGACCGTCCTGCCGGTCAAGCGCGTGGCCAGCCAATGTGGGTTTGGCAGCGAAGAGACGTTGCGGCGCGCGTTTGTGCGGAGCATGGACATCACCCCGGTGGAGTACCGCGAGCGGTTTGCGCTCGAAGCTTGAAGCTTGAAGCCTGAAGCCTGAAGCCTGAAGCCTGAAGCCTGAAGCCTGAAGCACTGTATACCCATACAGATAAAACTTGCCCAACCCGCCGTTTTTACTCATCCTGTGCATTCCGCTCCCCTGACAGCGATTGCCCATGCGTCTGTTCCTCTGCGAAAAGCCCTCTCAAGCCAAGGACATTGCCAAGGTGCTCGGCGCCACCCGCCGTGGCGATGGCTGCTGGCTGGGCAACGCGGTGACGGTCACCTGGTGCATTGGTCATCTGCTCGAGACCGCCCCGCCGGACGCCTACGACGAGCGCTACAAACGTTGGGTGCTGAGCGACCTGCCGATCGTGCCGGTACAGTGGAAAATGCTGGTGAAAAAATCCACCGCCAGCCAATACAAGGCGGTCAAGCGCCTGCTTGGCGAGGCCCGCGAACTGGTGATCGCCACCGACGCCGACCGCGAAGGCGAGATGATCGCCCGCGAGCTGGTCGATCATTGTCGCTATCGCGGCCCGATCCAGCGCCTGTGGCTGTCGGCGCTCGACGACGCCTCGATCCGCAAGGCCCTGGGCGCTCTCAAGCCGGGCGCCGAAACTTTCAACCTCTACCATTCGGCACTGGGTCGCTCGCGCGCCGACTGGCTGATCGGCATGAACATGAGCCGGCTGTTCACCCTGCTCGGGCGTCAGTCCGGCTATCAGGGCGTGCTGCCGGTGGGCCGGGTACAGACGCCCACCCTGCGGCTGGTGGTCGATCGCGATCGCAGCATCGCCGACTTCGTGCCCGTGGCGTACTGGGCCATCGACGTGCAGTTGCGCCGCAGCGACAGCCTGTTCACCGCGCAGTGGCAAGGTCCGCCAGACCACTGCGACGACCAGGGCCGCTGCCTCAATCAAGACAGCGCCCGCGCCGCCGCCCAAGCCATGACCCAAGCGGGCGAGGCGCGGGTCATCAAACAAAAGACCGAGCGAGTCCGTGAAGCCGCGCCGTTGCTCTTTGACCTCGGCACGCTGCAGGAGGTCTGCTCGAAAAAACTCGGCCTCGGCGCCCAGGAAACCCTCGATGTGGCCCAGGCCCTGTATGAAACCTACAAGGTCATCACCTACCCGCGCAGCGACTGCGGCTACCTGCCCCTCAGCCAGCACGCTGAAGCACCGAGCATCGTTGCCCAACTGGGCCGAGCCGACCCAGGGTTGAACGAATTGTTGCGCCACGTCGATACCAGCCGCCGCTCCAGAGCCTGGAACGATGCCAAGGTCAGTGCTCACCATGGCATCATCCCCACCGCGGCCAGCGTCGACCTCGCCCGCTTGCCCGGCAAGCACCGGGCGGTCTATACCCTGGTTCGCGCACGCTACCTGGCACAGTTTCTGCCCAACCACGAGTTTGATCGCACCCAAGTGGATCTCGACTGCGCCGGGCAACCGCTCAAGGCCGTGGGCAAGGTGATCGTCGAACCCGGTTGGCGCCGGGCCATGCCCGAGGCGGTAGCGGCCGCCGCCAAGGGCCGCGAACCTGCAGTGGTCCAGACCTTGCCGGCACTGGCCCCAGGCGATATCTGCACGGTGGCCAAGACGATCCCCAAGGACCTGTGGACGCAACCCCCGAAACCCTTTACCGAAGGCGACCTGATCAAGGCGATGAAAAACGTCGCCAAACTGGTGGACGACCCACGCCTCAAGCAAAAACTCAAGGACACTACCGGCATCGGCACCGAGGCCACCCGCGCGGGCATCATCCAGGGCCTGATCGACCGGGGTTACCTGACCAAGAATGGCAAGGCACTGGCTGCAACCCCGGCGGCCTTCAGCCTGATCGACGCCGTGCCCCGGGCCATCGCCGACCCGGGCACCACGGCGATCTGGGAGCAAGCACTGGACATGGTGCAAAGCGGCGAAATGAGCCTCGAAGAGTTCGTCACCCGCCAATCGGCGTGGATGAGCAAGCACGTGGAACGCTGCATGGGCATGCGCATGAACATCACCGCTGGCCCTGCCGGGGTCAAGCCACCGTGGAAGGGTAAACGCAAAGGCAAAGCGGGCACCTACACCGCCAAGAAGCGCGCCCCCGGCAAGGCAAAGGCTGCTGCTTCCTGAATCAACGCCTTGGTTTTGATACTGCCCTGCGCCTTGCAGGTATAAAGCCTGAACGCAGAGGACCTATACATGACTGCCCGTTGGGTCGCGGATTTTTCGCATGGCCGATGGGAGCTGGACCGCTCCTCAATCTCCAAGCACCCAAAACGCAAAAAAACCGCCATCCGAAACACGGTGGCGGCTTCTTTCCAAGGCAAGCCCCCTCGCTACAGGCTGGTTGACGCTACATGGGGCACCGCAGTATCGGTGTCGGCAACCGGCAGCTCATCATCGGGACGACGCAGCTCGCCAACGATGAACGCATAGCTGATGAACGCCCCGGCGGCATTCAACGCCACATAGATCAACGCACCATTGAACGACCCCATGGACTGCACCATATAGCCGATCACAATTGGCGTGACGATCCCGGCGACGCTGCCGAAGGTGTTGAAGATCGCGCCGTTCATGCCCGCACTGCGTTTAGGCGAAACGTCGGAGATGATCGCCCAGCCCAGTGCGCCCATGCCCTTGCCGAAGAACGCCAACGCCATGAACACCACCACCAGCACATCGGTCTGCACGTAGTTGCACAGGATCATGCTCATCGACAGCGCCATGCCAATGAAGATCGGCAACTTGCGCGCCTTGGTCAGCGACACACCCTTGCGCAGCATCCAGTCGGAAATCAGGCCACCACCGATGCCACCGATAAAACCGAAGATCGCCGGAATCGCGGCCAACAGACCCGCATTGAGGAGCGACAAGCCGCGTTGCTGCACCAGGTAGACCGGAAACCAGGTCAGGAAGAAAAACGTCAGGGTGCTGATACAAAACTGCGCGATATAGATGCCCAGAAACATGCGCTGCCCCAGCAACTCCTTGGCGCTGGCCCAGGTTTCGCCCCAGCTCTGCTTCTTGCCGGCCGACGGCGGATGCTCCTGCAGGTTGGCGCCCCCGTCGCGGATCTCCCGGAGCTCGACGGCGCTCAGCGAAGCATGGTCGACCGGTGCCTTGATGCGCCACACGAACACCAGGCCGATAGCGATACCCGCGGCGCCCATCACGTAGAAAATCCACGGCCAGCCCCAACGCGTCGAGATCCACGCCAGCAGCGGCGTGAACACCACGGCAGCGAAGTACTGCGAGGCGTTGAAGATCGCCGTGGCCGTGCCGCGCTCGGCGGTCGGAAACCACATCGACACGATCTTGCTGTTGGCCGGGAAGCACGGCGCTTCCGCCACACCGACCAGAAAGCGCAAAGCGAACACCGCGAAGAACGCCAATCCCAAAGGCATGATGGCAACGGTACCCACCGCCGCAGTGAACACCGACCAGGCAATGATTGCGATACCCAGCACCTTGACGCTGCCGAAACGGTCGATGGCCAGGCCGCCGGGCAGTTGCAGCAGCATGTAGGCCCAGGCGAACGCCGAGAACAGCCAGCCCATTTCCGCGTGGCTGAGGCCAAGTTCGTTGGAGACGCTGGCACCCGCGATAGACAAGGTCGCGCGGTCGCCCTGATTGACGATCATCATGATGAACAGTAAAGCGATCACCTCGAAGCGGCGATGCTCGGCGATATAACGCCGAAGAGAAGCTATTTTTTTCATTGTAATTCTCGATACCGGACAGCGGTGGTTAGCGCCAGGCCAGCGGGGTATCCGCGGCCTGCGCGGTGCAATGAGTCCTCAATGGGCGATCAACGACGGGTCTCACGAATGATAGCGTCGGGACGCTGCTTGACCTCAGGCCGCAACGCGGTACCTAACCCAGGCAGGGTCGGTGCCGCAGCAAAACCTGAAGTGATTTCGGGCAAATGCGTGACCAGCTCGCCGTACCAGGTCGACAGCGACGCGCGCACCACTTCCTGCAACACGGCGGTCGGTGCATGCAAGCCTAACTGCAGGCCGGCGAACAAGGCTACCGGCCCGGTGCAATCGTGGGGCGCCAGCGGCTTGTTATAGATCTGCGCCAGCGCAGCGATCTTGCGGGCTTCGGTGAAGCCGCCACACCAGACCAGATCCAGCATCAGAAAGTCCATGCTGCCGGCGTTCAGCAGATCGCGGTAAGCAGTGCCGCCACCCAGAGTTTCGCTGGCGCAGATCGGCACTCGGGTGCGGTTGCGCAAGTCGGCCAGGGCCTGGGCGTCGTCCATCTTGCACAGCGGATCCTCGACCCAGTACACGTCGAACTCTTCCAGGGCCTGGCAGATACGCAATGCCGCAGCGCTGTCCCACAGGCTGTGCAGCTCGCACATGATCTCGATGCGATTTCCCACCGCCTTGCGGATCTGGCGGAAGGCTTCGACGCCCTGCTGCACCTCGGCGAGGCTGATGGTGTTGGCGCCCGCTTGGCGGGCGAAACGGTCGAACGGCCAGATCTTCATGGCCGTGTAGCCCTCTTCCACCAGGCTCACGGCCAGGGCGCCAGCGTCGCGAGCGAAGGCCAGTTGATCGTCGTACGGCCCCTGTGCACGGTCGTTCGCGGTGATCTCCCGGCGAGCGCCTTGCTGGGTGTTGAAGTCGTAGCCGGCGCAGGTGTTGTACACCCGGATGCGATCGCGGCAGGCACCGCCGAGCGCCTCATAGATGGGGATACCGTGGCGCTGGCCCTTGAGGTCCCACAGGGCGATGTCCACCGCGCTGGCGGCACGGATCTCGGCGCTGGCGCTGTGAAAACCGACGTAGGGGGTGGTCAGCTCGAGCGAGATGGCCTCGATCTGTCGGGAATCGCGACCGATCAGCCCCGGCGCGATCAACTCGTGCACCGCCGCTTCGACGGTCGCCGCACCGCGGAAGGTTTCACCAAGGCCGATCAAGCCTTCGTCGGTCTCGATTTCCAGCCAGATCAATTTGGGCCGCTCGGGCAGCCGGAGCGTACGCACGCAGGTGATTTTCGACATCGTCAGGTTTCCTGAACTCTTGTATTTGGAAATTATTTGCACAGTCGTGACAGTGGTAACTGTTGGTAGCGTTACCATTTGATAGCAAACCTATCCCATCCAAACCAAGTCTACAAGGAGGACCATCGTCTAGCTTTGAAAAAAAGCTTGAATGGTAACGCTACCATCCCATACTGAGAGCAATTGCCACAGGCAATCCAATAACCATAAAAACCAGCAGAACGGAGAAAAGATGAGCACTAGAACCGTCATCATCCTGTGCCTAACCGTCGTGTACTTCGTGGTCATGACCTTGATCGGCTACGCGGTGCGCAGACACGCCAAAAGCAGCGAAGGCTTCACCAACGGTGGCCGCAGCTTCCCGGCCTACCTGATCGGCGCGCTGCTGCTGTCGGAATTCATCGGCAGTTCGGTCAGCCTGGGGACCGCGCAGAAAGGCTTCGAAATCGGCATCTCCGCCGCCTGGAACCTGGTCGCCCTGTCCCTGGGCTTCTTGTTGCTGGCCTACGTCATGGCCAAGAAGTACAAGGAAACCGGTCTCAACACCATCTCTGCCATCCTTGCGCAAAACTACGGCGAAGGGGTGCGCTACGCGGCATCCATCCTGACCATCTTCGCCCTGAGCATCGTCTGCGTGGCGCTCTATGCCAGCGGCGGCGCTGTCTTGGCCGCAGTACTGGACATCGACAAGAACCTCGCCATCGTACTGGTCGGCATCGTCACGGTGTTCTACGTCAGCCTCGGCGGCATGCGCTCGGTGGTGTACACCAACTTTGTGCATGCCCTGATCAAGTACATCGGCATCCTTGTGGCGCTGGTCTTCGCGCTCAAGTCTTCCGGCGGCATCACGGCCTTGCAAGCCCAGTTGCCGGCGCAGATGTTCGCCTGGGACGCCGTGGGCTGGGGGCAGATCTTCGCCTGGATGATCGGCGGCATCGGTTCGATCTTCGCCACCCAGTACGTGATTCAGGCACTGGTGAGCAGCGACGACGAAAAGACCGCCAAGCGCGCCTGCCTGTATGTCTCGAGCCTGATGATCCCGTTCGGCCTGGCCACCGCCCTGATCGGCATGTGCAGCGCCCTGCTCTATCCCGGGATCAAATCCATCGACGCGCTGCCGGTGCTGATCACCCACATGCCGACACTCGCCGCCAGCCTGGTGGTGATCGGTCTGGCGGGGGCGCTGTTCGGTGGGATCTCGGCCGGGACCCTGGCCTCGGCCACCCTGGCGATGAAAGACTTCTACAACCCGATGTTCAACAAGGAAGGTAACGATCGCAAGTCCGGGATCTTTATCCGCGTGGCAATCCTGGTGCTGGGATTCGCGCCGCTGATCCTGGCGATGTATGCCGACAAGCTGTTGATGATCGCCTTTCTCGGCAAGGCGCTACGGGCCACCTTGGCGGTGGTGGTGCTGATGTGCTTTTACGCCCCGCGCTTCGGTACACCGCGTGGTGCACTGGCCGGGATCATTCTGTCGGTGATCAGCACAATCGCGTGGTTTCTGGCGGGCAACCCCTATGGTATCGACAGCTCGTATTTCGCCCTGGCCAGCCCTTTGCTGACCATGGGAATCAGTGAGTTGCTCAAGCCTGGCCAGCCGCGCAGAGCCGAATCGCCTAGTTGATAGCCACCCCCTCGAACCCTGCCTGGGGCTGGGGTTACTGGGCTGAGGCGGTGCTGCCGCGCTCCATCAAGGTAAAGCCGATATCGATTGCCGCGTTTTGCGTCGTCTGGCCCAGCAGCCGCTCCAGCAGCATTTGCGCGGCGCAATCGCCCATGTGCTTGCCATCGATGCGCACCGTCGACAATGCCGGGAAGGTATGACTGGCGAAGTTCATGTCGCCAAAACCCATCACCGCCAGCTCCTGCGGCACCCGAATGCCACGGGCCGCAGCCTCGGTCAGTACGCCATGGGCGATGGTGTCGGAAGTGCAGACGATCATCAACGGCCGCTGCGCCGACAGTTCGATGCCGTCGAGCAGCACACTCAGCCCCGTGCGGCCGTGGGCCAGGGTCGGCAGGCCCTGGAACACCTGCTGCGGCACCTCGGTGAGGTCGCGCTCGGCCAGCGCTTTGATGAAACTGTCGGCACGCCGCAGGCCGCGTGGGTCGTTGACGGCCAGCAAGGCGAACTGCTCGTAGCCGCGCCCCAGCAGGTGGCGGGCGACCTCGCGGCCCACTTGCTCATGGGAAAAGCCCACCAGCATGTCGATCGGCTCGGGGCTCAAATCCCATGTCTCGACCACCGGCACCCCGGCAGCGCGCAGCCGATTGCGACTGGCGGGCGTGTGCAGGGTACCGGTGAGGATGATGCCGTCGGGGCGGCGGCTGAGGATCACGTCCAGCAGTTCTTGTTCTTGCTCGCTTTGGTAGCCGGAGATACCCAGCAGCACTTGGTAGCCGGAGCGGGTCAGGCGGTCGTTGATGGCCTGGAAGGTGTCGGAAAATATCGGGTTGGTGACCATCGGCAGCACCACCGCCACCAACCGGCTGCGGTTGCTTGCCAGGGAGCCGGCCAGGCGGTTTTGCACATAGCCGGTCTGATCGATGGCGCGCTGCACCTTGAGGCGGGTTTCGCTGCGCACGGTATCGGGCTGATTGAGGCAGCGCGAGACCGTCATCGGTGCCACGCCGGCCAATCGGGCGACATCGCCCAAGGTAACGCCACGGCCGGCGCGGCGGCTGCTGTCCGGAGTCTTGCCCGTCATTGTCTGTGTGTTTTCCCGGCGGTTTCAGGTGTGATTCGAGGCGCGCTGCAATCAAGCGTTCAGGTGGTGGATCGTATCAGTCGCGCAGGGTCACAGGCGAGCGGCGCTGACATCGGCCACCTTCTACCGGTATATTCAGCGCCGCCTGGCAGGCTCGCCTCGGGATTTGCGCTGTAACTCAGGGCGCCTTCGCGACCACACTTGGCGCCCACAGGTATTCGACGCCGAGGGGGCAAAGCGCACTTGCCGAGGGGCCGGCAACATTCACCCACCACCAAAGCAACATGCACGGAAGGGTCGTCTTGGATAGCGCTAAACACAAAAAAGGCCTGACTGACGTGGCCGAACTGGCCGGGGTCAGCCTGAGCACCGTCGATCGCGTGCTCAACGAGCGCGGCAGCGTTTCAGACGTCAAACGCCGCAAGGTGCTCAACGCCGCACGCACGCTGGGCCTGCGGCGCCTGCTGCCCTCACCCGTGCATGGCCTGCTGCGCTTCGACCTGTTGATGGTCGAAAGCCACACCGACCACTACCAGCGCCTGACCCAGGCCTTCCAGCGCCAGGCACGGCTGCTCAAGGCTCGCCTGGTGCTGCAACACCAGACCTGGCACGACCGCAACCCGCAAGACCTGCTCGACTTCATCAATCGTCCGCGCACTGCGCGCCAGGGGCTGATCGTGGTCGCCCACGACACCCCCGCGATCCGCGCCGCCCTGCAACTGCAGATCGCCCGCGGCGTGCCGGTGGTGTTGCTCACCAGCAGCCTGTCCGGGCTGGTGGGCGCCACCTACATCGGCATCGACAATCATGTGGCCGGGCGCAGTGCCGGGCGCCTGCTGGGGCAGTGGCTGGGGGCCTGCCCAAACGGTGGTCAGGTACTGCTGATCACCAACTCGCTGCTCTACCACGCCCACCAGCAGCGCATCGGCGGTTTCATGCAGGTGCTGCACGAGCGCGCGCCTCACCTGCAGATCAGCGCCCCGGTCGAGTGCCACGACGACGACGCCCTCACCGCCCGCGCCGTGCACCACGCCCTGGACAACGGCGCCACCCTGGCCGCCATCTACAACACCGGCGCCGGTTCCGAAGGGATCCGCCAAGCCCTGCTGGCGCGCAATATCCGCCCCGCCTGGATCACTCACGAGGCCAGCCTGCAACACGCCCGGTTGCTGCGCGAGGGCCTGCTGTCACTGGTGCTCGATCAGGATCCGGAAGGCCAGGCCGACGCCGCCATCCAGCACCTGCTGTACGCCAACGGCGATCTGGACATCCCACCGCAGATGCACCCGCAACTGCGCATCGTCATCGACGAGACCTTGCCCCACCGAGCTTCATGAAAGTTTCTTGAGGGGAACACGTCAATTGGTTAATGGCGCGGTGATATGTCGCGCCTTATCATCGCCCGCCGTGACTGGTCGGTCGCGAGGGCGCTGGCCTGCGCGTCGATCGCTACTTCCTCCCCCCAAACAGGATTCATCATGCAGCGCAGAGATTTTCTTTCATCGGCGTTGGCACTGGCCGCCGCGTCCACCCTACCGGCTGCGCGCGCCGAAGTGGTCACCGGTGGCCAGCCCTGGGAACCTGGCAAAGCCAACGTTCCGGCGCTGGCCGCCCCCCGTCAGGGTGGCCTGGCGTATTTCACCCAAGCCGAGTTCGAGACCGCCGGCGCCTTGGCCGAACGTCTGATCCCGGCCGATGACCTCAGTATCAGCGGCAAGGAAGCAGGCTGCGCCACGTTCATCGACCGCCAACTGGCCGGTGACTATGGCCGCGGCGCCACGTTGTACCGCCTCGGCAAATTCGTCAAAGGCACCCCCGAGCAAGGCACCCAATCGCCCTACACCCCGGCCGAGCGCTGGCGCAAAGGCTTGGCCGCGATCGACAGCCATTGTCAGCAAGCCTTCAAGAAAAGCTTCGTGCAACTGGACGGCACCCAGCAGGACGATCTGCTGCGCAGCATGGAGAACGGCACCCTGGCGCTGGGCGACGACGTCGAGACCAAAGAGCTGTTCGAACAGATCCTCGCCAATGTCCGTGAAGGCTTTCTGGCCGACCCGATCTACGGCGGCAACAAGGACATGGCCAGCTGGAAAATGCTCGGTTTCCCAGGCGCGCGCTACGACTTCCGCGACCTGATCGGCAAGAAAGGCCAGAAGCTGCAGATCATCCCTACCAGCTTGATCGACAACACCCTCTGACCGACCTCGGAGGCGCGCCGCCCCCTGTGTGACAGGCGTAGCGCGGAAAAATTATGTGAGCAGTGCGGTCTCCCCGACACCTGCCGTCTTGCCTGTGATTGACGAAGTATTGATGAGGTATTGTTCATGGCGAATGTACGCCCAAAAGCTGACGCGGTAATCGTCGGCCTCGGCTGGTGTGGTTCTTTGATCGCAGAAGAACTGACCCGTGCCGGACTCAACGTGGTAGCGATAGAACGCGGCCCGTGGTTCGAAACCTCCACCGATTTCCCGCCGTCGGTCGACACCGACGAATTGCGCTGGGACACGCGCCGCAGCATGCTGCTGCCGCCCGCCATCGAAACCACTACCTTTCGCAACAACCGTTCGCAAACCGCCCTGCCCACCCGCGACTGGAGCCTCAACGAGCTCGGTTACAACGTCGGCGGCTCGGGCACTCACTGGGCCGGCATGGCCTGGCGCTTTTTGCCATTCGACTTCGAGCCCTACAGCTACACCCTCAAGCGCTACGGCAAAAAGCAACTGACCGAAGGCCTGATCGTGCAGGACTGGGGCGTCACTTATGACGACCTCGAACCCTTCTATGATCGCTTCGAGAAAATCGCCGGTGTATCCGGCAAGGCCGGCGTGCTCAACGGCAAGCAGATCGAAGGCGGCAACATCTTCGAAGGCGACCGCAAAAGCGAGTTCCCGCTGCCGCCACTGGCCACCACGCGCCTGACCGATCTGTTCACCGAAGGCTCCAACAAGCTTGGCCTGCACCCCTTCATGGTGCCAGCCGGCCAGGCCTCCCAGGCCTACACCAACCCGTTGGGCGTGCGCATGGGCCCGTGCACTTACTGCGGTTACTGCCTGTACTACGGCTGCGGCAACTTCTCCAAGTCGAGCCCCAATGCCTGCGTGATCCCGGCGCTGATGCAGCGCAGCAACTTCACCGTGCTGACCGAGTCCGCTGTACTGCGCGCCAATCTCGCCGAAGACGGCAAGACTGCCACCGGCGTGACCTACCTGGACCGCAACCAGAAAGAATGGGAACAGCCGGCCGACATCGTCATCTTCTCGGCCTTCCAGATGCAGAACGTGCGTCTGCTGTTGCTCTCCAAGATCGGCAAACCGTACAACCCCGAAACCCGCAGCGGCGTGGTCGGTCGTGCCTACAGCTTCCAGACCGTGTCGGGCGCCAACCTGTTTTTCGAAGACGAGCAGCTCAACCAGTACATCGGTGCAGGCGCCCTCTCGGTGCAGGTCGACGACTACAACGGTGACAACTTCGACCACACCGGCAAGGGCTTCATCGGCGGCGCCGGGATCCTCGTGGTCGCCCGTGGCGCACGCCCGATCGGCAACGCCGACGCGGTACCGCCAGGCACCCCGCGCTGGGGCAGCGAGTGGAAAAAGGCCTACAAGCACGCCTTTCAGAACGGCACCTTCATCTTCAATCAGGGCACCAGCTTCTCCCACGACGAGTGCTACCTGGACCTGGACCCGGAGTACAAGGACGCCCACGGCGATCCACTGATCCGCGTGACCTTCGACTACAACGAAAACGATCGCCGCATGGCGAAATTTACCGAAGACAAAGCCGTCGAAATCGGCAAGGCCATGGGCGCCAAGATCGTCAATGGCTTCGACTCGGCGGCCATCAACTACGGCCCGTACCTGCCAGCCAGTGACCACACCATCGGTGGCGCGGTCATGGGCACCGATCCGAACACCAGCGTGCTCAACCGCTTCCAGCAAAGCTGGGACGTGCACAACGTGTTCGTGCTCGGCGCTTCGTCGTTCCCCAACAACGCCGGCTACAACCCGACCTCGACCATCGGCGCCCTGAGCCTGTGGACGGCCAAGGCCATTATCGATCAGTACCTGGCCAAACGCGGCCCTCTGGTGGAGATGCCAGCATGAAGCCCCGTTTTCGCATGACCCTCGCCGCCGTCGCCGTGCTGTCCATGGGCAGCGCGCTGGGCCTGTACGGCGCCCTGGGCATGGCCGATGCCGCCGACGGTATCGTCCAGCCTGGCCAGCAGAGCGGTGACGCTCAGGGCATCAAGGCCCAGCCCAACAGCGCCAAGGAAGACCCGGCCGTGATCCGTGGTCGCTACGTCGCGATCGCGGGCGACTGCGCCGCATGCCACACCGATCCGCACCAAGGCAAACCGTTCGCCGGTGGTTACGCCCTGGAAACACCGTTCGGCCAACTGCTGGCCAGCAACATCACCTCGGACAAGACCACCGGTATCGGTGCCTGGACCGAGGAGCAATTCACTCGCGCCGTGCGTGAAGGCAAGGGCAAGGACGGCGAAAACCTCTACCCGGCCATGCCGTACAACGCCTACGTGAAGGTCAGTGACGCTGACATGCATGACCTCTGGGCCTACATGCAGACCGTGCCTGCCGTCGACAACAAGGTGGTTTCCAACCAGCTGCCCTTCCCGTTCAACATCCGCCTGATGATGATGGGCTGGAACCTGCTGTTCTTCGACAAGAGCCCCTTCGTGCCGGTGGCCGGCGCCAACGAGCAGATCAACCGTGGTGCCTACCTGGTGCAGGGCCTTGGCCACTGCGCGGCGTGCCATACCGCGAAGAACTTCCTGGGTGGCGACAAGAGTGGCGCCTTCCTGCAAGGCGGCGACCTGGCCGGCTGGCATGCACCGGAAATCACCAGCAACCGTTATGTGGGCATCGGTGCCTGGACACCGGCGCAGATCGTCCAGTACCTGAAGACTGGCAGCAACGACATTGCCGTCGCTTCCGGGCCGATGGCTGAAGCGGTGACCAACTCCACCCAGCACATGACCGATCAGGACCTGCAGGCCATCGCTGCGTATCTGCAGACCCTGCCCGGCTCCTCGGCGACCAAGCCAGCGCCTTTGACGGCAACCGAAAGTGCCATGAAGCAAGGGGCGAACGTCTACTCGGCCAACTGTTCGGCGTGCCACAACAGCGACGGCAAGGGCATCAACCAACTGGCGGCCGGATTGAACAACAATCCGTCCCTGCAATCGGCCAGTGCCGCGAGCCTGATCACCACCGTGCTGCAAGGCGGTCGGGGTGCGGTCACCCTGGACAACCCAACCAGCGGCGCGATGCCGAGCTTTGCCTGGAAGCTGTCCGACCAGCAAGTCGCCTCGACCCTGACCTATATCCGCAACACCTGGGGTAACGCCGCGCCGGCAGTGACCGCAGACGACGTCGCCAAGGTACGCAAGGACCTCAAGCTACCTGGGCAGTTGAGTGCCACAAGCGCTGCGCAGTAAAGCTTGCAGTAACGCGCGCGTTGCAATACCTGCATTACAAAAAAAATGACACGGCGGCAGCCACCTGCCGCCCGTGGATCTAACACAAAAAGGGATGAATCACTATGCCTCGTCAATTGCTGCCCCTGGTGCACCCACGTTCTGCCATGGCGTTGTTTTTGTCGTTATGCGCCGCTTCCAGTTTCTGCGTCAGCGCCCAGGCGGCTGATGCCTTTGCCGTCGACTCGCCGTGGATGACCGGCGACTGGGGCGGTCTGCGCACCGACCTGCTGAACAAGGGCGTCGACATCAAGCTGGGCTACACCGGCGAGTCGGCCTCCAACGTGCACGGTGGCTACAGCCACGACCGCGTGACCCGCTACGCCGACCAATTCAACATCGGTGCCGACCTCGACCTCAACAAGCTGCTGGGCTGGAGCAATGCCAACGCCAGCATCTCCATCACCAATCGTAACGGTCACAACATCAGCGACAAGATCAGCGATCCACGCGCCACTGGCATGGGCTCGACCCAGGAAATCCAGGGACGCGGCGCGGTCACGCGCTTGAGCGAACTGTGGGTGAGCAAGGGCACCGAAGACGACGTCGTCAACCTCAAGGTCGGTCGCTTCGCGGTCAGCGATGATTTCGCCATCGAAGACTGCCTGTTCCAGGGTCTGGCGTTCTGCGGTTCGCAGCCGGGCAACTACGTCAACAGCATCTATAACGGCCCGATCAGCCAGTGGGCCGCGCGCCTGCGCTATCGCGTGACGCCTGATGTGTACTTGCAGATCGCCGCGTTCAACATCAACCCATCCGACCTGGACAACGACAACGGCTTCAAGCTCAACGGCTCGGGCACCAAGGGCACCCTGGTGCCGGTCGAGCTGGTGTGGATGCCGAAGGTCAACAATCTGCCGGGCGAGTACCGTGTCGGCTACTACCACAGCACCGCCAACGGCACCGACGTCTACAAGGACTCGAACAACCGTCCGGCGGCGATTACCGGCGAAGACTACCGCAGCGACTCGAGCCGCCACGGTTTCTGGCTGGTGGGCAAGCAGCAGCTGACTTCGGTCGGTGGCGATACCTCGCGCGGGCTGGTGCTGACCGTCAGCACCACCTTTCAGGACAAGGCCACCACGCCGGTCGACAGCTATCAGAAAGCCAGCCTGGTCTACAAAGGCCCGTTCGATGCTCGCCCGACCGACACCCTCGGTTTCGGTATCGCCCGCGTGCACGCCAGCTCGCAGTTTTTGCGTAACGCCAAGACCGCCAACGACCAGAGCGGCCTGAGCTACGACGACGCCGGCTACGTACCCGAGCAGCACACGATGTACCAGGCCGAGCTGAACTACGGCATCCAGGCGACCAAGTGGCTGAACGTGATGCCGAACATCCAGTACATCAAGAACCCGGATGGCGTGCGTCAAGTCGATAACGCGCTGGTGCTGGGCCTGCAAGTGCAATCGCAGTTCTAAGCGATTTTCGCAAGGCTTGCCGGCCTCTTCAGGGCAAGCCTTGCACCCACAGCGGTACAACGCCAGATCGGTAGACACCTGCAGGAGCAAAGCTTGCCCGCACAACTCGATCCACGCCGGGATACATAGCAACCTAGTAATTCATAGAGCACTAAATAGCCTGCTATAGAAATATCCAGAGAAAGCACCGCACCGTGATACCTGAGGAATATCTAAATGAATAGACGAGACGCCTTGATCTCGCTCGTGCAATTGACTGCACTGGGCGTGGCCAGTACCGCAGGAGCGAGTGTCATCAGTTCCCGCACGCAGATGCCCATCGGCACCGACGCCGACGCTTTGCCCAAGCCACCGCGCAAAGGTGAACTGGTCTACCTGAGCGCTGCCGAAGCCAAGGAAGTAGCGGCCATCTTCGACCGCTTGATCCCCGAAGACGAACTTGGCATGAGCGCCAGCCAGGCCGGTTGCGTCGACTTCATCGACCGCGAGCTGGCCGGCGACTTCGGCAAGGCCGCCAGCACTTACAGCCTCGGCCCCTACAAGCCAGGCACCCCGCAGCAAGGCCCGCAGTTCAAGCAAACCCCTGCCGAACGCTATCGCGCCGGTCTCAAGGACCTGGCCGCATATTGCCAGAGCCAGCACGGCAAGCTGTTCAGCGCGCTGGACGGCGACACTCAGGACACCCTGCTGCACGCCCTGGAAGACGGCAAGCTGAGCTTCCCGAGCACGCCCGCCGCGGATTTTTTCGCCCTGCTGCTGCAAAACGTGCGCGAAGGCTACCTGGCCGACCCGATGTACGGCGGCAACAAGGACATGGTCGGCTGGAAGCTGATCGGCTTCCCCGGCGCGCGCTACGACTACCGTCCCTACGTCCACAAAAAAGGCATGGCGCTGAACATCGAGCCGATCAGCCTGCTCGACAACGCGAGCTGATGCGGCACCGCTGTTGACAGCCACACCTGGCGGCCGCCCCTACCGGCCGGACCCATTTTTCGCCACTCGGTACGTACTCGACCGTCGTGCCCGGCTGCGCGCAATCAAGGATTGACCCATGGCAAACGCAAGACCCAAAGCAGACGTAGTAGTGATCGGGCTCGGCTGGTCCGGCTCCGTCATCGCTGAAGAACTGGCTCGCTCCGGCCTCAAGGTCGTGGCCATCGAACGCGGCGCCTGGCGCGACACCGCCACTGATTTTCCGCCGGCCATCGATACCGACGAACTGCGCTGGTCGACCCGCAAGGAAATCCTCCAGCCGCCCAAGCTGGAAACCTACACCTTTCGCAACAACGCCTCGCAGGAAGCCCTGCCGGTGCGCGAGTGGAGCAACCTGACCCTCGGCTACAACGTCGGCGGTGCCGGCACCCACTGGGCGGCGGCCTCGTGGCGCTTCAACCCGTTCGACTTCCAGCCCTACAGCAAGACCGTCGAGCGTTACGGCAAGCAGCAACTGGTGCCCGGCCTGCTGGTGCAGGATTGGGGCATCACCTATGACGAACTCGAGCCGTTCTACGATCGCTTCGAGCGCATCGCCGGCACCAGCGGCCAGGCGGGCGTGATCAACGGCAAGGTCATCCCCGGCGGCAATCCCTTCGAAGGCTCGCGCAGCCGCGACTTCCCGACGCCGCCGCTGGTACCAAGCCGCTGGAACGACATCTTCACGCAAAAGACCACCGAGATGGGCTACCACCCCTTCCCCGTCCCGGCCGGGACCATTTCGCGCGCCTACGTCAACGCCCTGGGCGTGCACATGGGCCCCTGCACCTATTGCGGCTACTGCCAGATGTTCGGTTGCGGCAACTGGTCGAAAAGCAGCCCCAACGCCTGCGTCGTGCCGGCCCTGATGCGCCAGCCGACCTTCGAAGTGATGACCGAGACCGAAGTGCTGCACATCAACAAGGCCGCCGACGGCAAGACCGCCACCGGCGTCAGCTTCGTCGGCAAGGACGGCATCGTCGGCGAGCAGCCAGCGGACATCGTCATCGTCGCCGCCTACCAGCTCGACAACGTGCGCCTGATGCTGCTGTCCGGCATCGGTGAGCCGTACGATCCGCGCAGCAAGACCGGCGTGATCGGCCGCAACTACAGTTTCCAGACCCTCTCCTACGCCTACCTGTGGTTCGAGAAGGAGCACCTTAACCCGTTCATCAACACCGGTTGCCTGGCGATCCAGATCGACGACTTCAACGCCGACAACTTCGACCACAGCGGCCTGGGCTTCATCGGCGGCGCCGGCATCCAGTCGCTGTCCAACAACGGCCTGCCGATCGGCATGGCCGGCGTACTGCCCAAAGGCGCGCCGACCTGGGGCAAGGGCTGGAAAAAATCCTTCCAGCACAGCTACCAGAACTGGGCGATGGTCCAGGGCCAGGGCACCAGCTATTCCCACGAAGATGCCTGGTTCGACCTCGACCCGACCTACAAGGACAACTTCGGTCGCCCGCTGATGCGCATGACCTTCGACTACAACCTCAACGACAAGCGCTCCGGCGAATTCGTGCGCAAGCAGTGCCTGAACATCGCCAACGCGGTGGGCGGTACCCATGTGGAGTCGTACAACTTCGCCGATGACCACTACACGCCGTTCCGCTCCAACGACTCGTCGCACACCATCGGTGGCGTGGTCATGGGCACCGATCCGAAGACCAGCGCCCTGAACCGCTACCAGCAGAGCTGGGACGTGCACAACGTGTTTGTCCTCGGCGCCTCGTCGTTTCCTAACAACGGCGGCTTCAACCCGACGATCACCATCGGCGCCCTTGCGCTGTGGACCGCCAAAGCGATCAAGGAGCAATACCTGAAAAACCCCGGCCCCCTGGTACAGGCATAAGGATCAGCGAGATGAAACGACAAATATTCGCAGGGTTGGCAGTGGTGGTGCTCGCGGGCGTCGGGGTGGCCTTGTACGCCAACGGCAACAGCAGCGCCGACGATGTCGCCGATAACCAGCGCATCGCCGCCGACAGCGCGGCGCCCGATGCCGCGGCGGTCAAGCGCGGCGCTTACGTGGCGGTCCAGGGCGACTGCGCGGCGTGCCACAGCGTGCCTGGCGGCCAGGCATTCGCTGGCGGTTATGGCTTGCAGACGCCGTTCGGGGTGATCAACTCGACCAACATCACCCCCGACACCAAGACCGGTATCGGCAGCTGGACCGAGCGGGACTTCTTCCGCGCCGTGCGCCATGGCAAACGCAAGGACGGGCAACTGCTGTACCCGGCCATGCCCTACAACGCCTACGTGAAGATGAGTGACGACGACCTGCATGACCTGTGGGCCTACATCCGTTCGGTCAAGCCAGTGGAAAAAGCCGCCGAGCCCAACACCTTGGGCTTCCCCTACAACATCCGCCTGGCCATGCTGGGGTGGAACCTGCTGTTCTTCAAGAACGCCCAGTACGTGCCCGACGCCGGGCAATCGGCCGAGTGGAACCGCGGCCGCTACCTGGTCGACGGTGCCGGCCATTGCGCCGCCTGCCACACTGGCAAAAATGCTTTGGGCGGTGACACCTCGGCCTACTTGCAAGGTGCCGAACTGCTGGGCGGCTATGCCCCGGAAATCACCGGCAACCCGCATCAGGGCCTGGGTAACTGGAGCAGCGCGCAAGTCCAGCAATACCTGAAAACCGGCAGCAATCACCAAGCAGTGGCAGCCGGTGCCATGGGCGAAGCGGTGGAGAATTCCACCCAGTACCTCAACGATGCCGACCTCGCGGCCATCGCCGGCTACCTCAAGTCGCTGCCGGGCTCGGGCGCCAAGGCACCGACCGCCGTGGCCGCCAGCGACCCGCTGATGAAGCGTGGCGCGCTGATCTACGAGGCCAACTGCATGGCCTGCCACAACGTGCAGGGTGAAGGCATCGATGGCATGGTCACCGGGTTCGCCAACAACTCGGGGATTCGTTCACCGAGTGCGTCGAACATGATCAGCACAGTGCTCAAGGGCGGTCGTGCGGTAGCGACCGAGAGCAACATCACTGCAGCCGGCATGCCGTCGTTCGACTGGAAGTTGAACGATGGAGATATAGCGGCGGTGTTGACCTATGTGCGTAACAGCTGGGGCAATGCGGCGCCGGCTGTGGATGCACAGGCGGTGGGCAAGGCGCGGGCTGCGTTGAAAGTCGCCGAGCCGATGTCGGTTTCGCGGTAAACCAACAGGCTTTTCGCCGCGCGTTCGGCGGCGAAAAGCCCCCCACCCGCTACAAGGCGCGCTCACCCAGATCCTGCGCTAACCGCACCAGGTAACCATCCGGATCCTGGACCAGAAACTGTCGCTGCCCGACCTCCCTCTCCCCCGCCCGGTACCACTTCTCTTCACAGGCCATGAACAGCGGCCAACGCACCTTGCCAAGACGTTCAAGAATGGCATCGACATCGGGCACTTCGATCTGAAAGTTGACGCCACGACCGAAGGGTGCGAGCAAGTCATCCGTCAGCCATTGCCGTGCGGCTGGCCGGCGCTCCTCGAGCATAATCTGTACACCCAGCAGGTCCAGATAGGCGAACCCCTCTTCGGGGCGGTCATAGGCGATCGTGAACCCCAGCAGCTCGGTCCAGAAATACAGGCTCTTGGACAAGTCAGTGATGATGAGCTCCGGCACCAGTTTGTTTCTGACGAGCATGTTTTATCGTTCCTTGATGAGTAAAATCTCAGCGCAACCGACTGGGACTCACCCCCAGCCGCTGCTTGAACACCGTCGCCATATGCGCCTGCGAAGCGAACCCGCACGCCAGCGCTATATCCGCCAGGCCCCTTCTCGGATCCTGCAACAACACTCGGGCGCGGGCCATCCGCCGGTCGATCACATAGCTGTGCGGGCTCTTGCCCACGGCGGCCTTGAAGGCACGCATGAAAAACCCTTCGGACAACCCCAGCAGCCCGGACATGGCCTGCACGGTCAGCGAGCCCTGCAGTTGAGCATCGATGAATTCGTCAAGCCGTTGCAAGCGCTGGCGCGTCATCGATCCGCGCGGAGCCACTGGCTGCCGCACGCCGCCTGCCCGCTCCGACAGTGCCAACGCCCAGGCCTCCCAGTCATCCTCCGGCGAGCCGCGCAGCAACGCCGCGCGCATGCGTTGTGCCAAGGCAATCGCTGGTTGATCGATCACATCGTTGAACGCCTGCTCACCCAGCAATAGCGCGCCATCGGTGCGGATCACTCGCAGGTATTCGCCACCCTGTTGCGAGGCGGAAAACACATCGCACCCCGCGGGCACCAAGGCCAGGCCATTGGGTATCGCTTGGAAAGGTCGCACCCGGTCGCTGGCGATGGCATGCACGCCGCGCTGGCTGTCGAAGGCAAAGCCGATGGCTGCCTGGGGCGCCACGTAGCGGGCTTCGTAGGCCGACCCTGGCAGCAATTCGATTGCCCACGGCCCCGCTTCAGCGCGGTGCACCGGTGGGTAAACGGGCAATGAAGGAATAGCGGTCATGCTCGGCATCTTACTCGCGGTCGGCGCAAAAGATCAGGTCAGTTTTTTGAAAGCCTCACTGGGGGTCGCCGCCCTAGAGTAGACGAAACCGCACAGAGAACTCCCCATGCACGGACTGACCCGCAACGATATCGAAGACGCCGCCCGCCAGGTCTACCAAGTGATGCCCGCCACCGCGCAATACGCCTGGCCCTTGCTGGCCGAGCGTCTGGGTTGCATGGTCTGGGTCAAGCACGAGAACCACACGCCGACTGGGGCCTTCAAGGTACGCGGCGGCATTACCTTCATGCATTGGCTCAAGTGCACGCATCCGCGAGTGCGCGGCGTGGTCAGTGCTACCCGCGGCAACCACGGCCAGAGCCTGGCGCTGGCGGCAAGAGCCCTGGGCCTGCGGGCACTGATCGTGGTGCCTCGGGGCAACTCGGTGGAAAAGAACAATGCCATGCGCGGCTTCGGTGCCGAGCTGGTGGAATGTGGTCGGGACTTCGATGAAGCGCGCGAAGAGGCCGCGCGCCTGGCTGTGGCGCAGGACCTGTATCTGGTACCGCCCTACCACCGTGAACTGGTGCGAGGCGTGGCTACCTATGGGCTGGAGCTGTTCAACGCGGTCCCTGACCTGGATACCGTTTACGTGCCTATCGGTTGTGGTTCGGGGGTGTGTGCGGTGATCGCGGCCCGTGATGCGTTGGGGCTGAAGACCGAGGTGGTGGGGGTGGTGTCCAGCGAAGCGGCGGCGGCCAAGCTGTCATTCGAGTCAGGCCAGTTGCAAGAAACCGCTACCGCCAACACCTTCGCCGACGGCATGGCCGTACGCAAGCCGATCCCCGAAGCGCTGGCGATCTACAGCGCGGGTGCCGCACGCCTCCTGGCGGTCAGCGACGAAGAGGTCGCGCACGCGATGCGGGTGTATTACACCGATACCCATAACCTGGCGGAAGGTGCAGGCGCAGCCGCGCTGGCGGCACTGATGCAAGAGCGCAACAGCCAACAGGGAAAAACCGTCGCCGTGATATTGTCGGGCGCGAATCTTGATCGGTCGGTGTATGCCCGGATCCTGGCTGATCCACGCCACCACTGAGCACCGCTCCCAGAATCAGCCCTGCCCTGATACCCGTGGGAGCGGGCGTGCGCGTTCGGCGGCGAAGGCATCAGCGGCGCCGCGTCTCTTCAGAATCAATCGTGGTGGAGCTGCCATTCGCCGCCGAACGCGCAAGCCCGCTACCCCAATATTGTTCACATCAGGCAGCACTCGAATCTTTCGCCACCGCCAGCTCATCGATCAACGTCTGCCCACCCTGATACCTCGCCAGATTGGCGACGAACTTTTCCAACAGACTCTTGCGCGTTAGCCAGCTCAGCGCACTGGTGTGCGAAGACAACTGAATCTGCGCATGGTTATAAAACGGATGCCCCTTCGGCAGCGGCTCCGGTGCGGTGGTGTCCAATGTGGCGAAGCCGGCTTGCCCGCTTGCCAAGGCCGCCAGCAGGGCATCGTCGTCTACCAGTTCACCACGGGCGACGTTGATCAGGTGCAGCCCCGGCTTGGCATGGGCCCAAGCCTTGGCGTCGATGATCTTGTAGGTCGATGGCGTCGCCGGCGCCACCAGCACCACATGATCACTGACCGCCATCAACTCGGCGATCGAGCCCACCAGGCGTACCCCGGCCACCGGCGAGGGGTTTTTCGATTGCCTTACCGCAACCACTTGCGCCCCCAGAGCCAGCGCCTTTTGCGCCAGCGCCTCGCCAATCGCGCCGAGACCGACCAGGCCCACGGTAGAGCCATACACCGTGGCCGTGCGCCGCGACTGCCATTGCAAAGGGCTGTTGACCCACAGGTTGGGCAAGTCCTTGCTGACCGAGAGGATCGCCGCCAGGCAGTACTCGGCGATCGAATGCGCGGCTACACCTCTCGCGGTGCTGACCCGCGCGCTCTGCAAAAACCACGGTGGAAAGATATCGGTGCCCGACGACACCAGCTGGATCCACTTGATGTGCTGCGGCCAGTTGGCCGGTCGCTCCAGTGTATGGCGGTGCGGACCTTTGCCGATCGGCGAAGCCAGCAGGATTTCAGTGTTGTCGGGGATGTCCACCGAGCCCCAGGGCAGGCGCTGAATCTTGCGGCCCAGGCGCTGTTCGAGGGCATCGTTGAAATCGTCTTCGAGGTGACTGGTGATTACCGGTCCTGTCATTGCACTGCTGCTCCATCAAGTGAACTGATCAATCCGTCAGTTCCGCCAGCCCCAGGTGCTCGCGCAAGGTCGAGCCCTCATAGGCGGTACGGAACAGGCCCTTGCGCTGCAGATGAGGGATCACGCTCTCGACAAACTCGCCGAACGAGCCCGGCAAGAACGCAGGAGAAATCACGAAGCCGTCGCAGCCGCCTTGCACGAACAACTCGGCCAACTGGTCGGCCACCTGCGCGCCGGTTCCCACCAACTGCGGCACCCGCACACTGCTGGCGAAGGATCGGCCCAAGGCTTCGAGCGTCAGGTCCGGGCCCTGGGACAGGAGCTTTTCCGCCGCGGCGGCATGCACCAGCGGCGAACGGGCGACCTCGCCGACGGTAGCGCTCAAAGCGAAAGAAGACAGGTCGACGTTCAATTGCGAGGCCAGGGTGACGAGGCCCAACTCCGGTCGTGCCAAGGCGTTGTGCTTGTCGCGCTTGGCCCGTGCTTCGGCCTCGCTGCCGCCGATAAAGGGCATCACCGCAGTCAGTACTTTCAGGCTGTCGGCACTACGGCCTTGCTGCACCACCTGGCTGCGCACGTCCTCGCGAAACGCCTGCATGGCCTTGAGGTGCGGATGAATGGTGAAGATCGCCTCCGCCCAGCGCGCCCCGAAGCGCCGCCCCCGCCCCGAAGAACCGGCCTGAATCAACACCGGCCGACCCTGCGGGGTGCGGGGGATATTCAGCGGGCCTTCGACGCGAAACCACTCGCCCTGATGCTTGACCGGGTGAATCTTCGAAGGATCGGCAAGAATGCCGCGCTCGCGATCCAGCAGCAGCGCATCACGCTCCCAAGTGCGCCACAGCTTCAAGGCGACTTCGACGAATTCGTCCGCACGGTCGTAGCGCAGGTCGTGCTCCAGGTGCTTGTCCTTGCCGAACAGACGCCCTTCGCTGTCGTTCATGGAGGTGACGATATTCCACGCCGCGCGGCCTTTGGACAGGTGATCGAGGGTGGCGAACTCGCGGGCGATGTGCGCGGGCTCGTAATAGGTAGTCGAGCGCGTCGCTCCCAGGCCCAGCTTGCGCGTCTGGCCGACCAGGTAGGAGAGGATCGGCAGCGGGTCGAGCCGGGTGGCGTCCTGGGCGCCGTAGCGCAGGGCGGTTTCCCGCGAGCCGCCCATCTGGTCCCCCACCGCCAGGCGATCGGCGAAGAACAGAAAATCGAACAGCCCTTCCTCCACGACCCTCGCAGTGCGCGCGTAGTACTCGGGGTCGAGGTAGTTGCCGACGGTCTGCGGATGGCGCCAGACGGCATGGCTATGGATCACCGGACCCGAGAGCAGGAAGGCGGACAGGTGAATCTGGCGGCTCATGGGCGGCTCCAGCGACAGGCTTATAAAGTGCCGGTCAGTATAAAAACCCAGGAGAAATACAGAAGAACCGTATAAGCCTAAGCTTATTCCATAAGCATAAAGAATCTTATAAAGCCATCTACATGCATTTTTTTTATTATATTTTTATGCTTAAACAGCCTTGGACGCCTGCCGAGTATCGCCTATAGGATCGCCTTCACTCACGCCCTGAGGTGACGACTGAAAGGAAGATCTATGTGGCAAAGCGTAATCACGCGGCTGTTCAGCAGCGTTCTGGTGTTGTGGCTCAGCGTAACGGCGGCCTTCACCGCCCTGCACTCCCTGCCAGGCAACATCGCCGATATCCTCGCCGGCGATAACGAATACCCCGGCTTGCGCGAAGCCATCGCCGCCGAATGGGGGCTGGACAAATCCCTCCCCGCACAATACCTCGATTTCCTTGGCCGCCTGGTGCATGGCGACCTTGGCACCTCCTATGTGATGCGCCAATCGGTGGGGGCCATTCTCGGATCGCAACTGTGGCCTACGGTGCAGCTGGCGCTGACGGCAGGGGCATTGGCGGCGATTTTGGCCATTACCGTCGCGCTGCTCACCGCCGGGCGTAGCGCCCTGGGCCGCAAGATCGCCTCGTCACTGGAATTGGTGATGACCTCCATGCCGGTGTTCTGGATCGGCATCCTGCTGTTGATGCTGTTCTCCTTCCACTGGCGCTGGTTCCCGGTGTCGGGGGCCAATGGCTGGCAGTCGCTGGTCTTGCCCGCCGTGACCCTGGCGCTGCCCACCGCTGGGATCCTTGCACAAGTATTGCGCGAGGCCATGGAGAAAGCCCTCGAGCAGCCCTTCGTGACCACCCTGCGCGCTCGCGGCCTGAGTGAAACCCGACTGCGCTTCAGCCACGTGCTGCGCCATGCCTTGCTACCGATCGTGACTCTGGGCGGTTGGCTGGTGGGAGGCCTGCTCGGTGGCGCGGTGATCACCGAAAAAGTCTTCGGCCGGCCCGGTCTCGGCACCGTCACCCTCAACGCCATCACCAGCCAGGACGTGCCGGTGGTGTTGGCCGTGGTGCTGGTGGCGGCCTTTATCTACGTAGCGATCTCGACGCTGCTGGATGTTCTGTATCTGCTCATCGATCCGAGGCTCAGAAGCCAATGACCCAGACTGTCTCCACCTTCGCGTCGGATGAAGCCGGCGCTATTGCAGCAGCCCCGTCGACGCGCCGCAAACCGCCTCTGGGCGTAGTGCTGAGCGCGGCGTTCTTGCTGGCGCTGGCCATCGCCCTGGTCGTGCCGTTCTGGCTGACCGGCTACGATCCACTGTCGGGCGACGTCACCATCGGCCTGCAGGCACCGAGCCTGGTGCACTGGTTCGGCACCGATCGGCTCGGCCGCGACGTGTTCGCCCGCGTAGTCTACGGCACGCGCTATTCGCTGCTGATCGGCATCGCCGGCATGCTCCTGAGCCTGGTGGTCGGCACCCTGTTGGGTTTGCTCGCCGGCATGAAAAACCGCTGGCTCGACGAAGTCGCCTCACGCCTGTTCGACATGCTCTCGGCCTTCCCTAACGTGTTGCTGGCCTTGCTGGTGATCGCCCTGATCGGCCCTGGCTTGATGAACGTCGCAGTGGCTATCGGTATCGCCGGGATTCCCAAGTTCGGGCGCCTGATCCGCAGCCAGACGCAACTGGTGCGCAACGCCGATTACGTGCGCCATGCGGTGCTCTACGGGCAGTCGCGGGGCAAGGTGTTCCTGCGCCACTTGCTGCCCAACGTGCTGGTGGCCATTCCAATCGTGGCGACCATCGATATCGGCAGCTCGATCATCGCCGTCTCCGGCCTCAGCTTCCTGGGTCTTGGCCCGCAACCACCGACACCGGAATGGGGCGTGATGCTCGCCGAAGGCCGTGACGTGCTGCGCGTGGCCTGGTGGCCGAGCGTGTTCCCCGGCGTGGCCATCACCCTCACGGTGATCTCTTTTACCGTGGTCGGCAGCTACCTGCAGCGCCGCTTCGAAGGGAGGCTCGCGCCATGACCCAGGCCTTGGTAGACATCGACAACCTGAGCATCAGCTTTCCGGCCCTGCACGGCGATACGCCGCTGGTGCGCGGTTTGAGCCTGAGTATCCAGCCCGGCGAATGCGTGGCCCTGGTGGGCGAATCCGGCTCGGGCAAGAGCCTGACCGCGCGCAGCCTGTTGGGTCTGGCCGGTGATGGCGCCGTGGTCAAGGCCAGGACCTTGCAAATCGCCGGTCGCGATGCCCTGACTTTCACCGAGCAGGATTGGCGCCAGATCCGCGGCCGCTGGGCCGGGCTGGTGATGCAAGATGCGCTGGTGTCGCTGGATCCTTTGCGCACCATCGGCCAGGAGGCGGGCGAAGTCCTCACCGTGCACGACTTGCTCAAGAGCAGTCGCGAGGTGGAACAGCGGGTGGTCGAGGTGTTCGCGCAGGTCGGCATCCCCGAAGCCAGGGAGCGCGCCGGTCAATATGCCCATCAACTGTCCGGCGGCCTGCGCCAACGGGCATTGATCGGCGCCGCCATCGCCGGCGAGCCAAGCCTGATCATCGCCGACGAACCGACGACCGCCCTCGATGTGACCGTGCAACAACAAGTGATCGCGGTCTTGGCCGACCGCGTGGCCCGTGGTGCCGGGCTGCTGATCATCAGCCACGACCTGGCATTGGTGGCGCAGATCGCCGACCGCGTTTACGTGATGCACAACGGCGTGGTGGTCGACTCCGGGCCGGTGGCGCAAGTGCTCACCCGCCCGCGCCACGACTACACCCGCCAACTGTTGGCGGCGACACCGAGCGAACAGTCCCGTGGCACCCGCCTGAGTTCGGCGCGGGTGCTGCCGGCCGCCGACGAGACTCAACCGTTGCGCATCGAGCGCAGCGCCTTGCCGAGTCGGCATATCGATCGACAACAGGTGGTGCTGCACGTCGACAACATCAGCAAGCACTATCGGCGCGGCGGTTTCGGCCGCCGCAAGGAGAGTTTCACCGCCTTGCACAGCGCCTCGTTCAGCGTGCACAAGGGCGAAGTGCTGGGCATCGTCGGTGAGTCGGGCTCCGGCAAGACCACCTGCGCCAACATCGTCCTCGGCCTGCTCGAACCCGACAGCGGCAGCGTGCAGCTGCTCGGCCAGCCATGGAGCCAGGTGCCCGAGGCGCAACGCCGGCCATGGCGGCGGCAGATGCAGTACATCCCGCAAGACCCGCTGAGCTCGTTCGATCCGCGCTACAGCGTGCTGCAGATCATCGCTGAAAACCTCCACGCCCAGGATCGCCAACGCGAGCGAGTCACCGCCCTGCTCACCCAGGTCGGCCTCAACGGCGCCTATCTCGATCGCCATCCCCGCTCGCTGTCCGGTGGTCAGCGCCAACGCATCGCCATCGCCCGTGCACTGGCGGCAGAACCCGCGCTGATCATCTGCGATGAACCGGTGTCGGCGCTGGACGTGTACGTGCAAGCGCAGGTACTGGACCTGATCAGCGAGTTACAAGCCGAGCGCGGCATCGCCCTGCTGTTCATTTCTCACGACCTGGAAGTGATCCGCCACGTTAGCGATCGCGTGCTGGTGTTCCATCAGGGCGAGGTGGTCGAGCACGGCACGGTCCAGCAAGTCTTCGACGCCCCGCAACATCCCTATACCCAACGTCTGTTGTCGGCACAGCCGACCGTGGCCGCTTCACCTGCTTGCGCTTAAGGACATCATGAGAGCACCCCTTCCCCTGCTTTGCCTGGCCGTTGCCATCAGCCCATTACTGGCCAGTTGCGACAACCCTTCAGAACCCGCCAAGAGCGTCGCCAAAACCGAGAACAGCGTGGTCAAGCCCCGCGACGGCGGCGATATCACGTTTGGCGTGACCACCGAACCGGTGTGCTTCGATCCGCACAACTCGTCGCAGCAGAATGCCTTCCTGGTGATCCGCAACTACATCGACTCGTTGGTCGGCAAGCAGGCCGACGGCACGTTCGCGCCCTGGCTGGCGAAGAGCTGGCGCATCTCCGACGATGGCCTGAGCTACAGCTTCACGCTGCGTGACGACGTGACCTTCAGCGACGGCACGCCATTCGATGGTGAGGCGGTCAAGGCCAACCTCGACTGGACCAGGGATCCGGCCCACACCGCCAACGCCGCCGCCTTTCTGGAGTATTACGATCACACCGAGGTGGTCTCGCCCCATGAGGTCAAGATCGTGCTGAGCAAGGCTGACTCGGCGTTCCTCGAGTCACTGTCGAGCGTCAAGCTGGGCTTTTTGTCGCCCAAGACCCTGGCCAAGGGCGGTGACCTCTGCCAAGGCGGTCCGAACCTGGTGGGCACTGGCCCGTTCGTGTTCGACCAGTACACGCGCGGCCAGTCGGCGCGCTTCGTCAAGAACCCCAACTATCACTGGGCGCCGGCCTATGCCGCGCATCAAGGCCCGGCCTATTTGAACTCGGTCACCTATCGCTTCCTGCCCGAATACGCGGTACGTGCGGGGGCCTTGAGCTCCGGGCAGGTGGACCTGATCGAAGGCGTACAGCCCACCGATCGCGCGCTGTTCGAGAATGCCCAGGGCTTCCAGTTCCTCACCGGGCCGTCGGCAGAGACATCGTTCACGCTTAACCTCAACTACACCGCCGCGCCTACCGATGACGTGCGTGTGCGCCGGGCACTGCGCGATGGCTTCGACCTGGAAGCGATCGTCAAGAACATCTACCTGGGCACGGTGCCGCGCGCCTGGTCCAACATCGGCCCGGACAACACGGCCTACAACAAGGGCCTCAAAGGTTCCTGGGGCAACGACGTGGCAGGCGCCAACAAGCTGCTCGACGACGCTGGCTGGACCGGCCGCGACGCCGAGGGCTATCGAACCCGCGATGGCCAGCGCCTGCGCATCGAGGTGGGCTACCCGCAGCCTTATGTGCGCGACAACCGGGATCTGTTGATCCAGCAGATCCAGGCGGCGGTAAAGAAGAACCTGAACCTGCAGCTGGACCTGCGCATCATCAGTTCGGGGGAATGGGTCAAGTCCATCGCCGACGGCACCTGGCATGTCTATCCCAACACCCTCAACCCATCGGATGCGGCGCTGTCGCTACGTGACGTGCTGGGTGGCAGCGGGTTTTTGTATCGCGGCATCAAGACGCCGGACCCGGAGATCGTCGGTCTGATCGACCAGGCCCGAGCGACCACCGACCTTGCCAAACGCCAGCCGATCCTGGATCAGATCCAGAAGCTGGCGGTGGACAAGGCCTACGTCATCCCGCTGTTCGCGCCCAACTATCAGCTCGCGGCGCGCAGTACGTTGCACGGGTTGAATTTCGAGGTGCAGCTGGATGCGCCGTCGAATTTGTATGACGTGTGGAGTGAGGAAAAGGCCAGATAAGGGCCTGTTTGTGGGGTGAGCTCGAGGGCCCCTTCGCCGCCGAACGCGCACCCTTGCTCCTACAATGGTGCGGTGTACCTGTGCAAGCAGGGCCGGCCCCTTCGCGGGCAAGCCTTGCTCCCACAGGTGTACACCGCACCATTGCGGGAGCAAGGGTGCGTGTTCGGCGGCGAAGGGGCCGGCCCTGCAAGCGCAGAATCACCAGCGATACGCCACCTTGGCGTAGTAGAACGCCCCGCTATACCCATACGGCGAGTACGTGCTGTATGCGAGATTGCCGCCACTGTTGCTGTACGCGTTGAGCTTCTCCGGGTACTTGTCGGTCACGTTGTCGCCACCCAGGGTGAACAGCCAGTTGCGGTAGCGATAATCCAGCGACAGATCGAGGATCCACGCCGCCTTGAAGGTCTGGTCGTTGACTTCACTGGCCTGATAGCTGGTGAACGAGCCGTAGCGCACCAGGTTGCTGTGCAACGTCCAGGCGTCATAGGTGAAATCGTTGCCCAGGCTCAATTTGTGCTGCGGCGTGGTATCGCCCAGCAGCCCGTCTTTCTCCCGTCGATCGACGCGCAGCAGGTTCTGCCCCAACTGATCGAGAATCCCCGGATTGGCCGCCACGTGGGTGACCTTGGTGTGGTTGTAGTTGTAGCCCACCGTGCTGTTCCAGCGCACGCCGCTGTCCAGTTGATAGCGATAGTTGGCCACCAGGTCGATGCCGTTGGTGCTGGTGTTCACCGCGTTGGTGAAGTACCGCGCCGTGGTGTAGTTGATGTTGCCGACGCCGTTGGCCTGCAGGTAATTGATCGCGTCCTGATTGAGGCTCAGGTTGGACGACAAGGTGATCCGGTCACGGATGTCGATGCGGTAGGCATCGGCGGTCAGGGTCAGGTTGTCGGTGGGTTCGAAGACCACGCCCAGGCTGTAGTTGCGCGACTTTTCGGGCTTCAGGTCTTCGGCGCCGAGCAGCTTGGCGACCTTGCTGTTGGACGCGAAGGTACCGGCCTCCTGCACGGTATTGCCGATCAGTTGCGACGAGGTGTAGGCAAAGTTCTGCTGGGCCAGCGACGGCGCGCGGAAGCCCGTCGACACGCTGCCGCGAATCGCCACTTTCGGGGTCAAGGCGAAGCGCCCGGACAGCGAGCCGCTGGTGTTGGAACCGAAGTCGCTGTAGTCCTCGTGGCGTGCTGCCGCCGAGACACTCAAGCGATCGGTCAGGTCGGTTTCCAGATCCAGGTACTGGGCAAAGTCATGCCGACTGTAACTCCCGGCATCGGCATCGCGAAAGCCGCCCAACCCGGAGCTGCCGGTCAGGTAATAGGACGCGGGGTCCCCTGATTCGATCTGGTAATCCTGATGCAGGTACTCCGTACCAAAGGCCACGTTGACCGGATTGGGCAAAAAACCGACGTTGAATTCACGCGACAGATCCAGGCTCAGCTGCTTTTGCGTATTGCTCAGCGTGCCGTTGTAGAACGAGCGCGGCGTGGCCAGGCCCAACGAGGTGTTGATGGTGCGGGTGTTGATTTCGTACTGGTTCTGGCCGTAGTTGGCAGACAAGTCGTAGTGCCAGTCGTCCAGCCACTCGCCCCGCACGCCGACCACCAGCGAGCGATCCTCGAGGGTGCCGCGAATCAGCGGCAGGTAGCCATTGGGGTAGAGCGCGGGCAGGTTGTTGGAGGCATTGCTGGCGCGGTAGAACGCGGCCGTTTCACCACGGCGCTTGCTGTAGCCGCCAAAGCCGTAGAGTTGCGCGGAATCGTTGAGGTCGAACTCGCCGTTGAACCACAGCTTGCCTTCATCGGTGGCGGGCTCGCCCTGGCGGAATACACGCTGGCCATAGGTGGTGGAACCAACGCTGGCACTGCGGTAATCGTCGCCGGCGCGGTTGGTGTAATCGTTGTCGGCACCTTCGGCGGAGAAGTTCAGGAAGCCCCGGTCGCCCAGCGCGATACCGGTGTTGCCGCTCAGCTGACGCTGGATGCCGTCACCCTTTTTGTAGCTGCCGTACTTGGCGGAAATCTCGCCGCCGTGGTTGGCATCCTTGAGGATGATGTTGATCACCCCGGCAATCGCATCCGAGCCATAACGGGCCGCAGCGCCATCGCGCAGCACTTCGATATGGTCGATGGACGACAGCGGGATCGCGTTCAGATCGGCCGGTGCCGAGCCGCGCCCCACGGCGCCGCCAAGGTTGACGAACGCCCCGGTGTGGCGGCGCTTGCCATTGACCAGCACCAGCACCTGATCGGGCGACAGGCCGCGCAGCTGTGCCGGACGCGCCAGTTCGGCACCGTCGACCAGGCTGGGCCGGGGGAAGTTGATCGAGGGAATCAACCGCGCCAGCACCGTGCCAAGTTCATCGGAACCACTGCTGCGCAGGGTGTCGCCGCTGATCACATCGATAGGCGACAGCGAGTCGCTGGCAGTGCGCTTCAGCACCCGGGTGCCGGTGACGATGACCGTGCTCAGGGGCTTGGCTTCGGTATCGTTGCCCACCTCGGCGTCGGCCGCCCAGGTGCTGTTGCACAGCAGGCTGGCGGACATGATGGCGAGGGACAGAGGGGTCTTGCGGAAGGGTCGCATGAACCGATTTCCTTGATTCCAGACCCGGCACTTCGCTGTGCCGGGGGCAGGAGCGGTCCGCTGGCAGCGGTCGCGAGCATCCTTGCGAATTGATTGAGTTCGGCCGTCCGATCGATATAGCTTATCGATACTAAATATTTAAATTAAGAAACATTTAGACATATCCTTATGTATCGTCCTGCGGCCTCTACGCCCCGCACTGACAACCGTTATAACCATGGACCAAAGGTTTATTAGAATCCGCTACCCGGCGCCTATTACAATCCCCCCGGCAAGGAATGCCTCACCCAGAACAAGGAACGCTGTTCATGTCTGCTGCCAATCCCCGCCGCAATCCCTGGCTCGCGCTCATCGGCGTGGCCATCGCCAGTTTCCTCGGCTGTATCGATTTCACCATCGTCAATACCGCTTTGCCGGCCTTGGGTCAGGAACTGGGCATAGCCCTGACCCGGTCACAGTGGCTGATCACCGCCTTCGTCATGGCTCTGGCGGCCTTCATGGTCACCGCCGGGCGCCTGGCCGATCTATTTGGGCGTCGGCGCATGATGCTCGGTGCCATGTTGCTGTTCGGGATCGCCTCGCTGGCGGCCGGACTGAGCGCCAGCCTCGCGGCACTGGTGCTCTGGCGGGTCGTGCAAGGCCTGGCGTGCGCGGTGCTGTACACCGCCTCCACGGCCATCGTCGGCCATGCGTTGTTCGATGCACGGCAACGGGGCAAGGCCATTGGCCTGCTCTACAGCGCCAACGGTCTGGGCCTGGCGATCGGCCCGGTAGCTGGCGGGCTGATCGTTGCGGCTTGGGGCTGGCGCTGGGTGTTCCTGCTCAACGTGCCGTTGATTCTGATCGGGCTGGCGTTGGTCTGGCGTCATGTCGAGGAATCCGCTGCTGCGGATGACGGTCAGGGCCTGGATCTGGCCGGCCTGTTGTTATTGACCCTGACGTTGCCGTTCTGGGTGCTGGTGCTGGTACGCGGCGGCAGTTGGGGCTGGTCATCACCCACCACTCTCGGCCTGCTGGCCTGGGCCGCCCTACTGCTGGTGATACTGATAGTGGTCGAGCGCCGGGTAGCAGCGCCCTTGCTGCGCTTTGATTTTCTCGCCCGCCCGGCCTTCAGCGGCGCCTGCCTGGCCACCGCGGGCCTGGCGTTTTTCTATTGCGCGGCGTTTCTGTTGATGCCGCTGTATCTGGCCGATGTACGCGGCCTGTCCAGTGCCGCCGTTGGCCTGCTGTTGTTGCCGACCACAGCGGTGCTGGCACTCTTGTCACCCTGGGCCGGGCGCTGGGCCGATCGCTTCGGTACGCGGCCGGTGTTGCTCGCCGGTTTCGCCCTGCTGGTCGCATCCGCCTTGTTGCAAAGCGGCTTCGACGGCCACAGCCCTTGGTGGTGGGTGATACTCGCGTTCATACTGATGGGGGCCGGCTGGGCCTGCATCCTCGGCCCTTCGACCCTGGCCGCCATCGCCGCCGTGCCGGGCGACGCCAGCGGCGTGGCGATGGGCATGTCCTGGACGCTGCACAACCTCGCCGGCGCTCTCGGGCTGGCAGTCTCCACCTTGGTATTGCAGCACGTCAGCGGCGACTTCGTGGCCGGCTATCAGCAGGTGATGACGGTCTTGGCCAGCGTCAGTGCGCTGGTGTTGCCGAGTTTGCTGGTGCTGCTGCGAAAAGGTCCGGTGGGGTGTGCGCAAGCGACCGCATGAGCGGTCACCCGCCACTTCATATCCACGAACAGCTACTCGCTCACACCCGGACACCCATGAACCTGATCGAAGCAGCAAAAAACCTCCCCCACGCCTGGCGCTCGAAGATCCTTGGGCGCACCGCAGGCGCCAACTTAAAGGTCATCCGCATGGACGAAGCCGGGTGGGTGCTGTGCGGTCTGATTGCTGGAAAAAGCCTGGGCGCTGCGGTCGAGCTGAGCATGGAGTACAGCCCGGCAGCGCCCTTTGGCGGTATCGCGCCCGCCGACGCCAGTGATGCATTGATCAACCTGGTCAAGACCCGATTGCGTTGACCGACGGTTTGCTACCCTGCCCTGCCTCCACTGTACCCTTTATCTCCAGCGATACCGGCTCGCGATTGACCAGCCGCACCCGACGGATCTCGACCACAGGCCAATGTCGGGGCGAGCCTGGATGGCGGCGTGGGCAACCTCTGAGCGCATCTAGCGCACGAGCTTCTGATCGGCAATCACGAAGCCGCGGTAGTTGTCATCGATGAACTTCTTCACTTCCGGCCCCGTGAGGTAACTGGCAAGCAGCTTGACCCGTGGATCGTCCAGCTGCTCGTTGCGGGTGTAGATCAGGTTGGCGTAAGGGTTATCGGTGGTGTGCTCACGCACCAGAGCCTTCGACGGGTCGATACCGTTGGACAAGGCCACGTCGCCGTTGATGAAGCTCGCGTCGGCGTCCGGCAATGCCTTGGCGCGCAGCACTGTGTCGGTGGGGATGAACACCAGATGGCGCGGGTTATCGTCGATCGATTTTTCGCTGACGGCGACCGCCGCTGGCGAGCTGTCGAGCTTGGCGACGTTGAGCTTGATCAGGCCCAGGTCCTGGAGGATGAACAAGGCACGCGGCAGGTTGGTCTGCTCGTTGGGAATGAGGATTCGCGCGCCGTCAGGCAGCGCCTGCGGGGTCTGGTATTTTTGCGAGTACAGGCCGAAGGCATTGAGCAGCACCGTGGCCTTGCCGTCGAAGTTGTCGAGCTTGGGATGGGCGGCCTTCCAGGCGTTGACGTATGGCTGATGGCCGGTGAAGTTGACGTCGGTATCGCCGTTGGCCAGCAACTCGTAGGAGTCAAGGGTGCCGCTGCCGCCACTGGTGGTCAGCTTGAGCACCAGCCCCGTGCCGTCGGCGTCGGCGAGCTTCTGTACGTAGCGCACGATGTCGCCCTGGGGCGAGGCCGTCGCGTAGATCTTCAGCGGGGTGCAGGGCACCACCGTGCCCTTGTTCACTGTCGTGGCTTGCTCGGCAGCCTGGGCCTGGCCCTTGGCAAACAGCCCGGGAACGGCCAGCGACACACCGATGCCAATGGCCACGAGGGCGGCGGCGAACACGCCAAGGTGAGCGGGTTTGAATCTTGGGTCAGCCATGTAGAGTCCTGAAAAGTAGTCGATGATTGAGGCTTAACGTTTGTGTTTTCGGGCGCGGATCCACAGGTCGCCGCTGATCTGGATCACCTGCACGATGATGACCATGGCGAACACCGAGATGAACATCAGCTCGCCATAGAAACGCTGGTAGCCGAACTCGATCGCGAAGTCCCCTACCCCGCCTGCTCCCACGGCGCCGGCCACCGCCGTGCCCTCGACGGTGCCGACGAGGATGATGGTCATGGCGTTCAACAGCCCCGACAACGACTCGGGCAACAGCACGCGAAACACCAGTTGCCACTGGGTCACGCCCATCGCCCGCGCCGCTTCGATGCGGCCTTGATCGATCTCGCGCAACGCCGCTTCGACCAGCCGCGAGAAGAACGGACTGAAGCCCAGCACCAGCGGAATGATCGCCGCCACCGGCCCCAGGGTCGTGCCGACCGCCGCGCGTGTGACCGGAATCAACAGCACGATGAGGATCAGAAACGGGATAGAGCGGCCGACGTTCACCAGCGTGGTCAGCAAATAATAAAACGCCGGTTTCGGCGTGACCGAGCCGGGTGCGATCAAGTACAGCGTGGTGCCGACCGTAAGGCCGACGACAATGATGCTCGGCCCGGCGATGGCGACCATGTACAGCGTCTGCAGCAGGGCCGCCCAGAAGTCCGGAAGGTAGGTTTGCCAAGTGAGGGTATTCATCGAGCGCTCTGCCAGGGGTTACACATTCACCGTGACCAATTCCTGCGCCAGCAACTCGCGCACCCGCGCGACGTCGAACGACGCCTGCGGATCCCGGGAGCTGAAGCGCACCTTGAAGCGCGCGATCGGTGTGTTGCCGAGGCTGTCCATGCGCCCCGAGAGAATGGAAAAATCCAGGTGCAAGGCGTTAGCCACCTTAGACAGCAGGTGCGTCTGGCTTTCCGGGTGCTCGAAGATCAGGTCCACGGTGTCCGGGCCGTTCTGCCACGCAGCCTTTTCGTCGAGCGGCAGCAGGTGATCCTTGAGCACCGAGCGCTCACGCTGGATCACCTCCTTGAGCGCCCCGGCCTCGGTGATCGCGCCGTGCTCGATCAGCACCACGGCGTCACAGGCATAGCGGATCACGTCCCACGAGTGGGTAATCAGGATGACAGTGAATCCGTAGGCCTGCTTGAGCTGGGCCAGCAGGTCGAGGATGGTCTGGGTGGTCTGCGAATCCAGGGCGCTGGTGGCTTCGTCACACAGCAACACCTCGGGATGGGTGATCAGCGCTCGCGCAATGCCGACCCGCTGCTTCTGCCCACCGGACAACTGCGAGGGGTAGTGATCTTCGCGATCCTGCAGGCCGACCCTGGCGATCAATTCCCGGGCGCGAATTCGCCGCTCGGCCAGCGGCACACCACGAATGGCCAGCGGGAAGGCGATATTTTCCAGCACCGTCTTGCCGTGGAACAGGTTGAAGTGCTGGAAGATGGTCGCCACTTTCGAGAGGTATTCGCGCTGGTCCTTGCCATCGAGCTCGGCCAGGTCGCGGCCATTGAACGCGATGCTGCCGCTAGTGGGCGTTTCGAGCAAGTTGAGCAACCGCAACAGGGTGCTTTTACCGGCACCCGAAGTGCCCACCACGCCCAGAAACGCGCCCCGTTCGATGTCCAGGTCGATCCCGCCAAGGGCCGGCACCGAGGCATCGCCAAACACCTTGGTGACACCGGCCAGGCGGAAAATCGGGTCACTCATTCATACACCCCTCACTTGGCAGTGATCACTGCCAGTTTGGTGATCCCGGCTTTCTCGATCACGGCCATGGCCTTGGCGACTACGCCATAGTTGACGCCGTTGTCCGCTTGCAACTGAATGCGCACGTCCGGGTCCTTGGCCTTGGCCCCCTGCAGGCGGAACTGCAGTCGGTCGAGATCGATCTGCTCCTTGGCGATGAACACCTGGCCCTTGTCGTCGATGCTCACCACCACCGGGTCTTTCTGCTCGACCGGCGCCACGGCATCGGTCTTGGGCAGGTTGATGGGGATGGCGTTGGTCAACAATGGCGCGGTGACGATAAACACCACCAGCAGTACCAACATCACGTCCACCAGGGGCGTGACGTTGATTTCGCTCAGTACTTCGTCGCTGTCCTGGGTCGAAAAGGCCATTTCAAACGGCCTCCTTCACAGGGCGGCTGGCGCCGGCTTTCGGGCCGGTCGGCAGGCTGATCAAGCGGAACTGGCTCTTCTGCGCGAGGCTGTAGAAGTCATGGGCGAAATCGTCGAGGTCGGCAGCGGTCAGCTTCAGGCGGCGCAAGAAGTAGTTGTAGACCAGCACCGCAGGCACCGCGACAGCGATACCCACACCGGTGGCCACCAAGGCCGCACCGATGGGCCCGGCAACGGTTTCAAGGCTCGCCGAGCCGGCCGCGCTGATACCCTTGAGCGCCGACATGATGCCCCACACGGTGCCGAACAGGCCGATGAAGGGCGAAGTGCTGCCGATACTGGCGAGGATGGCCAGGCCGGTCTCCAGCGAGCGCCGCTCACGGACGATTTGCTGGCGCAGGGCGCGTTCGAGACGGTCCTGATGATTGATGGCCTGACTCAGATCGGCCGCCGCAGCTTCCGGCACCTGAATGGCGTTGTAACCCGCCAGTGCCACGCGAGCAGCTGCACCGGGTTGCTCATGAGCGAGCACGGCGGCGGAATCGAGGCTCGAGGCGGCCCAGAACTGCTTGTGGAACTTGCGATCCTGCGACTTCAGGCGGGTGAACTGCGAACCCTTGAGCAGGAACAGGCCCCAGGTAGCGACGGAGAACAGAATCAACAGCCAGATGACGGCGGATTCAATGGAAGCGAATGGCGAAGCGATCAGGTTCATGGCAATACGTCCTTGCTGATTCATGGATTCGTGGTGGCGGCGCTCCTTTGGTGGTGGTGGCCCGCAAAGCTGTAGTGAGGGGCTTGCCCCCGGAAATGAAATCTATCGAAGCTTGAAGTCGATCGGCACGCTGACCCAACCGGCCTGCGGTACGTTGCCTTGCTTGGCCGGCACGAAACTCCAGCGCTTGACCGCTGCCAGCGCGGCCTCGTCGAGCTGGGTACGACCGCTGCTCTTCTGGATCTGGATGTCGCCGGGCTGACCGCTGGCCAGTACTTGCACGCGCAGCAACACGGTGCCCTCCCAACCGCGGCGCATGGCCAGGTCCGGGTATTGCGGCGCCGGGTTCTTCAAATAGCCGGCGGTGGCCGATGGTGGCGTGACAGGTGCGGGTGCCGGCGGCGTGGGCGGTGCCGGGGCCGCTACGGGCGCAGGCGCTGGTACGGGTTCGGCAGGCTTGGGCAAAGGTTTCTCGACCGGTTTGGCCACGGGCTTGGGCACCGGCTTCACGACCGGCTTGGGCTTGGGCTTGGGTTCCGGCTTGGCGGCCATCTCGTCCACCACGGGCGGTGGCGGCGTCTCGGCCACGGGCGGCGCGGGGGCCGGCGGTGGTGGCTCGACCACCGGCGGTGCCGGTGGCGCTGGCTGGGAGAATTCGATGGTCATGGGCGGTACTTCAGGCGGTACCACCGGCAAGGTTGGCGTGGGCGTGCTGTTCAGCCAGTAGATCACCGCACCGTGCAGCACCAGAGCGAACACCCCGAGCAGGATGCCCTCGCGCTTGCTGAGGATTGGCCCGGGAGCGCGCTGCAGGCGCAACGTCCAAAGCGGTTCGCGAAATACATTGCCCAGCGCCAACAGTTCGGCATTGGCTGGCTCGCGCCAAAGCGTGCGAGTCGCGCTGGCAGCGGTCGGGACATTGCCCATCGGTTAGCTCCTGCTCAATGGAATAAAAGGAGCGGTGCCGATGCACGCCTCTTTGTCGGCGACCGCTCAAGGCCGCGATAATCGGCGGTAAACGTCAGCACTTAAAGGAATATTTAATTCTTTCCTTATGCTTTTTAAAAAACGGCAGGAGTGCCAGATCGAGATGTAAACGCCCGATAATTGCTAACTCTTTATAGGCAACTTGTTTATGCGTAAAACGCATTTGGCGTCCCTGGCCCGCACCCCCCAACCCGTGCAATTGGTAATAACCAAATGCAAACTCAGTATTTATGGTTCTAATTCCGGCACGGGTACTCTTCGAGCACGAATACCGACCTCTCGGAGCGACACCATGACCCGCGCGACCAACATCGTTGACCTGGCACTGCACCGCAAGCGCAGGAATGCTCAGCAAATGGGTCGTGCCCTGTGGGCGCTGTACGAACAACGCGCCGGCCTCGCGACGCAAGCCCAGCCTCAGCCTCTGCACATTGGCGAAGCGCCAAGGCACGCCTGATCGTGACAGTACCTAGCGGCTTCATTGACACCAGTAGTTCACGCAGCAACGTCGAACCCGACCTCGACACCCGCAACGCCGACACGGCAGCCGACCCGATCGGCCAGCGAGTCGCCAGCAACCTGCAACGCCTGCGCAGCAAACGCCTGCTTTCGCTCGACGGCCTGGCCCGCACCAGCGGCGTCAGCCGTGCCATGCTCGCGCAGATCGAAACCGGTCGCAGCGTGCCGTCGATCAAAGTGCTGTGCAAGATCGCCAAAGGCCTCAAGGTGTCGGTGGCGGCTTTCCTCGAACACCGTGAATTCGAAGGCGTGGCGGTATTGCCGGCGCGCGAGAGCAAGCGCCTGGTGAGTGCCGACGGTGCCTTTGTGACACGTGCGCTTTTTCCGTACGACGTGGCGCGCCAGGTGGAGTTCTATGAACTGCGCCTGAGTCCGTTGAGTGAGGAGGTGTCGGTGGGACACGGGCCCGGGGTGCAGGAAAACATCGTGGTGTCACAGGGCGCACTGGAGATCACCGTCAACGATGAGCGCTACCTGCTCTCCACCGGCGATTCGATCCTGTTCTACGCCGACCAGCCGCACAGCTATCGCAATCCGGTGGACAGCGAAGCGGTGGCATTTCTGGTGGTCACCCACCCCGAACGCCGCGACTGAATGCAACGAGGGAGCTTGCTCCCGATTCGTCATACCTGCCACGCGCGGTGGGCCAATGATGGTGAATCGGGAGCAAGCTCCCTCGCTACAGTGATTGCGTCGCTATCAGCAGGTGCAGCACATCATCGGCATGCCGTTGCAGCTCATCATCATCGGCATGGCGCAGTCGTTCATCATCTTGTTCATCAGGGCGCAGCAATTAGCGAGCATGTCCATGCTCATGCCTGGCATCGGCATCATCTTGCAGGTCATGCCGGTAGCGGTTTCGGCGCATTCCATCATGCACATCATCATTGGCATCATCATGCCCATCATCGGCATCATCATGCCGTTGTTCATCATGCTGCCTTTCATCATCTCCATGTTGTTCATGGCGGCGCTGCTCATGCACATCATCGACATGTTGGCGCACTGCGTCATCATCGGCATGCCGCAGTTCATCATCATCTGCATCATTTGCGCGTTGTTGCGGAACATCGCCATGTCCATGCCAGCGGCCGGCTGCATCGTGCACATCATGCAGTCGTCCATCATTTCGCACGTCATGGTCGCCATCATCATCGGCATGCCCATCATTGGCATCATCGGCATGTTGGCGCTCATAGGCATCTGCATTGCGTTCATCATGTTGAAATCCTCATTCAAGTCGAGAGTGGCTGTTGCGATGAGGGGCATTCTAGGCATTGAACGAGGTGCGACAAGCTGTCGCCGGGACGGCGCGTAGAAGTGCGGCGACGCTAAAAAACAGGTCACTGCACATAATTCCCATGCGATAACAGACTTTATGACGCTATAGAGACTTTATTGAAAGTCAGCGCAGCCAAATCGACACCATGGATATGCCATTACAGTCCAAGCTAATAACCTTCTTCACCAATCGATCTAAGCCCGGTCTGGATAAGTCACGGACACTCGCCGAGCACCTGCGCCAACCAGGCGATCACTGGCCGAAACCGCTCGGTGTCACGGTATTCGGTCGGATAGGCCAACCAGATTTCTCGCTCGACCTGGGGGATATGCTCGTGCAACTCCAGGCCGGGGTCGGCCAGGTAATGGGGCAATAACGCGACACCTAGGCCGGCCCGCACGGATTCGCGCACAGCGAGCAGATCGTTGGCGGTAAAGGCGAATCGACGCCCCAGGGTTTTCGGCCATTGCACCTCTGGCAGCGCCAGGCCGCTGTGCTCCGTCAGCCCGCACAGCGGCCCATCAGCGCTGGCCGAGGTCGCTGCGGCCCCGTACATGCCAAAGCGTACCCGCCCGACTTTGAGGGCCACCATGTCCGCCTCCTGGGGCCGTGCCAGACGCACGCCGATATGCGCGCGACGCTTGGCCAGGCTGGTGATGTGGTCGCCCAGTTGCAAGCACACTTCGATCTGCGGGTGAGCGCGGTACAGCCCTGGCAGGCGGGGTGTCAGGTAGTGGCTGCCCATGGCGGCGGTTGCCGCGATCCGCACCTCGCCGGTGCCCCCCTGGCTGCTCGCTTCGGTTTCGCGCAGCAGGCGGTCGGCGGCTTGCTCCATCTGCAGGGCCGCGGCCAGGGCGCCGTGGCCATGACTGGTCAGGCGAAAGGTGTTGTCTTCACGGGTCACCACCGGCTTGCCGAGGGCCTGCTCCAGGCGGCGGATACGGCGGATTACCGTGGCATGGGTGAGGTCCAGCTCGCGGGCACAGGCGGAGTAGCTACCGCTGCGCATCAGGGTCGACAAGGTCAGCAGATCGTCCCAGGACATTGAGCTTTTTTGCACAGCGGCTGTGCCTTTTCAGGGAATGGCCGTACAGCTTAGCCTGCCTCAGGATAGGCGCCTAGCACCCCTCACCTGCCTTTAAAGGAAGCTGTCATGCCTACGCCCTTTACCCTGCTTGACCTCGCGGGTGCCAGCCGCGCCCCCGCCGCCTGGGACGCCGCAGTACTCATACTGATCGATCATCAGCGCGAATACATCGACGGCACGCTGGCGCTGGTCGGGATGCCGGCGGCGGTGGCGCAATGCGTTCAACTGCTGGCACAGGCGCGGGCCAATGGCACCCCGGTCATCCATGTAGTGCATCGCGGCAGCGTCGGCGGCGTGTTCGATCCGGAGGGCCCGTCTGGGGCGATCATCGACGGCCTGACGCCGCTGGCGGATGAGGTCATCGTCAGCAAGGCTTTTCCCAGTGCCTTTGCAGGCACTGACCTCGCCGCGCAGCTTGAGACGTTGGCGCGCAAGGAGCTGATCGTCGCCGGTTTTCAGACCCACATGTGTGTCAGCTCCACAGTGCGCGCGGCACTGGACCATGGTTATCGAGTGACCCTGGTGGCCGACGCCTGCGCCACCCGCGACTTGCCCGACCCGCTGGGCGGCGCCGCGCTAAGCGCCGAGCAACTGCATCGCAGCACCTTGGCGGCATTGCACGATCGCTTTGCGACAGTGGTGGCGGATGTAGGGGCATGGGGCTGAAATTTGCAGCGATCTGACGGCCCTCTTCGCCGCCGAACGTGCAGCCTTGCCCCCACGGTGTACGACGTCAGTTCAGCCGACTCTGTGGGAGCAAAGCTTGCGCGCCAAGCCTTTGCAGGTTGTGCTATTCCCCCGACTGGACCGCAGCCGCCGGCACACTGCCGGGCCGCCGGGCGCACATGATCGCCGCCACGCCCAGCAGCGCCGCCGGTACGGCGTAAATCCAAACCGGCGCCATGATCGGCAGCAACAACCCCGCCAGCACCGGCCCGGTGCCCGCGCCAATGTCGCGCCAGACCGAGCGCGACACCAGGGCCTGGACTCGCTCCGGCCCCGGCGTGCGCATCGCCACGATCGGCGCCAGCAACGGCAATTGCAGGGCCCGCAGCACCACGATCACCGCCGCACCGCCCCACACCCAGCCCAGGCCGAAGCCGACCAGCGCGGCGCAGGTCATCAGCGACAGCACCACCAGCATGCGCTCGGCACCGAACTGATCGGCCAGATGACCACCCAGCGGGCTGAGCAGAATCTCGCCCAGATAGCGCACCGCCAGCAAGCTGCCGGCAACCAGCACCGCGCCGCCGGGCAGCACGTCGCCCCCCAGGTAAGACAAACCGATAATGAACAGGCCATCGAGCGTCAGCCCTTCAAGGAACGACCAGCTGTCCAGGCTGTTGGGCAACTTCAGGCCGCGACGCCTGGCGGGCATGGCATGGGGCAAGGTCGGCAGACCACGGGTGACCAGCAATCCAGCGAGCGCCGCGAGGGCGAACACCCAGAACACCGAGCGTGGGCCCCAAAAGTGCGCGAACACCGCCGCCAACGGCAGCGCCACCACCGGCCCCAGTGCCGAAAAGGCGCGCGAACGTCCCGAACGTCGCGCCGCTCCCGCCGGGTCCGCAGTGGCCAGCGCCTGGGTCGACAGGCTTAACGCCGCAAAGCACAGCCCCCACAGCAGCCGTAGCGGCAGCAACATCCACAACCCGGACAGACTCGCATTACCCGCCGCACATACGGCAGCGCCGAGCACCGCCAGGGTGCAGGTGGCGCGGTCGCCATGGCGCGCATAGAAGCGGGTGACGTAGCCGTAGCCGACAATGCGAATCAAGCGGTTGGCCGCCAACAGCAAGCCGGCCTGTGCCAGGGTCACGCCGAATTGATCGGCGTACATAGGCAGCAGCAGATACAACACGGCGTCGGCCGGCAACGCCAGCGTCAAGGCCAAGGCGGCAAGACGTGAATGACGGTCGACGGTGGCGGTGGGAACAGGCACGGCGGTGGGAGTAGGCATACGCGGATGCTGCACCTTCGTGGCGAACGCGACAAACGAGATTAATGTTAAGCATATGTGACAAAATCGCACGCATGAGCCTCTTATTGCCTCCTCTCAATGCAGTCCGCGCCTTCGTGGTCGCCGCCCGGCACCAGAGTTTCACCTTGGCCGCTGGTGAATTGCATGTCACCCACAGCGCCATCAGCCGCCAGATCAAGACGCTGGAAACGCACCTGGGCGTGCGCCTGTTCGAACGGCGCGTGCGCCAGGTCAGCCTGACGGTCGAGGGCATGCGGTTCTACTCCCAGGCCGACGCCGCCTTGCAGCAACTGCTCGTCGCCACCGAAGCAGTCATGGCCCCGACGCCATCGCGCGTGGTACGAATCAACGTGCGGCCATCGTTCGCGGTGCGCTGGCTGATCCCGCGGCTGCCGGATTTCGTCGAGCAATACCCTGGCATCGAACCTCATGTACTGACCAGCACCCTGTCCCCGGACAAGGCCGACGAGCGCTTCGACGTGGCAATCCGCCGTGGCCACAGCAACTGGCCTGCGACCATAGAACTGCGACCCTTCCTTGAAGATGAAATCTGCCTGGTGGTGTCCCCCACCCTGCTCGCCAGCCATCCACTGGCGCAACCGGGCGCGCTGACGCAACTGGTGATGCTCTGGTCGAAGACGCGCAAGGGGGATTGGCAGAGCTGGCTGGCGTCATCCGGTGCCGGCAACCTCAAACCGGCCGGGCAGATGCAATTCGATCACGTGCATTTTGTGGTGCAGGCGGCCATCGACGGGCTGGGTTTCGCCGTGGTGCCGACCTCGCTGGCAGCCAGCGCTATCGCGGCGGGCCAATTGCTGTGCCCGTTCCCGGAGCAGCGCCTGGCGGTCAATCGCTATTACTACGGCCTGGCCCCGGATGCGGTGCCGCAGGCGCAGTTTTTCTCGGCCTGGCTGCAGGGTTATCTCTGATCGAGGCCAGCGGCTGGCCGTCATAAAACCCGTGGAGAATCCTCACGCCACCTTGGCGATGTTGCTGGCGACACCCCGCAGATCGAGGATCGACGCCGCCAACCCATCGAGGCGATGCTCGATGGAGTCGATTTCGGCCAGGTTATCGATATATCGGCTGTGCCGAAGATAGCGGGCATGCCCTTCGAGCATTCTCGACAGGCCCGCCAGATGGGCGGCGGTGTCTTCAAGGTCGTGCTGAATGATGTCCAAGCGCTCGATCTGCATTGCATGTGCTCCCAAAGCCAGGGTGCTGCGCAAGTCCACGACATCGGAGGTCATGAACGGCATTCAGCTGGTTATTCTGTATATCGACCTCCCTGGCGATCTCTCGATTAAATATTGGTATCCACATCATGTACATATTTTTACATTAGGCGATACAACCAATAAAGATGGAACGAACAATTCCTCAAGGCGCTCCACTTTAATGACTATTCGATGCAGCACTGCTCACGGCGATGCTGCACTGTTCATTAAAGCAGCCGAGGAGCCTGGCATGCCTGACGACAACCAATATTCGATGCAAAACCCACTGACTCAATACCCGCAGCCACCATTTCCCAAACAACCACAGTCGGCGCCAGGCACGGTCCACGACCTGCAACCGGCCGCCGACCACGGCGAGACCAGCTATAAAGGCTTTGGACGCCTTGCGGGGCGCCGTGCACTGATCACCGGCGCCGACTCGGGGATCGGCCGCGCGGCCGCTATCGCCTTTGCCCGCGAAGGCGCCGATATCGTCCTCAATTATTTGCCCGAGGAAGAAGCCGATGCCCGTGAGGTGGTGCAGCTGATCGAGGCCGAAGGCCGCAAGGCGATCAGCGTACCGGGCGACCTCAAGGACGAGCAATTCTGCCAAAGTCTGATCGACAAGGCGGTCGCCGGACTCGGCGGCCTGGACATCCTCGTCAATGTCGCCGGCAAGCAGACGGCGCAACAGGACATCGCCGAACTGACCACTGAACAGTTCGACGCGACCTTCAAGACCAACGTCTACGCGTTGTTCTGGTTGTGCAAGGCGGCCCTGCCGCATCTGCCGGCGGGTGCCACCATCATCAACACCGCATCGATCCAGTCGTATCAGCCATCGGCCACGCTGCTCGACTACGCCTCGACCAAGTCGGCCATCGTCGCCTTCACCAAGGCCCTGGCCAAGCAGGTCATCAGCAAAGGCATCCGTGTCAACGCCGTGGCTCCGGGCCCGTTCTGGACCCCGCTGCAGCCGAGCGGTGGCCAGCCCCAGGACAATATCCCCGATTTTGGTTCGGAAACGCCGATGGGCCGCCCAGGCCAACCCGCCGAATGCGCGCCGATCTACGTGCTGCTGGCCAGTCAGGAATCGAGCTACATCACTGGCGAAGTGTTTGGTGTGACTGGCGGCAATCCGCTGCCTTGAACCCACGATTGCGATTGACGCCCTGATAAAAGACGTCTCACTAAAAAGGAGTTTGACCATGCTGAAATTTCTCGGCGGTACCGTCGGCATCATCTTTCTGATCGGTTTGATCGTGGTGATTGCGCTGTTCAAGTTTATCTTCTGATGAGCTGAACCCTCCCCCGCCCGATACCCCAGGGGCGGGGATTCACGCCGACAGCTCCGGTCGGCGTGCCTGCCTATCCTCAAAGACGCTCGCCGCAGCATTGGCCTTAAGCAAAGCTGCGCCCGGGCTTCGGCAAAAGTGAATTCTCCCGCTCGGCCACAAACGCGACTATGGCGGCAGCGCCTCCAATCCATCGATTATATTTTGAATGCCATTCTGCATTCGGAATTCATGCGCCCGAGCGCTTGCCCGGAAACAACGCCCGCCCTATAAAAGCCGAGGTCTGGCTCAAGGCAACCCCCATGCGCTCCAACTCTTCCCGACTGTGCTGAGCACCGATACCGATGCCGGAGATCACCAGGCGCGGCTGATCATGGTGGTCGGTGATCGCACTGGCGACAAGGCTGACGCCGCGATACAGGTTGCCCTCATCGATCGCCCAGCCGCTCTGCAGCGTGGCCTGGGCCTCACGCATGTAGGTTTCGAAGGTCGGTGGATTCTCCCATTGCAGCCGAGCGAAACGACGACGCATCTCCTCCTCGGGCACCTGGCGCAAGGCAGCGATACACCGACCACTGGCACCGATCAACTCGGGCAGGCGGGTATTGAGGCGCACGTCGACGTGAGCTGCCGTGGGGATCGCGCGGCCGATGGCGTGAATGTGATTGTCGCCAGTGACCTGCCAGAGGATCACCAGAATGCGGTAATTGAGGCTCAACCGATCAAGCTCGGGCTGGATCAGGTCGGCATAGCTGTAGCCGATCAGACTCACTGCCAACTCGGACAGCCCGAGGCCCAGGCGGTAGGTCTTGGCGTTGTCATTGAAGGACACCAACTGCTCGTTGGTCAGGGTGCGCAGGATATTGAAGGCGCTGCTGGGGCTGATGCCCGTGGCCCGGGCAATGGCCGCTACACCTTCAGGGTCGGGGGTGCTGGCCAGATGGCGGAGGATCTGGATGGCGTTGACTACAGCGCCGACGTCCTTGGTCGCGGGCCGGGCATTTTTGTCTAACAAGTCGTCGGTCATTTTATTCAGCATTCGGATTGACATTCTCTATGTTGAATATATGCTCACTTCAACACGTGGTATAGCGTGACGCACAACAATAACAGGAGGGCGCATGACTCATGCACCGCAACCTCTGCCAGACAGCCCTCTCGGGCCAGAGGCGCAATACCAGGCGTATCTGGATCAAGGCCGCTTCATGCTGCAGTTCAGCCCAAGCGCCGGCCGCCATGTGTTCTACCCCCGGATAGCGGTGCCCGGCAGCGGTGAGACCGATCTGCACTGGGTGGCCGCCAGCGGGCTGGGCACACTTTACGCGATCACCGTCAATCATTCTCGCCAAGGCAGCCACAACATCGCACTGGTTGACCTCGACGAGGGGCCGCGAATGATGTCGCGCCTGCAGGACTGTGACACCGCGCCCATCGGTAGCCGCTTGCGCGCCGAGATCGTCGAACTGCATGGACAAGCCGCCGTGGTCTTTCGCGTGCTGACCGAGGAGACACCCTCATGACCCGCCCGTTGCGCGGCCAGACCGCGATCGTCGGCATCGGCCAATCCGGCATCGGCAATGCCCCCGGTTACAGCGCCATGGAATTGCTCGGTCAGGCAGCCGTCAACGCCGTGGCCGATGCAGGCCTGCTGATGAGCGACATCGACGGCTTGTTCTGCGCCACCAGCGTCAATGCCTTTCCAACGCTGTCGGCTGGCGAGTATCTGGGGCTGCGCCCGACCTTTTTCGACGGCACCAATGCCGGCGGTTCGAGTTTCGAGATGCACTTGCTGCAAGCCACCCTGGCGCTGCAGGCCGGCCTGTGCAGTGCCGCGCTGATCTGCTACGGCTCCAATCAGCGCAGCGGTGGCGGCAAGCTGGTGTCAATGAGCGAGCCGCAGTGGCACGAGACCCCTTACCAACCGCGCCACCCGATCACCGCCTACGCCTTGGCCACCAGCCGTCACATGCACCAATACGGCACCACCCGCGCCATGCTTGCCGAGGTCGCCGTGGCCGCCCGCGGCTGGGCCAACCTCAACCCTGACGCCCATGCCCGTGGCCCGTTGAGCATCGACGATGTGCTGGCCGCACGCATGGTCAGCGACCCGCTGAGCACCGCCGATTGCTGCCTGGTCACCGATGGCGGCGGCGCCTGCGTGATGGTGCGTGCCGACCGCGCCCGCGATCTGCCCCGCGCGCCCGCTTACTTCCTTGGCGCCGCCGGCGCGCAATGGCATCGCTCGATCGTCGCCATGCCCGATTTGACGGTGACCGCCGCCAGCGAAAGTGGTCCGCGCGCCCTGGCCATGGCCGGTATCAGCCACACCGATATCGACCTGGCGATGCTCTACGACGCCTTCACCATCAACACCATCCTGTTTCTCGAAGATTTAGGCTTCTGCCCCAAAGGCGAGGGCGGCCGCTTCGTTCAGGACGGCCGTATCGCGCCGGGCGGCTCGCTGGCGGTCAACACCAACGGTGGCGGCCTGTCGTGCATGCACCCCGGCATGTACGGCATGTTCCTGATCCTTGAAGCGGTCCGGCAGATTCGTGGCGAGGCCGGCGAACGCCAGTTGGCCAGATCCGACATTGCCTTGCTGCACGGCAACGGCGGCACGCTGTCGAGCCAGGTCACCGCCATTCTCGGGAGCGCAGCAACGCTCTGACTCCGCCAGCCCCCTTCACAGGTGACGACATGCACGACAATAAAAACAATGCAGATGACCGCGACCGGTCACGATTCGACAGCCTCACTCCCCTGCTGCAACCGCGTTCGGTGGCCGTGGTGGGCGCTTCCTCAGATCCGACCCGCATCGGCGGGCGCCCCATTTCCTATATGTTGCGCCAGGGATTCGAGGGCGTACTGATGCCGGTCAACCCCAACCGCCAGGAAGTCCAGGGCATCCGCGCCTACGCCAGCGTCGCGGATCTGCCCCAGGCGCCGGATACCGCCATCGTCGCGGTGCCCGCCACACAGGTGCTCGACACCCTCAGAGCCCTGGGTGAACGTGGCACCCGGAGCGCGCTGGTGTTCTCCTCAGGCTTCAGTGAAGTGGGCGGTGATGGCGTGGCGCTGCAGGATGCCTTGGTGCTCGAGGCGCGCCGCCACAATATGCGCCTGCTCGGCCCCAATACCGCGGGTGTGTTCAATGCCAATCTGGGCTACTACGGCACCTTCGCCTCGGGCCTGGAGCGCGGCTTCCCGTTGCCAGGCCGCGTTGGCATCGCTTCGCAGTCCGGCGCCTACGCCGCGCACATGCTCGGCCTGTCGCGGGCGCGCGGGCTCGGCACGCCGTTGATGATCTCGACGGGCAACGAAGCCGATATCACTCTGGGCGAAGGGATCGGCTGGCTGGTCGACAGCCCCGACGTCGATGTGGTCATGGCCTACGCCGAATCGATCCGCGACGTCGACAGCTTCATCCATGCTCTGGAAGCGGCGCACCGGGCGCGCAAGCCGGTGATCCTGCAAAAAGTCGGGCGCAGTGCGCTCGGCCAGCAAGCGGCGATGTCCCACACGGCGTCGCTGGCCGGTGACGACAAAGTATTCAAGGCAGTCCTCGGCGATTACGCCGTGTTCCTTGCCGACAGCGGTGCGCAGATGCTCAATATCGCCTACGCCGCCACCCGGCGCATCTATCCGGCCAGCAACAGCCTGGGCATGGTCACCATCAGCGGCGGCGCCGGCATCATCGTCAGCGACGCCGCCGAGGACCTCGGCCTGCCAATGCCGCCCATGCCCGTCGCCGCCCAGGCCAAGCTCAAGGAACAGCTATCGTTTTGTTCGCCGATCAATCCGGTGGACTTCACGGCCCACGTGCTCAATGACATTTCCCTGGCCGGCAGCTTCACCGAGAGCCTGATCAGTGATGGCGGCTACCGCTCGGTGCTGGCGTTCTTCAGCCAGGCCGGCACCGTGCCGTCGATTGCGCCACGCTTGTGCGCGGAGCTGAAAAAGGTCAAGGATGCTCACCCCGAGACGCTCTTCGTGGTCTCGCTGATCGGCGACGCACAGCAAGTGGTGCCGTACGAGAACGAAGGCTTCGTGCTGTTCGAGGATCCGACCCAGGCGGTCACCGCCATTCACGCCATGGGCCAACTGGGCGAGGCCTTCGACCGCCTGCTGCCGAGCAAGCCCGACCTGCCCGCCGTGCACCTGCCACCCGGCAAACTGAGCGAGGCCGAGGCCAAGACTCTGCTCGGCGAATTCGGCATTGCCAGTGCCGCCGAAAAAGTCGTCGACAGCGCAGCCGAGGCGGCCCGTTTCGCCAGCCAGATCGGCTACCCGGTGGTGATGAAAATCTCTTCGGCCGATATCCTGCACAAATCCGAGATCGGCGGCGTGCTGCTCGATATCGCCGGCCCGCAGGCGGCCCAGGAGGGCTACGCAACGTTGCTCGAACGCGCCGCCCGGCACGCCCCCGATGCGCATCTGGACGGCATCCTGGTGGCCCGCCAACTGAGTGGCGGCGTCGAGTGTTTCATGGGTATCCAGCGCGACCCGATGTTCGGCCCGGTGGCAGTCTTCGGCCTCGGCGGGATCTTTGTCGAAGTGCTCAAGGACGTGGTCCTGCGGCGCTGCCCGTTCGACGCCACTGAGGCCGAGAAGATGATCCGCAGCATCAAGGGCGCGCCTCTGTTGCTGGGTGCCCGTGGCCGCCCACCCGTGGACATCGACGCCTTGGCGCAGATGCTCGCGAAGCTCTCCGAGTTCGCCTGGCGCGTGGGCGACAGCCTGCAATCGGTCGACCTCAACCCGGTGTTCGCCATGCCCGCCGGCCAAGGCGCGTTCGCCGCCGATGCGGTGATCATCAGCCAAGAGGTGCCCCATGCCACTCAATCCTGAGACTCTGCTGAATTACCCCATCCCGGATGTGCACCAGCACCTGAGCCGCCAGGACACCGCCTTTTATGCATTGTCGGTGGGCATGGCCGCAGACCCGCTCGACCGCAAGCAACTGGATTTCGTCGACTCGGCCCGCGATTTTCAGGCCCACCCGTGCTTCCCCGTGGTGCTCGCCTACCCCGGCTTCTGGCTGGGCAATCCAGCCACCGGCGTCGATGCGCTGAAACTGGTGCTGGGCGAACAACGTATCGAATGGCACAAACCCATTCCGGTGGCTGGCGAGATCATCGGCCGCACCCGCGTCACCGGGCTGGTCGACAAAGGCCCCGGCAAAGGCGCCCTGCTCTACAGCGATAAACAACTGGTGGACGCCGCCAGCGGGGAAGTGTTCGCTATCACCTCCAGTACCACCTTCCTGCGCGGTGACGGTGGCTGCGGCGCGCCCAGCGGCCCGGTGCGTGCCGCGCATGCGATGCCCGAGGGTACGCCCGACTGCGTGATCGACCACCCGACCCGCCCGGAACAGGCGCTCTACTATCGACTCAACGGTGATGACAACCCCCTGCACGCCAACCCCGACGTGGCAATTCGCGCTGGCTTCGAACGGCCGATTCTGCATGGACTGTGCACCCTGGCGATCTCGTTTCAGGCGCTGTTCGAAGTCCTCGCCGACTACCGCAGCGACCTGCTGCACAGCCTCGAAGTGCGCTTCAGCGCGCCGGTGTACCCAGGCGAAACCCTGCGCACCGAAATCTGGAACGACGGCTCCTTCCGCGCCCGAGTGGTGGAGCGCGATGTCGTGGTGCTCAACAACGGCAGATTGGTGTTGAACAGATCAGAGTTGAAGAAGGAGCATCGCTCATGAACCAGGCCCTGAATACGCCCGACGATTACGAACGCCTTGAACGCCTCAATATGATTCGCGACAGCGCCGCGGCTGTGGTGCCGCGTGACGGCGATCTGTCCCGCATCCGCGCCCTGCGCTTCACTGCGCCGCACGCACTGCGCGGCCCGTGGCAGGCCCTGTGCGAGCAAGGCTGGACGGGCTTGAGCCTGGCCGAAGCACGTGGCGGCAGCGGCCTGGGCCAGGCCGAGTCGATTGCCCTGCTGGAGGAACTGGGCCGCGGCCTGGCCCCCGAGCCGCTGATCGACGCCACGTTGGCCGCCGCGCTGTTGCCTGCCGATTTGCTGGCTGCGCAACTGAGCGGCACGCACCTGACGCTGCCCGCCGGGCTGCACCAGCGTGCTAGCGTGCAGTACCGCGACGGTGCCGTGAGTGGCGAGCTGCACGACGTGGCCCTCGGCGCCTGCGCCGATGCCTTCGTGCTGAACACCGATCACGGCCTGGCGTTGGTCGATGTGCGCGCCGGCGGGGTAGAAATCCAACAGGCCGCCACTCAGGATGGTGGCCACAACACCCGCTTGAAATTCACCCAGGCACCGGGGCGCCTGCTCGACATGTCCGCCGCCACCCTGCAACAGGCGCTGGACCAGGCCACCCTGGGCACCGCCGCCTATCTGCTCGGCTGCATGCAAAGCGCCTTCGAACGCACCCTCGACTACCTCAAGGTACGCCGCCAGTTCGGTCATGCCATCGGCAGCTTCCAGGCCCTGCAACACCGTTGCGTCGACCTCAAACTGCAGATCGAATTGAGCCGAGCGATCATCACCCAGGCCGCCGTACGCATCGATGAAGGCATCGCCGCCGACGCCCGCCAACGCCAGGTCAGCGCTGCCAAGCTGCGCAGCAGCCGCGCGGCATTGCAGGTCTGCCGCGAGGCGATTCAGCTGCACGGTGCCATCGGCTACACCGACGAAGCCGACATCGGCCTGTTCCTGCGCAAGGCGTTGGTGCTGATCAATAGCGGCGGCACGCTGGAACAGCATCAGGCGCGTTACATCCACCAGGTATTCGCCGAGGTGCAGGCATGAGCCAGGCCATCCTCGAAGAAGACCGCGGCCGCACACGCATCCTCTCGATCAACGTCCCGCAGCGGCGCAACTCGGTATCCCTGGCCTTGCGCGAGCAGCTGTGCGCCGCCCTGGTCCGCGCTGAGCAGGAAGCGAACGTGCGCTGCGTGATCCTCACCGGCGTCGACGGCAACTTTTGCGCAGGCGGCGATATCACCGACATGCACGTCACTGATCTGGCCGCCGGCCGTGAACGCATGCGCCGCAGCCACCGTTTGATCCGCCAGATGGTCGGCATGAGCAAGCCACTGATCGCCGCCGTCGAGGGCTGGGCCGCCGGTGCCGGGCTGTCGCTGGCCATGGCTTGCGACACCGTCGTGGCCGGTGCTGGCGTGCGCTTCGTCGCCAGCTTCGGCCAGGTCGGGCTAATGGCCGACATGGGCGTGCTGCACACCCTCACCCAGCGCATCGGCCGCGGCCGCGCGCGCCAGGTGCTGCTCTATGGCGAGAAATGGGACGCCACCCAAGCCGACAAGCTCGGCCTGATCGACCACCTGGTGCCCGTCGGCCAAGCGCTCGAAGTCGCCCTGGGCCGCGCGCAGGTGCTGGAGAAACTCGCGCCGTTGCCGCTAGCGTTGACCAAGGCGGTGCTTGCCGAGGGGCTCGACGCCCAACTGGACCGCGAACTGGAGCTGCAAAGCCAGCTGTTCCTCAGCCGCGACCACGCCGAGGGCAAGGCGGCCTTTTTGGGCAAGCGCCCTGCCGAATTCACCGGAGCCTGAACCATGACCGATTACAACGCATTGGACGACAGCCATTTCCGCGCCGAGGTACGCGGCTGGGTGCAGGCCAACTACCCGGCCACCAAGCGCAACCCGCGCAAACGCATGGGCACCGAGGAGAGCCGCGAGTGGTATCAGCTGCTGTCGAAAAAAGGCTGGCTGGCCCCCGGCTGGCCGCCGGAATACGGTGGCATGGGCCTGAGCGCGGCCAAGCAACTGATCATGATGGAAGAGATGGAAAGCCACGGCTGCGCACGCTTGCCCGACAGTGGTCTGACCATGCTCGGGCCGATGCTGGTGCGCTATGGCAGCGAAGAGCAGAAGGCCTTTCATCTGCCACGCATCCTCAGTGGCGAACACCTCTGGTGCCAGGGCTACAGCGAGCCCAATGCCGGTTCGGATCTGGCCAGCCTGCGCACCGAAGCCGTGGATGAGGGTGACCATTGGCGCGTCAGTGGCCAAAAGATCTGGACCACCATGGCCACCGAATCCAACTGGATCTTCATGCTGGTGCGCACCGATCGCACGGCCAAGCCCCAGGCCGGCATCAGTTTCCTGCTGGTGCCGCTGGACACTCCCGGTATCGAGGTGCGGCCGATCCTCAACCTCGACCTGCACGACGAGTTCGCCGAGGTGTTTTTCACCGACGTGAAAGTGCCCAAGGCCAACCTGGTCGGCGAGCTCAACCAGGGCTGGAGCATGGCCAAGGCACTGCTGGGTTTCGAGCGCATCTTCCTCGGTTCACCCAAGCAGTCGACTCACTCGCTGGATCGTCTGGCGCGCCTGGCCAAACTAAATGGCGCCTGGCACCAACCGGTGTTCCGCCAGCGCTTCGCCGACCTGCAGCTCGACCTGGACTGCCATCGCGCGCTGTACGAATCGTTCGCCGACGCCCTGCGCCGCGGGCAGCCGCTGGGGGCCGAGGTGTCGATGCTGAAGATCTTCCAGTCGGAGCTGTTCCAGCGCATCAACGAACTGGCACTGCAGACCGCTGGCGAATCGGCAGCCCTGCTCGACCCGATTCCGGAAGACGCCGCGCTGTATCCCGCCGGGCTGTTCATCCAGTCGCTGTGCGCGACCATCTACGGCGGCAGCAACGAGATCCAGCGCAATATTCTGGCCAAGCAGGTGCTGGATCTGCCGGCCGCGTGATTGTCATATTGCATAACTACAAGGACACCCAATCATGAGCACCTCCCCATCGATTGAAGGCAAAGTCGCAATCGTCACCGGCAGCGGCAGCGGTATCGGTCAGGCGATCGCCCTGGCCATGGCCGCCGCTGGCGCCAAGGTCGTGATCAACGACATCGGTGTATCGCTGCAAGGCGAAGGCGGTTCCAACAGCCCGGCCATGCAGACCCAGGCCCTTATCCGCGAAGCCGGCGGCGAGGCAGTGATCAACACCGACAGCGTCTCGGAATGGGCCAACGCCAAGCGCATCGTCGACTGCGCGCTGGACTCGTTCGGCCGCGTCGACATCGTGGTCAACAACGCCGGCATCCTGCGCGACGCCATCTTCCACAAGATGAGCCCCGAACAATGGCTGGCCGTGATCAACGTGCACCTCAACGGCAGTTTCTTCGTCAGCCGCGCCGCCGCCGAGCATTTCCGTGAACAGCAAAGCGGTGCCTTCGTGCACATGACCAGCACCTCGGGGCTGGTCGGCAACGTCGGCCAGGCCAACTATTCGGCGGCCAAACTTGGCATCGTCGGCCTGTCGAAAACCATTGCGATGGACATGCAGCGTTTTGGCGTGCGCTCCAACTGCATTGCACCCTTCGCCTGGGGCCGCATGACCAGCTCGATTCCCTCCGACACGCCTGAGCAGAAAGCCCGGGTCGAGCGCCTGCAGCAGATGACCCCGGACAAGAACGCACCGCTGGCCGTGTACCTGGCCAGCGACGCGGCCAAGGACGTCAGCGGCCAGGTGTTCGCCGCGCGCAACAACGAGCTGTTCCTGATGAGCCAGAGCCGGCCGCTGCGCAGCGTGCAACGCAGCGACGGCTGGACCCCGCAGCAGATCGCCGAGCACGGCATGCCGGCCCTGCGCGGCAGCTTCCTGCCGCTGGACGCCAGCGCCGACGTGTTCTCGTGGGACCCGGTATGAGCACCTTCAAGACGCGCTTCACCGAGACCTTCGGCATCCAGCACCCGATCATGCAAGGCGGCATGCAATGGGCGGCCAAGGCCGAGCTGGTTGCGGCGGTGGCCAACGCCGGGGCGCTGGGCACGCTGTCGGCACTGACGCAACCGACCCCTGAAGACCTGGCGCGGGAGATTCAGCGCTGCCGAGACCTGACCGATCGCCCCTTCGCGGTCAACCTGACCCTGCTGCCGACCCTCAAGCCGGTGCCCTACAGCGAATACTGCGCGGCCATCATCGAAGGCGGCGTCGGCATCGTCGAAACCGCCGGCAGCAACCCGCAGGAGCACATTGACGTGCTGCGAGCCCACGGCGTCAGGGTCATCCACAAATGCACCTCGGTGCGCCACGCCCTCAAAGCGCAGACGTTGGGGGTGGATGCGGTGTCCATCGACGGCTTCGAGTGCGCCGGCCACCCCGGCGAGGACGATGTGCCAGGGCTGGTGCTGATCCCGGCGGCAGCGCAGCGTTTGAGCGTGCCACTGATCGCCTCCGGGGGTTTTGCCGATGCCCGTGGCCTGGTCGCCGCACTGGCGCTAGGCGCGGACGCGATCAGCATGGGCACGCGTTTTTTGTGTACCCGGGAGGCGCCGGTGCATGACCACGTCAAAGCCACGTTGGTGGCCAACGATGAACGCAGCACCGACCTGATCCTGCGCAGCCTGCGCAACACCGCGCGGGTCGCGCGCAACGTCATCAGCCAGGAGGTACGGGCCATGGAGGCGCGTGGCGCCAAGTTCGAAGAGCTCGCGCACCTGGTTTCAGGTCAGCGTGGTCGCCAGGTCTACGCCACCGGCGACGCGGATTTCGGCGTGTGGTCGGCCGGGCTGGTGCAAGGCCTGATCGACGACATCCCGACCTGCCAGGCCCTGGTGCAGCGCATCGTCGACCAGGCCCGGCTCCTGATTACCCAGCGCCTGCAAGGCCTGCTGGTGGAGTAGACACAACACGCCTCGCAGCCCTTCAACAAGAGAATAAAAATAATGGACATGCTCGCTGCTTCAACGCCCGTCAAGGCTATCGCCACGCACACCAAAGCCATCGTCTTCGTGTTCTGCTTCCTCGGCCTGCTCGCCGACGGCGCCGACCTCATGCTGCTGTCCTACAGCCTCGGCAGCCTGCGCCAGGAATTCGGCCTGAGCAGCTTCGAAGCCGGCAGCCTGGGCAGCATCACCCTCGCCGGCATGGCCATTGGCGGCATCTACGGCGGCTGGGCCTGCGACCGCTTCGGCCGGGTCAAGGTGGTGTTCTGGACCACCCTGGTGTTCTCCATCGGCACCGCGATGCTGGGCTTCACCCACAGCTACCTGCAGTTCGCCGGAGTGCGCTTCTTCGCCTCACTGGGGCTCGGCTCGTTGTTCGTGGCCTGCAACACGCTGATGTCCGAATACGTCTCGACCAAATACCGCACCACCGTGCTCGCCACCCTGCAGGCCGGCTGGACCGTAGGCTACCTGGTGGCGACGCTGCTGGCCGGCGCGATCATCCCCGAGCATGGCTGGCGCTGGCTGTTCTTCATTGCCATCGTGCCGGTGGTGCTGGCGCTGTTCGTCAAACCGCTGGTGCCCGAGCCGCCCGCCTGGCTGGCCGCCCAGGCCGAACGCCAACGCTTCAAGCGCGAAGGTGGCGGTGTGGTGGTGAAGAAACCTGACTCGCTGAAGATCCTGTTCGCCGACAAGGCCGCGCGGCGCATGCTGATGCTCTGGACCCTGACTGCAGGCTTTTTGCAGTTCGGCTATTACGGGGTCAACAATTGGATGCCCTCGTATCTGGAGCAAGAGCTGCACATGAACTTCAAGGCCATGACCGGCTACATGGTCGGCACCTATGCGGCGATGATCGTCGGCAAGGTGTGCTCCGGGGTGCTGTCCGATGCGCTCGGACGGCGCAATTCGTTTGTGTTCGGGTGTATCGGCACGGCGCTGCTGATTCCGGCGATCGTGTATCTGAATTCACCGGGGAATATTCTTTATCTGCTGGTGTTCTTCGGGTTTATCTATGGGATTCCGGTGGGGGTGGTCGCGACCTATATGACCGAGAGTTTCGAGACGCGGGTGCGGGGCTCCGGGGTCGGTGGCGCCTACAATTTCGGCCGGATTGGGGCGGCATTTGCGCCGGCGATCATCGGGCTGCTGGCCGCGCAGGTGTCGATTGCCGCAGGCATGCTCGTGATGGGGGTGGCGTATGTCATCACTGGTCTGATCCCGGCGTTTTTCATTCGGGACAAGATTCATGATCCGCAGAAAGCCTGAGTGCAGATGCGAGATACCCGAACGGGCGTCGCCTGCCATCAGCTTTGGGAATCTAGACCCGCCGCGACGGCGTTGCCCGCAAGGCACCTTTGTGAAGCCAACCGTGCAACTCGGTTGCACGCTGGAGAAGACTTTCCTCATAGTCCCGCCCCGACATGCTCCAAGGAAGTCAGCGATGAAGATCGCTGGCGATCACATCAGGAAACAACGGTGCCCATCGCTGAAAAACTGCCTGCGTGGAGGCTGGCCCAACGCGACCTAATGCCCGAGCGCTCGGCCACTGCCAAAGCCCTGGATTACAGCCTCAAACGCCGGGTAGCGCTGACGCGCTACCTGCAAGAGAAGCATCCGTTCCATCACAATGATTAGCGGTGTTCGACATGCCCCAGCGTACTCGCGTGCAGGGCCAATGCTGTGCAGGCCGACGGCCATGGCCCTGCGCAAATTTCACGAGGATCCGGCACGGGCTTGGTCGGTGGCACAACTGGCAAGGGAGGCTGCACTCTCCCGATCGGGCTTTTTCGAGCGCTTCAGCCGTATGATGGGAGTCTCGCCCATGACCTACCTTTTGACATGGCGCATGGCTCTGGCCAAGCAATGGTTATGTCAAGATAAAATGGCTGTCAGCGAAGTGGCGCAGCGTACAGGCTATGGTTCGTCGAGCACCTTTACCGTCGCGTTCACCCGCCATACAGGGGTTTCACCGGCTAGGTATGGAAGAACGAAGACACCGGTTATAGCGGCTGGGTAGCCTGATGGCGAGTACGCCCTCTTCCCAAGATGTCTGCGACTCTAAAATTGGACAGCTAGCACCTGCCCGAAGGTGAGTAAGCAGATGTCGGACGGAAGCGATGCTTAGCAGCGGCGAACTACACACCATAGGAGGTCGCGCAGTAGATCCAAAACCTTAGGGGCGGCACTCGAATACCTCGGGGACGCACTGACTTGGAATATGCGTGCGAACGGACCATTAGTCCTCTTAAACGATGGCTCTGTCGCTCAGGCCGCTAGCGCTTCATAAATTCTTATAACCAAATATCCACACACGCGACTTTTTCGCAGGTTGACGCCAGCGCAAGGTGTGGCGGTATGCTTGGCATCGACTTCCTGCGGCCTGCCCGGCCGCATACCGCGAACCAGGAGTTTCTGTCACATGAGCAACGCCCCCTACGTCCCGCCCAAGGTCTGGAGCAACGACACCTCGGTCGGCGGTAATTTTGCCAGCATCAACCGCCCGATCGCCGGGCCGACCCACGAGAAAGTCCTGCCGGTCGGCAAGCACCCGCTGCAGTTGTACTCGCTGGCCACGCCCAATGGCATCAAGGTCACCATCCTCCTCGAAGAGCTGCTGGCACTCGGGCTCTCCGAGGCCGAGTACGATGCCTGGCTGATCCGCATCAATGAAGGCGATCAGTTCTCCAGCGGCTTCGTTGATATCAACCCGAACTCCAAGATCCCCGCCCTGCTCGACCGCAGCGTCGAACCGCCGATTCGCGTGTTCGAATCCGGTTCGATTCTGCTGTATCTCGCGGAGAAATTCGGCCGCTTCCTGCCTACCGATGCGGCTGGGCGTACCGAAGCGCTGAACTGGCTGTTCTGGCAGATGGGCGCTGCACCCTACGTCGGCGGCGGTTTCGGACACTTCTATGCCTATGCACCGGAGAAGTTCGAGTACCCGATCAACCGCTTCACCATGGAAACCAAACGCCAACTCGATGTGCTCGACCGCCGTCTGGCCGAGAGCGAGTACCTGGCGGGTGACAGCTATTCCATCGCCGACATCGCCGTGTGGTCGTGGTACGGCAAGCTGGTGCGCGGCGATCTGTATTCGGCTGCGGAATTTCTGGATGCCAAGAGTTATACCCATGTGCAGCGCTGGGCAGAAGCCATTGCCCAGCGCCCGGCGGTGATTCGCGGTACGCGCGTGAACCGGACATGGGGGGATGAGGCGACTCAGGTGCCGGAACGGCATGATGCGGCGGATCTGGATTGATATCGGGCAATCGAGGCCTGGCATCACATCGTAGCGGCCCATGACTACGAAATCAGCGCGCTGTTCTCAAGCGCATTAACACGCCGTTTTGCGATGATCGTCCAGCGAATGGCACAGCCATGGAAGGCCTCCACCGCGTCGAATTGCCCTCGAAAGAGGGCTCACCCAGGCGGCGGCCGGTAAAACTCGTCGTGTTCCTTGCGTCCAAATCAGCGGTCAAACGCCGCCTGACGTAAAAGTCAGAACAGTACGGCAAAAAATTCCCTGCCCGGCGCCCCCTCGTGAAACCTTAATGTCATATGATGTCCAACCACCACAATCAACACCCCAAGGCCGCCACCCTACCGCGACCTTCCCCCTGCTCCCTCCTCAAGAGGCTCGCCCCACCATGCTCAAAGCTGCCGAGTTAGTCGTCAAGTGTCTGGAAAACGAAGGCGTTGAATACGTTTTCGGTATCCCAGGTGAAGAAAACCTCGACCTGCTGGACTCGCTCTCGCGCTCGTCCATCAAGTTGATCCTCACCCGCCACGAACAGCCCGCGGGCTTCATGGCCGCCACTTACGGGCGCCTGACCGGCAAGACCGGCGTGTGCCTGTCGACCCTCGGCCCTGGCGCGACCAACCTGGTGACCGCCGGTGCTTACGCGTATCTCGGCGGCATGCCGATGATGATGATCACCGGGCAGAAGCCGATCAAGAAGTCCAAGCAGGGGCGTTTCCAGATTCTCGACGTGTGCGGGATGATGGCGCCGCTGACCAAGTACACCCACCAGTTGGCCTCGGCGGACAACATCCCTTCACGTATCCGTGAAGCGATTCGCCTGGCTGAAGAAGAGAAGCCAGGCTCCGTGCACCTGGAGTTGCCGGAAGACATCGCCGCCGAATTCACCGACAGCACGCCCATCGCCCCGAGCCTGAGCCGTCGCCCGGTGGCCGAACAGAAGGCCATCGAGGCCGCCGTGGCCAAGCTCCAAGCCGCACGCAGCCCGGTGCTGGTGATCGGTGCCGGCGCCAACCGCAAGATGACCGCGCGGGTGCTGCGCCAGCTGATCGAGAAGACCGGTATCCCCTTCGTCACCACGCAAATGGGCAAGGGCGTGGTCGACGAGCGTCATCCACGCTTCCTCGGTAACGCCGCGCTGTCGGCCGGCGACTTTGTCCACCGTGCGTTGGAGTCCGCTGACCTGATCGTCAACATCGGCCATGACGTGATCGAGAAGCCGCCGTTCTTCATGGTCCGTGGCGGCACTGAGGTGGTTCATGTGAGCTTTCGCTCCGCTGAAGTCGACCCGGTGTACTTCCCGCAGATCGAAGTGGTTGGCGACATCGCCAACGCGATCTGGGAGATCAAGGAAAAGATCGAAGTGCAGGACAGCTGGGACTTCGAGCGCATGCTGACCATCCGCGAAGCCAACGAGGCCCATGTCGCGCTGGGCGCCGACGACGGGCGTTTCCCGGTGTACCCGCAGCGGCTGGTGGCGGACCTGCGCTCGGTGCTGCCGTCCGATGGCATCGTCGCGCTGGACAACGGCGTCTACAAACTGTGGTTCGCGCGCAACTACAAAGCCTACATGCCTAACACCGTGCTGCTCGACAACGCCCTGGCGACCATGGGTGCCGGCTTGCCGTCGGCTATGGCGGCGCGCCTGGTGCACCCGGACACCCCAATCGTGGCGGTGTGTGGCGATGGCGGCTTCATGATGAACAGCCAGGAAATCGAAACCGCCGTGCGCCTGAAGATGAATCTGGTGGTGATCATCTTGCGCGACGACGGTTACGGCATGATCCGCTGGAAGCAGCAGCAGATGGGCTTCCAGGACTTCGGCCTGGACTATGGCAACCCGGATTTCGTCAAGTATGCGCAGAGCTATGGTGCGTTCGGGCATCGGGTTGAAAGCGCCGAGGCGTTCGCGCCGTTGGTGACGCAGTGCCTGCAGACGCCAGGGGTGCATGTGATCGATTGCCCGGTGGATTACTCGGAAAACGATCAGATTCTGCATCGGGATATTCAGGCGCTGAGCGCAGCTGTTTAAGCTTCCTGTACAACACCCGCCGCAACGGCGGGTGTCTGATCGAATCCGCTGAAAGCAACCTGCCGTATCTATGCTCCGCGCCCTAGCGCCGCACCAGCATCTGCGGCCCCAGCGCGGCCAGCTCGGTGATGCCCAGCAAACCCAGATCACGGCTTACTTCATCGACGATCAAGCGGATGGCATGGGCCACCCCGGCCTGCCCACCCACGGCGCTGGCGTAGTTGAACGGCCGCCCGATAAACGCGGCCTTGGCGCCCAGGGCGAGGGACTTGAGCACGTCGGTGCCGCGCCGGATGCCGCTGTCGAGCATCACCGTCATGCCGTCGCTGGCGGCGATGATCTCGGGCAGCACATACAGCGGCGGTACCGTACCGTCGAGCTGCCGACCACCGTGGTTGGAGACGATCACGCCGTCGATGCCGATCTCTTTGCAACGCGCCGCGTCAGCTGCCGTCAGCACGCCCTTGATGATCATCGCGCCTGGCCACTGCTGGCGGATGTCACGCACATGGCCCCAGTGCAGATGGCCGCGATCGGTGAAGTCGCGCATCACGCTCGACGACATTACCGGCGCGCCACGGGTGGCGTAGTTGTTTTCGAAATACGGCATGCCATGGTGGATCAGGGTGCGCAAGAAGGTTCCCAGCAACCAGCGCGGGTGGGTCACGCCTTGGCAGGCCAGCGCCAGGCTGGGTCGCAGCGGCGTGGAGAAGCCAGCGCGCACGTTGTTTTCGCGGTTGGCCTTGACCGGGGTGTCGACGGTGATCACCAGCGTCTGCACCCGGGCCTGCCGCACACGCTCGATCAGCGGCGCAATCTGCGTAGCGTCGCCCGGCAGATAGGCCTGGAACCAGGTGTTAGGGGCCGCCTCGAGCACCTCTTCCAGACGAATCAGCGAGGAGCCGCTCATGATGAAAGGCACATTGGCCTCGGCCGCCGCCTGCGCCAGCGACAAGTCGCCGCGATAGCCTGTGAGCGCGGCGATGCCCATGGGCGCGATGCCGACAGGAGCAGCGTAGCGATGGCCAAACAACTCGGTCGTCAGGTCCCGCTGGGACACGTCGACCAGCACGTTGGGCTTGAGGAAGTAATCGTTGAACACCGCGCGGTTGGCCAGCAGCGTCTGATTATCCTCAACGCCGCCCTGCACATAGGCGAACAGCGGCTTGGGCAAGTGTTTGCGCGCAGCGGGTTCGAAATCGTCCAGCGAAAGGTAGCGGGAAAGGCGTGTGGTCATGGTCGCGGCTGCCGAGTCAAACGAGCGGCGACTATAAAGGGCGTGGGCGGCGGCGCTAAATAGCGAGATGGCATATGGATATATTCAGCGATGGGCAGCCGCCTCCGCCATCAGCCATTCCACCACCGTGCCCAGCGCGGTATCCGCGGCGACGGGCTCGGCGGTGACCATGTAGAAACCGTGGCGCGTATCCAGCGGATAGTGGTCGTCCAGCACGCGCACCAGTCGGCCACTGCTCAGGGCCGACTCGACAAACAGCTCGGGCACCAAGGCGATCCCCATCCCCTGTTCGGCGGCGTCCAGCGCCAGGCTGGTCTGGGAAAACGACGGCCCGGCGAACGGCATACCGGGGTGGCCATAGGTCTCGAACCAGCGCTTCCAGTTGTCGTGGCTGTCGGTGATCAGGGGAGCGCGCGCCAGGTCCTGCGGTGTGTGCCAGGTCTCCAGCCCTTTCAGGCCAGGGGAGCAGACGGCGATGGCGCGCCCCGGCAGGAGAAAGCGCGCTTCGCCTTGGGCAAAAGGCGGCGTGCCCCAGCGGATCGCCATATCGACCCCGCCGCGGCCGGCGAACGGGCGGATGACCTCGGACGCGTCGATCCGTAAGGCAATATGCGGGTGCTTGAGGCCCAGACCGGGCAAGCGCGGGATCAACCAGCGGCTGGCAAAGGTGCCGGTGGTGCTGAGCGTCAACTGATGGGCATCGCTGCCGTCGTGCGCTGCCAGCAGTTCACGGGTGGCGTCCTCGACCATACTCAACGCCAGGCGCACGCGGCTGATGTATTGCTCAGCCGCCGGGGTGGGCGACAGACCACGAGGCAAACGCGTGAAGAGTTGCACGCCCAGCTTGCTCTCCATGGCGCGCACCTGCTGCGCGACTGCGCCTTGGCTCACATAGAGCTCCTCTGCCGCGGCACGGAAGCTGCCCAGCCTCGCGGTCGCCTCCAGCGCCAGCAGGTGATTGTGGACCGCGAAGGCGGCGCGGCGCCCTTCCGGATGGCTCATTGAGGACCCTACCCTGTAGTTTTTCTACTGCAATACCTGATTAATCATGGTGAGTGAATTTACAGTAATTCGGGCCTAATAGACGCAACTCCCACTCCAGAGGCAACCCTCATGACAGACCACAAAGTAGCGATTATCACAGCCGGTGGCAGTGGCATGGGCGCTGCCGCCGCCCGTCAGCTGGCCGCCGACGGCTACCGTGTAGCTATTCTGTCGTCTTCAGGCAAGGGCGAAGCGCTCGGCAAGGCACTGGGCGGCATCGGCATGACCGGCTCGAACCAGTGCGTCGATGATCTCCAGGCGTTGGTCGACAAGGTCACGGCGCAATGGGGCCGGATCGACGTACTGGTCAACAGCGCCGGCCACGGCCCGCGCGCACCGATCCTGGAGATCCCTGACGAGGACTGGCACACCGGCCTGGACGTGTATTTTCTGCCAGTGGTGCGGGCTACCCGACTGGTCGCACCCGTCATGCAGCAACAGGGGGGCGGATCGATCGTCAACATCTCCACGGCCTGGGCATTCGAGCCCAGCGACCTGTTCCCCACTTCGGCAGTGTTCCGCGCTGGCCTGGCCTCCTACACCAAGATTTTTGCCGACAGCTACGCCAAGCATAACGTGCGCATGAACAACGTTCTGCCGGGCTGGATCGACAGCTTGCCGGGCACGGATGAACGCCGCAAAAGCGTGCCGATGGAACGCTATGGCACCGCTGAAGAAGTTGCCAGCGTGATTGCGTTTCTGGCGGGCGCAGGCGCGGGTTATATCACCGGGCAGAACTTGCGGGTCGATGGAGGGGTGACGAGTTCGGTTTGACGATCGAGGCCTGGGGCGCAGCAATTGCGCCGGACCTGAATTCAAGCGTGCCGGGGTGTCGAAACTAAAGCCTTGCAGGATCGGGCCGATAGCAAAACATCCTCGTCCGAGCCCGCACCTATGCCCCGTAGAACCCGTGCCCTGCTGATAACGCTGCTACTCTCGATCGGCCTCTATCTGGTCGCCAGCGGTGACTGGAAAGTGCCGTTCAAGAGTTACGAGGTCTATACGCAGACGCGCAACGAGTGGCACACGCTCTGTACCGAATGTTCGAAGCGCGCGCTCGCCACGTTGCGCAAGACTTACGGAGACAGCGCTGACATGACCTGGACCGTACAAGTAGGTTGGCATCAGGACGAGGACATCAAGGTCACCCGTACCCTCATCCTTACCCGCAGCTGTGGCGCTATGGATAACGAGCAGCTGTTGCGCGATGCGCTGCGTTACACCCACGAAGAAGGCATGCGCTGGCCCGACAAAGTGGAATACAACTACGCCTGCCGTTTCGATGCGCCCGCCTCTTTGGGAATCAGCGTCACCGCCTTGGCGCAAGGCATCGCGCAACAGGTAAAACCGCAATCGCCCTGCGGCGGCGCCAATATCGGCAGCTTGCAACCGGGCAACTCTGAATCGGTGCAAACGCTCTTTGGCACGGATGGCAGCGTGGATTTGCACTACAAGGTTGGTTTCGCGGGCGATGTGACAAGTGTGCAACTGAAAGGGCGGCCCTTGTTCAATCAGAAAGCACCCAACGCAATGCTGCTCAGTTGCGCTGCGCGCATCGTGCTGGATACTCTTCAACCCAAGGTCGACCACCAGGCATTGCTCACCGAGATCGAACATGTCTGGTACGTGGCCGGCAGCAGCGACACGTTCGGGCCTGGGCCTGGGTTTCCCGTGCTAGTGCGCGCCGAGCCTATGATGCTGACCTTCACCCCTGCAGCGTCGAAACCCCGATAGGCGCCACTCAGGGCGGGGTCATCCCGTGAGCGATTGCCCAGTACGACGTCGACCATGACGGTAGACAATACAGGGTGCCGTGCGCATTGTCGTAGCAGTGAACAGCCCGGTATCATTCAGCCTTCGCCGCGTTGTCGCAGGCTGATATCCGGGCACGCATCGATCGGGATGCTGATCACTCATGGAGATGTCGATGTCGGTACCCATTCTTGCCGCCGCCCAATGCGCCGTTCGGGCCGGCGATATCGAGGCCAACCTGGCGCTGCACCAGAAATTCATGCGCCGCGCACAAGGACTCGGCGTCGGGTTGCTGGTATTTCCCGAGTTGTCCCTCACTGGCTATGAGCCGACCCTGGCTGACGCCTTGGCCCAGGACGCGCACTGCGCGCTGTTGGCACCCTTGCGAGCACTGGCCAGGCAGGCTTCGATGACCACCGTGGTGGGCTTGCCGTTGCGCTCGCCCGATCACGAGAAACCGCTGATTGCAGCGTTCATGCTGCATGCGGATGGTTCGCTGGGGATCTACACCAAGCAGCACCTGCATCCGGGCGAGGATCAATACTTCAGTGCTGGCAACGGCGGCGACTTGCTGCAGCTGTACGAGGTGCCCATCGCCCTGTCGGTGTGTGCCGACTTCAGTCAACCGCAACATGCACAGCATGCCGCAGCACGGGGAGCACAGCTGTATGCCGCGAGCGTGCTGATCGGCGAAACCGGCTACCCACACGACAGCGCGCTGTTGCAGTCCTACGCTGAACGCCACGCCATGGCGGTGCTCATGGCCAATCACGGCGGCCCGACCGGTGGCTGGGCCGCGGCTGGGCGCAGTACGTTCTGGGATGAGCGCGGTCGGTGCGTTGCGTCTACCCCTGGCACGGGCAATCGTTTGCTGGTGGTTTCCAGGCAATCCGAAGGATGGGCGGGGCTTGACGCGCCGTTGAGTGATCCCGACGCGTGAACGTCGCGTGGCAGCGATTCTGCACTGCGCATGAATCTTGCTAACCGATACCGACGACGAGCTAAAAAATACTTGAGGCAACCTGCATGAGCGACCACGACTTACAGCATCTGCGCGCCGAAATCGACAACCTGGATGAAGAGCTCATCAGGATTCTTGGGCTGAGGTTCATCGCGACTGAAAAAGTCGGCCATATCAAGGCCGCGCAGAGCCTGGCTGCGGTAGATCCTGCTCGCGAAGCCGCGCAGGCACAACGGTATTGCGAATTAGCAGCACACTGTGGATTGAGCGAGCAACTGGTGCAAAGGGTGTTCAGGGCAGTGATCGATGAAGTGGTGATCAATCATCAAGCCATCCGCGACCGTGCGTTGAAATAGGTCGCAGGCTGCTACCGACTGATCTTCAACGCCTTGCGCCGCGCGTGCTGCTCCAGCGCCAACTCGATCAAGCGGCTGACCAACTCGCTGTAACTCATCCCCGCCGCCTGCCACAGCTTTGGATACATGCTGATGCGGGTAAACCCGGGCAACGAATTGACCTCATTGATCAACACCTGGCCGTCCTCGGTGAGAAACACATCGACCCGCGCCAGCCCGGCGCATCCCAGCGTTTCAAACGCCTCTACCGCCAAGGCGCGAATACGCTCGCTGACGTCGGCGCTGATATCCGCCGGCACCACGACCTGGGCCGCCTGGTCGTCGATGTATTTGCTGTCGTAGGAATAGAATCCGTCGCGCACCACTATTTCACCGCAACCGCTGGCGATCGGCTGATCGTTGCCAAGTACGGCGCATTCGATTTCCCGGCCGGTTATGGCGGACTCCACCAGTACTTTCTCATCAAAGCTCAAGGCCAGTTCAATCGCCGCATCATATTGCGCTGCATTGCCGACCTTGCTCACACCGACGGAAGAACCCTGATTCGCAGGCTTCACGAACAACGGCAGCCCGAGCTTCTGTTGCGCCAGCTCGAAGGGCATGCGCGCGGCATTGGCGCGGCTCAAGGTAATGAACGGCACCACGGCAATCCCGGCGTCGCGCAGCAAGCGCTTGCTGATGTCCTTGTCCATGCACACTGCCGAACCCAGCACGTCGGATCCCACGAACGGCAAATCCGCCATGCGCAACAAACCCTGCAGGCAACCGTCCTCGCCCAGGCTCCCATGGACGATGGGGAAGATCACATCGACGTGGCCGAGCAAGGCTTCGCTGCCGGTCTCCAGCAATTGCTGGCTGGCTTTGCCGGGCACGATCGCCAACTCGCGATTGGATTGGTTGAGCGCAATCAGCGCCGGGTTTTCCTGGTTGATGAGGAAGTCCGAACTGTCGTTGAGATGCCACTGGCCGGTCTTGTCGATGCCGATCAGCACTGGCTCGAAACGTGACCGGTCGAGGGCATCGACGATGTTGCGGGCGGACTGCAACGAAACTTCGTGCTCGGCCGAACGGCCACCAAAAATAATACCTACCCGCAGCTTGCTCATGACCGGCCTCTGTTTTGGATCGGTCAAGGACCTCGACGGACCTGGCCGACGTGACGATTGGATCAGCTTAATCGCTTCTGATAAAAGAAGCGCTTGTGCTCCGCCGGGAAACTGTCGAGATGCCCGAACTGAGTAAACCCATGCTTCTCATAAAAAGCCGGCGCCTGGAAATCGAAGGTATCGAGCCAAATGCCGACGCAGCCCCGGTCGCGCGCAACCTCCTCGGCCATGTTCATCAAGCGTGAGCCCGTACCCTGCCCTCGCGCTTGCTCCGGTATGGCGAGCAACTCGATAAACAACCAGCCATGAAAGATGTCGCCATACAGCCCGCCAATGATTTCGTCGGAGAGTTCGTCTCGCACCAGCAAGGCGATAGTCTGCGCGTTGGGATCACCCAAGTGGGAATGATTGAACGCCCGCAGCGGCTTGAGGATCGCCGAACGCTCCACTTCCCCAGGGTTGACCGCCATTTCGATACGCGTATTCATTGGCTAATCCTTTAGGTAGAAGTGACTGTTTGTCGGCGCATCAAAACATCCTTCAGGTCCATAAGGCGAGACCCGATCCAGATCATGTTCGGCCCCGGTGTCAGCACCATCCCCAAGGCACCCAGCGCGAACATCAGCAGCCTCGAAACGTGCGGCATATCCAATTCCCTATGAAACATCAGTTTTGTTCGATGAGCCCTTTGATCCGTACCGCCAGCCCTTCCACCGAAAATGGCTTGGTCATGATATGCATGTCGGCATCCAGGCTGCCATCGCCGATCACCGCCTGCTCCGCATACCCGGTAATGAACAGCACCTTGAGCCTAGGCCGCGCATGCCGCGCCAGGTCGACCATCTGCCGACCGTTCATGTTGCCAGGCAGCCCGACGTCGGACACCAACAGATCGATGCGCACATCGGACTCGAGAATCCGCAGCCCGGACACGCCATCCGACGCTTCGATGGCATGGTAGCCCAACTCTTCGAGAATCTCGGTGACCAACAGCCGCACCGTCGGCTCGTCATCGACGACCAGCACGGTCTCACCGTCGACCGCGCGGGGCATTTGCGTCAGTTGCAAAGGCTCGTCGAGCTGTTCTTCGCCCAGATGGCGCGGAAGATACAGGCACAGGGTCGAGCCCTTGCCTGGTTCGGAATAGATCTTCGCCTGCCCACCTGACTGGCGAATGAAGCCGTAGATCATCGACAGGCCCAGGCCAGTGCCCATGCCAATGGGCTTGGTCGTGAAGAACGGCTCGAACGCCCTTGCGGCGACATCGGCGCTCATGCCGCTGCCATTGTCCGATACACACAGCGACACGTATTTGCCAGGGGCCAGATCGAAAGCCGCGGCCGCCCTGGCATCCAGGGTGTGGTTGCTGGTTTCGACCGTCAAGCGGCCACCGTCCGGCATCGCGTCACGGGCGTTGATGCACAGGTTGAGCAAGGCGTTTTCCAGCTGGTTGGGGTCGACGTGGGTGGTCCAGATCGCGTTGCCGGTAAGCATCCGCGTTTCGACCGCCGGGCCCATGGTCCGCGCAATCAGATCGGCCATCTCGGCCACCAGACGGTTGATGTCGGTGGCCCTGGGGTCGAGAGTCTGGCGCCGTGAGAAAGCCAGCAGGCGGTGGGTCAGCGAAGCCGCTCGGCGGGCCGCACCGTGGGCCGCGCCGAGGTATTTATCAAGCTCATTGACGCGGCCTTGAACAATGCGGTTCTGCATCATTTCCAGGCTGCCGGAAATGCCGGTCAAGAGGTTGTTGAAGTCGTGGGCGATGCCGCCGGTGAGCTGCCCCACCGCTTCCATTTTCTGCGACTGGCGCAGTTGTTCTTCGGAGCGCAGGAGGTCTTCGGTGCGCGCGACGACGGCCTGCTCCAGTGACGCGTTGAGCTGGCGCAGATCGTTCTCGGCCTTGCGTCGGGCGATGGCGCTGTTGGTGCGCTCGGCGATATCGCGCACCAGCCGCGACTCGGCTTCTTCCCAGGGATGGGCTTCGTTGTGCAGCACGCAGAGGGCGGCGATAGGCACACCCGCCTCCATCAGCGGGATGTTGATCATCGATAGCGTGCGGCTGCCCGAGCGCAATGCCGTGCGCGAATCGCCACGGGTGTCGGCGTTGAGTAATACCCGCGACGGTAAAAACGTGCCGAGCAATTCTTCATAATCTGGCCTGGCGCGATCGGCCGCATGATAATCGCCGATCACCACCGGCCGCTCGCCCGCGGCGATCGAAACGTAACAGGCGGCGTCGGCCTTCAAGGCCTCGACCACGGCGGCGGTGGCCGTCTTGGCCATCTCGGCCGGGTCCTGCATGTCGCGCAGCTGGTCGGTAAACTCCAGCAACACCTGACGCCTGCCCGCCGCAGCATGGGCCTCGGTCACGTCCTGGAAGATAATCGTGAAGCGGTCGCCACCCAAGGGGTGAACCCGACCCTCGAACCAGCGCCGCAATTCGCCAACCTGGTGATTGAACGCCGCCGATCGCTGGCTGGCCACGGCCTCGGCTGCGGCCCTGATCCAGAAGCCTTCGATGTCAGGGAATACCTCACGCAGCGTTTTGCCCCTGGCGACTTGATGGTCGATGCCTACGTTGCGACCCCAGGCCGGGTTTACATCGAGGAACCGCCAGTCGGTGGCAGTACCGGCGGCATCGCGCACCAACTCGGCGAGGATGAAGCCGTCGTTGAGCTTCTCGAAAATCCCCCGCCACCAGGCCTCGCTCTCGCGCAGCGCCTGCTCGGCCAGATACTGCGCGCTCTTGTCGTTGAACAGCACCGCGACCCGGTCGGTACCGTCGTTCAAGGCAATTGCGTGTACGGCAAACCAGCGATCCAGAGCATCGGCGCGGTTTTCAAAGCGGATCGACTCGCCGCTCCTGGCCACCTGGCCGTAGATATCGAACCAGTGCTGGTCGTGCTCCGGGACCAGATCGCGCATCCACCGCCCTTGAGCCCCTACCAGCCCGGTCTGGCCCTCGAATGCACGGTTGGTCTCGATAAACAGGTAATCGCAGGGGCGCCCTTGCTCATCGAATTTCATCTGGATAATGCAGAAACCTTCGTCGATCACATCCAGCAGCTGTTGGTACTGTTGCTGACTTTGCGTCAGGTCCATGGGGCCGGGAGCCACGACCTCGGGCTGCATGCGGCGCAATTGCGCGCGGAGGCGATCGATCTCTGCCTGAAGAATCTCTGTTGGAATTTGACTCATGGAGCGTCCCGGATGTCCCTGTGGGCGTGACATTGAGGCATAAGCACCTGCAGATGTGATCACGGTGGGTGGCGGTAGTTCGAACAGGCGCAGCTCCCTGCCGACTGCCAATAACCTTGCAATGCAACACGCTACCGTACCGTGCGTCAGCTGGCCACAGGATAGGGTCAACTTCTGATTGAACGGATCAACGTCTGGCTGTTCTGAACTGATGCGCCCACTGCACATCACCGCTTCGACCGGAGCTAACGCCGAGATTTTGCCGAATGCGCATCCTGCTTGTAGACGACGACCCCATCCTGGCCTTGCTGGCCGAAATCGCCCTGGAAGAAGATGGGCATCAGATCGTCGGCCCTGCCTACGACGCCGAAGAGGCATTGCGGCTGACTGAAACCAACGCGATCGACCTGGCGCTGGTGGACATCAACCTCAGTGGCCATGACGAGGGGGTCGACCTCGCGCAACTGTTGCACGAGCGCTTCGACGTATTCTCGCTGTTCGTCAGCGGCCAGGTGGACGTCGCCAAGGCCAACACCCGTTACGCCGTCGGCCTGCTGGCCAAGCCGTACACGCCCCACGACCTGTCGCGCAGCGTGCACATCGTGCATGCATTGGTCAAAGGTGAACTGCCGCTGACACTGTCGATACCCTCGCCGCTCACCCTTTTTACCGATTCCACCGGCTTATACGCACCTCTTGATGGCAGTACTCTTCATGGTAGAACGCAACATGACCGAATCCGAGCACGCTAGTCATTACGCCGCCCTAGGGGAAGCCGAATTCCGTGAGCTGGCGGACAATGCGCCGGTGATGATCTGGCGCTCGAGCGAAACGCCCTTGCGCGACTGGTTCAATCGGCCCTGGCAAGCTTTCGCCGGCAAGAATCACGAGCAACTGCTGGGCTACGGCTGGGCCGAAGACCTGCACCCGGACGACTTCAACCCCAGCGTGACGCTCTACCAGGAAGCGTTCGAAGCGCGCCGGGCCTTCACGCTGCCGTACCGCCTGCGTCGCCAGGACGGCACGTATCGCTGGTTCCTGGACAAGGGCGCACCCTACTACCGTCACGGCGAGTTCGCCGGGTTCTTCGGCAGTTGCACCGACATCACCGACCAGAAAGACCTCGAAGCCCACCAGCAAGTCCTGTTGGCCGAGCTGGACCACCGGGTCAAGAACAATCTGCAGCTGATTATCGCCTTTTTGCAGATGTCCAAGATTCGCGCCACGGGGGACGAGGCCAAGGAGCTGCTGGAGTCGGCCATCGGGCGCATTCAAGGCGTCGGCGCGGTGCAAGCTGAATTGCATCGCAGTGCCACTGGTTTCGTCGACCTGGCGGTGTACCTGCCCAATCTTATCCGGGCCTCGATTCAGGCCGAAAGCGGCAACCATGCCGATCTGCGCGTCGAAGCCGAGTCGATCAACGTGCCTTTCAAGCTGGCGTCCGATCTGGGCCTGATTACCAACGAGCTGATCACCAACGCCATCAAGCACGGCGGCACCGCAGCGCCCGCCATTCGCTTCGCCGTCAGGCGCCTGGACGGCGGCCTGTTGCAGGTGTCGATCGGCGATTCAGGCAAAGGCTTTCGCGCCGATCAACTGAGCAGCGGCGGCGCGACCGGCAGCTCGCTGCGCGGCCTGGGCCTGATCGGCGCGCTGGCCAAACGCTGCAACGCCGAGCTGACCCGTACCAACGATCAGGGCGCACTGGTGACGGTGATCCTGCCCCTGCCGTGATCAATGCGCGGCAGCGAACCGATGCGCCGGGCGCGGCAACCCCAGGTGATCGCGCAAGGTCCGGCCCTCGTACCGCTCGCGGAACAACCCGCGCTGACGCAGAATCGGCAACACGCCATCAATGAACAGCTGCAAGCCCTCGGGGAAATGCGACGGCATCAGGTTGAAGCCGTCAGCGGCCTCGCCTTCGAACCAGGCAATCATCTCGTCGGCCACCTGAGCCGGGGTGCCGATCACGATCTTGTGGCCACGGGCGCCGCCAGCCAGATAGCAGATCTGCCGCAGGGTAAGGCCATCACGGTGGCTCATGTCCAGCAACAGCTTGGCGCGGCTGCGCATGTTCTGGGGCAGAGGCAGGTCGGGCAGCGGCTGATCGAGGTCGAAACCGCTGAGATCCTGCCCCAGCCGATCGCTGACCAGCAGCAGGGCGGCGTCCAGATCCGTCCATTGCTGCAGCTGCTCAAAGCGCGCCTGCGCCTCGGCCTGGGTGGCGCCGATGATCGGCATGATGCCCGGCATTACCAGGCAGTGCTGCGGATCGCGACCATGGGCGACCACCTGGCGCTTGAGATCGGCATAAAATTGCTGCGCCCCTGCCAGATCCTGCTGGGCAGTGAACACTACTTCCGCGACCCGCGCCGCCAGGCCCATGCCCGGCCCCGATGAACCGGCCTGGATCAACACCGGATGGCCTTGCGGGCTGCGCGTCAGGTTCAGCGGCCCGGCGATATCGAAGTATTCGCCCTTGTGGTCGAGGCGGTGCATCTTTTGCGCATCGAGGTACACGCCAGTCTTGGCATCACGGACATAGGCGCCGTCTTCGAAGCTGTCCCACAGGCCGCGCACCACGTCGACGAACTCCTCGGCCACGGCATACCGCTGCGCGTGATCCGGATGGGTGGCGCGGGTGAAGTTTTCGGCGCTGTCGTAGCCGGTGGTCACCACGTTCCAGGCCACACGCCCCTCGGAGATGTGATCAAGGGTGCCGAACTGGCGCGCCACGCTGTAGGGCTCGCCGTAGGTGGTCGAGGCCGTCGCTGCCAGCCCGATGCGCTCGGTAACCGACGCCAGTGCGCCGAGCAGGGTCAGTGGCTCGAAGCGCACGATCATCGAGGGGTGCTCCTGAGCCGTCGTGACCAGCTTGTCGCCAAAGAACACCATGTCCAGGCAGGCACGCTCGGCGGCCTCGGTCAGTTGCCGGATCAGCTTGAAATTCTCGCTGCCGCTTTGCGCGCCGGGGTAGCGCCAGCCGCTGAAATGGTGACCGGCAGCTTGAATGAACAGGCCCAGGCGCATCTGGGAAAGTGTTTGGCTCATAGGGGTCTCGGCAGAAAACAGTGATCGCGGGGAGCGCGGCCTGGGGCGCGCTAAAACAGCGCTAAGCTTAGACGCGAAAGTTATTAAGAGTCCGCATAAAACAGGCGGGCAATAATAAGGAAAAGCGCGACGACGCGTCTACCGTAATGACGTAGCGGGAGGCCGACGCTCATGGTTTGGATAGCACTTCAACGCCGCATGGCAGTCTGTAGATACACACCGCCCTGGAGATTCACATGACTACTGGCAAGATCATCGTCCACCACCTCAACAACTCGCGCTCGCAACGTATCCTCTGGCTGCTCGAAGAGCTCGGCCTGCCTTACGAGATCAAACGCTATCAGCGCGATGCGAAAACCAATCTGGCACCGCCCGAACTCAAGGCGATCAACCCGCTCGGCAAGTCGCCGGTGATCGAGGATGGGCCGCACACCTTGATCGAGTCTGCCGCGATCATCGATTACCTGATCCGCCGCCACGGTGACGGCCGCTTGCAGCCCGATCCGGCCACCGCCACCTACGACGAATACGTGCAGTGGCTGCACTTCGCCGAGGGCTCGTCCATGCTGCCGTTGATGCTCAACCTGTACGTGGGCCGCCTCGGTGAGGCAGGTGCGCCGCTGCATCCGCGCATCCGCTCGGAGCTGGCCAACTACCTTGGTTACCTCGACACCGCCTTGGGCCTGACCCCGTATCTGGTGGGCGAAGAGTTCAGCGGCGCCGACATTCAGATGAGCTTTATCGGCGAAATCGCCAAAGCCCAAGGCCTGCTCGCGCCCTACCCCAACCTCACCGCCTGGGTCGAGCGCTTCCAGGCCCGCCCGGCGTACAAGAAGGCCATCGAACAAGGCGGCGAGTACAGTTACTCCAAATAGTCGGCTGAACCCTCTGGCCCCTTCGCGAGCGGGCTTTGCTCTCACAAAGTGAACTGTGGGAACACAGCTTGCCCGCAAAGGGAGCTTGAAAAGCGACGCAAATAGCGCGCAAAAAAAAGGTGCGCCGGTCATGGCGCACCTTGTCTACATCAGCAACGAATCAATTCCACGGGCGATCGCCGTGTTCGTCCTTGATGCGGGTCGGCAGGCCCATCACGTCCAGCGCCTTGAGGAACGGCTCGGCCGGCAGTTCCTCGACGTTGACCATGCGCTGCACATCCCATTCGCCACGGGCGACCAGCAAGGCTGCGGCCACGGGCGGCACGCCCGCGGTGTAGGAAATGCCCTGGCTGTCGGTCTCGTCGAAGGCCTCTTCGTGATCCGCGACGTTGTAGATGAACACCTCGCGCGGCTGCCCATCCTTGGTGCCCTTGACCAGGTCACCGATGCAGGTCTTGCCGGTATAGCCCGGCGCCAGCGACGACGGATCGGGCAGCACGGCCTTGACCACTTTCAGCGGCACGACCTGCAGGCCTTCAGCGGTGGTGACCGGCTGCTCGGACAGCAGCCCGAGGTTTTTCAAGACGGTGAACACATTGATGTAGTGCTCGCCGAAACTCATCCAGAAACGCACGTTGGGCACGTCGAGATTTTTCGACAACGAGTGCACTTCGTCGTGACCGGTGAGATAGAGGTCCTGCGCACCGACCACCGGCAGGTCGTCGGTACGTTTGACTTCGAACATGGTGTTGCTGGTCCACTGGCTGTTCTGCCAGCTCCACACCTGTCCGGTGAACTCGCGGAAGTTGATTTCCGGGTCGAAATTGGTGGCGAAATATTTGCCATGGGAGCCAGCATTGACGTCGAGAATATCGATCGAATCAATGCGGTCGAAATACTGCTGCTGCGCCAACGCCGCATAGGCATTGACCACACCCGGGTCGAAGCCCACGCCGAGGATGGCGGTGATGTTCTTGCGTTGGCACTCTTCGAGGTGATTCCACTCGTAGTTGCCGTACCAGGGCGGCGTTTCGCAGACTTTGCCCGGTTCTTCGTGGATGGCGGTGTCGAGATAGGCGACGCCGCTATCGATGCAGGCACGCAGCACCGACATGTTGAGGAAGGCGGAGCCGACGTTGATGACGATCTGCGATTCGGTCTCGCGGATCAACGCCTTGGTCGCTTCGACATCCAGCGCATTGAGCGCGAAAGCCTTGATATCGGCCGGCTGCTTGAGGCTGCCCTTGGCCTTGACGCTGTCGATGATGGCCTGGCACTTGGAGATGTTGCGCGACGCGATAGCAATACGACCGAGCTCGTCGTTGTGCTGCGCGCACTTGTGGGCCACCACCTTGGCGACACCTCCTGCACCAATGATAAGAACGTTCTTCTTCAATTTCTTTACTTCTCCTCAGGCTGCCAGCTCAGGAAAGGCTGGACAGATAGTCTGCAAAACCAAACTCACGTACGACTTCGACTGTACCATCGAGTTGTTTCACTACGATGGACGGCATCTTCAGGCCGTTGAACCAGTTCTTCTTGACCATGGTGTAGCCTGCCGCGTCGACGAACGACAGGCGATCGCCAATCTGCAACGGCGCCGGGAATTGATATTCACCGAAAATGTCACCGGCCAGGCAAGACTTGCCGCACACCATGTAGGTGTGTTCACCCTCGCTTGGCGCGAGCTTGGCGTTGAGGCGGTAGATCAGCAGATCGAGCATGTGTGCTTCGATGGAGCTGTCCACAACGGCGAGGTGCTTGCCGTTGTAGAGGGTGTCGAGCACGGTGACTTCCAACGAAGCGCTCTGGGTGATGGCGGCTTCGCCCGGCTCCAGATACACCTGCACGCCGTATTTCTGGGAGAAGGCCTTGAGGCGCGCGCAAAAGGCATCCAGTGCATAGCCCTCGCCCGTGAAATGAATACCGCCGCCCAGGCTGACCCACTCGACCTTGTGCAACAGGTGGCCGAAGCGCTCCTCGATAGTGCTGAGCATCTGGTCGAACAGGCCGAAATCACCGTTCTCGCAGTTGTTGTGGAACATGAAGCCGGAGATCTGCTCGATGACCGCTTCGACCTTGACCGGATCCCATTCGCCCAGGCGGCTGAACGGCCGCGCCGGATCGGCCAGCAGGTAATCGGAGCTGCTCACCTGCGGGTTGACGCGCAAGCCGCGCACCTTGCCCTCGGACGCCTCGGCGAAACGCTGCAGCTGGCCGATGGAGTTGAAGATGATCTTGTCGCAGTTGGCGAGCATCTCTTCGATCTCGTCATCGGCCCAAGCGACGCTGTAGGCGTGGGTCTCGCCGACGAACTTCTCGCGGCCGAGCTTGAGCTCGTACAACGACGACGACGTAGTACCGTCCATGTACTCCTGCATCAGGTCGAACACCGACCAGGTGGCGAAGCACTTGAGCGCCAGCAGCGCCTTGGCGCCGGAGTGCTCGCGCACATAGGCGATCTTCTGCATGTTGCCCAGCAGCTTCTGTTTGTCGATGAGGTAGTACGGCGTCTTGATCATTTCGAGACCCCCGGCATGGCCAGCAAAAAAAAGGATGCGAATTGTGCCTTCCCTCGGGCGAAAAAGCTGCAAGTTTTAAGCTGCAAGCTGCAAGCGGTAGGTAGTTGGCTATGAGCTTCGGGCTTGTAGCTTGTAGCTTGCAGCTGCTTCAAAGCTGCTCCAAAGCTGCTTCAAAACCCAAGCGTAGCCGACAGCAGATAGGTACGCGGCGTCGATAGCGTGAGCCCGGGCTCGCTGTCGTCGGAGGCGCCCGCCGAAGACCAGTAGCGGGCATCCATCACATTCTCGACGCTGCCGCGCAGGGTCACGTCCTTGCCGTCGACCTTGAAGGCGTACCGCGCGCCCACGTCGAAGCGGCGCCAGGCCTCGATCTCCTTGGTGTTGGCCTGATCCAGATACTGTGAACTGGAATAGATACCGCGCCCAGTCAGGGTCAGGCCGGAGACGGCGGGCACGTCCCACTCGGCGCCCAGGTTGATGTTGTACTCGGGCGTGGCCGGGGCGCGATTGCCGTCGTAGCTGCCATTGGTGGTGTGGGTCAGCTTGCTGTCGATGTACATCACCCCACCGAGCAAGCGCACGCCCTCGAGCGGCTCGCCGAAGAGGCTCAGCTCCACGCCCTTGTTCTCGCGCTTGCCATTGGGCCCGAAGCGCCGTGAGGTGGTGTTGGTCTCATAGGCCGGCTGGCGGATGCGGAACGCTGCGGCAGTCAGGGCGAAGGCGCCCAGATCGTACTTGGCGCCGACCTCGATCTGGCGGCTGATGAACGGCGCGAAGATCTCGTCCTCGTTGATCGAGGTCGACGGCGCGATCTTGCCCTGGCTCAGGCCTTCCATGTAGTTGGCGTACAGCGACAACCGCTCGGTGGCCTTGAACAGCAGGCCTCCCGAGGGCGAGAGCTTCTCTTCGTCATAGGCCGTGGCACCCTTGATGCCGTTGGTCCAGTCGTCGACCTTGACCCGCTGCCAGCGACCGCCCAGGGTCAGCAGCACGCGGTCGTCGATGAAGCCCAAGGTGTCGGACAGCGCCACACCCGTGAAGCGGTTCTCGGTATAGACCTTGTCGTCCTGGCGGGTGGCGTTGATCGGCGTGGGCGTTTGTACGGGGTCATACAGGTTGCTGGGCGAGGCGCCATAGCGCGCGCCACCGTTGGTGAAATCCATGTAGAAGTCGCTGAAGGCCAGGTTGACCTCATGGCTGACGGGCCCGGTGTGGAACCAGTTGCGCACGCCCGCGGTGGCAGTACGCACGTTTTCGTCACGGGTGAAGTCGCGCGGCAGCACGCTGAAATCCCCAGCATCGTTGGTGACGGACACGGCATGACGCAGAAAGTCATGGTTGCTTTTGCGCGCGCCCACGCCGCCATAGACCATCACCGAATCGTTGACATCGAACTCGCCATTGAGCGTGCCGAAGGTGTCATTGGTGCGTGCCTGGCTCCAGGATTGCGCATAGTTGCGGTGCACATCGTCGGCATCCGGGACCTTGGCGTTGGCACCGATCTGCACACGCTCCTGAGGCGAATCGGTGGCGCGTTCGGTGTGGCCGATGTCGGTCGACAGACGCAGCCGCTCACCGCGAAAGTCCAGGCCCAGCACATACATCTGCCGGTCGACGCTTTGATGATCCCACTCGGTGTCGCCGGCCTGCTTGACGCCGTTGAAGCGCAGGCCGAACTGGTTTTCATCGCCGAAACGCCGACCGATGTCCACTGCCCCGCCGACCTGACTGTCCGAGGCATAGCTGCCCGTGAACTCGGTGATGGGTCTGTCGGTGGCACGTTTGGGCACCACGTTGATACCGCCGCCGACACTGCCGCGCGGCGATATACCATTGATCAACTGGCTGGGGCCTTTGAGCACGTCGACCCGATCGGCCATTTCCATATCGATGGTGTAGGTCGGCAGGACGCCGTACAGGCCGTTATAAGAGACGTCACTGTTGAACAGGCTGAAGCCGCGAATGGTGAACTGTTCGTAACGCCCGCCCGCCGGGTTGGTGGCGCGCACCGAGGGGTCACTGGCGATCAGGTCGCCCAGGGTGCGCGCCTGTTGATTCTTGACCGTCTCGCTGGTGTAGGTGGTCATGCTGAACGGCGTCTCCATGAAGTCGCGACCACCCAGCAAGCCTTGGGAACCGCGTCGGGCCACCTGACCGCCGGCGTAGCGCTCGCCGTCATCGGCCGGCGCGCCAGTGGTTGCACCAAGAATGCTGGTCGGGGCGATCTCGACCGCGTTCGCGCCCAGGGGTGCGGGCACCAGGGTGTAGGCCGAAGCGCCCACCGCCTGCAACTGCAGGCCACTGCCCTGCAGCAGGTTGGCGAAACCGGCCTCGACGCTGTAGCTGCCGGACAACCCCGGCGTACGTCGACCGCTGACCAGTTGCGGGTCCACCGACAGGCTCACCCCAGCCTCGCCAGCGAAGCGCGTCAAAGCTGCACCCAGGTCACCGGCGGGCACGTTGAACGTGCGGCTATCGGCAACGGCCAGTTGCGAGGCGACTGACGCGCTTAGGGTGCCACCGCCGAGCAACAGGCTCAGGCACAAGGTGCGACAGGAAATCGATGACGCCAGTCGGGGCCGACGGCGGGTCAGTGCGGGCATGGATGCGCTCTCTTCAGGATTCACTTACCTGCAGTGACAGCCGAGCGCAAAAAAGGGGACAGCGTTGATGAAAAAAATCGACGCCCTGGGCTCAAGGGCGTCGATATCAGCAGCGTACGGCGCCTGGACCCATGGCCTCAAACCACGAAGCGGTTGACCAGGCGATTAAGGTTGACCGCCAGCTTGGACATCTCGCCGCAAGCGGTTGCCGTCTGGCTGGCGCCGGCGGAACTCTGCACGGTCAGTTCGCGAATACTCACCAGGTTGCGGTCGACTTCGCGGGCCACGTGGGCCTGCTCTTCGGACGCTGTGGCAATCAACAGGTTGCGTTCATTGATGCGCACGATGGCCGCCGCGATCTGGTCCAGCGAGGTACTGGCTTCCTGAGCGACGTCCAGAGACTGCGTGGCCAGGGTCTTGCTCATGTTCATGGCGTTCACCGCCAGCTCGGAATCAGCCTGGATGCCGCTGATCATCTGTTCGATTTCCTGGGTCGACTGCTGGGTGCGATGGGCCAAGGCGCGGACTTCATCGGCCACCACGGCAAAGCCGCGGCCCTGCTCCCCTGCCCTGGCTGCCTCGATCGCGGCGTTGAGGGCGAGCAGGTTGGTCTGCTCGGCGATGGCGCGGATCACCTCGACCACCTTGTTGATGCTCTGCGCCCGCGTCGACAGCGCCTGGATCTGATCGCCGGTATTGGCGACGTTGCCGCTCAGGCTCTGGATCGACTTCAAGGTCTGCGCCACATGGGCCAGGCCGGTCTGGGTGAAGCCCTGGGTACGTTGCGATTCGTCAGAGGCCGACTCGGCGTTGCGGGCGACCTCGTCCACCGCCGCGCTCATTTGCGTCACCGCCGTGGCCGCCTGGTTGACCTCGTCGTTCTGGCTGACCATGCCACGGCTCGACTCTTCGGTGACGGCGGTCATTTCTTCGGCGGCGGACGCCAACTGAGTCGAGGATTCGGAGATCTGCAGGATGGTGTTGCGCAGGTTTTCCTGCATCTGCGCCAGGGCTTTGAGCAGGCGCCCGGCTTCGTCGCCGCCACTCACCAGCACTTCACGCGACAGGTCGCTGCCGGCGATGCGCTCTGCCACCGACAGCGCATCGGTGATGGGTGCGGTGATGCTACGGGTCAGCAGCACGGCCAGGCCGATGGTCAGCACCACCACCGCGGCGATCAGGCCGATGACAAAGGTCAGGCCGTCGCTGTACAGCTTGGCGGCCTCCTTGCCCGCTGCGGTAGCGCCGTCGTTGTTGTAGGCGATCAGCTTGCCGATCACCCCTTCCAGGTCATTGGTCAGGGGCTTGATGTTGGCGTTGATGAAGGCCAGCGACTGGGTGCTGTCGCCAGTTCGGATCAACGGTTCGAGCAGGTCCAGCTGGCGCGTATATTTCTCGAGACCATCCTTGACCGACAGATAGATAGCGCGTTCACGATCATCGCTAACCAGTGGTTCGTATTGTTTGACCGCATCCAGCAGTTTCTCTCGAAAACCGGCCATATCGGCCAAGGTCTTGTCGCGTACCTGGGCATCCGTGCTGCTGCTGGCGCGCAGGCTTTCAAGGCGCATGCGCAACAGTCCGGCGTTGATCAGGCCACCTTGGCGAACACTGGCCATCCAGTTGGTTTCGACATCATTTTCGGCGTCCCGCAGTTCACCCATCTGGGTCACCGCAACGCCACCCAGGACGAATACCAGGGCAATGATCAAGGTGAAGAACAACGCTGCACGTGGAGCGAGGTTGAGATTTCTCAAGCGCATACAAGATCCCCTATCGGCCATTTTTATACAGGCACTGCCAGGCAGGCAAAATGCCCTATCAGGCTATCGGCGTGCGGAGCGGATCTTGAACCACGACAGACAAGTGGTAATGCGCTAAAGGGCCGGCAGCTAGCGCCCGACCGCAAACCTGTCGCACTGAGGAGGTGATGATAGGGATCTGGCGCGATTTCAATAATCGCACCATGAATCGCGCCAAAAACTGGCGCGATTCTTTAAATTGCGCCAGAATCGCGCCAAACCCACCTCGAATCGCGCCAACTGACCATGTCAAATGCCGAAGAATTGCAAAAAACCATCCTGCAAGCCCCGTCCGGCCTGACGTTGGCCGAGTTGCTTGCGCAGCATCCAAACCTGGCTCGGCGCACCGCGCAGCGCCTGCTGAGCCAAATGGCGGATGAAGGCGTGATCACGACACACGGCGAAGCCCGTGCGCGCCGTTACATGGTCCTCGGCCCTCGCGCCCTGAGTGAACAGACCGACAGTTTTCCCAGAGCCATACCGCTTTCTGTCGATAGTACTGACATCCTCGATTACATCGACCAGCCTCTAGAATCCCGCAAACCCGTGGGTTACCAGCGCGAATTTCTCGACGCCTACATCCCCGGCAGCACTTGGTACCTGTCTGAACCGTTAAGGCGGCAGTTGCACAACATCGGGCGCACGTCCCGCACCGAGGCGCCCGCAGGAACCTATAGCCGGGCGATACTCAATCGGCTGCTGATCGACCTGTCTTGGGCTTCCAGCAATCTGGAAGGCAATACTTATTCACGACTGGATACCGTAGAACTCATCGAGCATGGCAGGGCAGCGCGAGGCAAGCCGCTGTTGGAAACGCAGATGATCCTGAATCATAAGGCCGCAATAGAACTGCTGGTCGAGAACATCGACACGGCCGAATTCAACCGCTATACGCTAATGAATTTGCACAGCGTCCTGGCGGAAAACCTGCTGCCGAATTCCGCTGATGAAGGGCGTATCCGTCAACATGCGGTGGATATCGGTAAAAGCGTCTACCGTCCGTTGTCGTCACCACAGCCAATCGATCAGTTGCTGGATGAATTATTGGCCAAGGCCAACCAGATTACCGACCCATTCGAGCAGTCGTTTTTCGTGATGGTCCACCTGCCCTACCTCCAGCCTTTCGCCGACATCAACAAACGCACCTCGCGGCTTGCGGCCAACCTGCCACTATTTCGCGCCAATCTGTGCCCGCTGACGTTTCTCGATGTACCCGAGATCGCATACAGCCGCGCCACCCTAGGCGTATATGAGCTGACCCGCGTGGAATTGCTGCGCGATCTCTACGTATGGGCCTACGAGCGCTCAGCACAAGAGTATCTGGTCATCCGCCAGGAGCTCGCCGAACCAGACCCTGTTCGGCTTGCCTGGCGAGACCTGATCAAGCGTACTATCCGCGAGATCGTGCTGAGCCCGGACCACGACCCATTAGGCATCATCCACCAATGCGTTGCGGAACAAGTCCCAGTGCTGGAACAGGATAACGTGGAGGCAGTCATCATCGGTGAGTTGCGACGGCTGCACGAAGGTGTACTCGCCCGCTACCGGTTACGGCCTTCGGAGCTGGCGATTTGGAGAAAAAGACAGGAGTAAAGCGGTGCCCTCCCCGTCGTGAAGGGGTCTTATTGTAATGATTGAATTCAGCGCTCCGAATCGCGCCAACCTGCCCGTTGCTCCCTACCCCACCACCCCAACCAACGCCCTGCGCTGAGCCTCATCCAGTAATGGCCCAAACCCCGCGCCGGCATTCTCCGCCATATAACGCGGGTTACCGGTGCCCGGAATCACACACGTCACCGCTGGATGGGACACCAGAAATTTCAACGCCAACTGTGACCAGCTACTGGCCTGCACCTCCTGCGCCCATCCCGGTAACGGCACGGAGCGCAACCGCGCAAGCAGCCCACCGCCGCCAAACGGCCGGTTGCAGATCACCGCAACGCCGCGCTCCTGACAAAGCGGCAGCAGGCGATTTTCCACGGCGCGATCGTCCAGCGCATAGTTGATCTGTAAAAAATCCAGCGGTTCGGACCTTAATAGCGACTCGACCTCGGTATAGGCCGACGCAGTGTAATGGCTGATGCCGATGTAGCGGATGCGGCCCTGCCGTTTCCATTCGCGCAAGGTGGGCAGATGGCTTTGCCAATCCAGCAGGTTGTGGATCTGCATCAGGTCGATTCGCTCGGTCTGTAGCAGTTGGAACGACCTTTCCATCTGCGCTATCCCTTCAGCACGCCCCCGGGTCCAGACCTTGGTGGCCAGGAATGGCGATGCCCGCACGCTACGCGCCGTCAGCAATTCACCGGTGGTCTGCTCGGCTCGGCCATACATGGGCGAACTGTCGATCATCGAGCCGCTATTGTCGAACAGCGCGTCCAGCACCGCCGGCAGGTTGCGGTAGTTGCCATCCGCGGGCGCAACGTCGAAACCGCGATAGGTGCCCAGGCCGATCACCGGCAGCGGCTCCTGGGTGGCGGGAAGGGGACGGGTGAGCATGCGGCGGGCTCCTGAAGAAGTAGAGGGGTTTGCCAACGCCGAGCCCGCGAGCATGACACCGGCCAGTTTGATCAAGGCTCGGCGGGTGAAGGCTACTGAATGATCGCTGCGGCGCATGTTCTAGCCCTGAGTGAAACAGGTTGTGCACAGCATAGACCGCGCATGGCAGTGCAGTGGCTACCTGCGACAAGTGTGTGGCCAGGGGCGCTGCGTGGGAACTGTGGAGTGGTCCTTTGCTGCGGGCCTATGCGGCTCGCCCTCCCCATTGGCTCTTCGCCTAGGCTCAGGGTACCCGCGTTCCGGCACCTGAAGAGAGGGCCCATCGGGGCGTGCCCCTCGCCAGTGCGTCGAAGCGCGGGCACCCTGAGCCTAAGCGAAGGGCCAATGGCGGGGGCCGCAACCCCAAGGCCGGCTCGAAAGCAGGACCACCCTGATCCCCTAGCCAGCGACAAATCATCCCAGCAATACGTCTATCGGACGGTGGAACAATTGCACCAGCAACCCTGACGATTCAGCCTCTACGCTCGAAACAAGCCGCTCAGACACTCCCCTCGCTTTCCACCACCAACACCCTCGCCGGACCGACCGGATGGGCGACGTGCGCGGTACCGACCGCGGCGTAAAAAATGTCGCCAACTTGCAGGAATGTCGAACGCTCGACTCCCTGTTCCATGAAGCGCATTTCCACCTGCCCGTCGAGCACTACAAACACCTCTTGTCCATCGTTGACATGCCATTTGTACGGCTGGTCCGTCCAGTGCAAACGCGTGGTGATGCCGTTCATGTTGGCAATATCCAGCGCCGCCCAAGGCCGCTCGCCAGTGAAGTCTTTGCTACGAATGATCTTCACAGAGGATTACCTGCTTCAAGGTAAATGACGGGCCGATTACTCGACCGCTCGAACCGGCTGCAACTGCATGCGAATCGCCCAGGCCAGCAGCACGAACACCCCCGCCAGGTAGCCGACATACTGGATACCGATATGGTCGGTCACCAGGCCGCCACACATCGCACCGAGCATGATACCGACGTTGATCGCCGCCACGTTCACCGAATTGACGATCTTGGCATCGGCCCCCGCCCGGCGGATCACGTCCATGCCGTTCATCATGCTCGCCCCGGCATGGCAAAACCCCGCTGCCGCCACGAACAACGGCACCAGCCACAGGCTCGCGCCAAACACCGAGACGCCGATAACGGCGACGGCCAGGGTCAACAACACCCGCTTGAACATCCCATCGAGCGGATTGGGCACACGTTTGGCCAGCAGCAGATTGCCGACGATATCCGCCACGCCGTACAACGCAAGCACCAACGTCACCTGCGCAGCAGGAAAGCCGGTGTGACGGGTCAGCAGCGTGGCGAGGAAACTGAAGACGGTCATGATGCCGGCGAACATCAGCAGATAACTCAGCAATGCCAAGGCGATGTCCCTTTTCCAGATCACGCTGAGGCGCCCGAGCAAGTTCTCTTGCGCCTGCGTGCGCTCACCCTCGGGCGGGCGCACCCAGCCGATCACCAGCACCAACGCCAAGGCGCTCAAGCCCGCCATCAGGCCCATGGCGTGCTCCCAGGTCCAGGCGTCACTCACCCACTTGCCCAGCGGCACCCCGACCACCGAAGCGATCGAAATGCCGATCAACACCCGGGAAATCGCCAGGCTCTGGGTATTGGCCGTGGACAACGCCGCGGCGGCCACGGTGGCGTTGGTCCAGAAGATCGCCACGCCGACACCGCCGAGCGCGCGACCGGCCAGCAGGATGGGGAAATTGTCGGTCATCGCGCAAACGGTGTTACCCAGAAACAGCGCCACGCAGGCCCAGATCAACAAGGCACGCATGCTGACTTTATGGGTGAAAGCGGCGATTAGCGGCGCGCTGATGCCCATGCCCAAAGCGAACGCCGTGACCAGCGCGCCGGCACTGCCGACGGTGATCTGCAGACTGGCGGCAATTTGCGGCAACAGGCCGGCGACGATGAACTCCGATGAGAGCATGACGAACGAGGTGAAGGTCAACACGTAAATGCGGGGGTTGAGCGAGTGATTCATAGGAAACTTAGCGTCCGGTGCCTGATCAAGATGCAAGAGAGAACGCAAGCCTACCTGACACGAGCCATCCTTGCAGATGGAATCGCCAGTGCTAGGCTAATGGAACAACAACAAACAAAGGACGCCACACGATGTACGCCCACAAGGATCTGCAAGATTGGCAAGCCGCCTGGACCATGTTCAATGAAGAAATCACCTGTTCCCAGTGCGCCGCACGACAGCCGAGCCGGCTCTCCAACACCGACTTCATTCACTCCCCCACCTGCTCCCGCGCGGGCAAGGGTCAGCGGCCATGGGAAGACCTGATGACCATGCTCATCGTGCCGCTGCCGCAAGCCGTGGGGGCATGACACTCAACCCTCCATCCTGAACACCAGACTCGGCGCCTGCCCTGGCACGTCGTCAAGCTCACCGTCGCGGTGCATGCCGATCTTCTTCAGCACCCGCACCGGGGCCGATGAGCTGGCCTCACCGGCGCATGGATCTGCAGGTCACCCTGAATAGGTCGACGCCACAGCAGTCATAACGTCGATCGATGCATGGCTTTCTCCAATCCGGCCACCGTTCAGGCCTGCGTCTGCGACAACACGTTGGGCGATGCACGCATACTCGACAACACATCCCCCACCACAAAGCACAGCAGGCTGACGCCCAGTACCGGCAGGCAAATGCCCACCGCCACCGCCGCAGCGATTACTCCCAGTCGCCCCACTGGCGCCATCTGCCGCCAGGCATCGAACAGCGTCAACTGCGGCGCGAGGGTCGGACGGCGTCGCCACCACATCAGGTAACCGAGCACCACCATCACCGCCAAGCCACTGGCAAACGCCACCAGCAACAGCTGATTGGCCAGGCCGAACAAGGCACCCATATGCGCGTCGATGCCCCAACGAGTGAGCTTGGCTGGCAGCGAATATTGCGCGAAGCGCACCTGATCGATCACTTTCAAGCTCTGCGGATCGACCGCTACGGCGTCCACATGGGTCGGCCAGCGCCGATCGATCTCATTCACCACCCAGGCTGTATCGGCGCTCTTGGCCGGGCGGATCTCCACCTTGGCCGCATCGATCCCGGCGCTGCGGGCACTGCTCAGCACGCTGTCGAACAATGCCGCATCCAAGGCAACCGACGCGCCATGGGCGGCCATGTGCATATGATGTTCGGCGTGCTCGTCCATGGGCATTTTCATGCTCGCGGACATGCTCGAGGCGTGGCCCAGCGATGTCGCCACACTGGGCGTCGACCAGCCATACCAGGCCCGCAGCACACCGATGTTATCGCCTGCGTACTGCGACCAGGTCAGCCCCGTGGCGGAGAAAAACAGCAACCCCAGCGCCAGCCACAGCCCGGCGCTGGCATGCCAGCCACGCAGGCTACGCGCGCCGGGCCTGGCTCGCGCGCGGTTGACCGCCCACAACACCAGCCCACCCAGTACCGCCACCCACAGCCACGACGCCGCCAACTCGCTGTACAAGCGGCCAACATCCCCCAGCAGCAAACCGCGGTGAAACTGATCGATCCAGGTGCGCAGCGGCAACACACCGCTGGTGCCATAGACGGTCATGTCACCGCGCACCGCGCCGTTGACCGGATCGATAAACACCGCGCGATTTTCGGATTCACCTAATGTCGGCGCGCTGAACATCACCCGCGTGGTATCCCCCGCCTTTGGCGCCGGGCGCACTGCAGCCACCGTCAAACGGGCATTACCGATCTGCGCCTGCGCGATGGCGACCTGCTCGGCCAGCGTCAGGTTCGGCCCGCGACTGCCGCTGTGCAGCGCATCGGCATAAAGATGTTCTTCGATCTGCGGTGTCAGGGCATACAGCACCCCGCTCAACGCCGCGACCAACAGAAAAGGCCCGACAAACAGGCCGACGTAAAAATGCAGCCGCTTGAGCAATGCCACGACGGCCCCCGGCGCAGGGGAAGAGATTTGAGCAGACATAAGCACCCATCCAGCATAAAAAACAGCCGGCACGGCAGCGAACTGCCAGCCAGACACCATTGGTTTATCAAGCATGTACCCGCGCATTGACAGCGCGAGGGGGGCTAAGGCGCGCGGGGGTTGAGGGCGGGAAAGAACAACCGGAAGGACGACACCGGCCAACGCTCATGAAGCGCGGCGGGTATTTGCCGCAAGCGAATCAGCCAGCCCAGGGCAGCAAAGACCACCATGGCCATGGCCAGAATGCCAGCGAAGGTACAGGCCCCGAACATGGATTTCAGGCTGTCATGGCTGCTCTTTGTGGCAGGCTCCATGGCGGGCTGCATCGGCATCGGCATGTCCATTTGCATCCCGGCATGGGCATCGACCGTGGACGCCGCCTCATCGTGCGGCGTGCTTTGCTCGGGCGCAGCGTCCATCCCCATCATCAGCCCATGGCCGATGCTGCAGGCGAGGCCGTTGAACAGGACGAAGGCAAACAGCATCCAGACAAGCGGCAGGCGGTGGGCGCGCAAGGAATTCATGGGCGCGAATGTAGCATTCTGACAATGCGGCGCCTAGCAACGGATTGTTTGAAGGGCTGGCGGCAAAAGCATAAGCGTTGCCCTCTACGTTGTCTGGGCGGGCCTTTTCGCGGGCAAGCCTTGCTCCCATAGGTGTACCACTCGGGATCTGTGCCCACCGTGGGAGCAAATCTTTCACAGGTGTATGACTCAGGGACTGCTGGCACCTGTGGGAGCAAAGCTTGCTCGCGAAAGCGGTGTCGATGGCAGCGCCTACTTCGGATATGCGACACGCTTGATGGCGCGCTCGGTGCTGGCCTGCGCAGTAGACCTGTCGTCAACTCCCGCGCTGATGCGCCGCCTCAGTCTATAACCCTAGTTATAAATTCTTTTAAACAAGCGACAGAGCAAAAGCGCTAAAGTGCAAACACACCCATCGCCCAAAGGGTGTATCTGCTGGAACCCTCAACGACCTATCCCAACTCCCCGCAAAACTCAACCTTCTGCGCGAAACTCACCATTGCATAAAAGGGTGATGATCGCTGCCCTTGTTCAAGGGACAATCCGGATCATATCTCGCACGCTCATGACAGTGACTTCAGTCTCGACGGCGTAACCTTTTTCCTGATTCCAGGCGGCGCAATGAACACTCATCATCTTGAAGCTTTCCAGCTGCTGGAAAAGGCCAGCAATATTCTCCATTGCCGCATTGCCTCGCAGTTGTTGCAATGGGAGCTGAGCGTCGTGCAATTTCAGACCTTGGAGTTGATCGTCTCGCGCAAGACCGTGACCCCCAGTCACTGCTCCCACGCGCTGAATATCTCCACGTCGGGTGTTACTCGGATACTGGACCAGTTGGAACGCCGATCACTGCTGCGCCGCGAGAAAGTCGGCCACGACCGCCGACTGGTGTACTTGCGACTCACCCAGTCGGGGCTGAAGATGTTCCAGCAGGCCTCGCAGACGTTGAACGATGGTTGCAAGGATATCGCCATGCGGTCCCCTCTGGCAGAACTGGCGGCGTTGAATGACGCGCTAAGAAAGCTGTCGCAAGCGATGCAAGCCCCGACCCTGAAGACCGCCCCGCAGCAGGTGCCAGAGCCCCGCCCGCTCAAGGCGCTGCGCGCGGGCTGATACGTGCACACGCAGCTCCCATCCCACTGACGCATAGCCGCATCAGGTTACTTCTTGTCCTCGCTATTGCCGTTTTGCATCTGCACTGACGCCTTGCTGGTGTCAGTATTGGCCTTGGTCTTGTTGTCGTCGTTCTGGAAGCATCCATGCAGCGCCAACAGGCTGCAGAACGTTATGCATGCATAGGTCTTTTTCATGACTGTCTCCTGCCTTATCGAGTGAACGCCAAGCTGCCATTCACAGTTTCACGTGCTGTCGAAACGTCTGAAACCTGCCGATTGCAAACAAGTCGAGTGTCAACGCCGCACGGAACTGCTGGCGCGAAACAAAGGCCTGTTCGTCGAAACCTTCCAGACCGTGACGAAAATCCCCCATTGCGAATTTTGCCGCCATGGGTGTTTTGCGTATGTACATGGCAGGCCTCTTTCCTGACGTGGTACTCCTATGAAAATCGCCGGCCCGCAGTTGCACAGAATATCTTTCAATTCAATGACGAATGGTCGGTCAGCTCGGCCAACTCCAGCGCGTTGCCAAGCGCCGCACCGCTGGCGGTGTTGTCGAAGATGCACCACGACTGGGCTCCTGCACGTGCGGGGGCAACCAGCTCGGCCGCGAGCGACTGTATCTGCGAGGTGTCGTAACTGTCGTGATAGATGCGCGGCGATCCATGCAGACGCCAGTAGCGCAATCCTGACCAGCCAGCGGGAGTCGAATCGCCGCTCAAGCGCGACGGGTCGACGGCGGCCCGCGCGATACGCTGCGCTTGCAGCAGTGGCTCGGCGGCCGCCCACGAGGCATGCCGCGGCTCCAGTACCACGCCGCCAGCGAACCGCTGACGAAGTGCGGCGAAAAAAGCCTCGGCCGCCGCTTCATCGAACGTCAAGGAGGGCGGCAACTGCACCAGCAGACAGCCCAGCTTGGCCCCGAGGCCAGAGCACTGGGAGATGAACAGGTCGAGGAGTTGTTCGCAGCCCTGCAGGCGCTGACTGTGGGTGATCAACTTGGGCGCCTTGACGCTGAAGCGAAAATCATCAGACACCGACTCGGCCCAGCGTACGTAGGTCTCACGGCGATGGGGCCGGTAGAACGAGCTGTTGATTTCAACACCGCCCAGGCGCGCGCCGTAACGCTGCAGATGCGTGCCTTGCGCCGCAAAGTGCGCGGCGTACTCACGCGACAGGCTCCAGCCGGCGCAGCCGACTACTGCAATTGGGCGCTCGGACTGCACGTTACTCGGGCTCTTCGCTGCCATCTATCCCGGCGATATCTGGGTCGTCAGGGCTCGCTTCATCAGCATCGTCATTTTGCGGATGCTTGCCTGGATCGTTCACATAGGGCAGGCCATTCGGGCCTTTCTCTTCATTGCCTTCGGTTTCAGGGGTCATGGGCTTCTCCGTGATGCATCGATTAAGAGGATGCACTGCATTGGAAGAAGCCCGCGGCCAAACGTTCAGTCGGCGCGCAGGTGACGCTACCCCAGTGCCAGACGCGCTTGCTTGCTGCGCAGATCGGCCACGGGATTACGCCCGGCGAGCATCCAGGCGTGTTCCCCATCATTCCAATACAGCACGTTAAGACCGTTGCGAACCTCTTCGGCCGGGGCGTGCGGCGCGTCGGCAGATCGCACGAAACACAGCGCCAACGGCCCGTACTGCTGATCGAGGTACACCAGTTGCGCGATCAGGTCGACGTCGTAGCGCAGCACCTGGGCGCGGCGCAGGTGCGCCCCGGGCAGGCTGATCCACGCAGGTGTCAGGGCAATCCCCAACTGCTCGCCGACCCGAGCCAGTTGCGGCGCCTGAGTAGCGGCGCTGGGGTCGAGACCTTCCAGCGTCTGCTCGGTATAGAGCGCCATGTACTGGGCCACCGAACCGCGCCAGCTGCCGTTGGCGACCCAGTGGGTGGATTGCCAGCCGTGCCAGGTGCGGTCCGCCACTACGCCGGCGACCACGCAGGCTGCCGCACCGGCCAGCAAGCGCCGCCGCGACCACGAACTCGCCACCGGCGTGGCCGCAGCGACAGGTGGCAGGCCGCCGAGCATGGCCTGCAAGTGCGCCAGCGGTGCGGCGTCGAGCAGCGGTGCAAAACCTTCCGGGATGCCCACGCAGCCCTGTTCAAGGAAGGTCAGGCGTTGCGCGATGGCCGGTTCGCGCTCGCGCAAGGCCTCGATGCGCGCCGCGTCGCTGGCGTCCAGTTCGCCATCCAGAAACGCCACCAGCGTCGTATCCGAAGGGAGTTCAAGGCGTGTTTGTGTCATGGTTGGCCACCTGAAAGGTGCTGTGCAAGGTTCATGTGTTCCGCCAGGCGTATGCGCGCGGCGGCCAGGCGGCTCATCACCGTGCCGATGGGAATCTGCTGGATATCGGCGGTTTCCCGATAGCTGAGCCCTTCCACATAGGCCAGGAACACCGTCTCGCGCTGGGCCTCGGGCAGTGCCTGAATCTGGCGCATGACCTGGCTGGCGAGAATCTGGTTTTCGACCGCCAGGCCCTCGTCACCGGCAGCCAGGCTGTCGCTGTCAACGAAACCCTGCCCGTGACGCACGCGTTGTGAGCGAACTTCGTTGAGCCAGATGGAATGCAGGATCGAAAACAGCCAGCGATCCAGGCGTGTACCGGGCCGATAATGCCCTGCCCGTTCAAGCGCCCGCACGCAAGTGGCCTGGACCAGGTCATCGGCGACATGGCGCTCGCGCGACAGCACCCATGCGTAGCGCCACAGCCTGGCCAAGCAAGGGGAAAGGCCCTGGCGGACGTTGTCGGTACTGTAGGGCTCGGGCGGTTCGATCGGCACAGGGTCTATTCCACGCAGGCTTGAGGCAGGGCTCGGCGCAACTATCGGCGATCGGCGATCAGCGCCCAGGCCACATCCGCACCAGCACGCCATCCTTTAACCAATAATGATGGGCCAGTGCCACGCAGGCATGCAGCCCCGCCAGGATGATCAGTGCCCAGGCGACATTTTCATGCAGCCCTCCCAGAGTGTGGCGCCAGTCCGGGTTGGGCGCCATCAGCGATGGCACGCTGAACACGCCAAAAAACTCGAACGCCTCACCCTGGGCCCAGCGGAACATGAACCCCAGCACGATCTGCGCCAGCAACAAGATATACAACAAAGCGTGCCCGGCCTTGGCTGCGAGCCCGGCCACCCCCGGCAGGTGAGACAGGCGGCGACCTTGGGTGAGGCGCCACAGCAGCCGCCCGATGATCGCTACGGCCAACAGAATCCCCATGGAGATATGCAACGCTTGCAGGTTATGCCGCAACGGCGTGCCTTTGGCCAGGAACGACCAGATCTGCGCACTGGCGAACAAAGCGATCACCAGTACGGCAGTGACCCAATGGAAGAACATCGTGGCGTGATCATAACGTTCACGCGGGGTGAGCAAGGGCTTGGCGGCGAGCATCAGGGGCGACCTTATGGAGGGGTGACCCGTAGTGAACACCTGGGGGCGGGACTTTATTCGTTCGCCACTAAAAAACTTTCCACCGCTGGCAGGAGTCAGCGGGCAACCGAGCCGCGACCACCGAGCCCGCGGCGGTCTCCCTGACCTCCCGCAGGCTGCGGCCTGCATCAACGCACGATCGACGGCACGCCTCAGTGAAAGAAATACCAGCCGACATAGGCCGCAAAAGCGACGTACAGCAGGGCAATCGCCATCAGGTTGCGCGAATCGACTTCGCCCTTGCGGAACATGAACCAAGTGATCGCTACCGAGAACGCTGTTACAACACCAGAGGCGAACAACGGTGTATCGAACAGCCACGGCGTATAGAACAGACCCAACGCACTGGGAATCGTCGCCTGAATCATCATGGCGCCAGAGATATTAGCCAAGGCCAAGCGCTCTTTGCCTTGTTTGATCCAGATCAGCGCGTTCATGATTTCCGGCAGTTCCGTAGCCACCGGGCTCAACAACAACGCCACGATATGCGGTGAAATACCGAAGAGAACGCCGATATGTTCCAACTGCGAAACGAAGATATGCGAGGCCGCGCCAATGACACACAAGGCAATGATCGATTGCAATGCCGCCCAGCCCATCGACGCGTTACCGGGGCGTATCTTCAGCGGTTCCAACTCTTCCTCTTCAGGAGCAGTATCGGCGCTGGTAATTTCTCGCCAGACATATACGCCATAGGCGGCCAAGAACAATATGCCCAACCAGGGTTTGATAGCGAATGCCACCAGACCAAGGCCGACCTTGAACACGAAAATGACCAGAAACGCCAGTTGATCGTTGGCCAACGCCTTGCGATCGACGCGGACCAGAGTGTCGCCACGCGCGAGCTTGCGACGGTTGAGCCAGAGCGCAAAACCGACCACGGCATAGGCGATGGTCGCCAGCACCAAAGGGCCGCCCATGGCCGAGCCAACGCCAATGTCCTTCTGTTCAGGAGTGGTGCCGAAGGCAACTGCGGTGAAGGTCACGGCACTTTCCGGCAACGCCGTGCCAAAGGCCGCCAGTACAGTGCCCACCGCTGTGGCACCCAGTTTCATATGGCGGCCGCACCATTCAATGCCATTGACGAAGAATTCGCATGACAAGTAAATAATCGCAGCAGAGGCGAAGAACAGCACTAGGGTTAAAATCATCAGACGCACAGACCGGGCAAGCAGATTACCAATGGCACACGGCATGGCTTACCCGGTCGGTAAACACGCAGTGGCCAAAGGTCTCGCCGGGCATATTCAGACTTGACTGAATATGCTGATCACGCCATGAAGCAAGGGGCTTCAATTATGTTGACGTGAACTCTTCAACCGGGCGGTTGAAGATAGCTACTCCCCAATGACAAGGGCGCGCATTATTCCAGCGAGCAGATGATATTGCAAGCGCATTAAAGATTGATCGACTTGTCATATAAACGTCATCAAATTTAATTGAATAACACTCAATCGCATTGGCACTTCAGGCCGTTTAATACCGATCAGTGCCCTGCTCCGCCAGGGTCGCGGCGGCGAAAATGAATTTTTCGTTAGTGGGTTGTCTGGGCGATTGCGCTGGGTATACTCCGCGCAGATTTTCAATACGGAGACCCTCAGTGGGCACTTGTTCGAGTGACAGACGTCAGCCGGTTCGCGGAACCGGAATCAGCTCAGCGATCTAGCCCGCAGGTCTCCTGCCGTCTTTCGCCGAGCGTGAAAGGCGGTACCTTCAGCGCATTGTCAATGCGCCTGTAGTCACCCCTTCTCTTCTGACTGCGCAGTCTTGCGACTGGCGGATCATTCATGGGCGCGCGTGTTTTGCGTCGCGTCATGGACTCGCCTCAAGTGTCCGCCCAAGGTCTCTTTGCCCGCCCTCTGGTTGTTCGGGGAAATACCATGCGCCAAAACCGTCAAAAAGCCTGTTTCGCCTTTCTCCTGCATCCCCTGCGCTGGATGCAGGGCCGCTCGATGAGTGGCGAGGCCGTACCCGAACGATTACCCCATTCCAGTCAGCCATAAAGGCCCGTTGAAACCATGTCCGAAGACCCGTATTTGAGCTGGCCTGCGTGACCACCCCGGGTGGTCGCGTGGGCGCCACCTGGAGTTGATCACCATGAAATACGAACTGTTGAAAGAATTCTTCCAGAGCCTGCTGCGCTCTCGCCGTCAGGCCCAGCATTTTCGCCGCGGCACCATCCTGGAGAGCATGAGCGGCACCGGCGTCAGCCGTGAAGTACCCAAGACCCTGGCGAGCTCGCTGGCCGAAGCGGCGCAGGCCGTTCCCGCCGAGCTGGTCGCGCGCATGGACGCCCATGAAGACGGCCTGACCGAGGCGCAGGCCACTGCGCTGCGGGCCATCCACGGTGCCAACGAAGTCCAGCACGACAAGCCGCTGACCTGGTATCGCCACCTCTGGGACTGCTACAAAAACCCGTTCAACATGCTCCTGACCTTGCTCGCTATCGTGTCCTTCGCCACCGAAGACATGAAGGCGACCGTGGTCATTTCGAGCATGGTGCTGCTGTCGACCTTCCTGCGCTTCTGGCAGGAGATCAAGTCCAACAAGGCCGCCGACGCGCTCAAGGCCATGGTCAGCAACACGGCCACGGTCTTGCGCCGGCCCTCGCCGTCCGCCGAACCGGACGCCGCGCAGGCGCCTGCGCCCAAAGCCATGGGCAAACCGGGGCGCATCGAGCTGCCGATCAGCCAGTTGGTGCCCGGCGACATGCTGGTGCTGTCGGCCGGCGACATGATCCCGGCCGATTGCCGCGTGCTGACCGCCAAGGACCTGTTCGTCAGCCAGGCGGCCATGACCGGTGAATCGATGCCAGTGGAGAAGTTCGTGGTGCAGCCCGGCGCTGCCTCGATCAACCCGCTGGAACTGGACAACATCCTGTTCATGGGCACCAACGTGGTGTCAGGCTCGGCCATCGCGCTGGTCCTGGCGACCGGTCAGCACACCTATTTCGGCGCCCTGGCGCAGCGGGTCAGTGCGGTGGACCGCGCACCGACGGCGTTCCAGGCCGGCGTCAACAAAGTCAGCTGGCTGTTGATCCGCTTCATGTTCGTGATGGCGCCCTTGGTGATGTTCATCAACGGCTTCACCAAGGGTGACTGGACCGAAGCACTGCTGTTCGCGCTGTCCATCGCCGTCGGCCTGACCCCGGAAATGCTGCCGATGATCGTCACCTCGACGCTGGCCAAGGGCGCGGTGGTGCTGTCACGCCAGAAAGTCATCGTCAAGCGCCTGGACGCAATCCAGAATTTCGGCGCCATGGATGTACTGTGCACCGACAAGACCGGCACCCTGACGCAGGACAAGATCTTCCTCGCCCGCCACGTCGATGTCTGGGGTGAGGAGTCCGACGCGGTGCTGGAAATGGCCTATCTCAACAGCTACTACCAGACCGGCCTGAAGAACCTGCTCGATGTCGCCGTGCTCGAGCACGCCGAAGTGCACAGCGAACTGCAGGTCAGTACCGCCTTCACCAAGGTCGATGAAGTGCCTTTCGACTTCGTGCGCCGGCGCATGTCGGTGGTGGTCGCCGAACATGAACATCACCAGCATCTGCTGATTTGCAAAGGCGCGGTCGAAGAAGTGCTGGAAGTCTGCACGCGCGTACGCCATGGCGAGATCGACGAGCCGTTGACCGAAGCACTCTTGAGCCGGATTCGCCAGGTCACCGCTTCGATCAACGAAGAGGGCCTGCGCGTGGTCGCCGTCGCGGCGCGTCATACCTCTCAGGCGCAAAGCGTCTACGGCCTGGCCGATGAACAGGAGCTCACCCTGATCGGTTATGTAGCGTTCCTCGATCCGCCCAAGGAAAGCACCGCACCGGCCATCAAGGCGCTGGCCGAACACGGCGTGGCGGTGAAGATCCTCACCGGCGACAACGAACTGGTCACCGCCAAGATCTGCCGCGAAGTGGGCCTTGCCCAGCAAGGGCTGCTCAAGGGCGGCGATATCGAGGGCATGACCGACGCCCAGCTGGCCCAGGCCGTGGAGACCACCAACGTCTTCGCCAAGCTGACCCCCGCCCACAAGGAGCGGATCGTGCGCATGCTCAAGAGCAACGGCCATGTGGTCGGTTTCATGGGTGACGGCATCAACGACGCCCCGGCCTTGCGTGCGGCAGACATCGGCATCTCGGTGGACACCGCCGTGGACATCGCCAAGGAAGCCGCCGACATCATCCTTCTGGAAAAAAGCCTGATGGTCCTTGAAGAGGGCATCCTCGAAGGGCGCCGCACCTTCGCCAACATGCTCAAGTACATCAAGATGACCGCCAGCTCGAACTTCGGCAACGTGTTCTCGGTGCTGGTCGCCTCGGCATTCATCCCGTTCCTGCCGATGCTGCCCATGCACCTGCTGGTGCAGAACCTGCTTTACGATATCTCGCAGATCGCCATTCCGTTCGACAACGTCGATGAAGAGCAGCTGCAGAAACCCCAGCGCTGGCAGCCCGGCGAGATTGGCCGTTTCATGGTGTTTTTCGGGCCGATCAGTTCGGTGTTCGACATCACCACCTTCCTCATGATGTGGTACGTGTTCGGGGCAAAGACTCCCGAGCATCAAACCCTGTTCCAGTCGGGCTGGTTCATCGTCGGCCTGCTGACCCAGACCCTGGTGGTGCACATGATTCGCACCGCCAAGGTGCCGTTCATTCAAAGCCGCGCGTCGATGCCGCTGATGATCATGACCGGGGTCATCATGGCGGTGGGGATCTTCCTGCCGATGGGCCCGCTGGCCGAGTACTTCAAGCTGCAGGCATTGCCACCGCTGTACTTCGCCTTGCTGCCGTTCATCCTGATCGGCTACGTGGCACTGACCCAGGCGATGAAAGGCATCTACAGCCGTCGGTACGGCTGGCAATAAGGCTGCGTTCGAAGCGGGTACGGATCATAAGTCCGTACCTGTTTTTATGCCTACAGCCGAAAGTGCTGGTGGAGACTCTGCGCCAGCAGCTCGATTGCCTCATCGTTTTTGGCCGAGGCCGAGCGCACCAGCACCACCTCGTGCTCGCCGATGTCTGGCATACCTTCGAGCACCGTCATGGCCGCCGTCACCGCCTCGCGGTCCATCAAGGCGACGGCCAGGCCGGCCTCGACACAAGCGCGAACCGCCTGGGTCGACGGGCTGTCGAGCACCACTCGCCAGCGTCGACCGGCGCGCTTCAGGGATTCGAGCAGGGCCTGTCGATATGGGCAGTCTGCGGCGTACAGCGCTACCGGCAGCGGATCGGGCCAGGCGCTACTGGCCGAGGCCGCCGTCACCCATACCGGCGTCGTCACCGCCAGCACGTGCGCCACCGGGCTGCCTTGGCCGCGGGGTTGCGACATCAGTGCCAACTGCAATTTGCCGCGCTGGACCCACTGGTTGAGGGTGTAGCTGGGCGCCGTCTTGACCTCCAGCACGACGTTGGGCCAGGCCGCAGTGAAGATCGGCAGGATGTCGCGGATGACGTGGGCGGCGTATTCATCAGGCACCCCGAGGGTGATGCGCCCGGCCAGGCGCGTGCCCTGCAACTGCGCCAGCACGCGGTCATGGGTGTGCAAGAGTTCTGCTGTGGCGGCCAGCAGGCGCTTGCCCAGCGGCGTGAGCGCCACCGACTGGTTGTCGCGATCGAGCAGGCGCCCGCCGGCCACCGCCTCAAGTCGCTGGACGTGGACGCTGACGGCCGCAGGGCTCTTGTGCAACTGCTGGGCAGCGGCGCTGAATTTGCCCAGGCGCACCACGGCGTGAAAGGTGCGCAACAGCTCGATATCGAGGATGGCGTTCATACTTCACCTAACGTGAATAACTGGTGCAGGTAATTTTGATTTATCAGACTACACCCCTTGGGTAGCCTGTGGCTATGAACTCGACCTCAGCACTGCCCTGCCCGCGTCCCCCGGTGAAGCTCCTCTATCGCCTGCCCTTGCCGCTGCTGGAGCTCGGCCTGGTGGTGAGCTGGAGTTCCGGTTTTATCGGCGCGCGGTTTTCCATCGACTACGCCCCCGCGCTGCTGGTGGTGTTCTGGCGCTGCGTGCTGGTCACCTTGGCGCTGCTGCCCTTCGTCATTGGCACGCTGAAAAGCACGCCGCTAGTGGTGTTGTTGAAAAACGCCGGCATCGGCTTGCTGGCCATGGGTGGTTATTTGCTGGGCGTGGTCCAGGGCGTTGCCTTGGGCGTGCCGGCCGGGCTTGCGGCGCTGCTGGCCGACCTGCTGCCGGTGGGCATGGCGCTGCTGGCTGCGGGCGTATTGGGCCAGCGACTGCACTGGAGCGTGTGGGCAGGCCTGGGCATTGGGCTGGTGGGCGTGGTGGTGGTCGCTCACGACGCCCTGGCGCTGGGCAACGCGCCGCTGTGGGCCTACGGCCTGCCCTTGCTGGGCATGGCGTCACTGGCCGTGGCGACGCTCTGGCAGAAGCGCTTGCAGGCTCACGAATCGCTGGGGTTGCTGGCCAATCTGTGGTTGCAGTGCGCGGTATCCGCGGTCGCCTTCGGGGCAGTGGTGGCCAGCCAGGGCAGCCTGCTGCCACTGCCGACCACAGGGTTTGCCCTGAGCGTACTGTGGACCGCGACCCTCGCCACCCTGGGCGGCTATGGGCTCTACTGGCTGTGCGTCAAACGTTCCTCACCGACACGAGTCGCCAGCGTGCTGTACCTCAGCCCGGCGGTCACCCTGCTGTGGGCCTGGGCGGTGTTCGACGAGCCGCTGTCGTGGCTGATGCTGGTGGGCACGGCGGTGTCGGCGGTAGGCGTGTGGCTGGTGGTGCGCGGTGAGACATCCGCGCGCTGACGTAGCGCAAAATACCTCGGCCAAAGCGCAGATTGATCGATTTTCGACCAAACCCGCCGAACGCTTGATCCCTATGGCTTACAGACAGTTATCCACAGACATACTCAAGTATTTCGTGGACAACATTGCCTCATAAAACAACTATTTGCGGTGCCGTGCTCATCTCTTGCCGTGGTCCGCAGCGCCGTCAAACCGGGGGATCGTGTTCCGCCCCAAGTGCCCATTCAGCGCCCCGCGCTAGGGAGCATAAGCGGCGGAGTCAGAACGCCTGCCGGTGAGCTCTTCGATCAACAAGACCATCGACGCCGTGTACTCCACGTTGGCCCGCGTGACGATTTCAAAGGGTTCACTAGTGGATTGAATGGTCAGGGCCAGCTTGACCAACATGCCGTGATCGAGCGCCATCTGCGCGACATCGATCGGCAGGACGGCCACCAGATTCTGATCGTTGAGCAACAGCGACAACGTGGTGAAGGTCGAAGAGGTTTCGATGGCATAGAGCGGAAAACTCAAGCCTGACTGGCGAAACTCACGTTCCAGCGTCAAGCGCATGGGCATATTGACCGGGAATACCACCCAGCGGCTGTCCATCAGGTCCGCCAGCTGCAACGCCGGTGCGCTGGCTAGCCGATGGCCCGGATTGGCCACGACCACCAGCGGTTCCTGTGCGCGAAAGCGGGTTTGATACGCCGTCGGGCGCGGGCTGATGCTGGTGCGACAGATGGCGACATCCAACCGTCCCTGGTCCAACAGACTCAGTAACCGCGAACTGGTGTCCTCGACGATGGCAATCGACAGCTCCGGCTGTTTGGCGCGAAGGCGCGCCAGGCTGTCCACCAGCGTCGGCACGGCGCCCATGATGGTGCCGACGGCAAGGCGTCCACCGTGGCCTTGGAGGATGCCGACCATTTCCTCGCGAAGGTGCTCAAGGTCGGTATGAATCAAACGCGCATAACGAATCACGCAGCGGCCCAGGTCGTTGGCTTCCAGGCCTTTGCTGGTGCGCTCGAAGAGGCTGGAGCCAAAGGTCGTTTCGATCTCCTGCAACGCTTTGGTGGCGCCCGGTTGCGACAACGCCATGAGCTCGGCAGCCTTGCGCACCGAGCCATGCTCTTCGAGGGCAATCAAGAGACGAAGTTGTTTGAGCCTCAGGCGAGAAACGATGGACGAGAAGGACGGCAGCATGGGTATACCTGAAAGTTATCGCTCGGGTCGTAGCTCTCATTAGGCAGCAACAGCCTGGAAATTTAAAGTGGCCTTGACGATAACGACAAGTCGAAGCCCCACCCAGCGTTTGATCCACACCGCTGGCAGGCCTTCAGGCAGGCACGCGTTTCATAATAATCATAAGAGTGAGATGAAAATGACCATTGGCAACGCTCAGGTCGTCAGCGCTAGTGCATCGACGACCGCGACAAGTGCTCGTCCAACCACCGTGCGCTGGAGGATTTTCTTGCTCCTGCTGCTGCTCTCGGCCATCAATTACATCGATCGGGCCTCGCTGTCGGTTGCACTGCCACTGATTTCTGCTGATTTCGACATAACGCCGGCGTTGGAAGGATTGATGCTGAGTGCGTTCTTCTGGTCGTACGCACTGATGCAGATCCCGGGCGGCATGCTGCTGGATCGTTTCCAGACCCGCAACATCATTGGCATTGCCACCATTGGCTGGGGTCTCTTTCAGACCTTGGCCGGCGGCGCGCACAACTGGATCACGTTGCTCATTACACGGATCGGCCTGGGTGTTGCCGAGTCGCCGATCATGCCCGCTGGACCCAAGCTCAACGGCGCCTGGCTGACGCCCAACGAACGCGGCCGCGGTGCAACGCTCGTCGACGGCGGCGCGCCACTGGGTACGGCACTGGGGGCCATCCTCATTGCCGGGTTGATCACCTGGCTGGGCTCCTGGCGGATCGCTTTCGTGATCGCGGGCGTTGGCACCATGGTCGTGGGGGTGTGGGCCTGGTGGTACATCAGAAACCACCCCAGTGAACATCCTAAAGTGAATGCGGCCGAGCTGGCTTATATCACTGACGCCAATGACGCGGCCAAACGCGCCTCGGGCGGGCGCAAGGCGATCCTGAAAGAACTGCTCAAGAGCCGCTCGGTACTGGCAATGTTCGCCGGCTACGCTTGCTACAACAGCGTGTTCTACGGCCTGCTGACCTGGATGCCGAGCTACTTGCACAAAGTCCATGACCTGGACATCAAGGCCATGGGCGGCGCTACCTTTCTGATCTTCATGTGCGGGTTCATCGGTGAGCTGTGCGGTGGCTGGCTGTCCGACAAATGGAAGGCTGCCGGCGGTCGACCCAACACCGTCATGCGCAGCATGTTCGCAGGCTCCGCCGCAGTCGCCGCGCTCTGTATTCTCGCTGTGGCTTACAGCGCGAATGCAGTCGTGGTCATCACACTGCTGTGTGTCGCGCTGTTTTTCATTCGCTGGTGCGGCATGTACTGGTGCTTGCCAGCCATCCTGGGCGGACAGTCCAAAGCCGGAGTGTTGGGCGGAAGCATGAACTTGTGCGGCAACATGGTCGGGGTAATCGTACCTATCTTGATCGGCCTGATCGTTCAATACACCGGTTCATACTTCCTGGCGTTGATCTTCTTCGTCGTCATGGCTTCAGGACTGATGCTGTTCTCCAGCCTGATTGATTATCGCGAGCGTGGATTGGCCTGACGCGTCCGGCCCGACTCCAGTGCGCAACCTGAAAACCGAGGGAACCGTCATGCAACTTATAACTACAACAGGCAGTGAAACCACCGCCAATGCCGTGATCAGACTCAACGTGCTGGACGATGTATTGATCGCGCGACAACCGCTCACCACCGGCCTGGAGCTCAAAGCCGAAGGCATTCAGGTGCAGGAACCGGTGCCCTCGGGCCACAAGGTCGCTGCGCGTCATATCGATGCGGGGCAACCGGTGCGCCGCTACGGCCAGATCATCGGCTTCGCGAGCCAGCCCATCGAGGCGGGGCAACACGTGCATGTGCACAACGTGGCGATGGGCGATTTTTCTCGGGATTATGCCTTCGGTGTCGATGCCAAGGGCCGCCCTGCGCCCACCGCGGAAACGTTCATGGGCATCGTGCGCGCGGATGGTCGCGTGGCGACTCGCAACTACATCGGTATTCTGACCTCCGTCAATTGTTCGGCCACCGTGGCGCGCGCCATTGCCGACTACTTCCGCCGCGACATTCACCCTGAAGCGCTGATCGAATACCCCAACGTCGATGGCGTCGTGGCACTCACCCATGGCGTCGGCTGCGCTGTGGATCCTGGGGGCGAGGCATTGGCCATGCTGCGCAGGACGCTGGGCGGTTATGCCATCCACCCCAACTTTGCTTCGGTGCTGATGATCGGGCTGGGCTGCGAGACCAACCAGATCTCCGAATTGCTGGCCGCTCAGGGCCTGAAAAGCAGCGATTCATTGCGCACCTTTACCATTCAGGGCACGGGCGGCACCTCAAAAACCATCGCCAGTGGCATTGCTCAAGTGAAGTCGCTGCTGGCCGAAGCCAACCAGGTCAAGCGTGAACCGGTCAGTGCCAGGCACCTGATCATCGGCCTGCAATGCGGCGGTTCGGACGGCTACTCGGGCATCACCGCCAACCCGGCGCTGGGCAATGCGGTCGATCGCCTGGTGGCCGCCGGCGGCACCGCGATTCTTTCGGAAACGCCAGAGGTCTATGGCGCAGAACACTTGCTGACGCGCCGCGCCGTGAGCCAGCAAGTCGGGGAAAAGTTGATCGCGCGTATCCATTGGTGGGAGGCGTACTGCAAGCGTATGGATGCCGAACTGAACAACAATCCATCAGCGGGCAACAAGGCCGGTGGCTTGACCACGATTCTGGAAAAATCCCTCGGCGCCGTGGCCAAGGCGGGCTCCACCGACCTGGTGGATGTCTACGAGTACGCGCAGACCGTCAAGGCCCATGGCCTGGTGTTCATGGACACTCCAGGCTATGACCCGATCTCCGCGACCGGTCAGGTCGCGGGCGGGGCCAACCTGATTGCCTTCACCACCGGTCGAGGTTCGGCGTATGGGTGTGCGCCCTCGCCCTCCATCAAGCTCGCCACCAACAACCGCCTGTGGGAAACCCAGGAAGAAGACATGGACGTCAACTGCGGCGGGATCGCCGACGGCACCATGACGATCGAGGAACGCGGCGAATATATCTTTCGCATGATGCTGCGCATCGCCTCGGGTGACAAAAGCAAAAGCGAACAGCACGGCTACGGTCAGAACGAATTCGTGCCGTGGCAGATCGGGGCGATCACTTGAGTGATGGGGTGTCGGGTCGATTGAAATACTCCGATCGAGGCTCACCTGACTCAGTGCGACGACACGTAGATCGAGGCCGTGGTCGGTGCCGGCAAGGCATAAGTGGCCTTCATCCACTCGATCTCCGCTAGCGGTGTACGGCCGAAAAAGCGCTTGAATTCGCGGCTGAACTGCGACGCGCTTTCATAGCCGACGTTGAACGCCGCCGAGGACGCGCTCATGTCGTGGCGCAGCATCAGCAAGCGCGCCTGATGCAAGCGCGTCGACTTCACGTATTGCATCGGCGAGGAGTCGGTGACACTGCGAAAGTGCAGGTGAAAGTTGGGCACGCTCATGCTCGCCTCCTGGGCCAGGGATTCGACGTCCAGGTGCTGCTGATAGCAGGTGTGGATCTTGCGGATGGCGCGGGTGACCTTGCCGAAGTGCCCTTGGCGATTGAGCGCCGCGCGCATCGACCCGCCCTGCTCGCCCGTGAGGATGCGGTAATAGATTTCCCGCACCAGCGCCGGCCCGAGAATCTGCGCATCCAGCGGCTCGCTCATGGCTTGCACGAAGCGCAGCGTCGAAGCCCGCAACGAGTCATCCATCGGCGAGGCGTACATCCCCTTGGGCGGCGCTGAGCTGGCACCCAGCACCTCGTCGACCTGCAGCAGCAACTCGCTGGCAAGCTTGAAATCCAGACGCATGTACAACGCCAGCATCGGCTCGGCGGCGCTGGCATCGGTCTCCATGGTGAAAGGCACCGGCACCGACACCACCAGATAATGCTGAGCGTCGTAGATGTACACCTCATCGCCCAGGTAGCCACGCTTGCGGCCTTGGCAGAGGATCACGATACCGGGGTCGTACAACACTGGCGTGCGCGTCAGCGGCCGGTTGGAACGCAAAAAGCGCACATCGTCCAGCGCGCTGAGGTTGTAGCCTTCCAGCGGCGCGAGCTGCTCGAGCAAGCGCACCAGGGTCGTCGTGTACGGGTCATGCTCATTCATGGCGTGGCCTCAGGCTGACACTTGACCATCGGTGGAACGGGTCAGCGCTTCCCATTGATCGATTTCGCTGGCGGCGCGGCTGAGTTCGTCGCGCACCAGCCCCAGCGCGTCGCTGCCCAGCAGCAGATGGGCGGGCGGTGTCGGGCTGGCGATGATCTGCAACATGGCCTGCGCGGCCTTTTGCGGATCGCCCAATTGCTTGCCGCTCTTTGCTTCGCGTGCCTGGCGGATCGGGTCGAAGCTGGCATCGTAGTCGGCGATGCTGCGCGGTGTGCGCTGCATTGAACGGCCGGCCCAATCGGTGCGAAACGATCCCGGCGCCACCGCAGTGACGAAGATGTTGAACGGCCGCAACTCTTTGCTCAGGGTATCGGAGATGCCCTCCAGGGCAAACTTGCTGCCGCAATAATAGGCGATGCCGGGCATGGTGATGGTGCCGCCCATGGACGTAATATTGAGAATATGCCCGCCGCGGCGTTGGCGAAAATACGGCACGAAGGCCTTGGTGACCGCCACGGCGCCGAACACATTGACGTCGAACTGACGGCGCATCTCCTCCAGGGATGACTCTTCGAAGATCCCTTCATGGCCATAGCCAGCATTGTTGACCAGCACATCGACCGGGCCGTGGGTGGCTTCGACGTCGGCGACCACTGTATCGATGCGGGCGAAATCGGTGACGTCGAGGATCACGCCATACGCCAGCTCCGGGGACAAGGCCTGGAACGCTTGCAAGGCGGCGTCGTTGCGCACCGTACCGATGACGCGATGGCCGGCGGCGATGGCTTCTTGCGCCAGGGCATTGCCGAAACCGCTGCTGACGCCGGTGATGAACAGGGTTTTGTGATCGCTCATGGGGAGGCTCCAATCGGATGGGGTGGCGATCAGAGTAGTCAGGATCAGGGCGGGCAGAAATGCCGGTTTATCTATGAGGCTTGCCTATTTCTATCAGCGTAGGCGCTCGAGCGGCGGTATCGATTCGAGCCCACAACTGACCGCACAGCAACACCTGATCAGCAGCACTGTTTGCACAGCAACAGCAATGCGCTCCACAGTGCGCTATCCGCTTGATTCCAAAGGGCTTACTGACCGGCACAGGAATTGCTCCATGCAAGCCTGCACGTCTGCAGATCATCACACCTCCACCGCGCCCTGCCATCTGAGCATCCTGCGACTATCCAAGGATCACACAATGAGTCTCGACATCTTCTGGTTCCTGCCCACCTCCGGCGATACCCGCTATCTGGGCAATTCCGCCAGCGGCCGGCCGGCAACCAGTGGGTACATGCGCCAGATCGCCGTGGCGGCGGATCAATTGGGCTTCGACGGTTTGCTGATTCCGACGGGCGCCAGTTGCCTGGACCCGTGGGTCACGGCCGCCAGCCTGGTGCCAGTGACGCAACGCATCAAGCTGCTGGTGGCCTTGCGTACCTCGTTGGGCAACCCCACGGCGTCGGCGCGCCAGGTCGCCACGCTGGATCAGGCCAGCGGCGGTCGGCTGTTGCTCAATGTGGTGCCGGGCGGCGATCCGGTCGAGCTGGCGGCTGATGGCGTGTTCTATAGTCATGACGAGCGCTACGAGGCGTCCGACGAATACCTGCAGATCATCCGGCGTCTGCTGCAAGGCGAGCGAGTGGACTTCGAGGGCAAGCACCTGAAGGTCCAGGGCGCGCGCAATTTCTTCGAGCCGGTGCAGCGCCCGCACCCGCCGCTGTATTTCGGTGGTTCGTCACCTGCGGCCCATGAACTGGCGGCCAAGCATGTCGACACCTACCTGACCTGGGGCGAGCCGCCGGCCGCCGTCGCCGAGAAGATTGCCGACGTACGCACCCGCGCCGCCGCCCATGGCCGCACCGTGCGTTTCGGCGTGCGCCTGCACATCATCGTGCGCGAGACCGACGCCAAGGCCTGGGCCGCCGCAGACGAACTGATCAGCCATCTCGACCCGGCCAGCATCGCCGCAGCCCAGGCCAACTACGCCGGCATGGACTCCGAAGGCCAACGGCGCATGGCGGCATTGCACGGCGGGCGCCTGGATCAACTGGAGGTGTCGCCCAATTTATGGGCGGGCGTCGGCCTGGTTCGCGGCGGCGCCGGCACCGCGCTGGTGGGCGATCCTGAGACCGTGGTTGCGCGCCTTTTGGAATACGCGGCACTGGGCGTCGACAGCTTCGTGCTGTCGGGCTATCCGCATCTGGAAGAAGCCTATCGCGTGGCCGAGCTGCTGTTCCCGTTGTTGCCCGGCAAGCAGAAGGTCACGGTGGATGGCGCCATGACCGGTGGTGCGTTCGATGTGCGGGCCGGGCGCAACGATTGACGCCCGGCGCGTGTCAGTCAGCTCTGCAGATCAATCACCACACGCCCTTCGATCTGCCCTTCGCGCATGCGATCGAACACGGCGTTGACGTTCTCGAGCTTTTCCGTCGACACCGTCGCCTTGACCTTGCCTTCACCGGCAAAATCGAGCGCCTCCTGCAGGTCCTGGCGGGTACCGACGATGGAGCCGCGCACAGTGGTGCCATTGAGCACCATGTCGAAGATCGAGATCGGGAAATCACCCGGTGGCAGGCCGTTGAGGGCGATGGTGCCGCCGCGACGGGTCATGCCGATGGCCTGTTTGAAAGCGATCGGCGATACCGCGGTGACCAGCGCACCATGGGCACCACCGATCTCTTTCTTGAGATAGGCGGCCGGGTCCTGCTCGCGCGCGTTGACGACCACCTCGGCGCCCAGGCGCTTGGCCAGGTGCAGCTTGCCGTCGTCGATGTCCACGGCGGCGACGTTGAGGCCCATGGCCTTGGCGTACTGCACGGCCATGTGGCCGAGGCCGCCGATACCGGAAATCACCACCCACTGCCCAGGCTTGGCCTCGGTCATCTTCAGGCCCTTGTACACGGTGACGCCTGCGCACAGGATCGGCGCGATCTCGATAAAGCCGACGTTGTCCGGCAGGCGCCCGACATAGCCGGCATCGGCCAGGGCGTATTCGGCAAAGCCGCCATTGACTGAATAGCCGGTGTTTTCCTGCTTCTCGCAAAGGGTTTCCCATCCGCCCAGGCAGTGTTCGCAATGCCCGCAGGTGGAGTACAGCCAAGGCACACCGACACGGTCGCCTTCCTTGACATGGGTCACCCCTTGGCCGACCGCAACCACATGGCCGACGCCTTCGTGGCCCGGAATGAACGGCGGATTGGGTTTGACCGGCCAGTCGCCCTCAGCGGCGTGCAGGTCGGTGTGGCAGACGCCCGAGGCGGCGATCTTGACCAGCACCTGGCCGTAGGCGGGCGTAGGGACCGGGACTTCACGGATTTCCAGCGGTTTGCCGAAGGCGTGAACGACCGCAGCTTTCATGGTCTTTTGCATGGGTGGCATCCTTTTCTTGTGGTTATGAAGGGCGTGCGCCGATGACTATAGTCGGCAAAAATTGCCCCGCCCCCCCTACCTTTGGCTAACGACCCCATGCTCCAGGCAGCCATGGCGGTTCGATGAACCCACCGAAACCGGCGCGCCAGCGCGCGAGTGGGCGAGCAAAAAACCGAACCGGGGCGTACGTCCCGCAGTCGCATGAACAAGAGCGGCCAAGACGTATCAGGGCCGAAATCGCGTCCTGCGCCGGACTGTCCCACTGGAGAAGCAAATGCTCGCCCACAGCCAACAAGGTCAAGGCTCACCCGCCTTCGTGCTTCTGCATTTCCTCGGCGGATCGCATCGCACCTGGTTCCCCACCCTGCCCTATCTCGACGAGCACCATTACTGCGTTGCCTTGAACACCCCGGGCTTCGGCGACGCCGCCGAGGTACCGGGCTACAGTGTCAGCGCCATGGCCGACCAGGTCGACGCCACGATCCGTGAGTTGGGTCTGACTCAGTGCATTGTGGTGGGGCACTCGATGACCGGCAAAGTCGCACTGGTGCTCGCCTCGCGTCGTCCCGAGTATCTGGCCGGATTGATTCTGGTCGCGCCCTCGCCGCCCACCCCGCAGCCCATGAGCGATGCCGATCGCGACAGTCAGCGCGCCTACACCAAGACACGCTTCCAGGCTGAGGATTTCGTCGACCAGGCCAGCGCTCACCCTCTGCCGGAGGCTATCCGCGAGGTGGCCATCGCCGATGCCCAGCGGGTCAATCTGGTGGCCTGGCGTGCGTGGGTCGACCGCGGCAGCCGCGAGGACTGGAGCGAGCGCCTCGGCGTACTCGACTGCCCGACGCTGCTGATCTGTGGCGCCGATGACCAGCAGGTCCCAGGTGCGGAGGAGCAGCGCCGCACGACCCTGGCGCACCTGCCCAATCATCGCGTCGAGATCATCCCCGGGGCCGGGCACTTGATGCCGTTGCAGACACCCCAAGCATTGTCACGGCTAATGCTCGACTTTGCTCAGGAGATCGTGCAGGCCGCCCATGTGGATTGATCGCCAGCCTCAGGTTTGCGCCGCACGAGATGGGCGACCAAATAGCACCGCAGGCTGACTATCCAGGTGAGCCTGTGACTGGCGCCATTGCACTTGGGTGAGCAGGCCTTCGGACAGCACCCGCCACTCATCGATACACCGGGTCAGATACTGCTGGCGCTCCCTGAACAGCTGACCGGATATCTTCCCTTGGGATGACATATCCAGCAGCCGTTCATGGGCGTATCGGACGTTCAGCTGCGCTTCGAGGCTGGCTGAACGGTATTGCTCGAGAGTGTACATAACGATCCTGGCAGAGGATTGCGCGCAGCGTGCGCTTTATTGCCAGCGTTTGCATACCTTCGTATCAGCGAGGGAGCAGTCTGGGGGGACCAAAGGCTACTTGTGCACCGCCGACTTGTCGATCATCTGCTTGATGGTGCCGTTGGGAATATTCACCAGCACGTATTTGTCCTTGATTTCGACCCACTGCTCGTTCTCCCCCGGCGCAGCCAGGTGGCGTTTCTTCCAGTCGCCCAGCGCCAACTCCTTGCGCTTGTATTCATCCGGGGCCTTGTCGCCCTCTTTGATCTCATGAGAGCCGACCCCAGGCCGATCCAGGGTGACGCTAGTGTCGGTTGCAGCAAAAGCGGGGACGCCCAGGCTGAACAGAGCCAGCAAGGCGAAAGGCGCGAAGTATCGTTTAACGGTCATGACAGAATTCCTTTGGCATCGGGGGTACAGCCACCACTGCGGCGGCCCGGTCGATTTCACGACTCTCCAGCTATCGACCCGTACGCCGCGCAATATTTCCATCTATTTGCGTGCAATCGCCGAATTCCATGCGCCGATATCGGTTCCATCAGGCCGTCAGATGAAGAATTTGTTATACGAATCAATGCCCCACAGAGAAATTTTCGCTTGCCGCCCCGGTCTGAACTGTATTGGTCATTCAGAGTTAAACCCATGACATTCAGTAATTTTTCACAGGCCCTGGCCATCAAGTCAGGCAGCCCTCGCACTTTTGCCACCGCCATCGTGCTGATCGTGGTCTGGGCGGCCACGGGGCCGTACTTTCACTACAACGACACCTGGCAGCTGATCATCAACACCTCGACCACCATCATCACGTTCTTGATGGTGTTCCTGATTCAAAACACGCAAAACCGCGACAACGACATCTTGCACATCAAGATCGACGAATTGCTGCGAGCCACCAAGGAAGCGCAGAACGCCGTATTGAATCTGGACGAGCTGGACGAGAAGGCCCTCAAGACCATTCGCAAGGAATACCGCAAAGTCGGGGAAAACGAAACGATCGAGGTGAGCGAGTCCGAAACCCGGCTTGAATAGCGGACTGCGCCCATCGTCAACACTCACATCAAAGCGCTGGCTCCAGCACCCCCGCCGGTTGCGTCTGCAACTGACTGATCAACGCCTGCCCCGTGGCCACCGCCTGGATCACCTGCTCGCCGATGGAATTGGATTCCCAGCTGGCGCCTCGCAGCGGGTGGCCGACTGCGAATAGCCCGGCCACCTGGGCGCCATCGACCTGCACTTGCCCGGTGATGCCGTCGGCCTCGATACCGAATCCGGTGTCGTGGGGGCGGACCAGCTGGTTGGCGAGCAAGTCGCGAACCAGCGGATCGCTGGACTGCCGCCAATCGAATTCATAACCATGGGCATCGACTACGCGATCCACCTCGAAGGTCTGCGCTGCGCTGCTGCCTCGCGGGCGCCACGTCACCTGCACCTGCCCGGAGGGCTGCACGGCCAGCTTGAGCAATTGCCCAACCTTGCGCTGCAGGCGCCCGGCCGCGACCACGGCGTCCAGGCGCTGCCCGGACTCAGGCGCGGCGCGGTGCAGAATGTTTTCCCAGTAAGGACGCAGATACCGGATGAAGCGCAGCTTGTCGGCCACCGTTGCCCGCAGCCACATGGCCGGGACGTGGGGGCGGATGGCCAAGGTGATCTGTTGGCCGTGCACGCCACGTTGGCGGATCTGCCGACGCGCCTGTTGCGCATGGCCGACCAACGTCGCCAGGGTCGACGGCAACGCCCGGGGATCGAGCACATCGGGCCACACCGGCACCTCCTCGCGCGTCTGCACCAGCACGCCACGGCGTGACAACACGCTGTACTCACCGCCAAAGCCGGCGTCTTCAGCGCTGATGATGCTGTCCAGGGCGGTCAGGCTGCTGCCCAGCACCAGCAGGCGCTGGTCGCGGGCCACGGCCTGCCAGGCGTCCTGCTCCCAAAGCCGGCTGATCACCTTGTTCGCTGTCGCCTCTGCCGGGCCTTCTACCGCCAGGCGCGCGCGAGGGTGCAGACCGGTGGCCAACACCACCGCATCGGCATCCACCGGACCTTTGTCGGTACGCACCTGATAGCGCTTGCCCTGACGACTCAGGCCGATGGCCCGCGCCTGCAGGTGCTCGAACGTGACTCGATCACCCTGCTCGGCCAGCACCTGCGCCAGCGTTTCCTGCACGTAGGTGCCGTAGAGCCAGCGGGGCGGGAAGGACTCCTCGAAGGTGGCGCCGGCGGGCAAGCTCCATCCATGGCGCGCGGCATTGGCGCGCAGCCATTCGACCAGGTGCAGCGGCTGCTCCGGCACTATGCCGAAACCCTGCGCCAGGCCGTTGACCAGATGATGGGGATTGTCGGTGCTGTAGGCGATACCGCGGCCAAGCTGTGCCTCGCTGCCGATGATGATCAAGCGAATCGGCGCGGTGCTGGACTGGATCAGGCGCAAGGCACTGACCACACCGGCAAAGCCGCCGCCGATGATTGCAAGGGTGGATGGATGGCTGCTCATGACGTCCCTGACAGGTAGTGATCGATGCGCTGGGATCATAGAGACACAGCGGATTGGCAGGTTAGTTTTGTTTGTTCTATCGATATGTAGCTCGGCATGTAGCTCTGCATGTAGCTCGGCCGATCCACGGCTGATCAGAGGAGGTCCGGATCGGCAGGGTATGGGAGAGCTGAAGACAACGTGACGAATGTGTCATTCAGCGCGTTTGCGCAAGCGGGCCGGGGTATCTGCGGACATCGTGGTCGGGCAGCGGCGAATAAATAATGAATTTTCCAAAATCGCGCTAGGTCCAGATTTAGGTACACAGTTCGTTTGACCTGTAAAAAGCGACGAGGTAAGCACCATGACTATCGAAGCAGAAACACTCGTACAACTGACCGACACCCTCAAGCAACGCGGCCTGATCCGGGTGTGCGATGTGCACTTCATCCGGGCGCCCTATCGGCATGATCATCGCTGGATCTGCAGCATAGAATAGGGCGTTGACTGCGTCGGATTGCGCCGCCGCTCTACCGCGAGGGAGATCGGCATAGGGCCGGGAACACCCGCCACCGGCCCCGGTCGGATGACAGGAGTTCTCAAGGCAGTATTCATGGCATCCCTCCCCCCGTCTCGACAATGGCCGCTGGCACTCGCGTGCATGCCCGGTTTGATAGCAATCATGGTCACCGGCCTGTTGTCCGGCCAGCACCTGTCCGTGTGTTTGCTGGCACTCAGTGGCGCTTTTACAGTCGGCTTTGGCGCATTCAAGAAGCTCACCGACTATCCCCTGGCGCCGATGCTGAGCGTCGCCGTGGGAATGGGCGCGGCCGCGTGGTTTGGTTCGCTGCTGGGTAACCATTTCTGGCTGTTGTGCCTGGCGGCGGCACTGATGGCAGCAATCTGTGCCCTGATGTCGGCGATCGACGACGCGCTGTGGTGGATCACCCTGCAGTGGTCGATCGCCTTGCTGGTGGCCGGCGCCTTCCCTGGCGATGTGCAGGCAGCTGATCATCGGGCCATGTTCATCCTGCTCGGCGCGGCGGTTGAAATCGCCACTTTCGTGCTCTGCGCTTGGTTTTTGTCAGCGACTCAGGGGCTGCTCGCCCATCACAGCTTGCGGGCCAACCTGGCCGAGCTGCGCACCAGCGTGCTCGGGCGTTTTCGCCTACAGCGCTATGGCGCGTATTGCGCCTCGGTGGTCGTCCTGTGCCTGTTGCTGGTCCACCACATGGGCCTGCAACACGGCTATTGGGCGCCGATGACTGCGCTGGTGGTACTCAAGGCGCACCCTACCGACACACTCAAACGCGGCGTGGCGCGAATGGTCGGCACACTGGGTGGATGCCTGCTCGCCGCCGGGCTGGGGGGCTGGGGGATCAGTGGCGCGGGCATGGGCGCCGTCGGCCTGCTCTGTGCATTCATGGCCTACGGCGTGCAAGGCGGGCGCTACAGCTTGTTCACCCTGTTCGTCACCGCCACGGTGATCACCACCGCAGCACTGGGTGGCGCGCCCGAGTGGCAGGCGGCGGTGGACCGGATGACCGCGACCTGCATCGGCGGCGGCCTGGCGATCGTATTGCTGAGCCTCGAAACCTGGCTGGGCGTGCATCTGGCACGGCAGCGAAATGAGCGCCAAGCTGCCTGATACCGCGTCCAGTGCGATCAGAATAAACTTGCGCACACGGTTGACGCAGTAGTCCTCAGGCCGTGGCTTATTACCATGCCTTCACATATGCGATTGCCTGGGTATTGGCATCAGGCTATTCAAAGCTATTCAAAGCTGACGCGAAACAACCGACTCAAGGGTGAACCTTTACCCGTTCAAGCCCGGGCTCCAACCATTCTTAAATATCATCGCCGCGGGCTATCGAGTTTTTCGTTTCACTATTTAATCAACTAAGCGACTACTAACCGCAGCAAATAGTCGCGAATCATCAATGGGTAAAATCATTGCAGCGCAAGCCTACCAGAACCTTAAACCTAATATCAACTAGGTTTATGTAGAGCAATAATATTCTAACCAATCCCATTTATTTGATTATTAATTGCTATTATTTTTGATAGGTTAGGTATTTTTAGCCAATACAGGCGACAAACCGACATCAAACCCTCTCCGCCATAGCCATCCACCCCCCTCGCCTCCGGTTTTTTTCGCTGTATTTTTTCGTACAACAAAAATATCTTTGCGAGCAATGAACTTTAAAGTGCATCATCGGGACTTAAGCTTCGACCTACTTCGGGACAACCCCTGCCCCAGGTCGACCCATTGAAGCCTCTTCCACTGATCGAGACAGTATCGATGATCCGTCCCATGCTGCCTGTAGTGGGCGCAATATTACTTTGCGCCCAAAGTTTCTCCGTGCTCGCTGCAGATTCAACTTCTGCATCCTCGACTTCCACTTCCGGACAGAATCTCCGAGAGCAGGTAGAGGCTCAACGCGATCAACTTTCGGGCGTATCCAAGATCACCCAGACCGCCCAGAAAAGCTCTGCAACTCTGCTGGATGCACCCGTGGCCACTGACGATGCCCCGACCCAGGTGCAACAGCCATGAACCCTGCGTGCCCTGCCCTTTCGTTCGCTACACCTAAAAGGACCTATGCCGTGTCCGCTTTCAAACAGACCTTGGGCCTGAGCCTGCTGGCCTTCAGCATTGGCCAGGCCAACCTGGCGTTGGCCGAAGTCACGCCCGCCACCGGTAACGCCGTCGAGGCCCGCGTCAGCTCGATCCTCGACAACATGAGCCAGTCGGAAAAAATCAACTTCACCCGCGTCAACGACGGGCACATGATCCCGTCGCTGCTCAAGTGGGGCATCCAGGGCACGATCGCCTATGACTCGTCCATGGGCGTGCACGTCAACAACGCCACCTTCGGCGCCGCGTACCCGTCGCAGTCGGCACTCGCGGCGACCTGGAGCATCAACCGCGCCAAAGAGTTCGGCCTGGCCATCGCCTACGAAACCCGTATCTCCGGCGGCCAGCAGATGCTCTCACCCGGCGCCAACCTGTACCGCACCCCGTACGGCGGTCGCTCGGCCGAGTACCTGAGCGGTGAAGATCCGTTCCTCGGCGCCGTCCTCGCCCCGGCAGTGGTCAACGCCATCCAGGCCCAGGGCATCCAGGCCAGCGGCAAGCACTACCTGGCCAACGAACAGGAAGCCAACCGCCAGGCGCTCAACGTCATCGTCGACGAACGCACCCTGCGCGAGCTGTACCTGCCGGGCTTCGAATCGATGGTCAAGAACGCCAACGTCGCTTCGATCATGTGCGGATTAAACAAGATCAACGGTGACTATGCCTGCGAAAACCACCACCTGATCACCGAGGTGCTCAAAGGTGAGTGGGGCTATCAAGGCATGGTGATCAGTGACTTCAACGCCATCCATGATGCCTTCAAGGGCGCCTGGGCCGGCACCGACATCGACATGCCATCGGGCCTGCAATTCACCGAAGCCAACCTGATGCCGTACCTGTGGAGCGGACAGCTGACCCAGAACGTCATCGACGACAAGGTCAAGCGCAACCTGCGCGGGATCGTCAGCTACGACCTGCAGGAACACCCGAACACCGCGCAGACCCTGGTGCACACCGAATACGGCGCCCGCGCGGCGCTGGATACCGCGCGCGAAGCCATCGTGCTGCTGCGCAACGAAAACACCAGCACCGGCAAGCCCCTGTTGCCATTGGCCAAATCCGCCAACATCGCGGTGATCGGTGACTGGGCCGCCCAGGCGCCGGCCTCACCGTTCGGCACCGCCAACTCGCCGCCCAACAGCTACGTCACCGAGCTGAGCGGCTTGCAGCAACTGGCCTCGAGCAGCGCGAACGTCACCTACCTGTCGGACCTGAGCCTCAACCCGCAGGCGTCGGTGTGGTACCAGCCGGCCACCGGCAGCAGCGGCATCAGCAACTCGGGCGTCAAGGCCGAGTACTACGCCAACACCAGCTTCTCGGGTGATCCGGCGCTGACCCGCGTCGAACCCGGCGTGAACTTCAACTGGACGACCAGCACCAACGTCACCAACGCCGGCACCACTGCGGTGTCTGGTTTCACCCCGACCGCCGGCGCCTTCTCGGCGCGCTTCACGGCCAAGATCAAGCCGACGGTTTCCGGCGTGCAGGTGTTCAAGGTCCGCGCCGACGGCCCCTACAAGGTCTGGGTCAACGACGAACTGGTGATCGACAGCGACGGCGTTCCGCACTCCGGCGACGTGGTCAACGCCATCGTCACGTCCGGCAAGACCGCCGCGCTGGTGGCGGGCAAACAGTACACGGTCAAGCTCGAATACCGCCGCTCTGCGGCCAACTTCACCCCGGCACTGGGCGGCCTGGCGGGCGTACAGATGAGCTGGGCAGCGTTGCGTCCACCCAAGGACCTGGCCAAATACGATGCCGTGGTCGTGGCCGTCGGCACCAACTACGAAAACGAAGGCGAAGGCTCCGACCATGGCTTCGATCTGCCCGATCAACAGGCCGAGCTGATCAGCTACGTGGCCAAGGCCAACCCCAACACCATCGTGGTCATGCACGGCGGCGGCGTGGCGAACATGCAGCCGTGGGCGAAAAAAGTCGGCGCCTCGCTGCAAGCCTGGCTGCCGGGCCAGCAAGGCGGTCAGGCACTGGCCGAGATCCTCTACGGCAAGGTCAATCCGTCGGGCAAGCTGCCGGTCACCATCGACAAGAACATCGAGGATAACGCCAGCTACGCCTCTTATCCGGACCCTGCGGCGTACCGCGGCGACAGCGCCCTGACCAGCATGACCTACAGCGAAGGCCTGTACCTGGGCTACCGCGCGTATGACAAGAACCACACCAAGCCCCTGTACCCGTTCGGCTTCGGTCTGTCGTACACCACGTTCGGCTACAGCGACCTGAAACTGTCGTCCAACGTGCTGACCCCTGGGGCCACGATCAACGCCAAGTTCACCCTGACCAACACCGGCGACAAGGCCGGCTACGAAGTCGCACAGCTGTACGTGCAACCGGTCAACGCGGCGGTCGATCGCCCGGAGAAAGAGCTCAAGGGTTTCACCAAGGTGTACCTCAAGCCTGGCGAGAGCAAGACGGTGAGCATCCCGCTCGACTCGCGCTCGCTGGCCTACTACGTGGAGAACACCGACAGCTGGAACGTCGATGCCGGCAAGTTCAAGATCCGCGTGGGTACCGACTCCGACGACCTGTCGCTGAGCCAGACCTTGACCACGCTCTATCCTGAGCAGTTGACCACTCGCGACAGCAACCCGCTGCCGATCCCGCTGCGCAAGGCAGTGCAGGTCAACACCGCGCAAACCTACTAAGGGTGTGAGGGCTCACGGACGAGCCCTTCAGCCGGCCTTGAGATCCCTGGCCAAGCGCTGCAGGTAGACGTCGAAGACCGCCATGACGTCGACACGCTTGCGACCCCTGAGCCATTGGATCTGCAAGCCATCCATCATTGAAAAGATCTCCTGGGCCAAGGCTTTCACGTCGACGCCCGGGCGTATCTCCCCTGCTTCGACCAGCGATGCCAGGTGCGCCTGCGCATGGCCGTGGACGATCTCGAACTTTTCCTGATACCAGGCAAACGCCGGATGCTTGTCCGAGAGGCTTTCGGTATTGATCATCACCGAGGCCTGGCATTCGCGCGCGTCCTCGACGCTGAAGCTCATGCTCAGCTTGAGAAACTTCACGAACCCTTCCACTGTCGGCGCGGTATCAAGATCGCCGAAGCGCTCGACCACGCGTTCGTCGCGCCGATCAAGCATGGCGCGCAGCAGGGCAACCTTGTTGGGAAAGTGGTGCAGCAAACCGACGGTGGTGATCCCGGCGATATCGGCGACATCGCGCATGGAAGCGCCCAGGTAGCCGTCGCGGGCGAACACTTCGGTGGCCGCGTCGAGCAAGGCCATACGGCGCATTTCGCCTTTTGGCGCGCGGCGGCGCTTTGGTGCGGGGGACGCTGGAGCGTCGTTTTGAGTATCCGTCACTGGCATTGAATTCCGTTAACTGTTGGCCGTACTGACTGCTCGCTCTGGCAGCGGCCCGATCTTAGGGTCAAGGGCCGCCGAGCACGGGCTCGCGCGCCTGAAAAAACCGCCGTGCCTGAACCGCAGCCGTCAGTATCGCCAACAGCGCCACCAGCGCGTTGCCGCACCACATCGCGACAAGCGCGCCGCTGGCGCCGTACCACTGGCTACCCGCGTACACGAACGGCACGGTGCCCAAGGTACCGCGCAACCAGCCAAACGCCGGGACCCACCAGGCGCGGGACAGGGTCAGGAACATCGATTGGGCGACGAAGTCCAGCCCGTAAAGGATCCACAGCCCCGCCCCGAACCGCGTGAACGCTAAAAACATGGCGCGCCCGTCGTCCACCAGGTGGAAGTAATCGGCGATCCAGGGCCCGAACACTATCAGCAAAAGCCATATCGACAAACCATAGCCCACCACCAGCCTGCGGATCACCCGAATGGCGGTACGCACGCGCCCATCCAGCCCGGCCCCCAGGTTTTGCGCCAGCACCGGCACCAGGGCGCTGGGCAAGGCAAAGAATGCGCAATAGCCGAACTGCAGGATCCGATCGATCACCGCCATGCCCGCCAAGGCCGAAGCGCCGAGCCCCGTGAGCACCAGCATCAGATAGGTGATGCCCACCGGCATGGCGAGGTTGGCGAGCATGGCCGGCAATGCGATGGGCCAGGTCAGGCCGACATGCAGCTTGAGGTGTTTGAAACGCACGGCAGGCGACACGCCGATATGCCGCCGTACCAACGCCAGGCCGAGGGCCAGCGCCACCACAGTGGACACCCCGTAAGAAATCGCCGCCCCCTCCAGCCCGAAGCCGAACGCAAAGATGAACAACGGGTCGGCCAGCGCCAAAGTGATTGCCCCTGCCAGCGGCACCAGCAATGCCGCACGCACATGGCCTTGGGCCCTGAGCATCTGCGCGCACAGTTGCATGGCAGCCGCCAGCACGCTGCACGGCAGTACGATGGCGATAAAATGCCGGGCGCGCTGATAGGTGTCGGCATCGGCCCCCAACCACTGGCCCAGGTGCGCAACCGCCAACCACTCGATGACCGCGACCCCGGCAGCGACACCCAGCACCATCAGCAACAGGTGCGTGACCCACTGCGCCAGCGCCCGCGACGCATGCTTGCCGATACGCGCGGACAGCACCGCACCGGCTGCGGTGACCACCCCGGAGGCGAAGGCACTGTTGATGAACATCAGCATCTTGGCCAGGCCGACGGCCGCCAACGCGACCTGATCGTCGAGCCTGGACACATAGATCAGGGTAAAAATATCGACCAGAAATACCGCGAGCAGGCTCACTGCGCTGGTACTGGCGGTCTCGATCAGATGGCCAGCAACAGAGCCCTGGGTAAATCTGGCGCGGGCAAGCGTCATTGTCGGTACTCGAACTGAAGAGGCTGGCAAGGCATTCACGGTGCCCGTTTTCGGGCCTGCGGGCCTTGCCGAACGCCCGCGCGGTGCGAACGATACGCCAGTGCCCGAACGGCGGCCAGCGCAGATCGACCAAAGACCATACGCAAGGCCCAATGTCCTGTTATGGTGACGCGTCCTCAGGCAGGCCACGCTGTCCATACCTCATCAAGCCGGCTTGCCATCCCCACGTCTTCACGCCGCACCTTCGCGGTAACCTCGCATAGCCTTGCGCGTCCATCCGGGCCTCTGACTGCCCCTGCTTCACTGTGGCCGACTGAAAACCTCACTGCATCGATCCGCCTGCCGATTGCAGCGCCCAGCCGTACCCACCTGAAAACCCTTGGAGTTCGCGCCATGCTCGAGCACACCCCGCAGGTACGCAGCGCCCCCCCAATCGACGCCGCACTCGACGCCGCACTGGCCGACTGCGCCGACGAGCCCATTCGTGTACCCGGTGCCATACAGCCCCACGGCCTGTTGCTCAGCCTGGCCGGCCAGCCCCTGCGGATCCAGCAGGTCAGTGCCAATTGCGCTGGCGCATCAGGGCTCGACTGTGACGCGCTGCTGGGGATACTCCTGTCGTCGTTGATACCGGCGCATCAGGCGCAATTGATCGAGCAGGCGTATGCCCAAGGGCCGAGCGCCGATGGCGACCCCATCCGCGTCAGTTTTGGCGAGGCCGACTATAGCGCTGCGCTGCACCGCCATGAACACCTGCTGATCATCGAACTCGAGCCCTTCGTGCAGCCGGCGCAGGAGCAATCAAGGACCATCACCCGAGTGCTGCGCAACTTGCAGGCCGCCAGCACCCTGGAGACGCTGTTCGATATCAGCGTGCACGAGATTCAAGCGTTGACCGGTTATGACCGAGTCATCATCTATCGCTTCGAACCCGAGGGCCACGGCAAGGTGGTGGCCCAAGCACTGACCGGCAGCCTGCCCAGCTACAGCGGGCTGAATTTCCCGGCCTCGGACATCCCCGCCCAGGCGCGGGCGCTGTATCGCCTGAACTGGATCCGGGTGATCCCCGATGCCACCTACGTGCCGGTGCCGCTGGTGCCTGTGCTGCGACCGGATACCGGACAACCGCTGGACTTGAGCTTCTCGACCCTGCGCAGCGTGTCGCCGGTGCACTGCGAATACCTGAAGAACATGGGCGTGCAGTCCTCGATGAGCATCTCGCTGCTGGAGGACGGCGAACTCTGGGGGCTGATCACCTGCAGTCACCCTGCCCCGTTGCTGGTACCGCGCGAATACCGCGACGCCTGCGCCCTGATCGGCCAACTGCTGTCGGTGAAGATCTGCGCCATCTTCGCCAGTCAGATACAGCAGGGTCGCGAAGGCAAGGTTCTGATGCTCGGGCAGTTGGCCGAAGCCATGGCCAGCGCCGACCGGGAAATCCTCGCCGGGCTGGCGACACGCGCCGACTTGCTGCAATCCCTGCCCCAGGCCACTGGCGTGGCGGTGCTGATCGAGGATGACCTGCAGTTGTTCGGTAGCTGCCCGACGCCCGCGCAGGTCCGCGTCTTGCACCAGTGGATCCGCGATGTCGGTCTGATCCGCAAAAAGCTCAACGAGCGCACCCAGGGGCTGCAAGGTCTGGGCCTGTTCCATAGCGCAGCACTGCAACAGGAACACCCGCCCGCTGCGGCTTACCGAGACGTGGCCAGCGGCGTCATCGCTTTCGTGCTGCCCAAGCCCGTGGACAACGCAGTGATATGGTTCCGCCCGCAGCTCACCTCCAGCATGCAGTGGAGTGGCAATCCGGCCGACCACCTGCGCCCTGGGTCTGTCGGCGCGGCGAGCCAGCGCCTGCATCCACGGCAATCGTTCGACGTGTGGGAAGAACAGGTCGTCGGCATCGCCCAACCGTGGTCCCGAGGCGATCTGTATGCCGCCGAGGATATTCGCCGTTCGGCGCTTGAGCGCGACCTGGAACGCCAGGTGCGGCGCGAGCAAGAGGCCGTGCGCATGCGCGACGAACTGGTGGCGGTGGTCTCCCATGACCTGCGCAACCCGATGTCGATCATCATCATGCAATGCGGGATGATGCAACGCTGGGCGGTCAGCGACAGCTCACTCGAAAACCGCCACATTCGCCGCGCCCTGGGCACCATCGAAAACGCCACGACGCGCATCAACAGCCTGCTCGAAGATCTGCTCGACACCGCCAGGATCGAAGCCGGCCGCTACCAGCTGTCCCGCCAGCCGCTGAGCGTCACCGGCCTGCTGGAAGAAACCTGCGCGTTGCTGGTGACCCTGACCAACGCCAAGCAGATCGAACTCAATTGCACGGCGGCCGACGGCCTGGTGATCGATGCCGATCCGGAGCGCATTTTCCAGGTGCTGTCCAACCTGGTCGGCAATGCGATCAAGTTCACGCCGCAGGGCGGCACCATCGATATCGATGTGATTGCCGACGGCGGTGATGTGCTGTTCAAGGTGGCCGACAACGGCATTGGCATCCCGGCGCAGAACCTGACGTATATATTCCAGCGCTATTGGTCGGTCAAGGAAGGCAATCCGCGTGGCAATGGCCTAGGGCTGTATATCTCGCAAGGCATCGTCGCGGCCCACGGCGGTCGCCTGTGGGCCCATAGCGACCCCGGTTGCGGCAGCGTCTTCACCTTCAGCGTGCCCGCTCACTCAGGGCCGGTGACCGCTAACGAACGGGTGGTACTCAAGCAGAGCGGTACTACCGCGCGCCTGGCCCAGTCGATTTCGGGCAAGCTCGAGCGCCAGCAACTGGAGGATCGCGCCACCCGCGCAGGGTTACTCAACGAGCTCAATCATCGGGTGAAAAACACCTTGGCGACCGTGCAGGCGATTGCGTCCCTGACCGCCAGCAACTCCGATTCACTGGCGACGTTTCGGCAGAGTTTCGATGCCCGCCTCCTGGCCCTGAGCCAGGCCCATGATGCCCTTGCGCGGGCAGAGTGGCTGTCCAGCGAGCTGGAGGATTTGATTGCGCAACTGCAGCGAACCGACGGGGGCACCCGTCGGATCCTGTTGCTCGGCGACCCGGTCACGCTGGAACCCAGAACCTCGCTGTCGCTGTCGATGGTGTTTCACGAGCTGATGGCCAACGCCGTGCAGCATGGGGCGCTTTCGGCGCTGCACTCATCACCGGGTGGACACATCACCCTGACTGCCACCTTGAACGCCACCACGAGCCCCCGCACCTTGAAACTTCACTGGCTTGAAGCCGACGGGCCGCCCGTCGCCGCAACCACCTTCGAAGGTTTCGGCTTTCGACTGATCCGCCGCAGTATCGAGCGCGAGCTCAATGGCACAGCCCAGGTGCGGTTCGCCGCCACAGGGCTGAGTTGGTGCATGACCCTGCCCTGGCTAGAAAAAGCGGACGGCGATTCATGAGCCTGTCGGTCAATGAGCAACTGCTGCGCCCCAAAGTGTTTATCGTCGAGGACGAGACCATGCTCGCAATGCTCATCGAGACCATGCTCGAAGAGCTCGGCTACGCGACCGCCCGCCATGCCAGCACCCTGAGCGAAGGGGTGGAGTACGCCCGCACAGGGGATTATGACCTGGCGATTCTGGACATCAATATCATCGGCGGCACGTCGTTCCCGATCGCCGCCGAGATTGCCCATCGAGGCATCCCGTTCATCTTCTGTACCGGCTATGGCCGGCTGGGCATTCCTGAGACGTGGGCGGATCGCGACTGTGTGGCCAAGCCGTTCAGCATGGGGCAGCTGAGCGATGCGTTGAATGAACTGCTGCCGCCCGGCAGTGGCCATGGCTGAGCCTTGTGCAAACGGCATGCGCAGACCGAGTTCAGGCCAACCATCGGCTGATGCGCGCACAACTCAGCACTGGCCACACAATCAAGCGCCCACCAGATACTCCTCATAAAACGCCAACGTCGCCAGGTTCTTGTCCTTGGCCTCGAACATGATGTCGAACCGTGGCAAGAACTGTAGCGCGTACTCATTGGTCCAGCGGTTCCACATGCGGTCGCTATGGGCGTAAAGGTCGCGCTTGTTCACCGCCTCGAGCAACGCCGGCATCTCGAGCTTGTGCTCGGCTGAAAATCCCAGCGCCTGCAGGTGCTCAGGCGGCTGCGAGTAGTGCATGGTCGGGCGTACGCCGCGCCAACTGTCGATGATGCGCTCGACGCGCGGATCGTCTACCGCGATGTAGTCGTTCTCGTTGATCCAGCAGTGGTGAATGTCGAGCACCACGGGCGCCAGGTCGGCCAGTTGCAGACAGTCGTCGACGCCGTAGGTCTTTTCTTCGTTCTCGAAGGTGATGCAGTTGCGCGCCACCTCGGAGAGCTGCGACCAGATGCCCCGGATACCTTCGGCCCCCAGGCGGCCGGCGATGTGCACGTTGCATTTGAGGTCCTGGAAACGCACGCCGTAGCCCATCATGCGGATCATGTCGGCGTGGTATTCGAATTCGGCGAGGCTGTTTTCGACCACCTCGGGCCGGTCCGAACCGAGCACGCAATATTGCCCGGGGTGGAACGACAGGCGGATCTGCGCCTGGCGCGCCAGCGCGCCGATGGCGGCGAAGCCTTCGCCGAGCCAGGCTTGAATGGCCGGTTGCCGATAGAAGTCGCGAACCTTGACGTGGCTGTAGAACGGCAGCAAATCGCTGCTCAGGCGCACCATGCGCAACGGCGCGGGCAGCTCGGCGGTGTAGGCCAGCAGGCGCAGCTGCGCCGCGAGGTTGTGGGTTACCACCTCGATCAGCTTGTCCTGGGCCACCTGCGGCGTCACGCTGTCCATCCAGCGCAAGGTGGTGGTGCGCGGGTTGAAGGGCGTCTCTGCCAGTTTCAATTGGCTGGCCGACAGGTTCCGCTCAGGGTGGCGGTACATGCAGGCGAAGCCGATACGGGGGTAAGTCATCGAAAGTCCTGTGGCGCGCAGAGATAAAGTTCAGGTTCAGACAACCTGCGCGCCCAGAGTACTCATTCACGCCCGACAGCCAAAGTGTTAAGTCGCGCTTGCGACCTTGGGCCCATCAGCCGCCGGGGCAATTTCCACGCGCTCGAAACGTCCCGCGAGCACCACGTAGGCAAAGATACCGATCAGACCATGGGCGGCGACGAACCAGAGTGCCGAGTTGAACGAACCGGTCGCGGCCACGAAGAAGCCGATCACCACCGGCGTGACGATCCCGGCGATATTGCCGATGCCATTGAACACCCCGCCGCTCAAGCCGACCATGCCTTTGGGCGCGGTGTCGGACAGCACCGCCCAGCCCACCGCAGCCAGGCCCTTGCCGAAGAACGCCAGGGCCATCAAGGCGATCACCATCCAGTTGGCATCGACGTAGTTGGCCGACACCAGGCTGCTCGCCAGCGCCATGCCGAAGACGAAGGGCGTCTTGCGTGCCCGTGACGGATGCATGCCCCGGCGAATCAGGTAGTCGGACACCACGCCGCCGAGCACGCCACCGGAAAACCCGCAGATCGCCGGCAACGCCGCCACCCAGCCGGCCTCCATGATGGTCATGCCGCGGCCTTTGATCAGGTAGATGGGAAACCAGGTGATGAAAAAGTACGTCAACGCGGTGATGCAGTACTGCCCCAGATAAATCGCCCACAGGGTGCGGTTATTGAACAGCTGCATGACTTCAGCGGCCTTGAGTTTGGGCTTGATCGCCTTGCGATTGGCCTCCAGGTCCACCAGCGCGCCGCCTTCACGCATGTAGGCCAGTTCCGACTCGCGCAGGTGCGGATCGCTCAGCGGTTCGCGGTACAGCACGAACCAGAACACCGTTGCCACCAGGCCCAGCACACCCATCCACAGGAACACGTGCTCCCAGCCCAAGGTGTGGGTCAACCATGCCATCAGCGGCGCGAACACCACCACCGCCATGTACTGCGCCGAGTTGAACAACGCCGACGCGGTACCGCGCTCGCTGGTCGGGAACCAGCACGAGACGATACGGTTGTTGGCCGGGAACGCCGGCGACTCTACCAGCCCGAGCATGAAGCGCATGCCGAACAAGGTGATGGCCGCCGTGGAGCCGACCAGCCCGATCCAGCCGACGGTGCCTTGCAGCATCGTGAACACGGACCATAGTGCCAAGCTGCAGCCATACACGCGCCGGGCGCCGAATTTGTCCAGCAGCCAACCGCCAGGGATCTGCCCCAGCGCATAGGCCCAGGCAAACGCCGAAAAGATCATCCCGAGCATGATCGGATCGAGCCCCAGGTCCTTGATCACGCCGGTACCGGCGATCGACATGGTGGCGCGGTCGGCGTAGTTGAGGACGGTGACGATAAAGATCAGCGAGAGGATGACGAAGCGGCGGCGGCCCACCTTGGCCTCGGCGATCGGCACCGCCAGGGAAGCGGTCTTGGCATTCATAGGGCTCTCCGGCCCCCTGCATGGAGGGCTGTGTTGTTATGACTGCGGGCACGTAAAGCCCGCAGATTGCAGCCAGAGTAGGAAAAGTGGTGATGCGCGTCTAACATAGACACTGAATCGATCAATACAAGAATTGAATCATGGAACTTCATCAACTGCGTTGCTTCGTGATGGTCGCCGACGAGTTGCATTTCGGGCGCGCCGCGCGCCGCCTGTTCATGACCCAACCGCCCCTCAGCCGGCAGATCCAACTGCTCGAGCGTTCGCTAGGGGTGACCTTGCTCGAGCGCAGCAATCGCAGGGTCAAGCTGACCATTGCCGGGCAGCACTTTTTGCGCGATGCCCGCCACGTACTGGCCTATACCGAGCAGGCCGCCGACAGCGCGCGGCGCCTGGAGCGCGGCGAGGTCGGCCAGTTGCTGCTGGGCTTCACCGCCGTCAGCAGCTACCGCATGATCCCCGGCTTGCTGGAGTGCGCGGATACCGCGCTGCCGGATGTGCGTGTGGACTTGCGCGAGATGGTCTCCGGGGCGCAGATCCAGGCGCTGGAGGCGAACATGCTGGACATCGGTTTTGTGCGCTGGTCCAGCTCCGCAGCGGACTTCCATTATCAACTCATCAGCCAGGAACCGCTGCTGGTGGTCATGGCCAACGAGCATCCATTGGCGGCGCATGCCACGATCGCGATTGCGGACCTCGATCAACAGCCTTTCGTGATGTATTCGCCAGACGAAGGCCGTTATTTCCATGACTGCATCGCCGGCCTGTTCGCCATGGCCGGGGTCAGCCCGCGCTACCGCTACTACCTGGGCCAGACGCACTCGATTTTGGGGCTGGTGCGCGCGGGCCTGGGGGTCGCCATCGTCCCCGCTGCGGCCCGTCATCTATACCCCGGCCAGCTGCAATTTCGCCGCCTGCGCGATGCCGACCCGATGGCGCAGATCTACATGGTCTCGCGCCAGGACAACGACAACCCGGCGGTGGCGCCGTTTATCCAGATGGCCGGGGCGTATTTCGCTGGCGCGCAACGCATGACCGGCGAGCCGCACTTCCCCGACCCGGCGTGATCAGAAAAGTATCAGCGCGACGTCAACGCGATACTAGTCACATGCGGCAGTGGCCACGTATGGTTGGCGCTGCGCCAGACTGCCCCCATAGAAGCCGTACCGCGATAGAAAAGGTGCCCTTGAGCCCTTGCTGAGCAAACGCACCTCGAACCCAGGAGAACAAGAAATGGCATTGCCCCATGTAGTCGTCTTCGGTGAAGCCTTGACCGACATCGTTCAAGGCGCCCCCGGGCAGTGGCAGGGATACCCCGGCGGCGCGCCGTGGAACGTTGCCCGAGGCCTGAGCCAGCTAGGTGTGAGCAGCGCCTTTGCCGGCGCCATCAGCGGTGATTCGCTGGGTGATGAAATCGCGCGCCTGTCCCGTACGGCGGGGTTGGATATGGACTTCATCCAGCGCGTCGACAGCGATCCGCTGGTGGCCATCGTCGCCTCCAGCCACCCTCCCCGGTATTTTTTCGCCGGCGAATCGGACCTGCATTTCGACGGCGCCAAGCTGCCACAAGGCTGGCTCGATGCCGCGCAACTCTGCCACTTCAGCTGCATCAGCCTGGCGCGTCAGCCGCTCGGCGACAAGCTGGTCGCCATCGCCCGGCAGGCGCACCAGGCCGGCAAGCAGATCAGCTACGACCCCAACTGGCGCAACCTGATGGACAGCGCCTACCGCGAGCAGACCTTCCCAACCATGGTTGCGCTGGCCACCATCATCAAACTCTCGGACGAAGACTTGCGCCAGATCTATCCCGGCCTTACCGAGCACCAGGCGCTGGCCGAACTGCGGGCGCTGAACCCCAAGGCGCAGATCCTCTTCACCCGCGGCGAAAAGGGCATGGTGCTGCATACGCTAGAGGGCGAGTACGAACAGGCAGCCATCAAGGTCGAGGTGGTCGATACCGTGGGCGCCGGGGATGCCAGCATGGCCGGCTGGCTGGCCTCGGGGTTGCTGGGCATCAGCGACTATCAGGAGCGCTTGCGTTTTTCGGCGGCCTGCGCGTCGGTTTCGTGCAGCCAAGCCGGGGCGCATGCGCCGACTACGGCCGAGGTGAGGGCGTTGCTGGGCTCAATTGCCAGGTGAGGTTTGCGTTGCTGCAGGCGGCCTCTTCGCCGCCTAACGCGCAACCTTGCTCCCTTGGATGTACGACGTGGGAGATTCTAGGGTGCTGGGCAAGCAGGACCGGCCCCTTCGCGAGCAAGCTTTGCTCCCACGGGTGTACGGCGCTGACGCGGCATGCACTTGTGGGAGCAAGGTTTGCCCGCGAAGGGGCCGGCAAGGCTTGCACCACTCCCCAATCCAACAAGACACAGGCAAATTGAAACCGGTTTCAATTTGCCTCACAAATGGTTACATTTGCGCCGACCGATTTCGCGGCTGATTGCCGCAGCCTTGGTTCCAAGTCCTTGCGCACGCCACTCTAATAATATCCCCATAAAAACATGCCAACGTCGCCGCATCGCCTGAACCGCTGATGAGGATCCACCATGTCCGATCGAGAAGACAACCCGCGCCGGGAGTTCCTGCGCAAGACCCTGACCCTGATCCCCGTTGTCACCGTCGCCAGCACCGGGCTGGGCATGGGCGCCCAATCGCTGCTCGCCGCCCCTGCCGCACCCGAGCACAAGGTGCCACCTACTCCCCCTAAAGACGACTACCAACCCAGTTTCTTTACTGCCGAGGAGTGGGACTTCATCCAGGCCGCCGTGTCGCGCATCATCCCTGCCGACGAGCTTGGCCCTGGCGCTTTGGAAGCCGGCGTGCCGGAATTTATCGATCGCCAGATGAACACTCCGTTCGCCACGGGCGCACTGTGGTACATGCAAGGTCCGTTCGTCACCGATGCGCCCGCCGAGATGGGCTATCAACTGCAATTGGTGCCGCAACAGATCTATCGCCTCGGCATCAAAGCCGCGGAGGCCGCTTGCAAAGCGCAACACGGCAAAACGTTTTCTGCACAAGACAGCGCTACCCGAGACCAGTTTCTCAGCAAGATCGAGTCCGGAGAGCTGCATTTCGACGAAGTGCCCGCCAAGGCATTCTTCAGCCTGCTGGTGCAGAACAGCCGCGAAGGCTTCTTCAGCGACCCGGTGCACGGCGGCAACAAAGGCATGGTCGGCTGGACCCAGATCGGCTTCCCTGGCGCACGCGCCGATTTCATGGATTGGGTGGAGCGCAACGAAGCGTATCCCTTCCCGGCCGTTTCCATTCGCGGCGAGAGGGCATGAGCGTGGCGACCGTATTGAAGAAAGTAGACGCAGTGATCGTCGGGTTCGGCTGGACTGGCGCCATCATGGCCAAGGAACTCACCGAGGCAGGCCTCAACGTGGTGGCGCTGGAGCGCGGCCCGATGCAGGACACCTATCCCGACGGCAACTACCCGCAAGTCATCGACGAGCTGACCTACAGCGTGCGCAAGAAGCTCTTCGTTGACGTGTCCAAAGAGACCGTCACCGTGCGCCACACCGTCAACGACGTGGCCTTGCCCAACCGCCAACTGGGCGCCTTCCTGCCCGGCAAGGGCGTCGGCGGCGCCGGCCTGCACTGGTCCGGCGTGCACTTTCGGGTCGACCCGATCGAACTGCGCATGCGCAGCCACTACGAAGAGCGCTACGGCAAGAAATTCATCCCTGAAGGCATGACCATCCAGGACTTCGGCGTCAGCTACGAAGAACTCGAGCCGTTCTTCGATTACGCCGAAAAAGTTTTCGGCACCTCGGGCCAGGCCTGGACCGTCAAAGGCCAATTGGTGGGCGATGGCAAGGGCGGCAACCCGTATGCGCCGGATCGCTCTAACCCCTTCCCGCTGGTCTCGCAGAAAAACACCTACTCGGCGCAGCTGTTCCAGAAAGCCGCCCACGACATCGGCCTCAAGCCCTACAACCTGCCGTCGGCGAACACCTCGGGGCCGTACACCAACCCCTATGGCGCGCAAATGGGCCCGTGCAACTTCTGCGGATTCTGCAGTGGCTACGTCTGCTACATGTACTCCAAGGCGTCGCCCAACGTGAACATCCTGCCGGCGCTGCGCCCGCTGCCCAACTTCGAGCTACGCACCAACGCCCACGTGCTGCGCGTCAACCTCGACAGCACCAAGAGCAAGGCCACCGGTGTCACCTACGTCGATGCCCAGGGCCGCGAAGTCGAGCAACCCGCAGACCTGGTGATCCTCGGTGCGTTCCAGTTCAACAACGTGCGCCTGATGCTGTTGTCCGGCATCGGCAAACCCTACGATCCAATCACCAACGAAGGCGTGGTCGGGCGTAACTTCGCCTACCAGAACATGGGCACCGTGAAGGCGTTCTTCGACAAGGACACCCACACCAACAACTTCATCGGCGCAGGCGGCAATGGCGTGGCCATCGACGACTACAACGCCGACAACTTCGACCACGGGCCGCACGGCTTCGTCGGTGGCTCGCCGATGTGGGTCAACCAGGCCGGCAGCCGACCGATCGCCGGCACCTCCAACCCGCCGGGCACGCCGGCCTGGGGCAGCGCCTGGAAACAAACCACCGCCGAGTACTACACCCACCAGGTGTCGATGGACGCCCACGGTGCGCACCAGTCGTACCGCGCCAACTACCTCGACCTCGACCCGACCTACCGCGATGCCTACGGTCAGCCGCTGCTGCGCATGACCTTCGACTGGCAGGAAAACGACATCAAGATGAACCAGTTCATGGTCGACAAACTCAGCAAGGTCGCGCAGGCCATGAATCCCAAGTCCATCGCGCTGCTGGGCAAGAAGGTCAAGGAGCACTTCAACACCGCGGCCTACCAGACCACTCACCTCAACGGTGGCGCGATCATGGGCACCGATCCGAAAACCAGCGCGCTTAACCGCTACCTGCAGTGCTGGGACGTGCATAACGTGTTCGTCCCCGGCGCCTCGGCGTTCCCGCAAGGCCTGGGCTACAACCCTACCGGGCTGGTGGCCGCCCTCACCTACTGGTCGGCGCGGGCGATCCGCGAGCAGTACCTGAAAAACCCCGGCCCGCTGGTGCAGGCATAAGGAACGATGACCATGAAGAACCTGTTTATCGCCTCCCTGCTGCTGAGCGCCAGCCTGCCTTTGATGGCCGCCGAGAGCAACGACCCGCTGGTCAAGCAAGGTGAATACCTGGCCCGTGCGGGCGACTGCGTAGCCTGCCACACCGCCAAGGGCGGCAAGCCGTTCGCCGGTGGCCTGGGCATGGAAACGCCAATCGGCACGGTGTACTCCACCAACATCACCCCGGACGCCACCGGCATCGGCAGCTACAGCTTCGATGACTTCGATCAGGCCGTGCGCCATGGCATCGGCAAGAGCGGCAGCACGCTCTACCCGGCCATGCCCTTCCCCTCGTATGCCAGTGTCAGCGATGACGACATGAAGGCCCTGTACGCTTACTTCATGCACGGCGTCGAGCCGGTGGCGCAGGCGAACAAGGACACCGACATTCCGTGGCCGTTGAGCATGCGCTGGCCACTGGCGATCTGGCGCCAGATGTTCGCGCCAAAGGTCCAACCAACCCCTGCACCGGCAGGCAGCGACGCGGTGGTCAACCGTGGCGCCTACCTGGTCGAAGGCCTTGGCCACTGTGGCGCTTGCCACACGCCGCGGGCCATCACTATGCAGGAAAAAGCCCTCAACCCCGCCGACGGCAGCCAGTTCCTGGCCGGCAGCGCGCCACTCGAAGGCTGGATCGCCAAGAGCCTGCGCGGTGACCACAAGGACGGCCTGGGCAGCTGGAGCGAAGATGAGCTGGTGCAGTTCCTCAAGACCGGCCGCAGTGACCGCACCGCGGTGTTCGGCGGCATGAGCGATGTGGTCGAGCACAGCATGCAGTACATGAGCGACGCCGACCTGACCGCCATCGCCCGCTACCTCAAGACCCTGCCGGCCAGTGATCCGAACGACAAACCGCATGTCTACGATCCGAAGGCCGGCGACGCCCTGTGGAAAGGAGACGACAGCCAGCGCGGTGCCTCGGTGTATATCGACAACTGCGCGGCCTGCCACCGTACCGACGGCCATGGCTACACCCGGGTGTTCCCGGCACTGGCGGGCAATCCGGTACTGCAGGGCAGCGTCCCGACCTCGCTGATCCATGTGGTGTTGGCCGGCGGCACCTTGCAAGCGACGCACACCGCGCCATCGACCTTCACCATGCCGGCGTTCGCCTGGCGCTTGAGCGATCAGGAAGTCGCTGACGTGGTGAGCTTCATTCGCGGCAGCTGGGGCAACCAAGGCGCGCCCGTCAGCGCGGCGGACGTTGCCAAACTGCGCACCAGCGACATGAAGCACACCTCTGGCGACGATCTGGGGCAAGTCACCCAGCATTGATCGCTGTAGCGAGGGGGCTTGCCCCCTCGCTACAGGTTTGGATCGTGATATCACCTCCTCCCCGCGTGATGCCCAGCAGGTCGTCACGACGCCATGCGAATCCGCACCCGTGGCTACGAGCTGACCGGCGTGAAGGGAATACTGTAAAGCGCAGGCGCACGGTTGGCCCGGTCGAACAGGGTAACAGCCAAGCCATCGTCATCGCGCTGAGTATGCAAATAGCCTGCGGTCAATACTGCGCAGCGTCCTGCCCCGGCGCCCTTGAGAAAGTACAGGCGCTGTTGCTCAACCACTTGCGCGAGTTCGACTTCGAGCCCGCAGGCCCACGGCCCACCGAACCGAATGGAGCCGGCAAGCGTGCCGGGCGCTGCGTCGGCGCGCAAATTGAGGACGACCGGGACAGGACGCGCCTTGTCTTCGAGCACGCCCTGGAAGTTTTCGGCTCCTGCGGACGCCGAGAACAGTGTCGCCAATGCCATAACGCCGATCAGGGTAGAAGTAAAAAGCCTCATGCAAACGCTCCTTGTCAGTGATGTTTGAGGTTCAAGGGATGGGCGCGTTGGCCGCCCATTGGATAAAATTGGCCGCCCATTGGATAGAAAGTGACGCCACTTCACCGCCCAGCCAAACGAGCAACACGAGGGTGAACAGCCAGAAGCCACTCCTCATGCCTCTTCGTCGTGTCCGGGGCCGACAGATCGGCGCCACGTCCGTCGAGTCGATCAGGCCGCGCAACCGGCTGCTCTGCTCAGCCGACAGCACCAGCAATATCGAGTGGTCAGTGTGTGGGAGCATGACGAGCGCTCGCGTAGTGGCCGAACATCTCGCCGTTCAGGCGCACGGTGATAGCCGCCGCGTCGCTACCGGGCACCTCGATGCGCAGCTGATGCACCCGCTGCCTGACGCCTGGTACACGCCCGACCCGCAGCGCCAGGGTGCCGCAGGCATCGATGCACTCCACGGTCGCCGCCATCTCGACCTCCATCGCCGCGACCCGAGTGCCGGGCCATGTTCGGGCACAGTTGCGCTGCGCGCGGGTCAACTCGCCACCCAAGGCATGAGCCAGATCGTCCAGGGCCAGCATCAGGACTGCCCGCCATCATCGGGCAGCCAGTACGGTCTGCGCGCAAAACCGACGTGGTAGATCTGCGCCTGCAGCACGACCTGGTGCTCGCCAATGTTGAGCAGCGAAAAATTCTTCTCGATACCGATGATGCGCCCGCGCGGGGAATCGCTCAGGCAGCGGTTGAGCAAGGCAAGCTCATCTTCTACTTGGGCTTGCGAGCTGAGCTTCTCGGGATCGGTGCTGCCGACCACGATGCGCTTCACGTATCCTACGTCCGTCAAATCGAACATTGCGTGTCTCCTCCATGGCAGATGGCTGACCGTCAGCGCGATGCCGCCCAACGCTGGCGGTCAGGTCAACGATCGTGTTTATGCCGTTATCTGGGTGATGCTCCTTGGCGCTACCGACTGGGCGATCATGCCCATTACCCGCGCCAGCCCTTCGGGCATGCCGTTGTCGGCGGCATGCACCTGCACGTGATACTTGGCCGACTGGTCAGTGGATCGGGTGTTTTCCTTGTGCGAGGAAATCGAGCCCGAAATAGTCACCTTGGCGCTGAAAGGGCCCCAGCCGATCTTGGCTTCAGCCGACATTGCTCCCTGAGTATCGGTCGCCTCTCGAAATTGCGACGCGTTTTTCACCTCCATATCGAAGCTCACATCGACCTTGTTGATCGACAGGTTCGGTACCTTGACCACGGCGAGCAGCGGTACTTCCAGCTCGACCGTCTCCATCGGATTTTCCCCGTCGGCAGCGGGCACGCTCTGCGAGGGTCGGTCGAAGCGGAACATCACGTTACGCACCCCGCCCACCCCGCTCGGATCCGCGCCATCGGACGCCGGCGGCAGGAAGCCCACCACCTTGATGAAATCCGCCGTGGCATTGGCCAGGCGTACCTGCGCATCACAGGCGGCCGTCAGCGGAGCGCCGATCAGGTCGCCCATCGGCAGACCACGGAATTGGTCACCCATTGAAAAGTCAGTCATTAGCATCTCCTTGCTGTTCAGATTAATTGATCCAGGTTTTGCACCAATCGAGCCATGCCTTCGGAACACGGCTGGGTCTCGACTCTGAGGGTGACGTGCGCAAGCGGCCCGCCTTCCCCATTTCGACGAACGCCGAGATCGACGTTCAAAGGTGTGTGCGCCGCGATTGGCCAGGCCGCAGCGCTTTCATCCGTTGCGTTCTGGTCAGTAGTGCTCTTGGCCACAGGCGCCGCCGGCGAAGCGGAATCATCGCCACCGTTATCTGCGCAAAGGCCCACGTCGAACGAAATTTCCATGTCTTTGACTGCCAGCAACCGCGGGCCAATCAGTGACAGCAGTGGCACACGCACCAGCCGCTCTTCCCCCGGACACGCATCAGGCGACGACGACGGCAACCTGACTTCGATGCTCACCGGGCGGTTGTCGTCGTCGAAGTACTGGCGCACGGTGGACACCTGGACGCGCTGCATCTTGTCCTGCGCTTCGGCGACCGCGCCGGCGATGCTCTGGATGAGCAGGTGAAGAGCTTGATTGGCCACGGGTGACACTCCTTGTTGTCGAGTGCGTTCAGGATAGGCACAGGCCGCGGCACGGGCTTGGACGTGCGTCCCGCGAACTTGTACAGGCGTCCCGGATTGCCAGTTTTTCAACAGCTGATCAGCTCGCGCACCCAATGCGCGAAGGGGCAGCGGTTGCCCGGTTTGACCTGCAGACCGGAAAACACCGACGGGTCACCGCGCTGCATGGCGGTACGCGCCGCCCGCGGCGACAAGCCGAAGGCCTTGCGAAACAGGCGGCTGAAATGGGCTTCATCGGCGAACCCGTGCTCACACGCCAGGTCGACGATATGCCGCCCGCTGTTGGCGACGTCGCACAGTGCCAACAGACATCGGCGCAGCCGGCGCTGGCGCAGGTAATGACACACGCCGCCAAGCCTCTCGAAGGCCCGATAGAGCTGGCTGCGCGACACCCCCAGCTCCTTGGCCAGCGTTACCGGAGCGAGGTCTTCGCGGTGCAGGTTCTGCTCGATATAGGCCCGCACCCGGCGGCCTAGGTCGACATGCAAGGTCGAGGGCGCCGGCGCTTGACGAGCAGCGGTCTGGCCGAAGCAGGCCGCCACCAACTCGATAATCGGCCGCGTCAGCCTGAGCGCCTCATGCATGACCAGCCGCGGCGCCGCAGCGGCCAACGACACCAACAGCACAGACAAGAACTCGCCGGCGGCCGAGTCGCGGCGCAACACCCGGCCATGCAATTGCTCGGCGTCATGTAGCAGTGGCGCCAATGCCGTGCGCGGAATCAACAGGCTCACGCCCTCGCTGGCGGTCGTACGGAAGTCGGCCGGCTGGGCCAGATCGAGCATCACCATGTCCGAAGCACGCACCCGCAGGCCGTTGCCTGCCACCAATCCGCGCTGCAGCGGCAGGTGCAACAGATAATGATCGAGGTCACACCAGCCCAGCCGCACACTGTCGCGGTAGTAGCGGGCCCCATCGAGGCGCCCGCGGCACAACAGGAAGCGGTTGAAATGGTAGACCGTCAGGCAGGCTGAAAACCCCTCCCCCTCGGCGGCGTTCGCTTCGAACAGCGCCTCGATGGTCAGCCGCCAGGCGCGCAGGCGCTGATCGCACGGCACATCGAGCGTCGTGCTGTGAAAGCTGGGAATGGCTGCGCTACCTTGCGCGTTGTCGTGGCTGTTACCTTGAGGAAAGAAATCGAAGTCCATCGTACCGGCTCATCTATGGTCGAGTCGGCGGATTGATTCATGAAGAGCGGCGATGAAACATAGGAGCGCATTTCCCTGTTGCACTGCACGCTGATACGCAGGCTCAGGTTCGGCATCGGCCAACGTCGGTCCACGGGTCGATGCTGAGCAGGCCGGCATGCAGGTCGTCGATGCCCGGTATAGCGCAAGCTACAGAATAGCGCTGGCAAGCAAGGACTGCCGGGCCTCGAGTCGATACCCGGCCAGACTGCCCTCAGGTCGCCGCCAATACCCCGCGGCGCACCTGATCGCGTTCGATGGATTCGAACAGCGCCTTGAAATTGCCCTCGCCAAAGCCGTCATCGCCCTTGCGTTGAATGAACTCGAAAAACACCGGCCCCATCAGCGCTTCGGAGAATATCTGCAACAACAAGCGCGGTCGGCCGTCCTGCGAACTGCCATCGAGCAGGATACCGCGCGACTGCAAAGCATCCTGCGGCTCGCCGTGATCAGGCAGTCGCCCCTGCAGCATCTCGTAGTAAGTGGCGGGCGGCGCGGTCATGAAGCGCATACCCAGGGCCTTGAGCGCGTCCCAGGTCTTGATCAGGTCGTCGGTGATAAAGGCCACGTGCTGAATGCCCTCGCCGTTGAACTGCATGAGGAATTCCTCGATCTGCCCGGCGCCCTTGGACGACTCCTCGTTCAACGGGATGCGGATCATGCCGTCGGGGGCGGTCATGGCCTTGGAGGTCAGGCCGGTGTATTCGCCCTTGATGTCGAAGTAGCGGATCTCGCGAAAGTTGAACAGGGTTTCGTAGAAGTTCGCCCAGTAGGCCATACGGCCGCGGTAGACGTTGTGGGTCAGGTGGTCGATCAGCTTCAGCCCGGCGCCTTGCGGGTGACGGTCGACGCCTTCGATGAATTCGAAATCGATGTCGTAGATCGAGGTGCCTTCGCCGAAGCGATCGATCAGGTACAGCGGCGCGCCACCGATCCCGCGGATAGCCGGCAAGCGCAGCTCCATGGGCCCGGTGGCGATCTCGACCGGCTGGGCGCCGAGCTCCAGCGCGCGTTTGTAGGCAAAATGGGCGTTGCGCACGCGAAAGGCCATGCCACACACCGAGGGGCCGTGCTCGGCGGCGAAATACGCGGCCGGGCTGCCAGGCTCGTGGTTGACGATGATATTGATCGCGCCCTGACGGTAGAGCGTCACCTGTTTGGAGCGATGCTGGGCGACTTTGCTGAAGCCCATGATCGCCAATACAGGCTCCAGGGTGTTGGCGGTGGGCGAGGCGAATTCGATGAATTCGAAGCCCATCAGGCCCATGGGGTTTTCATAAAGATCAGTCATGGTTGATTTCCGGTAGGCACAAGAAGAGTAGAGAGCGTTCCTATCTACCGATCCTCTGGCGGCGCACAGGGAATGCCCCGCACACTGCGCGCCAAAAAGTCACCGTGGATCAACTGCAAACCTAGAACCTTCATGGATTCTTTTATCCTTATGGGCGTAATGAGCTTACGTCTGGGCAATGTCCGCCGTTTGCAGCGTGCTGTCAAACGAGTAGCTGGACGCCATCGGTCAGCGTACCTTGCGCCAATCGATCTTTTATTGAGATATTATAAATCTTATCAATCTTTTTAAGAGAACGTAAATGGACCTCGCCTCCCTGGAAATCTTCCAGATCGTCGCCGCTGAAATGAGCGTCACCAAGGCGGCCGCGCGCCTGGGGCGGGCACAATCCAATGTTTCAACGCGCATTCAGCAGTTGGAAGAATCACTGGGCGCCGCGCTGTTTTCGCGCGAAGGCAAGCGTATGGCGTTGACCGAACAAGGCCGGGTGTTAATGGACTATTCAATGCGCCTGCTGGCATTGGCCGATGAAGCCCGGCAGGCCATGCACCCGACTCAGCCGAACGGCACCCTGCGCATCGGCGCCATGGAAAGTACTGCGGCCACGCGCCTGCCAGCGGTAGTCGGCGCGTTCCATCGACAATGGCCCGGCGTGGACCTCAAGGTAAGCACCGGCCACTCCCTGGGGCTGCTGCGCGCACTGGACGACGGCCTGATTGATTGCGCCTATATCGCCCTGCCCCCACACGAGCACGGCTCGGCGCAAACGCTGCTGGCAGCGCAAAACCTCGACGGGCGGGCGGTGTTTCGCGAGCAGATCATGCTGTTGATTTCAGCCGCGCGGCCCACTCTCGTAGCGCCAGGCGATGCCCCATTACGCCTGGCCGCGTTCAAGGCTGGCTGCACCTATCGAGCACTGGGGCAGCGCTGGATTGCAGACCAGTGGCCGGACGGCGCCCAGCGTCTGCACATCGAGGATGTGACCTCCTACGACGAAATGATCGCCCGCGTCGCCGCCGGGCAATGTGCGAGCTTCGTCCCCCAAAGTGTGCTTGAGCGTAACGGCCCCATGGCCGGCATCCAGGCCACTCACGCGCTGGACGTGGACACATGGCTCGTCCACCGCAACGGTTACGCCACCCCGGCGTTCGCCCAGCTCAGCGCCCTGAGCGGGCAATCGCCAACATCCATCGCCTTGCCAGAAAAGGGGACCCTGCAATGAACACCCACGCCCTTCTCCAACAGCTGCACATCGATCACCCGATCATCCAGGCACCGATGGTCGGGGTCTCCACGCCGGAGCTGGCGGCGGCGGTGTCCAACGCCGGCGGTCTGGGCTCCATTGGCCTTGGGGCCAGCACTGCCGAGCTTGGCCGGGCGCTGATCGACAAGACTCGCGCCCTGACCGAGCAGCCGTTCAACGTCAACCTGTTCTGCCATGCGCCAGCGCGTTTCGACGACGCGCGCAATGCGGCCTGGCTGGCGCATCTGCGGCCACTGTTCGAAGCGCTGGGGGGCGAACCACCGACGAACCTGAAAGAAATCTACACTTCGTTCCTTGCCGACAGCGCCATGTTGCAGATGCTGATTGAAGAACGGCCCGCGGTGGTGAGCTTCCACTTCGGTGTGCCACCAGCGGAGTCGGTCCAGCAGTTGCAGGCGGCGGGCATTTTCACTCTCGGCTGCGCGACGACGCTGCACGAGGCGCAGGTCCTCGCCGATCATGGCGTCGATGCCATCGTCGCCCAAGGCGTCGAAGCCGGCGGCCACCGGGGCGTGTTCGATGATGCACCCGGTAAGGACGCGCAGTTGGGCCTGTTCGCGCTGTTGCGGCTGATCACCACCCACCTCGACCTGCCAGTGATCGCTGCCGGCGGCATCATGGACGGCGCCGGCATCGCGGCTGCCTTGCAGCTAGGCGCCAGTGCGGTGCAGTTGGGCACCGCGTTTATCCTCAGCCCGGAATCATCCGCCACGCCCGCGCACCGGGCGGCGTTAGGCAGCGCGCGGGCCAGCGACACGCGCATCACCAGCAGCGTCTCCGGGCGCCCTGCCCGGGGCCTGGTCAACCGGCTGTATCTTGAGCACTCGGCAACCCACCCGCCCCTGCATGCCGAATACCCACTCGCCTACGACGCCGGTAAAGCGCTGCACGCGTTGGCCGCGAGCCAAGGCAGCAACGACTTCGCCGCTGAATGGGCCGGGCAAGGCGCGCCGCTGGCCAGGGCAATGCCTGCCGGTGAGTTGGTGGCGGTGTTGATGAAGGAATATGCCGCTGCGACCGCTCGCTGAAGCCAGCATGCCAGTGACGCGATAGCCTCGCCGCGTGCCGTCAATCCGCGCCGAGCGGCCCGTCTGCGGCAACGGTGCGATCGACCAGACGGATACTGTCGCGCCCGCCGCGCTTGGATTCGTACAGCGCGGCATCGCCCTGCTCGATCAAAGCCGCCAGGCTGGCAGGCGGCTGGTCGAACAGACTGACGCCGATGCTCAAGGTCACGGCGGCGGGCGTCGCGAACGCCTGCGCTGCGGCCTGATGGAATCGCGCGCGCAGTGCACCGCCCAGCTCGACGACAGCGTCAAGGGAGGCGTTACCGAGCAACAGCACGAACTCGTCACCGCCCAGCCGTGCCGCCAGTGCACGTTCGGGCAGCAACCGGCGGATCATCTCGCTCAGCTCGACCAGCAGGCGGTCGCCGGCCGTATGGCCGTAGAGGTCGTTGACCAGCTTGAAGTTATCGATGTCGATCAGCAGCAACGCACCTGGGCGGCCCGTCCCGACCTCGGCGAACACCCGTGGCGCCCTGACTTCGAGGGCGCGGCGGTTATACAGGGCCGTCAACGGATCGCGGGCGGCCAGCCGGGCGATGTGTCGCTCGCGCCGGTAGCGTTCGGTGCCGGTCATCGACAGCGCGATCAGCATGATCGCCATGACCCCCTCGACCAGGGAAATACGAATGATCTGTCCACCAAAGGTCGCCAGGTCGATCAACGTGCCGGGCAGCGCCGCCGTGATGGCTTTGACCAGATAGAAAACCCCATGCAACAGCAGGACGTAACGCAGCTGCACCGCTCCCACACTCAGTGACTTGCCGTGGGGCCGCAGGAGCAGGCTGGCCCGCAGCATCAACAGCGCCACCAGCGTGGAATTGACGATCAACATGACCGTCGACCAAAGCGGCCCACCCGGCAACAGCAGCATCGCCACCCAGAGCGCGAAGATCAGATACCAGCCCCGCCCCAGACGCGCCTGGGTGAAACGCGCCACCCCCAGCAAAAACAGCCAGTGAGCCGTGACCAGCAGGCCATTGGCGAACCAGATACCGATCAGCAACAGGCCGCTGCTGCGCAGCAAGGCCAGGGTCGAGCCCACGCTGATGAGGGCGAAGCCGGCGCTCCAGAGCAGTAGCGAACGCTCGCGTACGCTGCGCCACTCCACCGCCAGGTACAGCGCGGCAGCGGCTGCCAGGGCGATGGAGAGGGTCAACATGGTGAGGGGGTCGAGCGCCATTGCTGATCAGCCTGTCAGGACTACGATGGAGAGGTTTCAAGTGTAAGGGGTTTGGCGCGCCTCCAGAACACCTGCGACATCAAGGCCGCTTTATCAAGCGCGGGCCCTATCAGCAATTCTGACACCCCCATCAGGAATGCAGATTGGACCTGGGCGCCACTCTGCGCTTTAGTAATAGTCGTCATACCTCTTGCCTGACAGAACCCTCTCTATGTAAGGGCCCTTAGATGCCAAATGTTCTTGATACCTTCCGCCTCGACGGCCGCCTCGCCTTGATCACCGGCTCCAGCGCCGGCATCGGCCTGGGCATTGCCCGTGGCCTGGCCCAGGCCGGCGCCCAGGTGGTGCTCAACGGGCGCAACCAAAGCACCTTGCGCGACAGTGCCGCGCTGTTGGCCGCAGAAGGCCTGAAGGTGCACACCCAGGCCTTCGATGTGACCGACAGCAGCGCCATCCAGGCCGCCGTGGCCGACATCGAAGCGCGCCTGGGGCCGCTGGAAATCCTCGTCAACAATGCCGGCATGCAGCGCCGCGGCCCCTTGGAGGATTACAGCGAGCAGCATTGGCGCGAACTGCTCAGCACCAACCTGGACAGCGCGTTTCTGGTGGGCCAGGCGGTGGCACGGGTGATGATCCCGCGCCAGCGCGGGCGCATCATCAATATCTGCTCGGTGCAAAGCGAACTCGGCCGCCCAGGCATCGCCCCGTATGCGGCCAGCAAAGGCGCGCTGAAAATGCTCACCAAGGGCATGGCCATCGATTGGGGGCCCCACGGCCTGACCATCAACGGCATCGGCCCCGGTTACTTCAAGACCGAACTCAACGCCAAACTGGTGGCCGACCCCGAGTTCAGCGACTGGCTGGTCAAGCGCACCCCCAGCCGCCGTTGGGGTGACGTCGCCGAACTGGCCGGCGCTGCGGTGTTTCTGGCCAGCGACGCGGCCAGCTTCGTCAACGGCCATATTCTTTATGTCGATGGCGGCATCACCGCTTCGCTCTGACGCTGAACACCAAAACAATCGGAGAGCCTCATGCACGCCATTGTCTGCCACGCTTCGAAAGACCTGCGGGTCGAACCTCAACCTCAACCCCAGCCCCTGGCCCCCCACCAGCTTCGCGTGCGTATTGCCCGGGGCGGTATCTGCGGCTCTGATCTGCACTACTACCAGCACGGTGGTTTCGGCGCCGTGCGCCTGCGCGAGCCCATGGTGCTGGGCCATGAAGTCTCTGCGGTGATCGACGCCGTGGGCAGCGACGCCGGGCCGCTGCGGGTCGGCCAGCGGATTGCGGTATCGCCATCCCGGCCTTGTGGGGGGTGCCGCTTCTGCCAGCAGGGCCTGCCCAATCACTGCCTGCACATGCGCTTTTACGGCAGCGCCATGCCGTTCCCGCATATCCAGGGCGCGTTCCAGGAGTCACTGGTGATCGACACGCATCAGGCCCACGTGCTGGCCGATCATGTCAGCCTGGCCGAGGGTGCCATGGCCGAGCCGCTGTCCGTGGGCCTGCATGCCATCCAGCGCGCCGGGGCGATCTTCGGCAAACGCGTGCTGGTGACCGGTTGCGGTCCCATCGGCAATCTGTTGATCGGCAGTCTGCGCGCCGCCGGTGCCGGGCAGATCGTCGCCGTCGACCTGGCCGCCGGGCCGCTGGTCTGCGCCGAAAAGATGGGCGCCAACCGCACCCACAATCTGGCCATCGAGGCCGATGCGTTGCAGCGTTACACCGTCGACAAAGGCTTTTTCGACGTGATGTTCGAAGTCTCCGGCAGCGCCCAGGCCCTGCGCAACGGCCTGGAGTGCGTCGCGCCGCGCGGCGTGGTAGTGACCGTCGGGCTGGGCGGCGATGTATCAGTGCCGTTGAATTTGCTGGTCAGCCGCGAGATCGATCTGCGCGGCACCTTTCGTTTTCATCCGGAATTCGCCCAGGCCGTGGACTTGCTCAACCGCAAGATCATCGACGTGCGTCCGATGATCTCCCACACGGTGCCCTTCCAGCAAGCGGTCGAGGCGTTCGAACTGGCCTCGGACAAGAGCCGGGCGATGAAAGTGGTGCTGGATTTTGGCGTGGAGGACTGACTGAGCAACTGAAAAATTCGACGCGCACTGCACGGGCGTGCACTCCTGAAGAAGACGGGTTGTCAAAGGGTGTAAATAGTTTCACCTGGCATTTCGTTCAGAACCCTCTCGCTCAGTCGATAGGCTAGTAGGTGATGTCACAATAATGTCATCGCCTTGCATTTTTCACCCCGATCAAAACGAGAGAATTGAAAAATGACCTTCCTGAACGACATCAAACTGGCGACCAAACTACTCACGGCGTTTGTGCTTTGTGCGTGCATCACGCTCGGCGTTGGTTTCGTCGGGCATCTGGGCATCAGCTCGATCAGCGCCAATCTCAAGGATATTCTCACCAACAGCCTTGTTTCGATCGAATACACGAGTAATGCGCGGGCAAACGCCATCGCTCACTATCGTGACGTGCACAAGATCCTCCTGCTGAAGTTGACCCAAGGCACGCAAGCCGACATCGACGCAGCCATTGAGTCGATGAACAACAATCAGCAAGACGTCGAAAGCCAGTTCAAACAGTACCGCCAGACGCCCCTGGAAGATGACGAGCGCGTCGCCGGCGACCAGTTCGAAAAAGACTGGCCCGCCTATATAGCCCTGGCCAACCAGATGACTCGGGATGTCCAGAGCGGCAATATGGACGCCGCGCTTCGGACGTTCCAGACGCAGATAGAGCCTGCCTACACCAGCGTCAACAATGAGTTGAAACTGATCATCGCGTCCAACAAACGGCAAGGCACTGAAGCGGGCCAGGCTGCGCAGGCGACGGACGATCATGCGAACCTGATGCTTGCCCTGGGCGTGCTGATCGCGTTCGTGCTCGCGATCACTATCGGTTTGATCATCACTCGAGCCATTACCCGCCCCATCAATGGCGCACTGATAAGTGCCCGACGCATCGCCGAAGGTGATCTGACCTTCGCTATCGAGGGTGGCGGCAAAGACGAAATCGGCCTGCTACTCGGCGCGTTCGCCACGATGCAAGGAAACTTGAAGTCGACCATCCGCGAGATTGCCAATGCCTCGGATCAACTGGCCGCGGCCGCCGAAGAGTTGAGCGCGGTCACCACCGAAAGCTCCCAGGGCCTGACTCGCCAGAATGACGAAATCCAGCAAGCCGCCACAGCGGTCAATGAACTGACAGCCGCCGTGGAAGAAGTTGCCCGCAACGCGGTCAGCACTTCGGACGCCTCCGAGCAGACCAGCAAGGACGCGTTGACCGGCGGTACTCAAGTCAGGAAAACCATCCAGTCGATCAGCGTCATGGCCACCGGCATCGGCGACTCCACTCAGAAAGTCGAGCTGCTGGCCGGTCAAATCCGGGAGATCAGCAAGGTCCTGGATGTGATTCGCGCCATTGCAGAACAAACCAACCTGCTGGCCCTCAACGCGGCGATCGAAGCGGCGCGGGCCGGGGAACAAGGCCGGGGCTTCGCGGTGGTGGCGGATGAGGTGCGCGCCTTGGCACACCGTACCCAATCCTCGACCGGTGACATCGAGACCATGATCAACGCGGTCCGCACCGGCGCGGATGCGGCGGTGGTGGCCATGAGCAAAAGCCAGGTGCTGGCCGGCGAAACCCAGACCGAAGCCGCCGAAGCGGGCTATGCACTGGAGCGCATCACCGCCGGGGTTTCGCAGATCAACGAGCGCAACATGGTGATCGCCAGCGCGTCGGAGGAGCAAGCGCAGGTTGCGCGTGAAGTGGACCGCAATCTGGTGAATATCCAGGACCTGTCGACCCAGAGCTCAAGCGGTGCGCGCCAGACCAACGAGTCGACCCTGGAGCTTTCCCGCCTGGCCGTGTCGTTCAGGACGCTGGTGAGCAAGTTCAAGATCTGACGGGGTGTCCCCAGGCGGTTGCGACAGCCCTGTCGCGCTTTTACTCTGGGAGCCCTTACACTGTCCGGCATGATGAAAAAGGAGATTTTCATGCTGGATCTGATCGGCGACATCCACGGCTATGCCGAGCGCCTGGAAGCACTGCTGCAAAAGCTCGGCTACCACAAACGCGGCTCGGCCTGGCGCCACTCCGAACGCCAGGCGGTGTTCCTCGGCGACTATGTCGACCGCGGCCCGCAGCAACTGCATACCGTCAATATCGTCCGCGCCATGGTCGATGCCGGCTCGGCGCAAGCGATCATGGGCAACCATGAATACAACGCGGTAGGCTTCGCCACCCTCGATACCGAACGGCCCGGCGACTATCTGCGGCCCAGAAGCGAGAAGAACAGCCATCAGCACCAGGCCTTCATCCGCGAGGTGGCGCTCGAGTCCAGGCAGCATAAAGAGCTGATCGCGTGGTTCAAGACCTTGCCGGTCTATCTGGACACCGGCGAGATTCGCGCGGTGCACGCTTGCTGGCATCAGGGCTATCTGGATGCGCTGGCGCCATACCTGAACGCCGATCACTCGATCAAGGACAGCGCCTGGCCGATCTTGCACGACAGCGATTCACTGGCCCATCGAGCCGTCGAAACCGTCCTCAAAGGCACCGAGGTCCAGTTGCCCGACGGCGTCTTCTACACCGACAAGGACGGCGTGCAGCGGGACACCACGCGTACGCGCTGGTGGGACCGCGCCGCGCAAACCTATGCCGGCGCGGCGATCGTCGACGAGCAATTGCGTTCGCGGCTACCGCAGCTGCCACTGCCCCAGACGCTGCTGTACAACTACGACGAGCTGCGCCCGGTGTTCATCGGCCATTACTGGGCCAGCGGTACGCCGCGCATTCACACGCCGCATATTGCCGTGCTGGATTACTCCATCGGCAAGGGCACGCCGGACGGCAAGCTGTGTGCTTATCGCTGGAGCGGTGAGGCGACGCTGTCCAATGACCATTTCGTCTGGGTGGATGGGCCGCCTGACGTGCATCGATAGCGCCTGCCGGCCGACTGGCGCAATCGTCAGTCGCCCACTAACGTACTGCTTGAGACCGTCAATCAGGGCCCCCACGCGAGGGCCTTTCTTTCGCCCGACAGGATGTTTTGCCATGGCAACCTTTCTCGCCGGTGGTCGCCGCCTGGCGACCACCGTGCTGCTCGTCGCCCTCGCCGCCTGCAGCCAGGCGCCGAGCACCGCGCCTGTTCAACCGGTGCAGGTCACTGTCGTCGCCATCAACGATCTGCATGGTTATCTGCAACCCAATCCCTGGACCTACAAGGACGCCGCTGGCACCGAGTACACGCTCGACGCCGGGGGTATCGCCACCTTGGGCGGCATGCTCGACCAACTGCGCGCGCAGGATCCGCAACTGTTGTTCGTCGGTGACGGCGATCTGATCGGTGCCAGCCCGGCGATCTCGGCCATGTGGGCCGATGAGCCGACCCTTGAAGCCTTGCATGGCATGGGGCTGCTGTTGAGCAGCGTCGGCAACCACGAACTCGACAACGGCAAGGCCGAGCTACTGCGCCAGATCAACGGTGGCTGTCAGTCCTCGCGACCACAAAAAGCCTGCAAGTTGCGCCCCGACTACCCCGGCAGCGGCTTTCCCTACATCGCCGCCAACCTGATCGACACCGCCACCGGCAAGCCGCTGCTTGCGCCCTACCGCATCGAAGAAAGCCATGGCGTCAAGGTCGCCTTTGTCGGCGCCGTGCTGCGCGACGTGGCGCAGATCGTCAGCCCCAAAGCCATGCAAGGCCTGCAAGCGACCGACGAGGCAGACGCCATCAACCGGGTGATTCCCGAGCTCCTGGCCCAAGGGGTGAACGCGATCATCGCGGTGATTCACCAGGGTGGCAGCACCCCGGAGCGCTTCGATCAAAGCGATTGCAGCCAGCTCAGCGGCGCTATCATCGACGTTGCCCAGCGCCTCGATCCTGCCGTCGACGCGCTGCTCAGCGGCCATTCCCATCAGGGCTATCTGTGCAAGGTCGGCCATCTTTCGGTCACTCAAGGCAGCTCCTACGGCCACCTGTTGACCCGTCTTACGCTGCAAGTCACGCCGGGCGCGCACCATGTCACGGCGGTGACCACCAGCAACCTGCTGGCCGATCCGCAGCTTTACACCCCGGATGCCAAGATGGCCGCCTTGCAGCACGAAGTCGAAGCGCGCAGCGATGCCATCCTCCTGCAACCGGCCGGCCGTATCGCTGTGCCCTTGGTGAGTCGCCGCCTGGACCGCAACGGTGAATCAGCGCTGGGCGATCTGGTCAGCGACTCGCAACTGGCCATGACCCGCCCCTGGGGCGCGCAGATCGCCTTCATGAACGTCGGTGGCATTCGTAACGATCTCGAACAGGCGCGAGGCAAGGGGCTCACCTATGCCCAGCTCGCCAGTGTGCAGCCGTTCGACAACACCCTGGTGCTCATGGACCTTACTGGCGAACAGCTAGTGGCGCTGCTCAACCAACCGTTCAGCGCCGCGGCCTTGCATCTGTTGCAGGTGTCCCAGGGGTTCAGCTATCGCTGGGACGCCAGGCGCCCGGCCGACAGCCGTGTGGTGCCGGGCAGCGTCATGCTGGATGGCAAGCCACTGGAGATGAAACGCAGCTATCGCGTGGTGTCCAATGCGTTTCTCGCCGCAGGTGGGGATCGGTTTTCGGTGTTCAAGCAAGGGACCAGGGTGGTGGACAGCAAACTGGTCGACCTGGAGGCAATGCTGCAGTACCTGCGGATCAACGAAGCGAAGCACGTTGCCGTGGGAGCGACGCACAGTGCCGGGCGGATTGTGCGGGTCGATTGAAGATGCACAAGGCCACATAGGCTGATAGCCACCAGAGGGGCACTTCTAATCTGTCACCATTCTCTGCTAGCCTCAGCCGCCAGATCAGCATGAACAGGTGGATCGAATGGCTTTCGTGAACGAGTACGTGAAGGAAATCATCGAGCTGGAAGTGGCGTTGTTTCATGCCCGGGCGCGGCTCGAGGCCACCGCCGATGACGAGGCGCTTCACGATTTGCGCATTTGCATCCGGCGTATTCGCAGCCTGCTCAGCCCGCTGCGCTCCATCGCGGCCACAAGCTCGTTGCGCGAAGCGGCGGCACAGGTGGGCCGGCTGACCACGCCGACGCGGGATCTGGAAGTCATGGCCATCGAGTTGCAGGCACGCGGTATGCCCGCCGAGGCCGCCGCGCGAAGAGCCCGGTTGCAGGCGGACTACAAGGCCATACTTGACGATGCCGCACTCAAGCGTCTGTTCGTCGCGCTGGACAACTGGCCGTCGCTGTTCCGCGCCGAAGACGCCGGGCGCGACTCTGCCAAGCTCAAGCGCCTGATCGGCAGGGCCCTGACCAAGCAGATCGACAAACTCCATGCAGCCTTGAACGACCCGCAGTTCGACCGCCATGAATTACGAATACTGGTAAAACGCTCGCGCTACCTGACCGAAGCCTTCCCGCATTTATCGCCCTTGTCGAAAAATGCCGCCAAATCGCTCAAGGCCGTGCAAGCCGCACTGGGCTCTTGGCATGACCATTTCCAATGGTGCCTTAAGGCCAAGGAGCAAGCCGACCTGCAACCGCTGGAGCAGATATGGCTGCAGGCTTCAGTACAAGAACTGGCGCAGGCCGAAGCCGAGATAAAACGCCTGCAACGGCTGCTGCCGGACATCCGCAAAAAACACCGGGCCGCCCCCGTCAGGCAGCCCGCTCGATAACGTCCAGCAGCTCGACGAACCGCTGGGCACCGAATGGTGACCTAACCCCCTACCGCTTCTGGCCGGGCGAAGCGCAAACAATCACGCCCCGCATGCTTGGCGGCATACAACGCGCTGTCTGCGCTGCCGATCAAGGCGTCGGCACTGATCTGCGGCGCAGTGGCAGCGGCAATGCCAAGGCTGATGGTGACGCGCGCACCCTCACCCAATGCCGGGTGCGGCATCTGCAGGGCAGCGACTGCCGCTTGCAAGGCTTCGGCCAGGACCCTGGCCTGGCTGGCATCCGCATCCACCAACAGCAGCAGAATTTCTTCACCGCCGAACCGAAAGGCCAGCGCGCCAGCGTCCTCGGCCGTCTGCTGGACCGCTTCGCTGAGGCGCTTGAGGCACGCGTCACCCTGCAAGTGGCCGTAGCTGTCGTTGTAGGCCTTGAAGTGATCGATATCGAGCAGAATGGTCGCCACGGGCGTGGGTGCGGCCTGGGCCTGTTCCCAAACATCCATCAGGACCTCGCCTTGGTAGCGCCGATTGAACAGTTGGGTCAGGGAATCGGTTCGCGCCAGACTCATCAACTGTTTTTGCAACAGCCGGCCACGCAAAGAGAACAGATAACTGAAGCGCTTGCCGCGCTCCATGAAGTAAGTGGCCATCACCAGCAGCGCGGCCGTCGAGACGAACAGCAACGCGTTGGACTGCCAGATGATGAAGTCCGCGAAGTGCGCCAGGTAAGTCGTCACCAACTGAATGACCACCATACACAGCATGGCCCAGGCGGCGTAACGCAACGGCATCTGCTGGATCATGGTGCAATAGACCATGATCAACACCATGCCCAATTGAAAATGCATGCGATAGGGGCTGTCGCTGTAGATCATCACCACCAGGGGCATTAATGACGACAACACCGTGCCCGTGGCCGCGACCGTTTCAAGCGCCCAGCGTGATTTCAGGCGCTGAAGCAATACCAGCAAGCCGATGATCATCGGCGTGATCAGGCACACCCGGCCCAGCGCCACGTACGCGAACATGTCGTGCAGCGTCAGCCAATCGCTGAGCATGAATACGTTGTAGACCAACCCACCGATGATGCCGATGGTGGTCAGAAACTGCAGCCGCTGTTGATGGGTGTCGGCTTCGTAACGGTGCTCCAGCTCACTGTCGAATCGCAGTCTGCGGACACCCGATGCAATGGCTTGCTCGACCTGTGCAAGGAGGCGCGGATCGTCAGCAGTGGAATGATCAGGAACGCTGAAAGGCATGGGACACCGGGCAGGAAGCTATGAATCAGGGTACGACAGCCCGAATGATATCTTAGTGCCATCATTTGACAAGAATATGTCGATTAGAGGTCAGCCCAGGTTGTATCGGCTGTGGCAGGCAGGACCCTTGCCGTCACCGGTCTCTATCAAGGCCTTGGGTCGAGATCCCCCACGGGAGCTGCGTGCGCAGCATTGGCGGGTGAACATTACTGCCCGCTCAGACGGGAGATGGACGACGAGCTGCGCGCTGACCAGCCGACAGGCGGTACCCCCGGCAACCGTTGAGCCTCTACAGACGGACGGTATTCAACACCCCGCATCCGGCTGTTTCCCAGGCCACATACATCAGCCATGCGATATACCAGCATCCAAAATCATGAATACGAACTGATGTTCCTACGCGATTAAGCTTCCTGCGCGGGCGGTAGCGGCCAGCGCCTGGCCAGTCAGGCCGCCCCACCCATCACAACAATACATCTGCCAACGTCAGGAATTGCCATGCCCCCCGCCCCCTCGCTTACACCCGCCACTGCCGGGAGTCACCCTACGAACACTCCCCACTACATCGCGGGCCAATGGGCCGCTGGTCAAGGCGACGAAGCCATCGTGGTCCATGACCCCAGCACCACCCGGCCCTTCGCCGAACTCCAGGGCGCCAGCCTGACGCAAGTGGATCAGGCCGTCGCCGCTGCGCGCGCCGCCTTGCCTGCATGGCGCGCCTTGAGTGGCGCCGAGCGTAGCGGCTATCTGCGCCGCTTCGCCGAGCAGATCGAGCAACGGCGTGGCGAGCTGCTGGCGCTGCAGATGCGCAACAACGGCAAACCGGAACACGAAGCCAGTATCGATATCGACGACGCCGTAGCCACCTTTAACTACTATGCGGTGCTGGCCGAGCAGCTTGATGCCGGCCAGGACAGCGACGTGCCGCTGGCGGTGCCGGGCTTTGTCGCACAAACGCGGCGCGAGCCAGTCGGCGTGGTGGCCTTGATCGTGCCCTGGAACTTCCCGCTGGTGACCAGCGCCTGGAAGCTCGCCCCGGCGTTGGCCGCAGGCTGCACCCTGGTGCTCAAGCCGTCCGAAGTCACCCCGCTGATCGAACAAGCCTACGGGCAGATCAGCGACGCCATCGGGCTGCCGGCGGGCGTGTTGAATATCGTCATCGGCGCACGCCAGGTAGGCGCAGCCCTGAGCAGTCATCCTGGCCTGGACAAGGTCTCCTTCACCGGCAGCAATGCGGTGGGTAGCCAAGTGATGCACGCCGCCGCCGAGCAGTGTCGGCCGCTGACCCTGGAGCTGGGCGGCAAGTCGGCCATCGTGGTGTTCGACGATTGCGACCTCGACCAGGCAGTGGAATGGATCGTCGCCGGAATCTGCTGGAACGCCGGGCAGATGTGCTCGGCCACCTCCCGATTGGTGGTGCACGAACGCATCAGTGACGCTCTGCTGCAACACCTGGCCACGGCTTTCGAGGCGCTCAAGGTGGGCGACCCGGCTCAGGGCCAGGTCGAGATGGGCCCACTGATCAGCCAGGCGCAATGGGCGAAGGTCAACGACTACTTCGCCCTCGCCCAGACCGAAGGCTTGCGCTGTCTGGCCGGCGCCAAGGCAGTGGAACAACCCGGCTGGTTCGTACGCCCGACGCTGTATGCCGACGTGCCAAGCGGCAGCCGCCTGTGGAACGAAGAGATCTTCGGGCCGGTGCTCTGCACCCAGCGCTTCAGCAGCGAGCAGCAGGCCATCGACATCGCCAACGACAGCCGCTTCGGCCTCGTTGCCACGGTGATCAGCAGCGATCTGCAGCGCGCACAACGCGTAGCGGCGGCGCTGGAGGTCGGGCACGTGTGGATCAACTCGGTCCAGGCGGTGTTCGTCGAAACCTCATGGGGCGGCACCAAGGCCAGCGGCATCGGCCGTGAACTGGGCCCCTGGGGGTTGTCGGCGTATCAGTCGGTCAAGCACGTGACCCGCTGCCTCGGCTAACGGCCATGCGCTAGGCGCGATGCACCGCCAGCAGATCATCGATAAAGGCCCGCACCGCTTCGCTCTGCGGGTGCCCGACATGGGTGATCAGGCGGTGCTGCACGTCATAGCGCAGCGGCGTGTCGCCCAGCTCGCGCATCTGCCCGCTGGCGATCCACGGTTGAGCATAGTGCGCGGGCAGATAGCCCAGGTGGGTGCCCGCCAACACTCCATGCACCACCGCCTCCATATGATGCGCAGTCGCCGATGCACGCCGGGGCACTATCGGCAGCACCTGGCTGGCCGACAGAAAACCGTGGCGGATCCAGTCGGCGTCCTGCAGTTGCGCGGTATCGGGCTGCGGGACCGCGAACAGCGGATGCAGACGACCGCAGAACACGCCGATCGCTTCGCTGTACAGGGCTTGGTAGTCGAGCGTCGGCAACTCCCGGCTGAAATATGACACCGCCATATCCAGTTGACCGTCGATCACCGCGCGCTCGAGCTCGGTGGGCGAATTGACGTGGATGTGCAGATGGGTATCGGGCTCGCGCTGGTAGAACCGCGCGATGGCCGCATCGATGCGCGCGGTGGGCAGGGTCGCGATGTTATCGGCCACGCCCAAGTACAGATCGCCCACCAGACGCCCCGACAGCCCCTGAGCCTCATCGCGAAACGCATCCACGGCACCGAACAGTACGGCCGCCGCGTCGAGAATCCGCTGGCCCTTCTCGGTCACCCGAAAGCCACCCTTGCCGCGCTCGCACAGACGATAGCCCAGGCGTTTTTCCAGCCCGGAGATGTGCATGCTGATGTTGGACTGGCTCATGTTGAGCTCGGCCTGGGCGGCGCTGAAGCCGCCGCACTTGACCACTACGGTAAAGATCCGCAGCAGGCGCAGGTCCATATCGGCGACGTTTCTCAACACGGTGTCTGACTCATTGACGATGACCACACGGGGGAGCGAGGCATTCAATGCCAGGGCAGGCAGCGTGTCAATTGCGCGTTCCAACGCGATTAGTTGATGAATCCCTGAAGTGATTATTTGCCCCCACCGATTTGCCCCGCCCGCGGTACTCGCCAGAATCCCCGCAGACAATCACAACAGCCATTACCGAGGCCCACCGTGCAGCAATCCTCCCAGACGCAAGCCCCCCATACACACGAACAGGTACTCCAGGCCGCCGCCGATCTGGTCAGTGCCTTCGCCAGCAACGACACCGCGCGCTACTTCGCCAGCTTCAGCCCTGAGGCCACCTTCGTATTCCACACCCTGCCCCAGCCGCTGTATACCCGCGCCGAATATGAAGCCGTGTGGGCGCAATGGCAGGCCGAGGGTTTCGCCGTGCTGGAGTGCCAGTCGAGCAACGGCCATGTGAGCCTGCAGGGTGAGGTGGCGATCTTCATCCACGATGTATCGACGCGCCTGCGCGTCGCGGGTGAGGAGTTGCAGTGCGAAGAGCGCGAGACCATCGTTTTTCACTATCGCGAGGGGCGCTGGCTGGCCTGTCACGAGCACCTGTCGGTGGCCAGCGCCGCTTGATTGCAGGCGTACGGCTCCCCCAGCGAGCCCCAATGGTGATCGTGAATAGACCACCAGCGCAGTGCGGACAGGCTGGGTGACTACCCCGGCGACCTTCTAGCGCAACTGAAACGGCGCCGGATCGATCGGCGAGGCATCACCGCTCATTTGTGCGGCCAACAGCTTCGCGCTGCCCAGTGCCAAGGTGAACCCGAGCGCCCCCTGCCCGACGTTCAGCCACAGGTTGTCGAACCCCTCGGCACGGCCGATGATCGGCTTGCTGTGCGCGGTACTGGGGCGCAGACCGGCCCAGGCCTGAGCATGCTCGAGGTCCAGTTGCGGGAAGGTCTCGGCGACCTGCTGCTTGAGCAAGGTGATGCGCGCCGGGTCGACATCTGCCCCGCTCACGCCCATGTCGACCATCGCCGCAATGCGCAGGCGCCTGCCCAGCGGCGCGTAGACCACCTTGCGCGCGGCGTCGGTCACGCTCAGGCGCGGTGCAGGCAGGGATGGGTCCAGCGGCACGCTCAGGCTGTAGCCGCGCAAGCCGTACAACGGCAGCGACAGCCCCAATGGCTTGAGCAACGGCACACTGAACATCCCGGCGGCGACCACCACGGCATCGGCCGCGATGTCCCCCTCGGCGGTGCGCACGGCGACCACTCGCGACCCTTCGCGCACCAACCCCTGCACCTCGACGCCCAGGGCCAGGCGCACGTCAGGCCTGTGCGCCAACAAACTCTGCAGCCCCTGACAGAAGCGCAGGCAGTCGCCGGTCGCCTCCCCCGGCGTGTGAATGCCTCCGGCCAACTGGCTGCCGATCGCCGCGAGCGTCGGCTCCAGCGCGACGCATCCCGGGCCGTCCAGCAGGCGTTGATCGGCGCCGAGCGAGCGTTGCCAGTCGACCATCGGCGTGGCGGCGGCCAGCGCCGCCGAGTCGCGATACACCACCAGCTTGCCGGTGCGCGTCAGATCGAAATCCAGCGGATGGGCGGCCAGCAGTTCATCCAGCGCATCGCGGCTCAGGTACGACAGGCTGAGCATCTCGCCGATGGTGCGGCGCACCTGTGCCTGTGTGCAGGCACGCAGAAACGCCAGGCACCAGCGCCACTGGGCCGGGTCCAGACGCGGCCTGAAACGCAACGGCGAGTCTGCGCCGAGCAACCATTGCGGCAGCTTGCCTATCACCCCCGGTTCCGCCAGAGGCGCCACGTAGCTGTAGCTCAACTGCCCGCCATTGGCGAAGCTGGTCTCTTGGGCGACCTCGGCGTGACGATCCACCAGCGTGACCTGCAGGCCCTTCTGCGCCAGATACCAGGCACTGGCCAGCCCCACCACACCTGCTCCTACCACCACTACTTGCACAGTGTTCTCCTTTGAATCACGTCTGAAGATGGGCGGCCTTAGCAAGGGGTTATGGCCGACAGTCGATTTAGTCATGGCAATATGAAGCGAGGGTGGTTAGCGTTGTCCGTCCACACCGCATCCCCACCCCGCATCAGGAGTTGCCATGAGCATCCAGAGAATTTCCGTCAATCCACGCCTCAGCGGCGCCATCCTCCACGGTGGACTGGCCTGGTTGTCAGGCCAGGTGCCAGACGACCGCACCGCCGATTGCGCCGGCCAGACCCGCCAGGTACTGGCCAAGATCGACGCCCTGCTCGCCCAATCGGGCAGCGACAAAACCCGCTTGCTGAGCGCGCAGATCTGGCTCAAGGACATAACCGCCGATTTCGCTGCCATGAATGAAGTCTGGAGCGAGTGGCTGCCCGAAGGCGCCGCGCCGGCCCGTGCGACTATCCAGGCCGACCTGGCCTCGCCGGACGTATTGGTCGAGATCATGCTGACCGCTGCCACCGGGGTCTAACCCGCCAACGCGACAGGCTGGCGCTTGAGCAAGCGCCCCTGGCGCCCCTGCACCCGGCCGTCTTCATAGCTGACCACGCCGTTGACCACCACCAGGTCGATGCCCGGCGCCTGGCGGCACGGATCGCTGTAAGTGGCGATGTCCTCGATGCGCTGCATGTCCACCAACGTCAAGTCGGCGAAGGCGCCCTCGCGCAGCACGCCACGGTCTTGCAGGCGAAAGCGTGCGGCCGACAGCCCGGTCATCTTGCGCACCGCTTCGGCCAGATCGAACAGCTTCAAGTCCCGGCAATAATGCGCCAGCACCCGAGGGAAAGTGCCCCACAAGCGCGGGTGCGGATTAGGGTCATTGGGCAGGCCGTCGGAGCCGACCATCGACAGCGGATGAGCGAGAATCCTGCGCACATCGTCTTCGCTCATCATGTGGTAGATGGCGCCGGCCGGGCGCAGCCGCTCGGTGGCCTGCCACTGCGATACGCCCCACTGCTCGGCGATGTCCTTGAGGGTCTGGCGGGCCATCTCCGGGTGCGGCTCGGACCAGGTGATGAGAATTTCCATCTGCCCGTCGACACGCCAGGCATCCAGCGTGGTCGAGCTAGCCGAATAGGGATAACAATCGCAGTTACAGGACTGTTGGCTGGCAGCCTTCTCCAGAGCGGCCAGGGCCAAAGGCGCCCGACCCCAGTTACCGGCGCCGGCGCATTTGAGGTGGGAAATCACCAGGTCCGCGCCCGCGTTGCGCGCCGTGGTGAACGATTCCTGTAGCGAGTCGAGCAAGCCATCGTGCTCGTTGCGCATGTGCGTGGTATAGAGCGCACCGTGCGCACCGATGATATCCACCAGCGCCTGCATCTCCGCCATGGGCGCCTGTTTGGCGTTGGTGTAGGCCAGCCCGGAACTGAGCCCGATGGCCCCGGCATCCAGTGCCGCTTCGAGCGCCAGGCACATGGCGTGCAGCTCGTTGTCATACGCGGCTCGATCCAATTGCGCCATGACGTTGGAGCGCAGCGCGGTGTGGCCGATCAAGGCGGCGACATTGACGCTCGGCACGGCCTGTTCGACCGCATCGATGTAACTCTGGAAGGTCGGATAGACGAACGCCTCCCGAGTGCCGAGCAGATTCATCGGGTCAGGTGGGGCACCGCGCAAGGTCACCGGGGAGGCGCTGATGCCGCAGTTGCCGACGATCACCGTGGTTACCCCCTGAGAGATCTTGGCGAGCATCTCGGGGGTGCGAATGACGTTGGTATCATCATGGGTGTGCACGTCGATAAAACCCGGCATCAGGCAGCGTCCGTTGCCATCGATGATCCGTTGCGCGTGATAGCCGCTCAGATCGCCAAGGGCCACGATGCGATCACCCTGAGTGGCCAGGTCGGCGACATAGGGTGCGGCGCCAGTGCCGTCGACGATCGTCACGGCGCGAAACAGCAAATCGAAAGTCATGCTCAAATCCTCTGGCCTGCTGCAAAATCCCAGCCCTTGCCGGGCACCGCGTCCATCAACTGCTGGGTATAGGGCTGCTGCGGATCGCCGAGTACAGCCGCCGCCGGGCCGTACTCGATGACCTGCCCGCGGTGCATGACCAGCACGTCGTCACACAATTGCGCGGCAACGCGCAGGTCGTGGGTGATGAACAGAATGGCCACACCCATGCGCTGTTGAATGGCTTGCAGCAACTCCAGCACTTGCGCCTGCACCGAAACATCGAGCGCCGAAACGGCCTCGTCGGCGACGATCACGTCCGGCTCCATGGCCAGGGCGCGGGCAATAGCGATGCGCTGGCGCTGGCCACCGGAAAACTGATGTGGAAAGCGCTCGATGGCGTCGGTGGGCAGCCCCACCAGCTCCAGCAGTTCCTGAGCACGCGCCCAGGCCTGCGCGAAGGAGACGCCGTGGTTCATCGGCCCTTCGACCAGGCTCTTGCCGATGCTCAGGCGTGGATTGAGCGAGCGATTAGGGTCCTGGAAAATCATCTGGATGCGCTTGCGATGGGGCTTGAGGCTATGCGCCGACAACTCGGAAATATCCTTGCCGGTGACGCGGATTGCGCCATGGGTCGGTGCCAGCAGGCGCATCACGCAGCGCGCCACGGTGGATTTGCCGGAGCCGCTCTCGCCGACGATGCCCAGGGTGCGGCCACGCTTGAGGGTGAAGGACACCTCATGCACCGCCCGAGTCCCTTCACGGGGCTTGCCGAACCAGCGCCACGCGCCCCCTGCTGGCGGATAGACCTTACCCAGTTCGCTGACGTCGAGCACCACTTGCTGGCTGTTGACCGCGCTGCGCGCCGCGCGCGGCGCCAGGCCCGGTACCGCCGCCAGCAGGGCTTTGGTGTAGTCCTCACGGGGCCTGGAGAGTACCTCTGCCACACTGCCTGACTCGACGATACGGCCCTGGCGCATCACGCACACGCGGTCGGCGATGTCCACCACCACGCCCATGTCATGAGTGATGAACAGCACCGCCGTACCGTGTTTTTGCTGCAGCTCGCGGATCAGCTTGAGGATCTGCTGCTGCGTAGTGACGTCCAGCGCCGTAGTCGGCTCGTCGGCGATCAGCAAGCGTGGCTCGAGGACCAGTGCCATGGCGATCATGATCCGCTGGCGCTGGCCGCCACTGAGCTGGTGCGGATAGGCCGCGTAGATGCGCTCGATGTCCGACAGGTGCACCTGGGTCAGCGCATTCATCACCTGCACGCGACGCTCGGCGGCGCCCAGCACGGTGTGGGTCTGCAGCACTTCGTCGATCTGCCGCCCCACGCTGAGGACCGGATTGAGAGCTGTCATCGGCTCCTGAAAGATCATCGCCATGCGGCTGCCGCGCAGTGCCTTGAGCCGAGCATTGCTGACCTGCAGCACGTCTTCGCCGTCCAGCAGGATCCGCCCGCTGGCGGCGCTCAGCGCGCCCTTGGGCAACAGGCCGAGGGTCGCCAGCGACGTCACCGACTTGCCCGAACCGCTCTCGCCTACCAGACACAGGGTTTCCCCGGCACGGATATGGAACGAAATATCCTGCAGGATCGGCGTGCCGTCGGCGCTGTTCACGCAGAGGTTTTCGACCCGCAGGGTGTCGCTGAACTGATCGCTCATGCCTTGCCCCTTTGCTGCATACGGGGGTCGAGCGCATCCCGTGCGGCGTCGCCCAGCAGGTTGATCGACAAGATGCACAACGACAGCGCCAGCCCGGCCCACAGCACCAGCGACGGCTTGAGCTGGAAGTACACCCGACCCTCGGCAATGATGTTGCCCCAGGTGGGGATTTCGGTGCCGATGCCTGCGCCGAGGAACGACAAGATCGACTCGGTGAGGATCGCCGATGCGCAGATGTAAGTGCCCTGCACGATCAGCGGCGCCAAGGTGTTGGGCATCAGGTGGCGGGTGAGGATCTTGAACGTCGAGGTGCCCATCAACAGGGCGGCCTCTACGTAGGGTTCTTCGCGCGTCGACAGCACCCGCGCGCGCACCAGGCGCACCACCTGGGGGATTTCGGGCACCATGATGGCGATCATCACGGTCCAGATCCCGGCACTGCTGAGGGACACGATAGCGATCGCCAGCAAGATTCCGGGGATCGCCATCAGCCCGTCCATGATCCGCATCAACAGCGCGTCCAGGCCGCGGAAATAACCGGCGATCAGCCCCAGCGGCAGGCCGATAAGGATGCTCAGCACGGTGACGCCGACGCCCACGGTGAGCGAGATGCGCGCGCCATAGACGATGCGCGAAAACAGATCGCGGCCATAGGCGTCGGTACCCAGCCAGAACTCGGCACTGGGCGGCTTGAGGCGCATGGCCGGCGCCAAGGCGATGGGGTCGTGGTTGGCGATCCAGGGCGCAAAGACCGCCATGGCGATGATCAGCACCAGCACCACCAAGGCCAGCGCAGAAGTCCACGGCATGCGCGGCAAGGTGATCAGGCGACGCCTGGGTGCTGGCAGGCTCAGGGAAACGGGTTTGCTCATGACCTTGTCCTCAGTAACGGATGCGCGGATCGCTGACCGCGTACGACAGGTCGATCAGCAGATTGATGACGACATACACACCGCTGGTCAGCAGGATCATGCCTTGAATCACGGGATAGTCGCGGGCCAGCACGGCGTCGACGATCAGCCGGCCCAAGCCTGGAATGTTGAACACGCTTTCGGTGACCACCACCCCGGAAATCATCAGCGCAAAGCCGGTGCCGATGACCGTGAGGATCGGGATCATCGCGTTGCGCAGCGCGTGGCGAAACAACACGTGCACCTCGCTCAGGCCCTTGGCGCGGGCGGTGCGGATGTAATCTTCACCGAGCACTTCGAGCATGCTCGCGCGGGTCATGCGCGCCACCAGCGCCACGTAGACCGAGGACAGCGTCAGGGCCGGCAACACGATCCGTTGCGCGAACGGCCCCAGGCCATCGCCCAGGCTGCGAAAGCCTTGTACCGGCAACCACTTGAGGTCCAGGGCGAACACTGTGATCAGCCCGTAGCCGATCACGAACACCGGAATCGAAAAGCCCAGCACCGAGGTCGACATCACCAGGTTGTCGATCCAGCTGCCGTGTTTCCACGCCGCCAGCACGCCCAGCGGCACCGAAATGAGAATGGTGAACAGGATCGACACCAACGCCAGGCTCAGCGTCGGCTCCAGGCGCTGACCGATCATGTTCAGCACTGGTGTATGGGCCATCAGCGAGGTGCTGAAATCACCGTGCAGTAGCTGCCAGATCCACACGAAAAACTGCCGGTACAGCGGCTGGTCGAGGCCGAGGTTCTGGCGGATGGCCGCCAGTTGCTCGGGGCTGGCCATGTCACCGGCGATGATCGCCGCAGGATCACCGGGCGACAGGCGCAGCAGCAGGAACACGAACAGTGCGACCACCAGCATCACCGGGACTGCCGCCAGCACACGTCGCAAAAAATAACCCAGCATCGAAGCCTCCGAACGCAACAAGCGTGATGCAGCAATCAGTCGGTTTTCTCGACGTTCCAGAACACCGTGGACGGCCCCGCCACCCATTGGCTGACGTGGTTGTTCCAGGCGGCGACATCGTTGTACTGACCCAGCGGGATATAGCTCACCTGATCCATGGCGCGCTGCTGGATTTCGACGGCGATGGCCTTCTGTTTGGCCGGGTCGGTAGCGGTCACGAAATCGACCCGCAGCTGGTTCATCTGCGCATCGGTCGGCCAGCCGAACCACGCGCCCTTCTGCCCGCCACCGTCGAGCATTGGATTGACCACCGGGTTCCAGATGGTCTCGGCGTTCCAATAGGTGAAGAACAGGTTCCAGCCACCCTGGGCGGGCGGATTCTGGTTGGCGCGACGCGAGATCAACGTCTGCCAGTCCATGGGTTGCAGATCGACCACGAAGCCGGCCTTGCGCAACGCCTGGGCCGCGACCACCGGTTGTGGCGCCTGGCTCGGCACATCGGTGGGCTGCATGATCACCACGGGAGTGCCGTCGTAGCCGGCCTTTTTCAGCAGTGCGCGGGCCGCCTCAAGGTTGCCGCCGCTGGTCAGCGATTCGCCGCCCACCTGGGTTTCCAGCGGGGTGCCGCAACCGAACACCGACGCGCACTGGCGGTAATACTCGGGGTTGCCGACCAGCGCATCGAGGACGTCCTTCTGGTTCAGCGCCAGCAAGGCCGCGCGCCGAATATCGGGGTTGTTGAACGGTGGATACAGGAAGTTCATCCGCCCGCCGGTCATGTTGCCCAACTTGCTCAGTACGCCGGTCTTGAGGTTCGGATCGGCCTGCACCATCGGCAGCAGATCGATGGGCAGCTGCTCGATGAAATCCACATCGCCGGACGACAGCGCGTTGATCGCGGTCATGCGGTCGGGCATGTTGATCCACTCGACGCGATCGACCTTGACCACCTTGCCGCCCGCCGTACCGCTGGCCGGTTCCTTGCGCGGCACGTACTGCTTGAATTTTTCGTAGACGACGCGGTTGCCGGGGTCGAACTCCTTGGCCACGAACTTATAGGGACCCGAGCCGGTGTAGTCGGTGATGGTCTGGCCATCCGGGATGTTGGCGACGCGCTCGGGCATCATGAACGCCGCCACGGACGATGGTTTGGCGAGCAACTGCAAGACATAACCGAAGGGTTTGGCGAGGGTCAGCGTAATGGTCTTGTCGTTGGTGGCGACGATGCTTGAGGTGTACTTCATCATCAATTGACCACCGACATCGAAGTGCGCCCAGCGCTTGAGCGAGGCCACGCAATCAGTGGCGGTCACCGCTTTGCCGTCGTGCCACAGCAGACCGTCGCGCAGTGTGAAGGTGTACGTCAGGCCATCCGCCGAGACAGTCCAGTCGGCCATCTGCGGCTGCGGGGTGAAATGCTCGTCCATGCCGATCAAGGTGTCGTAGATCATGTAGGCGTGGTTGCGGGTGATCTGCGCCGTGGTGGCGATGGGATCGAGTACGCGCAAGGAGGAGGACATCACCACGTGCAGGGTTTTTTCTGCGGCCAGGGCGAACGGCGCAGTGAGGGCGGCGGCCAGGCCGAGGGGTAACAACAGCTTGGCGATCAGGGGACGGGATTGACGTGCTTGCATGCTCAACATTCCTTGCAAAGGGCTAGGGTCGGTGTCGGCAGTCTTGCTGTGTGATGTACAAATCGCTGTTAAGGCCCGGCGTCTCTGTGCACGCCTGGGCGGTGGCGAACGATGATCAGGCGATCACCGCAAGCGCATGGTCGATGTACAGCTGGCGCAGGCGTTGCGTGAGCACGCCGGGTTTGCCATCGCCCACGGCGTGACCGTCGATGGTGACCACTGGGTAGACGAATGACGTGCTCGAGGTGATGAACGCCTCGGCGGCGTTTTGCGCCTCTTCAAGGGTGTAGGCGCGCTCTTCAAGGCGCAAATCGTGCTCCTTGACCAGCGCAATCAGCGCGCCACGGGTGATGCCGGGCAACAAGGCGTTGGACAGCTCGCGCGTCACGACCCCGCCGTCGTGAGTAATGATAAAGGCGTTGTTGGAAGTGCCCTCCGTGACGAAGCCGTCTTTCACCAACCATGCATCGTCCGCGCCCTGGGCCTTGGCCTGCTCCTTGGCCATGCAGGCGTAGAGCAACTGCGTGGTCTTGATATCGCTGCGGCCCCAGCGCAAGTCAGGCAGGCCGATGATGTTCATGCCACGTTTGGCCAAAGGGCTTTCGAGCACTACTTTGGCCTGGGTATAGAGCACCACCGTCGGCGGGCTACCGGCCGGCGGATAAAGAAAGTTGCGGTCTTCGGTGCCACGGCTGACCTGCAGGTACACCAGGCCTTCGTGCAGGGCGTTGCGTTCGATCAGCTCGCGATGAATCGCCAGCAACTGCGCATTGTCGAGCGGCAACACCAGCGCCATCTCTGCCAGTGACCGCGCCAGGCGCGCCAGATGCAGATCGAAGTCCACCAGCTTGCCGTGCAGCACTGCGGTCACTTCATAGATCGCATCGGCGAACATGAAGCCGCGGTCGAAGACCGAAATCTTCGCTTCGTCTTCGGGGACGAACGCCCCATTCAAGTACAGGCTGCGCATAGCGGGGATTCTCCGGTTCAGGGGCGTTGCACGCCCGTCTGACGGGTAATGATGCCGTAGTGTTCGATGCGACGGTGGCGGGCGAAATCGAAGATCGTGGTTTTGCCGAAGTTGCACAGGTCCATGTCACAGGCATGCACGATCAGTTCATCGCCCTGCCCTTGCGCTCTGGCCACCACGAAACCATTGGGGTCGACAATCACGCTGCCGCCCATCAACGGAAAACCGTCCTCGACCCCGGCCTTGGCCACGCCGACCACCCAGGTCGCATTCTGATAAGCCCCGGCCTGCATGCACAGCTCGGAATGGAACAGCCGGTGCTCTTCACCTTCGCCACGCTTTTGCGAATTGATCGACGGCGTGTTGTAGCCCAAAGTGATCAGCTCGACGCCTTGCAGGCCCATGACCCGATAGGTCTCCGGCCAGCGGCGGTCGTTGCAGATGCACATGCCCATCACGGCGCCTTGGCTTTCCCAGGTCGGGAAGCCCAGGTCGCCGGGCAGAAAATAGCGTTTTTCCAGATGCTGAAAATCCCGCGTGGTGTCGAATTCGACATGCCCAGGCAGGTGCACCTTGCGGTATTTGCCGACGATGTTGCCTTGCCGGTCGGTGATGATGGAGGTGTTGAAGTGCTGCCCTTCGGGGGTCAGCTCGGCATAGCCGAAGGAGATGGCGATGCCATGCTCACGGGAAAAATCGAACAGCGGGCGAGTCGTGTCGCTGGGCATCTGGGCTTCGAACCAGGTGTCGACTTGCGCCTGATCAGGCATGAACCAGCGCGGGAAAAACGTCGTCAGCGCCAGCTCCGGAAACACCACCAGTTCGCAGCCTTGTTGGCGCGCCTGCTCCAGCAGCACCAGCATACGCTGGACCACTGAGGCCCTGGAATCGGCCTTCTGGATGGCGCCCAGTTGAGCGCCGCCGATGATGATTTCGCGCATGTGGTGTTTCCTCCCCCAAGACCGGCGCGGTGCCGGCGAACCGTGTTGCGATACGAGGGGCCCAGTGTGGGAGGATCGGTGCACGCTGTCGCATGCCAATACGTAGGCCGTGATTAACCTGTTGTTAATCACTGTTGTTAATAGCGGAGCTTCGCCGCCGACCCCGCAAGCCCGGGAGTCTGTGCCTGGGCTCAAAACAGTTCGAACCCGCTGTCGCTCAGGGTGCCGCGCAGCTGCTCCACGAAGGTCTGGGCCAGCTGCGCGAGGGGTTCGCGACGCAGATGCACCAGGCTGACCGTCAAGCGCTCGTCGATCAAAATGGGCAGCACGGCCATGCGCTCGGTGCCCGAGGCGCGCCAGGAAATCTCGTCGACCACCGCGAAACCGGCGCCGTTCTTGACCAGTGCGCAGGCGTGATGCGGGGAGTCGACATCGATGTCCGGTCGGTAAGCCAGGCCCACACGCTCGAACGCCGGCTTGACGAAACTGAAGAATGGCGTGTCCGATGGATAGCCGACAAAGGGCGCGGCGGCCAGGGCCTGGGGCAGTTCGTCGGCCGGCACACGCGTCAGCTCATGGCCCGCCGGACAGACCATCAGCACGCGAATATCGCTCAGCGGCACAGCACGCAGATTCGGATGATCGATGGGGAATAACGAGATGCCCAGGTCGGCCTGCTGATCGAGCAAGCGATCGCGCAGCAGCACGTGGCGCAGGCATTCGAGGCTGACGCGGATATCGGTAGTGCACCGGCGGAAGGCGGCGATGGCATCCGGGACCATTTGATGCCCCAGGCTGGGGCTGCTGGCGATACGCAGTACGCCATGGCGTTGCTGGACCAGATCATGCAGCGTGGTGTTGACCCGCTGGATGTCGCGGTACACCGATTCGACGTCGGTGAACAACCGCCGCGCCTCGGGCGATGGGTACAGCCGCCCCTTGACCCGCTCGAACAACTGAAAGCCGATGCGCGCCTCGGTGTGCGAGAGCATGCGGCTGACCGCAGGTTGCGAGACCAGCAATAATTGCGCGGCGCCGTTGATGGAACCGGTGATCATCACCGCGCGGAACACTTCGATCTGGCGCAGGTTGAGCGACTGCATTGACCTCCCTCGATGACCTGACTGGCGCCTGGGGAATGGCTGACGCTTAACAGCAGGTTATGGGGTGGTTAGCAATTAGCAGGCCAGTGGACAGATCGGCATGATTCGCGGTCTTGCTGACGCTGCAGATGATCTCGCGGACGCTCGGCCTGATGGCCTGGTCGCTACGTATGCGTTGAGGGTCGATACGCGGCTGCTAGCGCGCTGGCGCTGCGGTCGCCCGCGTAAAGAACAAACTGATCTGCCCCACCTCCACCCCGAACTTCGACATATACGAACGGTTGACCAGTGTGTTGTCATCCATCAAGAACATCCAGTCATCCAGCTGCACTGGGTGCCGGGTGCCGTCGACTTCCAGGTCCAGGGTGTACTTCCAATGCAGGGTATTGCCGGACACCTGCCCTTCGGCGACACCGATCACATCGCCCGCTGTGCCCGGCCAGTGGCCATTACCGGTAGGCACCAGGGTCCAGGTGCGTTGCTGTCTGGTGCCGTCGCTGTAGACGAAGCGCTCGTCGAGGATCAGGTTGAGGCCTTGCATGTGGCCGTTGATATCGACCCTGAAGCGCTTGGCCACCTCGCCGGAGCGTTTCTGGAAGATCCCGCTGGCTTGCACCTGGCCGGTGAAGAAGTGCGGTAGGTCGAGGCGTGGGGTTTCGTCGCGGTAGTGCTCAACCGGGACGTTGCCGCATGCGGATAACAGCAAAACGACGACTGAAAGCAGTAATGGGCGCATGGAAGGTAGTCTCGGCATCGCGCCGCGGCGGCGCTGTTCGGGTTGGGTAGCGGGAATCGGCACAGAGTCGTGGGAGCACGGGGGTTGTACGTCGGCTTACGCAAATCGGATGACAGACGGGAGGCCCTCTCATCTGAAAGCTGATAAAAGCCCCCCGACAGTGATTCTAAAACGCTATCATCGCAACCCCACAGGACCTTCGCGAACGTACCTTTCAATGAACACATACGACCAAAAGCATTTGGAACTGCTAGAGCTGATCCATTCTGGTCAATGGCAGAACATTCCCGACAAGGACGCGAACGAACTGCAGGTCCTGGTCGCGTGCAAATACGTGATCATCAACAGCAGCGCCCCCGGGCTGGCCCAGCTCACCCTCAACCCTGAGGGCCAGCGGTACCTGGAGCGTCTGAGCGGGATCAAGGCAATGAAGTTCCAATCCTCCAGGCCGGCCGAAGCGGTAGCGCACGTCAGGGCCTGAGAGCGACGATCCGCTCGGCCACCAGCGGCGTGCTGATTTGCGCCGCCGCGCCGATACGATAGGCCGCTTGCAGCGCTAGCGTGGCCCGCTCCACGGCGTCCGCTGTTTGTCCGTGGACCCAGCCCAGCGGCTGAGTGTCATCGACCTGTTCACCGATAAAACGCAGCTCGCTGAAACCCACCGCAGGGTCGACCTGGTCCTGCGGGCGACGCCGTCCGCCACCCAGTTCGACCACCGCCATGCCGACCGCGCGAGTATCGACAGCGCTCACCGTGCCGCTGTGCTCGGCCCACACCGGCCTGCTGAAGGCCGCCGCTGGCAGGTAGTGCTGGGGTGAGTGGATGAAGTCCTGCGGCCCGCCCAGTGCCGCGATCATTTGCCCAAAGCGCTGCAGCGCCGCGCCGCTGCGCCACACCTCTAGCAACTGTGCCCGCGCCTGCGCCTCGGTGGCCGCCAGCCCGGCCAGCATCAATGCCTGCTCGGCCAGGCTGAGGGTCAGCTCCCACAGCCGCGGGCTGCGCACCTCCCCTTGCAGCAACGCCACCGCCTCGGCGACTTCCAGGCCGTTACCGGCACTGCGCGCCAGCGGTTGGTTCATGTCGGTCACCAGCGCCGTGGTGCGCACGCCCGCGCCATTGGCCACGTCGGCAATGCTGCGAGCCAGCTCGGCAGCTTCCTCGGCCTGGGCCATGAACGCGCCGTTGCCGGTCTTGACGTCCATCACCAGCACGTCGAGGCCGGCGGCGAGTTTTTTCGAGAGGATCGACGCGGTGATCAAGTCCAGCGACTCGACCGTGCCGGTCATGTCGCGAATGGCGTACAGGCGCTTGTCGGCCGGTGCCAGGTCGGCGGTCTGGCCGATGATCGCGCAGCCCACCTCGGCAACGATCTGGCGAAAGCGCTCCAGGCTCGGCTGGCAGTCGTAACCGGGAATGCTCTCCAGTTTGTCGAGGGTGCCGCCGGTGTGCCCAAGCCCGCGTCCGGAAATCATCGGCACAAAACAGCCGCAGGCCGCCAGCAATGGCGCGAGCGGCAAGCTGATCATGTCGCCCACGCCGCCGGTGGAATGCTTGTCCACCACCGGCCCTGGCAGGTCCCAGTGCAGCACCTGGCCGGAGTCGCGCATTGCCGCGGTCAGGGCGATGCGCTCTTCGATGTTCATGCCTTTGAGCAGTACCGCCATGGCGAACGCAGCGACCTGGCCTTCGCTGAGGCTCGAGTCGCTGATGCCGGCGACGAAACGACGGATATCGTCGGCGTCGAGCACGCCCCCATCACGTTTGCGGCGAATCACTTCCTGAGCAAGCCACATGGCTGTCGACCTCCTGTCTTACAACGAAATGAAAAAGCCGACGATGGCCGCGCTCATCAAATTCGACAAGGTACCGCCGATCATCGCCCGCAACCCCAGGCGTGCCAGCTCGTGACGGCGCTGCGGGGCGATACCACTGAGGCCGGCCAGTTGAATGGCGATCGACGACAGATTGGCAAACCCGCACAGGGCAAAGGTGACGATGACCTGGGTGTGTACCGACAACACCGAGACACCGGCAGCGCTGGCCTTTTCGGGGGTGAGGTAATTGGCCAGATCCGCGTAGGCGACGAATTCGTTGAGGGTCAGCTTCTCGCCGATGAATCCACCCGCCAGTACCGCTTCGTGCCAGGGCACACCGATCAGAAAAGCCACCGGCGCGAGCAGGTAGCCGAGGATCAACTGCAAGGTCAATTGCGGGTAGCCCAACCAGCCGCCGGCCCAGCCCAGCAAGCCGTTGAGCAATGCGATCAAGCCGATGAAGGCGATCAGCATCGCTCCCACCGCCATGGCCAGGCGCAAGCCGACCTGTGCCCCTTCGGCGGCGGCGTCGACGATGTTGGCCGGGCGGTTTTCCGGGTCCTTGAGCTCTTCGAGCATCATGTCGTCGTTGACCACTTCGGTCTCCGGCTCCATCAGCTTGGCCATCAGCAAGGCCCCCGGTGCGGACATGAAGCACGCGGCGATCAGGTATTTGAGTTCGACCCCCATGCCCGCATAGCCCAACAGCACGGAGCCGGCCACGGCAGCAAAACCACCGACCATCACCGCGAACAATTCGGAGCGCGTCATCCTCGCGATAAAGGGCCGTACCACCAGCGGTACTTCGGACTGGCCGACGAAAATCGCCGAGGTCACCACCATCGATTCAACGCGGCTGGTGCCCAGCAACCAGCGCAGCGCGCCACCCAACAGGCGGATTACCCAGCCCATCACGCCGATGTAGTACAGCACCGAGATGAAGCTGCCGAAGAACACCAGCATCGGCAGCACGCGGATGGCAAAGACGAAACCGCCGCTGCCGAACAGCTCGAACATGTGCGGCGAACCGAGGCCGCCGAACATGAAGGCGATGCCTTTGTCGGCGTACAGCTGCAAGGACGCCACCGCGCCCGACAACGAACCGAGCGCCTCTTGCCCCCAGGGCACGTACAGGGCAAAGGCGCCGATGAGTACCTGCAAGGCCAGGGCGACAGACACCGTGCGCCACTTGATGGCGCGACGCTGGGTGGACAACAGGATGGCGACGAGCACAAGGACCGCCATGCCGACAAGACTGATCATGCAGTTATCTCCGAACCCCCGAGGGGCGATTGCGTGGCGTGGCTCAGAAGGCGTCGAATGCGCCGGGCAGCAGTTGGTCGAGCGTCCAGACGCGGGTAGCCGCCGGATCACTGCCCGCGCAGATGATCACGGCGTCAGGCGCCATCAGCTCCAGCAACACCTGACGACAGGCACCGCAAGGGCTGATCAGCGCCACGTTGGGCGCATACACCGCCATCGCCTTGAAGCTGCGCGGCGGCAAACCATGGCTGATGGCCGCGAACAGCGCCGAGCGCTCGGCGCAGTTGGTCAGCCCGTAGGAGATGTTTTCGACGTTGCAGCCATGAATGATCGCGCCCTCGGCGGTCAGCAGCGCGGCGCCCACGGGGAACTTCGAATAGGGCGAATAGGTGTGTTGCGCGGCGGCCTTGGCCTCGGCCAACAGGTCGTCATGATCACAGGTTTCAGTCATCGGATTTATCATGTGCTCGTTAATAAGGGAGTGCTGCCAGTTCAGAACTGATAGCCAACGCCGAAATAGTAACCCCAACCGTTGGAACGTGCCTCAAACGGCCCATCACCAAAATCAAGTTGGCTGCCGTCTTTCCAGTTACCCCCATTATGGAAGTAGCGGCCAACTGCCATGAAGCGCAGATGGGTAAATGAATAAAGCAGAACGTTAGTGGCCACTGTTGCATTGGCGGTGCGCGGCGAACCGGGCTCGTCGTGCAGGTCCGAACCGAAATCGAAGTTGGTGAAGCCTACATAGGTGAGCGACGCGCCGTTGGAATATTTGCCCAGAGGCAATATGTATTTCAGTTGCGCCCGATAGCCATCCCAGGAGTTTTCGTTGGACGCACCGTAGTTCTCCCACTGACGACGGGCATAGAAGTTGGCCGACAGATTGACCGGGCTGTGGGTGTCGATATCGGTACCCAGGCCGGTATACAGGGTGTTTGCCCGCCCGGCCTTGTTGTGGCCCATGTCGTAGATCCAGTCGAAGGCGATGTAGAACTCCTTGAACAGGCCGAAACCGAGCTTGCGACCGACCAACTCGTCGATGGAAATACGCGGCTCGTGCTCCATGAAGATCGGCGAGCCCTTGTCCCAAGCGCCGCTGTCGTTGCTGTTGCCAATGCCGAGGATCTTTGGCGCGTCGATGTAGCCGTACAGTTCGAACGGGCCCTTGCGGCCGAAATACTCGTATTCAAGGTAGATGTCATCGGACGGTCGCGGGCCGAAACTGATGTCCTTGCTGCCGATCAGGGTGAAGTTCTGGTTATACCAAGGGGCTGCTTTCTGATTGGTATTGGCCGGCGCGACTTCATAACTCAAGTCTTCGCCCTGAGCACTGTCGACGCCCTTTGCCGGCGCCGTGGCGGCCCAGCAGGAAACGCTGCCGGTCAGGCCCAAGGCAGCGATACCGAGGGTATTCGACACTATTGTTCGCCGACGTGAAACTGCATGACGCACTGTTCTGGTATTCACTATGAAGCTCCTTGGCACGCACTTGCCCGACCGCCTGCAGCGCCCGGGCACAGTTGTACCCTGACCTGTCTGGCCCGTCGGCGGATTGATCTATCGATTGCTCATTGTTCGAAGAGCAGCAGGGAGATATTCGACGTTGCGTCGAACTAATACATTATTCGCGGCATCAATCCGATCCTTTTCAGAAACTTCCTACAGATATTCACTCATTGAATACCGGCCCATTTAGCGGATGTCTCTAAAGCAGAATGCATGCCATTCATGGCTTGCCCAGTATTTACGGGAGCTTGAGTGATCGGTCAGGTTTTTTCTGACCATTTGATCTACTTCGGAGCACCTGGTTTGTGCGGGGTGCGCGGTTTTGGCGCAATCGCAGGCATGGCACAATGCCGCTTCTGTAACCGGGTGTTGCAGATTCGCCAGCGTGGCCAATACTTGACGGCTCGGACAACTTGTTGGCCTGCATCCTGCTAAGTCCGTAAGCCCTGCTAGCGACTGCGCTTTGCCCTTGTGCAGTCAGCATGCAGGTCATCCCATCATCTGGCATGGAGCTTCTATGTTCGTTTGTTCTCGTCTCGCGGCCACTATCGGCCTCACCGTCGCCGCCCTCGGCGCCAGCACCGCCTGGGCCGCCACAGCGCCCGCAGCCCCGGTAACCCCGAAAGTCATGTTGATCACCATGTTCGCCCCCGAGGCACAGAACTGGATCGATCGCCTCAAACTCACTCAGGAGATCAAGGTGCCGGGCCTGTCGGCCGAATATCCGGCGGTGCGCTGCAACGCGCAACAGGTGTGCCTGATGGTCACCGGCATGGGTCAGACCAACGCTGCGGCCTCCACCTTGGCGCTCGGCCTGTCCAGCCAATTCGACCTGCGCAAGACCTACTTCGTGGTCGCCGGCATCGCTGGCATCAACCCGCACCACGGCACGATCGGTACTGCGGCCTGGGCGCACTATCTGGTGGAATTCGGCACGCAGTGGGAAATCGATTCACGCGACGCGCCCAAGAACTGGCCGACCGGCTATATCGGCATCAACACCAAAGGCCCCAACGAGAAACCGCCGCTGGACTACAAGACCGAAGTCTTCGAGCTCAACCCGGTGCTGCAGGCCAAGGCCCTGGCGCTGTCCAAGGACGTGGTGCTGAGCGAGAGCAAGGAATCCAGCGCCTGGCGCCAGCACTACCCCTATGCACCGGCCAATCAGGCACCCAAGGTCACTCAGTGCGACACCCTGGCGGGCAACACCTGGTTTTCAGGCACGCGGCTGAGCGAGCGGGCCGAGGTGTGGACCAAGTTGCTGACCGATAACAAGGGCACGTACTGCACCACCCAGCAGGAAGACAACTCCACCTACGAGGCCCTGCTGCGCGCCAGTAGCGCCGGCAAGGTCGACATCTCGCGCTTGGCGGTGGTGCGCGCGGGCTCGGATTTCGATCGGCCATATCCTGGGTACAGCGAAGTAGACAACCTGCTCAAGTACGCCGATCAGGGCGGCTTCGTGCCGGCGCTCGAGAACCTGTACCGCGCCGGCAATCCGCTGGTGCAGAACATCGTCGAGCACTGGGGCGAGTGGGAGAAAGGCGTGCCGGCCAGCTGAGTGCGACGCCGCAGCTTGTGATCGAGATCAACCGCTAAACCACCGTTGATCGACCATCCGGGCCCGATCAATCAGCAGACGCCGGGAGTGAAGCGTCTGCTGTTGGAGGGCGCGCTGTAGCGGTCATTTACGGGCGGCGCGGACAGCGTTGCGCTCCTGCTCCAGCGCATACCGACGGCAATGCTCTAGATAGCCCTTCTCGTGATCACCGACCAACTGCACCACGCTGGACCACAGCCATGAAGGTGCATCGAGTGTATGCGAACGGTTGAGCTGCAGGTCTTTTATCCATGACGAACGCGTGGCCAGGTCCATTTGCCGCGCGTGTGCCAGGCCGACCACGCGGGCGAGGTAGCCGGCAGCGGACATTGCCTCGCGCTGGCTCAGTTGATCGAGTTCAAGCTTCAAGTCCTGAGGCAACAATTCGCGAATGAAAAAGCCGTGGTCGAGCATGCGCGCGGCAATCATCCGGTCACCCAGCCCCGGCGATAAAGCGCGAGCGCCCTCCACCACCCGCTGACCATTGTCACGTGGCATTTTCGCCCTCGGCACCCGTGGCGCTGCAGCGCGCACAGCTTCCTTGATATCGACCAGGCAGTAATCCACGTCGTCCCCCTTGCCCACAGCGAGCAGCGCCGCATACCGGAGCAGCCCCAGTGAACTGCAACCTTTGACCCAATACGCAGCGTCGAGCAACTCGACGTCGTCATCCCGCGAGCGGCCCTTGAGGGCGGTCACCAGGCTGTGCATTTCAGACGTATCGCACAGCGTAGCCACGGCACTGCGCTCGGCCTTTGACAACGACCAGAAATGCTTGCCTAACGGAATCGTGGGCCGCGTGTCCTCGATACGTTCCTGGGCCAGGTGCTTCCAGGTCCGCGCCACTGCGCTACGCATGCCGGCCTTTACCTGGGCAGGTCTGGGCGGCTCGTCATCGCTATCGCCCTCGAAGGCCTGCTCGTAGCCGCGCATCATTTCTTCGAGCATCTGCGCGGTGGCGACGCCAGGGAGGTCCGATCCGCGGGCTGCGGTGGCGAGGGACAAGGCCAAGCGCACCAAGTCGTGGGCCGGGTTGCCGATGACCGTCTGATCGAGGTCGCGAATGTGAATGTCGGTTTTGCCTTTCAAGTCGCCGGTAGGGCCGAGGTTGCCGGCATGGCAGTCGCCACAGATCCACACGGCAGGGCCGCTGGGTAGACGACGCCCGACTTGAGTGTGCAGCCACTCGTAGAACTGCACGGTGCTGCCGCGCACGTACGCATGTGCGGAACGAGCCATTTTGAGGTTACGCAGATTGTTGAGTACATCGAGACGCGCGACGGGACGGGGCGTTTTCATTCAGGCAGTCTTAAAAGTGTGAGCGGTTGACCCACCGCCACGCGAATGTTTCAAAACATTTCAGATATCCTCAAATATCTGAAGGTGTAACCCCCATGAACGCCCCGAGGTTGCCCATTTGCGCGCGCGCCATCTGCGGGCCGGTCTGGATCAGCGCGCCACGTGCCTGCGCCTGCTGCAAGAATGGCGTGACGGCAGGTGAGGTCACCACATCGGCCACCAGGCACCCGGGCGTCAGCGTCTCGAGCATGGCGTCAGGCAGCGGCAGTTCGTCGGTGGCCCGCATGCCGAGCGGCGAGGCATTGGCGACCAGCGCAAAGCCTGCGAGCGAGCGGTATGCCAGGCCGATACGCACCGCCGGGAAGGCATTGTGCAGCACGTCGGCAAGGCCCCTGGCACGGCCGCTGTCGAGGTCGGTGAGCACCAATTCGCTGAGGCCTGCTTCGCAAAGGGAGCAAGCGATCGCGCTGCCCACCCCACCCGCGCCAAGTACCAGGGCTCGCTGACCGTGGGGCTCGAAGCCCTGTTGCCGCGCGGCAGTCAAAAACCCTTCGCCATCGACGTTGTCGCCCAGCAAGGTGCCGTCCGCCTCGCGCCTGATCACATTGACCGAGCGCAGCAGCGTGGCGCGGGCGCTGAGGTGATCCAGATACTGAGTCACCACCTGCTTGTACGGAACGGTGATCACGCAACCACGCATGTTTTGCCAGCCGCGCAGGCAGTCGAGGAATGCGCGGATGGCGTCGGCGCGCACATCGATGGGGATCATGGTCAGATCCAGGCCGTTATCCTGGAACCAGGTATTGAAATTGACCGGGGATTTGACCTGGGCAATGGGCGAACCGACGATCGCCACCAGCTGCGTTGCGCCACCGACCATGGGGGCCTCCGACGTTGTTATTGATGTTATCGGGGTGGAGCGCCAGCTTCGGCCATCAGCGTCGATGACGCCGACGCTCCTGGAGCTCTTGAGGAATGCGCCTGTGCTGCTCTTTCAGCTCACCGATGAGGTTAGCAATGGCGCGGCTCGATGCCAGCTTGTTCGCCGCTATTTCACCCACCGTCAGATCGATCTTGCCGTTCCTGGGGTTGATGAAATGCACGGTCATGGTGCCTTTGGAGTCTATTTCGCACCTGCATTTGCTGGGCAGAAAGGCTGATTCCAGCAGGTGTCGCAGCTGTAGATGAGAAAGCATGATGTACCCCGAACGTCATGTGATTATTGTTGTTGACCTTGGCAGCCGTCGTTGCAGCATAGCGTGGAGATAGGCACACGGTGGCTCAATAGAGCACCTTGCCAGCCTCACGCATGAAGATTTCCACCGTCTTGGGCCCAATGCCCTTGAACGCTTGCAGGCGCTGCTCGAACTCATGACGGTCGGTGCTTTGCGCGTGGAGGGTGGTGACCTTGCCGCCATACTCGTCATGGAGTTTGTTGGCGAGCAGCACCAGGCGTTCGGCGGTGGATTCGTCATAACGTGAATACCGCGCCTCACCCAGCATCGCTACCAGTTCGCGGTGGCTGCAATGGGCCAATTTGCGCGGCGTATCGCGCTGATGCTTGACTACGATCACCCGATAAGCCTCGGCGGCGATGCTGGCGCTGATGCGTTTGCCCATGAGGAAACTGGCGAGCAGCCATTTGAACAGCCCGGCTTCATCGCCGTGCTCGAGGGCAATATCGAGATCATGGGCAGTGATGGTTTTGCTCAAGGTGGTGCTCTCCCTGGGACCCAGGTCTGGTCAACATATGGAGACGAGCGCGAGCCCGAACGTTCAACAGAGGATGTTCGGGCCCCTTCCCTACCCCGAGACTGCCTCACCTATCGGCTGCGGCTTGTTGCGCCGTCCAGCGCAAATCCACCACAGCAGGCAGGTGAACAGCACCGAAGCGATCGCCGGTGCTCCGTATGGCGCGCCGATGCTCAACCAGCGATAAACAAAAGCGGCCGCTCCATCAGCCTTTCGTACCGAGCCCCAACGGCAAGCCCTTTAGGATGTCCTGCAACCACAACAAAAAAGGACATCCGCTATGCGCTTGGGTTGGTACTCGGCACTCACGCCGACGGAAAAACGCACCTACTGGGCGTGCTTCGGGGGCTTCACCCTCGATTCCATGGACTCGACCATCTACGCACTGATGATGCCAGTGTTGATGACCGTGCTTGCCCTGACCAAGTCGGATGCGGGATTGCTGGGATCGGTGTCGCTGATCGGCAGTGCCTTGGGCGGTTGGGGTGCAGGTTTGCTCGCCGACCGCTATGGGCGCATCAAGGTGATGCAGGGCACGGTGCTGTGGGTGGCGGCGTTTACCTGCCTGGCGGGCCTGTGCAGCAGCTTCTGGGAATTCCTGCCGGTGCGCTTCCTGCAGGGCATCGGTTACGGCGGTGAGGCCGTAGTCGGCGCGGTGCTGATCAGCGAAGCCATCACCCCGGCGCTGCGCGGTCGTGTGGCGGCATCGGTGCAGAGTGGTTATGCCGTCGGCTACGCGATTTCGCTCACATTGATGCCCGTGGTTTTCGCCTGGCTGCCCGAACACATCGCCTGGCGCGCGTTCTTCGCCATCGGCCTGCTACCGGCTTTCCTGATCTGGTTCATCCGTCGCCTGGTGCCAGAGTCCGCGGCCTTCACCCAAGCCGCCAGTCAGCCACGCAAGAAACTCGACATCAAGGAAATATTCGGCGCGCAACATCGGCGGGTCACGCTGATCAGTACGGTGCTGGCCAGCGGTATCTTCGGTGGCGCCTACATCATGATCACCTGGCTGCCCACCTATATGCGCATGGTGCTCAACCTTCCGGTGGCCTCGACCTCCGGTTATCTCGCGGTGAATATCATCGGCTCGCTGCTGGGGCCGTTCGTGTATGGGCGTATCAGTGACCATATCAGCCGCGGTAAGGCGTTCCTGCTGTTTCTGCTTTGCCAGGCCTGCGTGGTTTCGGTCTATACGTTTGCGCCGATCAACATGACCGTCACCCTAGGCCTGGGGCTGTTGCTCGGTGCGTTTCAGGGCGGCCTGGCGTCTGGGCTGCCGGTCGCCTTTGCCGAGCTCTACCCCACTCGCATCCGCGCCAATGGGGCAGGCTTTTGCACCAGCTTCGGCCGCGGTTTCGGCTCGATCATGCCGGCGGCGGTGGGCTTCGCTTCGACCGCAATGGGTTTGCCGACGGCCATGGGGGTGTTCGCGATCAGCTCCTATGCGATCGCATTCGTTGCGGCGCTGTGCCTGCCCGATGCGACCGGTGCGGATATGACTGAAGAGCATCCGCAGGGTGTCAGGCATGGCGGTGAGTCGGCAGATAGTTCGGCGGCAGGGCATGTTGGGCAAACGCCTTAGGATCGGGCCGGGTGCTGCGCGTGATGGTTCCTGCGGCAGGCTGGTGCAAATGGGACCGGCCTCTCGTATTTGGGTTTGGGCACGCTTCGGTGGGCTGGAGATTGGGGTGTGGTCCTTTGCTGCGGGCCTGTGCGGCTCGCCCTGCCCATTGGCCCTTCGCTTAGGCTCAGGGTTCCCGCGTTCCGGCACCTGAAGAGAGGGCACGGCGCAATGGGCCATCCTTGGCCCAACGCGCCTGACCCGGCATCCTGCCGGGATCTCCCTCTCTTCAGGCGCCTCCACGCGGCCTGCTGGAGGGGCGGCCGCACAGGCCCGCAGCAAAGGACCAGCCGAGATTTGAGCTATGTCATGAAAGAGCAGACACCACCAATATCACTGTTCTGCTTTCGAGCCGGCCTTGGGGTCGCGGCCCCCTTCCAGCAGGCCGCGTGGAGGTACGCTTGCGCAGGGATGGCCGGCATGGATGCCGGCCAAGCCCCGTTGGGCCATGGAAGGCCCATCGGGGCGTGCCCTGCGCAAGCGTGCCGGAGCGCGGGAACCCCGAGCGTCAGCGAGGGGCCAATGGCGGGGGCAGCGACCCCAAGGCCGGCTCGAAAGCAGAACCACCGCAATCCAATAGCCTCAAACTGACCACCCAATCACTGCGCATGCTTGCGATCAAACTCCCAAACCGCCGGAAACCCCATCAACTCGCACATCTTCTCGAACGAATAAAGCTCATCCAGATGCCCCACCGTCCCCTTGCGCGCACGCAATTCGCCATAGACTTCATGCAGCGCCTTCGCCACCGCCAGGAACCCCGACGCCGGATAAATGGCCAGCGAGAAACCCAGACGTTGCAGCTCGGCCGGCGGCAGTTGCGGTGTACGCCCGCCTTCCACCACATTGACCAGCAACGGCACATCGAAGCGTTTACCAATGGCTTCGAGCTCTTGCTCGGACTCCGGCGACTCGAGAAACAGCACATCGGCGCCTGCCTCCAAATACGCATCGCAGCGGCGCATCGCTTCGTCCAGGCCCAATGAAGTGCGCGCATCGGTACGCGCGACGATCAACATGTCCGGGTCTTGCCGCGCTTCGACCGCAACGCGAATCTTCTGCACCATATCGCTCTGGGCGATCACTCGGCGCCCCGGCGTATGGCCGCATTTTTTCGGAAATTCCTGGTCCTCGAGCTGGATACCCGCCGCCCCTGCCCGCTCATAGCCGCGTACGGTATGAGCGACGTTCAACAGCCCGCCATAACCGGTATCGGCATCGCAGATGATCGGCGTACGGCTGGCCGCGCAGAACGCCGTCACCCGGTTGAGCATGTCGGTGTAAGTGGCGAGGCCCGCATCGGCTTCGCCCAGATAGGACGCCACCGTGCCGAAGCCGGTCATGTACAGGCAGTCGAAGCCAAGGCTGTCGGCCATACGCACCGAAATCAGATCGAACACGCCCGGTGCGACTACCAGCTCGTCGCCGGCCAGCTTGGCTTTCAATTGCTTTCTCAAGGATGAACTCATGACAGATCTCACTCAGTGATGAAGGTCTTTGGTGACGCCCAGTGCGCGCTCGACGCGAGTCCGCTCAGGCACCTGGACCGCAATGTCTTCAAGGGATCGACGATTGGTTTCAACGCCGAAGAAAAACAGCACCACGGCCATGACCAGCAAGGCACTGATGATCACCAGCAGCACGTTTTCGATATTGCCCAGCGCATACACGGCAACGACGATCTGCGGCGCCACGATGCCGGCAATACGCCCCGCCGCGCCGGCCACACCACTGCCGCGCATCCGATTTTCGGTGGCGAACAATTCCGGAATATAGGTGGCGATGCCCAACGCAACCAGCAGATAGGTCAAGGTGAACAGCACGAAGCCCAGACTCACGGCCATGCTGATACTGGTGGACTGGCCGTAGAACCAGCCCACCACCGCAGCCGCGATGGAGATGACGATGATGCCGTTCTTGCGCCCGATGCGATCGGCCAACAGCGCACCGACCAAGGCGCCTGCCGGCCCACCCAAAGACATCAGCGCGGTGTAGCCCAGCGAGGCCTTGAGGTCGATACCCTGGTGCAGCAGGAAGGTCGGCACCCAGACGATAAAGCCATAGATGACGATATTGATCGCCACCTGGATGCAGATGGCGATCCAGGTCCGGCGCCGCAACGCCCGCCCGAACAATTCGCTCATCCGCGTCTTGCGCACTGGCGCGGCATAGTTCTCGGTGATCGGCGGCAAGGCGCGACCCTGGGCCGTCTCGGCTTCTATCTCTTCGAGGATCGCGTTGGCCTCACTCAAGCGCCCCTTGGACTCCAGCCAGCGCGGCGACTCGGGCATCTTTTTGCGCAGCACCCAGATCACCAGCGCGCCGATCCCGACGATAGCGAACATCGCGCGCCAACCGAGGGTCGGGATCAGCAGGAAACCAATGAAGGTCGAAAAGAACAGGCCCGCGTTAGTGATCAGCGACAGATACGCCGACCATTTACCCCGCACCGCCGGCGGAATGAACTCGCCGATCGAGCCGTAGCCGACGACAATCTCAGCGCCCAGCCCGAGGCCCATGATGAAGCGGCACGCGATCAGCCACTCCATGTTCGGCGCGAAAGCACCGGCCAGGGACGCGAGGCCGAAAATCGCCAGGTTGAACTGATAGGTGAACTTGCGCCCTTTGGCGTCGCCCAGGATACCGGCGGCGATGGCACCGATCAGCATGCCGATGAAGGTCGACGACAGAAACGCCGCGTTGAGCAGCAACGACGACCACCCGCTGCGCGCTAGTTCGCCGAGCACCCCGCCCGCCAGATACAGATCGAAAGAGTCGAGGAACATGCCCCCACCGATCAACCAGAGAATGCGCCGATGGAAGCTCGACGTGGGTAGCCGATCCAGCCGCGCACCTGCATTTACCGTGCTTGTCATGATGCAGTCTCCTGCCGTTCTTATTGTTGTTGTGTCCCACTGAGGGGCAGCCGATGCCGGTCCTTTTCGGCGCAGTACTGATAGGCGATACAACCGCGCGCCCGCACGTTTTTAGTCAGGGGTCTGATCGATCAACGCGTGGTCGAGTCTGGCCAACAGCGAGGTCTGCGCCGCGAGAATGTGACAGCGCATCGCCGCCTCGGCCCAGGCCGGATTTCTCGCCCTCACCGCCTGCACGATCTCGATGTGCTGCCCCGCACTGCGCTCGCGGTCTGTATCGCGGTAGCTGGCGTAGGTCCACTTGATCAGCGGCACCTCCTTCATCGATTGCAGCGACTGCGCCAAGCGGCTGTTGCCCGCGGCGGCGGTGAGGATGTCGTGAAAGCGCTTGTTGGTGTCGAACCAGCTGTCGGTGGGCTCGGCATCCAGGCCCCGGCTGGCGATCACGCGGGTGCGCTCGGCCAGCTCATCGAGTTCGGTGATCTGCTCCGGCGTGACACGCAATGCGGCCTGGCCGACCAGATAGGGTTCGATCAACAGGCGGGCTTCGAAAATTTCCTCGACATCGCGGGTCGACCACCGCCTGACCCTCGCGCCGCGGTTGGGCAAGACTTCAAGCCAGCCTTCGGCTTCGAGGCGGCGGATGGCTTCGCGCACCGGGGTGCGGCTGACGCCCAAGTCTTCGGCGATGCGCGATTCGCGGAGGAATTCGCCGGGCACATAACGGGCGTCGCTGATGGCTTGCTTGATCAGAGAATAGGGATCATCGCTGGGAACGAGGGTAAGGTGCGAAGCAGACATCGTATACAACCTTCCGGTTAAATCCGGTTTTTATTGGTTTAGACGTGAATCAAACCATAGGTTGTATGCAACTTAAGGTCAAGGCAGCGAAATCGTTTCACCGCCCTGCGGATAAAAAACAGTGAGCACGATCAATGGAAATGCTCATTCACGCCACGTCGCCAACCCCGTGCGTCACCCCCAACAACTGCAACGGCTCGACCTGCGCCGCCTCAGCAAAGACAAAATTATCCGCCGTCAGATGCGCCTTCAAATCTCCCGCCAACCGCACCTCGAACAAGCGCCCCTGCGCATCCCCGTCCAGATCGCGCAAAAACGTCCGGCCAGAGTCCTGCACCAATTTCAACGTCTCCCCATGCCCATCCCCCAGCCCGGTATAGCCCAAGGCCGAGAAATCCAGCCGGTCGTTGTAAGCCGAGAAGCCGTTGATGGTGTCGGCGAACACCGAGCTGCCCTGGCGAAAGCTGTCGCTGACTTTCGTATAGGCAAAGGTATCGTTGCCCGTGTCGCCGTTCATCACATCCGCGCCGCCACCGCCGACCAACGTATCGTCGCCGACGCCGCCGCTGAGCCGGTCATTGCCATCACCGCCGCGGATCCAGTTGTCGGTCGAATCGCCAATCAGGGTATCGGCGCCGCCAGTGCCGTAAACGTTGTGATCGAGCCAGCTCGGCAGCACGCTGGGGGTGTTGCCCAAGGGCTGGGCGAAGAGAATGCTGTCCTGGGACAGCTCGAACTGATGATCCCCCGCCAGCAGTATCTCGAAATGCTCACCCTGGGCATTTTGCTCCAGCGACTTGAGCACTGTCTGCTCGCCATCGGCACTGACGCTGACCTTGAGCGTATGCCCATGACCGTCGCCAAGACCGGTGAAGCCCAGCGCTGAAACGTCGAGCTGATCGCCCAGGCTGGCGTCAAAGTCCATCACCATGTCCCGCCCCGCAGTACCGCCGGCTGCGTTCGATCGCAGGCTGTCGCTCAACTCGCGATAGACAAAAGTATCGGCCCCCGCGCCACCCTCCAGGCGGTCGCCACCGCCGTCGCCGAATAACCGGTCGTCGCCGCCCAGGCCGTGCAGAGTGTCGCGTGCATCGCCGCCGTAGAGGGAGTCGGCGAGCGCCGAGCCGCTCAGCGAATCGGCTGCCGCCGTGCCTTCAGCGAGCTGCTGCAGATTGGCCACGGTAAAGTCGCGGTGGTCGCCGAGCAGCACCGCCTCGAAACGATTGCCCGCCGCGTCCGCATCCAGATGCTTGAGGTAGGTACGATCCAGCGCCGCGTTGTAACTCAGCAGCAGCGTGTCGCCATGGCCGTTGCCCAACGTGCTGAAACCCAAGGCGCAGAGGTCCAGGCGATCGCTGGTGGCGTCAAAGTCAGTGATGCGGTCGGCGTAGCTATGGGCCGCATCGCGGTAGCTGTCGGCCAGGGTGTCGAAGCGCACCACATCGGCGCCAGCACCGGTGGTCAGCAAATCCACGCCGCCGCCGCCATCGAGCACATCGGCGCCCGCGCCGGCATTGAGCGTATCGTTGCCATCACCGGCGACGAGTTGGTCGCGTGCCACACCACCGTTCATGACGTCGGCGTGATCGGTGCCATACAGGCGCACGAACGCGACATTGTTGCTTTTGACGCTGTGCTCGCCGACCACCACGATCGGCAGGACCGTCTGGCTGACGATGTTGTCGGCGACGGTGTTGTAGTCGCCCGTGTCGATCCCCACGGTGATGCCGTAATAGCTGTTGTGCCCGCCCGTCACCACATTGTGGGTCGCCGACACGTTGTTCGCCGTGGTGGCGGGGCTGCCGGTCCAGCCGCTGATGTCGATTTCGGAATACGAAAACTCGTCGTAGTCGTTGCCGAACACGTGGTTCTGAGTGATGACCCCGTCGCTGCTGGCATCGCTGAGGATGCCGTTGTAGAGGTTGCCGTGCAGGTCCATCGCGCTGATCTGAAAACCATGGACCAGCACCGCGTCGACACCGTTACTGTTGTTGCCCACGGCGCTGCCGCCATCGATCACGATACGGCTGGTGCCGGCACTGCTGCTCTCGCCTTCGCGCAGCACGAAGCCGTCGTTGCCATTGGTGAGGGCGTCGCTGTCGAGTACCGTCAGTTCGCCGCCGAGGTCGAAGCCTGCGTCCCCGTTGCTCTGGGCCAGCGAATCATGGATGTAGCTATTGGCCTGGCCGTCGGCGTGGAACCCGGCGATACCATTGAACCGCGCAACGCTGTCGCTCACGCTGAATTGATGACCCACACTGCGCAGGTCGAAACCATCGCCACTGGCGTTGACCACTTCTACGGCGCTCAGGGTGACGTCGTCGCTGGTGCCACTGACCCACCCCTGCACCGTACCGCTGTTGCCGGCCCGATTGCCGTCGATGGTCAAGCTGCTCGCGCCAATGGAATCACCGTCACCGTGCACCACCGAGGTCGCCCCGGTCGAGCCGTCGGCCAGCTTGAGCACCGTCTGGCCCATGCCGTCGCCGGTCAGCGAGGTGAAGTCCTTGAGCTGCAAGGCACTGCCTGCGGCGGTGGAACTGAGCGTGTAGGTGCCGCTGGACAGATACACCTGCCCACCACCGTCTGCCGCCGCTGCATCGATGGCCGCCTGGATGGCCGCCGTGTCGTCGGTGCTGCCGTCGCCTTTGGCGCCGTAGTTTTTTACGTTGTAGATAGCCATGCGGGTCTCCTTCCCGCACGGTGTTCTGATGGGGGGGGAGGCGAACGGCGGGCGGGTGATTCAGGCTAGTTCAGTCTTGGGGTGTGCTGGGGATGGGGGCCCGCGATGTGATAGACGGTCTGCCCGACCTCACCCCACCGGCCCCATATTCGCCAAAATCAACAACGCCCCCATCACCGTGATCGCCCCCCCGATCCGCGTCGATATCTGCGCATACGGCAGCAGCTGCATCCGGTTCGCCGCCGTCAAAATCGCGATATCCCCCGTCCCGCCCAACCCGCTGTGGCAGCCATTCACAATCGCCGTATCGATCGGATACAGGTTCAACCGCCGCGCCACCACCAACCCCGTCAGCACCAAGGTCAACACCGTGCTCGCAATGGTCAGCACATTGCCGATATGCAGTGCGGCCGTCAGCTCGCTCCAGTGCGTTACGGCAATGGAGTTGGCGAACAGCAGCGGATAGGTCACGCACGTGGTGAAGAACTGAAACAACAACCGCGCACCGGTTTCCAGCCGTGCCGGAATCACGTTGGCCAGCTTCAGCAGCACCGCCAAAAACAACATGCACACCGGCCCCGGCAGGCCGAACAGCGCATGCAGCAGCACACCGGCCAGGTAGAGGGTGATGGCACACATGCCGGCGGCGATCACTTGGTTGATGGTCTGGCCGTCGAACTGGATTTTCACCGGTTGGTCGGCAACCGCGTCATCCGAGATCTCGGCCATCTGCAAGCGGCCGTTCCCGGTCAGCGAGGGATAGCGCTTGCCCAAAAGGTCCAGCGCACCGCAGGCGAGGATCGCACACAGGTTGCCGAGCAAAATGATCGGCAGCAACTGCGCGAGAATCTTGCCCGAGTCCATGCCGAGGATTTCGCCGTAGCCGACCGATAGCGGAATCGCGCCCTCGCCGAGCCCGCCACCCATGACCGGCACGATCACGAAAAACAATACCTGGCGCAACGGCAATCCACACAACAGCCCAACCGCGACACCGGCGATCAGGGCCAGCACCGAACCCAGCAGCAACGGCACGAAAATCTTCGCGAAGCCTTTGACGATGAGGTTGCGGTCCATGGTGAAAATGCTGCCCACCACCACCGCCGAGACGAACAGGTAGATGAAGTTGCTCTGTTTGGTAAAGGACGTCACCGGCGCGATGATCTCTTGCGGCACCCAGCCCAGGCTCACCAGGTACGAGGGCAGGAACGCCGAGACGATGGCCGCGCCGCCGATCTTGCCGATAAACGGCAGGCGCTTGCCGAGCTCGCCGCAGGTGGCGCCACCCAAGCCGATGATGGCGATCATGGTCGGCAGATCGGGCTTGAGTTCATGCTCGATCAGCAGACCGACCACCAGGGCGACTAGCACCAGGTAGACCGGCACCGGAATGAAGCTGATGCGGATATTCATCAGCCGCTCGAACAGCGACGCCTGCGGTGGCGCGGCGGCCAGGGTGTCGACGTTATGCATGGGAACCTCATCTTATTGTTGTAGAAGGTGTCGGCAGCGTTTCAGTGCGTCAGCAGCCCCGCCTGTCGCGCTTGGGCCAGGAGCATCTCGGCGCGGCGCACGAACGGCGCATCGACCATCTGGCCATCGACCTGGTAGGCCCCCACCCCCGCACGCGCAGCGTCACCCGCAGCGGCAACGATGCGCTGCGCCTTGGCGATTTCATCTCGATTGGGCACGAAGGCTTCATTGGCCAGGGCGATTTGTGAAGGATGAATGCACGACTTGCCGGCAAATCCCAGGCGTCGGGCGTAAACCGCTTCGTCGCGATAGCCCTCGGGGCGGTTGATGGCTGCATAGGCTGCGTCATAGGCAGCTACCCCGGCCTCACCGGCGGCCAGACGCACGCTGAGCTGGATCTGCTGAATGACGTTGACCGCATGCCGATCGATACCCAGCGGTTCCAGCAGATCAGCAAAGCCCAGTTGCAAGCCCATGACCCGCGGATGCGCGGCAGCGATGGCGGCGGCCTGGCGCAGGCCACGGGGCGATTCGATATTGGCCAGGATAGTCAGCGGCACCCGGCGCCCGGCGCGCTGTTCAAGCTGCTGCAAGGTGTCGGCCAGGCGCAGGATCTGCTCGGGGTCTTCGGCCTTGGGCAGATTGATGATCTGCACATGAGTGGCGACCAGCGCCTCGAGGTCGGCCAGGTAGTGGATCGAGTCTTGCGCGTTGATGCGTACCAGCAGTTGCTTGCTCGCACTCGGCGGCTGGCTCAGGTAGCTGGCCAGTTGCGCCCGAGCATCGGCCTTGGCACTTTCGGCCACGGCGTCTTCGAGATCGAAGCTGATGCCATCGGCGGCCGAGGCCATGGCCTTGGGGAACAGCTCGGGGCGTGAGCCCGGGACGAACAATTTACTGCGCATGGGGCACCTGTGTTTTCGACGGTGCGGGCTGAAGCCAGCGTGCACCGCGCCTGGCGATGGGCATTGCGCTCCCATACCCGGCATTGTTATTGGAAACCCCGGAGGTGGCTCCGGTGGCAGGGGCCATAGTGCAAAAGGTTAAAAGTTAGTTAAAGTGCTTATCTCTAGGTTCAGAATCCAGAATTTATTCACTATGGACACACGCTATCTCGACAGCTTCCTGCACGTAGCGCAGCTCGGCTCCACCGCTGCCGCCGCGCGCAAGCTAAACCTCACCCCCACCGCGGTGGCCCAGCGCGTCAAGGCGCTGGAGCACGAAGTCGGGCAGACCTTGCTCAGCCGCGCCGGACGCACCATGCAGCTCACCGCCGCCGGCGCCGCGCTGCTCGGTCCGGCCGCCGACCTGCTGCAGCGCACCCGCGACCTGCGCGCCATCGCCGCGTTGGACAGCGTGGTCGGCGAGCTGCGCATTGGCTGCATCAGTTCGGCCATGGCCTATGTGGTGCCCGGCGTGCTGGCGAATCTGATCGACAACTACGAGCACCTGCACCCGCATGTCGAGCCTGCGGTCTCGACCGAGCTGTACCGCAAGGTGGTGGCGGGCGACATCGATATCGCCCTCTTGGTGCTGCCGCAATTCGACCTGCCCAAGGAGTTCATCTGGCGGCCGCTGCGCAATGAACCGTTCGTGGTGCTGGCCCCGCAGGCACTGGCGCAACAGGCCGCCCATGAGGTGCTGCGCAGCGAGCCGTTCATTCGTTATCACCGCAGTTCCTGGGGCGGGGTGATGGCCGACCGTTACCTGTTGCAGAACGGCATCCAGCCCCGCGAACGCTTCGAGATCGACACACTGGACGCCATTGCTGCCATGGTCCGCGGGCAACTGGGCGTGTCGCTGGTGCCGCAGTGGCGGCCGCTGCATGGCCAGCTTGATGGTCTGGCACAGATCGCCCTGCCCGGCACTGGCCTGCATCGCCCGATCGGGCTGGTGTGGAAACGCAATTCAGCCAAGGAGCGCTTGATCGAGGTGTTCTGCGAGGTGCTGTTCGCCGAGTCAACGACAAGATGAGTCCATTTTTTATGGACTCTCAAACCACTAAAAAACGTTTTTAATTCCTTGTTGCCCCTCACAGAATGAACCGACGTAGCGCCGCGACCACCCGTTGAAGCGCGGATAACAAGATCGGAGAATCTCCATGCCTTCTGCTGTTCAACCCGCATCCGGCCCTCTGGCCGGCATCACCGTTCTTGACCTCAGCGCCTACATCGCCGGCCCCTATGGCTGCTCGCTGCTGGCCGACCAAGGCGCCCGGGTGATCAAGGTCGAGCCGCCCAGTGGCGACAATCTGCGTAAATACCCGTCGACCCTGAGCAGCGAAAGCCGTGCCTTTTTGGGCGTCAACCGCAGCAAGGACGGCGTCGCGCTTGACCTCAAGACCGCCGGCGGTCTGCAGGCGCTGCTGACCCTGGTGCGCGAAGCCGACGTGCTGGTGCACAATTTTCGCCCCGGCGTGCCCCAGCGGCTAGGCATGGGTTATGCCGAGTTGCAGACCCTCAACCCACGGCTGATCTATTGCGCGGTCACCGGCTATGGCGAAAAAGGCCCGCTCAAAGCCAAGGCCGGCTACGACCAGGTACTGCAGACCATGACCGGCATGTGCGTGGCCCAGGCCAAGCCTGGCGGCGCGCCCGAAGTGCTGTACGGCTCGGTGGTGGATTACTATGCGGCAGCGATGGTCGCCAGCGGCGTAGCCTCGGCCTTGTACGAGCGCGAGCGCACCGGGCTGGGCCAGGAAGTCGGCGTATCGTTACTGCGCAGTGCCTTGGCGATGCAATCGGCGCGGCTGGTGTGGGCCGACGACGAACCCCGCGAGCTCGACCGCGACATGCGCTCGGGTGGCATCACCGGTATTCATCCGACCCGCGAAGGCCACCTGTACCTGTCGGCCAACACGCCGCACTTCTGGAAGGCGCTGTGCGAGAAAACCGGCCTGGCGCACCTTGCGTCCGACGAGCGCTTCGACACGGTGCGCAAGCGTGCTGAACAGCATCAGGTGATCGTCCCGCAGTTGCACGAGGCTCTGCAGCAACACAGCGCCCTGGAATGGGAGCAGGTCTTCGGTGAGGCGGTACCCTGTGCCGCCGCGCGCCGGGTCGACGACATGTTCGACGATCCACAGTGCCTGGCCGAAGAGCTGATCGGCGAGTTCGAGCATCCGGTGGTGGGCCGTTATCGAGGCTTCACCCGGGCCATCGACTTCGGTCGCACCCCTGGGCCAAAGCCGTTTGCCGCGCCGGTGTTCGGCGCCGACTCGGATCGGGTGATGGCCGAATACGGCTTCAGTGCCGAACAGATCGACGTGCTGCGGGCTAACGGCGCGCTGCTCTGATTCACCCCTCGTCCGATCCAATGCTGTCACCGCCAGGGCGACCTGGCTTGCCCTCACAAACACAATAAAAGGGATAACCCTATGCACAGCACCGCCCCCTTGGGCCTCTCTGGAGGCCATCGAACCTTGCGCACACGCTTTACCGAAAGCACCATCGCGCTGTTCGAGCGGACCATCCCCGACCCCTTCGTGCTTGCCATGTTCATCACCTTCGTGGTCGCCGCCGTGGCCTGGATGGTAGCGCCTAACTTCAGCCTCGATGCCCTGCTCAGCGGCTGGTACAAGGGCTTCTTCAACATCTTCACCTTTGCCCTGCAGATCACCCTGGTGCTGGTACTGGGCAACGCCATGGCCCATGCGCCGGTGGTGCAGCGCTTCTTCACTCGGGTGATTGCGTTTGCACGCACACCAGCACAGGCAGGGGCGATGATCTTCCTCTGTGTGGCCATCACCTCGTTCTTCAACTGGGGCTTCGGTCTGGTGCTCAGCGCCCTGCTCGCCCGGGAAATCGCCAAGCGCATGCGCGTCGACTTCGCCTGGCTGGTGGCGGCCGGGTTCTCCGGCTGGGTGGTCTGGGCAGGCGGCCTGTCGAGCTCCATCGTGCTGGCGCAAACCAGCCCCGGCAACCCGATGAACGTCGTGGAGAAGGTCAGCGGCCAGGTGCTGAGCATCAACGAGATGGTATTCACCGCGTTCAACATGGTGCCGACCCTGGCGCTGCTGGTGATCATGCCCTTCGTGCTCGCCGCCCTGCGCCCGCGTGACGAAGACGCTGTGGTGCTAGACACCAGCCGCTATCCCGACCCTGTCCCTAGCGTCAAACCCCAAGGGCCGCGCAGCTTCGCGCAGTTCCTCGAATACTCGCCACTGGGCAGCCTGCTCATGGGCGCGCTGGGCATCGGCGTGATCGCCGCGTCGTGGTTCGGCCATGTGCAGCTGTCGGGCGTCAATGGCGTGATCACCGTGATGTTCACCGCTGGCGTGCTGCTGCATGGCTACCCGCTGGCCTATGCCGACGCGGTCAAGGGCGCGGCGCGGCAAAGCGGCTCGATGCTCCTGCAATACCCGCTGTACGGCGGCATCATGGGCATGATGGAAGCCACCGGGCTGCCGGGGGTGATCGCCAAAGGCTTCGTGGCGATCTCCACCGCGCACACCCTGCCGTTCTGGAGCTACGTGTGCTCGTTGCTGGTGACTTTCTTGATCCCCAGCGGTGGCGGGCACTGGGCCGTGCAAGGGCCGTTCGCGATCCCGGCGGCCATGACCCTGCACGCCTCGTTGCCAGCCACTACCATGGCCGTGGCCATGGGCGAGCAGGTGTCGAACATGATGCAGCCGTTCTGGGCCGCGCCGGTGGTCGCCATGGCCGGGGTCGGCGTGCAGCGGGTGCTGGGCTTCACCTTCGTGACTTTTCTGGTGGCGGCGTTTGCCTATGGTGCAGCGTTACTGCTGTTGGTGTAAGGCTTTCAAACGGGAACACAGTGATGACCACGATCCACTGGCCAATGCCGGCAAACGCCTGCGACGCGCATCTGCATATCAACGATCCACGCTTTGCCCCGTCACCGACGGGCAGTGGCGGCCGCACCCTGGATGACTATCGCCGGGTGCAGCAGCATCTGGGTCTGCAACGAGCGGTCATCGTGCAGTCGAAACTCTACGGCACTGATAACCGCTGCCTGCTCGATGCCCTCCATCAGTTGACCGGCCAGGGCCGGGGTATCGCGGTGGTCGCGCCTTCGATCAGTGACGATGAGCTGCAGAGCCTGCACGAAGGCGGCGTGCGCGGCCTGCGCTTCAGCCTGTGGAAGGCGGCCGACCAGGTGGTGCACGTCGAGGATATCGCCGCGCTGGCAGCGCGCGTCGCCCAATGGGGCTGGCACATACAGATCCACATGGCCGCCGAGCAAATCCTCGACCAGCAGGCGTTACTGGCGAATCTTCCGGTGCCGATCGTGTTCGATCACCTCGGCCGCCTGCCGCCGGGCAGCGCCGCCAGCCATCCGGCATTCAGATTCATCGCCGGTTTGATCGAGGCTGATCGGGCCTGGGTCAAGCTCAGTGGCGCCTACCTGAATACCGCGATCGGCGGCCCGGATTATCCCGACGCCTCGCTGATCGCCAAGGCCTTTGCGCAGTGCGCGCCCCAGCGGCTCGTATGGGGCAGCGACTGGCCGCACGTGACCGAAGCCCATGCGCCGGATGATGCGCGCTTGCTGGAATTACTCGGGGAATGGACGGGCAGTGAAGCCGCGCGCGACGCCGTGCTGGTCGACAATCCAGCGCGGCTGTATGGCTTCGACTGATTGATCCGTGGCTGCGACTGACTTCGCTACAGACCAAAATGACCAAAGCGCCCGGCGAAGCCTTTGGCCAGCGGATACGCCAGATCGCCATGTTTGCTGGTCCGCAACCCCAACTCGACCAACATCTCGGCCAATTTGACCGCAGCGGCCACGCCATCGATCACCGGTAATCCGACGCGCTCACTTACCCGCGCCGGCAGATCGGCCATGCCGCCGCAGCCCAGCACAATCGCCCCCGCCCCTTCTTGATCCCGCGCCAGCAGGGCCTGTTCGGCAATGCGCTCGACCAGTAGGTCCTCGCCCAACGCTTCCAGTTCCAGCACCGCGATATCGACACAGCGCACCGACGTGCAGTGCTCGGTCATGCCGTAATTGCGCAGCAGGTGCTCGGCGATGATCCGCGTGCGGGTCAGGGTCGTCACCACGGCAAAGCGCGTGCAGATCAGGCTGGCGACATGGAACGCCGCTTCGGCGATGCCGATCACCGGGCCGCGCGCCAGCTCTCTGGCAGCCAACAGGCCGGGGTCGCCGAAGCAGGCGATCACGTGGGCATCGACGCCCGCCGCCACACCTTTGCGCACCTCCTCCAGCACGCCGACCGCAGCGATGGCTTCGTCGAAATGCCCCTCGATGGAGGCCGGGCCGTCTTGCGGGCAGCACGCGATGATTTCAGTTTCAGGCCGCGCCACGGCCATGGCGGCGCGGCCGATGCTGGTGGTCATGCTGCGGCTGGTGTTGGGATTGATGACCTGAATTTTCATGGGCAGCCCGAGCGGTGAGTCAACGTTTGAAAAGGCTTTTGAAATCCGGCTCGGCCGGGGTTTTCGGGTCGATGTGCAAGCTGGCGCGGATGCTGGTCAGGTGCTCGCCCATCCACTGCGCCGCCGCGCTGGCGTCGCCGCGCTCCAGCAGCTCGACCAGTTCCAGATGATCGCCACAGTCGCACCCGACGCTGCGCCGCGAACCGTAGACGGCGATGATCAGGGACGAACGGGTGGTCAGGCTGGCGACCTGCTCGCTGAACACCTGATTGTCGGCCAGCGCCACCAGCTGCACATGAAAACGCGCCGACAACTGGATCGCCCGGCTTTGCAGCCCTTGGCGTTGCGCCTGGTGTTCTTCATCCACCAGCGCGCGCAGTTGCTTGAGTTGCGTGGCGTCGGCGTTGGCGACCACGGCGGGCATCACCGCCGGCTCGATCAGCTGGCGTGCGGCGAACACATCCTGAGCCTCCTTGGCGCTGGGCTGCGCCACTTCTGCACCGCGATGCAGGCGCAGCGTCACCATGCGCTCCAGCGCCAGGCGTTGCAGCACCTTGCGAATGCCCGTGCGGCTGACGTTGAAGGCCTCGGCAAGGGCGTCTTCCGGCAGCCGCACACCGGGCAACAGGCGATGCTCGACGATGGCGTCGAGGATCTCCTGGTAGATGTGCTCGTCGCGGCTCTGGCTGCCACGGCTTGGAGCGGGATCAATGGGAAACAGATGGGCGTTCATAGGTTCACTGAGGCGTGCTGTTGCGCTGATCGTATACAACTTCAATCCTATTTGCCATCACCAGAATCCAGTGCACCAGCGCTGCGCGTGGGCGCACTTATACGGGGCGAAACCCCGATTTCATGGAATAGCCAAGTGATATCAACCGACGAAAAAACCGTTCTGCATCAACCCTCGCCCCGGCTCGCCTAGAAATGGCACGCATCCTGCGTAACGCATCGTATACAACAAAGCCTCCATCCGTATGCAATGCGCGGGGCGGCATCCATCCAGGAGAGTGCGTACGATGAATCCACAGCTTCCCAAGGGCTACAGCCCGCGCTTGTACAACGAAGACCTCGGCCCGGTGCAGCAGGACTGGAACTGGTACAACATCTTCGCCTTCTGGATGAGTGACGTGCACAGCGTCGGCGGTTACGTATTCGCCGCCAGCCTGTTCGCCCTCGGCCTCGCCAGCTGGCAGGTACTGATCGCCCTGATCGCCGGCATCTGCATCATCCAGGTGGTCGCCAATCTGCTGGCCAAACCCAGCCAACAGGCTGCGGTGCCGTATCCGGTGATCTGCCGCCTGGCGTTCGGCGTGTTCGGCGCCAATATCCCTGCGGTGATTCGCGGGCTGATCGCCGTGGCCTGGTACGGTGTGCAAACGTACCTGGCGTCCAGCGCGCTGATCATCGTGGTGCTGCGCTTCTTCCCTTCGATGCAGCAGTACGCCGAGGTGTCCTTTGCCGGGCTGTCGTACCTGGGCTGGATGGGCTTTCTGGTGCTCTGGGTGGTGCAGGCAGCGGTGTTCTGGACTGGGATGAACTCGATCCGCCGCTTTATCGACTGGGCTGGCCCGGTGGTCTACGCGGTCATGTTTCTGCTGGCGGGCTGGATCGTCTGGAAGGCCGGCTGGAGCCACATCAGCTTCACCCTCTCGGAAAAATCCCTGGGTGGCTGGGAAGCCTTCGGCCAAGTCATCATGGCTACCGCCCTGGTGGTCTCCTACTTCTCGGGCCCGACCCTCAACTTCGGCGACTTCAGCCGCTATGCCCGCAGCATGGCCGACGTCAAGCGCGGCAACTTCTGGGGCTTGCCGGTGAACTTCCTGGCATTCTCCCTGGTGACCGTAGTGATCGTCTCGGGCACCCTGCCGGTGTTCGGCGAAATGCTCCACGACCCTATCGCCACCGTCGCCCGGATCGATAACAGCGTCGCGGTGCTGCTCGGCGCCTTTGCTTTCGTCACCGCCACCATTGGCATCAACATCGTCGCCAACTTCGTCTCCCCGGCCTTCGACTTCGCCAACTGCGCGCCGAGCAAGATCAGCTGGCGCGCCGGCGGGATGATCGCGGCGGTGGCCTCGATCTTCATCACGCCCTGGAATCTGTTCAACAACCCCGAGGTGATCCACTACACCCTGGACGTGCTGGCGGCGTTTATCGGCCCGCTGTTCGGGATTCTGCTGGTGGACTATTACGTGGTGAAAAAACAGCAGATCGATGTGGATGCGCTGTTCGATGATTCGCCGACCGGGCGGTATTGGTACACCCAGGGCTTCAACCCGACGGCGATCAAGGCGCTGATCGCGGCGACGGTGATCGGGATTGTGTTTACGTTTATTCCGTGGTTCAAGCCGGTTGCCAATTTTGCCTGGTTTACCGGGTGCTTTTTGGGTGGTGGCTTCTATTGGGTGCTGGCGCGGCGGGAGGTCAAGCAACTGGTCGCCCCGGCCATGGCCTGATACGCCGCGAGCGGCCCATGAGGTCAGAGCCGTTGACCTCATGGGCGACGCCTTTGGCCCGAGCCACTCAGGAAAGATTCAAGTAACGCCACAACGCGCTGCTCACCGGGCTAGTGCGCTTGTCCCCAAACAGCGTGCAGCCGATGCTCAACCCTAACTGACGGTAACTTTCGAACTGCGCCTCGTCGAAGAACTGATCGATGGTGCTCTGATTCGGAAAAGCTTCATTGACCAGCGCGTAGTTGACGACATCGGCGCTCAGCGCGCTGATCAGCCGCGGCTTCAGCACCAGGATGCGGCATCGTGGTGTTGGCGCATCGCCCTGATCGGCCGTGTCGAACACATCGAATAACAGCGCGCACTTTTTGCTACCGTTGACGAACGGTTGTTGGAAGTACTCGATACTGCCGAAGACCTCGCCGAGCACCGGATCATTCAGCACTGCGGCGTTTTGGCGGATCTCCAGGCGCTGATCGATCCTGGCCAGACGCACGAGATTGGCCAGGTCGTCGAATCGATATGTCGGATCGCAACCGCAGTCACACACCACGATCAACTCGATATCCCGTTCGCGCCGCAAGAGCTCATAGGTGGCCGTGTTTTCGAAGTGACCGCCATCCGACAAATACTGGAAGTCCCGGCGATGCCCGTGAAAGTGCGCAGTGAACTCGTAAAACAGGTACGACTGCGTGGGAAACCGTCGTGCCCAGGACCGATCCCGGCGCTGGTAGGGGCCGTCGTCACCCGGATCGAGAAACCGACTGGGCCACCAGACACCCAGGCGCACGTTGGCCAGACCCAGCGCCAGTGAAAACCCCAGGCTGGTCGCACGCCCAAGCCCGGTACTGAAGGCCGCGCCGGAGGTTCCTATCCACTGCCCCAAGGTGAGCGGCAGCATGATTTCGGAACGCTGGCCGGGGGCCAGGTCGCGCCGGTAACTGACGCCATCCAGAATGAAACTCGTCGAGCGTTTGCCAGGTGCGGTCCAGTCAAAGGGGGCCAGGCAAAGCGGTTTGCCCTTGCGGTCACGTTGCACCAACTGCTCACCAGGGTCGACGGTCAAGTTCATGGTCACATTGATCAGGTGCAACGGGCCGGCCGTCGGCGTGCCATAAAAGGTCTCGAGGTCGATATCATCGTCGGTCAAGGGTTCGGCAACGCACAGCTGCTTGGCTCTGCTTGCCCCGCCGAAGCGCCGGCCATTGGAGGCTCCCAGATAAGCCCGAACCAGACGCGACGCATAGAAGGTGTTCAGCGAGGAAGTATTGAGAAAACCGACGAACCGGCTCGCTACGACCGTTAATACCAAGGCGAGCAACCCGAGGACGTACAGGCGTGGATTGGCATCGGCGGTCAACGCCTGATTGGCGCCGTCGTTCGCGACCCACAGCACCCACAGCGCCCAGGTCAGGCATACCAGCATGCCCACCAAGGTTGCGCCGACCAGCGCCAGGGTATCGAGCGGCAGTTTCGCCAACCAGCCCGGCAAGGCCTTCTCGTCCCTGAGCAGGGCCAAGCGACGGACCAGCCACATCAACACCGGTACGATACCCACACCCGCCGCGCCGAACGGACTGAACAGGTAGCCGTAAGCCTGCTGTGCCAAGCCCGCCATACTGGCCAGCATCAACGTGCCGACCAGCAGGATGATGGCCCGACTCAGATAGCGGGTGACCTGGACTCGGTAATTGCGCACCGTGTTGCCGCCTTGATGCGTGCGGAGCTTGCTGACCACCCACGACGTCACGGTCAGCCCGCCGCCGGTCACCATCGCGCCATAGAGGCTGAGCCATGCTGCCCTTGGCGAGTAGCCTATGCGCAGGCAGACCACACCGAGCAACAGCAGCGTGGCTGCCACCGCGATCGCAGACCGAAAGGCCGGGTTGGCGCGATTCGGCGGTGTGCCCAGGCCCTGGTCAGGAACGATCAACCAATACGCCAGGGCGCACGGCAGCACGATGATCCCAAGCGCTACGACCGGCAGGATGAACAGGTTGATGGCGAAACCGATCTGCGCGAGAAACAACAGCGTCAAGCCCAGGACGACCGGCATACCGATCACCAGCTGCAGTGACAGCCAGTTGCGCCATGCCATCGCCAACGCATAAAACATGTCGCCACCGCCCGTGGGCGTCAGGTAGCGCCCATTTTCACGAAGCCAGGCACCGGGCCCTTTGCCGACATCTGTGCTGGCATAATCGACCCCCGTGCTCATCTTGCCGGGCGGTTCATACTCGAACACCTTGTAGGCATCGCGCGCCGCATCGGCAGGCGATTGCGAAGGCTGCCCGGTGGCTGTGCCGCGCAGCCGGTTGGGCAGGAACAGGCTTGAAAAAAAACTGCCGATATAACCACCGCCGCTGACGGTCGAGAGGTAATCGAAACGGGCGAGCACCGGTGGGTCGTCCGGTTGGTCGGTACGCCGGGCGCGGGCCAGCGCTTGCAATACCCCCAGGCAGAAGGTGGCGCTGCGAATGCCCCCACCGGATAACGCCAACCCCCAGGGCCGAGCAACCCCGGAGTCCGGGCTGTAAGCCGGCAGGGACAAATGCTCGCGTCGCGTCTTGACCCGCAGGCACTCCGCGTCATATTGCGCTTTTTGGTCTGCCTCTTTTTGCGCTGCCTTTTGCTGCTCCATCGCTGCCCTCTCCCTGTCAGCTCGCGCGGTCGCCGAGTGCGTTGAGAGTAATGCACCGACGAGGCGCCGCGCCAGAAACGACGTATCGATGAATCAAATCAGGTGCCACCGGTGGCTATAACCCAATTCCAATTTAATCTAGGCGTGCAAAAACCCATAGCTTTATGATCTAAGCAACACCTAGACGATCACTCCCGGGTGACCACCATTCGGATAAACGCCTGGCCGCGACGCCGCCTTTACCCACAGGCAGCCTTCCATGAAGCAATACCGCCATGAATACTGACCACCGCCCTGCCCATCCCTCGCGCCTGTATCCCGGTGAATGGCCGACCTGGATCGTCGTCATCGCCGTCTACAGCGGCTGGACTGGCATCCTCCTGGCCTACCGCGCGCAGCTGTTGAACCTGCCGATCACCACCGTGCTGCTGGCCGTCTGGGTGGCGTGGTTCATGTCCCTGCAGCACGAGTTGATTCACGGCCACCCCACTCGCCGCCCTTGGTTGAACGCGCTGTTCGGCTACGCGCCGCTGTCGGTGTGGTATCCGTACGCGCTGTACCGCGACTCACACCTGCTGCACCACACCGACAGCAGCCTGACCCTGCCGGATATCGATCCGGAGAGTACCTATATTTCCCAAGCTCATTGGGCCCAGGCCGGGCCGTTCAAGCGCCGCCTGCTGCGCATTCGCAAAACCTTCCTCGGCCGCCTGCTGCTTGGGCCGCCCTGGGGCGTGCTGGCGTTAGTGACCTGCGAATACACCACCATCGCCCGTGGCGACTGGCGCCGCGCGCCCATGTGGTTGGGCCACGGATTGCTCTGCGTGGCCATGCTTTATGCCATCCAACGCTTCGCCGGTATCCCGGCCTGGTACTACCTGCTGGCGGTGACCTGGCCCGCGCTGGCGCTGGCTTCGGTGCGCTCGTTCTACGAGCACCGAGCCCAACCCATGGTGCCCGAGCGCACGGTGATCAACGAGGGCGGCTGGTTCACCCGCCTGCTGTTCCTCAACAATAACTTGCATGCCGTGCACCACGCCCGCCCGGACGTGCCCTGGTATTCACTGCCGGCGTTTTATCGCGCGCAGCGCGCCACCTTCCTCAGCGCCAACGGCAACTTCCATGTGCCGGGCGGCTATCTGCAGTTGCTGCGCCAGTACGCGGTGCGTCCGGTGGATGACCCCGCGCACCCGGCGATGGAACAGCGCCCCGTAGAAGCAGCCGCCTGATGAGCAACTGGAAAGTTTCGCTGCCCATGTACAGGATCACGACGCCTTTGCACGAGGCAAACAGCGCCTTTCTCGAAGCTTTTTCAACGACACTCCAGGGACTGGGCTGGAACGAACCCATCACCCTCATCGAGCCCGATTTCAACCACATCGATGAGCATTGGCTGGATCCGCATCTGCTGTTGTCGCAAACCTGCGGCTATCCGCTGATGACACGCTTGCAGGGCAAGGTCAGCTTGCTGGCGCTGCCTTGCTACCGGGCCGAAGGCTTCAACGATGGCGAGTACAGCAGCCGGCTGATCGTCGCCGAACACAGCCCCTTCAAGACACTGGCCGACCTGCGTGGGAGCGTCGCGGTGATCAACGGCGAGGACTCCCACAGCGGCATGAACGCCTTGCGCCATGCCGTGGCGCCTTTGGCAGAAAACGGCGATTTCTTTCGGGAAATAGTGGTCTCAGGTGGGCACGTGAACAGCGTCGAGTTCGTGCGCGACGGCCGGGCCGATATCGCCGCGATAGACCCAGTGACCTGGGCGCATCTGGCTGACGAACATCCCGAGCGGCTCACACAGATCCGCACCCTCGGCTGGACGGCGTCGGCACCGGGATTGCCACTGATCGGCTCCCTCTCCTTGAGCACCGAACAGATCGTGCTGATCCGGGCGGCGCTGGCCACGACCCTGCAAAGCTCACCGCAGTTCTCCCACGTACTTCGCATCAAGGACTTCGCCGACGCGCAATGGCCGAGCTACCAGCGGATCATTGAGATGCAACGCCACGTCACTGGCCTGAGAGGCTGAAACGGTGCGAGGCAGGCGCCCGCAGCATCGCATAGCGTGCCCGCAACGCTATCGACTGGGCTGAGGCTTGGCGGGTACGCCTTGCTCCCACAGGTTGACGACTCAAGATCGGTCAACGCTGCGGGAGCCCAGCTTGCTCGCGAAGAGGCAGGTCCCGATGGCGCAAAACACTTGCAAATACTCCGCCCCATTCGAGGGCGCGACACCCTTTTTCGACAAGAACACCTGCTGTTCCTGCACCCTTCTGGCGCCAAAAAAAACAAATAACCACAAACCCAGCAAATCCAACAAAACCCACTTGACTCTTTTTTCTCCGCTGACTTTAATGCCTCGACGCCCAAGGATTCACTCGAGCATTCACCTAGCACTTGCGGAATAGCCAATGAATACGGATCAACACCCCTTATCCATGCCCAGCGTCATCGAAGCAGCCGCGCGCATTCGTGAGGGTCGGCTGACGCCCGTGCAGTTGGTCGAATCCAGTCTTCTGGCGATAGAAACCCACAATCCCACACTTAATGCCTTTGGCGACGTGTACGCCGACGCGGCCCTGGAGCAGGCCCGGGTCATGACCGCCGAAGCCCTTGCCGGCCATTCTCGCGGCCCGCTGCATGGCGTGCCCTTCGGCATCAAGGATCTGTTTTCCACCGCCGGATTGCGCACCACCAAGGGTTCGCTGACCGGCTTCGACAATGTGCCCGTGCAGGATGCGCCGATCATCCGGCGCCTCAAGGACGCCGGCGCGATCATCCTTGGCAAAACCGCCACTACCGAATTTGGCTGGACCGGCGCAAGCACCTCGCGGGTGTTCGGCAATGGTCGCAACCCGTGGGATCCACAACTCACCAGCGGCGGTTCAAGTTCCGGTTCGGCCATTGCCGTGACGGCGCGCATGGTGCCGGCGACACTGGGTTCGGATGGCGGCGGTTCGGTACGGATTCCTGGCGCCTTCTGCGGCGCCTTTGCACTAAAAGGCTCGTTGGGGCGGATTCCGACCTGGCCTTGGTCGGCCACCGAGATGCTCAGCCACGCGGGCCCCATCACCCGCACGGTGCGCGACAGCGCCTTGCTGTTCGATATTCTGTCCGGCCCCGACCCACTGGATCACCAGGCCCTGCCAGCCCCCACCGAATCCTATCTGGCGCGCTGCGAACAACCGTTACGGCCACTGCGCATCGCCTACTGCCCGACCTTGTTCGAGACGCCGGTCGACCCAGTGATCGCCTCGGCAGTCGAAGCCGCCGTGCGACAGATAGCGCAGGCGTTGCCCGTGACCATCACCACGCGCACCCTGGACTGGCAAGACCCGCTGGCCACCTTCGAAACCCTCTGGGTGGGCGGGCGTGGCATCGCCTATGGCAAAGCGCTGGTCAACCAGATGGATCAACTCGACCCAGGCTTCGCCGAGTTGATCAGACGCTCGGCCGATTACGACCTGGCCGGCTACCTCAACGCCGTGCAACAGCGCGCCGCCTTCGCCAATCAAGTCCACGCGCTGTTCAACACGTTCGACCTGCTGTTGCTGCCGACCCTGCCGATCCTGCCGTTCGCCGCCGATGACGTGGCCCCGGCGGGCCATGCCGGCCAGGACGGCGCGGTGCCATGGGCATGCTGGACGCCCTTTACCTACCCTTTCAACATCACCGGCAACCCGGCAGCCAGCGTGCCCTGCGGCTTCAGCCCGAGCGGCTTGCCCATCGGCCTGCAAGTGGTCGGCCGCCGTTTTGCCGATGCCGATGTGCTGCAATTTTGCGCCGCCTTTGAAGCCATTGCCCCCTGGGATCAGCATTTGCCTCCGGTGCTGACCCGGTAAGTTTCAAGACTCGGAGCGGACTCGAACGAAGCCCGCCCGATGGTTTACCCCTTTGCTCATGACTGCCCTTTCACCACGATTCGAGTGAGAGGTACCTGTGTCCCGGTCAAACATGGCGTCACCTTCCAGCACGCTCCCACGCTCGGCATCGGCCGAGCTGGCAGCTATGTGGGCGACGCTCCAGCGTTTACCGCGCCAAGCACGCACCCCGAGCCACAGCCGGCGCCGGTACACTGGCGGCTTCACTTTGCAGCGGAACCTTTGCCCCATGCTCAATCAGCCTCGCCTGGACGAAATCATGCGCCTGCTGGCGCAGCACCAACGCGTCAAAGCGTCGGACCTCGCTCAATCGATGTTCGTCTCCGAAGAGACCATCCGCCGGGACTTCAAGTATCTCGAGGAAGCCGGCAAGTTGCGGCGTATTCATGGCGGCGCCATCTTGCCGCGGCCCAATGAAGAACAGCCTCTGCAAGTACGCACCCGCATCAAGACCCAGGCCAAGGCCAAGCTGGCCACGCGCGCCGTACAACTGGTCAGCGAAGGCATGGCGATATTCCTCGACACCGGCACCTCGACCCTGGCCCTGGCGCAACAACTGACCCGCTTCAGCCAGTTGAAAATCATCACCAACTCGCTGGATATCGCCCAACTGATCACGCAGCACAGCGATAACGCGGTGCTGGTGGCCCCCGGGGATGTGCGTCGCAACGACAACGCCCTGATCGGCGCCCACACCCTGGAATTCGCCCGTCAGTTTCACTACGACATCGCCTTCATGGGAATTGGCGCGGTGGACCTGACACTCGGCTTCATGGATTACGAAGAGCCCGAAGCACTGCTGCGTCGCACCCTGGCCAAGCACTGCCTGCGCAGTGTGGTGCTGGCTGACGACGCCAAGTTCGGGCATCGGACCTTCATCAATACGCTGCCGTTTGCAGCGATTACGACCGTGGTCACCAATCGCCCGTTGTCGGACGATTTTGCGGCCCGCCTGGAGCAAGATAATGTCGAAATCCTTTACCCCTGAACCGCTGTTGCCGAGCGCAGCCGACCTCGCAGCATTCGAGGCGCTGTTTCGGCAGAGTTCAGCCATCGGCGCTACACCCGCCGGCGGCTTGCATCGACTCTCGGCCTCGGCCGAGGACGGTCAGGTACGTGACCTGTTCTGTGCCTGGTTGACCGCGCACGGTTTTGAAGTGCGCGTCGATGCAGTGGGTAATATTTTTGGCTTGATCATTTTCGACCCGGCGGCGCCTTTTATCCTCTGCGGCTCGCACCTGGACAGCCAGCCCAGTGCCGGACGTTTCGATGGCATCTACGGGGTGCTGGCCGGTGCAGTGGCCATCGCCAGCCTGGCGCGGCAGATGCGCGAACGCGGCGAGGCACCGGCCTGCAACCTGGCGGTGGTCAACTGGACCAATGAAGAAGGCGCTCGCTTCCAGCCCAGCCTGATCGGCAGCAGTGTGTTCACCGGCGCCATGGGCCTGGAACAAGCCTGGGCCTGCCGCGATGGTGACGGCGTGACACTGCAGGACGCCCTGCGCGCCATCGGCTATCTGGGCGACAACCTGGTCGACCTGCCCGTGGCCGGTTACGTCGAGATCCATGTCGAGCAAGGCCCCGAGCTTGAAAGCCAGGGCCTGGCTATCGGTGTGGTGCGCGAAACCTGGGCGGCATTGAAGAACCGCGTGCGCTTCGACGGCGAACAGAACCACACGGGCCCGACCCCGATGGCGGCCCGTCGCGATGCCCTGCTGGCCGCCGCCCACGCCATCACTGCCGTACGCGCCGAAGCCGAGCTGCATGGCCGGGCGATGCACAGCTCGGTCGGGCGCCTGGAAATCTATCCGAATTCGCCCAATGTGGTGCCCTCGAAGGTGTCGGCGCTGATCGAGTACCGCTCGCGGGACGTCGCCCTGCTGGCCGCTGCGGGTGAACGCCTGCAGGCTTTGCTGGAAGCCATCGCGCTCAAGACCAACACCGCCTTCGAAATCGAAAGCAGCGTGCTGCGTGAACCGGCACAACTGCACCCTGGCTTCGCCGAACTGGCCTATCGCGTCGGTCAGGAACTCGGCCTGCCGATCGGCAACAGCATCACCGTTTCCGGCCACGATGCCATCAGCCTGAACTGCAAATACCCCGCTTGCCTGGTGTTCATCCCCAGCAGCAACGGCGTGTCCCATAACGAAGCGGAGTACACCCGTGACGAGGATATGCGCAACGGCCTGCGTATGCTGACGGCGCTGCTGTACCGTGCCTGCTCTGCAACCGGATCATTCAGCTGAGGAGCGATCATGACCCATCAATCGTGCGAGTCGCGGCTGCTCGATGCACTGAGCGCAGCTGACTTTCCTGCCGATATCCAGATCGTCCCCGGTACGCCTGGGGTGGCTTCACCGATACGTCTGGCCACCGAATGGGCGGGTTTTCGGGTCAGCAGCGCCAAGGGCAACCACTACGCCAAGGTGCTGCACGCCGACATGGCCGAGCTGATCGATATCGAGCGCAGCGCCCAGGCCAGCCGATGCGCCGCCGAAAGTGGTGCAACGCCGGCGTTGATCCTCGTCGACGCGGCCAACGGCGTGTTGCTGTTCGACGCCTTGCCCGCGCCAGAGTGGCGCTGGGCACGCCTTGATGAACTGACCTCGGCGCCGCGGCTACAGGCGCTGTGGGCCCTGAAGAAACGCGTGCATGGCGGCCCGGTGCCGGACTTTGAGCGTTCGCCGATAGCCGAGTTGCAAAAACTGCGACAGTTTTGTGTGCGTGACGGCGTATCGCTGCCGCCGGACCTGACCTGGATCGACACATGCATCGACCTCGCGTGGCAGGCGCTGCAACGCCTGCCTGGGGCGCGCGTGCCGCTGCATGGCGACGGCGTGGCCTGTAACGTGATGATCGGCCCCGGTGGCGCGTTGCAGCTCGTCGACTTCGATCAGGGGGGTTGTTTCGATCCCTGGTACGACGTGGCGATCACCCTCAACGAGCTGTATCCGTTCGAAAGCCAATGGCGTACCGGGATCACCGCCTGGGCCGGCCAGTGCCTCGAGGTGGATTACGCCCGCTGCCGCCTGTATGCCTTGATCGATGATTGGTACTGGACGTTATGGGGCCTGTGGGCCGGCACGACGTCGAGCCGCGGCCTGGAGTTTTCCAAGGTCGGACAGTGGACCTTGTTGCGCTGCCGCCAAGCCATTCAGGACCCGCGCTTCGAAAGCTGGCTGCGCCACGTTCAGGGGGATCAAGCATGAAAACACTGGGTCAAGCGGCCAACGCCGCAGAGCGCCAACTGGAGGTCGCGGTGCGCAGCGTCGGCGCCTGGAGTGGTCGGCAGATCGCTTACCAGCCAGTTAGCGGCGGCATTTCCAATACCAACTGGCGCGTCGAGGTCCAAGGCGCCGACACCGCGTACTTTTTCAAGGTGCCGGGGGTCGGCACCGAGATGTTCATCGACCGCCGCACCGCCCACGACGCCAGCGTCAAGGCCGCCCAGACCGGCTACGGCGCTCCGGTGTTCGCCTTTCTGGAAGAATGCGGCGTCGAAGTCTTCGAGTTCATGGAAGGCTGGCGCGCGTCCTCCAACCACGACTTTTTGCAACGCGATGTGCGCCACAACGCGCTGCATGCGCTCAAGGCGTTCAACCAGCAACCCCTGCTGATCCAGACCAAGACCGCCTTCGATATGATCACCGAACACCAGGGCCAGGTCGCCGAACTCCACGGCTGCACGCCGCCGGACCACGCCTGGCTGTGCCGCCAGTTCGAGCGCGCCTGGCAGGCGCTGCAAGCCTCGGGCATCGACCTGGTGCCGTGCATGAACGACACCCTGGCCGGCAACTTCATGCTCAACGACGCCCGACAGATCCGCCTGGTGGACTTCGAATACGCCTCCAACAACGACCGGCACTACGAACTGGCGCTGTGGTTCGGCGAAATGTTCTTCACCGACGACATGGAGCTGGCGCTGATCGAAGACTACTTCGGCGAGGTCACGGCCCAGACGTTGGCGCGGATCAAATTGAACAAGGCGCTGGCGGACCTCAAATGGTCGACCTGGGCCATGGTTCAGCATGCGGTGTCGCAGCTCGACTTCGACTTCTACAAGTACGGCGTCTGGAAGCACATGCGTGCACGCAGCGTATTCAACGACTCGCAATGGGAAACCTGGCTCAGACAGGCTTGAGCGAGCGTCCAGGGCACTGATGCCCGCTTATCCAATAAAAAAATAGCGGCGTGTTCCGCAGTCTTTTTTCACTGCTTGAGTTTTATCCGATCGCACAGCAACCAGATCCAGAATTCAAGGAGCACAACGTTATGCAAAGCAATCCCTCTCTGGCGCCGCCAAGACGTTTTAAGGCCCTGGTCTTCGGCATCTACTTCCTCGTGTTATTGCTGATGGCGCTGTTTCCGCCGTTCTACCTGAGCATCAGCGGCAGCACGGTCATCGTGCTCGGCATTCCGCTGCCGATCTTCTACTGGATCGCCATCGCCACTCTGACCGGGCTCGGCTTGTGGGTGCTGTACATCGTCGAATCCGCGACGGGCGAGATACCTGAAGAGGGGGAACTGCAATGATCAGCACCGCCATCGGCTCCAACCTGTTCATCACCTTCGGCCTGATCGGCCTGTTTCTGGGCGGCATGATCGCGGTGCTGTACGCGACCAACCGCAAGAGCCACAGCTTCTCCGATTATGCCGTGGGCGGTCGCTCCTACGGGCCTTGGTACATCGCCATGTGCTACACCAACTCGTGGTGGCCGGGCGCAACCTTTACTGCGTTCTTCGCGCTGTCGGTGGGCGGTGCGCTGGGCTTCTACGGCATGGTCTACGCCACCCTCGGGGTCACGGCCATGTACCTGATGGCCAACCGCGCCTGGACCTGGGGCAAGCGCTTCAACCTGACCACCCAGCCGGACCTGCTGGGCATGCGTTTCGACAGCCCGGCGGTCAAGCGCATCGCCTCGATCATCGGCATCATCTCGGTGTTCCCGTGGGTCGTCATGGGCATCCAGGCGCTCGCCACGTTGTTCCAGTTCGCCAGTTTCGGGCGCTGGGGCGTGACCACCTGCCTGATGGTCGGTGTCGGCGTGGTGCTGGTGCGTCAGTACTGGACCGTGAGCATGGGCATGCGCGGGCTGATCATGACCGACATGTATCAGGGCCTGATCGCCTACGTGCTGTGCGCGGCCTTGTGCGTGTACCTGATGTTTGGCGGCTCCAGTGTTGGCGAGGCCGCGTCGTTTTCCCATCTTTCGCAATTGCCCGCCAGCATGCTGGTGATTCCCGGTGGCAGTGGCAGCACCTATGGACCGATGTACATGTTCAGCCTTATCTTCACCGGGGTCATCGGCTCGATGTGCTGGCCGATGAGCTTCCAGCGCATCTACACCGCCAGCGGCGTACGCGCCGTGAAAAAAGGCACGCTGGTCACCATCCTGCTGGTGGCGGGCTTCTACGGCATCCTCATGCTGTTCGCCGCCGCCATCAGCCAGGACCCTGCCGTGGCAGCGCACCCGCAGAATGGCTGGTTCCTGTCGTTGTTCGACATCGGCGGCCCCTGGTTGCTGGCGCTGGCTATCGTCATCGTGCTGGCGGCCAGCATCGGCCACGTCGATGGCTGCGTGCAGGTGTGCGGCACCCAGTTTGCCAACGACCTGGCGACCTGGAACACACCCCGCACTGACCGCGAGAAAACCGTGCTGGCCAAATCCGGGATGGTGGTGTTCATTGCCGCCGCTTCGCTGCTGGCTTACCTGACGTTCGACTACGCGCGGTTGCAGTTGCTGGCGCAGATCTCCTACCAAGGGATCATTCAGCTGGCGGTGCCGTTGTTTTTCGGAATCTTCAGTCGTCGCGGCAACAAGCAAGGGGCGATCGCCGGGATGCTGGTGGGTATCGTCATCGCCATCTTCCTGACCGTCATCTACCCGGATGACATCCCCGCCCTGGGCTCTTTGACCAGCGGCATCATCGGGGTGATCTTCAATGCCTTGGTGTTCGTCGCCTTCGCCTTCGCCATCAAGCCCAGCCAGGCCGAAATCGCTCGCGTGGACGATCTGTTCGCCAGCGTGTCGGCGCAGCGTGCTCCTCTCGGTGCAACGCCGATCATGAGCTGATCCATGGCGACCGCGCCGGCCTTGGGGCTGGTGCGGCGCCAGATCAGGTGCCTCATTCTCTAGCATTGAGAGCCTGCGAAAAATTATTCGATTTACGAATCACCCTTCCCGGCAAATACTCGTGGTATTCCACCGAGCGTCGAGTGATTCCATGCAAGAACTATCCTGGGCAACCCCCAGCGTTCGCCAGTCCTTGGCGGCACTTAAACAATCCCCTCCCTTCGTCTACGGCCTGACCAACTACATCGCCGCCAACCTCAGCGCCAACCTGCTGCTGGCGGTCGGCGCCGGGCCAGCCATCGGCTCGGCGATGGACTGGCCACAGCGCTTCGCCACTGGCGCCAATGCCATGTGGCTCAACACCGCCGCACTGATGAGCAGCGGCCCCGAGGCGCTGTGGACTGCGGCCGACTCCGCCGACAAGGCGGGTACGCCGTGGGTGCTGGACCCGGTGGCGATGGGTGCCGGCGCGCCGCAATATGACGCGGCGGTGCACAAACTGTTGGATTTCCACCCCACGGTGATCCGCGGCAACGCCAGCGAACTGATCGCCTTGGCGGGGGGCAGCGGTGGCGGCAAAGGGGTCGAGACCACCGCCAGCTCAGATGACGCGCTGGCCTTTATCAAGGACCTGGCGCAGCGCACCGGGGCCATTGTGGCGGTCAGCGGGCCGGTGGACTACATCACCAACGGCACCCAGGTGTACGCGGTCAAGGGCGGTGACATTCGCCTGACCCAGGTCACCGGCGCCGGGTGCAGCCTGGGGGCGCTGATCGCGGCGTTGCTGGCCAATACCGACGACGCCTTGCTGGCCACCGCCGCCGCCCACGCGCTGTACAGCGTCGCAGCCGAACGCGCATCCGCCGCAATCGGTACCGCATCGTTCGCCACAGCGTTCGTTGACCAGTTGTCGCTGCTCGACCCCGCGGAATAACGCGCCTGAGCAATCCAACAGCATGGCCAAGCCACGCATGCACTTCGCCGCCTCCATGAACGCCGGCGCGCGAGGCCCGTTATGCCAAGGCCGATGGCATAAGGTTTTGCCTAACCATTGCCTGACGCAAATGCTGGTTTCGTGAATCGCTCAGCAGTGTGAAGCTCCTCACTCCACTCATTGCGGTACGTGCCGTCAGAAGGGGTTCCATGGCCGAGATTACTTGCATCGAAGACCTGCGCCTGCTCGCGCGCAAGCGAGTGCCGCGCATGTTCTATGACTATGTCGATGGCGGGTCGTGGACCGAGTACACCTACCGCGCCAACGAAGCGGATTTTCAGCGCATCGAATTGCGCCAGCGCGTGGCCTTCGACATCACCCGGCGCAGCACCGCCACCACCATGGTCGGCGTGCCGGTGAGCATGCCGGTGGCCATCGCGCCCACCGGTTTGACCGGCATGCAGCACGCCGACGGTGAAATTCTCGCGGCCCGTGCGGCCCGCACATTCGGCATCCCCTTCACGCTCTCGACCATGAGCATCTGTTCGATCGAAGCGGTGGCCCAGGCGACTCAGCGTCATCCGTTCTGGTTTCAGGTCTACGTGACCCGCGACCGCAGTTTCGTCGAAGACCTGATCGAGCGCGCCCGCGCCGCCAACTGTTCGGCGCTGGTGGTGACTATGGATCTGCAGGTGTTCGGCCAGCGTCACAAGGACAAGCGTAACGGCCTGTCGATCCCGCCCAAACCGACCCTGCGCAATCTTGCCAACCTGGCCAGCAAACCGCGCTGGTGCCTGAACATGCTGCGCACGCGCAATCGCCAGTTCGGCAACATCGTCGGCCACGCCAAGGGCGTCGACAACATCGGCTCGCTGGTGGACTGGACCCGCGAGCAGTTCGACCCGCGCCTGTCGTGGCAGGACGTGGCGTGGATCAAGCAACGCTGGGGCGGCAAGCTGATCGTCAAGGGCATCCAGGACCCGGACGACGCGCGTCTGGCGGTAGAGCACGGCGCCGATGCGGTGATCGTTTCCAACCACGGCGGCCGCCAGCTCGATGGCGCCGGGTCCTCGATCTCGGCGTTGCCGGCGATCGTCGAGGCCATCGGCCAATACGCTGAAGTGCATCTGGATGGCGGGATTCGTTCGGGCCAGGATGTGCTCAAAGCGATCGCCCTGGGTGCCAAGGGTACCTACATCGGCCGCGCCATGCTTTATGGGCTGGGGGCGATGGGCGAGCGGGGGGTGAGTACGGCGTTGGAGGTGATCAGGAACGAGTTGGACTTGTCGATGGCGTTCTGTGGCCGCACGGATATTCGGGATGTGGATCGCGGGATTTTGCTGCCGCGCAGGGATTGAATGCAAGGGGCCGTTGATGGCCCCTTCGCGGGCAAGCCTTGCTCCCACAGAGCAGAACGGACTTGAATCATACACCTGTGGGAGCAAGGCTTGCCCCGCGAAAAGGCCGGCATGAATGGCGAAGATCCATTGCCGTACCCGCCAACAGCCTGGCGAATATCAATCAACTACAGACGGATCCGCCTCGATCATCAGCTCTTTCATCTCTTCAAAATGCCGCCGCGAGAAGTCAGTGATGCCTTCCCAGCCCTTGGCAGTCTTCTCGGCGACTTCGTCAGACAGCACCCGCAGCGGCTGGCCGGTGGACCACGCGGTCACCAGGATCTGGCAGGCGCGCTCCAGGGTCCAGATATCGTCGAACGCTTCGCCGATGTTCGGCGCGATCACCATCACTCCGTGGTTGCCCATCAACAGGCGAGTCTTGCCGTCCAACAGCCCAGCCAATCGTGCGCCTTCAGCCTCGGTTTCAGCCATGCCGCCGTACATCTCGTCCACTGCGATACGGTTGAAATATCGCGCGGTGTTCTGGTCGATCGGCAGCACCTGCGGCGTGGCCATGCAGGCGACGGCGGTGGTGTAGACCGGGTGCAGGTGCAGCACCGCGCGGGCTTGCGGCAAGCGCTGGTGAATCTGCCCGTGGATGGCCCAGGCCGTTGCGTCGACGTCCGGGTGCTGGGCGTTGTCAGCGTTGTCGGCGTCGAGCAGCAACAGATCGCTCGCACGGATGCGCGAGAAGTGCTTCCACTTCGGGTTGATCAGAAATTGCTTGCCATCCGGCGAGACGGCCGCGCTGAAGTGGTTGGCCACCGCTTCGTGCATCCCCAAGTGAGCGACGATACGAAAGGTCGCCGCCAGGTCGATGCGCGTTTGTTCTTCCAGGGTCAAAGCCATGGCTCGTTCTCCATGCAATGCGGCCGCCTTGAGGACGGCCGCATCATAGGTGGGTATCAGGGTTTAGGCATCAGCTCGGCGATGTCGGCGTCGGTCGGTGCGACGAAGCTGTATTTCTTCAGCAGTGCGGTGTATTCCGGGGTGGTGCGGTATTTGGCCAGCGCATCGACCAGGGCCTTCTTGACCTCGTCGTTGCCCTTCTTCACGCCCCAGCCGTTGAGCACCGGGTAGATCAGCGCATCGGAAGAAATCACCACGCGACCGCCCAGCTTGTCGACCACGCCATGGGCCACGGCGGCGTCGGTGATTTGCGCTTCGACCGCGTGTGCCAGCAGCGCCTGCGTGGTCTGCGGATCGGTGGCGTATTCGCTGATGGCGATCGGCGGCAAGTTGTTCTTCACGCAGTAGTCATCGGACAGCTTGTGCATCTGCGCCAGCCAGGAGGTGGCGGCCATGGAGCCGATCTTGTGGCCACAGAATTCTTCCGGCTTTTTGGGCTGAAACGCACCGCCCTTGAGCGCCAGGATCGATTCGCCGCTTTTCAGGTACGGGATCATGTCGATGACCTTGACCCGCTCGGCGGTGATGTACATCGACGAGTTGGTGACATCGAAGCGCCCGCCCTGCAGGCCGGTGATCAGGTTGGGGAAGCGCGTGTCGACGGTTTCGACCTTGCGCCCCATGACCTTGCCCAGGCCATCGAGGAACTCGATGTCGAAGCCTGCCGGCTTGTTGTTGTCCATGTACTCGTACGGGAAGAAGGTCACGTCGGAGCCGGCGACGATCTTGCCATCCTGTTGAAAGGCCGAGGCCGCCAACGAGGTCATTGCAACCGCTGCGCCAACCAGGCTCAGGGCGATAGGGCGAACAATCTTGTGCAACGCTGTCATGGTAGATCCCTGCAAGGTGTGAAGGAGGTTAGGCAGTGGCTTGGTCAAGACCGGCCTGTTGCACAAAGAAAGAGGCGCCACGGGGCTTCTGCGGCAAGCGCAACTGATTGGCCGTGGAGCGCACGAGGCCGCTTTCCTCACCGGCCACCATCTGGCCGGAATGCTGGCTGGGCAAAGGGTTTTCGCCGAATGGCAGCGCGTCTTCAGCGGCATAGACGCTGATGAACAGAGTGCGCGGCAGTTCGGTCTCGTTAGGGCTTGAAGCGTGCAGCAAACGGGTATGCATGAAACACACGGAACCGGCCGGGCCGAAGCAGGCGACCGGCGCCTGGCACTGCTCGGCCACCACCTCGTCGGCGACCGCGCCGGTGAAGCGCTGATCGTGCCAGTGCGACCACAGCGGGCCTTTGTGGCTGGCGGGGATGACATTGAGCGGGCCGTTTTCCGGGGTCACTTCGCTGATCATCAGCAATGCGGTGACGAGGTCGTCGTTGCTGTGCGGAGTAAACGGGAAATCCTGGTGCCATTTGACCTGGGTCGCGGTGTGCGGCAGCTTGGAGTTGATCTTGCTGTGATGAAAGCGCGTGCCCGTGCCGCCGATCAACTGGGCGGAGATCTGCGCCATGCGCGACTGCATCGCCACATGCAGGTAGGCCGGCGAAATCTCGGTGGGCGAGCTCACCCGACGCAGCGAAGGATGATCGGCGCGATGGTCGCCTTCAAGGTCGAAGCGCGCGCGTCCGTCGATCGTTTCACCCCAGCCCTCGGCGTGGCTGCGGCTTTCCTCGACCCACTGGTCGAAGTCGTGCTGCAACGCCGCGACCTCGTCAGCGCTCAAAACCCCTTCCACCACCAGAAAACCATCGCGGTGGAACTGTTCGACGTGCCATTGCTCGATCATTTTTATCCTTCCTGCGGTTGAACGTAAAAGCGCTTGAACGCTAAAGGGATCACGCCAGCGAAACATCCTTGAGGAACGCTTCGACGCGTGGGTTGTGGCCGCTGCGCAGCGCCTGGGGCTTGTCGTCGCAGACGATGCGGCCCTTTTCCATGAAGACGATGCGGTCGGACACCTTGAAGGCAAAATTCATTTCGTGCGTGACGATCACCATGGTGATGCCCTCTTTGGCCAGGGCTTCGATGACCTGCAGCACCTCGTTGACTTTTTCGGGGTCCAGGGCCGACGTCGGCTCGTCGAACAACATGATCTGCGGGCGCATCATCAAGGCCCGCGCAATCGCCACGCGCTGCTGCTGCCCCCCGGACAACTGGTGCGGGTACTTCCAGGCGTGATCGAGCATGCCGACCTTGTGCAGTAAGGCGTAAGCCTGTTGCTTGAGTTCAGTGGCAGCGTCGAGGCGGTGGTAACGCGGCGCCATCAACAGGTTGTCGAGCACGGTCAGGTGCGGGAACAGGTTGAAGCTCTGGAACACCATGCCGATGTTCAGGCGGTGCTCGGCATGCTCCACGTATTGCGGTTTCTGTGCGCCTTGCCTGTCGAGGTGGATAAACGGCTGGCCATTGATCTGGATGTCACCGTTGTCGATCTGCTCCAGGCCGTTGAGCAAGCGAATCAGGGTGGTCTTGCCCGAACCGGACGGGCCGATCACCGACACCACTTCACCGGGCTGGATCTGCAAGCTCACGGCGCCGAGCACTTCGACATCGTTGAAGGCCTTGTGCAAGCGCGTGGCCTGCAGCGCCGGGGTACCGGGAGCGGCATTGACAGCGCGCTGGACCACTGCGCTTTGCTGAGTGGCCAGCGCCAGCACTTCGGCGTCAGGCACACGGGAGACGTTGCGCAGGTTGACGTCGAGGAAGCGCTCGAGGCGCTTGAGCAGGAAGTCGAACACCGTGACGATCAGCACGTAATAGAACGCCACCGCCGCCATGGTTTCCATCACCAGAAAATTCTGCGAATACAGGCGCTGGCCGACCATGAGGATTTCGGTCAGCGAGATCACTGACACCAGCGAGCTGAGCTTGACGATGGAGATGTATTCGTTGGCCAGCGACGGCAAGGCCACCCGCAGCGCCTGGGGAATGATCACCCGCCATTGCGTGCCGAGAAACTTCAACCCCAGAGCCCGCGCCGCTTCGGCCTGGCCCTTGTGAATTGACATCAGGCCACCGCGATGGATCTCGGCGACATAGGCGGTTTCGCACAGCACCATGGCCAGCAGGCCGGCCCAGAACGGGTCGCCCAGCACCACCGACGCGGCGGGGAACGCTTGGGGGATGTTGTAGACGAAAATCAGCAGCACCAGCAGCGGCAGGCTGCGGAACAGCCAGATGTAGGCACGCGCCGGAGCGCTCAGCAGTGGCTGTTTGGACTGCTTGGCCAAGGCCACGAAAAAGCCCAGGGCGATACTGACGACCCAGGTCACGAAACTCAGCTTGATAACGGTCCAGGTCGCCCGCCAGAACTCGGCATCGAACAGCAAGCCAAACATGTAATTCCAGTCAAATGTCATCGTCGCTGCGCTCAACAAATAAATCAGAATGTGCAACCGGGCGCCTCGTTCGAACGCGCCTCAGGTATGCACCGATGAAACGAGATTCGTGGAGAGAGGCACGTGCGGTCAATTAGGATTAACCGGACCAGTGAGTAGGCAGATCCGATGCAGACCTTCAGCCACTCCATTGCGCTGCGGGAGCGCGCACCAAAATAAATCACGGCGGCGTGCAGGCTGGGTCTGACTGACCCCTGTTGGTGCGCTGCATTCAGGATCATCCCTGAGCTCATCCATTGCTTTACGCCTGCGGGCTGCGGCCCCTCGTATCGATTGGCGCCTGGTTTACTCCTGCGCCGGGAAAGTCCGAAGCAGCCGTCAAGGGCTCCATGGTCAAGAGTGGTGCAGCCGTCACTCGTTGGGCGCATCGAGCGCCCGCACGGCATGGGGATCGAAGAAGCTCGGCGCCGCCATGCCGGGGATGTACTGGTCGGAAACGAACATGCGGCAGCGCTCGGTGAACGCCGACACCACGCGGGACAATTGCGCGTTGGTGGCCGTGGCATAGCCCAGTTGCAACGGGTGCAAGCCGCCAGCCAGGCGAATACGGATCAGGCGCTTGCCGTCCTGGGACAAGTTGCCCTTGGGGCGGGCGTTGGCGATGGTGTAGCCGACGCCGTTGCCGACCATGGCCCGTACCGTCTCCAGATTGCTGGAGCGCATGACGATGTTCGGCGTGATGCCAGCCTGGATGAACAGGCTGAGGAAATACTCGCGGCTCCAGGGGATATCCAGCAGCACGAAGGGATAGGCCTCCAGGTCCTGAATGCTCACGGCGGGCAGGTGGGCCAAGGGGTGGTAATCGCCGACCATCACGTAAGGCGGCAGCTTGGCCAGGGGCTGGAAGTCGATGTCGGCGCTGCTGGCCAGGTCGTAGGTCAGGGCGATATCGATCTCGGCGCTGCGCAATTTTTCGAGCAACTGTTCGTGATCGCCTTCGACCTGGGTGATGCGCACACCGGGGAAGGCGCGCCCGAAGCCGAACACCAGCTCGGGGGTGATCATCGGCGCCAGCGAGTGCAGACAGCCCACGCGCAGCGGCCCGCGCACGGTGTTGAGCGACTCGGAGGCGATCGTGTACAGGTTGCTCATCTGCTCGAGAATCAGCTTGGCTTCCTGCATCACCTGGCGCCCGACGGCAGTCAACGATACTCCCTGGGCGTGATGACGAATGAACAGCTGAATCCCCAGCTCGGCCTCCATATGGGTGATCGCCGCCGAGATGGATGGCGATGACACGTGAATACGCTCCGAGGCAGCGCTGATACTGCCGGCCTCTCCGGAAGCGACAAAGTATTCCAGCTGGCGCTGAGTGATACGACTGAGCATTACGCCCTCCACAACTAAAACGAACGAGCGAGCTACCGCTGACCAAAACCAGCACAACCCTATGAATGGCGACGTTGCACGGTTCATGCCGAGACACACGCGAACCGCCGGGGGTGCGACAAGGCGCCATCATCCGCTGAGGCCCCTCATCGCGGGGTTCGGTTTTTCCTAAGCTCTACGTTCAAAAAGCAGAATTCCTATAAGACCGGCGCTTGATCACACTGGGGACGTGGATAAATGAAGTCTGCAAGGCGCCTGTGCCTTCCCGACGTGCTGGCGGTGCCTCGGCATCGATACAACCGATCAAGGTCGATTCTCTTTAGGTTCTCTTTCCAGGAAGCTCATATGTCAGTTGAAACAATCAACACCTTGGTGGTCGGCGCGGGCCAGGCGGGTGTCGCGATGAGCGAGCATCTTTCACTTATGGGTGTACCGCACATCGTGCTGGAGCGCAGCCGTATCGCCGAGCGCTGGCGCTCCGAACGCTGGGACTCGCTGGTCGCCAACGGCCCGGCCTGGCACGATCGCTTCCCGAGCCTGAAATTCAGCAATATCTCGCCCGAGGCCTTCCCGCCCAAAGAGCGCATGGCCGACTATTTCGAAGAATACGTCGCCATGCTCAAGGCACCGGTGCGCACCGGCGTCGAAGTGCTCAAGGTCGAACGCCATGTCGGCCGTCCGGGCTTCAAGGTGACCACCTCGGACGGCATCATCGAAGCCGCCAACGTGGTCGCCGCGACCGGGCCGTTCCAGCGCCCGGCGGTACCGAATATCGTTGCCGAACACGTCAAGGTCGAGCAGCTGCACTCCTCGACCTACAAGAACCCTGGCCAACTGGCCGAAGGCGCCGTGCTGGTCGTCGGCGCTGGCGCTTCGGGTTCGCAGATCGCCGAAGAGCTGCAAAAGGCCGGCAAGAAAGTCTACCTCTCGGTGGGTGAGCACTACCGCCCTCCCCGCGCCTACCGCGGCCGCGATTACTGCTGGTGGCTGGGTGCACTGGGCCTGTGGGACGAAGTGCGCATCACCCCGAAAAAGAAGCACGTGGCCTTTGCGGTCAGCGGCTATGAAGGCGGCAAGACCGTGGACTTCCGTCGGCTCGCCCACCAAGGCATCACCCTGGTGGGCCTGACCGAGTCCTGCACCGACGGCGTCATGACCTTCCAGCCGGGCCTGGCAGACAACATCGCCGAGGGCGACCGGGCCTACTTCGACGTGCTGCGTGATGCCGACGCCTATATCGAAGCGAACGGCCTGCCTTTCCCGGCCGAACCCGCAGCCTGGGAGCTATTGCCCGATCCAGAGTGCCTGAGCCAGCCGCTGCTGAGCCTGGATCTGGCAGAGGCCGGCATCACCACCATCCTGTGGGCGACCGGCTTCAAGTTCGACTTCAGCTGGCTGCAGGTCAATGCCTTCGATGACAAGGGCGAGCCCTTCCACAAGCGCGGGATCTGCGCGGAGAGCGGCATCTACTTCCTCGGGCTGCCGAATCTGGTCAACCGCGCCTCGTCGTTCATCTATGGCGTGTGGCACGACGCGAAGTACATCGCCGACCACATCACGCTGCAGAACGAGTACAAGGCGTACGAGCGGTCGTAACACCCTTTAGCGAGAGGGCTTGCCCCCGACCATCGAATTAGCGACCCTTCTTTGCCGATACTTCGAATCGGGGGCAAGCCCCCTCGCTACACCGCTACACCGCTACAGGTCCAGCACCAGCCGCCCACCGCAGGACCGCGACACGCACACCATCATGACTTTGTTCGACTCGCGCTGAGCCCTGCTCAATACGCTGTCATAGTGCTCGACTTCCCCTTCCAGCACCCGCGTCTCACAGGCGCCGCAGATCCCTTCGCAGCAGCTGTATTCAACCTCTACTCCGGCATCGAGCAGCGCATCCAGCAACGACTGTCCAGGGGGCACCAGCAGTGTCTGCGCCGATGCGCTCAGCACCACTTCGTAACCTTGCAGGGGCTTGGCTTCGGCAATCTCGGGGGCGGCGATCGCGGCAAACCGCTCGATGTGTACATGGCCATGCCCCAGAGCTTCAGTAGCCTGCTCGAAGGCCGTGAGCATAGGCGCCGGCCCACAGCAATAGAAATGCGCATCGGCCGGGCGACCGCGCAGCAACGCGAGCAAATCGGGCGCCGCACCCTGTTCGTCATCGAAGTGATACGTCGCCCTGAGGCCGAGTTGCGCCAAGGCATCGAGGAGCGCGGCCTCGTGACGCGAGCGTACGCAGTAGATCAGCTCAACCGACTTGCCCAGTGCCAGCAGCCTCAGGCACATGCTGTACAACGGCGTGATGCCGATACCGCCGGCCACCAGCACGCTGTGGGCAGCGCTTTCGTCGAGGGGAAAGTTATTGCGCGGCACTGAAATCGACAGCGGCGCAGCCACCTTCAACTGCTCGTGCAACCAGCGCGAGCCTCCGCGGCTATTGCGGTCGTTGAGCACTGCCACTACATAGCGGTTGCGTTCGCTTGAGCAATTCATCAGCGAATAGCTGCGCACCAGCCCGCCGGGCAAATGCAGATCAATGTGCGAGCCCGCGGTGAACGGCGCAAAGTCGGCGGCGTCAGCCGGCCACAATTCGACGCTGAGCACGCCTTCAGCTTCGTGGCGCAGGGTCTTGACGCGGGCAGATTGAGTAACGGACATGACGACTACCTTTTGACAGTGTTCAATCGAAACGGATGACGATACGGCCTTGGGCATGGCCTTCTTCCAGTGTGTGCAGGCCCTGCTCGAAATCTTCCAGCGCAATGCTGTGATCGACGAGCGAGCGGATAACACCACGACTGACCAGATCGACGATGTCGTGGGCATCCTGCAGGGTCGAGCCGACCGAGCCCATGACCTGAATCTCGCGCACGATCAGGTCAATAGGGTGAACCTGCAGCACATCGGCGCTGTAGCCGACCAGCACATAACGGCCGCGGCGGCGCAGCATCTGCAGCGAGGCACGCAGGGTCGCCTCGCGCCCGACCAGTTCGAACACCACGTCGGCGCCGCCCGTGAGGGCCATGACCGCTGCTGCCACATCGACCTGCGCAGTGGCATCGATGACATGCTCGGCACCCAGGGTCGAGGCCAGCTCCAGGCGTTTGGCGCTGCGATCGATGGCGATCACCCGCCCGCCCATGTGCCGCGCATATTGCAGCAGTGCCAGGCCGACACCGCCGGTGCCATGGATCACCACCCAATCGCCGGGCCGGATGCGGGCCATCTTGCCGGCATGCACGGCGGTGGTACCGGCGCACGCCATGGGCGCGATCTCCTCCAGGCTGACATGCGCAGGGACCACTACACAGTTGGTGGCGCGCACCACCATATAGTCGGCGTAGCCACCATCGCTGGAAAACCCCGGCTGCGCCTTGACCGCCGGGCACAGCTGTTCGTCACCCGTGCGGCAGTATTCACAGTGGCCGCAGCCTTCGTAGTAGTAGACCAGCACCCGCTCACCCAGCCGGGCCGGATCGACACCTGCACCCAAGGCCTCGATCTCGCCCGCGATTTCATGGCCCATGGTCACGTCGCGGCAACCTAGGTCGAGCAGCCCGTCACGAAAGTGCAATTCGGTGTGGCACATGCCGCAGGCCTTGAGCTTGATACGCACCTGCCCGGCGGCGGGCTCGGGACGCGGTATCGATTGCAGGGAAAACGGCTGGCCGGGGCCCAGATATCTGACGGCGCGCATGTGCATGGTGAAGGCTTCCTAAGGGATCACGATGCGGGCTGTGCATACAAGAAGGGTGCCATCTCGATAAATGGCCTTGCCACAGCGATGTGTGAAACTCGGCAAACCCCAGCAATTATTGGAATTTAGCCAGAATACTTGAGAGATAGCGATATTTCCGTGTGTACTCAGCGCAAAGCCCTTTGCCACGCACGCAACAGCTATTAGGCTAGCGCCATCCTCCTTTGCGGCCCTGTACAGATGAAACGACGCGTCCCTACCCTCGCCAGCAAGATCCAGAGCCTGGTGCTCGATGAAATCCGCCAAGGCCAACTGGTACCGGGTATGCACCTGGAAGAACTCGAACTCGCCGAGCGCTATCAAGTGTCACGTACGCCGGTGCGCGAGGCGCTGCGCCAGCTCGATGCCTTGGGGGTGGTGAAGATCACACCGCGCCAGGGCGCCATCGTGGTCGACCACTCCACCGCCGATCATCAACGCGAAACGCTGGAGGTGATCGCCGACCTTGAAGCGAGCGCCGCCCGCTACGCCGCCAGCCGCCGCACCCCGGCGCAACGCAGCGAATTGCTCAAGCTCTCCGAACGTGCGCGACACATCCTGGCGACCGACGACCACGCCGCGTTCGATGCCCTCAACCTGGAGCTGCACCAACTGATCCATATGGCCGCCGCCAACGCTCTGTTGACCGAGACCATTGCCAACATGCGTCTGCGCATCGTGCCGTACACCCGTGCTGAACTCATGAGCAGCCGCGACTCGCTGGAAATCTCCTATCGCGAGCATGAAATGTTTCTTAATGCCGTGCTGCGCGGCGACACCGAGCTGGCCTATCACTCGATGCGCGCCCATGTATTGCGCACAGGGGTAATGGACGAAGATTTACTCGACGAAATAGGGTAAGCCCCGCTCTATGTATACTCAAACCACCAAATAGGTACTCCCATGTATTTTTTATATGTCTTCCAAAGCGCTTTTTTTGCTCACAAAAGCATCCGTCCGCACCTTTATAGATCATTCATACCTGCTTAAAACCCGCGCAAAATCGGGTAAAACCCAAATGTTCAGGTGAAGTCGCTCCGTATCCGCCCCGCGCATGCACAGGATTGTAAAATTCGCCGAGTGGCACAGCTATTGCTAACTCCGTGTATACACAGAGACTTCCCTCTCTGTTTCTACTCCCCGGAGCCAAGCGATGATTCAGACCTTGTTGAGCAAGCCGGTTGTATCGGCCACCGTAGCCGCTTTTGTTGCCCGTGAGCAGCGGATGCTCATTGGCGGGCAATGGTGCGATGCCTTGGGCGGCGACCCCATAGCCGTGCTCGACGCTGCCACTGGCGAGGTCATCGCCCACGTCCCCAACGGCATGCAGGCTGACGTCGACGTCGCCGTGGCGGCGGCTCGCAACGCGTTTGAAAAAGGCGCCTGGGCGTTGATGGGTGGCGCCGAGCGGGCGCGCCTGATGATGAAACTCGCCGACCTGATCGACGCCCATGCTGAAGAACTCGCCGAACTGGAAGCCTACGACACCGGCCGGCCGATCTACGAAACGCGCATGGTGGACATCCCTGGCTCATCGCTGATGCTGCGCTACATGGCCGGCTACGCCACCAAGATCACCGGCGAAACCCTCGCGACCTCCACGCCTTGGGAAATGTTCGCCTACAGCCTGCGCCAGCCCATCGGCGTCGCCGCCATTATCGTGCCCTGGAACTACCCGTTCGAACTGGCGGTATGGCGCATGGCGCCGGCCCTGGCCGCCGGCTGCACAGTGATCATCAAGCCCGCCGAGCAGACCCCGCTCAGCACCTTGCGCCTCGGCGAACTGGCCGAACTGGCCGGCTTCCCCCCGGGCGTGATCAACGTGGTCACCGGCTACGGCGAAACCGCCGGCGCTGCGCTGTGCAACCACCGGGATGTCGACAAGGTGTCGTTCACCGGTTCCACCGAGACCGGCAAACGTATCGTGCAGGCCAGCGCCGCCAGCAACCTTAAAAAACTCACCCTCGAACTGGGTGGCAAGAATCCCGCCGTGGTGTTCGCCGACGCTGATCTGGAGCAAGCCATTGCCGGTATCGCCAGCGGCATCTTCTTCAGTTCAGGCCAGGTCTGTACCGCCAGCTCGCGGGTGCTGATCCACCGCAAGGTCTACGACCAAGTGGTCGACGGCCTGGTCGAGCGTGCCCGCAACATGCGCCTGGGCCATGGCCTCAACCCCCATACCGAACTGGGCCCCTTGGTCAGCGCCGAGCAATTGCAGCGGGTGGCGGGCTACCTCAAGGCCGGCGCCGAAGCCGGTGCCGAAAACCTGGTGGGCGGCGAGGTCGTCGGCGACCGGGGTTACTTCATGACCCCCTGCGTGCTCACCCATGTCAGTGCGCAGATGAGCGTGTACCGCGAGGAAATCTTCGGGCCGGTGCTCTGTGCCATGCCCTTCGACAGCGACGACCTGGACGAAATCGCCGCACTGGCCAACGACAGCGATTTCGGCCTGGCGTCCAGCGTCTGGACCCGCGACCTCGCCACCGCCCACCGCATGGCCAAGAAGATCAAGGCCGGCAATGTCTGGATCAACATCCACAACTGCTTCGACCCGGCCCTGCCCATGGGCGGCTACAAGCAGTCGGGATGGGGCCGCGCCGCCAGCTTCGCGGCCGTCGAGGACTACACCGAACTCAAGGGCGTCGCGGCTCGCTTGTAATTCCGTCTACCGGTTTGAAGAGGAACCACCCTGTGAATGCAATCACCCAACAGCCGCTGCCGGCTGTGGCCAATCCTGCTGTCGGCACAACGCCTCCAGGCATCGTGGTCAAGGACTTGGCCCTGCGTTACGGCCAGCAGACCATTTTCGAGCATATGAACCTGGAGATCCGCAGCGGCGAGTTCATCGCCCTGCTTGGCGCCAGCGGCGTGGGCAAGAGCAGCCTGCTGAAGATCATTGCCGGCCTGGCCACGCCCAGCGCCGGCAGCGTGATGGGCAGCGATGGCCTGCCCCTGGCCGGGCGCATCGCCTACATGGGCCAGCAAGACCTGCTCTACCCCTGGCTCAATGTGCGCCAGAACGTCACCCTTGGCGCGCGTCTGCGCCGCGAAAAAACCGATGACGCCTGGGCCGACCACTTGCTCGAGCAAGTCGGCCTGGCCGGGCGCGACAAGCTGCTGCCCGCTGCGCTGTCCGGCGGCATGCGCCAACGCGCGGCCATCGCCCGCACTCTGTATGAGCGTCGGCCCATCGTGCTGATGGACGAGCCCTTCTCGGCACTCGACGCCCTCACCCGCGCCAAGGTCCAGGACCTCGCCGCCGAATTGCTGACCAACTGTACGGCCCTGCTGATCACCCACGATCCGCTCGAGGCCTGCCGCCTGGGCCGCCATTTGATCGTGCTGGCCGGTCATCCCGCCACCCTTGGCGAGCCCATCACCCTGGACGGCTTGCCGCCCCGCGCCCCCGACAACCCGCAAGTGCTGCAGAGCCAGGGTCGCCTGCTGCGAATTCTCACGGAGCTGCATCAATGAATCGCCTGCAACGCGGCGTGCGGCCGCTGATCATTTTCCTCGGCCTGTTGCTGATCTGGTATGCGGTGACCCTCACCGGTATTCCGAGCTACATGCTGCCGACCCCGTTCGCCGTCGCCAAGGCGCTGTGGAGCGGGCGCGAATCCCTCAGCCACCACTTTCTGGTGACGTTGTCGGAGATTGCCCTGGGGCTGTTGTGCGGCTTGGCGCTGGGCATGGTGCTGGCCCTGACCATGATGTTCTCGCCACGCCTGCAGCAGTGGTTGATGCCGGTGCTGATCATCAGCCAGGCGATCCCGGTGTTCGCCCTGGCGCCATTGCTGGTGCTGTGGCTGGGCTTCGGCATGGCGTCGAAGATCGTCATGGCCACGCTGATCATCTTCTTCCCGGTCACGGCTTCGTTTTTCGACGGACTGAGGCGCACCGAGCCCGGCTGGCTGGAGTTGGCGAAAACCATGAATGCCGATGGCCTCGCCGAACTGCGCCACGTGCGCCTGATGGCCGCCCTGCCCTCGTTCGGTTCGGGCCTGCGTGTCGCTGCGGCGGTGGCCCCGATCGGGGCAATCATCGGCGAATGGGTCGGTTCGTCCAGCGGCTTGGGCTACGTGATGCTCAACGCGAACGCCCGGGTGCAGACCGAAGTGTGCTTCGCCGCGCTGTTCCTGCTGGCGCTGATGGCCGTCGTGCTGGTGCAACTGGTCGATATCAGCGTGCGCAAGCTTTTGTACTGGGTACCCGATTCCAGCAATACCCGTTGATTCGCCCACCGCCTTTTCAAGGGAAACATCATGATCAAGAAGTTCGCCTTCGCTGCACTGATGACGCTCGGCACCGCCTCGGCCCAGGCCGATGAACATATCAAGTTGCTGCTGGACTGGTTCGTCAATCCCAACCACGCGTCGATTTTCGCCGCCGAGTACAGCGGCGCCTTCAAGCGCGCCGGGCTGGACGTCGAAATCATCCCACCGGCCGACCCGAGCGTGCCGCCACGCCTGCTCGCCGCCGGCCAGGCCGATCTTGCCCTGAGCTATCAGCCGCAGCTGTACATGCTCGTCGACAAGGGCCTGCCGGTCGAACGCGTGGGCACCATCATCAACTCGCCTCTCAACACCATCGCTGCCGTCGAAGGTGGCCCGATCAAGACCATGAAAGACTTCAAGGGCCGCAAGATCGGCTACTCGGTGGGCGGCCTTGAAGACGTCACCATCCGCAACATGCTCAAGTTCAATGGCGTCGATCCCAAGGATGTCGATCTGGTCGCGGTCAATTTTCAGGTGATCCCGGCACTGCTGACCCATCAGGTCGATGGCGCGATTGCCGTGTTCCGCAACTTCGAGACCACCGAACTCAAGGAAAAGGGTGTCACCCCGATCATCTTCAAGCCTGAAGAAAACGGCGTGCCGGCCTACGACGAACTGATCGTGCTGGCCAACAAGGCGCATGCCCATGACGCCAAGATCGTGAAGTTCATGGCAGCGCTGGCCGAAGGCACTGCCTACCTCAAGGCCCACCCTGACGACACCTGGACGGCATTCGCCAAGGCCTATCCCGACCTGAACAACGACCTCAACAAGACCGCCTGGAAAGACACCTTGCCGTTCATTGCCAGCAACCCGCTGACCTTTGATCGCACCCGCTACCAGGCCTTCGCCGAGTACATGAAGAAGAATGACCTGATCGATTCGGTCAAGCCGCTCGACGACTACGGCTATGAGCCCAAGCCATGAACACCACGACGCCCGAACCCATAGGCTGGACCCGCCATATCGACTGGGTCGAGGATATCGAAGCGGTGTCCTGGAGCGCTGGCGCGGGCCGCCCGATCGTCCTGATCCATGGCATCGGCCCGGGCACCTGCGGTCTGGCCAACTTCGAGCCGGTCCTTGATGCGCTGCTGGAACACGGTCAGGTGCACCTGCTGGACCTGATCGGCTTCGGCGCCTCGGGGCGCAAACACAGCGCGCCGCTGTTCGACGTCGAGCTGTGGCAGCGGCAACTGCGCACCGTGCTGCAACGCATCGGCACGCCGGCGACCTTGATCGGTAACTCCATCGGCGGCGCCCTCGCGTTTCGCTGCGCCGCCGGTGAGCCCTCTATCGTCGCCGTGCTGTCGATCGGCGCGCCGTTGTGCGCCAGCCCGCCTACCCAGGCGCTGCGCGACTTCTGGACGGTGCCGCAGACGCCCGCGGCGCTGGCCAAGGCCATGGCACCGATGACTGCCGCCGGCATCGAGCCCTCGGCGCAACGGGTCGCCGCACGCTTCGCGCCCTTCGCCGACTCTGCCTTTGCGGCGTATTTCGCCGAGTTGCTAGGCGATCCACAGCAAGCGTTGGCGGATGTCGCTCTGGACCTCGCGACGGCCCAGCGCATCACCTGCCCCATGACCCTGGTGCATGGTTGGCAAGATCGCGCCTGTCTGCTGGAACCTACGGCGCTGGCGTTCAACCGCCTGCGACCGGATGCCGACGCGGTGCTGTTAGGCCAATGCGGGCACAACGTGACCTGGGAAAGAACGGCCGATCTGTGCCGAGTGTTGACTGCGTTCCTGCAACGCACCGAGCTGGAGTAATTGCACCATGAGCAAGACATTCATCCGCTGCGGCCTGCTGTTCACGGCCACCGACAGTCAGGCCTTGAGCGACCAGACGCTGATCATCGACAATGGCCGCATCACCCATGTCGGCCCCACCCACGGCGCACCGGTGCCCGATGCCAGCGACCGCGTCGTCGACCACAGCGAGCGCTTCGTCATGCCCGGCATGGTCGATACCCACACGCACCTGAGTTACGGCTGCGCGGCCTCTGAAGAAGAAGTCGACCTGTACGCTACCCTTGAATTTCGTACCCTGCGCGCGCTGCACGCAGCGCAAAGCATGCTGCGCGCCGGCTTCACCTCGGTGCTCGACCCCGCGTGCTCGGGGATGGTCTCGCCGGCCGTGCGCGATGCCATCGATTGCGGCCTGTATCGTGGCCCCCGCCTGACCACCGCCGGCCCGGCACTCACCACCCACCAAGGGCTTTATGACTATTACCCGACCTGGATCGGTTCGCCGGACGTGTCCAGCGGCATCCTGGTCAAATCCCGCGATGAAGCCATCCAGCTGATTCGCAAACAGGCCAAGGACGGCGTGGACATGATCAAGATCGCCATGGACGGCACCATGGGCGACCGTGAGCGTGGCCTCTACGCGGCCTTCGATCAGGACGAGATCAGCGCCATGGTCCGTGAGGCCCATCGCCTCGGCCGCAAGGTCGGCGTGCACGCGCGGGGCACTGAAGGTGCCCTGTATTCCGCCCGCGCGGGGGTCGACGTGATCTACCACGGCTCGCGTATCTGTGAAGAAGGCATCCGCGCGGCACTGGACAACGGCACCGCCATCAGCCCGTCATTGCTGATGCTGGTCAACAATATTCAATTCGCCCAGCCCCTGGATCCCTCCTACGCCTGGTGGCCGAATATCCAGCGCAAGGAACTGGCTGCGGCCAGGCGCTGTATCGCCGCCGCATTCGAAGCCGGCGTGCCACTGCTCAACGGCTCGGAAAGCGGCTTCGCCATCACCTTGTACGGCGATTGGGCGGCCAAGGAGCTGGAAATCACCACCGATCTGCTCGGCCTGAGCCCGGCCGAAGCGCTGCACACCGCTACCCGGGTACCGGCCAGACTCTTGCGCGACAACCGAATCGGCACCCTCGAGCCTGGCCAGGCGGCCGACTTGCTGGTACTCAGCGACAACCCGCTGAGCAACATCAAGTGCCTACAGGATCGAGGCGCCCTTCAAGAGGTGTGGATAGCCGGCGAAACCTACGACCTGACACCGCCACCGCCTGCCCGCCGGCACATGAGCGAGGACTCGCAGGGTATGTGGAATCGGCGCTATACCCGCGACGTCGTCAGTCAGTTGGTCCCCCAGTCATTGGACCTGCACCCGGCATCCTGAATTGCTTTTGTTCACCGTGAAGAGGTCAACATGAACCCGCAAGACTACCATTGGCCAAAGGCCGACTGCACCCGCATACCCTACGGCATGTACCGCGACCCCGACGTCTACACCCTGGAACAGGAAAAGATCTTCCAGGGCCCGGTGTGGAACTACCTCGCCCTGGAGGCGGAAATCCCCAATGTCGGCGACTTCCGTACCATCGAGGTCGGCGACATTCCGGTGATCGTCAACCGCGCCCGCGACGGCAAGGTGCACGCCTTCGTCAACCGTTGTGCCCATCGTGGCGCCACGGTGCAGCGCTTGATCCATGGCAACGCCAAATCCCACGTGTGCTGCTATCACCACTGGGGCTACAACCTGGAAGGCAACCTGGTAGGGGTACCCTTCGCCCGTGGCGTCGAAGGCAAGGGCGGGCTGCCCGAGGACTTCGACAAGAGCGAACATTGCCTGCGCAAGCTGCGCGTCGAAACCCTCAACGGGGTGATCTTCGGCACCTTCGCCACCGAGCTCGAGCCGCTGGAGGACTACCTCGATACCACCTTCGTCAACCAGCTGAAACGCCTGTTCAACCGTCCGATCAAGATTCTCGGCTATCAGCGCCAGCGTATCCATGGCAACTGGAAGCTCTATACCGACAACCTGCGCGACCCTAATCACGGAGGTCTGCTGCACATGTTCCAGATCACCTTCGGCATCGCCCGCCTCAACCAGACTGGCGGCGCCAAGGTAGACAAGAAGGCCCGCCACAACATGTCGTGGGCCGCCCAGGACATGGGCAAGAACAACAGCGATACCGAGTACTCGACGCCCCGCGAGAACAATAACCTGACCCTCAAGGACGGCAGTCTGCTGCAATACCGCAAGGAATTCCCGGACGACTACAACCTGACCATCGCCTCGATCTTCCCCAACTGTATCTTCCAGCAGATCGGCAACACCCTGGCGGTACGGCAGATCCGCACCAAGTCAGTGGGGGAATTCGAGATCTTCTGGACCTTCTACGGCTATCAGGACGATGACAGCTCCATGGACCAGCACCGCCTGCGCATGTCCAACCTGGTCGGCCCCGGCGGGCTGGTGTCGATGGAAGACGGCGAAGCGATCGAGATCGTCCACCGCGCCATCGCCGCTGACGAAAACCGCCACGCCTTCGTCGAGTTCGGTGGCCGCGGCCCGGTCGGCGACCAGGACAACCTGGTGACCGAGGCGCCGATGCGCGGTTTCTGGATGCACTACTGCGACCTGATGGGCATCACCTTGGGAGACGCCACACATGCCGACGCCTGACGATTACTTTCAACTGCAGCGGCTGCTGGACCTCTACGCCCGGCTGATCGATGAGGACCGCCTTGAGGAATGGGTCGAGCTGTTCAGCCCCGAGGGCCGTTACGAGATCATTTCACGGGAGAACCTGGCCCAAGGCTTCGCCCTGCCTTTGATGCTCTGCGAGAATCGCAACCAGATCGCCGACCGGGTGATGTCGCTGCGCAAGGCCAACATCTACAACATCCACACCGACCGCCACATCATCTCCCAGCTGCACGTAGAGCGCAGTGACGATGGCTGGCGCGTAGGGGCCAACTACGTGTTGTTCCAGACCAACCAGGAAGGTGTCAGCAGCCTTTACAGCGTCGGCCGCTATGACGACCTGGTGCGCCCAGTGGACGGGCGCCTGATGTTCTTCAGCAAGCGCGTGATCGTCGACACCGGTGCGGTGCCTTCGCTGCTTGCCACGCCTATCTGAGGACCTGACATGACCGCCACGAAACACGAAATCTTCGTCCCCGGCATGGGCCCACCGCTCAGTCATTACTGTGACGCTGTAGCGATCGGCGAGCTGCTGTTCGTCTCCGGCATCCTGCCCCTGGACGACCAGTCGCAACTGGTCGGCGGCGACGATGCCCAAGCCCAGGCCGAGCAGGTGTTCGCCCGCCTCGAGCAGGTGCTGGCTGCGGCCGGCGCGCAATTCGCCGACATCGTCAAGGTGACGCTGTTCCTCACCGACGTGAACGACCGCGCCGCGATCAACGGGGTGCGCAAGCGCTACTTCGCCCAGAGCCGCCCCGCCAGCACCTTGGTCGAAGTCAGCGGCCTGATCACCCCTGGCGCGCGCCTTGAGGTGGAGGCCATCGCCCGCCTGCCGCGCCCCGCACCTTATGGAGTTTGAAGCTATGCAGACTATTCAATACCCGTTGCTTGTCGAGACTACCTTGACCCGCGTAATCGAAGCCGGCAGCGGCCCCGCCGTGGTGTTCGTGCATGGCCTCGGCGCCCGTTGCGACCGCTGGAGCGGTACCGTGGCGCGCATCGCCGATGCGGGCTACCGCGCTGTCACCTTTGATTTGCCAGGCCATGGCCTGGCGACCAAAGGCGCAGCCGATGCACCCGCCGATGTGCCGGCGTTGGCGCGTTATCTGGTGACGTTACTGGATCTGCTGGGCATCGAGCAGGCAGTACTGGTGGGCACCTCACTGGGCGGTCACATCTGCGCCTACGCCGCCACGCTGATCCCCGCGCGCGTGCCAGGCATCATGCTGGTCGGTGCCTTGGGCATCGCCCCGCTGAGTCGCGAAGCCGCCGAGGGCATCCAGCGCAGCGTCAAGGCGACCTCTCTGGAAGAGATCCGCGGCAAGCTCAATTATGTCATCGCCGACCCCACGCTGGTCACCGAGGGCCTGGTGCATGAAGAGTGGCGCATCAACAATTCCCCCGGCGCCAACGCCAGTTTCGTGCGCATGGGCAACTATGTGGTCGATGGTCTGGAGCGCGACTATGTCGCCAGCGAAGTCGCGGCGCTGTATCCGCCGGATAAAATCCGCCTGGTCTGGGGCGCTGCCGACAAAGCAGTGCCAGTCAGCATCGGCGAGCAATGCCGTGATTTGCTGGGCGGTGCGCCGCTGCTGCTGATCGAAGGCGCGGGCCATGCGCCCTACTTTGAAAAACCAGCGGCTTTCGATCCGCCGTTGCTGGAATTCCTCACCGCGCTGTATTGAGGACCACCGCGCCCTTGTGCGCGGTAGCGCGACAGTCATTGCCTGATCGTTGTTTGCAACACGCTTTCCCGCCGGCGGGCCGCCATTGATTGCGTAGCCCGCCGGTGGCGAAGCCGCGCGCCCGTCATTACAACAACCTGCAACTCTTATAACAATAAGCCTCCTTGGCAATTTCAATTCTGCTGCTGCCCCTCACCTTAATACTTATAAAGTTACAGGAGCTGTTTGCATGCGTGCAATAAAGTGGATCACCTTCTCGTTGGCAACTACCGCCGCCACCACCGGGCAATGGGCCATGGCCAGCGAGCAATCTGAAGCCTCGGGTTTTCTTGAAGGTAGCAAGCTCGACTTGCTCGACCGCAACTTCTATATCAACCGCGACTTTCGCAGCGGCAACTCGCCGGTGGGCAACAAGGGGCAACGTACACCCTACGGCGAGATCTGGGCCAACGGCCTGCGCGGCTTTTTTTCCTCGGGATACACCCAAGGCACAGTCGGTTTCGGCCTGGATGCCATCGGCTTCATGGGCGTAACGCTGGACAGTGGGGCGGGTCGGATTGGCGGCGTGTATACCGTGCCGGTGCGGGATAACGGCAAACCAGTGAACGAATTTTCGTCGCTCGGCCTGGCAGGCAAGATGCGCATTTCCAACACCGTGCTCAAGGTCGGCGACCAGGTCACTACCTTGCCGGTATTCGCTACGGACGACACCCGTATCGCTCCGGAGACCGCGCGCGGCATGCTGCTGACCAGCAAGGAAATCGACGGCCTGACCCTGCACGCAGGCAAGTTCGACGCCATCAAGGGCCAGCAATATGCAAGCCATGACAGCGTTGGCCTCAAGGATGCCAAATTTGCCGGCGGCACCTATAACTTCAGTTCAGCCCTGACGGGGGCCTTGTATTATTCCAACCTGGACGATGTTTTCCGCAAATACTATGGGGGCCTCGATTATACGCTGCCGATAGATGCCAATAACGCGCTGTCTACCAGTTTCAATCTGTATCGGACTAAATATGATTCAAACTATACCGGTACTGGCGGCGACGAAGACAACTCCATTTGGAGCGCAGCGATCGCCTACAGCTTGGGCGCTCATAAGTTGAGCCTTTCCTATCAAAAGTCTAAAGGCGGCTATATCAGCCCGACCGGGCGCCCGGTGGGTTATGTCTATGGGCCGGACGGCGGCGGTTCGATCTTCCTCGCCAACTCGATCCAATATTCGGACTTCAACAACAAGGATGAAGGCTCCTGGCAAGTGGCCTACAGCGTCAACTTCGCCACGCTGGGGGCACCGGGCCTGACGTTCGGGGCGCGTTTCGTCGACGGCCAGAACATCGACATGGGCAATGGCGCCGAGGCCGGCGAGCGGGAAACCGATCTGGACCTCAAATACGTGATCCAGAGCGGTACGGCCAAGGATCTCTCGCTGCGGATGCGCCAGGCGTTCTACCGCTCGCCGGACGTGCTCAACGGCGACGTCAACGACTTCCGTGTGATCGTCGAGTATCCGCTGAGCATCCTCTGACAGCCCGTAACGACAGGGCTTGCCCGGGCCCTGTCGTCGTGCTCCCGCCCGCACTGGCAAAGGCCATCGAGTCTGCCTCGCCCAGGCTTCGGTTTTTCCTAAGCAATGCCCAGCGCAAATGCTGGTTTCGCCAAATCAGGCACGATGTGAAGCTGGGACCATTCACCTCTCGTAGAGACACCAGACATGCCTACCCATACCCGCATCCGCATGTTCAACACCAAAGAAACCTACCCCAACCAATCCCTCGATAACGACCTGTGCCAGGCCGTGCGCGCCGGCAACACGGTGTATGTCCGGGGCCAGATCGGCACCGATTTCGACGGCAACCTGGTTGGCCTGGGCGACCCTCGGGCCCAAGCCGAGCAGGCAATGAAAAACGTCAAGCAACTGCTTGAAGAGGCCGGCTCGGATCTCTCCCACATCGTCAAGACGACCACCTACATCATCGACCCGCGCTATCGCGAACCGGTGTATCAAGTGGTCGGCAAGTGGCTCAAGGGCGTATTCCCGATCTCCACCGGCTTGGTGATTTCTGGCCTGGGCCAGCCCGAATGGTTGATGGAAATCGACGTTATAGCGGTCATCCCGGACGACTGGACCGCTGCCTGATCCACATGCCTTCAGCTAACGGAGCGGCCATGGCCACTGCATCGATCAAGCCCCTCGAACCCTGCATGGCGAGCCTCGCCGCCACGCCTGGGATCAATATCGCGGTGCAGCTGGACAAGGTGCTCAAGCGCTTCGGCGACTCGATCGCGCTGCATGAAGTGTCACTGAAAATCCAGGAAGGTGAGTTCGTCACGCTGCTCGGTCCCTCGGGCTGCGGCAAGACCACGCTGCTCAACCTGATGGCCGGCTTTGCCGAGGCGGATAACGGCGAGATCTTCATCGACGGCCAACTGGTCACCGAAACCCCGCCCTATCAACGGGAAATCGGCATCGTGTTCCAGAACTACGCGCTGTTCCCGCACATGAGCGTGGCCAAGAACATTGGCTACGGTTTGCGCATGCGCGGCGTCGCCAAGGTCGAGATCGCCGAGCGCGTCGAGCAAGCGCTGGCGCTGGTCAAGCTGCAGGGCTACGGCGAGCGCAAGCCGCGCGAGCTTTCCGGTGGCCAGCAGCAGCGTGTGGCGCTGGCGCGAGCGCTGGTGATCCGCCCCAAGGTGCTGCTGCTCGACGAGCCGTTCTCGGCGCTGGACAAGAACCTGCGCCTGTCGATGCAGATCGAGCTCAAGGACATCCAGCGCAAGCTCGGTGTGACCACGGTGTTCGTCACCCACGACCAGAGCGAAGCCCTGAGCATGAGCGACCGCGTGGTGGTGATGTCCGCCGGCCACGTACGGCAGATCGGTACCCCGGATGCGATCTATCGCCACCCGCAGGATCCGTTCGTGGCCAGCTTCGTCGGTGACGTCAATATCCTGCCCGGTCGCTACCTGAGCCGCGACGAGCTGGCCACCCTGGCGTTGGGCGATAGCAGCTTGCGCGTAGCGGCCGAGCGGGTGCATGCCGATATCGGCGAGCGCCTGGACATCTACGTGCGCCCGGAGAACATCCGCCTGGGCGCGCTGGGTGCGGACACGCTGCTCAGCGCCACGGTGATCACCCATGTGTTTCAGGGGGACCATGTGGATATTCATCTGGACGTTCCGGCGCTGGGCCACAACCGTTTGTTCGTGCGCCAATCCGGCCTCGACGCCCTGACCCGTTGGCCGGTCGGCGCGGCGGCGGGTTTGAGCTTCGATGCCGAGGGTGTCTGCGCCTTTGCCGCGGGGGCGGTGTGAGGATGCGGCAGATGATTATTCATCAACTGTGCGGGCTTCTTCGCGAGCAAGCTTTGCTCCCACCGGTGTACGGCTCAGGTCCGCCTGCACCCTGGGCGCGAGGTGGCGCGTTCGGCGGCGAAGAGGCCAATGCATACACCGCCGTTCTGAGCACCGTCTCACCCACTTATTGAATCAGGGCACTCCATGACCGCTAACCATTACACCGAGCAACCCGCATGAGCCTGCTGCCAGACACCATCACCGCCGTCATCGCCCACGAACCCGGCGGGCCCGAAGTGCTGCGCAGCGTCGAGCGGCCAATGCCGCTGCCTCGAGCCGACGAAGTCCTGATCCGCATCGCCGCCGCGGGCGTCAACCGCCCGGACCTGATGCAGCGTAACGGCATGCCGCTCCCGCCGGGTGTCACAGACGTGCTCGGCCTTGAAGCCGCCGGTACAGTGGTGGCCGTGGGCAGTGCGGTCAGCGACTTTGTACCCGGCGACCGCGTCATGGCCCTGCTCAATGGCGGCGGTTACGCCCAGTACTGCGTCGCCCTGGCCGGGCATTGCTTGCCCGTGCCCGCCGAGCTGGCGCTGGAAGATGCGGCGGGCGTACCGGAAGCGGCCTTTACGGTATGGCACAACCTCTTCGAGCTGGGGCGCCTGAAAGCGGGTGACACGGTGCTGATCCACGGCGCTGCGAGCGGCATCGGCAGCCTCGCCGTGCAGTGCGCCCATGCTGCGGGTGCGCGGGTCATCGCCAGCGCTGGTGGTGCCGAAAAAGTCGCCCTGCTGGAGGCGCTGGGGGTGTGGCGCGCGGTGGATCGGCATACCGAGGACTTCGTTGCGGTAGTCGCCGAGTGCACCGAAGGGCGCGGCGTCGATGTAGTCCTCGACAACGTCGGCGGCCCCTACGTAGTGCGCAATCTGGAGGCCATGGCGGCCGGCGGACGCCACGTCAGCCTGTCGTTTCTGCAAGGGGCCAGGATCGAACTCGACCTGCAGCTGTTGATGCGCAAAAGCCTGAGCCTCACCTCCTCGACGCTGCGCCCGAAAAGCATCGCAGAGAAGACCCGGCTGGCCCAGTGCATCCGTGCCAACCTGCTGCCGTGGTTGGCGTCGGGCCAGGTCCGGCCGCTTATTCATGCGCGCTTGGCTTTGAGTCAGGCTGCCGATGCCCATCGCCTGCTGGAGAGCAACGCCAATCTGGGCAAGGTGTTGCTGATTCCCTGAGTCACCTCGCTACAGGTCCTTCACTCATCCGGACGATTGCCAATGTTCAAACTGTATTACGCCCCGACGTCCCCCTACGTGCGCAAGGTCATGATCACCGCCCATTGCCTGGGGCTTGCCGAACAGATCGAACAACTCGCCTCGGCTGCCCACCCGATCAACCGCGACGAACGCATCGCCACCTTCAATCCGTTGGCCAAGGTGCCGGCGCTACAGACCGCCGAGGGCCTGACGCTGTACGACAGCCGGGTGATCTGCGAATACCTCGACAGCTATGCCGGTGGCTCACTGTTCCCGCGCGAAGGCCTACCTCGCTGGACCAGCCTGACGCGTCAGGCTTTGGGCGATGGTCTGTTGGACGCCGCGATGCTGATGCGCTACGAAGCCGTGGCGCGCCCGGCCGAGAAGCAATGGGACGCCTGGACCGACGGCCAACTGACCAAGGTCCGCGCCGCCCTGGCAGACATCGAGCGCCAGGTCGTGTCGTTCAGCACGGTGCCCGACGACATCGGCCTGATCACCCTCGGCTGCGGCCTCGGCTACCTGGATTTCCGCTTCGCCGACCTCGACTGGCGCGCCGACCACCCCGCCACCGCCGCCTGGTTCGCCGTATTCGAGCAGCACCCGGCCATGCTCGCCACCCGCCCTTTTGAATAACGCCTTGGAGTCCGCCATGCCCCATACCGTGTTTTTCCTCAACGGCCCCAACGCCAACCTCTACGGGCTGGACACCCAGGGCACCTACGGCAGCGAGAGCTTCGCCAGCATCGAGGCCCGCTGCCAGCGCCACGCCACCGCTTTGGGCCTGCAGCTGGAGTTTCGCCAGAGCAACCACGAAGGCGTGCTGGTGGACTGGATTCAGGAAGCGCGCCTGCGGGCCGACGCGGTGATCATCAATGCCGCCGGGCTGAGCTACAGCTCGGTGCCGATCCTCGATGCGCTGCTGGCGTTCGACGGGCCGATCATCGAAGCGCACATGAGCAATATCTGGAAGCGCGAGAGTTTTCGTCATCACTCCTACGTGTCCAAGGCCGCCACCGGCGTGATCGCCGGCCTCGGCGCGCTGGGCTATCGACTGGCGCTGACCGCGGTGGCGGAACTGCTGGACGACACACCAGAGGAGCCTCAGCCATGACCTCGACCCTGGTGTTCTACAGCCAGTTCGACAGTTTCGAAGAATGGCGGGACTTGCTCGCGCCGCAACTGCCCGGCGTGCACATCTGCCAGGAGCAGGACATCGACGACCCGGACAACGTCCACTATGTGCTGGGCTGGAAGCCGCCGCAGGGCTTCTTCGCGCGCTTTCGCAATCTCAAGCTGCTGGTCAACCTGGGGGCCGGGGTCGATCAACTGGTCGGCCGCGATGATTTGCCAAAAGTGCCCATCACTCGGGTTTCCGATCCCGATATGGGCCGCATGATGGCCAGCTACGTGCTGTTTGCCGTGCTGCGTTACGCCCGCGATATTCCAGCGTTCGAACGTGCCCAGCGCGAGCGGCGCTGGCACTACCTGCACCCGCGCGTGCCGGCGAGCATCCGCGTCGGTGTGCTGGGCCTGGGCGAGTTGGGCGCTTATGCAGCGCTGGAACTGGCGCGCCAAGGCTTCGACGTGCGCGGTTGGTCACGCTCTGCCAAACAGCTGGACAACGTCACCTGTGTCAACGGCATGGACAATCTGAACGGTTTTATCGCCAGCAGTGACATCCTCGTGGTGATGCTGCCACTGACTCAGCAGACCCGCGGCCTGCTGAACGCCGAGCGCCTGGCGCTGCTACCCGAGGGGGCTTGCTTCATCAATGTCTCTCGTGGCGCAGTGGTCGACCAGGCGGCGCTGACAGCGGCGCTGACCAGCGGGCAGATCGCGGAGGCGACCCTGGATGTGTTCGACCGCGAACCGCTGCCCCCTGTGGATCCGCTCTGGGCCTTGGACAACGTGCTGATCACCCCGCACATGGCCTCCATCGCCATCCCGGCCTCGGCAGCGCAGCAGATCGCCGACAACATTCAGCGCCTGGGCCGTGGCGAGCCGGTGTTGCACGAGATCGATCCACAGCGCGGCTATTGAGCACAGGCCTGCATCGCAAATCCTGAGGCACAGGTACAGCAAAGGTTGTTTTACCGATTTCATGGATCAACCTCATGATCGCTCAAAGCTGCCAGGGCGCAGCCCTGCCCCACCAGGTAGGCGGCGCCACCGCCTTGTGCGGGTGCTGCCCACGAGTTTTTTCATCCACCGCCCAGAAGGAAAAGAACATGCTGCGTAACGCCATTGCCTTGACCCTGTTGAGCGCCAGCCTGCTGGCCGCCACGCACGCCAATGCCGCCGACAAGCTGATCGTCAGCACCTGGGGCGGCAGCTTCAAGGACCTGATCGACGAAGCCATTGGCCAGCAGTTCACCCAGCAAACCGGCGTCGAGGTCGAGTACGTGACTGGCGGCACTATCGACCGCCTCAACAAGGCCAAGCTGGCCGGCACCGCCGAGACCGACCTGACCTTCACCACCTCCCACGTGGGCTGGCTGTACACCCACGACAAGCTGTTCGAAACCCTGGACATGAGCAAGATCCCCAACGCCGCCAACCTGGTCAAGCAGGCCAGGCTGAGCCCGTCGCACATCGGCGTGTGGGGCTACGTCTACACCATCGGCTATCGTCCCGACCTGGTGCCCAAGGGCGAGACCTTCAGCAGCTGGGAAGACCTCTGGAAGCCCGAGCTCAAAGGCACCCTGGCCCTGCCCGACTGGGACCCGAGCCACATCATCGCGATCGCCGCCAAGCTCTCTGGCAGCGACGCCGAGCACTGGGAAAAGGGCCAGGACAAGCTCAAGGCGCTGATCCCTAACATCAAGGCGTTCTACACCAACGATGCCAACAGCCAGCAGTTGATTGCCACCGGCGAAACTCCGGTGCAGGTCATGCTGTCGATGAACGCCTATCACATGATGGACGAAGGCGTGAACATCAAGCTGGCCATCCCCGAGGAAGGCGCGGTGCTGGGCGTCGACGCCATGGGCATCAACACCGGCAGCAAGCACGCCGACCTGGCCTATAAGTTCATGAACATCGCCTTGTCGCCTGAGGTGCAGGCCAGGATCGCCAAGATCAACCGCGGCAGCCCGGTGGTGACCAATGCCCATGTCGACCCCGAAATCGCCAAGCTGCCCGGCATGCTGACCACCCCGGCGCAGTGGGACGCGACCTTGAACATCGATCCCGAACTGCGCGCCGAGAAATCCGCCGAGTGGCGCAAGTGGTTTTCGGAAAACATCATGGCGCACTAAGCGTTGGTTGATCGTTTTTGCTTCAACGGCCTTGTCTGCAAGGCCGGTTGCCGAATCGCGGCGGGCATTTTCAGGGGCGAGCCCCCTCGCTACAGGAAACACCTCATGACCCGAAAACCTGCGTTCGTGCTGTGGTTCGTACTGCCTGCGGCAGTGACCGCCATCGGCCTGACCCTCGCGCTGCTGACCGTGCTGCAATACAGCGTGCGGGCTTTCATTCCCGGCTCGCTGGAGGTCGGCGGTTTCACGCTCGGCAACTTCCACGACCTGTTCAAGAGCCTCTATGCCGAGGCGTTCCTGAACACCGTGGCGCTGAGTTTCAAGACCGCGCTGTTCGGCCTGCTGCTCAGCTATCCGCTGGCCTATGCACTGGTGCGTACCCGCGCTGGCTGGTTGAAATCGAGCATTCTGATCATCGCCATCACCCCGTTGTTTCTCGGCGAAGTGGTGCGTACCTATTCATGGATCATCGTGCTGGGCAGTAGCGGTTTTCTCAACAGCCTGCTGCTGGGCATGGGCGTGATCGACACGCCGCTGCAGTTGATGTTCACCCAGACCGGCGTGGTCCTGGCGTTGGTCCACGTGACCATGCCGATCATGGTGCTGATGCTCGCCACCGGGCTGTCGCACATCGACCCGGCCTACGAGAAGGCCGCCACCAGCCTGGGCGCCGGACCGATCCGCGCCTTTCTTACCGTGACCCTGCCACTGTCGCTGCCCGGTATCGTCGCCAGCCTGACCACGGCCTTCGCCTGGACCTTCAGCGCCTTCGCTACGCCGCAGCTGATCGGTGGCGGCAAGGTCAGCACCATCGCCACGCTGGTGTACCAGCTGGGTTTTTCGTCGCTGAACTTCCCCTTCGCCGCGGCCCTGAGCGTTGCCGGCCTGGTGCTGACCGTGCTGCTGCTGGCCGCGCTCAAGCGCATGACCCGTTCCCTGCACAGCGTTGGAGATCACTGACATGACCCGTTCCCATCGCGACAAATGGCTGGGGTATGCCGGCCGCTTGCTGGTGACGCTGATTTTGCTGTTCGTGCTGCTGCCGACGTTTGTGGTGGTCATCTCCTCGTTCAGCAGTACCGCTGTGTTGTTCTTCCCGCCCAAAGGCTGGTCGTTGCGCTGGTTCCAGCGGGCGCTGAGCTACGATGATTTTCGTACCGGCTTTTACGCCGGGTTGATCATCACCGCCTGGGCTTCGAGCCTCGCGGTGGTGATCGGCACCACCCTGGCAATCGCCATTCACCGCTATGAGTTTCGTTGCAAGCGCGTGCTCGAAGGCGTGCTGCTGTCGCCGCTGTTCATCCCCCACTTCACCATCGGCCTCGGCTTGCTGATGCTGGTGGCGCAGTTCAATCTGGGCCGTGGCTATGCACTGGTGATTTTCTGCCACGTGATTCTGGTCTTGCCGTTCGTGCTGCGCAGCCTGTATGTGTCGCTGCACAACCTCGAGCAGCGGGTCGAGCTGGCTGCGGCGAGCCTGGGCGCTTCGCCGTTGCGCGTGGTGTGGACCATCACCGTGCCGCTGATGATCCCCGGGCTGTTCGGGGGTTGGCTGTTTGCCGCTATTCTTTCCTTCAACGAATTCACCGCGTCGCTGTTCGTCACCACCCAGGCGACGCAGACCTTGCCCGTGGCCATGTACAACTACGTGCGCGAGTTTGCCGACCCGACCCTGGCGGCGCTGTCGGTGATGTACATCGCCGCCACCGCGACCTTGCTGACCCTGGCCAATCGCTTCCTCGGCCTGGGCCGCGTGCTCAACGTCGAAGGCGCGCGCTGACGCGGCCGTTCAATCACTTAGCTGAACAGGATCTATCACCATGACCTTTTCCATCATCGGCCGCTGCGCCGAAACCGGCCAAATGGGCATCGCCGTCAGCTCGTCGAGCATCGCCGTGGGCGCCCGCTGCGCCTGGTTGCGTGCCGGCGTGGGTGCGGTGTCGACGCAGAACATCACCCTGCCCGCTATCGGCACCTACGTGCTGGATGCACTCGACGCCGGCGTGCTGCCCGAGCAGGCGCTGGCCTCCGTGCCGGCGTACGACCGCTACAGCCAGTTCCGCCAGGTGACCAGCATTGATCACTTGGGTAACACCGCGTTTTTCAGCGGCAGCCAGACCCTCGGTATCTACCATGCCACGGCCGGTGAGCAGTGCGTGGGCGCCGGCAACATGCTGGCCGACGTCAGCGTGATCGACGTGCTGGTGCAGACCTTCGAGACCACTGGCGGGCAACTGGCCGATCGCTTGATCGCGGCCATGCAAGCCGCATTGGCCGCCGGTGGCGAGGCCGGCCCGGTGCACTCCGCAGCGCTTAAAGTGGTGGGCGACGTGAGCTGGCCGATCATCGACCTGCGCGTCGACTGGGCCGATCAGGATCCGGTCGGCGCGTTGGCTCGGCTGTGGGCCGATTACAGCCCGCAAATGCAGGACTACCTGACCCGCGCCCTGGACCCGACCCAGGCACCGAGCTATGGCGTACCCGGAGACGAATAAATGAACAGCAAGGCACTGTTGAGCACGCTGATCGGCTTCGACACCACCAGCCGCGAATCCAACCTGCAGTTGATCGCCTTTGTGCGTGATTACCTCAACGCGCACCAGGTGCCCTGCGAACTGATCTTCAATGACGAACGCAGCAAGGCCAACCTGTTCGCCACGATCGGCGTCGACGATCGCCCTGGCGTGGTGTTGTCCGGCCACACCGATGTGGTGCCGGTCGACGGCCAGCCCTGGACCGTACCGCCCTTCGAGCTGACCGAGCAGCACGGCAAGCTATACGGCCGCGGCACTGCCGACATGAAGGGCTACATCGCCTGTGTGCTCGCCGCCGTGCCGGCGCTGCTGGCCGAGCCGCTGCGCATGCCGGTGCACATTGCCCTGTCGTACGACGAAGAAGTCGGCTGCCTGGGGGTGCGCAGCCTGCTCGCCGAGCTGGAACACCGCCCGCACAAACCGGCGCTGTGCATCATCGGCGAACCTACCGAGCTCAAACCGGTGCTCGGCCACAAAGGCAAACTGGCGATGCGCTGCGACGTGCATGGCGCTGCCTGCCACTCGGCCTATGCGCCGCAGGGGGTCAACGCGATCGAGTACGCCGCTGAGTTGATCGGCGAACTGGGCCGCATCGGCTCGACACTGCAAGCCGCCCATCTGCAGGACCCGCGCTTCGACCCGCCCTTCTCCACCGTGCAGACCGGCGTGATCGGCGGCGGCAAAGCGCTTAACATCGTCCCGGCCGATTGCCGCTTCGATTTCGAGATCCGCAGCTTGCCCGACCAGGACGCCCACGCCGTTGCCCAGCAGTTGCAGGCCTACGCCCGCGAGCACGTCGTGCCGAAAATGCAGGCGGTGAATGCAGGTACCGGGATTCGTTTTTCCGAGTTGTCGTCCTATCCGGGGCTGGCGACCGATGCCCACAGCGAAGCGGCGAAGCTGATTGCCGAGTGCTGTGGCTCCAGCGAATTCACCACGGTGGCCTTCGGTACCGAGGGCGGGCTGTTCGATGCCATCGGTATCCCGACCGTGGTGTGCGGGCCGGGGAGCATGGATCAGGGGCACAAGCCGGACGAATTTGTCAGCGTTGCACAGCTGGCGGGGTGTGATCGGATGCTGGAGCGATTGGTGGAGGTGTTGCGGGCTTGAAGATTGTCGAGCGCAGCTCAAGCTGCGCTCGCCTCGGCCGATAGTTGTACAACTGATAAAGGTTGCACAACCTTTGCATCCGCCATGAGGCTTTCATGAACCTTCGGTCCATCAACATTGCACCTCGCGCTTCGCTGTGTTTCGCGGCGATCACCTGCCTCTTGATTGCTCTCGGGGTGTTTGCCTACCTGCAACTCAACCAGTTGCGGGGGACGGAACAACTGATCGAAAAAAATTTGCTACCCAGCATCCAGGTCGGCGATGACCTGCAAATCGCCCTGCTCCACGCCCGCCTCGAAAGTATTCGCCTGCTCGCGACCAGCGACCCGGCCGGCCACCAGACGGCACTGACCAACCTCAATGCCGCTAGAAAGCAGATGGATGAGCGCACCGATGTCTACCGTCGCAACTTTGTGAGCGAGCCGGATGACGTGATCAAGTTCGACAAGGCGGCGGTGCTGATGAAGCGCTACCTGTCGGGCCTCGACCAGATCGTCGCGCTGGATGTGAGCGATCACGACCGGGCCGTGGTGTTCGCCAACACCGACCAAGCCGAGCACGCCGCGGCCTACCAGGCAGAGCTCACCGCCCTGCGCGATGCCGACAATCAGGAGGCTGCCCAAGCAGGTGCCAACGCGCAGGCCGTGTATGACAAGAGCGTTTCGGTGGTGATTTCAGTCGTGCTGATCGCCTTGGCGCTGACTGTGCTGTTGGCGATACTGCTCACCCGCAGCATCACTCGTCCTATCAATGCGTCGCTGCTGCTGGCGACCCGAATTTCGCGCAGCGACCTGACCGGCACCATTGACAACAACGGGTCGGACGAGGCAGCGCGGCTGATGCGAGCCCTGCAACTGATGCAGACCAACCTGAGGATGACTATCCAGCAAATCGCTGGTTCTTCCTCTCAACTCACCACCGCCGCACAAAGCATGAGCACCATTACGCAGAGTGCCAACCGCACCCTGCAGCAGCAAAACAGTGAAATCGAACAGGCCGCCACGGCGGTGAACCAGATGAGCGCGGCGGTAGATGAGGTCGCGCGTAACGCCACTTCAACCTCGCAGGCGGCCAAGGACTCAACCGAGGCTGCGGCGACAGGCAATCAGAAGGTAGGTGAAACACTGCAGGCAATGCGTACCCTCACGGATCGTGTCGAACTGACTTCAGAGCAGGTACAAGGGCTCGCCGTACAGGCACAAGACATCAGTAAAGTGCTCAGCGTGATTCGCGCGATCGCCGAGCAGACCAATCTACTGGCGCTGAACGCGGCTATCGAAGCCGCCCGCGCAGGTGAGCAGGGCCGCGGCTTCGCCGTGGTCGCCGACGAAGTCAGAGCCCTTGCCCATCGCACGCAGACATCGACCCAAGAGATCGAGCAGATGATCTCGACCATACAGGCGGGTACTTCCCAAGTGGTGGAATCGATGGGCAGCAGCACGCGGGAGGTGCACAACACCCAGCGCAGCGCTGACGAAGCCGGGGTGTCCCTGAAGTTGATCACCGCCACCGTGCAAGTGATCGATGAGCGTAATCAACAGATCGCCACGGCTTCGGAAGAACAGGCCCATGTCGCACGCGAGGTCGACCGGGCATTGGTCAGCATCCGCAACTTGGCTGACCAGAGCAGCGCGGGTACCCAACAGACGTTGGCAGCCAGCCATGAGCTTTCGCAGTTGGCGGTCAGCCTCAAAGCGATGGTCGACCAGTTCAAGACCTGATCTACTAGCGCGCGGCTTACTGCGCCGGCACCGGGCAGCTCAGGTCACCTTCCTGACACTTGAGATACTCCTTCAGCGCCTCGGTACGCGACGACGTTTGCGCCGTCAGGCAATTGAGGTGGACTAGCGGATAGACGCTGCCACCGCTGACTCCAGAGGCCGCGAATTCGCACTCGGCGTCGCGCCAGCTGACCCAGGATCGTTGTGCGCCGACCAGCCGCTTTTTAGTGTCAGCAGCGCCTTTCAAGCGCTGGGTAATCTGCTGATAAACGCTATTGAGTGTTTTATCGGCCGCCTGGTACTGGCGGCCGGCGCAGGCGTTCATATCGGCCTGGGTGGTAGCGTTGTCACAGTCTTCGGCATAACCCAGCGGGGTGAACAGGCACGCCATCAAAGGTAAAAGGCACAGCGATTTCATGTTGTTTTTCATCTTCAATTCCAAACGGGGCCAAATGCGGGACTTCATCCAGAGCGGGTATTATCGAGCATCAAGCCGGATAAAATCCTGCTGGTACATTTCGTTCTATCAACAAGGTGCCGAAACTTGGAACCTTCATCCGACCTGAGCTACCTAATCTCTGCGTGCGCATCTAGCGCATCACCATGGCTGCCTCTTGGGCCTGAGCCGGGCCGTCCAATCGGAGATATTGAAATGACCGACGTTCATAAAGAAACCATCAAGGTACTCAATGACCTGATCGAGACCTCGAAGGATGGGGAAGCGGGCTTCAAGGATCTGGCTGAACACACCAAAAACGAACACCTGCGCAGCGTATTCACCAGCCGCGCGGCGGATACCGCGAGCGGCGCTGCCGAGCTGCAAAGCCTGGTAAGAGGCCTTGGCGGTGATCCAGAGACCACCACCAGCGTGAGTGCCGACCTGCACCGCCGCTGGGTCGATCTGAAATCGGCAATTACCGGTAAAGATGACGCCGCACTGCTCAATGAAGCTGAACGCGGTGAAGACGTGGCTAAAAAGAGCTACAGCAAGGCGTTGGAAAATCAGGATCTGACTCCGGACATCCGCGCAGTCATTCAAAAGCAGTATGACGGCGTGCTGCGTAATCACGACCAGATCAAAGCGCTGCGTGATCAGGCCCGCGCTCAGAAATAAGTCGATGGCCCGGGCAACCTCAGGTTGCCTGGGCCGCTGTCAAACCCGTCGTTTTTCATCACCTCCTTGACCGTGCCGGTGGCGTTGCCCGCCGCGCAGACGATCTTGGCAAACATGCTTTTCGCACTATCCGCCCTCCCCCCCAACGCTGTATGCGCTTGAACTCGCCCCGCCTCGATCACCCAGCTTAAAGGCCCACTCCAGAGCCTTCGAGCGTACTTATCCGACTGAAGACCAATCACCACGCCCTTTTCTGGCTGAGCAAGGCAACGATGCTGGCCAACCCTGAGCGGCCACCGGGAAGTCCGCTTGAACTTCCCGCCAACCCGCTCGCTCACTAGATCACCATTCATAAAAAGGCAGACCGGTCATGAGAGCACTCACCTACCACGGCGCTCACAATGTCAAAGTAGACACCGTTCCCGATCCAGTGCTGGAGCAGCCGGATGACATCATCCTGCGGGTGACGGCCACGGCGATCTGCGGCTCGGATCTGCATCTGTACCGAGGCAAGATTCCCGCAACCGAGCATGGCGACATTTTCGGGCACGAGTTCATGGGCATCGTCGAAGAGGTCGGCGCCGGTGTCACTGCGGTGAGCCGTGGCGATCGAGTGGTCATTCCCTTTGTCATCGCGTGTGGCAGTTGCTTCTTCTGCCAGCTGGATCAGTTTGCGGCGTGCGAAACGACCAATACCGGGCGTGGCGCGATCCTCAACAAGAAAGCCATCCCGCCAGGCGCTGCTCTGTTCGGATTCAGCCATCTGTACGGCGGCATTCCGGGTGGCCAGGCTGAATACGTGCGTGTGCCTCAAGCCAACACGGGGCCATTCAAGGTCCCTGGGGCCTTGGCCGATGAGAAGGTGCTGTTTCTTTCGGACATTCTGCCCACCGCCTTCCAGGCAGTGAAGAATACCGAGATTGGCCAAGGCTCGAGCATCGCGATCTATGGCGCGGGGCCGGTGGGCCTGCTATGTGCTGCAGTCGCCAGGATGCTCGGCGCTGAACGGATATTCATGGTCGATCACCATGCTTACCGTCTGGCGTATGCCCAGCAAACCTACGGGGTGATCCCCATCAATTTCGATGACGATGATGACCCTGCCGATACCATTATTCGCCAGACCCCGGGTAACCGAGGTGTAGACGGCGTGGTCGACGCCGTAGGCTTCGAGGCCAAAGGCAGCACCACCGAAACCATACTGGCCACGCTCAAGCTCGAAGGCAGTAGCGGCAAGGCACTGCGCCAATGCATCGCTGCGGTCAGGCGCGGTGGCGTGGTGAGCGTTCCGGGCGTCTACGCCGGCTTCATACACGGTTTTCTGTTCGGTGATGCCTTCGACAAGGGCCTGACCTTCCGGATGGGCCAGACGCACGTGCAACGCTACCTGCCTGAGCTGCTCGAGCACATTGAAGCCGGCCGCCTGGCCCCGGAAGCGATCATCACTCACCGTATGTCGCTCGAACAGGCCGCCGAGGGCTACAAGATCTTCGACAAGAAGGAAGAAGAGTGCAGAAAGGTCATTCTGACGCCTGGCGTTACGGTCAGCGACTTACCGGTAAGCGATGTCATCAGCAGTGCGCCGACGGCTTGAGTCTGGGGAGAGATGGATTTCAGGGCTATGGATTTCGTTGAATTGCTGCAATGGCCAGCCATGGCTATCACCGTGCTGGCGGCATGGTTCATGGGTTCGTTGCGCGCGAAGCGCCGGGTAGTCGCATTCTGGTGCTTCACGGCCGGCAACGTCATGTGGGTCGTCTGGGGCTTGGGTCATCACGCCTATGGCTTGATCACACTGGAAGTCATGATGGCGCTGATGAACATGAGAGGCTTGATGAAAAACCTCAGGTTAAGAAAGGCGTCAGCGCACGGATTGTCGGTGCCTCCAAGGTGAGTCAGCTGGACGATGCGATTACCGCGCTGGAGTTGTCGTTGAGCGCCGAAGAAATCACCCACCTTGAAGCACGCTATGTGCCGTATGCCATGACCGGATTTGCCTGAATACCCGGGCGCCAGCTCATTGTGACAGCTGCCTGAGCCAGGCAGCTGCCGCAATGGCCCGGTATTTCAGAGCTTGAAGCTACCCACCAATCCCTGCAGATGAACACCCAGGCGCGCCAGTTCGACACTGGACGAGGCCGTCTCTTCGCTGGCTGCCGAGGTCTGCTCGGAGATATCGCGCACATTCAAGACGCTGCGGTTGATCTCCTCGGCGACTGCTGCCTGCTGCTCGGCTGCGGCAGCGATCTGTTGGTTCATGGACTCGATGGAAGACACCGAGCGGCTGATATTCATCAGCGAAGTGCCTGCCCGGCGCGTCAGCTCAACGCTGCTGTCGGTCAGCGTGCGGCTGTTTTCCAACGTGGTGGACACCTGCTGGGTACCTTTTTGCAGGCCGTCGATCAGGCCTTCGATCTCTTCAGTGGAGGCCTGGGTACGCTGCGCCAGGCTGCGCACTTCATCGGCGACCACGGCAAAGCCGCGGCCCGCTTCGCCTGCCCGTGCGGCTTCGATGGCGGCGTTGAGCGCCAGCAGGTTGGTCTGCTGAGCGACGGCCTTGATCACGTCCAGCACAGTGCCGATCTTGTCGCTTTCGCGCTTGAGCTCGGTCATCGCTGTGGTGGAATGCCCTACTTCGGCGGCCAGGCGCTCGATCTGGGTCATGGCCTGGGCCACCACCTCATCACTGTCTCGGGCATCGTTGCTGGCCGTCACGGCCGCCTGCGAAGCTTGTTCGGCGTTGCGTGCGACTTCCTGCACGGTGGCCGCCATCTCGTTCATGGCCGTAGCCACCTGGTCGGTTTCGACCTTCTGACTGTTGACCCCGGCGCTGGTTTGCTCGGTGACCGCCGAGAGCTCTTCGGCCGCGCTGGCGATTTGCACCACGCCATCGCGAATACCGCCGATCAGGCCGCGCAAGTTCACGGTCATACTCTGCATGCTGTTTTGCAGCTGCCCTAGTTCGTCACGGCGAGTGACGATCAAGTCCTGGCCCAGATCACCACGGGCAACACGCTCTGCGGCCTCAAGGGTGACCCTCAGCGGGACGACGATCAGGCGAGTGATCAGCCAGGCGGCAAGGATGCCGAATACCAGCGCCAAGGCAGACGCGGCACCCAGCCACAGGTTGGCTTGATTGACGTCGTGGTCACGTTTGGCGGTCTGCCCCGCCGACAACGCTTTGCTGGCTTGCAGCAAGGCGCCGATGTCGACGTTCAAGGCGTCCTGGGCCTGGCGAGACTTATCTTCGTTCTGCGTTTGCACGGCCTGAGTGAAGTCGCCGAAGTGGGTGCGGTACTGGTCCAGCGCCCGATCGGCCTGATCAACCAGGCGCAGGCTTTCGGGTGTCTCCAATTGGGTACGGATATCGTCGATCTGGCGATCCAGAGTGTCTGCAGCTTTGAGCACGGCCGCAGCGTGCTCGCTGTCGGGCTTCAGCGTGTAGGACAACCGCGCAATGCGCATGTCCCGTGCCTGCTCGTTGAGCTTGGTGATCTCGATCAGCTTGTCGCCGCGCTCACTCAGGGCTGCGAGGCCGCGCCACCCGGTCAAGGCAATCAGCACGGTCAGTACTAATACCAGCGCAAAACCCAGCGTCAGTTTTGCGCGAACGCTGATGTTTCCCAACCCTTTTGCTATCGATCCAAACATCACGCTATCTCTGCTATTGAGTGTCATTGAGCGCGGCGGTCACGCAGTCGTCTGCGGCCCTTCATGCTGGCGTGTAGTGAAACGCCAGCATCGCGATATCAAAATGACACCATGCAGATAGCGTGGTTCCTTTGACGTCAAATTTATTGGCGTCCTTCCCGCTGTGCGGCAAAGATCATCAAGGCGAAGTGACGGTCACCACGTACATGCCGGAGGTAATCGTTCTGCCCGCCTTGTCGACCAGCACATAGTTCTGGTTGTAGTACCGACTGTCGCCTCGGGACTCCTCGATCAGCCGAGCGGTGATCTGGGCATCCTCGACGTTGCCCTGCACTGGGCCGACGCTTTTTACCTGGAAGGTGCTGCCCTGACTGGCGGAGGGACAACGGCTGAGTTCGATGACCGATTGCGCCGAGACAGCTGTGTTGCAACCGACCTCGACGATGCTGCCTTCAAAATGAATGACGCCCTGAGTCGGGAGCGATGCGGCGCTGCAGGCCCCGGCCATCACGAGGCACACAACTGCGGGGAAAGACTGGCGTTTGATATTCATTGGCATGCTCCATGGGGGGTAACCATGGTGTCGCCGGTTTGCTGGAGAACTTGAGGGGTGGTTACAAAGTCATCGGAGGCCTGGGGCTGGGTCACACGGGTGGGCAGCGACATCCCCAAGTGTCACGCTTTTGTGAGCACTGCCCCGCCTTTATTGTGCTAGTCCCCCGCGGCGCAACTTCCTATAGTCAATCCATACCCCGCCGCCGCTTACAAGGATGCGTTCGATGACTGACTTGCACGATCTCTCGGCCTCGCAACTGCTGGCCCTGTATGCCAGCCGGCAGCTGTCGCCGCTCGATTATTACGATCACCTGATCAGCCACGTGCAGCGCTGGGAACCGCAGATCAACGCGCTGTTCGCCTTCGATCCGCACAGCGTACATGCCCAGGCCCGCGCGGCCACCGAGCGTTGGCACACGGGCGAGCCCAATGGCCCGCTGGACGGGGTGCCGGTCACCATCAAGGAGCTGATCGCCAGTCAGGGCACCTCGGTTGCGCTGGGTACCGCGGCCACCAGGCTCAAGCCTAGCCTGGTCGATGCACCGCCCGCAGCACGGATGCGCGAGGCCGGGGCGATCCTCTTTGCCAAGACCACGGTGCCGGATTTCGGCATGCTGTCCTCCGGGCTGTCGAGCCTGCACGGCGTGACCCGCAACCCCTGGAACACCGCCAACAACACGGGCGGTTCAAGCTCTGGCGCGGCCGCAGCAGCGGCGGCCGGCTACGGGCCCTTGCACATCGGCACCGACATCGGCGGCTCGGTACGCCTGCCCGCTGCGTGGTGCGGGCTGGTGGGCTTCAAGCCGACCTTGGGGCGCATCCCCATCGACCCGTATTACACCGGCCGTTGCGCCGGGCCCATGACCCGCACCGTAGACGACTGCGTGCTGATGATGGAGTACCTGGCCCGCCCGGACCGCCGCGACGCCACCGGGCTGCCGCCGCTGAGCACGCCGTGGCGCAACGATCCGCTAAGCGTCAAGGGCCTGAAGATCGGCCTGATGCTCGAACCCGGCGCAGGCCTGCAACCAGAGGGGTTTGTCTGCGAGGCGGTGGAACAGGCCGCGCGGCTGTTCGAAGCCCACGGCGCCAGCGTGCGGGTGATCGCGCCGATCATGGACCGCGCGCAGCTCGACGGCCTCGACCGTTTCTGGCAGGCGCGCCAATGGGCCGAACTGTCGGCGCTGAGCCCGCAGCAGTTGGAGCAAGTGCTGCCGTATATCCGCGAATGGGCCGCACCCGGCGAGCAGTTGACTGCCGTGCAAGCGGTGCAAGGCTTCAACCAGACCTTCGAGATGCGTCGCCGCACAACCCAGGTGTTCGAAGACGTCGACCTGATCCTTTCGCCCACCAATCAGGTCAATGCCTTCCCCGCCGAGTGGCCGTCACCGACGCGCAATCCGCGCCAGCCGTTCGAACACATCGTCTTCACCGTGCCGTGGAACATGGGCGAGCAGCCGGCGCTGTCGATCAACTGCGGTTTCGCCGCCGATGGTATGCCCATCGGCCTGCAGATGGTCGCGCCGCGCTTCAATGACCAATGGCTGCTGCAAGTGGCCAAGACCTATGAGAGCTGGCGTGGCGCAATCCACCGCTGGCCGACACCTGCATCCCTCTGACACTGCCCAACCAGACCCGCCGCCCCGCAGCGCGACGGGTACCTACGCATGACTTTCAAGGGGCACGTATGCACAGCCAGTCAACGTCTCAAGGCACTGCCAGCGGCAAAAGCATCTTTGCCGTGGTGCTGGGCAATGCCGTGGAGTTTTTCGATTTCGGGGTGTACGCCACCTTCGCCGTGATGATCGGCCACACCTTCTTCCCCAGCGACAACGCCTTCCTCAGCCTGATGCTGACGGTCACCGCCTTTGGCATAGGCTTTGTGGTACGCCCGCTCGGCGCGGTGCTGATCGGTTCTTACGCCGACCGCGTCGGACGCAAGCCGGCGATGCTGTTGACCCTGGTGATGATGGCCGTGGGTACCGGCAGCATCGCCATCCTGCCGGGCTACGACAGCATCGGCGTCGCCGCGCCGATTTTGCTGGTGCTGACCCGGCTGATTCAGGGCCTGGCCTGGGGCGGAGAAGCCGGCCCGGCCACCACCTATATCCTTGAGGCCGCCCCCGAGCACAAGCGCGGCACCTATGCCTGCTGGCAAGTGGTCGCCCAAGGCGTCGCGGCGATGGTCGCCGGCCTGGTGGGCTACACCCTGACCCGCGTGCTGTCCCCCGAGGACCTCAACAGCTGGGGCTGGCGCGTGCCCTTCGTGTTCGGCCTGCTGGTGCTGCCGATCGGCATCTACATCCGCCGCAACCTGGCCGAGACTTTCCACGGTCAAGGCGAGAGCGCCAGCACTGCCGCCTTGGTGCGCGAAATCCTCGGCCAGCATCGCCGCGCCCTGGTGCTGGGTTTGCTGATCCTCTCGGGCAGCACAATCACCCAGTACTTCCTCAACTACATGACCACCTTCGCCATCACCGAACTGCACCTGCCCACCGGCATCTCGATGCTCTCCACCTTGGTGGCCGGCGCCGCCATGGCAGTGTGCGCGGTGGCGGGCGGCATGCTCTGCGACCGTTATGGCCGAAAGCGCATCCTGATGATCCCGCGCATTATCCTGCTGCTGGTGCTGTTCCCGGCTCTGCAGTTGATGACCGCGCACCCCAGCCCGAGCACCTTCCTGATCACTTTGGCAGTGCTCTCTGGCCTGCACGGTATGAGCGGCGCGGCGTTGATCGTGCTGCTGGTCGAGAGCTTCCCCAAGGCGGTGCGTTCCACCGGATTCTCGATCGTCTATGCCTTCGGCGTCGCGGCCTTCGGCGGCACCGCACAGATCATCATCACCTGGCTGATCGGCACCACCGGCGATCCGATGTCGCCGGTCTGGTACCTGCTGGTGGCCAATCTGGTGTGCCTCACCTCGGCCTGGTTCGCCCACGAAACACGTCCCACTCAGGCTGCGCAGACAGCCCTTGCGCCAAAGCTCCGAGAAGCCGGCGTACGCTGAACATCCCTCTTTAGCTAGCTGCCCCAACCACTTTTAACGACCGATACCGGCTGCCCGCACAGCAGCCGGGGCGGCCGTCTGACGTCTTCGATTTGGGGGTTCATCATGTTCCAACGGCTTCTGTTCACCGCCACCCTGGCCTGCGGCACCAGCGTGCTGACCGAGACCGCCAGCGCCGACAACGCTCAGGCCCAAGCGACGGGGTTTATCGAGGGCAGTGCGCTGGACCTCAATCTGCGCCATTACTACTCCAGCCAGCACACCAAACGCTCCACCCACCTGGTCATCCAAAAACCTGGCGGCAACCAGCCTACCCGCACTCGCGAGACCTGGGTGCAGACCAGCATGCTCAAATACAGCTCGGGCTACACCCAGGGCCTGATCGGCTTCGGCGTCGACGCCAGCCTGTTCAGCGCCGTGACCCTGGACCGCGGCCACGGCGACGTCGCCAACGGTGGCGACCGCGTGCTGGTCAACGGCAACGGTGACGCACTGCCGACCTGGAGCCGCCTCGGCGTCGGCGACATTCGCCTGCGGGTGTCCGGCACCGAACTCAAGGCCGGCCGCCTGATGACCGAAAACCCCATGCTGCGCTACAAGGACAACCGCGCCCTGCCCTCCAGCTTTCAGGGTGTAGCCCTCTACAGCAACGAATGGGACCGCCTGGCCCTGCAAGCCGGCACCTTCGAGCGCGCCATCCCACGCACCGGCACTGGCGCCGAACGCCTGACCACCACCTTCGGCAACCGCGCCTATACCGGCGAGCGCATCAGCTACGTCGGCGGCACCCTCAAGCCCGGCTACGGCCTGGAAGCCAGCCTCTACGCCTCGCGCTTCGAAAATATGTGGGACCAGACTTATCTCGGCATCACCCAGCGCAGCGGCGACAAAGCCAAGGTCGCCCTCAAGACCGCCTTCAACTACTACCACACCCGCGACCAAGGCGATCAGCGCCTGGGCTACATCGACAACAACGCCTACAGCCTGGCCTTGACCGGCACCCACCTGGCCCATAGCGTGACCCTGGCCTGGCAGCAGATCTTCGGCGATGAATACTTCGACTACGTCTGGGAGTCCACCGGCAACTACATGGCCAACTCGCTGTACTCGGACTACAACGGCCCCAACGAAAAATCCTGGCAACTGCGCTATGACCTCGACCTGGCTGCCTACGGCCTCCCCGGCCTGACCGCCACCCTGTGGCACGCCAAGGGCTGGAATATCGATGGCACCCATTACGACGGCGACCGTAATGGCCGCAACACCGGCTACAACGTGCGCGGGCTGGATGGCGCCAAGCATGACGAGAACGGGTTGATGGTGGCGTACACCGTTCAGTCGGGGCGGCTGAAGAATGCGGTGTTACGTACCATTGTTTACAACCATCGGGCCAGCGGCGGGCAGATTGATGGGAGCTATGACGAGTTTCGGTTGGTGGGGAATGTGCCGATCAATATTTTTTAGGGGGTGAGGCCGTAGATTTTGGCGTCTGGTCGTCTTGCACAACATACAGGCAAAAAAAACCGCCATCGCTGGCGGCTCGATTTGATGCAGAGAACGACCAGGCACGTGCCCCTGCTATCCGGCCAGCAGGCTCAAGGTCTTTACCTTTTGCAAGGCTCACTGACAGGAATTGGCGCTCAATATTAGAAGCGACACCAGCCAAGCGACGCGCTTCGGCTTGGTACTGGGCAGCAAGTAACGGCTTTGCGGTGCGCTTAGAAGCCTTCATGGAAAACCTCGGGAATGGATTTGATGTTCATGTTATCAGTCCGTAGCTGCGCATAGCTGCGGCCAGCATCTCCTGGCACTTGAGCGAGGCGCTGGACTGCGGGCGGTTGCGGTATACGCACAAGTCGATGCGCACGCGGCCCAGGTCGTCATCGGCGATCGGCACGGCTATGAGGCCATCGCTCAGGTCCCGTGCTTCGGCGTCTATCTGGGGCAGGATCAGCACCGCCGAGCCAAGGCGCGCCAGGCTCTTCTGGGTTTCCAACGAGCTGGTGGTGAACACGGGCGTGAAGCTGACGCCACGCTTTTTCGCCGCCAATTCCAGCGCCTGACGCACCCCATAGGCGGCATCGGGGATCGCCAACGGTTGACCCTGCAATTCGGCCAATTCGATGCTGTCGCGGCTGGCGAAGGGGTGTTCGGCGCTGACCAACACGCGGTGCCAGAGCTCGCATTGCGCGGTGACTTCGACATCGGCGCGCTCAGGCAGGTAGAAGGCCAGGCCCAGATCGGCCTCGCCGCTGCACAGCGCGTCGACCGTGGCTGAAGCACTGGCGATGACGATATTGAAGGTGACCTTGGGGTGGGCGCGGGACAGCGCTGCGAGGACTGGCGCCAGCATGGTCGAGACGATGCTTTCCGAGACAAAGATGCTGATGTTGCCGGCGATCTGACTCTGGCGGCTGCTGATGACTTCGCGCACCTGCTCCATCCCCCGCAGGGTGATCGCGACTTGCTCGGCCAGGCATTGGCCGTCGGCAGTGAGGCGGATGCCGCGAGCACCACGTTCGATCAGGGTTGCACCGAAGAAGTGCTCCAGGTGCTCGATTTGTCGGCTGACGGCAGTGGGGGTGACATAGAGGCGCTCAGCGGCTTTGCGCAGGGAGGCGCAGCGGGCGACTTCGTGGAAGTAGCGTAGGGCTCGGAGTTGCATGGTGGGGTTCGCTTTTAGGGGCGCAATTGCATTTGCCTTGCAAGATGCGTCCCGGAGTAGATGCAGAGGCATGATCGGCATCCCTGGAAAACTCCTACGGCGACCTGCCACGCTGGTGAGACCTGTACGTGCTCACTAGGCGACAAGCACCTTGCGCATGAACACCCTTGGGAAGCCATCCTCTATGGCTCGATGCGTCTCTCGATAACCAAGCTTTCGGTAAATCTCGACGTTTTCAATCATCAGCTCATGGGTGTACAGCCTGATGGCCTGTGATCCGACAGCCCGCGCATGCTCCTCACAAAACGCCATCAACATTTTACCGATGCCTTGGCCCTTCTGTCGGGGCGCCACCGCCACGTTCACGAGCAGCAGCACCGCGCCCTCTTCGACCATGACCAGCACCCCCACGATTTCAGTGCCGCGAGTAGCGACGAAGACGTCGTTCTCGACCACGACGTTGCGGTAATCATCCAACATCGGAGCGGGCTTCTGCCCGATTCGGGCGATGTAGGGCTTGTAGGCGTCGATGACGAGCGTTGAGATAGCCCCCGCGTCCTCAATGGTGGCCCTGCGCATGGAGAGTAGTTTCACGAGACAGCTCCAGAGGTCGACTTCTGACGTTTGCAGCGCTCAGAGCAATAACGAACTTCATCCCAGCAGCGCGCCCATTTCTTGCGCCACGAAAAAGGACGGCCGCAAGTAGCGCAATTCTTGGAGGGCAATTCACTTTTCTTCACGGAGACTCTTACCTTTTGGCCACGATCCCACATTCCTGGATTTACACGCCTGCGTGTCCGGTCTGCATGGCGTCCCCAGGAATTGTATGCTTCGGTACGTTGCCTTGCATGACGGCCTTGATAACAGGCCGCCAATACCGAAACCGCCTGACCTTGCGCCGACGTCCATCGCGCGGTGCAACGCGCATTTTTGTCACCCCGAGGGCAGCCCTGGCCTTGAACGCTTGTGGTCGAGCGGCGAGAGGGTTAACCTCTCGGCCCTCGCTGCTCATCAGCGATGTGGGCTTGGCGGCCCAATCAATACAGCGCAACAGCGCTCAACTCCGTTTTGCAGGCGCATTTTTTTCGCCTGCATTTCGGTGCTATGGCGAATTGCGCAGGGACCTCCTCGGAGGTGCCGGTTTCCGTATTGTCCGGTCCGCCAACCTTGCGTAATTCGCCACCCAATTCTGCTTGGCGGCAGACGGTGGCGATCCTTTAATCACAATCCGGATCCTTACTCAATGACCCAAACCAATCTCCACACCGCTGGCACCACCCCTTTCGGCCGCTCCCTTGACGGCCACAAGCTGTTCACTGTCAACCCTGACATCCCCGCCATCGACGCGCTGGAACACGCCTCCATCCTGCAGGACTGCGCCAACAAACTGATGACCGAAGCCGCGTTTGGCGATCCTACCGGGCATGCAGCCTTGTCCGCCGTTTACCTGAACGAAATGGGCAAGGCGCTGATGGATGATGTTGCTCAAGCGATGGCGGCAGCGGTCTGATCTGCTTCTCCCGCGCCAATCTGATGTGCAGGCGAGACTCTGCGCGGGCCTGACCGGGCGCTGAAATTGTCCAACAGGGTGTTGGACAATTCCTCGGGGTCATATCCAGTGCTGCTTGCCAAGCTGAACGCCCCACAGCAGCACCGCGCCTGCGCTAAAACGGCCGTTAAGCCGCTGGCTGCCAGGCTTGCGGCCCCACAAAAAACGCCCGCGCATTATCCTCGAGCGATTCCAGGTGATAGCCACCCTCCTGAACAATCACGCACGCCAACCCGAGGCTGCGCACCCGCTCGCCCAACCGCGCAAAGCCCTCGGTCGTCACTGCCACCTTGCTCTGCGGATCCAGCTCGTAGATATCAAAGCCCAACGACAACACCAACACTTCGGCTCCGAACGCCCGAACCGCCTCAAGCGCTTGCTCCAGCTTGTCCATGAACACCGCTTCAGACGAACCATGAGGCATCGGCAAGTTGACGTTGCACCCTTCCCCCGCGCCGCTGCCGCGCTCGTCCTCGAAGCCCGCCACACCCGGATAGAAGTTGGTCGGATCGCCATGAATCGACACATACAACACATCATCCCGATCGTAGAAGATCTCCTGAATCCCCTGCCCGTGGTGCATGTCGCTGTCCAGCACCGCAACCTTGCCATAACGCACCCGCAACGCCTGGGCTGCCACCGCCGCACCATTCACATAGCAAAACCCACCCGCGGCTTCGGCGCGGGCATGGTGCCCCGGCGGCCGACACAGCGCATAGGCAGCGGGTTCACCATCGATCACCGCCTGCGCCGCCGCCACCGCACATTGCGCGGACCAATAGGCCGCGCGCCAAGTGTGCTCCCCTACGGGGCAGCTGCCATCCGCCAGGTAGCGGCCGGCCTGGGCGAGAATGCCGCGCAACGCATTGGGCTCACGGACGAAGATGTTCGACATGACCTCATCGCCCCAGTCTTCGGGGACCTCTTTCCAACGCTGGTGGGCTTCCTCCAAAAATGTCAGATAGGCAGCACTGTGCACCGCTAGCAGCGGCGCCAATCCAAAGTCAGCCGGTTGCTCGACGACGAACCCCAACGACTTAGCCGCCTTGACCAGGTTCAACGCCCGCTCAGGCACTTCCTGAGGCGTGCGCATCTGCCCCCGCGAGTAATAACTGCGCGGATGGTGAAGCAGTTGTTCCGGATGAAAGAAACTACGCATGACATTTACCTCCAAGAATTAGTGTGCAGTGGCCATTTCAAGCCCGTGAGCCAACGCATGCCGACGCGCCAGCGCCAACACGCAAATCAGCGAAGTCCCGGCAATCAAGGTGTAGAACACCGCCATCGGCCACCACTGGCCCGGGTAGGAATGGGCCAGCCAGGTGCCGATCAACGGCGTCAAACCACCCGCCACCGCACCGCACACCTGATACGCCAAGGAGATCGCGGTGTAGCGCACGCGGGTCGCAAACATCCCACTGACGAACCCGGCGATCACCGCATAGAACGACGCCATGCACACCACCGCCAAGGCGATGCCGACAATGATCTTGCTTGGCTGACCACTGCTGACCAGCACGAACATCGGGTACGGCGAGGCCATCGCCAAGGTCGCCATCACCGCCAAAAACCGTGTGGCGCCCACCTTCTCGGCAATCCACGCAGCAGCCGGCTGAATGCAGAACTGAATGATCGAGACCACGAACAGGCATTCCAGGATCAGCGAGCGCGGCAGCCCGAGTTGCTGGGTGCTGTAGGCGATCATGAAGGTATTGGTGAAGTACACCCCAGCGATGCCGAGAGTGTTGGCGCCGATGCACAACAGCAATGGCCGCCAGGCCGTTTTCAGCACCTCGACCACGGGCGCCTGCTCGGTGTGGCCGACCAGGCTGCGGGCTTGTTCAGCCTTGGCCTTGCCGTCGAGGAACTCCGGCGATTCATTGACCCCAAGGCGAATCACCAGACCCACGATCAGCAACAACGAACTGGCCAGGAATGGCAGGCGCCAACCCCAGCTCATCAGGTCGGCTTCCGGCAAGCGGGTGATGGCGCTGAATGCCAGCAGCGAGAGAATCAAACCGGCCGGGCTGCCCAGTTGCGCAAAGGACGCGAAGAAGTTGCGCCGGCCTTTGGGAGCGTGCTCGCCGGCCATCAGCACCGCACCGCCCCACTCGCCGCCGACGGCGATGCCTTGCACCACGCGAAGGAAAATCAACAGCACCGGCGCGGCGACGCCGATCTGTGCATAGCTGGGCAGCAAGCCGACGCACACGGTGACCACGCCCATCATCAGTAAGGTGATGATCAAGGACTTTTTGCGCCCGATGCGATCACCCACATGGCCAAAGATGATGCCGCCCAGCGGCCGCGCGAAGAAGCCCACGGCGAAGGTGCCGAAGGCGGCCATGGTGCTGAACAGTGGGTCGCTGGAGGGGAAGAACAGTTGGCCGAACACCAGAGCGGCGGCCGTGGCGTAGATGTAAAAGTCGTACCACTCGATCATGGTGCCGATAAATGCGGCGGCCGCAGCTCTGCGTGGCTGCGACTGAGCAGGACGGTTCATGGAATTGACTCCCTTGAGGTTGTTTTTTTGGCAGGAGAAAGGCGAGCAACACCGGCGCTCTGATGGCGCTTGGCGGATTGATTTTTTGGCCGGGGGCTATGATTAGTCAATGTTCTATTTATTATGCATATTATAAATTTGAATTATGATCGGAAATTCCAATGGAAGATGTACGCCGCGAGTTGCCCCTGCTCAACGATCGTCTGGACTGGAACCTGCTGCGCACCTTCAGGGTGATCGGCCAGGAGCTGAGCATCAGCCGTGCAGCAGCGCGCTTGCATCTGACGCAGCCTGCGGTAAGTCAGGCCTTGAAGCGGCTGGAGGAGCAGCTCGGGTATCAATTGATCGCCCGCCGCGGGCCGCGTTTCGATCTCACCGAGGCCGGGCACAAGATCTTCGCCATGGCAGGCGAGATGTATGGCCAGGTGTCGCAGATGAGCCACACCCTGGAGCAGCCGGGGGATGACGTGGTGGGCAAGGTGCGCATCCTGATGGTCAGCCGCATCGTCAATGCGCGTTTCGATAACTACCTCGCCACGTTTCACCGCCAGCACCCGCGGGTGGATTTCGAGATCGATGTGATGCGCAGTTCGGATATCGTCAGTGCGCTGCTGGAGAAGACGGCGAGCCTGGGCATCAGCCTCAATCGGCGGCCGCAGCCGAGGCTCGAACAGCAGCTGTTTCAGCGTCAACGCTATAGTTTTTACTGCGGCCAGCAGCATCGGCTGTTTGGTCAAGCCGGGCTGACGCTGGAGCAGTTGCAGGCGGAGAATTTCGTCAGTTTTACCAGTGATCAGATCGGCGGGATGCTGTCGCCGTTGACCATTTTCCGTGATCAGCAGGGGTTCAGCGGGCGGATCGTGGCGTCATCGCCGAGCCTGGAGGAAATACGCCGCCTGGTGATCGCCGGAATGGGCTTGGGGTGTTTGCCGGAGCATGTGGTGGCCGAGGATCTACGCAATGGATTGCTGTGGCAGGTGCCGCCGTACGAAGGGGTGGCTGATGTGGATATCCATCTGCTATGGAATCGGGATCAGCGCCGCACGCGGGCGGAAACGGTGTTTATCGAGGGAGTGGTGCGCTGCATGGCGGACGCGTGACGCCCACTCCCCTTGCAGCGCGGGGATGTGGGGGTATCAGACTACATCAGCTGGCGAGCCTTCGATCACCTGCTGGAACGCCTCCAGAAACACCGTCTCCGCCCGGCTCATCCGTTGCTCGCGGTTCCACATCAAAAACACGTCCACATCCACCACCCCTTCTGCGGGCGGCAAGCGCCAGATCAACCCGTTGTGCAGATCGATATCCACCAAGTGCTCCGGCAGGCACCCCACGCCATACCCCGCGATGATCAACCGGCGAATCTCCTCGAAGCTCGACGACGAAGCGACGATCTTCCCGGTAAAACCCTGCTGGTCGCGAAACATGGTCAGCGGCGACAGATTCCCGCCCACTTGGTCACTGGTAAAACTCACAAAATTCTCGCTCTGCAAGGCTTCCAGCGGCAGTTTGCGCTGGCCAAACAACCGGTGGCGCTTGCCGCAGAAAAACGCATAGCGCTGACGCAACAGCCGCACCCGCTCCAGCTTGGTCTGCGGAAACCGGCAAAGCCCCAGCCCGACAGTGGCGGTGCGCTGGCTCAAGGCACTCTGGATGTCGGAGCTGCGCATCACCTCGACCTCCAGTTCGACGCGCGGATGGTCACGATGAAACTGCACCAGAAAATCGTCGTACAGCGCCGACTGGACCCGGCTGATGGTGAGAATGCGCACCTTGCCGACCACGTCATCCTCAGGGTTCTTGAGGGTTGCCGACAGCCGAGCGACATTGCCGTAGATCTCCTCGGCGATGCGCAGCACTTCTTCGCCGGCAGGCGACACATCGAATCGCGGCCCACGGCGCAGGATCAATTTGCACTCCAACTGCTCCTCCAGTCGCTTCAACGACTGGCTGACCGCCGATTGAGTCAGAAACAACCGCGCCGCCGCCCGGCTGATGCTCTTCTCCTGGCCGATGACCAGGAAGGCCCGCAGCAGATTCCAGTCCAGGCGATCGCTCAAAAACCGCCGGCTCTGCCAGTTCTTGAGGCCCGCTTCCACGTCCTGATCGCTCATCGCTCACCATCAGTAATCTCGCTAATAGTTAGATTAAGTATTAGCAAATTGATTAAAGATGCAGGGTAAGGGATAAAGACTGCAAGCGCCACAGAGCGCAACGTGATCAGCCTCGACACCCTGCCAGAACACTAAAAACCAAAGGGCCTTGCATGCAGACTTCATCGACCCAGCCCCGTCGCGCGGCGGCTGCAGCCTTCGTCGGCACCACCATCGAATTCTATGATTTCTATATCTACGCTACGGCCGCAGCGCTGATCCTCGGCCAAGTGTTTTTCCCTAGCAGCGACCCGACCGTAAATACCTTGGCGGCGTTCGGCACCTTTGCCGTCGGCTTTATCGCCCGCCCCCTGGCGGGCATGGTGTTCGGCCACTTGGGCGATCGCCTCGGTCGCAAAAAGATGCTGCTGCTGACCATCGTGTTGATGGGCCTGGCGACCACCGGCATCGGCCTGTTGCCCAGCTATGCCAGCGCGGGCATCTGGGCGCCGATCGGCCTGGTGGCGCTGCGTATCATTCAGGGCATCTCGGTGGGCGGCGAATGGGGCGGCGCGGTGCTGATGGCCAGCGAGCACGCACCGGCCAGGCGCAAGACCTTCTACGCCTCGTTCGCACAACTGGGCAGCCCGGCCGGCCTGCTGCTGGCACTGATCGCGTTTCGTCTGGTGACCTCGCTCGAACCCGCGCAATTCGCCGACTGGGGCTGGCGCCTGCCGTTTCTGGCCAGTGGCGTGCTGATGCTGATCGGCCTGGTGATTCGCTTCGGTGTCGATGAATCGCCCGAGTTCAAAGAGGTCGCCAAGCGCGGCGCGACCGCCCAGTACCCGGTCGCGCAAGTGATTCGCACTTGCTGGCGGCAGATCCTGTTCGCCGCCTGCGCGGTGACCATTGGCTCGGCGGGCTTCTTCTTCACCAACACCTTCATGATCACCTACGTCACCCAATACCAGGGCATCTCCCGAGCGACCATCCTCGACTGTCTGTTCGTGGTGACCCTTTTGCAGTTCATCTCGCAACCGTTGAGCGCGCTGCTGGCCGAGCGCATGGGTGAAGGGCGCTTCCTGATGCTCACCGCGCTGCTGTCGATGGTGATGCCCTATCCGATGTTCGTGCTGGTCGGCACCCAGAACATCGTGCTGATGACCCTCGGCATCGCCATGGCGGTAGTGACGTTGTCCGGCCTGTACGCAGTGATCGCCGGCTACATGGCCCAGGCCTTCCCGACCCATTTGCGCTACAGCGGCATCTCGCTCGCTTACCAGCTGATCTGCGCGATTGCCGGCGGCACCACACCGATCATCGGCACCCTGCTCGCTTCCCATTTTGCTGGCCAGTGGTTGCCACTGGCCCTGTTTTTCACCCTGCTGTCCGCCGTGTCGCTGTTCGGCGTGTGTGGTCTGGCGCGCCTGCGTGGCGAGCACAACGCACTGCCGCAGACGGCGATCTGACAAGGAGCTCCCCATGCATCAACCCGAGCACATCGACCCCGTGGAATGGCAGGCGCGCTGCGAACTCGCCGCACTGTACCGACTGGTCGCGCACTTTCGCATGACCGACCTGATCGACACGCATATCACCCTGCGCATCCCCGGCCCCGAGCATCACTTTTTGATCAACCGTTACGGGGTGATCTTCGAGCGCATGAAAGCCAGTGATCTGGTGCGCATCGACCAGCACGGCAATGTGGTCAACGGCGATCTGGCCACCAGCCGCGTCAATGCCGCAGGCTTCGTGATCCACTCGGCCATCCACATGGCACGCCCGGACCTGGCCTGCGTGATTCACACCCACACCGCCGCCGGCATGGCCGTCGCCGCGCAGGAGCAAGGCTTGTTGCCGATCAGCCAGCATGCGCTGCGCTACTACGGCAACCTGGCGTACCACACCTATGAAGGCATCGCCTTGTCGCTGAGCGAGCGCGAGCGCCTGGTGGCCGACCTCGGCCCGCACAAGGCGATGATCCTGCGCAACCACGGCCTGCTGGCCGCGGGCACCAGCGTCGGCCATGCCTTTCAGGAGATCCACTTTTTGGAGCGTGCCTGCCAGGCGCAAGTCCAGGCCTTGTCTGGCAATAGCAAGCTGGTCTATCCCAGCGAAGAAGTCTGCCGCTTGACTGCAGAACAATTCGCCCGCGATGAAGCCGATGAAATCACCCACCTCAGTTGGCTCGCCACTCTGAGCCTGATCGAAGACCAACGCGAGTCCTACTGCTCATGACCACTGTGGTGCTGCTCAGCAAAGACGAGCGTCTGCTGCAACAACTGCAGGCCGCCTTCGCCACCCACGCGCCTCATCTGCGTGCGGTACTCGCCGACGATCCGGCGGCCAACGATGCCGTTGCGGCAGCGTGCTGGTATCCGCCCGCAGGCAGCCTCGGGCGCTTGCCAAATGTGCGCCTGGTGCACTCGGTCGCAGCCGGCGTTGACCATTTGCGCACCGACCGCAGCGGCGCCGACCTCCCCATCTGCCGGGTGGTCGACCCTGATCACCGACGTGGCATGACCGAGTACGTACGCTGGGCCGTGCTGCACTATCACCGCGATTTCGATCGGGTCATCGCCCAGCAGCGGAACAGCCAGTGGCAGCGTCATCCGCAACGCGCGGCCGGGCAGTTCAAGGTCGGGGTCATGGGCCTTGGCTCGCTGGGCGCGGCCATTGCCGGGGACCTGGCCGGTGCCGGCTACGACGTGCGCGGTTGGGCGCGCAGCGAGCGGCAACTGACCGGCGTGGCCTGCTATCACGGCGATGGGCAGTTCGCCTCCTTTCTCGATGGCCTCGACCTGCTGGTCAATCTGCTGCCCCTGACCGATGTCACGCGCGGCATTCTCAACGTCAGCACCTTCGAAAAACTCGCCCGCGGCGCAGCCATCGTCAACGGCGGTCGCGGTCAGCACCTGCTCATCGACGATCTGCAACAGGCCCTCGCCAGCGGCCAGTTGCGCGGCGCGGTGCTGGATGTGTTCGAGCACGAACCGCTGGCCGCCGATCACCCACTGTGGCAGATGCCCGGCGTGGTGGTGACGCCGCACATGGCCTCGGCCGCCGCCCACGATTGCATCGTGCGCCAGGTCGCGGAGAACACCCGGCGGCTGCTCGGCGGCGAAGCCCTGAACAACCTGGTCGACCCTTCATTGGGTTACTGAAGCACCGGCAGGAGAGACTTTATGAACGTATTGAAATGCAACGGCGAACGCTTGTGGAGCAGCCTGATGGACATGGCCAAGCTCGGCGCCACCGACAAAGGCGGCAACTGCCGGCTGGCCCTGTCCCAGGAAGACAAACTCGGCCGCGAGCTGTTCATCGGCTGGTGCACCGAGGCCGGCATGAGCACCGCCTTCGACGCCATCGGCAACCTGTTCGCGCGCCTGCCGGGCCTCGACGACAGCTTGGCGCCGGTGGTGATGGGCAGCCACCTCGACACCCAGCCCAAGGGCGGGCGTTTTGACGGTATCTATGGCGTGCTCGCCGGGCTTGAAGTGGTGCGCAGCCTCCAGGATCAGGGCTTGCGCAACAAGCGTGCGATCGAGATTGCGGTGTGGACCAACGAAGAAGGCGCGCGCTTCACACCGGCCATGTTCGGCTCGGCGGTGTTCACCGGCAGCTTGGCGCTGGACACCGCGTTGAATGCAAGGGACAGCGCCGGCATCAGCGTACGCGACTCGATAAATGAAATCGGCCATGCCGGTGACTCGCCATTCCAGCGGCCCTTCGATGCCTATTTCGAAGCGCATATCGAGCAAGGCCCGATTCTCGAAGACAACGGCCTGCCCGTGGGCGTGGTCACCGGTGGCCAGGCGATCTGCTGGCTCGACGTGCAGGTGCAGGGCCAGAGCGCCCACGCCGGCACCACGCCCATGGCGTTGCGCAAGGATGCGCTGTTCGGTGTCGCCGAGATGGCCGCACAACTGGAAGCGCTGGCGCTGGACTTCAGCCCCAAGGGCCTCGTCACTATCGGCCAGGTCGCGATCGCCAAGTCGTCGCGCAATACCATCGCCGGCAACGTGAGCTTTACCGTGGATCTGCGCCATCACCAGGACGCGCAGATCGCGATCATGGAACAGGGCGTGTTCGAGCGCTTCCAGGCGATTGCCGACGCGCGCGGCCTGACGTTGAACATCGAGCGCCACTGGCTGAGCCCGGCAACCCCCTTCGACAGCAATTGCGTCGATGCGGTGCGCCGCGCCGTCGAGGCACTGGATTATCCCCATATGGACATCGTCAGCGGTGCCGGCCACGACGCCATCCTGCTGGCCCGCCACTGCCCCACCACCATGGTATTCATCCCGTGCGTGGGCGGCCTGAGCCACAACGAAGCCGAGGCGATATTTCCCGAGGACGCGCGCAAGGGCTGCGACGTGCTGCTCAACGCGGTGACCGAACGGGTACAACGCTGAACTGAACCACAGCAAAGCTGCAAGGGCCCGGCGAGGCCCTGCTCCCCAATAAAAGCTTCACTGCACCAGCGCCCGGACGCGGGCGCCGCACTACTCGCACTCTGCCAATCAAAAACACTATCCGTTGAGCATCGGCTCATTTTGGAGACATAAGGCATGAACAGTTCTGCGCGCATACCCGATCAGGTGCTGACCCAGGCAGCCCCGGTCAACATGAAAAAAGTCGCGGTGGCCAGCGTCATCGGCACCACCGTCGAGTGGTACGACTTGTTCGTCTTCGCCACGGCATCCGCCCTGGTGTTCAACAAGATCTTCTTTCCGGCGTTCGATGCGCTGGTGGGCACCTTGCTGGCCTTCGGCACCTTCGCCTCGGCGTATGGCGCGCGGATCGTCGGCGCGGCGTTGTTCGGCCACTTCGGCGACAAGCTCGGGCGCAAGTCGATGCTGTTGATTTCGCTGCTGGTGATGGGTGCGGCGACCTTCGCCATCGGCCTGTTGCCAGACTACGCCGCCATCGGCGTGTGGGCGCCGATCCTGCTGCTGAGCCTGCGCATCATCCAGGGCCTGGCGCTGGGCGGCGAATGGGGCGGCGCGGTGTTGATGGCGGTGGAGCATGCGCCGGCTCACCAGCGCGGCTTGTATGGCTCGTGGGTGCAGATCGGAGTACCGGCCGGCACCATGATCGCCAACCTGGCCTTCCTCGCCATCGCCACCTCGCTGTCGCCCGAAGACCTGCTGGCCTGGGGCTGGCGCATCCCCTTCCTCGGCAGCGCCTTGCTGATCGCGGTGGGCTTGTACATCCGCCTGACCATCACCGAGACCCCCGCCTTCAACCAGGCCAAACAGACCGAACCTGCGGTCAAGGTGCCCCTGGCCGAGATCTGCCGCAAGTACTGGAAGCAGGTGCTGCTGGGCGGTATCGCGACCATGTCGACCGGCTCGTCATTCAACATCATCGTCGCCTTCGGCCTGACCTACGGCACGCAAACGTTGGGCTTCACCCGCCCGGTGATGCTCAGCGTGGTGCTGGCCTCGTGTGCGCTGTGCGTGTTCATGCTGCCGGCCTTCGGGGCGTTGTCCGATCGCTGGGGTCGCAAGCCGGTGATCATCGGTGGCATCGTCGCCGAAGCACTGGTGGCCTTTCCGATGTTCTGGCTGATGGACACCCGCGAGCTGCCGTTGGTGTTCCTCGGCTACATGCTGCTGATGACCGCGTTTGCCGCCAACTACGGCCCGATCGCGACCTTTCTGGCCGAGCTGTTCGGCACCAAGGTGCGCTACTCCGGACTGTCGGTGGCCTACATGCTCTCCGGCCTGCTGGGCAGCGCCGCGACGCCCATGGTCACCACCGCGCTACTGAACTGGACCGGCAAGGGCTCGTCGGTGGCCTGGTACATGATCGGCACCGCCCTGCTGTCACTGATTGCGTTATTGCTGCTGACCGAGACCTTCAAGCGCGACCTGACCGCCACCGCTGCCAAGCCGGCCTGAACGCCATAACCCGGCGGCTGCAAGGCAGCCGGGCCCTGCATTGATGAGGTATGACATGAAGCGCATTACCGCCGCCCCCGGCACCATCGGTCCCGTGGGCCCCTATTCGCAAGCGGTTGTCAGTGGCCACCTGGTGTTCACCGCCGGACAGATCCCCGCCAGCGAAAGCCTGGATTCGCAACCCGAGACCTTTGAAGAACAAGTGCGCCAGACACTGCGTAATCTGGAAGCCATCCTGATCGCCGCCGGCTCCGACTTCGACCACGTGATCAAGGTCAACGGCTACCTCACCGACCCGGCGCAACTCGAACCCTTCAACCGTGTGTACACCGAAGTCCTCGGCCATGCCCCGCCGGCCCGCACCACCGTGTGCGTGTCGCTGTGGGGCGTGAGCCTGGAAATCGACTGCGTGGCCGAACTGATCAATCACCTTGGGGTGCAAGCATGAGCGTTGAACTGGAAGCAAAACTGCAGCGGGTGAGCTTCGCGACCTTGGGGCATTTTCTCGAGGAGGGGTTTGTCAGCCACCTCGTTCGCTCACAACTGACAGGGGTGAAAGTGGTCGGACGTGCCCGCACGTTGCGGTTGGTCAACGCCGATGCGTTCGCGGTGAATCACGCACTGGTCAGCCTGTTGCCTGGCGAGGTGCTGGTGATCGACATGCAGGGCGACCATCACCACGCTTGCGTCGGTACGGTGACGGCCTGCGCGGCTACGGCCAAGGGCGCCCGCGCGATTGTGGTCGACGGTGTGGTCACCGATATCGTGGAACTGCGCGCCGCCGGGCTGCCAATCTTCGCGCGTGGGACCAGTTTGTTGACCACTAAACTGCGCAGCGATCCTGCCAGCGCGCAGAACGTCGAGATTCAGTGTGGTGGCGTGACTGTCGTGCCTGGCGCTTGGGTCCTGGGCGACGACAACGGCCTGTTGATCGCCTCGACCGAGGCGCTCGAAGCGGTGATCGATATCGCCCTGGCCAGTGATGCGGCGGAGCCGGCGTTGCTGGAGCGGATGCAGGATGGCGAGGCGATCGAGACGGTGTTGCGGATGGTTTGAATCTGACATCTGGCGTTTGCATGACGTATCACGCTCGAACGCCTCGACAACTTGCTCAGCGCCAGCTCACTGCCCCTCCAACAGGCCCAGCAAGCGCTGCGCATTGCGCGTCAAATGCCCGCTGCGCCAGATGAAATACAAGCTCGAGCGCCCCGCCTCACCCAACGAATGCACCCGCACTGCCGTACGCCCCGGCAAGGTCTCGAGCATCGCCCGCGGGATCCAGGCCGCGCCAGCGCCTGCGCTCACGCAGGCCAGCATGGTGTGGTACGACTCCATCTCGATCAGTTGCAATGCCTCGCCGCCCGAAGCCTCCAGCCAGCGATCCAGGCGCAGTCTGAACGAGCAATTCTGCCTGAAGCCGTAGATTTCACGGCAGTTCAGATCAGACGCGAGCACGACCCGCGGATGGGCCTTTTCGGTGATCAGCACCAAGTCGTCGGCAAAGGCATAGCAACTGTCCAGCGCCGGGGACTGCACCGGGCCATCGGTGAGGGCGATGTCGAGATTGCCCTCGGCAACCTGGCTCATCAGCACCTCGGACACATCGCAGCGGATATCCATGCTCACCAGCGGATGGTGCTGACGAAAGCGCCCCACCAGTTGCGGCATGAACGCCACCAGGCCGACGTCCAGCGCACCCACGGTCAGGTGCCCGCCCACTTCCTCCTCGCGGATCAACGCCTTGGCGCTGTCGCTGAGCTCGACGATTTGCCTGGCCCGCGGCAGAAAGGCGCGGCCTGCCGGCGACAGCGTCAGGCGCTGGCGTTCGCGCACGAACAGCTGGCACTCCAGATCGGCTTCAAGCTGCTGGATGCGCAAGGTCACGCCAGATGGCACCCGGTGCAGTTCCTTGGCGGCGGCGGTGACCGAGCCGGTTGTGGCGACGGCGCAAAAGGCGCGTAGTTGTGAAAGCTGCATTGACCGTTCTCTTTTTCGAAAAACCCGGCTCAATATATTTCAATTTCCACAACAGATGTAAACGCCTAGGGTGGGCTCATCGACTTTCAACTGCCTCCAGGAGAGCTCCCCCATGTACGAAGACCTGATCCAGGCCCTGCTACCCCGCGAACCCGCCCACTACATCGGCGGCCAATGGCAGCCAAGCATCGAGGCCAGCGAAGTGCTCAACCCGGCCACCGAAGCGCGCATCGGCCAGGTCGCCGAAGGTGACGCCAAGACCGCCGAGCAAGCCGTCGCCGCCGCCGCCAAGGCGCAAAAGGGCTGGGCCCGCCTGGGCCTGGCGGCACGCGCCGACCACCTGCAACGCCTGCTCGAACAGGTGCAGGAAAACAGCGAAGCCTTGGCGCGCCTGCTGGTGACCGAACAAGGCAAGCCGATCAAGGAAGCCCGCGCCGAAGTGCAAATGGCCCTGACCATGCTGCGTTACCACGCCGGCCTGGGCTTCCGCCAGACCGGTCAGGTGATGGCGAGCGGCACACCGGGGCGCACCATCAGCATCCGCGAAGAACCCTATGGCGTGGTCGCGGCGATCATTCCGTGGAATTTCCCGCTGGCGATGTTCCTGCGCAAAGTGGCGCCGGCGATCGTCGCGGGCAACGCCATCGTGGTCAAACCCAGCGAGAACACCCCGCTGTCGTCCCTGGCCATGGCCACCCTGTGCCAGCGCGCCGGCATCCCCGCCGGTGTGGTCAACGTGGTCACCGGGCCGGGCAAATCCCTCGGTGATGCCCTGGTTCGCCATGCACAAACCCACCTGGTAACCATGACCGGTTCGACCCGCGCCGGCATGCAGATCCTCCACGCCGCCGCCGACAAGATCGTCCCGGTGTCACTGGAACTGGGCGGCAAGGCGCCGTTCATCGTCATGGCCGACGCCGACATCGAACGCGCCGCCAAGGACGCCGTGGCCTCGCGCATGACCAACTGCGGCCAGGTGTGCATCGCCAACGAGCGCACCTACGTGCACAGCAGCGTGCATGATCGCTTCGTCGACGCCGTGGTCCGTGAGGTCAAGCAACTGCAATTGGGCGACCCGCAGGCCGAAGGCACCGATATCGGCCCTAAAGTCAGCGCCGCCGAGCGTGACAGCGTCAACCAGCACCTGAAACGCGCCCTCGAACAAGGCGCCCATGTCGCCTTCGGTGGCCCGCAAGCCCTGCCGGCTGGATTGAACCAGGGCTATTGGGTCGCGCCCACGGTGTTGACTGGCGTCGCCAGCGATGCGGATATCCTCGCGGCAGAAGTGTTCGGTCCGATCCTGCCGATCGTCGCGTTCGAGTCCGAGCAACAGGTGATCGACCTGGCCAATGCCAGCGAGTACGGCTTGAGCGCCTATGTGTACACCCGCGACCTGGGCACGGCCAATCGCATGGTCGACGAGTTGGAGAGCGGCGAGGTCTACGTCAACCGCATCGGCCCGGAAGAAATCAACGGCTTCCATGCTGGGTGGAAACGCTCCGGTCTGGGCGGTGACGACGGTGAGCAAGGCTACCGCACCTATGTGCGTACCAAGGTCACTTATCTGGATTACAACCAGTAAGCTCACCTGAGTCCGCCAGCCCGCAGCGACGATCCTGGCACGGCTGCCCATGGCAGCCATTGCCGTGACCCTGAAGATCGCCAATGAAAAGCCGCCGAGGCATGCACCTCGGCGGCTTCTTCGTGACTGCAACTGCTTAGTTGAACTGCGTCACCAGCTTGGTGTTCAGATACGCCTCGATCGCTTCCGTCCCGCCTTCCGAACCATAGCCCGAATCCTTGACCCCACCGAACGGAATTTCCGGCAGGCCGATGCCCTGGTGGTTGATGGACAGCATGCCCGCTTCGATCCCGTAGCTCAGCGCGTGAGCGGTGCGGGTCGAGGTGGTGAAGGCATAGGAGGCCAGGCCGTAGGGTACGCGGTTGGACTCGGTAATGGCCTCTTCGACCGTGTCGAATGGCACCATGAGCGCTACCGGGCCGAAGGGCTCGTCGTTCATGATGGTCATGTCCGGCGTCAGGTTGGACAGCACCGTCGGCGCAAAGAAATTGCCCAGGCCTTCACCCGCCTTGCCGCCCAGTTCGACCTTGGCGCCCTGCGCTACGGCCTCGCCGACCAGCTTCGTCAAGGCCGTCACGCGCCGATCATTGGCCAGCGGGCCCATGGTCACACCATCGCTCAAGCCGCCGCCGACCTTGATCTGCCCGGCCAGCGCGACGAACTTCTCGACGAACTGCGCGTACACCCCACGCTGCACCAGAAACCGCGTGGGCGACACACAGACTTGCCCGGCATTGCGGAACTTGGTGCCGACCAGCACCTTGACGGCATTGTCGATATCCGCGTCGGCGAACACGATGGCCGGCGCATGGCCGCCCAGCTCCATGGTCGCGCGCTTCATGTGCTGACCGGCCAGTGCCGCCAGTTGCTTGCCCACTGGCGTGGAGCCGGTAAAAGTGACCTTCTTGATCACCGGGTGGGCGATCAGATAGCTCGATACCTGCGCCGGATCACCGTAGACCAAACCGATGACGCCTGCTGGTACGCCGGCGTCGGCGAAGGCGCGGATCAACTCGGCCGGCGATGCCGGGGTTTCCTCGGGGGCCTTGATGATGATCGAGCAGCCCGCCGCCAATGCCGCAGATAACTTGCGCACCACCTGGTTGATCGGGAAGTTCCACGGCGTGAATGCGGCTACCGGGCCGACCGGCTCGCGGATCACCTTTTGTTCGACGTTGGGGCTGCGCCCCGGAACGATACGCCCATAGGCACGGCGGCCTTCTTCGGCCATCCAGTCAATGATGTCCGCCGCCGAGGCGACCTCGGTCAGGGATTCAGCCAGCGGCTTGCCCTGCTCCTGAGTCATCAGGTTGGCGATGGCCGGCTGGCGCTCGCGCAGCAGCTGCGCGGCCTTGCGCATGATCTTGTAACGGTCGAAGGCACCGACCCGACGCCAGGCGGCAAAGCCTGCTTCAGCTGCGGCAAGGGCCTCGTCCAGATCGGCGATATCGGCATGGGCGACCGTGCCGATGGCCTCGTTGTTCTCGGGGTTGAGGACGCGGATGCTGCGCCCGTCCTTGCTGTCTCGCCAGGTGCCATTGATGAACAGCTGTACGTTGGGATACATCGCTACCTCGACTTGGCTCGCCATCAACCATGGGATGAGTGTTCAAGCTGGGCCGACATAATAGGGGTATATACCCACATTATCCAGCCCCTCGAGTTGGTGGAGGGTAACGCTTGCAACGGTGCGGATAAAGCGCGCGCCTGACGAAAGATAATTCCTGGCGCGCATTAATTTGAGGCACGTTCAATCGTCTTTGCTGGATCGTCGCGCACGATTGCTGGATGATGGCGACGCGCTATTCCAGTCCCTTGATCGGCAGTACCGTGACTCACTCCTCATTCCATCGCACTCGCAGCAGGTCCACTGGCGCCCGACACGGCGCCTGGCTCGGCCTGTTCGCGATGTGGATGATCTTTGTCGGGCCGCTGATCTCGCAGACCCTGCCAAGCATGGCAGCGCCCGCCATGACCATGTCGATGCCTATGGGCATGTCGATGTCCATGGGCAGCAGCCTGCAAGCGTCTGCGGATTCGTCTCATGACCATGATCATGGCCAGCAAGGGGAACTGCACGCGCTGTGGGAAAAGTGCGGTTATTGCAGCTTGCTGTTCCACTCTCCTGCGGCTGGCCACACGTCGCCGACCTCGCTGTTTACGGCACTGGCTCCGGCCACCGCTGCGGTGCCGCGCTCCCTGCGCGGCCATCGCCAGCCCCTCGCCCTGTTTATCGCCGGGCCCCGCGCCCCGCCCGCCCTGTACCTGGGTTGAATCACGGCGAGGCGCCGCCCGGTTGGGCCGTACTTGCCATCTGACTTCTACTTGAAGCGCGCTCCAGCGGCCTTTTTCATGCCGCGCGGGAGAATCACGCTCACCTGTGCCTGGCCAGTCGACCCGACCCGCCGGCGCGGCGGCGTACGCGCTTGCGTTCAGGGATATCGCACCATGTTTCAACGCTTTTCACGCCACACCCTGCGGGCCTCGGCGCTGTTCGCCTTGCTGCCGCTAGAGCTTGCCATGGCCGACACCGCGCCGGCCGCCGGCTCGACACTCACATTGGGCACCGTCAATTTGGCTACCGTCAACGTCTCCGGCAGCGCGAGCGGCCCGTTAGCGACCAGCAGCGTCTTGAGCTCCGTCGATATCCTCGGCGGCGACCTGATCGAAAAAATGCCGGTCGCCTATAGCTGGGAGCTGTTTCGCCGCACGCCTGGGGTGACCCTCACCGAGTTCAACCAGGGCACTACTTCAGGCAAGATCTCCTTTCGTGGCTTCAACGGCGAAGGCGAAGTCAACGCCGTCAAAGTCCTGATCGATGGCATCCCCAGCAACAGCAACGACGGCAATATGCCGTTCATGGACATGATCTTCCCGCTCGACATCGACCACATCGAAGTGGTCCGCGGCACCAGCGACCCGCGTTATGGGCTCAACAACATCGCTGGCAACGTCAATATCAACACGCGCCTGGGCGGCGACTACACCAAGGCGCGAGTCCGGGTGGGCAACTACAACACCCAGGAGCTGCAACTGGCCAAGGGCATCGAAACCAGCAACTGGACGCAGAATTACTTCTTCGCCTACCAGAAGAGTGACGGCTATCGCGATCACGCCGATGCCGACAAATTTTCACTAGGCGGCAAGTGGTTCTACACCCCTGATGACGGCAGCTACCGTGTGGGCCTCATCGCTCGTCACTACGAAGCCGAGGCGCAAGAGCCGGGCTACCTCACCGAACAGAACGCCCACGACCACCCGCGCATGACCAATGCCTACAACGACAGCGACCAGGGCACCCGGCGCATGAACCAGCTCAGCCTGCACCTGGATACCGACCTCACCGAGCAACTGGCCTGGGGCGCCAAGACCTACGTCAACACCTTCGACGACCGCCGCTGGACCCAATACTGGCGCACCACCGCGCAGCAGGAGCGCGACGCCTATGAAACCCAATACGGCGCCATCACCACCCTGACCTGGCGGCCTGTGGTCCGCTGGCTGAACGACTTTGCCCTCGAAGGCGGCCTGGACGTGCAGAAGCAGGACAACCAAAGCGAGCGCTACCGTACGGTCGAGCGCGTGCGTCAGGCGCAGACCCGCGATCAGCAGTTCGATTTCGACACCTATGGCGGCTACGTGCAGGCGGTGATCCAGCCCGTCGAATCGTTGAAGATCATCCCCGCCTACCGGGTTGATCGCGTCGCGGGCGACTTCACCAACCGCATGACCGGGCAGCACTACGACATCAACGATTACGGGCTGATCAAGCAACCGAAAATCAGCGTGGTCTACTCGCCCTGGCAACAGGCAAGCCTGTACGCCAACTGGGGGCGCACCTTTCAGGTCGCTACCGGTTCGGCGGCGTACAAGGTGCCGCCGAACAACGACGATCTGGCGCCATCGCTCAACGACGGCTGGGAAACCGGGATCAAGTTCGCCTCTGCGCAGTGGATAGACGGGCGCGTCGCCTATTGGCAACAACAAGCGTCCGGCGAGTTCAGCCGCCGCCTCAACGACCCCACCGGTGCCTCCGACAACGTCGGCAAGACCCGGCGCTGGGGCTACGACGCGCAGGTCAACCTGCACCCCGATACCCGCACCGATGTGTGGCTGGCCTACTCCTGGCAGTACTCGAAAATTCTCGAGCCGGGGGGTACTTACCCGGACAGTAAAGGCCGCGAGATCGACCACGTGCCGCACCACCTGTACAGCGCCGGCGCCAACTATCAACTGAGCAAGAAGCTGCAGCTGTCGGCGTGGATGAACGGCCAAAGCAATTACTATCTGGAGAAGAACAACACCCAGGGGACCTACGGTGCATACGTGCTGATGAACCTTGGCGCGAGCTACAGGGTGAGTGACTCGGTGAGCGTCGATGTACAGCTGAAGAACGTTGCCAACCGCTACTACGAATATGTGTGGTATGACCCCGATGGCGCTGTTGCGGCGCTGCACTCGCCGGGGGATGGCCGAGCGCTGTACACCGGCGTGACGTTCGATTTTTGAGCTGATTTCGCGGGCCTCTTCGCGGGCAAGCCTCGCTCCCACAGGTGTACGACGTTGGAACAGTTCCATCAGCTGTGGGGCAAGGGTGCGCGTTCGGCGGCGAAAATTCAGGCCTCGCTCAACGCCTTCACTTGCGCCGCGCTGAGCTTCAGCGTTGCCGCCCTAGCGAAGCTCTCTACCTGAGCCACGCTGGTGGCACTGGCGATGGGCGCGGTCACACCTTCGCGGGCGATCAGCCAGGCCAGGGCCACTTCTGCGGGCTTGGCGCCATGATCGGCCGCGACGCCGTCCAACACTTCGAGCAGCGCCAGGCCACGTTGGTCCAGGTACTTGCCGACTTTCTCGCCGCGCTTGCTCTGGCTCAGGTCGGCCTTGCTGCGGTACTTGCCCGAGAGAAACCCCGACGCCAGGCTGTAGTAGGTGACCACGCCGATAGTGTTGTCGATGCAGGTCTCGCGCAGCGCGCCATCGAAGCTGGCGCGGTCGTACAGGTTGTACTCCGGTTGCAGCACCTGATAGGCCGGCAAGCCCTGTTCCTTGGCCACCTTCAGCGATTCCTGCAACTGCGCGGCGTCCAGATTGGACGCGCCCACCGAGCGGATCTTGCCGGCCTTGAGCGCGGCGTCATAGGCACTCAGGGTTTCGGCATAGGGCGTCTGCGGATCGGGCCAGTGGGAGAAATACAGGTCGATATGATCGGTGCCCAAGCGTGCCAGCGAAGCGTCGAGCGCCTTGGGAATATAGGCACCGGACAGACCCTTGTTGCCCTGGCCCATGTCGGCACCGACCTTGGTGAAGATCGCCACCTTCTCACGTGCACCAGGGCGCGCCTTGAGCCAGCGACCGATAATGGTTTCGGATTCACCCCCCTTGTTGCCGTCGGCCCAGGCCGAGTAGACATCGGCGGTATCGATGGCGTTGAAGCCATGATCGACGAAGGCATCGAGCACGGCGAAACTGGTCTTTTCATCGATGGTCCAGCCAAACACATTGCCGCCGAACACCAGCGGGACGATATCGATACCGGTATTGCCAAGTGGACGCTTGTGCATTTCGCTCTCCTTGAACGAGGGATGGAAACCAGAAGGTATGAAAGCTGACGCCATCTTGCGCCTTTGGTTCGCACTGGCTGGATGAAATCTGCTCTCAGGTCGGCTCAGGTGACACCTGTGCGAGCAAAGCTTGCTCGCGAAAGGGCCGCCAGCATCGCCGCAGACGTCACTGGCAAAATCACCACCCCACTCAACCACTGAACCCCACAAACCACTGACTCAGCGCCTCGATGAACAACCCCACCTTGCGCGACTGCGCGGAGCGCACCGGGTGTATCCCGTAAAACGACACCGGCTCCGGTTCGTACGTGTCGAGCACGGTGCACAGGCGGCCGTCGGCAACCTGGGCCGCCACTTCCCACCAGGACTTCTGGGTCAGGCCCAGGCCCTGCAACGCCCAGTCGATGGGCAGCTCGGAGTTGCTCGCCACCAGCGCGCCCTCGACCCGCAAGGTCTGCGCCTGTGCCCCCCGGCCGAAGCGCCAGTCGGCATGAAAGTGCCCCTCGTGATTGAACAGCAGGCAACGGTGTCGATGCAGATCCGCAGGCGTCACGGGCGTACCGGCCGCGCGCAGATAGGCAGGACTGGCCACCACTACCCGGCGTGTGTCGAACAACTGGCGACCGGTGAACTGGCTGTCGATCAGCGGGCCGCCGCGCACGGCGATATCGAAGCCCTCGCCGACGATGTCGCTGAAGCGATCGTCGAGGGTCAAGTGCACCTGAATCTGCGGATGCGCCTGGCAGAACGCGCCGACCAAGGGCGCGATATGCCGCCGACCCAGCGGGCCCGGCGCCGTCACCCGCAGCGGGCCGCGCGGCGCCACGCTGGCCTCCAGCACCAGGGACTCCAGCGCGGCGATGTCGGCGACGATGTCCTGCGCCCGCTCAAGGTAGAGCTGCCCGCTCTCGGTAAGCATCTGGCTGCGGGTGGTGCGGTGCAGCAGCTTCACACCCAGGCGGCTTTCCAGGGCCTTGACCCGATCGCTGACCACCGAGCTGGCCAGGCCCAGGCTACGCCCCGCCGCTGAGAATCCACCCTGGCGGGCCACCTCGACGAATACCGCCATATCGGAGATTTCATGCATGGCAATTGTCCGGTTTTTCGGAAAGACATTCCGAGAATATCCGGTTTCTGCCATGGGCGCTGTTGCCGATACTGGGGCTTTCCCACAGGAGATTGCCCTATGGCCCTGAATCGCCGCTTCGCCTTGCCGCTGTTGACCCTCACTGCAGTGCTGGCCGCCAATGCCGCCAACGCCGCTCCGCCTGCGTTGATCACCACGCAAAAACTGCCCTGGCAGACCGCTGAACAGCTAGCCAGCAAGGCGGTGCAGATCTGCGCGGCGCGGGGCTATTCGGTGACGGCCGCGGTGGTCGATCCATCCGGGCACGAACAGGCGGTGATCAAGGGCGATACGGTGCCGTTGCAGTCGTTGTCGGTGTCCTATCGCAAGGCCTATACGGCGTTTTCCTATGGCCAGGCGTTCGACAAGAACAGCACCAGCGAGCTGATCGCCGCGCATCTGGACGGCCCCACCAACGGCGCGCTGAATACCGTGCCCGAGGTGTTGTTCATTCCCGGTGGCGTGACCTTGCGCCGTGCCGATCATCAGGTGATCGGCGGTCTGGGGGTGTCCGGGGCGCCAGGTGGCGACAAGGATGAAGCCTGCGCCAGCGAGGCGGTGAAGGCGTTTCAGGCTTCTTTCCAGTAAGCACTGACGACCTTGAATGTAGCGAGGGTGCTCGCCCCGAAAGCTCAAGATCCGCGCAGAGAGCAGATGTGGGGCGAATCCCTGTTACGGCGCCCCCTCGCTATTATTCCAGCAGTGACGGTCACACCTTGAACTGCCTCAACAACCCATTCAACTGCTCACTCAAGCCCTTGAGCTGCAAGCTCGCCACGTTCGATTGCTCCGCCGCCAGCGCCGCATGGCGAGACAGTTGCGCGGCCTGGGTGACGTTCTGATTGATGTCCTCTACCACATGGGACTGCTGCAAGGTCGCACTGGCGATCGACGCATTCAGCCCGTTGATATTGCCTAACGCATTGCGAATCGACGTCAGGCTGTTACCCGCCAGCTCCGCTTGCTCGATGGTCAACTGCGAGGCGCGACTGCTGTCGCCGATCACTTTCACGGCGGCATCGGAATGGCTCTGCAGGCGCTCGATCATGCTGTGGATTTCAGCGGTGGATTTCTGCGTACGCTGGGCCAGCAGGCGCACCTCGTCTGCCACCACCGCAAAGCCACGGCCCTGATCCCCTGCCCGCGCTGCCTCGATGGCGGCGTTGAGGGCCAGCAGGTTGGTCTGCTCGGCAATCGAGCTGATCACTTCCAGCACGCTGCCGATCTGCGTGCTCTCGCTGGCCAGGGTGCGGATCACCCCGACAGCTTGATCGATGGTGCCGGACAACGCGCCGATCTGGCGCAGGCTGCTGTCGATATTCGCTTGCCCTTGCTGCGCCTGGGATTGCGCGTCGCGCATCTCGCTGGCGGCATGCTCGGCGTTCTTGGCCACATCCTGAACGCCATAAGTGACCTCGTTGACCGCAGTTGCCACCAGCTCCATCTGCTCGGATTGCTGCTGGCTGCGCGCTTGCGCCTGATCGGCGTTGCTGCCCAGTTCCAGCGATGCCTGGCCAAGGCCAGTGGCCGATTGCTGCAGCTCGCCGACCACCCGGCGCAGCTTGGCGGTGAAGCCATTGAAGTGCCGGGCCAATTGGGTGACCTCGTCATTGCCATCGGTGGACAGGCTGCGCGTCAGGTCGCTTTCGCCGCTGGCGATATTGGCCATGGCCTGCACGGTGGTATTGAGCGGGCCGAGAATGCTGCGCGAGATCATCACCAGCAGCGCCATCATCGCCACAATGATCGCCAGACTGATCGACGAGGCTTTCCAGACCTGATGCACGAACTCGGCCTGCACGTCGTCGACATACACCCCCGAGCCGATGATCCAGCCCCAGGGCGCGAACAGGCTCACGTAGGAGGTCTTGGCCACCGGCTCACTGGCGCCCGGTTTGGGCCAGCGGTAGTTGATCATCCCTGCGCCCTTGGTCTTGGCCACGGTGACCATCTCGTTGAACACCTGGAAACCGTCCGGGTCCTTGATGCCCGACAGATCCTGGCCCACCAACTTGGGGCTGGTCGGGTGCATGATCATCACGGGGCGCAAGTCGTTGATCCAGAAGTAATCGGTCTGGTTGTAGCGCAGCGCGCGAATGGCTTCGATGGCCTGTTGCTGGGCCTGTTCACGGGTCAGGGTGCCGGCCTTTTCGAGGCCCTGGAAATACTCCAGCACGCCATTGGCGGTCTGCACCACGTGCATGGTTTTCAGTGCCTTGGCGTCGTAGAGGTCATCGTGAATCTGCTTGAGCATGGCCCCGGACATCACCACTAGCATCAGCACCGCGACAACCAGAATGAGCCAAAGCCGTCGACTGATGGAAAGACTACGCATATTCATGACCCTCGATGGAGTTATTGCTTTTGTTATAGGCATAGCAGGTCGGCGCACGAATGCGCTGTTACTTCCAAGGCTGTCGGCGTCTTTCGATTAAACATTAGCGCAGCGCCCCACTGTGCTGGATTACGGCAGAAGCGTCGTGACCCAGTGGTGGGCCGTACAGCCAGTCGATTCGGGGCAGGCCCCTTCACTGCACTGCCCGCGGTACAAGCCCGAGCCCGGTCGCGAGAGGGTTGGCCCCCGAAGGCGTCAGGCACTCGGCAAGCATATCCAGCAGCGCCCGCACCTTGGGCTGCATCTCGCGGCTCTTGAGCCACACCAAATTCATCTGCAAGCCATCGGTGGCCAGGTGCGGCAGCACTTCCACGACACTGCCGTCCTGCAAATACCGCGACGCCAGCCAGGTGGGCAGCTGCGCGATGCCCTGCCCGGCCTGCACCGCCATCAACTGCCCCTCGCCGTCACCGACCGCGATGCGCGCGGGCATGACGCGCCGCTCCATCTCACCCGGTTGCGCGCCAGCGAAATACCAGGGATTGGCCATGCCGTTGCCATCGCCGTAGACCACGCAGCTGTGCTGCTCGAGGTCGCGTTCGTCGAGTGGCTCGCCATGGGCCTGCAGGTACTGCGGCGAAGCGCAGAATATCAAGCGCTGCGCACCCAGATAGCGATGCCCGAGGGCGGCCGGCCAGGCGTCAGGGCCGCCAATGCGCACGACGATATCGATGCCCTCTTCCACCGGCTGGACGAAGCGATCGGAGAACGAGATGTGCGGCAGCAACAGTGGGTGATCAGCGACGAAGCGCAGAATGGCCGGCAATACATGCAGCCTGCCGTATGAGGCCGGCAGGTCGATACGCACTCGCCCACGGGGTTCGGTGTTCTCGATGTCCAGCGCCAGCTCGGCCTCTTCGAGATCGGCCAGCACCTGAGTGCAGGTGCGATAAAAGGTTGTGCCGGCATCGGTCAGCGCCAGTCGCCGGGTGGTGCGTTGGAACAGGCGCGTGCCCAAGCGATTCTCGAGGCGCGCAATGCCCTTGCTGACCGCCGAGCTGCTGAGATTGAGGCGCTCGGCCGCTGCGGTAAAACTGCCTTGGTCGGCTACGCAGACAAACACATCGATGCCCTTGAGGCGTTCTGAAGCAAACATGGCGAGCCCTATTGATGAATCTGATTCCGGCTATTCGAGCATATATAGCCAGGATCCGCGCTTAATTCTTCAATAGACTCGCGCAAATTTCTTTTCGAGTGTGATTGCGATGCCAACCTCTTCCACGGCGCAAGCCCCTGCACTGCCGCGCGCAGGCAGTGGCCTGCAGATTCTGATCATGGCCGTTGCCGCGTTCATTATCGTCACCACTGAGTTCCTGATCGTCGGCCTGCTGCCGGCGCTGGCGCGTGACATGAACATCTCCGTCGCCCTGGCCGGCCAGGTGGTCACCCTGTTCGCCTTCACCGTGATGCTATTCGGGCCGTTCCTGACCGCGCGCCTGGCTCATCTGGATCGCAAGAAGCTGTTCATCGGCATCCTGCTGGTGTTCGCCGCGTCCAACGCGCTGGCGGCGCTGTCGACCAATATCTGGGTGCTGGCTCTGGCGCGCTTCATTCCGGCGCTGGGCTTGCCGGTGTTCTGGGGCACCGCCAGTGAGACCGCCGGGCAATTGGCCGGGCCGGGCAACGAGGGCAAAGGCGTGTCCAAGGTGTACCTGGGCATCAGCGCGGCGCTGGTGTTCGGCGTGCCGCTGGGCACCCTGGCGGCGGACACGGTGGGTTGGCGCGGCAGTTTCTGGATTCTGGTGGCGCTGTCGCTGCTGATCGCGGCGTTGTTGCAACTGTGCATGCCGACATTGCCGGCCTCGCCGGTCAAGGCAGCCGGTGAAAAGCAGACGGCGATCCTCAAGGAACCGCGTTTTCTGGCCCACGTACTGCTGTCGATTCTGGCCTTCACGGCGATGTTCACCGCCTACACCTACCTGGCCGACATCCTCGAACGCCTGGCGCACGTGTCGGCTGGCCAGGTCGGCTGGTGGCTGATGGGCTTCGGTGCGGTGGGCATGATCGGCAACCAGATCGGCGGGCGGCTGGTGGACCGTACACCGTTGGGGGCGATGGTGCTGTTTCTGTTGGTCCTCGCTGCCGGGATGCTGGCGACCGTGCCCCTGGCGGACAATCGTGTTGGCCTGGTGCTGGCGCTGATCGCCTGGGGTGTCGCTTACACGGCGCTGTTCCCGATCTGCCAGGTGCGCGTGATGCAGGCCGGGGCCAAGGCTCAGGCGCTGGCGGCAACCATGAACATTTCGGCTGCCAACGCCGGGATCGGCCTGGGCGCGATCTACGGTGGCATCGGGATTGGACACTTCGGCTTGCAATCGCTGGGGGTGATCGCCAGCGCGATTGCGGCGGTGGGTGTGGTGCTGGCGGTGTTGATGATGCGTCGTAGACAGGCGCCGGGCGTATCGGCCTAACCGCCGCGCTGTGTACCTGCTTGATCGGCAATCTCGTTCCACAGGTGCATGGCGGCATAGGCCCGCCAGGGTCGCCATCCTTCACTGCATACTGCCTGCTGCGCGGGCTTGAGCAACGTCGGATGTTGACGGGCAATGGCCTGCATCAGTACCAGGTCGCTGCCGGGCCAGGCGTCGGTATCGCGCCAGGCGCGCATGGCCACGTACTCCACCGTCCAGGGGCCGATGCCCGGCAACCCCAGCAAGGCCTTGCGCAGCGCCGCAATATCGCTGGCCCCGGTCGCGAGGGCAGGTGCGTCGATGGGCAAACCGTCAGCCACGGCCTGGGCAAAATTCTGCAGAGCCGCAACACGCTTGGTCGGCATGCCGATCAGGTTCAAATCCGCCGCTGCCAAAGCGGCCGGAGTCGGGAACTGCCACGCCGCGCCCTCATGACTGGGGCCCTCAGCCGGTCGCCCTGCCCGCGCCACCAGGCGCCCAGTGATGGTGGTCGCGGCCTTGACGCTGACCTGCTGGCCGACGATGGTGCGCACCACCAGTTCAAAGGCCGACCATGCGCCAGGAATCCGCAGCCCCGGCGCCTGGCGGGTCAAGCGCTGCAACCAGGGATCCCGACTCAGGCCCTCGCGCACCTGGGCCGGGTCGGTGTACAGGTCGAACATGTGCATCAGCTTGCCCTCCAGCGCCGCCAGATGACGACTGGCAGGGCCTTCGAGTCGCGCGATCAGGCACGGTCGATGTGAATCCTGGCGCACCCGCAGCAGGCCGCTGTCACCCTGCCAATCCAGGGTCCTGATATAGCAGCCATCCTCTACCGTCTCGACTCCGGCGCTGGAGCGCCCGCCGTAGAATCGCAGCATGCGTTGCCAATCGAAGGGCGCGCGCAATGGCAGTTCGATCTCGTCCACGGGCATGCCCGCTACCTGCTTCATACGCTGCCCTCAGAAATCCAGTGACTGCTGCATCTTCGCCTGCTCGGCAGTGACCCACTTGCTGCGCTTGCCTAGCGTACCGGTGCCGAGCGCTACGGCCCCCGCACCAAACTCGATCTTCAACAGCACCTGCTTGGCCAACAAGCCACCGGCGAACCCGGTCAGTTCCCCCGATGCACCGATCACCCGATGGCAGGGCGCGACGATCGAGATGGGGTTGCGCCCGTTGGCGGCGCCCACCGCGCGCACCGCAGTGGGATGGCCGATCTGCGCGGCGATCTGCGAATAGGTGCGGGTCTGGCCGAAGGGAATGGTCAACAGCGCCTGCCAGACTTTCTGCTGGAAGGCCGTGCCGACGAAATCCAGTGGCAACTCAAAGCGCTGCCGCTGACCGGCGAAGTACTCATCCAGCTGCCGCGCGGTTTCATCCAGCACTACGTGGCTGTCGACCGGCATCATCTCGCCCAGGCGCACGCGATTGGGGCGCTCGACCTCCCAGAGGATGGCGGTCAGGCCGCTGTCACTGGCGACCAGAGTGAGCACGCCGACGGGGGATGGCAGGGGCTTGCAGTAGTAGGCCGTGGCCAAGGGAGATCTCCTGAGGGGCTGCAATGTTGGCGACTATAGCTCAATCGTCGAGGTACAGAACCTGCCGCGCCGGCGTTCAGGGGGCCGGCGAGTGCCCGCGCAATGACCTGGAACTTGCGCCTCCACGACCCCGCCGCGTTATCGGTAAAGTACTCACTTCAGAGAACTTGCAAACGGATAGGCGATACGCACTGCCCAATACGCGAGCAACCACGAACGCAACTACAAATCAATGTGGGTCCCACTCAAGTTGTATTTATGTGGACTCAGTCTCAATAGCCAAGGCACCTACAGAATATGTAAATGATATCTGTTTTCAACTGTTGCAGCCGTCTAGTCTTTTTGCTAGATTGCGCGCCACGAAAATTCATCAAGGACGTGGAATGTTTTTTATCGTATGGCAAGGATGGGGCTTTCTGGCAGTGGCGATCCCGGTCGTCTGCACGCTGCTCTTCCCCAAACTCCCGTTTGGCATGGGCCTTGGTTTATTGGTAGGTGCTGCCCTCAGCGCGTATATCGGCCACCGCTTGAATAATCAAGCGGGTAAATCCTACATCGACAAAGATACCGGCAACGAAGTGGTGTTTCGCAAGAAGCACACGCTGTTCTGGGTGCCGATGCAGTATATCTCCGTAGTGTGGGTGGTGATGGCTATCTATCTAATGGTGGTTAGCCCGCACTGAAGCGGTAGAAGATTGATATAAGTTCTACCATTTCAAAAACATCACCGCGACGCTCGGCCTCCACGACGGAGGTTTATATCGTTTTTTACAGGGATCCGTCATGAAAGACTTCGTTATCAGCGTCAACAACACCGTCCTCTACATTGCCTTGGGCGTGATCTGGCTCACGGCAATCGTCATGGTCTTCCACAGCTTTCTGGCGGGCGTGGGCACCTTCGTGGTCGGCACGCTCAGCTGGTGCATCGTATCGGGCTTCTGGTTCGTGCAGTCCGCGACCTATGAAGAGCTGCGCAAGCTGAACGCCAAGAGCAACTGAAACAATCAGGCCGCTGAGACCCGTGCTGGCTTTCTACGCTCGCTGGGTCAATGGCTGACGCTATTTACCTTGGCATCACACTTGCCCTCGACCCGAACGGACAATCGCTCACCCACTCAGCCCCCCCGATCCAGCGCAATCTGCGCCTACACCGCATCCCGCAACTCAGCCACAAAACGCCCCGACATCCCCTCGTACAGCGTATTGGTGAACGTCACCACGCGCAGGTCCTGCGCAGCGTCCATCCACCACGAATGCCCATAGGCCCCGCCCCAGCGCAGGCTGCGCACCGACTCGGGCACTACGTTCATTGGCCACGCTCCCGGCCGCCAATAGATACAAAACGCAGCGGCCTATAGCGCAACGGTATTTTTGCCGACACTGGCGCTCGGCATAACCTCGTGCGCTATTTCCGTCGTCTGCCGCAGGTGTCCCGCATGTCCCATACGCTCCATGTCGAACCACTGGCCTTGAGCATCGGGGCACTGATCAGCGGCGTCGACTTGCGCGAGCAGTTGCCCGCCGAACAGGTCGCGGCGATTCGCCAGGCGCTGATCCAGTGGAAGGTGATTTTCTTCCGCGACCAGCCCCTCAGCCATGAGCAACACATAGGTTTTGCCCGGCAGTTCGGCGAACTCACCGTCGGCCACCCGGTATTCGGTTCGGTGGAGGGCTACCCCGAGGTGTATTCGGTGAGCAAGACGCGCTTTGGCAAGCGCTTCGAAGGCCCCAAGCTGATCCGCCCCTGGACCGGCTGGCACACCGACGTAACTGCGGCGATCAATCCCCCGGCGGCCTCGATCCTGCGCGGCGTGACCATCCCGCCCTTCGGTGGCGACACCCAGTGGACCAACCTTGAAGCCGCCTACGACGCCTTGTCGCCGACCCTGCGCGGCTTCCTTGAAACCCTGCGCGGCGAGCACCGCTTCACTGCCCCCGAAGGCATGGCCGGCAAGCGCGAGTTCCATGACAAGGTGGCCGCGCGCGAACTGGTCAGCCTGCATCCGCTGGTACGCGTGCATCCCGAAAGCGGGCGCAAGAGCCTGTACGTGAGCCCGGGGTTTCTCAAGCGCATCGACGGTCTCACCCCGCGCGAAAGCGAGCAGTTGCTGGCGCTGCTGTTCGAGCACGTGATCCAGCCGGAATTCACCGTGCGCTTCAAATGGAGCGAAGGCGCCATCGCCTTCTGGGATAACCGTTCCACCGCGCATCTGGCGCCCAGGGAGCTCACCGAGTTGAATCACGACCGCCAGCTCTACCGCATCACCCTGGTCGGCGATATTCCTGTCGGCGTGAATGGTTTGCACTCCGAGGTGCTGGCGGGCGAACCAGTGCTGGCCTATGCCGCCGCGCAGGGCTGACGTGACCCCTTGCACACCCCTGCGTGCCCGGTAAAACGTTGCCTGGCACACACCCCGACATCCTGCTCTTTACTCAGACCGCGCGCGCCGTTCTAATAGCCGGCTTCGCGCCGGGGCCGACTCCAGAGCCCTGCGCTGCACACAAGGAAGCGTGGTCATGATTATCGGCATCGACCTGGGCACCACCAACAGCCTGGTCGCCGCCTGGGATGGCGAACAGGCGCGCCTGCTGCCCAATGCCCTGGGCAACTTGCTCACCCCCAGCGTCGTCGGCCTCGACGACCAGGGCCAACTGGTGGCCGGCGACATCGCCCGCGAACGCCTGCAGACACACCCTCATTTGACCACCGCGCTGTTCAAGCGGCACATGGGCAGCGCCCAGGAAACCCGCCTGGGTACCAAGGCCTATCGCCCCGAAGAGCTCTCGGCGATGCTGCTCGGCAGCCTCAAGGCCGACGCCGAGCGCGCCTTGGGCCAACCGGTCACCGAGGCAGTGATCAGCGTGCCGGCGTACTTCAGCGACGCCCAGCGCAAGGCCACGCGTATCGCGGGCGAGCTGGCCGGGCTGAAGGTCGAAAAGCTCATCAACGAACCCACCGCCGCCGCCCTCGCCTACGGTTTGCACCAGAAGGACGAGACCACTTTTCTGGTCTTCGACCTGGGGGGCGGCACCTTCGACGTGTCGGTGCTGGAGCTGTTCGAAGGGGTGATGGAGGTGCGTGCCAGCGCTGGCGACAACTTCCTCGGCGGTGAGGATTTCGATGATCGCCTGGTGGCCCACTTCATCGCCAAGCTCGGTACCGCCTTGCCGGATACCACTCGCCCCGGCATCAACCAACGCCTGCGCCGCGAAGCACAACGCGTGCGCCACGCTCTGGGCACCACCCAGCAGGCGCGGTTTACCCTGCGCGCCGATGATCAGGAATGGCACCTGGACCTGACCCAGGATGATCTGTTCGAGATCGTCCAGCCGTTGCTCGATCGCCTGCGTGCGCCCATCGAGCGCGCCCTGCGCGATGCGCGGATCAAAGCCGCGGACCTCGACGAAGTGCTGCTGGTCGGCGGCACCACGCGCATGCCGCTGGTGCGCAAGCTGGTCGCCACCCTGTTCGGCCGCATCCCGGCGATGCAGCTCAATCCAGATGAAGTCGTGGCCCAGGGCGCGGCCATTCAGGCAGCGCTCAAGGCCCGCGACGCCTCGCTCGAAGAAGTCGTCATGACCGATGTCTGCCCTTATACCTTGGGTATCGAGACCTCGGTGCGCCAAGGTCAAGGCTATCAGGCGGGTCACTACCTGCCGATCATCGAACGCAACAGCGTGGTGCCGATCAGTCGCTCGCAAACCGTCTCCACCCTGCGCGACGAGCAGAGCGCGGTCATCGTCAGGATCTACCAAGGCGAAAGCCGGCTGGTGAAGAACAACATCTACCTCGGCGAGCTGGAAATCGCCGTGCCGCCGCGCAAGGCTGGCGAGGTCGACCTCGAGGTGCGCTTTACCTACGACAACAACGGTTTGCTCGAAGCCCAGGTGCATTTGCCGATCAATGGTGAAACCCGCCTGCTGGTGATCGAGAACAACCCCGGCGTGCTCGCCAAGGAAGAGATCGCCCAACGCCTGGCCGCCCTGCAGGCGCTCAAGGTGCACCCGCGCGACCAGCAGACCAACACCCTGCTGCTGGCCCGCCTCGACCGTCTGTACCAGGAAAACCTCGGCGACCGCCGCCAGTACATGGCGCACCTGGCCGGGCAGTTTCAGCAGTTGCTGGACACTCAGGACGAACGCCAGATCCGCGAGGCGCACAGCGATATCATGGCGCGCCTCGTGCAATTCGAGCTCGAGGGGTAGGCGGCCATGGGGCACTGGCAACTCCTGCAACTGGAACCCGAAGCCGACGAGCGCAGCATCAAGCGCGCCTATGCGCGGCTGCTCAAGATCCATCGCCCGGACGAAGACGCTGCGGCCTTTCAGCGCTTGCGCGAGGCCTACGATGCAGCGCTGCAAGAGGCACGCTGGCGCGCCGACGTGTACGCGCAAGAACCGATTGAATCAGCGCCCAGCCCGGCGTTGACACCGGCGCCCGAGGTTGCGCCGCAGATGGCGCCGACGCTCGAACCGCTGGCGACCCCGGCGCCAACCGTGCCACCGCGGCAACCGTCCCCCACCCAGGTCAACCCTGCGCCTTTCGAGTTCATATCCAGCGCCAGCGCCCCGGATGTCTCCCTGGCGCAGATGCGTGAATGGCTGGCCGAGGGGCATGAACGTCCGGTGTTCGAAGCCTTGCAGCTGTGGCTCGCCAGCGATTGGCTGCTGCCGTTCGATCGTCGCCAACAGTTCGAACAGGACGTCCTCGAATGGCTCGAAGGTGCACCACGCTGGTCGCCGGCGTTTTTCGAGCGTGTGTCTCAAGCGATGGGCTGGGATGAGGAGCGCGGTGATCTGCCGTGCAACCACTGGCGCTGGGGCGCGTTGATCCGCCGCTGCGAAGCGGCCGCCTGGGCCGATACCCTGCAGCGTGAGCTGCAACAGGACCCCCCCAAGCAAGCGCGTGAGCGGGCTGCGGCGTTTCTGCTCAAGCCCATGAGTGACGCCCGCCGCCGCGCCATGGCGGACCGTTTCAAGGCCGAAGACTGGCAAGCCTGCGAAGCGCTGAGCGATGACCTCGCCTACCAGTACCCAGAGGTAGCGCAACACCTTGGCATGCCGTTGCTGGAAAACTGGCGGGACTGGCAAAGCGCCCCACTCAATAACGCGATCTACTTCTATCTCTGGCTGGCTATTGCGCTGGTGATGGCCTGCGCCAACGTGCTGGCACCGACAGGTGACAAACCGGGCGATCTCGGTGCCACACTGGTGGTCGACTCGGTGGTCATGGTGCCGCTGCTGCTGTTCGCCGGTACCGCGCTGCACTGGCTCTGGCGCCAACTGGCCATAAAGATGAGCCGCCTGGATATCTGGCTGACCCGCAAGATGCTGCCGCAACACTGGTATTGCCAAGGCACGCGGCTGCTGGTGTTGCGTCATTTGTTGCCCTGCTGGGTATTGGCGGACTTCGCCGCCGACCGTACTGCGGTCGTCCCGGGGTTCTATTGGCCGACCTTCGCGCTGATATTCGCAGGGGGTGCACTGCTGACCCGCCTGTCCCAGCGCGGTCAGGTGCCCGTACCCTGGGCCAGGCCCACCTATGCTGCAGCCGCCTGGTTGCGCAAAGCGGCGGGCGGCAAAGACGAACTGAAAGAGCGCGCCAGGATAGGCTTCTTCCTGCTGATGATAGTGCTGTACATCGTGGGCAAGATGCTGGGTCACTGACCAGGCATATTATAAATATTACGAATCTCATCAAGTCCCGTTATTAAAATAGATCATCTGGAAAGATCTGAGGTTATTCACAAAAAGACTTTCACTGGCGTTTTTAATACCCCTAGGATGGGCCGGCCAATCGCTATTTCGGACGCCCCATGACTACTTCCCAGCGCTCTGCGTCGGCCACGCTGATCATCGATAAACCGGCCGCCGCAGTAGCGCGAGCCGCAGCACGAAAACCCCGGCTGCCTGCTTGGGTGATTCGCTGCATCAGCCCGCTGGCGATACTGCTGCTCTGGCAACTGAGCTCGCAGCTTGGCTGGCTGCCCTCGCGTGTCATCGCCGCGCCCTCGCAGATCGGCGATACGCTGTGGGCGATGATCCTCTCCGGCGAGCTGGCGAAAAACCTGCTGGTGTCGCTGCAACGGGCGGTGGCGGGGCTGGTGATCGGCGTCAGTATCGGCGTGGTTGCCGCATTGATCAGTGGCCTGTCCAAGCGCGGCGAGGTGATCCTCGATTCACCCATGCAAATGCTGCGCACCATCCCCTCCTTGGCGCTGGTGCCGCTGTTCATCCTCTGGTTCGGCATCGGCGAGTTCACCAAGGTCGCCCTGATCGTACTGGGTACCACCTTCCCGGTGTACCTGAACCTTTTTTCCGGTATTCGCAACATCGACCCCAAACTCATCGAGGCGGCCAACACCCTGGGCCTCAATCGCGCCGAATTGATCTGGCACGTGATCCTGCCGGGCGCCCTGCCGTCGTTCTTCGTCGGCCTGCGTTACGCCTTGGGTGTGTCGTGGCTGGCATTGGTGTTCGTCGAGCAGATCAACACCACGGCCGGCATCGGTTTTCTCGCAAGCGACGCGCGGGACTTCATGCGCACCGATGTGATCGTCATCTGCTTGCTGATCTATAGCGTGCTGGGGTTGTTGATCGATGGCCTGATTCGCACCCTGGAACGTTTCGCGCTGGCCTGGCGCCCCACTTTTACAAGGACTTGACGCATGGCAATCGCTGACGCTTCCGGGAGCCTGAACGCGCCGGTGCAGTTGCACAATCTGGTGCGCCAGTTCGGCGACCAACGCGTGCTCGACGGCCTGGACCTGAACATCGCTGCGGGTGAATTCGTCGCTTTGCTGGGTGCCAGCGGCTCGGGCAAGACCACCTTGCTGCGCACTCTCGCGGGCCTGGACAGCATCGACAGCGGTCGCTTGCGCGTGCCCAAGGCGCGCGCGGCGGTGTTCCAGGAACCGCGCTTGATGCCCTGGAAGCGCGCCTGGAAAAACGTCGTGCTGGGTTTGCACGTCGACAACGCCAAGGCCCGCGCCATCGAGGCACTGACCGAGGTCGGCCTGGCCCATCGCCTCAATGCCTACCCGGCGACCTTGTCCGGCGGCGAGGCGCAGCGCGTGGCCCTGGCCCGCGGCCTGGTGCGTGAACCGGAACTGCTGTTGCTCGACGAACCCTTTGCGGCGCTGGATGCACTGACGCGGATCCGCATGCACGAGTTGATCATCGAGCTGTGGCGCAAACACAACCCTGCGGTGCTGCTGGTGACCCACGACGTGGATGAAGCCATCCTGCTGGCCGACCGAGTGATCGTGCTGGCCGACGGGCGTATTGCCGAGCAGTTGCCGATCGATCTGCCGCGCGCACGCCACACCGGTCAGCCCGGCTTTCAGGCGTTGCGGGCGAAGTTGCTGGGCCAGTTGGGTGTGCAGTCGCAGGCCGAGCCGGTGCGCGAGGCAGCGCGCTATGCGCACGGGTGAATAGTCGCAACTGGATATCGAGACAAAGGGCCCCTACGCTCAGTGCCGCCAAGAGCCATGGGGCAGTTCCACCTGCCGCTCTGCCGCAGCCAGCGCTTGCTTGAGGCCAGCCCCGTCAAACGGTTTGCAATAGGCCGGCTTGGCCCGTTCGAAGCGCCAGCTGTCATCCAGATTGCCGGCATCCACTGCGTCGAAACCGAGCTCATCGAGCAACTTGATGACCTGCTGCGCGGCCTGCGCATCATCCGCTGCGATGGGCAGCGCGCGGCGGTCGGCGGCGCCGCGGGGGCGGCCGTCCTGCAACAGATCCTGGGCCAGGATCGCGTTGAACACCTTGACCACCCTCGCCCCGCACAGATGTTCGGCGAGCAGGCGGCTGGTGGTGGTTTCGAAGCGATCCAGCGCGGCGATGTGGCCGTCGCGTTCCGGGTAATAATTGTTGGCATCCAGCACCGTCTTGCCCTCCAGCCACCGGGCCGCGATGCTGCGGTAATGCTCGAAGGGGATGGCCAGCAATACCAAATCGCCAAACTGCGCCGCCTGCTCGACGGTACCCACCTGACTGCCCGGCAGATTACTCATCACACTGCTCAGACTCTCTGGCCCGCGAGAATTGCTGAGCATTACTTCATGCCCCGCCGCGAGGGCCAGTTGCGCGACACTGCGGCCAATGAAACCTGCACCGATGATTCCGATTTTCATGTGAATACTCTGCTGTTGAACAAGACAAGGTCTATGATGATTCGCCATCAAGCGTAGATAAATCGCCATTGCCGACTTAGTCTTGTTACCAGGAGTAGTGAATCATGGACCGCCTGACCAGCATGGGCGCTTTCGTCATGGCTGCGGAATCGGGCTCTTATGCCAGCGCTGCCGAGCGCTTGGGCCTGTCGGCGCAAATGGTCGCCAAGCATGTCGCGGCGCTTGAACGACATCTGGGCGCGCGCCTGCTCAACCGCACCACTCGCCGGCAGAGCCTGACCGAGCTGGGCAGTGCCTATTACGAGCGCTGCAAGCACATTCTGAGCGAAGCCGAGGCCGCCGATTCGCTGGCGCAGATCATGAACGACACCCCACGCGGCAAACTCAGGATCACCGCGCCGGTAGCCTTTGGTTCCTACGTGCTGATGCCGTTCATCACGCAATTTCTACGGCAGCATCCCGAGGTCGAGATCGACCTGCACCTGACCGATCGCTTCATCGATATCGTTGAAGAGGGTTACGAAGTGGCCTTTCGCATCGGCCCGCTGAACAACTCCAGCCTGACTGCGCGGCCGCTGGCACCCTACCGACTGGCGGCCTGCGCGGCGCCGCGGTATCTGGCCGATCGCGGCACACCACGCACCCCCGCCGACCTGCAGGCGCACGAATGCCTGAGCTACACCTACTGGGCACGCCCCGCCGAGCGCGAATGGCAATTCAGCCAAGGGGCTGAGCACTACAGCGTGCGGGTCAACAGCCGCTTGCAGGTCAACGAAAGCAAGGCCCTGCTCACCGCCGCTCTGGACGGCTTCGGCATTGTGCTGGGGCCTGTGGACTTTCTCCAACCGGCGCTGCAGAGCGGCGAACTGGTGCAACTGCTCACCGACTACGCGGCGCCGAGCCGCGAGATGCATCTGCTGTACACCGCCAATCGCCAGCGCACGGCGAAGCTGAGGCGGTTTATCGAGGCGGTGCTGGTGAGGTTTGGGCGCGGGTGAATTCAGTCAGACCGGACGGAGCTGTCTTCCAGCCGTACCAGAGGAACTTGAAATCCTCTGCGCTTAAACCCCCGCTCCACCTATCCCGTCCAGCTCGCCCAGCACCTCGCTCGGCAGCGCCAGCTCGGCCGCCGCCAGATTCTCGCGCAGGTGAGCGACCGAGGAGGTGCCCGGGATCAGCAGGATGTTCGGCGCGCGTTGCAGCAGCCAGGCCAGTGCGACCTGCATCGGTGTGGCCTGCAAACGCTGTGCGACCTGGTTCAGCGCCTCGGATTGCAGCGGGCTGAAGCCGCCCAGCGGGAAGAACGGGACATAGGCGACGCCTTGAGCGGCCAGCTCGTCGACCAGCGCGTCATCGCTCCGTTGCGAGAGGTTGTAGAAGTTCTGCACGCAGACCACCTTGGCGATGCCTTGCGCCTGCTTGACCTGCGCGGCCGTGACGTTGCTCACGCCCAGATGGCGGATCAGGCCTTGCTGCTGCAACTGGGCCAGCGCCGAGAACTGCGCCTCGAGTGACTCTTCCTTGGGCTCGTGCATATTGCCCCAGGCGCGGAAATTCACCACGTCCAGAGCCTCGAGGCCGAGGTTGCGCAGGTTGTCGTGCACCGCCTGCACCAGCTCGGCCGGGCTTTGCGCCGGGTTCCAGGAGCCATCGCTGCCGCGCATGGCGCCGACCTTGGTGACCAGCGTCAGGTCCTGCGGGTAAGGCGCCAGCGCTTCGCGGATCAGTTGATTGGTGATGTGCGGGCCGTAGAAATCGCTGGTGTCGATGTGATTGACGCCTGCCGCAACGGCCTCGCGCAGCACGGTGAGCGCCGCCTGGCGATCCTTGGGCGGGCCGAACACCTGGGGGCCGGCCAGTTGCATGGCGCCGTAGCCGACGCGGTTGACCTGACGGTCGCCAAGCTGGAAGTGCAGTGCATGAGGCATATGAGTCTCCTGGGGTAAACGCTGGATATGAGCACCCAGGCACTATAGGCGTTGACCCCCTGCGTGATAATGGAGTGAAATCGGCACGGGTTGTACGGGAGAGCGAACAATGAAAACCGATCTGCAAGACCTGCTGGCCCTGCGCGCCGTGGTGCAAGCCGGGGGCTTTCGTGAAGGTGCGCGGCTCAGCGGCAAGTCCGCCTCCAGCCTCAGCGACGCCGTGCGCCGGGTCGAAGCCCACCTGGGCGTGCGCCTGCTCAATCGCAGCACCCGCAGCGTCGCCCCTACCGAAGCCGGCAGCCGCCTGCTGGAGCGGCTGGTACCGGCGCTGGACGAGGTCGAGGCAGCGCTGGATGTGGTCAATCACTTTCGCGACCGCCCCGCTGGCACCTTGCGCCTCAACGTGCCGGTCAGTGCCGCGCGCCTGGTGCTGCCGGCAATCATTACGCCGTTCCTCCAGGCCTACCCGGATATCCGCCTCGAGGTGGTCGCCGAGGAAAGCTTCGTCGACATGCTCGCCGCCGGTTTCGACGCCGGCATCCGCTACGACGAGCGCCTGGAGCAGGACATGATCGCCGTGCCCATCGGCCCCCGCGTGCAGCGCTTCGCAGCAGCCGCCGCGCCGGCTTACCTGGACCGCGCCGGCCGCCCCGCGCACCCCCGCGAGTTGCTCGATCACGCGTGCCTGCGCGGCAAGTTCCCCAGCGGCAACGTACCGGTCTGGGAGTTCGATCGCGGCGAAGACAGCCTGCGCGTCGACCCTACCGGGCCGCTGCAGGTGAGCATCGGCAGCGCCGTCGACCTGGCAGTCGATGCCGCCGTGCGCGGCCTGGGCGTGGTGTATCTGTTCGAAGACTGGCTGCGGCCGTACCTGGACAGCGGTGCACTGGAGCCGGTACTCGAAGAGTGGTGGCCGGCGTTCAGCGGGCCGTTCCTCTACTACCCCGGGCGCAAGCACCTGCCAGCGCCACTGCGGGCGTTCGTGGACTTCATCAAGGAGCGCAACGAACCCTGAGCAGAAATGATAAACCCCGCGTGTGCGGGGTTTATCGGCAGCGTTCAAGCGCGAGGGATCAGAGCGTCCACTTGAGCGAGAACATCAGGTTGCGTGGGTCGCCGTACTGGCCGGCGCCGCCGGATTTCGGGATACCTTGCCAGTAGCGTGTATTGAAGACGTTGTTGAAGTTCACACGGCCATCCCAATGTTCATCGAACTTGTAGCCGGTCATCAGGCCGACGATGCCGTAGGCTTTCTGATCGGCAGTGCCGGTCCCGACTCGGTTGAATGTCGCACTCTGCGCGAACAGGTCCGCCCCCACCCGCCATTTGTTCAACTCACCCGGCAAGTTGTAGTTGGTCGCCAGTTTGAACAGGTGCTTGGGCTGCTCAGGTGCGAACAGCTTGCCTTCGTTGCTCTTGGTAGCGTCCTCGACGTACTGGCTGAGCACGTAGGTATAGGACGCGGAGAACTGCCAGTCGGGCGTGAGGGCCCCCGTCAACTCGGCATCGATACCCTGGCTGCGGACCTTGCCTGCAGCGGCGTAGCACGCCTGGGGATAGGATGGGCAATTGATCTGCGGGTCCTGAACCGCGTAGGCGCGGTCTTTCTGAACCATGTCGAACAACGCCACCGAGGCGTTCAGGGTCTTGTCGAAATACTCGCCCTTGAGGCCGATTTCGTAGTTTTCACCCGACATCGGATCCAGCACGGTCTTATTGACGTCCAACTGGCTCTGCGGCTTGAAGATCTGCGTGTAGCTGGCATACAGCGAATAGGTGTCGTTGAGGTCGTAGATGACACCGGCGTACGGTGTCACCTCCTGACTCACGTTGTAGTCACCCGTCCCCGACCGGTCGTCGTAGTCGTACCAGCTGATACGGCTGCCGATGATGACGTGCAGCGGATCGATCGGATTGAAACGGGCGACCGCATAGGCGGCCTTTTCGGTGGCCGTATTTCGCAACTGCCATTTAGTCATGTCGACGCTGGGCTTGGCGATCGCGCTGTGATCCAAGTGATAGATGTCGATCGGCGTGCCGTCGGTCCAGCCACCGTATTGGTCGAACTTCTCGCGCCGATAGCTCGCCCCCACCGCCAGTTCGTGCTCGCGTCCGAACAATTGAAACGGCCCCGAGAGAGAAGCATCCAGGTTGGTCTGATCATCACTGTCGATGTACTTGCCCGAATACTGGCTCCAGCCGGTGGCGGAGCTGTAGCCCGGATAGCTGGAAAAGGTGTCCGCATCGGCCCAGATCTTGGCGGCAGCCAGTTTGCCGGTCCAACCGTTATCGAAACGGTGGGTCACATCAGTGAAGACACTGACGTTGTCCTTGTCCCAGTACGACCAGTCGTTGCTCAGAAAGGTCGAGCGCGCCAGGTGCAGGTCTTCACCGTTCGGCCCGCTGGGCAAGCCGCCCCAGTCCGAGGTGTTGTCGTCCCGCTGCTTGGAGGCGCCCAGGGTCCAGGTGGTGCTATCGCTGAGGTCGGCTTCGAGAATGCCGTAGAACGTCTGGCGCTGGTTCTCGCGCACGTCGGCGAAGCTGTGCTGGTCCTGATAGGCCGCGACCACGCGACCGCGCAGAGTGCCCGAGTCGTTGAGCTTGTTGGAGGCATCCACCTCGGTGCGATAGCGATCCCAGCTACCCGCGCTGGTAGTGACGCTGACCTGCGGCGTGGCGGTCGGACGCTTGCGCACCAGGTTGAGAGTAGCCGCCGGGCTGCCGGCGCCGGTCATCAAGCCGGTCGCCCCGCGCACCACCTCGACGCGGTCGTAGATGCTCAAGTCCGCCGACGAGATCACGTCTTGGGTGTAGGTGCTGATGCTGGTCGGCAGCCCGTCGTACATGATGTTGTCGATCTTGAAGCCGCGCGCCAGAAACTCCTGCCGATCGGAGGCGGTCTTGTGCAAGGTCACCCCTGGCGCGAACTTGACCACATCGTTCAGGTCATTCATGCCCTGATCTTCCATGCGCTGACGAGTGATCACGCTCACCGACTGCGGCGTCTCGCGAATCGACAGATTGAGCTTGGTCGCGGTGTTCATTGAACCGGTGGTGTAGGACTTCGTACCTTCGGTGGTGGCGACACCGGCGAGGCTGGTGTCTGCGTTAGCGTTGATGTTGACACCGTCCAGGGTCACCGCTCCCGACGCCTGCTGCACGACGCGTACCGAATGGCCCTCGACGCTTGAGGTCAGCCCGCTGCCCGCCAGCAACTGTTGCAACGCCTGTGCCGGCTCCAGATCGCCCCGCAGCGCTTGCGCGTGTTTGCCGGCCACGGTTTGCGGATCGAACGTCACCTGCAGGCCGCTGGCCTTGCCAAGCTGACTCAGAGAAGTCGCCAATGGCTGGGCGGGCAGATCCAGATGAACAGGCGCTGCCGATGCAGCGGTGGACAGACCGATCGCAACGGCTGCGGTCAGGGCGGACAGAACGGGACGGAGCATCTTGTGGTTCCTGAGCTAGGCAAAATGCACTTTGCCCCTTGGCGGAAACCGGCGCGCTAGACGTGCGGGTAGATGGCCAAGGGCTACGTGTGGGAGCGCAAATGTAACAAAATACTCAGGTTTGTAAATGGTAATTAGTCGCAAATGTTAAAACTTCTGGTTATTGATCTTACATCCTCGATACAAAATATCGGGTCGAGCCCACCACTGCGCAAGACACACCTTGAGGCGCGCGCCTCGATTTTTGCTGATTACCGACAAGTCCACGACGCCGAAGCGTTACGCCGCTACTGCAATCAATCTCGAATGCAGCCCGTCATCCCGCCGCGGTCAATGAAACGCGAATCAAGCCTGGCTAACCCAGGCTGTTTGAGGTCGTTCTGCTTGCTTTTGTGCGAACAGCCTGATCAGGCCATGCTCACTATTGTGCACGCGACAAGAGGTCTTTCTCACATACAAGCCTGAGCCACGACTGGTACTTTCCCGGTGCTGGTCGAGGATGTGGGGTTCGAGATCGTCGAGCGGGGGACGGCTTAGGCTCTTTGGTGCCTGAGTGTTCAGGTATGTTCCGGGCCCCGAATGTTCGGGGCCTTTTTTATTGCGCGTTCGCCGGCTCCGTTACGCTGACGGCGTCCGTCTGCTGGCGCTGCCCCCTGCGCCAATACCCCAACGCCAACTGCTGATACAACTCCGGTCCCAGCCGCGAGCTCACCGCCTTGGCGATCAGGGCCACGGCCATCAGGCTGATGACCATGCTGTGGCTGTCGATCATTTCCATGACGATGATGGCCGAGGTGATCGGCGACTGGGTCACCGCGGCCAGAAAACCAGCCATGCACAGCGCAATGATTGGTTGCGCTGCCAGATCGAACAGCTGCGCGACGTTGCCGCCCAGCGCTGCGCCGACGGCCAGCGACGGCGCGAAGATGCCGCCGGGGATGCCGGAGAAGTAGGTTGCGAGCGTGGCCAGGAAGCGCGCCGGCGCCGAATACCAGGGGATGCTTTGGCCGTGATTGATGATGTCGTTGGTGACCCCGTAGCCGCTGCCGAACGACAGGCCGCCGGTGGCCCAGCCCAGGCTCGCCACCAGCAAGCCACAGATGCCCGCGAACCACACCGGATGGCTGCTGCGCCAGCGCCAGACCGCGTGCTGGCCATTACGCTGGGGCATCAGCAGCAAGCGACTGAACAGCCCGCCGAGCACGCCGCACAGCAGCCCGAGGCAGAGCACCGGCAGAATGATCGCGCGGCTGTCGGCAACAGCGTTGAGGCGACCGAAATAGTTGTAATCGCCCTGCACGCCGATGGCGATCATGCCCGATAGGATGATGGTGCTGAGCAGCACGCCGCTGGTGCGGGTCTCGAGTTTGCGTCCGAGTTCTTCGACGGCGAAGGCAATGCCGGCCAGCGGTGTGTTGAACGCGGCGGCAATGCCCGCGGCGCCGCCGGCAAGAATCATGTCCTGCACGCGGATGACCCGGCTGTTGGGCAAAAAGCGGTGCGCGGCGTGCATCAGCGAAGCGGCAACCTGCACGGAAGGGCCTTCGCGGCCGGCGGAAAAACCACCCGTCAAGGCCAAGGTGCCAAGGCCGATCTTGGCCAGCACGATGCGCAACGACACCAGGCCACTGACCGGCTTGCCCACTGCGCTCAGACGCGTGGCGGCGATCACCTGCGGGATGCCGCTGCCCTCGCTGCCGGGAAACAAACGCCGGGTGAGGAACACCACCAGCATGCCCAGCGCCGGCGTCAGCAGTAACGCCAGCCAGCTGCGGCCGCTGGTGATCTGGGCGAACAATGCGAGGGCCAGATCGGCCAGCCGGGCGAACATCACGACACACAAGCCGGCGACGGTGGCGGCGATCCACAGCGTCAGGCGCGTACGCCAGCGCGCCGAGGTAAAACGCCGGCGCAGAGGCGCGAAGAGCTGTTTCATGCGGACAGCCTTGTACAGGGGCGGAAGGCGGCAAAGTCTGCGGCGCAGGGCTTGAGGTGTCAAATGACACTGGCATTTGGTCGCAAAGTCGCCGCGTCACTTTGACGGTCCGTGATCCCGGGCCTATACCAACACCTCCCCTCGCAAGAACAACAACAGGTGGTTTATGGAAAACCTCACACCTGGTCGTTCTCTGCCTCGCAGCCGCCCTGCATTCGACTCCTGTGCATCCACGACCTTCGGCAACTGCTCGCTCTCGCCATTCACCGCGCTACTGGTTCTGTCGCTGGGCAGTCTGCTCAGCGATCAGGTGGAGGCCGCCGACAGTTGTCGGCGTGGCACCACGGTGATCAACGGGCCGGTGAGCCTCGGCTGCAGCCTGCAAGACCACGACGCACTGACGCTAACCCCGACCGGCAGCATCGACGTCGCCAGTGGTGCGGCGGTCATCATCAGCGATGCCGCGGTGCGCCAGGTGTTCAACCAGGGCCGCCTCGCCGGCACCCTCGGGATCGCCATCGATGGCAGTGACGGCGTCGGCAAGATTTCCAACAGCGGTACCATCAGTGGCAGCGTCACGGCCGTGCAGATCACCGACAGCCGGCTCAGCGGCGCCTTGATCAATTCCGGGACACTGCAATCACCCAGCGACGGCTATGGCGACACCATCGTCAAGCTCGATCGGGTAGTGCTCGAACGGGGCTTTGCCAATAGCGGCACCATCGACGCGCGCGCGGCCGAGGTCGGCGTAGCCATCCTCGACAGCGCCGTCACTGGCAACGTCGACAACAGTGGCCTGGTATACGGCGGCTCCCAGGGGGTGCTCATCCAGGGCAGCCGGATCAACGGCTCGGTACGCAACACCGGGACCCTCGATACCGCGCTGGGCAACAGCCTGCAGATAGAGGGTTCGCACATCACCGGCGACGTCTTCAACAGTGGCTCGATTGCCGGCTACACCTTCCTCGCGCAAAGCACCGTCGAGGGGCGCTTCATCAACGCCGGGCAGTTGCGCGACGGTATCAATGCCTTCGATATCTACCAGTCGACGGTGAGCGGCGGCGTTTACAACAGCGGCTGGATCTACTCCGGCGAGGGCGTGCAGATACGGGACTCGGTGCTCAAGCGCTTTGAAAACACCGGGGTATTTTCAATGAGCGAGGACGACCTGAGCTTCAACCGCACGACGATCCAGGGTGATCTGGTCAACCGCGGCAGCATCGCGCCCAGTTCCGACGGGTTCGGCGGGCTTGCGGTGTACGGTGGGGATATCCAGGGCAACCTGATCAACAGCGGGACCATCGAAGGCGGTGTGTTCGGGCCCGCGTTGCGCACGGATCTGCAGGCGCGGATTGCCGGCAGCCTGATCAACAGCGGACGCTTGATCGGCGGTTACGGGGTCGACATGACCAGCAGTACGATCGGCGGCGATTTCATCAACCGCGGCAGTATCATCGGCAACTTCCAGCCGGACGAGCATCACGGCAGCGGCTTGCTGCTCAAGGACAGCAGCCTCGGCGGCAGCCTGCTCAATACCGGCCTGATCAGCGGCCTGGAGCAAGGCGCGGCCTTGAGCAATGTGCAACTGGCGGACTTCACTAACCGCGGGCGCATCATCGCGGCCCGGGAAGCGTTGAACCTGACCGATACCACCGTGACTGGGCGCTGGAGGAACTACGGGTATATCGGGGTCGATCCTGACGCCAATGTCGTCGACCTGTCCGCCGATGCCAACGGCATCACTGTCAGCGGCTCGACCTTGCAGGGCCGCGCTACCAACCTCGGCACCGTTCGAGGCAGTGCCATTGGCCTGAATGTGATCGACAGCCAGTTCAGCGATGGCCTGGTCAACGCCGCAATCATACGCGGCAGCAACTATTCGCTGTATGTGGACGACAGCAGTCGGCTCGACAATCTGTATATCGCAGGCAACGGTACAGCGCGATTCCAGGGCACGGTATATGCGCCCGCCACCACCGCGACGCTCTATTCCGATGCGCGCTACCGTCTTGAGGCCGGCGATGTGTGGCAGGTCAAGAGCCTGGTCAACCGCGGCACTCTCGAGCTGGCGGCCCCGGCGCTGACGGGTGGCGCTTCGGCGATGCTGGCGGGTGACTACGTGCAAAAACCCGGTGCGGTGTTGCGCACGCAGGTGCAGGATAACGCCCACTATGGAAGCCTGGCGGTCTACGGCACGGCCACCCTACCCAGCCAGGCGCGCATCGATGTCGATGTCACTCAGGCCCGACAGCCGTTCACGACCAGCAGCCTGAACTATGTGCTGACGGCCACCGAGTTGGTTTCGGACGGCACCTTCGCGGTCACCAGCAATTCGGCGCTGTTCAACTTCGGCGCGCGCAAGGTCGATAACCGGGTCGACCTGTTGCTCACGCCCAAAGCCAGCAACGGCGTGGCCAGCGCCGCACGTGAGGCAGGGATGTCGGCGTCGACCCAAGGGGCGGCGCGGGTCCTTGATCGGCAGCTGGCATTGGGCAGCGCCAGCACCTTGGCGCCCTACTTCGTCAGCGCCACCAGCACCGCGCAAGTGGCAAGCAATCTGAACCAGGCACTGCCGCAGGACAACGCTGCACTGCGGGCCAGTCAGGCCACCCTGGCGTCGATCGGTTATGCGGTGAAAAACCGTCTGGACGATGTCACCGGGCTGAGCACGCTGGGCGTCGCGTCAGGGCAGAATCCACCGAGTAAAGCCATCAATGGCTTCTGGAGCCAGCCGTTCAGCTATAGCTCGGGCATGGGCAACAGCACGGTCGAGGGCGCCACCGGCACGGTCATCGGCTTCGACCTGCGCACCTCTGCGCAGCAACGCAGCGGCTGGGCGTTCGCCTATGCCAATGGCGGCACTGGCTCGCTGCAGCCGAACGGCCAGCAACGCTCGCGCCTGGACCTGTGGCAGTTCCTCGGTTACAACAGCTACACCGTCGCGCCGGGGACCGAGCTGATGGTGTATGGCGGTGCCGGACGCAACAGTGTGGATGCCGATCGGCGCCTGGCCATTTCCGGGGTCAGCGGCAGTGCCAAGGCCGAGTACGACAGCTTGATGGCCACCCTGGGCACAAGCATCGGCCATGCCCTGCAGTTGAGCGACAGCACGCGGCTGATCCCCTCTGCGCGGCTGGACTACAACCATATCCGCGACGCTGCCTACAGCGAGCGCGGCAGCAGCAGCCTGGCGCCGTTGCTGCTCAATGTGGCGGCGCGCGAGACCGATCAGTTGATCGCCGGGTTCGATACCAAGCTGGAACATAACGTCACCGCCAGCACGCGGTTGCGGGTGAATATGGGGGTGGGCTACGACCTGATCAACCGCCCGGCCAGCACCACGGCAGCGTTTGCCGGCGCAGCAGATCAGCGCTTTCAGGTGACGGGCGAGGCCACCAGCCCGTGGTTGATGCGCGGCGGCCTGGGCGTGGCCACTCGCTGGCGCAACGGCGCCGAACTGTCGCTGGACTATGACGCGCAAACGCGCATGGACTTTACCGATCAGGTGGCATCGGTGCGCGCGAGTGTGCCGTTCTAAGATGCGCACCTGTAGCGAGGCAGCTCGCCACCTCGCTACAGGAGGGCGGCGCCCAGTCCTTCGGCCACGCACACCCGATTGCGACCCTGCGCCTTGGCGCGGTACAGCGCTTGATCGGCGCGGTGCAGCAAGCCGTGCAGGTCCAGGTCATCGCCATCGGACGCCGCCACCCCGAGGCTGGCGGTGATGCCGCGGGCGCGTTCGATCTGCAGTCCGCTCAAGGCTGATATCAGCCTCTGACTCATGGCCAGCGCATCGGCCAGCGAAGTGTCCGGCAGCAGCACGGCGAACTCCTCGCCACCGAGCCGGCCATGCACGTCGGCGGTACGAAACGACTGGATGATCACCTTGCCCATCTGCCGCAGCACTTCGTCGCCGACCTGATGACCGTAGGTGTCGTTGATCAGCTTGAAGTGATCCATGTCGAGCATCACCGCGCACAGCGGACGTTGCTGGGCCTGGCATTGGGTATAGAGCTGCTGGGCGCGCTCGAAGAACGCCCGGCGGTTGTTCAGGCCGGTGAGTTCGTCAATGCGCGCCGCCTGCGCCGACAGCCGGTGGGCCCATTCCATTTCGCGGGTCACACGAAAGGCCCTTTCCAGCGCATCGGCCAGGCTCATGGTGGCGTTGATCACAAAGATGGAAAACACCAGCACCGCCACGGCGATGCTCAGTTGCATTGTCGAGGGCTGCTGCAACATCCACAGCGCGCACGGCAGCAAAACCAGGCCGATGGCGGTCAAGGTCATGTAGCGATAGGGGGAATAGCACGATACCGCGCTCACCGACATGCCCACCGTGAACAGCACCACCAGGACTTGGGTCAGCAGATCGTGGGCGGGCATCAGCGCCAGCGCACCGCCCCCCCAGATGCCTGCCGACAGCACCAGCGTGACCCAGTAGGTGCACTCCCAGCGTTGCGGCGTGCGCTCACTTTCGGGGGTTCTGAAGTACACCACGAACATGGCGATGCGCAGCAGCGCCGACGCGCCGAGCAGCCCGATCCAGAGGATCGCGACCTGATGATCGAAGCGTTCCCAGCACAACCAGCACAGCATCAACGCGGCGACAAAACTGCCAAAGACGGCCAATACCGACTGCCGGAACAACTGTTGCAGTCGATCCGTTCGCACCATTTGCGCAATGTAGCCAGCCTGCGCGTGCTTGAGTTCGAAGCAATCCATCTGATGCGCCCGGCCTTGATGGGGAGACGGGCGCTATTGTGGCACCTTGCCATTGTTGCAAACAACTGCGTATTGGAGGCGATCGCCCTGCAAAACGAAGTTATTGGCAGATATTGAGCGTTTACGGTGGGCTTGTCGGCCTCAGCGCGGCAGATTGAACGGCGTGACGATGTGCACCTCGGCGCTCGGAATCGGCCCGGCCTTCCACAACCGATGAAACTGCAGAATGTGCATCAACAGGTGCCGCGCATCGATGTCCAGGTGATGGGCGATCACCGCAGCCATCTTTTCTTCGGCCAGCAGTTGGCGGTTTTCGGCGTCCAGGTCGTGCCCGATAAACACCTCCAGCGCCCGGCCCTGAGCTGCGAAGGCGTCGACGATGGCGCGGTTGCCGCCGCCCACGCAGTACACCGCCTTGAGCTGCGGGTGCTCCTTGAGTGCCTGGCTGACGCGCGCGAAGGTCGGCTCGTACACGCCCGCACCGCCGCTGATATCGAGCACGCGCAGATGCGGCGCACGCCCGCGCAGCCAGGCGCGAAAGCCCATCTCGCGCTCTTCTTCGCCACGAAACAGCTCGCTGCCGATGACCACCGCCACGGTTTGCGGCGTCGGGTCGAGCCAGCGCGATAGTAGATAGGCGGCGGTCTGCCCGGCGGTGCGGTTGTCCATCCCGACATAGGCCAGCCGCTCGCTGCGGGGCAGATCGGTGACCAGGGTCACCACCGGTATACCGGCTGCTGTGACCTGATTGACCGCCTGGATGATCGCGGGCTCATCGGCGGCCTTGAGCACGATGCCCTGAGTGCCCTTGGCGGCGCAGCGGCGGATCAACTCGGCCATGCGTTTGCTGTCGATGTCCTCGAAAAAATGAAAGCGCGGGAAGATCCGCAGCGGCGCCAGGCCGCCCAGTTGCGAGGTAATCGCTGCCTGCACGGCGCTGCTGAAGCGTTGCGGGGTGTGCATGATCACATCCACATGCACGGTGCGGCCCACCGCCAGGCCGGTCTGCTCTTGGGCATCGAGCTCGTCGAGGGCCTGCTCGATGCGCCGCTGGGTCTGGTAGTGGACGCTGCCGCGCTGGTGCAGGACGCGGTCTACCGTAGCCTTGCTGACCCCGGCCTGGGCGGCGATCTGTTTGATGGAATGGTGCTTGGCACGTTCGAGCAAGGACATCGCAGCGCCTTTATTGAGGTTTTATTGATGTTTTTTCGGGCTTTTATGCGGCACAGGCAATGCTAGTCTCAGATTCAGTCGCAGGCTAGCCCTGGCGCCCATAACAACAACAGCAGGAGAACCTCATGTCGGCAGCGTCCCTATCCCATCCGTTCAAACAGCAATTTTTCGTGGTCACCGGCAGCACCCAGGGCCTTGGCGCCGCCGTGGCGCATACCCTGGCGCAGCGCGGTGCCGCCGGGCTGATCATTTGTGGGCGCAGCCGCAGCAAAGGCGAAGCGCAGGTCAAGCAACTGGCAGCGCTCGACTGCCAGGCGATTTTCGTCGAAGCCGACCTCGAGAACGTCGACGATTGCCGGCGCATCATCGCCGCTGCCGACCAGCATTTCGGCCGTCTGCACGGGCTGGTCAACTGCGCCGGGATGTCCGATCGCGGCACCATTCTCGATACTTCACCGCAGCTCTTCGACCAGCTGTTCGCGGTCAATGTGCGGGCGCCGTTCTTTCTCATCCAGGAAGCGTTGAAGCTGATGATCCGCGACGGCGTCGAGGGCTCGATCGTCAATATCCAGAGCGTCAGCGGCCATGGCGGGCAATCGTTCCTGTCGGCCTACTCGACCACCAAGGGTGCGTTGGCGATCCTCACCAAAAACGTCGCGTTCAGCGTATTGCGCAACCGTATCCGGGTCAACGGCCTGAACATCGGCTGGATGGACACGCCCCACGAAGATGAAATCCAGCGTCAGTATCACGGTGCCCAGGACGGCTGGTTGCAGGCCAGCGAGCAGGCGCAGCCGTTCGGCCGCTTGCTCAAACCGCAAGAGGTGGCGCAAAGCGTGGCGTTCTTGTTGTCCGCCGAATCGGGGATGATGACCGGCACGGTGATCGACCTCGACCAAGGCGTGCAGGGCTGCGGCGACAGCAGCACGCCCCGCCCGGACGCCGCGTTGCAGTGGCCGGTGGGTGGGAGCCTGTCATGAGCGGCTTCGTCAGCCTGGCGGATGTGTCGCTGCCGGCCTTCGCCGCACTGTGCGAGCAGGACACCCGCGCCGAGGATTTCCCCCATTGCCGCGAGGTTCTCCACAAGGTGCTGATCTACCAGGCCAGCACCTTGCGGGACGCCCTGGCCAGCGACCCGCGGCCCTTGCTGAGCGAGCTGCACCGGGCCTTTCGCCACGGCCCTGGGGTGGTGGTGGTCAAGCAGGCGTTTACCGACGGCGCGCTGGTCGACCGCCACAGCGAAGTGTTCAACCGCATCCTCGCCGACGAAGCTCAAGGTGGCAGCGGTGGGGATCATTTCGCCAAGGCCGGGGCCAACGGGCGAATCTGGAATGTCCTGCAAAAGGCCGCGATCCAGGCGCCGGAATCCTTTATCGAGTACTACAGCAATCCGCTGCTGGGTATGCTCGCCGAGGCCTGGCTGGGGCCGCATTATCAGGTCACTGCGCAGGTCAACGTGGTGCGCCCGGGCGGTCAGGCGCAGCAGCCGCACCGTGATTATCACCTGGGGTTTCAGACGGTCGAGGTGCTGGAGCAGTACCCACTGGACGTGCAGGTGATGAGTCAGTACCTGACCTTGCAGGGCGCCGTGGCTCATACCGACATGCCGCTGGACACCGGCCCGACGCAACTGCTGCCCTACTCCCAGCAATACGACCTGGGCTTCATGGCTTGGCGCGATCCGGCCTTTATCGAATATTTCCAGGCCCACGCCGTGCAGTTGCCGCTGCACAAGGGCGACTTGTTGTTCTTCAACCCGGCGCTGTTCCACGCCGCGGGCACCAACCGCACCCCGGATCAGCACCGCATGGCCAATCTGCTGCAGATCTCTTCGGCGTTCGGCAAGCCCATGGAGGCGCTGGACCACGACCGCATGATGCTGGCGCTGTACCCTGTGCTGCTCGACCGCGTTGAACATCAGGAGCTCGATGCGCACGGTTTGCACGCGGTGATCGCCACGGCCGCCCAAGGCTATTCATTCCCGACCAACCTGGACAGCGACCCGCCACTCAAGGGGCTGGCCCCGCAGACCGGGCAGCAGTTACTGCATCAGGCGTTGGCCGAGCGTTGGACACTGGCGGCGTTTGCGCAAGAGGTGGAGCGGATGCGGCTGCGGCGACGGGCGTGAATCAGAGCGGGTCAGCGGCGCTTGATCGAGCCTCTTCGCGCCGCAAACTCACAGCGGCGGCGCATAGCCCTCAAGCGCATCAGGCCATAGCGTCAGCACCTCGCAGCCTTCGTCCGTTACTGCCACCATGTGTTCCCACTGTGCCGACAGCGAATGGTCCTTGGTGACCACGGTCCAGCCGTCGGCCAGGGTTTTGACGTGCCGTTTGCCGGCGTTGAGCATGGGCTCGATGGTGAAGATCATTCCGGCCTTGAGCGTCATACCCTGCCCCGGATAGCCGTAATGGAGGATCTGCGGCTCGTCATGGTAGACCTTGCCGATGCCGTGGCCGCAGTACTCGCGCACTACGCTGTAACCGGCGCCTTCGGCCACCGCCTGGATGGCGTGGCCGATATCGCCCAGGGTAGCGCCTGGGCGCACGGTGCGAATGCCCGCGCACATGGCATCGTAGGTGGTGTGCATCAAGCGCAGCGCCTGCTCGTCGGGCTGCCCCACCCAGTACATGCGGCTGGTATCGCCAAACCAGCCATCCTTGACCACTGCCACGTCGATATTGACGATGTCGCCCTCCTTGAGCACCCGCCCCGATGGAATGCCGTGGCACACCACTTCGTTCACCGAGATGCAGACCGTCTTGGTGAAGCCGTGATAGCCGACGTTGCCGGGCACGGCCTTCTGCACCTGGACGATGTAGTCGTGGCAGATCTGGTCCAGGGCTTCAGTGGTCACGCCGGCAACCACATGAGGGGTGATCATCGCCAGTACCTGGGCGGCCAGTTGGCCGGCGGCTTTGGACTGAGCGATTTGCGCGGCGGTGTTGATGACGACGGGCGTTCTCATTGTTGGCCACCTGCTGCCAGCAGCGCCGGGCTTTGTTCGAGATCGCACAGCTGCGCCAGGTCGAGGCCGCCGGCCAGTTCGGCGCGCACGAGCATACGGTTCAGGGCGCGGTGATCGAGGTCGGGGAAGAATTCGGCGAGCATGCCGATGCGCATCCAGTGCTCGGCCTGCGCGTTGATGGAGCGACTCAGTGCGTTGCTGGCGATCCGCAGTTTTTCATGCAGGTCGTCGGAGATTTTAACGATGCCCATGGCGGGGATATCCAATACGAAATATATACAAAACGTATATTACGTTCACCGGACATCCCTTGGCAATCGCGCCGATGGTTTCAGCCCTTGTTGGGGTTCTTCGCCCCGCCCTGCCGGGCCTTGAAGCGCGGGTTGGATTTGCAGATCACGTAGATACGCCCCCGGCGCTTGACGATCTGGCAGTCGCGGTGACGGTTCTTGGCTTCTTTGAGAGACGAAAGGACTTTCATGGTGGCGCTCCAGTTAATATGTAATAACATAACATTATCCATAAACATCGCTGTACTGCAAGCTCGGCCTCAAGCGCTGCCCGGCCTCGACCGATCACGCTGATTTTCGCGCCTTGGATACCGCTTGAGTTGCCCTTCTCAGTGTTCTGTTTTAGGCAACGATAAACATAAATTCCAGTATTGGAGTGCGCTCCAGGGCATGCGCATACTGGCCATGCACCAGATAAAACGCGGCCTCGGGCACTTGTTCAGCGATGATCCACTCATCGCCACGAACACCACCGCTGGCACGCCATAAAAAGATTCAGCCCGCACGCCGGGCTTCCATGTCCGCATGGATTTGCACACTGCCCCGGGCGCCAACACGCCCCCTGATAAACACAACAACTATTGATACGGCCGACAGGTCATTCAGCAGGCTAGGGGATCAACATGCAGCACGCACACGCCGTTACGCTGGATAACAGCCAGGCTGTTTCCGCGACCGTAAAACTGTACATCTGGGCGGCGATCATCCTGATCGTGGCCGAATCCCTTGGCGCGGTCAGCATTCCACTCGGGCCCGGCAAGGTGGTGTTGCTACCGATGGTCTGGGCCCTGCTGCTGGGCGCCGGCGTGGGTATCGCCAGCAAGCGGCTGCCGGGCACGATCGGTATCGACAAGCGCGCCCAGTTGCGCGCTGCCTCGATCCTGCAACCGGCGCTGCTGATCTTCATCGCCAAACTCGGTCTGGTGGTCGGCGGTTCGTTGCCGGTGGTGTTCGCCTCCGGTTGGGCGTTGGTGTTCCAGGAGTTCGGCCACTTTGTCGGCACGGTGATCCTCGGCCTGCCGGTGGCCTTGCTGCTGGGCATCAAGCGCGAAGCGGTCGGCGCGACCTTTTCGGTGGGCCGCGAACCCAGCCTGGCGATCATCGGCGAGCGCTATGGCATGGACTCTCCTGAAGGCCGCGGCGTGCTGGCCGAATACCTCACCGGGACGCTGTTCGGCGCGCTGTTCATCGCCATTGTCGCGGGCTTCGTCACCAGCCTGGGGATCTTCCATCCCGCCTCGCTGGCCATGGGCTCGGGCATCGGCTCAGGCAGCATGATGGCTGCCGCTGCCGGGGCCATCGCCGCCCAGCAGACGCCGGAAATGGCCAAGCAGGTGATGACCCTCGCCGCCGCGTCCAACCTGATCACCACCACCCTGGGCACGTACTTCACGTTGTTTATCTCCTTGCCGCTGGCGGTCTGGGGCTACCGCGTGCTCGAGCCGCTGATCGGCCGCACCACCAAGGCCTCGGCGACCACTGACGGCCCGGACGCCAACGACGTCGCCGTTGAAATCAGCGAGCTCGGCTGGGCCGGCAAGGTCAGCGCCTGGCTGGCCGCTGCGGCCCTGGCGTTGATTGCCAACTACGTAGGCTACAAGACGCTGTCGGCCGATGCCTTCGCCGGCATGGGCGTGATGATCTTCGCGGTGTTCGTCGGCGAGCTGCTGTGCACCCTGATCCGCCGCAAGGTGCCAGCGGTGTGCACCGTCTCGATCGTCGCGATGTTCCTGACCTCGCCGCTGTGCCCTTGGGCCGCGCAGATCGCCCGGATGACCAACAGCATCAACATGCTGGCGGTGATCACGCCGATGCTGACCTTCGCTGGCCTGTCGATCGCCAAGGACATCCCGGCCTTTCGCCGCCTGGGCTGGAGGATCGTGCTGGTGTCGTTTCTGGCCAACTTCGGCACTTTTATCGGTGCGGTGATGATCGCTGAGTTTTTCCACTGATCCGCGCGGTAAACAGTCGCGTGCTTTGGTGGCTGCGTTTGCCCGCAAAGAGGCCCTCGGCTTCACCACGTCAAGGAAAGTGTACGGCCCACTCTTCCCCTCGCTGTAACGCTCCTGCCCTTGGGTTTTATGGATAAATAGGCACCCGATAAAAACAACCGGCGAGCCCTTATGAACTCCCGCGACAACACCGGCATGGCCCTGGGCCTACTCGGAGTGATCATTTTCAGCCTGACCCTGCCCATGACCCGCATCGTGGTGCAGGAAGTCGATCCCTTGCTCAACGGCCTCGGCCGCGCGCTGCTGGCAGCCATCCCCGCCGCAGCGTTGCTGCTGTGGCGCCGCGAGCGCTGGCCCACCCGGCGTCAGTGCAAGGCACTGTGCTTCGTCATCCTGGGGGTCATCCTCGGCTTCCCGGTGCTCTCGGCCTGGGCGATGAAAACCCTGCCCTCCTCCCACGGCGCGCTGGTCAACGGCCTGCAACCGCTGGTGGTGGCGATGTACGCCGCGTGGTTGTCGCACGAACGGCCGTCCAAGGCGTTCTGGGCCTGCGCCGCGCTGGGCAGCGCGCTGGTGCTGGTGTATGCGTTGATTCAGGGCGCCGGCAGCGTCAGCAGCGGCGACCTGTTGATGCTCGCCGCCATCGCCCTGGGTGGCCTGGGCTATGCCGAAGGTGGCCGCCTGGCGCGGGAAATGGGCGGCTGGCAGGTGATCTGCTGGGCGCTGGTGCTGGCCTTCCCGCTGCTGCTGGGCCCCGTGCTGTATCTGGCGGCGCAGCATCACGGACCGATCAGCGCCCCGACCCTGTGGGCGTTTGCCTACGTCACGCTGTTCTCGCAGTTCATCGGCTTTTTTGCCTGGTACGCCGGGCTGTCCATGGGCGGCATCGCCCGTGTCGGGCAGGTACAACTGCTGCAGATCTTCTTCACCATCGCTTTTTCAGCGTTGTGGTTTGGCGAGCATATCGAACCCGTCACCTGGCTGTTCGCGGCGGGGGTAGTGGGCACGGTGATACTCGGGCGGCGCACGGCGGTGAAGGCTGCGCCGGTGCTCAAGGTGCAGCCTTAAGGTCGTGGGCAAGCTGTACTGGCCTCTTCCTCTCAACGCTTAGGCACCACCTGCCCGTGCATTTCCAGCGTAAGGCTTTCGATACGCTCGGCCAGTTGCTGGGTCAGCTCGGTCAACCGAGTGTTCTGCTCCAGCAGCATCAGCAAGCGTTCGGCGTTTTGCTCGGCCAGCACCTGGCGCTGCTCACTGGCCACGGCCAGCGCTTCGCGGTGCTGGGCATCCGCTTCGGACTGCGCCTTGTCGCGCGCCGCCTGACGGGTCTGCGCCAGCAAAATCAAGGGCGCGGCATAGGCTGACTGCAAGCTGAAGGCCAGGTTGAGCAGAATAAAGGGATAGACATCGAAGTGGCTGAAGCCCAGCGCGTTGACCGCCACCCACAGGATCACGATCAGGGTTTGCGCACCGAGGAAGGTCGGCGTGCCGAAGAAGCGCGCGAACGCCTCGGCCTTGAGGGCAAAATTATCGTTGCCAAAGACACTCGCTAGGTGGGCGTGGGGCCGATGGAAGCGCAAGGCATCGTGCTTGGGTTTCGAGCTGCTGGTATCGGGGGCATTCACGGGAGGGGAATCGTCGACGGGCTGGTTCATTGCGAGCTCTATAGACCATGTAATGCCCATCCTTAAGTGGATGCGTGGGCGCGAAGTCCCAGTATGGTCGAGTATGGCTCGCGCGTTGGTGACGATCGCGACAGGAAAGAACCGGGCATCACGCCCGGTTTTTCCGGCTACATGCCTGATCAGCCGTTGAGAAACTTCATCACGTCGCTGCTGTAGCGCTCGCCAGCCACTGCACCGTGACCTGCGAAAATGGCATCCAGCTGCTGGCGTTCATCACCGCTCAAGCTCACCGAGGCCGCCGCGACGTTGCTCTCCAGGTACTTGCGCTGCTTGGTGCCGGGGATCGGGATGATGGTGTCGCCTTGGGCCAGCACCCAGGCCAGCGCCAACTGCGACGCGCTGATCCCTTTGGCAGTCGCCAACGCCTGAACCCGCTCGACCAGCGCCAGGTTACGGTCAAAGTTATCGCCCTGAAAACGCGGATTGAAGCGCCGGTAATCATCGGCGGCGAAATCCTCGAACGTGCGCAGTTCGCCGGTCAGAAACCCCCGGCCCAGCGGGCTGTAGGCAACAAAAGCGATGCCCAGTCGCTGGCAGGTGGCGAGCACATCGTTATGTTCAGGGTCGCGGGACCATAGTGAATATTCGCTCTGCACTGCCGCCAACGGATGCACCTTGTGCGCGCGCTCGATGGTCGCCGCGCTGGCTTCGGAAATACCGATATGGCGGACCTTGCCGGCTTTGACCAACTCGGCCATGGCGCCAATGGTCTCTTCGATCGGCACCTGGGGGTCGATACGGTGCTGGTAGTAGAGGTCCAGGTAGTCGGTGTTCAGGCGCTTGAGGCTGCCGTCGATGGAGGCGCGCACATAGTCGGGACGGCCATTGACGCCGCGGGCGTGGGGGTCGTCGCTGCGCACGATGCCGAATTTGCTGGCCAGGATAATCCCCTCGCGCTTGCCTTGGAGCGCGCGGCCAAGCAACTCTTCATTACGGTGGGGGCCGTAGCAGTCGGCAGTGTCGAGGAAGGTGACGCCTAGCTCCAGCGCGCGATGCAGCGTGGCAATGGATTCCTGTTCGTTGGCGCCGGTGGTATAGAAGTCCGACATGCCCATGCAGCCCAGGCCGATGGCAGAAACGTGCGGGCCATTACGGCCGAGTTGACGAGTGATCACGTGTGAGTTCCTTGACGGTTGAAGACTCAGCCAGTGTCGGCTCTATGCTTTTCTGGATAAACCCTGATTTATTGGTTTAACTATTCGTCTGATCTAAACAATCGAGGCGAAGATGGATCGTTTACAAGCCATGCAGGTATTCACCCGCATCGTCGAACTGGGCGGCTTCGGCAAGGCGGCCGACGCCCTGGGGCTGCCACGCGCCAGTGTCACCCTGGCGATCCAGCAGCTTGAGGCGCACCTCGGCGTGCAGCTGTTGCAGCGCACCACCCGGCAAGTGCGCCCGACCCTTGATGGCGACGCTTATTACCACCGCTGCCAGTTGCTGCTCGACGACCTCGATGACCTCGAAAGCTCGCTCTCGGCCCAGCGCGGTAAACCTCGGGGGACCCTGCGGGTCGACATGCCGGCGGCCTTCGGGTGTATCTGGATCGTGCCGCGGCTGGCGGACTTCTATCGTCGCTACCCCGATCTGCAGCTGGATATCGGCTTTCATGATCGTCAGGTGCACTTGCAGCGCGAAGGGGTCGATTGCGCCATTCGCGCCGGCACGATCAGCGACCTGTCACTGGTGGCACGCCCGCTGGTGCGCATCCCGCAGCTCACCTGTGCCAGCGCCGAATACCTGGTGGCCTGGGGCACGCCCCGGCGGCTGGAAGATCTGGCGGAGCACCGGGCGATCAATTTTCCGGCGAGCAGCGGGCGGTTCTTTCCGTTCGAGCTGGAGGTGGCCGGGGAAGTACGCGAGATACCGATGCCGGCGGTGCTCACCGTCAACAGTGCGGACGCCTATATCGGCGCCTGCGAGGCGGGGTTCGGGTTGATTCAGGCGCCGCGTTATCACCTGACCCGGCAATTGGCGGCGGGCAGCCTGGTGCAGGTGCTGGAGCAATATCCGGTGCCTGCGTGGCCGATTTCGGCGGTGTATCCGCCGCACCGGCAATTGTCACCGCGGGTGCGGGTGTTCGTCGATTGGGTGATGGAGCAGTTGCATGGGGTGGCGGATGTCAGTCCGCAACTGATGGTGCGCCTCTGACACCCCCCCTCGCTACAGGGTCTGAGCAGATCTAGGCGAGGCGCGCCAAGCGCTCGGTCAACAAATCAAAGAACCCCTGCGCATCGCCGTCATCGATCCAGAACACATTGCTGTCCTGCTTCAACTTTCCATACCAATCGGCGACGGTCTGCCCCAGGCCGACGCCTTCGCGGTTATCGATCGCCACATGGATCGCCTTGCCGCTGAACAGTTCGGGCTTGAGCAGCCAGGCAATCACGCTGGCGTCGTGTATTGGGCCGCCCGGCAGGCCGTAATGGAGCATGTCGGCCTTGACGTAAGCATTCAGAATCGCCCCCACCAACGTACCGGCGTGATTGTTCAGGGCCTCGATCTGCCGCAGCCGTGCCTCGCTGGTGAGGATCTTGTGGGTCACGTCCAGCGGCACGTAGGTCAGCTTGACGCCGCTGGCGAGCACCACCTTGGCGGCGTCAGGGTCGACGTAGACATTGAACTCCGCCACCGGGGTGATATTACCGCCATTGAAGTGCGCGCCGGCCATCACCACCACTTCCTTGATGCCCTGGACGATGTCCGGCTGCTGGATCAGCGCCAGTGCCAGGTTGGTCTGCGGCCCGAGCATGGCAACGGTGATGCTGTGCGGCTCGGCCTTGCTCAGGGTCTCGATCAGGTACTGCACCGCGCTACCGTCCGCAAGCCCTTTGCCGGGTTCATGCACCGCAACACCCGGCAGCCCTTCGTTGCCATGGATGTGCTCGGCATAGATCGGCGGGCGCACCAGCGGCTTGCCGGCACCGGCGTACACCGGCACCTCTTCGCGCCCTGCCCACTCGCGGGCCAGGCAGGCATTGCGCGAGGTCTTGTCGATGCGCACATTGCCGGCCACCGTGGTGATCGCCAGCAGGTTCAATTGCTCGGGCGACGCCATGGCCAGCAGCAAGGCCACGACGTCATCGGCGCCCGGGTCGGTGTCGATGATCAGGTTGCGTTTTTCGGCTGCCTGAGCGGCAGTGGTGGCGAGAAGGGTCAAGGCCGATAAGCTCCAGAGCGGTCGGGAAAGAGCGACAGGTTTGCACAGGCAATGGCCTATTCCAAGAATTACCTGCCGCCTGCGGTCGTGTCAGAACACCACACCTGCCACCAGGGCGATATTGCTGTAGGGCTGGCATTCGCCGGTCCGCACGATGGCTTTGGCGCTGCGGCTGAGCACTTTCAGCTCATCGTGGCTGAGTTGCCGCCGCGCCCCCAAAGCACCGCTGGCGTGCAGCGCTTCAAGGGCCGCAAGCGCCGGGGGCTGCTTGACGAACATCTCATCGGCCAGCACGTGGCCTTCGACCTGCATTTCCGTGAGCACCGTCTCCAGCACCGTGGTGAAATCCGGCACGCCACGGGTCAGCGCCAGGTCGATCAGCTCCACGCCAGGCGGCACCGGCATGCCGGCATCGACGATCATCAGCACGTCGCCGTGGCCCAAGGAGGCCACTAGCCGGGACAGCGCGATGTTGAGCAGAGGGGTCTTTTTCATGGTGCAAATCCTTGGACGTCAACAAGTGTCGGAATGGACGGCTGCGCCCCGGCCCGAGTGACCGACAGCGCAGCGGCGATCTGCCCGAAGACGATGGCCTGCCCCTCGGTCTTGCCCTCGGCCAATGCGGCGGCAAAGCCACCGACGAAGGTATCCCCCGCCGCCGTGGTATCGACCGCCTGCACCGCTGGCGCCGGGAAATGCTGGGACTGCGCGTGGGTGGCGAACAGTGAGCCTTGCGAACCCAGGGTGACGATCACCTTGCCGGCGCCGGCCTTGATCAATGCACTGGCGGCGATATCGGCGCTGGTCACCGAATCCACCGCCAGCCCGCTGAGCACGCTGGCTTCACTCTCGTTGGGGATCAGATAGTCGATCAACGGGTACCAGTCAGCCGATAGCGGCGCAGTGGCCGGTGCCGGATTGAGGATGACGATCTTGCCCAACGCGCGTGCGCGCTTGAGCACGTGGCCGACGCTGGCCAAGGGTACTTCCAGCTGGCAGATGATCACCTCGGCGTGGTTGAGCAGCGCCTCGAAACTGTCGATCAGCGTGGTCGTCAACTGGCCGTTGGCACCCGCCACGATCACGATCGCGTTCTGGCTGTGGTCATCCACCAGGATGGTCGCCACGCCGCTGGGCTGGTCGTCGATCACCGTCACCCCTGAGCAGTCGATGCCTTCGGCCAGCAAGCCGTCGCGCAACTGCTGGCCGTAGGCATCGGCGCCGACGCAACCGATCATCGCCACGCGGGCCCCCAGGCGCGCAGCCGCCACCGCCTGGTTGGCGCCCTTGCCGCCCGGCACGGTCACGAACGACTGCCCGGCCAGCGTCTCGCCCGGGCGCGGCAGACGCGGCAGACGGGTGACCAGGTCCATATTGAGGCTGCCTACTATCACTACCTTTGCTTGCATGAGGTTTACTCTTCTAGCCGCCGTGCACTTCAAAAAAGGATCAGCGAAATTGATCAAAAGCGCGGCTCGGCGCCGCCGTGGATTCGCGTAGCACCATACTCGGAGCCACCACCCATTGCTCGACCGGCGTGCCCGGTGCAGCGATACGCCGCAGCAGCACCTGCGCCGCCCGCTCGCCGAGTTGCAGAATCGACTGGCCGACCGTGGTCAGCGCCGGGTACACGTAACGGCTCATCTGAATATCATCGAAACCGATGACCGACAACTCGCCAGGTACGCGAATATTGCGCTCGGCCGCCGCCCGCAGCACGCCGAAACCGACCATGTCGTTGGCGGCGAAAATCGCGCTCGGCCGTCCCTCGTCAAGCAATTGCACCGCCGCCGCATAGCCGCTGGGGCTGGTGAAATCGCTCTCCTTGATCCACCGCGTCGGCACCTCGATATTGGCCGCCGCCATGGCCCGTCGATAACCGGCCAGGCGCATGCGGGCCACGCTGGTCGCGGTGGGCCCGCAGATACAGGCGATGTGCCGATGGCCGAGTTCGAGCAAGTGCTCGGTCGCCAGGTAAGCGCCCAGTTCGTGGTCGATGCGGATCAAGTCAGCCGGCAGATTTTCCAGATCGCGGTCGACGATCACCATCGGCGTGCGTACTGCGGCGAGGCCCTGCACCAGGCCGTTGTCGCCGCCTACCGACGACACGATCAGGCCGTTGTCGCCGCCTACCGACGACACGATCAGGCCGTCGACGCGTTTCTCCTGCAACACCCGCAGATAGTTGCGCTGTTTGTCCGGATCGTCGTCCGAATTGCATAGAATCACGCAAAAGCCGTTGCGCTCGCAGTAGTCCTCGATGCCCCGCGCCAGCTCGGCGAAATACGGGTTGATGCCGTTAGGGATCAACAAACCGATGGTCGAGGTGGCCTGGGCCTTGAGCGAGCGCGCCACGGCGCTGGGCACGTAGCCGAGCTGCACGATGGCGGCCTCGACCTTGAGCCGCACCTCATCGCTTACTGGTCGCGAGCTGTTCACCACATGGGACACTGTGGTGTAGGAAATCCCTGCCAGTGCCGCCACGTCCTTGATGGTCGCCATATCAGCCGCGCCGCTTGGCGCGGTTGCTGCGATAGGTATCGAGTACCACCGCCACCACGATCACCAGGCCGGTGATGATGCGTTTGGTCGGCTCGGTGGCGCCGATCTGCGCCAACCCCGCCGCCAGCACCGAGATGATCAGCACGCCGAAGAAGGTGCTGATTACCGAGCCACGGCCGCCCATCAAGCTGGTGCCGCCGATCACCACCGCGGCGATGACCTGCAACTCCAGACCCGAACCTGCATTCGGATCGGCCGCTTCCAGCCGCGATATCTGGAACAACGCCGCTACGCCCGCCAGAAGGCCCATCAGCGAGAACACCAGGATCTTGTAGGGCTTGGGGTTGATGCCGGCCAGGCGCACGGCCTCTTCGTTGGTGCCGATGCCGATCAGGTAGCGGCCGAATACGGTGCGCGTGAGCACAGCCTGAGCGACGAAGATCACCACCAGCGCGATCACGAACGACGGCGAGATGCCGAAGGCAAACGGGTTGGATAGCCAGGCGTATGAGTCACCGATGTAGGCAGTGCGCGAGTCGGTCAATTGATAGGCCACGCCACGGGCCATTTCCAGCACACCCAGGGAGACGATGAACGACGGTATGCGCCAGGCCACGGTGATCGAGCCGGTGATGGTCCCGGCTACCGTCGCGCACGCGATGCCCAGCAATGCCGCCGGCAGCACGCCCCAGCCCCACCCGAGCATCGCCACGCTGACCGCCGACGCCGCCAGCGCCAGCACCGAGCCCACCGACAGATCGATGCCGCCGATGATCAAGATGAACGTCATGCCCACTGCCAGCACCATCAAGTCGGGGATCTGGTTGGCCAGGGTGCTGAAGGTCTCGTACGAGAGAAAATGATCGCTGAGCAGCGAGAACAGCACGATCATCGCCAGCAAGGCACCGGCCAGCCCGAGGTAGGTGCCGAGGCCGAAATAATTGCCGCTGCGCTTGCCGGGGGATGGCAGCGTGGCAGGGGTTGCTACGCCTTTGGAGAGAGAGGTTTTCATGCATCGATCCTGGGCGCCGCGTCGGACAGCAGCGCATCACGTTTCTGGTAGCCGGCAAACGCGGCGGCAAGCAATTGATCCTGGGTCCAGCTGTCACGCTCGAAGGTGTCGATCAGGCGCCCGGCCGAGAGCACGCCGATGCGGTCACAGATCAGCATCAGCTCGCGCAGGTCGCTGGACACCACCACCAGCGCGCGGCCCTGGCGCGTCAGCTCGCCCAGCAAGGTGTAGATGTCGAACTTGGCGCCCACGTCGATGCCACGGGTCGGCTCGTCGAACAGCATCACCGGGCAATCGCGCTCCAACCAACGGCCGATCACCACTTTCTGCTGGTTGCCACCGGACAGCTCCGAGACCAGCTGCGTGGGGCTCGAACTGCGGATGCGCATGGCGTCCACCTGACGCTGGGCCAGGCTCATCTCGGCGCGGCCATCGACCACGCCGCTGCGGGAGATCGCCGCCATATTGCCCAAGGCGATATTGGCGCTGATGGATTGCGACAGCAGCAAGCCCTCACCCTTGCGATCCTCGGTGATCAGGGCGATGCCATGGCCGACGGCGTCGACCGGCGAGCGCACGCTGACGACGTGCAACGGGCTGCCGACGGCGATGCTGCCGCTGTCGGCGATGTCGGCGCCGTAGATAAGCCGCAGCAACTCGGTACGCCCGGCCCCGATCAGGCCGCTGATGCCGAAAATCTCGCCGGCGCGCACCTCGAAGGACACATCGCGAACCTTGTCCGCGCGGCTCAGGCCCTTCACCGCCAGCGCCACGTCGCCGATCTGCCGCGGGCCCAGGTCGATCTGTTCGCCCAGCTCGCGACCGACCATCAGGGTCACCAGTTGCTCGCTGTTGTAGTGGGCCATGGCATCGACGCACACCAGCTTGCCGTCGCGCAGCACGGCGATGCGCTGCGCGACCCGGGCCAGTTCCTCGAGGCGATGGGAGATGTACACGATCGACACGCCGCGCGCCTGCAGGCGGGTGATCTGCTCGAAGAGCATCTCCACTTCGCGGGCGGTCAACATGGCGGTAGGCTCGTCGAGGATCAACACGTGGCAGTCGCCGATCAGGTTGCGGGCGATCTCGACCATCTGCTGATGGCCAATACCCAGCTCGCTGATCAGCGTGTCGGGGTCGATGGCTTCCAGGCCGACCTGGGCCATGGCCTTGATCGCCTCGCTGCGCAGGCGCTTGCGATCGATCCAGCCAGCACGGCTGGGCAGGTTGTCGAGGAACAGGTTCTCGGCCACCGACAGGGTCGGCAGCAAGTTGAGCTCTTGCATGACCATGCGCACGCCGAGCTTTTCGGCCTGCGCGCGGCTGGCGGGTTGGTAGGGTTGCCCCTGGAATTCCATGGTGCCGGTGGTGGCCGTGACCAAGCCGCCGATGATCTTCGACAAGGTGCTTTTGCCCGCGCCGTTTTCGCCGGTCAGGGCCAGGACTTCGCCGCGCATGAGCGTCAGGTCGATGTCACCGAGCACCGGTTGGGCGTAGGTCTTGCCGATGCCGCGCACGGACAGCACGGCGGCTTGAACGGATACAGACATGAGGCTCCCCACGCGCCGGCTTGAATGGCAAGGCCGGCGCAGTTGGTGTTTGAGGTTCAGGGGTTTGTGTTGGCTGGGCCGGCCTCTAAACCCGACAGGCTTACGGCTTGGTCACCAACTCGACTGGCGTCTCGATCACCCCGTCCTTGATATCCAGCTTCTCGCCCTTGACCATCTTCAGCGCCGTATCAATCCCGAACACCGCCTGCTTGGCCGCAAACTGATCCGCCGTCGCCAGCACGCGACCGTCCTTGAGCATCGGTTTGATGGCATTGATGTTGTCATAGCCCACCACCTGTACTTTCCCGGCCTTGCCCGCCGCCCGCACTGCCGATACCGCGCCCAGCGCCATGCTGTCGTTACCGGCCAGCAGCGCTTTGAGGTTCGGATATTCGTTGAGCATGGCCGCGGCCACCGCGTTGCCCTTGTCGATCTCCCAGTTACCCGATTGCGTAGAGACGATCTTCATCTGCGCGCCATCCATCGCGTCCTTGAAACCCGCGGTGCGCTGCTGCGCATTGGTGGTAGTCGGCACGCCTTCGATGATCCCCACCTGATCGCCCGCGCTCATCTGCTTGGCCAGGTAATCGCCCACCAGCTTGGCGCCCTTGCGGTTATTGGGGCCTACGAACGGGACCTCCATGCCCTTGCTCTTGAGCACATCGACATCGAGCTGGTTATCGATATTGACCACCTTGATGCCGGCATCCATGGCCTTCTTCAGCACTGCGGCCAGGGCTTTGGAATCGGCCGGCGCGATGACCAGCGCATCGACCTTCTTGACGATCATCTGATTGACGATATCGATCTGCGCGGCGGTGTCGGATTCGTTCTTGATGCCGTTGGAGATCAGGTCGAAGTCAGCGGAATGTTCTTTCTGATAGACCTTGGCGCCGTCTTCCATGGTCAGGAAGAACTCGTTGGCCAAGGACTTCATCACCAGCGCCACGGTGGGCTTGTGGGCGTCGTCGGCTTGGGCGGATGAGAGGGGTAATATGAAGGCCGTGGCGGTGAGCATGGCGACGGCGAGCAGGCGTGCAGCAAAGGGCAGCTTCATGGGGTGACTCCGGCGATATGATTATTTTTATTAGGCAAAGCTGACGCCTGGGGGAAGGCGCAAACGTTTGCGTGAGGGAAATATGAGCAGGATTAGCGGATTTGTCAAACGGGAGATGGACGAATGGTGTGCGGGATGGGGCTAGCGTTCGCAGGCCTTTACGCAGTTGGGCGAGCTGGGCTAGATCCAGCGGTTCAGCTATAATCACGCACTGAACGCTAGCGAGGTCCTGCTAATGTCCATCACACTTGAAACCAAGAAAGCCTATGCGGCCAAGACGCGCAAATCCAACTATGCGGCGAGCCTGCGCCTTGAAGGCTACAAGATGAACCCGGCAGACGGTGATCGCGACCTTCCTACCCGTGAAGAAATTCTGAAAGCTTTCACCAAGATCGAGCGTAATGTCTGATAAGTACGGGGTCGGCCAAGACCCCTACTGTTATCCTGGCTCAGATGTCCTGCGTAACAAGCTCGATATACGTGATGATCCGACCCTTAGCGAGGCTGAATAACAGCTCTCTGCCGTTGCAGCCGAACATCTGGATTTCAGCCCTCCGCCTTATGATTTGACCTATCTCCAAAATATTCATCGTGCCCTGTTTTCGGATCTGTACGACTGGGCTGGATCTTTGAGAACGGTGGGCATATCCAAGCAAACGACACGCTTTTGCCAACCGCAGTACATGGCAAAAGAGTCGGCCAAGATTTTTCAGATTATGGGGACAGCCAATTGGTTCGAGGGAATGGATCGCCGACGGCTAATTGTTGCACTCGCCGAAACATACTCCGATCTTAATGTCGTCCACCCCTTTCGGGAGGGTAATGGCCGGACGCAGCGTATCCTGTTTGAACATCTGATCATGAACGCCGGATTTGAAATCAGCTGGTGGGGAGTTGAACCTGATCAATGGATCCACGCGAACATCGCTGCTTTCAACTGTGATCTCGGCCCCATGGAGGACGTTTTCGAGAGATGCATTGGCCGGCCGATTCAAGCTTGAACGCTTCTTGCGAGGCTATCGAACTCATACATTCCTGCTACAAGGCGACATCACGGCACTATTGTGATGTCGACAGTCGCGTAGGCCGCACACGACGTGGCTAGCCCTGTTGGGCCCCGTCAGCTATCAGCCCCCTTCCTGCCCCGAAACACCACAAACACGACCACGGTCAACGCCACGATGGTCGCGAAGGCAATACTGCAAAAGCCTTTCATGCTGGGGGACATCTGATCTATAAAGGGGAACCACTCAGCCAAAGTTGTCACAACGCCTCCCGGCATCTGCACGTCATAAATTGAGCGCAATCATACGCTATAGCCGTCAGGTCGTGGCCTCCCGGACCTTGACGCACGATGGATGGACGCTCGAAAAACGCTCGGCAAGGAGCCCATCCGCATGCCCGTCGACTCGTTACTCCGCATCGCAATGACCAACCCCCTCAACGCCGAAATCACCGCCCGCCTGCCCTCTCTGGGCCTCGATCAGTGCATGCTCACCGCAGGCTGCCTGTTCCAGGCGGTGTGGAATCATCAGTCCAACCTGCCTCCCGAGTGGGGCGTGAAAGATTATGACGTTTTCTATTTCGACGAGGATGTGTCCTGGGAGGCCGAAAACGAAGTGATCAATCGAGCCCGGTCGGTGTTTCAAGACTTGGGTGTCGATATCGAATTCAAGAACCAGGCCCGCGTCCATCTTTGGTACGGCCAGCGTTTCGGTCGCCCTTATCCGCCGTTGCAGTCGGCGAAAGACGGCATCGACCGTTACCTCGTGGCCGGGACCTGTATCGGGCTGGATGTTTGCACTCGCGAAGTCTATGCCCCCTACGGCCTCGACGATCTGCAGCAGGGCTTGTTGCGTATCAACCCGGCAAATCCGGAACCGGACCTGTTCATTCAAAAGGCCAGGAGTTATCAGGCGCGCTGGCCTTGGCTGACGATTCTGGATTACGAGAGTCATGCTGATGCTTGCACTGACCGCTAGAGAGGTAGGCCAGCTGCTGCGCGAAGTGATCTTCGAGCGTCGGACAATGCTCGTTGCACGTAGCCCGGCGGGAGATCAGCCTCAGGCGTGGCGCATTGTCGTGGAAATCGATGGATGGCTCGTCACGTTACACAGCGATAACGGCGACCTTGACTACTGCGAGGGATGCGTTTGCCCGGACGGTCGGCACTGGACGTTCGACTCTGGGGATCGATATGGGACTGACCCGGTGGCGCTCCTGTCGACATGGGAACACCAGAAACTGAATGATCTTCTAAAAGCAGCACGCAACCCGCATTAAGGCGATGGCCCGGGCATTTCGGTTGCCCGGGCCAAACTATCCGTCAGTGTTTTTTTACTGCGTCTTTGACTTTGCCAATGGCCTGCTGAGCTTCACCCTTCTTCTCCTGAATAGTGCCTTTGACTTCAAGTTCGGTGTTACCGGTGGCCTTGCCTACACTTTGCTTGACGTTGCCAATCGCTTCGTTCGCTACGCCTTTGATCTTGTCAGAAGTGCTGCTCATGATTTAACTCCGTTCGGCAGTGATGTCAAAGTTGACGCCTCTGTTGACTGCGAAAGCGCGCAAGGAGTTTCGCTTCCTATCGTAAATTTCATGAAGCGATGTGCCGAACATGCCCATGGCGGACTATGGCGCGATGACGCCGTGCCACTGGACGCCAGTGTCAACCTGCAATGGCGTGCCACTGGACGCCAGTGTCAACCTGCAATGGTATGTGCAACAGGCTAAAGAGGCCGAGGCGGCCAGGTTCGACTTTCTGTTCATCGTCGATAGCCAATACATCACCCCCTGAACATCGCTCGCTCGCGACAAGGGCAGCCCCCCCTGATCCAGGCGGGTACTTCACCGGAGGGCCGGGACTTGAGCGCGCGGGTCGCCGACGTCGTGTTCAGCTTCGCCAGAACCCTAGGCGAATCGCTGGAATTGGCATCGGATGTGCGAAGCCGAGCCCGTGAGTATCAGCGCAACGTGGACGAAATTCTGTTCATGCCGGCCCTGAACGTCGTCATTGCCAACACCTTGGAGGAAGCGGCCAGGATCGAAGCGTCGCGCTCTGCGGCCCTTAGCCTGGAGAAAATGCACGAGGCGCTGTCGCGGCAATTCAACGGGCGTGATTTTCGTCACTGCCCGCTGGACGAGCCTTTCCCGGTGATCGATGGCGTCGATGCGTCCTCTTCGGGACTCACTCAATTTCGCGACGAGATCGAACAAGGACGCCAGCGAGGGCAGACCCTTCGGCAAGTGCTGTATTCATTGCAGACGCCGTGGCTGCGGCTGGTGGGCACGCCCGAAAGCATCACCGGCCTGGTGGACGATGATTATCAGGGTGTGACGCTGCGCGAGCATCTAGGCATCAGCGTGCCTGATCACAGACACGCTGGCCTGCACCCTGAGGCACCGGTCGAGGCTGCCGGCGCGCCTGCGGTCGAAACTGCCCGCGAAGCACTGCCGGGGTAACGGACGGCTACGAACGCTTGACCCACGACTCGACCTCTTCGTGCCCGAACTGAGCCTTCCAGGCCCCCAGCAGCTTGTTGTTGCCACCTTTGCTCTCGACAATCTCGCCAGTCAGTGGGTTACGGTACACCTTGATCTGTCGCGCCCGTCGGGTGCGCTTTTCAGGTGTGGCGCGCACCACCTGCTTCGCGGTGCCCGGCTCGATGATCGCGATCACGTCCTGCAGACCCTTCCCGTAGTGAGCCAGGAGGTCGTGCAGCTTGGTTTCAAACTCTATCTCCGTGCTCAACTCAGGATCATTCTTCAGCACTGCAAGTTGATCTCGGTGGCGAGCGATCTGCTGTTCGAGTTTGCGGAATTCGGCGAGGCGGGACATGTTTTCTCCTAGGCTCTTACTCTGTCAGGTTATGACAGCAGGTCAGCGGCAAAATCCGCTCTCTGGCAACTAATTTTCATGGAGTCGGAAAATAGCGCCGGGCAGCGCGCAATTGCTCTCTGACACGCGGCTGTAATGGATCGCTACCGTGAGTTTCATAATTCCAGCCGAACTTCTCGCCGATACATTTCATCGAATAAACAAGCCCAGGAAAGAAGGATGGATCCCGTGACCACAATCAATCACACCGCACTGATCAGCGTCGACCCCGAAGCCGTTTGGCATCTGCTGCGCCAGTTTGGCGTCATCGATGCCTGGCACCCTCAAATCGATTCGTGCGTCATTGAAGGGGGCAACTACTCTGGAGACGGAGGATCGATCAGAACGTTGCACTTGCTCGGCAGCAAGGTCGTCCATGAGCGTCTGCTCGCTATTGATAACGATCGGATGACCATGACCTACGGCCTGACTGATTCAGGTATCCCCCTCGATCATTTTTGCGCAACGGTCGGCGTCAGCCCCGCAGGAGATGGCGTACAGAGCACGGTCAACTGGACAGCCCGCTTCGAGGCCCGTGACGCAACGGTCGCTGCCGAGTATGAATCGCTTATCGGCGAGTTCATTCTCAATGGCCTCGACGGCTTGGCTGACCATCTTGGCGCACCCATGGAACTGGAGACTTGCGTTTAGCGAACTGACGGCAACCGGACCAGGCGCTTGCCACCCAGCAGCGTGATCGACAGCAAAAATCCAGTCAGCCCGACACCGCCCAGCGCCCACCAGGTCTCAACTGCGCTACGGTTCAAGATCAGCCAGCTACCGACGTAATAACCGGCCCCGCCGCCCAAGGCCCCCGCAGCGCTCAACACGCCAAAAAACGCGCCTTGGCAGCCCTGCGGCGCCAGCGACGCGGTCATGGTTTCAAACGTTGGCAACAGAATGGTTTCGATCACCGTATAAACAACGATAAACACCAGAAACCCTGCAATACCCTGCACCATCGACACGCTGGCAAACGCCACTGCCGCCGCCAGGTAAGCACCGACAACCAGCAACGCCGGGGCAGCACTCACCCACCAGCGCTTGGACAACGACAGGAAAATCAGCCCGACCAAACCGTTTACTACATAGATCGCAGAGACGGCATACGGCCCTGCCAACTTGCCCCCATACATCGGGAACGCCACATACAACTGCGGAAAAAGAAAGAACCAGGGCAGCGATACCAGTATCAATCGCCATAACCCTGGATGCCTGACGGCAGTGTTCAAACTCTTGAGTGCAGACTGGCGCTCGAAAGCAACAGGGGCGCCCGCATCGCTACGCGCCGACACAATCCCCAAGACCGTGAATACCAAGGCGCTAAGTCCAAAAGCAATTCGCGGATCGATCAAGCCGGCCAGGCCACCGATGATCGGCCCAACTGCGGCGCCTATGTTCAACATCTGGTTGTTGGCGGCAAACACACGTGCCAGAGAGGCCTTCGGCTGTCGACCAAACAACGCATAGAGGCCGCCCTCATAGCAGGCGACACCGGTGCCGGCCAACATCGCTGCCCCCACCCAGGCCGCCACGTCGTCGAACGTGCAAAAGCCCAAAAAGCCTACGCCTCTGAGCCACAGCCCCACCGTGATCAATCGATGCGAGCCCATGCGATCAGCGATTGCCCCGGCCGCCACCGGCAATACTTGCGCGCACAGCAGGTTTGCCGACATCACGGAGGCCAGCGCCACCGCGCCGAACTGCAGGTGAGCCGACATATACAGCGCCAACAGAGGAATCGTCATGAAATGCGAGGCGTTCATCATCCCCTGCATCCACAGCAATCGTCGTATCGTCGCAGGCCAAGCAGCGTCTTCCCTGATCATGTTGCAGTACCGTAACCAGCAATGATATTTTGATGGTTACTCACATTCAGCACTTTTGCAACCGAGGGATACGATGCCAGCCCACAATCAGACAGCGCCCGGCGAGCTTGAAGACGTGCGGCGATTCGTCAACTCCTGGTCCATCCCCAACCAGACGCGGATCGAAACGGACCAACTGCCCCAGTGGGCGAGCGATTCGCAGGCGTGGGCACGCGAGCTGTCGCGCTGTCCGCTCCACCCTGAAGATCAACTCGATACATTGCTTGAACTACGGCTGGCGCTGCGAGAATCCTGCGCCAACCATGATCACGACAGCGAGGCGTTGAATACCTGGTTCGACAAGGTGCCGTTGTCAGCCTTTATCGAATCCATCGAAAGCGTGGCACGCTTGCGGTTGAAACCGCTGCAATCTACTTACCGCGGTCATATTCTTGCGCTTGTTGCGAATGCCATTGCATCGGGAGAATGGTCGCGGCTCAAGACGTGTGGCGACTGCCAGTGGGCTTTCTACGATCACACCCGCAATGGCAACAAGCGCTGGTGCGGCATGAGCAAAGGCGGGCCAGATGGCCGAGCCTGCGGGACTATCGCCAAGGTGACTGCGTTCCGGCTGCGCGCGGCGGACAAGGCTCGCAAGGCAGCGGAATAAACGGCTAGACCATCTGCCGAACACCCCCGCAGCTAAAACGTGACGGGCAAATGCCGCTCACGTGAGCAGCGCCGCCCACTGCCACACCGTCATTTTGCTGACCATCATCAGCACGATCACGAACATGCCCGCAAACCCGGCAACGCCCATCCAGAACCAGGCGCGGTAGATCGGGCGGTAGCTCTGCGGCAGTGCCCCGCCAGTGGCGACGGCTTGATCGGCCAACCGCTCCAGGCGCTTTTGCAGCACCAGCACAGGCAACCACAGCGCCCCCACGCAAACAAAGATCACCAACGAATTCAGCACCCAACCGTTCCACATCGACAAGCCGGTCAGGCGCATCAGTCCATAACCGCTGAGCACCTGGATAAAACCGGCCGGCGTAGTGATCCAGGTGTCGAAGCGCACCACCATGCGCGCTACGTGGGCGATCACCCGGGGATTGGCGCTACGGCTGGCGGCGATCAGGTACAGGTAAGAGCCCATGCCGAAGCCGAACAGAAAAACCGCGGCGATCACATGGACGTATTTCAAGGCTAGATACAGCATGATGCTCAGGCCCTCTTCGCGAGCAAACTTTGCGCCCCCACAAGCGTGCGACGCTATCCGGCCTTCCCAGCCGAAAACTGCACGTCCAGCGAGATGTTCGTCGGCTCGTTGATCGCCGCCAGATACTCAGCCACGCTGATCTCGCCCACGCAGGCCCGGGCGCCGGGCTCAGGCCGGTAGCCGAGTGCCATCTTGGCGGCCAGGGCGACTGCGGCGCAGCTGGGGATTTGCGGCCCGGTGTCGTTCAGCGCCGTCAGTAGCGCCTGCATCTGCAGCGGCTGGTCGTTGTGGTCAACGCCATTGACCTCGATATACATCGCACTCTTGCGATCACCCAAGCCTTCAAAGCGGGTGCCCAGTCGATGCAGCCGAGTGGCCCATGGCGTCGGATCCTTCACCCAACCCCGGCGCACCGTCCAGGCCAGCAGATAGTTGGCGATCACCCCCAGCTTCAACCCGGAGCCGGCCTTGAAGCGCAGCGTCTGGGCCTCATACCGCGACGCGAACACGTCGATATCCGGCGCGTCGACGTTGGCCAGCAACCGCGTGCCCATGCCGGGTATCTTGCGCAGCGTCAGGTCCATCCAGCCCGGCACTTCATGCACTTTGCCCGCCTTTAACTGCTTGATCGGCCGCCCCGCATAGGCCAGCACGCCGAGCACCGTGGACAGCCCCGGCATCTTTGCCGCAGACGAAATACCGTGCTCGATCGAGTCGATCCGCCGGAAGCGCGCGCGGTGCTCATCGATTATCGCCGCCGACAGACTCGGCACCGAACTGCAGCCACTCAACACGCTCACCCCCGCTTCCCGTGCGCTGGCGTCGAGGCTGGCGATGCCGCTGACGAAGGTGCGGCAGTCCGACAGATCGCAGTAGTGCACACCGGCGTCGATGCAATGACGCGCCACGGCATAGGATTGCTGCTGGAACGGCCCGCCGGTGTGGATCACCAACTGAACGTCCAGGGCACGCAGCGCTTCGCTCACGCCTTCTTGCATCACATCCACGCACCAGCTCTGGCATGTCTTGCCGCTCAGCGTCCGCAGCTCGGCGACCTTGCGCGCCAACTTGCCGCTGTCGCGCCCGGAAACCACCAGCTCGACGCCCTGATTCAACACCAGGTGGTTGCAGATCAGACTGCCGAAATTACCATAACCACCAATGACCACTACCCGGAATGCCATTTACCGTCCTTGATTCGATGAAGGTCGAGCGCGCCTCGGGAGGCGAGGCAGTGGGGGATTTTACCCGGATATGAGCGCAGGATTTCAAGGATCCTGCGAATTGCCCTACCGGCTATACGCCAAAAACAACTGATCAAGCCGCGTCGTGTAACTCGCGCTCATCAAATCCCGGCGCATCGCCCACTCCGGCTGCGCCGGCACACTCGCCGCCCTTAATGTGCCGCGCCCCCAGCGGCCGTTTATTTCATCCAGCACGCCCATCACCTTCCCTGCCGCCGCTGGCTGCTCGGGGGCGAACAGATCGCCAGAGAACTCCCCTGACTGGCGCAGATCCATCAGCAGCACCTCGGCCTTGCTGTATTTGAAGCCGGGACGGAACAGGCGATCGATGGCTTCGGTCGCCGCTTTGGTCATCAGCCGCACGTCATTGGTAGGGTAAGGCAACTCCACCAAGGCGGCATTGGCGTATTTGGCTTCGTCCGGGTTGAACATGCCGGTGCGGATGCTGACGCGGATCTTCTTGCAAAAGGAATTTTGCGCGCGCAGCTTTTCGCCCGCGCGCTGAGTGTAGGTGGCGACGGCCTCCTTGATCGGCTCTATAGCCGTGAGGCGCGCGCCGAACATGCGGCTGCAGCAGATTTCCTGCTTGGGCGGGTCCGCTTCGCCCAATTCCAGGCAAGGAGTGCCAGCGAGCTCGCGGGCGGTCTTTTCGATCACCACGCTGAATTTCTCCCGCAATGTTCTGAGATCGGCCTGGGCCAGGTCCATGGCGGTCTTGATGCCCATGCCCACCAGGTGCGCGGTCATGCGCCGGCCGATGCCCCAGACTTCACTAACATCCGTGTTGCGTAGCGTCCAGTCGCGCTTGAAGGGGTCGCAGATGTCTACCACTCCGCCAGTCTTGGCCAGCAGGCGCTTGGCGGTATGGTTGGCCAGCTTGGCGAGGGTCTTGGTGCGCGCGATGCCGACCCCGACCGGAATGCCGGTGCGCTTGTAGATAGTGGCGCGGATGCTGCGCCCGAAGGCCGTCAAATCGCCAGGCATGCCTGTCAAATCGGCAAACGCCTCGTCGATCTAAAGGAAAGATGATGCGGTATGGACATTACCGCACATCAAGCTGGGCCGACCTTTGCTCTGATTCGCCCATGTCCATACCAATCCTCACTTTCTCAAAGAAACGTCATCGCTATGTCCATAGCTCCAGCCCCTCCATGCTACTTTTGTCGCGGGTTTCGGGGTGGCAGGGCCGAGCAGGGCTTTGGCGGATTGGCAAGACCCCATTTACGCTAAAATGTCCAAAATGCTATCTGATTTTCCCCTCGACACCATCGTTGGATGAACTTAGGTCGCCTCACAGCCGAAACGGAACCGTCGGAACTGCTCACCCGCAACGCCTAGCTGAGCGCGCCACCCGTATTGAGTCCGGTGGGGTTTATGGAGCGCTTACAGTCATTCAAAACCGCATTCATCCGTTGCCTTAAAAACAACGGGGCCAGTATCCTAGTCAAATATCAGCGTTGAGATTCCGCACCCGCGCGGCACCGTAAAAATGAGCTGGCCGGACGGTTACCAATGATCGTGCTTTGCGAGCGACGTTGGTTGGGCAGATCTAGTTAAGGTGATGATTTTCAGTGCTCGTGGCTCGTCCCTTATCCTTTCACTGCTATCATCGATGTCGAAAAAATCTGATCTATTTGTACTACCACTGAATTCAATATGTTTTCATCGCCAAAGACGTATCTCCGCCCACCGTATAGGTGATAGACGAACACGGTGGTAGCAGCAGAAGTGTAGCGGTCGAGGCGTTCTAGCGGCTCCATTTGCCAATGCTCGCTCTTGTTAATGTGACCCGGGGAGACCAGCAAAACGCTATCCACAAGCACCGTCACCCCATGGAGGCCTAGGATGGAGCTCAACATCGGTTCGCTGCACGCCATCACCATGGAGAAAGCGTCAGCCTGTTCCCCCAGCTCGGTCGTAGCCACGTAAAACCACGGGCGCTGGAGGGTATGCTCTACATAAGCCCACGCCGAAAAATTCGGTGCGTACAGCCCTAATCCGTCAATCTGTGCCTGCTGATTGGTCAAAAACATACCTAAATCTCAAAATATACTGAATACAGTATAGAGCAAAACATCTTTGTGCTGCTTTATCGTTCCTTTTGCGGGCTGTTGGCATGCGATTGGAACTAAAACGTGCACTCGGTACCTCGGTAAGGTCGTACAGGCTATTGCGAGACCTACCTCAGGAAGGCTTGGGCCCGAGCCAGCCATATATCAGCAACCTGGAGGCGGGTAGAGGCAGTGCATCCCTAGAAAAGATTGAACAGATGGCTGAGGTTTTAGGGATCCATTCCATTAGCTTGATAGCTGCGGCTTACATCACGTCGACAGAGGGCCTTAGCGCTGAAGATCTTCTGGACCAGATCCGCACGGAGCTCAAAGTGATAGGGCTTTGAGGAGAACATCGCAGGCAGCGCCAAAATAGTTGGGATAGGCTAATCCGTTCGACCTGACGGAATGCAGTGAGGGTGTGGCGCACCTAGTTGAACGAGCCCCATGAAAGACAGGACACCGTTCCCCCCTTAAGATAAGGGATAGGCAAACGGGTATGTAGTGGTCAACTGATCCCGGACACTGAATTGAGTTTTCCCTCAGCGACCGCAGGCGCTAGCCCTTTGTTGAACTGATGCGGTCGCCGCCAGTTGTATCGCTCCATTAGGAATCGGCCGATATCCT
>NZ_JAIWJA010000019.1 GCF_020515695.1 Pseudomonas sp. MWU16-30317 | reverse complement strand
AAGCACCAAGCTGGCAGCTTCGCGCTTGAATTCGGGGGTGAAGGTACGTCGTTGTCTGCTCATCGAACACCTCTGTGTGGCGATCATTTTCGCCTAAAAAGGTGTCCGGGGTTAGTAGACCACTACAGTATGTTTATGACTAACAGCAACGATAAGAGTGGCGAGCTGCTCGGCCAGGAACGCCGACGCCGCTGGAGCACCGACCAGAAGCTGGCCATGGTTCGCGAGAGCCTCGAACCCGGACAAAGTGTATCCGTGGTGGCCCGGCGCAACGGCATCAATGCCAACCAGCTGTTCTTATGGCGCAAACTGTACCAGGACGGAAGCCTGTCGGCGGTGAGTGCTGGCGAAGCGGTGGTACCAGCGTCGGAGCTGAGCGACGCGCTCAAGCAGATCCGAGAATTACAGCGGATGTTGGGCAAGAAGACGATGGAAGCCGAAGTCCTCAAAGAGGCCGTGGAGATCGCCCGGTCGCGAAAATGGATTACGCACTCACCCTTGTTGCCGGGGGACGACCAGTGAAACTGGTCAGCGAATGTCTCGGTGTGTCGCGCTCGCAATTAACGGTTCGAATCAAGCAATCGGCATCGCCCAAAGCACGGCGACGTCGGCTCGTGAACGATACGGAGTTGGTCGCCGAGATTAAGCAGCAAGTCAGCGAGTTGCCAAGTTATGGCTACCGCCGGGTTTGGGGGTTGCTGCGCCGCGAGCGTGAAGTCCAGTTACTGGCCCCGATCAATGTGAAGCGGGTTTATCGCGTCATGCGCGATCACAATCTGTTGCTGGAACGACGCATCAAGCAGCCTGGCGTGCAGCGTCGGCATGAAGGCCGAATTGCCGTTAGTACCAGCGATACCCGCTGGTGCTCAGACGGCTTCGAGTTCCGTTGCGACGACGGTGCAAAGTTGAGCGTGACCTTCGCCCTGGACTGCTGTGATCGCGAAGCCATCGGCTGGGTCGCCAGCCCGACAGGCTACAGCGGCGATGACATACGAGACTTGATGTTGGAAAGCGTGGAGAAGCGATTTGGGGATCAATTACCGAGCACTCCAGTGCAATGGTTGAGCGATAACGGTTCGGCCTATATCGCCGAACAGACGCGTCTGTTTGCCCGTCAGATCGGCTTGCAGCCGGTGACCACACCAGTACGCAGCCCGCAAAGCAACGGCATGGCAGAGAGCTTTGTGAAGACGATCAAGCGAGATTACGTGGCGCACATGCCCAAGCCGGATCGAGAAACAGCGCTGCGCAATCTGACGATTGCCTTCGAGCATTACAACGAGCAGCATCCGCACAGCGCTTTGAAATATCGGTCGCCGCGAGAATTTAGGCGTCTGGCAGCAGCATTAATTTAACGGGGAGTTGGTGTCCGGTCTGGTAGGGGCAAGTCCACTAGTAACGCGTGAGCTTGCTGCCATACCGCAGAATCTTTTCGAGATGCTATCCTCTTTTTCCTAGGTAGACTGGTGATAACGAATTGTGCCATCGCCGATGCAAAACTGGCCCATGGGCGATTATCTGGACAGCTCTTGACTGAGAATCGTGGTGTAATAAGGAAACGGTTCTGAGGATCCTACTTCCTCATAACACAATCGCTGAGTTCGGCTCCCGACCACCAACGCTTACCGTCTTTATGCATCGATCACGGATTGTAAAATTCTCGGATATCTCGTGGTGCGCGATCTGGTGCGGCTTGCAAGCGTTGGTTTTCGGCGCGGCGAAATGCTCGGTGCCAGCAGGTTTTATCAAAAGCCTCCGACTTAGCTGTGGTGATACCAAAAAATGGGTGTTCTACGCCGGCTTCTGCTCATCGGATATGCTCAGGGCTGAGTAAGGGGCATCTGGCATGTACCGCCCTGAATCTGTCAGAGCCGGTCAGGCTGTCACCAAATGGCAAAATCCCCAAGCCTGCTGCGCCGTACGTCCGTCAAGCGACATCTCATATGCTCTTCTGGCTGGTATGGTATATAGACCGGCCTAGAAATAATTTTCCTAAAGGGTTAGGACAGAAATCCATGGACCGATACGCTTTCTCGGTACCGCTGGGTATTTTGGTGCAGCAGCCGTTGAACCAGGTGAATGAGTTTGCCCTGGTAAATGCAGCAACGGCGTTCTGGTATTCAGATATCGACCTAGAGGTGGAAATTCGCTGTTTCCTAGAGCCGGGTCGGAGTGAGCTGGAGCTACGCCGTGCTGGGTATTTGATCGAGCGGCTGACTCGATTTCCCTGCTTGAGTGATGAGCGAGCTGTAATAGCCTTGGCCAGGCTGCCTTGCTGGTTCCCTCATCTTCGCCAGGAGAGTGAGGCAGGCCTGCCGTCCAGTCGGCGTATCGACGCTCTCGCAATGTCCTGGGGACTACTTAAAGGGCTTGGTCTTAAGGCACAGGTCATTCTTCCCTATCAAACACGCCATGCGCCGCAGATCCCGCCAGCCTAATCGTCTACAGTGTAATCATCATCTTCCTGCAGTTCTGTTTCGATATGCTCGGGCCTGATCAGGTAATGGGTCAGGTGCTTGTGATAGAAAAGTCGATCCTCGAAGCGTGGAAGTAGCGCATCGAAAATCTCCTGTCCCGCGGGTGTGCCGGCTACGCGTGGTATCACGAACTGCGCGATCGCCAATTGCACTTCTATCTCATAGCGATCCAGAGGACGGTTTGGGTGGGAGTCATCGGTGTCCACGTAGCTTACGGGTTCATAGGATGGTGGCTTTGTCATAGATATTCTCCTCGCAGCTTTAACACTTATCGAGCGATCACAGCGGCTTTAGCCACGCTGTCCGCTCTTCGGCCGATTTAGTAGGTGTAAGCCTAGTATGGAGCTATCGTCCGATGAGTGGGTCGATTAGAACAACTGTGGTTCGCCATGATCCAGGCGATGGCAGCGGTGATGGCATCATCGCCCTCTCTATGGACGTCTTGAAAGCAATGAAAGTCGGCCTCGGCGAGTCTTTGAGCATCGCGTTGGTCGACGGATCGGTAGCACTAAAGCCAATCCGTGAGGTTGATCCGAAGGCCTGAGGCTGGTTTCGACCAGAACCGATCACCGGCGCTACACGACGTCCATCTCAGAAGGGGCACCCCGCTTAGCATTGCTGATCCCAATTCCAGAAACGAGATAAAGTCAGAGCCGGTTTTCCGCTAAGCTCAGATGCCCGTGTCGAATGCATCGGATGAATCGAATCATGACTAACGTCAAGCGGCCACTTCGGACAGACTTATGGGACTTGTCCAGCGACATGGTCACGATGCAAGGAGTGTTACGCGAGCCACCCATGGTTTACCGCGAATTTGCATTTACGCACGATGTATCATGCTCTCGCGAAGGCATAGGTCAGTATCCATAACCTGTTACTGGAGATTTTGAAAATGTTACAGCACGCCGATCGGCCGTTGCCTGGCACCCCGGTTGTGCCAGTATGGACGCCGCCTAAAGGCTAATTACTCGACGCGTGCTGCCACGTCTTTGCGGTCGTTTTTCTATATGCACCGAAGATTCCCCTTCGCTAAGCTAGCGAGGAGCAAGACATGCCCGACCCCCTATACCTCGAGTGGGAAGCCAAGAGGCTTTTCGCCTACGACATGATCAACTGCTCGGAGTGTCGTGCGGCTCAATTCATCCAGCATCGCGACAGAGACTTTGAGCACGCACCAACCTGCTCGCGGCGCGGCCCCGGCCAGCGGCCTTATATGGAACTGCTGGAAGTGCTTAAAGCAATCCAAGATGACCTACCTGACGAACGGTCTGGTAGGGGCAAGTCCACCAGCGATTGACATATCCGCGAGCCTAATGTGGGATAATAGGCGCGAGCACAATGGTTAATGGAGCGCTCAATCCCGACGGGAGGTCTACATCATGAAATCCAAAGTTCTGCAAAGCCACGTTTCCGCCTTCGTGGAGATCGGTCGCGGGACCCCTAGCACCCTCATCAGCGCGCCTACCAGGAGTGAGCTGAGGAAAAACATCAGGGATGCTTTTGAACGATCAAAGAAAAACGCCCAATCTCACGGCGTCACCAATTCCGGCTAAGCCGCCCATCCTGCGGCAAGAGATCACAAAAGTTTACCTTCACAATTTGTTTTCGTTACCGAAGTAGCTTAGGTCAGACACCTTCTCTCTTGAGTAAATAATCGAGTGTCACTATTGCATCATCGAAGCGTAGAGCCTGAACCTGTTCGATAAACTGTAGAGCCTTCACTTCGTCGTCCACGGGGTAAAGGTATTTGAGCACCTCCATCATCTCCAATGCCTGCATATTCCCGCTCCGCAAAACGGGCAAGATGTCCTTCAAACCTCCATACCAATTGTCGATGCGGGAGCCCGATGCTTTAGCGGTTATCGATACTTCATCTTTGCTCGGATGGCCCAGCGTTTTTTCAATCCATTCAGCCAGGCTTTCAGTACAGACCATTAACAACTGGGTTAGATCCGCGCGCGCTTGAACAGACAGCAAGGCTTCGAGCTCAGGTCGATTGTTGGCCATCAACGCACATTCTATCGTGCCCAATCTCTGGTAAAGTGCGCTTGCGCCAATGGTAGCTGAGCTTCCACGCAGGGTATGCAAAATCGCTCGGACTTTGGACAAGCTCCCTGACTCGGTTGCGGTGTCAAGTTGCCCGAGCAACATGGACGCATCGTTCCGATAACTTTCCAATGTTTGTAGAATAAGCAGCAAGTCACCGCCGAATCTGTCTAAGAGAGAAAGGGGCGACTCGATAGGGTAGAAAGGGTCAGCGGTATGGGTAACGTTCTCCCCTGTCAGCGGAGCTCGCTTGCCATTTATCAAACCTAGTACCGTGGACACCAACTGCTCGATATCGATTGGCTTGCCTATATGCTCGCTCATCCCAGCGACCAAGCATTGCTCTCGGTCCGCCGACGAAGCATTTGCGGTCATCGCCAAAATGGGCAAGTCGATAAATTCGCGCCGAGCGCGAATCCTCCTAGTCGCCTCGTAACCATCGATATCGGGCATCTGGACGTCCATGATGATGACGTCAAACGGCACCATTGCTTCAAACGTCAGTGCTACCCCTTCCAATCCACCCTCGGCAAGATGCACTATAGCCCCCTCACGACGCAGCAACTCAGCCGCGACTTGACGATTTACTGGGTTATCCTCCACTACCAGTAAGCGAAGGCCGACCAAACGTTCATGCCGCTCTGCCCGCACTCGTGTAGGTAATACCACCGAACCAGGCCCCTCCTTGGCCAGTTTTACTGCCGCTGCCAGCTGACGGGGAGTAACCGGCTTGGTGAGAAAATTGACGAGTGCGGTCATTTCGTACTGTTGGGCGTCTTCCAGCTCCTCGCGACCATAGGCCGAAATCATGATAACTACGGGTGCGACGTTTGAGCGCCCATTGTCGCTGATGATTTTTGCAGCGCTCAGTCCATCGAGATTGGGCATTTTCCAGTCCATCAAAACAACATCATATGGCTGCCCTTTCTCGAAGGCCAATCGCACGGCTTCGACGGCCTGAACGCCGTCAAACACCAAATCCACCTGCCAACCTAAAGCCTGCCCAGTACGCCCGAGCAATTCGTTCACCACCCGGTTGTCATCAGCCACCAGCACACGTAGTCCGCCGTCGGTAATTAGGCAAGCATCACGAATCGACAAGCACTGGGGTGTCTCAAAGGTTACGTCGAACCAGAAACAACTACCGCTGCCAACTTTGCTAGTTACCTTCAGAGAGCCTCCCATGAGCCCAACCAAACGATCACAAATAACGAGGCCGAGCCCGCTGCCACCGAAACGTCGGCTTGTCGACGCCTCAGCCTGAGCGAACCCCTCGAAAATATGATTTAGCTGTCCGTTCTCTATCCCGATACCTGTGTCAATCACCCTGATGCGTATGTTTGTGCGCTCATGGCTGCGCTGCAGCTGTTCTATCCGCAATAAGACATAACCGCGCGTAGTGAACTTTAGCGCATTCCCGGCTAGATTGATTAGGATTTGCTGTAGCCGAAGGCTATCGCCGATCAATACGCTCGGGAGCGCAGGATCAATGTCGAACGCAACCTCAATTTCTTTTTCCCCCTGGTTACTGGAAAGAATTACGGCCAGATCGCTCAACAGCTCGTCGAGCAAGAATTCACGATGCTCAAGTTGTAGTTTTCCGGCCTCTATCTTTGAATAATCGAGAATGTCGTTAAGCAAGCCCAGCAATGACTTGGCGGCGATTTGTGCTTTGTCGACATAATCACGTTGGCGAGGTTTGAGTCCAGTGTGCTGAACCAGCTGCAGCATGCCAAGTACGGCATTCAAGGGTGTTCTGATCTCATGACTCATGTTTGCCAGAAAAGAAGACTTAGCCGCGTTAGCAATATCGGCTTGCTGTTTGGCAAGAAGCAACTCTGCAGTTCGCTCTTCAACTTGGAGCTCGAGTTGGGCATTGAGTCCTTGAATGTACGCCTCTGCTGCTTTTTGCCCAGCAATGTCACGTACGGTCTTGGAGGCCCCCACTACCTGCCCTGCGCCATCATGAATCGGTGATACCGCCACTGACACGTCGATCAGCTCCCCATTCTTACGTCGACGCCGGGTTTCGAAGTGAGCTATAGGCTCTCCGCGACCAATTTTCGCCAGTATGGCCTGTTCCTCGGCGTGCATATCCTCAGGCACAACCAAATCGCAGAGGTATTTACCCACTGCTTCGTGGGTGCTGTATCCGAAGATGCGCTCAGCTCCACGATTCCAGCTCGTCACCATGCCGTGCAAGTCTTTTCCGATGATGCCGTCCGCGGAGCTTTCGACGATAGCAGCCAATCTCGCCTGATCGGCAAGGCTTTGGCTGCGGCGCCGAGCCACATTGTAAAGCGCTTCCATCAGTAGGCTGAGCAATACACTAATGGTTATCCCGACAACAGCGAACAGCATCGCGGACCATTGGCGCATCTGCATCACATAAGCCTCAGACGCAACAAGCTCAATGCTCCAGTGCCGGCCGAACACCTCAGCCACGGCACTTGAACTGAATTGTGTCGGCGGGCTGGACGATGCTCCACTGACATAAAACCCCAGGTAATTTCCCGCTGGATCGCGATCTCCCAACCGCAGCTGCAGCCCAAGCCTTTCCAACCTCAGGTCGGCAAGTACATCGCTGATGGACAAAGGTGCAAAGCTCCAGCCGACCAAAGCAGCATCACGCTCGGCAACCGTATTGGTGGGGCTCCCCACACGGTAAATGGGCAGCAAGAACAGGAACGAGTTTTGCGGACCACCTGCATTCTCCATAAAGGCGATAGGGCCACTTAACTGCGGGACACCCGTTCGCATAGCAGTAAGCGCCGCTTCCCGTCGCTGGGTTTCGGAGGCTATGTCAACGCCTAGAGCCTGGGCGTTGTCATTGAGCGGCCCGATATACTGGACGATGAAGCGATCACCGTCATGTGGACTAAACTGGCGAACCCGAAAGTCCAGCCTACTGCCCGCTCTTTGCTTCGCCACAAAAGATGCCTCTACGTTCTGCGGCACACGCTGGATGAAGCCAAACCCGCGTGCCCCCGGAAACTCCTTTTGAAGCTCACGACTTTCTTCATACCGCCTGAAGGCGTCTGCGTCGAATCGCTCTTCGCCAGTAGCCAATATTGCAGCGCGCAGCCCGCGTAAGCCGTATGCATACAGATTGATTTTTGCTATGACAGCCTGAATGTTATGTCCTAACTCCAGCGCCAAAGCGGTTTTGACCCAAGCTTCGTTGACAGACTGGACCTGAAGCACCACCGCCGCCGTAGCGGCAAGGCCAATAAGAAGCGTCGTGCCTGCCCATCTTTTCATCTGTGGGGACTCGGGTTAGTTTTAGCGGTGCAAGGCTCACCGGGAAAAGAATTTGAAACCTGTCAGCGCATTGAGGGCCATGCGCTTAGCACATCGCTCATAACCTCAAATGGCGATGGACGACTGTAAAGAAAGCCCTGCATCGAAGGACAACCAAGCGACAAGAGTATCATCGCCTGTTCGGACGTTTCGACTCCCTCAGCCACCAAATCCAACCCTAGCGATTGTCCTATCAGGATAATGGCCTTGATGATCGCTAGATCAGCGGGATGTTCGAGCATACCGCGAACAAAACTTTGATCGATTTTCAAGACATTGATTGGGAAGTGCTTCAAGTAGGCCAGACTGGAGTAACCGGTACCGAAGTCATCAATTGCAATACGAACACCCATGCTCTGAAGATCAAGCAATTTATCGAGCATCTGCTGCGTATCCTTGAGAAGGATCCCCTCGGTGATCTCCAGTTCCAAAAGTTCAGGACGCAAGTCTGCTTCGATCAACACGTCAGCGATCAGACTCAGAAAGTGATCTTCACGGAACTGCAACACGGATATATTTACGCTCACACAAACAGGCTGCCCGCGGTCTTGCCAGCAGCGAGCGTCGTTGCAGGCCCGCAATAGCACCCACCGGCCTAACATCCAGATCAATCCGGCGGCTTCCGCCATGGGTATGAACTCAGCGGGTGAAACCGGACCACCTGGCGCCCGAGACCAACGGACAAGGGCTTCGACACCACGAATGCGTTGGCATGAAGGATCGACTTTAGCCTGGTAGTAAACCTCCAACGTTTCATTTTCCAGAGCTTCACGCAGGGCTCGTTCCAGCTGATGGCGCTTGCGCAGCAGATCGTCCAGTTGCGCATGAAAAAAGCGCCAGCGACCACGTCCCTGCTCTTTGGCTTCGTACATCGCGGATTCCGCATGGCGCCACAGAGTCTGGCCATCACTGCTGTCGTCAGGAAAGACTCCAACACCCACGCTAGCGCTTAAGTAATACCAGCCGTCATCAAGCCAGATTGGCTCGCTGACGATCTTTAGTAGCTGATCGGCGAAATCTCTGAGCATCCTCATGCTTGGGACCCCGGGAAGCAATATGCTGAACGCACCGCCCCCTCCTCGGCTGAGGGTATCTTCGCTACGGCAGCAATCTTCAATGCGCCTGGCGAGTATCCATAGCAACCGATCTCCAGTCGCCTGGCCACTCTCATCGTTGATGATCTTAAAGTGGTCAAGATCCAGCACGAGCATGGCCACCTGGAGGTGCTCAATACGGGCAGCCTGCAACGCAAGCTCGGTGTTTTCCAACAGCATCAGGCGATTGGCCAGGTCCGTCAAATCGTCGTGCCGAGCCAGATACTCGAGCTTGGCGGATTCGGCCTGCTTACGAGCCGTGATGTCAGTCATCAACATGACAAATCCGGACGCGGCTGCTCCGCCCCCGCGAGCAACGAGCGTGACTTGCGCGAACTGAATCCCACTCTCAGGGGCATGCAGCTGGAGCTCAAAATGCGCAGACCCACCCTCACCAAGGTCCTGCAGATGAGCCTCGATAGCCTCGAAGCTGCGCTCACCCAACATCGTTTGCATCGAGAACATGTGATTGCTGGGTAGCGCTGCGGGGAACCATGCTGCAGCTTCTTTGTTTACATAGAGATTGATTAAGTCTTCCCGCCAGTAGGCAATGAAGGCCGGAATATGGTTGAGCAACGTTTCAAGGTCGCCACGAGCCGCAGCCAATTTGAAGGCTTCATTACGTAACGCAACATGGGTCTGAACACGGGCTCTGGCGACCGGAATATTCAAAGGCTTTTGAATGAAATCCACTGCACCATACGCCAATGCGCGAATTTCGAAGTCGGGTTCACCGTGAGAAGTGACGAAAATAATCGAAGCGTCACGCAGGAAAGGATCGTGCTTGAACGCCGCGCAGACCTCGTAGCCGTCCATGTCGTGCATCTCAATATCGAGCAGCACTATGTCCGGAAGGCACTGTCTGGCGAGGTTCAAAGCAGCGCTCCCATTGGTTGCAAAATAGACTTCACCCAGATTACGCACAGCTTCGCGAAGAATGCGAATATTCATCGCGAGGTCGTCGACGACGAGGATGACCGGGGGCTTTCCTAGCATCGGAGCGAACATTCTGCACAGTCCTTCGTGAATTCAGGGTTCTCAGGACACCTTAGTCTTTTATCTGGCGGTCAGTATGGGTATTTCAGCTTGCGCCATCTTAATCAGACCGGCGCGCGCCGAGGGATCCGAATTTTCAGATCCGAGACGGGCCGGTGGTCACTGGAACAGGTGTGCCATCCCTTCCAGCCACACGTGAGCAACGGCACAGGATCACTCTGGCCAAATGCCTAGTTTACGAGGTTGCTAGCCCCGCCTGCTTGATCAACAGGTTATTTTTCGCGGCCGGCATCTCTTTTGAAAAAAGGTTTGGCCGTCACATGCACGTGAGGGGCCCGATCCCTAACACGCATTATATCTACCGCTGCGTACCCAGTGATGAACAGCACCTTCAGCTTGAATCGACGCACCCGTGCGTGATCGACCATTTACCCGTCGCGAATTTTACCCAATAAGCCGACAGCGAGAATAAGCAGATGAACGACCGTGGCTCACTCAAAGATCTTCAAGTCGCGACTTCAGCGCTCATGCCGGTGTTTATGTCAGTGCGTATGTAAGTAGCGGACAGACAAAGGTAATCACCAGCTACAATCTCTAAACCCACAGCCGATTGGGCATCAAAATAAAGGTTTATGGCTTGCGGCGTCAGCATTAAGACAAGGGTTAAGTACAGCTATGTCAAGTTGAGGAATAGACCACGGCGGTTCGAATAAAGGTCCTCTTAATAACTTCGACAGGCAGTGACGCGCCGGTCGTCTTCACAATGAAATCAGACATATTAACCCATATCTGGTTGACATCGGACGGCTTTGGATCGAGTGTCTGCCTGCGCGCAAACGGCAACAGCCTGTTAGTGAGTGGGGCCGCGCGACGCGCTGCACCTCGTGAGCTTCGGATTGAGGGAGCGCACAAGCACGCTAAATGGTAGCTATACGATGACTCGGGCGCGTTATCGCGCATCTACCGTTTTGAAGGGCAGCTCCCACAGAACGGTATATAAATTGAGAAACACGTCCCTGCACCCTGCTGACTAATTACAGTTATCCAACCACCCGTCTGAATGACATATCCATAGACCATTGATAGCCCAAGCCCGGTCCCTTTCCCATCGGCCTTAGTAGTAAAAAATGGCTCAAAAATCTTAGGGATCAAATCGGGCGACATCCCTATACCGTTGTCGGAAATTTGAATTCGGGCGCACGGAACCCCGAAAGAAAGCCCGGAACTATTTTCGCAAACATATTTATCCGGAATCACACTATCAGTAACTATCAGAATCTCGCCGCTTCCACGAAGAGCGTCTCGCGCATTAATCAAAATGTTGAGTAACGCATTTTCGAATTGATTAGGGTCAAGATATGCAGGCGCCAGGCCCTCTGCCAACTGCATACTGACCTTAACTGATGAGCCCAAGCTACACGCGCTCATCTCAACCAAAGAAACTATCAACGCATTTATATCTGCAAGCTCAGATTTCAACTCATGGCACCGTGAGAACCTCATGAGCCGGGACACTACAGTTGAAGCATTTTTCGCTCCACGAAGTGCGTCTTTTGCGTATTTAGCAGCAACTACTATGTTCTGACGATCCAGATTGCGCTCTACAAGACCTAGCGAGGCAATCACTGTCGTCAATACGTTATTGAAATCATGGGCAAACCCCATAGTCAGCTGGCCTATGGCCAACATCTTTTGGGAGTGGAATTGCCCTCTCACCAGGTTGAGACGCTCTATCTCCTGCTGCTTTTGAAAAGTTACATCTTGGACACAATTAGTGAAGCCGATCTGATTTCCACGAAAGTCAAAAAGTGGCGTTATGTTTGCGATCACGTTAACGCGACTTCCATCACGACGTTCAACTATCACGTCGATGTTAAGGATCGGCTCTCCAGTGGCCAGCACCTTGACCATTGGTGTTTCATCGTGAGGCAAAAAAACGCCGTCGGGCGTGTAAAGCTTATGAGCTCCGCAGAACTTGATTTCCGGATCGCCACACGTAGGCGTTTGCCCCCAGATCTCCGAAGCTTTGCGATTATAGGCGACCAAGACGGCATCTGAATTGCAGACATATACGCCAACTGGGAGATTCTCGATCAGATCCTGGCTATACCGTTGGCTCCATGGGCCTTCCGGTATTAAGCAGTGCGGACGTAGAGGCATAGTGCCACCTTTAGAGAGGCGTAGGAGATCAAAACGAGTTGAGTATTACAGGTTCTCCGTCGGGATCAATCAAGAATTAGGCACATCAGTTTCGCGCTATCTCGGTTTTTGTTGATTCAGGTCAATTCCGCCTTTCCTAAGCACACACGCATAAGCGTACAACTCCATCATAGGGGTCTAGACAATCTCATTCGCATCTGGTAGACCCATTATTCGAAACGGATTTTCACCTTTAAGGCCAGTGTGGTGATCAACCCATCCCGGACACTGTGTGATTTTTTTGGGCAACCGCAGGCGTTCGGCCTTCATTGAACTGATGCGACCGCAGCCAGTTGTATCGCCGCACCAAACGTCCTTGGGGGAGCCAGCGGTGAATTTCAGGTCAACCACGTTCGGGATACCGGACGCTTCACTGTTGCCTGTTAGTGGGCATGGAAGCAGGGCTACTCGCTGGTCAAGCTCATCTATGGCGCCCACCTACGTAGCATAAATCGACTGGTTTGCATGGCGTCATCTTGCAGCATCAGAATGATGCTTCGACTAACTGCTGCGCTTCGGCCTTGAGTAAATAGCTCGCTTCACTGCAGCCCAGAACTACCCGTCCTGCTTCCGGAAATCGGCGCCTGCGAATGTACGGGTAATAGCAAGAGCAGATGACCTCCAATACCAACCACTACAGATCAACAAATTCCAGACCCGCAGTTGATTGACCCACTCGAACATTCGGGTTCCTCTTCCCTCAACAGCGAGGTGGTCTTTTTTCAGATTGGCTTTTCCCGTTTCAGACGGTTGATTTGGGCTCGAATTCGTGGATTTTTGCAGCTCTGGAGTAAGGGCTGGGCTGATCGGAGTGACGCCGCCACCCTCTCAATTGGAGGTAGTTCCCCCACGACGCAAGGCCGACTCACCCAACGCACACGAATGAGCTACTTCGGTGGGGCTGTTGCCTTGATCGAACACCGAGCGCGCAGCCGCGCTTGAACCCAGGGCTAAAGGTATGACCTAGCCTGGCCATTAGACAATCCTCTATGGCGAGCATTGTCGCCTCACTGGGAGCCCCGTTTCATAGATTACTACATATAGATCCGTCCTGTGATTTAGCAGCTCAATGCGCATGAGTTCAGAGCTGCAAAAGGCGACGCAGCCCTCTGCATTCAAATGCGGTGACTATCGCTTCGTTAGGGTGGCTGATCAGCAGCCGACGTCCCAGCCGAATGGATTCGACCTTTGCCGTTATGATCAATTTGAGCCCTTCGGCATCGATGCTGATGACATCACTCAAATCTATCTCCAGCTCCCTTGATAACGAAATCAGCTCCAGCAATACAGTGTATTGAGCCTCAGCGGTATCAATCGTCAGATTGCCTTCTTTAACGACGACTCTCTGTAACAAGCAGCATTCATCGTACATGGCGTTGCCCTCGTCTGGTGAATATCAGTCTGGACACCGCAGCTGTGATGAATACAGGTCGTCCAGTGGTATACCCGTAACGACAGGCCGCATTGTTTCCCCCTTGGCTCATGCCTGCACCAGCGTGAGGATCGGGTTGAACGTGCAAGACGGTCTATGTCTTATCCTTCTACGGTTAGCGGGCGGTTCCGTGACAATAAGGTTTGACGAAAGTATTCCATAACCTCAAGCGACCATTCACTGTACCTCAGCAGCACGAATGAATACCGAGAATCGCCCTCCATCTACAGCTTCAAAGGCAGTCAGTTTTTCTATCAGCAGTGCAGTCAGTATTTTCCCTTCGTTAAGCAACAATAAACCGTTACTAGCACTGAGGTTCCGGTCAAGCACCATGCCAGGCTTAAGGCGCCGCACATCGAGTACTTTCACCGAAGGGTCGAGCAAGCTTTCTGGCAAGTGACAAGTGCAGACCTGAATAAAGAATTCGATCAGCGCGGGGTCATAGTAGGTGGATTTATGCTGGCGCAGATATACAAACACTTCGTCACGAGTGAGGTAGCGCTCCAGAACCAGCCCACACTGCAGTTCCACAAAGTCGACTGCTAGCTTCAGTACGCGCGCACCCAGTGGAATGGATTGGCCGCTTAGGCGGTCCGGGAAGCCCCTGCCATCCCAGTGTTCCTGATGATGACGAATGATGTGCATGGCGTCATGCAAAGGTTCGAGCGCCATCAGCAGTGCTTCGCTTTTACCTGGGTAGGTCTTGAACGCCTCAGTCTCCGTACGTAGCAGTAGGTCAGCGCAGCCCGCCAACATCACATCACTCCAACCGAGCTTTCCGATGTTGTAGAGAGCCGCTGCCATCGTCAGGTCGCGGGTATCGGTATCACTCAAAGCCGAGGCGGCACAATAGGCACGTACCACTTCGATAACTCGCTGATTGGTTTGCCGTAGCCGCGGCAAGCGTTGGTTGATCAGCAGCGAGAACACTTCGGTGCTCGTCACGTAGTTGCGGCGAAGTTCATCATAGGCCAAGTCAAGCATGTCTGCGGTTTGCTGCAGCTCGCTCGTCCGCGCAGCCACACGTCGCTCAAGGCCGTCGTTGAGGTCGCGCAATTTATTGTTTTGCTCGTTAGCCAGTTTGAGCAGGGCATCGCGGTCGCGCCGCACGGCTTGAAATTCTAATGCCTGGTGCAACGTGATCACCAGTTCCTCATCGTTCCATGGCTTGCTAATATAACGGAAGATATGACCTTCATTGATTGCCTTGGTGATCATGCTTACGTCCGCGTAACCGGTCAGCAGAATGTTCATGCAATCGGGATCGCGGTGGTACACCTCACTGAGTAAGGTTGGCCCGTCCATACCTGGCATGCGTGCATCGCTAATGATCAGATCAATCCGGTGAAGTTCGAAAAGCCCTAGCGCCTGAGTTCCATTGGTGGCCAGCAACAGGTCGTAAGGCTGGCCCCGCAATACACGGCGCAGGCTGTTAAGGATGTTCTCTTCGTCATCCACCAACATGACGGTGTAGCGTTTACCACTTTCGGCCAAACTGTTCATGATGAGTCTCCCTCAGATGCAGGGGGCGGTGGCGGTTGACGTAGCGGTAGCCAGACGCGGAAGCAAGTACCTTTGCCTGGCAAACTATCTACGGTAAGCCTCCCATGATGCTTAACGACGATGCTGTAGGACAGTGACAAGCCAAGCCCGGACCCCATACCCACAGGCTTGGTCGTAAAGAACGGCTCGAAGATTCGGTTCTGTATCTCCAACGGTACGCCATGCCCGTTGTCAGCGATATCGATGGATACTCCCTCCCCCTCTAGGCCCGTAGTAATAATGATTTCGCCGTTGGCGCCGACCGCGTGGCTAGCGTTGATGATCAGGTTCATAAACACTTGATTGATCTGTGATCCCATGCACTCGATGGGTTCGATATCGCCATAATATTTGATCACTTGGGCCTTGAATTTAATCTCGTTCCAGATGACGTTCAGGGTGCTGTCCAGCCCCTTGTGCAGATCCGCTAATTGCCACTCGCAGCTATCCACATGGGAGAACTCGCGCAAGTCTTTGACGATGCGATTGACTCGGTCAAGGCCGTCTGCCGACTCGACCAATAGCTCACTAATATCTTGACGCAAGAAGCCGTAATCGATTTTTTTTCTCAGCACCTCGATATCCGGATTCACCCGCAAATATTCGCCATCACAGACGCCCTCATAGGCATCAATAAGGCTGAATAAATCTTTGAGATAGGAACGCAGACTATTGAGGTTGGAAGAAACAAACCCGATAGGGTTGTTGATCTCGTGTGCTACCCCGGCGGCTAACTGGCCGATGGCTGCCATCTTTTCTGACTGAAGCAATTGGGCCTGCGCTTCCTCGAGTCGCTGGATGAGGCTTGCCTGGGCACTCTTTTCAGCTTCGAGCAATTCGTTGAGCCGGGTTAGTTCCAATTGCCGCGCCGCCGTATCGGTAGCATCGCTGACGGCGAGACCTACACCTAGGCATTCACCCTCCGCGTCCTGTACGGGAAAGAAAGTGCAATTTTGGTACATGTGTTTCACCGAGCCGCTGATGGGCCGGGTACTGGCGAAGTTGAACAGGTGTGGCCGTTGCTGCCAGGACGTGAACGCAAAGTTTTTCAACGTAAAAACACTGTTTATCTTTTGCCTTACCCAAATCTCAGGTAATTCGGGAAAGGCATCGAACAGCGTGTGGCCCGCCAGCGCATCCGCGGGGCGCCCACTGTTCAAGGACATAAAATGGTTGGAAAATAGCACCCGGTACTCCCGATCAATAAGCAGCACGCCCATGTTGATCGCTTTGAGCATCGACTCAAGTGTTTCTCTAGAAATGGCTGTGTTGTCTGTCATGGCAGCGCCCTTTTCAAAGCCCTTCGAGCATCCGATCAATAGCGCGGACGACAATCCCCGCCGTACGTTCGGTGATGCAGATCAACAGGTCGCAAGAAAACTGATGTGCCAGTACTTCAAAGCGAATTTCCAAAACCATTGCCAAGTGCTCAGTGAGGTTCAAGTGGCCCAAGCCGCCTTCTAGGCCCTGGCTGCCGATCAGAATGGACGGCGCGTCATAGCTGACTTGAGTGGCCACCTGGCGTGCGAGACCATTGATGCAAGCACCGGATAGAATATTGGTGACATCGAGCATGAGTTCTTCCTGCTGGGTTGGCGCACGCCCTTCATAACCCATTAGTTCGGCCAATTCATCGGCGCCCATGGCGCCGAAGCAAACGAACACCTCTCCCCGCAATTGACCTAAGAAAGACTGTCGCGTGACCATCATCGACTGCCCGCGCAGGTGATCAGGGACCGAAAGGTTTTCCCGCTGATGCACCAAGGGGTGAATGAATGGGACCGACAACGTCACTATAGTATCGGTGAGCAGCGCAAGGCGCTCTGCAGCCTGCCCCATGGCGATGTTCATGAGCTCTTGGAGTGCATCACGTTGGTCTTCGTTAAGCGCGGCCAAGGCGTCCATTACAACACTCCGGTGAGATGCAGCGCTTCAAAGACGGCTTGCGCTGTCACGGGTTTGGCGACGAATGCCGCGGCGCCCAACTCCAACGCTCGTTGCCTGGCGCGCGGTTGAATGTCAGCACTAATCACGACCGTCACGACGTTAGCGTCTTCATGCTTGAGCGCTGCAAGCGTTTGAAAACCATCCATAACCGGCATGGTAAGGTCCAGAAACAATAGTTCTACCTGTCCTGCATGGTAGGCGGCCATAACCTCAACGCCATTGCTCGCCTGAGCAACGTCGGCGGCCAACGATTCGGGCAAAGACCGCAAAACGAGCTTACGGGACATGGATGAGTCATCGGCAATCAATACCTTCATGGTACCCTCCAAATGCCCCTTGGACCGCGGGGCTGAAATGACGCTGTCCACCAAGCCTTACCACCACTATGGCCCTAAAAATGGCAAAGCGCCACTATCGAGTATGTCAACTCAGAGTCGAGCTGACCCACGACGCGCGCCGAACGATTGAGGATTTCCGACTCTCGAGGCGTATTTTGGGCAGCTTCTGCTGAATAATGACTGGTCACTGTACGCCTAAAAGACAGCTGCAGTGGCCATTCACAAAAAGGCTGGACACCTTCGAAACGATGAACAACAATGATGTCACAATAATATCAATCTGGCGGATTGGGCAAATGCCGCCGGGAGCTCCCCATGAGTCGCGGCACCCCAACCCTGAAATTCCGAAGCTGGATTTGGCAGGCTTTCGTCAGAACGAGCCTTGTCCCCCTCATCGTTGTGGAACTCGTGCTACTGGCAGCGTACTTCCTGACTAATCAAGCTATTCTGGAGGCTCAAAGCACCGATCTGCATCGCAGCGCTGCCCGCGAGCTCCAAAGCTCTGTGATGCAGAATTCGGATATTGTGCAGGCAGAGCTGGCGCAACTCAGAACAATGGGGACTCTGCTTTCGCTAAGTATTGAGAATGAACTTCAAGAGGTCCTGCCATACCACCCCGCCCAATTAGCCGTCAGTGCGGACGGCGTCCGCTACAGCGGGACCGACCAAGGCGGACCCGCCTCCTTTTACTCCAATATCACCCCCTTGGCTCGTCAAGACATGGATATGGTCGATCGCCTCAGCCATGTTGATTTCATGATGAAGGGCCTTAAGGACAGTAACCCGTTGATTACTAGCGTGTACTTCAATAGCGGGGACAGTTACAACCGTATCTACCCCTGGATTGACTCGTTGGCTCAGTACCCTCATGACATGAATATTCCATCGTTCAATTTTTATTACTTGGCCGACGCCCAACATAACCCGCAACGCCAGCCGGTATGGACCGATGTCTATCTCGACCCGGCAGGTAAAGGCTGGATGATGTCCGTCGTCGTACCGGTCTATCAAGGTGACCTACTGCGAGGCGTCGCGGGCATTGATATAACGATCGATGCTATCTTGCAAAAGATCGCGAGTCTTCATGTTCCGTGGGGTGGGTATCTTATATTGGTCAGCAAAGCCCATACGATTATGGCGCTCCCAGAGAAAGGCGAGACCGATTTTGACGTACCCAAGTTGGCGACTTCAGCCGGCTATAAAGGTCTCTCGCAAGAGCACTTTAAACCTATCGATTTCCAATTGGCCAACCATCCGAAATTACGCCCATTGGAACAGGCCATGCAAGACCACAGCGGTGGGGTTGAGTCTACGGAGCTTGGTAGCGGTGCACATTTGGTAGCCTGGAGTCCGGTGAAATTGGCGGGGTGGAGGCTACTGGGAGTGGTCGATGAAAAGGTAGTGATGAGAGAGACCCAACGTCTGGCAAATCACTTCAGGTACATTGGCTATCTGATGGCGAGCGGACTTGTTGCATTCTATGCCTTCTTCTTTGGTTATCTCTGGCTCCAAGCTCGACGTCTAAGCCTGGAACTGCACGCGCCCATCTTTGCGCTATCCAATATGATGCGCGAAATTGGGCAAGGTAATTGGGCGCCCCCATCGGCCCCCTCCAGAATTGAAGAACTGAACGCTATTTCACTGCATGCCTTAGGTATGGGAAAACAACTTGCCCACGCTGAGGCCAGCCGCAGCGCAGTCCAGCAGCGATTGGAAATGGTGATGGGGAATGTCACGGAAGGGCTTTTGGAGTACTACCCCAATACCCATACGTTCAGCTTCAAGGGTGCGCTTTGTGAGCGGTTCGGCTTACCAGCGGACAAAATGGCGCCAGACGAGCTTTACGCCCGTATGGGTGCAGGGGATCGCATAGCCCTCGAGCGGCTGATTATCACCGTTCGAAGTAATGAGGATCACGTAGCAGAAGCGGAGTTCCGTCTACCAGACCGTCAGGGCGATATGATTTGGCTACTCTGCCGCGCCAGCATGTTGTCAAACCCTACCGAACGGCGACCGTCAGTAGTCGGCACTTGCATAGACATTGATGCGCTAAAGCACGTAGAGCAAGACCTCCGCGCAAAGACCGTTGAGGCGCAAGCCGCCAGCCGAGCGAAATCCCGCTTCATCTCAAGCATGTCGCATGAATTGAAAACCCCGCTGAACGCCATCCTTGGGTTCGCACAGCTAGGTCAAATAAAAACGCGCCCGGACTCCACCCACCTTGATGAAATCATCATCGCCGGCCACCTGCTGTGCCAGCTTGTCGATGATCTGCTTGAGTGGTCAAGCCTCCAGGCCGAGGCGCCACGGTTGGACCTTAAACCTGTCGATGTGGAAATTTTGTTGACCGAGTGCGCGGCTATGATCGAGCCGCAGCTACTTGTGCAAGGGCTAGCGCTCGTGCTTCAAAAACCGAGCAAAGCCTGCACGGTGAGGGCAGACAGTCGCCGCACCAAACAAGTCTTGCTTAACCTTCTTTCAAACGCTGTCAAATATAACCGGGCCGGCGGCTCTATCACTTTAGGCATCGAACTGGATAGCGAACAATCCGTCGCCCGTCTGTTTGTGGAGGATACTGGAGAAGGGATAGACGCGGATGTTCAACAACAGCTGTTTCAGCCTTTCCAACGACTAGGTAAGGAAAACTCAACAATCCAGGGCACGGGCATCGGGCTGGCCCTGTGCAAAGAACTGGCCGATTTGATGGGAGGAAAGATGGGGGTTCGCAGTCAGAAAGCAGCGGGTAGCCGATTCTGGCTAGAACTTCCGATTTATCGACGCGCTTAGGACCTGGCGCAGGTCTGCAATTTCTGACCTAGCTAGCAGGAACCTCCCCCACCTAAACTGCAAGGAGTCAGCTAATGTTTTCACTTATCAGGTCCAATGCGGTGATTGCCATTATTGATGACGTCGCCTCCAATCTCCGCCTCATGGAATCGTGCCTGAGTGCCTTCGGGCTCGATCACATCAAAAGCTTTTCCGACTCGTCTGAGGGACTGGACTGGTGTGAGCGTAACGACTGGGATCTGCTGCTACTAGACATCGACATGCCAGCGCCCAACGGTTTTGAGATTTTGGACGCCCTTCACGCACGGGACAGAACTACCTCGACCATTGTAATCGTCACCGCTTTGAATGATCCGGACAGCCGCCGTATTGGACTTGAAAAAGGTGCCAATGACTACATTTCTAAACCCATCGACTTGCCCGAAGTCCTGCTTCGTGTGCGCAGCTGCCTCGAACTGGCGCAGAGCAGCCGGCTGCTCCAGGATGCCAAGCGTAATCTGGAGTACAAGGTCAATCAACGGACCACTCAGCTTCAGGAAAGCTATAGTGCTATGCTCAGGAGTCTAGGCCGAGCCGCAGCTTACCGTGATAATGACACAGGCGATCATATTCACCGTATAGGTGAATCGTCAGCGCTCCTGGCAAAACATATGAGCATGCCCGTTGAGTGGTGTGAACTGATAAGAAAAGCGGCCCCCATGCACGACATCGGGAAAATTGGCATTCCGGATGGCATTCTTCAGAAACCTGGTCCACTGACACCGGATGAACGTAGACAAATGCAGGAGCATCCGCGTATTGGCTATGACATTCTCTGTGACCAAAGCAGATCTGCCCTTACGGAAATGGCGGCAGAAATCGCATTGGGCCATCACGAAAAATGGGACGGTAGCGGTTACCCTAATGGACTGAAGGGCGGCGATATCCCCGTTAGCGCACGAATCGTGGCTCTCTGTGACGTCTATGACGCTCTTCGCATGGCACGGCCTTATAAAACGGCATGGAGTGTCGAGGCGGCCACGCTCTATATACAAGACCAAGCAAATCGACATTTCGATCCGCAGGTATGCAAGGCTTTTGCTGACATCGTGGCGGAGTTCGAGGCACTCAAGAGCATTGGGACATCCAAATAACTCATTAGCGGTTACCCGCAACTTTGAATTCACCATCTTTTCGATAGCATGGCGCAACTAACCCATACCGATAAAACGGGCTATTCCATGCACCGTTGATGGATGGGACCAAATCTCTTATGAGCGATTGATGAGCCGGCGAAAAAACTGGCTACTCACTTGTCTCTTATTATTTTCGTATCACTGTTATTTCGGATCCTACCAATCCCTCGCCCATGTTTGATGCCCGCTACGCCTACGCTATCGCCAGCCTCCGCACAGCGCTTTGAAATATCGGTCGCCGCGAGAATTTAGGCGTTTGGCAACAGCATCAATTTAACGGGGAGTTGGTGTCAGGTCTGGTAGGGGCAAGTCCACCTATGAGAGATATCCAACTCTCACAAGTGGACAAGTTAAGACCCTTTCTTACCAGCAGTGCCTTCGTGAGAACGCAGGACGTAAGGCAGTGATCCCGCCTGCCAAACCCGTCCTTGCCCTAGATATGGATAAAGTAAAAGGAATTCCGGAGTATCGAGGAGACTGCTGAGACACTATTGATTGGCACCTGGACGTGCGGAAATAACAAAAACGCCTATAGGTGTCACCGCCAATGTAAAACTGACCCCCTAACGCCAACTCAATTTTGACCCCCTGGGCGATCATGGTGGCTTTGAGCTGCCGAGATGTTGACCCAGGAGCAGTCAGTGGAAATCAAGGTATTGGCCC
>NZ_JAIWJA010000018.1 GCF_020515695.1 Pseudomonas sp. MWU16-30317 | reverse complement strand
TCGCCGATGGTAGTGTGGGGTTTCCCCATGTGAGAGTAGGTCATCGTCAAGATTAAATTCCGAAACCCCCATCTGCGAAGGCAGGTGGGGGTTTTGTCTTTGTGGTGCCTGGCAAAGTCAAAGTCAAGATCAAGAGCTTCGCGGGCAAGCCTTGCTCCCACAGTATGCGCGGCACCTGCGTCACGCAACTGTGGGGTAGGCCCTGCCCGCGAAGCTTCAGTTCAGTTACCGCACACTTTGTCTGCGGTTTTCTATGCAACTGTCATGTGCATGGCTATCATGCCTGCCTCATTGTGAGGCGAGATTGGCATGCTGACGTTGTTGAAACTCCTCAAGGATGGTCGATTCCATTCCGGGCAAGCGCTAGGGGCCACCCTGGGGGTGAGCCGTAGCGCCATATGGAAACAGCTGCAGCAATTGGAAGCTGAGTTCGGCGTATCGATCCACAAGGTGCGCGGCCGCGGCTATCAGCTTGCCAGTCCTCTTTCGTTCCTCGACGCTGAGGCTATTGTCGCTGCGACGACGGATGATCGCTGGCAGGTGCATGTACACGACAGCATCGACTCCACCAACGCCGAAGCCCTGCGCATGATCGAGGCAGGTGCGCATGCGCCCTTCCTGGTAACGGCAGAGCGGCAAACGGCGGGGAGAGGTCGGCGTGGCCGCAAATGGATCAGTCCGTTTGCACAGAACCTCTATTACAGTCTGGTCTTGCGTATCGATGGTGGCATGCGCCAGATCGAGGGGCTGAGTCTGGTGGTCGGTCTCGCCGTGATGCATGCCTTGCGTGAGTCAGGTGTATCCACCGCAGGGCTTAAATGGCCAAATGATGTTCTGGTCGGGCGACAGAAGATTGCCGGGATCCTGCTAGAGCTGGTGGGCGACCCTGCCGATGTCTGTCATGTGGTGATCGGGGTGGGTATCAACGTCAACATGCAGGCGAGTCATGAGGTCGATCAGCAATGGACCTCCATGCAGCTGCAGACAGGCAAGGCGGTCGACAGAAACACCCTGGCAGCATCCCTCAACAACAACCTGCGACCGCTGCTTGCACGCCATCGTAGCGGTGGCTTCAATGCGCTCAAAGGGGAGTGGGAGCAATATCACTTGTGGCAGGGTAAGGCGGCGTCTCTCGTTGCGGGAAGTACCATCATAGAAGGTACAGTCCTGGGAGTGGATGCCCAAGGCGCGCTACGCTTGAAAGTGGGCAACGAAGAAAAGATCTACAGCGGTGGCGAGCTAAGCCTGAGGTTGCGTGATGATTCTTGAGCTCGACTGCGGTAACAGCTTTATCAAGTGGCGTATCACCCGAATCAGCGGTGCGCAGGTAGTCGCAGGCGGTGTGGTAGGGTCCGATCAAGACCTGCTTGATGCTGTAGCTGCGGTCCAAGGGGGGGCCTTGGCGCATTGCCGGCTGGTCAGCGTCCGTACCGAGGAAGAGACCGCGAAGCTCGTCGAAGCCATTGCTCGCGGTTTCGCCGTGCAAGCGGTGTGCGCTGTGCCCGCCAAGGAGCTGGCCGGCGTTCGCAACGGCTATGAAGAGTACCAGCGCCTGGGGCTCGATCGCTGGCTGGCGGTGCTGGGGGCGTTTCATCTGGCGCAGTCCGCGTGTGTGGTCATTGACTTGGGAACTGCCGCAACCTCTGATTTCGTGACTGCGGCCGGCGAGCACCTGGGCGGTTTCATCTGCCCTGGAATGCCGTTGATGCGCGGTCAGCTCCGTACCCATACTCGGCGCATTCGCTATGACGATCTGTCCGCGGAAAAGGCGGTGAGCGAGATGTCGCCCGGAAGAAATACTGTCGAAGCTGTAGAGCGTGGATGCACCCTGATGCTGCGTGGCTTCGTGCTGACCCAGGTCGAGCAGGCTCGTTCGCAACTGGGGGAAGATGTCCGCGTCTTCCTCACCGGTGGCGACGCCGAGTTGGTGCGCGAAGTGGCGCCCACCGCGCAGGTTGTGCCTGACCTTGTATTCATCGGCCTGGCCATGGCCTGTCCTTTGCCGTGAGGTGACTATGCGCTGGTTGTTCCTGCTGTTATTGGTACTGAATGTGTTTTATGCCGGGTGGCATCAGCAGGAGGCGCTCCAACAGCCTGTCGAGATCCGCGCATTGTCCTTGTACAAAGGTAACCAGCAGGACATTCGCCTCCTCAGCGAGACCGATCGAGGCGCGCCGGCTCCGACACAAGCACTGGCTCCTGTTCCGGGCGCACGAGATTGCCTTTATGTAGGCGGCTACCCGCAACTCGAAGCCTTGTTGCCTCTTGAGCAGCGTTTGGCTCAGATGGGCGTGAAGGCGCAGGCGCAAGTGATAAATGGCGATCAGGGCGCCGTGCACTGGCTGCGAATTGATGCGCAAAGCCAGCGTTTGCTGGATGAATCGGCTCTGAGCGGGCTCTCTCGCGAATTCAATAACTCAAAACATCAAATAATGCCGTGTGAAGGCATTGCAACCGCCGAATAGTTTGCATAGAATGGCGCCCGCTTCACAGGGATAGCGTCTAGTACGAGCCTTGTGAAAGCACTGTCGGAATCGCTAACCTCAAGATTTAATTGAGAAAAAGCTTGACAGGGTGGTGGCAAGAGTTGAAAATGCCGCCACGAAATAGGAGGGGTTCCCGAGCGGCCAAAGGGATCAGACTGTAAATCTGACGTCTACGACTTCGAAGGTTCGAATCCTTCTCCCTCCACCATTTTTAGCGAGAGTAGCAAATCTCGCGGGTATAGTTTAGTGGTAGAACCTCAGCCTTCCAAGCTGATGATGCGGGTTCGATTCCCGCTACCCGCTCCATGTTTGCTGCTAATGCACAGTGTTTTGCTCTTGTAGCTCAGTTGGTAGAGCACACCCTTGGTAAGGGTGAGGTCAGCGGTTCAAATCCGCTCAAGAGCTCCATTTTACAAGGCGGATATGTAAATATCCGCCTTTGTTTTAATGGTTGGGTTGTCTCTGTGGATAGAGATGATCCCCGTTTCGAGGTTCGTGGTTGCTGTTGGTCTTGCTGACGGTGGTTGTACGCGAAGGTTGTCGAAAGCAGTTGTAAAGCGTTCTTCAGGCCTGCATAATGGTCGGCCTGATTTTGTTTTAGGTCAGTAGCTCAATTGGCAGAGCGACGGTCTCCAAAACCGTAGGTTGGGGGTTCGATTCCCTCCTGACCTGCCAGATTCACTCAACGTGTCTGGCTTTCTTTTCACAGGATCCTCCTAGATGACTCCCAAGGCTGAAGCCCAAGACTCTCGCTTCGATCTGCTCAAGTGGCTTGTTGTGGTCGCTTTGGTGGTGGTAGGTGTTGTCGGAAATCAGTATTTCTCCGCATCGCCAATCCTGTATCGCGTTCTGGCTCTGATCGTCATTGCTGCTGTTGCTGCCTTCACGGCCTTGCAAACAGCTAAAGGCAAGTCGTTCTTTGTCCTGGCGAAGGAAGCTCGCGGCGAGATTCGTAAAGTCGTTTGGCCTACCCGCCAAGAGACTACGCAGACCACACTGATTGTAGTGGCGGTCGTTCTGGTCATGGCTTTGCTGTTGTGGGGGCTAGATTCCCTGCTCGGCTGGCTTGTTTCCCTGATTGTAGGCTAAGGGTGTCCCGTGGCTAAGCGTTGGTACGTTGTGCATGCTTACTCGGGTTACGAGAAGCATGTTATGCGCTCTTTGGTAGAGCGTGTAAAGCTGGCTGGCATGGAAGACGGCTTTGGCGAAATTCTGGTCCCCACTGAAGAAGTGGTGGAAATGCGTAATGGCCAGAAGCGCAAAAGCGAGCGCAAGTTCTTCCCAGGTTACGTGCTGGTGCAGATGGATATGAACGAGGGTACTTGGCACTTGGTCAAGGATACTCCTCGGGTGATGGGTTTCATCGGCGGTACTGCGGATAAGCCTGCACCGATCACTGACAAGGAAGCAGAAGCTATCCTTCGTCGCGTTGCCGATGGCAGCGACAAGCCGAAGCCCAAGACGCTGTTCGAGCCGGGTGAAGTGGTCCGTGTCACCGATGGTCCGTTCGCTGATTTCAACGGCACTGTCGAAGAAGTTAACTACGAAAAGAGCCGGATCCAAGTGGCGGTGCTCATTTTCGGTCGCTCTACTCCGGTAGAGCTCGAGTTCAGTCAGGTCGAAAAGGTCTGATTGGAAACGGATCCCATGCCCCGCAGGCGTAAGCTGCGGGGTTTTGTCGTCTCTGGGATAAAACGCAAGCAACTGGGGAGCCGCAAGGCGCCTGTACCCAATAGTGGAGTAGCTCATGGCTAAGAAAATCACGGCTTACATCAAGCTGCAAGTAAAGGCCGGCCAGGCCAACCCAAGCCCGCCCGTCGGCCCGGCTCTGGGTCAACATGGCGTGAACATCATGGAGTTCTGCAAGGCCTTCAACGCCCGTACCCTGGGTCAAGAAGCCGGCCTGCCGACCCCAGTGATCATCACTGTCTACAGCGACCGTAGCTTTACCTTTGAAACCAAAAGCACCCCTGCTTCGGTTCTGTTGAAGAAAGCAGCTGGCCTGACCAGCGGTTCTGCACGTCCGAACACCGTTAAAGTTGGCACCGTCACCCGTGCTCAGCTGGAAGATATCGCCAACGCTAAAAAGGCTGATCTGACTGCTGCTGACCTGGATGCTGCCGTGCGTACTATCGCCGGTTCTGCTCGCAGCATGGGCCTCAACGTGGAGGGTGTGTAATGGCTAAGCTGACTAAGCGCCAAAAAGCTATTGCTTCCAAAATCGAAGCTGGCAAGTTCTACAACTTCGAAGAAGCCGCCGGCCTGCTGGCTGAGCTGTCGACCGTCAAGTTCAGCGAGTCTTTCGACATCGCCGTGAACCTGGGCGTTGACCCGCGTAAATCCGACCAGGTCGTTCGTAGCGCTACTGTGCTGCCACACGGCACTGGCAAGACCGTACGCGTTGCTGTTTTCACCCAGGGCCCAGCTGCTGAAGCAGCTCTGGCTGCCGGCGCCGATCGCGTTGGCATGGACGACCTGGCTGCCGAAATGAAAGGCGGCGACCTGAACTACGACGTCGTTATCGCCTCCCCGGACGCGATGCGTGTTGTAGGTCAACTGGGTCAGATCCTCGGTCCACGTGGCCTGATGCCTAACCCTAAAGTCGGCACCGTAACCCCAGACGTCGCCACCGCGGTCAAGAACGCGAAGGCTGGTCAGGTTCGTTATCGCACCGACAAGAACGGCATCATCCACACTTCCGTTGGCAAAGTCGGTTTCGACGCCGTCAAGCTGAAGGAAAACGTTGAAGCCCTGATCGCTGATCTGAAGCGTATCAAGCCAGCTTCTTCGAAAGGTATCTATGTCAAGCGCGTTACCCTGAGCACCACTATGGGCCCAGGTCTGGTTATCGATCAGAGCTCGCTGACTGCGTAACACTGCTTGTCGGGGCGGGTTACCGCCCTGGCAACATGAAAGATTGGGGTCCCTGCCTGGCGGGGGCTATCCAAGACCGTAGGCGACGCGAGTCTTAAAACACAAGCCTACGCAGATGGTGCTCCCGGTTCCTTACCGAATCAGACACCAAAACGACATCCGGCCTCGGCCAGATGAAACGGTAACAAGCAGGAGTTAACCCGTGGCAATTTATCTCGAAGACAAGAAGGCCATCGTCGCTGAAGTCAACGAGGCTGCCAAAGTCGCTCTGTCCGCTGTTGTGGCTGATGCCCGTGGCGTTACAGTAGGCGCAATGACCGGACTCCGTAAAGAGGCTCGTGAAGCTGGCGTTTACGTACGTGTTGTACGTAACACCCTGCTCAAGCGCGCTGTTGCCGACACTCAATACAGTGTCCTCAACGACGTGTTCACCGGCCCGACCTTGATCGCTTTCTCCAACGAACATCCTGGCGCTGCTGCCCGTCTGTTCAAGGAATTCGCGAAAGGTCAGGACAAGTTCGAGATCAAGGCAGCTGCGTTCGAGGGCAAGTTCCTCGCAGCAAACGAAATCGACGTACTGGCAACACTGCCGACCCGTAACGAAGCTATTTCTCAGCTGATGAGCGTGATTCAAGGCGCTACCAGCAAGTTGGCTCGTACTCTGGCCGCAGTTCGCGAGCAAAAAGAAGCTGCCGCAGCCTAAGGCTGAGCAGTCTCCCTCGCGTATTTTTGTTTATTTAGATGGCCCCATAGGCCGTCCCCCAATTCAGGAATTACAGCAATGTCTATCTCCCAAGACGATATCCTCAACGCCGTAGCTGAAATGTCGGTTCTGCAGGTTGTTGAGCTGATCAAAGCTTTCGAAGAAAAATTCGGCGTTAGCGCCGCTGCTGCTTCGGCCGGCCCAGCTGCTGCTGCCGCTGTCGTTGAAGAGCAAACCGAATTCAACGTTAAACTGGTTGAGTCGGGCGAGAAGAAAGTAAACGTCATCAAAGCTGTACGTGAAATCACCGGTCTGGGCCTGAAAGAAGCCAAGGCTGTCGTTGATGACCTGGGCATGGTCAAAGAAGGCGCTTCGAAAGAAGAAGCCGACAAGATCAAGGCTGCTCTGGAAGAAGCAGGCGCCAAAGTCGAAGTCAAGTAACTCGACCTTGCGTCTCCAGCCCGAGCGTCAAGCGAAAGGCTGATGGCTGGTGGCTCATGCCACCGGCCTTTTTCCGTTACTGCCAGCCGACTGGGTCGGTGTCGGTAACGCGCTGTAACCACCTCGAGGGGTGGGCAAACCATGGGGTTTGCAAGATTTTCTGGCTGCTCCGTCGGGAGGGGCCAAACAAGCAGGTGACCAAGCTGGGGAACGCTGATGGCTTACTCATACACTGAGAAAAAACGTATCCGCAAGGACTTTAGCAAGTTGCCGGACGTCATGGATGTGCCTTACCTCCTGGCCATCCAGCTGGATTCGTATCGTGAATTCTTGCAGGCGGGAGCGAACAAGGATCAGTTCCGCGACGTGGGCCTGCATGCGGCCTTCAAATCTGTTTTCCCGATCATCAGCTACTCCGGCAACGCCGCCTTGGAGTACGTTGGCTATCGTCTGGGCGAACCGGCCTTTGATGTCAAAGAATGTGTCCTGCGCGGCGTGACCTTTGCGGTCCCGTTGCGAGTAAAAGTGCGCCTGATCATTTTCGACAAAGAATCGTCGAACAAAGCGATCAAGGACATCAAAGAGCAAGAAGTCTACATGGGCGAAATCCCATTGATGACTGAGAACGGTACCTTCGTAATCAACGGTACCGAGCGTGTGATTGTTTCCCAGCTGCACCGTTCCCCTGGCGTGTTCTTCGACCACGACCGTGGCAAGACGCACAGCTCGGGCAAGCTGCTGTACTCCGCTCGCATCATTCCTTACCGCGGTTCGTGGCTGGACTTCGAGTTCGATCCGAAAGACTGTGTATTCGTCCGGATCGACCGTCGTCGCAAGCTGCCTGCCTCGGTACTGTTGCGCGCGTTGGGCTACACCACTGAAGAAGTCCTGGACTCCTTCTACACCACCAACGTATTCCACGTAGAGGGCGAAACCCTCAACCTGGAGCTGGTGCCTCAGCGCCTGCGTGGTGAAATCGCTGCTCTGGATATCCTCGATACCGCTGGCAAGGTCATCGTCGAGGCTGGCCGTCGGATCACGGCTCGCCACATCAACCAGATCGAAAAAGCCAACATCAAGACGCTGGCCGTGCCTATTGACTACGTTCTTGGCCGCACTACTGCCAAGGCGATCGTGCACCCGGCTACCGGCGAAATCCTGGCTGAATGCAACACCGAACTGACCACCGACATCCTGGCGAAAGTCGTCAAGGGCCAGGTCGTGCGCATCGAAACGTTGTACACCAACGACATCGACTGCGGTCCGTTCATCTCCGATACCCTGAAGATCGACTCCACCAGCAATCAGCTGGAAGCCCTGGTCGAAATCTATCGGATGATGCGTCCTGGCGAGCCACCTACCAAGGATGCTGCCGAGACCCTGTTCAACAACCTGTTCTTCAGCCCTGAGCGCTACGATCTGTCCGCTGTAGGCCGCATGAAGTTCAACCGTCGTATCGGTCGTACCGAGATCGAAGGTTCGGGCGTGCTGAGCAAGGACGATATCGTTGCCGTACTGAAGACTCTGGTCGACATCCGCAACGGTAAAGGTATCGTCGATGACATCGACCACCTCGGTAACCGTCGCGTACGTTGCGTTGGCGAAATGGCCGAGAACCAGTTCCGTGTTGGCCTGGTGCGCGTAGAGCGTGCGGTCAAGGAACGTCTGTCGATGGCCGAAAGCGAAGGCCTGATGCCTCAGGACCTGATCAACGCCAAGCCAGTCGCGGCCGCGGTCAAGGAGTTCTTCGGTTCCAGCCAGCTCTCGCAGTTCATGGACCAGAACAACCCGCTGTCCGAGATCACCCACAAGCGCCGTGTCTCTGCACTCGGCCCTGGTGGTCTGACCCGAGAGCGTGCAGGCTTCGAAGTTCGTGACGTACACCCGACGCACTACGGTCGTGTTTGCCCGATCGAAACGCCGGAAGGTCCGAACATCGGTCTGATCAACTCCCTGGCTGCCTATGCTCGCACCAACCAGTACGGTTTCCTAGAGAGCCCGTACCGTGTGGTGAAAGACGGTCTGGTCACCGACGAGATCGTGTTCCTGTCTGCCATCGAAGAAGCTGATCACGTGATCGCTCAGGCTTCGGCCACGATGAACGACAAGAAAATGCTGATCGACGAGCTGGTAGCCGTTCGTCACCTGAACGAGTTCACCGTCAAGGCGCCGGAAGACGTCACCTTGATGGACGTCTCGCCGAAGCAGGTTGTTTCGGTCGCCGCGTCGCTGATCCCGTTCCTCGAGCACGATGACGCCAACCGTGCGTTGATGGGTTCGAACATGCAGCGTCAAGCTGTACCTACCCTGCGTGCCGACAAGCCGCTGGTCGGTACCGGCATGGAGCGTAACGTAGCCCGTGACTCCGGCGTTTGCGTCGTGGCTCGTCGTGGTGGCGTGATCGACTCCGTCGATGCCAGCCGTATCGTGGTACGTGTCAACGATGACGAAGTTGAAACTGGCGAAGCCGGTGTCGACATCTACAACCTGACCAAGTACACCCGCTCCAACCAGAACACCTGCATCAACCAGCGTCCGTTGGTTCGCAAGGGTGATCAGGTAGAGCGCAGCGACATCATGGCCGATGGTCCGTCCACCGACATGGGCGAGTTGGCACTGGGTCAGAACATGCGCATCGCGTTCATGGCCTGGAACGGTTACAACTTCGAAGACTCCATCTGCCTGTCCGAGCGTGTGGTTCAGGAAGACCGCTTCACCACGATCCACATCCAGGAACTGACCTGTGTGGCGCGTGATACCAAGCTGGGGCCAGAGGAAATCACTGCCGACATCCCGAATGTGGGTGAAGCGGCGCTGAACAAGCTGGACGAAGCCGGTATCGTTTACGTAGGTGCCGAAGTCGGCGCCGGCGACATTCTGGTCGGCAAGGTCACTCCGAAAGGCGAGACCCAACTGACTCCGGAAGAAAAACTGCTGCGTGCGATCTTCGGCGAGAAGGCAAGCGACGTCAAAGACACCTCTCTGCGTGTGCCTACTGGCACCAAAGGTACTGTCATCGATGTACAGGTCTTCACCCGTGATGGTGTCGAGCGTGATGCCCGTGCGCTGTCGATTGAAAAATCGCAGCTGGACGAAATCCGCAAGGACCTCAACGAAGAGTTCCGCATTGTCGAAGGTGCAACCTTCGAACGTCTGCGTTCGGCTCTGGTAGGTCAGATCGTCGAAGGTGGTGCCGGCCTGAAGAAAGGTCTGGAAATCACCAACGAAGTTCTCGACGGTCTCGAGCATGGCCAGTGGTTCAAACTGCGCATGGCTGAAGACGCGCTGAACGAGCAACTCGAGAAGGCTCAAGCCTACATCGTTGACCGTCGCCGTCTGCTGGACGACAAGTTCGAAGACAAGAAGCGCAAGCTGCAACAGGGCGATGACCTGGCGCCGGGCGTGCTGAAGATCGTCAAGGTCTACCTTGCCATTCGTCGTCGTATCCAGCCGGGCGACAAGATGGCCGGTCGTCACGGTAACAAAGGTGTAGTCTCGGTGATCATGCCGGTCGAAGACATGCCGCACGACGAATACGGTACTCCGGTCGACGTCGTCTTGAACCCGTTGGGCGTACCTTCGCGTATGAACGTCGGTCAGATCCTTGAAACCCACCTGGGCCTCGCGGCCAAAGGCCTGGGCGAGAAGATCAACCGCATGCTCGAAGAGCAGCGCAAAGTGATCGAGCTGCGCAAGTTCCTCACCGAGATCTACAACGAGATCGGTGGCCGTCAAGAAAACCTGGAAAGCTTCAGCGACCAGGAAATTCTCGACCTGGCGAAGAACCTGCGTGCCGGCGTACCGATGGCCACTCCGGTGTTCGACGGTGCCAAGGAAAGCGAAATCAAGGCCATGCTGAAACTGGCAGACCTGCCGGAAAGCGGCCAGATGCAGCTGTTCGACGGCCGTACCGGCAACAAGTTCGAGCGTCATGTCACCGTTGGCTACATGTACATGCTGAAACTGAACCACTTGGTGGACGACAAGATGCACGCGCGTTCCACTGGTTCTTACAGCCTGGTTACCCAGCAGCCGCTGGGTGGTAAGGCTCAGTTCGGTGGTCAGCGTTTCGGGGAGATGGAGGTCTGGGCGCTGGAAGCATACGGCGCCGCCTACACTCTGCAGGAAATGCTCACAGTGAAGTCGGACGATGTGAACGGTCGTACCAAGATGTACAAGAACATCGTGGACGGCGATCACCGTATGGAGCCGGGCATGCCCGAGTCCTTCAACGTGTTGATCAAAGAGATTCGTTCTCTCGGTATCGATATCGATCTGGAAACCGAATAACACGCGACGCGAATCGAGAGCGGTGCTGAATCATCAGCCCGCTCTCTGCTCCGCCAGGAGGAAAGGCCTTGAAAGACCTACTGAATTTGCTGAAAAACCAGGGTCAAGTCGAAGAGTTCGATGCTATCCGTATCGGGTTGGCATCGCCTGAGATGATCCGTTCGTGGTCGTTCGGTGAAGTTAAAAAGCCGGAAACCATCAACTACCGTACGTTCAAACCAGAACGTGACGGCTTGTTCTGCGCCAAGATCTTTGGCCCAGTCAAGGACTACGAGTGCCTGTGCGGCAAGTACAAGCGCCTCAAGCACCGTGGCGTTATCTGCGAGAAGTGCGGCGTTGAAGTTGCACTGGCCAAGGTCCGTCGCGAGCGTATGGCTCACATCGAGCTGGCCTCGCCGGTTGCTCACATCTGGTTCCTGAAGTCGCTGCCATCCCGTATCGGCCTGCTGATGGACATGACCCTGCGTGATATCGAGCGCGTTCTCTACTTCGAGAGCTATGTCGTTATCGACCCGGGCATGACCACCCTTGAAAAAGGCCAGCTGCTGAACGACGAGCAGTACTTCGAAGCCCTCGAAGAGTTCGGTGACGACTTTGACGCCCGCATGGGTGCCGAAGCTGTCCGCGAACTGCTGCACGCTATCGATCTGGAACACGAGATTGGCCGTCTGCGTGAAGAAATTCCGCAAACCAACTCCGAAACCAAGATCAAGAAGCTGTCCAAACGCCTCAAGTTGATGGAAGCCTTCCAGGGTTCCGGCAACCTGCCTGAGTGGATGGTGTTGACCGTTCTGCCGGTTCTGCCGCCAGATCTGCGTCCACTGGTTCCACTGGATGGCGGTCGTTTCGCGACTTCCGACCTCAACGATCTGTATCGTCGAGTGATCAACCGTAACAACCGTCTGAAGCGTCTGCTGGACCTCTCGGCCCCTGACATCATCGTGCGCAACGAAAAGCGCATGCTGCAGGAAGCGGTCGATGCCCTGCTCGACAACGGTCGCCGCGGTCGTGCCATTACCGGTTCGAACAAGCGTCCTCTGAAATCCCTGGCTGACATGATCAAGGGTAAGCAGGGTCGTTTCCGTCAGAACTTGCTCGGCAAGCGCGTTGACTACTCGGGTCGTTCGGTAATTACCGTAGGCCCGACCCTGCGCCTGCATCAGTGCGGTCTGCCGAAGAAGATGGCTCTGGAACTGTTCAAGCCGTTCATCTTCGGCAAGCTTGAAGTGCGTGGCCTGGCCACCACGATCAAAGCCGCCAAGAAGATGGTCGAGCGCGAGCTGCCGGAAGTGTGGGACGTTCTTGCTGAAGTCATTCGCGAACACCCCGTACTGCTCAACCGTGCACCGACCCTTCACCGTCTGGGTATCCAGGCGTTTGAACCGGTACTGATCGAAGGCAAGGCTATCCAACTGCACCCTCTGGTCTGCGCTGCGTACAACGCCGACTTCGACGGCGACCAGATGGCGGTTCACGTACCGCTGACCCTGGAAGCCCAGCTCGAAGCGCGTGCGCTGATGATGTCGACCAACAACATCCTGTCGCCAGCTAACGGTGAGCCAATCATCGTTCCGTCGCAGGACGTTGTACTGGGTCTGTACTACATGACCCGTGAAGCGATCAACGCCAAGGGCGAAGGCCGCGTGTTTGCAGACCTGCAGGAAGTCGACCGCGTATTCCGCGCCGGCGAAGCAGCGCTGCACGCCAAGATCAAGGTCCGCATCAACGAAACGGTCAACGACCGTGACGGCGGTAGCGTGAGCGGTACTCGTATCGTCGACACCACTGTTGGCCGTGCGCTGCTGTTCCAGGTTGTGCCTAAGGGTCTGTCGTACGACGTCGTCAACTTGCCGATGAAGAAAAAGGCCATCTCCAAGCTGATCAACCAGTGCTACCGCGTGGTTGGTCTGAAAGAGACCGTTATCTTCGCTGACCAGTTGATGTACACCGGTTTTGCCTACTCGACGATTTCGGGTGTTTCCATCGGCGTTAACGACTTCGTTATCCCGGATGAGAAAGCGCGCATCATCAGTGCTGCAACCGACGAAGTGAAAGAGATCGAAAGCCAGTACGCATCGGGCCTGGTTACCCAGGGCGAGAAGTACAACAAGGTGATCGACCTTTGGTCCAAGGCCAACGATGAAGTGTCCAAGGCGATGATGTCGAACCTCTCGAAAGAGAAGGTCATCGACCGCCATGGCAACGAAGTTGACCAGGAATCCTTCAACTCGATGTACATGATGGCTGACTCCGGTGCCCGTGGTTCGGCCGCTCAGATTCGTCAGTTGGCGGGTATGCGTGGTCTGATGGCGAAGCCGGACGGCTCGATCATCGAGACGCCGATCACCGCGAACTTCCGTGAAGGTCTGAGCGTACTGCAGTACTTCATCTCGACTCACGGTGCTCGTAAGGGTCTCGCGGATACCGCGTTGAAAACTGCTAACTCCGGTTACCTGACTCGCCGTCTGGTAGACGTCGCACAAGACTTGGTCGTGACCGAAGTCGACTGCGGCACCGAGCATGGCTTGCTGATGACGCCGCACATTGAAGGCGGTGACGTTGTAGAGCCGCTGGGTGAGCGTGTACTGGGTCGTGTGATCGCCCGTGACGTGTTCAAGCCGGGTACCGATGATGTCATCGTTCCTGCTGGCACCCTGGTCGACGAGAAGTGGGTTGAATTCATCGAGCTGAACAGCATCGACGAAGTCATCGTACGTTCGCCGATCAGCTGCGAAACCCGTTATGGCATCTGCGCCAAGTGCTACGGCCGTGATCTGGCGCGTGGTCACCAGGTGAACATCGGTGAAGCGGTCGGCGTTATCGCTGCCCAGTCCATCGGTGAGCCGGGTACCCAGCTGACCATGCGTACGTTCCACATCGGTGGTGCGGCAAGCCGGACCTCCGCTGCCGACAGCGTTCAGGTGAAGAATGGCGGTACCGTCCGTCTGCACAACCTGAAACACGTCGAGCGTCTGGATGGCAACCTGGTTGCTGTGTCGCGTTCCGGTGAGTTGGCGATTGCCGATGAGTTCGGTCGCGAGCGCGAGCGCTACAAGCTGCCGTACGGCGCTGTGATTTCGGTGAAGGAAGGCGACAAGGTCGACGCTGGCGCAATCGTGGCCAAGTGGGATCCGCACACTCACCCAATCGTTACCGAGATGAAAGGTACCGTGACCTACGTGGGCATGGAAGAAGGCATCACGATCAAGCGTCAGACAGACGAATTGACCGGCCTGACCAACATCGAAGTACTCGACGCCAAAGACCGTCCTGCTGCCGGCAAAGAAATTCGCCCAGCGGTCAAGATGGTTGGTGTGGATGGCAAGGATCTGCTGCTGCCAGGTACCGACGTACCGGCTCAGTACTTCCTGCCAGCCAACGCCCTCGTCGGTGTGGCGGATGGTGTGCAAGTGGGTGTCGGTGACGTTATTGCCCGTATCCCGCAGGAAACTTCGAAGACTCGCGACATCACCGGTGGTCTGCCGCGTGTTGCCGACTTGTTCGAAGCGCGTCGTCCGAAAGAAGCTTCGATTCTGGCTGAAGTCAGCGGCACCATCGCGTTCGGTAAAGAGACCAAGGGCAAGCGCCGTCTGGTCATTACCCCGAACGACGGTACCGATCCGTACGAAGAGCTGATTCCGAAGTGGCGTCACCTGAACGTCTTCGAAGGCGAGCAAGTGAACCGCGGCGAAGTCATCTCCGACGGTCCTAGCGATCCGCACGACATCCTGCGTCTGCTGGGTGTGAGCGCGCTCGCCAAGTACATCGTCAACGAGATCCAGGACGTTTACCGTCTGCAAGGCGTTAAGATCAACGATAAGCACATCGAGACCATTCTGCGTCAGATGCTGCGTAAAGTTGAGATTGCCGAGTCGGGCGATTCGACCTTCATCAAGGGCGACCAGATGGAGCTCACCCACGTACTGGGCGAGAACGAGCGTCTGGCTGGCGACGAGAAATTCGTCTCCAAATACACTCGTGTATTGCTCGGTATTACCAAGGCGTCGTTGTCGACCGAATCGTTCATCTCGGCGGCCTCCTTCCAGGAGACCACCCGCGTACTGACCGAGGCGGCTGTGACCGGCAAGCGTGATTACCTGCGCGGCCTGAAAGAAAACGTTGTCGTGGGTCGTTTGATCCCGGCAGGTACCGGCCTGGCGTACCACAGCGAGCGCAAGCGCCGCCGTGAAGCCGACAAGCCGTTGCGCGTAAGCGCCAGTGAAGTGGAAGCTGCACTGACCGAAGCGCTGAACTCTAGCGGTAACTGAGTCGGCGGTAGTACAAGCGCGGCCCTGGTGACCTCGATCGGCAAGCTCTGACATCTTTTGTTGGGGTCTGTCGGACGAGGAAGCCGGGGCCTTGCCTTGACTGGGGACGAGATCCTCTTTAGACTCTTGTACCCCTAAATCTGGCGGGACGTGTGTCCTGCCATTTTGCTTTTCTTGTAAGACAATAGCGTCGCAAGACAACAGTGGAGCTAGTAGATGGCAACTATCAACCAGCTGGTACGTCAGCCGCGTAAGCGTATCGTCGAGAAATCCGACGTACCTGCGCTGCAGAACTGCCCGCAACGTCGTGGCGTGTGCACCCGTGTGTACACCACCACGCCGAAAAAACCTAACTCGGCATTGCGTAAAGTATGCCGTGTGCGCCTGACCAACGGTTTCGAGGTTTCCTCGTACATCGGCGGTGAAGGCCACAACCTGCAGGAACACAGCGTCGTACTGATTCGTGGCGGCCGTGTAAAAGACTTGCCAGGTGTTCGTTACCACACCGTTCGCGGCTCCCTGGATACTTCCGGCGTCAAAGGTCGTAACCAAGGTCGTTCGAAGTACGGTACCAAGAAGCCTAAGTAGTAGCGGCTTTTTGCAAAAAACTGATGTATCTATTTTTCTGAGTCGATAAGAGTAAGGTCGGAGGCGTGCCCAAGGGCACCGATTCCGAGCGAACCTGAAGACCGTTTGAGGGCTTATCCATGCCAAGAAGACGCGTAGCAGCCAAGCGCGAAGTGCTTGACGATCCAAAATACGGAAGCCAGATCCTGGCCAAGTTCATGAACCACGTGATGGAAAGCGGCAAGAAAGCCGTTGCCGAGCGTATCGTTTATGGCGCGCTGGAGAAGGTTAAAGAACGCAAGAACAGCGATCCCCTGGAAATCTTCGAGAAAGCTCTCGACGCCATCGCTCCGCTGGTCGAAGTAAAGTCGCGCCGTGTAGGCGGTGCCACTTACCAGGTTCCGGTCGAAGTTCGCCCGTCCCGTCGTAACGCTCTGGCAATGCGCTGGTTGGTAGACTTCGCACGCAAGCGCGGCGAAAAGTCTATGGCTCTGCGTTTGGCTGGTGAGCTGTTGGATGCTGCTGAAGGCAAAGGTGCTGCTGTTAAGAAGCGTGAAGACGTGCACCGTATGGCAGAAGCTAACAAGGCTTTCTCGCACTACCGCTTCTAATTTTAGCTTCACTAATTTTGCGAGGGCTTTATGGCTCGTACTACTCCGATTAGCCGCTACCGTAACATTGGTATCGTTGCTCACGTGGATGCTGGTAAAACCACCACCACCGAGCGCGTCCTTTTTTACACCGGCAAAAGCCACAAAATGGGCGAGGTGCATGACGGCGCCGCGACCACAGACTGGATGGTTCAGGAGCAGGAGCGTGGTATTACCATTACTTCTGCTGCTATTACCGCCTTCTGGCAGGGTTCCGAGAAGCAACACAAGGACCAGTACCGCTTCAACGTCATCGATACTCCGGGCCACGTAGACTTCACCATTGAAGTTGAGCGTTCCCTGCGGGTACTCGACGGCGCTGTCGTTGTGTTCTGCGGTACCTCGGGTGTTGAGCCTCAGTCGGAAACCGTATGGCGTCAAGCCAACAAATACGGTGTTCCACGTCTTGTTTACGTCAACAAGATGGACCGTGCCGGTGCAAACTTCCTGCGCGTTATCGGTCAGATCAAACAGCGTCTGGGTCACACTCCGGTGCCGATTCAGTTGGCCATCGGTGCAGAAGACAATTTCCAGGGTCAGATCGATCTGATCAACATGGAAGCTGTCTACTGGAACGACTCCGACAAAGGTATGGTTCCTGTTCGCAAGGCCATCCCTGCCGAGCTGCAAGAGCTTGCTGAAGAGTGGCGCAACAACATGGTAGAGGCTGCTGCCGAAGCCAACGAAGAACTGATGAACAAGTACCTCGAAGGTGAAGAACTCACCAACGACGAAATCAAGGCCGCTCTGCGTCAGCGTACCATCGCTGGTGAGATCGTCTTGGCTGTTTGCGGTTCGTCGTTCAAGAACAAGGGTGTTCCCCTGGTTCTCGATGCTGTGATCGACTTCCTGCCTGCTCCAACCGACATTCCTGCTATCAAGGGTTCCAACCCTGATAACGAGGAAGAAGAGATGGAGCGTCACGCAGACGACAGCGAGCCGTTCTCGGCCCTGGCGTTCAAGATCGCTACCGACCCATTCGTGGGTACCTTGACCTTCGTCCGCGTTTACTCGGGCGTGTTGGCCTCTGGCGACGGCGTGATCAACTCGGTCAAAGGCAAGAAAGAGCGCGTGGGTCGTATGGTGCAAATGCACGCAAACGCTCGCGAAGAGATCAAGGAAGTACGCGCTGGTGACATCGCGGCCCTGATCGGCATGAAGGACGTCACCACTGGTGAGACCTTGTGCGACGCTGCCAAGCCAATCATCCTGGTTCGCATGGACTTCCCGGAGCCGGTTATTTCGGTTGCCGTAGAGCCCAAGACCAAGGATGACCAGGAAAAAATGGGTATCGCTCTGGGCAAACTCGCTCAGGAAGATCCATCTTTCCGCGTCAAGACTGATGAAGAGACTGGTCAAACGATCATCTCCGGCATGGGCGAGCTTCACTTGGACATCCTGGTTGACCGGATGCGCCGTGAGTTCAACGTCGAAGCCAACATCGGTAAGCCTCAGGTTTCCTATCGTGAGCGCATCACGAAGAACTGCGAAATCGAAGGCAAATTCGTTCGTCAATCCGGCGGTCGTGGCCAGTTCGGCCATTGCTGGATCCGTTTTGCCCCTGCTGATGAAGGTCAGGAAGGTCTGCAATTCGTGAACGAAGTAGTGGGCGGTGTTGTTCCTAAGGAATACATCCCGGCTATCCAGAAGGGTATCGAAGAGCAGATGAAGAACGGTGTTGTTGCCGGCTATCCGCTCATCGGCTTGAAGGCGACCGTTTTTGACGGTTCTTACCACGACGTCGACTCCAACGAGATGGCGTTCAAGGTAGCTGCCTCCATGGCAACCAAGCAGCTGGCCCAGAAGGGCGGTGGTGAGCTGCTTGAGCCTATCATGGCGGTAGAAGTCGTTACGCCTGAAGACTACATGGGTGACGTGATGGGCGACCTCAACCGTCGTCGCGGCATGATCTTGGGTATGGAAGATACGGTTTCCGGCAAAGTGATTCGTGCCGAGGTTCCGTTGGGTGAGATGTTCGGTTATGCGACCGACGTTCGCTCCATGTCTCAGGGTCGCGCAAGCTACTCTATGGAATTCAAAAAATACAACACAGCTCCGGCGCATATCGCTGAAACTGTATCCAAAAAACAAGGCTGATTCAGTCCTTTAGGCTAGGAGTTAATTGTCGTGGCTAAAGAAAAATTTGATCGTTCCCTTCCGCACGTCAACGTTGGCACCATCGGTCACGTCGACCACGGTAAAACCACGCTGACTGCTGCACTGACTCGCGTTTGCTCCGAAGTTTTCGGTTCCGCAATCGTTGACTTCGACAAGATCGACAGCGCACCAGAAGAGAAAGCTCGCGGTATCACCATCAACACCGCACACGTTGAATACAACTCGGCGATCCGTCACTACGCTCACGTTGACTGCCCAGGTCACGCTGACTATGTGAAGAACATGATCACCGGTGCTGCTCAGATGGACGGCGCTATCCTGGTTTGCTCGGCCGCTGATGGTCCGATGCCTCAAACCCGTGAGCACATCCTGCTGTCCCGTCAGGTTGGCGTTCCGTACATCGTGGTCTTCCTGAACAAGGCTGACCTGGTAGACGACGCTGAGCTGCTGGAACTGGTCGAGATGGAAGTTCGTGACCTGCTGTCCACCTACGACTTCCCAGGCGACGACACTCCGATCATCATCGGTTCTGCTCGTATGGCTCTGGAAGGCAAAGACGAGAACGAGATGGGCACCACTGCCGTCAAGAAACTGGTTGAGACTCTGGACAGCTACATCCCAGATCCAGTTCGCGTTATCGACAAGCCGTTCCTGATGCCAATCGAAGACGTATTCTCGATCTCCGGTCGCGGTACTGTTGTTACCGGTCGTATCGAGCGCGGTATCGTCAAGGTTCAAGATCCACTGGAAATCGTTGGTCTGCGTGACACTACCGTCACCACCTGCACCGGTGTTGAAATGTTCCGTAAGCTGCTCGACGAAGGTCGTGCTGGCGAGAACTGCGGCGTGCTGCTGCGCGGCACCAAGCGTGACGACGTTGAGCGTGGCCAGGTTCTGGTCAAGCCAGGTTCGGTCAAGCCACACACTACCTTCGAAGCCGAAGTGTACGTGTTGAGCAAAGAAGAAGGCGGTCGCCACACTCCGTTCTTCAAAGGCTACCGTCCACAGTTCTACTTCCGGACCACTGACGTGACCGGTAACTGCGAGCTGCCGGAAGGCGTTGAAATGGTAATGCCAGGCGACAACATCAAAATGGTTGTCACCCTGATCAAGACCATCGCAATGGAAGACGGTCTGCGTTTCGCTATCCGTGAAGGCGGTCGTACCGTCGGCGCTGGCGTCGTAGCCAAAATCATCGCGTAATTTTGCGAAGATTTGAAAGAGCCCCCGCTTAGCGGGGGCTTTTTTATTGAGTTGACACCAGGGTGAGGCGTCTATAAAATCACGCCTCCTTTTAACGGGCGTCTTGCGCCCGCGGGGAAAGCAGCCGGAGTCTGAAATCCAATGCAAAATCAGCAAATCCGTATCAGGTTGAAGGCTTTTGACCATCGCCTGATCGACCAATCCACCCAGGAAATCGTGGAAACCGCGAAACGTACTGGTGCACAGGTGCGTGGTCCAATTCCACTCCCTACCCGCAAAGAGCGGTTCACCGTTCTGGTTTCCCCGCACGTCAACAAAGACGCGCGCGACCAGTACGAGATCCGTACTCACAAGCGTGTTCTGGACATCGTCCAGCCGACGGATAAAACCGTTGACGCGCTGATGAAGCTTGATCTTGCGGCTGGTGTAGAAGTGCAGATCAGCCTCGGCTAAGACTTGGGTCTTAGTCGTGTAACGCTCTGAAATGGGCGGCCATAGCGGGTGAAAGCCCCGTACACTCATGAGGTTACAACATGACTATTGGTGTAGTCGGTCGTAAGTGCGGTATGACCCGCATTTTTACCGAAGAAGGTGTCTCTATTCCGGTTACGGTCATTGAGATCGAGCCGAATCGCGTCACCCAGTTCAAAAATGAAGAAACTGATGGCTATCGTGCAGTGCAAGTCACTGTCGGCGAGCGTCGTGCTTCGCGCGTGACTGCTGCTCAAGCAGGTCACTTCGCCAAGGCGAACGTTGCTGCGGGTCGCGGTGTCTGGGAATTCCGTCTTGAAGAAGGCGAGTACCAGGCTGGCGACTTGATCAATGCTGAAATCTTCGCTGCAGGCCAACTGGTAGACGTTACCGGTCAGTCCAAGGGTAAAGGCTTTGCCGGTACCATCAAGCGTTGGAATTTCCGCGGTCAAGACAATACCCACGGTAACTCCGTCTCCCACCGCGTCCCTGGCTCTATCGGCCAGTGCCAGACTCCTGGTCGTGTTTTCAAGGGCAAAAAAATGTCCGGTCATATGGGCGCAGAGCGCGTGACCGTTCAGTCCCTGGAAGTTGTGCGCGTCGACGCTGAACGCAATCTGCTGCTGGTCAAGGGTGCTGTTCCTGGCGCTACCGGCGGCAACCTGGTTGTGCGTCCGGCAGCCAAGGCTCGCGGTTAAGGGGAAGCGAAAATGCAATTGAATGTAAATGACGCTCAAGCGATCGAAGTTTCCGAACTGACTTTCGGCGGCGAGTTCAACGAGACGCTGGTGCACCAAGCAGTCGTGGCCTACATGGCCGGCGGCCGTCAGGGTACTGCTCAGCAAAAAACCCGTTCCGGCGTTCGTGGTGGCGGTAAGCGCCCGTGGCGTCAGAAAGGTACTGGCCGTGCTCGTGCCGGTACTATCCGCAGCCCAATCTGGCGCGGCGGCGGCACCACCTTTGCAGCTCGTCCACAGGATCACAGCCAAAAGCTCAACAAGAAGATGTATCGCGCAGCACTGCGCTCCATCCTCGCTGAGCTGGTCCGCACTGATCGTCTGGTCGTGGTTCAGGATTTCGTTGTTGACGCACCGAAAACCAAAGACCTGCTGAACAAACTGAATGGCATGGGCCTGACCGACGTACTGATTGTCTCCGACTCCGTCGACGAGAATCTGTACCTGGCTGCTCGCAACCTGCCACACGTTGATGTCCGTGACGTGCAAGGTTCCGATCCAGTTAGTCTGATCGCCTACGACAAAGTGTTAATCACTGTGTCTGCCGTGAAGAAATTCGAGGAGCTGCTGGGATGAACCAGGAACGCGTATTTAAAGTTCTGCTTGGCCCGCACGTTTCCGAGAAGGCCACGGGTCTGGCTGACAAGAAAGGTCAGTTCGTTTTCAAGGTTGCTACTGACGCAACCAAGCTTGAAATCAAGAAGGCCGTCGAAAGCCTGTTCAGCGTGAAAGTAGAGCGTGTTACTACCCTGAACGTTCTGGGTAAAAGCAAGCGCACTGCTCGCGGTCTGGGCAAGCGTAATGACTGGAAGAAGGCAGTTATCTCCCTTCAGCCAGGCCAAGATCTCGATTTCAGCAGCAGTGCTGAGTAAGGAAGGGGTGCATCATGGCAATCGTTAAATGCAAACCGACTTCCCCTGGCCGCCGTCATGTGGTCAAGGTGGTCAACAAGGAGCTCCATAAAGGCGCTCCTCACGCACCGCTGCTCGAGAAAAAATCGAAGTCTGGTGGTCGTAACAACAATGGCCGTATCACTACTCGTCACATCGGTGGCGGTCATAAGCAGCACTACCGTCTGGTCGATTTCCGTCGCAACGACAAAGATGGCATCGCTGCCACTGTCGAGCGTATCGAATACGATCCAAACCGTACTGCTCACATTGCACTGGTTCTGTACGCAGACGGCGAGCGTCGTTACATCCTCGCACCTAAAGGTGTGAGCGCTGGCGACCAGCTGATCTCTGGTGCCTTGGCACCGATCAAGCCGGGTAACACCCTGCAGCTGCGCAACATCCCAGTGGGTAGCACCATTCACGGCATCGAACTGAAGCCGGGCAAAGGTGCTCAAATCGCTCGTTCCGCTGGTGCTTCGGCTCAGCTGATCGCTCGCGAAGGTGTCTACGTGACCCTGCGTCTGCGCTCTGGTGAAATGCGTAAAGTCCTGGCTGAATGCCGTGCGACCCTGGGCGAAGTCTCGAATTCCGAGCATAGCCTGCGTTCGCTGGGTAAAGCTGGTGCCAAACGCTGGCGTGGCGTTCGCCCAACCGTTCGTGGTGTTGCCATGAACCCGGTTGACCACCCACATGGTGGTGGTGAAGGTCGTACCTCCGGTGGTCGTCATCCGGTATCGCCATGGGGCTTCCCGACTAAGGGTGCCAAGACTCGTGGTAATAAGCGTACCGACAAAATGATCGTCCGTCGTCGCAAGTAAATAGAGGGATACGACAGTGCCACGTTCTTTGAAAAAAGGTCCTTTTATTGATCTTCACCTACTGAAGAAGATCGAAGTGGCGGCGGAAAAGAATGATCGCAAGCCGGTGAAAACCTGGTCGCGTCGTTCGATGATCCTGCCACAAATGGTCGGTCTGACCATCGCTGTACACAACGGTCGTCAACACGTCCCCGTTCTCGTGAACGAAGACATGGTCGGTCATAAACTGGGCGAGTTCGCCGGTACCCGCACTTATCGCGGGCACGTGGCTGACAAGAAAGCCAAGCGTTAAGGGGTCTGGAAATGGAAGTAGCCGCTAAGTTGTCGGGCGCTCGAATCTCCGCCCAAAAAGCCCGCTTGGTCGCCGACCAAATCCGCGGGAAAAAGGTGGGCGAAGCGCTCAATCTGTTGGCTTTCAGCAGCAAGAAAGCAGCAGAAATCATCAAGAAAGTGCTGGAGTCGGCCGTAGCCAACGCCGAGCACAACGAAGGCGCAGACGTTGATGACCTGAAGGTCAGCACCGTTTTCGTCAACGAAGGGCGTTCGCTGAAGCGCATCATGCCACGTGCCAAAGGCCGTGCTGATCGCATCGTCAAGCGGTCTTGCCATATCACTGTCAAGGTTGCTGACAAGTAACGGAGTAGATCAGATGGGTCAGAAAGTACATCCCATTGGCATACGCCTGGGAATCGTCAAGGAGCACACCTCCGTCTGGTACGCAGACGGTCGGACTTATGCGGACTATTTGCTCGCAGATCTGAAGGTGCGTGAGTATCTCCAAGACAAACTAAAAAGCGCGTCCGTGAGCCGTATCGATATCCATCGTCCGGCTCAAACTGCACGCATCACCATCCACACCGCTCGTCCAGGTATCGTTATCGGGAAGAAAGGTGAGGATGTTGAGAAACTGCGTCAGGACCTGACCAAGCAAATGGGTGTGCCTGTGCACATCAATATCGAAGAGATCCGCAAGCCGGAGCTCGACGGTATGCTGGTTGCGCAGAGCGTAGCTCAGCAGCTGGAGCGTCGTGTGATGTTCCGTCGCGCCATGAAGCGCGCCGTACAGAACGCCATGCGCATTGGTGCCAAAGGCATCAAGATCCAAGTGAGCGGTCGTCTCGGCGGTGCTGAAATCGCACGTACTGAATGGTACCGCGAGGGTCGTGTGCCACTGCACACCCTGCGTGCCGATATCGACTACGCAAACTACGAAGCTCACACCACTTATGGTGTGATCGGTGTCAAGGTTTGGATCTTCAAAGGCGAAGTAATTGGTGGTCGCCAGGAAGAGCTGAAGCCTCAAGCACCAGCGCCTCGTAAAAAAGCTGCTAAATAAGGGGTACGCGTAATGTTGCAACCAAAGCGTACGAAGTTCCGCAAGCAGATGACTGGCCACAACCGTGGTCTGGCACTGCGCGGTAGCAAAGTCAGCTTCGGCGAATTCGCCTTGAAAGCTGTTGCCCGCGGTCGTCTCACCGCCCGTCAGATCGAGTCGGCACGTCGTGCTTTGACCCGTCACGTAAAACGTGGCGGCAAGATCTGGATCCGTGTATTCCCGGACAAACCGATCTCCAAGAAGCCTCTCGAAGTGCGGATGGGTAAAGGTAAAGGTTCGGTAGAATATTGGGTTGCCCAGATTCAGCCAGGCAAAGTCCTGTATGAAATCGAGGGTGTTACTGAAGAGCTGGCGCGTGAGGCTTTCGCCTTGGCAGCTGCAAAGCTGCCTCTCGCCACCTCCTTTGTTAAGCGGACGGTGATGTGATGAAAGCGAATGAACTTCGTGAAAAATCAGCACAGCAACTGAACGAGCAACTGCTCGGCTTGCTGCGCGACCAGTTCAATCTGCGCATGCAGAAAGCAACTGGCCAGTTGGGGCAGTCTCACCTGCTCTCGCAAGTGAAGCGCGACATTGCTCGCGTGAAAACTGTGCTCAACCAGCAGGCAGGTAAGTGATCATGGCTGAAGCCGAAAAAACCGTCCGTACGCTGACTGGCCGTGTGGTCAGCGACAAGATGGACAAAACCATCACCGTTCTGATCGAGCGTCGCGTAAAGCACCCGATCTACGGTAAATACGTTAAGCGTTCGACTAAGCTGCACGCTCACGACGAATCCAATCAGTGCAAGATCGGCGACAAGGTCACTATTCGTGAAACCCGTCCGCTGGCCAAGACCAAGTCCTGGGCACTGGTTGACGTTCTCGAACGCGCTGTTGAAGTCTAAGGGCTAAGGGTCGGAGAAATTTTATGATTCAGACTCAATCCATGCTCGATGTGGCCGATAACAGTGGCGCTCGTCGCGTTATGTGCATCAAGGTACTCGGCGGTTCGCACCGTCGTTACGCTGGTATCGGTGACATCATCAAAGTGACCGTGAAGGAAGCAATTCCTCGCGGCAAGGTGAAGAAAGGTCAAGTGATGACTGCTGTTGTAGTCCGCACTCGCCACGGCGTTCGTCGTGCTGACGGCTCTATCATCCGCTTCGATGGCAACGCTGCTGTTCTGTTGAACAACAAGCAAGAGCCAATCGGTACCCGTATCTTTGGGCCAGTGACCCGTGAACTTCGTACTGAGAAGTTCATGAAGATCGTCTCGCTCGCCCCAGAAGTTCTGTAAGGAGATCCGACATGCAAAAGATTCGTCGTGACGACGAGATCATCGTGATCGCCGGCAAAGACAAAGGTAAGCGCGGTAAGGTGCTGAAGGTTCTCGCTGACGACCGTCTGGTCGTTGGTGGTGTAAACCTGGTCAAGCGTCATACCAAGCCTAACCCGATGTCGGGCGTACAGGGCGGTATCGTCGAGAAAGAAGCGCCATTGCACGCTTCTAACGTCGCCATTTTCAACGGCGAAACCAACAAGGCTGACCGCGTTGGTTTCAAAGTAGAAGAAGGCAAAAAAATTCGTGTCTTCAAGTCGACCCAAAAAGCGGTTGATGCTTGAACACTGCTAGGTAGAAGACCATGGCACGACTCAAAGAGATTTATCGGAAGGAAATCGCCCCCAAGCTTAAGGAAGAACTTAAGCTTGCGAACGTGATGGAAGTTCCGCGCGTTACCAAGATCACCCTGAACATGGGTGTTGGCGAAGCAATCGGCGACAAAAAAGTCATCGAGCATGCTGTTGCCGACCTCGAGAAAATCACCGGCCAAAAAGCCGTCGTGACTTTTGCTCGTAAATCCATCGCGGGCTTCAAAGTCCGTGAGGGCTGGCCGATTGGCGTCAAAGTCACTCTGCGCCGTGATCGTATGTACGAATTCCTGGACCGCCTGCTGGCGATCTCCCTGCCTCGGGTTCGCGACTTCCGCGGCCTGAATGCCAAGTCCTTCGATGGTCGTGGCAACTACAGCATGGGCGTGAAAGAGCAGATCATTTTCCCGGAAATCGATTACGACAAGATCGATGCTCTTCGCGGTCTGGACATCACCCTGACCACTACTGCACGTTCGGATGAAGAAGGTCGCGCTCTGCTGCGTGCTTTCAAATTCCCGTTCCGCAACTGATTGGAGACGGAATAATGGCCAAGACGAGCATGAAAAACCGTGAGCTGAAGCGTCAGCAAACGGTCGCAAAATACGCCAAAAAGCGCGCTGCACTGAAAGCTATCATCGTTGATCTGAACGCAAGTCCAGAAGCACGTTGGGAAGCTACCGTTGCACTGCAAAAGCAACCACGTGACGCCAGCGCTTCGCGCATGCGTAACCGTTGCCGCCTGACTGGCCGTCCACACGGTGTTTACCGCAAATTCGGCCTCGGCCGTAACATGCTGCGTCAAGCAGCCATGCGCGGTGACGTACCAGGTCTGGTCAAAGCCAGCTGGTAAGCCGTTGCGGCAGAGGCACGGCGGGTGGTTGAGAAATCAACCGACCGCCGGTGACCTCGCACTTGAATCAAGCCCCTTATGGGGCTTGATTCATTTGTGGGTTACGTTTAGAATTGCCGGCTCGCCTGAGCCCGGGTTTTTGGACCGGATCAAATGCTCGGCGACGTGTAGCAGCCGCAAGGCTCATTTTTTTTGTATCAGGAGCGTCTAGCCCATGAGTATGCAGGACCCGTTAGCGGACATGCTAACTCGAATCCGTAATGCCCAGATGGCTGAAAAGGCCGTTGTGAGCATGCCATCTTCCACGTTGAAGGTAGCTGTAGCTAAAGTTCTGAAGGACGAAGGCTATATCGCGGGTTTCCAGGTAAGCAGCGAAGTAAAACCGTCGCTTTCCATCGAGCTCAAGTACTTCGAAGGCCGTCCGGTCATCGAAGAAGTCAAACGCGTAAGTCGTCCAGGCCTGCGTCAGTACAAGTCCGTCGATGATCTGCCTAAAGTTCGTGGCGGTCTCGGTGTGTCTATCGTCTCCACCAACAAAGGTGTGATGACGGATCGTGCTGCGCGCGCTGCCGGTGTCGGCGGCGAAGTTCTTTGCACAGTGTTCTAAGGGGGGATAAGCATGTCTCGCGTCGCTAAGAACCCCGTAAAGCTGCCATCGGGCGTCGAAGTAAAATTCGTCGGTCAGCAGCTTTCGGTGAAGGGTGCCAAGGGCACTCTCGAACTGAACGTTCACTCGTCGGTTGAAATCGTTGAAGAGGCTGGCGAACTGCGTTTCGCTGCCAAAAACGGCGATCAACAGACCCGTGCAATGGCAGGTACTACCCGTGCTCTGGTCAACAACATGGTCCAAGGCGTAAGCCAAGGCTTCGAGCGCAAGCTCCAGCTGGTCGGTGTTGGTTACAAAGCACAAGCAAAAGGCACAGTGCTGAACCTGGCTCTCGGCTTCTCGCACCCGGTGGATTACGAACTGCCGGAAGGCATCACCGCTGAGACTCCTAGCCAGACCGATATCCTGATCAAGGGCATCGACAAGCAGCTGGTGGGTCAAGTGGCCGCCGAAATCCGCGATTTCCGTCCACCAGAGCCTTACAAAGGTAAAGGTGTGCGTTACGCGGACGAAGTCGTCCGTCGTAAAGAAGCCAAGAAGAAGTAGGGCCTAGCAAATGACCGACAAAAAAGTTACTCGTCTGCGTCGCGCTCGCAAAGCACGCCTGAAAATGCACGAACTCGAAGTCGTGCGTCTCTGCGTGTTCCGCTCGTCGCAACACATCTATGCCCAGGTCATCTCGGCCGACGGCAACAAAGTCCTGGCAAGTGCCTCGACTTTGGACAAAGAACTGCGTGATGGCGCCACTGGCAACATCGACGCGGCCACTAAGGTTGGCCAGCTGGTCGCTACGCGTGCTAAGGCCGCTGGCGTCTCGCAGGTGGCTTTCGACCGCTCTGGCTTCAAGTACCATGGTCGCGTGAAAGCGCTGGCTGATGCTGCTCGTGAAGCTGGGCTGGAGTTCTAAGTTATGTCAAATAACGACCAAAAGCGCGACGAAGGCTACATCGAGAAGCTGGTTCAAGTGAACCGCGTTGCAAAAACCGTTAAAGGCGGCCGTATCTTCACCTTCACCGCGTTGACCGTGGTAGGTGATGGCAAGGGCCGTGTAGGCTTCGGCCGTGGCAAGTCGCGTGAAGTGCCTGCTGCAATCCAGAAGGCTATGGAAGCTGCTCGCCGCAACATGATCCAGGTGGACCTGAACGGTACCACTCTGCAGTACGCCATGAAGTCCGCTCACGGCGCTTCGAAGGTTTACATGCAGCCTGCTTCCGAAGGTACCGGCATCATCGCCGGCGGCGCAATGCGTGCCGTACTGGAAGTTGCCGGTGTTCAGAACGTTCTGGCCAAGTGCTACGGCTCGACCAACCCTGTGAACGTGGTTCATGCCACTTTCAAAGGTCTGAAGTCGATGCAGTCCCCATCGTCGATTGCTGCTAAACGCGGCAAGAGCGTAGAGGAGATCATCTGATCATGGCTACCGTTAAAGTAACGCTGATCAAAAGCATGACCGGTCGCATCCCTAACCACAAATTGTGCGTTAAGGGTCTGGGGCTGCGTCGCATCGGTCACACTGTAGAAGTCCAGGATACTCCCGAGAATCGCGGGATGATCAACAAGGCTTACTACATGCTGCGAGTCGAGGGTTAATCGATGAAACTCAATGATCTGAGTCCAGCGCCGGGTTCCCGTCGTGAAAAGCATCGTCCGGGCCGTGGTATCGGTAGCGGTTTGGGTAAGACTGGTGGCCGCGGCCACAAAGGTCAGACCTCCCGTTCCGGTGGCACCATCGCTCCAGGCTTCGAAGGCGGTCAACAGCCGCTGCATCGTCGCCTGCCGAAGTTCGGTTTCGTTTCCCTGAAAGCCATGGACCGCGCAGAAGTGCGTTTGTCCGAGCTGGCCAAAGTGGAAGGCGACATCGTCTCCGTGCAGTCCTTGAAGGATGCCAACGTGATCAACCAAAGCGTGCAGCGTGTGAAAATCATGCTGTCCGGTGAAGTGACTCGCGCTGTCACCATCAAGGGAATCGCCGCCACCAAAGGTGCGCGCGCGGCTATCGAAGCAGCTGGCGGCAAGTTCGAGGAATAAATGGCTAAGCAAGGTGCTCTCTCAGCGCTCAGCAAAGGCGGGTTATCGGAGCTTTGGGCTCGTCTGCGTTTTCTATTCCTGGCGATTATCGTCTACCGAATAGGCGCACACATCCCAGTGCCCGGTATCAACCCGGACCGGCTGGCCGATCTGTTCAAACAGAATGAGGGGACCATTCTTAGCTTGTTCAACATGTTTTCCGGCGGCGCGCTGGAACGGATGAGCATCTTTGCACTGGGGATCATGCCGTATATTTCGGCATCGATCATCATGCAGCTGATGACCGCCGTTAGCCCGCAGCTGGAGCAGTTGAAGAAGGAAGGTGAAGCTGGCCGTCGCAAGATCAGCCAGTACACCCGCTATGGCACCGTTATCCTGGCCTTGGTTCAAGCAATTGGCATGTCCATTGGTTTGGCCAACCAGGGTGTAGCGTTCGCTGGTGGTCTCAGCTTCTATTTCGTTGCGGTGTCCACTTTTGTGGCCGGTGCAATGTTCATGATGTGGCTGGGCGAGCAGATTACCGAGCGTGGTGTCGGTAACGGTATCTCGATGCTGATTTTTTCGGGTATCGTCGCCGGTCTTCCGAGAGCAGTAGGGCAGTCTTTCGAGTCTGCGCGTCAGGGCGATATCAATATTTTCGCGCTGGTTGCGATCGGTGTGTTGGCAGTAGCGATCATCGGTTTTGTGGTATTCATCGAGCGTGGTCAGCGGCGTATCGCCGTTCACTATGCGAAGCGTCAGCAGGGCCGCAAGGTTTTTGCAGCGCAGACGAGCCACTTGCCGCTGAAAGTGAACATGGCTGGTGTGATTCCGGCTATTTTCGCGAGCAGCATCCTGTTGTTCCCAGCTTCCCTGGGGCAATGGTTCGGTCAGTCTGCGGGTATGGGCTGGCTGCAGGATCTCTCGCAGTCGATCGCTCCTGGTCAGCCGTTGAATATTCTGCTGTTTAGTGCAGGGATTATTTTCTTCTGCTTCTTCTATACGGCGTTGATGTTCAATCCGAAAGACGTAGCGGAAAACCTGAAGAAGTCCGGTGCCTTTATTCCGGGTATTCGTCCAGGCGAGCAGTCGGCACGCTACATTGATGGCGTCCTGACTCGTTTGACCATGTTCGGTGCTCTGTACATGATGTGCGTCTGCCTGCTTCCCCAGTTCCTGGTGGTGGCTGCAAACGTTCCGTTCTACCTTGGCGGGACTTCGCTGCTGATTGTGGTAGTGGTTGTGATGGACTTCATGTCCCAAGTACAATCGCACCTCGTTTCGCACCAGTACGAATCCCTGATGAAAAAAGCCAACCTGAAAGGCTACGGTGGCAGCGGTCTGCTGCGCTGAGAGTCCCTTAAGGTTCGAGGAGTTGGCAATGAAAGTTCGTGCATCGGTGAAAAAGCTGTGCCGTAACTGCAAAATCATTCGTCGCGAAGGCGTCGTTCGAGTCATTTGCAGCGCGGAACCGCGTCACAAGCAGCGCCAAGGCTGAGTGTGATGTGCTACAAGCCCAGCAGCTAGTGCGCTGCTGGGTTGATTATTTGTTATTACAGCGATATCATCTTGCGCCCTATTTCTTGGCTTCCGGGGCGTAGGTAGCTGTCAATTGGAGTCCCACTGAATGGCCCGTATTGCAGGCGTTAACATTCCAGATAACAAGCACACTGTTATCTCGCTGACCTACATCTATGGTGTTGGTCGCACAACTGCACAGAAAATCTGTGCAGACACTGGGGTAAACCCAGCTGCGAAGATCAAGGATCTGAGCGACGAGCAGATTGAACAGCTGCGTGGCGAAGTGGCGAAGTTCACCACTGAAGGTGACCTGCGTCGCGAAATCAACATGAAAATCAAGCGCTTGATGGATCTGGGCTGCTATCGCGGTCTTCGTCATCGTCGTGGTCTGCCAGTACGCGGTCAGCGTACCAAGACCAACGCGCGGACCCGTAAAGGTCCTCGTAAGCCGATCCGCAAGTAATCGCACCAGCGAATCGACAGGAATTTAGTCATGGCAAAACCTGCTGCTCGTCCTCGTAAAAAAGTCAAAAAGACAGTGGTTGATGGCATCGCCCACATCCACGCGTCTTTCAACAACACCATCGTGACCATTACCGATCGTCAAGGTAACGCCCTGTCTTGGGCAACCTCCGGCGGTTCGGGTTTCCGCGGTTCTCGCAAGTCCACCCCGTTCGCTGCTCAAGTAGCTGCTGAACGTGCTGGTCAAGCTGCGCTGGAATATGGCCTGAAAAACCTTGACGTCAACGTCAAAGGTCCAGGTCCAGGTCGTGAGTCCGCTGTCCGTGCATTGAACGGCTGTGGCTATAAGATCGCCAGCATCACCGACGTGACGCCAATCCCGCACAACGGGTGCCGTCCGCCGAAGAAGCGCCGCGTGTAATCAGGAGACGATAGATAATGGCTCGTTACATTGGTCCAAAATGCAAACTGGCGCGTCGTGAAGGCACTGACCTGTTCCTGAAAAGCGGCGTTCGCGCCCTGGAATCGAAGTGCAACATCGAAGCAGCCCCAGGTATCCACGGCCAGCGCCGTGGTCGCCAGTCCGACTACGGTACTCAACTGCGTGAAAAGCAGAAAGTCCGTCGTATCTACGGCGTTCTCGAGCGTCAGTTCAGCGGCTACTACAAAGAAGCTGCTGGCAAGAAAGGTGCAACCGGTGAAAACCTGCTGCAACTGCTCGAATGCCGTCTGGACAACGTTGTATACCGTATGGGCTTTGGTTCGACTCGTGCCGAATCCCGTCAGCTGGTATCGCACAAGTCGATCAGCGTTAACGGCAAAACCGTAAACGTTCCGTCCTACCAGGTTCGTGCTGGTGACGTGGTCGCGATTCGCGAGAAAGCAAAGAACCAGCTTCGCATTGTCCAAGCTCTCGATCTGTGTGCCCAGCGTGGCCGCGTAGAATGGGTAGAAGTAGACACTGAGAAAAAATCTGGCGTCTTCAAAAGCGTTCCAGCTCGCAGTGATCTGTCCGCCGACATCAACGAAAGCCTGATTGTCGAGCTCTACTCCAAGTAAGGGCTAGAAAATAGGTGCATCCATGCAGATTTCGGTAAATGAGTTCCTGACACCTCGCCACATTGATGTGCAAGTTGTCAGTCCAACCCGCGCTAAAATCACCCTCGAGCCTCTCGAGCGTGGTTTTGGCCATACCCTGGGCAACGCGCTGCGCCGCATCCTGTTGTCCTCCATGCCTGGCTGTGCAGTAGTCGAGGCCGAGATTGACGGTGTACTCCATGAGTACAGCGCCATCGAAGGTGTACAGGAAGATGTCATTGAAATCCTGTTGAACCTTAAAGGTCTCGCCATCAAGCTGCACGGTCGTGACGAAGTTACGCTGACCTTGTCGAAAAAGGGTTCGGGGGTGGTTACCGCTGCCGATATTCAGCTGGATCATGATGTCGAGATCGTTAACCCCGATCACGTAATCGCTAACCTGGCGTCTAACGGCGCCCTGAACATGAAGCTCGTTGTAGCTCGTGGTCGTGGTTATGAACCGGCCGACTCGCGTCAAAGCGATGAAGACGAAAGCCGCAGCATCGGTCGCTTGCAGCTTGACTCTTCGTTCAGCCCGGTACGCCGTATCGCATACGTGGTGGAAAACGCCCGTGTCGAGCAGCGCACCAACCTGGACAAGCTGGTTATTGATCTGGAAACCAACGGTACTCTGGATCCCGAAGAGGCTATCCGTCGCGCTGCAACCATCCTGCAACAGCAGTTGGCTGCGTTCGTGGACCTCAAGGGTGAAGCCGAGGCACCAGTGGTTGAACCGGAAGACGAGATCGATCCGATCCTGCTTCGTCCGGTTGACGATTTGGAACTGACCGTACGTTCGGCCAACTGCCTTAAGGCGGAGAACATTTACTACATTGGTGACCTGATTCAGCGCACCGAAGTAGAACTGTTGAAGACTCCGAACCTGGGCAAGAAATCCTTGACTGAAATCAAGGATGTATTGGCCTCGCGTGGTCTGTCTCTCGGCATGCGCCTCGACAGCTGGCCGCCTGCAAGTCTTAAGAAGGACGACAAGGCGACTGCCTGATCGTCGTAATCACCGAACGTCGTGTTTGGTAAGGAATGAACCATGCGTCATCGTAAAAGTGGTCGCCACCTGAGCCGTACCAGCTCGCACCGTAAGGCTATGTTCCAGAACATGGCGGTGTCGCTGTTCGAGCACGAGCTGATCAAAACTACATTGCCAAAAGCCAAGGAACTGCGTCGCGTTGCCGAGCCGCTGATCACCCTGGCCAAGATCGACAGCGTTTCCAACCGTCGTCTGGCTTTCGACCGTACTCGTTCGAAAGCTATCGTTGGTAAACTGTTCAACGATCTGGGCAAGCGTTATGCAACCCGTGAGGGTGGCTACCTGCGCATCCTCAAGTGCGGTTTCCGCGCTGGCGACAACGCGCCTATGGCGTACGTCGAACTGGTTGATCGTCCTGTCGGTGGCGTTGTAGAAGCTGCTGAATAAGACGAAAAGTCTGTTCAAGAAAACCGGGCCTAGTGCCCGGTTTTTTTGTGCGTGCGATTTTTGCAGTGGATGCTTCATTGTTTAAAACTATCGCGCACAAAATATCTATAAATTAGAGGTCGCTGTCGTTTTCAATGATACTGGCCACCAGCCGTTTAGCCCGGCACTACAAGGCCTGATAGAGGACGACATCATATGAGCCAGAAGACCCTTACCACCGCCAGCGGCGCTCCAGTCGCCGACAACCAGAACTCTCGGTCTGCCGGCCCACGCGGTCCGTTGCTGCTCGACGACTTTCACCTCATTGAAAAACTCGCGCATTTCAACCGTGAGAACATCCCAGAGCGTCGTGTGCACGCCAAGGGCTCGGGCGCTTACGGTACCTTCACAGTGACCCGTGACATCAGCCAATACAGCAGCGCCAAGCTGTTCGACACCGTCGGCAAACAGACCCCGACCTTTCTGCGCTTCTCCACGGTCGGCGGTGAGCGCGGCTCTGCGGACACTGAGCGCGATCCGCGCGGCTTCGCACTTAAGTTCTATACCGAAGAAGGCAACTGGGACATCGTCGGTAACAACACGCCCGTGTTTTTCATCCGCGACCCGTTGAAATTCCCCGATTTCATCCACACTCAAAAGCGCCTGCCTCAAAGCAATCTGAAAAGCGCGCAGATGATGTGGGATTTCTGGTCGCACTCCCCTGAGGCGACGCACCAGGTCACTATCCTCTTTTCCGATCGCGGCATTCCGGACGGATACCGTTTCATGCACGGCTTCGGCAGTCACACTTACAGCCTGCTCAACGCTGCAGGTGAACGCCACTGGGTAAAGTGGCACTACAAAACCCAGCAAGGCATCAAGAACCTTGCGCCGGCCGATGCTGCGCGTATTGCCGGGACCGACCCCGACTACGCCCAGCGCGACCTGTTCCAGGCCATCGAGCGCGGCGATTTCCCCAAGTGGACCGTTTGCGTGCAGATCATGACCGAGCAGCAAGCGCACCAGCACCATGAGAACCCCTTCGACGTGACCAAGACCTGGTCGCAGAAGGAATACCCGTTGATCGAAGTGGGTGTGCTCGAGCTCAACCGTAACCCGCTCAACTATTTCGCCGAGGTCGAGCAGGCCGCGTTCGGTCCTAGCAACATGGTGCCCGGTGTGGGGCTGTCGCCTGATCGCATGCTGCAGGGGCGTGTGTTCGCGTACGCCGATGCTCATCGCTATCGCGTGGGTACCAATCACCAGCAGCTGCCGGTCAATGCCCCGCGTAGCCCGGTCAACAGCTACCAACGTGATGGTTCAATGGCGTTTGGCAGCAATGGTGGGGCAGCGCCGAACTACGAGCCGAACAGCTATAGCGACGCGCCTAAGCAGGCCCCTCAATACGCGGAACCTTCACTGGCTCTGAGCGGCGCGGCCGATCGTTACGATCATCGCGAAGATACCGATTATTACAGCCATGCGGGCGCGCTGTTCCGTTTGATGGATGCCGAGCAAAAGGCACTGTTGATCAGCAACATCGCGGGTGCTATGGCAGGCGTGAGCAGCGATGTGGTGCAGCGTCAGTTGCAGCACTTCTTCAAGGCTGATCCCGCCTATGGCCAAGGCGTCGCGAATGCGCTGGGCGTGCAACTGGGCTAAATTTTGAACGTAGTCTAAATGCGAAGCAGAACCGCCCTCAGATGGGCGGTTTTTGCTGTTAATAGTTCGCGTTTCGCCGAATATCGGCAATTTTTAGCTACTTTGTGTCGACCTGTGCGACGGCTTGGTTCAAACTACAGCCTTTACAGCAGGGAGATTCAGGGCGATGCAAGGTCACCCGGACGTTATTGATTACCTCAACACGCTTCTGACCGGTGAGCTGGCCGCGCGTGATCAGTACTTCATCCATTCGCGGATGTATGAAGATTGGGGTTTCACCAAGCTCTACGAGCGAATTAACCACGAGATGGAAGAAGAGGCGGGTCATGCCGACGCCTTGATGCGCCGTATCCTGATGCTCGAAGGCACGCCGCGCATGCGCCCGGACGATCTCGAAGTCGGTACCACCGTGCCGGAAATGATCGCAGCCGACCTGCGCCTGGAATACAAAGTACGCGCCGCGCTGTGCAAAGGGATTGCGCTGTGTGAGCAGCACCGCGACTACGTCACCCGCGATATCCTGCGCGTGCAGTTGTCGGACACTGAAGAAGATCACACCTATTGGCTGGAGAAGCAGCAGGGTCTGATCAGGAACATCGGCCTGGAAAACTACCTGCAATCGCAGTTCTGATTTCCACGCTGATAAGAAAAGCCCCGGCCACTTATGTGTCCGGGGCTTTTTGTTGTTGCAGTGCACAATGTTGCAATTGGGCACGCTCCTTTGGGGGCAAGCTTTGCTCCTAGACTATGGGCAAAACTTGCACGCGAAAGCGATCATGAGATCGCCATCGCCACAAGGGATTGGCATCAAGCCTTGTCCCGCTCCAGCAGCGGCTTGAGATAATGCCCGGTATACGACTGCTTCATCGCCGCGACCTGCTCGGGCGTACCGCAGCCAATGATCATGCCGCCCTTGGAGCCACCCTCAGGCCCGAGGTCGACGATCCAGTCGGCGGTCTTGATCACGTCCAGGTTGTGCTCGATGACTACCACGGTATTGCCATGGTCGCGCAAACGATGCAGTACATCGAGTAGTTGCTGGATATCCGCGAAGTGCAGGCCAGTGGTCGGCTCATCGAGGATGTACAGGGTCTTGCCGGTGTCGCGCTTGGACAGCTCGCGGGACAGCTTGACCCGCTGCGCCTCGCCCCCCGACAGGGTCGTTGCCGATTGCCCGACCTTGATGTAAGACAGCCCCACATCCATCAGCGTCTGCAGCTTGCGCGCCAATGCTGGCACGGCATCGAAGAACACCCGCGCCTCCTCGACCGTCATTTGCAGCACTTCGTCGATGCTCTTGCCCTTGTAGCGGATCTCCAGAGTTTCGCGGTTGTAGCGCTTGCTCTTGCACACATCGCAAGGCACGTAAATGTCCGGCAGGAAGTGCATCTCCACCTTGATCAAGCCATCGCCCTGGCAAGCCTCGCAGCGCCCGCCCTTGACGTTGAACGAGAAACGCCCCGGCCCGTAACCGCGCGAACGTGCCTCGGGTACACCGGCGAAAAGCTCGCGAATCGGTGTGAACAAACCGGTGTAGGTTGCCGGGTTCGAACGCGGCGTACGACCGATCGGGCTCTGATCGATATCCACGACCTTGTCCAGATGCTGCAGGCCGTCGATGCTGTCGTGCGCGGCGGCTTCCAGGGTCGTCGCGCCATTAAGTGCAGTAGCGGCCAGTGGGAACAGCGTGTTGTTGATCAGCGTCGACTTGCCTGAGCCGGACACACCGGTCACACAGGTCAAAAGACCTATCGGGATTTCCAGGTCGACATTGCGCAGGTTGTTCCCGCGAGCACCCTTGACGGTCAGCGACAGCTTCTTGTTGCGTGGGGTGCGCTTTGCCGGATAGACGATCTTCATCCGTCCGGACAGATATTTGCCGGTCAGCGAATCTGGGTGATCCATGACCTCCTGTGCAGTCCCTTCGGCAACGATATGACCGCCATGCACGCCGGCGCCAGGGCCGATGTCGACCACATAGTCGGCGATGCGAATAGCGTCTTCGTCGTGCTCGACCACGATCACCGTGTTGCCGATATCGCGCAGATGCTTGAGGGTGCCCAGCAGCCGATCGTTGTCGCGCTGGTGCAGGCCGATGGAAGGCTCGTCGAGGATATACATGACCCCCACCAGGCCCGCGCCGATCTGGCTGGCCAGGCGGATACGCTGTGCTTCACCGCCCGACAGCGTGTCGGCACTGCGGTCCAGCGTCAGGTAGTCGAGGCCGACGTTGACCAGAAACTGCAGGCGCTCGCGGATTTCCTTGAGAATCTTGTCGGCGATCTCGCCGCGGCGACCGGTCAGGGTCAGGCCAGCGAAGTATTCAGTGGCATCGCCGATTGGCAGGCCCGTCACCGCAGGCAGGGTTTTTTCACCTACCCACACGTGACGTGCTTCACGGCGCAAACGCGTACCGCGGCAATCCGGGCACGGCTGGGTGCTGAGAAACTTCGCCAGCTCCTCGCGCACCGTGGCCGACTCGGTCTCGCGGTAGCGCCGCTCGAGATTAGGCACGATGCCTTCGAACGGGTGCGAGCGCTTGACGATATCACCGCGGTCGTTCAGGTATTTGAAGTCGACGTTGTCCTTGCCGCTGCCGTAGAGCAGCAGCTTCTGGCGCTCCGCCGGCAACTCGCCGAAGGGCTCTTCAAGGCTGAAGCCGAAATGCGAGGCCAGTGAGCCGAGCATCTGGAAGTAATAGACATTGCGCCGGTCCCAACCGCGTATCGCGCCTTCGGCCAGGGTCAGCTCGCCGTTGACCAGGCGCTTGGCGTCGAAGAACTGCTTCACGCCCAGGCCGTCGCAGGTAGGGCAGGCGCCGGCCGGGTTGTTGAAGGAAAACAGCTTGGGCTCAAGCTCGCTGATGGCATGGCCGCAGATCGGGCAAGCGAAGCGCGCCGAGAAGATAATCTCTTCGCCGGGCTCGTCGTCCATCGGTGCGACCAGCGCGATGCCGTCAGCCAGCTTCAAGGCGGTCTCGAACGACTCGGCCAGACGCTGCTGCAAGTCAGCACGGACTTTGAAACGGTCGACCACGACTTCAATGGTGTGCTTCTTCTGCTTTTCGAGCTTCGGCAATTCGTCGAGCTCGTGCAGCTTGCCGTTGATGCGAGCACGGACGAACCCCTGCGCGCGCAACTCTTCGAACACCGACAGGTGCTCGCCCTTGCGCTCGCGGATCACCGGCGCCAGGAGCATTAGTTTACTGCCTTCAGGCTGGGCCAATACCAGGTCGACCATCTGGCTGACCGTCTGGGCTTCCAGTGGAATGTCATGATCCGGGCAGCGCGGTTGACCCACACGAGCGTACAGCAGACGCATGTAGTCGTAGATCTCGGTGATGGTGCCGACGGTGGAGCGGGGGTTGTGCGAGGTGGATTTCTGTTCGATTGAAATCGCCGGCGACAGGCCTTCGATGGTGTCGACGTCGGGTTTTTCCATCATCGACAGGAACTGCCGGGCGTAGGCCGACAGCGACTCGACGTAACGGCGCTGGCCCTCGGCGTAGAGCGTATCGAATGCCAGAGAAGATTTGCCCGACCCCGACAGGCCGGTAATCACTATCAGCTTGTCGCGTGGCAGGGTCAGATCGATGTTTTTCAAATTGTGGGTTCGAGCCCCACGTACCAGAATCTTGTCCAAGGCGGCCTCGCGCGGCAGGCGGTAAACAGAAGAGTATACGGGGCTAGACCCGCTCACTGCACTTCAAGGTGGCATCGGATGAACATGAAGGAACATGAACATGCGCGGCATAGCGTCGCCGTGTGTGCCGTAAAACTGTGGGACTGGTAGAATCGCCGCCGGTTCACACGAGGTTTATCCATGCACGATTCACAGAGCGATCGCATGAGTGGCAGTGAAACCCGCGCGGCGGGTGGGCTGGCCCTGGTGTTCGCATTTCGTATGCTGGGCATGTTCATGGTGTTGCCGGTCCTGGCCACCTACGGCATGGACCTGGCCGGTGCTACGCCAGCGCTCATTGGCCTGGCCATTGGTGCTTACGGCTTGACACAGGCCGTGCTGCAGATTCCCTTCGGGATCATCTCCGACCGCATCGGCCGCCGGCCGGTGATCTATGTCGGGCTGGTGATCTTCGCCTTGGGCAGCGTGCTCGCCGCTCAGGCCGACTCCATATGGGGTGTGATCGCCGGGCGTATCCTGCAGGGCGCAGGGGCCATCTCGGCCGCGGTCATGGCCTTGCTGTCGGACCTGACCCGCGAGCAGCACCGCACCAAGGCCATGGCCACCATCGGCATGAGCATTGGCGTGTCCTTTGCCGTAGCCATGGTGGTCGGCCCGCTGGTGACCCGTGCGTTCGGCTTGTCGGGCCTGTTCATCGCCACGGCGGTGCTGGCCATGGTTGGGGTATTGCTGATTCGCTTCGTGGTGCCTTCGGCTTCCCAGCATTTCACTCACCGTGAGTCGGGAGTGGCCAAGCAGGCTTTGGGGGCCACCTTGCGGCATCCCGATCTGCTGCGCCTGGATATTGGTATCTTCGTGTTGCACTCGGTACTGATGGCCAGCTTCGTGGCGCTGCCGCTAGCCCTTGTGCAGCGGGCCGGTTTGCCCAAGGAACAGCATTGGTGGGTGTATCTGACCGCGCTGGTGATTTCGTTTTTTGCAATGATTCCGTTCATTATCTACAGCGAAAAAAAGCGCAAGATGAAGCAAGTCCTCTCCGGGGCGATCGCTGTCCTCATGCTCACAGAGCTGTTTTTCTGGGAGTGGGGCTACAGCCTGGCGGAACTGGTGGTCGGTACGGTGGTCTTTTTCACCGCCTTCAACCTGCTCGAGGCCTCGCTGCCTTCACTCATCAGCAAGGTGTCTCCGGCTGGCGGCAAGGGCACGGCCATGGGCGTGTACTCCACCAGTCAGTTTCTGGGCGCGGCGATGGGCGGTATTCTCGGTGGTTTCCTGTTTCAGCACGGCGGTTTGAGCGTTGTATTTCTGGGATGCGCCGGGCTGCTGGCGATTTGGTTGGCCATAGCTGTTACTATGCGCGAACCACCATACGTCACGAGCCTGCGTCTGCCGTTGTCGCCCGAGGCGCTGCGTGAAACCGGCCTGAGCGAACGCCTCAAGGCAGTTCCGGGAGTGACGGATGCCGTAGTGGTGGCAGAAGAAGCTGCCATCTACATCAAATTGGACACAGAAATTTTGGATCGCCCGTCCCTGGAGCGCCTGGTCAATCCGGCCTCGGCGGCGAGCGAAGCCTAGGAGAACGTTATGGCCCGTGGGGTTAACAAAGTCATATTGGTCGGTACCTGCGGTCAGGATCCTGAAGTTCGTTACCTGCCTAACGGCAACGCGGTGACCAACCTGAGCCTGGCCACCAGCGAGCAGTGGACCGACAAGCAATCGGGTCAGAAGGTCGAGAAGACCGAGTGGCACCGCGTTTCGATGTTCGGCAAGGTTGCCGAGATCGCCGGCGAATATCTGCGCAAAGGTTCGCAGGTCTATATCGAAGGCAAGCTGCAGACCCGCGAGTGGGAAAAAGACGGCATCAAGCGCTACACCACTGAAATCGTCGTCGACATGCAAGGCACCATGCAGCTGCTGGGCGGCCGTCCACAGGGCGACCAGAACGCTCAAGGCGGCAACAACTACCAGCAGTCGGCCCCTCGTCAGCAGGCCCCGCGCCCGCAGCAATCGTCCGCACCGCAGCAGTCGCGTTCGGCACCTGCGCCACAGCAGTCCGCGCCGCAACCGGCTCCGGATTTTGACAGCTTTGATGATGATATTCCGTTCTAGAATACGACTCAGACTCTATCTGTAAAGTATTTTCCTCAAAGCCCCGAGAGTCCTGCTTTTGGGGCTTTTTCTTTGCCAAAAAAAGCAAAGACTATGTTTAGAAAATGAGACAGGAGGATAGCTAGCGATGATTGCAAAGGTACGGTGTGGGGAGGTACCAACAAGGGTGGCGAAGACCAAGAGCTTTGTCATGGAGAATGGCGAGAGAGCGTGCGTGTTGGTCGATGGATGGGGGATGCCTCTCTACCCTTCGCTTATCTGTTGAGCTGGGGGGACTTTGTTTTGAGCCATCGCCGTTACTGGTAGGAGCCGAAAATCGAAAGGTAGCTGCTGATTGCCCTGACAACGTCGAATTCTATTAAGCATCACTATGCCATTAGAAATGCTTGATCCCCATCATGCATCTGTGGCTGACTACCGACAACGTGCAAGCTTGAGCGATATCGATCATGGATGAGCTACCCCTAGGTCAAATGGGCAACCGCACTCCGTCACTTCCTCCCCTCGACGCATGCGCGTCAGGCTTCATGCTATCTCCTCCCCTTCATAGGATCGAGCCTGCCTTCGTACGCTACCGCCGGGTTGTGGACATTCGGTCCCGATCATTGACGACGGCTAATACACCTGAGAAGCGAACTGAATGGCTGTCTTTCGCTATTTTGTAACACTACCGTTATAGCTGTCTGGAGGCATTGATGCCTGTACCGTTAGATCGCAAGGATAAGCAGGGCATCACTTACAAGCGTCCTCCTCAAATCGAGGCCTGGATTTCTACGTTAGAGTGCGTCGACGTCGGTGAAAGGACTACGCAGCTTTCGCTGCCTAAAACTAGCGAGGGCTACGTGCCGTCGGAAGTATTGGTCTACTTCCTCCGCCGTGCTTGGCAGGCCTCTGACCGTAAGGTCTTCGAGGAGACGTTCCGACTTCTTTTGGGCCGCGTTGAGCGATCACTTCGTTCCAGGCTCTGGGACTCGGCGATTGGTAATGCCTCCGACATTTGCGACGAAATCATCAACCGTTTTGTTGTGCGCGTAACCAAGGACTGTAAGTCGGACGATGGGCTTCTAGATTTTTACGAAGTACGGTTCGATAGAGCGCTAAGCACCATTAAAATTTCTGTATTGCGCAAGCTGTACGCTGAGGTTGGCGATGCTGTCTTGGTCTCTTTCGATAGCCAGGATCCAGATGACGGCTCTCTTTCTTCCGAAGTGGAAGTCGCTTGGGAGGATCGCCTCCGCGACGAATTGATGAAAATCGATGACCCAGCTTTCCGGCTAACGCTATTGTCAGCGATTGACCGTCTGCCACAGGACCAGAAGCAGGTTATCGGTCTGCGATTGAAGGGCATTCCTGTACATGCGAATGATCCCTCTGTTCAGACTATTGCAAAAATGCTCCAGTGCGACGAGCGAACGGTGCGAAACCGAAGTGCTCGTGCCCTTAAATCTCTCAAGGTTACGCTTGAAGAGGAGATGAAATATGAGCTTAGATAAGAATATATCTGAAGAAGAGGTGCTTTTAGCTTTTTCTGTAGAGGAATATCACGATAGTGGTACGCTGGAGCGGTATGTCAAGAGTTATCCTCAACATGCTAGTGCGTTAGTGGACTGCTCTATAGAATTTATGCTGGGGGATGAACTTGTTGAGAATGCCCAAGTTCCTGCAACTGATGCAGCTATAAATAAGGCCTGGAGTCAGGTTGAGTCATTCTTGAATTTTAGCCCGAAGCAAAATAATTTTATGAATCCTTTTGCTCAACTTAGTTCTTCGGCGTTCAGAGAGGTAGCTAGAAAGATTAATGTAAATGGTCTGTTTCTTGGGCGGGTTCGGGATCGGGGCATAAAGGCTAGTACTTTTCCTCCTAAATTTGTTGCGAGGCTTGCGTCGGAGCTTGGTGGGACTGTTGATAGTATGCTTGCATACTTATCAAGTCCTCCTAATATAGATTCTAGCCAAAGTTTTAGGTCGAGTGAAAAGCCAACCGCAAGTGAACAAATATCTTTTGATGACGCCGTGGAAACCTCCCAGTTAACTACCAATCAACAGGACGCGCTCCTAGCGCTTCGAGGCTGAATATGGATGCGACCGAGGCGGCAAGATTAGAGGCTGAGAAAATCCACCTCGCGGCTGTCGCTGAAGGGAGCGATCCTTGGTGTCCACTTGAATTTGCGCTAATTGAAGCGGGCAGACGTCACCTTGATGTCTATGGCTTGCCCAAGGGCGATCCAGCTTTAAAGGGAGGGCAGGCTGTCTTTGACAGTCAGGCAGGAGCAATTCTCTATCAGGATATTGGTAGCGATTTTGATCGTGCGTTTCTCGTTGCTCACGAACTCGGACACTTAGTGTTGGAGGGGGGGAACGATGATGCAGTTACGCTCGACGCGCAGCCCGAGCGGTCGACGGAGGATGCTCCAGTCGGTGCTGAGAGCTTGATTGATTATGGTGCTCGTGAGCGTCGTGAAATTAAAATGGATCTCTTTGCGCGTGAGTTTTTAATACCGCGTTCAGTTGCGTGCGCCCTTCATGTGGAAAACGGGTATTCCTCTTTAGAAATTGCTCAGCGTCTAGGTGCGCCTTTACCTGTTGTACAGCAGCAACTTCTGGACGCGCTGTTGCTTCCAAGAGTTTCTACTGGACAGGAAAACAGCCTCAACGAACGGGGTGATATTCGCCCTGATCTGTCACAGCAGGTCGCTGCATCGCATCGTGGCTCCCCCTTTCAATTACAGGCTGGACCTGGCACAGGCAAAACCAGAACGCTAGTGCAGCGTGTCGAACAGCTTATTATCGACGGTGAGGATCCTAGCGCGATTCTGGTTTTGACGTTCTCTAACAAAGCAGCGAGTGAGCTGAGCGAGCGAATTGCTTTATCTAACCCACTAGCCGCAGCAGCAATGTGGATTGGGACATTCCATGCTTTTGGTCTTGATATTATCAGGCGATTTCATCAAATTTTGAAGTTGCCGCCTGAGCCTCGTCTTATTGATCGGCTCGAAGGTATTGAATTACTTGAAGCTGAAGTACCTCGGCTTTCACTCCGGCATTATCGAAATCTATGGGATCCAACACTAGATCTAGATGACATGTTAAGTGCCATTTCACGTGCGAAAGATGAATCTATAGAGGCTGCCGATTACATTCGTTTAGCTGAGTCGATGACTCGCAACGCTGGAGGCGATTCAACTGCACTGCTTCGAGCTGAAAAATGCATGGAGGTTGCAAGTGTTTATGAGGTGTATGAACGATTGATGAGAGAGCAAAAGCTTATTGACTTTGGCGACCTTATTTCGTACCCGGTGCGGCTGGTAGAAGCTGACGCGGAAGTTAGGGCCGCATTAGGGAGAAGGCACAAGCATGTGCTGGTGGATGAGTATCAAGATGTTAATAGATCATCAGTAAGACTCTTAAAGGCCATAGTTGGAGGCGGGGAGAATCTATGGGTGGTTGGTGATGCCCGGCAGTCTATCTACCGTTTTCGCGGCGCGTCCGCCTCCAATATGGCGCATTTTAGCGAGGATTTTCCCGAAGCAGTAATCGAAAAATTAGGTGTCAACTATCGTTCAAAACAAGAAATAGTCGATACATTCGCCACCTTCTCCACAGCCATGAAAGCTTCTCAGGGAGCGTTACCCCTATCTTTGACAGCGAGCCGCGGAGGTGCTGGGGCTCATCCAGAACTAAGCATTGTAGGGTCAACCGCAGAGGAAATTTCAGCACTCGCGGGATCCATAGAGACATTACGCACGTCAGGTACTCCGTACCGGGGACAGGCAGTCCTGTGCGCATCAAATACTCGTCTGAGCGAAATTGCCAAGGGTCTGGAGGCTCGGGGCATTCCTGTTTTTCATCTAGGAAGTATTTTTGAACGCCCAGAGATAAAAAACCTTTTGGCGCTCCTTACCCTACTTAATGATGTAGTGGTCTACTAACCCCGGACACCTTTTTAGGCGAAAATGATCGCCACACAGAGGTGTTCGATGAGCAGACAACGACGTACCTTCACCCCCGAATTCAAGCGCGAAGCTGCCAGCTTGGTGCTT
>NZ_JAIWJA010000017.1 GCF_020515695.1 Pseudomonas sp. MWU16-30317 | reverse complement strand
CTGGGTCAAGTTTTTTGACGGGGACTTAGCCTCCAAAAAGCCAGCGACCACTGTCCAGAGAGTTCAGTGTAGTACGTAGTGTTTCTAGTCCAGTGGGCCGCGGCGCGCCGGGGAGGCGGTTTTTTAATATAGATTTTTCCCGTTCCAACCGATTGATTCGAGCTTCCAGTTCCTGGATTTTTTGCTGCTCGGGTGTCAGCGCTTTGCTAGTCGGTGTGACACCACCCCGTTCCTGCTGGAGTTGATTGACCCACCGGCGCAGGGCCGACTCAACCAACCCAAGCGACTGCGCTGCATCTGCGTAGCTGTAGCCCTGGTCAAGCACCAGGGTGGCAGCTTCGCGCTTGAATTCGGGGGTGAAGGTACGTCGTTGTCTGCTCATCGAACACCTCTGTGTGGCGATCATTTTCGCCTAAAAAGGTGTCCGGGGTTAGTAGACCACTACAATGCGAGAACTGGTTAACGCGAGCCTAACTTTCAGTAGGAAGGGTGAGTGCCAGCCGATCGATGAAGCTATCGAAAAGCTGCATGGCATCAACCTTGTCGGGGCACCTGAGCCACTGGATCTGAGCACCATCCATCATGGCGAAAATTTCCTGCGCTAATAGCTTCAGATCAATTTTTGAACTAATCTCGCCCGCATCAACTAAGCCTTCCAAGTAGGAAGCCATGACCCCGTGGACGCGGTAAAACCGCTGCTGGAAGCGGAGCCATGCTGGATGGTTCTGCGCCAAACTTTCGACATTCAGCATCATGAATGCTTGGCTGATCTCTACGAACTCAATGCTGTGGTAAAAAATCGTGCGCAGTCCTTGCAGGAACTCAACCATAGAACCTCGCAAATTCAGTCGTTCGAATTCAGCTGTTGCCACTGCCTCTCGTCGATCCAGGACTGCGGTGAGTAGGGCTATCTTGTTAGGAAAATAGTGGAGCAATCCCGTAGTGGTGATACCGGCAAGCCTAGCAACGTCTTTCATCGACGCACTCGTATACCCAGTTCTGGCGATGATGACGATCGCGGCGTCCAGTAGAGCTTCACGTCGCATTTCACCTTTGGGGGCCTGTCGCCTTTTGGGGACGGCAGCAATGACGGGATCGGAGTGCGGATCTGACCATTTCATTAGAGCCTACTTGTCATTAACGTGTTACGTGTGAGGAACGCTCAAAACGATTGAGCTTACACCCTCGACTTTTCCACTGCACCCTAAGCTTGAAAATTTTCGGCACAGCGGCCACACCAACCCTGTCGAGAACACGATCCGCCCCTGGGCACTGGGTCGCTCCAACTGGTTATTTGCGGGGTCTCTGCGCGGCGGAAAACGTGCTGCGGCAATCATAAGTTTGATCCATTCGGCACGCATGAACGGTCATGATCCGTATGCTTATCTCAAAGATGTGCTGACGCGGTTACCGACCCATAAGGCTAGTGAGGTCTCGAGTCTGCTGCCTCACCATTGGCGTTAACGGGCTTTTCATCCTGCGGCACTGCCTCGCTGTACGGGGTGCGGTTGTAAGATTGCGCCTTTCACCTGTATAATTCGTGGGTTATTTCTACGACATCTCGAAGGGAATTACCTTTGCCCCGTTCCAACTGGCTGCCTACCCCTCCTTAGCGCTACGCCCCCTCGCAATACTCTGACCGCCTCATAGCTGCGGTCGCGTTCAGCTGCGCCTGATTTTTGGTCGCGGCTATCCCACAACCTAAATGAAGACAGAAGCACCTGCATTGCTCAGCGTTGGCCGCTGTGCGTCATGCCGTGCCTGCTATAGGTAAACCATGCTTGAAAAAATCAAAGCTGCCTGGCTATCAAATGTCCGGGCTGACGTTCTTGCTGGACTCGTTGTTGCGCTCGCCCTCATTCCCGAGGCTATCGCCTTCTCGATTATTGCTGGAGTCGACCCCAAGGTTGGCCTTTACGCCTCATTCTGCATTTGTACCGTGATCGCATTTGTCGGTGGCCGGCCCGCAATGATCTCTGCGGCCACGGGTGCTATGGCTTTGCTGATGGTGAATCTGGTCAAGGATCATGGCCTTCAGTACCTGCTTGCTGCCTCATTGCTTTGCGGCGTACTGCAAATAGCAGCGGGATATTTAAGGCTGGGAGAGCTGATGCGGTTTGTATCGCGCTCGGTTGTAACTGGTTTCGTAAACGCTTTGGCGATCCTGATTTTCATGGCGCAGTTGCCCGAGCTGACTGGTGTTACATGGCCGGTTTACGCCATGACCGCTGGAGGCCTCGCGATTATCTATCTCTTCCCTCGACTGCCTGTCGTAGGGAAGCTGCTGCCATCGCCGCTAGTGTGCATCATTGTGCTCACCGCAAGCTCGATATACATGGGCCTGAAAATTCATACGGTGGGAGATATGGGCTCATTGCCTGACAGCTTGCCAGTTTTCATGTGGCCAAGCGTACCGCTGAATTTGGAGACCCTGCTGATTGTGCTTCCTTACTCAGCCGCGTTGGCAGTGGTAGGACTCCTAGAGTCCATGATGACCGCGACGATTGTGGATGACTTGACGGACACCAACAGTGACAAGAACCGTGAGTGCAAAGGTCAGGGAGTTGCCAATATCGCAACTAGCCTCATAGGGGGCATGGCCGGCTGCGCCATGATTGGCCAGTCGATGATCAACGTTAAGTCAGGCGGTCGCACGCGACTTTCTACCTTGTTTGCTGGAGTTTCTCTGCTGATCATGATGATCTTCCTGGGGGATTGGTTGGGCCGGATACCAATGGCCGCGCTGGTTGCAGTAATGATCATGGTGTCTATCAGTACCTTCAGCTGGGGATCGATCCGCAATCTCAAGGGATATCCGCTCTCAACCAACATCGTTATGGTTGTCACCGTTGTGGTTGTAGTTGCGACTCATAACCTGGCGTTCGGAGTGGTCGCAGGAACCCTGCTCGCCGCGATGTTTTTCGCAAACAAAATCGGCCACTACCTGGACGTGTCCTCCAAGCGTGATCCGAAAAATGCTCACCGGACATACTACGTTACGGGGCAAGTGTTCTTCGGTTCAGCAGACAGGTTCTCCAACGCCTTTGATCTCAAGGAGCGGCTCGACACCCTGACGATTGACCTGTGTGAAGCTCATTTTTGGGATATCACAGCTGTAGCCGCGTTGGATAAGGTTGTGCTCAAGCTACGCCGCGAAGGCATCCAGGTAGATGTGATCGGGATGAACCAAGCGACCTCAACGCTGTTGGATCGCTTCGGAGTACATGACAAACCCGATGGTATTGACACGCTGATAGGACATTGACGGTGATCCCCGGGGGCAATATCTACTGACTTACTTAGGTACGTACACGACCAATGGGAGGCCATTGGTCTGTGGCTAGCAGTCAATATGTGTTCACGGGACGTGAACGTTGATTCCATAGCAAGCTTGGACATACGTAGGGGGGACCGTTAGAACGGAAGAAAATCTGGATGGGGCAAAAAGTGGGGGCAACAACGGGAGAGGGGAGGAAAGCTTGGGCATAAAAAAATCCAAGAACCGCTAAGCTCTTGGATTTGTTAAGAATAAATGGTCGGGACGGAGTGATTCGAACACTCGCTGAACGAGCCCCATGAAAGACAGGACACCGTTCCCCCCTTAAGATAACGGATAGGCAAACGGGTATGTTTATGACTAACAGCAACGATAAGGGTGGCGAGCTACTCGGACAGGAACGCCGACGCCGCTGGAGCACCGACCAGAAGCTGGCCATGGTTCGCGAGAGCCTTGAACCCGGACATTGTGTGTCCGTGGTGGCCCGGCGCAACGGCATCAATGCCAATCAACTGTTCCTGTGGCGCAAGCTGTACCAAGACGGGAGCTTGTCGGCGGTCAGTGCTGGCGAGGCCGTTGTACCTGCGTCGGAACTGACCGACGCGCTCAAGCAGATCCGCGAATTACAACGGATGCTGGGCAAGAAGACGATGGAAGCCGAAGTCCTCAAAGAGGCCGTGGAGATCGCCCGGTCGCGAAAATGGATTGCGCACTCACCCTTGTTGCCGGGGGACGACCAGTGAAACTGGTCAGCGAATGTCTCGGTGTGTCGCGCTCGCAATTAACGGTTCGAATCAAGCAATCGGTATCGCCCAAAGTACGGCGACGTCGGCTCGTGAACGATACGGAGTTGGTCGCTGAGGTTAAGCGGCAAGTCAGCGAGTTGCCGAGCTATGGCTACCGTCGTGTTTGGGGGTTGCTGCGCCGCGAGCGTGAAGCCCAGTCACTGGCCCCGATCAATGTGAAGCGGGTTCACCGCGTCATGCGCGATCACAATCTGCTGCTGGAACGCCGCATCAAACAGCCAGGCGTGCAGCGCCGGCATGAAGGCAGGATTGCCGTTACGACCAGCGATACGCGCTGGTGCTCGGACGGCTTCGAGTTTCGCTGCGACGACGGTGCGAAGTTGAGCGTGACTTTTGCCCTGGACTGCTGTGACCGCGAAGCCATCAGCTGGGTCGCCAGCCCGACGGGCTACAGCGGTGACGACATCCGAGACTTGATGTTGGAAAGCGTGGAGAAGCGATTTGGCGATCAACTACCGAGCACGCCCGTCCAATGGTTGAGCGATAACGGTTCGGCCTATATCGCCGAGCAGACGCGTCTGTTTGCTCGCCAGATCGGCTTGCAGCCGGTGACCACACCGGTACGCAGCCCGCAAAGTAACGGCATGGCAGAGGGCTTCGTGAAGACGATCAAGCGTGATTACGTGGCGCACATGCCTAAACCGGATCGAGAAACCGCGCTGCGCAATCTGACGATTGCCTTCGAGCATTACAACGAGCACCATCCTCACAGCGCCTTGAAATATCGGTCGCCGAGAGAGTTTAGGCGTTTGGCAGCAGCATCAATTTAACGGGGAGTTGGTGTCTGGTTTGGTAGGGGCAAGTCCAGTCTTAACCCCGGCCTTGCTGCGCGCGACGAAACCCACATACGCTGCCGCCCTTCGACAACCCCCTCACGTGACCAGAAGAACATCCGCTCTTTGGCGCCAAAACCTTTAAATCAGGATGCCGGGGCGACTAAATATCAAGTTAACGGCGCAGCTTTGAATGCGTCGCTGTGGATCGCAGGCGCGGACGATCCACAGCTTGGCCGAAGTCGGCGGGGAATCTGGCGGAAAATGATGTTCGGCTACAACGGTTCCAGGGGGTGGTCGATAGATTAGATGCCAAAACAGTCGTCGCAGAGCCGAATTGTTCCTAGCCCGGCCGGAGGAGCAATCACAAAGACATAATCCCGGGCTGGATCATCTGCGCATATGCTGCATACATCCGAGGCTCCCACCACTGTGATTCCAGCTTCCGTCATAGCCGCCTGTCTCGGGTCCCATTCGCGCAGAGAAGCAAACCACTCAGGTGAGTACGGACGGAGCACTCTGCGAGGCACCGGTTCAAGCAGTCCTCGGCATTCCAACCATGTAGTAGCCGCATTTATGCGTCGGGCGTGAAAACTCGCTAAGAGGTGGTATAGCTCCACCTGTAAGGCAAAGTACTTGCGCGGATACACCTCGTTTAAGCTCACATAGCCCCCGTGATTGAGCACAAAACGGTTTGGGCCTGTCTTCTGGTCTTCGAGCAGATCTTCGCAGTACTTCCGCTTTCGCTCCTCCGAAACTGAATCTGATAGTAATTCTTGAATTCCACGGTGGTGGTGCTCCGGGGACGACGATGACAAGCATCATGCACCCTGTAGCGGTTACCGTCTGCTGGGGACTGAGCTTAAGGTGATATAAATCGACAACGGCGCCCTGCCATCCCTTTACCAGGAACGATCCGATGCTGCCCAAGCCTCGCAGGATCTTCAATAATCAACGCCTTGCCCGTGCACGAATATGGCGAGGCCGGATCGGCCTGTTTCTTGTCGCCGCACTCAGCATGCTATCGGGCATGACGGATGCCATCGGATTCATGGCGACGGGGGATTTTGTCTCGTTCATGAGTGGAAATACCACGCGCCTGGCAGTCGAGGTCAGTGAAGGCAATTGGCGCGCGATCCTGCACTTGGTACTGGTGGTCATCACATTCGTGATGGGTAACTCGGTTGGGGTGGTCATCAGTCGAACAACCGGCCGACGCGCCTGGCCCTTGATGCTATGTATCGCAGCCCTGCTCTGCACCGCAGCACTTTCAACACTGGCGCCGCAAGCGCTCTCGCTGTTCACCACCATTCTTGCCATGGGCGCGCTCAATGCCGCCGTAGAACAAGTCAATGGCTTGCCGATCGGTGTCACCTATGTCACGGGTGCGCTTTCCAGATTTGGCCGGGGGCTTGGCGGATGGTTGACGGGAGAACGGCCTCTAGGGTGGCGCGTACAGCTTGTGCCATGGTCGGGAATGTTGATAGGGGCGATAGTCGGTGCGACATTGCAAAACCACCTTGGTTTGCGTGCACTGTGGGTCAGCGGCGTGTTCGCGTTGGTGCTAGGCATCACTTTTACCCAAGTCCCGCGGCGCTGGCAGCTGAGTTATACCTCCCGTTAAGGGCTTGGGCTCAGGGCCACTGGCGGGGGAGCGATCCCAAGGCCGGCTCGAAAGCAGAACCACCTCGATCCAAAACCCGCCAGCTCCTCAGCGTTTAGCCAACGATTGCAGCAAAGCCTCAAGCATACGTGGCCGGTCGGTATGGGCCAGCATGATCAACACGATCTGGCGGTCATAGCCTTCACCCACCGGAGTAATGTTGAAGTCCTGGGCCAGCCGATCCAGCCCCGCCCATTGAGGGACCAGACTGGCACCCACGCCGTCTGCCACCAGCATGGCAATCGCCTCCAGGCCGTCGAGGCTGAACAGCGGCTTGAGCGCCAGACCGTTGTCGTTGAGGTAGCGTTCGGCATGCAAACCACCCCAGGACCTCGGCTCGTAGCAGATATAAGGATGGGCCTGCAACACGTTGGCAATCCCGTTGGCGGGCAACGCTTTGGACGCCAGTACCAGCTTCTCCCGGTGGAGTAGCGCCACGCGAAACATCTTCGGGGGCTCGAACGGTGGCGCGACGATGATCGCCGCATCGAGCTCGCCGTTCTGCAGGGCCGCATACAGCGAGCGTGACGTGCCGGGAAGAATCGAGGTCTGGATACCGGGGGCCTGTCGACTCAGTTCCAGCAAGGCGCTGGGCAGCAATCCTGTGAGCATGGTGGAAATGGCACCGATGCGCAGGGAACCGGTCATGCCGCTCAAATCGGCATCGCCGGCCAGCAACTGCACCTCACTGACAATATGGCGGGCGCGTGGCAGCAGCGCCACGCAGGCTTCGGTGGGTTTGGCCGAATGCCCCACGCGTGATAACAGCGCGAACCCCAGCGAGCGTTCAAGCACTTGGATGCGTTGACTGACCGCCGCGGCAGTCAGACCCTCCGCGCGCGCAGCATCGGCGATGGAGCCGCATTCGATCACGGCCAGCAGGCTTTTCAGGTATCGACTGTCCATAAGAAATTCTTTTGATTGAAACAAAAAATACAGGCTATCTCTATCGGCGTTAAAGGGACACTCTTGATTGCATCGCAACGTTGCGCCCGTGCGCGCCCCAACGGAGACCCTCGATGGCCCTCACGCTGGTCACCCATTCCAATGCCAGCCCTGCCCTGTTCGGTGCCCTGGCGGCCAGCGTCGCGCACATGGACGACGCGCTGCTGATGCACTGCGCAGTCGCGTTCAGACCCGAGCATGGGGCAGACACCGTGCAGATGGTTGCCGCCGCCGGCGCGCTGGTGCCCAGCGGCCTGCTTTGGTATGAGCGCCTCACCGCCAATAACGTGCTGCCGGTCAGCAGTGTCGACCAAATAGTCGAGATGGCAACCCAGCGTGCCGTCGTGGTGCCGTGGCATCCCGAGTACCAAAATGCAGCGTTGCGTGCCGAGTTGCTCGATAAAGCCGACCGGGCTGGGGTGGCGGTCGTCCATCTGCAGGGTCGCCGCCTGCAGGATCGCTGGGTTCTGCAGACGGCCCAACAGCAGCCCTCGCAATACGGAACCTGGACCCGCGATGCCTTCGGCCGTTGGGGCCGCTCGCAAGATGGCCTGCAGAGCCCCCTGGGCACACCCACGCTCACCGTCGTACTGATCGGCACACAATCCGATCAGACCGACATTTACCCTGCCACGCTGGCAGCGCTGGGCGACGCCGCGCAGGCCACGCAGATCGATCTGCGGGTGCGGTTCGTTGCGCCACAGCATCTGCAGCCCTCGGAGCTGGCTGAAGCGGCCGGCATCGTTCTGCCAGGTGGCTCGGACATGCGCAACGTGCCGGGGCAAATCGAAGCGGCGCGACACGGCCTGCGCACGATGACCCCGACCTTGGGGCTGTGCCTGGGCATGCAATCGATGACCACCGCATTGGCGCAGTCTTGCCCCGGGCTCGAGCAGGTCAATATGGCTGAGGCAGCGCCCGATGCGCCCAGCAAAAGCTTTACGCCAATGGCCGGCACACCGGGTTTGCCGACGCATCGGCTGGGGAGCCACACGCTGAGCTTTGCGAACAGCGCGCTTGAACGGCAGTTCGGTGAGCACCGCGAGATTCGCTGCAACCACCGGTTCATGCTTGACCCCGCCCTGATTGAACCGCTGCGAATCGTTGGCCTGGAAATCACCGCAACCGATCTCAGTGGGCACATCATCGATGCTATCGACTGGCCACAGCACCCCTTCTACAAGGGCATGCAAGGCCATCCGGAACTTGGCTCACGAAGTGACAATGCACATCCGTTGATCGAAGCGTTTCTCCTTTCGGCCTTGGCGAAGGACAGCATGAGGCGTCAGGTCGCAGGCCCCTGAAATACCCCATCGGATAAAACAGCCAGAACATGGAATGCATATTGCTGCACAACCTTGACGCCTGATTAGGCATCACCCCTCCTGCTAAAAACGCCGCAAGTCGCACCCGCTGCATCATTACAGAGCGGCATGCCCCTCAAGGGCTCACTGCAACTGCCGGATAATTTGCACTTGTTGACACAACTCGTGCAATACACCCATAGTTTTGGAGTTATTCATGATGACACCCTCACGCATCAGCCTGCGCCCCATCACCCTGATGATCGCCCTCCTCGCCGCCCCGTGGGTCAACGCCGCCAGTTCAGCTCCGGTCATGACTCCAGGTCAGCTCACTTATGGCACTGCGGCGACTTTTGCGCCATTCGAGTTCCAGGCCGACGGCAAGCTCAGCGGTTTTGACATCGATCTGATCGAGGCCCTCGGCAAGGTCATGGCACTCAAGCCGACGGCCATGAACATGGAGTTCCAGGGCCTGATCCCGGCACTGCAAGGCAAGCGCGTAGACCTCATCAACTCGGCGATGTACATGAACGAGGCGCGGGCCGCACAGGTCGACTTCGTCCCTTATTTGCGCATTGGCAATCAGGTGGTGGTCACTCAGGACAACCCCGCGAAGATTACCGGTCGCGACAATTCGCTGTGCGGCAAGACCATCGCCGTGACGCTGGGCGGTATTGAAGAAACCTACGCCCGCCAGGACGACAAGCGCTGTCGCGATGCCGGGCTGAATCCGGTCACGGTACAGACCCTGCCCACCGCCCAAGCCTCGGCGCTCAGCCTGCGCCAGGGCCGCGCCGATGCCACGTTCGATTCCACCCCCGGCGTGGTGCAGATGCTGCGAGATGTGCCTGGCGTCTACAAGACGGCTGGCCCCGAGTTCGAATCCGAGACCCGCATCGGCATGGCCGTGGCCAAGGGCAACACCAGCATGAGCGATGCGCTGCAGGTCGCGCTCAAGCAGCTGGTTGCCGACGGTACCTACAAACAGATCATCGAGAAATGGAAGTTTCCTGCAACGGTTTCACTGTTCGACTGATGCCTGACCATCGAGAGGCCACGGCGCTGCAAGGCTTCAGCGCCAGGCAACTGCAATTGAGGACCGATCATGTCGCTTGAACTGGTTTGGCAATATTTCATCTCTGCGGCGTTTTTCCACGGGGCCGTGACGACGCTGCTCATCACCCTGTACTCGCTGGTGTTCGGCGTCGCGGTCGGCGTTGTCATCGCCCTGCTGCAAGACAGCCAGACGCGCCTGGGGCGCACGCTGGCGCTGATGTATCTGTGGTTGTTTCGCGGCACGCCAGTCTTGTTCCAGATCATCTTCATCTACAACGTTTTGCCCACCTTCGGCATTCGCCTGTCGGCCATGGTCAGTGCGGTATTGGCCTTGTCGCTCAACGAAGGTGCCTACATGGCCGAAATCATTCGTTCCGGCATGCAGGCCGTGAAAAAAGGCCAGCGCACTGCCGCCCTGGCACTGGGCATGAAGCCCTTTGCGGTGTTGCGCCATGTGGTGATCCCGCAAGCCACGCGGATGATTCTGCCGCCCATCGGCAATCAGATGGTCGGCATGCTCAAGCTCAGCGCGCTGGTCTCGGTGGTGGCGGTGGAAGAGCTGATGCTGGTGGCCAACCAGACCGCGAGCGCGAACTTTCGCTATTTCGAGGCCCTTACTGCCGCAGGGATCTACTACCTGATCCTCACCACCCTGTTCATGGGCGTTCAGGCGCTGATCGAACGCAAGCTCGATCCCAAACGACGTCGCAAAGGCCCGCGCACCAGCCTCACGGAACGCATGCTCGGCACTTCACGCGGCGCCGCCGTTCGTTAGGGCCACTGCTTGCCAGGAGCAATCGCACATGCAAAAGAATTTCTCGGCCAACGCCAAACCGCTGCTGGAACTCATCGGTATCGACAAAAGCTACGGGCCATTCAAGGTACTGAAAAACTGTTCGCTGAATGTCCAGACCGGCGAGACCGTAGTGATCATCGGGCCTTCCGGATCAGGCAAATCCACGTTGCTGCGCTGCGTCAATCAGCTCGAGCCTGCCGATGGCGGCGACCTGTTTTTCGAAGGTCGGCGCATTGACTACGACAAGCGCAACGTCCATCTGCTGCGCCGGGATATCGGCATGGTGTTTCAGAACTTCGAACTGTTCTCCCATCTCTCGGTGGTGGAAAACATCATGCTCGCGCCCATCCAGGTATTGGGCATGAGCCGCGCCGACGCCCATGACATAGCGCTCGAGTTGCTCGGCAAGGTGCGCATCCCGGAAAAGGCCGACGCCTACCCGGACGAGATTTCCGGCGGTCAGCAGCAACGGGTAGCCATCGCCCGCTCGTTGGCCATGAAGCCCAAAGTCATGCTCTACGACGAACCGACTTCGGCCCTGGACCCGGAGATGATCCGCGAAGTGGTCGACGTGATGGCCGAGCTGTCGAGCGAGGGGATGACCAGCCTGGTGGTGACCCACGAGATGGGTTTCGCCCGCCGCGCCGCGGACCGCATCGTCTTCATGGAAAGCGGCGAAATCATCGAAAACGCCAGCAGCGCCGATTTTTTTGGCGGTGCGGTCAACCCCCGCACCCGACATTTTCTTGATCAGATCCTGCACTGAGATCCTTGCACATGAACCAGCAACCTGATTTTGCCCGAATGAAACGTGACCTTGCCGCACTGGTCGCGATCAACACCGAGAACCCGCCGGGCCACGAGCTTGAAGCCGCTCAGTACCTGAAAACGCTATTGGAAGCCGAGGGCTTCGATCTTTCGCTGTCGGAGTACAAACCCGGCCGCGTCAATGTCATCGCCCGCTACGCCAACGGTCCTGGGCCGACCTTCGCCTTCAACACCCATATCGACACCGTACCGGCCGGCGAAGGCTGGGCCACGGACCCGTTCGTGCTGCACGAGGCCGACGGCAAGCTGTATGGGCGCGGCAGTTGCGACGCCAAGGGCCCGATGGTGGCGATGATCGAAGCCACGCGCATGCTCATGGCCTGCCGCGACCGGTGGTCCGGCACGCTGATGGCGGTGTTCACCGCCGATGAAGAAATCGCCAGCGAGGGTGCCAAGCACTACGTGGCCAACCAGCCGCCGCACATCGATTTTGCGGTGATCGGCGAGCCGACCTCCAACACCGCCTTTACCGCGCACAAAGGCAGCCTCAGGCCCTTGGTACGAGTGCACGGCGTGACAGCGCATTCCGGTACGCCGCACCTGGGCGAAAATGCAATCTACCGGGCCGGACAGCTGCTGGGCTTGATCGAGCAGCACCATGAAACCGCGGTCAAGTGCCACTGCCACGCGCTGGTTGGCGAAGCCAGCCTCACTGTCACACGGATCAACGGCGGGCACGCTGACAACGTGCTGCCCGGCGCCTGTGATCTGCTACTGGACCGGCGCATGGTTCCCGGCGAAAACGAAGACGACGTCAAAGCCGAAATTTCACAGCTGCTGGCCTTGGCCAATGAGCAGTTCGGTGTACGGGCAGAGGTGCTCAAGTACGTGCCCACCACCGGCGGTGCCACCGAGACCGCGCTGTCCGAGGCCATCGTGCAGGCCAGCCTCGCCGCCTGCCGCGAGCACAATCACGGCAACGCCGGGCCTTTCGGATTTCAGGGCGGCTGTGACCTCGTGCATTTCCGCAGCCTGGGCACCACCGGCACCGTGATTGGCCCGGGCACGCTGGCGGTGGCGCACAAGCCCGACGAGTTCGTGCCCATCGACGAATTCATCGCTGCCAGCTTGATCTACCGTGACATCGCCCTGCAGATGCTGCGCCAGGCGCAGGCATGAGCATCAAAGCTTCGTTGCGCCGTGCGGATCTGCATTACGGCAACGGCGTGCAACTGCACACTGCGGCCTCGGGCAGTGTCGGCGCGCTTGAGGCACTGTATCTGTGCCTGGACGACGGCCAGCATCAGGCCGTCGGTGAGGTGCGGATCAACATCGGCTACCTTAATGGCTATACGCCGGATCAGGTGATCGCGCAGGCACTGCAGGCCGTATCGTCACTCGACTGGCAGCAGGACCCGCAACGATTGCTGACCGACATGCCGCACTGGGCGGCCGACATGAGCATGCCAGTGCGCACGCTGATCGACTGCGCCTTGCATGATCTGCTCGCGCGGCGTGCCGGCGTGCCTTTGGCACAATGGTTGGGAGCCCCAGACGCGGTCGTTGGTCATGCCAGCAACCAGACACTGTTCTGGTCGTCGTTCGAGGTGTTTCTCGCACAGGCGCAGGCCTACGTCGATCGAGGCTTTCGAGACCTCAAAGTGCGTATCGCCGTGACCCACTTCGACGACGACCTGCAGCGTTTGCAGGCCTTGCGCGATCGCTTCGGTGACCGCATCAAGATCGCCGTCGATGCCAATGGGCAATGGACACAGCGACAAGCACCAGCGTACCTCCAGGCTCTGGCGCAATTCGATCTGGCCTATGTCGAACAACCCATCGCAGCCGGTGACTGGAACGCCATGGAGCGGCTCGCCGCGCACAGTCCGCTGCCGCTGATGATCGACGAAGGCCTGGCAGGGCCCGCCGATCTCGATCGACTCTGCGCCTTGCGCGGCAAGCTGTGGGCGCACCTGAAACTGGTCAAGATCGGCGGCATCGCGCCCTGCCTGGCTGCTGCTCGGCGCCTGGCCGACGCGGGTGTCACCTGCATGATCGGACAGATGAACGAAGGCGCGGCCGCGACGGCCGCCGCGCTGCATGTGGCCTGCGCGAGCCATCCGCCCTTCGCGGAACTGTACGGCGCCGATGGGCTATGTGACGACCCCGCGACCCCCCTCCACTACCAGGATGGCCAAGTCTGGATGCCCATGGCACCAGGCCTGGGCATCTCCCTTGACCTCGACAAAACTCAACTGATTTGGAGTTTCTGATGAACCTGACGCCCCCTGTCAACGTCCGCCAAGGCAGCGAGTCGGCATTCGCTGCCAGTGAATATGCTGAGCGCGTGCGCCGCGCCAAAGCCAATATGGTGCAGGCCGGTATCGACGTGATGATCGTCACTGGCCCGGAGAATATCTTCTACCTGACCGGCCAGCAAACGCCCGGTTACTACACCTTTCAGGCGCTGGTGTTGCCAGTGGAGGGCGAGCCGATGTTCGTCATTCGGCAGTTGGAGTACTTCAACTTCATCGCCAACACCTTTATCAGCGATGCCTCGGTGTATCTGGACGGCGACGACCCCGTGGGCTTTCTGGTGGCGGCCATTGCCCGCAAAGGCTGGAGCGGTCGGCGCATCGCCATCGAAAAGCGCGGCTGGTTCCTGCCTGTGGCGGTCTATGAAGCGCTTCAATCGAAGCTGGGCACGCTGCATGACGCCACTGGCGTCGTGGAAAAACTGCGGGCGGTGAAATCTCCCGCCGAGGTGGAAAAGCTCGAATGTGCCGCGCGCTATGTCGATGCCGGCATGCGCGCGGGCATGGCCGCGGTGCGCGAAGGCGCCAGCGAGAACGATCTGGTGGCGGCGATGCTGCACGCCTCGATTGGCGCTGGGTCCGAATACATGGGCATGGAGCCGCTGGTGTCCAGCGGGCCGCGGACGGGGATTCCCCATGGCACCTGGCGCCGACGCACTCTGCAGGCTGGCGAGCCTGCCTTCCTGGAAATGGCCGCCAGCCACGACCGCTATCACGCTGCGCTGATGCGCTGTGCCTGGCTTGGCAAACCACCCGCCATTGCGGTGGAAATGGAAAAAGTCTGCCAGGAGGCCTTGCAAGCGGCGCTGCAGGCCTTGCGTCCAGGTGAACCGTGCGAGGCATCGCACTTCGCGTGCCAGGCGGTCATCGATCAGGCTGGCTTCACCGACGCGTTCAAGAAGCGCACGGGCTACTCGGTGGGCGTTTCATTCGCGCCTGACTGGGGCGAAGGCTCGATCCTGAGCCTGTACAGCGGGGTGAAAACCGAGCTGCAAGCGGGCATGTGCTTCCACATCCCACCGGCCTTGCGCATCTACGGTGAATTTACGGTGGGCGTCAGCGAGACAGTGCTTATCACCGAAACCGGGTACCGCGTGCTCGGTACCGTCGAGCGTCCCTTGCTGTTGGTCTGAGCCGAAAACCGCGGGTACGAGCGATCGTACCCGCGCCTCGCCTAGCGCAACTGCGCGCAGGCTGTTTCGATTCGCTGGCACGCTTCATCAAGCACGCGATCATCGACCGCATAGGCAATGCGCAGATAACCCGGCGTTCCGAACGCCGAGCCATGCACGGTACCAACCTTCGCGACATCGAGCAGATAGCTGGCAAAATCGAAATCATCGGCAATCACCCTGCCGTCCGCTGTCTGCTTGCCGACCATGCCCTGGCAATTGACGAACAGGTAAAACGCCCCTTCCGGCAGCTGGCAGCTCAGCCCGACGATGCGCTCGATACTCGCAAGCACACGATCCCGGCGGCACGCCAGCCGCTCGATCCAGTCGTCGATAAAACCGGTGCCGCCATCCAGGGCAACGATTGCTGCCGCTTGGGAAATCGAACTGGGGTTCGAGGTGCTTTGCGATTGCAGCACCTGCAGCGCGTCCACCAGCCATTTCGGCCCGCCTGCGTAACCGATCCGCCAACCGGTCATGGAGAAGGCCTTGGACAGGCCGTTGACCGTCAACGTCCGGTGCAGCAAACGCGGCTCGACCTGGGCCGGGGTGCAGAACGCCTTGCCGTAACGGGTGTGCTCGTAGATGTCGTCGGCCAGTATCAGCACCTGTTCGTGACGCAACAGCACGTCCGTCAGCGCTTTCATCTCGGTTTCGCTGTACACCGCACCGGTCGGGTTGCTGGGCGAATTAAGCAGCACCCAGCGCGTGCGTTCGGTGATCGCCGCTTCAAGCGCCTCGGGCTGGAGTTTCCAGCCGTCGCCCTCATGACACTGGACCACTCGCGTTTCGCCTTCAGCCAGCGCGACCATGTCGGGGTATGACACCCAATACGGCGCCGCGATGATGACCTCATCGCCGGGATTCACCGTCGCCATCAGCGCATTGAAGATCAATTGCTTGGCGCCGGCACCGGCGATCACCTCGCCGGCGGTGAAATTCAGGCCATTCTCGCGGCTGAACTTGTCGATGATCGCTTGCTTGAGGCGCGCGCTGCCGGGCACCGCGGTGTACTTGGTTTCACCCGCATTGATCGCCACGATACCGGCCTGGGCGATGTGCGCTGGAGTAGGGAAATCCAGCTCGCCCTCACCCAGGTTGATCACCGAATGCCCCGCGACCGTCAACGCGCGGACCTTGTCGGAGATTTCTGCGGTGGGCGATGGCCGGACACGGCGCATGCGCTGTGCCAAAAGGGCTGTGGACATGGAATTTTCTCTCGGTCAGGGCATGGAAGGGGCAGATCCGCCCGCCCGCGTCAGGCACCGTGTCGGCGCCACAACGCTGGACTGATCTGCCCGTTGGGAGTGTTCAGATGCTGCGAATCAAGCCGCCATCGACGCGTAGATGGGTCCCGGTGATATAGCCTGCGCGGGCACTGGCCAGAAAGGCCACCGCGTCGGCGAATTCGGCGGGATCGCCATAACGGCCAACCGGAATGGTCTTGCGCGAGGCTTCGGCGACCGCTTGCGCGGTGGTGCCGGTGCGCCTGGCCGCTGCTTCGTCGAGCTCGCCGACGCGATCCGTGGCAATACGCCCGGGGATAACCGAGTTGACGGTAACGCCATCTGCCGCGACCTCTCCCGCCAAGGTCTTGGCCCAGCCGATAATGGCGGCGCGCAAGGTATTGGAAATACCGAGATTGGGGATGGGTTGCACAACGCCAGAAGACACCAGATTGATCACCCTGCCCCAGCCGCGCTCGCGCATGCCTGGAAGCACCATGGCGGTGATGTCGAACAGCGCGCTGACCATGCTCTCGAAAGCGCCCTGCCACTGCGCAGGCTCGACAGCACTGACCGCACCCGGCGCAGGCCCACCGCTGTTATTGATGAGGATGTCGTAGCCGCGCCCGTCGGCCAGTTGCGCTTCGAGCGCGGCGCGGCGCTGGAGAGGATCGGCCAGATCAAGCACCAGATAATCGGCGTTTGCACCGCTTGCGGTGATCTTTACGACCGCGTCCGTGAGCGCTTCACGGTTACGGCCGCATAACGTGACTGCGGCGCCTTCGGCCGCCAGTGACTGGGCAATCGCCAGCCCCAGGCCACGACTGGAACCCAGCACCAGTGCGCGTTTACCTTGCAAACCAAAATCCATGAAGACCTCTCTCGAATGGGGCGCTCCTCGCGAAGCTAGCCGGGAATGGGCACCGTCGCGACCTTGCGCGGCGGGCGGGGTTTGGTCGCCGGTCTGCGCGCCGATTTGTTGCCCGGCTGCGCGGCATCGTCGGCGTGAGTCAAGTGTTTGCGCATCAACGCGCTGGCCTCGGCGTACTGCCCATTGGCAACGGCGTCGATGATCGCCAGATGCTCCGTGCACCAGGCACGGACCCGCCGACGGTTGGCGTAGCCGGCAAACTCCAGCAGCTTGCGCAGGCGATTCTGTTGCTGGATGGCCTGAATCACGAAGGTGTTGCCACCGAACTCGGCGAACATCTCGTGGAATTGCGCGTCGGTTTCGAATAACAGCGCGTTGCTGACGGCCGCATAATCAGCATGGCTGGCCAGATACAGATGCTGTAGCCGCGAGCGCTCGAGCGCGGCGGGATTGGGCGTGAACTGAGGTTCAAGGAAGTTGGCCGGCTCGACCATCAGGCGAAACTGGTAGCCACTGCGCAGCGCCTTGTCGTTATCCAGCGTCGGCAGGAAACTCCAGCCGTGCCCCTTGTTGCGCATCAGCAGCCCATCTTCGGCCAGCCGCGTCAACGTGGTCATCAGCGTGACCCGGTCGACGTCATAGCGCTTGGCGATTTCGGTCTGGGTCACGGAATTGGCGATCTCGCCACTCAGACGATCATTCACCAGGCGTTCATACAGTGAATCCTCCAGGCTCGACGAGACACTCAGTTCCACCCGTTGCAGGGCATCGAACGCTTTGAGCAGGAAGAAGCCCTGGTTGCGTCGGGCTTCGACGATCCCTTCCTCTACCAGCAACGTGAGGGCATTGCGGATCGGCGTGCGGGACACGCCCAGCAGATCGGCGATTGGTTGTTCACGCAGGTGGTGCCCCGGCTCGAATTTCGCCTTGCGGACGAAATCGAGAATCTGGTTAGCCAGACGTCGGCTGTTCTGACCCGGTAACGAAGCCATGGAAAGGAAACCTCGAAAATAAAGTGCGCACATCCTATCAAGGACCTACACCGCTGCCGCCTGCCTATGGGAAAAAGCGCATCCGCGACAGACGAAAAATTATTGTACATATGAATACAAATAATACAATATCGAATCACTTCGACCCACAGCCCACGGGAAAATCATGCACAACCTTCAAGAATGCCGCGAACGCCTTCACGGAATCTTCAACATCACCGTGACCCCCTTCAACGCTGCGGGAGATTTCGACTACCCGGCCATGGCCGAGAACATCGAGCGTGTCATCGCGCTGGGTTACGACGGCTTGTTGATTGGCGGGACCTACGGCGAATTCGCCGTCATGACCTGTGAAGAGCGCGCCGAGATGTTTCGCAAGGTCATGGCGATCGTTGGCGATCGGGTGCCGGTGATGCTCTGTACGGCAGGCTCGGACAGCCGCGTGGTGCGCGAACTTACCCAGCTGGCTGGCGACCTGGGTGGCCTGCCGATGGTCACGCCGCCTTTCGTTTCCGAGATCACCGACGCCCAGATCGTCAGCTTCTTCAAACAGATGGCGCCGCTGTCGAAGACCGGGATCCTGATCTACAACGCTCCCGGCATCGGTATCACCCTCTCTGTCCCCGTGATCGAGCAGTTGGCTGCCATCGATGGCGTGGTGGGTTTGAAGCAAGGTGACCTGACCCCGACCGTCATCGACCGTATTGCCAATACCCTGGGCGGCAAAGTGCGGTTGTTCTGCGCCTCGGACCTGGTCTTCAGCGGGCCGATGATGGCTGGTTTCGATGGCATCAGCTCGACCAACAGCGGCGCATTGCCCGAGCTCATTCTGGCGACATTCCGGGCGCTGCAGGCCGGCGACGCCAAGCTGGCCATTGAATTGCATCGTATTTGGTTCCCGCTGCGCGAACTGGCACGCAAGCACGGGCAACCACAAACCACCAAGGCGATCATGAACCTGCGGGGTTTCAAAGGCGGCTCGGTACGCCAACCGTTGCTTGACCTTCAAGGGCCAGCTCTGGAGGAAGTGGCTGCGGCGCTGCACTTACTCGCCAGCGACCCGCGCTCAGGCATCCTGCTGCCTGCGTAGGCCCGAACCAATGCCACGCGGCGATGCTTGATTGCGTCACCACCCCGCCCACCTGTTGAGCCACTGGATAAATGACATGAGCGTGCTCCCTACCGATTCCCTCTCGACGCCGCGGTTCTGCGGCGTACCGACGTTCATGCGGCTGCCCATGGCGACCACGCTCGACGGCCTTGATGCTGCGGTGATCGGCCTGCCTTCCGATTCCGGTGCGGCGTTCCGTACGGGCTCGCGGTTCGCACCCAATGCGGTGCGGGCAATGTCAGTAATGCTGCGCCCCATCAGCCCGTATCGCGACAACATCAATATCTTCGAGACGTTGAACATTGCCGATGCCGGAGACGCTGCCGTGGTGCCCGGCTATGAAGAAGAATGCCTGGCGCGCATCGAGCAAGCGGTGGCAGGTCTGGTCAACGCTGGCGTGGTGCCGTTCGGTATCGGCGGCGATCATTCGGTGACGCTAGGCGAATTGCGCGCCGTGGCGGCCAAGCACGGGCCGGTAGCCTTGGTGCAATTCGACTCCCACAGCGACACGTGGGACAAGTACTTCGCCGACAAACTGTACAGCGCCGGAACGCCTTTTCGCCGGGCCGTGGACGAGAACCTGGTCGACCCGGCGCACTCGATTCAAGTGGGCCTGCGCGGCTCGTTGTTTCGGACCACCGACATCACTCAGTCGATCGACCTGGGCTACGACGTGGTGACCACCGACCAGATGTTCGAAATGGGCATCGCCGCGCTTGCCGAGCGCATCAGGGAACGCACGGGAGGTCGCCCGACGTTCATCACTTTTGACATGGATTTCGTCGACCCCGCCTCGGCACCAGGCGTACAGACCCCGGAAGCAGGCGGCCCGACCACCCGTGAAACCCTGCAACTGTTGCGCGCCCTGCATGGCATCAACCTGGTGGGTTGCGATGTCACCGAGATCAGCCCGATGTACGAGGGCCCGGGGCAGATCACCTCGTTGCTGGGGGCCACCGTGCTGAGTGAGTTCATGTCATTGCTGGCGAGCGAACGTGCACGCGGCGCGACATACGCCTGATCGATTTGATGGACTGAAACTCCGGCCTGCCCGTGCCTGCTACCCGCGATCAACATCAACCCGCATAGAGAGCGTGACCATGAAAGTCAGAAATATCGTGCAGATCTTGGCGGCAATGTCGGTGCTGACGTTCGGCACTTGGGCAAGTGCCGATGAACCGCTGGAGCTGATACACCCAGGCAAGCTGCTGGTCGCTACCGAAGGCACGTTTGCGCCGTTCAGCATGCGCAGTGCCAACGGTCAGCTCGATGGCCTCGAGATCCGGGTCATGAAGGAAGTCGCCCGCCGCTTGAACCTCGAATACACCCCGGTGCTGATCAAATGGGATGCACTGCTGGTGGGCCTGGCGGCCAATCAGTACGACGTGATCAGCGCGGCGATGGACATAACGCCGGCCCGGCAGCAGCAAATCCTGTTCTCCGACGGCTGGCTGGAATCGGGTGGACGCGTCGTCACGCCGGTGAACTCGCCGATCAAGTCAGCGGCCGACCTGAAGGGTAAAAATGTCGGAGTCCAGGTGTCCACCACCTTCAGCGCCATCGCCGAAGAAAAAGGCGCCGTGCTGAAAAACTACAAGGCTGAGTCCGACGCGATCCAGGACCTCGTCAACCACAATACCGATGCGGTCATCACCGACTCCATCAGCGCCGCGTACCTGATGAAAACCGTGCACCTGCCTATCGTCATGACCGACGATTACGTCAGTCATATCCAGAAGGGTTTCGCCTTCAAGCTCGGCAAGGACAACCTGGTCAAAGCGGTCAACAAGGCCCTGGCCGACATGAATGCCGATGGCACCTACGACAAGCTGACGCTAGACCTGGTCGGCTACAACCCGGCACCGAAAGAGCCCATCCGTTCGATCTTCAAATAAACCATTGTCGCCGTGGGGTACGGGTCCCTCGGGCAACCGGGCATCAACGCCGACGTCCATAGCGCAGCGACAGCTCGTCCAGATAAGCGCCGAGCAGTGCTTGTCGCTCACACCACAGGTCTTCGGCGTCTTCGACCGACACTTCGCTGAAGCTGAGCCAATCCCCGGGCTTGAATTGCCCCAACCGCGCGAGGTCCGCACGAATCACCGTGGCGATTTTAGGATAGCCACCGGTGGTTTGTCGGTCATGCATGGCGATGATCGGGTGGCCACTGCCGGGGATCTGGACGCTGCCGGTACTGATGGCATCCGAGACGATATTGAACCCCTTGAGGTGAGTGATCCCTGGCCCGGTCAGGCGGTAGCCCATGCGATCGCTCTGGCCCGAGACCTGAAAGGATTCGCTGAGGAAGCGGCTGATTTGCTCGGGGCTGAAATATGCCTGCTGCGGCCCCAATACCACGCGCAGCGGCAGGCGTTCGCGTTGCGGCCACAGGCGCTGCCCAGGTGCACGGGCGGCCACTGGCAGATATTGCGAGGGCGCAGCCAACGGCAGGTCGTCACCTTTGACCAGCGCACGACCGGCAAAACCACCCAGCGCACCGCGCAACAAAGTCGAGACGCTGCCCAGTACCGGCTCGGCGGCAAACCCGCCGGCAACCGCCAGATACCCTCGCGCGCCGCTGAGCGCGCGGCCTACCTTGAGCACTGCGTGGGACTGCAGCACGTGGCACTGATAGGAGGCGACGGGCTGATCATCGATGAATACCTGCATGTCCCCCGTGACCGCGATGACACACCCCCCCTGTCCGACCTGAAATTGCCCGCCCAGCAACGTGAACTCCAGCGCCCCGGTGCCCGACTGGTTGCCGACCAGGGCATTGGCAATGGCAAAGCTCAATTCATCCAGCGCACCTGAAGGTGGTACTCCGCGGTCCTCATAACCGCTGCGGCCATGATCCTGCAAGGTCGTCAGCAGCCCAGGGTTCAATACGTGCAGCGTGCTCATGTGCGCCACGTCCAGTGCGGGAGGTAATCAGGTTGAGCGCAGAGATCGTCGAACTCATCCACGCCGATGGCGAAAAACCGAATCTCATCGCCCGCGCCGAACAGAAAAGGCTGCTCGCGCGATGGCTCGAAACTGCGCGCCGGCGTTCGCCCGATCAGATGCCAGCCGCTGGGGGCTTCGACTGAGGCGACAGCCGTTTGCATGCCGCCGATGCTGACCGAGCCTGCCGGGACGTTAAGTCGTGCAGATTCGCGGCGCGAGGTGTGCAGGCGCTCGTCGAGCCCACCCAGATAAGCGAAGCCTGGCATGAAGCCGATCATGTAGACGCGATACGTCACCGCGCTGTGCAGGCGTATGAGGTCTTGAGGATCGAGGTGGTGCAGGTCGCATAGCCAGTGCAGATCAATACCGTGGTCGCCCCCGTAAGCCACCGGAACCTGCCAACTGCGCACCGGATCGGCGCCGACGTCGGGCTCGGCCAACAGCTCCTCGATGCGCCCACGCAGCCGTGCCTGGCGAATCCGCCTGCAGTCATACGCCACGGTCAGCGCCCGGTAGGTGGGAATCAAGCCCGTGACCCCGTCTATACAGGCTGCGGCAACATGCTTTGCCAATGCCGTGACGCGCTGGTTGACCACTGCATCGATCACTTCACCGAAGTCGATGTACAGCGCATGATCAGCGATGGGTGCAATGCGCACAGACGATTCCGGCTCTTCGGTGTTCACTGCGAGGCTCCCCGTGATACGTTGGAATGCTTTTGGAATACCAGAAGTATTCTGTCAATATGACATGACTAAAGCCAGCGCGAATGCTGGATTTTTCAGCCACTGGGCCCGGCATATCCAGCGGGTTCGACTTGACCACGATGACGCTGATCGTCCCACAGGTGAACGCATGCTGATCGACTTGAACTGCGACATGGGTGAAGGCTTTGGCGCTTGGAAAATGGGCGACGACAGCGCAATGCTCGACCTCGTCAGCTCCGCCAACATCGCGTGCGGCTTCCACGCAGGTGATCCGGACATCATGTTCGACACCGCTGCCATGGCCCGTCACAAGGGAGTGGCGGTGGGTGCCCATCCCAGCTTTTTCGATCTGCACGGCTTCGGTCGTCGGCAGATACGCGGTGACAGCCCGGCACAGATCGAACGCCAGATCATCTACCAGATCGGCGCGTTCAAAGCGCTCGCGGCCGCTGCGGGACTGCCCTTGCAACACGTCAAGGCCCACGGTGCGCTGGGCAACATGGCCAATGAAGACCCTGAGCTGGCGCTGGCCGTGGCGCGGGCCATCAAGGCGGTGGACCCAGCGTTGATCTTCGTGGTGATGCCCGGCCTTGAAACCGAGCGTGCGGGCGAGCAGCTGGGCCTGCGCATGGCGCGGGAAATCTACGCGGACCGCGCTTACGCCGCCAATGGCAATCTGGTGTCGCGCAACGCGCCGGGGGCGGTGATCCACGACAGCGAAATAGCCGCCGCCCGCGTGCTGCGCATGATTGAAGAGCAATCTATCACCACCGTTGACGGCACGCGGATGCCGGTACGCATCGACACCGTCTGCGTGCATGGCGACACCCCCGGTGCGACCCGCATGGCGCAGCATTTACGCTCCCTGCTGGAAGCGGCCGGCGTGAGAATCGCACCCATGGCCACGGTGATTGGCCAATGACCCGGCGCCGCGTACCACGCTAGGCCAGACGATCCTGCGGCTCCCCGCCGGCCAATACATGCAACACGCCTCGGGTCACTGCGCTGGCCATGCGGATCAGTGATTGCTCGGTGGAAGCGCCGGTATGGGGGGTCAGCAGAACATTGGGCAGGTGCAACAGCGGATAGTCGGCCGCCATGCTGTCGAAGGCATAGACATCCAGCCCTGCGCCGGCGATGACGCCCGACTGCAACGCCTCGATCAAGGCAGCCTCATCGATCAGCGGCGCACGGCCGGTGTTGATCAACAACGCGGTCGGCTTCATTTCCCGCAACTGCTGGGCGCCGATAAGGTGGTTGGTTTGCGGCACGCTGGGCACGTGCAGTGAAACGATATCGCTGCTGTTGAGCAGCCCCTTCAGGCTCTCGACCCGCCCCATGCCCAAAGCCGCCAATTGTTCGCACGTGGCGCTGCGCGCCAACACCTGAACCTGCATACCCAACGCCAGCGCCAGCGACCCGGTTGCCCTGCCGATTGCGCCAAAACCGACCAGCCCCAGTGTCTGCCCGTGCAACTCGCGCAACTGCGCCCGGAACCTGAATGCCATGTCCCCGGCCCGCGCGGCCTGATCGCTTTGCAGCAACTGTTTGCTCAGCGCAAGCATCAGGGTCAGCGCGTGTTCGGCTACAGAGCGGGCGTTGCGTCCGGGAGTGTTGAACACCGCAATGTTGAAGTCCCGTGCGGCCGTCAGGTCGATATTGTCGAATCCTGAGCCGTGCACTCCGATGACGCGCAGATGCTTGAAGCGCGCCATCTCCGGGCGGCCGAACCGATCGCTGCGAAAAATGCCCGCCACGACCTGCTCTGGATCGGCGTGTGCGCAGGCCTGCTCACCGATCAAGGGCTCCAGGCCCGCAGTACGCAATATCTCGATACCACTGGGGTGAATAGGTTGCGGCATCAGACACTGCTTCATGGCGCCCTCACAGGATGTGGCTGGGAATAGCGCGGTGGCATTTACCTTGCATTCCACGGGTATACCGAGAATCTACCAGAACTGAACGCCTTCTGCGATTCGTTCCCGCCAGAGAGGACGCCATGCCCCGCTTAACGCCCGACGATGATTCACAGCAGATCCTCAAGGCGACACGAGGGACCGCCATCGAGCTGTACAAGGGAGAGGCCATCCGGATCACCAACCTGCATGGCAGTCAGGTGGTCGACACCTGGGCCGTCAACCTTCTGGACTCTAGCGAGTGCGGTGCCTTGGAACATACCCGCTCGATCAACAGCAATATATTCTTTGAAACAGACATGACACTGGTCAGCAACCTGCGCCGGCCCATGCTCACGCTGATCGAAGACACTTCGCCCGGTCGCCATGACACCCTGCTGTGCCCGTGCAATAGCGCTATTTACCAAGAGTTGGGCTGCACCGACTATCACCGTAGCTGCACCGACAACTTTCACGAGGCACTCGCCGAGCGGGGAGTCGCCTGCAGTTACACGCCCGCGTCGCTGAACCTGTTCATGAACATTCCAGTGGCCGATGACGGCAGCGTGCAGCGCGTGCCGCCACGTTCAAAGCCCGGCGACAGCGTCACCCTGCTCGCTGAAATGGACGTGCTGGTGGTGCTCTCGGCCTGCCCGCAGGACATCACGCCGATCAACGGCGCCGAACGTCAGCCCAGCGACATCGCCTGGGTCATCCAACCTCTTCGCGCTCAGGAATGACCCCATGAACCAAGCCGTCAAACCGATGCTGCGCATCAAGGAACTGAGCAAAAGCTACGGCGATCTGCATGTGCTAAAGAACGTCGCTTTGGATGTCTACCCGGGTGAAGTGGTTTCGATCATCGGCGCCAGCGGGTCCGGTAAAAGCACCTTTCTACGCTGCCTGAACGTCATGGAAATGCCCCAGGAAGGGTTCATGGAGTTTGAGGATTTCTCGTTCGATTTTCGCGACGGGGCCCGAGCCCAGCCAACCCCCGATCAATTACGCGCCTTGCGTGCCCAGATAGGCATGGTCTTCCAGAGCTACAACCTGTGGCCGCACAAGACCGTGCTGCAAAACGTCATCGAAGCGCCGATGCGCGTGCTGAAAATCCCCAGAGCGCAGGCCATCGAGGAAGGCGAAGCGCTGCTGACCAAAGTTGGGCTGTTCGACAAGTGCCACCAATATCCCGGCAAGTTGTCCGGTGGCCAGCAGCAGCGCGTCGCGATTGCCCGTGCGCTGGCGATGAAGCCCAAGGTGATGTTGTTCGACGAAGCCACCTCGGCGCTCGACCCTGAACTGGTCGGCGAAGTGCTGGCGTTGATTGCCGCTCTGGCTGCCGAAGGCATGAACATGCTGCTGGTAACCCACGAAATTGCCTTCGCCCGCGATGTCGCCAGCCGCGTGCTGTATTTCGATCAAGGCTGCATCGCCGAGGACGGCCCCCCTGAAGAAGTGCTGCGCAACCCGAAGAACGAGCGCCTGCGCCAGTTTCTCAAGCGCATCCTGCGTGAAGACATCACTCCGTCAGCCCTGGAGCAACCGCGATGAATCAGTTGTACAGCGACATTGTTCTTTACGGCGCCGGCTTCATGGAAGCCGCCTGGCTGGTCCTGCTGATTACCTTGGCGACCATCGTCCTGAGCTGGGTGTTCGGCTTGCTGGCGGTGCTGGGCAAACGTTCCAAATTCGGCGGGCTGCGGGCAATCGCCAGCTTCTATGTGTGGTTCATCCGCGGCACGCCGGCATTGATTCAGGTGTTCATCATCTACTTCGGGCTGCCGCAACTGGGGCTCAACCCTTCACCGTTCATGGCTGGCGTGATCGCGCTGGGCCTGAATAGCGGTGCCTACGTGGCAGAAATCATTCGCTCTGGATTGCTGGCGATTCCCCAGGGCCAATTCGAGTCGTCGCAAGCGCTGGGCATGAGTCATCCGGAAACCATGGTGCGCATCGTCCTGCCTCAGGTGTTCCGGATCATCCTGCCGCCGCTGACCAACGAGGCCATTTCCGCGCTGAAGAATACGTCGCTACTGTCCACCATCACCGTGGTCGACCTGACGATGTATGCACAGACCATTATTTCCACGACCTTCCGCCCGTTCCAGTTTTTCATTGCCACGGCGCTGATCTACCTGGTCCTGACCACGCTGCTGACGCAGATGGCGTCCTGGATGGAGCGCCGTCAGACGCGTTTGAGCTAAGCGCGTTGAGTGGGCAGCCATCACCGCTCAAGTGGGGCCGCGTGCTATCGCGCGATGAGCGACACAGCGTAAAATCCGCACGTTAATTGGCGGCCGCTCGCACTGATCGGCCGCCGATCCACTTTTTCCGATAGCCATTGTGTGAAGTGACTCATGGAACCGATCAAATCCACGGCCGACTTCCTCGGTGAGCGGGAACAGAACCTCAGCGCCAAGGCGTATGACGCCATGCTGCAGATGCTCATCAGCCGCGAGCTGCCCGCCAACACCGTGCTGCAGGAGCGCAGGCTCGCCGAGTTGCTGAATATCTCCCGTACCCCGGTGCGCGATGCCCTCACTCGGCTGGAAAATGAAGGCATGATCAGTCGAACCGCCGGGCGTACCTTGGTGGTCCGGCAGTTTTCAATCCGCGAATTGATCGAAACGCTGCACGTGCGCCGTACGCTGGAGGCTGAAGCCGCGCGCTTGGCCGCAGGTCGCGTGCCCGCCGCCGAGCTCGACGAGATGGAAGCCAGCGTGCGGCATCTGCTTGCCGCCGAAGTGCCCGACGCCGAGGAAGACTGGATCGTCGACAGCAAGCTGCACCAGATGATCTCCCATTACAGCGGCAACCTGCTGCTGACCCAGTACATTGAAACGCTGCGCTTGAAAACCCGCATGTTCAACCTGAGTGTCGCGCCAGAACGTTTTGAAAGTGCTCATCATGAGCACCTGGCGATCGTGCAAGCATTGAAGGTCGGTTATCAGGAGCATCTGGCGATCATCGCGGCGCTGCGCTCTGGCGATGCGAACACTGCGCAAAGCGCCGCTGCGGCGCACATCGACAGCGTTCGCCAAGGCATCATCAGTCGCTTCAGCCAGCTTTGATCCGTCGGCATTGCGCGACCAGCGCCAGGGAATGCGGGTGCAATTTGAAGTTTGTCGGGCTAAGGGTCGACGACTACACGACTGGCGCTCAACTCAGACGCGTCAGATAAGGCGGCAGGTCAGGCTCGGGCAGTACCGACAATACTTTGAGACGTTGCAGCGTTCGATCCCGGGCGCGCAACAAATGATCACGCAGACTGAGCGCCGCCGAGTCGACATTGCCATGCAGCAAGGCTTCGATGACCAACCGGTGCTCAATCAATGTGGCCTCGTCAACGCCCATTCCCAATGCATCATGAAAGATGCGGCTGACGTTCATCGGGCTCTGACATTGCTGAATCAGCACCGCCATCTTGCGGTTGCGCAGGCCGCCCAGGCAATGCTGGTGCAGATCCCGCTCCAGTTGATCGACCGCCTCACGCGTCGCGTTGGCTGCATCCCCCTGCAACTGCGCGATGCGCTCGAGCATGGCCTGCAATTGCGGATGCGACAGCTGGGCAGCCGTCTGCTGCAAGGCCTGCGGTTCGAGCAAAGCGCGCAGTTCATAGTCATCGCTGATTTCGCGCGCCGTCAACGGCCCCGCCAGCCACTGGGCATAGGGTTCCTTTTCGACCAGGCCGCGGTCACGCAGACGCAACAGGGCTTCGCGCACCACGCTGCGGCTCACCCCCAGATATTCGGCGGCCCGCTGTTCATCCAGGCGGTAATGCCCGAACACCATCACCGTTGATACACACGCGGCGATGTCGTCATACACCCGCTCGCCCAGTGGGCGCAGGTCGATCAGCTCTTCATGGGTTTCCAGACCCAGCAACTGCCGAGTCAAGGGCAAGCGCTGGGCAGGCAGGTCCAGCCCCTCGGGATTGATCAGGTAGCCGCGGCCTTCGAAACGACTGATCAGCCCCTCTTCATGCAGCAGGGTCAACGCTTGGCGCACCGGTACGCGACTGGTCGCGAACAGCTGCGCCAACGGCCCTTCCACCAGCACCAGCCCAGGCTCGGCGAGGCCCTGGATTATCGCGTCACGCAAAGCACTGCGGATCAGTTCGTAGCGAGGGGCACTGCGGTTTTCGTCAGTTACGGCGTCTTCTTCGACCAGCATCGGCTGCCATCCCTACTGTAGTGGGGAAATTCTCTCACACCTGCGGGACGACGGAGCGTCGACCCTCAGCACCAAAGTGGGGCCAGAAGTAGCAAGCGTGTTACTTTTCTGCGCACAGATGGTTATTTATTAAATATATACATTTGTTAACAGCGCGCATCATATTTTAACGAACCGCTCTGTCCCGCGATTGCCAATGCATGATCTCTGCTGCCCAACCGCTTGGCACGATGCCTGCTACATAAAACGTATCTATGTAGCAAATATACATTTGTTGATATACGTTTTTTGGAGCGCTTCATGCCATTCGATTTCGCCACCGCCGATGGTCACGACCTGGCTCATGCCTATGCCACCGGCCAAACCGATCCCGTCGAGGCGTTTGAAGCCGCGCTGGAGCGCTTGCCAGTGGCAGAACATGCCTTTATCGCACTGACTCAAGGTCGCGGCCGACGCGAAGCCGAGGCAGCGCGCCGGCGCTGGCTGGACCACGGCCCCTTGTCTGCGCTTGATGGTGTGCCAATCGCCTGGAAAGACCTGTTCGACATGAAGGGCATGGTCACCACCGCCGGAGCCGCCATCCGCCGCCATGCGGAGACCGCGCCGCAAGATGCGGCCCTGGTGAGCAGACTCGCTCAGGCCGGCATGGTCAGCCTCGGCAAGACAAACCTGAGCGAACTGGCCTACTCGGGGTTGGGCCTGAACCCGCATTTCGGGACGCCGGTCAACCCGCGTTTTTCTGCAGCGCCACGGGCACCGGGCGGATCGTCCAGCGGTTCGGCCATTGCCGTGGCGGCAGGTGTCGTGCCCATTGCAATGGGGACGGATACAGCGGGGTCGATTCGCATCCCGGCCGCCTTCAACGGCTTGGTCGGCTACCGCAGCAGCCGCAAAAGATATGGCTTCGCCGGAGTCTTCGGGCTGGCCCGCTCGCTCGACGCCTTGGGGCCGATCACGCGCAGCGTGCGGGACGCCATCGCCCTCGACCAACTGTTCACCCACACCCATATGAACCTTGACACCGCCGACCTGCGCGGCCTGCGACTGCGGGTCGACGAAGCCACGCTGAACGATCCCCGCGTGCAACCGGCAGTGCGCGACAACCTGGAGCACTGCCTGCAACGCCTGGGCAGCGCCGGCGCGCACATCGATCGCCGCCCGCTGCGGGCATGGCAATCGGCGCTGGACTGCATCGCCCAGCAAGGCTGGCTTGGTGCCGCAGAGGCGTTCGCCTCCCACGAGCGACTGCTCGACAGTGCCGACGCGGCCGGACTCGACCCCCGCGTGCGTCGGCGCCTCGAAGCCGCCCGCTCGATGCCGGCCAGTCGCCAATTGCGGCTGTACGAGCAGCGCGGGCTATTGCAGGCGCAGTTGCACAGCGAACTCGACGGCGCCTTGTTGATCACCCCTACCGTCGCCCATGTCGCCCACTTGCTCGAGCCGCTGCAAAGCGATGACGAACTGTTCGCCAGCACCAATCTGGCCACGTTGCGCTTGACCATGCCCGGCAGCCTGCTGGACATGCCAGGGGTGACGCTGCCCAGCGGCGTCGACGGCGATGGGCTACCCACCGGCCTGCTGCTCGCCGCGTGCAGCGGCAACGACATCGCTGTACTGCGCGCCGCGCTGGCCGTGGAAACATTGCTCAAGCAACACCCCTGACCGCCTGAATTCAAACGCCCGGGACCCGGCCCAGGCGTTTGCCAGCAATACGCCGGGACGAGGATGCAAGCATGGCTAAAGAAATTCTGGTATCGATCGGCGTCGACGTCGACGCGGTGGCTGGCTGGCTCGGTTCGTACGGCGGCGAAGATTCGCCGGACGATATCTCCCGCGGCATGTTCGCCGGCGAAGTCGGTGCACCGCGCCTGCTCAAGCTGTTCAAGAAATACGATCTGCGCACCACCTGGTTCATCCCCGGCCACTCGGTAGAAACCTTCCCCGAGCAGATGAAGGCCGTCGCCGAGGCGGGCCACGAAGTCGGCATCCATGGCTACAGCCATGAAAATCCGATCGCCATGACCGCCGAGCAGGAGGAGATCGTCCTCGACAAGTCCATCGCGTTGATCACCGAACTGACGGGCCGTCGCCCCACCGGTTACGTCGCGCCCTGGTGGGAATTCAGCCGCGTCAGCAACGAGTTGCTGCTGAAAAAAGGCATCAAGTACGACCACAGCCTGATGCACAACGACTTCAGCCCCTACTACGTGCGAGTTGGTGATACCTGGACCAAGATCGACTACAGCCAGCACCCCGACACCTGGATGAAACCACTGGTGCGCGGCGAAGAAACCGACCTGGTCGAAATCCCGGCCAACTGGTACCTCGACGACCTGCCACCGATGATGTTCATCAAGAAATCGCCGAACAGCCACGGCTTCGTCAACCCGCGTCATCTGGAAGAAATGTGGCGCGATCAGTTCGACTGGGTCTACCGCGAACATGACTACGCCGTGTTCCCGATCACCATCCACCCCGATGTCTCCGGTCGCCCACAGGTGCTGTTGATGCTCGAACGCTTTATCGAGCACATGCAAGGCCATGCCGGTGTGCGCTTCGTGACCATGGATGAAATCGCCGACGACTTCATCAAACGCCAACCCCGCCAGCGCTGACCTTTATCCCGCCGAGGATTGACCATGACTACGCCCACCGCTGTTTTAGACTCCCAACCCGCGCTCAGCGCTGACTGGCAACCCCAGTACCTGACGTCGGGTGACGTCAAATACGCGACCTGGATCGCTTTCTTCGCCTGGGTATTCGCGGTCTATGACTTCATCCTGTTCGGCACCCTGCTGCCGGTCATGGGTGAGCACTTCAACTGGAACCAGGCCACCCAGGCCGAGATCGCCACCTGGGTAGCGTTGGGAGGGGCCGTGGTGGCCTTCGCGGTCGGGCCAGTGGTCGATCGACTGGGGCGGCGCGCGGGGATCATCTTTACCGTGACCGGCTCGGCGCTGTGCTCGTTGCTGACCGCCTTCACGGCCGGTATGGGCAAGGGCGCGCTGATCGGCGTGCGTTCGGTGGCGGGCCTGGGCTATGCCGAGGAAGGCGTCAACGCGACCTACCTGACCGAGATCTACGCCGCGTCCACCGATCCCAAACTGATCAAGCGCCGTGGCTTCATCTACAGCCTGGTACAGAGCGGCTGGCCAGTCGGTGCGCTGATTGCGGCGGGCCTGACAGCGTTGCTGCTGCCCCAGATCGGCTGGCAGGGCTGCTTCGTGTTTGCCGCCATTCCGGCCTTCGTGGTGGCGTTCCTGGCCCGCAAGCTCAAGGAAAGCCCGCAGTTCCAGGTGCATCTGCGCATCGCTCAACTGCGCAAGGCCGGCCATGAAGCCCAAGCTCAGCTGCTGGCCAACACCCACGGCGTGGATTATCACGAGCACGCCAAGGCCGGCATCGCAGCCGCCTTTCGTGGTCCGGCGTTGCGCGCCACCCTGGTGCTGAGCATCGCGCTGCTGCTGAATTGGTCCGCCATCCAGGTATTCAGCGTACTGGGCACCTCGGTGATCGTCAGTGTTCACCATGTGTCATTCCAGAACTCGCTGTGGATCCTGGTGTTGTCCAACCTGGTGGGTTTCTGCGGCTACCTGTTCCACGGCTGGCTGGGCGATCGCATCGGTCGACGCAACACCGTGGCCCTGGGCTGGATGTGTGGTGGCGTGGCCTTCGCCGCGATGATCTATGGCCCGAGTGATCTGGTCACCGTGGTCACCCTGTACAGCGTGGGGCTGTTTTTTCTCAACGGGCCTTACTCGGCGCTGCTGTTCTTCATGAGCGAAAGCTTCCCTACCAGTATCCGCGCTACCGGCGGTGCCATCGTCCATGCCATGGGGCCGATCGGCGCCGTGTCGGCCGGGCTGGGCATCACCGGCGTGTTGACGGCGGGTGGCGAGTGGTACAGCGCGGCCATCTGGTTTGGCGCAGTGCCGTGCTTTCTGTCCGGGTTGGTGATGCTGGCCGCCCGTCACGTCGCCCCTGACAGCGTTAAATGACTGGAGACGCGAATGACTGATTCACACAACCTTCCCGTGGCGTTGGTGACTGGCGCTGCCAGTGGTATCGGCCAGGCGTTGGCCGTGACCTATGCCCAACGCGGTGTACGGGTGGTGGGCGGCTATTTTCCGGCTGACCCGCACGACCATCAAGATACCTTGAAGCGCGTTGCCGCGACAGGTGGCGAGTGCATCATGCTGCCGCTGGATGTGACCGATACCACATCGGTCGACGCCCTGGCCGCTGCTGCCATGGAACATTTCGGCCGCCTTGATTACGCCGTCGCCAACGCCGGCCTGTTGCGCGCCGCGCCGCTGCTGGAGATGACCGACGAGCGCTGGAATGAACTGCTCAACGTCGATCTGACCGGGGTCATGCGGACCTTCCGCGCGGCCGCGCGCCATATGGGCGACGGTGGCGCGATGGTCGCCATTTCGTCCATTGCCGGCGGCGTATATGGCTGGCAGGACCACTCGCACTACGCCGCTGCCAAGGCCGGCGTGCCGGGGCTGTGCCGATCGCTGGCGGTGGAGCTGGCACCTCGGGGCATCCGCTGCAACGCGGTGATCCCGGGGCTGATCGAAACCCCACAGTCGCTCGATGCGAAAAATTCGCTTGGCCCCGAAGGCCTGGCCAAGGCCGCGCGCAGCATTCCCCTGGGCCGCGTCGGCCGCGCCGATGAGGTCGCGGCGCTGGTGGCCTTTCTGACATCGACCGAGGCCAGTTACCTCACCGGGCAAAGCATCATCGTCGACGGTGGCCTCACCGTTCGCTGGCCGGATTGACCGATGGAGAACCCTATGCAAAGAACCCTTGCTACCCCGCTCGCCGGGCGCCGCGCCGTGATCACCGGTGCCGCCAGCGGTATCGGCGCGGCCATTGCCATGGCTTACGCACAGGCGGGTGCCAGCCTGGTGCTGGCCGACCGCAACGGCGCCGCGCTGCAAGACGTGGCCGCCACTTGCCGCGCGCTGGGTTCGACGGTGCATGAATGCATTGCCGACGTCGGTACGCGCAGTGGTGCCCAAGCCGGCGTGGACGCCTGCGTGCAGGCCTTCGGCGGTATCGATATTCTGGTCAACAACGCCGGTATGCTGACCCAGGCCAAGTGCATCGACCTGACTCAGGAGATGTGGGACGACATGCTGCGCGTCGACCTCACCAGCGTCTTCATCGCCAGCCAGCGTGCCCTGCCGCACATGCTTGCGCAGCGCTGGGGGCGGATCATCAACGTCGCCTCGCAACTGGGCATCAAGGGCGGCGCAGACCTGACGCACTATGCTGCGGCCAAGGCCGGCGTGATCGGCTTTACCAAGTCGCTTGCGCTGGAAGTGTCCAAGGACAACGTACTGGTCAACGCCATTGCCCCTGGACCGATCACTACCACACTGGTGGACGGCCTGAGCCCGGACTGGAAAACTGCCAAGGCCAAGGAGCTGCCTCTGGGGCGGTTCGGCTTGGCCGAAGAGGTTGCGCCGATTGCCGTGCTGCTCGCCAGCGAGCCGGGCGGCAACCTGTTCGTCGGCCAGACCCTGGGACCCAACTCCGGCGACGTAATGCCCTGACCGAACGACTGCGCGCCGGGTCAGCAACGGCCGGCGCACTCTGCAAAAGGCAATCAACATGTGTGGACTCTGTGGCCTGCTAGGCGAAGACATTCATTGGAGCGACCCCCTGGGCGACACCTTGCCACGCCGTCGGGAGCGCTTGCGACGGATCACCGCGATCAATCGTGTCCTCGCCCCCTTCCGCCTGACGGTCAGTGATTTTCAGGGCTCGGCCTACCTGCTGCTTGGCGCTACCGGACGCCAGGAAATGGCCAGCGGCCTGGATGAACTCTGGAGCAAGGCCGGCGCCATTCTCGGCCGCGCTGTGGACCCGCTTGATCTGCGCGTGCTGGAACATCTGGAGACCCATCGATGAGTATCCCGCTGAACGTCATCACCGGCTTCCTCGGCAGCGGCAAGACCACCCTGCTCAAGCGCTTGCTCAGTGACCAGGCACTGGGCGATACCGTGGTGCTGATCAACGAGTTCGGCGAAGTCGGCCTGGACCATCTGCTGATCGAAGCAATAGCCCCCGACGCGATACTGCTGCCCAGCGGTTGCGTGTGCTGCTCGGTGCGCGGCGACCTCAAGGCCGCACTGCTCACGCTTGAAGGGCGCCGCCAGCGCGGTGAGCTGCCGGCCTTTCGTCGGGTGTTGCTGGAAACCACCGGCCTGGCCGACCCAGCGCCCATCCTCGCGACCTTGGCCAAGGACGCCAATCTGCGCGGTCATTACCATCTGGGCTTGATGATTACCGTGGTCGATGCCTTGCACGCCGAACTGCAGGAACGCCTGCACCCGGAGTGGCTGGCGCAGGTCGCTGCCGCCGATCGCTTGTTGCTGAGCAAGGACGATCTGGTCCCTGGCGACGTGCTGGAGCAGTTGCGCGAGCGGCTCATGCAGCTCAACGGCGATGCCCCGCAGCGGCTAAGCCGCGACGTGGGCGGTGGCGACGAACTGCTGTGGGGCGAGGGGCTTGGCGGCGCCAGGATAGAGGCTGAAGTCGCCCGCTGGCAGTTGCTCAAACCGGTCGATAGCCTGCGCCACAGCGAGGCGCAGGTGTGTTGCCTGAGCCTCGACGAGCCGCTGGACTGGATGGCCTTCGGCGTGTGGCTTTCCATGCTGCTAAGATGCCATGGTGAGCGAATTTTGCGAGTCAAAGGCATCCTCGAAGTGATCAACAGCGAACAACCCATCGTCATTCATGGCGTCCAGCATTGCCTGCACGCCCCACTGCACTTGCCCCGCTGGCCCACTGGCGAGCGCGGCTCGCGGCTGGTGTTCATCGTTCGCGGCCTGGACCCCGACCTGCTGCGCCGCTCGTTCGCCGCCTTTCTACAACCGCCGGGCCTGGCCGCATGAGCGAACCCATCACCCTGCGAGTACTTGGCACCTCGGTCACGCTGATCGAATCCATCCGCCAGCGCGCCGAAGAGGAACTGGGGATCCGCCTGGTCTATCAGATTCATGAAGTGCAGCAGGCCCAACGCATCGCCGTCATGCACCCGGACAGCTACGACCTCTACGACCAATGGTTTCATAACGTCGACCTGGTCTGGCCGGCACGCGCGATACAACCCATCGACACCCGCCGCCTGGCGCTGTGGGAAGAAATCAACGACCTACCCAAACGTGGGCGCTTGAACCCCGACGACCGCCTGGCCACCGGCAGCCTGCCGTGCGATCGCCTGTTCGTGCAGCACGATGGCAATCTGGGCAACCGTCCTGGCGAGTTCATCAGCATGCTGCCCCTCACCCACAATGCCGACAGTTTCGCCTATCGCCCGGAGCGCCTGCCGGCGGGCCTGGCGGGTGCCGAGGAGAGCTGGTCGTGGCTGGTGGATGAACAATGGTGTGGACGCATCGCCTTGCAGAGCGACGCATCGATCGGCGCCCTCGATGCGGCCCTCGCGGTACAGGCAGCGGGTTTGGCCAGCTTCAACAATATCGGCAACCTTGATCTGGATGAAATCGACCGCCTGGCCAAGGTGTTGATAGAAAAACAGCGCCACGGACACTTTGCCGGGTTCTGGTCCGATGGGCAGGAGGCCGGCGAGTTGATGTTGCAACCGCGTATCGATATCCAGAGCCTGTGGTCGCCCACCCTCATGCAATTGCACCGCGCTGGCGTGCAGTATCGCCTGGCGGTGCCCAAGGAAGGTTACCGCGCCTGGTTCGGCGGCCTGTCGCTGTCGCGCTGCGCACAGGGCCGCGTACGTGATGCGGCCTATGCGTACCTGAACTGGTGGCTGGCGGGCTGGCCCGGCGCGGTCATGGCCCGACAAGGGTTCTATATCTCCAATCCGTTGCGCGCACGGGACCATTTGAGCGCGGCCGAATGGGATTACTGGTATGACGGCAAGCCAGCGCGCGAGGAACTGCCCGGTAGCGATGGCTTGCCGTTGATTGACGTTGGCCTGTGTCGGGAAGGTGGTTCCTATGCCCAACGCATGGGCCACATCAGCGTCTGGAACTCGGTGATGGACGAACACAACTACCTGGTCAGGCGCTGGGCGGACTTCTTGCGCTCGGGTAATCGCTAGACTGCCCGAGCGGTGAAGTCCCCAGCTGTGCGGCGAGCATGGCTGCGGCATGCGGGCATTAGGGCATTGGGGCATTGGGGCATTGGGGAAGACCCTCAGGACCTGTGCTTTGCTACCGCCGCCCTCACTGTTTCAGGTCATGTTGCAAATTCTGTTTTGCCACCGTGATGATTGCGGCGGGATCTTTGGGCAAGTCATGCTCGACGATGTAAAGCGGCTTGCCGGTCTTCTGCGCGGCGGCAATGATTTGCGGCCAGGCCAGCAGCACCTCGCCCAGCGTTGCGAAGTTGGCTTCATCGTCCCTGACCTCGATGCCCGCATTATCCTTGGCGTGCAAGGCGAACAGGCGGTCGACATAGCGTTTGATCAGTCACTCAGGATCCTGGCCGCCGCGGGAAACCCAGGCCGCGTCGATTTCCAGCATCAGATTCAGCGGCTGAGTGGTATCGACCAACCATTCATAGCCAGTTTTGCCGGCGTACTTCTTCATCGAACCGTTTGCGGTTGTTTTTTGCATCGAAGCTATCTGAAACACAGGGCAACTCCTGCAGGTATTGCTTCAGGTGGCGCATCGACGCTGTCTTCAACTGTTCCAGTGAGGCCGTAAAATTCCCACGCGCCAGCGACGCACGGCACGCCTGCAGCTCCGCTTCCTTGTCCTGAAGCGCCTTATCGTAGTAATGCATTTGCAAGGCATGAAAAACGGATAGGCGCGCGTCCCCCTGTATAAACGGCTTGGTGCGAAAAATTCTGAAGTTGAAAAGCAGCTCAATGCGATCTTTGAGGCCGATGCGCTGCTCACCTAGATAGGCCAGGTAGGCCATTAAGTCCGCGCTCTTGTGCGGCGACAGTTCGTACTTGTCCAGCGAGGCGACGGCTTGCACTCAACTGTCCGTCTGCCATTGCTGCAGGTAACGCCGCTCGATGTTCAGCTCGTCAAGTTCGACCTGCAGTTGCGCCGCCCGATTATGATCGTCTAAGTGCTGTTTCAAATGCGCGAGCTGAGCCTGGATTTCATCCAGCGTTGGTGCAGAGTCCAGCTCGCTCAATGGCCACGCCGGCAGGTCGGCGAAGAAGTCCTCGCGGTTTTCTTGGTTACCAAGTTTGGCGGCCAGGTGGCCGAGGCTGCATTTCTCCAGTTTCTCGTAGATGTTCTGGACAGCCGCATTGTTGTTGAACAGTACTGCCACCGTGTTGCACGCTTGGTCTTCCCTAACGGGCGGGCTCTCTCAACCTCCACCAGGTATCGGTCGATGATTTCAGCCAAGGGCACACCTACCCGGTTTGCCTTCTCGATTGCATCAGGCTCGTATAGCTCAGCCTCACGTCGTCGAATCCAGGCTTGAGCGGCCTGTTTCCGCGCGAAGGTCTGCGTCTCTTGATAGACTTGCGCTCCATCGCGATTGATCCGGATCTGGGCGGTATAGCTGACTGTACCGTCGGCTCCTTAGCGGGCTCCGAGAGTGGCCATGGAATGGGTCCACCCCTTCGTTCAGTTGGTACGTAGTGCCAACAACATGAAAAAGCGCCCGAAACGCCCGAAAATGGTAAAAAATACGCAGACCAAAATGCATACGAAATCAGCTTCAAACCCAGTGAACACAAGGCCTGAGCCCTCCCGCCGCTTCAGCGTTGCACCGATGATGGATGGGAGCAACTCTTTTATAACTGTCTGATTTAAATATCAAAACACAAAAACCAAGCTTTCCTCTTACCAATTTTGTACCACTTTTATTTCAAATTCTGTCCATGCTTGACCCCCGCGACGCCAACGGTATAGCCAGCCGTCCCATCACCCGGACGTTCCGATTTGAAGTCAGGAGCCATCGCCGCCAGTGCTCGGATCATGTTGTTGATCTGAATAATCCGCGTTGAAAAATACCTAGATAGAACGCTGATTGACACGCTTGGACAGTTCTCCAGCGGACTCTTTACGCTCAGAATACCGATCAACCAGGTAATCCTGGCGATCACGCAGCAGCAGCGTGAATTTGATCAACTCCTCCATCACATCCACCAAGCGGTCGTAATAGGACGAAGACTTCATGCGGCCGGCCTCGTCGAATTCGGTAAAGGCCTTGGCCACCGAGGACTGGTTGGAGATGGTGAACATCCGCATCCACCGCCCCAGCACTCGCAGTTGATTAACCACGTTGAATGACTGCGAGCCACCACATACCTGCATGACGGCAAGGGTTTTGCCCTGCGTGGGGCGCACGGCGCCAATGGCCAGGGGAACCCAATCGATCTGTGCCTTGAATACCGCGCTCATGGCGCCATGGCGCTCCGGAGAGCACCACACTTGTCCTTCCGACCACTGCATCAGCTCGCGCAGCTCCGCGACCTCGGGATGAGTCTCGGGTGCATCATCCGGTAGCGGCAGCCCTGAGGGATCGAAGATTCTCGTTTCGGCGCCCAATACTTCCAGGAGCCGGGCAGCCTCCTGAGTGACCAAACGGCTGAACGAGCGCTCCCGCGTCGATCCGTAGAGCAGCAGAATTCTGGGTTTGTGGAGCGATGCTCCACGAGGCTCCAAAAGCTCCAGGGAGGGAATGTGGATCAGATCGTCGTGTACATTCGGCAATGTTTCTTGCATATCAAACTCCTGCGACGGCGCCGGCTGGATGCCACCTCGGTTGACCGCTAAAGGTTACCAATACGGCTGAGTTCAGCTTCAAGCCTGTCAGCGCTCATGGTCTTCAGCGGCAGCTCGAGAAAGGCGCTGGCGCGTTCACGAATTTCCCTGAGGGTGACTGCAAACGCAGCGGTAATTTCCGGCTCCGAGCCCGTTGCTTGCGACGGATCTGCCAGGCCCCAATGCCCCTTCAAGGCCGGTCCAAAGAAGATGGGGCAGGCTTCACCCGCCGCCCGATCACAGACGGTGATGACAACGTCCGGTGGAGAGCCCTCAAAGGCGTCCGACGCCTTGCTGCTCAACCCCGCAGTCGCGATTCCCGCCGCTTCAAGCGTTTGCAAGGCACGTGGGTTCACCCGGCCACTGGGAAAGCTCCCCGAACTGACAGCTTCAATGCCCTCAGGCGCCAAGTGGTTGAACAGCGCCTCGCAAAGGATGCTGCGGCAGCTGTTGTGGGTACACATGAACAAGACTTTCATCAGTGAATTCCTTTATTCAGAAACTCAGGCGCAACGCCAGAGCGCAGAGAGTGACGAAGAGAACGGGCAAGGTCAGCACGATCCCGGTCTTGAAGTAGTAGCCCCAACTGATCCTGATACCTTTCTTGGCCAGCACGTGCAGCCACAACAGCGTGGCCAGGCTGCCAATAGGCGTGATCTTAGGACCCAAGTCGCAGCCGATGATATTGGCGTACACCATGGCCTGCGGGACGACGCCTTCGGTGCCAGTCGCCTGAATTGACAACGCGCCCACCAGTACGGTCGGCATGTTGTTCATGATCGATGACAGAAACGCAGTCAGCAGCCCCGTGCCGAGAGAAGCGCCCCAGATGCCATGGCCGGCGAATACGTTGAGGATCTGCGCGATGTGGTCGGTCAGGCCGGCGTTTTTCAGCCCATAGATGACCAGGTACATACCCAGAGAAAAAATCACCACCTGCCAGGGAGCGCCCTTGAGCACCTTGCCGGTGTCGAGGGCGGGCCCGCGAGCCGCGATCACATACAAGATGAATGCGCACACCGCTGCTATCGCGCTGATCGGAACACCCAGCGGCTCTATCACGAAGAAGCCGAGCAGCAACGCCGCCAGAACCCACCAACCGGCGATGAAGGTTGGGCGATCTCGAATCGCGTCCTCCGGGCGGTGCAACTGCGCCAAGTCATAAGTCCTGGGCAATTCCTTGCGAAAGAACCACATCAGCATGATCAGCGTCGCGGCCACGCTTACCAGGTTGACCGGCACCATGACAGATGCATATTCGCTGAAACCTATCTTGAAGTAGTCCGCAGAGACAATGTTTACCAGGTTCGAAACCACCAGTGGCAGGCTGGCGGTATCGGCAATGAATCCCGCAGCCATGACGAACGCCAAGGTAGCTGCAGGGCTGAAGCGCAACGCCAATAACATCGCGATCACGATAGGCGTGAGGATCAGTGCCGTACCATCATTGGCGAATAACGCCGATACGACGGCGCCCAGCAGGATGATAAAAGCGAAGAGCTTGCGCGTATTGCCCGCCCCCCAGCGTGCAACATGCAAGGCCGTCCACTCGAAGAAGCCCGCCTCATCGAGCAAGAGGCTGATGATGATCACGGCGATAAAGGTGGCGGTGGCATTCCAGACGATATGCCAAACCTCGGGAATATCCCCCAGCGTGACGACGCCGGTCAGCAGGGCGAGCACGGCGCCAAAGGTCGCGCTCCAGCCAACGCCCAGCCCTCGAGGCTGCCAGATGACCAGAACGATGGTGGCGATAAAGATCAATAGGGCAATCAGCATTTTGCAACTCACTTCGCAGGCAAATCAGCTGCACACGGCCTAGTTGTCAGGGCGACCATCCATGCCGCACAGGCGCGTGGTTTCGGTCCCAAGCCAGCACTGATTGGCGTCCACGACATCTTTCAACAGCGCAGTTACCCAGGTTGGGAGCGCTGGATGCAGCCGGTAGTAAACCCACTGGCCTTGGCGGCGATCCATCAGCAAGCCGGCTGAACGAAGCAACGCAAGGTGGCGAGAGATTTTGGGCTGGCTCAGGTCAAGGGCAGCGGTGAGTTCACAAACGCACAGCTCACCCTGAGCCACGATGAGCAACGTGATTTTGCTGCGTGTGTCATCTGCCAGGCATTTGAACAAGGCAGTGGGTGTGATGGGCTGTGTCATAGCGCGTCCATTGAATCGGAGACTCTTCGCAACGTAGATATGCGAAAATTCGAATATACGCTTCGGCGAATATCCGGTAAAGCAGATATAAAAACGCGCCCAGATATCTATCAGCCTACTGCCCTGGGCGGGCACCGTCAGGGGTTACTGTGTGAATGGAGCCGTTGAGTTGATTACCATGGCTCACTCAGCGAGCTTGTAACCGGTACCGTGCACCGTATGCAGCAAGGGAGTGGCGAAGTCCTTATCCATTACCCGCCGCAGCAGATGGATATTGCTGCGCAGGCTGTCGCTGGCCGGCACGTCCCGCCCCCAGACCAAGTCCTCCAGCTCCTGGCGCCGAACAGTCCCGGGGCTACGGCGCATCAATAGATCGAGAATCTTCAGATTGGTCGGATTGAGCTTCAAAGACCTTCCCGCGCGCGTGACTTCGTAGGTGTCCAGGTCATAATGCAAATCAGCGACCCTCAAGACGCGGGTACCACGGTGAGTTCGTCGATTAACGATTGCTTCCATACGCGCCAGCGCCTCGCTCATGGCGAAAGGCTTGGTGATGTAGTCGTCAGCACCTACGTCGAAACCCGCCAAGCGATCCGCGAGTTGGTCACGCGCACTAAGCATCACGATCGCCACATTGGAACGTGAGTGATGCCGGAGGCTGTGGCAAATCTGATTGCCGTCTATCCCTGGCAGCATGATGTCGAGCAGGATCGCGTCGAACGGCCGGCTGGCGGCCAGGTTCAAGCCAGCCAGCCCGCTGAGCGCCCCTTCCACTTCGTGACCCTTGAGCGTCAGGAACTCGATCAGGTTGTCATGTATGTCTCGACTATCTTCAACCACGAGAATACGCATAGCGTCTCGATCCTATCGCTGGATTGGGTAGTGGGGATGAGTGAACCTGCACTGTTCAGTCGTGTGCCAGCGGCGACAACACAACGTGGCAATGCGTACAGGATCGAGAGTCGATGGCAACAACCCCAGAACACATGGAGCACCGTCGATGATTGCTCGAAATGCCCAGCCGGCTAGCCACGGCTCTGGAGGCGGCTTCATCGATCGGCTCAAGTAGCCAAAGCATGAACAGCGCGAAGAAAGAAAGGATCAGCCCCCGCAAAAACCACAGGGCCCCTGGCCGGCGCCGCTACTGCGCATAGAACGCGCAGGCGGCGGCTACCGCTAGCCAGATGATCATGCATTTCATTGAAGTGTTGCCGTTTTCCAGTGCAGCCCGCTGCGCGGTTGGCGGCCAGCAAAAACGGAAAACTTCCAGACGTTCCCTGCTAGGATTCGGACAACCACGGCAACTCCCTTCGCTCCATGTCCAGCTTGAACCATAGTTTAAAACTGAGGAAACGTTCGTTTTAATCGCGTCGGCACCGCTAGCGCCGATACGCCTACTTCATCGGCGCAACGGCAGCATGCGCTTCAAGGTGTTGTCTTTGACCCAATAGTGATGAAAAAGACCTGCGACCGCATGTAGCCCGATCAGCCAATAACCGGCGTTACCCGCCCACTCATGCCACTCCTTCAGCGAATGCGCAGTGTCAGGATCGATAGCCAGAGGTGACGGCAAATAGAATTCGAAGTAAGGCACCGGTTTGCCAGCTGCGGACAGCATCAGCCATGCCAGCATGGGTGTCCCAATCATCAGGACATACAGGGCACCGTGCACCAGGAAAGAGAGCGCCCATTGCCACGCTGGTGGCTGCGGCAGGATAGCGGGTGCAGGCCGTAACCTGCCGAGCAGACGAATCCATACCAAGGCGAAAATGCCCAGCCCCAGCAGCCCATGCACTCCGAGCAGCAGGCTTCTGGCGATACTGCCGCGAGGCATGAAGCCCTTGAGTTCGATGCAGGCATAGACGCCCACAAACAGTACCAACATCAACCAGTGCAGGCTTATGGACAATGTGCTGTAGCGTTGCGCCGTAGCGGCAGTGGGCATGGAGAAGCCTCTGTGAAGTGAATATGGAGTAAAGCCTGCCCGGTGTTTCTTAACCCTTCCTGAAGATGGCAACCGCGCGAGGGACGGCCTGCTCGGATATCCTCGATCTGATCGAGCAGTTTGCAAACCGTAAGTACACGTTCCCTCATTGTGAGCTCCTGCGCCTGATATTCGGCGCCTGGATCATTCGCCTTCAGACTTCCCTAAGATTGTCTGCAGATACTGGCCCCACTCACCACCGAGGGGGCAGCCACCTATGCAAGCGCTGAATTGGAATTTTTGTTTGCCACTGCGGTTCGGAAACAGCAATACGCCGTTGCTGGAACTTAGGCGGGCCGTAACCCAGGATCCGTCGCGCGAGCGCTTCGAAGCCTTTATCCAGGAACGTTTTCGCAAGGCCCACAAAGCGCAGATAAGCCAGTTCATGCCCGAACTTTTCGGCTTGCAGGATAGTGAAGGCAGCTTGCAAGCCGTGGCCGGCATTCGTTTAGCCATCTCCGAACCCCTGTTTCTGGAACGCTACTTGGATGAGCCGATGGAGCACACTCTCGAGTCGACATCAGCGCGAGCAGTGGACAGGCTGGGCATCGTCGAAGTCGGCAACCTGGCCGCCGCCAATCTAGGCAGTGCCCGTTTGAGCATCATCACCGTGACCTGGTTGCTGGCGATGGCTGGACTCGAATGGGTCGCGTTCACCGGCAATTCGGCCCTGGTCAATAGTTTCAACCGACTGGGGCTGCGCCCGGTGACGCTCTGCCCTGCCGACCCTTTGCGCCTGGGTGAGGAACGTCACGCCTGGGGCAACTATTACGAAACGCGTCCCCCACGTACATGTCGGCGATATTCGCTCCGGTTTCCTGCACTTGCGCCAATCCGGCGTATTCGCATACTTCGGCCTCCCGCCCTCTCTGGAGCGTTCCTGCCATGTCGCCTGAACTTCAGTCTTTCCGCCACGGCTACGGCAGCTGTCGACGCAAAAGCCCAAGCAGATTGCGCTGCGGGGCGATGCACAGATCACCTACGCGCAACTTGATGTCGAAATCGACCAGCGCGAGATCAATGAACGCGTCAATGCGTTCCTGGATCGCCCCCTTGAGGGCGACTGGCCGTACCTCTGGATCGACGCCACCTACGTTAAAGTGCGTGAGGCAGTTCGTATCGTTTCGGTCGCGGTAATAATCGCCGTGGCTGTGAGCACCAATGGCGGTCGGGAAGTTCTGGGCATGCGGGTGGGACCTTCCGAGGCTGAGCCGTTCTGGACGGACTTCCTGCGCAGTCTGATGCGTCGCGGTTTGCGCGGGGTAAAGCTGGTGATCTCTGACGCTCACGAAGCCCTGAAGGCGGCTGTCGCCAAGGTCTTTCACGCAACTTGGCAGCGCTGCCGGGTGCATTTCATACGCAACGCGATGGACCACGTCGGCAAGGGCCAGCGCAGCATGGTGGCGGCGTTGTTGCGCTCAGTCATCGCTCAGGACAGTCGCTGTCAACGCCAACCCAAAACTGACCCCTTTACTGCATTTTTCGCCAACTGAAATCTGACCCCCTCGGCCTGCTTTTAAACGCTCTTCACCGCTCGCGCAGGGCTGGTACCCGCCTTGCGTTTATCCT
>NZ_JAIWJA010000016.1 GCF_020515695.1 Pseudomonas sp. MWU16-30317 | reverse complement strand
GTCATTGGCGGGCCTGGCGGCGACAGCACTGACGCCTTCGCGGGCAAGCCTCGCTCCCACAGTGTAAACGCGCCTGAGCCTTACACCTGTGGGAGCACAGCTTGCTGGCGAAGGGGCCGGCATGGCTTGCGCAAAAACACAGAGCCTCCCGCCGTGCTAACCGCCCCAAGCCCCACACCTGTGGGAGCACAGCTTGCTGGCGAAGGGGCCGGCATGGCTTGCGCAAAAACACAGAATCTCCCGCCGTGCTAACCGCCCCAAGCCCCACACCTGTGGGAGCACAGCTTGCTGGCGAAGGGGCCGGCATGGCTCGCGCAAAAAAACAGAATCTCCCTCCGTGCAAACTGCGCCTGAGTCATACAGCTTTGGACGCAAGCGTGCGCGTTTGGCGGCGAAGAACCCCTCGAATACGATGTATATCGTCAGGCGCTTTAATGGCCGCTCGCAACACCCCGTACGAAATTTCCCCAGCATACCTACCCGCGTAACCAGCAAAATCCTAAGCCTCTAAACAATGGACGCAACGGAATGCCCACACGCTATGAATCAAAAAAATTACGCAAAGGTCGTTACAGCGAGACCGGCCGTCAATATCTGATTACCTTGGTGACAGCGAATCGTGAACGGTTATTCACATCGTGGCGCCTGGCCTATCCAGTTATCGACGCCTTCAAACGCGCTCAGCAAGATGCAGATGTCGAATCCCTATGCTGGGTCGTCATGCCTGATCATCTTCACTGGCTGATCGAACTTAAGCACCCTCGACTTGCTCACGTGCTAGGCCGTATGAAGTCGCGCTCGACCGTCGTAATGAATCGCCTTTTGAATCGCACGGGGCCGATCTGGCAGAAAGGGTTTCATGATCGAGCGCTGCGCCGCGAAGAGGATGTGAAGAAAGTCGCGCGCTACATCGTGGCCAATCCAGTAAGAGCGGGCTTGGTGGAAAAGATCGATGATTATCCAATGTGGGATGCTGTCTGGCTTTGAGGCAAGCCTTCGAATCCATGCCGCAAGGCCTGACCACATCGCGGGCCAGCTTTGCTTCCACATGCCGACCTCATACGCCTTGGGACATTCTATGGTTTTGGGCAAGCTGTACCGGCCTCTTCGCCAGCAAGCTGTGCTCCCACAGAGTTGGTTGAGCTATCGTGATACACCTGTGGGAGGGTGCGCGTTCGGCGGCGAGGAGCCCTCAGATCCACCCACCCCACTGCAGGATGAACACACCGATATTGGTGGTCACCGCCGCCGCGACCGTGGTGATCACCACGATGGCGGCCGCCAGTTGGTGATTGCCCTTAGCCTCGCGGGCCATGATGTAGCTGGACGAAGCCGTGGGCGCGGCGAAATACAGGAACAGAATGCCCAGATCGGCACCGCGGAATCCGCACAGCCAGGCGCCCAAGGTGCCAATGAACGGCAAACCGACCATCTTCACCAGGCTGGCACTGATTGCCAGTCGGCTGCTTTCGCGCAGCGATGCCAGCGACAAGGTGCCGCCCACGCAAATCAGCGCCAGCGGCAAGGTCATGTTGCCCAGGCTCTGCGCCGAGCCCTCGAGCCAGCGCGGCAAACCGATCTGCCAGTAGGCGAAGGGGATGGCGGCCAGCACGCTGATGATCAACGGATTGCGCACAATGCTGACGAACAGGCTCCACGGATCGGACTTCATGGCCGGGCTGTAGATGGCCAGAATGATCGACGACAAGGCGTTGTAGAACAGAATCACCAGGCCGGCGAGCACCGCGCCCATCGAGATACCGTAGGCGCCGTACATGCTGGCCGCCAGCGCCAGGCCGATGATGCCGTTGTTACCGCGAAAAGCCCCCTGCACGTAAACCCCGCGGTCGACCTTGGGGCAGCGCCAGATCGCCCAGCCCCACGCTGCGAAGAAACTCAGCAGCGTCGCCACGATGAAATAGATCAGCACCGCAGGGCGCAACGCCGTGCGCAAATCGGCGTGGAGGATGCCGAGGAACAGCAGCGCCGGCATGGTGACGTTGAAGACCAGGCCAGAGGCGACACGGATGAAGTTGTCGTCGATCCACTCGATGCGCTTGAGCATCAGACCCAGAAACAGCATGACGAACACCGGAGCGGTGATGGCGAGCGTCTGCAGAAAGATTGCCAGCATGCGGAGGGGGACCTGTTGCCTGTCGTTAGCGAGCTATCATAGCCAGCCGACCATAAAAAAGCGCGCTCATGGCGCGCTTCGGTGCTGCGCGAGGCAGCCAATAGGTGAGGTCAGGACCGGGGGCTTGTGGCCAGGTGATCCGTCTTGCAGCGATACGAATCCCTGTGGGACCGGGCTCTGCGCGGGCAGAGCTCGCTCCCACAGGGGAACAGCGTTACGGCTTACTGCGGACCCATCTTGTCCATCAGGGCGGCGAGCATTTCGTACTCTTCGCCGGTCAGGTCGGTCAGCGGGGTGCGCACCGGGCCTGCGTCGTAGCCAGCGATCTTGGCGCCCGCCTTGACGATGCTGACAGCGTAGCCCGACTTGCGGTTACGGATGTCCAGGTACGGCAGGAAGAAATCGTCGATCAGCTTGCCAACGGTTTCGTGATCATCCTTGGCAATCGCGTGGTAGAAGTCCATCGCGGTTTTCGGGATGAAGTTGAACACGGCCGACGAGTAGACCGGCACGCCCAGCGCCTTGTAGGCAGCGGCGTAGACTTCAGCGGTCGGCAAGCCGCCCAGGTAGCTGAAGCGATCGCCCAGACGGCGGCGGATCGAGACCATCAGCTCGATATCGCCCAGGCCATCCTTGTAGCCGATCAGGTTGGGGCAACGCTCGGCCAGGCGCTCCAGCAGCGGAGCAGTCAGGCGGCAGACGTTACGGTTGTAGACGATCACACCGATCTTGACCGATTTGCACACGGCTTCGACGTGAGCGGCAACGCCGTCCTGGCTGGCTTCAGTCAGGTAGTGCGGCAGCAGCAGCAGGCCTTTTGCACCCAGGCGCTCGGCTTCTTGAGCGTATTCGATGGCCTGGCGGGTCGAACCGCCGACACCGGCAAGGATTGGCACGCTGGTGGCGCAAGTGTCGACCGCAGTCTTGATGACTTCCGAGTACTCGCTGGCCGCAAGGGAGAAGAACTCACCGGTACCGCCGGCGGCGAACAGCGCGCTGGCGCCGTACGGGGCGAGCCACTCGAGGCGCTTGATGTAGCCAGCCTTGTGGAAGTCGCCTTGGGCATTGAAGTCGGTGACCGGGAAAGACAGCAGACCGGACGAGAGGATGGACTTGAGTTCTTGTGGAGTCATTGTTCGAACACCCTTGAAAGTACTGTGATGAAAGACATGGGCTTCAGCACCCATTGCCGAAGTCGTACGTCATCGTACAACCATAAATGGAAAGCCTCAAGGGGGGTGTTACATAAATTTATGGGGGAGCTACGATCCCTGTGGAAGCGGGCTCTGCCCGCGAACCTTTTCAGGCTTTTAAAGCGCTAAAGGCTTCGCGGGCAGAGCCCGCTCGCACAAAGGTCAAACGGAGAATCAGCTGGGAGCTTTCTCGGCTTCTTCATGGGCCTGACGCAACCGTTCGCGGCTATTGGTCAGGTGCAGACGCATGGCCGCACGGGCTGCATCCGGGTCCTGGCGGGCGATGGCATCGAAGATTTCCTCGTGCTCGCGACTCAGGCGGGTCATGTAGTGCTGCTGGTCATCATGGGCCAGACGCGCCGAATTGAGCCGCGTGCGGGGAATGATGCTGGTACCCAGGTGGGTCATGATGTCGGTGAAATAGCGGTTGCCCGTGGACAACGCGATGTGCAAGTGGAACTGGAAGTCCGAAGCCACGGCATCGCGGGCATGGGCCGCGCTGTCGTTGAGCGCATCGAGGGCCGTGCGCATGGCCTGCAATTGCTCATCGGTGCGACGCGTGGCCGCGAGACCTGCCGATTCCACCTCCAGGCTGATGCGCAATTCCAGCACCGCCAGCACGTCGCGCAGAGTGACGATGGTCGCTGGATCGATGCGGAAGCCACTGGGGCTCGGCGTATCGAGCACGAAGGTACCGATGCCATGGCGGGTTTCTACCTGACCGGCCGCCTGCAGCCGTGAAATCGCTTCACGGACCACGGTACGGCTGACGCCCTGCTCTTCCATGATCGCCGACTCCGTCGGCAACTTGTCGCCACGCTTGAGCTCACCACTGCGGATGCGCTCGGACAGGACGGTGACCAGCTCCTGAGCGAGGCTGCGAGGTTTGCGGCGGGCGCGAGGTTGGGCGCTCTGGTTATCCATGGTTCTGCTTATCCGTTGTTGCCATCGGGCGGTGACATAAGTTTGATTTCGCCATAATAGCGCATCGCGGTTGTACGACTACAGTTGACTTGAGCATGGATGTTTCAAACCATGGCCGGTCCCTGCGCCTGCAACTGCCCGGACTCGATCCGCACCCGACGCGGGTGGAACCGATCGAGGCTGCTGCGATGGCCCACGCTGACGATGCTCAAACCGGGCAACTGCGCCATGAGGCCTTCATACAGCGCGGCCTCGTCCTCTTCGTCCATGGCCGACGTCGCCTCGTCCATGAACAGCCACTGCGGCTTGAACAACAAGGCGCGGGCAAACGCCAGCCGCTGCTGCTCGCCCGGCGACAGCAGGCTCTGCCAGTGCTGCTCCTCGTCAAGCCGGGGAATCAGCTGTTCGAGGCGGCAATCGGTGAGTGCCTGTGCATAACTCTCTTCGCCGTACGCGTCCCCCTCCTGTGGATAACTGAGCGCTTCACGCAGGGTACCGATCGGCAGGTAGGGTTTTTGCGGCAAGAACAGCAAGCGCCCCTCGGGGAGGCGAATGGTCCCGCCACCTTCAGGCCACAGCTCGCCCATGGCGCGTAGCAGGCTGCTTTTGCCGCTGCCGGAGCGGCCGCTGATCATCACCCGTTCGCCAGGCGCAACGGTCATGGCGGCGCCGCTGAGCAGATGACGAGTGGTACCCAGATCGAGATCCAGCCGCTCTACTACCAGGGCATTGCCGCCGTGCTGCACGTCGATGGCCGGGCTGCGTTGCTCGTTCTCATCCATCGCCGAGCGAAAACTCAAGAGACGATTACAGGTCGCGGTCCAACTGGCCAGCGCCGCAAAGGAATCGATGAACCAGCTCATGTTCTCCTGCACGTTGCCAAACGCCGAGCTGATCTGCATCAGCCCGCCCAGCTCGATCTTGCCGGTGAAGTAGCGTGGCGCCGCGACGATGAACGGAAAGATCGTCGAGATCTGACCATAGCCAGCGGTAAAGAACGTCAGGCGCTTGGTGACCCGCATCAGCGACCAGTAGTTACTCCAGATATCGCTGAAGCGCTTGCCGAGGTGGCGCTTTTCGTTGGCCTCACCCTGGTAAAGCGCAATGCTTTCAGCGTTCTCGCGTACGCGCATCATGGAGAAACGCAAATCGGCTTCATAGCGTTGTTGCAGGTAGTTGAGCGGAATCAAATGGCGGCCGATCAAATGCGTCAGCCAGCTGCCGACTACGGCATACAGCAGTGCACACCAGAACATGTAGCCGGGGATATTGATGCCGAACACTTCGATATCGCCCGACACGCCCCACAGAATCACTGAGAACGATACCAGGCTGACCACATTGCGCAGCAGGCCGATGCTCAGGCTGAGGGTATCGGAGGTGAAGTTGTTGAGGTCTTCACTGATGCGTTGGTCAGGGTTGTCGGTATAGGGGTGGCGTTCGAGGTGGTAGTAGTTCTTGTGATCCAGCCAGCGCTTGAAATGCTGTTCGGTGAGCCAGCGACGCCAGCGCAGGGTGAGCATCTGGGTCAGATACAGGCGATACACCGCGCCTAGAATGGCGACCGTGGCAATGCCGCCAAAGTTGAGGATCAGCCGCCAAAACTCGGTGGAGTTCTTTTCCTGCAGGGCGTTATAGAAGTCCTTGTACCAGCTGTTCAACCATACCGAGATGCCGACGCTGAACAGCGACAGGGCAATTACCGCAATCAGCAGCGCCCAGGCCTTGCCCTTCTCTTCACTGCGCCAGTAAGGCGTTACCAGCTGCCAGACTTTGCGAAAAAAATGACGGTGCACGACGGAGTTGATCGCCGCAGTTTCTGCGTTTCGATTCATATTCAGGCTCGGTTACCAGAAAGCCAGCCGCAGCGACCCGTCCTGGGCGCCCGGGCTGCACGGGATAGCGTAGGGCAGGCGCTCAGCGCCGAACCGGGCGTTTCTGCAATTTGCGCTGCAGGGTGCGGCGGTGCATGCCCAGCGCACGGGCGGTGGCCGAGATATTGCCCTCATGCTCACCCAGTACGCGCTGGATATGCTCCCACTGCAGGCGGTCGACGGACATGGGGTTGTCGGGCACCAGGTTGTCGAGGTCGGCGTGTTCGGTCAGCAACGCGGCCAGCACGTCGTCGGCATCGGCCGGCTTGCACAGGTAGTTGCAGGCGCCGCGTTTGATTGCCTCGACGGCAGTGGCGATGCTGGAATAGCCCGTGAGGATGACCACGCGCATCTCTGGATCGAGTTCCAGCAGCTTGGGCAGCAGCACCAGGCCGGAATCGCCTTCCATCTTCAAGTCCAGCGCGGCAAAGTCAGGCAGATCATCCTTGGCGATCTCCAGCCCTTCGTCAGCGGAACCGGCGGTGCTTACCCGGAAGCCGCGGCGGCTCATGGCGCGGGCCATGACGCGGGTAAAGGTGGCATCGTCATCGACCAGCAGCAGGTGCGGCAGCTCTTCGCTTTCGACCTGGTTTTCATCACTCATGTCTATCTCCTCGGGCGTCACGGGGCAGGCGCAGCTCGGTCAATGTGCCGCCCTCTTCATGACTATAGAGTTTTACCGAGCCGCCTGCGCGAGTCACGCTGGCCTTGCTCAGAAAAAGGCCCAGGCCGAAGCCCTTGCCTCCTTTGGTGGTCAGGAAAGGTTTACCTATTTGTTCGGCAATTGCTACCGGGACACCGGGCCCGCGGTCGCGAATATGGATGAAGATGTTTTCATCGTCCCAATCGACCTTGACAGCGAGGTCGTCGGGGCAGGCATCGGCGGCGTTGTTGAGCAGGTTCAACAGCGCCTGGGTCAGGTCCGGCGCGGGCGCCAGGGTCGGCACGGCGCCTTGCCCCAGGCGCGTGAAGCGATAAGTGGCCTCGGGGCGCATCAGGTGCCAGCGGTTGAGCGCTTCGTCGAGCCAGAAGGTCACTTCCTGCTCGACCACGGCCTGGCGTCGGTTGGCCTCGGCGGCACGCACCAGCTGCTGCAACGTCTCTTTGCAGAGCTTGACCTGATCCTGAAGGATCGACAGGTCTTCCTGCAGCGCGGGGTCGGGGTGATCCTGGCGCATTTCCTTGAGCAGCACGCTCATGGTCGACAGCGGCGTGCCCAGTTCGTGGGCGGCGCCGGCGGCTTCGGTGGCCACTGCCAGCAATTGCTGGTCGCGCAGGCCCTCTTCGCGGCGTTCGGCACGCAGTTGCTCCTGACGGCGCAGCTCTTCGGCCATTTTCGCGGCGAAGAAGGTGATCACTGCTGCGGCCAGGGCGAAACTCAGCCACATGCCGTAGATCTGCATGCTTTCGCGGCCGATCACGGTCGGTTCCAGCGGGTGGAAGCTGACCAGCATGAAGGTGTAACAGGCCAGCGCGACGCCCGTGAGAATCAGCGAATACACCCAGCGCAGGGTGACGGCGGCGATGGTCAACGGCACCAGATAGTAGGAGACGAACGGGTTGGTCGAGCCGCCCGAATAGTAGAGCAGCGCACTGTGGATCAACAGATCGCAGGCGAGCTGCACGGCATATTCGAGCTCGGTGACCGGCAACGAGGTGCGCAGCCGCAAGGCCGTCAGCAGGCACAGGCCCATGGAGCAACCCAGGGTCACGCTCAGCGCCAGCCAGGGCAGCGGCAGCAAATGAGTCAGGTAGGCGAACCCCACCGAACCGGCTTGCGCGGCCAGCACCAGGATGCGTACGAAGGTCAGGCGCCAGAGATTCTGACGGGTAGCGGACAGTGGTAATACGGGGGCGAGCATGAGCTCTCCTGATGAGTGCTCCACGTGGATCGGCAAGTATAACCAAATCGCGCCGCTGACGACCGACGATGCGGCAAACGGCCACATCCTCAGGGACACACGGCGCCCCCTGTAGGGAGCAGGCTTGCGCGGGGTGGGACAATTTTGCTGACGAGGGCTGAACCTGCCCCTCACCTTTGAACTCTGTTTGGCATACCCTTGCACCCCACCAAACGACAACAAGGAGTGACTGCCCATGCTTCGCACGACCCCATTGATCCTCGGCGCCAGCCTGCTGATCAGCCTGCCCGCGCTGGCCGACGAGCCGCACTACAACCAGATATCCCTGCGCGCCGAAGTCAGCCAGGAAGTCCCGCGCGACCTCATGCAGGTCACCCTCTATACCGAAGCCCAGGACGCCGACGCCGGCAAACTCGCCGGCCAGATCAGCGAAACCCTCAACAAGGCGCTGGCCGAAGCCCGGCAGGTCAAGGCCGTGACCATTCGCCAGGGCAGCCGCAACAGCTACCCCATCTATGACGACAAGGGCCAGGCCATCACCGGCTGGCGCGAGCGCGCCGAGCTGCGCCTCGAAAGCGCCGACTTCCCGGCCCTGTCCAAGCTCACTGGCGAACTGCTGACGCAACTGAAAATGGGCGGCATGGACTTCAGCATTGCCCCGGCCACGCGCAAGGCCAGCGAAGATGCGCTGCTCAAGGACGCCGTTGCGGCCTTCAAGGCGCGCGCGCAGCTGGCCACGGATGCCTTGGGTGGCAAAAGCTACAAGGTGGTCAACCTCAACCTTAACAGTGCCGGTTATCCACAGCCTTTCGCCCGCGCGCCGATGATGATGAAAGCCGCCCGCGCCAGCGACGCCGTGACCCCGGATGTCGAAGCCGGCACCAGCGATGTCAGCGTCAATGCTGACGGTACGATTGAAGTGCAGATGCCGTAAGGTGACTGCACCGGCCCCTTCGCCAGCAAGCTGCGCTCCCACACGGTAGGAGCAAGGCTTGCCCGCGAAAGCGCACCGGCCCCTTCGCCAGCAAGCTGTGCTCCCACACGGTAGGAGCAAGGCTTGCCCGCGAAAGCGCACCGGCCCCTTCGCCAGCAAGCTGTGCTCCCACACGGTAGGAGCAAGGCTTGCCCGCGAAAGCGCACCGGCCCCTTCGCCAGCAGGCTGCGCTCCCACACGGTGGGAGCAAGGCTTGCCCGCGAAAGCGCCATCCGCAACAACGGCAATGGTCCTGACTCCCGGAGAACCCGCAATGCTCAAACCCCTGCTTCTGACCACCGCCCTGCTCGCCTGCGCTCCTCTGGCCCAGGCGGCCAGCACCCTGGTCTATTGCTCCGAAGCCAGCCCCGCCGGCTTCGACCCCAGCCAGTACACCAGCGGCACCGACTTCGACGCCTCGGCCGAAACCGTCTTCAACCGCCTAACCCAGTTCAAGCGCGGCGGCACCGAGGTAGAACCCGGCCTGGCCACGCGCTGGGACGTGGCCCCGGACGGCCTCACCTACACCTTCCATCTGCGCTCGGGCGTCAAGTTCCACACCACCGACTACTTCACCCCCAGCCGCGATTTCGATGCCGACGACGTGCTGTTCACCTTCCGTCGCCTGCTCGACCCCAATCACCCGTTCCGCAAGGCCTACCCGTCGGAGTCCCCGTACTTCGGCGACATGGACCTCAACACCACCATCGCCTCGGTCGACAAGACCGACGCTCAGACCGTGGTGTTCAAGCTCAACCATATCGACGCCGCGTTCATCCAGAACCTGGCCATGAGCTTCGCGTCCATTCAATCCGCCGAATACGCCGACCAGCTGCTCAAGGAAGGCAAGGCCGAAGACATCAACCAGAAGCCGATCGGCACCGGCCCCTTCGTGTTCAAGCGCTACCAGAAGGACACGCAGATCCGCTACACGGCCAACAAGAGCTACTGGAAACCCGAGGACGTGAAGATCGACAACCTGATCTTCTCGATCAACACCGACCCAGCCGTGCGCCTGCAGAAACTCAAGGCCGGTGAATGCCAGGTCAGCGGCTACCCGCGCCCCAGCGACATCACCCTGATGGAGCAGGACCCGAACCTTAAAGTGCTGCATCAACCGGGCTTCAACCTGGGCTTCCTGGCCTATAACGTCACCCACAAGCCGCTGGATCAGCTAAAAGTGCGTCAGGCACTGGACATGGCCATCGACAAGCCGGCGATCATCAAGGCGGTATACGGCCAGGCGGGGCAACTGGCGAGCAATGCCCTGCCGCCGGGCCAGTGGTCCTTTGACCCGAGCATAAAGGACGCGCCCTATAATCCGGACAAGGCCAAGGCCCTGCTCAAGGAGGCCGGCGTCGCCCCCGGCACCGAGATCAACCTGTGGGCCATGACGGTGCAGCGCGCCTCCAACCCCAATGCGCGGATGTCGGCACAGATGATCCAGAGCGACTGGGCCAAGATCGGCATCAAGGCCAATATCGTCAGCTACGAGTGGGGCGAGTACATCAAGCGCGCCAAGGCCGGCGAGCACGATGCGATGATCTACGGCTGGACCGGCGACAACGGCGACCCCGACAACTGGCTCGGCGTGCTCTACAGCTGTGCGGCGGTCAAGGGCAGCAACTACGCCAAATGGTGCGACCCTGCCTACGACAAACTCATCCAGCAGGCCAAGACCACCAGCGATCGCGACACCCGCATTCGCCTGTATCAGCAGGCCCAGCAGATCCTCAAGGCGCAGGTGCCGATTACCCCGATCGCCAACTCGGTGGTCTACCAGCCAATGCGCAAAGAGGTCCAGGACTTCAAGATCAGCCCCTTCGGTCTGACGCCTTTCTACGGTGTCAGCGTGCGGCCTTGAGCCTCGGCGCCCCATTTCAGAGCCTTCGGCTTCGAGATGGGGCGCCACGCCGGGTAAATGACACCAACTCGTCTTTACTTGAACATACAAGATTGTAATTAGTTATACACAAGCGACATTCAAGTACGCCCGTACCACTTTTTTGCCCTTCTCCTGCCCTTAGGCATTGCAACGGTATGAGCCCTGCATAAGTATCGGCAGGACGACCCACAAGGTCGCCCTCTTAATTAAAATGACAACACTGAGGCCACCATGCTCAAACACGCGGTCATTCCGTTCATCCTAGGCGCAGGTTTGCTCGCCAGTACCCCCTTCGCCCAAGCTGCGACCAACCTGGTGTTCTGCTCCGAAGGCAGCCCTGCCGGCTTCGACCCGGGCCAGTACACCACCGGTACCGACTTCGATGCCTCGGCCGAAACCATCTTCAACCGGCTGTCGCAGTTCGAGCGTGGCGGCACCGCCGTCGAGCCGGGCCTGGCCACCAGCTGGGACGTGTCGCCGGACGGCCTCATCTATACCTTCCATCTGCGCCAGGGCGTCAAGTTCCACACCACCGACTACTTCAAGCCGACCCGTGATTTCAACGCCGACGACGTGCTGTTCACCTTCAACCGCATGCTCGACAAGGACATGCCGTTCCGCAAGGCCTACCCCACCGAGTTCCCGTACTTCACCGACATGGGCATGAACGACAACATCACCAAGGTCGAGAAGGTCGACGACCACACCGTCAAGTTCAACCTTAAGGAAGTCGATGCCGCGTTCATCCAGAACATGGCCATGAGCTTCGCCTCGATCCAGTCGGCTGAATACGCCGCCCAGCTGCTCAAGCAAGGCAAGCCCGAGGACATCAACCAGAAGCCCATCGGCACCGGCCCGTTCGCGTTCAAGAGCTACCAGAAAGACTCGAACATCCGCTACGTCGGCAACAAGAGCTACTGGAAGCCCGAGGACGTGAAGATCGACAACCTGATCTTCGCCATCACCACCGACGCCTCGGTGCGCATGCAGAAGCTCAAGAAGAACGAGTGCCAGGTCACCCTCTTCCCCCGTCCGGCCGACATCGAGCCGCTGAAGAAAGACCCGAACCTGAAGATGCCTGAGCAGGCCGGCTTCAACCTCGGCTACATCGCCTACAACGTGACCCACAAGCCGCTCGACAAGCTGCAGGTACGCCAGGCGCTGGACATGGCGATCGACAAGCCGGCGATCATCGGCGCGGTGTACCAGGGCGCCGGCCAACTGGCGGTCAACGCCATGCCGCCGACCCAATGGTCGTACGACAAGAGCATCAAGGACGCCCCGATGGACGTCGCGAAAGCCAAGGACCTGCTCAAACAGGCCGGCGTCGCAGATGGCACCGAAATCCAGCTGTGGGCCATGCCCGTGCAGCGGCCCTACAACCCCAATGCCAAGCTGATGGCCGAAATGCTGCAGTCGGACTGGGCCAAGATCGGCATCAAGGCCAAGATCGTCAGCTACGAATGGGGCGAGTACATCAAGCGCGCCAAGGCCGGCGAAACCGACGCCATGCTGATCGGCTGGAGCGGCGACAACGGTGATCCGGACAACTGGCTGGGCACGCTGTTCGGCTGCGACGCGGTCAATGGCAACAACTTCGGCAAATGGTGCGACCCGGTCTACGACAAGCTGATCAAGCAGGCCAAGTCCACCCCCGACCAGGCCAAGCGCACCGAGCTGTATACGCAGGCTCAGCAGTACCTCAAGAGCCAGGTGCCGATGACCCCCATCGCGCACTCCACGGTGTACCAGCCGATGCGCAACAACGTCCAGGACTTCAAGATCAGCCCATTTGGCCTGAACTCGTTCTACGGCGTCAGCATCAAGTAACCCCCAACTGCGACCTCTGCAGTGCCTTCGGGCACTGCATAGGGAGCGGCTTGCCTGGAAAAACAATACCCCAGCAGATGTCGGGAAAATTTTCGCCCAACCCTTACGGGGCCTTCAGATTTTTCCTACAAGCCACGGCGATTTGTCTGATTTACACGACCTCCATGGCTACTTAGTTTCGGGGGCAGCTCTCCCCAAACGACAAGAAGGAAAAGCCATGCGACACGCGTTAATGTTTGCCTCGACCCTTGCTCTGGCCGTGCAGTCCGGCCTGAGCCATGCCGCACCCAACACCCTGGTGTTCTGCTCCGAAGGCAGCCCGGCCGGTTTCGATACCGCGCAGTACACCGGCGGCACCGATAACGACGCCGCCGAGCCGCTGTACAACCGCCTCGCCGAGTTCGAAAAAGGCGGCACCGCGGCCATCCCGTCGCTGGCCAAAAGCTGGGACATCTCCGAGGACGGCCTGACCTACACCTTCCACCTGCGCGAAGGGGTCAAGTTCCACAGCAGCAAGGCCTTCGTGCCCAGCCGCGCGTTCAACGCCGACGATGTGCTGTTCACGTTCAATCGCATGCGCGACCCTCAGCACCCGTTCCGCCTGGCGTATGCCACCGAGTTCCCGTACTTCGTCGGCATGGGCCTGCACCAGAACATCGCCAACATCGAGAAGACCGACCCGCTGACCGTGGTCTTCACCCTCAATGAAGTCGATGCCGCGTTCATCCAGAACCTGGCGATGAACTTCGCCTCGATCCTGTCCGCCGAATACGCCGAGCAACTGCTCGACCGCGGCAAGCCCAGCGACATCAATCATCAGCCCATCGGCACCGGGCCGTTCGCCTTCCAGCGCTATCAGAAGGACTCGCAGATCCGCTACGTCGCGCACAAAGGCTATTGGAACCCCAGCGACGTCAAGCTCGACCAGTTGATCTTCTCGATCAACACCGATGCGTCGGTGCGCATGCAGAAACTGCGCAAGAACGAGTGCCAGGTCACCCTCAATCCACGCCCGGCAGACCTGCCCGCACTCAAGCAGGACGCCAAGCTCAAGGTGGTCGAACAGGCCGGCTACAACCTCGGCTACGTCGCCTACAACGTTGAGCGCGCGCCTTTCGACCAACTGCAGGTGCGCCAGGCTCTGGACATGGCGGTCGACAAGCAGGCGATCCTCGATACCGTGTTCCAAAGCGCCGGCCAGCGCGCGGTAAACGCTATGCCGCCCACTCAGTGGGGCTATGACGACAGCATCAAGGACGCCCCTTACGACCCGGTCAAGGCCAAGGCCATGCTCGAAGCCGCCGGGGTCAAGCCGGGCACCGAGATCACCCTCTGGGCCATGCCCGTGCAACGTCCCTACAACCCCAACGCCAAGCTGATGGCCGAGATGCTCCAGGCCGACTGGGCCAAGGTCGGCATCAAGACGCGCATCGTCAGCTACGAGTGGGGTGAATACCTCAAGCGCGTGAAAAACGGCGAGCACGATGTCGCCCTGATGGGTTGGACCGGCGACAACGGCGACCCCGACAACTGGCTGGGTACCCTCTACAGCTGCGCTTCGGTGGGCGCCAACAACGCCAGCCGCTGGTGCGATCAGCCCTATGACGCGTTGGTCACCAAGGCCAAGCAACTGACCGATCGCGATGCCCGCAGCGACCTCTACAAGCAGGCCCAGCAGCGCCTCAAGAGCCAGGTGCCGATGACCCCGATCGCCCACTCCACGGTCAGCCAACCGTTGAGCGTCAAGGTCGCGGACTTCCATGTCAGCCCGTTCGGACGCAACGCTTTCAGCGGCGTTTCGATCGTTGATTGAGATTCACCCGCAGTTCCCGAGCGCACAAAGACGCCTGGGGTTAAATAAGAAAAGGAGCATCACTGTGCACTTGAAGAAAATTTCCCTGCTGGCCCTGTCCATCGGCACCTTCAGCCTCGGCGCTGAAGCACGATCCGAGGCCGAAACCGCCCCTGAAGCCGAAGGCCGCGGTTTTCAATCCACTCGTTTCAAAACCAGCAACGCCCAGAGCGAGGCCAAGGGCTTTGTCGAAGAACAATCGCTGAGCGGCTGGACGCGCAACTTCTTCGCCCAGGAACGCACTCAGCGCAAGACGAGATTCGCCATCGACAAGGGCAACGGCCGCAGCGAAAGCACCCGGCTGCGAGAGACCTGGACCCAAGGCACCGTGCTCGACTACAGCTCGGGCTTCACCCAGGGCACGGTCGGCATCGCGGCGCAGGTGGCGGCCTACAACGAAATCGCCTTGCAACAGGGCAAAGGTCGCATCGCCGGCGGCGGCAACCGCACCCTCACCGACCACGACGGCGAAGCGGTCGAGCAATGGAGCAAGCTGGGCCTGGCCAACCTCAAGGCTCGCGTTTCCAACACCACGCTGACTGCCGGGCGCATGGCCTACAACTCGCCGATCGTCGATGTAATCGGTAACCGCGCCTTGCCGTCGAGCTTCGAAGGCGTGGCCATCAACAGCGCCGAATTCGACAACCTGACGTTCGATTTCGCCGCCTTCGACCGCGTCTCGCCGCGTACCGAGCAAAGCCAGACGCGCTTCGTCAGTGAATACGCCGATCGCTCGATCACCGCCGATCACGTCGCGCTGGCGGGCCTCAGCTACCAGCCATTCCACAACCTTGCCACCAAGCTCTACGCCGCCAACGTCAAGGATTTCTGGAACCAGTACTACCTCAACATCGAGCACTCGGCCGGCGACAACGCCAGCTTGCAGCTCGACACCGCCTTCAACTACTACAAGACCCGCGACACCGGCCAGCGCAAGCTGGGCGCCATCGACAACAACACCTACAGCCTGAGCCTCACCGCCAGCCACAAGGCCCACAGCCTGACCCTGGCGTACCAGGAGGTCGACGGTAACGAGTACTTCGATTACCTGCACGAAACCAACGGCATCTACCTGGCCAACTCGCTGCTCTCGGACTTCAACGGCCCCAACGAGAAGTCCGTGCAGGTCGCCTACGGCCTGGACATGACCGGCTACGGCGTGCCCGGCCTGGCGATGAATATCTACACGGCGCGTGGCTGGGGCATCGACGGCACCCACTACAAAGGCGGCGCCTATGACGTGCTCGCCCTCGACGGCGAAAAACACATCGAATACGGCATCGGCGCCAGCTACGTGATCCAGAGCGGCGCACTCAAGAACAGCCGTATCAAAGCCACCTACGCGACCCACCGCGCCAGCGCCAATCAGGCCGATGGCAGCCTGAGAGAGCTGCGCGTGGTCACGCAGATCCCATTCAACCTGCTGTAACCAACGGCTGCGGTCGATTCGACGGATCGGCCGCAGCGACTAATCTGCACTTGAGCGAAGAGGGTTCCAATGAAAGCGCATCCACTCCACGCAGCACTCGCGGTTGCCTTGCTGAGCCTTTCCGGCGGTCTGCTGGCCAAACCGCTGGTAGTCTGTACCGAGGCCAGCCCCGAGGGCTTCGACATCGTCCAGTACACCGCTGCGACGACCGCCGATGCGGTATCGGAAACCATCTTCAATCGCCTGGTGGACTTCGTGCCCGGCACCACCGACATCGAGCCGGGCCTGGCCAGCAGCTGGGACATCAGCGCCGATGGCCTGACCTACACCTTCCACCTGCGCCAAGGCGTCAAGTTCCAGACCACCGACTACTTCAAGCCCAGCCGTGAGTTCAACGCCGATGACGTGCTGTGGAGCTTCGAGCGCCAACTCGATCCCAAGCACCCCTGGCATGAACAGACCAGCTTCGGTTATCCCTATTTCGAAACCATGGGTTTCAAGGACCTGATCGCGCGCATCGACAAGGTCGACGACCACACCGTCACCTTCACCCTCAAGCGCGCCGAAGCGCCATTCCTGCGCGACATGGCCATGGGCTTCACCTCGATCTACTCCGCCGAATATGGCGACCAGTTGCTCAAGCAAGGCAAGCAGGCCGACCTCAACAGCAAGCCGGTCGGCACCGGGCCGTTCATCTTCAGCCGTTACAACAAAGACGCTCAGGTGCGCTACAAGGCCAACCCGGACTACTACAAGGGCAAGCCGCCGGCCGATCCGCTGGTGTTCGCCATCACCGTGGACAGCAACGTGCGCATGCAAAAGATTCGCGCCAACGAGTGCCAGGTGGCGGTGTATCCCAAGCCCGACGATATCAAGGCGCTCAAGGCCGACCCGAATTTGCGGGTCGAAGAGATGGACGCGTTGATGACCAGCTTCCTGGGCATCAACACCCAGCATAAGTACTTGAGCGATATCCGCGTGCGCGAGGCCATCGCCCTGGCGCTCGACAAACAGAATTTCGTGCGCACGCTGTTCGGCGAAGGCAATGCCACGCCGGCAGTCGGCCCCTACCCGACCACCTTGCTGGGGTATAATCGCGCGCTCGTGGACACCCCCTACGATCCGGCCCGTGCGCGCGAACTGCTCAAGCAGGCAGGCGTGCCCGAAGGCACCGTGCTGACCGTGTTCACCCGCAACGGCGGCGGCGCGACCAACCCCAATCCGGCGCTGGGGGCGCAATTATTGCAAGCTGACCTGGCCAAGGTCGGGCTCAAGGTGGATATCCACGTGCTGGAATGGGGCGAGCTGCTCAAGCGCCTGAAGAGCGGCGAGCACGACCTGGGCTTCTATGGCTGGGCCGGCGACAACGGCGACCCGGACAACTTCCTGGCTCCGAACCTGAGCTGCGCGGCCGCCAGCAACGGCGAAAACATCGCCCGCTGGTGCGACAAGGACTTCGATGCACTGTTGGCTGGCGCCCGCGCCACCACTGAACCGGCCAAGCGCGCGGCACTCTATGAACAGGCGCAGGTGATTTTCCAGCAGCAACACCCGTGGATCGCCCTGGCCTACCCCAAGCTGTTCACTGTTACACGCACCGATGTCGAAGGCTTTCACATAAGCCCACTGACCAATAACAACTTCGCCACCACGCATGTGAAGTGAAGACAACGCTGAGTTGGGCGTTCTATCCGAACGCCCGATGCAGGCATGCCTAGCCGGCTGATGAGGTATCACGAAAGATGTTGAGTTTTATTGCCCGCCGATTGGGATTGCTGATCCCTACCTTCTTCGGCATCACCTTGTTGACGTTCGCGCTCATCAGGATGATCCCCGGAGATCCCGTCGAAGTGATGATGGGCGAACGCCGTGTGGACCCCGAGATGCACGCGCAGGCCATGGAACGGCTGGGTCTGAACAAGCCGCTGTACGCACAGTATCTCGATTACGTGGGCAAACTGGCCCACGGTGATCTGGGCGAATCGCTGCGCACCCGCACCAGTGTGTGGGGCGAGTTCAAGTCGCTGTTTCCGGCCACCCTGGAGCTGTCCATCGCGGCGCTGATCTTCGCCGGGGTGTTCGGCCTGCTGGCCGGGGTCATCGCCGCACTCAAGCGAGGGTCCCTGTTCGACCATGGGGTCATGGGCATCTCCCTGGCGGGGTATTCGATGCCGATCTTCTGGTGGGGGTTGATCCTCATCATGTTCTTCTCCGTGAGCCTGGGGTGGACGCCCGTGTCGGGGCGCATCGACCTGCTCTACGACATCGAGCCCCGCACCGGCTTCATGCTGATCGACACCTTGCTCAGCGACGAACAAGGCGCCTTCGTCGACGCCGTACGTCACCTGATCCTGCCCTCCATCGTGCTCGGCACCATCCCGCTGGCGGTGATCGCGCGCATGACCCGCTCCTCGATGCTCGAAGTGCTGCGTGAAGACTACGTGCGAACCGCCCGGGCCAAGGGCCTGTCGCCGGCCCGCGTAGTATTCGTGCACGGCTTGCGCAATGCACTGATCCCAGTGCTGACGGTGTTCGGCCTGCAAGTCGGCACCCTGCTGGCCGGCGCCGTGCTGACCGAAACCATTTTCTCCTGGCCGGGCATCGGCAAATGGCTGATCGAAGCCATCGGCGCCCGCGACTACCCCGTGGTGCAGAACGGCATTCTGTTGATTGCCTGCCTGGTCATTCTGGTCAACTTCGTCGTGGACATCCTCTACGGCCTGGCCAACCCACGTATCCGTCATCAGCGCTGAGACCCTAATCATGAGTACGCCAACCCCTGCGGTCGCAGTCGATCAAAGTCTGCTTTACCCCTCCCCCTACAAGGAATTCTGGCACGCGTTCGCCAAGAACAAAGGCGCCGTCGCCGGCCTGCTGTTCATGATCCTGATCGTGTTCTGCGCGCTGTTCGCCCCCTGGGTAGCGCCGCATGACCCTAGCGAGCAGTTCCGAGATGCACTGCTCACTCCGCCATCCTGGCTCGAGGGTGGCCAGTGGCAGTACCTGCTCGGTACCGATGAACTGGGTCGCGACCTGCTGTCGCGGCTGATCCACGGCTCGCGGCTGTCGCTGCTGATCGGTTTGTCATCGGTATTGATGTCGCTGATTCCGGGGATCTTCCTGGGCCTGATCGCCGGTTTCTTCCCGCGCATCATGGGGCCGTCGATCATGCGCCTGATGGACGTGATGCTGGCTCTGCCATCGCTGCTGCTGGCTGTGGCGATCGTCGCCATCCTCGGCCCTGGCCTGATCAATACCGTGATCGCCATCGCCGTGGTCTCGTTGCCCTCCTATGTGCGCCTGACTCGGGCAGCGGTGATGGGCGAACTGAACCGCGACTACGTTACCGCTGCACGCCTGGCGGGTGCTTCGCTGCCACGGCTGATGTTCGTCACCGTGCTGCCCAACTGCATGGCGCCGCTGATCGTGCAGGCGACCTTGAGCTTCAGTTCGGCGATCCTCGACGCTGCCGCCTTGGGCTTCCTGGGCCTGGGTGTGCAACCGCCGACGCCCGAGTGGGGCACCATGCTCGCCTCGGCGCGGGACTACATCGAACGCGCCTGGTGGGTGGTGAGCCTGCCTGGCCTGACCATCTTGCTCAGCGTGCTGGCAATCAACCTGATGGGCGACGGACTGCGCGATGCGCTGGACCCGAAACTCAAGAATGCCGCCTGAGGAGCCGACCATGTCACTGTTGAATATTTCCAATCTCTCGGTGCGCTTCGGCGACCGTAACGCGGTACCGGTGGTCGACGGCCTCGACCTCAAGGTCGACAAGGGCGAAGTGCTGGCGATCGTCGGCGAATCCGGCTCGGGCAAATCGGTGACCATGATGGCGCTGATGGGCCTGGTCGATGCACCCGGCATCGTCACCGCCGACTCACTGGTGTTCGATGGCAACGATATGCTCAACCTGAGCAGTCGCCAGCGCCGCAAGGTGGTGGGCAAGGACCTGGCGATGATCTTCCAGGACCCGATGACCGCCCTCAACCCCAGCTACACCGTAGGTTTCCAGATCGAAGAAGTGCTGCGCCAGCACCTGGGCATGTCCGGAAAAGCGGCGCGCCAACGGGCGTTGGAGCTGCTGAAAAAAGTCGAGATCCCGGCCCCGGAAAGCCGCCTCGATGCCTATCCGCACCAGCTGTCCGGCGGCATGAGCCAGCGGGTGGCGATTGCCATGGCCATCGCCGGCGAGCCGAAACTGCTCATCGCCGACGAGCCGACCACCGCCCTGGACGTGACCATTCAGGCGCAGATCATGGAGCTGCTGCTCAACCTGCAACAAGAGCAGAACATGGCCCTGATCCTCATCACCCACGACCTCGCCGTGGTCGCCGAGACCGCCCAGCGCGTGTGCGTAATGTATGCCGGCCAGGCGGTCGAAGTGGGCCATGTCCCACAACTGTTCGACGTGCCGGGGCACCCTTACAGCGAAGCGCTGCTGGCGGCGATTCCCGAGCACAGCGCAGGCGCCGAGCGCCTGGCGACCCTGCCGGGTATCGTTCCCGGCCGCTATGACCGGCCGCAAGGCTGTCTGTTGTCGCCACGTTGCCCCTATGTACAGGAAAACTGCCGCACCCAACGCCCCGGCCTCGACCCCAAGGCCCACAGCCTGGCCCGTTGTTTCTATCCGCTGAACCAGGAGGTGGCGTGATGAGCGTCGTACTGACCGCCCGTGACCTGACCCGTCACTATCATGTCTCCACCGGCCTGTTCAAACCCCAAGCCGTGGTGCGCGCCCTCAATGGCGTGTCCTTCGAGCTGGAAGCCGGCAAGACCTTGGCCGTGGTGGGCGAGTCGGGGTGTGGCAAGTCCACCCTGGCCCGCGCCCTGACCCTGATCGAAGAGCCTTCATCGGGCTCGCTGCAGATTGCCGGCCAAGAGGTGCACGGCGCCACCAAGGCCGAACGCAAGCAGTTGCGCAAAGACGTGCAGATGGTTTTCCAGAGCCCCTATGCCTCGCTCAACCCGCGGCAGAAGATCGGCGATCAACTGGGCGAGCCGCTGCTGATCAACACCTCGCTGAGCAAGGCAGAGCGGCGCGAGAAGGTCCAGGCGATGATGCAGCAGGTGGGCTTGCGCCCCGAGCATTATCAGCGCTATCCGCACATGTTCTCCGGTGGCCAGCGCCAGCGTATCGCCCTGGCGCGGGCGATGATGCTGCAGCCCAAGGTGCTGGTGGCGGACGAACCGACCTCGGCGCTGGACGTGTCGATCCAGGCCCAGGTGCTGAACCTGTTCATGGACCTGCAACAGCAATACCAGACCGCCTACGTGTTCATTTCTCACAACCTGGCCGTGGTACGTCACGTGGCCGACGATGTGCTGGTGATGTACCTCGGCCGACCGGCGGAGATGGGCCCCAAGGAGGACTTGTATACCCGGCCGTTGCACCCTTACACCCAGGCGCTGCTGTCCGCCACGCCGACCCTCAAGCCGGACCCGCTCAAGCCGAAGATCAAGATCGTCGGGGAACTGCCAAATCCGCTCAATCCACCCTCCGGCTGCGCCTTCCACAAGCGCTGCCCCTATGCGACGCAACGTTGCAGCGATGAGATTCCGGAGTTTCGCAAAGTGGATACGCGGCAGGTGGCGTGCCATTACGCGGAGCAGTTCCTGTAACCCGCCACGCTGCGTAGCGAGGGGGCTTGCCCCCGAAACACCCGACCTGTGATTCGTGCAGTGTCGGAGCGGGGCTATCGGTGGCAAGCCCCCTCGCTACAGATTCAATAGCACGTGCACTGGCTCCCTAGGTCCAGCCTGCTCCCAGCGGTAAGAGCCTGAGTCCGTTACCCCAAGGGTATTGGTCTTTAGCGAGCAGAACTATCAGGTTCGATGACCACCAGTCGGGGCCGCCGTGGCGCCCACTCAAAGGTGCCCGCCCGAGTTGCAGGGGCTCCGTATTGATATATACAGACTTGTATGTATACTGCGGCGACCTTCTTTTCGCGAGCTAATCACAATGGACGTCTCCAGCTCTGGCATTGGGGAAAGTGCCCCTGCGCACGCGCTTTTCAACCGCTTTGACACTTTCGTCGATCTACTGCGCTGGCGCGCCGGGGCTACACCTGATCGCCTTGCGCTGACATTCGCGAGCAGTAGCGAACAGGCACAATCTTTCACCTACGCCCAACTCGATCTGGGCGCTCGAGCAATCGCCGCCACACTGCAACAGCACCATTGCGCCGGCGAACGCGCGGTGATCCTGTTGCAACCCGGCACGCACTACATTCTCGCGCTGCTGGGTTGCTGGTACGCGCGGGTGACTGCGGTCCCGGTCTTTTCACCCCGCGAAAATTCGTCCAATGAACGGGTACGCTTGATTCTTCAGGACGCCGGCGCACGCGCGGTGCTCAGTACCGCGAGCGTGCTGAGCGGCCTCGACCGCGGCGAGTGGCGCAGCGGCGGCAAAGGCGAAATCGCCTTTGTAGCCATCGATCAAGTGGCACCGCAAACGGCCCAGAACTGGCGCACACCAAGCCTGAGCAGTCAGACCCTGGCGGTATTGCAGTACACCTCCGGCTCGACCGGTGCTCCCAAAGGCGTACGCCTGCAACACCGCCACTTGCTGAAGAACTCGGAGATGATTCATCGCGCGATGGACACCCGTGAGGATGACATCGGGGTGTTCTGGCTACCGCCTTACCATGACATGGGGCTGATCGGCAGCATCCTGCAACCCCTCTACCGCACGCTGGACGTGCCCCGCTCGCGATTATTCAACTATCTCAGCAACCCGGCCAACGACCTGCACTGGCAGGCCTCGTGCGTAGAAGCACGCCTGCTTCAGGACAGCACCGAGGTGGGGAGTCGGTATGCGATCGTGTTCAGTTTTCTTGGCCGACGCATGAATTTCGAATGCCAGATCACCTGCGTCGAGGCCCCCGCGAGGTATGGCTTCAAAGTGCTGCAGGGGTCATTTCAATACGAAGGCCTGTATCGCTTCGAAGAAGCAGAGGACGGCACGCGCCTGCATTGGCAGTTCGATGTCGAGCCCGGCAGATTTTTCGGCATCGTGCCGGTTTCATTATTGAAAAAGGTTCTGGTTTCCCAGATCGAAAAGGACTTCGCGAAGCTGGCAACCCTGCTTCGACACGTCGACCCAGCGACTTCCAAGGAGTTGATCAATGAATAAGTACGCCCACTTCATCATCCGCTATCGGCTCTGGGTGATCATCCTGACAGTGGCAATCACCGCCGTGCTGGGAAGCTTCGGAGCCGGCCTGAAGGTCATCATCGACCCTGCTACCCTCGCCCCTCAGGGCCATCCGTTGATCAAATCGACCAACCAGGTCGAAAAAATCTTCGGCTCCAAATACCTGATGCTCATTGGCATCACACCCAAGCAGGGCGATATCTATCAACCCCACGTGCTCGAGACCGTCAGCGCGATCACCCGCCAGCTGGACGCTACACCCGGCGTGGTGCGCTCCACGTTGCTGAGCCTGGGCAGTCATCAGGCCAAGGGCATCGAGGGCACGGCCGAGGGCATGGAGGCACGCCAACTGCTGGGAGAACCCGGCGAGCCAGTCGACTACGCAGCGTTGCGCAAGACCCTGGCCGACAACCCGGTCTATCAGAACGCGGTGATCTCGGCCGATGGCCGTACCGCCGCGATCCTGGTCGAGCTCAAGGAGCGCTCGGATGGTTTCAGCAACATGGTGGCGCCGATTCACAAGGTGGTCGATGCTTTCCAGTCGGATGACTACACCATCACCTATGGGGGCAATCCGGTCTATCTGGAAAAAACCGAGCAGTTCGCCAACCGCATCAACATTCTCTTCCCGATCGCCATCCTGGTCATCGGCCTGCTGCACTTCGAAGCCTTCCGGACCAAGCAGGGCCTGATCCTGCCCTTGGTTACCGCACTGATGGCGGTAATGTGGGGCACCGGCTTCATGGGCGTACTGGGCCAGTCGATGGACATCTTCAACTCCCCCACACCCATCCTGATCCTCGCTGTGGCGGCCGGACACGCGGTGCAACTCCTCAAGCGCTACTACGAGGAATACGCGCGCTTGCGGCAGGCCGGCGAGCTCAGCCCCGACGCCGCCAATCGCCAGGCCGTGGTCAACTCCATGGTAGGCGTCGGCCCGGTCATGCTGATTGCGGGGAGCATCGCCGCCATTGGTTTCTTCTCGTTGCTGGTTTTCGATATTGCCACCATCCGTGCTTTCGGGATCTTTACCGGTGTCGGCATCCTCAGCGCCATGCTGCTTGAGATGACGTTCATCCCGGCCATCCGCTCCCTGCTCAAGCCGCCGGGCGATAAAGCCCTGCGTCTGGAACAAGAGCAGCGTATATGGGATCGCATTCCTGCCGCGGCCGCACGCTGGGTGATTGATCCGACCCGACGCAAATCGATGTTCGTCCTCTATTTCCTGGCGACTGTCGGCCTGGTACTGGCGATGCAGAACGTGGTGATCGACAACGCCACCAAGAACTTCTTCTCCGCCAACCTTGATATCCAGAAGGACGATGCGTTCCTCAATCAGCAGCTCGGCGGCACCAACAGCCTGTATGTGATGGTCGAGGGCCAGGCGCCTGATGCCATCAAGCGCCCCGACGTACTGACGGCCATCGCCAATCTGCAGCACTTCGCCCAAACCCGGCCGGAAGTCGGCAAGACCCTGTCGATCGTCGACTTCATCCGCCGCATGAACCAGGCCATGCACGCCGATGACCGCGCCTTCAGCACCGTGCCCACCAGTGAAAACCTCATCTCCCAGTACCTGTTGCTGTACTCGATGTCAGGCGAGCCGGGGGATTTCGATTCGTACGTGGATTACAGCTACCGGCGCGCCAAGGTGACCCTGTTGCTCAAGACCGGCAACAATGCCGTGGTCAAGAAACTCCTAGACGCGTTGCAGAGCGAAGCCGACCGTACCTTCCCTGCCGATGTCAAAGTCAGCTTCGGCGGTGATGTGGCGCAGACCGTGGCGCTCACCGATACCCTGGTCAATGGCAAGATCCGCAACATCGTTCAGGTCGGCCTGGCGATCTTCCTGATCTCGGCGCTGGTGTTCCGTTCGGCCTTCGCCGGTCTCATCGTCCTTACGCCACTGGCATTATCGGTGGTGGCGGTATTCGGCATCATGGGGCTGCTGCACATTCCCCTCAACATCCCCAATTCGTTGATTTCCGCCATGGCAGTCGGCATCGGCGCGGACTATGCGATCTACATTCTCTACCGCCTGCGCGAGCAAGTGCGAAGTGGCGAAGAGCCCGCCGCCGCCGTGCGCAACACCCTGGCCACCGCTGGCAAGGCATCGCTGTTCGTCGCCACGGCGGTGGCGGGGGGTTACGGGGTATTGGCGCTGTCATTGGGCTACAACGTGCATCTGTGGTTGTCGATGTTCATCGTCATCGCGATGCTCGTCAGCGTCTGCGCGTCGTTGACGCTGGTACCGGCCCTGGCCCTGGCGTTCAAGCCGGCTTTCATCTTCAAGGGCAGAACGCAGTACGCCACTCAGTTGAACGCGGGCCTGGTGCTGCTGGGCGTCGCGTTGTTGGCAGGCAATACGCCCTCGGCAAAGGCCGCCACCTTGAGCCCCGAACAAGTCATGCAGAACAGCTTCGTGAGCACCAAGGTGCTGGACTCTTCAACCGACGCCACCTTTACCCTCACCAACGCTAACGGCGAACAGCGAGTCCGCAAGACCGAAGGCGCCACGCGCCTGCAAGGCGACGGCAGCGATGATAATTCCCGTTATGTGAAGTTCGTCTCACCCCCTGATATCAAGGGTACCGCGACGCTGCTGGTGGAACACAGTGGAGCCGACGACGACATGTGGGTGTACCTGCCGGCACTAAGCAAGGTGCGCCGGCTCTCGGCGTCCAACAAGCGCGACAGCTTCGTGGGCACCGACTTCAGCTACGGCGACATCATCGGCCACAATCCGGCGCAATGGCAGCAGCGCCTGGTGCGCATGGAGGCGCTGCCCGATGGCACTCAAGCCTATGTGATCGAATCGACGCCAAAGACCGAAAAAGTCGGCAAGGACACCGGCTATTCGAAGATGCAGAGCTGGGTGCGGGCCGACAACTTCGTGGCGGTAAAAGTGGAGTTCGCTGACCTCAATGGGCAGCCGATCAAGCGCATCGTCGCCAACCAACTGCAGCCGGTCGGCAACCATGGCAAGTGGCAGCCCATGAGCTCCGAGGCCGAAAACCTGCAAACGGGGCACAAGACCACGATCCGCTTCGAGCACTTCGTGGCGGATCAGGGGGTGGCGGATCAGCTCTTCAAACCACAGGCACTGGACCGATGAGGCCTCTGGCTGCGCTGTTGCTGAGTACCGTACCAGTGCTGGCCATGGCGAATGTAGAGGTCGATAACGCGCTGACATTGCGCGGTGGCGAGTGGAGCGGCGATCGCTCCCTCACCTCGCAGAGTGACATCGTCACGGGCACCGCGGGCATCCGCACGCGACTCGATACCGAGTCTGCCGGCCAAGGCATCTTCGATGCCTGGGCCAATGTCCAGAACACCAGCGCGCCGCGCCACGGCCTGGTACGCGAGGCTTATTGGCGCGACGACGTGGATAATCTGAGCATCAAGGCCGGGCGGCAGATCATCGTCTGGGGGCGGGCCGACGGCCTCAACCCCACAGATAATCTGTCGCCACGAGACTTTACGCTGCTGACCCCCGTGGATGGCGACCAGCGTTATGGCAACACCGCGCTGAATCTGAGCTATGAATGGGACGTGGGGACCCTGACCGCCCTATGGTTCCCACAAGCGGCGGCTCACACTATCCCACTGACCCGGCTGGCCAATGTCAGCTACGACGTGCAGCAGCCCGATCAATCGCAGTGGGCACTGAAATGGGACATGAGCGGCGATAACATCGATGGCTCCGTGTCCTACTTCGATGGCGTCGACCCCATGCCCGATCTGGTGCCGGGAATGCTGACCAGCACCGGTGCGACGGTCAAGGTCAAGGCCCAGCGCACGCGGTTCTGGGGGGCAGACATGAGCATGACGCAAGGCGGCACCATCTGGCGCGCCGAAACCGCCCTGTCTGAGACCCAAAGCAGTGGCTCCGATGATTTCAGGCACAAGAAAAACCAGTTGTGGTTCGTGGGGGGCGGCGAATGGCGTCTCTTCGATACCGCGACGCTGGGGCTGCAGTTGACCTACACCCATGTATTCGACTACGCCGACGCCCATGACCTGGCCCCCGGGTTCGAGCGTGAAGTGGCGCTGCGCCAGGCGGCCACCAGCGGCCAGACGTCAAGGGACCAGGCAGGCTTCACCTGGCGCCTGGCCGATACCTGGTTCAATGAGCTGCTCAGGGTGGAATTCAGCGGTGTGGCGCAGCAAACCTCGGGCAGCGGCATCGCCCGCCTCAAAGCCGACTATGCCCTGACCGATAACATCAAGCTGACTGCCGGGATGGACTACTACTATGGCCCGAAACTCACCTTCTTCGGCCAGTTGCGTGACGACCAGACGGTCTACACGCAAGCCGAGTATCGCTTCTAGCGGCTGGCCACGCTGAGGCTTTGGGCGGCCCCCGGCGGGTGCTGGTGCAACAGTACCAGCATGGCCTGAGTCGCGGCATCCAGCGGCTGGCCGGACACGCCGATGAACGCCAGATTACGCGCCCCCTCGAACAGCATCAGGCATTGCAGTGCCAGGCAAGGTGCGTCGGCGTAGCCAAGATTGGCCAGCATCGCGGCAAACAGATCAACCAAGGTACGCTTGTGACGCAGGCACATCTGATGCACCGGATCGGCAGGATCGGGGTAGGCACTGGCGGCGATCACGAACAGACAGGTACGCGAGACGGGCTCGACGAACCTGGCTCTGTACCAGTCCAGCAGCAGTGCAAAGCGCACCTCCAGCACCGGTGGCGCATCGGCAACGCACTGCATCACTTCGCTGACGATTTGTTCATGATACAAGGCCAGCACGTTGACGATGAGGTTGTCGCGGGAGGGGAAGTATTTGTACAGCGTCATCTTGCTGACACCGGACACCTTGATGAGGCGATCGATGCCGACATTCTGCAGCCCTTCATCAAGAAAGAGTTCCAGGGCGGTCGTTAGAAGTTTTTGTCTGGCAGCTGACATCAAGGGCCTCTCGACGGAACGTCACCTTATCAATGGCGGGTAGAAAACCGCGCGACGCCTTTTGGTTGACGCCGGGAAAGTGGCATAGAATACCTTATCCCTACGTGGATTGTGCTGAAGCCAGATTTGGACAATAAAACATTCCTGCCGACTCCCCTCATCACCCCGGCAGCCGATGATCATGTCGAGGGGTGGGCACGCAATGTCTCGATCAACCGCAGATGATGCTGCAAGCTTACTGAGACCGCCCCGGCGCGGTGGCTGAGGATGATCGGCAACGTCGCGTTGGTTTCCTGCAGGCTCACCTCGCGAATATTATCGCGGTGCAGAATGCGCACCGACTCCGGCACCAGGGTGATACCAATGCCTGCCGCGATCAGGCCGACGGCCATCGGCAACTCGTTGCTCCACTGGGGCCCCTTCGCTGTAAATCCCCCATAGAAAAAGCAGCCCGAAGGCTTCTTTTTCTATCAGTGATGTTCCCGCGTCGCGCGGAATTTCACATCCGGCCAGCGCTCTTCCATCAGCGCCAGATTGACCCGTGTCGGGGCCAGGTAGGTCAGGTGGCCGCCGCCATCTACCGCGAGGTTTTCCACCGCCTTGTTCTCGAATTCCTCGAGCTTCTTCTTGTCCCCGCATTCGATCCAGCGCGCCGAGTACACGGTGATCGGCTCGTAGGCGCATTCGACCTTGTACTCTTCCTTCAAGCGGCTGGCGACCACATCGAACTGCAGCACACCCACGGCGCCGAGAATGATGTCGTTGCTGCGGGTCGGGAAGAACACCTGAGTGGCGCCCTCTTCGGCTAGCTGCTGCAGGCCCTGACGCAGTTGCTTGGACTTGAGCGGGTCTTTCAGGCGCACGCGGCGGAACAGCTCCGGGGCGAAGTGCGGGATACCGGTGAAGCCCAGCGCCTCGCCTTCGGTGAAGGTGTCGCCGATCTGGATGGTGCCGTGGTTGTGCAGGCCGATGATGTCGCCGGCCCAGGCCTCGACCAGTTGCTCGCGCTCGGACGAGAAGAACGTCAACGCGTCGCCGATGCGCACGTCCTTGCCGGTGCGCACGTGGCGCATCTTCATGCCTTGGTCGTACTTGCCCGAACAGATGCGCATGAAGGCGATGCGGTCACGGTGCTTAGGGTCCATGTTCGCCTGGATCTTGAACACGAAGCCGGTGAATTTCTCTTCGACCGGCTCCACGGTCCGCTCGTTGGCGACGCGAGCCAGCGGGCGCGGCGCCCAGTTCACCACGGCATCGAGCACGTGATCGACACCGAAGTTGCCCAGCGCGGTGCCAAAGAACACCGGCGTCAGCTGGCCGTTCATGAACTCGTCCTGGTTGAATTCGTGGCAGGCCCCCTGTACCAGCTCCAACTGGTCGACGAAGCGATCGTACTCGTCGCCCAGATGCGCGCGGGCCTCATCGGAGTCGAGCTTCTCGATGATCTTGGTTTCGGTGCGCTCGTGGCCGTGCCCCGGGGTGTAGACGATGATGTAGTCATCGGCCAGGTGGTACACGCCCTTGAAGTCACGGTAGCAACCAATCGGCCAGGTTATCGGCGCGGCCTTGATCTTGAGCACGGCTTCGATCTCGTCGAGCAGTTCGATCGGGTCGCGGATATCGCGGTCGAGCTTGTTGATGAAGCTGACGATGGGCGTATCGCGCAGGCGGCAGACGTCCATCAAGGCGATGGTGCGCGGCTCGACGCCTTTACCGCCGTCGAGCACCATCAGCGCCGAGTCCACTGCGGTCAAGGTGCGGTAGGTGTCTTCCGAGAAGTCTTCGTGACCCGGGGTGTCGAGCAGGTTGATCATGTGCTCGCGATAGGGGAACTGCATCACCGAGGTGGTGATGGAAATCCCGCGCTGCTTCTCCATTTCCATCCAGTCAGACGTAGCGTGCCGGTCGGACTTGCGCGACTTCACCGTACCGGCGATGGCAATGGCCTTGCCCATCAGCAAGAGTTTCTCGGTGATGGTGGTCTTACCGGCGTCCGGGTGGGAAATAATGGCGAAGGTGCGGCGTTTCGCGACTTCGGCGGCCTGTTGGGTCATGAGAGATCGCCTGCGAGGTGATTCAAAAAAGGGCGCAGATTATAGCCTAAAGGGGGGCGAGCTGAAACCATGAGGCCAACTCGCCGGTCGCCCCATTCTCAAGCCGTCGCCAAGGCTACCTTAGGTGCTTTCTGCACGGCGGGATGCGGACGGTAGAGCATCACGCGGTAGGTCCCGAGGCAGATCAACCAGCAGAAAATCGCTGCCCAGACGTTGTGTGACAAAAAGTGAGCACCCTGAATCATCCGCACCACCGAGAACAGCGTCCCCAGACCAAACGCGAACAGCAGGCCAGCACGGGCCATGCGCGGACGACGGTCGCGCAGCACGAAAAACAGCGCGAACAGGGCAAAACCGGTGGCGGCATGCCCGCCCGGCCAGCAGCGCCCAGCTTCGATAGCGACCGGACGGTGCTCGAACAGTTTGCTGTACGTTTCCTTGCCGCCGAACTCGGTCACATCCCACGGGCATTGCACACCCGTCACGGTTTTCAGCGGCGGGGTGTAGCTGGTGGCCAGGGTCATGGCGACGACCAGGCAGGCCAGCTCCTTGCGGATCGGCATCAAGCGCTTGACCTTGAAGCTGGCAAAATAGCCCAGCGCGCCAAATACGCCGATGGCGATCACCAACTGCTTGGCTCGGTCGTGCAGGATGTCTTCCAGCCAATGGCTGTGCCGGCCAATGAATGCATGGTCGACGGTGCTGTAGAAGAGCTTCTCGATGTCCATATCGATGTTGGTCAGTTCCAGCAGGCATAGCGCGATGGCGATGACGGCTGGAATGCCCAGGCAGATCCAGTAATTCAACGGACGTGACGTGGGACGCGAGAAGGTGGCTGACATGAGGGGTCCACTGCGGAAAGAAACGGCACCTCACGTTATGGCAATGAGGCTCGAGTACTGCAGGCGCGCTGCAGTCTGGGCCTGAAACTGTTTGTTACACATCATTTAGAAGTGAAAATAGCGTCAAACGCCTGAGACAGTAGCTATCCGCTATCCCGTTCGAACAGCACCGGCCTTCCTTACTTGGGGCTTCGGCGGCAGGGGATGAACTCATCGCAAATTTCGACTTGCCATGACAAATCCACCTTCTGAGGAAGATACCCTTAAGTGATTTATTTTTAGACAGCGTTCGGCATCCCTACCCCCCGGTCTTGGCCGATTTGAGAGGGGGGAATTTCCTTCTCGACAGGGTGGGAACACTGGCATCTCAAAATTTCACGCACTGCCGATACATGGCCAAATGCCAACTCACGGGGAACCTTTTCTGCCCCGCGCACGTCCACTCCCCGAGTCGAGCAACCCGCAGGGCTTTCAGAATCAATACGTTAGCTGCGGCAGGTTGCGCTCATGGTTCCTCTACAGCCCCTCTACAGCGGGCGCTGCAGCGAACTGCTTCTCGCGTATCGGGTGTCGGTCCTCCAAGCAGGCTGGCGCCACAGACACCCCGTGCGCCGACTGAAAAAAAGGAGCTCCTCTGTGGCTAAAGGCTATGGCAAAGGGCTGACGGGATGTGCGGCTGCGGTCGTGATCCTCGCCCTGCTGGTCTACTGGATCGGCATCGATACCCTCAAGCAATACCAAGACGATCTTTGGTTCTATCTGCAAGCCCACCTGCTGCTGGTACTGGCCTCGATGCTGGCCGCGCTGGTGGTCGGTATCCCTGCCGGTATCGCGCTCAGCCGCCCGAGCATGGTCGGGCGCGCCGAGCGCTTCATGCAGATATTCAACATTGGCAACACCGTGCCGCCCCTGGCAGTACTGGCCATCGCTCTGGGCATCCTGGGCATCGGCAGTGGTCCGGCGATCTTCGCGTTGTTCCTGGCCTCCTTGCTGCCCATCGTGCGCAACACCTATGAGGGACTGAAAAACGTTCAGGGCTCACTCAAGGAAGCTGCCGTCGGCATCGGCATGACCCCGCGTCAGGTGCTGTTCCAGGTCGAACTGCCCAATGCTGTGCCGATCATCATCGGTGGCGTGCGCGTGGCGCTGGCGATCAACGTCGGCACCGCACCGCTGTCGTTTTTGATCGGCGCCAACAGCCTGGGCAGCCTGATTTTCCCCGGCATCGCCCTGAACAATCATGCGCAGCTGCTATTGGGCGCCGTGTGCACGGCCCTGCTGGCGTTGATTCTCGACGGCCTGGTCACGTTGGCCAGCCGGCTTTGGCTGGAAAAAGGCCTGGCCCGTTGAGCAAAGGAATAAAGATGAACAAGACAAGTGTGCTAATGGCCCTGGCCCTGCTCTGTGCAGGCGCCGTACAGGCCGCAGAAAAACCGGTGATTCGCCTCGGCGCCCGGGTATTCACCGAGCAGACCGTGCTCGCCACCCTTACTGCCCAATACCTGGGCAGCAAAGGCTACGACGTCCAGATCACCGGCGGCCTGGGCAGCAACCTGGCGCGCAGTGCCCAGGAAACCAATCAGCTGGACATGCTCTGGGAATACACCGGGGTGTCGCTGGTGTCGTACAACCATGTCGACGAGAAGCTCGACAGCGCTGCCACCTACCAGCGGGTCAAGGAGCTGGACGCTAAAAAGGGGCTGGTCTGGCTTGCACCCTCCAAGTTCAGCAACACCTACGCCCTGGCGCTGCCGCAGAAGATCGCCGAGCAATACCCGCAGATCAACACCATCAGCCAGCTCGATGCTGTGGTGCGAAGCGAGAAGGACAAAGGCCACATCCTCGCCCTGGACACCGAGTTCGCCAACCGTTCCGACGGCCTGGTGGGCATGACCAAGGCCTATGGTCTGAGCTTCACCCGCGCGGATATCCGCCAGATGGACGCCGGGCTGGTCTATACCGCGCTGCGCAATGGTCAGGTGTTCACCGGGCTGGTGTACACCACCGACGGGCGCCTCAACGCCTTCCACCTCAAGCTGCTGGAAGACGACAAGCATTACTTCCCTGACTACACCGCCGCGCCGGTGATCCGCAAGGACTTCCTGGACAAGCACCCGGACATCGCGGCGCTCATGAAGCCGCTGGCCGAACAGCTGGATGACGCGACCATGCGCGAGCTCAACGCCCAGGTCGACGTCGAGCACAAGAACCCGTCCGTGGTCGCCGCCGACTTCCTGCGCAGCCACCCAGTGGCCGCGCCCCAACCGCAGGAGGCGCCATGAGCTTTTTAGATGCGTTCAATCAGCTGGACTGGGCGCAGGTCGCGCACCTCACCTGGCAGCACATCACCCTGGTCGGGATCGCCGTGACCCTGGCGATCGTCATCGGCGTGCCCCTGGGTGTCTTGATGACGCGCTTCCCCGCCGCCGCCGGGCCGATCCAGGCCAGCGCCACGGTGTTGCTGACCATCCCGTCGATCGCCCTGTTCGGCCTGCTGCTGCCGGTGTACTCCAAGTTCGGCCAGGGCCTGGGGCCGCTGCCAGCCATTACCGCGGTGTTCCTTTATTCACTGCTGCCGATCTTGCGTAACACTTACCTGGCGCTCACTGGCGTCGACCCAGGCATCCGCGAAGCCGCCAAGGGCATCGGCATGACCTTCGGCCAGCGCCTGCGCATGGTCGAGCTGCCCATCGCCGTACCGGTAATTCTCGCCGGCGTGCGCACCGCCGTGGTGATGAACATCGGCGTCATGACCATCGCCGCCACCATCGGCGCCGGTGGCCTGGGCGTACTCATCCTGACTTCCATCAGCCGCAGCGACATGTCGATGTTGATCGTCGGCGCCGTGCTGGTCAGCGTCCTGGCGATCATCGCCGACCTGTTCCTGCAATGGCTGCAACGCGCCCTGACTCCCAAAGGATTACTCAAATGATCGAACTTCAGAACCTGACCAAGACCTTCCAAAGCAACGGCAAGACCGTCACCGCCGTTGATTCCGTGAGCCTGACCGTCAACGAAGGCGAGATCTGCGTATTCCTCGGGCCATCGGGCTGCGGCAAGAGCACCACGCTGAAGATGATCAACCGCCTGATCATGCCGACCTCGGGCAAGGTGCTGATCAACGGCGAAGACACCACCGGCCTCGACGAGGTGACGCTGCGCCGCAACATCGGCTACGTGATCCAGCAGATCGGCCTGTTCCCCAACATGACCATCGAGGAAAACATCACTGTAGTCCCGCGTCTGCTGGGCTGGGACAAGCAAAAGTGCCACGAGCGGGCCCGCGAGCTGATGAGCATGATCAAGCTCGAGCCCAAGCAGTACCTGCATCGCTACCCGCGTGAACTGTCCGGCGGTCAGCAGCAGCGGATCGGCGTGATTCGCGCCCTGGCTGCCGATGCCCCCTTGCTGTTGATGGACGAACCCTTCGGTGCGGTCGACCCGATCAACCGCGAGATGATCCAGAACGAGTTCTTCGAGATGCAGCGGGCCCTGAACAAGACCGTGATCATGGTCAGCCACGACATCGACGAAGCCATCAAGCTGGGCGACAAGATCGCCATCTTCCGTGCCGGCAAGCTGTTGCAACTGGACCACCCGGATACTCTGCTGGCCCACCCGGTGGACGACTTCGTCAGCAGCTTCGTCGGGCAGGACAGCACCCTCAAGCGCCTCTTGCTGGTCAAGGCCGAAGACGCCGCCGACAACGCCCCGGCCGTCAGCCCGAGCACGCCAGTGGCCGAAGCGCTGGAACTGATGGACGAGCACGACCGCCGCTACGTAGTGGTCACCGACGCCGAGAACAAGGCGATGGGTTACGTGCGCCGTCGCGACCTGCACCGCCAGCAAGGCGCCTGCGGTGACTTCTTGCGGCCGTTCAACGCCACAGCGGCGTACGACGAGCACTTGCGCATCCTGCTGTCGCGCATGTACGAGTTCAACCGCAGCTGGCTGCCGGTGCTCAATGCCGAGAACGTGTTCCTGGGTGAAGTGACTCAGGAATCGATTGCCGCCTACCTGAGTTCGGGACGTTCGCGGGGCATGAAGACCAGCATCGTGTCACCAGCGGAGCAGGTCAGCGCCTGATTCCGCTATCGGGGCTCGACGTACCGGCCTCTTGGCAAGCAAGCCTTGCTCCCACAGTGTGAACCGCTCCTGGGCCGTACACCTGTGGGACGCCTTCACGGGCAGAGCACCCTCCCACAGGGACCGGCACCGTTCGCCGAATTCTCGGGAACATCAACCTGTCATCCGGGTCGGTTAAACAAGAGCGCAGAAGTGCATCGCGATCAAAGCGTGTAAAAACGCGACATTTTTAGTTGATCTATGGCCCCTCACGTCCTAAAGTTCGCGCCGAACGTCCATGCTGGAAACGATCCATCCGGCTCAAGTACTGACGACGAGACAGCAAGGCCATGAGGAACCCGCTTCCAGTGGCCTTTTTGCTTTCGGCGACATGCCTTGGGAAGTAGGCGAACCAAAGTGGGGATACGGAGGGCGTTCATTTGCACCCATTTTTCATCTTCATGCAGCTTTCAATCCCATGACTGCCATGATGTTTGCCACCAGGAGTCCCTAGCATGTCGATCCAGGTCGAAGATTATTTCGAGCGCGCAACCTTCGATAAAATGAAGGCTTTCGCCGACAAACAAGAAACCCCGTTCGTGGTCATCGATACTGCGATGATCAGCAAGGCGTACGACGATCTGCGCGCCGGCTTCGAATTCGCCAAGGTCTACTACGCGGTCAAGGCCAACCCGGCCGTCGAAATCATCGACCTGTTGAAAGACAAGGGCTCGAGCTTCGACATCGCCTCGATCTACGAGCTGGACAAGGTCATGGACCGTGGCGTCAGCCCCGACCGTATCAGCTATGGCAACACGATCAAGAAATCCAAGGACATCCGCTACTTCTATGACAAGGGCGTGCGCCTGTTCAGCACCGACTCCGAAGCCGACCTGCGCAACATCGCCAAGGCCGCGCCAGGCTCGAAAGTGTATGTGCGCATCCTCACCGAAGGCTCGACCACGGCCGACTGGCCTCTGTCGCGCAAATTCGGCTGCCAGACCGACATGGCCATGGATCTGCTGATCCTCGCTCGCGACCTGGGCCTGGTGCCTTACGGCCTCTCCTTCCACGTCGGTTCGCAGCAGCGCGACATCAGCGTGTGGGACGCCGCCATCGCCAAGGTCAAAGTAATCTTTGAACGCTTGAAAGAAGAAGACGGCATCGTCCTCAAGCTGATCAACATGGGTGGCGGCTTCCCGGCCAACTACATCACCCGCACCAACAGCCTGGAAACCTACGCTGAAGAAATCATTCGCTATCTGAAAGAAGACTTCGGCGATGATTTGCCGGAAATCATTCTGGAGCCAGGCCGTTCGTTGATCGCCAACGCCGGCATTCTGGTCAGCGAAGTGGTGCTGGTGTCGCGTAAATCCCGCACCGCAGTAGAGCGTTGGGTGTACACGGATGTGGGCAAGTTCTCCGGCCTGATCGAAACCATGGACGAAGCCATCAAGTTCCCGATCTGGACCGAGAAGAAGGGCGAGATGGAAGAAGTGGTCATCGCCGGCCCGACCTGCGACAGCGCCGACATCATGTACGAAAACTACAAGTACGGCCTGCCGCTGAACCTGGCGATCGGTGACCGTATGTACTGGCTTTCGACCGGTGCCTACACCACCAGCTATAGCGCAGTGGAATTCAATGGCTTCCCGCCGCTGAAGTCTTACTACGTCTAAGCTGCGCAGGATGTGAAAAAGCCCTGACAGTGTTCAGGGCTTTTTTGTGGGTTTGTAGTTGGTGTTTCTGAGATTAGCGGAGCACGGGCACCCCGAGCCTAGGCGAAGGGCCAAGGCCGGCTCGAAAGCAGAACGATCCCGATCCAAAAACCACTCTCCACATTTTGAGAAAACCGCTAAGCCAGCGAGCCACCAAGCTCCAACAAACGCGCCTGATAACGCACCGCCAAAACCTTAATACGCGGATCACCAGCGCTCTCCAACTGCGGCCCACTGACCCTCAGAAAGTTAGCGTTGCCGATACGCAGCGCCTCTTCGAACCACGCCAGCGCCAGATCCACCTGCCCCTTGCTGGCAAGCACCGAGGCATGGCTGAACTGCCCGCGAAAGTCCCCCGCTTCGGCCGAGCGCTCGTACCAGTCAAAAGCCTCAGCCGGGTTCGCCTTGCAGGCCAGCCCCTGTTCCAGGTAGCGACCGTAAAGGTTCATCGACTTGGCGTGCCCCAGGTTCGCCGCCTTGCGGTAGCAGGCCAGCGCCAACTCCTGATCCTGCGCCACGCCACGACCGGTGCTCAGCAGGTTGGCATAGTTGTACAACCCCCAATCCAACCCTGCCGCAGCAGCCAGACGATAGTGCACTGCCGCCTCTTGCGCGTCGGCCGTGCAGCCCCAGCCGTGCTCATGGCAACGGCCGAGCATGTTGCGCGCCATCAGGTGCCCGGCGTCGGCGGCGATGGCGAACCAGCGCAAGGCCAGCGGCTGATCCTGAGCGATACCGCGACCATCGAGGAGGATCTGCCCCAGCAACGCCTGGGCCTCGACCACGTTCTGCCCGGCCGCCGCAACAATCGCCTGGGCCGCACGCCCCGGCTGCTCGTCGAGCATCGCGCGCAGGCTGTCGGCATCGAGGACCTCTTCACGACGCATCTCGAAGCCCATGTCAGACCTCCACCCAGCGACGCAGCAAGTTGTGGTACGTGCCGGTGAGTTGGATCAGCGACGGGTGATCGGGCACATCCTGGGTCAGGCGCTGGATCGCCGTGTCCATCTCGAACAGCAAGGCGCGCTGGGCGTCTTCGCGCACCAGGCTTTGCGTCCAGAAGAACGAGGCATAGCGCACTCCGCGGGTCACCGGATTGACCTTATGCAGGCTGGTGCCCGGATACAGCACCAGGTCGCCCGCCGCCAGTTTGATCTCGCGCGTGCCAAAGGTGTCCTGGATCACCAGTTCGCCGCCGTCGTAATCCTCGGGGTTGCTGAAGAACAGCGTCGTGGACAGATCCGTACGGACTCGCTCCGGATTGCCCCTGGCCTGGCGTACCGCGTTGTCGATATGAAAATCGAACGTATCGCCGACCCTGTAGCAGTTCAGCAGCGGCGGGAACACCTTGTTCGGCAGGGCCGCCGACATGAACACCGGATGGCTCCACAGGCGCTCGAGCATCGCGGCGCCGATTTCCTTGCTCAACGGGTGGCTCTCGGGCAACTGCAGATTGTGCTTTGCCTTGGCCGATTGATGGCCGGCGGTGATCTTGCCATCGGCCCAATCGGCCTGCTCCAGCGCCTCGCGGATGCGGCCGACTTCGTCGCGGCTGAAGACGCCGGGGATGTGAATGAGCATGGTGCGCGGCCTGAAAGCGGAAAGTCGTCAATGATATTGATTCTTATTGCCTGAGCACAACCACCCCGTGAAGGAATCGTGAAAATCCCATGGTCGAAATGTGTAAAGAATGTAAATTAACCGCAAATAGCAATGTGTCTCAATTGCTACAGAGGAACACTTCCCCTATATTTCGCCGCCTCAACCTTGGGGAAGGTAACAATTCATGTCGCGTCAAAACATGCAAAATGCGCTGGGCGCTCCGCGCGCCTTAGCTTCTGCGGTCGGTATGGCGATCACGGCCTTTTCGGCAGGGCATCTGGCCCAGGCCGCCGAGCAGAGCGATGGCAAATCCATTTCGCTGGGCGCTACCGACATCAATGCGCAGCAATCGGAGACCAGTTACAAGACCGACGTCTCCGAGTCGAAGAAAATGACGGCACCTCTGCGCGATTCGGCCAAGACGCTCACCGTCATCCCGCAACAGGTGATCCGTGATACGGGTGCGATGTCGCTGACCGACGCGCTGCGCACTACGCCGGGCATCACCTTCGGAGCCGGTGAAGGCGGCAACCCCAACTCCGACCGTCCGATCATTCGCGGCTTCGGTGCCGAAAGCGATATCTTCATCGACGGCATGCGCGACGTGGCGGCGCAGAGCCGCGAGATCTTCAACGTCGAATCCGTCGAAGTCAGCAAAGGCCCAAGCTCTGCCTATACCGGCGTCGGTTCCACCGGCGGCAGCCTCAACCTGATCACCAAGAGCGCCAAACTCGGCGACGCCTACAACGGCGGATACAGCTTCGGCTCGGATCAGACCCAGCGTTACACCCTGGACGTGAACAAACAGCTGACCGAGACGTCGGCGTTCCGTCTGAACCTGATGAAACACGAGAACAACGTGGCGGGCCGCGACGATGTCGACAACAGCCGCTGGGGCTTCGCCCCCTCGTTCGCCTTCGGCCTGGGCACCGATACCCGTGTAATGGTCGATTACTATCACCTGCGCACCGACGACATGCCGGACTACGGCATTCCGCTGACCCTGAGCAGCAACCGCAGCAAGTATCACGTCGATGGGCCGGCCAACGTCAGCAAGAGCAACTTCTACGGCCTGAACGACCGTGACTACCGTAAAAGCGTCAACGACAGCGGCACGATCCGCATCGAGCATGACCTCAACGAAGATACGACCCTCTCCAACAGCTTCCGCATGTCGCGTTCGACGCTGGACTACATCGTCACCAACCCTGACGACAGCCGTGGCAACGTCGCCAATGGCCTGCTGTATCGTTCGTCCAAGAACCGCAATTCGACGTCCTCGGGCTTCGTCAACCAGACTGACCTGACCACCAAATTCAACACAGGCAGCCTTGAACACAGCCTGGCGACCGGTATCGAGTTCTCGTATCAGGATACCCACAACCGCGGCTACAACATCGGCGTGGCAAGCACCAGCAACACCTGTAACGCCGCCTTGCTGGCGTCCCACGACTGCACCAGCGCCTACGATCCAAATCCCCATGACAGCTGGAACGGCTCGATCACCGACAGCCTGGCATACACCGACACCGACGCCAAAAACAGCGCGGCCTATGTGTTCGACACGCTGAAATTCAACGAACAATGGTCGTTGAATCTAGGCCTGCGTCTGGATCACTACGAAATCGCCTCCAGTGGCTACTCCACCGGTGGTCGCGGTTCGGTGGCCGGTAATTTCAACCGCGAAAAAACCAGCGACATCTGGAGCTATCAACTTGGCGTCGTGTACAAGCCACTGCCCAACGGCAGCGTCTATGCGGCATGGTCCACCTCCAGCAACCCGTCGGGTGAAACCGCCGGTAACGGTGGGCAGGAGATCGCGGCCAACAACGCCGACCTCGATCCGGAAAAGAGCCGCAACTATGAAGTCGGTACCAAGTGGGACTTCTTCGACGACGACCTGTCGCTGACGGCCGCGCTGTTCCGCACCGAAAAGACCAACGCCCGTATCACCGATCCGGACAATTCCAGCTTCCAGGTCCTGGATGGCGAGCAGCGCGTACAAGGTTTCGAGTTCACCTACACCGGCAATATCACCCGCCAGTGGAAAGTGTTTGGTGGCTACACCTACATGGAAAGCGAGCTGGTCAAGACCTCCACCGCTGCCGACAAAGGCAATCACATGCCTAGCACGCCGCGTAATAGCTTCAACCTGTGGTCGACCTATGAAGTGGTGCCCAAACTTACCGTGGGCGCTGGCGCGACCTTTGTCGACCAACGTTTCGGTAACGAAGCCAACTCCATCGAGATCCCTTCGTACTGGCGCTACGACGCGATGGCCAGCTACAAGCTGACCAAGAACGTCGACCTGCAACTCAACGTGCAAAACCTGACCAACAAGCGTTACTTCGATCAGATCTTTACCACTCACTACGCGCACGTGGCCCCAGGCCGCACCGCGATGATGAGTGCCAGTTTCCACTTCTGATCCCGTCCGGCCCTTTCGCAAGCCCCGCTTATTCATTTGAGCGGGGCTTTTGCGTGCAAAATCAGAATAATTCTTAATCGTTTTTGTCATAATCGCTGCGCCCTGCCCCTCTTACCGATTACATGGTGGTCTGCGTGTTCAAGAAAGTCCTCTTCCAGTTGCACTGGTTTTTCGGCATCACCGCCGGGCTGGTGCTGGCCGTCATGGGTATCAGCGGCGCGCTGTATTCGTTTTCGGATGAGATCCTGCATGGCCTCAACCCACAGAGCATGAGCGTCGAGGTAAGGCCCGAGGGCATCATGCCGCTGTCGCAACTGGTGCCGTTGCTGGAGGCCGCGCAGGGCGAGAAGGTGTTCGGGCTGCGTATCGATACCGCATTAGGCGATGCCGCACGGGTCAACTACATGCCCGCTCCAGGCGAGCGGCGCGGACCAATGCGCTACTTCGATCCTTTTACCGGGCAGATGCAAGGCGACGTGGTGGGGCAGGATTTTTTCGAATTCGTGCTGCAATTTCATCGCTTTTTGACCATCGGTGACACCGGCCGGCAGATCACCGGCGCCTGCACCCTGATTCTGCTGTTCTTCGCCTTGTCGGGCCTGTACCTGCGCTGGCCGCGCAAGGCGCTCGATTGGCGCGCCTGGCTGACGCTGGACTGGGCGAAAAAGGGCCGCGCGTTCAATTGGGATCTGCACTCGGTGTTCGGCACCTGGTGCCTGGTGTTCTATTTGATGTCGGCGGTGACCGGGCTGACCTGGTCGTACAACTGGTTCCGCGATGGGCTGAATCTGCTCCTGGTGGGCGGCCCACCCGCAGGCGAACAACGCCGCCGCGAGGGGCCGCCGCCCGGTGGCAAACAGGACCGGACAAAAACCGATGCCGAGCCGGTCGCCACCGTCGATTACGACGCCCTGTGGGACAGCATCAAGCGCACCGCCGGGCCCGACCTGACTACCTTCGTGCTGCGAGTCGCGCCCAACGGCGGGCAACCGGCAACCGTGTTCTATCTGCTGCGCAGCTCGCCCCATGAGCGCGCGCTCAATCAGATCTCGCTGGAGCCGAACACCGGCAAAGTCCTCAAGCAACAGCGCTACGCCGACCAGCCCCTGGGTGGGCAGTTGTTCGCCAGCATTTACGCCCTGCACGTCGGCAGCTACTTCGGTATCGTCGGACGGATCTTGATGACGCTTGCCAGCCTGTGCATGCCGCTGTTTTTCGTCACGGGCTGGCTGCTGTATCTCGACCGTCGGCGCAAAAAACGCGCGACTGCCCTCTCCCGTGGTGCCGTAGTCAACCAGCCGGGGGGCACCGGCGACTGGCTGGTGGCCTTCGCCAGCCAGAGCGGCCTGGCCGAACAGCTGGCATGGCAGTCTGCTGGCCAATTACAGGCCGCAGGCCATGGCGTGCGGGTGCGTTCCTTGGCGCAACTGGATGACAACGACTGGCAGGCCACTCAGCAGGTGTTGTTCGTGGTCAGCACCTTCGGCGATGGCCAGGCGCCGGACAACGCCCGCGGTTTCGAGCGCAAGGTGCTCGGCCAGGCTTATGCGCTGGGGCATATCCGCTTCGCCCTGCTGTCGCTCGGGGATCGTCAGTACGCGAACTTCTGCGCTTTCGGCCAGCGCCTGCAGGGCTGGCTCGAACAGCACGGCGCCCGCGCGGCCTTTACTCCGGTAGAAGTCGACAACGCCGACGCCGAGGCCTTGCAGCAGTGGCAACGGCAACTGGGCCAGCTCACCGGCAGCGCCCCAGCAGCGGCCTGGCAGGCGCCAGTGTTCGAGGCGTGGAGCCTGCAAAAACGCACACTGCTCAACCCCGGCAGTGCCGGCGCGCCGGTGTACTTGCTGGACCTGCAAGGGCCGCCCGCAAGCCACTGGGAAGCGGGCGATCTGGTCGAGGTGCTGCCGCGCAACGGTGCCCCTTCGGTGCAAGGGATGCTCAAGCGCCTGGGTCTGTCGGCCGATGCCAAAGTTCGCCTCAATGACCTGCAAGAACCGCTGGCGCATGCCTTGGCGCTACGGCAGTTGCCGGTCAGCACCGAGCACCTGGTGGGCCTGCACGCCCAAGCGGTAGTGGACGCGCTTATTCCGGTGGATGCCCGTGAATATTCCATCGCCTCAGTCGCCGAGGGTGGCGCGCTGCAATTGATCGTGCGCCTGGAGCGCCATCCGGACGGCACCTCGGGGCTGGGCTCCGGCTGGTTGTGCGAGCACGCGGCGGTGGGTACCCATATCAGCCTGCGGGTTCGTCGCAACAGCAGCTTCCACCTGCCGAGCGAGGATGCACCGTTGATTCTGCTGGGCAACGGTACCGGGCTGGCGGGGCTGCGCAGCCTGCTGCAAGCGCGGATTGCGCGGGGCCAGCGGCGCAACTGGCTGGTCTTCGGCGAGCGCAATGCCGAGCATGACTTCTACTGCAAGGATGAGCTGCAAGGCGCTGTGCAGCGCGGCGAACTTCAGCGGCTCGATCTGGCGTTTTCTCGGGACCAGAGCGAGAAGATCTATGTACAGGATCGGTTGCTCGATGCCGCAGTGCAGTTGCAGCAATGGCTGGCCGACGGCGCCTATATCTACGTGTGCGGCAGCCTGATCGGCATGGCTGGCGGGGTGGATGAGGTGTTGAAACAGGTGCTCGGCGAGGAGGCTGTGGAGCAACTGGTCGAGCAGGGGCGGTATCGGCGGGATGTTTATTGATCCAGGGCTGAAATTACAGTGACGCTGCCGCCCCCTTCGCGGGCAAGCCTTGCTCCCACAGTGCGCATCTGAGCCGTACACCCGTGGGAGCAAAGCTTGCTCGCGAAGGGGCCGGTCCTGCTTGCCCAGCACCCTAGAGTCCCCCACAGATGCAAGGCTCTCCAGCGATGGCGAGTCATGCTCGCGAAGCGGCCTGTGAGTCCAGCGAAGGACTCAAGACCGCAACAAGACTCAGGCCGCCTCAGGCACCAAGGCGACTTCCTGAGCTTCAGGCCGTTTGATCAGGGCATACACCACCCCGGTCACCACACTCCCCGCGACGATCGCCAGCAGATACAGCAGCGCGTGGTTCATGGCGTTCGGGATCAGCAACACGAACAAGCCGCCATGGGGCGCGGCCAGCTGGCAGCCGAAGTACATCGACAGCGCGCCCGTCAGCGCACCGCCGGCGATGCTCGCTGGGATGACCCGCAGCGGGTCCTTGGCCGCGAACGGAATCGCGCCCTCGGAAATGAAGCAAAGCCCCAAGACCAATGCCGCCTTGCCGGCTTCACGCTCGCTCTGGGCGAATTTGCGTCGGGCGATAAAGGTCGCAATGGCCAGGCCAATCGGCGGCACCATACCCGCCGCCATCGCCGCGGCCATGGGCAGTTGGCTGCCGTTGGCCAGCAAACCGACGGAAAACGCATAGGCCGCTTTGTTCACCGGCCCGCCGAGGTCGACGCACATCATGCCGCCGAGGAAGATCCCCAGCAGAATGGCGTTGGTGGTGCCCATGCTCTTGAGAAATTCGGTCAGCGCGGCCATCACGCCGGCAATCGGCGAACCGACCACATAGAGCATCAACAGCCCGGTGATCAAGGACGCCAGCAGCGGAATGATCAAGATCGGCTTGAGCGCATCAAGGCTGGCCGGCAGGCGGATATAGCGGCTCATCGCCAACGCCGTGTAGCCGGCGATAAAGCCCGCGACGATCCCGCCCAGGAATCCCGCCATCAACGTGCTCGCCAGCAGGCCGCCGATCATGCCGGGCGCCAGGCCCGGACGGTCGGCGATCGAATAAGCGATATAGCCCGCCAGCAGCGGCACCATCAAGGTGAAGGCGGCATCGCCGACATGCTTGAGGGCCGCCGCCAGAGTGCCCGGTTCCTCAAAGGCCTTGATGCCGAACACGAACGACAGCGCGATCATCAAGCCCCCCGCCACCACCATCGGCAGCATGTAGGAGACACCAGTGAGCAGATGCTTGTAGACGCCGGTCTTCTCCTTGCGCGCCGGGGCAGCGCCTTCGGCCTTGGCGCCGGATTCTTCCTTGGCCTCGGCCAGCGCCTTCTTCAGGGTCGCCTGGGACTGCTTGAGCGCAATACTGGTACCACAGCGGTAAATCCGCTTGCCGGCAAAACGCTCGGTGGCGACATCGATATCACAGGCCAGCAACACCACGTCAGCCTCGGCAATCGCCGTGGCGCTGAGGGGATCGCGCGCGCCCACCGAGCCCTGAGTCTCGACCTTGATCTCGTAGCCCAGTTGTTTGGCCGCCTGCTGTAAGGCTTCAGCGGCCATGAACGTGTGGGCGACGCCCGTCGGGCACGCCGTGATCGCAACCAGGCGCGGCGCTCGATCAGCGGCGGCTGCAGGCGCCGCCTCGGCAACGGCCACATAGGGCTGAGCCTGCTCGGCCGCGTCGCGCAGAAACGTTTCGACATCCTGCAGCGCGTGAGCCGGTGTGCTCTGGTACACGCGCTTGCCGATAAAACGGCTCAAATCCAGCGGCCCGGTGTTGACCACCAGCACCCACTCGGCCTCATCGATGGTGGCCTTGCTCAGCTGGCGTTCCGGATGCTGCGGATCATGCACTTCAACGCTGGTGCTCCAGCCCTGACGCTGCGCGGCGGCGTCCAGCAGGCGCGCACTGAGCACGCTGGAGACGCGCCCGTTGGGGCACGCCGTGACAATGGCTAACTTCATTTCAGACCCTCTTATTGTTCTGCGAGCGCGCGGACGCTGACGCCGCTTTCGAGCCGTTCCAGTTCATCGTGATCGCTGATGCCGAAGCCGATTTGCATCACCGCCATGGCGGCGATCGCCGTGGCCTTGCGCAGCGTCTGGGCCTCATCGTGCTCGCTGAGCAACCCGTGCACCATTCCGGCCAGCAGCGAATCACCTGCGCCTACCGTGCTGGCGACATCGACCGTCGGCGGCAAGGCCTGCCAGGCGCCCTGGCTGTTGAACCAGTTGACGCCTTGGGCGCCTTGGGAGATGACCACATGCTCGATGCCACGAGCGCGCAACTGCGCGGCGACTCTGGCTTGATCGTCCAGGGTGCTGACGGTCTCGCCAAGCACTTCGGTCAACTCGTCGGTGTTGGGCTTGATCAGCCAAGGCTGTGCGGTGAGGCCGGCGCGCAAGGCGGCGCCGCTGGTGTCGAGCACCACCTTGAGGCCCAGCGCGTGCAAGCGTTCGAGCAGAGCCTGCAACCATTGCGGGCTGATCCCACGGGGCAGGCTGCCTGCGACGATCACCACATCGTGGCCTGGGGCGATCTGCTCCAGGCGCGCGAGCAAGACCTGCTGCGCGTCTTCATCGACCTGCGGGCCGGGGCCGTTGACGTCGGTGACGCGGCCACCCGTCTCGGCCAGCTTGATGTTGCGGCGCGTCTCGCCCGGCACGCGGACGAACTCGTCGACGAAGCCACGCGCCGTGAACAACTCTTCGAAGTGTCCGGTATTGTCGGCCCCGAGGAAACCCGCCACGGTCAGTTCATGGCCCAGATCGGCCAGCACCTGCGCGACGTTGATGCCTTTGCCCGCAGCGTGCACATGCAGGGCGTCGCCGCGGTTGACTTCGCCCAGGCGCAGCGATGTCAGCTCCATGGTCAGGTCGAGCGCGGGGTTGAGGGTAAGGGTCAGGATCTTGGCCATTATGTGTTCTCCACCAGGGCCCGCACTTGCGCGGCAGTGCCCAGCGTGAGGGCTTGCTGCGCCCACGCTTGTGCTTGCGCCAGGGTCAACTCGCGGACCCCGGCCTTGACCTCGGCAATGCTGCGCGCCGAGACACTCAATTCATCCACACCCAGGCCGACCAGCAACGGTACGGCAACCGGGTCTGCTGCCAGTTCGCCGCAGATGCCCACCCATTTGCCATGGGCATGGGCGGCACGCACGGTGATGTCGATCAGCTGCAACACCGCCGGATGCAAGCCATCCGCCTGGGCCGACAGCGTCGGGTGGCCACGGTCGATGGCCAGGGTGTACTGGGTCAGGTCGTTGGTGCCGACACTGAAGAAGTCCACCTCGCGGGCCAGCACCGGCGCCAGCAGGGCAGCCGATGGGACCTCGATCATGATCCCCAGTTGCAGATCGGCCACCGGAATCTCGGCACGCAGGCGCTCGGTCATGTCCCGCGCCGCGCGCCATTCTTCGACGCTGCCGACCATCGGGAACATGATCCGCAACGGGCGGTTGTCGGCGGCCCGCAGCAGCGCGCGCAACTGGCCTTCCATCAACTGCGGGCGCTGCAAGGTCAGGCGAATGCCGCGCACGCCGAGGAAGGGGTTTTCCTCTTTGGCGATCGGCCAATACGGCAGCGGTTTGTCGCCGCCCACATCCAGGGTGCGCACCACCAGCGGCCGCCCGGCCAGGCCATCGAGCACGCGGCGATACTCGGCTTCCTGCACGGTTTCGTCCGGCGCTTGGGAGTGGGCCATGAAGATCAGTTCGGTGCGCAGCAGGCCGACACCTTCGGCGCCCTGCTCCACCGCAGCGGCCACGCCGGCACTTTCGCCGATGTTGGCGAACACTTCCACGGCATGGCCGTCACGGGTGACAGCGGTTTCATGCCGGCGGGCGGCGGCGGCCTGCAAACGTTGCTCGCGGCTGTCGCGCTCGGCGAGGGCTTTTTCCAGTACCTCGGCGGCGGGCTCGACAGTGAGCAGGCCGCGCTGGCCGTCGATCAGCAACGGCGTACCCGGCTTGATCAACAGCACCGCCGCGCCAGCGCCGACCACAGCGGGAATCCCCAGCGCGCGCGCGACGATAGCGCTGTGGGCCGTCGCGCCACCGCGGGCGGTGAGGATACCGGCGACGCGGGCTGGGTCGAGACGGGCGACGTCGGAGGGGCCGACTTCGTCCATCACCAGGATATAGGCGTCGTCCGGCGCTTCGAGGGTCTGCACGCCGCACAGTTCGGCCAGCACGCGGCGACCGATGTCGCGCAGGTCGGCGGCGCGTTCGGCCAACAGCGCATCCTGTAGCGACTCTTGCTGGCGGGCGGCGGCTTCGATGACGGTGTTCCAGGCGGCGGCGGCGCTTTCGTTCTGCTTGAGCCGCGCTTCGACTTCGTCGGTAAGGGCCGGGTCGTCGAGCATCTCCTGGTGGGTGATGAAGATCTCGCGAATGGCTTTGACCGTGCTGCGCTGCACCAGCGCTTCGATATCGGCGCGCACGGCGGTCAACGCCGCTTGCAGACGTTGACGCTCGGCCGCCGGGGTTTCGCCGCGCAGCGGATAGTCGAAATCGGCCAATACTTGTACATGGGCCGGGCCGACCGCGATGCCGGGCGCGGCGGCGATACCTTGCACGCGCTGGCCTGCCAGGGGGGCCTGAACGCTGATCTCTGGTTCGATTTCGGCGACCTTGTCTGCCACCGCCGTGGCCGCAGGCAGCGCCTCGACCTCTTCACCCAGCCCGGACTCGATGGCCGCCAGCAACGCCGGCAACGCATCAGCCGCAACGCTCGGCTCGGCGATCAGCTCCAGCACCTGGCCGCGACGTGCGCCCAGGCTCAACAGTTTGCTCAGGCTCTTGGCAGAGATCGCCGGCTCGGCGCTGTCGACCAAGCGCAGATGCACCTCGCCTTCAAAACTTTTGGCCAGTTGCGCGAGGACCTTCGCCGGGCGGGCGTGCAGGCCGTGGGCATTGGCCAGAGTGATGCGCGCGCTGGGCCAGTCGGCCGGTACTTCACCGCCCAGCACTTCAAGCACTGCGCGGGTGCTGGTGGCGCGCCCCAGTTCCTGGCCGCGGCCTTCGATCAACAACGCGCACAAGCGTTCGAGCAGCGCTTGGTGCGCCTCGCCGAGGCTGGCCAGGCAGAACAGCCCGGTCAACGGCTGGCCGAGATAACGCAACGGCTGGCTCGGGGTGACGAACGCCAGGCCGGGGCGTTTGACTGTTTGTTCGCTGTGCAGCCACCACAGGCCATCGCCCAATGGCAGCGCTTCGACCTGCTGCAGCACTGCAGCAAATCCACCGCTCACGCAATCGGCCTGGCGCAGCAGACGGGCGCCACGCCATACCAGCTCTTCGAAGTCGTCGGCAGCCACACCCAGGCCGATCATTTGTGCATCCAAGGCCAGCTCTTGCGGGGCACCTTGCAGCAGTTTCAACAAGGCCTCGGCGGAACCGGCGCGGCGCAGGGCCTGGCCCAGATCGGTCTCGCCCAAGGCACGGGTCAGCAGTTGCAGGAGGCGCAGGTGCTCATCGGATTTGGCGGCGATGCCGATGGCCAGGTAGACGATCTGGCCGTCGCCCCAATCCACACCCTCGGGAAATTGCAGCAGGCGTACACCGGTGGCATACACCAGGTCGCGGGTTTCGGGCGTGCCGTGGGGGATGGCGATGCCCTGCCCCAGAAACGTCGAGCCTTGCACTTCGCGGGCCTGCAGGCCGGCCAGGTAACCCTCGGCGACCAGGCCATCGGCGACCAGCTTGTCTGCCAGCAATTGCAGGGCCGCGGGCTTGTCCGCTGCCGTCTGGCCCATGGAAATCTGCTCTATAGTGAGCTCGAGCATTGCCTTACTCCTTTGCAGCGTCATTGGGGCGCTGAGGTATTGTTGTAGATGAATCAAACCAAGGCCGAGCAACTGGGTAGTCTGTACCGACGCTTTCGTCATTGGACGCGAAGGGGTCAGTCACCTTGCTCAAAATCCTCAAAATTTCCGCAGCAATCGTTCAGGATAGGTCTCAGACCCCGGTCGAAGCAGATTTACCGCATGGAGTCGTCAGCTGAATCGTTTAATCTAGAATGACAGGCACGTTACTCGATAATCTGCGTGCAATGAAGCCCTTCCTGTCGCCCGGCGCTGTAAAAAACAGGTTGAACTGCCGCTGGCACTGCGGATCGGTAACAATAGAGTCTAGGCCGACGCTTGTGTCGTCTCGCTCAGCAGAACAAGGAAAACTCGGTTGAAACTCAGCGATATCGCCCGCCTGGCCGGGGTCTCAGTCACTACCGCCAGTTATGTCATCAACGGCAAGGCCGAACAACAACGCATCAGCGCCGCCACCGTCGAGCGTGTGCGCGCGGTGGTCGACGCCCATGGCTTTACGCCCAACCCCCAGGCGGCCGGCTTGCGCAGCCGCCACACGCGCACGCTGGGCTTCATCCTGCCTGATCTCGAGAACCCCAGTTACGCGCGGATCGCCAAGATCCTCGAGCAGCGCGCCCGGGCCAAGGGTTATCAATTGCTGATCGCCAGCTCCGATGACGACCCCGCCAGCGAGCGCCAGCTGCAGCAGTTGTTTCGCGCCAGGCGGTGCGACGCCTTGTTCGTGGCCACCTGCCTGCCAGCCGAAGACGACAGCTACCAGTTGCTGCAAAGCAAAGGTACGCCGGTGATCGGCATCGACCGGTGCCTCGATCCGCGGCATTTCTGTTCGGTCATCAGCGATGACCGCAACGCCAGCCTGCAACTGACTCGCAGCTTGTTGCACCCCGCGCCGCGGCATATCGCGCTGATCGGCGCGCGGCCAGAGCTGAGCGTCAGCCAGGAGCGGACCTGCGGCTTTCAGGAAGCCCTCGAAGGCTTCGATGGCAACGTGCTGCTGCAACATGGCGAGGCCTTCAGCCGTGAATGCGGGCGGCAGTTGATGAGCGACCTGCTGCAACATCTGGGGCAACTGCCGGATGCGCTGGTGACCACTTCCTACGTGCTGCTGCAGGGGGTGTTCGACATCCTGCAGGGCCTCAAGCTCGATACGCAACCGCTGCACCTGGCCACTTTCGGCGACACGCAACTGCTGGATTTTCTGCCGTTGCCGGTCAACGCCATGGCCCAGCAGCACGAGCTGATTGCCGAACAGGCGTTGGCACTGGCGCTGGCAGCCATCGAGCAGAATAGCTACGACACGGGCGTGCACGCGATTGCCCGGACCTTCAAGCAGCGCATTGCCGAGGCCTGAGCATGCGCCTGATCGACACCCACACCCACCTGGATTTTCCCGATTTCGATGCCGATCGACCCGCGCTGCTGGCCCAGGCGCAAGCCTTGGGCATCGAGCGTGTGGTGGTGCTGGGCGTCGAGCACGGCAACTGGCAACGGGTGTGGGACGGGGTCAAGGCCGATGCTCGGCTGTGTGCCGCGCTGGGAATGCATCCGGTGTATCTCGATACGCATCGCCCGGAGCACTTGGAGCAACTGCGCGAGTGGCTGGAACGTCTGGCCGGTGATCCGCAGCTCTGCGCGGTGGGAGAATTCGGCCTGGATTACTATCTGCCCGAGCTCGACCGCGAACATCAGCAGGCGTTGTTCGAAGCACAGTTGCAGCTGGCCGCCGACTTCGAGTTGCCGGCATTGCTGCATGTGCGCCGCAGCCACGCGCCAGTGACGGCCGCGCTCAAGCGCTTCAAGCTCAAGCGCGCGGGGGTTATCCATGCGTTTTCAGGCAGTCGGGAAGAAGCGCGAGAATATCTGAAGCTGGGTTTCAAGCTGGGCCTGGGCGGTGCAGCGACCTGGCCCCAGGCGCTGCGCTTGCGCAAGGTGATCGCCGAGTTGCCGCTGGACAGCGTGGTGCTGGAAACCGACTCGCCGGACATGGCCCCGGCGATGTTTCCAGGGGTGCGCAACAGCCCGGTGCATTTGCCGGCCATCTGTGAGGCGCTGGCCGAGATCATGGGCTGTACGGCTGACGCGCTGGCCGAGGCCAGTAGCGCCAATGCCTGTGAGTTGTTCGGCTGGGATATTGAAGCTCCCACAGGGAGCTCGGCGGGTCAGTAAAACAGGGTCCATAGCGCGAACGCGGCGTACCACAGCACCGCCGAGCGAAGCAGCAGTTCCCATAGGCTGGCCAGGCTTTCGACTCCTTCGGCACCTACCTGCGGTGCCGACAGCTCCCCTGCCACCCGCCCGGCCCGGGCAATGAAATCCCAGGCGCTCAGGTGCCAGTTCAGCAACTCGTGGAGCATCACCCGGCTCACCGCCAGAAAGTTGCCCACCATCGCAAAGCTCGCCGCCAACACCCGCACCGGCAGAAAATCAAAGGCATGACGCAATTGCGCGGCTCGCTCGACCAGCGCCGGATTGCGCCCTTGTTCGGCGATCAACGCCAGCAGGCGATAACTCAGCGCCGCCACGGGCCCCAGCAGGAAATACCAGAACACCACGGCGAAAAAACTCTGGTAGGCGTGCCACAGCAGATGGTTCTCGACCCCTTCGAGCAGGGCTTTCGGGGTCTCGGCCACCAACCCCAGGTCGCGCTCGGCCACATGCACGGCGGCTTGCTCATCGCCCCGGCGCCAGGCGTCGCGCAACGGCCCGAGGGACGCCTTGATGTCGCCGCGGCCGAGGCTATAGACCACCACCAGCAAATGCACCGGCAAGGCCAGCAAACCGTAGGCCACCGGCTTGAGCACCAACAGCAGCAGCCCCAGCAGTACCGCCGGCAGCAGCACCAGAATGATCAGCAGCAACCAGGGCCGAGCCGCCAGACTGCGTTGCACTTCAAGACGCGCCAGCTCGCCGAGGAAAAACCCGTCACGCTGGAAACGCTGGCGCAACGCAGAGAACTTCTCGATCAACAACACCAGCAACAACACCAGAAAACTCATTTTGCATCCTCTTCGGCACGCAACCCGGCGCGATAGCGCGCCCAGTCGAAGGCACTGCCTGGATCGGTCTTGCGGCCTGGGGCGATATCGCTATGACCGCAAATTCGCTCCACAGTAATGGCCGGCCAGGCCCCCTGCAACTGTCGGGTCAAGATGATCAGCGCCTGGTACTGCGCATCGGTGAATGCCAGGGTGTCGGTGCCTTCCAATTCAATCCCGAGGGAAAAGTCGTTACAGCCCTCGCGCCCGTTGAACGACGAGACACCCGCGTGCCAGGCCCGTCCCAGGCAGGAAACGAACTGGGTGACCCCGCCGTCGCGCTCGATCAGAAAGTGCGCCGACACCCGCAGGTGGGCGATCTGCGCGAAGAACGGATGCTCGCTGTGGTCGAGCTGATTCTGGAAGAACGGTTGCACCTTGCCGGTGCCGAACTGGCCCGGAGGCAGGCTGATGTTATGAATCACCAGCAGCGAGATTTCGCCTGCAGGGCGTTCATTGAAATTGGGCGAGGGGCAATGCTGCACACCGGCGCACCAGCCGGTGGTAGGGTCCAACTGCATGGGCTTACCTTGAACGCGGGGCGACCAGGAGAGTATGCCGGGAAGCGTAGCCCCTGTGCAGCTGCGTGTGTATCAAGCCTTGAGCTTGCGCAGATTGCTGACCACCGAATCCAGCGCGCGGTCGAACAACAGGGTGTCGTCCAGGACGCGCACGTGGCCTTCGTCAAACTCCAGCGCCAGCTGAGTACGGGTGCGTTCCAGGACTTTCATGCCGGTGCGGTTGACGAAAATGTACTTGCCGGTGGACTCGATGATCGCCGTCAGCTTGCAGCGCAAGGTGAACTCGTCATCTTCGCGAATTTCGATCCAACTGCCCAGGCGCAGCTTGTCGACCTCCACCAGCCCGGCATCGTCATCGGCCAGGGCGATTTGCGCGTCGGCCGCCAGCGTCTCGGTGCCTTCGAGCACGATCTCTTCGAGTATCGCGACCATGGGCGGATCATCGTGGGCAGCCGCCGGGTCGATGCTTTGCAGTTCACGCTGAAAGGCCTGCACATGCAGCGCTTCGAGCTGGCTGAAGAATTCGCCGGTGGCGAACGGATCGAACGCCGAGCTGGTCAGGCCGTCTCGCAGAGCCTTGAGCAAGCCCGGTACGAGCTCCAGCAGGCGCATGCGCGCGGCCGGTTCGTCATGGGGCTCGACGCTCCAGATCAAGTCGTCCATGGTGCGCAGGCCGCTGGCCCATTCAGGCGACTTGACGCCGTGCTTGAGGCACACCAGCAGCAGGACCTTGCTCCATGCCTCTTCCAGCAAACGCACCACCACCTCGGGCAGGGTCTTGCCGAACAATCGCTGGTTCAGCTCGACCTGCACCAGGCGCCGTGCAAGGTCGGCCTTGGCCCGACCTTCTTCGGCATCGCGGGTACGTTGTTCGAGGAGCTCGCTGCGACGGCGCTCGTCGGCGCTGAAGGCGAGAAAATCCACCAGCAGCTCGGAAAACAGCGCCGGATCATCGACAAAATCATTGAGCAGGCGCTGGACGATCTGCTCGATGCGCATATAGAGGCTGTCGCGCTGGTGATCGTCACGCCCACCCCAGCCCATCGCCGCCGAAGCGATTTCGTTGAGCAGACGGCGCGCGGGATGGCTGCCGCGGGAGAAAAAGCTCTTGTCCAGCACCGCCACCTTGAGCATCGGAATCTGCAAGCGGCCGATCAGCAACTTGAGAGAATCCGGTAGGCTGCCGTCGTCGAGGATGAACTCGAACAGCATGGCGATCAGATTGATGACGTCTTCGTCGACCACCCCCACCACGCGAAACTTGCCGCTCTTGACGCTGACCCGGGTCAGCAGCTGTTCGAGCTGAGACCGCAGGTCGAAGTCGTCCTGGTGCGCGAGCGCGTTCGGCACGTATTGCTGCAAGTGCGACAGCAGGCGCATGAGGTCGTTGGTGGAGATGGGCTGCGGCTCGCTGTGGCTTTCCATCTTCGGCGCGACACTGCCACGCAGGCCATGAATCAGATCCTGCAGCGCGGTGAAGACTTCCTGCACCGCCTGGTCCGGCGGCGGCTGGGGTGCGCCACCGCTGGTGGGGATGTCGTTGTTGCTGCGCGGGCGCGGTGGCGGACGATCTTCGGCTCGGCGAGTCGGCGCAGCTTTGAGCTCTGGCAGAATACCGGTGGCGATGAGCAACTGGTTGGCGTCACCGTAGAGTTTTTCGGTGTCGCTCAATACGTACTTCTCGAACAGCTTGAGAATGATCAGCTTGACCTTGATCTCCACCCCGAGATTACGCCCGGCCTGCAGGAAAAAATCGCAGAGCATCGCGGGGCCCATCGGGTTGGTGGAGTCTTCGAGACGGCGCGGTACCAGCGTATTGAGGCGCGTGGTGAGCTGGCCTAGCGCAAACCCGTCACGCGCAAACACCTTGCCGACCATGGCATCCAGGGCGACAGTGCGCTCCAGTTCGTCGTTGGGCACCAGTGCGAGCTTGTCATAGCTCATGGCCGGGGCTGGCTCGTGAGCAACATCATATTGACCGATACGAACGAAGGCTTCATAGAACTTGTCCAGAAACCCTCGTTCGATGCTCTTTCGCTTGAGGCGCAAGTCGCGCATGGCTTCGAAAAAGTTGTTTTGATCGACGTTGTTCTGGGCCTTGTCGGCCATCTCGAACAAGGTATCGTCGGCATTGTCGAACAATGCCTGCAGGGCATGCTTCAACTGTTGTGCGGCTTTATCACGCACTTGCAGGAGGACCACAGGCAAACGAGCAAGCGGCGCACTAGCTGCCTGTTCGGCTGCTTTGTTCAATGGCACCACTTTACCGTCGTTCTGCATGCTTGCCCCCTGCCAGAGTAAATTCGGAACCCAATATGAGAGATCGTTCACTGCAAGCCCTGGCATCCACGCACCGCACACCTGCTGAGCACTCTTTGGCAGAGTTGAACAGCAAAAGTTCACGGATCACGGAAGAAACGTCAAAGACGTGACGTCAATAACTAGGCGCGCATTATTATGCTAAATGCCTGTGGCTTGCCAGTGCCTTCACTGCAAAGGACACCTGCTGAGTGATAGACCACAAAACAAAAATAAAGTTGATCGAATACCGACCAAAGGCACGATTTTTTCCGGCGCATAGTGGCCATATGCCAAAGGTTACCTCCCTGCAGTTTGCTGCCTATAATCGCCGCACTTGTTCAGGGAGCCCGCCATGCCGAATCTACGCCTCGCCGACCTCACCGCCGAAATCGAAGCCAATGTGCGTCGCGCATTGCTCGAGGACGTCGGCAGTGGCGATATCACTGCTCAGTTGATCCCCGCCGAGCGCCTGGCCAAGGCCACGATCATCACCCGAGACGACTGCACCATCAGCGGTACTGCCTGGGTCGACGCAGTATTCCGCCAGCTGGATCCGCGTGTTGCGGTGCACTGGCAGGTCAGTGACGGCCAGCGTGGAACGGCCAATCAACCACTGTTCCACCTCGAAGGCCCGGCACGTTCGCTGCTGACCGGCGAGCGCACGGCGCTGAACTTCCTGCAGATGCTTTCGGCCGTGGCCACCCGCGCGCAGTATTTCGCCGACAAGGTCGCCGACACCCAGGTGAAATTACTCGATACCCGCAAGACCCTGCCCGGCCTGCGCCTGGCACAGAAATACGCCGTCACCTGCGGCGGCTGCCATAACCACCGCATCGGCCTGTACGACGCCTTCCTGATCAAGGAAAACCACATCGCGGCCTGCGGCGGCATCGCTCTGGCCATCACCGCCGCCCACCGCATTGCCCCAGGCAAACCGGTGGAAATCGAAGTCGAGAGCCTGGCCGAACTGAAGGAAGCGCTGGATGCCGGAGCCGACATCGTCATGCTCGACGAGCTCAGCCTCGACGACATGCGCGAAGCGGTGCGCCTCAATGCCGGCCGCGCCAAGCTCGAAGCCAGCGGCGGCATCAATGACAGCACCTTGCGGGTGATTGCCGAAACCGGCGTCGATTACATCTCCATTGGCGCCATGACCAAGGATGTCAAAGCCGTGGACCTGTCGATGCGCTTGAGCCTGTAACGCAAATTGGGCCTGAGAGGCGCGCCGCCGCCTCAGGCACTCCTGCTTACTGCTTGCGACATCGCTGGACAATCGTGGTCGTCCTGATAGCGCGGATATTGCGGATATTGCGGATCAGACAACACGACCAACCTGGACGGCATCGCTGCTATTTCTGCAGGCTGCTAGGTACCGACTATTGATCGATCTTGATCGCCATGATGTGGCGCGCTCAAGCACTCCCCCACATCAGCAGAGCAGCGATCGCAAACAAGCCTACCGACACCGCCGTCGACGCCCGTCCTACCCATTGGATGGGCTGGCGGCAGTCATGCCACCAACTGTGGTCAGGCTGCGCCTGAGCGTGCAGTTCCATGAACATCGCCGTCAATCCCACCAAGGGAATCGCCAGCCCCAGCGCCAGATAGCGGGTCAAGGTGTAGGTCGTTTCCATCGATTGCGTCCCCTGCACGTTGTTGTGCTCTGGGGACTTAGTGCGAGGCTCGGGAGGAAAGTTTCCGGAGGCGACGAATGGTGGCCTGAGGCGCTTGATCGGGTGACGCTAACGGGCAATCCAACCGCACTCCTCCCCCCCAGCGCAGTCCCACTGTTTTTAGGACCTTCAAGGGTAGGCAGATGGCAATTTCAGTGAAGAAACTCAGCGGCGAGGAAATCCCGGAGCATCTGCGCGCACAGGACCCGACAGCCGACGTGGTTTTCCAGGTCGAGGGGGCAGATGGGCAAATCCATTATCGACATACGGATGTGGCAGCGGCGGCGTTGGCGGTGGAGCTGAGCGAGCAGGAGAAGCACGACTCAGGCGGTGACTAGCAACCAGGCTTCGACGACACGGTGGTCCAGGTCTTCCCAATCAGCCATACCGATCACGCGGGTGGTATTGAGGCCACGCAGATAGCCTCTCAGTTGCTGCCCGGCCTCTTGTCGGGCTGCAGGTTCGGCCAGTTCGTCGTGCAGGACACGTTCATATTGCTCGAGATACTCATCGACCCGATCACGGTATTCAGGCAAGACGGCTTCACGAATGCGGTCGAAGGTACGGCGTTTTTGCGGCGCGTTCACATTGGCCTCTCTTGGGTGGTGGCGGGAAGCTGATCTGAGTGTAGAGCAACGATGGCCGCGTCCGAAAGAGGCTTGAATCTATAGCCGCTATTGGTCTTTGCAATACGCCTGCCCGTCAGCAGCTCTCCCGCTCGACCACCTCGCAGCCCAGCAGATTCAAACGCCGCACCTCCCCTTCAAGCGCCAGCACGCCGAGGCTTTCCAGCACCCGGGTGGCCGCCAGCACGCCAATCTCCAGTGCCGGCGGCTTGAGGGTACTGAGGCTCGGCATCAGCATCTGCGCGAAGGGAAAGTCACCAAAGCCCAGAATCGCGCAATCGCCAGGAATGCTCAGACCCGCACGCTGCCCGGCCAGCAAGCCGCCGGCGGCGAGGTTGTCGTTGGCGAAGATGATGGCGTCCGGCGGCTCGGCACTGGCCATGAGTGCCTGCATCGCCTGCTTGCCGGCTTCGAGGGGAGGATTGGCGGCATCGGGGGTGAACACCCGGGGCGTCAAGCCGAACTCGGCCAGCGTCGCGGCGTACCCCTCGCTGCGCTCCACTGCACTGAGGTCGCCAGGGGCACTGTTGAGCACATAGGCGATACGCCGATAGCCCTTGGCATACAGGTAGCGCACGCTCTGAACCCCGACTTCATGGTGGGAGAAGCCGATCTGTAGCGGCGCGCGCTCGGGTTGATAGTCCCAGGTTTCGATCAACGGAATGTCGGCCTGGGCGAGCATCTTTTCCGTGGCGGGCGAATGAAAGTGTCCTGTCACCACCAAGGCCGCCGGCGACCAGCCTAGAAAGGCCCGCACTGCGCTTTCTTCTTTGTCCTGATCGAAATAGCTCGAGGCCAGCAGCGTCTGGTAGCCATGGCGGCTCAGAGTATCGCTGAAGCCCTGCAGGGTATTGGCGAAAATCGGCCCGGAGATGTTGGGCACCACCATGCCGACGATACGCCCGCGCGCCGACGCCAGGCCACCCGCCACCAGATTGGGCACATAACCAAGCTCGGCTACCGCTGCGGCGATCTTCTCGCGTTGCTCGGGCGAGACCTGATCAGGCTGATTGAAGTAGCGCGAAATCATCATCGTCGACACCCCCAGATGCGCCGCCACGGCGGCCAGGGTAGTGCGCCCGGCCGAACGCCGCTTGCTGCGCGGCGGGCCTTTGGAATCGCTCAAAGGGATGCTCCTGCGGTATTGAAAAAAGGCATAAGAAGGTAATTTTTGATTATTTGACGATCTATCCAAGAGTTGATGATACTTGCACCGTTAGCGCTAACGAAGTGTTTTATCGCTTGCTACTCGCATGAGCGAATGCCGCCGAACACTCCATGCACTCTATCGCTGCAGCGGTCGCAGAACCGTAGCAGTTCGGCACTCACCCAAGCGAGCATCAAATCCATGCATCAACACTTCGGGGACACACTCAAACCCGCCCAGCTGGCCCAGGCCGTTGCCGCCGCGCTGACGCTGATCAGTCTGCCGGGCTACGGCGCCGACAGCAGCGACGGCCAGTCAGTATCACTGCAAGCCGTCACCGTGACCGCGACCCGCCGCGAGGAATCGCTGCAGAAAGTCCCGGTGGCCGTCACCGTGGTCGACGGCGAACAGCTGGAGCGCGACAACCGCACCGATATCGCCACCATCGCCCAGCAGATACCGACGTTGAATTTCCGAACCAACGCCTCTAACAAAGACACCTCGCTGTTCATTCGCGGCGTCGGCACCATCTCGACCTCGCCCGGCGTCGAACCGACCGTGGCGACCGTGGTCGACGGCGTCGTCTACGGTCGCCCCGGCCAGGCCACTCTCGACCTGCTCGACCTGGAGCGCATCGAAGTGCTGCGCGGCCCCCAAGGCACGCTGTTCGGCAAGAACGCTTCGGCCGGCGTGCTCAACGTCATCACCAAAGCGCCCAGCGCCGAAACCCACGGCTACATCGACCAGTCGTTCTACACCGGCACCGAAAGCCGCACGCGCTTCGGCATTGGCGGCACCTTGGTGCCCGATGTGCTCAGGGGCTCGCTGACCGGCCTGGTGGGCAGCTACGACGGCAACGTCGACAACAAGGCCAACGGCCAGGAAGTCAACGGTTACAACCGCAAGGGCCTGCGCGGCAAGCTGGAGTTCACGCCCAACGAAGACATCAAGCTGACGCTGATCGGCGACTACATGCAAAACCACAGCGACGCGCCCAACGGCGTGATCAGCCAGTCGCTGACCCCGGCCTTCGCCAACGCCCTGTCGCCGGTGACCGCCAGCAACGATAACCGCAATATCGTCAGCGACTACCGTAGCCACGTCGAGGACACCAACAAGGGCCTGTCCGCCCAGCTCGACTGGAACCTGGGTGATTACACCCTGACCTCGATCACCGCCTGGCGCGGCTGGGACAACACTCAGTGGCAGGACGGCGACCGCCTGGCGACCATCAGCACAGCGTTCCCCGGCACCGAGGACAAGGGCGACCTGAGCTACGACCAGTATTCGCAAGAACTGCGTCTGGCATCGCCCAAAGGGCAATTCCTCGAATACGTCGGCGGTCTGTTCTACATGCACGGCAAGGACGACGAGACGTACAGCCGCACGCTGCGCACCACCACGGCGGTCAACCGCGGCGTCGCCAACTACAGCACCACCAGCGACAGCTACTCGGCGTTCGGCGAGACCACGCTCAACTTCACCTCGCGGCTGCGCGGTATCGCCGGCCTGCGCTGGACCCACGACCAGCTCGAGTACGATCACCGCCGCGTGTCGACCTCGGCCACCACCGTCAGCGGCATTCAGCCGAGCACCAGCAGCTCCGGCTCGGTGGACGAAGACGGTTGGTCCGGGCGCCTGGGCGCGCAGTTCGATCTGACCGACACCGTCATGGCCTACCTGACCTACTCGCGCGGCTACAAGGGCCCGGCCTACAACGTGTTCTTCAATATGCAGCCGCGCGACACCGGCGCGCTCAAGCCCGAGACCTCGAACAACTGGGAGCTGGGCCTCAAGGCGACCAGCTTCGACAACCGCCTGACCACCAACCTGGCGGTGTTCCACAGCGAATACGACAACTACCAGGCCAACTTCTACGACACCGTTGCCGGCCAAGTGGTGACTCGCTTGATCAATGCCGGCAGCGTCAGTACCGAAGGCGTCGAGGCCGACTACGCATTGCAGGCCAGCCGCAACCTCAAACTCTCCGGCGCGCTGGCCTATACGCGCGCGCGCATCGACAGCTTTGCTTGCCCGGCGGGCGCGGCGGCCTCGTGCAACGTCAACGGCAAGACCCTGCCCTTCAGCCCGGACTGGAAAAGCTACGTGCGCGCCGACTACAGCATCCCGCTGGACAACGGCCTGGATGTCGAGCTGAGCACCGATTACAACTGGCAGAGCGAAGTGCAGTACGACATCAGCCAGAACCCCGACACCAAACAGGGCGCCTATGGCATCTGGAATGCCAGCGTCGCCTTGGCCGATTACAACAACGGCTGGCGCGTGGCATTGTTGGCGAAGAACCTGACCGACAAGTCCTATTCGCCGCTGCTGGCCAGTGGCACCGGGTATATCTACCGGGCGGTGGCGCGCGATGATCAGCGGTATTTCGGGGTGCAGTTGCGTAAGGATTTTTGATGGGCTGAAGGCCGATAGGGAGATGTCGCCTGATCAGGCCTCTTCGCCGCCGAGCGCGCAACCTTGCTTCCACAAGATGTATTGGCGGATACCTGTGGGAGCATGGCTTGCCCGCGAAGACGCCCGCCGCCACACCGCACACTCACAAGGACACCGCTATGACCACCGCAACACGACAACTCAAGCTCGGCGCCTTCCTGATGGCCACCGGGCACCACGTCGCGGCCTGGCGGCACCGCGAGGTCCCGGCCAACGCTGGCCTGGACTTCAAGCACTACAAGCACCTGGCGCAAGTCGCCGAGGCGGCGAAGTTCGACGCGCTCTTCATCGCCGACAGCATCGCTGCCGCGACCGGCGACATCGCCAGCCACATGGCCCGCTCCGACTACTTCGAGCCCCTGACCCTGCTCTCGGCGTTGAGCGCCGTCACCGACCGCATCGGCCTGATCGCCACCGCGACCACCACCTACAACGAGCCCTACCACGTGGCGCGCAAGTTCGCGTCCCTGGACCACCTCTCCAGCGGCCGCGCAGGGTGGAACCTGGTGACCTCGGATGCCGCCGCCGAGGCCCTCAACTTCGGCCGCGACAGCCATGTCGGGCACGCCGAGCGCTACGCCAGGGCGCGGGAGTTTCATCAGGTGGTCACCGGCCTATGGGACAGCTGGGAAGACGACGCTTTTATCCGCGACAAAGCCAGCGGCCAGTATTACGACCCGGCCAAGCTGCACGTGCTGGACCACCACGGCGAGCACTTCAAGGTCAGAGGTCCGCTCAATGTCGCCCGCGCGCCTCAAGGTCGGCCCGTCGTCGTGCAAGCCGGCTCTTCGCCCGTCGGCCTGGAACTGGCGGCCGAAACGGCCGAAGTGGTGTTCACCGCGCAAACGTCACTGGCGGCGGCGCAGGCGTTCTATCGCGATCTCAAAAGCCGCATGACGCGCTTCGGGCGTGATCCGGACGCGTTAAAAATCATGCCCGGCGCGTTCGTCGTCGTCGGCGACAGCACCGCCCATGCAGTGGAAAAATTCGAGCAGTTCCAGGACCTCGTCGAACCCGAAGTCGGCGTCGCACTGCTTGGGCGCATGCTCGGCAACTTCGATCTGTCCGCCTACCCGCTGGACCAACCGCTGCCCGATTTACCCCTCACCGACAGTGGCCAGCAAAGCCGCCAACAACTGCTGACCCAGCTGTCCCGTGATGAAAATCTCAGCCTCGCGCAACTGGGCCGCAAGATCGCCGGCGGCCGCGGTCACTACAGCCTGATCGGCACCGCCAGCGATATCGCCGACCAGATGCAGGCCTGGTTCGAAGGCCGCGGCGCGGATGGCTTCAATATTCTGGTACCGCACCTGCCCGGCGGCCTTGAGGATGTCGCGCACCACGTCATTCCTGAACTGCAGCGTCGCGGATTGTTCCGCCATGACTACACTGGCACCACGCTGCGCGACCATCTTGGCCTCGCGCGCCCTTCTTTCACTGCCCATAGGTAAACCGCCCCATGACCTATATCGCTGCCGAAAATCGCTACGAGAATATGCCCTACCGCGCCGTCGGCCGCAGCGGCCTTGTCCTGCCCGCGCTGTCGCTCGGCCTGTGGCACAACTTCGGCGACAGCACGCCCATCGACACTCAGCGTGCCATGCTGCGCACCGCCTTCGACCTAGGCATCAACCACTTCGACCTCGCCAACAATTACGGCCCACCCTACGGCAGCGCCGAAACCAACTTCGGCCGCCTGCTGCAGGAAGACTTCAGCCAGTATCGTGACGAACTGATCATCTCCACCAAGGCCGGCTGGGACATGTGGCCCGGCCCCTACGGCCAGGGCGGCGGCTCGCGTAAATACGTGCTGGCCAGCCTCGATCAAAGCCTCAAGCGCCTGGGCCTCGATTACGTCGACATCTTCTATTCGCACCGCTTCGACCCGCTCACCCCGCTGGAAGAAACCGCCAGCGCCCTGGCCACCGCCGTGCAGCAGGGCAAAGCGCTGTACATCGGCATCTCCTCGTATTCCGGCAGCAAGACCCGCGAAATCGCTGCGCTGCTGCGCGAGTGGAAAATTCCGTTGCTGATTCACCAGCCGGCCTACAACCTGCTCAACCGCTGGGTCGAAAAAGACCTGCTCGAGGCCACCGAAGACCTCGGCGCCGGGGTCATCGCCTTTACCGCCCTGGCCCAAGGCCTGCTGACCGACAAATACCTCAACGGCACGCCCAGCGACGCGCGGGTCAACCGCCCCGGCGGCGGTTCGCTGCAAGCCAGCCACCTGTCCGACGCCAATCTCGCTCACGTGCGCGCCCTCAACGACATCGCCCAACGTCGCGGCCAAAGCCTGGCGCAAATGGCCCTGGCCTGGACGCTTCGCGACCCACGGGTGACCTCGGCACTGATCGGCGCCAGCCGCCCGGAGCAGATCATCGAAAACGTCGCGGCCCTGAACAACCTGACCTTCAGCGCCGAGGAGCTGGCTAAAATCGATCGCTTCGCCGTCGAGGGCGGCATCAATCTGTGGGAAAAACCTTCCAGCGCTGAGTAAGTGAGAGCTTCATGAACATCGTCGTCAAAGCAGTTGCCAGCGTACTTGCGCTGGCCTTTACCCTCAGCGCCTGGGCGGCCGATCCGGCCACCCTGCGCATCGGTTATCAAAAGGGCTCGATCGCCCTGGTGCTGGCCAAGGAGCACGGCCTGCTGGAAAAGCGTTTCCCCAATACCCAGGTCAAATGGGTGGAATTCCCCGCCGGGCCACAGATGCTCGAGGCCCTGAACGTCGGCGCGCTCGACGTCGGCTCCACCGGCGATATTCCACCCCTGTTCGCCCAGGCCGCCGGGGCCGACCTGGTGTATATCGGCGCAGAACCCGCCAAGCCCCAGGCCGAAAACATCCTGGTGCGCAACGACAGCCCGCTGCACGACGTGGCGGAGTTGAAGGGCAAGAAGGTCGCCTTCCAGAAAGGCTCCAGCTCCCACAACCTGGTACTGCGCGCGCTGAACAAGGCCGGGCTGAGCTACAAGGATATTCAGCCGGTGTACCTCACCCCCGCCGATGCCCGTGCGGCGTTCGAACAGGGCAGCGTGGACGCCTGGGCGATCTGGGATCCCTATGCGTCATTGGCGTTGAGCGAGGGGCATGCACGGTTGCTGGCCGATGGCACGGGGCTGGGGTTGTCCGGGCCGATCTACACGGCGCGCCGGGCTTATGCGCAGGACCATGGCGACTTCGTCCATGCATTGCTGGGCGAGTTGACCGCGGCCGAGGCGCTGACGCGCAGCCATCGGGACGAGAGCATCAAGGTGCTGACGCAGTCGATGGGATTACCGCAGGGGATTATCGAGCGGTATGTGGATAACCGCCCGCCTTCGCCGATCCTGCCGATCGACGACGGGGTGGTGAAGGCGCAGCAGGCGACGGCGGATCTGTTTTATGGGAACGGGTTGTTGCCGAAGAGGATTGTGGTGGGGGATGTGGTTTGGAAGTGAATGCGAAAAACGCACCCCGCCACGCCGAGATTGAAGCTTCGTCTTACTGAATCACCTGCGTCAACGGCTTGCCCGCCTCGGTGATATAGGTCGAAACGATTTCCGTCTCCTGCGGCCCGTTCTTGACGATATGCGGAGCATTGGCCGGCGTCTCGAACGTATCACCCGCATGCAGCACATGCTCAGGCTGGCCATCGATCGCCACTGTCACCGAGCCACGCACCACATAACCGGACTCCAATCCAGGATGGGTGTGATGCGGTGAATTAGCATTGGCCGGCAGCACGATGCGGATCACGTTGACTTCATAGCCGTTGGGATAGGCCACATGCTGCAGCGTCGTGCGCGAGCCCTTGGACGGCGCGCTGGCCGGTGTGGCGCAACCCGCCAGGGCGGCGATGATTGCCAGGACAGCGCAGGCTTTGATGTGGCGACCCAGTTCCATGGTGTTTCCTTTCTTTGATAATGGCCGAGAGAATCAGGCAGGATATCGCCTGGAATCATCATGGCAACAGCTTGTTACTTGTCGGTAGCAATCACAGGGAGGATCCATGGCCAACAAAGAACACCACTACCAGGTTCACGTCATCTGGACCGGCAACCAAGGCACCGGAACCGCGACCTATCGCGGCTACAGCCGGGCACACGAGATTCAGGCCCCAGGCAAGGCGACGATCGAAGGATCGTCCGACCCCAGCTTTCGTGGCGATCCGGCGCGCTGGAATCCGGAGGAGCTGCTGCTGGCGTCGTTATCGGCCTGTCACAAGCTGTGGTATCTCGGGTTGTGTGCCGAGGCAGGCATTGTGGTGGTGGAATATGAAGACCACGCCGAAGGCACGATGATTGAACAAAGCGATGGCGCCGGGCAGTTTACCTCGGTGGTATTGAAGCCCAAGGTGGTGCTGGCGCCTGGTGCGGATGTCGACAAGGCGAAGGCGCTGCATGGGGTGGCGCACGAGAAGTGCTTTATTGCGCGGTCGGTGAATTTTGCGGTGGGGCATGAGGCGCAGGTCATCAACCAATACCCTTGATGCAGGGCGTTTCACCGCCCTCTACCAGCGTGCATCAGGAAGCCAGACAGTAAAACCTTATGATCGCGGACCCGCTGCCGATACATCCAGAAGTGGTTAAATACCGAAACGTATATTCAAGGACGATGTTGATGGCCGGCAAGCATCTGGAACCTGTTCCTCAATCCTCAAGCACCACCATCATCGCCCCACGCGTGAAGAAAGGTCTCCCCAAGTTTCGCCTCGCGATCATTGCCGCCCTGCTGGTCCTGGGCGGAGGTAGCCTTCTGACGGCCTGGTGGCCGGGCAGCTCCGACCATGTATCGAACGCTACCCGCAACGAGTTGCAAAAATCCTTCGCGACCCTGGCGCCCCTGCAACTTGAACCAGTTGCACCTCAAGACATGGAGCGCGCGCTGGATACCATGCACCTCGACACACCTCAGCGCGCCCAGCTGCGTGCCGCCGTCACGTCGTCACTGGCTACCCACCAGACCGATCAGACCCGTTTGGTATGGGTTGAGGTCTGGGATTTCGCCTCAGAAGATGGCGATGTCGTCCATCTCGCCTCTGCCGGATTCAGCATCGATTGCAACTTGCTCAACGCGCACCAGCGAATCGCGATACCGGTGGACGCTACACACCGCTTGACCGTGACAGGAGCAGTCGATGGCGGGGGCGGCATCACCCTGGGCATCCATACCAGCACCGGGCCGGTCTTGCTGCCAGTGCTCGCCCCTGGGCAAACGCTGCAGTTGCCACTTGGGATTTAAGGAGCAAACCATGCTCAACCGATTGCCCCGCTACATGCCGCTGATGTTCGCGCTGATGGTTTTCGTGATGCTGTTCCAGTTCATCGAGACTCATTGGCCGAAACCGGCCGCCGTCGCGGCTTTCATCGCCTCATTGCACGGTATCGGCTGGTACCTCTGCGCGGCTGCCCTACTCGGCTGGTTCCTGCTTATCCTGGGCTGGCTGCACGCGACCGACCGACTCCCCACCCTTTTCAAGACAGGTGCGCTTATGGACATTCTCGACAGACTCACCAACAAGCAGGTGCTCGAAGAGGGTATGGAAAAACTCGACTCGGCCACCTTCATCGATGCGAAAAGCCTCGCTGCAGCACTCAAGCTTAGCGTCGTCGGACAAAACGCCGTCTGCGATGACATTGCCGCACAGATTCGTCGGCGCCTGGCGCTGTCGCAACGCGGCAAGCCGGTAGGCGTGTTCCTGCTCGCAGGGCCGCCCGGCACTGGCAAGACTTATCTGGCTAAAGTCCTCGCCAAGGAACTGGAGCGGCCGCTGCTCCATTTCGACATGAGCCAATTCGCCTCCGGCAGCCATTCGCTTTCGCAGTTGCTGGGCATGAACAAGGGCTACGTGGGCTCAGACACCTACGGCAAGTTGACCGCAGGCTTGCTGGACTCGCCGAATGCTGTCGTGCTGTTGGACGAAATCGAGAAGGCCCACCCTGATGTGCTCAAGGCATTTCTCACGGCCTGGAACGACGGTTTCATCACTGAACGGTCCGACGGTCAGCAGATCGCTACCACGCAAGCCATCTTCATCCTCACCACCAACGCGGGCACTCAGCGCCTGGCGGAAGTGTCGACGCAGTTTGCCGCCGACCCCGACAGTTTGCGCGACGCGGCGGTAAACACCCTGCACGATGCCAACTTCGCGCCTGAAGTGCTCAACCGGATCGACCGAATTTTTGTATTTCAGCCTTTTCAGGGACTCGATATCGCTCGAGTCTGCGCCCTCGAAATAGAAAGCATGATTCATGGGTACGGACTGCAAGTGGCTGAACAGGGCATTGATCCGAATATCATTCTGACGCTGATGGCGCGCTATCAACGGCAGAAGCGCTCGACCTCTTCTCGGGACCTCATCCGGGCCATCGAAGAGCAATTGGCGGACTCGTTGATCGAGGCCAAGAAAGCCGGGCAGCTACGCGTCGAGTTACACATGGACGAAGAGCAGCAAGTGGCGGTACGCCCCCCGCTCGCCACCCCTTCACGAGGCTAGACGATGGGCGATGCTGACAGCCTGTGGCATGACGCGCCGGCATGGCGCTGGGTGTTCTGCTGCACCGTGCTAATAACGGCGTTATGCATACTCGCAGCACCTTGGCGCCTATCACCTGCTCCACTGACTGTGGGGCAGTACCAGGCGCCTGCGGCCGCAATTGCCCGTGTGCAGGCGGTTTCCGCCAGCCAGAACCGCCAATCGCCCCGCGATCCCGCTTTTGACCGCCCCGTGACCATCGCTGCACAGACCTATGGCAGTGATGTCGAGATGCACGTCGTCGGTGTCTATGGGCCGGCGACATCCGGCCCGCAGCGTATCGAATGGATGCAGGCCTGCAAGGCGGTCATGGGCACGCCGCAGATGATCGACTGCAAACGGCAGTTCGAAAATGCGCACGCCGATTACCGCACTATCAATGTCGATGTCGAACGCACCACCGCGCCCATGGTGCTGGTGTTGATGGCCTATGAGGCGGTCAGCTGGAAAATCGCCGTGCGCCCAGGCATCGACCTTCGCAAAGTTATCGTCGCCGGCTACTCCGGCCCCGACATTCAAGGTGTCCCCAGCGGTGTGCCGGTCGAAGTCTACAGCCATGACCTGTCCCCATGCGGCAACTGTTCGCGCCAGCCGGGCGGATTCTGGGCATACGATGCCAGCAGGCCTGAATACTCAAGCGCCATGCTTCGGCTCAGGTCATTGACCGGTCTGGAGCCCACCTCCTTCCAAGGGGGCTATCAGGGCGATCACTTCACCATCCAGCGCTGGCTGGGCAACAAGCAAACCGCCGTGAAGAATCCCACCGCGGATAACGTAGTCGGCAAAGTAGTCAGCAACTTCATTGACTTGGCAGGCAAGACCTTGCCGCTTCCCGACGGCGCCTGGGAAGTGCTAGCCACCGACAACACACCCTCGCCACGCGGCCAGGATCGAATGCTGGTGCTCGCGCGCAGCGACAAAGGGCGGCTTCTGGAATTGATGGTCACGCACCTTGAGACAGTCACCGACAACAACGGCTTTCCCGCCTACGGCGCCTGCAGTCAGCCCGCCGACTATACCGCCCGAGTGGAACTGAACCAGCCCCGAGGGCTGCAACAGTGCTACTGGGTCAATCACAGTGAGGCCCCCTGGCAGCAGCCCGTCTATCGCGCCGCCGCCAGCCGCCTGAAGGACCGGGGTTTCAGCGTGCCTGACTCGGCGCTGGTCAGCGGTTTTCACAAGGCCACCCGCGACTTTTCAGTGACCACGCAGTACTACGCGTTTTCAGATCAACAGCCGGCAGGGACTGTGGATTGGGTGAGCAACCCGTGGAATCCGGTGCAGATCAAAAATTTCGATTCGATTCAGAAGTTTGTGAAAGCCCGTGTGGATTGGGCGAGTGGGTGGTTCATGTTGGTTAATGCGATGCGTTGAGGAGAGTAGAGTACCCCTACTATCGGCGCGCCGGGAACTTGCATGAAGTGATCGCCAGGACAGCAGTCGGCGCCCATGCGCCGCGTATCCAAGGCGCATTTATTTTTCCAGTACTCCCCGATGGGAAAAACAGATGAGATGGAAAGACCTGTTGATCTGGACACCCTCAGCTATGTTCCTGGCTTGGTGGCGCGTGTCCCTCTGGGTACATGATCGCCTGGGTTGCCTTGGCGGCAAAAGTATCTCGTCAGCCTGTATGTGGAACGGCACGGACATACAAGGCTGGATCGGCGCAGGGATGTTCTTCGGGATGGTGTTCTTCATCGTATCTACACCGATAACCGCGATCATCCAATTGGAGATATGGATGCGCCGCTTGGGAAAAAAGCTGGCTTCGCGTGTTGCTCGGACATAGGGCGATGGGCAGGTGACTTTCCAGTTCGGAGCCGTCACGTGTGCGGTTGAGCTACCAGCGCATAGCTGGACGCTCAGAACCACCGCCCAAACGCTCCACGCCCTCGCACGATGCGCCATATCAGCCCCGCACTGACCAGCGCTGCAACTATCAGCACCAGCAAGTCATGGGAAAAGTAAATTCCAAACTCGAGCGGCTGATGTGCCCAACCGAGCGTTTGCAAAAAGGGCTCCCGACGGGATCCAGTGTTCCATACAAACTGCAGATCCGCCCAAGCCTTACTGACATCTTTAAAGGTGTCGAACGTGAGCGGCACTGAAACCAGCAATCCGAACGTGGAATACATCTTCACCCGATACTCGGGGATGCGCACTTTCTCGATGGCGGCCAGTGGGTCCGGGGAGGCTTTCCATTCTTCAGGCAGAACAATCCGGCACGCCTCGGGATTTTTCCTGGCGCACCATACCGACACCGTATCCCCCACAGAAAAACGCACAACAGCCTCTCGGAGCCTGTAGTCGTCACTGCTATCCAGCGTGTCTGCCCAGGATTTATGAAACCGCGTGCCGCCCACTGAATAGCTGAAGGTCAGTAGCGGGAGCCCGGCGGTTTTACCCTCCAGATACGTGATCCGACCATCGACCGTATAGCCGTCCTTGGGACGCCTGCGTGCAATGACCAGCCATATGGTCACGACGCAGATGATAACGGGGGAGAAACCCAAGATGATGTGGAGAACTTCCATGCGCGTTCGCTGAATAGATGGCTTGATCGAAAATGTCGGCGGCGGTAACAAAAGCTTGAACTCCAGCCCCTATATTTGCCGAAACGGCTAAAGACTTTCAGCGCCCAGCCGACTAGATATTGTGGTGGTCTGACACGACTGCCTTGCAGATCACCCCAAGATTTCTCGCCCAAACGACTGCCCAACGCACTCCCAGCCCGAGCGAAAAACCCATGTTCTTGAGAAACATAAGAATTGCCGCCAGAGCCTTCATCGGCTTCGCCGCTATCGCCGCGCTGAGTATTTTCCTCGGCCTGTTCGCGCTGAAGCAGATCGGCGAAGTGCAGTCCCAGGCCGCCGACATTCAAAACAACTGGATGCAACGCGTTCGAATCCTGGCCCTGGCCAACGCCTCGCTCGATCGTTATCGCCTGGGGGAAATGGCGCACATCCTGTCGTCGGCCGATGCGGACATGCAGACCTACGAAGATAAATCCGCCGGCCGCTTGAAAGCCGTCAAAGAACAACTGACCCAATACGCCGCACTCCTCACGACCGCCGACGAAAAGTCGCGCCTCGATGTATTCAACCAGAGCCTCGACGCCTACGCGAAGAACCACACCGAAATGCTCAAACGCTCGCGCTCCGGCGACAAGGCCGGCGCCGTGGACTTCCTCAACAGCATTCGCCCAAGCTATGAGCAGATGACCAAGAACTTCGATCAATTGATCGAGTTGGCCAACAAAGGCGCAGAGCAAGCCGGCAAGCAATCCGTTGACGCTTACCAACACGCCGTCAGCGGCATCGCCATCGTTATCGTGCTCGTGAGTGCCGGTACCATTCTGGTGGCCTGGCTGCTGACCAAAAGCATTACCGGCCCCATCATCGAAGCGGTTCACGTGGCTGAAACCATTGCCAAGGGCGACCTCACCCACCCGATCAATCCCACCGGCAACGACGAAGCCACGCGCCTGCTGCGCGCCCAGGAAACCATGCGCAACAGCCTGGTGCAGACCCTCAAGCAAATCACCGGCTCATCCAACCAGCTCGCCGCCGCAGCCGAAGAACTCAATGCCGTGACCGCCGAGGGCAGCCGGGGCTTGCAACAGCAACACGGCGAAATCGAGCAGGCCGCCACGGCCGTCACCGAAATGACCACCGCCATTGAAGAAGTCGCACGCAACGCCGCATCGACCTCCCACCTGTCCCAGGAATCGCGCAGCATCGCCCTGAAAGGCCAGCAGCGCATGGTCGAAGCGCTGAACGCCATCAAGGCGCTGACCCGCGGCGTGGAAGTCAGCTCCGGGCAGGTCGGCGGCCTGGCCACACAAGCCAAGGATATCGGCAAAGTACTGGACGTTATCCGCACCATCGCCGAACAAACCAACTTGCTGGCCCTCAACGCCGCCATCGAAGCCGCCCGCGCGGGTGAAGCCGGCCGTGGTTTCGCCGTGGTCGCCGACGAAGTGCGCGCCCTCGCCCACCGCACGGCGCAGTCGACGCAAGAGATTGAACAGATGATTGGCAGTATTCAGGCCAATACCGCCAGCACCGTGAATACCATGCTCGATAGCAGCAATATGACCCAGCAGACGCTGGAGTTGGCTGAGCTGGCGCAGAAAGCGCTGACCGATATTCTGGCGGCTAACGATGAGATCAATGACCGGAACCTGGTGATCACTACGGCGGCGGAAGAGCAGGCGCATGTGGCTCGGGCGGTGGATCAGAACTTGTTGAATATTCAGCAGTTGTCGATTCAGTCAGCGGAAGGGTCTACGCAGACCACGACGGCTTCGCAGTCGTTGGCGAGTCTGGCTTATGAGTTGAATACGATGGTGAAGCATTTTCAGGTTTGAGGTGAATGATCGCCGTGTTCCTAAACACAGCGATCACCTGCCCACCCGCGTCAGCACTTGCTTCGTGCAAGGCCCTGCTTACTTCCCGTCATCGAATTGATACGTGGCGCTCAGTGCATCGACGACCGCCTTTGCGCTGGTGAGCGAGTGGTGGACCAGCCATGCCTGGTTGCCCTGCAGAGGCTTGCCCATGGCCGCCTCCTTTACCGCGTCAAGGGCGCTGGCGATCAGGTCGGACATCAGCCCTCCTCTACCGCCAAGAAAACGATGTTCAGTACTGATCCGAACCGAGCCAACACGCCGCACGCCGTCGGCTATCCAGCTTCTCTACCGCTTATCAAGCAACCGCCAGGCAGACCGTACAGCATCTGCTTGATCAAATTTGAGCAAGCGTTTAGCATTACAAGCACGTTACCACAACGTAGCTACATTTTTCGAAAGAGGTGATACTATGGCTGCCGTACTTAAAACCACTGACGTGCGCTGTCGCATCGAGGAGGATTTGAAGGAGAGCGCCACGGCTGTACTCCAGAGCTGCGGTCTCAGCATCAGTGACGCGATGCGCCTTTTCCTCCGCCAGGTTGTAGCAGTCCAGGGACTACCCTTTGAGGTAAAAGTCCCTAGCGAGAAAACCGCAAGAGCGCTTGCTCAAGCTCGCGAAATTCGGCGTCAGTTCTATTCGATGGAAGAGATGCTAGAGGACCTGAATGGCGAAGCAGGAGAAGAAGCAAAAGCGGGCCGCACTACCTAGGAGCGTCGCGTACACGCCTGACTTTAAAAAATCCTGGAAGCGCTATGAGCGAGCAGGAATGAGGGACATGAATGAAGCCGTCACGGTCATGTCCCTGCTTTTCGCCGGCAAGCCGCTACCTGCGGAGTATCTTGATCACGAGCTACGCGGAAACTGGGAAGGTTCTCGCGAATGCCACGTCGGCGGTGATTTTCTTCTGGTCTACCAAGATGATGGCCACCTACTTACCTTTGTTGATCTAGGCTCTCACAGCGAGCTGTTTGGCTAGGCTTCTTAGCCGCAAGGCCCTGCTTACTTCCCGTCATCGAATTGATACGTGGCGCTCAGTGCATCGACGACCGCCTTTGCGCTGGTGAGCGAGTGGTGGACCAGCCATGCCTGGTTGCCCTGCAGAGGCTTGCCCATGGCCGCCTCCTTTACCGCGTCAAGGGCGCTGGCGATCAGGTCGGAC
>NZ_JAIWJA010000015.1 GCF_020515695.1 Pseudomonas sp. MWU16-30317 | reverse complement strand
TCGCCGATGGTAGTGTGGGGTTTCCCCATGTGAGAGTAGGTCATCGTCAAGATTAAATTCCGAAACCCCCATCTGCGAAGGCAGGTGGGGGTTTTGTCTTTGTGGTGCCTGGCAAAGTCAAAGTCAAGATCAAGAGCTTCGCGGGCAAGCCTTGCTCCCACGGTATGCACGGCATGCAATTGTGGGAGCAAGGCTCGCCCGCGAAGGGGCCGACCCTGCCAAACATCTCAATCGCCGTAATACTCACCATGTTTTGTGTTTATGCTCAGCCAAAACTATATGTTTTATATATATCAAAAACAGCTTCAGACCGACCCCGCAATAAACCCCCTCAGCCATTGATGGGCGGGATCCCGATGTAGGCGTTCAGGCCAGAACATCGCCATTTCATAACCGGGAATCGGCACGGGCGGCTCCATCACCTGCAAGCCGCCGTGGCCCGCCACCAGCCGCGCCGGCAGCAGCGCCACCAGATCGGTGCTCGCCAGCGCCGCCGCGACGAACAGAAAATGCGGCACCGACAACACCACTGTGCGGCTCAAGCCGCGTTCGGCCAGCACCTGGTCAGTGACGCCGATAAACCCGCCCCCATCCGGCGAAACCATAACGTGTTGCAACTGGCAGAACAGCTCGAGGCTCGGCGCCTGGTCCAGCAGCGGATGACCCGTGCGACTGGCGAGCACATAGCGCTCGCTGTACAGCACCTGCATATGCAGGCCCGCCGGAGCATCGTCGCGGGTATGAAAACCCAGATCGATATGGCCGTCTTCGGCGTCCTTGGCCATACGTGAAGGGGCCTTTTCGATCACTGCCAGGCGCGTGTGCGGCGCGGCATCGCGCAGGCCCGCCAGCACCGGCAGCAAAATGGTCGAGGCGCTATTGTCGGAGGCGGCGATTCGCCAGGTATGTGTGGCCTGCAGGGGATCGAAAGGCCCTGCCGGCGCGATCGCCTGGGTCAGGGCTTCCAGCGCCCGGCGCAGTGGCTCGCGCAACGCGTCCGCCTTGGCGGTCGGGCGCATGCCGCGCGGGCCCGGCAACAACAGCGGATCATCGAACACATGGCGCAGTTTGGAGAGATGCACGCTCACCGAGGGCTGCGACAGATGCAAACGCTCGGCTGTGCGGGTGACGTTGGGGTCGGCCAGCAACGCATCGAGGGTGACCAGCAAATTGAGGTCGACGCGACGTAGATTATTCACAGTAATACCTGCCATATCAGCTATTCATTTCTAATATACCTGGCAAAAACCTAGGCTGAGCATTACCCGATCAACATACAGAGCCAGCCATGAAAATACTCATTGTCTACGCCCACCCCGAGCCGCAGTCCCTCAACGGCGCCCTCAAGGATTTCGCCGTGCAGCATTTGCAACAGGCCGGTCACCAGGTGCAGGTGTCCGACCTGTACGCCATGCAGTGGAAGGCCGTCCTCGACGCCGAAGATACCCGCGAGCAGATCGAACCCCGGCGCTTCTACCCCGACCGTGATTCAGAACACGCCTTTGCCTGCGGCCTGCAAAGCGCCGACATCACTGCCGAGCAGCAGAAACTGCTCTGGGCCGACACCGTAATCCTGCAGTTTCCGCTGTGGTGGTTCAGCCTGCCGGCAATCCTCAAGGGCTGGGTGGAGCGCGTGTACGCCTACGGCTTTGCCTACGGCGTGGGCGAGCATGGCGACACGCACTGGGGCGATCGTTACGGTGAAGGGACCCTGGCCGGCAAGCGCGCCATGCTGATCGTCAGCGCAGGCGGCTGGCAGTCCCACTACAGCCCGCGCGGCATCAACGGCCCGATCGAGGATTTGCTCTACCCCATCCATCACGGGGTGCTGTATTACCCGGGCTTCGAGGTGCTGCCGCCCTATCTGATCTACCGCACCAGCCGCGTCGACGAGGCCCGTTTCGCTGTGATCCGTTCAGAACTGGCGCAGCGCCTGGATACCCTGGCGACCACCACGCCGATCGCCTTCAGGCCGCAGAACGGCGGCGCCTATGCCATTCCCGAACTGACCTTGCGTGACGATATCGCTCCAGGCCGCACCGGCCTGCGCATCCATGTCGAAAGCGAGGCTATCGAAAGCCCATCTGCCGCACCGCGTGGCTGATCCTACACACTTCATGTTCCACGCTATCACTGCCAGGCCATTGTTGGCGGCCTCGGGTTCTCTGACCATAGACGAACCGCGACCGCCAATGAGGGCCTTCCCTTGAACCCTGCCAGAACGCTCTACGACAAACACATCGACTCCCATCGCGTCTGCGACCTGGACGACCAGGGCCACGTGCTGCTGTACGTCGATCGCCAGGTGATCAACGAATACACCAGCCCCCAAGCCTTCAGCGGCCTGCGCGCGGCCGAACGCTCGGTCTGGCGCCCCGCTACCGCCCTGGCCGTGGTCGACCACGTCAACCCCACCGCCCCGCAACGTGTCGCACAAATGCCTGATCCGGGCGGCGCCCGGCAGGTCTCCTACCTGGCCGAAAACTGCCACGACTTCGGGATCGAACTGCTCGACATCCTCGACAAGCGCCAGGGCATCGAACACGTGATCGCGCCGGAGCAGGGCTTCGTCCTGCCAGGCATGGTGATTGCCGCCGGTGACAGCCACACCACCACCTATGGCGCGCTAGGGGCCTTCGGTTTCGGTATCGGCACCTCGGAAATCGAGCACTTGCTGGCCTCGCAAACGCTGGTCTACAAGCGCCTGAAAAGCATGCGCGTGCGAGTCGATGGCGCGCTCGCCCCAGGGCTGACTGCCAAGGACGTGATCATGGCGCTGATTCGCCAGATCGGCACGGCCGGCGCCAGTGGCTACGCCATCGAGTTCTGTGGGTCGACCATCGATGCGCTCAGCGTCGAAGCCCGCATGACTGTCTGTAACATGGCGGTCGAAGCGGGTGCGCGCGGTGCTTTCATGGCGCCGGATGATAAAGTCTTCGCCTATCTCGAGGACAAGCCCCGCGCGCCCAAAGGCGAGTTGTGGATTCAGGCACTTGCCAGCTGGCAGCACCTGCACAGCGATGCCGACGCACGCTTCGACCGCGAAGTCGCCCTGGACGCCAGCACCCTGGAGCCCATGGTCACCTGGGGCACCAGCCCGGACCAGGCCGCGCCCATCAGCGGTTGCGTGCCCGACCCGCAAGCGGTCAGCGACCTGATCCTGCGCCAGGACATGCACCGCGCCTTGCAGTACATGGGCCTCGATGCCGGCACGCCGCTCAGCGATATCGTCATCAGCCACGCCTTCATCGGCTCCTGCACCAACGCGCGGATCGAGGACCTGCGTGACGCCGCCCGCGTGGTTCGTGGCCTGCGGGTCGCCAGCCATGTGCGGGCGATCATCGTGCCGGGCTCCACCGAAGTGCGCGAGCGGGCACAGGCCGAAGGGCTGGCGCAGATCTTCATCGACGCGGGCTTCGAATGGCGGCAGTCCGGCTGCTCCATGTGCCTGGCGATGAACGACGACGTGCTGGCCCCCGGCGACCGCTGCGCGTCCAGCACCAACCGCAACTTCGAAGGCCGTCAAGGCGCCGGTGCGCGCACCCACCTGATGAGCCCGGCCATGGTCGCCGCCGCCGCGATTGCCGGCCATCTCATCGATATCCGCCATGCTGGAGTCCGCCCATGAGCCTGCAACCCTTCACCCAGGTCAGCGGCAAGGCCGCACCGATCCTTGCCGCCAACGTCGACACCGACGTGATCATGCCCAAGCAGTTTCTCAAGGGCATCGACCGCGCCGGCCTTGACCGCGGGCTGTTTTTCGACCTGCGTTTCCTGCCGGATGGCCAGCCCGATCCACGCTTCGTGCTCAATCAGCCGGCCTGGCGAGGTGCCCGTTTCCTGGTGGTCGGGCCTAACTTCGGCTGTGGATCGAGCCGCGAGCATGCGGTCTGGGGCTTGCAGCAGATGGGCATCCGCGCGTTGATCGGCAGCAGTTTCGCCGGGATCTTCTACGACAACTGCCAGCGCAACGGCGTACTGCTCATCACCCTCGAAGCGGCCGTGGTGCAAGGGGTGGGACACGTGGTGAGCCAACCGGAGCAGGCGACCATCGCCATCGATCTCGAGGCGCAGCAGATTCGCCTGGCCAACGACCAGGTCATCGACTTCCAGATCGACACCCTGCGCAAGACCTCTTTGCTGCTGGGCCTGGACGCGATCGGCAGTACCCTGCAGCGCCGCGAACAGATCCTCGCATTCGAGCGCCGCCACCTGGCGGACAATCCCTGGCTGCGATAGCGTCAGGTCGACAGCGTCTTGAAGTGCTCCTGCAGAAACTCCACGCAAGCGCGCAGCTTGCCGGAATACGCCAGCCGCGTCGGGTACACCGCCCAGACGTTGGCCGGCTGGCTGTAGTTGGGCAACACCTGCACCAATCGACCTTGCTCCAGCATCGGTCTCACATCCCATAGCGAGCGCAACAGCACGCCGCGGCCATCCAGCGCCCACTGCAAGACGATCTCGCCATTGTTCGACGACAGCGGCCCGCGTACCCGCACGCTGATGCTCTCGGCACCGCGCTGCAACTCCCACAGCCCAAAGGCATTGTCACGCTCCTTGATCACCAGGCAGTCGTGTTGCTCCAGCTCCAGGAGCGTCTGCGGCGTGCCGCGCCGTTGCAGGTAATCGGGCGCGGCGCACAGCACGCGGCGGTTGGTCACCAACTGGCGGCCGATGTGCTGGCCGGGGATGTCATCGCCCACGCGGATTTCGAGGTCGAAGCCTTCGTTGACGATGTCCACCGTGCGGTCGAACAGGTCGAGGCGGATCTCCAGATCGGGGTATTGCGCCGCCAGCAGCGACACGGCCGGCGCCACATGATTGCGCCCGAAACCGAAGCTGCTGCACAGGTGCAGATGGCCGTTGGGCAGGGCGCGGGCGTCGGCGAGTTCGTCATGCAGTTGCACGAAGTCGTCGAGAATCCTCAGCGCCCAACGCTGCACCCGCTCGCCGTCTTCGGTCAGGGTGATACGTCGGCTGGTGCGGTGCAGCAGCCGCGTGCCCAGTGTGGTTTCGAGGATCTGGATGCGTTTGCTCACATAGGCGGGAGACTGCCCCAGCTCAGCGGCCGCAGCGGCGAAACCGTGCTGGCGGATGACGGTGAGGAATACCCGCAGGTCTTCGGGAAGGGGCACGGTGTCTTTCTTGAGGGTCATGGCAGGCGGGCACTGGCAGCACGAGGTGCCAGCATAGCATCGGCGCCGGTGTCGAGGCCGACAGCGGCGCCACCAGGCAAGCATCTAGCGCAAAAAGGCCAAAGCCTCGGCCAGCAGCAATTCGGGCGCCTCCTCGGCAACATAATGGCCGCACGGCAGCGCCTTGCCGCGTACATCCAAGGCGACTTTCTGCCACTCTTCGAGCGGCTTGAAGCAGCGCCCGACCGCGCCGTCCTGACCCCACAGCACCAGCAACGGCAGCGCAAGGGAATGGCCGGCGGCGATATCGGCGCGGTCATGTTCCAGATCGATGCCCGCGCTGGCGCGGTAGTCCTCACAGATCGATTGCGCGCTGCCGGGCCGCTGCAGGCAGCGCAGGTATTCGCCGAACGCTTCATCGGTAAACGGCGCCAGGCCCGCGCTGCGGCTGCCCATCACGCTGCGCAGATACAGCGGCGGGTCGGCCTCGATCAGCGTTTCGGGCAATGGCGTCGGACGGATCAGGAAGAACCAGTGCCAATAGGCACGGGCAAAGGCTTCGCTGGTCTGCTCGTACATCGCCAGCGTTGGGGCGATGTCCAGCAGCACCATGCGCCGCACGGCTGCGCTGTGGTCCAGCGCCAGACGATGGGCGACCCGTGCACCGCGGTCGTGGGCCAGCACGCTGAAGCTGTCGAAGCCGAGTGCACGCATCAATTCGACATTGTCGACAGCCATTTCGCGTTTGCTGTAATGGCCGGCTCCGTCGCTGATGGGCGGCCTGGCGCTATCGCCATAACCGCGCAAGTCGGCCGCCACCACGGTGAAATGTTCGGCCAGTCGCTCGGCGACCTTGTGCCAGATCACGTGGGTCTGCGGGTGGCCATGCAACAGCAGCAAGCCCGGGCCGTTACCGCCGATGCGGTAGGCGATGTCGACGCCATTGACGTGACGCAGATGTTTCTCGAATCCAGCAAACATGCAGGTGGCCCTCGGGATGTTTTTCCCATCCTGGGCCACCGCGGGGGCCGCTGGCAATCGGCAAAGCGTGATGGGCCGGTTCATGAATCGTGGTTCGCGTCGTCATCCAACGGTGACGCCTCGAGCCCTCGAGTCGGCGAGACTCAAGGGCTGAGAGGAGAGCGACAGCACTATGAATGGCGTTACACGGATGATGGGCCAGGGGCGACGGCCGCCCCGACTCGCGGGCGACGGAATTGTTCTTCGATTTCTTCCAGGCTCAAATCACGGGTCTCCGGCACATACCGCGCGCTGAATGCCAAGGCCACCGCGCCGAGCACCACGAACACGAAAAACGTGCCGCCGATACCGATGCTCGCCACCAGCGGCGGGAAAAACAGCCCGACATTGAAGTTGGTCATCCACAGCGCGCAGCCGGCCACACCGATGGCGAAGCCGCGAATGCGCAGTGGGAAGATCTCCGAGAGCATCACCCAGATCACCGGCGCGACCATCCCGGCCATGAAACCCATGTACACCAGCATGCTCGCCAGCAGAGTAAAGGCGCGGGCGTTAGAGGGCTGCATCAGGCTGGACAGCACGCCGATCGCCAACAGGCACAAGGTGGTGCCGGCCAGCCCCCACAGCAGCATCGGCCGCCGACCGACCCGATCCAGGTAGCGAATGCCGATCAGGGTCGCGGCCACTGCCGCCACGCCGTTGCCGATATTGGCGATCAATGCCGCCTTGTGGCCCAGGCCCGAGTCCGCAAGGAGCTGCGTGCCGTAGTACATGATCGAATTGACGCCGGTGATCTGTTGGACCACCGCCAGGCCGATGCCGATCAGCACGATGCGGCGTACCCAAGGGGTCTTCAGTGCGCCCCAGCCTTCACGCGGCTGCTCGCCATCCACTGCAGCCAGGTGTTTGATCTCGCGCATTTCCCACGCCGCCTGATTGCGCTCGCGCACCTGCTTGAGTACCTGCAAGACCTCACCGAAGCGCCCCCGCGAGGCCAGCCAGCGCGGGCTCTCGGGCATCATCAGCATACCGATCCAGAGCAGCACGGCGGGTACCGTGGCCACCAACAGCATCCAGCGCCAGATACCTTGGTGATCGGCAAAGGTGTTGCCCAAAAAAGCATTGATGACAAATGCCAGCAACTGCCCGCTGACGATCATCAGTTCGTTCTGGGTGACGATGCGCCCACGCATTTGCGGTGGTGACATTTCGGCCAGGTAAGTGGGAACGGTCACCGATGCACCGCCCACCGCCAGCCCGAGCATGAAGCGCGCGGCCACCATGACCGTCAGGTTCGGGGCGAACGAGCACGCCAATGCACCCAGGAAAAATACCGCAGCCAGCAGCAGGATGTTCTTGCGTCGCCCGTTGCGGTCCGAGAGGCGCCCGCCGATCACCGCGCCAAAAGCGGCGCCCAGCAGCAGCGAACTGGCTACCAGGCCCTCGGTCAGCGGGGTGAGGCCCAGCTCGGCCTTCATGAAGATCAACGCGCCGTTGATCACTCCCGTGTCATAGCCGAACAACAGGCCGCCGAAGGTAGCGATCAAGGTCACCAGGCGCAGGTAGCGTTTGGCATCGGCCTGGCTTTTGCTCGCCCGGGCGTCGTGGGCCACGGCAGGCGTGGCGAGGGCGTCGTAAGTCTTGCTGGTCATTATTGTTATACCTACGTAAAGGAGCATGCGCGGTGGCGCATGCGTAGCGATTCCTGCTCAGCACAGGCATCGGGTCGGGGGTGTCAGGCCTGGTTGGCGCAGGCAGCTTGCCAGAGGGCCTGCGCCTGGGTCTTGAGTTGCAACGCCTCCTGCCAGCGATCGCTGAGCTCATGGCCGTTATGGTCGGAGATCGCATAGGGCGCGGGCCCCAGCTCACAGGTGAACGACAGGCTGCGTGATTGCGGTGCCGGACGTTGCGCACTGCGTCGCCGGAAACTTTCGAAGCCGGCCTGCCACCACCTGTGCATCAGCGCGTAGTAATCCGCATGCTGTGGATAGCCCAGGGGCACCTGGATCTGCTGCGCGCTGGCGTAGCGGCCATGAAAACCATGGGCATGCTCGAGCACCGTGGCGATTGCCGCGCAGTCGGTGGCATCCGGATTGGCTGGCATTTCGCGGCTGACCACGTAGTGGGACAGGTCGGCCAGCAGCTTCAAGGTGGGGAAGGCCTTGAGCAGTTGCACGGTCAAGGGCAGATCGTTGGTCAGGCGTTGCCGGTGAGTCTCGAGCAGGATCGGGAAGTCGAACTGCTCGAACAGCGTAAGCCAGCTCTCGACGATGTTCATGGCTTCGCTCAGGGTGTAGGGGCGCATGTCGACCTGCACGGTGACGTGGTGGCAGTCATGATGGGCGATCAGCTCCAGCGCTGGTGCCAGATCCTCGACCCGCCGGGGTTGCGCCTGCGCCTCGATCTGCAGGCCGCGTTCGTGGCGCAGTTGGCTCAGGTGCGTGGCATGGGCGGGGGATTCATACATCGCGGTAATGCCGCTGAAGCCCGCTTGCTGGATGCGATCGAGGGTGGCCGGCAGCGAATCCGCCTGGCCGTGGGTGAGGCGCTCCATGGCCCATAGGGCTTGAAACACGTCCAGTGTGGCAGTCATGGTCATTCTCCGGGCGACAGTGCGCCTTGCTGCGCGCGCCGCAACGCGCGCCGCCGTTAAGGTGGCGAAACAGCTAAAGGGCGTTGGAGGGGCAGGCTAAGCGGCCCCGTGGCCCGCCATCGCCACCGAGTCGGTAGGCTGCGGCGTGGCGCGTAATGGCCGTTGTACCGACCAGTGCGGGTCCCGGCGCTGGTGCAACACCGCCGGGATGATCTCCCGCCAGGCCGCCCAGAGGCTGGGGTAGGGCGGCGGGCACTGGTCCTTGATCACCGCGTGCAGGCGCGGCAAGGCGTGGTACGGGACCATCGGGAACATGTGGTGCTCGATGTGGTAGTTCATGTTCATGTATACGAAACGCAAGAACGGTCCCAAGTACATCGTGCGGCAATTAAGGCGGTGGTCCAGTACGTTCTCGGCCAGGCCCGTGTGCTGGGTCAGGTTCAGCGCCTGGGTGATCGGCCCGCCGTACAGGCGCGGCAGCAGCAGCAACATCGCCGGTAACAGGCTATCCAAGGCGAAGCAACTGACCACTGTGGCGGCCCAGATCAGCACATAGACGCGGCTGCTCCAGATCATTCTGGGCATGGCCGTCTGGGGCACGAAGGAGCGCGTCTGCGCATTGACGATGCCTAAGGCGTGACGCACCGTGCGGGCAATTTCCACCGGCACGCTGCGCAGTCCGAAGGCATCCAGCACCATGTTGAGAATGCTCGGCGGGCGCGGCGCGGCGATCTCCGGATCGCTGCCTACCACCAACGTATCGGTATGGTGGCGGGTATGGCTCCAACGCCAGTAGGTGGCTTCGTGGAAGGTCATGAACGCGGCGATCTGATAGAACACATCATTGAGCCAGCGCGTCTTGAACGGTGTGCCGTGGGACAGTTCGTGGGCGCGGTGATCGCTGGCGGCGAACAGCACGCCGTACAAAGCGAAGGCCGGTATGCACCATAGCGTGCCCCAGGTGATCCCCGCGACCAGCGCCGAGGCGATCATCAGCCCGAACCACAGGGCCATGTTGAGCAGCGCCGGGCGGTCGCTGCGCTTCATCAGGTCCTTCATCACCTTGCGGTCGACGTGGCAGGTGTACCACTGGGCGCTGACCAAGCCGCGGTCAGTGGCTCGTGCATAGTTCTCGGGGCTCAAGCGGTAATCGGCATGGCTGCGTTGGCGAGGGTGGGCGCTGTTTTCAGCGTAGCCCGCTTGAGCTTGGCGATCTTGGGCGTGACTACGCGCTAGCGGAGCGTCATCATGGGCGTTCGGGTTCATTTGCAACCTCCGACCTATCATCGACGCTGCCTGAACAGAGTATTTGATAGGTCTATCATTTTGTTGGATTTGTTTTGATAGGTTTTGCCAAGCTTATACAGGAGCGTTTGAATGTCAAACCCGAAACCCACCATGGTTGATGTGGCGAAGGCCGCAGGCGTAGGGGTGGCGACCGTGGACAGGGTGATCAACGGGCGCGCGCCGGTGAGCCGGAAAACCCGCGAACGCGTCTACTTGGCGGCTGCCGACCTAGGCTTGGTGATCAAGGAATCTATCAAAAAAAATGATAGTCATGGCCGGCAGCCGTCTGTCGGCTCGGCCGCTGCGCTGAAGCGAATTGCGATTGTCCTGCAAAGCCACAACCCGCCGTTCTACGCCAGCGTGACTCACGCCCTGACGGCGGCCGCCAAGGCCCACCAGGCAGTAGCCGATGAAGTGGCCATCGTGCAGATCGACGGCATGCGCCCGGAAGAGGTAGCGGACACGCTGCTGGCCTTCGGTGAGCAGGGCGTCGATGCGATTGCCGTGGTCGCCGCCGATCACCCCATCGTCAGCCAGGCGGTGGCGCAGCTGGCGGCCAAAGGCGTACGCACCTACGCGCTGATGTCCGATCTCACGGCGCCCGAGCGCGCCGGTTACGTGGGCCTCGACAACCGCAAGGTCGGGCGCACGGCCGGCTGGGCCATGGCGCATCTGAGTCGGCGGGTCGGCAAGGTCGCCACATTGATGGGCGACCACCGCCTGCTGTGCCAGGAATACAGCGAAATCGGCTTTCGCTCGTATTTTCGAGAGAACTTCGTCGACTACCAGATCATCGGTCCGGTGCCCAACCTTGAGGGCAGTGAGTCAGCCTATTCGGTCACTTGCCAGTTGCTCGAGGAGCATGCCGATCTGGTCGGCCTTTACATCAACAGCGGCGGGGTCGATGGCGTGGTCCGAGCCCTGCGCGAACGTGCTCGCGACCGTCAGCTGGTGACCATCTGCCACGAAGTCACCGACGCTACGCGCAGCGCGCTGATCGATGGCGTGATTCAGATGGTGGTCGCCCACCCGTTGGAGCAGATGGCCCGCACGCTGATCGAAACCCTGCTCGAGGACAGCCCCGGCAACGCCCGCCAATGGGTGCTGCCGTTCAGTATCCTCACCGCAGAAAACCTCTAGGCGGGGTCGGCCTGGCCCGTCCGGTCACGACCGAAAAGCATGAACGGCGCGCTCAACAGCGCCGGCAATAATAGCCCCATGGCCACCAGCGCCAGTTGGTGTTCCGGGCTCAGCCCGCTCTGCAGCAGCGGCGTGGCCAGCAACGAACCGCCGCTCAGCTGGACAATGCTGAACAACGCCGCCGCCGCCCCGGCACGGGCACCGAAAGGCTCAAGCGCCAGGCTCATGGCCGAGCCCAGCGCCGAGGAAAACCCGATCGACAGTACCAGCACCGGCGCCATGAAGCGCAGGCCGCTGGGTGCCAGCAACCAAGGCAGCAGCAGCTCCAGCAAGCCGGCCAGCACGATGATCGAGATCCCCAGGCGCAGCGCTGTGAAGAGGCCCCAGCGGTTGATGATTCTGGGTGCCAGCATGAAGCCGATGATGCTGACCACCGCATTGAGGCCGAACCACAACCCGAAATCCGTGGCGCTGCCCTGCAGTTGGGTGATGATCACCGACGGCGCGCTGGACACGTAGATCAGGTTCATGGCCATGCCCGACAGGGCGATCAGGGCGCAGTAGACGAACCGCCGGTCACGCAGCATAGGGCCAAAGTTACCGCGCAGGGCCGGGGTCAGGCGGATAGCCGCGCGGGTCTGGCTGGCCTGGGTCTCAGGCCAGCGCCAGACGAACAGCACGGTGGCCAGCGAGGCGTAGATGACCATGCACAGCAAGGTGCTGCGCCAGCCGAAATGCGTGGCCAGCACGCCACCGATCAGTGGTGCGGTGGCCGGTATCACGTACAAGGCGCCGGTCATGTAGCTGTAGATGCGCGCGCTGGCCGATGCGCTGAAAACGTCGCGCACCGCCGAGTTGGCCGCCACGGTTGCCGCGCAGGCGCCGAGGCCTTGCAGGATGCGCGCGGCGTAGAACACCTCCAGTGTCGGCGCCAACTGCCCCAGCAGGCTGCCCAGGCCGAAGGCGATACTGCCGAACAGTGCCACGGGCCGCCGGCCGATACGATCCGACAGCGGCCCACAGAGCAACTGGCCCAGGCCCACGCTGAACACGAACAGGGTGATGGTGGCCTGCAGGTCGGCCAGCGGGCGTTTGAAGTCCCGCGCCATGGCATCCATCGACGGCAGGTAGATATCAGTGCCCAAAGGCATGATCAGCACCAGCGCAATGAGCAGGGCGATGAACCAGCGCATCTGGCTGGCCTTGAAGGTGGGTGGCAACACGCAAAGATACCTGGAGAGGGTAGGGAGGAGGCGTCGCAAAGGCCTGCAAAGTACCGAGGCAGACACCTGTGAACGCAATCAGGGCGCACAGGTTATCAAAAAAATATTGATAGAAAGATAAGCCTATCAAAACTTCATCTGCGGACACCCACGACTCAGTCCTGAGGCTTCAGCCACAACGCATCATCTCGTTCGAGCATGTTCTGCGCGGTGCTGAAAAAATGTGTGCCGATCAGCGCCACCGTCAGATCGACATCCCGTGCGGTCACCGCCGCCGACAACTGCTGATGCTCGTGATCGAGGTCGCGGGTGGTGCTGAACAAGGGGGCGGGGAGGTCACAAGCGTCGAATCCATGCAGTGATCTGTAGCGAGGGGCGCGCGGCATGCTTGGGAATTGCGCTGGCTGGGATTTTCGAAGGGCGAGGTTAACGGCGCTGCAACCTTTCTGTCCAAGGCCTGTGCAGCATAAGAGCCAACAAAAAGTTCGGATGCTGACTAGCGCTCCAGACGATCCAGGGTGCCGTTAGCGCATGCCATCGAGCGGCATCCGTCGTTCGCAAAAAAGATCGATGCCATACGGCGCTCCAAAACGTGACCTGGGCTACAAAAAGGCCACTTGCTCACAGCCGCCACTGAACGTATCCCCCATAACCCGGTCCGATCCAACTCAAGAGACCGCGCTTGCGGCGTCTGGATCGGGGATCGGGGGGAAATCAATGGATACGCAACGACTGTCGCTGATGGTGGAGATGCTGGATGAGTTGGCGACCGGCCGTTGGTATGCGTCCCGTCCAGGGTTCATCACCGCGACCCGGCGCCAGCCGACGTTCTTGCCGGACCTGTGGATCGCCAATGTCGACCATCCATTGGGCGCTTCCGGCTGCGCCGTAGGGTTCGCCTGCCTCGACAGCCGCTTTGTCGGTCTGAACCTGCGTGATCTCGAACCGACCACCCGCGCGCCCTCCTTGGTGCCCGGTTATCCACCCCGACTGGCCAGCGGCTGGGACGCGGTTTGCGTGTACTTCGGGCTGGAAGTCGAGATGGCTCGCTGGCTGTTCGGCGCGGAGGGCAACCCGCAGTCCTGGGCGCAGGTGCGCGACTGGCTGCGCATGGTGCTCGAGTGCGCGGCGCGCGAGCAGGCTCGGGCGGCGCCTATGGCGAGCTTGAGAGCCGCGGGCTGAGCGGTTGATGGGACGTGCCGAGTGGCATGTCGGGACGTTCAGCTCGCCTTCGGCGCATCATCGGATTGATGTTCATTCAGTGGCGGCAGTTGCCGGCCTATCCGCCGCTTGCACTGAATCTTTGAACGAGCCGCGTGGCGTATAGGCCAGATAGGCAGAACGGCGGTGCTCGCGGCATCGCCAAGCAGGCCAATGCGGTGGTCATTTCGGTGGATTACCGGCTGGCGCCGGAACACGCGTTTCCCGCGGCGCATGACGATGCCTTGGCCGTCTACAAGTGGATCCCGCTCGATCTGCCGATAGTAGGGAGAATGGCGGCGTCACCGGGCGCCGCCGTTACCGATCAGGGATTGAGAAATTTCTGGTAGTTGTCCAGGGTGATCAACTGGTAGGGGATGGTGACCTCAGGCGTGTAGTTTTCCTTGCGGGCCATTTTCAGCGCGAGGTCGATGGAACCCACGGCCTGGCCTTTGTTGTCCTGATACACCGTGACTACCAGTTGGCCTTGCTTGATCGCTTGCAGCCCGGCTGCGCCACCGTCGCTGCCGGCCACCAGGATGTCCTTGCCCGGTTGTTTGCCGGCCTGGGCGATGGCCATGGCAGCACCGATGGCCATCTCATCGGCATTGGCCGCCACCGCGTCGATCCGCTTGCCCGAGATGATCCAGTTGCTCATCAGGTCGATGGCTTTGCTGCGCTGCCACTCGGCGGACTGTTCTTCGACGATGTGGATGTCCGGGTACTTTTTCAGCACCTCTTTCACGCCCTGGGTGCGATTGTGCGTGGCGTTGTTGGACAAAAGCCCGAGCATGATCGCCAGGTTGCCTTTGCCGCCCATCTTGTCAGCCAGGTATTGCATCTGCAGTTCGCCGGCCTTGACCTCGTCCGAACCGATATAACCGACTCCGGCCGGCAGCACGGCGGCGTCGGGGCGCCGGTTGACGTACACCAGCGGGATTTTTGCCTGGGTGGCGTCGGTGGTCATCTTGGCGGTGGCGGCCGTGTCCACCGGATTGACGATGATTGCGTCGACGTTCTGGCTGGTGAAGTTCTGCACCTGATTGAGCTGGCGCACCACGTCGCCCTGAGCATCCTCGAACTGCAGAGTGACGCCGGGCAGTTCCTTGGCGTGAGCGGCCATGTAGTCACGCATCTGCGCGAGGAACACGTCGTCCACCTGGGCGATGCTGACGCCGATGCGCACATCGGCGAGGGCCCAGGGTGTGAAGGCGAGAAAGACGAGAGCCAGCAGGCTTTTTTTCATGGGTGCGGTCCTGATTCTTGTTGTTGTGGAGGCGCTGGGTGAAGCGGTACGTACAGAGTGCATGGCGAGCTTGCGCAACTGAGACTAGCACTGCGATGGGCTCATATTGACCCGATAACACCTCAAGATAACCTCACAACAAGAACAGCAGGAGAGCCGCCATGCTCAGAATCGCCGTGCTCGGTGCCGGGCGCATCAGCAGGATTCACGCCGCCGATGTCGCTGCCAACCCGCAGGCGCGACGGGTGTTGATTGCCGATCCATGGTGGGCCGGCGTCGACGAGTTGACACCGCAGCCGGGGTGCAACGGGCTCTACGACTGTGCCGCGGCATCGGCCCGTGACGACATCGACACGGTGTTGGCTCTACACCGGTGGTAGCTTGGGGGAAAGATGCTTTTTTATAACTATAAGAAATAACGGGGTGATAAAAAGTATTTATGTCGTAGATCATGAAAATGCTAAAAATGCATTTTCGAATCGGCAACGGCAGATCCCCAATGGCAAAGCGACAAATCAAACTCGGCGTTGTCCCGTACGGCGCTGGCGGCCCTGGCCAGCACAAGCTGTGGCTCGATACCGATCTTCCGGTCGACGCCAGCGTCAGCATTGACTGGTTCGTCGATATCGCCCGTCAGGCCGAAGCCGCGCGCTACGATTTGTTGTTCGTAGTCGACAGCCAGTTCATCACCAAGGACTCGCCGCCCCATTACCTCAATCGCCTGGAGCCCCTGACCTTGCTCTCGGCCCTCGCCATGGCCACCCAGCACCTGGGTCTGGTCGGTACCCTGACCACCTCCTACAACGACCCCTTCAACGTGGCGCGACGGCTGGCCTCGCTGGACCTGATCAGCAAGGGCCGCGCCGGCTGGAACGTAGTCACCAGCGGCGACGCGGGCACTGCCGGCAATTACAGCAAGGACGAACACTACGACTACGACACCCGCTACGGCCGTGCGCTGGAGCACGTGCGCGTGGTGCAGGGGCTGTGGAAATCCTACGAGAAAGACGCGTTCCCCTATAACCGTGAAACGGCGCAGTTCCTCGATAACGACAAATTGCACGCGCTCAATCACAAGGGCGAGCATTTCAGCGTGGTTGGGCCGCTGAATATCCAGCGCTCACCGCAGGGCGAGCCGGTGATTTTTCAGGCCGGGGATTCGGAACAGGGCCGCGACCTGGGCGCGAACATCGCCGATGCAGTATTCACCCACGCCGCCAGCTTCGAGCAAGGGCAGGCGTTTTATCGGGACATCAAAAGCCGCGCCGAGCGCCAGGGCCGCGACCCCGAGCAGATCGTCATCTTGCCCGGTTTTCAGGTGTACGTCGGCGACACCGATGCCCACGCTCGCGAGATCGAAGCCCACTACCACGCCCAGGATCACGACTTCGACCTGGCGTTGGGCGAGTTCGGTCGCAACTTCGGCTGGCACGACTTCCGCCAGTACGACCTTGATGCGCCGTTCCCGGTGCAAGCGCTGGAGTACGCAAAAAAGAGTTTCTACACCGGCGCCAAGCGCATCACCGAGCTGGCGGCGGGGCGTGATTACAGCCTGCGCCAGACCATCGAGTTCGTCAGCCAGCTGAAACCGCGGCCGTTCGTGGGCTCGGCGCAGACCGTAGCCAACGAGATGATCCGCTGGTTCGAAGGGCGCGCGTTGGACGGTTTCAATATCTCCGTGAGCCACCCGGCACAGTTTCGCCGCTTCAACGAAGAGGTGTTGCCTATCCTGCAGGAGCGCGGGGTGTTCCGTCGGGAGTACGAGGCCACGACGTTGCGCGGTAATCTGGGCTTGCCGATCCGCTAAAAACGCGGCGCTCGTTTACGCAAAAGCCCCGGCAGTGTGAATTGCCGGGGCTTTTGAATTCAGCGACACCCGCGTTGCGTGTGCTGGACGTCAATGCCTGAGCTTCAACGCTTTTCAACCTGCGTGACCTTGGACAGGAAGAGTTGCTGCTGCTTGCCTTGCGCGTCGACGAATTTGTATGCCCCATTCTCCAGGGTCGGAGCTCCCTGCGTGTTGTAGACCGTACCGTCGGTGGTCTTGATCGCGTAGTTGCTCGAGCAGGCACTGATGCCAGCGACGACCACAGCCATGATCAAACCGCGCACGCCGCGTTGCCATGCCTGGGGATTTTGAAAGGTGTTTGCGGTTCCTTGCTTTTGACTCGCCTCATCCATGAGTTGACCTGGGGTGGCCAACCATTTGTTGTATTTCATGAGGGCTCCGGAGAAGTAAAAAGCCTGTGCCTATTGCTGCTGCGATGGCAGGCGGGGCCAATATATTCGGGCGCTTCGGAAAAATCACTGGCGTATGGCCATCACCCCGACGAACGGCGATGGCTGATATTTTCTGATAGCGATACCAGCTGTGTGAAAGGGCAAGCTGAATCCATTCATTCCGTTTGTCGGTGATCGCTTATTTTTTCTCTTCGACATCCTGCTCATCGCTATTTTGCCCGGCGTATTGTTCGGGCAGCATTCGTTCGAGCATGCCATCGCGACGCACTGCGACGTGCCAAGCGGTGGCGGCGACATGGAGAAAGATCAGGCCGTAAAGCACGAATTGCCCCGCGACGTGAATGCCGTCGGCGGTGATGCCCAGCGCCTCGTTGTGGGCGAAGCCCGGCAGGTTCACCAGCCGGAACCAGGGTACCCCTTGGCCATTGCCGGCCATCATGTAACCGGTGATGGGCATCACCAGCAGCACCGCATACAGCAAGGCGTGATTGAGCGTGGCAACCCAGCGCTGGGCCGTGCCCATATGCCTGGGGTAGGGCGGTGGCGTGTGCCGCCAACGCCAGGTGAGGCGCATCAGTACCAGCAAAAAGACCGAAATGCCCATGGATTCGTGGGCCATGTACCAGAAGGTGCGGATCGGGCCGGGCGGGAAGTTTTCGGCTACCCAGACGAACGGCAGCAACAGGCACAAGGCACCGGCAGTGATCCAGTGCAGGGCCTGGGCGAAGCCGTGGTAGCGAGGAATGGGCATGGGGCGCCTGGTTTTTAGCGGTATTGTGGGGGCTAGCATAGCGGATGGGTGGGTATACAGGCAGTTGCCTGGCCTGGGGCGCTGACAGGATTTGAGCAGACGGGCGCGAGGATGGGTGATCCACCGTTGCGGCAGGGACGTATATCCGACCAGCGAGATGAGGTCGGCTGGTATTAATCGTTCGGCAATGATGTCAAAGTGATATCTTGAAAAAAATTTTACGGCCTCCGCCGGGCTATGCTGCATCAGGTGGGCAAAATGGTTAACGCTTCCAGCGATCTTCATCACACTGCTCTAGACAAAGTTGTTCAGGCCGCCGCGCACTCTGCAGAGTGTGCCTGCGGCTTCATCGCCACCGGTGCTTTTGGTTGGGAAGTCATTTCCCGATTCGAGGTAGACCATCCATTGGTTTTCGAGCCGTCGACCGAGGCCTGGCTGAAGTCATCCTTGGCTGATCGCGACCTGCTCATGGTCAATGAGGTGATGGGCGCGAGTCTGCCGGCGCCGCTTCACGATTTCCACAACGCAGGCCAGGATTTCATCGTTGCGGTAGCGCTGCGTGGCAAGGCGCTGGAGCTGATTGGCGTTCTGTTCGTCTCCAGTAATGTTGCGCAGCAGCGTCTGAGCGCTGCGCAAACCTATGCGTTGCAGACCCATGCAGCCATTGCCAGCGAGATACTGCAGGCCGGCATCGGTGGCGTGGCAGCGAAGGACAAGCCCTCGATCGAGCGTCTCAGATTGCTCGAGTCTGTGGTGGTGAATGCAAAGGATGCGATCCTCATCACTCAAGCGGAGCCTATCGATACCCCGGGGCCGAGAATCGTCTACTGCAATCCGGCGTTTCTTTCCACCACTGGATTTAGCCTGGCCGAAGTCTTGGGCAAGACGCCCCGGATTCTGCATTGCGACGAAACTTGTCGCGACACCTTGGATTTGGTCCGCGCATCGCTGTTGAAGTGGGAACCCATCGAAGTCGAACTGATCAACGCCCGAAGCGATGGCAGCAGATTCTGGGTGCAACTGAGCATCGTGCCAGTGGCGAATGAGCGAGGTTGGTTTACCCATTGGGTCTCTGTTCAACGAGACATCAGTGAACGCAAGGACGCCGAGCTACTGCAGCGCCAGGCCCAGGCCGACAGGGAAGCGAAGGCGGCGTTGGAGACCCGCCTGCTCGAAAGAGAGCGCATAGAGCAGGAGCTGTCCTACGCGGCGTTCCATGATGGATTGACGTCGCTGCATAACCGCGCATACCTCATGAACCGGCTATTGGGTCTGTTCAACCAGGCCGGTCACGCCCAGGCTGCGCCTGCCACCGTATTGTTTCTGGATCTGGATCGCTTCAAGTTCGTCAACGACAGCCTGGGGCACCGTGCTGGGGATCTCCTCCTTTCGCAGGTAGCGCGTAGACTCGAAGCCTGTGTCAGGGACGGGCATGTATTTGCCCGCGTTGGCGGAGATGAGTTCGCCATTCTCCTCATGGGCGAGGAGCAATCGGGAGCAGCCGTCGAACTGGCGCAGCGAATAGTGAAAGAAATGGCGATGCCCGTCGTCATCGATGGGCAAAACATCTTCACCTCATGCAGCCTGGGTATCGTGTCTGCTGATTGCAGTCATTCCTCACCGGAAGACCTGCTCAGAGATGCAGATGTCGCCATGTACGCCGCCAAAAAAGAGGGTCGGGGACGTTGGGCTATCTTCGACGCCTCCATGCGCAAGGCGGCAGTCGATGCGCTGTTCCTTCAGAACGCGCTCAGACAGGCCATCGCCAAGGATCAATTTTCCGTTGCCTATCAACCTATCTATGACGTCACCACGGGAGAGATTCGCGGGGTCGAAGCGTTGGTGAGATGGTTACATCCTGAGCTGGGCCATATTCCGCCCGATATGTTCATTGGTGTGGCGGAAGAGATTGGCGTGATTCATGACCTGGGGGGGTGGGTCATGCATCGGGCCTGTTCGGAGCTCCAGCGATGGAAGGCCGAATTCAGCGCACTGGCACTGCATTTGAATGTGAACGTATCGGGTACCGAGCTGAGTCGTCCGGGCTACGTCGCCCAGATAGCTGCAATCCTTGAGGAAACAGGCGTTGACGCCAGAGAACTGCAGATAGAGATCACCGAGTCGGTATTCATCCATGAACCCGAGAAGATTGCGAAAGTGCTGGAGTCGCTGCGAGGGCTTGGGATTCGAGTGGCGCTTGACGACTTTGGCACCGGCTACAGTTCGCTCGGATTCATTGATCGCTATCCCATCGATGCGATAAAGATCGATCGTTCATTCGTTTCCAGAATGATGTTGTTTGAACGCTCCGACGCGATTGTCAAAAGCATTCTGTCGCTGGGCAGAACGCTGAAGATAGGTATTACCGCCGAAGGCGTTGAAACCCTGGCACAGCTTCAGCACTTGAGGGAAATGGCGTGTCCATTCGTTCAAGGCTATCTGCTCAGCCCCCCGGTGGATGCGCAGGAAATGACCACAATCCTGAGAGCCTGGCCGGCACTGTCGGCTGCCAATGACCAGGCTTGAGCCTTTTGCCCGAGTCACCCAAACCGGGCCATGAACCGCACCTGCTCCGCTCGCGCCGAATCCGCCACGTTCGGCCTGAACCGCAGGCTTTCCCCGGGCATGCACTGCGCCAGCCGTGCACTGGCCAGCGGGGTCAACGCCCCCAGCCGCGGATAGCCTCCGATCGTCTGGCGGTCGTTGCCCAGCACGATCGGCTGGCCATCCGGCGGCACCTGGATCGAACCCAGCGAGATACCTTCGGAGATCATCGGTGCACCCTGATACTCCAGCACCGGCCCCAGCAAGCGAACGCCCATGCGGTCGGCGCGGGCATCGACCTGCCAGTCGCTGTTGAACGCATCGAACAGGCTCTGGCCACTGAACGCGGCCATCTGTGCGCCGATCACCACGTCCAGCACGGGGCGGGAGGTAAACCGAGGGACAAGCGCTGCTGGCAGTTCCCGAGTGGTAACCGCCGATAGGCCTGCGGCGTTCAAGACTTCACCATTGGCCAACGCCTGGCCCTGCCCGCGCAATCCACCCATGGCATCGCGTGCCACGGTCGAGCGACTGCCCAGCACGCTGTCCGCCGCGAAACCGCCCGGCGCTGCCAGGTAGGCACGTACACCGCTCGGGGAGTCGCTATTACCCTGCGCGCCGTTGAAGCTCAGGCGTTCGCCCTTGCGCACGGTAAACGCCCGCCACGGCAGCAGTGGTCGACCCTCGATATGCGCGCCGAGGTCGGCACCTGCCAGTGCCAGCACGCAATCGCCCTGGCTCACCACGCTGAAGCCACCGAGGGCGATTTCCACCACGGCCGCGTCCACGCTGTTGCCCAGCAGCCAGTTGGCCCAGGACATCGACACCCAGTCGGCCGCGCCGCCCTGAGTCACGCCCAGGTGGCGCGCGCCGAAGCGTCCGCCGTCCTGCAACAGGCACAGGGGTGTGCTTTTCTCGATCTGCAAACCGCTCATGCCGCGCTCTCCTGCGGCGTGTCGTCGCCGCCCAAATGAATGAATTCGGCCTTGTCGATGGCCACGAAGCGCACGGTGTCGCCCGGTTGCATGAGGGCGAAGCCTTCGCGCTCGCGGTCGAACAGCGGCGTCGGGCAGCGCCCGAGGATGTTCCAGCCGCCCGGGGATATCGAGGGGTAGATGGCGGTCTGACGCTCGCCGATGCCGACGCTGCCCGCCATGATTTTTTGCCGCGGGGTACTGAGCCGGGGCGTGGCCAGCGCGGGTTCGACCAGGCCCATGAAGGCGAAACCGGGGGTGAAGCCCAGGGCGAAGACTTGATAGGCCTTGGCGCAATGGCGGCGGATCACTTCATCGATCCCGAACGCGCCGGCGCTGGCCAGGCGTTGCAGCTCGGGGCCGACGCTAGGGTCGTACCACACCGGCAATTCATGGCATTGGCCGGCGATCTGGCTGTCCGGGGTCAGGTCGGCGAGGGCGTCGATGATCAGCGCGGCAGCGTCGCGGGGCGCCAGTTGCTGCAGGTCGTAGTGCAGCATCAGGGTGGTATAGGAGGGCACCAGGTCGATCAGGCGTTCACCGAATGCCGCGCGCAACCTTGCAGCGGCCGCCAGCAGCCAGGGCACGTTGTCTTCTTCGATGCGCTCGAACAGGCGGATCATCACGCAGTCCACCGCGACGGTTTCCAGCTGGCCGGCGCGCGTGCGGGCATAGGTAAAACGCGTCATGAGGCGCGAGGTCCCAGGGCTTCGCGGATACGCTGGACCGCGGCGACCGACTCCGGGTTGTCGCCATGCACGCAGAGGGTGTCGGTGCGCAGCTGCAGGACGCTGCCGTCGTTGGCCAGCAGCGGTTGCTGACCGGCCAGGGTCTTGGCCTGCTCGACGATGACGCTGGCATCATGATGCACTGCGCCTGGCAAACGCCGCGAGACCAAGTGGCCGGCGCGATCGTAGGCACGGTCGGCGAAGGTCTCGAACCACAACTGCACGCCGGTTTCGGCGGCGATCGCCTCAGCGGCGCTATTGTCGGCGGTGGACATCAGCATCAGCGGCAGTTGCTCGTCGTAGTGGGCGATGGCGGTGACCACGGCGCGCAGTACCATCGGATTGGCCATCATGTCGTTGTACAGCGCGCCGTGGGGTTTGACGTACTGCACGCGGCCGCCCTGGGCAGTGCAAATGCCCTGCAAGGCGCCGATCTGATAGTGCAGCAGGTCGGCGATTTCCTGCGCCGAGCAGGCCATGGAGCGGCGGCCGAAGCCGAGCAGGTCCGGGTAGGCCGGGTGTGCGCCGATACGCACATCGTGCTCCAGGGCCATGGCCACGGTCTTGCGCAAGGTCCCGGGATCGCCGGCATGAAAGCCGCAGGCGATGTTGGCGCAATCGACCAGGGGCATGACTTCGGCGTCCAGACCCATGGTCCAGGCGCCGTAGCTTTCGCCCATGTCGCAGTTGAGTAGGATTTGGCTCATGCGGCGGTCCTCATGCAGGGAATTCTTTCAAAGTATGTAGCGAGTGTTTTCCGCAGGGGTACAGCCGGTCAATGAATAAAAGCTGGGGCCTGTGCATAAGAAAAGCTGATCGGTTGAAGGTTGTGGTGAGGCGACCGGCGAGGAGGCTCGTCGCAATACCGCCCCTATAGGCTTAGTATTGGTGCACTCACTCAATCGCGCCCTATATAAGTGCGCGAAACCTCCTGAGCGATTTCGACAATATCCTCCACCAGCGCGATCCCCGAACCCGTCCGCCAGGTCGCGACGATGTCCATGTCAGGCAGGCTGGCCACGCCTTCGAGCGCCATGAGATTGCCGTTGGCTACCTCCGCCTGCACCAGCTTGAGCGGCAATACCCCGATGCCGAAGCCGTCGCGAATCAAGCGGGTGATCGCCGACGCCGAGTTCACGCAGTTGATGCGCGTGCTCAGCACATCGCTGCTGTGCAGGAGATTGAGCAGGTCCTGATGCGGGCGCGAGTTGCGCGAGAACGTCACCAGGCGTTCGGCGGCCAGATCGTTCAAGGAGGTGTATTGACGATCATAGGATGAACCGCGAGCCACTACCCAGTGCATGGGGAAACGGTCGAGCAGGGCGTTGCGTACGGTGTCGAGGCGCACCATGTCGGTCTGGAAAATAATGTCCTGATAGCCTTTTTCCAGCTGCTCGCACAGGTTGCGCGCGGTGTCGGCGGTGATCTCGATCTCCAGTGCTGGGTAGGCCGCAGTCAGGCGTGTTACCAAGGCACTCAACCAAGTGTGTATCACCGTATCCATGGCGCCGATGCGGATGCGCCCGCGTGTCTGGTTAGGGTCCTTGATGGCGGCCTTGAGGCTGTCCAGGGTGTCGATCATGTGCTCGGCGTATTCGAGCACGCGCTGGCCCTCGGCGGTCAGGGCCACGCCTTTGGAGTCTCGCAGAAACAACCGCGCACCCAGCTCGTCTTCCAGCGCCGCGACGCGGCTGGAGATGGATGCCTGGGTGGTGAAGAGTTTTTCGGCGGTGAGCCGAAAGCTCTTCAAGCGGGCGACCCAGACGAATGTTTCGAGAAACTTGATGTTCATTTTCGGCGATTCCTGAAGCCTGCCATTTCGCCTTCGTGCGGTGCCGAAGGTAAAAATGATGAGCCCGTGTACAGCAGGTTGCATGCCACTGCCCGGCAAAAAAAACTTATCGGCCAGCCACGGTTTTTCGCGTTGGACGCTTGGCGCAAAGCGTTCGAACAATGCGCCCCAGAGAAAGGTCGCCGCCCGCCCGGGCCGTCAAACCTTCACGGCCGATGCCAGCGAGCAGCGGTTATAAAAACAATCGCGCACTGCCAACAGCCGGCCACGCCGCTGCGCGCTCCCTGTGGAGATGGATTGCATGAACCTTGGTAAATCGATGCGCCTGGCTGCCCTCGGCGGTGCCGGCCTGACGCTGTGCAGCATGGCTCAAGCGGATTTTTTCGCCGACAGCAAAGGGGATGTGGAACTACGCAACGTTTACTTCAACCGCGACTTTCGCCAGAGCGGCGCCCGCGACAAGGCCGATGAATGGGCTCAGGGCTTTATCGTTCACCTGCAATCGGGCTACACCCCGGGCGTCGTCGGCTTCGGCGTCGATGCGCTGGGCATGGTCGGCTACAAGCTCGACTCCAGTGACAGCCATGCCGGTACTGGCTTGCTGCCGGCGGATCAGCACGGTGGCTCGCAGGATCAATACGGCAAGCTCGGCCTGACCGCCAAAGCGAAGATTTCCAAGACCGAATTCAAGGTCGGCACATTGTTCTTCCGCGATCCGGTGGTGTCTTCCAACGACACGCGCCTGGTCCCGCAGACGTTTCGCGGCGCGCTGGTGACTTCTCAGGACCTGGCCAACTTCAGCCTCATCGGCGGCCATATCGACCGCATCAAGGCCAACAGCTCCACCGATTTCACCGACATGAGTGCCAACCGCATCGGTGGCGTCAGCAACGATTTCAGCTTTGGTGGCGGTGACTACCGGGCCACGCCCAACCTGACCCTCAGCGCCCGCTACGCCAAGCTCGAAAACATCTATCAGCAGTACTATGGCGGCCTGGTTCACACCCTGGCGTTGGGCAATGGCCAGAGCCTCAAGTCCGACCTGCGTTTTTCCACCAGCCACGATGACGGCACCTTCGCGCACCTCGACAACCAGGCGCTGGGTGGCTTGTTCACCTACAAGATCGGCAGCCAGGCTTTCGCTGCCGGCTTTCAGAAGATGAACGGCGAAAGCCCGTTTCCCTACATGACCGGCAGCGATCCTTATCTGGTCAACTTCATCCAGATCGGCGACTTCGCCAACATTCACGAGCGCTCCTGGCAAGTGCGCTACGACTATGATTTCACCCAGATGGGCATTCCCGGCCTGACCTTCATGACCCGCTACGTCAACGGCGACAACGTCGAACGCGCCAGCGGCGGCGAGGGCAAGGAGTGGGAGCGCAACATGGACATCGCCTACGTGGTGCAGAGCGGGCCACTGAAGAACGTCGGGATCAAATGGCGTAACGCCACGGTGCGCTCCAACTTCGGCAACGACCTGGACGAGAACCGCCTGATCCTCAGCTACACCCTGGCCCTCTGGTAACCGTGCGGCTTGCCCGCATCTGAGTTCGGGTCGCATGGCCCGATCCCTGCTACCGCTGGTGAGACTTCCGTTCACCCTGCAACGAGATCATTACTATGCAAACTGCAATCAACCTGTGGCCGCTACTGGGGGTGCTGGTTATCGTCGTGGGCTTCGTGCTGCGGTTCAATCCGATGCTGGTGGTGGCCGCCGCTGCGGTGGTCACCGGCTTCGCGGCAAGCATGCCGCTGGAGACCATCCTGGCGACCATCGGCACCGGCTTCATCAAGACCCGCACCCTGGCGCTGATCATTCTCTTGCCGCTGGCCGTCATCGGCCTGCTGGAGCGCCATGGCTTGCGGGTGCATGCCCAGCAATTCATTTCGCGCTTTCGCAGCGCCACGGCCGGGCGCTTGCTGATCGCCTATCTGTTCGTGCGCGAAACCACTGCGGCTTTGGGCCTGACCAGCCTCGGCGGCCATCCGCAGATGGTCCGCCCGTTGCTGGCGCCCATGGCCGAAGGGGCAGCGGTCAGCCGTCATGGCCCACTGAAACCGGCGGTGCGCCAACGCTTGTTGGCGTTTTGCGCGGCCACGGACAACGTCGGGTTGTTTTTCGGTGAAGACATTTTCGTGGCCTTCGGTGCGATTGCGCTGATGCACACCTTTTTGCTGGGCGCGGGTATCGACGTCGAACCGCTGGCCATCGCCTTCTGGGGTATCCCCACGGCCATCAGCGTGTTCTTTATCCACAGCTTCAGGCTCTATCGCCTGGATCGTTATCTCACCCAGCAGCAGGCCGAACCGGTGCCTGCTCCTGCCGCTGCCCGTGCCGAGGTCGCCGCCAAATGATCATTTCCATTCAGTACCTGTATTGGCTGGCCGGGGTGATGCTGGCAATCGCCACCGTGATGATCCTCGCCGATCGCGCCCATCCCAAACGCTGGACTACCGGGTTGTTCTGGGGCTTGTTCGCCATTGCCTTTCTGGTAGGGGAACGCTTGCCGCCAGTAGTGGTAGGCATAGGTGTGCTGGCCATGGCGCTGTTGGCGGGCATGGGGGGCGTCGGTATCGGCAGCCATCGTGAACTCGATGGCGAGCGCCGCCTGGCCAGCGTCAAGCGTCTGGGCAGCAAGTTGTTCATCCCGGCCCTGGCAATTCCGCTGATCACGGTGATCGTGGCGATGGGCTTGAAGTCGTTCAAGATCGGCGATCTGTTCCTGCTCGATCCGGCCAACAGCACGTTCGTGGCCTTGGGTGTCGGCAGTCTGATCGCGCTGGTGCTGGCCTGCTGGCTGACCCGCGACACGCCGATTCAGTCGATGCGCGAGTCGCGCCGCCTGATCGAGGCGCTGGGCTGGGCACTGGTGCTGCCGCAGATGCTGGCGATGCTCGGATTGATGTTCAATGACGCCGGGGTCGGCAAGGCGGTGGCCCATCTGGCGACCTCTTACATCAATCTGGATTACCGACTGGTTGCGGTGATGGTCTATGTGCTCGGCATGGCGCTGTTCACCATGGCGCTGGGTAACGGCTTTGCGGCGTTCCCGGTGATGACCGGTGGCATCGGTGTACCGGTGCTGGTGGGGGTGTTCCATGCCAACCCGGCGGTCATGGCGGCGATCGGCATGTTCTCCGGTTACTGCGGCACGTTGATGACGCCGATGGCGGCCAACTACAACCTGGTGCCCTCGGCCTTGCTGGAGCTGCCGGACAAGTACGCGGTAATCAAGGTGCAGGTACCGACGGCGCTGGCGATGCTGGTGGTCAATATCGTGTTGTTGTATGTGTTGATGTAAGTGCTGTCGCTATCTGGATGAGAGCGCTGGTTGCCGCGAGTTGGTACGCTCGGGGCAGTGACGGCTTTGGCAGGCTACGACCCCCAACATTGCGCCCGGCACAAAGCCTCGATCCTTCATCTATCCAGGAGTGGCACCATGAGCATTTTTGATGAACCGAAGATCGACTGCCATAACCACCTGTTCGATCCGCTGCATTTCCCCTACCGCGCGCAAACCCTGTATCGCCCGGCCGGACAAGAGATCGGCACTCTGGCCCAGTTCAACCGCGTGCTCGATGCCTACGGCGTGAAGCACGCGTTGCTGGTCGGCCCTACCAGCGGCTATCGCACCGACAATTCGCTGTTGCTGCATGCTTTGGCGCAAGGCCAGGGGCGCTTCAAGGGCATTGCCGTGGTCGAGGACGATACGTCCCTGGAACGACTCGCGGCGCTCAAGGACGCTGGCGTGGTCGGCGTGGCCTTCAACCCGGCGGGCGAGGGCACGGCGGTAATGGCCGGGGTGGACGGGTTGTTCGCCAGGCTCGCGGAGCTGGACATGTTCGCGCAGATCCAGGTCAAGCAGGACGAACTGCTCGAACTGCTGCCATTGCTCGAGCGCAGCACGCCGCGGCTGTTGATCGATCACTGCGGGCGGCCGCAGCAGAAGGATGGCCTGAATCAGCCGGGGTTCGCGGCGCTGTTACGGCTGGCCGACATTGGTCGAGCCTGCGTGAAGATCTCTGGTATGCAGAAGTTTGCCCACATCGACGAGCTGTTCGAGCAGGCCGACCGTTACGTGCAGGCATTGCTGCGGGCGTTCGGGCCGCAGGGATGTGTGTGGGGGTCGGACTGGCCGTTTTTGCGCGAGCAAAGCCGCATCGATTATGGGCCGCTGCTAAAGTATGCCGAGCAGTTCATGCCGGATGCACAGGTGCGTCGACAGGTGATGTGGGAGACGCCGCAGCGATTGTTCGGATTTGCTTGAGTCAGTCGGATTTCCGGGGTTTGAGGGCCCCTACACAGACAGAGCCTGCTCCCGCTGGAGCCTGCTCTGCCCGGATGGGCGGTCAAGCGTTACTTGACCGTACCGGCGCCACCTTCGCCACTGCCGACACCGCCGGCACCGGCACCTGCGCCGCCCGAGCCGGAGGCACCGTTGCTGCCTGCGCCACCGGGCTGGGAGCCGGCGCCGTCATTGCTCTTGCCTTTCGCGGTACCCACGCCATTGTGCTTGCTGGTGACATCGCCACCGCTGCGCTTGGTCATCTTGCTGTCGTTGGTGGTGCTCGATGGCGACATGGTAGAGGTGCTGCCGGTGGCATTGGAGCCACCTGAGCTGCCACTCGGGCCGCTGACGCCAGCGAGCGCCATACCAGAGGTCAGTGCGAGCAGGCCGGCCAGGGTGAGATGGGTCAATGTATTCCTGATCATGGTGCGTCTCCTTGTTCTGGATAGAGTCGTTACCTGATATTGGGCGGCTGTGCGACCAAAAAGGCTCCGCCCAACCGACCAACGGTAGGTAATCAGTGCGCAATATTTTCCAGTGCAAGGTTCCGGGTGCGTGGCCCGAAGCCGCCAATGGTCAGGGTCACGATCAGCATGCTGGTGACGATAAAGGCCAATACCCCCAGTGTGCCGAAGTGCTCCAGGAAGAAGCCGATCATCAGGCTGCTGAACACTGTCGACAGACGGCTGAAGGAGTAGCAGAACCCCACTGCACGCGCGCGGATATGCGTGGGGAACATCTCGCATTGGTACGAGTGATAGCTGAACGTCAGCCAGGCGTTGCAGAAGGTCACGCCGACGCCGCAGGCCACCAGGCCCAGCGGTGAGGTCTGCACCGCGAACAAGGTGCCGAAGATCATGGTGCCGATCGCCGAGCCGACGATCTGCCATTTGTTCTCGAAGCGGTTGGCCACGCGCACGAACAGCAATGGCCCCAACGGATAGGCCAAGGTAATGATGAAGGCGTACCCCAGGCTGTGGGTCACGCTCATGCCCTGACCCGCGAGCAGCGCCGGCAGCCAGTTGCCGAACCCGAAGAAACCGATGGCCTGGAAGATATTGAACACGATCAGCATCAACGCGCGGCGGCGATACGGCGGCTGCCAGATATCGCTGAAGCGACCGGTGCTCACCACTTGCACCTGTTCGACTTCTGGCTCGGGAAGGGGCGCGTCGGCCTTTTTTCGGTAGTCGGCGGCGCAGCGCTGTTCGATGTCCCTCAGCACCCGATCGGCTTCATCGAGGCGGCCTTGCTGGGCCAGCCAGCGCGGCGACTCGGGCAGACGCTTGCGCAGCCACCAGATGAACAGCGCGAACACTGCGCTGGCGAACACCACCCAGCGCCAGCCCGACACCCCGAACGGCGCCTGCGGCACTAGCCACCAGGACATCAGCGCGACCGCCGGCACTGAGGCGAATTGAATGAAGAAGGCAAAAGCGAAGGCCGAGGTGCGCATGCGCTTGGGAACCAGCTCTGACAGGTAGGCGTCGATGGTGACCAGTTCGATGCCCAGGCCGATGCCCACCAGGAAGCGGCAGACGATGATGCCCATGGCGTGGTCCTGAAGTCCCATCAGCACGGTCGCCACGGTGTACCACAGCAGGGCGAAGGTGAAGATCGCGCGGCGGCCGAAGCGGTCGGCGAACTGACTCAGCAGGCTGGCGCCCAGGAACAGGCCGAGGAAAGTGGCCGAGGCGAATGCCGCTTGGTCCGACACCCCGAAGGCACCCTGGGCGCCGGTGGCGAAAATCCCTTCCTTGATCAGCCCAGGGCTGATGTAGGCGGTCTGGAACAGGTCGTACAGCTCGAAGAAGCCGCCGATGGAGAGCAACGCCACCAGTCGCCAGATAGTCGCCACGGCCGGCAGGCGGTCGATGCGAGCGGAAATCAATGAAGCGCGGACAGGGTCTTGGGTGCCGAGCGCGGCAGTGGGGGAGAGGGTGGTCATGCGCAGATATCCATACGGGTCGAGCCGCCATTTTAGAATTATTTGGACACATATGATTGCTTAGGTTGCTATGGGAATGCAATTTATCGGGGATTTATTGCTTTAATTTTTATTTTTTTGGTTTTTTGTTGCTGATAAATCCCGTCGTTCCGTGGAATCGGTAAGCCTACATCCGTTCCCACGGGAGATAGGTGGTGCTTGACGGACAGGCGCTGTAACAGAATACTGATGTGCAAATTCATATATATGACTAGATAACAATAACTGCTCCGGGACGAGAACCGCCATGACCCCACTCTCCAGCGACGAACGCCTGCCCCTCTACCAGCGCTTGCGCGATCAGCTCGCCCAGCAGATTGCCGACAACCGTTGGCGCGCCGGCGAAGCCATTCCCACCGAAGCGCTGTTGGCCAGCGAATATGGGTTGTCGGTCGGGACGGTGCGCAAGGCCATCGACATGCTGGTTGGCGAGCGCATCCTGGAGCGCCAACAAGGCCGCGGCACCTTTATCCGTCGTCCGCAGTTTCATGCCTCGCTGTTCCGCTTTTTCCGCTTCCAGACCCCGGATGGCGAACGACAGATTCCCCAGAGCCAGATCTTTTCGGTGCAGTCGCTCCAGGCCCCTGCTGATGTCGCTCGCGCCCTGGGCCTGGCGCCCTCTACTGCGGTGATCCGCCTGCAGCGCTTGCGTCTGCTCGACGAGCAGCCGGTGCTGGCCGAAGACATCTGGCTGCCGCGCGAGCGCTTCAAGGCGTTGCTGAGTGTCGACCTCGATACCTATGGCCCGCTGCTGTACCCCATTTACGAAGAGCTTTGCGGGCAGATCGTCGCCTCGGCCGACGAAACCCTGGGCGCCGAAGCCGCCGACGATCACCGCGCCAATCTGCTTGGCATCTCGCCCGGCAGCCCCGTAGTGGTGATCGAGCGCCTGGCGCGCAATCACGCCGGGCTTGCTCTGGAGTGGCGCCGTTCCCATGGGCGCGCCAGCCATTTCCGTTACAGCGTGCAGATTCGCTGATCCAACGCCGCCATGACAGCAGTCGCCAATACAACATCGATAAGGACAACAAACATCATGTTCAAGTGGTATCGAGACGTCACCTCGCGTGAGCGCAAAACCTTCTGGGCCTGCTTCGGCGGTTGGGCGCTCGATGCCCTGGAAGTACAGATGTTCGGCCTCGCCATCCCGGCCTTGATCGCGGCCTTTGCGCTGAGCAAGGGCGAGGCGGGCGCCATCAGCAGCGTGACCTTGATCACTTCGGCCTTGGGCGGCTGGGTCGGCGGTACCTTATCGGACCGCTACGGCCGGGTCCGTACCCTGCAATGGATGATTCTGTGGTTCTCACTGTTCACCTTTCTGTCGGCGTTTGTCAGTGGCTACGAGCAATTGCTGGTGGTCAAAGCCCTGCAAGGCTTTGGTATCGGCGGTGAATGGGCAGCCGGTGCGGTGCTGATGGCCGAAGCCATTCAGCCCAAATACCGCGGCAAGGTCATGGGCACGGTGCAAAGCGCCTGGGCAGTGGGCTGGGGAGCCGCTGTCGGGTTGTTCACGCTCATCTATACCTTCGTGCCCGAGGCCATGGCCTGGCGCGTGATGTTCGTGGTCGGGCTGCTGCCGGCGCTGGTGATCATCTACGTGCGCCGCCAGGTGCCGGAGCCCGAGAGCTTTGCCCGCAAGCAAAAGGCGCAGACCGGACCGCAAACCTTCTTCGCGTCGCTGGCCGGTATCTTCCGCCCCGAGTTGCTGCGGGTGACCCTGCTCGGCGGCCTGCTGGGCCTGGGCGCCCACGGCGGTTACCACGCGGTGATGACCTGGTTGCCGACCTTCCTCAAAACCGAGAAACACCTGTCGGTACTCAACTCCGGCGGCTACCTGGCCGTGATCATCGTCGCGTTCTTCTGCGGTTGCGTGGCCAGTGGCTTCATGGTCGACAAGATCGGTCGGCGCAAGAACATCATCCTCTTCGCGTTCTGCTGCGTGGCCACGGTGCAGGCTTACGTGTTCATGGATCTGAGCAACACGGCAATGCTGTTTCTGGGCTTCCCGCTGGGTTTCTTCGCTGCCGGTATTCCGGCCAGCCTGGGTTCGTTGTTCAACGAACTGTACCCAGCCGACGTACGCGGTGCGGGCGTGGGCTTTTGCTACAACTTCGGCCGCGTGCTTTCGGCGGTGTTCCCGTTCATGGTCGGCCACATGAGCGAGCACATGTCGCTGGGCTCGGCCATCGGCATCGACGCCGGCATCGCCTATGGCGTCGCGGTGATCGCGGCCCTGGCGTTGCCGGAAACCCGCGGTCGCAACCTTGATACCGAGATGCCGGCCACAGCCGACCCGATCGCTGCGTCGACCCCTAGCCGGGCTTGAATGAATGAACCTGCGGCGTACGAAAAGCGCCGCCCCATTACCCAGATGAGATCCATGGACACTACCTTGCCTATCCGCGGCGTCGACGCCCACGCTCATGTCTTCACCCAGGCCCTGGCCTTTGCCGGCGAGCGTCGCTACACCCCGCAATACGACGCTACCCTGCAGGACTGGCGCGCCGTGCTCGACGCCCAGGGCGTGAGCCACGGGGTGCTGGTGCAGCCTAGCTTTCTGGGCAGCGACAATTCCTATCTGCTCGAGGCGCTGATGCTGGCGCCCGAGCGCTTGCGCGGAGTGGCAGTGGTTGATGCGGATGTCAGCCAGGCGCAGTTGCAGCGCATGGCGCGCCTGGGGGTGGTGGGGATTCGCCTGAACCTGATGGGCAAAAGCCTGCCTGATCTAGGCAGCGAGGAATGGCGGCCGCTGCTCGAGCAAGTGGCGGCGCTGGGTTGGCACGTGGAGCTGCATCGGCAGATCGAAGACATCCCGGCCCTGGTGGCCGCGCTCAAGCCTTACGGCCTGAAGATAGTCGTCGACCATTTTGGCCGTCCGCACGCGGCCTTCGGTGTGGCCCATCCGACCTTCAAAGCCCTGCTGGCGCTGGGTGGCGGGGATGTGTGGGTGAAGATCTCCGGGGTCTACCGCTTGGGCGGCACCGACAGCGAGAACCTGGCATTCGCCCAAGCGGCCATACCGCTGTTGATCGAGCACTTCGGCACCGAGCGTTTGATGTGGGGCAGCGACTGGCCGCATACCCAGTTCGAGGATCAGGTCAGTTATGCCTCGCAGTTCGAATTGCTGGCGCAGTTGGTGCCTTGGCCGCGCCAGCGCCAGGCCATTCTGCGCGACGGTGCGGTGGCCCTGTTCGGTTTTTGACAAGGGGTTATACAAAAGTCGTACGCGATAACGGCCATGATCTGAAAAGGCCATTAACGGTTCAGGCTGCAACGCGCTAGACTGCTGCTCTCCAGCGATAAGCAGATCTGTACGGCGTCTTTTGCAAGCCGCGCTTTCTGTCGCCCGCCTGCCTTTTGTAAATGAGCGAACGGGCCTGCAGCGTCAGGGCATCTTCCCAGGCGCGCGTCTCTGGAACCTTTGTGTCCGGTTTCGAGAGTGCTCATGCTCATTGGTAGTTTTCTCACAGGAAGTTTTTCGCCTTCGCTGGTGGCCATTTCCCTTTGCGTGGCCATTCTGGCTTCCTATACCGCGCTGGACATGGTCGGGCGTATCGCCACCGCGCGTGGTCGTGCGGTGCTGGGCTGGATGGTCGGCGGCACTCTGGCGATGGGCATTGGCGTCTGGTCGATGCACTTCATCGGCATGCTCGCCTTCGAACTGCCCCTGGCGCTGGGCTACGACCTGACGCTTACCGCGCTCTCCCTGCTCATTGCCTTGGCGTCATCGGGCTTTGCACTCTGGCTGGTCAGTCGTGCACAACTGACCATGAGCGGCGTTGCCATGGGCGCACTGGTCATGGGCGCGGGCATCGCCGCCATGCATTACACCGGCATGGCCGCCTTGCGCATGGCCCCGGGCATCGACTATGACCCTTACCTGTTCGGTGCCTCCCTGCTGATTGCCGTCGGCGCGGCGGCGGCGGCCTTGATGATCGCCTTTCGCCTGCGCCGGCACACGCCCTACGTGCGGCTGATCCGCAGTGGCGCGGCGGTGATCATGGGCGTAGCGATCGTCGGCATGCATTACACCGGCATGGCGGCGGCGCGGTTTCCGGTGGGCAGCCACTGCGGTGCGCTGCCAGGCGGTCTGACCGGCGACAGCCTGGCGTATCTGGTCTTGATTACCACCCTGGCGGTGCTGAGCATCGCCTTGGTCACCTCGGTGCTGGATGCTCGCCTGGAGTCGCGCACCGCACAGCTGGCGCTGTCGTTGCAACAGGCCAATCAGGAACTCACCCAACTGGCCTTGCACGACAACCTCACCGGCTTGCCGAATCGCATGCTGCTGTCCGATCGCATCAGTCAAGCGATCCAGAACGTACTGGATGGCCATGGCTGCTTTGCGCTGATGTTCATCGACCTCGATGGCTTCAAGCCGGTCAACGATGCGTTTGGCCATCATGTTGGCGACGAGTTGCTGCGCGCGGTGGCGCAACGCTTGCGGGTCGGCCTGCACGGCCACGACACCCTGGCGCGTATCGGTGGTGACGAGTTCGTGCTGCTGGTGGCGCTGCGCGAGCCCAGCGATGCGATGGCCGTGGCGGCCGAGCAGGTCAACCGGTTGGCGCAGATGTTCAACGTCAACGATCACGACGTGCAGATTTCTGCCAGCATCGGTATCACCCTGTACCCTGGCGGCGGTGACGATCAGCATCAGCTGCTGATGAATGCCGATGCGGCCATGTACCACGCCAAGAGCGTCGGCAAGAACGGCTACTGTTTTTTCGACGCCTCCATGAACACCGATGCGCGCAAGCAGTTGCAGTTGCTGCAGGAGCTGCGACTGGCCATCGAACTCAACCAGTTACGGCTTTACTACCAGCCCAAGTTCGATGCTGCCAGCGGTGCGCCAGTGGGCGCCGAGGCGTTGCTGCGCTGGGAACACCCGCAGCAGGGCCTGCTGTTGCCGGCCAATTTCATCGAGTTGGCAGAAAAGACCGGGCTGATCATCCCCATCGGCGAGTGGGTGCTCAACGAAGCATGCCGGCAGATGGCGCTGTGGCTGGAGCAGGGATTCACCGACTGGCGCATGGCGGTCAACCTATCGGCGTTGCAGTTCTGCCATGCCGGCCTGGTCGCCAGCGTGGCCCAGGCGCTGGCGCGGCATCGGTTGCCGGCCAGCAACCTGACCCTGGAGATCACCGAAACCACTGCCATGAGCGATGCCGATGCGAGCATGGGCGTGCTGCAACAGTTGTCGACCATGGGCGTGGACCTGTCCATCGACGATTTTGGTACTGGCTACTCCAGCCTGATGTACCTCAAGCGCTTGCCCGCCAACGAGCTGAAGATCGATCGCGGTTTTGTCCGCGATCTGCAGCAGGACAGCGACGATGCCGCGATCGTTTCGGCCATCGTCGCCCTGGGCCAGGCGCTCGGGCTGCGGATTGTCGCCGAAGGGGTGGAAACCGACCAACAGCAGGATTTCCTCACGCGCCTTGGCTGTGATGCGTTGCAGGGCTTCCTGTTGGGGCATCCATTACCTGCCCAAGCCTTCATGGCCGATATTCAGAAGGCCAAAGCTGTCATAGCTTGATATCATTCGGCCAGCCCGCCATTGCTTGATGCGATGGTGGGCAATCAAACATTTCTGGAGAGACGAAAGGTCCATGGCCAAGGTCATTGTCATTACTGGCGGCAGTCGCGGTATCGGCGCTGCAACCGCGCTGCTGGCGGCCCGACAGGGCTATCGCGTGTGCATCAACTACTTGTCCGACGAAGAGTCGGCGATGCGTGTGCTGGCCGAGGTTCGTGCCTGTGGTGTGCATGGCATCGCGGTGCGCGCCGACGCCAGTAACGAAGACGAGGTCATTCGCCTGTTCCACCGCGTCGATACCGAGCTTGGCGCGGTGACCGCGCTGGTCAACAACGCCGCGACCATCGCCGAGCAATCGCGGGTCGAGGAGATGTCAGAGTTTCGTCTGCTGAAAATGATGAAGAACAACATCGTTGGCCCGATGCTTTGCGCCAAGCATGCGATCCATCGCATGTCGACCCTGCATGGTGGCTCGGGTGGCACCATCGTCAACGTTTCGTCGGCCGCCGCGAGGCTAGGCGCGCCTAACGAATACGTCGATTACGCGGCGTCCAAGGGCGCGCTGGACACCTTCACCATCGGCATGTCCAAGGAGCTGGCCAGCGAGGGTATTCGCGTCAACGCAGTGCGTCCGGGGTATATCCACACCGATTTCCATTCCCTGAGCGGCGATGCCAATCGCGTGACCAAGCAGGAGTCGGCGCTGCCCATGGGCCGCGGCGGACGTCCGGACGAAGTGGCCGAAGCCATCGTCTGGCTCAGCAGCGAGCTGTCCAGCTATGTGACCGGGACCTTCATCGACCTGGCCGGCGGTCGCTGATCGAAACAATATCTTCAGACATAAAAAAACCGGCGCCCTCATCAGGCGCCGGTTTTTTTATTGCTGCTTATAGCTTCAAGGCTTGGCCGCAGCCGACATGCGTTGCACGTCATAGTCTTTCTTCTGCACCGGCACCGCATCACGCTTGCCCAGCTCGCTCATCGGAATCCGGTAGGTTTCCTTGGCGCTGAAGGCTGCCAGTGCAGCGATGCAGGTAATCCCGAAGGCGATGGCGCCCACGGTCATCGGGATGTTGTCCGAGCCGGGCGGGGCCACGGCGGCGAACAGCGCTGGCAGCAGGGCGGTGATCATGGTGCCGACGTTCTGCGAAATGGCCATGGCCGATACGCGGTAGCGAGTCTGGAACAGCTCCGGGTAGAAGCTTGGGAACACCGCGTTGTAGCCCTGGTACACCACCCCCCACATCAGCAGCGACATGCAGAAGGCCAGTGGCACGTTGTGCACGCTGATGGCATACAAGTAACCAAACGACAGCAGCCCCGAACCCAGCGCCCCGCCGATGATCATCGGGCGACGGCCGATCTTGTCCGACCAGTTGCCCACGAACGGAATCACCAGTACCGCAACGATGTTGCCTACCACCGGAATCCACAGGTACACGCTCTTCGAGAAGCCGATGCCATAGGCTGGCTGCACCGCGTATGCCGCACCGAAGATGGTCGCGACCACCGGGATCACGTTCATCAGCGCCATGCAGGTCACCAGGCCCATGTTCTGCCAGTTTTTCTGGAAGGCTTCGGCGATCGGCGACTTGGTCAGTTCTTGCTTGGCTTCAACGTTGGCGAACGCTGGGGTTTCTTCCACGGTCCGGCGGATGATGTAGCCCGCCACCAGAACGATAGCGCTGAGCAGGAACGGAATGCGCCAGCCCCAGGTGTTGAACATGTCGTCAGGCATGAAATAGGCCAGCGGCAGGAAGATCGCTGCGGCGAAGATCTGCCCGGCCTGTACGCCCTGCAGGGTGTAGCTGGCGTAGTAGCCGCGTCTGCCGAAGGGCGCATGCTCCATGATCATCGAACTCGCCCCGGATATCTCACCGGCCACCGCGAAGCCCTGGATCAGGCGCAGGACCACCAGCATAATCGGTGCCCACACGCCGACCTGGCTGTAGGTCGGCAACAGGCCGACGGCCATGGTGGCGAACCCCATCAGGAACATGCACAGCAGCAGGACGTTCTTGCGGCCTTTGGTGTCGCCCCAATGCCCCAGGAAGAAGGCACCGATAGGACGCGCAACGTAACCCACGCCGTAGGTCGCCAGCGATGCGACGATGGCAATCTTGGGATCGGAGTTGGGGAAAAAGATTTGCGGGAAGATCAGCGCAGCGGCCTGCGCATAGATGAAAAAGTCATAGTACTCGAGGGCCGAGCCTACCCAACCGCTGGCGGTTGCCTTTTTCGTCTGCTTACTGTCATGCGAATGAGTGTCATGGCTAGCCATGTTGGTCTCCGTTGTTTTTATTATCAAGCCTTGGCCGTTGCTGTTGCGTCTTGTAAAGCTAGCAGAAAAAGGCTTTTCCTACTGGCTCCCGTTTCGCGCAAAAACTAACTGGGTGGTACATTTTTAACAGCGGCGAAGGGCCCAGTCAACGGGCGCTGGAGGGATTCTGCGCGATCATCGAACACTTCTTTGAGCGCGTTGCGCAGTGGCCCGAGATTTTTTATTCATGGTGAGTGCGCGCTGCTGGCAAAGGTCGCGATTCAGGCACCGCATCGCTGCATGCCAAGGCGCCGTCCAGTCTCACATACCCAGGCGGCATCACAGGCGCGCAAAAGCAAAAAAGGCCCCGCAGCCTGATTAAAAGCAAACGGGGCCCGATTCCCTATCTATGCTCACAACGTCGCCGGCGGCTCCTCATTCGGCGGATCGCCGACCGGGGTAGGTGGCACGGTCGGCTGAACGGGCACACCATCGGGATTGTCGCCAGGATCACCCTCAGGCGCGGTAGGCGGCAGATTGGGATCGTCGATATTCGGATCCGGGGTTTCGGCGGGAATGGGAATGTTCATGGTCCTGACCTCGCTCGTGTGTAACAGCTGGCGTCGAAAACAACGTATTCAAGTATCTGGACCGCAGCCACCGGGATTGATTCTTTTTTTCGATCCCGCCCTGCGGCGGTTGATTGCGTCTGAACTTTTGCCCGGCGCGTCGGCTCCCAACCTTAGGCGACAAACAGTCGCACTGCATCTCTCTTCCAGCAGCATCATCCGCAACGTCCACGGGGCGTAATAAGGAGCTAGGCTCGATGACGTCTGATGAACCTTTCGAATCCGGCCGCGAAGGCCAAGTCCACGATAACGCGGAGCACGTCTTGAGCCTGTCCCAGGCCCTGCTGCTACCGCGCCTCGTGATCGAGAATACCCAACCGGTGATCGATGACGGCGTATTCGCCGTCAAGACGCTAGTCGGACGCCAGGTGGCGGTGACCACCAAGGTTTACGCCGATGGCCATGACAAGTTGGCGGTACGCCTGCGCGTGCGGCGAGTGGATAGCGAAGAATGGCAGACCTCGGCCCTGACGGAGCTGGGCAACGACAGCTTTGCCGGTGAGTTCAGCGTTGACGCCATCGGCCGCTACGTCTATTGCGTCGAGGCGTGGATCGATCAGTTCGCCAGTTACCGCTATGAGCTGGAGAAAAAATACGCTGCGGGCGTTGCCATCGGCCTGGAGCTGGAAGAAGGCCGCGTGCATTTGCAGCATGCCGCCGAGCGTAGCGAGGGCGATCTCAAGCACGCGCTGCAAAATCTGCACGACAGCCTCCATGAGCTCAACGAAGACCAGCGTGTATCGCTGCTGTTGCAAGCCGACACTAGCGCTCTGATGGCCCGCGCCGATCACCGCGCGTTTCTCACTCGCAGCCCCGAATACCCGGTGGAAGTGGAGCGGCAACTGGCCGAGTTCGCCAGTTGGTACGAGCTGTTCCCGCGCTCGATCACCGATGACAAGGCCCGCCACGGCACGTTTAACGACGTGCACAATCGCTTGCCGATGATCCGCGACATGGGCTTCGACGTGCTGTATTTCCCGCCGATTCACCCCATCGGCCGCGCGCATCGCAAGGGGCCCAACAACTCGCTGACTGCTGGGCCGGATGATGTCGGCAGTCCTTATGCGATTGGTAGCGCGGATGGCGGCCATGACGCTATTCACCCGCAACTGGGCAGCCGCGAGGACTTTCGCAATCTGGTCAAGGCCGCCGCCGAGCATGGCTTGGAAATCGCCCTCGATTTCGCCATCCAGTGCTCCCAGGATCACCTCTGGCTCAAGGAGCATCCGGGCTGGTTCTCGTGGCGCCCGGACGGCACCATTCGCTATGCCGAGAACCCGCCGAAAAAATACCAGGACATCGTCAACGTCGATTTCTATGCCGCCGATGCGGTGCCGAGCCTGTGGCTGGCGCTGCGCGATGTGGTGTGGAGCTGGGTCGAGGAGGGCGTGAAGATTTTTCGCGTCGACAACCCGCACACCAAGCCGCTGCCGTTCTGGCAATGGTTGATCGAGGATATTCGCAGCAAGGACCCAGACGTCATGTTTCTCGCCGAGGCCTTCACCAAGCCGGCGATGATGGCGCGTCTGGGCAAGGTCGGTTACAGCCAGAGTTACACGTACTTCACCTGGCGCAACACCAAGGCTGAATTGCAGGCGTACTTCAGCGAGCTCAACCAGCCGCCGTGGTCGCATTGCTACCGGCCCAACTTCTTCGTCAACACGCCGGACATCAACCCGTTTTTTCTGCACGAGTCAGGGCGCCCGGGCTTCTTGATCCGCGCGGCGCTGGCGACCATGGGCTCAGGGCTGTGGGGCATGTACTCGGGCTTCGAGCTGTGCGAATCGGCGCCGATCCCCGGCAAGGAAGAATACCTCGACTCGGAGAAGTACGAGATCCGCCCGCGGGACTACACCGCACCCGGCAATATCATTGCCGAGATCGCCCAGCTCAACCGCATCCGCCGTCTCAACCCGGCGCTGCAGACCCACCTGGGCGTGGCGTTCTTCAATTGCTACAACGACAACATCCTGTATTTCGCCAAACGTACGCCCGATCGGCAGAACTACATTCTGGTGGCGATCAACTTGGACCCTTACAACGCTCAGGAAGCCAACTTCGAACTGCCGCTGTGGGAGTTGGGCCTGGACGACAATGCCGCGACCTCGGGCACCGATCTGATGACCGGCCATACCTGGACCTGGTACGGCAAGACTCAGTTCATGCGCCTCGACCCCGCCTATCAGTCCTTTGGTATCTGGCGTATCGCTCGCGAGCAGTAACCCTCTCGGCGCGGCTGCGTACGAAGACGCAGCCGCCTCATAACAAGAGCTCCTCAACAAGGAATCAGCTGCATGGCCAGAAAACCTAAGGCAGCCAAGTTCATCGAAGACCCGCTCTGGTACAAGGACGCGGTCATTTACCAAGTGCATGTAAAGTCTTTTTTCGACTCCAACAACGACGGCATCGGTGACTTTCCCGGCCTCATCGCCAAGCTCGATTACATCGCCGAGCTGGGGGTCAATACCATCTGGCTGTTGCCGTTCTATCCGTCGCCACGGCGTGACGACGGCTACGATATCGCCGAATACAAGGCCGTGCACCCCGACTACGGCACCATGCACGACGCCAAGCGTTTCATCGCCGAGGCGCACCAGCGTGGCTTGCGCGTGATCACCGAACTGGTCATCAACCACACTTCGGACCAGCACCCCTGGTTCCAGCGTGCGCGCCGTGCCAAGGCCGGATCCAAGGCGCGGGACTTTTACGTGTGGTCCGACAGCGATGCCAAATACGACGGCACGCGGATCATCTTCCTCGACACCGAAAAATCCAACTGGACCTGGGACCCGGTCGCCGGCCAGTACTTCTGGCATCGTTTCTACTCGCACCAGCCGGACCTCAACTTCGACAACCCGCAGGTGATGAAGGCGGTGATCGGCGTGATGCGTTATTGGCTCGACCTGGGCATCGATGGCCTGCGTCTGGACGCCATCCCGTACTTGATCGAGCGCGACGGCACCAACAACGAGAACCTGCCCGAGACCCACGCGGTGCTCAAGCAGATCCGCGCCGAAATTGACGCCAATTACCCCGATCGCATGCTGTTGGCCGAGGCCAACCAATGGCCCGAGGACACCCAGCTGTATTTCGGCGACGCCAAGGGCCCCAATGGCGACGAATGCCATATGGCCTTCCACTTCCCGTTGATGCCGCGCATGTACATGGCCGTGGCCCAGGAAGACCGGTTTCCGATCACCGACATCTTGCGTCAGACCCCGGAGATCCCCGCCAATTGCCAGTGGGCGATCTTCCTGCGCAACCATGACGAGCTGACCCTGGAAATGGTTACCGACAAGGAGCGCGATTACCTGTGGAACTACTACGCCGCCGACAGCCGCGCGCGCATCAACCTCGGTATTCGCCGACGGCTGGCGCCGTTGCTCGAGCGTGACCGGCGTCGCGTCGAACTGCTCAACAGCCTGCTGCTGTCGATGCCTGGCACGCCGACGCTGTATTACGGCGACGAAATCGGCATGGGCGACAACATCTACCTGGGCGACCGCGACGGTGTGCGCACGCCCATGCAGTGGTCGATCGACCGCAACGGTGGTTTTTCGCGCGCCGACCCGGCCAGCCTGGTGCTGCCGCCGATCATGGATTCGCTCTACGGCTACCAGTCGGTCAACGTCGAAACCCAGGCCAGCGATCCACACTCGCTGCTCAACTGGACGCGGCGCATGCTCGCCGTGCGCAAGCAGCAGAAGGCCTTTGGCCGCGGTACGTTGAAGATGCTGTCGCCGAGCAACCGGCGCATCCTAGCCTATCTGCGTGAGTACACCAACGCCGACGGCAAGGTCGAGATCATCCTCTGTGTGGCCAACGTTTCGCGGGCGGCGCAAGCGGCCGAGTTGGATCTGTCGGCCTATGCCGGCATGGTCCCGGTGGAGATGCTTGGCGGTGCGGCGTTCCCGCCGATCGGTCAGCTCAATTTCCTGCTCACTCTGGCCCCTTACGGGTTCTACTGGTTTCTATTGGCCTCGGAGAATCAAATGCCCAGCTGGCACGTTGAACCGGCCCAAAGCCTGCCGGACTTTCTCACTCTGGTGCTGAAAAAGCGCATGGAGGAACTGCTTGAGTCGCCCTCGCGCGAATCGCTGGAAAACACCGCGCTCACCCAGTACCTGCCCAAGCGCCGCTGGTTCGCCGGCAAGGACAGCGCTATCGACAAGGTGAACATCGCCTACGGCGTGCGCTTCGGTACCGCGCAGGCGCCGGTGCTGCTCAGCGAGATCGAAGTCACCAGCGCTGGCGTGGTCAGCCGCTATCAGTTCCCGTTCGGATTGCTTGGCGACGATCAGATCGCCAGCGCGCTCCCTCAGCAACTGGCGCTGTCGCGGGTACGCCGCGGCCGTCAGGTGGGCTTGATCACCGATGCGTTCGCGCTCGAGACCTTCATTCATTCGGTGCTCGCCGCGGTGCAGGCCAATCAGACGCTGCCATGCAGTGAGGGTGAACTGCGTTTCGAACCGACCGCCGAGTTGACCCGGCTCAATTTGGGCAGCGATGCGCAGATTCGCTACCTGTCCGCCGAGCAATCCAATAGCTCGGTAGTGATCGGCGGCGCGATGGTGCTCAAGATGATCCGCAAGGTCAGCGGCGGCATCCACCCCGAGCTGGAAATGGGCGCCTACCTCACCAGCGCCGGCTACCAGAATATTTCGCCGCTGCTGGGCTCCGTCCAGCGCGTCGATGCCCAGGGTCTGCCGCACCTGTTGATGATCGCTCAGGGCTTTTTGGCCAACCAAGGCGACGCGTGGGAGTGGACTCAGAACAATCTGGAGCGTGCGGTGCGCGACGAGATGGCCAGTGTCCGCTCCGAGCAGGATCAACACTACAACGCCCTGGTGGAGCTGGCCGATTTCGCCGCCATGCTCGGCAAGCGCCTGGGCGAAATGCACAAGGTGCTGGCCGCGCCTACCGACAATGCCGATTTTCGTGCCAGCCCGAGCAAAAAGAAGGACGCTCAGGCATGGAGCAAAAGCATCAAGGCGCAGGTCGAACGTGCACTGCAATTGCTCGAACAACATAAAGGCAACCTGGATGACGAAAACCGCACGCTGGTGGCCGACCTGTTGAGCCAGCGCAAATCGCTGCTCAGCCACGTCGATACACTCAGCCAGCAGGCTACCGGTGGCTTGATCATGCGTGTGCACGGCGACTTGCACTTGGGCCAGGTGCTGGTGGTGCAGGGCGACGCCTACCTGATCGACTTCGAAGGCGAACCGGCACGGCCATTGGAAGAACGTCGCGGCAAGTACAGCCCGTTCAAGGACGTCAGCGGTGTGCTGCGTTCGTTTGATTACGCGGCGGCCATGGCGGTGCGCAATGCGCAGAGCGTGGATGCCTCGCCAGAAGCCGCGCAGGCCCGCCAGCGCGTGGCCAAGCGTTACCTGCATGAATCGCGGCACGCGTTCATCGAGGCCTATCGAGCGGCCACGGCCGACTTGGCCCATGCCTGGGAAAACCCCGAAGGCGAGCGTGCGGCACTGGAATTGTTCAGCCTGGAAAAGGCTGCCTATGAAATCGCTTATGAAGCGGAGAATCGTCCGGGCTGGCTGGCCGTGCCTTTGCATGGTCTGTTCGGGCTCTTGAGTACAAGGGGAGAAGAGTCATGAGTGCGCAACAGCAACAGAGCCAGCGCGGTGCCATACCGCCCAAGGCCGATATTGAAGCGCTGATCCGCGCCGATCACCGTGATCCGTTTTCGATCCTTGGCCCCCACAGCGATGGCGGTGACGGGCAATACATTCGTGCCTACCTGCCCAATGCCTTGTCGGTCGAGGTGTTGGCCAAGGATCACGACGAGTCCCTGGTCAAGCTTGAACAGCATTACGACGTACCGGGGCTCTTCACCGGCCACATGCATTCGCGTCAGCCCTATCGGCTCAAGGTGCAATGGGCCGGTGGCGAATACACCAACGCCGATCCTTACAGCTTCGGCGAGCTGCTGGGCGAGATGGACCTGTACCTGTTCGCCGAGGGTAATCACCGTGATCTGAGCGGTGTCTTTGGCGCTCAGGTGATGAATATCGATGGCGTCGACGGCGTGCGTTTCGCCGTGTGGGCGCCGAATGCCAAGCGCGTTTCGGTGGTGGGTGACTTCAACGGCTGGGATGGCCGTCGGCATCCGATGCGCGTGCGCTACCCCTCGGGTGTGTGGGAAATCTTCATTCCTGGCGTGCAGCCGGGCGATGGCTATAAATACGAAATTCTCGGCGCTCACGGCATCTTGCCGCTCAAGGCCGATCCGGTTGCTCTGGCCACTGAGCTGCCGCCCGCCACGGGGTCGCGGGTCGGCAGGCCGCTCGATCACGCCTGGGGTGACCAGGCCTGGCTCGAGGGCCGTGAACAGCGCCACAGCAGCAGTGCGCCGCTGTCGATCTACGAGCTGCACGCGGGCTCGTGGATGGTCGAGACCGACGATGCTGGCGAGGTAGTGCGCAATTACACTTGGCACGAGCTGGCCGACCGCCTTATTCCCTATATCGAGAAGATGGGCTTCACCCATATCGAGCTGATGCCGATCATGGAGCATCCGTTCGGTGGGTCGTGGGGTTATCAATTGCTCGCGCAGTTCGCACCCACCGCCCGTTACGGCACGCCGCAGCAATTCGCCGAATTCGTCGACCGCTGCCACCAGGCCGGTTTCGGCGTGATTCTCGATTGGGTGCCGGCGCACTTTCCCACCGATACCCACGGCCTGGCGCGTTTCGACGGCACCGCGCTGTATGAATACGACAACCCGCTCGAAGGCTTCCACCAGGATTGGGACACCCTGATCTACAACCTGGGGCGCACCGAGGTGCACGGCTTCATGCTGGCGTCGGCGCTGCACTGGATCAAGCATTTCCACATCGACGGCCTGCGCGTCGATGCGGTGGCCTCGATGCTGTACCGCGATTATTCACGCAAGGCTGGCGAGTGGGTGCCCAACCGCTACGGTGGTCGCGAGAACCTCGAGGCCATCGATTTCCTGCGTCACCTCAATGACGTGGTGGCTATCGAGGCACCTGGCGCGCTGGTCATCGCCGAGGAGTCCACTGCATGGCCAGGTGTCAGCCAGTCGACGCAGTCGGGCGGCCTGGGCTTTTCGTACAAGTGGAACATGGGCTGGATGCACGACACCCTGCATTACATCCAGAACGACCCGATCCACCGCAATCACCACCACAACGAACTGAGCTTCGGCCTGATGTATGCGTATTCAGAGCACTTCATCCTGCCGATCTCTCACGACGAAGTGGTGCACGGCAAGCATTCGCTGATCGACAAGATGCCCGGCGACCGCTGGCAGAAATTCGCCAACCTGCGTGCCTACCTGACCTTCATGTGGGCGCATCCGGGCAAAAAGCTGCTGTTCATGGGCTGCGAGTTCGGGCAGTGGCGCGAGTGGAACCACGATCACCAGCTCGACTGGTACCTGACCGAGTATTCCGAGCACAAGGGCGTGCAGACGCTGGTGGCCGACCTCAATCGGCTGTATCGCTCGGAGCCGGCGTTGTACGAACAGGATTGCAAGCCTCAGGGCTTTCAATGGTTGATCGGCGATGATTCAACCAACAGCGTCTACGCCTGGTTGCGCTGGAGCAAGGAGGGGCAGCCGTTACTGGTGGTCGCCAACTTCACCCCCGTACCGCGTGAGGGGTATCGCATCGGCGTGCCATTCGGCGAGCATTGGGATGAGGTGCTTAACAGTGATGCCGAGCTGTATGCCGGGTCCAACTTCGGCAACGGCGGCGGGGTGGACAGTGAGGAGATCGCTGCGCATGGTCAGGATCGTTCGGTGTCCCTGAACCTGCCGCCACTGGGGGTCCTGGTGCTCAAACCGCGAAGCTGATGCTTCTGAATCCTGTGGGGGCGAGCCCGAGCGGCCGCCCCCATATGGGTCATTGGCGCTGTGACTAGAGATGCACTTCCACTGATAGCGGCAGATGGTCGGACAGATGACTCCAGGGCTTGTTGCCAAGGATCACGGGTTCGTGGCTGGTGGCGTTGCGCAGGTAGATGCGGTCCAGGCGCAGCAGCGGGAAGCGGGCCGGGTAGGTCTTGGCCAACAGGCCGTGGTGACGCTCGAACACCTCGTGCAGGCCATCGTGCTTGCACAGCGTGCTGTTGCCGCGTAGCTGCCAGTCGTTGAAGTCGCCAGCAATGATCACTGGTGCATGTTCCGGCAGCGAATCGAGCAATTGGCGCAGCAACATCAGCTGTTTTTGTCGATGGCTTTCCAATAACGACAGGTGCACGCAGATCGCGTGCACTTCGTCGTGCCCCGGCACCTGTAACACGCAGTGCAGCAGGCCGCGGCGCTCGGGGCCGGTAATCGACACGTCGAGGTTGCGGTAGTGCAGGATCGGGTATTTGGACAGCAACGCGTTGCCGTGGTGGCCGTCCGGGTAGACCGCATTGCGGCCGTAGGCGTAATCGCTCCACATGCTGTCGGCGAGGAACTCGTACTGAGACATTTCCGGCCAATTGGAGACTTTTGATGCATGGCGATCGTGGCCGCCCAGAACTTCCTGCAAGAAAACGATATCGGCGCCGGTACTGCGCACGGCTTCGCGCAGCTCCGGAAGGATGAAGCGGCGGTTGAAAGCGGTGAATCCCTTGTGGGTATTGACGGTCAACACCCGTAATCGGTGCACCTCGCGCTCGGGTAGAGCGTCAAGGTCACTGAGGGCACTGCCTGCGGGGTCGGTCGACACGGTTGCTCCTCGGTAAGGTACTGCCTGTCTCTATTGCGACCTGATTATCCATGGCGCAGTTCCGTGTGTCTGTAGCGAGGGGGAGCTCCCGAATGATCGCCTAGGCGAAACATTCGCGCGCAGTGACACATTTTTCGGGGGCAAGCCCCCTTGCTACAGGTGTGAACCCTAATCCTCCTGATCCCGGTGCAACTCGAACAACAGCGTCGAACGGCCGGTGACCATGAACTGACTGCCGAAATCCAGGCGTTCGTGCTCGCGCAGTTCCGGGCGGTTGGTGTCGACCACGCAGTTCCAGTACTCGCCCTCCGGGACCTGCGGCAGGGTGTAATTGACCACATCGTGGTGGGCATTGACGATCACCAGCAAGGTGATGTCTGCGCCGGGCTTGCGGATACCGCTGGCCTGGGCGCGGCCGTCGAGCAGCATGCCCACCGAGCGGCCGTGGCCTTCTTCCCATTGCTCGGTGGTCATCTCGTTGCCATGGGGGTCGAGCCAGGTGACATCCTTGACGCCGATGTCCTCGTTGTAGGTACCCACCAGAAACCGGTTGCGGCGCAGGATCGGGTACTTGAGCCGCAACTTGATGAGCCGGCGCACGAAGCGCAGCAGGTCGGCGCCGTCCTGATCCAGCGCCCAGTTGATCCAGCCGGTTTCGCTGTCCTGGCAGTAGGCATTGTTGTTGCCGTTCTGGGTGCGGGCAAATTCGTCGCCGGCGACGATCATCGGCGTACCTTGAGAGAACAGCAGGGTGGCAAAGAAGTTGCGCATCTGGCGCAGACGCAGATCGATGATGGCGCGATCGCCGGTCGGCCCCTCGACCCCATGGTTCCACGACACGTTGTTATTGGTGCCGTCCTGATTGTTCTCGTCGTTCTCTTCGTTGTGCTTCTCGTTATAGGACACCAGGTCTTTCATCGTGAAGCCGTCGTGGGCGGTGATGAAGTTGACCGAGGTATAGGGGCGCCGGCCACGCTGGTTGAACAGCTCGCCGGAGCCGGTCATTCGCCCGGCGAAGTCGGCCAGTTGCCCGTCGTCGCCTTTCCAGAACGCGCGCACGGTGTCGCGAAAGCGATCGTTCCACTCCGCCCAGCCGGGCGCGAAGCCACCGACCTGGTAGCCGCCAGGCCCGCAGTCCCACGGCTCGGCGATGAGCTTGACCGAACGCAAGACCGGGTCCTGACGGCAGGCCACCAGGAAGCTGTGACGCTCGTCGAAGCCTTCGTGGTAGCGGCCCAGGATGGTCGCCAGGTCGAAGCGAAAGCCGTCCACGTGCATTTCCGTGGCCCAGTAGCGCAGCGAGTCGGTGACCATCTGCAGCACGCACGGGTGGCTCAGGTCGAGGGTGTTGCCGGTGCCGGAGTCGTTGATGTAGAAGCGCTTGTTGTCGGGCTGCAAGCGGTAGTAGGAGGCGTTGTCGATACCGCGCATCGACAGCGTCGGCCCCTGTTCGTTGCCCTCGGCGGTGTGGTTGTAGACCACGTCGAGGATGATCTCCAGCCCGGCATCATGGTAGTGGGCGACCATCTCCTTGAACTCGGCGACCTTGCCGCTGGCCAGGTAGCGCGGGTGCGGTGCGAAGAAAGCGATACTGTTGTAGCCCCAATAGTTGTTGAGGCCTTTTTGCAGCAGGTGCTGATCGTTGACGAAGGCGTGAATGGGCAGCAGCTCCACGGAGGACACGCCGAGCTGGCGGATGTGATCGACCACCTCTGGCACCATCATGCCGGCGAAGGTACCGCGCACCGCCTCCGGAACCGCCGGATGACGCATGCTCAGGCCCTTGGCGTGGGCTTCGTAGATGATGGTCTTGTCCCATGGCACGCTTACCCGCTGGTCGCGGCCCCAGGTGTAGGCAGGGTCGATGACCTTGCTCTTGGGCACGAAGGGCGCGCTGTCGCGATCATCGAAACTGAGGTCGCCATCCGGGTGACCGATGGTGTAGCCGAACAGGGCTTCGGACCATTTCAACTGGCCCACCAGCTGCTTGGCATAAGGATCGATCAGCAACTTGTTGGGGTTGAAGCGATGGCCGTTCTCTGGATCGTACGGCCCGTACACGCGATAGCCGTAGATCAACCCTGGATGGGCGTCGGGCAGGTAGCCGTGGTAGATCTCGTCGGTGTACTCCGGCAATTCGATGCGCTCGATCTCCTCCTCGGTGGCGGGGTCGAACAGACACAGCTCGACCTTCGTAGCATTGGCCGAGAACAGCGCGAAGTTGACACCCAGACCATCCCAGGTGGCGCCCAGGGGGAAGGGCAGGCCTTCACGGATGCGCGAGGGTTCGGCTTGAGAGGTGGGCTGAGGCTTCTTTTGCCGGCTCATGATTGATCCTTAGTGGGGCTGAGTTCGTACCGAATGCGCGAGGTGCAGAACGGCGCTACAGGGAGGCATGGGGCAGTGGCAGGGCGTAGATATTTGTGGGGCCGTGCAAGCGCGCGCCTTGTTTCCACAGGCAGCGGCATGAACAGGGAGCGGCATGAACTGTGGGAGCGCAGCTTGCTGGCGAAGGGGCCAGTGCAGGCAACACAGAGGTGCCGAGCTCGCACGACGGGAGTCCGGGTATCGGGCTGGCCGAACGGGCGGCCAGCCTTGGGGTGAGCGGAGCGTGTGCCAGGCAATCAGCTGGCTGGCGGCTTTTTCGCTGCGCTGGGTTTTTTCGCGGCGGCGGGCTTGGGCGCAGTCGCAGGCTTGGGCGTCGGCGGCTTCGAAGCCTTGACCGCGGTCGGCTTGCTGGCGACCGGCTTGGGCGCGGATTTTGCGGCGGGCTTGGGCGGTGTCTTGTCGGCGGCCGGCTCCGGGGCCGATTTGACCGCTGGCTTGGGTGCCGATTTAGCCGCCGGTTTTGCAGGCTTGCTGGCGACAGGTTTAGGCGGCGCCGCGGGTTTTTCCGCTGCCTTGGGGGCCGCTACCGGCTTGTCGGCCTTGGCTGTCTTGGCCGCGGCAGACTTGCGATTCGAGGGCTTGCTGGGCGCCAGTGCTTCGGCTTCAGCGAGCTTGCGCGCCATCTCCCAGTGACGGTCCTCATGACCGTGGGGTTGACCCTCGGACTCCCAGATCTGATAAGCAAATTCTTTAATACGCTTGTCGTCGACACTCATTTAAACGCTCCTGATCACTGGTCACTTTGTACATAAAGATTGACGGGGAAATCCTTCAACGCAGTGCTCAACCATATAGCTTCCTGTGGTGTGACTGCGTTCTCGGAAAAAAGTCCCTTCAAATTAGGCCGGCAAGAGTGGTTAGGCAGCTTGACATGGGTGTCTCCCCATTTTTGGCTATCAATCAACGGGCTGCCGGCATCCCCCAGCAGGTCGCTGCACAGGCGCGGCACGATCACCACCGCCAACTGCGTCGCCGTGGTGCGGGCGAAGGCCAGCACCTTGCTGGCGTGCTCGCCCACCACTTCGAGTGGTTGGTAATCTCCGTGCAGAAACAACTCGGCATGTGCAACCCTCGTTTGCAAGGTGCGGGCAACCAGTGCCTGCTTGATGCGACCGTCCTGCCAGTGCTCCAACAGCTGTCCCAGAGCGCTGGCATCGTGCAGCGACCGCTCTCGTGCAGCGTAGTCCACCGGACGCCGGTTGTCCGGGTCGACCAGGCTGAAGTCCCAATACTCTGCGCCCTGATACAGATCCGGCACGCCGGGTACGGTCATGCGCAGCAAGCTTTGCGCCAAACTGTTAAGCGCGCCGGCCGGTGCGATCTGGCGGACCAGGGAAGCCAGTGACTGGCGCAACGGCAAGGCGTCTTCGCTGAGCAGCAGCTTCTCCAGAAAGTCTCGGCATTGCTGCTCGTAGGGCTCGTTGGGCGCGCTCCAGCTGCTCAGCAACTTGGCCTCGCGCAGGGCTTTTTGCTGCCACTGCGCGACGCGCTCGAACAACGCCTGCAAGCCGTCGTGATCGTCGGCTTCAAGGCCCAGTGGCCAGGCGCCGATCAAGGCTTGATAGAGCATGGCCTCATCGCCGCCAGTGGGCGCCGGGGCGTCGGCAAACTCGCCGCGCCATGGCTGCGCCAGCGCCATCCAGTGGGTGACATGGGCAGCGTACCAGGCACCGCGTTCACTGAGCACGGCCAGGCGAGTGCGGGTATCTTCGCCGCGCTTGTGGTCGTGGGTGGCGGTGGCCAGCAGGTTGCTCGGGAAGCGTTCGAGCCGCTGCTGGCAGGCGCTGTGGAAATCTTCCACAGGGGCGCTGAATTCTTCGGGATCGAAGCCTACGTCGTTGCGCGACAGCAATACCGCGCTGCGATAGAACGCAGTATCTTCGACAGCCTTGGCGGCTGCGGGCGAGGTCAACTGCTGGAAACGCACGTTGGCATGTTTGAGTGCCTTGCGCGCGCGACCCGGCGGCATGTGCCGCATGGGCTCGCCACCGAACCAGCGCTGCAGGTAGTCGAGCACCGGCCAGTCGCCTTCGTTGAGTTGGGCGCGGGCCTGCTCCACGGCATGCTGGAAAAACCCTTCGTCTTCGGCGGGGCGCCCGCAGGCACTGATATAGGTGCGGTACACCTGAAAGTGCACGATGAGTTCCTGCAGCGCTCGACGGATCGCGCCAAGGGTCAGGTCGCGGCTCATCACGTCGTTGCGCGCGACCTTCAGCAGCGCCTGGGACACGGCCTCGAAGTCACCGGCCAGGGTGCCGTTGAGCACCAGATGACGACCGGCGCGCGCCTCTTCGGCGAAATCACCGGTGCGCCCGCTGACCTTTTCCCAGACCTCGACCAGCGCATCCTTGCCGCGCGGATCATGCTGCAGAAGCGACACCTGGTTCATGAATTCGTAGCCGGTGGTGCCGTCGACCGTCCAGTCGCTGTGCAGTTGCTCGCCCGCGCCGAGTATCTTCTCGACGTAGATCGGGAAGTGTTCGACGGCGGCCTCTGCGGGGCGCTGTGACAGCAAGCCGGCAACCCGACGGCGCAGCTTGCGACTATAGCCGCGCGGGTCGGCCAGGCCGTCGATATGGTCGATGCGCAGGCCGTCCACCAGGCCCTGCGCAACCAGTTCGAAAATCTTGCTGTGGGTGGCTTCGAACACTGCCGCGCGCTCGACCCGCAAGCCGCCCAGTTCGTTGATGTCGAAGAACCGCCGCCAGTTGATATCGTCGGCCGCGGTGCGCCAGCTGGCCAGGCGATAGTGCTGTTTTTCGAGCAGCCGATGCAGGCGCTGGAAGCCTTCTTCGGTAGTCGAGTCGTACTGCTTCAAGGTGCTGGCAATGCTTTCGCCAACCTCGGCAGCGGCGGCTTGGCGCGCCAGTTCCTGACGCAGCACCTTGGCCTGGGCGTAGCCTTGGGGATGTTGCGCCAACGCGGCGAAGCGTGCGCCGAGCTCCGCCAGCTCGCTGTTGCCAGTGGCGATCAACAGCCCGGCGTAATCCGGCGGGCAGATAGGGAAGATGTGCTCGTAATGCTCGACGAAAAAGCTGCCGTGCTCGGCGTCGAAGTGCAACGCCAGAGTGCCGTCGCGCAGCGCCACGCCGTAGTCGCTGCCCAAAAACGGCAGCAGCAGCTGGCCGTCCAGCAGCGGGTCGGGGGAGTGCCACTGGATATCGAAAAACTCCGCGTAAGGGCTGCGTCGGCCCCACTCCAGCAGGTCGAGCCACCACGGGTTGTGCGGGCCGCCGACGGCCATATGGTTGGAGACGATATCGAGGATCAACCCCATGTTCTTTTCGCGCAGGGCCGCGACCAGGCGGCGCAGCGCGGCTTCGCCACCGAGTTCAGGATTGACCGTGGTAGGGTCGACCACATCGTAACCGTGCATCGAACCAGGGCGGGCCTTGAGCAGGGGCGAAGCATAGACGTGGGTAATGCCCAGCTCGGCGAAGTAGGGCACCAGCGGCACCGCGTCGTCGAGGGTGAAGTCCTTGTGAAACTGTAAACGCAGGCTGCCAGTCAGGGGAGTCATCGGTCACGCTCATTGGATTGTTGTCGGGCAGTGGCTAACAGTTCGAGGCGCCGAGCGGCGTCCGTATCGTCCAGCAGCGCCTGCGCAGGGGCACTGAAGCGCCGCCGCCAGTTGGGATGGCTGTCGGTGGTGCCGGGCAGGTTAGGGGCCTCAAGGGTACCCAGGGCATCTTCCAACGGCAGCAGCACCAACGGCGCGCGGGTATGGCCGATAAAACGCACACTGGCGTCGATCAAGAGATCGGATTCTTCACCTTCGCCCTGGAAGTTGACCGGGTCCTGCTCAAGCAGGTGACGCAAGCCGCGGCGCTCATGCTCGCGCGACTCACGCCATTGCTGTTCGGCAGCGGCGTCGATCAGATTCAGGCGGTGGTTCCAGTCGATATCATTGGCTCGCCACCAGCCGTTGAGGGGCGAGAGGTCGTGGGTGCTAGTGGTGGCCAGGGCGTTGTCGGGCCATTCCATCAAGGATTTGAAGTGACCGGTGTGGTGCTGTTCGAACAACAGCACGCGCATGCCGAGGATCTGCCGCGCCGCGAGTTTTTCCCGCAGCCCGTCAGGCACGGTGCCCAGGTCCTCACCGAGGACGATGGCCTGGTGGCGGTGCGATTCCAGCGACAGCAGACGCAGCATGTCGTCGAGCGGGTAGTGCAGGTAGGCGCCATTGGGTGGCGACTCGCCCTGAGGAATCACCCACAGCCGTTGCAGGCCGAGGATATGATCGATACGCAGGCCACCGGCATGGGCGAAATTGGCCCGCAGCATTTCGATAAAGGCACGAAAACCGCTGCGTTGCAGCCCTTCGGGGGAGAACGCGGAGATGCCCCAGCCTTGCCCGGCCCGGTTGAGGATATCGGGCGGCGCGCCCACGGTCAGCGACGAAAGCAATTCGTCCTGGCGGCTCCAGGCCTGGCTGCCGGCACCGTCGGCGCCGACGGCGAGGTCAGCGACCAGGCCGATGCGCATGCCGCTGCTGCGGGCGGCGGTTTGAGCGCGTTCCAGGCTGCGAGCGATCAGCCACTGGCAGAAGGCGTAATAGCCGACCTCTTCTTTATGTTCCTCGGCGAATTCGGCGATTGACGGGCTGCGGGGGTCTTGCCATTGCTCCGGCCACTGGCGCCAGTCCTGAGGTTCGCCTTGGCGCGCGCATTCAGCCTGCAAGGCCTCGAAGCGGCAGTGATTTTCGAGCGCTTCGCCGCCAGCGTGGCGGAAGCTGCTCAGGTCGGCCTGCAGCGGGTGATCGCCCGCGCTGAAACCCTTGTACAGCTCTCGCAGCAGGGTTTGCTTGGCGTCGGCGGCGCTGGGCCAATCGATCAGGGCCAGGGACTCGAGCTCGTCGAGGGTCTTGCCCAGCCCCGTCGCTTCGATGGCGCTGCGCACCGCGCGCTCGCCCAGAATGGTCCCAGGGGCGGCATACAGGCTGTTGAGGAACAGGCGGCTCGATGGCGAATAGGGACTGTAGCGATGGTTGTCGCTGCTGAACATGGCGTGCATGGGGCTGATCGCCAGCGCATCGGCGCCGCGTTCGCCGGCACTGCGCGCTAGCTGCTCGAGCGCCTGGGTATCGCCGAAACCACCGTCACCGGCGCGGCGCAGGGAGTACAGCTGCACCCCCAGCCCCCAGGCCCGCGGGGTTTCGCTGCCCAAGGCATCACCAACGCTGTAGCAGCGGCTGGGGGCCACGGCCAAGGTGAACTGGCGGCCGTCGATGGTCACCAGCTGATAGCCGACCGGGACCATGCCGGGCAGGGCGCCATGCTCGTCCAGGCGAATGTCCAGGGTGGCGCCATCCTCGAGTTCGATCCGGCACTGGCTGTGCGGCGCGAAGTATTTTTGCAAGTCCAGGGCGCTGCCTTGGTCCACCGTCAGCAATGGCGGCAGGTGTTGGGCATCGTGGGCCTTTTCCAGCGCGGCCAGGCTGCGGCGGATGTCGTCTTCGCTATCAGCGGCATGCCCCAGGCCGGCGAGGACTTTGCGCAAGGCCTCGGGGGCTACGGTTTGGTGATTGCCGTTGGCATCGACCCAATGCACGGCAAGGCCGGCGTTGGCGGCCAAGGTGTGGAGTGACTCGCTCATGGTTTGCCTCCTGCTCCTTGCACTACAGCGTCTAAAGGGGGGATGAGGCTGACCAGGGTGGTGTAGGGGGTGAGCTTGCGGTTGTTGTCAGGCTGCAGGCGGCTGTCGAACAGGCGCAGGCTGGCATCCGGCAGTTCTACCTCGAGGGTTTGATCACCGAGGTTGAGGTCGATGCGCAGCTCTGCACCATCGCCCATTTTCCAACGCGCGGTGATGGCCTTGTCAGCCAGCACCTCGGCACCCATCGAGCGAGCGCCGGTCAGCCGCGGGAAGATCTCGCGACGTCGCCAGGTCAGCAGTTCGCGGTACAGCTCGACCCAGTGGCCGTGCTGATGAGCGGGGAAACTGGCGAAATCGGGGCGCGAGTCTTCGAAGGTTTTGGGCGCATTGGGATCGGGGATGGTTTCGCGCTTGTGCGGGTCGGCAAACACGCTGAACGCTTTGAATTCGCTTCGGCGACCCTCGCGCACGGCATCGGCCAGCTCGCCGTGGTGGCTGGTAAAGAACAGGAACGGCTCCTTGGCCGCCCACTCATCGCCCATGAACATCAGCGGAATCATCGGTGACAGCAGCAGCAAGGTGGTCGCCGCGCGCAGCGCCGGCTCGCTGCACAGCTGATTCAGGCGTTCGCCGAAGGCGCGGTTGCCGATCTGGTCGTGGTTCTGCAGGAACAGCACGAAGGAGCCGGGCCACAGATGCCCGCTGGGCTCGCCGCGGGCTTCGCCATGACGGTTGACGTGGCCCTGATAGACGAAGCCTTCGCCCAGGCAACGCGCCAGTTTCTCGGTGGTGTGGTCTTTATAGTCTTCGTAGTAGGCTTCGGTCTCGCCGGTCAGCAGCACGTGCAGGGCGTTATGGCCGTCATCGTTCCACTGAGCGTCGTAGCCCTGTTTGAGCAAGTGCGCCTGGTTGTGCTCGTTTTCCAGATTCAGATAGACGTGGCGGCGCGGCTCCAGCGACTGGCGAATGCGCTTGGCCATGACCTGCAGGAAATCCGGGCTTTCGATGGCATGGACGGCGTCGAAGCGCAGGCCGTCGAAGCGGTATTCGTGAAGCCACATCAACGCGTTGTCGATGAAGTAGTCACGTACCGCCTGCTGGCTGAAGTCGATGGCCGCACCCCAGGGGGTGTGTTTGTCTTCATTGAAGAAGCGCTTGGCGTAGGCGTGCAGATAATTGCCGTCGGGGCCGAAGTGGTTGTAGACCACGTCGAGAATCACCATCAGGCCATGGCTGTGAGCCGTATCGATCAAGTGCTTGAGCTGCGCTGGCGTCCCGTAGGAGGATTGCGGGGCGTAGGGCAGCACGCCGTCGTAGCCCCAGTTGCGGTCGCCGGGGAATTGGGCGATGGGCATCAATTCGATCGCGGTGATCCCCAGAGCGGCAAGGCGCGCCAGGTGCGTTTCGACACCGGCGAAGCCGCCCATGGCGCCTACGTGCAACTCGTAGATGACCGCTTCGTGCCAAGGCCGGCCGTGCCAGCCTGTCTGCTGCCAGGGATAGTGGTCATCCACCACCAGGCTCGGCGAGTGGACATCGCTTTGCTGGGCGCGGGAGGCGGGATCCGGCACCTGCAGGTGGCCGTCGATCTCGTAGCGGTAAGCGGTGCCTGCGGGGCAGGCCAACTGGTGTTGATACCAGCCCTCATCATCGGCGGTCATGGCCAGGGGCGCCTGGCCTTCGATCAGCAGGCTGACCGACTGTGCATCCGGGGCCCACAGCGCAAAGCGCGTAAGCCCCGATTTCAACATTACCGCCCCGTGGGACATCTCTCTTTCAACAGACCAGGTTTCAGTTTCCCGTGACGGCATCGATGAAACCTCTTGAACTTAGGATTTTGCCGATTTGCCTTTGGCTTGATCGACCATTTTTTCGTAGAGCTTGGCGTAGGGTTCGACAGCCTGCGACCAGTTGAAGGGTTGGGTCATGGCGCGGCAGCGCATGGCGTTGAGCAGCTCCGGTTTGCCGAACACGTAGAAGGCGCGAGTCAAGGCTTCACGGTAGCTCTCGGCGGTGGGCTCTTCGAACAGAAAGCCGGTCATGCCATCTTCGATGGTGTCGGCCAGGCCGCCGGTTTTGCGCGCCACCGGCAACGAGCCGAAGCGTTGTGCGTACATCTGGCTCAGGCCGCAAGGCTCGTAGCGCGAAGGCATCAACAGAAAGTCACTGCCCGCGAACATGCGCCGGGCATCGGTTTCATTGAAGCCGATGCGTGCCGACACCTGGCCAGGAAAGCGCAAGGCCAGCTCGCGCATCGCTTGTTCGCCTTCAGGCTCGCCACGGCCGATGATCGCGATCTGGCCGCCGTTCTCGACGATGAATTGTGCCACCGCCTCGGTCAGGTCCAGGCCTTTCTGGAACACCAGGCGCGAAACCACCGCGAACAGCGGGCCCTCGCTAGGCTCCAGGCCGAACAGTTCGCGCACGTGGTCGGCGTTGACACCCTTGCCGTCCCAGTCGTTGAGGCCGAACGGGCAGACCAGATGCGGATCGGTGGCAGATTCCCAGCTTTCATCGATACCGTTGGGAATGCCGCTGAGCAGCCCCTGCTGCGCCTTGTAGCTGAGAAACCCGTCGAGCCCGCAGCCGAATTCAGGGGTGGTGATTTCTTCGGCGTAGGTAGCACTCACCGTGGTGATGTGGCTGGAATAGGACATCCCGGCCTTGAGAAACGACAGCTTGCCGTAAAACTCCATGCCTTCCTGTTGCAGCGCGTGCTCGGGGATGCCGAGTTCCGGGCAGCAGGCCAGGCTCACCACGCCTTGATAGGCGAGGTTGTGAATGGTGAACAGGGTCGGCACGTTCAGCCCGCGCCAGTGCATATAGGCTGGGGCCAGGCCGGCCGGCCAGTCGTGGGCGTGAACCATGTCCGGGCGCCAATGCACCATGCCTTGGCCTGCAGCGATGTCGGCGGCAGCCAGGCCCAGGCGGGCGAAGCGAATGTGGTTGTCAGGCCAGTCACGGCCATTGTTGGCGCCATAAGGCGTGCCTTCACGGGCATACAGCTCGGGGCACAACAGTACATAGATCACCAGACCGTCCGGCATGTCCATGCGGCCGACCTTGCAGGGTGGCAGCGCGGCGTGACCGCCCATCTCACCGACCACATGAATCGGGTGACCGCTGTTAAGCACTTGCGGGTAGCCCGGAATCAGCACCCGCACGTCGTGCAGGGGGCTCATGGCGCGAGGGAGCGCAGCAGAGACATCGCCCAGGCCCCCGGTTTTGACGAGGTCGGCAATTTCAGAGGTGACGAAGAGGATTTTCTTGCGATTAGGATTTGGCGTCGAATCAGCTTGCAGCACTTTGCCGGTCGAAGCGATAGCAGGCAAGGAAGGAACCTCGCTGACCTGCTGATTGAAGCGTTCCCCATGGGTTTCGACGGCGGCATTGATCATTGTGAACCCTCTCCCGAGTGTTGATTACATCTGCCAGATACTTATTTTGTTCAGCCCCAGTCAGCCGCGCGAGCGCTACGCAGGCCCGACGATGAATTGTCGGTCGCAATTTCAGAGAGGGGTGGGCAGGTCGTGCTTTCAACGAGTCGATAACTACGGCCTACCTGATAGCTGACCGGTGGGCGTTTCAGAAGTTTCGACTTTTTTACGGTGAAGTTTCCGAACGGCTTACAGGTTGACTTGAGTGTAGGAGATATCTGCAAAATCGGGAGGGCAGCCGACTGACGGGCGTAAGTCATCGCAATGCGGGGTGGTATCCAGGTACCGACTGGTGGGTAGAACGATGGTTTGAGATGGCAGCCCCGGCAATGTCGCCGGGAGTCACCTCGGAGCTCCCATGACCGATACCCTTTCTTCGCCCCTGAGCCTGGTTGCTCAGTATGCGCCATTGGCCAGCAGTGTCAGTCGGCGATTCAACGGCCGCCCTTCACTGCGAAGTGTCGCCCGCGACCTTATCAACCAGGCCCTGAGCAAGCACAAACCGGCCCTGCAGGTCGATGGCGCCAGCCTCAAGCTGGTTCGGGCCGACGCGCCGGCCCCCATCGCGTTGGAGGATCTGCTGATCCAGCGGTATCTGCAGGACCGCACGCTAAATCTGATCGCAGGCGTTGATGCGGTGACCCAACAACAGGGCGCTCAGGCGCCGCAACCCCTGGCCTTGGGTATTGGCGAGCTGGAAACGCTGATCGGTGAATGGGGGCCTTCATTGCTTGAACACTATAAACAGCGCCTGGTCGAGTACTGGAATCATGTCGACGCAACCGGTCAGAGTCGCTGGCAGTGGTTGGCCGGCCACCTGCGCGAGCATGTGCGGATGTTGGCGCGGCGCCAGGTCGAGCAAGGACGGCTGGATGGTGAGGAGAGCGAAACGCTGTTGGCTCTCTGTAGTGGTACGCCGTTGGCGGGCACCCGCACTGCACTGCTGCAGATTCAGCACATCGCCAATCCTGCCGTGACCACGCCCCATGTCACCAGCGATCTGGTGATCACCCGCACTGCACAGGGCGATGAAGTCGAACGGATACTGCTGTGCCGTCCTTTGGCCGAGGTGCAGGCGTTCGCCGACATGGCCACGCTGGCCGAGGCCCAGGCGCGCTATCTAGGTGATCGCCGGACTGGCCAGCGCGTGGATTTTGCATTGATCAACATCGACGCCGATAGCTTCGATACCCAGGCGCTGATGCTTCTGGAGTGCCAGCTGAGCAATCTGACGGCGCTGGCCGAGCATTACCGGGGGCAGGGCAGCGATATCGACACGCTGGTGAGTCTGGTCGAGCGCAGTACCAGTCTTTACGACCTGAGCCGACCCGAGGAGCTCGCGCGCGCGCAGCGCATGAAGGACGCACTGCCGGTCTGGCTCGAACAGGCACCGCGCGATGATAAATTACGCTATGCAACGCTGCTGGCGCAGCTGGGCGAGGTGCAGCGCCTGAGCGGCGGCGAGCACTACCTGGACGGCATCCTGCCCTTGGAAGACTACACCGCAGCCGAGTTGAACCGGCAGATCGCCCTCGATCACCCCACACAGCGTGTGGCCTTGGCTGATGTGCAGGTGCGTATTTATCATGCACCCAATGCCCTGCTCGAAATCGTGCATGCCGGGGATGGTCATCTTGAATATGTGGTCATCAGTCTGGTCGAGCTGGCACTGTTCAATGTCCATGGACGCCCGGCCGGCATGCTCGAGATCGAACCCCGTGCGGGCGCGACGCTGCCGGCCTGGGTGACTCGCGAGGCGGTGATCGCCCTGGTGACCACCGTCGATATCGGTCGGCGCTATGTCGCGCTGTTGCGTCAGCGCTTGTTGGAGGATGTCCCGCAGGCAGCACGACGGCAGGCGCTTTACCTGGACCAGTTGCGGGTGCAGTTGCCGCTAAAGATGCTTGAACTGAAAATCCGCCAGGCGTGCGGCGTCACGGCAGCGGGCGTGACCATGCTGATGCAGGCGTTGAGGCTCGATTCCCTCGCGCCCAATGTTCGCCGCGCGACGTCCACGCTGCCGGGGCCAACGGTGCGGCAGTTGGCAGTGCGCCGCGCCCTGGGAGCCACTCCAGATATCATCCAGTGCGCTTACCTGATCGGGGCCGATGATGAAGACGGCGTTTGCGTGCTGTATCGCCCCTTGTCCGCAGAGCCCTTGCGCCAGTTTGCCAGTGTTGGCGCGCTGCTGTCGGCGATCAAGGCGCCGGGCGCGCTGCAGGATGACGTGTTGCTTTGGCTGGAGGCGGCCGCGCGTCCGGTCTATGCCAATGGCGGCTTTGATGAACCGCACATTCGTCATTTCCTTCCTGGCGACGATGCTGCCGAGCTAACGCGCCCGGCCCCCGCGACCTTGACGGGCGTAGCGCTTGAGGGTGATCTGTGGACCACGTTGTATCGTGACAATGTCGCCGGGCTGCAGGCCATCGCCGATCGCCAGTCGGTCAGCAACGATGAAAGTCGCTGGCTTGGCTATCGCGAGTTGGGCTGGGTGGTCTTCAACGCATTGCTGCCCATGGTCGGTGGCCCGCTTGCCAGTGCAGGCTGGATGCTGCAAAGCCTGAAAATCTTTGCCGATGGTTTCGATGCGCGTTTGCATGGAAGTCCTCAGGCGGCCAGTGACGCGCTGATGGAGTTTTTTTTCAATGCGGCTTTTGTGCTTTTCGGGCACAGCCTGGAGGCGCGCAGTAAAGGTATTGATCGCGTGACGCGGCCGTTGCTGAAGGACGGTGAGTGGCTCGACCCGGTTGAAGGGCTTGGGGAATCGGTGGTGGCGCCTGGTGAGCCGGTGGCCAGCCGCGTCATCGCAGCGCCTGGTACGTCGATAGCGCTGCACGAGCTGGACTTCGGTTTTCAGGCGGCTAGCCGCCGGCTCTCGGCTGCTCAGCGACAGACGTTGGCGACGTTCGCGGTACCGGCGGGGGACTTCGGTAGCGCGATACCCCACGGCCCTACCCAAGGCCTCTATCTGCGGGACCAGCAATGGTACGGGCTGATCGACGCGAGCTGGTTCGCGCTGGCGCTGGAAGACGGCGAGTTGCATATCATGGACATCAACGATGCATCGCGTCGCGGTCCCTATGTGCGCCGTGACGAAGCAGGCCGCTGGCAAGTCGACACCGCTTTGCGCCTGGCCGGTGGCTCGCCGGGCCGGGGGCGCAAGGCCTATAAAGAGGCGCAGCAGGCGCGCGAGGCAGCGCTGCTCAAGCGGGTTACTGATTACCGTGACCAGCAGACGGCTATCGATCGCAAGCTCAAGGTCACCCAGCAGGTCATGAGCGAGCTGCAAGCCCAGCGCTCCAGGCGTTATCCGGCGTATCGCCAGCGCTTCATCGAAGTGGCCAGCGAGATGGTGGTGGCCAGCGGCGATGCCATCGACGCCTTCGCCGAACTCAACAAGGTCAGCCCCTCGCCACGTTTTTTCGAGGAGCGCACCAGCCACTTGCGCGCCTTGTTGCGGATCAAATGGGAAATCGTCAGCAAACTGCGCGAGCAGCTGAGCGAACTGATCCTTGGCGATGGCCTGGAGCACGAAGCGCCCAATCCTGCCCCCATGAGCAGCTTCGAGGACTTTGCCGCGGGCTGCGATCTCATCGATCAACTCATTCACTGGACCGCTGAATCACAGCGGCGCATGGAGGATCTGGGCAATGTCGAACATTTCGGGGCGCCGGAGCTTGCAGCTATCAAGCCCACCTGGGCTGGATTCGGAACGCCGTTGACCTGGCGCGGCGTGCAGTTGTATTGGCTGAACGTCTTGAGCGAGCAAAAAATGCGTCGCTGGCCCCGTCCCGAAGGCGCCATGAATGAAGCTGTCGCCTCTGCCAAGCTCGCCGCGCAGTCGCAGAACGCGATCCTGGAGCCCGGTGTATTCACCGACGAGGAGCAGATCCAGGTACTCGACAGCGCACTGCAACGCTATGAAGCGCTCGAAGACGCGCTGGATTTTACCCTGGCCACGGTCGAGCCCAATCGCTTGTCGCCAGCGGTGGCGCGCATGCTGTTGCATGTCGGCGCATTGCACAGCGCTGCCGAGGCGCAATTGGTGCCGTTGTTCCGGCAGCAGACCTTGCGTGCCCGCCAGCAGCGCAAGCAGCAGCGGCCGGTGCGCCAGCAGGTCATTGTCACCAGTCGCAAGCGCGGGGTACTGGTAGGCAGCATGAAAACCTCGGCCGACGGCGGCGCGCAACGTTTTGAAGTGGCTGGCGGACTCGACGACACCACTGTCGAGCAGTTCCAGCAGGTGCCGGGCGGCGAAGATTGGGTGCGGGTGCCATCTGCCTCGGGGGTCATCGAGCCCAGGCCGGTGGCGCCCCTTGAAGCCTCAATGCGCGAGGCGATGGTGCTGCTCGGTCAAGCCGATCGTCAGCTGCTGCAAGCCAAAGCACGCGTGCAGGCCAACAAGGCACATATCCCTTCCGAAACTCAAAACTTGCTCGATGACGTGGCCCAAGGGCTGCGTGACAAAGCGGATGACATCGACCTAGCGCTGGTGCGCCTCAATGAAACCGATCGGCTGTCTTCGTCAACGGGGCAATCGGCCGATGTGGCCATCAGGCAGCTGCGCGACAAGGCCGAGCAGCTGAAAACCGAAGGGCGGCGCCTGCGCATCGCGCTGTGCAAGGCCGGTGATCCACAGGCGTCCAGGGTCGAATGGCTGGTCGGCGAGGGGGAGGCCACGGTGGTGCTCGAGAAGCCGCGGACATTGCTCAAAGGCGGCGATTACCTGCAGGAATATGCGATCAAGGACGCCAGTGGTGTGCTTTGGTACGCGCATTTTCATTACCCGAGCGCCACTGCGGCGGCAGAACGGTTCACCGTGGCGCACCTCAAGACAGTGGCGCAACGCTTTATGACCTATAAGCACTTCATGGCGTTGGGCGATACGGCCAAAGGGGCGACGGGCCTGATTCGGGCCGAAATTCAGCCGAACATGGCGCGCAAGGTATTTTTATCGGTGGGGGGCACATCGGGGGAGGGAAAGGCGTAGCGTTATACGCTTGTAGCAGGAGAGTGCGGATCATGTTCAGGATGGCATGATCCGCTGGACAGGCGCTCGATCGAGCGCCTGCACCTCGGGCTGACGTCAGGCGATACGCGCTTGAGCTTCAAAGCCCATGGCGTTCTGCTTGGCTTGTTGCAGCAGGCTGGTCAGGAAGGTGACCTTGTCCTGCAGCTCTTCACGTTCTTGCTTGAGCGCACGCAGTTCATCACGGCGAACACTGACATAGAGCGTTTGTGGTTGGTTCGTTGTCACTACAGTACCCATTGCACACCTCGCAAACTACCGGCACAGACATTAAGGATAAGCGCCCTGGGCGACTCTCGCGTCAGGCTCCTACCGCTATCGGCACGGATGATGATTTCTTTCGTTATTCATGGGAACTTTTTTATTTTTTATGGTCCATGTGATTTTTTTCATTTTTGTCGCAAGTGCCCGAAATAATTAGGCAAATCGCCAGATGGTAGGACGCTATTTAGTTTTACCAGCCGATGAATGGTAAAATCGGCGAACTATGCGGTCCGGGATGGGACTAACCAGAGGATCGCATGAGCTATAAAGGTGACGTTCGCCTTCTTTTTATTTGTGGAGCGCAGGCATGCAATTGGGAATCGTTGGACTGGGCCGCATGGGCGGCAATATCTCCAGAAGGCTGATGCGCGATGGCCACTCGACAGTGGTCTACGATCGTAGCGAGCAGGCGGTCCAGGGCCTGGCGGGCGAGGGCGCGACGGCGGCAAGCGGGTTGGCCGATCTGGTCAGCAAGCTGCAATCGCCTCGTGCGGTGTGGGTCATGCTGCCATCCGGCAAGATCACCGAAGACACCATCAATGAGCTCAGCGCGCTGTTGTCCCCCGATGACGTGATCATCGACGGCGGCAACACCATGTACAAAGATGACATCCGTCGCGCCAAGGCGTTGGCCGAGAAGCAACTGCACTATGTCGACGTCGGCACCTCCGGTGGCGTCTGGGGCCTGGATCGCGGCTTCTGCATGATGATCGGCGCTGAAACCGCCGTCTTCGAGCGCCTCGAACCCCTGTTTGCCACCCTCGCGCCGGGCGTGGGCAACATCCCCCGTACCTTGGGCCTTGAAGGCGAGTCCAACCGCGCCGAGCACGGTTACATTCACGCCGGCCCGGTCGGTTCCGGCCATTTCGTGAAGATGATCCACAACGGCATCGAGTACGGCTTGATGCAGGCCTATGCCGAAGGCTTCGACATCCTCAAGACCAAGAACAGCGAAGAGTTGCCAGAAGACCAGCGCTTCGATCTCAACCTGGCTGACATCGCCGAAGTCTGGCGCCGCGGCAGCGTGGTTTCATCGTGGCTGCTGGATCTGACCGCCGATGCACTGGCCAGTGACCCCGAGCTGGTCAAATATTCCGGGAAGGTCTCGGACAGCGGCGAAGGGCGCTGGACCATCGATGCCGCTGTCGAACAAGCGGTGCCAGTACCGGTGCTGTCGAGTGCGCTGTTCGCGCGCTTCCGTTCCCGCCAAGACGCCACTTATGGCGATAAAATGCTTTCCGCCATGCGCTTCGGCTTTGGTGGCCACGTGGAGGTGAAGAAGTAATGAAAAAAGGAAAATCCAAGGTAGAAGCAGCTCCGCCCACCACGATTTTCCTTTTTGGCGCCCATGGCGACCTGGTCAAACGGCTGTTGACGCCGGCCCTGTACAACCTCAGCCGCGATGGTTTGCTGGATAACGGTTTGCACATCGTCGGCGTCGACCACAACGAAGTCACCGATGAAGCCTTCGCGCAAAAGCTCGAAGACTTCATCCGCGACCAGGCCAAGGCCAAAGGGGGCAGCGCCGAAGAGGCGCTGGACCCTGCCCTTTGGGCGCGTCTGGCCAAGCGCATCAGCTACATCACCGGCGATTTCGTCGCTGATGATACCTATGCCGCGATCGCCAAGCGCATCGAGGAAAACGGTACCGGCAATGCCATGTTCTATCTGGCGACCTCGCCGCGCTTCTTCAGTGAAGTAGCGACGCGCCTGGGCAAGGCCGGGCTGCTGGAAGAAACGCCCGAGGCTTTCCGCCGCGTGGTCATCGAGAAGCCGTTCGGCTCCGACCTGGCCACCGCCGAAGCTCTTAACGCCAGCCTGCTGAGTGTGATGAGCGAGAAGCAGATCTATCGCATCGACCATTACCTGGGCAAGGAAACCGTACAGAACATCCTCGTCAGCCGGTTTTCCAACGGGATTTTCGAGGCGTTCTGGAACAACCATTACATTGACCACGTGCAGATTACTGCGGCGGAAACCGTCGGGGTCGAAACCCGTGGCAACTTCTACGACAGCACCGGCGCGCTGCGCGACATGGTGCCCAATCACCTGTTCCAGCTGTTGGCAATGGTCGCCATGGAACCCCCGGCGGCCTTTGGCGCCGATGCGGTACGCGGCGAAAAGGCCAAGGTCATCGGCGCGATCCGCCCTTATGACAAGGCCGAGGCGATCAAGAATTCGGTGCGTGGCCAATACGCCCCTGGCCCCAAGGGCGAGGCCGGTTATGTCGAGGAGCCCAAGGTCGATCCGCAGAGCCAGACCGAAACCTATGTCGCGCTCAAGGTGATGATCGACAACTGGCGTTGGATGGGTGTGCCGTTCTATCTGCGTACCGGCAAGCGCATGAGTGTGCGCGACACCGAGATCGCCATCTGCTTCAAGCAGGCGCCGTACGCGCAGTTCCGCGACACCGAGGTCGACGACCTCAAGTCCAACTATCTGCACATCCAGATCCAGCCGGACGAAGGCATGTGGTTCGATTTGCAGGCCAAGAAGCCCGGGCCGACGCTGGATATGCAGAACGTCAGGCTGGGTTTCGCCTACAAGGACTTCTTCGAGATGCAGCCGTCCACCGGCTACGAGACCTTGATCTACGACTGCCTGATCGGTGACCAGACGCTGTTTCAGCGCGCGGACAACATCGAGAACGGCTGGCGTGCGGTGCAGCCATTCCTGGATGCCTGGGCGGATGCCGGCAAGGTGCGCATGTATGCGGCAGGGTCCGATGGGCCGCAGCAGGCTGATGACTTGCTGGCGCGTGATAACCGTGCCTGGCGGCCGCTGGGATGAGTGCGGAGGAGGCCGGCAGGGCTGGCATAAGGCTTATGCTCAGCGACATGGACGGCACCCTGCTGTTGCCCGACCACAGCCTTTCGCCTGGCGTGATCGCTGCCGTCGCGCAACTGCAACAGGCCGGGGTGCACTTCAGCCTGGCCAGTGCCCGCCCACCGCGAGCCATGCGCAAGCAGGTCGAGCAGCTGGGCATCGATGTCCCGACCATGGCCTTCAACGGCGGCAACCTCTGCGCCGTCGATGGTACGGTACTGCAACGCCACTGCGTCGAGCCTGCCGCCGTGCATACCGCTTTGCAATTGTTTGCCGAGCACCCGGTGACCATCTGGGTGTTCGCGGACGATCACTGGCTGGCCCGTGACCGCAGTGGCGCCTATTTCGATACCGAGCTGCACGCGCTCGGTTATGGTCCGACCTTGGTCGATGATTTCGCCCCGTACCTGGAGCGTATCGACAAGATCGTCGCCACCACAGACGACTTCGCGCTGCTCATCGAGCTCGAGAAGCAACTGCTGCCGCTGATCGAAGGCCAGGCGCTGGCATCGCGCTCGCAGCAATATTATCTGGACGTCACCGCGCTGGCGGCCAACAAGGGCGATGCGCTGGCCAATCTCGCCGAATACTTGCACATCCCGTTGGCGCAGACCGCCGCAATTGGCGATGGCGCCAACGATGTACCGATGTTCAAGCGCGCCGGGTTTGCCGTCGCCATGGGCCAGGCCCACCCGGACGTTCAGCGCCAGGCCGATGCCGTGACCGACAGCAATGCCGATGACGGGGTCGTGCGGGCCATTCAGGAATTCATTCTGCCACGCGCCTGATCCCTCGCTCCCTGGGGATTCGGCGACGGGGTGTGCTTCCCCCACGCTGAGGACCACCATGACTGCTTTGATCGAAGACTACGCTGTGCTCGGCAACTGCAGGACTGCCGCGCTGGTCGACAAGAACGGCTCGCTGGACTGGTTGTGTTTCCCCCGCTTTGACGCCCCCGCCTGTTTCGCCGCCTTGCTGGGCGACAGCGACAATGGCCGCTGGCGCATCGGCCCGGTGAGTCCGGATGCCAAGGTCACGCGGCGCTACCGCGACGGCACCATGATCCTTGAAACCACCTTCGAGACCGACACCGGCACCGCCGTGCTGATCGACTGCATGCCCATCGACCAGCCGGCCAGCGTGTTGCGCATCGTTCACGGCCTGCACGGCGAAGTGGATTTCGAAATGGACCTGGTCATGCGCTTCGACTACGGCAGCAGCGTACCCTGGGTCGAAAAAATCAGCCCGCTGACGCTGACCGCTGTGGCAGGCCCGGAGATGCTGGTGATGCGCAGCGCCACGGCGTTGCAGGCGCGTGACCATCACACCGGGAGTCGCTTCGTGGTCAAGGCCGGGGAGCGCAAGGTTTTTCGCTTGTCGCATCAAAGCTCGAACACGCCAGTGCAGGCCGGCTTCGATGGCGAGCAGGCGCTGGAGAGTACCGAGCGTTACTGGTTGGCGTTCTCCGATCGCTGCCCGCCGGTGGGACGATGGAGCGAGCTGGTCAAGCGCTCGCTGATCACTCTCAAGGCCATGACCTACGAGCCTACTGGCGGCATGGTCGCGGCCATCACCACCTCGCTGCCGGAGCGTCTGGGCGGTGAGCGCAACTGGGACTATCGGTACTGCTGGCTGCGCGACGCGACCATGACCTTGCTGGCGTTCATGAATCTGGGCTATTACGAAGAAGCCAGTGCCTGGCGCGAATGGCTGCTGCGCTCGGTGGCCGGTAATCCCGAGCAGATGCAGATCATGTACGGCCTGGGCGGCGAGCGGCGGTTGCCGGAGAGCACCTTGCCCTGGCTCAGGGGCTATGAAGGTTCGACGCCGGTGCGCATCGGTAACGCCGCTGCGACGCAGACCCAGCTCGATGTCTACGGCGAGGTCGCGGATGCCATGAGCCAGGCGTTGCGCAACGGGCTGCCACGTCACCCGCGCAGTACCTCGGTGTCGCGCTTGATCATGCCGTTTCTGGAGAAGATCTGGCAGCAGCCGGATGAAGGCATCTGGGAAATTCGCTCCGAGCCGCGGCACTTTACCCATTCCAAGGTCATGGCCTGGGTGGCGTTCGATCGCGCCGCCAACGTGGCCGAAGGTATCGACCCCCCGTTGCAGGCCCGTTACCGGGCGGTGGCCGAGCAGATTCACCGGGAGGTGTGCGAGAAGGGCTTCAACGCCGAGCTGGGCTACTTCGTGCAGTCGTTCGGCGCCGAGGATGTCGACGCGAGCCTGTTGCAGATTGCCTTGACCGGCTTTCTGCCGGCCGACGATCCCCGTTTCGTCGCTACGGTAGCCGCCATCGAGAAGCGCTTGCTGCGCGATGGCTTGCTGTTGCGTTACGAGTCGCACGAGGTGGACGACGGGTTGACGCCGGGGGAGGGGACCTTTCTGGTCTGTTCGTTCTGGCTGGCGGATGTCTACGTGTTGCTAGGCCGGGATGACGATGCCGAGGCGCTGTTCGAGCGCCTGGCGGGATTGTGCAACGATGTCGGCTTGCTGGCCGAGCAGTACGACCACCTGGGCAAGCGCATGCTCGGCAACTTCCCCCAGGCGTTCAGCCATATCGGCATTATCAATACTGCGCTCAATCTGCACCGTGCCCATGCGCCGGCGCAGACGCGCGCGCAGAGTGCTTGATGGGTTAGCGGTGTCAATGCGGGCCTCTTTGCGAGCAAGCTTTGCTCCCACAGGTGTATGAGCCTGTGGGAGCGAGGGTGCGCTTTCAGCCCCGCGGCACCACAAAGCCCCATCCTTTGGCACATCTCCCATCACCCACCCTTGCTATAGTCCTGCCCATCCAAAAACTGTCAGGACGCCCCCATGACCGATTACCAAGCCTTCACCGTCGCCCTGGATGCCGGTATCGCCCATGTGCAGATCAACCGAGCGGCCAAGGCCAACGCCATGAACGCGGACTTTTGGCGCGAGATCGTCGAGATATTCCAGTGGATCGATGACACCGATGCCGTGCGCGTGGTGGTGCTCAGCGGTGCCGGCAAGCACTTCAGCGCCGGCATCGACCTGGCGCTGCTGGCCTCGGTGGCCAGCGAACTGGGCAAGGACGTGGGCCGCAATGCGCGGCTGCTGCGGCGCAAGATCCTGCAAATGCAAGGCTCGTTCAATGCCGTCGACCAGTGCCGCAAACCGGTGCTGGCTGCGGTGCAAGGCTATTGCATCGGTGGCGCCATCGATCTGATCGCCGCCTGCGACATGCGCTATTGCAGCGAGGACGCGCAGTTTTCCATCAAGGAAATCGACATGGGCATGGCCGCCGACGTCGGCACCCTGCAACGCCTGCCGCGGATCATCGGCGACGGCCTGCTGCGCGAACTGGCCTACACTGGGCGCACGGTGGAGCATGAAGAAGCACTGCGCATAGGCTTGGTCAATCGTACGTACGAAAATATCGAGGCTCTGCACAAAGGGGTCTTTGCCATCGCCGGGCAAATTGCCGCAAAATCACCGATAGCCGTGGCCGGCACCAAACGCATGATCAGCTACATGCGCGATCATCGTATCGATGACGGCCTCGAATACATCTCCACCTGGAACGCCGCGATGCTGCAATCCCATGACCTGCGCGTGGCCATGGCGGCCAGCATGAGCGCACAGACGCCAGTCTTCGACGACTGATCCGGCGGACCGGTGCCAAAACCAAGGAATTTCCGTGATGTCGCAACGATGGATCACTTCGGTACTGGATACTCAAACCCGCGGCGGCCTGGCCGTGGTGTTCAGCAAGCAAGGCTTCGCCTTCGACGATAACGGCGTGCTGTTCTCTCGTGAATGGGTCAAGGGCCTCGATCTGCCACTGGCGTTCGAACACGGCATCGGCCATTTCGACGGCGAACCGGTGTATTTGCTGGTGCTCGATGGCGCGGCGCAACTGCCCGGCGGTCAATGGCAGGGCCTGCGCGCGTTCATGCTCAATGACGACTTCGCCCATTACCGGGTGCTCGCCTATGCCGCGCAGATTGCCACCTGGGCCAACGAGCACCGCTTCTGTGGCCGTTGCGGCGCGGCGAACGTGCAGGTGCCGCGTGAGCGTGCCATGCATTGCGAGGCTTGTGATCTGCGGGCGTATCCGCGGATCTCGCCGAGCATGATCGTGCTGATCACGCGCGGGGACGAAATCCTCCTGGCCCGCTCACCGCGTTTCGTCACCGGGGTCTACAGCACCTTGGCCGGTTTCGCCGAGCCGGGCGAGTCGGCTGAAGAGTGCGTGGTGCGCGAGGTGTTCGAGGAAGTGCAGCTCGAGGTGAAGAATATTCGCTATGTGGGCAGCCAGTGCTGGCCGTTCCCGCATTCGATGATGCTGGGCTTTCATGCCGAGTACGCCGCAGGCGATATCGTGCCTCAGGCCGACGAGATCGAAGATGCCCAGTGGTTTCGGGTGGATGCGCTGCCACCGCTGCCGATGTCGCGGTCGATCGCACGGTATCTGATCGACCTGTACGTTGCTCAGCGCCTCGGTTTGCCAGAGCCGACGATGCCAGGATAATTGTCGCGCACACCTGATGGCCCCTTCGGCGGCGGAGGGGCCCTCGAGCGCACCCACATCCTTGGTCACAACTCACTGACGCGATACACACACCGCCGCGAATCCGTCAGCAGATGCTCGACACGCTCCACGCGCGCGCCGAGCACTTGTTCGAACAGCTGCAACTCTGAGCGGCAAAAATTCTGGCAGGCACTGGCGGCCGCGCAGATCGGGCAGTGGTTCTCGATCAGCAGGAAGGCACCGTCCTGCGTGGCAGCATATTCCGCCATATAACCTTCCCGGCTGCGCACTTCGCTGAGGCTTCTGACTTTGTCCTCGAGGTTCGTTGCATCCGCCATGGCCAGCGCATAGTTTTCGCCATTGCGCTGTTCACGCACCTCGATCAACCGATCTATCGCATTTTCACCGAACGTTTCCCGCACCGCGTCGAGCAACTGCACGGTCAAATCGCCGTGGCTGTCGGGAAAGCGGCTGTGGCCTTTGCCGGTCAGCTGCCAGAGCTGTATCGGCCGCCCCACGCCACGGGGTTGCGAATAAGCCTCGACCAGGCCGCTGCCTCCCAGCTTGACGAATTGTTGGCGTGCCGCCTCGCTGGTCATGCCCAGCGCCTGGCCGGCCTCTACCGCTTGCTGTGGGCCGCGCGTCTTCAACAGCCACAGCAGGCGGTCTGCGGTAGACCCAGGGGGATTTTCCAAGCTTTCTCTTGACAAATGAGGTGCTCACTCGAAGAATAAAAAAAGTAAATTCTTTGTAAAACAAAATAAGCGATTGCCAGCCTGTTGGCAACTTCGCGCACCGCCAGCCTGGGAGGCACTATGTCGACGGTACAAGGAACATGGGCGCAATTGTTGCGCGGCCGGAACGCCGCGTGTTCGGCTGCTTTGGCCGGTGGCGTGGCATTGCACGCCATCAATATCTATATCGCGACCACGGTGTTGCCATCGGTGGTCGCGGATATTGGTGGCCTGAATCTCTATTCATGGAACACCACACTGTTCGTTGTCGCTTCGATCCTCGGTTCGGCCTTGACCACTCGGCTGCTCGGGCGTCATGGCTCAAAGGGCGCCTACGCGGTGGCCGCACTGGCGTTTATGCTCGGCAGCGCGACCTGTGCGCTGGCGCCGAATATGCTGGTGATGCTGACGGGCAGGGCGATCCAGGGGCTGGGCGGGGGATTTTTATTTGCGCTGAGTTATTCGATGATCAATGTGGTCCTGCCGGAGCGGCTCTGGCCGCGAGCCATGGCCCTGGTCTCGGCGATGTGGGGCCTGGCGACGCTCTTGGGGCCAGCCATCGGCGGGGTGTTCGCCGAACTGCAGGCGTGGCGCTGGGCTTTCGGGTTTTTGGTGCCGGTCACAGCGGTGTATGGCGTGCTGGTGTGGAAGCTCCTGCCAGAAAAAGCCAAGGCCGAGGGCGATGCCAATCCCGTCGCGATGCCGCAACTCCTGTTGTTGGTCGGCGCGGTGCTGGTGGTGAGTGCGGGCAGTGCTTCGGTCGATCCAATCTGGAATGCCAGCGGTGTGGTCGTCGCTTCGGCGCTGATGTCCATGCTGGTGCGTTTGGAGCGTCGTGCGGTGGTACGCCTGCTGCCGGCTTCGGCACTGAGCTTGCGCTCGCCTTTGCTTGCCCTGTACCTCACCATGGGGCTCTTGGTGGTTGGCATGACCAGCGAGACCTTTGTGCCGTATTTCCTGCAAAAGCTGCACGGGCAAACACCTTTGATCAGCGGCTACATCGCAGCCTTGATGGCGGCAGGATGGACGGTGTCGGAAGTCCTGAGTTCGGGCTGGAAGGCGCGTGGCGTTCGCTTGGCGATCATCAACGGGCCAGTGCTCGTGCTCCTGGGCATGCTGTTGCTGGCGTTGAGCATGCCGCGTTCGGGCGATGAGTCCGGACAAGCACTGACGTTGATCTGCGTGGGCCTGGGGCTGGTCGGCTTCGGAATCGGGCTGGGCTGGCCGCACCTGTTGACGCAGGTGCTGGTGGTGACACCGGTGCGGGATCAGGACTGCGCGGGCGCATCGATCACCACCGTGCAACTGTTCGCGACGGCGTTGGGTGCGGCCTTTGCGGGGATGATCGTCAATCTGGCGGGGCTCGGCGATCCAGGCGATGCGCAAGGTATCAGCGCTGCGGCGATGTGGCTGTTCGGGCTGTTTGCCTTCGCGCCGCTGGCGGGAATCGTCACCGCGGTGCGTGCCGCCAGAACGGTCACATCGGATTGAAACCCCATGCTATGAGGGGGACACCATGCCCCCGGTTCAAGCTGGTATTCACGCCTGGCCGAACCAGTGCTGCCAGGCCAGGCGCACGGTCAGTGCCAGCACCACGCTGATGAACACCGGCCGAATGAACTTGGCCCCGCCGCCGATGGCCGTGCGTGCGCCGAAGAACGCGCCGATCATCACGCAGGTGCCCATGCACAGGCCGATCAACCAGTCCACCTGGCCGTTGATGACGAACACCATGAGTGCCGCAGCGTTACTGACGAAGTTCATGCTGCGCGCCACACCGCTGGCCTTGACCAGGTCGATCGGATAGAGCAAGAGCGTGCTCACCGTCCAGAACGCGCCAGTCCCCGGCCCGGCGACGCCGTCATAGAAACCCAGTGTGAAGCCCTGCGGCGATTGCCATTTTTTGCGGATCGGTACGTCGACGTCCAGCGGCGCCTTGGGCGTGCCGCCGAACAGCAGGTACAGGCCGCACCCGAAGACGATCACCGGGAGCATCTTGTTCAGCCATTCGGCAGGCAGGTAATGGGCGACCACAGCGCCGACCAGCGCGCCGATGGCGGTGCAGATCAGGGCGTGGGTCCATTGCCGCGGATGGAACAGCTTGCGCCGGTAGAAGGTGAAACCGGCGGTGGCCGAGCCGAAGGTCGAACTGAGCTTGTTGGTGCCCAGTACCAGGTGCGGCGGCAGGCCGGCGGTGAGCAACGCCGGGGTGGTCAGCAGACCGCCGCCGCCGGCGATGGCATCGATGAATCCGGCCACGAAGGCTACAACCGCGAGTATCCCGAGGGTGGTAAGGCTGACGCTGAGTTCGAAGGGCATGGAAGGCAACTTGCTGGGCAGGGATGCGGCGCCAATGGTGCACCGCGAAAGCCGGCATTGTACCTAGGGATTCAGGGGCGATCCATGCTGGTGAGGGTCGGGTGGTTTTATGTTGCCAGGGCGGGATCTCAAGCCAGAAACCCGCCATCCACATTGATCGCCGTACCCGTGGTATAGCTCGACGCATCGCTGGCCAGGTACAACACCGCCCCGGCCATCTCTTCGGGCTGGGCTACCCGCTTGAGCGGGATCTGCACCATGGCCGTCTTGAGGATCGCCTCGTTATTGACCAGCGCCGAGGCGAAACGCGTGTCGGTGATCCCGGGCAGCAGTGCATTGCAGCGGATCCCCAGGGGCGCGCACTCCTTGGCGAATACCTTGGTCATGTTGATCACCGCCGCCTTGGTGATCGAATACACCCCCTGGAAATGCCCCGGCGTGACCCCGTTGATCGACGCCACGTTGATGATGCTGCCGCCGCCATGCCCGCGCATCAGCTTGCCAGCCGCCACCGACATGAAGAAGTAGCCACGGATATTCACGTCCAGCGTCTTCTGGAACGCCGCCAGGTCAGTATCGAGCACATGGCCGAATTGCGGATTGGTCGCGGCGTTGTTGACCAGGATATCCAGGCGCCCGAACTGCTCGGCCACTGCCGCGAACACTGCCTCGATCTGCGTCATCTCGCCGATATGACAGGCCATGGCCGTGGCCTTGCCTCCGTCGGCAACGATCGCATCCGCGACCGCCTGGCAGCCTTCCAGCTTGCGGCTCGAGACGATCACATGGGCGCCTTGCCGGGCCAGCAGGCGCGCGATGGCTTCACCAATACCGCGGCTGGCGCCGGAAACGAAAGCGATCTTGCCGTCGAGGTCGAACAGGGTGGTCTTGGTCACTGGCGTTGTCCTTGGAAGGTGAAGGGGGGGGCGGCCCGTGCCTGCAGCCATCGGCTTGGCGGCGAGCGGGCTGGAGGCTGCGGTGCTCAGAGCCGCGATTGCTCGATGACCTGCAGGCCCATCTGTTCGAGCAAACCATTCATGTGGATGAACGAAGCAAAGCGCGGATCGGCGGTCTGCCCGTGATAGAAACGAAAGTAGATCTGCTGGATGATCCCGGCCAGACGGAACAGACCATAGACCCGATAGAAGTCCATGTTACTCACCCCGATGCCCGCGCGTTGTGCGTAGTACGCCACGAATGCCTCGCGGCTGAGCATGCCCGGGGCGTCGCTGGGCTGGCGCCGCATCCCTTGCAGGGGCGCGGGATCGTCAGCTTCGATCCAGTAGGCCAGCGAGTTGCCCAGGTCCATGAGCGGGTCACCCAGGGTGGCCAGCTCCCAGTCCAACACGCCGATGATGCGCAGCGGGTCGGCCGGGTCGAGGATGACATTGTCGAAGCGGTAATCGTTGTGCAGCAGGCTGACGCGGCCGCTGTCTGGCGGCTGTTTGTCGCGCAGCCAGGACTTGACGGTGTTCCATGCCGGCGCGTCCGGGGTGCGGGCCTGATCGTAGCGCTCGCTCCAGCCGCCCACCTGACGCTGCACGTATCCCACGGGCTTGCCAAGGTCGCCCAGGCCACAGGCGACATAGTCGACGTGGTGCAGCTCCACCAGCCGATCGATAAAGCTCTCGCACAGGCGGCGAGTGCTCGACGGATCGAAGTTCAGCGCTTCGGGCAGATCGGTGCGCAGGATGATGCCTTCGACCCGCTCCATCACATAGAACTCGGCCCCGATGACGGCTTCATCCGTGCAATGCAGCAGGGCCTGCGGGCAATAGGCAAACGCCGGGCGCAGCGCGTTGAGGATGCGGAATTCGCGGCCCATGTCATGGGCACTGCGGGCCTTGTGGCCGAAGGGGGAGCGCCTGAGCACCAGCTCGCGCTGCGGGTACTGGAGCAGGTAGGTGAGGTTGGAGGCGCCCCCGGGAAACTGGCGGATGTTCGGGGTGCCCTGCAGGTCGGGCAGGTGGGCCTTGAGCCAGGGGTCGATACGCGTGCCGTCGAGGGCTTCGCCCGGGCGTACATCGGTGGCGGTGTCCGTGAGTGCCATGGCGTTACCTTCGTTTCAGTGTCGAGCTGAAGGCTAATCTAGTGCGCGGGCAGGGAGGGGGCAAGCGGGGCGGGCTGTTATCAGTGAGGGTGTTGCGGGTGGATCAGTGAATTTGATCCCAGGAGCATCGATGAACCAGTGGGAGCGGGCTCTGGCCGCAAAGAACTTCGCGGGCAGAGACCGCTCCCACCGTGTTGGTCAGCCTTAGTTCAGGCCCAGCTTGCCGCGCAGGGTCGACAGGTCTTCAGCCAAGGTGTTGACCGGACCGATGAGGGCCTTGCGATCAGCTTCCTTGACCTTGTCATAAGTCTCGTAGCCGCCGTCCTTGGTCTTGTACTTGGCCAGGATCTTGTCGACCGTGGCGAAGTTCTTGTCGACCTTGGCAATGAAGGCCTTGTCGGTCTTCTCGACTTGTGGACGGAACAGATCGACGATTTTCTTCGCGCCGTCGACGTTGCCCTGGAAGTCATACAGGTCGGTATGGCTGTAACGGTCTTCTTCGCCGGACACTTTGGTGGCCGCGACTTCTTCCATCAGCGCAGCAGCGCCGCCAACGACTTTCTCAGGCGGGAAGGTCAGGCCAGCGATGCGGGTCTGCAGGTCCTTGACGTCCTTGAGCAGGCCGGCGGTCAGCTCTTTGGTGCCATCGGTGGTCTTCTTGTCCCAGAGCAGGTATTCCAGGCGGTGGAAGCCGGTGAAGTCCTCAGCGTCGACGCCTTTTTCGTGGTCGTCTACGCGTGAGTCGATCGAACCGTCCAGGTCGCTGAACAGTTCGGCAATCGGCTCGATCGATTCATAGTGCACACGAGTGGTGGGGTACAGTTTCTTGGCGGTCGCGATGTCGCCCTTGTTGATGGCGTCGGTGAAGGCCTGAGTCTGGGTAACCAGTTGGTCGACTTGCTCGGTCACGTAAATCTTGTAGTCGGAGATCGGTGCGACCAGATCCAGCGTCGCCGGAGCGGCGGCGAATGCCGAGAACGGCGTGCTCAGCATACCCAGGGTCATCAACAGCGCCAGCGGTGTCTTTTTCATGGAAGTTCTCATACGCAATATTAAGGGTCAGGCCACGGTTTTTGTATGCGAAGCAGCAAGCAGCGACTGACCGATGAAGTCCTTGTCGCCTTTCACGCCGGGCAGAGTGAAGAAGTACCCGCCACCGGTCGGCTTGAGGTACTCCTCCAGGGGCTCGCCGTTAAGGCGGGTCTGCACGGTGATGAATCCTTTTTCCAGGTCAGCCTGGTAGCAGATGAACAGCAGCCCCATGTCGAGCTGGCCATTCTTGTTGACGCCGTTGGAATAGTTGAACGGGCGGCGCAGGATCAGGTTGGCCTGCGATTGCGGCGTGCGCGGATTGGCCAGGCGGATGTGCGCGTCGAGCTTGGTGATCTTGCCTTCCGGGTCCTTGGCGTAGTCGGGGACGTCGGTCTCGACCTTGCCGTCCATGGGCGCGCCGGTGGGCTTCTTGCGCCCGAAGATGCTTTCCTGCTCCTGCAGCGGGGTGCGGTCCCAGCGCTCGACCAGGTTGCGAATGATCCGCACCACCTGGTAGCTGCCGTTGGCGGCCCAGGCCGGCTCGTCGCTGTCCGGTTGCACCCAGACCAGGGCGTTCATGGCTTTGGCGTCGTTGGAGTCGGGGTTGGCCGAGCCGTCGCGGAAACCCAGGAAATTGCGCGCGCTCTCCGGCGGTTGGCCGGGTTTGAGCGGCGGTTGCGCCGGCACGGTGCCTTCTTGCTTCCAGCGCACGAACAACAGGTCAGGCAGGTTCTTGATCACGTCACGCAGGGCGTGGATGTTGGTGTCGGCGCTGTTGGAGCAGAACTGCAGAGAGATATCGCCGTGGCAGCAGGCGGCCTCGAGGCCGTCGTTGGGGAAACCGACCATCTGGCTCAGGCGTTTGGGCTTGACCGCAGCCAGGCCGAAACGCTCGTCGAACAGCGAATTGCCTACCGAGACGGTGATGGTCAGGTTGTCCGGAGTGACCACCGGGCCGAGGATGCCGGAGTCCGGCGGCGGCAGCTTGGGGTCGATCTCGGCAACCGGGCCGCCTTTCATCAGGAAGCGGATACGCTCGTCGAGGGTGCGGAACAGGCGCTCCAGGTCCTCGCGGTCCTGGGCCAGCACGTCGAAAGACACCATCATGCCGGCAGTCGGGCGCGGGGTGACGATGCCGGACTGATGCACGCCTTCATAGGCGTGCGCGTCGGCGGTCTTGTCGCTGTGCGGCGCTTCGGTGACCTTGGCTTCAGCGGCCATGGCCGGGCAGGTCAGTGCACTGCCGGCCAAGGCAGCACCGGCAGCGCCGAGGCCCATGAGGACCTTGCGGCGTTGCAGCGAATGTGGCGCGTTGTCTGAGTCTTTCATCGAATATCGTCTACGTGGTTACTGGCCGGTCAGGCCGAGGGCAGGAGAAATTCCGTCCAATGCGTCAGCCAGGGCCTTGGCGCGGTCGGCGATCTGCTTGCGCTGCGAGGCATCGACCTTGTCGTACGAGATATAGGCGTCGTGGTCCTTGAAGCCGTTGAGTTGCACGTCGAGGTCGTTGGCGGCGGTATCGATGCTGGCCAGTACTTGCGGGCCGGACTTGGTCAGCAGTGGGCGCAGCAAGTCGACAACCTTGCGGGTGCCTTCCAGGTTGGCGGCAAAACCGTTGAGGTCGCTGTGGCTGTAACGCTCTTCTTCGCCGTTGCTGCGGGTCTCGGCGAGGCTGCGAATGTTGCGCGAAATGATGGTGATCAACTGCTCCGGCGGCAGTTGCTGGGCCAGCAGTTCCTGCTTCATGCGAGTAACGTCGGCCAGCAGTTTTTTCGCGACCGGCGTCAGGCCATCGACGCTGTTCTTGGCGAACAGGCCGTACTCCAGACGGTGGAAGCCGCCAAAACCTGGGTCCTGCTCGCGTTTTTCGTAATAGTCGGCGCGGGCTTCGATGGCGTTGTTCAATTCGGCCATGCGCTGTGCGGCAGGGGCGATGTGCTGATATATGGTACGCGCGGGTACGTACAGCGCTTGTGCCTGGGCCAGGTCGCCCAGCGCGATGGCGGCATTGAGGGCATCCACGGCCTGGATCAGCGCGCTGCCCTGCATGCTCAGGTACACGCGGTACTCGGACAGCGGGCCGACGAAATTGACCAGCGATGGCTTGGCCTTGGCCTGGGCATCGGATTCTGCCGTCGCGGTGACGTGCAGCGTGCCACGCGGGTTGCTCAGCAGGCCGCAGGTGATGGCGTAGTCGCCAGGCTGCAGGTTGGCGTTGATGATCGAGCTCAGGCCGGGCACGATGTTTTCACGCTCTTCGACCACCAGCACGCCGTCGAGGATCTCCCATTCCACTGCACGGTCCGAGGCGTTGACTATCTTGAAGCGGGCCTTGCCGGCCGGCAGCGTCAGCGAGTTCGGTTCGCAGCTCTTCGGGTGGATGGTAACGGTGATCTCACCTTCGCTATTGGCCGCGCGTTTGCTCGAGGCAGACTTCGAGGCGTAATAGAACAGGCCGCCGGCAGCGATCATGAGGATTACCGAACCGGCCACCGCCACGCGAATCAGGCGCGGTGGCAGAGGGGATGCTGGGTTGGACATGGAAGGCCTTATTGATGCGAAACAGAAGGTTTATTGGCTGGGGCTGCGGCACGATTGGGCACCGGCATGAAAAACAGCACCAGCGCCACGATCATGAAAATCAAGTAGGCGCCGAGCACGCTCACGGTCGGTGCATCCTGATATCCGAACATGCCGGCCAGGACCGAGCCCACCGGGCCATCCATCGGCAGTATGGCGCTGATGTCGAAGACTACGTCCTGCAGGGAGTTCCAGACACCGGCCTCGTGCAGCGAGCGCACCGAGTTGGAGAGAATGCCGCCCGCGACGAATAGAATGAACAGGCTGGTCCAGCGGAAGAACGCGCCGAGGTTCAGGCGCATGCTGCCGTTGTATAGCGCGAGGCCGACGATCACCGCGCAAATAAGGCCTAACAGCGCGCCCAGAGGCGCCGAGGCGCCGGTGCTCTGCTGGAACACGGCGAGCAGGAAAAACACCGTTTCGAGGCCTTCACGGGCTACCGAGAAGAACACCATGCCAATCAGCGCATAGACCTGGTTCTGCGAACCGGCCAGCGCCTGATCGAGGGAGGCGTGCAGCGAATGCTTGATCGAGCGGGACACCTTGCGCATCCAGGTGACCATGGTGCAGAGGAACACCACCGCGACAATACCGATCACGCTTTCGAAAAGCTCTTGCTGGCGCTGCGGGAATTCCGCACTGACCAGCTCCAGGCCGCCGCCTACCAGCAGCGACAGGGCCACGGCAAGAAAGACCCCGACCCATACGGCGGGCATCCATTGGCCGCGACCGGTCTGCTTGAGATAGCTGGCGATGATGCCAACGACCAAGGCAGCTTCAATACCTTCGCGCAGCATGATTAAGAACGGAACGAGCATCGAACACCGGCAGATAGGAATAAGGATGCTAACTTGTAACATAATGAGACTCATTATTGAACACTCGCCCGCATTTTTCATCAGCGAACGGCCGCCTTTGCTGCTCCTGAAGGGGTTATTGGTCAATTGGGCCTTCAACCCTATTGCTGCGCAGGTGAAGCCGCCTTAGACTGCCGCCCCTCATAAATGAGTGCCGGCTGGCGCTTGGAGATTGCCGCATGCCGAGGGCACGCCCCCGACATGCACCACGATTCGCCTGAATGCACGTATTTTTTATAGAGAAATCAATGACAAAGGAAAAGTTGCTGGCCATGCCGGCGGATGACTACATGAACGCCGAGCAGCACGCTTTCTTCGTCGAGCTGTTGCAGGGCATGAAGATCGAGACCCACGAGCGTATCGAGCAGAATCGTGTAGCTATCGAAAGCCTGGACACGCCAGCCGATCCTGCCGATGCCGCTTCGGTGGAAGAAGAGCGTACCTGGCTGGTCAATGCGATTGACCGCGATCAGCGTATGCTGCCGCAGCTGGAAATGGCCCTGGGCCGTATTGCCGATGACAGTTTTGGCTGGTGCGACGACAGCGGCGAGGCCATCGGCCTCAAGCGCCTGCTGATCAGCCCGACCACCAAGTACTGCATCGAGGCTCAAGAGCGTCACGAGCAGATCGATCGGCACCAGCGTCAGGCCTGAGGCCGCGCTTGACCACCGCTGAGATCGTCGAGCGGAGTGGACACCCCCTGTCCTCTCCCAGCTCGTCGGCGCGCTGCGAATGCCGTTGCCTCGATGCAGGCAACGGTAGATAATGGCCATATGATGGCTTGGCGCTGATCAAAGTCGCTCAATCCAACACCGATCCTGCCGATAACCTTTCAAGTCCATCGGCTATGCGCCGGGCATCACGTGCTTGCACAGCTATTGTTGCGTAAGCGGTAATGCTGCTGTGCCGCAAGTTGCTGTTTGCGCAGGGAATATCTCTCTACCATGGACGTATCGTTAGCTGGCTATGAAATCTCGGGAGGGAGGTCATGCAGTGCAAGATCGATATTGCCGTGATGATCGGCAGCGGGGTCCCTCAGGCCCTGCGCAATCAAGGTCACAAGGTCTGCTGGGTGGTGCTCGTCAATGGCGAGCAGCGGGGAACTGCGTTTGGCAGCCGCGCCGAGGCAGAAGAGTGCCGCGGCGCCTGGCGGACCATGTTCGGCCTGCTTGAAAGCATCGAGGAACAGGCCGCCGTCGACGGTGAACTCGAGGACATCGGGGTGGGCACCGCGCTGAAGCGGTAGTCGCTTCGATACGTTGGGCCACCGAACCGAGCGGTATGGGCGTTACTGCTGCGGGGTTTCGTGCAATCGTACATTGAGTTCATCGACCGTCATTGCCCAGTCGGCATCTTCACGCAGTTGCTCCTTCAAAAAAGCTGCCTGTGCGGGTGACCAGAAATCGGCATCGACCAGCTTCACATCGGCGCTCAGTTGATGGGTGGCAATGAAATCGTCGATGCTCGCCGGGTCGCTGTCCAAGGCAAGTTGCTCGAACAGGGTACCCAGATCGTTGTTTTGCAATTCCATGTCGACTCCTCGGCAGGCTGTGCCGCAGATGGTTGATTGTTTCGCTGTTGGGAGATTGGAACGACGCTAGGCGCCAGAGTTCGAACGAATACGCATCTGTCCGTCCGTTCCACCGGTCTCTAGCTGTCGGGCCAGTGCGCAGGCGTCCGCATGGTGGCGGCGGTAGCCGATGACGCGGTTGGTGGCGGTCTCGACGACGTGATAGAACGCCTTGCCGGCGGGAATCACTCGATATATTGGCAGCACCGCCGCAGGGCTCTTGGCCACCACTGGATATTGGGCGTAATGTGCGCTGGGTGAGCTCTGGGCCGAGGCTTGACGGGGGTTTTTGTTGGTGTCTGGCATGGTTGTGCGCACTCCATATTCACGCTGGGCAATCGGATAGGTAGGGCCGCCAGGCATGGGCGGCGACCGAGGGGCTATCTATCTCATGTTTTTCAGGTGCTGAATGTCGGAAAATTCTTTTCTACTTGCAGTATTCTGCCGAAAATTCTGACAGAGGCTTCGAAGCGCTGTAGGAAAAATCCTCGGCATTGGGTTTTATGTCGAGACGTTGCACTGGCGGTTATCAAACGGTCATTTCATTTAATCTTCATGGGTTGGCCCTTGTGGTCAGTTGTGTGCTCCGTGGCGTGTGAACCGGCCATCCGGCCGTGTCCGCAAACAACGGTTTTTCATCTGGGGAGACCTTTCATTGGCAGTAAGTAATCTGGATATGCACGCCCTTTTCGTACTGGGCGATTTGCGCGCTAAGTTGGTCAAGCAGTTTCAATCGCGTTTTGTCTATGTCACCGAGCAGACCGCCGAAGGCCTTTACATGGCCGAGATCGATACGCAAACCGCTTTGGTGGTTGATGACAAACAGCGCCTTGAACTCAAAGTAGGCGATCACTTCCGCGCGGCCGTACTGCCAAGCCGCGAAGGCGGCAAGTTCGAGATCAAGTTCCGCGAGATCAAGCTGACCGTCTATGGCCTGGGCGAATACGCCTTCGTCGATACCGCCGAGGGCCATGGCATCGTGTTCAAGGAAGGGCAGACCGTGGTGATGGTTTTCGCCGCGCACGAGCAGCTGCAAGTCGGCCTGGCCAAGACGCTCAAGGCGGCGTCGAGCAAGGCGGCCAAGTGGCGCAAGGGCGAATTGACGTTCAAGCCCAGCGAGTGATTGCGCGCAGGCCACAGGGACTACCGAACGCAAAGCTCGCGTGCCCGAAGGAACCTCGTCTACAGTCTGTTGACTGAATGAAGCCCCCCGAGATTCGAGGAAGACGAGCATGAAAGGACTACGCACGCTGTTGGCCGCTGCGCTGATCGCCCTGACAACTCAAGCACCAGTGCAGGCTGCAGCCACGCCCGTGCATTTCGCTGACCTGAATTGGGAGAGCGGCAGCCTGATCACCGAGATCCTGCGGGTCATCGTCGAGAAGGGCTACGAACTGCCGACCGATACCTTGCCGGGCACCACCATCACCCTGGAAACGGCCCTGGCGAAAAACGACATTCAGGTCATCGGCGAGGAATGGGCCGGCCGCAGCCCGGTGTGGGTCAAAGCTGAGGCCGATGGCAAGGTCAAGGGCCTGGGCGATATCGTCACCGGCGCCACCGAAGGCTGGTGGGTGCCGGAGTATGTGGTCAAGGGTGACGCTTCTCGAGGCATCAAGCCTTTAGCGCCGGACCTTAAGAGTGTCAGCGATCTGCCGCGCTACAAGGACGTGTTCAAGGACCCGGAAGCGCCCGACAAGGGACGGTTTCTCAACAGCCCGATCGGCTGGACCTCGGAAGTGGTCAACGCGCAGAAACTCAAGGCCTATGGCTTGACCGACAGCTACACCAATTTCCGTAGCGGTTCGGGTGCAGCCCTGGATGCGGAGATCGCTTCATCGATCAAGCGCGGCAAGCCGGTGCTGTTCTACTATTGGTCGCCGACACCGTTGCTTGGCCGCTTCAAGCTGATTCAGCTTGAAGAGCCGGCATTCGACGCTGAGGCTTGGAAGACCCTCACTGACGCCGACAATCCCAATCCCAAGCCGACTCGGTCATTGGCATCCAAACTGTCGATCGGCGTGTCGGTGCCTTTCGAGCAGCAGTACCCGCAGATCGCTGCGGCGTTCACCAAGGTACAGATCCCCATCGACCCGCTGAACCAGGCACTGGCAGATATGAGCGAGCATCATCGCCAGCCGCGCGAGGCAGCTGAGAGCTTCATGCGTGAGCAGCCCAAGTTGTGGCGTGCCTGGTTACCCGCCGATGTCGCCGACAAAGTGGCGGCGGCGCTCAAGTAGCATTCAGGCGCCGCCGGACGAATCGCGGCTGCTGATCTCCGCTGGTACGGCGTCCTTGGCCATGCGCTTGCGAAACAGCGCGGCCCTGGCCAGCAGCAGGGTAGTGATCGGCATGGTGATCGCCAGCAGGATCGGAATCAGCAACGCGTGCAATACGAGGCTGTGCTTGAGCGCCGAAAAATACAGGATCGAGGCAATGGCCACGCACCAGACTCCCAGTGTCGAGGCCAGCGCCGGAGGGTGCATGCGTTGAAAGAAGTCCTTGAGGCGCAGCAGGCCCAGCGCGCCGCTGAGCGCGAACAGGCTGCTGGCGACCAGCAAGACGCAGATGAGTACTTCGATCCACATCGGCAACAGGTGGGTGTCGGTCATTCGATCACTTCTCCGCGCAGCAGGAATTTGGCCAGGGCGAACGAGCCGACAAAGCCGAACAGCGCGATCAGCAGGGCAGCTTCGAAGTAGGTGTCACTGGCATAGCGAATCCCCAATACCAGCATCATCAACATGGCGAGGATGTACAGGTAGTCGAGGGCGAGGACCCGATCCTGTGCCGAGGGCCCGCGAAACAGCCGGATCAGCGTCAGCAGCATGGCCAGGGCGAAGATGCACAGGCTCGTCAGGATGGCATTATCGAGCAGCGGGCTCATTGGAAGATCTCCATCAGCGGGCGTTCGTAAGTAGCCTTGAAATGGGCGATGAAACGCGCCTCGTCGTCCAGATCGAAGACATGTATCAGCAGCAGGCTGCGGTCCAGCGCCAGCTCGGACCAGACGGTGCCTGGAATGACCGTGCAGACGATCGACAGCGTTGCCAGCCCGGCGGGATCGCGCAGGTCCAGGGGCACCTTGACGAACGCCGAGCGCGGCGCACGTTGGTCGAGGCTCCAGACTTGCCAGCCGACCTGCAGATTGGAGGCCACAAGGTCGATTCCCACTCGCCCCAGCAGGCGTAGTACTGTCAATGGTCGGCGAATATGCGGATGGGACGGACGCAGCGGCGCCATCAGCAGGGGGGCGAGAACACCGAACAACACCCCCAGCAACACCTGGCCTGCACTGAACGAGAGGTTCAGCAGCAGCCATAACAGCAGCAAGGCGACGGACAGCAGGGGCGCGGGGAACAGGCGCTTCATGGCGTTTCTCCCAGGGGGGGCGGCATGGGTGCCAAGATCTGGTCTGAGAGTGGGCCTGGTCGGGCCTTGCGCGCCAATACGGCTTCGACATAGCGAGACGAATTTGCGAGCTCGGCGGCGGTGTCCTGGGTGTAGCGCAGCAGCGGCTCGGCCTTGAACGTCATCGCAATCGATAGCGCCAGCAGGATGACGATGGGAATGCATTCGTTGCGCCGCAACAGCGGCGAGGGGCGATCCTGGGGCGTCCAGAATCGCTGGATGGCGACCCGGGTCAGGCCCATCAGTGAGGCCAGTCCCGATATCACCAGCAAGGCGATGAAGATCCAGCCTTCGCTGGACAATGCCACACCCGGTGCTTGCAGGCCATGGGGGTTGAACAACGCGCTGATCAGGTTCAGCTTGCCGATGAACCCGGACAAGGGCGGCATGCCGACGATCAGCAATACGCACGCAATGAAACTCAGGCCCAGAAACGCCATGGTCCAGGGGATGACCTGACCGACCACGGCTTTTTGCTCGTCGTCCAGATTGATACCCTTGGGCGGGTGCAGGGATTCCAGGGCACGGGGCAGGGCGTCGCTGTCGTCTTCAAGCGCGATATCGTTGGCCGAGCGCGAGCGCTCGATCAGTTCAGCCAGCAGAAACAGTGCGCACAGGGCCAGGGTCGAGCTCACCAGATAGAACAGCGCCGCCCCTGTGAGTCTCTGCTCACCGAAGCCTATGGCGGCGAGCAGGGTGCCGGCCGAGACCAGGATGCTCAGGCTGGCCATGCGCTCCAGGCGTTGTGCCGCGAGGATCGACAGCGCTGCGCAGGCAATGGTGGCCAAGCCGCCGATGATCAACCATTCGCCACCGAAGTGCGCGGAGGCGCCGGCCTCATCGGAAAACAGCAGTGTCCATAGTCGCAACACCGTGTACAGGCCGACCTTGGTCATGATTGCGAACAAGGCGGCCACCGGCGCACTGGCGCTTGAATAGGCGGGCACCAGCCAGAAATTCAGCGGCCACATGCCAGCCTTGGCGAGAAACGCCGTGGCCAGAATCGCCGCGCCCGCGTGCAGTAGCCCGCGATCGGCGGCAGCCACCTGAGGGATCTTGATCGCCAGGTCTGCCATGTTCAGGGTGCCGGTGACACCGTAGATCATCGCCGCGCCGATCAAAAACAACGACGACGCCAGCAGGTTGATCGCTATGTAATGCATGCCGGCCGACACCCTGGCGCGCCCCGAGCCATGCAGCATCAGCCCGTATGATGCTGCCAGCAGCACTTCGAAAAACACGAACAGGTTGAACAGATCACCGGTCAGGAAGGCGCCATACAACCCCATCAACTGGATCTGGAACATGGCATGAAAACTCGCGCCCGCCCGATCCCAGCGTGCCATGGCGAAGAGCAGCGCGCAGCTGGCGATGATCCCGGTCAGGACCATCATCAACGCGGCCAGCCGGTCGGCGACCAGCACGATGCCGAAGGGCGCTTCCCAGTTGCCGGGCAGATAGACGCCGATCGAGCTGCTGCCCTGTTGTACCTGCAGCATCAACAGTACGGCGGTGAGCAGGCCTGCGACGGTCGACAGCAGGTTGATCTGCGCCTTCAGGGGGCGGTGTTTTTCCCCGAGCAGCAACATCACCGCTGCCGTCAGCAACGGCAGCAGAACAGGCACGATGATCAGGGTTGGCATCAAGCTCATTCCTGGGGCTCCCGACCGTCGACATGGTCAGTGCCGGTCAGGCCCCGGGAGGCCAGCAGCACGACGAGGAACAGCGCGGTCATGGCGAAGCTGATGACGATGGCGGTGAGCACCAAGGCCTGCGGCAGCGGGTCGGTGTAGTGCAGCAGGTCCTGCGGGACGCCGTCCTTGACGATCGGCTCGCGGCCGATGAACAGGCTGCCCATGCTGAAAATGAACAGGTTGACCCCGTAGGACAGCAGGCACAGGCCCATGACCACCTGGAAGGTCCGTGGGCGCAGGATCAGCCAAACGCCGGACGCGGACAGGACGCCAATGGCGATTGCGATGACTTCTTCCATCAGGCGGCTCCTTTTGGTGCAACGGAACGCGGCAGGCTCGACGGACGATGACTGCGCACCGACTGGTGCGCCAGGGCGGTAAGAATCAGCAGCGTCGAGCCGACCACCACGGTATACACGCCAATGTCGAAGAACAGCGCGCTGGCCACGTGCAGGTCACCCAGCAGCGGTAGATGCAGGTGGGCGGTGTGGGTGGTCAGGAACGGATAGCCGAAATACAGCGAGCCTGCACCCGTCGCCGTCGCGCAGAGCAGCCCGGTGCCGAGCCAGCGCAAAGGGCGCAGGCTCATGCGCGCTTCGACCCACTGCGTTCCTGCCACCATGTATTGCAGAATGAATGCTACCGACATCACCAGCCCGGCAACGAACCCGCCGCCGGGCTGGTTGTGTCCGCGCATGAACAGGTACATGGAAATCACCAGCGCCACGGGCAGCAGCAGGCGCACCAGCAGCGCCGGCACCATCATGAAACCCAGTGCGGTGTCGCTGGCGCTGCGCGGGTTGATCAGGTCGGTGACTACGTCGGGCGCCAGCAGCCGCTGTTGCGCGGGCAACTGCATGCTCTCCCTGGGCGGGCGGAAGCGTCGCAGCAGGGCGAAGACCACCAGCGAGACCACCGCCAGTACGGTGATTTCCCCCAGCGTGTCGAGGCCGCGGAAGTCCACCAGCATGACGTTCACCACATTGGTGCCGCCGCCTTCCGGGAGGGCCCGGCGCAGATAGAAAGACGAGATATGATTCGGCGTCGGGCGGGTCAGCATGGCATACGACAACAGCGCCATGCCGCCACCCGCCAGACCTGCCAGCAGCAGGTCGCGGACTCGGCGCACACGCGCCTTGCCTCGTTGCGCCGGAGTCGGCAGGACGGTTTCGATACGGCGCGGCAGCCAGCGCAGGCCCAGTAGGATCAGCACGGTGGTGACCACCTCGACCACCAGTTGAGTCAGCGCCAGATCAGGGGCGGAAAACCATACGAAGGTGACGCAGGTCATCAGGCCGCAGACACTGACCATGGTCAACGCCGCCAGCCGGTGATACTTGGCTTGCCAGGCAGCGCCCAGGGCGCAGGCGATCGCGCTCAGCCAGAGGGCGACGAAAACGCCGGAGCCCGGGATTTTCGGCCGATCGCCCCAGCTCAGTCCGCTCTCGAGCATCGGCAAGAATGCGGCGAGCAGGGCCACGGCCACCAGCATGAACAGTTGCGTTTGCAGGCGGCGGGTGCTGATGCGTCGCTCCAGCCGCCGCGCGCCACGCATCAGGCTGACCAGCAAGCGCTCGAAGAGCCGTTTGCCGCTCAGTCGGCCAATCAAGGGAGCGCCTTCAAGGCGACCGTGCTTGAATGGTTTGTGCAACAGCAGGTAGATCAGGATACCCGTCGTCATGGCGATCAGGCTCATGATCATCGGCGCATTCAGCCCATGCCAGATGGCCAGGCTGTACTCGGGCAAGCTGCCACCCACCACCGGTTGCGCTGCGGCTGCCAAGATCGCGCCCACCGACAGGGCGGGCAGTACGCCGACCACCAGGCAGGCCAGTACCAGCAGTTCTACCGGTACACGCATCCAGCGTGGCGGTTCGTGGGGTGTGTGCGGCAGGTCAGTGGCCGGCGGGCCGAAAAACACATCGACGGTAAAGCGCAGGGAGTACACCACGCTGAAGGTACCCGCCAGGGTGGCGATCACCGGCAGGGCGTATTCGACCCAGGCAGTGGCGCTGATGAACACGGTTTCGGCGAAGAACATCTCTTTGGACAGGAAACCGTTCATCAACGGCACCCCGGCCATGGCGGCGCTGGCGACCATGGCCAGGGTCGCGGTGAACGGCATCAGGCGGAACAGCCCGCTAAGGCGACGGATATCGCGCGTCCCGCTTTCGTGGTCGATGATGCCCGCAGCCATGAACAGCGAGGCCTTGAAGGTGGCATGGTTGAGGATATGAAACACCGCCGCCACGGCTGCCAGTGGGCTGTTGAGGCCCAGCAGCAGGGTGATCAGCCCGAGATGGCTGATGGTGGAGTAAGCGAGCAAGCCTTTGAGGTCGGTCTGGAACATCGCGCAATAAGCGCCGAGCAACAGCGTGCAGGCACCGGCCCCGCCGACCATCCAGAACCACTGCTCGCTGCCCGACAGCGCCGGCCACAGCCGAGCGAGCAGAAACACCCCGGCCTTGACCATGGTCGCCGAGTGCAGGTAGGCCGAAACCGGGGTTGGCGCCGCCATCGCGTGGGGCAGCCAGAAATGGAAGGGGAATTGCGCGCTCTTGCTCAAGGCGCCCAGCAGCACCAGCGTCAGCATCACGGGATAGAGGTGGCTGGCGCGGATCTGCTCGCCGGCAGCAAGTACCGGATCCAGGTCGTAGCTGCCGACGATGTGCCCTAGCAGCAAGGCGCCCACCAGCAGGCAAAGGCCGCCGGCGCCGGTGACGGTCAAGGCCATGTAGGCGCCGCGCCGGGCATCGCTGCGATGGTGCCAGTAGCCGATCAACAGGAACGAGAACAGGCTGGTCAGTTCCCAGAAGAACACGATCTGGATCAGGTTGCCGGAAATCACCAGGCCCAGCATGGCGCCCATGAACGCCAGGAAGAAAGCAAAAAAACGCGGCACCGGATCCTGCGGCGACATGTAGTAGCGGGCGTAGATCGACACCAGCGTACCGATGCCCAGCACCAGCAGCGAGAACAGCCAGGCGAAGCCGTCCAGGCGCAGCACCAGATTGATCCCCAGGCTCGGCAGCCAGGCGAACTCTTCGCGGATCACCCCGCCATTGGCAATCTGCGGATACCACAGTGCCACCTGCACCGTGCCGATCAAGGCAATCAGCCCGGCGAGCAAGGATTCGGCATTACGTGCGTTGTGTGGCAGCAAGGCCGCCACGCAGCTGCCCAGGAAGGGCAAAAGCAGTAGAACTATCAAAGACATAGATTTCATCTGCAAAGGGATGCCAGCGATCATACGTGGCAGGGGGCTGATCACCAACTCGTCGAGGCCGTAAACGAGGCATCGAGCCGGTTCATCTCTTGGGTTTTGTATAACAAGGTTTTACAAAGAACGATTCATTACCACCATAGCTGGCGCGTGAAGATTGCGAGGCGGTGTTCGATGACGATTTCGCTGCTCAAACCGAGCATGGGCTGCCTTGCTCTGGGTGTGGGGCGCACCGCACAATGCGCCTTAGCCGCCGCCAACAGCGAGAACATTGTGCCCAGCGATCCCCAGCCCCGCACCTCGGTGCTCCAGCACGTCAGCCAGAATCTGCGCCGTTTGCGCAACGGTGCGGGGCTCAGCCAGGCTGCGCTGGCAGAAAAATCCGGGGTCAGTCGGCGAATGCTGGTAGCGCTCGAAGCAGGCGAAAAGAACGTCAGCCTCACTACCCTGGATCGTCTCGCCGATGCCTTGGGTGTTGCCTTCAGTGACTTGATCCAAGCGTTCGAGGCCCGTGATCCAAGCCGTATCGAAGAGCTTGCCTGGATCGGCGAGCGTTCTGGCAGCCGCGGTGTGCTGTTGGCCAGCGCCCTGGCGCGGCGCGAAGTGGAATTGTGGGAATGGCGCCTCGAACCGGGCGAGTGCTACGCCAGCGAGGCCAATGCCGATGGCTGGAGCGAGCAGGTGTTCGTGTTCGAGGGCGCGCTCCAGCTCGAACTGGCAGATCGGGTTCACGCACTGCAGGCCGGCGACTTCCATATGTTCGCGAGCAATGTCGCCCATGCCTACCGCAATGTCGGCAGCCAAGCGGTGCGCTTCATCCGCAACGTGGTCATTTAGCCGAGCGTGGTGCCACTAGCGGTCGATAACCACTATCACGGCAGATGATTTTTTCAGTGGCCGACGTAACGGTAGCCTGTGCGCAATCCGTCAGACTTCTGATCTTACTTCCAGGCGCAGGGAGGCCCGCATGCCGCTTTCACTCTTATTGGTCATTTTCTTCACCATCGCTTTGCTGACCGGCTAGTCACCGGCGCAACGGTTGCTCAAGCATCGAGCCTGCTTCATGATCGACGGCCTGGCCCTTTATAACGGCGGCACGCCGTGGTCGCAGGAGATCTTTATGAGCACAACCTCTGCAAACGACGCCCAGGTGCCCGCGCGCCTGGCCCAGGTCCGTGAAGTCATGGCGGGCCAAGGCGTCAGCGCCCTGCTGGTACCATCGGCAGACCCTCATCTTTCCGAATACCTGCCGCGCTACTGGCAGGGGCGACGCTGGCTGTCCGGCTTTCATGGCTCAGTCGGCACCTTGGTCGTCACCGCTGATTTTGCCGGGCTCTGGGTCGACAGCCGTTACTGGGAGCAGGCCGAAAAGGAACTCGCCGGTACCGGTATCGCCTTGATGAAGCTCATGAGTGGTCAACCTGGCGCACTGGAGTGGCTGCCTGAAAACGTGGCGCAAGGTGCGACGGTGGCAGTCGATGGTGCGGTCATGGCCCTGGCGTCGGCACGCAGTCTCAACGACAAACTGGCCGCGCGTGGCGCTTCGTTGCGTACCGATCTCGATCTGCTGAGCGAGGTATGGATCGATCGGCCCGCATTGCCAGTCGCCGACGTTTTCGAGCACGCGCCACCCTTCGCCAGTGAAGATCGTCAGCTGCGTCTGTCGCGCTTGCGTGAGGCACTGCGAGATAAAGGTGCCGACTGGCACTTCCTTGCCACCCTGGATGACATCGCCTGGCTGTTCAATCTGCGTGGCGCCGACGTTTCCTACAACCCGGTGTTCCTGGCGTTCGCGCTGGTGGGGGAGGGGGTGGCACGGTTGTATGTGGCTGCCGGGAAAATCGCCGAGCCGCTGCGGGCCAGATTGCTGGAGCAGGGCGTGGAGGTTCGCGATTACGCCCAGATCAGTGCCGACCTGGAGGCGGTCCCTGCCCAGGCCAGTGTCCTGCTCGATCCGGCCAAGGTCACGGTGGGCCTGACCCGCCACTTGCAAGCCAGTGTGCGGTTGATCGAAGGCATCAACCCGACCACCCTGTTCAAGTCGCGCAAAAACGAAGCGGATGCTGCCCACGTGCGCCAGGCAATGGAGCAGGACGGCGCGGCCCTTTGCGAGTTTTTCAGCTGGCTGGAATCGGCATTGGGGCAGCAGACCATCACTGAAGTCACCATCGATGAACAGCTGACAGCTGCACGTACTCGTCGTCCTGACTATGTCTGTGCGAGCTTCGCCACTATTGCGGCCTTCAATGCCAATGGCGCGATGCCGCACTACCGCGCCACGGCGGCATCCCATGCCACGCTTGAAGGCGACGGTTTATTGCTGATCGATTCCGGTGGCCAGTATCTAGGGGGCACTACCGATATTACGCGGATGGTGCCGATCGGCTCACCCACTGAGGCACAACGCCGCGATTGCACGCGCGTGCTAAAAGGCATGATCGCGTTATCACGGGCGCGGTTTCCGCGGGGCATCGCTTCGCCATTACTGGATGCCATCGCTCGCGCGCCGCTATGGGCCGACAATGTCGATTACGGCCACGGCACGGGTCATGGCGTCGGGTATTTCCTCAATGTTCATGAGGGGCCGCAGGTTATCGCCTATCAGGCTGCGCCTGGGCCGCAGACCGCCATGCAGCAGGGCATGATCACCTCGGTGGAGCCGGGCACCTATCGACCCGGCCAATGGGGCGTGCGTATCGAGAATCTGGTGTTGACCCAGGAAGCCGGGAAAAGTGAGTTCGGTGATTTTCTGCGGTTTGAAACCCTGACCCTGTGCCCGATCGACACGCGTTGCCTCTTGCGTGACGAGTTGTCCAGGGAAGAGCGACTGTGGCTCGATGACTATCATGCCGAAGTCCGCCAGCGTCTGGCGCCTTTGTTGTCCGGGCCAGCGCTGGAGTGGATGAAGGCGCGGACCGAGCGCTTTTAAGGGCAGGGTGCTGGTCAGTCGGCTGCCAGCGTGGCGGCCGGCTCTTTTTGCGAGGTAAGGGTAGTGCCTGCCGAGGCCACGATGATGGCGATGATCGCCAGCCATTGGGTCAGTGTCAGCACCTCACTGAGGAACAGGAAACCTGCCAGCGCGCCCGCCACCGGTTCGATACTCATAAGAATGCTGAAGGTGCGAGCCGGCATTCGGGTCAGGGCAATCATCTCCAGGGTATAGGGAACGGCGGTCGACAGGATCGCGACGCCAATGGCGATGGGTAGCAACGACAGGTTGAGCAGTGCGGAACCGGCATGGGCAATGCCTACCGGCACCACGAAGACGGCTGCAACTACTACGCCGAGTACGGCGCCTTGCACGCCGTGGTCATCCCCGGCTTTTTTTCCGAAGATGATATAGGCCGCCCAGCAGGCGCCAGCGCCCAGAGCATAGATCATGCCCACCGGATCGAGGCTAGTGGGCGAGTCCATTGCCGGCATCAGCAGGACTAGGCCGATGACCGCCAGGGCAATCCAGACGAAATCGATGGCGCGGCGTGAGGCGAATAATGCCACTGCCAGCGGCCCGGTAAACTCGAGCGCCACTGCAATTCCTAGCGGTACGGTGCGGATGGCCAGGTAATAAAGAAGGTTCATGAAGCCGAGCGCCATTCCGTAGAACAGGATGTTGCGCAGGCTTTGCGGTGTCCAGTTACTGCGCCATGGTTTGAAGATCGCCACCAGGATGATGCTGGAAAAGATCAGCCGCAAGGCCGTGGCCCCTTGGGCGCCTACCACCGGGAACAACTCTTTGGCCAGGGAAGCACCGGATTGAATAGTGGCCATGGCGATCAGCAGCAAGCCTATGGGGTAGAGCGTGGAGGTGAGGTTACGACTTGTTGTTGTCATGGGGACTGGTGCTTATATAGGAGGCATTGGGCAGGCTTGAGCCGACTATAATGCTCAAGCTTTGCTGGATGGGCAATATAGTGCGCACTGGAGAGATGCAAGCCGCAACTAAAGGCGGCCCCGGTGTGCTTTTCTTGTGGCTTGAAGCTTGCTGCGTTCAACTCTTTAAGAAAGTGGTTGACGGGGGTTTCAATCTGTCTATAATTCGCCCCACTTCCGGCGCAGTCGGAACTTGAAACTCCTTTTTAATCAACGAGTTACAGGTTCAGGGTGGCGAGGTAAGGTTTCGATCAGTTCTTAAATGAACGATTCGAAAGCGGTGAAAAAGGTGGTTGACAGCGGTTTGAAACGCTGTAGAATTCGCCTCCCGCTAACGAGAGATCGAAGCGAGTCAAGTGTTTGAAGTTGTTCAGGTTTCTAGCGAAACACTTCAAAATAAACGCTTGACAGGATGTGAGGCTAGCGTAGAATGCGCGCCTCGGTTGAGACGAAAGAATCAACCCACCGCTCT
>NZ_JAIWJA010000014.1 GCF_020515695.1 Pseudomonas sp. MWU16-30317 | reverse complement strand
GAGCACCAGGCACGCAGCCTCGCGCTTGAACTCTGGGGTAAAGGTACGACGTTGCTTGGTCATCAGACACCTCTCTGTGGCGAGCATTCTCGCCTAAATGGGTGTCCGGTTTCATTAGACCACTACAGCGCCGCCTCAATGGCATGACGTGTTTCGAGAGCACCTAGCTTAGGAACAGTACCGATAATTAGGCCGGTCGCCGGATTGTTGACGTCTATCGTCTTACCATCATCCGCATCAATCCAGTATCCATTGCAGTAGGCTTGTTGGCGGAAAATCTGAGTGTCTTTGATTTGCATAAGATATGCCATTGTTGTTGGTGGGTAGGGCTGTCCTAGGTCGTTTAAGCCACTCCTATGTAAACACCATTCAAAAGTGCGATGCACCTTGAATGATGCACATTTTTTTGTTGCCGGTTTCAGAATGTGTTCAAGGGCGGTACAGGGGAGGCACAGTACAACCTGTAGGTGGCTGTAAAAATACCGAGACTCGCTGGTGATGTGCCTGAATTCTGCGTTCGCCGGGATTATGAGGGCCGAGGGTCGTAGGGTTAATGGCAAAAATGCAAAGCAGGTATGCACTAAATGGCCGACTAGATATTTGTGAGTCTAGCTCCCACCGTTGAACCGCCGGATGTAGTTGAGCCATTGCGAAATGGGACTACCGGTTTGATCGCTCAGCCAAGGCCCTCAGACGCCGAGGTCGGGCGGTCGGGACGAATATTTTGCTTCTCTCGTCAGCGACAGATTCGTGAGGCCATGCCCTTCTGTGATCCGCGCTCTGAGTGGAGGATTGAGAATCCATATAGACGATTGCAGGTATGGTAGGACGCCCTTCGCAGCTTGAGAACTGGTGCAGATACAATATGTGGTGTCTGAGAAAAACCAGCACCTGCACAGTTCTCGCTGCATCGATTTAACGAAAAAAATGGATGTGTTTGGAGTTTAACTCTATACGAGTTACGATTTGAAGGCTTGTCGGCCAATCAGTAACCATTTGCCATGAGAGCTTTGCCAAACTTGAAAATTTTCGATCTCCATCGGCATTGTCTCGGTGCCTTTTGCGACCTCTGCCGAGAAATGGCTTCGAACGATAGCGGTCGTTCCATCTAGGAAAACTTTCTGATTAGAGCTGGAAAGTGTTTTGAACACTGTCTTCCCCGCTTCCAATTCACCAATAAACTCACTTTTTGTTTGGATTTTTCCGCTTGTGTGACCATAGGTCAAAGAATCAGCAGTGAGTAGTCTCAGATTGGCTGAGTCCCGGCTAAGCATCGCCTTGTCTAATTTGGATGCAGCAGCAAGTACATCGCTGTTAGCGTCCGCGTTAGCCAAATTGATAGCGGATAGGGTAAAAGCTAAGAGCAGCAGTGGGACGATGTGTTTGTTATTTTTTTGCATCTTTTTTACATCCTCTTAGGTGTGTTGAGGTTGGCACGTTGCCGCTAAAAACATACTCACGATGAGATAATTTCGCAATGGTCGTGGTGGTCGGTTTTGCCCTGATTCGCATGGATTATCAGCGCCTTGTTTTTTGGTACGATTTTTTCATGGTTTCTATGGCTGGCTGCATAACTATATGATTTGAAAAATAAAGCTATAGTCGGTGTATCGTATTTGGAGCGTTTTTGAGGTTTTTTTCGAGATTTAAGCGCGTATTTTGCTCTGTTGCTTAGGCTGAATATCTGCTATGCGCCAGTCCCATGGCACTGGGCTACTTCATGATTTAATGTAGCTAGTGATGGGGTAATACCGTTGTCTTGCGATAAAGACGGTTCCTCAAACTGCATTATGCTGAGCGCACTGTGTTGCTGGGTGGGAACGACTTAGTAGGTGGCCCGCAGACTATCAGGCAGGCTCCGCCCTGAGAAACTTAGAACAAGGAATCTGATTGATGAGTGACGACAAAAAATCGCGTAACGGCGGAAAGATTTTGGTTGAGGCGCTGATCCGCAATGCGGTGGATACCATTTACTGTGTGCCTGGAGAAAGCTATCTCCCTGTGCTCGATGCGTTGCACGATACTAGCGCCATTCGCACCATCGTCTCCCGGCATGAAGGCGCCGCTTCTAACATGGCGGATGCCTACGGCAAAATGACCGGCCGACCAGGCATTTGCTTCGTCACGCGGGGGCCTGGAGCTACTCATGCCAGCAATGGTGTGCACACCGCAAAACAGGATTCGACACCGATGATCCTGTTTATCGGGCAGATTGAGTCTGGCATGAGGGATCGCGAGGCCTTCCAAGAAGTCGATTATCGCCAAATGTTCGGTGGACTTGCCAAGTGGGCAACTGAAATCGAGAGCATTGATCGAATTCCCGAGATCGTCAGTCGTGCGTTCAGCATAGCAATGTCTGGGCGTCCTGGCCCTGTGGTGATCGGGCTGCCAGAAGATGTGCTATTTGGTACTGCTGACGTACAGGATATCGACGCCGTGCGCGTCCCAACAACCGCGCCGGATCCCGAAAACATCGCCGAAATCCGGGCGATGCTAACCCGCAGCAAGCGACCCTTGGTAGTAGTTGGAGGGACTGGTTGGGACAGCGAGTCGGTTCAATCGCTGAAGCAATTCGTGACCGCCAACAATCTGCCTATTGCCGCCTCTTTCCGTCGCCAGGATCTGTTCGATAACCGTGACCCACATTATGTCGGGCAACTGGGGCTCGGTAGCTCGCCTGAGTTGATCAAGCGCGTTGCTGACGCTGATGTGCTGCTGGTTATTGGCTCGCGGATGAGCGAGTCAGTCTCTCAGGCTTATGAAGTGATCAAGAGTCCTTCCCCTGTTCAGACGCTCATTCACGTGCACCCGGATCCCTTTGAGTTGAACCGAGTCTTCCAGGCAGATCTTCCCGTGCTCGCTACTCTAAAGTCTTTTGCAAACGGCATGGCTAAGCAGTCCCCTGTAGAGGGACGCACTTGGGATGAGTGGACGCGCGACGCCCGTGCTGATTATTTGAAGCACTCCACCCCGCCACCGCCGCATGCCGAGCTGGCCGGCGTCGATCTGGGTGGCGTGATGTCTTACCTAAATGAAACCTTGCCCGAAGACGCGATCCTGACCAATGGTGCCGGCAATTACACCGTCTGGTTGCATCGTTTCTACCGTTATCGCGCGCCGACTACAGAGCTCGCGCCAACCAACGGCGCAATGGGCTATGGGCTTCCAGCAGCAATAGCGGCGAAGCTTCAATACCCTGACAAAACCGTAGTCTGCTTTGCAGGTGATGGCTGCTTCATGATGTATCCGCAGGAATTCGCGACGGCTATGCAATTCGGTGCTCCGCTGATCACCTTGGTGATCAATAACAGCATGTTTGGCACGATCCGGATGCACCAGGAGAAAACGTACCCAAGTCGAGTCAGCGGTACTCGGCTCAGCAATCCCGATTTTGTTGCATTTGCTAAGTCCTTTGGTGCACATGCAGAGCGTGTTCACCGGACGGAGGATTTCCCGGCTGCTTTTGAACGTGCTGTTAAATCCGGGGTAGCATCCCTTATCGAGCTCATGACGGATCCGCTCCAAATTACTCCGCAGATGCGCTTGGAGGAGGTTTGATTCGTGCGAATTCTTGGTGAGTCGTTTATTGGCTTCACACCAATCAGGGGTACCGCCGATGCGGTCGCCCCACTCGCTGCAGTTACCGGTGACGCTGTGCAGCCATCATTCGGTGGTAACACATTGGAGGACTTGGAACGCGCGTGTTCCCTTGCAGATGGCTGCTTCAATACGTTCCGAGCGTTACCCGGAGCACAGCGTGCAGACTGGTTGGAAGCGATTGCTGAGGGCATCCTTGATTTAGGGGAGGCACTCATCGAGCGTGCTCATCTCGAAACGGGATTGCCTAAAACCAGGCTGCGCGGCGAATGTCAGCGCACGGTTAAGCAACTCCGGATGTTTGCTGAGCTCCTCAGGGACGGTGATTGGGACGGAGCGGTCATTGAGCAGGGTGTTGAAGGTGGACGCCCAGATCTACGTCTACGCCGGATTGGCGTGGGGCCCGTTGCTGTATTTGGCGCCAGTAATTTCCCCTTGGCATTTTCCGTCGCCGGTGGGGACACCGCCGCTGCCCTGGCAGCGGGTTGTCCAGTTATCGTGAAAGCCCATCCTGCCCATCTAGGCACCAGCGAATTGGTAGCAAGGGCGGTGATTGGGGCTGCCAAGAAGACTGAAATGCCGGATGGCGTATTCTCGATGGTCGTCGACCCAGGCATAACCTTAGGGCAGGCTTTAGTTGGGCATCCGCTTATTCAGGCAGTTGGATTTACTGGGTCGCGTCATGTTGGTTTGGCGCTTGTACGCATCGCCCAGTCTCGGCCTGTTCCGATTCCAGTCTATGCGGAGATGAGCAGCATCAATCCAGTATTTTTGCTGCCCGCCATCCTGGAACGAAGCGCCCCAGAGCTCGCAGAACGTTTCGTATCTTCCCTAGCCTTGGGTAGTGGGCAGTTTTGTACCAACCCTGGTCTGCTTATTGCCATTGAGGGAGAGGATTTGGAGCGTTTTGAGGCGGCGGTGGTAAATGCCTTGGCGATTAGCAAACCGGCCACGATGCTGACGCCTGGTATCCATTCCTCCTATAGTCTGGGCCTTGCCGCACTTCGCACTTCTGGCGCAGCGGTGCTTGTAGGTGAATCTCCAGTACCTACAGAAACGTATGAGCCCCAAGCCGCCTTGTTTGCCATAAGTGCTGCTGCTTTCCTGGTGGCGCCAGAGCTGCATGCGGAGAACTTCGGCCCAAGTGGCGTGTTGGTCAGGTGCAAGGATATGGGGGAAATGCTCAAGATCGTTTCTTCACTGGATGGGCAACTGACGGCCACTATCCATGCGGATGAAGGGGACTTTCACATAGCTGAAAAACTAATGCCGCTGCTTGAGCGGCTAGCAGGGCGCATTCTCTTCAATGGTTTTCCGACAGGGGTAGAGGTCAGCAAAGCCATGGTTCATGGTGGCCCATTTCCTTCAACGTCGGACTCGCGGACGTCGTCAGTTGGTACCGTTGCCATCGAACGCTTCCTGAGACCTATTTGCTATCAGGATGTACCTGCAGCACTGCTACCCCCCTCATTAAAATCCCAACAATAGGGAATCCTCAACGTTTGGCCGGGGCTAGTTCCGCTCCCGGCCATCGGCCGCTCTCAACTATGTTTGTAGTCACCTTGCGAATCAGCTGATTGATCGTCCACAAACTGTTCCCGGTAGCACGGTTTTTTGGCCAAGCGATCACTACAGAACGAATGAGATCATGGTCGACTATCTTGTAGGTTTTGATGGCGCCCCGTTGAATTTCGTCCAGTACCGATGCCTCGGACTGCATGGTGCATCCGCATCCTTGAGCCACCAATCTGGTTGTTATGGACGTTGAGCCATCGCATAGCAGGGTGATGTTTGGCGTAAAGCCCACTCTGCTTCCCATGGTCTCAACCAGCAACCGTATGCCGTAGTGGGTACTCGGCAGTATAAGCGGCACGCTCGCCAGCTCATTGACTGAAATAGTGTTTCCCGGTAAGGGATAATCAATAGGTGCGACCAACTTCACCTCTTCAGTCAGCAACGTATCAAACCTAAGCGCGCCTGGGTGTTCGGGTAAGTAAAAAACTGCTACGTCTACCGTCCCGTTGTTCAATCGGGTGACGATATCGGCGCCCAAAGTCTCTATGACTTGGATCTGGGTATTGGGGTAGCGCTTTTTAATGGCACCGACCAGACCCGCGAAAAGCGTCTTGGCAACCGTAGGTTGAGCTGCAATGCATAGTTTGCTCGGCCCAAGATCCGCGCTTTCCCTCATGGAACGTTCTGCGAGTTCTAAAGAGTCGTGCATTATTTTAGCGTGAGCCAGCAACTGATACCCACGCTCAGTGAGGGTCACTCCTCGACCGCTCCGATGAAAAAGCCTTACACCCAGATGCGCCTCCAGCGCACCAATTCGCCTGCTGACCGTCGATTGGTCTGTACCGAGCTCAACCGCCGCTCGGGAGATACTGCGGCTTTCGGCCACTTGGGCGAAAAGCATTAGATCATCTGAATTCATAGCAGCCTTACAAAACTGGGGTACGTCGGGACGTTACCAGAGGGAGGCCATCGCCCGGTAGCGGCTATTCCCTGCCGATGCGACCGCCCTGCAAGTCTAGCCCAAAACGTAAAAAAGCCCCGATGCTTGAGCATCAGGGCAGGGCTAATCAGGTTCCGGATGGAGCCGTGTGAATTACCTCTGATCGGCAGCCTGCGGAGGTTTATAAGGAGAGGCAATACTCTGTTTGGGTGTCGGTACCTTGAGCTCGATACGCTTGATTTCTCCCACGATAAACAGGTAGCTGAACGCGGCGATGAAGGCGTTGGCGCCCACGAAGATCAGAGCCATTTTGAATGAGCCGGTACCGGCAATGATGTAACCGATCACGATCGGCGTGGTGATCGATGAGATGTTGCCGATCATGTTGAACAGGCCACCCGCTAAGCCGGCAATTTGCTTCGGAGCCGTATCAGACATGACTGTCCAGCTTTGACCGCTGAATCCTTTTCCGAAGAAGGCCAGCGCCATCAGGCCGACGACTACAGAGTCAGAGCCAGCATAATTGCACAGAATCATGCTCATGGAGAGAATGAGCCCCAGGACTAATGGGGTCTTGCGTGCAATGCTCAGGCTGTGGCCGCGACGAAGCAGTGCGTCTGAAATCACCCCACCCAACACTCCGCCAGCGAAGCCACAGATCGCAGGCAGTGAGGCTACGAAGCCTGCCTTAAGGATCGTCATTCCGCGTTCCTGAACCAGGTATACCGGGAACCAGGTAAGAAAGAAGTAGACCAGGGCATTGATGCAGAATTGGCCCAGGTAGATCCCTATCATCATCCGATTGGTAAGTAACTGCCCAACGTAATTCCAAGTATTGCCCTTGTCTCCTTTCTCACGTGGAGAGTCCATATCAACCAGAGCGCCGTTTGCGGCGATGAACTCCACCTCGGCAGCATTGGCGCGCGGGTGATCCTTAGGCGCATAGATGGTGACCATCCAGACCCCCGACATGATGATGCCCAAGACGCCCATGACGACAAACACATGCTGCCAGCCCCAGTGATAAACGATTGCGCCCATCACGGGAGCAAAAATGGCGGTAGCGCAATACTGGGCAGAGTTGAAGATTGCAGACGCTGTTCCACGCTCTTGAGATGGGAACCACGAAGCTACAATGCGCGCGTTTCCTGGAAACGAGGGCGCTTCGGCAAGGCCAACCATGAAGCGAAGAAAAAAGAATGCGACGACAATCGTGCTGGGCCCGAATTCACCGATCACACCTTGAAGGAGGGTGAACATCGACCAGGTGAAAATGCTCCCGGCATAAACTTTTTTGGAGCCAAAGCGGTCGAGGAGCCAGCCACCAGGAATTTGTCCTATGACGTAGGCCCACCCGAAGGCCGAAAAAATGTAGCCGAGTGAAATGGCATCAATCCCGAGGGTTTTTTGTATGCTGGATCCAGCGATCGAGATAGTTGCACGGTCTGCGTAGTTAACGACAGTCACGAGGAACAGTATCAGCAGGACGCTGTATCTAGTGCGCGTAGGCTTGGAATCTTGCATGGGTAAGGCTCCCATTTGGTTGTTTTTATGATCGGGTCGCGGCGGTGCGCGGAGGAACGACTGCTCAGTTGACTACCGTTTTCGCCAGCGCTTGGCAGACGCGCTCTTCAGCGCTGCGCGGCGATTTAGAGCGGTGTCAACAGTAAGGCTGGATCCTAGTGAGCGGAGTCAGGATTGGCTCCAGCTTTGACAAATATCTGCTATGCGATAGAGCCATAGCCTCATTGATGCTCTTTGAATAGGGTATGAGGACGATCCACCGGCGGCTGGGCGGCCTAAACGTCAAGCCTGAAGCAGAAGATTTTCCGAAAGGGGCAGAACAATGACAATCGAGCAACTTCAATTCCCCAGCGTCAAGCATCTTGTTAGCGATGAGGAGTGGCAACTGCGGGTCGATCTCGCTGCCATGTACAGGATGGTCGCGATGTTTGGGTGGGACGATCTGATTTTTACCCATATCACTGCCAAGATACCTGGGACAGAGCATTTCCTGATTAACCCCTATGGGGTGATGTTCGAGGAGGTCACGGCATCCAGCCTCGTGAAGGTGAATCTCCATGGAGAGAAGGTGATGGAGTCTGAGTACGACATCATCCCAGCAGGATTTTTGATCCATAGCACCGTGCACGCTGCTCGCCCCGACGCTCACTTCGTAATGCACGTCCATTCGATCAATGGCGTTGCGGTATCGGCGCAAAAAGAGGGTCTGCGGCCTCTGTCGCAGCAATCGATGTATGTCCTTGGTTCCTTGGGTTATCACGACTACGAGGGTATCGCGCTGAAGGAGGCTGAGCGTGGAACCCTTGCTCGTGACTTGGGTAGTAACCAATACCTGATGCTTCGAAATCATGGTCTGTTGACTACAGGGCGTTCTGCAGCTGATGCCTTCTTGGCCATGCATAAATTTGAAAGCGCCTGCATGATTCAAGTCCGAGCTCAAGCCGGTGGCGGTACCTTGGTCGCCATACCTGATTGGATTCTAGATGACGCGCCCAATCAGATCGCTGCGGGGCGCCGTGGTCGTGGCCCAGAGGTCATCTGGGCTCCTATGATGCGTCGGGTGGCTCGTCATTTTCCGGGGTTCGATGAGTGATGAGTAGCGTCCATAAGGCAATTCAGACTGGTGCCGGCGATTCGGCCGTGGCTTTACAACCGGCAGTTGGGGTCAACCATATTTTCACCGGTGTGTTGGAGAAGATCCTATGTCTTTCCGATTTCCAAGAGCACGCCAAAAGAAAGCTACCGCGCCAGCTCTACAGCTACATAGCCAATGGGGCCGACGATGAGCAATCCATGGCATTGAATCGCAGTGCGTTTTCGCATTGGGGTTTTACACCTCGGATACTTGAGGGTGTTGCTAACCGAAGCCAGAGCATCCAGCTGTTCGGTCAGACCTACCAAAGCCCGTTCGGCATATCGCCAGTTGGCTTGGCCGCAATGTGGTGCTATCGCGGCGATATCGTGCTTGCTCGTACTGCCCAAGAGTGGGGGCTGCCAGCAATCATGAGTGGAGCGTCGCTGATTCCGATGGAGGAAGTCGCTAAGGCGGCCCCTAACACCTGGTTTCAAGCCTACATACCTGGCGATTCTCCACGGATCATTGAGTTACTCACTCGCATCAAGGCGGCGGGTTTCAAAACCTTGGTCGTCACGGTCGATCTTCCAGTTCAGGTCAACCCAGAACGATACGTTCGGAATGGTTTTACCACGCCTCTCAAGCCCAGTTTACGATTGGCATTTGATGGCATAAGCCATCCATCCTGGCTTTTCGGAACGTTCCTGAAGACACTTGCAAAGCACGGTATGCCACACTTCGAGAACTGGCGTGCCGAGCGCGGGGCTCCGATCCTGTCCGCGTCCGTCAAGCGCGATTTCGCTGCGAGAGACCATTTGAGTTGGGAGCATTTCAAGGTCGTTCGAAAGCACTGGGACGGGCCCTTGGTCGTCAAGGGTTTGATGCGTCCAGACGACGCCAGGTTGGCGCAAAAGTATGGCGCGAACGGAATCATAGTTTCCAACCATGGCGGCCGCCAACTGGACGGATCAGTGTCACCAATCGACGTGCTACCTGAGATTGTTGGTTCCGTATCGGATGAGATTACCGTGATGCTGGACAGTGGTATCCGGCGCGGAACAGATGTGCTCAAAGCGCTCTCGCTTGGGGCACGATGTGTTTTCAATGGACGGTCTTTCAATTTCGCCGCAACAGTGGCCGGCGCTGCTGGGGTAGGCCATGCAGCATCCATCCTCCGCACAGAGGTCGATCGGGATATGGCGCTGCTGGGTATCAACTCGGTATCCGAAATTGACTCCTCATTGATTCGACGCACAGCGTGAATGCTAACCGCGACTCTCGGGGAATGCGTTTTCCTCGTGAAGTTGCGGGTGTCCCAAGTCATTCATCAGACCGCTTTCGGAAAATAGCGCTGTGTGCCTGGCAAATTACGGCTTGCCACCGCTGCGCGGCAAGTTGATTGGAGCATCCCTAGGGAGGGTCTGAAGTAGGCATCGATTTCTCGTTCGCTAGCGTGGCTAGCATGGAACCGAATCCCGACTTGCGACCACCCAACACCTCCAAATCAGCTTCGCCTTCTGGTCGAAAACTCAGGGAGTGTGTGCCCACATCGTTTAGTCAGGGCGTTCGCCCGCTGTTCAACTACCTGAAGGCTGAGCCCGAGATTCGCGGCAACGAAGAAGCCTTCGAGTTGGTGATGCGTTCACAGCTGTCGCTTAAGGTCCTGAATTACTGAACGAGCCCCATGAAAGACATGACACCGTTCCCCCCTTAGATAAGGGATAGGCAAACGGGTATGTATATGACTAACAGCAACGATAAGCGTGGTGAGCTGCTCGGCCAGGAACGCCGACGCCGTTGGAGCACCGACCAGAAGCTGGCCATGGTTCGCGAGAGCCTCGAACCCGGCCAAAGTGTGTCCGTAGTGGCCCGGCGAAACGGCATCAATGCCAACCAGCTGTTCCTGTGGCGCAAGCTTTACCAGGACGGGAGCTTGTCGGCGGTCAGTGCTGGCGAGGCCGTGGTACCGGCGTCGGAACTGAGCGATGCGCTCAAGCAGATCCGAGAGTTGCAGCGGATGCTGGGCAAGAAAACGATGGAGGCCGAAGTCCTCAAAGAGGCAGTGGAGATCGCCCGGTCGCGAAAATGGACTGCGCACTCACCCTTGTTGCCGGGGGACGACCAGTGAAACTGGTCAGCGAATGTCTCGGTGTGTCGCGCTCGCAATTAACGGTTCGAATCAAGCAATCCGTATCGCCCAAAGTGCGGCGACGTCGGCTGGTGAACGATACGGAGTTGGTCGCTGAGATTAAGCGGCAAGTCAGCGAGTTGCCGAGCTATGGCTACCGTCGTGTTTGGGGCTTGTTGCGCCGCGAGCGTGAAGTCCAGTTATTGGCCCCGATCAATGTGAAACGGGTTTACCGCGTCATGCGCGACCACGATCTCTTGCTGGAACGACGCATCAAGCAACCTGGTGTGCAACGCCGGCATGAAGGCCGAATTGCCGTTACTACCAGCGATACGCGCTGGTGCTCGGACGGCTTTGAGTTTCGCTGCGACGACGGTGCAAAGTTGAGCGTGACTTTTGCCCTGGACTGCTGTGACCGCGAAGCCATCGGCTGGGTCGCTAGCCCGACGGGCTACAGCGGTGACGACATCCGAGACTTGATGTTGGAAAGCGTGGAGAAGCGATTTGGGGATCAACTACCGAGCACGCCGGTGCAGTGGTTGAGCGATAACAGTTCGGCCTATATCGCCGAACAGACGCGCCTGTTTGTCCGTCAGATCGGCCTGCAGCCGGTGACCGTACCGGTACGCAGCCCGCAAAGCAACGGCATGGCAGAGACCTTCGTGAAGACGATCAAGCGAGATTACGTGGCGCACATGCCCAAGCCGGATCGAGAAACAGCGCTGCGAAATCTGACGATTGCCTTCGAGCATTACAACGAGCAGCATCCGCACAGCGCTTTGAAATATCGGTCGCCGTGAGAATTTAGGCGTTTGGTAGCAGCATCAATTTAATGGGGAGTTGGTGTCCGGTCTGGTAGGGGCAAGTCCACTCGTCTCGAGCAGGTATTTTCTAATCTGATAGGCAATGCGCTGCAGCACGGGAAGGCGAAGTCACCGGTGAAAATCACTCTTGGGACAAAGGGCGGTTCACTGAAGTTTCGTGTTCATAACCATGGGCATGCCATCCCTAGCGAGCGCCTCCCTGCGCTCTTCAATCCGATGGGGCAATATTGTCTGCAGGACACCCAAAATCGCGGTCCACAAGCGAGCCTGGGGCTGGGCTTGTATATCGCGGCTCAGATCGTGGCATCTCATGATGGCGTCATCGAGGTGACCTCAGACGAGAAGCACGGAACGGAGTTCGTGGTGAATATCCCTTTCGCTGAAAAAGATGCCGTCTGATCCAATGCCGATGGGAGGGTTGCCAGTCTCTTCCCTCCGATGACACGGTGCTTCGCATTCTGAATCGCGTCAGAGGTCGTCTAAGCGGTTTGGGATGATACAGCGCCGAGGCCTCAACGAGCACCGTTCTCATTGAACAGTACACACCTGTTCAAACGTGGATTATCGGGTTCATTCCCAAGTCGTTCCCACTCGTCGGTCTGAGTGCTCGAAATCGTGCACCGAGTGTCCATTTAGGTATATAGGTCTGATTGTTCAACTCGCCTATGCTTCAGGAGCCTCAATACCAGTGAGGCATAGAACACTGTGTCGTGGAACGGCGATGTCGGTAGCTGACTGAGGCCTCCCATAAAGGTATCCCTGAGCATAATGACAACCGTTCTGCGCTAGCCATTCAGGCAGGTAGGGCAGGTGGAAGTCCTCGATACCTTCAGCAGTTACCCTCATCTTCAGGCTTTGAGCCATTCCTAGGATTGCCTCGACCATAGGCAAATGCTCGAGCTTACCGGCCTCGAAGAAAGATCGGTCAATCTTGATCTTGTCGATGGATAGCCGCGTCAGATGATACAAACCCGAGTAGCCAATCCCAAAGTCATCCAGGGCTACGACAATGCCATACGCGTGGAGCTTACTAAGGTTTCGTTGTGCGGCTTCAAGATTTCCCACAAGAGCCTCCTCAGTGATTTCCACCTCAAAACGTTCGAATGGAAATTTCTCTTGCCGAAGCTGAGCCAGAAGGCGATCAGGAAACGACTCATCGGTAATCATGGAAGCACTGACGTTGAGCGATAAATGCAGCGAATCATCCCACTCGCTGGCCGCTTGGCAGGCTTGCTTGACCAGCGAGTGCGTCATGGCTGGAATGAGATCCAGGCGCTCGAGTTGCGGTATGAAGTCTACCGGCATTCCCGTGGTGCCATCAGCCTTCATCCAGCGGGCCAGTATTTCGTAGCCCACCACTGTTTGCGAGGGCAGGGCCACAATTGGCTGATAGAAGGGAACAATTTCCTCTTTTTCCACCGCCATGATCAGTGCAGCCTCAAGATCTTGTTGAGCCAACCTCTCTTGTTCGTAAGCACAGTCGTAGAAATTAAAGGCGGAGCGACCGCTATGTTTGCCTCTGTACATGGCGGCGTCTGCATAATGCAGCAGCATCGAAGGATCCTGTGAGTCTTTCCATGAGCGTGCCACACCAACGGTTGCCCCTAGCTGAGCTGCTATGGAGACCTCTGGCATAGGCGCGCCCAACAGTGCGATCGTCATCTGCGCGATCTGAGTCAGTTCGCTTTGATCTTTTTGACCCATCAGCAGCAGGCAGAACTCATCGCCACCCAACCGTACGGCCACGCCTTCATGTTGATTGGCAATGCCCTGTAGCCTTCGAGCCGCTTCAACCAGCGTTGCATCACCGACTGAATGGCCGTGCTCGTCGTTGATGGCCTTGAAATGATCGAGGTCGATGAGCATGATCGCCAGGGGTTTGTGCTGAGCGAGTTGCTCGCGCAACACATCCATGAAAACGCGGCGATTGGTCAGACCGGTCAAAGAATCGTTGTTGGCTAGACGCTCAGTTTGAACCTGGAGCCGCAACAAACGGCGGTGAATTTTTTGGGTGTTGGAGACCATACGTTTGAGTACAACACTTGGTACGATCATCGCAATCAGCGAAAAACTTGCTGAGGTCAGAATAAACCGCAACCGCTCGCCATCTTCAAAATCGCCGTCGTACGGTAGCCCCAGCCAGTGCATAGCATAGGCCTCAAGTTCGAACTCCCAGAGGGTGGCAAGACCGGCAACTGTCAGCAAAGTTGCGAGCAAAAGCAAAGGCAAACGATAGGGGTTGGTACGCAGCAAGTCGGTCATGGCAGGCCTCGCAGGCCCAATGTGGCGAGAGTGATATCGGACAGCCATCATCCCGCAAATGTCCCTACCGCTGATCGTTCTTGGATGCATTTCGTCGACAACTCGCTGCAGCGCTATTCCAGACCCCTGGGGTGATGAAATCCGAATACAAAATCCGTCAGTCCCAGACACTCAGATCAATTTCTGCATGCACAAATCTTTCACTCTCAACCATCACGGACCAAGTTCAATGCCGTTGCAGCTTTGCCGACCCCATCCAAACCTTGAATCAGTCGACCCTCTACTCGGTTGCGCCCCTTGGCTTTAGCGCAGTAAAGAAGCCGATCTGCCTCTTCTAACGCGTGGCTATGGCCATCCTTGATAGGTGTGCTGATCGCCACAACCCCTGAACTGATGGTCACATTACCCACCGGGCTTGCCGAGTGGTCTATGAGTGCATTTACAATAGACAACCTCACTTTTTCGGCGACGCTCAAAGCGCCTTCCAGATCCGTTTCAGGCAACAAGATCACAAACTCCTCACCGCCATACCGTGCCGCAAGATCTCCCGCCCGATTGATACAGCTGCCAATGAGCCCTGAGACTTGCCTCAGGCACTCATCACCCCGCAGATGACCATAGTGGTCGTTGTATTGCTTGAACCAGTCAATATCCAACAAAATAATTGCAATGATTGAATTATTCCGGCTAGCCCGCCCCCATTCCCTTTCTAAAACGGTATCGAAGCAGCGTCGGTTGGCTAGATGCGTCAAGCTATCAGTCTGGGCGATTATTTCCAGTTCATTCCTTGCCGTGTTAAGTTTACCTTCCGCAGTGATCAACTGCTGGATTTGCCGGCGCAACAACGCGCCCAGCAAAGCCAGGGCCAAAATTATCATGCCGATTAGAGCCATGGATCGATAGGCGTAGGCCCACCAAGGTGCGAAGACATGGTGGCAGGACACACCAGCAGCCGCGACTATGGGCAGTCCGGACACCCGGCGATATGCGTAAATGCGTTCTACCCCATCCACTACAGAATTGATCACGGCGGTGCCGCTATCGCTGTGTGGCAGATAACGGGTGAAAATGTCGCCTTTGGCCACATTCGTCGTCAGAAGTGCGCTTAGGGTAGGTCGTCTAGCCAGCAGGTCACCGTTGTTCAGGGCAAGGAAAATAACGCCCTTGTCATCCACATCCATGCGCTCGAAAAATGCTTGAAGATAGGCAACAGGCACAGTCGCCAAAGCCACGCCTGCGAACGTTCCATCAGGAGCATTGATACGCCTGCTGATCGGGATGACCATATCTCCCGTGCTGCGGCTTTCTACAATGGATCCGACATGAATGGATTCATCAACATTATCGCGGTGATAGACGAAGTAACCGCAGTCGCCGTTGTTTTTCGCCAGTATGCCTTGAGAAAATGAGTTCGCGACCCAGTTGCCTTGAGCATCGTAGATGAAGAGCCCCTGAATTCCCTCCACATTCACCACGTCTTGAGCCATTAGCTTCGCCAATCGAACTTGCTGATCACCCGCTACCCCGTCGTGCTCCACGCGCTCGACGAGATCACGCAGCGTATTATCAGCCTGGCGTACTGTGTCCTGAGCTTGCTGTTCAGCGGCTCGAACGATGTTTGATACTGCAATTTTAGCGGTAGCTACCCGTTCACGCCTGGACTGATTCATCTGCCACGTGGTTGCCAGAATCAACGATAGACAGACCAAGACGATGAAGCCAATCATTGTCCTGGTGAGCACTGACGGGGCGAGCCTCGTTGACATAAGGTAGAGAGGCTTCATAAGGTCGTCATCAATTTGGCGGTTGGACGACTCATGCAGTTTCCGTACCTGCCGGTACCGATGCAAAACTGAACCACTTGGGCGCAATGCAGCTTTTACGAGCTGCCCATGCTGTCCCAGGAGCAACGCTTGGAAATCGTCAGGGCCTGTCTATTCGGACCATCGCATCTCCAGATGCGCTGCTCGCGAAATACCATTCGACGCCACCTCAAATTACAGTCCCAGCACCAGCCTGTCGTCTATGGCCCGCGCGCAGCGCGTGGGCAAGCTTGCGCCTTTCGAGGTCTTCCTGCGCCAGCGTGTAGAGGCAGCTCGGCCGGTGCTACTCAGGGAGATCCGCGAGCAAGTTACGAAGGCGGATATTCGATCCTCACCAGCTTCCTGCTGAGGTTGAAAACCAAGGCTACTGAAACCGTCGTTCGGTTCTAAATCAAGCCTGGTGAACAGATGCAAGTGGAGTTCACCGACATCCGACGTGGCCGTGATCCATTGCTGGCATTCGTTGCAACGCTGGATTGGAGCCGGGCAAGTTATGTCGTTTTTTCCCGTCGCGAAGACTCCGCCGCATGGTGTTCCGGGATTGAAAAAGTCCTGCGCTTCTTCGGCGGAACGCCGAGGAAGCTGCTCTTCGATAACGCTAAAACCATCATCCAAGAGTGTGATGTCTACGGCCCCGGAGCATCGGTGAAATTTTGCGCTATTGAATCTGGCAGAGCGCTATAGATTTACGCCGAAGGTTTGCCGAGCCAGCTTTCCGCCTGCAAGATATCGGGACGCAACTCGTCAATCGGTCCTACTGAAAATCCACAAAAATTGGGGGTAAGTCTGTGGATAAAGCGGTTTAAAACCGCTGATACCTTGCCCTCGTTGGGCGCGAGGGAATTGGTTAAAATTTAACCGCTCCCATTGATTCTTTTAGCCGAATTTTCACAGCCCTCAGCCCTCACTATCCACGTTAGGCACGGATTTGCATGGCTTCACTCGATTTTCTGGATACCCAGTCGGTCAACCATATCTCGATAGCGATCAAACTCCTCATGCATGCGTGCAGTAATTTTTTCCGGCGTCAGGGGCTTGGCGATAAGCATCAGGGCTTTCATGACGTCTGAATATTGTGCAGAGGCCTGCATTCTTATGACGGCAGTCCGTAATGCCGTCAGTGCGGACTCAGGGGTTGCGCTCTGAGTGAACCATCCGAACCAGGCCGTCAAATCCATGGAGGAAATACCCTGCTCTGCCAGAGGGACGACTTCGGGCCAGTAGGTAAAGCGTTGAGCGCTGGTAATGCCGATCGGCCTTATCGGAGCTTCAAGCCTCGGGCTTATGCCTGGATTAGGGACGACAAATGCTGCAGCCAGCGTTTCGCTTCGAAGATCATTCAGCAAGTCCTCAGTCCCTTGGTAAGAAACACTGCTCAAAGACGCCCCCGTGCTGTTCGCCAAGGCTGCGACGGCCAGCTGACCAATCGATCCGTTAACGGAGATGCCAATACTTCGAAAGTCAGGGTTGTCATTTACCCATGCCAAGTACTTCTCCAGATTTGTCACTGTTTTGGGTACGACAGGTCCTACCACCATTAGGTAAGGGAACTCACCCAGGCTGGCGATGGGTTTGAGATCAAGGAGGGGATCGAAACCCACGTTACTGTGAAGACTAGGCATCAGGGTCAAAGATGCAGAGATAGCTTGCAGCAGGACAGTCCCATCTGGAATGGCTTTGACGGCGGCGATACTGGCGGTGCGAGTGCTACGGCCTTCGAGGTTGGTCAAAATGTAGCGTGGGCCGCCCTGAGCGGTGACTAATGGCAGCAAAGCGTTGGCCAGCTTGCTTCCGGAAGCTCCTGGTGGATAGCCGTAAAGCAATCGACCTGTTGGATTGATCGCATCACTCATTGCCGGACCGCGGATGCCTGCACTCAGAATTACGCCGGCAGAGCCTGCGATAAATGACCTTCGACTGATCAAGGGAGCCCCCTTATATTTGTATTGTAGGTGGTATTAACCAGTGCTATCGGCCGCCGGTGCTAATTCTGGAGGTCGGGTCCGACCGGCACAACGTTGCTTGAGCGACAGATATTGATCATAGATCTTTAATATTTTCGTCGAGGGCAAAGCGCTGCGCTGCGCCATCTTGCGCCAGCCATTGCATCAGCTCTTGGCCGGTCAGGGGAGGCGCGATGAAAAAACCTTGGCCTTCACTGCAACCCCACGCTTTAACGGTGTTGAAGTTCGCCTGATTTTCGATACCTTCGGCCACCACTTTGTAACCCAGGCGTTGAGCCAAATCGATGAGTGTGGTCACCAGTCGCCGATCTTTCTCTTGGTTCTGAATGTCCTTGATCAAGGATCTGTCCAGTTTTACCGAGGTAGCAGGCAGCTCCTTCAAATAGGTCCAGTTGCTGTAACCGGTGCCGAAATCGTCGATCGAAATATCGATACCCAATGCGCGCAAGCGCTTCAGTTGGAGCCGGACCTCGGCGAGGTTCTTGATCAGCGCACCTTCGGTAAATTCGATTTCCAACGCCGAACCTTCCAGTTGAAAGCGTTCAAGGAATTCGACCAGCTTGTCGGTAAAAGCCGGGCCTTCAAGATCACTAGGACTGATATTGATGGCCACCTTGAAATGATGGCCGTTTTCTCGCCACTGCTTGGCCTGTCTAATAGCAGCCTCGACGACCCAGAGGCTTAAAAGCCGGATAAGCTCGGTTTTTTCCGCCAGGGGCACAAACTCGGCAGGCCCGATGGGCCCTAGGGCCGGGTGCGTCCAGCGCAATAATGCCTCTACGGCGCAGCATGTACCCGTCTCGAAGTTGATCCTGGGCTGGAAGACTAGATTCAGTTGCTCCCGGTCCTCTAGCGCAGAGGACAGAGAACTTAGCAGCCTGAATGCCCTTTGCTGGGCAACATCGAGTTCACCCTGATACACGGACCAGCCGATACCTAGGTCACGGGCGTTGTCGGCTGCGCTTACCGCCAGCCGAACCCAGTCGCGTCCATTGAGACTAGCCTTGTCAAGTTGCAATGCGCCCATGCCCATCTGGGTTCGGATCGGTATGCCGTCGTGTATCACCGGCATCGCAAAGGCCGCCGATAACATGGAGAACAGAGTCGAAAGGCACTCTCCGAAGGGCTTGATGAAGGCAAATCGCGTCAGGCCGATTCTGTACAGGACGCAATCCTGACCGATCAATGCGCTCAGGCGGCGGCCTATTTCTTTGACTAGATGTTGAGGAAACGAATAACCCAGCGCCTTCACGATATCGTTCAAAAAAAGCGGCGAGAGGAAATCCACTGCAATCAGCAGGGGCTCTTCACCTGCGCTTAAGTGCCTATGGATGTCGTCTTCCAGGCGAATCCTGTTCATCAGGCCGGTGGGCCGATCAATAAACGATGTAGTGCGCAGTTCATGCAGCCTGTAGACCACCAATTCGCCCAGTTGATGCAAGGTCGCCCGTTGTCTGGCAGAAAGGGGTTCGCGCGGTTGCCTGTCGATGATGCACAGGCTTCCAAGTGCAAGACCATCGGGGGTGCGCAATGGCACTCCCGCGTAATACCTGATCTCCGGCTCGCCCGTCACCAGCACGTTATGCCTGAACCTAGGGTCAAGGAGAGCGTTCGGTACCTCAAGAAACTCATCGACCAATATGGTGTGGCCGCAGAATGAAATATCTCGAGGGGTCGAGGAAACAGCAATGCCTACCTTGGCAAGGAACCATTGTTGCTGTTCTTCGAGTATGGAAATCAGCGATATCGGTACGCCGAAGCTTTCGGCGGCCAAGGTCACGATACGGTCCAGTACTTCGTCTTGGACCGTGTCGAGGTAGCACAGCTCAGTTACCCGCTGGGCACGGGGTATCTCGTTGTCAGGGTAGGGGGCGGCAAAATGTGTTATCACTGATCTTCACCCAGCGAGTTGTTCGCCACGAGGGAATCCTTGCACGCAGTGGAAAGCGAATTAAAGATAGGCCACCGTGAGCCTTCGGGCATCACAGATTGTCTGGACGCCCTGTGTGAATGATCAGTCGGTAGCCTGTCGAGAAAATTGTTCTACTGCAGCCACTACGCTATTAGCACCTTCCAATATCTCTTTGATTACCCCGTCAGCATCGCTGGCCAGGGATAACGCGGTCTCTGCCTGCTGTTTACTGTGCCCAATAACGCTCACCGCGCTGGCAGCCAAGCTCTGGTTCTTGTTGACCACGTCCACAATCTCTGCGGTTGCTTTAGAGGTGCGTGAGGCCAGTTGTCTAACCTCATCTGCCACCACGGCGAAGCCTCGACCGAGCTCGCCGGCGCGAGCTGCTTCGATGGCGGCATTCAGGGCCAGAAGGTTGGTCTGGTCTGCAATGCCGCCAATGGTTTTGACGATGGTCCCGATCACCTGGCTTTGAGCGTCCAATGCTTGAATGCCGTGCGTAGCATCCTCCATCAAACCCGACAGCTGATTCAACACACTTACGGTATTTTGGACCACGTCAAGGCCCTGCCGTGCGCTGGTGCCGGTGCGCACGGACGTGTCATGGGCCATATCAGCAGCTTCAGCCACTGCGTTCTCCCGTTTAACCTGGTCGCTAATGACCGTGGCAAGCTTAACGATCTTGTATAGCTTGCCATGGGCGTCCAAGACAGGGTTGTAGGACGCTTCCAACCACACTTCCCGCCCATGGTTGTCTATTCGGCAAAATCGGCCAGCTACATAGGTGCCGCGTCGCAGAGTTTCCCAGAAGTCCTCATACTCGGCCGACTGAGCGTAGCCTGGCAGGCAAAACATCTGGTGATGCTTGCCTTGAATTTTTGCGAGCGTATAACCCATGCTATCAAGGAAATTTTGGTTAGCGGTTTGCACCATTCCCTCCAGTGAAAACTCAATCACGGCGGTGGAGCGCATCAAGGCGCCTACCAGTGCTTCATTTTCCCGTGACGCCTCGATGGTTCGCGTCAGGACGCTGGAGTAGATGGCGATACCTTTTAGCTGACCGTTTTCATCCGAGAACGGCATTACCATCGTTCTTAGCCAAACGTCGGGGCCTTCGCAACTGCACAGCCGCAGGGAGCCGCTAAAGTGCTTGCCCTCGGCGATGGCATCCAGAGCACGCCGCTGATGGACATCGTTAGCAAGCTCTGGAGGACTCAAGTCGCGCAATAGGCATCCATTCAACTGCGCTTGGGTAAACCCCAGCTCCTTTTGGAACAAGGCATTCGCCTCCAGAACAACGCCTTTTGCATCCAATGTGACTGCAACGGTTTCCCGATCAAGGGTATCCTTGACATGCTCCAGCACAGCGAGTCGTTGCTCTAAATGCCGAACTTTTTCTTTCAGTCGAGTGTTGAACATCGCAGTGTCCACGAGGAGATTGACAAGCTATCGGCTTGGGAACCGACAGCTTGAGGCATGACTTGTACTGGAAAGGGCTGTCTGTCCTGGCGCTCTAAGTCAAGCTTCAAACGTTCTTCAGAAAAGCAATCAATTACATCATTCATGAAAGGGAACGGGGTCGTATAACTGAGGCGGATGGCTAAAGTCAGGTTTTCTGCGATCCACCCTCAGATATGCAATTGCAGTTGGGGAGGCAGACTGGTCAAGAATGATGGTCTGATTACCAAAAAAATCCAGCAGCTGAGAGCTATGCATCTTTTACCGCCGGTGTCTGGTCTATCCTAGGATTGTGCCAAACCAAAGATATAGCTAATGAACCTCAGTGAGCGTTGGGCGTTCGTCGGCGTGGATTGCGTACTGAAAACGTGAGGCTAGAGCCTGAAGCGCGAGGTGGAGTCATTCAGTTTACGGCTGGAGGACACGACCGCATTCACGTCCACATTGGCGATGGTAACCGATTGCGCCGAGGCACTGACCATGGAGGCAATGCGTTCCACGTTCTGGGCCACGCTGCCGCTTGCCTGGCTTTGTTCTGACGTGGCGGAGGCCATTTCCCGAACTTGAGCCAAGGTGGCAGCCGCTTCGGTGCTGATGTCGCGCAATGCGGCAGCCGCTTCATGGGCCAGCCCGGCCGCTGCGTTCATCTTGGGCTCAATGGCCTGCATTTCTTTCACCGCCATGCCCGTATCGCTCTGGATGCTGGCCACCATCACCGTGATCTCCTCGGTCGCTTGCGCGGTGCGCTGGGCTAGCTGACGTACCTCATCAGCGACTACAGCAAACCCACGGCCCTGTTCGCCAGCGCGGGCTGCTTCGATAGCCGCATTGAGCGCGAGTAGATTGGTCTGGCTGGCAATATTGCGAATGGTACTGGTAATGCTGTCGATCTCGTCGGCCCGTGCCACCAACCCGCTTATCTGGCCCGATGCGGCAGTAATCTGTTGCGAGACCTCAGCGATCGCAACGGTAGCTTGGCTGACCAGACGTTCGCCTTCAATAGCTAGCGACGTAGAGCGCTCGGAGTTGGTCTGGGTCATCCGGGCATTGCTGGAAATCTGGTCGATAGTGACCGCCATCTGCTCTACTGCGGCTGCCGTGAGCGTGGTGGCCTCAGACGTATGCTGAGACGCATTGTCAATGTGCTGCATCTGCTCGTCTAGGCTGGTCGACGTTCCCTTGAGTTCCTCTGCTACCTGTTTGATGTCCGTTATCATGCCACGCAGTCCGGTTTGCATGCGTGCCACGGCGGCCATCAGGCTGCCAGCAGGGTAGTTGTTGCCCATGACGTGGCGCAGATCGCCGTTGGCAATGGCCCCGGTGACCTCGGCCACCTGCCGAGGCTCGCCACCTAAGGCACTGTAGATACTGCGAGACATGCGCCAAGCGATGGCGATCACTCCCAACAGCACCAGCACGCCGATGGACAGGAATTTGTACACCAGTTGCCAATACGCTTGGCTGATGTCATCGGCATATACCCCAAAGCCCATCACCCAGTTCCAACCCTGCACCTGGGTCACGCCATTGATCTTGTCCACTGGCTGGCTCTGGCCAGGGCGGGCGACTTTATCGTCGAAAAAGGCAAAGCGGTCAGTGTGCAAATGGTCTAGGTAGTTCTGCCAGGCGCTCTTGCCGCTAGGCAGCGTGGCCCCATAGTCAACCTTGCCGATTACGTCCGGGTTGGGGTGGACTATGCTCAATGCCCCATCCGTCCTTGCCCAAATATATGCATTCTTGCCGTCACGTAGGGCGCCCAGCGCCTCTACAGCACGGGCCTGAGCCGCAGCGGTAGTCAGCGTCCCGGCTTTTTCAAGTCCCTGGAAGTACTCGACTTGTTTGCTGGCCAGATTCAGCACGGTATAGATCTCGCGGCGGCGGTCTTCAAGCATGGTTCCATGCAGGGTATGAAGCGCAAACATGGCAATGGCAATCAGGCCGGCGCAGGCGCACGCGGCGATGATAAATAGGCGGTGGACTACATTCATCGGGCTCACAGGTGTAGTGGGGTCAGTACTGCGTTATCGACTTGTCGAAGCAGTACCTTAATAGTAAGTAATGGGATAAACGTCCTCATCTAGGGGGGACATTGCCAGCCGGTTACCATTGGTCTCGATCTTCTGCCATTTCACAGCGTGCACGGGGTTTCCGCCGGCGACGGCATTGTTATCCAGAAGGTGATCGAACAAGCTAGCCAGCGCCGCCAGTTTGCGTCGGATCGTCGAACCGGCCAGGCCGCGCGGTTCGAGCCAAGACCGCAGGACAGCACATGCGTGCGGGTCATCGCGCGGAATTCTTCGGTGCCGGTGAGCCCAACGAAATCGCAGAAGTCTTTCAGGTCGCCCTGGTAGGCGCGATGCGTGCGAGGATCATCAATATTGGCAAACCATTCCACTGCAGCTGGCACGCTCGCCAACTGCTGGAACTCTATAGCGGTCAGCCTGCGCTCACCGATGACGAGCAGTGCGCCTCAGGTGCCGCTTGGCAGCTCGTTTTCAGGAAATAGCGCTGCGTGCATGGTGAATTACGGCTGGCCATCGCTGCGCGGTAAGTTGATCGGAGCATCCTAGATATTTGCGTTAACTTATCCTTGATAAAAACTGACCTCTGCCGATACAAGCAAGTTGACTTTTCCACTCCCGGAGGTATGCCATGTTCAACGGATCACTCAAAAAGGAATTGGCTGCTCGGACCACTGAGGTCGCAAATTATAAGTCACTGGTCAATGCGCTTGATCGCTCCATGGCGGTCGTTGAGCTCAGCCTCGATGGCAAGGTTATTCGGGCGAACTCTAATTTCCTGGCGACCATGGGCTACCACGCGGAGCAGATAGAGCGCCTGTCGCACGGAGACTTTTGTTCCCCACAGCTTGTACGTACTGGCGAATACACCGACTTCTGGAATGATCTGCGCGCGGGCAAGTTTGTCTCCGGTACCTTTCAGCGCGTCACCGGGCAGGGCCAAAACGTGTGGCTCGAGGCAAGCTACAACCCCGTGCTGGACGAAGAGGGTCGAGTCTGCAAGGTCGTCAAATACGCGCTGGACGTGACGAAACAGGTGATGGCAGTCGCGGAAGCTCGGGGAAAACTCGCCGCAATCGACCGGGCAATGGCGATCATCGAGTTCGGCTTGGATGGCAATGTTCTGACAGCAAATGACAACTTTCTCGCCGTGATGGGTTATGCCCCGAGCGAGCTGAAAGGTAAGCACCATCGCGTGTTTTGTGAGCCTTGCCTGGTCAATAGCCACGAATACAGCGAATTCTGGCAGCGCCTTAATGCGGGAGAATTCTTCAGCGGGCAGTTCAAGCGCATTGGCAAAAATGGCCGCACCGTTTGGCTGGAGGCATCCTACAACCCCGTGTACGACGCTGACGGCAAGCTGTCCAAGATCGTCAAGTTCGCCAGCGATATTACCGAGCGCGTAGAGAAATTCGAAGAGGATTCCCGTAGCGCTTCGCGGGCATACCACATTTCTGCGGAAACCGAACGGGTCGCTGAACAGGGTGCCGAAGTTATTCAGCAAACAGCGACGGAAATGCGGCGGATCGCCGACAACATCGGCGCCTCCGCCCAATTGGTTGGCGATTTGGGCAACCGCTCCGAGCAGATCACCGCCATCGTTAATACTATCCGTGGCATCGCCGATCAAACCAATCTGCTGGCCCTCAACGCTGCCATCGAGGCGGCACGGGCGGGTGACCAAGGCAGAGGGTTCGCCGTAGTCGCCGACGAGGTACGCCAGCTTGCCGGCCGCACCAGCCGCTCGACGGCAGAGATCGCCGAGATGATCAGCATGATTCTCACCGACACCCGGGATGCCGTATCCAGCATGAATACCACGCGGGATGTGGCTCAAAGGGGTGTTACCCTCGCGGACCAGGCCGGCTTGGTGATACTGCAGATTCGTACGGGCACCAGTGACGCCGTCGAGGCGGTCAGCATGTTCGCTTCCAAGCTGGATGAGTCCGACGTGATACCTAAAACCGCTACCGGCTGGGTAGGATGAGTGACGTAACGGCTTGAAAAACCTGCGGGGCAGCGCCGGGAAACGGGGTTGGAAACGGCAGACTTGATCGCAATCCTGATTGGGATGGTCTTACAGGGCAGAACCTCGGCACTGCGTACGATGGCGACACCGGGTTTCGTGAAATCTACCGTTCAGGAATGCCTTTATGCCACCGACACCTCACCAGACTTCCTACACTCTCCGAAAAGTATCCATGTCGGTAGGAAAACATTAATGACAGGCACCAAAAAACGCATTAGCGAATTAGTTCATGAGGTTGAGTTTCCGCGACGAATGTCTACAGCCTGGTGTGCTGCTGCTTTCGAGGAACTAGCCAGTGCCGTCGACTTTATCGAGCTTGGCACTGATCAAATGACCCCATTACAGCGCCAGGTTTGGAGTCGTTACAAGGAGCAAACGGCCCAGTTTGCAGAGGATATGCTTTTAGCAGAAGGTGATCATGAAGCCATCACAAGACGCCTTGGACTCGACAGCGGCAAAGTCTAGGAAAACGCCATGCCCCTGATCCAAATCGAGCAAGACAGTCCAGAACTGATCGCCTAGGTACGCCGCCATCTCGAAGAGATGGTCGAGCGCAAGCGCAAGCACCCGAGCATCGCCATGATCGCCGAGGAGTTTGTGCACAGCTATCTGACGTCGCTGGGCGAGCAACGGCTGTTGAGTAGCGAGCAGTGGCGACAGCTGGCCGGTGAAATGAGGACTGCTGCCCACACGTCCCGCACCGTGTGAAGCACTGACCTGTAAACTATCCGCACAAAATAGGCAAGCGACCATGACACAACTGATCGAGGCGCTACGCGCAACCGCTGACAAGTGGCGAGCAGGCAATCAGGAGCACCGCGGCGGCGTCGTGCTGGTGTGGGAGGGGAATGTGTACGGCTGGAAGAATGGATTGCGGGATCCGGCAAGCGAACGCCATGGCGTCTACGCGGTGGACAAGGCTGGACTGGTCTTCAAGGCCGAAGGTGGCGACGACTACAACGGGGCGAAAGCGTGGGTCGCTGTTGACCCCGATCAGGGATAGGAAAATCACCCATGCCGACTGCCACTACCCCAGTTGTACTGTACGTGTACCGCTGCACCGTGTGCGGCCATGCAGACAAGTTGAATTTACCCGAAACATCGCCAGAGGTCACGGCGGCCTGCTCCGCGTGTGGTGCAGAAGTCCTGGTCGAATTGGACGGCGGCGTAGAGTTGGCCACCAATCAGTCCTGAGTTAAGGGAATAAACCATGACCGAACCGCTGCCCCCGGCCGACCTGATCGACGCTAACGAACTGGCCGCGCTGCGTCTGGCTGCCGAGCGTTACGCTTGGCTGCGCACGCATGCGGTGCGTATTCAGGACAGCGAGGTATGGTACAGCGGGGCCGCACTGGATGTACGCGCCGGCGTGGGCCTTGAGCATGTCGCATTTGCCAAAGACGTGACTCCAAAACGCCTCAAGACGCGCAGAAGCCTCTGACAGATAGGCGAACATGAGTAGCAAACCCTAAATTGCATTGTCGGCCTCGGCGGTATCTAGCTCGGTACTAGCGTTACTGCACCTGGAGCACATTTTTTCTAGCAACCCTACGTTTGATGGACAAGGTGACTGCCTAAAACATACAAGATTTTGTATGGTCATGGCCCATGAAACGAAATCACAAATCCATTGAATTTTGCGGCAGTGCCCTTAATGACCTGCGCACTTTTCCAGAAGATGCCCGGCGAGAAGTTGGCCACCAATTGGATCAGATTCAGCAAGGTCGCGAGCCGGACGATTGGAAACCCATGGCAAGCATAGGCGCCGGTGTTCGTGAAATACGCATCCGTGAAGCGTCTGGGCTTTCCGAGTGATCTATGTGGCGAAATTTGAAGATTCCATCTTTGTACTGCACTGCTTCCAGAAGAAAACGCAGAAAACCAGCCGCGCGGACGTTGTGCTGGCCACCAAACGACTGAGGGACCTGGTAAAGGAGTCATGCCCATGAGCCAACGTTTCGAAAGCGTCTGGGATGCCATTGAGGACACCCCAGCTCAAGCCGAAAATATGAAGGTACGTTCCGCTTTGATGATCGCGTTGAAGGAGCGCATTGAGGCTCAAGGCTTGTCGCAAGCGAGCGCCGCCAAGCTGTTCGGCGTCACTCAGCCACGCATTTCTGATCTGCTTCGCGGCAAGATTACTCTGTTCAGCATCGACACGCTCATCAACATGCTGGCCGCCGCCGGACTGCATATACAGCTGCAAATCGCCCAGGCAGCCTAAGCGTCAGTTGCGGCTAATGTGAGCCAGCGGATGGAATGCAGGTGCTGGATGCCGCCGACGCTCCTGGATGTCGCTCACCTGCAGCAGCGCCGTCTCTTCGCGGCGCAGGCCGTGGTAGAGCAGCACGGCGAGAATGGCTCGATCGCGCAGACCCTTGAGCGTGGTTCATCCGGCGCCTCGAGCAGGGCTTTGGCCTGGTGATCACCCAAGGCAGGAGTCTCGCCGTCGTTGTTTTCGATCTTCGATCGTATGACGCCGTGGACCGGGTTGCCGCCGGCGACCGCGTAATGTACCAGGAGGTGATCGAAGAGGTTGGCCAGCGCCATCAGTTCGCGTCCGATGGTGGCACCGGCCAGGCCCGATTTTCTAAATCGGGCGCCAGGCGAGCACGTGCGCCCGGGTTACCGAGCGAAATTTATCTGCATTCGCCAGGCCAACGAAATGGCAGAAGTCCTCCAGGTCGCCCTGGTAAGCACGCCGGGTGCGCGGGTTGTCGATATTGGCGAACCAATCGAAGGCCGCCGGCATTTCGGCCAGCGTCTGAAACTGTGCCGCTGTCAGCCGGCTTTCATCGGGGGAGGGGGCTGATACACCGGCGCCGGTAGTGTGCGTAAGGTCCCCCATCGAATACCCCGCCCTACAGGTCGACCGGCAGGTGCTCGCCGGCCACCCACTCCCTCTGGACGCCTGAAGGTGGATTCTGGTCTACCTTACTAGATGCGCCTAGTGCCAATCGCGTTCAAGCCTTCCGAAAAAGGAGCTCTTATGAGCAATGACATGGCGTTTTTCGATGAACATGGCCAACCGGCGGCGGCTGTTGCTTTCACCACGCTGAAGGCCCTGGAGCCGCTGACAGTTGATCCGGCCGCCACCATGGGGGTTTTGGGGCTTGTCGATCCAGCCATTGAGGCGGCGCTGGTGAAACTCGGTGAGCTGGTCAAGCTCAAGCCCTGATATCAACTTGAGGACGTAGCCTGCGCGGCCGCACGTTTCAATCGGCTTTCGGATCTGGCATAAAATAGGCTAGAAACTGGGGCCGTTGGCTGCTACCAGCAACGGGTGTTGGGCGTTTGGTCAGAAGCTCTGCAGGTCAGGCGTCAGGCAAGCGCACTCCTGAAATGGTGACGATCTCCGTGTTGGTTTAGCGAAACATTCTGCATAGCGGCTCCTGTCGAGTCAGCTTTCGTCCTGCCCGTCCAAAACGGAGGAGAATCGAATGCCTGAACTGCTGATTGACAAGATTCTTTCGAGTACTGCGTTTGGCAGGTGACAAATGCTAGCGGCCAGATCCTAGAGCGATCCGAGATTTACCGAAATCAGGCGTATTGCCTGTGATGGCCTGAATAATGCGTTGAAGTAGGGAAAACAAGTATGTTGCAAATTGCAGATGAACGCTTTGATCAGTGGTGGAATACGAATGGGCCTTGGGTTGAAGAGCCTAATGTACGCCGTGAAGGCACAAGCGGTGTGCAGCGCGTCAGCCATGAGGGAAGCACCGTCTACGTGAAGCGCCAGACCGGACACACCTTTCGCAGCATTCGCTACCCCTTAGGGCGTCCTACTGCTCTTAGGGAGGGGATTGCACTGTCCAAATTGGACCAGATCGGCGTGCTTGCACCCAAGCCGCTGTACTACGGCTCGCGGAAAATTAATGGGCAGTGGCAAGGACTGTTGGTCACCCGCGAGCTGGTAGGCTTCCGAGATCTGGAGACATGGTTAGCGGATCAGGCGCAGATGGATCTTTCTCAAGAGGATCATCAAGTCATCCTGACCAATCTCGCTGTATTGCTGGCTAAGCTTCATCGCGGACGTCAGCAGCACGGGTGCATGCGCGCCAAACATGTGTTCATTAATCCGAGCGTCATAGATGGGGTTCCGAGGTTCGACCTTGCATTGCTAGACCTTGAAAAATCTCGGACCAGGATTTCCGTAAAACGAGCTGCGCGCCACGATGTGCGTCAGCTACGTCGCCACTCGTTGTGGAGCAACGCACAGTGGGACTATTTTTTAGAACGCTACGAAAAAGAAATTGGGCGCAGCTTCCCACTGGGTTAAAGCTGCGCCCACGCGGCTGACCACTTAGCTCACCCCGTTGGGGCCTTCGAGGGCCTGTCGGACCTTTTTGGCAAGATCAGTTGGCACGTAGGGCTTTGAGATCACGTCAAATTCATTGCCCCCCGTATCAGTGCGTTCCAACGAATTCTCTGAATAACCTGTAGTCAGTAATACCCGAAGCTTGGGATACAGACGCTTGGCTTCACGAGCCAGCATCACTCCATTGATGCCACCGGGCATGATCAGGTCGGTGAACAGCAGATCGAATGATTCGCCTTTCAAAATAGACAGAGCTTCTTTACCGCTATGGGCCACCTCGCAAGAATAGCCATACTCTTCAAGAACCATTCTGGCCAACTCCGCCACGTCAGGTCTATCCTCAACGATCAAAACCCGTTCATGTCCCGTCTGCTCTGATGTACTTTCTGTAGCCACAAGCCTATGAGGGTGGCTGTCATCTGCTGGAAAATACATCCGGATCGTTGTACCAATGCCTTCTTCGGAATAAATCCTCGCCGTGCCTCCCGACTGCTTCATGAATCCGTAGACCATGGAAAGCCCTAGGCCAGACCCCTTGCCCTCTTCTTTGGTGGTGAAAAACGGGTCCATCACCCGATTGACGATAGCGGCAGGCATACCTGATCCATTGTCAGTGATGGCCACGCTCACATAGCGACCTGGCATAAGCCCGTCGTAAGAAGTGGAGCTCAGGCTCTCGATTTTAACGTTTTTCGTCTCCATGGTTAGGTGGCGGTGCTCGTTGTATTCCATTGCATCACGGGCGTTGATGAAAATGTTCAGCAGTGCAACCTCGGTCTGCGTGGGATCGACACGGCAGTTCCATAGGTCGTCCGCGAGTACTACCCGCAGATCCGTATCAATCAGTGTTCGCTCGGCCATTTCTTGGGAGGAAGTGACAATCGAATTCAGATTGACCACGCGCCCTTGTAGCTTTTGTTTACGGGCGAAGGCCAAGAGCTGCTGCGTAAGGGTTTTAGCACGCTCGGCGGCGTCGCGCGCGTTCGAGGCGCTACGTAGGATGCGCTGTTGGTCGTATTGGGGTTTGTCGGCGGCTCGCTGGATAATGTCCAGATAGCCCATCATCACCTGAAGCAGGTTGTTGAAATCATGGGCGATACCGCCAGTGAGCTGTCCCAAGGCCTCCATTTTTTGCGCCTGGCGCAGTCCATCCTCGGCATCGCGACGGCGGCTCACATCCAGTTGAGAGGCGAAGAAATAGATCAATTCTCCGGAATCGTTGTAAACCGGTGAAATAAACAAGGCGTTCCAGAAGCTCGATCCGTCTTTTTTGTAATTGACAAGCTCGACGGCTACTTCGGTCCTTGCCTCAATGGCCTCGCGCACCTCGCGTACCGCACTAGGATCAGTTTCGGGCCCTTGCAAGAATCTGCAATTGGACCCTACGATCTCCTCGCGACTGTAGCCCGTCATGTCAATAAAGGCATTGTTGGCAAAAATGATGGGGTTATCGGGCCGCTTGGGATCCGTAACAATCATTGGCATTCGGGTGGTTTCGACGGCGGCAAAAAAGATATTGTGATCCGAGCCGCTAATATCGCCGGTGGAGCTGTCGTCTACACGTGTTGGGTGATTCGGCATTGCTGCTCCGGCCAATGATCATAAAGGTTGTTGTGAGCACGATAGTGCTGTGAATTTTACGGAAGTGGTGCCAGTTTTTGGCAAATAGTCTGCAGTTTCTCGATATCAAAAGGCTTGGGCAGCCAGGAGACGTTGGGGTCATTTAGCAGCCCAGAATGACTGTGGTAGCCCGATGCGACCAGGATGGGGGTCTGGGGTTGAATTTCATGAACAAGCTTCACCAACTCGGCACCGTCGATTTCGCCAGGCATACGCAAGTCAGTGATCAGGAGGCGGGGAGGGTAGTCGCGGCCCCTGATGGATTCCCATGCGGTGTCCGCGTTCAGGAAGGCCTGAACCTTGTAGCCACGCGTTTCCAAGATTTCAGCGATTAACTCAAGAATGATTTTTTCGTCCTCGACAACCAATATTGAGTCCATAGCTGATTCTTCGCAGAGTGATATTTATAGGACTTACTGATGTATCAAGAAATTCCCGCGAAAAGCCTACCATCCATCGATGTGACGGTGTGACCGTAACAGCTCGGCGAGCTGCAATGCGTACAGAGCTTCAAGGGGTGCACTGGATCATCTCTGTGATCGTCGGCACTCAACCATCGATCTGGACCCCTGAAACGGAGGTCAGCCAAGCTGAGCGCCCAAATCTAGCGGAGTAGGAGGGATGGACCAATGATCCAGACGTAGCGGTCGACGGCAGGCCATCGCAATTTGGCTGTATGAAGTCCAGGAAATACTAGAAAGCAACAGTACGCAGCAAACGATTTTTTTTCTAAATTTATGTCTCTTATTGCCGATGGCCTGCGTACATAACTCAGAAATTCTACGTTTCCTCCTTCGGAATTGCCCTGTGAACCTACGTTCTCTAAATATCGCGCCTCGCGCGGCCTTATGCTTCGGCTTGATCACGCTCCTGGTCGTTGCACTCGGCGGCTTCGCCTACGTGCAGTTAGGGAAGCTGCGTGCTACCGAACAAGACATCGAAAAGAACTGGCTGACCAGCGTACAGACCGCTGACGACATCCAGATCGCGCTGCTCGGCGCTCGCCTGGAGAGCATCCGCCTACTGGCAACTTCGAATCCCCAAGAGCAGGCGGTCGCCGTGCAGCACCTTGAGGACGCCAAGCGCATACTCAACGACCGCACCGATTTCTACCGCAAGAACCTTGTTTCCGACCCTGAAGAAGGGGCCAAATTCGAGGCCGCGGCCGCACTAATGAAGACCTACCTCGACGGCCTGCAACGCATCGTTGACCTTGAGTCCACCCAGCATGACCAGGCCGTAACCTTCGCCAACACTGAGCAACGCGACCGTGCCGGAGCTTATCAGGCCAAACTCAATGAGTTGCGCCAGCACAATACCGACGGCGCCGCTGCCGCAGGCGTTACCGCCACTGAGGTGTATGCGCACAGCATCACCATCGTCGACGGGGTGGTACTCGCCGCGCTGGTGCTGACGTTGGTGCTCGCCACCTTGCTGACCCGCAGCATTGTCCAGCCGATGAGCGCCTCGCTGAAGATGGCCGAGGAAATCGCCGACGGCGACCTGCGTCTTGTCCTGGAGGTCAAGGGGAATGACGAATCGGCGCGGCTGATGCGCTCGCTCAATACCATGCAAGGAAACCTGCGCAGCACCATCGGGCAGATCTCTAGTGCCTCCGCGCAGCTCAGTTCCGCTGCGGTTGAGATGACGTCCATCACCGAGAGCGCCAGCCGCGCCCTAGAGCAGCAGAACAGTGAGATCGAGCAGGCCGCCACCGCGGTCAACCAGATGAGTGCCGCCGTCGAAGAGGTTGCGCGCAACGCCAACTCCACCTCCGAAGCGGCCAAGGACACCACACGCGCGGCTGCCACCGGCAACGAAAAAGTCGATGAAACCCTGCATGCCATGCGCAGCCTTACCGACCGCGTGGAAATGACCTCCGGACAGGTGCAGGGTCTCGCTGGCCAAGTGCAGGACATCAGCAAAGTGCTGAGCGTAATCCGTGCCATCGCTGAGCAGACCAATCTGCTGGCTTTGAACGCCGCCATCGAAGCGGCCCGGGCAGGTGAGCAAGGCCGAGGTTTCGCCGTGGTGGCCGATGAAGTTCGGGCCCTGGCTCACCGCACGCAGACCTCAACGCACGAAATCGAACAGATGATTTCAAGCATTCAGGCGGGCACGTCACAAGTGGTGGATTCGATGAGCAGCAGCACGATCGAGGTGCACAACACGCAGCGCACCGCTGACGAAGCCGGGATGGCACTGAAAGTCATCGCCGACTCGGTGCAACTGATCAATGACCGCAACCAGCAGATCGCCGCTGCCTCGGAAGAGCAGGCCTATGTGGCCCGCGACGTGGACCGCGCACTCGTGAGCATCCGCGATTTGGCCCTGCAGAGCAGCGGAAGCACACAGCAAACCCTGGTTGCCAGCAATGAACTTTCGCAGTTGTCGGTGAATTTGAATCAGATGGTGGCGCGGTTCAAGATTTGAAACTATCGTCAACAATGTATGTAGGTCGACCATAGAGCAGTCTGTTCATCTCCGAATACTCAAGTCGGTGCATTGTTCTTCAGAAGATACACCGCTGGAGGACAGCCACGACGGCGCCGATTACCTTTCGTGCGGCTGGATCGGCGTCAATGAAGGGGGTATTAGCGGGCCGCCGATTGAGTGGGGGCCCGGCGAACTGGAAAGAAGGCTATAGGCAGCAGTTCTGATAACGGGCATTACGTTAAACAGCCGACACGTCGCTAAAAATGTGGCGGCCTCTTTTGTACAGGACGGGCCTCAGAAAGCAGGGCCTGGGCGGTCTAGTCAGGTGAGCCCTGAGACTAAACAGCCGTGTTCTGCCGGTGCCATAGGTCGCGACATAGGACATGACGTAGCAGAAACGGTTGACACGGGTGGCAGCTTTGAATAATGATTATGCCAACGCATGAGGGGTGACCTTCGTGCCTACCTTCCGAGGCCCGCTTGAGAGAAATCTCTGCGGGCTTTCGTGTTTCCAGGGCAAGGAATCCGGTCACTATGACGCACTACGTCGCGTACCTGGACGAATTCGGGCACGTTGGCCAGTACGTCTCTCGCAACCATCCAAATTTTAAAACAAGCCCTGTATTTGGCCTTGGCGGCATGCTTCTGCCCGCTGATCAGGTGCGTGAATTCGCGATCTATTTCTACAAATTGAAATGCCAGCTTCTAGCTTGGGATCTGGTGAATGACAATCCCAGGAATCTCCCGGCGTATCAGTGGGAAAAGAAGGGTTCCCAGCTGTACTCGCTCCGTAATGTCACCCAGTATCGACAGCTCAGGCAGTCGACATTTCGGCTGCTAAGGATGCTCCGATCAACTTGCTTTTACAGCGTCCGCAAGTCGTAATTTTCTCAGCACGCAGCGCCATTTGCTGAAAACGGCCTAGTGCAGCGGGCGTCGAGGGCGTTTCTCGCCCGGTTCTGCGTGTTAAGAGCGCAACTCACCCATACCCATTAGCTGTTTTCGAGCCATCCATAGATTCGACAGGGCGAACAGCGTGGTCAGCTGAGCTGTGTTTTTCATCAGCCCACGAAAGCGCACTTTCACGTAGCCAAACTGACGCTTGATTACACGAAACGGATGCTCGACCTTGGCTCGTGTCTGAGCTTTGCAGTACTCGATCTTGCGCTTGGTCTTGTAGAGGACGCTGCGTTTATTGAGCCTGGAATACGTGCTGCGCCGCGCAGCGATTTGCCATATGACCTCACGATTTTCATGCTCTTCACGCTTCTCGACACCGGTGTATCCTGCGTCTGCATAAACCGCGTTTTCTTCGCCATGCAACAGCTCGGCGACCTGCGTGACATCGGCGACATTGGCCGCAGTGCCATGAACATGATGAACCAGGCCCGACTCCGCATCGGCGCCGATATGCGCCTTCATCCCGAAGAAGTATTGGTTACCTTTCTTGGTTTGATGCATCTCGGGATCGCGCTTTCCTTCCTCGTTCTTGGTCGAGCAAGGGGCATGAATGATGGTGGCATCGACGATGGTGCCTTGGCGCAGGGACAGGCCTTTCTCATGCAGATAACCGTTGATGACCGCGAGGATCGCAGGGGCCAGTTGATGCTTTTCCAGCAGGTGCCGGAAGTTCATGATCGTGGTGTCTTCAGGTATCGGGGCGCTCAAGGTCAGGCGTGCAAACTGTCGCATGGGCGTGATTTCGTAGAGCGCTTCTTCCATGGCCGGGTCACTCAGGGAGAACCAATTCTGCAGCAGATGAATGCGCAGCATAGTTTCCAAAGGATAGGGTTTTCTGCCACCGCCGGCCTTGGGATAGAACGGCTCGATCAAGCCCAGCAGACCTGTCCAGGGCACGACCTGATCCATCTCGGCGAGGAAGCGTTCGCGGCGTGTCTGCTTGCGCTTGCCGGCGTACTCGAAATCGGAAAAGCTCATCTGGCTCATCTGGCTCATCTGGCTCATCTGGCTCATCTGGCTCATCTGGCTCATGGGCGGCTCGGATCAGGTGGTCAGGCGATTTTCGCATACCTGTGACTTGTTCGGAGATTCCCTAAAGCACATTCAGTGTATAGGTGGGCACCTGTTCTATACCGGGGAACACAAAACGACCGATCCCGCAGCGCACGACTCGACAGAGACGTTCAAGCGTCAGTTACTGCAGTCGGTACGCAAAATTGATCGTTTTTGCGCTCGGCACGATTCCACTTTTATTCTGGTACTGGATGAGCAAAAAGCAGGGAATGAGTGGAGGGAAAAGAACGTAGAAGCTTGCACACTGGCTATGTTCGAGGATGCATCAGAAAAGTGCAGAACTATGATAGAGCCGCCGCTCCAAGGAGAAAGCTACCTGTTTCAAACGCTCCAATGTGCCGACTGGATGTGTGGTTTGATCGGGCGACTATGCGCGTTAGAGGTGTCGCCTGACGAATTTCAGGATTGGCAACCCTTCGATAAATATTTTGCGGAGCGCATAGCTGATGTTTCCATGCCGTGCAGTGGCCTGGAACATCAGAAAACCGCTGAAATCCCCGCAGAAGACGCTGGTGAGATGATGCCCGATGCTCCTGGTGAGCTAGCGGGGAAGCAGCAGTAATACGCGTAATATATTGGAGTTATTTCCAATGCAGGGACTATCAGTACTTTACCTTGTGGGTCAGGAATCCGGTTTATTCTGCTGGGGATAGTAGATCCACGTCGTGCTGAGGTTGGCATGTCAGAGACAGACCGAGACCTGGGCAATATGGGCACCATGATCTAGCGCACTGGAGGCCGCTGTGGTTCAAAGGCCGAGTACGTCCGCCGGGGTCTTCTCGATGCCGGGGCATTGGCATAGTGGCCTATATTTGTATAAATGCCATTGGCCGTCACGGTAGTACCCGTCTGGATGTCGCGTAGCGGCATGAATAACGGCACCTTCACATCAATCAGGTGGTGCCCCGATCGCTTGAGGTATGCATGGATAGGCGCGGCCGCGACAGAGTACAGGTACAGGTCGGCCGACCAAAGCGCTTGACATGTAACCTCTGCTACAGAGCAAGATTAGTCAATGCTTTCAGCGTCAAATATATCATGCTGATCTGCAATCACATCTAAAGAACGGTGAAGCATCTTGTGAACCTTAAAATGCTCCGCTCTCTTAATCTCTCCTTTAGTTACTGAAGTCTGATCTACATGCGACCAAATGTAAGTATCTGATGAGCTGATCTTGATTCCAATAGCCCCGACTCTGTAGAGGCATGAAAACATTGTTATTTGTATTTCTGAATCTTTTACTATGCTATTTGCTTCATAATATTTACGCACAATGGCTACGCATGGATCCCGGGAGTCTCCTTCACTAAGACTCACCATAACATCTTCCAAGGTTGTGTCTTTAATCATCGATCTTGTAAAGGTTGACTTAATGTTGCGAAGAATTTCCACAGTATCTTCAAAGTTTGGAAATACGTCACCCCATTCCTCCTTAAGAGACTTTAACCTCTTTTCTGAGTACTGAGCTTCGGCGGCCTGCATTGCACGCCAAGAAATTCTCTCACGATCATAGGCTATAGAAAAACATTCGTTAACAAATTGTAGTGCGTCTCTCGGGCGTCTGAGAGTTCGTTCAATGATGAAATCTATAGAAGTCTGGCCGCCGCCTTTCCTAGGCTTCGGGAATAAGTCTGTGAATTTTATTCGTTGTTTAGTGTACTGGCTTTTGAATACTTCGTTAAGTCGCGTTTCAATTAGATTGGCGATATCATCCGCTGACCATTTAAGTGTCAGTAGGTAGGATTCATACTTTTCCTGTTGAAAGCCAGAGTCTCTGGTCTTATCGAATACTTGGTCGAGAAGGTCTTTCCTTAATGCGGCTATGATTTTTGTTTGCCGTATTTTCCGAAATGTTTTAATTTCTTCAATCAGGGCTCGTATAAATCTTACGCGTGTCTCGGTCGCTGCCCATTCTTCATCGAGCTGATCTATTAGAATAAAAAATTTTTTCTGAGGATCTGAAAAAGAGTGCTCGGCAAGTAGATCTAACACTTCATTTAGCTTTCTAATTTGAAGGCCGCTGACTACTTGGCTTGCCCGTTGAGATACCTCAATTCGCTCCAGATCGGTCAGTCTGGAAACACTTGTCGAATTCAAACCTATTTCGGAATACTTAATGCCGATGTAGCTTTTTGTGTCAGCTTCTAACTTTCTTGTTATTTCTTTAAGGTGCTCGTCAGTATCAAGCCAGAATTTATTACCCCACTCGTTGAAATATTCAACGGCTTTTTTCTTTGTCACATCACGGCTGAACGTATTAAATAGACCGTCAATGAAGCTTCGGCTGTCGCTTTCGGATTTAATATCGTACCGTAGCTTCAAGAATTCTACCGTAAGTACATGACGCCAGAGCAGTCTATAGAACAAATCGAGACTCACACCAAGGCTATCAAAAAACTGGATAATATCTGAACTCTCCAAAAAACGGACTGATATATCATTTGGATCAAGCCTCACAAATTTCTGAGCCGTTTTTTCTACTTTATAAAGAAGAGCACTCTTCCCTGAGCCGGTTCGCCCTAGAATGATTGAGGCTGGAGAATCAACATCCATTATCTGGCTAAGATAACCATTATCTATGAAGCATTTGTTGAGGAGATCTGTATCAGCTTCAGCATCCAACGCGCCGACTTTGAGGTTTCGAGTTATTTTAAGTACTGGATCATCCATGCTATGTTCCCCTGCTTAAATTCTCACGAAAAATTATAACCTGAAGCTTTCAGGTCTTTTATTATGCTGTATGATATTTCTTCAATGCTTTTTTCGAATCGTTTGTACACCATTCCGTTTACATCGCTTGGTAGTGCCGTGTGGCCTGTGTGAAGGCAACATACCCGTGATCTACCGAGTTTTCCTACAAAATATCCAAACTCAAATATCACATTAGGCCGCGCGCGGTACTCTTTTTTTCGGTTGTCGTCAGGAAATGTGTCTTCGGAAACAAGATAAGCTATCTCATCAGGGGTAAGTAGGATAAATGCATAGCCGACATCGCTATGCTTCTCGAACTTTTCGATAATCGTCATGCCCTCGTCAGCTTGTCTGTGCAACACAACTGGCTCAAGACCTATTTCATGCAAAAACACCTCTAGGTTCGTTTTAGATATTTCGTCTTTACCGTGCACAATGAATACTTTATTTGACTTTGAGGTTTTCAGGTTAAAAGAGTCTTTTGAGCTTTTAGTTGTATCTTTTAAGGTGTCGTCTAAAGGTATTAGCTCAAGTCGTTCAGAAATAGAGTCTAAGCGATTAATTTTTCTGTCAATGTCCTTGTAGGTGCTAGCAATTTTTTCGCCCAAAGAAGGCTCTCTTAATGCAATAGCTGCCACTCCCCAAAAACTATATTCTTTGGATATCTCATTCGTATTGAAACTTTGCTTCAGAAGTTCTGTATTAAACGAGTCCCACTTGCTGTAGTCGTTTGTAAGTATCTCAAAAGATTCACGGGTGTCAACCTGCCGTTGTTTAAGTTCTAACCCTTTTTCAATTCGCTCTTCTATCTTGGTCTTTACCTCATCCTTGGAGCGGATGAGCTTTAATGTGTCGGATTGAGAATTAGGACGCTTGCTTGGCATGATCCATTCCTTTATTGGGACAGCGGTATCAACAACAGTAGCAACTAGCTATCATAAGTGCCAGGCGAAACGGTAAAAAATAGGCGTTTTTCTTCAAAAAACGCGTGCGAAGGCTGGTGCTTGATTCCTCGGCTGAAGGGCATTCAGCGGCCTTCCACTTGCTGATTACATGTTTACTACGTGAATGATCCAGTTTGCAGGTATAGGGCATGCTGTAAAAAAGCCTGTTTGAAAGGAATACAGCACAAGGAGATCATCGTGTAGAGTTTTGACTATAGCAGACCTGTCCCCGCGACAAGTGTGGCGATTTTGGTACCTGTGTAGTTATAGCTTCCATTCAGACGAATAGAGTTCAAGCGGCCACTCTAGCATCTAAGTTTGTACACCATGAGCTGTGATGCAAACATAAACTTCATTTGCACTGCGCAGTTATCTATTATCTCTAATAAGGGGTGCTTTTGGCCTTTAGTAGCCTTCACCTAACCGCAGCTATGGGTTAATAGCAACCTTTGCCTTGTACCTAGAGTCAGTACTTTACCTTGTACGTAGGCGAATCCTCCAGCCGGTTCTGCCGCCGATCGTAGATCTTGGTGGTGCTGATGTTGGCATGGCCCAGCCAGGCCTGGACCTTGGCGATATCGGCTTCATGCTCGAGGGCATTGGTCGCGGCCGTGGCCCTTAGCCCGTGCACGCCCAGCCCAGCCACCTGAATCCCCGCCTTCTTGGCGTAGGCCTCGACCACGGTATAGATGCCGTTGGCCGAAACACCGGCACCGGTCGATCGGCCGCGCAGCGGCCTGAACATCGGCACCTTCTTGTCGTCCAGATGGTGCCCCGAGCGTTCCAGGTACATATGGATGCGCCCGGCCGCCACCGGGTGCAGGGGCAGGTAGCGGATCTTGCCACCCTTGCCGTGGATTTTCAGGTGCTGGATGCCGCGGCGCTCCTGGATGTCGCTCACCTGCAGCAGCGCCGCTTCTTCGCGGCGCAGACCGTGGTAGAGCAGCACGGCCAGAATGGCTCGATCGCGCAGCCCCTTGAGCGTGGTTTCATCTGGCGCCTCGAGCAGGGCCTTGGCCTGGTGATCACCCAGGGCAGGGGTCTTGCCTTCGTTGCTTTCGACCTTCGGTCGTTTGACCCCGTGCACGGGATTGTCGCCGGCGACCGCATTGTTTTCCAGAAGGTGATCGAAGAGGCTGGCCAATGCCGCCAGTTTGCGTCGGATGGTGGCTCCGGCCAGGCTGCGCTTTTCTAAATCGGCGCGCCAGGCCAACACGTGCGATCGGGTGACTACACGAAACTCGTCCGCCGAGGCCAGACCGACGAATCCACAAAAGTCTTCCAGGTCATTTTGATAGGCACGACGAGTGCGCGGGTTGTCCAGGTTGGCAAACCACTCGACCGCGGCTGGCACCCGAGCCAAATTCTGAAATTCGACTGCCGTGAGCCTGCGCGGGTCGTGGGGGCCGACTTTCGTCACTTCCTGCATGTATAGCCCTAAATCGGATCATCGGCGATCACGTATCGCCATCTGAGTCACCATAGCGACGCCAGTACCCAGCAGCGTACACGATTAGGAAAAAGTCGCAATAATTGGTGATAACCTATTTTATCAACACTTATCCGAAATCGTTCGAGCCCGGCTGATTTGAAGAATGCAGTCGACGCCGCATGGTCTCTTGCAAAGGAAACTGAGAGTCGAGTGTCTGTTGAGCGACCATCTGATTCAGGACGCTAACTAATCCCCCGAGCTGCGTCGATTTTCCCCGCGATACGTATGGCTGCGGAGAGTTCTGAGCACTCCATCATTTGCATTTCCTGCCAACGCTGTGCTTTTTCCTCTGGCTCAGTCATGGCAAGCGCGAGGTACAAGCTCGGTGGGACGACTCTGAATAGAGTCTCGACTTTCTTCGACAAAATCACCCCTTCGGTGTACTTGCTGGATTCCTTGCTAGCAGTCAGCAGTAGTGATTTTTGTGCGGCCGTCAGTTTCTTGAAGCGCGCAATCTCTTCAATCTCCGCCGGTGGCATATTGAGGCATACCCACCATTCGATCATGTTGAGCATGGTCTGTGCGGCATTCGGAAAGTCCGCCAAATTCTGTGTCGCGAGCCAAAACCATGCCCCGAGCTTTCGCCACATTTTGGTCCCCTTCACCACGAATGGAGCGAGGAGGGGGTTCTTGGTGATGATGTGTCCCTCGTCAGTCACCATGATGATCGGACGGCCAAGGTACTGGTCGCGCTCGGCGAGGTTGTTCACCGTGTTCATCAGGCTGATGTAGCTGATCGACATCTGGGCCTCATAGCCCTCCCGGGCATAGGTCGCGAGGTCGACGATGGTCACATCGCTCTCGGGCCACGGTGCGCCTTCACGGTCAAATAGCTCGCCTTCGAAACCCTGGCAGAACAGATCGATGGATTCAGCCATCTCCTGAGCTCGGTCGCGGCGTTTGTCAGGCAAGTGCGCGTTGCCGGCAACCTGTTGCAGTGCATCACGGATATGTCGCGTTCTGACAGATATCTGGGTGACCTGGCAAGCCCTCGCTGCATCCAGAATGCATTCACGGATAAGACTGCGATCGGCGCGGGTGAGCCGAGCCTCTTCTTTGGCTTCACCGCCCGTGATCATCAGCCGCGCGGTGATCTCCAGTTCGCCCAAGACATCGCGTTGTTCATCGCTGTCACCCTCAGCTTCGTCCAGATCTTCAACTGCCAGAGACGCCACCTTGTGCGGTTCATCGACCAAGCGCCTCGCATCAGCGAACGGCGCTAGGCTGACGCCGGTACCGGGCTTGAGCTGTATCTTGTTGACCGATAGGCCGAGCGTCGCAAAGTAATCACCCTGCAGCCCAAAGGAATTGCCCGCCTCAACGATGAACAGCCGCGGACGGTAGATGGCCATGACCTGCATCAGCAGCGAGACGAGAGTGGCCGACTTGCCAGAGCCTGTGGGACCGAACAATAGCAAGTGGGCGTTCATGGCACGGTCGTGGCGTGACAGCGGATCCATGGTCAGTGGTGCGCCGCCACGATTGAAAAAGCTCATGCCTGGGTTGCCGGTACCAATGCTACGGCCCCACAGGGGCAGCAGATTAGCCAGGTGCTGGGCAAACATCAGCCGGGTATACCAATTGCGTTTGTCTTGGATGGGGTTATAACCCATGGGCAGCCAGCGCAGATAGCTGTTACAGGAGGCCACCTCGTCACCTGCGCGCACAGGTTGAAGCCCCGCCGCCAGCAATACGTTAGCCGCCTGAATCGACCGCTGACGCAGTTCGCGATCGTCTTTACCTCGAAGGTAGAGCGCCAGCGTTCCCCGGTAGAGTTTGTGTTGCCGGCCGATGATCGCCCGCGCTTCCTGAACGTCTTGTCGCGTCTGAGTGGAGGCGAGGTTCTCGCCAATGGCCTTGTGAGACAGGCGATTGAGCTGTTCTTCAAGTACGTCCTGCGGCGTCACCACCATGGTCAAACTCATGATGGTGTCTTCGGGCAATTGATCGAAGAGCGCGTTCAAGGCCTCACCTTTGCGGGTTTCGCCGGTGACCTGGCCGATGTGTGGCGGCTTGCGAAGTTTGTCCACCACCATCACCCGGTGGGGCTGATTGTCGAAGTACCATCGCCCGTGATTCACATCAGATCGAGGTTCGTTGTAGAACAGTCGCTCAGTGAAGTCATGATCGAAGGGCAAGTCCAAGGATTCGCCATCAGACGTCTCGGGATAGGGGACACGGGCGTAAAAGTCAGCGGGCGCCTCATCGGTCAGCGTCGGTGCGGGATTGAACCAAGGCAGAAGCCAGGCGTAGAAAGCTTTACCGTCGACACGCCTTGGTGCAACGCCGCAGGCCTGCAATGATGCAGATATGCGCTCGCAGGCGCGCTCCAAAGATGCGACAGGCGATCCTGTGTCATCGTCTGAGCTCTGCACGCGGCGGTAGATCACCAAGCGAACGCGACGATTGCTGCCTCGCCATGGCAGGTGCGAGACAGCCGTGTCCTCGAACAATCCTCCGGGTTTGGCAATGGCCTTCAGATGTTGCCGGGTCAGTTCAAGGTAGGCTTCGGTGAAGGCGGTTCCGCGGGCGCTCGGCTGGATGTAATCCGACAGCTTTTGCAGGTACGGCGAGAAGTCGCTGTCGTCCTGGCAAAAGAACTGCACCACCCATGGCGCACGATCCAGCTCCTCGAAGCTGTCCTGCAGGGCATCTTCGAGGGCATCACGCGCGGTCATTAGCCATTCTGGTTCTCGCCCTTCGGTGCCAATGGGAGTCAGCTCGAATGTGGCACCGACGGAACGGTTGTCGTCGAGCAAAAAGCATTGGCTTTCCTCCAGGTATTCCACCCAGGGAAGATGATCCGTGAAGCTGGGGTTATGGTCATATAACTTTGACTCGTCGCCTTGGGTGGCGCGGCGACGTCGGTCATCGCGCCAGGGCTTCCAGAACGACCGAGGGTCCGCTTGATCTTCCACCATCACAGGTCATCCACGCGTTCGCCGGGCTGCGCATACTGCACCGTGCGATAGAGCGGAAACACCGTCGAGTACCCAGGCACCGGCGCCTGCTCGGAGCCGCTCAGGTGCGGATAGACATAGAGCACGAGGTCCGGATTGGGCAGCCGAGGGAATAGATTATAAATCTCGGTTTTAGCCGTGCGGATGTAACTGGCCTGCTCACCGGCATTTGAGGAAGGATCCACCAGCGGGCGTCTTAGCTCGCTGCGTGCATCGAACAACTGCTGCTGGGTGCCGACAGATCCAGCACTGTTCCAGATATCCATCATGGTCTGCTCTCCGTGGGGCAGCATGGCTTCCTTGTCGGTAGAGCATCCCGCCAAAAATACCAGCAGGAGGCTAGTCGAGATCCAGTGACGAAACCGATGTGCTTTCATGGTTCACCCTCCGGCCCTTGGGCTCGTAGTCGATTGCGATCTCATGGTCCAGGTGCAGCGCAACCTTGGCCGACGGCGGCACATAAACCGCAGCAAAGGCTTCGCCGTATAGCTTGTTGACCCACTCGCGAATATCGCTGATGCCGCCGCTGAGCACCGAGTTCAAAGCGCTGTTGCCATTGCTCTGGGACATGCCCAGCGCCGTGCTGCCCGAGCTGATCACACTGGTGCTGTTTTGCTCGTTGCTCAGCACCGAGGCCAGTCCGGCACCGGCGGCGGTGATCAGGCTCTGGCTGCCCAGATATTGCTGCGCGTTGGAGCGGCGCTCGCCGGCGATGCAGGGGATGCCATAAGGATCGGAGAGAAAGCCCAGGCCGCCGCGAATTTTTTCGGAGCTGCTGGACTGTGTGGCGGCTGTGTTGCGGTTGACCACTGCTTTCGGCTGCGGGACGGTGCGCACCGTGCCGTCCTGGAAGACGAAGGTAATCGACTCGACCTGTCCGCGTACGCATGAAAGCGTCCAGTCACCCGAAGCCGTCCCGCTTACGACCGCCCCTGCCACGTCGGGCAGATCGATGCCATTAGCGGTGAGGTTCTCCGGACCGACCACCACCTTGAAGGGGTATGGGTCGTTGACGGTACCGTCCACTGGCACCCTGCCGATCAGTGCGGTCATCGCCACCGATCCCATGAGGGTCGAGTTTTCGGGAATGGTGTAGACGGGACGGGCGCCCTCGGTGCGGTCGGTCTTGCCGTCCAGGTCGCGCTCGCCCTTCAAGCTGGCGCGGAGTTGTTTTTGGCCACGATCGATGGCGTTGTCTTTCAGCCCGTCTAGTTTGAACTGCGAGGGAAGGTTGGACAGCGCAGTCGAGCCCTCGCTGGGCTTGGGGGAGGTGACTCTGTCTGAGGGCTCGACCCAGCGCATGGCATCGTTCTCGCTGGCCGCTGACTTGAATTGGTCCCCATCGCCAGGCTCGAGGCCGAATCCCACTGGCAGATCATCGTTCTTTCCCCCCAATCCGGAGAGTTGATCCTTCAACTGGGACAACAAGGACTTGGCCTCGCGGTTGTCCTTCTCGGCTTTCTGGCGTGCCGCATCGGCTTGCTTGCGCTCCTCGCTGACCTGCTGTGTCACGCTACCGAGTGCTGATTGAATACGGGTATCGATGCTCCCTTCGCGTGTGCGCAGACGATTGTTCTCCGATTGCAGGGAGTCGTTGCTTTTCTTCAGTGACAGCATCTCGGTGCGCATCGCTTTGACCTGTCCGACCAGCGTTGCGACCGTGTCGCGGGGAGTGTCACCGGCGATGCCCAGGGACTTCGCTTGGTCGGCGGTCAGTTGCACCTGCTCCGCTTCTGCTGAGACGATAGAGCTGGAAGTTGGAGCATCGCTGACCCAGGAGCGGAGAATAATCAGCACCACTGCCACCAGGGCGCCCGGTACGAGCCACTTCAGCAGTGCATTAGCCTTCATGGTCGTCACCTGCAGACTGGGTCGGTGGCAGCAGAACAGCTTGATCCAGGCCACTGCCGCGTGTAACCAGATAGGCAACGGTGGTGTCTTCGGCGGTCCCGGATCGACCCAGTGTCGAGTGTTGAAAAGCAGCACCGAACAATTCAGCTTGCAGTTCGCGAGGATCCAGCTCGATAACCTGAAGACTTAGATTCTTGATCTTCACGGCAGTGACCCAGAAGTCATCGAGTCGCCAGGCAGACAGCGGGGTGATCGCAACGTGTTGGGTGGGAAGCAAATGACGCAAATCGGTAGGGACCTTCAACGCCATACGTCGAACGCCGGGAAGCGGTTCGACTGTGCGCAAGGGCGCATACAAGTTTTGGGCGGCGTAACGGGTCAAGGCGACGGGAACGGGCGTACGCTGCGGTGGACGTTCGGATCTACCTGTTTCATCGGCTTCAGTGGTCGAAGATTTGATTGCGATTTGAATGGGTTCCAAAGCGCGCTCGCCGGGTTGAGCGTCCACATCCAGCAAAATGATTTCGCCGGTGCTGATCGATTGCAGCTGGAGCCGCGTTGGGCCGATCGAGTCGGACGGCAGCAGATACACCGTGCCTCCGATCGACTGCACTCGCAGCTTGCCGGCAATGCCCCCCGGCATGCCGACTCGGACGTCCTGGTCGACAAAAATAATGCGTTCCTGTCCAACGATCAGGGGTACGGCGATCGGTAGGCGGTCCCATTGCTTGACCTCGACGGCCTGGGCGCCAGTGCTGATCCCTAGGCACAGCGCTAGCAGAGTGCGCCACGAATGTGGGTTCATGAATCACCTCCCGGCAATATCAGCTTCTGTGGTGTGCCTTGGTAGCAGTCGAGCGCCAGGCCCCACTTGTTCCGCTCCGGATCAATGTCAAAGCGGATGACCCGCAATGGATAACGCACCACAACGCGTTTTACCGGTTCCGCGGCGTAATACTCGTCGGCGTTCAGATCCAGTTTCACCAACCAGGAATCTGCGTCGAGCTGGGCGACCCGCAACTCGGGGTCGTCGCTGTACCCGCGGCCAAGCACTTCATAAACCCCCCGCACTCGATCGCGCAGTTCGCCGGCGGCCTTGCGAAACTCGAAGTCGCCTTCCAGGAACGTTCTGCACGAAGGTGTCAGGTAGGACTGCAAGGCATAGATGGCGCGTTGATAATCAGCTTCGCCATCCGTGGGCCAACGGTTGAGCTGGCCGAAGATGTACAGCGCAAACGAATAGATGTTCTCGGGAGGCACGTCCCACCATTTGCGCGTGCTGCCTGAGCGCAGGTCCGGCGGCACATGCACCGTCAGCGAGGTCGGCGCAGACTGCCAGCCATACCACAGGCCGGCGCACACGAGGGTCAGCGCAATCACCCCCATGCGTAGACTGATGATATGGGCCTGTTGGGCATCCACCTTGTTGCGGAATCGGCTCATGGTCTGGGTCCTCGCAGGCGGCGCGTACGGCGAACCGTCCAAGGGCCGGAATGGATTACCAGTGCCTCCTGGCCGATGTGCCAACGAATTGCCAACTGCCATTGCAGGTTGCGGTACAGCCAAGTCTCAGGGCGTGCACGCTTGGCGCGGCGCAGCAGGGTGCCGCTGACCAAGAGGATGATCGCCATGCCAACGATCATTCCTGTGGGCGCCATGGCGATCGACGCCGTGACGATCGCCAGCGGCACGCCGAAAACAAGGCCGATCACCGCGCCGGCACTCAACGACACCCACATTTCGTCGTTGGTGAGCCCGCGCAGTACGGCAGGATCGCGGTTCAAACGCTCTGGCAGGAAGCTCAAGGTGCCATCTGCCAGGCGAGCGATATCATCACTCATGCGGGCCTCACAGAATGGTGGCGGCTTTGTCGAGGAACCAGAGAATGATCACCACCAACAGAGCGCCGATCCCGACCACCGAGCCCAGATCCTTCCAGGTCTTGCGCTGGTTCTGCACGTCGGCGTAAACCGTCAGGGAGTGCCAGGCGACCCCCAGAAAAGCCAGAACGGCAATGAGCAACCCGATCATGATGCCGCCGTCATAGGCGTAGTTCTTGATGGTCTCGATCAGGCCGCCACCTTCGCCGCGGGAAGGCGCTTCCATGGCAGGCAACTCGGCCAACGCCATACCCGGCCCCAAAATCAGGACCAGACCGAAAGCCTGCTGCTTGGCTTGTGTGTAGCGGGATTTGATCAGCGCAGTGTTGAGGACGGTGGGGATCATGGCATTACCTCCAGGGCATCAGGACAACGTGAAAAACATCAGGACCAGCAATGCGACGGACACCCGGGCAGCGCTGCCGCCCAGTGCCCCGAAACTCACATGACCCGCCGTCCAGCCTCGGTAGCCGGTCCACAACGCCCAGCTACTCCAAAGCAGCGCGATCACCAGCGTCAGCGAGATCCAGAGCGCAGAGCTCAGTTGCGGGGTATAGCCTGCGGCGCCCTGAAAGGCGGCGGTTTGTGCATCGCTCATGCTCATGGCGATGACTCGCGGGCGGGCTCGGCAGCGTAGTCGCCGATCAGGTCGGTGGGATCGGCAGGTTGGGCACGGCGAGGGGATAGATAATCCTGGAGGCCTGCCTCGATACGCCGAAGGTCCTGGCGAAACCGGGGGTAATCAAATCGGTAGCGCGCAGTTGAGTTCGACGGTTGGTCGGCACGCTGCGCAATTTGATTGATCGCTAGGATTTGCTGGATGATTAGGTCCAGTTCTGCGCGCTCATCGCCGGCATACGCCATCGCATTGAGCGATGCCATCGCAACGAGGCTGAGCATCATGGTTCGGGGCTTCAGAGCAGGCATGAGACTGATCTCAGAGAGGACTGAGATCTAGGGTGTTTGAATGATGCTCGGCGATCATTCATTTAATCGAATAGAGAGGTATCACATTGGCAGCGAGCTAATGGAGCGTGGTCTTGGGGCTGTAGCTGGCCACCATGCGATGAAGTATGTCGATTGGATCTTCCTGCACGAGCTCGAGTAGCTGTCTTAGCTCTTTCAACGCCAACCGATTGTTAGAATCCTGACGTAACCACGCCGCAAGTAATTTGAGCGGCTGGCGCTGGCCGGGGGCCTGCAACACTTGATCATATAGACGCATGGCGACACCTCGCATGGAGTCGGTCACACAATCAAGTTCGTCTTCCATTCAGTTTACCTTTTTGGCATCGCTCGTTGCCTGCTTAGAGCGAAGCTTGATGTGAGTCCTGCGAACGATTTTGCCATCGGAACCGCGAATTTTATAAAGAATATCGTCACGGAGCAGGTAGGTGGTATCGGGCATCGCGAGGACAATGATACCGCCTATGAATCCGCTCTCTGTCCATACTTCCTGTTCGACCGCCAGCGCACCTACGCTGTCTGGATTGACCTTTAACTGGGCAGCGACCTGACTCAATGTCTTCTGCTTCATCGGGTCGTAGGCAAACCAGTAGGGCCCAGTCAGCAGGAAGAACAGCACCATCGACAGCGACCACGACAACAACAGTTGGAGAAGTGCATGTAGACCATTCATAAAGCGTAATACGAGTGCGGCGATCGGCATGGCTAGCCCGGACGCGGTAGCAGCCACGGCGAGCTGCCCGGAAAATGTCATATTCAGGAACCCGATATACCCGAAGGCAAGCAGGTCGGATACGGAGAAAGAGACCTCGGTTCTACTGATTTCAAAAGGGTCCATGACCCCGACATAACGCATATACCCCAAGGCCACCAATGCCGTGTTTGCGAACGCGACCATGACAGCGACTAGTTTGAAGAACTGGTCCCAGGTCAGGAATTTTATCGATGGATTCTTCTCGGGAGCACGGGCTCGCTCATTCGCTGCTGGCTTGGATTCAGCGATGATGGTGGGAGCATTGATCAGCTCCACTCGGATGGGGTCGTTTCGCTTCCAAAACATTCAAGGCTCCTTAGCATAACTCTACAGCTCCATGGCATCCACGACTGAAAAAGCTGCCGCCCTGACGTCGATGCTCGCTATAAGTAACCAGAGACAGTCGCACTTCGCGGATGCCAATTTATAACCCGTACGTGGCCAAGTTTGAAGTCACAAATACTTTTTAAACGTGGAGGCAGTAATTGCCACCATGACGCCTAGCATGCTTGCACAGGGGGCCAATACCCATAGCGGGTTCACGCTGATTGGCAGAGACAGATAGACAATCCAGGGCATGAACATCAGCGGAACGAGAGATCGCTTGGCCCGGTGGTAGATGAAGCTGCTTTCGCGTCCGGCGCCGAACTTTCGCAAGTCCCGGCGCATCAGTCCGTCGACCAGCCCCGTCAGCGTCGCGAGCAAAAACAGCGGTGTCGCCAAGGTCAGCACCGCCAGGCGCACCGCAAAAGTCATCGTTGTGTAGACCGCAGCGAGGATATAGTCCTTGGTGAGCACATACACACTACCGACCCACGCCCAGAAGCTATCGGATTGACCGATCTCGCCGGCGCGAGCATCCAGGTGTGCTAGCCCGGTTCGCTCGATGAGCCACTCCTCCAGAAGGGTTAAAACCTTCAGCGTTGCTGCTCCCGGTTGCTCAACAATGAGCGAGTTCTTGAAGTGGCTGCTGAGCCACGCGAGCTCGCTGTCGAGCATCGCATAACTGTGGTGCCAGCCTTGCTCCGGCCAGAACCAGATCAGCCCTATGTATTCCATGATGATCGACGCCAGCAAGGACATGAAGAGCAGTCCGATGATTTTTAGCACGCCGGCAATGAACGACATGATCAGGCCAGGACGTTGCTGCGGTGGGGCCTGCCGCGGCGGATCGGCGCTCACGGTACTAGCCGCTTGCATAGGGACTGTGCAATACCGCTATCCACGTCGGCGTCCAGGCGGGGGTTGCTCTGGGTCATAGTCCACGGTCGGACCACCGCCGCTGGCGGTCCACCACTTGTTCGCGTGGGCGTTGTACGCCGCACGCATGCGGGTGGCAAGTTCCTGCAGGTCCTTGGGCATGGCATCGTCATCCGCCGGTTTAGGCAGGGGCATCCGCACCTTCCAGAGCTGTCCGCCTTCCTGGAAGGAAAACATTTGGCCCTTGGGCAGACTGACGATGTGCGCGGGTTCGATCAGCGGCACGGCAGTGGTGCTGACGCGATCCTGGGAGGACGAGGTGAAGTCGGTATGGGCATCGGGATCCGCGGTATCAGTGGCGCCCGAGACCAGGGTGCGTGTCTGCACATTGACCCGGGGCAGTTGGTGCGTGAGCAGCTCGGCGGTCGCGGTCTCGCGCACACGAAGCATTTGCAGCGTGTTGAAGTTGCCGATGACCTGACCGGCCTTGGCGCGATTGCCGATCCTGGCTTCGATATCGCTCAAGGTCTGGGTATAGGCTGTCACCTGGATACCGGCGCCACCGCCCTTGTTGATCAGCGGAATGAACTCATCGCCCATCAGCTCGTTGAACTCATCGGCGTGCAGATTGATCGGGAGTTTTTGCCCGGAGGCATCGGCGCCCGGCAGGCCATGGTCAACGCCATGTTTGTAGATATGACCCGCGACCGACACCAGGTCCGCGAACATGGAGTTGCCGACTGCCGCGGCCACTTCTGCGTCGGTGAGGGCATCCAGGCCGACGTAAACAATGCCTCGTTTGCGGATGATCTGCATCCAATCGAAGATCGGCCGCGGATCCTCGAGGTCGGTGTAGTTGGGGGCTAGCAACTGCGCGGTCTTGCCGCTGGTGAGCTTTTCCAGCAATGGCAGTAGGGAAGCCACGATCTTGTCGAAGTAAGTGCGGTCATAGCGTACCGCCGAGCGCAGACCATCCATGACCGGATCAAAGATGCGCTTGGCGGCCAGGTATTGCTCGATCGCTACCACACGCTTTTCGCGCCCGACCATGTGCCGCGGGATGTTCTTCTCGTTGAGCTTGCCCTCGATCTGCACGATGGCTTCCCAGGCGCTGGCATCATGCCGGGCAAAGAACTGCTGGGCGTATTCGATGAACAAGGCGTCGATGTTCACCACGTGTCGCTGGATCTGCAGATAGTCAGGCCGGCGACCCAGCTCGACCAGCGCGCGGGCGATGATGTTGACGAAGCGCCAGGCAAACTCGCGAAACGCCGCCGAGTTGCCTTCGCCACTCAGTTGGCCGGCAATGCGGGTGGCCACCTCTGAGATGCGGCCGAAACGACCGACTGCGTTGTAACGCGCGGAGATGTCTGGCCAGCCCAGGTGAAAGACATAGAATTCCTTCTCGCGACCGGCCCTGCGCGACTCGACGTACATGCGCTTGAGCAGGTCGGCATCGCCCTTGGGGTCGAACACGATCACCACTTCGGGTGCTTTTCGGTGGATATCCTGGGTGATGTACACCTCTGCCAATCGCGTCTTGCCGACCCGGGTAGTGCCCAGAACCAGGGTGTGTCCAACGCGTTCACCCAGCGGTAGGCTAACTTCGGTTTCGTTGGGTTCGACCCCATGCAGCAGCGGCGAGCCGCCCACAGGCGGCAGCGGTCTGAAGGGGTTGAGGGTGCTGTCCCAGGCAGTGGCGCGGCCCAGCAGGGTGAGCGGATAGGGCGCCCATTCCAGGCGCCTTTCGAGGTGGCGGGCCATGCGATGGGGCAACGATTGGTTTACGTAACGGGCGACATCCGGATCCTGAGCTTCGACCAGGCGCTGTGTATGAAGGCGGGTCCAGCGAAAGCCCCTGCCCATGAACAGTCGTTTACGGCTCACCGGTATTTGGCGGCTGGTCAGCTCGTAGTGGGGCAGGCGCCGGATATTGCGCCGGTAGCGCAGCACCATGCGCGCTTCATTGAGCCGCTTGAGGCCGAAGGCTGTGTAGGCCATGGCCATCCCGGCGCCGATCTCCGGGGAGAGAGCGACAGCCCACGGGGAGTGCAGGCACAGTGCAGCGGCCCCTCCGCAGACCGCCACGGTATACAGCTCGACGGCGGGGCGTAGCAACGACTCCATCACGTGATCGGCCATGACGGGGACCTTACTGTTCTAGGGCAGTGGCGGTAATCAGTACCGGGTAATGGGAGAGCTGTAATCGCTCCGCAATATCATCGCCACTCACCGGCATGACGGTCAGCTCGGGTACCAGCGACTGGATGTGTTGCAGAGAGCCAGCGTCAGTCACGTCCACCACGAGTCCGGCGGCGCCTAGCTCCGTCAGTCGTCCGGCATTGACGGTTAACCATTCCAGCGAGCTCGCCTCCTCTCCCACCAGGAAAAATGGCTTGAGGCCAGGCATTTTCAGCGCCCTGGCTTCAACACGGCCAGGGCTCAGCTTGGGGCTGCGTACCGGCAGGATCCATTGCAATCCCGAAGGGAGAGGCAGGTCGGTATGGATGATCAACGGCGACACCGGGTTGAGCTTTCGGGTGTTGTCCTGGGCCGCTGCGGGTGCAGCGCACAGCGCAGCGATACCCAGCGACAGCAAAAGGCGATTGAGGTCATGTCCAATCATGGTGAGGATTCCAAGGTGGGAGAAGTCGAGGCCTGTAACTGCTGCAACTGCTGTTGAAACTGGGCGCGGTAGCGCGCGGCGATCGCACCACCCGCTGGACGGTGGTAGCGGCCGGCCGCTAGGACCCAATCGCCGGTCAGCTCGTAGTGTTCGCGCAGTAGCGTGGCGGTCACGATGAGGTTTTGCTGCGGGTCCAAGGCGGCACATGGGGATGAATAGCGTGCGCCGTTATGGCCCAGGTTGGTTTGCCCCAGGCCGACATCAATACGTTTGAGATCGTGTTGCCTCGCAGCCTTGTGTATCCCTTGGCAGGCTGCATCCCGGGTGGGATAGCGTTGCCCCTGACCGGCAATGTTCAGTGTCCAGGGCCAGGGGATGCGCTGACCGCGAAGCAGCGTCCCGCTCTCCTGCAGCGCCACCGCGAACAGCACGGTCGCCGGGACGCCGGAGCGCGCTGCGGCGAGTTGGTAAGCCGGCGGCGGGATGCTCTCAGCAAGCACCAGCCGCACCGGCAGCAGCACCGCCAGCCAGGCTATTCGATGCGCTGCCATTGGCCATCGACCTGTTCGAAGCGGGCGGGGAGCGAGCCATAGGCACCGAGGCTGAACCAGCGACCGCGGTCATGATTGAGGGTGATCTGCCGACGTTGAACATTGGCTGGGACAATCCCCGCTGCCTTGGCCCAGCGCCGCACTGAGTCATCGTCACCGTCGCTACCCACCAGGTACAGATCGAACGCCGTACCCTGGTCCTGCAGATGCTTCGCCGCACTCATGCAGGTGTCGCAATCGTCTTTGACGAAGAGCGCGCTGCGAGTGGCGGTTTGAGAGGCGGTACTGGCAGTGGTCGCCATGCCCTGGATTGGCATCAAATCGGGGTACAGCTTGGCCCACGCCTGCGTGTAGGCCTTCTGATAGGCAAGCTCGCGTTCGGCACGCTTGGCCTCAAGGCGAACCTGCAGCTCAGCATAGCGCTGGCGTTCCTGGTCCGTCTCGGCCTCGACGCCGAGGGTCGTCAGAGGATCGAGTTGCGGGCTCCAGTAGCGGCGCGGACCCGTTTGCAGTGATTCGAATTTGGCCCATTCCTGTTCGGTGAGCCCCCATATCTCCTGGGAGTGCTGGGCTGAAGCCCGCAATGCTTGCCGCTCAGGTGCAGTGTGGTCTGCGGTCGAGATGTCAGGGGCGGCCAGGGCTAGGTTGCAGAAACAGCCCATCGACCAGGCGGATAACGACACGAAGGTTTTCATGGCACCTCCCTATGGAATGGGCAGGGTTTGAGCCTGGCCGGCGATCGAGAACACGGCAGTGCTCGTGTTCAGGCTGTCCAACCGCCATCCGCCAAAGGTCTCACCAGTTTGAATCAGGCGTACCGAGCTAAGCATTCGGTCGCCCAGTGGCAGGAGAGACAGGAATCGTTCGGGTCCGCGACGTTCGCTGCCCATGATCGAGAAGGGGGGCGTTGGCGGTTGTGGGCGGGGGACGGCCGGCGACCTGCTTGAAGCGCTGGCGGGTCTCGCCTTGGGCTGAGGCGCCGCTTGCAGACGGACTTGAGCCAGTTGCTCCTCGATCACCGAAAGCCGTAGCTCCAAGGGCTGCAGGTCGACATTGGCAGCTGGTGCCTGATTGGCAACCCTAAGGGATTCGATGTCGCTGGCCAGTTGCACTGTCTGCTCACCGTGCTCGGTTTGTGTCGAGGCCAGCTTGGATAACGTGCTACGCAGTTGCGCGATGGCGGTATCAGTCGAGCCTTGCTTGTTGTTCAGCTCACTCCATTGGCGTTGGTACTCGGAGACCGTCATTTCGTCCTGCGGTTTGGCCTGCAACGCTTGTAGCAGCCGATGCTGATTAACGGCCACCGCCGCCAGTCCCGACGTGCACAGGCACAGGGCGCCGACAATCAGCGCCTGAAAGGAAGTCGATTTCATGGCTGGCCCTCGGCTGGTAGCGATGGGTCGTTGATAACGACCTGCCGCTGGGTAAAACACACGGTGCGAAGCACCGGATTCGTCTGTAATTGCCAGGCCTCGCCCCCCAACACGTCCAAGGCGTCCATCATCGAGATGGGGCCGAGTTGGTAATGGACCGACGGCAGTGGACGACTGAACAGCGTCTGGACCCCAGGGGTAGCGGCGCACAGGGAGTACCCGGATCGTTGCAGGACGAAGTGCAAGGCATCGACGACCGTAGCGTTGAGCGTCGGCGTGATATGGACGTCGATGATCTGAAGCAATGGATCACGTTGTTCCACGGTTGGCTGGGTGCTCACCAGGCCGTAGCGCCCTTGGGCGATATCTGGAGCCGACTTCGACTTGAGGCTGGGCTTAGTAGCGCTGGATCCCACGGGCGCTGCCGTCTTGGGCACAGGCGTAGCGTCAGTGCGGGCGGTGGCGCACCCCGTCAGTGCGAGGGCCAACGCGAGACTGATGGGAAGATTCAGGTTCATGATGAACTCCCGGCATTTGCGAGGGGTAACCATGGCAGTCAGGATGACGCTGCACTTACCAGAAACCCGAATTCAACCTGGCCACTTTTCTGAGCTACAGGAAGCGATAGCCTTAGGTGGTTGCCGGTGCGCCACGCAGAAAAAAAGCGCCCGTATCAAGGGCGCCTTTGGTTCAATCATCAGGAAAAATAGGTAATCCAGGCACTGCTGCAGCGTCAGGATCAAGGAACAAAAACCGCACATCGGCCTCACCTGCCAGCATCAGAATCCTGATCAGCGCTTCGGGCACACCTTCGCTGCGCAGGCGCGCTTCGACATCGCTACTGTTGGCATCGAACGAACGTCGAGAAGGATTTGCCGACCACGGAGTCGAGTAGAGCTTGAACCCGACCGCGGTACTGCCCGGCAGGCTGAAGCACTCGAAGTAGCCCATCGATCGCCCGCTGCTGGCCGGAAAGCAGAAAGTCCATAGGTCCGGCTGAGGCACGTGGGCACTGCTGATTTCCCAACTGCGGCTGTAGTGGCCGGTCTCAAACGCCATCTGCAGGATCGCCGATTGCGCAGCAGCCTCGGTGGGGAAATCCCCAAGGTGCACAGCGCTACCGAAATGGTCAGCCGTTACCTGGTAGATCACTGCCGCGACGGTGCCTTCGGACATGCATGGCGCTTCCAGATCAGGGTCTGGCTTTGGATCAGTACCGGCCCATACCATGTCGTCGTTGAAACGGCAGGCAATGTGCTCGATGTGCTCGTCGCTCAGATGAAGCTGTGACGGGTGCAGCGTGCGGTAGCAGGGCGGCTGCTTGTCGTCGTAGATGATCATCAGCACGCGTTCGCTGACAATGGCCAGGTAGCCACGGGCGAAAGGGTTTGCAGGTGTGTTGTTCATGCTCGGGTTCTCCACAAGGTGAGGAGGACCCAGCCCCAAGGGGGAAAGGCCCCCAAGGGATGTGAGTTGATAGTCAGATGTTCAGCAGCTTCAGCACGTGCGGTAGCCAGCGAGTGGGGATGATGCGGGCCTGGAGATGGTCTGCCTGACGCCGCAGGTTGTTTGCGGTGCTGTGGTTGTCCCAACGATCTTCGTCGATGGCATCTGCCAGCAGGCGTCTTATTTGCGCTTCGGCTAAGAGCAATTCGTCACCGGTGCAGTAGGGCGGCAACCAGGTCAGCGTGGACTGCCTGACGAGGCCTGACAGCACGGTTTGACCGCCGCGATCCTGAACCGAGATACGCTCCGGCCGAAAGTCCAGCACCGCATCGCCGATGAAGCCAGCGTTGCCCGAGACCAGATAATGCAGGGCCTTGAGCAGGCACTGCTCGAGCAAGCCGCATTGTGCGAGCTCGATTGTCAGCGGCATCCAGAAGGTGTGAGCAAAGCCATCATCATCAGCGAGTTCTGCCTGGCCGTGGGCGAGCACCCGGAACTGACGTTCGAAGATGTCCTGGCGCAGGGCTGTTCCAGCGAGATAGGGGTTGTGAACGAAAGCGACGCCATCGAAGTGCTGTACATGAAGGTTCATGCTGTCTCTCCAAGGTTATCGAAAAACCGGGAGAGTCCGCCCGATGGGAAGGTTACTCCCCGGTCGGGTCTGGGTCAGTGCGAGAGCGAGAGCGAGAGGGCTTGCAGCGCGTGAGGTATCCAGTGTTCGGCGATCATTCTGCCTTGCCACTCTTCGGCCTCGGTGCGCAGTTGCCGGGCGGCCTCGTGCAGACCGTCGTGGGTGTGCACTTGTGCCCGATTCAACAGGTCTTGAGCGGTCAGTCTGGCGTACATCCGTTCGGTTCGAGTCACACAGGGCGACAGCCACTCGATGCTTGCTTCACGGACAATGCCCGACAGCACGGTGCGGCGCTGCAGGTCGACGATGTTGACTTGGTGGATTCTGAAATCCACCGCGCACGCCTGCTCTAATGCACGCAGCCCAAAGGCGTCGCTAAACAGGCAATCGTGAGCGATCGCCATGCCCTCGGTGATCAGGCCGCAGTAGCCCAGTACCACCAGCGCTCGTTCCTGAAAGGCCTGAGAGCAAAAGCTGCTTTTGGAAAAGATCATCTCGCCGTGACCCATCACCACGAATTGACGCTCGAGCACGTCGCGTCGCAGCAGGGTGTCGGGTGCGTACGGGTTTTCCACAAACTGAACGCCCGCCAGATCATTGATGGACAGTTCCATAGTGACTCTCCTGTTTCGGTTGAGTGAAACCGGAGTCACCGCTTCCCCAGCGGGGAAGAGATTTCCCCGGCAGGGTGAAGCGTTTGCACGTGAAGTCAGAGCCAACCCATCTCGGCGAGCGACACGGGTTTTCCCTCACCCACCACGAAGTGATCCAGAACGCGAACTTCCACCAAGGCCAGGGCGTTCCTGAGTTGTGCAGTAAGGTTGCGATCGGCCTGGCTGGGTTCGGCGCATCCCGAAGGATGGTTGTGAGCGAAAATGACCGCGGCGGCATTGCACGCCAAGGCGCGAATCACGATCTCTCGCGGGTACACGCTGGCACTGTCAATGCTGCCGAAGAACACTTTTTCAAAACTCAGGGTCCGGTGGCGTGCGTCCAGACAGACCATGGCGAAGACCTCCTGGTGATGCCCGACCAGTTGTAGCTTCAGGTAGTCGGCCACCGCAGTCGGACTGAACAAGCACTCACCACGGGTGAAGTAACGCCGATCCAGCAGGTTGAGCGCTTCGGCAATCATCTGGTCTTCTGCACCGCGGCGGGTGACATCGGTACCGTCGATCAAGGTGAGGGGAGCGTGCATGGTGTGATCCTCCAGTAGCAAAGGGGCACACCCCAAGGGCGTGATGGCCCCTGATGGCTTGGGTGAAAGAGCTTTGGATTTCAGTAATCACAATCGGGTGAAACGGTGGCGGGTGCCGTGAAGCGAGCAGTGGCACGCATCACAAGGTGACGTGGAAAAGTCGTTGATGCCTAGGCCGGTCTCTGAGTCGAAATCAGCGCTCAGGGGCATCAGTTCTCGCACGCACGCACGGACTCCGGCCATGCGCTGCTCGACTTTCTCATCGGTGTAATACAAAGACAGCGCGCTGAAGTCGTCATAGGCGACGGCAAACAGGCAGGTTTGGCAGAGCCAGAAGGATTCCATCGGAGCCTCCTGTGGTGGAAGAAAAGGCGCTCGGGGGAGAGCGCCTGTTGCGGGATAGCGGACGGATCAGGCGGTTTGCCGTGCCTGCGATTCGTCCTGATGCTGTGCGTGATCTGCATCAGCGGTGGGTTGCTCAGTATCGGTGGCAACGGGTGTGCGGGCCGGAGCCTTGTACACCAGGGTGCCATCGACCTTGATCCACTCGATGAAGATCAAGCGGCCTTTGAGGCTGGCGCCGGGTTGACCCTGGCGTTCGCCTTTTTCGTAGATGAACGCATCGGTCCACAGATCGCCGATACGAAAGCCCAAGAGGACTTTGCGTTCGGCCTGGACGTCGGCCATGTATTGGCGGATCAGCCTTTCCGCTTCACCACCGGCGACCTTGCAGTCGAACCGGGTGTATTCCACGTCATCGCTGGCGCCATGCAGGGCAGCGATATCACAGGCCATGAACGGCTGGCCGCGACGAACCGTGACTTCACGCACGCGGTTCAGATAGCCGATGCCTTGGGTGTGCAGGTTGAAGTAACTGGTAGTTTGGGTTGGAGTAGTGGACTGAGTCATGGTGAATCTCCTGTTTGCAAGAAACGCGGAAACCCACCGTCCCGGCGGGAGGTGAATTCCGCAGGGGGATGACAAGTAGGCCCAGAAGGGCTGAGAAAACAATCAGCGTTCATCACCGACGAATCAATGACCGTGCGAGCTGCCGAACGCGAATCGCACTTGGGAGAACCACCATTGAAATGGCGCAGCCTTGAAGGTTCAAGCTGCCTGGGCGCTGTCATCGACAGCATGTGCAGACCATCTATAAAACGCGATCAATGGGACGTCAACAGCCGATCGAGCAGAGGCTGTTGGCCCAGATTCGAGTGGCACACAGTGGAAACGTCGCGGGCGAAAAATAGCCCGACGGTCATCGGGCTGGGGATAAAAAGGGACCACCTTTGGCCAATCGCGACAACGTCGCTCCTCGTGACAAGCACACGTTGGCAGGACCTGACCAACCGACCCTTGTCGTGGCCTGGGTCGGAATTTTCTGGCACGCATCCGCGCACAAAAGGTGCCCAGTGTTTCGCCGGCGGGCACCGGAGCTGATCGTCATCGCCGAAGCGAATGACCCCTGCGGCCTGATAAAAAGCGGCACGGGTCATTCGCTGCAACGATATGCAGGGCGGTGAAGGGCAACCAGGTTGCAGGAAAAAGCGGCTCCGAACTCATGAAGTCCGACCGAGCTGCCCGGAGCGAATCGGTCTTGGCTCGCCAATGGCGAAAGGCGTCCTCACTACAACAGCCCCGACCAGGCCCGTCAAGTGCACGGTGAGGGTCACGATCCCTTGGACTTGGGCTTCGACACCTTGGGCTTGGCCAAGGGCTTGGTGCCCTTGCAGTCGGGATAACGCGAGCACGACCAGAAGGTGCCGGTCCGCCCGGTGCGTTTGCGCATCACCGTCTTGCAGATCGGACAGCCCGGGCCGCGCGCCACCGGCACATTGAGTTTGAGTGACGCGTGGTGCTTGATGAGTTGGCTGAGCCATTCGCTTTGCTTGAAGAGAAAGGCGTCCACGGTCAGCCGACCGGTTTCGATATGCTCCAGCGCCTGTTCCCACAACGCCGTCATCACCGGATCAGTCACCTCGGGCGGCACGGCCTCGATCAGCGTGTGACCGGCCGCCGAGGCCGACAGGCTGCGCTTCTTTTTCACCAGGTAACCGTGATCGATCAGCCCCTGCAGGATGGAGGCCCGGGTGGCTTCGGTACCGATACCGATGCTGTCCTTGAGGCGTTGGCGCAGGCGCGGATCCTCGATCTGATTGGCGATGGATTTCATGGCCCTGATCAGCGTGCCTTCGGTGTAGGGCTTGGGCGGTTGTGTGGTGCGGGCATCGACTTTGGTCGAGCACACGGTCAGGGCCTGGCCTTCGTGCAAAGCGGGCAGCACCTGCGAGGCTTCGGCCTGGCCGGTGGGGTCGGCTTCGTTGATGCAGGGCTTCCAGCCAGGTACCAGAATCTGCATGCCCGTGGCCTTGAAGGTTTCGCCGGCCCCGATGAACAGTGCTTCTGTCTTGAGGTACTCGTGCAGCGCGCAGAACTGCGCCAGGTACCGGGCGCGAATCAACGCGTACACCGCACGTTCACGCGGGGGCAGGCTGTCGATCCGGAACGCCACGGCGGTCGGGATAATGCCGTGGTGGGCGGAGATCTTGGCGGTGTTCCAGGCGCGCGAACGCACGGACAGGTTCAGGTCTTGGATACGATCCCGAAGCGTTGGATCGGCTTGAGTGAGCGCCTCGAGCACCGCTGGTGCGTCGTCGATCATGCTCTCGGGCAGATAGCCGCAGTCGCTTCGGGGATAGCTGGTGACCTTGTGGGTCTCGTACAAGGCCTGGGCGCATTCCAGCGTTTCCTGGGCGCCCAGGCCGAGTCGGGCCGAGCAGATTTCCTGCAGAGTCCCTAGGTCGAACGGTAGCGGTGCGGACTCGCGCACCCGCTCGGTTTCGACACTGTCGGTGTGCACCTGTGCGGCCTCGAGCACTCTCTTCAGCACCTGTTGGGCAGCGCTTTGTTGGGTACAACGGCCTTGGTCATCGCAGACCGTAGCGGGCGGTTGCCAGCGGGCTTGAAAATCTGCGGCCCCTGCGGCCAGGCGAATGTCCAGCGTCCAGTACGGCTGCGCCACGAAGCTCGCGATGGCCCGATCGCGGGCTACCACCAGCTTCAGTGTCGGCGTCTGCACGCGCCCCACCGGCAGGACTCCGTCATAGCCCGCGCGGCGCCCAAGCAGGGTGAACAATCGACTGAGGTTGATGCCCACCAGCCAGTCGGCCCGCGAACGGGCCAAGGCCGAGTGATACAACGGCACGGTTTCCGCACCGGGCTTGAGCGCCGCAAGCGCCAGTCGGATCGAGGCATCGTTGAGCGCCGACAGCCACAGGCGCTGCACCGGCCCGCGGTAGCCTTCCAGTTCCAGGATCTCGCGCGCGATCATCTCGCCTTCGCGATCGGCGTCGGTGGCGATGACCACCTCGTCGCACCGGCCTAGCAAGCCGCGAATGACCTTGAGTTGGGAAGCGACCTTGGGCTTTGGCAACACCTTCCACTGCTGGGGCAGGATCGGCAGGTCTTCCAGGGCCCAGCGCTTGAGGTGGCTGCCGTAGGTTTCAGGTGGCGCGGTCTCCAGGAGGTGCCCAACACACCAGGTGACGGTGACCCGTTCGCCCACCAGGCAGCCTTCGGCACGCCGGCCGGCCTGCAACACGCGGGCGATGTCGCGCGCCTGGGAGGGCTTTTCGCAGATGAACAATTGCATGGCTTCGCTCCAGTCGGATGACTGAAGCAGGGTGACGCTCAGGGGGGAGGGAGCCAGCTTAAAACTGAATATGCGGGGTCCAATTGGACAGTGGCGGCAGACTAGCGCTGCTTCAGGTGGGCAATCAAGTGCTCGGTCGAAGACAGGATGAACTGCCGATCGGCATCGGACAGCGGCGCGAGCAGCAAGCCGATCTTGTGACCTTGGTCACTGGGGCGTGGGCTGAAGTCGGTCACCAACTCGGCCAACCCACAATCCAGCGCGCCCGACAGCTGAATCAGCTTGGGGACCGACAGCGACGTCTTGCCCAGTTCGAGCCGGGAATAGGCCTCACGACCCATCGACAGGCTCTCGGCCAACTGGTCCTGAGTCAGACCCAGGGCGCGGCGACGCTTGGCGATCATTTGGCCGATCTGCTTATCGGCGGCGGCGATGATTTTCGGCAACTGTGCGGGTCTCCCATTCAACCTGAATGGTCGAGCAAAGACCTCGTAAGATGAACAACCTATTGGGTTGACTCTGGGCGATATGGGTTGTATTTGTTCAATTGAGTGTGTGGATTGCTGAAAATGGGCAAGAATCAGTGGCGGTCGCTGCGCGCGCGAGGCGCGTGTTGACGTACAAGGAAACTCTCGTGGATACAGCGGACGATGGGCTGATAGGCCAGGTGCGATTGCAGGCGCTTCGACGCTTTCTGGAGATTCATCGATCACCCGAGGACAAGGACAAGCTCAGCGCCTTGGCGCAGTGGTTGGAACAATGCCCTACGCACCGGCAAGCGTTTCGGGAACTGGGGCAGGCGCTGGCGAAAGTCGCTGAGGATCCGGACGTGTTGGAGACGGCACTGGAGGCGATGTTGTTGCAATACAGTGCGGGTTTGACACGGCATTGAAGTGACTCGCGTCGATGGGCCAGGGTTTGGATGAGCGCCGCGCGGTGAGGCGCTCATTCCACTGAGGTCCACTGATCAGTTCTTGGCTCGATCTCCTTTGCGACTATTGCCGGTGCTCGCTTTGTCGGCCGGGCCTGATGGCGCGGCGTCGGGGGACTTTTCACGCATGCTCACGCTGGCCAGCCGATGCGGCAGGATACCGATGCGACGCGCCTCGACCTTGAAGGTCACCCGCGCGTTGTCTTCGCTGTCCTCCCATTCATCGCGCACCGTGCGCCCCTCGACCAGCACGCGCATGCCTTTTTGAAACAAAGTGCTCCAGCGCTCGGCATCGCGGTGCCACAGTTCAACCGGGGCCCAGTATCCACCTCGGTCTTCGTAGCCGCCCTCACGCGGTACCGGGTTGTCGAAGTAGACGTTCAGGCGCAGCAGACGCCGCGGCTCATCATTGCCCGAGGTGAATTCCTGAAAGTCCGGCGCGCTGCCGATGTTGCCTTCGCCGACAAAAAAAGTGCTCATGGTGATGTCTCCGTTCCGGATGGGGATTGGCGCAGCACGCCTTCGGCGTTGGCCATCTTGTGGCTGCAGTCGAGCGCCTGGCGCTGCAGGGAATGCAGGACGCTCATCTGCAGGTTCAGCGCGATGCGATTGCATTCGAGCTGGAACAGGGCAGTGCGCAGGTCCGGGGGCAGGCGCGGATTGCTCATCAGCCGTTCCCAGACCAGGGCGCCCATGCGGGAAAAGTCCTGGGTGCGCCAGCGCAGAAAGGTGGTGCCGGCGCCGGTGTTCTGCAACACCAGGCGAATGCCCAGCAAGGACAAGGGCGGCAGCGCCATGATCGCCGCCTGGGTGCCCATGAGCTGCGCCACACGCTGTTCAAGCCCCCTCGTTACGTTCGTCAGCTGAACCAGTTCCCCCTTACCCTTAAAAGGCTTTAAAAGGCCTTTTAGGGAGGCAGCGTGTTCGATGTCCCGATAGGCAGTGGGTGCGAGGGTCAGATCGGCGGGAAAGTCCCGTGGGGTCATAACGGCTTATCCGCAGCGGCCGTCACGTCGTCCGCCGGAACGTCATCACTTGCATTGGCCGGCGCACTCTCCGTCGATCCCACCACCGCGATGATGGGCGGGGCGAACTGGGAGCGGCGCTCGCCATCGAGCACATCCTGAGGCGGGCGACCGTATTTATCGACCGCTTCCTGAAAGCGAGCATTGTCGGCGACCACATCGCTGCGGGTGACGCCGGACACGCGGCATCGATGGGCAATACCAAATAAGCTACGCACCTGGTGGGCGCCCTGGTCGATCCAGCCCTCCATGTCCGGCCGGCCGATCAGTGCCGTGTGATGGGCCAGCAGCACACGCCTGACCAAAGTGTCGTAATCAGTGAGCAGGTACACTGCCAGAAATCCCAGCTGGCTGGCGATGAACAGCGGAAGAGTCACGGGGTGGATGTTGAGGTTGTCACCCACGTCGATTTGCGAGGGCAGGAGTTTTTCCAGATGGCTGACCTGCTCGATCAACTGGCCCATCTGCGCCTTGGCGAGCAGCACCTTGTCTTCGAGCATCAGCATGAACCAGTCGGCGAAGGGGTCGTCCTGCGCCGCCGCTTGCTTGAGGATGTTGGTGATGTTGATGTAGGCCGCCATGCTCATGATCGGATGGCTGCCTTCGCGGGCCAAGCGGCCCTGCCACAGCCGCGCGGCGTGATGGGTGTGCAGGGTCAGGGTGATGGTGCTACGCAGCGAGCCCAGGTTGAGCTGGAAATGGTCGGCCATGGGCAGGTCCTCAAGTCGGCGGATGAGGACACGGTGCCGGGCAAACACGAGTGTGACTGCTGAAAACCTGAAGGACCTGTGTTCGGATAAGCTATGGCAACTGGAACAGTATGGATTTGATGCCTGAGGCATCAAATCTACTGAGGTCTGGTGCTCATTACAGCATGCGCGCGAAGCCGAGCTTCAGGTTCGATCAACGCCCGCGGCTGAACAGAGCGACTGGACGTCCATGGATTTGATGCCTTAGGCATCAAGCCATTAAGCGCTACTCATCACTCCACACTGTCGACGCAGTTTATCCAGGCAGGCCCGTGCCACGGGGGACGCCGATCGCGGCGCGACGCTGCGTTCAGCACTCTTCGGCTCTGGCAACGCCTGATGGACCCGCACGGCTTTGGGCGGCGGCACCTTGGTCGCGATGTCTTTGGCGGCCCACAATCGAAAGTCCCCCTCGATCGCTTTCCTGATCAACCCCATCAGGTAAGCGGCTGGGCGCCGCACGCCCCCCGTCGTGCACCGGGCCACAGCCTCCTGCAGCACGGCCACCCTGGCCTCATTGGGCAATGGGGTCATGGCCTGCAAGGCGATCTGCCGATCACTCGCGCTGATGGGCAGATTCGCTGGCCACTCGAGTTCGGATTTTTCCTCTTCGCGAAGTACCGTACTCTTTTGCTCTATACGCTCTTGTACAGTACTAGGGGGATTCGGAATCCGAACCACCGCTAAATCCGAGGCTTTCGCCGGCAGTTCGGATTGATGTTGTGCCGGGTAGGGCAAGGAAGCGACATCCAGCGAAGGCTGTTCGGATTCGTGAGCAGGAGAGGGCGCCTGGAGCTCGAGTGAGCGTTGTTCAGGCGCCAGCGGCACCAGGGCGAGCATTTTGGGTACAAAGGCCGCCGGTACCGTTTGGTCGCGCCGCAGTTCCCCCAACACATGTCCGGCGGTGATGCGTACGCCCTTCGCGGCGTGCTTGAGGCTGCGCTTGATCAGGTCCCCGTAACCCTCGTCCAGTTGCAGTGCTTCGGCCGGCGTCAGCGGCTCGTCGTGCAGGACATAGATGGGGGCTCGCAACCGACCTTGATCGTCGCGAAGATGCGTGACCAGGCTGAGCCAACGGGTCAGCCGCAGGTTCTGCAATACACGCGCTATTGTCTCGCGTGAAGCTTTGTCGCCGCAGGGGACGGCGGACAGATACGGCTGCAGGTCCTCGTAGCGGGGGTATTTGAGCTCGCGCTCTACGATCATGAAGTGCAGGGCCTGCCAGGCGTTACGCTCCAGCGGTGTGAGCCGGGTATCAAGCAGCAGAGAGCGAGGCATGATGTTCTGGGGTTTGCCGATGTAGCGAAACTGGATCGAGGTGTCGGGCGGTGGCTTGGGTTTGGGCGGCGAGGGGAGTGGAAACAGGTGAGGGTTGTCCTGCATGTATTGGGCGCACTGGCGCATGGCCCGTTTTAGATCCTCCAAGCTGAGACCGTGCCTCATAGCTGCTCTCCGTACAGGTGCAACTGTTGCCAGACCATGGTCAGAGTGACGCCCTGTTCCTCGGCGAGCATCATCATGGTGTCGAGCTTGTCGGCGGTACCGTCCTGCTGTCTCAGCTGACGCCAGCGCTGCCACAGCGCATGTTCCTGGGCTTCGGTTAGACTCTGTGGGCGACCGCGGCTGACCTCGATCTTCAATAGGCGGCGGCGCATGGCAGTTTCGGAGTGGTCCAGGCCGAAGCACTTGTTCATGATCAGCGAGCTCGCGCCGAGCTTGAGTGCGCGATTGATCAGGCGTTCGTTTTGCTCGTCACGGTCGGCCTGCGCGATCAGCCGGCGCATCACCGCGGTATCGACCTTGATTTCCACCCAGGGGACTGCGGCATGGGCTAAACGCGAGAGCGTGGTCGGTGGCAGGGATTGCAAGATCTCCAAATCCTCTTCGGCCAAGCCCAAGGCGCGACAGCGCTGAAGGTGGCCTTGCCGCAGCTCATGCAACACCTGGTTGAGCATGGTGTTATTAAGCAGGGCGAAGATCGTGTTCATGAGAGTGTCTCCGAATCGTCCTGAGATGTGGCCTGGGTCAGGTCCACGATACGTCGTGCCAGCACCACCAACTGGACCCACTGATTCACTTGCGCGTCGCGAAGGCGCTGAAGTTCGAAGGTGAGTCTGGAATTGCCCCCGAGCGGGGTCAGATAGTCACCGACCAGCAGTTGGCCCACCAGTGTTGGGGGGAGCTGCTGCTTGAGTTCCCATTCGACCCCGTCCTGGGCGCGCAGAATGGAGGTGAGCAGCAGCTGCACGGCCACGGCTTGGGGGTCGGTGGCCACAGCGGCCTGCCAGTTGAGCGTGAATCCAAGACCATGCTCTGCGCCCACGACAAAGTTTGGCAGTGCCGCGTAGTGGGCCAATGACTGCGCCAATTCGGCGGCGAGGCTGCGCAGTTCGGCGATGGCCAGTGGCGCGATGGAATCCATCAGCTGTGACAGAGAAGGGAGCGATGCGGTACTGGTCGTCTGCGCTTCGATCACCTCTGTGCTAACTGGGCGCAGACCACCAAAAATATCGTCCAACCGTAGCGGGTCCTCGTCGACCGGCCCGTCATCGTCCCGGACTCGATCGGTCGGATAGGGAGGAGGCGGTGTCTGACTGTGAACCAGCGGGGGCGCGCTTGCGGGTTTGGCGCCGGCATCTAGCAATTTGTTTGCCCTCGCGGTGGGCCGCTCATTGGTGGAGGGTTCACTAGGCGGCGTAGCGTGAGAGCCGTTCTGCGTCAGTTCCAATTCCATCAGCCGCGGCGTGATGTCCAGCACCTTGGCCATCTGCGCCAACAGGGCGCCGCGCACCTCCTCCCAGTCGAACTCGTCGGACGTCGTGTCGAAATTGGACAGCGTCTCCTGCCACAGCACAAGCAGTTGATCGAGCGGGGCCAGCAGGCGGTTCCACACCTGTTCGGCCCTTTTGCGCAGCAGAATGAGGCGCTCGATCTGAGGCTTCGGTAACCCGGAACACAGGGCATTGGGCAGACTGGGTAGCAGGTATTCGACGGCGTCGAACATGCGACTGATCTGCGATTGCGAGACCGGATACCCGCCCGATGCCAACGCCTGGGCGAGTTCGCGCTGCGAAAGGGACCTGCCGTCATCTTCCAGCAATGCCTTCACGGTGACCACCGCCAGCGCGCGTTCAATGAACGCCAGCTGTCCGTGCAGATCGCTTTCAGCCAGATGTCCGAGCAAGGCGTGGGTCTCGCTGGTCCAGGGGCGGTAGCGGCAGGCGATCCGGAAGTAACGCTCGTCGCGCGTTTCTTTCCACAGTTCGTTCAGAATGGACAGGCGGGTGTTACCCCCATTCAAGATGATGAAATAGGTCTCGCTGGGTCGTCGGGTGATGGAAGGCGCCTGGTCCAGCCCGCGTTCACGAATCGACGACTTGATGTCGTCATACAGCGGGTTGCGGATGAATCGGGGGTTGCGCTCGTAGGGCCGTAATTGCTCCAGGGTCACCACGATCTCTGACTCCTGGTCGAACTCCGGCGCCACGCTTTCGCCTGGACTGCGCAGCAACATCTGTGGGCGCAGTCCGGCGTTGATCTGTTCCTGGGTGGGTTTGATCATGATGGGCCTCAATTACGCCTGCGGTAGCTTGTCGCCGACTTCAAACTTGATCACGAAGGCTGTGCCCGGCAATTCGAAGTGCTGGCTGAGCTCATGCAACAGCTTGGTGATAGCGGGGTGACCGCCCGGGAGGTCGAACACCACGGTGCAATAACAGGGTTCTGTTACCTCGCGGTGGGGAGAGGCTGATGGCGATGGGATCACGCAGCGTGGCTCATGCATGGCGAGCTCCAATAAGTTAGTGGGAAGAATTCAGTAGCGGGCACAGACATCCGGTGCTGACGCCGGGTCGATGAGTCGGTGCCATTCGGGAAACAGCTCAAGCGCTAGCTGCCGCATCGACTGCGCCGCGCTCAACCCGCCAGAGGGAGAAGGGCGATAGTCGATCCGGTGCACAGGCAGGCCCAGCGAGGCCGCGTTCAGATAGGCCACACGATCCAGCACCACCGCGGAACACAGGGTGACTTGGTCATGTGCAACAAAGTCTGCAGACAGGCTCTGAATGATCAGCCGCGTATCACGGCGGCTCAAATTGACCTGATTCAGCAGCAGCCGTGCCGGGGGAGGGCGGACGCCCAACTGCTCATAGGGCGCCAAGCTTTGCAGCAGCGCAAGCGTGCCGCGGTGCAGCTCTCGGGCCGCGAGCATTTCGGGTGGGATGGGACTGAGCATCATGTCCGAGGCCAACACGGACATCTCGACGATGACGCTGCGCGCGCCCTGGGTGTCGATCAGCACCACATCGTAGAAAGGCTCGAAGACATGGAGCAGATTTTTCAGCCGCAATCGGCCATCTGGGGCGTGCAACAAGAGGGTATTCAACTGGCCAAGCGGATCATTGGACAGGACCACATGCAAGCCTTCGACACAGGTCCGTGAAACGATTTGATCGAGATCTACCAGGCGATGGCCGATCAGTTCAACGCTGCCCGCAGTGCCGGCGCAGGTTAGTGGGTAGTAGCTGGACAACGTCGGCTGACTGTCCAGATCGATCATCAACACCCTCAAACCGGCATCGGCCAACAGGCCGCCCAGATTGGCCGTGACGGTTGTCTTGCCAACGCCGCCTTTGGTCGACACTACGGAGAGCACCTTCACCGTCACGCCTGCGCGCCGAGGCGTTCGGCGATCCACCGGTCGATCTCAGCAGAGTCCCAACCGACGGCGCGCATACCAATGCGTCTGGCCAGGGGGAACTTGCCTTCCTTCATCAGGTTGTAGATGTGGGCGCGTTTGAATCCAGTACGTTTCTCGACCTCATCACGGCGCATGATGTAGCGGTCGGTTTGGGCAGGGCTAACGGTCACGTCAGTTTGGGTTTGCATACGTGTCACTCCTTGGCGCCAGATGGCTTGCGATGGGAAGTGACATGAGTCAACACCAGTAAATCGAGCTTGTCATTGCAATGCAATCGCCGACGATTGCATTGCAATTTGGTACAGGCGCGCTATTTGAAGCGCTTGTTTGCGTCCGCAAACCGTTGATCCAACGTACGTTTTTTGAAGCCCGGATGGTCGGGGAACTGCTGCTGAATTGCGGCAACGATCGCGTCCTGGCTAGGAAAAAAAGGATTATTTTTTTCTCCAGGACTTCCGTTGAGCAAAAGCCTCAGCAGGGCGCCAATGACATTCAGCAAGCCCGCTTCGGTACGTGCATCCGCGGGCTTTTCCTCCTCGGCGGTGGCGCGAAGCTGCTCCACCTCGACCCCAAGCGTTGCGAGTTGCTCCACTACTTCAGCGTGAGCTTTTGTCAGCCGGTTGCAGAGAACCTGAAGCATGTCCCTGTCAGCTTTCAGTACCAGATAGTGCCCCCATTTAACCGAGCCCTCCGCGTCCGCTGCGTAGGCAAACAGGAAGGGCGGTTTCTGGTCTGGGTGGTAAAGGCTCATCCACGCTTTCAGTTCGCCGTGGCGGATGCGCAGCGAGCTCGGCCCGAGATTGGCATCAAGCCCGGTAAACAACGCCTGCGGGTGATTCGGTAGCTCCTGGTGCTGCACGGCATCCAGGATCATGCCGACATGCGTCGCCAGGCAGCGCCATCGGGGAAAGATCTTGAGCAGCTGTTCGGGGTACAACCAGTTTGCTTGGGTGATCTGTGTCTCGAACGCCTGAAGCCCACACCACCGGAGTGCTGCTTCGATAGGGGTGTAAAGCAATTTGAAATGCGGATCCGAGCATTGTCGGCACATGGGACCTCCTATTTCTAAGGATGGCCTTTCGCGTTGGTGAACTAATCCAAGCAAAGTAATGTGGCTACTATCGATCTTGGTACGCGTTCAGCGAAAAGGCGTTCGTTGCAGCTTGAACAGCTGTAAGGCCCTTGCTGAACTGCTCCCAGGCGATGAGCGAATCCATATCAGACTCAGGCGTCCGTAATAAACTCCATTCAGGAGGGGCAAGCGTAGGAAAAGGAGGAGCCTGGAGCAAGTGCTCAAGATCAATGCTCTCAGCGATAGGTGTCAAAAAATTGGACATGTAAGATGCGTATTCCTAGATTGTCCTTAATTCAGGGGGGCGGCCTAGTAGCGTAACTTTCTTGACAGCGCTTGGTCTGAAACAAAAAGTAACAAACTCGGCACTCCCAGCGCTGGCTTTTTCGTAGGGGTTAGTTACTACAGAAAGTGGAAAGCCCCCAACTGGGGTGCAACCAGCGCCCGTTTTTCAGGCGGGAACGGCCTGTCGGCCCAACCCTCAACTTGATGAGGCACAAGGCGATGGACATGTCGCAGCCCGGCGACATCGTCGTGGTGGATGCTGGTGGGGATCTAAAAACGCGATCGGTGGCGACTGATGGTAGCTCATGCCGTGCAGCGACGGTTGGGAGGGCTGGTGATCTTCGGCGCGATTCGCGACAGCGACGCTTTGTGCCATGGAGCCATTTCTTTCCTCGCCGTGGATGTCAATGGTCGCAGGCCGTTCAAGGATGGACCGGTTAGGTTAACGTTCCGATCGCCATCAAATCTGCGCAGCACCTTTGCGGCAGACAAGGCCACTTGGCCACCTCTGGGCAAGCAAGTGGCCTGGCTGCGCATCAATCCCGGCAGCCACTGAATCCGGTCAGCCTGCCGCCAGCCCGCGCAGTACCTGATCGCGAGCGTAATCCAGCCAGTGCTCGCGCGCGCCCTTGCTGTTCAGATCGGTGCCCAGGAAGGCGCCCAAGGTATGCAGGTTGGAGTTATAGAAGTAGCACAGCGAGGAAATCATCAGGTAAGTGTGGATCACATCCACATCCATGCGAAACAGTCCCTGCGCCTGCCCCGCCTGGATGATTGGCGCGAGGGTATCCAGCGCCGCGCCCGACAGCGCCAACAGATGGGGCGACTTGCGCGAGTGCTTGCCTTTGTGCAGGTTTTCGCTGTTCAGGATGCTGATGAATTCGGGGTGGCGCCCGTAGTAGTCCCAGACGAACCCCACCAGTTGCTCAAGGGCCGCGACCGGCTGGGCGAGGTCGAAGCGCTGGCGGCTTTCGGCTTCGTTGAAGTCGGCGTAGATGCCCTCCAGGACACGGATGAACAACTGCTCCTTGCTCTTGAAGTAGTAATAGATCATGCGGTCGTTGGACTTGGCCAGCCGCGAGATCTTTTCGATGCGGCCGCCCGAATAGCCGTCCTGGCTGAACACTTTGGTGGCGGCCTTGAGGATGCGTGCGCGGGTTTCTTCAGCTTGTTGGCTGCGCAGCCCGGAATTGGGAGTGGCCATGGAGGTCCTGTGGCTGAAAGTGCAGCGCCAATCATACGCCATGCTGCCCTGCTATCGACCGGCCCCTGCTGGCGCGCAGGCACTTGCACGAATCTTCAGCGTGAATGGCAGCTGTACGTGGCGTTCGGCCAACGGCTTGTTTTCGATCAGGGCGACCAGCCTGTGTACGGCGTGGCGTCCAAAGTCTTCGGCCGGTTGCTCTACGGTCGTCAACGGCGGATCGCAGTAGGCGGCCATGGAAATATCGTCGAAGCCTGCCACGGATATATCCGTGGGCACCTGCAGCCCTGCTTCCTGAGCGACGAAAAAACTGGCCTTGAGATTGATCTCCAGTGTCGTGTCCCAAGCGTTTTCGGTGACGTCGAGCGCTATGTCGAGCACCGCGACCCCAGCGCTGTTGACCAGATAATCGATACGCTTGAAGTGATCGGCGACGGTATCGATGGTGCGGGTGATCTGGTCGATCTGGCGCAAATCCACTCTGAGGCCGATGTGCGCTGTGCCCAGGCCGGCGGCGATTTCGACGAATGCAGGATCACGGTCCAGCAACACAACCCGTGCCCCTCGCTCAACCAGCAGGCCGGCACAGGCCAAGCCTATGCCGGCCGCCCCGCCAGTGATCACCGCGCAGCGGCCGTCCAGGTCGAAGGCCCTGTTCCAGAATTCAGACATGAAGATGACTCCTGTGTCGCGCCCGGTAGATCGATCGTTGCTCGCGCTCGGCGGCAACGATAGGGGGGCGATCGCTATTTGCCGCCGCTGACCTGCTGATAGAGCGCATCGGCATTGCTGTCGGTCACTGGCACCCACGGCAGGATGTAGTTTTTGTCAGTGCCGTCGCCCCACTTCACGTCTTTGGTGTAGCGCTCCCAGATGACCGACTGCGGTTTGTAATCCTTGCCCGCCAAGGCGCGCAGGGTCACATCCAATGCGCCTTGAGACTGCGCCTGAGCATCTTGGAGGAAGGTCGTGACTTCGTTTTTCTTCGCGGCCTGGATCGCGTCGGGCATCCCGTCGATGGACGTGACCGGCACGCCGGCAGGCGTCAGGCCGCAGGATTTGACGGCTTGCAACGCGCCAAGGGCCATGTCGTCGTTTTGCGCGATGATTCCGGAGATACCCCCGTTGGGGTGCGCATTGAGCCAGTCCTCGGTCAGCGCGAGGGCTTCTGCACGGGACCAGTTGGCAGTCTTCATTTCGATGATCTTGATGTCGGGGTGTTTTTTGAGGACTTCCATTTCGCCCTTTTCGCGGTCGATCTGCGCCGACTGGCCGATCGGCTCTTGAATGATTACGACGTCGCCCTTGCCCTTGAGTTTGTCGACCATGGCTTGCGCCTGGAGCCGACCACCCTCGGCATCATCGTTGCCCACGGCCGAGGTCGAGCAGCGCGGCAGTTCTATGATTGTCGTTGATAGCCTCAATGGCTACATGGCGGCAATGCCACAGAAACAACAACTGATTTTGCAGATTCATGAGCTGCTTTCCTATCTTAGCCAGCTCGGGGTCGTGACCTTCCTGATCAATCCTCAGCATGGACTGGTCGGTTCTATGTCCACTAATTTCAACGTTTCCTATGTGGCGGATACGGTCATCTTGATTCGCTTCTTCGAAGCTCAGGGCCGACTGCGCAAAGCGATATCTGTGCTCAAACATCGAGGTGGCGCACACGAGGATGCCATTCGAGAACTTCGTGTTGATTCGAGAGGGGTGCGCATTGGCGAACCTTTGTCCAATTTCCGAGGGGTTCTGACTGGAACACCCGAGTATTTTGGCGCCGATGTTCCGCTGATGGAAGGTCGAAAGTTACCTCGGATGGTTGAATATCAACTGTCGGAAATGGGTAGGCAGCTTCTTCCCGTTCTCATAGCTACGCGTAGGTTTTCGGTAAGCCATCCGTCCTAAACTGCAATCGAAAAGCAAGGTGTGATCCGCAGACGCTTACGGTCGTGGGCACTCGGGCGCTCGAACTGGTTGTTTGCAGGATCGCTACGCAGCGGAAAACGGGCAGCGGCGATCATGAGCCTGATCCAGTCGGCGCGTATGAATGGACATGATCCGTATGCCTATCTCAAAGATGTGGTGACATTGCCGACACACCGAGCCAGTGAGATCGGGCAATTACTACCAAATCAATGGATGCCGGCCTGCTGAATAAAAAATCGCCCTGAAGCAGAAGCTTGGAGCGATTCACGATTACACCCCTAGGCGGGCAGAGCTAGGTGCAGCAAGGGTAAGGGGCGGCTCTCGCAATCCAGCGGAGAACGACTTGTTTGAACAAAACCTTGATGTAAATAGAATGCTACCGCTTTGGAGTTCTGTTCATTCACATCAACACTCATGTGACTGGCATTACGAATGCCAGCGCCCAGCGAACCATCTAGAGCTGCATTACAGCGAGCGCCCTGCGCAGGGGCTCGTCGGATATCTGGATAGGGCCGTGAAATGGCACATCCATGTCCAATACAAGGTAGACAGAGCCCGCGATGAGCAATGACGAGATGATAAACATTCCAATCACCATCGAGTTTTGGGGAGCGCGGTATCCAAAACTGGCGAATATGAGTGTCAACCAAGCAGCCAGCATCCCAATCAAAGGGCCTGGAATCGCTCCCTCTGACTGCTCGACGATCCTCCAGCGTTGTTCAATGAGCGAGTGATATTGCTGACGGATATCCTGAAGCATCGTTTCATGGAAGCGATCCGGCGGCTTGATGCTGGTCAACGACTTGCCTATGTCATCCAAATATTTAGCTGCTTCGCTATTGCGATGTTGCAATGCCTCGTCACCTCGATACGGGTTCTCGATAGCGTGCTCAAGATAGGTGATCAGACGGTTGCGCGTGTCTTGTGTCGCATCTCCATAGCCTCGCAGCGTCCGGTCAAAAATAATCAGGCTAGTTGCATACCCATGGAAGTTTGCATCAATGGACTCGAAGGTGTTCTTGGCAGAGTTGATCATCAGACCAAACACCAGCGATGTCATGACCACAAAAATGTTGGCTACCAAGCGAATGACGGTGTTTGTGTCGTCATCTCTGTGGTGGGAAGCGAGCTTAGGGTACCAATGCATCATGAAAAGCGACGCAGCAACCAGGCAACCGAAAATGGCCAGTGCGATCCAGAGAGAGTTCATGCATTGCCGCCCTGAAAAAGTGAAGTCAAGTCTTGAAGAATAGACTGTCGTGCGTCCTCGAAGGTTTCCTCTTCCGACATAGGTTTGGCATATGAGAAGTGATCATATAACGGGTTATAAACCGGCGTTGGTACAGGGCCGGTAGGTGAGGCAAGCTGCCATGGAAGCTGGAGTAGGGAAAAGATTCGAAAGTTGTGTTTACCGTCCGCTTAGAGCGCCAGTTAAAGCTGGCAGAGGATAGTCGATGAAAGTTCGATACTGGTAAGAAATGGCGAATCAACCATACCCCGAGTCATGCATGCTGCACCGCGAGGTGCAGGGTGAAGCGTTGACAGGGGAAACCGATGGGCCAGCCATTGAGCCGCGTAATCAGGAATTCGGGATGCCGATGCTGTTAAGCGAAGCAGAAGGCAATACGGAGCATGGCGTTATACGCCAGTCATGCTCTGATCCCGGGCGGTCGGAGACCCTGTGCACGTCGGGAAGTCCTTTGCACAGAAACTGGGAGATCTCAGCGGCGCCCGGTGTGCAAGCACCGGGCGGAGCAGTAAAGGCCAAAAGCCGTAACCCTGCTGCCTACGCCGCTGAGAAGTCGGATACGTCCGTAGTACCTGAGAAGTCATCGAACAAAGGGCCTAGCCCTGCGGAGATGGTGGAGGAATGGGACGTAGCCAAGGGAAACACCGACAGGCCTCCCGTGCCCCGGACACAGAGCCGGATCAGTTGCGCGTCGATGGGACTTGAAGGTGTACGTGAAGCAGCCCGCAGGAATAAGGGCATGCAGTTCACGGCATTGCTGCATCACATCACACCACAGTTATTGGCGCAGAGTTTTTATGCACTGCGTCGCGATGCTGCGGTGGGCATGGACGGTATGTCGTGGCGAGACTATGAGGAAGGTCTTCCCCAGCGTGTGACCGAGTTGCACGGAAGGCTTCACAAAGGAGCTTTTCGAGCAACGCCATCGCGGCGGGTCTACATTCCCAAAGCCGATGGCAGGCAGCGCCCGTTGGGTATTGCTTCTGTGGAGGACAAGATCGTGCAGCAGGCGGTTGTCACCGTTCTGAATGCGATTTATGAGGAAGACTTTCCTGGATTCTCGTACGGGTTTCGACCGGGCCGCAGTCAGCACGATGCGCTTGATGCGTTAACGGTCGCGCTGAAAAGCCAAAAAGTGAACTGGATACTTGATGCGGATATCACCTCGTTCTTTGATGAGATCGACCATGAATGGATACTGATGTTTCTGGGGCACCGGATTGCAGACCGACGCTTGCTCGGGCTTATCTGCAAATGGCTTCAAGCGGGTGTTATGGAGGATGGCCGTAGGGTGGCTGCGACCAAGGGGACGCCCCAAGGCGCGGTGATATCGCCGCTGCTGGCGAATATCTATCTTCACTACGTGCTGGATCTATGGGCAAGGCAGTGGCGCGAGCGCCACGCCCGTGGCGATGCGATCTTCGTGCGCTATACGGATGACAGTGTGGTGGGGTTCAGGACGAAAGTGCAGGCTCAGTAGTTTCTTGTGCAGTTGCAGGAACGGTTGGCTAGGTTCGGTCTATCGCTCAACGCCTCGAAAACACGGCTGATTGAGTTTGGTCGTTTTGCCGTGATAAATCGCAGGAAACGAGGTTTGAGAAAATCGGAGACTTTTGATTTCCTGGGTTTTACCCACTGTTGTAGTGTCAGTCGACGCGGTGACTTTCAAGTACTGCGACTGACTGTCAAAAAGCGTATGCGTGAGACGCTTCTTGCTATCCGTGAGGAGCTGAGCCGCCGGCGTCATGACCTTGTCCGGGTTCAAGGGCAATGGCTTACCCGGGTGGTAAGTGGGTACTTCAATTACCACCCGGTACCGGGAAACTTGAAGCGGCTGAGTGGCTTCAGGAAAGCCGTTTGTCGATATTGGCGCCAGGCGCTCATGCGACGTAGCCAGCGGAATCGGCTGCAATGGTCTCGCTTCGGGTTGCTCACAAATCACTACATACCTAGCCTAAAGAATGCACACCCATACCCTGAGGATCGCTTCGCGTCATGTACCCGAGGCAGGAGCCGTATGCGGTAGTTCTGCACGTACGGATCTGTGCGGGGGTGGCGGGTAACCGCCATCCCTACCGCGACCCTTGTAAACGCGCCTACGCGCCACATAAATACGACCGGCGTTGGTGTTCAGGAATCATCTAGGCAGACAACATTTACGCTTCATGCTTGAATCCTATCGCTTAACTTTGCCAGAGCCCGATCCAGCTTTTCCATTCCCTCTGCGAATTGACCTTCACTGATAATCAGCGCTGGAGCTAGTACTGAGATGCTGTATTTGCCATGCAACCAGAGCCCGTCGTTGAGAAGATCACGATAGAAGTCTTTAGTGATACGTGAATCCTTCGCCTGCCAAGCGACCACTGGTTCCCTTGTCGTTCGATCTTTTACCAACTCAATCGCAAAGTATGCCCCCAAACCTCTAAAGTCGCCGATGATCTCATGTTTGACGGCTAGCTTCCCTAGCGCAACCTTCATCCAGCTTTCGATCTCGTAAGCTTTTTTGAATAAATTTTCTGACTGAAGCGCTTTCAAGGTGCCCAGTCCCGCCGCCATCGCCAATGGATGGCCTGAATGCGTATGGCCCGCATCGAATAGCCGTCCATCGAACTCGCACGCGAGGCCCTCGCGAACCAGTACTCCGCCGAGAGGTACATAACCACTGCTCGATCCTTTGGCGAAGGTCAGCAGGTCGGGATTAACTCCAAAACGGCTTGCGGCGAATAACTCACCGACCCGACCGAACCCGGTAACGACTTCATCAAAGATCAATAGAATGCCATGGCGCGAGGTCAGTGCTCGTAACCCAGCCAGATAGCCTTCGGGATATACGACCACCCCTTCGGACCCCAGCACAGGCTCGATGATGAGAGCGGCTACATTCTCAGGACCCTCCTGAGTTAAGACTCGGTCGACATGGTCCAACGCCCTGCGGGTTTCCTCAGTTGGATCATCAGTATAGAACGGGCTGCGGTAGGGATGAGGTGCCCAGAAACGCACTACACCGCCAGGGAGATTCGGCTCGCTCGCCCATCGCCGCAAGGAACCAGTCAAAGCTGCCGCGCCCTGGGTATTTCCGTGATAAGAGCGGTAGGCGGCTAAGATTTTGCTGCGCCCAGTCAGTTGGCGGGCAATACGAACTGCATCATCGTTGGCTTCGCCGCCACCGGTGGTGAAGTGCACCCTGCAACCTTCTTCCCATGGCGACAGGTCGGACAAAGCTGCGGCATATTGCGCCCGTACATCGACAACAAAGTTAGGCGGTGCCCAACATATTTTGTCGAGCTGCTCACGAATTGCCTCCAGCACAATGGGGTGGCCATGTCCTAATTGAGTAGCGGCCCAGCCGCTAGAGAAATCAAGGATGCGACCGCCGCCAGCCTTGATGAAATAAGGACCATCGCCTCCAACTATCAAAGTTTCGCCCTGATTGACCTGCACAGACCATGGCATCAGCACATGGCGGTGTTTTCCGAGGAGCGGACTGTCGGTCATGTCATTTTCCTCCGGTAACGTCAATGATAGCTCCGGTCACATACGACGCTTTTTCACTGAGTAGCCAGACAATCGCTTCGGCGACTTCTTCTGGCTGACCACCACGCCCCATCGGAATAGTGCTCTTAAGGCGATCGACGCGTCCTGGCTCACCTCCGTTGGCGTGGATCCCCGTGTAGATATGCCCTGGGCGTACACCGTTTACACGGATACCGTCGCGGGCAACTTCTTTTGCCAGGCCAATAGTCATGGTATCTAAGGCTCCCTTGGTCGCGGCATAGTCGACATACTCGCCGGCGGAGCCTAGCCGTGATGCTGACGAAGAAACGTTGACGATCGCACCACCTGATCCGCCGTTCGGGGTAGCCATGCGGCGGATTGCTTCACGCGAGCATAGGAACGGGCCAATACTGTTGACCGCAAATATCCGTTGCAAGCGAGCGTAAGATAGTGCTTCCACACGACTCTGAGTGTCCAGAACTGCGGCATTGTTAACGAGCCCGACAATGGCGCCCAAATTGCTTTGAGCGGTCTCGAAAAGAGCAATGACGTCCTCTTCTTTCGAGACATCCACGCGCACTGCGATCGCTTCACCCCCGGCCTCAACGATGTCGGTTACCACGTTTTCTGCCGCTTTGGCATCGGACCCATAACCTATGCACACCGCATAACCGTTACGCGCCGCCAACTTAGCCGTTTCGGCGCCGATACCGCGGCTGCCCCCAGTGATAACCAATGTTTTTGCCATGACTCAAATAACTCCTCGCTGTACGGATAGATGTTGGGAAGATCAAGGTTGGTTAGTGATTGCTGTGGTTTTTGCTACGATTGCCAAAAAATGCTCTAGCGATTGTGTTTCTCGCCCGACTTCCTTGGCTTGATCATCCCAGCGCCGAAGCAGGACGGCGTCGGCGGCGTAAGGAAGTTGGCGGAATTCATTGACGTCGGCGGTGGTCATAGCTCCTCCTTGAAGCATTAGCGAACGGCGAGATACGGCCGACAAACGATCGTGGTATTCGGGGTCTATCGCACAGAGGTAGGCCTTGGCAGCAACGTGCAACCTGACGGGCTCAGTGACCGCGGGTGGAAACGATGTTTCAAGGAATTCGGCGCCTTGGCGCTCATGCCTGGCATCTATACCGTCCAAAGCGAGACGCTCATCGTCCTTATCGAGCATGTGGCCAATGTCGTGCAGTAGTGCAGCAGTGATGAGGGCATCGCTCGAGCCGAAGGCCTGCGCAGCTTGGGCGCATTGCAAGGCATGCTCGGCCTGAGTCACCGCTTCGCCGGCATAGGGCAGAGGGCCGGTAACAGCGAAACACTTTCGAATCACAGTTAAGACGTCCACGCAACTCTCCATGAATGGTTGATAGTGATTGAATATGGATCGTAATGGAGTTTTGTGATTGACGCAAGCGACTGAAAATGGATTTCAAGACGTTGTTTTCTTGGTGGGGACGCCCCGATGAAACCAGATTTGTTTTGACTGTGGAGCCATTTAGGAGGAATTGATTGAATATGACCGAACGGTTACAATCGCCGGCGTGAAGGCGCCGATGCCAGCGAGGTCGGAAATAAAGGGAGGGACTAATGCACAAAGCTGCACGTCAGAAACAGATTCGAGAGCTACTGACTACTAATGGTGACGCGTCGGTAGCGTTTCTGGCGGAGCGCTTTGGCGCTTCGCTCAATACGATTCGCCGCGACTTGACCGATCTTGATTCGCAGGGCCATGTGTCGCGCACCCGGGGTGGCGCCATTTTCGAGCGCGAAGCCAGGTCGCCGTTGACGGGGCCAGACTATGCGGTGCGTGTGCGCGAGCATCCGGCTCAGAAAGTTATTATCGGCGAGCATGCAGCTGCGTTGATAGATAACGGCTCCAGCTTCCTTATGAGTGGCGGCACGACCATGCATGCGCTGGCCGTAGCATTGGCGGGGCATGAAGAACTGCAGATCGTGACCAATGGATTGACAGTAGCTATGGAGCTGGAAAAGTGCCGGTCCAGTCGAGTATTTTTGATTGGTGGCGTGGTGGATTTCACCAAAATGTCCACGGTCGGGCAGGCAGCGCAGGATGCTCTTCGCGATATCGTCGTTGATCAAGCTTTCATCGGTGTTAGCGGGCTTACAGCTGACGGTGGGATGGCAATGTTCAATCCTCAGGAAGCCGAGGTGAATCGAGCATTCATCCAAGCTGCCAGGTACGTAACAGTCCTAGCTGACTCAACCAAGTTCGAATCCAAGGCGATGTTCAAGATATGTAGCTTGGACCAAGTAGATCGTTTGATTACCGATGATGGCATTTCCGACCGGGATCGTTCGGCCATTGAGGCATTGGGGATCGAGCTGATCATCGTCGGTCGGGCTTGACGTGGTTGCGGCCTGGTGGGAACGAGTGTGCCGATCAGCTGTACAGCCCTCGGCAATACGACGGGTAGCATTATTCTGCCAGGGAGAGGTCATTGGCTCGGTTGCCGAGCCGCTTATCGAGAAGATGCGTGCCGAGCATTTTGAACGCTTACTTCGCTTACGGGGTGGGCGATTGCATCTATGTGGCGAGCCTGACGACGCGTTGGCTGAACTCTCCGTCTGGTTACGGGACCAGGGATACGCGGCTCCCTGGCGTGATGAGCAGGTTGCTGTAATGACGTCTCGAGGCCGGACTGTTGGTTTTGTGGAGAGGGCAGTGGTGCGTAATCTAGGTATCGCCACCCAAGCGGTGCAGCTTCATGGTCGTGCTTCAGGCGACGATCGATACTGGCTGCAACTGCGTGCGTTCGATAAGCAAACCGATCCGGGTCGTTTGGACACTTTAACGGGGGGGTTGGTCGCTAATGCCGAAATCCTTGAACAGACACTGGAACGCGAGACTCAGGAAGAGGCAGGCCTTTCCATTTCGACATTGCTGAATGTTGAATGCCGAGGGTGCTTCACGTTACGCCGGCCTGTCGAAGATGGGGGGAGCTACGGCTTCATGGTGGAAACAGTGTATGCATGGCACTGTGTGATTCCCGAGGCAGTCAAGCCTTGCAACCTAGACGGTGAAGTAGCCCAGTTCGTCATGCTTTCTGATGCCCAGATAGACGATGCTATTCTGCAAGGCGAGATTACGTTGGAGGCAGCTGTCGCTATCGCGCTCTGTCGCGGCTATGCAGGTTGAGCAAGTGAGTGCTGAGCCTGGCATTTTGGAGTTTTATGGTGGAATTTGGGTGATTCGGGTTGCGTTCTCAAAATCGATCAATTACGATCTTTACATCGAGCGGTCAGGTGCCGCGATCGTATAAAGCCCGAGGATCGATCATGCTTTGTCATTACAACGGCCAACTGCAGCAACTCTCTACTCTGAATATCCCGATCCAGGATCGCGGCTTCATTTTCGGCGACGGTGTGTATGAGGTGGTTGCCGTATATGGGCGCAAGTTATTCGGCGGCCGTGGTCATGTACAGCGCCTGCTTCGAAGCCTCGGCGAAGTCAGCATCGCCTCGCCCTATAATGAAGATGGCTGGCTGGCCCTCCTTCAATCCGTAATCGATAACAATCAATGGGAAAACCAATCGGTTTATCTTCAGGTTACGCGAGGTGTTTCACCACGTGATTTTGCTTACCCTGATGTCCCGCCAACCGTATTTGCGATGAGCAAGGAGCTAGTATTACCGACTCCGAATGTTCTCAAATCGGGTGTGGCCGCAATTACAGCCGAGGACACACGTTGGGCGCGTTGTGACATCAAGTCGGTTTCATTGCTGCCCACGGTCCTGTTGCGCAACAAATCGGTAGCCAGCTGTGCTGACGAAACCGTCTTGTTCAGGGATGGCCTGTTGACCGAAGGGTCTGGCGCTAACATTTTCATCGTGCGCGATGGGAAAATCGTAACGCCGCCCAAAAGCAACCGTATTCTTGCCGGCGTAACGCGAGACATAACCATTGAGGCCGCTGCAAAAGTTGGCATGATCGTAGAAGAGCGCGACGTTACTGAGGCAGAGGTTCGCTCAGCGGACGAAGTCTGGTTGACGGCTTCGCCACGTGAGGTGCTCCCTATTACTCGACTTGACCAGCAACTCGTAGGGCACGGTGATTTGGCGGGTAGCCCAGGTCCAGTATTCAAACGTGTTTGGCTGGCCTATCAGCAGGCTAAGCTGGAGGCGTGTAACGTGCCTCTGCCCACGGCGATTTGACCGGTCCGGAGCCACTATGGAACGAACACTTTCAAATTCCAGGCCAGTGGTGGCGACCGTTGATACTGCCGCGCTTAGGCATAATGCCCGCAGGATACGCCAGTTGGCACCCGGGTGCAGCATCTATGCGGCAGTCAAAGCCAACGGCTATGGCCATGGGGCACAATTGGTGACCCAGGCGCTTGCCAATTCGGTCGACGGATTCGCCGTCATCGAGATCGAGCTGGCTGTTGCCCTGCGCCGCTCCGGCTTCACCGGGCCAATCTTGGTCCTAGAAGGGTTGTACGAATTCGTAGATGTGGAAACCTTTGTGGCCCACGATCTGGAAGCCGTGGTGCACTGCATTGAGCAGGTGGATTGGGTAGCTCGTTATCGCGGGATGTCGCTGAAGGTTTGGCTCAAAGTCGATACAGGAATGAATCGTCTTGGAATTCCGGCATCGCATTTCGATACGATGCTAGCCCGCCTGCGCAGTAGTCCGGGCGTTACGTTGTGTGGGGTGATGAGTCATCTTGCGCATGTAGATAATCACAGTAGCGTTGACCAACAGATAAGGCGCTTCAAGGCTTTGCAAATTCCGCCGGAAATGCCGCGCAGCCTGGCTAGTTCGGGCGCGGTCATGCGCTACCCGACGACGCATTTGGACTGGGTCCGTCCGGGGTTGATGCTCTATGGTATTTCTCCACTTTTGGACTCCACGGGAGCTGATTGGGGGTTGAGACCAGTCATGACCTTTGCCAGTCGTGTCATCTCGCTGCGCGAAATCATGCCGGGGGAGTCGATAGGCTACGGCGAGACGTTTGTTGCCGTGCGACCGATGAGGGTCGCGAACGTGGCAGGTGGTTACGCCGATGGTTATCCACAAAGTGCCCCTAGCGGTACACCCGTACTGGTAGACGGGGTACCAAGCCGCACGTTGGGCCGGGTATCCATGGACAAGTTATGCGTTGATGTTTCACATATCCTCACCGTGAAGGTCGGTACCGAAGTGATCTTCTGGGGAGCGCAACTTCCAATCGAAAGAGTGGCTAAAGCCGCCGGTGGTAGTCCGTATGAACTTTTGTCACATATTGCTGGCAGAGTACGCTTAGAGTCAGTCTGATTACGCTTTCAATCTGCCGTTTCCCCTAATAATTGGAGAAGTACGATGAAATTATCGTGTGCTATTTTACGCACGGCTTCACTTTTGCTCGCGAGTGTTTGCATGCAAGGTGCTTGGGCTGAAACATTGACTGTGTATTCCGCCATGGAGCCTGATGAAGTTCATGAGTGGACCGATCGCTTCGAAAAGGCTAACCCGGATATTAAGCTGGAAGTCATTCGTGCATCGACTGGTACATTGGCCGCTCGTCTTTATGCCGAAAAAGATAATGCTCAAGCAGACGTCATCTGGCGACTTTCAAACTTCCAGCTTATTAGAATGGCTAAAGCGGGAATGCTTCAAAGCTATATGCCCAGAGGTGCTGAGAAGCTGGCGCCACCTTTTATCGATCAGGCGAATCCTCCTGCCTGGGTGGGGCAGGATGGCTATCTCGCTGCGATCTGTTTCAATACCGTCGAGGCGAAAAAGAAGAACTTACCGGTGCCAACTAGCTGGCGCGATCTGGCAAATCCGGTCTACCGCGGACAGATTGTCATGCCCAATCCAAATGCCTCGGGTACGGGACTCGTCATGGTCTCCAGCTGGTTGCAATCCTACGGTGACGCGGCAGGTTGGCAGTTTATGGACGACCTCAACAAGAATATCGCTCAATATGTGGCGAGTGGCTCCAAGCCGTGCCAGTTGGCCGCTACAGGTGAATTCCCGATTGGGCTGTCTTTCTCTACGCGCGCTGCGGCGTTGAAAACAGAGGGGGCGCCCATCGACATCATCTTCGCCAAGGAAGGGGCAGGTTGGGATCTCGAAGGGTCTGCGATATTGACGGGCACCAAGCACCTAGCACTGGCTCAACGTTTCATGGATTGGTCGGTTACAGATGATGCATTGAAGTTGTATTCAGAACACTATGCCATTCTTCCGCGGAGTGTGCCTGATGCCAAGAAGGTTCCGTTCCATCCTGCGGACATCAATACGCTGCTGATCAAAAATGATTTTGACTGGGTCGCAACTAATTACCAGGCCGTACTGGCGAAATGGGCAAGCCGCTATGATGCCCAGGTGCCTAAATAACTAGAGCTTTTAGTTTTCCTGTTTTTCACTGCTCAAGTTAATCGAGGTTATATATGGCCAATGTTTTCGCTCGCTCAAAATCAATAGACGTCATCAGTGTCAATAAGCAGTTTGGCAGTTTTACTGCACTCAATGGCATTTCGCTGAAAATAGAGCCCGGAGAGTTTGTCTGTTTTCTAGGGCCCTCCGGCTGCGGAAAAACAACTTTGCTCAGAATGTTGGCGGGGTTGGAAGCAGTTTCCAGTGGTACCATCAAATTTGGTGTCCGGGATGTGACCCGCGTGCCTGCGCTGAACCGAGATGTAGGTATCGTTTTCCAGTCTTATGCCTTGTTTCCTAATTTGACAGTTCGTCAGAACATCGAATATGGCCTCGTCAGTCAAAAAGTTGCGCGCGAAGACCGGAGAAATAAGGTCGACGAGTTGGTAGAACTAGTTCGCCTTGAAGCAGCAGTAAATAAATATCCACATCAGATTTCAGGTGGACAGCAGCAGCGCGTGGCGTTGGCCCGAGCGCTGGCGATTAATCCATCGATCCTGCTGCTGGACGAACCCTTGTCGGCGCTCGATGCCAATGTGCGGGGACACCTCCGACTGCAACTCAAGGAGCTTCACAGACGTATAGGTCTGACCACCATCATGGTGACCCATGATCAGGAGGAGGCCATGGTGCTCGCGGACAAAGTCGTCATCATGAATGCTGGTGTTATTGAGCAAGTCGGTAGACCGCAGGATATCTATTACCAGCCGAGCAGTCAGTTTGTCGCTAATTTTGTGGGTTCTATGAATATGTTGGAGGTTGAGGTCACAAGCCCGAGACTCGGCAGGATAGGCCCGTGGCAATTGAACCTTGGCTGTGTTGGTGATGGCCGGGTCGGGGACCGGTTGCGAGTCTGTTTCCGGCCTGAAGATGGGCTGATCAGTAGTGACGGCATCGGCGAGAACATCCTGGCAGGAGTACTGATCGAGCATGAGTTCATCGGCCCCGTCGTTCGCTGCCACGTTCAGGTAGATGGAGTCGAAAAGCCTCTGGTCGTAACGGCACCTGTCGGACCGACTACCCTGGATAAATTCAATTCCGGGGCGTTGCTCACTTTCCATGTTCCAGCCGATCGCATGATCGTGCTGCCAGTTGCCTAAGAGGTGATCATGACCGAAATCATCATGAGTTCGACCAAGGCCTCCTCACAAAGCACGGGATTCAAGAAGACCAAGGCCGAATACACGATTTACGTTGCAGGGGTGGTGTGTCTGACTTTTCTTTGTGTTTTCTTCATTTTCCCTGTAGCCGCTATTGGTCTTAAAAGCCTGCATAACAGTGAGGGGGGATTCGTCGGGTTGGCGAACTATATATCGTTTCTATCCACGCCAACTGCCTTGGAACTGACGCGTAACAGCTTGCAGGTTTCGTCTATCGCCACTGCTACTGCAGTATTACTGGCATTCACTTATGCGGCATTTCTAACGCAAACAAAAGTCCCGCTTGTAAGTCTCTTTCGTACCATCGCACTGGCACCAATGTTGGCCCCTTCACTCTACAGCGCGCTGTCAGTGGTTCGGGTATTCGGCAATCAGGGGATCGCTAAGTCTTTGATGGGTGAGCATTCGATCTACGGTCCGATTGGTATCGTGTTGTGTGATGTGTTCTACACCTTCCCGTCAGCCTTTCTGATCATCCTCACAGCTTTTAAATCGCTGGACGCGCGGCTCTACGATGCCGCGACTATGCTCGGCGCTGGTAAGCTTCGAGCATTCCTAACAGTGACACTGCCTAACGCCAAGTATGGGCTGATTAGCGCCACCTGCATCGTCTTCACAATGGATATTACCGATTTCGGTATCCCCAAGGTCATCGGTGGGCAATTCAGTGTTTTCGCCACTGAGGTGTATCGCCAGGTGATCGGTCAGCAAAATTTCGAACTCGGTGGGGTGATTAGTGTGTTATTGCTGGTGCCATCAGTTTTGACATTTTTGATCACTCGCAGCATTGGCACAAACCATCAAACCTCCGGCGCAACCCGCCTGCCTGCCAAACCCAACGAATCCAAAGTGTTGGCCGGTCTGGGGCTGCTATTCTGCGGTGTGATTTCGCTACTAATTCTAGGCGTATTCACCATTGGCATAGGTGCCAGCTTCGTTAAGTTCTGGCCTTACGATCTGTCGCTCGGTCTTTCCAATTTCGACTTCTCGAACAAGACCGATATCGGGTGGGCCGCAATCAGCAACTCAATCATCATGGCTAGCGGTGCGTGCTTTTTCGGTACTGCACTATCGCTGGTCACCGCCTATTGCATCGAGCGAAGGGCTCTACACCCGATGCTCATTTCGATACTCCAGGCGATCGCTATCGTACCCAGTGCCGTACCGGGGCTGGTCATCGGATTGGGCTATCTGATGTTCTTTACGTCGCGAAGCAATCCGCTATCCTTTCTTTATGGCACTACCGTCGTGCTGATCATTTGCAGCATCGTCCATTTCTTCACCGTATCGACATTGACGTTCCAGACTGCTCTGAAGAAAGTCGATGCCAATTTTGAATCAGTCTCAGCTTCGCTCGGTGTATCCACCTTCAGCCTATTGAAGCGGGTCATCCTGCCTATGCTTGCGCCCACGATCGTCGATGTAGCTGCGTATTTCTTCGTCAGTACCATGTGCACTGTCTCGGCAATTATTCTACTTTATCGTCCAAATACCGTCACTGCCACGATCGGCATCGTGGGGTTGGATGACAACGGTTCAATTGCCACAGCGGCGGCGATGGGTAGTGTTGTGGTGTTGGTGTGCATGATTGCCCGCGTGCTCGAACATTTAATCCGTGGCTGGGCAGAACGTGGTAATAAAACCGCGAACTCCTCAATGGTCCCTGAAGTGTCGGTGGCTGTCTTATGACTGGGAAAGAGTCCATGAGTATCGGGAGATGTAAGTCACTCCGCGTGGCCTTGCTGTTCGGAGGGCCTGGCAGGGAACGAGACATTTCGTTCGCCAGCGCCAGACGGGTGTTGGCTGCGTTGAGAAGCAAGGGGCATGAGGTGACGGCGGTAGATCTGTCGATCGGCCCACTGACTTTTTTGGATGAGGCACGTTCGCTGGGTGACCGGGATGTGTCGAAGCAGGTTCCGGACAGTGTGGTGAACGAGGGTCAGGTGTTTCGGGTGATCAACGATCTAGTGCCGGCCGACTATGACATGGTGTTTCTCGCGCTGCACGGCAGCCCGGGCGAGGATGGTTTGGTGCAGGCGGCCCTTGATCTCAGGGGCATACTTTACACCGGCAGTCGTTTCGCTGCTTGTGCCAGGACATTTGATAAACATTCGGCCAAGCAGTGGCTGCACCTGGCCGGTATTGACACACCAGAATGGATGCTGATCAGGCGCGGTGAGGCATTGCCTGATGTTGCGCACCTCGGCTTGCCGCTTGTAGTCAAGCCACGAAGCGAAGGGTCGACCATTGGTATTTCGCTGGTCCAGTCGCACGATGACCTTGCAGCCGCAGTAGCGCGCGCGCGGTTGTTTACGGAAGACGTGCTCATCGAGCGCTATATAGCTGGGCGTGAGTTGACTGTTGGTGTCCTTAATGGAGCAGCGTTGGCGGTGGGTGAGATCCTCCTGGCACCCCTGCAACTGTTTGACTATGTCAGCAAATACCAGCCGGGAAGAGTGCTTGAGGTCTTTCCGGCGCGCACTACTGCGGAGCTGACGCAAGAGGTCCAGCGCGTCGCCGTTGCGGCTCACTGTGCTCTCGAATTAGGTTGCTACAGCCGAGTCGATATACGTCTTGATGCGCAGTTGCGCCCTTGGGTGCTGGAAGTGAACTCACTGCCTGGGCTGACTCAAAACAGCCTACTGCCGCAATCTGCACTCGCCGCTGGAATCGGCTTTGAAGCGCTTTGCGAAACGATCATCAGAAAAGGTTTGGTCTAGTCATGCCTGCTACTTCACTTGCTTCTCCCGCCGTGACTCACACTACGAAAACAATTCTTGACACAGTCCTTGAGTCTGCAATCATACTGGGTCGCCGTCGCATAGCAATGGTCTATCCGTGTGATCTGGCTTCGCTTCAGATCGCCGCTGAGCTGCAAGCCCAAGGTATTGCCAATATCGTTTTGGTTGGACCCCTCAACTCCCTGATAGCGCTCTCCAGCGTGCATCACATTAACTTGAGTTTGTTCGAACTTATCGATAGCGGTCCTCACGTTTCCGGCGCCGCGCAGATAGCATGCGAGCTCGCCCGTTCTGGCGAGGTCGATATGCTCATGAAGGGCTCGTTGCACACGGACGATCTGATGCGCGCAGTAGTGTCACGCACGTATGGCCTACGAACAGGCGGGCGGGTGTCGCATGCTTTCGTGCTGCAACTGCCCGATCGACTGCAGCCTCTGATCATCTCAGACTGCGTCGTCAATGTCGCACCAACACTATCGGAAAAGGTTGAGATTCTGCAGTTGGCGTTGAAGCTGGCTCGGGCGCTCGGAATTGAAAAACCTCGCGCTGCGATCCTTTCCTTCACGGAGTCGATCCTTTGCAGTGTACAGAGCACCCTTGATGCCGCTGTCATAGCCAAAATGGCTGAGCGCGGTCAGATCGAGGATGCTCTGGTCGACGGGCCATTGGCCTTTGACAACGCGGTTTCGGCGACGTCTGCGGCGTCCAAGGGTATACAGTCTGATGTTGCCGGGCATGCAGATATTCTACTGGTTCCGAATCTTGAGACCGGCAACGCGCTGTACAAGTCGCTCATTTATATGGCAGGCGCCAAATGTGCAGGTGTAGTGCTTGGTACTCGGACGCCGATAATCCTGACTAGCCGCACCGACAGTATGGAGTCCAAGCTCTATTCAGCGGCACTCGCTTGCCTTCTATTGGACCCCATCAGCGAATAGATACACCTCCCGCCCAAATGGTCTTGGTTGCCGCTTATGTGATTGATCATTTCTGGCTTGAGACCTCGGCCAATATCCCCGGCGGCCGTTCCTATGGTTTTTTTTGTTCAGGCACCAGCACTGCGCAGCGAATGTCAACGGGGTTTTAGGCCAACCATAATATTTCCAATCACCACTTTAGCTACCTCCTCAATAGGAATACCACCCAGTCTCCCTTCGACGGATAGGGAAATGAGCCCTTCAACAGCGGAGAAAATAGTAAGCGCCAAATCAATTGTGTCACCTTCAATGACTGCCCCAATGCTTTGACCGTAGGCGATAGTCTTTGGACCCGATGACAATGCTCGGTAGCTCAATTCACGAAGCTCTGCGGATGCGTCGCTCCTCTGCTTTGAAGCGAACATTAGGCGAAAAAGGGCTCTATGGTTTGATACGAAGCGAATATTGGCATTAACCACCGCGAGCAAACGCTGCATGAACTCAGGCTCGTTACTAGACGCTGCTTCATCGAGCGCGGCCCCCATGCGCTCGAATCCCTGCACCGCCAAGGCGTCCAATAAAGATTGCCTGTTCGGAAAATGTCGTCGAGGCGCGTTGTTACTGACTCCGATTTCTCGTGTGACCTCGCGCAAGGACAGCGCTTCAGGGCCGACACGCTCGAGCATAGCCTCAGCCGCCACCAGCAGGGCAGATCGGAGATCTCCATGATGATAGGGCCTAGCCGTTCGTAGGGTTTCCAAGGCAATTACCTTTTTTTTTGAATATCCCTATCATACCCAATGTTGCCATTGACAACAAATGTTGTCGCTGTGTACATTGGCCGGGCACCGCTCATCCAGGAACCTCCCATGACACTGGCCCGAATCACTAGCTCTATACTCATTTCGACTGCCTTGGTGATGAGTGCTCGGCACGGTGCCGGCCTAATCCGGTCAAGTCCGGATCAGGTCCAGGAACTGTTAGGTCTTAGGCTTGAGCCCATGACTATTTGGGCTCTAGGAGCTTTGACGACACTTGCCGGTATACTTTTGCTAGCTCCGCAAACATTCTTCGCTGCTAACGTATTGACCGGAGGCGTGATCTTTTATTTGGCCGCTGCACAAAGTAATGCCCGCAATTTCAGTGGGATGGTAATGGAGCTTCCCTTCCTGATATTGCCGCTTGTTCTACTGTATCTAGGCCACCCACTAAAATCTCGTTGATAAAACTAAAACTCTGGAAATTTATGAAACTCACGGGCAAAACGATAATCGTCACCGGTGGTACGCGAGGTATCGGGCTAGAACTTGCAAAGCAACTTATGGCTTTAGGTAATACGGTTCTTGTCACAGGTCGAGATGCGGTAAGTCTTGAAGCAGTTCGGGAAGTTCTACCTGGCATTCACACCTTTCAAAGTGATGTCAGTGACCCGGAGCAGATTACCCTCCTTTACCAAGAACTAAGCTCAAGGTTTCCGACGCTTGACATACTCATCAATAATGCCGGGGTTATGCGGAATATAAATCTGACTGCAACCCCAGACCTTAACAAACTAACTAGTGAGATTGCGATAGGTTTGTCTGGCCCCATCCTGCTGACCCAGTGTTTGCTACATTTGTTGCAAAAGCGACCTGAAGCGATGATAGTCAATGTGTCATCTGGCTTGGCGTTGATCCCATTTGCTATTGCGCCCATCTATAGCGCAGCCAAGGCGGGGCTACATGCCTATACAAGATGCCTGCGCACCCAGCTCAGACACTCCAACGTTCGAGTGGTAGAGCTTCTGCCTCCGGGTACAGAGACATTACTGTTCAGACGTGAATTTGAGAATGAAATGAAAGGGCAAAAAGCTATGCCAGTTGATGAACTGGTTCGTCACGCTATCAGGGGGATGCAAGACGATGAACAAGAAATCAGGCCTGGACTAACTAAAGTGCTCGGCCTGATGAGCCGAATTGCACCTGAATTCATGATGGCGCAAATAGCAAAAATGGCGGTGCCCAAGCCATGAACGCTAAAGTCGTAGATACTCCAAAGTCAAGGAGTCGACGATATATCACGTCGCCTGACCGCACTGTGATAGGATACGAATCGATAGGTGAAGGCCCAGGTCTTGTATTGGTACAGGGTGCGATGGGGACTGTGCAGAATTACTATCAGCTTGCCGACTGCTTAGCAGCCCATTTCAAGGTCTATCTCCCGGAACGACGAGGACGCGGCATAAGTCCCAAACCATACGAAAAACACCACTGTATCGCTGACGATGTTGCTGACTTGCGATCTATCGTGGACGAGACCGGTGCGGAGTACCTATTCGGTCTTAGTTCGGGCGCCATGATCGTACTCGCCGCTCTCATGGATGGTATTTGTGTAACTAAAGCTGTGGTCTATGAACCGCCCTTTTATCTAGAAGGAATGGCTATCCATTTAGTGCGCCATTTCAATCATCAAATCGAAGTCGGCCGTTATGCAGATGCCTTAGTCACTGCGGCTAAAATTGTTGGACTAGGCTCGCCCTGCTTGAACTCTATTCCTCTGTGGTTACAGAGATTAGGCGCTAGGTTCGCGTTGATGACAAATGCAGGACGGCCAGATGGTTATGTTTCTATCAAAACGCTGGTTCCCGCGATGCGATACGATTTCAATATCGTATTAACGATGAACGAACAAATCCAAAACCTGCGCAACATTCGGCAAGAAGTATTGCTCATGGGGGGCGACAAAAGTCCTGGCTACCTTAAAAATGCGTTGACAGCATTGGAGTTGGTGCTACCAGATACAAAGCGAATAAATTTAGCCGGTGCAGATCATTCTACACCTTGGAACACGGATCTATCAGGAAGGCCGTTGCTAGTTGCCCAGTGCTTGATTAGTTATCTTAGATAAATTTTCGTTCGTCGCTACGCGTTGGTTCGCTTCAATGACATTGTTCATATGATGATATAAAATATGTCCTCGTAAATTTTAGGTCAGGAGCCATATTCGGTGGGTATAAGGTGCTGGGTAGGTAACTTTACTTTCACGTGCAAAATTCTGCAGATTGACCTAGAATCTATAGCGGCAAAAACAAAAGTACCTTGCGTGAAAACTAAAATACGGCTTTCACGGATAGGTGCATGTGCCGTTTGACTAGTTATCCATATGACTGTTAATGCATCAAGACAGTCGATAGCTATATCAGATAGTCAGCAGTTTTTTTGCAGCGGATGATGGCGAATATATAGGCCAATAGTGAATGAAAGTCTATAAGTCGTTTTCACGGATGGTAAAAAGACTTTTGCTCCGACTTCCCTAATTAGATACGCACAGCCGAGACAGAGTCCCGCTGCCCGGGCCTAAAATTAAAGTAACGTCAAATGTTTTTCTTTAAATCAAAGGGTTTGCAATGAAACGTCGCGAATTTCTTGTAGGTACCAGCGCTACATTGTTGACATTGAAGCTTGCCGCAGTCCAAGCCAGTGGCTGGAACTTTGATGGCGAAAGAATTAATTTGTGGCGGGGCACACCGCCTGGCGGCGGTGGCCCATCCGGTAAAGAGGTGCTAACCGACAAAGGGGCGCTCAGCAATGTCGCTGTCCCCCACCTGCAGGTGTTTAGGCCCGCGCAGCCTAGTGGCAAAGCAGTAATCGTTGCATCTGGCGGTGGCTATAAGCGCATGGAGATGGGCACTGAAGCTATTCCAGCAGCAAAATGGCTAGTTGACCGAGGTTATACTGCCTATGTGCTGGTCTATCGCTTGCCGCTGGAAGGATGGCGATCGGGCAGCATAGTTTCACTTCAAGATGCTCAACGGGCGCTGCGCATCGTCCGCAGCTTAGAAAAACATGTCACCTTGCTAGGATTTTCTGCTGGCGGCCATCTCCTTGGAATGACTGCTACCATCGGCGGCGTGCAAACCTACGAGCCCACAGATAGCATCGATGCAATACCTACGGTCGCCTCAGGGGCCGCTTTGATCTACCCGGTGATCACGTTGGAGAGTCCGTATACCCATACTTCGACTCACAAGGTATTGGTCGGGCCGCGGGCCACTTCTGAAGAAGAGGCTAGTTGGTCCGTTCAGACTCGAGTCAGCCACCGAACGCCCCCAATGTTTTTGGTACAAGCCGAGGATGATCCCATCTCTGATCCTAACAACACCCTTATCATGTCTGCAGCCTGCGAGGCTAAGCATGTGCCCGTAGAGATGCACCGCTACGCTACAGGTGGTCACGGGTTCGGGTTGGGCAGGCCAGGTACACCAACGATGGAGTGGCCAGCCCGATATGAGCCATGGTTGCATGGTTTAAATCTGGGTTGAGCTCACCTGCTTAACACCCTGTAGCTCAGGCGTGTGGGCGCGTATAGATACGCATACGGATCATGCCCGTTCATGCGCGCCGGCTGGATCGGAATCATGATCGCCGCAGCCCGTTTACCACTGTGCAGCGATCCAGCGAAGAGCCAGCTCGACCCACCAAGCGCCCACGGCCTGATCTGGTTCTCCACGGCATTCTTGTCGATGGGCACAGCACCATCATCCAGGTAGCGCCTCAGTGCTACCCAGCGTTTCAAGCTGTAATCCAGTGCTTTGGACGTGGCCGATCCCTCGGGCACAAGCGCGCTGAGCCGGCATCCACTCATACAGTTTTTCAGCGATAGGCACCGCTATTTTTCTGACGTAATTGCCTGCGGTCTTCATCGCCCATTTCTTCGGCCCGCCGTTCGACTTCTTATAAGCCGCTGATGGAGTGCAGCGCTTGCTCTGCCAACTGGGTTTTGTTCGCCACATGCAGGTCGAAAAAACTTGCGCCGGGCATGGGCCATGCTACCGATTTCGATGATGCCTCGCTTGAAGCTGGCCTTGTAGCCTGCGAAGTCATCGCACATCAGCTTGCCGTTCCAGGTACCCAGGAAGTTGCGCGCATGTTCGCCTGCATGGCTGGGACTGAAGTCGTAGACCACTGCTCTCAGTGCCGAGAATGGTGTCGTGCAGTAGGCCCGGACGCACGCTCGATGTGTTTTCTTTTCGCCCGGTGCCAACATCTGCACCGGTGTTTTATCTGCATGGACGACCGCTGTGCCAGCACGGCTTCGCGCAGTGCATTTACCGACGGTTGCAGTTGTACGCCAGTTTGGCCGGCCCACTGAGCCAGTGTCGAACGCGGGATCGCCAGACCGACACGGCCGAAGATCTTTTCCTGCTGGTACAGCGGCAAATGGTCTGCGAACTTCGCCACCATCACCATCACCATCACCATCACCATCACCATCACCTGGGCCGGCACTGGTGCTTGAGTCAGTGTTTCGCACTCAAGGCAGACCCACTCGCCAGGCACATACTGTTCAACAGGGAACAAACCCGGCGTGTAATCCAGTTTCTCGCTGACATCTTCGCCGATGCGTTGAAGCTGTCAGCCGCAGGCACACTCGGTGTACTCCGGCTCGTGATGAATGACGGTACGTGCAAACTGCGTTGGTAACGGCGCGCTTGGGTTGTTGGCGTGCCTCGTCCGGTGCCGGGGCGGGACGAAGTGATTTCAACTCGGGGTCGATGGCTTCGAGGTCGGTGTTGAGCAAGTCATCCAGCAAGCTGCCTTGCGCCGGTCCGATCTGCTCACTGCGCTCGGCAAACTTGTGGCGTTTGAGGATGGCGATCTCGTGAGAGAGCTGCTCGATGATGGTCTTGTCGCGGCGGCTCTCTCGGCCCATGGTATCGACCTTCGACAGCAACTGCGCTGCGAGTGCAGGCGCAGAACGAAGAGGTCCGCGGCGAGCTGCGCGAGGTGATGACGCAGCATCAGCAGGGACAGCGGCATGCCACTGAGCTCGAGCGTCTGCTGGCTTCGCACCAAGCCGAGCAGGCGCGCTTCGCGCAGACGCATGCGGCCGAGCTGGCCAGGCTGCAGGCGGTGCACCAGGAAGAGAACGGCGCACTGCGCGCCGAGGTCAGCCGCCAAGCCGATATCTTCGAAAGCACCACCAACCACCTGATGATGGAACCCAGCCGGGTGCGCGATGCGGCCAAGCAGGACACCGAGCGGCTGACCCGGGAACTGGGCCACAGCCGCTAGCTCGTTGACCAGCTGCGCGTGCAGCGCTCGAACGCCCGCGAGGAAAGCGCCGGGCTACGGGCCCAGGTCGAGAGCGCGGCGCTGCAGCTGCGTCAGCTGCAGAAGGCCTACGACTGGCTCGAAGGTCAGCATGTTGGTCGTTCAGGGTTTCAGGCGGGCGAGGACGAGGGGATCCTTCAGACCCGGACGCCTGGCGAATGAGCAGACTTCAAACGCCAAGCCGTTAGTGGCCGTTACAGCTGCACGGAAAGCCTTAACGTACGATTTTTCCCGTTTTCTCTATTCGCCCCTTGATGCCCTTGTCAGCTGGCCTCATCAACTCCCATGAAGAGGCACGCACACAGCTCCTTGATGCTGCCGAGGGTAGCGCCGGCGTAAGCTGCTTAAAAGCGCGTACGCGAACTTGTCAGCGATGACGCCACGGCTTAATGGGTGGTGAACCCACCGTCTACGCAGAGCGCCGCTCCAATCACGAAACTGGCGGCGGAACTGGATAGCCACAGTACGGCCGCTGCCAGTTCTTCGGGGCGTCCCATCCTGCCAATAGGCTGGCTGCGCATAAACTCAACAATAGAATCCTGATCAATCCCCTCAACCATGGGTGTATCGAAGGTGCCGGGGCAAACGGCGTTTACCCGGATGTTCTTGGTTGCAAACTCCAGGGCTGCGCATTTGGTGATTCCGAGCACCCCGTGCTTGGTTCCGTGGTAGGCAGTGCGACCTGGTAAGCCGACCAAACCGCCTAGCGAAGAACAATTCACGATAGCGCCGAACCCCTGTTTCTCCATTTGAATCAGTTCATGCTTCATGCACGCCCAAACACCTTTGAGATTAACGGCATTCACCTGATCGAAGCCTTCCTCGCTCTCTTCGGTAATCGCGCCCGTAGGGCCACTGACACCCGCGTTGTTGAACGCCATGTCCAATCGGCCGAAGGCAGCGACCGTCTTTTCAACCAGTGCTTTCACCTGAGCTTCCTGCGTTACATCACACGGGACGGCGAGCACGGCAAATCCCAGGTCTTTCAGTTGCTCGGTAGCCAGCTTCAGAGATTCGGTGTTGCTGTCGGACAGCACGACCGATGCGCCGCTCTGAGCGAACGCTTTTGCCGTGGCAAAGCCGAGGCCTTGGCTTGCGCCAGTGACCAAAGCCACCTGGCCGCTGAAATCGTAGGTCGGATAAGACATGTTGAATTCCTTTGCTGTGGTTCAGGCGTGGCGGATATGGCCACATCATTTGAAAACTGAGCACAGCCTAGGCGAATGCGATTAGTATTATAAGCGTCGATAATCTAAGTATTGAGCTGAGGAAAATTCAGTAATGAGCGCTCCCAAACTTAACGACCTCCAGTGTTTCGTGGCAGTCGCAAGAGACCAGAGCTTTACGAAGGCCTCGGTGAAGTTGGGGGTATCGGCATCAGCGCTCAGCCACACAGTGAGAGGGCTGGAAGAAAGGCTGGGTGTGCGCTTGTTAACGCGCACCACACGCAACGTAGCGCCGACTGACGCAGGCGAGCGGCTTCTAAACTCCATTGGCCCGCTGTTCGATCAGATAGTGGCAGAGGTCGATGCGCTTGGAGTGCTTCGGGACAAGCCGTCAGGCGTCATCCGAATCACTTGCTCTGACGATGCGGCGGAAAGCACGTTGCGGCCAATGCTGCCGGCTTTTCTTGAGCAATACCCCGACATACACGTAGAAATCAGTATCGATTATGGGTTCACCAACATTGTCAGCGAGCGATTCGACGCCGGGATACGGCTCGGCGAGTCGATCAGCAAGGATATGATCGCTGCCAGGGTGGGGCCGGATTGGCGGTTATCAGTTGTAGGCTCTCCTGAATACCTGAATCGGCATGGCCAGCCGCTCCAGCCTCGGGATTTGACCGAGCACGCGTGCATCAATATCCGGCATTCGTCCAACGGGCCCTGCTACGCATGGGAGTTCGAAAAGGATGGGCAGGCAATCAATATCCGGGTCACAGGTCAGTTCACTGCGAACAGCAGTATCCATTTGCTCAATGCAGCCTTGGACGGAATCGGGCTAGCTTACGTCCCAGACCACCTTGCCAAGCCTCACCTACAGAGTGGCGGCTTGATTGAGGTGCTGTCAGATTGGTGCCCGCATTTCGAGGGATATCACTTGTATTATCCGAACAGGAGACAGGCATCTCCGGCGTTTCGTGCATTTTTGGAGGCTGTGCGATTCAAAGGGTAGCCAGCTGAAGCCTACATCAAGGCGCCCTATTGTCCAGTGTGGGGAACCGGATAGGCATTGTTGAGAATTATGCAATCACGCAATGAGCAAGACTCATCAATATCCCGACCTTGGGTAGGTAAAATTCACTCACGAAGCGGCCTGCCCGGGTCGCCGACAACCTGGTCGCCAAGGATATTCCATGAGCGTAAGCCGCGCGAATCTCGCTGATTTTGTTTATTTCCTCGCCATCGCGCGGCACCAGAGTTTCAGCCGAGCAGGCCAGGAAGTCGGCATCAGTGCGTCTGCACTGAGCCATGCGATCAAAGGCCTGGAGACCAGGATTGGCGTACGGTTACTCAATCGCACCACCAGGAGTGTGACGTTGACCGACGCCGGCGAGAGGTTGCATCAGGTAATCAGCGCGCCGATGCAGGAAATCGACGATGCCATGGAGATCCTGAACAAGTTTCGCGACGAGCCGACAGGTCGCATCCGATTGAATATTCTGAGTGACGCCGCTGAGCTCTTGCTTGGCCCTGTGCTCCCGATATTCACAGAGCGCTATCCGGAGATTGAGATAGACCTGACCGTCACGAACCTGATCGTCGACGTGATCGGTGGAGGCCACGACGCCGGTATACGTTACGGAGGGACAGTCCCTGAAGACATGGTTGCCCAGCGTTTATCGCCGGACATTCGATGGGTCGTTGCCGCGACGCCCGATTACCTCAAGCGTTTCGGTATCCCCAGGCACCCCAATGATTTGAATAACCATCGCTGCCTGCGTATTCGCCTGGGCAGCGGCGCGATGTACGACTGGGAATTTGAAAAAGGTAAGCAGCGGCTCGCGATTGCCGTGCCTGGAGCGATCACGATCGATGAAACGCGTGTGGGGCTGGCTTTGGTGCGTTATGGCGCAGGTCTGATGTATGCCCCTGAGCCCGCCATGCAACCTCTGATCGATTGCGGTGAGGTCGTCACCGTTCTGGATGACTGGGCTAGCGTCGCGCCTGGCTACCATATGTATTTTTCCAGCCACCGGCAGGTGCCCACGGGGCTGCGGTTGCTGATAGATCTCATTCGAGAAATCCATCCTCTCGGCGAATAGCCACGGGTCGCCCCCTGTATGACGGTGTGGCCATCAAAATCTATTCTTCCCCTAAAGCGCGAGCCGCAGTGAGCGGATCTCATGAATCCCTGGCAACCCTCGTAGGTACTAACTAATGGGCCCGGTACAGCCGATTTGGCGTGTGCGGGAGAAAACTCTTTAGTCACGAGGTAGATATGGAATACAAGCATCTTGGTCGGTCGGGACTTAAAGTCAGCAGGCTGTGCCTAGGCACCATGAATTTTGGTGAGCTCACGGACGAAACCACTAGCTTCAACATCATGGATGAAGCACTCGATGCGGGCATCAATTACTTCGATACTGCAGACGTTTATGGGGGCCCTAATTCCCCGGATATGGCCAAAGGGTATGGGATTTCGGAAGAGTACATCGGACGCTGGCTTGCCCAAGGTGGTCGTCGTGACCGGATTGTGCTGGCCACCAAGGTCTATCAGCCGATGGAGCTTGGCCCGAATGATCGGCGTCTCTCGGCTTACCGTATCCGGAAGGCGTGTGAGGAAAGCCTGCGCCGTCTGAAGACTGACCATATTGATCTCTACCAGATGCACCACATCGACCGTAACACCCCCTGGGAGGAGATTTGGCAGGCCATGGAGTTGCTCGTTCAACAGGGCAAGATCATCTATGTTGGCAGCAGTAATTTTGCCGGCTGGGACATCGCCACCGCGCAGGCAGCAGCGGCCAGCCGTTCCTTCATGGGCCTGGTTTCAGAGCAGAGCATCTATAACCTCTCAAATCGTGCAATCGAGCAAGAGGTCATCCCAGCTTGTCGGCATCTTGGGCTGGGCGTAGTGCCGTGGAGCCCTCTGGGAGGAGGCCTTTTGGGTGGTGCTTTGCAAAAGATCACCGAGGGCCGGCGTGCAAAGCCAAAGGTCGCCAATCAGGTCGAGCGCTTGCGTCCGCAATTGGAAAAATACGAAGCATTGTGCGCTGAGCTTGGCGAGTCACCTGCCGATGTTGCACTGGCTTGGCTGCTTCACCAACCGGCGGTCACCGCGCCTATCATTGGGCCTAGGACGGTGGCACAGCTGAAGGAAAACCTGCAGGCCCTTAACGTAAATCTCTCGTCCAGCACCCTTGAACGCCTGAACGAGATCTGGCCCACTCAAGGTGAAGCACCTCAGGCCTATGCATGGTAATAAGCGGCTTAGTTGATCTGAGACCAGACCTCGGCTGCTCGCAAGGACTATCGTGATTTACCACTGCGCCCATTAGCCAGGTGATGGGCGCAGTGGTCGGTGATGCGAAAAATGCCCTATATCAGAACTCAGCAGGTACCAGTATTTGTCATGCTTTGCGGGCAGAAGCGAAGTCGATCACGAAGCGGTACCGTACGTCCTTGCCGATGACCTGCTCATACGCTTTATCGATCTGCTCCGGCTTGATCATCTCGATATCGGCGGTGATATTTCGGGCGGCGCAGTAGTCGATGACTTCTTGGGTTTCAGCAATTCCGCCAATCAACGAGCCAGCAAAGGACTTGCGCCCAAATGCCATGAGCATGCCGTCGAGCCCTTCGAGCTTTCCGAGTGCCCCCACGTTGACGAAGGTTGCATCGAGCTTCAGCAAATCTACGAACTGCTGCATCGGGTAGGATTCTGGCACCGTCGAAATGATCAGATCGAAGTGGTTAGCCAAACGTGCGAAAGCCGCTTTGTCGCTCCACAGTACGGCGTCATGGGCGCCCATCCGCTTAGCGTCTTCGAGCTTGCTGGATGTCGTCGTAAAGACGGTAACTTCCGCGCGCCGAGCCACGCCCAGCTTCACTGCCACATGGCCCAGCCCGCCCATGCCAATGATCCCCACTCGTTGTCCAGCCTTGAGCTGCCAGTGCTGCATTGGCGAGAAAGTCGTGACACCTGCACAGAGTAGCGGTGTCATGGCAGCGAGGTTCGCACCCGCCGGCATTCGGATGGCAAAGTGTTCCTTGACCACAATCCGCTCGGAATAGCCGCCGTAGGTCATGCCGCCCATTACCTTGTCGGGTGAGGCATAGGTGAAGGTAGTGCCTTTCAGGCAGTTCTGCTCCCGATCGGCCAGACAGTTCTCGCATGCACCGCAGGAGTCGACCATGCAGCCCACACCGGCATAATCTCCCACCTTGAACTTGGTGACCTGATCGCCAATCGCTGCAACCTTCCCAACGATTTCGTGCCCAGGCACGCAGGGATAGGGTGTCTCAGACCACTCGCTACGCGCAGTGTGAATGTCCGAATGGCATACCCCTGCATACTCGACGTCGATCAATACGTCTTTGGGCCCTACGGCTCTGCGCTGAATCTGCATCGGAGCAAAGCCCGACTTGGCGCCTTTGGTGGCGTAGGCTCGTACTGCAAATGGGCCCTTGAGAGGCGCCGGCTCAGTCAATGCTGCCGCTGCGCTGCCGGCGTCAGCGAGCAAGGGTGCAGCCGCGAGACTGGCCCCTGCCAGCATGATCTTGCGGCGGCTCATGGTCGCGGGCCCTTCACCCATTCTGCTGTCGTCACTCATCCTTGCATTCTCCTCAAGATTTCTGTCGGCTGGTGAATACGTCGTTGACTACCGGCACGGCGGTAAACACGTTGGGCCACCCGGTGTAGAACGCCAGCTGGGTCAACATTTCCGAGGCTTGCCCCTGGGTCAGTCCGTTGTCCATGGCGCGATTGAGGTGGGCCGCCAGTTGTGCGACCTGCCCTGTAGCGATCAGCGCACTAACGGTGATCATGCTTCGGTCTCGTGGCGCCAATCCCGGCCGCAGCCACAGGTCGTGGAACAGCGAAGCGCTGGTGTAGTGAACGAGTCCTGGCGAAACGGGGCCGACGTTCTTGTCGACGTACGCCGTGCGCACCTTCTCGGAGGCCTGGTCGATAGGCAGCAGGGAAGGTGATACAGGGGGCAATTGATCTGGGGTGATACCGCGCTTGGCAAAGACATCTTTGGTGGTAAGGATCGTCGCGGTGGCGTTGCCCCAGCCGCTGTAGAACGCAAGATGGTTGATGGCTTCAGAAATTTCCGCAGGCTTGACGCCGTTGTCCAAAGCCAAATTGAGGTGGTAGGCGAGCTCCACCGTTTGCTGTTTGGAGATGAGAACTGCCAGCGTGACAAGACTTCGATCACGCGGTGACAACCCCGGGCGCTTCCATACCTCACCTAATAGCGTGGACTCAGTGTTATAGGCCAGCGCCGGAGAAACAGCGCGCATGTCATCCAGCGTGGGAACGGGCGTCAAGCTATCTGTGGTCATGTGACTCGTAGGCGAGCAGGCAGCCAGCAGCAGGGTGGAGCAGGCAATACCTGCTTTCGCGAACTTCACCGGGAAGCCTCGTATTGGGCTTCAGTCACAGGCTCCATCCACTCGACATTTTTGCCATCAACAGCTTCTTGAATCGCCATGTGAGTCATGCCGGTGGTGGCCGTAGCGCCATGCCAGTGCTTAACGCCTGGCGGTGTCCAGATGACGTCCCCTGGCTTTATCACTATCTTCTCGCCGCCTACCTGCTGTACCCAACCCGTACCCGCAGTGACGATCAGCGTCTGGCCTCTTGGATGAGTGTGCCAGGCCGACCGTGCGCCCGGCTGAAACGTCACGGCGCCTGCTGAAACGGTCGATGGCGCGCGAGCAGCGAAGAGCGGGTCAATCCGGACATTTCCGACAAAGTTGGCAGGTGCTCCCATGGTCGATGCTTGATCACCATTGCGGCTGATGGCCATGGCCTGGTCTTTTGGAATGTCAGCGCCATGGGCAGATATAGCGGCGCACATCATCGCTACCAGCGAAGACGTTTTGAAGAGTGCTCTCATGGACAAGCTCCTGCTCAATGGGCGGAGCTGACACGCTAAATGAGGATCTGCGCTGGCACTACCAGCCAAAACCAACATGATCCGATGAGCCCTGCTCAGTAATGTCAGTCCGCGCACGTTTTGATGCGTACATCCGCTTTAAATCGACGCGCTCACCAATTGATGAGTGCTGCTCAGTAGAACATCCCAAGTTTGCCCGGTATTCAGGGCCGTTCCGGTTGATTAGCGTGGGCGGACTTAAAACATTCAGTGCCAGCGTTCACTGATCTCCCAACCGAAGAGGACTTGAAGATGAACACACGACTTCTTCCGGGCACGGCGTTCGCTGCCTTGCTTATCTACAGCGGCCTGAGCCCCAGTGCTGTTTGTGCAGAGACGGTGAATGCGCGAGCGCAAAAGGGGGCATCAATGAAGTGGGAGCAAGCTGAACTGAGCGCCATCGTTAAGGCCGACGATTTGCATATCTCCGTGTTCAGAGAGGACATGGTGAATTACGGGACGCCAACCTTTATATGGTGTGTCGAGGTGGGGGGTGACCTTTACGTCCGGGCTTACAACGGCGTCCAGTCTCGCTGGTACCAAGCGGCGTTGAAGCAAAAGGCGGGCAGGATCATCGCAGCTGGCAAGAAGCTGGACGTGAGCTTTGAGCCAGTTGGCGGGGCCCTCAATGACCGCATCGACGATGCCTACCGGGCGAAATACAGCACCAGCAGCTACCTAGTTCCTATGATCAGCGAGCGCTCACGGGCAGCTACTGTTCGGATATTGCCCAAAGGCAGCTCGCAGTGAGTGAGATCGGCGTAGCAACGGCAGAGCACCGTTCGCAAGATGTTCAACGATCGGGGCGTGAGCGGCAGCGTGGTATCCGTATCCTGTTGATCCTGAGCGCTTTGCTGGCGTTCGCGTCCATTTCCACCGACCTCTATTTGCCAGCGATGCCCATCATGGCTTCATCGCTGCATGCGGACGACGGCGCGATGGCATTGACCGTGAGTGGTTATCTAGCGGGGTTCAGTGCCGGGCAGTTGTTCTGGGGCCCGTTCAGTGATCGATTTGGTCGCCGGCTGCCTGTAGCGCTTGGGTGCATCCTGTTCATCGCGGGCTCAGCCGGCTGCGCGCTTGCCGCCGATGGAACAGCTTTAATCGGCTGTAGGGTTGTGCAAGCGTTGGGCGCGTGCGCCAACGTTGTTCTCGCTCGGGCAATGGTGCGCGATCTTTATGAGGGCCGTCGTGCCGGACAGATGATGTCGACATTGATGACCATCATGGCCGTTGCGCCGCTGGCCGGGCCCACTGTAGGTGGACAGATCTTACACCTGCTCTCATGGCAAGCGATCTTCTGGACATTGGTTGTAATGGGCTTGGCCACGCTGGCCAGTCTGGTGATGTTGCCCGAAACGCTACCACCTGAACAGCGAAGCCCGACTTCACTGCACACGATCATGCAGCGCTATCGCGTCCTACTGCGCACACCCAAGTTCATGGCGTACATCGCCACGGGTGGTTTTTTCTATGCAGGCACCTTTGCCTACATCGCCGGATCGCCCTTTGCTTACATCGCGTATCACCACGTCAATCCGCAGTGGTATGGCGCGCTTTTTGGTGCCGGCATCGTCGGCCTGATGGTGACGAACCAGCTCAACGCGCGATTTCTAAACCGCCATGAGATCGATTCTCTTTTGCTAGTTGGAGGCGTCATTTCGGCCGTTGCTGGAGGCGTCATCGCATTCACCACATGGGCGGATTGGGGCGGGCTACCACTTCTGATCTGTGGATGTTTTGTATTCGTTGCTGCCACAGGTTTTGTCCTCGCCAACGCCATCACGGGCGCCCTGGGGTGCCTTCCCCAGTTTTCCGGCACGGCATCGGCTCTCGCCGGTGCACTGCAGTACGGCGCAGGCATTTTGGGCTCGGCTCTAGTCGCCACATTTGCAGATGGCACTCCCTGGCCCATGGGCTTGGTGGTGGGTATCTGCGGACTTGGCTGCTTCCTTAGTGCGGCCTGTGTGCTGGCAACTCATAAATCTGATCACATTTGAAAATCGAGGAATATTCGATGAGCTTTTCGTTTGAAAACAAAGTTGCATTGGTCACCGGTGCAGCCTCTGGTATTGGTCTGGCAACCGCCAAGGCGTTCGCCCAGGCAGGGGCATCGGTAGCGCTTGTAGACGTCAATGGCGAGGCTGCACAGGCTCAGGCGCAGGCACTGGTCGCTGCCGGCCATAAGGCGATCGGCCTTCGCTGCGACGTCGCCGACATTGATCAGGTCGAGTCCATGGTCAAAGAGACCATCGCTACATTCGGACAACTCGACGCGGCGTTCAACAACGCAGGCATCCAGAACATCTTGGCCGAAATCGCCGACGCCACCGTCGACGACTATGACCGCGTCATGTCCATCAACCTTCGTGGCGTCTGGGCCTGCATGAAGTTCGAGCTGGAGCACATGCGTCGGCAGGGTAGCGGCACCATCGTCAACTGCTCTTCGTTGGGTGGTTTGGTGGGTGGTGCAGAGCGCGCCAACTATCACGCCGCCAAGCACGGGGTGATCGGCTTGACCAAGAGCGCCGCGCTTGAATATGCCGCCCGCGATATCCGTGTCAACGCAGTATGCCCCGGGCTGATCTGGACACCAATGGTTGATCAGATGGTCGCATCGGGTCAGGGCGAGGCGCTCGAAGGCATGACCAAAGCCGTGCCGATGGGTCGTCATGGGCAGCCTGAAGAAATTGCTGACGCAGTGCTGTGGCTGAGCAGCAAGTTCTCTAGCTACGTGACTGGGCAATCCATTTCCGTCGATGGCGGTTTCATCATGCGCTGACCCATCTGGAACGCTGAGTTTTCCTCGTCTATGCCCAGGCACGCCCAAGAGTATCAATGCCCAATACAGTATCAAGGAAGTCATTTATGTCGGACACAAACCTATCACGGACAGCCCGTACGCTGCTGATCGCACTAGGCATTATCACCTTGCTTCCTGGGGTTTTCATGCTCGTTGCGGGTGCTTACCTCATCACGTTGGGTGGCTCTTGGTACTTTGCATTGGCGGGACTGGGCATGACCGCTGCCGGGATACTTTTGGCGCGCCGACGTCTGCCTGGGGCCTTGTTGTATCTGGCAGTGTTCGTTGCGTCGATAGCCTGGTCTGTGTGGGACGTAGGCCTGACATTCTGGCCACTGTTTTCTCGCTTGGTAGCGTTGGCCGTTCTCGCTCTACTGGTACTGCTGGCAATACCTGCGCTGCTTTCTGGCGTCAAGCCATTACAAGCCAGGCTTTCCAATGTGGGCGCATTGGTGGTGGCCGTGGGCATCGCCGCCACGTTCTACGCAGCGCTGCAGCCACAGCCAATCCAAACAGCCGACGGAGCACCGACTCCAGTGCCTGGCAAAGCCGTTGGCACCGTTGAGCCTGCTTCCGATTGGCGCTACTTCGGGCATACCCCATCGGGTACTCGCCACGCCGTCCTGGACAAGATCACTGCGCAGAACGTCTCTGACCTCAAGGTCACCTGGACGTATCGCACTGGAGAAATACCCAAAGGTAGCAACGAAGGCCATGTGGTGACGCCGCTGCACGTCAACGGCGTGCTCTACGGTTGCACTCAGTCGAGCCAGCTGTTTGCCCTGGACGATGAAACCGGGAAAGAGATCTGGCACCACGATCCGAAGGTGCAGACCAACAATGTCTACCCGCGCTGTCGCGGGGTGGGTTATCACGATTCGACCGTGCAAACATCGGATTCGGATTCGGATAGCTCAGCGCCTGCTGCTTGCAGTCGGCGGATTATTGCCACCACTGTCGATGCGCGCCTGATAGCCGTGGATGCGCAAACAGGGGAGGCATGTACCGACTTTGGCGACCATGGCAGCGTAAGCTTGCGTATCGGCTTGGGAAGCTCTGACAAAGAGCTCTATTTTCCGACTGCGGCGCCGACTGTAGTTCGCGATTTGGTCGTCGTCGGCGGACTGGTCTGGGATAACCAGAAAACCGGCGAGCCGTCCGGAGTGGTACGCGCATTCAATGTCCGCACCGGCGCGCTAGTCTGGGCGTGGGACTTGGGAAATCCCGCGATTACCCGCGAGCCCCCAGAAGGGCAGAGCTATACGCCGGGTACGCCCAACGTCTGGTCGACACCGGCGTTTGACGACGCGCTGGGCCTGATCTATCTGCCCACGGGCAATGCGACACCCGACTTCTGGGGCGGCGAGAGATCTGCTGCTGACGATCGCTATTCCTCCTCCATTGTCGCGCTGGATATCGCCACGGGGCGCGAGCGCTGGCACTTCCAGACTGTTCATCACGACCGGTGGGATTACGACGTGCCGTCGCAACCGGCCCTTTACGATGTTCCGGATGGCCACGGTGGTACCTTGCCGGCCCTAATCCAGACGACCAAACGTGGTCAGATCTTCATGCTCGATCGCCGAACGGGCACGCCGATCGCCAAGGTCGAAGAGCGTCAGGTTCCCCAGGGTGGCGTGGTGGACGACCGCAGTTCGCCGACCCAACCGTATTCCGTAGGCATGCCCGCTATCGGCACTGAGCCCCTCAGCGAGAAGCGCATGTGGGGGCTGACACCGATCGATCAGTTGATCTGCCGTATCGATTTTCGCAAGGCTCGCTATGAGGGTGAGTTCACACCTCCCAGTGAGCGCCTGACGATCCAATACCCAAGCTGGTTGGGCGGCATGAATTGGGGCTCGGTCTCCGTCGCGGAAAATCTCGGCTACCTGATCGTGAACGACACCCGTGTCGCCATCTGGAATCGCATGATTCCTCGCAAAGCTTACGACGAGGCCGGTGTCAAAGGGGGCGGCCATGAGGGCAATGCTCCGCAGGCAGGTACACCATGGGGGATCGAGATGGGGCGTTTCCTGTCGCCATTGGGGATCCCCTGCCAAGAACCGCCGTACGGAACCATAAGCGCTATCGACCTGGCCACACGCAAGGTCGCATGGTCTATGCCGCTTGGCACGACGCAGGACACTGGCCCACTGGGTATAGCCACCCACCTGCCTATGCCTATCGGCATGCCGACGCGGGGTGGGCCAGTCACCACGTCGACCGGCCTGGTGTTTATCGCGGCGTCGCAGGATTTCTACATCCGGGCATTCGATGTGCGCACGGGTAAGGAGTTGTGGAAGGGACGCTTGCCAGTGGGTGCAGAAGCAACGCCGATGACGTACATCTCGCCGAAAACCGGCAGGCAATTTCTGGTCATCAGCGCGGGCGGGAACTCCGCTACGACGAAGAAGGGAGACTACGTTGTGGCATACGCACTGCCTCAGTGATGGAGGTACCTGATCGACGAATACTCCGCCTTGGTATCCGGTTACGGAAGTAGGCAAGCACCTTGATCTAAAACCGGGCTGAGGCTCAGTCCGTCAGGTAGGAGCTCAGGCTGATGAGAGATTTTCACGGTAACCAAGTTGATCAACTTAAGGGTAGGCCCGACGGTGGACAAGCCGGGAGACGATCGCTGCTCAAAGTGACTGCTGCATTGCTTGGTGCAACCTTGATACCGGGCATTTCAAGTCGAGTCATGGCGGAGCCTACAGACTCTGAAAACAAGCCCGTATCGGCTTCAGCGGGCCGATCCAGCTCGTCGATGGGCCGGTTCGATGCTCGGCCTCAGGATGTGCAGATTCTTTTTGTGGATCTGCAGGATGCGTTGACGCAGGGTAGCCGTTCAATAACCCCGGCTGCGCTTCGGAACAATGCCGGAGTGCTCGCAAAGATTGCCCGACTCCTGGGGATACCGATGACTTTCTCCCTCGTCCCTGTCAAAGGAAAACCTGGTGAGCTCATTTCGGAACTCCGGCCGTACTCGAATGCGCATAACACTTCTCAGCGCTTATTGGCTCCAAGCTTCACTGACGAGGCGATGGTTGCGAGCCTGGCGAACAACCGCCGCCAGACATTGATCATCTGTGGATTTGCGACGGAGGTAGCTGTATTGGAGTCGGCATTGGGGGCTATCAATTCAGGTTATACCGTGCACGTCCCTGTCGATGTTATCGGCAGCGCGTCTTCTCGGACGGAGTCAGCGGCACTACGCCAAATGGAGCTGGCGGGGGCGTTGCCCACATCGATCATCAGCTTGGCGGCGAAATGGTCACCCAATTTTTCCGAGGAGCCAGGGGCATCTGTGCTCGCGGCATTTTCCGAAATTCAAACTACCAACTAGGAGGCTTCCATGAAGTACCGTAGGTTAGGTAATACGGGCGTGGTGGTATCTACGCTCGGTCTGGGCACCATGTATTTCGGTGACCAAACTTCAGAGAAGGATGCTTTCGATATTCTCGATGCGTATGTCGAGGCAGGTGGAAACCTGATTGATACCGCCAACGTTTACGCCGGAGGTGCTGCTGAACAGGTCGTAGGGCGATGGTTTGCCAACCGGCCGGACGAGGTCACAGGCCGTGTTGTGCTCGCTACCAAAGCACGATTTGGTACAGGCCCGGATGTTAACGATGTGGGCTTGTCTCGTCGCCATCTTCAGCGTGCGTTGGACAAGTCCCTTAAGCAACTGAACGTCGACCGGATCGATCTTTACCAAATGCATGGCTGGGATCCTTTGACCCCTGTTGAGGAGACGCTCGCGTTTTTGAATGAAGCTGTCCGGTTGGGAAAAGTCAGCTATATCGGGCTTTCCAACTTCACGGGTTGGCAGTTGCAGTTGATGATATCTACTGCTAAGGCTATGGGCGTATACCTCCCTGTGGCGCTTCAGGAGCAGTACAGCCTGCTCTCTCGTGAGATCGAGTGGGAAGTCATTCCGGCAGCATTGCACAACGGCATTGGCGTGTTGCCTTGGTCACCTCTGGCTGGTGGCTTCCTGACCGGCAAGTACAATCGCGGCGGCAGGCCGGACTCTGATACACGTGCGGGTTCGGACAACAAGCTATACCAATGGACGTCCGCCGAGTACGCAGACTCAGATCGCAACTGGGCGACTATTGACAAGCTCGTAGAGATCGCAAAAGAAATGGGCGTGCCGGCTTCGCAAGTCGCTTTGAGTTGGCTCTCCCATCGACCGGGTGTAACGGCGCCGATTGTTGGCGCACGTACGCTTAAGCACCTTACCGATAACCTTGGCGCTGTTGAACTGGTGCTGAGCTCGGACGCAACGTCTGCATTGGACGAGGTGAGCGTACCTGTTTCAGGTGGGTATCCCTATGGTGCGTTTGGCGTCGGCCAGCGCGCAAGATCTGTGGACTCATCAGCTCAAGCCCTCGGGGCTTTGGTTGGCAAAGGTTCTGATCACCCACTGGGGCATGCGTAACCCCAAACCCCAAATCCTGCCCCTAGCTCAGCCTCAAGGTTGAGCTAGCTTCAATATTCTGCTCTTTTCAAGGAAACCAATATGGAATTCAAACGCCCAGGATCTCAGCCATCCATGAAAGGCCCTGAAGAATGGTTCACCGGTACCGTCCGGATTGATCCATTAAATTTCCCGCCTGAACCGGCCAGGGTTTCTGTGGCCAGTGTCACGTTTGAGCCTGGCGCGCGCACTGCTTGGCATACCCACCCGCTTGGCCAGACCCTGATCGTCACGGCTGGATGTGGTTGGACGCAATGTGAAGGGGAGCCAATCGTGGAGATTCGCGCAGGCGATGTTATTTGGTGCCCGCCTGGACACAAGCATTGGCATGGCGCTTCACCGACCACCTCAATGACCCACATAGCAGTTCAGGAAGCTTTGGACGGCAAAAACGTTGAATGGCTTGAAAAGGTTACTGATGAGCAATATGAGGTTGGCCCTACTAGAGATCTCAATGATCATAGCCATTGAGCTGACGTCTTAGGCGTGACGCTACTCGAACACTTTAGCGCTGCATGCACCATTGCGGTAGAAGGCATGAATCGCCCCAGTAAAATACCCCAACTAATGCTACCGGTGTCGATAGCTTACTCACCTCGATGCCTCAGTCGCTCCTCGCTTGCTCGGTCGTGGTGCTGTAAACGCAGCGTGCGGGTTCTTAACTGGCACTATCGTCCGGTTTCAGTGCTGGCCGAGGCCGCCGAGGGCGTGACCACTCGCAACGATGAGGATCTCGCGCAAATGCTTCAACCCTTCGTCTTTATCGGAACGTGGGTGCCAAGCCATGCTCAATGTGTAGGGCGGCACTTGAAAGGTAATTCGAATGTGTTGAGATCATGGTCATGAGATTCGAAAATCCTACCGGGGAGCGTTGCGATGAAGTCACTCTGGCTTAGGACCTTCGGGATAGTGGCGAAGCTTTCCATCACACCAACCACCTCGCGCCTCCGTCCGATATCTATCAAAATTTCGTCCATATGCCCACGTAGATTTTCTCGAATGCTTGAAACCACTAAGTGCTTCATCTGACAGTAGCTGTCGATGGTCAGAGGGGCGGTGCCTCTAGGATGGTTTTGCCGGTGTGCAGCGACAAACGCATCCTGTATCAATATCCGCGCCTTCAACCCCTGAGGAATATTTCTATCGGTGTCCAGCAGGAGATCCAAGTCCCCATTTTCCAGCGCCTCTACGGATGAAGGATACCTCGGGGCTACAAACACTATTCTCGATGCCTCGGATCCTCCGGCCCCCTTGATGATGACGTCACGAGCGAGTCGATCAAGCGCGTAATCATTTGCCGCGATTCTAAAAGTCCTCGCAGCCTTCGCGGTCTCAAGCTGACCTTGGTCGCCTGCGACCTGATTCAGCATCTCGATGATGCTTTGCAGTGAACGAGCCATTTGAGTAGCACGCGGCGTAAGCACCATTCCCCGCCCGGATTCAGCCTTGACCAGCAGTGGATCATCAAAAAGCAACTCTCAGCCTTTTGAGCTGTGCAGAAAGTGCAGGCTGAGTGATTCCAAGCTTGACAGCTGCATAGGTGATGTTGCGCTCGCTCAGGAGCACATGAAGGGATTCGAGCAGGTTTAAATCGATCTTAGGGCGTGTGGCCATAATTGCCAGTGATACCTGTATAAGCGCTGTGATTTTGACTCAGCCCTGCTCGCGGCAGAACATGTTGATGACTTTTTTACCGATCCAAAGGGCTGCGAATGAATCCTTTTGATCGGCCAATTCCATCGACATGAGATCTGCCGAAATGACTGAAGACCAAGTTCGCGATATCGCTTATTGCAGCCCATTGGGTGGGAACGTCTACCCACGTGCCCCGTTCAGGTTTGTAGACCGTGAATACCTCATCGTGACCTATCGGACGGATCCCGAGGCGCTGGCCAGGGTAATACCGGCCCCGCTCATGCCAGCCGAGCCTATCGTGAAATACGAGTTCATTAAAATGCCCGATTCCAGCGGGCTGGGTGATTACGTTGAGTCAGGGCAGGTGATTCCGGTGACATTCGAAGGTAAGCCAGGTAGCTACACCCACCGGATGTTTCTCAATAACACCCCAGCTGTATTTTCGGGGCGCGAACTGTACGGGTTCCCTGAAACACTGGCGCAGCCGAAGTTTGAGATGCGCAGCGACACGTTGGTCGGGACGCTGGACTACGAAGGCGAGCGCATAGCGACCTGCACCATGGCCTACAAACATCAGCACTGGATCCTGCGGACATTGAGCAGTCACTGCGCCAACCGGTGTTTCTAGTGAAAGTGATTCCCCACGTGGATGGCACTCAGCGCGTGCTGGAACTGGTCAACTGCAAGATTGGCCGAGTAAAAGTACGGGAAGCATGGTCGGGGCGCGCCTCGCTTCTATTGAATCCTCACTGCTTCTCGGACATGCACGAGCTGCCGGTAATGGAAGTGCTTTCCGCAGTGCATTTCGTAGCAGATCTCAGCATTGAGAATGGTGAAGTCGTCCACAATGATCTGGCGTCCTGAGGGCATAAAGACATGACTCGCAAAATTGAAACGGTCAGCGTCGTCGGTGCCGGTGTCATCGGTGCGAGCTGGGCTGCACTGTTTTTGGCACACGGCTATAAGGTCATTGTTACGGATCCTGCGCCAGGCGCAGAGAAGGCCTTGCATTCGGCGATCGCGCACGCATGGCCGTCACTGATCGAGTTAGCGGGCGCTCCCAGCGATTATCCCATGGCTAATATTGCCTTCACTTTGAACCTTTCGGAGGCAGTGAATAAAGCGGACCTCATTCAAGAAAACGGCTCCGAGAATCTTGATTGGAAACTGGATTTGTACGCTGAACTGGATGAGCTGGCCCCTGCACATACCATCATTTCCTCAAGCTCCTCGGGGTTGCGTATAGGAGACATGGACTTGCCCCTACCAAACCAGACACCAACTCCCCGTTAAATTGATGCTGCTGCCAAACGCCTAAACTCTCTCGGCGACCGATATTTCAAGGCGCTGTGAGCATGCTGCTCGTTGTAATGCTCGAAGGCAATCGTCAAATTGCACAGCGCGGTTTCTCGATCCGGTTTAGGCATGTGCGCCACGTAATCACGCTTGATCGTCTTCACGAAGCTCTCTGCCATGCCGTTACTTTGCGGGCTGCGTACCGGTGTGGTCACCGGCTGCAAGCCGATCTGGCGAGCAAACAGACGCGCCTGCTCGGCGATATAGGCCGAACCGTTATCGCTCAACCATTGGACGGGCGTGCTCGGTAGTTGATCGCCAAATCGCTTCTCCACGCTTTCCAGCATCAAGTCTCGGATGTCGTCACCGCTGTAGCCCGTCGGGCTGGCGACCCAGCTGATGGCTTCGCGGTCACAGCAGTCCAGGGCAAAAGTCACGCTCAACTTCGCACCGTCGTCGCAGCGAAACTCGAAGCCGTCCGAGCACCAGCGCGTATCGCTGGTCGTAACGGCAATTCGGCCTTCATGCCGGCGTTGCACGCCAGGTTGCTTGATGCGGCGTTCCAGCAATAGATTGTGGTCGCGCATGACACGGTAAACCCGTTTCACATTGATCGGGGCCAATGACTGGACTTCACGCTCGCGGCGCAACAAGCCCCAAACACGACGGTAGCCATAGCTCGGCAACTCGCTGACTTGCCGCTTAACCTCAGCGACCAACTCCGTATCGTTCACCAGCCGACGTCGCCGTACTTTGGGCGATACCGATTGCTTGATTCGAACCGTTAATTGCGAGCGCGACACACCGAGACATTCGCTGACCAGTTTCACTGGTCGTCCCCCGGCAACAAGGGTGAGTGCGCAATCCATTTTCGCGACCGGGCGATCTCCACGGCCTCTTTGAGGACTTCGGCCTCCATCGTTTTCTTGCCCAGCATCCGCTGCAACTCTCGGATCTGCTTGAGCGCATCGCTCAGTTCCGACGCCGGTACCACGGCCTCGCCAGCACTGACCGCCGACAAGCTCCCGTCCTGGTAAAGCTTGCGCCACAGGAACAGCTGGTTGGCATTGATGCCGTTGCGCCGGGCCACTACGGACACACTTTGTCCGGGTTCGAGGCTCTCGCGAACCATGGCCAGCTTCTGGTCGGTGCTCCAACGGCGTCGGCGTTCCTGGCCGAGCAGCTCGCCACCCTTATCGTTGCTGTTAGTCATATACATACCCGTTTGCCTATCCCTTATCTTAAGGGGGGAACGGTGTCCTGTCTTTCATGGGGCTCGTTCAAGACATCCAGGCAGCTTATCAGCGCCACCCCGAACGTACACTGATTGGTCACCCGTTCAACCCCCCTCATCTACTCCCGTTGGTCGAGCTGGTCGGTGGCCCCAAGACGTCCGAGGCAACCATCAACGCCGCACGGGATTTTTACGAGGCCATGGGTAAGAAAAACATTGTGCTTCGTAAGCAAATCGTCGGCCACGTAGCAAACAGACTCCAGGCAGCACTCTTTCGCGAGGTCACCCATTTGGTCAAAGAGGGCGTGGTTTCAGTGGAAGATGCGGATGCCGCTGTGCGTTTTGGCCCAGGTCTGCGGTGGAGCGTAATGGGCCAGTGTCTTCTTTACCATCTCGGCGCCGGAGACCAGGGGCTGGATAAGTTTTTGGATAAATTTGCACCCTCTATCAATAGTTGGTGGGCTGATCTAGGTACTCCAGTGCTTGATCAGGAAACCAGAGCCGTTTTGTCTGCGGGCGTCAGGAAAGAGGCAGGATCGCGAAGCCTCGCTGATTGGGTCGCCTGGAGAGACAGGATGCTCATTTCGCGGCTGAGGGCAGATTGAATCATTACGACTTTTCGAATGTTTGGCAGGAGCAGTAATCGTAGAACCCTTTACCGGTTTTCCTGCCTAGCAGCTCGGCTGCAACCATTTCCCTCAGGAGCGGTGCGGCCCGGTATTTGTCGTGCCCGAACCCCTCTTGAAACGACTCCATAATCGCGAGCATCGTATCCAGTCCAATGAGGTCTGCGAGTGCGAGCGGGCCTATCGGTTGGTTGCATCCGAGCTGCATGCCGGCATCGATTTCCTGTGCCGAGGACAGGCCTTCCTCTAATACGAAAATCGCTTCGTTGATCATTGGAATTAGTATTCGATTCACAACGAATCCGGGTCGGTTGCTTGCGTTAATCGCTGTCTTCTCAAGCTTCTCTGCCAACCTCCATCACACGCTCATGGCAGGCGTCCGAAGTCCGGAGCCCCCGAATGACCTCCAGCCTCATCATCGGTACCGGATTGAAAAAGTGCAGGCCTATGAATCGCTCCGGATGATCAATAGCAGCAGCCAACTGCGTTACCGAAAGTGAGGAGGTATTCGTGGCAATAACGCACTCACAATCAATATATGTCGCGATCTGGTTGAGCACTCGAACTTTCAGCTCTAAACTTTCTGTCGCAGCTTCAATAGCCATGGCTACTTGAGACAAAATCTCATAATCGGTGCTCGGCTGGATTCGCGCATAGGCGTCGTCAGCAATTTGCTGGGTTAGTGCCTGCTTCGCTACTTGCCGATCAAGATTCTTACGCAGTGTGCTCAAGCCCCGATCCACAGCGGCCTGGCTGATATCCAACAGGAAAACATCGTACCCTGCGACGGCACACACCTGAGCGATACCGTTTCCCATGGTTCCGGCGCCGATCACGCCTATAGCTTTTGATTTCAAGGTGGGTGTACTCCCGGGAAGATGGTTCAGTCTCCTGAACTAATGCCGATTAGTCGCCTTTCGCATCAACCAGCACGGCCATCAAAAGCGCATCCACTTCGCCTCTGTTGACCCAACCGTGGTTGGTGCCTCGTTGGATGACGACGTCGAATGGATTCATGTCCACTTCTGCATCATCGAGTATGAGTGTGATAGAACCCTGGAGAAGGATGATGTAGTCCGTGGTGGCGCTTCTGTGCATGCCAGGGCCCCGACGCGTGTCTGGCTGAACATGCGAGGCGTTCATTCTGGCAAACAAGTCGCTCCATGCCTTCGCTATTTCATCGGGGCTTAGATGCGCCGTGCTGGATTCAGGGGGGATCTGAAAGAAACGAAAAACAGTCCCGAAGACGGGGGGCTCCAGTGAATTGGACTGCTCACCGCGATCAATCCTGAGGTCATGGTCGTGGGGTGTTTTGCCAGTAGTCCACAGTTCGGTCAACCCACCGATGACATGAGTGGCAGGGCCGTCGATAAAGACGGAGGAACGACCGTTTGCGTCATCAAAGGTGATAATGCGTCGAACCGGTATGAGCATGGGAAGGCACTCTTATTTTTTGACTGGGCCATTTGGTTTGTAGACCTCTTGGGATCTGCCTTGCGTCATACTACGAATCCCATCCGGTAAATACGAGGTCTCCAGTGACACCAAAGGGGTCTGAAGTGGACACGTGTTTTTACCTCGTTTCATCTCGCAATTGGCGGGGGGTTTTGCCCGTCCAGCGTTTGAAGGCGCGACGGAAATTGGTGCTGTCGCTGAAACCCAACTTTGCTGCAATATCCTCTGTGCTCATTTTCGTCGTTTGTAGATACTCGATGGCCAGGCTACTGCGGACGTCATCCAGGATCGCTCCGTAGTCCGTATCTTCCGCCAGCAACTTTCGCCGCAGCGTCCGGGTAGTCAGCTGCATATGCACAGCTATTTGTCCCATGGTCGGAAACTGGCTAGGGGTCAACATCATCAGTTGGTAGACCTCTCCGGCCACTCCCCTGGAGGTCTTCGCCCTCCCGATCAATCGGTCACACGTTTCCTGGAGCATAGTGCGGGTCAATCGATTTGCGAGCTGGGGCGCCTGGGACAAAATGGCTCGCGGGTAGTGAAGTTCGGTTGCCTGAGCGTCGAACACACACTCACAGCCCAGGAATCGCTCATACCTGGCTTTGTCAGCCGGAGTGGGGAATGTGAATAGCGCCCTGACCGGTGTGCACTCATTGCCAGCAGCGTCCCTGAGGTGAGTGACGTGCTGGGCCATCTGCTGGCGGATAAGGAACTCTCGGGTCTCTGCACTCATCAGGTGGTGATAGAGTTCTGTGAACTCCCAGATGGCTGCGTCTTCTTCCTCACGCCAACTGATGAGCACGGTGGGCGTAGCCAGAACGTGATATTTCACGCCAAAGTCGAAAAAGTCGCGCAAGGTCAAACTGCACATCAGTGCGTAGCCATACATCCCATACGCCGAGAGATGCATTCGTGACCCCACTTGGAAAGCCGTGGAGGCGTCGGCTGAAGCCCTGATGACATTGTCACAGGCCTCGATGTACTGATGAATCGATGTGAGTGTGTTGGGATCGTTGATCTGATTTGCGTCGAGCTGTGTGCCCATTAAAACCACGTCGGGGGTTATGCCTTGATCTGCCACCGTTTCGACCAGCGTGGCGATCTTGTAAGGAGCAAAGATTTTCTGATTTAGGAAAACCTGATTCGGTGCAGGCATGGGCGAGTCCATTTTTGTAGGTGTCCGATTAAGACTGGCAGCTGTCCTTCCAAAACCTTACCAGTTTATGGACTCGCTCGTAGTATGACTCCAACAAGAAAGCCCAACGGGCTCGATAAAAACGGAGTCATCATGCAAAAAATCCTTAACGCCTGTGTCATCGGTGCGGGGCTGATGGGGCATGGCATTGCACAAGTCTTTGCCCTGGCTGGTCACAAGGTCATCCTCCATGACCCTGATCGGGCGATCCTCGACGTTGCTCCCCAACGCATTGCCCACAACCTTGATCAGATGGGGCTCGCCTCCGCATCTGTTCTTGCCAATATCTCTCTAGTTAGCGACTTGAAGGCTGCTGTTGCAGGCGCCGATATCATTATCGAAGCCGCGCCTGAACGGCTTGAACTGAAGCAAAAGCTGTTTGCTGAGGTGGCTGAATTCGCGCCCAGCCATGCGATCTTAGCGAGCAATACATCTGTCATCCCGATCACTGCAATTGGCGAACTGCTCGAAATGGATGCACGGGCTCGCCTGGTTGGAACGCACTGGTGGAATCCCCCCCATCTTGTCCCTCTTGTCGAAGTCGTACGCACCGAGTACACCTCCGCACAGGTATTTGACTCGACTTTTGAGCTTCTTCAGAGCCTGGGCAAGTCCCCCGTAAAAGTAAACCGCGATGTCGCAGGCTTTATCGGCAATCGGCTTCAGCACGCGATGTGGAGAGAGGCAATCTCGCTAGTTTCTCAAGGCGTCTGCGATGCGCAAACCATCGATACCGTAGTTAAGCAAAGCTTCGGTATGCGCATGCCATTCCTCGGCCCAATGGAAAACGCTGATCTGGTAGGGCTTCAGCTCACCCAGCTAGTACACCATGTAATCTTTCCTGATTTGTGCAACGACCAAGCACCTAATCCCCTACTGGAAACGCTCCTTTCCCAAGGTCGTGAGGGGATGCGCACGGGCCAAGGACTTCGTTCCTGGACTCCGGAGCAAGCCGACCAGGTTCGTATGCAGTTGGCGTTGCGACTCATTGAGTCCATCAATACGCCTGCCCTTAAAACGCTAGTGGTTGAGTCCGTATGATGACCAATAAGAATCGCAAGATCATCATCACCTGTGCTGTAACAGGTGCTATGCACACTCCGACCCTGTCGGAATATCTGCCAATCACGCCGGAGCAGATTGCTCAGCAGGCGATTGAGGCCGTTGAGGCCGGGGCCTCCATTGTGCATCTGCATGCTCGCGACCCGATTGATGGCCGGCCCTCGCCAGACCCTGCATTGTTCGATCAATTTGTTCCCGAAATCGCGCGTCAGACCGGCGCGGTGATCAACATTACTACCGGTGGCAGTACCCGTATGTCGTTGCAGGAGCGACTGGCCTACCCACTGCGTGCACGACCCGAGATGTGCTCGCTGAATATGGGCTCCATGAATTTCTCCATTCATCCCATCGCACGCAAAATCGACCATTGGCAGCATGAATGGGAAAAGCCTTATGTCGAAGGCATGGAGGATTTGATTTTTCGAAACACCTTTAAGGACATCAAGCACATTATGCAGGACTTGGGTGAGTCCGGAACCCGGTTCGAGCTGGAGTGCTATGACGTTGGCCACCTGTACAACCTTGCGTATTTCGTCGAAGAAGGGCTGATCAAACCGCCATTCTTTATTCAGTCCATATACGGCATTCTGGGCGGCCTCGGCCCCGACCCAGAAAACCTGGCCATGATCCGGGGTGTTGCTGACCGCCTGTTTGGTCGTAGCAGCTATGAGTTCTCGATCTTGGGAGCAGGTCGCCATCAGATGTCACTGTTGACCGTCGGCGCGATTATGGGCGGTCATGTTCGTGTTGGCTTGGAAGACAGTATTTATCTGGAAAAAGGCGTGAAGGCCAAGACCAACGCTGAGCAAGTCAGGAAAATCCGTCGGATCCTCGAAGAGCTGTCGTACGAGATCGCAACCCCTGATGAAGCACGTCAGATTCTGGGCTTGAAAGGGGCCAGCAACGTGGGTTTCTAAGCCTGCGGTCGCGACTGTGTACGTTCCACGCTGGAAGCATTGGGGACTATGGTTAGAGTCCTTGAATGTTTCCAACTACCTAAAACAATAATAATTATCGCGAGGATTGACCATGGCAAATCTCGGATCACTTTTGGGAGTTTCCCCAGACCTTCATTCGTTGGATGAAAGCCTCAAGGCCGAAAACTCTGTTTACCGAAAAATCACCTACCGTCTCGTTCCACTGCTGTTCTTGGCTTATCTACTGGCCTTCCTTGACCGAATCAATGTCGGTTACGCCAAGCTGCAAATGAGTACTGACCTTGGCTTTTCCGAAGCCGTCTATGGGCTCGGCGCAGGAATTTTCTTCATCAGCTACCTGCTGTTCGAGGTGCCTAGTAACCTGTGGCTTGAGCGCATCGGAGTTCGAATCACCATGCTCCGGATCATGGTGCTCTGGGGATTGGTGTCAGCATCTACGATGCTGGTAAAGACGCCTGAGCAGTTTTATCTTGTCAGGCTCTTGCTGGGTATCTGCGAAGCCGGTTTCTTTCCAGGCATCATTCTGTACCTCACCTACTGGTTTCCAAGCACTCGACGCGGGAAGGTTACAGGCCAATTCATGTTTGCCATCCCGGTAGCAGGTATCATCGGCGGCCCGATTTCGGGTTGGATCATGTCATCGATGAATGGGGTGCACGAACTGGAGGGCTGGCAATGGATGTTCCTGATCGAAGGGCTGCCGACCATAGTGATCGGATGTCTCTGCTACTTGTTGTTAGCCAATCGTCCAGCAGATGCAAAATGGCTGAGCGCCGACGAAAAGCAGATTGTCATCAAAGCGATGGCAAGAGATACCGATCCATCTAGTGCTAATGGTCATGTCGGAGTGTTGACCAAGCTGCGTCTGGCCCTGAGTGATATCAAGGTCTGGCTGCTCGCGTTCATTTACTTTACAACCGCATGCGCGAATTACACCTTCACGTTTTGGATGCCTACGATCATCAAAGGGCTGGGTGTAACAGAGGTTTCCCACATCGGGGTTCTGTCAGCAATCCCCTACATCTTTGCTGCCTTAGGTGTGTTGTTCATCTCGGCCAGTTCGGATCGGCGGAGGGAGCGTCGATGGCATGTTGGCGGCTCATTGATACTTGGCGCAATCGGCCTCGCCATTACGCCTTTTTTGAATAACTCGCTGGTGGCAACCCTCGCGGTCTTGAGTATTGTTGGCTTTTTTCAGTTCGGTGCCGGCATCGCCTATTGGGCGATACCCTCTACGTATTTGAACAATGCGACTGCGGCGGTAGGGATCAGTCTAGTCAGTTCGATTGGCGTTATCGGTGGCTTCGTCAGCCCTGCTTTGCTCGGCTTTATTAAGGATCTGACAGGCAGCTTGGATAACGGCATATACACTATCGCACTGCTCATGCTCGCAGGCGGCTTAGCCATATTGCTTGCATTGCCTCCAACCGCTGTCAGGGTGGGACATCGTTGATCGCTCAAACTCCTGCGCCCGGCTGATGCTTGGCCAACGGTGCACACCACCGAGCTCTATTGGCAACCTTGAAATTTTCGATCATTTCAAGACTAAGCATGAAAGGCTTTCGTATGAAAATCATAGATATTGCGGGCCCACCACTCTCTATATTCATAGAGGTCGTAGAGGAAGGCGACTGTATTGCCATTGTCGGCAACCGACGGCCTTCCTTGAAGAGAAGTTCTACGGCTGCCTCAACTTCTGGCGAGGTGCTGCACGGGGTGAGCATCCATTCGGAGATGTCAGTCGACTTGGACGGCGAGATTGAGGCATTATTCAATTCGCTGAAGTGACTTTGCTGGTAACCCAGCTTAGCTTGCCCATCGAGGGTGGGCTTCAGTGATTAGCCGATCGCTTTCGCGATATCGGTCTTTGGTGGCTGGCCGTGTACACCCAATAATAATAGAATGATATTTTAAGATTTAAATAGACGTGACTGTAATGAGCTTGATCGTCAATGTGATCGGGAGCTACCTGAGCGCTGGTATATCTCCGTATTATTGTCAAGTGATCCATTACGCTACATGATGCAGTGGCTCCCTCACCGCCGTGGCTGTGCGTAACCAGTCGTTTACAAGGCTGGACAAATTACCCTCTCGGCATCTGAGGGTCGCCAATTGCGGCAGTACGCATAACAGCAGTATCGAGTGACATCAAAGATTGAGCACAACACATACCTGCTCCTCCGAGCTCAATTGATCGACTAACGAAAGCGCTCGTCCTCCTCGGACATCAAGAGCGTAGTAGCCTGTTTTTAAGATGGATTTTCCCGTTTAAGACGGCTGATCCGGGCGTCCAGCTCTGAATTTTCTGCTGTTTGGGTGTCAGCGCTTTGCTGGTCGGTGTGGCACCGCCTCGTTCCTGCTAGAGATGGTTGACCCAACGTCGCAGGGCCGATTCTACCAACCCGAGCGACTGGGCTGCATTAGTGTGGCTGTAGCCCTGGTCAAGCACCAGGCCGGCAGCTTCGCGCTTGAATTCAGGGGTGATGGTACGTCTTTGTCTGCTCATCAAACACCTCTATGTGGCGATCATTTTTGCCTAAAAAGGTGCCCGGGGTTAGTAGACCACTACACTGATCGCCGGATCGTTGGGGAAGATTCCTACGACATCAGTGCGACGTTTGATTTCCGCGTTCAGCCGTTCCAGCGGGTTAGTGCTGTGCAGTTGCTGGCGGTGAGCCTTCGGGAAGGCCATGTGAGCGAGTACTTCATCCTCGCAGCCGTCCATCAGCGCCGCGATTTTCGGATATTTCTCGCGCAACTGATCGGCCACCAGACGCCATTGTTGGTGGCATTCAACGCGACTTGTCACCGCCAATGTAAAACTGACCCCCTAACGCCAACTCAATTTTGACCCCCTGGGCGATCATGGTGGCTTTGAGCTGCCGAGATGTTGACCCAGGAGCAGTCAGTGGAAATCAAGGTATTGGCCC
>NZ_JAIWJA010000013.1 GCF_020515695.1 Pseudomonas sp. MWU16-30317 | reverse complement strand
CTAACCAATACTAATTGCCCGTGAGGCTTGACCATATAACACCCAAGCAATTTGCGACTCGAAAGAGCATCAGATTGCGGTGACTGTGGAGATGACACGAACCGAAAGTTCGTCGACTCTGAAGCGATACTCACAAATTATCACATACCCGATTCGCTGGAAGACCGCCCAAACGGTCTGCTGGCAAACAGAATTTCTTGACGACCATAGAGCATTGGAACCACCTGATCCCATCCCGAACTCAGAAGTGAAACGATGCATCGCCGATGGTAGTGTGGGGTTTCCCCATGTGAGAGTAGGTCATCGTCAAGATTAAATTCCGAAACCCCCATCTGCGAAGGCAGGTGGGGGTTTTGTCTTTGTGGGGCCTGGCAAAGTCAAAGTCAAAGTCAAAGTCAAGATCAACAGCTTCGCGGGCAAGCCTTGCTCCCACAGTTGTATGCCGTGCATACCGTGGGAGCAAAGCTGCCTTCCCACGGCCCGTTCTGCGGCACCAGCATGATAAAGTTCGTCCTTAGCCCTGCTCACCGCCAAGGAAGCCTGAATGTCGTCTGCCACCCCCATCACTCCTGGCTTCATGATCGTCCACGGCAACCGTCTGGATGAACTGCGCGGTCTGGTGGTGAGCTGGATGCGACGCTATCCCCTGCGTCCGCTGGAAAGCGAAATCGCGCTGGTACAAAGCAACGGCATTGCCCAGTGGTTGAAGCTTGCCTTGGCCGAAGACCCGGCAGACGACGATCTGGGCGGCTGCGGTATCGCTGCGGCAATAGAAGTACAACTGCCCGGCAGTTTCATGTGGCAGCTGTACCGAAATGTCCTCGGCAAAGAGGAAATCCCCGCTACCTCGCTACTCGACAAGGCGCCCCTCACCTGGCGCCTGATGCGCCTGCTGCCACAGCTTATCGACCAACCCCACTTCGAACCGCTGCAACGGTTCCTCACCGACGACACCGACCTGCGCAAGCGCTACCAACTGGCCGAGCGGCTCTCTGACCTGTTCGACCAGTACCAGGTCTACCGCGCCGATTGGTTGGAAGACTGGGCGGCCGGCCGCCACCAATTACGCAGTGTCCGCGGCGAAGCCAAGCCCTTGGCCGCTGCCAACTGCTGGCAGGCCGAACTTTGGCGGGCACTGCTGCATGACGTCGGGGCCGAAGGCATGGCGCAAAGCCGCGCTGGCGTGCATCAACGCTTTATCGAACGCATCGACGCTCTTGAGCAAGCCCCAGCCGGCTTGCCGTCCCGAGTCATCGTCTTCGGTATTTCCTCGTTGCCGGCCCAGGCGCTGGAAGCGCTCGCCGGTTTGGCACGGTTCAGCCAGGTGCTGCTGTGCGTACACAACCCATGCCGCCACCATTGGGCCGACATCGTTGCCGACAAAGACCTGCTGCGCCATCAATACCGTCGCCAAAGCCGCAAGCAAGGCACACCCCTGAGCATCGACGCCGGCGCCATGCATCAACACGCCCACCCGCTGCTAGCAGCCTGGGGCAAACAGGGCCGCGACTACATCAACCTGCTCGACAGTTACGACCAGCCTGACAGCTACCGCGCAGCCTTTCGCGAAGGTCGCATCGACCTGTTCAGCGAATCGACCACGCACACGCTGCTCAACCAGTTGCAGGACGACATCCTCGAACTGCGCCCGCTGGCCGAAACCCGCAGCACTTGGCCCGCAGTGGACATCACCCGGGACCGGTCCATACGCTTCCATGTCGCCCACAGCGCCCAGCGTGAAGTCGAGATCCTGCACGACCAGTTGCTGGCTCGCTTCAGCGCCGATCCGACGCTGCGCCCACGCGACATCATCGTCATGGTCCCGGACATCGACAGCTACGCCCCGCATATCCGCGCCGTGTTCGGTCAACTGCCACGCGACGATCAACGCTTCATCCCCTTCACCCTCACCGACCAGGGCCAGCGCGGTCGCGATCCGCTGCTGATCGCCCTCGAGCATTTGCTGAAACTGCCCGACAGCCGTTTCGCCGTGAGTGAGATCCTCGACCTGCTCGACGTACCGGCCCTGCGCGCCCGCTTCGGCATCGCAGAGCGTGACTTGCCCACGCTGCACCGCTGGATCGAAGGCGCCGGCATCCGCTGGGGCCTCGACGCCCACCAGCGCGCCGGCCTCGGTCTGCCCCACGGCCTGGAGCAGAACAGCTGGCACTTCGGCCTGCGGCGCATGTTGCTGGGCTATGCCGTCGGTGCAGGTGAAGGCTGCGACGGCATCGAACCCTACGACGAGATCGGCGGCCTCGACGCGGCCCTGATCGGCCCTCTGGTGGCGCTGCTCGACGCGCTTGCCGTCGCTCACCAGCAACTCTCGCAGCCGGCATTGCCGAGCCAATGGGGCGAGCGCCTGCATGGCCTGCTGCAAGTGTTCTTCCAGGCCACCAGCGAACACGATGAATACCTGCTGGTGCAGCTCGAAGACCTGCGCGAAGCCTGGCTGCAGACCTGCGACAGCGTCAGCCTCGAAGAAGCGCTGCCCCTGACTGTGGTCCGCGAAGCCTGGCTGGCCGGTCTCGATGAAGGCCGCCTATCCCAGCGCTTTTTGGCCGGTTCGGTAAATTTCTGCACCCTCATGCCGATGCGCGCCATTCCATTCAAGGTGGTGTGCCTGCTGGGCATGAACGACGGCGACTACCCGCGCGCCCAGCCGCCCCTGGATTTCGACCTGATGGGCAGCGACTATCGCCCCGGCGACCGTTCGCGGCGTGAAGACGATCGCTACCTGTTGCTCGAAGCACTCCTCTCCGCCCGCGATCAGCTGTACATCAGTTGGGTCGGCCGCAGCATCCGCGACAACAGCGAGCGTCCGGCCTCGGTGCTCATCGGCCAACTGCGCGACCACCTCGCCAGCGGCTGGCGACTGGCCGAGTCCGAACAAAACGACCCTGACGCTTTGCTGCACGCCTTGACCCTCGAGCACCCGCTGCAACCCTTCAGTGCTCGCTACTTTCACGAAGGCAATCAGCAGCTGTTCAGCTACGCCCGCGAATGGCAGCAACTGCACAACGCCTTACCACCGGGCGCAACCGCCACTGCCCTTGGCGCCTACACACCCAGCGCAGCCCTGAGCATCGCCCAACTACAGGACTTTCTGCGTCATCCGGTCCGGCACTTCTACAGCCAACGTCTGAAGGTCTTCTTCGAAGCGGCCCAAGCCCCCTCGCCGGACGAAGAGCCCTTCAGCCTCGACGCCTTGCAGCGCTACACCCTCAGCGAAAGTCTGCTGGCCGCGGGCATGGCCAACGTCGACAGCGTCGACCTGGCCCTGCAGTCCCAGGCCCGACGCCTGCAAGGCAGCGGCCTGCTGCCGATGGCTGGTTTTGGTGCCTGTCTGCAAGCCGAACTGATCGAGCCCTTGCCCGATCTGCTCGCCCGCTATCGCGATTTGCGTGTGCTCTGGCCGATCACCCTGGAGAGCGCTCTGCCGATCACCTTCAGCCATCAAGGTGTGACGCTGGAAGGATGGATCGGTGGCCTGCAACAGCGCGCCGACGGTGGCTTGCTCAGCGTTACCACCATTGCCAATGCCATCGGTGGCACGCGCACGCGCAAATGGCACCGCATGATCCGCTGCTGGGTCGAGCACCTGAGCGCCTGCGCGGTCGGCCTGCCATTGACCACGGCGCTGGTCGCCAGCGATGACACCCTGTTGCTCAAGCCACTGAGCGAGGACGCTGCCGCCGAACGCTTGCGCGACCTGCTCAGCGCCTGGCTCGTGGGTATGTCCGCGCCACTGCCGGTCGCGGTAAAGACCGCTTTCGCCTGGCTCGGCCAAAGCGACCCCGCCAAGGCCCACGCGGCAGCGGGCAAAGCCTACGAAGGCGACGGCATCACCTTCGATGGCGAGCGCCGCGAGAGCGTTGCCCTGGCACGGCAATTCCGCGACTTCGCCGCCATGCTCGCTGACGAAACCTTCAGCGGCTGGTGCGACACCCTGTATCGCCCACTGTTCGAAGCCCCTTGGCAATCCGTTGACGCCCAGGAGGCACAGGCATGACTCGATCCGCGCCCCTGGCCCTGACGTTCCCCCTGCGCGGCAGCCAACTCATCGAAGCCAGCGCCGGCACCGGCAAAACCTTTACCATCTCGGCGTTGTACCTGCGCCTGGTGCTGGGGCACGGTGGCGAGCCCAGCGGTTTCGGCCGCGAACTGCTGCCGCCGCAAATCCTCGTGGTGACCTTCACCGATGCCGCCACCAAGGAGCTTCGCGACCGTATCCGCACCCGCCTGGCCGATGCCGCACGGTACTTTCGTGACGAAATCCCCAGCCCCGATGCGCTGATCGAGCAATTGCGCGACGACTATCCGCCCGAGCACTGGGCGGCCTGCGCCAACAAGCTCGACATCGCCGCGCAATGGATGGATGAGGCGGCCGTCTCGACCATCCATAGTTGGTGCCAGCGCATGCTGCGTGAGCACGCCTTCGACAGCGGCAGCCTGTTTACCCAGACGCTCGAGACCGATCACAGCGAACTGCTCGGCGAAGTGGTGCGCGATTACTGGCGGCGCTTTTGCTACAGCCTCGAAGGCGACACTCTGACCTGGGTGCGCACGCACTGGAACAATCCGGCGGCGCTGCTGCCACGGGTACGCGCACTGTTCGGCACCCACAGCGCCAACAATGACGGCCGCGAACCTGGGGAGATCATCGACACCAGCCTGCAGCAACGCCGCGCCGCCCTGGTCACGCTCAAGCAGCCTTGGACGCAATGGGCCCAAGAGCTCCTCGCCTTGTTCCACACCGGCGTCTCCTCCAAATCTGTGCACGGCAAATACATCCAGGCGCGCTTCTTCGAGCCTTGGTTCGAAAAGATCACCGCTTGGGCGACCAACGAAGATCAACACCACCTTGATATCGGTACCGGCTTCACTCGCCTGACGCGCGAAGGCGTGAGTGAAGCCTGGAAGACCGACCCGCCCGACCACCCGGCGCTGGACGCGATGCTCGATCTGCCCAGCCAGCTCGACGGCCTGCCCAGCCCCGATGCCGCCGTGCTGCAGCATGCCGCGCATTGGATCGGCGAGCGCTTCGAAGCGGAGAAGCGCCGACGCGCCGAAATGGGTTTCGACGACATGCTGCTGCGCCTCGACGCAGCCCTGGGTGGCTCGTCCGGCGAGCGCCTGGCGAGCCTGATTCGCGAGCAGTTTCCGGTGGCGCTGATCGACGAATTCCAGGACACCGATCCGGTGCAGTACCGCATCTTCGAGCGCATCTACCACATCGAGGCCAACGACCCGGCCACTGGCCTGTTCCTGATCGGCGATCCCAAGCAGGCGATCTACGCCTTTCGCGGCGCCGACATCCATACCTACCTGCGCGCACGCCAGGCCACCACCGGGCGGTTGCACACGCTGGGCAAGAACTTCCGTTCCAGCGCCGAGATGGTCGCGGCAGCCAACCATGTATTCGCCGCTGCTGAGCAGCGCGAGCCGGGGCGCGGAGCCTTCCTGTTCAAGGACGGCGCGCAGAACCCGGTGCCGTTTCTGCCGGTGGACGCCCAAGGTCGCAAAGAGACGCTACGGATCGAAAACCTCGCCGTGCCGGCCGTGACGCTCTGGCAATTGCAAAGCGAGGCGCCGCTCTCTGGCGAGGTATATCGCACGCAAATGGCCGCCGTGTGCGCCAGTGAAATCGTCCGCCTGTTGATGGCCGGCCAGCACCAGCGCGGCGGCTTCGTCGCTACCGACGGCGCGCTGCGCGGCATCCGCCCGGCCGACATTGCTATCCTGGTGCGCGACGGCAAGGAAGCCCAGGCTGTGCGTGGGCAACTGGCAGCGCGCGGGGTGCGCAGCGTGTATCTGTCCGACAAGGACTCAGTGTTCGCCGCCCAAGAGGCCCACGACCTGCTGGCCTGGCTCAAGGCCTGCGCTGAGCCGGATGCCGAGCGCCCATTGCGCGCCGCCCTGGCCTGCATCACCCTCAACCTGCCGCTGACCGAGCTCGAACAGTTCAACCAGGACGAACTGGCCTGGGAGGCGCGGGTCATGCAGTTTCGCGAATACCGCACGCTCTGGCGCACCCAGGGCGTACTGCCGATGCTGCGGCGCCTGCTGCACGACTTCGCTTTGCCGCAGACCCTGATGCTGCGCAGTGACGGCGAGCGCGTACTGACCAACCTGCTGCACCTCAGCGAGCTGCTGCAACAGGCCGCCGGCGAACTGGATGGCGAGCAAGCGTTGATCCGTCATCTGGCCGAGCACCTGGCGCTGTCCGGGCAGGCCGGCGAAGAGCAGATCCTGCGCCTCGAAAGCGACGAGCAACTGGTCAAGGTGGTGACCATCCACAAATCCAAGGGCCTGGAATACCCGCTGGTCTTCCTGCCCTTTATCTGCTCGGCCAAACCGGTGGATGGCAAGCGCCTGCCGCTGGCTTATCACGACGAGCACGGCCTGGCCCACGTGACCCTCAGCCCGACGCCCGAGCAGATCGCCCTGGCCGACGACGAGCGCCTGGCTGAAGACCTGCGCCTGCTGTACGTCGCCTTGACCCGCGCGCAATACGCCTGCTGGCTAGGCATCGCCGACCTCAAGCGCGGCAATCACAAGGACTCGGTGCTGCACCGCGCCGCGCTGGGCTATCTGCTCGGCGGTGGCCAGCCGCTGGCGCAATCCACGGCTCTGAGCAGTTGGCTGCGCGACTTGCAACAGGGCTGCGCCAGCATCGCCTACCCGAGCCTGCCCGAAGCCGATGACCTGCACTTTATCGCGCCAGTCGATGACGCCCCCTTGCGTGCCGAGCTCACGCCCACTCGCAAGGCCGCCGAGAACTGGTGGATCGCCTCCTACAGCGCACTGCGTATCAGCGACGACCCGCTCGCCGCACCTGACAGTGCCCAGGCGCAAAAACTCTACGACGATGAACGCCTCGATCCCCTGGCACCTCGCGAAGTACAGGCCAGCAGCGGCGATATCCATCGCTTCCCGCGCGGGCCCAACCCCGGCACCTTCCTCCACGGCCTGCTGGAGTGGGCCGGTACCGAAGGCTTCGGCCAGGTCGATCAAGACGCCATCCAGGACAGCGTCGCCCGGCGCTGCAACCGTCGAGACTGGAGCGGCTGGATCACGACCCTGGTGGACTGGCTGCAGGCCCTGATCGCTCAGCCCTTGCCACTGGCCGAAGGGCAACCGGCGTGCGCCCTCAAGGACCTCACCGAATACCAGATCGAGATGGAGTTCTGGTTCGCCAGTCACCGCGTCGATGTCAGCCGCCTCGACGCGCTGGTTCGCGAGCACACCCATAACGGTGCCTTGCGCGCGCCGGCTCAGGGCGCCTTGTTGAACGGCATGTTCAAGGGTTTCATTGACCTGACCTTCGAATATCAGGGCCGCTATTACGTGGTCGATTACAAGTCCAGCTGGCTTGGCCCGGACGAGCAGGCCTACACCTGGGAAGCCATGGACCAGGCGATCCTTGATCATCGCTACGACCTGCAATACGTGCTCTATCTGCTGGCCTTGCACCGCCAGCTCAAGGCGCGGCTGCCGGACTACGACTACGACCTGCATGTCGGCGGCGCGCTGTTCATCTTCCTGCGCGGCGTGCATGCGCCGAGCCAAGGCTGCTATTTCGCCCGCCCGGACAAGGCCCTCATCGAGCAGCTCGATGCGCAATTCCGCGGTGAGGCCGCACCGCGCCCGCCCGCCGCCCAACAAGGCGATCTGTTTCAAGGAGCCGGCGCATGAGCCGCACGTTCGATGACCTGTTACCGACGCCCCTGGATGCCGAGAGCCTGGCGCGTTTGCAGCCGCTCACTGCGGGTGGCGATCTGCTGACGTTGCTCGAACGCTGGGTCGAGCGCGGTTGGCTGCGGGCGCTGGACAAGGCCTTTGTGGCCTTCCTCGCCGAGCTAGACCCTCAGGGCGATCCGCTGGTGTTATTGGCGGCGGCGCTGACCAGCCACCAACTCGGTCACGGCCATGTTTGCCTCGACCTGGGTGCCACTCTGGCCGAACCGGACTTCGCCCTGTCGCTGCCGCCCGAGGGCGATGCGCTGACCGGGCCGTTGCTGCTGCCCTCGCAATTGCTCGAACACCTGAGCCTGGAGGCGTGGCGCGAGACGCTGGCGGCCAGCGCGCTGGTCGAGCGCGCATCGCCTACCCCGGGCCACTCGACCACCGCCAATCAACGCCCACTGGTACTCGCCGGCCACCGCCTGTACTTGCGCCGCTACTGGGGTTACGAGCGCCGTATCGATCGCGCCCTGCGCCAGCGCTTGGCGCAAACCTCCAGTGCTCCAGCGGATCTCGCCGAACGCCTCGAGCAATTGTTCCCAGCGCAAAGCGAAGTGCCAGTGGACTGGCAGAAACTCGCTTGCGCCCTGGCCACCCGTAGCGCCTTCAGCATCGTCACCGGCGGCCCTGGCACCGGCAAGACCACCACCGTAGTGCGCCTGCTGGCGTTGCTGCAGGCGCCCGCGGTGCAAGCGGACAAACCCCTGCGTATCCGCCTCGCGGCGCCGACCGGCAAGGCAGCAGCACGCTTGACTGAATCGATCAGCGCCCAGGTCGCCACGCTCGACGTCGACCCGGCCGTGCGCGCACGCATCCCCGTGGAAGTGACCACGGTGCACCGCCTGCTCGGCAGCCGCCCCGGCACGCGGCATTTTCGTCACCACGCCGGCAACTTGCTGCCGCTGGATGTGCTGGTGGTCGATGAAGCCTCGATGATCGACCTCGAGATGATGGCCAATCTGCTCGACGCCTTGCCAGCCCACGCGCGGCTGGTGCTGCTCGGCGACAAGGACCAGTTGGCGTCGGTAGAGGCGGGGGCGGTGCTGGGCGACCTGTGCCGCGACGCCGAGGCCGGCCGCTACAGCCCCGAGACCCGTGCCTGGCTGGAACAAGTAGGGCATGAGCGCCTGGATGGCAGCGAACTGCTGGCGGGCACTGCCAGCGAACACCCCTTGGCCCAGCAAGTGGTGATGCTGCGTTATTCGCGGCGCTTCGGCGAAGGCAGCGGCATCGGCCAACTGGCGCGGCAGGTCAATCGCCAGGCGCCGGAGCAGGCGCGGGTGCTACTGCAAAAGGGCGAGTTCAAGGATATCTACTCGCTGCAGCTCAAGGGCGAACAGGACCGGGCCCTGGAAAAACTGCTGCTCAACGGCCAGGCGGCGACAGGCCCCAAGGGCTATCGCCATTACCTCGGGCTTATCCACAGCCAACGCCCGGCTCCGACGCTGGATCTGCAGGCACCGCAGTGGGCGCTGTGGGCACGAGCGGTGCTGAGTGCATTCGACGAGTTCCAGTTGCTGTGTGCGGTGCGCAAGGGCCCTTGGGGTGTGGAGCGCCTCAACCAGCGCGCGACCCAGGCGTTGTTCGCTGCAGGCTTGATCGAGAGCGATCAGCACTGGTACGAAGGCCGGCCGGTACTGATGACGCGCAACGACTATGGCCTGGGCTTGATGAACGGTGACATCGGCATCGCCCTGCGCCTGCCCGAGGCACCCGGCTCGCAGCATTTGGTACTGCGGGTCGCCTTCGCGCGCAACGATGGCGAAGGCGGCGTGCGCTTCGTGTTGCCGAGCCGGCTCAATGACGTCGAGACGGTGTACGCCATGACCGTGCACAAGTCCCAGGGCTCGGAATTCGCCCACACCGCGCTGATCCTGCCGGATGCGCTGAATCCGGTGTTGACCAAGGAGCTGATCTACACCGGCATTACCCGGGCAAAAAACTGGTTCACCCTGATCGAGCCGCGCAAGGGCGTGTTCGAAGAGGCAGTCAAGCGCAAGGTCAAACGCTTGAGCGGGCTGATGCTCGAAAGCTTGTAATGCCTGATGATAGGGTGGGGCTTATGGCCTCTTCGCCGCCATAGACCCACCCTGTCACCCCACCGCCAGACTCTGCTCCACCTCGATCCCCATGAACCGCCGTACCCGTTCACCCTCGGGCTGAGTACGGATCGCCAACGGCGCGGCATCGAGCTGGATATTGCCGTTCTCCATGAACAGCACGCGATCGGAAATCGACATCGCGAAATCCATCTCGTGCGTCACGATCACCAAGGTCATGCCCTCGCGCGCCAGTTGGGCGATCACCTTCAACACTTCGCCCACCAACTCCGGGTCGAGCGCCGACGTCGGCTCGTCGAACAGCATGATCTGCGGCTCCATCGCCAGCGCCCGGGCAATCGCCACGCGCTGCTGCTGGCCACCGGACAGCTGATGGGGATACTTGGCCGCATGGGCCAGCAACCCCACCTTGTCGAGCAAACGCCACGCTCGCTGCTCGGCTTCGGCCTTGGACACGCCGTGATAACGCGGCGCCAGGGTAACGTTGTCAAGGATGGTGCGGTGCGGGAACAGATTGAAGTTCTGGAACACCATGCCAATCTGCCGCACGCCCTTGCGCACCTGGGAGTTATTGGGCGCGTCATTGGCGTGGATATAGCTCTCGCCAAACAGCACGATCTCGCCCTTGTCGATGGTCTCCAGGCCGTTGATGGTGCGAATCAGCGAGGTCTTCCCCGACCCGGACGGGCCGATGATGGAGATCACCTGGCCGGGGGCGATGTTCAGGTCGATGCCCTTGAGCACCTCGTGGTGGCCGTAGCGCTTGTGCACAGTACGCAGTTGCAGCGCCGGCGTGGCATCCATGGTTTTAAGCGCGGTCGCGGCCAGCGCTGTAGGGGCGAGCTGTTGGCGAAACCGCGTGACCCCCTCGTCAGTGAGGGTCTGCGGCTTGCGCAGGCTCAAATCCAGATACCGTTCCAGGCACTGCAACAGCCAGCCGAACACGGTCACGATCAACACGTAATACACGCCGACCGCCGCCAGGGTTTCCATCACCAAAAAGTTTTGCGCATACAGGCGCTGGCCGACGGTGAGCAGTTCGGTCAGGGAAATCACCGAGATCAGCGAGGTCAGTTTCACCACCGTGATGTACTCGTTGATCAGCGTCGGCAACGAGATCCGAAAGGCCTGGGGAATCACGATCAAGCGCTGCAGGCCGAGCAGGCCGATGCCCAGCGCGCGACCGGCTTCCTTCTGCCCCTTGAGCACCGAGATCAGCCCGCCGCGATGGATCTCGGCCATGTACGCGGCCTCGGTCACCACCAGCGCCAACAGGCCGGAATAGAACGGCACCGACAGTACTCCGCCGGTCGAGGGAAACAGCTGCGGCAGGTTGTAGACGAACACCACCAGCACCAACAGCGGGATGCTGCGAAAGAACCAGATATAAATCGACGCCGGTACCCGCAGCCACGCCGAGGTCGAGAGCTTGGCCGAAGCCAGCAAGAACCCCAGCAGCATGCCGATCAGCCACGCCAGGGCGCTCAGCTCGATGACCGTCAGCGTCGCCTCCCAGAAGGCCGGCATCGAAAACAGCGAAACAAAATAAGACCAATCGAATTGCATAGATACCTCACCCAAACCGCTAGACCACAGCTGCCTTGCGTTACCTGTGGGAGCAGGCTCTGCGCGCGAAGCCTTCAGGCTTAAAAATCTTCGCGGACACAGCCCGCTCCTACAGCGGATGCAAGGCGCAAATGCAATCAGTCAGCTGCTTCCAGATCGTATTTTTTCAGGATGGCCGCGTAGGAGCCGTCCTTCTTGCTGGCATCGACCGCCTTGAGCAGCGCCTGGTAGGTCTCGTCATTGCCCTTCTTCACATAGATGCCCAAGGTCTGCGGATAGACCAGGTCATGGGAAGTCACCACCACGCGGCCATTGGTACGATCGGCGATCATGTGCGCGGCGCCGGCGATCTCGACCTGGGCCTGGATGTTCTTTGACAGCAGCGCCTGAGTGACTTCCGGCGCGGACGGGTATTCGCTGATGGTAATCGCGCCCTTGTTGTTCGGCAGGCAGTACTCGGTCGACAACTTGTTGAAGGCCGCCACCCATGTCGTGCCCTGTTCGAGGCCGACTTTGAGGCCGCACAGGTCTTCAGGCTTTTGCGGTTTCAGCTCGCTGTCCTTGGGCGTCATGATCGCCGCGCCGGTCTTGGCGTAAGGGATGGTCAGCGCTTGGGTCTGGCGTTCGGCAGTGATGTACATGCCCGAGATGATCGCGTCGTAGTGCCCGGCGTTCAGGCCCAGAATCAGGTTGGGGAACTTGGTGTCGACGAAGCTGGCCTTGACGCCCATCTCTTTGGCCAGGGCATGGGACAGCTCGGGATCGGAGCCGACCACGTTCTTGTTGGCATCGTAGGATTCGAACGGCGGGTAGGTGATTTCCATGCCCACTTTCAATTCGCCCGGTGTGGCGGTTGGCGCAGCGAGGGCAGCGCCGGCGGCCAGCAGCCCGGCAGCCAAGAGGGTCAAGCGCGTAACGTGAAGGTTCGACATAGGCGGTGCTCCAAGGAAAGGTGGGGGTTTCAGGACGCTTGCGACTGGTTTTTCAAATGGCCGAAGCTCGACGGCTTGCGCGCTTTGGCGGGCAACTGCGCTTCACCGTTTTCCACACGCTTGCGCAGGTACTGGTAGGTCTGCAGCGCCTGCCCGTACATGTGCTCGCCGATGGCGATTTCTTCGTATTCCTGACCTTCCTTGGCAAAGCTGGGCAGGGGTTTGATCTGGGTATGAAAGTCGCAGGCATAGAACAGCGGGAATGAATAGCGCTCCTCGCCGACTTTGCGCACCCGGTGGGCGGTGGCGACAAAGGTGCCGGCGGTCATCACTTCGAGCATGTCGCCGATATTCACCACAAAGGCATCAGCCACCGGCGGCGCGTCGATCCACTGGCCGAGGTCGTTCATCACCTCCAGGCCCGGCTGCTCGGAATGCAGGATGGTGAAGCACTCGTAATCGGTGTGGGCGCCGATCCCAGGCGCATCCTCAGCGTGCGCGTCGAAGGGGTAGTGGATCAGCCGCAGTTTGGACGGCGGGCGGGTGACCATGGCATCGAAGTAATCTTCAGGCAGGCCCAATGCCAGCGCGAAGCCGCCGAACAGTTTGCGACCCAGGGCGAAAATCGCCGCGTAGTAGGCCTGCACCGACGGCTTGAATCCCGGCAGCGTCGGCCAGTTGTTAGGCCCCAGCAGCGGCGTATTGGCCAGTACCAGCGGGTCATCGGCGGGTACTTCGAAGCCGACGTCGAAGGCTTCCTTGTGATCGGGCTTGCCCTTGGCATACACCTCTTCGCCCTCCGGTACGAAGCCCTTGTGGGTGGCCGAGGTGCCGATGTAGTGACGCATCTTGACGTCCAACGGCTGGGCGAAATAATCCTTGGCCGCCTGCTGCAGCCCGGCGATCAATTGCGGCGCGATGCCGTGGCCGGTGATGTAGAGGAAGCCCACATCGCTGGCGGCGCGGCCCAGTTGCTCGGCCACGGCCAGGCGATGTTCGAGTTCGACGCTGAACAGCCCGGCGATGTTCACCACCGGGATGCTTTTGAAGTTGGCGACAGGCTGGTCACTCATGAGTGGGCTCCTGGAAGGTGCGGCGATTGACTGAAGCGTTCGAAGTGCGCGCGCTCGGTGCGGCCCATCCACTGGTTGAGCGACCACAGATCGGCGACGGGAACGTTGGTGAAGGGCAGGTGATGCAGGTAGCCGTCGGCGCCGAACTCCGGGGTCAGGGTGCTGACGCTGAAGCCGCGGCGCTGCTGCGAGCGCCAGATGGCTTCCCAGTGCTGTTGATGGAACGCCAGCTCGCGGGCGTATTCCGGGGCGCCGGGGTGTGGCACCTGCGGGCCTTGGTCATAGCCGACACGGGCCTGAATATGGTGAACGCGTTCGATAAAAGGCGTGAGGTCATCGGCGGGGTCGTCCAGCAGCCGTTCGCAAGTGACGATCCAGTGGCTGATGTCACTGGTGAAGCGCAGGTCGGGCAGTTGCCGAATCAGTTCGAGCGTCACCCAGGGGCTGTACAGCGAACGGGAGCGATGAGTCTCGAACACGCAGGTCTGGCCGTGCTTGTGCGCGAGCGCCATGGCCGCGCCGAAAAACTCCACTTGCTCGCCCATGCCCCAGCGATCATTGCCGGCCAGCACGTTGACGAAACGCGGCGCCAGTTCGCCGACCCAGCCGAGCTTGCGGTCGAGATCGGTCAGGTGCTCGGCAGGCAGAGCCGATTGCACGGGCAACACATCGTAGGCAGTGAACAGAGTGGCGATATAGCCCAGCGCATTGGCGCGCAAAAAGGCCGCGAATTCGGCGCGTTCGGCGGCGTCCAGCGGCATGCGTGCTTCCATGCCGTCGAAGCCTGCGTCCAGCAATTCCTCAAGCGCCTGGGCCTTGCTGGCGGTATAGCCCCAGAGGGTACGAAAAATCTCCAGTTGCATCACGGTGCTCCTCTTGGCTACTGCGTGGCAACGCATCGGCCAGGCCGTGCGTGCGCGTTGTCATGGGCAGTAGCAAAAGGGGAACCGCTGGAGCCGCTACTCTGTGTCAGCGGTCTCGATGGGGCGATCTTAGGCAGGGCAGAGGAGGGGAAAGAATAGGCGCGGTGAAATCGATAGTTCAGGAAAATCTGAACTATCGTTCTGCAGCAAGGGGCTGCCGGAACCTCAGCGGCGCCGGCTCGCCCATGAGGAAGGCGTGGTTCATCTCGGTGACTTCGCGGATGTAATCCCACAGCAGGGTAATCCGCTTGAGCTTGCGCAGATCCTCCCGGCAGTACATCCAGAATTGCCGAGTAATCTCCACCTCCTCCGGCAGCACTGCAATCATCCGTGGATCCTGCGCCGCCAAAAAACACGGCAATATCGCCAGCGACCGCCCCTGCAGCGCCGCCACATACTGCGCGATCACGCTGGTACTGCGCAGATTGGCGCTGGCGCCGGGCAACAAGTTGGCCAGGTACAGGAGCTCGGAACTGAACGCCAGATCATCCACATAACTGACGAACGGATGGCTATTGAGGTCGCTCGGTTGCCGGATCGGTCCGTGGGAATCCAGGTAATCCTGGGTGGCATACAACCGCAGTGTGTAGTCGGTCAGTTTGCAGCACACATAGGGTCCATGCTCGGGGCGCTCCAGGGCGATGACGATATCGGCCTCGCGCTTGGACAGGCTGATGAAGTGCGGCAGCGGCAGGATGTCGACGGAAATCGCGGGGTAGGCATCGACGAAGTGGCTCAACTGTGGGGTGATGAAAAAACTGCCGAAGCCCTCGGTGCAGCCCATGCGGATATGCCCGGACAATGCCACGCCGGAGCCGGAGACCTGCTCGCAGGCCATGTGCAGCGTGCTCTCGATGGTCTCGGCATAGCTGAGCAGGCGCTGGCCCTCGGCAGTGAGCACGAAGCCGTTGGTACGCGACTTTTCGAACAGCAAGGTGCCGAGTGCAGTTTCCAGCGAGGAGATGCGCCGCGACACGGTGGTGTAATCCACGCCCAGACGTTTAGCGGCATTGCTGGCCTTGCGCGTGCGTGCCACCTCCAGGAAAAACTTGAGGTCGTCCCAGTTCAGCGCGTTTAACGAGGTGATGTTTTTTTGCATGTTGGACCGGCTTTATTCTGCATTTTTATTGGAAGTTTGCACATCTATACTCCAGTACGACCCCATTTTCCAAGCCATACCAAAGGTTGATGGCTCGTCTTCCTGATCGGCCATCTGAGCTCGATCAGACATCCGCACAATAAAAACAAGTCGGAGATTTCAATGAATGCTTCCCTCACACCCGGCCAGACTGCCGTGCAGTCCGCCAAGCTGCTGATCAACGGCCAGTGGGTCGAATCGCAGACCAGCGAATGGCGCGATATCGTCAACCCCGCTACCCAACAAGTCCTCGCCCGCGTGCCCTTCGCCACCCCCGACGAAGTCAACGCCGCCGTGGCCGCCGCCCATGAAGCCTTCAAGACCTGGCGGCACACGCCGCTTGGCGCGCGCATGCGCATCATGCTCAAGCTGCAGGCGCTGGTGCGTGAGCACTCCAAACGCATTGCCCTGACCCTGAGCGCCGAACAAGGCAAGACCGTCGCCGATGCCGAGGGCGATATCTTCCGCGGCCTTGAAGTGGTCGAGCATGCCTGCTCCATCGGCACCCTGCAGATGGGCGAATTCGCCGAGAATGTCGCCGGTGGCGTCGACACCTACACGCTGCGCCAGCCGATCGGTGTGTGCGCGGGCATCACCCCGTTCAACTTCCCGGCGATGATCCCGCTGTGGATGTTCCCGATGGCCATCGTCTGCGGCAACACCTTCGTGCTCAAGCCGTCCGAGCAGGACCCGCTGTCGACCCTGATGCTGGTGGAGCTGGCGCTGGAAGCCGGGGTGCCGCCGGGTGTGCTCAACGTGGTGCATGGCGGTAAGGAAGTGGTGGATGCCATCTGCACCCACCCGGATATCAAGGCGGTGTCTTTCGTCGGTTCCACGGCGGTAGGCACCCACGTGTACGACCTGGCCGGTCGTCACGGCAAGCGCGTGCAGTCGATGATGGGCGCCAAGAACCACGCCGTGGTGTTGCCCGACGCCAATCGTGCGCAAACCCTCAACGCCCTGGCTGGCGCAGCGTTCGGTGCGGCGGGTCAGCGCTGCATGGCGACCTCGGTAGCGGTGCTGGTGGGGTCCACCAAGGAATGGATCCCCGAACTCAAGGCGCTGGCGCAGAAACTCAAGGTCAATGCCGGCAGCGAGGCGGGCACCGACGTGGGCCCGGTGATTTCCAAGCGCGCCAAGGAACGCGTACTGAGCCTGATCGCCAGTGGCGTGGAGCAGGGCGCAACCCTCGAGCTGGACGGCCGCGACGTGGTGGTGCCAGGTTATGAGGAAGGCAACTTCGTCGGCCCGACGCTGTTTTCCGGGGTGACCACCGACATGCGCATCTACACCGAAGAAATCTTCGGCCCGGTGCTGGTGGTGCTCACCGTCGATACCTTCGACGAGGCCATCGCGTTGGTCAACCGCAACCCCTTCGGCAACGGCACGGGCCTGTTCACCCAGAGCGGCGCGGCGGCGCGCAAGTTCCAGAGCGAAATCGACGTCGGCCAGGTGGGCATCAACATCCCGATCCCGGTGCCGGTGCCGTTCTTCAGCTTCACCGGTTCGCGTGGCTCCAAGCTTGGGGACCTCGGCCCGTACGGCAAGCAGGTGGTGCAGTTCTACACCCAGACCAAAACGGTCACTGCCCGATGGTTCGACGATGACAGCGTCAATGACGGCGTCAACACCACCATCAACCTGCGTTAGGAGTTCATGCCATGCGTATTGCATTCGTAGGGCTGGGCAACATGGGCGCGCCGATGGCGCGCAACCTGCTCAAGGCCGGTCACGAGCTGCATCTGTTCGACCTCAATACCACAGTGCTCGCGGAGCTGGCCGAACTCGGCGGGCAGATTGCCCTGTCACCGCGCGACGCGGCCGCCCAGGGTGATCTGGTGATCACCATGCTGCCGGCAGCGGCTCATGTGCGCAGCGTCTATCTCAATGAAGACGGCGTGCTGGCCGGGATTCGCGCCGGTACGCCCGCCGTGGATTGCAGCACCATCGATCCGCAGACGGCGCGCGACATCAGCGCCGCCGCCGCCAAGCAGGGAATCGACCTGGGTGATGCACCCGTCTCCGGAGGCACCGGCGGTGCTCAGGCCGGGACCTTGACCTTCATGGTCGGCGCCACCCCGGCGTTGTTCGCGACGCTCAAGCCGGTGCTGGAGCAGATGGGCCGCAACATCGTCCATTGCGGCGAAGTGGGCACCGGGCAGATCGCCAAGATCTGCAACAACCTGCTGCTGGGGATTTCCATGATCGGCGTGGCCGAGGCCATGGCGCTGGGCGATGCGCTGGGGATCGATACCGGCGTGCTGGCGGGGATCATCAACAGTTCGACGGGGCGTTGCTGGAGTTCGGACACCTACAACCCGTGGCCGGGCATTGTCGAGACGGCGCCAGCGTCACGTGGCTACAGCGGCGGGTTCGGGGCGGAGCTGATGCTCAAGGACCTGGGCCTGGCGACCGAGGCGGCCAAGCAGGCGCGCCAGCCGGTGGTGCTGGGCGCGGTGGCGCAGCAGCTGTATCAGGCGATGAGCCTGCGCGGTGATGGCGGGCTGGATTTTTCGGCGATCGTCAAAGCCTATCAACGTTGACCGAAATCTGTAGCGAGGGGGCTTGCCCCGATTGCTTGCTGACTGACGCACAGCAATCGGGGGCCAGCCCCGTTCGCTACAGGGGTGGGGATCAGAACAGCGAGATCGGATAGTCGATGATCACGCGATATTCATCGGTGTCACGCTGCATGTCGGTGCGGAACACCCCTTGGCGCAATGCGGTGCTCAGGCCCTTGGCCGGCCCTGACTGCACGGTGTAGGCGAGGGTGGTATCGCGGGTCCATTCCTTGCCATCGGCGCCGGCGGTCTTGATGTGGTCGCCATTGGTGTAAACGGTTTTGATCGTCCAGCCCGGATAACCCAGCCCGGCGAAGTCATAGACATAGCGCAGTTGCCAGGCTCGTTCGCCAGCACGCTGGAATTTCCCGGACATGGTTTCGGTCATGAAGTAGCTGGTGGTCCCGGCGCCTTCGTTGAGCCACACCGCATCGCTGCTGCCGTTGACTTGCTGATAACCGGCGGACACCGCGTGGGCACCCAGGGTGTAAGTGAACAAGCCGCTGGTCAAACGGCTGTCGACCTTGCCGCGGGTCACGCCGTTGCCGTAATAGCCGGTGCTGAAGTAATCGGAGTCATGGCCGTTCTTGCCATCGGAACTGTTGTCCCAATGACGGAAGTCCGAGGTCAGGCGACCCGGGCCCAAGTTGATACCGTACAACGCGCCAACAAAGTGCTGTTTATAGAAATTGGTCAGGTTGGCGTAGTAATACTGCAGCGTCAGGTTGGGTGTGGCTTTATAAGTGGCGCCGCCATACCAGAATTCGTGAGAGTAGGTGCTGGTAGTGGTGTTGATACCCGGATTGGTCGGGTCGAGCTTGGCGTTGGAACCGGCGATCGACAAGCCCTCTTCGTCGGTCGACCCGCGCTCTTTGACCTTGTCGATACGCCCGGCGGTCAGGGTCAGATTGTCGATTTCCCGAGACTGCACTTGAACGCCGTTGAAGGTCTGGAACACCAGGCGGTCACTGGCCACCAGGATCGGCAGGTTGGGTTGCAAGGTGCCGTAACGGAACTCGGTTTTCGACACCAGCGCTTTCAGCGTCGCGCCGACACTGGCGAATTCGTCTACCGCGCGACCATCCCCGTCGGTGGGGAAGATGTTGCCGTTGCGCGAGCTACCGGTGGGGTTGTAATGCACGCCTTTACCGGAATCCAGCTTGATACCCAACATGCCTACGGCATCCACGCCAAAGCCGACCGGCCCTTGGGTGAAACCGGAAGTAAAGTTGAGGACGAAGCCCTGGCCCCACTCTTGAGTGTAATTAGGCGCTGCGGCCCCATCGCGGTTATCGGAGTTACTGTAAAAGTTGCGCGCCAATAAAGTCGCATGACTGTCATCAACGAAACCTGCTGCCATACCATTCTGAACTACCAAGAGTCCGAGAATCCCCGCGGAGTATTTAATCAAGGTCATGATGCTACCTAATGCCTTTGCATGATGTGTGAAATAGCGTGCTTTATTGGCAGTGGTGCGAGTGCGCAGGGTTTTAAGCAAAGCGACAGCGATACATCGCTTGCTAAAAGGCGGTTACTTCAAGATTGGCGCTATCCCCGGTGATCTGTGTCACGTCAGGCGCAGTACTCGGCACACCGCAAACCTACGCAAAAGTTTCATCTTGGGGTTAAGACAACTTTGCTCTGGCTGGATAGGGAACGCTTATGACTCACACAAGTGCAACTATTAAGGGCGGCCATCACAATAATGGTGCGCGCGACATCGCCGCTGCCTATGGCGGCATCGGTAAATGTGATCGACGTCAGTTCAATAATAAACATCACCCCGCGCCGGGTCATAAGTCGCACTTATCGCCCCAGCGGTAAACGCTCTTGGCGCGCTGACGCCCAGGCTCGGTACATTGGCCGCAGACCAAGGGCAATGCCGTGCCAGCCGAATGAGCAAGGGGCAGATAATCAACATGGATCAACAACGCATCAAACAGCTGATCGACCTGCTGGCCGAGTCGGACCTGAGTGAAATGACCCTCAGCGAAGGCGGCACCACGGTGACGCTGAGCCGCCATTCCACTGCATCGGCAGTGATGCCCCAGAGCCCTGAAGCGGCGCCGTCTGCGGTCGCCGAGATCGCCCCGCCAGCAGCCCCGATCAATACACCTGCCGCCAGCCAGATCTGCTCCCCGCTGTACGGCGTACTACACCTGACGCCATCACCCGATGAGCCGCCGTTCACCACGATCGGCGCCACCGTGGCGGTCGGGCAGACCCTGTGTATCGTCGAGGCGATGAAGATGTTCCATCAGGTCAAGGCCAATAAGGCCGGGCGCATCGACGCCATCCTCGCCCAGCCCGGCGACGAGGTGGAATCCGGCCAGCCGCTGTTCAGCATTCTCTAGCTCACCCACAGGTTGCCCCCATGTTCGATAAAGTACTGATCGCCAACCGCGGTGAAATCGCCCTGCGGATTCAGCGCGCCTGCCACGGCCTGGGTCTGAAGACGGTGATGGTCTATTCCGAGGCGGATGCCCAGGCGTCCTACCTGCAATACGCTGACGAGGCGCTGTGTATCGGCCCGGCCGCCCCCGGCCAGAGCTACCTGAATCAGCAAGCGATCCTGTATGCCGCCCAGGCCACCGGCGCCCAGGCGATCCATCCAGGCTACGGCTTTCTCTCCGAGAACGCGGACTTCAGCGAGCGTGTCGAAGCCGCTGGCATGACCTTTATCGGCCCCACCGCCGAGTGCATCCGGCAGATGGGTGACAAGGTCGCCGCCAAGCGCGCCATGCGCAAGGCCGGTGTGCCCTGCGTGCCGGGCCCGGAAGGCTCACTGCCGGATGATCCGGCCAGCATCCAGCGCATCGGTGACGAGATCGGCTACCCGGTCATCGTCAAGGCGGCGGGCGGAGGCGGCGGGCGCGGCATGCGCATGGTCGAGCGCGGCGAAGATCTGTTGCCAGCCGTCAGCGTCACCCGCGAAGAAGCGCGGCGCGCCTTCGGCAACCCCGAGCTCTATATCGAAAAGTTTCTTGGCCACCCGCGGCACGTGGAAATCCAGGTGCTCTGCGATAATCATGGCAAAGGTGTGTGGCTCGGCAGCCGTGACTGCTCGCAACAGCGCCGCCATCAAAAAGTCCTCGAAGAGGCGCCGGCTCCTGGTATCGACGAGGCGTTGATCGCGGCAGTGGGCGAGCGCTGTGTGCTGGCTTGTCAGCAGATCGGTTATCGGGGCGTTGGTACGTTCGAGTTCCTGTTCGAAGACGGCGAGTTCTATTTCATCGAGATGAACACCCGCCTGCAGGTCGAGCATCCGGTCACCGAATTGACCACTGGCATCGACATCGTCCAGCAGCAATTACGCATGGCCTTGGGTGAGTCGCTGACGCTCCAGCAAAGCGATGTGCGCACCCACGGCCACTCGCTGGAGTGTCGCATCAACGCCGAGGACCCGCAGACCTTCATCCCCACCCCCGGCCGCGTCACCCGCTGGGAAGTACCGGGCGGCATGGGCGTGCGGGTCGACTCTCACGTGACCGCCGGCTATCAGGTGCCGCCCTATTACGACTCGATGATCGCCAAGGTCATCACCCACGGCGCGACCCGCGATGAAGCCTTGGCGCGGATGCGTACGGCGTTGGCGCAGTTGCGTATCGAGGGCATCTCAAGCAACGTCGCGCTGCACCGCGACATTCTCCAGGACCCGGACTTCTGTGCAGGTTCGGTGGACATTCATCACCTGGAACGTTGGCTCAAGGCCCGTCGGGAAGCGGAGTAATCACGATGCACATCAGCAAGATTCGCCAGATCGTCGAATGGGTCAGCAGCGCCAACCTGGCGCAGTTCGAACTGCACAGCAGCGAGTTCAGCATCCGCTTGACTCGGCCGGCCAAAACGCCCGCCAGCACGCCGCGCCAGGCGTCCATCACCGAGGCACCGGCCATCGAGACACCGGCGCTGAAGATCGCCGCCATGGCTACCGTGTGCGGGCGCTTCCTGTCGCGGCATCCCTCGCGCGATGAACCCGAGGTGCGCCCCGGCGATGCCCTGGAGCCTGGCACTCTGGTCGGCCTGATCGCGGTGGGCGAGTTGCTGTTGCCGGTCACGGCCTCCGCCAGCGGCACCCTGGGCGCCTTCATGGTCGCCGACCAACAACTGGTGAGCTACGGCACACCGCTGGTATCGCTGGCCGAGCCAGCTTGAGGAGCAGCACATGAAAATCGATTTGAATGCGGACCTCGGCGAAGGCTTCGGCGCTTACCGAATGGGCGAGGACGAGGCGTTGATGCAGATCATCTCGTCGGCCAACGTCGCCTGCGGCTTTCATGCCGGCGACCCGCTGATCATGGACAGCACCGTGCGCCTGGCAATGGCGGGCGGGATCGATCTGGGTGCGCACGTGGGTTTCCCCGACTTGCTCGGGTTCGGCCGCCGCAAGATGCAGATCGAAACGCGCGAGCTGGCCACCTACGTCATCTATCAACTGGGCGCGCTGGCCGGTTTCGCCGCCGCTATCGGGCACCGCATGACCCACATGAGTTTTCACGGTGCGCTGGGCAACATGGCCGCCGCGGATGCCGACCTCGCCGATCCGTTGATCGCCGCGGTGGCCGCGTTCGACTCGAGGCTGATCATCAGTTCGTCCACCAGCCGCGCCATTGAAGCTGCGGCCGAACGTCACGGCTTGCGGGTGGCCACCACTTTCCTGGCCGATCGTGCGTACGATAAGAGCGGCCTGTTGGTGCCACGCCAGTTGCCCGACTCGGTCATCAAGGACCCGCTCAAGGTGCGCGATCGCGTGCGCCAGTTGCTCGATGAAGGCACCGTGACTTGCTACACCGGCGAGCGCATCAAGATCGATGCCTGCTCCATTCTGCTCCACGGTGATACCGCAGGCTCCGTGGAGCTGGCCCGCGGCATTCGCCGGGAAATCGAGCAGGGCGGCGGCGAAATCGTCCCTGTTTCACACCTGATCCCCTGATTTTACGGGGCCTTGCGGGGCCATAAGGCGGGCTTATCGCCACACAGCGATTACGTCTTGGCGCCCACAATCGCCGCCCAGTACAGTCGATACCAAGACCTGCCATGCGGGTCGTCGAACGCTTTGATGAGGAATGCGACATGCCATTTTCTGACTACAAAACCGCGCTGGTCACCGGGGCTTCTTCGGGCATCGGTGCCGCGACCGTCGAGCGTCTGTGCCGCGAAGGCATCACGGTGCATGCGGTGGCGCGCAATGCCGAGAACCTGGCAGCGCTGGCCGAGCGCACTGGCTGCATTCCTCACGCTCTGGACGTCGCCGATCTCAAAGGCATGACCGCTTTGGCCGAAGGTCTGGAAATCGACATCCTGGTCAACAATGCCGGAGTCGATCGTCCGGGTTCGATCCTCAACGCAGACGCCGAGGGCATCGATGCGCTGATCGACGTCAACCTGCGCGCGGTGCTACATCTCACGCGGCTGTTCGTGCCTGGCATGGTGGCGCGCGATCGCGGCCATGTGATCAATATCAGTTCCATCGCTGCGGCCTACAACTTCGGTGGCAATTCCACGTATCACGCCACCAAGGCGGCGGTGAGCATGCTCTCGCGCAACCTGCGTATCGATGTGTTCGGCAAGCGCGTGCGTGTCACTGAAATCTGCCCGGGCCGCGTGGCTACGGACATCTTCGCTCACGTGCATGGCAACCCTGAAGAGAGCCACAAGAAGTACATCGAAGGTTTCGAACTGCCGGTGGCCAGCGACATTGCTGACGCCATTGCCTTTGCCATCGCAGCCCCGGTGTCCATGAACGTCGGCCATATGGAAATCACTCCGACCCTGCAGGTGCCGGGCGGCCTGCAGACGACGCGCCCTCAGGAGAGTTGAGGCAGCAGCCGGACCAGAACGGGATCTCACCCGTCACGCCTGCGGGCTCCGGTTTTCATTTCATGCTGCCGCTACAGATATCCGAAGGTGATTCCCATGATTAAAGGTTTCGACTTGGGGCCGATTTTGACGGGCGAGTACGCCGCGCTGATGCTGCAGGGCGCGGAGTTGACCCTCAAGCTGATGCTCTGCGCGTGGCTGCTGGCCATGAGCCTGGCCTTTTTGCTGGTGGTCGTACGCCTGACCCACAACAGGCTGGCCGTGGCTCTGGTGGCGGGCTATGTGGCCTATCACCGCAACGTGCCGACGCTGGTGCAATTGATGCTCTGGTATTTCGGCGTACCGACCTTGCTGCCCGATAGCGCGCAGTTGTGGCTGGCCAACTACAGCACCGAATTCATTTTCGCGGTGATCGCGCTGGGCCTGTGCCAAGCGGCGTACTTTTCCGAGGACCTGCGTGCCGGCCTGCGTGCCATCCCCGATGGGCAGACCGAAGCGGCGCGGGCGCTGGGCATGGGCTACATGCGTTCGATGCGCTACGTGATCCTGCCGCAGGGCATCCGCAATTCGCTGCCGTCGCTGATCAACCACACCGTGCTGCTGTTCAAGAACACCAGTCTGGCCATGGCCATCGGCGTGGTGGAGCTGACCTACGCCACCCGTGAAGTTGAAAACTACACCTTCCGCACGTTCGAGTCGTACCTGGTCGCCACCGTCGGCTATCTGGTGGTCTCGTTGTTGCTGATGGGCATCGGGGCGCTTATCGCTCGCCGTTTCGATCTGGCCAGAGCGAGGTAATCAGTCATGTTCGATGTGTTCGCTATCCTCCACAACAACTGGGAATTGCTGCTGATCGGCCAGTACCCGAACGGTCCACTGGGCGGGCTGGTCAGCACGCTGATCCTTTCCGCGCTGGCGCTGGTAATTGCCTTCCCGCTGAGCATCCTGCTGGCCATGGCGCGCATTTCGCCATTGCGCGCGCTGCGTTACCCGGCCTTCGTGTGGGTGTACGTGCTGCGCGGTATCCCGTTGTTGCTGGTGGTGTTCTGGACCTACTTTTTGGTGCCAGTGCTGATCGGCCGCAACATCAGCGCCTTCACGACCATGCTCTGCACGCTGGTGATCTATCAGAGCGCCTACCTCAGCGAGATCGTGCGCGGCGGCATTCAGGCCTTGCCCAACGGTCAGTACGAAGCGTCGCGGGCACTGGGTATGGGCTATTGGCGGGCGATGACCTGGGTGATCCTGCCGCAGGCGCTGTACAACGCCTTGCCGAGCCTGATCAGCCAGTTCGTGTCGATCATCAAGGAGACCACGCTGGGCTACATCATCAATCTGCAGGAGCTGACGTTCTCGGCCAATCAGGTCAACAACCAGCTGCTGACCAAGCCGTTCCAGGTTTATTTCATTCTGGCGGCGAGCTACTTCTGCATCTGCTACAGCCTGACGCGAGTGGCCGGCGCCGTGGAAAAGCGCATCGAGCGCAAGCGCAAGGGTGACAACGGCAGCGCTCCGGCAGCCAAGGTCATTCCCGATCTCGTCTCCACCGATCTCTCCAGGTAATCGCCATGCAACCGATGATCACATTCGCCAATATCGACAAGTGGTACGGCGCGTACCGCGCCCTCACCACTATCAACGCCGAGATCACCAAGGGTGAAGTGGTGGTGGTCTGCGGGCCTTCGGGCTCGGGCAAGTCCACGCTGATCCGCACGGTCAATCGCCTTGAGGGCATCCAGGGCGGGCAGATTCTGTTCGAGGGGCACGATATCCATGGTACCGATGCCAACGTCAATCGCCTGCGCAGCCGTATCGGTTTCGTGTTTCAGAGCTTCAATCTGTTCCCCCATCTGTCGGTGCTCGACAACGTGATTCTGTCGCCCACCAAGGTCAAGGGCATCAAGGGTTCCGCGGCCAAGAAGCAGGCGATGGAGCTGCTCGACCGCGTCGGCATGACGCACAAGGCCGGGGCCTATCCGGGGCAACTGTCCGGTGGTCAGCAGCAGCGCGTGGCGATCGCCCGGGCGTTGGCCATGGAGCCGCCGGTGATGCTCTTCGACGAGCCCACCAGTGCGCTGGACCCAGAAATGGTCGGCGAAGTACTCAGTGTGATGCGCGGCTTGGCCAAGGAGGGCATGACCATGATGTGCGTCACCCACGAGATGAATTTCGCCCGCGAAGTAGCCGACACGATCTGGTTCATGGATGCCGGGCAGATCCTCGAAAAGGCTACGCCCGAGGTGTTCTTCAGCCAGCCGGCGCACCCGCGGGCGCAGCGTTTCATCAGCGATTTACGCTCTCATTGAGGCGCCGTCAGAGCCGCCCTTGAATTTTGCGCGGGCCTCCGCGCGTACTCAGCCTGCCGCCCCAACTACACACTTTTTGAGGATGGATGCATGCGTATCAAATCGGCCTGTCTGGCCCTGATGTTCACCCCCGTAATGGCCATGACCGCGCACGCTGATCAGTGGGCCGATGTGCAGGCCAAGCAGACCTTGAGCTGCGGCGTATATTCCGACGTCCCCCCGTTCTCTTCGCCCAGCCCCACCACCCGTGCGCTCGAAGGCATGGATGTGGACTTGTGCAACGCCCTGGCCAAGCACCTTGGCGTTAAGGTCGAGCTCAAACCGCTGTCGGGTGAAGCTCGAGTTCCGGAAGTGAAGATGGGGCGCGTCGACGTGGTCATCGCCAATCTGGCGTACACCAAGACCCGCGCCCAGCAGATCCAGTTCAGCGACCCCTACTACGTGGCCAAGGAAATGCTCGTGGTGAAAAAGCCACTGGCTGACGAACCGCGTTCGTACTTCGAAGGCAAGCGCATCAGCGCCACCAAGGGTTCGACATCCGAACAGTCGATTCGCATGGCCAAGGCTACCCCTGTGACCTTCCAGGACACCGGTTCGGCGTACCTGGCCGTGCAGCAGAACAAGGTGCTGGGCGTGGTGACCAACGCCATGTCGGCGACCAAGCTGGTGAGCCAGGCCGCCGCCGGTGGTGTCGAGCTGGGCATCGTCAAGGAGCCGATGGCGCTGGAGCCTGTGAGCGTAGGCATGCGCCTTGACGAGCCGGCCATGCTGGCGAAGGTCAACGACGCGTTGATGGCGATGGAAAACGCTGGCGAGATCGATCAGATCTGGGCCAAGTGGATCGGCCCGAACACCGAGTACAAGATGGTTCGCGAAGAGAAGGTGCAGAAACTCAGCGCACTCAAGTTCGAACCGCTGGAGTAATCAGCGGCTCAGTTGAACGATCGGTTTATCAAAGTCCACGGAGCGTCGAATATGAAAACGTTGATGGCGGTTGCGGCCTTGTTGGTTGCAGGTAACGCGATGGCGGCCGAGGACATGTGTTCTCTGCAGCTGCAAAAACTCACTGATGAGGCGACGGTTGCCAAGCCGGCGTCTACCACTGGGTCGTCTTCGGAGGTCAACAAGTTGATCGCTGAGGCCAAGGGGTACAAGGCCAAAGGTGATTTGGACAACTGCGCTCGTAGTGGTCAGAAGGCGTTGACGTTGATCAAGCAGAATGGCGGTAGTTCGGCTACGCAATAAGGCTGAGTGTTGCTGGGTGGCTTTATTGGTCGGTGGGGGGGCGTTGATTGGGGTGGTTCTGCTTTCGAGCCGGCCTTGGGGTCGCGGCCCCCGCCATTGGCCCCTCGCTGACGCTCGGGGTTCCCGCGCTTCGACGCACTGACGAGGGGCACGCCCCGATGGGCCTTCCGTGGCCCAACGGGGCTTAGCCGGCATCCATGCCGGCTATCCCCTCGTCAGTGCGTCGAAACGCGGCCTGCTGGAAGGGGGCCGCGACCCCAAGGCCGATTCGAAAGCAGAACAGTGACATCAGTGCCGTTGCTTCAAAAAAGCTTTAGGACGCTCCCCAAATCTCGGCTGGTCCTTTGCTGCGGGCCTGTGCGGCGCGCCCCTCCAGCAGGCCGCGTGGAGGCGCCTGAAGAGAGGGAGATCCCGGCAGGATGCCGGGTCAGGCGCGTTAGGCCATGGATGGCCTATTGCGCCGTGCCCTCTCTTCAGGTGCCGGAACGTGGGTACCCTGAGCCTAAGCGAAGGGCCAATGGACAGGGCGAGCCGCACAGGCCCGCAGCAAAGGGCCACACCCCAATCGCCCAATCGCCCAATCGCCCAGTCCACAAAGATAGCGCACGATGCTTGTTGTCGGCCGCCACACCGGTCCATCCATTTCTGTTATGTCTCCACAGCAAAGCTCTATTGGAGGCCGTCCGTTGTTTGCTTTTATGCTTTTCCCCAGCTCCCGAGCGCGCAACCCCGATCTCGCCACCACGAAGACTGACGCCAATGCCTGCTATTGCTGATCGCTTGAACAACGTAACTGTTTCCGCCTCTGTGGCCATGACCCAGAAAGCCCGCGACCTGGCAGCCCAAGGCATCAAGGTCATCGGCCTGTCGACGGGCGAGCCGGATTTCCCGACCCCGCAGCACGCCATCGAAGCCGCCTATGCTGCGGCCTGCGCTGGCGACACCAAGTACCCGCCCACCGATGGTACGCCGGCCCTGCGCGCGGCCATCCAGCGCAAGTTCAAACGCGACAACAACCTCGACTACGAGGTATCGCAGATCATCACCGCAGGCGGCGGCAAACAGATCATCTTCAACGCGATGCTCGCCACCATCAACGCCGGCGACGAAGTACTGATCCCGACCCCGGCCTGGATCAGCTACGCCGACATCGCCAAGTTCGCCGGTGCCACGCCGGTGCCGGTGAAGTGCTCGCAGGCCAACCACTTCAAGCTGCGCCCCGAAGACCTGGAAGCGGCGATCACGCCCAAGACCAAATGGCTGCTGCTCAACTACCCGAGCAACCCCACCGGTTCTGCCTGCTCGCGCGCCGAGATGGCCGCCATCGCTGAAGTGATGCTGCGCCACCCGCATGTGTGGATCATGACCGACGACATGTACGAGCATCTGATTTACGACGACTTCGAGTTCTGCACCATTGGTGATGTCGAGCCACGATTGCTTGACCGCGTGCTGACCGTCAACGGCATTTCCAAGGCCTATGCAATGACCGGCTGGCGCATGGGTTTCTGCGGTGGCCCGAGCGACTTGATCAAGGCCATGAGCAACGTCAATACGCAGAACAGCGGCGGCATCTGCACCCTTTCGCAGGCGGCGGCGATTGCCGTGCTGGACGGCCCGCAGGACCTGCTCAAGGAGCGTGCGGCCATCTACCAGCAACGTCGTGACTTCGTGCTCGGGCGCTTGGCCGATATCGAAGGCCTGCACTGCCACAAGCCGGAGGGCGCGTTCTATCTGTTCCCCAACATTGCCGAACTCATCGGCAAGACCTCCCGTGGCGGGCGCCTGATCAGCAACGACACGGACTTCGTCATGGCCTTGATGGAAGAGCACCACGTCACCACCGTCCAAGGCGCGGCCTATGGCATGAGCCCGTACTTCCGCTTGTCCTACGCCACCAGCCTGGACGTGCTGAGCGAAGGCTGTGATCGCATCGCGGCGTTCTGTGCCGGGCTCAAGTAACCGGATGGGCTGAACAGGCTGGTGCACAGCCGCTTATGTTGACTGACGAACGCCCTGGGCCGAAATGCCCGGGGCGATTTTCTGTGGCCGTCCCATGGGCTCCGGTGGTCGCGATTCAGAGGTGACATGCAAATAGCACTTGCCAATCGACCCCTTGCCGAGGTATCAAATTGTACATGACTAGACAGGTTCGATTTGACAAGAAATTCCGCGTCGTCCAAGCCCTTGCCGAGCGCATCGAGCGTGGCGAACTGGGTTCCGGCGCGCGTCTGCCTGGCGAGCACGAACTGGCCGCCGAGTTCGACGTCAGCCGCGGCACGTTGCGCGAGGCGCTGTCCGAGCTCAAGCGACGCAACTACATCGCCACCCAGACCGGCGTCGGCTCCATCGTCACCTACGATGGCGTGCCGCTCGACCAAAGCGGCGGTTGGGCCCGTGCCCTGGCGGCCGGCGCTGTACAGATGAATACCGAACTGTTGGGCATCACCCGCGTGCAGCGTCCGACATTGGCGCTGTTGGCGGGGAGCGACCAGTTCGTCCTGGTGGAGCGCCGGCGGCGTGCGGCTGATGGCAGCGTGGTGTCACTGGAGCGGGCATTGATTCCCGCGCGCGATGGCCTGGAGGCGCTGCCCGAAACGGGGCTGGTCGACGGTTCGCTCACCGCCACACTCGCCGCCCACGGTTATGAAGGCCAGCTCGGCAAGCAGTGGATCGGTGCCGAAGCCCTCGACACGGTGGCCGCCGAACGCCTGCAGCGCCCGTCGGGCACGGTGTTTCTCAAGACAATGCGGGAAACCTTCGATACCCAGGGGCGCTTCATGGAACAGGTGGAAAGCCTGCTCGACCCAGCCCACTTTCAACTTCATTTAAGTTTCGGAAGCCTGCAATGATCAGCCTCGAACAGACCCGCACTCGCGCCCTTGGCGCCTTCTATGGCCTGGCCCTGGGCGATGCCCTTGGCATGCCCACGCAGTCCCTGTCCCGGGAGCAGGTACGTGCCCGCTATGGCCGCATCACCACGTTGCAGGCGGCTGACAACGAACAACCCATCGCGCCGAACATGCCGGCCGGAGCCATTACCGACGATACCGAGCAAGCCATTCTGGTCGCCCACCGGTTAGTTGCCGGAAAGGGGCGCATCGAGCCTGCGGCCCTGGCCCAGGACCTGATCGACTGGGAAGCGGCCATGCGCGCCAAAGGCTCCCAGGACCTGCTTGGGCCGTCCACCAAACGCGCTATTGAAATGATCCTGGCCGGTGCCAGCTCCGAAGAAGCGGGGCGATTCGGCACCACCAACGGCGCGGCCATGCGCATCGCGCCGGTGGGCATCGCTGCCGACATCAGCGACCCCGAATATTTCATGGATCAGGTCGTGCAAGCCTGCCAGGTGACTCACAACACCGGCCTCGGCATCGCCAGCGCCGCCGCAGTGGCGGCGGTGGTGTCGGCAGGCGTGCAGGGCGCGGATCTCAAGACTGCACTTGAATTCGGCATCGAGGCGGCACGCTGGGGTCATCGCCGAGGCCACTGGGTAGCGGGTGGCAATATCGCCGCGCGCATCCTCTGGTCGCGGCAGGTGTGCGCCGGTTGCGATACCGCCAGTCTGCCCGATGTGATCTACGACGTGATTGGCACCTCGGTGGCCTCTCAGGAGTCCGTAGTGGCCGCCTTCGCGTTGGCTCAGGCAGTCGCCGAAGGCCAGCTGCACGTGTTCCCGGCGCTGTGCATGGCGGCGAGCCTGGGCGGCGATACCGATACCATCGCCGCCATGCTCGGGGCCATGCTCGGTGCGACCCACGGCCTGGAGGCCTGGCCCTTGGAGGCGGTGGCACAAATCAAAAGCGTGAACAGTCTTGACCTCGAATTGCTCACCGAACAACTGCTGGCCCTGCGCAGCGCGGGAGCCCGGCCGCAGCCCCTATAAGAACCCTCTGCCCGATTCATTTTCGACCTGCCCCCAACCACAACAAGTTATCGCAGGAGTCATGCAATGAGCACGTCCAACCACGCTGGGCAATTGGAAACCCGCGGCATTGAACCGGTACCCGAGCAGGAGTGCAACGGCCATCCGCTGCAGCTGTTCTGGGTGTGGTTCGCCGCCAACATCAGCATCCTCGGCTTGCCGCTGGGGGCCACGCTGGTGGCGTTTCAGGGCTTGTCGATCGGGCAGGCATTCATCGTTGCAGTACTGGGTGCGGGCGGTTCGTTCGCGGTGGTCGGACTGTTGTCCATCGCCGGACGGCGCGGACGCGCGCCCAGCCTGACGCTGTCGCGGGCGATTTTCGGAGTGCGTGGCAATATCGGCCCCACTCTGGTTTCGCTGGGCTCGCGCCTGGGCTGGGAAACCGTCAACACCACCACGGCGGCCTTTGTGCTGTTGTCGCTGGTGTCGATCATCCAGGGCAGCCCGATGGAAGCCAAATCCGCACCGCTGCTGACGCTGTTGTTCATCGCCGTGTTCGTGCTGCTGACTTTGTGCGTCTCGGGGCTGGGGCATGCCACCTTGCTGGTGATCCAGAAATGGGCGACCTGGGTGTTTGGTGCCTTGAACCTGATCGTCGGCGGCTTCCTGGCGTTGCATATCGATTGGACCGCCGTGTGGGCCGCAAGCCCGGCGCCTTTATCGGCCGTGCTGATCGGCGTCGGTACCATGGCCGCAGGCACCGGTATCGGCTGGGCCAACGCTGGCGCCGACATGTCGCGCTATCAGCATAAAAGCGTGAAAGCCGGTGCCTTGGTCGCCTCGGCAGCCTTTGGCGCGGGGATCCCGCTGGTGCTGTTGATCACCTTGGGCGGCTTGATTTCCGTCGGTAACGACCATCTGGCCTCGGCCGCCGACCCGATCGTGGCGATTCGCGAATTGTTGCCGGCCTGGATGGCGGTGCCGTACCTGATCACCGCCTTCGGTGGCCTGCTGTTGTCCAACAACCTGTCGGTCTACTCGGCAGGCCTCACCACCCTGACCCTCGGCCTGAAGGTCAAACGCGTGCACGCGGTAGTAGTGGACGTCATCGCCATCTTTGCCGGCTCCATCTACTTCATGCTGTTCGCTGACAGCTTCTATGGGCCCTTCATCACCTTCATTTCCCTGCTGGCGGTGCCGATCACGGCGTGGGTGGGCATCTTTCTGGTCGATCTGCTACATCGTCACCGCTACGTGCCCGCCGACCTGATGAACGTTGGCCCCAGCAGCGCCTACTGGTATCAGGGGGGTGTGGAGTGGCGTGCGCTGGGTGCCTGGGCCGTGGCCATTGTCCTGGGCTTCAGTTTCACCACGGTCAAGACCACTGCCACCAATGTGCTGTTCCATGGCTGGCTGGCGGACTCCTGGTTCGGCCAGAACGGTCTGGGCTGGATCGTCACGTTTGTGATTGCTGGCGGGCTCTATGGCTTGCTCGGCGGTTGCCGTGACCGTCATGTCGCCACCCACCTGCAAGAGCGTGTCCATGCCCGCTAGATTGCTCTATACCGGCCAGGTAGTCATCGATCTGGTGATGGCGGTGGACGCCCTGCCCACCGCCGGCCAGGACGTGCTGGCCCGCAGCGCCAGCTTCGAGGCTGGCGGCGGTTTCAACGTGATGGCCGCTGCTGCGCGCAATGGCCTGGCGACCTGCTACCTCGGGCGCCATGGCAGTGGCCGTTTCGGCGAACTGGCGCGCCAGGCCATGGCCGAGGAGGGGATCGAGGTCTTCCTCTCGGCCAGCAGCGAACAAGACACCGGTTTGTCCGTGGCGCTGACCGATGCCAGTGCCGAGCGCTCGTTCATTTCCCAAGTGGGCGCGGAAGGCGGATTGGCAGCCGCCGACCTCGTCGGGTTGGTGCCCGCCGCTGACGACTGGATCATGGTCAGCGGCTACAGCCTGCTGCATCCCGGCAAAGCTCAAGGCTTGTTGGACTGGCTGGCGCTCCAGGCCGGCCGTTGTTTCTTGGCCTTCGACCCGGGGCCTTTGGTCAGTGCGCCGGATGCGCCGATGATGGGGCGTCTGTTGCCCTGGGTAACGCTGTGGAGCAGCAACCGTGACGAAGCCTTGCGCTTCACGGCGGCTGCCAGCCTCGAGCAGGCCCTGCAGATGTTGGTAGAACGTTTGCCCAGCGGGGCGCTGGTGGTGGTGCGCGATGGCGCTGCGGGTTGTTGGCTGGCACGCGGCGCCTGGTGTGAACAGGTGGCGGGTTTCGCGGTGCAGGCTATCGACAGCAATGGTGCGGGCGATGCCCATGCGGGCGTGATGCTCGCGGCGTTGGCGAGCGGATCGAACGAAGTCGATGCGGCCCGGCAGGCCAATGCCGCCGCGGCGGTGGCGGTCACTCGGCACGGGCCGGCGACGTGCCCGGCGAGCGAGGAATTGCGGGCGTTCTTGGCAGGACGGCAGGGATGCTCTGGCTAGGAACGCTGCATGGCGGCCCGGCGATATCCGCCATCGAGCGGGCCTGGAGTCGTCGAAATGGCATTGGAGCCTTGACGGCCCCAGGCAGACTGAGGCCAGCGCAGGGTGTTGGCCTTTCTGGACTGTGGTTTCGCAGCCCGCGATCAGTGCTGCACCAACGCCCCGATCAGCCGCCCGATGTCGGCGAAGTAACCATCCAGCGCTTGCTCGGCTGACAGGGCGTCGGCGGTATCGGCTTTGACAAGCCGGATCTTGCTGCCGATGGCCGCCTGGCCCAGGCGCCACAGATCGACTTCGATGACCCCGGCGATCTTCGGGTAGCCGCCAGCGGTATTGGCGTCGCTCATCTGAATGATCGGCTCGCCGGCCGGTGGCACTTGAATGATGCCGGGGACCAGGCCGTAGGAGCGCATCTCGACCACGGTCTCCGGCTGGATGGCCGGGCCCGAGAGTCGGTAGCCAGTGCGGTTGCTCTGCGCCGAGATCTTCCAGCTTTGCGTCCAGAAGCGCTCGGCGTCGGCCGCGAACAGCTCGTACTCGCCAGCCGGGATGGCGCGTAGCAACAGGGTGCCGTCGTCCGCCACCGGGAAGTGCTCGGGCATTGCCGCACTCGGTGGGGTCACGCCAATGCCGCCGACGGGCAGTTGCGGCAGCGCTGCGTCGAGCGTCGCGAGGCTGTCGCCGACCACCAAGCTGCGGCCCTCGAGCCCACCAAAATTGCCACGCAACGAGGTGCTGCGCGAACCCATCAGCAACGGCACGTCGATCCCGCCGTTGACGCACAGATAGCCCCGCGCGGCGCCCTTGGGAAAGTTGAGTTCCAGCTCCTGGCCGGCCTGTACGGTGATCGCCCACCAAGGCAGCAGCGGCTTGCCGTCCAGGCGCGCCTTGCAGTCGGCGCCAGTGAGGGCGATGGCCAGGGGGCGGGTGAAACGCACCTTGAAGGGGAAGGTCTGCACCTCGATGGCGGCGCTGTCGGCGTCGTTGCCGAGCAGCAGATTGCCGACCCGCAAGGCGACGCTGTCCATGGCCCCGGCCGAGGCCACGCCGATGTTGCGATGACCGCGGCGCCCGAGGTCCTGAACGGTATTGAGGGGGCCGCTGGCGATGATCTCGATCACAGTTCGATCCTTTCGGGCAAGAAGCGCACGGTGTCGCCCGGCGCGAGGGTGGCGGGGACGTCGGCATAGGGGTCGAACATCGGCATGTCGGCGAAGCCCAAGGCGTTCCAGCCGTTGGGGCCGTCGAGCACCGAGAGGCCCGACTGCATGCCGCCGATGGTGACCATGCCCTTGAGCATGTTCAGCGACGGCACCTTCTTGCGGGGCATATAGAGGGTCGGGTCAAGGCCGCCCAGGTAGCCGAAGCCGGGGGCGCTGGCGATGGCGAACACGGTGTAGGTGGCGCGGTGATGACGACGGATCACTTCGGCAGCGGGCAAGCCGGAAAAGTCGCAGATGGCGGCCAGGTCGATGGCGTGCTCGCCGCCATAGCAGGTCGGGATCTCGATCAGGCGTCCTGGGCGGTCCAGCTCCTGCACCTGGCGCCAGGCCTGCTGCAGTTCATCGATGACCGCCTGCGGGTCGGCCGGGGTGCGCTGCAGCACGACCAACAGATTGGTCATCCCCGGCACCAGCTCTTCGACCAGCGTGTGGCCGTGCAGGGCCTTGCTCAATGCCCAGATACGCCGCTGGGCGGGCAGGTCGAAGTCGCCGGGGGCATCGATCAGAAACGCGCGGCTGCCGATCATCGAAACCTTGGCGGCCTGACTATTCAGGAGCAGCGCCGGGGCGACAGGGGCCTCGAGCGGCTGCGAACTGCTATTCATGGTGGGATTCCTGTAGCTCGGGAGATGGAAACTTCGGTACGCCGTCCAGGCCGCTGCGGGGAAAATTCATGGTTTGGCGCTCTGCGGCGCAAGGGGGGCGGGCATCAATTGCACCACTGGCAAGCGGCGCAGCACCAGCACGGCAATGACCGCCAGCAGCGCGCACAGCCCCAGCCCGATGGACATCGCCTGGATCAGCGCATGGCGGCCCAGGGTCAGCAGCGGCGGGGTCAGCTCGCTGGAGCCATGGCTCAGCACCTGCGGGTCGGCCAGCAGCGCCAGGGCCTGGGTTTGGCCGGCCCGTGCCAGCTGCTGGGCCAAGCGCCAGGCATACAGCACGTTGACAAGCGCGCCCATGCACGCTGTGCCGAGCAAGCCCCCCACCAGGCGCAACGATTGCTGCAGCGCGGTGGCGATGCCCAGGTACTGGCGTTCGACCAGCGTCTGAGTGAATACCGACAGGTTGAGAAAGATGAACCCCAAGCCCAGGCCAGCCAACAGGATCAAGCCCAGCAGGGTATTGAATCCCGCGTTGGTGCCGACCAGTGCCAGGCCGAGGCACGCGCAACCCAGCGCGATGAATCCGCCCAGGGGTAACCGATTGGGGTTGCTCATGCGCGTCATCACACGGCTGTTGACGATCGCCCCCAGGGTGATGCTCAACGCCAGCGGGGTGATCAGCACCCCGGCCTGTTGCGGTGAGTAGCCATAGCCGCCTTGCAGCAGCAATGGCAGATAGAACAGCAGCGTGAACATCACCGCGCCCGCCAGCAGGGCCAAGGCGAACAGTACGCGCATGCTGTGCTCGGCCAATAGCGCTCTGGGCAATAGCGCGGCCGGGCTGCGACGCTCCTGAAACCACAGGGCGATAAAGGCGACCAGGCTGAGCAATCCCAGGGCTGTGCAGACCAGCGCGCTGGAATGCCCAAGCCATTCGACGAACAACTGCAACGCGCCCAGCGCCACCGCGATCAGGCCGGCGCCGAGCCAATCCATGCGGATTACCTTGCCGGTTTTCGGGCGGTACCAGGGCAAATGCCGCCAGGCGAAGAACAGCGCCAGCCCGCCCAGCGGCAGGTTGAGCCAGAACACCGAGCGCCAGCCCAGATGCGCGGTCATGAAGCCGCCCAGGCCCGGCCCGATGGCGTTGACCACGCTGAACAGGGCACTGAGCAGGATCTGCCAGCGCAATCGCTGGCGGGTGTCGGGGAACAGTTCCGGCACGCAGGCGAAGGCGGTGCCGACCAGCATGCCGCCGCCGATGCCCTGCAAGGCGCGCCCAATCACCAGCGTCACCATGCCATCGGCCAGCGCGCACATCAGCGAGGCTGCCATGAAGATCAGCGTGGCGGCGATGACGAAGGGTTTGCGGCCGTAGTAATCCCCCAGGCGCCCGAAGATCGGGATGGTGACGATCGAGGCCAGCAGGTAACCCGTGGCCACCCAGGCATAGAGCTCGAAGCCGTTCAGCTCGGCGACGATGGTCGGCAGCGCGTTGCCGATTACCGTCTGGTCCAGCGCCGAGAGCATCAGCACCAGCGACACGCCCAGCATGGCCAGCAGCGCCTGGCGAAACGTCAGCGCGGGGTGCGCGGCAACGGTCATGACGAGGCTCGGTGGCAGGGAGAACGGCGGGCGGGCATGGGGCGGTCCTTGGGTTTCGGTAACCTAATTTAAGAGCTGCGGCGCCAGAGCAAAAAGACGGCTTCGTTCTGTACGGATAAGGACGCCTTATGACGCACTTTGTGTGCGCTTTTGCACCGTTTTGGTGCTCTTGGGCGGAGGTCTTGTGGTCGGCGCGGGGGCCAGTGGTCGGTCGCTCTGCCATAGGAAAGCCTTATGACCGGCATTTTGCCCCTGGCGGTGGCGGCTGGCGCGGCTCTTGCTCTGCTCCCGTCATGAACCTCGCCAGAGTATGACTTCGTGAATTTCCGTCGCTTGAAGTATTTCGTCAAGATCGTCGATATCGGCAGCATGACCCAGGCCGCCAATGTGCTGCACATCGCCCAGCCTGCATTGAGCCAGCAACTGGTGACGCTGGAGACCGAGATGCAGCAGCAATTGGTGATCCGCACCAAGCGCGGTGTCACGCCGACCGAGGCGGGCAAGGTGCTCTACGGGCATGCACAGTTGATCTTGCGCCAGTGCGAGCAGGCCCAGAGCGATGTCAACGCGTCCGGCCTGGAGCTGTCCGGGCAGGTGTCGGTGGGGCTGGCGCCGGGCACGGCGGCCTCGGCCTTGTCGGTGCCGCTGTTGCGCCGTGTACGTGAACGCCACCCGGGCATTCTGCTGTATCTCAACGAAAACTTCGGTACCACGCTGAGCGAGCTGATCATGAACGGCCGCATGGACATGGCGGTGCTCTATGGCGGCCGCGAGATCCATGGTCTGAGCTTCACGCCTTTGTTGCGCGAGCAGTTGTACCTGGTGAGCGCCGATCCGCAGTTCGCTGAACGCCCGACCATCGCCTTGGCGGAGTTGGCCGAGCTCGACTTGTTGCTGCCGCGCACCTACAACATCATGCGCCGGCTGGTGGACGACGCGTTCATGAAGATCAACCTGAGTGCGCGGGTGATCGCCGAGGTGGAATCGGCCTCGACCCTGGAGATCGCGGTGGCCGAGCAGTTCGGGTCGACCGTGCTGCCGGAGTCCGCCGCGCGGGCGATGCAGCAGCATCAGAAGGTGCACCTCAGCTGTATCGTCGAGCCGGAAATCGAAGCGCCCCTGGCCCTGTGCCTGTCCGGGCATTTGCCGCTGTCGGTGCCGGGCCAGGCGGTCAAGACCATCCTGCTGGAGATGATCGCCGAGATGCGCGAGACGCTGTCTTCGACTCGGCGGTGATTTTGCTGCGTTTGTGCGGGCCTCTTCGCCGCCGCGTGCGGACGCGAAGGGCCGGTGAACACAGCAAAATGCTTCCTGATTGCCCCTCAGCGTTGCGCCGACGAAGCACTCAGCATCTCGATCAACTGGAAATCGAAATCTTTCTCCAGATACTCCATCCGGTGTTCAGCGAACTCGACCATGTGTGGCAACGCCGAGTGCACGTCCAGATGCGCCTTGCTGGCCCAGATCTCGTAGAACATGAACAGGCTCGGGTCCTGTTTGTCGCGCAGCATGTGGTACTCGATGCAGCCCGGCTCCTGGCGGCTGGGCTCGACGAAGGCGGCGAATAGTGCCTCGAAGGCGTCGGATTTTTCCGGGCGGGTCTTGGCTTTGACGATGAATCCGTAGTGCTCGCTCATAGCGGCCTCCAATGAACAGTGAAAGCGCAGTCTATGGCAATAATTGCTGTGTATTCGTGCTTTCAGGGCAAATGTAATTTGTTTCACCCTCGGTTAATCCCCCGCAGCTGACTCGATAAGCTGGGCTCATTCAATTCGACAGGCCGCTCAGATCGGCCCTCACTCAGCTCACGAGGCTCCCATGAAAAAGATTCTGTTGCTCAACGGCGGCAAGCAATTCGCCCACTCCGCTGGCCGCTATAACGCCACCCTGCATGACGCCGCTGTGGCTCATCTGGACAGCAAGGGCTTTGATATACAGACCACCTTCATCGACGGCGGCTATGACATCGGCGCCGAGGTGCAGAAGTATCTGTGGGCCGACGTGATCATCTATCAGATGCCCGGCTGGTGGATGGGCGCGCCCTGGACCGTGAAAAAGTACATCGACGAAGTCTTCACCGAAGGCCACTCCAGCCTGTATGCCAACGATGGCCGCAGCCGCACCGACGCCTCGAAGAAATACGGCAGCGGTGGCATGATCCACGGTCGGCAGTACATGATCGCCGCCACCTGGAACGCCCCGCAGACGGCCTTTGACGACCCGAGCGACTTCTTCGAAGGCAAGGGCGTGGACGCCGTGTACCTCCCGTTCCACAAGGCCAACGAGTTCCTTGGCCTGAGTGCGCTGCCGACCTTCCTCAGCGTCGACGTGATGAAAGCGCCGAATATCGAGGCCGATGTGGCGCGCTATGTGGCGCATCTGGACAAGGTCCTGGGCTGAGCCAGGTTGCCCAACCGAGCCTGAAGCTCTAAGGTCGTCGCGTATCCCCTTCAGTGGACTTCACGTGAAAGCCCGATCCGACGAACTTCAGGTGTTTATCGCGGTGATCGACTGCGGCTCGATCTCCGCCGCGGCCGAGCAGTCCGGGCAGACGCCCTCGGCCATCAGCCGCACGCTGTCGCGCCTTGAAAGCAAACTCGACACCACGCTCATCAACCGCACCACGCGGCGCATGGTGCTGACGGAGGAGGGGCGGTATTTCTATGAGCACGCCAAGCAGATCCTCCAACAGATGGAGACGCTGGAAGAGCGTTTGGCGTTGCGTCATCAGACGCCTTCCGGGCGCTTGCGAGTCAACGCGGCCGCGCCGTTCATGTGGCATGCGATGGTGCCGTACATGGCCGAGTTCCGCGCGCGTTATCCGGACATCGTGCTGGAGCTGAACACCAACGATCTGATCATCGACCTACTCGAGCAGAGCACCGACATTGCCATTCGCATCGGCGCGCTGGCCGATTCGACCCTGCATGCGCGCTCGTTGGGCAGCAGCGCGTTGAGTATTCTGGCCAGTCCACAGTACCTGGCCGAGCATGGCGCGCCGCAGCGTGTCGAGGACCTGGCCGGCCATTCGTTGCTGGGCTTCACCCAGACCGAAACACTTAATCATTGGCCGCTGCGGCACGGGGGCGGGGATCGCTGGCTGATCCAGCCGACGCTGACGGCGTCCGGTGGCGAGACGCTGCGCCAGTTGGCGATCGCCGGTCACGGGATCACCTGTCTGTCGCACTTCATGACCCATGAGGATGTCAGCGCCGGGCGCTTGGTGGAGGTGCTGGCGGATGCCACCAGCGGCTATCGCCAGCCGATCCATGCGGTGTACTACCGCAATTCACAGCTGGCGCTGAGGATCCAGTGTTTTCTGGATTTCATGCAGGAGAAGCTGGAGCGTTACACCCGCTGAGTGGTGTGCAAGCGGTTAGATGCCACTGATTAAACCCGGAAATGGCTGACCATCATCTGCAATTGATTGCCCAACCGCGCCAGCTCGACGCTGGAGGCCGCGGTTTCTTCGCTGGCGCTGGCGGTCTGGTCGGAGACGTCACGCACGTTGACCACGCTGCGGCTGATCTCGTCCGCCACGGCCGTTTGCTGTTCCGCCGCCGCAGCGATCTGCTGGTTCATCGACTGGATGTTAGACACCGTGCGGGTGATGTTGCCCAGCGAGGTGCCCGCCCGGCGAGTCAGCTCGACGCTGCTGTCAGTCAGGGCCTGGCTGTTTTGCATGACCGCAGCCACCTGCTGGGTGCCCGCCTGCAGACCGGCCACCAGGCCTTCGATCTCTTCGGTGGATTTCTGCGTGCGCTGTGCCAAACCGCGAACCTCATCGGCGACCACCGCAAAACCTCGCCCGGCCTCACCCGCGCGAGCGGCTTCGATGGCGGCGTTGAGGGCCAGCAGGTTGGTCTGCTCGGCGACGGTCTTGATCACGTCCATCACGCTGCCGATCTTGTCGCTTTCTTTCTGCAGCACGTTCATGGCATCGAGTGAACGACGCATTTCGGTCGCCAGGCCCTCGATCTTGGCGATGGCTTCACCGACCACCTTGTCGCCGGCGCGGGCTTCGCCGTCGGCCTGGGTAGCGGCCTCGGAGGCTAGCTGGGCGTTGCGAGCGACGTCCTGCACGGTGGCGGTCATTTCGTGCATGGCCGTGGCGACCTGATCGGTCTCGACCTTCTGGCTGTTGACCCCGGCGCTGGTCTGCTCGGTGACTGCGGACAGCTCCTCGGCGGCACTGGCGATCTGGGTCACCCCGTCCCGGATGCCGGCGATCAGGTTGCGCAGGGTTTCGCCCATGTGCTGGATGCCTTGCTGCATCACGCCCAGCTCGTCGCGGCGGGTGACGGTAGCGGTGTGGGTCAGGTCGCCGGCAGCGATGCGTTCGACGGCCACCAGGGTTTCCTGCAGCGGCTTGGTGATCTGGCGGGTAATCAGCCAGGCGGCCAGCAGGCCGACCAGCAAAGCGGCGATGCCGGAGGAAATCTGCAGTATCTGCGAGGTGCTGCTTTCTTCATTGCGGCGAGTGGTTTGCAGCTGGACCATTTCGTCGTTGGTCTTGACGACCTGCGCGCCGCTCTTGGCCATGTCCGCCCGCGCTTGGGTGACGGTGGCAAAGGCGCTGCGGAAGCTTTCGAGCGCCTGGTTGTAGCTCTTCAATGCCGCCAGCAGCTGATTGATGCGTGCGGCCTGCTCAGGCAGTTGCGAGGTGATCCCGCCAATGACAGTGACCGCGTTGGCCAGTTGCTTGAACGCGGCTTGCTCGGATTTTTCGTTGGTGGTGCCGGTGTAACCGCGGGCCTCGTAGCGCACCAGGATCAGTTGCTCTTTGATGGCGTTGGCTGCGGCGATCTGTTGAGCGTCGCCACTGGCCGCCGCATCGGCGGTGATCTGGGTGGTAACGTCGATAGCGCTCTTGGCGGCGGTAGTCATCGCCTGGCGGGCGTTGGCGGTGGCATCGTAGCCGTCGCGCAACTGGTGCATCTGCTGGCTGTATTGCGCCAGACTGCTGGCCTGGTCCTTGAGCAACTCGACGTTTTTCGGGGTGACGAAGGTTTTCAGCAGACCTTGTACCTCAGCGCCCAGCGCGTCGATCTGGTTCTGCACCGTGGCGCCCAGCGCGGTGTCTTCACCACCGGCGCCGCTCATCATGTAGTTGTAGCGGTTGATGCGCGCGGCAGTGAGGTGGTTGCCCAGCGCCGAGATGTCGCTCATGCGATCGCCACGGAAAATCGCCTGGCTCAGGCTGTTCCAGCCGATCAGGCCAAGGATGACGGTGAGCAGCAGCACCAGGCCGAAGCCCAGGCTCAATTTGGCGCGCACGCTGATGTTGCCGAACCAGTGACTCATGGTGTTTCTCCAGGAACAAATAATCCATGTGATCGTTCGCTGGAGGAGTTCTTGTGTTTGTGTACCAGGCGAGCAGTCTGAACCAGACTTATCGGCGGCTTTCGTCAGAGCTGAAACATATGGATGAATATTTCGCGAAATAAGTGACGCTAAACAACGGCGGCCGAAATACGGGCACAAAAAAACGGCGCAGGGTGAGCTGCGCCGTCGTGCGGATCACATTACCGCGCCTCTATCAGGCGATCGGCAGCGAGCTCCACTCACCATTGACCAGGCGTTGCAGGCCCAGTGGGTTGGCGTTTTGCAGGGCCGGCGGCAACAGCGCATCCGGGTAGTTCTGGTAGCAGACCGGGCGCAGGTAGCGATCGATCGCCAGAGTACCGACCGAGGTACCCCGCGAATCGGAGGTCGCCGGGAACGGGCCGCCGTGAACCATGGCATCCGACACTTCAACACCCGTCGGGTAGCCGTTGACCAGGATGCGGCCGACTTTCTGCTCCAGTACCGGCACCAGCCAGTTGTAGGTTTGCAGGTCTTCGAGCTCGCCGATCAGGGTCGCGGTCAATTGGCCACGCAGGGCCAGCAGGGCAGCCTTGAGTTGCGCGTCGTCAGCGACTTCGATCACCAGGGTGGTCGGGCCGAAAACTTCTTCCTGCAGCAACGGATCACCGCTGAGCAGCACGCTCACGTCAGCCTTGAACAGCTGCGCCTGAGCCTGCTTGCCTTCTTGCGGCTTGCCGGCCAGGTGGGTCACACCTGGATGCGAGAGCAGGTGCTGCACGCCTTTTTCGTAGCTGCGCAGGCCACCCGCGTTGAGCATGGTCTGTGGGTTCTGGTTGCCGAACTGGCCTTGCAGCTGCTCGAGGAACTGGCTGAATTCAGGCGAGCTGATACCGATGACCACACCTGGGTTGGTGCAGAACTGACCCGCACCCAGGACGACCGAGGCGGCCAGTTCGGTGGCGATGGTTTCGCTGCGCACTTTGAGCGCCTGAGGCAGGATGACCACCGGGTTGATGCTCGACATCTCGGCGAAAACCGGGATCGGGGTCGGGCGCTCGGCGGCCATTTTGCACAGCGCGGTACCGCCGCCCAGCGAGCCGGTGAAGCCCACGGCCTGGATCGACGGGTGCTTGACCAGAGTCTCGCCCACGCCGTTGCCGAAGATCATGCTGAACACGCCTTTAGGCATGCCGGTCTTTTCGGCGGCGCGAATGATGGCGCTGGCCACCTGGTCGGCCGTCGCCATGTGGCCGCTGTGGGCCTTGACGATCACCGGGCAGCCTGCTGCCAGTGCCGAGGCGGTATCGCCACCGGCCGTGGAGAAGGCCAGCGGGAAGTTACTGGCACCGAACACGGCGACCGGGCCCACGCCAATGCGCGCCTGACGCAGGTCGACGCGTGGCAGTGGCTTGCGCTCAGGCAGCGGCAGGTCGATGCGGGCACCGAGGAAGTCGCCGCGACGCAGGATCTTGGCGAACAGGCGCATCTGGCCACTGGTACGGCCGCGCTCGCCCTGGATACGACCGGCGGGCAGGGCGGTTTCCTGGCAGACGATGGCCACGAAGTCGTCGCCCAATGCGTCGAGTTCGTCAGCGATGGCGTCCAGAAACTCAGCGCGACGGGTCGGGCTCAGCTGACGGAATTCGGGGAATACAGCTTCTGCGGCCTTGGCGGCAGTGTCGACTTCGGCTTCGGTGGCCTGATAAAAGGTGAACGGCAGTGGCTCGCCGGTCGAAGCATCTATGCTTTTGAGTTTAGGTTCGCCGCTGGCGCTACGAGTGCCGGCGATGAAGTTTTGACCGAGAACGTCAGGCATTGTTGTCTCCTTGTCCTGTTAGCGGGGGGTGATCCGGAGCTTACCGGATCAAGGCCTCAAGTGGAGTGGATCGACCTTGTCGAGTTCCACTGCTTGGGAAAAGCGATGTTGACTGACATCATACAACCTGAAAAACCGCCTCACAAGGGTAAACGGCAGCGCAAGGATTGTAGACCCGGGCAACCGCCCCTGTTGAACCGCCAGGCGAACAGTCTGTCGGTATTTGGACATTTGCGGTGTTTCATACCTGAGAGCGTCAATCAACTGGCAAAGTGCCACGCCTTTTAGGTAAAGTCGGACAATCAGACACAGGCTCAGCTAGAGCCTGCGCCCCAGGGCGGCCAAGCCGAGACGATCCAGTCATGAATGCCATTACCCCTACCGCCGTGCCGCTGCTCATTTGCGACGACTCGAACATGGCGCGTAAACAGTTGCTGCGGGCTTTGCCCGAGCAATGGGCTGTTTCGGTCACTCAGGCCCACAACGGTCTGCAGGGGCTGGAGGCGATCCGCCGTGGTTTGGGCCAGGTGGTACTCCTCGACCTGACCATGCCCGAGATGGACGGCTACGAAGTCCTCGCCGCCATGCGCGCCGAAGGCTTGCGCGCGCGTGTGATCGTGGTCTCCGGTGACGTTCAGGACGAGGCCGTGCGCCGCGTGCTGGCGTTGGGCGCCACCGCCTTCCTGAAAAAGCCTGCCGATCCGGCCGAGCTGAAAAAAGTCCTCGACCGCTGCGGCCTGCTGAGCAAGCAAACCGGCGCCGTCGCGACGCAGCAAAAGGTGCCGGCGCGCCCGGCCAGCGACGGCCGCATCAGTTTTCAAGACGCCTTTCGCGAAACCGTCAACGTCGCCATGGGCCGCGCCGCTGCCCTGCTGGCGCGGGTGCTGGGAGTGTTCGTGCAGCTGCCAGTGCCCAACGTCAATATTCTCGAAGTGGGCGAGCTGCACATGGCTCTCGCTGATGCCCAGAGCGGCGACCGCCTCACGGCCATCTGCCAAGGCTACATCGGCGCCGGTATTGCCGGCGAGGCACTGTTGATGTTCCACGACAGCGATCTGGGCGACATGGCGCGGCTGATGCAACGGCCCTGTCGTGACGACTGCAATATGGAGATGCTGCTGGATCTGTCGTCGATCCTGATCGGCGCCTGCCTGAGCGGCATCGCCGAACAGATCGACGTGGTGTTCTCGCAAAGCCACCCGCAGATCCTCGGCCAGCACAAGGTCATCGACGACCTGATCAAGGTCAACCAGACGCGCTGGAAGAAGACCCTTGCCGTTGAGATCAGCTACAGCCTCGAGGGCCACGATATCCACTTCGACTTGCTGCTGCTGTTCACCGAAGACTCCCTCGAGCGCCTTGAAGGCAAGCTCGACTACCTGATGAATTGAGCCCGATGAACACCTCCATCGAACTGACCGAACTGCACTGGTTGCTGACCATCACCCAAAGTATCGATGTGGGCGTGGTGGTGTTCGACCGCGATCATCAGGTCAAGGTGTGGAACACCTTCATGGAAAACCGCTCGGGCGTGCAGCCCAAGGACGCCGTCGATCGCTCTTTTTTCGAGTTGTTTCCCGAGGTCGATCGCGAGTGGTTTAGCAAGAAGGCCGACAACGTCGCCACCCTCGGCACGCCGTCGTTCACCATCTGGGAGCAGCGGCCGTACCTGGTGCACTTCGATAACTACCAGCCGATCACCGGGCAGGAGGCGTTCATGTACCAGAACACCACCCTGCTGCCCCTGCGCTCGACCAACAACAAGGTCGAGCACCTGTGCCTGGTGATCTATGACGTCACCGATGTGGCCACCAACCGTCGCCAATTGTTGTCGGTCAACGACCAACTGCAAAAGCTCTCCAGCACCGACCGCCTGACCAATCTCTACAACCGTGGGCACTGGGAAGAGATGCTCAAGCTGGAGTTTGCCCGGCATCTGCGGTATGGGCATAACGCGGCGTTGATCATGTTCGACATCGACCACTTCAAACGCGTCAACGACACCTACGGCCATCCGGGCGGCGACAAGGTCATCCAGTGCGTGGCCGATATCGTGCGCGACCACATCCGCGATGTTGACGTGTGCGGGCGTTATGGCGGCGAGGAGTTTGCCATTCTGCTGCCCGATACCGACAAGGCCGGGGCACTCATTCTGGCCGAGCGCTTGCGCCAGGCCATAGAAGAGGTGAACGTGGTGCACGAAGGCCGGGTGATCCGCTTTACCATCAGCCTCGGCGTGGCCGATCTCGCGCCATCGGCCAACGATCACAAAGCGCTGATCGAATGGGCCGACCAGGCGCTGTATACGTCGAAAAAAGCCGGGCGCAATCAGGTGACGGTACGTGGCTGATTGCTATCATCATTAGATATTCCCACGGATTTATTACTCCGCCCCACGGTCGGATGCTGTGAGCCGATGTGCGACTCGCACGCATTGGCAACTTATTCGAGCCGACTATTCCAGGTGATAGCCCTTGACCGTTGACCCCGTAGTTCTGAACCCCGTCCCATCGTCTTTGCACAAGGTGGCCACTGGCATCGTCGGCTTCGATGACATCACCCTTGGCGGCTTGCCGGCCGGCCGACCGTCGCTGATCTGTGGTGCCGCAGGCTGTGGCAAGACGCTGTTCGGGGTGACGTTCCTAGTGCGCGGCGCCGTCGATCACGACGAGCCGGGTGTGTTCATGAGTTTCGAGGAACGCCCCCGCGATCTGGTCGACAATGTCGCCTCGCTGGGCTACGACCTGCAAGGCCTGATCGATCAGAAAAAGATCGCCATCGATCACGTGCACATCGACCGCAGCGAAATCGAAGAAACCGGCGAGTACGACCTCGAGGGGCTGTTCGTACGGCTCGGTTACGCCATCGACACCATCGGTGCCAAGCGCGTGGTGCTGGACACCATCGAGGCGCTGTTTGCCAGCTTCACCGATACGGCGGTCCTGCGCGCGGAGCTGCGCCGGTTGTTCTACTGGCTCAAGGAGCGTGGCGTTACCGCCGTCATCACGGGCGAGCGTGGCAACGGCCAGCTGACCCGTTACGGCATTGAAGAATACGTCTCCGACTGCGTGATCCTGCTCGACAACCGTGTGGTCGAGCAGATCACCACCCGTCGCCTGCGGGTCATCAAGTACCGCGGCTCGTCCCATGGCACCAACGAATACCCGTTCTTCATCGACGAATACGGCATCACCGTGCTACCGGTCACGGCGGCCGGGCTCAACCACTCGGCATCGTTGCAGATCGTGCCCAGCGGTATCGAAGGACTCGACCGCATGCTGGGCCGCGGCGGCTTTTACCGGGGCTCCAGCGTGCTGGTGTCGGGGCTGGCCGGTACCGGCAAGACCACCTTCGGCGCGAGCTTCGTGGATGCCTGCTGCAAGCGCGAAGAGCGTTGCCTGCTGTTTTCCTTCGAAGAATCGCAAAGCCAGCTGGTGCGCAACCTCGAATCGGTCGGCCTGAACCTCAAGCCCTATATCGACAGTGGCCTGCTGCGGGTCGAGTCGGCACGCCCCAGCCTGTATGGTCTGGAAGTGCACCTGGCGCGGATGTACCGGGAGATTCTCGAGTTCAAGCCCCATGCCGTGGTGATCGATCCGATCTCGGCGTTCCGCGGACCGGAGTCAGAAGTGCACGCCACCTTGTTGCGCCTGGTCGACTTGCTCAAGGAGCACAACATCACGGCTATCTTCACCAGCCTGTCCGAGGCCAAGGCGCGGGCTCAAGGCCTCGATCGCGAGGTCTCCTCGTTGATGGACGTGTGGCTGTCGCTCGGCATGGTCGAGGCCGATGGCGAGCACAACCGCCTGCTGTACGTGCTCAAGGCGCGCGGTATGGGCCACTCCAACCAGGTGCGCGAATACCATATCGACAGTAACGGCATTACCCTGGTGCGCCCGTATATCGGCCCCCATGGCGTGCTCACCGGCTCAGCGCGGCTCAATCAGGAAGCCCGTGAGCACCGCGAGGCGGACGTGCGCAAACAGCTGGTCGAGCAGCGCCGCCGCGAAAAGGAAAAGAACCGCACCCAGTTGGAGCGCAAGATCGCCGAAATGCGCGAGGCGCTGGAGGCCGAGGAGCTGGAAGAAAACCTGCTGCTGGATGATGAGTCGCGCCAATTGATCACCGACGACGATGTGCGCCAGCGTCTGGTGTTGGCCCGGGGGGCGGCAGAATGAGCGAAACCACCGTGCAACCGATCGACCCCAATGGCGTCGGGATCGATGGCCATTACTCGCTGCGCCTCTACGTCGCTGGCCAGACTCCGAAGTCGGTAACGGCCCTGCGCAACCTCAAGCGCATCTGCGAGGAATACCTGGCGGGCGCCTACACCATTGAAATCATCGATCTGCTGGTGACTCCCCAGTTGGCGGCCGGGGACCAGATCCTCGCCTTGCCGACGTTGGTACGGCACCTGCCCACTCCCTTGGTGAAAATCATCGGCGACCTCTCCAATACCGACAAGGTGCTGGTGGGGCTGGATATCCGCAAAGAGCCCACAGCGTGAGCGACTTCGCGAATGCCCCTCTGACGGCGCCCGATGGCGACGAGGCATTCTGCGTCTTGCGGTTGTATGTATCCGGCAATAGCCCGCGCTCGACCCGGGCGATCCACAACCTGCGGCTGGTGTGCGATCGCTACCTGCGCGATCGCTACAGCCTTGAAGTCATCGATATTTATCACAACCCTTCAGCTGCCAAGGATGCCCAGATAATCGCGGTACCGACCCTGATCAAGCTGCTGCCGGCACCGCGGCGATTGCTGATCGGAGATCTGTCGGACAGCGTCAAGTTGCGTCAGGCCCTGGAGATCGCCGAGGAGGGTGAAGCATGATCGAGCGTGCGCCGGGGCTGAGCGATGCGCAGTACATCGAGCAGCTTGCTGAAAAACTGCGCGAAGCCGATGACACGCTGGAGGCCATTCGCATCGGCGCCGTGGATGCACTGTGTATCGATGATGGCGAGGGCGTCAGCGTCTACACCCTTGAAAGCGCCGATCGGCCCTATCGCACGCTGGTCGAGCAAATGCAGGAAGGCGCCGTGTCGATGTCGCCCGAAGGGGTGGTGCTGTACGGCAACGACCGCTTGGGGCAGATTTTGCAGCGGCCGCTGGAACAGGTTGTCGGCCAAGCGTTTGCCGACGGCGTGATCGCCGGCGACCGGCCGCGCTTCGAGGCTTTCTTGCTGGCCAGTTCCAGCGACGCCATGCGCGCCGAATTCAATCTGATCACCCCGTCGGGCGTGGCGGTGCCGGTCTACCTGTCGTTCCGCGGCTTGAATCAGGATTTCCCCGGTACGCCGATCATCTGCGGGGTGGTCACCGACCTCACCGAGCAACGGGCCATGGAAGCGCGCCTCAGCCAAGCGCAGAAAATGGAAGCCGTGGGCCAGCTCACCGGCGGCCTGGCCCATGACTTCAACAACCTGCTGCAGGGCATCAAGGGCAGCCTCGACTTGATCCTGCGTCGCAGCGATTCGCCTCGGGTCGGCCACTGGGCTGAAGCCGGGCTCAAGGCCGCCGATCGCGGCGCCAAGTTGACCGCGCAGCTGCTGGCGTTTTCCCGATCGCAGAAGCTCGAGCTCAAACCGCTGGTGATCAACGAAGTGATCGGCGACATGACCGATTTGCTGGTGCGCACCCTCGGCGCCGGGATTCGCATTCGCCTCGATCTGGAGCCGGCGCAGCACTATGTGCTCAGCGACCCGACCCAGCTCGAACTGGCGATCCTCAACCTCGGCATCAATGCCCGGGATGCCATGCCGGCGGGCGGCGAGCTGTCGATCAGCACTCACTACATGCCCGGCACGGCGCTGGTGCCGGAGGCCATGCAGGTCTGCATCGCCGACACCGGCAGCGGCATGAGCGACGAAGTGCGCCTGAACGCCTTCAACCCATTCTTCACCACCAAGGACATCGGCGCGGGCACAGGCCTGGGGCTGGCGCAGGTGCAGAGCATCGTCGAGCAGTCCCACGGCCGGGTGCATATCGAGTCGGTGCTGGGCGAAGGTACCCGCGTGTACCTGACGCTGCCGTGCACCCATTTGCGCGCAGTCAAGGCCGAGCCCGCAGCGCGGACCCATGACGGTTATGCGGTGCCGGGTAAAAGGATCCTGTTGATCGACGATGATCACGAGGTGCGCCGGGTGATCATCGACATGCTCGAAGTGCTGGGTCACGAGGTGCACGAGTCCGACAACGGCTACGACGGCTTGCAGCGCCTGGAGCAGATACTGCCCGATGTGTTGCTGTTGGACTTCGCCATGCCGCACCTCAACGGCGCCGAAGTGGCCACCGCCGTGCGGCAGAAACATCGACATCTGCCGATCATCTTCGTCAGTGGATTTTCCGACTCCGAACAGCTCGAAGCGGCCGTCGGCCCCGGCGTGGCGGTGCTGCGCAAGCCGTTCACCATCGAAGAGCTGGGCAGCATGATCGAGACCGGTGGGCGCTGACCCTTAATCTGGGGCAGCGGGCTTGCGCGCTCGGCGGCGAACAGATCCGATGCGCCGAAACCCCGCCCGTCGATTGATGCATTGCCCTCTGCCCTCGGGTGTTCTATAGAAGGGAAGTCAATCTATGGAACGGAGCTCCATCATGTCCAAGATCAACGCCAAGCTCGCCACTGCGCAGCCAGCTGCCGAGCCCCTCGCCGACCCCGCGTTCAGCAAGATGGAATGGGAAGGCCGCCAGGTCGACTGGTTGCTGCAATGGTTCGTGCGCGTGGCCAGCCAGGCCAATCTGGAAGTGGGCATCACCTTGTCGGTGCGCGGGCATCTGGTATCGGGTTTGTTGATATCGCCCCAGGCCTATTTCCATCTGCTGGCCGAACAGTTCGCCAAACCCTTCGCCGATGCCGGCAGCAGCGATGCCGAGAGCATCCGCGCGCTGGTACGTGGGTTTGATGAATCGACGGGTAAAGAGGAAGACCCGGCCGCGCAGTACATCCATGTGCGCGATGCACGGGTGTATAGCGGGCATCAAGGGCCGGTGTCGCCGGACGGGATGTTGTGGCGCGGCAAAGTGGCGGCGGTGGATGGGTTTTCGTTGGGGCACTTTCAAGGGGGTGGGGTGCTTCAAAATGTTTAAGGGCGCGCGTGGTACTGCTGCGGTAGATCTCGTTTGAGCACCCTACGGGGCTGGCCAATGACTTGCCTGCCAAGGAGCATCGCATCAGCCGTTACACCGTGCTGGAGCATCCTGATGGGTGTATGAATCTGCCGGCCCTTTCGCGGGCAAGCCTTGCTCCCACAATGCCAGCAGTTCCAGAGTCGAGCACCTGTGAATGCAAGGCTTGCCCGCGAAGAGGCCGGCACTACTTGCCTAGAACCATAGAATCTCCCACAGGTGTACGGATGCGTGCCCTTCGCTCTTTGGCAACACAACGTGCAGGATCTCCCGGCGCCCGCTAGCATTGACCCCCTATTCCCCACCGGATGACTGCCCCTTGACCCTTCACATCCGCCCGGCGCAACTCAGTGACGCGCCGCAGATTCTCGCCTTCATCACCGAACTGGCCGACTACGAGCGCGCCCGCCATGAAGTCGTTGCCAGCGTCGCAGACATTGAACGCTCGCTGTTCGGCGAAGGCGCAACCACCCATGGTCTGATCTGCCTGCAGGACGATCAGCCCATCGGTTTCGCCGTGTACTTTTTTAGCTATTCCACCTGGCTCGGCCGCAACGGCCTCTATCTGGAAGACCTCTACGTAAGCCCCGAATCCCGTGGCAGCGGCGCTGGCAAGGCATTGCTCAAACAGCTCGCCCGCGAAGCCGTGGCCAAGGACTGCGGTCGCCTGGAGTGGAGCGTGCTTGACTGGAACGAACCGGCCATCCAGTTCTACAAATCCATCGGCGCCGTGGCGCAGGACGAGTGGGTGCGCTATCGGATGGAAGGCGAGGGGCTGCGGCGGTTTGCCGAGGATTGAGGTGTTTGCCGCCTCCCGTTTTGAAATGACTCAACAGAAAGTTACACAAACCGTAACTTACTGTTGAGTCAAACGGCGGCGAGCGGCGAATCTGCTCAGCGCCGTTTGTAGTCTGTCGGCTGTATCGGGCGCGGCAATCGCAGGCAAGCCCCCTGGCTACAGGGTATTCAGATAGCCTTCGAGATCCCCGTGGTAAAGCGTTTCCCTGCGTATCTGCAAGCGCCGCCGTGACCCGCCGGTTTCCCAAGCGTCTATACCCGTGTTCAAATTGTAATGTTCAAGCCACCTGTGGCTCTCGGCATACTGTAAAGAGGAAGGGCTCCCATGATCATCAAACCGCGCGTTCGCGGCTTCGTCTGCGTGACGACACACCCCGTCGGCTGTGAAGTCAACGTCAAACACCAGATCGACTACGTCAAGCGCGAAGGCGCCATCGCCGATGGCCCGAAGAACGTTCTGGTGATCGGTGCCTCCACCGGCTACGGCCTTGCAGCGCGCATCACTGCGGCCTTCGGCTGCGGTGCGAGCACCTTGGGCGTGTTCTTCGAGCGTGAAAGCGCCGAGGGCAAGACCGGTACTGCGGGCTTCCATAACAGCGCTGCGTTCCACAAGTTCGCCGAGGCCGAAGGCCTGTACGCCAAGAGCATCAACGGCGACGCCTTCTCGGACGAGATCAAGCGCAAGACCATCGACGTGATCAAGCAGGACCTGGGCAAGATCGACCTGGTGGTCTACAGCCTGGCCGCGCCGCGCCGCACGCACCCCAAGACCGGTGAAGTGTTCAGCTCCACCCTGAAACCGATCGGCAAGGCCTTCACCCAGCGCGGCCTGGACACCGACAAAGTGGTCGTCAAGGACTTCACCCTCGAAGCCGCCAGCGAAGAAGAAATCGCCGGTACAGTGGCCGTGATGGGCGGTGAAGACTGGCAAATGTGGATCGACGCCCTGGACGAAGCCGGTGTACTGGCCGACGGCGCCAAGACCACCGCCTTCACCTACCTGGGCGAGAAGATCACCCACGACATCTATTGGAACGGTTCCATCGGTGCCGCCAAGAAGGACCTCGACAGCAAGGTCATCAGCATCCGTGAAAAACTCGCGGCCCACGGTGGCGATGCCCGCGTGTCGGTGCTCAAGGCCGTGGTCACCCAGGCTAGCTCGGCCATCCCGGTGATGCCGCTGTACCTGTCGTTGCTGTTCAAGGTGATGAAGGAAAAGGGCACCCACGAAGGCTGCATCGAGCAGGTCTATGGCCTGTACAAGGACAGCCTGTACAACCCCAAGCCGATCCTCGACGAAGAAGGCCGCCTGCGCGCCGACTACAAAGAGCTGGAAGCCGACGTTCAGGCCGAAGTTTCTGCACTGTGGGAAAAGGTCGACAACGACAACATCGACGCGCTGACGGACTTCGCCGGTTACAAGACCGAGTTCCTGCGCCTGTTCGGCTTTGAAGTCGAAGGCGTGGACTACGACGCTGATGTCGAGCCGCATGTAGTGATCGCCAACCTGGTGTAACAACCGGCTCACCCCGCGCGCAAGGTGCGGGGTGAGGGCAGGTGGTAGATATACAAGGCCGCTGCCTGTCTGGCAGCGGTCACCCTTTGCATACCGGCCTCGGGGAGGTCGAACAGCAGAGGGAACACATCATGACTTACTCACTCGTATGGTTGCCGGACGTACTGCGGGCCGCTGGGCTCAAGGTGGTGCTCGTCGATGGCTGGGCCACCCGTGGGCGCGCTGAAATGGGCACGGTCGAAGGGGTTATGTGCCATCACACCGCTAACCGCCGATCCGGCAATATGCCGACACTGGACACCTTGGTCCTCGGGCACAAGGACCTGCCGGGCCCTCTGTCACAGTTGGGGCTGGGCCGCGATGGCACCTATTACGTGGTGGCTGCCGGGCGTTGCAACCACGCCGGGGTCGGGGCGTTCCGTGGCAGCTCAGCGGGCAACAGCCGCTTTATCGGCATCGAAGCCGAGCACTCGGGGGAAGCCGAAGACCCTTGGCCGCAAGCGCAGTACGACGCTTATGTCGCGGGCGTCGCGGCGATCCTCAATCATCTCGAAGCGGACACGCACTACTGCGTCGGGCATAAGGAATTCGCCTTGCCGGCGGGGCGCAAGATCGATCCCAGTTTCGATATGGACGGGTTTCGCGCTCTGGTTCGGCAGCACATGCTGCAGACTCTGGCTCCCTGATCCGCATGTTCGAGCTAATGGCGCCATAGCCGTATACGGTTTGCGAAGAGCAAGAGTAACGGCTACGGGCCTCAATTTTACGTGGTCATCTCTTATTTCGTTTCGATCCAACGAGTGCATTTTATACTATTTCCGTTCCTGTCATAAAAATGACATAAAGCGTCGAAGCCAACAGGGACAGGGTTATGTAAATGAAAAGAACACGAGTGATAGCGACAATAGGGCCGGCGTCTCGTAGTCCTGACGTTTTACGCGCGTTAAGCCAAGCAGGGATGTCGGTGGCGAGGCTGAATGGCTCGCACGGCAATCTCGCCTGGCACGAAGAAACCATCGCATTGATCCGTAACACTCTACCAGATACACCGATCTTGCTCGATATACCGGGGCGTAAAATAAGAACCTTGCAGCTGGAGCACGAACCAGTGTTCTTGGCCGGGCAGAAGATTGTTCTGACGACCGATATCACCCACACCGGGAAAGAAAAGGTGCCGGTGGGTTACGATAAGCTACATGAGCGATTAAAGGCGGGAGATAAGTTGTTTGCCGACGATGGCACGCTTTCTTTTGAAGTCATTAGCGTCACTGGGCGCGACATATCAGTGCGTGCAGATATGGACGGTCAGCTGAAAAGTCGTAAAGGTATAAATGTGCCGGGCATCGATCTCGGCCAATCTCTGGTGACAACGAAAGACAGGGACATGATAGCCTTTGCTAAACGACAGGGTGTCGATTACATAGGTATCAGTTTTGTCGAAAGCAAAGCGCATATCGAGGCCATACGCTCCCTTATTGATGGGCCAACTCCCAAGATAGTCGCCAAGGTCGAAAATGCCGGCGGTATCGAGCATTTGGAAGAGGTGGTGTCTGCCGCCGATGTCATCATGATTGATCGCGGCGATTTGGCCGTTGAAACGTCTATTGACCGGGTGGCTATCTATCAAAAGCAAATACTCAAGTCGGCCACGCTCGCGGGTAAACCCACGATAGTCGCAACTGAGATGTTACACAGCATGATCGAAAGCCCGCTGCCGACCAAAGCGGAAGTAAGTGATATTACCAATGCTGTATTCGATGGGGCTGCTGCAGTGATGCTGTCTGGTGAAACGGCCGTAGGCCGTTATCCCGTCGAGGCCGTTACTAGGATATCCGGTATATCGCAACTGGCGGAAGGGTACATTTCCCATCATCGGGAAACTGCTTTTTCCGACAGGAACAATGACATTCGCAGTGCGATACAGGCGCTTACCCAAGCGCTGCCGGTGACAAAAATCATCGTGCTGTCATGTTCAGGGTATGGCGTCAGAATCGCATCCATGTCAGGCAGCGGTATACCGGTTATTGCGGTAGGGCAAGATCCTGCGGTGACGCGCAGCTGGAATCTGTTTCCCGGTGTCACGGGAGTTGCGCTTGACCTTGCTGGCCTGTCCAGCAGCACCCAGGACGCCAAATTGATACAGACCCTGCTCGAACGTAACCTGGTACGTGAAGATGACTACACGCTTATTGTCAGTACACAATCGGATTACACTCATCTGAGTGGTAACTTGCTGCGAACGCTGAACATACGGTCGTGGCTTGGGAATGTAGGTGAGCGCAAACATTCGGCGGCTATCGAGGTTGCCTAATGGAAGATCAATACCTCTATTTCTGTATAGTCGCTATTTTTGCAATCGTTCAGTCTATATTCGGCATGGGGATCCTGGTTTTCGGAACCCCTACATTGCTGTTGCTCGGGTTTGAATTTTCGACGGTGTTGGCTTTGTTGCTGCCCTCGTCGGTATTGATTTCCTTGACGCAAGTCGCCAGTTCAGGCTCAATTGCATTCCAAAGGCGGGAAAAACAGAATATCGTCATCTGCACCCTTTTTGTACTTGGCTTTTTGGCGTTGATACTGACGTTTCACTTGAAGATAAATATTGATATTTTGGTTGGCCTGGTTTTGCTGTTTTCCGCGCTGGTCCGTCTTAGTCCTTCGTTCAGGGCCAGGGTGAAAACACTGCTGAGCAAGAATGAACGGCTATTTGTTTCGTTCATGGGCACCGTACATGGACTTACCAATATGGGCGGGGCGCTGCTTGCCCTGTATGCGTCTTCCACTCAAGAGGGCAAGCTGGAAATTCGTACGGCGATATCCCGTTACTACCTGGCATTCGGTTTGATACAGTTGTCGGTGCTCGCGGTACTGAAGTTCGATGCGTTAAGCCTGTATGGCTTCCTGGCGGCGCCATTGGCGCTGTTCGTCTATCTCGTCGTGGGTAACTTGATATTCAAAAAAACCAGTTCTTTTGCTTATGAAAGGCTGGTTACCTTCTTCATCGCTGCGTATGGAGTGATTGTGTTGACCAAAGGATACTTGTAACGCGATGATGGCAATCACCTTGTTGTCCCTGCTACCTATCATGTTCCTGATTGCAATGGGGGTTGTGCTTCGAGTCAGAAACCTCATCGATGCCAGTTTCTGGCTCCCTTGTGAAAAGCTTAATTACTACTACCTCTTTCCGGCCTTGATGTTTTCATTGGTCGGCAAGGCAGACTTGAGTGAGTTTCCGATCAGGCCTATCGCGTTTTCGATTCTCGGCGCGGTCCTTATTGGTGGCGTCGCTTTGTGGCTTTGGCGGATATGGCTAAAGCAGTCCGGGCCGATTTTCTCTTCCGTCATGCAGGGCGCGTTGCGCCCTAATACCTATATCGGGGTGGCGGCTGCGGCTGCCACTTATGGGCATACCGGGCTGTCGGTGACTTCTATCAGTATTGCCGTGGCCATTCCCTTGCTTAACGTGGCCTCGATCGTAGTGCTGATGCACTATGGGGAGGGCAGCAAACCTGGTTGGTCGCACATTATCAAAACGCTGGTCAAAAACCCGGTCATTTTATCGGTGGTGACTGGGTTGTTATTCAACGGCAGCGGACTCACCTTGCCCGCCGCCATTGACATTATCTTGAAGATTTTGGGCGGGGCCTCCTTGCCTTTGGGCCTGCTTGCCGTCGGCGCGGGTCTGAATATCCGGGCGGCGAGGGCGGGGCACGGGCCGGTGATGCAGTCCTCTTTCGTGAAGTTGCTGCTGGTGCCGTTGGCCACTTTGTTGATCGGCACATCGCTCGGTATTTCTGGTGCAGTGCTGGCGACGGTAGTGCTGTTTAATGCATTGCCTTGCACACCGTCCGCTTACATCATGGCCAAGCTGCTGGGTGGGGACCACCAATTGGCCGCGGGCATTATCACCGTCCAGACATTATTTGCCGCCGTCACTATTCCGTTGGTGCTAATGCTAACGCAGCTAGTCACGTACACAGGCTGACCCGCGTCGACGCCGTGCTTCGAGGTGGTATGGCCTGAGATGAGGCAGGCCCGTCACGCCTCATGCAGGCTTGCCCGCCACCCTCGCCGGAGGGCATGATAGCCGCCAGAATTTTCCTTCACGCGACTTCCCTATGGCACTGCGTCCATGACCCACCGTCCAGCCCCATTTCCTGCCAACGAGGAAGAGCGCGCTCTGTCGCTCGAACACCTGCGCGTGCTGGACAGTGCCGCCGAGCAGGGTTTCGACGACGTGGTGCTGTTGGCGACCACCCTGTGCAATGTACCCATCGCGCTGGTGTCGCTGGTGGACCGCGAGCGCCAGTGGTTCAAGGCCTGCATCGGCCTGGATGTGCAGGAAACCCACCGTGACCTGGCCTTCTGCGCCCATGCGATCCTGGATCCCTGCGAGGTGCTGATCGTCGAAGATGCCACCCTCGACCCGCGTTTCGAAGAAAGCCCGCTGGTGCTGGGGCCGCCCTATATTCGCTTCTACGCCGGAGCGCCGATCCGCACCCACGCCGGCCACGCCCTGGGCACCGTGTGCGTGATCGACACCCGGCCGCGCACCCTCAGCGCCGCTCAGTCGCTCGCCTTGCAGGCCTTGGCCAGGCAAACAGGGGCGTTGTTGCAGCTGCGTCTGCTCGATCGGCAGCGCGAGCAGCACGAGGCCGAGCTGACGCTGCAACTGGAGGCAGCGCAGGCGCACAGCCTGGCCGCCGAGCAATCCCTGAATCATTCGCGCCGGGTGTCGTCGCTGGGCATGCTCACCGCCAGCATCGCCCACGACTTCAACAATCTGCTGCAGTCGTTCAGCGCCAGTCTGCAGATGATCCGCCTGCGCGCGCGGCGGCCGCTCGACGTCGAGCGCTTCAGCGACACCGGGCTGCAAGCGGTGGAGCAGGGTCGGCAACTGGTCAATCATCTGCTCAGCAGTGTGCGCCGTGATGGCCCGGAGCTGATCTGTATCGATGTCAGCGAGCGCATCGCCGCGGCGCAGGAACTGATGCAGCGCTCGCTGAGCCGCGATATCGAGCTGACGTTCGACCTCGCCGCTCACGGCTGGGGCGTGATGTGTGTCGAGGTGCAACTGCATGCCGTGGTGATGAACCTGCTGGCCAATGCTCGAGATGCCTTGGCGGGGCCAGGGCGGGTCACCGTGGCCACCCGCTTGCAAGCGGTGGAAGACGACCTGCAACTGGCGCAAGGAGACTACCTGGTGCTCAGCGTCAGCGACAACGGCCCGGGGATGACCAAGGCGCTGGCGGCTCAGGTGTTCGAACCCTTCTTCACCACCAAGCAATCAGGCCAGGGCACCGGCCTGGGGCTGGCGCAAGTGCGCGAGTTCGCCCAGAGCGCCGGCGGCTGTGTGCGGCTTGAAACCGCCCCAGGCGCAGGCACCCACGTGAAGCTTTATCTGCGAATCCTCGGCCACATCGACGGCCTGCCGCAGTAATTTACGCATCGGCTGGGATCGTCTGGCACTGGGGGCAAGGTGGCGCGTTCGGCGGGAAACAACCGCACTACGCCAATACCCTGGCGCAGTGCAGCGAGTGCGGATCAGCGTGAGGGGCGTTGTTGCGGCCCTGAGCGCGCATCGTTACGCGCCATGCTCTCTGTGGCCATGGCGGGTGCCGACGCCTTGCCATGCAAGCGCTTCATGGCCCAGACATGGTCCAGGGTCGCGGCCAGCCACATCGAATAGGTCAGCAACTCGATGCCCTCTTCGGCCATGGTCTTGGCCAGGCGCGCATAGCCATCCTTGAGGATCAGGTGCCAAAGATCGCCCATGCCGAACACTCGGGAAAACACCAGGATGCCCAGGCCCGTGGCAATCGAGCCGAAGGCGGGGGTGCGAGTGAAGGCGGCCAGTGCCTGCACGGTGTCCGCACGGTTTTCCTTGCTCCAGCCGATGGCCAGGCACACCGCCGCGATCGCACAGAAAGGCCAGCACCAGGCGCTGTGACTGATGGGGTCGAACAGCCCATCGAGTTCGCGCATCAACAGACAAGCAAAAAAGCCCCCTGCCAGCACGCTGAAGCCTTTTTGATGGGGCAAGCGAGCATTGCGCCAAAACAAAAGGGCGCAGATGAACAGCATGATTTCCTGAGTGACTTCGGTGAATGAGGTTTCCAGTATTTGCGTGTTGAAGACGGCGACATCGAGCCAGATCATGCCAAGGCCGAACAGGCTCATGGCGATTTTGAGACACACGCCCAAGGTGGCGTGGCGAAGGGTTTGCAGATCGGATTTCAAAACGGGCGGGCTCCGGGGCGCGGGGAATGGAGGGCGGAGGTGTTAGCGGCTTGCACTATTATTTGACAGGCTTTTCACAAATTTGTCACAAGCTGTTAGATGAAAGTTTCAGTGCCCTCCGTCTGAATCAAGGGCGATATCTCGGAACCAACTGCCTCGATCCTTGCCTCAACCGGGATTCAGCCCCTTTCCCGCTAGCACGGACCCGCTCATGACCACTCGATATAACGTTCTGGATTTCGGCGCCAAAGGCGACGGTGTCACCGATGACACCCACGCCATTCAGCTGGCCATCAACGCGGCGTTCAAGGCGGGAGGCGGGGAGGTGTACGTGCCGCCAGGCACTTTCATCGTCAGTGGTACCAACGCCGACGGCGGCAGCCTGACGCTCAAATCCAACGTCACCCTGACAGGCGCCGGCCAGGACATCACCACCCTGCAGCTGGCGCGTGGCACAAGTTACGACATCGATGGACTGGTACGCACCTCCAGCACCAGCAACACCCATGATGCCGGCATCAAGGACCTAACGCTGCTGGGCACATCGGCCTACACCAGCGGTACGGTGAACGGCTTTGTGACCGGCGCCGCGGCGGGCTCGAGCGCCCATGCCAGCAACATCACCGTCAGCCAGGTGACCTTGACCGGCTTCACCGGTAACGCCCTGCAGGCCAATGCACACGTCACCGATCTGGTCGTCAGCGACAGCCTGGCCCTGAACAATCAGGGCAGTGGTTTCGTCACCCGCTTCGACGACCAGAGCACTGCCAAGTTTTACGACAACACCGCCTCTGCCAGCGGCGGTGATGGTTTCGATCTGCACTATTGGGGCGGCAAAACGCTCCTCTACAACAACGTCGCCAACGGCAGCACCGGCGATGGCATCGTCCTTGAGGAAGTGCCCAGCAGCCAAGGCTCAGCCTCCCTCGGCGGCTGGATCTCCGGCGGCGCCGTTTACGAAAACGCCGGTGCGGGCCTCGTCATACGTGGCTTCACAGGGCGCGTCGACGGGGTGAGCGTTTATGACAACAACGAGGCGGGCGTACGCCTTGAAGGTACCGATCACGCCGTGGTTACCGTCTCTTCCATCTATAACAATGGCCGCGCCAACGGCGACGCGCAGATCGTCGCCACCGGCAACACCCTCGCCGACGGCCAGGTGGTGCCGGCAGATAACAGCCTGACGATCAGCTACAACACCCTGAGCGTAAGCGGCGAAGGCAACCACAGCACCACCGCCGTGCTCGACACCGACACCAGCACCCCGCAGTACCATCACATTCTCGGCAACATCGTGCAGGGCCTGCCCGATGGTATCGACGTGGCCGGCAACCTGAACGCTGCGCAGCTGGCGCCCAACCGTTTATACGGCACCGCAGGCCCCGACACTCTGATCGGCAGCGCGGCCAGCAGCGATCTGTACGGCGGCGGTGGCGACGATGTACTGATCGGCGGCACCCGCAACGACCGGCTCGAAGGTGGCCTGAGCGCTGACACTCTCACCGGCGGCGGTGGCAACGACACCTTCGTGTACAGCCATTTGGCTGACAGCACGCGCCTCCACCTCGACGTGATTACCGATTTCTCGCAGACGCGGGACAAGCTCGACCTCACCGCGCTGGGCATCGACCGCCTGGGCAACGGCTACAACGACACCGTCGCGCTCACCTATGTCGCCGCCGAGCATCGCAGCTACCTCACGCATCTGGCCGACAACGGCCGCGAAGACTTCCGCCTGGCCCTGGACGGCGACTACCGCACACGGCTCACCGACAGCCAGTTTACCGTGCTGCACCAAGGCACCGCCGGTGACGACACGCTGTCGTGGCTCGGCACCCCGGATGCCAGCGCCATCTACGGTGGCGCCGGCAACGACGTGCTCAAGGGCGGTCATGGCGATGGGCATCTGGACGGCGGCGCGGGCGCCGATATCCTCACCGGCGGCGGTGGCGCCGATGTGTTCAGCTACCACCAGATCAGCGACAGCTTCGTCAACGACCGCACCGGCGTGACGTCCACCGACCTGATCACCGACTACAGCCTCGACCTCGGTGACGCCATCGACGTCTCCGACCTCGGGTTCACTGGCCTGGGCGATGGCCATAACGGCACGCTGGCGCTGGATCTCACCGACCACGTCTGGCGCGTGCAATCACTGGACGCCGATGCCGACGGCAATCGCTTTTCGTTGAGCTTTACCCTCGCCAACAGCCTCGGGCTGGCGACCAGCGATGCGGCCAAGGCGTTCATCTTCGCGCCGAGCATTGAGGCCTCGAAGTACTATCTGCCCTATTGGACGACCACCGAAGGCAAGGACATCTTGACGGTCGGGGGTGGCGCCACGGTCGACGGCCACGGCGGCGATGACACCCTCACCGCCGGTGTCGGCGACACGGTGTTCATCGGTGGCCTGGGCCGCGATGTACTGACCGGCGGCAGCGGCTCGGATACCTTTCGCTACACCCAGTCCGAGGACAGCTACCATGGCGCCAATGATCTGATTACCGATTTCAATCCGCTCAAGGACCAGATCGACGTGGCCGCGCTCGGCTACACGGGGTTGGGCAATGGCCACGATGGCACCCTTTTGGTGGACTACAGCGCGGACACTGGGCGTACCTATGTCAAAGATCTCGACGTCAACGCCAGCGGCCACCGGTTCGAGATCGGCCTGGCCGGGGATCTCGCGGCAGCGATCAAGCCATCGAGTTTCGTATTCGCCGGGGAGGGGAGTGCCGAGCTGACCTTGCTCGGCGTCGCCCATGACAGCGTAACCGGGTAACAGTCGTTCCTGGCGGGATAGTAGACCGATCGGCTAGTAAGGTTTAACATGCCCGCCATGAGCACTCCAAAGACACGCGAAACCACCGACGTCCGCCAGGGAATCCTTGATGTAGGCCAACGAATCATGGCCGCCAAGGGTTATTCCGCCGTGGGCCTGAATGAAATCCTGGCCACGGCGGGTGTGCCCAAAGGGTCCTTCTACCATTACTTCGGGTCGAAGGACGCCTTTGGCGAGGCGCTGTTGGAGAGCTATTTTTCCACCTATCTGGCCGAACTCGATCAGATCCTCGCCCTGCCTGGTCTGACGATGGCCCAGCGGCTGCTCAAGTATTGGGAAACCTGGCAGCACACCCAGTCGTTCGAGGATTGCCAGGGCAAATGTCTGGCGGTGAAGCTTGGTGTGGAAGTCGCCGACCTGTCCGAAGCGATGCGCGCGGTGCTCAAGCGCGGTACCTCTGGCATTATCGATCGCCTCGCCCAGGCCATCGAAACCGGTGTGGCAGAAGGCTCGTTGACGGTCGGCGGCGAGCCCTACGCCGTTGCGCAGAGCCTCTATCAACTGTGGATCGGCGCCAGCATGATGGTGAAGATCACCAAGAGCGTGCTGCCTTTTGAAACGGCCGTGTCGACGACTCGTCAGCTGCTTGCGCTGTCCTGAATCCCTGAGGCGTCCCCTTATCGTTGCTCTCCAGAAGACTGGAGGAGCGAAAATATCAAAAAGCTATAGACGACTGGTCTAATCGAAGTTAAGGTAGTCAAACATTCACCGCAACGCACAGTAACAGGATGATCAGCAGCGCTCAGGTGCCCTTGGTCAGAAGCGCGGCGCAGTGATCAACATTTGCCTATGCTGTAGACGACCAGTCTAATTTTTTGACCCGAACCCCTACTGGAAAAGGAAAATCTAAATGAAAGTTCTCATGGTCCTGACTTCTCACGACACCCTTGGCAACACGGGCCGCAAAACCGGCTTCTGGCTCGAAGAGCTGGCCGCACCGTACTACGCCTTCCTCGACGCCAAGGCCGAGATCGTCCTGGCCTCGCCAGCAGGTGGCCAGCCGCCCCTCGATCCAAAAAGCAACGAGCCAGACTCCCAGACCGAGCAGACCCGCCGTTTCGAGGCCGACGCCGCCGCGACCGCCCAACTCGCCAATACTGTGCGCCTGGACAGCGTCTCGGTTGCCGATTTTGATGCCGTGTTCTACCCAGGCGGCCACGGCCCACTGTGGGACCTGGCTGAGAGCCCAGTCTCGATCAAGCTGATCGAATCCTTTCTGGCTGCCGACAAGCCTGTCGCCCTGGTCTGCCATGCGCCCGGCGTACTGCGCCACGTCAAAAAGCCTGACGGCACCCCGCTGGTGCAAGGCAAAAAAGTCGCCGGCTTCACCAACAGCGAAGAAGAGGCGGTCGGCCTGACCAACATCGTGCCTTTCCTGGTCGAGGATATGCTCAAGGCCAACGGCGGCCTGTATTCCAAAGGCGCGGACTGGTCTTCCTACGTGGTCCGTGACGGCCTGCTGATCACGGGTCAGAACCCGGGGTCGTCCAGCGAAGCCGCGACCGTGCTGATCGACCTCCTCAACAACGGCTGATCCGGCGCTCGGCGGGGGACGCAGCCGCGTCTCTCGCCTGAATTGAACCCTCTGTATCCGCACTTCACGCTATCGGCATGGGGCGGCGGATTGCGCCCTGATTTTCTGACGTGCCCATCACGGCGTCACGGACATCAGCAGCGGCGGCGCAGGCTAGACCTGCGGCAACCACAAATTTCTCAGCCTCGGGGCTCGCCCGCCGAGTGACTCACGCTTCAAGGAAACTGACTCATGAAATACCCCGCACTGTTCGAACCCACCACGCTGGGCCCGCTGACCCTGAAAAACCGCATTGTCATGCCGCCGCTCACCCGCCAGCGCAGCGCCCAGCCTGGCGACGTGCCCACGGCCCTGATGGCTACCTATTACCAGCAACGCGCCAGCGCCGCCTTCATCGTCAGCGAAGGCACGCAGATCGAACCCCGCGGCAAAGGCTACGCCTGGACGCCGGGCATCTACAGCCAGGCGCAGATCGATGGCTGGCGCACCGTCACCGACGCCGTGCACGCTGAAGGCGGTGTGATCTTCGCCCAGCTGTGGCACGTCGGTCGCGTATCCCACAACGCCCTGCAACCCGACGACGGTGCGCCGATCGCACCCTCGGCAATCCAGGCGAAGAACGTCAAAGCCTTTATCGAAACCGGCCCAGGCACCGGCACCCTGATCGAGCCCTCGATGCCGCGTGAATTGAGCGTCGATGATATCCACGCACTGGTCGAGCTCTACGCCCAGGCCGCGCGCAACGCCCTGAGCGCCGGCTTCGATGGCGTCGAGCTGCACTGCGCCAACGGTTACCTGGTCAACCAGTTCATCTCGGCCCACGCCAACCAGCGCACCGATGAATACGGCGGTTCGTTGCACAACCGCCTGCGCTTCTTGCGTGAAGTGGTGCAGGCCGTCAGCGCCGTGGTCGGGCCGGATCGCGTCGGCGTGCGCTTTGCACCACTGTTCACCAGCACCGATGAGGACCGCGTGTACATCGGCTTCGTAGAGGAAAATCCGCACGAGACCTATATCGAAGCCATCAAGGTGCTCGAGCAAGAGGGCATCGCCTACCTGTCGATCGCCGAAGCCGACTGGGCCAACGCCCCCGACCTGCCGGAAGATTTCCGCCGCGAGGTGAGAAGCACCTTCACTGGCCGGATCATCTACGCCGGGCTGTACACCGCTGAGCGCGGCGCACGCCTGATCGAGGCTGGCCTGGCGGACTTCATCGCTTTCGGTCGGCCGTTTATCGCCAACCCCGACCTGCCTCGGCGCATCGCCAACGGCTGGCCACTCAACCCGCTGAACGCCACCGGCCTGTATGGCGGGACCGAGCAAGGTTTTACCGATTACCCACGGTATGTCGCCGCTGAATTGGAGGTAGTGTCATAAGGTATCGAAGGCGAAGTGGTACTGATCACCGATAGCAATACCGGCATCGGCACCAAGGCTGCCGGTGATCGCTGATGCTGAAGGGTACCTCTGTAAGAGATGTATTGATGCGACCGGCCCCTTCGCGGGCAAGCCTTGCTCCTACAGCAAGCAGTTCCTCTGTCTTACACCTGTGGGAGCAAGGCTTGCCCGCGAAGAGGTCTGCACAGCTGGCACAAAAGTCGTAGCGAGGTGGCTGCGATCAGGCGCGATTGCAGCGTTCAGGAACTGGAGAAGTGCCATTGAATCCTGAACGCAATTCTGGAGTCCAATCTCTCAAAGGAGGGAACCCTATGAGAACTCTGATCGCAGCGCTTGCCATTGCCGCTCTGGCGGGCTGCTCATCCAATGCCATCAACATCAAGCAGACCACGCCCGCCTCCCCTGATGAGGTCTACGCCTATCAGGCAAAACCTAGCGGCCCGAGCGGGCAAGTGACGGTGATGCGTGAGGGCGGGGTCTACGGCGCTGCCTGCGATGTCGTTGTCTACGTCAACGACAAACGCGCGGCCAAACTGGGCACCAGCGAGCGAGCCACCTTCAATCTGCCTGTGGGCAAAGCCACTGTCGGCGTCGGATTGACCGACTCCGGGCTGTGCGGCGGCGCCGAGGTCAGGACGATCCCGGCAGATGTCCCGCTCAACGGCGAAAAGCTCTACCGGATCAGCTCGGACATAAACGGCTGGTTGATCACCCCGTATGTCGAACATTGACGGGGCGATCGCGGCAGATCAAGCGGCCGGCAGGTCAGTTCAGCGTCGAGTCCTCGCTGTAAGCCGCTTGTTCCAGGGCGGCATGCTCACGCTCGGAGTTACGCACAGCACTCAGCCCCAGCGCCTCATAAACTTCCGCACCGTCAATGGTCTCGGCCTCCAGCAACCGCGCCACCACCGTATCCATCGCGACGCGATGCTCATGCAGCAGCCCATCACAGATCGCCTCTTGCTCGCGCAGTAATGCATTCACCTGCAGCAGCGTAGGCGTCGGGTCAACTTCGATACCCGCATCGCGCATCACACTCAGCGTCGCCAGATCACTGTGCGGGCCCATACCCAAGGCGCTGACCATCGACAAGGCGATACGGGTCGCCTCCTGCAAATCGGACGACGCCCCCGACGACACCTCATGGAAATACAGCTTCTCCGCCGCCCGCCCCGCCAACAACATGACGATACGGTTCTGCAGTTCAGACTTGCGATGCAGGCGCTTGTCCTCGGTCGGGATCACCAAGGTCACGCCGAGCGCCTGACCACGCGGCAGGATAGTCACCTTGTCGACCTTGCCGATTTTCAACTGCGCCGCCGCGAGCGCGTGACCGGCCTCGTGCACGGCAATACAACGACGCTCCTGCTCGGTGAACGGCGTGACACCCATAGGCTTCTCGCCGATGCGCTGGGTCTCGATCGCATTCACCAGGTGATGCTCCTCGATACTGCTGGCCGCTTCCCGGGCAGCGAAGATCGCCGCCTGATTGACCAGCGCCGCAATCGCCGCCGGAGTCAGGCCCATGCAAGTGCCGGCCAGACGGTCGATGTCCATCTCGCCGACCTGCTTGAGCTTGCCCAGATACAGGCGCAGCAAGGCCTTGCGGTCCTCCAGCGTCGGCAGCGGCACGGCGATGGTGCGATCAAAGCGGCCCTCGCGGCGCAGCGCCGGGTCCAGGGATTCCGCCAGGTTGGTGGCGCCGATCACCAGCACGCCGTGGGCCGAGCTGAAGCCGTCCATCTCGGTGAGGAACTGGTTGACGATGCGATTCTGCTCGGCCTCGCCCATGCGCGGCTCGGCAGCGCGGCGGCCGATGCCGTCGATCTCGTCGATAAGAATGATGCACGGCGCCTTGCGCCGCGCCTGCCGGAACAGACTGCGGACCTTCATGATGCCCACGCCGTAGAACATGCTCGAGAAGTCGCTGCCAGTAGCCGCGATGAAGTTCACCCCGCACTCGGTGGCCAGTGCCTTGGCCAGATGCGTCTTGCCGGTGCCCGGCGACCCGGTCAGCAGCACCCCACGCGGCGGTCGCGCGCCCAGAGAGGTGAAGCGCTCGGGATAACGCTGGGCCATGGCGATGTCCAGCAACGCCTGCTTGGCCTCGCCGCAGCCGACCACGTCGTCGAAGGTGGTGGGCGTATGCTTGTTGCGGCGCAGATAGCCCATCACCCGCCCGGACACCGTCGGCCACGCGACGCTCAGCAACAAACCGATCACCAACAAGCGCATGGTCATGTCGATGGCAGCGCCGGCACTGATCGCGTCGCTTTCTTTAAGCTCGGAATACTGGAAGGTCGGCGTCGCATCGCTGGCCACGAACAAATAGGCCTGACGCGCCACGAAGCCAGAACCGTCGTACACGGCGTAATGGCTGCCGTCCTTGAGAGTGACGTACAGCTGGTTGTTGCCGCTGATGGCCTCGGCCACTTTGTCGGCACGCACGTCGTCGACGAAGCTGGAGAAGCGCGCAGGTTGAGCGCGCCATGGGCTGTCGTCGTGCTGGAGTTGCTCGGCCATGGTCGGGTTGGCGGAGACGGGGGATTCGCTGTGGGATAGCCACATGCCGCCGGCCAATATCAGGGTGATGGCGATGCCCGCTGCGGACTGCCAGTAACGATTACGCAGCCGAGTGCGGATGCGCTGGATAAATGAAGGTCGGGCCATCGGAACCTCTGCCTTGGGCGAATACCGGTAGAACGGGGAGCGTTGCTGCTCTCAAGGGGGTATCGGCCGGCGGAGTGGAGAGTGGAGCGCCGGAAAATTGTTCCCCGCTGGGTGGTAGCGAGAAATGGGCCAAGGTGGGATGGGCGGGGATGAAGGGCGACGGGCGGGTGTCCCAAGCCCTGCAAGGCGCAGGACTTTAGGTAGGGGCATTGAGAGGAGCAGGGAATGACTGGATTCAGCGTCAGCCATCGTTGAGGGGCTATTCCTCTGCAGGTAGCCTTTGCAACCGTTCCTGCACCGCGTCGTCGAAAATCATGTAAAGCGCTTCAATATCTGCTGGCTTCAACCTTTTGGAAGTTTCAAGGCCAAGGATCAATGCAATCTCCAGCGTACCCTCACGTTCGATGTCTTCCCGTGTGCTCGCTGCATTGAGTGCACGCACCAGGTCGTTGATCGGTCCACGGACAGGCTTGGGTAGCTTCAACAGGTCCAGTCGTTCTTGCGGCATGCGGTTGGCGCTCCGGCACAGGGGGTGAGCGCTGATCGCGTGCGGGGGCGCGGTTGGCACTGGGAGGATGACAATATGGGATTGTACAGGTATGCCTTGATTGATGCTGTGGTTGGCTTTGAGGTTATTACCAGGCTGGCGTAGGGGCCTGACTATATACGGGTGCGTTTGGGCAGATTGCGGGGTTCGCAGGGTAAATGCAGAGGCAAGCGCGTGGTCCCGCCGGTCTCCGTGCTGCTGGTCGGCATTTTGGTAGGCCGTCGCCTTTGCGAAACGTAACAGCTAATTCGTATCGCATAGCAGTGGTTCAATTGGCGAAATAGTCGCATCAGGATTTATGGTTTTGCTGCCCGGAGTATTGAGCTGTGAGAGGTTTTCCTGTGGGCTTTGGGCGGGGGTAGCTGTATGCAGGGTAGGAATAGCGGTACTTGGTACTGTGTCGGTTGGGCCGGGGTGAGCTGAAATGATGTGCTAAGCCTATGAAAAATATGAAGTTGTTTAGTTGCGCCGTCTTTGTGGAATACCATTTGGAATGCGCTGCACAGGATTGAGGCGGAATGCTGAAGCGTGATCCTCCTGAGTCAATTACCAAGAGTCATTTCGCTGTGGCCAATCTCGTGGTTGTCAGCCCGTTTTTCTTTCCTGTGTTGGATGAGGATGGGTACAGGTGTCAGCTTTAAATGAAGGGACCTAATTGGCTTTGATTACTCATCGTTAGCATCCGGTTGCTAAGAGTACAGGTGCGTGGTTGAGCAGTATCTTGTACTTGTACCCTGCTCGCGGACTATGTGGGCGTGAAAACGGCGAAAAATTCCTTGAAGCTCTTTGTGGTTAATGTGTTATGTATGCGTGGCAATCCTGTTTCATCTAAAGGGGCGGTTCCTTTGCCGTTTCGGCTTCTCTCGTGCTGGAGTTGCTCTTGCAGTTTATCCACTGATAGCCAATAGTTGCATGTCTGCTGGTCATGTGATCGATTGATGCTGAAGTATTTTCCGTCTCGCTCACCTGCGACTGGGTAATGATGAATGGACTCACTCAGCCAGTATAACTTGGAGTCCAATGTGGCTATCCATGTGTCCTGAAGCTTGCCATAAAAGAGCTCTTTGGAAAACTCCAGGGCGCCTTTTATGTATTTAAGGTCTTGAACGCCATTGAAGATGTTTTTGAAGCGCTGCGCTGGCTTGTTGCTCCCACTCATGAAGTTGTTCTTGATATCTTCGATTTTGGCGTTAAGCTCGTCGGAATAGTTGGGCTTTTTCTCACAGAAGCAGTACTTGGCAATTTCGGCTTCAACGGCGCTGAGCATATCAATGTCATCACAAACACGGCTCATATATGTTTTGAATTTTTCAATGCTTGGCAAGCTCGGCTTCGTGGCGTTGATAATATGTATCTGCATGAGCGAAAAAAACGGCACGCTGTAGAGGTGCTGCTCTTCTATGCTGAGTTCTGAAAACTCATACGGTCGGGTTCTTTCCGTTTCATTTGGAGTGTTTCGTGTCGCGGTCGGATGATCGATCATCTGCGGGCAGAATATCGAAAGAAACAATTCATACATCTCAAAGCTAAGCTTCTTGAATTTCGGATGGACCTCATTAAGGGCAAGCCCAGGCGTTATGCACAGACTTTGTGGTGGGCAAGAATTTATGAAATTTATAAGTCTAGTTAAGTCGAAATCGTTCGGGCTGTGGCGGCGAAGAATTACATCTTCCATTCTCACCAGAATGTTAAGGTCGAGAATCAAGGTCGTCTCTATGCCGTTCCGCTTGTTCTCGGCCACCATGCTTGGGGTGAGCCGCGGGGAACTGTCGGTTTTGCGGCAAGGCTTTATGAAATGTAGGGTATGTGTGGGCATTGTGATTTACCTAACTCCTATCTGATTAAACTGTGTCCTTAGATCGTTTGCTGCTTACTGCGTAGAGCCTGCATTGCCTGCTGGGTCGGCGTCAAGTAGATAGTCAGATATTGCTTCTAATGATCCTTTAGTGGTGATAAATTTATGCTACTAATCTATGGCGTGGATGATATGAAGAAAACTAGGCAGGAAAACGTAATTCAAGCTGCAATTACCGGTGCATTGGAAGCCTATTGCAGAGATAGTCGGACTTCGCTCAAAACCTTCCCCCCATATGCTGTACAGCAAGGCGACGGAATGCGGCTGTATTGTGGTGATCTAGTCGCTATGCTGGAAAACGCTAAAATACTGCTTTTGGAAATTAAAGAGCTTAATTGTAAAAGCGGGGTTTTTGACCAGTTTGATGGCGAGCAATTCAAAAGCTGCCTTGCTTATGAGAGACTTGGCGTTCCCATTGCATACTCATATAATACTATATCTCTTCCTGATTATGATGATCGCTCGGATGTTGAACGGTGGCCTGAGTTAATTTTGGGTAGGACGAAACGGGCATTGCCGAGTAAGCTGCCAAACAAAAAGCCAGATAAGTTAAATCATTCATCGCTGCTGGATTGGCTTCGTGATGATCAGGGCGGCGACATGGCTGCGGGCTTTGGCCGGGTGCTCGGTGCGCTTAAGCGTCCGGAAACGCTAAAGAATGGTGCGTTGGTCCTTCTGTACGGCGTAGCTGAGCAAACGCTTGCAATGCTAGATCGTGAACAGGTTCTACTCGTTTTGAACTATTTGGACAAGGAAAGTAAATTGCGTCCGGGTCATTATAAGAAGATAGAAAGTGTACTGGGTGCCGCGGCTGAGGTATTTAAAGGTTACATAAAGCCTATGATTATTAGAGACAACTCTGGTGGGGCGACGCCAGGGCAGCCGTGAATTATTTTATTGATTTTCTGCAGGGTATGGTTGTTCAAAGAGTTCTAGGCGCGTGGTGATTCTAATGTCTGGCTCAAAGGTTAAATGCAGAGATTTATCCGATCGCTGGAACCCTGGTGCTTGTAAGCCATCCTCATAGCCAAGTTGGTTGGTTCTGACCAGTACCTAAGTCGCGGGTGCTGGTGAAATGGTCAGCCATGGTACTCAGAGGCCTTCAACATCAATTCCGTGTTCTGCCAACCATGTCTTGCGCTGTGCATAGTCAGGCATGACGCGTTCCAGGCGGAGCCAAAATTCTGGGGTGTGATGTGGCTCTTGCAGGTGCACCATTTCATGCACCACCACGTACTCCGCAATGGGCTTGGGCAGTAGGATTGTTTTCCAATGAAAATAGAGCTGTGCGCCCTTACCACATGAGCCCCAGCGATAGCCCAGATCCTGCACACGCACACCGCTGGGGATCAGGTCCATGCGGGCTTGGTGGTTCTTGACGCGCAAGGCCAGCCAGCTTCGGGCGTGTTCGCTGTACCAACGGATAAAATGTTCACGGGCTCGCGGCAGTTCGCTACGCAGCAGGCGGAAGCGACCGGCAGAGAGTTTAAGTGGCACATCCTGCTCATCAACCAGTTTGAGGCGGTAACTGCGCCCCAGATATAGAAACCCCTCTCCGTCCACGTATTCCTTAGTGGGGATTGAGCGCTGCAGGCGTTCCTTTTCGGCAAGACGCGAGTAAATCCAGAAGCTTTTTTCCGCTACGAATTGCCGCAGCGCTTGCTCCTCTACCTCTGGCGGGGCAGACAGGATAAGTGCGCCGTCACGCTCGACAGTGATCTGTAGCGTCTTGCGCCGCGCGCTTCGGCGTAGCGTCAGTTGTAGGTCGTCTACAGTGAGGGTTTGATTGCTCACAGCTGCATCAACCGTTCATGGCTGGCTCTGGCCTGATCCATCAGGCGGTCAGACAGCACACCCGCCGTATCGCTATCCACCAAGGGCGGACGCAGTCTCATCAAGTGATCGAATAGCTGCCCGGCCAGCTCTTCCTGTGCCGCTCGCTTGCGCGGGCTCCAGATATCGCGGTGGCTTTGGAGTTCGCCCACCAACAAATCGACCAATTCTACTGTCACATCCTTCAAACGCAGCATCTCGGCGGGCTGCGGATTGGCGTCGGCACACACCACATCCAGCAGGGTGCGCAGGAAGGGTGCATAGTGCTCGGGCAGATCCAGGGGGCTGTAGTCATCGCTCATTTGACCGCTGCGCAGCTCGTTGATGATCTTCTGCATCTGTTCAACCAACTGATCCCACTGCTCGCCCAGCGACTTGAGCAGCTCGTTCAGGCGTTCGGACAGCTTGCGAAAAAGCACCGGATCTTCATCAGCATGGCTGCGCACATGCGAGCGAATGGCGTGCTCCATCTCTGAGGCCTTGGCGCGGTCGTTGACGCTACGCGACAACTGCTTCTCGAAGTCTGCATCGGTGAGCTGGATCGGCGGAATCTTCGGGTCGATGCCCAGCGAAATAACGTGATCGTCGATCAGCTTGCGCACCTTGGCACCGACATCCTTGCCCAGTTGCGGCAGGTCCTTGTAACGCCCGCGCGCACGTGCATGGATATAGGCCAGACGCTTGGCATCCTTGACGAAGGGCAGGCCCTCGGGGCGTGGCAGTACGGTGTCCAATGAGTCGAGGAACGCTTTCAGCTTTACCGCAAATTCGGCGCGCATCTTTTCCGACTCCAGTGCGGCAATGCAGGCTTCTGCATCTCCCAGCGACTCGATGCCCTGGCGGCGCAGCACATCCACTACACGCAGATGACGATCTCGCAGCACCGGCACTTCGTCCTTGATGCTGCTCAGCGCACCTTCGATATCCTCGTCCGCATAGGCTGCCAGGGCTTCGCGCAGGTGGTTGGCGACCCCGTAGTAGTCGACCACGATGCCACAGCGTTTGCCGAAACCAGTACGGTTGACCCGCGCAATGGCTTGCAGCAGCTCGGCTTCCTTGATTGGCCGGTCAAGGTACATGACCCCTTCAATGGGAGCGTCAAAGCCGGTGAGCAACATAGACTTAACAATCAGGAAGGCAAGCGGATCGGTCTTGCCCGACTGCTCATGATTAAGAGGCTTCTTGAAGCGTTGGATCAGTTGCTCGTGCTTGCTGCCATCCGTCCAGGTTTTCCACTCGGCCGGATCGTTATTTGAGCCGGAGATAATCGGTGCGAATTCCAGGCTGCGTACCCTGTCGCGATAGCGCCACGCCTGCACGCGCGCCTGCAGCTTGGGTGGACGCTGGCACAGTGCCTCATCGTCGAGGTCCTTGTCGGCTGCCGGCAGCGCTTCAGCCTCGACCAGCAATTCATCACGGGCGGCCTGCAGCGCGTGGAAATAGCGGATTACCGCAATCCGGCTATAGGCTACCACCTGCGCCTTGTAGCCATTGGGCAGGATATTGGTGACGTAATGTCTGAGGATGTCGCGCGCCTTATCAGCGATTAGCGCGGGGGCATCAAAGATATGGCCCTTGGTGGCGTACTTTTTCTTGATCAGCTCCAGCTCGTCCTGACTGTGCTCGCGGAACAAATCCTCGAACAGCTCATCCAGACTCGCCCCATCTTTCAATGCGCCCTTGGCAGTGCGTCCTTCGTAAAGCACCGGCACTGTCGCTCCATCTGCCTCGGCTTCCTTGATGGTGTATTTGTCGATGAACGCGCCGAAAATTTCGTGGGTGCGTTTCTTATCGCCCATGATGATCGGTGTACCGGTAAAGCCGATGCGCACGCAGTTGGGCAAGCCCGCCAGAAGGTTCGCCTGCAGATCGCCGGCTTGGGTGCGGTGGGCCTCATCGATCAATACCAGAATACTCTCGTCGTGGTTGAGCACCTCGAATGGTTTGTTTACCAGATAGCGCGCTCGCTTTTCTGCGGCTTTGAGGAATGGCGCAGTGTCCACGGCGATGGGTGCATCCCCGTTTTCCTCCTGCTCGGGATTTCGATACTTTTGGATGGTGGCGAATACCAAACCGGGGCCCTGGCGACGTGCCAAGGCTTTAACACCCTCGATATTGGAGGCCACCTCCGGCAGTTCACCGCTCAGCGTGGCGGTGGCGGAGAGCTGGTTTTGCAGGTCTTTACGGTCAGTGACCACGATGATTTTGAAGCGGCGCAGTTGTGTATCCGTGCGCATCTTGCGCACCAAAAATACCATGGTCAGGCTCTTGCCTGAGCCTTGAGTGTGCCAAACGATGCCGCCGCGCTGATCGCTCTCGCCATGCTCAAGGCGTGTCTGCCCACGCTTCAGGCGAATCACCGTGCGGTTCACCGCGCGGTACTGTTGGTAGCGGCAGACCGTCTTGATGGTCTGCCCGCCAACCTGCATAAACAGCATGAAATGCCGGATCAGATCGAGCAGGTGGGCCGGCGTCAGCATGCCTGCCACCAGGCGCTCCTGCTCGGACAGTTTGGTTTTGCCTAGCTGCTCGGCTACTGACTGCTCGCTGCCGTTGCCATCCGGGCCAACCACGGTTTTCCATTGAGAGAAATGCCCGAAGCCGGCACCAATGCAGCCCACCCGTGCCTCGTCGTAGCTACTGGCGACCAATAGCTGCACGCTGGCGAACAGTGTCTCGTTGCCCTCGTTTTCCTCGACCTCGAAGGCTGCCTTGCGCTGGTTGCTGTAGCGGCGCAATTGATCGACAGCTTCGGCCAGCGGTTCTGGAATGGAGGGGCTCTTGCACTCCACCACTACCAGCGGGATGCCGTTCACCAGCAACACCAGATCCGGGACGATAAATTTCTTGCCGCTGTTATACCCCGGTGGGCAATCCACTCGGAACTGGTTGATCACGCGGAAGTGGTTATTGGCCGGGTTGGCCCAGTCGATGTACTGGATGGTCTGACCACGTCCGCCTTCCCAGCCCTGAAGGCCATCGACCGTGATGCCTTTGAGCAGCAGCTCAGTGACTGTATGGTTGGCTTCCATCAGCTTGCCGGCGCCCACGCGGATAATGGCCGCCAGTGCTTCTGCAATGCGCTGCTCATCCAGCCAGGGCTGATCGTCGCGCAGGTTGATGGCAAGCAAGCGCTCGGCCAGTGCAGCTCGCTGAATTACTTCACTGAAACTGCTGCGACCAGTGATGGCCGGGTCGTCGAGGCTGCCCTCGATATGCTTCCAGTTCAGCCCCTGTAACTGAGCCACAAAGGGTTTTTCGACGTCATCCAATTCCCAGCCCACGGTTACTCCTTTAATCCAGTTCAGGCGTGTATGGGCTCATACAGGCTCATAGCGGCTCATAGAATTTTTAGCTGAGCTTATAGACCGACCAGCGTCGTTCACTTTGCTGTATCAGTGTGCCCTTGTCTTTCATGCGCTTGAGCAGTTTTGCCGCTTGATCATGGGGCAGCATGGCTATGCATTCGGGCGTGCCGTAGTATTTCAAGCGGCGGCGTAGATAGACGCCGCTGGTGGTGGCAACTTCGCCCTGAGCTTTGGGTACATGGATACGTGCCACGGTCACGCCATCCAGATCGAGAGCCTCGGCCTGTACGTTCAGCGACGGCGAGGTGCGCGCTGCGACCATGCCGGCAAGGCCGTTCAGCAGGTGATGTTCGGCATGCAGGCCGGTATGTGTGCCGTTGTCCTCCACGCCCAGCCACAGCTCGCCGCCCTCGGCATTGGCAAGGCAGATCAGCGCCTCGATTAGTTCGCGGTCGGGGAGCTTGCTGCGATCGCTTTTGAGCTCGACGGTGAGGGATTCGCGGGGCGGTAGATGCTGGGGCATATCAGGCTTCCGTTGGTGCAGCAGTGTGTTGCATAGATTCCAGCATTGGAGTGATACGTACGCGCCCGGTTAGCAGGTCATCCATAAGACCGGATCTCTTCTGGAGCAGCTTGTTCACAGCGATCTGCTCCGCTTCCAACCTTGCCTGTAAGGCATCATATCGCGCAGCGATGGAATCTTGCTCACTCCTGCTTGGCACAGCTACCAAGAGCGGACGCAGGTCTTGGAGATTAATGTTTTTCTGTGCGCTCTGAGGTGCGCGAGCGTTGAGGGCTCTCTTAGCCCGACGAATCGACAGTTCAACGAAGCGGATATTGTGCTCTGGAGCAACAACTGCCCCTACAACGCTGTCCGGAAAAAACATCGGGCGCGCCAGTACCGCGGTGTCAGCGATGTTGGCTGCGATCGTAATGGCGATAGTGCCAATTGGAAACTTTTGGCTCACGGAAATGCCGCGCTCACTTAGAGTCTGGGAGTAACTAGATATGTAACCTCCTTGAGCCAACGCGACGTCTCCAGTTTGGATAAATGGGTATTCTCCCCCAAAGAAAGCTGGATCATTCCTTGGCCTGTGCGTGAATTTTCCGCGCGAGACCTCTGCTAAATCTCCAAGCTTTTGTATTTCCCATTCCCTCGGAATCAACCCCAACGGCGACTCCTTGTATAGTTGCGGCTCGTCACTCTGTGTTGGGCGCAGTTGGCCATTGGCGTCGATGCCACGGGTCAGCAAGTCGTGCAGCACGCCCTGCTTGACAGCCTCGAGCTTGTCGATCAGCGCCTCGGTTGTGCGGATCTCGGTATCGAGAGTGTCGAGTATTTGGGCGATTTTCCTCTGTTCACGCTCATTGCGCGGTATTTCAACAAAAAACTCTCGAAGCTCTCCGCGCTTGATGTGCTTCATCGTACTACCATGTGTACGCTTGCCCATTTCAGCAACAGATGCTTGCAGCACATGAAACAGGAATGAGCGATCAATCCCTTCAGCAGGCACAACTTTAAACAGATGTTGGTTCAGCCATGCTGAGCCACCAGTCCAACGTACGACTGCGAGTGTTCCGCTCCAAGAGAAGATCAGATCACCATCGTCAATCCGGTAGTTGTCCGGTAACAGGCCGGGAAAACGATCAACGATGCCTTGGCTACCGGTAATTTGAGCTATTCGGATGATCGGCAGACCGTGCTCTGACCAATGCAACTCATTGAACGCGAATCCGTTCTCATAGCTTCCCAGTGAGGCTAGGCTGCGTCGCTGCCACTGATCAGACATACCCCAATCCCTTAATGAAGCCTTGCAATGCCCTCGTCGCCTTGTCGCGCTTGTGCTCAATCTCATTCAACGTCACCCGATATTTGTCCCACCAGTTCTCGAAGGCAGCGACTATCTGTTTGCGCTGGGCGGCGATATAGCGCTCGACGATGGCTTGCATATCGTTGTGCAGGATGGTCAACAGCAGTTCGGCCGCTTGCTGCTCGTCCAGCCCGTCGACGGCCTGATTTAGGTGGCTGGCGAAGTTCTCCTGCCGGGTTTTAAGCTGTTTTTTCACCTTGAACAACTCGGCTTTCCAGGCTCTGAGCTGGGCTTCGTCGACGGTGTTTTCTTCGTCATCTGTATCCGTCGCGCTGTCAGCCTCGTCAGCCTCTTCCCCCTTGATCGGGGATGCGGCCTTGAGCTGACTATCCAGTTCGGCCTTTTTGGCCTCCAACTCGGCCAGCCGGGCAACGAAATCGCCAAGTAGGAACTTCACCAGCTTGTGCTCCAGCGGGCTTTGCTTGCTGGCCTTGTCTTCCAGGGCGGTGATGATGCTGGTACGCCAAGCGTCGATTACGCCCCGGCTACCGCGAGCCATCAAGCCAAGGAAGTCGTATTTGCTCTGGTACCAAAAGCCCGCGACGATGCCCCTGACTTGGAAGGGGTCGAGCAGTCCGATGCCTTCCAGCGTCTGGCTAAAACTGGCCAGTAATTCACCGCGCAGTTCAACCAGTGCAGCGCTGTTATTGAGCTGCCCTGCCAGTGCGTTGATACGCGGGCTGTGTTCGTGCCACCAGCGCTCGAAGGCATCACGGAGGGCCGCTTCTTTGACCTGCAGTCCTGCATTGCCTTCGACGGCAGGCTTGAGGTCGGCGCGGCGGCTTAGCTCGTTGCGAAAGTCGAAATATTGCGCATCGCGAGTGACGAACAGGTCGTGCGGGGCGAGGCCGTGGGCGGCGAATAGCGGCGCTTTCGCTTGGACTTCGGCTTTGGGCACTCCCCCCAGCAGATGCGCACGCACGTCATGCGGCTCGGGCGGCGGTGTGTTATCCACATAGCGGCGAATATTAAGGTTGTACCCGTTGTCGCGCAGAGTGGCGATATCCACCACGTCGCTGAGACCGTCGATTCGGCGAAATTCGTCGAAGGCGGTGGTGATCTTCTCGATGTTCTCGGGCAGCAGGTAGTTCTGCGCACGGCCCTCGAAGCATTCGCGGTCGGCGTTGATAAACAGCACCTTGCGTTGGCGCTTGGCAGGCTTGGCGCTGACACGGTTGGCGCCTTCCTGCTTTTGTTGGCGCAGGATAAGGATGCAGGCGGGAATGCCGGTGCCATAGAACAGGTTGGCCGGTAGGCCGATCACTGCTTCGAGCAGGTCGTTCTCGATAATGCCAGCGCGAATTCCGCGTTCCTCACCGCCCCGGAACAGCACGCCGTGGGGCAGTACGGTGGCGATCATGCCCTCGTCGCGGGTCACTGCGAGCATGTGCTGCAGGAACATCAGGTCGGCTTTTTTCGAGCCCAACGACACCTCGCCGAAGCAGAAGCGTTGCTCGCGGAATGTCGGGTTCCAGGCCAGGCTGCCATCCGGGGTTTTCTCGGTATGGCCCCAGTTGATGGAGAACGGCGGGTTGGTGAGGATTCGGTCGAAGCGGCGCAGTTCACCGCCCTCGATATGCCGAGGGTCGGCTAGCGTGTCTTCGTTCTCCAGCCAAGCGTTGCTGATGCCATGCAGCAGCATATTCATCTGCGCGATGGACCAAACGGTACCGTTGAATTCCTGCCCGAACAGGTTGGCCTTGCGGCCGTCCTCGCCGTGCTCATCGATATATTCCTTGGCAGCAATCAACATGCCGCCCGAGCCACAGCAGGGGTCATAGACATCGTGTGCTAGAGTCGGCTTGAGCAGGTGAACCATCAGCCGCACAACCGAGCGCGGTGTATAGAACTCACCACCTTTCTTGCCGGCAGAGTCGGCGAACTCAGCGATCAGGTATTCGTAGGCTGCCCCCAGCAAATCGGGGAATTCGAAATCACTATTGCGCAGACGCACCTCACCGAAGTGGGTAATGAGTTGGCGCAGCTTCTGATCGGGAATCTTGCTCTGGCCGACCTTGCGGGTGAAGTCGATATGCTCAAGCACCCCTTCCAGGGAGACGTTATTTTCCTCGATGCCGCCCAGCGCCTTGTTAAGTACATTGCCGACGTTGATGTGCGCTTCGTTGAGCAGATACCTGAAGCGCGAATGGTTGGGCACCCAGAAATTGCCATCGCGCTTGTACCAGCGTGGATTTTCTGCCGTGACAAAGGCCTCAGCCTTGCTCTTACCGGCATTTATTTCATCGGCAACGACCTGCTCATAGCGCTCCTCGAATACGTCGGAGCAGCGCTTGAGGAACAGCATGCCAAAAATGTATTCCTTGAACTCCGAGGCGTCCATCTTGCCGCGAAGAATATCGGCAGCCTTGAACAGATGGCGTTCCAGTTGTTGCAGCGTGAGGGGCATTGCGGAATCTCTTGTGGGCACCCAGGGAGCGGATGCCGGTCCCCATGGTATTAAATGCCGGGGATTGTATCTCAATCCGAGCTCGGCACTGAGCTGTCTCGGTTACCCGGGCCAGGTCGGGCGTCTAGCGCTAGCTGTACTGACTTTTTCATGTCGGTGATTCGCACTGATGCTCATTGCAGCGCGTTGAGCATTGAGCTGTTCCCCAAAAATGACCCACTTGCTATATCTCTCAGTCGCTTACGGCTTGCAGGGCTATTTGCTCTACCGCGCTTTTACGATCACCTGAACAAACTACTGTCAGCAAGTTGCGACACACGGCAGGGGCGATCACCAAGTCTCGGTTCTTCCCTAATCGCTTCCAGACCAATGAAGCCGTGAGTAGGTAATAATACCGGGTGGCGTCTGAATGATCTTTCAGATACTGAGTGAGAAACCAGCGCACATGCTTAAGCTGCCAAGTCCAAGGATTATCACGCTGCCAGCGCTCTTGAATGGCCGCTTGCATGAATCGAGCTTGCCGTAGGTGACGTTGCTGCGTAACCTTTGAACCAGTCATTACGCCGCTCAGGAACAGCTCCATATTGAAGGGTTTGGTCACGCTCGACCTCCAATGTAGGCCGAAATGACATCGATCCGGTTATGCCCAAGCTCAAGACTGATTTGCCGTCGCGCCTTTTGGTCCAGAGCGTGGTCGATGAGATAGCATCGGCCACCGTTGACGGGGGCCGCGTGGCCAGTGAGTTGTGCGTAACGCTCGCACGCATAAGCGGCTCGCAATTCATGAACCCCCTTCAGTCCCAGCTTCTGAAGCAATTCACGGGCTGGCCTCACCGTCTGTTGCTGGAACTTGGCGTAGCTTTCACCTTGGGCCAGCAAATTGCGGCTGTGGGGTGGCGAAGCGTGATGAGCCATCTGCAAGGCTGCCTTAACCTCGTTATTTGCGATGATCCAGCGCGGAGCTGAAGCGCCAGCCCGGCCGCCTTTGGTCCCATCCTGAATATTGATGCGGCCTAAGTGTTTAGCCTCACGTTGCAAGCGTGGCAGGTCAGCCAAGATCGTTTCGCGCAAGCGCATGCCGGTTGCGCGGGCCAAGCAGATAATCGCAGCGACGCGGTGGTGGTGCTGTTCGCGAAGCGCTTCAATCACTCGACTCAGTTGTTGGTGCTCTTGGCCATCCGGTGCGCGGGTGCGTACGCTTGATCGCTGCATGCCGAGTGTCTTACTCGGGCTGGCGATTTTCACGTACTGGTCGCCGCGTAGTGCTGCGAGGGTACGGTTTACGCTACTCAGGCGGTTCTGCGCGGTGGCGATGCAGATTTCACCTTGGTGGATTTGCTGACGCAGGTGTGTGGCGTAGCTGTGCAAGGTACTGCGATCTATCTGGCGGGCGTCGTTGTAACCGGGGCCGTCCGCTGACCGACACCACTTCACGAAAGCCTGCCAGCGATCACTGTGTGCTTTGACCGTAGCGAAGTGGCCGCCGGCAAACATATCTTTCAGTGCTTGTGGGCCGGCATAGCTGAGCTGACGGCCGTAGCCAAAGTTGCGGCCATCACGCCGGCCGACCAATGCCATCGGCTTCACCGTTTTCCGTGTCTTGCAGAAAGCGCAGCACCGCTTTCCAGTGGGCGCTGATCTTGTTCACTTGTTGCCAATGTGTGGGACGAATAATCAGGGCGTTTTGCTGATGCCGCAACATTGCTCCCTCTTCGCGCATTTGGTGGATCAGTTGGCCGATGTCGACAGGCCCTAAGGCAGGTGTGGCGACAACGGCGACAGTGGCGACAACCCTTGTAGTTGCTGGTCTGAAGCATGGCGACAAGGCGGCGACGGAAGTGGCGACACTCCGCAACGCAGGCCGTGTCTGATGCTGCGCCTGATAACGGCGCACCGCATCATTGAGGCGGAACATGGCGTACCTCGAAGGTCTTTCCGTCATGAGAGTCCAGCCAGCTATGTGAGATCAATTCGACCAGCAGCGTAATGGTGTGATGGCTGCTTTTGCGGGCAAAACGGGGGCCATTGCGGTTGAGGTCGCGGACGGTAAATTGGGTCCAGCCTTTTTGCGTCAACCAGCGCAGCAGTCGATCCGATTCCTCGCGTAACGTGTTGACGGGCTCTTGCTCCGTCAGGCGCTGGATCTCGGCGAGGTAGTAATCCATCAGCGTCGAGGCGCGCTGGATATGGGGCTCGTCCACTACGTGCGCGTCTTCAATCACCGCCAATACCCCGGCGATACGCAGTACATTGGCGGCTGCTTTCCCGGCTACAGATTGAATGCCGGCCAGCTCGCCAAACTCACCAGACTGGCATTCGATGGTGTCGTGAATATCGATCCAGGCAGTGCGAGCGCTGGGTGTCAGTTCCAGCCTGTCAGGGTTAAGTGAGCCGTCGTTGTGTAGCGACAGCGGCTTATCCAGCAGAGCGGTAATGCGCGCTTGGTAGCGCTGGATCCTGGCATCTCGCGTGAGGTCGACTGCCTTGTACAAGCGCCGCCCCACCAGGCGTTCGGGCCAACTGATCAGGCAACGGCCAAGGATGCCTTGGCCATTGATCATCCGGTCTGTGAGTAGCTGGTTGGCCAGGTAAGGTTGCAGCATCAGATGCAGACTGAGGCGACGATCATAAGCTCGCAGGCTTTCGCCAGGCATGGAGCGCGCCCGGTCGATGGGGCTGCCATCCCAGAGCGCTGACAGGGTGGTGATGGCCTTGAGTTGGTTCTCTTTACTCATGGTGCTGCTGCCCAGAAACTGGCCGCCCTCATCGTTGAATAACCCCATGCTGGGCAAGCCCTGGCATAGGTTTTTGATCAGGGCTTCAATCGTGGGTTCGGCGATGATCAATCTGGGTGGGACGGGTTCGGATAACTCACGAGCTTCGTGCTTTCCTCGAATGGCGGCGCGATTGGATTTCAGTTGCTCCAAATACAGCATCCACTGTCGCCGCTCCCACTCACGTGCAGATGCTAGCGCCAGATGATCCACTGCGCTTTTACGATCACCTGACGATGCCACCGTCAGCATGTAGAGGGACAACGGATAAACACGGCCATCGAGCTGCACATTGGCGTGCGACTGGGTCACCAGGGCGGCAGTGGCTAACGCCGATTGCGCAGCCATGGCGCAGGGCACGCCGATCACCTCGGCCATGCGTTGGACGGCTGGCCCTAATATCTGTCCCAACGCTTCGACCGGATATGCCAGCGGCTCGGGCCGGTATTCCAGCAGCGGCCGTGGCAGGTCGAACACTTCGCACAATTGCATCGTCATTCTCCTGGTGTTTCGAATTTCTCCCTCACTCTCCCCGCCACGGTTGTTGAGTGTTATCAGGGATCAAGGCCCCTGCAGCCTGTGAGGGTTGTCCACTTACGCGGGACGGGCGGCTCTTTACGACCGGGAGCTTGGGCATCTCATGATCTGGCCTCCTGAGCACCAATAGCGGTGGGCGGGTGGAGGCTGCGTTGGCTGACGAGACCAGCGCCGCGAGATCCTGAGTCTGTTGCAGGCAGTGATGCGATGACCGGGGCGTGCCTGACTGTCAGTCAGGTGCAGTCCATTCCGTGGGATGCGGCACCATCATCTGCATTGCTGCTGCGAGTGACATCGGGGTTTGTCACGCCGATTGTCACAGGGACAAACGCTGCAATGTGTTGCCCGGCAAGGGCTGCGGCAGTGATTTCGGCGCCCGTCTCTTTCCTGGAGAAAGAGACGGGCGTGGGCTGCCGCATTTGCACTGTGGATAAGTCGGCTTCGATCACGTTGGGCGTGACTGCGCGCCAAATTGGAAGCGAGCGCGCATGGGCTGGGACCACCACTGTAGGGCGTAGCCTTAAAGGCCCTTGGCTACCTGGGCAATGCTGTCGATGACAGCGCTGTACGGCTCTGGTGTAACGCGTGCTCGGAAGGTGGTCAACTGGGTGTGCGGTGGGCTTTTTAGTCGTTGGACGTGCGTGGGAGAAGGTGGCTTTGAATGGACGATGGGCCGTTCGTCGGTTTTAAAGTGAGCCCCTGAGGACGGGAAGGCGAAGCCTTCCTGCCCTCAGGGGCTGGGCCTTAAAAGCTTACGGGCGATGCAGATGGTGGCGACGGTCGCCACGTTGTCGCCATACGAAGGACCGCTAAATACGTGGGTTGTCGCCACTGTCGCCGTTGTCGCCAGCAGGAATTGATTAACGAAACGGGATGACGTTCCCGTTTTTGTTTTCATGAATGGCCGTCACCGACAAATTGCCGGTGGCGGCTTTTTGAATGTACTCGCTCCACCAAGTCATCATCGGGCGTCTTCGCTCGATGTAGTCCGCTCAGTTGTACGCGCTTCGGACTTCGTCTCTGTCGACATGGGCGAGTGCGACTTCAATCAACTCCGGGTCCCATCCATGTTCGTTGAGGATGGTGCTGGCCATTGATCGCAGGCCGTGGCTGACCAACCGATCCTGGAAGCCCATACGCTTTAATGCCATGTTCGCGGTCTGGCTGTTTGCGTGGGTACGCGGATTTCGGTCGGCCGGAAATACGTGTTCCCGATGGCCGCTGTAGGGCTTGAGTGTCTCTAGCAGCGCGAGCGTCTGGTCGCTTAGGGGGATGGGGTGCGCACGGCGTTTTTTCATGCGCTCCTTTGGGATGGTCCAGATGCGTTTCTCGAAATCTATTTCTGCCCAGGTCGTCCCGGCAGCCTCGGCAGGGCGGGTCATAGTGTGCAGTTGCCATTCGATCAGGCAGCGGGTGATGCGTTTGATGCTGGCGTTGGCAATCGCCAGCATAAGGTCGGGTAGTTCTTCGGGAGGAAGTGCCGGCATATTTTCTTTTTGCGGCTTTTTGAAGGCTGCCCGAATGCCGCTGAGCGGGTTCGCGAAGATCAGTCCGCAGTTGACGCCGTAGGCCATGATTTCGTTGAGACGTTGGGAAAGTCGCTTGACCGTCTCCAGGCTGCCTTTGGCCTCGATCGGGCGTAGGAGCTTGATGATCATGGGGGCGGTGATGTCTGCGAGGGGTGTGGCTTTGAGGCTGGGGAAAACATGCAGCGTGAGTGAGCGCCAGATGTCTTCGGCGTAGGCCGTTGTGACGGAGTGTTTTCTCAACTCGAACCAAGCGGTGGCCACCTTCTCGAATGTGTGCTCGGTTTTTGCCAGCTTGGCCTGCCTTAGCTCATCGCGGTGAGCCTTGGGATCAATGCCTAGCGCCAGTAGTTCACGTGCTTCTTGAGCTTTCTTTCTGGCGTTCGCCAACGAGAGAGCCGGGTAAGGGCCCAGCGCCATATTGAGGCGGTTTTTGGTTACCGGCTCGCGGTAGTTGAAATTCCATATCATCGAGCCACTGGCTCTGACCCTGAGTTGAAGGCCGTCGCCGTCAGTGAGAATGAAGTCTTTTCCTGTTGCCTTGACTGCCTTGAGTTGGCGGTCTGAGAGGCGGGTTGCATTAGTAGGCATGAGAGCTACCTCCGGCACCGTTTTGGTATCCCAAAAATAGCACCGGTGGGTCCGGATACCAAATGGGATACCAAAACGCCTGGAACTCTAAATTCTTCTACGGAAGCCAATGGCCCTAAAACCCTTGATTTTACTGGATTTCAGGCACAAAAAAAGACGTCCGTGGACGTCTTTAGATGTTGAAGTGGTGGAGCCGGGGGGATTTGAACCCCCGTCCGCCAGTGCTCCGCTGTCGGTACTACATGCTTAGCCCGTTCTACTAAGTTAACCCGCGGCCGCCCGAGGGGCAGGGTGCTTTGGGCGAGTTGTGTAAGTTTTAGCCGATTCGTCCACAACGTACTGCACGGCGATCCTGTTCTGCATGACAATCACTTCGAGTTTACAGGCATCCTCTAGTGATTGCTGGCACCGAAGTGACCAGAAGCTCAGGCTCTAGTCGTCGCAATTAAGCGGCGAGTGCGAATTCCTGGCCGTAGGTTTCGTCATTGGCAACTATAAAAGTTGCAACAGTGGATTTACGAGTTCTGTTACCAACTCGGCATGCACCTAAAGTTTCACTACCGGCGTCGAATCCTGATCGACCCCATAACCTGCTGATTTCGCAGCAGGAAGCCAGTGTACGCGAAAGCGGGCGACGAGTCGACAGTCGTCTTCTCGCGCCCTGGCGACAGCGGCTCAGGACGCCTCTGCGGCATTAATTGCCGGCAGCGCCGCCTTTCTTGCTCTTGGCGATGTCGCTCAAGGTTTTGGTGGTGGTGGTGATGCAGCCTTTTTTGTCACCTGCAGCCTGCTCTTTCTTTGCCGCTGCGATGGAGGCTTTGTAATCGACACCGCCATCGGCGGTCGCGGCGCTGGACGTGGCTTGCTCGTTTTCGATTTTCTTGATGTTGCCGGCGCAGAGGTCTTCGGCAGCGAAGACAGGCGAAGCAACGAATGCTGCGGCGATGAACAGACCGGTCAGGGTAGTGCGCTTCATAGGGTATCTCCTCAAGCGAAAAATGATCCGGCTGACATCTGACGTCGCGCCCGGAGTTCGAAATAGCCCCATCCAGTGGGGCTTAATGGTGTTGACTCCGAGCTTTTGCAGGGGTTCTATCTTTTTGCGCGGATAATGTGAGATCGCCATCTTGTGGCGTTCGTGCCCTGTTTCAGGGCGCGGTGAGCGCGGTGGTGACGCGGTCTACCAGATACACCAGGCCGTGGTAATCCAAGCCGCTGTGCTGGCTGAGGCCGATTTCGCAGGTGCGGCTGGTGGAGATGCCTTCGTTGCAATATTGCACGGCCTCCTTGAGGCTGCGCAGGGCGTGGGCATTGAGTTGCGGGGTGGTGAAACCTTTGTCGCCGGCGAAGCCGCAGCAGTGAATGCCCTCGGGTACGACGACCTGGGTGCTGCAGCGGCGAACGAGGTCGATCAGGGCCTGGCTCTCGCCCAGGTGCTGGGTGCTGCAGGTGACGTGCACGGCGATGGGGGTGTCTTGGGGGTGGAAGGTGAGTTTGTCCACGAGGTGGCTGCGGATGAAGCGCACTGGATCGTAGAGGTCGAGGCGGGGCTCGTTGAGGTCTTGCACCAGGCGCAGGGTGCAGGGGCTGGTGTCGCAGTAGACCGGGTCGAGGCCGCCGCGGCTGGCGTGCATCAGGGCATCGATGAGCTCCTGGCGTTTGCGCTCGGCGGGGGCGTTGTAGCCTTTGGAGGCGAAGGGCTGGCCGCAGCAGAGGCTGTCCTGGTTCTCGGGGTAGATGACCTCGAAGCCGGCCTTGGTGAGCAATGCGTGGGTTTTTTCCTGTAGCGACATTTGCTCGCGGTCGCTGGCGGCCGGGCCCATGGCGCGGGACACGCAGGCGGCCAGATAAACGACGCGGGGGCGGTCCATCGCTGGCTGTGGCGTGAAGCGCAGGGTGTCTTGTGGCTGCGGCATGGCGGCCGTCCATGCAGGAATCCGGCCCTTGGAGAGTTGGCTCAGGCGAGCGGACCATTGGTTCAGGCGCGGTGCGCCGAGCAGCATGCGCGCACCGTTGGCGGCGTGCAGGGTCATGCGTGCGCCCTTGAGCGCGGTGCTGAAATGGTCGGCCAGCCAGTTGGCGGTGCGCAGGTTGTGGGCGTTTTGCGCGCGGAGTTTCTTCACCAGTTCGCCGGTGTTGATGCCGACGGGGCAGCGTTGTGCGCACAAGCCGGTGGCGGCGCAGGTGTCGATGCCCTGGTATTGGTAGTCGTGCTCGAGCGCCTGGGTGTCGAGGCCTTGGCGTTTTTTTGCCTGGATGTCGCGCCACATGACGATGCGTTGGCGCGGGCTGAGGGTCAGTCCCTTGGACGGGCACACGGGCTCGCAGAAGCCGCACTCGATGCATTTGTCGACGATGGCGTCGGCGGCCGGCATGGGCTTGAGGTTTTTGAGGTGGATGTGCGGGTCGTCGCTGAGCACTACGTCGGGGTTGAGGATGCCGGTGGGGTCGAGCAGGCGTTTGAGTTGCCACATCAGCCGGTAGGCGTCGCTGCCCCACTCGAGTTCGACGAAGGGCGCCATGTTGCGGCCGGTGCCGTGCTCGGCCTTGAGCGAGCCGCCGAATTCGACGGCCACCAGTTGCGTGACGTCTTCCATGAACGCCTGATAGCGGGCGATTTCTGCGGGGTTGTTGAAGCCTTGGGTGAAGACGAAGTGCAGATTGCCCTCCAGGGCATGGCCGAAGAGGATGGCTTCGTCGTAGCGGTGGCGTTCGAACAGTTCGATGAGGCGGCGCACGCCGAATGCCAGTTGCTCGACGGGGAAGGTCACGTCTTCGATGATCACGGTGGTGCCGGTCGGGCGTACGGCGCCAACGGCGGGAAAGGTATCTTTGCGGATCGCCCAGAGCTGCGCGTTGGCGGCAGGATCGGTAGTGAAGTCGACCTGTTTTTCGACGGGGAAGGCGGCGATGGAGGCCGTGATGTGCCCGATCTGTTCTTGTAGCAGCGCGGCGCTGGCGGCGCGGGATTCGATCAGCAGAGCGCAGGCGCCGGCGGACAGTTCACGCACGAATGCCGGCATGCCGGGTTTTTCCTGGACCGAGCGCATGCTGCGGCGGTCGAGCAGTTCCACGGCGGACACCGGTTGCTGTTTGAGTACGGTGACCGCCAGGCAGCAGGTCTCTACATCTGGGAAAACGATAAAGGCCGAGGCTTTGTGTGGGTGTTCGGGCACGGTGTCGTAGGTGACGGCGCTGATAAAGCCCAGGGTGCCTTCGGAGCCGACCAGAAGGTGGGTGAGGATGTTGACGGGCTCATCGAAGTCGACCAGGGCGTTGAGCGACAGGCCGGTGGTGTTTTTCAGGCGGTATTTGTGGCGGATGCGCTCAGCCAGCGCGGTGTTGGCGCGAGTTTCACGCCCCAGGCGTGCGAGTTCGTCGAGCAGTGTGCTGTGGCTGGTGCGCAGGGCCGCGAGGGAGGCTGGGTCTTCAGTGTCGATGCGGGTGCCGTCGGCCAGCACCATGCGCATGCCTGCGAGGGTGAAGTAGGTGTTTTGCGCGGTGCCGCAGCACATGCCGCTGGAGTTGTTGGCGACGATGCCGCCGATCTTGCAGGCGTTGATCGAGGCAGGGTCAGGGCCGATCTTGCGTCCGTAAGGGGCCAGCCAAGCGTTGGCCTGAGCGCCGATGACGCCGGGCTGCAGGCGGATTTGCGCACCGTGGTTGCGGATCTCGCGGCCGTTCCAGTTATCGCCGAGCACGATCAATACCGAGTCGCTGATGGCCTGGCCGGAGAGGCTGGTGCCGGCGGCGCGGAAGGTCACGGGCACATGTTCGCGGTGGGCGAGCTTGAGCAGGGCGACGACTTCGTCTTCGGACTCGACGCGGATGACCAGTTTCGGGATGAGCCGATAGAAGCTGGCGTCGGTGCCGAAGGCGAGGGTCGAGGTCGGGTCATCGAAGCGGCGGTTGGCCGGGATCAACTGTTCGGCCGCGTACAGGAAGGCTGCGGGCAGCGAGACGGAATTCAGTTGGGCGATGGCTTGGACGGTAAGCGGGTGCTGGGTGCGCATTGAGCCCCCTTGTTGTTATTGGGCAGGGTTGGATCATGGCTGGATAATTGGTAAGACCAATTGTTCTGGGTGTGGGGCTAGATTAGAGGGGGTTGGCGGGGGATGTCAATTTTGGGGGAGTGAGGCGCGGGGAGGGGGTTTCAACGCAGGGATCTGTAGGGATCGGACAGGCGTCTTCGCGGGCAAGCCTTGCTCCCACAGCCGTACAGTTACAGCACTGTACGGCTGTGGGAGCAAGGCTTGCCCGCGAAGGGGCCGGTATGGCCTATGGACAAAGAGCTATCGCGCAGAGCCGCGTGGGACTCAGTCGTCCTTGCCCTTCGTCCGCACGGCGCGTTGCAGCTCGCGGTCGGAGTCGCGTTCGCGCTCGGTGTGGCGCTTGTCGTATTCCTTCTTGCCCTTGCCGAGCGCGATTTCGCACTTGATCAGGTGCTTGCTCCAATACAGCGATAGCGCAACGCAGGCGTAGCCCTTTTGCTGCACCGCAGTGTTGAGGCGATCGAGCTCTTTTTTGTTGAGCAGCAGCTTGCGCGTGCGTACCGGGTCGGCAATCACGTGAGTGCTGGCTGTGGACAAGGGCGAGAAGTGGCTGCCGAGCAACCAGGCTTCGCCGTCCTTGAGCAGCACGTAGCTGTCCACCAACTGGGCTTTGCCTGCACGCAGGCTTTTCACTTCCCAGCCGGCGAGGACCATACCGGCCTCGAACCTGTGCTCGATGAAGTAATCGTGTCGCGCTTTTTTGTTTTGCGCGATTGTCCCTTCCGGGTGTTTCTTTTGTTTGGCCATAGGGCGGGCATTATAGGGAGTCCGCGCGTCGTCGGCTACCGGGATGCTGCATGCTTGAGCGAGTGAGATTAATACCGGACAATACCGCCATGAACATTTTCTCGCAGCGCTCGATGGCGCCCCCGGCATTCTCCCTGATCTGCCGCTCAGCTTTTGGAAGTGACGCCTGAATGACTACCCATATCCAACGCTCCGCCTTGCTCCCTTACCCAGCCCAGGCGCTCTATGATCTGGTCAACGACGTGGCGCGCTATCCCGAGTTCTTGCCGTGGTGCTCGACGACCAAGGTGCGTGAGAGCTCCGACGTCTTGATGGTCGCTAGCCTCGAGGTAGCCAAGGGCGGCCTCAGTCAGCATTTGGTCACGCGTAATACCCTGACGCCGGGCCAGCAGATTGAAATGAATCTGGAAGAAGGCCCCTTTACCCAGCTGCATGGGCTTTGGGTGTTCAAACCCTTGGGCGAGAAGGCCTGCAAGATCAGCCTCGACCTGTCGTTCGACTACGCCGGGCCGATCGTCCGTGCCACCTTGGGTCCGCTGTTCAATCAGGCAGCCAACACGTTGGTGGATGCATTCTGTCAGCGTGCCAAGCAGCTGCACGGCTGAACCGGCATTGATCCGCGTTGAAGTGGTGTATGCCGATGTCGATCGCCAGGTGCTGCTGGCGGTTGGGGTTGCGCCGGGCACCACGATGCATCAGGCGGTGACGCTGTCGGGGATAGCCGAACAGTTTGCCTCGGTCGTGTTGCTGGAATGCCCGATGGGGATTTTCGGTCGACGTATCGAAAAGCCTGCTGAGCATGTGCTGGAAGACGGCGACCGCATTGAGATCTATCGGCCGCTGATTGCCGACCCTATGGAGGTGCGGCGGATGCGCGCAGCCAAGACGGCCAGGCCGAGCAAGAAGCGCGGCTGATCCCTCGCAATGAACAAAAATCTTCATGAATGAAAAATTTCATGCATAAAAAAACCGGCTCGCGAGCCGGCTTTTTTTATGGCGATATTACTGTGGCGAGGATTCGATCGGTTGCGGTGTCGGTACGGCCTGTACCTTCACGCCGTCGACGTCACGCTGGATCTTGTCCAGGGTCGAGCCCGGGGTAGCAGGCGCTTCTGGCTTGCCAGGCTGCGCCGCCGGGGCGCCTGGGCTGACAGTGGTGCCACTGTCCTGGCCGAGGATCGCTTGATCCTTGCTCACGCCCGGCATGAAATCGCCCGACAGGCCGGCCAATTGGTCGGTGCCGTTGAATAGAATACTGATGCGCTCTTGCTGGCGTTCACCGCCCCCGGGTTGCAGGCTGTACAGATAATCCCAACGATTGGGATGAAATGTGTCGACCAGCAGGGGGTTGCCCATGATAAACCTTACTTGGCGTCGGGTCATTCCTGGCCGCAACTGGTCTATCATGTCCTGCGTGACGACATTGCCCTGCTGGATGTCGATTTTGTAAACCCCGGGGAACGAACAACCGGCGAGTGCGAGCAGTCCCACGAAGGTGAGGCTGGTTAGCAAGTGCTTGGTGTTTTGCATCGGTGGGCGACTTCCACTATCTTGGCTGGGACAACGTAAACCCCGATCATACCCGCATTAAGAGAAGCTGCGAAGCAGCATCGGCGAGAAAGCTGACCATGGTAGAAAATAACGAACTACGTAAAGCCGGCCTGAAGGTTACCCTGCCTCGGGTCAAAATCCTGCAAATGCTGGAGAATTCTCCGCAGCGCCACATGAGTGCCGAGGATGTCTACAAGGCATTGATGGAAGTTGGCGAGGATGTCGGGCTGGCCACGGTTTACCGTGTGCTGACTCAGTTCGAGTCTGCTGGGTTGGTGATGCGTCATAACTTCGATGGCGGCCATGCCGTGTTCGAAGCTGTCAGCGATCGAGAGCATCACGACCATATGGTATGCGTCGATTCGGGCGAGGTTCTTGAATTCAAGAGCTCCGAAATCGAGGAGCTGCAGGAGCGTATCGCCACGGAACATGGTTACGAGCTGGTTGACCACAACCTGGTGTTGTACGTCCGCAAGAAGAAGTGAGTGGGCCTGCGGTTTGCGGGGCTACACATGAAACAAAGGCGACCCTAGGGTCGCCTTTGTGCTTTGAGTGGTCGGGGAAATTTAGGCGGGGGCAGATTACGACTCAAGTCCGGCCAGCTCGGTGGGAGCAAGGGGGCGCGTCCGGCGGTGAAAAGGCCGGTGCAGTCACCCGCAGATCAGGACTTCGCAGTAACCACCATCTTTTTGGCATGGGCCAAGGATTCCTTGGTCAAGTCGATGCCACCCAGCATGCGCGCCACTTCTTCGACCCGTTCGTTCTTGTTGAGGCTCGACACCGCAGTGCGGGTTTCATCGCTGCCGCGCACCTTGTGTACGAATAGATGGTGATGCCCTTGGGCCGCCACCTGCGGCAAGTGCGTCACGGTCAGCACTTGTCCGCGCTCACCCAGGCGGCGCAGCAATTGCCCGACGATCTCGGCGGTCGGGCCGCCGATACCCACGTCCACTTCGTCGAACACCAGCGTCGGCACGCGGGAGGTTTGCGCGGTGATCACCTGAATCGCCAGGCTGATCCGTGACAGCTCGCCACCGGAGGCGACCTTGGCTAGCGCCTTGAGCGGCAAGCCGGGGTTGGCGCTGACCATCAACTCGACCTGCTCCAGCCCATGGGGCTGCATGCTGTTGCTGCCGTGGGGGCGCAGCTCGATGCTGAATCGACCGCCCGGCATGCCGAGGCGCTGGATTTCTGCCTCCACCGCAGTGGCCAGGCTGTGCGCCGCCTGTTGGCGCAACTCGCTCAGCTCTCGGGCTTTCTCCTGGTAGTGGCGGGCGTAGGCTGCCAACTCTTCCCCCAGGCGTTCGACGGACTCATCGTTGGCGTTCAGCGTTTCGATTTCGTCCAGCAGCGTCTGGTGCATGTGCGCCAGTTCACCCGGCTGAATGCGGTGCTTGCGCGCCAATGTATAGATAGTGTCGAGACGCTCGTCGATGTATTGCAGGCGCGCCGGGTCGGCGTCGAAGTTATCGAGGAAACGATTGAGCTCGCCGACGGCTTCTTCTACCTGGATCTGCGCGCTGGAAATCATGCCAGCGGCTTCGCCCAAGGCGTGGGGCGGATTGTTGGTGGCACCGAGGCGATTGAGGCTGGCGGTCAAGGCGCCGAGCACGTTGCCTGAATCGTTCTCGCTGCACAGGTCGATTACCTGGCGGCAGATGCCGAACAGCGCCTCGGCGTTGGTGAGGTTTTTCTGCTCGGATTCCAGTTCGTCCAGCTCGTGCTCGCCCAGTGCGAGGTTTTCCAGCTCCTCGAGTTGGTAGCTGAGCAACTGATGACGCGCCCGTTGCTCGTCGCCGGAATTGCGCAGGTGCTCGATCTCCTGGTGCGTTTGCCGCCAGCGTTGCGCGGCCATCTGCACCTGGCGCGACAGATCGCCAGCGCCGGCATATTCATCCAGCAGGCGGCGATGGGTGTCGGTTTTGAGCAGCGACTGGTGTTCGTGCTGGCTATGGATGTCGATCAGCAGTTCGCCCAGCGCCTTGAGGTCGCCCAGCGGGCAGGGCGTGCCGTTGATGTAGCCCCGCGAGCGGCCCTCGGCGGTGATCACTCGGCGCAGGATGCACGGCCCGGCGGAGTCGAGGTCGCGTTCGGCGAGCCACGCGCTGGCCTCGGGAATATCTGCAAGATCGAAGGAGGCGAGGATGTCCGCCTTGTCGGCACCGGGGCGTACCACGCCGGGCTCGGCACGATCGCCCAGGGTCAGCCCCAAGGCATCGAGCATGATCGATTTGCCAGCACCGGTTTCGCCAGTGATGACGCTCATGCCGCGCGCGAGTTCGAGGTCGAGGTGTTCGACGATGGCGTAGTTGTGTACGGACAGGTGCACCAACATAAAGGCAGCTCCCAGGTTCAATGTCTGGTTATTTATACAGTGGTTCGGGTTGGGCTGACAATGCCCCCGCTTAGGTCTATTTGCGAGCGAAACCAGGTTTTTTATCGCGATTGTGTGATTCCACCGTACAGCGCCTTATCTGCTGCAGCCCCTTGAAGCGTGATTTTACGACCCCATATACCCGGTCAGAAGCGCGACAACAGCTCGCCCACGACATTGATTGACAGGAGAATTTGCATGGCTGACGAACAGACTCTGGATGACCTGAACCCGGAAGCGAATCACGCGGACGGCGGTAGCGACGATCACGCTGCGCGTATCAAGACCCTGGAAGAACAACTGGCTGGGGCTCAGGACAACGCCCTGCGCGTCGCCGCCGACGTGCAGAACATTCGTCGTCGTGCCGAGCAAGATGTCGAAAAGGCCCACAAATTCGCCCTCGAGAAGTTCGCCAGCGACCTGCTGCCGATCATCGACAGCCTCGAGCGCGGCCTGGACCTGTCCAACCCTGAAGACGTCAACATCCGCCCGATGCGCGAAGGCATCGAGCTGACCCTGAAGATGTTCCAGGACACCCTCAAGCGCTACAACCTTGAGGCTCTCGATCCGCACGGCGAACCCTTCAGCGCCGAGCTGCACCAGGCCATGGCCATGCAGGAGAGCGCAGACGTCGAGCCCAACAGCGTGCTCAAGGTGTTCCAGAAGGGTTACAGCCTCAATGGCCGCCTGCTGCGTCCGGCCATGGTCGTGGTCAGCAAGGCGCCGTCCGCGCCGCAGCCGTCGATCGACGAAAAGGCCTGATGGAATTTCTGTCGGCAGCCTTGAAAAGCGCCAACAGGCCCCCATTTTAGAGTCAAGCGTTTAAGTGCTACCGCAGATGGCCACAACCTCTGGGGCAACCAAATCAAGCAAGTTCGGAGAGTAAAGACATGGGCAAGATTATCGGTATCGACCTGGGGACCACCAACTCCTGCGTCTCGATTCTGGAAAACGGCAAGGTCAAAGTGATCGAGAACGCTGAAGGCGCTCGCACTACCCCGTCGATCATCGCTTACGCCAACGACGGCGAAATCCTGGTCGGCCAGTCCGCCAAGCGTCAGGCAGTCACTAACCCGCACAACACGCTGTACGCGGTGAAGCGTCTGATCGGCCGTCGCTTCGACGAAGAAGTCGTACAGAAAGACATCCAGATGGTCCCTTACAAGATCGTCAAGGCTGACAGCACTGGCGATGCCTGGGTTGAAGTGAACGGCCAGAAAATGGCACCGCCACAGATCTCGGCTGAAATCCTCAAGAAGATGAAGAAGACCGCCGAAGACTACCTCGGTGAAGCCGTCACCGAAGCGGTCATCACCGTACCGGCCTACTTCAACGACAGCCAGCGTCAGGCCACCAAAGACGCCGGCCGTATCGCTGGCCTGGACGTCAAGCGCATCATCAACGAGCCTACCGCTGCCGCACTGGCCTACGGTATGGACAAGGCCAAGGGCGACCACACTGTCATCGTTTATGACCTGGGTGGCGGTACCTTCGACGTGTCGGTCATCGAAATCGCTGAAGTCGATGGCGAGCACCAGTTCGAAGTGTTGGCCACCAACGGCGACACGTTCCTGGGGGGTGAAGACTTCGACATCCGCCTGATCGACTACCTCGTCGACGAATTCAAGAAAGAAAGCGGCATGAACCTCAAAGGTGACCCGCTGGCCATGCAGCGTCTTAAAGAAGCCGCTGAAAAAGCCAAGATCGAGCTGTCCTCGAGCCAGTCGACCGACGTCAACCTGCCGTACATCACTGCAGATGCCACCGGTCCAAAGCACTTGAACGTGAAGATCTCCCGCTCCAAGCTGGAAGCTCTGGTTGAAGACCTGGTTCAGCGCACCATCGAGCCTTGCCGTATCGCATTGAAAGATGCCGGTATCGACGTTGGCTCGATCAACGACGTGATCCTGGTCGGTGGTCAGACTCGCATGCCGCTGGTGCAAAAACTGGTCACTGACTTCTTCGGTAAAGAAGCCCGTAAAGACGTCAACCCCGACGAAGCCGTCGCCATGGGTGCTGCCATCCAGGGCGCCGTATTGGCCGGCGACGTCAAAGACGTGCTGCTGCTGGACGTCAGCCCGCTGACTCTGGGTATCGAAACCATGGGCGGCGTGATGACCGCGCTGATCGAGAAAAACACCACGATTCCTACCAAGAAGTCGCAAGTGTTCTCGACGGCCGATGACAACCAGAGCGCCGTGACCATTCACGTGCTGCAAGGTGAGCGCAAGCAAGCCGGTCAGAACAAGTCCTTGGGCAAGTTCGACCTGGCCGAGATTCCACCGGCTCCACGTGGCGTGCCGCAAATTGAAGTGACCTTCGACATCGACGCCAACGGCATCTTGCACGTAGGTGCCAAGGACAAGGCCACTGGCAAGACTCAGTCGATCGTGATCAAGGCCAACTCCGGTCTGTCTGACGAAGAAATTCAACAGATGATCCGTGACGCCGAAGCCAACTCGGAAGAGGACCGCAAGTTCGAAGAGCTGGCCGCTGCCCGTAACCAGGGTGATGCACTGGTGCACTCGACTCGCAAGATGATCGCCGATGCTGGTGACAAGGTCACCGCTGAAGAGAAGACCGCTATCGAGTCTGCATTGGTTGCACTGGAAGCCGCCGTCAAGGGCGACGACAAGGCTGCCATCGAAGCCAAGGTCGAAGAGCTGTCCAAGGTCTCCGCACCCGTGGCGCAGAAAATGTACGCTGACCAGGCCGAACAGCCTCAAGGCGGTGCACAGCCTGCCGGCGATAAAGCCGAGAAGCCCGATGACGTCGTCGACGCTGAGTTCGAAGAAGTCAAAGACCACAAGTAAGCAGTACGCTTGTTGGTCGGCCAGTTGACTGTGCTTGTGCAGTCGCTGGTAGGATGTCGCCGCGCGGGGGCTTGCTCCCGCGTTGGCGTGTCTGGAATCCACGAATTTTTTACAGCATGCGACATGATCGGATGTTGGCCGCACGGCCCGCTGCGCTCTTGCGTGCTGGCTCTCAAAAAGAGTGCAAAGACTTATGGCTAAGCGTGACTATTACGAAGTGCTGGGGGTGGAGCGAGGCTCCAGCGAGGCAGACCTGAAAAAGGCCTATCGCCGCCTTGCAATGAAGCATCACCCGGACCGTAATCCGGATGACAAAGAGTCGGAAGAGAAATTCAAGGAGGCCAACGAGGCCTACGAAGTACTCTCCGATGCCAGCAAGCGTGCTGCCTACGACCAGTACGGTCATGCCGGCGTCGACCCGCAGATGGGTGGCGGCGGCGGTCCCGGTTTTGGCGGGCAGAATTTCTCTGACATCTTTGGTGATGTCTTCAGTGATTTCTTCGGTGGTGGCCAGGGTCGCGGCGGTCGTGGTGGCGCTCAGCGCGGCAGCGATCTGCGTTACACCCTCGAGCTCGACCTTGAAGAAGCCGTGCGCGGTACGACGGTCAATATCCGTGTGCCGACGTTGGTCAACTGCAAGCCGTGCGACGGCAGCGGCGCCAAGAAAGGCTCGGCGCCGATCACCTGCCCGACCTGTGCCGGTATTGGCCAGGTGCGCATGCAGCAGGGCTTCTTCTCGGTGCAGCAGACCTGCCCGCGTTGCCACGGTCAGGGCAAGATCATTTCCGACCCGTGCGATTCGTGCCACGGTGCGGGCCGCGTCGAAGAATCCAAGACGCTTTCCGTCAAAGTACCGCCAGGTGTCGATACCGGTGATCGCATTCGTCTGTCCGGCGAAGGCGAGGCGGGCGCGCAGGGTGGTCCGACGGGCGACCTGTATGTGGTGATCAGCGTGCGCGAGCATGCGATCTTCCAGCGCGACGGCAAGCATCTGTTCTGTGAAGTGCCGATCAGCATCACCGATGCAGCGCTGGGCGCCGAGCTCGAAGTGCCGACGCTGGATGGCCGCATCAAGTTGAAGATCCCCGAAGGGACTCAGACCGGCAAGCAGTTCCGTCTGCGCGGCAAGGGCGTTGCTCCGGTGCGCGGTGGCGGCGCGGGCGACCTGATGTGCCGCGTAGCGGTCGAGACGCCGGTCAATCTGGGTCGTCGTCAGCGCGAGCTGCTGGAAGAGTTCCGTGCTTCGCTTGAGGGCGACACCTCCCATTCGCCCAAGGCCAATGGCTGGTTCGAAGGCGTGAAGCGCTTCTTCGGCGATCTGTAATCGATCCAAAGGCTGAGGGCCTCTTCGCGGGCAGAGCCTGCTCCCACAGATGTGTGCGAGCGGGCTCTGCCCGTGAAGCTTTCAAAGGAATACGGGTATGCGACGTATAGCGGTAATGGGCGCCGCCGGGCGCATGGGCAAGAATCTCATCGAGGCAGTGCAGCAGCGTGCACCGCTGACGGGGCTGACCGCCGCCATCGTGCGTCCGGGCAGTACGTTGCTGGGTGCCGACGCTGGTGAACTGGCTTCCCTGGGGCGTATCGGCGTGCAATTGGTCGGCAGCCTGGCGCCGGTGGTCGATGAATTCGATGTGTTGATCGACTTCACCCTGCCGGATGTGATGCTCAACAACCTGGCGTTCTGCCGCAAGGCCGGCAAGGCCATGGTCATCGGTACCACGGGTCTCTCGGCGGAGCAGAAGCGGCACTTGGTCGAGGCGGGCAAGGACATCCCGATCGTCTTCGCTTCCAACTTCAGCGTCGGCGTGAACCTGTCGTTCAAGCTGCTGGAGATGGCTGCGCGGGTGATGGGTGAAGAGGCTGATATCGAGATCATCGAGGCGCATCACCGCCACAAGGTCGATGCCCCGTCAGGTACGGCGGTGAGCATGGGCGAGGTGATCGCCAAGGCGCTGGATCGTGATCTGAGCAAGGTCGCGGTGTATGGCCGTCAAGGTCATACCGGTGCCCGCGAGCGCGAAACCATCGGCTTCGCCACTGTGCGCGGTGGGGATGTGGTGGGCGATCATACGGTGCTGTTCGCCGCTGAAGGCGAGCGCGTCGAGATCACTCACAAGGCGTCGAGCCGCATGACCTTCGCCAAGGGTGCCGTTCGTGCAGCGCTGTGGCTGGATGGCAAGGCGCCGGGTCTGTATGATATGCAGGATGTGCTGGATCTGCATTGATCCCGCTAGTTTCGCGGGCAGAGTCCGCTTCCATAGGGTAATACCTTCCTCGTGGGAGCGAGTTCAGCTCGCGAAGCCCCCCAGAAACACCGCTGCGACCCCCTGTGTCGCATTCTCCGCGCAATCAGGCGCAATAGCGGTGGACCAAAAAAGCCTTTTTCTGTAAGCTACAGCTTTAGTGTGTCCACTAAAAGCGCGCAGATAATTTCGACGAGAAAGCGGGGTGACGTGTCTATACGTCATTCCGCTTTTTTGCAACCTGCGATCGCCCTTTCAGGCTTTATTTACGGGAGGTCTTCTTGACTACGCCAGCCATACTCGCCCTTGCTGATGGCAGCATTTTTCGCGGTGACGCCATTGGAGCCGACGGTCAGACCGTTGGCGAGGTGGTGTTCAACACCGCAATGACAGGCTATCAGGAAATCCTTACTGATCCTTCCTATGCCCAGCAGATCGTTACCCTGACTTACCCGCACATCGGCAACACCGGGACCAATCCGGGCGACGCCGAGTCCGACCGTGTCTGGTCCGCCGGCCTGGTCATCCGTGATCTGCCGCTGGTTGCCAGCAACTGGCGCAACACGATGTCGCTGTCGGACTACCTGAAGGCCAACAATGTGGTGGCCATCGCCGGTATCGACACCCGCCGCCTGACCCGCATCCTGCGTGAGAAAGGCGCTCAGAACGGCTGCATCATGGCCGGCGACAACATCAGCGAAGAAGCCGCTATCGCTGCCGCACGCGGCTTCCCGGGCCTCAAGGGCATGGACCTGGCCAAGGTCGTCAGCGTCAAGGAAAGCTACGAGTGGCGTTCCACGGTCTGGGATCTGGCTACCAACGAGCACGCCGAGATCCCGGCCAGCGAGCTGCCTTACCACGTGGTCGCGTTCGACTACGGCGTCAAGGTCAACATCCTGCGCATGCTGGTCGAGCGCGGTTGCCGCGTCACCGTGGTGCCAGCGCAAACCCCGGCCAGCGACGTACTGGCACTCAACCCGGATGGCGTGTTCCTGTCCAACGGTCCGGGCGATCCCGAGCCTTGCGACTACGCTATCAAGGCGATCAAGGAAGTGCTCGAAACCGACATTCCGGTGTTCGGTATCTGCCTGGGCCACCAGCTGCTGGCCCTGGCCGCTGGCGCCAAGACCGTCAAGATGGGTCACGGGCACCACGGTGCCAACCACCCGGTCCAGGACCTGGATACCGGCGTGGTCATGATCACCAGCCAGAACCACGGTTTTGCGGTCGATGAGGCCACCCTGCCGAGTAACGTGCGCGCCATCCACAAGTCGCTGTTCGACGGTACCCTGCAGGGTATCGAGCTGACCGACAAGAGCGCCTTCAGCTTCCAGGGTCACCCTGAAGCGAGCCCGGGCCCTAACGATGTGGCGCCGTTGTTCGACCGCTTCGTCGATGCCATGGCCAAGCGTCGCTAAGGCCTGGATTCGAAAAGCCCACGCGCGTACGAGTGGCAGCCCCGGCGACGGTGGCAGCCACCCACGCCAACGAATGATGTCAAGCCGGCCATCCCCCGGGATCGCCGACTGAATTGCGGACTTGAGTGACAACCCATGCCAAAACGTACAGACATAAAAAGCATCCTGATTCTCGGTGCCGGCCCTATCGTCATCGGTCAGGCCTGTGAATTCGACTACTCCGGCGCCCAGGCCTGCAAAGCCCTGCGCGAGGAGGGTTACCGCGTCATCCTGGTGAACTCCAACCCAGCCACCATCATGACCGACCCAGACATGGCCGATGCCACGTACATCGAGCCGATCAAGTGGCAGACTGTGGCCAAGATCATCGAGGCCGAGCGCCCTGACGCCCTGCTGCCGACCATGGGTGGCCAGACCGCACTCAACTGCGCCCTGGACTTGGAGCGCGAAGGCGTCCTGGAAAAGTTCGGCGTCGAAATGATCGGTGCCAACGCCGACACCATCGACAAGGCCGAAGACCGCTCGCGTTTCGACAAGGCCATGAAGTCCATCGGCCTGGCCTGCCCGCGCTCCGGTATCGCCCACACCATGGAAGAAGCCAACGCAGTCCTCGAGACGCTGGGCTTCCCGTGCATCATCCGTCCGTCCTTCACCATGGGCGGCACCGGTGGCGGTATCGCTTACAACCGTGAAGAGTTCGAAGAAATCTGCGCCCGTGGTCTGGACCTGTCGCCGACCAAGGAACTGCTGATCGACGAATCGCTGATCGGCTGGAAAGAGTATGAGATGGAAGTGGTCCGCGACAAAAAGGACAACTGCATCATCGTCTGCTCGATCGAGAACTTCGACCCGATGGGCGTGCACACCGGTGACTCGATCACCGTTGCCCCGGCACAGACCCTGACCGACAAGGAATATCAGATCCTGCGTAACGCCTCGCTGGCGGTACTGCGCGAGATCGGCGTCGAAACCGGCGGGTCCAACGTGCAGTTCGGTATCTGCCCGGACACTGGCCGCATGGTCGTGATCGAGATGAACCCGCGGGTATCGCGTTCCTCGGCGCTGGCGTCCAAGGCGACCGGCTTCCCGATTGCCAAGGTCGCGGCCAAGCTGGCGGTCGGTTACACCCTCGACGAACTGCAGAACGACATCACCGGCGGCAAGACCCCGGCGTCCTTCGAGCCGTCCATCGACTACGTGGTCACCAAGCTGCCACGCTTCGCTTTCGAGAAATTTCCGAAAGCCGATGCCCGCCTGACCACTCAGATGAAGTCCGTGGGTGAAGTCATGGCCATCGGCCGGACCTTCCAGGAGTCCTTGCAGAAAGCTCTGCGCGGCCTGGAAGTGGGCGTGTGCGGCCTTGATCCGAAAGTCGAGCCGAGCAACCCGGAATTCCACAGCATCCTCAAGCGCGAGCTGACCGTGCCGGGTGCCGAGCGTATCTGGTACGTGGCCGATGCCTTCCGCGCCGGCATGACCTGCGACGAAATCTTCAAGCTGACCATGATCGACCACTGGTTCCTGGTACAGATCGAAGACCTGATCAAGGACGAAGAAAAGGTCAAGACTCTTGGTCTGGCCGATATCGACAAGGACCTGATGCTGCGCCTCAAGCGCAAAGGCTTCAGCGACCAGCGCCTGGCCAAGCTGCTGGGCATTACCGACAAGAACCTGCGCCGTCATCGCCACAAGCTGGAGATCTTCCCGGTCTACAAGCGCGTCGATACCTGTGCCGCCGAGTTCGCCACCGACACCGCCTACCTGTACTCCACGTACGAGGAAGAGTGCGAGGCCAACCCGTCGACCCGCGACAAGATCATGATCCTTGGTGGCGGTCCGAACCGTATCGGCCAAGGCATCGAGTTCGACTACTGCTGCGTGCACGCGGCCCTGGCGCTGCGTGAAGACGGGTACGAGACCATCATGGTCAACTGCAACCCGGAAACCGTCTCCACCGACTACGACACCTCGGATCGCCTGTACTTCGAGCCGTTGACGCTTGAAGACGTGCTCGAAATCGTGCGGGTCGAGAAGCCCAAAGGCGTGATCGTTCAGTACGGCGGCCAGACCCCGCTGAAACTGGCTCGCGCCCTGGAAGAAGCCGGCGTACCGATCATCGGCACCAGCCCTGACTCCATCGACCGTGCTGAAGACCGCGAGCGCTTCCAGCAAATGGTGCAGCGCCTGAACCTGCTGCAGCCGCCGAACGCCACCGTGCGCAGCGAAGAAGAAGCCATCCGCGCCGCCGGCGTGATCGGCTACCCGCTGGTAGTGCGTCCGTCCTACGTCCTGGGCGGCCGCGCCATGGAGATCGTCTACGAACTGGACGAACTCAAGCGCTACCTGCGTGACGCTGTACAGGTGTCGAACGACAGCCCGGTGCTGCTCGACCACTTCCTCAACTGCGCCATCGAAATGGACGTGGATGCGGTGTGCGACGGCACCGACGTGGTCATCGGCGCGATCATGCAGCACATCGAACAGGCTGGCGTTCACTCCGGTGACTCCGCGTGCTCGCTGCCGCCATACTCGCTGCCTGCCCACGTGCAGGACGAAGTGCGCGATCAGGTCAAGAAGATGGCCCTGGAGCTGGGCGTCATCGGTCTGATGAACGTGCAGCTGGCCCTGCAGGGCGACAAGATCTACGTGATCGAAGTCAACCCGCGCGCCTCCCGTACCGTGCCGTTCGTGTCCAAGTGCATCGGCACCTCGCTGGCGATGATCGCGGCGCGGGTCATGGCGGGCAAAACGCTGAAGGAAATCGGCTTCACCAAGGAAATCATTCCTAACTTCTATAGCGTCAAGGAAGCGGTGTTCCCGTTCGCCAAGTTCCCGGGCGTCGATCCGATTCTCGGCCCAGAGATGAAATCCACCGGTGAGGTCATGGGTGTCGGTGACACCTTCGGCGAAGCCTTCGCCAAGGCCCAGATGGGCGCCAGCGAAGTGCTGCCGACCGGCGGTACCGCGTTCATCAGCGTGCGTGACGACGACAAGCCACTCGTGGCTGGCGTCGCTCGTGACTTGATCGCCCTGGGCTTCGAAGTGGTCGCGACCGCTGGCACTGCCCGCGTGATCGAGGAAGCCGGCCTCAAAGTGCGCCGTGTGAACAAAGTCACCGAAGGTCGCCCGCACGTGGTCGACATGATCAAGAACGACGAAGTCACCTTGATCATCAACACCACCGAAGGCCGTCAGTCGATCGCTGATTCCTACTCCATCCGTCGCAACGCCCTGCAGCACAAGATCTATTGCACCACTACGATCGCTGCGGGCGAAGCTATCTGCGAAGCGCTGAAATTCGGTCCGGAAAAGACCGTTCGCCGCTTGCAGGATCTGCATGCAGGGCTCAAGGCATGATCAAATACCCCATGACTGTCCAGGGCGCGCGCGCCCTGGAAGAAGAACACGCGCACCTGACCAAGGTAGTGCGCCCCAAGCTCAGCCAGGACATCGGTACTGCGCGCGAGCTGGGGGACCTGAAGGAAAACGCCGAATACCACGCTGCCCGCGAGCAGCAGGGTATGGTCGAGGCGCGCATCCGGGATATCGAAGGCCGCATGCAGAATGCGGTAATCATCGATGTCACCACGATCGAGCCCACCGGCAAGGTGATTTTCGGCACGACAGTGGAGATCGCCAACGTCGAAACCGACGAATCAGTGACCTATCACATCGTCGGGGAAGATGAAGCCGACTTCAAACTCGGAAAGATTTCCGTGGGTTCGCCCATTGCTCGCGCCTTGATTGCCAAGGAAGAGGGCGACGTGGTGGCGGTGAAAACGCCGAGCGGCGTCGTCGAGTACGAGATCGTCAGCGTCAAGCACATCTGACGGGGTGAACCCTTCGCGGGCACGCCTTGCTCCTACACGGTGGGAGCAGGGCTTGCCCGCGAAGCTTTTTAAGCGATCAATGCGCCCGGTGGACGTTCGACAGCTGTTTGTTCACCTGCGGATTCTTGCGGTAGATCAACGCCATTTTGCCGATGACTTGCACCAGATCGGCGCGGCCGGTCTTGCACAGCTGTGCAATGGTCGCCAGACGTTGTTCGCGATCGAGGATGTTGAGCTTGATCTTGATCAGCTCGTGATCGCTCACAGCGCGTTCGAACTCTGCTAAAACACCTTCAGTCAATCCATTATCTGCCACAATCAAAACCGGTTTCAGATGGTGGCCGATGGATTTGTACTGTTTCTTCTGCTCCTGAGTGAGCGGCATAATCTGACCCTTGTCTGATCTTGTAAAAAGCGGCGGCCAGTTTACCCGAGCGGCAATCTCCGCGCCCAGTTAATCGCGACGCCAGAAATATCGAGGTGCCCAGTGGCCCGTTCCAAAACCAGTCTTGGTTGGCTGAAAGAACATTTCAACGATCCTTACGTCAAGATGGCGCAGAAGGATGGTTACCGCTCCCGTGCGAGCTACAAGCTCCTGGAGATCCAGGAAAAGGACCGGATCATCCGTCCTGGCATGAGTGTGATCGACCTCGGCGCCGCGCCGGGCGGCTGGTCGCAGGTCACCAGCCGGCTGATCGGCGGTCAGGGTCGGTTGATCGCCTCCGACATCCTGGAAATGGACAGCATCCCTGACGTGACCTTCATTCAGGGCGATTTCACCGAGGACGCCGTGCTGGCGCAGATTCTCGAAGCGGTAGGTAATTCGCAGGTAGACCTTGTTATTTCCGACATGGCACCCAATATGAGTGGAATGCCGGCCGTCGATATGCCCAAGGCCATGTTCCTTTGTGAACTGGCACTGGACCTCGCAAGCCGGGTGCTCAAGCCGGGTGGCGACTTCCTGATCAAGATCTTTCAGGGCGAAGGCATCGACGTCTATCACAAGACCGTTCGGCAGATGTTTGACAAGGTTCAGGTACGTAAACCTGACTCCTCCCGGGATCGCTCTCGCGAGCAATACCTTCTGGGCCGCGGGTTCCGCGGTGGCAACGAGCAACAATAGGGGCGCTGAGCCTCATTGATTGATATTTTCAATGGGGCGATTGGTCAGCACATAGGCCAATATTGTAGTCAATGCTTTACAAAGGGTTACAGACTGTGTCTGCAGACTATGAAAGTGTCGTGTAAGTTAGGCCGATGATTATCATGCGAGGCACGTCTGCCCCGGTGGCTTGCTTCAGAGGGTAGTGAATTGAACGATATGGCAAAGAACCTCATCCTGTGGTTGATCATTGCAGCCGTCCTGGTGACGGTCATGAACAACTTCTCCAGCCCTAACGAGCCGCAGACCCTCAACTATTCCGACTTCATTCAGCAAGTCAAAGATGGCAAGGTCGAGCGCATCACCGTGGACGGCGCGGTCATCACCGGCAAGCGCAGCGACGGTGACAACTTCAAGACCATCCGTCCGAATATCGCCGACAACGGCCTGATCGGTGACCTGGTCGACAACCATGTGGTGGTCGAAGGCAAGCAGCCCGAGCAGCAGAGCATCTGGACCCAACTGCTGGTGGCGAGCTTCCCGATCCTGGTGATCATTGCCGTGTTCATGTTCTTCATGCGCCAGATGCAAGGCGGTGCGGGAGGCAAGGGCGGGCCGATGAGTTTCGGCAAGAGCAAGGCGAGGCTACTCTCCGAGGATCAGGTCAAGACCACCTTGGGTGACGTCGCCGGTTGCGACGAGGCCAAGGAGGAAGTCGGCGAACTGGTCGAGTTCCTGCGCGATCCGGGCAAGTTTCAGCGCCTCGGCGGTCGTATCCCGCGCGGCGTATTGATGGTCGGTCCTCCGGGTACCGGCAAGACCTTGCTGGCCAAGGCCATCGCTGGCGAAGCCAAGGTGCCGTTCTTCACCATCTCCGGTTCCGACTTCGTCGAGATGTTCGTGGGTGTCGGTGCGAGCCGCGTGCGTGACATGTTCGAACAAGCGAAAAAACACGCGCCCTGCATCATCTTCATCGACGAGATCGATGCAGTGGGTCGTCATCGTGGCGGCGGCATGGGCGGCGGTCACGACGAGCGCGAACAGACCCTCAACCAGTTGCTGGTCGAGATGGATGGTTTTGAAATGAATGACGGCATCATCGTCATTGCTGCAACCAACCGTCCGGACGTACTTGACCCAGCACTGCTGCGTCCAGGTCGTTTCGACCGTCAGGTGGTGGTCGGCTTGCCGGACATCCGAGGTCGCGAGCAGATTCTCAAAGTGCACATGAAAAAAGCGCCGCTGGGCGATGACGTCAACCCGGGTGTGATCGCTCGTGGGACGCCAGGCTTCTCCGGTGCCGATCTGGCCAACCTGGTCAACGAGGCGTCGCTGTTCGCTGCCCGCAACGGCAAGCGTATCGTCGAGATGAAAGAGTTCGAGCTGGCCAAAGACAAGATCATGATGGGCGCAGAGCGCAAGACCATGGTCATGTCCGAGAAAGAAAAACGTAACACCGCTTACCATGAGGCGGGTCACGCCATTGTTGGTCGCGTCGTGCCTGAGCATGATCCGGTCTACAAGGTGTCGATCATCCCCCGCGGTCGGGCGTTGGGTGTGACCATGTTCCTGCCTGAAGAGGATCGCTACAGCCTCTCCAAGCGTGCGCTGATCAGCCAGATCTGCTCGCTGTACGGTGGCCGTATCGCCGAAGAGATGACCCTGGGCTTCGACGGTGTCACCACTGGCGCCTCCAACGACATCATGCGTGCCAGTCAGATTGCGCGGAACATGGTGACCAAGTGGGGCCTCTCGGAAAAACTCGGCCCGCTGCTCTATGCCGAGGACGACGACCAGCCGTTCCTGCGTGGCGGTGGTGGTTCGGGCAACGCCAGCGTGTCGGGCGAAACCGCGAAGCTGATCGACTCCGAAGTGCGTTCGATCATCGACAACTGCTACAGCACGGCGCAGCAAATCCTCACGGACAAGCGTGCCCAACTAGATGCGATGGCCGATGCGCTGATGAAGTACGAGACTATCGATGCTGACCAGATCGACGATATCATGGCTGGACGTACCCCTCGCGAGCCGCGCGACTGGTCCGGTGGCGGTTCGGGTTCTGCGGGTACGCCTGTTAAAGAGGGTGAGCTGCCATCCAGTCCGATCGGCGGTCCAGCAGCTCAACACTAAGGTCTCCGGCCCCAAGGTTTGACATGATATCCACGCTACACCCGACCCGGTTGCCTTGTGGCAACCGGGTTCTTGATTTGTCCCGTACCCATGTCATGGGTATCCTCAATATCACTCCCGATTCGTTCTCCGATGGTGGCCGCTTCGCTCAGCGCGACTTGGCCATTCGGCATGCCGTTGCGATGGTCGAAGCCGGCGCGACACTGATCGATGTCGGTGGCGAGTCAACTCGCCCTGGTGCGAAAGTGGTGGGCGTCGCCGAGGAGCTTGACCGTGTGGCGCCGGTGGTCGATGCCATCGCGCGGGAGCTGGACGTCATCATCTCGGTCGACACCTCCACGCCGCAGGTCATCAGCGAAACCGCGCGCCTGGGCGCCGGCTTGATCAACGATGTGCGCTCCCTGCGTCGCCCTGGCGCCTTGCAAGCGGCAGCCGACACTGGCTTGCCCGTGTGTCTGATGCACATGCTCGGCGAACCGGGTGACATGCAGGACTCGCCTCATTACGATGACCTGGTGGGTGAGGTCAGTGCTTTTCTGGATGAGCGCATGCAGGCCTGTGTGGCGGCGGGTATACCAGTCGAGCGTGTCGTCCTGGACCCGGGTTTTGGCTTTGCCAAGACCCATGAGCACAACTTGAGCCTGTTCCGTCACATGGAAGCCCTGCACGCCCTCGGGCGCCCGCTGCTGGTCGGCGTGTCGCGCAAGAGTATGGTGGGACGCGCCTTGAACCGCACGGTCGATCAGCGCCTGAGCGGCAGCCTGGCCTTGGCAGCCATGGCCATGTTCAAGGGTGCGCGCATCTTGCGTGTGCATGACGTGGCTGAAACGGTCGATGTAGTGCGTATGATTGCAGCGGTCGAAGCCGCCGAATAGGCGCCCGAGCACAACGCCGAACGGCGTTGCCGAACAAGACAGGATTGAAATTGATGAGCAGAAAGTATTTTGGCACCGACGGTATTCGTGGGCGTGTTGGCGAGTATCCGATCACTCCCGACTTCATGCTCAAACTGGGCTGGGCGGCTGGCATGGCGTTCCGCAAGATGGGCGCCTGCCGGGTGCTGGTGGGCAAGGACACGCGGATCTCCGGATACATGTTCGAATCCGCCCTGGAGGCCGGTCTTTCTGCCGCGGGTGCCGATGTCATGCTGCTGGGGCCGATGCCGACCCCGGCGATCGCTTATCTGACGCGCACCTTTCATGCCGAGGCGGGCATCGTCATCAGCGCTTCGCATAACCCGCACGACGACAACGGCATCAAGTTTTTCTCGGGGCAGGGCACCAAGCTGCCCGACGAGATCGAATCGATGATCGAAGAGTTGATGGACGCACCGATGACCGTGGCCGAGTCCAGCAAGCTGGGCAAGGTATCGCGGATCAACGACGCGGCGGGCCGTTACATCGAATTCTGCAAGAGCAGCGTGCCCAGCAGCACCGACTTCGCCGGCCTCAAGCTGGTGGTCGACTGTGCTCATGGCGCCACCTACAAAGTTGCCCCCAATGTGTTCCGTGAGCTCGGCGCGAACGTGACCGTGCTGTCCGCAGCGCCTGATGGCCTGAACATCAATGACAATTGCGGTTCGACCCACATGGAGGCCCTCCAGGCCGCTGTACTGATCGGTCACGCCGATCTGGGCATCGCCTTCGACGGCGATGGCGATCGCGTGCTTATGGTCGATCACACGGGCGCTATCGTCGACGGTGACGAGTTGCTGTTCATCATTGCCCGCGACCTGCAAGAGCGCGGCCGTCTCAATGGTGGCGTGGTCGGCACCTTGATGAGCAATCTCGGCCTGGAACTGGCGTTGCAGGATCTGGCGATTCCGTTTGTGCGCGCCAAGGTCGGCGATCGCTACGTGATGGCCGAGCTCAAGGAGCGTGACTGGCAGTTGGGCGGCGAAAATTCCGGCCATGTGGTGTGCTGCCAGCACACCACTACCGGGGATGCGATCATCGCTGCGCTGCAGGTGCTGTTGGCGCTCAGGCGCCGTGACGAGAGCCTTGCTCACGCCCGTCAGGGGGTGCGCAAGTGCCCGCAGGTGTTGGTCAATGTGCGTTTTGCCGGGGGGGATGTCGACCCTTGCGAGCACCCTGCGGTCAAGGAGGCCTGTGAGCGCGTGACCGCTGCAATGGGCGGTCGTGGTCGAGTGCTGCTGCGCAAGTCCGGCACCGAGCCACTGGTGCGTGTCATGGTCGAAGGCGACGATGAAAAGCAGGTTCGTGGCTACGCCGACGAGCTGGCAAAACTGGTAAGTGAAGTTTGCGCCTGAATACGGCTTGCCAGTGATGATCTGGTTGGGTAACATCTGCGCCCACTTTGACCGACGAGGTACAGCATGCGTCGCACGATGGTAGCAGGTAACTGGAAAATGCACGGTACCGGCAACAGCGTCGCTGAGCTGATCAAGGGACTGAGCAATCTGTCTCTGCCGGGTTCGGTCGACGTGGCGGTGTTCCCGCCGGCGTTGTATATCGATCGCGTCGTCGCTGGCCTGCAAGGACAGTCGATTGTGGTCGGTGGGCAGAACAGTGCCCAGCAAGCCGAGCAGGGTGCGTTGACCGGCGAGATCTCGCCGGCGCAGTTGGCGGAAGCCGGTTGCAAGCTGGTGCTGGTAGGGCACTCGGAGCGTCGGCAGATCTTTGCCGAATCCGATGAGCTGCTGGTGCGAAAGTTTGCAGCAGCCCAGGCCAGTGGCTTGACTCCGGTGCTCTGTGTAGGGGAAACCCTGGAAGAGCGCGAGGCGGACAAGACCCTTGCAGTAGTCGGTCGGCAGATCGATAGCGTGATTGATGCCCTGGGTATCGACGCTTTCGTCAACGCGATCATCGCTTATGAGCCTGTATGGGCCATCGGCACGGGCCTCACGGCCTCGCCGCAGCAAGCGCAGGATGTGCACGCAGCCATCCGCGCGCAGCTGGCGGCAAAGAATTCTGAAGTGGCGGGTAATACGCGACTTCTATACGGCGGCAGCGTGAAGGCGGCCAATGCGGCTGAGCTGTTCGGCATGCCGGATATCGATGGGGGGCTCATTGGTGGAGCTTCCCTGAATGCAGATGAGTTCGGTGCGATCATTCGCGCCGCGGGAAACTGAGAAAATGCTGGAAACAGTCGTAGTCGTTTTTCATCTGCTGGGTGCCCTGGGCGTAGTTGCTCTGGTTTTGCTGCAGCAGGGTAAAGGTGCGGACGCTGGCGCGTCGTTCGGAGCAGGTGCATCAAATACTGTCTTCGGAGGCCAAGGTTCCTCTACCTTTCTTAGTAAGTTTACTGCTATACTAGCTGCATGTTTTTTCATAACCAGCCTGGGGTTAGGTTACTTTGCTAAAGAGAAAGCTCACCAGCTGACTCAAGTAGGTCTCCCTCAAGTTCCAGCGGTTGTGGTTCCAAAGCAAAAGCCGGTTTCAGATGATGTTCCGGTGCTTCAAGAGCAAAAGAGTGATGTGAAATCTGACGTCCCTCCTGCTCAAGAGCAAAAGTGATACTCGCAAGGGCATCATGGTTGTACGGGTAGTAAAAGTTGTATTGCCGAGGTGGTGGAATTGGTAGACACGCAACCTTGAGGTGGTTGTGCCCATAGGGTGTAGGGGTTCGAGTCCCCTTCTCGGTACCAATTAATCAGGGGAGCCCGCAGATGCGGGCTTTCTTGTCGGTGAAAGGCTGGATTGACCCCGACAGGGGTTCGGTCTTATACTTTCGCCCCAGCTTTGTCGCGGGATGGAGCAGTCTGGTAGCTCGTCGGGCTCATAACCCGAAGGTCGTTGGTTCAAATCCAGCTCCCGCAACCAGTTTTAGCAGAGCCCCTTTTTAGGGGCTTTTTGTTGGCTGGACAGTCTTTGCGTCGGTATTCAACGGCGTATCCGGGATGGGCGCTTCGCCCATTTTTTATTTGCATTAGCATGCATGAACATGCACGAGGGGGTTCAGGTGTCGAGCAAGCTAGAACAGTTGCAGGCCTTGTTGGCCCCGGTGGTCGTGGCCCTTGGCTATGAATGCTGGGGGATCGAATTTTCCGCTCAAGGTCGCCATTCTTTGTTGCGTGTCTATATCGACAAGGAAGGCGGCGTGCTGGTGGATGACTGTGCAATCGTCAGCCGCCAGATCAGCGGCGTACTGGACGTTGAAGATCCTATCTCCGTCGAGTACACCCTTGAAGTTTCTTCTCCCGGCATGGAGCGCCCGCTGTTCACTCTTGAACAGTTTGCCCAATTTGTCGGCGAACAAGTGAAGATCAAGCTGCGTTCGCCCTTCGAAGGGCGACGCAACTTTCAGGGTTTTCTCCGCGGGGTGGAGGAACAGGATGTGGTAGTCCAGGTAGACGATCACGAGTTCCTGTTGCCGATCGATATGGTCGACAAGGCCAACATTATTCCCAGTTTTGACTGAGACGCGGATCCCGCGGATCCAAATGGCTTGCGAAAGGCGAGGCGTACGATGAGCAAAGAAGTACTGCTGGTTGTTGAGTCGGTATCCAATGAAAAGGGCGTACCGGCGGGCGTTATTTTTGAGGCGCTGGAAATAGCGCTGGCTACGGCCACCAAAAAGCGTTTTGAAGACGAAGTTGACCTGCGTGTGGAAATCAACCGCCACACCGGTGCCTATGAGACGTTCCGTCGCTGGACTGTGGTCGAGGAGGCTGATCTTGACGATCCGGCCATCGAGACCTGGCCAAGCAAGGTGGAAATCTCGCACCCTGGCGCTCAGGTCGGTGAAGTAGTCGAAGAAAAGATCGATTCGATCGAATTCGGCCGTATCGCTGCCCAGACCGCCAAACAGGTCATCGTGCAGAAAGTTCGCGAAGCCGAACGTGCTCAAGTGGTCGATGCCTATCGCGAGCGTCTCGGCGAGATCATCTCCGGGACCGTCAAGAAGGTCACCCGTGACAATGTCATCGTCGACCTGGGCAACAACGCGGAAGCGTTGCTGGCCCGTGAAGACATTATTTCCCGGGAAACTTTCCGGGTGGGCGTGCGCTTGCGTGCACTGCTCAAGGAAATCCGCACCGAGAATCGCGGTCCGCAGCTGATTCTGTCGCGTACTGCGCCAGAAATGCTGATCGAACTGTTCCGCATCGAAGTGCCGGAAATCGCCGAAGGGCTGATCGAAGTCATGGCTGCGTCTCGTGATCCTGGCTCCCGAGCCAAGATCGCCGTACGTTCCAAGGACAAGCGTATCGATCCTCAGGGCGCCTGCATCGGTATGCGCGGTTCCCGCGTACAGGCCGTTTCGGGTGAACTGGGCGGCGAGCGTGTCGACATCGTTCTCTGGGACGATAACCCTGCGCAATTCGTGATCAACGCGATGTCGCCTGCCGAAGTGGCCGCCATCATCGTTGATGAAGATGCCCATGCCATGGACATCGCGGTCGGCGCAGACAACCTGGCTCAAGCGATTGGTCGTGGTGGACAGAACGTCCGCCTGGCCAGCCAACTGACCGGTTGGACCCTGAACGTGATGACCGAATCGGACATCCAGGCCAAGCAGCAAGCAGAAACCGGCGACATCCTGCGCAACTTCATCGACGAGCTGGAAGTCGACGAAGAGCTGGCGCAGGTGCTGGTTGATGAAGGCTTCACCAGCCTGGAAGAGATTGCCTACGTACCGTTGGAAGAAATGCTCAACATCGACGGCTTTGACGAAGATATCGTCAACGAGCTTCGCGCTCGTGCCAAGGATCGTTTGTTGACCAAAGCCATCGCTACAGAGGAAAAGCTGGCAGACGCCCATCCGGCCGAAGACCTGCTCTCGCTTGAGGGTATGGACAAGGATTTGGCGATGGAACTGGCGGTGCGCGGCGTAATTACCCGCGAAGACCTGGCCGAGCAGTCTATTGACGATCTGCTCGACATCGACGGCATTGACCAAGATCGTGCCGGCAAGTTGATCATGGCCGCCCGAGCCCACTGGTTCGAGTAAGTAGGCGCGGCCTGAGGAGAGAAGTGCATGACGCAAGTCACGGTGAATGAACTGGCCAAAGAGGTCGCTGCACCGGTAGAGCGCCTGTTACAGCAGATGCGTGAGGCAGGTCTGCCGCACACCGACGCCGGACAAGTTGTGACCGATAATGAGAAGCAGGCTCTGCTGGCTCATTTGAAAAGCAGCCACAAGGTAAAAGTGGAAGAACCGCGCAAGATCACCTTGCAGCGCAAAACCACGAGCACCCTGCGTGTAGCAGGTAGCAAAAGCATCAGCGTAGAAGTACGCAAGAAGAAAGTTTTCGTTCAGCGCAGCCCGGAAGAAATCCAGGCCGAGCAGAAGCGCGAGCTCGAAGAGCGCCGTGCGGCCGAAGCCGCTGTGCGCCAGAAGGCAGAGGCAGAAGCACGCTCGAAGGCTCCTCAGGAAGCCTCGAACGCGCCGCAAGGCGCCGCCGCTGCTCCAGCAGCCCCGGCACCTGCAGCAGCTCCGGCCGCTGCACCGGCCCCTGTGGCTTCCGACGCTTTCGTCGCACAAGCCCCGGCGCCTGCCCCGGCTGGCGAGCGCAAGCGTGAAGAACCGCCACGTCGCCCGGACAAGGCCAAAGGTGAAGACGACCGCCGTGCCGGCGAGCGCAAGAACCAGCCGCACCGTGCCACCGTCAAGGAGAAGGCGCCGACTCCGCGTGCCGCTCCGCGCACCACCGAAGAAGAAAGCGACAGCTTCCGTCGCGGTGGCCGTGGCAAGGGCAAGCTGAAAAAGCGCAACGCTCATGGTTTCCAGAGCCCGACCGGCCCTGTCGTGCGTGACGTACAGATCGGCGAGACCATCTCGGTCGGCGATCTGGCCGCACAGATGTCGGTGAAAGCTGCCGAAGTCATCAAGTTCATGTTCAAGCTGGGTACTCCAGCCACCATCAACCAGGTACTGGATCAGGAAACTGCCCAACTGGTTGCTGAAGAACTGGGCCACAAAGTGACTCTGGTCAGCGACACCGCCCTGGAAGACTCCCTGGCCGAATCGTTGAAGTTCGAAGGCGAAGCCTTTGCACGTGCGCCGGTGGTGACCGTCATGGGTCACGTCGACCACGGTAAAACGTCGCTGCTCGACTACATCCGTCGTGCCAAGGTTGCCGCTGGCGAAGCCGGTGGTATCACCCAGCACATCGGTGCCTACCACGTCGAAACCGACCGTGGCATGGTCACCTTCCTCGACACCCCGGGTCACGCCGCGTTTACCGCTATGCGTGCCCGTGGTGCCAAGGCGACCGACATCGTCATCCTCGTGGTGGCAGCGGACGACGGCGTGATGCCGCAAACCATCGAAGCCGTTCAGCATGCCAAGGCAGCTGGCGTCCCGTTGGTCGTGGCGGTCAACAAGATCGACAAGCCGGGTGCAGACCTGGATCGCATCCGCAGCGAACTGTCGGTGCACGGCGTGACCTCCGAAGAGTGGGGTGGCGACACTCCATTCGTACCGGTTTCGGCCAAAGCGGGTACTGGCGTCGACGAACTGCTCGAAGCCGTATTGCTGCAAGCCGAAGTGCTGGAACTGACCGCAACCCCTTCGGCCCCTGGCCGTGGTGTGGTGGTCGAGTCCCGTCTGGACAAGGGCCGTGGCCCGGTGGCCACCGTGCTGGTTCAGGACGGTACCCTGCGTCAGGGCGACATGGTCCTGGTCGGTTCGAACTATGGCCGCGTGCGTGCCATGCTCGACGAGAACGGCAAGTCGATCAAGGAAGCTGGTCCATCCATCCCTGTCGAGATCCTCGGCCTGGACGGTACACCGGACGCTGGCGACGAAATGAGCGTTGTGGCTGACGAGAAGAAAGCCCGTGAAGTCGCGCTGTTCCGTCAAGGCAAGTTCCGCGAAGTCAAGCTGGCCCGTGCTCACGCCGGCAAGCTGGAAAACATCTTCGAGAACATGGGCCAGGAAGAGAAGAAGACGCTCAACATCGTCCTCAAATCCGACGTCCGCGGTTCGCTCGAAGCGCTGCAAGGTGCGCTCAACGGCCTGGGCAACGACGAAGTGCAAGTGCGTGTGGTCGGTGGCGGCGTCGGTGGTATCACCGAATCCGATGCCAACCTGGCACTGGCCTCCAATGCAGTAGTGTTCGGCTTCAACGTGCGTGCCGATGCCGGCGCGCGCAAGATCGTCGAGCAGGAAGGTCTGGATATGCGTTACTACAACGTGATCTACGACATCATTGAAGACGTCAAGAAAGCCCTGACCGGCATGCTCGGCAGCGATGTTCGCGAGAACATCCTGGGTGTCGCCGAAGTGCGTGACGTGTTCCGTTCGCCGAAGTTTGGTGCGATCGCGGGTTGCATGGTCATCGAGGGTACGGTTTACCGTAACCGTCCGATCCGTGTACTGCGCGAAGACATCGTTATCTTCGAAGGCGAGCTGGAATCGCTGCGTCGCTTCAAGGACGATGCTTCCGACGTTCGTGCTGGCATGGAGTGCGGTATCGGCGTCAAGAGCTACAACGACGTCAAGCCGGGCGACAAGATCGAAGTCTACGAGAAGGTCCAAGTGGCTCGTACGCTCTAATCCGCGAGCTCATGGAACCGCGCGAATGTTTCGCCCGGTTCTGAACGCAACGCCCGGTCCGGCTTTATGCCTGACCGGGCGTTTGCCGCTCTAGTTACAGGTAGTGAAACATGGCAAAAGAATACAGCCGTACCCAACGGATCGGCGATCAGATGCAGCGCGAGCTGGCACAATTGATTCGTCGTGAAGTCAAGGATCCCCGCGTGGGCCTGGTCACCATCACTGCCGTCGACGTCAGCCGTGACGTGGGCCACGCCAAGGTGTACATCACCGTGATGGGCGAGGACAGCGCCGAAGACATCAAGCAGAGCATCAAGGTGCTCAACTCCGCCGCTGGCTTTCTGCGCATGCAGTTGGCCAAGGAAATGAAGCTGCGCAGCGTGCCGCAATTGCACTTCCATTACGACGAAAGCGTTTCGCGCGGTGCCCACCTGTCGGCGCTGATCGAACGTGCCGTGGCAGAGGACAATCTTCACCCCGAAGACGGTCCGGAAACAGACGCCAAGGAGTAATCGGTGGCTCAGGTCAAACGTATTCGCCGCAACGTCAGCGGCATCATTCTGCTCGACAAGCCGCTGGGGTTCACCTCCAACGCCGCCCTGCAGAAAGTCCGCTGGCTGCTGAACGCCGAGAAGGCCGGGCACACCGGCAGCCTCGACCCGCTGGCCACCGGTGTGCTGCCTTTGTGCTTCGGCGAGGCTACCAAGTTTTCCCAGTACCTGCTCGAGTCCGACAAGGGCTACGAGACGGTGATGCAACTCGGGCAGACCACCACCACGGCGGATGCCGAAGGTGAGGTCCTGCAGACTCGTGAGGTGACCGTCGGTCGCGCCGATATCGAGGCTGCTCTGCCAGCGTTTCGCGGCCCTATCATGCAGATCCCGCCGATGTACTCGGCGCTCAAGCGTGATGGTCAGCCGCTGTACAAGCTCGCCCGTGCAGGGGAAGTAGTGGAGCGGGAAGCGCGTTCTGTTACTATTGGTCGGCTGGAATTGCTCGAACACGAGCAGACCCGCGCCAGACTGTCGGTAGGCTGCACTAAAGGCACCTATATCCGCACGCTGGTCGAAGACATTGGCGAGCAGCTGGGCTGTGGCGCCTACGTCGCGGAACTGCGCCGTACCCACGCCGGGCCGTTCAGCCTGGCCCAGACTGTCACCCTCGAAGAACTCGAGGCGGTACACGCCGAAGGCGGCAACGAGGCGGTGGATCGCTTCCTGATGCCATCGGACAGCGGCTTGCAGGATTGGCCTCTGTTGCAGTTCTCCGAGGCCAGCGCGCACTACTGGTTGCACGGGCAGGCGGTCAGAGCCCCCGATGCACCGCGCTTCGGGATGGTGCGGGTACAGGATCACAATGGTCGCTTCATCGGGATCGGTGAAGTGAGCGAAGACGGGCGCATTGCGCCACGTCGACTGATTCGGTCGGAATGACCGATCCCGGTCGCCGGGGGTTCCCTGGCGGCTGGTCGAGGACGGCTGTCAACAGGCACGGTCGCACCTCTTTTTATTAATACAGGGTATTACCCTGGCCTGTTGGAATCCGCTTGCGGGTTCCCTAGTACTGGAGATGCCTCATGGCTCTTAGCGTTGAAGACAAAGCTCAAATCGTTGCCGACTACCAGCAAGCCGTTGGTGATACTGGTTCGCCAGAAGTGCAAGTTGCACTGCTGACCCACAACATCAACAAGCTGCAAGGTCACTTCAAGGCCAACGGCAAGGATCACCACTCGCGTCGTGGTCTGATCCGTATGGTCAACCAGCGCCGCAAGCTGCTGGACTACCTGAAGGGCAAGGACATCACCCGTTACAGCGCCCTGATCGGTCGTCTGGGTCTGCGTCGCTAATAGCGGCCTGACACGCGGTGACAAGCGTGGCGTGTTGTGTTCGCCGGCCAGGGCTCAAGCTCCGGCCTGCGAGGGCGCCGCGCGCATTCCTGAGGTTGGTTGTCTGTCGTACCCCAGCGGGTTCACCGCCAGGGCGGACAGGCCTCCAGCCTCAAGTTGTATCTGGACGGTCATCGGGGCCGAATCCCCTGCCTGCCCAAGCATTCGCAAGAACCCAGTTCCCCCAGAGCAATCAAGAAGGTAGGAAACCGTGAACCCGGTCATCAAGAAGTTTCAATTCGGTCAGTCGACCGTTACCCTCGAAACGGGCCGCATTGCCCGTCAAGCCTCAGGCGCCGTACTGGTCACCGTCGATAACGACGTCACCGTACTGGTCACCGTGGTCGGTGCCAAGCAAGCGGATCCAGGCAAGGGTTTTTTCCCTCTGTCCGTGCACTACCAGGAAAAGACCTACGCTGCCGGTAAAATTCCTGGCGGTTTCTTCAAGCGTGAAGGCCGTCCTTCCGAGAAAGAAACCCTCACCTCGCGTCTGATCGATCGCCCGATCCGCCCCCTGTTCCCTGAAGGCTTCATGAACGAAGTGCAGGTTGTCTGCACCGTCGTTTCCACCAGCAAGAAAACCGATCCGGACATCGCTGCGATGATCGGTACCTCGGCAGCCCTGGCCATCTCCGGCATTCCATTCGAAGGCCCGATCGGCGCCGCTCGTGTGGCTTTCCACGAAAGCACCGGCTACCTGCTGAACCCGACGTACGAGCAGCAGGCTGCTTCGAGCCTGGACATGGTCGTTGCCGGTACCAAGGACGCCGTGCTGATGGTTGAGTCGGAAGCCAAAGAGCTGACCGAAGACCAGATGCTGGGCGCCGTGCTGTTCGCCCACGATGAATTCCAGTCGGTCATCAAAGCCGTCACCGAGCTGGCTGCCGAAGCTGCCAAGCCGACCTGGAGCTGGACCCCTAAAGCCTGGAACACCGAGCTGCTGGGCGCTATCCGCAGTGAGTTCGGCGATGCCGTTTCTCAGGCCTACACCATCACCGTCAAGGCTGATCGTTACGCCAAGCTGGGTGAACTGCGTGACCAAGTGGTTGCCAAGTTCGCCACTGAAAACGGCCCAAGCACTGGCGAAGTGAAGGAAATCTTCGGCGAGATCGAATACCGCACCGTTCGCGAAAACATCGTCAACGGCAAGCCACGTATCGACGGTCGCGACACCAAGACCGTACGCCCGCTGAACATCGAAGTCGGTGTTCTGCCAAAGACCCACGGTTCTTCGCTGTTCACCCGTGGTGAAACCCAGGCGCTGGTCGTTGCTACGCTGGGTACCGCCCGTGACGCGCAACTGCTGGACACCCTCGAAGGCGAGAAAAAAGACCCGTTCATGCTGCACTACAACTTCCCGCCGTTCTCGGTCGGTGAGTGTGGTCGCATGGGCGGTGCTGGCCGTCGCGAAATCGGTCACGGCCGTCTGGCCCGTCGCAGCATCTCGGCCATGCTGCCGGATGCCAGCGAATTCCCGTACACCATCCGCGTGGTTTCGGAAATCACCGAGTCCAACGGTTCGAGCTCCATGGCGTCGGTCTGCGGTGCTTCTCTGGCACTGATGGACGCCGGTGTGCCAATGAAGGCGCCGGTTGCCGGTATCGCCATGGGCCTGGTGAAAGAAGGCGAGAAGTTCGCCATCCTCACCGACATTCTGGGTGACGAAGATCACCTCGGCGACATGGACTTCAAGGTAGCCGGTACCGCCAAAGGCGTCACCGCGCTGCAGATGGACATCAAGATCAACGGCATCACCGAAGAGATCATGGAAATCGCCCTGGGCCAAGCCCTGGAAGCGCGCCTGAACATCCTCGGCCAGATGAACCAGATCCTCGGCACTTCGCGTACCGAGCTGTCGGCCAACGCGCCGACCATGATCGCCATGAAGATCGACACCGACAAGATCCGTGACGTCATCGGCAAAGGCGGCGCGACCATTCGTGCCATCTGCGAAGAAACCAAGGCTTCGATCGATATCGAAGACGACGGCTCGATCAAGATTTTCGGCGAAAGCAAAGAAGCAGCAGAAGCTGCGCGTCAGCGCGTTCTGAGCATCACCGCCGAAGCCGAGATCGGCAAGATCTACGTCGGCAAGGTCGAGCGTATCGTTGACTTCGGTGCGTTCGTCAACATCCTGCCGGGCAAGGACGGTCTGGTGCACATCTCGATGCTGAGCGATGCTCGCGTAGAGAAAGTCACCGACATCCTCAAGGAAGGCCAGGAAGTCGAAGTGCTGGTACTGGACGTCGACAACCGCGGTCGCATCAAGCTGTCCATCAAGGACGTCGCTGCTGCCAAGGCTTCCGGCGCGTAAGTGCTGTCAGCTTTGTAGCGCAGCGTGATCCGCTGCGCAGTCACACAGGAATGCCCCGTATCTTCGGATACGGGGCATTTTCATTTCAGCCGATAGGGGCGAAACGCGTGCGTCCCAGCTTGGCGATCAGCCAAGACAAGGAGTCAGCGTTGGCCATAATGATATCGGTGCGTATCTGCGGGTTGGTGTAGAAGGCCGCGCGGGCATTCACTAATTTGTCGGTCTTGGTGAGTTTGAGTATCGCGTCGAAGGCACGACCATCGTCGGCGACAATGTCGCGCCACACCATGTTTACCCGGACTTTGAACAGAGTATGGGGTGAGGTGTTCACCGACAGGCCGTTGCGTCGAAAGGCCAGTATTTCGTCACGGACATTGCGCCTGCCGCCGCTATTGCGGCTGAGCTGATCGATAAAGGGGGATGAGGCCTCCACGTAGGCTATGTCCACCGTTCTGAGGATCTGATGAGAGATTTCATGGATCAACGAGACGGCCTGCTGATGCGCGAGCAACTCGGTATCGGAGGCGAGGGCATGCACTGAGACGTCCCATGGCAGGGTAAAGAACCGCTCGGTGAGGAAAATCCGTTTGCCTGGATCTTCGTCATAGACGAAGGCTACGGTGTCTTCATAGCCCGGCATGTTGACGCCAACGACGATGCGCTTCGAGCTGGCGGGCTTCATGGGATCCGAAAGCAAATGCGTCAATATCCGCTTGGTGTAGTCCCGTAGCTGCTCCACCGCCTGCGGGGACGGAACGTGCCCGAACGCATTGCTCAGGATCTTCAAGGTCCTGGGCGACAGCGCGACCTGCGGACTGGGTGCCTCAAGGTTCTCGAGCGCGGTCTCAAGGTAGTGGCGCGCCTTGTCATAGGCCCGCACCAGCATGGCGTGCTTGAGCGGGTGCAGTGCACTGATGTCTTTCATGCCCGACGCCAAGGTGGTGAAGCGCAGCGCGATGTCGAGGTCTGCGGCAGCCGAGTCAAAACAGCTGGGCATGATCCCGCCGCCGAGCAGGCCTTCCTTGAGGTCGATCTGCCACTGGCCATTTACTTCTTTCAGGTCCGGGCCAGCCTTGCCATCCTTGATGATTCTCCAGTGTTCCCCAGGCTTGCCGACTTCATAGACATTCCCCGCCACCGCCGCGAAATAACGATTCGCGGTGGTGTCGACGTACAGGTTCAGCGCGGCGTTCTTGCTCAAATCTTTGAGCTGGATGTCATCACATCGCAAGTTGGCCAGGCTTCCCGAGAATTGAGGCCGCAGGGACTGAGTCGTCCAGGCGGGGTCGATGTCGACCGCTGCTGGTTCTGGCGCGGGGCTCGACGGCACACCTTTCTTGCTCAGTGCGTGATGGGGCATGCGATTGCTGGCCAGGCTCCCCAAGGCGGTGACGAACTCCGCCAGGGACTCGCCCCAGTTGTGCTTGAGCGCCGCTTCGGCCGAGCCCTTGAGCCACTGCGCGCTTTGCAGGGTGGCGATCACCGCCGCCAGTTTGCCCGGCAGGAACAGCGATCCCTGTTCGATCGCCAGGCCCAGCACGTAGCGGAAAACCTGCCAGTAGGCCTCGGCGGTGGTGACCGTACGTGCCTTGGCCAACTCGATAAGAAGGAGCGCGTTCTCGTCATACAGGACGTGGAGGGCATTGCCTTCGATGACTCGGCGGACCAGTTGCACCGGCCCCGGCGTGGTATCGAACACGTAGAGGTCGGACGGGTCCCAGAACAGATGAGGGTGCAGGAAGCCTTGGTGATCGTAGCGGCTGCGCACGCCATCGGGCACACGCGCGAGGATGTCTTGCTGCAAGGCGGTGTCGAGCAGCAAGGCTGCGCGCAGGGCTTCCTGATCCTTGAACTCCATCAGCCGGTGTTCTGGCCGATAGGCGCAGTAGAGCAGCACGGGACCTTGCTTCACATCGTCCGGGCCGATGAGGTACATGCCACGCACGGTGTCGGGAGCAAAGCCCTCGGCGGCGCGCAGTTGCAGGTTGGATATGACGATCTTTTGGCCCATCGCATCATCGCGGGCCAAACCATCCGGTTTGGCCAACACGTGGGACAGGTAGTACATCGCCGCCGCGCTGAGCCTTTTCTCGAGAAACTGCTGATAACCCTCTTCCATCAGGTACGCGGTCGCCGTGTGGCTGTAGCGCTCGCGACGTTTCCCGTAGTCGGCACTGTGGGTGGAGAGTTTGTCGGCCAGCAAGGTGCGATAGGAGCGGCCGACATCCAGCGCATCGACCATGTCGCGGACCTTGCGTGCATCCAGCGGCAACGGCGCCTGATTCGGCCCTGAGACGCTCACCTTGAAGTTGCTGGCGGTATCGACGATGCCACTGTGGGTCAGGGCGAATTCGGTGAGACTCTTGCTGGTGGTGACGATGTCGCCCGCGAGGGGGGACGGCGTCTCCCCGGACAGCACCGGGCTGGGCGTGACGTGGGAATAGGTCACGGTGATCAGCGCCGGATCCGCCGCCAGGGTGGGAAAATCCTTGGCCAGCTGGACACTGAGTTGCTGATGGGCGAAGTCGTCCAGTTTGGGAATATCGAATAGATAGTTGAATTTGCTGTTGGAAACGCTGACGGCGTTCTGCAACAGCAGCGAGTAGGTGCGCAGTTGGTGAGGCGTCGCGTCCTTGAGCCAGATTGGCAGCAAGCTGCGGAAGTACTGGATCTGCAGCGTATCGCGCAGGCGCTTGAGGGGCTTCTGAATGGGCTGGGCGTTCGCTTCGAGGTCGACGAAGCGCTGGAACAGTTTGCCGTCGAGTTCGTTGCGGATCGCGTAACTCAAATAGTGCGTGCGGGTGTTGGCACGATAGCTCGCGGCGCTCTTGCCCAAGTGACCGAGCAGGTCGGCACCTACGCTCGTCAGCACCAGCTCCGGCACGGTGACGCCGGGCAGCACCGAGGGCGTATGCCACTTGATCAGGTCCTCGGCATGTATCAGGTCCATCCATTGCACCAGCTTGGGTTCTTCCTCGAACGCACCATTCATTTGATCGAGCAGACTCTGCTCATCATGGAATTGCGTCAACGGTTCCAGCGGCGACCACAGCAGCAGCGTGCCGGCCTCGGGGGCCGCCCGCTGCAGCACGAAGGCGCTGGTCATGGGCAGTATGTGGGGCTTGCCAGGCATCTTCAGGCTCAGCCCGAGAATACGGAAGCGGGCATTGGCCAGGGTCGGCTGGGGGCTGTCCAGAGAGTGCTGCAGCAAGTCCAGCAGTTCCGCATCGATCAGCTTGTCCTCGCGGGCCATGGCCAGTTCGATACGCAGTAGCGCTTCGGTCAGAACGTGCATGACCCGCGCAGAGAAGGTCACGCCTTTGCCAAAGCGCACCTGCCCCTCATCGTAGGCCTTGTGTTGCTCCAGATAACCGAGCGAGAAGTCGAGCTTCAGATGGCCGATCTGCTGCCAGAGGGCTTCGGCGCTCGGCCAGGCCAGCGACTGCTGATGACGATCCAGCACCTGGAAATCGGCCTTGCTGCCATGGGCGATGCTGCCACTGAGCGTGCCCAGGAAAAAGTCGATCAGAGCGACGGCTTCATCGTTGTGCTTGATCCACAGGTCCTGGGGCTGCAGCGCTCCTTGGCACAGGGCGTTGATCGCGGGCGCGAATTGCCGGATGACTGATGCGCGAATATCGGGCTGGGCACCCTTGAGGCCCTTGAGCAGCGATACCAGTGAACTGGCGTGGATCATGCGTTGAAACAGCGTCACGCTGCGGTTGAGGGGCTCGGGCAGGCTCTTGACCGTGGCGCCGGCGCGGTCTGTTATCCAGCGGCTGGTATCGCCGATATGGGCTAGCCGGCTATCGATGAGCGCGCGGATATCCAAGGCATCCTCAACGGCGGCAGCGGCCGTGCCGGTCTGTGCGCCGGGGAAGCGCAAGGCATGGGCCAGGCGCCGGGCGATCAGGGCGCTCAAGTTGTCCGCAAGCACCAGGAAGGCGCCTTGGTCGATGTCGGTCAGGGTAATGTCGGTGGGGGCTTCATCTTGCAACAGGTTCCAGTGATCCTGTGCGATCGCGATCCAGCGCGGTGCCTGGGAGACCCGCTCGATGCAGTGACGCTTGAGGGCCTCTCGATCAGCGAAATGCAGCAGGCCGCCGCTGGCACTGTACACAAAGAGGCCTTGGCTGGCTTCGGTGCGATGCAGGAGGACCAGGCTGTCGGCAATCGGTACCACGGCCTTGTCGCCTTCCTGCAATGCGGCGAACGCAAGAGTGTGCGCGCTCAGGGTGTCAACGTCCGGGATCAGCAGCTCGCGCAGCCATTCCAGTTGCCCGGCGCTGATCTGTCCGCTGGCCGCTGACTGGATGAGCATCCGCGCATAGTTGTCGGCCAACCCGAGGGCGAGGGCATCGCGCCGGTCGCTGCCGACGTCGTTATCAGCGCCTGCCCAGTACTCGCGCAAGGTGCGGGCGAAGGCTCCCGGGACGGCGATGGTGGCTTCAAGCAGCGCCGCTTCGCAGCTGTCGTGGTAGGCCGGGTCGGGTTCGACGGCGTCACCGCGCAGGTAGCGACGGCGCAGCCCTATGCCCAGAGGCTGGCCGCTGAACAGGTCGAGGGCACTGTCACACAGCGTTTCGGTGCGCAGCACGACATCGTCGGCGGCGACGATCTGCAAGCGATGCCCGGCGATGTCCGTGGTGCCATCGAGCACGCCCGAGAAAGCCTGGGTCACACAGTCGTCCATGACGCTGCGCAAGGTTGGCAGCTTGCTCAGCCCCTCGGCGAAATTGCCGAGCAGGTCGATCTGTTCCTGCAGGAGCTGCTGCGACCACTGTTCGAATACCGGGTAGGCCAGCTCAACGAATTGCAGCGGCTGGGTGGCGACGCCCAGATGTGCCAGTTCGCTTTGCAACGAGCTCTCCAGCTGGCGCAGGTTATCGAAGCCTTGCACGCCGCGCAGAGGGCTATAGAGGTAAACCGCCTTGAGCGCCGGGTTGCGCTGATGGAATACCAGGCAACCGGTAGAGGCCGGTTGGGCATTTTTCAGCGCCTCCACGCGCATGTTTTCGGGGATGGCTGTTTCGTCGGCCAGGCGGCTTAGCCAAGCTGTTTCCTCGATGCTGAGAATATCGCTGGAGGCGGCCTCCAGCGCCGTCTTGAAATGGGCGAAGAGGATACTTGCTTCGAAATAGGGGGTGACGTTCATGATCTTCCCTGCGAGACGGTCCCGGACAATCCGGTTCGGAACCACGACGCTACGCGCGCAGGCCGCAGGGGTAGCGGTAGATAAATCAGAGACTGGCGCGCGCCGGTATTTGGCGAAGATGCAACTTGCACGCGGGCTTAAGGCGCCATCATGCAGTATGCACGACCCAGAGATTTTGCCGATTTTGTAAACTATTGATTTTATTGGAATATTTTTAAATATGAACTTGGCACAACCCCTGCAATCCTATCTAGTAACTCTGCAGCCTTGACCATAAAAGGCGCAGGTTTTTTCGAAAAACAGGAGTGACTCGTATGAAGAAGTTCGCAATTGCTGCCGCTACTGCTGCTACCCTGACCTTGACTCTGGCCAATGCTGCCATGGTCCAGGCTGCCCAGACTTCCCAGCCGATGGTTGTCGCTGCCGGCGAAATGGAAAAAGCCAAAGAGTCCACTTCCGATACCTGGATCACCACCAAAGTCAAATCCGACCTGGTGACCGAGAAAGGCATCCCTGGTACCGACATCAAGGTAGAAACCAACAAAGGCGTGGTTTCCCTGTCGTCGACTGTTGCGATCACCGAAGCGCAGAAAACCACTGCCGTGGCGATCACCAAGAAAATCAAAGGCGTCAAAGCAGTATCGGCTGACGGCCTGAAAGCCGAGTAAGCTGGCGAATATCGCTAACCCTGCAAAGGGTTCATGCGAAGACCGGAAGGATCTGATCGACAAGCCCCGCAGCGTCAATGCTGCGGGGCTTTTTTTGTGGGCTTTCCGGCCCCTCAGCGAGCAAGCCTTGCGCCCATAGTCACTTGTAGGAGCAAGGCTTGCTCGCGAAGGGGCCCGGAAGGCTTACAGCAACCTCAACCGCGTTCGCCGGTGATGTTGGCCAAGCGGTCGCCCTCGAAGCGCAGGTAGTGGTACATCCCGAACGTAGGGCCATACGTCCACTGCTGTACGGGGATTTCCTCGTGTTGCCTGCCGTCCGCGTTTTTCAGATAGCTCACAGGGCCACGGCCGCTGGGTTCGCCGCACTTGCGCAACACCGTGTTCATGTTGTCGTTCACCGATACCAGCGCACTGTCGCAGCGCATCGAGTCGTCGGCGTGCGCGGTGGCGGCGGTGGCGAGCAAGGTAAGGCAGGCGGCCACTGTGTACAAAGTGTTCATTCAGCATCCAGATGCAGGTGAGTGATGACGCTGCCGTCCTTTTCAGCCTGGCCCAGGCTCGCGTCGATGAAGAAGACGCGATCATCGCTCAGCTGTGCTTTTTGCACCATGAAATCCTTGATACTGGCGGCGCGGGCCTGGCCGAGTTCGCGCAGTAGCGGCGTGCTGTCATCCCACGAGTCGATCACTGCGTCGTGCAGCTTGGCCGCCCGCGCCTTGCTGTCCAACTGCTGCCACTCGGCCGGTGGTTGCTGTTTGGCGCGCGTACGGTAGATGGCTTCGAGCATGGCCGGCTTTTCGTCTTCAGGTACGGTGATCTGGCTCGCATCGGCCGGGACCTTGTCGCCACGGCGCTGCAGCATCTTGTAGTAGGTGCTCTGGTACTCCTTCTGCAGGCGGCGTTCAGCGAGGATCGGGCCATCGCTGCTCTGGGCGGCGCTGCCTTCGACTTCCAGGCGCAAGGCAGGGCGCTCCTTGAGTGCTGCAGCGAGTTTCATCAGCGCGGCCTGGGCCTTTGCGTCCAGGCCACTGGTGCCTGGCGCGAAGGCTACGGTGCCGAGGTCGTCGCCACCGCCGCCGGCGATCAACCCGCCGATGAATTTGAACGGCGCTTGCGCTGCGCGCAGCACCAGATTGCGCAGGGTTTGCCAGACGATCGGCATGACGCTGAACTGCGGATTGTTGAGGTCGCCGGTAACCGGCAGCGAGATCGAAATCTTGCCGTCGGTGTCCTTGAGCAGGGCGATGGCGAGCTTGATCGGCAGGCTCACGGCGTCAGGGCTGTCGACTTTCTCGCCCAGTTGCAGCTGTTCGACCACCACATTGTTTTCGGCTTGCAGCTGGCCCTTGGTGATCTGGTAGTGCAGGTCGAGGTTGAGCCTGCCCTTGCGGATGCGGTAACCGGCGAATTTCCCCGAGTAAGGCGTCATGTTGGTGAGTTCGACGCGCTTGAAGCTTGTGGCGATGTCCAGAGCCGACATGGGATCGAATGGGTTCAAGCTGCCGGCGATGGTCACCGGCGCGTAGCGATCCACCTGGCCTTTGATATCGACTTTGGCAGGCACAGGTTTGCGATTGTCGAGAGTGCCGATCTGGCCATTGAGTTGCTCGATGGCGGTGCCGAAGTTGGGGCGCAGGCTGAAGTCGGCGAAGTTGGCCGAGCCGTCATTGATGGCGATGCCGCCAACGTGAATGCCCAGTGGCTTGCTGGCGTTGGCCGTCGTCGCGGTTTTGTTGGCCGGTTTGGCGGCGCTTTCAGCTGGCTGTGGGACCAGCAGGTCATCGACGTTGGTGGTGCGGTCGGGGTTGATCATGAAACGCGCGTAGGGCTTGTCGAAGTTGACCTTGTCGATGCTCAGGCTGTCGCCATGCTCGTAGTCGATACCCTCGACCATCAGGTGTTCCCATTTGACGAAGTCGCGCTGCTTGAGGGTGTCCAGGGTGTGCAGCTGATCGACCTGGGCGCGACCGGTGATGCTCATGGCCAGCGGCGCGGTGCCTTTGAGATTGACCGCCAGGTCGCTGTCGAGCATGCCGCTGCGCAGTTCCAGGCGGATGAACGGGGTGATATAGGCCTGGGCCACGCGCAGATCGATATCGCGGGTCGCTACCTTGAGCCGCGCGCTCACCGGCTGCAGATTGACCTCGCCCTCGGCGCTGATCTTGCCCTGCTTGCCCAGCCCGGTGTCGAGCTTGAGGGTGAAGGGCGAGCCGTTGAGGCTGTCGAAGTTATGCACATCGATATTGAGCGGGGTGATGTCCAGCGCCACGGGCTCCTTCTGCGCCTTGTCGGCAACGTGGACCTTGTAATCACGCAGCTGCACATCCTTGAGCACTATCTGCCACGGTTTGCTGGGTCTTGGGGCCGGGGCGGGCTTGCTGTCGGCGGCGGCGGGCGACTTGGCCTCCACCGGCGTGGGCTTGGCCGGTTGGCTGGCCAGCAGCTTTTGCCAGTCCAGTTGACCGTCGGCTTCGCGCGCAACCCAGGTTTCCAGGCCGTTGCTACGGATCTTGCCAACCTGCACCTGTTGCTTGGCGAGGTCGACGCGGGTGTCGCTGACGTCCAGGCGGGCCAGATTGACCAAGGGGCGGCCATCGGGCGCCTTGATGGCGAACGGCGCGACGCTGAGCGAGGCGTTGCTGAGCAGCAGTTCGGTCTGCTCGGCCAGGTTGAGCTGGTAATCGGTGCTGAGGTTGAGCACGCCCTCCTGCAAGTCGATCGGCACCGCGTCGCGCACGTAGGGCCAGAACACCTTCATGCGCGCATCGCTGACCTTGAGTTTGCCAGTGGAGGCGATTGGCGACAGGCTCAGGTTGCCGGTCCAGTCGATGCGCCCGCCATCCGGGCTGACCGCAGCGAGGGTCATGTCGGCGTTGTCTTCCGGCAGGGTGCTGAGGTTGTTGAGCTCCAGGTTCATCGAGTTGTAGACGAATTCGATCGGCTCGCTGGGGCGTGGGTCGTTGAAGTGCAGGTAGCCTTCGGCAAGCTTGATGCTGTCGATGCGCAGCGGGAACGGCTTGGACGGTGGCGCATCGGCGGGCGCGGGGGCCGAGGGCGGCAACGTGAACAGCTGGGCAAGGTTGAGCCGGCCTTGCTTGTCGAACAGCAGCTCGGTGTGCGGCTTGTCGAGTTCTATGGCGGACAGGTGCAAGGCACCGCTCCACAGGCTGTCGATTTGCAGGTTGGTGTAGAGGCGCTCGAAGCTCACCTGTTCGGCACCCGGTGCACCCAGGTGCAGGCCCCACAACGTCAGCTCCAGGCTGAAGGGGTTGAACTCCAGGCGTTCAAGGTGCGCCGGCACGCTGGCGTATTTGGCCAACTGCTGATTGGCGATGCGCAAGCCGACGCCCGGAAGGACCAGAAAGCCCAGCAGACTGTAAAGGGCCAGGGCGATCAGGGTGGCGCCGAGGGCGCGTTGCAATCCTTTGGGCATGTGCGGCTTCGTCTGTTCGATCGAGGTGCCTTGGAGTATGGCACGGGGATACAGTTCCGATGAACCTCGGTATTTATGTGGGACGGGGCGCTGCCCACGCAGGCAGCTGCGTAGCCAAGACCCCTTCGTGGGCAACGCCCACTCCCACATGAATCAGAAGTGCAGCACCATGATTTTCAAGGGCGGCTGGCCATCGGCAGAGGGGAAGTCAGCACCGGGACCCAGACGCGACCACTGGCGCACCGGGCGGCCGGCTTTTTCGGCGCAGCGCAAGACCTGATCGCGCCAGTCGTCGAAGGCGACCTTCGCCAGATTGTTGCAGCAGATCAGCACGCCATCGTCAGCGGTGGCGAGGATCGCCGGCTTGAGCAGGCTTTGATAATCGCGCAGCAAGTCGACAGTGCCAAAAGCGCTTTTGGCCCAGGCGGGCGGATCGAGGAGCACCAGATCGAACTGGCGTTGCGCCAGGCGCGGGTAGCTCGGCAGTTTTTGCCCGCGGCGCTGGCTGATGGGCAAGCCGGCGAGTTGGCGGATTGCCGGGAAGTAGTCCGATTGCACGAACGACATCTCTGGCAGTCGAGGGTTGAGCAAGCCATTCTCGCGACCGACCGCCAGATTGCCCTCGGCGAAATCCAGGTTGCAGACTTCACTCGCACCACCGGCCACAGCGCTCAGGCCGACGCCGCACGTGTAGGCGAACAGGTTGAGCACGGACTTGCCCTTGGCGTGGTCCTTGACCCAGCCGCGAGCTTCGCGCAGGTCGAGAAACAGCAGCGGGTCCTGCCCGGCATGGCGTCCGCGCACGCGGTAGTCGAGGCCCCACTCGTGGCCGATCATGTCTTCCAGTGCGGCGGGTTCGGCGCTGTAGACCTTGTCGTGGCGGTCGATGCGCGAGTTGCCACCGGAGCGGTCGTTGTACACCAGGTGCAATGGCAGGCCCAGGCGCTGCTGGACCTCGGCGTGCAGGCCGAGCAGGGTGTCACGGTCCACCGGCTGATGGAAGCTCTGTACCAGCAACTGCGGGCCATAGCGGTCCAGCGTGAGGCCGCCGGCGCCTTCCTGGCTGCCGTGGAACAGGCGATAGCAATCAGTGCCCTGGGCGTGCAAGGTGGCTAGCAGATCGGTGCGGGAGTCGAGGGCGGCGCGCAGCGCCTGGGTCAAAACGGACATGCGGAGCGCCTTGGTGAACAGGGGCGCAGTTTACCAGTGTTGCTCTGCAATGCAGCAAGCCGGTGAGGTAATGGGCCGGCTGTACCGGCCTCTTCGCGAGCAAGCTCTGCTCCCACAGTGTTGACCGGGCCTGAGCCTTGCACTTGTGGGAGCACGGCTTGCCCGCGAAGAGGCCGGCCCTGCTGGTCCATCGACTGCCAATGAGCCTACCGCTCGATCGCCAGCGCTACCCCTTGGCCACCGCCAATGCACAGCGTCGCCAAGCCCTTATGCACATCGCGCTTGATCATCTCGTGCAGCAGGGTCACCAGCACTCGGCATCCTGATGCGCCTATGGGATGGCCAAGCGCAATGGCGCCGCCGTTGACGTTGACCTTGCTGGCATCCCATTCCAGCTCCTTGCCCACCGCCAGGGCCTGCGCAGCAAAGGCCTCGTTGGCCTCGATCAGATCCAGTTCGGACAGTGTCCAGCCGGCCTTGTCCAGGCAACGGCGCGTAGCGCTCACCGGGCCGATGCCCATGATCGCCGGATCGACCCCGGCATTGGCGTAGGCCTTGATCCGCGCCAGCACGGGCAGGCCCAACTGCTCGGCTTTGGTCGCGCTCATGAGGATCACCGCAGCGGCGCCATCATTCAGCGATGACGCATTGCCCGCTGTCACGCTGCCATCCTTCTTGAAGGCCGGCTTGAGCTTGGCCAGCGCCTCGGCCGTGGTGCCGGCGCGCGGCTGCTCGTCGATGGCGAAGGACAACGGCTCGCCCTTGCGCTGCGGAATCTGGATGGGGGTGATTTCATCGACAAAGCGCCCGCTCTCGATAGCAGCGCTGGCCTTTTGCTGCGAGGCGGCTGCAAAGGCGTCCTGCTGCTCGCGGCTGATGGCGTATTTGTCCACCAGATTCTCGGCAGTGATGCCCATATGGTAGTCATTGAAAGCATCCCACAGGCCGTCGCTGATCATCGTGTCGATCAAACTGCTGTGGCCCATGCGCAAACCGGTGCGCGCCCCCGGTATCACGTAATTGGCCAAGGACATGTTTTCCTGCCCGCCGGCGATGATCACCTCGGCGTCGCCGCAGCGAATTGCCTGGGTCGCCAGATGCAGGGCCTTGAGGCCCGAGCCGCAGACCTTGTTCAGGGTCATGGCCGGTACCGCGTGGGGCAGCCCGGCCTTGATGGCTGCCTGACGGGCGGGGTTCTGTCCGGCGCCGGCAGTGAGCACCTGGCCAAGGATCACTTCATCGACCAGGGCCGGGTCGAGGCCGGTCTGGGCCAGCAGTTGACGGATCACGGCGGCGCCCAGATCAACGGCCGGGATGTGTGCCAAGGCACCCTGAAAACTGCCGACGGCAGTGCGGGTGGCGGCAACGATGACAACGTCCTGCATGGTTCAGACCTCGATTTATTGGATTTGTCGGGGTGCCGAGGGTATCGACACCCGCCTGGGATCGATCCGCATGGTGACATGGATGGGCTGCGCGCTGCCATCCTCAGCGGTTGAGCCGGTTGGCGATCAGGCCGTCCAGCACGCTGGCGTCGGTCAACGTCGAGGTGTCCCCCAGCTCGTCCAACTGGTTGCTGGCGATGCGTCGCAACAGCCGGCGCATGATTTTGCCCGAGCGGGTCTTGGGTAAGGCCTCGGTGGCTTGCAGCAGCTCTGGCCGGGCGAAGCGGCCGATCTCGTGGCTCACCAGCGCCAGCAACTCTTCGCGCAACGCCCCATCCAAGCACACGCCGGTCATTGGCGTGACGAAGGCGTAGATGCCTTGGCCCTTGAGCGGGTGCGGATAGCCGACCACCGCCGCCTCGGCGATGCTCTCATGCAATACCAGTGCACTCTCGATTTCGGCGGTGCCGATGCGGTGCCCGGAGACATTGATCACATCATCGACACGGCCGGTGATCCACAGGTCGCCATCGGCATCACGACGAGCACCGTCCCCCGTCAGGTAGTAACCCGGGAACGGCGCGAAATAGCTGTCGATCATGCGCTGATGATCGCCCCACACGCTGCGGATCTGCGCTGGCCAGCTGCCCTTCAGCGCCAGCAGCCCGGTGCCGGCGCCTTCGATGGGTTCGCCCTGTTCGCTAAGCAGCACCGGTTGCACGCCAAACAGAGGCTGCATGGCGCTGCCGGGCTTCCTGCCGGGTGTGCCGACCAGCGGCGAAAGCATGATGGCGCCAGTCTCGGTCTGCCACCAGGTATCGACGATGGGACAGCGCTGGCGCCCCACCTCATGGAAGAACCAGTTCCAGGCTTCCGGATTGATCGGCTCGCCGACGCTGCCGAGCACTCGCAGGCTGTCTCTGGCGCTATTGCGCAAATGCTCGTCGCCTTCCTTCATCAAGGCGCGCAAAGAGGTGGGGGCGGTGTAGAACGTGGTCACCTGGTGCTTGTCGATGATGCGCCAACTGCGCGAGGCATCCGGATGATGCGCGACGCCCTCGAACATCAGGGTGGTCGAACCGGCAGCCAGGGGGCCATAGACGATGTAGCTCTGCCCGGTGATCCAGCCGATATCAGCGGTGCACCAGTGGATATCGCCTTCGCGGTAGTCGAATACATCGCGGTAAGTGAGAAGGGTCTGCAGCAGGTAGCCCGCGGTGCTGTGCAACACCCCCTTGGGCTTGCCGGTGCTGCCGGAGGTGTAGAGGATGAACAGCGGGTCTTCGGCCGCCATGGGTTCGGCCGGGCAGTCGGCGCTGGCGCCATGGACGGCCTCGTGATACCACAGGTCGCGGCCCTCGACCCACTGCACCTCGCCTTCGGTGCGCTGTACCACGATCACCGTGCTGACCTGCGGGCAACTGAGCAACGCCTGGTCGACATTGTCCTTGAGGCCCACGTAGACGCCCGCCCTGACGCTCTCATCGGCCGTGATCACAGTATTGGCGCCGGCATCCTCGAGCCTGTCGGCCAGGGCGTCGGCAGAAAACCCCGAGAACACCACCGAGTGGACCGCTCCGATGCGAGCGCAGGCAAGCATGGCATAGGCGGCTTCGGGGGTCATTGGCATGTAGATGCACACGCGATCGCCTTTGCGCACACCGCGGCTCTTGAGCACGTTGGCCAGGCGGCAGACGTGACGATGGAGCTTTTGGTAGGTGACTTCCGCGGATTCGGTCGGGTGGTCGCCCTCCCAGATGATCGCCACCTGTTCGCCCTTGGTGTCGAGGTGGCGGTCGATGCAGTTGTAACTGACATTGAGTTCGCCCCCTTCGAACCAGGCCGCCTGGCCATGGGTGAAGTCGCAGCGCTGGACCTGCTGCCAAGGCTTGAACCAGTGCAGTAACGCGCGCGCCTGATCGCCCCAGAAGGTATCCGGATCGTCGATCGACTGGCGATAGAGTCGTTGGTAATCGGCGTGGCTCAAGCGGGCTGCCTGGCTGACAGCCTCCGCGATGGGGAATGCGCTGAGCTTGGACATGGCAGATCCTCATCCTTTTGATCGGATGAGTATAGAGGCGGCTTCAGGTTCTGCCGTGTAGCGAGGGGGGGCTGTCCCCCGATACGGTCGGTCAGACACATTTGCGTGACTGACACCGCGTATCGGAGGCAAGATTCTCGCTATAGGGTGTTGCGCTTAACCGCGGTGACGACCACGGAAGTAGTTGATCAAGCCCTGGGTCGAGGCGTCTTCGGCTGGCTCTTCGATACCGCCGGTCAGGCGTTGGTACACGCCCTTGCCCAGCTCCTTGCCCAGCTCCACACCCCACTGGTCGAAGGCGTTGGTGCCCCAGATCACGCTCTGCACGAACACCTTGTGCTCATACATGGCCACCAGCGCACCCAAGCGCCGCGGGCTGACGCGCTCGAGCACCAGCGTATTGCTCGGACGGTTGCCCGGGATCACCTTGTGCGGTGCCAGCTTCTGGATATCGGCCTCGGCCATGCCTTTGTCACGCAACTCGGCTTCGGCTTCGTTGCGGGTCTTGCCGAGCATCAGCGCCTGGCTTTGCGACAGGCAGTTGGCGAACAGCCACTGGTGATGGTCGGCGACCGGATTGAAACTGACCACCGGCACGATGAAGTCTGCCGGGATCATCTGCGTGCCTTGGTGCAGCAACTGGTGATAAGCATGCTGACCGTTGCAACCCACACCACCCCAGATTACCGGGCCGGTTTCGACGCTGACCGGGCTGCCGTCCTGGCGCACGCTCTTGCCGTTGGACTCCATGTCCAGTTGCTGCAAGTGCTTGGTGATGTTGCGCAGGTAGTGATCGTACGGCAGGATCGCGTGGCTCTGGGCTTCCCAGAAATTGTTGTACCACACGCCCAGCAGCGCCAGCAGGACCGGGATGTTCTGTTCGAACGGCGCGGTCTGGAAGTGCTGGTCCATGGTGTAGGCACCGGACAGCAGCTCCTTGAAGTTGGCCATGCCGATGGACAGCGCGATCGGCAAACCGATGGCCGACCACAGCGAATAACGTCCGCCGACCCAGTCCCACATCGGGAAGATGTTTTCTTCACGAATACCGAACGCCACGGCCGCGGCGTTGTTGCTCGAGACCGCGATGAAGTGCCGATGCAGCTCGGCTTCGGAGCCGCCCTGTGCCAGGTACCAGGCACGCGAAGCCTGGGCATTCTTGAGGGTTTCGAGGGTATTGAAGGATTTCGACGAGACGATGAACAGCGTGGTCTCGGCGCGCAGCTTGGCCGACAGCTCGTGGAATTCGCTGCCGTCGATGTTCGCCAGGTAGTGGCAACGCACGCCTTTCTGGCTGTAGGGCAACAGCGCCTCGGACACCAGCTCAGGGCCCAGGAACGAGCCGCCGATACCGATATTGACCACATCGGTGATCGGTTTTTCGGTGTAGCCGCGCCACAGGCCGTCGTGGATGCGGGTGACCAGCTCGGTGATCTGGTTCAGCACCTTGTGCACGTCCGGCATGATGTTGGTGCCGTTGACGCTGAGCTTGTCGCCGACCGGGCGACGCAGCGCGGTGTGCAGCGCCGGGCGGCCTTCGGAGGCGTTGAGGATCTCGCCTGCGAACATTGCCTTGATTGCCGTATTGAGGTCGACCTCGGCGGCGAGCTTGACCAGCAGGTCGCGGGTCTCGCTGGTGATCAGGTTTTTCGAGTAGTCGAGGAACAGCCCACAACCGCTCAGGGAGAATTGATTGAAGCGCTGTGGATCGGCCTGGAATGCCTCGCGCATGCTGAAATCTTGCATGGCGGTACGGTGCTGGCTGAGCGCCTTCCATGCGGGCAACTGGGTAACGTCGTGAGGAGTGCGGTAGTACGCCATCGCTGCGGGTTTCCTTTTACTGGTACTGCCTCGTGGACACTGACTGATCCGGCCAGGTTGCGTAGCGGTTCAAGCCACACTGCAGGTCTTGCCGCACTGCTGGCGACGACGCCTGGACACAGATCAAGCTGAACTGTGATTACAGTAAACATCCTTTGCGCGTCTGTCTGCGCCTGGATTGCCTTTTGACTGATACTTTTCACAATCGTTGGCAGATGAAGCTGATTTTCATGAACGCGGCAGAGTCGGCTGCGCTGCAGATGGCCTCTTCGCGAGCAAGCTCTGCTCCCACAGTGGAAACAGTTCCAGAGTCGAACACCTGTGGGAGCAGAGCTTGCTCGCGAAGAGGCCGGCATGGCTAGAGCAAATCTTGCTCAAACCGCTGCATGCAGATCCAGATGCAGATTGTCGATCAACCGCGTGGTGCCCAGATAGGCCGCCACCAGAATGACCAGATCGTGATCCAGCGCGGTGGCCGGGCGCAGGTGCACGGCGTGGCGGATTTCCAGATAGTCGAGGGTGAACCCCGAGGCGCTGATGATCTTGCGTTGGCGCTCCAGCAGCCCGGCATAGTCGCGGTCGCCTTGGGCAATGGCCTCGGCCATTTCGCTGAGGCTGCGGTACAGCACTGGCGCCTTGGCCCGTTGCGCGGCATCCAGATAACCGTTGCGCGAAGACAGCGCCAGGCCGTCTTCGGCGCGCACGGTCGGCTGGCCGACGATCTCGATAGGCATGTTGAGGTCGCGGACCATGGCGCGGATCACCGCCAGTTGCTGGTAATCCTTCTGGCCGAAGATGGCGACGTCCGGCTGCACCATGTTGAGCAACTTGCTGACCACCGTGGCCACTCCCTCGAAGTGCCCCGGGCGGCTGGCACCGCACAGGCCCTGGGACAGTTCCGGCACGCTGACGCGGGTCTGCACGGCGGTGCCTTCGGGGTACATTTGCGCCACGCTGGGGGCGAACAGCAGGTCGCAACCGGCCTCGACCAGGCGCTGCTGATCGGCGTCCAGGGTACGCGGGTAGGTATCGAGATCTTCGCTGGGGCCGAATTGCAACGGATTGACGAAAATGCTCGCCACCACGAAGTCGCTCAGCGCTCGGGCGTGAGTCACCAGCGCGGCGTGACCGCTGTGCAGATTACCCATGGTCGGGGCGAAGCCGATGCGTTTGCCGGCGCGGCGTGCCAAGGCAATCGCGGCGCGCAGTTCAGCGATGGTGGTGACTGTGTTCATGCGTTGAATCCGTGTTCGGGGGCAGGAAAGCTGTGGTCTTTGACGGCGCTGACATAAGCGCGCAGGGCGCTGTGGATGTCAGGTTGGCCAGCCATGAAGTTCTTCACGAAACGCGGTACATGGCCGCTGAGCGAGAGCCCGAGCATGTCGTGCAGCACCAGGACCTGGCCGTCAGCAGCATTGCCGGCACCGATGCCGATCACGGGCACCTTGGCCCTTTTGGTAATTTGTTCTGCCAGTTCACTGGGCACGCATTCGAGCAGAATCATCGCCGCGCCGGCTTGTTCGAGGCTGATCGCATCCGCTCGCAACTGCTGGGCCTGCGCCTCAAGGCGGCCTTGCACCTTGTAGCCGCCGAGGACGTTGACCGTCTGCGGCGTCAGCCCGAGGTGCACGCACACAGGCACGCCACGTTCAGCCAGCAGGCGCACGGTATCGGCCAGCCAGGCAGCGCCTTCGATCTTGACCATATGAGCCCCGGCCTGCATGAGTTGCGCGCTGTTGGCGAACGACTGCTCGAGGGTCGCGCAAGCCATGAAGGGCAGGTCGGCGAGGATCAGTGCCTCGCGGTTGCCACGTTTGACGCTGGCCACGTGATACGCCATGTCGGCATTGGTCACTGGCAAGGTGCTGTCGTGGCCTTGCAGGACCATGCCCAGGGAATCGCCGACCAACAGGATCTCGACGCCGGATTCGCTGGCGGCACGGGCGAATGTGGCGTCATAGCAGGTCAACATTGTTATTTTCTCACCCTTGAGCTTCAGGCTCTGCAGGGTGGACAGGGAGATCTGGGGCATGCAAGGGCTTCCTCGGTCGGGCGCGGGCGCTCGACGCTGTGATTCATCGATCGGAGCAGCACATCATCTGGCGTGGTGTTTTCAAAGAGCTGCCCTGGGGTGTTTCACCGCTCGGTCAGAGAGATGACCGCGGGACGCCTATAGTCGTGAGGAGGGGGGGCGAAGTCAAATATTCGCGGCTGATCGGTAAGGGTGCCGGCTTGCTTGATTTATCCGGCATCTGCGGTGGCTCCGGGGGCCTCTTGACCGCCGAACGCGCAGGCCCGACCCCACAGGTTGAACGCAACCCATCGGTGGGAGCGGGCTCTCTGCTCGCGAAGGCGTGATCAAAGCCGTTGCAGGCCTTCAAACGGACACTCATCCAGCAGCCCCTGCAACGCTCGGCCATCGGCGAGTACAAAGTCGGCTGGAACCAGCTCGGCGAGGGGATAAAGGACGAACGCCCGTGCCTGCATATGATAATGCGGCACCTTGAGGCGGGGTTCACCAATGACCCGCTCGCCGAACAGCAGGATGTCCAGGTCCAGCGTACGCGGGCCCCAGCGCTCCAGGCGTTCACGGCCCTGGTCATTTTCGATGGCCTGCAGTGCGTCGAGCAGCGCCAGTGGGGCGAGGTCGGTGGCCAGAGCCGCCACGGCATTGGTGTAGCGCGGCTGGCCGGGCAGCAAGGATTCGCTGCTGTACAGCGCCGACGCTCCTATCCAGTGGCTGTCCGGCAGGGTGGCCAGCGCCGCCAGCGCCTGGCGCAATTGTTGCTCGGGTGCCGCCAGGTTGCTGCCCAGGCCGATGTACACGGTTTCCATGGGCTTACTCGCCGTCGGCGCCTTTGCGTTTGCTGCTACTGCGGCGGCGCTTGCGGGGCGCAGCGCCAGCGGTTTCGTCCTTGCCACCCAGATCGCGGATCATGTCGCGACGGCCACTGTCGTTGGCGTCCTGGTAATCGGTCCACCACTCGCCCAGGCCTTCGGTCTGCTCACCGGCGGATTCGCGCAGCAGCAAGAAGTCATAGCCGGCTCGGAAGCGCGGATTGTCGAGCAGCAGGTCGGCACGTTTGCCGCTGCGCCGTGGCAGGCGCTCCTGCATGTCCCAGATCTCGCGGATCGGCAGGGTGAAGCGTTTCGGGATGGCAATACGTTGGCATTGCTCGGCGATCAGCTCGTGAGCGCCTTCCTGCATCGCCGGGATCGGCGGCATGCCCTTGGCCTGCAGGCGTAGCACCCGATGTGGCAGCGCCGGCCACAGCAAGGCGGCGAACAGGAACGCCGGGGTCACCGGTTTGCCCTGCTTGACCCGCAGGTCGGTGTTGATCAAGGCATTGCTGATCAGCGTGTGGGTATAGGTGGGCTCATGCTCCAGGGCATCGCTGCTGGCCGGGAACAGTTGGTCGAACAATTGCAGGTCCACCAGCATCTCGAAGGTATCCGACGCATTGCCCGAGAGGAACAGCTTGAGCACCTCCTCGAACAGCCGCGCCGAAGGGATCTCGCGCAGCATCGGCGCCATGGGTTTGATCGGAGCGGCGGTGTGCTTTTCGATACCGAAATCGAGCTTGGCGGCAAAGCGCACCGCACGCAGCATGCGCACCGGGTCTTCCTGGTAGCGCTGCTGCGGATCGCCGATCAGGCGGATCAGGCGATTGCGGATGTCGTGCACGCCGTTGGCGTAGTCGAGAATCCGCTCGCTGACCGGGTCGTAATACAGCGCGTTGATGGTCAGGTCACGACGCTGGGCGTCTTCTTCCAGGGTGCCATAAACGTTGTCGCGCAGGATGCGACCGCTTTCGTTGCGCGAAGAAGTGTTGGTGTTCTCTTCTTCTTCACCCTCTTCAGGATGATTGGCGCGGAAGGTTGCGACTTCGATGATCTCGCGGCCGAAATGCACGTGGACCAGCTTGAAGCGGCGGCCGATCACTCGCGCGTTGCGAAACTCGGCACGGACCTGCTCCGGCGTGGCGCTGGTGGCGACGTCGAAATCCTTGGGGGTGATATTGAGCAGCAGGTCGCGCACGCAGCCGCCTACCAGATAGGCCTGGTATCCGGCGTTTTGCAGACGTTCGACGATGCCCACGGCATGCCGGCTGAACTGGCCACGCTGCAGCGAATGCTGGCCGCTATTGAGCACTTCAGGCGTGGTACGCAAATGTTGCACAACCCTCGCAGGAGGGCGGAAAGACTGGAACAGCTTCTTCAGCATGGGATGCACTGTTTGAAGGAATGGTCAGCCAGAAACAGGAATGGCTGCATGATGGCGGGGGATTCTAGCATTTAGTCGGCGAATGGTGTAGGACGCTGAAACAAGTGAGCGGAACAGGGGGGCGTGAGCGGGGGAGGGGTCGTGCCTGAAAGCCAGACAGCACAAGGGGAGCCGAAGCTCCCCAAGTAATAGTTGCATGCTCGTTTTTATTGTTATGACGGGCTTCTTGTTTTTGTTGAATGCCCTACCCTCAAGGCATCATCGCCTGAGGGCCATCTCCCTAACCGGGAGCCAAGAGCAAACGGATTGCTTTGGTCGCTGCGTTGCAATGATCTGATGATCCAACCAGTTCGGGCCCCTGCTTGAGTGCAGTTTTTTATTGTTCTCGGCCTGGCTGCGGGGCAAGCCCCAAATACAACTCCTCTCCAAAAGAATCAGTTAGCTGCGCCTCCGCCGTCTTGTTTTTATTATGCGTGAGTCGATTCGTCTTATTTTTATTATGGGGTTGTGCGTTGCTTGTTGTTGTTCTTGTACCAGAGATATAGCAGGTCCTGTGCCAACTTTTGCAAATGCCCGAAAATCAAGGGGTTGGCGGGATTACGTCGGTGGATGATCGGCCGCGCCAGACAAATTTCGTTACCGTAGGAATCGCATTTTGTTACGCATGCAAACCTGCGGTAACACCTTGTATTTATGTAGTTTTATTACGAACATTTCGCCGGTAACAGCTGAAACGAATCAGCTCTCGCTCGCCACGCTCGACTTGCGTCTTGGGATGCCCAGCCGCTGGCGACGTTCCCATAGGCACTTGCGGCTCACACCCAATTTGCGCGCCAGCTCGGTCTCAGTCATATGGTCCTGATGTTCCAGGACGAAGTGCTGGAAGTAATCTTCCAGAGACAGATCTTCGGTGGGGTCATGGCTGACATTGTTATTGCCGCCCTGTTGCGGAGGCAGGCCGATGAATTCGTCGTCTTCGAGGTCGCTCAACTCGATATCGATGCCCAGCAGGTCGGCGGAGATTTCTGCGTTGTCGCTGAGGATCACCGAGCGTTCGACCGCGTTTTCCAGCTCCCGCACGTTGCCAGGCCAGGAATACTGGCGGATCGCTTGCTCGGCATCGGCGCCGAAGCGCAGGTCCGTGCGGCCGATACGGGCGCTTTGGCGTTTGAGGAACACGTGGGCAATTTCGCTCACGTCCGGGCCACGCTCGCGCAGCGGCGGCAGCTTGAGCGCAATCACGTGCAGGCGATAGAACAAGTCTTCGCGGAACTGGCCGATCTTGGCCAGGCTCTTGAGGTCGCGGTGGGTCGCGGCGATCAGCCGTACGTCGACCTTCTGCGATTGTACCGAGCCGACCCGACGAATCTCGCCTTCCTGCAGCACGCGCAGCAAGCGCGCCTGGGCCTCAAGGGGCAATTCGCCGATCTCGTCGAGGAACAGCGTGCCGCCGTCCGCCGCTTCGACCAGCCCCGCACGCCCGGCGCTGGCACCCGTGAACGCCCCCTTTTCGTGGCCGAACAGCTCGGATTCGATGAGGGTTTCCGGGATGGCCGCGCAGTTGACCGAAATCATCGGTGCCTTGGCCCGGCGCGACAGGTTGTGCAAGGCGCGCGCGACCAGTTCCTTGCCGGTACCGGATTCACCTTGAATCAATACGTTGGAGTCGGTAGGCGCGACCTTGCGGATCTTGCTGTACAGGTCCTGCATGGGCGGGCAGGAGCCGATGATGCCGATCTCGCCGTTGGCATTTTCGCCTCCAGCGACACCGCGCTCGGCGACGGGCGCAGCTTTGCCGTTGCCGCGTTCGGCGGGCGCTGGTGCTGGCTGCGTCTGGCGATCACGCAGGATGCGCGCGGCGGCCTGGAGCATTTCGTCGTGGTCGAAGGGCTTGGCGATGTAATCCACCGCACCCATTTTCATCGAGTCCACAGCCGAGCGCAGGCTGGCGTAGCTGGTCATGATCAGCACGGGGGTGCCCTGGCCAAGCTTGATCAGCTCGGTTCCCGGAGCGCCAGGCAGGCGTAGATCGCTGACGATCAAGTCGAACGAGGGAATGGAGAAGCGTTCCTGTGCCTCTTGCACGGAACCGGCTTCGCTGACCTGATACTGATTCCGTTCAAGCAGGCGGCGTAGGGCAGAACGAATGATCGTTTCGTCTTCGACAATCAGAATATGCGGCATTGAGTCGGTTCTCTCGACGGTCTCAGTTCACAGCGGACGTCGCAACGACATGACGGGGCAGGGTGACGCGGATTCGGGTGCCGCGCTGGTTTTTTTCATCTGCCGGGCTGTCTATGGTGATCTGTCCATAATGCTCTTCAACGATGGAATAGACCAGAGCGAGCCCCAGTCCTGTTCCTTCACCCGGATCCTTGGTGGTGAAGAACGGTTCGAACAGCCGGTCCATGATGTTCTTGGGAATGCCGGTGCCTTCGTCTTCGACGATCAGATCCACCGTGTGCTCGCTGACCTCGCTCTTGACCCGCACCGCGCTGCCTGGGGGCGATGCGTCGCGGGCGTTGGACAGCAGGTTGATGAGCACCTGGGCCAGGCGCTGCGGATCGCCGTCGACCCAATGATCCGGGTCGCACAGATTGTAGAACTGTACCTCGAAGTTTCGCCGGTTCAACGCCAGCAGGCCGATGGCGTCCTGGGCCACGTCGGCGAGGCTCACGGGCTCGTCGCTGCGTTGGTGGCTGCCGGCATGGGCAAAGCTCATCAGCGACTGCACGATGCGTGACACGCGTTTGGTCTGCTCGATGATCTGGCTGCTCAGCTCGGTGATCTCGCCGTCTTCTTCGCGCTCTTCGCGCAGGTTCTGTGCAAGGCAGGCGATACCCGTGATTGGGTTGCCGATCTCGTGGGCGACGCCGGCGGCCAGGCGACCGATGCTGGCCAGACGCTCGGAGTGCACCAGCTTGTCTTCGAGCATCTGCGTGTCGGTCAGGTCCTCGACCAGCAGTACCAGGCCGCTGTTGCCGGGGGCCAGGGGCTCGTCGATGGCCGCTTTGTGCAGGTTGAGCCAGCGGGTCTGGCCATCGAGGCCCAGACGCTGCTTGTGCAAATGCTCGTCGGGAATATGGATGAAACCCATCAGCAGCGCGCGCCAAGGCTCGCTGATGGTCGCCAGGCGCGAACCCACCACGCGCTGCGCCGGTATCCCGGTGAGCTCTTCCATGGCCTTGTTCCACATCAGGATCTCTTGATCCTTGGCCAGCGAACAGACGCCCATCGGTAGTTCTTGCAGGGTTTGCCGGTGATAGCGGCGCAGGGCATCGAGTTCGGCGGCAAGGCCGGTGAGCCGCGAGTGGTAATCCTCAAGGCGGCTTTCGATGAAGTGGATGTCTTCGGTCACGTAGTTTTCGCTGCCGGATTTATACGGCAGGAAGGTCTCGACCATGTCCTGGGCGACGCTGGGGCCCATGAGCCCGGACAGATTGGCCTCGATACGGTCGCGCAGGCGGCGCAGGGCATAGGGGCGGCGCTCGTCGAACGGCAGGTAGAGATCGCGCAGGGCTTGCTCGACCTCTTTCTGCGCCGCCTTGGCACCTAGCGGCTTGGCCAGTTGCGTGGCGAATTCCTGGGGGGAGGCGGCGTGCAGTTCGCGACGTTGCGGGCGGCGCACGTTGTCCACCGCACAGGCCTCGGCGGCGCTGGCCTCTTCGGTGCTGATGCTCGTGAACAGCGATACCAGGGTGAACAGCAACACGTTGGCGGCCAGGGAGGCGATGGCCGCCATGTGCCAGCTGGTATCGTCGAGCACATAGATCATGTTCAACAGCGGGATGTAGAACCCCTGCAGGTCGCCGATCAGTGGTAGCAGCATGGTCGCCGCCCACACCAGCATGCCCGCCAGCAGACCGGCGATGAAGCCGCGGCGGTTGGCGGTCGGCCAGTACAGTACCGACAGCACGCCAGGCAGGAATTGCAAAGTGGCGACAAAGGCGACGATGCCCAGATGCGCCAGATCCTGCCGCGCGCCCAGCAGCAGGTAAAAGCAGTAACCGGCCATGATGATGGCGACGATCAGCGCGCGGCGGGTCCACTTCAGCCAACGGTAGATATTGCCCTCCGCCGGGGGCTGATACAGCGGCAGTACCAAGTGGTTGAGCGCCATGCCCGACAGCGCCAAGGTGGTGACGATGATCAACCCGCTGGATGCCGACAGCCCGCCGACATAGGCCAGCAGTGTCAGGGCTGTGCTGTTGGCGGCGATGCCTATCCCCAGGGTGAAATATTCCGGGCTGGTCGTGGCGCCCAGGCGCAGGCCGGCCCAGAGGATCAACGGCACGGCGAGGCTCATCAGCAGTAATAGCAGGGGCAGGCCCCAGCTGGCACTGACCAGGGCGCGCGGATTGAGGTTTTCGGTAAAGGCCATGTGGTACATGTGCGGCATGACGATGGCCGAGGCGAAGAACACCAGCAGCAAGGTTCGCCAAGGGCCTTCCTGCAACGGCGCGTGCAAGGAGGCCAGGGCACTCTGATTTTGCATCAGCCACTGCTCGAGGTCGTGTGGGCCGTCGAACACGCCATACAGCGCGTAGATACCGATGCCGCCCAAGGCGATCAGCTTGATCACCGATTCGAAGGCGATGGCGAATACCAGGCCTTCGTGTTTTTCACGGGTGGCAATATGCCGAGAGCCGAAGAAAATCGTGAACAGGGTGATCAGCGCGCAGAAACTCAACGCCACGCGGGCCTTGATCGGCTCGTGGGTGAGGATGCCGATGGTGTCCGCTACCGCCTGTATCTGCAGGGCGAGCAGCGGCAGTACGCCGATCAGCATGAACAAGGTGGTCATGGCGCCAGCCCAGGTGCTGCGAAAACGGAAGGCGAACAGGTCGGCCAGCGATGACAGCTGATAGGTGCGGGTGATCTTGAGGATCGGGTACAGCAACACCGGGGCCAGCAGGAACGCCCCCGACACCCCCATGTAACAGGCCAGAAAGCCGTAACCGTACTGATACGCCAGGCCGACAGTGCCATAGAAGGCCCAGGCACTGGCATAGACGCCCAGCGACAGCGTGTAGGTGAGCGGGTGACGGGTGATCGAGCGCGGGATCATGCCGCGCTCGCTGATCCAGGCCACGCAGAACAGCACCAGCAGGTAGGCGGCGCTGATCAGGATCATCTGGGTCAGGCTAAAGCTCATCGGCATCTCGTTGGCTCTGCAGGATAAAGGTCACCACGATCAGAATCAGCCACAACAGGTAAGGCCTGTACCAGGCGCCCGAGGGCTCGATCCACCAATCCATGATGGCGGGCGAAAACAGGTAGATGCCGACTACCAGCAGCAGGACCAAACGGTAGATATACATGCTGGCCTCGTGGGATGGATCAGCGGGGAGGGAGAAGTGCCAGTATCAGTGTAATGGGTGCGGCAAAAAGAAGCGGGATGGTACGCGAAACCCAGGCCTCGTGCCCAACCTGGCACCTATATGTAGCGAGGGGCTTGGCCCGGAAACAGGTTCCGCCATTGGGTGCTCTACAGGGTCGTGGATTTTCGTGGGCAGGCTCCCTCGCTACCGGAGTTCGGTTTCGGGGAGGGTGGCGGTCCTGGGAATTGTTGTGGCATCCCAGTGTGCCGTGGCCCATGCGAGTATCTCCCTCGGGGCTGCGCCGACCAGTTCCTGCGGCGGTTGCTGGCCCAGTGCACGCAAGGCCCGCAGCAGCAACGGTCCGGCATCATCGCCTTGCAGCGGCGGTGAGCGGTAGCTTTTGCCCAGCTTGTGGCCGTCCGGCTGAATGATCAGCGGTACGTGCAGGTAGCGCGGTTGCGGCACGCCCAGCAACTCCTGCAGATACAGATGGCGCGGCGTCGAGTCGAGCAGGTCGGCGCCGCGCACGATATCGGTGATGCCCTGCCAGGCATCGTCCAGCACTACCGCCAGTTGATAGGCATACAAGCCATCGCGGCGCTGAATCACGAAATCGCCGGATTCACGCCCCAGGTGCTGCTGGAAATCGCCCTGCACGCGGTCTTCGAAGCGGTAATTCAATTGCGGAACGCGCAGGCGAATGGCGGCATCTTCCGGCCCATGGCCGGCATTGCCACACAGGCCCGGATAGATACCGCCGTAACCTTGCAGCTGTTTGCGTGAGCAAGTGCACGCGTACGCCAGCCCTTGGCTGAACCAGCGCTGCACCACCTCGCGGTAGGCTTCGTGACGCTGGCTTTGGTACACCACCTCGCCGTCCCATTCCAGGCCGTACTGTTCGAGCGTTTGCAGGATAGCGGCCTGGGCGCCGGGTACTTCGCGCGGCGGATCGAGGTCTTCCATGCGCAGCAGCCAGCGACCATTCACGGCGCGGGCGTCCAGATACGAAGCGAGGGCGGCGACCAGCGAACCGAAGTGCAGGTAACCACTGGGCGTCGGCGCGAAACGGCCGGTATAGGAGGGCTTGGTCATGGCGGGAATATTACAGCAAGCCGGTTGCGGCCGGGTGGACCCCGGCGGCAGGGCGGTGGTGGAGCGTGAGCACGCTCCACCTCGCACAGGTCATTTGCCGACCTGTTTTTCCTTGATTTCAGCCAAGGTCTTGCAGTCGACGCACATGTCGGCAGTCGGGCGGGCTTCCAGGCGGCGTACGCCGATCTCGATGCCGCACGACTCGCACCAGCCGTATTCTTCGTCTTCGATCAACTGCAGGGTCTTGTCGATCTTCTTGATCAACTTGCGTTCGCGGTCGCGCGCGCGCAGTTCGAGGCTGAACTCTTCTTCCTGACTGGCGCGATCGGCCGGGTCGGGGAAGTTGGCTGCTTCGTCTTTCATGTGGTCTACAGTACGGTCGACTTCCTGCATCAAGTCCTGTTTCCATTTCTGGAGGATCTTGGTGAAGTGAAGGCGCATCTTATCGCTCATGTACTCCTCGCCCTTCGTCTCTACGTAGGGTTCAAAGCCACTGATAGTGCTGTTCTGCTGCTTTTCATTGGTGGACATGAATAAACCGCCTCTCGCTCTTCAACCGTTGCGCAGGATAATGATCCATCTCCGACACCTGCCGGCCCTGCGACTGCAAGCCGGCGAACTTACCAGATCAAATCGGGGCGCGCTACTCCCGGTTGTCGAGCCTGACAAAGCCTTTGTTCGAGCGCTTAGGTAGAATCCCCTGTTTACACCTATTCGGGGAACGCCACATGTCCCAAGCCTACAGTGCGCGCAGCCGCGCGATCGAACCTTTCCATGTCATGGCGCTGCTGGCGCGGGCCAATGAATTGCAGGCTGCCGGCCACGATGTGATCCACCTCGAAATCGGCGAGCCGGACTTCACCACCGCCGAGCCGATCGTCAAAGCCGGGCAGGCCGCACTGGCCGCAGGCGCAACCCGCTATACCGCCGCGCGCGGATTGCCAGCGCTGCGCGAGGCCATCGCGGGTTTCTATGCGCAGCGCTACGGCGTGCAGATCGATCCTGGGCGCATTCTGGTGACGCCCGGTGGCTCCGGGGCCTTGCTGCTGGCCAGCAGTTTGCTGGTCGACCCCGGCAAGCACTGGCTGCTGGCCGATCCGGGCTACCCGTGCAACCGGCACTTCCTGCGCCTGGTCGAAGCCAGTGCGCAATTGGTGCCGGTCGGGCCAGCCGAACGCTACCAACTGACAGCCGAGCAGGTTGCCGCGCATTGGAATGCCGACACAGTGGGCGCACTGGTGGCATCGCCTGCCAACCCCACCGGCACTCTGCTGAGTCGCGACGAGCTCGCGGGCCTGAGCGCGGCGATCAAGGCGCGCCGCGGACATCTGGTGGTCGACGAGATTTATCATGGTCTCACCTATGGCTGTGATGCCAGCAGCGTGCTGGAGGTCGATAACGACGCCTTCGTGCTCAACAGTTTTTCCAAATACTTCGGCATGACCGGCTGGCGCCTGGGCTGGCTGGTGGCGCCCGAGGCCGCTGTGCCGCATCTCGAGCGGCTGGCGCAGAACCTCTACATCAGCGCCCCGAGCATGGCCCAGCATGCCGCGCTGGCCTGCTTCGAGCCGGATACCCTGGCGATCTTCGAAGCGCGGCGTGCCGAATTCGCCAAACGGCGCGACTATCTGCTGCCGGCGCTGCGCGAGCTGGGCTTCTCGATTGCGGTAGAGCCCGAAGGGGCGTTCTATCTGTATGCCGATATCAGCGCCTTTGGCGGTGATGCGTTCAGCTTCTGCCGACACTTCCTCGAGACCGAGCATGTGGCCATTACCCCGGGGCTGGACTTCGGGCGTCATCTGGCCGGCCATCACGTGCGCTTCGCCTATACCCAGAGTCTGCCGCGCCTGCAGCAGGCGGTAGAGCGAATCGCCCATGGACTGCGGAGCTGGCAAGGCTGATGGAATTCTCTCCTGCGTTGCAACAAGGGTGGCTGATCCGCCGTTACAAGCGTTTCCTCGCCGACATCGAGCTGGCCAGTGGCGAGGTGATCACCATTCACTGCCCCAATACCGGTTCGATGCTCAACTGCATGCTGGAAGGCGGCGGGGTGTGGTTCAGTCGCTCCGACGACCCCAAGCGCAAGCTGCCAGGCACTTGGGAAATTGCCGAAACGCCTCAAGGCCGCCTGGCCTGCGTCAATACCGGGCGCGCCAATACCCTGGTGGAGGAGGCGTTGCGTGGCGGGCGAATCGAGGAGCTGGCGGGCTTCACCGAGCTGCGTCGCGAGGTGCCCTATGGCGAGGAGCGCAGCCGCATCGATTTTCGTCTGCAATTCGCTCAAGGCCCGGCCTATGTCGAGGTCAAGAGCGTGACCCTGGGGTTCGATGGCACTGCGACTGCGGCGTTTCCGGATGCGGTCACCCAGCGTGGTGCCAAGCATCTGCGTGAGTTGGCCAGCCTGCGCCGCCAAGGGATTCGCGCAGTGCAGCTGTATTGCGTCAATCTGAGCGGGGTCGAGGCGGTCAGGCCGGCCGAGGAGATCGATCCGCGCTACGCCGAAGCCCTGCGCGCCGCGGTGTTCGAGGGGGTGGAAGTGCTGGCCTATGGCGTGCACATCGACACCGGCCAGATCTACATCGATCGGCGCCTGCCGGTGCTGCTCGGCGGCTGAGGCGAATGCAGCAGCCAGATACCCTGTGCGTCCTCACGGCAGGGCAGGGCTTGCAGTGATTCTCCGGCGCAGGGCCCCGCCACGCACTCGCCGCTTTCAATCAAGAACAGTGCGCCGTGGCGTGCACACTGGATCAGGCTGGCGCTGCTGTCGAGGAACTGGTCCGGTTGCCATTCCAGGCGAATGCCGCGATGCGGGCATTGATTGCGGTAGGCGTACACCTGCCCGTCGCGGCGGGCGGCCAGCAGGGCGACGCCGTTGACTTCGAAGCCGCGGCTTTGGGCTTCGGGGAGGTCGCTCCCGTGGCAGAGCAGATGCATGGTTGTGCTTCCCGATGGCGAAGAGGCTGTCCGGTCCGGCGACAATTCCAAGTGGCGCGCATTATGACAGGCAAAAAAAGACCCCGCAAAAATGCGGGGTCAAAAACCGTGATTAGCCTGATGAGGAGATATCTGAAAGTCCGAACCAAGGGCCTTCCAGTTATCGGCTGATCTCGCGACCAGTTGTGATAATCATAACGATTCTCATTTCTAAGTCAACGGTTCTTTTTCATTTCTTTTCGAGGGTGCTGGAATTCGAGGCCGTCAGTTGCTTGTTCAGGGAGTCGATACGCCGCGCCATGCTCTCGATCAGGCTGTGGGCAATGCGCGGATTGCTCTGGGCCAGGTTGAGGAACTGGTCCTTGGGGATCATCATCAGGGTGCAGGGCTCGCTGGCGATGACCGTGGCGCTGCGCTTCTCGCCGGTGAACACTGCCATGGCGCCGAAAATCTCGTCCTTGAGCACATCGCCGACCTTCTGGCCGTCGACGAACGCCTCGGCTTTGCCGTCGATGATGATGAATACGTGATCCGCCTCGTCACCCTGCTGGAGCAGCGTGTCGCCGGCGGCCACATGCTTGAAGCCGTTGGCGCTGCGAAACTCGGGTTGTTTGAGACGGGTGATAGCGTCGCACAGCAGGGTGGACTGGCCGGTCAGGTACTCGATCAGCAGCGCCTGGCCATCGCTGCTGGCCTGCAGGTGCGCGAAGACTTCGCTGCGCCGGTACGGCGTCAAAGTCAGCGGGCCATCGCTGGCATAGCCGCACTGCAGTGTTTGGGCGTCCTGGCGCAAGCCGATGAGGTCGCCTTCCTGCAGGTAGAACAGCTTGCGCTCGTTAAACTGCACGTGCAGCAGGCCATCGTCGATCAGGTAGAGGTTGGCGGTGTCGAGGAACGGGCCCAGGTCGGCGACCTGCTCGAACGTCAAAGACGTGCCCGCAGGTGCCAGACCCTTCAATAGCTCGGGTGGAATGGTCTGAAGACGATTGACCCATGCGTCGGCATAGGCCGGTTGCTCCCCAAGTAGATACATGTTCACGAATCTCTATGACTGCGGGTGCCAGAGAACGAACGACGAATGCGTGCGAATCTCAGTTCTTCTGGCGTGACGATATAGCTTCCAGCTGTTTATTCAAGGCCTCTTTGCGTTCGCTGGGGATGTCATTCCAGTGCAGGTCCATGAGCGCCCCTTCGATGGCATAGAGCAGCACCTTGGAGGCGCGAAAACCGCGCACTTTGACCGCGCGATAAGCGTCCACCGCACCACGGCGACGCAGATCCGTTGCATTGTGAATGCCGACGGCGTGCAGCCATTGCGCCGAGGTCTTGCCAAGATTGCGTAAATGTTGGAGCTCGTCGTTCATCCAGCCTCCTTGCAGTGCCTGAACCCTTGTCAGGGTTCGCTGACTCGGTCAATTCTGAAGGGGAGTGTAGCGCCAGTTGCGACATTCGCAGGTTCCGGCACACGACGATGAGCCGCAGGGCTCACCTTTCAAATGGCCGTCAACGCAAGTCAGGTGCCTATTCAGCGGGTGCGATAGCGCAGGCGAGTACCAAAATTGACCGACATGAGGATCTCGTCGGCACTCAACTCTGCTGGAAAGTACGCCCCGGATATTTGCGCGTGGGACAGGCTGGCGCCTTCAAGGCCGGCGTTGCGCAGGTCGAGGCCGCGCAGGTCGGCGGCGCGAAAGTAAGCGTCGGTAAAATCGATGCCTTCGGCGTCCAGCTCGCGCAGATCGAGGCCGCGGAAGTCACCGCCAGTGAAGTCGATGTGATCGTGCTTGAGTTTTTCCTGGTTGAAGCCCTGGATATTCTCGTGGTGCACCAGGGCATACAGGGGTGAGTCGAGCTGCTTGGGCTTGGACATGACTGCGCTCCTTCACTACGGCGGTGTTGGTATTATGGCGCCAGTATACTGCCATCATGCGGCGCCGTGAAACATTCTGTATCACGACGCTCATGAGGGGTCAGAGGCCGGGCAAACGGTCGCGAATCTGCCGCACCAACTTGTCGAGACTGTCGCTCTCATTGGTTTCGACCCGTTTACTGAGCAGAGTTTCCTCGGCGCTCAGCGGTTCGCGATTGGCCAACTGCGCCTGGATCACTTCAAGGGTGGCGTCGGAGGGGTCGTTGTTCTCGCTTTGACGCTGTTGCAGCCAGCTGGCGATGACTGCCTCTGGCGCATTGCAGTCGAGGATCAGGTAGGGAACACCGCGGGTTTCGGCGATGTTGGCGGCCGCCTGACGCTGTGCGTGCTTGAGATAGGTGGCATCGATGGTCACCGGGAAACCCGCGGCCAGGATGCTATCGGCCAACTGATGCAGGCGCGCGTAGGTGGCCGCGCTGGCCTCGGCATTGTAAATACCGCTCTGCAGGACCTTGTCGGCTTCTGGCTGTTGTTCACCGAACAGGCGCTTGCGTTCGACATCCGAGCGCAGGCGCACGGCGCCCAGGGCTTCGACCGTGCGCATGGCGACGTGGCTCTTGCCGACGGCCGAGACGCCGCTGGTGATGGCCAGGAAGCGCGACGGAATGGCGCTGTAGCTTTCGGCCAGGTCGGCATAGCGACGGTATTGGCGCAAGCCATTGGCGCGAGCCAGGCCTTCGGCGCCCTGGGGCATGCTGAACAGGGCGATCTTGGCGCGGACCATGGCGCGGTAGGCCTTGTAGAAATTCAGCACGTGCAGGCCTTCGTAGTCGCCGGTCAGCTCCAGGTACTGGCTGACGAAGCGCCGCGCCAGGCTTTTGAGGCCGCGATCCTCGAGGTCCATGGCCAGGAAACCGGTATCGCCCCAGACATCGGTGAAGCGAAACGGCTCGTTGAATTCGATGCAGTCGAAGATCACCACTTTACCGTCGATGACGGTGGCATTGCCCAGGTGGATGTCACCGTGGCATTCGCGAATGAAACCTTGCGCCTTGCGCTCGGCCAGCAGCGGCTTGAGCCGATCGAAGCTGGTGCGCGCCCAGTCCTGCAGGGCATCGAGTTGCTGCAGGTCGGCCTTGTCGGTGAGGAAGGGGCGGATCTGGTCGAAGTTCTGCTGCACCGGTTCCATCACGGCTTCTGGAGTCCCTTGATGGTGTTCCTGCGGCACGTGCGGGGCATTCAGGTGAAAATGCGCGATTTGCGTGGCCAGCGCATCGATATGCTCTTGATGCAGTTCGCCATTGGCTTGCAGGGTGCTGAGCAAGCCATCCTGAGGGAATTGGCGCATTTTCAGGGCGTATTCGATCACCGGGCCGTCGCCATTGAGTTGGGGCGCTTCGGCGCTGCCGGTAATCGGCAGGACTTCCAGGTACAGGCCTTCGGTCAGGCGCTCGTTGAGACGCAACTCTTCACCGCAGAAATGCTTGCGCTTGGCCAGGTCAGTGAAGTCCAGGAAGCCGAAATTCATCGGCTTCTTGATCTTGTAGGCATACTCGCCGGTCAGCAGCACCCAGGAAATATGGGTCTCGATCAGCTGGATATCCTTGACCGCATGAGGGTAAAGGGCAGGATTTTGCAGGGCGGTGATAAGCGCTTGGGTCACGGATGATCCTTCTCGGGGCAAGTGATTCTTGGGGTCCATTATGGCGGCTTGCGGCGATGCTGCAAACCGCTGGCAGGCGCCTGTTGATGCGCCTGCAAAGTGCGTATAATCCGCCGCCATGACTCGTACCCGATCCCCTCGCTCCCGCTCCAAAAAACCCTCTGGTGGCCTGCGTCCCTGGCTTGGCTGGGCTATCAAGCTCGGGCTCGTCGGCCTCGTGGTGCTGGCAGGCTTTGCCGTCTACCTCGATGCGATCGTCCAGGAGAAGTTCTCCGGCAAGCGCTGGACCATCCCGGCCAAGGTCTACGCCCGGCCGCTGGAGCTGTTCGTGGGGCAGAAGCTCACCGAAAAAGACTTCCTCACCGAGCTCGATGCATTGGGCTATCGGCGCCAGCCGACGGTCACTGGGCCGGGCGAGGCCGCGGTCAATGGCACGACCGTGGCGCTGAACACCCGCGGATTTCAGTTCTATGAAGGCCTGGAGCAGGCGCGCCCGGTACGTGTGCGCTTCAGTGGCGATTATGTCGCCGAACTCAGCGGCAATGGCGGCGACAAACTCCCGGTGGTGCGCCTCGAGCCCCTACTGATCGGTGGCCTGTACCCGAAAAACCTCGAAGACCGCATCCTCATCAAGCTCGATCAGGCGCCGCCTTATCTGCTCGATACCCTGACCACGGTCGAGGATCGCGACTTCTATCACCACTTCGGTATCTCGCCGAAGGGCATCGTGCGGGCGATGTGGATCAACACCTCATCCGGGTCGATGCGCCAGGGTGGCAGTACCCTGACCCAGCAGTTGGTCAAGAACTTCTTCCTGACCAACGAACGCAGCCTGACCCGCAAGCTCGAAGAAGCGATGATGTCTGTGTTGCTGGAGGTTCACTACAGCAAGCGCGAGATCCTCGAGGCCTATCTCAACGAGGTATTCGTCGGCCAGGATGGGCAGCGGGCAGTGCATGGCTTCGGCCTGGCCAGCCAGTTCTTCTTCAGCCAACCGCTGTCGGAGCTCAAGTTGCATCAAGTGGCGTTGCTGGTGGGCATGGTCAAGGGACCGTCCTATTACAACCCGCGGCGCTATCCTGATCGCGCCCTGGAGCGGCGCAACCTGGTGCTCGACCTGTTGCAACAGCAAGGCGTCGCCACCCCTGAAGCCGTCGCTGCCGCCAAGGCCATGCCACTGGGCGTGACCAACCGCGGCAGCCTGGCGGACAGCTCGTTCCCGGCATTCCTCGACCTGGTCAAACGCCAGCTGCGTGAAGACTACCGCGACGAAGACTTGACCGAAGAAGGCTTGCGCATTTTCACCAGTTTCGACCCGATCCTGCAGATGAAGGCTGAAGCCTCGGTGACCGATACCTTCAAGCGCCTGGGTGCACGTAAAGGCTCGGACGCTATGGAAACCAGCATGGTGGTCACCAACCCGGAAAGCGGTGAAGTGCAGGCCCTGGTGGGCAGTCGTGTGCCCGGTTTCGCCGGCTTCAACCGCGCGCTGGACGCCGTGCGCCCGATCGGCTCGTTGGTCAAGCCGTCGATCTACCTGACCGCACTGGAGAAACCCAGCCAGTACACCCTGACCACCTGGATCAAGGACGAGCCGTTCCAGGTCAAGGGCGCCGACGGGCAGATCTGGAAGCCGCAGAACTACGAGAAAACCGCCAACGGCACGATTTTTCTGTATCAGGGCCTGGCGCATTCTCTCAACCTGTCGAGTGCCCGCCTGGGCCTCGATCTGGGTGTGCCGAACGTGTTCAAGACCATCAGCAAGCTGGGCGTCGATGTCGATTGGCCGGCCTATCCGTCGATGCTGCTGGGCGCGGGCGGTATGTCGCCGATGCAGGTCGCGACCATGTACCAGACCATCGCCAACGGCGGCTTCAATACGCCGATGCGCGGCATTCGCAGTGTGCTTACTGCCGAAGGGCAACCGCTCAAGCGTTACCCGTTCAAGATCGAGCAGCGTTTCGATGCCGGCTCCATCTACCTGATCCAGACGGCGATGCAGCGGGTCATGCGTGAAGGTACCGGGCGTTCGGTGTACAACGTGCTGCCCAAGAACCTCACGCTGGCGGGCAAGACCGGTACCAGTAACGATTCCCGTGATGCCTGGTTCGCCGGTTTCAGTCAGGATCTGCTCGCGGTGGTCTGGATGGGCCGCGACGACAACGGCAAGACACCGTTCACCGGTGCCACCGGGCCGTTGCAGGTGTGGACCAGTTTCATGAGCAAGGCCGATCCGTTGCCGCTGGACACGCCGGTACCCGATAACGTGGTACAGGCCTGGATCAACGCGCAGACCGGCCAGGGCTCGGCCGAAGGCTGCCCTGGCGCCGTACAGATGCCGTATATTCGCGGCAGTGAACCCGCTCCAGGCACCGCCTGTGGCGCCAGCCCTGACAATCCCGCCGGTTCGGTGATGGATTGGGTCAAGGGCTGGCTGAATTAAGTGACGAGGAGCTAACGTGAACAAGTGGTGGTTTCCTGCTGTAACGGCGCTGGCCTTGCTCAATGGTTGCGCCAGCGTGCAGCGTGGCTCGATCCCGGTGGTGGACTCCGGGTCTGCCGTGTCGAACAACGAGCGCGTCTCGGCCAATCGCCAGACCACCTACCGGGCATCGGTCGCACAGACGCAGCCCCAGGCCGCGCCGCAGGATTCCGGAGTGGTGGTGATGGTGCCGGGGGCCAGCGGCTCTGGCAGCTTCGCCGCGCCGACCAGCGCGCCGATCACCCCTGGGGCCTATAACGCGCCGATCACCCCCGGGCCGTCGAGTGCGCCTATCACGCCTGGCGCCTACGTGGCACCGAGCGCGGCGCCGAGCACCAACTATGCGAGCGCGCCCTCTACCAGCTACTCGATGCCCACGGCGCCTACCGGCATCCCGAAAAGCACCGGCGGGCTGTCTGCCGACGAGCAGCTCGACGGCCCGGTGCTGTCGTTGCTGACCACTGCCCAGCAACAGCAAGGCAGCGGCGACCTCAACGGCGCCTCGTCGAGCCTTGAGCGTGCCCAGCGGATTGCCCCGCGCGAGCCGCAAGTGCTGTATCGCCTGGCCCAGGTGCGCCTGGCACAAGGCGAGCCAGCGCAGGCCGAAGAATTCGCCCGCCGCGCGCTGACTTATTCCAATGGTCGCCCCGATCTGCAGAGCGGTCTGTGGAGCGTGATCGCTCAGGCCAAGGATCGTCAGGGTGACAGCGCCGGCGCTGCATTGGCTCGCCAGAAAGCAAGCGGAGGGGCGTGATGGATGCTCGCTTGCCGGCCTTGGCCGAACACCTGCTGCTCATCGAGCGTGAGCTACGTCTGCAAGGCTGGTGGGCGCAGGAGCCTCCCAGTGCCGAAGCGCTGGCCAGTCAGGAGCCGTTCTGTGTCGACAGCATGGAGTTCGAACAATGGCTGCAATGGATTTTCCTGCCGCGCATGAAGCAGATCATCGAGCAGGAGCTGCCGTTGCCCAATGCCTCGGGGATCCTGGCGATGTCGGAAATGGTCTATGCCAGCCGCGCAGAGCAAAGCCGGGGCTTGAATGTATTGTTGGCGGAGTTTGACGAGCTGATTACCCAGGCGCGCTGAGCAGGGGGTAGGGCGTTACTGGCAGGTGTCGGCGATGCTCGCCTTGGTTTCGGTGATCTTGGCCTGTCGTTCCTCCTCCGTGAGGCGGCGCAGTTCACCGTCCACGTCCTGGCGCACCCGTGGATTGTTGGTGAGCTGCGCCAGATTGGTCCGAGCCTGGTCACAGAATTCATCGGTGCGTTGCTGGGCGTCGGTCACTTCCTGCTTGACCTTGGCGTCGGCGGCTTTCTGTTTGTCGTCGGTGCCGGTCGGCGCGCTGCCTTTGGGAGCGGTGGCTGGGGCGGGCGCGGGCGGTGTCCTGGTTTCGATCGGCGTGGAGTTCTGCCCCGCCGGTGGCTGCGCATCGAAGTGCGTCACGCCCTGGGCATCGACCCACTTGTAGATCTGCCCCGCGAATGCCGATGTGCTCAGCAACAACAACAGGCTGACCTTGATGATCATCGCGCGCATGGTGACTCCTCGAAAAAACGATATTGATGAAAATTACCACAGCTTCGGGCTTTTTTACTGAATTCTTGTGGCCGTCCATACGATTGCCAGCAAGAAATCTCACAGATTACTTGACTTGGGCTGGATGAATCCGAACAATCCCAAGTCCGCTGTGACGGGACTGCCAGAAGCAGGCCCGCCCGGCAGATCATGAGGCGCACACCCGCGCCGACCCGTAACACCCGCAACGCGTTACCTCGCGCTGGGTGGGAAAGCCCCGCAACATCTGGGGCACCCAATACTTGCTCAGTCAGTGCTGACGTAGTCGGCGACCACCGTCGCTCATGCTCTGCTAGGCAGTAAACCTATCAAGACCCGCTCTGCCTGAGCGGTATTCTGGCGTTTAGAGGTGACAACGTGGAGCTTTTATCTGGCGGTGAGATGATCGTCCGCTTTTTGCGTGACGAAGGGGTCAAGCACATCTACGGGTACCCTGGTGGTGCTCTCCTGCACGTATACGATGCCTTGTTCAAAGAGTCGGAAGTGGCCCACATCCTGGTTCGTCACGAACAGGCAGCCACCCATATGGCTGACGGCTATGCCCGTGCGACCGGCAAGGCCGGCGTGGTGCTGGTGACTTCCGGCCCAGGCGCGACCAACGCAATTACCGGTATTGCCACGGCCTACATGGACTCCATTCCGATGGTGATCCTGTCTGGCCAGGTGGCCAGCACCCTCGTGGGCACCGATGCCTTCCAGGAAACCGACATGATCGGTATTTCCCGGCCGATCGTGAAACACAGCTTCATGATCAAGCACGCGTCGGAAATCCCTGAAGTCCTGAAAAAAGCCTTCTACCTGGCGCAATCCGGCCGTCCGGGCCCGGTGGTGGTCGATATTCCGAAAGACATGACCAATCCGGTCGACAAGTACGAATATATCTTCCCGAAAAAGGCCAAGCTGCGCTCCTACACGCCTGCGGTCCGTGGCCACTCGGGCCAGATCCGCAAGGCTGCGGAAATGCTCGTTGCCGCCAAGCGCCCGGTGATCTATGCCGGCGGTGGCGTAATCCTGGGCAACGGTTCCGAGTCACTGACCGAACTGGCCCAATGGCTCAACGCCCCGGTGACCAATACCCTGATGGGCCTGGGTGCCTATCCGGGCATGGATCGCCAGTTCGTCGGTATGCTCGGCATGCACGGCAGCTACACGGCCAACCTGGCCATGCACCACGCCGATGTGATCCTGGCCGTGGGCGCGCGCTTCGATGACCGCGTCATCAATGGCGCCGCCAAGTTCTGCCCGAACGCCAAGATCATCCATATCGATATCGACCCGGCGTCCATCTCCAAGACCATCAAGGCCGACGTGCCGATCGTTGGCCCGGTGGACAGCGTCCTCAGCGAAATGGTCGCGACCTTGAAGGAAATCGGCGAGAAGCCGAACAAGGAAGCGGTCGCCGCCTGGTGGAAGCAGGTCGAAGAGTGGCGCCCGGACGGCACCCTGTTCCCTTACAACAAGGGCGACGGCAGCAAGATCAAGCCTCAGCAGGTAATCGAGACCCTGTGCGAAGTGACCAAGGGCGACGCTTACGTCAGTTCCGACGTCGGCCAGCACCAGATGTTCGCGGCGCAGTACTACCGGTTCAACAAGCCTAACCGCTGGATCAACTCCGGCGGCCTGGGCACCATGGGCTTCGGTTTCCCGGCGGCCATGGGCGTCAAGCTGAACTTCCCGGATGCCGACGTCGCCTGTGTGACCGGCGAAGGCAGCATCCAGATGAACATCCAGGAGTTGTCGACCTGCCTGCAGTACGACCTGCCGGTCAAGATCATCCTGCTCAACAACGGCGTGCTGGGCATGGTCCGTCAGTGGCAGGACATGAGCTATGGCGCTCGTCACTCCCACTCCTATATGGAATCGCTGCCTGACTTCGTCAAGCTGGTCGAGGCGTACGGGCATGTCGGCATGCGCATCACCGACTTGAAAGACCTCAAGCCGAAGATGGAAGAAGCCTTCGCCATGAAGGATCGCCTGGTGTTCATCGACATTCAGGTAGACGTCGCCGAGCACGTCTATCCGATGCAGATCAAGGACGGCTCCATGCGCGACATGTGGCTCAGCAAGACGGAGCGGACTTAATCATGCGTCATATCATTTCGCTTTTGCTGGAGAACGAACCGGGCGCGCTGTCGCGTGTGATCGGGCTGTTTTCCCAACGCAACTACAACATCGAAAGCCTGACGGTAGCACCGACCGAAGACCCGACCTTGTCGCGCCTGACGTTGACTACCGTGGGGCATGATGAAGTGATCGAACAGATCACGAAAAACCTCAACAAATTGATCGAGGTGGTCAAACTGGTCGACCTGTCGGAAAGCGCCCATATCGAGCGCGAGCTGATGCTGGTCAAGGTGAAGGCTACTGGCGCCCAACGCGCCGAGATCAAACGCACCACCGATATCTATCGGGGGCAGATCGTTGACGTCAGCGCTAGCGTTTACACCGTTCAGCTGACAGGTACCAGCGACAAGCTGGACAGCTTCATTCAGGCTATCGGCACAGCGGCGATCCTCGAGACCGTGCGCAGTGGCGTCACCGGCATTGCCCGTGGCGACAAAGTACTCAGCATCTAAACCAATTCAGTGAATGGCCTGCGGGCCAGATAACAGGGGACCACCATGAAAGTTTTCTACGACAAAGACTGCGACCTTTCCATCATCCAGGGCAAGAAAGTCGCCATCATCGGTTACGGTTCGCAAGGTCACGCTCAAGCGTGCAACCTCAAAGACTCCGGTGTCGACGTTACCGTCGGTCTGCGTAAAGGTTCGGCCACCGTTGCCAAGGCAGAAGCCCACGGTCTGAAAGTCACCGACGTGGCGACCGCCGTTGCCGCAGCCGACCTGGTCATGATCCTGACTCCGGACGAGTTCCAGTCCCAGCTGTACAAGAACGAAATCGAGCCGAACATCAAGAAGGGCGCTACCCTGGCCTTCTCCCATGGCTTCGCTATCCACTACAACCAGGTCGTGCCTCGCGCTGACCTGGACGTGATCATGATCGCGCCAAAGGCGCCAGGTCACACCGTGCGTACCGAGTTCGTCAAAGGCGGCGGTATCCCTGACCTGATCGCTATCTACCAGGATGCTTCGGGCAACGCCAAGAACGTCGCACTGTCCTACGCTTCGGGCGTGGGCGGCGGCCGTACCGGCATCATCGAAACCACCTTCAAGGACGAGACCGAAACCGACCTGTTCGGCGAACAGGCCGTTCTGTGCGGCGGTACCGTCGAACTGGTCAAGGCCGGTTTCGAAACGCTGGTCGAAGCGGGCTACGCACCAGAAATGGCCTACTTCGAGTGCCTGCACGAACTGAAGCTGATCGTTGACCTCATGTACGAAGGCGGTATCGCCAACATGAACTACTCGATCTCCAACAACGCCGAGTACGGCGAGTACGTGACCGGCCCTGAAGTCATCAACGCCGAATCCCGTCAGGCCATGCGTAACGCTCTGAAGCGCATCCAGGACGGCGAATACGCCAAGATGTTCATCGCTGAAGGCGCTGCCAACTATCCGTCGATGACTGCCAAGCGTCGTAACAACGCCGCTCACGGTATCGAAATCATCGGCGAGCAGCTGCGCTCGATGATGCCTTGGATCGGTGCCAACAAGATCGTCGACAAAGCCAAGAACTGATACACCTTTGTCATGATGAAAACGCGGCCTCGGCCGCGTTTTTTCGTTATGGTGCTCAGCTTCTGGTATAAAGCGGCATCGTTTGCAAGCGAACCCTCGTGGCAGACGTCTGTCGAAACTTTTCACACCGTTGCAAGGTATTCTGTCCATGAGCGAACGTCCCGAAGAGCCGAACAAGGCCTCCGACGCCGAAAGTCTTCTACCGATCGACGAGCATGTCGAGGAGGGTCATGATGCCGAGGGACGCAAAGTCCGGCACCGTGGCATCTACCTGCTGCCCAATCTGTTCACTACCGCGAATCTGTTCGCCGGGTTCTACTCGATCATCAACTCCATCAGTGCACAGAGTGCAGTGAGCGCGGGCAATCCCGTGGAGGCCGCCAAGTACTTCTCCTTTGCGGCGATCGCCATTTTCGTTGCCATGCTGTTGGATGGCCTGGATGGCCGCGTCGCGCGCATGACCAACACCCAGAGTGCGTTTGGCGCCGAGTATGATTCGCTGGCCGACATGGTCGCTTTCGGCCTTGCGCCGGCGATTCTGGCCTTCGGCTGGGCGCTGGCGGACATGGGCAAGGTCGGCTGGATGGTCGCCTTCATCTATGTCGCCGGCGCTGCGTTGCGTCTGGCACGTTTCAACACGCAGGTGGGCAAGGCCGACAAGCGTTTCTTCATCGGCCTGGCGAGTCCGGCGGCGGCGGGTGTGGTCGCCGGCACGGTATGGGCGTTCAGCGACTTCGATATTCCGGGTGCGAAGATGTCGTTCCTGGTAGCGCTGCTGGTGGCGGCGGCAGGGATGCTGATGGTCAGCAACATCAAGTACAACAGCTTCAAGGAGCTGGACCTCAAGGGGCGCGTGCCCTTCGTGGCCATCCTGGCCGTGGTGCTGGTGTTCGCCGTAGTCTTCAGCGATCCGCCGCGGGTACTGTTGTTGATCTTCCTGGCATACGCGGCTTCTGGCCCGGTTCAATTTCTGTTACGTAAAAGCCGTCACAAAAAGGCCTGATGTAGTCCGATACCGCTCATAATCCGTAGTCTGTTGGTGATCCCAAAAGACTACGGAGTTTCTATGCTCATCAAGCTCGCCAAGGCCAGCGACTGTCACGAGTCGCAGGTCACTCCCGAATCCTTCTATCTCTCGCGCCGCACCTTGTTGGGCAGCTCCGTCGCCGGCTTGGCGATGGCTGGCCTGCCGCGTTGGGCGAGCGCCGCCGATCCCTCTCTTTATCCCGATGCAGATGCGAGCAAGGCGCCCGCCTGGCTGGCCGAACAGATAGGGCGCACGCAATGGCAGGCGGTGACGGTGGCGGGGGAGGCCATCACGCCTTTCAAAGATGCCACCCACTACAACAACTTCTATGAGTTCGGCACCGACAAGGGTGATCCGGCGAACAATGCCGGCTCCTTGAAAACCGAGCCCTGGTCGGTGGTCATCGACGGCGAGGTGGGCAAGCCCGGGCGCTATGCGCTGGAGGACTTCGTCAAGCCTTATCAACTGCAGGAGCGGATCTACCGGCTGCGCTGTGTAGAGGCCTGGTCGATGGTCATTCCCTGGATCGGTTTTCCTATCGCCGATCTGCTCAAGCAGGTCGAGCCCACCAGCAAGGCCAAATACATACGCTTCGAAACCCTGAAGGACCCGCAGAGCATGCCGGGTCAGCGCTCCAGTTTCGCGCTGATCGACTGGCCCTATGTAGAAGGCTTGCGCCTGGATGAGGCGATGAATCCGCTGGCGATTCTGGCGGTCGGCATGTACGGACGCGAACTGGCCAACCAGAATGGCGCGCCGTTACGTCTGGTGGTGCCGTGGAAGTACGGCTTCAAGAGCGTGAAGTCGATCGTGCGTATCAGCCTGGTGGCCGAGCAGCCGGCCACCACCTGGCAGGGCCTGGCCCCTACCGAATATGGCTTCTATGCCAACGTCAACCCCACGGTGGACCACCCGCGGTGGACTCAGGCGCGGGAGCGTCGCCTGCCTAGCGGTCTGTTCAGTCCTAATGTGCGCACGACTCAGATGTTCAATGGATATGAAGAGCAGGTGGCGTCGTTATACGCCGGTATGGATCTGAGGAAGAATTACTGATGCGATATCTGTGGTGGCGCGTGAGCGTATTTATCGTCATTGCGGTGTGGCCGCCCTATTGGATATATCAGGCTCAGCTGTTGGCGCTGGGGCCTGATCCGGGCAAGGTGTTGCTCAACCGATTCGGCCTGGGCGTGTTGGTGCTGTTGTTGGTGACGCTGTCCTTGACGCCTTTGCAGCGAATGACGGCGTGGCCGGGGTGGTTTCTGGTACGCAGGCAATTGGGATTGTGGAGCCTGGCCTATGCCTTGCTGCACCTGACGATGTATCTGGTGTTTGTTCTGGGCCTGGATTGGGGGCAGCTAGGTGTCGAGCTCGTCGACCGCCCTTACATTATCGTCGGCGCGATCGCGTTGCTGGGATTGTTGACCCTGTCACTGACGTCCAATCGTTTCAGTCAGCGGCGGCTTGGGGCGAAGTGGAAGCAGCTGCATCGTCTGGTGTATGTGATCCTCGGTCTGGGACTGTTGCACTTTCTGTGGGTTGTGCGTTCGGACCTCAAGGAATGGGCGATCTACGCTGCCATAGGGGCATTGCTGCTAGCGTTGCGCATACCTGCAGTGACCCGGCGGATACCCCGTTTTGTGGGTCACAAGCGTAATTCTGCAACAAAGGTGTAAATCAGGGGTTGACGCCCCTCTGGATCTGTCTATAATTCGCCCCACTTCCGGCGCAGTCGGAACTTGAAACTCCTTGTTAATCAACGAGTTATAGGTTCAAGATGGCGAGGTAAGGTTTCGATCGGTTCTTAAATGAACGATTCGAAAGCG
>NZ_JAIWJA010000012.1 GCF_020515695.1 Pseudomonas sp. MWU16-30317 | reverse complement strand
CTGGGTCAAGTTTTTTGACGGGGACTTAGCCTCCAAAAAGCCAGCGACCACTGTCCAGAGAGTTCAGTGTAGTACGTAGTGTTTCTAGTCCAGTGGGCCGCGGCGCGCCGGGGAGGCGGTTTTTTAAGATGGATTTTTCCCGTTCCAGCCGATTGATACGAGCTTCGAGTTCCTGGATTTTTTGCTGCTCAGGCGTCAGGGCTTTGCTGGTCGGAGTAACACCGCCACGTTCTTGCTGGAGCTGGTTCACCCAACGACGCAAGGCCGACTCAACAAGCCCAAGCGAACGGGCTGCTTCGGTATGGCTGTAGCCTTGGTCGAGCACCAGGCACGCAGCCTCGCGCTTGAACTCTGGGGTAAAGGTACGACGTTGCTTGGTCATCAGACACCTCTCTGTGGCGAGCATTCTCGCCTAAATGGGTGTCCGGTTTCATTAGACCACTACATACCAGCTGCATCCAGCGCTCCCAACCTGGGTAACTGCGCTCTTGAAAGAGGTCATGGACGCCAATCAGCACTGGCTCGAGACCGAAGCCAAGCGCCTGTGCGGCATGGAAGATCGGCCTGACAACCAGACCCTGTGCAGCTGATTTACGTTCTAAGTAGGTTGCAAAATGCTAATTGCCCTATTGATCTTTATCGCCACTATCGTTCTGGTCATCTGGCAGCCTCAAGGGCTGGGCGTTGGCTGGAGCGCGACCTTTGGAGCGGTGCTCGCCCTGTTGGCCGGCGTCGTCACGCTGGGGGACATTTCCGAGGTTTGGCATATCGTCTGGAATGCCACCGCCACCTTTATCGCCGTGATCACCATCAGTCTCTTACTCGATGAGGCGGGCTTCTTCGAGTGGACGGCCTTGCATGTTGCACGCTGGGGGGCGGGGAATACGCGCAAGCTCTTCGCTTTTATCATCCTGCTGGGCGCCGCCGTGTCGGCGTTATTCGCCAATGATGGTGCGGCGCTGATCCTCACGCCTATCGTGATCGCGATGTTATTGACGTTGCGCTTCAGTCCTGCAGCTACCTGGGGTTGGACGCATATCTCAGGGATGGACGGTCAGCATTTGTTGACCACATAAGCGCATAGTCGAGGTTGATTTCCTTTCTAGGACATTACGATGCTTTCGGACTTCGATGCCGCGATAAGAACTAGGTTTTTGGTTCACTTGAACCAAGACATGCTGTACATGGGCCGACACCCGGCCAATGCTCAAGGCTGCCATGATAGTGCCGTTTCGGTGGTCGAAGCGTTGAGCAGAATCGAGCTGATCAGTTCCATGGAGAAAGAGTCACTGCTTGCAGGTGTCGATTTTGCTTTGATGGGCGCAATCAAGGCCTTGCGACTGCGAAGAGGCGAATAGCCGTTAATCCATGCTTCCACTGTAGATTCGGTTTTTCGCCCGGAAATCTTGCCCCGCTCCGGTTGTCCGCTGGCTTACTTTCTCGCCTGTACCATATCCCTCAACCGATTTTCCGTTGCTTCATCGAACAGGATATACATCTTCTCGATCCTGGCAGCTCCGAGGGTGCGTGCTGTTTCCAGCCCAGGGACGAATCCTCGGCCATGGCACCAGCTATCACTGCATGGTTGGGGTGGCCGCTTGCTCGATCGCGGCGAGGATGGCTTGCGGCAGGATCATGTTCTCGAGGCTCATGCGCAACTCCTTGTCAGTGGTTTGCAGGCGGGTTGACCGCTTCATGTGCGGCCAGTCGCCCTTGCCATGCCCGGTACCCGTTTTGCGTGTTCTCAGCGGTGGACAATCTCAGGTAGGCGTCGGCTAACATGACCTACGAACATGCGTAGTGGAGCGAGGGCGCTCTATGGAGCTAGGTACTGCGTCCAGATTCTGTTGAATATTCGAAGCCGACCGTAGCGACGAGGAGGACTTTTTCGAAAGCGACCTCGTTTTTATGGAAGGCGCATCAAATATCGTTCCATTACAACTGAAAGACACGCTTGCCAGGTTGAATCAACGAAGCTGAACTCAGACTGAATCGCTGAACTTCACGCTTACATTTTGAAGCGTATGACCACGGCGTTCATTTCTGCGGCAAGGCGTGAAAGCTCATTACTGGCGACGGATGTCTGACCTGCGCCTTCGGTGCTGAGCGCAGACAAATCGCGGATACTGACCAGGTTGTGATCGATGGCGCGCGCAACTTGTGCCTGCTGCTCGGCGGCGGTGGCGATCAGGGTGTTCATCTCGGTAATCTCGCGAATGCTCTGGGCGATCTCTGTCAGGGCAGCACCTGCTTCATGCGCTACATTCAAGGTATCTTTTGCCCCGTCGCAACTGTCCTGCATCGACCGAGTGGCCAATTCAGAACCATTGAGTATTGCGTCGATCATCTGCTCTATTTCTTGCGTCGATTGTTGTGTGCGGTGGGCAAGCGCTCTGACTTCGTCGGCTACCACGGCAAAGCCCCTTCCCTGCTCGCCTGCGCGCGCAGCTTCAATGGCCGCGTTGAGTGCCAGCAGGTTGGTCTGTTCGGCGATTTTTCTGATGACCGCCAATACTTTGCTGATGTCTTGCGACTGACCTGCGAGGCGTTGCACGTCGACGCTGGTCGCCAAGACGGTGGCGCTGAGCTTTTCAATCGCATTAACGGTACTGGAAACCCGATGAGTACCACGTACGGTTGAAGCGTTCGACGCCTTGGCGGCAGTGGAGGCAGCTGCGGCATTGCGCGCAACCTCATCGACCGCTGCGGTCATTTCATTGACTGCAGTGGCTGCTTGTTCGATCTCCTGGTTTTGCCGCCCAAGGCCTTCGCTGGATTGCGCCGTGATGGAGCTCATTTGTTCGGCGGCGGAGGCCAGCTGGGTGGATGAGCTACTGATCAAACTGATCGTTTGACGCAGGTTTTTCTGCATGTTGGAGGTCGATTTCTGCAGTGCGGAAATTTCATCCTTACCTGAAAAACCGACTTCCCCGCTGAGGTCTCCACTGGCAATCTTGTTATTGAGCACAAGCAACTCGTTGAGCGGGCGAACGATACTCCGGGTCAACAGCACCGCCAAAACTACAGTGGCCAGCACCGACGCGATAATAATCAGCCAAATGAATAAAACACCGGCTTGATATGACTTCTCTGAAGACTCGCCCACCTCATCGGCCTGATCTTCATTTATTTTAATCAATACATCGGTTGCGTCTTGTAGCACCTGTGCCACTGGCGCAATATTTGTATCCACATACGCGGTTACAGCGTCAATCGTACTGGTTCTACCGAGTTCAATGACGGCGTCCACCTGGCTTGAGAATTTATTGGCTGAAGAATCCACAGTCTGATAGCTTTCTCGCTCCTGACGGCCCGCTTCATCGGTAGGGGCAAAGGGCGCATAAGACGCCACCTGCTTCAGCATTACGTCTCTAGACGCTTTCAACTGCGCGACCGCAAGCTCCTTGGTCTTTGCATCGAGCCCAATGAAGCGGCGAACATTGAGACGTAGTCGTAACGTTGCAGTACTTATTTTATTGGCCACGGAAATGCTTGCCATAGCATCGGTCCGCAGCTCATTCAGATTCGCCCTTAGCTCCTGCATTTTCCACAGAGAAATTCCCCCCAACGCAATGAGCAAACAGGTGATTAGCATAAAACTAACCCCGGCTCTAACCGACACGCTAAAATTTCTCATATTATTACCTTTATGTAGAGCACGGGACCACGGGCGTATGAGGCTATCGGCTATGAGAAACAAACCTTAAGCAAATATATTGATTTTACTGAATAAATACCCAACCTCTTGAAATATAACCTATTTAATTTTTGAAAAAAAATAAATAAAATAAAACACACATTTCGCACCGAAATACCATAAATTAATTAAAGCTTTTGAGAGTTTCCTTTCTCCTTCTCTAGAGGGGTCGGGGGCGCATTCAGGCATCACGCGCGCTACATCCACCTGAGTGCTCGACTCGGGCCTTGATCGAGCTACAGGTTGAAGTACTCCAGAATGCCACACCGATCCGGTTGGTCTGCACGAAGGGGTTTCGGCTTAGAGAGTTGTAGCGTCGCTGTCCTGGCTCGCGCCGTGGGCAGGTAGGTCCGTGCTGGAAGTCTGTATCGCGGTTCATCAGGAACTGGGGGGGACGTGACAATCAGCAATTAATCATGTCGGAGGCGATGAGTCTTCCTTGGTCCATGTGAAGTATCGGGGATCGGGCATAGCCTACTCCTTGGCTGGAGAAGCGAGTATAGCGGGGGTGGATTATCCAGCCAGGATTTCAGATTAGTGAGAGAAGATGATAGTACATAGAATAATATAATTCTCTCGCGGCTGAGAACTTTGAAAGTTGCTCATGAGACGTCGATGATGGTGCATCATTCGACAGCCGCCAGCTTGTAACCGCGACCGTGCACGGTGTGTAGCAACGGCGAATCGAAGTCCCTATCAAGAACTGTACGTAGAAGATGAATATTACTACGTAGGCTATCACCGCGGTGAGCATCACGACCCCATACAGCCTTTCGCAACTCGTTGCGGGAAACGACGGCGGGACTACGCCGCATGAATAGTTCTAGAAGCTTCAGGCAGGTCAAATTCAGTCGCAATAAAATCTGCTCGCGAGTCACCTCAAAGGTATCAAGATCAAACGACAGATCCTCTACCCTGAGAACTCGATTTCCACGCCGAGTGCGCCTCGAAACTACCGCTTGAGTGCGTGCCAAAACTTCGCTAAACGCACAAGGCATCGTGATGAAATCATCAACCCCCATCTCAAAGCCGGTAAGCCGCTCCGGTAGGCTTTCAAAGTCTCCGATCATAATGATACTGAGCTGGGATTTTGAGTATTGACGTAGTGAGTGGCAAATCTGGTAGCCATCCATTCTTGGCGCCTTGGTGCCGACTACTATAGCGTCAAATTGCATGGTGACTGCGAGATTGAGTCCTGTTAGCCCGTCGTATGCGTTTTCCACATGGTGGCCGTTGTTATAAAGGAAATCGACTAAATCGTCATTGAATTTCCGATGGCGCTCTATCACGAGAATTCGCATCAATCCTACTCCTTTAGGTAGCCGATCATCATGGGTCAATCGGCTAAGTGTGCTTGAGTCATATGGCATCGTGGAAAATTATGCGTCAGCGGTATCCAATAGGCTTTTATGACTGGCGCCTTATTATAGTGCATGGGACGGCTACTGTGAGCTTTTGAAGCTACGGCAGGGGGCGGAAGTCGCGAGGCGCCTCATTTAATAGCTTTCACCGGCTTATAATGGGCTGCCAACGTTGTTACTCTGAGGGAGAAGCATACGCTGCGAGATTCCAGAGAGACAGCGTCAATGTATCGATCCACAGAGACCCTTTGGATTCGGTCCTTGTCAGTATTGAGACGAGGGAATTTCCAGCCAGGTGGGTAGGAGGTTGGCAGGGATGCCGGGGAAGGGAGATTCTTGGGCCGATGAGTGCTAAGAGCGGCAAATTCCAGCTTGCCCAGCGAGCGTTTACTCAATGAACTCAATACTACAGCTTGCACTAACATGCTGTTTTCATCGGATGGTGGTTCATTTGCTAGGCCGCGCCATATGTCTTGGCCGCTTTTCCGTAGCCTCTTCGAACAGGATGTACAGGGCTTCGGTTCGAGCAGCTTCGAGGGTGCGCGCCGTTTCCAGCCCAGAACGAAAACCTCGGCCATGGCGCCGGCCTTTACGGCGTGGTTGGGGGTGGCCGAGTCTACGATCGTGGCGAGCAGGCGCTCACCGACAGCGAGGACGGCCTAACGTGACGTATAGCTCAGTTGCCACCGTCGGGGAATTTTCAAAAAAGCGACGCCTAGTGCTAACGCAAGTGCGCCGCTGAACCACAATGCATCCAGACCGAGACGGTGTTCCAACGTCGCGCCGATAATCGCTCCTATAAGCATTCCGGACCATGGCACAAGCTGTACCCGCCATCCATTGGGGCGCTCTCCGGTCAACCATCCGCCGAGCCCGCGGCCGAACCTAGATAGTGCTCCGGTCACATAGGTGACACCGATAGGCAAACCATTGACTTGCTCTACGGCTGCATTCAGCGCGCCCATGGCAAAAACGGTGGCAAGCAGCGACAGCACCTGTGGCGCTCGTGCCAACAGCGCTGCGGTGCAGAGAAGCGCAGCGATACATAGCATCAGGGGTAAGGCGCGCCGGCCGGTCTTTCGGCTGATGACCACCCCAACCGAGTTACCCATCACGAATGTGATGACCACCAGTACCAAGTGCAGGATCGCCCGCCAATTGCCTTCACTGACCTCGACTGCCAGGCGCGTGGTATTTCCACTCATGAACGAGACAAAATCCCCCGTCGCCATGAATCCGATGGCATCCGTCATGCCCGATAGCATGCTGAGTGCGGCGACAAGAAACAGGCCGATCCGGCCTCGCCATATTCGTGCACGGGCAAGGCGTTGATTATTGAAGATCCTGCGAGGCTTGGGCAGCATCGGATCGTTCCTGATAAAGGGCGGCAGGGCGCCGTTGTTGACTTATATCACCTTAAGCTCAGTCCTCAGCAGACGGTAACCGCTACAGGGTGCATGATGCTTGTCATCGTCGTCCCCGGAGCACCACCGTGGAATTCAAGAATTACTATCAGATTCTGGACGTACCCAATACCGCGACTGCCGAAGAGATCAAAAAATCTTATCGAAAGCACGCTCGCAAATATCATCCGGACGTTAGCAAGGAGAAAGATGCAGAGCTTCGGATGAAGGAGATAAACGAAGCTTATGCGGTGCTCTACGATCCCGAAAAGCGCGAAGCGTACGACCAATTAGGTGACAGCTTCGAGGAAGGCCAACCGTACAAGCCACCGCCAGGATGGGATGCCGGATTCGAGTTCAGTGGGCCTCGACGGTCCTCGGGTAGTGCTCCGGACTTCAGCGATTTTTTTGCTGATTTTTTTGGCCAGGCCCACCAAGAAGGAGGGCACGGCAGCAGGGCGCAGAAGGGCGAAGATCAACACTCGTCGATCAACGTCGGGTTGGCTGATCTGTATTCCGGAACGACCCAGACTATCACCCTGCGTGGACCTCGCCACGATGCGTCAGGACGCCTGGTGATCCAGGACCATACGCTCAGTGTGAAAGTCCCCAAAGGTATTCGACCCGGTCAACAGATCCGGCTGAGTGGCCAAGGGCTGCCGGGCAGTGGAGGCGAATTGGCTGGGGATCTTTACTTGGAGATCCAGCTACGGGCCGATCCACGTTACCGGGTTGAAGGCGCAGACGTATTCCAATCGCTTCCAGTTACTCCCTGGGAAGCGGGCCTGGGCGCCTCCGTCGAGACCTCTACCCCGTCTGGAATCGTAAATGTCAAAGTGCCTCCAGACTCCCAAGGGGGAAGACAGCTGCGTTTGAAGAATCGGGGTATTCCAGGCTCGCCAGCAGGTGACCTCTACCTGCAATTGGAGATCGTCCTACCACCCGCGGACAGTGAAAAGATGCGCAAGCTTTATGAAACGATGGCAAGCGAAATCTCCTTCAATCCTCGTCAGAACAAAGGGGTATGAAAATGGCCAATATCCAGATTACGACCGTCGAGCAGGTTGATATCGTTCTGCTGGACACTGCGCAGCTGGCGCACGCCTGCAATGTCCAGGTGGCATGGGTGATCGAGCGAGTCGACGCTGGCCTCCTTGACCCAGCTGGCTCTGGGCCCTGGATCGATTACCGCTTTACCAGCTCGCAATTGCGAAGGGCTCGCGAAATGCTTGCAGTGGAACGGGACTTCGATGCGAATCCCGAACTGGCAGCGCTAGTTGTCGATTTGCTCGAAGAAGTGAGAGCGCTGAAGCGTCGATGGGGCGTCTAGGTAAAGATGACCCCGACATCCATCAGTCATTGACCTCCCAATACCTTTGCATTTCCAGGAATAGAAACGAGGCGGTCCAGGTGATGAGCATCAGTCCCGTCAAGGCTTCTAGACCGGTCAGAAACTTGAGCGAGCCGACTGGTTGAATGTCGCCAAAACCGATGGTTGTAAACGTGGTGAAAGAAAAGTAGACGCAATCCAGCAAACTACCATCGAACTGACCCTCCAACGTGCCCCAGTCTGTGTAGGCGATAATCAGCCGGTAGGCGAGAGCAAAACACCAGACCTCCGCAGCGTGGGCTGCCATAGCGCCAAAAACACCAATCACTAGCCTGAAACGCAACCAAATCCTCAGCCGGGGTAATAACAGGTTTAAACGAAGAAGACATTCGTAGTGAAGAATCACTGTGAGCATCACCACGAACAAATTGACCACCGTCACTCCAAGCATGGCCACGGCCTCCGGTGTGCGCCTTCCAATGGTGCCCAACCCGTGACTCAAGAAGCGATTTTCGATGCCCCAAGGTCGTCAACGTGGCCGCGTTTCAGGGGAGCAAAGTCGCAGGTGCGCAGCCGTTGGAAAACAGGTGCTGCCCCGAACTGAAGTTTCGCCATCACTCTCGCACATTGATTTGCGTAACCGTTTCAACCTGCCAATAGCCGACCCTGCCGTAGTGTTTGTACAACGTCGCTTCGTGCCCGCGATTCAACTGCTCCGATGAGTCGTACTGTGGTGAAGTTTTGACAGCGTCCTGATCAAGGTCCAGCGCCACTGTCTGGTCCTCCCATGACACAGAATCGATCCACTCGGGTGAGATCAGCACGGTGTGTCCAAGCCACCAGTTGCTGGTGTAAACAACCAGATATTGAACGGCCCAAGTCTCTTCGTTGATCAGCAGACTTTCGACATGACCTATCTCCCCATCGGTGGCTCTGATGTGGTAACCGATGATGGCTTGGCAACTACGTAAATGCGGATCGTCATTTTGATGGAGGAGGCGATGTGCAGTCGCCAGATTCTTCCTGGTCAGACTGTCTGGGCCTCCTGAGGAGGAGGCGTTACCTGCACTTCCCCAATAGTAAGGGTAGCCGTAGTAACTAAGAGATTGCATCTCGTGTTGCCGGGAAATCGGCCTGTCGGTGCCTATGTTGGGGCTATTCTCGACTTGGTCCTTGTTGAGTGTCACCAGCAGCCGATGAGATCCTATATCGTTTTCTTTGATGGCGAAAGGCGGTATGAGCACCTTTCGGCTGAAGAGCCAGGATCCGGTATCTACTATTAGATAGCGCACGACCCAGACCTCATCATCGAAGTAGAAGTCTTTCACCGTGCCGATGTCACCGTCGATGGCGCCGAGAGTAAGACTCTCGAGATCTTGCATGCTGCGTAGCATAGGGTTGTCCTTTTCTATACGGCATGGTGTATCTGATACACGACAAGGCTGCTGGTCGAGCAAGTGACTCAACCAATTCATTACTGTGCGCTGAGCGGTCTTCGACGTCTGTTCGGTGCCGCACGTGGCCAATGGACAGGTAACGAAGATTTTTGTCGGAGCAGGACTTTTGAACATGGCCGGTCGGTGATCATTTATGACGCTGTCGTGTGTATTGCTGCAATCGATCGGTTTCGGCCTTGACCACCGAATAGCTCTCGCAGGAGAGCTGCTCCAGCCGAGGGCGGTCAAGAACTCGAATCTGTCCACGCCTGTATTCGATGACGTCTTGGCGTTGCAGCTTGCCGGCGGCTTCGGTGACGCCTTCTCGGCGAACCCCGAGCATGTTGGCGATCAGCTCTTGCGTCATGCTCAGTTGATTGCCCTGCAGACGACCCAGGGACAACAGAAGCCACCGGCATAACTGCTGATCGATGGAGTGATGGCGATTGCACAAGGCAGCCTGGGACATCTGCGTAATCAGTGCCTGCGTATAGCGGAGCATCAGCAATAGCAGGTATCAAGGCCGTTATCCCTGAACTCACGGACCCCGCCTGAGGTAAACAGCAATGGGGTTCGGGTCGCAACGCTGCCGCCAACGCTGCCGCCAACGCTGTCGGTAACGGGCCGGCGGTATCCAGGGAAGACCGTGACGGCCCGTCCCTGAAACGCGAGCAGAGTACCGTCGTCACGCTCGCGCGCCAGAAAGCGCGGGCTCTGGGCGCGGATGACTCCGTCGCGTGTCTGCACCCAAAAAGGTCGCGGTTGCGTCGAGCGCTCATCCGCGCCGACGTTCACGATGATTTCACCACGGCGCAAAATGATCAGGCGTCTGTGTGTGTCAAAAACGCTGTCGACAGCGCTGTTGCTGTTGAGCTGGATCAGGCTGCCATCATCCAGCTGGAAGCTTCGTTGTTCGCCGGTGCCACTATGCTGCTGCGCAAGCATGGCCGGTAGCGGTGTGTAATCTCGGCCGAGCCAGGCGGTTGCACTGACCGTGGTCAATAGACCCAGCAGCTTCAGGCATTTGCGTCGACGCATTCCACGGCCGCTGCTGTCGAGGGTTTGTCGGGCGAGCTGAGCCGGGATGCCTGCGAATTCATCCCCTAGCGCTTGCACACGCTGCCACGCCAACAAATGCTCCGGGCGCTGCTGTAGCCAGTGTTCGAAAATGCGCTATGTGTGTTCATCTGCCTGGTTGAATCGCAGGCGCACTAGCCAGTGGATCGCCGTGTCGACAACGGCCGGATCCAGCTCCTCTGAGTTACGCGTCGACATAATCAAGGCATCACGGGCGCAACATAATCCAGCGTCATCGAAAACCCCCACAGCATCAGCAGTACCAGTGGCGCGTGCACGAGTAGCTGGGTAAAGGTGAAGCCCACTACATCCCGTGCCTTGATACCCAGAATCCCCAGCATCGGCAGCATCCAGAACGGATTGATCAGATTTGGCAATGCTTCAGCGGCGTTGTACACCTGCACGGCCCAGCCGAGATTGACCTTCAATTCGTTGGCTGCCTGCATCACGTAGGGCGCTTCAATGATCCACTTACCGCCCCCGGACGGAATCAGAAAGCCCAGCACCGCCGAATAGGCACCCATCACCGGAGCAAAGGTATTGCTGTCGGCCACGGTGACGAACGCGGCGGCGATGTGGTGTGAAAGAGTCGCGCCGTCGATACCCGGTGCCTTGGTCATCATGAAGGCGATGGCGCCATAGAGCGGAAACTGAATGAGCATTCCTGCCAGTGACGGTACCGATTTGGCCACCGCATCCAGGAAGCGTCGGGGCCTCCAGCACAGCAACATGCCCAGCATGAGGAACAGGATGTTGTAGGTGTTGAGTGAAGAGATTGCGTAGAGCGGGTCCTTGGTGGTGAACTCGTTGAACAACCAGATCCCGCCCAACGCCACCATCAGCAGGGTCAGGACCGGACTGTGCTCCAGCCATTCGCCCGGGCGCCGTTCGCTTTTTGTGTCCGTGACAGGCTCGCTCAAATCCACACCCATATCCTGGGCGGTATGCGCACGTTCAGGGGCCGGGGTCGAGAACCAGGCCACCAGCAACGACACCACGATCAGCACCACTGCCATGGTCATCGACTGCCACAGGAAAATAGTCTGCGCAAAGGGAATGATCCCGGTGATGTCCAGCAGCGACTTGGGCAGGCTCGCCGGGTTGGCCTGGATCTGCGCGGCGGCAGACGTCAGGCCCAGTGCCCAAGTCGCGCCCATGCCCAGATAGGCGGCGGCACTGGCGGCGCGGTAGTCCATCCGCAGCCCGGTACGGCGTGCGAGGGCGCGCACCAGCAGGCTGCTGAACACCATGCTGATCGCCCAGTTGACCAGGGACAGGGCCATGCTGACCAGCGCCACGAAGGTCACGGCGGCGCGTGCCGAGCGGGGCAGGGCGGCGAGCTTTTCGATCAGCCTGGAAGCCATCGGCGAGACCGCGCACACGTAGCCCGAGATGGCCACGAAGGACAATTGCATGGTGAACGGAATCAGGCTCCAGTAGCCATCACCGAAGGCGCCGGCCACAGACTTCACCGAGGCCCCCGAGGCCAGTGCGCATACCGCGACCAGAATCACCGCCAAAGCGGCAAATACATAGGAGTCGGGAAACCAACGTTCCGACCAGTTGGAAACACTAACGGCAATTCTCTCGAAAAAGCCAAGGTCTTCTTTGAGGGTGTCACGGTGCAGCACGGATTCTTTCATGGGTGTCTTCCTGATGGGACGAGTGGAAGGCAGTCATACAAAAAAGGTCAGACGTTCTAATTATTAGTGACTTGCAGGTAAACCAGTTGGGCGGCGGCCAGATCCTCCAGGGCGGTGCCCACGGCCTTGAATACGGTGATCTGCGTTTCGCCGGTGCGCCCCGGATGCAGATCCCTGCACAGGGCTGCCAGGTCGGCACGGATATCGGTACGCTGCAGCACTCCACTCTGCAGTGGGCTCAGCAGATCGCCGGCTTTCATCGGTGCTTCGGCGGTATCGATAAACACCTCGGTACCGTCGAAGCAGGCGTCGTCGCTTTCGCGCATCAGCGGGGTAAAGCCGCCTATCAGGTCCAGATGGGTGCCAGGCTTGAGCCACTCGCGTCGGATAAGTGGTGTGGTCGACAGGGTGGCGCAGGTCACGATGTCGGCCGCCGCGCAGGCTTGCCCCAGGTCATCGGCTACCTGGGCTTCGAAGCCATCCGCTTGCAACTGATCGACGAGGCGCGTGGCCTGAGCCGGGTTGATATCCCATACCGCCACGCGCTGAATCGGGCGGATCACGCGATAGGCGTAGGGCAGCAGACTGGCGACGCGACCGGCGCCGACCACCAGCAGTGAACTCGACTGCGCACGGCTCAGGTAATCGGCGGCCAGGGCCGAGGCTGCGGCCGTGCGCCGGGAGGTGATTTCATTGCCATCGATCAGTGCCAAGGGCGCACCGGTGGTTGCGCTGTGCAGCATGTAGGTCGAGTGCAGGCCGGGAAGGCCGACGGCCGCGTTTTGCGGGTAAATGGTGACGGTCTTGATGCCGAGAAAGCCCTGATTGTTCCAGGCCGGCATCAGTAACATGCAGCCGGGCATCGCCGAGTCAGGATGGATGGCATGGTTATGCCGCAATGGCACCTGTACCTCTTCCCGGAATGCTTGGGCAAGGGCGGGCACCAACTGCTCGAAAGGCAACAGCGCTCGGGTTTTTTCTGTGTCGATGATCAGCATGCTTCACCTGGTTCATGGGTCATATCAAGCATCCAGCGTGATTGCGCTGGACGGTATTGCCTGGCAGGCCAGGCACATTGCCGCAAGGTCAGGTTCCTGGCCGTGCAGGTGCACCACACTGCCGTGCTGCACAGTGACCGCGCAGCTCTCGCACTGCCCGACACGGCAGCCGCTGGGCAAGCGCACGCCAAGTTTTTCGGCGAAGCTCAGCAGCGAGCCGTCGGCGGATGTCCATTGAGCGGTGATGCCCGATCGGCTGAAGGTCACGTCGTGGACTTGCCCGGGTCGGATTTGCGGTTTGACTGGCGACTTGAATGCTTCTTGCTGAATATCGAAGCGCGGTACACCGCGCTCAAGCAGGCGAGTATTGACGTCGCTCATCATGGCGCTCGACCCGCACAGATAGAACAATGGGCGCTGGCGCAGCAGCGCCTTGGGCAGATCGTCGACGCTGACCCGACCGACCACGTCATAGTCCTGGCCTGGCCGATCGGCAGCGGCGGGAGCGCTGTAGTAATTGATCAGTTTGACCTTGGGCATTGCCTCGACCAATTCAGCGAGTCGCTCCTTGAACGCATGGGCAATGCCGTTGCGATTGCCGTAAAGCAACAGGATCGAAGGGGTCTGCGCTTGGCCGCGCAGCGATTCGAGCAGGTTCAGGAACGGCGTGATGCCGATGCCGGAAGCGATGAGTACCAAGGGGCGGCGAGCGTGCATCGGCAGGATGAAGTGTCCCGAGGGCATGCGTGCCAGCAACGTGTCGCCAACCTGCAGGTGATCGTTGATAAAGCCTGAGGCGATGCCAACCTGGGCGCGGCCCGAGGCATCAGTGGCCAAGGCCCGGCGCACCGAAATCTGATAACCGCAGCGTTGCGCCAGGCGCGCCGGGCCGGTGAGTGAGTAGGAGCGCAGGCTCGGCTCGCGGGGTGTCGCCAGTTGCACGGTGAGGTGTTGGCCAGGGTGGAAATCAGGCACGCGGCCGCCGTCACTGGCCTCGAAGCTCACCGTGGTGACGTCCCCTGCCTCAGCCTTGAGGGCGGTCACCCTGAAGGACCGCAGGTCTTCCCAACGGCAGTGTTGTTCATCATTGGCGGTGTCTCGTCGCACGCTGCAGCGATAGGCGCGCAGCGGCGATGAGCCACTGATGGGGTCGATGGCTGCGTTGCCCACCAGACTGTTGAAGTTGCTGTTCTGACTGCCCGATGGCGGCAGTTCATTCTGCCCCAGAGCCTCACAGCGCTGCCACCAACCGTATTCACCGACCACCACGGCCGGGTGCAGGCCCTCGGCGATACTGGCCGAGAAGTGCGCCTGGCCTTGGTCAGTGGTTACCACGACGGTATCGCCGTTTTCGATCTGCTGGACGCTGGCCAGGTCGGTTGAAATTTCCAGCACGGGGTGCAGCGCCTTGCGCCGCAGTGAGGCCAGGCTGCGGTGCTGGCTATGGCAAAAATAGCCGTTCTTGGCCGAGGTCAACACCATGGGAAAGTTGCGGTAGGCCGCTTCCAGGCTTGGATCGATCGCAGTGGCACGCGGCAGCGGCGCGTAGCCATGGCGCAGGAGTTTTTCGGAGTACAGCTCCACCAGTCCGGTAGGGGTATCGAAGCCCTGATGGCGAGCCTTGTGAGCGTACTTGCACGTGTGATCCGGCAGGTCGACGAAGATACCTTGCGGATTGGCGCGCAGTTGTTCGACGCTCAGGCCGAGCGGTTCGAGCATGTGGTTCCATCCCGCATCCAGCGAGCCGCCGAAGAATTCCTGGTCCATGCCCAGCCGTGCGGCCAGGTCGAAGACGATCTCGGTGTCCGAACGTGACTCCCCCCGCGGCGACACCATGCGCTGGCGCAACTGCACCAGGCGACTGGCCTCGGCGGAAATCTCGAAGCCCAGGCGCAGGCCTTCCCGCTCCCATGGGGTGTTGACCGGCAGAAAAATGTCGGCATAGCGCGCACTGGGGGACTCGAAGAGGTCGCAGTGCACGTAGAAATCCAGCGCCTCGAGCGCTTGCTCGCCCAGATGAACATCGGGTTGGGACATCAACAGGTTGGTACCAAATGCCACCAGTGTACGGATGGCGTAAGGTTGGCCGTGGACGATAGCCTTGTACAAATCCCGAGCCGTCACCCAACCTTGCGAGGGCGGGCCGAGAGGACGTTCGTCGAGGCCCAGGGCCTTGACGCGCTGCTCGGGCGCCAGCAGGTCGAAGGACATCACAGGGTTGTAAGGCAGTTTTGGATACAGGCGATTGCCGCCATCCGCGTCGAAGCTGCCCGTCAGTGCATACAGGCATGCCATGGCTCGATCGGTTTGCGACGCGTTGGCTTGCTGTCCGACCCCCGACCATGCATGAAACGCCACCCGCGAGGCAGATCCGATCAGCGCAGCGGCCTGTTGCAACTGCGCCATCGGTATATGCGTCAGGGCTTCGACTCGTTGCGGGGTGTAGAGCGCACACTCGCGCGCGTACAGTTCAAAGGCTGGCGAGCAGGCGATCGGCAGTTCTTGCGTGGTGAGCTGCACCTCGAACGTTCCACGCAGCGCCACTCGTTGCATTGCTTCTGCAGTCATCGGTGCCGAGGCCCTGGGTGCCTGGCGAGTTGCATCCCAGACCACGAAATCCTGATCGCCCTCCAGACCGAGGTCCGCACAGCGCAGAAAGTGGCCGTTGTCGGCGCGCACCAGCAGCGGTCCATTACTCCACTGGCGAACGAATGCCTGGTCATAGCTGTCGTTTTCGATCAACTGCCAGGCGAGGCCCATCGCCAACGCCAGATCGGTGCCCGGGCACACGCGCAGCCAGCTATCGGCTTCCCCTGCCAGAGCGGTCTTGCGTGGATCGACCACAATCATTTTCGCGCCCGCGGCCTGCCCCGCGCCAATCGCTTCAGCCTGGGCCAGCCAGGTATTGGTCGGGTTGTGCCCCCACAACAGGATCAGGTCCGCCTGCCGATAATCGGCGGTCGGCATGCCGCAACCGAAAGTGAAGGCGTGGGCGTGGTCCTTGTGCCAGTTGCAGATCTCGGTGGCATAACAGGTATTGGGGCTGCCATAGAGGCGGATGAAACGCTCGATCCAGTCGATGCTGTCGCTCAGCGGCGTGCCGCTGGGCGTGGTCACGGCGAACGCGACGGATTCCGCCCCTGCATCTCGTCTCGCGGCAGCCAGGCGCTGGGCCACTTCATTCAGCGCCTCCTCCCAGGAGATGATTTTCCAACCCGGATCAGGATGCCCCTTGGGGTGGGTGCGCCGCATCGGTGACAGCTGCCGATCGGCGCTGTGCAGCAGCTCGGGCGCCGCCTTGCCCTTCAAGCACATGGCCTTGCCGGTGGGATGCTCGGGGTTGGGGCGAACCTCGATGAGTTGATCGTTTTCGACAACGTTGACGGTACCGCAGCGCGAGCGGCACAGAGTGCAGTAACCCACTTTGTCGTGTCGTTGCGTAGCGGTCATCACTCATCGCCCATGGCAAACCTGATGGCTGAATGTTATTACTGGCCGCCGACACATTGATAACTCAATAAACTGGTATTGCATTATCGAGGCAATCGATGCTCCCCACCCTCAAGCAACTCCAGCACTTCGTTGCCATTGCCGACACGGGTCAGATTTCCAAAGCGGCGCAGCGTTGCCATGTGACGCAGTCATCGATGACGGCTTCGCTCAAGGGGCTTGAGTCGACCGTGGGCGCGACCTTGTTCACTCGCCATGCCGGCGGCTTACGTTTGACCGACGCCGGTGCACGCTTCCTAAGGCATGCGCAGCAGATAGAAAGTGGATTGCATGACGCGATGGAGTCTGTGGCCTTGAGAGTATCGAGCGCCAGCGGCCCACTGCACATCGGTGTGACCGAGACCATTTCCGCCTATGTGCTGTCGCCCCTGATCAGGGCTCTGGAGAAGAAATTCCCCGATCTGGAACCCAGCTTCAGCGAATTGAAACGTGCTGATATCGAAGACGATATCAATACTGGCAAGCTCGAAATGGCGCTGTTGCTGGCCTCCAATTTCCCGGACGACAAATCATTGTCCTGCGAACCCTTGATTCGCTCGCCACGCCAACTGTGGGGTCATCCTGAGCATCCTTTGATGAACGCTAATCGCGTCAGCCTCGATCAGGTGGCCAAGCAGCGCTACATCCTGTTGGACATGGACGAACACGTCTCCACCGTCGAAAAGTACTGGAACCATTACGGCCTGCAGCCGAACCTGGGCTATCGCAGTTCCTCGATCGAGGCCGTTCGCAGTTTGGTGGCGGCGGGGCAGGGCGTGACGATTCTGTCCGATCTGGTCTACCGACCATGGTCGCTGGATGGGCACCGGATCGTCAGACGGCAGTTGATCGATGCGGTACCGTCCATGGATGTGGGGCTGGTCTGGGACCCAGGGCGGCCCCACAGCGGAAATTTCTTCGAGGTGAAGGACTATCTCATGGCGTCGTTCAAGGAATTGATGAGGCGATAGGCGGCGCAAGCGCTTCTCCCATCAGCAAGCCTCTACCAGCCTCATCGCATCCAGCCATCCTTGATGCATCCGGGGCTCGCAGGCGAGCAAGTGTTCGGGGTAAGCGGGATGGGGAGGGTTGAGACTTCTTCGCGCGAGCCTTGTTGCACCACACGACCGCGGTGCATGACCACGACGCGATCGGCGATGGCGCGCACGGTCGCGATGTCATGGGTGATGAACAGGTACGACACGTCCAATTCCTTTTGCAAGCGCAACAGCAGGTTGATAATGCCTTGCTGGATCAGCTTGTCCAGGGCCAAGGTCTCTTCGTCGCAGATTATCAGGCGGGGATCGGCGGCCAGGGCACGTGCGATGGCCACGCGCTGCTTCTGGCCACCGGAGAGTTCACCGGGTAGACGCTGATGCAGCGCCGCGCCGACAAACTGGTGGTCGAGCGCGGCACTGCGCCGCTGGACGAAGTGTTCGACGCGCTGCGGGCCCTGTCCGCCAACGACGGCGTGTTGGATATTCCAGCGTTCCTGCAACTGCAGGCGCAGCCGGCAAAGGAGCGTGATGGTTTTGCCCTGTACCGTATCGGTGATGCACTCAGCAGTCGCAACGTGCACGCCGCCATGCTCGATGCCATGCGCCTGGGATTAGCCTTATGAGTCAAGATTTGACCCCAAGCCTGATCGTGACCACAGTACCTGAAGGAATTGTCGGGAACAGAGTATTCGGCTTCATGCCCGAGCGCCAACGCAACAAGGTTCCGAGTATTGGTGAGTGACCCACCTTGGACATGCGCGAGCCGCAGTTTTAAGCATGTGTGGGGTGACACTGTGACTCACTCTCGATATATCATCCAGACAACCGTAGACTGGTGTTTGACCAGGCAATCTTCTCGATTGAATTGCCCCATCTGCTGGAAAATGGCGTGTCGCCGTCGCCCTGGCCAAATTTTGGTTTGTTCTTAGCATGGGTACGTATTTCGATCCGGATTTGGCATTGCCGGTCACCCTTTGTCCCCACCTTTCTTTTAGACCGACCATAATGCCGCTCAGGAGGCGGAGGTCTGGAGTTTGCGCTGTGAAGAGGCGACCTCTACTTGGGAGATACAGGTCCGTCGCTGACGAAATAGTCAATGAAAGCCCTTATTTTTTGTGCGATAAACCGCCCTGGTGTATACACAAACTGCACAGATCCGACGTAAGGCTCGGACAAATTCCACTCGGATAATATGCGAACAACCCGGCCATCCTTCATTGCGGACTGCGCCGCAAATTCCGGAACCAGGCCTATTGAACCACCCTCTGCCACTGCGGCGACCAGCGCTGCGCTGTTGTTTATGATCAGGCGGCCAGTCACACTCACCGAAACGGAACGGGTCCCGTCGGTCAAGGTCCAGTCATGACCAAACTGGCCATACCCGAGGTAGCTGCAGCGGTGTTTGGAGAGTTCTTCAGGCGACGCCGGTGTCCCATGCCGGAGCAGATAATCGGGCGACGCGATCAGCAGATACTTGAATGTGCAGAGTGGCCGCGTTATCAAGCCCGGTGCAATTGTATCGCCGATCCGGATTGCAAGGTCCACACCATCGTTCACCAAGTCGACAGGGCGGTCGATCAACGTCAACGTCACATTGACGTTGGGAAACGCTTCCAGAAAGCCTGGCAACTTTGGCGCCAACCAGTTTTGACCAAATACCACAGGCGCGCTGAGACGTAGTGTACCGGTGGGGCTGACCCCGTAACTGCCGGCCAGTGCATGGACTTCGCGCGCGTTTCCCAACATCCGTTCGCAGGAAGCGTAAACCTGCTGGCCCAGCTCGGTGAGCGACAGCGCGCGGGTGGTGCGAAGCAGTAATCTTCCGCCGAGATGTTTTTCCAGGCGTCCGACATGGCGGCTCACGGCGGAAGTCGTAAGTGCGAGTTTGCGCGCAGCGGCCGAAAAACTGCCACTGTCAACGACTTGTGAAAATACCGCCATTTCATTAAGCATTTTCATTCAATTGACTTCTTTCGTCACAGCAAAGTTGGGGTACATGAGCCGAGTCCAGCCCTGCCAAGGAAACTAAACCGATTAAAGATAGGATGCACCTTTTCAGTCAGATAGGCGGAAGCTCGTTGCACCGCTTTGGTGCATTGGCACGTCATATTTGCGCTAGCGTCAACGGTCCTTTGCAGCAGACCGATATTGTTTAACACGTCCTGCCCATGGATATTGCGGGTTAACAAGTAAAAGGAAAAATCATGAGTTATTTTGAATATCGCACAAAGGATGGAGCAGTCAAACAGAAGTTGCGGTCCCACACACTGCATCCATTGGCGCCGACCGAAGTGCGCCTGCGAGTACTGGCGGCGGGGCTTAATTTTCGCGACCTTTATTTTATTCGGGGTAATCATACGCGTGCTCCGGTCAGCGATCGTATTCCATTGACAGACGCGGTTGGCATTGTCGAGTCAGTGGGCAAACACGTCACTCGCTTTCGTGTCGGCGACCGGGTTTGCAGCACCGTTTTGCCGAACTGGATCGACGGTCCGCTCACGGCGCACGGCCTGAGCGGTTCGTTGGGCAGCCAGGAGCGCGATGGCGTGATGGCGGAACACCTCACGATGGACGAGCAGGAATTGGTTGCTGCGCCGGCGCACTTAACCGATAGCGAGGCGGCCACGCTGACCGTTGCCGCCTTGACGGCGTGGCACGCGGTAGTGGAGCTGGGGGCGCTCCGACCGGGCGATACAGTTGTTATTCAGACGACTGGCGGAGTGGCGGTATTCGCCATTCAATTTGCCGTCGCTCTCGGGGCGAGCGTTATCGTAGTCTCCCGTTCCGAGGAGAAGTTGCGAATGGCCCTAGGCTTAGGCGCACACAGTGTGATCAATTCCAACGAGGTCCCCTCGTGGGAAGAGCAGGTTATGCTTGAGACGGCGGACGTCGGTGCGCAACTGGTGCTTGACATGGGCTTGTCCGACTCGTTGCGGCGATCGGCGCGCGCTGCCGCGTTTGAAGGGACGGTGGCGATTATCGGCGTGGTGCAGACGGTCAGCAATCCGCTCGACATTTTTCCGGTGATGAACAAGAACCTGCGTGTACGCGGCGTTGAAACGGGCTCCCGCGCTATGTTCGAACGAATGAATAAATTTATCGAGGCGCATCAGATTCGGCCGGTCGTCGTGGCTGAGTTCAATGCAGAGCAAATAGATCGGGCGCTCGACTGCCTTGCAAACGGTCCGTTCGGAAAAGTGGTTGTTCGCCTGGTGCCGCCGCCGGTAATTAGCGTTAGTTAGGATGCGCCGCGCGCGCCGTGCAACTGCCGTGTTCAGCGCGAACGTCGCGTCGGTAGTTTATACCGATGGCGACAATATTATGGAAATGGAACTGGACGTCGGTCTTTGGTGGCAAGTGAGAATGTTGTGATCGGATACTGCTTTTAACGTAATGCGAAAAACAAGGGTTTGTCCGATGCCCAAGCTGCTTCTTTTATGGCCTAGGCGTCAATCGCCTAGATAGTTGGACATCGACGCTTCGCTTTTGCAACGCATTATTCTGAAGGGAGTTTTTCTGTGCCAACAATAGTTTTATTTATAGGAGCTGCCCTTATCTGGGGATCCACCTATTTTGCCATCACGTTTCAGCTTGGGCAGGTAGATCCTACGGTGTCGGTGGTGTACCGCTTTGCCATCGCCTCGAGCAGCCTGTTTGTATGGTGTGCACTGCGTGGTGATCGCCTATGGCTTAACTGGAAGACACAGCGGTGGTTGATATTTCAAGGGGTCACTACTTTCGGTATCACATATGTTGGCGTATACCATGCCGAGCGTTATTTACTGTCGGGGCTCATGAGTGTTCTTTTCGTTCTGGTGGTTTTTTGGAGCCCTGTTTTTGAACGCATCGTGTTCGGCAAACCATTGACATGGCATATATTTAGTGCGGCTGCTGTTGCTGGCTGCGGAGTTATCATGATGTGTTCGCAGACCGTGGGACTTACTTGGGTGAGTATATCAAGTGGCAAGGGCGGCGCATTTTTTATCGGACTCGGACTGGCTCTATCGGCTACGCTGACATTCGCTATGGGGGGTGTTTCGGCGGTAAAAATACGCCAATCTTCAAGCAATTCGATGTTGACGTTGGCATGGGCCATGTTCTGGGGGGCGTTTTCGGTCGCGCTTTGGGTCGCGCTTACCGGAACAGAGTGGCGCTTGCCGACCGAAACTAGCTACTGGGTATCGCTATGCTATCTATCACTCTTTGGTTCGGTATTAACGTTTAGTGCGCTCTTTACATTGATCCATCGGATTGGTGCACAAAAGGCGATGTATATTGAAGTCGTGACACCGGCAATCGCCGTGTTGCTCTCGATGCGATGAGAGCAGTACCGCCCTGCTACCATTGAGTGGTGCGGTATCGCATTGACGCTGTACAGCGTGGCTTGGGCACTAGCGCCGAGGTCGACCTAACTCCATGTGATCGACTGATCTTTTCTCGCCTTATGCGAAATGTATATTTGCTTATGACCACAACCAGGCATCATTGGGTAATCTCCTGCCCAGAGTCGGCTAACTGGAATGCTTTCTCGCGATCTTATAGTTATGACCGAAGATCCTCGGCCCAAGCAACTTAATGAGTGTAGTGGTCAACTGATCCCGGACACTGAATTGAGTTTTTCCTCAGTGATCTTGTCACGAACGTAAAAAGGTCGAAGTGTTATTCGCCCACCTCAAGCGCATCCAGAAACTGGATCGCTTGCGACGACGAGGTATGGCGGCGCGGCGATCTGAAAATCCGCCTGTTTCAACAGAATCGCGGGACCGGGATTGAGTGCTGACCGGTCAATCGCCGTGCCGTCAATCTTGCGCAGGGACCCCGTTCTGCAACCGCCAGACCGCGCGCGGATTGTCGTCGTGAAGCACGGAAGGCAGAAATTCCTGTGGCACGTTCTGGTAGCAAACCGGGCGCAGAAAACGCTCGATGGCCGTGCTCCCGACTGAGGTGCTGCGGTTATCCGAGGTAGCTGGGTAAGGACCGCCATGCACCATGGCGTTATTCACCTCGACCCCGGTCGGAAAATCATTGAACAGGATTCGCCCGGATTTGCGCTCCATCAGTGGCAACAGCGCGCGCACGCTTGCCTCATCGCCCGGACCGATGTGCAGGGTGGTGGTCAACTGGCCTTCGAGGCTGGCGAGCGCCACGTGCAGTTGCTCGACGCTCTCACATTCGACCAACACAGCGCTGGGCCCGAAGTTTTCTTCCGCCAGCTTGGGTTGCGCGGCGAAATTGGCGAATGTCGCTCGGAACAACGCCGGCTGGCCTTGGGATTTGTCCTGCGCCGCTTGGCCGACCGCCGCTTGCTGGACACCCGGGAGGTTGCGCAAGGCATCGATGCTATGCAGGTAGGCCGCATGGATAGTGGGGCTGAGCATGGTGCCTGCCGGCTTGGCGGCCAGCGCCTCGGCGGTTGCCTGCACGAAGGCTTCCAGGTCTGGGCCTTTGACGGCCAACAGCAAGCCCGGATTGGTGCACAGTTGGCCGACGCCGACCACTAGCGATTCGACGAACGCATTGGCGATGCTGCCGGCCCGTTCGGCGAGTGCGCCGGGCAGCAGAAACACCGGATTGACGCTGCTCATCTCGGCATACACCGGGATGGGTACGGCGCGCCCTTGAGCGATGTTGACCAGCGCCAGACCGCCACGGCGTGATCCGGTGAAACCCACCGCCTGTATGAACGGATGAGCGACCAGCGCCTGGCCCATTTCGATGTGGGAGTCGATCAGCAGCGAGAACACCCCGTCGGGCATGCCGGTGGCCTTGGCCGCCAGCTGGATGACCCGCCCGACCAGTTCACTGGTGCCCAGGTGGGCTGGGTGCGCCTTGACGATGACTGGGCAGCCGGCCGCCAGTGCCGAAGCGGTGTCGCCGCCAGCGACCGAGAATGCCAGGGGGAAATTGCTCGAGCCAAACACCGCAACCGGCCCAACGCCGATTTTGCGTTGGCGTATATCGGCGCGCGGCAGCGGCTTGCGGTCGGGTAGAGCGGTGTCGATCACCGCTTGCTCCCAGCGCCCGCTGCGCAGCAGATCGGCGAACATGATCAACTGATTGACGGTGCGCCGGTGCTCGGGAATCAGGCGTTGCAGCGCCAGGCCGGTCTCCAGATGGACACGGTCGATCAGGGTCGAACCCAGTTCGTCCACTCCCTTGGCGATAGCTTCCAGAAAGTCCGCGCGCTGGGTGTCCGGCAGGCTGCGAAAGGGATCGAAAGCGTTTTGGGCCAAGGTGCAGGCTTCATTCACGTCTTCCAGGGTGTTGGCGCCAAAGGTCGGCGTAAGCGCTTCACCCGTAGCCGCAGCGAAGGCCTGGACGGCGCCGCCGCTGCCCATGAAACTGCGTTGGCCGATGAGGGTGTGACCGAGTATCCGCATGCCGAAACTCCTGTGATCAATCGCGTACTACGCGCTGCTAGCGCACGCTAAAAGGGGAGGGTGTGAAGTAGGGGAGCGATATCCTGAAACGCATGCCGCGCGTCATGGAAGCGTTAGGTGCTCGGCTGGCACGATCGCCGCCAAAAAGTCATCGACCGTCAGCGTTTCGTGTCCAAACACAGGATAGGAGATTTCCAGCGCCGCGCGATGGGCCGCCTCGGTGAAATCGGCGACCGCGTCCTTGATGAAGGTGACATGGTAGCCGGCTTCAAGGGCGTCGCGGCCGGTACCTTCGACGCAGGTCTGAGAGGTCAGCCCGGCGACGATCACCTTGTGGATGCCTTCGCGTTGCAGTTGCACTTGCAGATCGGTGCCATGGAAGGAGCTGAACATCCGGTGGTGGCTCACCACGAACTCGTGCGGGCGAGGTTGCAAGGGCGCGAAGAATTGATCGCCGCGGCTGCCTTTCCAGAAGATCTGCTGGTCGATGGCCATCTGGAACCTCGGATGCAGGTGGGGTACGTTGTCGAAGCTGTGCGCATCCAGGCCATGGGGCGAGAAGAATACCTTCAGGCCCTTGGCGCGGGCGCCCTCGAGCAGGCGTTGCAGGTTGGCGATCAGCTGGGTCTTTTCCAGCATCGGCGCCATGGCTTCATGGAGCTTGCCGTCCTCGGCGAGGAAGTCGTTGAGGACATCAACGAGGATCAACGCTGATTCGTTGACTGGGTAGGTGAGGGTGTTCATAGCGATTTCCTTGATGAGGTTTGGTTGTCCGAGATTTGCTTGTCAGCGCTTTGCGGCATGTTCAGTGTCCATCCGCCGCCTAATGCTCGGAAGGTGGCCACGGCGGCGCGGGCATCGTTGGCGTCGAGTTCGGCCATCTGGTCGCGAGCCCGCAGCAGTTGGCTGTCTTCGTCGAGGACTTCGATCAGGCTTACGGCGCCGCCTTGGTAGGCTTCGCTCGCGGCACGGCGGGCGGCTTGGCGGGCGGTGATTTCCAGCGCCAGGTCCTGGCGTTGGGCTTCGAGCTGGACCAGCGTGACCACGGCGTTTTCGACGTCTTCGCTGGCGCGCAGCATCGATTGGCGATATTCGGCCAGGGCCTGGGCGTTGGCGCCTTTGGCCTGGGCGACCTCGGCGTCGACCTTGCCGAAATCGAACAGCCGCCAGTGCAGGCCAAGCATGGCCTGGGGCTGGAAGGCTTGATCGGTGAGCAGCGAGCCGCCGTGCAGGCTGTCGAAGCCCAGCAAGCCGCCGAGTGAGAGCTTGGGATAGAACTCGGCGGTGGCCTGGCCGATGCGTTCGTTGCTGGCGGCCAGCCGGCGTTCGGCGGCGATCACGTCGGGGCGGCGGCGCAGCATCTGGCTGGGGGCGATGTCGGCCGGGATCTGCGGCACCTGGTAGGTGTAGTCCTGCGCGGTGCTGGCGGTGAGCTCACGGGCATAGGTGCCGGGGGTGGCGCCCATCAGCATGTCGAGGCGGTTGAGTTGCACGGCGAGTTCGGTGCGCAACGGCGGCAGGGTGGTGCGGGCCTGCTGCAATACCGCCCGGGCCTGGGAGGCTTCGCGTTGGGTGCCGATGCCTTGGCTGAGGCGCTTGTCGACCAGCCCGAGCAGGTCGCTCTGGTTGCTGATCTGCTGCTCGGCGACGCGAAGGCGCTGCTGGGCACCGCGGATGCGCAAATAGGCATCCGCGGCTTCGGCAGCCACCGAGACCCGCACGCTGGCCTGGCTGGCCTGCGCCGCCTGGGCGTCTTCCAGCGCAGCCTGTTCGCCGCGTTTGAGGCCGCCGGCCAGGTCCAGTTCCCAGCTGGCGCCGACGCCGATGTCACTGAGGGTCTGGCTGCGGTTGTAGCCGGGTTGGTGGCTGGCCAGTTGGCCTTCGGGGCTTTCCAGCGATTGGCGCTGGCGCACCACCTGGCCATCGAGGCTGCCTTGCGGGGCCCGTATGGCGCCCGCCTGGCGCGCGACGGCTTGAGCTTGCTCGACCCGCGCCATGGCCACGGCCAGGTCGAGGTTCTGGGTGAGTACTGTCTGGATCAGGCGGGTCAGCTGGGGGTCGTTGAAACCCTGCCACCAGGTGTCCAGCGCTGGCGCAGGGCGCGAGCCCTGGCGGTGCTGCAAGGCGTCCTGGGCCATGAACTGCGCGGCGGCCGTGTCGGCTGGGCGCTGGTAGTCAGGGCCTACGGTGCAGCCGGCGAGGGCGATCGTCAGGGCGGCGAAGGTGAAGCGCACGGCAGGTAAAATGTTGATCGTCATTCTATTGGCCGCGCTTTTTTTCATCGAAAGGGTGTTCATGGGAGCTTCCTCAAAAGGCAATCAATGGGCGTCAGCGGACGGCTGCTGCGGCGGTTGGACCTTGCGCATCAGAGGCACCAGCAAGGTGGCGACGATGAAGCAGGCCATGATCATCAAAAAGGCGTCAGCGTAGGTCAACGTTTGCGCCTCGCGCCAGGTCAGCGCCCAGAGTTGGCGCAGTGCTACCTGGCCGGCGTCCAGGCTGTTCTGCCCGAGTGCTTGTGCGCTGCCGCTCAACTGGTCGAGCCAGGTGTTCATCGGCTCGTTGCGAGTGTTGAGGTTTTCGGCCAGGCGCAGGAAGTGCAAGTTGCTGCGATCGTTGAGCACCGTGGCACAGGCGGCGATGCCAATGGCGCCACCGAGGTTGCGCATCAGGTTGAACAGGCCCGAGGCGAGCTTGAGGCGGTCGGGCGCCAGGGCACCGAGTGTCAAGGTGACCACCGGTGGCACGGTCATCTGTTGGGCAAAGCCGCGGATTGCCTGTGGCAGCAACAGCTCTTTGGCACCCCAGTCGTGGGTGATGGGCGAGAAATCCCACATCGACAAGGCGAACAGCGCCAGCCCGAACATCAATATCCAGCGCAGGTCGATGCGGTTGGCGAGCATGCCGTAAACCGGTATCGCCAGGAGTTGAAAGATGCCGGTGGAGAATACCGCCAGGCCGATATCCAGCGAGCCATAGCCACGCACTCGACCGAGAAACAATGGCGTCAGGTAGATGGTGGCGAAAATGCCGATGCCGGTGATGAACGAGAACAGGCAGCCCAGTGCGAAGTTACGATCGCCCAGTGCCCGCAGGTCGACGATGGGCTCTTTGATTGCAAGGCAGCGCCAGATGAACAGGGCGCCGCCGATGACCGTGATCCAGGCGGTGGTGGCGATGGTGCTGTCACTGAACCAGTTCCAGCGCGGGCCTTCTTCGAGGGTGTATTCCAGGCAGCCGAGGAACACTGCCAATAGCGCCATGCCCAGGTAGTCGGCGCCTTTGAGCAGGCTTAGATCGGGCCGGTCAATTTTCACCAGCATGGGGACCGCGAAGGTCACGAACAGGCCGGGCACCAGGTTGATGTAGAACAGCCAGTGCCAGGACGAGATATCGGTGATCCAGCCGCCCACCGCCGGGCCCAGCGTGGGCGCTAGCGAAGCGATGGCGCCGATGGTGGACGCGGCGATGACCCGTTGCTTGCCGGTGAAATACATGAAGGCGGTGGTGAATACCAGAGGGATCATCGAGCCGCCGAGAAACCCTTGCAAGGCGCGAAAGGCGATCATGCTCTGGATATTCCAGGCCAGCGCGCACAGCAGGCTGGTCAAGGTGAAACCCGCTGCAGAAACGGCGAACAGCCAGCGCGTGCTCATCACCCGGGACAGCCAACCCGACATGGGGATGACGATGATCTCGGCGATCAGGTAGGCGGTCTGCACCCACGCGGTGTCATCGGCGCCGGCCGACAGCCCGCCGCCGATGTCCTTGAGCGAAGCGGAGACGATCTGGATGTCGATCAGCGCGATGAACATGCCAACGCACATGGTGGCGAACGCGGCGACTTTTTGCCCCGTGCTCAGGGTTGGCATGGGCGAATTCATGGCTGCACCGCCACGGCTACGTCCTTGTGCTCGGGCGCCTGTTGAGTGTCGATTTCAGCCACCACCGACAGGCCTGGGCGCAGTGCGCCGAAGGCGGAGTCCGCGCTGTCGAGGCGGATGCGCACGGGGACGCGCTGAACGATCTTGGTGAAGTTACCGGTGGCGTTTTCTGCGGGCAGCACGCTGAATTGCGCGCCGGTGGCGGGCGCCAGGCTTTCGACATGGCCGTGAAATTCGCGGCCGGGGAGGATGTCGGCGCGCACACTGACGCCTTGGCCGATCTGCATGCGCGCCAGTTGGTCTTCCTTGAAATTGGCGTCGATCCATAGACCTTGGGCGGGCACCACCGAGATCAGTTGGCTACCCGCTGCGGCATAGGCACCGAGCCGGGCGCGGCGGTTGCCGACATAGCCGTCGACGGGGGCGCGCAGTTCGGTGTAGCCGATGTTCAGTTGTGCCTGGTCGCGTTCGGCTTGGGCTTGTTGCATGGCGGCGCGGGCCTGGCCACGCTGGCTTTCGATCACGTCCAGTTGCCGCCGCGCTGCCAGCAGGCCGGCTTCGGCCCGGGCATGGTCGGCGCGGGCAGTTTTCCAGGTGGCGTCTACCCGTTGCGCGCTTTCGACCGAGACGGCCTGGGTGCGCACCAGATTCTGGTAGCGATTATGGTCGTCGCCGGCGCGTTGAGTCTCGGCATCGGTGGCATCGAGCTGCGCCTTGGCCTGGTTGATCATGGCCTGTTGCAGTTGCTCGGTGGCGTCCAGGTTGACCAGCGTGGCCCGTTGCGCGGCGACCGCGCCATCGGCTTTGGCCAGGGCGGCTTGATAGTCGCGTACATCGATGCGCGCCAGCAGGTCGCCGGCCTTGACGAACTGGTTGTCTTGCACCGCGACTTCACTGATATAGCCCGGCACCTTAGCGCTGATTACCGTGACATCGGCGCCGACGTAGGCGTCGTCGGTGTCTTCGATGAAGCGCCCGGTCAGCCACCAGTGGCTGGCGTAGCCCAGGGCACCGACGACTGCAAGAGTCAGCAGGCCCAGACGCAGGACTTTCTTGCGCTTCGAAGGCGCGGCGGGGGTTTCGTTTTGCGCGGTGGTAGTGACTTTAGCGTCCATGGCGGGCGGACCTCTTGGGTTTCAGTTAGGAAAAGGGGCGACCAGCGCGTCGTTGTCGCGGTAGGCCTGGCCGGCGCGCACTCGCCATTGGGTGAGTGCGTCAGCATCGGCGGCGACATGAATGCGGTGGCCTTCGCGGGTGATGCGCTTGCCGGTGTTGGCATCCATCAGGGCGAGGTCGACGGGCTGACCGGTTTGCTCATCGGCGAGGAACACCTTGTCGCCAACGTTGGAGTGACGGGTGCCCCAGGCCATCAGGGTCAGGATGACCTGGCGCAGATCACGGCCGGCGTCGGTGAGGTGGTACTCGTGGCGGGGCGGGTTGTCCTGGTAGGGACGACGCTCCATCAGGCCGTTGGCGACCAGGTCGTTAAGGCGCCGGGTCAGGGTGTTGGAGGCAATGCCCAGGCTGTTGATGAAGTCGTCGAAGCGGCGCAGGCCATAGAAGGCATCGCGCAGTATCAGCAGGCTCCAGCCATCGCCGATCTGTTCCAGGGCATTGGCGACAGGGCACGGCATGGGCTGGAAGGTGGCTCGTTTCATGGACTTCTCCACAAGGTTTATTTGAATGATGGTCATAATATTACATAGTGAATTTCATAATGAAAGTGACTTGTGCAAATTAGCTTGGCCGGTCGTCGGGATCAGGATTTGTGGTGAAGGGAAAGGGCGCAAGGCAAAACCGTGACGGGGTGGCGAGGTTGGCAGTTGCTCGTGGCGAGATGAGCCTCGCCACGAGCGGCTGCCTGTGCAGGTGCTAAAGCGCCACAGGTGGAAAATCAATGGTGGTTTGCGCAACGTTGTTAAGCAAGTTGGTGAAGGTCAGCAGCGTGACCTGCGCGATGATGCCAAGCAGCACCTCATCCGACAGGCCTGCGCTCCGTGCGCTGGCGATGACCTGGTCGCTCACGTTGCCGCGATGCTCGGCGACTGCGCGGGCGAAGTGAGCATATGCGTCCAAGCTGCCGTCTCGCGCACCCAGCAGTTGGTCAGCGGACAGCCCGGCCTTGCCACCGATGGCGGTGTGGACTGCCAGGCAATATTCGCAGGCATTGGCCTGGGATACCGCGAGTGCAACGACCTCACGTTGCAGGTCGGTCAACGAACTGCCTTGATTGGCCTGGTGAAACTGCAAGTAGGTGCCCAATACGGCAGGGGAATGCGCCAGCACTTTGAAGACGTTTGGCACGCCGCCAAAGGCCTTTTTGACGCCTTCCAGTAATGGGCGAGAGGCATCTGGTGTTTGTTCGGCGGTCAATATACTGATACGAGTCATGATGGTTTCCTTGAGACGAGAAAAGTCATGCACACCGTGATGAGCGGCGGTGTGCGAGAGGGAAGAAGGTGCGTTACTGGTTGTTACTGGCGCGCTGTTCCAGTTCGGCGACCTTAGGATGAGTCGCACGTTCATGCACATGACTGTGAGCCGTGCGGTCGATGACCAGGCTCAGGATCTCCGGGCGACTGTAATGCCCGCGCCCGTCCATCTGGCGCTTGCGCTTGTCGATTTCCCAGAGATCCAGGTCGGCGATCACTTCGCCTTCGCCTTCGGTCATTGAGCCGATGATTTCGCCCTGGGGATCGATGATCGCAGTGAAGCAGCCGCCAGAAATGGGATCGATCGAGGTGCCGGTGTCTTTCATGATCTGCGCTTGCTGCTCCGGATACAGCCAGGCCGTGGAGTTGACCACGAAGCACGCGGATTCCAGGGCATGCATGCGAATACTGACTTCCATCTGGCGGGTGAATAGTTCGCCAGCGAACGAGCCTGGATACATCGACGCGTGAATCTGCTCGCCGTCTTCAATCAGCGCATAACGGGCTAGCGGGTTGTAGTGTTCCCAGCAGGCCAGTTGGCCGATGCGGCCCACGGCGCTATCCACGGCACGCAAGCCGGAGCCATCGCCCATGCCCCAGATCATGCGTTCGTGATAGGTGGGGGAAATCTTGCGGCGTGCCTGAATCAGTGTGCCGTCGGCATCGAAGAGCAATTGAGTGTTGTAAAGCGTGCTGCCATCACGTTCGTTGACACCGATCGACACCACCATGTTGGCCTGCTTGGCGGCCTTGCCGATGGCATCGGTCGCAGCCGAGGGGACGGTGACCGCTTGATCGAGCAACTTGTAATGCTCGGCGCCCATTTCGAATGGCGTCTGCACGAAAGAGAAGTAGGGGTAGTAGGGGACGATGGTTTCGGGGAAAACGGCGAATTGCACGCCTTTGTCACCGAGTTCGAGAATCTTCTGCACCACTTTCTCCACGGTGCCTTCGCGGCTGTAGAGCACGGGAGCAATTTGTACGGCGGCTGCTTTGATGATGGTCATGGGGTTTTCCTCACTGGGGTTGGGTTTCAGTGAGGTTAAGATTAAGGGTGTAATGCTATGGCCGTAGGTCGCGGTTCCCACCTTTTCGGTCATGTTGAATCTATGATTGCGTTTTCGCGAAGTAGGAAGGAGGCTGGCCGAATGCACGCGTGAAGGCCCGCCGCATCCGCTCGCGATCCCCAAAGCCACTCTCTGTAGCGACGACGTCGATCGACTGATGCCCGCTTTCCATCATCAGCCGCGCGGCTTCCACCCGCAGTTGTTCGACTGCCTTGGCGGGGGATTTGCCCGTCTGCGCGGTGAAAATCCTGCTGAACTGCCGAGGGCTGAGGTTGGCGACATATGCCAACTGATCCACCGACAGCTCGGTTTTCAGGTGGTGCCGCGCGTAGGTCAGGGCGGTTTGAATCCGGTCGGTCTTGGGGTCAAGTTCCTGCATGACCGAAAACTGCGACTGGCCCCCGGCGCGACGGTGATAGACCACCAGTTGCCGGGACACCAAACGGGTGATGTCGCTGCCTAGGTCGCTCTCTACCAGCGCCAACGCCAAATCGATGCAGGCGCTCATCCCCGCAGCTGTCCACACAGGGCCGTCGTTGATGAAGATGCGGTCTTCGTCCACCGTGATATCGGGGTAAAGCCGTTGCAGATCCTGCGCGTGGGCCCAATGGGTGGTCACCCGGCGACCGGAGAGCAGACCCGCCTCTGCCAAGGCGGCGGAGCCGGTGCAGATCGACCCTACGCGGCGGGTCAGAGGGCTGGAATCACGCATGTACTGGATCAGCCCGGGCGACGCCGGCCTGACCACGTTGTCGCCGAGGATCAGCAGGGTGTCGAAGCGGCGCTGATCAAACGCCTTGGTATCGACCCCAAAGCCTGCGGAGGACTGCACCAGCCCACCCTGTTCGGACAGCAGCGTGACGGTATAGACCTCACGTTCGGCCATCATGTTGGCCACTTCGAAGGTGGCGGACATCGACAACCCTAGTACTTGGAAGCCGGGGTAAAGGATCAATCCGATATTTTGCATGAAATGTGCGCCTGATGACCGAAAGAGTGGCCCCGGTGACGTACAGGCCTTTGTATTATGGTTGTACGCTAAAGGCCCATCATAGCCAATGCCCCGTGCGAGACGAACCCCATGGACATCAGCAAGCCTTCTTCCGTCAACGCCACACAGCGACTGCTGATCTTGCTGTGTGTTTCCGTTCCCTCGTTCATGATCAACCTGGACTCTAATATAGTCGCGGTGTCGCTGTCGTCCATCGCGCGCACCTTGGGTGCCAGTTTTGCGGACATCGAATGGGTGGTCAGCGCCTACACGCTGAGCTTCGCCGCACTGCTGATGCCGGCGGGGGCACTTGCCGATCGTTATGGGCGCAAGCGCCTGCTGATAGTCGGGCTGGTGATTTTCACCCTGGCATCTTTCATTTGTGGCGCCGCACCCAGCGCCACGGTGCTTAATCTGGCGCGTGCGCTTCAAGGCGCAGGGGCTGCTCTGCAGCTCAGCGCCGCCTTGGCGACCTTGTCCCACAGCTTTCGCGGCGCCGATCGCGCACGCGCCTTCGCATTCTGGGGCACGGTGATCGGTATTGCAGTTGCGCTGGGGCCCGTCGTAGGAGGCTTCATCACCGAGCATTTTGGGTGGGAGTGGGCGTTCTACATCAACATCCCCATCGGTGTTGTGCTGGTGGTGCTGGTCAGTCGCACACTGGTTGAGTCCAGGGACCCTGACGCGACACGGGTCGACGTCCCTGGAGCCGTTACCTTCAGCACCAGTCTGTTTTTGCTGACGCTGGCGCTGATCTCCGGTAATCACCGGGGATGGAGCGATAGTGCGGTACTGCTGGAATTCGCGGGCGCGGCGCTGTCATTCCTGCTGTTTCTGGGGGTCGAGCATGTACAAGACCGCCCTATGGTCGACTTCGCGTTCTTTCGCCGCGCCACCTACCTGGGCGCCATTTTCTCGGGCCTGGCGTTTTCTGTCTCGCTGCTGACCATGCTCACTTATCTGCCGATGTTCTTTCAGAATGGCCTCGGTTATAGCCCCCAAGCCGCCGGGTTGCTCATGTTGCCTATCGCCGTACCGCTGTTTGTAGTGCCCCGGTTGGTGGCCGCGTACTTGACTCACCGGTTGAGTGGTCGGGTACTGCTCACGGGCGGCCTTGGGCTTATAGCGGCGGGTTTGACCTGGGTAGCCGTTGCAATCTCTCAACTGCACTACGTGGCGTTGTTACCAGGGATGCTGCTGATGGGAATCGGCGCCGGCACGCTCAATGGTGAAACGGCCAAGGTCAGCATGTCGGTCATACCGCCGGAGCGCGCCGGGATGGCATCGGGTATCTCCGGCACTATCCGCTTTGCCGGTATTGTCATTGGCTTCGCTGTGCTCGGCGCGGTGTTGCTGGTGCAAATCAAAGCTCGCGTAGTGGCCGGTTTGCCTGTCGACTCTGCGCTTACAGCGGATGCTCTTGTGCATGCCATTGGCGCCGGAGATCTATCCGGCGGCGGGTCGCCAGCCCTTCGTGTCCTGGCGCTTGGCAGCTATTGCTTCGGCTACCAGGCCATCCTGTTGACTGGTGCGGCATTCGCAGGGATCGCCGCACTACTGGCTTGGCTGTTGATACAAGCCGCCGAAACCGCCCCCGCCGACCACCGAGCCCAGGGCAACAATGGCTAAAGGATGCGCCTATGGGCCAAGACCTCAACCGAGGCTGGCCCGCTGAATAGTTTGTGGGGGGTGGCCAAAGGCCCGCAAAAACGCACGCCGCATTCTTTCTCGATCGCCAAAACCGGTGTCGATCGCGACTCGGTCGATCGAGCGTTGCCCTGCTTCTATCATCAACCGCGCTGACTCCACGCGCAGGTTTTCGATCGCCTTGGCCGGCGATTGGCCGGTCTCAGCCTGGAATACACGGCTGAACTGTCGCGTGCTCAAGTTCGCTGCATGGGCCAAGTCATCGACCGATAGATCGCGCTTCAAATTCTCCTTGGCGTAGGCCAACGCGGCCCGAATCCGATCCGTGCTCGGCTGCATCTCCAGCATGACCGAAAACTGCGATTGGCCACCCGCCCTGCGGTGGTACAGCACCAGCTGTCGAGCCACCGAGCGGGCTAGTTCGCCTCCAAGGTCTTGCTCGACAAAGGCGAGCGCTAGATCAAGACATGCGCTCATACCGGCAGAAGTCCAGAATTTGCCGTCATTGATGAATATCCGATCCTCTTCAAGCTTGACCTTGGGAAAGGCCCGCTGAAACTCCCGGGCCCGATACCAATGAGTAGTGGCGCGGCGTCCATTCAGTAGACCGGCGTGGGCGAGCACATAGGCGCCCGTGCAGATCGAGCCGAGCCTGCGCGTGGTAGCCTCGCCATCGCGCATGTAATCCACCAGGCGCGTCGATATCTCCCGCTGGCCGCTATCGCCCATGACGATCAAGGTGTCGAACGCGCGGCGCATCAGCGGCGATGTCTCAACCGCAAAGCCCGCCGAGGTCTGGACGGAGCCACCATGCTCCGACAGCAGATGCAGCTGATACTCCGCTCTCCCCACCAGGTTGTTGGCCAGCTCGAAAGCCGAACACATCGCCAGACCAAGTACTTGAAACTTCGGGTACAGAATGAGCCCGATCTCCTTCATAAAAGCCTCTTGTGCAGCAAGCAAACGAAAACGGCGCTCTTGGGGAGGGCGCCGTCAGATAGGCCGAAGCACTCTCAGGGATTCGCCGGGGCCAGCAACAGTGAAAGGGGCGACAAAGGCCCCACGGGAATGAATTCAAAAGAGATCAAACCGGCCCGATCCAGCGGCATCCTGGCGAAGATCGCCTTGGCTTCGTCGACGTTGGTCATGTTTAGGATAAAAACCACACCCAGTTTGTCGTTGCGCACGTTCCACTGTTCGATCTTGCCATCCAGATGCAGCTGAACGGTTTCGCGGACTTCCTGGGGTAGTACGGCACTGACGGCCTCGTTGGTCGCGCCTGGGGTGACCGAGCCAATGGCAATGATTTTGGTGGTGGGTACTTTTGGCAATGGGCCGGCCTGAGCGGTATCGAGCAGGCAGAGCGCGAGGGCGATCGTTACCACCAATGAGCGGAAAGTGAAGTTCATGAGCGTTACTCGGTGACAAAGGAAAAGGTATTCAAGCTTCAGAACGCAACAGGGCAGGGGGCACGACGACTTCAACCTTGCCGGTATCGACGTCGTACACCATGCCAGTGACCAGAAAACCGCCAGGCAGCTGGGTATTGGCTTTGAGCGCGGCCACGTCGATCGCGACCGCCGCATAAGGGTCAGCGATAGCGAGCTTGTCGAGCTCGGCGGTTTCAACACCGAGGTTTTTCGCCAGCAATGCGGGCGCGTGGAGGAGGCAAGGGGCAATACCGCAGTCGGTGTGGTGCAACACGATCAGATTCCAGCCCGGGCCGACCTCTTTGCCGTCGGCCACCGCTACAGTGCGTACGATAGCCATGCTCTGCAAAGTCGCAGGGTTGATGCGGCCCCCCACATTACGAATCACGGCAGCCTCGCCTGGTTTCAAACCGAAGATGTCGGCGGGGTCCACCCGGGGATCGACGCAGCCGATGATTACGGTCTTCATCGATGGCATGATCTGTAGCTGGGCATTGAAATCGTTGTCTGCAAACATGCTATTGCGATGGGTCAGGTCATCAATTACGTTCATGGGATAATCCTCGGTCAGTGGGTGGTTTCAGGCGCACGCCAGCATTTTTTGAGCAACAATTTCAGGCTCATCGATCATCAGCCAATGCCCCGCATCAACCAGGGTCAGCGAGGCATGCGGGAGATGCTGTTTAAAGTCGTGGGCCATGCCACTGGTGAGGTAGGGGTCGTTGGTGCCCCACAGGATGTTCACTGGGACATCCAGATTTTCAAAGGTCGCCAGACGCGCCGTGTTGCGGCCAATTTCGGCAAACAGATCCGCTGCCAGGGCTACGAACGCGCGCGCCGAACTCGGCTGCTGCATGAAACTGCCAACCACAATCGGACCCAGGAAGGCTTCACTGTAGGCTCGGTGGTGCTCGTTGAGACTGGCCTGGAATTTGCCAAACTGAAAATTCAGTAAAAAGCCCATCTGCTCTGGACTCTGGATGATCTCGCCAGCCAGCGCAGTAAGGCCCGGTTGGGCGAAGAGCTCGATCAGTTCCGGCAGGCGGGCGGCGGGCGTGGCTGCGTAGAGCGTGTTGAGCAGGCACAATGAATGGACGCTGGCGGGGTGCGCCAAAGCGAAGTTGATCGCCGCCGGCCCTGCTGCGTCGTGCGCTACCGGGATGACTTTGCCCAGTTGCAGTCCCTCGACCACTGCCACGAGATCATCCAATTGCTGTTTGAAACCATAAACAGTGGTGTCTCGCTTATCAGATGCGCCGAAGCCCAGGAAATCAAAAGTGACCACGCGGCGGCCCGCAGCGATCAGGTGCGGCACCAAGCCATCGTAGATATGCAGATTGTCGGGGAAACCGTGCATCAGGACGAAGGCCGGACCGGCTCCTGGGTAGTGCCTGGCATAGAGATGGCCGCCTTCGCGGGCGAGCCAATGTTCGGTATAAAGGTTTACGGTTTCCATATCAACGATGCTCATCATGGGGCCTCATAGTTAGAGATGCAGATGAGCAGGGCGGCTAATCAGACCCTTGTTCATCAATCAGCGCATCAATGACGGATCCGGCACTCCGGGGTTGCACGGGGCCGATGAGAGCTAGGATGAGATCTTTGGATGATGGTCACAATGTCATTGTCCCCACCTTTTAGGACACGTAGGGGCTTACGGGTACAGCTGGTCATGTCGTTCAAGGACCCACGATTGCCAGGTACGATGAATCACGGTACTGGCCAGGCTCCGACTTATTGGCAATATCACAATCCCCACGCAATATACTTTCAGACATGGTTCACTAGGGGCGCCGAGTCACCTAGCTTCGCTATCGAAATTCAGGCGACGCTTGGTGAATTACTAGATACCTATCCTTGAAGGCTCAAGATCATGCAAAGCATACGATCCAAAGGTTTGCAGATTCCCCGTCTGGGCTTCGGCACATTTCGCATGCCGGGAGATGGTTGCGAGGCGGTTGTAGAGAGCGCACTGGATCTAGGCTATCGGCACATCGATACCGCTGCGATGTACGACAACGAAGCCGCTGTAGGGCGTGCAATCAAAGTGTCTGGGGTTGCTCGGGAAGATATCTTTCTGACGACGAAGGTCTGGCACGACCAACTGGAGCCTGGGGCTCTGGTGGAGGCCTTCAAGGTAAGTCTGAACAAGCTGGATGTGGATTACATTGATCTGTTCATGGTGCATTGGCCTTCGCCTTCAATGCACATGGCGCAGGTGATGACCGCGATGCAGTCACTGCTCGATCAAGGCCTGATACGAGGCATCGGCGTGTGCAACTTCAATATGCCCATGCTCCGTGAGGCCATTGACCAACTCGGCGCGCCAATAGCAGCCGTGCAGGTCGAATACCATCCGTTTCTGGACCAAAGCGCGTTGTTGGGCTTTTTACGGGCCAGGGACATCCCGCTCGTTGCCCACGCACCATTGGCTCAGGGGCGCGCTACTCAAGATCCGGTCCTGACTCGAATAGCAGCCAAACACGGCGCTACCGCAGCGCAAGTGGCTATTGCTTGGTTGCTGCAGCAGGAGGGCGTGATTGCGATTCCCAAAGCACAGCGAAGGGAAAACCAAATGTCGAATCTGCAGTCGTTGAATGTGACCCTGGACGAGGAGGATCGACAGCTGATCGCGGCATTGCCGAAGGACCAGCGTTTCGTCCAGCCACCATTTGCTCCCGACTGGGATGCAAAATAGCAGGATTTGATCCGGGCGCGAGTGTCTGGGTTGTTGCTGCTGATGCAGGATTGACCGATCTGCCGACACAAGCTTGCACCGCCCAAGATAATTCAAAAGCTAATGCCAGAGTGGATGTGGTGAGCAACAGCGTGGGTCAGTGAAGCCTCAGCAGATGGGCCAATTCCACATCAGCGGCCACAGTATTCCTGTCACTGTAGCGTCTGTACGAGTCAAACAGCCGGAGAGTGACGGGGAGTACGATGACAATTCAGACACCACACGACACCGGTGACCAGAAGTGCAATCGCCGCAATTTCATATGAGTCGGGCAGCCGATGCTCCCATAGAAATCCAAAAACCAGCGCCGCTAACGTCTCAATCACGAGCACTTGTCCGCTGAGTGCAAGGGGTAGAAGTCGGCTCGCCTGATTCCAGCACGCACCACCCACAACCGAAGATAAAAACGCTACGCCACCGGCTACCATGACAAAATGTAGCCATTCGGAATTGCCATGCGTTCCGACTTGCCAACCCAGGACAGGTACCGCCAAAAGCAGTGATTGAGCGCCAGTCATGACCCCTGTCAGCAGTGCCCAGTCATGGGCGGAAACGCTGGCTACCTGAGCCAGCCGCCGAGCGTTGCTCACTGCGAACCAACTCCATGTCACTAACGCGCCCGCCGCGCATAGAATTCCGGCGATGTTTGTCAGTGTATCGGGCCTGTCGCCATTGATCAGTGCGTGCCAGCTGATAAGTGTGACCCCGCCCACAGCGCAGCACAGCGAGGGAGTGAGCTTGCGCAAAGAAACGGCGTTGACGTCATGACGGCCTGCCAGCGTGACGAACACCGGAATGAGTCCGACGATCAGGGACGTTGTGGCAATGCCAACCAACTGCACACCGGTGCCCACCAGCGTGTAGTAAATGAGGTTCCCAATCAGGCTAAGCCAGAAGAGTGACTTCCAGTCGGCCATAGTGAGATTGGCGCAAACGCGCCTCCAGCGGGGCATAAGCAAGGCCACCGAAATCGCGCCGTAGCAGAGAAATCTCAGAACGGCGAATTGCAGGCCGCTCAGCCCCGGGGTGAGCTGGGGGCCGAGGAAGATCACCCCCCAACACAGGCCCGCGCAAACTCCGTAGACAATGCCCTTTAGCAGTAATCGATCAGCAAACATTTCATCCGCGCTCCAAAGCGTTATGGATGAAGTCTGGAGCAACTGATTCGGGGAGTATTGTCGGTAACTGCGGGATTTTTTACCCAGACTGTTTTTGCGTTTTACGATAAACCGCCGGGGTCGTGGCCCTCACGCGCTGCATGGCACGAGTCAGCGATGCCTGGTCACAAAAGCCGGCACGCAAGGCAATCTCGGATATGGTCAATGAGGTTCCACGCAACCATCGTTGAGCTTCTTGCAGGCGTAAATCAGTCAACCAAGCTTGCGGACTCATATCGAACAGTAGCCGGAAACGTTGGTGCAGCTGACTCATGCTCATTTTTGCTACTTGAGCCATGGCCTCATTGCTCCAATTCGCTCCAGGATCCGCCCGAAGACGAGTGATCAACTGCTCCATGGGGTCTGGAAAGCAGGAGATTTCCGGATTTAGGGACGACAAAAGCAGAGGCCCCAATTGGGAGGCCGCGATGGACAATTGTGCGTTGCCGATTAGCTCGGCGAACTCTATAAGCCGACGAGTTGCGGGGGAAATGGGCACATATATTTTCTGAGCAAGACGCTCGATCTGGATCGTTTCCAGAGTCGTCGGCGCACAGTCCAAAACTAAAAAACGGCTATCGAGGTGAGTCTGCTGCGAATGGATCGAGCCAGGTGTCACAAGCGCTGCCAATGATTGATCAATGCAGCCGCCGCAACCGTTTACGTCAATTTCCATTTCGCCACGAATCGGCAGTACCAGTTGAGCATGATCGTGGTGGTGGTGAGGGGTTTCCCTCTCATAGCGGCGAACTTCAAGACTTAGAAACATTACTGCACCTTCCGGCCCGTCTGGTTATTCGAGGTTGACGTCCCAAAACGCCCAATGCGCACCCGCGTTAGGTCAGGCTCGCCAATGATTCTAACATCTACGGATCAGACCGTTGATCGCACAATCTGTATTGGCCATACGGTTGCCACCGAGTCCATACAGAGATCAGTTAAGCGTCCGAGCCACCGAAAGCCAATCCCGATCGGAACAGGTACCCAGGGTGACTGGTCTGTCGCGTCAGCCTTGCGAGCGTGCCGTGGACCCTCCCAGCACTTCTGCGACCCAGTCGGCAATGTAATGCCCGGCATTGATACTGTTATCAAAGCTTGAATGCTGCACGCCCCCTTCGCGCTCGGTGAACACCTTTAGTTCACGCTTGGGGCTGTTGACCAACTGTTCGTAGGTCCGCTGTGCCCACTTGAGAGGGATCTGTGAATCCTTTTCGCCATGGGTGACCAGAAACGGCACCTTGATGCGATCGAGGATACCGTCGAGGTGGACATTTTCGGCAAGGCTCATGAACTGATCAATATCCTTGGCGCCCCACACCCAGCTGACATGTTCCCAGTAATGCGGCACCGGGAAATTGCCCTCCTTTTCCAATCGGCGTTTTTGCACATCGCGCCAGTCATGGTTGGCGCCCCAGACCACGCCGCAGGCGAATCGCGGTTCGAACGCCACGGCGCGCGGGCAGTAATAGCCGCCAAGGGAGACACCTTCCATCCCGATCCGTTGCGGATCTATCTCTGCACGGGTTTGCAACCAGTCCACCACGCGGCTGGCCCAGTGCTCGCTGTCGAAGCGCGCGACCAGACCTTGCAGGCGCAACGCTTCGCCTGTGCCGGGCTGATCGACGACCAGCGACGAAACCCCGCGCTTGGCGAGCCAGGTGGGTAGGCCCACGCGGTATTTGAGTTCTTTGGTGGAGTCCAGACCGTTGACCTGCACAAGGATCGGCGCAGGCCCCTGAACGCCTTCAGCACGTACATAAAGCGCGCTTAGATGGCTATCGCCGTACGCAATCTCCACCCGCTCGCAGTTATCGCCTGACAGCTCGAGGCCCTTGGCGAACGTGTTCAGAAAAGTACGATAAAGCGCCTCTCGGCCCGCAGCGCCATGACCCTGCAGGCGCTCGCAGGTCATGTAGTAGATAGCCGCTCGGTTGTATTTTTCACCCGCCGACAGCAGGCGGCCTTTTGCTTGGTCTTCCTGCGCCAGCGAACATAATTTGTCGGCCATCTTTGCCCAAGTGTCACGAAAGGCACGCACACCTTCCGCATCTGGCTGCCGAGAGGCCTCTTGCAGGGGCGCGCACATTTGCTCGATTTCGCCGATGCGCGCGCCCATCTCGATGGCCAGGTCCACGGAGAGGTTCCAGACGTAGTTGGTGGGGAAGTAGCGGAACATGATTCGCGGTCCTTTTATTATCGGCGAGGTCGTTGAGACCGACGGTAATGGAAGGGCAAGCTATCTGGCCAATCGTTAGTATGGATGCCAGCCATCGTTTTTCAGGATGGCTTGGCGGACCACGCTAACGTCGCGCTGACGATCTGCTCTCGCAACCATTGATGCACTGGGTCTTGATCCAGGCTGCGATGCCAGACCATATATTCGCGCATCAGCGGCAACTCCATGGGAGGTTCCAGCAATCGCAGGGGCAGGTAGTTGGCGTAGCGTTCAGCAAGGCGCCGATGCATGGTGGCGATGCGTTGGGTCCCGACCAGCAACTGCGCCAGGGTGTTGAAGTCGTGTGTGATCACTTCCAGCCGGCGCTTGAAGCTGTATCGGCTCATCAGCCATTCCTCGATGCTCAGGTGCCGGTTGCGGCCGAACGCCACCGACACATGCCCCATGTCCATGTACTGTTCAAGGCTTAGCGACTCACCGACCTGTACGTTATGCCGGCAGATCACGCACACGTGCTCTTCTTCGAACAACATCTGTGAGGGATGCTCGTCATGCACGTAGCGCTCGGGCACGATTATCAGGTCGACCTCGCCCCGCATGAGCAACTCGTCCGAACTGCCGCTGGGCCCCAGTATTTCGAAGGTGATATGCGGTGCGTTGCGCTGTACGGTCTCGATGACTTGCGCCAGCAGTACGGTAATCAGGTAGTCGGAGGTGATCACGCGAAAGTGGCGCTTGCTCAATGCCGGTTCGAATACCGGCTTGGCCACGATCGAAGCGCGCAGGGTCATGAGCACGTCGCGTACCTTGGGCACCAGCTCCAGCGCGTAGGGGGTTGGGACCATCTTGCGCCCTACCTGTACGAGCAGTTCATCTTGGAAGTACTGGCACAGACGGCTCAGCGCACCGCTGGTTGCAGATTGCGTCATGCTCAGGCGTTCGGCGGCGCGGGTGATGTTCTGCTCCTCGAGCAGCACGTCAAAAGCCAGCAGCAGATTGAGGTCGAAGTGGTTGAAGCGCATGGCGGGGCTCGAGTCGCACGCAGGGGTTGCAGCATCTCCATTTTCATTCGAAGGGTCAATCCATGTATCCAGGCAATCGATGCCTGGGAGAGAAACTATCGATTGGTAAGATTTATGTGGGGCGGCGATCTTTGGTCATCTGCCGGGGCATATCCGGCAATGTGCTGAACCCCTCAGGAGCTACCTATGAATATCCTCGGCCTTGACGCCCTCGTGTTTGGCGTCGACGACCTCCAGGCATGCAGCAATTGCCTACGCGACTACGGCCTTGCGCCGGTTGATGTGTCCGATCGCAGTGCCCGTTTCGAGGCCCTCGACGGCACCGCAGTGGTGATTCGCTATGCCAACGATCCGCAGTTGCCGCCCGCTATCGGGCCCGCGCCATCGATCCGCGAGACGGTATACGGCGTTGCTTGCGCTGCCGACCTGGACGCCATCGAAGCCGAATTACTGCGTGATCGGCCCGTCACCCGTGACGCTCATGGTGCCGTGCACAGCGTCGATGACATGGGCTTTGCGATTGCCTTTCAAGTGACCGTGCGCCGTGCTTATCAGGCGCCCGACGATCTGACCAATGCTGCCGGTCATGCACCGCAGCGTCCTCTCAACCAACTGGGGATCAGCCCTGACATGCCGGCGGCGCCGCGCACGCTTTCGCACGTGGTGTACTTCGTGCCGGACGCGGTCAAGGCTGAAGCGTTCTATGCACAGCGCCTGGGCTTCAAGACCACCGACCGCTTCGAGCGCGTCGGGCCTTTCATGCGCCCCGCAGGCTCGGACGACCACCATTGCCTGTTCATGATCCAGACGCCGGCGCACATGAAGGGCTGTGAGCACTTCACCTTCCACTTGGGCAGTGGCACCGAGGTACTACTGGCCGGGCGCCGCTTCGAGCAAGCGGGCTGGACCAGCTTCTGGGGGCCGGGCCGTCACCTGATGGGCTCTAACTGGTTCTGGTATTTCAATAGCCCGTTGGGTTGCCATATCGAATACGACGCGGACATGGACAAGCACGATGACGCCTGGGAGGCCCGGCAGGCGCCGATGTCGGCGGATAACTCGCAGTTATTCCTGTTCAACGCACGGGAAAAATGGGCTCCGGGCGGCCCTCCACCCAAAGCCGAGTAAGCCCCGCACACCGAATCGGCCGGTACCGCTACTCCCGGCTGAATTGAACCAACAATAAGACTCGTCGCCCGGCCGGTGGGGCGCATGAGGGAGAACCGCCAATGAAACTAGCGACCTTGCGCAGCCAGGAGGCGGATGGGCGCCTGCTGGTCGTGTCTCGCGATCTGAGTTGTGCAGTGTTGGCGACGTCTATCGTCGCCACGCTGCAACAGGCACTGGAAAACTGGCACGCCGTTGAACCACCGCTGCGCCAGCTCTATCAGCAACTCAACGATGGTGTCTGTGCCGACGCCATTGCCTTTGCCCCCCAAGACTGCGCCGCCCCGCTGCCGCGAGCCTACCAGTGGCTGGACGCCTCATCCTTTACCCATCACGGCGAATTGATGCAGCAGGCATTCCATCTGCCCCCCCTCGAAGGCGCCGAGACAACACCTTTGATGTACCAAGGCGCCAGCGATGATTTTATCGGGGGGCGGGAGCCGATTCGATTACCCAGCGAGGCTCACGGCATCGATTTCGAGGGTGAGTTTTTTGTCCTGTCAGACGCGGTGCCGATGGGCTGTAGCGCACTGCAAGCGCGCCAACATATCAAGCTTATCGGACTGCTGAATGACGTCAGTCTGCGCGCTTTGGCCCCTCGGGAAATGCGTAACGGCTTCGGTTTCGTGCAGGCCAAGCCGACCACCAGTTTTGCCGCCGTGGTGGTCACTCCGGATGAGCTGGGTGAGTCATGGCGGGACGAGCGTGTGCATCTGGACCTGCAGGTGTACTGGAACGGCGAGCTGTTCGGGCATCCTAACGGCGCAGAAATGAACTTCAGCTTCGCCCGGCTGATCGAGCATGCGGCGCTGACGCGTCGTCTGTGTGCCGGGACCGTGCTGGGCTCGGGCACGGTGTCCAATCGTGATCGGGCAGCGGGTTCGGCTTGCATCAGTGAGCGTCGTGCATTGGAGATGATCGAGTCCGGTGCCGCGCACACCCCGTTCATGGCATTCGGTGACCACATCCTCATGCAGGTGCTGGGTACCGACGGCCAGTCGCTGTTCGCAAGCATCGACCAGACGGTGGTGCAGTTTGCCGCCGTTGCATCCAGGAGTAATCAGCAATGAATCTTGCCAAGCGCCGTCTGATCGACCTGTCGGTCACTTTGGACAACAACCCCTACACCGACCCACCGCCGTTGCTACCCAAAATCGACTACATGGATCACCAGCAGGGCTGGCCGGAAATGGCTGCGATGTTCCCCGGTCTGCAGAAAAGCGACTTGCCTGGTGATGAGTCCTGGGCCGCCGAGCGCCTGCAGATCACTACCCATAGCGGCACACACATGGACGCGCCCTGGCACTACGCTTCGACAACCGATGGCGGCGAGCCAGCCTTCGGTATCGATGAATTGCCGCTGGAGTGGTGCCTGCAACCGGGGGTAAAGCTGGATTTCCGGCATTTTCCGGACGGGCATGTGGTCACCGCAGACCAGGTAGCAGCCGAATTGCAAAGAATCGAGCATCAGTTGCAGCCGTTGGACATCGTACTGGTCAATACTCGCGCTGGCAGCCTCTTCGGTCAGCCGGGGTATCTGGATGCAGGCATCGGAATGGGCCGCGAAGCCACCCTTTATCTGCTCGAACTCGGCGTGCGAGTGGTCGGGACCGACGCCTGGAGTTGGGATGCGCCTTTCAAATATACGCGTGAGCGCTTTGCCGCCAGCGGCGACGCGGCGATCATCTGGGAAGGGCACAAGGCTGGGCGGGATATCGGATACGGGCAGATGGAAAAGCTGGCCAATCTTGAAAGCCTGCCCCCCAGTGGATTTCTGGTGTCGTGCTTTCCCTACAAGATCCGCCACGCGTCGGCGGGCTTCGTCAGGGCGGTAGCCATCTTGAGCGAGTGACAAGGGCGGCCAGCAAAAAGGGTATCGTGAGGTACCCTTTTTGCTCTGGTGACGCTATTGGTCAGTACGGTAATGCTCGATATTAACCGGCCCGAGCAGTCCAGAGCGCCGCAGAGGCGCGTCGGCGGTGTAGGTCGGGCCGGTGGTGAATAGCACGGGGGTGGCCCCCGGTTGTGCATCGCCAATCAGCCGGTTGACCCAAGGTGTGATGACCCGCACTTGGAGGGTATTCAGACCTTTGCGCAGTACCTTGCCCACCTCTACCCGGTACGGTGGTTTCCACAAGGTCCCCAGACTGCGTTGATTCAGCGTGACCTGGGCCAGATCACGAACCTCACCCAGATCCAGGTAGCAGTGAGTGCCGCAGGTCTGGAGGCTGTTGAAGCGCAATGTGTACGTCGCGGTTCCCGAGAAATATCTCAATGCCGGATCTGGGGATTGCGCACAGTCCATCAATTGCGCCAGGGTTTCTACGTGGTTGTGTTCAGTGGCGGTGGGATAGCCAAGTTGCCACGGGCCCGACAGTGCCTGACGTTCGCTCAGGCGCGTGGCCGGCTCCGTGGCTTTGGCGGTATTGCGAAAGATCACGAATTGCGTATCGCCTGGTCGCAGCTCGAGGTTCAGCCGAGAGGTATTTGTATCGGCACCGAAGGCAACGGCATGCGCTTCGCCGCAGTCAGCATCCCAGAGTTCCGGTTTCAAGGCCTTGACCCTGAACTGCGCGTCGAGCCGTTCAGCGTGGTCACCCAGGTTGGCGATGAAATAGACCTCGCTGCCGTCTTTCAGTCGACGATGCTGGAAGCGCAGGTCGGCGCCCACCGTAGCGTGGTGCAGACGTAGATCGGGCTGGATGCCCAAATGTGCCAAGGCCTGCTCGGGGTTCATGCCGGTGAGCACCCTGTCCGGGGCTTGGGTAGCGGACCCTGCGGGCGGCCAGAGCTGGTCCGCCAGTGCGCTGAAGCGCCTGGCATCGTCGGCCTCGCTAGGGCTGCTCAGCGGACGCGCGCCGACCTGAGTCGCGCCTTGTGCCACCAGATCACGAACCTTTTCCAAGGTGGCCAGGGTCATGTGCTGGCTGCTGCCGCCCAGATACAGCACACGGTAGCGTCCCCCGTTGGCAGTACTCAGTTCAGCGTCTTGCTGAAAGTAGGCATCACTAACCTCAGGCCAATGCACGGTATTGAAAGTTGCTGAATCGCACCGAACCTGCGCCGGTGGCGAACAGCGCCGGGCGCAGGCTGGCGAGGTCGTCGGCGACATTGACGTTGTAGCCGCTGACTTCACTGCGTAATGCATGGCGTGTCCACTTCACCCCATCAAGGCTGTAGAAGAACGTCACGATATGGCGGTCGTTGACGATGCGCAGGTGCCAGATGCGGCCAGCGGGTGCGGGTTCTGGCCAATAGCTGGGCCGGCCTGATCTGTAGGTCGTCATACGGCTACCGTCGTGGCCCATCCCCAGGTAAAGCTGCTTGTTGAAGAACAACAACAGGCCCCCTATGGCCTCACCGATAAGCTCCATCTGTACCGTCACTTCGTAGTGGTGGTCGCCGGTGAGTACCGCCAGCGGTGATGCATCGGTCGGTGTGAGGCCTTTGCCTTGCAGCAACAGAGCATTGTTTTCGAATCGCGCCCGTGCTTGCTCGCCATGACCAGGGTTATAGAAATTCCATCGAGTACCGAAGGCAGCCATGGCGAAGTTGTCGGATTTGGCAATGCCATGGGCGTTGCTCTTGCCCTTTGCGGGCTTGGCGATGGGTTTGGACAAGTCCCCGCCCTTGGCCCGAAACCAACCGTCGGTCGTCCACTCGATCGGATCGAGCAGCGTTTGTCTGCCCAAGCCACGAAAGCCGTTTTCGTATCCGTGATACACCATCCACCAGTCCTTTGCGGGTCCCTCCACCAGGCTGGCATGCCCACGTGACCACCAACGTTCGCTGTCGCTTTGCGTACGCACGATAGGGTTGTGCGGGCAATTTTCCCACGGCCCCAGCACTGAGCGAGAGCGGGCAGCATTGACCATATGGCCGGTGGCCGGCCCGGATGTCCCACCTTCGGCGGTGATCAGGTAGAAGTACTCACCTCTTCGGAGCAGCTTGGGGCTCTCCAGTGAGAACGCTTCAGTGATCCATTCATCAGGGTATTGCCAGCCCTCGTAGGCCAGGCTCACAGGGCCGTCGGTTGAAAGTCCGTCATCGCTCAGACGTACCCGGCTGACACCGCTTAGGAACAGATACCGTTTGCCGTCTTCACCGACGATGTGGCCGGGGTCGATCAGCCCAGGTATCTGCAAGTCGATCGGGTCGCTCCACGGACCGGTGATAGTGTCGGCGTGCACGACATAGATCTTGGGGCGATGGTCGGCATCAGGGCCGGTGGCTGTCGGCAAAATCGGGATGTAGATGTAGTAACGATTACCGTGCTTGACCAGATCGACTGCGAACACCGAGCCGATCGGTTTTTCCAGTGCCGGCCCCAATGGTGTCCAATTCACCAGGTCCTGTGAGTGCCAGATAATCAACGCCGGGTAGTTCTCGAACGCCGAGAACGTCATGTAGTAGTCGGGCCCATCCTTGAGAATCGTCGGGTCGGGGTAGTCACCTGCCATGATCGGGTTAAGAAAGTAACCATTGCCCAGGTCGCCCTTGCGTTGGCCTTCGATACCTTTGCCCCATGGCTGAGGCGTTGTCCCTGATGGGCTGGCGGTCGTGTCTTGTCGGGCCGTGGCGGGGCTGGCAAAGGCGTGCGGGACAGAGCAGGCGGCGACTCCTAGGAGGCCGGCTTTCAAGGCACCGCGACGGGAACTGTTCATACAGGAACGCCTTTGGGCTGTTGTCATGATCGGAGAGGGCGCAGGGGGGCAGAGAATCGGCATGCTCGCAGTCGATGAGCCGCGCCGCGCCTGAAGGCGCAGCGCGGACCCTAAGGTCAGAATGCGAAGTTGAGGCCGGTCTGGAACAGTAGTGCGTCGTCGGCGACTGGCGCAAACGATGGGCCCTGTTGGTACGTAAGACCGTTGACCCAGTAGATGCCGCGGGTCAGGCGCGCCGCATAGGAGAGCGACAACGCCGTCGACGAGCGCTCTGCCTCAGTGCCGGAAAGCTCGACGGCGTTGTGGGCATATTTGCTGAAGTAGCTTTTAGTGAACCCCAGCGATGCCATGTCGCGAGGGCGACTGTCGAAAGGGCCGAGGTAGAAGGTTGTGATCTGGAAGTCCTTGCCGTACAGGTTGCGGTCTTCTGGGGCGTAGTTGACCTTCACGTCGGCGTACAGGCCCCGCGGGCTTCTGCCGTCAGGCTGCGTCACTTGGTAGGTTGCGGCCAGATACCCGCCGTAGTTGTTATCAGTCATGCCACCGTGGCGGTAGTCGTCATAGTGGCTGGTGTTGTATATGGCGCCAGCGCGAAACCATTGCGCATGCTGGCCGGCCGAGGATTCGACCTTGTAGCCGAGCTCGTCGACGACCAAGGGGTTGGAGCCGTCAACCTTAAGCTTGAACCCCGTCGGATTTTCGTCCAGATCGTATTGGAAGCGCTGCGGGCTGGCGCTGCGCGCAATGCCCAGGCGGTTGTACCAGCGCTTGCTCTCGTCCTTCACCTGAATAGTCAACGCCGGGCTTGGGCTGAACAGCGACAGGCCGACCTGTACCGGTATCACACTGATCGGGCCGAGTGCCGCCGCCGATGAGTTGCCCCCCAGGACCATCCCATAGAACTGGCGAATCAACGGAAAATAGCCGTACTGCACTTCAAGGCGCTCATCGAAGAAGCGCTGGTTGATGGCGAAGATCGACATGGTCAGGAAGTTCGGGTTGCTAGACTTGTAACTGCCATTTTCCGAAGCCAGGGCCATGGTCAGTTGCGCGTTGCCGCCAAAGCCGACGCGGGTCAGGTCATAGGTCAGCCCGATACTTTCCGATTGCCGCCAGGTCGGGTCTTGGCCGTTGTACAACTGGGGGCGCTGGTTGTGGCCGAGCACGTCGTAGCGAAAGTTGGGGCTGTAGCTGCCATAGATGCCGAAGCCATGTTCAGCCAACGCAGCACGCAAACCGCCGAGCTCGGGCGAGACTGAATCGCACGGGGCGGTTTCGTTGAGCACAGCTTCGGCGCGCGTCACGTATTGGGCATAAGCCTCGCAGCCGGGCGGGGTGATGGACGATTGAGTGGGTGTGCCTTCCAGGGTATTGCTTTGGGGCGCGGCCAATACCGATGCGCTCGCAAGGGTCATCAGTACACACATCATGGGGTTCAACGGACGCATGGCTACCTCGGTGTTTTTATTGTTTGGGTGGAGCGATCGATAGGCGCAAGTCTTCCCGCTCGCTCCAAAAAAACGGGAGCGAGGCAGGCATGACTCGAACGTTAAAAAAGCGCTTGGCGCACGGCGCTGCGTCGCAGGTTCAGCGCAGCGGTCACCAGTGCCGCTACCAGCGCAACGATCCCCAGGATCGATACGGCGCCGCGCAAGCCGTCAGGCAATTGCAGCCCTAGCAGCGAAATGATGAACGGGCTGATGAACTGGCCAAGGAAAAACGCGGTGTGCCAGAACCCCATGCCCTTGCCGCGATGCTGATACTCGAGGCTGCCCAGGCACCAGCTCAGCAGCGCCGGAATCAGCACGCCGCAGGCAACCTGTGCGACGAACGCGGCGGCCACCACCCATGCGATGCCAGGCAATGCACCCATGCCATAGAGCCCGGCCGCGAACAGGCTGAAGGTCAGTAGCAAATGCACGCGGATCGAACGGCGCGACATGAGCGAGAACAGCAACGCACCGATAGGCACGCCAATGCCGGCGATACCACTGGCAAAACCGATGCGCGTGGGCGAATCGAGGCCTGCGGCGTTGAGTACCGAACTGATCTGCAGGACTTCGACGTAATACAGTACTGCGCAGAACAATGTCACCACGGCGATTGTCAGCATCGCGGCGACTGGAAAACCCTGCGTGCTGAGGGGGACCTTTTCAGCCGCTTGAGGTGCTGGCTCCCATGTAAACAACAGCAGGCACAGGAATACCGGCAGCGCCAACAGATACAGTGCAAATGGACCCTGCCAGCCGAAGTTGCCCAGCATCCCCGAGACGAATAGCAGCGCCGTTGCCGACACCGAGCCAACGGCACTTTGCACCGCCAGCCATTTCTTCCTGGGTTGGCCTTGGAACAGGTCGCCCATCAGCGTGTTGGCGATGGTCATGATGAATGCTTCGCATACCCCCAGGCAAAAGCGACTGGCGATGATCGAAGGCAGGTCGTCCAGGAGGAACGGGGTGAAGCCGAACAGTGCGAATAGCGCTACTGCGATCAGCAGCAGGCGACGTCGGCCTATGCGATCGGCGAGGAACCCTGCCAGCGGAGAGAGCAGCGCGATGCATAGACTAGGTGCGGTGATGAGCAAAGGAATCAGCAGGGCCGCTTGCGGATGGCTACTGAAGTGCTTGGCCAGCAGCGGGATGATCGGCACGATGGAAATGATGCCCATGATTGGCAGCTGAGTGCTAAACACCAGGATGATGGCTTGCAGGGCCCCTGCTTCGCGGGGTATCCCTCGGCTGATCGGCCGTGGCTGCACCTGGGTCGGTGCATCGGCACTTGCGCGGCGTTGCAGAGCGGTTGGCTCCATAGCGTTCTCCTTCGATACCGGTATCCGGCATCCTATTGTTTTTGTATTCAAGAGTTATTCGTAGTGGGCACGCAAGTGAATTCAGGGGGCGCTGTGCAGTTTGCCTCCCGGGCTCAAGGCCACCCTTGATTGGTAGTGGATATCGTCGACCGAGCGACCTAATTGCAGTTGGTAGGTGCCGGCCGATAGCTGCCAGCCGGCGCTGCTCCAGCGCTCGAAGGCATGGCGCTGCATGCTGACTTGAACCTGGCGAGATTCACCTGCGGCCAGCCAGACGGTACTGAAACCGGCGAGGCGGGTTTGGCCTGCGGGATCTTCCACATAAACCTGTACGGTTTCCTTGCCAGCTCGCGGAGCACGGTTGTGGAGGGCGACCACCATGAACAGTTGATCGACGTCATTGCCTATCAGCTGTGTATCGCCGTAGTCGAATTCGGCATAGCCAAGACCGTGACCAAAGCAGAAAGCGGCGGCCGTGCCTTGTGCAGCGAAATGCCGATAGCCGATGTTGCTCGCTTCGTGATAACGCAGGTCGCCTGTGGCATCCGGTTGCAGCGACCACACTGGGTAATCGGCTTCCTGGTGCGCAAGGGTAACGGGCAAGCGCCCTCCGGGTTCGCGCTCGCCGCTCAATACCTTCGCCAACGCTGGCGCGAATTGCTGGCCGGGATACCACGCCATCAACAGGGCTTTTGCATTGGCCAGGTCTTGGGTGTCGATGGCATGGGCGGCATTGATCACTACGACCGTGTTCGGGTTGGCTGCACACACCCGGCGGATCAGCTCGATCTGTGTCTCGGGCAGGCGCGTAGTGTCGCGATCGATACTCTCCAGCCCTGCATCGGCGGTTTCACCCACCATCAACACCACCTGGTCGCAATTGCCGGCCAATTCGACCGCTTGCTCCAGCAAGTCATCGACCATGGGTGGCTGACAGCCGAACCACAGGCCGTGGGCGATGCTAGCTCCCAGACAAAGGGTAAACTTCAGGGTGACGATTTCGCCTGCGCTCAGGCTGCGGTCGACGTAGACGAACTCGCTTTGCATCAGCTTGCCCATGATGTCGCCCGAAACCGCCTGGCCGTCATAGGTCAAGCATTCTTCGTCATTGATACGCAGCGTGGCCAACCCGGTGCCACCGATGCAGAAGCGGTAGGTACCACTCTGTTTCGCGGTAAAAACGGTGCTCGCCTCAACACGCGCTTCGGTGCCTGGTTTCAGCAAGCTGCCGACCCCCGGCATATCCTTGAACCAGACCATCGAAGTGGTATTGCGCACTTCCCGGTGCAATGCCTGGGTAGCGGCCAGACTGCCAAAGAACGCGACATCCACGCCAGATTCACCTGCAGCAGTGCGCGGATCGATGGCAGCCAAAGGCGGCAGGCGATAGTCCGGGCGCACGCCTTGGGCGTAGCCGACTTGCCAGCCCGCGTTGGCAAAATGCTCCTCGATAGCTTCCAGGGGCAGTGGCACTTGCGGACTGACGGCGACTTTGGCGAAGGTGCCGCCCTGGTAGCAAGGAGCGGTCGCATTCGGGCCGATGACTGCCAGGCGACCAGGTGATGCGAGATCCAAAGGAAGCAGTGCACCTTCGTTACGCAGCAGCACGAATCCGGCTGCCGCAGCTTCTTCCAGTAATTCCAGACGAGCTGCTATGGCGTGCTCGTCCTCGCTGTAAGGCACAGGTTGGCTGACGCGTCGTGCAAGCCTGTACAGGCGCTCGTTGGCTTGATCAACAGCCGAGTAGTCGGCTCCCGATTCGGCAAAATGCTGCGCCAACTGCGAGCCCATGTGTCGGGCGGGGCCGGGCATTTCCAGATCCAGCCCTGCACTAAGGCTGGCGGGGCCTTGGCGTGTGCCGAACCAATCGGAAGTGATCAAACCGTCCCAACTCAGTTCGTTCTTGAGCCAGGCCCGAAGGATCTGCGCATGTTCGGCGCAGGGTGTGCCGTTGACCCGGTTGTACGCAGTGAGCATTGCCCATACGCCATGGCGTGCCGCGTATTCGAAAGGCCACAGGTAGACTTCGCGAACCGTCGCCTCGTCTACTACCGAGTTCATACTGCGCCGGTCGGTCTCCGAGTCGTTGCACACCACGTGCTTGGCGACGGCCGCCACGCCCCGCGCTTGCACCCCGGCAATCCACTCGCTGCCCAGTTCGGCGGTCAGTTGCGGGTCTTCGCTGAGCAACTCGAAGGCGCGACCGGCCAAGGGACTGCGCGGCAAATTGAGATTAGGGCCCAGGACTGCCTGGACCCCGATGCGGATGGCCTCGTCGCCCACCAGTCCACCAATGCGCCGTACCAGATCGCGGTCCCACGATGCTCCGAGCGATACGCCGCAAGGCGTCAGCAACGCAATATCTCGCTCGTCGACACGACCCCCGGTAATGCCCATAGGCCCATCGGCGAAGCGTATCGAAGCGATACCCGCATGGGGCACTGCCGGCGTCGACCACATGTCCTGGCCTGCGGTCAAACCAAGTTTTTCTTCCCGGCTCAGTATCGCACCCAAGAGGCTCATTCACTGACTCCGTGCCAGGCGGTGGGCCTGGGCAAAGTCCAGCACTTGCTCGGCCAGCAGCTGCAACGATTGTTGGACCGATTCGTTGGTGCATTCGCCTTCACTGCCGAACAACCGCGTGCCGGCGGTGTTCAGGGTTACGCCCAACGGCGTCGGCCAGCCACGTAGCGCGTGTACGATCGAGCGCAAAGCCCCGAGCGTAGTGTTGCACCCTTGCCAGCCGGCGGCGGTGACGATGCAACCGGTAGCACGACCGTCGAGGTAGACACGGGTGTCGGCGCGCAGGTCCTCAAGCAAGTCAATGGCGTTTTTCACCAGCCCCGACACGCCGCCGTGATACCCCGGCGAGGCGAGCAATACACCGTCTGCCTGACGTATGGCTTCAACCAATGCAACCTGACCTTCGGTACGTTCCTGACACTCTGGAGAATAAGCGGGCAGGGCGGCCAGCTCGGTACCACCGAACAGTAGCGTCCGAGCACCCTTGGAACGCGCGTGTTCCAACGCGGCACGCAGGGCGTTTTCGGTACTGGAACCGGGGCGGGTGGTGCCACCAATTCCCACCAGCAGAGGCCGATGTTCGCCAATTCGACTTTTTGCGAGGACTTCAGACATGACCATCTCCTGGCTCAGCGCAGCTGAGGCATGACTTCGCGGGCGATCAGCTCCATCGACTGGTTTCCCAGGCGTACCCGTTCAGCATTCAAGGGACCGTTGGTGAAACCCATCAAAACGTTGCCGATGCCCAATTCGCGGTGCTGTTGCAGCTCGGCAGTGACAGTCTCGGGGCTGCCATGCAGGCACCAGGTCTTGATCCAGCCTTCGCTGAAGCAGTCCGGATGCGGATGCAGCTCCACACCGCTGATTTTTTCGGCGCGCTTGTTGAAGCTGTACTCGCGTTCGATCGAGGTCTTGTAGGCGGTCAGGATCTGATGCAGTTCATCCTCTGCCTGCTCGTCGCTCGGGGCGACGTGCACACACTGGTAGGTGTGGGTCGTCCAGGACAGCGCGTGCTGCACGACTTCATCGCTATGACCACTAGCCAGTAGCGCATCGCGATAGCGGGTGAAGTAACGGCTCAGGTGCTCGAAGGGTTCTGTAGTCGCAGGGATCGGCGGGGTGAACGCCGGGATGAATGCGGGCCATCCATTCTCGGCGGCTCGCTGCATGCTGGTTTCGCGCAGGGCCACCGGCATGATGCGGTTGAACGGTTTGTTCTGATAAGCGCCTGGCACGATGCGCTGGACGACAGCACCTTTGTAATGGCCGGTCTCAAAGGTAATGGGCTCGTCTTCGATTTTCTTCGCCCACAGCTGGCTGACGATATCGAGGTTTTCCTGGAGCATGGCCGAGGCTTGCTTGTAGTTGACGCCGAAGCCAATCATTTCTTCGGGCGTGGTGCCGCTGCCGATGCCGACGAGCAGTCGCCCCTCGGTCAGTTGATCAAGCAGATTGATGCGTTCAGCGAAGCGCACCGGATGGTGCAGGGGTACGGTCGTGACCGACATGCCGAAATGGATACGCTTGAGCGTGGCGGCCAGGTAAGCGGCGAAGATGAAAGGGTCACTGCACATGGGCGCGTAACCAGTGAAATGATGGTCGGGCATGAACACGGCGTCGAAGCCCAGCTGCTCGGCCTTGCGTGCATGGTCGGCAAGGGCGTCCATGACGAATTTGTCTTCATGGGGCCCGCTCGAGCGGCCAACGAGGAATGCGGAAAAGCGCATGGCGCATACTCCTTGTTGTTTTATTGGCTAGGAGGTGCAGAGGCTAGCTGCTATTATTAGAACTAGAATTACAGTTCGTGTTTTGAACTATAGAGATCGCGAGCAAGCTCGTCAACGGGGCAAACGTGATATTTTTCAGTACGCAAGCGCGGGCCTGATAGGCCGTGCTCGCTGCTAGACTACTGCCGCCCACAAAGAATAAAAGGCCCGTTTTTGCCAATGACCGATACCTCTCTCTCCATGGCGCCAAAGCAGGATCGCAGCCGCGCTGCGTTGGAGCGCTTGATGACCGCTACGCGCGAAATCCTTCATGACGGCACTTTCGAAGACCTGACCATCGCCGGTATCAGCAAAAGATCGGGCGTCTCTACAGGCTCGATCTATGCGCGCTTCAAGGGCAAGGATGAGTTGTTTCGAGCGGTCATGGCGTTGGTGCTCGATGAGCTGGACGAAGAGTGGTCGCAACTCATCGAGCAATTAGGCGCGCGGGATCTGACACTGCAGCCGTTGGTACCGGCGGCGATCAATCTGCTGGGCGACCACTTGCATCGGCACGCGCCCATGCTCAGGCCATTCATGGCCCACGCAAACGACGAACAAGTTGCCCGGCGCGGCAAGGCATCTTTCAAGCTCACTTCCGAGTCCTTCATTGCCCTGCTGCTGCAGGCCCGCGCTGAAATTCGCCATCCGGCGCCAGAGCACGCCGTGGCGAGCTGCTTCGCTATCACTTATGCAGCTTTTGCGCGGTTTTTCGGGTTGGGGTCAGCGGCAGATGCCGCTGGGGAGGGTGATTGGGCGTCGTTGAAAGAGGATCTGGGCGACATGTGTCTGGGCTTTCTGAGTCACACGCCGTATCGACCGGCCTGAAGAGGCAAAGGCGTCGGTACCTCGTCGCGACAATGTCGGATCAATCACGCCGCGCCAGCACCCGCTTCGAAAAGCCGCACTTTTCGAAGACCTATTTCTACGGCGCTTCGCAAAGCCGTATCAGATTCCTGTTTGAACCAAGTCAGTGCCTCGCCCAAGGATATCCGTTCTGACAGCGGTCACCAGGGTGTCCCAAAACCAGTTCAAGCCTGGGTCGCGTTCACTGCGACGCAGGCGAATGGCGTGCACGCTGAACACCTGTTGGGCCTGGGGCAGGGAGAACGCGCGGTAGTCGCCGAACAGGCTTAGCGGTTGTACCAGGCTGCGCGGTAGCCAGGCGGCCAGGGTGCCGCCAGAAAGCAGCATGGGTACCGCCAGATAGTGACCTACCCGTTGGCGGATGCGCCCGGTCAGCCCGAGCTCGGCCATCAAGGTTTCGACGTCGCTGAAATCACCCACCATCAAAAAGTCCAGTTCCGGCAGATCTGCGAGCGTCACCTCACGGTTGCTGAACGGGTGCGAGCAGCCCATCACGAGCAGATGGTCCTGGGTCAGCAAGTGCGCACGTTGGTACTCGCTGCCCAGTTGCGGGAATACACCGACTGCGACGTGCACGCTTTGGTGTTCCATCGCGCCGGGCAGCGCCTCGGCGCTCAGGCGTACGCATTTGAGTCGAATGCCTGGCGCGTGCTCGCGCAAATGGCGGTGCAGGCCCGGCAGAAACGCTAGCTCGGCGCTGTCGCTCAGGTGCAACACGAACTGCCGCTCGGCGGTGGCGGGGTTGAACAGCTGGGTGCGCTGCAGGGTTTCGCGCAACTCGGTGAGCGCACGGTGGATGGTAGGCGCGATGACCTGGGTGAGCTCGGTCGGCGCTACGCCACCGGGGGCGCGCACGAACAGTTGGTCCTGGAGCAACAGCCGCAGGCGCGTCAGGCGTTGGCTCACCAATGGCTGTGATACACCCAGGCGCAAGGCCGAGCGTGCGACGTTGCGCTCCAGCCAGACTGCCTCCAGGGTACGCAGGAGCTCTAGGTCGAGGGTATCGAGGATTTCCGTGCGCTCGGTCATGGCAAGCTCTCGGGATAGCAGATGGCGGGCACCATGCGTTCCCACATCCAGGCCAGGCCCGGGTCCAATGGCGCCAGGCGGTGGCAGTACACCGCCAAGGGAATGCGTCGGGGTGGCTGACAAGGTTCATGCATGACGAAGGGCCCCAGGGGGCGCATCAAGCAGGCGATGCCATAGGGCACCCATACGCTCAAACCGCTGCCGGGCAGAATCGCCGGCACCGCCAGATAGCTCGAGGTACGCAGGCGGATACGGTTCTCCAGGCCAAAGTCGGCGATCAGCTGGGCGACATCCGGATAGTCGCCCACGACCAGGTATTCGAGGTCCGCCAGGGCGGTCTGATCGACACGGGCAACCGCGCCCAGGCTGGCATCACTGATCACTACATAACGCTCGTCGAACAGACGCCGCTGCAGGATCGATTCGTTACCGCGATAACGACCCACGGCGAAATCGACGTCACCGTTGGCCAACACCTGGGAAATGTCAGCCCCACCGCGTGATACCGAGTGCAGGCTGACGCCCGGCGCCAGGCGCTGCAGCATCTGGCGCAACGGCGTGGCGAACAGCAATTCGGCGCTGTCGCTCATCTGCACGCGAAAGGCGCGCCGTGAAGTCAGCGGGTCAAAATCCAGCCGCTGCACCAAGGCGTCTTCCAGCGCATCCAGGCCGCGGTCCAGTTGTGGCGCCAGGCGGCGCATCAGGGGTGTCGGCAGCACGCCGCCCGGCGCTCGTACGAACAGCGGGTCGTTGAGTGCCTGACGCAAGGTTGCCAAGGCATTGCTGACCCGTGGCTGGGACAGGCCGAGGCGCACTGCGGCGCGGCTGACGTTGCGCTCCAGGTACACGGCATGGAGGACGCGTATCAAGTTCAGGTCGATATTCATCTGGCGAATATACGATAAAGCTGTGGCTGTATCGCGCCCTTTTACTCAGGTCCATAGACTCGGGCACATGTTCTAGCCTTCTGTGGAAATTCTGATGTCAGACCCTATTACCCTGATCGGATACAGCGACCGCCTCAGCGCCAGCGTCGGCGAATCGCTGCAATTCAAAGTGTCCAGTCGCGCCGCGCAAGCTTTCGATGCCCGCTTGGTGCGGGTCATTCACGCGGACGCCAACCCGGCGGGCCCGGGTCTGAAATTTGAAGCACTGAGCACTGTGTTCAGCGCGAGCTACCCCTCGCGTTTCCAGCCGCTGCAAACCGGCTCCTATGCCATCTCCCGCCAGGCGCCGGCAGTCTGCTCGACGTCTGGCCTGACTTTCGGCGTACGGTTTCAGCCTACCGCCTTGCCACGCGGTAGCCAGTGCCTGGTGTCCCAGCACGGTGATGATGGCTTCAGCGTGCGGGTCGATGCCGAAGGCGTGCTATTCACCCTCTACCAGGGGGCCGCGCAGCAGCAGTTGCGCTTTGAAGCCGCGCTGATGCCGGTCTGGTATGACCTCGCCTTGAGCTACGACGCACACAGTGGTCGCGTGCTGCTGGCCATCGAACAATTCGATTCAGGCAGCCCTGCACCCCTGAGCCTGCGTGCTCAGCAACACGTACTTACCCCGTACGTACTGTCGAGCACCGCCGATCTGCTGCTGGGTGCCGAACAGTTCGAAGGTTCGACTCGTTTCGCATTCAACGGTCGCCTCGAGCAACCTTGCTTGTTCAGCGCATCGCTGGCACTGAGCGACGTGATCGGCCAACTGCCGACCCAGCATTCGGCGCTGTACTCAGCTTGGGATTTCACCCTGGGCATCGACACGCTGATCGCTACCGACATCGGGCCACATGGCCGCCATGCCCATCTGCACAACCTTCCATCGCGTGCGGTGACCGGTAGTCGCTGGGATGCCAGCGAGATGTGCTGGCGCCACGCGCCTGAGCATTATGCCGCGATCCACTTTCACGACGACGACCTTTACGACGCTGCCTGGCAAACCGATTTCAGCTTCACCGTGCCTGCGGGCTTGGCGAGTGGCTCCTACGCCATGCGTATAAGTGTCGGCGAGCATGTCGACTACCTGCCGTTCTATGTGCGGCCGGCCTTGGGCAAACCCACCGCCAAGGTGCTGTTCGTCGCCCCGACCTACACCTATCAGGCCTACGCCAATTTCGCCCGTGGCAACTATGATGCGGCGCTCAAGGCCAAGGTGGCCGAGTGGGGTGCCTATCCGCACAATCCCGACGAGCACCGCGAATACGGGCTTTCGACCTACAACCTGCACAGTGATGGCAGTGGCGTGTATTTTTCGTCGCGGCTGCGGCCGATGCTGACCATGCGCCCAGGCTTCATGACCTTCAACGATGCCAAGGGCTCAGGGTGCCGGCACTACATCGCTGACTCGCACCTGCTCGACTGGCTCGAACAACAGGGTATCGCCTTCGATATCGTCACCGACGAAGACCTGCAAAGCCAAGGCGCCGCCTTGATGGCGCCGTACGCCTGCGTGCTCACGGGTACCCATCCGGAATACCACACCGAGCAGACTCTCGATGCCTTCGCGGGCTATCAGCGCGGCGGCGGCAATCTCTGCTACCTGGGTGGCAACGGCTTTTACTGGCGCATCGGCCGTAGCGACAGCATCCCCGGGGTGCTGGAAATGCGCCGCAGCGAAAACGGTACCCGCGCCTGGGCGGCGCCGTCCGGTGAGTATTTTCATGCGCTGGACGGCCAATACAGCGGCCTGTGGCGCAACAGCGGGCGTACCCCCAACCAATTGGTGGGCATAGGTTTCGTCGCTCAGGGGCCTTACGAAAGCAGTCACTTCAGGGTCCTGGACGAGGCGCGTGAGCAGCCAGGCGGCTGGATTCTGGAAGGCATCGAGGGTCCCGTTCTTGGTGATTACGGCCTGTGCGCCGGCGGTGCGGCGGGCTTCGAGCTGGATGCGGCCGAGGCGGTGGACGGTAGCCCGGCGCGTTACACCGTGCTGGCGCGTTCGGAGGGCCACGGCCCGGGATTCGGCGTGTCTCTGGATTGTCTGCTGTCGCACCTGATGACGCTGGGCCGAGGCAAACCGGAAGGGATGATTCGCGCCGAAATGATCCATTACCACACTGGCCACGGCGGCCAGGTGTTCGCGGTGGGCTCCATCACTTTCTGTGGGGCCCTGTCGCACAACCACTATCGCAATGACGTCAGCACCTTGCTGCGCAATGTCGTGCTCGGCTTCAGCCAGCCCCACTCTCAAGAGGTCTCCCATCATGCAGCCTGATTCCGCCACCCCACGCTTGGTCGGTGACACCCCCAAAGGCGGGTCCATCCTCGGTTTCTATATGCCCAAGGGCGCGCCACGGCCACCGCGTATCGACCACGCGCTGGGCATCTATCTGTACGACGAGTTCGGCAATCGCTACCTGGATGCGACCTCTGGCTCCATGGTCAGCAACCTTGGCCACTCCAATCCACGGGTGCTCAAGGCAATGGCCGCACAGGCAGCCAAAGTGACCTTCGCCTATCCACGGTTTTTCGAAAGCCCGCATACCGTGCAGTTGGCCGACAAGGTCTGCGCCCTGGCCGGTGAAGGCTTCGACCGCGCGTTTTTCGTGTCGGGCGGCTCGGAGGCCAACGAGGCGGCCATGAAACTCGCACGCCAATACGCCGTGGTCACCGGCCAGGGCTCGCGCTGGAAGGTGCTGTCCCTGGACCCGAGCTACCATGGCGCGACGCTAGGCACCGTGGCGATCACCGGGGATGATTTCACCCACTCGATCTATGAGCCGATGCTGACCAAGATGCCCAAGGTGCCAGCGCCCCTGACGTATCGCCTGCCGGCCGGCGTGGATGCCGAGACCTATGCTCTGCAGTGTGCGCAGGCACTGGAGCAGACCATTCTCGACGAAGGACCGGAGTCGGTGCTGGCGTTCATCCTCGAGCCGATCGGCGGCCTGGCCAGTGGCGCCATCGTGGCGCCTTACAGCTACCACCGAGCGGTACGCGATATCTGCACCCGCCATGGCGTGTTGCTGATCCACGACGAAATTCTCAGCGGCGGGCGCACCGGACATTTCCTGGCGTCGCAGCGCTTCCCGGACGTGCGCCCCGATCTGGTGACCCTGGCCAAGGGCCTGGCGGCAGGCTATACGCCATTCGGCGCCTTGCTGGCACCCGACCATATCGTCGATGCAGTGGCCAGCAGCGGCGGTTTCGTCCACGGCCATACCTATTTCTCCAACCCGCTGTCGTGCGCCATCGCTGAAGCGGTGCTCGATGAAATCATCGAGCGCGAATTGCTGCACAAGTCGGTCAGCCTGGGGGATCATTTGCGCACCCGTCTGCTGGAGGTTCAGCAACGGTCACGGCTGGTGGGCGACGTGCGAGGCACCGGTTTGCTGATGGCCATCGAACTGGTCGCCGACAAGGCCAGCAAGCGCCAGTTGCCTGTGGAGCTGAACGCCCCGGCACGCCTCACCGAGCACGCGCTCAAGTACGGCATCGCGCTGTACAACCGGCGTGCCAACCGCGGCGCCTATGGCGATATCCAGATGATCACGCCACCGCTGATCATCAATCACGCGCAGATCGATGAGCTCTGTGAAGGGCTAGGCAAGGCTCTGCTGGACCTCGAACAGGAGATGATCAAGCGCGGCCTGCTGGGCGACTGAGCACTTTGTCGGGACCGCCCCCGGGCCAAGGCCTGGGGGCGGATAATCGAGCCGAGCATCAAGACTTGGCCGAGCGGATGGACCCTTATCACTGCCATCACCATACATTTTTCAGGGCACGGGCATGCGCAACGGCGACCACGGCAGCTTCATCCACAACCGGCAACAGCGACGCGCGGTGATATCAGCCACCATCGGTAATGCGCTGGAATGGTTCGACATCATCGTTTTCGGCTTTTTTGCCATTACGATTTCCAAATTGTTCTTCCCGACGGGCGACGACCTGTCCTCTTTGCTGCTCACCGCTGCGACCTTTGGTGTGTCCTTCGTGGCGCGCCCGGTGGGCGCCATCGTGCTGGGGCTGTACGCCGACCGCGCAGGGCGTAAAGCGGCATTGAGCCTGAGCATGTTGTTGATGACCCTGGGGACCCTGACCATCGGCCTGATGCCCACCTACGCCAGCATCGGCTTCTGGGCGCCCTTGCTGGTGGTCACGGCACGCTTGATCCAAGGGTTTTCCGCAGGCGGCGAGTTCGGCAGTTCGACTACCTTTCTGCTGGAGCACACACACGAAAGCCAGCGCGGTTTCTTCGCCAGCTGGCAGGTCGCGAGTCAAGGCCTGACCGCGTTGCTGGCGGCGATCTTCGGCATGCTGATCGCCTGGCTGCCGGTCGAGGATCAGCTGTCCTGGGGCTGGCGTATTCCGTTTCTGTTCGGCGCGCTGATCGGTCCGGTGGGCCTCTATATTCGCAATCACGTCGAAGAATCCCCGGAATACAGCGCCCAGGCAGCGAGCCCTGACAGCCCGGCTAAAGTGTCGTTCTGGCGTGGCTTGATAGGCCTGCTGCCGGCCACTGGGTTGATCGTGCTGTGCACCATCGGCTCCTACATGTTGTTGCTGTACATGCCGACCTACGCCATTCGCCAGCTGCATTTGCCGGCACAGTTGTCGTTCTATTCGGTGATGGTCGCCGGCTTGGTGCAACTGTGCCTGGCGCCATACTTCGGTGGTCTGTCGGATCGTATCGGTGCAACGCGGGTAATGATGCCGGCGGCGATCTTCATCTTGCTGGCAATCTACCCGGCATTTGCCTTCCTCGTTGCCGCCCCCAGTGTCGAGCGCATGATCCTCGTGCAGCTTGTCATGGGTGTTGCGCTCACGGCGTACTTCGCGCCAGTACCGGCTCTGCTGGGGCGGCTGTTCAGCACCCGCAGCCGTGCTGCGGGCCTCTCGATCAGCTACAGCCTGGCGGTGACGGTCTTCGGTGGCTTTGCACCCTTTATCGCCACCTGGTTGATCGGCGTAACCGGCGACAGCCTGTCCCCAGCCTGGTACATCAGTTTCGGAGCGGTCCTGAGCATCGCTGCGCTCATCAGCTGCCGCACAGTGGCATCTCGATCCTCAGCCATCTTGCAACTGCATAACGCATGAGTGCGAACGGCAGTGGGCGCCCAGCCCACTGCTGCCAAAGCACACTGTGAATAACAATAACAAATCGATTATCACGCCAACGCTGCCGATACTTTTTTGTGGGGTTTTCCATGCGTTTCATTTCTCCAGGGCCATGCGTCATCGGCCTCGCGTGCTCGGCTGTCTGGATGCCAACCGCTTTTGCCGATTTCATTGGTGACAGCCAAGGCAAGTTGACGTTGCTCAACTACTACCTCAACAGCGATCTGCGCGATGAGGTCAGCAGTGCTCCCAATCAGAAATCCAAGGCCGAAGAGTGGGCCCAGGGCTTCATGCTCGACCTGACTTCCGGTTATACCGAAGGTGTGGTCGGCTTCGGCCTCGACCTACGAGGCATGCTCGGCGTGCGCCTGGACTCTAGCCCCGATCGCAGCGGCAGCGGGCTGCTGCCACAAGAAAGCAGCGCCGTCGCCGGCGGCCCCAGCTACGCCAAGAGGGCGCAGTCCGAATACGGCAAGCTGGGGGTCACCGGCAAGATGCGTTTCGCCCAAAGCGAAGTGCATATCGGCTCGATGTCGCCGATCAACCCGTTGTTCGTTTCCAACGGCACGCGGCTGTTCCCGCAGACCTTCCTCGGTACCGAATTACAGTCAAAGGACATCGATAATCTTGTGATTACCGCGGGTCAGTTGAACGAGGTCAAACAACGCGACTCTACCGATTTCCAGAAGATCACCACCACCACGCTCAATGGCCGATTCGCGGCGACCCAGGCCAGCGATCACTTTCGCTATGCGGGCGCCGACTATCGGTTTGCGCCAAACCTGACGGGCAGCCTGTACTACGGCGAACTCTCTGACGCCTACCGTCAAGAGTACGCGGCACTCAAGTACACCCACCCCGTGGGCCCGGGCACCGCCAGTGCCGAGGTGCGCCTGTTCAACGCCAGCGACGCGGGTGCAGCCTACGCTGGCAATGTCGATAACCAGGCGGTCAGCAGCAATTTTGGCTACCGGATCGGCGCGCATTCGTTCAGCGCCGGCTACCAGCGGCTGTACGGCGATACGGCGATGCCGTTCCTCAATGGCAGCGCGACCTATCTGTTCACCGACATCCTGATCAACAACTTCAGCGAGGCCAACGAGCGTGCGTGGTATGCCCGCTACGATATCGACTTCGCCGAATTCGGCTTGCCGGGCCTGACGCTGTCCAACCGTTATGTGAGTGCTAGCGACGCCACGGTGGGTGGTGTCAGCGGGTATGCGGAATGGGAGCGCAACACCGATATCGGCTATGCCTTTCAGAAGGGCAGCCGCCTGGAGAACTTCTCGGTGAAGTTGCGTAACGGCTCCTATCGGTCGCAGTTCACCCGTGGCGTGGATCAGACGCGCTTGATGCTGAGCTACACCCTGCCGTTGTTCTGATTGTTGGCGATGGTACTGCGCTCGCCCTCGTGCCGCATGGCAAGAGGGCGTCTTCATTTTCAAAGTGGATATTTGCCTCATGCTCAAGACGCTGGTTCCGGCCGTTACCGCTGGAACATTGGCAGCACTGTTGTCGTTTTTCAGCACACTGCCACTGGTCATTGCAGCCTTGACCGTGGTGGGTGGCGCGCCATCCAGCCTGGCCTCGGCCGTTACCGCATCCTGTGGTGGCATTGCGCTGATCGGTGCTTATATGACCTGGCGCTGGCGCATGCCGATTTTCATTTCGTGGTCAGTACCAGGCGCAGCGCTTCTGGCGGGCGTACACGAACTAACCCATTTCGACGCAGCGTTGGGTGGTTTTTTGGCGAGTGCGCTGTTGATTGTGGGCATCGCCAGTAGCTCGAGATTCGTTCATTGGGTCGAGCGTCTACCGACGAGCCTCTGCGCGGCGCTTCTGGCAGGGCTGTTGTTTCCGTTCACGTTGGGAATGGTGCAGGCTATCGATCAGTCGCTGTTGTTCGGCGGCGTGGGGCTGGCCGCCTACCTGGCGGGCCGCCGCATAGCCCCGAGCTATGCGATGGTTTTTGTTTTCCTTGCCTTGGCCCTGGCATTGCTGGTGTTCAACCGCCAGACAACTGTGATTACGCAAGATTTGGCCGCTGTACTGGTTTGGCAAAAGCCGGAATTTTCCATCGGGCTGTTGATCGGCCTGGGGATGCCATTGTGCGTGGTCTCGTTGGTTGCACAGAGCCTGCCTGGCCTCGCCCTGCTGCGCCAACAGGGATACCAGCCGAACGTTCGCAAGGTGCTGTGGTGCACCGGAGCAATCTCGGTGCTGCTGGCGCCTTTAGGAGTATTCGGGTTGAATCTGGCACCTATCTCGGCGGCCATGTGCAGCGGTAGTGAAGGTGAAGGCGCCAGTGCTCACAGGCGGGCCGCGAGCTTTGCCTATGCGGCGACCTATGCCCTGTTAGCGCTGTGCGGCGCTCCCTTGATGGCGATGTTCAATATGCTGCCTCGGCCCGCGCTGTTGGCAATGACAGGATGTGCCTTGCTGGTTCCCCTGGGCAAATCGTTGGAGCGCATGCTGTTGGATGAGCGTTGCAAGGAGGCGGCAGTAATGACATTTTTGACCAGTGCCTCGGGCCTTACCCTGCTCGGGGTAGGGTCAAGCTTCTGGGCGTTGTTGGTAGGGCTGATTGCCTTCTGCGTCATTTGATCGGCAAGGTACCGGTGGGGTGCCCTTTTAACACCGGCCGCAGCTCACCTGAGAGGGTTTTCAGCGTATGTTTCCTATCTGGACTGCCAAACCTGGCCCCCATTGATGCAGAAGCAAAATCCTCCGCTTCCAGTCGATAACTGCCGATTTCACAGGACGCTTCATGAAGGGACATAACGCTTTATTCAGAGCGCAAGGCCCAGCGAAACCTTGACGCGATCCATCGTCACGAATGTCCTGAAGCGTCGGACGTTGCCGCCTTCAAAAAACAGTTCGCGGGTCAGTTTCTCGTACTCTTTCATGTCCCTCACCGCCATGATCAATATGAAGTCGATATCGCCAGTCACGTAGTAGCACTGTTGAACCTGAGGGCAGCGCAAAAACCTTTCGCGTATCTCATCCAACTGTTCAACGGCCTCATTTTCAACCGAGACGTTGACGATGATGGTGGTGCCGACCCCGGTCAGTTCGGGGGAGAGGACGCTAATGTCCGAAGCGATCACGCCGGCCTTTCTCAGCCGCTGAAGTCTCTTGGCAACGGCGGGGAGCGATAGACTGACTCGCTCTGCCAGCTCACGTATCGGCAGCTGATTGTTGCGCTGCATCAGATCCAGCAGTTTCAGGTCGAAAGCGTCGAGGGTGGCGTGGGGGGGATTCATAAACTTCTCAGTGATGTCGCGATAATTTTTATCTTGGGAGGGCCGTTTTTAGAGACCATTTATAAGCATTGAAAGCCTATATTCTCTTCATCTTAACTCGGTGCCCAGGTCCTTCGATGTCTTTTCATCTCAATTCTGGTTTTTCTCAATCGCTCTCGGTCCGGCAGTCTGCGACTGAAGCTTTTTCTTTAGGTGCAGTGGAGAGCGTCCAGAACCACCTGACCTGTATCGATTACCAGCAGACGCCTCTTTATGAGCTGAATACTCTGGCTGGCAGTCTCGGACTCGGATCGATTCTGCTCAAGGATGAGGGGCAACGTTCCAGCTTGCGTAGTTTCAAAGCCCTGGGGGGCGGCCACGCTGTTGTCAGACTGGTGCTACAGGAAGTGGGCAATGCATTGGGCCATCGGCTCGGCGCGGCCGATGTCAATCTACCTGCGGTGCGAGCGGGCGCCGCCGGGTTGACAGTGACCTGCGCTACCGACGGCAATCATGGTCGCTCGGTGGCTGCCGCCGCGAGGGTCGTGGGCTGCAGGTCGGTGATCTTCGTCCATGAAGGCGTCAGCCAGAGCCGCGCCGATGCCATCAAGGCACAAGGGGCTGAAGTCATCCGCGTGCCAGGCAACTACGATGACTCGGTTGCACATGCCTCGCGTATGGCCACCGATCATGGCTGGCATGTGGTCTCCGATACTTCGTGGCCGGGCTATGAACACATTCCCACTTGGGTCATGCAGGGTTACCTGGTCATGGCGAAGGAAGCTGTCGAGCAGTCGCTGCGGTTGGGCAGATCGGTCACCCATGTATTTCTACAGGCCGGTGTGGGAGGGTTTGCCGCCGCTGTCTCTGCGTACTTGACCAATGCCTTGGGAGAGGCAGCGCCAAGGGTCATTGTGGTCGAGCCGGACAAGGCGGCGTGTCTGTATGACAGCGCCAGGAACGGCCACGCCACCCGCATTGCTCCCCAGCAAGCGACTGTCATGGCGATGCTGGAGTGTTATGAGCCTTCGTTGATCGCCTGGCGCATTTTGGCGAAACAGGCATCGGCTTTCATGACCATCCCGGATGAAGCGGGGCTGCGCGCGATGGTCGCGATGGCAATGCCTTTGGGCAATGACCCTGTCGTTCAAGGCGGGGAGAGTGGTGCGGCCGGCCTAGGGGGCTTGCAGACGATCCTGGCCTCGGCGCAAGCCAAGCAGTTACTGGGCTTGAATGCCGATTCGGTAGTGCTGCTGTTCAATACCGAAGGCGCCACGGACGAAGCGCTATACGAGTCGCTTTTGATCAAAGCCAGGGCATTGCCATGAGTTGGCCGATCATCGATGGCGAGCGGATGTTGGCGCGTCTTCGAACGCTCGGTGGCATCGGCGCTATCGAGTCCGGTGGGTGCACCCGGCTAGCGTTCAGCGATGAAGATGCGTGCGCGCGTGATTTGATCAGGACGTGGCTGGAGCAAGCCGGTGCGGTGGTTACCGTAGACAGCATCGGTAATCTCTATGGCGTCGTCCAAGGCACGTCACCGCAAGCACCCATCATGACCGGCTCACATATTGACACGGTAGTCAGAGGCGGACAGCTCGATGGCTGCTACGGCGTGGTTGCCGGCATCGAGATGCTTCAAGCGATTCGCGACGCAGCCCTGCAACCCGTTGCTTGCTTGGCCGTTGCTGTCTTCAGCAATGAGGAGGGGGTCCGGTTTTCTCCCGATCTGCTCGGGTCCAGAGTCATTGCCAAAGACATCAGCCTTGAGGATGCATTGGCGACAGAGTCCCGTGATGGCAACTCCGTTGGCGCCGAGCTGAACCGGATCGGCTACGCCGGCCAGTCCTCTCCGTGGGCACTGTTACCCAGCGTATTCGTCGAGTTGCATATCGAGCAGGGGCCCTGTCTCGAAGCCGATGGCAAAGCCATCGGAATTGTCGAGGGGGTTCAGGGGCACTCCTGGTGGGAGGTAAAGGTGCACGGCTGCGCGAATCACGCCGGGACTACACCGATGCCGCTGCGGCTGGATGCCGGCATGGCTGCCATGCGCCTGGCTTGTGCGTTGTCAGCCGCTGCCAGCGTTGAACACCTGCCAGCGGTCGCCACTATCGGGACGTTTGCCTTGGAGCCGAACGCGATCAATGTCGTGCCGGGCCTGGCCCGCTTTACCGTCGACTTTCGCGACGTAGAGGATGTTCGATTGCGCGAAGCAGACCTGTTGTTGAGAGCCGAGGCCGCAAAGCTTGAAGCCCTTGGATTCACGGTTCAGCTCAGCCATCTATCCCGAGCGCTTAGCGTGAAGTTCGATGCGACGCTGTGCGACACCCTGGAAGCCACCGCCAAAGCACGCGGCGCCAGTACCCAGCGCATGGTCTCCGGTGCCAGCCACGACGCCCAGATGATGGCCACGCTGTGCCCGACCGCCATGCTCTTCGTCCCCAGTATCGGCGGCATCAGCCATAACCCTAAAGAGAAGACGCACGACGAAGACCTCGTCGCAGGCGCACAGATATTGACCGACGCGTTGTGGTCGCTTGCGACGCCTGCGTGAGTTCCTTGATTGGCTGCCACTTACTCAACTTTTGGAGATAACCATGGATCTCGCCTTTCCCAGCGCTGAATTCGAGGGGCGTGTAGCGCGCGCCCAAACCGAGATGAAACTGCACCAGCTCGACGCCCTGCTGGTGACTTCACCGCCTAACTTCCGCTATTTCAGTGGTTTCGACAGCCAATTCTGGGAAAGCCCGACCCGGCCGTGGTTTCTGATCATTCCGGCCGATGGTTTGTGCATTGCGGTGGTTCCGGAGATTGGTGCACCGCTGCTAAAAGGCAGCTGGATCGGGCAGACCCTGAGCTGGCCAGCGCCGCGCCCTGGTGACGAAGGCGTTACCTTGCTGACCGAGGCGCTGTTGGGCCTACCTCGTCGGCATGGCCGCGTGGGTATGGAAATGGGCCGCGAGTCGACGATCCGCATGCCCGTCAACGATCTGTTGAAACTCAAAGACAGCCTCAGGGCTTGCGAGTTGGTAGACGGTTCTCCTTGCATCTGGAATGTCCGGGCGATCAAGTCGTCTGCGGAGGTGGCGTACATTCGTGAGTCGTGCACCATCGTCAGCGATGCCTTCGACAAATTGCCAGCCCACGCTCGTTGCGGGCAGAGCGAGCGCGAAATCGCCAAGGCGCTGACGGTCGACATCATCCAGGGCGGTGCTCACGCCGTACCGTTCATGGCTGCAGCATCCGGCATGGGCGGCTATGAACAAATCATTTCTCGGCCCAGTGGCCGCGTGATCGAAAACGGCGACGTGCTGATCATCGACGTCGGCGCCACCGTGAATGGTTACTTCTGCGACTTCGACCGTAACTTCGGTTTTGGCCGCGTTGCCGACGCAGCGCTGCGTGCAAACGAAGCGATTTGGGACGCCACCGAAGCAGCCATGAAAATCGCCGTGCCGGGTACCAAGGTTTCCGAGCTGTGGCGCGCGATGATGGATGTTCTGGAACCGGCCGGGATGTTGCGCAACAACGTGGGCCGGCTTGGGCATGGGCTAGGTTTGCAATTGACCGAGCCGCCTTCGCACATGCCAGGTGACGACACAGTATTGGCAGAAGGGATGGTCATCACGATCGAACCCGGTATGGAGTACGCGCCCGGGAAGATGATCGTGCATGAAGAAAATGTCCATATCACCAGCGCTGGCCCGCAGATATTGACCCGTCGCGCGCCGCGCGAAATGCCCGTCATTGCTCTCTGAACCCTACTTCTTGATTCAGGAATACCTCATGTTCAGCTCTCGTCTGATTAAAACCCTGCTGGTGTGTGGCCTCACCGCTGTTGCCGCGAATGCCAGTGCAGCACAACTGCCAACGCTCCAAAGTGGCGTACTCACCATCGGCTCCGACCTCACCTGGGCCCCCTTCGATTACTTCGAAAAGGACGTGCCTGCAGGCTTTGATGCCGAGCTGATGAGCAAGATAGCCAAGGGCCTTTCGCTCACGCCCAAGATCGACGACACCCGGTTCGCCAACCTGGTCATTGGCCTGACCGGAAAAAAATTCGATGTCATCGCCTCGGCGCTTTACATCACCCCGGCGCGCGCCAAGCAGATCGACTACGTGCCCTACCTGAAGACTGGCGGTTCGCTGATGACCCTCAAGGGCAGCGATTTCCAGCCGCAGATCCCTGGGGACCTCTGCGGCAAGAAGGTGGCCTCCCTCAAAGGCGCGGCGTGGGTGCCTACCCTGGCCAAGCTTTCGACCGACCATTGTGCTCCGGCGGGGCTGGGCCCCATCGTCGTCCAAGAGTATGACTCATCGCCGCTGGCTGCCCAGGCATTGCTGTCGCGCGCCGCCGATGTGCAATTTGATGATGCGGCAGTCTCGCAAATGCTGGTCAAGCAAACCAATGGACGCTTGGCGATCACTTCAAAAACCATTTTGGAACCGGTCGTCATCGGCCTGGGCGTGGCCAAGGGCAATACTGCGTTGGTAGCAGCCCTCACCGAACAACTGGAACGTCTGAAGAGGAACGGCGAATACCAGGCAATGCTGACAAGCTACAACCTTCAAGAACCTACCCCTGAAGACGTCGCCGCGGCTTACGCCAGTAAATAATTGTCCTGGTGCCGGAGCGCTCCAACGGGAGTCTTCGGCAGCTCGCCGACGCAGGAGTCTTTATGCCGTTCGATTGGAATTATGTCATCAGCTTATTTACCGATGTCGCCTTCTGGCAGGCATCGTGGACGGTTGTCCAGCTCAGTGTCACGACCTGGCTGCTAGGTATCGTGGCCGGCTTCGTGCTGGCGCTTGGCAAACAATCCGGTAATTCCGTCATAAGGGGCGCAGCGGGCCTTTATATCTGGTTCTTCCGCAGCTTGCCGCTGCTGGTATTGCTGATCTTCATCTACAACGTACCTCAGGTCTTTCCCTCCACCAGCGGTTGGCTGGGCAATCCCTTCGTCGCCGGCCTGATTGCGCTGGTGCTGAGCGAAGCGGCCTACACGGCGGAAATTCACAGGGGTGGTTTGTTGGCCGTCGCCAAGGGGCAGCTTGAAGCGGGAAAAGCCTTGGGTATTCGTTATGTCGGAATTCAGCGGTTGATTGTCGTACCACAAGCATTTCGTATAGCGCTGCCTACGCTGATCAATGAATACATCACCATCGTCAAATTGACTTCCTTGGTTTCGGTCATTTCCCTCGCGGAAATTCTGCTGGTAGGCGAGCGTCTATACACGCAAAACTTTCTGATCCTTGAAACGCTCACGGCGGTAGCGTGCTACTACGTTCTGATCGTTACAGTGTTCGGCTTCCTGCTCAAGGCGCTCGAACGAAAGCTGGATATTGCTCGCCGCCAACCGGGTATCGCCGATCCCATAGCGGTCAGCGGCGCGCAAGTCAGCACGCGCAAGGCACTCGAACTTGAGCACAAAGGCGAATACGCCCTGGAACTGCTGAACGGGCGCAAATCCTACGGTCCGAACGAGGTCATCAAGGGGGTATCCCTCAGGGTGAAATGGGGCGAGGTCATTTCCATCATCGGACCGTCAGGCTCGGGTAAGACCACACTGATACGCTGTCTCAATGGCCTTGAAACGCTTAACAAAGGCGAGGTGCTGCTGCAGGGGGCACCCTTCTTGAGCGGCATTGAAAGCCGTGAAAAGGGTGGCGCTGTCAAACAGCATCTGGATCGCATCGTTCACGTAGGCATGGTATTCCAGGGCTTTAACCTGATTGCTCATCGCACTGTGCTGGATAACGTGATGATGGCGCCGCTGTATCACCAGCATGACAGTCGTGAAGCGATTCGCTTGTTGAGCCTGGCGATGCTGACCAAGGTCGGACTTGCCGAGCATGCCTACAAGTACCCACATCAACTCTCCGGTGGCCAGCAGCAGCGCGTTGCCATTGCACGTGCCTTGGCTATGCGGCCGGCTGTCATGCTGTTTGACGAGCCGACGTCGGCACTTGATCCAGAATTGGTACATGAAGTGTTGAAGGTCATCACGCAGCTTGCCGAAGAAGGCATGACGATGGTCATCGTCACCCACGAGATGAACTTTGCCTTTGGCGTCTGTGACCGCATCGTTTATATGGAAAGCGGCGAAGTCCTGCATGACGCACCACCGCAAACGCTACTGAAAGGTACGGATTCGGCTCGTCTTCAAAAATTCATGGAGGGCGTGAAGATTGCCGCTTGATCAGGCATGAATCAGTGTATGGCTCCTTGAAACGTGAGGTCCTGGGTGTCGTAACGGGTCTTCGTCGCATGGGCTGTGAAGCATCATGCTGACGATGAAAGTGGACGGCATGCATATCGGGCGATTCAAGGTATGCAAGTTGATGGGCGAGATGAACTTGATCAGCAAACATGTCAAGTCTTTTAGTTGTTTGTGATGAACTGCTCAGTGCCCGCTACTGGCACCCAGTTTTTTAACGGGGTGAGGTAGTGTAATTGGAAGCTCCGCGACAGGAAGCGCCACTGTCCACTGCGGCGTGCAAAACTGTCGTTGTAGAGTCCACTTACTTGTACCGGGCCACGTTCGATGTCATGAAACAGGCAGTTAGCGGCAACCGTAGCAGTGGCGTTATCACCGACAATCTCAATCAAAGGGTTGGCCATCCAGTGATGCATGTGGGGCATTTTTTCCCAGTTGTGATTTGCCATTTGCAAAATTTCACCACGACTCGCGGCACTCCCAAACCCCGGTAGATCCAAGATTGCGTCTTCGTGCCAGATTTCCTGCAAAAGCCCTCGATCCCTGCGGTCAAACGCGTTGGCGTAACCCGAGATGAGCGCCTCTATCGCAGCGCGACTTTCTAACGCATCCACTCGGGCGAGCAGCGTTTCAATATTCATGGTGTGTCCTCATTGACCAAATTGCTCATGTCTTGCTGGAAGCGCTGACGGACGTAGAGAGCCAGTTTGAAACCACCTCAAAGGCCTCGTCGGAGTTGCGCTCATAGATCAATCCGTGCCCGTTGCCATGGATGCCCAGTGCCGGCAGATCCAAATGGTCGACTCTTGCCCCGGCAGTCCGCAGAAAAGGAACAATGCTGGTCGCGAAAGAGGCAAATATGGATGTCTCCCCCGTCAGAAGTGCGACGGGTACACCCTTGAGCCCAGGTATCTTCAAGGTCAATGGATCCGCTGCTCGCACCTGAGCTGCCGTTGCGAGAGGCGGGTCAAAGGTGATCGGTGCCGCTGTCAGTCCCCACTCTAGAGATCCAATGCCGGGTGTATCCCCAAACACCGGACCCATGGGCTCTACTGCAACGATGCCCGCGACAAGGCTTGGTCTGCGGTCGGCAATCAGCCACCCATCAGGGCCCGAAGCGGAGTGGGTAACGATGATGGACTTGCCGATCCGATCCAACAGGCTAGCCAGACGATCCGCATCCAGTGTTTGCGACGCACTCAGGTCTGCTGGCATCGGGCCGTAGGCCGCAATAAAAGAATCGAAAGCTGCCTCATCATCCGCTGCGAACGGCCACTGCGTTTCGCCCCCACCCTCGGGGAAATAAACCTCACGCGCACGCTCGTAGGAAAAAGGTGGCCCCATCTCGCCCATGATTTCGCTGTGATAAGGCGAACGACCGTGGCCCGGCCTGTCGACCCGAAAGACTACATAACCAGCTTCGACAAAGCGCTGAGCCCAACCCGGACGACCCTCGGGCGTATCCAGCCACTCGGTGCCTTGTAGGGTGCCGCCGTGTACGAGCACAACCGGATAAGGTTGGGTAATGTGCTCGGGTGCTTCCCATGCGACATACATCGGGCCCTTCTGATAAGTCTTGTCATGCCGAGTGACCCGCTGTCCGGTCACCCAAAAATTGCCACGCCGAGAATGAGTCATGGGCGCTGTCCGCCACGGATCCTGAGTCTCAGCAGTTGTTGGGTAATCCTGCGTCACGGTAGCAAACGCCGACCAATCCTTATCTCCTAGCCCTTGAGCTTGCGCGGCAATCATTCTGGATCGCACGACGTTGGCGGCTGGCAGCCGCAGCCCCTTGGGGCTAGCAGCATCAAGGGCAAGATTGATGTCCTTGAGACCCAGGGACAGCTTGAACCCAGGCTCATAGCTGCTGTTTACAATATTCTGCCCATAGCGCCGATAGCTAGGGCAGGCAAACAGCGTCTCGGTCACGACTTCGATAAATGCCGCCGGGCTTAGCCCGTAGCGCTCGGCGAGTACGCTCGCTTCGGCGAGCGACTCGATAGCTTGGGTGATCATCATGTTTGCGGCAACTTTCGCGATGCAGGCCTGAACGGGATGGCTACCCATCCGCCAGGTTTTTTTCCCAAGCACATCGAAGATCGGTTGGACTTTCTTGATGGCCTGATCAGGCCCTGCTGCCAGAATATTCATTCCACCCTTGGCCGCCACTGCGGGCACACCAAGAACCGGCGCGGCTACCAGCACTGTCCCAAGCTTATGGTGGAGCGCTTGCAGCTCTTCCATCAACTGGGGTGAAAGCGTCGACATGACGATATGAATGCAGTGTTTGCTTGCAGCCTCCAAAGCTCCCGAGGACAGCATTACCTCCCGAACAGCAAGATCATCTGCAAGCATGCTGATAACGATGTCTTGCCCAAATGCCTCCGTTGGGGATTCAAGCACCTGCATCCCTTGCAAACCGGCCAGTGCTTCATGGCTGCGATTCCACGCAAAGATCTGATGACCCGCGTCAATCAGCACAGGGATGATTGCTCGGCCCATGCTTCCCACCCCGATAAATCCAATGTTCATAAGCTGCACCACTCTGGAACGCTACGAAGAAACGTGGCCCAGTGTGCGAGCAGGGGACTTGCGATGGGAGTGTCATTGCTGCAACCTCGGCGTTCATTTTTGTACGAGGTGCGCCATGGACTGGGATGATTTGCGCGTCTTTCTCGCGATTGCGCGAAGCGGATCCCTGGGAGCCGCCGCCAAGCTTTTGGGCGTCAGTCATCCCACTGTCGGGCGGCGCCTGCATGTGCTTGAACAGGTGAGTGGACAGATGTTCTTCCGCCGCACAGGGCTTGGCCTTGTGCTGACTGACAGTGGTGAGAGAATTCTCCACCTGGCCCAAGAGATGGAGCATACCGCCCTGGCGATTGAGCGGCGCCTAGCGGGCGACAGCGAACAACCCGAAGGACTGCTGCGCATCTCATGTGCAGAGTGGTTTGCCAGTTACGTACTGGCGCCGGTGCTGAGTGAACTCTCACAACGTCACCCATTGATTGTTCCAGAGATAATCCCCGGACATCGACAGTTCGATCTTGTTCGTCGAGAAGCTGATATTGCGTTCAGGATCGTGCCTTTCACCGAGCCGGACATCGTTCAGCGTCGTCTGCTGACGATGAGCTACGGTCTGTACGTTGGTGTCGCAATGCCTTCGCCAAAAAAAGATGGCGAGGGCCTTGGCTTGATTACGATGAACACGGCCCAGGCCCATTACCCCGATGTGCTCTGGCTTGAGCAGATGTATCCGCAAGCCCGAACCGTTTTCAGCAGCAGCAGCCGCACAGTTCAAGCGCAGATGTGCACGCAGGGACTGGGTGTCGCTGTACTCCCACGTTCGCTCGGCGACCAGCTGCCGACGCTGAGGCGGCTTGAAGTCGACGAAGCGCCGCCCAGTCGTGACATATGGATGGGCTATCACCAGGACATGCGGCGAATGGACAGACTGCGTGCACTTGCCGACATTGCTGTCGATATGATCGGTAACGATTTATGCGCGCCAACTGGATCAAACTCATGATCGCCGTCGTCCGCTTACAGACGCTGGCTTCATGAGAACGAAATCGGGCAGCGCCGGTGCCTGACGATCAACATAGGCACGTATCCACCGAACGCTTACGGTTGGCGAGCTGCCAAGGGGCGATGAGGGAGTGGTCATCCACGCCTTCTCGCTGTTCTCTCATGGCCTGGCGTTCCAGGCCCAGCGCGCGGGCACGGTGATGGCACCAGGGCGCAGTGCGGTGGATCTACGCACCATGGAAAGCATCCGTGAGGTCGCTCTGATGCATGACCGCTACATACTCGAGGCTCAGGCTCGATCTTGATCAGACGGTAAAAACGGTGGAGGCCTTTTTCAGTACCCCGCAAGATTATTTGCGATTCCTGCAAATGTTACTGCATGACGGGGCGCTCGCGTACTGGAGCCAGAGACCGTGGCGATCATCGCTTGAACCCGTTTATTGGATGCTTATCACCGATGCGCTACGATTTCAGCTGATAGCCAGCGCCGGAGCTTCATTGTCGCTGCGGCTGGCCATTCAACAGGATGCAAATGCTCCAGTGCTCCACTGCCGTAACGCTCGTCGCAGGGGCCATTATTTTGTTGTTATCAACGCTGGAGACCCTATGCAGCGCCTGACCTCCCGACTGCTATTACGCCCACCTGTTCGCGAAGACCTGGCGCGGCTGTTCGACATCTATGGCGACCCCGCGACACACCAATTCAACCCTGCGGGGCCCTTGGCCGAAATCAGCCAGGCCAGCGCCTTGCTGGACCAGTGGCTAGCTCACTGGGCGCGCACGGGCTATGGCCAGTGGGCGATCTGCACGCGCACCGCGCCCGAGCGGGTCATCGGCTTCGGCGGCCTGGATGCTCGTGCCTATCTAGACGAGGAGCGCTTGAACCTGGGTTATCGCTTCGCAGTAGAAGCCTGGGGTCAGGGTTATGCGACCGAGCTCAGCCAAGCCGCCTTGGAGTACGGTTTTGAGGAGCTGGAGGTCGCAGAGGTATTCGGCATCGTGCGGCCCGCCCATGGTGCCTCCATCCGTGTGTTGGAGAAGGTTGGCATGGTACGAGTCGGCAAGCTCGACGATGTACCGGGCCAGGCGCCCAGCCTGGTGTTCAGGGCAAGCCGCGATCACGCTCTTGAGTAGCCCATCGAGCAGGCCACTCAAGGTCGTGCGTCAGGCTTTCGCAATCCCGGAAAGCACCTGCGCCTGGTGCGAAAACTCCGCGACCAGTTTAATCATGGCTTTCTTGACCTCAGGCGGTGCGGTCTTCATCGAGCCGGCATTGAACGGTGGGTGAGGATCGTACTCGCTCATCAGCTGGGTGCATTCGGCATAGGTGCGATCACGCAGTTCGGCGACCATGGCCAGGCCGAAGTCCAGCCCAGCGGTGACGCCAGCACCGGTGATGCGGTTGCGGTCGCGGACCACGCGGGCATTCGTGGGAATAGCGCCAAACCCGGCCAATGCATCCCTGCACGACCAGTCGGCCCCTGACATGGTCAATCCAGCTGTCGTTCTCCTGGTAGTCGGCGGCCAGCCGGGCACTGATGTTTTCGTTGATGGGGGTGTTGATATCCAGTGACGGGTTCACCGTCGAATAGCTACCCGTACGAAGCGATACTTGAGCGCTCGGCTGCGCTTGGGGGCGCTTGGAAATCACGTTGATCAAGCCGCCCAGAGGCGCGCCGATGCCTCCACCATAGAGTGCCGAGGTCGGGCCCTTGAGCACTTCGACGCGCTCGGTGCCGATCAGGCTGGTGGGATCGATGCTGGCCGGTTAAAAGCGGTCAGCGGGTGTTGGGGGGAGGCGGGGCGGGGAGAGTGATCAGGGTGCGCGGGGTTTGAGGTTGGGCAGGAGGGTCCGAGGTAGCGCGCTGAATAGTGTCAGGTAGGCCTTGGGGCGAGCTTCTCGATGGCGCAGCAGCCAGCCGATCAGGGCAAAAACGATCAGGTTTATGGGCATCGACCCGGCGAAGAAGCAATCGCCGAAGAGCGAGTTCATGCCTGGCATCGGCATGTCGTGGTTGCTGGCGGTGTCGAGGGTACCGGCGGTGTCATGCATGGCCATCCCGGGCATTGCGGCCATATCACCCATGCCGCCCATGGTATGGCCTTGCTGATGGCCATGTGCAGGGGCGGGTTTGGGCATGAGCATAGACCGCATCATCTGCCCATGACTGACACTGCACGCCATGCCGTTGAACAGCACCAACAACAATAGCAGGCAGGCGAACAGAGCCAGATGGGCACGGGTCGGGTTCATGTTGCAGGTCAGTTGGTGATTTTGAAGCTGTAGCTGCCCTCGGTTTTGTGGCTGTCCACCGACACCGCATGCCAGTCAACCTTGTAAGCCCCCGGCTTGAGCGGCTGAACCGGAGTGACGATCAGCAGCTTGTTGTCGGCAGTGTCGGTGGTGATGCTCTTGACGGCCCGGCCTGGCCGTTATCGCTGACTTCCACCTTGGTGAAGGAGGGCTCCACGCCTCCGGAAAAGCTCAGACGCAGGTCGGCGGGGGCCGCGCCGCTGCTATCTGCCGCTGGGGTCTGGGTTTTCAGGTGGGCATGGGCCATGGCGGCGGTCGTGCAGGCCAGGGAGGCGGCGAGCACGAGTGAGTTAAGGCTGCGTTTGATAGTGGCTGGCATGGTGATTTCCTTTGCGGCTGTAATGAGCCTGGCATACAGCTGGCTAGTGAAAATGCCTTGTTGCAGGCATTGGAGTCTCAAGGCGCGGATCATAGAATTCAAGGTCGACCGACCCCAGCGGAACCCGCCGTGCACGTGAGGGCGCGCGAGGTAAGCGGTGGGGTCAACGAAGGGTGTAGAGAGGGGTATTCAGGGGGCGCGCGGATTCAGATTGGGCTGGTTGCCTACAAGCCACTGCCGCTTTCGGCGGGGCGCTTGAGGCAGCGCAACGGCTCAGCCAAACTCCATCCGGTCAAAGCCCTTGATCCGGTACAGCGCCACCGAGACCAGCCAGCTGAACACGAAGATACCGATGATCAGATAGCCGAGCATGCCGAAGTGGCTGTTCATGATGCCCACCAGGTCCCAGAAAGGTCCTTCCAACGACAGTTTGTCGGCCAGCAGGCCGAGGCCCTCGACGCTGCTGATCAGCACCGCGACCACTACCGAGACCAAGGTGATGGTCATGTTGTAGTAGATCTTGCGCATCGGCTTCAGGTACGCCCAGCCGTAGGCGCCCAGCATCAGGTGGCCGTCGAGGGTATCGACCAGCGACATGCCGGCGCTGAACAGAATCGGGAACACCATGATCGCCCACGGCGACATGCCTTGGGCGGCTTGGGAGGCGGAAATGCCCATCAGGGCGATTTCAGATGCGGTGTCGAAGCCCAGGCCGAACAGAAAGCCCAACGGGAACATGTGCCAGCTACGGGTGATCACCCGGAACAGCGGGCCGAACAGGCGGGCCAGGAAACCGCGGTTGGCCAGCAGCAGGTCGAAATCGTCATCATTGTACTCGCCACCTGCGCGTACATTTTTCCAGGCGCGATAGATGGAGCGCAGGATGATCAGGTTCATCAGCGCGATCAGCAGCAGGAAGGTCGCCGACACTGACGTGCCGATCACCCCGCCGATGTTCTTGAAGCCTTCGAAGCGGTCGCTGAGAGCCGAGGTAGTCAAGGCCACCAGCAGCGATGCAACCACTACGACCGTGGAGTGGCCCATGGAGAAGAAGAAACCGACCATGGCCGGGCGCTGGCCATCCTGCATCAGCTTGCGGGTGACGTTGTCGATGGCGGCGATGTGGTCGGCGTCCACCGCGTGGCGCAGGCCGAAGCCGTAGGCGAGCAGGGAGGTACCCAACAACACGGGGTGATCATGGAACGCGATCAGTGCCCAGCTCCAGGCTGACAGGTTGATAGCGATGAGCAGCGCGTAGGTGCTAGCGAGTTTTTTACGGGTGGCAGGGTCGGCATTACGAATGACTTTTCGCCATTTTGCGAACATGGGGCTTACCTCGGGATAACGCGTCCCAGTGGATAAGGAAGAGGGGGCAAAGACGGGTCTGACTCCCAGCGAACTGGTTACAGTGGCGCGACCGTGCGGCGTTTAACCGGCTTCCGACTTTGCAATGTTTTGAAACAACTAGAGTTTACAGGGCCCGAGGACTGCGTCGATGTTGATTGTGTGAAACGTACCGTGTTTTTTTGGCATTTGCCCCTATTACAGGACAAGGACAGTAAACGCGACCCGCAGATGCACCAGACGAAGAAGGGCAACCAGTATTACTTCGGCGCCAAAGCGCACATTGGTGTCGAGAAGCGCAAAGAGCATCCTGGACGCCAAGTCATCTGGCAGGTTGCAGCCCGGCGCAGCACCTCCAGGAAGCACGGAAAACGCAGCGTCGAACCTTGGCGCAAGCACAGCCACGCCGGCCTATCCGAGCCCCAACGCCTCCACCAGGCCGATGATTGCCGCAGTCGTCTCACGTACCCGTCGATCACTGCGGCGGTCAGGGTGCAAAGCCAACCAGATACCGAGATTCAACATCGGCTCGGTTGCCTGCAACTTCACCAGACGGGGGTCGCTGTCGGCAAGGAAACACGGCAGCCCGGCGACCCCGATTCCGCTACAGGCCGCCTCATATTGATTACTGAGGTCGGCCACCTCGCAGATCACCCGGCGATCTCCGATGATTTGGTATAGCCAGGTCTTGTGATCGAAAGACAGCTCATGCGCGGTATAGCCGATGAACTCCCAGTGCTCAGGCGTAGCGATGTTGGGATAGGCCATTGTCGCGTACAGGGCAAATTCCATTTGGCCAATTTTTTTGACGATGTCGCAATCCGCAACGCCTGGTGCGAGGCGCATGGCCAGGTCCGCCTCGAGTCTGGACAAGGACGCAAAATGAGGTTCGCTTAACACCGAAATCTGCACCTGCGGCAGCCCTTGGGAGAGGGTCAACAGCTGAGGTGCCAGAAAATGCCGTGCAAGGATTGGCGGCGCGGAAATGGTGATCTTGGCGCGCAGTTCACTATGCGCCGTCATGGCCAAGCGTTTGATCGAAAACATTCTGTCCTCGATCGCCAGCGCTTGCTCCAACACCTCCTGGCCCAGGCTCGTCAATTCGGCCCGCCTGGGCAGCCGATTGACCAGGCGTGTTCCTAGCTCTGCTTCAAGCGTGGCCAAGCGGCGGCTGATGGTCGCTTGATCGACATCGAGCTGCCTGGCCGCCCCTGAAAGCGTGCCAGCGTTGGCGATAGCCAGAAAATAGCGGACATCTTCCCAATTCATGATCTATGCACTTGTGCATGGTATGGCCGCTTATTTTAGTATTTACGCATGGCAGGTCAAGGCATAGGCTTTCACGACATCTGAAACGACGGCTGGGACATGTACAAAACATCGAATTTGACAGCAATCAAGCTCGCGACCTGCCTGGGCTACCTGGTTGTTCAACTGGATGTCAGCGTGGTGAACGTTGGTCTGGGTGCTTTGAAATCAGCCTTCAATACCAATCTGACCGGGCTGCAGTGGGTGATCAACAGCTATGCGCTGGTGTTCTCTGCACTGCTCATCCTCGGTGGCGGCCTTGGCGACAAATTTGGCGCCAAACGGGTGTTCATCTTTGGCTTTGCCGTGTTCACATTGGCTTCGACAGGGTGTGGCATGGCGACAAGCATGCCGATACTGATTGCAATGCGCTGCGTTCAGGGCATCGGCGCTGCGTTCCTCATCCCTACCTCATTGATGCTGATCCGCCAGAACTTCGACGATCTGAACCAGCGGCGTTCCGCTGTTGCGCTTTGGGGCGCCTGCGGCGGCATCGCGCTGGCGGCCGGCCCAGTATTGGGCGGGATGATGATCGAGCACCTGGGCTGGCGCAGCGTGTTTCTTATAAACATTCCGCTGGGGGCACTGGCGATCATGCTGACCTTGCGGTTCACGCCGGCATCGTCACGCATAGACAAAAAAATCGACGTCGCCGGGCAGATCAGTATTGCGATCAGCCTGGCGCTGCTCACTTACGCGCTGACCGAGGCGAGCAGCCTGGGGTGGAGTGCGATCCCCGTCTCGAGCATGGGCCTTGCCGCGCTGGCTCTGGCGGTGTTCATACTCGTGGAAACCAAGGCACAGGCGCCGATGTTGCCTGCCCGCCTGGCCCGCAATAACGTATTGCTCGCGACAATGTTCACCGGGGCAATCATCAATCTGACGTTCTTCGGCGTCGTCTTTGTGCTGAGCATCTATTTCCAGACGATCCTGCACTACGATGCCCTCCACACCGGTCTGGCGTTTATTCCCCTGACCGCCGTCATGACGATCTCATCACTGACGTCGGCGCGTGTCGGCAAACGCGTTAGTGCGCTAAGCATCATGACCACGGGCCTGGCGCTCCAGATTGTGGGATTTGCACTGCTTTCCCAGGTTGGGCCTGAGAGCTCATTCTGGCTGCTCAATGGCGCCTTGATAATCGTCGGTATTGGTAGCGCCTCTACCGTGCCTTCAATGAACAACTCCATGCTCGCAGCGGTCAGCCCTGAGGATGCCGGCATGGCCTCGGGCCTGATGTCGTCGGCGCGGCAACTGGGGGGTGTGGTTGGAGTGGCGGTCTTTGGAATCTTGATATCGAACGATGATCCAGACGCATTCGCTCACGGCATGTCCTGGTCGATGTGGGTCTGCGTGGCGGCGCTGGTAATGTGCATTCTGCTCAACCAGAAGCTGGTTCGCGCCCATCCCATATCCGCCTAGGCCCAGTAGATATTTATCCCGCTAACCAGGAGGGCCGCATGGCCAATTCAACTCGTTCCAATGACACCATCAGTTCCGTTGTAGAAGTAGACTATCCAGACTTCGCCAAACTGCCTGAAGCCGTTCGCACGAAATTCGAGAGCCTGCCCACCAAGGTCAATTTCTTTCGAATGATAGGCCATAGCGCCGGCGCATTCGTGCCGATGATTGACCTGACCAATGCGGTATTCCGCGACCTGACGATCTCCGATTATCACAAGGAGCTGCTGGTTCTGCTGGTGGCCGCTCATGAAGATGTGAGCTACGAATGGGAGCAGCATATTTCCATCGCTCAAGTCGCAGGGGTTCGCCCGGATCAGTTCATCGCCATTGCTGAGGAGCGGATCAATGACGACAAGGCCTTCAAGGAGGACGAGCAGGTTCTGCTGCGGTTCGGCAAGGCCATTCTCACCAACGGCAAAGCGCCTGGCGTGGTGTTCAACCACGCCTTGCAGCACTTTTCGGTTGAAGAATTGAGTGATGCAACCATCGTGATCGGTTACTACCGAATGGTGTCCAATTATCTTCTGACGTTCAATGTCGAGACGGATGCCCAAAAGGATGGCAGCTGGATCAAGGGCTGATCTGTTCTCGTTGCAGCGCTGCGCAGGCCTGCCTGGCGTGCGGCACAGTTCGAATGTCCGACCTGTGTCGCTTAAAGGGCGTGCTACTGCTTCTGGGGGTCGAATTGCTTGTCCCGGATGAACATCGCCGGAATCACCCCGCAGATGAAATACGCTGCGCCCATCACCAGAAAGCCCAAGCCTATCGAGCCATCGGAGGCAAGGAAACCGATGGCTGCCGGTGCCACCGCGGCGCCTATCCGGCCTATGTTATAGGCTCCTCCAACGGCAGACCCGCGGAATTTGGCCTCGAAGCTTTCAGTCATGTACGTGGCATTCACGCCATAGGGAATCCCGTACAGAAAACCAAACAACACCAGCATCCACAGAATATTCTCCGGGCTTTGGAACAGCACAATGACGGGTAGAAAAATGGCTGTGCCCAAGGCGCCGAACGCGAACACGGCCCGACGCCCGATCCGGTCTGCCGCCACGCCTGCGAGGACCTTGCCGAGAATCATCGCCGTATAGGTACCGACCATGTAGCTGGTCATGGATTTGAGGTTCATGCCCAATTCGCTTTCAAGATACGACGGCATCCAGTTATTGACCCCGTAGTAACCAAACTGCAGAAAGCCAGCGGTCATGGCCCAAAAGATAAACATCCGGCAAGCTTGCGGATCGTCGAAAATCTGCTTGAACATACTTTCAGGCTTTACCACAACGCGTTCACGCGCGCTCGCTATACCAGCCTTGGCGCGCTCCGCCTGGGCATTCAGCCATGCCTTAGGTTCGGGCACAAAGCGTTGCATGATGATCGCCAGAAGCACCGGAATCAGCGCAACGTAGAACAGCCAGCGCCAGCCATGGTTGGGCATTATCCAGCCAGCCAACAAAGTAGCGACGATATAGCCCACCGACCATCCGGCCTGCAGCGTACCGAGCACGGTCGTGCGGTAGCGGGTGGGTACGTATTCTGACATCAGCGTGTTGCAGGCTACGTAAAGGGCGCCGATGCCAAGGGAGGCGAGGAACCGGGTGATTGCGAACTGCCAATAGCTATGGGTCAGGCCCAAAACGGCAGTGCCAACCGAAAACAAAACGATACTCCACACTACGGTTTTCACTCGACCAAAGCGATCACACGCCCAGCCGCCGTAAATGCCACCGATTGCCATGCCGGCCAGGGTGAAGCTCCCCAAGCTGCCCGCTTGCACGCTGCTGAGGCCAAACTCTGCCTTGAGGCTGTTGAGGCTATAAGACAGCAGCATCAGGTCGGCGCCGTCGATCAATAAGCCGAGAAAACAGAAGATGAACACCAGTACCCATGTACTGGATTTGGCGTGCGTGATCGCACTTGCCGTTGCAGCAGTATCCATAGCGTGACCTTATTGTAATTATTAGGGGGCGTGATCTGCGAAGCGAATGCGTGACGTCTCAGCGCTGCGCGTCGCGAATCATGTTCTTGGCGATCACTATTTGCTGGATCTGAGTTGTCCCTTCATAGATGCGGAACAAGCGGACATCCCGGTAGAAACGCTCGATGGCATATTCGCTCACGTACCCTGCGCCACCATGGATCTGTACGCAGCGGTCGGCGACACGGCCGCACATTTCGGTAGAGAACATCTTCGCGCACGAGGCTTCGGTGCTGACGTTTTTGCCATCGTCGCGCAGGCGGGCGGCATCAAGGACCATGCAGCGGGCTGCGTATATTTCTGCCTTGCTGTCCGCAAGCATCGCCTGGATCAGCTGAAACTCGGCAATGGGTTTACCGAATTGTTTACGCTCCAGCGCATAGCCCAATGCATCGTCGAGCATGCGCTGTGCGGCACCGACACTCAGCGCCGCGATGTGCAAGCGGCCCTTGTCCAAGACTTTCATGGCAGTTTTGAAGCCGACGCCTTCGACGCCACCGATCAGTTGGCTGGCCGGGACCTTGGCGTTCTCGAAGATGACGTCGCAAGTGTGGGCGCCCTTGTGTCCCATCTTATGGTCGGGTTTGCCCAGGGAAACGCCCTGGGTGCCGCGCTCCACGATAAACGCACTGATGCCACCTGCACCTTTGATCTCGGGGTTGGTGCGCGCCATCACCGTATAAATTCCGGCGTGCGGGGCGTTCGTGATAAAGCGCTTGGTGCCATTAAGGATGTAGTGGTCGCCATCGCGCACCGCCGTGGTCTTTAGCGATGCGGCATCGGAACCGGCATCCGGCTCGGTCAGGCAAAAAGCGCTGAGCAGTTCACCAGCGGCCAGTTTGGGGAGATAGTCGTTCTTTTGATCAGGCGTGCCGTCCAGCAAAATGCCAATGGAGCCGATGCCGTTGTTGGTGCCGATATAGGAGCGAAAGGCTGGAGATGTGCGGCCCAGTTCGAAGGCGATGTTCACTTCCTCTTCCATGGTCACGCCCAGGCCACCGTATTCCTCCGGTAACGTCAGCCCGAACAAGCCCATGTCACGCATCTGCTCGACAATGTCAGCGGGAATCGAATCGGTTTCAGCGACTTCATTTTCCCGTGGGATCAACACTTCACCGACGAACTGGCGAAGTGAGTCCAACAGAATCTGCAAGGTTTCGGTATCACGGATCATGTGCGCTCCTGTGGCTCTCAGGTGAGCCGTTTTATCAGGGCGCCGTTACTCCGTTGTCTCAGCGAGCAGCGGCGCCAATGTTATTGACCATGTTGATCAGGCGAGGCCCGATGTCGTCCACCAACTGTTCGCGGGGTAGCTGAAAGCTCGGGCCACCGCAGTTGAATGTGAGCAAACCGTATTGCGGGTGAAGCAACGGCACGGCCACGGAGTTGACGTCGCGGTGCCATTCACCGATCGACAGGCAGAAGCCGTAGTCGGTGAAGTCTCTGAACGCTCTGTCCAGCCCTTTGCGAATGGCTGGCCATTGATCCGCTTCGCGCTGGCGAAGATGGTCGAGTACAAATTCGCGCTCGGTTTCCGGCATGGCCGCCATGCAGGCTCGGCCAACCGAGCTTTGCGCCATCGGCAAATAACTGCCGATCTGGCGGCGCATGGTTATGTTGCCCTGACCCTGAACCACGTCGAGGTAGACCATCTGCAAGCGGTCTCGGGACGCCATGGCAACAGCTGCCTGGGCGTGGTTGGCCAGTTGTTCCATCAACGGGTGCGCTACGGACCGAATCGCCAGGTTCGACAACATGGCGTATCCGAAACCCAGCACACCGACATCCAGTTGGTACTTGCCCGAATGCACCTCGCGCTTCAGGCAGCCCAAGCGCATCAGCGTGTTGGTCAGCCGCGTCACGGTTGGCTTGGGCAGGCCGGTCATCCGCGCCAGATCCTGATTGCCCAACACGTTGTCCCGCGGTGAAAAGCAGCGCATCAGCTCAAGCCCGCGGGCTAAAGCAGTCACGAACTGGCCGCTGCCTTCCTCTTCGCCAAGCACCTGACTGGGGTCCAACATCGCCATTTTTATAAGCCCGGTTTCACCAAGGGCCTGATCGTCGTCTGCAACGGTCTGGTCGGTCTTGTTGCGACTCATGGTAGAACCTCGCTTTCAGAAAATGCAAGAAAATAAAACACAGTTTCGCCAGGCGAAATTGTATGCCCTGCATTCAACGATGCCAAATTATTTTTTCGATAAGCCTTTAAGTCCGTATCTCCGGTTGATTTATGGGCGGTCTGAGTTTTTTGTTTACAGGCATTCGGAAGGATCTCTATGCTTGATCAATAAATCGGTATCTAATTTCGCCTGACGAAACAAATAAAAGAGGTGGATATGAGCTCTCAATCTCCAGTCGTGGATCTGCACATCCGCGATGACGCAGTAGCCGTCATACGCATTGACCGGCCCGAGGCCAAAAACGCGCTCAACCATGAAGTGCGCGAACGGCTGGCGGACATATTCCAGAGTTTTGCCGCCGAGGATCGCGTGCGCGCCATCGTACTGACCGGGGGCGAACAGTGCTTTGTCGCCGGCGCCGACATTCGCGAGTTCGCGCAGGCAAGCCCGATTCAGATGTACCGCCGGCACACCGAGTACCTCTGGGCGGCTATCGCCGACTGTCCAAAACCTGTGATTGCGGCGGTCAATGGTTTTGCGTTGGGCGGAGGCTGCGAACTGGCCATGCATTGCGACATCATCGTGGCGGGGCAATCGGCCCGTTTCGGCCAACCCGAAGTCAAGCTGGGCTTGATGCCCGGCGCGGGCGGCACCCAACGCTTGATCCGCGCGGTCGGTAAATTCCAGGCAATGCGGATTGCCCTGACCGGCTGCCTGGTCAGCGCACCCGAGGCGCTGGCCATGGGCATGATCAGCGAAGTGGTTGACGATGACCGCACGCTGCCGCGCGCGTTGGAATTGGCTGCGCAAATCGCCGCATTGCCGCCGCTGGCCGTAGCGCAAATCAAAGAAGTGATGCTACTGGGAGCGGACCTACCGCTGCAGAGCGCCTTGGCGTTGGAGCGCAAGGCATTCCAGTTGTTATTCGATTCCCAGGACCAGAAGGAGGGTGCTCAAGCCTTCCTGGAAAAACGCAAAGCAGTCTTTTCGGGAGAGTGATCCATGACACGCGAGATCCACCGTATGGCTGTCGTCGGCGCAGGGGTCATGGGCACCGGCATCGCTCAGATCGCCGCCCAGGCCGGTGTCGAGGTCCTGTTGTTCGATAACCGCGACGGGGCCGCGCAAGCTGCCCTCGACACGCTCAAACAAACATTCGACAAGCTGGTCAGCAAAGGCAAGATCGCCCCAGTGGATGCCCAAGCCACCCTGGGCAGGCTGCGCGTGACAGACCAACTGAATCAGCTCAAGGACGTGGACCTGGTGGTCGAGGCGATCATCGAACGGCTAGATGCCAAGCAAGCCTTGCTTGCTCAGCTCGAAGCGGTCGTCGCCGATACGTGCATTCTGGCCACCAATACCTCGTCTTTGTCCGTGACCAGCATCGCCCGTGAATGTCGGCGCCCGGAGCGGGTGGCGGGGTTCCATTTCTTCAACCCCGTGCCGTTGATGAAAGTGGTAGAGGTGATCGATGGACTCGCCTCCGATCCTCAGGTAGGCGACCGACTGCAGGCGTTAGCCGCGCGGATGGGCCACCGCGGTATTCGCGCCAAGGACACCCCGGGCTTCATCATCAACCACGCGGGCCGAGCGTTCAGCACCGAAGCCCTGCAGATACTGAAAGAAAACGTCGCAGACCCCGGCGAAATCGACCGCATCCTGCGTGACGGCCTCGGGTTTCGCATGGGCCCGCTGGAGCTTTTCGACCTGACTGCCCTGGACGTATCGCACCCGGTGATCGAGTCGATCTACAACCAGTTCTACCAAGAGCCACGCTATCGTCCGGCCGCGCTGACACGGCAGATGCTCGACGCGGGGTTTGTCGGGCGCAAGGTAGGCCGGGGGTTTTATCGCTACGACGATGGCCAGAGGGTCGATCCACCCATGCTCCAGGCTGTGCCGGCAGTCGACACGATACCGCCAGTGTGGCTGGGCATCGAAAACACGGCAGACCGCACCAGGCTCACTTCGTTGTTGCGCCGTCTCGACGCCCATGTGGAGGAGGGCGCTGTGCCTTCTGCCGAGGCGTTGTGTCTGTTGGCGCCTTATGGGCGGGACGCTACCAGCGCGTCCCAGCACTTCGCGACGGACCCCGCCCGCACGGTGTGTATTGACCCACTGCTCGATGACTCCCGGTATCGCTCGTTGATGGTCAACCCGGCCACCCGTCCCGACATGCGCAACGCGGCCCATGCGCTGCTCGCCCGTGATGGCGTTGGCGTCGGTGTGATCAATGACAGTGTGGGCTTTGTCGCGCAGCGCGTGCTGGCAATGATCGTCAACCTGGCCGGCGACATCGTCCAGCAAGGCATTGCCAGCGTCGATGACCTGGACGAGGGCGTGCGTCGTGGCCTGGGATACCCGCAAGGACCGTTAGCCTGGGGCGACAGCGTTGGCGCCGCCCGGCTGCTGACCATCCTGGAGCGCATGACCGCGCTGACCGGTGATCCGCGCTACCGCCCAGGCCCTTGGTTGCGCCGACGCGCGAGCCTGGGCCTGTCGCTCGGGCATGCCGAACCGTTACTGCCCTGACTTCGCAAGGGCCTGGCCCTGACTGACGACGTTTAGCGAACCTGGGTAACCGCATACAACAATAAGGTGATGTGAGATGGGTGCTTTGACTGGATACCGCGTGCTCGACCTGAGCCGCGTGCTTGCCGGCCCGTGGTGTGGCCAGACGTTGGCCGACCTCGGCGCCGAGGTCATCAAGATCGAGCGGCCAGGCGTGGGCGATGACACCCGTGGCTGGGGCCCGCCGTGGATGAAGGGCCTGGATGACGAGCGCACCAGCGAGGCCTCCTACTACCAGTCGACCAACCGTGGCAAGTTATCGGTGGCGTTGAACCTGGCAACCCCCGAAGGCCAGGAGCTGGTGCGCGCATTGGCCACTGAGTGTGATGTATTGATCGAGAACTACAAGGCCGGCTCGCTGGCCAAGTACGGCCTGGATTACGCTTCATTGTCCCAACTGAATCCGCGCCTGGTGTATTGCTCGGTTACCGGCTTTGGGCAAACCGGCCCGCGGGCTGCCGAACCCGGCTATGACTTTATCGTTCAGGGGATCGGCGGGTTGATGAGCATCACCGGTGAGCGCGATGACCTCCCCGGCGGCGGGCCGCAAAAAGTTGGCGTGGCGTTCTCGGATCTCATGACCGGGCTTTATTCCACTGTGGCGATTCAGGCAGCGTTGCTCAGCCGCGAGAAAAGTGGAGTGGGTCAACATATCGACATGGCATTACTGGACGTGCAGGTGGCCACCCTGTGCAACCAGAGCCAGAACTATCTGGCCACCGGCAAGCCGCCGGGACGCTACGGCAACGCCCACGCCAATATCGTGCCTTATCAGGTGTTTCGCGCCAGCGACCAGGATTTCATCATCGCCTGTGGCAACGACTCGCAGTTCGTCGCGCTGTGCGACGCCATTGGCCTGGCGGATTTACCCAAAGACCCGCGCTTCACGCGCAACGCCGACCGGGTGGCCAATCGCGAAATGGTCATCGAGATACTTTCTCGGCACTTCCTCACTGACCGCGCGCAGGAGTGGATCAGCCGCATCCACCCCCGCGGCGTGCCGATCGGGGCCATCAACAGTATCGCTCAGGCGCTGGACGAGCCCCAGGTGAAGGCGCGCAACATGCTGGTGACAATCCCCCATCCGCTCAAACCCGATTTCGTCACGGTCGCCAGCCCGATCAAAATGTCCGGCACACCTGTGGAATATCTGCGCCCGGCACCGATGCTGGGTGAGCATACCGATGAAGTCCTCAAGCACCGATTAGGCCTGAACGAGGACCAACTGGCGCAATTGAAAGCCAGCGGCGTCATTGAACAGCTGGGCCAAGGCTGAGCTACCGTCCGGGTAGCGTTAATTTCCAACGATGGAGTCATCCATGAAAGTCCTTGTAGCCATTAAACGTGTGGTCGACTACAACGTGAAAGTCCGCGTCAAAGCGGACAACTCCGGCGTCGATCTTGCGAACGTCAAGATGTCGATGAACCCTTTCTGCGAAATCGCCGTTGAAGAAGCGGTGCGCTTGAAAGAGAAAGGCGCGGCCAGCGAAATCGTCGTGGTCACCATCGGCCCGGCCACTGCCCAGGAGCAATTGCGCACCGCGCTCGCGCTGGGTGCCGACCGTGCCATCCTGATCGAGCACGCCGAAGAGCTCACCTCCCTGGGCGTCGCCAAACTGCTGAAGGCCGTCGTCGACAAGGAGCAGCCACAACTGGTCATCCTCGGCAAGCAGTCGATCGACAGCGACAACAACCAGACGGGCCAGATGCTCGCCGCGCTCAGCGGTTATGCCCAGGGCACCTTCGCGTCCAAGGTCGAAATCAACGGTGACAAGGTCAACGTCACTCGCGAAGTGGACGATGGTCTGCAGACCGTTGCCCTGAACCTGCCGGCGATCGTCACCACCGACCTGCGCCTCAACGAGCCACGCTACGCTTCCTTGCCCAACATCATGAAGGCCAAGAAGAAGCCCCTGGAGACGTTCACGCCAGAGGCTCTGGGTGTATCCGTTGCCTCCACCGTGAAGACCCTCAAGGTCGAAGCGCCTGCCGTACGCAGCGCGGGCATCAAGGTCAAGTCGGTGGCCGAGCTGGTCGAGAAACTTAAAAATGAAGCGAAGGTGCTTTGATAATGGAGAGCAGATATGACCATCCTGGTAATCGCTGATTACGTAACCGAAGGCCAAACCCATACCGGCGTCGCTCCTTCGACTCTGAACACCGTAGCCGCCGCGCAGCAGATCGGTGGCGACATCCACGTGCTGGTCGCCGGCACCGGCGTCGCTGCTGTGGCCGAAGCCGCTGCGAACATCGCTGGCGTGAGCAAGGTGCTGGTTGCGGACAACGCCGTCTACGCCCACCAGTTGCCGGAAAACGTCGCGCCGCTGATCGTCGAGCTGGCTTCCGGCTACAGCCACGTGCTGGCCGCCGCGACCGCCAACGGCAAGAACATCTTGCCCCGCGTCGCTGCTCAGCTGGACGTCGACCAGATCTCCGAGATCGTTTCGGTGGAATCGCCCGACACCTTCAAGCGTCCGATCTATGCCGGTAACGCCATTGCCACCGTGCAATCGAGCGCGGCCATCAAGGTCATCACCGTCCGCGCCACCGGCTTCGACGCCGTGGCCGCTGAAGGGGGTTCGGCTGCCTTGGAAGCGGTCGGCGCTGCACACGATGCGGGCAAATCCTCCTTCGTCGGTGAAGAACTGGCCAAGTCCGATCGCCCTGAGCTGACTGCCGCCAGCATCGTGGTTTCTGGCGGCCGTGGCATGCAGAATGGCGACAACTTCAAGCACCTCTACAGCTTGGCCGACAAGCTCGGCGCTGCCGTTGGTGCTTCCCGCGCTGCCGTCGACGCAGGCTTCGTGCCCAACGACATGCAGGTCGGTCAGACCGGCAAGATCGTTGCGCCACAGCTGTACATCGCCGTCGGTATCTCCGGCGCGATCCAGCATCTGGCCGGCATGAAGGACTCCAAGGTGATCGTCGCGATCAACAAGGACGAAGAAGCGCCGATCTTCCAGGTCGCCGATTATGGCCTGGTAGCGGATCTGTTCGAGGCAGTGCCCGAGTTGCAACAGGCACTCTGAAATCGGGGCACCGGACGCCCCTTATCGGGCGCCCGGCACTGGCCTAACTGGCCTAATTGTAGGAACCCTTGCCCGGCATCTTGATGCTGTGCTGGTTCACTTTGCGATACAGGGTGGCGCGGGATATACCCAGCTCTTGTGCCGCCAACAGAGGCTTCCAGCGATGGCGCACCAGCGAGTCGATCAATGCCTGACGCTCGGGGCTCCCTGAGCCTCTCTCTACCTGTTCCGGCACCGGCGCAGTGCCGAACATCTGCGGCAAATCCTGCACGCCGATGATAGAACCATCGCATACGGCACACGCATAGCGCACCACGTGGTGTAACTCGCGCATGTTGCCTGGCCAGGCATAGTTGAGCAGCACTTCGAGCGACGCTTCGCTCAATTCCAGGTGTTCACCGGTGCGTTGGCATTCGGCTTCAAGCAGTGTGTTGATCAACATGAGCTTGTCTATTCGCTCACGTAGCGCAGGGATTTCAAAGCGCGCGCCACTTAAGCGAAAAAACAGATCTTCGCGAAAACTGCCAGCGGCTACCAGCGCGGACAGATCCCGGTGGCTGGCGCATATGACTTGAATATCGATGGATTCAGGGCGCGCACCGCCCAAAGGCGCGACCTCACCCTCACTCAGCACCCGCAGAAGACGCGTTTGCAAGGCCAGCGGCATATCACCGATCTCATCCAGGAACAATGTGCCGCCATTCGCCTGCTGCAACAGCCCCCGCATGCCCTTGGTAGAGGCGCCGGTAAAGGCGCCTGGGGCATAGCCGAACAATTCACTCTCGATCAGGCTCTCCGGGATTGCCGCGCAGTTGATCGCCACGAACGGCTTGTCTCGACGCTTGCTTGCGCCATGCACCTGAAGGGCAAAGTGTTCTTTGCCTGCGCCTGTCTCGCCGTGTATCAGCACCGGCAGCCCGCGATCCTTCACACGTACCGCGAGCGCCAGCGCTTGTGCGATTTTGGGGTCGACCACCACTGCAGCGCGGGGCGCCGCAACGGTACTGACAGGGCGACGGGGCACCTTGAGGCGAACATGCATGCCGAGCGATGCCAGGTAATGAATCCCGTCATCCCCGTGGGTGGGCAAAGATAGCCCGGCAAAAGCATCGTCGATATGGCTAGGCAGGCTACCGCAGCGCTGCAGGAGCAAGCGCCGCGCCGCCGGATTGAGCGCCTTGATAAGCCCGTCCCGGTCCCAGGCGAACAGGCACTGCGGCTGGCTGTCGACATAGCCTGGCAGGGCGTGCGCACGCAGGACCCAAAGATCCTGGGTGCTGTACATGAAGTAGGCGTTTTCGAGATCCGAGGCGCTTTGAATGACCATTTGCCGGATCAGGTGCTGGCTGCGTCGATCATCGGGCGCGCGCACCGACGACACATCGAGCACCGCGAGTATCTCGCCGGAGGGAGAAAATACCGGTGCTGCAGAGCACGTATTGCCGATGAACGCCGCGCGGAAATGATCATGTTTGTGCACCGTGACCGGCTGCTTGTCGATCAACACCGCGCAGACCGCCGTAGTGCCTTCTTCGCTCTCCGACCAACAGGCGCCAACGTCGATACCGCCGCGCCGGTATTCGGCACGAATGCTCGACTCCATCCGCAGATCGACGGTGCAGCCCAAGGTGTCCGTCAGCATGACGCAGTACTCGGCGTCGCGCACGCGCTGATGCAGGCGCGACATCTCATCGCCGGCCAGGTGCAGGAAGTCGTCCACTCGCTCGCGGTGTTCGTGCAGTTGGTGAGCTTCGAGAATCCTGGGACCCTGCAGGGACCCGGGGTCGAGCCGGTGATGCAATACCGAGCGGCGCCACGAATCGAGGATAATGCTGGACACCGGCAGTGTCGGGGCGGTTTCGGCAGTGCGTAACACTCGACTGACGTGTTCGACGTGAGTCTTGGAAAGACCAGAGGACATTGTACCTCCGAAGGTTGGATCTTATTTTTTTTGTAGACGCCCTTAACGGCGCCTGTAACTGCCATTAAAAGCGCCCTGTGGATTGCTTTCAAGCTTAATTCAATAACGCGAGGGTGTGAGACATAACCGCTCAGTGTTCGCGTTGCGTCTCACCGGACGCGAGACGTCATGTCTCGATGATACGCGCCGGGCGGCCATCGCTCACCCCTGCTTGGCAGCTCTGGAACAGGCCTTTTCGCTGATTATCGAAGAGTTGGCATTCGACTTGCTCCACCCATACCAGCAGGCCCTCCAGTGGCCGCACTCGAACAACAATAACGGATAGAGGTCAGCAATGAGCGAATTCAAGGCAATGGATTTCTCACTCAACGGTAAAGTAGCGCTGGTCACCGGTGCCGGACGAGGGATCGGTCAGGGTATTGCACTGAGCCTGGCACAGGCGGGTGCCGACCTGGTGCTGGCGGATTACGACGTGGGTATCGCCGAGGAGGCCGCCGCAGCGGTCCGTGCCTTGGGCCGACGCGCCTTGGCCCTGCAGGTGGATGTCAGTCAGCCTGAAAGCGTTGCGGCGATGATCAAGCAGGTCAAGGCCGAGTTCGGACGCCTGGATGTGGCGGTGAACAACGCCGGCGTGGTCAGCCTTGGGCGGGTCGATGAACTCGCGGTGAGTGAATGGGATCGCATCATGAATATCAACGTGCGGGGCGTGTTCCTGTGCTGCCAGGCAGAGCTCAAGCTCATGCGTGAGCACCAATCCGGTCGCATCATCAATCTTGCATCCATTGCTGGCAAAGTCGGCTTCCCCGATCTGTCTCACTACAGCGCCTCCAAATTCGCAGTGATCGGCTTCACCAACGCCTTCGCCAAGGAAGTCGCCCGTGAGGGGATCACCGTCAACGCCCTGTGCCCAGGCATTGTCGGTACCGGCATGTGGCGTGGTGACGAAGGACTCTCGGCGCGCTGGGCCCAGCCTGGCGAATCCGAAGTGCAGTCCTGGGAGCGTCATCAATCCACCCTGTTGCCCCAAGGCGAAGCGCAGACGGTCGAGGACATGGGCCAATTGGCCGTCTACCTCGCGTGCGCCCCCCATGTGACAGGGCAAGCCATCGCCGTCGACGGTGGATTCTCGCTGTAGTACGACCGGCCGATGCGCTAGCGCCTCGACGAACCCTTTCTGATGACTTCCCCTGAACGCCGAGTTCAGGGGCCGGACACGGCTTGCCTGCCGCTTGCCATGACGCGGCACAGGCCATCGCAACTTGCAGCGTCTTGATTGAAACAGGAGAACACAATGACAACTACAGTTCTGGCCAAACGTTCTGTTGGTACTGAAATCGTCAACTATGACGCCATAGTGATTGGCGCGGGTTTTGGCGGCATCTACATGCTCAAGAAACTGCGCGATGAACTGGGCCTCAAGGTCCGCGCATTCGACAGGGCCGCCGGCATCGGCGGGACTTGGTACTGGAATCGCTACCCCGGCGCACTGTCCGACAGCGAATCGTTTGTGTACTGCTTCTCCTGGGATCGCGAACTGTGTCAGGAATGGGATATCACCACGCGTTACCTGACCCAGCCTCAGATCCTTTCCTACCTCAATCATGCGGTCGATCGTCACGACCTGCGTCGTGATATTCAGCTGGAAACCGGGATCAGCGCCGCAGTGTTCGATGAGCAGAGCAGCCGTTGGCTGGTGACCGCCGAGGACGGCCACCAGTACAGCGCCAAATACCTGGTGACCGCGCTGGGACTGCTGGCGGCCACCAACGTACCTAAAATCAAGGGCATCGAGCAGTTCCAGGGCAAGATGTATCACACCGCCAACTGGCCCGCCGACGCCGCCATCGAAGGCAAAAGGGTCGGCGTTATCGGCACAGGCTCCACGGGTTGCCAGGTGATTACCGCCATTGCACCTACGGTCGGCCACTTGACGGTTTTCCAGCGTTCGGCGCAGTACACCGTACCGGTGGGTAACGGCCCGTTGAGCCGCGAAAGTGTCGATGAGATCAAACGCAACTACGACGATATCTGGAAGCAGGTTCGCTCATCGCGCTTGGCCTTCGGGTTCGAGGAAAGCGACATTCCGACCATGAGCGTCGATGCGGTCGAGCGCAAGGCCATCTTCCAACGTGCCTGGGACGGCGGCGGCGGTTTCCGCTATATGTTCCAGACCTTTAACGACATCGCGGTCAACGAAGAGGCAAACATCGCGGCGCAAGACTTCGTGCGGGAAAAAATCGCCGAAATCGTCAAGGATCCAGACACCGCCCGTAAGTTGATGCCGCGCGACCTCTACGCCAAACGTCCATTGTGCGACAGCGGCTATTACGCAACTTTCAACCGCGACAACGTCGCGCTGGTCGACCTCAAGGCCACTCCGATAGACGAAATTACCGCCAAGGGTATTCGGACGGCCGACGGTGTGGAGCACGAACTGGATGTATTGATCTTCGCCACGGGTTTCGACGCGGTGGATGGTAACTACAAGCGCATGGATATCCGCGGGCGCGGCAATGTTGCGATGAAGGATCACTGGGCTGACGGCCCTTCGAGTTATCTGTCCGTGGCGACCAGCCAATTCCCCAACATGTTCATGATTCTGGGGCCGAACGGGCCCTTCACTAACCTGCCGCCCACCATCGAAACCGAAGTCGAGTGGGTTTCGGAGCTGATCGGTTTCATGGAAGAAAACGAGCTGGCCTGTGTTGAAGCCAATCCGCAAAGCGAAGAGGAGTGGGGCGCTGTCTGTCAGGGCATTGCCGACCAGACACTGTTTGCCAAGACCGACTCGTGGATCTTTGGTGCCAACATTCCGGGCAAGAGCAACAAGGTCTACTTCTACATGGGGGGCCTGGGCGCGTTCAGCGAAGAGCTCACCTCGGTAAAAAATGACGACTATCGCGGGTTCAAGTTCAAGGGCGTCAGCGTGGTCGACAAGCAGGCGCACAAGGCGCTGCACTGAGGCGCATCAGCGCGACTGATGACAAGGGTTGCATGGGCCTGCGCGCTTTCGCGCGGGCTTTTGTTGAACGGGCGAATCTGCGAGTACCGCTTAATGAACTTGAAAAATCCACAACTACTGCGTCACCAGGCCTATATAGATGGCCAGTGGCAGGGCGCAGATAACGAAGCCACTATCACCGTGGTCAACCCCTCGACCGCCGCTGTCGTCGGCCAGGTCCCGCGCATGGGCCAGACCGAGACTCGCCGGGCCATCGAGGCTGCCGAGCGCGCGCTCCCGGCGTGGCGCGAGCTTTCAGCCAAGGCCAGGGCCAATGCCTTGCGCCGCTGGTACGAGTTGATCATCGAGAATCAGCAGGACCTGGGTCAGATCATGACCTTGGAACAGGGCAAGCCGTTGCCCGAAGCCGTGGGCGAGATCGTCTTCGGCGCGTCTTATATCGAGTGGTACGCCGAGGAAGCCAAGCGCGTCTACGGCGATGTCATCCCTGGTGCCACGGACAAACGCCTGCTGGTGATCAAGCAGCCGGTCGGCGTTTGCGCAGCCATCACCCCCTGGAATTTCCCCAGTGCGATGATCACCCGCAAGGCGGGCCCCGCGTTGGCAGCGGGCTGCACCATGGTTATCAAACCGGCCTCACAGACGCCTTTTTCTGCGTTGGCGCTGGTCTACCTGGCCGAGCTGGCGGGCATCCCCAAAGGTGTGCTCTCGGTGGTCACCGGCGCGGCCGCCGAGATCGCCGAAGAGCTGACCAGCAACCCCGTGGTGCGCAAGATATCCTTCACTGGCTCCACCGAAATCGGCCGGGAGATCATGCAAAAGTGCGCCCGCGACATCAAGAAAGTCTCCCTAGAGCTGGGCGGCAACGCGCCCTTCATCGTGTTCGAAGACGCCGATCTGGATGCCGCCGTCGAGGGCGCGCTGGCCTCCAAATTCCGCAACGCCGGGCAGACCTGCGTGTGTGCCAACCGGCTGTACGTGCATGACAAGGTCTACGACGCATTTGTCGACAAGCTAGGCAGTGCGGTTGCCGCGCTCAAGATCGGCGACGGCTTTACCAGCGGCGTCACCCTTGGGCCGCTGATCGATGGCAAGGCAGTGCGTAAAGTCCGCGAGCATATCGAGGATGCCCTGGCCAAGGGCGCGAAGGTCGTTCATGGCGGCGGTGCTCATGCCTTGGGCGGCAACTTTTTCGAGCCGACCATTCTGGTGGATGTGCCGGACAACGCCCGAGTCGCCAAGGAAGAAACCTTCGGCCCGCTGGCACCCGTGTTCCGCTTCTTCGATGACGCCCAGGTGGTGAAAAAAGCCAACGACACCGAGTTTGGCCTGGCGGCGTATTTCTACACCGCGAACCTGAGCCGGGTGTTCCGCGTCGGTGAGGCGCTGGAGTACGGCATCGTGGGCGTCAATACCGGAATCATCAGTTCCGAGGCGGCGCCCTTTGGAGGCGTCAAGGCGTCGGGTGTTGGCCGCGAGGGTTCCAAGTACGGCCTGGAGGATTATCTCGAAATCAAATACCTCTGTCTGGCGGGCATTTGACCGGCCCCTGTCCATTTTCACCAATGATCATTGTCATCTGACCGTGCGGACAGTGTCGCGCGGTCCAGTCAGCGCTGTGTCGTAAAACATAAAAACAAGGAAATCGACATGAACACCAACTGGAAACTGCCACTGGGGCTCGGGCTCCTGTCGTGCATCACGCTACCTGTGTCCGCCGCCGAGGCGCCCCAGCATTGGGGATTGGGAGATTGGGGCGGGACCCGTAGCAAACTGCTGGATCAGGGCGTGGACGTTATTGTCGACTATGTCGGCGAAGGGGCCAGCAATGTTCGCGGCGGCTACGACCATGACCGTTCAGCGCGCTACACCGCACAGTGGGTGCTGGGTACCCACCTGGATCTGCAAAAACTGTTGGGTTGGCACGACGCTGAGTTTCAGATGCTGGTGACCGAGCGAAATGGCAACAACCTGTCCAATGATCGCGTCTCCGACCCGCGCGCGCCGCAACTCAGTTCCGTGCAGGAGGTGTGGGGCAGGGGGCAGACCTGGCGGCTGACGCAGCTGTGGTATCGGCAGAAGTTTTTCGACGGGCGATTCGACCTCAAGCTTGGCCGTTTGGGCGTCAACGAAGACTTCAACAGCTTCCCGTGTGATTTCCAGAGCTTGTCGTTCTGCAGCGCACCGATCGGCAACGTGGCGGGGGATGTCTGGTACAGCGGCCCGGTCAGCCAATGGGGCGTGCGCGCGCGTTACAACATCAACGAACAGTGGCAGGTGCAAATCGGTGCGTACGAGCAGAATCCCTCCAATCTGGAGACCAACAATGGCTTCAAGCTCAGTGGCAGTGGCACCCAAGGTACGCTGGTCCCGGTAGAAGTCATCTGGAGGCCCAACCTGGGCAGTGCGGCGTTGCCGGGTGAATACCGTCTAGGCTATTACCACAGCAGCGCTAACGCCAACGACGTCTATGACGATGTCAATGGCGCGCCAATGGCATTGACGGGGCTGGCACCCAAATCCCGTAGCGGCAAGCATGGCGGCTGGCTCATGGGCATACAGCAACTCACTACCCGAAATGGCGATGCCTCGCGTGGGCTGAGCGTTTTTGCCAGCCTGACCCAGCAAGACAAGGCCACTAGCGGCATCGAGAGTTTCCAGAACCTGGGCCTGGTGTACAAAGGCCCGTTCGATGCACGCCCCAAGGATGACCTGGGGCTGGGCATCGCCCGCCTGAAGGTCAACGACGCGGTGACCAAACGGCAGAAGCAATTCAACGACAGCAGCGGCATCGACGATTACGACAACCCGCTCTACGTGCCCGTCCAGCACAGTGAATACAACATCGAGCTTAACTACGGCGTACATGTCACCGACTGGCTGACGCTCCGCCCGAACCTGCAATACGTCCGCCACCCTGGCGGGGTGTATGAAGTCGATAACGCTATCGTCGCCGGCGTGAAAGTGCAGGCCAGTTTTTGATTTCCCCATAACCATCGAGAAGGAAAGCTGAAATGAGCAAATCCCACGGAAAAGTTGCTTTCATCACCGGCGCTGGTCAAGGCATCGGCGAGGCGATTGCGATGCGCTTGGCGGCAGATGGTTTTGCAGTGGCCTGCGCAGATATGAACCTTGAGACAGCCAGTGAGGTGGCGGCAAGAATCAATCAACAAGGCGGCAAAGCCATGGCGATAAAGGTCGATGTGGCCGATCGCGATGATGTCTTCAAAGCCGTGCAGGAAGCGGTGGATGGATTGGGTAATCTGCATGTGGTCATCAACAACGCGGGCATCGCGCCCATCGCGCCGATTGAAAGCATCACGCCAGAGGTCTACCGCAGAACCTTCGATATCAACGTTGGTGGCGTGCTGTGGGGCATCCAGGCCGCAGTCAAGGCGTTCAAGGCACTGGGCCACGGCGGGAAAATCATCAGCGCGTCCTCGCAGGCCGGTCAGGTCGGCAACCCCGAGCTGGCGGTGTATGGCGGGACTAAATTTGCCGTGCGCGGTATCACCCAGACGGCAGCCAGGGAACTGGCACACCTGGGCATCACGGTGAACGCCTACTGCCCCGGCATCGTCGACACACCGATGATGCGCAAGGTTGCCCAGGACGTGGCGGACAATGCCAAGCAAAGCATCGAATGGGGCATGGAGCAATTTGCCCAGCACATCACGTTGAAGCGGCTGTCCCAGCCCCAGGACGTGGCGGCCTGTGTTTCATTTCTGTCAGGGCCTGACTCGGATTACATGACGGGGCAGGCTGTGATCATTGATGGGGGGATGGTGTTCAATTGATACCGACGGTGATCTACATCTGATGCACCTGACTAAAATAATAAGAGGTCCAGTATGAATATCGTAAAAGGTATTGCATCCCCAGGTAAGTTTCTGGTTCAAGCTGATGCGCTCCAGGACCTGGCCATTCATGGCAAGGCTTATGGGGCAGCGGCGTATCTGATCTGCGATCAGTTTATTGTCGAGCGGGTGCGAACGAAGGCCTTGTCCGGCTTCAGCAACGAACAGCAAGGCGAGTTAGTTGTGTTCGGTGGGCAGTGCTCCGATAGGGAAATCGACAAGCACGTCCAGGCTGCTCGTGCTTTTGACTACGTCGTGGGTATCGGCGGCGGTAAAACCCTGGACACCGCCAAGGCAACCGCCCATCTTCTGGGTAAACCGGTATTGATTGTGCCGACACTGGCCTCGACCGATGCGCCATGTACTGCGATTTCAGTGATTTACAATGACGACGATACGTTCAATCGTTACCTGTTTCTGTCAAGAAATCCGGATCTGGTTCTTGCCGATACCCGAATTCTGGCAGAGCAACCCGCCAGGTTTTTTGCGGCCGGAGTGGGTGATGGTCTGGCAACGTATTTCGAGGCGCGGGCGTGTTTCGCGGCACAGCGCGACAACCTGATCCTGGGCACTGACGGCAAAATGCTCAAGCCGACCTTGATCGGCTTTGCCATTGCCCAAACGTGCTATGAAACCATCCGCAAATATGCAGCCCAAGCGACCTACGCGGTTCAGAACAACGTCATTACGGCGGCACTGGAAAATACCATCGAGGCCACCATCTACATGTCTGCCGTGGGTGCGGAATCCGGTGGTTGTGCCGCGGCGCATGCGATACATAACGGCATGACGCTGGTCCATGATCTGCACGGCGCGCAGCATGGGGAAAAGGTAGTGTTCGGATTGTTTACTCAGCTGGTAATGGAGGCGGCGCCTGTCGAGGAAATCGAAGAGGTCGTTGCTATCGCCATTGCCGTAGGCCTGCCTTTGACCCTGGAGGACTTGGGCCTGAAATCTTTCCTAGAGCAAGAATGGCGAAAAGTAGCTGAAGCGGCATGTGATAAAAACGACACGATTCACAATATGCCGTTTACGGTAACGCCCGAGTTGGTGTACGACGCCATAGTGGCAACCGACGCACTACTGCGCTCGCTCAAGAAACAAAAACTCAACGCTGTCCATTAAAAGTCGGGCAGTTGCGCGTCGACATGCCCGTCGCCTTGGGGCGCCAGTTGATCCTGCCGGTGATGTTGGAGATAGGGCAGCGCTTTCCAGGCCTGACATTCATGCTGACCTTCAACGATCACCTGATCGACCCTGTGGAAGAGGGCGTCAATCTGGTGATTCGCTTTGGTGATCCGGGTAATCAACAAGGGCTGATCGCGCGTCGATTGACCGACCAGCGCATGGTCATCTGTGCAGCACCGTCCTATCTGAGCCGGGCGGGCGCACCCCAGACACTCGATGAGGTGGCTGATCATGCCTATATCATCAGCTACCGCCGAGGGCAACCGCTCGGTTGGCGGGTGACGGATCAAGGCGAAGGCCGGCGCATAGTGCCACCCGCGACGCATCAGATTGGCGACGGGCAGGCGATGGTCGATTTCGCGCTGGGAGGTCAGGGTTTGTGCCAGATGCCGCTGTGCGTGGTGCGTGAGCACCTTGACTCGGGCAAGCTGGGGAGCGTGCTCCAGGACTATGAGCCGCAGCCGTTGACCGTGTATGCACTGTGGCCCAAGACCGGGAACCTGAGGCCCAAGGTGCGGTGCCTGATCGATACGCTGATCGAGTTGGGTGAAGCGGGTAAACTGGATTGAATCTGGCCGCGCGGCTATAGGTTGCTCAGCAGTGGGTAGCGGCGCCGCGGGTGCGATCCCGCTGATGGATATCTGTAATGGGCGCGCCGACGGTCATATGCAAACCGATATGTTTCAACCTGATCTGCAAGGTCTGAACCTGCTGCCCTCGGACGGCGAGCTGAATGATTTCGGCAGGGTCTTCTACGGCCGCGAAGCCGACATTAGCCTGCACCGCTTGCTGCGAGACGTACCTTGGCAGGCGAATACCGCCTTGGTGAACGGCCAGGTCATCAAGAGCGGGCGCCAGTTGGCGTGGTATGCCGATGATAAATTTCGATACACCCATTCAGGGCTGCTGCGTGAAGCCATTGTGTGGGAGTTGCCCATCCTCGAACTGATCAAGAACCGGGTCGAACGGGTCACGGGTGCGACCTTCAACAGCTGTGTGCTCAATCTATATCACAACGGGAGCCAGGGAATGGGCTGGCACAGTGATCGGGAGGCAGTCGGTGCGCATAGCCTGATAGCGTCAGTGAGTGTCGGGGCCACCCGTAAATTCGCGCTACGGCATAAGATATCTGGCGAAAAACGCGCCCTGCTGCTAGAGCACGGTCAACTCATCGTCATGCGCGGCACCACTCAGCAGCACTGGCTGCATGCGCTGATGAGAACCCAACAAACACTGGGGCCGCGTATCAGTCTGACGTTTCGGTTATTCCCCGCACATGAGGACTGGTCATGAAAACATCGATGACTGGATGCCCACGGGCGACAACACGGGTCGATGCAAAGGTGGGACAGCCCGCCGGAGCGAGCTGTCCCGTGTCAGGCGTTACGCACCTGGCTTGAGGACAACCTTGGTCCATCCATCATCACGGGCATCGAAGTGCTTATAGGCGTCAGGCCCTTCGGACAACTTCAGGCTGTGGGAAATAATCTGCGAAGGCTTGGCACGGTCATGCTCGATCAGCTTGGCCAACCGGCGGTTATAGGCTTTGACGTTGGCCTGCCCGGTACGGATCTGCTGACCCTTGAACCAGAACGAACCGAAGTCGAACGCCATCTTGCCTTGCTTGGCCAGTTCGTTTTCCGCTCCCGGGTCCTGTGGTACGAATACCCCAACGACGCCTATCCCGCCGGTGGGTTTGGTGGACGCCACCAGATTGTTCATGGTCAGGTGATTGGCTTCATGGCCGTGTTTGTCGCAGCACTGATAGCCGACGCATTCGCAGCCACGGTCGGTACCTTTACCCTCGGTCAGATTCAGAATCTGCTCGACCGCTTCTTTCTCCACCGCGTTGATCGGGGTAGCGCCCAGCTTGGCGGCCAGCGCCAGGCGGTCAGGGTGGCTGTCGACCACAAACACTTGCGACGCGCCCTTGATCATTGCTGAATGGGCCGCCATCAGTCCTACCGGACCGGCGCCGTAAATAGCGATACTTTCGCCAGGCAACAGTCCCGAGAGCTCGGTGGCATGCCAGCCGGTCGGAAAAATATCGGAAAGCATGACGTAATCGTTTTCTTTCTCCTGAGCGCCTTCCGGCAACACCAGGCAGTTGAAATCGGCATAGGGCACACGCAGCAACTCGGCCTGGCCACCCTGATACGGCCCCATGTCGGCAAAGCCATAAGCACCCCCGGCACTGCCGGGGTTGACGGTCAAACAGTAACCGGTGAGGCCTTTTTCGCAGTTTTCGCAAAAACCGCAGCCAATATTGAAAGGCAGGCAAACGATGTCTCCGACTTTGACGCGGTCGACACCGGCCCCGACTTCAATCACCTCGCCGAGGTTTTCGTGACCCAGAATTCTGCCGGTCTCAAAGCTAGTACGGCCTTCATACATATGCAGGTCCGACCCACATATATTGGTCGTGGTAATACGTACCAGCGCATCCGTGGGCTTTTCGATCTTGGCATCGGGAACGTTGCGAACGCTGACGTCGTGGGGGCCGTTATAGACGATTGCTTTCATGTCGCTCTCCGGTAATGGTGAATCATAAATTCATATCGCTCGGAGTGTCTGGCACGGGATCGGCAAGGGCGTTCCCGCCAAATTGCAACGAGGCCGACCAACGGTATTAGTTGCTTGGATTGTCATTGCCATAGGTTGGATTTTATCAATCGCAACTGTTTACTTGATGTCTACAGTTTGTAGAGTTGGAGTCTATCAAGTTGGAAGTTTCGCCGTGCTAATCTATTAGAGTCACGCGACGCACCGGTATTTCGCCGGTCAAACGCAGTGAGTGGGTTCATATAATTCAAATAAATCGGGAGATCCAACTTGTCTGTTACTTCACCTGTGCAAAAACCAAGCGTCTCAATGGGGTTGAGGCTTTATACCGTTATTCTGGGAATCATCCTCTTGGTAGCAGGTGCCTACCTGGTCTACGGAGGCGGCCAACTGATCGGTTTGGGCGGGTCGTTTTACTATCTGCCTGCGGGCATCGCGTTGATCCTCGTTGCGGTGCTGTTGCTGCGGTGTGATCCGCGAGCGCTGTATCTGTTTGGTGCGTTTTTTATCGTTACCCTCGTCTGGGCGTTCGTCGAAGCCGGCCTGCAGTTTTGGCCCCTCGCGGCGCGGCTGGGCATGTTCGCGGTCCTGGGGATGTTCATCGCGCTGTGCACGCCGGCGTTGGCCAAGGCGCAGGGCAGGGTGGACGCGCGATTGCGTGGAGTTTCCTACGCCAGCGCCGCGGTACTTGGCATTGCGCTGATAGCCGCGTTCATCAACGCGTTCAGTCCCATCTGGTTGGTCAAGCCGGGTAATGCTCCCGTAGTGGCGACCGACTACAGCGACTCGACCGATCAACACCGGTCGGTCGGTTTTGGTCGGACGCCCTCTGGCGAGAACTTCGCCCCGGACAAGCAGATAACGCTGGATAACGTCAGCAGCTTGCAAGTGGCCTGGACGCTACGCAGCGGTGACGTGACCTTCAATGGCGCCGAAAACCAGAATTCGCCGCTGCAGATCGGCAATACCTTGTACCCCTGCACCCCGACCAACCAGGTGATGGCGGTACGCGGCGATACGGGGGAAGTGCTGTGGCGCTTCGATCCCAAGGTGACAGTTAAAAGCGCGGCCGGCTGGATGCGCTGCCGTTCGTTGGCGTACATGGAGGTCGCCGATCTACCCGATGGGGCGCCCGGCAAGACACGGGTATACCTCACCACCGGTGACATGCGCCTGATTGCCCTGGACGCGAAAACCGGTCAGCCGGTGGCCGACTTTGGCGAAAACGGCACCGTATTCCTGGCTACCGGCATGGGCGCGGTGATTCCCGGGTTTTACAACCCGACCTCGGGCCCGGTGCTTGCCGGCAAGAACCTGATCGTCGGCGGCTGGGTCATGGACAACCAATCCACCGACGAGCCTTCCGGGGTGGTGCGAGCATTCGACGCGGTGACCGGCAAGCTCGCCTGGGCGTGGGACGTCGGCCGCCCCGGTCAGCCAAATCCGCCGGCACCGGGGACCAGCTACACCCGCAGCACGCCGAACATGTGGGCGACGCCGACGTTCGACGCCGAGCTGAACACGGTGTATCTGCCAACCGGTAACGGCACCCCGGATATGTTCGGCGGCAAGCGCTCGCCCGAGACGGATCGCGTCAGCACTTCGGTGGTCGCTCTGGATGCCAGTACCGGCGAGGAGCGTTGGACTTACCAGCTCGTGCACCACGATATCTGGGATTACGATCTGCCTTCCAAGCCTGTGCTCTACGACATGCCGGATGGCAAAGGCGGACGTATCCCGGCGCTGATCCAGGCCAGCAAGAATGGCGAGATCTTCGTGCTGGACCGCCGCACCGGCGTACCGATCACCAAAGTCGAGGAACGCCCCGTACCAGGCGATGGCGTAGCGGGCGAACGTTTGTCCAAGACCCAGCCTTACTCGGTGGGCATGCCGAGCATGCGTGACACGGTGCTCAGCGAAGCGAAAATGTGGGGCATCACCCCGCTGGATCAGTTGAGCTGCCGAATCCAGTTCAAGAAGCTCTACTATGCCGGCGACTACACACCGCCGCAGATGGAATGGTTTCTTCAGAACCCGTCATGGTTCGGTACCACCAACTGGGGTGGCCAGTCGATCGACAAACGTCACGACCTGATGATCGTCAACGACATGCGCGTGATGATGAAAGGGCGCCTGCTGACTCGCGATCAGCAAATCCAGCGTGCACGTGAGTCGGGCAAAACCGACCACAACGTCGGTGGTGTCGTGCCGATGGACAACACGCCATATGGTGCCGAACGTGGCATGGTGCAGTCGGTCCTGGGTGTACCGTGCACTACTCCACCGTTCGGCACCATGGCGGCCATCGACATGAAAACTCAAAAAGTGCTCTGGCAGCGCTCGTTAGGGACTCCGGAGCAGTTCGGGCCGCTGGGGCTCAAGACTCACCTGCCGATCGAACTGGGCATGCCGACGCTGGGCGGCGCCACCACCACCGCTTCAGGGCTGATCTTCTTCTCCGCGACTTCGGACTATTACCTGCGTGCATTGAATGCACTGACGGGGGCGGTCGTATGGAAAAGTCCGCTGCCGGTGGGCGCAGGGGCCACGCCACTGGTGTTCACTTCGCCTGAGGACGGTCGCCAATATGTCGTGGTTACCGCTGGAGGCACGCGCGCGGCGCCGGATCATGGCGACTACATCATTGCGTTTGCGCTGCCCAATAAGTAGCGCGTGACCGTAAGGAGGAGCAGGTCTCCTCCTTACGCCGCGCAGTTGAATACTTCTGAGGGCGACACACTGTCGTTGGCAACAAGACGCATGGCATGGGCGATCAGGCGATGCAGGCCCAGTTGAATAGTGACGCACCGTAAATATCCACGTTACGGCAAGTTACTTCAAATAAGTCCTGATCAAGGAAATGACTTCGTCTATTGAAGACTTTTGGGCCTGCGTGGTGTCATCCAGACCGGTGAACTCTTCTCGCAGATGGCTCTCCAGCACCCCTGCCATCAAGCCGTTCACGGCGCCACGCATTGCGGCTATCTGCTGAAGCACCGGACCGCATTCAGCACCTTCTGTCAGCGCCGTTTCCAAGGCGTCCAGTTGTCCGCGGACGCGGCGAATACGTGCAAGAACACGTTTTTTCTCTTCTGGTGTGTGCGGCATGGAACCCCCTATCGTGTTACCTGGCGGGGGAGTCTACACATCTACCGCAGGGCAGTATATCCAGCCACGCGCAGCTACCTTTGACGAAGAGGGGGGCAAGCGGTGATCGCGCTGCTGACCGCTAACGGTCATTATTGGGTGCTGATGCCTCCAGATGCTGTGCCAGGCTTTGCAAAAACAACGTGATTGCCGCCTCATTACGTTTGAAGAAACGGAAAGTCCCCGCACTTTGCATTTCTACCAGCCCCGCGCGTTTCAATTGCGCCATATGCGTTGAAACCGTTGATTGCGACAGTCCGCAACGCCGTGCGATCTCACTCAAGCAGACGCCAAGCTCCATCCCGTGGTGTTGCTCCGGGAAATACTTGTGCGGCTGCTTGAGCCATTCGAGAATGTCTCGCCTTGCGAGGTGCGCGATAGCCTTTATCAGCGCGTCCAGGTCGGTCAGCGGCGCCGCACTTCTAGAGTCGTCACGCGGATTATTCTGTGACACCTTCAGACCCTCATCAGCCATACGTAAAAAGCCGCGTCAGTCCAGCAGATCGCCAATCGACTCGGCGGCGAGTTGGTAGGAAAGGCAGCGCGCCTGACTGTCATGAATCCGCGCGTCGATGATGACTTCGTCCGCCTGCGTTGTGGCAATGAACTGTCGAAGCCAGTTACCCACGTCTTCGACATCGCCCACGGCGGTGCAGGACATGGCCTGGGACAGGTTGTGCCGTTCGTAGTCGGATAATCCCCGCATGAAGCCTTCTGTGGGCAGCGGCAGCGGCCCTGGCTTGCCGCTATAGAGATCGTGGACCCAGTGCTGGTGGGAGCTGGCCAGGAACTCTGCCTCGGCGCGATCGGGTGCCGCAAAGACATTGGCACCCGCGATCACGTACGGCCTGTCGAGCACTGCTGAGGGACTAAAGGTCGATCGATAGTGCTCGATCGCTTGCATCAAAAAGCGTGGGGCAAAGTGCGAGGCGAACGCGTAGGGCAAGCCGTTTCTCGCTGCCATGTCTGCACTGTTCGGACTCGAGCCCAGCAACCAGAGCGGTAGGCTGTGATCGCCTGGAATTGCCCGGACCGGCTGACTGCCATCGTCGGCGAGGTAGCCGGTCAGTTGCTGCACGTCTTGATCGAAATCGCGTTCCGTGGCATCCCCGCGCAACGCGCGAATGGCGGCCCCGGCCGAGCCAGGTGCACGTCCAACGCCGAGGTCAATGCGCCCGGGAAACAGCGTGTCCAGCGTGCCGAATTGTTCGGCCACGGCCAGCGGCGAGTGGTTGGGCAGCATGATGCCGCCGGACCCGACGCGCAACGTGGTAGTCGCCGCAGCCAGGTGTTGAATCAGCAAGGTTGTGGCGCTGGAAGCGATCCCCGGCAAATCGTGGTGCTCGGCGACCCAGTAGCGTTTGTAGCCGTGCGCTTCGACGTGCTGGGCCAGGGCTACGGCATCGTTCAGTGTATTGGCGAAAGTGTTGCCTTCGCCGATCATCATCAAGTCAAGTACGGATAAGGCAGTCATTACAGAATCTCGCTGGAAACGTGGATAGGTCAGGCGTCTGCGCGTAAGGGTGCCCAGGTCGGATGCGCCTGCAGACGTCGGTCAATGTCTCGCAAGGTCGTGAGGCAACGTTGCAGCTTGAGGTAGATATCCCCGCCGTAATCCCAACCCAGTACACCGATGCTGCCGGTGTAGCCGACACGGTTCAGGGCGTCGATCACTGCAAAGTTGTCCATTTCGCCGCGGTCGACCGGCTCCATGGTGGCGGCACCGCCCCAGCCCAGTTGCGATAGCGCGCTGCCGGAAGTCACCACCTGCATCAGCCACGGTTTCATGGCCTGCAGCCGTTGTTCAAGCTGGCCTTCCTGGCTGGCATACCAGTGGTAGGCATTGAACGAGGCGCCCAGACGGGGGTGGTTGAAGTGTTCGCAGATCTGCACCACTTGGCTGGTGGTCTGCGTCACGTGATGGAGGTGCGGATAGAGGGCGATGCGCAAGCCGCGCCGCTCGGCGATCGGCAGCAACGATTCAATGAAACGCAGGATCGCGGCGTTACCGTTGATGGAGGTCTGCACGGCCAATTCGATCAGTTCGACGCCCTCGACGGTTTCGACGACCTTGCGCAGCAGGTGGTCGTTGCGGCCTTCATGCAGCACCAGGTAAAGCCCTTCGACTTTGAGCCCGTGGCGTTCGCGGACTTGTGGCAAGAGGGTCAGGTCGGTCAAAGGCGTGCCGCCCCAGACGGAAACGGTGATGCCATCGTAGCCGAGGTCGGCGAGCATCGCGCATTGGGTCTCGAAGGCATAGACGCCCATCGACGAGTAAAAAAACGAGTCGAGCGCATGGACAGAGTGATTCATGGAAAGGCCTCGCGATCAGTAGGGCAGTGGGTCGAGCACGGCCCACTCTGGATGGGCCGCCAGGCGCTGTTCCATGGAGCGGAAGGCGGTCATCGAACGACGCAGATTGCCGTACACGTCACCGCCCATGCTTTCCCAGCCCAGCACGCCCACGCGACCCTCGAAGCCTCGGCGTCGCAGGGCGCCCAGGAGTACGAAGTTATCCATTTCGCCTTCATCCAGAGGCTCGATGGTCGCCAGGCCACCCCAGCCCAGTGGCGATAGGCGGCTGCCGGCGATGTTCACGTTGCGCAGCCAAGGCCACACGGCATCGAGTCGTTGCTCCAGGTGTTTTTCCTGGTTGGCGTACCAGTGGTAGCCATGGAAAACGATACCCAGGCGCGGATGGTCGAATTGCTCACACAGGGCAACGGCTTCGGTGGTGGTCTGCAGGCCGTAGCGTGCATGGGGATACAGGGCGATCTGCAGGTTGCGGCGCTCGCAGATCGGCAGCAGTCGTTCAAGCATACGGCGATCGAGGTCGGTCACCGTGTCGCCTGAATGCAACGCGAGCTCGATGGTCGAGCAGCCCTCCAGGCTTTCGAAAATGCTGAGGACGAACGCCTCGAGGCCCTCGCGATAGATTAGATAGACCGCACCGACATCGAGCCCCCACTGCGTCTTGATGTCAGGAATGGCTGCGAGATCCTTGCTCCACGCTGACATGGTCATGCCCTGGTAGCCAGTCTCGACCAGCATTTCGCACTGTGCCTGCAGAGGGTAGGTCCCCAGGCGGGTCTGGAAAATGAAGTCCATGTGATGGAGGGCATGTTTCATGCGGGCTGCTCCGTACGTAATCTGGCAGAAGTTGAGGTCAGGCTTGGGAAGTGCGGCAACACGTATTCACCGAGCTCGTCGATGACCTCCGAAGCATGACGGCGTTGCGGCTTGAAATGCAGGGCGACATGGTTGACGCCTTGGTCCTGCTGGCGCTTCCACAGTTCGATCAGTGCATTGCGCCCGGCGCGCAACACGCGGCCCGGTTGTACGGGGAGGTCGGGGTCCTTGGCCAGGTCGAACAAGGTGCCGTACCCGTAGGGCTTGAAGCCATTGCCACCACAGGCCGCACGCCAGCGTTCGATGATCTGGGGGAGGAGTGCCGGGTTGGAGATGTAGGACAAAATGCCGTCGGTTTGCTCACCGATCCACTCCAGCGACTGGCCCGATTGACCAATCACAAGGGTCGGTAGGCGCGAAGCGGCAGGTTTGGGGACCAAGTCGAGGGAGCCGTCGAGGCGGCCATAGAATTTCGACGCATGGGTGGCCCAGTTTTCTTCCGTGGCTGCGCGCACCATCGCCAGCGCATCACGAAAGCGTTCGGCGCGGTTCTCGAACTCGAGGCCGAACGCCGGGTACTCCACGGGACGGTCTCCGGTTGCCAGGCCAAGGATGAACCGCCCACCGAGCAATTGATCGATGCTGGCGGCCTGTTTGGCGACGATGAGCGGGTCGCGCAGTGGCAAGACGATCCCGGCGGTGCCGATGGTGATGCGCTGGGTGACGGCAGCCAGGTAGCCGGCGTACACCAAGGGGTCGAGTATTTGCCCGACGTCACCGAAGTTGGGATCGTAGAACGGTACGTCGCGCAGCCAAATCGCGGCGAAGTTGGCCTCGTCGACTTTTTGCGCCATCAGCGCATGGTCTTCTAGCGTCGGGCCAGGGCTGTCAGGGTAACTTTCCAGGGGGGCAATAAAACCGAAAGTCAGATGGCCTGGCTGAAAAACCCGCGAGTAGCCACGGTGAGCCATCAATTCAGGGCTAAGAGGGGGCAGGGACGCATTGGTATTCATGTCAATCCTCATACAGGGCCGGATTGGATCAGTCCGCCGAAAAAGGTGTTACTGGATGAGGTCAACTATAAGGAGATCACGCCAAGAGAAAAACAGGATACAATTCCGAACATTCAGGAATCTAATTCTCAGTTGGTGTACCCAATGGATCATTTCGGAGCACTCGGCACATTCGTACTTGCCGCGCAGACCCGCAGTTTTACCGAGGCCGGACGGCGCATCGGGCTGTCTGCTTCGGCGGTCGGTAAAGCCGTCGCACGGCTGGAGGCAGACTTGGGGGTGCGCTTGTTTCACCGCTCCACGCGGGCGATCACGCTCACTGCCGAGGGTGGTTTGTTCCTTGAACGATGTAATCGAATATTTGCCGAATACGAGGTCGCCAGAAATGAACTGACCTTGGCCGCAGGCAAGCCGCAAGGCAAACTGCGGGTCGGGCTGCCGCAACTGGGCACCAATCTCATGCCGCATTTGATCGCTTTTCAGCAGGCGTACCCCGATGTAGAGCTTGAATTGGAATTCAGCGACCGACTGGTCAATGTCATTGAGGAGGGGTTCGATGCAGTGATGCGCATCGGCGATGTCGAAGACTCCCGGCTAGTCATGCGCAAGCTCAACGGTTACAGCCACCGCTTGCTCGCCTCGCCCACCTACCTGGCCAGGCACGGTGTGCCGGATCAACCCAGCGACCTGAGTGCCCACTCCTGCCTGCGCTATCGCTACCCGAGCAGTGGCAAGCTGGACCCATGGCCACTGGTGACAAACGATCAAGAAGGCATGCCGGACGTCCCCCGATCGGCTACCGCCAACGCGATCGAACCGCTGTTGGCGATGGCCGAGGCGGGGCTGGGGATCGCCTGTCTGCCTGACTTTTCCGTTGAGGAGGCCGTCGCCACAGGACGATTGGTGCCGGTGCTCGAAGCGTACGTGCGTGACTATCGAACCTTCAGCATTCTTTGGCCATGGAGTCGCCAGCCACTGCCGAAGATCAAGGCCTTCGTCGACTTCATGGCTAAGCGGCTTGGCTGAACATTCACGCAAAAATGCCGGCACTTGAGTGTCCGGCATTCGTGCGAGAGTGTGTTGTTCAGTCGGCCAGCAGCAACGTTTTGGTCAGCCACTTGGAAAAGTCAGCCAGTTCGTCACCGGTGATTTCGTGAGCCATATCGTAGTGATGGGTCTCGTGGGCAACGCCAATCCGGTCCAGCCAGGCATCGGCTTCCTTGGCCCAATCGATCGGTAATACACCATCGCGCTGGCCGTGGGCGATAAACGCTGAGGTCGACTTCAATCGCTCCGCGGAAGCGATCTGCGGTTCGATCTCGCGCAGCATGCGGCCACTCAACAAGGCAAACCCCTTGACCAGCTCCGGCTCGGTGACGCCGATGCTCGAACTCATGATGCCGCCCTGGCTGAAGCCGGCGATCACGGTCGGCAGTTTGGGCAACGCTTCGATGAAGGTTTGCAGCAGCTTGCGGCTGCCTTCGGCTTGCTCATAGCTGAACGATGGGCCGTTGCTGGTGAAGTTGACCTGATACCACGCGAAGCCCTGGGGACCCACCTGCAGCGGACCGCGCAGCAGCAGGACTTCGATATCGTCAGGCAGCGAGGCCGCCAGCGAGGCCAGGTTGGCTTCATTGGAGCCCACGCCATGGAGCAGCAGCAAACGCGCCTTGGGGCTCGAGGTGTTGCAAGCCTTGCGGAAGAAGATGCCGGATTCCTGCTCGCGAGCGGGCTCCGAGAAAGTGATATTAGCCATGATCAATTACCGCCTTGTGCAGGTTGAGCCGACTCGGCGGGCGCGGCGCCGGCCGAGGAGAATAAGTAGCTGTCCATCGCCAGGACACCGTAGGTCACGCCGCCTTCAAGCACGCGTGTCTGATAGTCCTCGCCCGCAGCGCCGAGCGCGATGAACAGCGGTAAGTAGTGCTCATCCGTTGGATGAGCACGCTCAGCCGAGGGGGCGTATTGCTTGTAGTCCAGCAGTTGGTCGAGGTTGCCTGCGGCGAGGGTTTTTGCGGTCCAGGCTGCAAAATCCTTGACGTATTGGGCGCCGTGGGGCGTCGCACCGCGGAACTCGTACAAATTGTGGGTCAGGCTGCCGGACGCAATGATCAGAACGTTCATGTCCCGCAAAGGCTTGAGTGCCTGGCCTAATTTCCATGCTTCGCGCGTATCGAGCGTAGCGGGCATCGACACTTGCACTACGGGAATATCAGCCTCAGGCGCCAGATACAGCAGCGGCACCCAGGCACCGTGATCCAAGCCGCGATTGACGTTCAGGCTGGATTTCCAGCCGGCCGTGTGAAGCATGTCGACGATCTGCGCCGCCAGTGCCGGTGAGCCCGGCGCCGGGTATTGAATCTGGTAAAGGGCGTCGGGGAAACCGCCGAAATCGTGAATGGTGGATGGTGCGGTGCTCGCGGTAACGCTGACTTCGTCGCGAGTCATCCAGTGCGGAGAGAGGATGACGATCGCGTCGGGTCGCGGCAGTTCGCGACCGAGCTCGGCCAGATGTTTACCAGCCAGACCGGGCTCGATTGCAAACATGGGAGCACCATGAGACACAAACAGCAGGGGGAACGACGTGTTCATGGCGTTGACTCCGGGTTGAGTTACTTGTTCAGCCAGACGGGGGCGACCGAAGTGCCCAGGCCTGCGCCGTAACCGAGATAGATGTTGAAACCAGCCAGCGGCTCCAGATAACGCGCATTGACCAGGCCACCGGCGTCTACTGTGTTCCAGCCCAGGCTGCGGGCCAACGAAGCGGCGGTTTGTTTGGCGCGTTCGCTGTCACTGGCAACGAATACGCTGCCGCGCTGGTTGTCAGCGAACAGCGGGCCGTCGGCCAGTACCTGAGCGAACAAGGTGTTGAAGGCCTTGACGACCTGGGCACCGGGCACTGCCTTGGCGATTTCTTCAGCAGCGCTGGTAACGTGGCCAATGGTCAGTGACATGTAGTCAGCGCTGAGCGGGTTGGTGATGTCGATGACCACTTTGCCAGTGAGATCGCCAAGGCTCTGCAGCGCTGCGGCGGCGTCCGGGAACGCAGTGGCGACGATCACTACTTCGCTGTCGCCCAGTGCTTCAGCCGCGTTATAGGCGCTGACGTTGGTGAACGGTGCGGCGACGCTCTTGGCTTTTTCAAGGTCGCGGCCAGTGATGCGCACGGTGTGACCGGCGGCATCGAGTTGTTTTGCGAACGCCGAGCCCATGTTGCCGGTACCGATTACTGTGATTTTCATAGCTACCTCTTAGGAGTTGGTTTGCGTTTCGATGGGGTTAGTCTATAGGTTTGAAAAAAGACATAAATAAGTGTAAATATGATTAATAGTTCCACTAGGCGAGATAGTCATGGATCGTGCTTTAGAAATGCAGGTGTTCTGCATGGTGGTCGACAAGGGCAGTTTCGTAGGGGCCGCCCAGCCTCTGGAGATGTCCAAGGCGGCCATCTCGCGCTATGTCAGCGGGCTGGAGGAAAGACTCGGTGCGCGCCTGTTGCACCGCACCACACGGCGCCTGTCGCTCACGGAGGAAGGTCGGCAGTTCTATCATCAGGCCAAGGATGTATTGGCGATGATGGACGCGGCGGAGGAAGCGGTATCTTCGGCGGCGCCCGAGCCGACCGGTGTTCTACGGGTCAATGCGCCGGTGAGTTTCGGCGTCCTGCACCTGGGCTCCGTCTGGGCAGATTTCATGAAGGCATATCCCAAGATCGAGTTGGACATCAGCCTCAACGACCGGCTGGTGGATCTGGTGGAAGAGGGATTCGATGCAGCCATTCGTATCGCCCGCATGGAGAATTCGTCGCTGGTGGGGCGGCGTCTTGCGACTACCCGGATGTGTCTGTGCGCGTCGCCAGAATATCTGCAGAGTCATCCGCCGGTGCTGGCGTTGGAGAATCTTGCCGAGCACGGTGTAGTGGCCTATACCAATTTCGCGAGCGGCAATGACTGGACGTTTCACGGGCCGGCTGGGCCTGAAACCGTGCGCACGCGTCCGGTCGTGCGCTGCAACAATGGCGATACCTGTCACAGCATCACCTTGGCGGGCGGCGGAATTTCTTTGCAACCGAGCTTTATGGTGGCCGAGGATCTGCGCACCGGGATGTTGCAGGAGATTCTTCCCGAATACCGTTCGATCGAACTGGGGGTCTACATAGTCTATCCATCGCGCAAGCATTTGCCGCCCAAGGTGCGGGCGCTGGTCAACTACCTGGCCGAGCGCTTCGCGCATCCGGTATGGGAGCAGTGATTTAGCGATAGGAAAAGGCCCGGCCGCGAAGGGAGCGAAACTGTCGGCCGGGCAAGATGGGTTGAACGTTGACTTGGGGGCGATCGATGTCCGGCCTCAAGCGTTGTCGAGAAAGCCCCTCAGGTCGGCTGCGAATTTCTCGGGATTCTTGAACGCCAGAAAGTGATCTCCGTTCTCGGCTTTCGTGTACACGTGAAGCTGCGACCCCTCGATGACCGAATTCATCCAATGCTGGCTGTGCAGCCAATCGCTGTACTCGCCGGTAAAAATGGCCGTGGGTACATCGATCTTGGTACTGATTACATCCCGCCAGTCGTTGGTGGTGTGATCAAACAGTACCTGTCCGGTAAAGGCCATATCGTCACGCACGACCGCCTGGACCAGGCTCAGGACGTTGTGGAAATAGGGTGAAGAGACATCCACCGCTCGTTCCAGTACTCGGGTCTGGGAAATCAGCATGTTAGTGGTGCCACCGGTATAGGACGCAATCATTCGTTCCGGGGAGGTGGTGAATGCGCCTGCATCGAGTCGCTCTTGCTCAGTCCAGTCGGCGTGGCAATAGATCGAGGGCGCCTGGTCGATAATGGTCAGCGTGCGAACGCCGCGCGTGCCAAACAAATCGATGTAGGCCCACATCACCGACGCGCCCATCGACCAACCGCAATAGTCGGCCTCAGTCAGGTCCAGGTGTTCAGCAAACTCCTTGACGTCCATGGCATAGCGCGCAATTCGGTTACCAAAGGCGGCCTTTTCGGACAGGCCTTGATTGCGTACGTCCAGCACATACACGTGGTAGTGCTGGCTCAACAGCTGCATGAGATGGAAGTACATCGCCCCATTTGCCGACCAGCCGGGGATAAACACCAGCGGCTTGCCGCTGCCCGCTTCCCAGTACGCAAGATTGACGTTGTCGGTGGTGACGAAGCTACTGACCGTAAGCCCAGCAAAATCCGATGCCTTGGATGGCTGGCCGGCGATCTCATGGGGGAACTGGAACTCTTCGCCGAGCAGATCGCGAAGAGATAAAGCCTGCAGTGGGTAATTCATTCAAAAACCTGCGATAAATCGGCAGGGCCGGCGAAATTCGCCGGCCCTGCACATCAGACGATGTCGTCGACCACGCCGCCGTCGACCCGCAGCGAGGCGCCGGTGGTCGCGCTGGCTTGAGGCGAGCAGACGTAGACGACCATGTTGGCCACTTCTTCGGTGGAGGCGGCGCGCTGGATCACCGAACTCGGGCGATGCTCCATCACAAACTCGGCGGCGACCGCCTCCAATGATTTGCCGCTACGCTGCACTTCGGCCTGGAGCATGTCGGCCAAGCCTCGGACAAGGTCGGGCCCGGCAACACGCTGTTGACGGTCACGCCGCTGCCGGCAACGCGTTTGGCCAAGCCCCGGGCCAAACCCAGCTGGGCCGTTTTCGAGACGCCATAGTGGATCATGTCGGCTGGGATGTTACGGGCCGACTCGGAGGCGATGAACACCACCCGGCCCCAACCCTTGGCGACCATGGCGGGCAACAGAGCGCGGCTCAGGCGGACGCCCGACATGACGTTGGTGTCCCAGTACTGGTCCCAGACGTCGTCGGCGGTTTCAAAAAAATCCTGAGTGCCGTAGATACCGGCGTTGTTGACCAGCACGTCGATCGTACCCGCACCGCTGACCAAGGCCGCTGCGCCTTGCGCATTGCCCAGGTCGGCCGCGACGCCGGAGATCGAGGCGTCTGGCACTGCTGCTTGCAGACGAGCGATGGCGTCCGTGACGGACTTTTCGCTGCGGCCATTGACGATGACCGTTGCGCCGGCCTCAGCCAGGCCTTTGGCTATCGAGTAGCCGATACCGCTGGTCGAAGCGGTGACCAGCGCGCGTTTACCGCTCAAATCTATTTTCATGGTGACTCCTCAAGAACAGGTGTGGAAGGTGGGGCCTATACAAGTTGGCCGCTCCTCCCAAATTTGGGCTGCGATCAAACGAACTCGAGCACGTCTTGAACAGCCGTCGGGACTGCGCAGGTTGCAGCGCTCAGCGGCTGAAGCCGTCAAACGGCGTCATGTACACGGCGCCGAACGGGTCAAGGCGCTTGCGGATTTCCGCGTCAGGGGTGCCGTAGACGGTCAGGCTGGTGATGGTGCACAGCTGCAGAAAACGCTCGCCAAAAGGAGCAAACGTGAGGTCGACGTGGCTGACCACGGAGTCGGCCTTGTAACGTTCAAGGATATGCGCGGTGCTGTTGTCTTCGTTGACGCTGTACTCGTAGACCAAAGTGCCAGGTTCCTTTTGGGTCTCTGGAACGATCTGAGCGATCAGGGCTTTGAATTCGGCGAATTCTTCAGGCTTTACTGCGAGGGTGAACAAGCAAGAAATATACGGGTGCATAAGAGGATTCTCGTTCGAGGGTGCCGTCCGCAGACGAGCAGGGTGATGCATCGCTGAACCAGCCGATGCATTGAGGCGTGCAGACAAGTCAGGACTTGTCGGGCGCGCCACCGAACAGCTTGCCGGCACCTGCCCAGTCGGACGGTGCTACGTCTTCGAAGATGACGTAGATGTAGTTGGCATCGGTACCGGTGTTCTTGACGATGCTTTCGGTGATTTCTTTGGCAACGGCTTCTTTAGCGGCGTGCTCTTTACCTTCGAACCAGCTGACACGTACTACGGGCATGGAATATTCCTTTTGGATGAAGTTTGAAATGAGTGGAGGCGTCATCGGCTTTTCGGCCTTTGGCTGGCTTCCCGCTCGCAAGGTGTAAAGCGCTAAGTGCAGGGCGCTGGGCCTCGAGCCTCGGTCACCTTTCGAGATGAATCCATGCTAGTGTAGAAATCATCTGCGATAAACAGCCCTTAGCTCTCTTATGGGTAGACAAAATATCTACAGTGGTCAGTACTTATGCTTCCTACAGATACGCTTCAGGGTGTCCTCACCTTCGTTGTAGCTGCTCGGGCCCAAAGTTTCACTGAGGCCGCCGAGCGCCTCGGTATCTCCAAATCAGCGGTTGGCAAGGCAATTGCGCGTCTTGAAGAGCGCCTGGGCACGCAGCTTTTTCATCGGTCTACGCGCCGTATCAGTCTTACCGCCGATGGCGAGGCTTACTTCGCGGCCTGTTCGACGGGCCTGGAAGAAATCAGTACTGCTGAACGAGGCCTTGGTCCCGGAGACCGCGAGCCGTCTGGGCGGTTGCGGGTTGATATGCCTGTGGCATTCGGGCGTCGTGTCGGCGCGCCGCTGCTATTCGAGATCGCCCAGAAATATCCGGCGCTGCAACTCAACATTACCTTTTCCGATCACTTGGTGGATCCGATCGAAGAGGGCATCGACCTGTTGGTGCGCTTTGGCGAACTCAAGGACACCCATGGATTGGTTGCACGCTTGCTGACGCGCCAGCGATGGGTCATATGCGCGGCGCCTAGCTATCTGGCCCGGGCCGGGGAGCCCAAGAGTCTGGCTGACCTGGCCACCCACCACTGCATTGTGGGTCATCGACGCGGCCAGCCATTAAGTTGGCGGGTCAATCTGAAGGGCGAGAAGGTACGCTACGCGCCCCCTTCGACTCACCAGATCGGCGATGGTGAAGTCATGATTACCGGCGCTGTGGCCGGGATCGGCCTGTGCCAAATGCCGCGTGCCTTGCTCGAAGACGATATCAAGGCAGGAAGACTGGTAGAGGTGCTCCAGGAGTTCGAGCCGGAGGCGGTGGACGTGCATGCAGTATGGCCAAAGGTTTCGCATTTGCGGCCCAAGGTTCGGTATGCGGTCGATGAACTGGTGAAGATTTGCCAAGGTTGGTCCTGACCCACTTCTTTTGCGGTGCGGGCCTAGTCGCTGAACAGCTCGAACATCAAATTGCGGAACCAGATATTGGCTGGATCACGGTTGAATCGCGTGTGCCAGAACAGGTTGATGGCTATTTCCGGCAGTGGCAGGGGCAAAGGTACCGTGGTCAGGCCGAACGGACCGACGCAGCTGGTGGCAAACCGCTCGGGTACTGTGGCAATCAAATCAGTGTTCTGCAGGATATGGCCCACGGCAACGAAATGCGGCACCTCCAGGCGGATTTCCCTGACCAGCCCAGCGCGGTGCATATAGGTGTCGATCTCGCCGTGGCCAGTGCTGGCGGCCACAATTCGAACGTGGCCGTACTGACAGAACAGCGCCTGGGTCATTTCACTGCGGGTAATCGGGTGGCCTTCGCGGCACAGGCACACGTAACGATGGTGGAACAAGCGCCGCTGATAGAAGCCTGCCTGCAGGTCCGGGAGCAGGCCGACTGCCAGATCGACATCGCCATTGGCCAGTCCCTCGGACAGACCCGCATGACTGCGCAGGGTGCTGACTGAAATCCCCGGAGAGGCCGCCAACAGGCGCTCGATCAGCCGCGGCATGAAATAGATCTCGCCAATATCGGTCATTGCCACGGTAAAGCGCTTTTGCGCCGTAGCGGGGTCGAAGTGATCATGACGGTTGAGGGCGCCGTGCAAGGTGGTGATTGCGTGGGAGACCGGCTCCGCAAGCTGTACCGCATAGGGGGTTGGATCCATGCCTAGTGACGTGCGAACGAACAGCTCATCGCCAAGCACGCCGCGCAGACGCTTTAACGCATTGCTCACCGCCGGCTGGGTCATTCCCAGATTTTCGGCCGCCCTGGAAACGCTGCGGTCGATGAGTAACTGGTGAAAAACCACCAACAGATTGAGATCCAGTTCGCGTAGCTGCATGAGCGTTCTCTGGGGATCAAGGGGAAACAACGCGAGGAAGTATATTCACACTGGTGATAGTGTGTATGGGGATGGCGCCATTTATCAATGGGTTGTGAATAGTCATGATCGGTCTATTCCAAAAACAACACATAAGGTCTTCCCATGAGTAGCCCTCATTCCAAGCTGCAGATCGGTATCGTTGGTGGCGGTATCGCCGGGGTGGCGTTGGCACTGGATCTGTGCCGTCACTCCCATCTTGATGTTCAACTTTTCGAAGCTGCCCCTGCGTTCGGCGAGGTAGGCGCGGGTGTTTCCTTTGGTGCCAATGCCGTACGGGCTATCGAAGGGCTTGGCCTTGGCAAACCCTACGAGCTCATCGCTGATCGAACGGCAGCACCGTGGCAAGATATCTGGTTCGAATGGCGCCGCGGCGAAGACGCAGGATACCTGGGCGCCAGTGTGGCCCAAGGTGTAGGTCAATCGTCTGTTCATCGTGCCGACTTCCTCGATGCACTGGCGACGCGCTTGCCCGAAGGCGTGGCAAGTTTCGATAAACGTGCCACGCGGGTGGAGCAGCAGGGCGAGCGTGTTCGAGTTCACTTCGCCGATGGCAGCGCCCATGAGTGTGACCTGCTTATAGCAGCCGACGGCATCAAGTCCAACATCCGTGACTATGTGCTTGAGGGGTTGGGCCAGCCCTTGGTCGCGCCCAAATTCAGCGGAACCTGCGCCTACCGCGGAATGATCGACAGCGAACAGCTGCGGGCAGCCTATCGGGCGGCCGGTGTCGACGAGCACCTGATCAACGTACCGCAAATGTACCTCGGCCTCGATGCCCACATTCTGACCTTCCCGGTGAAGCAGGGCAGGTTGATCAATGTGGTCGCTTTCATTTCGGATCGTACTTCCCCAGATCCTGTCTGGCCGCAGGATACGCCTTGGGTAAAAGCCACCTCCCAGGCCCAGATGCTTGAGGCTTTTGCGCATTGGGGGGATGCCGTACGCGTGCTGCTGGAATGTATTCCAGCGCCGACGCTTTGGGCACTGCACGAGCTCGATGAGCTGCCGTGCTACGTGCACGGCCGCGTAGGGCTGATCGGCGATGCGGCGCACGCGATGCTTCCTCACCAAGGCGCTGGCGCGGGCCAGGGCCTGGAAGATGCCTGGCTGTTGGCGCAAGTGCTGGCCGACCCCCGCGTGACCGAGGCCAGCCCTACAGAGGTGCTGAAGGTCTACGACGAGATTCGCCGTCCGCGCGCTTGTCGCGTGCAGCGCACTTCCCATGAAGCCGGGGACCTCTACGAGTATCGAGACCAAAAGGTGGAGGGCGACGAAGCGCTGCTCTCATCCACCCTGGCCAGTCGTTTCGACTGGCTGTGGAATCACGATATGGCCGCCGACCTGGCGCAAGCCCAGGTACGACTCGGCTGGACTGCATCCGCCCGAGCCTAGCCTTGGTGTGCACGGCCGCCTTGTGCGGTCGTTGCAGCCTTGCAGCTAGATCGACCGACACCGCCCAACCCCAAGAAAACCAATAAAGAGAATCAAGGCATGTCCGTAAGCGAACTCAAACCTGTCGAAGTTACCGTTGCTGTCCTGCGCGAAGCGGGGGCGCCACTGAAGCTGGAGCGCGCGAATCTCGCCGTGCCCCGCGCCGATGAAGTACGCGTGCGCATCGTCGCCACTGGTGTCTGCCATACCGACATGGTGGTACGCGATCAGCTGTTTCCTACGCCGTTGCCAATCGTTCTAGGCCATGAAGGCTCAGGGATAGTCGAAGCTGTCGGTGCCTCGGTCACCACCATCGTGCCGGGTGATCATGTGGTAATGACCTACATGTCCTGCGGCCTGTGCCTGCCGTGTGAAACTGGCCACCCGGCGCACTGTTCGCACATGCATCCGCTCAACTTCGGCGGTGGCCGCATGGATGGCAGTACCTCCACCTGTGGCTGTGAAGACAACGCACCCATTCACGATCACTTCTTTGGCCAGTCGTCATTCTCGACCTATGTCGTGGCCAATGAGCGCAATGTGGTCAAGGTCTCTAAAAACGCGCCGCTTGAATTACTCGGGCCACTGGGTTGCGGTATTCAGACTGGCGCAGGTTCCGTGCTCAAGGCCATGGAGGTAGAGGCGGGCGCCAGCTTCGTCGCCTTCGGTGCCGGCGCGGTAGGCCTTGCAGCGGTAATGGCCGCCAGGGTTGCAGGCGCCACCACCATCATCGCGGTGGATGTCACACCCAGTCGGCTTGCCCTGGCGCTCGAAGTAGGCGCTACCCACGTGATCAACAGCCGCGAGGAGGATCCAGTACAACGCGTGCGCGAGATCACCGGTGGCGGCGCCAACTACAGCCTCGAATGTTCGGGCCGCGCCGAGGTGCTGCGTCAGGCCATCGACGCGATCACCACGCTGGGCACCTGCGGCATCGTCGGTGCCACGAAGATGGGCACAGAGGTGGCGTTCAATATCAACGACGTGATGATCCCCGGCAAACGCATCATGGGCATCGTCCAAGGCGATGTGGTTGCCAATGCGTTCATCCCGACCCTGGTCGACCTGCACCTGCAGGGCCGCTTTCCGTTCGACAAGCTCTGCCGTTTCTACTCGTTCGAGCAGATCAACGAAGCGATGGCGGACAGCGAGAGCGGTATCACCATCAAGCCTATCTTGCGCATGACCGTTCAAGTCGATCGGGCCTGATTCGCGCGACCCAATCAAAGGTATCAAGCATGAATGTCCAACTGCTAATCGATAACGTCAAACAGCCCGCCTCAGGGGGCAAGACTTACCAGCGCCACAACTCTGTGAGCGGGAAAACCGTTACGACCGGTGCGGCAGCGTCCGTAGACGATGCCCTGAAAATCGCTGAATCCTCGCAGCAGGCGTTCAAGCGATGGTCCAAAGTCGGCCCTACCGAGCGGCGCCGCCTGTTGCTGGCCGCCGCCGATGTCCTGGAAAGCAAGATGCCGCAGTTCTGTAGCGTGATGGCCGAGGAGATTGGCGCATCGCAACTGTGGGCCCAGTTCAATGTGAGGGCTTCGGCCAATCTGCTGCGCGAGGCGGCTGCGCTGACCACGCAGATCAAGGGCGAGACCATTCCCACTGACAAGCCCGGCACCTTGTCGATGACGCTGCGTCAGCCTGTGGGAACCGTGCTCAGCATCGTGCCGTGGAATGGCCCGGTCATTCTTGGCGCCCGCGCTATCGCTTACCCACTGGCGTGCGGCAATACGGTGATCTTCAAGGGCTCGGAGAACAGTCCGCGCACGCACGAGCTGCTGGCTGAAGCGTTCATTGAGGCCGGGCTACCCGCAGGCGTGCTGAACTTCCTGATCACGGCCCCAGAGGACGCCGCAGCGGTGACGGAGGCCCTGATCAGCCACGACACCGTACGCAGGGTGAATTTCACCGGCTCTACCCATGTTGGCAGAATGATCGCGCAGACCAGCGCCAAGTACATCAAGCGCTGCTTGCTGGAACTGGGCGGCAAGGCGCCGTTCGTGGTGCTTGACGATGCCGACCTCGATGGCGCTGTTAACGCAGCGATATTCGGCGCGTTCCTGTATCAAGGCCAAATCTGTATGTCGACCGAGCGCTTCGTGGTGGACGAGAGCATTGCAGATGCCTTTGTCGAAAAGTTCGCCGATCGTGTGCGCAAGCTAGAGCAGGGCAATCCCGTCGACGCTCCGTCGTGCGTCATCGGCCCGGTCATCGCGCAGGGGGCCGTGCAGCGGATCAACCAACTGCTCGATGATGCGATTGGCAAAGGCGCCAAGATCGTCGCCGGTGGCTTGGGCGACCAGGCCTTGATGAGCCCGACGCTGGTCGACCGGGTGACATCCGCCATGTCGATCTATGACGAAGAAACCTTTGGGCCAGTGACCACCATCGTCCGCGTCAAAGGCGCCGAGCACGCCCTGGAAGTCGCTAACGACACCGCCTATGGGCTGTCGTCCGCGATATTCAGCCGGGACGTCAGCCGTGCCCTGGATCTTGCCAGCCGTCTGGACGCAGGCTGCGTGCATATCAACGGCGCCACCGTACAGAATGAGCCGCAGGCACCTTACGGCGGCATGAAAAATAGTGGCTATGGCCGTTTTGACGGTAGCGCTGTAGTCGAGGAATTCACTGAAGTGAAATGGGTAACGGTCGAACCCTCCGACCAGCCTTACCCCTTCTGATTGCGCTAGCAGCGGCAACAGGGCGGTCGATGCTTTCACCTGAGCGCAGATGTGATTGCGCCTCCGCGCGGAAGGGGAGCCTATTGGCTAAAGCTGACTATCCCGTTGTAGCGACATCGGGACTCGATCAGCTCACTTCATATACCTGCCCAGCACAATGCTGGGCAGTTCGCTTGTTGCGATCACTCACATAGCGATGCATGATGCCAGCCCTTATAGGTGTAGCAGGCACGCTACGCATCAGGCTGAAACAGCACAGCACAGGTCGCTCGACCAGCCCTGCAGACGCTTGCACTGACGACCCTACATTTGCAGAGGAAACTTCATGGCTTCGTTGAAGCGTCAGTACTCGGGTATCGAGCGCGAGTTGGCGCGGGCGCTGACCCGTGCCTGTGAGACAGCTAAAAGCGAAATACCCGGTTTCGAGTGGCTGACCCATCGCGTCGACTACAACCACTTCCCTGCCAGCCTGGAAGTGACATGGGTATTCGATAGCGACGCTAGTTTGAACACCGCTCTAGGCAACCAGGACAAGCGCAGGATGCAAGACCTGACCCTCACGGCTTTCGAGGATATTGGCATCGCAGTTTCGAACCCCGCATCGCACGTTGTGTTCGACTCCCAAGAGCGCTGCGAGTCCGTACATGGCGGTAACTGGGCGGCCCGCCTGAGTTCTAGCCGTTCGGGGAGCAAGCGTGGCTAAAGATATTGAAAACCCCTGTGTGTCGCTGTGCCAGCTGAACAGCGAAATGTGCGTAAGCTGCGGCCGCACCCGGGAAGAAATCCGTAAGTGGCGCGGTATGAAACGCCCTGAGAAAATGGCGGCGGTGCAGAATGCCGCCGCGCGTATGAAAGCGATCGCCAAACGTGTCGCCAAGAACAGGTAGCAGTTCCTTGGCCGACCTGAATTATCGCGCTTCGGCTCACCGCACCTTGCAAGAAAAAGCCAGCGGCAAATCGCACAGCCGCTATTGCGATGGTTTTAACGGCGGGCGTCTTTTCGTTGCGCCTGGTTCACCAGGGGCGATGGCGACGCACCACTTTCTCAGGATTATGCAGATTCACTGCAGCGATCGCCTCGCTCGCTTAGGCAAAGCTGAGCAATGGCAGTCTTTCAGTCTCGAAGGACATCAGCCAGTTTGCGCAGGGCCTCATCCAGTGCAGCCAATTCCTGTATGGCAGAAGACCTCCCAGCCCCCCGGTCGCCGTTCGACAGTGTTTTTGAAGCCTGTCGATAAGTACTTGCACCCTTACTGGACAGACGCAATACGAATTCGCGCCGGGTACTGCCCTTGGTTTGCGGTACCAGCAAGTCTTTTTTTTCCAATTGGCCAATCAGGTGCGTAACACTCGAGCCGGACATGTACAGCTCATAGGCGCATTGACTGGGTGTGCAGCGGCCATGCCGGAAAATGAATCCAAGCATTTGAAAATGGACTGTGCCAATACCCCACCGAAGAAGCTCGCAGGCAATGCGGCGATCCAGGGCGCTACGGGCCTGTGCAAGCACGTGGAAGGCCTGTGTTCTGAGGCTTTTGGGATCAAGCGGGTCGATGGTGACTGCGGTGTCGTCACTTTCGTCCGCGCGAGGAGTCGGCCGGGAGGGATGCTGAGTCACTTGAAGGTCCTTTGGCCGATGGATACCAACAGGGCAACACCTGCCACGCCGATAATCATCCAAAAATATTCGGTGCTGGCTACCAGGGTCGATTGCTGTTGCAGTGTCTGCGCCAGCATTGCAGTTGAAATCTGCCCCGCATGACTGGCACCCACGTCGGGCGTCAGTGCGTGAGTCAGTAGCTGGAGTTGCTGTTGGTAGCGGGGATCGTCCTTGAGAAAAAACAGGTTGAGGTTGTTGTACTGAGTCGTGGTCCGCCACTGGAGGAACAACGTGGCGACGGCGGTACCCATAGCCATCGCGATCTGACCCAGCATGCTTTTGATTTGATAAGCGTGGGTGAACAGAGTGTCGTGATGGCTGACGTCGCGAAAGGTCTGCATCGCCGCCGTGGCGAGTACCAACATCACGAAGCAGCCGTTAAGTATCAGCGCTGGCAGAATGTTGGACCACATATTGGCTTCGGGCGTGATGGAAGACAGCAGCCAACCGAAACCCATCAGCCCCCCGAAACCGGCCACGAAGAACTTCTTGGGCCCTGGATACCGCGGGATCACTAACGCCATCACCAACCAGGTCAGCAAAGCGCCTGCGAGTCCGAATGCCTGAAAGGTACCGATGGTGTCCCACGAGTAGCCAAGGGCGGATTGCAGAAAGTACGGCAAGATATAGTTGTTGCTACCGAGCACTATGTAGGTGAAACAGAACAATGCCACGCCTTGCAGGTAGCGGGCTTGAATAAGGCCGCGGACATTGAGCAGCGGTTCAGCCTTCTGGTGTTCGGCATGGAAAAAGATATAAATGCCCAAGGCCGCCAGGAGCGCGAACGCGGCCAGAATGAATGTCTCGTTGTAGAAGTCATAGTAGGAGCGCTGCAGCACATACAGCAGGAAGAAACTGCTCACCGCCAGCAGCAGTACATTCGCGGGGCTGGAAGTCGTTCGATCTTCAAGCGGCACCGGCGTGTTGGTCAGAAATCGGCAACACAACGCCGCAGCGATCAGAGCGCCTGCGATCAAGATCCAGAAGATTCCGTGCCAAGTGTCTTCGACCACTACCAGAGAGGACAGGAAAGGTGCCGACGCGGTACCAATGGCCAGCCCGGTGGCAAACACCTTGACCCCCACGAATCGGCCTGGCCCCGGCGGTAGCATGTTGACCATCACGCGTGCCGAAGTCATGAACGCGGCACCGCCCAAGGCCATGATCACCCGCCCTGCAGTGAAGGTGCTCAGATCACTGCTGACCGCGCAGACAAATGCGCCGAGCACGTTGATGCTGATCGAACCGAGCATGTAGTTGCGCCAGCCCAAGCGCTCGGTCAGCCAGCGTTGTTTGGAGATCACTACCACGGCGATACAGGCATACAACGCAGCGACAAGCGTGAACTCTTCCGGGCTGGCATCGATTTCGCCGCGGATAGGGGCCGAAGCAAAGGCGATCATTCCAGCTTGCAGGTATTCCAGTGCCACCAACACGCCTACGGTGGTGAGCAGGGCGGCATTCTTGCGGTACATGAGCGACCCCGTCACTGGTTGAGGCTGACGGCGGCCGGCCCGCTGCCTTCGTTGCCAGCGATGACCTGTTCGACTACTGCGTTGGCATCCTTGAGCTCGTTTTCGAAAATGTGGGTGCTGTAGCTCGGCTCGGTCGGCGCTTTACGGTTGAGCAGGCTGCCACTGCGATCCGTGGTATCGACCGATACCCGCATGGACAGGCCCAGGCGTAGTGGGTTGGCAGCGATTTCGCTTGGGTCCAGCTGGATCCGCACGGGCACCCGCTGAGTGACCTTGATCCAGTTACCGGTGGCGTTCTGCGCCGGCATCAACGAAAAGGCGCTACCCGTACCGGCATCCAGGCCAACGATGGTGCCGTGAAACACGACACTGCGGCTGTAGGCATCGGCGCGCAGCTGCACCGCTTGGCCAATACGAAGGTTTTCAATCTGCGATTCCTTGAAGTTGGCGTTTACCCAGATCTGCTCGATCGGCACCACCGACATCAGCGCCACGCCTGGGTTGATCCGCTGCCCGACCTGGACGTTGCGTTTGGTGATCAGCCCCGAGACCGGCGAATAGATTTGCGTGCGGTGCAGTGCGATATAGGCGTCGCGCAGATTGCTCGCCGCGACCAGCACGTCGGGATGGGTACGCAAGGTAGTCCCATCGACCATCGCCAAGCGCACAGCCAAGGCGTGTCGCGATCCATCGAGGCCGGCTGTGGCATTCTTGAGAATGTCTTCGGCATGACTGATCTCCTCACGCGATACCGCGCCGCTGGAGGCCAGCTGGCTGCGCCGACGCACGTCTTCGCGAGCCTTGCTGACATCATTGTGGCGCTGTTCGACCTCGGCCTCGAGCTGCTGGACCTGGTAATACTCGGTCCGCGCCAATCTCACCGCGCGGGCAAGATTGGACTTGGCGCGCTCGTACTGAATCTCGGCGTCGACCGCGTTGAGGGTCACCAACGGTGCGTTGGCATCGACGTGATCGGTATCGTCGCCGCCGATAGCGGTCACCGTGCCGGTGATCTGCGAGGTCACTTGCACCACGTTGCCATTGACGTAGGCATCATCGGTCCAGACCGAATCAAGGCCGGCGACGTACCAGATGGCCAGTGCCGCGACGAGAACGCCGATCGCCAGGACTAACAGCAGCCAGCGCCGTGAAGGGGATGCAGCGGGTGTGGGTGGTGTCGTCATGGCGGTCATTTGTCAGCAAGGGTAGGGGAGACGTTGGTCGGTGTCGCGATCTCAGGGCGATAGCCACCGCCCAGCGCTCGACTCAGATTGGCCTGCAGCGACAGGCCACGCGATTGCAGGTCGACCAATCGACGCTGCTCGGCCAGGGTCGCGTTCTGCGTGGCCAGTACTTGCAGATAGGTCGCGAGCCCGGCGCCGTAGCGTTTGTTGACCAGGTCCGAAGCCGCCTGAGCCGTCGCCACCGCTTCGTTCTGTTCGCTCAGGCGCTCCTTGAGCCAGCGCAGCGAGGCCAACTGATCGGCGATATCACGCAGTGCATCGACCACGGTCTGGTTGTAGTTCTCCACCGCCATGTCGTAAGCGGCGTCCTGCGCATCGAGGTTGCCGCGCAGGCGGCCACCCTCGAAGATCGGCAGACTGATGGCCGGCGAAAAACCGACGATGCGGCTGCTGCGATCGTTGAACGTATCGAAGGCCAGGCTCTGCATGCCGATGAACGATGTCAGGTTGACGTTGGGGTAGAAGCGCGCCTTGGCCACGTCGATTTCATGGCCGCTGGCTTCCACTCGCCAGCGTTGCGCGACGACGTCAGGACGGTGGCCGATCAGCTCCGCGGCGATGTGGGTCGGCAACGTTAAAGTGTCGCTCGCCTGCAACCGGGGCCGAGCGATGCTGCGTCCGCGGTCAGGGCCTTTGCCCAGCAACGCTGCCAGCTTGTTTTGATCCAGCTCGATAGACTCCTTGAGCGCGGCGATGGCTGCGCGGCTGGCAGGGAGCGATGCCTGGGATTGCTTGATGTCGATCTGGGTACCCAACTCGGCGGCGAATCGTTGCTGGGTCAGCTTCTCGATTTGCTGCTGTTGGTTGAGTAACGCCTGGGCGACGTCCAGCTGCTGATAGGTATTGTGCAACGCGATGTAGGCTTGAACGATCGAGGCAGACAGCATCAGCGCGGCGGCGTGCTCGTCTACTTCCAAGGCATGGCGACGGCCTACTGCGGCTTCGACGGCGGATCGGTTCTTACCCCAGAAATCCAGCTCGTAGCCGACGTTGAACGTCGCTTGATCAATGTTTTGCCACGTACCCTTGACCGGCGCTGGCGTGGTGCCGTTGGCGCTGAAGTGTTCACGTTCGGTGCTCATCTTCGCGTCCGCGGTAGGCAGCAGCGTGGCAGCTTCAATGGCCTCGAAAGCACCCGCCTGATGCACGCGAGCGGCAGCGGCGCGCAGTGAGGGACTGTCGGCCAGCGCCTCATTTACCAGGCTATCGAGTTGTGCATCCTTGAATCCGCGCCACCAGTCGGTAGTGGGCCAGGCCGCTGGCGAAAGAGGCACTGTGCTGTCGGCCATCGTCTGCTCGACGCCGGTGGGATCAACAAGCCGCGATTGCGGTTTCAGCCCACTGAAGCCACAACCACCCAAGGCAGTCAGTACCAGGGCAATTGAAAGTTGGCCACGGTATCGGCAATAGAAGGGCAGAGACGGCGCGCCCTTCAGATTGAATGTTTTCATCAGCACAAGCCCTGCTCTTCGCTGTTTTGAGAGGCGCGACGGGCATCAGGCTCCGTCGCTGTTAATAAACACTGACAGTGTCGTTAGAGGTAAAAAAATTTACCGGGGTGTTTGAGCCCGCAACCCATTGACCAGGATGCCCACCGCATCATCGATGAACTGCAGGTTGTCCAGGTTTCCAGCCATCAGATGCAGCCACGACATGCCGGTCAGCATCGACACCGCCACACCCGTATCGGCTTGCGCATGGATCTCACCGCGCTCGACGGCCCTGGCAAAAATCTTGCGCAGTGTCCGTTCGCGGCGGGGCATGAACTCCTCGCGCAACTCTTGGATGGCTGCCGGATCAAGCTGGATTTCGGTGAAATAGCTACGCAGGGTTTCTCCCGCACTGGACGAGCGCCACCATATCCACAACGACCGCAGGTGTGTCACCAGATCACTGTGCAGCTCTCCGGTGTCAGGGGAAGCCACGAACGTCAGGGCGGTGCGTTCATAGACATCCCGCAGCAGTGCGCCCTTACTGCGCCACCAGCGATAGATGGTCGGCTTGCTCGACCCCGCACGCTCGACCAGTGCGTCCATCGTGAAGGCGCGATAGCCCCGCTCCTCGAGAATCGCCGCAGCAGCATCAAGAATCGCTTCGGTACTTTGCGGGCTGCGAATCGCGCCGATTGACGACCGGCTGCGAGATTTGACGGGTTTGGGCGTATCTGAGGTCGATTTCACAGTGGTCAGCATCGGGTGAGGGTGGCTAATAGAAACTGTCAGTATTTATACCGACGCTTTTCACCTTGTTCAATGCAAAACCTGCAAAAGACTATTTCATCGTCATGGGGTAATTGAGTACGGTATTGCGCGACGGACGGAAGTCAGGGCTGCCGACTATGCCAATGCCTGGGCGTGATGGCGCAGGTGCTCTTCAATGAACGTTGCGATGAAGTAATAGCTGTGGTCGTACCCCGGCTGCAAGCGCAGCGTGATGGGCTGCGCAGCTTTCTCTGCCGCCTGTTTCAGCGCGCCAGGCATGAGTTGCGTTTCGAGAAAATCGTCACTCTCGCCCTGGTCGATCAAAAGCGGCAGCCGTTCGCTGGCGGTTTCAATCAATACCGTCGCATCCCATTCCCGCCATTTGCTGCGGTCATTACCCAAGTAGCGCGAAAAAGCTTTTTCACCCCACGGGCATTTCATCGGATGCGAAATAGGTGAGAACGCCGATACCGAGCGATAACGCCCAGGGTTGCGCAGGGCGCACACCAAAGCCCCGTGCCCACCCATGGAGTGCCCACTGATACTGCGCACGTCACTCGCTGGGAAATTCGCCTCTATCAACGCTGGCAGCTCATCCACGACGTAGTCATACATCCGGTAATTCTTGGCGTATGGTGCCTCGGTGGCATTGAGGTAGAACCCCGCACCCAGACCGAAGTCCCAAGCGCCGTCAGGGTCACCGGGCACCTGCGGGCCACGGGGACTGGTATCAGGTGCAACGATGATAAGCCCCAGCTCGGCGGCGATGCGTTGAATCCCCGCTTTTTGCATGAAGTTCTCATCGGTACAGGTCAAGCCACTTAGCCAATACACGACCGGCAGCTTGTCGGTTTGTTCGGCCGGGGGCAGATACACGGCAAAAACCATGTCGCAGTCGAGGACTTCAGATCGATGTTTGTAGCGTTTATGCCAGCCGCCGAAGCTCTTCTGGGACGAGATGATTTCAAGGCTCATTGTGGACTCCGGTGTAGGGGGAAGTTCTTGGTCTATTGGGTACAGTCACGCCACTAATAAAGTTTGAAATGATCAAGAAAAAACGGTGTACCCGCTCGGTGGCTTTATCAAGGGCGAACGGGTACGCCTGATAACACTAAGTGCTATCGGGTTTGTTGCTACGCACTAAGGCAATTTCAGCTCGCTCAGAGCACGCCGTTCTGCTTGGCGGTGTGAGTTGCCAGAGCATCCATCAGTGCTGGAGACAAGCAGTCATAGGTTGGCAGGCCGATCTCGTTGAAGCGAGCACGGATACCGTCCATTTCGGCCGGTGGAGTACCGGTTTCGATGACCGACGACACGAATGCCGCGAAGCCTGGAGCAGCCCAACCGGTTTGTGGCGACAGTTCGGTGTGTACGAAGTCCAGGCCGTGGAATGCGTGGCCAGTGTTTTCGATACGACCGTACAGGTGCGCGCCGCAGTCTTTGCAAGCATGACGCTGGATGGTGGCGCTGTCATCGACGATAGCCAGTTTGGCTGCGTTGGCAGTCACGCTGACCTTGTCACGTGGCACTACGGCGATTACCGCGAATTTGGCGCCTTCAGGCTTCCAGCATTTGCTGCAACCGCAGGCGTGGTTGTGCAGGGTCTGCGCGTCAATCTTGACTTCAACCTTGTTGGTTGCGCACAAGCACTGCAAGGTGCCGCCCGCGAAATCAGCTGCGGCTGGCTTGATACCGGCGTCCAGTGAAGGATGCAGTTTTACATTGCTCATTTGTATCTCCAGAATTGCTCAGGGTTGATACGAAAAGCTCCCCGGGGCTCGCGCCCCGGGCAACCTGTCAGTATTTGATGACAGTGCGGATGGATTTGCCTTCGTGCATCAGGTCGAACGCTTCGTTGATGCGCTCCAGCGGCATGGTGTGGGTCACGAATGGCGCAAGTTCGATTTCGCCTTTCATCGAGTCTTCAACCATTTTCGGCAACTGGGTGCGCCCTTTGACGCCACCGAACGCCGACCCTTTCCAGGTACGACCGGTTACCAGCTGGAATGGGCGAGTGGAGATTTCCTGACCGGCACCGGCGACGCCGATGACGATGGATTGGCCCCAGCCACGGTGGGCGCACTCGAGCGCAGCGCGCATTACGTGAACGTTACCAATGCACTCGAAGGAGTGATCGACGCCCCAGCCGGTCATTTCGATGATCACTTGCTGAATCGGCTGCTCATGATCTTTCGGATTGATGCAGTCGGTGGCACCGAACTGGCGAGCCAGGTCGAACTTGGAAGGGTTGGTGTCGATGGCAATGATGCGACCGGCTTTGGCTTGACGAGCGCCTTGAATGGCTGCCAGGCCGATGCCGCCCAGACCGAAAATGGCGACGGTATCGCCCGGCTGGACTTTAGCGGTGTTATGCACTGCGCCAATGCCGGTGGTCACGCCACAGCCCAACAGGCACACGTGTTCAGGATTGGCATCCGGATTGATCTTGGCCACCGAAACCTCGGCGACCACGGTGTATTCGCTGAAGGTCGAGCAGCCCATGTAGTGGTACAGCGGCTGGCCATTGTAAGAGAAGCGGCTGGTGCCATCGGGCATGACGCCTTTACCTTGGGTAGCGCGCACGGCGGTACACAGGTTGGTTTTACCCGACTTGCAGAACAGGCATTCGCCGCACTCTGCGGTGTACAGCGGGATGACGTGATCGCCAGGCTTGAGGCTGGTAACGCCTTCGCCGACTTCAATCACGATGCCGGCGCCTTCATGACCGAGTACGACAGGGAACAGGCCTTCAGGATCATCACCGGACAGGGTGAAGGCGTCCGTGTGGCAAACGCCGGTATCGGTAATTTTGATCAGCACTTCACCTGCACGAGGGGGTGCTACGTCGATCTCAACAATTTGAAGCGGCTTACCTGCTTCAAAGGCAACTGCTGCACGAGATTTCATAGGGTTTTCTCCAAAGGGTAGTGCTCATTGAGAGTGCCACCGTCATCGGCATGTGGCCGTGGCGGCTATTTCAGGTAGGTGCGCACCAGAGAAATCACCTCATCGATCGAAGATCGCTGGGCGTCTGATGTATTGACTAAAGCGGTGAACTCTTCCCTCAGGTGGCTTTCCAGTACGCCGGCCATCAGTCCGTTCACAGCGCCCCGCATGGCGGCGATCTGCTGCAGCACCGGACCGCATTCGGCTCCCGCCTGCAGGGCTGATTCAAGCGCATCCAGTTGCCCCCGAACTCGTCGGACTCTGGCCAAGACGCGTTTTTTCTCTTCGGGTGAATGTGGCATCGAGATAATCCTAGTCAATCCTGACAAGATGGCTATGCGGGTACTGGTAGGGAGTATATATATGTACTGGAGGGGAGTATAGCGGCAGTGATGCGTCAAGCCGCCACATCACGACATGAACGGCGCAATCCTGTGCTGCTGGTAGCTTGAATTCGCCAGTGCAGGACCCAGTGCTTACCCATCATCGCAGCGGTTTTTTCTGCGAATGTGCCGTCCTCGGGTGACAGCCCACCGGCGACGCCAACGGCGCCGACGAGTTTTCCGTCGATCAGGACCGGCACTCCACCTTCCATTTGTCGTCTACGGCACTGGTGACGAAGGGCGCGCGTCTTGCAGGGGCCTGCGTTGTGCTTGACGACGCTGCCGCTTTGGCAGATGCCAATGTGATGATCGGTTTGGTTGCAGGCCGAGTTTGCGCGAACGCTGAATGGCAGCAGACCCAGGACAGCGCCAGTATTGGCCAGAGTTTGTTAGAGGCCATGTGAATTCGCTCATGGAAAAAACCCGGTTGAAGAAAGGGGAGCGCAGCGGTCAACCGGGTAGAAATGTACGGAAGGCTTTCAAGCGATCGGTAACGGCCCCTCCAGACCTACCCTTTGCTTGCAGACTTCAGAGCAAAGGGCCCATCGCCAAGCAGTGCGACAACCAGCGCAGTCACACAAAGGTAGATCGGATACTCCCAACCACCATTGGCGTTGGTGAAGCTCCAGCCATTACCGAAGTGTACGGTTGATGCGACGAAGAGCTGTACGACCGCAATCAAGGCTACCCAGCGAGCGTAAACGCCCAAGACCAACATCAGACCGCCCACCACTTCGAATGCCATGACTGGATAGGCGAGGAAGCCTGGGAACCCGATGGATTCGAAGAAGCCGACGGTGCCAGCGGGGGTGAATACCAGGACCTTTGTCAGGCCGTGGGCAATGAACATGATGCCGAGCGCCAGGCGCATGACGAGTGCAGCATAGGGGGCAGTGCGTGAGTCGATCATGGTGTCGTTTCCTTCTGTTCAATAGGAGAGTTGCGTTGTGATAGGGCTATGATATAGATCCTTTTTTAGAGATAAATAAGAGCAGGCGCGATTAATAGTTCCGAAAAATGGAACAATTATCCATTTGGCAATGACTGCGTGGTTGGACTGCCGGGCGCTGCCCGACAACGGACGTCAAGCCGGCCGAAACGCAAAGAGGGGCTGCAATCGATGATTGCAGCCCCTCTCTATGGTTTCGGTCTAGCGTTGCTACGACCCCCAGGCCTTCTGGTGCTGGATTTGGGCCGCTTAGATCGCTATTGGGTCGTGGAGGTCGATCCCACTGCGTTCGGCCATGCGAACTCGATAAGCCTCGACAGCAGGCGGATACACGATGCCTCGCACGATCGACATACTACGCAAAGTGGCGAACAGATGGATGTCGTCTTCTGACAGCTCGCCATTCACCGCGTCCGGGGACTGGATCAGTGGTTCGAGCGCCAGCAATTGCTGGTTCAGCGACGCGATATAATCGGGGCTGGCGGCCAGATGGCCTTCGAAGCTGCCGAGCATGCGCTCCTTGTTCCGGGTGAAGTAGTCACGCGCGGCGGGGGTAGAAAACTCCTCGAAATCCGAGACGGCCCAACGTGGGATTGCCAGCGAATAAAGCGGGCTGGTCACGTCTTTGTTCCACTGCGCCAAGGCTGGATTATTTGAGCCGGACAAGATCTTCGCGCCGGACCGACCATCGATATGGGCAACGATATCCATGCTCTCGGCCAGATACTGATCAGCGTCTTGAAGGATCGGCGCCATTTTTTTGCCAATCATGCGGATGGGCGTGGCCTCATCATCGTTCATGAGGATGACGAGTTCGACGGCTGTTTGCTTGAGTCCGAAAATCATGCGGGCCTTCACGCAGAAGGGGCAGTGATCGTAAACGAAGAGCTTCATGGTGTCTGAGTTCCAAAAAATTAAGCGCGACGGGCGAGCATGCTGCTGGCCTCAGCTTGAGTAAGCGCTAAGGAAAGTGATCTGCGGCTTGCCGATCATCAGATGTTCAGCGTCGCGCTCGAAGGTGTGAAAGTGAGGCTGGGTGAGGTGAAGATCGAATGCGGCCCGGTCGCGATAGATTTCATGAAAAACCACGTAGGTCTCATCATCTTCTGGCACCAGAACATTGAACGCCATACATCCCGCTTCCGTAGCCAACGCATCCCTTGCATCTGCTGCAGCCACTGGCAGGAAGGCGGCAAGTGCGCCAGGCTGCAGGGCGATTTTGGCAATAACGACGAACGTGGATAAAGACACTTGGGCTTTCCCTATTCATAAAAGAGGCGCCACTTTAGGTGCCACAGGTTTGAAAGAGAATGGCCACAGATGAGACCATGGCTTTCATAAATGAGAGGACGATCGATGGATCTCAATGCGGTGCAGATGCTGGTAACAATCGTCCAGGCTGGAAGTATGACCGCAGGCGCGGAGCGGTTGGGAGTGCCGCTGCCAACTATAAGCCGCAGAATTCGTGCACTTGAGCAGGAACTCAAAGTGGAATTGCTGGAACGTTCAGCCCGGGGCGTAAAGCTGACCGAAGCCGGCGCGCGCCTTTTTGAGCACGCAAGCCGGGGGTTGGATCTCTTGCAAGAAGGGCGAGACGCGCTCGTCAGCGACCAGGTTCACATCAAAGGCAAGCTGCGCTTGTCAGTGCCGCCTTCGTTCTCGCCTTGGTGGCAGTTGATTTCAGACTTTCAGAAGGACCATCCCGACATCCGCGTGCATCTGCTTTCGACGGAGCGCCGCGTTCACCCCGTCGAGGACGGCATAGACGTGGCACTTCGCGTCGGCAGGGTAGAACACGAGTCGTTGATCGCCAGGCATCTGCTCGATTATCGGCATGTCTTGGTCGCCAGCCCACTATTTCTCGAGTCGAATGGCAGGCCGAACAGTCCGCAGGATCTGAGCAGATTTCCTTGCGCAACATGGAGCCTTGGTACAAATACGACCTCGACTTGGCGATTCCCAGACTTATCGATGGAGCCTAATGCAGTGCTTTCAACGAATGACAGCATGCACCTGCTGCACAGCGCGATGTCAGGCGAAGTCATCACCGAACTGCCCCCCTTCATTGTCAAGGAGCCCATCCGAAGGGGACAACTTGTGCAGTTGCTGTCTGACTATCCATTGCCTGAGTTTTCCCTGAATCTTCTCTATCCTGCGCACCGCCATCCTTCTGCCGTTGTCCGCACCTATCTGGAATACTGTCGTCGACGTATTCCTTGGTTGGTAGACGCATGCTGCCCGGGGCCATAGCCGCCGCTTAAAAGTATACGACTGGCAGAGGCGAGAAAAAATCGGCGTATACCATTTCCAGCGGGATGATCATTTTGCGTCTCAACCGGACCAATGCGCGGCCTGGCCCAATTTGCAGCATTTTATCGAGTTGGGCCGAAAGCATTGGCTGGCTGAGGCCGCGCAGGGTTGCCACCCAGGATTTGATAGGATCATCACGGACCCGATACGGCATCAAATACGACCAGTTTAGCGCTATAAAATTTTAGGGCCGGATGGTCGCTATGTAGGTTAAAAACGCTCTCTCCCATTGACCTGAATGCCCTGAGATAAAGGCGAAATAGCATCTGGCGTCATCAGACGCTTGCTGGGTCGGTCTTGGCAGGGTCTATGCCCATTTCCGTCAAGGCTTTCGAGACGACCCTTCGCGCTATGGCGCCGTCGTCGGCCAATGCCTTCAACGCGGCGAGCACGATAAACTGGCGGTCCACTTCAAAATGTCGGCGCAGTGCCTCCCGGGTATCCGACTGACCGAAACCATCGGTGCCAAGCGCCACGAACCGGCGGCCATGTACGAAAGGCCTGATCTGATCGGCGAAGATCTTCATATAGTCGCTGGCGACTACCACCGGTCCGTGGCGGTCGGCCAGGCAATCTTCGACATGGCAAGTGCGGGGCACTGAGTCTGGGTTCAGTAGGTTCCAGCGTTCCACGGCTTGGCCCTCACGGCGCAGTTCGGTCAGGCTGGTGGCGCTCCAGATGTCACTGCTGACCCCATAGTCACGGGCAAGGATGTCACCCGCCGCGATCACCTCGCGCAATATCGAACCGCACCCCATCAACTGCACATGGGGCACGCCCTGGTTCACCTCGGTACTCGATAACGAATACAGCCCCTTGAGAATACCCGCGCTGACGCCCTCGGGCATCTCCGGGTGCGGGTAGTTCTCGTTGAGCAAGGTGATGTAGTAATAGATGTCTTCATTCTCGACGTACATGCGCCGCATGCCTTCCTGGATAATCACCGCCAGTTCGAATGAAAAGGTCGGATCGTAGGCGACGCAGCAGGGAATGGTCGAGGCCAGTACGTGGCTGTGGCCGTCGTCATGCTGCAGGCCTTCGCCCATCAGCGTGGTGCGCCCCGACGTGGCGCCCAGCAAGAAGCCGCGGGCACGGGCATCGCCGGCGGCCTAGGCGAGGTCGCCGATGCGCTGGAAGCCGAACATCGAGTAGTAGATGTAAAACGGGATAGTCATCACGCCGTGGTTGGCGTACGCGGTGCTGGCCGCGATCCAGGATGACATGGCACCGGATTCGTTAAGGCCCTCCTGCATGATCTGGCCGTCCTTGCTCTCCCGGTAATAGCTGAGCTGCCCAGCGTCTTGCGGGGTGTAGAGCTGGCCCACGTGGGAGTGGATGCCGATCTGCCGGAACAGGCTTTCCATGCCGAAGGTGCGCGACTCATCGGGCACGATGGGCACTACCAGCTTGCCGATCTGCCTGTCCTTGAGCAGCGTGCTGAGGATGCGCACGAAGGCCATGGTGGTGGAGATTTCGCGTTCGCCGGTGCCCTTGAGCTGGGCCGCCAAGGCGGCGAGCGGTGGTATGGCCAGTGGTGGGACCTCGGCGTGACGCGCCGGCACATAGCCGCCCAGCTTGGCGCGCGCGGCTTGCAGGTAGCGGGTTTCCTGGCTGTCGGCGTCGGGCTTGAGATAGGGCAGTTCGGCCAGTTGCGCGTCGCTGAGGTTGAGCTCGAAGCGGTCGCGGAAGGCGCGCAGGGCGTCGATGCCCATCTTCTTCTGCTGATGGTTGATGTTCTGGCCTTCACCCGCCTCGCCCATGCCAAAGCCCTTCACGGTCTTTGCGAGGATCACCGTGGGTGCGCCGCTGTGGCGCATGGCGGCCGCGTAGGCGTTGTAGACCTTGAGCGGGTCGTGGCCGCCACGGGACAGCTTCCAGATGTCGTCGTCGCTCATGTCGGCGACCAGCTCCAGCAGCTGTGGGTAACGGCCAAAGAAATGCTCGCGCACATAGGCGCCGTTCTGGGATTTATAGTTCTGGTAGTCGCCGTCGACGCATTCCATCATGCGCTGGCGCAGCAGCCCGCTGCGGTCCTGGGCCAGCAGCCGGTCCCAGCCGCTGCCCCAGATTACCTTGATCACGTTCCAGCCGGCGGCGCGGTACAGGCTCTCGAACTCCTGGATGACCTTGGCGTTGCCGCGCACCGGGCCGTCGAGACGCTGCAGGTTGCAATTAACCACGAAGATCAGGTTGTCGAGCTTCTCACGCCCGGCCAGCGAGATGGCCGCGAGGGATTCGGGCTGGTCCATTTCTCCGTCGCCCAGAAAGGCCCAGACCTTGCGGCCCTGATGTTCCTTGAGCTGGCGGTTTTCCAGGTAGCGCATGAAGCGCGCCTGGTAGGCGGCGGTGATCGGGCCAAGTCCCATGGACACGGTGGGGAATTGCCAGAAATCGCCCATCAAGCGCGGGTGAGGGTAGGAAGAAATACCGTCGCGGTCGGTTTCTCGGCGAAAGTTGTCCAACTGTGCCTCGCTGAGACGGCCTTCGAGGAAGGCCCGGCCATAAATGCCCGGTGAGCTGTGGCCCTGGATATACACCAGGTCGCCGGCGAAGGTGTCAGTGCGGCCACGGAAGAAATGATCGAACCCGACGTCATAGAGCACTGCCGCCGACGCGTAGCTGGCGATGTGGCCGCCGACGCCGGAATGCTTGCCGGCGCGCAAGACCATGGTCAGGGCGTTCCAGCGGATGAAGGCATTGATGCGGCGCTCGATACCGAGGTCGCCGGGGTAGGGCAGTTCGCGTTCGGGGGCGATGCTGTTGACGTAGGGGGTGGTGACCCGGCCGTGGAAGTCGCCGTGGCGGGCGACATCGAAGTCCAGTAGCTGGTCGATCAGATAGTGCGCGCGGGGGCGGCCTTCGACGTCGATGACCGATTCCATCGAGTCGAGCCATTCGCGGGTCTCTTGCGGGTCCTTGTCCTGAAGCGTCGATTGCTCGTGCATGGCAATCTCCTTGGGCAGCGTTGGCGGGAACCCTACGGGCGGGTCCCTGAAGGGCGTGATGCCAGCCAACGAGGGCTGTGGATTATTTTTGATTGCAAATGCAACTATGTACTGAATCTATCCCTTGCTAGCGTACAATTGCAACTAAAATCCCCCGGCGTTTCAGGAGAGCCCATGGCTCAGGCAGCATCCGACCTCTGGTTCAACTTCGTCCGCGCCCACCGTTCGCTGATTCGCGAAATCGAGCGCCGCCTGGCGGCCGAAGGCTTGCCTGCCTATGCCTGGTATGACGCTCTGTGGGGCATCGAAAGCGGCCCCAAGGGCATGCGGCGTATGCATGAGCTGGCCGATGTGATGGTGATCGAGCGCTACAACCTCACGCGCCTGGTGGACCGCCTTGAGGCAGAGGGCCTGGTCGAACGGCGCCGCACGGAGGCCGATGGCCGGGGCGCGATTGCCTGTATCACCAGCAAGGGCAAGACCCTGCGCAAGCGCATGTGGAAGGTGTACGAAGGCGCCGTGCAGGAGTTGTTCCTCAGCCATTTCGACGCAGCGGGCCAGCCTGCATTCGCTGCGGCGCTGGAGCAGGCGCGCTTGGCGGCGAACGCGAGCGCTGAAGGTCAGTGACGCCGGCAGGCCTGGGCAACTGCCTGCTCGGCCGTAGCGGCGCGTAATGGCCGTCGCTCGAACAGACCTCTCCCGATTGCGTTTCGGTTAACTCAGACGTAGCAAAATGTCACTTCTGAGCCCTCGCGTCACTGCATAAGATCCTTGCTCCTTCATCGTCAGGAGCAATGAACATGGCTTCGTTGATAGCACCAACCGTTCCATCAGCGGGTGTGGTCTCGTGAACTCGGTGGCCAGCCCGTTAACCTCAGCTGCACGCGGCGTGCCGGCCAGTGCTCCCGCCAAGCCTGGCGCCGCGCCTTTTGGCGTGCGCATCGCCACGGGGTTGATCGGTATTCTGCTGGCCGTCCTGGTGTCGGGCTTCAACGAAAACGTGACCAAGTTCGCCATGCCGGATATTCGCGGCGCCATGGGCTTGAGCTACGACCAGAGCACTTGGTTGCTGGCGACCTACGCGGCGACTTCGGTGACGGCCATGGCGTTCGCCCCCTGGTGCGCCGCCACTTTCACGTTGCGCCGCTTCACGCTATTGGCGATGGGCGTATTCACGCTGCTGGGTCTGCTCAGCCCCTTCGCACCCAACTACGAAGCGCTGCTGGTGCTGCGTGTTTTCCAGGGCTTCGCCGGTGGCGCGTTGCCGCCGATGTTGATGTCGGCGGCGCTGCGTTTCTTGCCGCCCGGTATCAAGCTTTACGGCCTGGGCGGCTATGCACTCACTGCCACCTTCGGCCCGAGCTTCGGGCTGCCGCTGGCGGCCTGGTGCGTCGAGTACCTGGGTTGGCAGTATGCGTTCTGGCAAATCATCCCGGCATCGCTGATCGCCATGGCGTGCATCGCCTGGGGCCTGCCCCGCGACCCCCTGAAGCTGGAACGGCTCAAGCAGTTCAATTGGCGGGGTGTGCTGTTGGGCATGCCGGCGTTGATCATGATCGTCCTGGGGTTGGAACAGGGTGAGCGCTTGGATTGGTTCAACGATCAACTCATACGTCTGTTGATCGGCGGTGGCGTGACGTTGTTCGTGTTGTTCTTGGTCAACGAGTGGTCAGCCCCGATACCCTTCTTCAACATCCAGATGCTGCGCAATCGCAACCTCACCCACGCCCTGATCACCCTCGGTGGCGTGCTGTTCGTGTTGCTCGGTGTGATCATCGTGCCGGCCAATTTTCTCGCCGAGGTGCAGGGCTATCGTCCGTTGCAGACCACACCAGTGCTGCTGTGGGTGGCAGTGCCCCAGTTGCTCGCTCTGCCGCTGGTAGTCGCGTTGTTGAACAACCGTGTCGTCGATTGCCGGCTTGTCCTGGCGGTGGGCCTGGGGCTGCTGGCGCTGGCGTGCCTGATCGGTTCCCATGTCACCCAGGCGTGGCATCGCGAAGACTTCTACCTGATACAGATGATCATGATTTTCGCCCAGCCGATGGCGGTCGTGCCCTTGCTGATGCTCTCCACGGGTGGCTTGCAACCCGCCGACGGCCCCTTTGCGTCGGCGTGGTTCAACACCGTCAAAGGCTTTGCCGCCGTGGCCGCCAGCAGCGCGTTGGAAACCGTGACGCTGCACCGGCTGCATTTTCATTCGACGATGCTGGTTGATCGCTATGGCAGCAATCCATCGGTGACCGCAGGCATTGCCCCGCAGCACATGGCGCAGCGTCTGCACGAGCAGGCCGTGGTGTTGACCTCATCCGACCTGTACCTCTGCCTGGGCGCCGTCGCCGTGCTGCTGATCGCGCTGATTCCCATCTTGCCGACGCGCATTTTCCCGCCGCGCGCCGCCTCTTGAACTCTCAGGAAGTTGAAAAATGAGCCAAGCAATCGCTTCGAAAAAGTTGTTATGGATGGTCGTCACCGTGCTGCTGGCGGTGGTGCTGGCCGGCGCGGTGTGGCGCTTCGTGTTCGGCCAGAGTGCGGTGCAAAGCACCAACGATGCCTTCGTCACTGCCGACTTCACTTTGGTGGCGCCCAAGGTGTCCGGCTTCATCGGCGAGGTGCTGGTGGAGGACAACCAGCAGGTCAAGGCCGGGCAGGTATTGGCACGCATCGATGCCAAGGACTATGAAGCGGACCTCGCCGCCGCCAACGCCGCCATCGCCACCGCCCATGCCAACGCGCAGAACGCCGACGCCGCACGGGTACGTCAGCAGGCGCTGATCGAACAGGCCAAGGCAGTCGTGGACGGCGATGTGTCTCTGGTCGAATTCGCCCAGCATGAGTTGCTGCGTTATCAGAACCTCGCGGGGCAGGGGGCTGGTACGCTGCAGAACTTCCAGCAGGCCAGGAGCCGCTTGCAGACGGCCGAGGCGCTGAAAGCCGAACACCGTGCGGCCGTCAATGCCGCCACCAGGCAACTGGATGTGCTGGAGGCGCAACATAGCGCCGCGTTGGCCGAAGTGCTGCACGCCGAGGCGATGCAAAAGCGCGCTAGCCTGAGCCTTTCCTATACCACGCTGGTGGCCCCGTTCGACGGCACCGTGGGCCGCCGCAGCGTGCGCGTTGGGGCCTACGTGAAGCCAGGGGACAACCTGATGGCCGTGGTGCCGATCGCCCAGGCCTATATCGTCGCCAACTTCCAGGAAAGCCAACTGACCGATGTGCTGCCCGGCCAGACCGCCAGCGTGTCCGTGGATACCTTCCCCGGGCATGTTTTCAAGGGGCATGTGCAGAGCATCGCGCCGGCGACGGGCGTCACCTTCGCAGCGGTGGCGCCCGACAACGCCACCGGCAATTTCACCAAGGTCGTCCAGCGGATTCCGGTGAAGATCGTGCTCGATGACCAGCAGCCCATGACCGCGCGGTTGCGCGTTGGCATGTCGGTCGAAGCACAGATCGACACCCACTCCACTAACCCCGAGGTGACCCAGCGATGAAGGCGAAGCTGATCACCCAGTTGGCCAGTGCATGCGCTGTGCTAGGCCTCGACGGTTGCACGCTCGGGCCGGACTTCCATGCGCCGAGCACACCGCTGGGCGCGCATTGGCAACAACCAGATGCCTCGACCACCCGCAGTCGCGCGGTGCCTGGCGACGTCGACAGCCAATGGTGGCGCAGTTTCGGCGACCCTCAACTGACGGCATTGCTGGCCGAGGCTCAGGCCAATAACCTGGATTTGCGCGTCGCCGCCAGCCATGTCGAGCAAAGCCTCGCCGCACGCGCCACCGTGAGCGCAGACCGCCTGCCGAGTATCGATGCCACGGGCGACTACAGCCGTGCGCGGGGCTCCGAACGTGGCCTGTCGGATATCTCCGGGAACAACGGCAAGGACAATTACAACGTCTGGAACACCGGCCTGAATCTCGCCTGGGAAGCCGACCTGTGGGGGCGCGTGCGGCGCTCGGTGGAAGCGGCGGACGCCAAGGTGCAGGTCAGCGTCGAGGAACAGCATGCGGCGATGGTGTCGATCATGGCCCAGGTCGCGCGGGACTACATCGAGCTGCGCGGCACCCAGAGCAGCCTCGAGGTAACCCGGAAGAACCTCGATATCGCCCGCCATAGCCTGGACCTCACCCGGGCGCGATTGGCGCAAGGCGTGGCGACCGATCTGGAGGTGGCCCAGGCAGCCGCGTTACGCGCCTCGATCGAGGCGCGTGTGCCGGCACTGGAACAGCAGCGTAGCGTGCTGATCAACGCTCTCAGCTTTCTGGTCGGGCGCCAGCCGGGGGCATTGAGTGCTGAGCTGTCGCCGAGCAAAGCCATCCCGGCAGGCCCCGCCAATGTCCCTGTAGGGCTACCCAGCGAATTGGCCCAGCGACGCCCGGACATTCGTCGCGCCGAGGCCGACTTGCACGCTGCCACAGCGGCAATCGGCATTGCCAAGGCCGACTTCTATCCGCGCATCAGTCTGTCGGGCAATGCGGGCTTTCAGGCCATGCAGCTCTCCAACCTGGGCAGTTGGGGCTCGCACACCTTCGCCTTTGGCCCAAGCCTGAGCGTGCCTATCTTCGAGGGTGGCCGACTGCGAGGCCAGTTGCAATTGCGCGAAAGCGCCCAACGCGAAGCCGGGATTGCCTACCAGCGCACGGTGTTGGCGGCCTGGCATGAGGTGGACAACGCCTTGAGCGGTTATCAGGCTGACCAGCGACGGCACCAGAGTCTTGAGCTGGCGGTCACCGAGAGCCAGCGGGCACTCGCCAGTGCCCAGCAGCAATACGCCCAAGGATCGGTGGATTTTCTCAACGTATTGACGGTGCAGAACGCCTTGTTGGCAAACCAGGCTGCCTTGGTGCATAGCACCGCCGACGTGTCGCTCACGCTGGTCACGCTGTATCAAGCCTTGGGTGGTGGGTGGCAACAGCCGGCTCAGGCGGCCCTCGCCGGGGACGGCAGACAACGGTGATGATACTACCCAGCAGCCATTGGGGCAGGTGGACGTGCGGCCACAGGGTGGATTGCGGTGTGCGTCTGGCGCAGTGTGGAAATCTGCCCATGTGCGGGCAATTAACTTGTACGCCTTGCGGTTTTGGATATTCTTGAGCGATGAAAACACCTGACCTCAATCTGCTTGTCTCCCTCCATTGCCTCATCGAAGAGTGTTCCGTTGCAGGGGCGGCACGGCGGATGAACTTGAGCGCACCGGCCATGAGCCGAACGCTCGCGCGTATTCGCGAGGTCATGGAAGATCCTATTCTCGTACGCTCGCAGCGGGGAATGATGCCGACGCCCAAGGCCCTGCAGATACAGGAGCAGGTCCGCGGTATCGTGGAGCTCGCCCAGGGCTTCTTCGTGCAAAGCCAGGGTTTCGACTTGAGGACCATGAGCCGAACTTTCAGTATTCGCGCCAATGATGTATTCGTCGGCGCTTATGGCGTAAAGCTCGTGGCGATACTGAAAGAGCAGGCGCCGAATTCGGTTTTGCGTTTTGTCGCTGAAAGCGATCTGGAGGTGGACCCCCTCAATGCTGGCAGCATTGATCTGGTGATCGGTTCGTCGCGAAAATTCGGCGCGGACATCAAAGTGCAGAACCTCTTCAGCTGCCCCTTCGTAGGCATCGCTCGCACTCATCATCCGATATTCGACGAGGACATTACCCCTGAACGCTTTGCCTCGTTCGATCATATAAGCGTTTCGCGGCGTGGTCGTTCGCAAGGCCCTATCGATGTCGCTTTGGCCGAGCTGTCCCTGACTCGGCGTGTCAGTTATATCGTTCCAACCTTTCACGCAGCCTTGTTTGCAGTCGCTGACTCCGATCTTCTGTTGCCAGTGCCGGTTCCGATGCTGGAAAAGATCAGCCATCTTGGTTTGAATCTGCGGACGTTCACCCTGCCGATCCCTACCACCAGCGTCATGATCGTTCAGGCATGGCACCCGCGTCTGGAGCACGATGAGGCGCACCGTTGGTTACGCCGCACTCTGAAGGTCATGACTGCCGATTGAGATCGGACTTCACGGTAGTCAGGTCACTTGCTGGTGCTGCTTCCGGCATCAGCGGTCATTGGGTATATTCCGATGACAATCTATAACGGTGCTTGTCGATGAAATCGCCCGACATGGACGCTATACGCGCCTTTCTTCTGGTAGCGCAGTTCAGGAGTTTCACCCGGGTGGCCGATACTATGGGTACCACCCAGGCCGCCATCAGCTTGAAGATCAAGCGGCTTGAAGATGCCCTCGGTCGTGCCTTGCTGGACCGTACCCCACGACGGGTGACCTTATCGGCGCATGGCCAGGCTTTCCATGCCAATGCCCAGCGCCTGCTGGACAGTTACAACGAAGCCATGGGTTGCTTCGACACGCCCAAGCGCACCCTGCGCATCGGCGTCAGCCACCATATCGTTGGCACCGACCTGTCCTACTGGCTACAACGCCTGATGGCCGCCGACCCGGAAGTGGTGGTGGCCTTCAGCCTGGGGACCTCCCGTGAGCTGCTCGACGGTTATGAGCAAGGCAAGTTGGACGTCGCGCTGGTCCTGCGCCACGACAATCGCCGCCAGGATGGCGAGGTGATTGGCGCCGAGCACTTCACCTGGATGGCGGTGCCTACCTTGCAGGTCGCGCCTGATGCGCCGCTGCCGCTTGCCATTCAGCCAGCGCCGTGCGGAATGCGTAGTATGGTTTCAAGCGCGTTGCAGGCCCATGACCGACCCTGGCGCGAGGCTTTCGTGGGCTCGGGCATTCTAGCGATAGGCGCTGCGGTAGCGGCGGGCATCGGCATTGGCGCCATGGTCGGGCGCATGGCCCCGGCGTGCTGCGAGGATGTCACCAAGCGTTTCGGCCTGCCGGAATTGCCGATCCGCGACGTCGCGCTCTATACCACTCATCGCGACGCCCAAGTACGCCACTTGATCGAGACCCTCGTGGCTGCGATGAGTCACAGGGGCTAGAACAGCCGTTTGAAAAGGGCGGCCAATACTATTGCCAGCCCTGAAAGAGCTACGGCACATAGCAAAAAACTGACGAGGTAACTCAGGGCGAGGGAGATGCGGGACATGAGGATACTTCCGTGCTAATCAGAGAAGCATCAGTATTAAAGCCAGCCCCCCGCGAGATCGAGTGGGTCGCTGCTATTTCAGTGATAAGCAAAAGTTAAGTTTTGTGGCGGAGTGCATGCCGCTTCCCAGCCGGTGGCGACGGAGAAGGGCGATGAGGACGCGGCACTGTGAGGCTGGCGAGTGTGCCCCTGGATCCGGACTGGGGAGATGATGAGCCAAAGCGTTACAACGCGGGTGGATCAGCTCTGGATGGTTTACTGTCATTGAAGTTCGAAGGCGTCCTGCGATCATCGCCCCCCGGCGCAGCGCCTCTTCCATCGCCGGATCACCGTGACCAGACCAGTTCTGCATGAGATGAACCCGCAGCATCGCCATCAACGGATACTAGGAAGCCTTTTTCAGAATCTCCTTAGCAGCAGCCACTAACGGAGATGCTCTTCAGTAGCCCGGAAGCGTACCGCTGCTCGGTCAGCGATGCGGCGCAAGGGTCTCCAGGCAACGTTGCAAAGTATCCGAGACGTCGCCGGTACGGTAGCTGACGACGATCGGCGACGTCACGCTGCTATCAAGCAGTGCCACATAGCCGATGTCATCCCGGTGCAGCCGCTGCACCGAGGCAGGCACCAATGTGATGCCCACCCCGGCGGCCACCAAGCCAATTGCTGTCTGCAACTCGTTGGCCATCTGAGCGACGTGGATTTTCAAGCCACGCTGGGCAAACACTCCCAACACGTGATCGGCATAGCTGGGCCGCGGGTTGCCGGGGTACAGAATGAACGGCTCTGCGCTTAATTGCTGCAAAGTGACCGGCTCGTCGAGCAAGGGGTGCCCCGCCGGAAGCGCCGCCACCAGTGGGTCTTCACGCAGCACTTTCTGAGTGATCGCCGGATCATCGAACAGCAAACGGCCGAAGCCGATATCGATACGCCCGCTTTTTAGGGCTTCCAGTTGCTGAAGGGTGATGAGCTCCGACAGGCCCAGTTCGATGTCGCCGTAGCTGCGCAGCCGGCGTATCAGGTCGGGGAGGGCGCCGTAAAGTGTCGACGGTGCAAAGCCGATACCCAACCAACGCTTGTGACCTGTGCCGATTCTGCGCGTGTCGGTACTGACACGCTCCAGTTGCTCGAGCAGCAAGCCGGTCTTTTCCTGGAAGTATCGACCCGCTTCGGTCAGCCGCAGCGGGCGCGACCGTTCCAGCAGGTGGACGCCCAGCTCGTCTTCCAGTTGCTGGATCTGCCGACTCAAAGGCGGTTGAGCAATGTTCAGCTGCTGCGCCGCACGTGTGAAGTTGAGGGTTTGCGCGACAACCCGGAAGTAACGCAGATGGCGAAGCTCCACAATACCTCCTGGGTATTCAACGAGACCTATTCAATATTGGACCGGCGGGTCGTCCCGCGTCAATCTGGGGGCAAGAACAAACATAAACAGGACGGACATCATGACCGCCACTATCGAACATTTCGATATCCAGATCGTCGATCTGCCTACCATTCGCCCGCACAAGCTGGCCATGCATACCATGCACGGGCAGACGCTGGTGATTCTGCGCATTCGCTGCAGCGACGGCATCGTCGGGATCGGCGAAGCCACCACCATCGGTGGCCTGGCTTACGCCGGAGAAAGTCCGGAAAGCATCAAGACCAACCTCGATACCTGGTTTGCGCCTCTGCTGATCGGCCAGGATGCCAGCAACCTCAACGCTGCCATGCAGCGCGTCGACCGAGCCATCCGTGGCAATACCTTTGCTCGTAGCGCGGTGGAAACCGCCTTGCTCGATGCCTTGGGCAAGCGCCTGGGCCTGCCCGTGGCCGAGGTGCTGGGTGGTCGAGTGCGCGACGGCGTCGAAGTCGCCTGGACGCTGGCCAGCGGTGACACTGATAAGGACATCGAGGAAGCCGAGCGCATGCTCGATCTGCGTCGCCATCGCCATTTCAAACTGAAGATCGGTGCAGGCGAGCCGGCCCGCGACATTGCCCATGTCGCGGCTATCAAGCGCGCCCTGGGGGACCGGGCCAGCGTCCGGGTGGACATCAACCAGGCGTGGAGCGAAGCAGTGGCAATCAATGCCTGCCGTCGGCTGGCCGATGCCGGCGTCGAGTTGATCGAACAACCTCTGTCGCGCCACGACCGTGCCGGCATGGCACGCCTCAGCGCCCACAGCCCGATCCCGCTGATGGCCGACGAGGCCATCGAGTCTGTCGAAGACAGCTTTGCCTTGGCACAGATGGGCGCGGCGCCTATCTTTGCCCTGAAGATTGCCAAAACCGGTGGTCCTCGTGCCGTATTGCGTACGGCCGCCATCGCCCAGGCAGCGGGCATCGGGCTGTACGGCGGTACCATGCTCGAAGGCAGCATCGGCACACTGGCTGCGGCCCATGCCTTCGCGACTCTGGACAAACTTGAGTGGCACACCGAATTGTTCGGCCCGCTGCTGTTGACCGAGGATATTCTGGTCCAGCCACCGGTGTACCGTGACTTCCAGCTGTTGATCCCGCGCCTGCCTGGCCTGGGTCTGGAACTGGACGAAGCACGCCTCGCCCGGTTCGCCCGTCGATAAACGCATCATTTGTTCAACTGAGGAACCTGCCATGCTTTTTCATGTACGCATGACCGTCAAACTTCCTGCCGACATGCCAGCCGATCAAGCAGCAAGGCTCAAGGCCGACGAAAAGGAACTGGCCCAGCGCCTGCAGCACGAGGGCACCTGGCGACACCTCTGGCGTATCGCCGGCCTGTACGCCAACGTCAGCATCTTTGATGTGCCCGATAACCAAGCCTTGCATGACACGCTGATGCAACTGCCGCTGTATCCCTACATGGACATCGAAGTCATGGCCATGTGCAGACACCCCTCGTCGATCCACGCCGACGATCGCTGAAAACTGCCTGATGTCTGCACAAGAATGACGTTTGTTTCCACAAGAATAAAGATGAGGAACCGCCATGACCGTTCGTATTTCCCATACCGCCGAAGTGCAGAAATTCTTCGAAGGCGCCGCCGGCTTTGACAAGACCGCCGGCAGTGCCCGCATGAAGACCGTGATCCATCGCGTGCTGACCGACAGCATCAAGATCATCGAAGACCTTCAGGTCACGTCCGAGGAGTTCTGGAAAGCCGTGAACTACCTGAATGAGCTGGGTGCTCGTCAGGAAGCCGGGTTGCTGGTGGCTGGCCTTGGCCTGGAGCACTACCTGGACCTGCTGATGGATGCTGAAGACGAGCAGGCCGGCCATGTGGGCGGCACTCCACGCACTATCGAGGGCCCGCTGTATGTGGCCGGCGCGCCGCTGTCGCAATACGAAGCGCGGCTCGACGATGGCCAGGATCACGGCACATTGCTGTACATGAAAGGCCAGGTGCGCAATGTGGCGGGCGAGCCCGTGGCCGATGCCATCGTCGATGTGTGGCATGCCAATACGGCAGGTACCTATTCCTACTTCGACCCCTCGCAGTCCGAGTTCAACCTGCGCCGCCGCATTCAGACCGACGACCAGGGACGGTACAGCTTTCAGAGCATCGTGCCCTCCGGTTACGGCTGCGCTCCGGATGGCCCGACCCAGGCACTGCTGGATCAGCTCGGCCGCCACGGTCAGCGCCCGGCGCACATTCATTTTTTCATCTCCGGACCCGGCTATCGACACCTGACTACCCAGATCAACCTGGCGGGCGACAAGTACCTGCACGACGATTTCGCCTATGCCACACGTGACGAGCTGATTGCCGACATCGTGTTCAAGGAAGACGGCGGTGATCGGTATGCCGAGATCGACTTCGACTTCGTGCTGCAGCCTACCGAAGAGCCCAGGGAGCAGGACAAGCGCGAGCGGGTGAGGGCGCTGGAAGCCTGATGACGAAACGCTGAAGTATTGAGCTCCCGACCGCAATGCGGCGGGAGCTTTTGTCGTCACCCCGAGCCTGCTTATAAAAAAACAAGAGAGGCGCACACCATGACCACCCTGTTGAGTGAACGCAGCTGCATCTTCAACCAGGCGGATGCCTACGCGGTGTCCGAATACGTGAACCAGCATGTGGGCAGCCATGAGATTCGCATGCCCCCCAAAGGCCAACCGCGGGCGAGCATCAGCCATCGGACTTTTTCCAGCCTGGACCTGTGCCGTATCAGTTACGGCGCGCGAGTGCAGGTGCTGTCCCCGGCCCTGGAATCGATCTATCACCTGCAAATCCTGTTGCGCGGCCACTGTCGTTCCTTCGCCCGCGATAGAGAACAAATTTACACCCCCGGCGAGATCCTGCTGATCAATCCCGATGACCCCGTCGACCTGACCTACTCGGCGGATTGCGAAAAATTCATCATCAAGGTGCCCGTAGGCCTCCTGGAGAGTGCTTGTGTGGAGCAGAAATGGGTCCTGCCCAGCAACGGCATACGCTTCGCCGCCTCGCGTCATGACCTCAGTACCCTTGAGTGTTTCGTACAACTGCTGGGATTGATCTGTCAGGAGGCAGAAAGCGCGGCAGCGCCTGAGGTCCAGGTGCTTTATGAACGCCTTGTGGCCAGCAAGCTGCTGGGCATGCTCGCCAGTAACGTAGCCCGACAAATACCGGCGCAATCCCAAGGCCAGGGGTTCGAGGCGGTGAGGCAGTTCATCGATGCACACCTGCGCAAAGAGATCAGTATCGAACAGCTGATGGCTGTTGCACGGGTGAGCGAGCGCTCGCTGTACTTGCTGTTCGAAAGGCAGGTGGGCGTGTCGCCGCGCGATTACGTGCGCCAGCGCAGACTGGAGCGGGTCCACGAGTTGCTGCAGTCGCCCGCTGCCCGCAGCGTCACAGAGGTTGCGCTGGATCATGGCTTCCTGCACCTGGGGCGTTTCTCCGAAGCCTATCGCAAGCGCTTCGGTGAACTGCCGTCGCAGACCACACGTCGCTGCCAAGAGGGCCTTGCGGTAAACGGATAGCGATGTGCAGTGGCTGGATATCGCCAGGAAGGCGAGGCATTTAAGGTGAAAGTGCCTGATACAAGAACAACGGAGGGCCCAGCCCATGAATCAGAATATCGACGCTCTTGCTCGACAGATCCGTGAATCTGTCCAGGAAGATCCTGCCACTGGCGTTTTCCGCTGCCGCCGAGACATCTTCACCGATCAGCAGCTGTTCGACCTGGAGATGAAACACATCTTCGAAAGCGGCTGGGTGTACCTGGCGCACGAAAGCCAGGTACCAGACATCAACGACTACTTCACTACCTACATCGGCCGTCAGCCGGTGGTGGTGACCCGGGACAAGCAAGGCCAGCTGCACGGTCTGGTCAACGCCTGCGCCCACCGCGGTGCCATGCTTTGCCGACGCAAGCAAGGCAACAAGGGTTCGTTCACCTGCCCGTTCCATGGCTGGACGTTCAGCAATGCCGGCAAGCTGCTCAAGGTCAAGGATGCCAAGACCGGGGCCTACCCTGACAGCTTCGACTGCGACGGCTCCCATGACCTGCGCCGGCTTGGTCGCTTCGAAAACTATCGTGGGTTTCTGTTCGGCAGCCTGAGCGAGGCGGCGCCCGAGCTGAGCGACTACCTGGGTGAAACCCGCACGATCATCGACCAGATGGTCGACCAAGCGCCCGAAGGCTTGGAAGTGTTGCGTGGCAGTTCGTCTTATATCTACGACGGCAACTGGAAGCTACAGATCGAGAACGGTGCCGACGGCTACCACGTCAGTTCCGTGCACTGGAACTATTCGGCGACCATGGGTCGGCGCAACTACGAGGCCGAGGGTACCCGCACCGTCGATGCCAATGGCTGGTCGAAGAGCCTGGGCGGGGTGTACGCCTTCGAACACGGGCATATTCTGCTGTGGACCCGCTTGCTCAATCCCGAGGTACGTCCGGTGCATGCCCACCGTGAAGCCCTGGCCGAGCGCCTTGGGCAAGAGCGCGCGGACTTCATCGTCGACCAGACCCGCAACCTGTGCCTGTACCCCAACGTCTATCTCATGGACCAGTTTTCCACGCAGATCCGCGTGGTAAGACCGATTGCCGTGGACAAGACCGAGGTGACCATCTACTGCATGGCGCCAAAAGGCGAAAGCGACAAGGAGCGCGCCACCCGCATTCGGCAGTACGAGGACTTCTTCAACGTCAGCGGCATGGGGACGCCGGACGATCTGGAAGAGTTCCGCGCCTGTCAGACCGGCTACCAGGGTGCCACCACGTTGTGGAACGATCTGAGCCGTGGCGCGAAGCAGTGGGTAGAAGGCCCGGACGACAATGCCAAGGCCATGGGCATGCGTCCACAGCTCAGTGGCGTGAAGACCGAGGACGAGGGCCTGTTCGTGCGCCAGCATGCATTCTGGGCATCACGCCTGCTGACCGCGCTGGAGTCCGACCATGCTGGCGTGATCGCCACTGACAAGGAGGTTCAGCCATGAGTACCTCCCGTGACCTGCTGCTGGACTTTCTCTATCGCGAGGCGCGGTTGCTGGACGACCGTCAGTGGGATGAGTGGCTGCAATGCTATTCCCCGGACGTGGAGTTCTGGATGCCGGCCTGGGACGACCAGGACAGCCTCACCGAAGACCCGCACCGGGAAATCTCGCTGATCTACTACCCCAACCGCGATGGCCTGGAAGACCGAGTGTTCCGCATCAAGACAGAGCGCTCCAGTGCCAGTACGCCAGAGCCACGCACTGCACACTTGATCGCCAACCTCGAAGTGCTGAGCGACGACGGCGCCACCGTCGAGCTGCGCTTCAATTGGCACACCCTCAGCCATCGCTACAAGACCACGGATTCGTATTTCGGCACCTCGTTCTATCGCCTGGACGTCAGCGGCGAACAGCCGCTGATCACGCGCAAGAAGATCGTGCTCAAGAACGACTACATCCATCAAGTCATCGACATTTACCACATCTGAGGGCAAAGCCATGACGTATTCGATTGCCTTGAACTTCGAGGATGGGGTCACCCGATTCATCGACTGCAAGCCGGGCGAAAAGGTGCTGGATGCCGCCTATCGCCAGCGTATCAATCTGCCCATGGACTGCTCCGATGGCGTATGCGGCACCTGCAAGTGCCACTGCGAAACGGGCGAATACGACCTGGGCGACGACTACATCGAAGATGCCCTGGCCGAGGATGAAGCCGAGCAGCGTCAGGTCCTCACTTGCCAGATGGTGGTGCAGTCCGATTGCGTGCTCAGCGTGCCGGTACCTTCCAGTGCCTGCAAGACGGGGACCACGCATTTCGGCGCGACGGTGTCGAGCATCGTTACCCATGCCGACGCCGCTGTGGAGGTCAGTTTCACCCTCGACCAGGCGCCTGTTTTTCTGCCGGGCCAGTACGTCAATATTGCCGTGCCTGGGGGCCAGCAGACGCGCTCGTATTCGTTCAGCAGCCGCCCCGGTGACACCCAGGCCAGCTTCCTGGTCAAACAGGTGCCCGGGGGCCTCATGAGCAGCTGGCTGACCGGTGCCAGCGTCGGCGAACAGGTCAGCATGACCGGCCCACTGGGCAGTTTTTACCTGCGCGCGGTCACTCGGCCTCTGCTGTTCCTAGCGGGCGGCACCGGTCTGGCGCCTTTTCTGGCCATGCTCGAAGTGCTCGCTGAAAAAGGCGAGACCCAGCAGATCTGCCTGATCTATGGCGTCACACGCGATCAGGATCTGGTGATGGTCGACGCCTTGAAGGGCTTCTCGGATCGCTTGCACAACTTCAGCTTCGTGACCTGTGTTGCCGACCCGGCCACAGCCCATTCGCGCCAAGGCTATGTCACCCAGCACATGTCTTCGGGCGCCCTGAATGACGGCGATGTCGATGTGTACCTGTGCGGCCCGCCACCGATGGTCGATGCCGTGCGCAAGTATTTCACCGAGCAGGGCGTGACCCCCGCCAGTTTTCATTACGAGAAATTCACCCCGAACGCCGTCGTGACCGGTGATGCCGCATAAGGAGGTTGATATGAGCTTACGTTTTACAGACAAAGTCGCGGTGGTCACCGGCGCTGCACAGGGCATAGGTCTTCGCGTGGTCGAGCGCCTGCTGGAGGAGGGCGCCTGGGTGGTGGCATTGGACCGCTCCGAGCTGGTGCACGAGCTCAGCAGCGAGCGAGTGTTGACGCTCACCGCCGACCTCGAGCAGAGCACCGAATGCGGCGAGGTCATGGGCGCTGCCCATGGTCGATTCGGGCGTATCGATGTTCTGATCAACAACGTTGGCGGCACCATCTGGGCCAAGCCTTTCGAGCACTACCGCAGCGAAGAAATCGAGGCTGAGGTGCGTCGGTCATTGTTCCCGACACTGTGGTGTTGCCACGCCGTACTGCCCTACATGATCGAGCAGGGTAGCGGAGCGATCGTCAACGTTTCTTCTGTCGCGACTCGCGGGGTGAACCGGGTGCCTTACGGCGCTGCCAAGGGTGGGGTGAACGCCCTGACCGCCTGCCTGGCGTTCGAGACCGCCGAACGAGGCATCCGAGTCAATGCCACGGCCCCGGGTGGCACCGAGGCGCCACCACGACGCATCCCCCGCAACACCCAAGCGCCCAGCGCCGACGAACAACGGTGGTACCAGCAGATTGTCGACCAGACCGTCGACAGCAGCTTGATGAAGCGCTACGGCACGATCAACGAACAAGCGAGCGCCATTCTGTTTCTGGCCAGCGATGAGGCTTCCTACATCACCGGCGTCACGCTGCCGGTAGGGGGCGGAGATTTGGGCTGATCCGGCAGTCGGTCCTCAGGTTTGCTCATACCAACCCTAAATTCACGAGCGCATGAATACCAATGGCAGGGTTGCCAAAATCCACTTCGCGCTGGCCCATCCAGCATGAGATGTCAGCCTCGATGCAAAGCACTTCCATGGTGCATCGCAAAATGACCGGTCTTGTCGCTTTGCACCTCGTATTGTGGCTCGTCCTTGGACGCCGGGCGGTGCTTGCCCATGAAGTCCACATCTTGTTCATGAACCTTGGTCACCTTCCCGTGAATTTCGCCCGCCTCTGAATTCCACCGGACAGCGTCACCGACCTTAAAGGTGTTGGCCATAATCTTTCTCTCAAGAATGCGAATGGGTGTCGGGGTGTAGGGGATAACTCATAGCTCACAGCTCATGCCGCTCGGCATCGCCACTAAGCGTGTGATGCGCAACTTGAATGTTTGGTTTCATATTTCGACATCACCAGAGTGACCTCCGCCAGCCGCTCCGCTCGCGCTATCGAAGACGTTGCCGCTGAGGAGCTGCGAATGGCGGCGGCGATCATCGATGCTGCCGATCCAGCGCTGGAGGTTGCGTGCTTGTTGGGCATCAAGCGGCTTACCGGGGGCGCGCGTGAGCGTATCGAGCGTATTTTGCGGGCCTGAAATGGCCCTTTAATGCTCGGGCTTTCTCGCTAACGGCACTCGAAGGTAGCGCTATAGGCTGTATGAACAGTTTAAGGCGGGTGGCGGTGAGGGGTAGAAGATGGGCGGTAGAATTAAAATGGCCGTGGATGTAGCCAGGTGCGCTACATCGATTTAACCGACACCAACTCCACATATTTGTATTTTTTTCGTGCCGCCTTCGTGGCCTCTTGTTCTGCGAGGATGGTGCTCAGCGTGTCGGCCTCATGAATCAGTTCAAACGTCTCACCTTCAAATTCATTTCCTACCCGCAAGGTGACTTTCAATCTGGGTGTGAATGCTTTGGATGCTTTCTTCTTAACCTGGGGTTTAGCCGTCGGCGCAATAACGATATCCGCGACGGGCTCCTTCAGGGGTGGGGCGATGATTATCGGAGCGCAGACTTCTGCATGGCCGAAGAGGGCACGGCGCATCTCTTCTTCAGTTAATTCTGGATTCATGTGATGTCTCGGAAAGTTGGCGTTTGAGGCTGATGGCATTCTATCAGCACCGTTAGCGGCTGATCAGCAGAAAGAAAGCGGTGCGTGGCATTCGAGACTGTTGTAAAGCATCTGCAGGGTTCGCAGCGATATCCAGACATGCGTACAGTCAGGCCTGGCAACAGGCTATGGGAAATTGCACCCGCGGCCCGACGGCCAACGGGATGCAACGAAAACAGTCGAGTGAATCTGGAAAGGGCGCTCCGAAGAGCGCCCCATGGGTTTACTGCCCTGCGACAGCTTTGAGATCGGGCTTGTCAGAGCCACCAATAGCAATGCGTCGTGGCTTTGCCTCCTCTGGAACGGTGCGGAGCAACTCGATGCTCAGCAAGCCATTGTTCAGCGCCGCGCCTCGGACTTCGATGTGATCCGCCAAGCGGAATGACAACCGAAATGCCCGCTGGGCAATGCCCTGATGAAGGTAGGTGACTGCCTTCTCGTTTTCACGTTTGCCGCCGGCAACCGTTAGAACACCTTTTTCGACTTGAATGTCGATGTCCTGCTCAGCAAGTCCAGCCGCGGCGATGACAATGCGATATTCATCATCACCATGTTTCTCGACATTGTGAGGGGGATAGGCATTGCCGGTCTCGCTACGAAGCGCCGACTCGAACAGGTCGTTGAAACGATCAAAGCCTACGGACTGACGGAACAGTGGTGCCAACGAAAGAGTAGTAGCCATTGCGAAATCTCCTGAGTTTTCTCCAAGTGATTCAAAACGCGACCCGTGTTCGGCATCGCGTAATAAAAATCTAGGATCGACCAAAAACGATTTCAAGAGCTCAGGCGAAATTTTTTTTGGCGGTGAAACTGGGGCTTCGACGGCCGACTGGTTTTGAATGTGTCAGGGTGCAGGCGGGTAGACCGCTCTGCAACGAGCTCGACAAGTGCCGGCTTCCATCGCAACGCCCGACCACGCTCGACTCTGGCTAAAACTGAGCGGGTAACCTCACCGAAAACGTCGTGCCTGCCCCGCTGCAGGACGTTACGCCCACCGTGCCTCCATGCGCCTTGGCTATTTCGCTGACGATGTAAAGCCCTAGCCCGACGCTTCTGACCACTTGGCCCACGCCCGTTCCGCGAGTCATGGGTGTAAACAATGTCGGCATCAAGGTGGTGGGTATAGGGTCACCCTGATTGTGCACGCTAATGACCAGTTCAGCGGCATCCAGACGGGCATTGACGGTGACCGGGGTATCAGCGGCGCCATAGGTCATGGCGTTCGAAATCAGGTTGCCCAGCAGCTGCGTGATTCTGTCGATATCCAGATGAAAGTGCCGGGCTGCATCAACGACCAGAATGATCTGCCTTCCGGGATTGGCGAATCGCAGCGCCTCCACCGCCATCTGCAGTACGTCTTTGACGACAACGTCAGCGGGATTGATCGACAGGCCCTGTCCTATCCGAGCCTGGGTGAAGTCCAGCAGATCGTTGATCAGTCGTTGAGCCCTGTGCGTGGCCTCGCGGACGTGACCGAGCATGGTGATCTGGTCCGACGGTTGTCGGCTGGTCTCGATGCGTTGTGTCGCCATCGAGATGATCTGCAACGGATTACGCAAATCGTGACTGACGATGCCGATCATCTGTTCGGCAAATACCGCGCGGTCTTCCGCCATCATCCGTTGCAGGCTGACCTCGGTGATATCGTGGAGCACCCCGACAAACTGCAATAACGCCTGATTGGCGTCTGCCACGCCGCGGCCGGTGGCCAGCACGGTACGCGGGCTGCCGTCGACGCCGTTCAAGCGGTATACGCAGCGATAGGTATGACCGGGTGATTCCATGGCTGCTTGAAACAACTGTCGTTCTTGCGCGACGTCGGCGGGATCGATGAAACTGTTGTAGGCAGCCTCCGTGATCGGCTGCGGCGAGTTGAAGCCCAGCAATCGCGCCACACCGGGATCATAGCGGCGCTCCATGGTCTGCAGATCAACGTCCCACACGTACAACTGAGCGGACTCCAGCGCGATACGCAGCCGCGCATCGGCGACCGATAACTCCCGCTGCAGCACCAGATGCTCTTCAAGGGCCGATTCGGCCTGGCGTTTTGCGCCTTTGAGCTCCTGCTCGAACAGGTGCCGCTGGGCAATCACGATGGCCGAAATTTCGTCGTAGAGATGCCCGTCGTGCTCGCGCCGGCTAGCGTTCACCACCATCGGCACAAGGCGGCCATTGCTGGCTTTGAAGTCGAATTGAATCTCTGCCACCGACCGCTGCATTTCCAGCAGGGGGACCCAGTGGGTCTGATGGAACATTCTGCCGCCGACGGTCAGCAGTTCCTGTATCCGACGCTTATTCACCAAGGCTTCGCTGTTGTAGCCCAGCCAGGTGCAGAAGGTTTGATTGACCTTGAGAATCAGCCCGGCTCGATTGGTGACCAACAGCGCGCATGAGGCATGGCGATAGAGCGTTTCTGCGTCCGGAATGAAGGCGTCGTCACCTGGCATCGGGGCGGGTGTCCACATGCTGCTGGAGGAAGCCGTTCATCGCCGCGATGCAGGCATCCGGTGCGCTGAGGTGCGGGCAGTGTCCGGTGTTCTGTACGACCGCCAGATGCCCCTGCGCAAGGGTGTCGCGCAGATACTCGCCAACTTCCATAGGCGCGATGAAATCGTCCGAAGACTGGATGACCAGCGCCGGTTCGCTCAACCTGGCCACTTCGTCGCGCAGGTCGGACAAAAACGTGACTCGAGCGAAGCGCTTGGCGATTTCAGGGTCGGTGTTGCAGAAGCTGTTGGTCAATTCGATGCCGTGCTCGGGATGCTCCGGCGCTCCCATGATGGCTGGAGCCATAGCGCTCGACCAACCCAGGTAGTTGCTTTCGAGGGTCTCCAGCAGGGCGTCGATATCTTCCCGGGTAAAGCCGCCAAGGTAGCTACCGTCGTTGATATAGCAAGGGGAGGGGCCGATCATCACATGCGCCTGGATGAGGCCCGGGCGCAGATTGGCGGCGACCACACCCGCCATCGCGCTGACCGAATGCCCGACGAACACCACTGTACCCTCGCCGAACTCATCGATGATCTCGATGATGTCCTGGGCATAGCCCTCCATGGTGGCGTATTTGTCGATTTCGTAAGCGCCAAGATCAGAGTTGCCACACCCCACCAGATCGAAAAGTACCGTGCGCCAGCCCTCCCTGAAAGCAGGCTCGACGTACCGCCACATGTTCTGGTCGCAGCCAAAGCCATGCGCGAAGACCAGCGTTATCGGCCCGTGGCCAAAGACATGCACATTGTTGCGGGCTTGGACGGACATCATGCGATTCCTGATTCAGTGCGGGGCCAGCCCGCTTGGCTGGGTCAGTGTATCCAACAATTCTGTCGTCGTAATCCCAAGGCGCGTAAAACTCACCCTCCGCCGCATACCGCTCGTGCACCCAGTGTCTGTCAGTGCGTCGCTGGAGTTCCACCGCGCTGACTGCAGCATGATCGCGAAGTGATCCACCGGCGGTACCACCCATCGATGGCGCGCAGTTGATAGCAACGCTGAATCGGTCCCTGCCAGCCTAGGGCATCGCTACCGCTCAGCAGTCGACCCGGCACCTGCTGGGGGATCTGCTAAGGCGTTATCGAGTCGGGCGTCGCGGTGATCCGGCTGGAGGATTAGCGAGCGCTTCATGGCGAATGACGCAAGTGATAGCTGGCGCGTAATTCCCCCTGCGGCTCTGTGCTGCCAGGCTGCTTCAGACTGAATTGACCAAGCTGGCGCAGGTATTCGTGGAGTATTGCCGCGAGACGCTGGAGCCAGCAGAAACGTCGAATCAACCCGCTGAGCAAACCGGGCCGATTTGATCACTCGACGTCATCCCACCTTGAAAAACGCTACTTTCTGGGTGAGGCGATCGGCAAGGTCAGACAGTGAATGGCTCGATGCCGCCACACTCTTGGACCCTTCCGAGGACTGAAGGGTAGCGCTGTGGATACGTGTGATATTCGCTGACACTTCTTCCGCGACCACGCTTTGTTGCACCGAAGCCGCCGCGATGTGGCTGTTCATATCGTTGATCGCGCCCACTTGCACACGCAGTTGACTGAGCGTTTGCGTGGCGGCCAGGGCCTGCTCGACCGTCTCACCGGCAAGGTTGCAGCTGGTCAGCATCACGGTAGTTGCATTTTGGGTGCCGGACTGCAGGCGCGTGATCATGTCTCTGATCTCCACCGTCGATTGCTGGGTGCGGTTGGCCAGCGACCTGACTTCATCCGCGACTACCGCGAATCCTCGTCCGTGTTCTCCCGCGCGAGCGGCTTCGATCGCTGCGTTCAGGGCCAGGAGATTGGTTTGCGCAGCGATGGAATTGATCACGTCGATCACCGCCTCGATATTTTCGCCATCCTTCGACACCTGCGTAACGGTCGCTGTAGCCTCGGCCAGTGTGGTAGCCAGGCCTTGCAGGGTGTTCGCGACGTCGCAGACCTTGCGGCTGCTGTCTTCAATCTCGACATCGGCCTGACGGGTAGCCTGTGACGCCTGGCTGGCATAGCGAGAGACTTCACTGACCGTCGCAGCCATCTGTGTGATGGCGGTGGCAATTTGCTGGGTTTCGTTCGCTTGCGTGTTCATGTGCTGATTGTTATCGGCCGAAGCCGACGAGAGCAGGGCCGATGAAGAGGTGACATCGCGAGCCGTTTGCCGTACCTCCATGACGGTCTCGGACAGGTGTTCGAGCGTACGCTGCAATACCCCCATCACGCTGTCGGGGTAGGCGGTGGTGATGACCTGATGCAAGTCACCCTCGGCCAGTCGCTGGATCGTGTTGGCGACGGCGGCGGGTTCCGCGCCCAAAGTAGACCTCACGTAGCGGATGATCAGGATCGAGATGGCGATGCTCAACAGGGTCGCCAAGGCCGTTGCGGTCAGCATCAGCGTCGCGAATGCCCCTGCGGTCGCTTGCACGTCACTGATGTTCGACTTGATCAACGCCTCCTCGTGGTCGATCAGGGCATTGACCCGCTTGAGCCATTCGCTGTAGCTGGCCGAAGTTTGCTCAAGCGTCATGCGCTGTGCGGCCTCTATCTGGCCGCTCTTTCGCAGAGCGAGCACCTGATCGGTAGATTTGAGCGTCACCGTTTCGATGGCCTTGATCGCGTCCAGCAGCGTGCGTTCTTCGGCCGAGGTATGACTCGTTGAATAGAGCGAATCCATGGCCAGTGCTGACTCTTTATAGGCGGATTTCAACTCGTCTATTTCACGCGTGTGCTTGATCAGATCAGCATCGTCAGTCACCAGCACTGCGTCCCTGATAGCGATGGCCCGGTTGTGAACACTACCGCGAAAGTTGATGGCGTAGCGTTGTTTGAGCGTGGCGTTTTCGCTCACATCCTTGAGTGTGGCGTCGATCACGCTGACCCGTTGTATTCCGATAGCAGTGATCACCAGCAGCAGCGACAGCACGGCGGTGAAGCCCAGGGCAATTCGCCCGGCCAGCGATAAGGATGAGACTTTCATGGACTTGACTCACAGAGTGTCTGGATGATGGCTAGGTGCCATCTTCCGGCGATCCTAGCTGCGTCGGCACGCTTTGCCCAATAGGAATACTCGCGGCGCACGATAGATTTGGACAATGGAACTTCTGACAAACCACTGAAAGTTCGACATGGCGCGGACAATTGTGTGATTTGAAATCGGCCATTTAATTTATGCGCTCATGTAGCAGGCGACCAAGCCGATAGCCAGTGCAACTCCAAGACATCCGGTGCGCGCTATGTTCAACAATACCCTCAAGAAAGAACTGCTGCTCAAGGATGCCGAGCTGTTGATACTGCGCCAGGTCCAGGCAAGCCTTGAGGCCGAGATGATCAAGTTCTCGGTGGACGGGAATTACAACATCGTGCATTGCAACGCACGCTTTGCGGCGCTGCTGGGCCTTAAGGCGGAACAGATTACCGGCAAGCCGTTGTCGGCGTTCGTGCCGGATTACGTCAAGACCTTGCCGTGCTATGCCAATTTGCGCGCTGCGGTAAGCAGCGGCAGCTCTGTATCCGACAAGTACCGTTTCCTGAAGGCCGACGGCTCGTTGGCGTGGATACAGGCGCACTGGCAACCGCTCAAAGACATCAACGGCGAAGCCACCAGCATCCTGTGCCTGGGCATGGACGTGACGCAGGCGACCGAAACAGCGCGGGAGAATGAGGATGTGATTGCTGCGCTACAGCGCTCGACAGCGGTCATCGAGTTCGACCTCGGTGGCAACGTGCTGCGCGCCAACCCGCAATTCATGGGAGCGATGGGCTACAACCTTGCCCAGCTCGTCGGCAAGCACCATTCGATGTTCTGTGTACCGGGCGATACCAGCGCTAGCGATTATGCTGCTTTCTGGCGCCGTCTCAACGCTGGGGAAGTGATGGCGGGCCGTTTCAAGCGCCGTGATAGCCATGGGCGCGATGTGTGGCTGGAAGCGACCTACAATCCGGTGCGCGACACCCAGGACAGGCTATACAAGGTCGTGAAGTTCGCGACCGTCGTCACTGACCAGGTGGAGCGCGAATCGCGGGTCAACGAGGCGGCTGCGACCGCGTATGAGGTGTCTCGGCAAACCGATTCGACCGCCCAGAACGGCACGCAAGTGGTGAAGAAAACCCTGGAAACCATGGAGCTGATCACTCAGGAAATGGCCTCGGCCTCCGCTGGTATCGAAGCGTTGGGCAAGCAGTCTCTATTGATCAGCACGATGGTACAGACCATCGGTGGGATCGCCAGCCAGACCAATCTGCTGGCGTTGAACGCGGCGATCGAAGCAGCGCGTGCCGGTGAACAGGGTCGGGGCTTTGCCGTGGTTGCCGATGAGGTCAGGCAGCTGGCCAGCCGCACGAGCAAGGCGACGGATGAAATCGTGACGGTGGTGCAGCAAAACCAGCAATTGGTAGAGGCGGCCATTGACAGCATCGCCAGCAGCAGAGGCCAGGCCCAAGAGGGCCTGATATTGGCCAATCAGGCGGGCGCAGTGATTGTCGAGATCCGCGAAGGCGCGAAGAAGGTTGTCGATGCCGTGGGGCAATTTGCTAATCGGCTGCAGTGATCCAGGAGCGAGATCGGCGGGTGAGTGCGCCGGGCGCTCACCCCGATTGATTTAACGGCAATGCGGTACTTGCGCCGCTCACGCCATCGGAAAACTCAACGCAAAGCGGATATACCCTGGGCGCGGCTGCACCACGCTCGCTTCTGCGCCGTGCAGCTGCATGATCGCTGCCACGATGGCCAATCCCAAGCCATTGGAATCCGAGCTCTGGTGCCGCGAAGCATCGCCCCGATAGAAGCGGTCGAACAGTTTGCTCAGGGCCGAGTCACTCAGCACGGGGCCCTGATTTTCGACCTCTATGCGGCAGTGCGCCTGCGCCGTGGTGACGCCGATCAGCACCTCGCTGCCGTGATCGGCGTACCTGATCGCGTTCGCTACCAGGTTGCTCAGGGCCCGGCGCAGCAGCAGCGGGTCTGCGCTGAGGGTTGCGTCCCCCGAGATCAGCAGACGGATCTGCCGTTCTTCGGCGAGCCCTTCAAAGTACTCCGCCACGCGCTGCATTTCGTCATGCACGCACAAAGGCTGGCGTTGCAGTACGGCCTGGGTCTCATCAGCACGGGCCAGAAAAAGAATGCTCTCGACAATCCGCGAGATACGTTCGAGTTCTTCAAGATTCGACGCGAGGAGCGCCTGATACTCATCGGCGCTGCGCACCTGACGCAGCGCGACCTGGCAGTGCCCCATCAGCGAACCCACCGGCGTGCGAATCTCGTGGGCCAGGTCTGCCGAAAATTGCGTGAGCCGTAGATACCCGTCGGCCAGACGATCGAGCATGGCGTTGTAGGCATCGCTCAGTTGTTGCAGCTCCACCGGTGTGTTTTCGCTGCGCATGCGGCTCTCGAGGCGCTCGGGGGAGATGTCGGCGGCATGCGCGGCCATTTCTCGCAGCGGCCGCAAGCCGCGGCGCAACAGCACGAAACCGAGCAGTGCGGTGATCAGAAACGCCAGTGCCACGGCCAGATAGATGCGCTGGCGAAAGTCCGCCAGCAGGCTCATTTCCTTGACCATGATGTGCGCAGCCGTGAGGTTGACCGCCCGCCCGCCGGAGCTCGTTTGCACGGTCGCTGCCCGCAGCGGTACGCCCGACGGGGCCATGCCGGTGCGCAGGCTGGCGGCATCGGCCCGCATGCCTTCGGCAGTCACCGGCAACGGCGGGAGCTCGGCCTGCAGCGGGTTGACCATGATCACCGGCGTCTGCCCGGGCTCGGCGATGATGAAAATATCGTCTTCGCTGTCGAGCATGTTCTCGAATATCTGCGGGCTGCTCTGCAACTTGTCCAGTGTCAGGTCGTAGTGCAGCAGTTTGCGAAAGTGATCCAGGCGCCCCAGTACCGCGTGGTCGCTGCGCTGCAGCAGCGAGGCTTTCATCGACTCGTACAGATAGACGCCAGCGCCCGCCACGGTGAGCATCGCTACCAGCGAAAACGCCAAGGTCGAACGCAGGGTCAGGGAAGGTTGGCGTCGGGTTCGCATGGCCGCACCTCGCAGACGTAGCCAATCCCGCGCACGGTATGGATCAGCTTGATCGGATAAGGCGCGTCGACCTTGCTGCGCAGACGCTTGACGGCAACGTCTACCACATTGGTGTCGCTGTCGAAGTTCATGTCCCACACCTCCGATGCGATCTGCGTGCGCGACAGTACGTCGCCTTCGCGGCGCAAGAGTAAATGCAGCAGGGCGAACTCCTTGTTGGTCAGCGCAATGACCTCCTGCTGACGCGTGACCCGTCGGCGCAGCAGATCCAGCTCAAGATCGGCGAGCTGAAAGCGGTCGGCTTCGCGCACCCCGCCGCGGCGCAGGATGGTGCGGATGCGCAGCAGCAGTTCGGTGAACGAAAACGGTTTGACCAGGTAGTCGTCGGCGCCCAGCTCAAGGCCGCGAATGCGATCCTGCAGCTGATCACGCGCGGTCAGGAACAGCACCGGTACGTCCTGGCGGGCACGCAGCACTTCGATGATCTGGAAACCGTCGATGCCAGGCAGCATGACGTCGAGCACCAGCAGGTCGTAACGGTTTTCCAGGGCGAGGTGCAATCCATCGGCGCCGTGTTGGGCCCAGTCGACGTTATAGCCGGATTCGCCGAGACCTTTTTTCAGGTACTCACCGGTTTTAGTGTCATCTTCGATCAACAGAATGTGCATCGTCTGGGCTCGCTCGGGCGTTCTCGACTGACTTTTAACAGGCGTGTCGCACAATGCGTGCGCAACGCAGTCTAAACAACGGTTGCAACCGTGTCGGTTACATTTCTGTCATTGACGGAAGTGACGGCGCGAATGACAAAAATGTCATTCGCCGGTCATGCTGAGGGGCCGGTTGTTCGTCGAGGATAGCTATACACCCATCGCAAGGAATCGTCTCAATGAAGATCAAGACTGCCCTGTCCTGCACCTTAGGCACACTGTTGTTGAGCGCCGCTGTAATGGCCTCGGCTGCCGACATGCCTGTCGTCAAGCCGATGCGTGGCACGGTCGACAGCGTTGAAAACAATACGCTGTCGTTCACCACTCGAGCTGGCGCCCACCAGACCATTGGCTTGACCGATAAAACCGGTATTCGTCTGGTATCCAAGGCGGATATCGATTCGATCAAGGCCGACAGCTTTATCGGTTCGGCAGCCACTCCCCAGTCGGACGGTACCTTGAAGGCACTGGAAGTCACCGTCTTCGAAGCGAGCCTCAAGGGCAGCGGTGAAGGTCACTACGGTTGGCAGAATGCCGATGGCAGCACCGGCACCATGACCAACGGTACCGTGGGCACTTTGGCGAAAACCAACGGCCGTACGCTTTCGGTCAAATATGAGGGTGGCGAGAAGCAACTGGTGGTGCCACAGGATGTACCGATCGCCTATGTCGAGAAGGGCAAGGTCGAGCAGTTGGTCAAGGGCGCCAAGATCGTCGTGTTCCCTGCCGATGATGGTAAAAGCGCACGTGGCGTCGCCGTCGGCAAAGATGGTTTCCAACCACCGATGTAATCGACTACAACTGTCAGGAGTGCCTGCGCCAGCGAGTCCGCTGGCATCGGGTATCGCCAAGCCTGGTAAAGGAGCGCCATTCGATGGCCAAGCGTCGCATTCACTCCTGGCCCGTGCGCCTTACGCATTGGATCAACGCGTTTGCCATGTGCTGCATGTTCATGAGCGGCTGGGCGATCTACAACGCCTCGCCGCTGTTCGCCTTTCGCTTCCCGACGCAACTGACGGTCGGTGGCTGGCTGGGAGGCGCACTGGCCTGGCATTTTGCAGTGATGTGGCTGCTTGCCGCCAATGGTCTGATCTATGTGCTGTACGGTCTGGCCAGTCGACACCTCAAACGCGATCTGTTGCCGGTGACGGCCAAGGCGGTCAAACGCGATCTGCTTGACGCATTGCGCTTTCGGCTCGTTCACCAAAAGGGCGTGTACAACGCGGTGCAGCGGTTGATGTATTGGCTGGTGCTGGCGGCGGGCGTGCTGATTGTGGTGTCGGGGTTAGCCATCTGGAAACCCATACAGCTACAAGAGCTGGTGGCACTGCTGGGTGGATACGACGTTGCGCGCTATGTGCATTTCACGGCCATGGCGGCGATCGGCGCGTTCGTGGTCGTGCACCTGGTGCTGGTGCTCCTGGTGCCCAAAACCCTGTTGCCGATGATCACTGGCGGCCTACGGCCAATGGAAACCGGAAAACCCGATCATGATTGAATCGCCAAAACGCCGCGGCCCTCCAGTCAAGCTGGAGCCCGCGCAGCGCATCCTGTTGGAAAACATTCAGCGCCGCCATTTTCTGCGTGGCGGCCTGACCGTTGGCGCCATGGCCATGCTCACCGGCTGCAATCTGCAGGACGGCGATCAGGTCGACAAGGTGCTGTGGGCCATGTCGCGCTGGAACGACCGCGTTCAGGCCTGGCTGTTCAGCGGCCAGCGGCTGGCGCCGACGTTCTCCAAGGCGCAGATGACCCAGCCGTTTCCGTTCAACGCCTTTTACGGCGAGGAAGATATACCGGATATCGACTTGGGCAGTTATTCCCTGGCGGTATCGGGGATGGTCCGCGACAAGGCCCCCTGGACCCTGGAAGGGCTGCGCAAGTTGCCGCAACGCACGGACATAACCCGCCTGATCTGTGTTGAGGGCTGGAGTGCGATCGGGCAGTGGGGCGGGGTGCCGTTGCGGACCTTCCTCGAACACATCGGCGCCGACACTACCGCCAAGTTCGTCGGGTTCAAATGCGCCGATCGTTATTACTCCAGCCTCGACATGCCCACGGCCTTGCACCCCCAGACATTGCTGGCACTCGATTATGCCGAGGTCGCCTTGCCGCCTGAGTATGGTTACCCCTTGCGCGTCAGAGTGCCAACCAAGCTGGGCTTCAAGAACCCCAAGCATATCGTCGAGATATTCGTCAGCAACGATTATCCGGGCGGGTATTGGGAAGATCAGGGGTATAACTGGTTCAGCGGGATCTAGATGACCCAAGGCCTGTCGTGGGCGCCCCGGTATGGAGGGAAATGGCAGTTTGCGTCTGGCGGCGTCACTCGCTGCCCTTGGCAATCAACCTGTCGATTTCAACAATCACGATCGCCCCCCGCATACGCCGAATCCCCCCGGCCACTTCCAACTCTTTCAAAGACTGATTGATGGTCTGACGCGAAAGAGACAGCATCGAGCCCAGCGCTTCCTGAGACACCGTGATGGTGCGCTGGCTGCCCTCCGCCAGGGTGCCGAATCCATCGGCCATATTGACCAGTCTTCGCGCCAGGCGAGCGGTCGGCGGGGTGAGTGCCATGTCTTCCATGGCGCTGAAGACAGCCCGTAGTTTTCGCGTCAGCAGCCTGCCAAAGTACAGCCAGTCTTGTGGGTGGAGTTCGAGCATGTTCTCCAGCTTTCGTTGCGCCAGCCTTAACAGGCATGTATCCGCAGTCGCCCAGGCGTCGTGAGTGCGAGGCTCATTATCAAACAGTGCGATTTCGCCGAACCAATGGGGCGGCTCCAGGAGCGCGACAATCATCTCTCGGCCCGCTTCGTTGACGGTACTGATGCGCACAGTGCCTTGCAGCACACAGTAAAGCCCGTCCGGCGCATCGCCCTTGGCGAACAGGCGTTCGCCCTCGGTCAGGTCGATCTGTTCGCCAGCGTCGAGGATCCGTTGCTGCAAGGGAGCGGGGAGTGTGGCGAACCAGTCACCGCGTTGCAGGGTGGCGAGAAGGCTGTGGTCTGTCATCGACAAGCGGGGCATTATTTTTCCTTGTGTCGGTTGGCTGACATTCGTACCCGCGGCGCCACGCCATTATAGATGCACCGCTCGACCTTATCCGGGGCTTCCATGAGACGCATAGAACAACACTTGGCAAAATACGGCGCCTATCACCAGGACCGGCGTAACGTCGTCACCCATTTCTTTGGTATCCCACTGATCGTGCTTGGCGTGGCGATCCTGCTGTCCAGGCCGATGCTGCCCGTTGGCCCGGCCGGTATTTCTATCGCATGGCTGGCGGTATCCGTCATCTCGGTCTATTACCTGTGCCTGGACGTCAGGCTGGGGCTGGCCTTATCGATCAGCCTCTGCTGCGCCGCAGCGCTCGGTCACCTGGCGGCACAGCAGTCGACGGTGGTCTGGTTGCTGCTGGGTGCGGGCAGTTTTGTTCTGGGTTGGGGGCTGCAGTTTCTCGGTCATGTTTGGGAAGGCCGCAAACCGGCCTTTGTGGATGACCTCATGAGTTTGTTGATCGGGCCGTTATTCATCGCCGCAGAGTGTGCTTTTGCCTTGGGATTGATGAGGACGTTGCGCACCAGGATCAATCACCCGGATTGAAACTTCGCTCGATCCCGTCACGGATGCAGGTAGTCGTGCCGCTGCTGGCGCCTTATGATCACCGCACGAAAACTTCGCGCAAGAGTGATTTATGGCAAACAGGCCATCTGTAGAGCAGCGCCGCGAGTTCGGCAAGTTTCTCACCAGCCGACGCGCCCGTCTCGATCCAAAGGACTTCGGCCTTCCTGAAGGGCCGCGGCGCACGCCCGGCTTGCGTCGCGAGGAAGTGGCCGTACTGGCCGGGGTCAGCGTCAGTTGGTACACCTGGCTTGAACAGGGGCGTGATATTCAACCTTCGCCCGATGCGCTGCGGCGCATCTCCACCGTGCTCAAGCTCGACCGCGTCGAATCCGCGCATCTTTATGCGCTGTCCGCGCTGGAGGCGCCCACCGCGGCGACAGGCGGTGGAGTGACCGCGGGTCTGGAGATGCTGGTGCAAGCCATTAATCCGATCCCGGCCTATGTGCGCAATGCCCGACTCGACATCCTGGCCTGGAACGACGCGATCGCCGACTTGTTCGTCGACTACGGTTCGCTGCAACCGCATGAGCGCAACACCCTGCGGCTGCTGTTCCTCTATCCGCCTTACCGGACCGTGATCCTGGAATGGGAGCAGATGGCCCGCGGCATGATCAGCGCCTTTCGTGCGGCCCGGGCGCAGGCCTTGGACAAAGCGCCGTTCGACAGCCTGGTTGAAGAGCTGTCGGCGCAGAGTCCGGAGTTTCGCGAATGGTGGCAAGACACCGACGTCAAAGGCTTCGAAGAAGGGCGCAAGCGTTTGCTGCACCCCATCAGTGGCTACATCGATTTCACCTATGTGGCCCTTACGCCGGAAGGGCGGCCGGACCTGTCGCTGGTCACCTACATCCCTCGCCATACTGCCTATGACCCGCAGTCATAGGATAACAACACGCCTTCCTGGCATTCTCGGGTGTACCTAAAGTGGCGGTCATCGCAGCGCAAACAGGGCTGGCGTACCGTCAACGAGGTGATACCGATGAGCAACTTGAACGCAGCATCCAACCATGCCCCCGTGGCCACGTCGCGTAACCCGGCAACCGGTGAGCTGATCGCCACGTATTCGTTTCAGACGCCCAGTGAAGTCGAGCAACTGCTCGATGTGAACGCCGCCGCCTTCCGCCTGTGGCGTGCCACCCCGATGCACGAACGAGTGGCGGCCTATCGGCGCCTGGCCGCTATCCTGCGAGAGCGCGCGCAACCCCTGGCCACGCTGATCACCGCCGAAATGGGCAAGACCCTGCTATCGGCGCGGGGAGAGGTGGAGAAATGCGCCGCCACCCTTGAGTGGGTGGCCGAGCATGGCCCGGCGATTCTGGCCGATGAGCCGGTCAAGGTTGAGGGGGACGATCAGGTGCATGTTTCTTTCCTGCCGATCGGTACCGTGCTGGCGGTCATGCCCTGGAACTTCCCGCTGTGGCAGGTGATTCGCGCCTCGGCGCCCATCATGCTGTCCGGCAATGGCTTCATGCTCAAGCACGCCCCCAACGTCATGGGCTCGGCTTACGCCTTGCAGGACGCCTATGAAGCGGCCGGTTTCCCCAAGGGCTTGTTCGTCAATCTGGTGGCTGACAACGATACCGTGGCCCGCACCATCGAAGACCCACGCATCGCCGCCGTGACGCTGACCGGCAGCATGCGCGCCGGTGCTGCGGTAGCCGGCACCGCCGCACGGGCTCTGAAGAAAAGCCTGCTGGAGCTCGGTGGCTCCGACGCCTTTATCGTACTGGCCGACGCCAATATCGACCTGGCGGTGAAAGCAGCCGTCGAAGCGCGGTTCCAGAATGCCGGCCAGGTGTGCCTGGCGGCCAAGCGCTTCATTGTCGAGCAACCGATTGCGCAGGCATTCACGCGCAAGTTCGTGGCTGCCGTCAGCCAGCTGACAGTCGGTGATCCGCTGGACAGCGCTATCAACCTTGGCCCGATGGCCCGTGCCGATTTGCGCGATGAACTCGATGGGCAAGTGCAGCGCACCCTGGCCGCCGGTGCGAGCTTGTTGCTGGGGGGGCACAAGCTTGAAGGCCCGGGCAATTTCTATGCGCCGACGGTGCTGGGTGACGTTCAGCCTGGCATGGCGGCCTTCGATGAAGAGACCTTCGGGCCGGTCGCGGCCATTACTGTGGCCGACACTGCGGAACACGCCATCGCCCTGGCTAATACCAGTGATTACGGGTTGGGCGGCAGCCTCTGGACCCAAGACCTGGGCCGCGCGCAACGCATCGCCCGGCGCCTGGAAACCGGTGGGGTATTCATCAACGGCTACCCGGCCACCAACGCGCGTATACCGGTGGGGGGCGTGAAGAAGAGTGGTTATGGGCGTGAACTCTCGCACTTTGGATTGCGCGAGTTCACCAATGCGCAGGCTGTCTGGGCCAAGAGTATTGTCTGACGCCCATTGAGAGTTCGGCCTGCGTCTGACGCCTGCCTCGGGGCGTACCGCTCAGCGCGGTACGCCCCGCTTTGGTGTCAGAGATCACGAGTGTTCATGCTCAGCGCTCGAAGTACGCCAGAATTTCGCACCCCTGACCCACCGGTACATGGCCGAGGGTTTTGCGCTTGGCGATGTCGATCACGCTGACGGTAGCGTCGTTTTCATTGGCTACCAGCAGGTAGTCCTGGGCGGGGCTGAAGCAACCGTCCAGCGGCTTGTCACCGAGTTCAGCGTTGAACAGCCATTGCAGATGTTCATCGAAAAAGCTCACCACCGGATCGAAGTCGCCGATGACCGCCAGCAGCCGGCCGTCTGGACTGAAGCGCACCACCTGTCCAGGGCGCTGATGCCCGGGCAATTCGATCGAGTGAAACACGCGGCGCTCCGTGGTATCGACCGCGTAGATCACTGGCCGGTCTGCGTCCGAGGCGATCACCCAGGGCCGCAGGGGCGAGGCATCGATGCCATTCAACGGGCCGGGCATCGCCAGGGTGGCCGCCACCTGGCCGGTGTTGCCGTGCACGTCGATGGCGTACAACTGGCCGCCTTCCTCGCTTTCAGCCCATACCTGATCGGCATGCGGCAGCGGGATCAGCCTGTGCACGTTGTTCGATGGGACCTCGATGTGCCCGACTACCTTGTCCTGGCTGGGGTCGATGACGATGACCGTCGCGCTATTTTCACAGCACAGGTAGACCTTGCCATCGCGGCCCAGGCGCCCGGTATGGGGCGACAGAAACGGCAGGGTGTCGATAAACCCGGTCAGGCTGCGGCTGTCGAGATCGATCACCGCGACCTGGTGGTTCGGGTGAGGGTTGTCACCGTGCACGCCGTCGCCATAGATGGGCACGTAGGCTTTGCGCTGCTGCTGGATGATCAGCAGTTCGTGGGGCCGAGCGGGCAAACCGGTGATGGCCGCGCGCACTGCCAGATTCCCAGGGTCGAGAAACAGCACCTGCTGGCCCTGCTTATCGACGGCAATGATTTCCTGTGTGGGGCTGTGGTGGAGGTTCATTGATGCGCTCCTGTACTCAAGGTCAAAAAAGCTCTCGATGTGTGGGTGGAGAGCCTTCGCGGGGCTTAAGTTCCGCTGGATTCGTACAGTCCGAGCGCGCAGGGGCGGTGTTCGATGAACACTGAGTTTTCTTTAATTTGACGTCAGAATGATGGCACATCAATATCGCGCCCTTTCGAAATGTAAGCAAATGTAACGAATTGCTTAACGGTATTTAAGGACGCGATTTCATGTGGTCAAGGACGCCCGCCGCCAGGCTAGGTTTCATGTTGTGCCTGGCCGTTGCCATGCCTTTGGCAAGCGCTGCCACGAGCCCTAGCCCGGGCGATCAGGACTTGATCCGCGACCGCCAGGACCGCCTGCTCGAAGAGCAGCGCAAGCGTCTTGATGACCTGCAGAACCTGCCCGCGCCCAGCCCGCAACAGGCTGCCCCTGCGGCGCCCGCGAGCAGCCGTTGTTTCCAGATCGATACCATTGAATTGCAAGGCGCCGACCACCTGACGGCCACCGATCGCGAGCGTCTGCTGGCGCCATTTCTGCATCAGTGCCTGGGAGTGGCGCAGCTCAACGACCTGCTCAAGACTCTCACCGACCGCTACATCGCTCTGGGCCTGGTGACCAGCCGCGCCTATCTGCCACCTCAGGACTTGTCCAAAGGCCACCTGATGGTGCAAGTGATCGAAGGCCACCTGCAAAGTCTTGCGCCCGGCCAGGGCAGCGGCCTTTCACAGCGCGAGTTGAACATGGGCTTCCCGGGCCATGCCGGCGAGGTGCTCAACCTGCGCGAAATCGAGCAACTGGTCGATCAGCTCAACCGCTTGCCCTCCAACCAGGCGCAAATGGCCCTGGTGCCGGGCCAAACCGCAGGCAGCAGCGATGTGCAGGTCAACAACGCGCCGCAGAAGCCCTGGCGGGTCTCGGTGTCGCACAGCAACGACGGGCAGAAGAGCACGGGCGCCCAGCAATGGGGTTCGCGGCTGGAGTGGGACAACCCGCTGGGCCTCGCCGATCAACTGAGCCTCAACGGCGGGGAGGACGCGCACCCCGACGATCCGCACAACAGCCACAACGCCGGCCTCAACTACAATGTGCCGCTGGGGTGGTGGAACTTCACCTACAGCTACAACCAGAGCGACTATCGCTCGCTGGCGCAAGCGAACGGGTTCGACTTCAAGCAAAGCGGTGACAGTGCGACGAATCAGTTCAAGGCCGAGCGGGTGATCTATCGCGATGCCCTGAGCAAGACGTCCCTGAGCCTGGGGCTCTCGCACCTGGTCACCAACAACTACGTGGCGGGCAGCCGTCTCGAGGGCAGCAGCAACCGCATCACCGAGCTGCAATACGGCATCAACCACGGTCGGCGCATCGGCGGCGCGTTTCTCAACCTGGACCTGGGCCTGCAGCAAGGCATCGGCGCCCTGGATGCGCAGGGCGACCATGACCCAGGCCCGGCCGACCCCACCGCCCGCTACCGCAAATACACCGCCACGGTCAGCTACCTGCAACCGTTCAAGCTGTGGGGCGAGTCGTTCAGCTTCACTAGCCTGGCCACCGGGCAGCATAGCGAAGACGTGCTGTTCAGTTCCCAGCGCATGAACCTCGGCGGCGAGTCTTCGATCCGCGGCTACAAGGACCAGAACCTCTCCGGTGACAGCGGCGGCTACTGGCGCAACGACCTGCGCTGGAGCCGCCCTGTGGCCTGGGGCTGGTTGCAGCCGGTGTTCAGCGAGTACGGCAGCGACATCGGCTACGACCAGGGCGTGATCAGCAACGGAGCCCACGCCGGTAGTGAACACGGCCGCGTATCCAGCGATTCGCTCGAGCTGTTCGCCCGCGGCCAGCACCTGAACCTCAGCGTCACCCTGGCCCATTCGCTGGAGCGCCCCGCGGTGCTCGGCGACGGCGAAGCCCCGGTGTACGTGCGCCTCGAATTCCTTCTTTAAAAACGCTTGCGAGACCCTGACATGGACGTACGCCAACTGGCCTTTCTGGCTCGCCAACCCTCGGCCGCTCTGCAGCCTCGCGAGCGCTTCTGGGGCATGCCCAAGCGCGGCCTGGCGGTGCTGTTGGTCAACGCGCTGTTCTGGCAACCGTTGTGGGCCCAGGCCGGTGGCATCGCCGTCAGCGGGCAGGGCACCACCCTGGGCGCGGCGGGCAATGGCGTGCCCATCGTCAACATCGCCGCGCCCAATGCCAGTGGCCTGTCGCACAACCAGTTCGGCGACTACAACGTCGGCACTCAGGGTGTGATCCTCAACAACGCCACCGCCAGCACGCAAAGCACTCAGCTGGGCGGCATCATCGTCGGTAACGGCAACCTCAAGGGCAAGGCCGCCAGCACCATCCTCAACGAGGTGACCGGCACCAACCGCAGCCAGCTCAATGGCTACACCGAAGTGGCCGGCCAGGCCGCCCATGTGATCGTCGCCAATCCCTATGGCATCACCTGCAATGGCTGCGGCTTCATCAACACGCCGCGTGCCACCCTGACCACCGGCAAACCGGTGCTCGACGCCAGCGGGCGCCTCGACCACTACCAGGTGGACGGCGGCGACGTGGCGATCGAAGGCGCAGGCATCAATGTCGGTAACATCGACGGCTTTGAGGTCATTACCCGCTCGGCGCACATCAACGCGCAGATCAACGCCAACCAGCTGAGCGTGATCGCGGGCCGCAACGATGTCGACGCCACGACATTGCAGGCCACGGCCCGCGCCGACGATGGCAGCGCCAAGCCTGCGCTGGCGATCGATTCAACGGCGCTGGGTGGCATGTATGCCGGTGCCATCAAACTGGTGGGCACCGAGCAAGGGGTCGGGGTGAACCTGGTCGGCAACCTGGCGGCCAGCGCCGGCGACATCGAACTGGACGCCAACGGCCACCTCAGTGTCGCGCAGACCGCCGCCAGCGGCGCAGTCACGGTCAACGCCCAGAGCTTGACCACCCAGGGCCCGGTGTATGCCGGCAGCCACCTGGACGTGAGCACCACCGGCGACATCACCAACAGCCAGAGCCTCGCCGCCCGCGACAGCATCAGCCTGAGCAGCGGCGGCCAGTTGACCAACAGCGGCATCATCGAAGCCGGGGTCAATGCCGACAACAGCCGTAACGGCAGCGCGGATTTGCATATCAGCGCCCAGAACCTGACCAACGCTGGCAGTGTGGTCGCCAACCGCGACCTGACGGTGCAAGTGACGCAGGCGATCAACAACCAGGGCCACGGCCTCAGTGCCAAGGGCAATCTCACCCTGACCGGCCAGCAACTGAACAACGGGCAGGCAGGGCTGATCAGCGCGGGCCAGGCGTTGACGGCCAACGTCGATCACATCGACAACCGCAGCGGCGAGCTGTCCACCGGGGGCACCCTGACGGTGCACGGCAGCGGCCTGGACAACAGCAACGGCGTGATCACCGCCGACGGGGCTGCCACGCTCAGCACCGGCACGCTGAACAATACTCAGGGCCAACTGACCAGTACCGCTACGCTCGACCTGACCGCCGGCCAGGTGATCAACACCGGCCGCATCGCCAGTAACGGTGCTCTTGACGCCAGCGTCAGCGGGCTTGATCAACACGGTGGCAAGCTGTTCAGCGCCAGCAGCCTGAGCCTGGACCTCAATGGCGGCCACCTCGACAATAGCGGTGGCCTGATCAACGCCAGCACTGGGCTGGTCCTGAAAAACCTCGCCGATGTGGTCAACCGCAATGGCGAAATCTCCAGCCATCAAGCCTTCGCCCTCAATGCCAGCAGCCTGGATAACACCGGCGGCAAGCTGATCAGCGATCAGGCATTGACGCTGTACATCGCCCAGGCGCTGAGCAACGTGACGGGGGTGGTTTCCGCCAACGGGCTGGATATCGCCAGCGCCAGCCTGGACAACAGCAACGGTCAGATCGCCAGCCAGCGCGATATCCATACCCAGGTCGACGCGCTGACCAACCACAACGGCGAGATCACCGCACAAAGCACCTTGACCTTGGCCGGCAACAGCCTGGACAACAGCCAGAATGGCTGGCTGGGCTCGGCCGGCACCCTGAGCAGCAGCGTCGCCAGCGTGAATAACCAGGGCGGCGAGCTGTCCAGCCAAAGTGACATCCTGCTCAGTGGCAACCAACTCGACAACTCCCACAGCGGCCAGGTCCTGGCCTCGCAGCGGCTGCTGTCTACCGTGCAACGGCTGCTGAATAACACTCAGGGCCTGTTGTCGGGACACACCTCGGTCAGCCTGAACGGTACGGCGCTCGACAACAGCAATGGTCAGGTCAAAACCCAAGGCGACCTGCTGCTGGCGTTCAACGGCGACCTCACCAACACCCAGGGCCTGCTGAGCAGCGAGGGGCTACTGACCGCCAGCGCTGGCAGCCTGGCCAACCGCTTGGGCAGCCTGTCCAGTGCCGGGCAACTGAGCCTGACTACTCTCGGCGCTATAGATAACGAGGGTGGCCAACTGGTCACCGATGGCGGCCTCGACCTGCACAGCGCCAGCCTTGACAACAGCCACAGCGGTACCGTCAGTGCCAGTGCGGCGATGTCGATCCACACCGGTGCCCTCGACAACCATCACGCCGGCAGCATCAGCGGCGGCGACACTCTGGCCCTGAGCGCTGGGCAAGTCAGCAACGGTGATGGCGGCAAGCTCGCCAGCCAGAATGCCTTCACCGCCAGCGTCACCGGTCTGGATCAACCGGGCGGCAAGCTGTTCAGCAACAGCGCCCTGACCCTGGACCTCAACCATGGCACCCTGAACAACCAGAGCGGCCTGCTCACCGCACCGGTGCTGGTGCTGAAGAACCTTGCCGCGGTGGACAACACTGGCGGTGAAATCTCCAGCGCCCAGGCGTTCAACCTGAACGCCGACAGCCTGGTCAACGACAACGGCAAACTGCTTTCCAACCAGGCGCTGACCGTCGCGGTCAACCACGCTCTCAGCAACCTCAACGGCACCATTGCGGCCGCGGCCCTGCAAGTGCAAGCCGCCAGCCTCAACAACGCTGGCGGTACGCTGAGCAGCCAAGGCGATCTGGCCGTCACCCTCAGTGGGGCGCTCGACAACCACAACCTGGGCCTGATCGATGCCGCTGGCAACCTCGCCATCAATGCCGCTGCCATCGACAACAGCGCGGGTGGCAACCTGCTGGGCAGCGCCATCGCTCTAGACTTCGGTGCCGCGACGGGCGACCTGAACAACGCCAGCGGCCTGATCACCACCACCGGCCAACTGACCCTCCAGCACCTGCGCGACCTCAACAACCAGAAGGGCGAGCTCTCCAGCAGCGAAAGCGTCACCCTGAGCGCGCGCAATGTCGACAACACCAACGGCCAGTTGATCAGCAACAACCTGCTGGCGCTGACCGCCAACAGCCTGCTCAACCCCGGCGGCCTGGTCTCTGGTTGGCAGGGCGTGATGGTCACCGCCGCCAGCCTCGACAACCGCAACAGCGGCACAGTGTCCAGCCGCTATGGCGACGTGACAGTCAGCGTGCAGGGCGACCTGCTCAACGGCACCAACGGTGCGCTGGTCAGCCAAGGCGCGCTCAGCGTCAACGCCGCCAATCTCGACAACAGCGCCGGGATCCTCTCCAGCGGCGGCGGGCAGAGCCTCAGTGTCGCCAACCTGCTGAACAACGGCCAAGGTGGCCTGATCGACAGCGGCGCGGGCCTGACCCTACAGGCCATGAGCCTGAGCAACACCGCGGGCACCATCAACGCGCAAAATGCCTTTGGCTTTACCGGTACCGACTTCGACAACACCCGTGGCAGCGTGGCCACCAACGGCAGCGGCACCCTCAACCTGCTGGGCGTGCTCACCAACACCAGCGGCAAGCTCGCCACCGGTGCCGACCTGCTGATCCAGGGCGCGACTCAGGTCGACAACCACAACGGCCAACTGGTCAGCCAAACCTTGCTGACCCTGCTCACCGGCGGCTTCGACAATAGCCAGGCCGGTACCCTGGCGGCCAACGGCACGCTGAATGTCACCGCCACCGGTGCCGTACAGAACAACGCCAACGGCCTGATCTACAGCCAGACCGCCGACGTCAATCTGCACGCCGCTAACCTGGCCAACAGCCAAGGCACCTTGCAAAGCCAGACGGCCTTGAACCTCACCGTCAGCGGCGACATCGACAACCAGAGCGGCACCGTGCTCGCCCAGGCGGGAGACCTGACCGTCAACGCCGCCAATCTCGACAGCCGTGGCGGCACTTTGGCCAGCCAGCAGGGCGCCTTCACCGCGCAGCTGACAGGCGCGCTGAAAAACGGCTACGACCTGAGCAACAACAGCAAGAAGGGCAATATCCAGGCGCAACGCCTCAACCTCACCAGCGCCAGCCTCGACAACGATGGCGGGCGCATCGCCGCTCAAGGCGGCGACGCGGTCATCAGCACCGGCGACTTCAACAACCAGAACGCCGGTCTCTATGCCAGCGGCAAGGTCCAGGTCACGGCCCACGACTTCGACAACAGCGGCGCTGCCGACGGCCAGATCGGCGGCCAGCAGATCGACCTGAGCCTTAGTGGTGCGCTGAACAACCAGACCGGCATCATTGAAAGTTCCGGCACCCTGAGCGTCGCCGCCGCCAGCATCAACAACGCCAACGGCAAATTGCGCGCGCTGGGCACCCGCGGCACCACCCTGTTCAACGTCAGCGGCTTGCTAGACAACAGCAACGGCACTTTGGAGACCGCCAACCAGGACCTGACTCTCAACCTTGGCAGCTTCAACAACCTCAACGGCAGCCTGTTGCACGTCGGTACCGGCACCTTCGCCATCGCCCCCGCCAACCTCGCCAATATCGGCGGCAGCCTGGTTACCAACGGCAGCCTGACCATCAATGCCGACAACTGGACCAACAGCAGCGTCATCCAGGCCGGCGACCTGACCGTCAACGTCAACACCCTCAATCAGACAGCCAGCGGTCAACTGCTCGGCAGCCGCCAAATCACCGGCACAGGTGGCAATTGGAGCAACGACGGCTTGCTGGCCAGCAACGGCGGCCTGGGGCTGACCCTGAACGGTAGCTATGGCGGCAACGGCCGGCTCACTAGTGTTGGCGATCTGCACCTCAGTGCGGCGCAGGTCAACCTGCCCAGCGCCGCCAGCATCGAAGGCGGCGCCAACACCACCGTCAATGTCTCCGGGCAGTTGAGCACCGCCGGTCGCTTGACCGCGGGCGCGACGCTGACCGTGAACGCCGGGGGCGTCGACAACGAAGGCACTTTGGGCAGCGGCACCGGGCTGATCGTTACCACGGGCGCGCTGGTCAACAACCAGGGCTTGATCTTCAGTGGCGGCGACATGAGCTTGCGCGTCGCCTCACTCACCAACAGCTACGCCAACATCTACAGCCTCGGCAAGCTGAGCCTCGATCGCGACGGGCAGGGCGGCCTGGCTGACAGCCTGATGAACAGCTCGGGCACGATTCAGAGCGACGGCGACATGACTTTGAATGTCAGCGCTTTGGACAATCAGCGCGCGGTGCTGGTGGTCAACGATGCAGGGAAATACACCGCCGAGATCGTGCAAGTCAGTTGCTACAAGTACCTGAATAACAACACCGCCGATTGCGACGGCTCCAAGCAGAACGCCGTGTTCGAAATCACCGAGCGCGACAAGCTTGAGGTCACCGCCAGCAGCGTTGCCTCGTCGATTTCGGCAGGCGGCAATCTGAACATCGTTGGCGGTCAAGTGAACAACGCCAGCAGCACCATCAGCGCTGGCCAGAATCTGTACGCCAGCGCCGATAGCCTGACCAACCAGGGCGTCGTCACCGGCGATACGCAAAACTTCCGGGTTTTCGAGACCGAGCGGTCCGAACACAGGTCCGGCTGGGCCAATGACGCCACGCAATTTACGCAAAAGTATTGGATCGACAGCGCCGGCTATGACCCGAGCGACTTGAGCGGCCTGGATGCCGCTCTCAGCGACTTCATCGCTCACGATACCCAAAAGGAATTGACGTACCTGGCGCAGACCACCCAACTGGCGTCGAGCAACCAGGACTACGCGGCGGTCATTCAGGCGGGTGGCAGTGTCAACATCACCGCTGCCAACCAGATCAACAACAGTGTCACCCGCGTAGGCTATGACTACGTCGGCGCCGGACCACGTACCAACACCGATGCGGCAGGCTCCGCGTTCGCGACCCACGTGTCGCTGAACCAGCAACTGCCGCCCGACCTGGCCCAAAAGGCAGTCGATCCGGTATCGCTCCCAGGCTTCACCCTGCCCACCGGCCAGAACGGTCTGTTCCGCCTCAGCGGCACCGGCAGCAGTACCGCGAGCAGCAGTACTGCTAGCTGGTCGCTGGGCGGTACCCAACTGACCACCAGCCAACACCAGGCCGCCACCAGCGCCGGCCAGGCGCCTGCGGTGCCGGTGAGTGGCACTACCGCCAGCACCATCAGCGGTGCACAGACGCCAAGCGCCAGCACCACCAGCATCGCTCGCGTGCAAGGGGTACCGGACACCAGCGCCCAGTCGCAACCGCAGAAATACCTGATCGAAACCAACCCCGCGCTCACCAACCTCAAGCAGTTCATGAGCTCGGACTACATGCTTGCCGCGCTGGGCTACGATCCCGACACCAGCGCCAAGCGCCTGGGCGACGGTCTCTATGAACAGACCCTGGTCGACCAGGCCATCGTCGCCCGCACCGGCGCGCGCTTCATCGACGGCCAGACCAGCGATACCGCGCAGTTCAAATACCTGATGGACAACGGCATCGCCGCCCAGCAGCAACTGAACCTCAGCGTCGGCACCGCCTTGTCCTCCGAGCAAGTCGCGGCCCTGACCCATGACATCGTGTGGATGCAGAGCGAAGTGGTCGACGGCCAGACCGTCCTCGTGCCCGTGCTCTACCTGGCCAACGCCAACAACCGCCTGGCCGCCAACGGCGCGCTGATACAAGGCACCGACGTCAACCTGATTGCCGGCAGCGACCTGAGCAACGCCGGCACCCTCAAAGCCACCGGCAGCCTCTCGGCGATCGCCGGCAACAACCTGGTCAACAGCGGCGTGGTGCAGGCCGACAGCCGCCTCGACCTGCTGGCCGGCAACAACCTCACCAACACCGCTGGCGGCATTATCGCCGGGCGCGATGTGAGCCTGACTGCCGTCGACGGCGATGTCAGCAACGAGCGCAGCATCACCACCCACCAAAGCGCCCTGGGCTCGGCCACCGAGCGCACCGACCTGGTCGACAGCGCCGCCCGCGTCGAAGCGGCCGGTAGCCTGACCATCAATGCCGGGCGCGACGTCAACAACACCGGCGGCGTGCTCAGCAGCGGCACCGGCACCACGATCACGGCCGGGCGCGACGTCAATATCGTCGCCGCACAAGCGATCGATGCGAGTACACGGACCAGCAAGTTCACGCGCTCCACTACCACGCAGGACAGCGCCAGCGTCACGGCCGGTGGTGATCTGAGTATCACCGCCGGGCGGGATCTGGCGGTGACAGCGAGCCAACTGGCGGCGGGTGGAAACGTTGCGTTGTCGGCGACGGACAACGTCAGTGTGTCGGCGGCGGCGAATGAGGCGCACAGCTATACCGCGAGCAGCCACAAGAAGTGGCAGAACGATGACGTTACCCAGGTGGCGAGCACGGTCACTGCGGGTGGCAGCGTCGCCGTCGGCGCCGGCCAGGACCTGACCCTCACCTCAAGCAACGTCACCGCTGGCACCGACGCGTATCTCTACGCCGGTGACAAGCTGCAGATGCTTGCCGCGCAAGACAGCAGCTACTCGCTGTACGACATGAAGAAAAAGGGCAGCTTCGGCAGCAAGAAACTGCAGCACGACGAAGTCACTCAAACCACCAACGTCGGCAGCAGCGTCACCACCGGCGGCAACCTGACCCTGGCCAGCAACGGCGACCAGCTGTACCAGGCCGCCAAGCTCAACAGCGGCAACGACCTGACCGTTGCCAGTGGCGGCGCCATCACCTTCGAGGGCGTCAAGGACCTGGATCAGGAAACCCACACCAAAAGCAGTTCGAACCTCGCCTGGACCAGTGCCAAAGGCAAAGGCAACACCGACGAGACCCTGCAACAAACCGAGATGGTCGCTCGTGGCAAGACGGTGATCACAGCCGTCAACGGCTTGAATATCGACGTCAAGCAGATCGACAAGCAGACCGTCAGCCAGGTGATCGACACCATGGTGGCGGCGGATCCGAAGCTGGCGTGGCTGAAAGATGCCGAGGCGCGGGGTGATGTGAACTGGCAGCAGGTGAAGGAGGTTCATGACTCCTTCAAGTACAGCTCCCACGGCTTGGGTGCGGGCGCCGAAATCATTCTGGCCATTGCCATGACTCTGGCCATGGGACCGGCAGGTCTTGGCATGGGTACGGTGAGCGCAGCAGGTGC
>NZ_JAIWJA010000011.1 GCF_020515695.1 Pseudomonas sp. MWU16-30317 | reverse complement strand
AGGATAAACGCAAGGCGGGTACCAGCCCTGCGCGAGCGGTGAAGAGCGTTTAAAAGCAGGCCGAGGGGGTCAGATTTCAGTTGGCGAAAAATGCAGTAAAGGGGTCAGTTTTGGGTTGGCGTTGACAGCCAGGTTGAAGAGATGCTGTTCCAGCTAGCTGAGGGGTTTTCTTTTTGAGGGGGCAAGCGCACTTGATCTGCTGGTCGTGGCTGATTCAGAAGAGACTGATCTCACTGAAAAGCACGGGCAGTTTTGGCGGATTCGTTGAATCCAGCGCGATACGCCAATATCCAACATCACGCCAAGCGCCATGCTTGAATCCTACTTCTGGATACGTACCAATGTGAGCGAAGCCAAGTGCTTCGTGTAGTCCCACGCTGCCATCATTGGGCAGAGCGATCCCGGCATAGGCTGCGTGAAAACCTTGCTTCTTCAATGTTGGCAGCAACACGTCATACAGTGCCCGACCGACGCCACTACGGTGCGCTTCTGGCGATATATAAACGGTGACGTCGACCGACCAGCGATAGGCCTCACGAGCCCGGTGCTGACTGGCATATGCATAGCCGATGACCTGGCCGTCTCGCACCGCAACCAGGTACGGGTAAGTTAGCAGAGTCGACTCAATCCGCATGGCCATCTCTTCGACTGAAGGCGGCTCAAGCTCGAACGAAATCGTAGTGCTCTCAACCATTGGTGCGTAGATTGCCTGGATGGCTTGAGCGTCCGAAACCTGCGCAATCCTTACTGTCGTCTTGCTCATCCTCTATCCCCTTGGTGGCTCAAATCGATCTTTGATTGACTCGTTTCGAGAGCGACTCGGCGCTTTCCTTTCGCTCCGAGTAGCGATCTACCAGATACGTTTCCCGGCCCCGAACCATCAGCGTGAACTTCATTAGTTCCTCCATCACGTCGACCACACGGTCGTAGTAGGCAGATGGCTTCATACGGCCTGCGTCGTCGAACTCCAGGAAGGCCTTGGGTACTGACGACTGGTTTGGGATGGTGATCATCCGCATCCAGCGCCCGAGAATTCGCAGCTGATTTACCGTGTTGAACGACTGTGATCCACCGCAGACCTGCATGACGGCCAGGGTCTTGCCCTGGCTGGGCCGGACAGCCCCCATCGTGAGCGGAATCCAATCGATTTGGGCTTTGAATACAGCAGACATCGCGCCGTGACGCTCCGGCGAACACCAAACCTGTCCCTCTGACCACAGAACCAGATCCCGCAGCTCTTTAACCTTTGGATGGTCTTCCGGAGCGTCATCAGGGAGAGGCAAGCCCGAGGGATCAAAAATAACTGCCTCGGCTCCCATTAGGGTCAGGATGCGCGCGGCCTCTTGGGTCAGTAGCCTGCTGAAAGAGCGCTCACGGGTTGAGCCATACAGCAACAAGATGCGCGGCTTGTGAGTCGGTTGCTCGTTGCCTTGCAGACGATCCAGTGTGGCGACGTCAATCAGCGCCTGATCCAGATTAGGTAGATCCGGACTGCTCTCCGACGAAAATTCGTCCATCACAGCTCACCTATACGATCTAGCTCGCGCTTCAGTTCCTGCGGTGTAAGCGTCGAATGATCCAAGCTGAAGAATGCCTCGAAACGCTTTTTAATCTGGACGACGGTTGCGTCAAATGCGGCCTGGATTTCGCTGTCTGTTCCTTCCACATCGGAAGGATCGGCAAGCCCCCAGTGGCTTTTGACAGCAGGCCCAAAATAGACCGGGCATGTTTCGCCTCCAGCCTTGTCACACACGGTTATCACAACATTCGGTGGTGAGTCCGAAAAGACCTCTGAGCCTTTGCTGTAAAGCCCCGAGGTATCGATACCCAGCGCTTGCAGCGTACTCACGGCGCGTAAATTCAGTTTCCCGCTAGGGAAGCTGCCAGAACTGACGGCAGTAAAGCCGCTCGGGGCCAGATGGTTGAACAACCCCTCCGAGAGAACGCTCCGGCAGCTGTTTGCCGTACACATAAATAACACTTTCATGGGTTTCTCCTAGACAGGGATGCTCAGCCGCAACGCCAGTGCCACTAGCGTTACCAGCAAGATAGGAAGAGTGAGGATGCTGCCGACTTTGAAGTAGTAGCCCCAGGTGATGCGGATGTTTTTCTGTGCCAGAACATGCAGCCACAGCAACGTGGCCAGGCTTCCGATGGGCGTGATCTTTGGGCCGAGATCGCAACCGATGACATTGGCGTAGATCATGGCCTCACGCACCAGTCCCGTAGCGTCGCTGCCCTGAATGGACAGAGCGCCGATAAGCACACTCGGCATGTTGTTCATCATCGAGGACAACAGCGCAGCGGTGATACCGGTGCCCAAGGTAGCGGCCCATAGGCCATGCTCAGCAAATATGTTCAACAGCGCCGAGAGCGAGTCGGTTAGCCCGGCATTACGCAGGCCATAGACCACCAGATACATGCCCAGCGAAAACACGACAATTTGCCAAGGCGCGTGCTTGATGACCTTTCGCGTGGAGATGATGTGGCCTTTTCCAGCAATGATCAGCAGGATCACCGCACACGCAGCAGCAACGGCGCTGATGGGGATGCCCAGCGGCTCCAGTGCGAACAGGCCAAGCAGCAGCAGGCCAAGTACCCACCAGCCAGCAATGAATGTCGCCCGGTCACGAATTACTGCATCTGGGGCTTCAAGCTGATTAGCGTCGTACTGGGTTGGAATGTCCTTGCGATAGAACATCCAGAGCATGAACAGCGTCGCGGCCACCGCCACCAGGTTCACTGGCCACATCACCGAGGCGTACTCACCAAAACCCACGCTGAAAAAGTCAGCCGAAACGATGTTGACCAGATTCGACACGACCATGGGCAGACTGGCGGTATCCGCGATGAAGCCTGCGGCCATCACGAATGCCAGAGTGGATGCCGGACTGAAACGAAGCGCCGTCAGCATCGCGATGACGATTGGGGTCAGAATCAGTGCGGCTCCATCATTGGCGAACAGTGCCGAGACGGCTGCACCGAGCAGGATCATCAGCGCAAACAGGCGTCCACCTTTGCCCTGACCCCAGCGAGCCACATGCAGCGCCGCCCAGTTAAAGAATCCCGCTTCATCAAGCAGCAAACTGATAATGATCACTGCAATGAAGGTCGCGGTAGCGTTCCAGACGATGTGCCACACAACCGGCACATCCCCCAGACTCACGACGCCAGTCAGCAATGCCAGGACGGCACCCACTGCCGCGCTCCAGCCGACACCTAACCCCCTGGGTTGCCAGATAACAAAGACAAGCGTAACTACGAAAATTGACGCAGCGATGAGCATGGGTATGTTCCGAATCAGAAGGTCAGCAGCAGGAGGCTTGGCGCACGGGTCTGTCTTCCATCGAAGCCAGCCTTCCTTGACTGTCGTTAACCCAGCACTGGTGCGCCTGCGTAGTGACGTTCAGAACATCCAGTGCCCACTGTTCAAGCTCGGGATGCAGCCGGTAGTAAACCCACTGACCCTGCCTCCGATCTGCGAGTAACCCGCAAGCCCGCAGTTGGGCAAGATGCCTGGAGACCTTCGACTGGCTATCGTCCAGTGCCCAGATCAACTCGCACACGCACAACTCACCCTCAGCCGAAAGCATGAGCATGATCCGAGCGCGAGTTTCGTCCCCCAGGCACTTGAAGAAGGTGTGTGGTGCCAGGCTCATAAGCGACCGCCCAATACATGTGGATAACCGAATATACAGATGTAACCACATTCAAACCGCATGCACAAACACCAAGCGAATGTATTTAACGACCTCCGCTACCTCCAGCGCACTCTCCTTGGGAGGGGGCCGCTGCGTTCGTATAGCTCACACACTATGAGCATCGCTGTCCCACGCTGGCAGGCTGATCTTAAAGGCCGTATAACCTCCCCCGGAGACACATCTAACGGTGCCGCCATGAACGTCAACCAGTGATTTGACGATTGCCAAACCTAACCCCGCGTTTGTGGTGCTGCCCTCTCTGCGAGCAGGATCGACTCTGTAAAAACGATCAAACAGCCGGGGTAAATGTTGTGCTGCTATCTCCTCTCCAGGGTTTTGCACTGACAAGCTGATCATGTCGCCATCAGGTTCGATTCTGATGGAGATCACGGAGCCTGGTGGTGTGTACCGGAGCGCATTGGACAGCAGATTAGAGATCATCCGATCCAACATAGTGTCGTCGCCGTACACTGCGCCATGCCCGGAAAGCTGTAGCGTCACCCCAGTGTCGTCTGCCAGCAACTGGTAATACTCGAAGAGCTTTTCGACGACCGAACGCAACTCGATTTTTTCTTTGGTTGGTAGAATCAGACCGTTATCCGATTTGGCCAAAAAAAGCATGCCATCAATAATGCTTGAGAGGCGGTTCAGATCCTCAAGGTTGGAATAGAGATTCTCTTCATAGATTTCGGGCGCACGTTTCTTTGCGAGGATGACTTCTGTATGTGTCCGCAGATTGCTGATAGGAGTGCGCAGCTCGTGCGCGATATCAGCCGAAAAGTTGGACAGCCGAACAAAAGACTCATCAAGGCGAGCAAGCATGGCGTTGAACGAGGAGACTAGGCTTTCAAGCTCACGAGGCACCGAGTCCATCGGGATACGCTCTTTGAGCGATCCCGCTGACATCGAGGCTGCGACCCGCGTCACCTGTGCGACCGGCTTCAACCCACTACGCGCCACCAACCACCCTAAAGCTGCGCTGACCAAGACACTAATCGTCAGTCCGATCACCAGCCACCACCGCAAGGTTTCAACGAAATGCAGATGGCTAGTGATATCTAGACTCAACCACGCGTTCAGCGGCTCGGCTTCGTTTACTAATCGAACCTGGGCCTGCATGCCACGGTACATATGGCCGCCAACAGTCCACTCCCACATGTCTTCTCCAGGATCGCCCGAGTGGGAAGGAGGATGCTCAACTGCATTCTGTGTGGCGAAGATCGTCCTCCCTTCCTTGGTGGTAATCGAGGCGGAGAGTTCCTGATGTGCACCAAGCAAAGCCTGTAGTTGCAGCACGACTTCTGATGAGTCTGCGGAGCCAGCTTCGCCTTCCATGATTTGGCGGATGGATTCGAGCTTTTCCGTCATGGCTTGACGGTCAAGAACCTTGAAGTGATGTTGGCTAAACGCATCGAAAGTAAAGCCCGCCACTACCAGCACGGCGACCACGGCACAGACAAACATCATGCTCAAACGGAGGGTAAGGGAAGCGCGCTTCATTCTGTTTCGGGAGCGTCTAGCATGTAGCCCATTCCCCTCATGGTCTGGATCAGCTTGGTGTCAAAATCATCATCGACTTTGGCTCGGAGGCGGCGAATAGCGACTTCGATTACGTTGGTATCGCTGTCGAAATTCATATCCCAGACCTGCGATGCGATCAGGGATTTTGGCAAGACTTCCCCCCGACGGCGCATCAGCAATTCAAGTAGCGAAAACTCCTTAGCCGTGAGGTCTATCCGGCGACCAGAGCGCATGGCGCGGCGCTTCAGAAGATCGACTTCCAGATCCCCGATCTTGATTGATGTCTGGTTGGGCGCGGCGGAACCACGGCGAAGCAAGCTTCTTACGCGAGCAAGCAACTCGGAAAAGGCGAATGGCTTAACCAGATAATCGTCAGCTCCTAGCTCTAACCCCTTGACCCGATCATCAACTCCGTCTCTGGCCGTCAGAAACAGCACAGGAACTGCGCGCCCAGCTGCGCGAACGCTTCGGACGACATCCCAGCCGTCGATGCCCGGCATCATCACGTCCAGAATTAGGAGATCGTAGGTCTCACTCAGTGCTTGATGCAGTGCTTCCGTACCGGTCACAACCCGATCAACACTGAACCCGGCCTCTACTAGACCTTGCTGTAGATACATGCCTGTTTTGGGTTCGTCTTCTGCTACCAAGAGTTTCATGCTTGGGCTCCGGTTGTGCGGCGTTCAATTGTGCTACCAAATTGGCCGCTATGCGCAAGCTGACGCAAATGTAATCGGCAATCTGATTCTTTGCGCTTAACCTACGTTGTAACCGGTAAGTAAGCGCCACTCGCGGCCTAGGCCAAGGGCGCCTAAGCAACCGCAGACTAACCTTGATGAGGTGCATGGAATGTTCAAACGAAAGCTATCGCTGGCTGTGGCGTTGATGATTTGTGGTGCCGCCCAGGCGGCAGCGCCGCTCACAATAGATGTACACCGCGACGCGAACTGCGGCTGCTGCAAGGAGTGGGTCAAACACCTTGAGTCGAGTGGATTCAAAGTGGTCGACCATGTAGAAAGCAATATGAGCGCTATCAAGCAGAAACTGGGTGTTCCACAGGAACTCGCCTCATGCCATACCGCTGTGATTGGCGGCAAATTCGTAGAAGGTCATGTACCAGCCGACGAAATCAAGAAGCTGAGCGGCCGCTCCGATCTCGTAGGGATTGCAGTGCCAGGCATGCCAGCAGGTTCTCCAGGCATGGAATACGGTCAAAATTATCAGCCGTATAAAGTCATGGGAGTCACCAAGGCAGGTGCGCAAGAAGTGGTGGCTACCTACCCACTCAGCCAATAGTGTTGGCTGGATCTGGGCCCCTCTTGGAGCCGCCCAGATCTGGCATCGAGCTTACCCTTGAGCCATGTCGATTGATGGGCTTAAAGTCCCCAGCCAAGCCACCAGGACGACGATGACCACGGCACAGGTGGATTCGAGCACCACGCTTTTTCTCAAAGCAGTCACTGCCAGAGAGTAATCACCGGCCTGCGCAGACCGCTCAAGGGCAGGACTCAGGTAGAAACGATTCAGGGTAGCAAGTCCGATCATGCCGGCGAACAGCACGATTTTCACGAGTAGAAGAACGCCATAGGCGCCTGATATGACATTGGCCACTGTCGGCCCAACGATGAAGAGGTAATTGGCGACACCGGTCACTATGACCGTACCAACGATCAGAGCACCGGCTGTTTCGAATCCGCTGAGTGCTCGTGAAAGTACTCGGACAAGTAGCTCAGGATCAGACCCTTTTATCCTCAACATCAAACCAAACGCCGCGAGGGCACCGATCCACCCGCCAGCGGCAAGTAAATGCAGGATATCAGCGGCAAAGTGCCAGAACCGCTTAGCACCTTCATCCATGGCTCCATGACCTGTCCACGCGAGCGTCGCTAGGGCGATGCTGCCCGCCAAGGTAGCAACCCATAGACTCTCTGTTGGCCATCGCTTGCTTTGGCTTGCGACAACAATGACCACCGCTAGCGAGATCATGCGCGTCACCCAGCTATAGCCGATCTCAGTCTCGTACAGCATCATTTCTATGTGAGGCCGCAGCTCGACCCAATCGGAGGCGCCGCTCATATTGCTTGTCATAACCACGAAAGCTGCTATGGACAACAGCATGCCTATAGCAGCGGTGCCGGGCAGTATCCACCCAAAATGAAGTACCGCTCCGGATACGCGCTCTTTACCTCGAAAGCTGTACAGCCCAAACACCGCTAGGCCGAACAAGAGCATCAAATCCAGATAAAGCGCTATGCGCAGCACCACATTCAGGGGGTCGCTCATGCTTACTTCACTTTGAACGTAACGTTGCCGATAATCGGGTGGGTATCAGAGGAGACCGCCCGCCACTCCACTTTGTAGGTGCCAGCAGTGAGAGGTGCTGCCGGAGTCAAGATCATGGTTTTAGGATCGCTACTTCCAGCCACGCTGGCCTTCATGGGCATAGGGGAATGTGCCATGCCAGGCATTTCCGTCATGACCAACTTGGCCCCGGAAAACTGGGTAACCAGGTTTTCGGAAAAATGCAGTTCTATCTTCGCAGGAGCTGGGCCGCTCTCCCCTTCAGCCGGAGTCGAAGACAGCAGCTTCGGGTGAGCCTGGGCAACTGCGCTGAGCAGAAGGCTGGAAGAAAGAGCAACGGCCACAACACAGGATTTAAATACAGACATGCAAGGCTCCTCACAGCGCAAAGCTGTTGTTATGAGGTTAGATAATTATTTGGTGCTTCTAACTTTGATTTAGAACCACACTCGGACGCCAAGCACGAGGCGTGCTTCGTTACTGTCTTCGCCTTCGTCGCGGGCGTAATCAGCGGTCTTTCCATAAGCCCGATTCCAGGTCACACCTACGTAAGGTGCGAATTCTGGCCTGATTTCGTACCGAAGACGCAAACCGACCTCACTCTCTGACAGCCCTGAACCAATGCCCCGCTGGGGATCGTTTTTACCGTAGAAATTGAATTCCGCCGTCGGTTGCAAAATGAGCTTGTTGGTCAGGAGGATGTCGTAATCACCTTCCAGCCGAGCTGCGGTCTGGCCACCTTCAGCCAGATAAGCAGTGGCCTGGGCTTCGAAATTGTAGAGAGCCAAGCCCTGGATACCGAAAGCCGCCCACGTTTGAGGGTCGCCTGGTTTGAAGTCTTGACGAACCCCGCCGACCAGATCCCACCAAGGGCTGATGGAATGGCCCCAAAGAGCTTGAACCTCAGCTTCTTCGGTCTTTCCGTTGGTGCGCTCGCCTTCGGAGCGCAGCCATAGACGATCAACATCTCCACCTATCCAACCTTGGGCTTCCCAGTTAAGCGCGCTCCCATCGTCAGCATCCTGCCATTCCAGCTTCTCAAATATAAAAAAAGAGTTGAGGGCAGTGTCGTGGACTTCGTGACCACCAGGAGCGTTATAGACTGCGGCTCTATCCGCATCGGTTAGAGCCGCTATCGGTGTCCGGCTTTGGGTCTGGGTCTGCTGCTTGGGAGGCTGCATACCCTGCATCTGGCTATGATCCATACCCTGCATTTTGCTGTGATCCATGCCCTGCATCTGGCTGTGATCCATACCCTGCATCTGCCCGTCTTTCGTGCCCTGGCCCGGTTCAGCGGCTACAGGCAAGATAAAAGCAGCGGTTAAAGCAACCGTGAATACAGCTGAGTGCATGCGAGTCTCGCAAAAGAAATTGCTCATAGTCGGCTCCTTATTCCTCTACACGCACTTCACGGAACATGCCCATTTCCATGTGGTACAGGAGATGGCAGTGGTAGGCCCAGCGTCCTAGCGCATCGGCGGTCACTCGGTAGCTGCGCTTTGATCCTGGCGGCATATCGATGGTGTGTTTGCGGACGAGGAATTGCCCGTTTTCATCTTCAAGGTCACTCCACATGCCATGCAAGTGGATGGGATGCGTCATCATCGTGTCGTTCACGAGAACGATGCGGACTCGCTCGCCATATTTCAGTTTTAAAGGCTCGGCGTCCGAAAACTTCACGCCGTTGAAAGACCAGGAAAACTTCTCCATATGACCGGTCAAGTGCAATTCGATGGTGCGACTTGGCTCACGGCCATCTGGATCTTCAAACGTGCTTTTTAGATCAGAGTACGTCAGTACCTTTCGGCCATTCTCGCGAAGGCCCATACCGGGATCATCAAGCTTTGGCGACGTCGACATGGCCTGCATATCGACGAGAGGGTTGTTGGACTCTGAGGCCGGGTGCTGCTGCATTTCTTCCATGCCACCCATAGACATCTTGCTGTGATCCATTGCAGCCATGCTGTCCATGCCAGAAATGTCTCGCGTAGCGCCATGATTCATACCCTTCATGTCGCCGCCGTCCATTCCCGACATACCCTGCATTGAGTTGTCTTGCGCACCGGCCATCTTGCTGTGATCCATTCCAGCCATATCGCCCATACCAGACATTGAGCCATGATCCATCCCGGCCATACCCATGTCGGCCATGGTGACGAGAGGACGAGGGTCAAGCTCAGGTACTGGGGCAGCGAGACCAGGCCGGACGGCCAAGGTGCCTCTGGCGTACCCCGTTCGATCCATCGACTGCGCAAACAGTGTGTAGGCGTCCTGAGTTGGTTCGACGATCACGTCGAAGGTCTCAGCTGTGGCGATCCTGAATTCATCCACGGTCACAGGCTTCACATACAGGCCATCGGCGGCTACAACGGTCATCTTCAAGCCCGGAATACGGACATCAAAGTAGGACATGGCCGAACCATTGATGAACCTCAACCTAAGCTTTTCGCCAGGTTTGAAAGTGCCTGTCCAGTTCGAGTCCGGGGCGTGGCCGTTCATTAAATAGGTGTATGTCGCGCCACTGACGTCTGCAATGTCAGTAGGATTCATCTTCATCTCGGCCCACATCTTGCGATCAGCGACAGTCGCTGACCAACCGCTATCCGCTACGTCCTTAATGAAGTCACCGACTGTTCGCTTGTGGTTGTTGTAGTAGTCCGCCTGCTTCTTGAGCGTCTTCATTAGCGCAGTCGGATCTTCATCCGTCCAGTCAGTGAGCATCACCACGTGGTCACGGTCATACTCAAAAGGCTCTGGCTCTTTTGCTTCAATTACCAGCGGGCCGTATACACCTACCTGCTCTTGGAAGCCGGTGTGACTGTGATACCAGTACGTTCCGTTCTGCTTGACCTTGAATTGGTAAACGTACGTTCCATCAGGCGCGATCCCACCGAAGCTAAGGCCCGGCACACCGTCCATATTCGCGGGAAGAATAATCCCGTGCCAATGGATGGAGGTCATGTCTTTGAGGCGGTTCTTGACCCGTAAGGTGACGGTGTCCCCTTCACGCCAGCGCAGCAGAGGCCCTGGGATACCACCATTTATGGTCAAGGCAGTCCGGGGGCTTCCGGTGATATTTACCGGCGTTTCTCCAATGAAAAGGTCGAACTCTGTGCCCGACAGGACATTTGTCTCGCCAAAGCTGGTGGCCGCCCAAAGAGGCGTACGCCAGAGCCCTAAGCCACCGAGAATCGCGCCAGCGGTCAGCCCTTTTACGAAGGTGCGCCGAGAAGTTTTGGATTGCATACCGATTCATGTCCTGTCAGTCAGGTGCACGCACAGCACTGTATTCCCGAGGGTTCGCCCTTTTGGATAGCGAGTGCGTTTGATACATCGAAGATGCCATAAGCCAAAAAATGGCGTGATTACATTTCCGTAAGCTGGTCGACTTAGCAGTGATGCTTCTGCTTTTCAGCCGCAGGCTTTTCTTGCGCAACATCTTCTTGCGCTTCAGAGACTGGTTTGCGGTTCTCCAGTGCAGCCACACGAGCTTTTTCCATGCGCTCATAGGTGCGATCACCGCCGCCTTCGGCAAAGGCCAGTGACGACATAGCCAAACTGATTGCAATAACCACAACGTTGATAGCTTTCATGATACATCTCCTCAAAGGAACTGACTCTCGATGAATCTGGAGCGTTTGAGCGTCGGCTCGATGAGGATGATGAGGGGAGGCACCTGTCAGTATGCTTAGGCAGCGATTACACTTTTGACAGGAACCCCATAAGAGGCGGGGATATTTTTTTAGCGCTGCCAGCAAGTAACATCGGGGGAACAACTCTCACCAGCCGCTATGTGAGTGGATGTTTTGCCATGGGAATGATGCCCCCGAGTGAGGCTTTTCCGTCAGTACGCTAAGCGTAGCGTAAGCGTTCAGCAAACTCACATTGAATTGGATGTGATTTCGAGCCTTTCAGCTCCATTCACTTCAAAATCTTCCACAGCCCGTAAGAAAACTTCGAGAGAGCGAGAAATAAATTTTTCGCGGTGATGCACGATGTGGAGCTGTCGCTTATGAGGCGGCAGGTCATGATTCAACAACCTCAGCTTACCTTCCGCGATTGCATCGCTCACTACCCAGTAAGACAAACAGCTTATTCCGATTCCAGAAACGACCATTCGCTTAATGGCTTCGGAGCTACCGATCCGGCGAGCGTCGCTCCAGTCGCCAAGGTAGGGAAGTAGCCATTGAAGCACCTCATCAGCAGTTCCTGAGCCGTCCTCGCGAATCAGCCAGGTAGCGGCATTGAGGTCGTCTGAAGTCAGCTTTTCCTGAGCGGCAAGGGGATGATTTGAGGCTGCGATGATCACCAGTTCGTCCTCAAACCATGGACGAATCGTCAGCTCGGGTTGGCGGCACGGCCCCTCAATCAGGCCGATATCAATCGAAAGCTGTGCGGCTTGCTTGGCGATATCTGCACTGTTGCCCATGATGACATCGACTTGAATGCCCGGCGCTCGCGCAGCCAAACGTTCGATCAGCAGGGGCATGATGTAATTGCCAATTGTAGTGCTGCAACCGATCCTCATCCGAGCCGTCGTGTCCGTTTGAAAACCTTCTTCAATTTGAGCCGCCGCTTCAAGCAGCCGGATGGCCTGAGGTAGAAGCGTTTGCCCATTGTCATTCAGCACGAGGCGTCTGCCGACCCGATCAAATAACTGGATGCCCAGTGCGCCTTCCAATTCCTGGAGGGCTGCGCTCGTAGCTGACTGGGACAAAGCCAGTGCAAGACTCGCCCGGGTCGTCGAGCCGAGTTGAGCGATGCTTCGAAAAATGTTGAGCTGGCGGAGAGTCAGCTTCACGAGCTTACCTATTAAGTGGGTATGGCATAGAGAAATTACCCGTTTTTCTAGATAAATTCACCCCGCTATTCTGTAGGCACTGCTCCGATGAAGCACGCCGTGGAGGCACCATGCGAGACATCAGCTTGTCAAAAGTAATGCAAGGAGGGCAGCCGCTGTCGGCGCTCTCAAATCCAAGGGAAGCGATCCGGCAGTTCACCCCGAACTGGTTCGCCGCCACGATGGGTACGGGCATCCTGGCCCTGGCGTTAGGACAGCTTCCAGGAAATATCGCGCTGCTGTCATACGCGGGAAAAGCACTTTGGCTGTTCAACATTGTGCTTTTCAGTGCTTTTACGCTTATGTACGCGGCACGTTGGGTTTTCTTTTTCAACGAAGCCAAGCAAATCTTCGGTCATTCAACCGTCTCTATGTTTTTCGGCACGATCCCGATGGGGCTGGCAACCATCATCAACGGCTTGATGCAGTATGGCGTACCGACCTGGGGTGATGCCCTAATACCATTAGCCCATGGCCTGTGGTGGCTAGATGTCGCCATGGCACTGGCATGCGGTGTTCTCATTCCATTCATGATGTTCACGCGGCAAGAGCACAGCATCGACCAGATGACTGCTGTGTGGTTACTTCCCGTTGTCGCTGCGGAAGTCGCTGCCGCCAGTGGTGGGGTGATCGCTCCACATTTAGCCGACGCGAGCGCGCAGTTCAATATGCTGATTACCAGCTACGTGCTGTGGGCCTATTCCGTCCCTGTAGCCTTGAGCATTCTGGTGATCCTGGTGCTACGCCTGGCGCTTCATAAATTGCCTCACGAGAACATGGCTGCATCATCGTGGTTATCGCTGGGGCCTATTGGAACAGGAGCGCTAGGCATGCTGGTCATCGGCGGCGACGCCCCTGCCATCTTTGCCGCTCACGGCATGGCTAATGCTGGAGCCGTGGCAGCAGGGATTGGCCTGATCGCTGGCATTTTGTTCTGGGGCCTTGGCTTGTGGTGGATGCTTTTGGCACTGCTTATCACTGCTCGATATGCGAAAGGTGGTATTCCATTCAACCTGGGCTGGTGGGGCTTCACATTTCCTTTAGGCGTCTACGCCGTGACCACCCTGAAGTTGGGCGTGATCTTGGACTTGGCATTTTTTAACGTTCTGGGTGTGATTTTGGTGCTGATGTTGACGGTAATGTGGTTGGTGGTGGCGGCGAAGACCACCATAGGTGCTTACCGAGGGAATCTGTTCGTATCCCCCTGCATTGCTTCTCTCAAGGCAAAGCAGGCCCAGCGTTAATTCAAATCATGTAGCCGCCTCGATGCCCGCGACAGCGTCGCAACGATAGCCTTGGCTGCGTTGGGATTTGTAGACACTGAAAGCGGGCTCGGGTGTGGCATTTCGAACAGGCCCAGGTGACCGCCTGTTACCTCATGAATCGGGTTCTGACTTGCTCATTTTGGTTCGTCCTCCTCGACTTTTTTCGGGGCGCTCACGGCGTTGCGCTGAGAGTGAAATTTATTGATGTCCGAAAGACGGATATCAGTCGGTAGGGCATGGCGGTGTTTGCTGTGGCCCACGCGTTGGGCGTGATAGATCCCGGTATGGCCGGACACCAGATAACTGGCGATGCAGGCAATCGCGGCAAGTGGGGCAATCTCTGGGCCGAAGAGCTCCATGGCCATGACGATGGTCGCCAGTGGTGTGTTGGCGGCGCCGGCGAAGACTGCGACGAAGCCGATACCGGCGAGCATCGAGAATGGGAGGTGTAGCAGCGGCGCAAGCGCGTTGCCCAGCGTCGCGCCGATGTAGAACAGCGGCGTGACCTCGCCACCTTTGAAGCCTGTGCCGAGTGATGCGACGGTAAACGCGAGTTTGCCGAACCAGTCCCATGGCGCAACGGGGGCTGCAAAGGACTGGACGATGCTCGGAATGCCTAGGCCGACGTACTGATAGGCATCCAATGCCCACACCGCCGTGGCCACCACTATCCCGCCGAGAACAGGGCGCAAAGGCGAATAGGGAATCAGCTTTTTTATCCACGCCCCGAGGGTATGGGTGGCTGTGGCGAACAGCAGCCCCGCGAGTCCGAACACGATGCCTGCGACAACCATTGCCACCACTGTCCAGAACTGCACGGGCGCGATCTCGCCGATGACGTAGTGGGTGTGCACGACGCCCCAGAGCAGCCCGACTTGATCGGCGACGATAGCGGCGACCATGCATGGGAACAACGCGTCGTAGCGCATGCGGCCAATGGCGAGCACTTCAAGGCCGAACAATGCTCCCGCCAGCGGGGTGCCGAAGACCGAAGCGAAGCCTGCGCTGATGCCTGCCATGAGCATGATTCGGCGATCTTCGGGGCGCAGTCGGAACAGGTGGGTTATCTGATCGGCCAGAGCACCGCCCATTTGCACGGCGGTGCCTTCGCGTCCGACCGATGCGCCAAATAGATGCGAAATTAGCGTACCCGCAAGCACCAGAGGCACCATGCGCAGCGGCACGGTTTGCTTCGGGTCGTGAATCTCGTCGATCAGCAGGTTGTTGCCCGCGTCTACCGGCTTGCCAACCAGGTGGTAAACCAGCCCTACAGCAAAGCCTGCCAGCGGCAGCAGCCAGATCGCCCAGCGGTGGGTCTCGCGCCATTGAGTGGCGTGATCGAGGGAGAACAGAAATAGCGCGGATGCCGATCCCGCCAAAAGTGCCACGGCGCTGGCAAGTACCAGCCATTTCCCGATGTAGGGAAGCAGGACGAGTTGTTCAGGTTTTCGGAGTTTTGACATGGGGTCGGCCACACAAGGAAAGTGAGCCTGACCAAAAAGGGATATTTCGCGCGAACGCCTACAGCCCTGTGTTGATCAGGTGTCTGTAGGCATCATCAGCTGCTACGGGCGCAGCGGTTGGTAAGTGGAGGAATGCCATCTCCAGGGCCCGAATATAGCGATCTCTCCCGGAGATGTAAACTTGATCATCAGATAGAAGGACGAATAGCTTTCCTAAAAGCTTGTCATGAGTAACAGGAGCATCGAGTCGCATCTCACTCGTAAATTCAAGTGTCTGCTTCAGCCGATTTCTACTGGTCAAGGCGAGTCCCTTGCCCTGGTTAAGTCCATGCAATGTAAGCGGCCAGCAAACAAACCTTGCACAGATCAGGCAGGCATCCACTGATGCGGCAGCAGCTGCTCGATCTCGCTGGCCCGCTGCGTCGGCAACCGCGTCAGCACATCCTTGAGATAAGCATACGGATCATGCCCATTGATGCGCGCCGACTGGATCAGGCTCATGATCGCCGCCGCCCGCTTGCCGCTGCGCAGCGACCCTGCAAATAACCAGTTCGAGCGCCCAAGCGCCCAAGGCCGGATCAAGTTCTCGATCTGGTTGTTGTCGATGGGCACAGCACCATCTGCCAGGTAGCGCGAGCGCTACCCAGCGTTTGAGGCTGTAATCCAGGGCCTTGGCCGTGGCTGAGCCGTCGGGCACAAGTTCACGTTGGGCCAGCATCCACTCATGCAGTTTTCCAGCGATGGGCACCGCTGTTTCCTGGCGTAATCGCCAACGGTCTTCGTCGCTCATTTCCTTGGCGTGTCGCTCGACTTCGTAAAGCCCGCCAATCGAGTGAAGCGCCTGCTCTGCCAATTGGCTTTTGTTGGCTACATGCAAGTCAAAGAACTTACGGCGTGCATGGGCCATGCAGCCGATTTCGGTGATGCCCAGCTCGAAGCTAGCCTTGTAGCCTGCGAAGTCGTCACAGACCAGCTTGCCGTTCCAGGTGCCCAGGAAGTTGCGTGCGTGTTCACCGGCACGGCTGGGGCTGAAGTCGTAGACCACGGCCTTGAGGGCCGAGAATGGCGTAGTGCTGTAGGCCCAGACATAAGCGCGGTGGGTTTTCTTCTCGCCGGGCGCCAGCATTTGTACCGGCTTTTCATCGGCGTGAACCACGCGCTGGGCCAGCACCACTTCGCGCAATGCATCGACCAGCGGCTGAAGCTGTACGCCGGTTTGGCCCACCCACTGCGCCAGGGTCGAACGTGGTATAGCCAGGCCGGCACGGCCGAAGATCTTTTCCTGTCGATACAGCGGCAGGTGGTCGGCGAACTTGGCTACCATCACGTGCGCCAGCAGGCCGGCAGTGGGAATACCCTTGTCGATCACCTGTGGGGGTACCGGGGCCTGGATCAGTGTTTCGCACTGCCGGCAGGCCCATTTCCCACGCACATGCTGTTCGACGGTGAACACGCCCGGTGTGTAGTCCAGCTTTTCGCTGACGTCTTCACCGATGCGCTGAAGCTGGCAGCCGCACGCGCACTGGGTGTTGTCCGGCTCGTGATGGACTACAGTGCGGGGGAACTGCGGTGGCAACGGCGCACGCTTGGGTTGCTGGCGTGGCTCTTCCTGCGCAGGTGCGGGATGAAGGGCTTTTAACTCCGCCTCGATGGCTTCTAGGTCGGTATTGAGCAGGTCATCGAGCAGGCTGCCCTGCGCCGGGCTGATCTGCTCGCTGCGCTTGGCGAACTTGTGCCGTTTAAGGATGGCGATCTCGTGAGTGAGCTGCTCAATGATCGTTTCATCGCGATGGATCTTTCGGCCCATAGTATCGACCTTGGACATCAATTGCGCAGCCAGTGCGCGCAGTTGTTCGGGGGTCATTTGGTCGAGATCGGGCAAGGAAGTCATGGGCTGGATTTTACCAAAGCAGCCCGACTGCTTCAGCTAAAAGGCAGCATTTAAAGCAATGTAATTGCGCCGCCCGCACCGACTCTTTGCCAGGGTAATCCCAGTACCAGCGCCTGGAGTTGTTCGGGGTCGAGTTCGACTTCCGCCCCGCGACGGATGACCGGCCAATGAAATTTTCCTTGATTCAAACGCCGTGCCGCCAGCCAGATACCGACGCCGTCGTGCACCAGGACTTTCATGCGGTTGGCCCGGCGGTTTGCAAAAAGGTAAGCGCAGTGCGGCTTCGCCGCACCGAATACCGCGACCACTCGGGCCAGCGCAGTCTCAGTGCCGGCGCGCATGTCCATAGGCTCGGTGGCGAGCCAGATGGCATCGACGCGAATCATTGGGCCAGGCCACGAATCAAACAGGCGCAGCCGTCCGGATCCGAGGCTGGCCATTTTACGGTGATGGATTTATCACCCAGAGGCAGCGAGATGATCACCATCTCTTCTGTTGCTCGCCTTGGTACCGTTTTTACCGGAACGAAAGCCGGCAAGGTTACAGGCGATTGATCCCGGTAAGCCGGTAGCCACTTGCGGATCACGTTAGCATTGATGCCGTGATGGATGGCTACGCTGGAAATTGTCGCTCCGGGTTGCAAGCATTCCTGGACGACCTGGGCTTTGAATGGTTTGGGGTAAGAGCTTCGTTGGCGCATGGAAATCCTGGCGATAAGGGTGATCGCGTCCGCTTAAAATGATCTGACCCCGAAATGTTGGACGCCTTCTATGCCCGCCGTGCTTGAGTCCTGTATTCCACAGGGCTTAGGCCACTCAGCTTCAGCCTGATTCGCGAATGATTGTAGTAGTGTATGTACCCCTCTATCCCTGCTTCAAGCTCATCAAGACTGCTGAATTTGTTCAGGTAAAAGAACTCCGACTTCAAGGTGCCGAAAAAGCTTTCCATAGCCGCATTATCATAGCAATTTCCTTTGCGAGACATGCTCGGCTTGACTGCTCGCTCGCTCAGGACGCGACGGTAAATAGGCATTCGATATTGCCATCCTTGGTCAGAATGCAAGATTGGTTCATCGCGTGGCCGTAGCCGTTCAAAGGCTTGTCGTAGCATTCCGCCGACCATATCGAACAGCGGGCGCCTGGCTGTCTTGAAAGCGATGATTTCGCCGTTGTAGAGATCAAGTATCGGTGAGAGGTAAAGCTTCTGCCCGCCGACCCGAAACTCCGTCACATCCGTAACCCATTTCTGATTTGGTCTTTTGGCATTGAACTTCCGCTTCAGCAGGTTCGGCGCAACCTGACCTTCTTCGCCTCTGTAGGCCCGGTATTTCTTTGTGCGCACACGGCTTTTCAACTGAAGCTCGCCCATGAGGCGCTGAACAGTCTTGTGGTTCACGAGGTGTCCAGCTCGCCGAACGGCAGCAGTGATGCGGCGATAGCCATATCGGCCTTTGTGCTCGTCGAAGATCGAGCAAATTCTGGTCTTCAGTACCGCGTATTTATCAACGGCTTGCTGCACCTTTTGTTGATAGTAAAACGTGCTACGGGCCAAGCCCGCCACTCTCAGAAGGCCTTCCAGAGGGTGCTCTTGCCTCAGTTCAATCACGATTTGCGCTTTTTCCGCTGCGCTGCTCGTTCCTTCGCTTGAACTAAGGCATCGAGCTTTTTTAAATAAGCGATCTCCATCCGCAACTGGCTCAATTCGGCCAGCAAATCATCATGCGTACGAGCTTCGTCGTCCGAAGATTCAAGCTGAATGGGCGGGATAGGTTTTGTCATTTTCTGGTGACGTCCGCTTCCTGGCTGCCGGGACAAGGCCTCCAAACCGCCTTCATCATACCTGCGCTCCCATTCGCCAATGATGTCGGATTTCCGGATATCAAACAGCGCAGCGACTTGGCGATAGGACAGCTCTTCCTTTCGCATGCGCTGCAATACAGCCAGCTTGAACTCAGGGCTGTAGTTCTTCTTTCTCTTACTTTTGAGGCCAGCGGCACCAAGCGCCTGATAGGCCGCAATCCATTTTCGAAGCGAAGAAGAATTGACTCCGTGGCGATGCGCTACCTCTCGGTGACCTGCGCTCCCCGAACAGTAATCTTCAACAACCGACAATTTCGCCTGCTCTGTGTACTTTTTCATGAGCCCCCTGGATGTTGATGTCCAACATTTCGGGGTCAGATCAAAATACGCGGACACCATCGCCCTTAATGCTGGATTTCGGTAGGTGACATCACCGGACGGTTACTGAGCTGTATCTAGCTCGCCCATCATTAGCTCGAACTCTTGGGCCGTAAGCTGTCTTGGCTTATTGTCGCGCGTCACCTGACCTCCGAGGATCATCCTTAAGAACTAGGATGAGCTATTGCAGATTTTTCGATCGTGGGAAAAGGATGCTCAACTTATTCCCCCTCAGCGCAGCCCCCGGAATCTGAGAAACGCGGCTATCCTCAAGCTGGGGATCAAAGGCTCTGCGCCATCGTTACTTGACCAAGTCGCAACGCAGGCGGGACATCCTCTCCCATTTACGACTGGCCACTATGTGGTTCCAAATGAGAGTTATCCTACGAGTGTCCGCAGAAGGTAAACAAACAAGAGGTCATTGAGTTTTTTGGTCACGGCTAGGCCTGCTCGCATAGGGCCCAGCCGAGGTGCACGGATATCGACTATGTCGTTTACCCCGGCTTGGCTAGGCCAATGCGGAGAACACATAGACGCTCCACTTGGGCTTCAACGACTTCGCTGAAGAGGCGAGATGACAATGTCCCAAAGCGCCTCGGCGGCGCCTTCTTGAGACAGCTTCTGGTCTTTCGGGCTGCGAAACGACGCCATCCCCATAGTCCGCCAGTAAAGGGTTTGGTCGTCTGATTCGACGTGAAGGGCCTCATTGAAGGAGCCACCGCTGAACGAATCGCCTTGACTGTAATAGATGCCAGCTCCCAGCTGGCCGCCGACGAAGACAGAAGCCTTGGCTATGTCTCGTCCATCTTTGTAAATGGTCGCAGAGAAACGGTTTCCATCAATCCGGCGGAAGACGCCTTGGTATCCCTCGTTTCGAGCCTGCAGCTCCGCCAGCGAATTCTCAAAGTAGCGAGCTATATACTCGAAAGATTCAAGTTGGAACTGATCCTTATCGAGTTGGGTAAAGGACTTGGCTAACCTAAGGTTGCTGGAACGCGGCCCCGGGCTGGGACTAAGGGCTGCTGCAACTGGCATCGCATAATCGGGGCGTACGCTTCTCAGAGGCGCCACAGGTTTATCGGTTCGCCATTGTTCAGCTGCCTTGCGAACTTCCTTCGCTACCTGCAGGAATGCCTCATCCCGATCAGCCCAGAGGGTTACTGGCTTTCCGTCCGAGGGGGTGCCGAGCAGCTTACCGAATGGAGCATAGTGCCAATCGCAGGCCCGCAGGATTACGGGAATGACAATCGCCTGCTTCGCGTCATGCCGTTCCATGGCACGAGTCATTTCGACGTTGTAGCAGTAGTCGGATGCAATGAAATCGGGGCTAACCAACAGCAGAATAATCTCGTCGGTATTGATGTGCTCATCAATGGCAGCATCAATCTCTTGGCCAGCATTGATTCGCCGATCATGCCAGGTCTCGATAACACCCTGACGCTTCAGCATGGACAGCTGTTTTTCGAGCTGGTCTCGCAACCCCTCGTCTGCATGGCAGTAGGAGAAAAATACGTTCGGCAAGGTAATGACTCCATGCAGGTTGGGCGACTCGATCTTACGACCTAAATGCAATCCAATTCAAACCGATCACCTCGATGCTGGCGTGGAACCAAAAAAGCTGTCTGATCGTCGATGATTTCCCCGATGTGGAGAAGGCTTCTTGCGTAGGTGTCCTGATCGAAAGCTCCAGCGCCCCCGATGCACGGCGCCTGAGCATGCGAGACAGCCTCCCTTTGCCAAGCTGAAAGTCAGATACAGATCAGTTGGAAGCTAGATACCTGTCACCTTGCGCAGTCACTTCAGGGATCGGGCGGCCATCATGAAGTTAGTGCTGAGCCAGGCTGGCAATGACCCCAAAGCAGCACCGATCATATAGACGGTATTCACCGGCAAACTCTATGCACGTCGCCCAGCGCCCAGACTCGGCGCGTACAACCTAATCGTAGCCAGGCATACGTAACGAACAACGCTGCTGGCGCCCTCGATCTCAGTTGCCAGAAACCTGCAATGCTGCTCTCCATCAACTGACCGAGCTAAATTTGAGGTTATGGTCTATTACCAGTTCGGCGAACTGCAGGAGGTCATTGATCGACCCTCGACCCGTACGATCTAAGTGAAGGCCCATTATCCCGACCGACCTCGGGCCATCTTGATCACATCGTTTAGAGTCTCCAGTCATGACAACCCCACCTTTTCTCTCGTCCAGATAATGACCCGGCTCTATCCCCATGTGAGCGCAAACCGCTTGGTAGATAGCGGGATTAGGTTTCATCAGACCTAGCTCATAGCTGTATGCATAGCCATGCAGTTTTGGGAATAACCGCCTGACGACCGGCCCGTAAGGGCTGGCTAGATTTGAACAGACGCCCACTTTCAGCCCTGCATCCAGCAGGCGGGGGATGGCCTCCAAGGCGTCAGAAAAAGGTCTGATAGACGAGAGCTCCAACTCTAATGCTTGGCTCATTTTCTCCCTTTGCAATGGCGTTAGCGCTATGCCTAGAAATGAAGCCATCTCGTCGATCGCCAGGTTTTTCGTCATGACAAGGCCAAGGCTTTCTGAACCTGAAGCGATGCCCTGCCGACGCCCCTCCCTGATGAGCTCCCTATAGGGGTTTGTTGGGTGATCGATTCGAAGAATTGTTCCGAATGCATCGAGCACCACGGCATTAATCATTCAGCTAGCCTCATGTCGGTAACCGTGGACAGAGTCATTACCCATGACCTCCCATACCTTTCAAAACAACCGCACTGCAGCGGAAAGGGTCATGGATGTTCGACGTCCACGCCCAAGCAACACGTAGATTTTGTTCTCAGTCAGGAAAAACATTCCGTCAGTAAAATCAACCAAAGGCGTCGTACGAAACCATTGCGACTTAGCCGACGTCGAGCTGTCGTACAGCGTGTCGAAGACCAGCAACATCATCGGTTTTTTTCCTTCGACGTTTAGCTCTTCAACAACGAGATCGGGGGCTTCTAGGTCGAGCCATACCCATTCGCCCGGTATACAAAAGCTACGGCCTGGGAATTTCTGGTGAGTAACTCGAATTGCCTCATCAAGCTCGATTTGACTTGCTGTCATGACTGAGCTCGGGCCGATCATTTGCCGGATATCAAAGTCCTGCATGGTTGCTCCTTCTTCATTAAATCCGTCCGAAGCGTGGTTTACCTGACCTGTCGGAAGCCGTCCCACGACAAAGATTGCTCATGTCTGGGGCCTTAGAGTCGATCACGTACCGACCGACCACGGACGCACAGCTGACTCAATGCAAATTGCTAACAGCGTCACCAGGGTTCGACCGAAAAAGCCTGGTCTGTCCCAGAAAGGGATTTTCCCCTTCATGAACCAGTAAGTAGTAACTGCCCGAAAACGTGATGGCTATCGTCCAGCCCCGCTCTTCCTGCAGTCGTATGATCTGTGACGTACGGATCATACGTCCGTCCTGAAATCTACTGCTCAGATCCATAAACACCCGACCGACCAGACACGGGAATTCAACCTCCGGCATCCACAAGAATGCACCTACTGGCGTGGTGAATTTCAAGGCAGCTGCAGCCAGAACCTGTGGCGGCCAATCTACGACGGTCGCCATTAGTCACACCCCGGGGTAACGTGCTCCGAGGCTATGACGTAATGATCTTGAGCATCGATGGTTTGAAGCAGCGCGAAGCCCCCTTTCTTCGAAATTTCCCGTACCGGGGGAGTCGCCACAGTCGCCCCATCGGGCGAGCCCGACTGATCACAATAGACGGTAGCTGCGTAACGATTGCCGACGCGTGCAGCATCCACGAGATACGCATCTACAAAGACGCCCCATTCCTGAGACTTCGCCTGAGCAACCTCGCTCGGCGGCGAATGCCCCTGCGCTCCGCTACGATGGGACTCGCAGCCTGTGAGACGAATAACGTTTGATTTCAAAGCACATGCGCTCCTCAGATTTCAATCTCAAAAAAGGGATCAAAGCCCGTTGATTCATTGGGGTAGCCACGAGGATTTGAAACAACTCGGCAACCCGCCAACTCCACGTCGACAAATTCGTGGGTGTGCCCAAAGATCCAGAGATCAGCCTCCTGAATTAACTCGGGCCAGTCGTTTGTATAGGCGGCATTGAGATTCCCCTCGTGCTTGCCTCCGACTACTGCCGAGGACGGGGAATGGTGAGTGACCACGATAGTCTTCCCCTGAAACGGCTTCGCGAGCTCCTGCGCCAACCAGGCTCTGGCCATGTGATTTCGGACGATTAGATCAGCCGGCCTCAAACGTCGATACCCTGCATCGATGCGGATATAGTTGAAGTCGTTCATACGCTCCCAAGCCATCGCTGTCGCTGCAACTTGACTGCCAGTAGAGCTGAAATCAGTCCATCCGGTCGAGCCCAAGATCCGAATGTCATTGAGGATGACGAGGTCATTTTCGAGCACATGGACGTGAGGCTCGGCAGCGTCTCTCATCTTCTGCAGCGTGCGGTCGATATGCCCGTCATAGAACTCATGGTTACCGCAGACATACGCGACTTGGCAACTGAATGTCTCATTGGCCCATTTCACACCCCTTGCCTTTTTATCGATATCACCGCCAAGGATGACCAAGTCGACAGCGGGATCAAGGGCTGGCGGATGGAAGAGATGAAATTCGTTGTGAAGGTCTGAGACGACATACAGTCGCATGCGGCTAAACTCGATTTAGGTGATTATTGATATTTCATAGCGAAACCATGCACCCGCGAAGGCTCAGCGCTTTCAGCGACCGGACGGCAGAAACCATCGACAAGGCAATAGCCGTGCCCGGAATGGGCAATATAGACCGTAGTTCCGGGCAGTGCAACATGGCTACATCCTCACTTTTGAGGAAACCCAATGTCGAATCGCGCAGGCTTGGCTGCCGCTCTCAGAGCAGTCAGGGCCATACGAGGACTCGCGCAGAGCGATCTTGGGGAAGCTGCTGATCGGAAGTTTGTCTATCGCATCGAGCAAGGCAAGTCGGACGTTACGCTCGGCAAGCTTGATGAGATCGCTCAAGCCGTCGGAATACACCCCATCACTCTCATGGTGCTCGGAGCTGTTTCGAGTTCTGATCAAGCCGCCTCCAATATCTTGCAGGTTGTGCAATCTGAGCTGGACGCTTTTGAAGTGGCGGGTGGTTTTGATGCATTGGATCGCCAGGTCAAAAACGGAGCGATGGTCAGCCGAGTTCACGAGCGCCAGAAGCGGCTTGAGGCCGTCCAGGAGTGCAAAGCTGCAGGCATGACCCAGCGTGAAGCGGCTCAGAGGCTGAAGCTCGCAAAATCGACCGTCGCAGATCTTTGGAATTTATAAATTAGTCAGGCTAGCTCGCTTGATCGGCTGATGGGCGGACAGGCCATACCATGATGGATGAGTGCATTCATCTTTTGCGCTTGATCCCATTAGAACGTAGGACGATCTGTTTGCCGTTGAAGGCTCATGGGCGAAGGCTGAATGCTCTCCTGGGTAATTCGACCAAAGTCATGACCATCTTCCCCACCTATCGAGAACCGGTTAATCTAGGCGCCATCTTTTGGCCACTATTACCTAGCCAGGACGGCAGCTGTGACATCGCGAACCGTAATAGAACTGAGGCCGACACATTTCGAAGCCTCCCCTCGTTATCTGTATTCTGAATCAGCCTCACGCGCCGTGAAGGCCTCAGCACTCGTTCAGTGCGATTTGAAGATCGTGGCCATCACCAGCGCTCCGCTGGCCGTACGCTCAGCGACTACGCGCGATTGTTTTCAAGTTTTTTATGAAATAGTCAATTCTTGTTACCAACGCCAGATCAAGCCTATATCGGATGGCACCGCCCCCAACGATATTCATCGGTGTTTTAAATGAAATTACATGAAGTAGCCACCCGAGAGCAATCAGGTAGAGACACGATTAATCGTTTTCGCGCTCAGTTCAGGGCTGCTACAATTGAAAGCCTGGCCTTACTAGAGAACAAAGACATTGAGAGAATTTACTGCGACTACCATGAAGACTATGTCGTAAAATACGTCACAGACTCAAAGGCACAGTACCGATTCGTCCAAGTCAAAACAAAATCCCAACTTAATTATCGCTACACCATACTCGAAGTATTTGGCTTAAAAAAACGACCAAAGAAAAACCCGGAGCATGCATTGCCCGACAGCTTTGCAGGAAAACTTCTGCTGCATATCGAAAACTTTGGGGATAGCTGTCACTCTATCGAGATCAAGACAAATATAAACTTCGATGATGAAGTAGAAGCCATCATCGCCGAAATCGAACAAAAAGGCACCATCGGAGACCACACATCTGCTCTCATCGCAGAGACTAAGAAGCTAATATTAAGTTTAGACGGCAAGGATCAGCAAGACGTTATTGAGTTTTTATCACATTTGAAGATAGAGCCTAGACACAGCATCCTTGACGAAGATGACGAGCTCTTTGTGTCACTAGCTTCTAGTAAGATATTCCGATACAGCGAAATAAACCTCACGCCTGACGAAGTAAAAAAGATCATCATTCAACTTTTGTCCTGCATTGAAGAAAAATCATCTGGCGTACTCAACTTCAACATTCAAGAAAAGGATTTGGACAGCTTTGCGAGCATTTGCATAGATGACGTGCTTAATACGCTTTCTATCACAAAGTCTACCTACGAGATGCTGCGAGCTGGTGGGGATGAGAAAGCACTAAAATCCGCATCTATTCTTCAAAAAATGCTTTTGAGGTCAGGGTTTTCAGCAAACACCGTCGACACATTTGCTGGATACAAATGCCAATGGGAAAGCTGGCATCGTATACATCGCCACGAGCTTCCTGACTTTCTCATGACAGTAGCCACTGAAATGATAATTGAATCTGCTCGAAAACTGGCATGGGGCACAATAAAAATGCCAGACCTTACACTTGAAGTAAGAACCCTCAATGCCGCACTCAAAGTACAGCTTTGCCGTGAGGACATCACTCTCGAACTAACCCTTGGGGCAGTGTTATCCGAGTTGGTTAGAGGAGAGGTCTCATGAGCATATTAGAAGCTATTAATATCGCCAGCGAAGAGGCAGATGGATTCATTACACACAGTGCGCCACGTTCTCGGAAAGACGCTTTACAAAATGAAAGCTTGTTTCACATGCCTTTGATTGCGCTGACGATCATGCTACTCGGCAAAGGCAGTTCGAAGCCTAGGGCCGATGAGATAGGCATGTTTGTTGGCATGTGTTTCGAGCAGAGCCTGTCGACTTTCAAGGGTTCTAGTCAAGAGTTGGGGTGGTCAGCAAACCTAAGAATCCGGACGGTGCGCGCGCTCACCTTTCTGGAGACCGCCGAGTTTGTAAAGGTTAACAAAAACACCTACAGAGTTGAGACCACCACCTCTGGACGTAAAATCCTAGACAAGCTTACAGAAGAGAACACGAAACTATGTTTATTTCTGCTGACCGCTCAGCGGGCCTATCGGAACATTTGTAAGGAAAACGCAGAAGAGGCGAAGCTTCATGAGATTTGAAACTCTTGAAATTATACCTAATGGCCCATCAGGTTGGGGTTCGGGTGAGCTAAGGTTTGGCGAAGTTATCACTCAACTTTATGCAATCAACGAAAGCGGTAAAACTCCGCTTATAATGTCGATCCTCTTTTGCTTAGGCCTCGACATAAAGTTTAGGGCGGACATTACCCAAAACTGCCGACTCGCTAGACTAACCATTAATATAGGCACAAGGCTGTTTTCATTTGAGCGCGTCATCGCCGAAAAATTCGATGTCACCATCAGAGAAAATGAGAAAACGGTTGACCGCTTTTACAATGATGAAGATCTTTCTAGTTTTATTTTTAAAGAGCTAGGTATAAAAACAGACCGCTTGATTACATCTAGCGGAACTCCCACACCCCCCTATTTCACTGGACTGATACCCCTATTCTATTTAGACCAAGACAAGGGGTACTCTGACTTTTATTCGCCACGACAAAATTTTATCAAAGACCAATATACAGAAATGGTACGTTTGATCAACAAACTGCCAGCTTTGAATATTTACGACAAAAAACGAAAATCAATTGACGTCCGCAAAGAAATTGACCACCTGCACACCAGCGTTGTCGCGAGTCGTAAACTGCTTGAGAGACTCCAGCAAGACCTACCACTTCCCAAAAGAAACATAGAAAGTGTTGAGAAGCTTATAACCGCCGCCAAAGAGCGCATGCAGAGTCTAAAACACTCCAAAAATATAAAAAGTGAGGCCATCTCCAGCTTAGATGAAATTTTTCTCGAACGTCAAAATCAACTCAGACAGCTTCTACAGCAGCAAAATCTTTTGGAATCCAAGATTTCTGGATTCAACACCATTAAGCAAGAAATTGAAAGTGAGATCGAGACACTCAGTTTAAACGAAGATGCAAGACGGACATTTGTCCTCTTCTCCGAGTTATGCAGCACCCCAAACTGCGGCATGTTCATGGCCAGTGCTGAGTCCTATGGCAAAAGCCTTCTCTATCTCAAAGACCAGATTAAAGATTTAGAAATATCTACGGCAGCGAATATGCAGCTAGCTGAAGCCGTCCATACCGCCAGGACTACTGTGGAAAAGCAGATTGAAGACTTGACTCACCAGAGAACGCTTGCTGAGCGAGAATCGGGGGTAGAGGCCTTCATCGAAGCAATCAGTCGTACCACGACTGATCTTTTCGAACTGCAACAGGAAAAAGAAAAGTACAAAAAAGTCGATGACCAGAATGCCCAGCATGCAAAACTCATCGAACGTCGTGATCGAGCCCTTACCCTCTATGAATCCTTGCAACGAACGCAAGAGCAGTCATCTGAGATTGTACGACTGCGGCTGCGCCTTTCCGAAGGCATGACGAAATGGCTCGGCATTCTGCATGCGAGAACCATACCTCAGTTGGTGACCGTTGATTCCTATCTGAAGCCAACCATGGGAGAGGAAAAGCTGGACATCTTCAAGGGCAGTTCAAAAACCAGGACTGTCCTGGCCTACCATGCTGCGCTGTTTGAAATTTGCCTCATCGACCCACTGTCACCGTTCAGAGTACTCATTCTAGACACGCCTAAACAGCAGGATATTCCAAATGAGCACCTTGACTCGTACGTCCAGGAATTGCGGACTGTCGCAGCGAGACACAATGGCCAGGTGATATTTTCGACCTCCAGTTATCGATATACGCCCAATGAGGAAACAGATGAAGAATGGTTGCCGGGCTTCGTCACTTCTGGTGAACCGATGTATTTGGGGTCACCAGAAGCACTAGAATAGGTGCCTCCGGAGTCAGTCTGATCGATCCTAAGAAATCGAATCCCGCGCACCAATCGGTGCGCGATCAAGCTCGGTTAATGGAACACTCGACCAGCTCTCACCCTCTCCGCAAAGCCATCCCCACATCCCGCGCCGTCGGTGACCTATCGCCCCCTTTTTTGGGCCGCAGTCGCCACCATCGAAACAGAATGGTAGGTAGGTGGCGCCTGAAGAGGCGGTGCATTCAGGGTGCAGGCGAATTGGCCTTTATCCGAGTCCCTTACTCACATGTGAGCCGACACCGGAGCCAGGCTGTAGCGATAGTCAATTTGAAGGAGGCCCTGGAAATAGCCTACCTCATATACACATATACACGCTAATGTTCCATTCCAAGATGTAGGTATGGCTACACACATACACAGTTTCCTAAAGTCTTGTCCTATAAGAGTTCGATTCCCTCTACCCGCTCCACCTCTCCTTCGTAGTTCCAAGCCTCTCGGCCAACTGTTCCATTTGCTTTAGCCATTTACGGCTCAGAGCCACATCTTCACGCCCCGACTTCCTCCGGACCTGCCTCGGAGGGGTAAATGGCTGGAGACTGCCGCCTGAGGACTTCTCGGCGTCGAGTGCTGATCCAGGGCGTTGTCTGTGCGCCTCATCCTGAATGGCGCGCAACTGAAGCCGATCCGCGTATGAACCATTGATATCTCATAAATTTGAGTTTTTGAGATATCAGCTCATCCGGTGTACCCTCAAAACTCAAAACCAGCCAATTTTGAGTTACCCATGATCACGCGGCCGCCCCCCGTCGACCCCAACCCGATCGAAAAAATCGTCAAGGATCACCCCAGCCTGGCAGTCGACTACCTGCAGCTCTTCACTCCCACGGACCGCAAAGGCCGCTACCAGCACTACGACACCCTGCGCTTCAGAATCCCCAGACACCTCGATCACGGTCTTGCCTGGTCAGTGGTCAAGAGCGCGCGGCGCCTGCAACTCACCGACCTCGTCAAACTCGGCGTCCCAATGACGATGTGCAGGCTGCTGAACACAACCACGATCCAAAAGGCCGCTTCTGCGAGCGATCGCTATGCCTCCACCGCCGCACTGGAGTGGATGAGCCAGCAGATAGACGAGCAGGAACACATCAGCTACCTGCTCAACGACCTTATCGAAGACGAGGCCATCAGCAGCAGTCAACTGGAAGGCGCGGCCACCACCACAAAAGTCGCCAAGGACCTGCTCAAACGCCAACGTGCGCCTCGGACGCTCGACGAAAAAATGATCGTCGGCAATTTCAAGATGATGCAGGCCGCATGGCGGTTCAAGGACCGGCCGTTATCCGCCGGCCTGATTGCAGAGCTGCACTGCATCGGCGTGGAGAATATCGACGACAGTCATTACCAACCCGGCGTGTTTCGCTCAGCCAGCGACGATATCGTGGTGGAAGATGGCGATGGCAATGTCGTACACACGCCGCCTCCGGGCATAGGCCTGGAGAAGCGCCTGCAGACCCTGGCAGATTGGTTGAACACCGATCATACGGACGCTGAAAGCGAGGCCTACCTCCACCCGCTGATCAAAGCCATTACCCTGCATTTCGCGATCGGCTATGAGCATCCGTTCCATGACGGTAACGGCCGTGTCGCTCGGTCACTGTTTTACTGGTATCTGTTCAAACACGATTTTGCCGCCTTCCGTTACATCGCGATCAGCACGCTGTTGAAGTCGGCGCCTGTTCAATACGGTAAAAGTTACCTGTACACCGAAACCGACGAGATGGACCTGACGTATTTCATTGATTACCAATGCACGGTAATCAACCGCGCCATCGGTACATTCAAAGCGACCTACGAAAAAACCCTGCTGGGCATGCAGGCGTTCAAGGCCTTTCTGTATCAATCAGGGCTGTACACCGAACTGAACGACAAACAAAAGACGGTCCTGCAAGTGGCACAAAGGAATAAAGGCGAGGAATTCACCGCGACAACCGTAAAGGACAACCTAGGCTGCTCCTATAACACTGCCTCAGCGGTTTTGCACGGCCTGGTAGAGCACCAACTGTTCAACAAGCGCAAGGATGGCCGGGAATGGGTCTACTTCATGATCCCGGCGCAAAAACTCATCAAGGGCTGGAGCATATAGTTCTACAGCCGCTGTTATTTTGAGTCTACGCTCACCCCACGCAGTCCAACCCTGCAATGCCTGCCACGGCCAAACTGGAGACGCTCATGAAGACCATCACGGCTGGCGTGCTGGAAATCGCCTATCTGGAACTGGGCCCGCCCGAGGGGCAACCGGTGGTGCTGCTGCACGGATTCCCCTACGACATTCACAGCTATGACGAAGTAGCCCCGCCACTGGCCGCCGCAGGTAAGCGTTGCCTGATCCCTTACTTGCGCGGTTATGGCCAGACTCGTTTCCTGGATGCACAGACGATGAGATCCGGCCAACAAGCGGCGGTGGCGGCGGATTTATTAGCTTTTCTGGACGCGTTGAATATCGAACGCGCAGTGCTTGCGGGCTATGACTGGGGTGGCAGAGCGGCGTGTATCGTTGCGGCACTGTGGCCCGAACGGGTCAGTGGTTTGCTGAGTTGTGATGGTTACAGCATCCAGAATATTGCCGAGGCTTATAAGCCAGCCGCACCTGCGGCGGAACTGTTGTATTGGTATCAGTACTATCTGCATGGTGATCGCGGCTATCGTGGTCTGACGTTGAATCGCAACGCGTTCTGCCATTTGTTATGGAAGATGTGGTCGCCCACTTGGACATTTACCGAACAGTCCTTCGATACGACGGCGTTGTCCTTTGCCAATGAGGACTTCGTCGATGTGGTGACCCACTCCTATCGTCATCGATTCGGATTGGTGGCGGGCGATCCACGGTACGACCCCATCGAACTGCGACTGGCCCCGCAACCGCCAATCGCGGTGCCTGCCGTGGTGATCCACGGCGCAGACGACACCGTTGCCCCGCCTCCGGTCGATGATCCCGACAAAGGCCGCTTCACTGGCCCGTATCGGCGCCAGATCATACCGGGGGTGGGGCACAACGTGCCTCAGGAGGCGCCGCAGGCCTTCGCCTCCGCCATTCTGAGCCTGCCTGGCATGCACCTGTAGCGAGAGGCGTCCTGTCAGTCACATCATCTGCGGCTGGCAGGCCAATCGGGGGCAAGCCCCCTGGCTACGGGAGATGGGCCCCGTATCAACTCGGGAAGTCAGCCCCAGCGCTGATGCCCTTGACCCCTTCAAGCTGCTCCAACCGGCTACGCCGATCCTTGAGCACCATATCGATTCCCCACGCCCCCAGCGGCAGGTGCCGAGGCGGGTTGTCCTGCTGGGTCAGCGCGATCATCGCCTCCCCCGCACGCACCGGATCACCGGCCTGGCTACCGCTGTTGGACTTGGTGGTTTCAAGACGCTTGCCGGCGGTGTCTTTATAGTCATCGATCTGGGTAGCCGTCTGGCGCAGCGAACGGCCGGCCCAGTCGGTACGAAATGGCCCCGGCTCGACGCACGTTACCTTGATGCCCAACGGCTCGACTTCGGCCAGCAGCGCATCGGAGAAGCCTTCGACGGCATGCTTCGATGCCGCGTAATACCCAGACCCAGGGAAGCCGATCAGGCCCGCCACCGAGGTGATGTTGATGATGTGCCCGCTGCGCTGCGCGCGCATGATCGGCAGCACCGCGCGGGTGATGGCGAACAGGCCGAAGACGTTGGCATCGAACTGGTCGCGGATTTCAGATTCAATGCCCTCTTCGATGGTGCTCTGGTAGCCGTAACCGGCGTTGTTGACCAGCACGTCGATGCGGCCAAAGTGTTCGTTGGCGGCGGCCACGGCCTGTTCGACCTGAGCACTGATGGCGACGTCCAGGTCCAGCGCGAGCACGCGGTCCTCGGCGCCTTTCGCCAGATCGGCGACCCGCGATTTATCCCGAGCAGTCGCAACCAGCCGCCAGCCGCGATCAACAATCAATTGCGCAAGGGCGCGGCCAAAGCCGGTGGAGCAGCCGGTGATAAACCAGACTGGCGTTTCGTTGAAATGGCTTGCCATGGTGCAGAGCTCCTTCAGTGAGAGACATGCCCCCACGCTTCTATTCACAAGCGCTGCCGGTCATGTTCAGAGGTGTACGAGAGATACTCAGTTAGTCCCACGTGAAAGCGTAACGGTTCAACTGCACCGACTGTCGTGCCGTCTCAAGCCCCCGGCAACTCCTCGATACTGACCTCCCTCATCCGGAACTTCTGTACCTTGCCCGTCACCGTCATGGGAAACGCCTCGACGAACTTGAAGTGCCGGGGAATCTTGTAGTGAGCAATGCGGTCCTTGGCCCACAGCCGTAACTCGTCATCGGTAACACTGTGGCTCGGATGAATGCGCGCCCAGGCCACCAGTTGTTCGCCATATTTGCTGTCCGGGATACCAACAATATGAATATCTGCGATAGCCGGATGGGCGAGGTAGAACTCTTCGACTTCCCGCGGATAGATATTCTCGCCACCGCGAATGACCATGTCCTTGATGCGCCCCACGATACTGACGAAACCCTGTTCATCCATCGTCGCCAAGTCACCCGTGTGTATCCAGCGGCTGCGGTCTATGCACTCGGCCGTCTCGGCGTCGTTGTTCCAGTAGCCGAGCATCACGCTGTAGCCACGGGTGCACAACTCACCGACCTGCCCGCGCGCAACGATGCGGCCGTCGCTGTCGACTATCTTGTTTTCAAGGTGCGGTTGCGTCCGGCCCACGGTAGTCACGCGATGTTCCACCGAATCTTGCGGGCCCGTCTGCAGCGACACCGGGCTGGTCTCGGTCATGCCGTAGGCTATCTGCACTTCTGCCATGTGCATCTCGTTCATCACCCGCTTCATCACTTCGATAGGACAAGTCGTTCCGGCCATGATGCCGGTTCTCAAACTGGACAGATCGTAGTGGCACCGCTCGGGATGATCCAGTTGCGCGATGAACATGGTCGGCACGCCGAACAGTACGGTGGCCCGTTCGCTGGCGACCCGTTGCAGTACCTTGAGTGGCTCGAACGCCGCGCACGGATAGATCATCGCGCTGCCATGGGTCAGGCAACCGAGGTTGCCCATCACCATGCCGAAACAATGATAAAGCGGCACCGGGATCACCACGCTGTCGAACTCGGTGAGGCCGAGACTCTCGCCAACCATGTAGCCATTATTGAGAATGTTGTAATGGCTGAGCGTCGCACCCTTCGGGAAGCCGGTAGTGCCGGAGGTGTACTGGATATTGATCGGGTCATCGAACTGCAACTGCGCTTGGCGCCGAGCCAGATGCTCGACCGTCACATCAGCGGCCATGGCTTGAAGCGCCTGCCAACTAAGCAAGCCTTCGGGGGGCTGCTCGGCCAGGCTGACAATGCCTTTCAAGGCGGGCAGTTTTTCACTCGACAGGCGGCCAGGGGTGAACATGGCCAGTTCGGGAATGACCTGGGCGATCATGCTGTGGTAGTTGGAGGTCTTGAAACTTTCGGCGCAAATCAACCAATTGCAGCCGGATTGCGCGAGCACGAATTCGAACTCGCTGGTGCGGTAGGCCGGATTGATATTGACCAGGATCGCGCCGATTTTCGCCGAAGCGAACTGGGTCAGGCACCACTCGAAGCAGTTCGGCGCCCAGATGCCGATGCGTTCACCGGCGCGCACGCCGAGCGCGATCAATGCACGTGCATGACTTTCGACCTGGACCTTCAACGCCGCCCATGACCAACGGATGTTCTGGTCCGGGACTAGCAGCGCCAGGCGCTGGGGGAATCGCGACACGGTGGCATCGAATGCGTCGCCGATGGTCTGGGCGAGCAGCGGCGGCAATGTGGAGCCTTGCGAGTAACTCGGAGGATTCATGGCGTTGCCTTTCTTGTCATTGTTGTACAACCCACGGCTGCTATCAGCCGCCCCTGGCCCGCGTCACCCGAGACCCGGACGGTTTGCCCAGCGCATCGGTCAACCGCCGACTGACCGCGATCAGCCGCTCCAGATCAATCCCCGTCTCGATCCCCAAACCCTGCAGCAGATACAGCACATCTTCGGTCGCCACATTGCCCGTCGCCCCCTTGGCATAAGGGCAGCCACCCAGCCCGCCGATGGCGCTGTCGAACACGCCGATGCCTTCCTGCAGGCAGGCATAGATGTTCGCCAGCGCCTGGCCATAGGTGTCATGGAAATGCCCGGCGAGGGACGTACGGGGGATATCGCGGCTGAGCACCTCGATCAGGCCCCGCGCCTGGGCGGCGGTACCGACGCCAATGGTGTCGCCCAAGGAAATCTCATAACAGCCCATTTCCCACAGAGCCTGCGACACATACCGCACCTGGGACGGCGCGACCTCACCTTCGTAGGGGCAGCCCAGCACGCAGGACACGTAGCCACGCACCTTTATACCCTCGGCCTTGGCACGAGCCATCAACGGCTCGAAGCGCTTCAAGCTTTCAGCGATGGAGCAATTGATGTTCTTTTGCGAGAACGATTCCGAGGCGGCGGCAAACACGGCCACCTGCGAAGCACCCGCCGCAATCGCTGCCTCTAGCCCCTGCACGTTGGGGGTCAGAGCCGCGTAGACCACCTGCGGCCGCCGCTGGATACCGGCGAACACCGCCGCGCTGTCGGCCATCTGCGGCACCCATTTGGGCGAGACGAAACTGCCGACCTCGATAAAGCCCACGCCGGCATCGCTGAGGCCATCGACCAGCGCGATCTTGTCGGCGGTGTTGATGGACGCCTGCTCATTCTGCAGCCCATCGCGCGGGCCGACTTCGACGATCCGTACCCGATCAGGCGGCGTCATGGGGGGCCTCCTGCAGTTCGGCGAGGACCGCACCTTCGCCAACCAGCTCGCCTTCGGCGCAGAAAATCGCGCTGACAGTGCCGGCTGTGGACGCGCGCAGCGTGTGCTCCATTTTCATCGCCTCGACCACAATCAAGGCATCACCGGCCTGCACCTGCTGGCCGGGCGACACCAGAATGCGCACGATGCTGCCGTTCATAGGCGCGGTCAGGCCCCCCTCGATGGCGGCGGCTCCGATGCTTTCAGCCAGTGGATCGACCGCGCGAATCTCTAATTGCTGGCCATGCCAGACCACGAACAACACCTCGCCGCGGCGCCAGTAACGAACGCGGGGGGCATTAGCGAATGCTATCCGGCACAAGCGCGATGTCGCTTCACAGCGCAAATGCACCAGCGCCTCGCTCGGCCCGCCCAGCCGCCAGCCAGTGCGTTGGCGCCAAGGCGAGAACCGATCCTCAGCGGATACCCATAGCGGCTCACCTGCCAACCAAGCGCGCCCGGCCTCCGTCCAAAACTCATCCGTCAACTCAGGCCGCGCGGGCAGCAGCACCTCGGCATGGCGCTCGATAAAACCGGTATCCAACTCGGCTGCGGCAAATTGCGGGGTGGCAAGAATACGCTGCAAAAATCCCAGATTGGTTTTCACGCCGCCCACCGCCGTCTCGCCGAGCATGGCGAGCAAGCGCCGACGCGCATCTTCGCGGGTCTCGCCCCAGGCGATGACCTTGGCGATCATCGGATCGTAGAACGGCGAAATCGCGTCGCCCTCGACCACTCCGCTGTCGACCCGCCTCCCGATGCCCGGCGCTGCTTCCTGATACAGATCAAGCCGCCCGCTGGCCGGCAGAAAGCCGCCCTCCGGGTCCTCGGCATACAAACGCACTTCGATGGCGTGCCCCTGCAGGGGCACCTCGACCTGGGTCAGCGGCAGCGTTTCACCACGGGCAACGCGCAGCTGCCAGGCCACCAGATCGAGTCCGGTGATGGCTTCGGTCACCGGATGCTCGACCTGCAAACGGGTGTTCATTTCCATGAAGAAGAACGCGCCGCGCGCATCCAGCAAGAACTCCACGGTACCGGCCCCGACATAGCCGATTGCCTGAGCGGCACGCACCGCCGCTTCGCCCATCTGGCGACGTAACTCGGGGGACAGCCCAGGCGCGGGCGCCTCTTCGACTACTTTTTGGTGACGCCGCTGAATGGAACAATCTCGCTCGTGCAGGTACAGGCAATGGCCATGCTGATCGGCGAAGACCTGGATCTCGACATGCCGTGGCGCCAGCAGGTATTTCTCCACCAGCATCTGCTCATCGCCGAACGACGACAGCGCCTCGCGCTTGGCGGAGTCGAGGGCTTCGGCAAGGTCCGCCGGCTGCTCGGCGACTTTCATGCCTTTGCCACCGCCCCCCGCTGCGGCTTTGAGCAACACCGGATAGCCGATACGCTCGGCGGCCGCTTTGAAGGTCTCGAGATCCTGCGCCTCGCCGTGATAGCCGGGCACCAAAGGCACCCCAGCGTCTTCCATCAGGCGCTTGGCGGCGGACTTGCTGCCCATGGCGTCGATAGCCGATGCAGGCGGGCCGAGAAAAATCAGCCCCTCCTGCTCCAGGCGCCGGGCGAAGCCGGCATTCTCCGAAAGAAAGCCATAACCAGGGTGCACCGCATCGGCGCCCGAGTCCTTGGCGGCAGCGATAATCTTGTCGATCACCAGGTAGCTGTCCACCGGCTTGGTACCGCCCAAGGCGATCGCCACATCGGCTTCACGCACATGCCGGGCGCCGACATCGGCATCGCTGTACACCGCTACAGTCTTGATCCCCAGTGCCTTGGCGGTGCGAATGACCCGGCAGGCGATTTCGCCACGGTTGGCAATCAACAAGGTGGCAATCATGGCGTTTCTCCATTCCACGCCGGGGCGCGTTTTTCCAGAAAGGCGCGCATGCCCTCCTGGCCTTCTGCACTGGTGCGCAGGCTGGCGATGGTCGTGGCGGTACGCGTTTTCAACTCCGCCGTCAGCTCACCGTCGCCGACATCGAGCAGCAGCGACTTGCACGCGCTCATGGCCGCCGGGCTGTTCTTCAACAGATTTCGCGTCCAGCCACGCACCGCCATGTCGAGTTCGGCAGCCGGGTAGACCTCGGCCAGCAACCCCAACTCGCGTGCCCGGTGGGCATCAAAACGATCGGCGCTCAGGGCATAACGCCTTGCCGCCCGCTGACCGATGGCTTGCACCACGTAGGGGCTGATCACCGCCGGGGCCAAGCCGAGGCGCACCTCGGACAGACTGAACAAGGCGTCGTCACTGCCGATGGCCATGTCGCAACAGCAGACCAGCCCCATGGCGCCGGCAAACGCGGCACCTTGTACGACGGCCAGGGTCGGCAGCGGGAATTGATGCAGGTGATCCATCAGGTTGCCGAGCTTTTGCGCTTCGAGCAGATTGTCGTTGTAGCTCAGGGCCGAGCTGGCCTGCATCCAGGCCAGGTCCGCGCCGGCGCTGAAGTGCTTGCCACGACCACGCAGCAGCAGGAATCGACTGGCCTCGTGGGCGGCCACCTGATCGAGCGCTGCCTGCAACTCGCTGATCATCTGCGCATTGAACGCGTTGTTTTTATCGGGTCGGTTCAGCCACAGCGTGGTGACGCCGGTGTCGGCAAAGACCAACTCGAGGGTCGAGAAATCGGGCATGGCCGAGTGCTCCGTGAGGTGCCAGGAAGTGCGCGTTGGATTACATGCGAAACACGCCAAAGCGCGTATCGGCGATCGGTGCATTCAAGGCCGCTGACAGCGCCAGGGCCAAGGTCGCCCGGGTCTGTGCCGGGTCGATGACGCCGTCGTCCCACAGCCGCGCCGACGAGTAAAAGGCATGGGCCTGCTGCTCGTACTGCTCGACCATGGGCTGACGCAGGCGCTGGGCATCTTCGTCGCTGAACTGCTCGCCAGCGCGCCGGGCCTGTTCGTGCTTGACCTGCACCAACACCCCTGCCGCCTGCTGCGCGCCCATCACACCGATCTTCGCGTTGGGCCACATCCACAAGAAGCGCGGATCGTAGGCGCGGCCGCACATGCCATAGTTGCCCGCGCCGAAGCTGCCGCCGATGATCACCGTGAACTTCGGCACCTGGGCGCAGGCCACAGCGGCCACCAGCTTGGCGCCGTGTTTGGCGATGCCACCGGCTTCGTATTTTTGCCCGACCATGAAGCCCGTGATGTTCTGCAGGAACACCAGCGGGATCTTGCGCTGGCAGGCCAGCTCGATGAAGTGCGCACCTTTTTGCGCGGCCTCGGCGAAGAGCACGCCGTTGTTGGCCAGGATCGCCACCGGATAGCCATTGATATGGGCAAAGCCGCACACCAGGGTGACGCCGAACAGCGCCTTGAATTCATCGAAGCTGGAGTCGTCGACGGTGCGCGCGATGACTTCGCGAACCTCCAGTGGCTGCTTGGGGTCGGCAGGCACCAGGCCATACATTTCCTCGGCCGGGTAACGGGGCTCGATGGGGGTAATGCAGGCCAGCTCGCCGGCCTTTTTCCAGTTGAGATTGGCCACGCAGCGACGGGCGATGGCCAGGGCATGCTCGTCGTTTTCGGCGTAATGATCCGCTACCCCGGAAAGGCGACAGTGCACATCGGCGCCGCCCAGATCCTCGGCGCTGACCACTTCGCCGGTCGCCGCTTTCACCAGCGGTGGGCCGGCAAGAAAGATGGTCGCCTGGTTGCGCACCATGATGGTCTCGTCGCTCATCGCCGGCACATACGCGCCGCCTGCGGTGCACGAGCCCAACACCACAGCGATCTGCGGGATGCCCATGGCGCTCATGTTGGCCTGGTTGAAGAAGATCCTGCCGAAGTGTTCGCGGTCGGGGAATACTTCATCCTGGCGCGGCAGGTTGGCGCCGCCCGAGTCCACCAGATATACGCACGGCAGGCGATTCTGCTGGGCGATCGCCTGGGCGCGCAGATGCTTTTTGACCGTCAGCGGGTAGTAGGTGCCGCCTTTGACCGTGGCGTCGTTGGCGATGATCATGCATTCCACGCCGGACACGCTGCCGATGCCGGCAATCATGCCCGCCGCGGCGACCTTCTCGTCATACACCTCATGGGCGGCCAGCAGGCCGATCTCGAGGAACGGCGAGCCGGGATCCAGCAGCAGATCGACGCGATCCCGAGGCAGCAATTTGCCGCGACTGAGGTGGCGTTCCTGGGCGGTCTTGCCGCCGCCCTGGCAGACCTCGGCGATCAATTTTTTCAGCGTCTGAAGGTGTTCAGCCATGGCAGCAGCATTGGTTTGATACGGCGCCGAGCGAACGTTGACCTGGGTTTGCAGAATGGCCATGGTGCAGTTCCTGGAGTGGGATGACGTGCTCAGCGGGTTTCGTTGAACAGCTCGCGACCGATCAGCATCCGCCGGATCTCACTGGTGCCCGCACCGATTTCATAGAGCTTGGCATCGCGCCAGATACGCCCCACCGAAAACTCGTTGATATAACCGTTGCCGCCGAGAATCTGGATGGCCTCCCCGGCCAGCCAGGTGGCCTTTTCGGCGGTGTAGAGAATCACCCCGGCGCAGTCCTTGCGGACCTGGCGTACGTGACCCGCGCTCATGGCATCCAGATGCTTGCCCACGGCGTACAGATAGGCGCGACAGGCTTGCAGGGTGGTGTACATGTCCGCGACCTTGCCCTGGATCAGCTGGAATTCGCCGATGCTCTGGCCGAATTGCTTGCGGTCGTGAAGGTACGGGACCACCACGTCCATCGCCGCCTGCATCAGGCCCAGCGGGCCCCCGGACAACACCGCACGTTCGTAGTCGAGCCCGCTCATCAACACATTGACGCCTTGGCCGACCTGACCGAGGACGTTCTGCACCGGGACCTCGACATCCTGGAACACCAGTTCGCCGGTGTGGGAGCCGCGCATGCCGAGCTTGTCGAGCTTCTGCGCGACCGAAAAACCGGGTGTGTCCGTGTCCAGGATGAACGCCGTGATGCCCTTGGCGCCGGCAGCGGGATCCGTCTTGGCGTAAACCACCAGCACGTCGCAGTCCGGGCCGTTGGTGATCCACATCTTGGTGCCGTTGAGAAGGTAGCGATCACCTTTGAGCTCCGCGCGCAGGCGCATCGACACCACGTCGGAACCGGCGTCGGGCTCGCTCATGGCCAGGGCGCCGATGTGCTCGCCGCAGATCAGCCCGGGCAGAAACTGCAGCTTTTGCGCATGAGTGCCGTTGCGGTTGATCTGGTTCACGCACAGGTTTGAATGGGCGCCGTATGACAGCCCGATACCGCCGGCACCGCGGGAGATCTCCTCCATGGCGACCATGTGCGCCAGGTAACCCATGCCCGAGCCGCCGTACTCTTCGGGCACGGTGAGACCCAGCAGGCCCATGTCGCCGAACTTGCGCCACAGGTCGCTGGGGAAGGTGTCGGTGCGGTCGGCAGCCTGCGCCCGCGGGGTGATTTCATCCGCAACGAAGGCCGCCACGGAATCGCGCAGCATGTTGATCTCTTCGCCGAGGAAGAAATCCAGTCCGGGTACCAGTGTCATATCCACTCCTTGCTTATTGTTATTGGGCGCACGGTGACTGATATGTTTCGAGGGCAAGCCCCCTCGCTACAGCGAGGCTAGCGCCGTTCGGCAGCGTTCCTCCGCGGTATCCAGCTCGAGCTGCATCTGCTCGATATCGAGCATCTGCTGTTGCAACTGTTCCCGTCGTTCGGTGATCTTTTCCAGGAACCGGTCCAGCTGCTTCTTGTTGCCGGACGGGTCGTACATGCCGATGAGTTCTTTGCATTCGGCCAGGGAGAAGCCGATGCGTTTGCCACGCAGGATGAGCTTCAGGGCGACCATGTCGCGCGCCGAGAAGATCCGCTCCTGACCGCGCCGCTCGGGGGCGACCATGCCTTGTTCTTCGTAGAACCTGATGGTGCGCGGGGTGACGTCCAATAGCCGGGACAGATCACTGATGCTGAAGGTGGTGCTCAAGGTAGAATTTCCCGATCAGGTTTACGTTAACGTAAACGTACACCGTCGTCGCTGTCAACTACGCCGCCATAGCCCCTTCGGTATTGCGCCGGGGTGATCCCCACATGCTTCACAAACGCCCGGCGCAAGGTGTCGGCGTTGGCGAAACCGCATTTGGCGGCCACCTGCTTGGGTGCATCGACGCCTGCCTCAAGCAATGCACGCGCCGCCGCGATGCGGCTCTGCTCGACCCAGGCCGCAGGCGTCATGCCGACTTCGGCGTGGAACAACCGCGCAAAATGCCTGGGGCTTAGCCCGGCATGGTCGGCCAGCGTCTCGATCGACAACACCAAGTGCGGGTTGGCGGCGACCCAGCGTTGTACTTCCTGCAACACCGATCGCCCGGCCGGCCGCGCTTCGCCTTGGCGGCTGAACTGCAGCTGGCCGCCGGGGCGCTTGAAGAACATCACCAGTTGCGCGGCCACCCGCTTGGCCACTTCACGGCCCAGGTCTTCCTCGACCAACGCCAGCGCCAGATCCAGCCCGGCGGTCACGCCGGCCGCTGTGCGCAGTTTGCCGTCGCGGACATAGAGCGCGTCCTCCTCGATGATCACTTGGGGATATTGGCGCTGCAGCTCGCTCACGCACGCCCAGTGAGTGGTCACCCGCCGCCCCTGCAGCAGCCCACTGGCGGCGAGGGCAAAGGCACCGGTACACACCGAGCCGAAACGTCGTACCTGCTGGCTGGTGGCGTGGATCCACCCCAGTAGCGGCGGGCTCAAACGCAGGCTCGCGGCGTGGGGGGCGCCGGCCACCAGCAGCGTGTCGATCGATGGGCCCGCCTCGCCCGCCACCCGATCCGGCAGCAGCCGCGCCCCCGAGGAACTGCGGATCGGCCCCGCTTCGCAGGCGATGATCTCCAAGCGGTAGGCCGCGCGCCCCACCTCGATGTTGGCTTGGGCGAACACATCCAGGGGGCCGGAGATGTCGAGCAGTTGCACGCCGGGCAAGGCGAGCATGGCGATGGTTCTGGGCATGGTGGAGGGCGTCGTGTTTGCACTGGAAATGGCAGTATATGACGTATCACGCCGATTGAGGCCAGATCATTGGCCACCGACAATGGACCCACATTCAGCGTGCGGAGCAAGACCATGAGCCTGAACATCGACGGCATCAAGATCCCTGACAGCCAACTGGCACGGGAAATCACCGAGCAGGTCCGCGACACCGCGTCGCCGTTGCTCTTCCATCACTCCAGCCGAGTGTTCTATTTCGCCGCGCTGGCAGGCCAGCAACGGGGCCTGCGCTTCGACCCCGAGCTGCTGTATTGCGGCTGCATGTTCCATGACATGGGCCTGACGCATCAACACAGTAGCGCCTGCGAACGCTTCGAAGTCGACGGCGCCGACTGCGCGCGGGACTTTCTTCAAGCGCGCGGCATCGCTCAGCAGGACATCGACACGGTATGGACCGCCATCGCCCTGCACACCACGCCCGGCATTCCCCAACATATGCATCCGGTGGTGGCGCTGGTGACGGCGGGGGTAGAAATGGACGTGCTGGGGCTGACCTATACGCAGTACAGCGATGCCCAGCGTGAAGCCATCGTGCGGGCCCACCCACGCGGCGAGCAGTTCAAGGAAGACATCATTCAAGCCTTCTATGACGGCATCAAGCACAAGCCCGGCAGCACCTTCGGCAACGTCAAGGCCGACGTGATCGTCGACAAGGACCCGGCGTTCCAGCCGGGTAATTTCTGCAGCGTGATCCGCGGTTCGGCGTGGGTGAGTTGAGCCTAGACCGTCGCGGCCTGCGCTTCGGTTCGCGCCTGTCGATGGCCGCCGGGGAAGCCATGTTCACGGGCAGCTGCGGCTATCCCCAGGCTGACCAGTATCAGCACCAGCGCCGCCCAGGCGAAGGCACCCACGCCGAGCTGGTCCAGCAGTATGCCGCCAAGCACACCGCCACCGGCGATGGCACCGTTCCACACCACCACATTCAGCGACAACGCTACGTCTGCACCGTCACCGGCGCTGTCGGCCAAGGCGGTCTGCAGCAAGGTCGCGGCGCCCCCGAAGCTGATCCCCCAGACGAATACGCCGACATAGGCCACTGCGGCCGAGTGCGCGAACAGACCGAACAGCAGCGTGGTGAATGCGAACGCGACCAGGCTGAGCAATACCGCGCTACGCAGATGGCGATCCACCAGCCGACCGGTCATTGCGATGCCCAGCAAGGCCGCCAACCCGAACACCAGCAGTACCGCGTCGACCCGATCACCCAGGCCCGCCGGCGTGACGAAGGGCGACACATAGGTGTAAAGCAGGTTGTGGGCGAGCATCCAGGTCACCACCACCGCCAGCACCGGGCGCACTCCCGGCGTTAGCAATACCGGCCGCAAGCGAATGCGTTCGCTTGCCGCCTGCCCTGGGTAATCCGGCACCCGGAGCAGCACCCAGATGATCAGGATCAAGGTCAGCCCGGACATCGAAGCGAACGCTGCTCGCCAGCCCAGCAGATTGCCCAGCCAGGTACCCAACGGCACGCCGAGCGACAAGGCGATGGGGGTACCGACCATGGCCACCGCCAGCGCCCGACCTTGCAATGCAGGTTCGACCATGCGTCGGGCATACCCGGCCACCAGGCTCCAGGCCAGGCCCGCCGACACCCCGGCGAAAAACCGTGCGATCAGCATCACGGTGTAACTGGGCGACCAGGCGGTGATGGAGTTGAACAACAGAAACCCGAAGATGGCCAGCAGCAGAACGTTGCGGCGACGCCAGCCTTGGGTAGCAATCGTCAGCGGAATGACCGCCAGCATCGAGCCCAGGGCATATACCGTGACGCTCTGCCCTGCCAACGACGGCGACACCTGCAAGCCCTCGCCCATTGCCGGCAACAACCCGGCCGGCAGCGTTTCGGTCACGATGCAGGTGAAACCGGTCATCGCCAGCGCCAACAAAGCCCCCATCGGCAGCTTGCCGGTGTCGTGTTCGTGTCGTGTCATGCCCCACTCCAATTTATATATCGATCGGTACAAATGTAAGCCGACGCACTGGCGATGGTCAATGACTTTTGTATCGATTAGTATTTAAGTCCTGCAGAGGAGAAACGCACATGGCCACGATGGGACGTCCACGCACCTTTGACCGCGATACGGCTATCACTCAGGCCATGCACTTGTTTTGGGAGCATGGCTACGACTCGACCTCGCTCAGCCAACTCAAGACCCACCTCGGGGGCGGCATCTCGGCGCCCAGCTTCTATGCGGCGTTCGGCTCCAAAGAGGAGCTGTTCAAAGAGGTCATGACGCGCTACCTGGCCACCCACGGACGCGTGACCGAGAGCCTGTTCGATACCCAGTTGCCGCCGCGCCAGGCCATCGAATTAGCGTTGCGCCGCTCCGCGCGCATGCAGTGCGAAGCAGACCACCCTAAAGGCTGCCTGGTGGCCTTGGGCACCATGAGCAGCTGCTCAGCCGAAAGCGCCCAGGTCAGCGCCCCGCTGGCCGCTGCTCGCGCCGATAACCGTGCGGGCATCGCGGCCTGTATCGAACGCGCCATCGCCTCCGGCGAACTGCCCGCCGACACCGAGCCAGGCGTATTGGCAGCGGTGTTCGAAGTTTTTTTGCTCGGGTTGACCCCATTGGCCAGGGACGGGATCGCGCCTTCAGTACTGGATGCGGCAGTAACGCGGGTGATGGCGGTGTGGCCGGCCATACCGCCTGCGCAGGCGCATTGAAATCGATATCAGGCCTGTCCCAGATGAGTGTCAGACGTTTGCGAGACATCCGACCGGGCGGATTAGATAACAAAAAATCATATTAACTTATGAGAAAAATGAATTTCAAACCATAACGAAATCGCTGTAGATTATAAAAATATCGAATTACCGCAATTCAGCTTCTAAGCAAATCCCCCGGCGCGCCCTACCGCACCTGCGATGCACGCCCTTTTGCGTCCCACACTGACTCAGTGTCTGCCACCGCACCAGCGGACCGGACTCGCCCTATTTCGCTCGCCAACGAGCCCACCGGAAGAGCCCCATGCGCAGACTGCTGACCACCGCCGCCACCTTGCTGGCCGCCACCCTGAGCTTCACCACCCAGGCCGAGACTTTGATCGTCGGCGATCAGAGCTACAACACCCGCACCGTAATGGAGGCCGCCGGGGTGCTCAAGGACCTGCCTTACACCCTGGACTGGAAACAGTTCACCGCCGGGTCGCCAGTGGCCGAGGCGTTGAACGCGGGCAGCCTCGATCTCGGCATGCTGGGTGACGCACCGCCGCTGTTTCTCGGTGCACTGGGGGCGCCGATCAAAGTGGTCGGCATCAGCCAGCAGAACCCCGACGGCATCGCCATCCTGGTGCCCAAGGATTCGCCGATCAAAACCCTCGCTGATTTGAAGGGCAAACGCGCTGCCATCTGGAAAGGTTCGTGGAGCCAGCAATTGTTGCTGACAGCGCTGGCCAAGGCCGGTATCCCGCGCGATTCGGTACAGCTCAACTACCTCAGCGCACTGGATGCCTCGCACGCGCTGGACGGTGGTTCGGTAGACGTGATCGCCACCTGGGAACCCTATGTCACCCAGCAGGAACGCCAAGGCGCCCGTGTCATCGCCACGGCCAAGGGACTGATCCCCGCGCAGACCTTTCTCGTCGCTACCGACAAGGCCATCGCCAGCAAGCGCAGCGCCATCGCCGACTTCCTCACCCGCCTGCGTGTGGCCCGCGAATGGGCCGCAGCCGATCCCGCGCACACCGAGGCCTACGCCACCGCCTGGGCCGACCTGACCCACGCCGACGTCAACATCGCCCAAAGCTGGTTCGCCCGCGCCGCCACCAACTTGCGCCCGATCGACGCCAAGGCCATCGACCAGGCGCAACAGACCGTGGATTTCTTCGGTGAAGTGGGCCTGGTCAAGCCGTACCCGGCGGCGCGCTTGTTCGATGATTCGTTCAGCGCCGCGATCGAGGCCGGAGCGAAGCCTTCGGCAACACAGGCGGCTCGCTAGTTGGTCCTAGCAATATCTGCTTACTGACAAAGGCTACCTTGCCCATGACTTTTCTGGCGCGGCCCATCTAAACTGGACGACTTTCCACCTGCCCAGGGAAGACAAGCCAATGGCAAGGTTCGACCTATACGTCAGCGATAACATCGATGCCGCGCTCGTGGATATTGCGCTGCGCTACCGCATCAGCAAAGAGGAAGCGATACGCCGGGCCTTCGCACTGCTTTCAGTCGCTGATGACGCACTTCGAGATGGCCGTTCGATGGGGATAGTGAAAGCCGACGCACAGACCGGATTGCAGGCAGTTTGCGAGGTGCGTGTCCTATGACGGAAAAAGTGGATATAAGGCCGTCAATGGGCGCCGACATGATCGACCTCATACATCATTCACCCGAACACGTCGTGCGTTTCCATGAAGGCCATAGACTGCGGTTTGCCAAACAGATTCTGCTGTTCCTGTTTGTACTTTGCATGATCGTCATCATTGGTTACGGCCTGGAGCCGGCGAATGAAGCCTGGGAAAACATGTTCGAGCTGGTAAAGATCGGCGCGCTTCCATTGGTTACGCTTGTCATAGGTTTCTATTTCCCCAGCTCCGTTTCCGGGAAGTAGCCCTGGATCCGACTTCAGAGGCAAACATCCATGACCTTGCGCAATATATCTCTCGCGACCATCACCCTGCTCGCCTGCACCACCACCCAAGCCGCCACCTCGCAAGCCTGGGCCGTCCACGACCAGACCCTGCTCGCCAAATGCCTGCAAGCCAGCCAACTCAAGAACCCCCACGCCGCCGGCAGCCCGGCGCTGTTCGATGACAGCATCGGCTACACCGCGCTGCTGCTCAAAGGCACCTACCCACAAAAGTTCATGAACAACCGCAGCGGCACGGAGCTGTGCCTGTTCCAGCGCGCCACGCAAAAAGCGGTAGTTACCGAGTGGGATGGGGCCATCGCGGCGCCCAAGGCGAAACATCCTTGAACGAAGGCTACCGGTGCGGCGGCTCACGCATCGCCACCGCACCCAGCAAGGTTTCCAGCTCCTGCCAGGGCTGATTTTCGCGCCGCGCCCGGCATCCGGGGCGATGGACGAAACTGGCCTCGGGCAGATTGGCAGACTGCGAAGCCTGACACTGAGCGCACACCAGTTGACCGCACAGCAGTGACCAGCGAAAAGTCCAACTGGCCAAACGGTCACGCGGGCTCATGCTGTCGCGCAGCGCTGCGGCGATCTCGTCGGTCACGCTGTTGCTGGTCATGGAGTGCCTCCCGGGAATATCTCAGATGGCGCTATCTTGGCAGCCTGGCGAGAAAACAAATCATTCGCGAGGGGCCGTGCACGGCCATTCGAATGCGCATTTCGGCCAAGCTCCCTGCAATCAGGTGAATTGCTGGCGATATTGCGTCGGCGTGCGCCCCAATCGCTCGCTGAATAACACCCGCATGTGCCTGACGCTGCCGAAACCGCTCTTGTAGGCCACGGTCTTGAGCGGCAGTTCGGTGCTCTCCAGCAAGCTGCGGGCCCGGTCGATCCGTGCACTCTGGACAAATTCCATGGGGGTCATGCCCACCTCCCGGGTGAACACCCGAGCAAAATGTCGACCGCTCATGGCCGCGAGGCCGGACAGACGCTCGATGGTCAGTTCCTGTTCAAGGTTTTCCAGAATGAAATGCTGTACCCGAGTGATCGGCGAAGCCTGAGTCGCCACCGCCGCTACCAACGGGCTGAACTGCGCCTGTCCCCCTTGGCGACGCATGATCACCAGCAGCACCTTGGCCACATCCAGCGCAACCTTGCGGCCATGGTCTTCGGCAACGATCGACAACGCCATATCGATACCCGCGGTCACGCCCCCCGACGTGATCAACTGGCGATCATGGATGTAGATCTGATCGGTGCCCACCTGGGCCTTGGGAAACGCCTTGAGCAGCCGCTCGGTGTAATGCCAGTGGGTGGTGACCCGATGCCCGTCAAGCAAGCCGGCATGGCCGAGAATGAACGCCCCGGTACAGATCGAACCATAGCGCCGGGCCTTGTGCGCTGTGCCCCGGAGCCACGCGGTGATGCCCTCGTGCTGCGTGGTATAGGCTCCCGGACCACCGGGCACCAGCAACAGGTCATAGGCGCCATCGGCCTGGGCAAGGGTCAGGTCGGGCTGGACCTTGATGCCGTTGGACGCGCGAGTCAGGCCTTCATCAGGGCCCACCGTGGTGATTTCATACCGTTGACCCGGATCGAGATAACGATTGGCGATGGAGAACACTTCCAGCGGCCCTGCCATGTCCAGCAGCAGAAAATCGGGATACAGCAGCATGGCCACCGTCTTCATCGCACGCTCTCCTGCAAGGCCACGTTGTGGGCCAGGCATTCACGCAAAAATTCCACCAGTACCTGCACCGCTCGCGAGCTTTGCCGATGCTGCGGATACACCGCCGACAACTGCAGTGCTTCGGGGGCGTAGGTTTCCAGCACTCTGACAAGACGGCCATCGGCCAGTGCGTCCCCGACGATGAACAACGGCAGGTAAGTAATCCCCAACCCGGCGACCGCCGCGTCCTTGAGCAGCTCGCCGTTGTTGGCACGAATACGCCCGCTGACCGCCTGCGCCAGCGGCTTGCCCCGGTTCTGAAACTGCCACTGCACCTGGCGGCTGTGGCCGTAGGGCAGGCATTGATGGTCGACGAGATCCTCCGGGGTCTGCGGCTCGCCGTGCTCGGCCAGATAGGCCGGGCTGCAGCAGTACACCCGCGGGATCGACGCGATGCGCCGGGCAATCAGCGAGGAATCCTCGAGCACGCCGATGCGCAGCACCACGTCGTAGCCCTCACCCAGCAGATCCACCGGGCGATCGCTGAGATCGACTTCTACCGACACTTGCGCATAGCGCTGCAGAAACTGCGGCAGGATGCAGCCCAGATGAGCGACGGCAAACGACAGCGGCGCACTCAGGCGGATCTTGCCGCGCGGCTCGGCGTTCTGGCCGGCGATGCCCTGCTCGACCTGCTCGACCTCCCCCAGCAGGCGCACGGCCGATTCATAGTAACTCTGGCCTGGCGGGGTGACGTCCAGGCGCCGGGTCGAGCGATTGAGCAGACGAGTGCCTAGGCGGCCCTCCAATTGCATCAGGCGCCGACTGACGTATTGCTTGGACAGCCCGAGCTTGTCGGCTGCCGCAGTGAAACTCCCGGATTCCATGACCTGTACGAACAGGCGCATGTCTTCAAACGCATTCATTGTCTCGCCTCGGTAGACAGTCAAGCTCGTTATAGCGGCTTTTTGGCTGTTTGGCTGCAGATTAATCTGGCGCAGCCTGTGGGTTCGCAGCGCTGGGAATGGCCCAACCTTTGGGCAATGGCGCAATACCCCGCGCCCTCCTACCATCAAGCCTGCCCTTTTGCGGATAACGCCATGACAACGCTTGTGTTCAATCATCTCCTGCTGTGGAGCGCGCTGGTGCTGGTGGTCGACCTGCTGGTCTGGCAACTGGCGCCCGTGCAACACCCTATCGCCAAGGTCGGCATGCGCCTGGGCCTGTTCCTGCTGTACAGCTGGATGATCATCGGCGGTGGCGTCAGCCCGTTGCTGGCGCCGCCCTGGCCAGACGACACACTGCTGCAGATGTGTGCCACGGCGCTGGCGATCTTCTGGTGGCTGTACCTGGCACGGGTGCTCACCGAACTGCTCGGCGTGCTGCTCACCCACCGCATCGGGCATAGCGGGCGCCTGTTGCAGGACGTGATCGGCGCGCTGGTATTTCTGATCGCCATCGTCGCCGCGGCCGGTTATGTCATGCAGCTGCCAGTCAAGGGCCTGCTGGCCACCTCCGGCGCCATGGCAATCATCGTCGGCCTGGCGTTGCAAAGCACCTTGAGCGATGTGTTTTCCGGCATCGTGCTGAACACCACCAAGCCCTATCAGGTCGACGACTCGATCAGCATCGACGGCGTCGAAGGCAAGGTCCTGGACATCAACTGGCGCGCTACCTACCTGCTGACCATCGACGGCAGCACCGCCGTGGTGCCTAACTCGGTCGCGGCCAAGGCCAAGCTCATCAACCTCAGCCGCCCCAGCAACCTGCACGGCGTGTCCATCAGCCTGCAGTTGCCCAATCACGTGCGCCCGCGACGCGTGCTCGACGCCTTGGAGCGCAGCCTGCGCGGCACCAGTCTGCTGCTGTCTGCGCCAGCGCCCAAAGCCTTGGTCAAAGCCTCTGGCGAGACCGTCACCGAGTATGTGGCCAGTGGTTTTATCGCCGACCTGGCCAAGCGTGGCGAGGTGCGCAATCAGTTGTTCGACCTGGCCCACCGGCATCTCGAAGCCGCCGGCATCAGCCGCCTGGCCGAGGGGACGGCCCCCGTGCAAGGCACGACGCGCACGCGGGAACTGCTCGACGAAGTGAAGATTTTCCAGGGCCTGAGTGCCGACGCCAAAGACCAACTGGCGGCGGCCATGGTCGCCAAGGAGTTCGCGGCGGGTCAGCGGATTCTCGATGTCGGCGAGGTAGCAGAGGTGCTGATGGTCATCGGTACCGGTGTGATCACCGCAGACGTGGCCGATGGCGACGGCTGGCTGGAGGTCGGGCGCATGGGCCCTGGCGAAATCATGGGCGAGCAGAGCATCCTTGGCGACACACCGTCCGAGGCGCGCTTCACCGCGCTGACGTCGAGCCTGGTGTACCGCATCGACAAGACGCTGACCCAACACTGTGTCGAGCAAAGCAGCGCAGTGGGCAAGGCCCTGAACAAATTGCAGGCGTTCAGGCAGCAGACCAGTCATGCGCTGTTGCTGCACAAGCCGGTGACCATCAGGAAAGGGGGATTCTTGAGTTGGTTGCAGAAGCGTTGAGGCGGTGGCAAAGCTGAAAATTCCTGAAACTGCGCGGTGGCCTGATGCTCCTGCGCCACGGCGACTGGCCTCTTCGTAAGCAAGCGTTGCTCCTACAATTCGTACACCTGTGGGAGCAAGGCTTGCCCGCGAACGCGATGCTAGCGTCAGCGTAGGCTGAGGACCCTGTTACTTGGCAGTATTGGCCGAGTAGCTGTTCATCAGGTTGCGATAGTTCGGCAGGCGGTTGGACAGCAGGTTGCCCAGGCCTTCGATGTCGTTGCGCCAGTCGCGTTGCAGCTCGCAGGCCACTGCGAACCAGTTCAGCAACTGCGCGCCGGCAGCGCTCATACGCGCCCAGGCCGCTTGTTGCACGGTTTCGTTGAACGTACCGGAAGCATCGGTCACCACGAATACGTCAAACCCTTCAGCCAATGCGGACAAGGTCGGGAACGCCACACACACGTCAGTCACGACACCGGCGATAATCAGCTGCTTTTTGCCGGTAGCTTTGACGGCAGCGACGAAATCATCGTTGTCCCAGGCGTTGATCTGACCAGGGCGCGGGATGTACGGAGCGTCCGGGAACATCTCCTTGAGCTCGGGGACCATCGGGCCGTTCGGGCCTTTTTCGAAGCTAGTGGTCAGGATGGTCGGCAGGCCGAAGAACTTTGCGCAATCGGCCAGAGCCAGCACGTTGTTCTTGAATTCGTTGGGCGAGAAATCCTGCACCAGCGAGATCAGGCCGGCCTGGTGGTCGACCAGCAAGACCACGGCGTCGTCTTTGTTCAAGCGGTTGTAACGGGGAGCGTTGCTCATTTTGCAATCCTCAGGGGTTACGGGTTAGTTGCAGAGTGGGGGCTTGCCCCCGAAAAGTCTTACAGCCAGTTGCCAGGCTGGGGGTCGCCCGTCGGAGGCAAGCCCCCTCGCTACAGATCAGCGAACAAGGCGACCAGGCCATCAGAACGCGAAGCAGGAACAGCCAAAGGCGCCCCAGAAGCCCTGGAAGTCGCTCACGGGCACACTCGACTGGCGTGCCCGCTCGTGGCTATGGGAGTGCACCGCGCAAGGACCGCTGCACTGGTGTACCTGGGCCTGCAGCGGTGCGTTGGGACGCCAATGGCCCGGTACACGCGCCACCGGAGACCAGTCCGGCAGCACCGGCAGGCGCGGTGGATCGAGGTCGCCGAACTCCGCGTCGGCATGCACGACCTTGCCGCCAACTACGGTCAGCACCGACTCGATCCACTTGATGGCTTCTTCTTCGACGCTGAAGAAGTCCGCCGACAAGGCCACCACGTCGGCCAGTTGCCCGACCTTGATCTGGCCCTTCTTGCCCTGCTCGGACGAGAACCAGGCGCTGCCATGGGTGAACAGTTCCAGGGCGGTGTCCCGCGACAAGCCCTCTGGATAGAGCTCCAGACCGCCGACGGTACGGCCGCTGACCATCCAGTACAACGAGGTCCACGGGTTGTAGCTCGACACCCGCGTGGCGTCGGTACCGGCGCCGACCGGCACGCCCTCGGCCAACATGCGCTTGATCGGCGGCGTCGCTTCAGCCGCCTGCGCACCGTAGCGATCGACGAAGTACTCACCCTGGAACGCCATGCGGTCCTGAATCGCGATGCCGCCGTTCAAGGCACGTACACGCTCGATATTCTTCGGCGAAATGGTCTCGGCGTGGTCGAAGAACCACGGCAGGCCATTGAACGGAATGTCGCGGTCGACCTTCTCGAACACATCGAGCATGCGCGAGATGGATTCGTCGTAGGTGACGTGCAGGCGGAACGGCCAGCGCTGCTCGACCAGATGGCGCACCACCGGCTCCAGCTCCTGCTCCATGGTCTGCGGCAGGTCCGGGCGCGGTTCGAGGAAGTCTTCGAAGTCGGCGGCCGAGAACACCAGCATCTCGCCGGCGCCGTTGTGGCGCAAAAAGTCATCGCCCTGGTGCAGGGTGACGCTGCCGGTCCAGTTCTTGAAGTCCTGCAACTCGGCCTTGGGCTTTTGCGTGAACAGGTTGTAGGCGATGCGGATGGTCAGTTGCTCGGCCTTGGCCAGCTCCTCGATGACCTTGTAGTCGTCGGGGTAGTTCTGAAAACCACCCCCGGCGTCGATCACGCTGGTCAGGCCCAGGCGGTTGAGCTCGCGCATGAACTGACGGGTCGAGTTGACCTGGTACTCCAGCGGCAGGCTCGGGCCCTTGGCCAGGGTCGAGTACAAGATCATCGCGTTGGGGCGCGCCACCAGCATGCCGGTCGGGTCACCGTTGGCGTCACGCTGGATCTCGCCACCGGGCGGGTTGGGCGTATCGCGGGTGTAGCCGGCCACACGCAAGGCGGCGCGGTTGAGCAAGGCGCGGTCATACAGGTGCAGGACGAACACCGGTGTGTCGGGCGCGGCCTGGTTGAGTTCGGCCAGGGTCGGCATGCGTTTTTCGGCGAACTGGAATTCGTTCCAGCCGCCCACCACCCGCACCCACTGTGGCGTTGGCGTGCGGTCGGCCTGCTCCTTGAGCATGCGCATGGCATCGGCCAGCGACGGCACGCCTTCCCAGCGCAGCTCGAGGTTGTAGTTCAGGCCGCCACGAATCAGGTGCAAGTGCGAGTCATTGAGCCCGGGGATCGCCGTGCGGCCCTTGAGGTCGATCACCTGGGTGCCGGTGCCACGCAGTGCCATGGCCTCGGCGTCGTTGCCGACAGCGACAAAGCGGCCGGCGCTGATGGCGACCGCGGTAGCGCGGGGTTTTTCACGGTCGACCGTGTGAAACTTGCCATTGAAGAGAATCAGATCGGCGTTCATTGCGGGTCCTTTTCTGCAGAGGAAGAAGCGTTTAGCCAAGGTGCAAGCAGGCGGGTGGCGGGCGGCATCAACACGTACACCACCAGCATCACGATAGTGATAGTGACGAGAAAGGTGCTGACCACGTAGTTGCCAAAGAAGCTGTTGAGGCTGAAAACCGGCGACCAGATGATCGGCAGCAGCAGGGTTTGCGGCAGAATCACCAACAAGCTCAGCACCGCCTGCTTCCAGCGCGGTGGCGGCGCCGCGCCCTGCTCGCTGGGCGGGGTGAACCAGAACTCCCCAGCGTCGGCGATCTCGGTGACGTCGCCGTCGGCCAGCATGTGCTCGGCCTCCTTGACCAGCGCCAGACGCTGCGGCGAGTCGAGCCATTGCTGCACCTGGTCAGTAGAGCAAAACCGCAGCACGCTGGTGAAGGTACGAAGACCGGCCTCTTTGCCCGGCATGACGTCGACACCCAAATGACCGGGGAAGGTGCGGGCGGTCGAGACGATGCGTCGCAGCCAGGCCTCGTAGGCCTGCTCGGTGCCCGCCTTGACCCGGTGCTTGACCACCAGGGTGACCATTTCGTCCTTGCTGCTGGCAGTGCTGCCCAGCGCAGGCTCGACGATGGATGAATTGGACATGTACGGTGACTCCTTGAACTGAATTCGCAAGAGCACGGCGCCGCCATCATCGCGGCCCGGCCAACGGCTATATGTCAGGCGTAGCGCAGACGCCCGGGCATGCTCAGGCGCAGCGACAGACGCCCCGGGCCGGCCAGCAGAATCGCGCTGAACAGAATCAACAGCAGCCAGGCGAACTGGCCCTGGTCCAGGGTCCAATCGGGGTGCACCACGCCAACGGCGATAAGCAGTACGCACAGCACCGGCAAACAGGCCAGGCGCGTCAGCACGCCGGCGATGATCAGGAGCGGGCAGGCAACTTCGGCAAAAATGGCCAGGCTCAGGGTCACGGCTGGCCCCAGGTGGAAAGGGTCTTCGATCAATTGCAGTTGCTGGGAGAAATGCAGCAACTTGGGCAGGCCGTGCACACACAGCAGGAATAAGGCAGCGCTGACACGCAGCCACAACAAGCCCAGCTCCTTGGCGGGATCATCAAACTCACTGGGCTGCAGATTGCCGACACTCATTGGTTCATCCCTGGGGCAAGCGGCCCGCCTTCGGGCCATTGTCGATGCAAGTCATCATGAATCAGCCAGGCAAGCACGGCTTGCATGAGCGTGCTGCCTTTGGAACTGCCGTGCTGCCTGGTATTGCCTGGTGCTCTCACCGGCCCCTTCGCGGGCAAGCCTCGCTCCCACAAAGCAAGCAGGCGCTAAGTCTTGCACCCGTGGGAGCACAGCTTGCTGGCGAAGAGGCCGGCATGGCTTGCCCATAACGTTCTTCGCGGGCAAGCCTCGCTCCCACAAAGCAAGCAGGCGCTAAGTCTTGCACCCGTGGGAGCACAGCTTGCTGGCAAAGAGGCCGGCATGGCTTGCCTACACCGTTCTTCGCGGGCAAGCCTCGCTCTCACAAAGCAAGCAGGCGCTAAGTCTTGCACCCGTGGGAGCACAGCTTGCTGGCGAAGAGGCCGGCATGGCTTGCCCACACCGTTCTTCGCGGGCAAGCCTCGCTCCCACAAAGCAAGCAGGCGCTAAGTCTTGCACCCGTGGGAGCACAGCTTGCTGGCGAAGAGGCCGGCATGGCTTGCCCACACCGTTCTTCGCGGGCAAGCCTCGCTCCCACAAAGCAAGCAGGCGCTAGGTCTTGCACCCGTGGGAGGACAGCTTGCTGGCGAAGAGGCCGGCATGGCTTGCCCACACCGTTCAGGCCGGCGACCCCGGCAATGGCGCTGACATGAATCGGGCAATATGGCCACGCAACCAGCGCTCGGCCGGATCGTTGTCATGCACCCCGCTCCAGGCCATGGACAACTCCGCCGGCACGATCGGAAACGGCGGCTCCTCGGCGCGCAACATGCCGTCGTCCACCAGCGCGCAGGCGGCATAATCCGGCACGGTGGCGATCAAGTCGGTGCCCTTGAGCAACGCGCGCAGGCCGTTGAATTGCGGCACGCCAAGCACCACTCGGCGCGAACGGCCGACCTTGGCCAGATCCAGATCGATATTGCCGCTCAGGTCGCCGGAGAACGACACCATGGCGTGCGGCCGTTCGCAGTACTCATCCAGTGTCAGCGGCCCGGGCCGTGAATCGCCACGCAACACCTTGCAGCCGATATCGCGCATCTTGCGACGCTTGGCGTTGGCCGGCAGGTCGGTGGTGTAGCTCACGCCCACGGAGATTTCTCCCGAGGCGAGCAGGGTCGGCATCAGCAGATAATTGGCGCGGCGCACGACGATGACGATCCCCGGCGCCTCCTCGCGCAGGGTGTTGAGCAATGGCGGGAACAGGCCGAATTCGGCGTCATCCGACAGGCCGATGCGGAACACACTGCAACTGCTGGCCGGGTCGAAGTCCTTGGCGCGGCTGACGGCACCCGAGATGGTGTCCAGGGCCGGCTGCAGCTCTTCGAGGATGGCCAGTGCCCGCGGCGTCGGATCCATGCTGCGGCCGTTGCGGATCAACAACGGGTCGTCGAACAGATCGCGCAGACGGCCGAGCGCGGCACTGACCGCCGGCTGGCCCATGAAGTGCTTTTCGGCCACACGGGTCAGGTTGCGCTCGAACATCAGCGCTTCGAAGATCACCAGCAGATTCATGTCTACGTGGCGCAGGTCATTACGATTCATGGCGAGGCTCCAGGCGTCGTCCTTGGCGAGGGAGCGGCCTCATCCGAGGGGTGGGCAGATGTCTGCAGCGAGTCAAGCACGGCGCCGGTAACGGCGCCTTGAACGAATGTGCTTTTTTCAACATCGGCCCGGCCCCGATCCCTGCGGGTGTTACCCACAGGGCCAATACCATCCCGGCCCGCCCGCATCAGGCGCTGCGAGCCGCCGCCGCGCGACGCCAGGTGAATGGCGTGGTGCCGATGCTGCGAGTGAACACCCGGGTGAAGTGCGACTGATCGGCAAAACCGCATTCCAGGCTGATCTGCGAAATCGACGCCGGGCTCTCGGCCAGCAAAGTCCGGGCCTTGTCCAGACGTGCCTGCAGGAACCAGTCGCGCGGCGCCATGCCGGTGGTTTTCTTGAAAGCCCGGGAAAAGTGACTGCGCGACAGCGAGCATTGGCTGGCGACCTCGGCGATCGACAGGCCGTGGGCCATGTGTTCGAGCATCGTCTGTTTGGCCAGGCGCTCCTGCCAGGGCGAGAGCGCCACCCGTTGCTGGGAGGCCTCGGCGGATTCGCCGGCGTAGCGGTCGAGCAGATGACTGCACAGGGCGCGGGAGGTGGTGTACAGCACCTCCTGCTGGGCATGATTGGCTTGCGCCAGCGCGGTGGCAAGGGCCTGCACCAGTTGCAGGGCGACAGAGTCCAGCGCGGCCGGGGCGGCAAGGGTCAACGTATTCATGGGTGACGTTCCTTTGCGAAGACAGGTCAACGGCCCCAGTCTCCCCTGCCCCCCTGGCCGCTGTACTTTGGCAAAGGTTAAACGTTCTGAAATCTGTGCTGGCCGACAGGCCGGTACTTCCAACACACCTCAAGGGGAACCCTTCAGAAGGATTCAGGCTCAGCTAAAGTACTTTGTCGCGTCATGCGCTTAGGTTTGATCCTCAACTCAATTCAACGCCCCAGGAGTCAGGCATGCCTTACATCACCACCACCGATGGCACCGCAATCCACTACAAGGACTGGGGCAGCGGCCGGCCCATCGTGCTCAGCCACGGCTGGCCGCTGAATGCCGACATGTGGGACTACCAGATGAACTTCCTCGCCGCCAACGGCTTTCGCGTGATCGCCCACGACCGTCGCGGCTTCGGTCGTTCGAGCCAACCCTGGAGCGGCTACGACTACGACACCTTCGCCGATGACCTGCAGACCCTGCTGACCCACCTGGACATCAAGGACGCCGTGCTCGTGGGCTTCTCCATGGGCGGCGGCGAAGTGGCCCGCTACCTGACTCGCCACGGCACCGCTCGCGTGTCCAAAGCCGTGCTGCTGAGCGCCGTGACGCCGCTGATGATTCGTCGCGACGATCACCCTGAAGGCATTGACCCGGCGGTCTTCGACGGCATCCGCGCCGGGCTGCTCAACGACCGCGCAGGCTTTCTCGACGCCTTCGGACCGGTGTTCACCGGCAGCGACAAGCCGGGCTCCAAGGTCGGCAAACCGATGCTCGAATGGACCCAGTTCCTGGCCCTGCAGGCCGGTATCAAGGGCACCTACGACTGCGTCGCGGCCTTCTCCGAAACCGATTTTCGGCCTGACCTCAAGGCCATCGACATCCCCACACTGGTCATCCATGGCGACGGCGATGCGGTGGTGGATTTCAACGTCACCGGCAAGGCGGCGGCTGCACTGGTACCCGGCGCCGAACTCAAGGTGTACGCCGGCGCGCCACACGCCACCTATTTCACCCACAAGGACGAGCTGAACCAGGATCTGCTGGCCTTCGCCAGCAAGTAAGCGTGCGCGCTGACGGCAGCCGGTAGCGCTGCGGTAAATTCTTCGCGGACGAGCCTTGCTCGCGCAGCTGTACGACTCAAGTCCAGTCGACTCTGTGGGAGCAAAGCTTGCTCGCGAAGACGTCAGCCAGCCCGCCGCAAGGCCCCTGCTTCAACACGGCAGGGTAAACACGAAAATCGTCTGCCCCTGCCGCCCTTGCAGCATGTGCAACGTGCCGCCCTGCGCATTCATGATCGACCGGCAGATCGCCAGGCCCATGCCCATGCCGCTGCTCTTGGTGGTAAAGAACGCGTTGAAGATCTGCTCCTGGTTCTCCCGGCTGATCCCGGTACCGGTGTCCTCGATGGTTACCACCAATTGATCCCGGCACGGCAGGCTGGAAGCAATGGTCAACCAGCGCTGCTGCGGCGATACCCCGGCCATGGCATCACAGGCATTGACGATCAGGTTGTACACCACCTGCTGCATCTGCACGCCATCGGCCATGACCTGGCACTCACCCGCTTCGAGACGCGCCTTGACGGTGATGCCCTGCTGCTCTATTTCCACGGCCGTGAGCAGCAATACATGGCGGATCACTTCATCGATCGACAGCAACCGCCGGTTGGAGGCTTTCTGCCGCGCCAGCGCCTGCAAGGCGTGGATGATGTCCGCCGCGCGCTTGCCGTCCTTGGTGATATCGCGCAGCCCCTCAAGGGCTTCCTGGACCTCCGGGTGCGCACGCTGCAACCAGCGCACACTGGCGCTGGCATTGGACACGATCGACACCAGCGGCTGGTTGATTTCATGGGCGATGGACGCCGCCAGTTCACCCAATACCGTGGAATGGCTGACCTGGGCCAGCTCGGCCCGAGCCATCTGTAACGAAGCCTCGGTTTCTCGCCGACGGCTGTTTTCTTCCAGCAGCTCACCATACAACCTTGAGGTCTCGAGGGAGATCGCCGCCTGCGCCGCCAGCAGCTCGATCATCGCCACTCGCGCATGGGTGAACACCCCTGCCGCCAAGGAATTGTCCAGGTACAGCACGCCAATCACTTCGCCCTGCTTGAGCAGCGGCAGGCACAGCACCGAGCCACCGCAATGGTCGAGAAAATACGGGTCGGCAGCAAAGCTGTCGTCGCGCTCGGCACGCTCCAGGGCGACGGTCTGGCCGGTACGCATGACCCGGTAGAGGATCGACAACGGCAGATGCCCCTGCACCGCGCTGCGCTCCAGCATCACCTCGACGCCAGTGCCGGCACTGCGACCGGTGGCGACGATCCAGGGTTCGCCATCGCGCAACAGCATCAACAGCCCGCGGCGTGCACCAGCGTGCACCAGGGTGTTGGCAACCAGGGTTTCCACCAGCCGCTCGAACACGATTTCCCGGGACAAGGCCTGCGACGCCTTGGTCACCGAGACCAGATCCAGGTACTGCTGGCCGCGCAGCAGGTCGACGGAGGCACGGGAGTCCGGGGTGCGACTCTGCAGATACAGATGGGCACTTTCCAGGCGCTTCACCTGACTCGCTGCGCCCCAGCGCTGCCAGTTATCGCGAGCGTTGACTCGGTGAGCCCGCGCCGCCGTGCTCAGGCCCAGCGCGGCATTGCACTGCGCCGCCACTTCATGGGCCAGCGCCTGCAGGTGCACGAAGCCGGCACTCGCCGCTTGGGCCACGGCCGACTCCAACAGCCCCAAGGCGCGCAGACTGTCACCCCGCAGACTCGCGACCTGGGCATCGACCAGCAAAAAGCGGGCGCGAAAACTTTGCGGGTTCAGATGCGACCAACGCCGCAACAGATGCAGGTGCGGGGCGATGGCCTGCAAGGTCGGCTCGATGTCCTCTGCCCCGGCGCACAGCTGTGCATGGTTGAGCGCGCTGTACAAGGCCAGGTCGGCCAAGGGTACATGGCCCGGTACGCTCCAGCTGCAGCGCTGCGCCTGAGCGAAAAACTCCCGCGCGGCCAGATGTTCGCCAGCGAAGTATGCGTGCATGCCCTTGACCAGCCACAGCCAGAAGTGCGCGGGGGTCATGCTGCTGCTATGCACCCGCGCTTCCAGCGCCACGATCTCGTCCGCCAGCGCGGGCCGCTCAGCTTCGGCTATCAGCCCTTCGCGCAACGCTCGCAGCCACCAACCCAGCAGGTCCAACAACAACTGGCTGTCGCGAAAATCCAGCAGGCCCGCCAGCGCCCGGCCACGTTCGAGCTGCACCTGCACCTGCGCCAGCGGCGCGCCCATGAACAGCTGCGTGGCCGCCGCCTGATGGCTGGCGTAACAGCCCAGGCCCGGGCGTCCTTGCGCACGGCTGGCATTGAACGCCCGCTCACTGCACTCCAAGGCAAAACTGGGGGTGCGCAGCCACAGGCTGATGCGCCCCAGCGCCAGGTCGGTGGATGCCTGCGCCGCCGCGTAGGCCGGCTGCCCCGCCAGCCGCGAAGCCAGATCAGTGAAACGCAGGCCGTCCTCCGGGGCATCGAAGCGCTCGGCCAAGACCACCCCGAACCACGACAGGCCGCGCACACCCGAGGTGCAGACACCGTGGCGCAAGGTCATTTCGGCCATTCGGCAGCTAAGCAGGAACATCATGTCGCGGTCACTGAACGACACCGGTATCAGCATCGCCGCCATCAGATCGAGCGCGGCTTTGATGAACGCGTTGTTCAGCGCGAAGTGATCGATGAAAGAGAAAATCGTGCGCTCGCCCTGGGCTTGGCGCAGCCGCTGGTAGGGCCCTTGCAGATCGACCAGCAATTGCTGCGTCGGGAAGTCGATGCCGAACAGCGTCAAGCCGCCGAGCCCAGTGCGCAGCGCGGCGGCATAATCACCCGCCAGCGACAAGGCCTCGATCTTGAGCACGTACAGCGACGACACCTGAGGCAGCGACGACACTCGCTCCAGCAACTGGTCGATGCAGGCATGGGCGTTGATGTAATCGCAGGTGTGCACCAGACACTGCGCATGCAGGTAATCGACGGCGTAGCTCTGCGCAGGGTTGTCGCTCCAGCGCTGAGGGCCGCCCAGCTCCCTGGCCAGACGCAAGTATTGCAACGCGAACGGCAGCGCGGCGGTTTCCCGGGCGCGCTCGGCGGCGCTCAGCAACGCATCGATGAAATGCGGCTTTTCGTGCTCCATCAACGCGTCATGGGCCGACTGCTGGATGTGCAGGGCGATGCGGAACAGATCGCCCTGCACGCGCTGCGCCGGCAGGGTCTTGAGCAGCGAGCGCGCCAGGCGCGTGTGCTCGGCGGCGCGACGTTCGGGGGCGATCAGTTGGTAGGCGGCTTCGCGCACCCGGTCGTGGCTGAAGGTCAGGCCCTGGCGATCCTCGATCAACAGGCCGGCTTCGACGGCCGGGGCCAGTAAACGCTGGATCTTGCTCAGGCTCAATGCGCTGATACGCGCAATATCACTGCTGTCGGCGCGATTGCCGACCATCGCCAACAGGCCCAGCAGATACTGGGTACGGCGCGGGAAACGAGCGATACGAGCGACCATCAGATCGACGACATTGTCGGCCACCGGGAAACCCGCAAGGCCGTCGGTGTCCCACAGCCAGCCTTCGCCGACAGGATCGGGCCAGAGCAGTTTTTCTTCGAGCAAGGTGCGCAACAACTGGTGAACGAAGAACGGGTTACCGGCGCTCTTGTCGTGAATGATGACGGTCAAGGGCGCCAGTTGCGGGGCATTCCAGCCCAGCAAAGCGCAGACCATGTCATGCAGGGCCGCCGGGCTCAGGGGATTGAGCTGCAATTCGGTGAGGTGCGCCGGCCGGGCCCTGGCGGATTCGACAAAACCGTAGAACGCCTGGGTCGGCTCACTGCAGACTTCGCGGCAGGCGGCGATCAGCAGCAAGTGCGGGAGCGGCGCCTCGATCAACGAACGCATGAAGCTCAGGGTGTCATGATCGAGCCATTGCACGTCGTCGAAAAACAGCACCAATGGCGTGTCGGCACGAGCGAAGGCACCCATGAAGGTACGCAGTACGTCATTGAAACGGTGACGGGCACCGTGTGCGGCGGCATCAGTGAGTGGCGACAAGGGGCCGGTGATCAGTTCCAGCTCCGGCACCAGCGGCGCTACCAGCGCCCCATCGGCGCCCAGCGCCTCGCGCAAGCGCGTCCCCCATTGATCGAGCACCAACGGCGGTTCGCCCAGTATCCGCAAGGCCAGCGACCGCAGCGCCAAGGACAGCGAAGCATAGGGTGTGGTCTTGCTGGACTGGTCGAATTTGCCGGTCGCGAACAGTACGCGGCCGATGATCAGGTCCTGATGCAGTTGCCGCACCAAGGCACTTTTACCCGTGCCGGTCTGACCGCTGAGCAGAACCATCTCGCCCTGCCCGCTGGCGATACAACGGGCCAACGCCCCATGCAACTGCGCCAGTTCGCGCTCGCGCCCCACCAGCACCGCCACCGGCAGGTCCAGCCCGCGGGGGCCCTTGCCACCGGGCTCGAAGCGACGGATATGCTGAAACTCGCTCCACTGCACCAGGCACAAGCGCAGGTCGTCCGCCAGGTCACCGGCGCAGGCGTAGCGAGCGGCCGGTTCCTTGGCCAGCAGCTTGAGTACCACACGCCGCAACGGTGGCGGCACGCTCGCGCGCCATTGTTCGATGGGCGGCGGTGGCTGGGTCAGATGCTGATGCAGCGACTCCACCGGGTCGTTGCCTTCGAAGGGCAGACAGCCGGTCAGCAACTCGTAGAAACTCACCCCCAGGGCGTACAGATCACTGCGCTCATCGGCTTGATGTTGCAGGCGCCCGGCCTGCTCGGGGGGCATATAGGCGAAGCTGCCCGAGATGGCCTCCCCGGTATCGACATGGGCGGCATGCCGGTAGCGACTAAGCGCGAACGCAGTGAGGCGGACCACGCCGTCGCTGCCCTCGATCAGGTTGCACGGCTTGATGTCGTGGTGCAGCAGACCGGCGGCATGGGCGTTGGCCACGGCTTGCGCGGCACCAATGGCCAGACGCAGGAACCGCGTGATCGACAGTCGCTCGCCAAGCACCTCGTGCAGGCTCGAACCGGCGGTTTCATCGAGCACCATGAACGGCCCGTCGACGGTGCTGATGAGCGCAACCGGAATGATCGCCCAGGCCGGATCCAGATACTGGCGAAAGCCGTACTCGTGCTGGATACGCCGGAATACCTGCTCGGATGGCGCGGCGACGGGCCGCACGATCAGCCAGTCGCGCACCGAAATGGGCGACCGCACACGGTAGCGCGCGACCTCACCGTCCACCAGCAGCAGGGTCCACGACAGGTGTTGCAGCCACTGGTCGTTGAAGCCGCCGACATCACGCCGAATCGAGGCCAGGCTGGCCACATGCGCCGCCTCAGTGCTGGGGGTTGATGAAGGGGGGGCCGAGGGTATGGTCACTCAGCCAGCCTCGACCAGTCGCGCAATGGCCGTCAGCAGGACGTCTTCGGAAAAGGGCTTGCGCAAGAAACACGCGGCACCGCCTTGCAACGCGGCGTCGATGGACTCTTCATCGTTGTGTGCCGACATGCAGATCACCCCGAGACGCTTGCCCGCCGCCTGCAGGCAGCGTTGCACCTCGAGCCCCTGCATGCCTTGCATGCGCAAGTCGAGCAGCACGCAGGCCGAGTCGTCGGCCGCCGTGGAGGCCAGGAAAGCTTCACCGGAGGCGAAGGACAGCGTCGCGAAGCCCGCCGACTTGAGCAGGTTGGCCAGGCTTTTGCGCACCGAGGCGTCATCATCGACGATACAGATTTGGATCATAGGGGCATCTTCACGGCAGCCAAGGTGATCGCGCGCTGATGGGGGCCGCCGCACAACCTGGGCATCAGATGACATTGGGCCGCTGCAGGGCGGCGTCGAAACCGATCAACTCACACATCTGCACCAACTCGATGAGCGTGGCAGCGTGCATTTTGGTCATGATGTGTTTCTTGTGAACCTTGGTGGTAACCTCCCGCGTGCCCAGTTCATGGGCAATCTGCTTGTTGATGCGCCCGGTGATCAGCAGCGCCAGCACTTGCCGCTCGCGCGGGGTAAGCGTTTCGAAGCGCCGGCGGATCTCTCGGGTCCGGGTGGTCAGCGCATAGGTCCGGCGCGCGTAGGCCAGGGCGTTGTCGACAGCTTCGAGCAATTGCCCCTCATCGAAAGGCTTGGTGAGAAATTCCTGCGCACCGGCCTTGATGGCCTTGACCGACATGGGGATGGTGCCGTACCCGGTCATGAAGATGATCGGCATCTCGCAGCCGCGTCGACGCAACTCCTGCTGCAGATCGAAACCACTGCTGGCCTGCAGGTTGACGTCGAGCACCAGGCACGCCAACTGCTCGGCGTAGGGCTCCTGAAGAAAATCCTCGGCGCAGGCGAAGGCTTTCGACGCGACACCCGCCGAACGCAACAAGCGCGCCAGCGCCGAGCGCACCGAGCTTTCATCGTCGACTATATAGACCACCGCATCCATGCTGTTCAAAGGAGTGTTCACTGTGACTCCCGAGCCCTGCCACCAGGGTCCGGCGGGCTCTTCTGCGGCAGGGAGTGGCACAACGCTGGGCTGGCCACGGCTTTCGTCGAGCATGTCCTGCAGCCCCAGACGCTCGAGCAAGGCAATCAACAAGTGATCGCGCCCGGTAGGCTCGGTCGTCGGCAGCGCCGCATCGATGGGCGGGCGATCCAGCGCTGCTGGCGCTGAATCGTGTTCGTCGTCGAGCAGCAACCGATAGCCGCGACCGGGGACGGTCTTGATCAGATCCCGACCGCCCCCCAGCACTTTGCGCAACATCGAAATGTGCACCTGCAGGTTGTTTTCCTCGACCACCGAGTGCGGCCACACCCTTGCCAACAGTTCATCCTTGGTGACCAACTGCCCTCTGGCATTGATCAGCAACTCAAGAATATCGAAGGCGCGGCTGCCCAGTTTGATCGGCTGGGAACCGGCGAACAGCTCGCGCCGTTCCAGTGACACGGTCACCTGTGCGATGCGGATCATTGGGCATCTCGCAAATAAAGAGGGGGTGATAACGGCCTGCCCCGCGCCGACAACATCAATTGAATGGCAGGTTAGAGCGCCCAACGCACGGCCGCAATTATCCCTGTAGATACCTCAGGCAGGCAGAATAAATGACTGTCAACCTTATGGAGACAGTGATACCTGTTTCAGCGCCTTATTAGTAATCCGCAAAAGCATTAATCTTCTTCCAACGCGACGCAAACCTCTTGCCGTCGAACCGGCGAAACGCCTCGGCCGCTCGCCCACCCACTCTGGAGACGATCATGCTGACCCTTCGTAAAGCTTCTGAACGCGGCCTTGCCAACCACGGCTGGTTGAAATCTTTCCACACCTTTTCCTTCGGGCATTACCGCAATCCCCGCGAGCAGGGGTTTTCCGACCTGCTGGTGATCAACGATGACCGGGTCATCGCCGGCAAAGGCTTCGGCCAGCATCCGCACCGCGACATGGAAATCTTTTCCTATGTGCTGGAAGGCGCTCTGGAACACAAGGACACCCTGGGTACCGGCTCGGTGATCCGCCCTGGTGACGTGCAACTGATGAGTGCAGGCTCCGGCGTAGCGCACAGCGAGTACAACCATTCGCAGACCGAAGGGGTGCACTTCCTGCAAATCTGGATCGTGCCCGACGAAGCCGGTGCCGAACCGCGCTATCAGCAGGAGCATTTCAGCGCCGAGCAGAAACGCGGTCGCCTGCAGTTGATCATTTCACCGGACGGCGCCGATGGCTCGCTGACCGTTCGTCAGCAGGCTCGCGTCTATGCAGGGCTGTTCAATGGTGAAGAGCAGGCCACGCTCAACCTCGATCCGGGTCACTATGCCTACGTGCATGTCGCCTGCGGCAGTGTCGAGCTCAACGGTGAACGGCTCAACGAGGGCGACGGCGTGAGAGTCCGCGAAGAAACCGCGCTGCACCTGGCCCGCGGTATCGATGCCGAGGTGCTGGTGTTCGATCTGCGCCCGCAGGAACTGCCACGTATGCCGTAGTTGCCGAAGCAGCGATTGAAGTCCATCGGGTAAACCGATGGACTTTTTGGGCTTTACGAAATAAATAGAACTCTGCAGTAATTGGCCAGTCCTCTGTGATGAGTTCTTTTAGATGCCCAAGAGATGCACGCCATGACGGAAAAACAGATAGTTCCGGCGGTTCTGGACAAGCTTTACGAAAATCAGGTCGCCCTGGCGGCAGCCATCGAAGAGCTGGCACTGTGGGTCGAGGTCCGCGGCGACGATGTTGCTGTGGCCGACAATGTACGCGGCGCCCTGGAGACACTGGATCGCAACGCCGAGCAGATCGGCAAGATGATCCATCAGCTCAAGGAACTGCCGATTACATCGTGACCCTCGCGCGGTTGCTCAAGCGTTGTCTTGAACAGTCCCCGTGCGCACTGGCGCCCATGTTAAAGTCGCGCCTCGCCCATCGCCGAGCCCGACGAACGTTCCCATGGACCAGCAAGATTTCGACGCCCACCTGCCTCAATGGCAAAGTCTGCCCCTCGCCAACACGTGCACCGGCCTGTTATTGGGTAACGGTGGCAGCCGCGCGATATCGCGTAACTTCGGCTATGACTCGCTGTTCGAACGAGCGCAAAAAGTGCGCAATCGGCCATTGGGGCAATCCGACCTGGCATTGTTCAAGCACCTGAACACCGAGAACTTCGAGCGCGTGCTCAGCGGCTTGAACACCACAGTACGCATCAACGCCGCGCTAGCCATCAGCTCGACCGCACCGCTCAATCGCTATTATGCGATCAAGGAAGCGTTGATCCATGCCATGCGCAGCGTGCATATTCCGTGGCAACTGGTCAGCACCAAGACCCTGGCTCACTTGAATCAGGCACTGCGTCAGTACCCGACCGTCTACTCGAGCAATTACGACTTGCTCTGCCACTGGGCGATGCTGCACGCCCCCGAGGGTTTCGATGACTGGATGGACGCCGAGGGCGAGTTTGATCCGCAAGCCGCCACGCCCGGTACGACGCGCCTGCTCTACCTGCACGGTGGATTGCATCTGATCAAGCATGCCGACGGCAGCATCCGGCGGCGCACGGCGGTCGACAGCGCGCTGCTCGATGGCTTTGCCATCAACACTCCGGGGGACGTCCCGCTGTTCGTCGCCGAAGGCCCGAGCCACGACAAACTGGCGAGCATTCGTGATTGCGCTTACTTGAGCAACTGCCTGCAACAGTTGCGGCAACATCAAGGCCCTCTTTGCCTGTTCGGACATAACCTCAACGCACAGGATCAGCACATCATCGACAGCCTGCTCAGCGCCAAGGTCGAGCACCTGGCGATTGCCATTTTCCCGCTGAGCGACGCTTGGATCATCAGCCAGAAGCGGCATTACGCGACGCTCTTTCGCGAGTCCCCCACCGCCCTCGAATTCTTCGATGCGACGTCCCATCCCCTGGGCCTGCCGGAGCTCAACGTGCCGGTGATCAAAGACAAGCCCGTACGCCCGCGCCGTTGAGGCGAAGTGCTAATCCGTCGCCGCCAAGGCCGGAGCCGGTACGACAGGCTTGATCGCCGCCCGGCGCAAATCGCAATCGGCTCGCGGTAGCCTGACCTCTGGGTTGGGCATGCCACTGGGCGACAGTTCGTGGGTCATTTCAAATTCCGCACGCACCGACCAGCCACAGGCTTCGGTGGTGCATTGCAGGTAAGCCACTCGCAGAAAGATATGGCGGCCTTCACTGGTACGAATACGCATGCGGCTCGCGCAATGCGGACAGACCATCTTGTATGTGCTCATGGATAGCTCCGATTGATGAGTCAGGACAGCGGGGCCTTATTCAGCAGCCCCTGAGTTTTCTTTTTCCGAAGAGTCGTCTCTTGTAAGCTGTAACAAGCAAAGGCTTGAAAGTAGATTCTGCTCACAGGACTTTTCCTCGGAATCTGTAGGAATTTTCTTCAACTTGCGTAGTTCGTTTCAATGCGGTGCTTCCCAGCTCAACTTCGCCTATCCATGGATCGGGGAATGTACGCACCCCGAGTAAAATTATGCTACAAAATGTGGATAAGTCAAACGAGTGTATTCATTATGAGTATTTCCAAGTCGACCGAGATCATCGCACGGCTCAAGCAGATAACCGCTACGAGCACCGATAGCGGCCTATCCGAGCAGCTAGGGGTCAGCCCGCAGACCCTCAGCAGCTGGAAAGGCCGGGAGCGCATGCCTTACTCAGTTTGCATAGATCTGGCCGAACAGTACGGCATCAGCCTCGACTGGTTGCTGACCGGCGCGGGGCCCATGCGGCGCACGGCCCAACTCGAAGAGTCGGCGTCGGAACCAGAACAGCGGATGCTGGCGATCTTTCGTACGCTGACGGCAGCCGACCAGCAGTTCGTTCAGCAAATGGCCCAGGAGCGCCAACGCTTGCGCGACCTGGAGCAACGCCTGGACAGCCTGTACGAACAAGGCTCGCGCGGGCCGAACGCTTGATCCTGACCCTGGCCATGGCCTCTGATCACTCATCATCCGCCCCCCCCAGCAGCAGCGCCATCTGACCCCGCACCCGAATAATCAGGCAGCACAGCAGCACGCTGGTAGTCGCATGCCACAAACTCACCGAGGGCTGGAACAGCAGGATTTCCAGGCTGGCCAGGCACAATGAGACCCCCAGCAAGCTGCTGAACAGCTTGACCCGCCTCGAAGGCCTCGGCGCAGTCTGCCGACCGCAGACCAGCAGCAACGCGCTCACCAGAAACGCACTGGCCGTGATCAACGGCACAATCAATCCAAGGGTCATGGTCGTCCACCTCGCAGTTTTTGGACGATGTCGCGCAAATCGGCGGAGTGCGTCCAGTGCATGATCTTGACGCTGACCGGAATGACCAGCATCGCGCAGAAAAACGCCGCGGCGCCATTGGACAGTACCGGTAACAAGGGCTGTGCCACCGGCGTGAACAGATAGCCCACCCCTGCCGACATCAGCAACGACGCCAGCCGTTGCCAAGCCTTGAGTTCACTTTGGGTGGTAGTGACCAGCCAGCCGCCCAGCAAGGCGCCGAACAAGGCGTCGCCATCGATCAGCGGTGCAAGTGTGGCCAGGCCCAGGCCCACATAAAGAGTCGCGAGGCTGTTAGCCATGCCAGCACTCCCTGATGTGCAACTGCTCTGCCAGCAACATCCGCACGTGTTCGTACAGTGTTTCAAGATACTGGCGCACGACCACCGGGAGTTCGCCATCCAGCGCACATGGGACCTGTTCCAGCGCCTTGTAGCCTTGGCGTCGCCACAGGCAGCGGGCGCCCGCCAAATCGCGCTCCACCCGGATCAATGCACTGTGCAGGGCAACCGCCAGGCGCTGGTCGCTGATTGTCTGCCCGAGGTTCAAGGCCTGACGCACCTGCGTGCAGTGCACCGGCGGCCAGAAAGGGTCATGACGCAAACGGCACGGCGGGAGTAGTGCCGAGGCGTCCTCGAATAAGGTCTGCATGCTTGACGCTCACCAAACGAAGGGGGCACCGGATGCGGTGCCGCATGCCCCTATAGTGTTGTCCGCTCTGTCTTGGAACAACGCCCCGGGTTTGTCCGCACCACGCGTACAAACAGGTTCAACAACGCACACAAAAACGCCAACGCCCATCAAGGGATGGGCGTTGGCGTGGGCGTGGCACAAGTGTCAATCGGTACGCAGCATTCCCCGCGCCTGCGCCAGATGCCAGGCCGCACCGCGGCTGCCCACGGCGAATTTGCTGCGGATATTGGCGAAATGGAAATTGATCGTGGTTTCGGCACATCCCAGGATCAGCGCGATTTCCCAGGACGTCTTGCTCTTGCCATACCAGTACAGCACTTCACGCTCCCGAGGGGTCAGGTACACGGGGTCGCAAGCTTCGATGAGTCGAGATGCCATAAGCCTGGCTCCCTATTGTTCAAGACCGAATCATCTTGAACAACAGGACAGCCCCGTCCCATCAGTTGCGCTTGTCACTGCACAGGCGACAAAACCGCCGGGCCTGGCAGCAGGCCATCGGCGCGCAGCAGGGATTCCAGAGACTGCGATTCGATCGCATAGAAGGCCTTCAACGCCTGGATCTTTTCCAGCAGGGCCTCGACGTTCTGCGGTGTGGCGCGCTTGACCGCCAGAATCATCTTGTTTTTATTGGTGTGCTCCAGCGAAATGAACTCGAACACTTTGGTCTCGTAGCCACAGGCTTCCAGATACAGGGCCCGCAACGCATCGGTGACCATTTCGGCCTGCTGCCCGAGGTGCAGACCGTATTGCAGCATTGGCTTGAGCAGGCCAGGGCTCTGGATTTGCAGGCGGATCTCCTTGTGACAGCAAGGCGAGCACATGATGATCGCCGCGCCACAACGAATGCCGGTATGGATCGCGTAGTCAGTGGCGATGTCACAGGCATGCAGCGCGATCATCACGTCGATCTGGCTGGGCACCACGCTGCGCACGTCGCCACACTCGAACACCAGCCCCGAATGCTCCAGTCGAGCGGCGGCGCTGTTGCACAGGGTAACCATGTCCTGGCGCAACTCCACGCCCGTGACCTCGGCCTCTCGCTGTAAGGTATTGCGCAGATAATCGTGGATCGCGAACGTCAGGTAACCCTTGCCCGAACCGAAATCGGCGACTTTGAGTGGTCTGTCCGTGGGCAGGCTGGAGGTGCTCAGTGCGTGAGCGAACACTTCGATGAACTTGTTGATCTGCTTCCATTTGCGCGACATCGCCGGAATCAGCTCGTGCTGGCCATTGGTGACGCCCAGGTCCTGCAGGAAGGGTCGAGACAATTCGAGATAACGCTTTTTCTCGCGATCGTGCTCGGCCGATGGCAGCGTCCGGGCCTGGGCGGCCTTGCTGCGATGGAGCATGGCTTTGCCCTTCTTGCTGAATTCCAGCTGCAACTCGTCGGTCAGGGTCAGCAAATGCGCGGTCTTGAACACCTGCGGCAACCACTCGGCCACCTGCGCAACGCCCTCTGCCAGGCTCAGGTTGCGGGTGATATCGCGCGTCTTGTAGCGATAGACGAACGACAGGCAAGGCTGGTCCTTGACCATCAGCGGCTTGACGCTGACGCGCTGCAACTCCGCCTCCGGGCCAACGTGGCGGGAGAACACCATCTTGATAAGGGCATTGTGGTGCAGGCTGGTGTCGAGCACCGACAGAAACTGCGCGCAGGGATCCTCGGAGCCAAGGCTCTGGGCAGCGCTGTTTTTGGCAGAAGGCAGGGAAGCAGACATATACAGCAAAACCTCGGACGCCCGCGCACGGGTAAAGCCGGGTATTTTACGGCGCTGCGCGTTCGCGAGCACGGGGTAAATGCCGTACGCCGACGTTCAGTCACTTTTCACTCGCGCCAAGGTGCCGTATTTGCGGGCGTCAGGCCTTCACACGGCAAGCCATGATGCGTCGGGGCTGGATTGCGGCCGCGCAATCGGCTAAAAGATGCCCAGCTTCGAACAATAACAGCCGCTTGCCTTTTTCACTTTGGCGGCGCCGTATCCCTATCGATACCGCAGTACGCCCCGAGAATATTCAATGAACAAGTTGTGTTTGCTTGCCCTGTGCGTTGGCCTGGCCTTTCAACCGGTCCAGGCCGCAGTTTCGACCGTCGCGAACAAAGACAAGGACACGTTTATCAACGATCTGTTGAAACGCATGACCCTGGAAGAAAAGATCGGCCAGTTGCGCCTTATCAGCATCGGCCCGGAGATGACCCGCGAGCAGATCGCCAAAGAAATCGCCGCCGGTCATATCGGCGCCACGTTCAACTCGGTCAACCGGCCCGACAACCGCATGATGCAGGACGCAGCCGTCAAGCACAGCCGTCTGAAAATCCCCATGTCGTTCGCCTATGACGTGATCCACGGCCAGCGTACGGTATTCCCGATCAGCCTGGGCCTGGCGTCCAGCTGGGACATGGACGCCATTGCCCTGAGCGCGCGTACTGCGGCAATCGAAGCCACCTCCGACAGCCTCGACATGACCTATGGGCCGATGGTCGACATCGCACGCGATCCACGCTGGGGCCGCACCAGCGAAGGTTTCGGCGAGGATACCTACCTGGTGTCGCGCATCGCCAAGGTCATGGTGCAGAGCTATCAAGGCAAGCAACTCAGCAATCCGGACAGCCTGATGGCGGTGGTCAAGCATTTCGCCCTGTACGGCGCGGTCGAGGGTGGACGCGACTACAACATCGTCGATATGAGCGCAGTGCGCATGTACAACGATTACCTGCCGCCTTACCGCGCCGCCCTCGATGCCGGCGCTGGTGGCGTCATGGTGGCGCTGAACTCGATCAATGGCGTGCCAGCCACCTCGAACACCTGGCTGATGCAGGATCTGCTGCGCAAGGACTGGGGCTTCAAGGGTCTGACCGTGAGTGACCATGGCGCTATCGCCGAACTGATCAAGCACGGTGTCGCCCGCGACGGCGCCGACGCGGCGCAGCAGTCGATCACCGCCGGTATCGATCAGAGCATGAACGACTCGCTGTACGGCTCCGAACTGCCGGCGCTGGTCAAGTCCGGTGCGGTGCCGGAGCGCAAGATCGACAACGCCGTGCGCGAAGTCCTCGGCGCCAAGTGGGACCTGGGTCTGTTCGCCGACCCTTACCGCCGCATCGGCAAGGCCAGCGACGATCCGGTGGATATCAATGCCGAAAGCCGCCTGCATCGCGAACCTGCCCGCGAGGTCGCCCGCAAGAGCATGGTGCTGCTGGAAAACCGCAACCAGACCCTGCCCCTCAAGAAACAAGGCACCATCGCCCTGGTCGGGCCGCTGGCCGATTCCCACGCCGACATGCTCGGCAGCTGGTCGGGCGCGGGCCGTTACGAGCAGACCGTCACCTTGCTGCAAGGCCTGCAAAATGCGGTCGGCGACAAGGCCAAGGTGGTCTATGCACGCGGCGCCAACATCACCGACGACAAAAAGACCATCGATTTCCTCAACGGCATTACCCAGGACCGTGTCGAGGTCCAGAACGATCCGCGCTCTGATGAGCAGATGATCGCCGAAGCGGTGCAAGCGGCCCAACAGGCCGATGTCATCGTCGCAGCGGTCGGTGAGGCGCGCCCCATGTCCCATGAATCCGCCAGCCGCACTACTCTGGAAATTCCCGAGGTCCAGCGCAATCTCATCAAGGCGCTCAAGGCCACCGGCAAGCCCCTGGTGCTGGTGCTCATGAACGGTCGGCCGTTGTCGCTGGTCAATGAGCGCAACCAGGCCGACGCAATGCTCGAGACCTGGTTCAGCGGCACTGAAGGCGGTAACGCCATCGCCGACGTGCTGTTCGGCGACTACAACCCGTCGGGCAAGTTGCCCATTACCTTCCCGCGTTCCGTCGGCCAGATCCCGACCTACTACAACCACGTGAGCATTGGCCGCCCGGTCGTGGCGGGACAGGTTGGCAATTACAAGTCCCAGTATTTCGATGATGAAACCGGCCCGCTCTATCCGTTCGGCTACGGCCTGAGCTACACCGACTTCAACCTGTCGGACGTGACCCTTTCGGCACAGACCCTGAAGAAAGGCGGCAAGCTCGACGCCAGCGTGACCGTCACCAATACCGGCAAGGTCGCCGGTGCGACGGTGGTGCAGTTGTACTTGCGCGATGTCACCGCCTCCATCGCCCGCCCGGTCAAGCAGCTGAAAAACTTCGAGAAGGTGCAATTGGCGCCAGGCGAGCAGAAAGTCGTGCACTTCAGCATCAGTGAGGACGATCTGAAGTTCTATAACGCTCAGCTCAAGTATGTGGCCGAGCCAGGTCAGTTCAACGTGCAGATCGGCCTGGATTCGCAGACCGTCAAGCAACAGAGTTTCGAACTGCTGTAAGTCGCCAAGCGCAAGCGCAGGGCATCCTGCGCTTGCATGTGCGGCTCCAGAAATCTTGTTACATAATTGCCTACAAATCCCCCTCCCTTGCTGTAACAGTGCTGTGGCGCACTTCCCGCCCTTCCTCGGCACTCGCTGAAACAACTTGTAAATATGCCTCCCAGGCCCTGGTCATCGACCGTGTTAGTTTGCGCGCCTTAAAAAAACAACCCCTGGGGAAATTTTATGCAGAGCCCTGCACCTGCATCTGCCGATGCGACAACCACCCGCACCACTTCAAGTCGCCTGCGCTCCATATTCAGCGGCTCGGTGGGCAACATGGTCGAGTGGTATGACTGGTATGTCTACGCTGCGTTTTCGCTGTACTTCGCTCAAGTGTTCTTCCCCAAGGGGGACCTCACCGCCCAACTGCTCAATACCGCCGCGATCTTCGCCGTCGGCTTCCTGATGCGCCCGCTGGGCGGCTGGTTGATGGGCCTGTACGCCGACCGCAAAGGCCGCAAGGCAGCGCTGATGGCCTCGGTACTGTTGATGTGCTTCGGTTCCCTGGTCATCGCCCTGACCCCGAGTTATGAAACCATCGGTGTCGCCGCGCCGATCCTGCTGGTGCTCGCGCGCCTGATGCAGGGCCTGTCGGTGGGGGGCGAATACGGTACTTCGGCGACCTATCTCAGCGAGATGGCCAGCAAGGAACATCGCGGATTCTTCTCCAGCTTCCAGTACGTGACGCTGATCTCCGGCCAGCTCATTGCTCTGGCGGTATTGATCGTCCTGCAACAGACCCTCACCGAAGAGCAACTGATCAGCTGGGGCTGGCGCGTGCCCTTCGTGATCGGCGCGATGTGCGCGGTGGTCGCCCTGTACCTTCGCCGCGGCATGGAAGAAACCGAATCCTTCACCAAGACGCAACAGAGCAAAAAGAAAGAACGCACCATCACCATCCTCATGCGCCACCCCAAGGAGTTGCTCACCGTGGTCGGCCTGACCATGGGCGGCACCCTGGCGTTCTACACCTACACCACCTACATGCAAAAGTATCTGGTCAACACCGTGGGCTTCAGCAAGGGTGAGTCGACGGCGATTTCCGCCGCCACGCTGTTCCTGTTCATGTGCCTGCAACCAGTGATCGGCGCACTGTCGGACAAGATCGGCCGCCGGCCGATCCTGATCGCCTTCGGGGTACTGGGCACGCTGTTCACGGTGCCGATCCTGACCACCCTGCACGCCATCGAAACCTGGTGGGGGGCGTTCTTCCTGATCATGGCGGCGCTGATCATCGTCAGCGGCTACACCTCGATCAACGCGATCGTGAAGGCCGAGCTGTTCCCGGCTCAGATCCGCGCCCTGGGGGTCGGCCTGCCGTACGCACTGACCGTGTCGATCTTCGGCGGCACCGCCGAGCTGATCGCGCTGTGGTTCAAGCAAGCCGGCATGGAAAGCGGTTACTACTGGTATGTCACCGCCTGCATCGCCTGCTCGCTGCTGGTGTATGTGTTCATGAAGGACACCCGCGACAACTCAAGGATCGACGCCGACTGACCGTCCGCACTTGAGCGTCGTCTGCCCCGATGTTGGCGTACACTGGGGCATTCGCCGCCATGAGGATCCGCCATCGTGACAGACACCATCTATAGCTACCAACCCGCCAACGGCCACGGCCTGCCCCACGACCCCTTCAACGCCATCGTCGGCCCACGGCCCATCGGCTGGATCTCCTCGCAAAGCGCCGACGGCAAACTCAACCTGGCGCCTTACAGTTTCTTCAACGCCTTCAACTACATCCCGCCGATCATCGGTTTCTGCAGCATCGGCCGCAAGGACAGCCTCAACAACATCGAAGCGACGGGCGAGTTCGTCTGGAACCTTGCCACCCGGCCGCTGGCCGAGGCGATGAACCAGAGCTGCGCACCGGTGGCCCCCGATGTCAACGAGTTCGAATTGAGCGGCCTGACCGCAGTGCCCTCGCAGATCGTCGGCGTGCCGCGGGTCAAGGAGACGCCGGTGGCGTTCGAGTGCAAAGTCACCCAGATCATTCAGCTGCAACGCGCCGATCAGCAGTTGGTGCCGAGCTGGTTGATACTCGGCGAAGTCGTCGCCGTGCACATTGCCCAGTCGCTGCTGAAGGACGGCATCTACGACACTGCAGCGGCCGAGCCGATCCTGCGCGGTGGCGGTCCGGCGGATTATTTCCGGCTGGGCCCCGAGGCGCTGTTCCAGATGTATCGCCCCAAGGCCTGATACATCAGGGTTGCCAGTGCAGCTGCCCTTCGTCATCGACATCGGTCAGTTGCGCCAGCACCTCGCAAGCAGCCACGTCGGCATCAAAGGCGGTCTTGAAAGTCTGACCGTCCAGTACCTTGTGAAATTGCGGGGCGCCACCGCCCTCCAGGTTTTTCACAGCAATGGCCGCGCGATAACCGCCTTCGCCGGGGACCACCGCCGATACGGCCTCGTGCCACTTGAATGCTTTGCGTGCCATCTTTGTGCTCCAACATTGACCGGGAAATTGCCGCGCATTCTACCTGCTCCAAGGTCGGCACACGACGCCCGCTCAACGACGAAGGCTGACGTCCTGCTGCCGGAAGACCTTGGGCGATACACCGGTCAGGCGTCGAAAGAACCGCGAAAAATAAGCCGGATCGGCAAACCCCAGGCGCTCGGCCAGCTGGTTGATGGTCATGTTGGTGTAGATCAGGTTGCGCTTGGCCTCCAACAGCAGGCGTTGATGGACTACCTGCAAGGCCGACTGCCCCGCCAATTCCCGGCAGATGACATTCAGGTGCGCGACCGAGATACCGACCTCGTGCGCCAACTGCTCGATGCTGCGGTGCTGCACATAACGACGCTCGACCAGTGCACTGAAACGGCTGAAGTACTCACGCCCGCGCTCTGGCGCCTGCGCGGCCGCATGGCGCTCGATGAACTGCCGCCTGACCCAGACGCCAAGCACGTTGACCAGCGACAACATCAACAGATCGCGTCCGGGCTGCTCGCTCTGATATTCATGCTGCAAGGTGCTGAACAACCGGCTGAGGTAGGCGCGATCCCGCCCGGCCGGATAGGTCGCCGCGCTACCCAGCACATCGCTACTCACGCCGGGTTGCGCGTGCAACTGCGTCACCAGCGGTGCCGCCAGGGTCAGGACGAAACCGTCGACGTTCTCGGAAAACCGAAACCCGTGCACGCATAGCGGCGGGACGACCTGCAGGGCGGGTTTGTCCAGGGTGAAGGATTGCCCTTCGATTTCGATCTGCGCCACGCCCTTGTGCAAGTACAGCAACTGGCACAGGTCGGCATGACGGTGCGCCTGGATCTCCCAGTGGTGCACGCGGCTGCGTTTGGGGATGGTTTCGCAATGCAGCAAATCAGGCGTGGCCCAGTCCTGGCCTTCTCCATAGAGTTTGAACACCGGGATCACTGTCGACAGCACCACCCAACCTCCCATCCGATAATCGCCCCGATTGGCGAAAAGTACAGAGAAATACGCCAATTTCCTCTGTTAAAGCCTAGGCCACAAGCGAAAAATACCGGCAGAGCAATCATAAAAATACCTTCGCCGGGCCGCGACACGCCCGCAGCGAATTTGCCCGAGACAACAATAATGAAGACTCAAGTCGCAATCATCGGTGCCGGTCCGTCCGGACTCTTGCTCGGCCAGTTGCTGCACAACGCCGGGATCGCCAACATCATTATCGAACGCCAACGCCCCGATTACGTGCTCAGTCGCATCCGTGCCGGCGTGCTCGAACAGGGCATGGTCGACCTGCTGCGCAAAGCAGGCGTCAGCCAGCGCATGGACATCGAAGGCCTGCCTCACCATGGGTTCGAGCTGGCCTTGAAGGGCCGTCGCGTGCATATCGATCTGGCCGGGCTGACCGGCGGCAAAGCAGTGATGATCTACGGCCAGACCGAAGTCACCCGCGACTTGATGGCCGCGCGCCAGGAGGTCGGCGCGCAAACCGTCTACGAGGCCAGTGACGTGCAGTTGCACGACATGAAAGGCGCACAGCCCTATGTCACCTTTATAAAGGACGGCGAAACCTGTCGCCTGGACTGCGACTACATTGCCGGTTGCGACGGCTATCATGGCATCGCCCGGCAATCGATCCCCGCCGGAGTGCTGCAGACGTTCGAGCGCGTCTACCCGTTCGGTTGGCTGGGGATCCTCGCCGATACGCCCCCCGTCAACGAAGAGTTGGTCTACGCCACCCACGAACGGGGCTTTGCCCTGTGCAGCATGCGCTCGCCCACCCGCACCCGTTATTACGTGCAGGTGGACGCCGAGGACAAAGTCGAGGACTGGTCGGATGATCGCTTCTGGAACGAGCTCAAGGCCCGTCTGCCAGCAGACCTGGCCGAACGCTTGGTGACCGGACCCTCGATCGAGAAGAGCATCGCGCCGCTGCGCAGTTTCGTCGTCGAGCCCATGCAGTACGGCAAGCTGTTTCTGGTGGGAGATGCGGCGCATATCGTCCCGCCCACCGGCGCCAAGGGCTTGAACCTCGCCGCCAGCGATGTCAGTACCCTGTTCGACATCCTGCGCAAAGTCTATGAGCACGGCCGTACCGACCTGCTGGAGCGTTACTCGGCCATCTGCCTGCGCCGCGTGTGGAAGGCCGAACGGTTTTCCTGGTGGATGACATCGATGCTGCACCGTTTCCCGGATGCCGATCCTTTTACCCAGCGCATGCAGCAGACCGAACTGGATTATTTCGTCAGCTCTGCCGCCGGCCGTACCACCATTGCCGAGAACTACGTGGGCCTGCCCTACGAGGCGGTGGACCCTTCGAACGACTGACGTTCGCGACTGGCACACGAAAACGCCGCCTGCTGTGGACTCAGCAGGCGGCGTTTTGCGTGGGTACAGGCAGGCGTTGGCGCAAATTGTTACATCTGGAAAAAAACATTCATTTGCGTAACGCCGGGCACAATCGCAGCATGTCGAGCGCCGTATCTACCAAGCGCTCAGCCTCGACATACAAATCAAAGCTGTCAGGCAGCAACAACCACTGCGCAATATTACCGTCGATAAAGGCATGCAGGCTCATCGCAGCACGTGCCGTATCCAGCTCCTGCGGCAATTGGCCGCGATTCACCGCATTGCGCAATGACAAATCAATGCGCACATTACAGTCTGCGCTGACTTCGCGGCGCTGACGGCGCAAGTCGCACATTTCATCGGTGAATTCGCACTTATGAAACAAGATTTCGTTGATACGTCGGGTCTGCGGGTCCATGGCGATTTGTTGAAACAATTGCACCAGCAGCTTGCGCATGCATCCCAGCGGGTCAAGCTCCTGCTCATCCTCACTGGCACGTGCCAGTTCGTCCAGCGGCTCGTGCAAGCTGTCGAGCATCGCCTGCACCAGATCCGCCTTGTTGCTGAAGTGCCAATAGATGGCACCGCGCGTGACACCCGCCATGGCAGCGATATCTGCCAACGTCGTGCGTGCGACACCACGGTCGTAGAACGCTTTTTCTGCCGCTTCGAGAATTTGCCGGCGTGTTTCCAGCGCTTCCTCTTTGGTACGACGAACCATGGCAGTAGAACCTCGATCAGGATATCTCGGGCGGGCCTTGAAGCGCCCTGAGATCGGAACCGGGTGAGCCATTGTTGCGCTTTCTTCCCGGGCTTTTTGAACAAACGGTTTCGGCGGGTGGATGTATCCGATAAAGGTGTTTACAAACAGCCGTGAACGTAAGTATATTCGTTAGTAAGCTACTTATCTAGTCGAAACATTTTTTTACTCAATTCCACTATCCTATGAGCCCCCATGCGTGCTCATGACCGAGGATCTTCATGCAATTCAAGCCAGCTGTTACCGCCTTGGTATCCGCCATCGCCCTGGCCTCCGTGCTCAGTGGCTGTAAGAAGGAAGAAGCGGCGGCCCCCGGCCCCGCTCCTGCTCCTCAGGTCGGCGTGGTTACCGTGCAACCCCAGTCCTACACCCTGACCAGCGATCTGCCAGGCCGCACCACGGCCTTCCGCGTCGCCGAGGTCCGCCCGCAGGTCGACGGCATCATCCTCAAACGCCTGTACACCGAGGGCACCGACGTCAAGGAAGGTCAGCAGCTCTATCAGATCGATCCGGCCACCTACGAGGCCACCCTGGCAAGCGCGCAAGCCAGCCTGCAGGCCGCCAAGTCCCTGACCGATCGCTACAAGCAGTTGATCGATGAACAGGCTGTGAGCCGTCAGGAATACGACAACGCACGCAGCACCTCCCTGCAAGCCGAAGCCACCCTGCGGACCGCACAGATCAATGTGCGCTATACCAAGGTGCTGGCGCCTATTTCCGGGCGCATCAGCCGCTCCGCCGTGACCGAAGGCGCGCTGGTGACCAACGGCCAGACCACCGCATTGGCGACCATACAACAGCTGGATCCGATCTACGTTGACGTGACTCAATCCAGCACCGCCATGCTCAAGCTGCGCCGTGCACTGGCCAGCGGCCAGCTGCAGAAAGCCGGGGCAAACGGGGCGAAGATCAAGCTGACCCTCGAAGATGGCAGCGAGTACGGCCAGGACGGCACCCTGGAGTTCTCCGAAGTCTCGGTCGACCAGACCACCGGTTCCGTGACCCTGCGCGCCAAGTTCCCCAACCCCGACCACCAGTTGCTGCCGGGGATGTTCGTCCATGCGCGCCTGCAGACCGGCGTAGCCGCCCAGGCCCTGCTGGTACCACAGCAAGGCGTCACCCACGACATCCGCGGCGTTCCTACCGCGATGGTGGTGAACAAGGACAACAAGGTCGAGTCGCGCGAGCTGGTAGCCACCCAGACTGCCGGGACCTTCTGGCTGGTCGATAAGGGCCTCAACGCGGGCGACCGCGTCATTACCGAAGGCCTGCAGTACGTCAAGCCTGGCGTTGAAGTGAAGGCTACCGAAGCCGGCAACGCCAAGCCAGCCACCCCCGTAGACGCTAATGCCGTCGGCGGCCAAGGGAAGTAAACCATGTCGAAATTTTTTATCGACCGCCCCATCTTCGCCTGGGTAATCGCCCTGGTGATCATGCTGGTCGGAGCGATCTCGATCTTCAACCTGCCGATCAACCAGTACCCGTCGATCGCACCGCCCGCCATCGCGATCCAGGTCACCTACCCGGGCGCCTCGGCGCAAACCGTGCAGGACACCGTGGTTCAGGTCATCGAGCAGCAGCTCAACGGTATCGACAACCTGCGTTACGTATCGTCGGAAAGTGACAGCGATGGCAGCATGACCATCACCGCCACCTTCAACCAGGGTACCAACCCCGACATCGCCCAGGTCCAGGTGCAGAACAAGCTCAACCTGGCCACCCCGCTGCTGCCGCAGGAAGTACAGCAGCAGGGCATCCGGGTCACCAAGGCAGTGAAAAACTTCCTGCTGGTGATCGGCCTGGTGTCGACCGACGGCAGCCTGACCAAGGACGACCTGTCCAACTACATCGTTTCCAACATTCAGGATCCGATCTCGCGTACCAACGGCGTGGGTGACTTCCAGGTGTTCGGTTCGCAGTACGCCATGCGCATCTGGCTCGACCCGGCCAAGCTGAACAACTATCAGCTCAATCCAGGTGATGTCTCCACTGCGATTTCCTCCCAGAACGTGCAGGTGTCCTCCGGCCAGATCGGCGGCCTGCCTGCGGTGAAAGGCCAGCAGCTGAACGCGACCATCATCGGCAAGACGCGCCTGCAGACTGCCGATCAGTTCAAGAACATCCTGCTCAAGGTCAATCCTGACGGCTCGCAAGTGCGCGTCAAGGATGTCGCCGATGTCGCCCTGGGTGGCCAGAACTACGCCATCGACGCACAGTTCAACGGCAAGCCTGCCTCGGGTATGGCCATCAAGCTGGCACCGGGCGCCAACGCCCTGGACACCGCCGCAGCGATCCGCAAGACCATCGCCACCCTGGAGCCGTTCTTTCCGCCAGGCATGAAAGCGGTCTACCCGTATGACACCACGCCAGTGGTCAAGGAATCGATCAGCGGTGTAGTGGAAACCCTGGTCGAGGCGATCATCCTGGTGTTCCTGGTGATGTACCTGTTCCTGCAGAACCTGCGTGCCACCCTCATCACCACCATGACGGTACCGGTGGTATTGCTGGGTACGTTCGGCATCCTCGCGGCGGCCGGCTTCACCATCAACACCCTGACCATGTTCGGTATGATCCTGGCCATCGGTCTATTGGTGGACGACGCCATCGTTGTGGTGGAAAACGTCGAACGGGTAATGGCTGAAGAGCATATGACGCCCAAGGAGGCCACCAAGAAGTCCATGGGGCAGATCCAGGGCGCCCTGGTCGGTATCGCCATGGTGCTCTCGGCGGTACTGTTGCCGATGGCGTTCTTCGGCGGTTCCACCGGCGTGATCTACAAGCAGTTCTCGATCACCATCGTTTCGGCGATGGCACTGTCGGTACTGGTTGCCCTGATCTTCACCCCGGCGCTGTGCGCCACCATGCTCAAGCCGATCGATGCAGACAAGCACGGCCAACCCAAGCGTGGGTTCTTCGGCTGGTTCAACCGCATGTTCGACCGCGGCGTAGACCACTACGAAGGCGGCGTGAAGAAGATCGTCACCCATCGCATCCCGGCCTTCCTGGTGTATGGGGGCATTATCGCGGCGATGGTCTACCTGTTCACCATCATCCCGGCAGCCTTCCTGCCCGATGAAGACCAGGGCGTGATCTTTGCCCAGGTGCAGACGCCTGCCGGCTCCTCGGCCGAGCGCACGCAGCAACAGCTGGACAAGATGCGCGAGTATCTGCTGGACGAGAAGAACGGTGAAGGCAAGGCGGTAGGCTCGGTCTTCAGCGTCAACGGCTTCAACTTCGCCGGTCGCGGTCAGAGCTCCGGCCTGGCGTTCGTACTGCTCAAGCCGTGGGAAGACCGCGACTCCACCATGAGCGTGTTCGAAGTTGCCAAACGCGCCCAGCAGAAGTTCTTCTCCTTCCGCGACTCCATGATGTTTGCGGTGGTGCCGCCATCGGTACTGGAACTGGGTAACGCGACCGGTTTCGACTTCTACCTGCAGGATCAGGGTGGCGTGGGCCATGAAAAGCTCATGGAAGCGCGTAACCAGTTCCTCGGCATGGCGGCCCAGAGCAAGATCCTGGCCGCGACCCGTCCGAACGGCCTGGCCGACGAACCGCAATACCAGCTTGAACTCGATGATGAGAAAACCCGCGCCTTGGGCCTCTCCATTGCTGACATCAACACCACCATCTCTACCGCGCTGGGTAGCTCGTATGTGAACGACTTCATCGATCGCGGTCGGGTCAAGAAGGTTTACGTGCAAGGCATTCCAAGCGCGCGCATGAGCCCGGAAGACCTGGACAAGTGGTATGTACGCAACTCCTCCGGGACCATGGTGCCGTTTTCGGCATTCGCGACCGGCAAGTGGGTCTACGGCTCGCCGAAACTGGAGCGTTACAACGGTGTAGCGGCGGTCGAGATCCTCGGTACGCCGGCAGCGGGCTACAGTACTGGCCAGGCCATGGATGAAGTCGAAGCCATCGCCAAGAAACTCCCGGCCGGCATCGGTTACTCGTTCACCGGTCTGTCCTACGAGGAAAAACTCTCCGGTTCGCAGACGCCAGTCCTGTATTCGATCTCCATCCTGATGGTTTTCCTCTGCCTTGCAGCGCTGTATGAAAGCTGGTCGATCCCGATCGCGGTCATTCTCGTGGTGCCGCTGGGCGTGGTTGGTGCGCTGATCGCAACGCACTTGCGCGGCCTGTCCAACGACGTGTTCTTCCAGGTAGGCCTGCTGGTGACGGTGGGGCTGGCGGCGAAAAACGCCATCCTGATCGTCGAGTTCGCCAAAGAGCTGCACGAACAGGGCAAGGGCCTGGTGGAGTCTGCTGTCGAGGCCTGCCGCATGCGACTTCGCCCTATCGTGATGACGTCCATGGCGTTCATCCTGGGTGTTGTGCCGCTGGCCATCTCCAGCGGCGCCGGCTCAGGCAGCCAGCACGCCATCGGTACCGGTGTGATCGGCGGTATGCTCACAGCCACCACCTTGGCGATCTTCTGGGTGCCAATGTTCTTCGTGGCCGTGTCGTCGCTCTTCAAGGGCAAGGACAAGGACAAGGACAACCAGCCAAAGAACCAAATTTCACACGATGAGGCTGGCCAATGAGCAAGTCACTGATCTCCATCGCGGTGACCGCCGTCATCCTCAGCGGATGCTCGTTGATCCCCGATTACAAGACGCCGCAGTCGCCGGTCGTCAATCAGTACCCGCAAGGGCCGGCGTACGCGCCAGCCCAGGCGGCCAACGTCGCCGCCGCCGAACAGGGCTGGCGGCAGTTTTTCCGCGACCCGGCGCTGCAGCAGCTGATCCAGGTGGCATTGACCAACAACCGCGATCTCAAGGTCGCGGCCCTGAACGTCGAAGCCTTCCAGGCCCAGTACCGCATTCAGCGTGCTGATCTGTTCCCGGCCATCGGTGGCACGGTCACGGGGACGCGTCAGCGTACGCCCGCCGACCTGAGCATCTCGCAACAGACCACCACCAGCGGCAGCTACTCGGCCCAGGTGGGGATCTCCTCCTACGAGCTGGACTTGTTCGGCCGGGTTCGCAGCCTCACCGAGCAAGCGTTGCAGAGCTACTTCTCCACCGAAGAAGCGCGGCGCTCTACCCAGATCAGCCTGGTCGCCAGCGTGGCGACGGCGTACATGACCTGGGAAGCTGACCGCGAACTGCTGAAGCTGACTCAGGACACCCTCAAGACCTACGAAGAAAGCTTGCGCCTGACCTCGCGCAGCAGCGAAGTCGGCGTCTCCTCCGCACTGGATCTTGCTCAGGCGCGGACCTCGGTCGAAAGCGCCCGCGCAGCCTTGGCGCGCTACCAGCGCCAGGTCGCTCAGGACGAAAACTCGTTGGTGTTGCTGCTGGGCACCGGCCTGCCGGCCAACCTGGCACCCAACCAGCCTCTGGACGGGGATATGCTCACCGAAGTGCCAGCAGGCCTGCCGTCGGACCTGCTGACCCGTCGCCCGGACATTCTCCAGGCCGAATACACCCTGAAGGCGTCCAACGCCAACATTGGCGCGGCACGTGCAGCGTTCTTCCCGAGCATCACTCTGACCGCAGGCGCCGGCTCGTCCAGCGCCGAACTGGGCAACCTGTTCAAGGGCGGGCAAGGCAGCTGGTCGTTCACCCCGACCATCAACGTGCCGATCTTCTACTTCGGCCAGCTCGAGGCGAATCTGGATTACGCCAAGCTGCAAAAAGACATCAACGTCGCCAACTACGAGAAAGCCATCCAGACCGCCTTCCAGGAAGTCTCGGACGGCTTGACCGCACGCAAGACTTACAACGATCAGTTGCAAGCTCAGCGTGACTTCGTCCAGGCCAACCAGGATTACTACCGCCTGGCCGAGCGTCGTTATCGTATCGGTGTGGACAGCAACTTGACCTTCCTCGATGCCCAGCGCTCGCTGTTCAGTGCCCAACAGACACTGATTACCGATCGCCTGTCGCAACTGAGCGCCGAGATCACCCTGTACAAGGCACTGGGCGGTGGCTGGGTCGAACAGACCGGGCAACCGATTCAGGCGGCCGATGCGCAGCCCACAAAGACCCGATAACGGCCTTTGCGGACTGAAAAAGCCCACCTTCTGGTGGGCTTTTTTTTGCTTGTACGACGATCAACTTCTATTTGATACCCACTGTAACTGGGCTGAAACGATATCGCTGAGGGCGGCCGACCCAAATTAGAGTAAAGACTGGACGCCGTCAGATTCCCCTGCTACAAATTCCACAACCGTACCTGTCCGACAACTTGACACAAAATTAACCAAACAGTTAGTGTTCGCTTATCGCCCAGATTCCCGTGCGGCGAATTGACCCACTCCGGGTCGAGATTGCACCATCCGCTTACCGAAACATCCTCCTGTACCTTCGCGGAGCAGAGGCTAAAGAAAGCGTCAGACCACACGATAACCAACAATAAATAACAAAAGGTTGAGCCCCATGTCCATGCGCACTCCCCTACCCGATTGATCTCTTCAAGATGCGCCAGCGTTTTGCGCTGACGGCATCCGAACGACTGAACATCACGATTGCGACATCGACGTTGCGGCTTGCACCTGCATTCAGATCACCAAAAGAGCACACAATAAAAATGAGCAAACACACAGGCAAACACCGCGTTACCCTCAGCCTCCTGACGCTGGCGACCCTGGGCGCCGGCGCACCGAGCTTCGCTGACGACGCCCATGGCTTCGTCGAAGACGCCAAGGTCAACCTCAACCTGCGCAACTTCTACTTCAACCGCAACTTCGTCGACAACGGCAAATCGCTCGTCGTGCCGGGCGCGACCAAACGCGGCGCGGCAGACGAATGGACACAAAGTTTCATTCTCGACGCCAAGTCCGGCTTCACTAACGGCTTCGTTGGCTTCGGTGTCGACGTATTGGGGTTGATGTCATACAAACTTGATGGCGGTAGAGGCACCTATGGCTCGCAACTGCTGCCGGTGCATGACAACAACACCCCGGCCGACTCATTCGGCCGCCTGGCGATCGCTGGCAAGGCGAAGATCTCCAAGACCGAACTGAAAATCGGCGAATGGATGCCAGTGCTGCCGATCGTCCGTGCCGACGATGGCCGCTCGCTGCCACAAACCTTGAAAGGCGGCCAGATCACCTCCAAGGAGATCAAGGACGTGACCCTGTACGCCGGCCAGTTCAGCGGCAACAGCCAGCGTAACGACGCCAGCATGGAGCGCCTGTCGCTCAACACCGCCGGCACCACGATCCACGGCAAACCGAGCATCAGCAGCGACCACTACAACTTTGCCGGCGCCGAGTACACCTTCAACGACAAACGTACTCTGGTGGGCGCCTGGTACGGTCAGCTGGAAGACATCTACCACCAGAAATACTTCCAGATCCTGCACTCGCAACCGATCACCGACAACATTACCGCAGGCGCCAACCTCGGTTACTTCATCGGTGATACCGATGGCTCGGCACTGGCAGGCGATCAGGACAACCGCACCATGTCCGGGCTGTTCTCGCTCAAGGTCGGCTTCAACACCTTCTACGTCGGCTTGCAGAAAGTCATGGGCGAAGCCGCCTGGCAGCGCATTGCGGGCACCAGCGGCGGCACCCTGGCGAACGACAGCTACGGCTGGAGTTACGAGCTCAAGGACGAGAAGTCCTGGCAGGTCCGCCATGATTACAACTTCGCCGGCCTCGGCGTACCGGGCCTGACCTTGATGAACCGCTTTATCGAAGGCTCCAACGTGCATTCCAACGGCGTCACCGATGGTGAAGATCGCGGTCGCGAAACCGAGGTCGCCTACGTGCTGCAAAGCGGTACCTTCAAGAACCTGTCCCTGCGCTGGAGGAACTCCACCTTGCGCCGCAACTATGGCAACACCAACAGCTTCGACGAGAATCGGGTGATCATCCAGTACCCGATTTCGTTCCTGTAAGCGCCCAGGCGGCATAAACAAGAACCCCCGCATTCAGCGGGGGTTCTTGTTGGAGCAGACAAAAGTCAGCCCTCGCGGGACTCGACGCCCAGCTCGTCCCACACCGATTCGGCCAGGTGGAACGTCGCGTTGGCGGCCGGGATACCGCAGTAGATCGCGCTCTGCATCAGCACCTCCTTGATCTCGGCACGGGTCACCCCGTTGTTGGCAGCAGCCCGCAGATGCAGCTTGAGTTCGTCATTGCGGTTCATGCCGATCAACATGGCGATAGTGATCAGGCTGCGGGTGTGACGCGGCAGGCCCGGGCGCGTCCAGATATCACCCCAGGCGTGGCGGGTGATCATTTCCTGAAATTCCGAGTTGAACTCGGTGAGGTTCTTCAGACTACGATCGACATGGGCTTCGCCCAGGACGGCGCGACGCACTTGCATGCCGGCTTCGTAACGTTCTTTCTCGTCCACAACGGACCTCCCAGATGGTCTTTTAAAGGTTCTTGCTCAGCAAGAATTCGATCACGCGCTGGCTGAACGCGTCGCCCGCCTGCACGTTGGACAGATGCGCCGCGTGGAACTCGGCGTATTCGGCGCCCTTGACGTGCTCTTTGATGAACAGGCTGCCAGCGGGTGGCGTCACCGCGTCTTCGGTACCAGCGATCACCAGCAGCGGCACCTTGATGGCACCCAGTTGCTCGCGGAAATCAGCATCGCGCACCGCACCGCAGTTGGCTGCATAGCCCTCGGGGTTGGTCGAGGCCAGCATATCGGTGATGCGCTTGGCCTGATCCGGATGCGCCTCGGCGTAGTCCGGGGTGAACCAGCGGGCAATGGAAGCATCGCGCAGGCCGACCATGGCGGCCTCGCGATCGCGCAGGACCATTTCGATACGCGGATTCCAGATGTCCGGGGTACCGATCTTGGCGGCCGTGTTGCAGACCACCAGACGGCGCAGGCGCGAGCCGGCATTGATGCCCAGCCACTGCCCGATCAGCCCGCCCATGGACAGACCGCAGAAATGCGCGCGGTCGATGTTCAGCGCGTCGAGCAGCGCCAGTACATCCTTGCCCAGTTGCTCGATGCTGTAGGGCCCCGGCGTGACCAACGATTGGCCATGGCCGCGGGTGTCGTAGCGCAACACGCGAAAGTGCTCGGTAAAAGCCGGGATCTGGGAGTCCCACATGTGCAGGTTGGTACCCAACGAATTGGACAACACCAGCACTGGCGCGTCGCTCGGGCCATCGAGTTGGTAGTTCAGTTCGCCATCGGCGAGTTGTACGCTTCCCACGGGCAGTCTCCTTCAGGCATTGATCAGGCGTGGCTTGAGTGTTCGAAACGGCTGTGCTCGGCCACCGCGCGCTCGACCCAGACTTGCGCCTGACCGAGGTAGTGGGCCGGATCCAGCAGGCGGTCCAGTTCGCTGGCCGACAATTCGGCCGTGACCTGGGCATCGTCGCCCAGCACCGCACGCAGGTGCCGACCTTCGGCCACCGCGCGCTTGCAGCACTGCTCCAGCAAGTGGTGGGCGGTGTCACGCCCCAGGCGCTGGGCGAGGACGATACTGACCGCTTCGGCCAGTACCAGGCCCTGAGTCAGGTCGAGGTTTTTGGCCATGCGCGCGGCATCCACTTCCAGCCCCTTGGCAAACAGCAGGGCCTGCTGCAGCGCGCCAGAGACCAGGCAGCAGATCTCCGGCAGGGTGTCCCATTCGGCGTGCCAAAGGCCGAGGCTGCGCTCGTGCTCCTGAGGCATGGCGGCGAACATGGTAGAGACCAGCCCCGGCACTCGGCTGGCGGCACCGATCAGCACTGCAGCACCGACCGGATTGCGTTTGTGCGGCATGGTCGACGAACCGCCCTTGCCAGGCGCCGACGGCTCGAATACCTCGGCGGCCTCAGTCTGCATCAGCAGGCTGACGTCGCGGCCCAGCTTGCCGAGGCTGCCGGCAATCAGCCCGAGCAGGGCTGCGAACTCCACCAGCCGATCGCGCTGGGTGTGCCAGGGTTGCTCGGGCAAGGTCAGATCCAGCGTGCGGGCCAGCGCTTCGGCGATCGGCAGGGCCTTGTCGCCCAGCGCCGCGAGGCTGCCTGAGGCGCCACCGAACTGCAGCACCAGCAGGCGCGGCTTGATTTCAGCCAGACGCTCGCGGTGACGGGTGACGGCGCCCAGCCAGCCGGCGATTTTCATCCCCAAGGTCACTGGCGTGGCGTGCTGCAGCCAGGTGCGCCCGGCCATCGGCGTGGCCGCATAGCGTTGCGCCTGCGCGGCCAGCACGGTGGCCAGCTCGCCGAGGTCGGCTTCCAGCAGCCCCAGCGCGGCGCGCAGTTGCAGCACCAGGCCGCTGTCCATCACGTCCTGACTGGTAGCGCCCAGGTGCACGAAACGCTCGGCGCCGGCGTCCTTGTCGGCAATTCGCTTGCCGAGCATCTTCACCAGTGGAATAGCCGAGTTGCCAGCACTGACGATCGCCTCGCCTAGCGCCTCGAAATCGTAGAGGCCGGCGTCACACGCCGCCTCGATAGGTGCCACGGCCTCGCTGGGGATTACCCCCACCTCGGCTTCGGCACGCGCCAGACCGGCCTCGAAATCCAGCATGCCCTGGACCCGCCCGCGGTCGGAAAATACCTCGCGCATGTCGCGGCGGGTGAAGTAGGCATCGAACAACTGATTGCTCGGTCTGTCGCTCATAACTCAACCTCTCTAGGCGCGCCCGACTATCGGGTGCGCGGATGGATCAATGATCCTGGTGCAGGTACTTGGGCTCTTTGGGCAAGCGCAGGCTGAACAGGAAAGCAATCACCATCATTACCGTCACATACCAGTAGAAAGTGTTTTCGCTGCCCCCGGCCTTGAGCTGCAGGGCGACGTATTCTGCCGAGCCACCGAAGATCGCGTTGGCCACCGCGTAGGCCAGGCCAACTCCGAGCGCACGTACTTGCGGCGGGAACATCTCGGCTTTGACCAGGCCGCTGATCGAGGTATAGAGGCTGACGATGGCCAGTGCCAAGGTGATCAACACAAACGCCAGGAACGGACTGGTCACGGTTTTCAGCGCAATCAGGATCGGGAATACGCACAGCGCGCCCAGAGCACCGAACCACAGCATGGATTTACGCCGCCCGATCCTGTCGGCCAACATGCCGAACAACGGCTGCATGCACATATAGCAGAACAGTGCGCCGGTCATGATGTAGCTGGCGGTCTTGGCGTGCATGCCCGCCGTGTTGACCAGGTACTTCTGCATGTACGTAGTGAAGGTGTAGAAAATCAGCGAGCCACCGGCGGTGTAGCCGAGAACGGTGATGAAGGCCGCGGTGTGATTCTTGAACAAACTGGCAATGCTGCCGGCGTCCTTGTCGGCGCGAGTTTCGGCGGTGCTGGTTTCTTCAAGCGTGCGACGCAGCAGCAGCGAGATCACTGCGGCAACGGCACCGACCACGAACGGAATGCGCCAGCCCCAGGCCTTCAGCTCGGGCTCGTCGAGAAACTGCTGGAGGATCACCACGGTCAGCACCGCCAGCAACTGACCGCCGATCAGGGTCACGTATTGGAACGAGGCGAAGAAGCCGCGCTGGCCGCGCAATGCCACTTCACTCATGTAGGTGGCGGTGGTGCCATATTCACCGCCCACCGACAGCCCCTGGAACAGGCGCGCCAGCAGCAGGATGATCGGCGCCCATACGCCGATGGTGGCATAGGTCGGCAGAAAGGCGATGACCAGCGAGCCGAAGCACATCATCAGCACCGAAATCATCATCGAGTTCTTGCGCCCGTGCTTGTCGGCCACACGCCCAAACAGCCAGCCGCCAATGGGCCGCATCAAAAAGCCCGCGGCGAACACACCTGCGGTGTTGACCAGCTGAACCGTCGGGTTGTCGGAGGGGAAAAACGCAGGGGCGAAATAAATGGCGCAGAAGGCGTAGACGTAGAAGTCGAACCACTCCACCAGGTTGCCCGAAGAGGCACCGACGATAGCGAAGATGCGCTTCTTGCGCTCCTCTCCCGTGTAATGAGTTGTTGTCATTTTTTGCTCACTCGTTGAGGGTACTAACGGTTTAGACATATACCGTAACATCCTCATGGCACAAGGCAATTACCCAAACCCGTTTCTGCCTTGCGTGGAGGCACAAAAGGGTTCGGGCGATCGACTAGTTCACCCCGGTCGAGCTGGGGTGAACACGCCAGCGCCTGAAGGCACCGGCGTTGTTGCTGCTTGTTATCGGGGATTTCGAGGGCCTGTTCGCGAGCAAGCTTTGCTCTCAGAGCGTTGGCCCGTCACCTGTAGGAGCGGGGCTAGCCCGCGAAGAGGTCGGCACAGCCCACAATGACTCAAACCCGTTCGATCGCCAGCGCCAAACCCTGACCAACGCCGACGCACATGGTCGCCAATCCCTTCTTGCCGCCGGTTTTTTCCAGGTGATGCAGTGCGGTGAGGATCAACCGAGCGCCGCTCATGCCCAACGGGTGGCCCAAGGCAATGGCGCCGCCGTTCGGATTGACCTGCGGCGCATCGTCGGCCAAACCCAGGCCGCGCAGTACCGCCAGACCCTGGCTGGCGAAGGCTTCATTGAGCTCGATGACGTCGAAATCGCTGACTGCCAGGCCCAGGCGCTCAGTGAGCTTGAGCACTGCTGGCACCGGGCCAATACCCATGACCCGAGGGGCGACCGCAGCGCTGGCCATGCCGAGCACCCGAGCACGTGCGGTCAGCCCATGTTTTTTCACCGCTTCGGCCGAGGCCAGGATCATCGCCGCAGCGCCGTCATTCACGCCCGATGCGTTGCCGGCGGTAACGGTCTTGTCAGCGCCATTGACCGGCTTGAGCTTGGCCAGGGTCTCGAGGCTGGTATCAGCGCGGGGATGCTCATCGGTGTCGACGATGGTTTCGCCCTTCTTATGGGCGATACGCACCGGCACGATCTCTTCGGCAAAGAAACCCGCAGCCTGCGCGGCGGCCGTGCGTTGCTGGCTACGCAGGGCGAAAGCGTCCTGATCGGCGCGCGACACCTGATAATCGTCGGCAACGTTGTCGGCGGTCTGCGGCATCGCGTCGACACCATATTGGGCCTTCATCAGCGGATTGACGAAGCGCCAGCCGATGGTGGTGTCTTCGAGCTTCATGTTGCGCGAGAACGCCGCATCGGCCTTGCCCATCACGAACGGCGCACGGGACATCGACTCGACGCCGCCAGCGATCGCCAGCTCCATCTCGCCACTGGCGATGGCGCGGAAGGCGGTGCCCACGGCGTCCATGCCCGAGGCGCACAGGCGATTGAGGGTCACACCCGGGATGCTCTCCGGCAGGCCGGCAAGCAAGGCGGCCATGCGCGCGACGTTGCGGTTGTCTTCACCGGCCTGGTTGGCGCAGCCGAGGAACACTTCATCCACCTGATCCCATTGCACCGAGGGGTTGCGCTCGATCAGCGCCTTGATCGGTGCCGCCGCCAGGTCATCGGCGCGCACGCCGGACAGACCACCGCCGAAGCGACCGATAGGGGTACGAATGGCATCACAGATAAAAACATCACGCATCATGCTTCTCCTGATACTGGGCCTTTGCAGGCCCGAGGCAGATTAGACCGTGCAGAATAAAAAAGGCGCGAGGCATGCGCCGCAAAGTGCAGCAGAGTAAGCGTCTGCTGCACGGCAAACAATCCGATAATCGACTATCAGTTCGATTATCGAACAAAGATGCTCAGGTGGCATCGGCGTGGCTGACCAGCCCCTTGATCACCACGGCGGTGCAAGCCACTGCGGCAGGCACCACCAACGCAGTGAGTACCTGCTCGAAATTCCAGCCCAGGCCCAGCAGCGTCGCGCCGATCCAGGCTCCGAGAATCGCGCCGAAACGACCGATACCGAGCATCCACGAGACGCCCGTGGCACGCCCCTGGGTCGGATAGAAACGCGCGGCCAGCGACGGCATCGCCGACTGCGCGCCGTTGACGCACATACCGGCGACCAGCACCAGCGTGGCCAGGACCGTGATATGCCCCAGGCTCTGCCCCACGGCGTAGGCGAAGACACCGGCCAGCAAATAGAAGGTGCCGATGACCTTGTGCGGGTTGAAGCGGTCCATGGCCCAGCCCACGCCTACCGCGCTCAATACGCCACCGAACTGGAACAGGGCGCCGATGAAGGCTGCCTGTTCCATGCTCGCGCCGTTTTCGCGCATCAGCGTCGGTAGCCAACTGGTCAGCAGATAGACGATCACCAGGCCCATGAAATACGTCAGCCACAGCAGCAAGGTGCCGGCGCTGTAGGTGCCCGAGAAAATGACCGCCAGCACGTTACGCGATTTGACCGTCTGCTGCTCCGGCACACTGAAACTGCCCGCCTGTGCCACCTGGATCGGCTCGATAGGCGCCAGCACCTTGCGCACCTTGTCGGTACCCCGATTGCGCACCACCAGAAAACGCGCCGACTCCGGCAGCCAGAACAGCAGTACTACGCAGAGGATCAACGGCAGGATGCCACCCAGCAGCAGCAAGGCGTGCCAGCCAAAAGCGGGAATCAACTTGGCGGAGATAAACCCGCCACCGGCCATCCCCAGGTTGAAGCCGCAGAACATACTGGTGACCAGCAGCGACTTCTTGCGTTCAGGGGTGTATTCGGACAACAGCGTGGTGGCATTGGGCATACCCGCCCCCAGGCCGAGCCCAGTGAGGAAGCGCAGGATCAGCAGTTCCTGAACGTTGCCGCTGAATGCCGAGGCCAGGCTGAACACGCCGAACACCAGCACCGCGCCAACCAGCACGCCTTTGCGCCCGAAGCGGTCGGCCAACGGCCCGGAACCCAAAGCACCGAAGACCATGCCGATCAGCGCGGCACTCATCACCGGCCCCAGGCTGGCGCGGTCGATCCCCCAGTCCTGGGACAGCGCAGGCGCAATGAAACCCATGGCCGCAGTGTCCAGGCCATCGAGAAAAACGATCAGGAAGCACAGAATGACCACTCGCCACTGATAGCGAGAGATCGGACTGGCATTGATGAAGGACTGTACGTCGAGGCACTGTCCGACTTTGCTTTCGGGACTGTTCATGGTTTTTATCCGTTTTATAGAGTGACGCACAGGGCGTCCGTACCGAGCGTGGCGCGGCACAGGTGTTGCGATGCAAAAGCTTTGATCAGCTCCCTTGGGAACCGATATCTGGTGGACGTGGGCGATGCACGTGCTGGAGATGGATCATGGTGGGGCTTGCCTCTCGCTCATTATTATTGTGGACCGCGCAGCAACGATCCGTGGCGACGACATTAATAAGCCGGGCTCGGGGCCGTCAATTCGACAAACGCGTATCCGTGCGTTTATCGGACATCAATCGCTGACCTGCTGGCCATAGCCATGCTGTTCCATCGAGTCGCGGCCTGTTTGCGGCGCGCCTACCTGAACACGCCTACCTGAACAGTTGTGCGCTCAGTTCACGGCTGGCGCTGAGCAGAATCGGCAAGAATCGAGTTTCCAGTTCGCTGCGCGGGACCCGACCCGCATGGGTACTCACATTAAGCGCTGCAAGTACTTGACCCGAGGCGTCATAGACCGGCACTGCAATAGAGCGCAGGCCTTGCTCGAGTTCCTGGTCAACGATGCACCAGCCTTGCTCGCGCACTTGCTGCAGACAGGCAAACAGCGCCTCTGGGTCGGTCAGGGTGCGGCTGGTCTTGGGCTGCAATTCGACGTTTTGCAAATAATCCTGCAGGGTCGCATCATCCAGCGCCGAGAGCAGGATGCGGCCCATGGACGTGCAATAGGCCGGCAGACGCCCACCCACCGACAGGTCCACCGAGATCAACCGTTGGGTCGTGGCGGAACGCGCTATATAGAGAATGTCGTCGCCTTCGAGCGTGGCCATGTTGCAGGCTTCGTGCAGTTGCTCGCTGGTACGGTCCAGATAGGGCTGCGCCGATACCGCCAGCGGCGTCGATGACAGGTATGCATGGCCGAGGGTCAGCACTTTGGGCAGCAGCGAATAGGTGCGCCCATCGGTGGTGGCGTAGCCCAGTTTGATCAGGGTATGCAGGCAGCGACGCACGGCCGCCCGAGGGATTTCGGTACGATGGCTGATCTGGGCGATGGTCAGGTGACGCTTGCGCTCCTGAAACGCCTGCACCACGGCAAGCCCGCGGGCCAGCGAGGTCATGAAGTCCGGATCGCCAGCAAACGCCTGAATGCGCTTGGCGGCCGACGCAACGATGGGCGGCGCCAAAGAAGTGAAGGCGCTCCGTAATTTGTCGTTCATGCGCAATTCCTGACGGCTCGAATATCATCCAGGTGCGCAAAGGCACCTGGCAGCTTTGGGCGATTATCGAACCACCGACCGATTATCGCAACACCCCAGGCCAGCGACCGGCAGCGGACTTGAAGAATGGATGTTTTCCGTCGATGAAACATCCGCTAATAAACTGAAACTTTTAAATACCTTTGACCTCAAACTTTACAAGGCAAGGGTTTACCGATTAAGTTACGACTTGTCCGGCACGCTGAAACAAAATGCAGCGTTTGGATTACCTTCCACGCCGGTGTGAGGATAGTGTTCCACAGCGCCCTTGCTATAATCGGCGCCTGGACAAAGAACCTCCGCGATACCCCATCATCAGCTCATCAATGGTTATCGCGGGCACGTTCGACCGATCTGCATGCAGCGCTTCCTGGAAAACATCCGGAGTTGCACATGCCCTATCGGCGACGACCTACTCTGTCGCTGCGACAGCAATTCCCTTGGACGCCGCAGCCCGTGCAGCCTTTACCATCTCCGCCGTTAGTTCTGCGGGTGGGCAAGGCGCAAGGACAATACGTCCGAAATGGTCTTATTAATCTATTAGGTATTAACGTGACAAAAGACGAACTGCGCGCAGAACTCGAGCGCCAGGAACAACGTTACAAGGATGTTTACGGCGGTGAGATCACCACTTATGCGGCCCAACCGGACCCTGAGCGTAAACCTTGGCGTAAAAGGGCAACGGTCCAGGATCAAGCGTTTCAGCAAGAACTGCAAAAGATCGAGCAGGAACTCAAGCAGGAACCGGCTGAGCAATGACATTGCGCCGCGATGGCCACAGGCGGGTGCGGCAGATTTGTCGTTGACTGCCTGCTGGCCGCTGAATGCAACAACATTTTTAAGGTCATGAAGTAAGCGGTCTCGACACTTTTTTCATACGGCCGTTTGAAAGCGATCCACCTGAGTCGAGCCCCCGATTTCAAGGGGTATTCCAGGTATCCGAGTGCCCCGCCCTGCACATCAGTGCAACGCAGTGTCTCGCTCGGAAAACTCCGAACCGCTCGAACGGTGGGTCAGTGGTGCATCGAACGCCAAGGATTTCTGGCATAATCGCGCCCCCTTTGAACTGGTCACAAAACCTTCATGATCGAATTATTCAGCGGCCTCGACGCCTGGGTGGTGATAAGCCTCATTCTCGCCCTGACGTTCGTCCTCGCCTTCGAGTTCATCAATGGCTTTCATGACACTGCCAACGCGGTGGCCACAGTCATTTATACCAAGGCCATGCCACCACAACTGGCGGTACTCTTCTCGGGGCTATTCAACTTCCTCGGCGTGTTGCTGGGCGGTGTCGGCGTGGCCTATGCCATCGTCCATCTGCTGCCGGTGGAACTGTTGATCAACGTCAACACCGGCCATGGGCTGGCCATGGTGTTCTCGCTGCTCGCTGCCGCGATCGCCTGGAACCTGGGGACCTGGTACTTCGGCATTCCGGCCTCCAGCTCCCATACCCTGATCGGCTCGATACTGGGTGTGGGCCTGGCCAACGCCTTGCTCAACAACATTCCGTTGGCCGACGGCGTTAACTGGCAGAAGGCTATCGACATCGGCGCTTCGCTGGTGTTCTCGCCGGTGGCCGGCTTCCTGGCCGCGGCCGTCGTGTTGCTGATCCTGAAAAAATGGCGCCCGGCATCCAAGATGCACAAGACCCCGGACCAGCGCAAAAAGCTCGACGACAAGAAGCACCCGCCGTTCTGGAATCGTCTGGTACTGGTGATTTCGGCCATGGCCGTGAGCTTCGTGCACGGTTCCAACGATGGCCAGAAGGGCATCGGCCTGATCATGCTGGTATTGATCGACATCGTGCCGAGCCAGTTCGTGCTGGACCTCACCAGCACCACCTATCAGATCGAACGCACCCGCGACGCTACCGCGCACCTGAACCAGTTCTATCAGCGCAACAGCGCCACCCTGGGCGAGTTTCTGGCCCTCGGCAAGGCGTCCGACAGCGATCTGCCGGCCCAGTCCAGTTGTAACCCGAAGCAGACCGAGCCGACCATCCACGCGCTGCTGGGCAACCTCGAGGGCGTAGCGGATTACCATACGCTCGCGCCAGAAAAGCGCATCGAAGTGCGCCGCTATCTGCTGTGTCTGGATGACACCGCGAAAAAAGTCAGCAAGCTGCCGGTACTCGATGCTCGCGAGAGGGCCGACCTCGACAAGCTGCGCAAGGACCTGACCGGAACCACCGAGTATGCCCCGTTCTGGGTGGTGGTCGCTGTCGCCCTGGCGCTGGGTATCGGCACCATGGTGGGCTGGAAGCGTGTGGTCCTGACCATCGGTACCAAGATCGGCAAGCAAGGCATGACCTACTCCCAGGGCATGTCGGCGCAGATCGTCACGGCATCGATGATCGGCCTGGCCAACATCTTCGCCCTCCCCGTGTCGACTACCCATGTGTTGTCGTCGGGGGTCGCCGGTACCATGGTGGCCAACAAGAGCGGCCTGCAGGGGGGCACCATCAAGACCATCCTGCTGGCCTGGGTGCTGACCCTGCCTGCCTCGATGGCACTGGCAGCCGGGCTGTTCTGGCTGGCCTCCAAGGTGCTCGGGACCTGATCTCGGGTTGATACGCGGCCTGTCGTAGGCGCTTTCATGGCTGGCCGCGTATGTTGCATCCATGCGACTGGCCTCCTCGCCGCCGAACGCGCAACCTTGCTTCCACAATCCGGACCTGAGCCGTACACCCGTGGGAGCAAGGCTTGCTCCCAAGGGCGCTTTTTCACGCCTATCGACGCTTGTTGCCGCCCAGCAACGACCCCATCAGACCGCGCACCAGCTGCCGACCCAACTGCCCGGCAGCCTGGCGCACCGCCGACTTGATCGCCTGCCCCGCTGCTGTCCCGAGAAACTCCGTGGCCTTGTCCACCAGGCTGTCGCCCGCAGCCGCCTTGGCTTCCTCCGTGGGCGGCTGCAGCCTGCGTGCAGATAGGATTTCATAGGCCGACTCGCGGTCGATGGGCTTGTCGTAACGGCCTCGCAACGGCGAGCTCGCTAGCAACGCCGAGCGCTCGGCCGCGGTCAGCGGGCCGATACGCGACTGCGGGGGCGCGATCAGTACGCGCTGCACCATCGCAGGCGTGCCCTTGTCCTGCAACGTCCCCACCAGCGCCTCGCCAATGCCCAGTTCGGTGAGCACGGTGAGGGTGTCGAACGCCGGATTGGGTCGAAAGCCGTCTGCCACGGCCTTGAGGGATCTCTGCTCCTTGGCGGTGAATGCCCGCAAGCCATGCTGCAAGCGCAACCCCAACTGGGCGAGGATGCCATCGGGCAAATCGCTGGGCGACTGAGTGACGAAATACACCCCGACGCCCTTGGAGCGGATCAGCCGCACCACTTGCTCGAGCCGGTCCTGAAGCGCTTTGGGGGTATCGGCGAACAACAGGTGGGCCTCGTCGAAGAACAATGCCAGCAACGGCCTGTCGGCATCGCCCCGCTCCGGGAGCTGCTCGAACAACTCGGCCAGCAACCACAGCAAAAACGTCGCGTAGACCTTGGGCGACTCGTGCACCAGGCGGCTGGCGTCCAGCAGATGAATACGCCCGCGCCCGTCGGCATCGGGTTGCAGGAGATCTTCAAGTTGCAAGGCCGGTTCGCCGAACAGCGCTTCGGCGCCTTGCTGCTCGAGCGTCGCCAGGCGCCGCAACAAGGCCTGGCTGGAACCGGTGGTCATCAGGGCCGCGTCATCGCCCAGCAACTGCGGATTGTCCTTGAGATGATTGAGCAGCGCCTTGAGGTCCTTGAGATCGAGCAACAACAAACCTTCGCGATCAGCCACCTTGAATGCCGCATACAGGGCCGCCTGCTGGCTGTCGGTCAGCTCCAGCAGGCTGCCGATCAGCAGCGGGCCCATCTCGCTGAGGGTGGTGCGCAGCGGGTGGCCGCTCTCGCCGTGCACATCCCAAAGCGTCACTGGGCAGGCTTTGGCCCGATACCCAAGCCACGGCATGCCGGCAATCCGCTCGGCAATCTTGCCCGTGGGTTGGCCGGGCGCCCCCAAACCACACAGATCGCCTTTGATGTCGGCGGCGAACACCGCCACACCAGCGTCGCTGAAGGCTTCGGCCAGGCGCTGCAAGGTGACCGTCTTGCCCGTACCGGTCGCGCCGGCGATCAAACCGTGGCGATTGCTCAGGCGCATGGCCTGCGCCACAGGCGTTCCATCGAGGTCGGCACCCAGCAGAAGTTGTGCGCTATCGGCCATGTTTCAAATCCTTGTATCCGGTTGAAAGACCCGCTTGCCAACGAATGGCGCACTGCAGCGATATCCGATTATAGGCACAGCCGGGCAGTCGTCCGAGACTCGCGCGATGTATCATGGCGAACATGTACGTCTGCCGGAGGTCAATCCTGTGGACTGCCCCGACTCGAGAGTTTGCCGAACCGTGCTGATGATTCTTCCCCTATTACCCACCCGCCCAGTCTGTCTGCCAAACGCCCTGTGGCCGGTGTCGATCACCGGAACCTTCGCATGAGGCGCCTGCCGTGGTTATTGGTGGCGATCGTCGCTGCGGTACTGATCCCCATGCTGCTGGGCGGCACGGCGATCTTCGCGCGCCTGCGCAGTTTTCCATTGTCGTGGATGCTCGGCCTGATCGGCATCATCCTTGGGTGCTGGGTCCTCAATACCTTGCGCCTGCGCCTGCTGCTGGGCGATCAACGCGGCCAGGTCACTCGTCTGCAGAGCCTGGGCGTGGTGATGTCCGCCGAGTTCGCCTGGTGCGCGACCCCGGCCGGCAGTGGCGGCCCGTTGACCATCATGGCCTTGCTGAGCCGCTATGGCGTGCGGCCTGCCCAGGCCAGCGCGGTGTTCGCCATGGATCAACTCAGCGATCTGCTGTTCTTCCTCTGTGCGCTCATCGGCGTGCTGTTTTACGCGCTGGCCCATAGCATCAGCCAAAGCCAGCAGATGATGCTGGTGATCAGCACCTGCCTGGTCGCGGGCAGTCTGGTCGGTTGCGTGGCGCTGGGGCTCTGGCACCGCCAGGTGATGCTGCTGATCGGCCGCCTGATGCGCCGGGTAAGGCTCAAATCCTCCACGCGCTGGCGCTGGACGCGCAAATGGCTGCGCTTCATCGCGGCGTTCACGAACGCCCTGAAGCTGCCGCGCAGCACGCTGATCATGGTGTTCAGCCTGACCTGCGTGCACTGGGGGCTGCGCTACAGCATCCTGTACCTGGCGCTGCAGGGCCTGGGGGTCGATTTTCAATGGGCGTGGAGCTTTTTGATCCAGATCCTTTCACTCAGCGCCGGGCAATTCAGTCTGCTGCCCGGCGGCGCCGGCACGGCCGAACTCACCAGCGCAGCGCTGCTGGCACCGATGGTCGGCAAATCGACAGCGGCCGCCGCCATTCTGATCTGGCGCAGCGTGACCTATTACTTCTATCTGATCGTCGGCGGCCCGATCTTCGTGCTGATGCTCGGGCGCCCGCTGCTGAGCAAATTGATGGGCCGCAAGCGCGGCTAGGCGGTGCTGTCGTCGGAGTCGGCAGGCTTCTGGGGACGCTGGGTGCGTTCCCAGAGTTCAGCGGCACCAGGGAACTCGGTGCCGTCGTCTTCCGAGAGGGCCTCGGGGTCGTAGCGGCTCAAGCAGCCCTCACCCAAGGTGGGTGGGGCTTTGGAGGCTGCCTTGTCACGTGGATCACTCATCGCAACCTCCTCGCTTCAAATCGGTTAGAACACCACCGTCTTGTTGCCGTGCACCAGTACACGGTCTTCGAGGTGATAACGCAAGCCGCGCGCCAGCACCATCTTCTCGACATCGCGACCGAAGCGGACCATGTCCTCGATGCTGTCGCTATGGCTGACACGCACCACGTCCTGCTCGATGATCGGCCCGGCATCGAGCTCTTCGGTTACATAGTGGCAGGTCGCGCCAATCAGCTTCACGCCGCGCATCGACGCCTGGTGGTAAGGCTTGGCGCCCACGAAAGACGGCAAGAAGCTGTGGTGGATGTTGATGACCTTCTGCGCGTATTCCTGGCATAGCTGTGGCGGCAGGATCTGCATGTAGCGCGCCAGCACCACCACGTCGGCCTGATGCTCGGCAACACGGCGCGACACCTCGGCAAAGGCCGGCTGCTTGTCCTTGGGGTCGACAGGAATATGGTAGTAAGGAATGCCATGCCACTCGACCATGCTGCGCAGATCGTCGTGGTTGGAAATCACACAGGCGATAGCGCAGTCCAGTTCGTCGCTGTGCCAGCGGTGCAACAGATCTGCCAGGCAGTGGGACTCGCGACTGGCCATCAGCACCACGCGTTTTTTCTGATCGGTATCGGTGACCCGCCAGACCATGGAGAACTCGTCGGCGATCGGCGCGAAAGCCTCTCGAAATGCCTCGATACCAAATGGCAAGCTGTCGGCGCGAATTTCATGACGCATGAAAAACCAGCCACTCTGATCATCGGAGTGGTGGCTGGCTTCGGTGATCCAGCCATTATGGGACGCCAGAAAGTGACTGACTTTGGCCACGATGCCGACGCGGTCGGGGCACGCGATGACCAGCCGAAAAGTGCGCATTAGCTAAACTCCAGAACTTCGCAAAGGCCGCCATTCTAGCGACTGCGGGGCAAAACTCCAGCGGTGCCGACGACCCGCTGCGATCAATGCGCAGGACGGACCTGATTGCAAGGGTAGCCGCGCGTATAAACGATCTGAACAGTTTGTTTAATCGACCCTTCAACCCGTTCGCAACGTGAAACCTTTTGCAATTATTTTTTAGCAACATTCATTTCTCAGCAGAGTCGCCTGTAATTAGCGCAGGCAGCTTATTTTGTCGCGTTGCTGATTGGATGTTTACTTCATTAAATACAGTGTCTATTATTGAGTCATCGACTCCCTGCCACCCTGAATTGCGAAGGTCATCAATATGTCCCTGATCAACGAATACCGCGCCACAGAAGAAGCCATCAAAGAACTGCAAGCGCGTTTGAAGAACCTGTCGCAAGACGACAAACTGCAAACCGAACTGGAATTCGAAGGCAAGCTGCGCACGCTGATGGGCGAATATCAAAAATCGCTGCGTGACATCGTTGCCCTGCTGGACCCAGAAGCCAAGTTCAACAAGGCACCCCGTAGCGGCGCTGCCAAAGTCACTGGCACCAAGCGCGCGCGCAAGGTCAAGCAGTACAAAAACCCGCACAATGGCGAAATCATCGAAACCAAAGGCGGCAACCACAAGACCCTGAAAGAATGGAAAGCCAAGTGGGGCGGTGATGTGGTTGAAAGCTGGGCAAACCTGCTGGGTTAATTCAGCTGGTTACAATTGATAAAAAACGCCAGCTTGCTGGCGTTTTTTATTGCCTCAATGACTGCTGTTCATATCTGCAACTTGGTGCGCAATGCCTGGGCATAGGCCTGCCACTGTTGCAATACAGCCTGCTGCTCGCCATCAGCACGGGGCAGCGCCTCCAGCATGGCCAGGTCGAACGCCTCCAGCGTATGAGGCGCCCCCGCCTGCGGACGGGTCAGGCGATCGCGACAGAATGCCAGCCATGCCTCATGTTCAGCGCTATTCAAGGTATCGGCAAAGTTACGTGCCCGATAACGTTTGAGCAGCTCCGGCAAACGCCCGTCATCGAACATCCAGCGCGACGAAGAAAGTGTTTCCGGTTCAGCCAATCGCAGCTGCTCGCATAGCCGACGGTCACGATCCCCAATAAATCCATCGTACAACTGCTGCTCGGGGTCTTCGACCGCATCGAACTTCTCGTCCTGATAAATCAATCCGAGATGCTCCTGCCAAACAGCCTGATGTTCGCGCAACGCGGCGGCCCGTGCTTCATACAACGGCAAGTTCAGTTGCAATCGCTCGATATTTTCAGGGCGCAACACACTGAGTGGCGCCAACACAGGGCAACGATTGATCTGTACCAACTTCAAAGGCACTGGCAGTTGCCCTTCTGGCAGGTCTTCGCTTCGGGTGTACAAGCGCGCCTTCAAAGAGTCGGCGCTGTCTTGCCACATGCCCTGCGGGTCCAGGTGCAAGTCGCAGACGATCAGGGCGTTGCGATTGCGCGGGTGCCAGGCCAGTGGCAATACCACCCCCAAGTAATGACGCGCCGCCGAGAAGCGCCCGGAAATATGTACCAATGGCTGCAACAAGCGTATTTGCTCTTGCACTTTGTGTTTACTGCGCAACTCGAACAGCCATTGATATAACCGCGGCTGGCGATCGCGTACCCGTCGCGCCATGGCAATGGTCGCTCGAACATCCGACAAGGCATCGTGGGCCTGGCCATGTTCAAGGCCATTGGCCGCCGTCAAAAGCTCCAACTTGAGACTGACGCGGCCGTCATGCTGCGGCCATTCGATACCCTCGGGGCGCAAGGCATAAGCGGTGCGCACCACGTCGATCAGGTCCCAGCGGCTGTTACCGCCCTGCCACTCCCGCGCATAGGGGTCGAAGAAGTTGCGATAAAGACTGTAACGGGTCATCTCATCATCGAAACGCAAGGTGTTGTAACCGGCCCCGCAGGTCCCCGGCGCCGAGAGTTCGGCGTGCACCCGAGTCATGAACTCGGCTTCGCCCAGCCCGGACTCGGCCAGGCGCTGGGGGGTGATACCGGTGATCATGCAGGCCATGGGATGGGGCAGGATGTCGTCGCTGGGCCGACAGTAGAGATTGACCGGGGCGGCGATTTCGTTGAGGTCGACATCGGTACGAATACCCGCCACCTGCAACGGCCGGTCGCTGCGCGGGTTGATACCGGTGGTTTCGTAGTCGTACCAGAAAATGCTCGTGGTCACGGGGTGGTCCTGTACAAAGTTTGCGGGAATTCTAGGCTTTGCCCGGTGACAGGGCCAGCGGGCGCTGGGCAGCGGGCGCGCAGACAGGTATCGTCGGTGACTTGAGTGCCCTCTGCGCAGACGCCAAGACTCCGATGCCCCAGACTTCAGCAACGCCAAGGAATGCAACGCTGCCCCTGGATACCCGCCAGGCGGTGGAAACCCCCGAGGGGATCGATTTGATCCTGAGGCCGGCCGGGCTGGTGGTCCGGGCCATCGCGTTCAGCATCGACCTGCTGATTCGCGGCGCCTTGCTGATCGGCCTGTATTTCTTGCTGGACGCGCTGGGCGAGTTTGGCATGGGCCTGGGTGCCTTGCTGTTGTTTCTGCTCAACTGGTGGTACATGGTGCTGTTCGAAGTACTCAATCAAGGACGTACACCGGGCAAGCAATGGATGAAGCTCGCGGTGGTCATGGAAGACGGCACCGCCGTGGGCTGGTCGGCGTCGCTGATTCGCAATCTGCTGCGTGTCGTCGACCTGCTGCCCCTCGGCTATTGCCTGGGTGCGCTGTGCTGCCTGTATCAGCCGGCTTTTCGGCGCCTCGGAGACCTCGCGGCGGGCAGTATGGTGGTCTACCAGGATCAGCCACCCAGCCCGGCACCGCCCCGGCTGGCCGCCGCGCCACTGCTGCCGACCTTTACCCTGACACTGGCCGATCAGCGCGCGATCCTGGGTTTCGCCGAACGCCAGGAGCAACTGAGCCGTGCCCGCGCCGATGAACTGGCAATCATTCTGGCCGAACCGCTGGGCGTCAGCTCGGCGTCCCTCGCCCGCACCCGGCTCGACAGCCTGGCACAGGGCTTGTTGGGGCCGACATGAAACAGCAGCCTTTCGAAACTCGCCATCAACCACTCTGGCAAGCCTTCAGCCTGCGCCTGAAGGCCTTGGAGAGCGGCAAGGCACGCACCGCCCACAGCGAGGGTTTCAGCCACGACTATCGGCGCCTGTGCCAACATCTGGCGCTGGCCCGTTCGCGCGGCTACAGCAGCCGCCTGGTCGACCACCTGGAGCAGTTGGTCCTGCGTGGCCATCGCCAGCTCTACCGCCACCGCAGCCAGGTTGGCACGCAGATAGTCGCCTTCGTGCTGGCCGACTTCCCTCGCCAGGTGCGCAGCCAATGGCGCCTGGTACTGCTGGCCGGGCTGCTGCTGGGGCTGACGCTGCTGGGCTCGGCGCTGTGGATCTACTGCTGCCCGGAACAAGTCTACAGCCTGCTCGACCCGGCCCAGGTCAGCGCCATGGAGCATCAATATGATCCGCAACTGAGTCGTCTGGGCCTAGGTGCCGAGCGCCCTGCTGCTCAGGACTGGCAGATGTTCGGCTTTTACGTGATGAACAACGTCGGCATTGCCTTCCAGACGTTCGCCGGCGGCTTGCTCGCGGGCCTGGGCAGTGTGTTTTTCCTGATGTTCAATGGTTTGACCATCGGCGCCGCCGCGGGCCATCTCACCCACATCGGCTCGGGCCAGACCTTCTGGTCGTTCGTGATCGGCCACAGCGCGTTCGAACTGCCCGCCATCGTGTTGGCCGGCGCCGCCGGGCTGGGCATCGGCTGGGCGCTGATCGCCCCGGGGCGGCTTACCCGCGGCGAGGCATTGCGGGTGGCCGCCAGAGCCAGCATGCAGCTGGTCTACGGCGCCTTGTTGATGCTCCTGCTCGCAGCATTCGTCGAGGCGTACTGGTCGGCCAAGACGGCCATAGCGCCCGCGTTGAAATATGCCGTAGGGGCCACGCTGTGGCTGTTGCTGATGCTTTACTTGAGCCGTGCCGGCCGAGGTCAGCATGCAGCTGAATGAAACCACCCTGGTCATCCGCCCGCGCAATCCATGGGAAGCCATCGACCTCGGCGTACTGCTCGCGGCGCGGCACTGGCGCCTGTTACTGAGCAGCTGGGCGATCGCCACCGTGCCGTTGTTCGCGCTGCTGACGCTGCTGCTGTGGGATCACCCGAGCATCGTCATTGCCCTGATCTGGTGGCTCAAGCCCGCTTTCGAGCGCTTGCCGCTGCACATTCTCGCGCAGTCACTGTTCGGGGCCGCGCCCAGCGTGCGCCAGGCTTTACGCCAATGGGTGCGCCTGCTGCGCCCGCAACTGCTGGCCAGCCTGACCTGGCGGCGCTTGAGCCTGAGCCGCAGTTTTACCCTGCCGGTGCTGCAACTCGAAGGCCTGGGCGGCCAACAGCGTTTGCGCCGCCTGGCAGTGTTACGCCGTCAGAACGGTGGCGCCGCGCGCTGGCTGACGCTGGTGGGCATTCATCTGGAATTGATCCTGAGCCTGGGCGCCGTGGGCTTGCTGTACATGCTCACGCCCCATGCCTTCAGCTCTTTCGCCGACCAGCAACTGGTACTCGATGCGAAGTATGTCGAAGCGCCCTGGCTGATCCACCTGCGCAACGCCTTCTATGTAGTGATCCTGCTGATCTGGGACCCGATCTACGTGGCCTGTGGCTTTACCCTCTACCTCAATCGGCGCACCGTACTGGAAGCCTGGGACATCGAGTTGCAGTTCCGGCGCTTGCGCCAGCGCCTCGCCAGCGGCGTCGGCAAAACCCCAGCCCTGCTGGCGACACTGGCAGTGCTGACCGCCCTGACCAATCCTAGCCACGAAGCCTGGGCGCAACCCGTCCCGCTGATGACCATTCCAGCGTCGACGGCCCCCTCCCAGGCAGCGGCGCCGACGCCCTTGACCCCGACGCCCCTGACCACGGTGCCTTTGCCCCCCTCGCCGCTGGCCCCGGCTGACACCGTCGCCGGCCCGCAAAGCCCGCGCCTGCTGCACCAGGCGCTGACCAGCCAAGTGGCGCGGCAGACGGCGCAGTCCATCGTGCAGGCGCCGCCGTTCAAGAACATGCAGACCGTCAATCGCTGGCGCTGGAAATCCGACGACAAAAACGACACCCACCTGCCCGCGGCAACGCTGACACCGCACTTGCCCGTCTGGCCGCAACGGCTGGCCAAGGTCGTCGAGGTGCTGCTGTGGGGGCTATTGCTGGCGCTGGCGATCCTACTGGTGTGGCGTCGGCGCGAATGGCTGGCGACCCTGGTCAGCCGTCTGCAGCCAAGACGCAAGCCTCGCCCTGTTGCCAGTCCGGTACAGCATCAGGCAATCGTGTCCGACAGCGTGCTGCCCCTGGACATCGCGGCTACCGCCGAACAATTGTGGGCGAGCCAGCCACGGGAAGCCTTGAGCCTGTTGTACCGCGGGTTGCTGTCGCGCCTGCAGACCGATCATCATCTGCTGCTGCGCAGCGCTGACACCGAGGGCCAGGTGCTCGCCCAGATCGTCCGCCTGCGACAGCCTGCGCTGGAAGACTTCAGCCGTCGCCTGACCCAGCATTGGCAGGCCCTCGCTTATGGCCACCGGCCAGTCACGATCGTCCAGCAACAGCAATTGCTGGCCGACTGGCGAGCGCTGTTCGACAAGCCGAGTCACGACAAGAAGGTACAGGCATGAGCAGCTCGGCCTGGCGACCGCAGCCACGCTATCTGATAGTGACGCTAATGCTTGCCCTGGCGTTGCTCGCCCTGGGCATCTACCTGTCCCTGCATTTGGAGCGCTACAGCGAAACCGTCGACAAGGGCGCCGCCCCTGCAGTAGCCGCCAACCCGTACCTGGCAGCGCAGAGCTTCCTGCGCCAACGCGGCTTGCGGGTCGATCAGGCCAACCGCCTCGACATCCTGCCGCGCCTGCCTGCGGCTACCACCAGCCTGTTGCTGCTGGGCGATCGCAGTCGCATGACACCCCGCCAGGCCGAGCAAGTCCTCGCCTGGGTGCGCCAGGGCGGGCGCCTGCTGTTCGTCGCCGAAGCGCTCTGGGACGAGCGCAAGGGCCGCAGCGGCGATCTGCTGCTTGACCGCCTGCAACTGCGCCAATATGAGACCCGCAAGCTGCCGCCCGCCGAGCCGACCGACGATCCCTATCCGCGCCTGACCAAGCTGTATCTGGACAACGAAGAGGCGCCGGCGTACTTCAGCTTCAATCCGGCCTTCCACCTCGAAGACCCCACCGACATCACTCGCTCGTGGGCCAACAGCAGCGATTCCACCCACCTGATGCAGCTGGACTACGGCGCCGGGCTGATCACCGTGGTCACCGATGCCGATCTATGGCGCAACTCTTCGCTGATTCGCTACGACAACGCCTGGCTGCTCTGGTACCTGAACCAGAACCGCGACGTGGCGCTGATCTACCAGACCGAGCACGACACGCTGGCCAGCCAGCTGTGGCGCTATTTCCCACAAGCTCTGACGCTGTTGCTGGTGTGGCTGCTGCTGTTTGCCTGGTACAGCGGCGCGCGCCATGGCCCGGTTAGCCAGCCCGCGCCATTGGCGCGCCGACAACTGCGCGAATACCTGCACGCCAGCGCCGAATTCATGCTCCGCCACGGTGGCCATCAGCGCCTGCTGCGCAGCCTGCAGCACGACATCGTGCGCCGCGCACGCCAACGCCATCCTGGCTTCGAACGCCTGCCCATCGCCGAGCAATGGCACGTCCTGGCCCGGCTGACCGGCGAAACTCCCAGCGCGGTGGGCCAGGCCTTGCGCCCGCGTCCGGCGCAAAAGATGTCCCAAAGCGAATTCACCCGCCAAGTGGGCTATTTGCAACGCATCAGGAATGCCCTATGACCGACGACCGCAAGCCGCCACTCGATGAGCACGCTGAGCCCAGCGAGCGCGATGCGCCACACGAACACCACGAACACCTGACCGACACCGGCCTGGATGCCCCCGAGCACAGCGTCGCCGCACCCGACGCGCATCTGGACGGCGAGTCCGGCGCGCCTGCGGTCGATGAGGCACCTGCGCCCGTGGATGCCGATGCGGCAGATATTAGCGATCACCAGACTCCCGCACCGCAACCCGCCGCCCCAGAAACCGAAGAAGAACATGCCGCCCAACAACGTCAGCGCGCCACCAAGCGCATCCACGCCTTGCAACACGAATTGCGCAGGGTGCTGATCGGCCAGGATGCGGTGATCGATGACGTCCTGACCGCGTTGCTGGCGGGCGGCCACGTGCTGATCGAAGGCGTCCCCGGCCTGGGCAAGACCCTGCTGGTACGAGCCCTGGCGCGCTGCTTCGCCGGCGATTTCGCGCGCATCCAGTTCACCCCCGACCTGATGCCCAGCGACATCACCGGGCATGCCGTGTACGACCGCCAGAGCGAGCAGTTCAACCTGCGCAAGGGCCCGGTGTTCACCCATCTGCTGCTGGCCGATGAAATCAACCGCGCGCCGGCCAAGACCCAGGCCGCGTTGCTCGAAGCCATGCAGGAGCGCCAGGTCACTCTGGAAGGCACGGCCCTGCCGATCGCCCAGCCGTTCATGGTGCTGGCGACCCAGAACCCCATCGAGCAGGAAGGCACCTATCCGCTGCCCGAGGCCGAACTCGACCGCTTCATGCTCAAGTTGCGTCTGGGCTATCCCGATGCCGAGCAGGAGCTGGCCATGGTCCGCCAGGTCACCCGCTCGACCCGTGCCGACATGCTTGATGTGCAGCCGGTGCGTCAGGTCCTGGTGGCCAAGGACGTGGTCATCCTTCAGCGCCTGGCCAGCGAATTGCCGATGGACGAGCGCGTGCTCGATTACGCCGTGCGTCTGGCCCGCGCGACCCGCACCTGGCCAGGGCTGATCCTCGGTGCCGGCCCGCGTGCCTCCATCGCGCTGGTGCGGGGTGCGCGGGCGCGGGCGCTGATGCGCGGTGGCGAGTTCGTGCTGCCGGACGACGTCAAGGGCTGTGCACTGGCGGTGCTGCGCCACCGCGTGCGTCTGTCGGCAGAGCTGGAAATCGACGGCATGGAAGTCGATCAGCTGTTGCAACAGTTGCTCGACCAAGTGCCGGCGCCGCGGGTGTGAGGCGCCGCCCATGCTGATCCGCCCCGCCCGCCGACTGCTCGCCTGGCTGCTTGTGCCCTTGCTGGCGCTGATATCGATAGGCAGCGCCAAGGCCCTGGGCTGGCTGGACGAAACCACCATGGATGCGGTCGCCTGGAGCGCGCTCGTGCTACTGCTGCTGGCGGCCTTGGGCGATGCCTTGTGGCTGGCACGCCTGCCCTCGCCCCTTGCCACCCGCCGGCTGCCCGCAAGCCTGGCGTTGGCGCGGTGGGCCGAGGTCGAGCTGACCCTGCAGCCTGCGGGCAAACGCCCACTGCAGGTCAGCGTCTTCGATCATGTGCCCCCCGGCCTGCAGTTCGAGGGCTTGCCCCGCGCGGTAACCTTGCAACCGGAACAATCCACTCGCGTGAGTTACCGCATCTGCCCACAACGACGCGGCCCCCAGCCGTTCAGCCACTGCGAGGTGGAGCTGCTCAGCCCCTTGGGGCTTTGGCGCCAGGCACGGGCGTTGCCCCTCGCCGACCAGCCGCGCGTGTACCCCGACTTCGCCGGCCTGCAAGGCGATCGCCTGTCAGCCGTGGACAGCTGGCTGAATCAACTGGGCGTACGCCAGCAACCGCGCCGCGGTCAGGGCATGGAGTTCAATCAACTGCGTGAACTGCGCGACGGCGACAGCCTGCGCCAGATCGACTGGAAGGCAACGGCGCGGCACAGCCGACCGATCGTGCGCGAATATGAAGACGAGCGAGACCAGCAAATCATCTTTCTGCTCGACTGCGGTCGGCGCATGCGCAGCCAGGACGACAGCCTCAGCCATTTCGACCACGCCCTCAACGCCTGTCTGCTGCTCAGTCACGTGGCGCTGCGTCAGGGCGACGCGGTCGGCCTGCTGACATTCGCCAGCGAGCCGCCGCGCTTCGTAGCGCCGCAAAAAGGCCAACGCCAACTCAACGTCCTGCTCGATGCCGTCCACGACCTCGAAACCTCTCGGCACCAGGCCGACTTCAGCGAAGCAGCTCGCCAGTTGCTGCAGCGCCAGCGCCGTCGCGCTTTGGTGGTACTGGTCAGCAACCTGGGTGACGAAGACGACGAACAACTGCTCAGCGCCGTCAAGCAGATCGGGCGCTACCATCGAGTATTGGTCGCCAGCCTGCGCGAAGGCGTACTGGATCAGATCCGGGAAGCGCCACTGCACACCTGGCAGCAGGCACTGGATTACTGCGGGGCGGTGGATTATCTGCAGACTCGCGACACGCTTAACGACAGCCTCAAGGCCCACGGCGTGGCGCTCATGGACGCCAGACCAGCCGAGCTGGGGGCTGGACTGATCAGCCGGTATCTGAGCTGGAAGAAAGCCGGACTGCTATAGCGGCTCGGCAAGCACCGATCAGGCGGAGGCGCTCATGGGGCGAAAGCTGAAATACCCGCGCAGGGCGCTGACCAACTGCTCGTATTCCGGGGGCGTGCTGACCAGCTTGAACCCGGAGTCGTAGTTGCCAGGCGTGGCATCCTCGCGGGACCACAGGCAATGGGCATCGAGATCGATGAGCTTCACGCTGCCATCATTCTCGGGCACCTTGATCTGCAAGGCGAACACGGGCCCTACCAGCAATGGCAACTGGCTGATGAGCATCAGCCCGGTTTCCGAGACATTGCCCAGGTAGCCCATGGGCTGGTCGGTATGACGGTTGAAGACTTTCAGAAAATACGGCAACTGATGTCGTTCGATTCGGCGTTCGATAAACATGCTCGCGTCACTGTGTTGGGGGTCTGAATAGTAAAGTGGACCATACGGCCCACCGAAAATTGCAACCTCGGTCAATACATCCTGATAGAGAGACTAGCGCATAGCTAGCCTAATGCCATCTGCCAATGCAGCTCTCTAGTACGCCACTGGTCGGACTTGTACCGGGCTGCTGCCAGGACGATAGTGCCCCAGCTGCTCCAGCGTTACCAGTCGCGCCTGGGCGCGATAGGCATATTCGCTCTGCGGGAACTGGGTAATGATGTATTGATAGGTCTGGGCGGCATCGACGAACAGGTTCTGGCGCTCCAGGCATTGGCCTCGCAGCATCGACACCTCCGGCCATACATAAGGGCGCGCACGGCTGTCGCGGTCGACCTTGGACAATTCCAGTGTCACAGTCGCGCAATCACCCGAGTCGTAAGCTAGATAGGCTTTGTTCAGATGGGTGTTCATCGCATAGCGGGTGCAGCCCACCAGGCTGAGGGTGACGGCAAAAACGAGAAAAAGGCGCATGGGGGTTCTCCTGTACTTGGCAGTGTATCGACTCATCCGGGAAAAACTTCAGCCATAATGGCTCGTCAATTGCTGTAGCCCCACTTCCATCATCACAATCAATGCCTCGTAGTGCAGCACAACAATGACTACAGGGCGATTGAGGAGTAGCCTTGCGCTGCGCTTCAATAAAGGAGTCAGTGCATGACCGTTCGCCGTACAAAAATCGTTGCCACCCTTGGCCCTGCGAGCAACTCGCCGGAAGTGATCGAACAGTTGATTCTGGCTGGCCTGGATGTCGCCCGTCTGAATTTTTCCCATGGCACGCCAGACGAGCATAAGGCTCGCGCGCGCCTGATTCGCGAAATCGCGGCCAAGCACGGCCGGCATGTGGCGATTCTCGGTGACCTTCAGGGCCCGAAAATCCGCATTGCCAAGTTCGCCAACAAGCGGATCGAGCTTAAAGTCGGTGACTTGTTCACCTTTTCCACCAGCCATCCGCTGACCGAAGGCACCCAGGAAGTCGTCGGTATCGACTACCCGGACCTGGTCAAGGACTGCGGCGTGGGCGACGAGCTGCTGCTCGACGATGGCCGCGTGGTCATGCGTGTCGAGACTGCGACTGGCGATGCCCTGCATTGCTCGGTACTGGTCGGCGGCCCGCTGTCCGACCACAAAGGCATCAACCGCCGGGGTGGCGGCCTGACCGCGCCCGCCCTGACCGAAAAGGACAAGGCTGACATCAAGCTCGCTGCGGAAATGGAAGTCGATTACCTCGCGGTGTCCTTCCCCCGTGACGCTGCCGACATGGAATACGCCCGTCGCCTGCGTGACGAGTCCGGCGGCACTGCCTGGCTGGTGGCCAAGATCGAACGCGCCGAAGCGGTCGCCGACGACGAAGCCCTCGACGGCCTGATCAAGGCCAGCGATGCGGTCATGGTTGCCCGCGGCGACCTGGGCGTGGAAATCGGTGACGCCGAGCTCATTGGCATCCAGAAAAAGATCATCCAGCACGCCCGTCGCCACAACAAGGCGGTGATCGTTGCGACCCAGATGATGGAGTCGATGATCCAGAACCCGATGCCGACCCGTGCCGAAGTGTCCGACGTCGCCAACGCCGTGCTGGACAACACCGACGCCGTGATGCTGTCGGCTGAAAGCGCTGCAGGTTCGTACCCGATCGAAGCGGTTCAGGCCATGGCCCGTGTGTGCCTGGGCGCCGAAAAGCACCCTACCGGCAAGAAATCCAGCCACCGCCTGTACACCGAGTTCACCCGTCCGGACGAAAGCATCGCGTTGGCGGCCATGTACACGGCCAACCACCTCAAGGGCGTCAAGGCCATCATCGCCCTGACCGAGAGCGGCTACACCCCGTTGATCATGTCGCGCCTGCGTTCCTCGGTGCCGATCTACGCGTTCTCGCCGCTCCGTGGCACCCAGGCCCGCGCGGCCATGTTCCGCGGCGTGTACCCGGTGGCTTTCGATCCGTCGTCGATGCCCCACAGCGAAGTCAGCCAGGCAGCGGTCAACGAGCTGCTCAAGCGTGGCGTTGTCGAGCCAGGCGATTGGGTGATCCTCACCAAGGGTGATACCTATCATACGATCGGTGGCACCAATGGCATGAAGATCCTCCACGTGGGTGACAAGTTGGATTGATGCACATGCTGTAACGAAAGAAGCCCTGACGCGTGAGTGTCAGGGCTTTTTTCTTTTTGGCCCGCTGGCTTGGGAGTTTGGGATTTGGGTGTTCTGCTTTCGAGTCGGCCACTGGGGTCGCCGTCCCCTTTCAGCAGGCCGCAAGCGTGCCTTCACGCGGGAGCCCGGAGCGTCAGCGAAGGGCCAATGGTGGGGGCGGCCACCCCAGCCTCCTCAAGTTCCCCAGACCCTGCATGCGACGATAAAAAACCCTGCAACCATGGCCATCTTCACGACGACCAGCCCAGGCTCAACCGTCCTTGCCAACCCGCTGAATCCACGCGACATAGCCTTGCTCGTAAGCATAGCCAGCAGTGACGATCTTACCGTCAGGCTCAATGGCCAGATCCAGCCACTCCGACTCCTGCTCGGCCATACGATAGCCTGCGCCGTCAGCAAAGCGGCCATCCAGCTCGCCAGTCGGTAACAGACGCAACAGCACCCCTCTGTCCTCGCGGCCATCGACGGTGGAGCACGTCCCGGCGACCAGTAGCGCACCGTCTTGCTCCAGCAAGCCTGGCAGCGCCTGCACGGCCATCGGCAGATCGAGCACCAATGGTGCACCGCCGTTGAAGTCACCGTCGGCTTGGCCATTGGCCAGACGACGCGTCATCAGCAGGTAATCATCATCATTGCCGATCGCGACGATTCGCTGCTGGGCGTCGATCAGCAGCGAAGTGAAGCGCGAGACGACGCCCACCGTGCCCACGGCCACGTAACCGGTAGCATTGAAGGTGCGATCCAGGCTGCCATCACTGTTGAATCGACCGATGATAGCGGTGCTGGTACCACCGGCGTCCGGCTGGGTTCCACCGTAGACCAACAGCTTCTGGTCAGCCTGGACCCACACACCCTTGGGATTGAGTTCATCCTCGCCAAAGGTGACATGGGTGAAACCCTGCGCGTTGAAGCTTGAATCCAGGTCGCCTTCGGCGGTCAGGCGAATCAGGAATGCCCGGCCGTCGCGATACTCGTCACTGACCTCGAGGAAGAAGAACACGATCTTGCCATCGGCCTGTACCACGGGATCTCGGCAGATTTGCACCCCGGGAGCACGCTGTACGCCCGTCTGTCGACGTCGGCGGCTAGCGTGCGGCAGGTTGACGATCACCTTGCCGTTGTCACCGAAGCTGCTATCCACATTGCCTTCGCTGTCATACCGGGCCAGCGCCAGGCAGTCGAGGGAGGTCATCAGATCGAAAAAGGCACCGACGACCAGCAACTTGTCGCCTTGCCGAGAGACCGTAGCCAGCGCCGGGAAGCCGAAGCTGTCCTGGGAAAAGGTGTCTTCCAGAAAGCCGGTGCCATTGGGACCGAATGAAGGGTCCAGGTTCAATTGATCATCGACGCGGGCTACGCAATATTCGTAGCCCTGATTGATCGCCAGAATTTTTTTAGTCGATTCGGGCAGTTGCAGAATGGAAACGATGTCGCCGTCAATCGGCAGCATTCCATCAGCGCGGGTTTTCGAGCGCGGGGCGGTCACAGTGGTCATGTCGAATCCTTGAGTAGTTGGGCAAGAAATTGCCCGTCTATTCAAGCGGCTATGGAAGATCGACGTAACTAGCAGAACTGACAGGTAAACCACGCCCGCCATTGTTGGCTGCAGCCCCCGCTCAGGCTCGGCCGGTAAAAACGTCGCTCAGCAACTGGCTACGGGGTAGTCCCGCCAGGAACAGCCTGCGTGAAAAGGCTTCGACGCTGGCCGGTGAACCGCACACCAGCGCCTGGGTCTGGCGCGACGGCAAGCGCAGCCGACTGAGCGCCGAGGGCAGATCTGCCGGAGCGTGAAACTCGACTTCCAGTTGTGGGTATTGCGCCGCGAGCGCACGCAGCGGTTCGGCCAGATAGTACTCACCGTCCTCCTGCACCGCATGCACCAGGCGAATCAGCCCTTGGTGTTCCTGACGCAAAGCCTCGCGCAACACGCCCCACAGCGGCGCCAGTCCGGTGCCGGCGGCCAGCAACCACAAGGGGCGCTGCTGCCAGTCGGGGTCATAATGCAGCGCCCCACCGCGTAATTCACCCAAGCGCAGGTGGTCGCCTACCTGAAAGCTGCGCGCACGATCAATGAAAGCCCCCGGCCGGCGGCAGTCGAGGTGGAATTCCAGAAAATCGTCTTGCTGGGGCAGGCTGGCGATCGAGTACGGTCGGGCCACCACGCCGCTGTAGAGCAATAGATGCTGACCGGCGTGATAGCGCAAGGGTCGTTCCGGGCGCAGGCGAAGACGCAGCACCCCGGCGCTGAGCCAGTCGCAGGCGATGAGTTCGGCATCCAGGCCATCGCGGCGTGGGTCGAACAGCGCCACTTCAAGATCGTCCGTCACTCGGCATTGGCAGGCCAGCCGCCAGCCCGCCTGGCGCTGGGCAGCCGTCAGCGCCCCAGGGGTGCTGTCCAGCGGTTCGCCGGCCACGCAGCGCACCATACACGCGTGGCAACTGCCGGCGCGGCAACTGTAGGGCACATTCAGGCCGGCATCGTTAAGGGCATCGAGCAGGTTGCTGCCGGGTGCGACCGGCCAACGCTGCGGGCCCACACTCAATTCAGGCATCCGCGGTTTCCCAGGCGGCGGCGCACCGATTGCGCCCCCCTCGCTTGGCACGGTAAAGCGCCTGATCGGCCCTTTGCAAGGCATCATCGAGATCGTCGCCGGGAGCCAGCATCGTCATGCCCGCCGAAAGGCTCAAGCCATCGATCTTGTCACCCAGCGGCATCGAGCCAGCAAAGGCCAGCCGCAACCGCTCGCAGCAGGCCACCAGGTGCGCGCTGTCGCAGTTGGGCAGCAACAGCACGAACTCCTCGCCACCGTAACGGGCGAGGATGTCGCCTTCGCGCAGACACCCCGCGGCGACCTCGGCAAAGGCCTGCAGCACCTGATCGCCCGCCGCGTGGCCATGCATATCGTTGATGCGCTTGAAGTGATCGAGGTCGATCAGCGCCATGCCGTGGCGCGCGCCGTTGCTTAACAGCATCAACTCGCGGGACGCCAGACGCAGAAAATGACGCCGGTTGAACAGGCCGGTCAATTCGTCGGTGGCCACCAGGTCCTCCAGCTGGCGCATCATGCCGCGCAAGGTGTCCTGGTGAGCCTGCAAGGCAAAGCGACGCTGGCGCATGCGATGGCGAGAGGCCTGCACATAGCTGGCATACAGACACAGCCACACTAGCACCACGAACAGCACGCACACCTGCAGCGACGCCAGCCCCGGATCGCCCAGGCTTCCCGCGTAGCCTTCCCACAGGTTGAGGCCGGAGAACGCCACGAATACCAACACCGCGCAACGCATGAATACCCGTTGCTTGAGGTGGAACAGGCCGAACAGCAGGATCAGCACGTAGAACACCAGCAACGAACCCCGAGCCGACTGCAACTGGGCCAGGAACCAAGTGTGCCAGCACACCGCCATGACCACTTGGATCTCGGTCAGGCTGGGGTCGCTGAAACGCTGGTTATCACCGCGCAGGAACAACACCAGCAGCACCGATTGGCTGAGCAGCACGAGGCCGCTGCCCACAACGGCAGTGAAAATGGCGGCTTGGAAGTAATCGCCTAGAATCGCTACCCACATCAGCACCAGCACCATGCAATAGGTGCCTGCGGCAAGGATAAAGCGTTTCAGAAGTAGTTTTTGTGTGGCTTTTTCGGTCACTCGTTGACTCACCGTACGCTAAGGGACTCCATCCCTGATTGGCAGCCGATGGGCTTATGGCCAGATGCCACTTTAGTGCCGTGGCCCGAAAATAACTATCCAATTTTTAACCTTCTGTACAACTTTTGTGCTCCCTGCCCCCTGCCGTACACCCTCACGACAGGACCGATAAACGCCCGCAACAAGACCTTAGGCGCGTGTGCGACGAATGGATGCGCGGTATACTGCCGCGCCTTTTTGCGTTGACCACTATGGGTCGGCGCACCTTGAAGGATGAGTCGGCCCTGGCTGAGTCACCTTAATGAATGTTCCCGCCTTAAAGAGGAGCGCGCGCCATGACCGTGATCAAACAAGACGACCTGATACAGAGCGTCGCCGATGCCTTGCAGTTCATTTCCTTCTATCACCCCGTGGATTTCATCCAGGCCATGCACGAGGCTTACCTGCGCGAAGAATCGCCCGCAGCCCGTGATTCCATCGCCCAGATTTTGATCAACTCGCGCATGTGCGCCACCGGCCATCGGCCGATCTGCCAGGACACCGGTATCGTTACCGTGTTCGTGCGCGTCGGCATGAGCGTCAGCTGGGACGGTGCCACCATGAGCCTCGATGACATGATCAACGAGGGCGTGCGTCGCGCCTACAACCTGCCGGAAAACGTCCTGCGCGCCTCGATCCTGGCCGACCCGGCCGGTGCCCGCAAAAACACCAAGGACAACACCCCGGCGGTCATCCACTACTCCATCGTCCCGGGTAACACCGTGGAAGTGGACGTGGCGGCCAAGGGTGGCGGCTCCGAGAACAAGTCCAAGATGGCCATGCTCAACCCGTCCGACTCGATCGTCGACTGGGTGCTCAAGACCGTCCCGACCATGGGCGCGGGCTGGTGCCCGCCGGGCATGCTCGGCATCGGCATCGGCGGTACCGCCGAAAAGGCCGCGGTCATGGCCAAGGAAGTGTTGATGGAGTCCATCGACATCCATGAGCTCAAGGCCCGCGGCCCGTCCAATCGTATCGAAGAGATCCGCCTGGAGCTGTTCGACAAGGTCAACCAGCTGGGCATCGGCGCCCAGGGCCTCGGCGGCCTGACCACCGTGCTCGACGTCAAAATCATGGATTACCCCACCCACGCCGCGTCCCTGCCGGTGTGCATGATCCCCAACTGCGCCGCCACCCGTCACGCGCACTTCGTGCTCGATGGCAGCGGCCCGGCCGAGCTCGAAGCGCCGGACCTGGACGCCTACCCTGAAATCGTCTGGGAAGCCGGCCCATCGGCACGCCGCGTCAACCTCGACACCCTGACCCCGGAAGACGTGCAGAGCTGGCAGCCAGGCGAGACCGTGCTGCTCAACGGCAAGATGCTCACCGGCCGCGACGCCGCGCACAAGCGCATGGTCGAGATGCTCAACCGCGGCGAGAAGCTGCCGGTGGACCTCAAGGGCCGCTTCATCTACTACGTCGGCCCGGTCGATCCGGTACGCGAAGAAGTGGTCGGCCCGGCCGGCCCGACCACCGCCACGCGGATGGACAAGTTCACCCGTCAGATCCTCGATCAAACCGGCCTGCTGGGCATGATCGGCAAATCCGAACGCGGCCCCACCGCGATCGAAGCGATCAAGGACTACAAGGCCGTGTACCTGATGGCCGTCGGTGGCGCCGCCTACCTGGTCGCTCAGGCGATCAAGAAATCGCGCGTGGTGGCCTTCGAAGAGCTGGGGATGGAAGCCATCTACGAGTTCGAGGTCAAGGACATGCCCGTCACGGTTGCCGTGGACAGCAAAGGTGAGTCGGTGCACATCACCGGTCCTGCGATCTGGCAGAAGAAGATCGCTGAAAGCCTGGCGGTCGAAATCAAGTAACGAAAGGTCTGCGGGGGTGTGCCTCTGCGGACTGTCAGAAAAGATCTGCTGATACTTATGGCCTCTTCGCGGGCAAGCCTGGGTCTCACAGTGTCGACTGATCCTGAGTCGCACTGCTGTGGGAGCAAGGTTTGCCCTCGAAGGGGTCTGCTTGGCTTGCGCAAAACTGCAAAATCTCCCACCCCTCTTCAGCTCCGTACATCGATCACCCCCGCCGATCCAGCAAGTTGACCACCAGCCGATCCAGCCACCCCCAGATACGCTGCTGCACTCGCCACCACAGTGGCCGGGAGTGCCAGGCGTCGAGGCTGATCAGGTGACTGGCGGCGAAATCGCGCTCGAAGCTGGCCTCCACGTCGCGGGTCAAGTCCGGGTCCAGCGCCTCGAGGTTGGCTTCGAGGTTGAAGCGCAGGTTCCAGTGATCGAAGTTGCACGAGCCGAGGCTCACCCAGTCGTCCACCAGCACCATCTTCAGGTGCAAAAAGCACGGCTGGTACTCGAAGATCTTCACTCCCGCGCGCAGCAACTTCGGGTAGTAGCGATGCCCCGCATAGCGCACCGACGGATGATCGGTACGCGGGCCGGTGAGCAGCAGGCGCACGTCCAGCCCGCGCGCGGCCGCGCGGCGCAGAGAACGGCGCACCGACCAGGTCGGGAGGAAGTACGGGGTCGCCAGCCAAATGCGTTTTTGCCCGCTGTTGAGATTGCGCACCAGCGAGCGGAGGATATCGCGGTGCTGGCGCGAGTCGGCGTACGCCACGCGGCCCAGGCCACTGCCGGTGACTGGCGTGGGCGGCAGGTGCGGCAGGCCGAAATGGGTGGCCGGGCGCCAGGCGGTGCGGCGCAGGTTGGCGCGCCATTGGCGGTCGAACAGCGCCTGCCAATCGAGCACCAGCGGGCCATGCATCTCGACCATGATCTCGTGCCATTCGCTGGACGTTTCGCCTGGGGTCCAGAATTGATCGGTCACACCGGTGCCGCCGACCACCGCCAAGGCTTGGTCGACCAGCAGCAGCTTGCGGTGATCGCGGTACAGATTGCGCAGCCCGCGATGCAGACGCACAGCGTTGTACAGGCGCAACTCGACGCCAGCGACCAGCAGCCGCTCGCGCTGCCCCTGACCAAACGCCAGGCTGCCATAACCGTCAAACAGGCAACGCACCGTGACGCCACGCTCGGCAGCCCTGGCCAGCGCCTCCACGACTTCATCGGCGCAGGCCCCCGCCTCCACCAGATAAAGTTCCAGATCGACTTGCGTCTGCGCGGCATCGATCGCCGCCAGCATGCGCGGGAAAAACTGCGGACCATCGACCAGCAGTTGAAAACGGTTGGTGCTGCGCCATGGAAAAATCGGACCGGCCATCAGTACCCCAGCGCCTGCAGGGCTTTGTCCAGACGCTGCTGTCGCGCGCTGGCCGCCAGGGTCAGTACGCCACGATCACGCTGCCACATCTGCGCGCTGGCCGCTTCACCGCTGGCCAGCGCTACACCCAGGTCATCCTGCAGGGCGTCGAACTGGGCGAACAGGCCGCCGAGCAACAGGTGACTGACGGCGGCATCGGGGCACTGGCGGGTGGCTTCAGCGCAGCCGCCGAGTAGACCGAGCAGACGTAGTTGCAGGGAGTGCGGCCATTGCTGTTGCTGACCGACGCCATACAGCCAAGCTGCCAGGGCACTGAGCACGTAAAGGTCTTCGAGGCTGCGGAACGGTTTGACGTAAGCGTCCCAGCCATCGCCCGCCAGCAGGTCGCAGGCCGCGTTGTCGAGGTGCAGGCGGGAATGGCTGATGTCCGGGATCAGCGGCAGCGCGGGCAAGGCCTCGAGGCGCACCCCGACCTCGCCGGGATAGACCACCGCCAGGCTCAAGCGCGGCGCCTCGCCGACAGCCTCGCTGCGCGCCGCTACCAACAGCCAGTCGGCGGCATGGCCCGCCGTGACGAAATCCTTTTGCCCGCTCAACCGCAGGTTGTGCAGACGGGTAGTGAGATCGGCCGGGCGCAAACTGCGCTGCTCGGTAGCGCAGATCGCCCCCAGGCTCAACGGCGCGCTGGGCCACAGCGCGCGCAGGGCCGCTTGATAACCGAACAGAAACGCCAGGCCCGGGGTGCTCGCCAGATGCCCGCCCAGCACCGCCAGTTCGAACGGCGAACGATTGCCCCAGCGTTGCAGCAACGCGGCATAAGTGTCGGCGATGGAAACACCCCCGCCGCTGACCAGCGCGCCGCCGGCGACATGGGCTTCGGGTTCGGTATTTTCAGCGCCCGCCGGCAGGCGTTCACGCAGGTTCAGCAAAGTGAGCCAGGTCATGGCGTGTGGTCCTCGGAGGCTGTCATACAAGCATCACCCAAACGTCATGGTGACGACACTGCTGCTACTTAGCCTGAGATTGCACAACAAAGTTCATTGGCTGCAACCCCAAGTCCGAATTTGGAGACTCGCAATGACTCACATCGCATGCTCAGGCGACACCCCCGCAGCGCGCCGTCTGGTCGCCGAACGCCTGCTCGGCAGCCGCGCCCTGCAGGAGGCGCAGGCCCTGCGCTTCGAGGTGTTCAGCCGCGAATTCAATGCCCGCCTGCAAGGCGCCGAGGACGGACTGGACCGTGACGACTACGACCGCCACTGCTGGCACATCGGCGTGCGCGACCTGAGCAACGGTCGTCTGGTGGCCACCACCCGCCTGCTCGATCATCGCGCGGCGCGTTATCTGGGGCGCTTTTACAGCGAAGAGGAATTCAATCTCCATGGCCTGGGCGGCCTGCAAGGCCCGGTGCTGGAAATCGGCCGCACCTGCGTCGATCCCGCCTACCGCAACGGCGGCACCATCGCCGTGCTCTGGGGCGAACTGGCCGAAGTCCTCAACGAAGGCGGCTACAGTTACCTGATGGGCTGCGCGAGCATTCCGATGCAGGACGGCGGCGTGCAGGCCGAGGCAATCATGCAACGCTTGCGCGAGCGCCATCTGTGCACCCAGAACCTGCGCGCCGAACCGCGCAAGCCCCTGCCGGCAGCGCAGATCCCGAGTAACGTCACGGCGCAGATGCCGCCGCTGCTCAAGGCCTATATGCGCCTGGGCGCCAAAGTCTGCGGCGAGCCCTGCTGGGACGAGGATTTCCAGGTCGCCGATGTGTTCATCCTGCTAAAGCGCGACGATCTGTGCCCGCGCTACGCCCGTCACTTCCGGGCGGCCGTGTGATGCGCGCGCTGCGGTTGGCAGTGCGGATCGGGCGGATCGTGCTGGTGGTGGCCTACGGCCTGGTGCTGGCGGCGGCCTTTATCGTCGGCGAACGGCTGGGGCTGGCAGGCTCGATGACTCGGCGCCAGCGTTGGACGCGCAGTTTCATGGGCCGCCTGACGCGCGCCCTGCCGTTCACCGTACGGGTCCATGGTGTGGTGCCGCAACAGCCGATGCTGTGGGTCAGCAATCATGTGTCCTGGACCGACATCGCCCTGCTCGGGCAAATCGCGCCACTGTCGTTTCTGTCCAAGGCCGAGGTGCGCCATTGGCCAATCGCCGGGTGGCTGGCGCAGCACGCCGGGACCCTGTTCATCCGCCGCGGCGCCAACGACAGTCAACGCCTGCGCCGGGAAATGGCCTTGCGCCTGGAGGACGGCTGCCCGCTGATGATTTTCCCCGAGGGAACGACCACCGACGGCCGCCAGTTGCGGACCTTCCACGGTCGGCTGCTAGCCTGTGCGGCCGATGTCGGCGTGGCAGTGCAGCCGGTGGCAATCCGCTATGGTCGCGGGACGAAGCTGGACCCGATCGCGCCCTTCATTGGCGACGACGACCTGCTGTCGCACCTGATGCGCCTACTCCGGGCCGATGCCGGGGAAGTGGATATCTATCTGCTGGAGCCTATCGAGACTCGCGCCGTTGAGCGCGCGGCGCTGGCGTTCAAGGCTCAGGAAGCGGTGCGGGTGGCGTTGTTTGGTGACAGTCGCGAAGAGCCGCGGTTGGCCACAGGGCCTCAAGAGGTTCGCGGGCCAGCCTTGCTCCCACAAGCGTAAGACTCTGGCACTGTAGACACTGTGGGAGCAAAGCTTGCTCGCGAAGAGGCCGCAACGGCTCACCTCGACTCAGGCACTTCGCGCAAACTGCTGTAACACCGGATAAAACCGCCGAAAATCCTCGGTCAGCGGCCCATACAGCGCCTTCACCTCGGCGAATGCCCCCGCCAGCCCCTCGGGCTTGCTCAACCGCCGCGCAATGCCGTTGAACACCTGTTCCAGCACCGCAAACTCGGCATAGGACCCAAGCCAGTCGCCGGCAATCAGGTAAGGCGCCACCCCCGCCAGCCGCCCCGGCAGTTCGTCCTGCGCGGCCAGCACGGCGTACACCTGCGAAGTGAACCCGGCGAGCGGCCGATCGTCATAATCGCGCCAGTGCAATGCCAGACAGTGATCGAAGAACACGTCGAGGAGGATGCCCGCATAACGCCGCCGTGCTACTGGGAAACGTTCCAGCGCGGTCAGCACCAGGGGATGGCTGTCGGTGTAGGCATCGATTTGCCGGTGCAGGCGGATACCCGCCTCCAGCTCAGGGCTGAAACGGCCTTCAAGACGGCCTTTGACGAAATCGCCATACAGGCTGCCGAGCCAGTGATCCGGGCTCTGGCCGCCCAGGTGCAGGTGCGCGAGATAATTCATGCTGGCGAGCTTAGCATTCCTGTCACGCCCCTCACTTAGAACCATATAGCGTCAAACGGAATGACCTTAGCAGCGATGGGTATTTGTATATCGTCAAGTACCGATCTATATTTCGCCCTATCGCGATATACCGTTATTCGCTCCAGCCTCAAACTGCCGAGACCAACTGCCATGCCCCTCGACGACATAATAAAAGCCATCGCCCACCCTGTGCGGCGCGACATTCTGCATTGGCTGAAGGACCCCCTTCAGCAATTCCCCGAGCAGTACTACGGCCATGACCATGGCGTATGTGCCGGGCAGATCGACCAGCGCTGCGGCTTATCGCAGTCCACCGTGTCGGCGCACCTGGCCACGCTGCAGCGCGCGGGGCTGATCACCAGTCAAAAGGTCGGGCAGTGGCACTTTTTCAAACGTAACGAGGACGCCATCCGGCAGTTTCTCGAACACCTGAGCCAGCAGCTCTGAGCTGGCTCAGGTGATTCACCGACTCGATAACCCTTGTCCATTCCCCAGGAAGCTTGTCATGACCACGATTTTCGACCCTATCACCCTCGGTGACCTGCAACTGCCCAACCGCATCATCATGGCGCCGCTGACCCGTTGCCGTGCCGACGAAGGCCGCGTGCCCAATGCGATGATGGCCGAGTACTACGTGCAACGCGCCAGCGCCGGGCTGATTCTTTCCGAAGCCACCTCGGTGACGCCCATGGGCGTCGGCTATCCCAACACCCCGGGCATCTGGAACGACGAGCAAGTGCGTGGCTGGACCCAGGTCACCAACGCCGTTCATGCCGCAGGTGGGCGCATCTTCCTGCAGTTGTGGCACGTCGGCCGCATCTCCCACCCGAGCTACCTGAACGGTGAACTGCCGGTCGGCCCGAGCGCGATCCAGCCGGCCGGGCATGTCAGCCTGGTGCGTCCACTGGCCGATTTCCCGACGCCGCGCGCCCTGGATACCGAAGAGATCAGCGACGTGGTCGAGGCTTACCGCGCCGGCGCCGAGAACGCCAAGGCCGCCGGCTTCGACGGAGTCGAAGTGCACGGCGCCAACGGCTATCTGTTGGATCAGTTCCTGCAAAGCGGTACCAACCAGCGCACCGACCAGTACGGCGGCTCAGTGGAAAACCGTGCACGTCTGCTGCTTGAAGTGACCGATGCAGTGATTGGCGTGTGGGGCGCCCAGCGCGTGGGCATGCACCTGTCGCCACGGGCCGATCTACACGACATGGGCGACGAAGACCTGGCGGCGACCTTCACCTACGTGGCGCGCGAGCTGGGCAAGCGTGGCATCGCGTTCATCTGCTCGCGCGAGCGCGAAGCTGACGACAGCCTGGCGGCGCAATTGCGTGACGCATTCCAAGGCCCGTACATCGTCAACGAACGCTTCACCGCCGAAACCGCCAATGCCGCGCTGGCCAACGGTACCGCCGATGCCGTGGCCTTCGGCGTGCCGTTCATTGCCAACCCGGACCTGCCAGCTCGACTGCAAGCCGGTGCGCCGTTGAATGAAGCGCGTCCGGAACTGTTCTACGCCGATGGCCCTGCGGGCTATACCGACTACCCGGCGATGTAAATTCAGATTCCACTGCGAACACACTCCGTGTTGGAGCGAGTTCTGCTCGCGAAAGGGCCATCACGCGCAATACACCTCCAGCCTATATAGCTGGAGATGCAGCGGTAGTGATGGCCTGTTCCCGGGCACAGCCCGGTCCCCCAGGGATTGCCTGAGTGCTCACTGCCGAGCGTTGATCTGCTGCTGCAAATTTTGCATCTGGCTTTGCAGGGTAGTGATATTGCGAGTGGTCTGGCCGCGGAAGCTGTCGAACTCCGCAGTGCTGGGCCCCGCCTGCGCAGCTGCGGCTGGGCGGTTGTCCTGCTCGCTCTTGAGCACGATCAGGTCCTGCTCGATGCTGCTCAGCCGGTCATTGTTGTTGCCTTGCTTCTTCAGCGCGGCCACATCGGTGGACAGCGATTTCAAGTCGGCGCTCAAACGCGCCTGATCACCCTGCGCCGCCTTCAGGCTGCTCATGTCCGCTGCCAGCGACTTCAGCTGCGCTTGCACCTGGTCGTTACTGGCCTGCTGGTTGGCCGCTTGTGCCAAGACCTGGTCCAGACGCTTGTCCAAACTGCTCTGCTGCGTGCCAACGCCCGCCTGCTGGCGAGTCTGCTCGTCCATGCGCGTTTGCAGCGTCTTGAGTTGCAGCTTCATGGCTTCGCTGTCGGTGCTGGAAAGGTTCTCGGTGGCTGCCACTTTGCCAGTGATCGCCTGCAGGCGCCCGGCCGCGTCTTCGCTGATGCGCGCGAAGCTTTCCTGGGTCGCCACCAGTTGCTGCTCCATCAGCGATATCTGCTGGAAGCTCCACCAACCCAGGCCGCCCAGAGCGATGAACAACGCCACCACCAAGGCCCACAACGGGCCGCTGGCCGGCGCCTTGACCTTGACCACTGGCGCGGTGCGGGACGTCACGCTGTTGCGATCGCGCAAGGCCGCAGCCGGCACGAGGTCATCGTCGTCATCACCCTGCCTGGCGCTCAAGCTGGGTACGTCGTCGAAATCATCGTGAGCATCGTTACGCATTGAAAAAGCCCTTTGGAAAATTGACAAACGATAACATCGGTAGCGTGGGGGCTGCGCGTGCGACGCCGATCGCAGTATGTCAGCCACATAGAGGGTGCTGACGCTACTTCGGGAGCAAGCCCCCTTGCTACAGGGGCGCCAGTATAAACCGCTCGGGTTACCCGATGTTCACTGCGCCTGCCACCAGGCGCAGAACTCATCCAGAGCCGCCCAAAGCGTGGTCTGCGGCTGATAATCCAGATAATGCCGTGCCCGTGCAATATCGAGGGTGAAATCCGCATTAAGGCTGTGCGCGCCATGCCTCGACCACCGCGGCCGGGGGCGACCAGGCCAAAGCAGACAAGCGCCCTCGTTGACAGCGCCCTTGAGCCAGGTCGAGCGATACCCCCGATAACGGGTCACCTGACTCATCTGCAACTGGCGCAAGGCATAATTGACCACGTCCCACAGCGGGATCGGTGTGTCGTTGCTGATGTTGTAGGCCTTGCCCAGTGCAGCAGGGTCTGCCAGCACGCTGCTCAGCAGCGCTTCGGTCAGGTTGTGCACACTGGTGAAATCGACCTTGTTCAAGCCATTGCCGACAATCGACAGGCGCCGCCTGGCTTGCAGATCGATCAAAGGCGGCAACCAGCTGACGTCTCCCGCCCCAATGACGGTGGCCGGGCGCAGGGCGATCACTTCGAGGCCGAACTCCGCCGCACCGAACACCTTCTGCTCGGCCAGGTGGCGGCTGCGCGTAGCCGCATCGGCAAAGCGTCGCGCCAGCGGCTCTTCCTTGATCGCCAGCTGCGAGCGGCCATTGCGATAGATCGATGCGCACGACAGGTACACCAGCCGCCGCACATGTTCCTTGAGGCAGCCCTCGACGATGTTCTCGGTGGCCTGCACCGTGTTCTGCTGGAAATCCTGCGCGCGCCCCCAATGCCCCGTGGCGCCTGCGCAATGCACCACCGCGTCGACACCGATGCACAGGCGCTGGGCCAGATGCGGATCGCTCAGATCACCTTCGACGAACTGTGCACCGCGACGCAGCAGATGGGCGACGCCCTCGGCGCGACGGCCATTGACGCGCACCTCGAAGCCCTGCTCCAGGGCGTGACGGGCAAAACGTCCGCCGATAAACCCGCTCGCGCCGGTGACCAGAATTTTCATGAAGCGCTCCGCCTGTGTTTCGGTTGCAGTATTTCAACGAGCTGGCGCTTGCATCTGCAAGCGCCTGGCCCAGTGCGGCGCTCGCGCTGGGTCGACAGCGCCGCGGGCCGGGAATGATGCTTGATGACAACGAAGATGCCCAGCGCTCTCGCCGTTATCATATTTTCTAATGAGACATCAGCAACATTGATTTTTCTTATTCCGCTCATCTGCGCAGACTGCCCCCATTCAAAGGAGCCTGCCAACATGCTGCAAAGTTATCTCAATGGCCTGCTGGTGGCCGCCGGGCTGATCATGGCCATCGGCACACAAAACGCCTTCGTGCTCGCGCAGAGCCTGCGCCGCGAACATCACCTGCCGGTAGCGGCGCTATGCGTGGTCTGCGACGCGCTGCTGGTCACCGCCGGCGTGTTCGGCCTGGCGACGGTGCTGGCGCACAGCCCGTTACTGCTGTCGATCGCACGCTGGGGCGGCGCCGCGTTTCTGCTCTGGTACGCCAGCAAGGCACTGCGCCGCGCGCTCAGCCGGCAGAGCTTGCAAGAAGGGCAAAACACTGGCGTGCGCTCGCTCAAGGCGGTATTGCTGAGCGCGCTGGCCGTGACCCTGCTCAACCCCCACGTGTACCTCGATACGGTGCTGCTGATCGGCTCGCTCGGCGCCCAACAGGCAGCGCCCAGTGCCTATGTGGCCGGCGCCGCCAGCGCGTCGCTGCTGTGGTTTTTCACCTTGGCCCTCGGCGCAGCCTGGTTGGCGCCGTGGCTGGCACGACCGGCGACCTGGCGCCTGATCGATCTGCTGGTGGCCATCATGATGTTCGCCGTGGCAGGGCAATTGATCGCCGGCTGAACGCGTCGACGTGCCTTGGCCCGTTTCGGCGACGAGGTGTCTGCAGCGGCTATTCCACACAGTTGTTGCGTGGTTCTACCGGACAGCCGGTGCTATGATCCTTGGCTTGCGCCGCAAAGAGTACAAACTCGCCGGCGTACTCAGGCCGCCCGTGATCGGCCTAGCGTATCTCGCAAACTGACCTGATTAGGAGAACCACCATGGCTTTCGAATTACCTGCGCTGCCGTACGCTCATGATGCCCTGCAGCCGCACATCTCCAAGGAAACGCTGGAATTCCACCACGACAAGCACCACAACACCTACGTCGTGAACCTCAATGGCCTGGTCCCAGGCACTGAGTTCGAAGGCAAGACCCTTGAAGAAATCGTCGTCTCTTCCTCGGGCGGTATCTTCAACAACGCCGCTCAGGTCTGGAACCACACCTTCTACTGGAACTGCCTGGCTCCAAACGCTGGCGGCGCTCCAACTGGCGCCCTGGCCGAAGCCATCAACGCCGCGTTCGGTTCGTTCGAAAAGTTCAAGGAAGAGTTCACCAAGACTTCCGTCGGCACCTTCGGCTCCGGCTGGGGCTGGCTGGTCAAAAAGGCTGACGGTAACCTGGCCCTGGCCAGCACCATCGGCGCCGGCAACCCGCTGACCAGCGGCGACACCCCGCTGCTGACCTGCGACGTCTGGGAACACGCCTACTACATCGACTACCGCAACGTCCGTCCGAAGTATGTCGAGGCGTTCTGGAACCTGGTCAACTGGAAGTTCGTCGCCGAGCAGTTCGAAGGCAAGACTTTCAAGGCGTAAGCCGTCGCTGCATCACGATGCAGCCCCTGAAAAAACCCGGTATGTCCGGGTTTTTTCATGCCTGGAGCAGCATAAATTAACGCTTGCCCCAAGCTCATAGCACGCTAAGATCAACCCGTGGCAATATTGCCCCCGGGCTCCTCAAGTTTCTGCCCTCGGCGACCGACACATAGACACAGCCAATGCTGCGCCTTGTAGTACATCAGAGCAAAACCCCCAGGTTTCATTGACCGATCCCTTGACGTAGCGCAGGGGATTGCGAAAGATGATGGCTAAATGATGTTAAGCGCACCCACCAAGGAATACCCCATTGAAGCTGGAGCTTAAACACAGCTTGTCGGTCAAGCTGCTCAGGGTCGTGCTGCTCTCGGCATTGATCGTGGGCGTAGTGCTCAGTTGTGCGCAGATCGTCTTCGATATTCACAAGACGCGTCAGGCCGTGGCCAACGATGCCAATCGTGTCCTCGACATGTTCCGCGATCCCTCCACCCAGGCGGTGTATAGCCTGGACCGCGAGATGGGCATGCAGGTCATCGAAGGCCTGTTCCAGAACGATGCCGTGCGCATGGCCTCCATCGGCCACCCGAACGAAACCATGCTGGCGGAAAAATCCCGGCCGCTGCAGCAATTCCCGCTGCGCTGGATGACCGACCTGATCCTCGGTCAGGAACGCACCTTCACCACCCAATTGGTGGGCAAGGGCCAGTACAGCGAGTATTACGGTGATCTCAGCATCACCCTCGACACTGCCACCTATGGCGAGGATTTCATCGCCAGCTCGGTGATCATCTTCATTTCCGGCGTCCTGCGGGCACTCGCTCTGGCGCTGGTGCTGTACCTGATCTACCACTGGCTGCTGACCAAGCCGCTGTCCAAGATCATCGAGCACCTGACCCAGATCAACCCCGACCGCCCCAGCCAGCACCAGATTCCGCTGCTCAAGGGGCACGAGAAAAACGAACTGGGCGTGTGGGTCAATACCGCCAATCAACTGCTGGCCTCTATCGATCGCAACACCCACCTGCGCCATGAGGCCGAGAACAGCCTGCTGCGCATGGCCCAGTACGACTTTCTCACCGGCCTGCCGAATCGCCAGCAGTTCCAGGAGCAACTGGACAAGATCCTCGTCGACGCTGGCCGCCTGCAACGGCGGGTGGCGGTGCTGTGCGTCGGCCTCGATGATTTCAAGGGCATCAACGAACAGTTCAGCTACCAGACCGGCGACCAGTTGCTGCTGGCATTGGCCGACCGTCTGCGCGGCTACAGCGGCCGTCTCGGGGCGCTGGCGCGGCTGGGCGGCGATCAGTTCGCACTGGTCCAGGCCGACATCGAACAACCCTACGAGGCCGCCGAGCTGGCCCAGAATGTACTCGACGGCCTTGAGGCGCCCTTTGGTCTGGACCTCGAAGAAATCCGCCTGCGCGCCACCATCGGCATCACCTTGTTCCCGGAAGACGGCGACAGCACCGAAAAACTGCTGCAAAAAGCCGAACAGACCATGACCCTGGCCAAAAGCCGTTCGCGCAATCGTTATCAGTTCTACATCGCCAGCGTCGACAGCGAAATGCGCCGGCGCCGCGAGCTCGAGAAGGACCTGCGCGAGGCCCTGGCGAAAAACCAGCTGCACCTGGTCTACCAACCGCAGATCAGCTATCGCGATCACAGCGTAGTCGGTGTGGAAGCCTTGCTGCGCTGGACCCACCCGGAACACGGCATGGTCCCGCCCGACCAGTTCATCCCGCTGGCCGAACAGAACGGCACCATTATCGCCCTGGGCGAATGGGTGCTCGACCAGTCCTGCAAGCAATTGCGCGAGTGGCACGACCTGGGCTTCAGCAACCTGCGCATGGCGGTCAACCTGTCCACCGTGCAGCTGCACCACAACGAGCTGCCGCGGGTGGTCAACAACTTCCTGCAAATGTACCGTCTGCCGCCGCGCAGCCTGGAGCTGGAAGTCACCGAGACCGGCCTGATGGAAGACATCAGCACCGCCGCCCAGCATCTGCTCAGCCTGCGTCGCTCCGGGGCGTTGATCGCCATCGATGACTTCGGTACGGGATACTCGTCCCTGAGTTATCTGAAATCGTTGCCGCTGGACAAGATCAAGATCGACAAGAGCTTCGTGCAGGATCTGGTTCAGGACGACGATGACACCACCATCGTGCGGGCCATCATCCAACTGGGCAAAAGCCTGGGCATGCAGGTGATCGCCGAGGGCGTGGAGACCAGCGCCCAGGAAGCCTATGTGATTTCCGAAGGGTGCCATGAAGGTCAGGGCTATCTGTACAGCAAACCGCTGCCCGCTCGCGAATTACTGGCCTTTCTGAAACAAGCCGACAGACTGAAATCCTTAACGACGTAACCCTATGAAATTTAAGTATTTTTTAGATAAAGACTTGCAACATTCAGTTACATGCCTGGCAACATAAAGTTACATGAAATATTTTTAATATTCCTCCTTTACAGCAAATGCAAATCCTTCGCATCATGGCGCCGTTTCGCGTGCTGCAGCGCGCGGTCGAGCCCATTTTTGACGCAGGATTTCGCCATGATTCGTATGCCCCTGGCCAGCGCCAGTCTGCTGGCCATTGCCATCTCCCTCGCCGGCTGCGGTGACAGCAGCGACAAGGAAAAAGCGGCCGACAAGGTGCCGACGCCCGCTGCAAGCACCGCCACTGCGACCACCGCCACAGCGTCCGTCAACGTCGACGAAAGCGCCGCCAGAGTCGTGGTCGACCACTACGCCGAGCTGGCCTATGCCGCGTTCAGCGATTCCTTGAGTACCGCCCAAACCCTGCAAAGCGCTGTCGACGCCTTCCTCGCCAAGCCCGGCGACGCGACCCTCAAGGCCGCACGCGACGCCTGGGTTGCCTCCCGCGTGCCGTACCTGCAGACCGAAGCCTTCCGCTTCGGCAACACCCTCATCGATGACTGGGAAGGCCAGGTCAACGCCTGGCCCCTGGACGAGGGCCTGATCGACTACACCGACAAGAGCTACGAGCACGCCCTCGGCAACCCCGCAGCCACGGCCAATATCATCGCCAACACCGAAATCCAGGTGGGCGAAGACAAAGTCGACGTCAAGGACATCACCCCTGAAAAACTCGCCAGCCTCAACGAGCTGGGTGGCTCCGAAGCCAACGTCACCACCGGCTACCATGCCATCGAATTCCTCCTCTGGGGCCAGGACCTCAACGGTACCGGCCCGGGGGCCGGCAATCGCCCGTCGTCCGATTACCTCGAAGGCGCTGGCGCCACCGGCGGTCACAACGAGCGTCGCCGTGCCTACCTGAAGGCTGTGACCGATCTGCTGGTCAGCGACCTCAAGGAAATGGTCGGCCAATGGCAGCCCAATGTGGCCGACAACTACCGCGCCACCCTGGCCAAGGAACCCGTTGACGCGGGCTTGCGCAAGATGCTGTTCGGCATCGGCAGCCTGTCGTTGGGTGAGCTGGCCGGCGAACGCATGAAGGTGGCGCTGGAAGCCAACTCGCCGGAAGACGAGCACGATTGCTTCAGCGATAACACCTACAACTCGGCGTTTTATAACGCCAAGGGCATCCGCAATATCTACCTGGGCGAATACACCCGCGTCGATGGCAGCAAACTGACAGGCGCCAGTCTGTCGTCGCTGGTGGCCAAGGCCGACAAGACCACCGACCTCACCTTGCAGGCCGATCTCGCCGACACCGAAGCGCGTATGCAAGTGATTGTCGATCACGCCAACAAGGGCGAGCATTTCGACCAGTTGATTGCGCCGGGCAACAGTGCCGGCAATCAGGTGATCCGCGATGCCATCGCTGCGCTGGTGAAGCAGACCGGTGCCATCGAACAGGCAGCGGGCAAACTGGGCATCACGGATCTGAACCCGGATACCGCTGATCACGAGTTTTGATCCTGCAAGGAGAATACCTGTGGGAGCGGCGCTGCCCGTGAAGCCTTTGCCAGCTTCGCGAGCAGAACTCGCTCCCACAGGTTATCCGGCAACAGGCTCGCCGATGTACGCCTCATGGTTTCGCCTATTTGCCCTGGCCCTCAGCGCATGCCTGAGCGCCTGCGATGCGCCACCGCGCTTCACCGAGCCCGAGCCCGGTGAGGCGCGTTCGGCCGGGGAGGCGACGGTCAAGCGTCAGGATCGGCTGGCCTACTCCCAGCCGTCAGCCAATCTGTCTCGCGAACAACGCCTGGATTTCAGCGTGGGCAACAGTTTCTTTCGTAACCCTTGGGTCATCGCGCCATCGAGCACCACAGCACGGGATGGCCTGGGGCCGCTGTTCAACACCAATGCTTGCCAGAACTGCCATATCCGCGACGGTCGCGGCCATCCACCAGGGCCCGAGACGCTCAATGCAGTATCGATGCTGGTGCGCCTTTCGATCGCCCCGGCGACCGGCCAGCAAGCGCTGCTGGAACGCACCGGCGTGATCCCCGAACCCACCTATGGCACGCAATTGCAGGACATGGCCATCCCCGGGGTGCCTGCGGAGGGCAAGGTGCGGGTCGAGTACAGCGCGGTCGAGGTGTGGTTCGACGACGGTTTTCGAGTGGCGTTGCGCAAACCGCAGGTGCAGATCAGCCAACTTGGCTATGGCCCCCTGCATCCCGACACACAGATGTCCGCACGCATCGCACCGCCGATGATCGGCCTGGGCCTGCTCGAAGCCATCCCTGAAGAGGCGATCCTGGCCAACGCCAGCACCCAGGCCAAGCAGGGTAAAGGCGTGCAAGGCAAAGCCAATCGCGTGTGGGACGACACCCTGGGCAGCACCGTACTCGGACGCTTCGGCTGGAAGGCCGGGCAACCGAGCCTCCTGCAGCAGAACGCTCACGCCTTTGCGGGCGACATGGGCTTGACCAGCCGCCTCAAACCGGCCGATGACTGTACGGCCGCGCAAACCGCCTGCATTGCTGCGGCCAATGGCAACGAGCCGGACGGCGGTCTGGAAGTGAGCGACAACATCCTGCGCCTGGTGCAGTTCTATACCCGCCATCTGGGCGTACCGGCGCGCCGTGATGTTGCCGCGCCGCAGGTACTCGCCGGCAAGAATCTGTTCTATCAGGCCGGTTGCCAGGCGTGCCACGTGCCGCAGTACACCACCGCCAGCGACGCCGACGATCCTGCCCTGGCGAGCCAGATCATTCGGCCTTACACCGACCTGCTGCTGCACGACATGGGCCCCGGCCTGGCCGACGGCCGTGCCGAGTTCCTGGCCGGCCCCAGCGACTGGCGCACACCGCCGCTATGGGGCATAGGCCTGAGCGAAACGGTCAGTGGCCACAGCCAGTTCCTCCACGACGGCCGTGCCCGCAACCTGCTCGAAGCAGTGGTTTGGCACGGCGGCGAGGCCGAGCCCGCCAAACGCCACGTCCTGACCTTCAATGCCGAGCAGCGCGATGCCCTGCTGGCGTTCCTCAATTCACTGTGATTCGCACGAGCGCCCATTCCATGCCTCCACACAAATTGTTACTGCGCCCCAAGCTCTTGTTCACCACCCTCGCCGCGCTGGCGCTGGGGGCCTGTTCGCCGCCACAGGCCAAGGACCCACAGGCCGACACCAGTGCCGCCATCGCCAATCAGGTGATCCTGCCCACCTACTCCCGCTGGGTCGAGGCCGATCGGCAACTGGCGATCAGCGCCCTCGCCTTCTGCGCCGGCACCGCCGACCTGACCACGGCTCGCGCTGACTTTCTTCACGCACAGAAGGCCTGGGCCGCCTTGCAGCCGCTGTTGATCGGCCCCCTGGCCGAGGGCAACCGCGCCTGGTCGGTACAGTTCTGGCCAGACAAGAAGAACCTGGTGGGGCGCCAGGTCGAGGCGCTGATCAGCGCCGGGCAGCCCATCGACGCCCAGTCCCTGACCAACGCCAGCGTGGTGGTGCAGGGGCTGTCGGCTTACGAATACATCCTCTTCGACAGCAAACCGGAACTGGCGGATGCCACGCGCAAGGCCAGCTACTGCCCACTGTTGGTAGCCATTGGCGAACGGCAGAAACACCTCGCCGAGGCCATTCTCGCGGGCTGGACCGGCACCGACGGCGTGCTCGCGCAGATGTCGAAATTCCCCAACCAGCGTTACGCCGATTCCCACGAGGCCATCGCCGAAGTCTTGCGCGTGCAAGTGACTGCACTCGACACCCTCAAGAAAAAACTCGGCACGCCCATGGGCCGCCAGAGCAAAGGCGTGCCGCAGCCGTATCAGGCCGAGGCATGGCGCAGCCAATCGTCGCTGAAAAGCCTGCAGGCTTCGCTGCTGGCGGCCCAGAGCGTATGGCTGGGGGTCGATGGCAAGGGCTTGCGCGGCCTGCTGCCAGCGGATCAAAAGGCACTGGCGGAAAAAATCGATAGCGCTTACGCCGCCGCCCTGCACGCGCTGGATGCCAACAGCCGCTCGCTCACCGCGCTGCTGGAGGACCCCGCCGGCAAGCCAGTGCTCGACGATATCTACGCGCGCCTCGATGGCGTCCATCGCTTGCACCAGAACGAACTGGCCAAGGCCTTGAACATTCAACTGGGCTTCAATGCCAACGACGGTGACTGATATGGCCATCCCTCAGCGCCTCAACTTGGGCAGCGCGTTGCTGAGCGCGGTGACCCTCGGCGGCTGGAAACTGTTCAAGAGCCGCCAGGCGTCGCCATTGCTGTTGTCGGCACGGGACGACAGCGACGGCCGCCACTACGCCGTCGGCTATCGGCTGGACGGCCGGCAGGTATTCGCTACCGAGGTCGGGCAGCGGTGCCACGACATCATCCACCACCCCAGCCAGCCCATCGCACTGTTCGTCGCCCGTCGCCCAGGCACCGAAAGCTATCTGCTGGACCTGCGCGACGGGCGCCTGCTGCAGACGCTGCACACACCCGCCGATCGGCACTTCTATGGCCATGCCGTGATCCACAAAGGCGGCGAATGGCTGTACACCACCGAGAACGACACCACCGACCCCGGGCGTGGCCTGTTGGGCGTCTACCGTTTCGACGGGCCCCACCTGCAACGCACGGGCGAAATCGCCACCCATGGTATTGGCCCTCATCAAGTGGCGTGGCTGCCGGATGGCGAAACCTTGGTCGTGGCCAATGGCGGCATTCGCACCGAGGCCGAAAGCCGGGTGGACATGAACCTGCACGCCATGCAGCCCAGCCTGGTATTGATGCGCCGCGACGGTACCCTCATCAGCCACGAAGCCCTGCCTCAGGCCATGAACAGCGTGCGCCACCTGGCCATCGCCGATGACGGCACGATTCTCACGTGCCAGCAATTCATGGGCGATGCCCGAGAAGTCGCACCGCTGCTGGCGATCAAGCGACCGGGCGCCGCCTTCGCCGCCTTTGCCGTGGCCGACGCGCAACTGCAGTCCATGGCTCACTACACCGCCAGCGTCGCCGTGCATGACGGCCAGCGCCTGGTGGCACTGACAGCGCCCAGGGCCAACCGTTTTTTTATCTGGGACCTGGACACCGCGGCCGTGCGCCTGGATGCCCCTCTGCCCGATTGTGCAGGGGTGGCCGCAGTGCATGACGGCTTTGTGGTGACCTCTGGGCAGGGTCGCTGTCGCTATTACGATTGCCGGCCGGATACACCGATCGCAACTGCGCTCACGCTGCCTTCAGGCTGGTGGGACAACCACTTGCACGCCTTGCGCTGACAGACCTTGTTTCATATCCAGCAACACGGGCTACTGGAAACCCTTGCTCATCGCGCATAATGTGCAGTGTTGTTTTTCAAAGTCTTTCCAAGGAAGCGGATATGCTCCGTCGGCGTTTGCTGATCATGTTGGCCGTGGTGTTGTTGCTGGTACTGGCCCTCGCAGGCTACAAGGGCCTTACCGTCTACCATCAGATCCAGCGGTTCAGTGCCTTCAAGGCCCCCGTCAGCGTGGGTGTCGCCACCGTCGAACAACGCCAGTGGCAGGGCCGCCAGATCGTGGTTCCGCAAAGTGCGATCGCGTATACCCTGTCGGGTGACTCGGTCTACGTAGTGATCGACAAAGCTGACAGCAACGATCAGCCGATGCACATCGTCGAGCGCCGCTCGATCGATACCGGCGAAACACGTGAAGGCTTGGTGGTGGTCAACGATGGTCTGGCGCCGGGCGATCGCGTGGTCACCGTCGGGCAATCCGAGTTGAGCAATGGCACGGTGGTGAGCATCGCCCCTGACAAAGTCCTGGAGTTCTCGCCCCGCCGGGTCGAATGATCAGATCGACAGGTGATTGACCCCACGCAAAAAGGCCCCATCCCGGGGCCTTTTAGTTGTTGCATCGACTACAGCACGTCAGCCTGCCTTCTTGCCTTGCGCCAGACCGAACATCAGGAGCAGCAGACTGTGATCCGGCCGCTCGGTGGTCTGGGCTTTTGGTGCCTTGGACATCCCACCGATTCCTTCACCGTCTTCGGCACTCAGCACCTGCGAACGTGGCTCCTGCCACGCCGCCATGGCGACCGAAGTGACCGCTAGCGCTGCTACCAGGAACAAACTTCGAGCGATTTCTAGCTTCATGACTGCAACCCTTTGACAACGCTGCCAAACGCCGTCCGATAAAAGTAGATTAATTCCTATCGTGACGCAGCCCTGAGCGACGAATGGTGCCACACCTGCCACGGGTCCTTGATCATGCCGGCCGACGATAGGCGCGCCGAAGTGATAGCGCAGTGATGCCTATGTGAAAGTTTCGTTAAGCGAGGCAGTACGCAGATGTCAGTGCAGCGGTTCCAAATCAACCTGGAAACGACAGCCCGTGGGCGCAAGTGGGGTCAAGGTGATGCGCCAGCCCTGGTCGGCGCAGATGCGTTGCACCAGCGACAGCCCCAAACCCATACGTTCCATGGGCAGAGCGCTCGCCTGGGAGAGCAGCAGATCGCGCTGCGACTCGGCCACACTGGCCCCGACATCTTCGACCACGAAGCTGTGCGTGCGAACCTGCAGGCGAATCATGCCCTGCTCGGTGTGATGCAAGGCGTTACGCAACAGGTTGCCCATGACCGCGTGTAGAAAGGTCGAACTGTAGTGGGTGTCGTCAACATCGATCCGCTCGTAGACCAACTGCAGCCCCTTGCGTTCGACGGGTACACGCCACAGCGCGGCCACATCGTCGGCCACCCGAACCAGGCTGGTCTTGGTGCTGACACCTTCGTTGCTTTGGGCCCGGGCCAGCATCAGGAAGGTCTGCACCAGTTCGCGCATTTCCTCGCTGACATGGCGAATGTGCAACACCTGGCTGCGCGAAGCCTCATCCAGCATCGGGTATTCCAGCAGCAACTCGCACGAGCCGGCCAACACCATCAAGGGTGTGCGCAGTTCGTGACTGACATCGCTGGTGAACAGCCGCTCGCGGGTCAAGGCATGGCGCAGCCGACCTAGGGCGGCATCGAAGGCTACGGCCAGTTGCCCGACCTCATCGCCGGCGTAGTCGGGCCCCAGTGGCGGTGCCAGCCCCAGCAACTGATCGCGATGGCGGACCTGGCGCGACAGACGAATGACCGGCGCCATGACCCGCCGCGCCAGCAGCCAGCCCAACAGCGCCGCCACGCCTAAACTCAGGACGAAGCCCACGAATACCACGGCGAACAGCAGTCGCTCGCGGTCCTCGAAATCACTCTGGTCCTGCAACAGCACATAGCGTCGCCCGTCCACGAATTTCACCATCGCGTGATAGGACAGCGGGCCGCGGAACACTTCGTGAAAACCGGTGGACAGGTGCTTGAGGTCGTGGGGCAGGCGATACTCGCCCTCGCCGCCACTGAAGTAGAACAGCTGGTTGGGCTCGGGGGTATGACTCCAATCCTCAAGCGTGTCAGCTGCCAGCAGCCGCTGCAGGTCCCCGCCCAGCTCGGTGGAGATCAACCGCTCTTCCACCAGGTGAACCGTCAACACGATGCCGCCTGCAAAGGCCCCCGCTACCAGTGCGCTCATCAAGCCGAAAGCGATGATGATGCGCTGGGAGAGGCTTTGTTTAAACTCCATCCCGCCCCTCGGTCAGGCGGTAGCCCACGCCGTGTACCGTGTGCAGCAGCGGCTTGTCGAAGGGCTTGTCGATCACTTGACGCAATTGGTGAACATGGCTGCGCAGGCTGTCGCTGTCTGGGCAGTCGTCGCCCCACAAGGCTTCTTCGAGCACTTCACGGCGCAACACGTGGGGGCTTTTCTGCATCAGCACGGCGAGCAGTTTGAGGCCTACCGGGTTGAGTTTGAGCAGGCGGCCATCGCGGGTCACTTCGAGGGTATCGAGGTCGTAGACCAGATCGCCGACCTGCAGGTTGCGTCGTCCGCCACCCTGGGCGCGACGCATGACCGCTTCGATACGCGCCGCCAGCTCCGACAAGGCGAACGGCTTGAGCAGGTAGTCGTCGGCCCCGGAGCGGAAGCCCTGGAGGCGGTCATCCAGTTGATCGCGGGCGGTAAGCATGATCACCGGGGTATCGCGGCGGGCATCTTCACGCAGGCGCTTGCACAGGGTGTAACCATCGATACCCGGCAACATGATGTCGAGGACGATAAGGTCGTAATGCTCGGTGGCGGCCAGGTGCAAGCCCGACAGGCCGTCCTGGGCGCAATCCACGGTGTAACCCTTGAGCCCGAGGTAATCGGCCAGGTTGGCGAGGATGTCGCGGTTGTCTTCAACCACAAGGATTTTCATGGAACGTTGCCTCCAGGGACGGTCGCGGTGCCATTTCGGCAGGCGCAGCTCAAGGCCAGCACGGGGCTCGGGGCCAGAGCAGATAGATGGGCTATTGTCGCACTTTTTCGTCGGCCGCACGCACGCTGAAAACCAGCGACGGATAATCCACACGCCCACAAAAAATCCCGCCGGAAGCGGGATTCTGGGATGCGGCGATTACTGCTGAGGCGCCTGCTGGTACTGCTGACCGGGGATCGGCTTGAGGTTGACCTCGACCCGACGGTTCTGCGCCCGGCCATTGGCATCGGCGTTGCTGGCGATCGGCTGATCAGGCCCGGCACCGCGCACCGACAGGCGCGAGGCATCGATGCCCTGGGAGGTCAGGTAGGTGCTGACCGCCTGGGCGCGCTGCAACGACAGGTCCATGTTGTGCTGGCGACTGCCGGTGCTGTCGGTGAAGCCGACGATCTCGATGGTGTTTTCGTTGAACTGCTTGAACGAGGTGGCCAGATTATTGAGCGGCGCATAGAAGCTGCTGGCGATCGCGGAAGAATCAGTACCGAAGGTGATATTGCCGGGCATGATCAGCTTGATCTGGTCACCCTGGCGCTGCACCTCGACGCCGGTATTGGCCATGCTCGCACGCAGGGCCTTCTCTTGCCGGTCGGCGTAATAGCCATAGCCGGCCGCCGAGGCACCGACCACCGCCGCACCGATCAGCGCGCCTTTGCCACGGTTGTTATGGTCGATCGCCGCACCCGCTACAGCCCCTGCCAGCGCCCCAAGGCCACCGTACTTGGCGGTCTTGCTCACGCCCCCGCCCTGCTGAGCCTGGCCCTGATTGTCATAGGGATTGCCCTGCGAAACACAGCCCGACAGCATGGCAACGGCGGTGGCGGCGATCAACAAGCGATGCGAGGTGAACATGGAAAACTCCTGGGCAGTAATTCGAAAGGCAGAAGACAGATGCTGCACAACTCTGCTTGGAGTTTGACCCATTTGTGAAGAAAAATTCCGTGACAAGATTTTTAACCGCATATTGCGAATGGCCTGCCAGGCAGGCCGCGCCATCAACCAAAGCGCCCGGTAATGTAATCCTCGGTCTGAGTCTTGCTGGGTTTGGTGAAGATGGTGTCGGTGTCGCCATGCTCGATCAGCTCGCCCATGAACATGAATGCGGTGTAATCCGAGCAGCGCGCGGCTTGTTGCATGTTGTGAGTGACGATGATCACAGTGAACTGCTCCTTGAGCTCGGTGATCAGTTGCTCGATGCGGCCGGTAGAGATCGGGTCCAGCGCCGAGGTCGGTTCGTCGAGCAGCAGGACCTGCGGGCGCAAGGCGATAGTGCGGGCAATGCACAGGCGTTGTTGCTGACCACCCGACAGGCTCTGGGCGCTTTGCTTGAGCTTGTCCTTGACCTCATCCCACAACGCGCCGCCACGCAGAGCCTGTTCGACGCGCTCGTCCATCTCGCGGCGCGAGAGCTTTTCGTGATGGCGCACGGCGTAGGCAATGTTGTCGTAGATCGACATCGGGAACGGCACCGGCTTCTGGAACACCATGCCGACGTTACTGCGCAGGCGGTTCATCGAGTAGTGCGAGTCGAGGATGTTCTCGCCATTGAGCAGCACCTGGCCGCGCGCCTCTTGCTTGGGGTACATGGCGTAGATGCGGTTGAACACGCGCAACAGGGTCGACTTGCCGCAGCCCGACGGGCCGATGATGGCGGTGACGTGCTTTTCCGGGATGTCCATGTTGATCTTCTTCAACGAACGCTGATCGTTGTAGTAGAACTCCAGATCGCGGACCTGAATCTTGGTTTGCGGAGCCGCAGGAAGAACATTCATCAGTGAGACCTATTGCGCAAAAGGATTAGGCGAGAGAGCAAGCTGAGCATCAACACGAACAGGGTCAGGACCAGCGCACCGGCCCAGGCCAGCGAGTGCCAGTCGTCGTAGGGGCTCATGGCGTACTGGAACACCACCACCGGCACGCTGGCGATCGGCTTGAGCAGGTTGCTGCTCCAGAACTGGTTGCCGAAGGCGGTGAACAGCAGCGGCGCGGTCTCGCCGGTAATACGCGCCAGGGCCAGGATCACCCCCGTCACCACCCCGGCCTTGGCCGCCCGCAGAACGATCTGCAAGGTCAGCTTCCATTGCGGGACACCCAGTGCCAGGGCTGCTTCGCGCATGGTGGAAGGTTGCAGTTGGAGCATTTCGTCGGTGGTCCGCACGACCACCGGGATGACCAGCAGCGCCAGAGCCAGCGAGCCGGCGAAGGCCGAGAAACCGATCTGATGATTGCTCAAGGCACTCATCGGCAGAATCACCCCGGTGTACACGAACAGCCCCAGCACGATGGACGGCGCCGACAGCAGGATGTCGTTGATGAAGCGCACGGTATTGCCCAGCTTGCTGTGGCGCGCGAACTCCGCCAGCCAGACACCGGCCGCCAGGCCGATCGGCGTACCGATCAGCAAGGCGATCAGCGACATCAGGGCGCTGCCGTAAAAGGCGTTGGCCAGGCCACCGGCGCTGCCGGGCGGCGGCGTCATTTCGGTGAACAGGGCGAGGTTGAGCGCGCTGGCGCCCTTGATAATGGTGGTCAGCAGAATCCACACCAGCCACAACAGGCCGAACAGCGTGGCGGCGCAGCTGAGGACCATCGCAAGGCGGTTCTTCAACGCGCGCTTGCGATAAATGCTTTCGTTACTCACAGGCCCTCCTTGCGCGACAGGCGCATCAGCATCAATCGCGCCAAGGCCAGCACGACGAAGGTCACGACGAACAGCAGGAAGCCCAGGGCAATCAGCGAAGAGCGGTGGAGGTCGGTATACGACTCGCTGAACTCGTTGGCGATCACCGAGGCAATCGAGCTGCTGGGCATCATCAGCGAAGAAGAGAACTGGTGAGCGTTACCCAACACGAAGGTCACTGCCATGGTTTCCCCCAACGCCCGGCCGAGACCCAGGAAAATACCGCCGACCACTGCGGTGCGGGTGTATGGCAGGACGATGTCCCAGACTACTTCCCAGGTGGTGCCGCCCAAGGCGTAGGCCGACTCCTTGAGCGCCGATGGCACGGTGCGGAACACCTCGTGCATCACCGAGGTAATGAACGGAATGATCATGATCGCCAGCACGATACCGGCGGTGAGCATGCCGATCCCCAGTGGCGGGCCCTGAAACAGACTGCCGATCAGCGGCAGTGCGCCGAGGTTGTCGTTGATCCAGGGAGCCATGTACTCGGCCATGAACGGGCCGAAGATGAACAGGCCCCACATGCCGTAGATGATCGATGGAATGCCCGCCAGCAGTTCGATGGCCGAAGCGATCGGCATGCGCAACCAGGGCGGCGCTACTTCAGTAAGGAAAATCGCGATGCCGAAGCTGACCGGTACGGCGATCAACAGGGCGAGAAAAGAAGTCACCAGGGTCCCGTAGATAGGCACTACAGCGCCGAAATGGCCGCCTACGACGTCCCACTCGGTGCTGGTCAGAAACCCGAAGCCAAAGGTCTTGAACGCTTCGAATCCACCCCACAGGGTCGATCCGGCAATACTGGCCAGCAACAACAGCACCAGCATGGCAGCGCCTTGCATCGTACGGCGAAACCAGACGTCATGACGATGGTCGCGGGCGGCACGCTTGTCGCCCGGACTGTCGCTCTTGGAGATCGCAGTGGACAGGTATTGAGTGTTTTCGGTCATGTCAGGTCCACTCGCAGAAAAAGCCCGATCCGGATACCCCCGTGGGGGCACCCGGAAAGAGCGTTACAGTCTTGGATTTCAACGGGATCGAATCACTTGTTGAAATCGGATTTCCAGTAGCCTTCGATCTTCGCGACCAGCGATTTCGGCAGGGCCACGTAGTCCAGCGAAGCGGCTTGTTCCTGACCGTTTTCCAGCGACCATTTGAAGAAGTCGAAAGCGGCCTTGCTTTGCTCGGCGTTCTTCGGCGTCTTGTACATGATGATCCAGGTGGTAGCGGTGATCGGCCATGCGGCCTCGCCCGGGGCATTGGTCATGATCAGGTTGAAGTCTTTGGCGCTCGCCCAGTCAGCGGTATCGGCAGCGGCACCGAACGCCTTGGCGCTAGGTTCGACAAACTTGCCCGCAGCGTTTTTCAGCTGGGTGTGAGCCATTTTGTTCTGCAGTGCATAGGCGAATTCGACATAGCCGATCGAGCCCTTGATCTGCTTCACGTAGGCCGAAACACCTTCGTTACCCTTGCCGCCCACACCCGCTGGCCACTGCACGGTGGTACCGAACTTGAGCTTTTCGTTCCACTCGGGACTGACCTTGGACAGGTAGTTGGTGAAGTTGAAAGAGGTACCCGAGCCGTCCGAGCGGTGCACGACGGTGATGGCCTGGTCAGGCAGCGTCACGCCAGCGTTCAGCGCGACGATGGCAGGGTCGTTCCACTTCTTGATATCGCCCATGAAAATCTTGGCCAGGGTCGGGCCGTCCAGTTTCAACTTGCCCGGCTCGACGCCTTCGATGTTGACGACCGGTACGATACCGCCGATGACGCTAGGGAATTGACCCAGGCCGGCGGCCTGAAGGTCCTCTGCCGACAACGGCGCGTCGGAAGCACCGAAATCGACCGTGGCTGCCTTGATCTGCGCGATACCGCCACCCGAACCGATGGACTGGTAGTTGATGCGGTTAGGCGATGCCTTGCTGTAGTCCTGGGACCACTTGGACACCACCGGAAATACGAAGCTCGAACCTGCACCCGTTACATCAGTCGCATGCGCCATGCCACTCAGGCACAACGAAGCCAGCAAAATCGAGAGACGATTTTTGGTCAGCAGAATCACGGCAACACCTCAGTCAAGGGATTTGTGGGAAAGCCCACTGGAGAAGACGTTGCAGATTTAATGCTTTGAATGTGTAAGTTTGATGACAGTCAGTCGAATGCTTTTGTGACAGTGGGCGGGGTGCCACTATGGAGAGGGGTCGGGCAGGTAAAAAAATATTTATGGATGGAGGATCAGGGTGTCCGTTGCGGCCCCTTCGCGGGCAAGCCTTGCTCCCACCTGAGTACGACACCACCTCCGTGGGAGCCGAGCTTGCTCGCACCTGAGTACAACACCGCCTCTGTGGGAGCCGAGCTTGCTCGCACCTGAGTACGACACCGCCTCTGTGGGAGCCGAGCTTGCTCGCGAAGGGGCCGGGCCTGCTAGCGCACACCCTCCTGACGCAACGCTGCAGGCGTGAACTCGCTGGTGCTGGCCGGCACGCCGAACTGGTAGCCACGGGCCTCCTCGTTCTTCAGGCCCAACGCCACGTAGCGCCCGGCCTGCAGGTCGTAGAGCACCTCGAACGCATACCAGGGCACCTGGTTGTTGTAGTAGTTTTCGGCATGGGCTTCGGCCACCCGCCACAGCTGCCCGCGGCCATCGTAGTGATCGATGATCGCCGCTTGCCAGGTGTCTTCGTCGAAGTAGAAGTCACGCTTGGCGTATACATGCCGCTGTCCGGGCTTGAGTGTGGCGACCACGTGCCAGACCCGGCGCAGCTCGTAGCGCGCCAAATCCTGATTGATATGCCCAGCCTGAAGTATGTCTGCATATTTCAAGCTGGGCGAATCCAGCGCATAACTGTTCTCCGGGATGTACAACTCCTGCTTGCCCACCAATTGCCAGTCGTAGCGATCCGGGGCGCCATTGAACATGTCGAGGTTGTCGGAGGTGCGCAAACCGTCGGCGGCGGTCCCAGGCGCGTCATAGGCTGCTTGCGGAGCCCGTCGAACGCGGCGCTGGCCGGCATTGTAGAGCCAGGCTTCACGAGGCTCGGCAACCTGGTCCAGGGTCTCGTGGACCAATAGCACGCTGCCTGCCAGACGTGCAGGCGCAGTGACTTCCTGCTTGAAATAGAACAGCACATTGCCCGGATTGGCCGGATCGAAATCCTTCATGCGATCCCGGAACACCAACTGCTCCTGCAGCGATACCGGGCTGAACGAGCCGTTTTGCTGTGGCATCGCCTGGATGATCGAACGCTTGATGCTGCCACCGCGATAACGGGTGATGTGATTCCAGATCACTTCCAGGCCGTTGTGCGGCAGCGGGAAAGGCACTGCACTGCTGAAGTCCTGCAAGCCGTTGCCATCGGATACCAGCGTGGTTTGCGTCGCGTTGCGGCGGATGGCGGCAAAGACCTCCTCCGGCACCGTAGCGCCGCGATGGGAGGTATAGACCGGCATCCGATAGCTGTCCGGATAGCGCTTGAACAGCGCCATCTGGCCTGGGGTCAGCCGGGCCTTGTACTGCTCGACATTCTGCGCGGTGATGACGAACAGCGGCTTTTCGTTGGCGTACGGATTGCCCAGAAAACCACGGTCGTCCACTGGCGCGGCGGTCTTCGCCATCGGCGTCCAGGGCGGGATGGAGCCATCGGCATTGCCTGCACGCTCGGCCCCCATCGGCGTCAGGTTGGCACCCAGGTGCTTGGCCTCGGCGGCGGACACCTCTGCCAACACGTCAGCGGCGAACAGGGCCAGGCTGAGGATGCCGATCTGTAACAGGACTTTGGTAGCGTTCATCGAATCAAGCCCCCGGGCGCTAGAAATTCACACCGAAACTCAGTGAAGCGAAGTCCCGATCATCGACCGTACTGTATTTGCCATCAAAGAAATTGGTGTACGACAGGCTCGCTGTGTAGGTGTTCTGGTATTCGGCATCGAGCCCGAGACTGACCGCTTTGCGGCCCTCTTCGAAGTTGCCCCCCGGGCCCGGCGAGTAACCGTCGACGTCGTGAGACCAGGCGATGTTGGGTTTGAGGTTGACCCCGGCGATCACGTTGTTGAACTCCCAGATCGCCCGCGCCCGGTAGCCCCAGGAATCGGTGGTGGTGTAGCCGTCGTTCTCGCAATAGCGGCTGACGCCGTTCTGCCCGGTGCCGGCCAGGGTCGCGCTGTTGAGGCGCTGACAGGTGCCGTTGCCCAGCGGGCCGGGGCCGTAACTGGCGTCGCGGCCGTAGCGCAGCTTGGAGGTGCTGTCCAGCCCACCGACGTGGGTCCAGCCGACTTCACCCACCAGGGTCAGGCGGTCGGCGCCCATCACCTGATCGAAGAAATGCGTGAGGCTGGTCTGCACCTGGGTGATCTCCTTGCGGCGATAACCCTGCTGATCGCTGCCCGGCGTGCCGGTCAACTGCGAGACGCCGGGCACTGCCAGACCGGAATACAGAATATCCGTGGTGTTGATCTGGATCGGCGCATTGGGCCGGTAGCTCACTTCACCATTCCAGGCCGTACCCGACGGCAGCGTGGTGGCGAAACTCAAGCCGTACAGGCGAATGTCCTCGGGGTATTCGAGGTAGTAATTGGAGTTGGCCGTGACCACCGTCGGCACCAGCGACCGGGCCGCGGCCGGCGACAGCCCGGCGGCCTGCAACGCGGTGGCGCTGGAGTAGGCGCTGGCCGGCGCAGCGTGGCCGCTGAACATCGGCAGGCGGCTGTGGTAATTCATGAAATAGGCGCCGAACTCGGTGTCGAGCGGGTCATAGAGGTAACGCAGGGCCAGGCCGAACTGACCGCTGTCGCGGGCATCGCGATCGGCGCCGCGATGCACGATCACGCCCTCGTCCGGCGAGCCATAGCTGACTCCCTGAGCCGCCAGGGCCGCTGCCGCGGCGGTGCGCTGCCCGGCAGGCAGGCGCGCCAGCGTGGCGCTCTGGGTGCCGAGCACGCCGAGGTTGTCGTTGCAGCCGCCGGTGATCACATCGGACTGCGAGAAAAACGTGCCGCAGTTGTCATTGACCGTCGCCTTCCAGCCGATTTGATAGAAGCCCTCGGCGGTGAGATTGTCGGTCAGGCTCTGGGACAGGTAGAACATGTTGACCGGGATCAAGCCTTCCTTGATCTCGGCGCCGGGACGACGAAACGCCGAAACATCGATCGGGTTGATGCTGTTGATGCCGCCGCCGATGAAGGTGCTCTCGCCCCAGTTGACCACTTGCTTGCCCAGGCGCACGGTGCCCGGCAAATCGCCAATGGCGAAATTGTGGTAGACGAAGGCATCGAGAAACTCGGCGCCCGACGACCGAGCGCTTTGTTCGCGCCCCGAGTCGCTGATATCGGCGAACCGCTGGTTTTCATCCTTGAGCTGAAAGTCGTACCAGTACTTGCCGCGTACGAACAGGCCGCTGTCGCCGTATTTCAGCTCGAGGTCGTGCACGCCTTTGAAGATCTTGCTGAAGGCGTCGCCGGCCTTGTAGTTCAAGCGGCCGTTGTCTGCGGACTGCGATAACCCCACGCCGCCATTGTTGGCGCCGATCAGATGGCGATCAGGGTTTTGCGTCGACCAACTGGAGCCGATCGACAGCGAGGAATCGAACTGCCCCTCGACATCGCCAACGTTGAACGCGATGCCATACGCCGGCGCCGCCAGCGAAGAGGCGAAGCCGATGGCCAATGGCAGCTTGGCCAGCTGCCAAAGTGAAGGTGCTGAGGCCATTGGCCCTCTCCCACGGATAATGTCATTTGGCCAACGTCAAAGCGATGACAAGCCCGAAAGCGGGATTGTAACAAGCCATATGCAGGAAGGCAGGTCCTCAATGAAGAGTTTTCACGGCCATCAGGTCCTCACCTGCATCGCTCACAATGACGACAGGAACGGACTGTTATCGGCCTGCCAGGCCAGGACTTCAACCCGGATTCGCTTCTTGTCGAGCTTGCCGACGCTGGTCTTGGGGATCTCGCCGACCACCGCGATCTGACTCGGGATGGCCCACTTGTTGATCAGGCCCAATTCGACGAACGGTAGCAAGTGCGCCTTGAGCGATTGCGCATCCAGTGTCTGACCGTCACGCAGCACCAGCAATGCGAAGGGCCGCTCGCCCCATTGCGCATCGGCCATGCCCACCACCGCCACCTCGCGCACGCCGGGATGACGGCTGATCAAGTCTTCGAGCTCTAGCGACGAGACCCATTCGCCGCCGGTCTTGATCACGTCCTTGATACGGTCGCGAATATCGATCACGCCCATGGTGTCCAGGGTGGCGACGTCACCGGTGTGCATCCAGCCGCCGTCCCATAACTCGGCGCCCTTCTGCGGCTCGCGCAAATACCCCATGCTCAACCAAGGTGCACGCAGTACCAGCTCACCTTGGGTTTCGCCATCGGCCGGGAGAAAGTTGCCGTCGCTGTCGACGATGGCGGCATCCACCAGCGGCACGGGCACCCCGGCCTTGATCCGGTAGGTGACGCGCAGCTCGTCGGTGCCGGCCTGGAGTTCTTCGTTGAAATGCGCACAGGAGATCAACGGGCAGGTTTCCGACATGCCGTAGGCGGCGGTCAGCTGAATACCGCGAGCCTTGGCCGCTTCGTAGAGGCCGCGATTGAGGGCGCTGCCACCGATGATGATCTTCCAGCCGCCGAAATCGGTGTCCCCCTTGGCGTTGAGCAGCATCTGCAGGATGGTCGGCACGCAATGGGAGAAACTGACCTTTTCCGTGCGCCACAGATTGACCAGCATGTCCGGCTCGTAGCGGCCGGGGTAGACCTGCTTGATGCCCAGCATGGTGGCCACGTACGGGATGCCCCAGGCGTGCACATGGAACATCGGCGTGATCGGCATATAGACGTCATCGGTGCCCATCAGCCGTACGCTGTCGATGCTGCCGGTAATGGTGGCCGCTGCGAGGGTATGCAGCACCAACTGACGATGGGTGAAGTACACCCCCTTGGGGTTGCCGGTGGTGCCAGTGGTGTAGAACGTGGTGGCCACCGAGTTTTCATCGAAATCCGGGAAGTCGTACCGGCTGCTGGCGCCCGCGAGGAGTTGCTCGTATTCACCCACCAGATTGGGCAGCGCGGCGGTCTTTTCGCTGCCATCGGTCAGCAGCAGGGTTTTCTCCACCGTGGTCAATTGGCCCGCCAACGCCTGAAACAGCGGCACGAACTCGCTGTTGAGCAGCACCAGTTTGTCCTCGGCGTGGTTCATGGTGTAGAGGATCTGCTCGGGCGACAGGCGCACGTTGATGGTGTGGATCACCGCGCCGATCATCGGGATGGCGAACATGCATTCCAGATAGCGGTGGCTGTCCCACTCCATGACCGCCACGGTGTCGCCCGGCTGCACCCCGGCGGCGACCAGTACGTTGGCCAGGCGCGAGATGCGTTCGGTGAGGGTCGGGTAGCTGTAGCGCACTCGATCGCGGTAGACGATTTCGCGGGTTTTCTCGTAGCGGCTGCCCGACAGCAGCAGGCGCTTGATCAGCAGGGGGAAGGTATAGGCACCGTCAGCGGGTGGAATAACGCGAGTCTGCATCTCGGGAGTCCTTTGGCTAAGTGCGAGAGTCTGATGATTACCCTAGCACTGCATGCCAATTTCGCCCGTAGGACCTGTCTGACAATGGTGTCTGAACCGGCCTCTTCGCGGGCAAGCCTTGCTCCCTCAGGTGTTCGACTCTAGTGCTGTTTGCTCTGTGGGAGCAAAGCTTGCTCGCGAAGAGGCCATCGGCACCAACGCAAATTTAACTGACTCGCTTAATGCATCTCGGTCAGCGCAATTTTTACACCCAACGCAATCAGCACAGCCCCCATGGTGCGGTCGAACCAATGGCCCATGCGCGCGAAACCGGCTCGCACCCGCCGCTGGCTGAACAACAGCGCCACCAGGCAGAACCACGCCGCCGTGGCCACTGCCAGATACACGCCATAACCGGCCTGCACCGCCAGCGGCGTATGGGGGTTGATCACCACGGTGAACAGCGACAGGAAAAACAGCGTGGCCTTGGGATTCAGGCCGTTGGTCATGAAACCGGCACGGTAGGCCGCGCCCGCTGAACGCTCGACCGGCAGCGCGGCGACGGTTTCTGCGCCCGCAACTGCCGGCTTGGCGCGCAAGGCCTTGAAACCGATGTACAGCAAATAGGCCGCTGCCAGCCATTTGAGCAGGTTGAACAGCACGATGGACTGCGACACGATCAGGCCGATGCCCAGCAACGAATAGCCGACATGCAGGAAAATCGCCGAGCCCACGCCCAGTGCGGTCCAGGTGCCGGCGCGTCGACCGTGGGCTACGCTTTCGCGCACCACCACGGCGAAATCCGGACCGGGGCTGGCCACTGCCAGCAGGTGAATCAGCGCCACGGTCAAAAACTCTGCCCAATACATGCCACTACCTCACGATTCATTCAGAAACAATTCTTGTAGGATGACCCATCTCGAACACCCTGTAGCGAGGGCCAAGCCTCCTCGTTACACGATCATAGAAGCTCCACCACGGATCAGGACAGGTACAGTTGATGAGCAATCTTCGCCGCGCGGTTTTTCTCGACTACAGCACACTGGATCTGGGCGATCTCGATTTCGCCCCGCTGCATGCAGCCTTCGACGATCTGCAGCTGCACGCCAGCACCCTACCCGAGCAGACCATCGCGCACCTGCAAGGCGCCAGCGTGGCCATCACCAACAAGGCGGTGATCGATGCCACTGTGCTCCAGGCCTGCCCCGACCTCAAGCTGATCCTGATCGCCGCCACCGGCACCAACAACGTCGACCTGGCGGCGGCCCGCGCCCAAGGTGTCAGCGTCAGCAACTGCCAGGGCTACGGCACGCCGTCGGTGGCCCAGCACACCCTGATGCTGCTGCTGGCCCTGGCTACCCGCGTCAGCGACTACCAGCAAGCCATCGCTGCGGGTGCGTGGCAGCGCTCCAGGCAGTTCTGCCTGCTGGACTTCCCGATCGTCGAGCTCGAAGGCAAGACCCTCGGGCTGCTCGGCCAAGGCGAACTGGGCAGCGCCGTCGCGCGGCTGGCCGAAGCCTTCGGCATGCGCGTGCTGCCCGGGCAGATTCCCGGCCGCCCGGCACGCCCCGACCGCATGCCGCTCGATGAGTTGCTCGGCCAGGTCGATGCACTGACCTTGCACTGCCCGCTCAACGAACATACCCGGCACATGATCGGCGCCCGTGAATTGAACCTGATGAAACCCGGCGCCTTTATCGTCAACACCGCCCGCGGCGGCATCATCGATGAGCAAGCACTGGCCGACGCGCTGCGCCGCGGCCAACTGGGCGGCGCTGCCACCGACGTACTCAGCGTCGAGCCGCCGGTCAACGGCAACCCGCTGCTGGCCGACGACATCCCGCGCCTGATCGTCACCCCCCACAGCGCCTGGGGCAGCCGCGAGGCACGTCAGCGTATCGTCGGGCAGTTGGCGGACAACGCCGCAGGGTTCTTTGCCGGCACGCCGCTGCGACAGGTGAACTGATAGACTGCCGGACTTTTTTTCAGGAGCCATTTCATGGACCCGCGCAGTGAAGTGTTGCTTCGTCAGGCCGATTCTTTTCAGGGTCGCTGGCTGATGGCCGGTCTCCCGGCCGATGACTTGCTTGGGCAACTGCCCCAGGCCTGCGGCTGGAGCTGGCATGCCGGCGACCATGCCGCCCTGGAGGCACGCTTCGCCGGACGCAGCCACTTCGGCACCGAAGCACCGAATGACGAGATCGACGGCGCGGTGCTGTTTTTGCCCAAGGCCCGCGACCTGACCCACTACCTGCTCAATGCCCTGGCCTCGCGCCTGGCGGGCCGCACCTTGTACCTGGTCGGCGAAAAGCGCGGTGGCATCGAGGGTGCGGCCAAGCAACTGCAGGACTTCGGCAAGCCGCGCAAGATCGACAGCGCCCGGCATTGCCAGTTGTGGGCGGTAGATATCGAGGTCGCACCGCAACCGTTGGCCCTCGAAAGCCTCGCGCAACGTTACGAGCTGGAGCTGGCCGACGGTCCGCTGAGCGTCATAAGCCTGCCTGGGGTGTTCAGTCACGGCCGGCTGGATCGTGGTACCGCGCTGCTGCTCGATTTCCTCGACGGCTTGCCGACCGGGCATGTGCTTGATTTTGGCTGCGGCGCCGGGGTGCTGGGGGCGATGATCAAACGTCGCTACCCGCAATCCCAGGTCACCCTGCTGGACGTCGACGCTTTCGCCGTGGCCAGCAGCCGCTTGACCCTGGCCGCCAACGGCCTGGAAGGCGAAGTGCTCATCGGTGACGGTATCGACGCCGCCCCGCAGCCACTGGCAGCGATCCTCAGCAATCCGCCGTTCCATACCGGCGTGCACACCGATTATCGCGCGTCGGAAACCATGCTGAAAAAATCCCGCGAGCATCTGCAAAAAGGCGGCGAGCTACGAATCGTCGCCAATGCTTTCCTGCGCTATCAGCCGCTCATGCAGGAGCATGTCGGGCCCTGCAAGACGCTGCACGAGGGGGGTGGGTTCAAGATCTACAGCGCCATCCGCGGCTAAATCGCTGGCCGCAGAAGGCGCCGGTCTCAGGATTTTTTCGACTGCTGATACAGCGGCATCACCTTGGGGATCGCCGCTTGCAGCGAACTGATGCGGTTGGCCGACGCCGGGTGGGTGCTCATGAACTCCGGTGGTGCCGAGCCGTTGGCGGCGGCGCCCATCTTGTTCCACAAAGTGATCGCCGCGTTCGGGTCATAACCGGCCCGCGCCGACAGCTCAAGGCCGATGAGGTCCGCTTCGTTTTCATTGCTGCGGCTGTTGGGCAAGGTGAGGCTGTACTGCACCACCGTATCGGCCAACTGCAGACTGTTCTCGCCCAGCCCCAGCAGCGCACCTGCTCCCTGACGCGCCATCTGCACGCCATAGGCCTTGGACATGGCTTCGCGGCCATGCTCGCGCAAGGCGTGGGCGATTTCATGACCCATTACCGCCGCCAGCTCGCCATCGGTGAGTTTGAGCTGATCGATCAGGCCGCTATAAACGATGATCTTGCCGCCGGGCCCGCAATTGGCATTGAGCTCGTCACTTTTGATGACGTTGACCTCCCACTGCCATTGGGCTGCATCGGCACGCAATTTGGGCGCCTGGGCGATCAAGCGATCGGCGATCGCCCGCACGCGCTTGGCATCGGCGGTGTCCTTTTCGAGCACGCCCTTGCTGCTCGCCTCACCGACTGTCTCCTTGTAGGACTGGGCGTACATCTGGTTGACCTGATCGGTCGACAACATGCTGAACATGTACTGTTTGCGCTCGACACCTACGGCGTCGCCATGGGTGGTGTTGACCGCCTGGCAGCCCGCCAGGGCAATGGTGGCCGACAATGTAACTAAAACCTTACGCATGACGCTCTCCCTGAAAAATGACCGATAGCCTAGGACGGCCGCGCCTTGGATGCCAGTTTTCAGATAGAAAATCAACAGTAGGTGTCAGATCCGATACATGCGTGGATGATCGGCACACATGACAGAACTGCGTGCATTACGCCGGCGTCAGACACTCCGGCGCATTGAGCTTGGGATCGTTGATCAGATTGGCCAGCGGCCGTTCGCGCAACGGCTGCTGCGGGCTGGCCAGCAGCGAATGGAGCACGGCCACGGGCGTTGCGGGGTCGAGCCAGGCGGCTTGCCCAGCCGCATCGAGCAGCAAGGGCCGACGCTGGCTGGCGGCCGCTTGAGTGACCACCGCCGTACTCAGCCAGGTATGCCCTTCTACCGGATAAGCCTCCCATACCGCTGCGAAAAACAGCGACGAGCCCTCCCCCGGCGTCAGCCAGAACGGCTGCTTGCGCAGCGTACCGCGCCATTCATAAAAACCGTTGGCCGGGATCAGGCAGCGGCGCAAGCGAAAGGCGTCGCGAAACATCGGCTGCTCGGCCAGGGTTTCGGCGCGGGCGTGGGCCGGCGTGCGCGACAGATCGGTCAGCCATGGCGGGGTCAGGCCCCAACGCGCTCTAACCAATTCGCGCCCTTCACCGGCAACACGCTGGATCAACACGTTGTCGCCGGGTGAAATATTCCACTGCGCCTGCTGGTCGGCGGGGAACCCCGGCAGCGCGGCGAACGACGGCGACCAGCGGAAAAGGGCAAAACGTCCACACATGGCTAAACACAACTCTCGGCAAAGGGTGCCATCGACACCGGCAGGCTCAACACAGCAGCTCGCCCGCGTAGTTCTCGGGCTCATCGCCCAGGACCGGCAGGGCACTAGTGTACTCGGCGATGAGCTGGCGTGCGTACTCGGCCTGGTCATTGTCGACCGTCATGCCCAGCAAGCCCATAGCGGGCAGCTCGCCCATGCCGCCCAGCAGATCACGCCCGGCCAGGTGCGCGTTGATGCCCTCGCTGGCAAGCATCGACAGGAGCATCTCGGCTTCCATCAGGTTGGCCGGCTCGTAGATGCGCTGCATCACTCGTTCTCGCTGTAGACGTCGAGTTGCCATTCCTGGCCATCGGTCTGCAGGACAAAACTGATCGGCCGGCAGCACACCGGGCAATCCTCGATGTACTGCTGGTCGCCACCGGAAAGGTCCAGTACCGCCTCGGCCGGCTCGCCGCAATACGGGCAATCATAGGGTTCGGTTTCGAGCATCAGGGCCTCGTTGATCAGTTATGCGTATAATCGGCGGTCTGCTGCAGGGTCAGTCGTGCCGCCGAGAGCGTATCGCCCGGTGTTCGAGCCCTGCCTAATTACATTAGCCGTTTCCAACAAGAGAGCATGATGGGCGAATTCGATGCCATCCGACCGTACGACGATAGCGAAGTCGCAGCTGTTCTGAAGCGTCTGCTCAGTGACCAGGCGTTTCTCGATATCCTCGTTCATTTCCGCTTCCCCAAATTTGCCGGTGCCCTGGGTTGGTTGCTCAAGCCCATGATCGCCAAGAAGCTGCGCCGTGAGTTCGCCGGCATCGACAGTGTCGCTACCTTGCAGGACAAGGTCGAGTTCTACGTCGACCACACCATCGATCGCGCCACAGACGGTGTGACTTATACCGGCGTCGAGCAGTTCAAGTCCGGTAGCGCCTATCTGTTTTTCGCCAACCACCGCGACATCGTCATGGACCCGGCCTTCGTCAACTATGCCGTATACCACGCCGGCTTGCCGACCCCGCGTATCGCGATTGGCGACAACCTCCTGCAAAAGCCTTTCGTCAGCGATCTGATGCGCCTGAACAAGAGCTTCATCGTGCACCGCTCGATCATCGGCCGACGCGAAAAACTCGCGGCTTACCAACTGCTGTCGGCGTACATAAACCACTCGATCCGCAGCGATATCGCCTCGATCTGGATCGCCCAGGCCGAAGGCCGCGCCAAGGACGGTGACGACCGTACCGAGTCGGCGATCCTGAAGATGTTCCACATGAGCCGCAAGGACGAGCCATTCGGTGAAGTCATTCAGTCGCTCAACCTGACCCCGGTGTCGATCAGCTACGAATACGACCCCTGCGATCAGGCCAAGGCGCGCGAGCTGTATATCCGGGCCACCACCGGCAGCTATACCAAGGCGCCGGGCGAGGATGACGTCAGCATCGCCCTGGGCATCACCGGCTACAAAGGCCGCGTGCATGTGAACTTCGCCGCGCCGATCAGTGAGTCGTTCGAGGACACCAAGTTGTTGGCCATCGAGATCGATCGGCAGATCCTGGGCGGGTACCGATTGTTCCCGGTGCACTACCTGGCCTACGCGCAGTGGGCCGAAGCCGATCCGGCGCTGCAGGTGCCTGCCGCCAGCACGCTGTTCCCCGCCGATGAACTGGAGCGCGCCAAAGCCGAATGGCAGCGCCGTCTGGATGCCTGCCCGGTTGAGCAGCGGCCCTACCTGGTGCTGCAATACGCCACGCCGGTGCGCAATCAGTATCGGGTCAAGGCGGGTATTCCCCTTTGATTCGAGGGTAACCTCACGGGCCTCTTCGCGAGCAAGCTTTGCTCCCACATATGTACACCTGTGGGAGCAAAGCTTGCTCGCGCAGAGGCCAGCAACATCACAACAAAATATCACCGCGCCGCTAAATCCCCCTGTCACACGCTCGTCATTCAAACAAGCCATGCTGCTGCACCGAATCGAACCGGATTGCCACGGAGCTTGTCATGCTGCACGCCCAGAACCAGGATCGCCTCTACCTGATCGCCCCCAGTGACGAGCAGGAAGCGTTGATCGATGCCCTCGCCTTCAACGTGCAAGACCGCAACTGGCTGGTCTATTGCGCCTTGGGCGGCCATCAGCACGAGCACTGGCCGGAGCTCGACGCGGGCACCGGCATCAGCATGCTGGACTTCTCCGTCGAGGCGGCCTGAGCCGTCGTACAGGCCGCTGCCCAGGCATCACGCGCCCACTAAAAAGCCCGCCCCATCGATGAGATGGCGGCGGGCTTTTTACGTCAGGCGCTTACTGAGACAGCTTCTGGCCGATGGTCGGGTCCTGGAACAGACGGGTCAGCGCGTCGCTCAATACATCGCCGACAAGCTTGGTGTTGGTCTCCTGATTCGGCGCCATGCCGAAACGCTGGTTCAGCGACGCGGCGTAACGGCCACTGTAGCTGCCGCCCGAGTTGCGTACATCGGCGCGGAAATTGGCGCTGATGGTCGCTTCGGTCACGTACATGCCTTCTTTAGGCGACTGGTACTTGAGATCCGTCAGGGTCACGGTCAGCTGCGGGCCGTTGCTGCTCGGGGTGAACCCCAGCAAACGCACGGCGGCTTCGGTTTGTGCCTGCAGCTTGGGCACTATGTCGTTGGCATTGACGGTCACGGCGCTGGTCTCAGGGTACAGGCCACCCCGAGTACCGAGGGTCGGCGAAGCACGGCCATCGACCACGCGCACCACCACTGGCTGGCCGTGGCCGACCGCCGCCAGCTGCGCGGTCACGCGAGGTTGCGGGCTGAGTTGCTGCGGGCTGTTGGCACAACCGGCCAGCGTCAGGGTGGTCACTGCGATCAAACCGAACAACAGGCGTTGCAACATGCTCAAGTCTCCAGGGTTAGGCACTAGCGGCGCAGTATAGCGGGCGCGACAGCCGCGCGGTACAGCCTCGATTCCTAGACCCTTGTTACCGCTGGCCGTTCCCGTCATCGGGCTGTAACCCGCGCGTGCCGTGGGTCTCGCCGGACCGTGATGTGGGCACGCAATAAAAGTCCATAAATCAGGACAAATGCGCGGCGTTCGCCGTTATAATCTTCCCCCGATTATAAGGACGTCTCCTGATCGGGCCTCGCAGCACCGCCAATGCTCAGCATTTGCCCCCTCGCACCGCCCACAGAGAGCCGCCCACAAGGGTCAAGCATTACAGTGTGCCTGCCTGTTCGGTACTCTTGTCTTGATCCCAGGGTTGCGCCACACGCTGCACGGCGAACCTTTTTTTGAGGTTCACGACTCCAAAAGAGCGTGAAAAACACGGGTTTTCACAACTTCACAAGAGTGTGGCGAGCAAAATGAACAATATTGCATCAGCAAATGCACCGTTACTCCGTCCATCGCGTCTGGGGCCCCAGTCGCAAGCACAGACCCAAATGAACCGACCAGGCAGCTCCTGTTCACAACAAGAGTGACGCATCGAGTGTTTCCGGCCGTCTCGACCAATGGTCGAATTGCCTGCCGCGCGCTGACGTGAGTTCATACTCACTCTGGCCGGACAGCAGACGCCCGCTGACACTGCAAGGATTTTGCTACGAATCGGACATGGGCTGTCCAGAATCAGGATCCCATGTTGTCAATTTGGTGCTGAAGATTTTGGAGACGCGTTAATGGCGCAGAATGAAGCAGTCGATGCAGTACTGGTAGGCGCGGGCATCATGAGTGCCACCCTGGCCGTACTGCTCAAAGAGCTTGATCCGACCCTGCGACTGGAAGTCGTCGAGCTGATGGATTCGGGAGCCGCCGAGAGTTCCAACCCCTGGAACAACGCCGGCACCGGCCACGCTGGCCTGTGCGAGCTGAACTACACGCCACAGGCTGCCGACGGTTCGATAGACATCAAGAAAGCCGTACACATCAACACCCAGTTCGAGGTGTCCAAGCAGTTCTGGGCCTACCTCACGCAAAAGAGCACCTTCGGCTCGGCCAAGTCGTTCATCAGCCCCGTCCCCCACCTGAGCTACGTCGAAGGCGACAAGGGCGTGGCCTATCTGAAAAAACGCTTCGAGGCGCTCAAGCCGCACCACGCCTTCGCCAGCATGGTGTACACCGAAGACAAAACGCTGATGGGCGAGTGGATGCCGTTGATGATGCCCGGCCGCCCGGCCGACCAGCACATCGCCGCGACCCGCGTCGAAAAAGGCACCGACGTCAACTTCGGCGCCCTGACCAACAAGCTGCTTGGCCATCTGGCCAGCGCCGCCGATGCCCAGGTCAAGTACTCCAAGCGCGTCACCGGCCTGCGCCGTAACGGCAGCGGCTGGACCGTCGACATCAAGGACGTCAACAGCGGCAGCACTCGCCAGCTGGATGCGCGCTTTGTGTTCCTGGGTGCGGGCGGTGCGGCATTGCCGCTGCTGCAAGCCTCGGGCATCGAAGAGGGCAAAGGCTTCGGCGGCTTCCCGGTCAGCGGCCAGTGGCTGCGTTGCGACAACCCGGAAATCGTCAAGCAGCACCAGGCCAAGGTCTACAGCCAGGCCGCCGTGGGCTCGCCACCCATGTCGGTGCCGCACCTGGACACCCGTGTGGTCGATGGCAAAAAATCGCTGCTGTTCGGGCCTTACGCCGGCTTCACTACCAAGTTCCTCAAGCACGGTTCGCTCCTCGACCTGCCCAAGTCGGTACGCGCCGGCAACCTCGGCCCGATGCTGGCCGTGGCCCGTGACAACATGGACCTGACCAAGTACCTGATCAGCGAAGTGATGCAGTCCATGGAGCAACGTCTGGAATCGCTGCGGCGCTTCTATCCGGGCGCGCGGGCTGAAGACTGGCGCCTGGAAGTGGCCGGCCAACGTGTGCAGATCATCAAGAAGGATGCCAAGAAAGGCGGCGTGCTGCAGTTCGGGACCGAGCTGGTGTCAGCGGCCGATGGCAGCCTGGCAGCGTTGCTGGGCGCCTCTCCGGGCGCGTCCGTCACGGTGTCGATCATGCTGGAGCTGATCGAGCGCTGCTTCCCTGAGCAGTACAGGTCCGAGGCCTGGACAGCCAAGCTCAAGGAAATCTTCCCGGCGCGGGAAAAGGCCCTCGAAAGCGATGCCGAGCTGTACAACCGGGTCAGTGCGCAGAGTAATACGCGGTTGGAGCTGGTTCAGGCGACACCAGAGCCGATCGTTTCATCGCTCTGACGCTGTCTGACGCTGATGGGCTGGTCGTACCGGCCCCTTCGCGGGCAAGCTCTGCTCTCACAGTGTCAAGCGCACACCTGTGGGGGCAAGGCCTGCCCGCGAAGAGGATCGTGAGAGCGCCATCTGTGCTCGATCAACCGCGGGCTTTTTCGATCAATTCAATATATTCCGGCGCGTTGCGCTGATCCTTGATCAGCTCGATGAAGGTCTGGCCGTGCTCGTCCTTGCCGTCAAGATCAAGGCCGGCTTCGCGGAAGAACACCAGAAAACGCTCGAAATCATCCACCCGCAAACCGCGGTATGCCTTGATCAGCTTGTGCAACGAAGGCGAAGTGGCATCGACGGGTTCGAAATCCAGAAACAGCTTGATTTGCCCATCGCCAATCTCGTCACCGATCACTTGCTTCTTGTCTTTACGCATTGCCGACTCCAACTTGCTGTCGCGGTCATTTCACGGGGCACGCAGTTTATACCTGCCTGCAGCCGACACTCAACGCGCGCGTGGGCCGCCGATGGTATGCAGGTCGGCCCAGATGTGGCCGTTGGCGTACGTGAGGAACTGCACGTAGACCGTTTCATTGCGCAGCATGTCGATCAAGCTGCGGTACATCGACAACGGGTAGTTGAGGGTGAGGGTCTTGGTGTCGTCGTCGAACGCCGGTTTTTTCAGGCTTTTGCTTTCACCGTCGAAGGTGATCAGCACCTGATTGAGCGTCGCCGCCTTGGCCAGGGATTTGCCCTTCAGGCGCAGAAACAGCGGCGCCGTCACCGGGATCGGCTGCTGATTTGACAGCCGTTCGTTGCCCGCGACGATGGAATACTCGGTCACCTGCAACAATTGCTGTTGCTCAGGCTCGCCTTCGCGCAGCGACTGGTCATCAGGGGGCAGGTACTGGGAGTGCAAAGGGGCGGCAGCCAGGGGCAGGCTGACGAGAACAGCGAGGGCGGCAACGGCAAGGCGCATGGCAGGCTCCAGATCGGCAGGCCTGCACTTTAGCACGGTGAATTAGAGCCCGAAGGGCAAAGACCGCTCTAATGTAGGAGTGGGCTCTGCCCACGAAGCAGACACCGAGGTGCCTCGACATGCGCCTCCCTGGGTAGAGCCCAGTCCCACAGTGGCGCGTGAAACGCCTAGAGCCCCTTCACCGCGTAGATCCCGGCCGCGTTGCGCCAGTAACCCTTGTAATCCATGCCGTAACCGAAGATGAACCGATCGATGCAGGTCAGGCCGACGTAATCGGCCTTGAGATCCGGGCTGGCCTTGCGATCGTGCAGTTTGTCGATCAACACGGCGGTGTGCACCGCACGGGCGCCGGCATGCTTGCAGAAATCGATGATGGCGCTGAGGGTGTGCCCTTCGTCGAGGATGTCGTCGATGATCAGCACATCGCGGTCGATAAAGGAGATTTCCGGCTTGGCCTTCCAGAACAGATCGCCGCCGCGGGTCTCGTGGCGATAGCGCGTGGCGTGCAAGTACGAGGCTTCCAGCGGGAAATTCAGATGGGTCAGCAGCTTGCCGGCGAAAATCAATCCACCGTTCATGACACAGAACACCACCGGGTTGGTGTCGGCCAGTTCGCTGCAGATATGTGCGCCGACACGGGCGATGGCCGCCTCGAGTTCAGCTTCGCTGTACAGGCAATCGGCCTCGCGCATGACTTGACGGATGTGCTCGAGATCAGCGGACATGGCGCTCTCCTGGGGGGTGGCGGAATAAAAGCGGGCAAAGGTACGCACCCGCTTCGATCAGATCAAGCTTTTCTGGACTAACGTCCTATGTGCTCACAGACACATTGTGTCGAATAGATTAATCTAGCCCGCATTTTTCTGACCGATCAGGGAGTTTTTTCACATGTCCATCCGCGAAATCCGCCATCCGCTGATCCGCCACAAAATCGGCTTGATGCGTCGCGCTGATATCAGCACCAAGAATTTCCGCGAACTCGCCCAAGAAGTCGGCGCCCTGCTGACCTACGAAGCGACCAAGGACCTGCCCCTGGAAACCTACAACATCGAAGGCTGGGCCGGTACCGTCGAGGTCGAGAAGATCGCCGGCAAGAAAATCACCGTAGTGCCCATCCTGCGAGCCGGCATCGGCATGCTCGACGGCGTGCTCAGCCTGATCCCGGGCGCCAAGGTGAGTGCCGTGGGCATCGCCCGCAACGAGCAGACCCTCCAAGCGCATACCTATCTGGAAAAACTGGTGCCCGAGATCAACGAGCGCCTGGCGATGATCATCGACCCGATGCTGGCCACCGGCGGCTCAATGGTCGCCACCATCGATCTGCTGAAAAAAGCCGGTTGCCAGGACATTCGCGCCATGGTCCTGGTCGCGGCGCCAGAAGGCATCGCCGCAGTGGAAAAAGCCCACCCCGACGTGCAGATCTACACCGCCTCGATCGACGAAAAGCTCAACGAACACGGCTACATCATTCCCGGCCTGGGCGATGCCGGCGACAAGATCTTCGGCACCAAGCAGAAGGACGGTTAAGCATGCAGGACGAGTTCAACGACCCGCTGTGGCGCCAGATTCTGTCTGGCGCGCAGATGCTGTTCGTGGCCTTCGGCGCCCTGGTGCTGATGCCACTGATTACCGGGTTGGACCCCAACGTGGCGCTGTTCACCGCCGGCCTGGGCACGCTGCTGTTCCAGATCGTCACGGGGCGGCAGGTTCCGGTGTTCCTGGCCTCGAGCTTCGCCTTCATCACCCCGATCATTCTCGCCAAGGGCCAGTTCGGCCTGGCCGAGACCATGGGCGGGGTGATGGCAGCAGGCTTCGTCTACACCTTCCTGGGCCTGGCGGTAAAAATCAAAGGCACCGGATTCATCGACCGCCTGCTGCCGCCGGTGGTGATCGGCCCGGTGATCATTTCCATCGGCCTGGCCATGGCGCCGATCGCCGCCAACATGGCGATGGGCAGAGCCGGCGATGGCAGCGAGCTGATCCCCTACAGCACCGCCATGCTGATCTCCATGCCGGCACTGCTGACCACCCTGCTGGTGGCGGTGTTCGGCAAAGGCATCTTCCGCCTGGTGCCGATCATCTCAGGCGTGCTGGTGGGCTTTGCCCTGGCATTCTGGTTTGGCGTGGTCGACACCGCCAAGATCGCCGCCGCGCCCTGGCTGGCCATCCCGCACTTCACCGCGCCAGCGTTCAATTGGCAGGCGATTCTGTTCATCGTGCCGGTGGCCTTGGCGCCAGCCATCGAGCATATCGGCGGGGTGATCGCGGTGGGTAGCGTGACCGGTCGCGACTACCTGAAAAAACCGGGATTGCACCGCACGTTGCTGGGTGATGGCATCGCCACCACAGCCGCCGGACTCTTCGGTGGACCGCCCAACACCACCTACGCGGAAGTCACCGGCGCGGTGATGCTGACCAAGAACTACAACCCCAAGATCATGACCTGGGCAGCGGTGTTCGCCATCAGCCTGGCGTTCATCGGCAAGTTCGGCGCGTTGCTGCAAAGCATCCCGGTGCCAGTGATGGGCGGGATTCTGTGCCTGTTGTTCGGCTCGATCGCGGCGGTGGGGATGAATACCCTGATCCGCAACCAGATCGATCTCGGTGAAGCGCGAAACCTGGTGATCGTTTCGGTGACCCTGGTGTTCGGGATTGGCGGGGTACTGATCGGTACCGGGACGGGGCCAAGCGACTTCGGCCTGAAGGGGATTGCACTGTGCGCGGTTGTAGCGATTGCCTTGAACCTTCTGCTGCCAGGTGGCGGTGAGTGGAAGAAGAACACCCCTGAGCTTTGATCAAGGCACCGCCCCGCTTGTGGGGGGGGGCGGTCTGGGCCCGCGAACTATTCAAACAGCTCTGCGGGCGCAGGGATCTCACGATAATCGGCAGTATTGCAGATAAGTCAGCTCTTCAGCCTTGAAGTATCAACGGCGGTCCACTGCGGCCCCTTCGTATATCGGCCACCCTTGACACCATAAACAATAACTCCGCTGTTGAGCAGTTCGGTTACCACTGCCAGTACTTGAGCGGGAGTCAAGCTGGGGCTGCGCGTTTGGGTGAGCAGCATATCGAGGTGGGGATAGTCGATACCGGCTTCTGCCCCAGAAAGAACTTGGACTATTTCTTCGGGAGAGAAGCTGTCCAAAAATGATTTAACGCTCATATGCCATGCTCCTTTTCCAGTTGAATATCATATAACTCTATCGCGTCACTCGTATAAAATAGAGTTACATCATCGCGAAGCTGGTAGTCCTCCAGCGTTCCACCTTCCAAGCGTCGTGGTATCCGAATGCGTCTACCCCTTCGGGGATTTTAAAATCATTCAAAAGAGGATCGGAGCCGTGGTATGAAAGCGCAATCGCCGTCTGATTTTGAGAGGCCTGAACGTTCTCCTCTATTAGCAAAGACAGTACCCGTAGCGCAACACCGGCAGGATCGACCGCCCCATTGTTTTCACTTTCAATCAACGCTCGTTTGGACTCGATTTCCAAATCCAAGGTAACGTGCAGCGCACTCGCCGCTTCGGCATAGTCTGCCTTCTTCCTTCTTCCTTCTTCCTTCTTCCTTCTTCCTTCCGGAAGTATATAGATCATCCGCTTTCCCTATAATGTCTCTCAGAGCGCTAGGCAATCCTGCTTGCTGACGAGGGATGGAGTCAAAATAGCCACCTCCATTTCCATCAGGCGAATAAGTCTGAATTCCGCCTGGAGTTATAACAAGGGGTGGTAACTGTATTTGCATAGAACATTTCCAAACCAAAAAGTTATACGCAATACGCTATAAACAAGGCGTAGAGCGCTCGCTTGCTCGGAAACGATAGTGACTGCTGTCCAACGACCTCCGCCATCAGCCTATTCCGAAGGTACTGTAGGAAAATTCTGAAGGCCATCGCGTCAAATGGTATGTAACCGCGCGTTTTTGGCGAATGCTGAACTTTGCGCGAATCTTTCGAAAATTCAAAATCACCGTTCTTTATCTAAATTTTTTAGCAACAAATCTACTGCCGATGCGCTAAGACATAGCCATGGGGCTAACGACTGAAACCCAAACGTTCCGCGACTCCAACGGAGTACCCGCGCACTTCCGACCTGCGGGGCGGGTACTCTACCGCTTAGATTCCATTCGCTTGAAGGGCGGGCAGAACCCGCTCCTGCGGGGATGCCGCCAGAATCAAGCCCGCTCGCATAACCCCGTCAACGCCTGCGCCCACTGCGCGCCATCGTTGAGGCACGGCACCAGCACCAACTCCTCTCCACCCGCCTCGACGAAAGTCTCGCGGCCACGGTCGCCGATTTCCTCGAGCGTCTCGATGCAATCGGCGACGAACGCCGGGCACATCACCAGGATCTTCTTCACCCCGTCCTTCGCCAACGCTTCCAGGCGCGCCTCGGTGTACGGCTCGATCCACTTGTCGCGCCCGAGGCGGGACTGGAACGCCACCGACCACTTGTCCGCCGGTAACCCGAGGCGCTGCGCCACCGAGTGTGCGGCGTGCATGCACTGGGCGCGGTAACAGACGGCGAGGGTCTGTGGTGATGCCTTCATGCAGCAGTCACTATCGGCCAGACAGTGGCGTGGCTCATCCTTGGGCAGCAGCTTCTTGATGTGCCGCTCGGGAAGCCCGTGAAAACTGAACAGCAGGTGGTCGTAATCCCGCTCCACATAGGCACGGGCACTCTCGGCCAGCGCGTCAAGGTACTCAGGCTGATCGTAGAACGGCTTGAGCAGCACAAATTCGATGGGCAAGCGATCATCCGCCACCACCCGCCGCGCCTCTTCGATCACCGTGGTCACCGTGCTGTCGGCGAACTGCGGATACAGAGGCGCCAGGGTCACCTTGCGCACGCCTTGCGCCGCCAGTTTGCCAAGCACCGACTGCAACGAGGGCTGGCCATAGCGCATGGCGATCTCCACCGGGCCATGGGCCCACAACGGCTCGACCTGAGTGCGCAGGCGTCGGGTCAGCTCGACCAGCGGCGAGCCTTCCTCCCACCAGATCGAGGCGTAGGCATGCGCCGACTGCTCAGGGCGCTTGATCAGGATCAGCGACACCAGCAGGCGACGAATCGGCCACGGCAGGTCGATGACGTAAGGGTCCATGAGGAACTGGTTGAGGTAGCTTCTTACGTCGGCGACTGAAGTCGAAGCCGGAGAGCCCAGATTGACCAACAGCAGAGCATGATCAGTCATGCAGCATCCTATGTTAGAGGCGCCCGGACAAATCGTCCAGGGCCGATTGCAGATCGGTGAATTTGAAGGTGAAGCCGGCCTCTTGCAGCCGCGTCGGCCGCGCCCGCTGCCCGCCCAGCAGCAGCCCGGCCATTTCCCCCAGGCCGATGCGCAACAGCGGCGCCGGCAGCGGCAGGAACGCGGGACGGTGCAGGGCCTGGCCCAGGCGCTTGGCGAACTCGCGGTTGCGCACCGGGTTGGGGGCGCAGGCATTATAGGGGCCCTGAGCATCAGCCTGATGCAGGAGAAAATCTATCAGGGCGATTTGGTCGTCGATGTGCACCCAAGGCATCCACTGCCGACCATCGCCGATAGGGCCGCCCAGGCCAAGCTTGAACGGCAGCGCCAGGCGCTTGAGGAAACCGCCCTCACTGGACAGCACCAGGCCGGTGCGCACCAGTACCACGCGCAGGCCAAGGTTGCTGGCGCGTTCGGCGGTTTCTTCCCAGGCGATGCAGAGCTGGCTGGCGAAATCTTCTTTGACAGGGGTCGAGGCTTCAGTGATTTCACGCTCGCCCGCATCACCGTACCAGCCCACCGCCGAGCCGCTGATGAGTACCGCAGGCCGATGCCCGCGATCCTGCAACCACTCCAGCAGCTTTTCGGTCAGGGCAATGCGACTGGCCCACAGAAAGGCGCGCCGCTTGCCGGTCCAGGGACGATCGGCAATCGGCGCGCCGGCCAGATTGATCACCGCATCGACAGGTTCCGCACCAAGCTCCTCAAGGCGCTCGACACCTCGCACGCCTTCACCACACAGGCGCCGCACCGTCGCGGGATCACGGCTCCACACCGTCAACTGGTGGCCTGCTGCCAACCAGCGCCGGCACAGAGCCCGGCCAATCAAACCGGTACCGCCCGTCAGCAATATATGCATGTGACCTTCCTTTGTGTGGCGTTGGATCAACGTCGCTAGTCTATTTTTATTAAGAGAAGGCACTTAAGTATTACGCCACCCCTCAGATAAACAATAGAGCAACCGACAAAACGGCGTACAGTCAAGTTGTACCGGAAAACGCCATTGTACAGGTTTGTTCTTGAGCGTAGTCTGTGCTTTAGAGAAGTTACGAGGCCACTATGACTGTACCTATCGCAATCATCGGTACCGGTATTGCCGGACTCTCCGCCGCCCAGGCACTGATTCAGGCCGGGCACGCCGTGCATCTGTTCGACAAAAGCAAGGGCCCGGGTGGGCGCATGTCGAGCAAGCGCAGCGATGCCGGGTCGCTCGATCTGGGTGCCCAATATTTCACTGCCCGCGACCGTCGTTTCGTGTCCCAGGTCCAGCAATGGCAAGCTCAGGGCTGGGTTCAGGAATGGACACCGCAGCTCTACAATTCCAACGCTGGCGTATTGAGCCCCTCGCCTGACGAGCAGACCCGCTGGGTCGGCACGCCGCGCATGGGTGCCATCGGCCGCGCCGAACTCGGCGACACGCCTGCGGTATTTTCCTGCCGCATCACCGAAGTGTTCCGTGGCAAACAGTACTGGCATCTGCTCGACGCCGAAGGCGCCAGCCACGGGCCGTTCAGCCATGTGATCTGCGCGGTGCCGGCACCTCAGGCGACCGCGCTGCTGGCGACGGTACCCAAGCTTGCCGCCGTCGCTGCCGGGGTCAAGATGGACCCGACCTGGGCCGTGGCGCTGGGTTTCGAGCACCCGCTCGACACCCCGATGCAAGGCTGCTTCGTGCAGGACAGCCCCCTCGACTGGCTGGCCTGCAATCGCAGCAAACCGGGGCGCGAAGCGACGCTCGACACCTGGGTGCTGCATGCCAGCAGTGAGTGGAGCCGTCAGCACATCGACCTGTCCAAAGAGGCCGTGATCGAGCATCTGTATGGTGCATTCGCCGAACTGCTCAGTTGCCCGGTGCCCGCACCGAGTTTCAGCCTGGCACATCGCTGGCTCTATGCACGGCCATCGAGCAACCACGAATGGGGTGCTCTGGCGGATGCCGATCTGGGCATCTATGTGTGTGGCGACTGGTGCCTTTCCGGCCGTGTCGAAGGCGCGTGGTTGAGTGGCCAGGAAGCAGCCCGCAAACTCATCAGTGCACTCAATGCATAAGCCTGGCGGCGCGCCACGCCGCCTGAATCCACGCAAACTGCTGCTGTCGAAATGGACGGCGGCGCAGCCGCGCAACAAGGAAAAACACTTTCTGGTGACCGAACTGCTGCTCGATGACGACGAGCAGACGGTTATCGGCGTGGCACTGCAGGCGGTCATGACCGGGAATGTTCAGCAGCTGCCCTGGCAGGCTTTGCAGGATGCTGAGGTATGGCGCATCGGCTGGAAATGATGCGGCGCTGCTGGTTGTCTGTTCGCGAACAAGCTTAGCTCGCAATGCAATGCCGCATCTGAGCCGTGCCCCCGTGGGAGCAAAGCTTGCTCGCGAAGGGGCCGGGGCAGGCACCACCGCAACGCCAGATTCTCCGCCGCCAACTCTTGTACAAAAAAATTGACTTGTACATATCCGAATCTATGATGAAACTAGTTGTACAGCGCTTGTGATCTGTACAATTTTTGTCAGAGGTTCGCCATGTCCACCCCGCTCAGCAGCAAACCCCGCATCGCCATCAGCGCCTGCCTGATGGGCGCCGAAGTGCGCTACAACGGCGGTCACAAGGAATCGCGGCTGTGCAGCCGCACCCTCAGCGAACATTTCAAGTTCGTGCAGGTATGCCCTGAAGTGGCCATCGGCATGGGAACCCCGCGCGAGCCTATCCGCCTGGTCGGCGAAAGCCACGCGCCACAAGCGGTCGGCACGGTCAACCGCGCACTGAACGTTACCCGCCAACTGGCCGAGTACGGCGAGCAGATGGCCAGCGAACTGCACGACATCAGTGGCTACATCTTCATGCACAAGTCGCCCTCCTGCGGCATGGAGCGAGTCAAGGTCTACCGCGAAAACGGCGCCCCGCAGCAAGCGGGCGGACGCGGTATCTATGCCGCCGCCTTTTGCGCGCGCCACCCGGACTTGCCGATCGAAGAAGACGGCCGCCTGTACGATCCGGTGCTGCGCGAGAACTTCATCACCCGCGTATACGCCTACGCCGACTGGCAAGCGTTGCTGGCGCAAGGCCTGACCCGCCGCGCCCTGATGGAATTTCACGCGCGCTATAAATATCAGCTGATGGCCACCCACCCCTTGCAGTACAAAGCCATCGGCAAGATGCTCGGTTCCATGGGCCGCAGCGATGCCAGCGAGATCGGCCCGCGCTACTTCAGCGCACTGATGGCAGCCCTCACACGCTGCGCCACCCGCGGCACCCATACCAACGTGTTGCTGCACCTGAGCGGTTACCTGCGCGGTGCCATCGACAGTGCCGACAAGCGCGAACTGCGCCAGCTGATCGACCAGTATCGCGAAGGGATCGTGCCGCTTGTGGTACCGCTGACCCTGCTCAAGCACCTGTTCCGCCTGCACCCCGATCCCTATGTGAGCCAACAGGTCTACCTGCAGCCGCATCCGGAAAACCTTAGCCTGCGAAATGCGATCTGAATCATGAGCCGCTCCCACGCCGTTACCGCCTTGGCCGAATCCCCTACCCCCTATCAACAAGCCCTCGCCGATGGCTGGTTGCCGATCCGCGAAGTGGCGCGCCTGACCGGCGTCAACGCGGTGACCCTGCGCGCCTGGGAACGCCGCTATGGCCTGGTGGTGCCGCAACGCACCGCCAAAGGCCATCGCCTGTATACCCAGGCCCATGTGCAGCGGGTGCAGACCATCCTCACCTGGCTGGCCCGCGGCGTAGCCGTCAGCCAGGTCAAGCAACTGCTCGACGCGCCGGCCCAGCTGATCGACGCCCAGGCCGAGAACGACTGGCAGCCGTTGCGCCGCGCCCTGCTGCAAGCCATCAGCGAACTGGCCGAACGCAAGGTCGATGAAACCTTCAATCGAGTGATGGCCCTGTATCCGCCCAGCACCCTGTACGAGCACCTGCTGCACCCCCTGCTCAAGGACCTCGACCAACGCTGGCAAGGCCAGTTTGGCGCGCAGATGGAGCGCACGTTTTTCTGCTCGTGGCTGCGCAGCAAATTCGGCGCGCGCATCTACCACAACAATCGCCAGCTCAGTGGCGCGCCACTGCTGTTGATCAATCAATCGGACGTGCCGATGGAGCCGCAACTGTGGCTGACGGCCTGGCTGATCAGCAGCGCCGATTGCCCGGTGGAAGTCTTTGACTGGCCGCTGCCGCCCGGCGAACTGGCACTGGCCATCGAACGCCTGGGGGCTCGCGCGGTACTGATGTATTCGAGCCGCGCCCTCAACCTCAACACCCTGCCGCGCCTGCTGCAGGGCTGTCATTGCAAAAAACTCATTGTCGGGCCGGCTGTGGTGATCCACCGCGCCGAATTGCTCGTACAAGCCCAGGAGATCGCAGACTTGTACTTGATCGATGACCCGCTGGCCGCTCAGCAGTGCCTGCAGCAACTGGGCCTTCTTCAAGGTTATGAAGCATGAACGACAACCATAACGAGAAGCCCATGCAACTGATCTGGTTGCGCAGCGACCTGCGCATTCACGACAACACCGCCCTGCACCATGCCTGCCGCAAGGGTCCGACGGTGGCCGTGTATCTGATCAGCCCGCAGCAATGGCAAGCTCACGATGATGCGCCATGCAAGGTCGACTTTTGGCTGCGCAACCTGCAAGCACTCAGCGCGTCACTAAGCGAGTTGCACATCCCTTTGCTGCTCCGCCACGCCGATCATTGGGATCAGGCACCCAAAGTGCTGCTCGACCTATGCCAGGAGCTGCAGATCGAGACGCTGCATTGCAACGATGAATACGGCATCAACGAGACCCGCCGTGATCAGGCCGTACAGCAGGCGCTGGATAAAGCGGGTATCGGCTTCGAAAGCTACCTGGATCAACTGCTACTGCAACCCGGCAGCGTGCTGACCAAAAGCGGCGGTTATTTCCAGGTCTTCACTCAGTTCAAGAAGGTCTGCTACAACCGCTTGCGGGCATCATTGCCAACGGTGTTGCCGCGCCCCGGCAAGCAGGCGGCATTGCCCCTCGCCAGCGATCCGATCCCCACACAGGTCCGCGGCTTTGCCACGCCACCCGCAGCCGTGCAGCAACTCTGGCCTGCTGGCGAAGATGAAGCCAAGCGGCGCCTGGATACCTTCGTCGATCAGCAGATCGACCACTACCTGGACGAGCGCGATCTGCCGGCCAGACCGGGCACCAGCCAGCTGGGCGCGTACCTGGCGGCGGGCGTCATCTCACCCCGCCAATGCCTGCAAGCTGCCCTCAACGGCAACATGGGCGAGTTTGAAAGCGGCAGCCCGGGCGCGATCACCTGGATCAACGAGCTGCTGTGGCGCGAATTCTATAAACATATTCTGGTGGGCTACCCGCGGGTCTCGCGCCACCGCGCCTTCAAGGCCGATACCGAAGCGCTGCCCTGGCGCAATGCCCCTGAAGACCTGCAAGCCTGGAAAGAAGGCCGCACCGGCATCCCGATCGTCGATGCCGCGATGCGGCAACTGGTCACGACCGGCTGGATGCACAATCGCCTGCGCATGATCACCGCTATGTTCCTGACCAAGAATCTGTTGATCGACTGGCGCGAAGGCGAGCGGTTCTTCATGCAGCACCTGATTGACGGCGACCTGGCGGCCAACAACGGCGGCTGGCAATGGAGCGCCTCGACGGGGACCGATTCGGTGCCGTACTTCCGCATCTTCAATCCGGTCACGCAGTCCAGCCGCTTCGACGAGCAGGGCGTGTTCATCAGGCAGTGGCTGCCCGCCCTCGATGCACTGGACAGGAAAGAGATTCACCACCCTGGCGCCCAGCGTCGCGGCCTGTTCGATGCGCTGGATTATCCGGCGCCGATCGTCGATCTCGGCAGCAGCCGCGATCGCGCCCTGGCAGCGTTCAAGAACCTGCCCCACCGTCGCGCATCCGAGGCTCTCTATGGCTGACTTCCTGCACCGCTTCGCCGAAGGCTTCAGTGCCTTGAACAAGGACAACCTGCAGCGCCTCGGCGAGCTGTACAGCGTCGACATCCATTTCACCGATCCCCTGCACGACGTGCACGGTCTGGCTGAGCTGCAGCGCTATTTCGCCCAGCTATACGCCAACGTCGAGCAGTTGCAGTTCGAGTTCCACGGCTTCGATGACGTCAAGCACAGCGACGACGGTGGCGAAGGCTATCTGCGCTGGGTCATGACCTATCGTCATCCGCGTCTGCAAAAGGGCCAGCCCATCGCCGTACAGGGCTGCTCGCACTTGCAATGGCGCGATGACCGCGTGAGTCGGCATCACGATTATTTCGATGCCGGCGCCATGCTCTATGAACACTTGCCCCTGATGGGCCCCGCGGTGGCCTGGTTGAAAAGGCGCATGGCATGAGTGGGCCACGGCGGATCTGGCTGACCGGCGCCAGCAGCGGCCTGGGCTATGAACTGGCACTGCAGTTGCTGAGCCAGGGCCATCGTCTGGCTGTCAGCGCGCGCACCCTGGAACCCTTGCAAGCACTGGAATTGCGTTTCCCTGGCCAGGTGCTGCTGGTACCCGGCGACCTGGCCGATGCCCAGCAAGTGCGCGATATCGGCATGCGTATCGAGCAGGCCTGGGGCGCCGTCGATCAGGTCATCCTCAACGCCGGCACCTGCGAATACATCGACGTGCGCCAGTTCGAAGCCGCCATGATCGAGCGTGTGGTCAAGGCCAACCTGTTCGCCAGCGCCTACTGTGTCGAGGCCGCGCTGCCGCTGTTGCGCAAAGGCGATCAGCCCCATCTGGTCGGTGTCGCCAGCGCCGTGACCTTCCTGCCGCTGACGCGCTCCGAGGCGTACGGCGCATCCAAGGCCGGCGTGCGCTATCTTTATGAATCGTTGCGGGTGGATCTGGCGGCGGAAGGGATCGACGTCACGGTCATCAGCCCCGGCTTCGTCAAGACGCCGCTGACCGACCGCAACGACTTCGCCATGCCGATGATGTGGACGGCGCAAAAGGCCGCCGACCACATCGCCGCACGCCTGCATAAACGCCCCATGGAAATCGCTTTTCCCTGGCCCTTCATCACTTTTCTCCGAACGCTCGCCTGCCTGCCAAGAAGGCTGTCATTGCATTTGACCAAGCGGATGGTCCGCGACAACTCCAAGGAATCGGGACAGGCATGAAGATCGCAATCATCGGCAGTGGCATCTCGGGCCTGACCTGCGCTTACCTGCTCAATCGCCAGCACGACATCCAAGTGTTCGAAGCCTCCAGCTGGATCGGTGGGCATACGCACACGGTGGACATCAACGTGGATGGCCGTGCCTACGCCATCGACACCGGCTTCATCGTCTTCAACGACTGGACCTACCCGCAGTTCATCAAGCTGATGGATCGCCTGGGTGTCACCTCCAAGCCTACGCAGATGAGTTTTTCGGTGCGTGCACCCGGCCTGGAATACAACGGCAATACCCTCAACAGCCTGTTCGCCCAGCGCAGCAATCTGTTGTCGCCGGGGTTCTGGGGCATGCTGCGCGACATCCTGCGCTTCAACAAGCAGGCCGTGGAGGACCTTAAGGCGCAGCGCATCGCCGCCGACACCACATTGGGCAGTTATCTGCAGACCCAAGGCTATGGCACGCGTTTTATCGATCACTACATCGTGCCCATGGGCGCGGCCATCTGGTCAATGTCGCTGACCGAGATGCTCGGGTTTCCGTTGGCGTTTTTCGTGCGATTCTTCAACAACCACGGGCTACTGTCGGTGACCCATCGCCCGCAATGGCGAGTGATCGAAGGCGGCTCCAGTGCCTACATCAAGCCGCTTACCGCCAGCTTCGTCGAGCGTATTCATACCGATTGCCCGGTGTCCCGTGTCGAACGCGATGACAGCGGCGTGACCGTGCACAGCCCGCGGGGCAGCGAGCGTTTCGACCAGGTGATTTTCGCCTGCCACAGCGATCAGGCCCTGCATCTGCTGGCCCAGCCCAGCGTCGCAGAGCGGGAAATCCTCGGCGCCCTGCCCTATGCCGATAACGACGTGGTGCTGCATACCGACACCAGCCGCCTGCCCGAGCGCCCACTGGCCTGGGCCAGCTGGAATTATCGGCTGGGCGAGCCGGGCCAGCGCCTGGCGGCGGTGACCTACAACATGAACATCCTCCAGGGCATCGACAGCCCCACCACGTTTTGCGTGAGCCTTAACCAGAGCGAACGTATCGACCCCAGCAAGGTGCTGGCGCGTTACCGCTACGCGCACCCGCAATACAGCCTGGCCGGCGTGACCGCGCAGCAGCGCTGGCGAGAACTGCACGGTGAGCAACGCAGCTGGTTCTGTGGCGCCTACTGGGCCAACGGGTTTCATGAAGATGGCGTGGTCAGCGGCCTGCGGGTCGCTCAGGCCTTTGGAGAAACCTTGTGAACAGCGCCTTGTACAGTGGCTGGATCGCCCATCGACGCTTCGTGCCCAAGGGCCATGCGTTTCGTTATCGCATCGGCTTGCTGTACCTGGATCTGGATGAACAAGCAGCGGTGCTGGGCCTGTCGCCGCTGGCCGGCTGCGGACGCTTTGCAGCCTTCGGCTTTCGCGAGACCGACTACCTGCGCCAGTACACCCGCGATGGCTGGCGCCTCAGCGATGCCGTGCGCCACGTGGTCGCCGAATCCCTGGGTTTGGCACCCAATGGCAAGATCTGCCTGCTGACCCAGCCACGCAGCTGGGGACTGGCGTTCAACCCGGTGAGTTTTTTTTATTGCTTCAACGACCGCGATAACTTGGTGGCGATCGTTTGCGAAGTGACCAACACACCCTGGCGCGAGCGTTATCACTACGTGCTGCCGGCCAGCGGCGAGGGTCATCAACATGTGGGGGTGGCCAAGGCTTTCCATGTGTCGCCGTTTCTGCCGCGCAATCTCGAATACCGCATGAGTTTCAGCCAGCCGGATGAGCGTCTCGGCGTGCACATGGCCGACTGGCAAGGTGACGAAAAGGTTTTTGACGCCACCCTCAACCTGCACCAACAGGCGCTCAGCCGTAAAACCCTGCACCGTCATTTGCTGCTGTTCCCGTGGATGACTGCCAAAACCTGCGTGTCGATCTACTGGCAAGCCTTGCGCCTGGCGCTCAAAGGCACGCCGATCTTTGCCCATGAGCCCGCCGAGGGCCAAATCCGTACTGCCAAGGCCAGCGCGCCACCTACCTCGCCCAGCCCCCGAAAGGAGCCACGCCATGAATAGTTTTTCGGCCAAAGCCGGTATCAGCACCCATGGCCTGAGCAGCTCGTTGCTGCGCCGCGGCGTGATGCGCCAGTTGCAGGCGCTCAAGCACGGGCAGCTGATCGTTTTCGAGGGTGGCGAGCGCCTGCTGTTCGGCACACCTGGCCAAGCGTTGCTGGGGGAAATTCACATTCACGACAGCGCGATCTGGGGCCTGGTAGCGAGCAACGGCTCGATTGGCGCCGGGGAGGCATTCATCCACGGTTACTGGACCACGCCGGACCTGACTGCGGTGATTCGCGTATTTGTCAGCAATCTCGACGTGCTCGATGCCATGGAGCAGGGCCTGGCACGCATCAGCCGGCCACTGGTCAAGGGCCTGCATTGGCTCAACCGCAACACCCGCAAGGGCTCGAAGAAGAATATCGAGGCCCATTACGATCTCGGCAACGATCTGTTCGAGCAGTTTCTCGACCCGACCATGATGTATTCGGCCGCGCAGTTCAGCAGACCCGACGACACTCTGGAACAGGCGCAGTTGAACAAGTTACAGCGCATCTGCCAGAAACTCGCCCTGACTGCCGACGACCACCTGCTGGAAATCGGTACCGGCTGGGGCAGCATGGCGTTGTACGCGGCGCAGCATTACGGCTGCCGAGTGACCACCACGACGCTGTCCAACGAACAGTTCGCCTACACTCGCCAGCGCATCGATGAGGCGGGCCTGAGCGATCGCGTGACCTTGTTGCTGCAGGATTATCGCGACCTTGAAGGACGTTACAACAAGCTAGTATCGATCGAGATGATCGAGGCGGTGGGCCATCGCTTCTTGCCGACCTACTTTCGCAAATGCGCCGAATTGCTGACTGACGACGGGGTGATGTTGATCCAGGCCATCACCATCCGCGACCAGCGCTACGAGCAGGCCAAGCGCAATGTCGACTTTATCCAGCGCTACATATTCCCCGGCGGCGCCCTGCCGTCAGTGCAGAAAATGCTGCATATCGTCGGCAAAGACACCGACATGAACCTGCTGCATATGGAGGATTTCGGCCTGCACTATGCGCGGACCTTGCGCCTGTGGCACGACAACTTCCGCCTGGCCCACGGGCGCCTGCGCGAGTTGGGTTATGACGAGTATTTCCTGCGTTTGTGGGAGTTTTACCTGTGCTACTGCGAGGGCGGTTTTCTGGAGCGCACCATCGGTACGGCGCAGTTACTGTTCGCCAAACCACAGGCGCAACCGCAGCCGTTGCTCGGGCGTCTTGGCGCCTGAAGGTGTTCAGCAAGCTGGCCAATGCGCTGCTGTTTCAGGCGGGCTGGTTCCTCTGCGTGCTGGGGGGCAACAGTCTATGGTTGCTCGGGGCCTTGGCCATACTGCTGGGGCATCTGACCTGGTACCGCGCGTGGAAGAGTGAGGGGCGGCTGATGCTGCTGGCCTTCGTGCTTGGTGCGCTGGTGGATGGGCAGTTGCGGGTGATGGGCGTACTGACCTTTGCCGAACCAGGGTTTCTGGCGCCGGTGTGGATGGGGTTGTTGTGGCCGTTGCTGGCGATGACGCTGGGGCATTGCCTGGCATGGACCGGGCGGCCGCTGTGGCTGGCGGCGGCGCTGGGGGCGGTGTCGGGCCCGTTGTCGTATTACGCCGGGGCGAAGCTGGCGGGCGTGGGGATGCCGCTTGGTCTGGCCACGACCCTGGCGATCCTGGCGGCCATCTGGGCGGTGGTGTTTCCGCTGCTGCATCGGCTGGTGCGGATTTGAGCTGTGCTTTTTGTCTGTTTTTGGCGTTGTTGTGGGGCTAAGGGCTTGGTGGTGGGGCTGATGGGTGTGTTCAGGCCGTGCTTGCGCTCCAGCCTGGGCGGCGCCCCACATTGGCCCCTCGCTAACGCTCGGGGTACCCGCGGTCAGGCACCTGAAGAGGTGGCACGCCGCACACGGGCCATCCATGGCCCAATGCGGCTCACCCGGCATCCTGCCGGGTGGCCACCTCTTCAGGCGCCTGACCACGGCCTGCTGGAGGGGCGCCGCCCAAGCTGGAGCGCAAGCAGGGCCAGCCGAAAATTGAGGCGCCACCACCAAGGCCTTTAAAGTCTGGCAGTCACCGCAAATGTCACTGTTCTGCTTTCGAGTCGGCCTTGGGGTCGCGGCCCCCTTCCAGCAGGCCGCGTGGAGGTACGCTTGCGCAGGGATAGCCGGCATGGATGCCGGCTAAGCCCCGTTGGGCCACGGAAGGCCCATCGGGGCGTGCCCTGCGCAAGCGTGCCTCCACGCGGGAACCCTGAGCCAAAGCGAAGGGCCAATGGCGGGGGCCGCGACCCCAAGGCCGGCTCGAAAGCGGAACCTCCCTAATGCCAAGAGCCCGACAATAAGCCTCTCAAGCCGTAAACCACCGCGCGACCGTACTGCCCCCCTGCCACAACACCGGCAGGATCGACTCGAACTGCTTCGGATCGCCGCTGGTCCAGAATCTCGTCGCCCGCGCCGGACCTGAGGCCAACAAATCATCCTGAACCAACAACCGCTGCAGCTGCCGCGCCACCGCAGCACCGGTATCGATCAAACTCACATCTGCCGGCACCATCTCGCTCAGCAGCGGCCGCAAGAACGGATAGTGGGTACAGCCCAGAATCACCGTATCGCAACCCGCCTCCAGCAACGGCGCCACGTATCCCTGCAACAGCTGGCGCAATACCGGGCTGTGCAAATCGCCGGTCTCGATCAATTCCACCAGCCCCGGGCAGGGTTGGGTGATCACCCGCACGTCATTGGCGAAACGATCGAGCAAGGCCGCGAACTTGGCGCTCTGCAAGGTGCCGGTGGTAGCCAGCACGCCGACCACACCACTGCGAGTCGCAGCCGCCGCCGGTTTGACTGCCGGCTCCATGCCCACCAAGGGCCACTGTGGATAAGTGCGGCGCAGATCGGCCATCGCCGCCACCGTAGCGGTATTGCACGCGATCACCAGCGCCTTGGCACCCTGACTGTGGAAAAACTCGGCCACCTGATGGCAGCGTTCGCGGATGAATTCCGGGCTCTTCTCACCATAGGGAATATGGCCGCCATCGGCCACATACAGCAGCGATTCGGCCGGTAGCAATTGGCGAATTTCAGCCAGTACCGACAGGCCGCCGACACCGGAGTCGAACACGCCAACAGGCGCCTGCGCGGCCTCAGCCATGGCGCCCTGCGCAGACGGCACAGGCGGGATCACGCTTGACCCGCAACTCACGAAACCGCGAGCCCAGTGCATCGATCAACAGCAACCGTCCCACCAGTGGCTCGCCGAAACCGGCCAGCAGCTTCAAGGCTTCCAGCGCCTGCAGGCTGCCCACCAAACCTACCAGCGGGCCCACCACGCCGGCCTCGCTGCAGGTCAGTTCGGCCTCGCTGCCGTGCCCGTACAAGCAGTGGTAGCAAGGGCTCCCGGCATCGCGCGGGTCGAATACCGACAGCTGCCCTTCGAGGCGAATCGCCGCGCCGCTGACCAGCGGTTTGCCGGCGGCCACACACGCGGCGTTGACCGCCTCGCGCGTGGCGAAATTGTCCGAGCAATCGAGTACCAGATCCACCGCCGCAACCGCTGCCGCCAAGGAGTCTTCATCCAGCGCCGCGCGATGGGCCACCAGGCGAATCTGCGGATTGATCGCGCCCAGGCGTTGCAGGGCCGAGTCGACCTTGCTCAGGCCGACACTGGCGGTGTCATGCAGCACCTGGCGTTGCAGGTTGGTCAGGTCGACGGTATCGAAATCGGCCAGGTGCAACTCGCCCACGCCCGCAGCGGCCAGGTACAACGCCACCGGCGAGCCCAGCCCGCCCAAACCGACGATCAGCGCGCGGCTGGCGCCCAGGCGCAACTGCCCGTCGACATCGATCTGCGGTAACAGAATCTGCCGGCTGTAGCGCAGCAGGTCATCGTCACTCAGCACAAAGACGGCCAAGGGTGATGCGCTCGTGGCCACCGAGGTCTTCACGGCTCTCGATCTGTTCGAAATCGTGCTTGGCCAGCAGCTCGCGCACAGCCGCCGCTTGATCGTAGCCGTGCTCCAGCAGCAACCAGCCGCGTGGATTAAGGTACTCGGGGGCCTGGGCGATGATCAGTTTCAGGTCATCGAGGCCGTCGCGCCCGGCCACCAGCGCACTGCTGGGCTCGAAACGCACATCGCCGGCGCTCAGATGCGGGTCGGCATCGGCGATGTAGGGCGGATTGCTGACGATCAGATCGAAGCGCTCACCGGCCACGGCGCTGAACCAGTGGCTGGCCAGAATCCGCGCGTTATCCACACGCAGGCGCTGGCGATTGCGCTCAGCCAAGGCCACAGCCTCATCAATGCGGTCGACGCCGGTCACCTGCCATTCTCGACGCTCGGAGGCCAGCGCCAAGGCGATCGCCCCGGAACCGGTGCCCAGATCCAGCACGCGTGAAGCAGTCAGCGGCAGCAGCGCCAAGGCCGCTTCCACCAGCATCTCGGTTTCCGGACGCGGGATCAGCGTGTGCGGTGCAACTTCCAGGTCCAGGCTCCAGAAACCCTGAGAACCCAGAATGTACGCCACCGGCTCGCCTTCCCGGCGGCGCTGCAGGTTGGCGACGAAGGCCTTGGCTGCCTCGGTGGGCACGATGCGCTCCGGCCAGGTATGCAAAAAGCTGCGCGACTTGCCCAAGGCAGCGGCGAGCAGCAACTCGGCATCTAGGCGAGCGGTAGGCGAGTCAGGGAGCAAAGCCTCCCGGAGCAGGCTGGCAATAATGGTCATTTATTCACCCAAGGCGGCCAGTTGATCGGCCTGGTATTCCGTCAGTAGCGGCTCGATGACGGCATCGACGCCGCCAGCGAGTATTTCATCCAGCGCATACAGGGTCAGGTTGACGCGGTGATCGGTCACCCGCCCTTGTGCGAAGTTGTAGGTACGAATGCGCTCGGAGCGATCGCCCGAGCCCACCAGCAGTTTACGCTCGCTGGCGATGGCATTGGCTGCGGCGCTGGTCTGCACATCGTTGAGCTTGGCCGCCAGCCACGACATCGCACGGGCTTTGTTCTTGTGCTGGGAGCGTTCTTCCTGGCACTCCGCGACCATGCCGGTCGGCAAGTGGGTGATACGCACCGCCGAGTCGGTCTTGTTGATGTGCTGCCCGCCAGCGCCGGACGCCCGGTAGGTGTCGATGCGCAGATCGGCCGGGTTGATCTCGATGGCCACGTGCTCATCGGGTTCGGGCAACACCGCTACGGTACAGGCCGAGGTGTGGATACGGCCTTGCGATTCGGTCTCGGGTACGCGCTGCACGCGGTGGGCGCCGGATTCGAACTTGAGCTTGCCGTAGACGTTGTCGCCTTCGACCCGAGCGATGACTTCTTTATAGCCGCCGTGCTCACCCTCGTTCTCGGACAGGATCTCCACCCGCCAGCCCTTGCGCTCGGCATAGCGCGAGTACATGCGAAACAGATCGCCGGAGAAGATCGCCGCCTCGTCGCCACCGGTGCCCGCGCGGATTTCAAGGAACACGTTGCGCCCATCGTTAGGGTCCTTGGGCAGCAGCATGCGCTGCAGCTGGCCCTCGATGGCGGCGATCGCCTCCTTGGCATCGCGCACTTCCTCGACCGCCATCTCGCGCATGTCCGGATCGCTGTCCTTGAGCAGCGCCTGGGCGCCCTCGAGGTCGGCCTGGACCTTGAGCCACTGGCCATACGTCGCCGCCACCGGCTCGACTTCGGCGTATTCCTTGGAATAGGCGCGGAACCGCCCCTGATCGGCGATGACTTCGCCATCACCCAGCAAGGCGGTCAATTCCTCGAATCGGTCCTGGAGGATGTCCAGTTTGTTCAGCAGCGACGCTTTCATTGCAGGGGTTTATCCGTGAAGCCCTCATTGAGGGCAAAAAGTTCTTGAGCCATGGCCAGCGCATCGACGCGGCCCTCGGCGGAAAGCTTCTTGAGCTGCACGCTCGGAGCATGCAGCAACTTGTTGGTCAGGCCGCGGGCCAGTTGCACCAGTACGTCTTCGGCGTTGGCGCCGTTGGCCAGCAGGCGCTGGGCCTTTTGCAGTTCTTCGTCACGCAGGCGCTCGCCTTGCTGACGGTAGGCTCGCAGCACATCGACGGCCGCCAGTTCGCGCAGGCGCAGCATGAACTCGTCGGCGCCGGTCGTCACCAGCCCTTCGGCGGCCTGGGCAGCACCTTGGCGGCTCTTGAGGTTTTCAGCGACGACTTCGTGCAGGTCGTCGACCGAATACAGGTAAACGTCGTCCAACTCGCCGACTTCCGGCTCGATATCCCGCGGCACGGCAATGTCGACCATGAAAATCGGCTTGTGCTTGCGCAGCTTCAGCGCACTCTCTACCGCACCCTTGCCGAGGATCGGCAACTGGCTGGCAGTCGAGCTGATGACGATGTCGCTGTTGACCAGCTCGGCCGGGATATCCGAGAGCAGCACCGCATGGGCACCGAACTGTGCGGCCAAGGTGCTGGCGCGTTCCAACGTGCGGTTGGCGACGACGATGCGCTTGACGCCTTGCTCGTGCAAGTGGCGCGCGACCAGGGTGATGGTTTCGCCCGCGCCGATCAACAACGCCTGACTGCGCTGCAGGTCGCTAAAGATCTGCTTGGCCAGGCTCACAGCGGCAAACGCCACCGACACCGGGTTTTCGCCGATGGCGGTATCGGTACGCACCTGCTTGGCCGCGCTGAAGGTGGCCTGGAACAAGCGCCCCAGCAGCGGGCCGATGGTGCCGGCCTCGCGCGCCACGGCGTAAGCGGATTTCATCTGGCCGAGAATCTGTGGCTCGCCCAGCACCAGCGAATCGAGCCCGGAGGCGACGCGCATCATGTGACGAACTGCCGCATCTTCTTCGTGGATATAAGCGCTGGAACGCAGCTCATCGAGGCTCAACTTGTGATATTCGGCCAGCCACTGGAGGATTGCCTCGGCAGATAGCTGGTCGTGCTCGATGTACAGCTCGCTGCGATTGCAGGTCGACAGAATCGCGGCTTCACGACTGTGGGTCACCCGACACAGCTGCTGAAGGGCCTCTACCAGCTGCTCAGGGGTAAATGCCACGCGCTCGCGCACGTCTACCGAAGCAGTCTTATGGTTGATACCGAGGGCAAGAAAGGCCATTCAAGGTCGCTGATCATGACGAGAAGCCGGCAATTGTCCTACTTCACCCGGCAGAGAACAACTCCCGCTCTCTATTGTCCCTATAGAGAGGTGCATATCCATGCACCGGATGAGCCATGACTTATGGGTTTGCCCTGTGGCTTGTGTCATGATGCCCCAACCGTAGGTAAGTCGCTCAAATCTCCTATATGAATAGATCTCCCGCTCTGCTCTTCGCTTTTGTCCTGCTCGCTGGCTGCCAGACCTGGTCTGCGAAGCAACAGCAAACGGCACCCGCCGCTCAGGACACGCCACCCGCGCCAGCCCCGAAGGCTGCCCCGCAGGTCTATTCATCGTTGAGCGAGGACACTGTCTACAGCCTGCTGACGGCTGAACTCGCGGGCCAGCGCAATCGTTTCGACATTGCCCTGGACAACTACGCCGTGCAGGCCGTCAAGACCCAGGATCCGGGCGTGGCCGAACGCGCCTTCCGCATCGCCGAGTACCTGGGCGCGGACCAGGTCGCGCTGCAGACCTCGCTGATCTGGGCGAAAAACGACCCTACCAACCTCGATGCGCAACGGGCGGCGGCCATCCAATTGGCCCGCGGCGGGCGCTACGACGAATCCATGGTCTACATGGAGAAAGTCCTGCAGGGCCAGGGTGACACGCATTTCGACTTCCTCGCGCTGTCGGCGGCCGACACCGACCAGAATACCCGCGACGGCTTGCTGAAAAGCTTCGAGCGTTTGCTGGTCAAGTACCCCAAAAACAGCCAGCTGATTTTCGGCAAGGCCCTGCTCATGCAGCAGGACGGCGACGCCAAGGGCGCCCTGACGCTGCTGGAAAACAACCCGCCGCAACCGGGGGAAGTCGCACCGATCCTGCTGCGCGCGCGCCTGTTGCAAGTGCTCGATCGCGGCGACGAAGCAGTGCCCGTGCTCGAAAAGGCCATCAAGCAGAACCCCGACGACAAACGCCTGCGCCTCAGCTATGCGCGCACGCTGGTCGAGCAGAACCGCCTCGCCGATGCCAAGGTGCAGTTCGCCGAACTGGTCAAGCAATACCCGGACGACGACGAGCTGCGTTATTCGTTGGCGCTGGTGTGCCTCGAGGGCAAGGCCTGGGACGAAGCCGCCGGCTTGTTGCAGGAATTGATCGAGCACGGTAGCCACGTCGACTCCGCGCACCTGAACCTGGGCCGTATCGCTGAGGAGCGCAACGACGTGGACGGCGCCCTGACCCAGTACTCGCTGGTGACTCCAGGCAACGACTATCTGCCGGCGCAATTGCGCATGGCCGATATCCTCGTGGCCAACGGTCGCGCCGCCGAAGCTTCCAAACGCCTGGCCACCGAGCGCACCGCCGAACCTGACTACGCCGTGCAGCTGTACCTGATCGAGGCCGAGGCCCTGACCAACAGCGACAAGAACGACCAGGCCTGGCAAGTGTTGCAAAAAGGCCTCAAGGCGTATCCCGACGACGCCAACCTGCTGTATACCCGCGCCATGCTGGCGGAAAAACGCGGCGACCTGGGGCAACTGGAAAAAGACCTGCGCACTATCATTGCCCGCGAACCGGACAACGCCATGGCCCTCAATGCACTGGGCTACACGCTGTCCGATCGTACTACCCGCTATGCGGAGGCCAAGGCGCTGATCGAGAAAGCCCATCAAATCAACCCTGACGACCCCGCCGTGCTCGACAGCCTGGGCTGGGTCAACTATCGCCTGGGCAACCTGCCCGAGGCCGAGCGCCTGTTGCGCCAAGCGTTTGCGGCGTTTCCAGATCACGAAGTGGCCGCTCACCTTGGCGAGGTCCTGTGGGCCGCCGGCAAGCAACGCGAAGCCCGTCAGGTCTGGATCAAAGCGCTCAACGACCAGCCCGACAGCCCTATTCTGCGCGCCACCGTGCTGCGCCTGACCGGATCCGAGACCCTTTAATTTTATGTTTTTGCGCCACTGCAGCACCTTTATCCTGATTGCCCTGCTCGCAGGTTGCTCCTCATTCGGTTCGCGCGAAGCCCTGCAAGGCCAGGGGACTCCTCAGCAATGGAGCCAGCACAAAGCCCAGCTCAGCCAGATCGACGGCTGGCAGATCAACGGCAAGGTCGGTATCCGCGCGCCGAAGGATTCCGGGAGCGGCACCTTGTTCTGGCTGCAGCGCCAGGACTACTACGACATTCGCCTGTCCGGCCCGCTGGGCCGCGGCGCGGCCCGGCTGACCGGGCGCCCGGGCAGCAACGTCGTGCTGGAAGTCGCCAATCAGGGCCACTTCGAAGCGCCGACGCCTGAGGCTTTGCTGGAAGAACAGCTGGGCTGGAAACTACCGGTGTCGCATCTGGTGTGGTGGGTCCGCGGCCTGCCCGCGCCGGACAGCAAAAGCACGCTCAATGTCGACAACATGGGCCGCCTGGCGAGCCTGCAGCAGGACGGCTGGAGCCTGGAATACCTGAGCTATACCGAGCAGAACGGCTACTCGCTGCCCGAGCGCATCAAGCTGCATGGCCAGGATCTCGACGTCACCCTGGTGATCAAGGACTGGCAACCTCGCCAGCTGGGGCACTGATCGATGACACAAGTACGCCTGACCCTCCCCGCCCCGGCCAAGCTCAACCTGATGCTGCACATCCTCGGTCGCCGCGCTGACGGTTACCACGAACTGCAGACGCTGTTTCAGTTTCTCGACTACGGCGACGAACTCGACTTTGCCGTTCGTGACGATGGCGTCATCCAGTTGCACAGCGATCTGCACGATGTTCCCCACGACAGCAACCTGATCGTCAAGGCCGCACGCCAGCTGCAGGCCATGACCGGCAGCTCATTGGGCGCCGACATCTGGCTGCGCAAAGTGCTGCCCATGGGCGGCGGTATCGGCGGCGGCAGTTCCGATGCCGCGACTACCTTGCTGGCCCTCAACCACCTGTGGCAGCTGGGCTGCAGCGAAGATCAGCTGGCCGCGCTGGGGCTCAAGCTCGGCGCCGACGTGCCGGTTTTCGTTCGTGGCCACGCCGCTTTCGCTGAAGGCGTCGGCGAGATCCTGACCCCCGTGGAACCACCGGAACCTTGGTATCTGGTGCTCGTTCCGCAAGTATCTGTAAGTACAGCAGAAATTTTTACCGATCCGCTGTTGACACGTGACTCCGCGCCCATTAAAGTGCGCCCCGTTCTCGAGGGAAACAGTCGAAATGACTGTCAACCAGTGGTTGAGCGTCGTTACATAGAGGTTCGTAACGCTTTGAATCTGCTTGGCAAATTCACTGAAGCAAAGCTCACAGGAACTGGAAGTTGTGTGTTTGGGGCCTTCCCAAACAAAGCGGAAGCTGATAGAGTTTCGCACCTTCTTGCAGAGTCCCTTCCAGGGTTCGTAGCAAAGGGAAGCAACATTTCGATGTTGCATCGCAAGCTGCAAAGTCTGTTCTAAGAACCGGGTGCTCGGCACTCGAATTGATTCAGCTACAGGGGCGTCGCCAAGCGGTAAGGCAGCAGGTTTTGATCCTGCCATGCGTTGGTTCGAATCCAGCCGCCCCTGCCATATTCCTATACTCATCCAGGTATACCCTCAGCCGGCAGGTACTGCGCGTGTCCAAGATGATGGTCTTTACGGGGAACGCTAACCCCGATCTGGCTCGGCGTGTCGTACGTCAGCTGCATATCCCTCTCGGTGACGTCTCTGTCGGAAAATTCTCCGACGGTGAAATCAGTACCGAGATCAATGAAAACGTCCGCGGTAAAGACGTCTTCATTATTCAGCCGACTTGCGCGCCAACCAACGATAACCTGATGGAACTGGTAGTGATGGCTGACGCCTTCCGCCGCTCCTCGGCTTCCCGAATCACCGCTGTTATCCCGTACTTCGGTTACGCTCGTCAGGATCGCCGTCCGCGCTCTGCCCGTGTGGCAATAAGCGCCAAGGTCGTCGCCGACATGCTGACTGTGGTGGGTATCGATCGTGTTCTCACGGTCGATCTGCATGCGGATCAGATCCAGGGCTTCTTCGATATTCCTGTCGATAACATCTACGGCTCGCCCGTACTGGTCGACGACATCGAAGATCAACGCTTCGAAAACCTGATGATCGTATCGCCTGATATTGGCGGCGTCGTGCGTGCACGTGCCGTGGCCAAGTCGCTGGGCGTCGATCTCGGGATCATCGACAAGCGCCGTGAAAAAGCCAATCACTCCGAAGTGATGCATATCATCGGCGACGTCGAAGGGCGTACCTGTATTCTGGTCGACGACATGGTCGATACCGCAGGCACCCTGTGCCACGCGGCCAAGGCCCTGAAAGAGCATGGCGCAGCCAAGGTGTTCGCCTATTGCACCCACCCGGTACTGTCGGGTCGGGCAATCGAGAACATCGAGAATTCCGTGCTGGACGAGCTGGTGGTGACCAACACCATCCCGCTGTCCGCCGCCGCACAAGCCTGTGCCCGTATTCGTCAACTGGATATCGGCCCGGTCGTCGCTGAGGCGGTCCGCCGCATCAGCAATGAAGAATCGATCAGCGCGATGTTCCGCTGAGGGCCCTGCCCTCCTCTACATCGAGCTGACGTAAAGCGCCCCGCCCAGACGAATCCCGTCCGGGCGGGGCTTTTTTGCCCATATCGCCTTTAGCGCCGGTCGCAAGCGCAGGGCGAATGTGGTTATTTTGGAGATTCACATGAACGATTTTACCCTGAATGCAGAAGCGCGTTCCGACCTGGGGAAAGGTGCGAGCCGCCGCCTGCGTCGCCTCGCCGCCCTGGTTCCAGCAGTGGTCTACGGTGGCGACAAAGCCCCTGAGTCCATCAGCATGCTGGCCAAGGAAGTAGCAAAACTGCTCGAAAACGAAGCGGCTTACAGCCACATCATCGAGCTGAACGTTGGTGGCACCAAGCAGAACGTCGTGATCAAGGCGCTGCAACGTCACCCAGCCAAAGGCCACGTGCTGCACGCTGACTTCGTCCGCGTCGTTGCCGGCCAGAAGCTGACCGCCATTGTTCCTCTGCACTTCCTGAACCAGGAAGCAGCAGTCAAGAAAGGCGGCGAGATCTCGCACACCGAGACCGAGCTGGAAGTGACCTGCCTGCCGAAAGATCTGCCTGAGTTCATCGAAGTCGACCTGGCTGCCGCTGAAATCGGCACCATCGTTCACCTGTCGGACCTCAAAGCGCCTAAAGGTGTCGAGTTCGTTGCACTGGCACACGGCAAGGACCTGGCTGTTGCCAACGTCCACGCCCCACGCATCGTTGCTGAAGACGAAGCTGAAGAAGGCGCTGCCGAGTAATTCATTACTCCGCACGTCGGAGTTGGGCCGGTAACATCGCGAGGAAAATATCCCGCGAACGAACGGACGAAATAACGCGGATTACGTTGTAAAATGCGCCTTTTCGTCCACGTGCGGTTTTCGTGATGTTACTGACCTCTCCAAAGGAAAAGCCCCTGTCGTGACTGCCATACAACTGATCGTTGGCCTGGGTAACCCCGGCCCCGAATACGAACAGACCCGGCATAACGCAGGGGCTTTTTTCGTTGAGCGCATCGCCCAGAAGTACAACGTACAGCTGGTGCCCGATCGCAAGTATTTCGGCCTGACGGCGCGTTTCAGCCATCAGGGCCAAGACGTTCGTCTGCTTGTCCCGACCACTTACATGAATCGCAGCGGCCAGGCCGTAGCAGCATTGGCGGGTTTCTTCAGGATCCCTCCCGAGGCGATCCTGGTGGCGCACGACGAACTCGACCTGCCTCCCGGCGTCGCCAAGCTCAAGGTGGGCGGCGGCCATGGCGGTCATAACGGTCTGCGCGACATCATCGCGCAGCTCGGCAACAACAACGGTTTTCATCGTCTGCGGCTTGGCATCGGCCACCCGGGCGTTGCCAGTCAGGTGTCCAATTTCGTGCTGGGCCGCGCTCCGCGCGCCGAGCAGGAGCTGCTGGACACCAGTATCGATTTTGCCCTCGGCGTGCTGCCGGACATCTTCGCCGGCGAGTGGAATCGCGCGATGAAAACCCTGCACAGCCAAAAGGCCTGACTCTTCGAAGAGGGAAGCACCATGGGATTCAACTGCGGCATCGTCGGCCTGCCCAACGTCGGCAAATCCACTCTGTTCAACGCCTTGACCAAATCCGGTATCGCGGCAGAGAACTTCCCCTTCTGCACCATCGAGCCGAACAGCGGCATCGTGCCGATGCCTGATCCGCGCCTGGAGGCCCTGGCCGCCATCGTCAAGCCCAAGCGCATCCTGCCGACCACCATGGAGTTCGTCGATATCGCCGGCCTCGTGGCAGGTGCCTCCAAGGGTGAAGGCCTGGGCAACAAGTTCCTCGCCAACATCCGCGAGACCGACGCCATCGCCCACGTGGTGCGCTGCTTCGAAGACGACAACGTGATCCACGTGTCCAACAGCGTCGACCCCAAGCGCGACATCGAGATCATCGACCTCGAGCTGATCTTCGCCGACCTCGACAGCTGCGAGAAGCAACTGCAGAAGGTCGCCCGCAACGCCAAGGGTGGCGACAAGGATGCCGTCCAGCAGAAAGGCCTGCTTGAGCAACTGATCGCGCACTTCACTGAAGGCAAGCCTGCGCGAAGCCTGATGAAGAAGATGAGCACCGACGAAAAAGCGGTAATCCGCGGCTTCCACCTGCTGACCACCAAGCCGGTGATGTACATCGCCAACGTCGCTGAAGACGGCTTCGAGAACAACCCGCTGCTTGACGTGGTTCGCGCCATCGCCGAAGAAGAAGGCGCGATCGTGGTGCCGGTCTGTAACAAGATCGAAGCCGAAATCGCCGAGCTCGATGACGGCGAAGAAAAGGACATGTTTCTCGAGGCCCTGGGTCTGGAAGAGCCTGGCCTGAACCGCGTAATTCGCGCGGGTTACGAGCTGCTGAACCTGCAGACCTACTTCACTGCCGGCGTCGAAGAAGTCCGCGCCTGGACCGTGAAGATCGGCGCCACGGCCCCTCAAGGCGCTGGCGTGATCCACACCGACTTCGAGAAAGGTTTTATCCGCGCTGAAGTGATCGCCTATAACGATTTCATTCAATACAAGGGTGAAGCAGGTACCAAGGAAGCGGGCAAGTGGCGCCTGGAAGGCAAGGAATATGTCATCAAGGATGGTGATGTGATGCACTTCCGTTTTAACGTCTAACGTTCAAACGGACTGTAGCTCCGGGTTGCCGGGTGACCTGCGCAAGCCTCCTTTATCGGAGGCTTTTGCGTTTCTGTAGTTGTTGGAATTGAGATTGGGTGTGGCCAATGGCAGGGGCCGCGACCCTAAGGCCGGCTCGAAGGCAGACCCCTCCAAAAAAACGCCCCCATCAGTTCAGCATTCTCTGAACTGATTATTTGAACCACGCTATTTGCCCCACCCCTCACCTTTTGCAGAATCGACCCGGGTCACTTCCCTGGAGCCGATCACTGCCCTGTATGCGTCGGCCGAAGTGTCCCCCACTATAAAAACAACGATTGGAGACACTTCATGACCTTGGATATTTTCGTCGTCGTCATCTATGCCCTGGGCATGCTGGTGCTCGGATGGTATGGCATGCGCAAGGCCAAGACCCATGAGGATTACCTCGTGGCCGGGCGTAATCTGGGGCCCTCCCTGTACATGGGCACCATGGCCGCTACGGTGCTCGGAGGCGCCTCCACAGTCGGTACGGTGCGCCTGGGTTATGTTCACGGGATCTCCGGATTCTGGCTCTGCGCCGCCCTGGGCCTGGGTATCATCGCGCTCAACCTGTTCCTCGCCAAACCGCTGCTCAAGCTGCGTATCTTTACCGTCACTCAAGTGCTGGAGAAGCGCTACAACCCGATGGCTCGCCAGGCAAGCGCGGTGATCATGCTGGTGTATGCGTTGATGATCAGCGTCACCTCGATACTGGCCATCGGCACGGTCATGCAAGTCCTGTTCGATCTGCCGTTCGCGGTCTCGGTGCTGTTGGGCGGGGGCGTCGTGGTGGTGTATTCGGCCATTGGCGGCATGTGGTCGCTGACCCTCACAGACATCGTGCAGTTTGTCATCAAGACCGTGGGCCTGATGTTCGTGCTGTTGCCGATCTGCCTTTATCGCGTGGGCGGCTGGGACACCTTGGTGAGCAAACTCCCCGCCTCAAATTTCAGTTGGACAGCCATTGGCTGGGACACGATCCTGACCTATTTCCTGATCTACTTCTTCGGCATCCTCATCGGCCAGGATATCTGGCAACGGGTGTTCACGGTGCGTACCGCCAAAGTCGCGCAATACGCCGGCACTGCGGCGGGCATCTACTGTATTTTTTATGGCTTGGGTTGCGCCTTGATCGGCATGGCCGCCCACGTGCTGCTGCCGGACCTGCAGAACGTCAACACGGCGTTCGCCGCCATCGTCAAAGTATCGTTGCCCGATGGCATTCGCGGGCTGGTGATTGCCGCGGCATTGGCGGCCATGATGTCTACCGCCAGCGCTGGACTGCTCGCAGCGGCCACCACCATTGGCGAAGACCTGCTGCCCCGGCTGCGTGGCGGCAAACAATCAAGCCTGGGCCTGACTCGGCTGGCAACCTGCCTCACCGGACTGGTGGTGCTGGGTATCGCGCTGGTGGTGAACGACGTGATCAGCGCGCTGACCCTGGCTTACAACCTGCTGGTGGGCGGCATGCTGGTGCCGCTGATAGGCGCGATTTTCTGGAAGCGCGCGACCACAGCAGGGGCGATCGCCAGCATGGCGCTGGGGTTCGGCACTGCGGTGGTGTTCATGCTCAAGGATGGCCTGGATGCCAACACGCCGATCTACTACAGCCTGTCCGTTGCGCTGGTGGCGTTTGTGCTGGTGAGCCTGCTGTCTGCGCGTCGAGTGGCAGGGACGCTCAAGGCGTGGTGACAGCGCGAATTGATAGGATCGGGTGAGGTAACGGGACCTGCATAAAAGGGGATTTCCCGTCCGCACTCATTCCTGCCACGCACTCATCCATTGCTGCTGGTCGATTTCTATCAGCGTCGGTACATCGCGCGACGCGGTGGCCCGCAAGGCGTTGCGCAACTGCTCGGGCGTCGAGATAGCCTCGGCAGCGCAACCCAGGCCCTTGGCCACGGCGACAAAGTCCGGGGTGTGCAGGTCGACGCCAATGGGTTCGATGGCGCGGTTGACCATGTAGCGCTTGATCTCTTCATAGCCTTGGTTATTCCACAGCAATACCACCACCGGCACTCGCGCCTCGACGGCGCTGGCCAGTTCCGCGAAGGTGAACTGCAGGCCGCCGTCGCCGATCAGGCAGACCACCGGGCTGTGCTCATCGCGGCGCCCCAGCCAGGCGCCGATGGAGGCTGGCAAGGCGTAGCCCAGAGTGCCGTAGCCCGTGGAGGCATTGAACCAGCGCCGCGGGTGGTCCATGTCCAGGGTCAGGTTGCCGGTGTAGACCGGCTGGGTCGAATCGCCTACCAGCGTGGCGTCGGGCAGCACGCTCAGCACAGTGTTCAGGAACGAAGTCTGCGCCTCGGTGACGTGGTCCCAGCTTGCCGCGTTCGCTGCGCGCAAGGCGGCACAACGGGCGGCGCCCCACTGCGCATCAGCATTACCCGCGGTGGTTTGCTCGATAGCCGCCAGCAGCGCCCGCGCGGCGTTATCGGCATCGGCCACCAGCGCCAACTGCGGCGGGTAATTGCGCACGCACTGATCTGGATCGATGTCGATCCGCAGCAAGGCGCCGGGTATCTCGAAACCGCCAGCAAAGGTGGTGTCGTAGTCGGTTTCAGCCAACTCGGTGCCGATCGCCAGTACCACATCGGCTTCGGCCACCAAGGCCCGGGTCGGCACCAGCGTCTGGGTCGAACCGATCAGCAGCGGATGCGCGGCGGGCAACAGGCCTTTGGCATTGATGGTCAAGGCGACGGGCGCCTGCAGCCGCTCCGCCAGAGCGATCAAGGCGGGCGCCGCATCAAGAGCCCCTCCCCCCGCGAGAATCAACGGACGTCGGGCACTGGCCAGGCGCTGCGCCATGAGCGTCACGGTCTGCGGTGCGGCGCCGGCGCGGGCAACATGCACAGGCGGGCTGGCCAGCAAATGGTCGGCGGGCTGCACCAAAACGTCCAACGGGATTTCAATGTGCACGGGGCGTGGCCGCCCGGCCTCGAAGACCGCAAAAGCGCGCGCCAGCACGGCAGGCAGATCGTCGGCCGTCATCAGCGTATGAGAAAACGCCGAGACACCGGCCATCATCGCGCTCTGGTTGGGCAGTTCGTGCAGCTTGCCGCGCCCGCCGCCCAACTGCTGGCGTGACTGCACGCTGGAAATCACCAGCATGGGAATCGAGTCGGCGTACGCCTGTCCCATGGCCGTGGCGATGTTGGTCATGCCGGGGCCGGTGATGATGAAACACACGCCCGGCTTCTGCCGCGCGCGGGCGTAACCGTCCGCCATGAAGCCGGCACCCTGTTCGTGGCGCGGCGTGATGTGAGTGATGCTGGAGCTCGCCACCCCACGGTAGAGCTCTATGGTATGTACGCCGGGAATGCCGAACACGTGCTCGACGCCGTAGCCTTCCAGCAGTTTGACCAGTACTTCGCCACAGGTTGCCATTTCGCTGTCTCTCGGATCGCAAGGATGGCGGCATTGGACCGGGGCGCTGTAGCGGTGACAATTCAAAAATAGTCATGCCAGGCATGCGCTTGATGCATGCCTCGGTTTTCAGACAGGTCTCATTTCCACCCATATCAAGGTCTGGCTAATATGACGCCTGTCGCAGTGAGTGCGCGGGCATTAAAAGGACATTGAATGCTTCCGGAAAAGAGCTTGTATACATCCGTATTGAATGGCATCAGTGAGTTGCAACGCTATGGAGTAAATCTCTCGACCTCCGTCCAGATCACCTCCGACCTCCACGCTGCCTTGGAGTCCCATCAAGGCGCAATCATCCTGCCGCCAACGATAATAAGTAACTGTGATGACTATCAAGTAATCAAAGCGAAGAGCAAGCCGGGAGGCATACCAGATACGACGTTCGAGCACTTATGGGCCTGTACCAAACAGCACTATGGGCTGACCACTGCCACCGCTATCGCCGGTGCGGCGAGTATTCCCATTCCCAAGATCATGGTGGGTGCCTGGGTTCACAACGGCTCCAGCGCAACTACCAATCTCTCCAGCATCATTGGCTGGAAGTTTTTCCCAAGAACCCTTATTCGCCAACCAACATTGGCCAGGGCCGCCAAAGCGACTTTTGGCACCGTCCGGGTATTTGGCGTCATTGGCCGCGGCCTTCCTGTCGTGGCTGCCGGCCTGGCAGTATTCGATATAGTCAGCATCGGCCTGTGCGCCTATGAGGCAGAAAATGCAAAGCAAGTCCAAACGCGATGACCTCTGTAATGCGGTGATTGACGTATTCGTCAGCACCATAGGTTTCATACCTCGGGACGAGGTCAGTGAGCGGTCCAACTTTGTGAGTGACTTCAAGATCATCGATGATGATTTGACTGTTTTTATGCTGGAGATCGACAAGACGTTCGAATTGAACTCTACCCAGAAAGACTGGCAGCCCATCAACACCATCGGACAGATAGTGGACTTGATCATCTGGTGCCGGGCGCACCCCGCGGACTACCCACCAAGATCGCCCGGGAGACGGGTGACGGGTCTGGCATGGCTGACCCGCAAGCTCGGTCTAAGTTCGACGAAAAACAACAAGCCCGAATAGTCGGGCGCTTGGCCCTAAAGCCGGTGGACGAATTATGCGGGACTAGTCGAACCTACCGCTGCCCTATGGGAAAGGCCTGGGAGCGCCCCCATACGGCACTCGATCGAACGTCCGTAGGCTGCTCACGCTGAGCGATGGAGTCATCGGTGACGCCTCGCTCATCAAGCCACTCTCCAAACACAGGCGGGCAGGCGATGAAATCTCGGCGCGCCCCACTGCAACGAGTGCTGCGACCTCCTCAGCTCTGCCTTTGCAGTGGGCTGGCAATATACCGCCTGGCCAAGTGTCGCTTGACCACCACCTAGCGCCCCAGCAAGCAAACGGATAACATGCGATTAATTCTCAAATGCATTTATCCGGCTGGGCGCGATGTCATCTTCCAATCCTGTGGATTCCCAACAGCTTCAGCAGTACTACAGCGCCCACCACGGCTGGGTGCATGCATGGCTCAAGCGGCGCCTGGGTAATACACATGACGCTGCCGACCTGGCGCAGGACGTGTTCGTGCGACTGCTGGTCAAGCCTCGGCGGTTTGACAGCGACCATCACGCCCGTGCCTATCTGCACGCCATGTCTCGCCATGTGTGCATCGACTTCTGGCGGCGCAGGGAGCTGGAGCGGGCCTGGCAGGAGGTGCTGGCGAGCCGGCCCGAAGGTTGGGCGCCATCGGAAGAACATCAGGCGATCATTCTCGAAACCCTGCAGCAGGTGTACGCGATGCTCGCGGCCCTGCCGGAAAAGGTCGCGCGCTGTTTCGTGTTGGTTCAGGTACAGGGCATGAACTACCGGGAGGCGGCGCAGGTGCTGGGCGTGACCGAGCGCTCGGTGACCTCGTACATGGCCAAGGCAATGTTCCAATGCTTGCTGCTGGAGGCAGAACTTGACCAGTCGCTCGTCTGACGGCACGCCCAGCCATCAAGTGCTGCAACAGGCCGCCCACTGGTATGCACGCCTGGGGGCGATCGAGGCCGATGGCAGCACCCAGCATGCCTGGCAACAGTGGTACACGGCCGATGCCGCGCACCGTCAGGCCTGGGCCGCGGTCGAACGCATCAGCCAACGGATGCAACCGTTGCAGGCCGAGGCCGACAGTAGCGCGCAAGCCCTGCTGCTGGCTCGGGGCAATCTCGGCCGGCGCAAGGCCTTGGGGGCGTTGGGCATGGGCTCGGCGCTATTGCTGCTGGGCGCCACGGTATGGCGCACACCGCTGCAGGAGACGCTGGCGGTGTGGCGCGCCGGGCAACGCACCCACGTCGGCGAGGTACGCGCGCTGGCGCTGGCCGACGGCAGCCAGGTATGGCTCAACAGTGCCACGGCGCTGAACGTCGATTACCGCGCCGACCTGCGCCTGTTGCGGCTGCTGCAGGGCGAAATCCTCATCCAGACCGCCGCCGACACCCGACCCTTTATCGTCAGCACTGGCGAGGGCCGGCTGCGTGCGCTGGGCACGCGCTTCAGCGTGTGTGCGGCCGAGGGGCAGACCGAGCTCAGCGTGTTCGAAGGCGCGGTCCAGGCCAGCACCGACTTCGCCGCGCCCCGGGTCTTCCAGTCCGGTCAACAGATCCACTTCGATCATCGAGCGTGGGGCGCGCTGACGGCGGCCAGCCCTGGACGCGAGAGCTGGTCTCGCGGCGTGCTGCTGGCGGACAACCTGCGGCTCGGGGATTTCGTCGCCGAGCTGCGCCGCTATCGCCACGGCTACCTGGGCGTCGCACCGCAAATTGCCGACATCAAGGTCGTCGGTGCCTACCCGCTGGACAAACCGGATCTTGCCCTGGAAATGCTCGCCAGCGCCTTGCCGATCCGCATTCAGCGCACCTTGCCGTGGTGGGTGAGCCTGGAGCCGCGCCAGCCGGTCTGAAATTTTTTCAAAAAAAATTTCCGCTTTGGCGCGCTCGTTCGAATTGATAAGTGACTGCGGCTAAACAGCCGCCTCCACTCTTCTGCAGGAAAGCAAAAATGCCGCCGGTTCCCCTTTCGCTGTTCTCTATGCGCCCTGTCGCGCTGGCCATCGCCCTGGGCCTCACGGGTGCCAGTTGCGCGGTCCTCAGCCCTTTGGCTAACGCAGCCCAGGGCGCTGCCAGCTATAACATCCCGGCCGGCCCCCTGAGCACTCAGTTGAACCAGTTCGCCGCCCAGGCGGGCATCTACCTGGCCGGCAACGGCGCACTGACCAGCGGCAAGAACAGCCCGGCCCTGCAGGGTAACTACACGCCGCAGCAAGGCCTGGCGATCCTGCTCGAAGGCTCGGGGATCTGGGCCGTGGCCAAGGGCGATGGGCACTACGAACTGCAGCCGCGCCCGCGCAATGCCGGCGTCATCGACCTCGACGAAACCAACATCGAGGGGCGCGCCAACACTGGCGCCGCCAATGCCGACAATGACGTAGGTTTCGTCGCCCATCGCAGCTCCGCTGGCAGCAAAACCGACACCCCACTGATCGAAATCCCGCAGTCGCTCTCGGTCATCACCCGCCAGCAGATGGACACCCAGAACGTCCAGAGCGTGAGCCAGGCGCTGCGCTACGTACCCGGCGTGAAAACCGAAACCTACGGCGTCGACCCCAAGGGTTACGACTGGCTGTACATCCGCGGTTTCAATGCGCAAACCAGTAGCGATTACCGCGACGGCCTGCGCCAGCTCAGCAACAGCTACACCCTGTTCCGTAGCGAGCCGTACGACCTGGAGCGCATCGAAGTGGTACGCGGCCCCTCGTCGAGCCTGTTCGGCCAGGGCGATGCCGGCGGCATCATCAACCGCGTGAGCAAAATGCCCACCCCCGACGGTGTGCACGAAGTGGAAATAGGCTTCGGCAGCCACGACCGCACCCAGACCCGCTTTGACCTGGGCGACCGCATCGACGACGCCGGCACCCTGGCGTATCGCGTCGTGGGCGTGGCCCGCAAGAGCAACACGCAGTTCGAATACGACGACGGCCATGAAATCAAAGACGATCGCCTGTACATCGCACCGTCGCTGACTTGGGCACCGGACGACGACACCAGCCTGACCTTCCTGAGCGATTTCCTGCGTGACACCAGTGGCGGTACCGTCGCTGTGGATACGCCGAACTACGGCCACACCAGCTCGACCCTGTTGGGCGATCACTCTTTCAATCATTCTGACCAACAGCAGTTCAGCCTGGGCTATCAATTCCGTCACCGGCTCAACGACAACGTCGAGTTGCGTCAGAACCTGCGTTACGGTCAGGTCGATTTCATCCTCAACAACCTCTTGCCGCTCGGCACCCTGGGCAGTATCGCCCCGGCCCTGGCCAGCAGCCCGCAGGCCGGCTACTGGCTGCGAACGCCACGGCGCTTCGACGAACACCTCGATACCTTTACCGTCGACAACCAGGTGCAGTTCGATTTCGACACGGTGGGCATCGGCCATACCCTGGTCACGGGCATCGATTACGCCCACTTCGACTCAAACGTCAAACGCTATCAGGGCGCCTTGACCCTGAGTGCGACCCTGCCGTTTTTGCTCAACCCTGACAAGCCGGTCTACGGTCTGAACGTCGCCCGCCCCACCGCGCTGGCCGCTGATTACCATCAGACCCAGGATCAGGTCGGCTACTACCTGCAAGACCAGATCAAAGTCGGCGACCACTGGATCGTCACCGCCGGCGGGCGTTACGACGACGTGCGCTCGATGACCGACAACCACCTGAGCAGCACTGATACCACCGGCAAGGACCACGCGTTCACCGGCCGCCTGGGGCTGACCTACGTGACTGACTTCGGCCTGGCGCCGTACGTCAGCTACGCCGAGTCGTTCATCCCCAACAGCGGCACCGCCAGCAACGGCTCGACCTTCGAGGCCAGCCAAGCGCATCAGTGGGAAACCGGGCTCAAGTACCAACCTAACGACGCGGTCTTGTTGACCCTGGCCGCCTTCGACATCACCAAGACCAACGTGCTGACTCAGGAGCTGGTCAACGGCGTGATCACCGGGTTCAACCAGGCCACCGGCGAAGTTCGCTCGCGGGGTATCGAGGCCGAAGCCAAAGCGCGCCTCGGCGAGCACTGGGACCTGCTGGGCTCGTACACCTACACCGACGCCGAAATCACCCGCAGCAACAACGGCGACAAGGGCAACTCGCCAGCCAACGTGCCGCGCCACATGGCTTCGGGCTGGCTCAACTACACCTTCAAGGAAGGCCCGCTCAACGGCCTCAGCCTGGGCGGCGGCGTGCGCTATGTGGGCGAGCTGTACGGCGACAATACCCATGTCTACAAGGTTGACAGCTACACCCTGTTCGATGCCGGCGCCAGCTACCCGCTGACCAAAAAGGTGACGGTCGCGCTCAACGTCGAAAACCTCGCCAACAAGCACTATGTCGGGACCTGTGACGACATCAACAGCTGCTACCCGGGCGAAACCCGTACGGTGCTGGGGAGCGTACGTTACCGCTGGTAGGGGTGCGTCAGTGGCGGGTCCACGGCCTGCCAACCGCCGCCGAGAACATCCGTTTGCTACCCTGAACCTCAACTTTCAGGGAGCCACCGCCATGCCGATTCAAGCGAACTTCTCCGGTGCCAAGATCGCCCTGCTCTGCGACGGCCAGTTGCTGACCTATCTGCGTGACGACAAACCGAGCATCCCCTGGCCCGGCATGTGGGACCTGCCGGGCGGCGGCCGCGAGGGGGATGAAACCCCGCTGCAGACCGCAACCCGCGAAACCATGGAGGAGTTCACCCTGACACTGGATCCCGCGTGGGTGGTCAGCACGCGGGTCTATCCGGGCCAGGGGATGAACGGGCTGGATACCTGGTTTCTGGTGGCACAGGTGCCCGCTGGCACGTTCGAGCAGATCGTATTTGGTGATGAGGGGCAGCGCTGGGAGGTGATGCCGCTGGGCACGTTCCTGGCAATGGAGGGGGCTGTGGTGCACTTGCAGGAGCGGTTGCGCGAGTATTTGCAGGACCGCTAGATCAGCCTCCACGCTTTGGCTGGATGATCCGCCAGTGGCCAAGGATCAGCGTTTGCCACTGACGCCCCATGCGACCAATGCCATCCTCGAAGGGATGGATGAACTCTAACGCGTAGTGGAACACGCAGCTGGGCGATAGCGTGGCGAACGTCACTGTAAAGCAACCAGCGCCGCACGAGCGCGTCACCTCACTCCTGCGTAAACAGATTTTGCCCCGGCGCCTTGCGGCTCATCTCGATGCTCACCAAGCGCTCATCGACGAAGCGCAGGTACTGGTACGCGCCGCCATCCGGGCCGTAGACCCAGATGCTGATCTTCGCCGAGTTCCAATAGCCGTTATTGGTTTTTGGTCTGGCGACGGGCCCCTGGCTGTCCTGGCGCGCGGGTGGGCCGCACTTTTCCAGGACCTCGGCCATGGGCGTATCCTCGCTGACCAGCGCCGTGCCGCAGCGCATCGAGCCGGCATCGGCCTGCTGGGTGGTGAGCAGCATAGCCGCGGCCAGTATGCTCAGCACATCCTTGGCTTGTTGCAACCGATCACACTCCTTTGGTCGACGGCAACAGGATGGTCAAGATCCCGAACAGTGGCAGGAACGAGCACAGCTTGTACACGTACTCGATGCCGTGAATATCCGCAAAGTGCCCGAGCAGCGCGGCACCGATACCGCCAAAGCCGAACATCAGACCGAAGAACACCCCGGCGATCATGCCGACATTGCCGGGCACCAGCTCCTGGGCGAACACGACGATGGCCGAGAACGCCGAGGCGAGGATAAAGCCGATGATCATGCTGAGGATGCCGGTCCAGAACAGGTCGACATAGGGCAGCGCCAGGGTGAACGGCGCAACGCCCAGGATCGAGAACCAGATTACCGCCTTGCGGCCGATCTTGTCGCCGATGGGCCCGCCGAAGAAGGTCCCGGCCGCCACCGCCCCGAGGAACAGAAACAAGTGCAGCTGTGAACTGGCGACGCTCAGGTCGAACTTCTCGATCAGGTAGAAGGTGAAGTAGCTGGTGAAGCTGGCCATGTAGAAATACTTGGAGAACACCAGCAGCGCCAGCACCACCAGGGCGAAGGTCACGCGCTCTTTCGACAGACCGTGGGTCGCCTTGCCGCCGGCCTTGAGCTTGAACAGGCTCAGGTGGTGACGGTACCAGCGGCTCAGGCCGTAGAGCACGCCGATGGCGAACACGGCGAACAGCCCGAACCAGGCGACATGCCCTTGGCCGTAGGGGATGACGATGGCCGCCGCCAGCAATGGGCCGAACGCAGTGCCGGCGTTACCGCCGACCTGGAAGGTCGATTGCGCCAGGCCGAATCGGCCGCCCGAGGCCAGCCGCGCGATACGCGAAGTCTCCGGGTGAAAAGTTGACGAGCCGATACCCACCAGCGCTGAAGCCAGCAGGATCGCCGGGAAGGTGCCGACGAACGCCAGCATGAGAATGCCGATCAAGGTGCAGATACTGCCCAGCGGCAACAGCCACGGCTTGGGGTGGCGATCGGTGTAGTAGCCGACCCACGGCTGCAACAGCGAGGCGGTAAGCTGAAACGCCAGGGTGATCAGGCCGACCTGAGTGAAGCTCAAGCCGTAGTTGGCCTTGAGCATCGGATAGATCGACGGCAATACCGCCTGGATCAGGTCGTTGATCAAGTGCGCGAGGGCGCAAGCGCCGATCACGCGCATGACCAGCGGGCTGGCTTGGCTGGCCACCGAGGCGGTGGCCGAGGCTGGGGTGATGGGGCTGCTGGACATGACGGGGCATCCGAACACAAAAGGGGCACGCACTGCGCGGGTGCGACAATGTGCCATTTTGTGGCGGTGGGTGCCAAGTTTCATGGAGGCCATGCGGTGGGCTCGAGGGCGCCTTCGCGAGCACGCTTTGCTCCCACGGCTGGCGTCGTACGCATGTGGACGCAAGGGTCGCGTTCGGCGGCGAAGGGGCCCGGTCAGGCAACACGACTTCTAGCCGTTACACCAGATTGAAACGCGCCGTATTGCTGCTCAAGGCACGACTACCGCTGCTCAGTTGATCGGCCGCAGTGTTCACCGCACGCGCGCCTTCAAGCAGGCGAACAGCGGCCTGATCGACCTGCTGGATGTTGCTGCTGACCTCGTCGGCGACGTTGGCTTGCTCCTCCACCGCCGTGGCGATCTGCGCCAGGGTATCGGTCACGCTCTGCACAGCGCTGGCGATCGCCCCCAGACTTTCGCCCAGGCCGGTCACTGCCGCGGCATCGGACTGCGCCTGGCCGCAGGCACTCTCCATCAAGTCCACAGCCTGCTGGACGGTGTTGCGCAAGCTGTCCACGGTGCCGGCGATCTGCGCGGTAGAGGCCTGGGTACGCTGCGACAGACTGCGCACTTCGTCGGCAACGACGGCGAAACCACGTCCTTGCTCACCGGCACGGGCAGCCTCGATCGCGGCGTTGAGCGCCAGCAGGTTGGTCTGCTCGGCGATGCCGCGGATGGTATCGACCACCGACTGGATCTGCTGGCCTTGCTCACTCACCCGGCCCAGCGCCGAGGCGGTCTCGCCCAGACGCAGGTTGAGTTGTTGAATACTGGCCGTGGTGCGCTGGCTGTCGCGGCTGCTGTCCTCGGCAATCTGGCGGGTATGCTGGGCGCTGCCCGAAGCCTGCTCGCAACTCCTGGCCACGCCTTGGGAGGTGGCCGCCAGCTGTGTGGCGGCGGTAGCGATCTGACTGATCTGCAACTGCTGCGCCTCGACGTCCACCAAGGTACCGCTGGAGTGATCGCCCAAGGTTCGCACCGCACCGCTGAGCTGCGAGGTCTCATGATCGACCCCGCGCAAGCTGGTGCGCAGTTGCACCACGGCGACGTTGAGGGCGGTGCTGATGGCGGCCAGTTCATCGCGACCGCTCACGGCCACTTGCACGCACAGATTGCCGTCACGCAACGACTCGGCCAGGGTGGTAATGCCCCGCGCGCTCAGGCGAATCGACGCCTGCAGGCAAGCAAACAGGTACAACGCCAGCAACAGCATCACCGCGAAGCTTGCTGCGATGGGCAGGAATTGATTGACCGTCTGGTCGTGATAGAAGCCCAGGCGACTGTCCAGCGAGACCAGCGATTGGCGGCGCAGTGCCGACAGATCAGCCAACAGGCCGTCCATGCTCTGCTCGAACTCCCCGGCCCCCAGCTTCAATTCGCCAGAGAACAAGCCATCGTCCAGGCGCTTGAGCTCGGCATCAAGGCGCTGCAGCGTCTTGTCGTACTGGTTGGCCCACGCGGCAAAACCCGGCGGCAGGCGACCTTGCAGCGAGGTACCGGCCTTGACCATCGCCTCGCGAGAATCGCCGATACGGTTGCGCAGGTCGCGCATCTGCAAACGGCTCTGCAGGCTGAACTGCCCGGCCACCACTGACGCTTCGCCAACACTGGCAGTACGCCCGACACGTTCGATCAAGTCCGGGATCTGTTGCGTCGACAGCTGCATCAACAGATACGTTTCCATCCACGGGTCGAGAATCAGGCCGCTGTCCATGCCCACCTGGTCGCGTACGCTCTGCAAGGCCGCCGAGGCGTTGGTAAAGCGTTCGTAACCGTCTGGCCACCAACCGATGCTGCGCAGGCTGTCGAGGTCGAGGCCGGCGGTAGCGGCTTTGAGTTTCTCGAAACGACCGAGTGCGTCGCCAGTCGCGCCGCTGTTCTTCAGGGCTTGGCCCAACTCGGTTACTGCAGCCTGCAGCGCCGGGCTGGCGGCGCTGAGTGCGTTCATCGCCTGCTGCGCCTGGGCGGTGGGGTTATGGAGAATGTCCACAGCCTTCCAGCGTGCCGCACGATTGCGCTGGGCGATCAGTTGATCGTCCAGGGATTCGAGCGCCAGCAGTTGTCCGGCCCCTGTTCGTTCACTGGCAATGACGCCGAGCCGCGAGCGATAGTCCTGCCCCAGCAACCACAAACTACCAGCCAAAGGCAGCATGAACAGCAGAAACAGCAGCTGGAACTTGCGCGCGAACTGGAACCGCCCGAGCAGGCGAATGCCGGGGGATAGAAGGGTGTGCATGTCCGAATTCTCCACTGGACCAAAAGCGATCGCACTCACTGATCTAGCAAAGTGCCATCAACGCACTGCAAGATTCACTCCGCAGCACTACCCATCTATCGGCAGGTGCCGCCACGAATTGAGCGCGGCACCTTATCCAGCCAGCACGTCGGGCGTGGCCCGGTAAGTCAGGCATCAGGATGAATCGTGAAAAACCCTCTGAACGCGTCGAAGCTGAACTGCCCAGACCAAACCGAATGGTCAGGATGGAAGGTGAGCGCTTCGCCAACAGCTCGATTCGGAACATCCAGACGCACCAGATGGTTGTTCTCATCAACACCCTTGTAAGAGAGGGGAATGATCATCATCTGCCCAAAACGGCGACCCGGTGACCTCTCGGATCTGATAGGGAGCGAGTCTCCAGCGCACCTCAATGAACAGGTTGGCGCACGTTATGCCCCTTTAGGGGGCGGAGAATGGGTGCTTGCCCAAGGGCTTTGTTTTGGACACCGTGCTGACTATCAATTTTTTTTGACCTCACGGTCAGATAGTTGGCCGAACGCAGGCTTGCCGGGCCAGCGGGCAATACACTTTCATCCATAAATCGCCCGCACTGGCCCGCTTCCTGCTTTAGCACGGCGACCTTTAAGTTAACCACCCGGTCAACTTTTATCAGCCTAACTTCGGTGCCTCAGAGCACCCCCGGGGAGCCCCATGCTGGATACGCTGTTCAAACTCAAGGCGCATGACACCACGGTGCGCACAGAAATCCTGGCGGGCGTGACCACGTTCCTGGCCATGGCCTACATCCTCTTCGTCAACCCGAGCATCCTTGGCGAGACCGGCATGGACAAGGGTGCGGTGTTCGTCGCCACCTGCCTGGCCGCTGCTATCGGCTCGGCAATCATGGGCATCATTGCCAACTACCCGATCGCTTTGGCGCCGGGCATGGGCCTCAACGCCTTCTTTACCTACACCGTGGTCCTGCACATGGGCCATACCTGGCAGGTGGCGCTGGGGGCGGTGTTCATCTCGGCGGTGTGCTTCTTCTTGCTGTCGATCTTTCGTATCCGCGAGTGGATCGTCAACAGCATCCCGCTGCCGCTGCGCTCGGGGATTGCCGCCGGCATTGGTTTGTTTCTGGCATTGATCGGCATGCATGAGGCCGGGATCGTGGTCGGCAACCCGGCGACCATGGTCGGGATCGGTGACCTCAGGGCGCCTGGGCCGGTGCTGGCGATTCTGGGTTTCTTCCTGATCGTCGGTCTTGAGGCACTCAAGGTCCGTGGCGCGGTGCTGATCGGCATTCTGGCGGTGACCATCGTCTCGATCGTCGGGGGCTTCAGCCCATTCGGCGGCATCATTTCCGCACCACCGTCACTGCTGCCTACCTTCCTGCAACTGGATATCAAGGGCGCGCTGAATATCGGTCTGGTGAGCGTGATCTTCGCCTTCCTGTTCGTCGACCTGTTCGACAACTCCGGCACCCTCATCGGCGTGGCCAAGCGCGCCGGCCTGATGGACAAGAACGGCCATATGCCGAAGATGGGCCGCGCCCTGATCGCCGACAGCACCGCGGCCATGGCCGGCTCGCTGCTGGGCACATCGACCACCACCAGCTATATCGAATCGGCAGCAGGCGTGAGCGCCGGTGGCCGTACCGGGCTGACCGCGGTGGTGGTAGCGATCCTGTTCCTGCTGGCACTGTTCTTCGCCCCGCTGGCGGGCAGCGTTCCGGCTTACGCCACCGCGCCGGCGCTGTTGTTCGTGGCGGTGCTGATGTGCTCCGGCCTGGCCGAGATCAATTGGGATGACATTACCGAAGCCGCACCCGTCGTGGTCACCGCGCTGGCGATGCCGTTCACCTACTCGATCGCCAACGGCATCGCCTTCGGCTTCATCGCCTGGACCGCTATCAAGCTCATCTCCGGCCGTGGCCGCGAGCTCAATGCGGCGCTGGTGATTCTGTCGATCCTGTTCGTGATCAAGTTGGGCTGGTTCAATGCGTAAGACTGGAGGCCATTGGCATAGCAATCAAGGGGTTAGGTTTGGGCGGGACTGAAAATAATTTTGCACTGACGCTTGACACCTTCTCCATCCAGGGGAATAATGCGCGCCACTTGGCTACATAGCTCAGTTGGTTAGAGCATAGCATTCATAATGCTGGGGTCCGGGGTTCAAGTCCCTGTGTAGCCACCAAGTACTAAAAAGGGCTTACCGCAAGGTAGGCCCTTTTTTTTCGTCCTCGATAAAAGGTGAATCCTACCCACTTGTAGGCAATCGTCCTATCCCACCTGAATGGGCACGAGCTCAGCGTGAAGTCTTACGCCAAGCGCCGCCATGACTTTCATGATCGTCGCCAGACCAGGGTTTCCATCTACAGAGAGTGCCTTGTAAAGCCCCTCGCGGGGAAGGCCTTTATCGCGTGCCAGTTGCGCCACTCCACGGGCCCGGGCAATGTCGCCCAAAGCAGCAGTCAGCAATGCAGGATCGTTTTCTTCGAGGCAGGCACCAGTCAGAAGGATGATCAGTTCATACCTCGCTGGACGAAATAAATCCGATAGCCTGGGCCGTAATCAATCCGCAATTCGGATACACCTTCCCCTACCGGCTTGCACCCTCAGCCCTTACCTCGACTCGCCGTGTATTGCGCGTAGGCACTGTCGGCAAGCTGGCGCAACGCCTTGCCGATATTGGCGTAGTCATATTCATTGAGGTTGGCCAGCGAGATACGCCCACCCGGTTTCTTGGTGCCAAAGCCACTGGCGGGCAGCATCACAATGCCCGTTTCGTCGGCGATTCTGAACAGCAAGGTGTTAGGGTCGACATTGTCATGCACCCAGCGTGCAAAGGCTTCGCCATAGAGGGTGAGAAAAATGATTCTCGAGTCGTTGAGCGAAGGAATTCCAAGCCTCGAAGACCTGGCGAAAAAACTGTGCGTGAGCAAACGCACGTTGCAACGACTACTGCACAAGGACGGCCAACCTTATAAAGATCTGGTCAATGAAACACGCCGCAGCCAGACAGAATTCCATTTGGGCAATAGCCAGTGCACATTGCAGGAAGCCGCGTACCACGTTGGCTTTCGCGAGCTGAGCAGTTTTTATCGCGCGTGCCATCATTGGTTTGGCATGACGCCAGGCCAGTACCGGCTGCTGTTGAAGAGCAAGGCTCTGCAGCAGAAGGCTGTCCTGGGGGGGCGGTAGTGAGTTTCTCCAGTCAACGGCAGCATTGTCGCCTGATTGTCACATTCCGTTGTTAGCGTCCCGGCGAAACATTTTTTGTTACCTCAGCCGGGACGCCCGCCAATGAGCAACGATCAAGACGACAACAAAGACAAATCCAACGCCACCGATGCCCTGCCCGACAGCAGCCGCCGTCGCTTCCTCGGTGGCGTAGCCGTGCTCGGCGCAGGCGCCGCCCTCAGCGCTACCGCCCAGGCCGCCGACAAGGCCCACCCGGATGGCCCAGGCCATGCTCTGAGCGCTACCGAACTGGACAAGGCGCTGCAAGAGCACGTCAAGACGGTGGTGGTGATTTACGCCGAGAACCGCAGTTTCAACAACCTCTTCGCCGATTTCCCCGGCTTGCACCAACCGCTCGCCAAGGCCAGGCCCGACCACCTGCAGCAGAAGGACCGCGACGGCAGCGCCCTGCCCCATCTGCCACCGAGCTGGGGCGGTGTGCTGCAATTGGGCCCGCAGACCATCGAAGGCATCACTTACGCCGCCGGCACCCAGTATCAGGAAAACCTGCCCAACGTGCCCTACGCGCTCAAGGGGCCGAACGGTGAGCCCTTGCCGATGAGCCTGGTGACCCGCGACCTCTGGCATGTGTTCTACCAGAACCAGATGCAGATCAACGGTGGCAAGAACGACATGTTCGCCGCCTGGGCCGATTCCGGCGGCCTGACCATGGGCTACTACTCCCAGAGCGCGTATGCCCTCTACCTGTGGAACCTGGCGCAGGAGTTCGTGCTGTGCGACAACTTCTTCCAGGGCGCCTTCGGTGGCTCGTTCCTCAACCATCAGTACCTGATCGCCGCGCGGCCGCCGTTCTACCCCGACGTGAAGAACTCCCCGGCCAAAAGCCAGATCGCCACCTTGATGAGCGACGACCCGGCCGACCCGCGCCTCAAGCCCACGGACAAGTCACCCGCCAGCGCGCTGGAAGGTGCTCCACTCTTCGGCCCTAGCGCCCTGACCCCGGATGGCTACGGCGTCAATACCATGAGCCCGCCGTACTGGCCGACTCAGGTCCGCGATGCGGAGCATCCTGAACAGGCCAAGCCGGGCCAGGCAAACGTCATGGTGCCCCAGACCCACGAGCACATCGGCGACAAGCTGAACAAAAAACACATCGACTGGGCCTGGTACGCCGGCGCCTGGCAGGTCACCCTGGACCAGTTCAAGGATTCGGACGGCATCCCCAAGATTCCTAACTTCCAGTACCACCACCAGCCGTTCAACTACTTCGAGAAACTCGGCCCGCAACACGCTGAAGAGCGCGCCCGGCGCCTGCGCGATGGCGGCCTGGGCGATGACCAGAGCACCAACCGCTTCCTCGCCGACGCCGCTGCCGGCAAGCTGCCTGCGGTGACGTTCTACAAGCCCCAGGGCAACCTCAACATGCATGCAGGGTATGCCGACATCACCTCGGGCGACCGCCATATCAACCATATCGTGCGGACCCTGCAGGCCAGCCCGCAATGGTCGAACATGGTGGTGGTGATCACCGTGGACGAGAACGGCGGCTGGCATGACCATGTGGCGCCGCCCAAGGGCGACCGCTGGGGCCCGGGCACGCGGATTCCGGCCGTGGTGGTATCGCCCTTCGCGCGCAAGGGCACGGTGGATCACACCGTGTACGACACGGCGTCGATTCTGCGTTTGATTACCCGGGTGTTCCGCCTGGAGAAACTCGATGGCCTCAAGCAGCGGGACGAGGCCATGACCGCCCGCGGCCAGGCGCCGATGGGCGACCTGACCAACGCGTTGCGCTTCAAGGGCCAGGCGTAACGGCAGCGAGCGGGCGCTGAACGCTGCGCGGGCAGAGCTCGCTCCCACAGGCACGCGGCGTGTCTGCCGACTGTGGGAGAGTCTATGGTTTTGGGCGATTAGTACCGGCCCCTTCGCAGGCAAGCCTTGCTCCCACAATGGTGCGGTATACGTCTGCGGGAGCACTGTCAGGTTCGCTGCCTGAAGCAAAAGCCCGCTCTTGGCGCTTACAGCGTGCCTGGCTCGGCCTCTTGCCTGGCCGCATGGCGCTTGCTCAGCCAGGCACCCACCGCCAGCACCAGCGCAGCACCCAGCACGCTCGCAATGTAATGCACCCACACTGCCGGCCACGGCAACCAGGGCGCCACGGCGGTGTCTGCCACCAGCATGCCGCCAGCGATCCAGCCGATCAGTCCGCCACCGAACTGGATCACCGACGGGAAGCGCTCCATCAGCGTCAGCACCAGGCGGCTGCCCAGCACGATCAGCGGAATACTGATCAGCACCCCGGCCGAAACCAGCCAGATATTACCTTGCCCCGCGCCTGCCACGGCCAACACGTTGTCCAGCGACATCACCGCATCGGCGACGATAATGGTCTTGATCGCGGTGATCAGCCGCACGCCGCCGTCGATCTCGGGATCGTCATCATGGGACGACAGCAACTTGATCCCTACCCACAGCAGCATCAGCGCGCCGACTACCTTCAAGTACGGTAGCGCCAGCAATTCCATCGCGAAAAACAGCAGCACCACGCGCAACACGATGGCGCCCGCCATACCGCCCCAGATCGCCTTGCGACGTTGATGAAGGGGCAGCTTGCGGCAGGCCATGGCGATCACCACGGCGTTGTCACCGCCCAGCAGAATGTCGATCGCGAGGATCTGTAGGAGGGCTGTCCAGATGCCCGGGTCGGTAAGCCATGTCATGTGATTGCCTTTTACTGACGGTCTATGGATCGCTGCAAGGTGCAGATTGAATACGACCGACAAGGTTACCGGATTACGCCACTCGATATCGCGCCGGTGGAAGCAATCCTGCCCAATGGTTAAGTTGCTATGATCAGCGTTTTTCATACAAGAGAGCGGTGATATGAGTGCAACGGTTCTGGTGCTGGTTGAGACCATCGGCGACTATCTGCCTCTGCTGGAGGCCGCCGGTTTTCGCCTGATCGTCGCGCCGACCCCGCAAACCCGCGCCGACGCGGTGCGTGAACATGCCGAGCAGATCACTGCGGTGCTGACCCGCGGGCCCCTGGGGTTGCGCGCCGACGAGATCGACGCCCTGCACAAGCTGGAAATCATCACCGTGATCGGCGCCGGCTACGAGCAGGTCGATCTGGCGGCAGCACAGCGTCGCGGCATTGTCGTGACCAACGGTGCCGGCGTGAATGCTTCGTCGGTGGCTGACCACGCCCTGGCGCTGCTGCTGGCCAGCGTACGCAACGTGCCGCAGCTCGATGCGCTGGTACGCCGCAGTGGCTGGACCCGTGAAATGCGGCCGTCCCTCGCGGGTAAACGCTTGGGCGTGTTGGGTCTGGGGGCGGTGGGTATGGCCATCGCCAAGCGCTGCGCTTTGGGTTTCGACATGCAGGTCAGCTACCACAATCGACGCCCGCGTCTGGATGTTGGCTATCAGTACTGCGCCACGGTGCTGGAGCTCGCGGCGCACTGTGATTTTCTCGTGGTCGCCACCCCCGGTGGCAGTGGCACCGAGCATCTGGTCGGCAGTGCCGAGCTGCAAGCCCTGGGCCGCGACGGCTTTATCGTCAACATCGCGCGGGCCAGCGTGATTGATACCGCAGCATTATTGCAGGCCTTGCAGAGCGGCCAGATCGCCGGTGCCGGCCTCGACGTGTTCGATGATGAACCGCGCGTTCCGGATGCGTTCAAGACGCTGGACAACGTGGTGCTCACCCCGCACGTGGCCGGGCTGTCGCCCGATGCGGTGGAGGCAACGGTGGTCATGGTGATCGAGAATCTGCGGGCGTACTTTGCCGGGTTGCCGGTGCTGACGCCTGTCGGTGCGTGAGGCGGCAGATTTGTGGCGCGGCATATGACCCATTCGCAGGCCATATGCCTTGTTTCAGAGCCTCAAATCACCCCACAGGCCATGCGCGCACCGCCACCACCCAGTGGCGCCGGCATATCGGCGTGGTTATCACCACCGGCGTGCACCATCAGGGCATGGCCGGTCACTTCAGAGAGTGTCTTCAGGCGTGGCGCCAATACCGGATAGCTGGCCGTGCCATCAGCGTTGACGTAGATCGCCGGCAAGTCGCCCAAGTGGCCCGCACCGTAAGGGCCCAAGTGCTTGCCGGTCTTGTCCGGATCGAAGTGCCCGCCCGCGGCCCCTGCCGCGACGACTTTGCCGTCGGTGGTGGCCGAAGCGCAGCTGCCGTTCTGGTGCACGTGGAAACCATGGATGCCAGGCGGCAGAGACTTGAGCTGCGGCGTGAACAACAGGCCGTACTGGGTTTCCTCGATCTTCACCAGGCCAATCGGCTGCGGCGCACCCTCGGCGCTGACCAGATTGATCTCGACTTCCTTGCTTGCCGCTTGGACGCTGCCAATCGACAGCGCTGCCATGAGCGCTAACCAGCCATAGGGTTTCATCCTGCCTCCATGTACGTATTGTTCGAAAAGAAAGGGTAGCTCAATGCACGTGCATGGCTACCCTGTCTATCAACGCATGAAGGCTTGCATAGTTGAATGAAATAACCCTTCAGACTGTTACAAGACTTTTTTACGGAGCTATTTTGCCGAGCTATTTTGCCGAGCAATTTTTACGAGCTGTCTTGCGAGCGATCAGTCCAGCGCCCGCAGACGATACTGCGGCGGCAACTGCTCGAAGCCGCTGATGGTGGCGTTCAGGCTCTTCCAGCGGCCGTCCTTGATGCCATAGATGCAGCCATGGATCGACAGGCTCTGACCACGATGCCAGGCATTCTGGACGATGCTGGTGTGACCGACGTTGGCGACCTGCTGGATGACGTTCAACTCGCACAGGCGGTCGACCTGCTCTTCTTCAGTCGCCAGCTGTGCCAGCTCGTTGCGTTTTTCGTAGTACAGATCGCGGATCGAGCGCAGCCAGCCGTCGATCAGGCCCAACTGGCGATCCTGCATGGACGCGCGCACACCGCCGCAGCCGTAGTGGCCGGTGACCAGGATGTGTTTGACCTTGAGCACGTCGACCGCGTACTGGATGACCGACAGGCAGTTGAGGTCGGTGTGCAGCACGACGTTGGCGACATTGCGGTGCACGAACAGATCGCCGGGCAGCATGCCGACGATTTCGTTGGCAGGCACGCGCGCGTCGCTGCAGCCGATCCACAGGTACTCGGGGGTTTGCTGACGTGCCAGTTTGGCGAAGAATTCGGGATCTTCCTGCTTGATCGCCTCGGCCCAGCGCGCGTTGTTATCAATCAGTTCTTGTAGATCGTTCATGTTCAAGCCTCAAGTACGGTGCACAGCCTTTGACTCGGCCCAGTGCCACGAGGTCACGCCAAATGTCATCGGTGAATGATTTTGAATCCTCACCGCGCCCTTGGGTCAACCTTATTAAGGCCCCGAACTGGAGGAAATACCATGACTGAATCACAACGCCCTTTCGGCGCTACACAGCCGGAACCTATTGATGACAATGAAGACCGCATGGGCTCCATGGAGGAGCTGGATTTCAACGCGGACGAACCCACCGGCAAGATCGGTGACACCATTGCGGAACGTGAGCTACGCCAGGAGCTGCCGCTGTCGCGTGAACGGGATGCTGGCTTGACCGGGGCGTCTACAGACGACCACGAGCCGACCGATGATGATATGAGCCCCGAGACCCTGATCCACGAGGACGGCGCGCGTTCGCCCAACGAGATCGGCGTGGGCGGCCCGGACGACGAGGACCTTAGTATCGTTGACGAAGACGAGATCGGTGGCGGCAACGGCCTGGATGAAGCAGAGCTGGCGGAGCGCGATCCAGTGGACGGCAATCGCTGAGTCGCGAAGCTTTATGTGGGAGCGAGCTCTGCTCGCGAAGGGGCCAGCCGAGGACCGTCTAAAGCGCTTCGGCGCCGGACGCGCAAGCCCGCTCCCACGACGGCCAAAGGGTTATTCGAACAGCGTGCAGGCCATGACCAAGGCGTCCTCGCGGCCGCCTACAGCAGGGTAGTAATCGCGCCGGCGACCGATCTCGTTGAAGCCAAAGCGCTCGTACAGGCGATAGGCCGACTGATTGCTGGAGCGCACTTCCAGAAAGCACTCTCGGCCATTGGTTTCATAGGCCCGGGCCATCAAGTGCTCGAGCAGGCGCAAGCCCAGACCACGCCCCTGACTTTCAGGCTTGACGGTGATATTGAGCAGGTGGGCCTCATCGATGATCACATTGATGACGCCATGCCCCACTTGCTGCGCGCCCTCGAACATCAGCCAGATCTCGTAGGACTTGAGCCCATCGGTGAAGATGCCGCGGGTCCAGGGGTGACTGTAGGCGGCAAATTCGATCTTCAGTACAGCATCCATATCCGCCTCGGTCATCCGGCGAAAACTCACGGCATCACTCATCACGGTTCTTCCAGCGCACCATCAGCCGGCGCATGGCTTGCCAGACGCCAGCCTTGCGCGCGGGCTCTTCCATCAATAATTCGAGACCCGGCAGGGCCCAGGCGACGCCGAGGCCTTCAACCTGCAGCTCGCGATCGTAACTTTCGGCATTGGCCTCGCCAGCAAAACGTACCGCTGGCAGGCCGATCAGCCACAGGCACACACACGGCTGCTGCTCCATCTGCATGGCGACCACCCCTTGCACGAAATCCCGCGCGGCATCCGGGCCCTGATCCAGGTTGCCTCTGGCCAGCAACGGCCAGCGCACTGGCTCGCCGAGAATCTGCGGGCTGTCTGACAGACCGGCCGCGCGGAGCATGTCCTTGAGCAGCAGATAGGCCGGATCGCGGCTCTGCAACGGCTCGCCAGTGGGCAGTTCGACCAGCAACAGGCAAGGGCCGGAACGCAGCAACTGCAGGGCAAAGCGCGGCGGCGGCACGGCGATGGACTTGGCCAACACGGGGGCCTCAGCCGGCTCGTCCAAGGGCTTGCTGCCTGGGCGCGGAGTCGGCGAGGGTCGTGGCACCTCGATTTTCGGCCGTTCGACGACTCGGGGCTGCTCGACGGCAGGTGCGGCCACTGGCCTGGCGATTACCGCCACGGGCGCCTCGATGAGCGCAGCCGGCACCTCGAGCAGCTCCAGCCTGGAGGGCGCGGCGAACGGCAATTCGGTGCGCGGCAGCCAGTGCACCACCTGCATGGCGTCCAGATAAGCGCGGCGACGGGACTCGTTTAGCAAGGGCCGACCATCAGTGAAGGGTTAAAGGCGGCAATTCTACCGCTGTTCGCTGATCACTGCCGCAGTCGAGCGAGAAAAACCCGACATATGCCCATGTTGCTCGATCAGGGGCTCAAACGCGGTCCTCTCGATGCAGTACAATCCCCCCCTTTTTATCTGGCAACGAGTCGGCCATCCCATGATCGAACCCAAGCGCGTCCTGCGCGCCCTCGCCGAACACTGGGCCTTGCTCGAGCCGCTGTGCGAACACTTCGACCAAGGCACCCTGAGCCTGAGCGAACTGCGCCAGCAGCTCGGCGCCCAGCAAATCGACAGCACCGCGCAGGACATTACCGCCCTGCTGGACGTATGGATCCGCCTGGATATTCTGGTGCCGGTGGCCAAGAGCCCCAATCGCTTCGAACTGAATGCCCAGATCCATGACTTTCTCGCCTACCTGCGCCGCGAGCACCGGCTGGGGCTGTGCCTCGAAATCGAAGCCTACCTGCGCCACCTCGAGCGCCTGGCCGAGCATATCCAGCAGGCCTTCGATATCCGCGACGGCAACGACCTGGCCCGCCAGCTGCGGCTGCTCGACATGCGCGTGCGCGACGTCCTGAAAAAACTCGCCAACGACGAACAGGCACTGGTATCGGTGGCCGAACGCGCCAAGACCAGCGACCGCCAGATCCCCCTGCGCCAGCGCTACGCCGAAGTACTGGCGACCTGGGACGAATATGTCGAGCCGATGATCAATCTGGTCAACGCTGATGGCGCCTTCGAGCAAGGCGTGCGCAAGGTCGAGAACGTCCTCCTGCGCTTGCTCGGCGAGCAGCAGCGCCTCGGCCATCTGGTCGACGACGACATGCTCCTGCGTACCCACGCGCGCATTCTCGAGATGCAGACCAGCGCCCAGTTGACCCTGCGCCACGCGCGCGAGCTGCTCCTGCCGTTGCGCGAAGAAGCTCGCCGGCACAATGCCGTGACTCGTGGCGCCGCGCTGGCGTTGGCCGCGATCCGCCGTAAAGGCATCGACGCCGTGCCGCAGGCCGCCATGCCGATGTTCACTCGCCCGCAAAGCACCTTTCTGGGCAGTGCCAGTCAGGTCGAGGCCTATGTGTACGCGTTGGCCCGCTTCGAGCCCAAGCCGGCGCAATTCCCCCGGGCGCACAAGGTGGCCAAAAGCGGCGAGCCAACGCGGGCACCGCGCACGGTCAAGGAGATGCTCGATCGCTGCGAAGACGCCCTGCCCTTGCCCGACCTGATGGTCTGGCTGCTGGAGCAGGAGCCCACCGGCGCCACCGACGAATTGCTCTACTGGTTCTCGCGTCTGTCGCGTGACAAGCGCTTTTCCCGTCAGCGCCTCGAGCGCCAGGACTACTCGACCCGCGAGCATCGGGTCAGCCTGCAATCCTTCGCTTTGCTGAACAGTGCCGATGCGACACCTGGCACCGTATCCGAACCCTCAGAGCAACCCTCTGCGAGTACCCCACATGCATCTTGATCTCTCTGAACTGTCCCAGCTGGCGCCGATTTTTCGCGAGCTGTTCAAAGGCTTCCACATCAGCCGCCGCGACCCGGAGCTGTATACCCAACTGTCCAACCACCAGGACGCTTACCGCGCTCTGTTCAAGGCGCTGGGTTTCGAACTGGTATGCGACACCCGCGGCTTCTATTACTTTGTCCCCGATCAGGCCGCGGCGCAGGTCAACAAGACCGCCCAGCGCCTGTCGTTGTTTACCTTCATCCTGGTCGAGCACCTGGCCGATCAGGGCCGCGATCCGATCGCCGTGCTCGACGGAGGCAGCCTTGGCCGCGACGAACTGCCGTCCTTGCTGGACAAGTACCGCGACCTGTTCATCCAGGCCGAGGTGCAGACCCAGGACGAGCTTGAAGAAAAGATCATGCGCCGCATGACACAGCTCGGCTTCGCCAGTGAAGACAACGGTATCTACCGCTTCCTGCCGCCGATGCATCGCTTCCTCGACGTCTGCCTGTCGGTGCAGCAAGACCGCGATCTGGCGGCCAGCCTGCACAGTCATCTGCCCTTGCCGACGCCGGTGCTGATCGACGAAGACAGCGACGAGAAGCTGCTGCAGACCGACGATCCACTGGACCTCGCCCCCTTCGTCGAAGATGAAGAAGAATCCGAGGAAGCGGCACTCGCCCGTGCCATTGCTCAAGAGCAAAAGGAGATGGACGCATGAGCCAGGAACGCTACGGCATTCGCCGCTTCGCACTGCTCAACACCGCCGGCTACAGCCTCGGCCTGTTCCCGCTGGAACACCCGCTGTCGGTGTACGGTGCCAACAACCTGGGCAAGAGTGCCTCAATCAATGCGCTGCAGTTTCCGATCCTGGCGCGCATGTCGGACATGAGTTTCGGCAAATACAGCCTCGAACAATCGCGACGCTTTTATTTCGCCACCGATACCAGCTACATCCTCTGCGAAGTCTCGCTGCCCCACGGCCCGCATGTGATCGGCGTGGTCGGGCGTGGCCCCGGCGGCGGCTTCGGTCACCAGTTTTTCGCCTATGCCGGCGAGCTCGATCTGGCCCACTACCAGAAGAACGACACCTGCCTGCGGCAGAAAGAACTGTTCACCAATCTTGAGCAGCAGGGCCTCAAGGCTTATGAGCTCAAGCCCGATGAACTGCGCCGGCTGCTGGTAGGCGGGCATACGTCGATTCCGCTGGACTTGACCCTGATCCCGCTGCGCTCCACCAGCGAGCAGAGTCTGAAGACCTTCCGCGCGCTGTTCATCAACCTGCTGCACATGCGCGAGATCACTGCCGCCAAACTCAAGCAGCTGTTCCTCGATGCCTTCGAGCACAGCCTGCGCTCGGGCAGCGTCGATTACATCGCGGCCTGCGAAGAAGCCTTCCGCGATGTGCGCCGCATGGAGCAGGACTACAACTCCCTGGTCGCGGCCGGCCCGCTGGTCGAGGCGCTGGCCAATGGCGTGAATCAGCGCGATCTGTTGCGCGGTAAGCTGCATCGCTTGTCGCCGCTGCTCGACAATCTCCTCGGCACCTGGCAGGACTACGCCGGCGTGCGCAAGGAGGAGCTGGTCATCCAGGCCGAGCATTACCGCAGCGAACAGGATTCGCTGCAAAACGATCAACGCAGCGGCACTCAGGAGCTGATGCGCCTCGAACGCGAAATCACTGGCGTGCAACGCTGGCTGGGCGAACTGTCGGTGCTCAAGCATCGCTTCGCCTTGGTCACCGACGTGAAAGTGCTGGAGCAGCAATTGCTCGCCGCCAAGGACGCCCACGACGAACTCGCCGGCGCCTTGGCGCAGTCTCGCCAGTTCAGCGCCGAAGACCTCGAAGAGCGTCTGCGTGATCTGGAGAAACGCCTGAAGTCGGTGAAGCAGCAGCTCGATCATGCCGACAACAACAGCTATGCGCGCCTGCGCGAAGAGTTCTCGCAGCCGGATGTCGAGCGCCTGATGCGCCTGTTCAACAGCGCGCTGTTCAGCTTGCCGTTGGGCGAGCAAGGCATTGCGCTGGACGACAACGACGCCTGGGTCAAATCGCTGGAGGCCATCCTCGATGGCTTCAAGGGTGAGCGCTTCGAGGTGCCGGGGATCTCCATCGACCTGTCGCACATCGAGCCTCCGGCCCTGCAGGCGCTGGCCGACCGCGCCGCACTGCGCGACCAGAAGGAGCGCTTGGACAAGGAGCTCAAACAGCTCAAGACCCAGCAGGCCGTGGCCGCCGACCGTGCCGCGAGCAAAACCCAGACCGAAGCCCTGTATCAACAAGTGCTGGATGCGCAAAAGGCCCTTGAAGACTACCGCCGCTCGCAGACCTTGAGCGCCGAGGAAGACGACAAGCTCGAACAGCTGGCACAGATGGAGGCAGCGCAGGATGAGCTCAAACGCTCCAGCGACGCATTCACCGAGCGCGTCCAGCAACTCTCCGCCAAGCTGCAACTGATCGGCCGGCAGATCGCCGATATGGAAGCCAAACAGCGCACCCTCGACGATGCACTGCGACGCCGTCAGCTGCTACCGGCGGATCTGCCGTTCGGCACACCATTCATGGATCCGGTCGACGACTCCATGGACAACCTGCTGCCGCTGCTCAACGACTATCAGGACAGCTGGCAAGGCTTGCTGCGGGTCGATGGTCAGATCGAGGCGTTGTACGCTCAGGTACGGCTCAAGGGTGTCGCCAAGTTCGACAGCGAAGACGACATGGAGCGGCGCCTGCAATTGCTCATCAACGCCTATGGTCATCGCACTGAAGAAGCCTTGACGCTGGGCAAGGCGCGTCGCGCGGCGGTCACCGACATCGCACGCACCTTGCGCAATATCCGTAGCGACTATGACAGCCTCGAACATCAACTGGCGCTGTTCAACCGCGAGATCAACAAGCGTCAGGTCTCCAACCTGCAGAGTTTCCGCATCGTGCTCGCGCCGAACAAAGAGGCGCTTAAACATATCGATCAGATTATCCACAGCGCCGGTCAGTACGAGGAAGGCGAAACCCTGTCGGTGTTCGATCTGAGCCAGAGTGCCGAGCAGGACAACAAGAACGAAGAGGCCAAGGAGTATCTGGCCCGCCTGGTAGCGGCGAACCACAACCAGCTGGGCCTGAAAGATCTGTTCGAGCTGGCGTTCGAGATCACCAAGGTCAACGGCCAGCCGGTGATTCATACCGATATCGACGGTGCAGCCTCCAACGGCACGACCATGACCATCAAGGCGCTGACCAACATGTATCTGTTGCTGCACCTGATGGACCGCGAACAGGCCGGCAAGATTCGCCTGCCGTATTACCTGGATGAAGCGGCGGATATCGATGAGCGCAACCAGGCCGCGCTGCTGGAGACCAGCTTGCAGCTGGGCTTCGTCCCTATCCTCGCATCGGTGAAGCCACAGGTGTCGGCGCGGGTGGCGATCGATCTCGAGGGCGGTAGCGGGCCGAACGGCATCTATATCGACGAGTCGGACTGGAAGTACATTCGTCGTCATGACGAAGTCGCCAGGAAGCCTGTGCGAGACGAAGAGCCAGTCTGACGTCACTGAGATAGCGACGCCGATAGCCACTCGCAATGGGTGGCTATCGGCAGGATGTGATAACCGAAGTAGATTAGTCGGGGTCGTCGATCCCTTGCCGCTATGCGAGGTCTCGCCTCCCCACAGCGACATTTCCGTAAAGACATCCGCCAGATAACGTTTTCTATTGGTGCAGGTGTCGGGCCCCGCATGCAAGCCCCCATCCAGATGAGCGAGACGCTGTCGTCACCGGGCGTTCAGCCGGCAAACGAGATCACCAAGGACACAGGCCGGCATCGTCCGTGATATTGATCGTGAACCGGGTGTCATGACCTGCCTGATCATTCAGGTAAGGGAAGTACTCTTCCATTTTCCTGCGTACAGGCTTTCCAGCGGGGCTGATAAGCGTGACGTTCGAGAGGGAAGCCCCGTGCTTGATATCATCCCAAGGATCCACATTCTTCAGTTCCCAGAGAGGCCCATCTGCATTGGCCAATTGTGGGGCACTGTCTTTGTAGACCGCCAGATAACCGTTGCGGCTCGTGTCCAGCGTATAGAACTGGAAGGGATTATCGACCTGTAGATCGTCGAACACGGTGAGCTTGTAGCGGTAGCGGTAACTGTCATGACCTTCGCAGTAATAGCATGCGAACCAGAACCTCAGCCCTATCAGGCGGCCGGACACCATATCCACCCCAAGGCCGACAGGCTTTGGCCCTGAATAGGTATCCCCGACGCTCGCATATATCCACCCATCGTCTATGGCGGTGGGTGCTTTCTCGATATACGTAGCACTTAGCCCATGAACGGCGGGTTTCCCATCCTGCATTTCCCAATGCAGTGTCCCATGGAAACTCAATTCGGGTTTGTAGGCGATGAACATTGAACTCTCCCTGTTCGTTCTATTTGAGCCAGAGAGATTAATATTAATGAGAGATCCAACACAGCCAGAAATGCTTCACCCTGCACTGAGATGTTTAGCAGGCCTGGCTCCTTCGTGGACAAGCCTTACTCCAACAGGGGTTATGACGCAGGTGCTGTGCATACGGTGGGAGCAAGGCTTGCCCGCGAAGCTGTTGATCTTGACTTTGACTTTGACTTTGACTTTGCCAAGCCCCAGAAAGACAAAACCCCCACCTGCCTTCGCAGATGGGGGTTTCGGAATTCAATCTTGACGATGACCTACTCTCACATGGGGAAACCCCACACTACCATCGGCGATGCATCGTTTCACTACTGAGTTCGGGATGGGATCAGGTGGTTCCAATGCTCTATGGTCGTCAAGAAATTCTGT
>NZ_JAIWJA010000032.1 GCF_020515695.1 Pseudomonas sp. MWU16-30317 | reverse complement strand
ACCAATACTAATTGCCCGTGAGGCTTGACCATATAACACCCAAGCAATTTGCGACTCGAAAGAGCATCAGATTGCGGTGACTGTGGAGATGACACGAACCGAAAGTTCGTCGACTCTGAAGCGATACCCACAAATTATCACATGCCCGATTCGCTGGAAGACCGCGCAAACGGTCTACTGGCAAACAGAATTTCTTGACGACCATAGAGCATTGGAACCACCTGATCCCATCCCGAACTCAGCAGTGAAACGATGCATCGCCGATGGTAGTGTGGGGTTTCCCCATGTGAGAGTAGGTCATCGTCAAGATT
>NZ_JAIWJA010000031.1 GCF_020515695.1 Pseudomonas sp. MWU16-30317 | reverse complement strand
CACGGTGTGATTCATGACTGGGGTGAAGTCGTAACAAGGTAGCCGTAGGGGAACCTGCGGCTGGATCACCTCCTTAATCGACGACATCAGCTGTCTCATGAGCTCCCACACGAATTGCTTGATTCATGCGTTTGTAAAAGCGCAGAGCTAAATATTCGCTTTGAATATTTAGCTCTGATCTTTTTCAGAATCGTTCTTTAAAAATTTGGGTATGTGATAGAAAGATAGACTGGATGGCACTTTCACTGGTGTTCATTCAGGCTAAGGTAAAATTTGTGAGTGACTCTTAAGAGTTTTGCGAATTTTCGGCGAATGTCGTCTTCACAGTATAACCAGATTGCTTGGGGTTATATGGTCAAGTGAA
>NZ_JAIWJA010000010.1 GCF_020515695.1 Pseudomonas sp. MWU16-30317 | reverse complement strand
GTGGCTGAACTGGCGCGGGTGGCGCGGCGCGGCGCGACGGTGGCGATCGAGCAAGGAGCGGTACGCGGCGATGCGCCGCTGACGCCGATCCAGACCTGGTTCATGGCGACGGACATCCCCCAGCGCGGCCACTGGAACCAGGCGGTGATGCTGGCGCCGCGCGCGCGGCTGCAGGCAGACTTGCTGGCGCGTGCGCTGCGGATGATCGTCGATCATCACGATGCGCTGCGCGGACGTTTGCAGCAGGGCCAAGTGAACTACGACGGCGACGCGCACAACCCGCTCTGGCAGCGTGAAGCCATGGACGACACCGCCCTGGCTGCAGTAGCCGACGAAGCCCAGCGCAGCCTCGATCTGCAGCACGGCACGCTGCTGCGCGCAGTGCTGATCGAGCTTCCGGACGGCGAACAACGCCTGTTGCTGGTGGTGCATCACTGGGTGATCGACGGCGTGTCGTGGCGCATCGTGCTGGAAGACTTGCAGGCGGTCTATACGGCCCTCGAGGACGGTCAGCCGGCTCGCCTGCCGGCCAAGACCGACAGCTTCAAGACCTGGGCGCAGCGCCTGCAATCCCTGGCCAGCGAACCTTCGTTCATTCAAAGCCTGGGCTACTGGGAGGGCCAACTGAGCAAGGCAAGCGATGCCTTGCCCTGCGATCGCCCGCAAGGGCTTCAAACCCAAGCCCATGCACGCAGTGTGCGCACTCGCCTGGACCGTGACTGGACACGGCGGCTTTTGCAGGAAGCGCCCCAAGCGTATCGCACCCAGATCAACGATCTGCTGCTGACTGCCCTGAGCCGCGTGCTGTGCCGCTGGGCCGAGCAACCTGCGACCTTGATTCGTCTGGAAGGGCATGGCCGCGAAAGCCTGTTCGACGATGTCGATATCACTCGCACGGTGGGCTGGTTTACCAGCGTGTACCCAGTGTGCCTGTGCCCCGACATCGGCATGGGCGAGTCCATCAAGGCGATCAAGGAGCAGTTGCGCGCGGTGCCGGAAAAAGGCATCGGCTATGGGCTGCTGCGTTACCTGGGACCTGAGCCGGTGCGCGCGCGGCTGGCATCGCTGCCCCAAGGGCAGGTGGTCTTCAACTATCTCGGGCAGTTCGACCAGAGCTTCGACGCGCAGCACGGCGTGTTCATCCCCGCGGGTGAAAGCAGCGGGGCTGGCCAGAGCGGCGATACGCCGCTGCCGGCACGCCTGGCCATCAATGGCCAGGTCTTTGCCGGCGAGCTGGAGCTTAACTGGACATTCAGCGCCGAGCTTTACGATGAAGCACAGATTCAGCGCCTGGCCGATGAGCTGGGCCGCGAACTGCAAGCCCTGGTCGCGCACTGCGAAGCCGCCGACAGCGGTGGCTTGACGCCCTCGGACGTGCCGCTGTCCGGCCTCGATCAAGCCCAACTCGACCGCTTGCCCGTCCCGGCACGGGACGTCGCCGACCTCTATCCGCTGTCGCCGATGCAGCAGGGCATGTTGTTCCACAGCCTCAGCGAGCAAGACGGCGGCGCCTATATCAATCAGTTGCGGCTCGATATCAGCGGCCTTGATGTGGAGCGTTTTCGCCACGCCTGGCAGGCTACCCTCGACGCCCACGACGTACTGCGGGCGAGCTTTCTCAGTGATCAGGCGGCGTCGCTGCAGCTGATCCGCAAGCGGGTGAAGTTGCCGTTCAGCGAGTGCGACTGGCAGGGGCATGCCCAACTGCCCGAGGCCCTGGACACGTTCGCCACGGTCGATCGTCAACGTGGTTTCGATCTGCAGGAGGAACCCCTGCTGCGTCTGACCGCGATAAAGACCGGGCCCGACAATCACCATCTGATCTACACCAACCATCACATCCTCATGGATGGCTGGAGCAATTCGCGTTTGCTGGGCGAGGTGTTGCAGCGCTACGCGGGTGTGTCGGTGGCGGCGCCGAGCGGGCGCTTCCGCGATTACATTCAATGGCTGGGCCGCCAGGATGCCAGCGCCGACGAGGCGTTCTGGCACGAGCAGCTGCGTGGCTTCGACGAGCCGACGCGCCTGGCCCAGGCGATCAAGCGCCCCGAGGGGGGCGAAGGCAAAGGGCAGGGCGAATGGCAGCAGAGTTTCGACGCTGACGCGACGCAGCGTCTGGTGGCGTTCAGTCGCCAGCACCGCGTCACGGTCAATACCGTGGTGCAGGCGGCCTGGCTATTGCTGTTGCACCGCTACAGCGGTCAGGCCAGCGTGAGCTTCGGCGCTACGGTGGCCGGTCGCCCGGCAGCGTTACCCGGTATCGAAGAGCAATTGGGCCTGTTCATCAACACCCTGCCGGTAATCGCCAAGGTGCCTGCCGAGCAGTCGGCAGGTCAATGGCTGGAGCAATTGCAGGCGCAGAACCTGCGCCTGCGCGAACACGAACACACACCGTTGTACGCGGTGCAGCGCTGGGCGGGGCGCAGCGGCGAGAGCCTGTTCGATACCCTGCTGGTGTTCGAGAACTACCCGGTGGCCGAAGCCCTGCAGCAGGCGTCCCCGGCCGGGCTCAAGTTCGGTCCGGTGTTCAGTCGCGAACAGACCAACTACCCGCTGACGCTGGCGGTGGGCCTCGGTCAGCAACTCAAGGTCCATTACAGCTTCGATCGTGCCAGCTATGCGCTTGAAACGGTGCAGCAGGTGGCCGAGCACTGGCGTCAGCTGCTGGAATCGATCTGCGCCAACGCCGACGCGCCGTTGGGCGAGCTGCAGATGTTGACCGCGCCACAGCTTCACCTCGTGCAACGCTGGAGCGGCGCTCAACCGATAGCGGCCGCGCCGTCGAGTGTGCTTGCCGGTATCGCCGTGCAGGTGCGCGATCAGCCGGACGCCGTGGCGTTGATCTGCGAGGGGCAACAGTTGAGCTATCGCCAACTCGACGAGCGCGCCGAGGCGTTGGTGCCGACGTTGGTGCGTCATGGCGCAGGCCCCGAGGTGCCCGTTGGGCTGGCGGTGGATCGTGGCCTGGGGTTGATCATCGGGGTGCTGGCCATTCTCAAGGCGGGCAGTGCCTACGTGCCGCTGGACCCGGCCTATCCGGCCGAGCGGCTGAGCTACATGATGGGCGACAGCGGCATGCAGCTGCTGATTACCCAGCGCCACTGGTTAGCGCACCTGGCCTTGCCGCCGAGTGTTCAGGGCCTGTGCCTGGACGTCGACGAGCATTGGCAGCGTGCGCTGGGGGACCGCGCTCCGGCGCCGGTGACCGGGGGCAATCTGGCATACATCATGTACACCTCGGGTTCCACAGGGCGCCCCAAAGGCGTCGGCATCAGCCACCACGCGCTGGCCGAGCATGCGCAGATGTCCCAAGGCTTCTTCAACCTGACGCACGACGATCGCATGCTGCAGTTCGCGACGTTCAGCTTCGATGGTTTTGTCGAGCAGTTGTACCCCGCACTGATGTGCGGTGCAGCGGTGGTCATACGCGGCAACGAGCTGTGGGACAGCGCGACGTTCTACGCTGAGCTACTGGCGAACGATATCAGTGTGGTCGATATCACCACGGCCTACTGGTTCATGTTGGCGAAGGACTTCGCCGAACACGGGCATCGTGATTATGGTCGCCTGAAGCAGCTGCATGCCGGTGGCGAGGCGATGCCTCCCGAAGGCCTGGTCGCCTGGCGTCAGGCTGGCCTCGCGCAGGTACGCCTGCTCAATACCTATGGCCCCACCGAGGCAACCGTCACGGTCAGCGCCCACGACTGCGGTCCCTATGTCGACCAGACCGTGGCGCTCCCGGCCGTGCTGCCAATAGGCCGACCACTGCCGGGGCGCTCCCTTTACTTGCTGGACGTCGATGCGCAGTGCGCGCCTGTGGCGGCGGCGGCCGAGTTATGCATCGGTGGGCCCTTGCTCGCCCGTGGCTATCACGGGCGTCCGGGGTTGACCGCTGAGCGTTTTCTGCCGGACCCATTCGGCGCGCCGGGGGCACGTCTGTACCGATCAGGCGATCTGGCGCGCTATCGTCAGAGCGGCGTGATCGATTACGTCGGGCGCCTCGATCATCAGGTCAAGATTCGCGGTATGCGCATCGAACTTGGCGAGATCGAAGCCTGCCTGCTGGCCCAGCCAAGCGTGCGAGAAGCCTTGGTCATCGATGTCGCCGGCCCCGCCGGGCGGCAGCTGGCGGCCTATGTGGTCGCCCAGTCGGCCGAGTGCGCAGGCCCGTTACTGGGTACAACGCTCAAGGCACACCTGAGCGTCGAATTGCCGGACTACATGGTCCCGACGCTCTGGACCGTCCTGGCGCAGTTGCCTTTGAGCCCGAATGGCAAGCTGGATCGTAGCGCGCTGCCCGCGCCGCAATCGCGGGTACAGGAGAGTCATTTCAGCGCCCCGCGCACCCTGCTGGAGATCAAGCTCGCGCACATCTGGGCGCAAGTGCTCAAGGTCGATCAGGTAGGGCTGGAGGATAACTTCTTCGAACTGGGCGGGGATTCGATCACCTGCATGCAAGTGGTCGCGCGGGCTCGGGATCTCGCGTACCTGGGCCTGGACCTCAAGGTTCGCGACATGCTCAGCAAACCCAGCATCGGTCAACTGCTCGGGCAGGATGCCCCGGCCAGCGCCTTGCTGCCCCTCAACCGCAAGGTAGAGGGGCGGGCGCCGCTCTTCTGCGTCCATGGCGGCTTCGGCACCGTGTTCGACTACCAGCCGCTGGCCCGTGCCCTCGACGGCTTGTGCCCGGTGGTGGGCATACAATCCAGAATGCTGGTGGATGAGCAGTGGGCCGACACCTCGCTGGAACAGATGGCCCTCGATTACGTCGAACGGGTCAGGGCGCATCAGCCTGAGGGGCCGTACCGGCTGCTGGGCTGGTCGCTGGGGGGCACCTTGGTCTCGCTGATGACTGCGCAACTGGAGCGCCAAGGCCAACAGGTCGCGTTTCTGGGGTTGGTCGACAGTTTCGTCGAGACCCCGACCACGGCGGCCGGCGACCCTGGCTGGCTGAGCGATCTGCGCGGCTTCTGGGGGCTGATCGCGCCATTTTGGACATTGCCGCCGTTGCAGCAGTCGGGTGACGATCAGATGACGCGCGAACAGGTGCGCCAGGTGTTCGCTTCGATTCTGACGTCGATGGATGCCGAAGGTGCTGCGCGGGCCGACGGCTACCTGGCGCTCAGCGCTGACGAGCTGGCCAGCATTTTCCATGCGGCGCGCAAGTTGCGCCGCCTTGCCGAGCGTTTCGAGGGCTGCCAGCCGGTGGTTGCGCAGCCCACGGATTGGTGGACGCCTGGCCGCGAGGGCAAGGCCCGGCAGTTGGCGGCACAGTTGGGCTGCGCGTTGGCGCATGCTACTGCAATCGACTGCACGCATGTGGAAATCCCCCGGCATCCGCTGTTGTTGAGCACCCTGGTGGCGCGTCTCGGCTGAGACGCGCGTGGCGCCGGCCCATTGGGTTGGCTTGGCGCAGACGATAAAAAGCCCCGGAGCTGTTCAGGTCCGGGGCTTTTTTATCGTCGGGTTGAACCCCGCCAATGCCTTGCCTGTCAGGCCGGCGAAGGGCTGTCCTGGTGGGCCTTGGCGAGGTGCAGCAGGCCGTCGCTCAAGGTGGGAAACAGGCTGAGATTGAAGTTGTTCCAGCGCAGTTCGAGGATGCTGTCTGCGGGGTCGATACGGGTGCCGAGCACGTCATGGATGACCTCTCCGGAGTCGATGCCGGTGTCCATGTAGTGCAATGAGGCGCCGGTCATGTCGCGCACCGGCGCGGCTGTCTGTTCACCGCTGTTCCAGTCGACCACCTTGAAGCCACGGGCACCGTACAGCGCGTCCCAGGTGGCATAGGCGCCGCGCCGCTCATAGGGCGATTCAAGGCGCGTGATGCCGGGGTGAATATTGACCATGCGTCGCCAGTACGGGCTGCCAGGACGCACCAGTTCATCGAGGATCACCAGCAGCCCATCGACCACCACCAGTTCGATCTCCAGGGCCTGCAGCGTGTGTAACAGGCGCTGTTCAAAATCATGCTTGCCGGCCGGTCTTTCGCCTGCGTCCAACGGCAGGCGCCGGTAGGTCGAGGCGATGGGCGTCAGCAGGTCGTTGACCAGCCGCCCCTGGACCTGCAACTGCGCAGGGTAGAACCAGCGCTGGCCAGCGCGATAGCTGAAGCCATATTCGGCCAAGGCTTGCTGATCGCGCGGCGACTCGACATCGTCGTCGTAGATGACGGTTTCCAGGCTGTAAAACGCGCCCAGTTCGGTGTTCTGGAGTTGCTCGACAAAGTGTTCCAGCACCGATTTCATGTAGCGCTGCTCGCCCTTGTAGGGGATGTTCTGGCCAGCCTTGTCGGCGGCGGCGTTACGCAGCGACCAGAGGTAAGCGATCTTCTTTTTGCGCATGGCAAACCTTCTCTTGCAGGGGGAGGGCGTCAGGCCGGCAGCGGGTCCGGGGTGTCGACGCGTTCGATAGCCACGCGACCCTTGTCCATGCGGATCAACTGGTCGGCGATGTGGAAGTAGCGGTCATCGTGGGAGATGACGATGAGGGTGCGGCCCTGGCGTTTCATTTCTGGCAGCAGCTCGGTGTAGAACACCCGGCGAAACGACGGGTCCTGGTCGGCGGCCCACTCGTCGAATACCAAGACCGGGCGCTCGTCGAGCCAGGCGTTGACCAGTGCCAGGCGTTTGCGTTGGCCGGTGGACAGCGCCGTGGTGCTGTAGCTGCCGTCCACCAGGCTGACCTTGTGGGCGATATCCAGGCGTTCCAGGTAGCGGGCGACCCGCTCGGGTTTGTCCCGCGCGCCGGGGCTCAGGTCGTCGAACAGGTGGTGGTCGGCGAAGATGGTGGTGAACAGCTGTCGGTAATTGTCGCGCTGAGCGTCGTCGATCAACTGGCCGTCCAGATAAACTTCGCCGGCTTGCGGTGGATAGAGGCCCAGCAGCACTTTGATCAGTGAGGTCTTGCCGCAGCCGTTTTCGCCGACGATGAACAGGATCTCGCCGCGAGTCACCTTGAGGTCCACCGGCCCCAGGCTGAAGGGCTCGCTGCCGTGCACCACGGGATAGTCGTAGCGCACTGCGCGCAGCTCCAGCTGTTGGAAGGCGCCTAAAGGCTCGGTATCGCCCGGCTGGCCCTGGACTTCCGGCGACGAGAAGCGCGCCGACAGTTCGGCGACTCGGCCCAGGGCGATGCGTGCACGGCTGATCATCGGCAGATTGACCACCAGTTGTTCCAGCGGCCCTTTCATGTACAGCATCACCAGCACGAAACCGCCGAGCACGGTGCGTTCGGCGGCGGGCCACAGCACCAGGAAGGCAATCGCCAGACCGATGACCGCAAAGAACAGCATCGAGCCGAAGGTCTCGGCGCTGATGAAGATATTCGCGGCGCGGATATTGGCCTGGGCGATGCGCTCGGTCACGTTTTCGATCAACTCGTCGCGCATCTGCCAGCGCCGCGGCCGCTGGATACGCAGCTCCTTGGCGCCGTCGGTGATTGCCTGGTAGTAGCTTTGCAGCTCGTCTTCGCCGTTGCGCGCCTCCTTCAGGCGCACGTTGCCAAAGTGCTGGGCGACATATTGGGCACCGATCCCGATCAATACCGTGAGCACCGTCAACAGCAGGATTTGCCAGGACAGCACGGCCAGGTACGCCAGGCACGCCAAGGTCACGGTGAACGCGATGACCATCGGTGCCACCGACAGCGCGAAGGTGCTGATGGTGGTGACGTCATTGAGCAGGATCGGGATCAACCGATGGCTGCGAAACTGCTCTAGTTGCGCGACCGGCGCGGCCAATACCTTGCCCGCCAGTTCACGGCGCAGATTGCGCACCACGCGCTGGCCGACGTAGTTGGTCAGCAAGCGTGAGCCGGTCGAGCAGGCGAGGGTCAGCACGCAAAAGCCCGCGAACTGCAAAGCTAGCCAGGCCGTCGGGCCGCCACCCTGATTCATGGCGTGGTTGATGGTCGCCAGCAAAGCGGTGACGCTGAGGCCGCTGATGACACCCATGATCACTGAGGCAATCACCGCCACCCAATAGGGTCTGAGGATGCGCCAGGTTTCCCGGCCCAGCGTGTTGGCATCAGCGCTCATGTCAGAGGCTCCTTGACGTTATCAGCGATGCGCATGGCTTAGATTCCGGCCAGCGCAGCACGGGGCTGTTCGAGCTGCTGGCTGGCCGACAGCGCGTACAGCGCCCGGCCGATCTCTTCGCTGCGCGCCGGCAGCACCGACAGCAGCGTGTCGCTCAGGCCATGGGAGGCCTCGCAGAAGCCCTGCAGGAACACGGCGGCTTTAAGCTCGGGGCTGGTCAGCGCGCGGTAGTGGCGATCGACCTCGAACTGCTGCAGGTGCTGTTCCACCGGTGCCAGCAAGTCGCGGTGCGAGCGACGTTCGTAGCCGGTGGCAAGCACGACGGCGTCATAGCGTCGTTGGCGGCGATCGCCGGTGGACAGATCGTGCAGCGTCAGTTCGATGCCTTGCTCGGTGGAACGAGCCGTTTCGATCTGCTGGCGGCAGAGCACGCCGTGACGGTAGACCTTGGAGACTTTCTGGCGGTAGAGAATGCCGTAGATGCGCTCGATCAGCTGCGGGTCGACCACCGAGTAGTTGGTGTTGTGATACTCCTGCAGCAACTTGCGGCGCTCTTGCGGCGGCTGGTCGAACACCAGGTCGGTGTAGGCCGGCGAGAAGATGTCGTTGACGAACGGCGTGTCGTCGGCCGGCTTGAGTGCCGAGCCGCGCACGATCATGTCGACGCTGGCCGCCGGGTAGGTGTCGTGCAGGTCGATAAAGGCTTCGGCTGCGCTCTGGCCGGAGCCGACAATGGCGACCCGAGTCGGCGTGCCGTTGGCGCAGGGTAGGGTCTGCACACGGCTGAGGTACTGGGCGTGATGGAAGATGCGCGGATCGTCCTTGAGCGCGATGAAGGGTTCGACGATGCGCGGCGTACCGCCGCTGCCGACCACCACGGCGCGTCCGTAGCGCGCGTGTTCGCGGCCTTGGGCGTCGCGGCTGACGACGCGCAGGTGATCGACCTGATCGTCAAGGTGGACGGGCTCGATACGCAGCACCTCTTCGCCGTAATGAGCCTGGTTGTTGAAGTGTCTGGCGACCCAGCACAGGTAGTCGTTGAACTCCATGCGCGAGGGATAGAAGGTGCCCAGGTTGATGAAGTCCACCAGGCGGCCGTGACGATGCAGGTAGTTGACGAAGCTATAGGGGCTGGCCGGATTGCGCAGCGAGACCAGATCCTTGAGGAAGGAGATCTGCATTTCGCTGCCGCCCACCAGCGTATTGCCGTGCCAACGGTAATCGGCCTGTTTTTCGAGGAACACAGCGTCAAGGGCGCGTCCCTCGGACTCGGACAGTTCCTGCAAGGCGATGGCCAGGGCCAGGTTGGAGGGGCCGAAGCCCACACCGATGACATCATGTACGGTCTTGCTGTTGAGTGTGTTCATCTCGGGGGCTCCTTGACGGATGAAATCCGGCTTCATGAGTGCTGCATGACAACGAAGAATGAGTTCAGAAACGCTTGCATCTGGGCGGCCGTCCCCACCGTGACCCGCATCCAGTCCGGCCAGGCATCGAACACCCGGCCCACCTGTACGCCGCGCTTGGCCAGCGCCTCGATCACCGGCGCGGCAGGGCGCTTGAGCGCCACCATGAAACAGTTCGCCTGCGCCTCGGTGCAGCGATAGCCCGCTGCTTGCAGTTTGCCGACGGTGTCCTGCAGCACGCGCTGATTGGTCTGCTTGCGCTCGGCCACCAGTTGCGGTTGCTGCAGGCTGGCGATGCCGCCCAGCGAGGCGCTCACCGAGATGAAGTTGTGGCCGTTGAGGGTCTGCAGCTTGTCCAGTAATTCAGGCGACGCGATGGCCAATCCCAACCGCGCCCCGGCCATGCCGTAGAGCTTGGAGAAGGTGCGCAGCACCAGCACGTCCGGGTGCTTGAGCACCAGACCCAAGCAGGGCTGGGCATCGGAAAAGTGGATGTATGCCTCATCGATGATCGCCAGGCAGCCCGCTGGTTTGTTCACCACCAGGTGCTTGATGTCTTCATAGGGCGTGAGGGTGCCGGTGGGGTTGTTGGGGTTGCACAGGTAGATCGCCCCGGCCTGATCGTCCGCTGCGAGCATGCCGCGCACGTCATGGGCATGGCGTTCGTCCAAGGGCACTTCGTGGACCCTGGCGCCGACTTCGGCGGCGCCATTGGCCACCGAGTCGTAGGTCGGCGCGGCGGTCACCACGCTGCGCGCACCGGCATACAGCGCCATGGCGTACTGCAATGGCGAACGCGAGCCGCAGAACACCGCCACATGGTCTGCGGGCACGTGGTTCTGTTCGGCGAACAGTTCGATCAGGCGCACCTGTTGTTCGTAGTAGTAGCGCCCGCTCTGTCGCGCGCCCAGCTCCATGGCCTTGACGGCGGGCGCGCAGGGGCCGTAGGGGCTTTCGTTGTAATCGAGGCGGACGATATCGTCGTTGAAGATCGGATCCCGTATAGCGAGGGGGCTTGCCCCCGAAGACGGCGCGCCAGGCGCTGCATTATCTGCGGTCGCGGGATTTCCGGGGGCAAGCCCCCTCGCTACAGCGAGCTGAGGGGCGAGGCTGGCCAGGGTCGCGGCGGTGACGAAATGGCGGCGGCTGAGATCGGTCATGGCGGGGCTCCTTGTTCGTGTTCAGTCCTTGTCGGCACCGTTGAGGTTGCGGGCTACGCGAAAGCTCAACCAGTCACCGCGTACGTCGGGCTCGCGCTCGTTGCGGTTGCCGGAGCGGGAGAAAATCGGCGGTTCGATCCAGTCGTTGCCGCGGATCTGCCGGTGCTCGCAGGTGCCGCCGGTGATCCAGGCGCTGCCGTCGGTGGGGGCGCCGATGTAGTCGGTGTGCCAACAGTCGGCGAGCCACTCGTAGACGTTGCCGTGCATGTCGTAGACGCCAAAGGCGTTGGGCGCGAAGCTGCCCACCGGGGCGGTGTAGGTGTAGCCGTCCTTGGGCCCGTAGCCGTTGGCGTGCTCGGTGATCTGGTAGCCGCCGGCCTTGTCGAACGGGAAGGGGAAGGGCCCGGTGGAGCCTGCGCGGGCGCCGTATTCACGCTCCGACTCGCTGAGCATGCGGTAGGGCTTGCCGGTCTTTTTCGCCAGCCAGGCGATGTAGCCGCGGGCTTCTTCCCAGTCCATGCACACCGCCGGTTGGCGCGGGCCCTGGGGATAGCTGGGCTTGCCGTTGGTGCAGCGTCGGCCGGGGCGATCGTCGCCATCGGGGATCACCACGCCGGTGTCTTTGGTGTACACCTGCCACTGCTCGGCGGTGACGTGGAAGCGGCTGATGGCGAAGGGTTCGGCGAAAGTCACCTTGTGCAGCGGACCTTCGTCGGACTGGCGACCGACTTCATCGTTGGGCACGCCCATGGTGTAGCTGCCGGCGGGCAGCACGACCATCTCCGGGCAATCCTTGCAGTCCTGGAAGACCTTGCCAGGTGCGATCGGATCGGCGGCGAAAGCGCCGACCGAGAGCGTCAGGCAGGCGAGGGCGATGAGTGCATTGAGGCGTTTCATGAGGGTCCTTAGGGCTGTTGAGCGACAGGGTTGGTGGGTGCCATATCGGTCGGCCTGGCGGCCTTCTGGGCGGCCTCCCACACGCGCAGGAAATTAGCGCCCCAGAGCTTGGCGATGTCTTCGTCGGAGTAGCCGCGCTGGATCAGCTCGGCGGTAACGTTGCGGTTCTCGCTGCTGTTCTGCCAGCCGATCACGCCGCCGCCATCGTTGAAGTCGGAGCTGATGCCGACGTGGTCGATGCCGATTTTCTTTACCGTGTAGTCGATGGAGTCGACGTAGTCGCTCAGGGTCGCTTCGGGCTCCTGGCGCAGGACGTCGTAGAAGGGCGTGAGGTATTCGCCGAATTTCTTCTCTGACCAGATCGAGAATACCGGGTCGGTGGTGGTGCCCATCTGTGTCTGGTTCTGCACGTCGGGCAGCTGATAGCGGGCGCGCAGCTCGTTCATTTTGGCGATGGTCGCGCGGGAGAACGGCTTGAGGTATTTGGAGTAGGCGACGATGTTGACCAGGCCGTCGGTGGCCTTGATGTTGGCCAGATCCGCGTCGCTGAGGTTGCGGCGGATGTCCATCAAGCCTTGCACGCCGGTGTGCGAGACCAGCACCGGGGCGCGGCTCAGGTGCGTGACCTGGGTCAGGGCCTGACTGGACATCTGCGCGACGTCGATGACCACGCCCAGGTCATTGAGCCGGGTCACGGCGCGCCGGCCAAGGTCGGAGAGGCCGCCCAGCGGATCGACCGAATCGCCGAGGAAGGGCAGCGGCCGCGCCGAGTCGGTCCAGCTGTTGTTGCCCACGTACCCTGGGCCGAATACCCGCACACCGCGGGCCGCCCAGAGGTCGAGCTTGTCGATGTCGTCGCCCAGCGGGGCGGCGTTGAGCATGCTCAGGACGATGGCGAACTTGCCCTCGGCAGCCAGGCGGCGGAAGTCGGCGGGGGTGTAGGCGATGCCGGCCTGGTCGGGGAAGTCCTTGGCGATGCTGGTGATGATGCGGTAGCGGACCTCCAGCTCGTTGGCCATGGCCGCCTGGAAACCGCCGGTGGGGCGGTGCGGCCAGTTGGGGCCGCTCCAGAATTCGGGCCACGACCAGAGGGCGATCGAGGCGCCGCGCAGGCGGCTTTTACCGGCTTTGACGAGGTCGAATTGAGTCGGCCCGTCGCGGTTCGCTTCTACGCCTGTGCTGCCGTATCGCAGGGGCACGTCCAGGTGCCCGTCGAGGCTCAGAATACGTTCTTGCAGGGCGTTGGCACGTTGTTCGATCTCGTGGCTGTAAGGGTGCGTCGCGCGATACACCCAGTACCACCAGGCACCGGCGCCGGCTACCATTGCCAGGAGAAGTAACAGCGCCACGGCATAGGGCCATTTACGCGATTGCAGAGGATGTTTCGTCATTGCTGTCTCGTCCCGCTTGCAGGGCGGCGCTATCGAGCACAGCGCCGTTCGAACTGTCTGGGTGAAACGAGCTGAGTCAGGGAGAATTTAGCGCAGCGCTAAATCGCTCCGGCAACCATTCGTTTTCGCTGCAGTAGTCACGTTATGAGTAGAGTGGATGAAGGTGTCGCGTCGAGGAATGCTGGCCGGCCTGGTGGCCGCCGGTGTAGTGCTGCCGGCCGGGTTCGTGGCCCGCCAGCAATGGCTGGACTGGCAACAGGCACAGGAGGCGGAGCTCAGCTCCGACGAGCCTGGCGTGCCGGTCGCCGACCTGCCCAATGCGTTGCTGGGCGAGCGCTTGGTGGGCATCTGGGACTGGCAGTTGCTGGGCGATACGCAGCAGTTGCCGGAGCTGGCGCAGCCGCTGCAGCTGATCCTCGATGTGGGCCATAACGCCCGTGCCGTGCGCGGTTATCTGGGGCGTGCGCCCTATGGCGATGACGGCCTGCAGGTGTATGGGCGGCTAGAGGCCGAGAAGCTGCCCAGCGTGCGCTGGAAGCTGATCGCGCCTTCGGGGCAGGCCTACGATTGCGAAGCCGTGCTGGACGAAATCTGGGGCGTGTGGAGCGAGGGCGGTGGTGGTGCAACTATCAGCGGCGAGGTGCGCGTGGCCGGCACTCAGGCCGGCTATTCCGGGCCGCGAGCACGGTTTGTGGTGGAGCGGCGGCGCTTTGTCCAGGCCCGTGAGCGCTTGCCATATGTGCCGGCGCTGCACGAGGATCTGATCTCCCCCGAGCGGCGTTATTTTCATCAGCTGTGGCACGCCAGCCGCGATCGCTGGCATCGCATCGACGAATCGCGGCGCCAATCCATTCGCGCCCTGGGCTGGCAGGTCGGGGTGCCGGGCAAGGAGCGAAACGCCCGTGGCCACGATCGCCATCGCAACGGTTCGGGTGAAGACTTTCTGTTCATGCATCGGCACATGCTGCATGGCGTGCGGCAGGTGCAGGATCTTCGTGCGTGGACGTGCATCCCGCCGCCGCGTCCTGCCATCGGCCAAGGGGTGCCGGCCTTTATCGATTACCTCAGCAATCGCAATGGCTACAGCGTGCCGCCCAGTTGGGTGGCCGGCGGCGATCAGCACTTCAGCCAATGGCTCTACTACATCAAAAGCGCTGAGGGGCTGTATGCAAATTTCCAGCTGTGGGAAGCGCAGTTGCATGACCCGCAATACCTCAGCACCTTGTGCCTGGGCGAGTTGGGTTCGCGTATCGAGTTAGGTATTCACGACTGGCTGCACATGCGCTGGGCAGCGCTGGCGCGTGATCCGGATTCGGGCTATCCGGTGGTGTATGCGCGGCGCAACAACGACTACGCCGAGCGTTGGTTCCAGGCCGATAACGATTTTCTGGGAGACCCGTTTTCGTCCCATGTGAACCCGGTGTTCTGGGCGTTTCATGGTTGGATCGATGATCGGCTCAATGACTGGTTCCTGGCGCATCAACAGGCGCATCCGGGGGAGGTGCACCACAAGACCGTGAATGGCATTCCCTGGTTTGCCCCGGGGCGCTGGGTACGGGTCGCCGAGCCGTGGCTGGGGCCGTCCAAGGAAGGCTGTGGGGCCTGGGGGATGGGCAATGGCGGCGGCAGTGGGCAGCTTGATGTCGAGACGATGAAGTTGGCACTGCAAGTTATTTTCAGCCCACAGGAAGATGCTGAGCGGTTGTCGACGCGGGTGCCGAGCCGGCCGTGGTTTGGTCGGTATCTGGCGGCGGGGCCGACCAAGGATCATCTGTGACAGGGTTCATGGGCAGAGCGAGGTGAAACACGGCACTGGGGCGGTTGCCGGGGTCGGTTTGGTTAAAAACGCAATGGCGACTTTAAAGTTGATGAGAATTATTATAATTTAGATTCCGTGCGCGCTATCAATTGGCCTGCCTGGAATTCATTTCTCGATCTCAACTGCAAGGAAGGCGTTGTCAATGTCTGCCCCGGGTCTCCTGTTCGAACATTATTACCGCGAGCTGGTGGGTTACCTGAGCGCCCGCATGGGCAGCCGTCACGCCGCAGAGGATGTCGCCCATGATGCTTACATCCGGGTACTGGAGCTTCGTGACGGGGCGCAAGTCAGCCATCCACGAGCGTTTCTTTATCGCACGGCGATCAACCTGATCGTCGATAGCCACCGGCGCAATCGTGTGCGCCGTACCGAGTCGCTGGAGATCCTCGATCTTGACGAGCGATTCTTTCAGGCGCCTAGCTACACCCGTGCGGTCCACGACGAGCAGCTCGAACTGCTGCAGCGGGCCTTGGCCGAGCTGAGTGAACCTTGCCGCCAGTGCTTCCTGCTGCGCAAGCTCGAAGGCCTGTCGCACCCGGAAATATCCGCGCGGCTCAACGTCTCCAAGCACATGGTCGAAAAGCATATCGTCAATGCCATGAAGCACTGCCGCGTGCGCATGCACAAGTGGCAGGCCGAGGCACTGGCCGACGATCAGGGCGCGTAGCGCGGTTTGCTGCGGATCACCGTGTCGCCTTCATCGTTGCGACTCAACAGCACCGGTAATACCTTGGGCAGATTCTGCACCAGCCCGGCGATTTCGCCGGTGTTGTAGATGCCGCCGATACGCAGCTGCGCCGTGCTGCGATCCGCCAGATGGACCGGGGATTTGAGGTAGGCATTGATTCGTGGCAGAGCGTCGCTCAGGCTCAGGTCGTCGAGGATCAACTGGCCGTCGCGCCAGGCCAGCGCGGTGGCGGGGGAGGCGAGGCTGACTTGCGCCAGGCTGTTCTGGGCGTCATAGCGGGCCTGCATCCCCGGGGTCAGATAGGCGACCTGGTCGGGTCGGCTGCGATCGTTGATGACTTTGACCGAGCCTTCGGTGAGGGTCACCACCACCTGATCCTGATAGGTCCACACATTGAAGTGCGTGCCGGTCACGCGGATCTGCCCGGCCCCGGCGTTGACCATGAACGGGTGGCTGGCGTCATGGCTGACCTCGAAATACGCCTCGCCCTGGCTCAGGGTCACGCTGCGCCGGTCCTTGAAGTTGGCGAACGACAGGCGCGTGGCGAGGTTGAGCTGCACCTTGGAACCATCCGGCAGGGTAATCGTGCTGACGCTGGCGTCGCTTTGATAGCGCTGGTAGCTGTTGGGGATCCAGCTTTGCTGCCAGCCGATGAATCCCGCGAGCGGCAAGCCGAGCACCAGCAGCGCCGCGGCCAGCAGCGGGCGTCGGGAGCGACGTTTGGCAATCGGTGCAGGTGCTGCTGGCGTGGGCAAGTAAGCGCTCAGCGCCCAGATTTCCATCATGGCGTCGAACTCGCGCCGATGGGCCGGATCGCGCTTGAGCCAGGCCTCGAACTGCGCGCGCTCTTCTTCGGCAAAGTCGTCTTCATGCAAGCGCATGCACCAATGCGCCGCGTCATCACTGAGGCGCGAGCTGGATGAATCAGGGGCGCTGGGGCTGGACATCACGGGCTACCGGTCGGGCTGAGCTGGGCATTTTATGCAGCAGTCTTGGGCGCTGCTATGAAGATCGTTCAATGCGGATAAGAATTACTCATGACGCCTAGTGTAGCTCATCAAGGCGGGCCGATGTCTAGGTGCCATCAGCGCAGAGCACAGTGGAGGGGGTTTATAGCGAGGGGGCTTGCCTGTGAAAAGGCCTTGCCCCTGCAAAGACTATCGGCTCAATGCAGCTGCGTACCCAGCGAATTCTTGCAGTGCACCAGCGCGTCACGAATCATGAAGTTCACCAGGGTCGGTGATACCCCCAACTCAGCGGCAATGTCCTTTTGCTGCTTGCCATGCACGCGATACATGATGAACGCGTAACGCGTGCGCTCCGGCAATTGCAGCAATGCATCGTTGACGCTACCCAGGGTCTGGCGGTCGACGTTGATCGATTCCGGATTGGACAGTTGCGGCGCCGCGTTCAAATCGTTGTCATCGCTGACGAAGTACTTCTGCTCCATCGACTGCTTGCGATAGTGGTCGATCGCCAGATTGCGCACGATGCGGAACATGTAGTTGAGCCGTGCATTGAAGGGCAGTGTATCGACCTGCATGCCCGAGACCCGCAGGTAGGCATCCTGGACGACATCTTCGGCACGACTGTAACAACCTGTGATTCTGGCGGCTGCCTTGATCAAGCCGGCGCGGTGGGTGATCAGCGTCTGGAGAAGGGACGGAAATCCATTGAGGTGGAGGTCTGTGGTGCCTGATTCCTGCATGGGGATACCTAAGCGGGCGAGGTTGACAGAGGGTTGTTTCCTTTTGACGGCGTGGACAATAAGTTTGTTGATTATCATTGTCAAATGCGAATAGGTTCTATCTGTGAGGTTTTTTGCGCTAAAAGGGTGCGAAATTTGTGACAAAAGATGACTTAGGCCCAGTAAAAATGCGGCTCCTGACACAGGTAGTTAAATATTTTTTAATCTTTTGTGTTGGCATCGCCGCGAAGCATTTACCCGCTGACTAAATTTCAGTGCCGGCCAGGCGTTTGATCAGCAACGATCGCCGATTCGATTCAAGGAGCCGCTGTGCATCCAATTCCCCTACGGGCCATGGCCTGCTTCGCTGGCTGCCTGCTGGCGATACCCGCCGTTGCGGCCGATGCGCCGAGTGTTCCGCGCCTGAGCTGGTCCTCCCTGGGCGTGCCGCACGTCGAGGCCAGTGATGAGCGAGGCCTGGGCTATGGCATCGGCTATGCCTACGCGCATGACAACCTGTGCCTGTTGGCTGATGAGGTGCTGACCGTCAACGGCCAGCGTTCGTTGCTGCTCGGCGGCGCTGGCCACTCCTCCAGCGGGCTCGATAATCTGACTTCGGATATTTTTTTCCACTGGCTCAACAGCGATGAGCAGGTGCAGGCGTTCTGGCGTGCGCAGCCGCCGGCCATGCAGCAGCGCATCGGTGGCTATGTGGCCGGTTTCAACCGTTATCTGGCGCAGAACCCGGTCAGCCAGCAGCCGGCGTTGTGTCGCAACGCCGGCTGGCTGCGCCCATTGCAGACCGAGGATGTGGTGCGCCTGGCGCGGCGTTTGTTGGTCGAAGGTGGCATAGGTCGCTTCGCCACAGCGCTGGTCACGGCGGCGCCACCGGCTGCGGTCCAGCCGACGGCGGCCTTGCAGCGCTCGGCAGAGGGTGGTTTGGCCGCCCGCAATCTGGCTGAGCTCAATGCCTTCGCCGCCACCCGCGGCAGCAACGCCATCGCCGTAGGCGGCGCCCGCAGCGACAACGGCAAGGGGCTGCTGTTGGGCAATCCGCATTTCCCCTGGACCGGCGGCCTGCGCTTTTACCAGATGCACCTGACACTGCCCGGCCAGTTGGACGTGATGGGCGCCGCGCTGCCGGGCTTGCCGCTGGTGAACATCGGTTTCAATCAGCACATGGCCTGGACCCACACGGTCGATCAGTCCAGCCACTTCACCTTGCATCGCCTCAAGCTGGACCCTCAGGACGCACTCAGCTACAGCGTCGACGGCCAGCGCGAGGCACTGAAAAAACGCCACATCGAGGTGCAGGTGCGCGAAGCCGATGGCAAAGTGGTGACGGTCAGCCACGATGTCTACGAGTCGCGCCTCGGCCCGCTGGTGACGATTCCCGGGCTGTTGCCGTGGGACCGCCAGCGCGCCTATGCGCTGCAGGACGTCAACCTCGGTAACGACCGTATCCTCACCCAATGGGATGCGATGAACCGCGCCCATAGCGTCAAGGAACTGCAACGGGTGGTCGCCTCGATTCAGGGTGTCCCTTGGGTCAACACGCTGGCGGTCGACGATCAGGGCGACGCGCTGTACATGAACGCCTCGGTCATCCCCAACGTGCCCACTGCACAGTTGGCCCAGTGCGCCGATCCCGAGTTGGTGAAAGCTGGCTTGCCGGGGCTGGATGGCAGCCGCAGCGAATGCAATTGGCAGGACGATGTTGGCGCTAGCCAGAAGGGCATAGTCGCCGCGCAGCATTTGCCGCAACTGTTGCGCAGCGATGTGCTGCAAAACTCCAACGACAGCGCCTGGATGACCCAGCCTGCTGCGCCGCTGGTGGGGTTTTCGCCATTGATCAGCCGTAGCGATCGGCCCTTGGGCCTGCGCGCACGCTTTGCCCTGAGCCAGTTGCAGCAGCATGGCGACGGCCCGCTGTCGGGGGCGTTTCTGGCCGGGTTGGTGAAGGGCAATCAGGTGCACCTGGCCGATCTGGCGCTGGACGATATTCTGGCATTCTGTCGGGCCCAGCGGGGCACGGCGCTGCGGCCGGTCTGTACCGCGCTGGGCCAATGGGACCGTCGCGCGCAGGTCGACAGTGGCCTGGGCCTGGTGTACTTCCAGCTGACCATGGCGGCGCTGCAAAAAGGCCAGGAGCCGTGGCGCCAGCCATTCTCGGCCAGCGACCCGATCCATACCCCGCGGGGTATCGCCTGGGAACGCGCCGATGTCGCCAAGCGCCTGGCGCAGAGCTTGACCGATGCCCAGGCACGGGTGTCGGCCATGGGCCTGCCGGCCGAGACGCGCTGGGGTGAGTTGCAGACGGTGCGTCGTGGCGAGCAACGTATTGCCATCCCCGGCGGCGATGGCAAGCTGGGGATCTACAACGCGATCACCACCACGCCGGACGGCTACCGGTTCGATGTCGATGGCGGCAGCAGTTATATCCAGCTGGTCAGCTTTGATCAGGCAGGGCCGGTGGCCCAGGGGCTGTTGGCGTTTTCCCAGTCCAGCGATCCGGCGTCGAAGCATTTCAAGGATCAGACGCAGCTGTTCTCGGCGCAGGAATGGCGGTCGCTGCCGTTTACGCCGGCGCAGATCAAGGCGGATGGCGGGAGTGAGGTTCTGGAGCTCAAATAGGTTTTGTGCAAGCAGTACCGGGCTCTTCGCCGCCGAACGCGCATGCCCCACAGGGGCAATGCGATCAACCTGTGGGAGCGGGCTCTGCCCGCGAAGGGGCCATTCGGGGCGATGAACGTCGAGAAGCGTCAATCGCCCCTGAACATCACCCACCCAAGGTCAACGTGCCCTTCATCATGGTCGAATGAAACGGGTACGAGCAGAAGAACACCAACGGCCCGCCCGCCTTCTTCAGCGCCGCCGTGTCCAGCGTCACCGAATCTTCCTCGCCGCCCCCAATCAGCTTGGTATGCGCCAGCACACGCTGGTCGCCTTTCTCTATATAACTCTCAGCCTCGCCGGCCTTGGCACCCGCCTCGGTGACCGCTTGCATGTCCGCCTCCTTGGTCAGCACCCAGTTGTGGCCCATGACGTTCTTGGGCATCTCGCCTGGATGCTGCAGGGTGACGGTGAATTTCTTGCAACTGGCCGGCACCTTGATGGTGGTGAGGTCATAGGTCATTTGATCGGTACCGTGAATATCCACCGAGCAGGGCTGGTCTGCCCACGCCAGGCTGGACAGGGTCAGTGTGGCAATTGCGACGACAGGGCGAAACATAGGGGATCTCCAGGAATGATCGAATAGGGCAATGATTGCCTAGAGACAGACGAAGCCCGTCTGTGGCGGTTTAACGCCTCGATATACCTTTCATCTCACCTTCATCTTCATACCGCGGCACGCACCGCGCTCAGTTGCTCCACGACATACTGTGCATCCCTGGCTATACCGGAAAAACGCCCGGAGCCCCAGGTATGCAGCCACGGCAGACCGAGGAAATACAGCCCTGGCTGCGCTGTCACGCCGCGGCGATGCCCCGGGTAGCTGCGACCGTTGAACACCGGCACATCGACCCAGCTGAAATCCGGCTGGAAACCGATGCACCAGATAATGCTGGTGATGCCGCTGCCGGCCAGGTCCAGCTCGGTGGTTTCGTGTTCAGGTACCCACAGCGGTGTGTAGGGGGTGCCGGGCGGTGCCTCGATGCCCTGCTCGGCGATGTACTTGTCGATGCTGGCGTTGATGCGGGTATAGACGGCATCTGCGGCGTCGAGCTTGCCGGCCAGATCGGCCGCAAACTGCAGCGTGGTGCCCTGCAGGCTGTCGAGGCGCCCTAACAGTTGCATGCCCTCTTTGGCGAAGCGCCGCAAGTCGATATCGCGCCCGCCATCGCGGCCGGTCACATAGTGATTGGTGTTGTCGCGCACGCCTTCGCGCAGCGGGTGGGTGTCGACGCCGATATCGTAGTAGCCCATGTCGGCCAGCCAATCGACCACGTCACGGCCGCGGTGAAAGCGCGCGCAGCGGGGTGCATCGCCCACGGCCAGGAACACCTTGCGCCCGGCCAGGTGCAGGTCTTCGGCGATCTGCGCGCCGGACTGCCCCGAGCCCACCACCAGCACGTGACCGGGGGGCAGCGCTTGCGGGCTGCGGTATTGTTCGGAGTGCAGTTGGGTGATGTCGGCGGGCAGGCGTTCGGCCAGGCGCGGGATGATCGGCGTGTGATAGCCGCCGCTGGCGATGATCACCTGATCGGCAGTAAATTCGCCCAGGGAGGTGCTCAATGCGTAGCCGCCTTCGGGCCGCGTGACCAGGCGCCGGACCGCGCAGCCTTCGCGCACCGGGGCATTGACTGCGGCGATGAAGCCATCCAGGTAGGCGATGATCTGGTCTTTTTTCATGAAACCGTGGGGATCGTCGCCGGCATAGGGATAGCCGGGCAGGGCGCACTGCCAGTTCGGTGTGACCAGGCAAAAGGCGTCCCAGCGTTGATTGCGCCAGGTGTGGGTGAGGCTGTGCTTTTCGAGCACCAGGTGGTCGATGTCCTGTTGCTGCAGGTAGTAGCTGGCGGACAGACCGGCCTGGCCGCCGCCGACGATGATGGCGCTGTAGTGGGTCATGGTGGGTGCTCCTGTAAGGGTGTTCGGGGCAGAATGATGCAGCGATGCTGATGGCCTCTTCGCGAGCAAGCTTTGCTCCCACAGGTGTACGGCGATGGATCTGCGCGAAGAGGCCGGTGAATTCAGTACAAAATTCATATCCGTGCACTTGTGGGAACAAGGCTTGCCCGCGAAGAGGCCAGTGAATTCAGTACAAAATTCAGATCTCTCCGAAGCCTGAGTAATGAACCTTGCCGCTGCCCTGTTCACGGATCTCCAGCACCTCGACCTGCGCCTGCGGATCGTTGAATTTGCGGGCGGTCATGCGGATGCCGCCAAGGCTGTCCATGGCCGAACTGCAATAGAACCCCTTGACCTGCTTGACCCGTTCCGAGGCCGCATTGAGGCCGGTTTCAGCGCGGCGCAGGAACTCCGCCAGGCGATAGGACTGCCCCGCCTCGAGGTGCTCGAAAATGGTGGTGGAGGGTGAATAGACGTTGCTTTCCTGGCCATCGGGCCAGCGCAGACGAACGTTGACGGCGGGCATGTCAGTGCTCCTTGTGGATCAAGGCGGGGCGCGCCTCATGGCTGAATTGCGGGTAGTGGAACCCCGTGAACGGCTGGCGCGACAGGTCCCAGAAATCCGCCTGTGCCGGGCCCTGGCGGACCTGCAACCGCGCGCTGTCATCGACCTCGCCGATGCGCGCGCAGTGCAGGCCCTCGAAGGCGAACGCGGCGGCCACCGTGGCCAGGTCCTCTGGGTCGAGGGTCAGCACAAAGCCGTAGCTGGGGAACACCTGCAGCCAGCGTTCCAGCGGCGTATCGGCCGGTTGCGGCAGGGCCGCCAGATCGATCAGCGCACCGCAGCCCTTGGGTTCGAGCAGCATCAGCAGGGTGCCGAGGATGCCGGCGTTGCTGATGTCCTTGGCGGCGTGCAGCAGCCCGGCTTCGGCCAGCCGTGGGATGACTTCGAGCTTGTCACGCAGGCGCTGTGGGGCGACGTCCTCGAAGGCCTTCCAGTACGGCGCGTCGCCGTGCCAGCGACCATCGAGGTCGACCGCCATGGCGATGATCTGTCCTGGCGCCACGTGCAGGGTCGAGAGCAGATTGCGCGCCCAGCCGCTGACCGCCACCGCCAGCACCGCCGGGTTGCCCGCAGCCTGGCTGGTGTGGCCGCCCGCGAGGATCAGACCATAGGCCTCGCAGGCGGCGCGGATACCGCCCAGCACCTGCTCGGCGGCGATCACGTCGTGGTGCCAATAGGCGTTGACCACCGCAGTCGCGCGGCCGCCCATGGCAGTGATGTCGCTGACGTTGGCCATCACCGCCGACCAGCCGGCGAACCAGGGCGCCTGCTCGACGAACGCCGGGATCATGCCTTCGATCGCCAGCAACTGGTACTGATCGCCGCAACGAATCGCCGCGGTGTCGTCGCCGGGCAGGGCATACAAGTCGTCGCAGCTCTGGCCATGGAGCGCCAGGGCGCTGGCCGGTTGCTGGATCGCCAGTTTCGACTGCATCGCCGGGGTGTTGCGCAGGCGGTCGAGCAGGGCTGTCAAGGTCGCTTGCGGACTAGTCATGAGCAGCGGCCTTTTTGCGCAGCAGTGAGGTCTGCCGGGCCATGAACGGGTAGCGCTCCAACCGCGCCTGCATCAGGCGATGGGGGTGGCCGAGCAGGTCGAGCGTCTTCAGCGTGTGCCAGTGCAGGCTGTGGAAATAGCCCTCGTTGGCCTGCTGCACGGTGGCCAGGAATGTCTGGCAGCCCAGGTCGATGGCCCGCGACACGGCTTCGTTGACCAGCGCTTTGCCGATCATCGCGTGCCGGCGGTACTGGCGCTCGACGCACAGGCGTCCGCCGTACCAGACGCCGGGTTCGCTCTGGTAGATGCGCACCGCGCCGATGACCTGCTCGGGCATGCCGCAGTGGTGCGCGACGGCGACGATGGGGATGGCCTGGAAGTCCTTTTCGTCCTTGTCCTGGGCGAGCAATTGTTGCTCGTCGCTGAACACCGCGCGGCGCAGGCTGAAGTAGTGCTGGCGTTCCCAGGGTTGATCGGCGGGCTTGACCAACAGGTCGCCGGCGAGGAATTCGCTGAAGGTCCCGTCGACCAGCGCGAAGGCGTGTTCGGCCATGGATTGCGCTCCCTTTACTCGTGGTGTTTGAGGGCCGAACAGGCGCCGCATTTGGCGCAGCCGGCGTTGATGTTGTCCGAGTGCAGGCCGTACTTGCGCAGGCTGGCGCCGATGCGCGGGTAGAGGCGCTGCATGAAAGCGCTGTCGGGCTTGGGGTGGCGTGCCAGGGGGGTGCCGTCGATGGGCACGAAGGGCACCACGAAGGGATACACCCCGACGCTGGCCAGACGTTCGCTCATCTGCGCGATGGCGTCTTCGCTGTCGCCCAGGCCGGCGAGGATGTAGGTACTCACCTGGCCGCGGCCGAACACCTGCACGGCGGCGTCGAAGGCGCTGAAGTAACGCTCCAGCGGCACTTCGGCCTTGCCCGGCATGATGCGTTGGCGCACCGCGTCGGTGACGGCTTCCAGGTGCATGCCCAGAGACACCACGCCGCTGTCCTTGAGGCGCTGGAACCACGCGTCGTCGTCGGGCGGCTCGCACTGCGCCTGGATCGGCAGGTCGACCACGGCGGTCACCGCGGCTGCCGATTCACAGAGGATGGCGGCGCCGCGATCGCTGGTCTGCGGCGTGCCGGTGGTCATCACCATGTGCTTGACGCCGTCGAGCTCGACTGCGGCCTTGGCCACTTGGGCGAGTTGTGCGGGGCGCTTGCGGGCGATGGTCTTGCCGCTCGCCAGCGACTGGCCGATGGCGCAGAACTGGCACGAGGTGGCGGCTTCGTTCATGCGGATGCAGTGTTGCAGGACGGTGGTGGCGAGGACGTCCTTGCTGTGCAGGGTGGCGATCTTCCAGTAGGGGATGCCGTCCTCGGTGTTCAGGCCGTAGAACTTCGGCACGCCGGGCAGCTGCACCTGGCCAACTTGCAGGCCCTCGCGAAAGATCAACGCCTGGGCGCCGCTGCTGTCGGGCACGGCGGAGTAGGGCGAGTCGAGCGAGGCGCGGTTGAGCATCGGCACCATGGCGGTGTGCTCGCCCAGGCTCAGGGCCTTGTGATCCGAGGGCCCGGCGCCGCCCTTGCGCGCCAGGCCGTCGGCGCCTTGCCAGCGCACACCGTGGCACTGCAGTTCGGCGAGCAGGTCGGGACTGGCGGTGCTGCCTTCGCGGGCAAGCCTTGCTCCCACAGGCGTACGCTTGGGATCCGGGGCATGCTTGCCGACGTCTTCGCCAGCAAGCTGTGGTCCCACAGGGTGAACGGCACTGTCCGAATCCGAGCCGTACACTTGTGGGAGCAAGGCTTGCCGGCGAAGAGGCCCTTGGAGCTTGCCAGCAAGCTGTGGTCCCACAGGGTGAACGGCACTGTCCGAAGCCGAGCCGCACACCTGTGGGAGCAAGGCTTGCCCGCGAAGAGGCCCTTGCAGCTTGCCAGCAAGCTGTGGTCCCACAGGGTGAACGGCACTGTCCGAAGCCGAGCCGCACACTTGTGGGAGCAAGGCTTGCCCGCGAAGAGGCCCTTGCAGCTTGCCAGCAAGCTGTGGTCCCACAGGGTGAACGGCACTGTCCGAATCCGAGCCGTACACCTGTGGGAGCAAGGCTTGCCCGCGAAGAGGCCCTTGCAGCTTGCCAGCAAGCTGTGGTCCCACAGGGTGAACGGCACTGTCCGAATCCGAGCCGTACACTTGTGGGAGCAAGGCTTGCCCGCGAAGAGGCCCTTGCAGCTTGCGCAAAATCGTCGTGTCATTCATGGAGGTGCTCCCCGGCAGCCTGATGATGCCCATGCACATGCGCCGTCACCCGCCGATCGATCAGCAGGCTCAGCAATTCCGGCCGGCTGTAGTGACCCACCGAATCCATCATGCGTTTGCGTTTGTCGATCAAGGCGAAGTCCAGGTCGGCGATCACCGCGCCTTCGCCCTCTGTGCGCTGGCCGAGCACCTTGCCTTCCGGGGAGACGATCGCGGTGAAGCAGCCGCCGCTGATCGGCTCCAGTGCGCAGCCGGTGTCGGTCATGATTTGCGCCTGCTGCTCGGCATCCAGCCAGGCGGTGGCGTTGACCACAAAGCAGCCGCTTTCCAGGGCGTGGTGGCGAATGGTGACCTCCATCTGCTCGGCGAAAATCTGCCCCACCAGGGAGCCGGGGAACATCGCCGCGTGGATCTGCTCGCCGTCGGCCATCAGCGCGTAGCGGGCCAGCGGGTTGTAGTGTTCCCAGCAGGCCAGCGCGCCGATGCGCCCGACCGCGCTGTCGGTGGCGCGCAGGCCGGAGCCGTCGCCTTGGCCCCAGACCATGCGCTCGTGATAGGTGGGGGTGATCTTGCGCCGGTGCTGGATCAGGCTGCCGTCGGCGTCGAACAGCAACTGCGCGTTGTAGAGCGTGCCGCCGTCGCGCTCGTTGACGCCGATGCAGGCGACGACTCCGGCTTCGCGGCACGCCTCGCCGATTTGGCGGGTCACGTCGGAGGGCACGGTGACGGATTGTTCGAGCAGCTTGAGGTGTTGCCTGCCCATGGCGAAGGGCGGCTGCACGAAGGAGAAATAGGGGTAGTAGGGCACCACGGTTTCGGGGAATACCGCGAACTGCACGCCTTCGCGGCCCAGTTCGAGCACGGTGGCGCAGAGCTTGGCGACAGTGGCCTCGCGGGAGTACAGCACCGGGCTGAACTGGACGGCGGCGGCGCGGATGATGGGCATGGTGACGGGCCTCTGGATGGGTGGCGGGTGCTGTGATCTATGGCGGCTGTGAGGCCCCCTTCGCGGGCAAGCCTTGCTCCCACAGGTGTACGGCTCGGATTCGGATAGTGCCGCTCACCCTGTGGGAGCACAGCGTGCTGGCAAGCTGCAAGGCCCCCTTCGCGGGCAAGCCTTGCTCCCACAGGTGTACGGCTCGGATTCGGATAGTGCCTTCACCCTGTGGGAGCACAGCTTGCTGGCAAGCTGCAAGGGCCCCTTCGCGGGCAAGCCTTGCTCCCACAGTGCAAGCGGATGCAGGGCCATCCATCTGTGCAAGCAGATGCAGAGTCGTACACCTGTGGGAGCAAAGCTTGCCCGCGAAGGGGCCGGCAAGTCGAGCTACGCCGTCCAGGTATCAATGATCATCGCGCCTTCACGGCGCATCAGCAGGCGCAGGTCCATGACGTCCAGCGGATTGATCGGGCGAATACCTTCGATCAGGGCTTTTTCGGTCTGCCCGTACAGGGCCTGCAAGGCGAAGCGACAGGCGTATACCTCACCGCCTTCGGCCATGAACGCCTTGATCTGGTTGTTGACCGCCAGGTGCCCCGGAAAGGCCTCGGCGCCCAGGGTTGGGAAGCCGCGTTGCACGCCCAGTTGCACGCCTGGGCCATACAACAGGATCTTGGTTTCGAAGCCCTTGCGCAGCAAGCGTTTGGCCTGCAACAGGTTGACCAGGCCTATGGAACCTTCGAAGGCGATGGTGTGGAACGTCAACAGCGCTTTTTCACCCGGTTCGGCCTTGACGTCCTCGAAGACCTTTTCTTCGTAGTTGACCAGGAAGTCGCCGTCTTGATAGTGAGCAATGTCCACGTTTGGCATGTCGTCATCTCCGTTGTTGCGTCGCTGTTATCGATGGCCGAGAGCGGCTGATCGGGTTACAGCGGTGCAGTGCGAAGGACGTGCCAGGGCGCGAAGATATTATCTAACTGGCTGATAGGTAAGGTATAAACGCAGCTGATCCGGTTTTTAGACGGGGTTCTGCACCGCCCGGATCTCTACGCAACTTCGTGTTAATACGAAGTTGCGTAGGGAAAACCACGAAAGTTCGTGGTGGTGCCGGTAAAGGCTCATTAACCGTTGAGGGCCGACAGCGCCACCGAGGTCGCGGCCGTGCGGGTCTCGACGCCGAGCTTGATGTAGATGTGTTCCAGGTGCTTGTTCACCGTGCGCGGGCTGAGGCCGAGGATGTCGCCGATGTCCTTGTTGGTCTTGCCGCAGGTGACCCAGTGCAGCACTTCGATTTCCCGCTCGGTCAGGGCGAAGCGGGTCGCCAGGCAGCGCTGCGCTGAAGCATCCTCGAAGCTTGCCTTGCGTGTGGTCGCCGACTGCAGGATGCGCGCGGTGCGCAGGTGCGAGGCGATCCGTGCAAGCACCTCGTTGCACTCGATGGGCTTGGTCACGTAGTCGATGGCGCCGGCTTCGAAGCCTTTGACCACGTGCTCGCTCTCGGTCAGGGCGGTCATGAACAGCACCGGGATGTCCGCGCTCGTGGCATCGGCCTTGATCTGCCGGCAGGTGTCGAAACCGTCCAGCCCCGGCATCAGCGCATCCAGCAGGATCAGGTCCGGGCGGCGGCGCTGGATGCGGCTCAGGGCGCTGGTGCCGTCCAGCGCCACCAGCACCCGGTAGCCGGCATCATCCAGCGCGTCGGAGAGCAGCGCCAGGTTATCCGGCGCATCGTCGACGATCAGGATGGTGCCTTTAGAGGCGCTCGTGGGAATGTTCATTGATGCTCTCTGTGAGTACCCGATTGAGTTCATCCAGGCGAAAGCCCCGGGCCAGGGTGCGCAACCGCGCGATTGCGGTGGCGCTGTCGGGCCAGCGTTGTTCGATACTCGCGAGCTGCTCTTGCAGCTCGATCATGTCGCCATCGGCGCACAACTCGCGCAGCAACGTCAGCTCCGCCCTGGCCAGCGCCCGGTGCGGCGCCACAGGGGCCGCCAGTGCCGGTGCAGCCCGCAGCCAGGTCAGTTGCAGGTGGTGTTCGATGCGGTCGAGCAGGTGCTGCAGGAGCACCGGTTTGGCCAAGTAATCGATAGGCCCCAGGTCATGGTCGGCACGTTCGTCGGCGAGCGCATTGGCGTGGGCCGACACCACCACTATGGGCGCCAGGCATTGCACGTTGCGGCGGATCAGGCGGCTGGTTTCCCAACCGTCCATCTGCGGCATGGACAGGTCCATCAGGATCAGGTCCGGTTTGAGCAAGGACACCTGGCGAATCGCTTCCTGCCCGTTGGCGGCCTGAACGACGTTGAAGCCTAACGGTGTGAGCATGCCGCTGATGACCTGGCGATGCTCGACATGGTCGTCCACCACCAGCACCAGTCGTGGCGGCCCGGCATAGCCGACGAGATCGTGGTCGGCATGGATGATCGCCTTGGGCACCCGCACTTCGGATAGAAACAGCCGCACCTGGAAACGCGTACCGGCACCTGGCACGCTGCTGACCGAAATCTCGCCGCCCATCAGGGCCGTGAGCATCCGCGTGATGGTCAGACCGAGGCCGACGCCGTTGTCGTGGCGGTCGATCTCGCCGCGCTCGAATGGCTGGAAGATTCGCTCCAGCTGGTCTTCGGCGATGCCGATGCCACTGTCGATGATCTCGAAAGTGGCGGTCTGGCGGCGATAGCTGACTCGCAGGCAGACTTCGCCGCTGTCGGTGAAATTCACCGCGTTGCCCAGCAGGTTGATGAGGATCTGCCGTACGCGTTTTTCGTCGCCACGCACCACCAGCGGCAGCTCGCCGATGATCTGCAGACCGAAACCCAGGCCCTTGTCATGGGCGGCGGGCGCGAACAGGCGCTCCAGGTCGCGGATGAAATCCATGAAGGCGATCTCGGACGGCTCCAGGCGTAGCTTGCCGGCTTCGATCTTGGCCACGTCGAGCAGGCCGTCGATCAGCGACAGCAGGTGCGAGCTGTTGCGCAGGATAGTCGCCAGGGCTTCCTGCTGGCGCGGCGGGGTGCTGGCGTCGCGCTGCAGAATCTGCGTGTAGCCGAGGATGCTGTTGAGCGGCGTACGCAGTTCATGGGACAGGCCGGTGACGTAGCGGCTTTTGGCGGCGTTGGCGGCTTCGGACGCTTCCTTGGCGCGCTGCAGGGCCAGGTCGGTCTGCTCATGGGCTTCGATTTCCTGCATCAGGAGGGCGGTCTGGCGCTCGGATTCTTCCTGGGCCACATGACGGCTTTCGCGGGTCAGCACCACCCACCAGGCCAGCACTGCGGCGAAGACGCACAGCGCCAGAAACGCCTTGATGAACGCCAGGGTCAGGGTTTGCTGGGTTTGCCAGGAGTGCTCGGCGAGGTTGTGGGTGACCTGGGTGTAAACCAGTGCCAAGGCGCCGGAGAGCAGCGCGATGAGCACGGCGAGGATGCCCATGTAGTGGGCCAGGCGGGTGTGCAGGTTGCGCGAGAAGGACTTGGGCAACAGCCGCGCCAGGCCATCCTCGACTTGCATCAACAACCGCGAACGCGGTTTGCATTGGTCGCCGCAACGCACTTCCAGCGAACAGCACAGCGAGCAGATCGGCGACGCATACGCCGGGCACCAGGCCATGTCCGGGCGCTCGAAGGGGTTGCTGCACACGCCGCAGGTCACCGTCGCCGTAGTGCCTTGGGGATACAGCAGGCCGGGGTCGCTTTCCCGTGCCAGGTAGTAGCGTCCTTTGGTTGCCCAAGCGATCAGCGGCGCCACGATCAAGGCGGTGATCAACGCCAGTAACGGCGGAGCGGCCTGGGCCAAGGCGCCGAACCAGCCGAAATGCGCGAGCATCGACACCAGGGAGGCCACGCCCATGGCCCCGACCCCCACCGGATTGACGTCGTACAGGTGCGCGCGTTTGAACTCGATGTGCGGCGGCGACAGCCCCAGCGGCTTGTTGATCACCAGATCCGCCACCAGTGCGCCGATCCAGGCAATGGCGATGTTAGCGTAGAGGCCGAGCACCTCGCCGATGGCGTCGAAGATGCCCATCTCCATCAGCAGCAACGCGATGACCACGTTGAACACCAGCCACACCACGCGCCCCGGATGGCTGTGGGTCATGCGCGCGAAGAAGTTCGACCAGGCCAGCGAGCCCGCGTAAGCGTTAGTGAGGTTGATCTTGACCTGAGAGATGACCACCAGCAGCGCCATGGCCGCCAGCGCCCATTCCGGCGAGTTGAACACGTAGCTGTAGGCCACCAGGTACATCTGCGTAGGCTCGACGGCGCGGGCCACCGGCACTTCATGCTGAATCGCCAAAAACGCCAGAAAGGCTCCGGCCATCAGCTTCAGTGCTCCGGGCACGATCCAGCCGGGCCCGGCCAGCAGCAGCGCGGTCCACCAGCGCAGGTTGTTCTGCGCGGTGCGCTGCGGCAAAAAGCGAATGTAGTCGACCTGCTCGCCGATCTGCGTCACCAGGGAGAGCACCACGCTCAACGCCGCACCGAACAGCAGCAGGTCGAAGGTGCCTGCCTCGCCATGGCGCCCGGCGAACGAGGTGAAGTCGCTGAGCGTGCCCGGGCTTTTGTAGATGACGAATATGTACGGCACGATCAGCAGCGCCAGCCACAACGGCTGCGACCACATCTGTAGCCGGCTGATGAGGGTAAAGCCATAGGCGGCCAATGGAATGATGATTACCGAACACAACACGTAGCCCCAGGCCAGCGGGATGTGGAAGTACAGCTCCAGGGCCAGCGCCATTATCGCCGCCTCCAGGGCGAAGAACAGGAAGGTGAAGCTGGCGTAGATCAGCGAGGTGATGGTCGAGCCGATGTAGCCGAAGCCGGCGCCGCGGGTCAGCAGGTCCATGTCGACGCCGTAGCGGGCTGCGTAGTAACTGATCGGCAGGCCGGTCAACAGGATGATCAGCGCCACCGCCAGCACCGCCCACAGGGTGTTGGTGAAGCCATAGTCCATTACCAGGGTGCCGCCCACCGCCTCCAGTACCAGAAACGACACCGAGCTCAAAGCGGTGTTGACGATGCGCCCCTCACTCCAGCGCCGGAACGAGGAGGGCGCATAGCGCAGGGCGTAGTCCTCCATGCTCTCGTCAGCGACCCAGCGGTTGTAGTCACGACGGATCTTGGCGATGCGTTGGGTACCGGGGATGGACAAGGCTGAGCTCCAGAGGCGCGGGGTGCGAGCAATCAGCATGCAGGGCGCGTGCCTGATGCGAGCGCGAGAATGCCGTAAATCCCGGCGCTTGGCGCTATGTCAAATGACGTACGGCGCTACGTCATGGTGCGTATACCGGGAAAAGTTCCGCCACCCCATTCTTGCTGCCACAACGCAGACGCCCTTCCACACAGGAGCAGCAAGATGGACTTGATGAAAACGAGGGGCACCCGCCGGTTTCTGCCGCCGGGCCTGGTCAAAGGCGCAGCGACCCTGTCGCTGATCGCGGCCGCGGTATTCGGCCAGTTCGCCCAAGCGGCTGACGTCAACACCACGGGGCTGGCGGTCACCGACACCACCGTCACCGTCGGCCAACTGCACTCGGCCACCGGCACCATGGCGATCTCCGAAACCGGGTCGATTCAGGCCGAGCGCCTGGCCATCGAGCAGATCAACGCCTCGGGCGGCATCCTCGGTCGGCAGATCAAGGTGATCCAGGAAGATGGCGCTTCGGACTGGCCGACCTTCGCCGAAAAAGCGCGCAAGCTGCTGGTCAACGACAAGGTCGCCACGGTGTTCGGCTGCTGGACCTCGGCCTCGCGCAAGGCGGTGCTGCCGGTGTTCGAAAAAGAGAACGGCCTGCTCTATTACCCGACCTTTTATGAAGGCCTCGAGCAGTCGAAGAACGTCATCTACACCGGCCAGGAGGCCACTCAGCAGATCCTCGCCAGCCTCGACTGGATCGCCAAGGAGAAGGGCGCCAAGACCTTCTACCTGATTGGCTCGGACTACATCTGGCCGCGCACCTCGATGAAGATTGCCCGCAAGCACATCGAAAACGTGCTGCACGGCACCGTGGTGGGCGAAGACTACTACCCGCTGGGCAACACTCAGTTCGGCTCGTTGATCAACAAGGTCAAGCTGAAAAAACCTGACGTGGTGTTCGCCGCCGTGGTCGGTGGCTCCAACGTGGCTTTCTACAAGCAGCTCAAGGCCGCGGGCGTAACGGCGGACAAACAGACCCTGCTGACTCTGTCGGTGACCGAGGATGAACTGCTCGGCATCGGCGGCGAGAACATGGTCGGTTTCTATGCCTCGATGAAGTACTTCCAGTCCCTCGACAACCCCGCCAACAAGGCCTTCGTGGCGGCGTTCAAGGCCAAGTACGGGCCCAATTCGGTGATCGGCGACGTGACCCAGGCCGCCTATCTGGGCCCCTGGTTGTGGAAAGCGGCGGTGGAAAAGGCCGGTAGCTTCGACGTTGACAAGGTAGTGGCCGCGTCCCCTGGCATCGAGATGACCAACGCCCCTGAAGGCTACGTGAAGATTCACGACAACCATCACCTGTGGAGCAAGGCGCGCATCGGCGAAGTCCAGGCCGACGGGCAGTTCAAGGTGGTGCACGAGTCGGAGCTGATCGAGCCCAATCCGTTTCCCAAGGGCTATCAGTAGGGCCTGAGTCTGGCCGCTTATTTTCGGCGGCCAGCACTGGCCTCTTCGCTGGCAAGCCATGCTCCCACAGAGTCAGCAGGTCCATCGCCGTACACCTGTGGGAGCAAGGCTTGCCCGCGAAGTCGGTCTGACTGACGCCTTCGCTGGCAAGCCATGGTCCCACAGAGTCAGCAGGTCCATTGCCGTACACCTGTGGGAGCAAGGCTTGCCCGCGAAGTCGGTCTGACTGACGCCTTCGCTGGCACGCCATGCACCCACAAAGAGATCTTCATAAGGCCCGCCAGCGCCGCTACTGATCTACCGGAGACACAGATATGGAATGGCTATCGCAATTTGGCGCCATCGCCGCCATGCAGGGCTTCAACGGCCTGTCGGTGTTTTGCGTGTTGCTGTTGATGGCGCTGGGGCTGGCGATCATTTTCGGCCAGATGGGCGTGATCAACATGGCCCACGGTGAGTTCCTCACCATCGGTGCGTACACCACCTATGTGATGTCGTACCTGACCACCACGTATTTCCCGGCAATGCAGCCGTACTACTTTTTCTTTGCCATCGCGCTGTCGTTCGTCGTGGCCGGTGCGGTGGGCTGGCTGGTGGAGTGGATCATGATCAGCCGCCTGTATCACCGCCCGCTGGACACGCTGCTGGCCACCTGGGGCTTGTCGTTGATGATGCAGCAGACGTTCCGCTCGGTGTTCGGCGCCCGCGAAGTCAGCGCCGAGCCACCTGAGTGGCTGATGGGCTCGTTCAGCCTCAGCGACGCCATCGATATCCCCCGCAACGGCGTGTTCACCATGGTCTTGACGGTGCTGATGACGGCGTTGATTTTCCTGCTGCTGTATCGCTCGCGCTGGGGCTTGCAGGTGCGCGCCACCATGCAGAACCGGGTGATGAGCCGTGCCGTGGGGATCAACACCAGGAAGGTCGATCGCATGACTTTCGCCCTCGGCTGCGGGGTGGCCGGGGTCGCGGGTGCGGCGTTCACCACCATCGGCTCGACCGGGCCGACGGCGGGTTCGCTGTACATCGTCGACACCTTCCTGACCGTGGTTTTCGGCGGCGCGGCGAGCCTGTTCGGCACCATCGCCTCGGCCTTCGCCATCGCCCAGACGCAGTCGATCTCGGAGTTTTTCATGACCGGTTCCATGGCCAAGGTGCTGACCCTGTCGGCCGTGGTGTTGATCCTGATGGTGCGCCCGCAAGGGTTGTTCGCCAGCAAGTTGCGTAAGTGAGGCCCTGCATGAATGCGCTCGACAAATTGCTCGGTGGCCGCCAGGGCACCCTCGGCCTGCTGATCCTGGCGGTGCTGATTCTGCTGGTGTTCCCGCTGTGCCTGGATGCCTTTCGGCTGAACATGGTCGGCAAATACCTGACCTACGCTTTCGTCGCCGTGGGCCTGGTGCTGTGCTGGGGCTATGGCGGCATTCTCAGCCTCGGCCAGGGCGTGTTTTTCGGCCTGGGCGGTTACTGCATGGCGATGTTCCTCAAGCTGGAGGCGTCGACGCCCGAGGCGACCAAAATCCAGTCCACGCCGGGCATTCCGGACTTCATGGACTGGAACCAGATCACCGAACTGCCGGCGCTGTGGGTGCCGTTTCACAGCTTCACCTTCACGGTGGTGGCGGTGATCGTGGTGCCGGTGCTGCTGGCGCTGGTGATCGGCCTGGCGATGTTCAAACGCCGGGTCGGCGACGTGTACTTCTCGATCGTCACCCAGGCGATTGCGTTGATCCTCACGGTGCTGATCGTCGGCCAACAGGGCCTGACCGGTGGGGTCAATGGCATCACCGATCTGAAGACCCTGCTGGGCTGGGACATCACCAGCGACGCCGCCAAGCTGACGCTGTACTTCATCAACGCCGCGCTGTTGCTGGGCTGCATCGTGCTGGGCAAGTTCATCCTCGCCTCCAAGCTGGGCCGGTTGTTGATGGCCATGCGCGACAAGGAAGAGCGCGTGCGCTTTTCGGGCTACGACGTGGCCAGCTTCAAGGTCTTCGTGTACTGCGTGGCCGCGGCGTTCTCGGCCATTGGCGGCGCCATGTTCGCCTTGCAGGTGGGCTTCATGTCGCCGTCGTTCGTGGGCATCGTGCCGTCCATCGAGATGGTCATCTTCGCGGCCGTGGGCGGGCGCATGTCGCTGCTCGGCGCAGTGTACGGCGCGTTGCTGGTCAACTACGGCAAGAGCTACTTCTCAGAATCCTTTCCCGAGCTGTGGCTGTATCTGATGGGCGGGCTGTTTATCGTCGTGGTCATGTACTTCCCCAATGGCCTGGCCGGGGTCTGGGATAGCCAGTCGCGTAAATGGCGCGCGCGTTTCGCCAAGCCGGCGGTGGTGGTCGCGCCTGCCAAATCCGCGAAGGCCGCGAACACCGAGAAAACCCTGGAGGTGCAGCCATGAAGGCGGTCGGTTTCGAAAGCAACAAACCGGTGCTGGCCATCGAAGGCCTGACCGTGTCGTTCGACGGCTTCAAGGCGGTCGATGATCTCAACCTCTATATCGATCGCAACGAAGTAAGGGTGGTGATCGGCCCCAATGGCGCCGGCAAGACCACGGTACTCGATCTGATCTGCGGCAAGACTCGCGCCACCAGCGGCAGCATCCAGTTCGATGGTCGCGAGCTGACCAGGATGCACGAGTACGACATCGTCCGCGCTGGGGTCGGGCGCAAGTTTCAGAACCCTTCGATCTACGAAAACCTCTCGGTGTTCGAGAACCTCGAGATGTCGTATCCGGCCGGGCGCAAGGTCCTCGGCGCGCTGTTCTTCAAGCGCACCAGCGAGGTGGTGGCGCGGGTCGAGCAGGTGGCGGGCGAGATCTTCCTAAGCGAGTTGCTGCAACAGCAGGCCGGCTTGCTGTCCCACGGCCAGAAGCAATGGCTGGAGATCGGCATGCTGCTGATGCAGGACCCGGACCTGTTGATGCTCGACGAGCCGGTGGCGGGCATGAGCGTAAGCGAGCGGGTGCAGACCGCCGAGCTGCTCAACCGCATCAGCCAGGGCCGCTCGGTGCTGGTGATCGAGCACGACATGGAGTTCGTCAAGAGCATCGCCCACAAGGTCACCGTGCTGCATCAGGGCAAGGTGCTGGCCGAGGGCAGCATGGAGTCGGTGCAGAACAACCCGAAGGTCATCGAAGTGTATTTAGGTCATTAAGTCAGGGGGCAGCTCATGTTCAACGTCAAGCAACTGTCCTGCGGCTACGCCCAGAGCCAGATTCTGCACGACCTCGACCTCAACGTCGGCAAGCAGGAAATCGTCGCCATCATGGGCCGCAACGGCATGGGCAAGACCACGCTGTTCAAGAGCCTGATGGGTGTGCTGCCGCAATGGCGCGGCCAGGTGCAGGTCGATGGTGTCGAGGTGTCGGGCCTGGAAACCCATGCCCGCGTCGCCAGTGGCATGGCTTATGTGCCTCAGGGGCGAATGATCTTCCCGGCCATGAGCGTGCTGGAAAACATCCAGACTGGCCTGCCGGCGTCGGCGCGTGGCGTGGTCCCGCAGGATCTTTACGACCTGTTCCCGGTGCTCTACGACATGCGCGGACGCAAGGGCGGCAACCTCTCCGGCGGCCAGCAACAGCAATTGGCGATCGCTCGTGCGCTGGCCACCAATCCCAAGGTGTTGCTGCTCGATGAGCCCACCGAGGGCATCCAGCCGTCGATCATCAAGGACATCGCCCGCACCCTGAAGGACATTCGCACCCTGCGCGACCTGACCATCGTGGTCTCCGAGCAGGTGCTGTCGTTCACCCTGGACATCGCCGACCGCTTTCTGGTCATCGAGAAAGGCCGCTTCGTGGTCGAGGAAACCCGCGCCAACGTCGACGAAGCCACCATCAGCCGTTACCTGTCGGTGTGACAGGTCCGCTTTTTATCACTCAGGAGCCATGCCATGACTGAAACATTGATCAAAGTCGACCTCGACCAGCCCGTCACCGAGAACGAACAGGTGCACAACCGCTGGCACCCGGACATTCCCATGGCCTGCTGGGTCAATCCGGGGGATGACTTTATCCTCGAAACCTACGACTGGACCGCCGGGGCGATCAAGAACAACGACGACGCCAGCGACGTGCGCGATGTCGACCTGTCCACTGTGCATTACCTGTCCGGCCCTGTAGGTGTGCACGGCGCCGAGCCGGGCGATCTGCTGGTGGTCGACCTGCTCGACCTCGGCCCCAAGGCCGAATCGCAATGGGGCTTCAACGGGTTTTTCTCGCGGCAGAACGGCGGTGGTTTCCTGACCGACCATTTCCCGCTGGCGCAGAAGGCCATCTGGGATTTCAAGGGCGTGTACACCAGCTCGCGGCACATTCCGGGCGTCGAGTTCGCCGGTTTGATCCACCCTGGGCTGATCGGCTGCCTACCGGACCCGGTGATGCTCGCTGAATGGAACCGCCGCGAACAGGAGCTGATCGACACCAACCCGACCCGCGTGCCGCCGCTGGCCAACCCGCCGATGGCGCCGACCGCGCACATGGGCAAGCTCAAGGGCGAGGCCCGCGACAAGGCGGCCCTGGAAGGCGCGCGCACGGTGCCGCCGCGCGAGCATGGCGGCAACTGCGATATCAAGGATCTGTCCCGCGGCTCGAAGGTGTTCTTCCCGGTGTACGTCAAGGGCGCCGGGCTATCGGTGGGCGACTTGCACTTCAGCCAGGGCGACGGTGAAATCACCTTTTGCGGCGCCATCGAGATGGCCGGCTGGGTGCACATGAAGGTCGAGCTGATCAAGGGCGGCATGGCCAAGTACGGAATCAAGAATCCGGTGTTCAAGCCCAGCCCGATCGTGCCCAACTACAACAACTTCCTGATCTTCGAAGGCATCTCGGTGGACGAGCAGGGCCAGCAGCATTATCTGGATGTGAACGTCGCTTACCGTCAGGCTTGCCTGAATGCCATCAACTACCTGACCAAGTTCGGTTATTCACCGGCGCAGGGCTATGCGTTGTTAGGCTCGGCGCCGGTGCAGGGGCATATCAGCGGGATCGTCGATATTCCTAATGCCTGCGCGACTTTGTGGTTGCCGACGGACATCTTCAAGTTCGATATCAACCCGAGTGCGAGCGGGCCGACGAAGTTTATCGATGGGACTGTGGATTTGCCGATTGCGCAGGATAAGTGAGGTTTTTCAGTTGGCACGGACGCCGACCTTTCGGGCCCCTTCGCGGGCAAGCCTCGCTCCCACAGGTGTACCTCAGCGGGAGCGAGGCTTGCCCGCGAAGGGGGCAGCACAGCCATCACATCAGGATCCGTAAATGCCGATATATGAATATGACTGCCCCACCTGCGGGGACTTCACCGCCTTGCGCAAGATGGATGTGTGCAACGAGCCATGCGCGTGCCCGGTCTGCCTGCTCGACAGCCCACGGGTGATCCTCACTGCCCCCGGCCTGTCGACCTTGGCCGGCAACACCCGCAAGGGTATCGAAATCAACGAGCGTGCCGCCCACGAACCCAAGACCCTCGACCAGTTTCGCGACAGCCGCCGCCATTCCCCCGGTTGCAGCTGCTGCGGCCCGAACAAGCCGCTGGCGCCGAGCAAGGCCAATCCCCATGCACTGAAGGCCAAGCCTGCGGGCAGGCCTTGGATGATCAGTCATTGAGGGGGCTGGATACAGCCTTGCACATTGAAATCATTATCCTGTCACTTTCAGCCATTGTGACGTGACGTTCAGCTCTTTACTGTCCATGCTCATTGCAATGACGGGCCCCAGCCACGAGGCGCCCGCATCCCGTGAGATCGCCTGTTGGAGTTGATCATGACCGCCGCTCGTTACCCGCACCTGCTTGCCCCCCTCGATCTGGGTTTCACCACCCTGCGCAACCGTAGCCTGATGGGCTCGATGCACACCGGCCTTGAAGAAAAGCCCGGCGGCTTCGAGCGCATGGCGGCGTATTTTGCCGAGCGCGCCCGCGGTGGCGTCGGTCTGATGGTCACCGGCGGTATCGGCCCGAACGAGGAGGGCGGGGTGTACGCGGGTGCAGCCAAACTGAGCACCCCTGAAGAGGCCGAAAAACACCGCGTCGTCACTCACGCCGTGCACGAGGCCGGCGGCAAGATCTGCCTGCAGATCCTCCATGCCGGGCGCTATGCCTACAGCCCCAAGCTGGTCGCGCCGAGCGCTATCCAGGCGCCGATCAATCCGTTCAAGCCGCGCGAGCTGGACGACGCCGGTATCGAGAAGCAGATCGCCGACTTCGTCAATTGCGCCACCCTGGCCCAGAGCGCCGGCTATGACGGCGTCGAAATCATGGGTTCCGAGGGCTACTTCATCAATCAGTTCCTGGTGGCCCACACCAACCACCGCACCGACCGCTGGGGCGGCAGCTACGAGAACCGCATGCGCCTGGCACTGGCAATCGTCAGCCAGGTGCGGGCGGCGGTGGGCGCGCGCTTCATCATCATCTTCCGCCTGTCGATGCTCGACCTGATCGCGGGTGGCAGCAGCTGGCAGGAGGTGGTGCAGCTGGCCCAGGCGGTCGAGCAGGCCGGCGCGACCATCATCAACACCGGCATTGGCTGGCATGAGGCGCGCATCCCCACCATCGCCACCAAGGTGCCGCGCGCGGCCTTCGCCAAGGTCACCGCCAAACTGCGCGGCGCGGTGAAGATCCCGCTGATCACCACCAACCGCATCAACACCCCGGAAGTCGCCGAGCAGCTTCTGGCCGAGGGCGACGCCGATATGGTCTCGATGGCGCGACCGTTCCTCGCCGATCCGGAGTTCGTCAACAAAGCCGCAGCGGGTCGTAGCGATGAGATCAACACCTGCATCGGCTGCAACCAGGCCTGCCTGGACCACACCTTCGGCGGCAAGCTCACCAGCTGCCTGGTCAACCCGCGCGCCTGCCACGAGACCGAACTCAATTACCTGCCCGTAACGCGGGTAAAGAAAATCGCCGTGGTCGGTGCCGGTCCGGCAGGTCTTGCCGCCGCCACGGTCGCCGCCCAGCGTGGCCATGACGTAGTGCTGTTCGACAGCAGCGATGAAATAGGCGGGCAGTTCAATGTCGCCAAGCGTGTACCGGGCAAGGAGGAGTTTTACGAGACCCTGCGCTACTTCAACCGCAAGCTGCAGACCACCGGGGTCGATGTGCGTCTGGGCCACCGCGTCGGTGTTGACGAGTTGCTGGCTGGAGGCTTCGACGAAGTGCTGCTGGCCACGGGCATCGTACCGCGCACCCCGGCCATTGAAGGCATCGACCATCCGATGGTGCTGAGCTACCTCGACGTGATCCTGCGCGGTAAACCGGTGGGCCCGCGGGTCGCGGTAATCGGTGCGGGTGGGATCGGGTTTGACGTCAGCGAGTTTCTGGTGGATCAGGGTGGCGGGTCGACCAGCCAGGATCGCGATGCGTTCTGGAAGGAGTGGGGGATCGATCCGTTGTTGGAGGCGCGCGGTGGCGTGGCCGGGGTCGAGCCTGTCGTGCATGCACCGGCGCGGCAGGTCTACCTGCTGCAGCGCAAGGCGTCCAAAGTCGGCGACGGCCTGGGCAAGACCACCGGCTGGATTCACCGCACCGGGCTGAAGAACAAAGGCGTGCAGATGCTCAACAGCGTCGAGTACGTAAAAATCGACGATGCCGGGCTGCACGTGCGCATCGGTGAGGGTGAGGTGCAGTTGCTGGCCGTGGATAACGTGGTGATTTGTGCCGGTCAGGATCCGCTGCGCGAGTTGCAGGACGGGTTGCTGGCGGCGGGGCAGTCGGTGCGGTTTATCGGTGGCGCAGATGTGGCGGCAGAGCTGGATGCGAAGCGGGCGATTGATCAAGGGTCGCGGGTGGCGGCGCAGATTTAAGGCCGGCAACAGGCTCATCTGGCGCTACATTTGAATGGTAAAGATCTGGAAGGGCTGTTCTTGCCTAGGCTGGAGAGCCTCGAAGATATCCGGCGTTACGAAAACAGCTCGCAGCGCCGGCGCTCCAGAAGGAAATCTGATTGATTTGTGGGGGCGTGCTAGCGGCGGAAAGCCAGCCCTCTCACCACACAGTTGGTTCACCGCCTGCTTTTCCTTCAGCAGCCTCATCGCTGAAGCGGTAACACGGGCGGCCCTCAGGTAGAATTCCCGCCCCGGCAACCAGGAAGGCAGCGCTATCAAAAATGATGCACAGGACGTTACTCGGTCTGGCACTGGCGCTCATGCTGCTGGCCGCTTCTTTAACCAGTTGCTCGCAACCAGCCACCCCATTGCCCAACGATGCCTATATCTGGCAGCGCCAGTGGACACCCGCGCTGGTGTCCGCGGTGCAGTCCAACGCGGACATCGTCAGCCAGTGGCGCGTGCTTGCCGCCCAGGCCGACGCCCATGGCCAGTGGCTGACTACGGCACCAGAGTGGTCCGCGCTCGCTGAAAGCGGCCGCCCGGTCATCGCGGTGTTCCGCATCGATGGGCAGTTGGCGACTATGGATGAACAGGCGCTGTCCGCCCGAATCGCCGACATCCTCGACACTTGGCAGCGCAGCGGCGTCCAGGTGGCCGGTATCGAGATCGACCACGACTGCGCCACCGCCCGGTTGCCGGCCTATGCCCATTGGCTGGGCACCTTGCGCGAGCGGCTGCACCCACAAGCACGTCTCTCGATCACCGCTTTGCCGACCTGGCTGAACAGCGCGGCACTGGACGGCGTGCTGGCACACGTCGATGAAGCCGTGATGCAGGTCCACGCCGTGCAAAACCCGCGTGTCGGCCTGTTCGATCCGCATATCGCCCGAACCTGGCTGGACCAGTTCGCAGCGCGCATGCACAAACCGTGGCGCGTGGCCTTGCCGGCCTACGGGAGTCGCGTGGCCTGGGACCAGAACGGGCGGGTGGTGAGCATCGAAAGCGAGCAGGCGATGCTGGTGGCCGGCATGGAGGCCCATGAACTGATGGCTGATCCGCAAACGCTGCAGGACTTTGCTCGTCGATTGACTCAGAATCCTCCCGCCGGGCTGGCGGGCATCGTCTGGTTCCGCCTGCCTACCGAGCAGGACGCTCGCGCCTGGAGCCCGCTCACCTGGCGCGCCGTATTGACCCAAGCGCCGATCAGGGCGCAGATCAGTGTGCAACTGCGCGGCACCGCAGACCCGCAGCTGTTTGATCTGGTGTTGAGCAATAGCGGTGTCGGCGATGGCCCGCCACCGTCCACGCTGCGCATCACCGGCCAATGCGTGGCGGCGGATGGCATCAATGGTTATTTCATGGAACGCAATGCATCAGGCTTGCGCTTCCAGGCGCGTCAGCCGGGCCTTCTCAAGCCTGGGCGGCAGCGTACTGTCGGATGGCTGCGTTGTGAACAAGGAAAGGAATCGCTGCATGTGGAATCGTAAAAAGCTCGCGGTAGTAATCGCGGCGGCCCTGTCGACCGGCACGGTCGCCGTCATGGCCTGCGGGCCGTTTTTTCCGTTGCAGGTCCTGGATAACCGCGCCGCGACCTTGGCGGCCACGCCCAGCAACTCCTTCGCCTATGAAGCGGCGCATTTGGTAAAGGCTGGCGATACGCTCAAGGCTATCGAGAGCCCGAGCAATACCTGGGATGACGCGCCAGCGGTCAACCCCGATCAGCCGGATCAAGCTTCCTTGCCGCCTGCGCAGTGGCAGGCGTTGCAGGCCATGCGTCAGGCACCCAGCGATGAGCAGGCGTATGCCCTCGGACGCCAGCTGCCGCCGGCGCTGCGGCTGTATACCACGGGCGCCGTGGACCTCCTGGCCGCGCACGTCTGCGGGGCGTCCGGCGAGGACTGCGGGCGCACCCCCGAGGCGCTGCAAGCGCTGGCCATCGATCGTTTCCAGGCCGTGTTGGCGCTCCCTGCCGAGCAAGCTGCACCCCGTGCGGTGTGGGCGGCCTATGCGCTGGCACGCCTGCATGCCGCACGCAGTGCGCCCGGCGCTGCCGATGCCTCGGCGGAACGGGCCCTTGCATTGGCCGCTTTCGCTCAGGTACGCAGCCTGGCATTGGCCGGAGCGCCAGACCCATGGGGTATGGCGGTCGGCAGCTATGGCGAACAGGCGCGTTTGTACCTGAGCACAGCCGAGCAGCGCTGTGATTACACTGATTTCATGAACTCCACCACCTGTGCCAGCGCCATCGCCCCGGCGGACTTGAAGCAGGCGCTGGCGCTCTATGCCGAGCAAGCAGCCCGCGGTTCTGACAGCGCCGTGCAGTCGCTGCGCATGATCGCCGAATGGCTATTGCGCGATGGCAGCCCGGCCGCGGCGATGGTTGACGATCCGCTGAGCCAGCAGTTGCTGGTCGCCTACAGCCTCGCGTTGATGGGCGATATCGTCAACGACGACCCCAACAGCGCCACCGACTATCTCGCCAATGCCGACAACACCGGGCAGTTGGGCTACGCCGATGCCGCCCAGGGCTACAAGGGCGTCAGTGCCAATCCGATGCTGCAGCGGCTGGTCGCAGCGATCAGCCAGAACGGCGTGCAACAGGTGGCCGGGGCCGACCGCCTGGCCGCGTTGGCCTATCGCCTGAGTGACTACCGCCTGGCGCAGGCGCTCGTCGACAAACAGCCTGGCGTTTTGGCCAGTTGGGTACGCGCCAAGCTGGCGTTGCGCCGCGGCGACAGCGAGGCGGCAGTGCAAGCCTACGCCGAGGCTGCTCAGGGGTTCCCGACGCTGGACAGCAGCATCGAGCCGGGCGAGGCAGGGCGACTCAAGGCTGAGCAAGCGGTGCTGTCACTGTCCCGTGGCGATTACCTGCAAGCGCTCGATCAGTTCTATAAATCAGGGTACGCCGAGGACCTGTACTACGTCGCCGAGCGCGTGCTGACCCTTGAAGAGCTCAAAGCCTATGTCGACGAGCACGTGCCGGCATCCCCGATACCACCCAAGCCCGCAGATTTTTCAAGTTTCAGCGCCGAGCAATTCAGCACCTGGCGTGGGCAACAGCAGGGTCTGACTTTCACCCAGGCTGACCAACTGCGTTCATTGCTGGCGCGGCGCATGGTGCGTCAGGGGCAGATCGACCAGGCGCTGGGGTATTTCCCGGATGACGGCGATCCGCGCAATACCGAGATCGGCTATGACTACGAAACCAATACCTCGACCCTCGTCGCGATGACCCCGCGTGGCTGGGCCAAGGCCTACGTCGACGCGCGGCACGATGGCGAATCGGACTGGTTCGCCACCGACCGGGCCGAGGCCTGGTTCACCGCCGCCAACCTGGCACGCCAGCATGGCATGGAGATCATGGGCTACCAGCAAGGGCCGGACTTCGCCGAGTTCGGCGGCGCTTATACCTATGGGACGGGCCGCCAATCGTGGCAAGGCATCCGCGACGACAGCACTCCCGTGCCCCGTGATACCCCGCAGCAACGCGCCGCAGCTGATCTGCCAGGGCCGCTGGTTACTGCTGACGAGCGCGACCGCTATGCGGCCAGCGAGGCCAAGCCAGCGCAGACTTTCCACTATCGTTACGTCGCAGTGGCGCTGGCGGAAAAGGCCGCCGACAACCTGCCGGCGCGTTCCCAGGCGTTCGCAGCGATGCTGTGTCGGGCGGCGAGTTTCGTGCAAAACGATCAGCCGCGGGCCAACGCGGTGTATCAGCGTTACGTCCGGGAGGGCGCGGCAGTGCCGTTCGCCGAGGACTTCGGCCGCCATTGCGTCGAGCCGGATTTCATCGCCGCCGGGCATTTCACCTATGTGCAGGCATGGCGCGCTACGCGGCACTGGGTGCATCAGCACCTGTATGTGCCGGTAGGTGTATTGCTGATCCTCGGTGCAGGGATCGTGGCTTGGCGAGTACGTCGTGCGAGGGCCGCATCGTGAGGTCAGCGATGGGTGTCAAGCATGGCTGATTTCGCCGATCTGCCCCGCGCCCCGCTGCAACGGGTCAGCCTCGACTGGGCGCGGGCGGCCGGGGTGGAACTGGCCGTGCTGCGCCTGGATCAGGTCGACCCGCTGATCAGTGGCAACAAGAGTTACAAGCTTGCGGGCTATTGGCAGCAGGCGAAAAGGATCGGCGCACGTGGCTTGATCAGCCTCGGCGGCGCCCATTCCAATCATCTGCATGCCCTTGCGGCGGCGGGGCAACGCTTTGGTTTCAGCACTGTCGGGCTGTTGCGTGGCGAGCCACACGAGACGCCAACGGTGAGCGATCTTCAGGCCTTTGGCATGCAGCTGCACTGGTTGGGCTACAGTGGTTATCGAGCGCGCCATCGGGCGGATTTCTGGTCGCCTTGGCAGGCCCATTATCCGCAACTGCTGCCGGTGCCCGAAGGCGGCGGTGGCCTGCTGGGCGCGCAAGGTTGCGAGACGCTGATCAGCCATGTCAGAGACCAACCCCTGTGGCCGGATTACCACGGCTGGTGGCTGGCGTGCGGTACCGGCACTACCCTGGCCGGACTGGTGCAGGCCGAAGCCGGCGCGCACCCGGTGTATGGCGCGTTGGCGGTACCGATGGACCATGGCGTGCCGGAGCAGGTCGCGGCACTGGCTGGGCCAAACGGCTACGAACTGTTCGATGCCAGCCGCGGTGGGTTCGGCAAGGTGGATGACGCGCTATTGGCCTTTATGGCCGATTGCGAGCAGCAGATGGGCATGCTGTTGGAACCGCTGTATACGGCCAAGGCGTTGTGGGCATTACGGGAGGCCGTGCGGGAAGGGTGGTTCGCCGCCGGCACGCGTCTGATCTACGTGCACACCGGCGGCCTGCAGGGGCGTCGGGGATTCAGTCTGTAGCCAATCCTTCGGCCGCTACAGTTCGGCAGGCGTATGGGTCTTCAACCAATCGGCCAGCGCTGCGTTGACGCGGGTCTGCCAGCCAGGGCCCGAAGCGCGGAAGGGTTGCAGAACTTCAGGGGCGAGGCGGATGGTGATGCGCTCGCGCACGCTATCCGCCTTGGGGCGACCGCGTTTCACCAGGCGCTCGCCCTGATATTGATCGGCTGCCTCGAAAAAATCGGCGGTCAGCTCCGGTGCATCGTCGGGGTCAACCCAGGCGGTGCCGGTAGAGGGCTTGTTCACGCTCATTGGCTTTCCTCATGGAAATGATGCGGCGATCTGCGCCGCGCAGGGTCCAGACCATAACCACATGCGCTCATAAAGCAGGCCGGCAGTGATGAAACGGATTTCGCCGTAGTCCTGGCGACGGTCTTCGCTGGTGAAATGCACGCCGGCAAAAACGGCCGCAGCATTGGCGAAGTCAAGGCCACGCTCGGCGAGCGTCTTGTCGCGTTTTGCATCGTCGAAGGATATTTGCATGGATTTATTGTATGTACAATAAATATCCGCCGAACAGCATTTGGCTGTGTCATTTCATTGCATGGCCTCAGAGCATCGGCCAGGCATCGGCCACCAGAAACAGCCGTTCAGCTTCAAGATAATCGCCGTCGTCACCCTCGACCATCCGCACCACCAACTGCGCTCTGGCCAGCGGTTCCAGGCCAAGGCGCCACTCATCGAAGCGTGCCCTGTTCCAGCATTCCTCCACCCCGCAACGCGCCGGCCCCAGCCAGGCTTCCCGAGCCAGCGGCTGCCAGTGTCCGGCGGGGCGGCTGGCCACAAAGGCATCCCAGCCCCGCCGGTGCAGCCAGTGGCCGCGCAGATGCTCGGGATCGGCCCCCAACGGTGCGGCGCATTGCGCCCCCCAGGGATAAAACAGATACCCCGCCAGCCACAGATGCGACTCGCACTCGCCGATCCCCAGCGCTGCCAAGGCCGCCACACTCTGTGGCCGTGCCGACATGGGCAACTGATGCTGACTCAGATGGCCGAGCTTCAAGCCCAGACGATCCTGGCACCCTGGCCCCAGCCATTCCAGCGCCTGGCGGCCATCGCCTGCAGTCGGCCCCAGATACAGCTTCACCGCCAGTTCCAGATGATGCACGCCGTCTCGGTCGCGCAGTACCATGTCCAGCTCGCCCAGAGTATGCCCGCCGTCACGAATGGGCAGATTGGCCGCCAGCAGTTCCACCCCCGGTGCGTGGGTCAGGGCAAATTGCCACAGGCGCTCGTAATAGACCCCCAGCCGCCGCGTGTTGCCATAAGTCAGCCACTGCAACAATGGCGCCGGATCGCGGTCAAGATCTTCCAGCCAGTGCTGCAATCGAGCGGCGGTCCACTCGCTGGCTGTCAGCGGATGACGTTGGCGCCAAGGCGCTACACTGAGCAGCGGAGGGGCGAGAAGCGCCCAGGCAAGGTCGCGCACCTGAGGCTGGCGCAGGTGCCGGGGCAGGGCTGTCAAGGAGGGGAACGGGTTCATGCTGCGAGCATAGCGGTTTGCGCGCTGGCTGAAAGGATTTTGTCCTGTGATTTCTTTGCGCCATAATCGGCCCCACCTACAGTGGACTGCGCTCGGTGTCGTGCCGGCGCGCGTTATCGATTTGAAGTGGCATGCCGTTCGTGCCTGCGGGAGCCCCATGGAGCAGTTTCGTAATATCGGCATTATCGGTCGCCTCGGCAGCTCGCAGGTGATCGACACTGTTCGCCGGCTGAAAAGGTTCCTGCTGGAACGCCAACTGCACGTGATCCTCGAAGACACCATCGCCGAGGCGCTGCCCGGCCATGGCCTGCAAACGTCCACGCGCAAGATGCTCGGCGAGGTCTGTGACCTGGTCATCGTGGTCGGCGGTGATGGCAGCCTGCTGGGTGCCGCGCGGGCACTGGCCAAGCACAACACCCCAGTGCTGGGGATCAATCGCGGCAGCCTGGGCTTTTTGACCGATATCCGCCCCGACGAACTCGAGATCAAGGTCGCCGAGGTGCTGGACGGCCACTATCTGGTGGAAAACCGCTTCCTGCTGCAAGCCGAAGTACGCCGTCATGGTGAGTCCACGGGGCAGGGCGACGCCCTCAACGACGTGGTGCTGCACCCTGGCAAGTCGACGCGCATGATCGAGTTCGAGATCTACATCGATGGCCAGTTCGTCTGCAGCCAGAAGGCCGACGGCCTGATCGTCGCCACGCCGACCGGCTCCACGGCCTACGCGCTGTCGGCCGGCGGACCGATCATGCACCCCAAGCTCGATGCCATCGTCATCGTGCCGATGTACCCGCATACCTTGTCTGGCCGGCCCATCGTGGTCGACGGCAACAGCGAGCTGAAAATCGTCGTGTCCAAGGACATGACCATTTATCCCCAGGTGTCCTGCGACGGCCAGAACCACTTTACCTGCGCCCCCGGTGACACCATCACTGTCAGCAAGAAATCGCAGAAATTGCGCCTGATCCATCCACTGGACCATAACTACTATGAAGTCTGCCGTACCAAGCTGGGGTGGGGCAGTCGGCTCGGTGGTGGAGGCGATTGATGCTTGATCCCGCGCGAAGTTACGATTTGATCGGCGACGTGCATGGCTGCGCCCACACCCTCGAGCATCTGCTCGATACCCTCGGTTATCGCCTGACCCAGGGCGTCTGGCGGCATCCGTCGCGCCAGGCGCTGTTCCTGGGCGACATCATCGACCGCGGCCCGCGTATCCGCGAGGCCTTGCACATCGTTCATGGCATGGTCGAGGCCGGGCAGGCGCATTGCATCATGGGCAACCATGAGTTCAATGCGCTTGGCTGGGTGACCCCGGCCGATCCGCACAGTGGCAAGACCTTCGTGCGCGAACACACCCCGCGGCACCTGCGCCTGATCGGCGAAACCCTGCGCCAGCTCGAAGACTACCCCGGCGACTGGCAGGATTTTCTCGGCTGGTTCTACACGATGCCGCTGTTCCTCGATGTCGGTCGCTTCCGTGCGGTGCATGCCTGCTGGGATGGTGGGGTGATCGAGCAACTGCGCAAGGACTACCCCGACGGCTGCATCGATCAATCCCTGATCCAGGCTTCGTCGATTCGCGACAGCTTCGCCGCCAACGCGTTCGACCGCCTGCTGCGTGGCACCGACATGCGCTTGCCCGGCGGCTTGACCCTGACCGGCGGCGACGGCCTGACGCGCTCGTTCTTCCGTACCAAGTTCTGGGAAGACGATCCACAAACCTATGGAGACATCGTGTTCCAACCCGACGCCCTGCCTGAGCAGGTGGCTCTCACCCCGTTGAGCTCCAGCGACAAGAGCGCGCTGCTGCGCTATGGCGTCGATGAGCCGCTGTTGTTCGTCGGCCATTACTGGCGCAGCGGCCAACCGACGCCGATCCGCCCCAACCTGGCGTGCCTAGACTACAGCGCCGTGCTGTACGGCAAGCTGGTGGCCTACCGGCTGGATCAGGAAACCACCCTCGACCCGCGCAAGTTCGTGTGGGTCGACGTGCAGCGGCCGGAGCTCACGCCATGAGCCCGGTCGCCGTATTACGCGTGCCGTTGGCAGACGACTTGAGCGGTTTCGTCGGCCTGCTGCGCAAGCTGCAGGTGCCCCATCGCGTCAGTGAGGAGGGTGATCAGCAAGTGCTCTGGGCCGTCAACGAAGGCATGGCCGAAGATATTCGCCAGCTGTACGGGCGATTCCCGGATGGCAATGCCGACGTCGATATTCCGCTGACCCTCGAACACAGCAGCCGCCCGGGCCTCGCTCAGCAACTACGCGGCAGCCTGATGACGGCGGCGATCTTGTTGCTGTGCGTGATCGTCGGCGCGATCAGCCTGCTGGGCGATCACCTGGAGCCGCTGCACTGGCTGACCTTCCAGGATTTCGCCTTGCGCGGCGATTACGTCTACTTCAAGCCGTTGGTCGAGAGTCTGCAGCAAGGTCAGGTGTGGCGGCTTTTCACGCCGATGCTGATCCACTTCGGCATCCTCCACCTGGCCATGAACGGGTTGTGGTACTGGGAGCTGGGGCGGCGTATCGAGCTGCGTCAGGGCCGCTGGTACTTGCTGGGCCTGACCCTGCTGTTCAGCGGCGTCTCCAATGTCATCCAGTATCTGTTCAGCGGGCCGAGCCTGTTTGGTGGTCTGTCCGGCGTGCTGTATGGCCTGCTCGGGCACATCTGGCTGTTCCAGTGGCTGGCGCCGACGCCGGCCTATCGCATGCCGCGCGGTGTGCTGGTGATGATGCTGATCTGGCTGCTGCTGTGCCTGTCCGGGCTGGTCAGCCTGCTGGGCTTCGGTGACATCGCCAATGGTGCCCACGTGGGCGGGTTGTTGGTCGGTTGTTGCAGCGGGCTCTTGGGCGGTTGGCTTGCACGCCGTAAACTAGGCACATCCTTGAGGAGCATTGAATGACTTCGTTTGCACACATGATCGAAAACATCACCCCCGAGATCTACGAGAGCCTCAAGCTGGCCGTCGAAATCGGCAAGTGGTCGGACGGCCGCAAGCTCACCACCGAGCAGAAAGAACTGTCGTTGCAGGCCGTCATTGCCTGGGAAATGAACAACCTGCCCGAAGACCAGCGCACCGGTTACATGGGCCCGCAGGAATGCAGCTCCAAGTCGGCGCCGGTCGCCAACATCCTGTTCAAGTCGGACGCTATCCATTGACCGATCTACCTTTGCAAGAGCTGGGGCGCGGTGCCGTCAACAAGATGGCCACCGAGCTGCAGGACGCCGCCGTGCAGTACCAGTTTCGCCTCGGCGAGCTGCGCATTCCAGTCAACCCGCTGATCGGCAAGACCGTGCGCCTCGAATACCTGGGCGCCATCCATTGCGTGAACTGCGGGCGCAAGACCAAGACCAGCTTCAGCCAAGGCTATTGCTACCCGTGCATGACCAAGCTGGCGTCCTGTGACGTGTGCATCATGGCTCCAGAAAAATGCCATTACGACGCAGGCACCTGCCGCGAGCCGAGCTGGGGCGAGCAATTTTGCATGACCGACCACGTGGTGTACCTGGCCAATTCGTCGGGCATCAAGGTCGGCATCACCCGCGCCAGCCAGCTACCGACTCGCTGGCTCGACCAGGGCGCCAGCCAGGCGCTGCCGATCATGCGCGTGGCGACCCGTCAGCAATCCGGGCTGGTCGAAGACCTGTTCCGTTCCCAGGTGGCCGACCGCACCAACTGGCGTGCGCTACTCAAGGGCGAGGCCCAGGCCGTGGACCTGGTCGCCGTGCGCGATCAGTTGTTCGACAGCTGCGCCGCCGGTATTCATATGCTTCAGGCGCGTTTCGGCTTGCAGGCGATCCAGCCGCTGCTGGACGTCGAGCCACTGGAAATCCGTTACCCGGTCAGCGAGTACCCGACCAAAGTCGTCAGCTTCAACCTGGACAAGACCCCGATCGTCGAAGGCACCCTGATGGGCATCAAGGGCCAATACCTGATCTTCGACACCGGCGTGATCAATATTCGCAAATACACGGCGTATCAACTCGCCGTGCACCAGTAAAAGGATGCAGGCCATGCGTACCGAACAGCCGAAAATGATCTACCTCAAGGATTATCAGGCGCCTGAGTACCTGATCGACGAGACGCACCTGACCTTCGAGCTGCATGACGACCACACCCAGGTCCATGCGCAGCTGGTCATGCGCCGCAACCCGGCACGCGGCGCGGGCCTGCCACCGCTGGTGCTCGACGGACAGTTGCTCGAGCTGCTGAGCGTCAAGCTCGACGACGCCGAGCTGACCGCCAGCGACTACACCCAGAGCCCAGACAGCCTGACCTTGCAGCCTGGGGCCGAGCGCTTCACGGTCGACACCAGTGTGCGAATCCACCCTGAGACCAACACCGCGCTCGAAGGCCTGTACAAGTCCAGCGGCATGTTCTGCACCCAGTGCGAGGCAGAAGGTTTTCGCAAGATCACCTATTACCTCGACCGCCCGGACGTGATGAGCAAGTTCACCACCACCCTGAGCGCCGACAAGAACGCCTATCCGGTGTTGCTCTCCAACGGCAACCCGATCGCCAGCGGCCCGGACGAAGACGGCCGCCACTGGGCGACCTGGGAAGACCCGTTCATGAAGCCCGCGTACCTGTTCGCGCTGGTCGCCGGTGACCTGTGGTGCGTCGAAGACACCTTCAAGACCCAGTCCGAGCGCGACGTGACCCTGCGCATCTATGTCGAACCAGAGAACATCGACAAGTGCCAGCACGCCATGACCAGCCTGAAAAAATCGATGCGCTGGGACGAACAAGCCTACGGCCGCGAGTACGACCTGGACATCTTCATGATCGTCGCGGTCAACGACTTCAACATGGGCGCGATGGAGAACAAGGGCCTCAACATCTTCAACTCCAGCGCCGTGCTGGCCCGCGCCGAAACCGCCACCGATGCCGCGCACCAGCGGGTCGAGGCCATCGTCGCCCACGAATACTTCCATAACTGGTCGGGCAACCGCGTGACCTGCCGCGACTGGTTCCAGCTGTCGCTCAAGGAAGGCTTCACGGTCTATCGCGATTCGGGCTTTTCTGCCGACATGAACTCGGCCACGGTCAAGCGCATTCAGGACGTCGCCTATCTGCGCACCCACCAGTTCGCCGAAGACGCCGGCCCCATGGCGCATGCCGTGCGCCCGGACAGCTTTATCGAAATCTCCAACTTCTACACCCTGACCGTCTACGAGAAGGGTTCCGAAGTCGTCGGCATGATCCACACCTTGTTGGGCGCCGAGGGCTTTCGCAAGGGCAGTGACCTGTACTTCGATCGCCACGACGGCCAGGCCGTGACCTGCGATGATTTCATCAAGGCCATGGAAGATGCCAACGGCGTCGACCTGACCCAGTTCAAGCGCTGGTACAGCCAGGCCGGCACGCCGCGTCTGGCCGTCAGCGAGCGCTATGACGCCGACGCCCAGACCTACAGCCTGACCTTGCGGCAGAGCTGCCCGGCGACTCCGGACAAGGTTGAAAAACTGCCGTTCGTGATTCCAGTGGCCCTCGGCCTGCTGGACGCCAGCGGCGCCGAAATCGCCCTGCAACTGAGCGGCGAAGCGCAGGCGGCGGGCACCACTCGCGTGCTGTCGGTGACCGAGGCCGAGCAGACCTTCACCTTCGTCGGCATCAAGGCCAAGCCGTTGCCGTCCCTGCTGCGCGGCTTCAGTGCGCCGGTCAAGCTCAGCTTCCCCTACGACCGCGACCAGTTGATGTTTCTCATGCAGCACGACAGCGACGGCTTCAACCGTTGGGACGCCGGCCAGCAATTGTCGGTGCAGGTGCTGCAGGACCTGATCGGCCAGTACCAGAGCGGTGCACCGCTGGTGCTCGATCCGCGCCTGATTACCGCCCTGGGCACTGTGCTCGACAACGAAGAGCTGGACGCGGCCATGGTCGCCGAAATGCTCTCGTTGCCGGGTGAGGCCTACCTTGCCGAGATCAGTGAAGTGGCGGACGTCGATGCCATTCATGCCGCTCGCGAGTTCGCCCGCCTGCAACTGGCCGAGCAGCTGCATGACAAACTGTGGCGCCGTTATCAGGCCAACCGCGAGGTGTCCAAGGCCACCCCGTACGTGGCCGAAGCCGAGCACTTCTCGCGCCGCGCATTGCAGAACATCGCCCTGTCGTACCTGATGCTGACCACCCAGCCGCAGGTGCTGGCGGCCGCCCTGGAGCAGTTCGATGCCGCCGATAACATGACCGAGCGCCTCACCGCGCTGGCCGTGCTGGTCAATTCGCCGTATAGCGCGGAGAAGGCCAAGGCGCTGGAAAGTTTCGCCGAGCACTTCAAGGACAATCCGCTGGTCATGGATCAGTGGTTCAGCGTGCAGGCGGCGAGCACCTTGCCGGGTGGTTTGGCGCGAGTGCAGGCACTGATGGAGCACCCGGCGTTCAACTTCAAGAACCCCAACAAGGTGCGCGCGGTGATTGGTGCCTTTGCCGGGCAGAACCTGATCAACTTCCATGCAGCGGATGGTTCGGGTTATCGCTTCCTGGCGGATATCGTCATTCGCCTGAACGCCCTCAACCCGCAGATCGCTTCGCGGCAACTGGCGCCGCTGACGCGCTGGAGGAAGTACGACAGCAAGCGCCAGGCGCTGATGAAGGCCGAGCTGGAGCGGATTCTGGTGTCCGGCGAGTTGTCGAGCGATGTGTATGAAGTGGTGAGCAAGAGCCTGGCTTGACCCTGTAGTGAGGGGGCGAGCCTCCTCTGCACAGTGATCGCGCACACCGTGATTTTTTGTAGCACCCGCCAGCCTTATTGGCGCCGAATGCGCATCCTGCTCCCACAGATGTACGACTCCAATCCAGTCGACTCTGTGGGAGCAAGGGTGCGCGTTCGGCGGCGAAGAGGCCGGTCCTGCATCAATAATCCATAGACCTCCCTGTTCGCCAGGACCGCATGTGATCAAGACCATCCTGCGCATTGGGTCGCTACTGGCGGCCCTTGCTCCATCTTGGGTCCACGCGTCCCAGGCCCCCTTGCTGCAACTCGATGTCGCCCACGCCGGCAACCGCCTCGTCAGTGTCGGCGACCGCGGCAGTGTGCTTTATTCCGATGACCAAGGCCGCCGGTGGCAACCCTCACCGGCAGTCCCCAGCCAGCAATTGCTGACTGCGCTGTACTTCGTCGATGCCGACCACGGCTGGGCGGTCGGACATGACGCGCAGATCCTCGCCACCCAGGACGGCGGCGTCCATTGGACCCTGCAGTTCGAAGACCGCAACCGCCAGGCGCCGCTGCTGGATGTCTGGTTCCAGGATCGCGAGCACGGCTTTGCCGTCGGTGCCTACGGCGCGTTGCTGGGTACCGAGGATGGCGGTGCCCATTGGCAAGACCACAGCGACACCCTCGACAACCCCGAACAACTGCACCTCAACGCCATCGCCGCTGCCAAAGGCGGCGCGCTGTTCATTGTCGGTGAAGCCGGCAGTCTGTTCCGCTCCACCGATCAAGGCCGCGTCTGGCAGCGCTTGCCCCTTGACTACCAAGGCTCGCTGTTCGGTGTACTGGCGACGACCCAAGTCAACACACTGCTGATCTACGGTCTGCGCGGTCACGTCTATCGGTCTACCGATAATGGCGACCATTGGCAGGTCGTCATGCTACCTGGCGACCAGCCATCATTGAGCGGCGGCAGCCTGCAGGCGGATGGCTCGCTGGTGCTGGTGGGCGATGCCGGCAGCGTGCTGCGCAGCACCGACGACGGCCGCACGTTCAGCCTGATGCAGCGCCCGGATCGCCTGGCGCTGTCCGGCGTCACCGGCACGGCCGACGGTGCGCTGATACTGGTCGGGCAGGACGGCGTCTTGCGGGCATCGGCCACCGGCGCCGTGGACGCGGTGCAACCGTGAGCGCCGCTGCGGGCGATAATGGCAGCTGGCTGGAGCGCCTGATCTTCAGCCGCCGGCCCTGGGTCATCGCCCTGTGCGCGCTGATCAGCGTGTTGCTGTTCTGGCAGGCGGCGCAGATTCGTCCCGGCACCGGCTTCGAAAAAATGATACCCCAGCAGCATCCGTTCATTCAGAACATGCTGGCCCACCGCAGTGACCTCGGCGAGCTGGGCAACAGCGTGCGTATCTCCGTGGCTGCGGAGCAGGGCGATATCTTCGATCCCGCCTACCTGGAGACCCTGCGCCAGCTCAACGACGAACTGTTCTACCTGCCCGGCGTCGACCGCACCGGCCTGAAATCGTTGTGGAGCCCCAGCGTGCGCTGGAACGAGGTCACTGAAGAAGGCTTTGCCGGCGGCCAGGTGATCCCCCAGGACTACGACGGCTCGCCCACCAGTCTCGACCAACTGCGCATCAACGTGCTGCGGTCCGGTCAGGTCGGGCGGCTGGTAGCCAACGATTTTCGTTCGAGTATCGTCGAGGTGCCGCTGCTCGAATCCTACCCCGATCCACAGCAGCCAGGGCGCCTGCTCTCGCTTGATTACCAGGCGTTCTCGCACCAGCTTGAAACCCGCATTCGCGCGCATTTCGAGACGCAGAACCCGCGCATCAAGGTGTATATCGTCGGCTTCGCCAAGAAGGTCGGCGACCTGATCGATGGCCTGTCGGTGGTCGCGATGTTCTTCGCCATAGCACTGTTCATCACCTTGTTGCTGCTCTACGGCTTCACCCGCTGCCTACGCAGCACTCTGGCGGTCCTGGCGACCACGCTGGTTGCGGTGGGCTGGCAACTGGGGCTGATGCACCTGGCCGGCTTTGCCCTCGACCCGTATTCGATGCTGGTGCCGTTTCTGATCTTCGCCATCGGCATTTCCCACGGCGTGCAAAAGATCAACGGCATCGCCCTGCATTTTAGCGACGCCGCCGATCCACTCACCGCCGCGCGGCGCACCTTTCGCCAGCTGTTCGTGCCGGGCATGGTGGCGATCCTGGCCGACGCCGTAGGCTTCATCACCCTGCTGGTGATCGACATCGGCGTGATCCGCGAACTGGCCATCGGCGCCGCGATCGGCGTCGCGGTGATCGTGTTCACCAACCTGATCCTGTTGCCGGTGGCGATTTCCTACACCGGCATCAGCCGCCGCGCCGTGCAGCGCAGTCGCCTGGATGTCGGGCGCGAACAGCCGTTCTGGCGCTGGCTGGCTCGGTGCGCGAGCCCCCGCGTCGCGCCATGGTCTTTGTGCGTGGCGTTGCTGTTGCTGATCGGCGGCCTCTGGTACGGCCAGCGCCTGCAAGTCGGCGATCTCGACCCTGGTGCGCCGGAACTGCGTGCCGACTCGCGCTACAACCGCGACAACCAGTTCATCCTCGATCACTACGCCACCCGCTCCGACGTGCTGGTGGTGATGGTCAAGACCGCGCCGGAACACTGCGCCAGCTACGCCACGCTCACCGCCATCGACGACCTGATGTGGACCCTCGGCCAAGTGCCCGGCGTGCAGTCGACCCTGTCGCTGGCGACCGTTGCCAAACAGGCGATCAAGGGCATGAACGAGGGCAGCCTCAAGTGGCAGACCCTGTCGCGCAACCCCCAGGTGCTCAATAGTGCCGTGGCCCGCGCCGACGGCCTCTACAACGGCGACTGCTCGCTGGCGCCGGTACTGGTGTTTCTCGACGACCACAAAGCGCAGACCCTCGCACAAGTGGTCGACAGCGTCGATATTTTTGCCTCCCAGCATGACCGCCCCGACCTGAAATTCCTGCTGGCCGCCGGCAACGCCGGGATCGAGGCCGCTACCAACGAAGTGATCGGCTCGTCCGAGAACCTGGTGTTGGGGCTGGTCTACCTGTGCGTCGCACTGATGTGTCTGGCGATGTTCCGCTCGCTGGCAGCCACGCTGTGCATCGTTGTCCCGCTGGTGCTGACGTCCATTCTCGGCAACGCGCTGATGGCGTTCATGGGCATCGGCATCAAGGTCGCGACCTTGCCCGTGGTCGCGCTGGGAGTGGGTATTGGCGTGGATTACGGGATCTATATCTACAGCCGCTTGAAGCATTTTCTCGAGGCGGGATTGCCGTTGCAGGAAGCCTATTACCAGACCCTGAAATCGACGGGCAGGGCGGTGCTGTTCACCGGTTTATGCCTGGCGACGGGGGTGGCGACCTGGATGTTTTCGGCGATCAAGTTTCAGGCGGATATGGGGTTGATGCTGGTGTTCATGTTGCTGTGGAACATGGTGGGGGCGTTGTGGTTGTTGCCGGCGTTGGTGCGGTATTGGATCGTCCGTCGATAGCAGGTGCCAGTGGGTTACAATTGCGCACTTTCAAACCGACCAGACGCACCCCCATGACCGACACCCTCACCACCGCGCTGCAATCCACCGACATGCTCCTCATCGACAACCTCCACGCCTTCGACTTCAGCCTCGACGCCAGCGGGTTGCGCGTTGAATGCATGGACGGCAGGGATCTCAAGCGCTGGACGTTCACGCCAGCACAAATCGCCGCCGCGGCCATGAATATTGATTTACAAGCATGGTGTATCAGTGACGACAAGGGCGCGCATCAGCTAGTCTGCGTGCAGGCCTTCAGCGGCCAAGATGAAGAACACGCCGAGCAAGAATAATGCAGTGTCTTGGAGTTCCGGCCTGATCCTCACCCAACATGGATGACTATCAGGAAATGCATACATGCTACAAATTCTGGGACCTTTAGTGGTGGCTTCAAGCATGCTGATAATGGCAACCAATGCGTCTGCACAAAGTTATGAACTGCTGGTCGGGACTTACACCCAAGGCACCAGCAAAGGCATCTACCGCTATCGCTTCGACAGTACTCGCGGTGAAATCAGCGCCAAACCCGAGCAGTTGGTGGTGGTCGCCAACCCTTCATGGCTGACCCTGTCGGCCGACCAGCGACACCTCTATGCGGTCAACGAGAATGGACCTGGGCAGGCCGACACTGTCGGCAAGGTCACCAGCTTCTCGATCAACCCGCAGACCCACGTCATCGATCAACTCAATGAAGTCGAAACCCAGGGCGACGAGCCCACCCATGCCAGCCTGAGCAAGGATGGGAGCTTGCTGTTCGTGGCCAACTATGCGGTGCACCCCGAGCCTGGAGGCAGCGCGGTGGCGATGGGTGTCGCGCCAGACGGCAGCCTGTTGCCTGTGGTGCAGCAGGAGCGGCATCCCGCCAGCCATGTCGATGCCGAACGCCAGGCCGGCTCCCACGTGCACAGCGTGGTCTCTGCGCCGAACGGGCGTTATGTGTATGTCAGCGATCTGGGTGCGGACAAGGTGTTCATCTATCGCCTCGACGCGGGCAACAAGCAATGGCCGCTGGGGCCTGCCACGCCCAGCGTGGTCGAGTTGCCGCCGGGTAGCGGGCCACGCCATCTGGTATTCGACGCAAAGACCAAGTACGCCTACCTGACGCTGGAAATGACCGCCCAGGTGGCCAAGTTCGACTACCGTTCCGGCGGCCTGGACCTGGGCAAGATCACTGACCTGGACCGCCAGGGCGGGCCGAAGGGCGCAGCGGGCGCGCTGCATCTGTCTGCCGATGGGCGCTTCCTGTACGTCAGCAACCGCGGTGCGGTCAATGAATTGGTGGTGTTTGCGGTGAATCCCGAGACCGGCGATTTGCGCGAGATCCAGCGGCGCAGCGTCGATGGCGATCACCCGCGCGAATTCGGCATCGATCCGAGCGGGCAGTTCGTGCTGATCGCCAATCAGAAGAGCAACGCCATCGTGGTGGTGCAGCGCGATGTGAAGACCGGTCTGCTGGGCATGACCGTGCAAACGTTTGCCATTGATTCGCCGTCCGACGTGAAGTTTCTCACCCAGTAACCCGTGGCGCCGAGAGCGATTATCAATGGCAGTGATAATCGCTACTTCTGCAATGAATTTTCGTAGATGAGCCCTCGGGCGTACTTTGAATTCACGGCCTCAACGGCATGACTTCAAACCGAATCCCCGAGGGTACTCATCATGAACTTCAATCTTTTCTCGATCATCGCCGCTTCTGCCGTTTCCGTATCGGTGGCGCTGCCAGCCCATGCCAACGGTCAAACCAGCAGCAAACCCAGCACCACCCAGACATACACCCAGAAGTACCTGCAACAAAGCGCCAACTTCTACGCCGCGCTGGATCACAAGGTTTCGCATTGATTGATTCACGGGCAGAGAAAGTCTTATGTCTTTCCAAGGCTGTAACCGGTTTCGGTGATGCGTCATACTGACGCACCCTGTTACAAAATTAACTCTACACTGGGTTTCGGTTACAACTGCCTTGGGAATACAACAATGAAAAAGATCTTCATGCCTCTGCTGCTCGCCAGTGCCTTGGGCCTGGCAGCCACTGCTGCTGGTGCTGCCAGCCAACCTGCTCAATACGATGTGCTGATCGGCACCTATACCGGAGCGACCAGCAAGGGCATCTATCGGTATCGCTTCGACACGGCCACCGGCCAGCTCGGCGCCCAGCCGCTGCAAGTGGTCGACAGCGAAAATCCTTCCTGGCTCACCCTCAACCATGAACAGACCCGCGTTTATGTGGTCAACGAGAACGGTCCGGGGGCCAAGGACAATCTGGGCAAGGTCAGTACCTTTACGCTGGACCCGCGCACCCATGATCTGAAATTCAGTGGTCAGGTGCTGAGCCGTGGCGATGAGCCGACGTTTTCCAGCCTGGCCAAGGGCGATCAGCATCTGTTTGTCGCCAACTATGCGGTGCACCCCGATCCGGGCGGCAGCCTGGCGGTGTTGCCGATCGATCGCAAAGGCGATCTGACGGAGGTGGCGCAGCAAGAGCGGCACCCTGCCTCCAAGGTCAACCCCGAGCGCCAGGCCAGCAGCCATGTGCATTCGGTGGTGTCGTCGCCAGATGGACGCTTCGTATATGTGCAGGATCTGGGCGCCGACAAGATCTTTGTCTACCACTACAACGCCAGCAAGACCAGCCAGCCGCTGACCGCCGCCAACCCGGCCTCGGTGGACCTGCCGCCAGGCAGTGGGCCGCGGCACCTGCTGTTCAGCGCCGATGGCAAGCACGCCTACCTGACCCTGGAAATGGCCGGGCAGGTGGCGGTGTTCGATGTGAATCAGGGCAATTTGGTGCGCAAGCAGCTGGTTGATCTGGCGGCCGGGCAGGATCCCCAGCACAAGGCCGGTGCGGCGCTGCATTTCTCTGCCGATGGCAAGCTGCTGTACGTCACCAACCGCGGCAAGACCAACGAGATACTGGTCTTTGCCATTGATGGCAAAACTGCTGAATTGAAAGAGCTGCAGCGCCGTTCGGTGGAAGGTATCGAGCCGCGGGAATTCAGTATCGATCCGTCCGGCCAGTACGTGCTGATCGCCAATCAGAAGAGCAACCAGATCGTGGTGGTCAAGCGTGATCCGGCCACAGGTTTGCTGGGCGCGACGGTGCAGACCTTCGCGATCGATTCGCCTTCGGATATCAAGTTCTTGCGCTGAGGCTTGAAACCCGAGCTTGCTCCTGCAATGGCGTTGGCTGAAATGACGTCTTCGCGGGCAAGCCTTTCCCACAGTCCATTGTGGGAGCAAGGCTTGCCCGCGAAAGCGTTTTCGGGCTTAGCCGACTTCCACTGTGCTGAGCCCATTCCCCTGCCGTATCACCCTGATCTGCACCGGAATGCGTTCGTGCATTTCCTGCACGTGGGAAATCACCCCGACCTTGCGGCCTTGGGCCTGCAGGCCATCGAGGGCGTCCATGGCCAGTTGCAGCGACTCGGGGTCGAGGCTGCCGAAGCCCTCGTCGATAAACAGCGATTCGATCTTCAGCGTGCTCGACGCCATCGACGCCAGTCCCAATGCCAGGGCCAGCGAGACCAGGAAGGTTTCACCCCCCGACAGCGAATGCACCGAGCGCAGTTCGTCGCCCATCTCGGTGTCCATCACCAACAGCCCGAGCATGCTCCCGCCGCGTTTGAGGCGGTAGCGGCGCACCAGTTGGCGCAGTTGCACGTTGGCATGGTGGACCAGCAGATCGAGGTTGTAGGCCTGGGCGATCTTGCGGAAGGTGTCGCCGCTGGCTGAACCGATCAGCGCACTGATACGGCCCCAGCGCTGGTATTCGGCATAGGCCAGGGCGATGCGCTGCGCGAGAGCCTGGTTGGCGTCGCGTCGGCGTTGATCGTCGACCTGGCGGGCGCGCAGCTCGGCGCTGTGCTGTTCGCTGCTGTGCACGGCGGATTGCAACTGCGCGAGGGCCTGCTCGAGCTGTTCGCCGAATGCCTGAATCTCTGTGGGACTGGGCTCTGGCCAGCAAGGTGTCGGGATGGACACGGCGGGGCTTGGAGGGATGTCAAGGATGGCTCCTTCGCCCGTTTCCACAGCCGTTGAGCCAGTCGGGGCTGGGGCAGCTTCCGCTGCCACGGCGGGGCTATGCGCTGCGGCGTGGGCCTGCAGCCGTTGCTCGCGCTCGGCGACCAGCACCTGGGCCTGTTCGATGGCCTTGTCGCTGGCCTGCAGGCGTTGCCGAAGCGCCTGCAACTGCGCGTCATCGACACTCAACAGCCGAGCCACGCCATCGTCGTCGAGCTCGGCATGGCGCGCGCGCCACTGTTCGATGTCGCCGGCCAGGGTCTGGCTTTCTTCAGTCATTGCCTGCAGGCGTTCGTCGCTGCCCTTGAGTTCGGTGGCCAGTTGCAGCAACTGCCGGTCGATCTCCTGCACCCGCTGTTCGCTTTCGGTCTGGGCGGTGCGGGCTTGTTCGACCGCTTGCTGTTGATGCTGTTGCCAGTGTTCGGCGCTGGGGTGTTCGGCCAGCAGTTGCAGCAGCTGTTCGCGCACGGTCTGCAACTGAGCCGTCTGCTCGCCAAGGCGGGTTTGTAGCGCTTGCAGTTGCTGCGCGGCATTTTGCTGATGCAGTTGTTGGCGGTCGATCAGTTGCTGGCGTTCGAGCTGCTCGTTGTGTTCGTCACGATGTTGCTCCGCGCCGGCCAGGCGCTCGGCCACTTGCCGATCGAGCTGCATGAAGGTGGTGGCGGCATCCACGACCAGCCCTTCCATCCAGCTGGGCGGCAACACGGCGGCGAATGCCTGACGGTCTTCATCAAGGCGCCGCTGGTCGTTGTTCAGCTGGCTTTGCTGCTCGGCCAGTTGCTGGCTGGCGGTTTCGCTGGCCTGGGTGGCGGCGCGCAGTTCCTGCTGCAGGCGCGCGGCATCCTGTTGCAGGGTCAGCAGGGCGTTCTGGCGCACTTCGTCCTGGCGGATCTGCTGGTCGAGATGGCTCAGTTGCTGGTTCAGCCAGGCATCGCGCTGGGGCGCGTCGCGATCCAGCAATGCGCTGCCCAACGTGTGGGCTTCGAGGGTCGGCAGCAGCGCGCTGCGTTCCTGATGCAGGCGTTCCTGTTGTTGCAGCAAATCCTTCTGGCGGGCGATCACGCTGCCGACGCGCTCGCGCAGTTCCACGACCTTTTCTTTCAGGGCATCCACCGTCTGTTGTGCGCTGGCGCCTTCCTGCTCGTCGTGTACGGCCATGTCCTGCAGCAGAGCCTCGGGTTGATGCCAAGGGTGCTCGGTACTGCCACACACCGGGCAGGGTTCGTCGCTCTGCAATTGCTCGCGCAGGGTTTCGACGCTGGCGCTGCGGGCCAGGCGCTGGCGCTCGAGCAAGGCGCGGGTGACGCTCAGGGCCTGCTCGGCCACTTGCAAGGCGTCGCGGGTCTGCAAGCCTTCGCCGGTGAGTTGCTCGCGTTGCTGCTGGGCGGTGGCTTGATCTTCCTGCAAGGCGGCGGCGCGGCGGTCGAGTTCCTGCAGGCTGGCCCACAGGCGCGACAGTTCTTCGAAGGCGCGGTGTTGCTTGCGGTTGTCTTGCAGCAGGCTGGCGAGTATCTGCACCTGCTCGGCGACGGCGTCAGGCTCGGTATCGGCCTCGCGGTACAGCACCTCGAGGGTATTGCGCTGGGCCGCCAAGGTCTCGCCGGTACGCTGGGCGCGCGCTTGCAATTGGGCCAGTTCGGTGCTGCCCTGGGCGATGCGGTTGTGCACCAGCAAGTAGGCCTGCAACCGATCGCGCCAGGCGCTCCAGGCGTCGGCCAGCGGTGCCAGTTCGGCGGATTTTTCCAGCTCGCCCTGCAGCCGCTCCAGGGTGGTGACGCTCAGTTGCTGACGGGCGAGCAGATCGTCGAGGCTTTTTTGCCCGGCCTCGCTCTGTTGGTGGTGAGTCGCGACCTGAGCTTGCAGGGCGTCGGCCTCTTGTTGCATGCGGGCCAGATCGCGCTCTGCCTCGAACGCCTGGCGCAGGCGCGGTGCCGAATCGCTTTGTTGCGCCTGGGCCGCACTCAAGGCCTGGCGCGCTTGCTCACCGGCACTTTGCAGTTGGGCTTGTTCGCTGCTCAGCCGGCGTTGGCGTTCGCGCATCTGTTGCAGCTGTTCGGCCAGGGGCGTCAACTGCGCCTGCAACACCTGGCGGCGGGCGAACAGATGGCGCTGCGGGCCCAGTTGCTCCAGCAAGCCAAGGTCGAGCCGTTCGCCGGCGAGCGCCTGCCATTGGCCTTGGGCGTGCTGCTGTTGGGTGACGGCCTCGTTGACCTGGGTGTGCAGGCGCAGAAATTCGGCCAGCCACTGGCGTTGCTGGTCGAGCTGCTTGAGTTGACCGCGCTGCGCTTCGAGTTGCTGCTGGGCTTCACTGAACTGCTGATCGAGCAGGCTGCGCTCGTCTTCGCTGAGCGGTTGCACGCCGACGGCTTCGGATTCGAGCTGGCGGTGCGCGTCCTGGGCTTCGCGTGCCTTGACGAAAGCGCGGCGCCCGAGCTGGCTGTAGATGGCGGTGTTGGTGAGCTTTTCGAGCAGCTCGCTGCGGTCCTTGTCGTCGGCCTTGAGGAAGGCGCTGAACTCGCTTTGGGCGAGCATCACGGCGCGGGTGAACTGCTCGAAATTGAGCCCCAGGCGCGCCTCGATCAGCAGCTCGTACTCGCGCTTCTGGCTGGTCAGCACTTGCTCGGCGTCGATGTCGTAGAGGCTCTGTTTGCTGTTCTGCAACTTGCCGTTGGCCTTGTCGCGGGCGCGGTTGGTTTCCCAGCGGGCGCGGTAGCGACGGCCATCGATGCCGACGAAATCCACCTCGGCAAAGCCGCTGCCGCTGCCACGGCGCAGCAAGGTGCGCGGGTCGTCGGAGCCGATGTCGCTGTCGACGTCTGGCACCTTGGTCTCGCGCTTGAGGTTGCCCAGGCGCGGCACGCTCCCGAACAACGCCAGGCAGAGAGCGTCGAGCAGAGTGCTTTTGCCGGCGCCGGTGGGGCCAGTGATGGCGAACAGGCCGGTGCTGGCCAAGGGTTCGGCGGTGAAGTCGACTTCGATCGGGCCAGCCAGGGAGGCGAGGTTTTTCAGGCGGATGGCGAGGATCTTCATGCTTCGCTCTCCAGTTGCACGTCCTGCAACAGCAGGGCGAAATCGCTCAGGGCCTGGTCATCGGCGGCGCTGCCGTAGCTGTCCTGCCAGGCGCGGCTGAACAGTTCTACCGGGCTCAGCTGGCCGAGCTCGATCAGCGGGCCGTCGTCATCCTCCTGGCGGCCGCGGCCGGCGTATTCGGCGGCGATGCGCACCAGGCGCACGGCTTTGTTCTGCAGGGCGGTTTCGATCTGGTGGCGCAGGTCCGGTTGCGGTTCGTCGAGGATCACCCGCGCTTCGAGCCACGGCTGGCGCTCGGGGTCGGCGAGCAGGTCGAGATCGGGTAACTCGCTCAAACGCTTAATCAGCTCGGCCAAAGGTAAGGGACCGACGCGCATCAGGGCCACCGCGCGGGGAATGGGCAGCGCTTCGACGCTTACCAATTGCTCGCCCTGGCATTCGATCTGCAGGATCTGGTGCTTGTAGGCGATCTCGGAGAATGACAATGGGATCGGCGAGCCGCTGTAGCGGATCCGCGATTCACCGTTGACCTGCTGGGGCTTGTGCAAGTGGCCGAGGGCGACGTAGGCGATGCTAGCGTCGAACAGGCTGGCAGGCAGGGCTTCGGCGTTACCGATGATCAGGCTGCGCTCGGATTCCAGCGACACGCTGCCGCCGGCCATGTGCGCGTGGCTGATGGCAATCAGCGCCTGGTCGGGCTCGCGGCGAGCATTGGCGGCTTTGATCAGGGATTCGTGAACATGGGCAATGCCCTTCAGGTAGTCGTCGCCCAAATGCAGGCCGGTGACTTCCGCCGGGCGCAGGAACGGCAGGGCCAGGCACCAGGCGGCGACCTTGCCGCTGGCATCGGGCAGCGGCAACAGCAGACGCTCGGCGTCGAGCTGACCGTCGTCCAGCCACAGCACGCGGCCCAAGGCGTGAGTGCGCAAGCGGCGCATCAGCGGGGCGGGCAGCTCGATGCGCGAGCCGGAATCGTGGTTGCCGGCGATCATTACCATGGTCAGCTGCGGTTGCTGCTCGTGGGCGGCGACGATGAAGTCGTAGAGCCGCTCCTGGGCTCTGACCGGCGGGTTGACGGTGTCGAAGATATCGCCGGCAATCAGCAGTACGTCGGGCTGGCGGTGCTTGAGCTGGCCAAGCAGCCAATCGAGAAAGCAGCCGTGTTCGAAGTCGCGGTCCTGGCCGTGGAGGCTTTGACCCAGGTGCCAGTCGGAGGTGTGGAACAGTCGCATGGGAATCCTGTCGGGGTTCCTCTGTGTGGCGGTGATGCCTTCGCGGGTAGAGCCCGCTCCCACAGGAGAAGAATGACTATTTGGGGTAGAGCGGCGGCAGGCCGGGGTCGCCGCCTGGCGTCTGCCGCCGTTCGCTGGCCGGGATGGTGCCAATGGCGCGCCACAGCGCCTCGCCTTGCCAGAACTGCCCGGCCTCGCTGTACAGCGCGCCGTTGAGACCGTCCAGGGCATTGGACAGCGGCACGAAGCGGGCGGCCATGTCGGCCAGGGTTTCCGGCTGCTGGCGGGCCCAGGCGTCCAGCGCCTGGCGCGTGGCCTGTGGATCGTTGGCCAGGCTGGCGCGCTTGAGATCGTCGAGCAGTGTACGCGGGCTCGGGCCCGTTTGCGCGACGCGCTGGATCGCCGGTTGCGAGCGAGCGCGCCACCACAGGCCGAAGCCCAGCGCGGTGGTGCAGGTCAGCAGCAAGGTGGCCAGCTTCCACGGCCACAAGGCGCTGGCGGTGGCGCTTTGCGCGGCGGTGTCACCGGCCGGGGTGTCGACGGCCAGGCTCGGGCTGTCGCTGACCTGCAGGCTGCGCGCGGGCAGGCTGCTGTGTTCGAGGTGATCTTCGCGGGTGTTCCACCAGAGCACATCGATGGCTGGCAGGTCGATTTCGCCGCTGCGGGTCGGAACCAGTGCGGTGCGTTCTTCACGGCTGCCGATCAGGCCGCGCTCGCTGTTGGTGTTGCTCAGTTGCGGCTGGTCGGGGTAGCGGCGCAGGCCTTTGACCTCGGCGCCGGGCAGCGGTGGCAACTGCGCACTGGCCAGGCCATCGGCCTTGATCGTGACGGTTCGGGTCAGGGAGTCGCCGACCTGGCTCTGCTCAGGTTCCGGGCTCCAGCTTTCTTCCAGCGCCAGGCTGCGCGCCGGCAGCCAAGGCGCATCGGCCGGGTAGGCCGCCGGTTTGGCTTTGACTTCCAGCGGCATCTGCGCCGAGCTGACGTGGGCCAGCTTGCCCGGCTGAGCACTGGCAGGGTCGTCGGCGGCATTCATTTGCGCCGGGGTGGCGCTGAACACCAACGCCGGAATCAACAGTTCGCCGCTGCGCTGCGGGTAGATTGCGAAGCGCCATTCGATCACGCCATGGCGCACGCCATTGATGAGTTTTTCATAGGTGCGCGGCGGGCCCAGCGACTCGATGCGCGCGTCGGGGATCTGCAACGGGGTGAGGCTGCTGTCGTCATACAGCGCCACGGAGTGGTAAACGCGCAGGGTCAAGAGTGCTTGGGCCTGGACGTAGACCTGGTCTTGATCGAGGCTGGCGTCGATGAAGATCGGCGCCGCGTTCTGTTTGCCGGGCGCATCGGCCGCCAGCACGGTGAGGGTGATGCTTTGGCTGTGGGCGTCACCCAATTGCAGCGACGGGATGCTCAGGTTGCCAGCGCGCTGCGCCACCAGGGTGATGATCCAGCGGGTGGTGGCCGGGGCGTCGCCGTTGAGGCCGGTCAGGTGGTTGATCTGGCGCGTGTCGCGCACTTCGAAGTCGGCCTGCAGGGCAGTGAGGTCGGGTTTGCCGAACTGGGTGAAGTCGTCTGAAGCGAGGGTCAGCTCGAAGGTCTCACCGACGGCCAGGCGGGTGCGATCGACGCTGGCCACCAGGGTCGCGGCCTGGCTGACGCTGGCCAGCAGGGCAAGGATGACGATCGAGAGCAAGGCGCTGATGCGGCTCATTGGGGGTTGTCCTGACGCTGTTGCTGTTCGTACCAGAATTTTCTGCGAAGCAATTCTGAGGGGTGGTCGGGGATTTGTCGCAACCATTGTTCCAGGGCCTGGCGTTGTTCGCCATTGAGGTCCTGATCGGGCGGCGCGGCGGGGGCCTTGGGCGCTGGTTCCGTGGCGTCCGCCAGTTGTCTGCTGTCGGGAGGCGCGTTTTTGGTCGGTGGCGTTGCCGGGCGATTGGGGGCCAGAGCGCCGTTGTTCGGATTGCTCGGTGCAGTGGCGGGCGGGGCGCTGCTGGCGGTGGGCGGGCTGTTCGGAGCCGCCGCGCCGTCATCGGCGCCCGCGGCATTGCGATTGCTGGCGCTGCTATCGGCAGTGGCCGCGCTGCTGGCGCCTTCGCCGGCACCGGCATCGGGAGGCGTCGACGGGTTGCCCTGGGCGGCCTGTTCGCGAGCTTTTTGTGCCTGCGCTTCGGCCAGCTCGCGGGCTTGGCGAGCCTTGAGCAGGCGCTGCACCAGCAGGCGGTTTTTCAGCGCCGGTTGCAGGTCGGGCTGACGTTCCAGGGCTTGATCATAGGCATCCAGCGCCGCCGTCAGGTCGCCGCTGTGGGCCAGGGCGTTGCCGCGGTTGTAGTGACCGGCCGCGGTGTCGTCTTTGGCGAAGCGTTCCAGGGCCCCGGCGTAATCGCCGGCCTCGTAAAGTGCCACGCCTTGCCAGCGGGTATCTTCGAACTGCTTCGCGGCGGCGGCCGGGCGTTGCGCTTCGAGCAGTTGCTGGCCGCGCTGATCGGCGCGCCACCACAGGTCGCTGAAGTCGAAAGCGTAGCTGGGCTGTGGCAGGCACAACAGTAACGGCAGGCAGAACAACCAGCCGCGTCTTCCGGCGCAGGCGGCGAGGAACAGCAGCGGCAACAGCAGCCAGTAGCCCTGGTCTTCCCAAGTGTCGAGTTGCAGGGTGCTTTGCAGATTCTGCCGGCTGTGGGGCGCATCGAGCAGGCCCAGTTCGCGCAAGTCGAGGCTGTCGACCCGGGCCTGGCGATAATGGCCACCCAGGGAGTCGATGAAGTGGTCGAGGCTGGCGCTGTCGAGGCGCGGCAGGGCGATGCCACCCAAGGCATCCTTGAGCAGCTCGCCGTTTTCCTCCGTGACGGGCGCGCCCTCCGAGGTGCCGATACCGATCATCAACAGCGGCGGGGTGTTGCGGCCCAGGCGGCGGTGCAGGCCGTCGCGCTCCTGATCGCTCAGCGAGGAGGCGATCAGCAGCAGCCGGCCCTGGCCCAGCCCGGCCTGCTTGAGCAGCGCCAAGGCACGATCCACGGCCAGATCGGCGCGCTGGCCGGGCTCGGGCATGATCGAGGGGATCAACGCGTCGAGCAGGTTGCGGCTGGTGATCAGGTCGTCGGACAGCGGCACCAGCACATGGGCACTGCCGGCGTAGACGATGATCGCGGTCTGCGCCTGGCCACGGCTTTCGAGCAGGTCGAGCAGCTTGCGGCGGGCGACTTCGAGGCGGTTGGGGCTGACGTCGGCGGCGAGCATTTCCGGGGTCAGCTCGAACAGCACCACCAGCGGGTCGGCTGGTTTTTGCGTGGTCTGTTCGACCCGTTGCCAGCTGGGGCCCAGCAGCGCACCGATTGCCAGAAGCCAGGCCAGGGCCAACAGCGCCCATGGCAGTTTGCTGGTGCGCCCGCTGCCGCCGCCGAGCAATACCGCATGGAAGGCCGGCGGCAGAATCGCCTGCCAGCGCCCGCTGCGCCGCGGTCGATGCCACAGGCGCCAGAGCAGCCACAGCGCCAGCGGCAACACCAGCAGCCATAGCGGACGAAACCAGAACGGCCATGGCTCGCTCATTTGTGCCTCCGCAGGCGCAGCCGATCGAGGCGTTCGCGCCAGTGCGGGGTGGCCACCGGCAAAAAGCGCCGCTTGGCCAGCAGCCGTTGCAAGGGGTTGTCCGGCCAGTGCTCGCGCAGTATCAGCAGCATGCTCAGCAGCAACGCGGCCGCCAGTGGCCAGCTGTACAACGCCTGCGCCGGGCGCGCTTCGGTGGGCTGCTGGGCCACGGGTTCAAGCAGGTCGAGGCTGGCACCGATGCGTTGCAGTTCGGCGCCGTCGCGGGCGCGGAAATAGCTGCCATTGGTGAGGCTGGCGATCTGCTTGAGGGTCGGTTCGTCGAGGTCCAGGCTCGGATTGACGCCGGGCAGGCCGATGGCGCTTTCCTGATCGGGGTCGGCGCCGATGCCGATGGTGTAGATGCGCACGTGTTCCAGTGCCGCCAGGCGCGCCGCAGTCAGCGGATGAATCTCGCCGGCGTTGTTGGCGCCGTCGGTGACCAGCACCAGCACGCGGCTTTGGGTGGGACGTTGGCGCAGGCGTTTGAGGGCCAGGCCGATGGCATCGCCGATGGCGGTGTTCTTGCCGGCGATACCGACTTGGGCATCGTCGAGCCAGGTGTGCACGGTACGCCGGTCGAAGGTCAGCGGTGCTTGCAGGTAGGCGCGGCTGCCGAACAGGATCAGGCCGACGCGATCGCCGGTGCGGTTCTCCAGAAAGTCGCCCAGCAGGTTTTTCACCAGGGTCAGGCGGCTGACGTCTTCGCCTTGCCATTGCATGTCGGGGTAATCCATGGAGCCGGACACGTCCACCGCCACCAGCAGGTCGCGGCCGCTGGCGGCGATCGGCAACGGCGCGCCGAGCCATTGCGGGCGCGCGGCGGCGCACAGCAGCAACAGCCAGAGGAGGATATAGGGCAGTTGCTGGCGCCAGGCGGGCAGGTTGATGCGTGCGCGGCGCCCGGCCAGGCCTTCGAGTTCGTCGAGGAAACCGACCTTGAGCACCGGCTCGCCGCTGTCGGCCACGGGCAGCAGGATGCGCATCAGCCACGGCAGTGGCAGGAGGATGAAGATCCACGGCCAGGCGAGATCAAACATGCTTGCGAATCCAGGTGTCGATCGACTGATACAGGCCATTGATGGCCTTGTCGTCCAGTTTGCATTCAGGCTTGTAGACGCCCTCGACCAGAATCATCCAGCGCGTGAGGCCGGCTGCCGGGCAGCGGTTGTCGAGGAACGCCAGCCACTCGCGGCCGTTGAGCGTATGGCTGTTGGCGTTGGGGTAATGGTTGCGGCACAGGCGCTTGAGCAGGGCGTTGAGCTGTTGCAGCCACTCCCCGGCCGGGGCGCTGTAGGGCCGCGGCATGACGGCGAGCTGGGCCAGGGCTTCGAGGCGTACCGGGTCGAGAGGGAGCTCGCTGCGCTCGGGTTCGGGCGCGCGTTGCCAGCGCCCGCGCGCGCGCCACAGACCCCAGGCCAGCACGCCCACGAAGACCGGCAGCGCCCACCAGCCGGGTGCCAGCGGCCAGGCGCTGACGGCCGGCGGCAGCATCAAGGGCTGCAGTTGGTCGAGGGCGCTCACGCGGGGCTCACCGGGCGTTGCGGGTTGAGGTATTCGCGCAATTGCTCGATCATTTCGCTCTGGGTGCTGAGGGGCATCAACAGCACTCGCAGTTTTTGCGCCAGCAGCTCCCAGCGCGCCACCCGTGCCTCGCCTTGGGCACGGTAGGCCTGGCGCAGGTCTTGATTGAGGGTGTCCAGTTCCAGCCGCGCACCGCGTTGTTCGAAGCGCAGCAGGCCGGCGGCGGGCAGGGCGTGATCGAGCGGATCGGACACCGGCAACAGCAGCAGGTCGCAATGCCGCGCCAGCAGGCTCAGCTGTTGTTCGGCGGCGTCGGTCAGGGCGCGCTCGTCACACAGCACGATGGCCAGGCTGCCGGGGCGCAGCACCTCGCGGGCGCGGCGCAAGGCCAGGTTGAGGGAGTCGGGCTCGGGCCGCGCATCGGTGCTCAGCGAGTGATTGACGTGCACCAGCCGGTTGAGCAGTTGCAACAGGCTCTGCTTGCTGCGCCGTGGTTTGATCTCGTAATGCTCGTGGTCGCCATAGACCAGCCCGCCGATGCGGTCGTTGTGCTCAAGCGTGGCCCAGCCAATCAGCGCTGCGGCCTGGGCGGCGAGCACCGATTTGAACATCAGCCCCGAGCCGAAAAACAGCTGGCGGCTCTGTTCGACGAGGATGAACACCGGCCGCTCGCGTTCTTCATGGAACAGTTTGGTGTGCGGCTCCTGGGTGCGCGCCGTCACGCGCCAGTCGATGCTGCGCACGTCGTCGCCGGCCTGATAGACCCGCACCTGGTCGAAGTCGACGCCGCGCCCGCGCAGCTTGGAGTGATGCAGCCCCACCAGCGGGCTGCGCTGTCCGGGGCCGGAGAACAGCTGCACTTCGCGCACGCGATGACGCATCTCGATCAGCTCCTGGAGGCTGACGCGGATACCGGGCGCGGAGGGCAGTGAGCTAGGCATGGGGCAGGATCAGGCGACCGCTACCACATCGAGGATGCGCTGGATCACCCGATCCTGGTCAACCCCGGCGGCTTCGGCTTCGAACGACAGGATGATACGGTGGCGCAGCACGTCGAACAGCACCGCCTGGATGTCTTCCGGGCTGACGAAGTCGCGCCCGGCCAACCAGGCGTGGGCGCGGGCGCAGCGGTCCAGCGAAATCGAGCCGCGCGGGCTGGCGCCATAGGCCAGCCATTCGGCCAGCTCGGCGTCGAACTTGGCCGGGGTGCGCGTGGCCATCACCAATTGCACCAGGTACTCCTCCACCGCATCGGCCATGTACAGGCCGAGGATCTCCTTGCGTGCGGCGAAGATGGCCTGTTGGCTGACCCGGCGCTCGGGCTTGGTCTCGCCATTGAGGGCTTCGCCGCGGGCTTGCTGGAGGATGCGTCGCTCGACGGCGGCATCCGGGAAGCCGATCTTGACGTGCATCAGGAAGCGATCGAGCTGGGCTTCGGGCAGCGGATAGGTGCCCTCCTGCTCGATGGGGTTCTGCGTGGCCATTACCAGGAACAGCGGCGACAGGTCATAGGTGCTGCGCCCGACACTGACCTGACGCTCGGCCATGGCTTCGAGCAAGGCCGATTGGACCTTGGCGGGCGCACGGTTGATTTCGTCGGCCAACACCAGGTTGTGGAAGATCGGCCCCTGCTGGAACACGAAACTGCCGGTCTCGGGCCGATAGATTTCGGTGCCGGTGATGTCGGCAGGCAGCAGGTCGGGGGTGAACTGGATGCGATGGAATTGCGCCTCGACGCCTTCGGCCAATTCCTTGATGGCCTTGGTCTTGGCCAGCCCCGGTGCCCCTTCGACCAACATGTGGCCGTCGGCCAGCAAGACGATCAACAAACGTTCGACGAGTTTTTCCTGGCCCAGAATCTGGGTGGAGAGAAAGGTGCGCAGCGCGATGAGCGCTTCACGATGTTCCATCGTCGAAGGTTCCTGGAGAGAAGTGCCGAGCGGGCGGGGCGCGGCTGGGCAGGGGGCCACTACTTTAATGGATTTCCGGTTGAGGGGCGATGGAAATAGTGAAGCGAAGCGGCGAAAGCGAGCTTAAATGTTATTTAGGCGTAACATAACGAACCATTTGTTATGCAAACGTCACATGCATGGACAGGTTGAGATGTCATCTATAGATTACATTCAATATACGGTGTTACGTAAAGGTAACAAACATGGATCCTGTCCTTATTATCGAGCGCCTTGGCGACCAATTACGCGGCATGCGTCAGCAGCGCGGCATGACCTTGATCGAGCTGGCTGAGCGTGCTGGCATCACGCGGCAGAAGCTGGCCGAAATGGAAAAAGGCAAACCGACGGTGTCGATGTTCTTTTACGCCAAGGTCATCGCCGCCATGAGCTCCGAGGTGAAAATCGTGCCCGCACGCAAGCCCACCTTCGAAGAGCTGCGCGAGGTGTTTAAATGAGCGAGCTTGATCGCGTGCGCGTCTTGACTGCCCAAGGGGCTTGTGGGGAGTTGTCGCAGGGAAGGGATGGCGACTATCTGTTCCGCTACGGCATAGGCGTGCCAGACGAGGCGCAGATCAGCCTGACCATGGCCGTGCGTGACATGCCTTACCTCAATCGCACGCTGCATCCGGTGTTCCAGATGAACCTGCCCGAGGGGTATGTGCTGGAGCAACTGCGCCATCGGCTGGCAAAGACGGCGACGCTCGACCCCATGCTCCTGCTGGCGTTGACGGGCAGCGGTTCGCCTATCGGCCGGGTGCAGGTGCAGTCACCGGCGCTGGATGCGCTGCTCGATCGAGGCGTCATGCCCCGCGGCGAGCGCCTGGCTGATTTGCTGGCCTGGGACGGCGCCGAGGACCTGTTTACCCAACTGGTCGACAAGTACATCCTGCGCGCGGGCATTTCCGGAATTCAGCCCAAGGTGTTGGTGCCCGAGGACATGACGGCGGATCCCAAGGCGACCCTGCTGACACCGGAACTGATCGTGAAGGCGGGGCGTGAGGATTTCCCTGGGTTGGCCATCAACGAATTCCTGTGCATGGATGCAGCGCGCCGGGCAGGCATGCCGGTGCCGGCGTTTTTCTTGTCGGATAATCGCAAGCTGTTCGTCATGCGCCGTTTCGACCGTGACAAGCATCAGCAACCCTTGGGTTTCGAGGACATGGCAGTATTGACCGGCGTCGGTACCGAGCAAAAATACGGCGCCAGCTACGAGAAGATTGCCCGGGCGATTCGACTGTTCTGCGCGCCAGAGCAGGTTCAGTCATCGTTGCGGCAGTTCTTCGATATCGTTGCCTTGAGCTGTATGGTCGGCAATGGCGATGCGCATCTGAAGAATTTCGGCTTGCTCTATACCGATCCACTGGGCGCGGACGCCAAGCTGTCGCCCGCCTACGACATCGTCAATACCACCGCCTATATTCCTGAAGACTCCCTGGCCCTGACGCTCGACGGCTCCAAGAGTCTGTTTCGATCGCGGCTAGGGATATTGTCGCTGGCGAAAACGTGCGATGTGGTCGAGCCCCGTCAGCGGTTGCGCGACTTGATCGCGGCTGTCGAGGCGTCCCTCAGCGCCAACGCGGCATTGGCCGGGCAAATGCCGCAAGTCGCTGCGGCCATCGCGCATTGCACCGGATTGTTCCGTCAGACGTTTGCTGATCAGGACGCTCAGGTCGGGGTTACAGGCCTTTGACCAGCGTCCCGGTGCCCTTCAGGATATTGGTCAGCGTTTCCAGTACCTCAGGCAGGTCGGCGGCATCGGTCGAGTGTCCGATGTCCAGGGTGTCGCGGCCGTTGAACAGCCCGGCATCGACAGCCGCCACTTCGATCAGCAACTGATCGGCGCTGAGGGTGACCTTGATGTCGCGCACCAACTGCGGGTCGTTTTCGCCGAAGGTGATTTCGATCTCGTCCTCATCCGGGAACCGCGTCATGAGGAACAGCTCGCCCATGAGGCCGTAACAGCACAGCATGGCCATGTTGTCTTCTTCATCGTCGCAAGGGTTGGCGAGCAGCTGCAGTACGTCGAGTTTCATGGGGCGGGTCCGGGGCATGGGAGCGAGCTGGGGATTTTGCCAGTTTTCTTTGATTTGTGCTGGTGCTGATGGCCTCTTCGCGGGCGGGCCCTCGAAATCAGCGCCATCGCCGAGGGTTTCACCAAGTGCAACCCGTCAATGCCTCAAAATGTCGCATCCCCGCAAGTTATCGTCGGGCCGGTCTTCTAAGCTGGTGCGCCGTATATATTTCTCCCCTTGGACACAAGGTTGACTAAGGTTGACTCCAGCAAGGGGAGTCCACGCGACGCTTCATTCGATAACAAGCCAAAGCGGAGTATCACAGATGGCGTTCTTCACCGCGGCCAGCAAAGCCGACTTCCAGCATCAACTGAAAGCGGCCCTGGCGCAGCACATCGACGAGCAGGCCTTGCCACAAGTGGCCCTGTTCGCCGATCAGTTCTTCGGCATCATCTCGATGGACGAGCTCACCCAGCGGCGGCTCTCCGACCTTGCCGGTTGCACCCTGTCGGCCTGGCGCCTGCTGGCGCGCTTCGAACATGCCCAGCCGCAGGTGCGGGTCTACAACCCCGATTACGAACGCCACGGCTGGCAGTCCACCCACACCGCGGTCGAGGTGCTGCACCACGACCTGCCGTTTCTGGTCGACTCGGTACGCACCGAGCTCAACCGCCGTGGCTACAGCATCCACACCTTGCAGACCACCGTGCTCAGCGTGCGCCGCGGCGCCCAGGGCGAGCTGCTTGAAGTATTGCCCAAGGGCAGCACCGGCGCCGATGTGCTGCAAGAATCGCTGATGTACCTGGAGATCGACCGTTGCGCCAACGCCGCCGACATGAGCGCGCTGGCCCGGGAGCTGGAACAGGTACTGGTGGAAGTACGGATCGCGGTTGCCGACTTCGAACCGATGAAAGCCAAGGTTCGCGACCTGCTGGCCTTGGTGGACGAGACGCCCTACGCCGCTGACGAAGAAGAAAAGGCCGAGATCAAGACCTTCCTGCAATGGCTGGTGGATAACCACTTCACCTTCCTCGGCTATGAAGAGTTCGTGGTCGCCAACGATGCCGACGGCGGCCAGCTGCAATATGACGAAAGCTCGTTCCTGGGCCTGACCCGCCTGGTCCGCAAAGGCCTGACCGCCGACGATCTGCGCATCGAGGACTACGCCGTCAGCTATCTGCACGAGCCGCTGCTGCTGTCGTTTGCCAAGGCCGCGCATCCGAGCCGCGTGCACCGTCCGGCCTACCCGGATTACGTGTCGGTGCGTCAGCTGGATGCAAGCGGCAAGGTCATCAAGGAATGCCGCTTCATGGGCCTGTACACCTCGGCGGTGTATGGCGAGAGCGTTCATCAGATCCCCTATATCCGCCGCAAGGTTGCCGAAATCGAGCGACGCTCGGGCTTCGACGCCAAGGCGCATCTGGGCAAGGAGCTGGCCCAGGTGGTCGAGGTGCTGCCGCGCGACGACCTGTTCCAGACGCCGGTCGACGAGTTGTTCAACACCGTCATGGCCATCGTGCAGATCCAGGAGCGCAACAAGATCCGCGTGTTCCTGCGCAAGGACCCGTACGGGCGTTTCTGCTACTGCCTGGCGTACGTGCCGCGTGACGTCTATTCCACTGAAGTGCGCCTGAAGATCCAGCAAGTGCTGATGGAGCGCCTCAAGGCCAGCGACTGCGAGTTCTGGACTTTCTTCTCGGAATCGGTGCTGGCTCGCGTGCAGTTGATCCTGCGCGTCGACCCTCGCGTGCGTCTGGACATCGATCCGGCGCAACTGGAAAACGAAGTGATCCAGGCCTGCCGTTCATGGCAGGACGACTACGCCGCGCTCACCATCGAGAGCTTCGGCGAGGCCCAGGGCACCAATGTGCTGGCGGACTTCCCTAAAGGCTTCCCGGCGGGCTATCGCGAGCGCTTTGCCGCGCACTCGGCGGTGGTCGACATGCAGCATTTGCAAGCCCTGTCCGATAGCCGCCCGCTGGTGATGAGCTTCTACCAGCCGCTGGCGCAGTCGGGAGAGCGCCAGTTGCACTGCAAGCTGTATCACGCCGACACGCCGCTGGCGCTGTCCGATGTGCTGCCGATCCTCGAGAACCTCGGCCTGCGCGTGTTGGGTGAGTTCCCTTACCGCGTGCGCCATCGCAATGGTCGCGAGTACTGGATCCACGATTTCGCTTTCACCTATAGCGAAGGCCTCAAGCTCGACATCCAGCAGCTCAATGACACCCTGCAGGACGCTTTCGTGCACATCGTCAACGGCGATGCCGAAAACGATGCGTTCAACCGCCTGGTGTTGACCGCCGGCCTGCCGTGGCGCGATGTTGCCCTGCTGCGTGCCTACGCGCGCTATCTCAAGCAGATTCGCCTGGGCTTCGACCTGGGGTACATCGCCAGTACCCTCAACAACCACACCGACATCGCCCGTGAACTGACGCGCCTGTTCAAGACCCGTTTCTACCTGGCACGCAAACTGGCCGGCGATGATCTGGACGACAAGCAGCAGCGCCTCGAACAGGCGATTCTCAGCGCCCTGGACGATGTGCAGGTGCTCAACGAAGACCGCATCCTGCGTCGCTACCTGGACCTGATCAAGGCCACCCTGCGCACCAACTTCTATCAGCCGGATGCCAACGGCCAGGCCAAGTCGTACTTCAGCTTCAAGTTCAATCCCAAGCTGATCCCCGAGCTGCCCAAGCCGGTACCCAAGTTCGAGATATTCGTCTACAGCCCGCGGGTCGAAGGCGTGCATCTGCGCTTCGGCAACGTCGCGCGTGGCGGCCTGCGCTGGTCAGATCGCGAGGAAGATTTCCGTACCGAAGTGCTGGGCCTGGTAAAAGCCCAGCACGTGAAAAACTCGGTCATCGTACCGGTGGGTGCCAAGGGTGGTTTCCTGCCGCGGCGCTTGCCGCTGGGCGGCACCCGCGACGACATCCAGAACGAGGCGATCGCCTGCTACCGCATCTTCATTTCCGGCCTGCTGGACATCACCGACAACCTCAAGGATGGCGGCGTGGTGCCTCCAGCCAACGTCACCCGTCATGACGACGATGACCCCTACCTGGTGGTGGCTGCCGACAAGGGCACCGCGACCTTCTCCGACATCGCCAACGGCATCGCCATCGACTATGGCTTCTGGCTCGGTGACGCCTTCGCCTCAGGCGGTTCGGCGGGTTACGACCACAAGAAGATGGGTATTACCGCCAAGGGTGCCTGGGTCGGCGTGCAGCGCCACTTCCGCGAGCGCGGCATCAATGTGCAGGAAGACAGTATCACCGTGGTCGGCGTCGGCGACATGGCCGGTGACGTGTTCGGCAACGGTCTGTTGATGTCCGACAAACTGCAACTGGTGGCGGCGTTCAACCACTTGCACATCTTCATCGATCCTAATCCGGATCCGGCCAGCAGCTTCGCCGAGCGCCAGCGCCTGTACGACCTGCCGCGCTCGGCGTGGAGCGACTACAACACGGCCATCATGTCGGCCGGCGGCGGGATCTTCTCGCGCAGCGCCAAAAGCATCGCCATCAGCCCCGAAATGAAGGCGCGCTTCGATATTCAGGCCGACAAGCTGACCCCTACCGAGTTGCTCAACGCCTTGCTCAAGGCGCCGGTCGACCTGCTGTGGAACGGCGGCATCGGTACCTATGTCAAGGCCAGCAGCGAGACCCATGCCGATGTCGGCGACAAGGCCAACGATACCCTGCGCGTCAACGGCAACGAGCTGCGCTGCAAGGTCGTGGGCGAGGGCGGCAACCTGGGGATGACCCAGCTCGGCCGCGTCGAGTTCGGCCTGGCGGGCGGGGCGACCAACACCGACTTCATCGATAACGCCGCAGGTGTCGACTGCTCCGACCATGAGGTCAACATCAAGATCCTTCTCAACGATGCGGTGCAGGCCGGCGACATGACCGAGAAGCAGCGCAATCTGCTGCTCGGCAGCATGACCGACGAGGTCGGCCACCTGGTGCTGGGCAACAACTACAAGCAGACTCAGGCGTTGTCGCTGGCCGCCAATCGCGCTTACGAGCGGATCGCCGAGTACCGTCGTCTGATGGTCGACCTCGAGGGCCGCGGCAAGCTCGACCGTGCCATCGAGTTTCTGCCATCCGAAGAGCAGCTCAACGAGCGGGTAGCGGCCAGGCAAGGCCTGACCCGTGCCGAACTGTCGGTACTGATTTCCTACAGCAAGATCGACCTCAACGAAGCGCTGCTGGCCTCCTTGGTGCCGGATGACGACTATCTGACGCGCGATATGGAGACGGCATTTCCAGCGTCGCTGGTGAGCAAGTACGCCGAGCCGATGCGTCGTCATCGCCTCAAGCGCGAGATCGTCAGCACCCAGATCGCCAACGATCTAGTCAATAACATGGGTATCACTTTCGTTCAGCGCTTGAAGGAGTCCACCGGCATGAGCGCGGCCAATGTGGCCGGGGCCTATGTCGTGGTGCGCGACATCTTCCATCTGCCGCACTGGTTCCGCCAGATCGAGGCGCTGGACTATCAGGTGTCTGCCGAGGTGCAGCTCAAGTTGATGGACGAGTTGATGCGTCTGGGGCGTCGTGCGACGCGCTGGTTCCTGCGCAGCCGCCGCAACGATCTGGACGCCGCGCGCGACGTGGCACACTTCGGGCCGCACATTGCCGCTCTGGGGCTCAAGCTCAACGAGCTGCTCGAAGGCCCGACTCGCGCCGTGTGGGAGGAGCGCTACCAGGGGTATGTCGCCGCCGGGGTGCCGGAATTGCTGGCGCGCATGGTCGCCGGTACCAGCCACCTCTACACCTTGTTGCCGATCATCGAGGCATCGGACGTGACCGGGCAGCCGGCCGCCGACGTTGCCAAGGCGTTCTTCGCCGTCGGTAGTTCGCTGGAGCTGAACTGGTATCTGCAGCAGATCAGCAGCCTGCCGGTGGAAAACAACTGGCAAGCGCTGGCGCGCGAAGCCTTCCGTGACGACATCGACCATCAGCAGCGAGCCATAACCATTTCGGTGCTGCAGATGAGCGATGCGCCGGAAGACGTCGAAGCGCGTGTCACCTTGTGGCTGGAACAGCACGAAGGCATGGTCAAGCGCTGGCGCTCGATGCTTGACGAGCTAAAGGCTGCCACCGGCACCGATTACGCCATGTATGCCGTGGCGAACCGGGAGTTGATGGATCTGGCGCTCAGTGGAGCTGTTGTGGCTTCTTGAGGTCAGCTTTGATCGTCGTGCGTCGCGCGACGATTTCCGCGCAAATGGATGCCCCGCTCGATTCTTGAGCGGGGCCTTTTTTTGCGTGCGTTTTGGGCTGCACCCATGTTCAGCAACGATATGAATCCACTGAATCGCCATAGCATGTTACGGCTTCATCGATAGGGGGAGCGTGTTCTGATGGCGTTGCACGTCAAATCCAGGCCTGTATGGATTCATGGCGTTGTGACTGGAGACGACACCGATTTGGTTGGCGTCTCGCTTGATACTCATTAAAAAGGATTTGATCATGGACGAATTTATTGGCCGATCATTTATCGCTCGGATGCGAAGTGTTACACCAGGGTTGCAAGGGCCCATCTGTTTTTCTATGCGCCATGAAGCGACCAAGAGCGGCTGGCTGCTACGCGGGGGTGAAGATATGCCCGCCGTGCCACTGCGTTTCGATTATTTGGATCATGCCGACGATCGTATCTATTAGGACATCTGCGCGGCGCCGGCCCGTCATGAGTATGCGGGGGCCAAGCTTGGGGTCAGTGCCAATGGTTATCTGGGGCTTTATCACCATGCCCGAGTCAGCGACCCTTGGAAAATCCAACTGATTGGCGAAGGGTCGCTTGAGCAAGGATTCCGCTTTTATCTGCGTGATAGCTACGGTCAGCGGGTAGCGGTTTCTTCGGAAGAGGAGCAGTTAGGTAATCTGGCGAACCCTCATCCGGCTAATCTCAAACGCTACGATTATCTCAACGTGAGTGACGGCCAAGTGATAGAGCTGCAAGCGCAGGTTCTGGAGGTTCTGTGATTGCCGGGATAGAGCCCCATCCTGATCAATTAAAAGCACCAAGCGTAAAAGGAACACAATAAAAAACCCGCCAGTGGTTACGCTGGCGGGTTTTCTTTTACTGCGGGTTACTGATTACGCCTGAACCACCGGAATGTTTGCGTTGGCAGCTGCCTCGCGGAACTCGGCGATCTGGTCGAAGCTCAGGTAGCGGTACACGTCCGCTGCCATGCTGTCGATGCTGGCGGCGTACTCCATGTATTCCTCGACCGTTGGCAGCTTGCCCAGGATCGAGGCAACGGCGGCCAGTTCGGCGGAAGCCAGGTAGACGTTGGCGCCATCGCCCAGACGGTTCGGGAAGTTACGGGTCGAGGTCGACACCACGGTGGAGTTCGGTTCTACCCGTGCCTGGTTACCCATGCACAGCGAGCAGCCCGGCATTTCCATGCGTGCGCCGGCTTTGCCGTAGATGCCGTAGTAGCCTTCTTCGGTGAGCTGGTGAGCGTCCATCTTGGTCGGTGGCGACAGCCACAGACGTGTTGGCAGCTGGCCTTTGACCTTTTCCAGCAACTTGCCCGCAGCGCGGAAGTGGCCGATGTTGGTCATGCACGAACCGATGAACACTTCGTCGATCTTCTGGCCTTGAACGCTGGACAGCAGGCGGGCGTCGTCCGGATCGTTCGGCGCGCAGAGCACCGGCTCCTTGATGTCGGCCAGATCGATCTCGATGATCTCGGCGTATTCGGCATCGGCGTCGGCGGCCAGCAGGTCCGGCTTGGCGATCCAGGCTTCCATCGCCTGCGCGCGACGTTCCATGGTCCGGGCGTCACCGTAGCCTTCGCTGATCATCCAGCGCAGCAGGGTGATGTTGGACTTCAGGTACTCGGCGATGGCTTTTTCTGGCAGCTTGATGGTGCAGCCAGCAGCGGAGCGTTCGGCCGAGGCGTCGGACAGCTCGAAAGCCTGTTCGACGGTCAGGTCGTCGAGGCCTTCGATTTCCAGGATGCGGCCGGAGAAGGCGTTGATCTTGCCTTTCTTCTCGACGGTCAGCAGGCCGTTCTGGATGCCGTAGTAAGGAATCGCGTGAACCAGGTCGCGCAGGGTGATGCCGGGGTTCAGCTTGCCTTTGAAGCGCACCAGTACCGACTCCGGCATGTCCAGCGGCATGACGCCAGTGGCTGCGGCGAAGGCGACCAGCCCGGAACCGGCCGGGAACGAGATGCCGATCGGGAAGCGGGTGTGCGAGTCGCCGCCGGTGCCGACGGTGTCGGGCAGCAGCATGCGGTTCAACCAGCTGTGGATGATGCCGTCGCCAGGACGCAGGGACACGCCACCACGGGTGCGGATGAAATCCGGCAGGGTGTGGTGGGTGGTGACGTCGATCGGCTTTGGATAGGCCGCAGTGTGGCAGAACGACTGCATCACCAGGTCGGCAGAGAAGCCCAGGCAGGCGAGGTCTTTGAGCTCGTCGCGGGTCATCGGTCCGGTGGTGTCCTGAGAGCCGACGGTGGTCATCTTCGGTTCGCAATAGGTGCCAGGGCGCACGCCCTTGTCGGCGGGCAGGCCGCACGCTTTGCCGACCATCTTCTGCGCCAGGGTGAAGCCCTTGCCGGTATCGACCGGGGCTTCAGGCAGCTTGAACAGATCGGTCGGGCCCAGGCCCAGCTCGGCGCGTGCCTTGTCGGTCAGGCCGCGACCGACGATCAGCGGGATACGGCCGCCGGCGCGGACTTCGTCCAGCAGAACCGGAGTTTTCAGTTCGAACGTGGTGATCACTTCGTCGCTGTCGTGCTTGCAGACCTTGCCCTGGTGCGGGTACAGGTCGATGACGTCGCCCATGTTGATGTTGCTGACGTCGAATTCGATCGGCAGAGCGCCGGCGTCTTCCATGGTGTTGTAGAAGATCGGAGCGATCTTGGAGCCGAAGCAGAATCCACCGGCGCGCTTGTTCGGCACGAACGGGATGTCGTCGCCGAAGAACCACAGTACGGAGTTGGTCGCCGATTTACGCGACGAACCGGTACCGACCACGTCGCCGACGTAGGCGACCGGGAAGCCGTCGCCGTACATCTGGGCGATCTGCTTCATCGGGCCGATGGAGCCTTGCACGTCCGGCACGATACCGTCACGGGCCATTTTCAGCATGGCCAGGGCGTGCAGCGGGATGTCGGGGCGCGACCAGGCATCCGGAGCAGGGGAGAGGTCGTCGGTGTTGGTCTCGCCGGTAACCTTGAAGACGCGCAGGCTGATCTTGTCGGCCAGGGTCGGACGCTTCTTGAACCACTCGCCATCAGCCCAGGATTGCAGCACACCTTGGGCGTGGGCATTGCCGTTCTTGGCTTTTTCAGCGACGTCGTGGAAGGCGTCGAACATCAGCAGCGTGTGCTTGAGCTGTTCGGCGGCGACGGAGGCCAGGTCGGCGTCGTCAAGCAGCTCGACCAGTGTGGCGATGTTGTAGCCGCCCTGCATGGTGCCCAGCAGTTCAGTGGCGCGCTTCTTGTCGATCAGGGGCGAGGTGACTTCACCTTTGGCCAGGGCGGACAGGAACCCGGCCTTGACGTAGGCCGCTTCGTCCACGCCCGGTGGCACGCGGTTGGTGATCAGGTCGACCAGTACGGATTCTTCGCCGGCAGGGGGATTTTTCAGCAGCTCGACCAGGCCTGCAGTTTGTTCGGCGTTAAGCGGCTGGGGCACGATACCCTGGGCGGCACGCTCTTCAATGTGTTTGCGGTAGGCTTCAAGCACAGTCATTACCCTCATCAGTGGTCCCGGATCGGGACGCTCATCCAGTAAATCCCCGCGCCCATGCGCTGCACGGCTTCTTGGGCCGTTTAGCCTGGGTGACGGACATTCCTTGCAGAAGCTGCTTTCAAAGTTTTACGCCTGCAGGACGGGAGGCTTGATGAGGGCTGGGGCAGATTAAAGGGGGTAAAACCTGCTTCCATTCCGTCCTGCTGGATCGACTGTGCTCGTGACGCTTTGAAAACAGCTTCCAACGGATATTTTTGTTGCCTTGGAAAGGCTGCATGATTCTACGGCAAAAAAACAAGAAAGGTAAGTTAAGCCCTGCGACTTCTGGGGTGACCCTCGTTAGACAAAGGGCTAACATGGGCGTCTGTTCCGCTTGTCAGTGCTCCGTGTCGCCATGTCCAATAACTCCATCAAAACCCCCTGCGTCGGCCTTTGCTCCACTGTTTACGGGGATCTGGTGTGCCGTGGCTGCAAGCGCTTCCATCATGAAGTGATCCACTGGAACGGTTACGACGAGGCGGCCAAGCGTGCCGTCTGGTTGCGCCTCGAACAACTGCTGGTGCAGGTGATGGAGGCCAAGCTGGAGGTGTTCGACGCGGGGCGCCTGCGCGAGCAATTGCTGCAGCGCAAGATCCGCTTCGTCGAGCAGCAGTCGGTGTATTGCTGGGCATATCAATTGATTGCGCGCGGTGCGCGAGTGATCGTCAATCTTGAAGCATATGGCATCGTGCTGCTGCCTGAGTTTCGCGACTGGGACCTGCCGCAATTGCGGGATGCCATTGATCGGGAATTCTTCATCCTGTCCGAAGCGCACTACGAGCGCTACATCGCGCCAGGGTTTCTTGAGGACGCCCTGGGCGCCAATCGAATCCTGTAGCGAGGGTGCTTGCCCCGACGGTCTCCCAAACCCGACAGTCTCCCAAAGATGTCACCGATACGATTTTTCAGCGCCAGCCGCGCAGCCCCCTCGCTACCTGTGCCGGTGCCCTCTATAATCCCGCGCTTTTGACAGGGGAACCGTGCCCATGCTGGCCGAAATTCATGATTTTCTCGGTTGCCGCACGCCCCACGCCTGGGTCGAGGCCGCGCTGGCGGACCTGACCACGCTGCTGCTGGATCACAAGAACTGCGAGTTCAAGGCAGCCTCCACGGCCTTGAGCATGATCGCCCGTTACCCCGTGCACGCCGACGTGATCAACATGATGTCGCGCCTGGCCCGCGAGGAGCTGGTGCACCACGAGCAGGTCATGCGCCTGATGAAGAAGCGCAAGATTGAACTCCAGCCCCTGAGCGCGGGGCGTTATGCCTCGGCCTTGCGCAAGCAGGTGCGCAGCCATGAACCGGTCAAGCTGGTGGATACGCTGGTGGTCGGTGCCTTTATCGAAGCCCGCAGCTGCGAGCGTTTCGAAGCGCTGGTGCCGCATCTGGATGAAGAGTTGGGGCGTTTCTACCATGGTTTGCTGAAAAGCGAAGCGCGGCATTATCAAGGCTACTTGAAGCTGGCCTACCAGCACGGGGACGCGGCCGACATCGCCAAGGTCATCGAGAGAGTGCGGGTCGCTGAGGCCGAGCTGATCGAAACCCCCGATCCGGAATTCCGCTTTCATAGCGGCGTGCCTGCCTGATCCTTTCCATTTGCCTGCGCTGGCCGCTTCGGAACAAGCTCCGCTCCAATAGGTGCAAGACTCAGGGGCTGCTCGCGCCTGTAGGAGCAAAGCTTGCTCGCGAAGAGGCCCTAAGCGACACCGCAAGACATCACCGCTGCAAATGCCCCCTTCGCCACCGAACACGACCCATCCCCACAAGGTAGCGGCATTTCGCCAATTACATAGCATGCTAATAAGTGATTTGACATTCGCTGCCTAAGCAGTAACATCTAGACACATTATCTGCCTAGGCAGGGTTTTGGGTCGATCTGCATGAAACACTTCACTCCCGAGAACTTCCGAAGCTGCACCATCGGCCTGTTGATGGGCCGCAGCAGCATGGTCAAGGACCGTATCCTCGATGCCCATCTTGAGCCGGATGGCGTCACCGCTGCGCAATTCAAGGTGCTGATCATCGTTCAGCAATTCGATGTCGATACCCCGGCAGAGCTGTGCCGATACCTGTCGCTGGACAGCGGCTCGATGACTCGGATGCTCGATCGTCTGGAACAAAAGGATTTGATCAAACGCCGCCGCAGCGAAGCCGATCGCCGACAGATCCGGCTCGAGTTGACGGATGCCGGTCAGCGCCTTGCCGACCGCCTGCCGCACATTGGTGCCGACGCAATGAATCAACTGGTAGGCGTGCTCGAGCCGGCAGAATTGGCCGATCTGGAGCGCATTCTGATGAAAGTACTGGTCGCTGCCGGGGATGCCCTGACGATAGCGCGCATAGGTCAAATGAAATGAGCGGAACAACACAGCGTCTGCGCTTGAGCCTGGTGCTGGTCGCCATGAGCCTGGCCGGGTGCGCCAATTTTCACGGTCTCGACACTCAGGGCAAAAGCCTCAAGGCGCAAGACCTCAAGGCCGGTCAATCGCTGGCAGGTATCACCCTGTCGCCCGCCGCCTGGCCCAAGCGCGACTGGTGGACCAGCCTCGGCGATCCGCAGCTCGACGGCCTGATCAAGGAAGCCCTGCGCGACAGCCCGGACATGCAGATCGCCAGCGCCCGCAGCCATCAGGCAATTGCCGCGGCCGCCGCCGCCGATGCCGATCGCAGCCCGACCCTCGATGCCGACGCCAGTGTCCAGCGCGCGCGCTTCAACCGCGAGCAGGATCCACTGGGGGTCGGTGAGGCTTATTCGACCTCGCGCAATATCGAGGCCACGTTCAACTACAACTTCGACCTCTGGGGCGGCGAGCGCGCGGCCTGGGAAGCGGCGCTGGGGCAGGCCCGCGCAGCCGAAGTCGATCGTCAGGCGGCAGCCTTGACCCTGGCCGCAGATGTCGCCCGGGCCTACAGCAATCTGGGCCAGGCGCACATCGTCGCCGACCTGGCCCAGGAGGATCTCAAACGCACCGGCCAGATGCTCAGCCTCGGTCAGCGTCGGCACACGGCCGGCGTCGACAGCGACTACCAGTTGCAGCAGACCGAAAGCCTGCAGGCCAGCTCCCAGGAGCAGGCCATCAACGCCGAGAAGCAGCTGGCCAGCGCCCGTATCGCCCTCGCCGTGCTGCTGGGCAAAGGCCCCGACCGCGCCAACGAGATCGCCCGGCCGAAGGTCTTGCAGCCAGGCGTGGTGCAACTGCCGTCGACCTTGCCGGCCGAGCTGTTGGGCCGCCGTCCTGATCTGGTGGCCGCGCGCTGGCGGGTCGAGGCGGCGAGCAAGGATGTGGTGGCGAGCAAGACGCGCTTCTATCCCAACCTCAACTTGAGCGCTGCGGCTGGCGTGCAGTCGATTCTCGGAGACGCGCTGCTCGGCGGTCCGAGCCGCTTCTGGAATATCGCGCCAGCGGTGTCGCTGCCGATTTTCGACGGTGGCCGACTGCGCGCCACTCTCGATGCCCGGGACGCCGACTACGACCTGGCCGTGGCGCAGTACAACAAGAATCTGGTCAAGGCGCTGGGTGACGTCAGCGACAGCATCGTCCAACTGCGTGCTCTGAATCGCCAGGTCGAGGCGTCGCAGCGTGCCGCAGAGATTGCCCAGCGCTCCTACGACAGCGTCAGCCAGCGCTACGGCGCGGGCATCGGCAGTTACGTCGATGTGCTGACCATCGAACAGCAATTGCTCCAGGCCCAACAACAACTGGCCAGCCTCAACGCCGAGCGGATCGACCTGTCGATCCAATTGATGCAGGCGCTGGGCGGTGGCTTCCAGGACGATCAACTCGCCCAGGCGCCTTCCGCTACCGCCACGCCGACTGAATAATTCAAGGTACTTGTCATGGCTACTGCCTCTTCCAATACTGCTCCCGACAATAACGCCCAGCCGCAGGAGAAAGCCGCACCGCAGAAAAAAGGCGGCGGCAAGCGCAAGCTGATGCTGTTTATCGTGCTGATCGTGGTCGTGCTCGGCGGCCTTGGCGTCTGGGCCTGGTACGAACTCTACGGGCGCTTCAACGAAAGCACCGATGACGCCTACGTCAACGGCAACGTGGTAGAAATTACCCCGCTGGTCACCGGCACCGTCACCAGCATCGGCGCCGACGACGGTGACCTGGTTCACGCCGGGCAAGTGCTGCTGCAGTTCGATCCGGCCGACGCCAAGATCGCCCTGCAAAACGCCCAGGCCAATCTGGCCAAGGCCGTGCGCCAGGTGCGCGGGCTGTACAGCAACGTCGACGGCATGAAAGCGCAGGTCAATGCGCGCCGTTCCGACGTGCAAAAGGCTCAGGACAACTTCAACCGCCGTCGCAGCCTGGCTGCGGGCGGGGCGATTTCCCAGGAAGAACTGTCCCATGCGCGGGACGACCTGAGCTCGGCCCAGAGCGCGTTGAACAATGCCTTGCAACAACTGGCCAGCACTTCGGCACTGGTGGATGCCACGGTGATTTCCGACCATCCGGACGTGCAGGTTGCGGCCGCGCAACTGCGTGACGCCTACCTGGCCAATGCGCGGACCACCCTGATCGCGCCGGTCACCGGTTACGTCGCCAAGCGCACCGTGCAGCTGGGCCAACGCATTCAGCCAGGCACCGCGACCATGGCCGTGATCCCGCTGAACCAGCTGTGGATCGATGCCAATTTCAAGGAAACCCAGCTGCGTAACATGCGCATCGGCCAGACCGTCGAGATCGAATCCGACATCTACGGCAGCGACATCAAGTACAGCGGCACCATCGACAGCCTCGGCGCCGGTACCGGCAGCGCGTTCGCCTTGTTGCCGGCACAGAACGCCACGGGTAACTGGATCAAGATCGTCCAGCGGGTGCCGGTACGTATTCACATCAATGCCGACGAGCTGGCCAGGCACCCATTGCGTATCGGTCTGTCGACGGTGGTCGATGTCGACCTGCACGACCAGAGTGGTCCGGTACTGGCGCAGCAACCGCCGCAAAAGGCGTCGTTCACCACCAATGTCTACGACCAGCAACTGGGTGAGGCCGACGCCATGATCGCCCGTCTGATCCGTGACAACAGCGCCGCTGGCAGCACCGCCCAGCGCTGATCCGCTGCTACCTGCGCCGCGACGAGCCCAGTCGCGGCGCCACGTCTTCGAAGGACAAGTGATGAGCAACAATGCGTCGTTCACGCCGCCCAGCCTGCTGCTCAGTACCATCGGGCTGTCGCTGGCGACATTCATGCAGGTGCTCGACACCACCATTGCCAACGTCGCCTTGCCGACGATTTCCGGCAACCTGGGGGTGAGTTCCGAGCAGGGCACCTGGGTCATTACCTCGTTTGCGGTGAGCAACGCCATCGCCTTGCCGCTGACCGGCTGGCTGAGCCGCCGCTTCGGTGAGGTCAAGCTGTTCCTGTGGGCGACGCTGTTGTTCGTGCTGGCGTCGTTTTTATGTGGTATCTCGACGTCGATGCCCGAACTGGTGGGCTTTCGTGTGATCCAGGGCCTGGTGGCCGGGCCGCTGTACCCAATGACCCAGACGCTGCTGATCGCGGTTTACCCTCCTGCCAAGCGGGGGATGGCGCTGGCGCTGCTGGCCATGGTCACGGTGGTGGCACCGATTGCCGGGCCCATCCTCGGCGGCTGGATCACCGACAGCTACAGCTGGCCGTGGATCTTTTTCATCAATATTCCGGTGGGCATCATCGCGGCCGGGATCGTGCGTCAACAACTGGCGGCGCGGCCGGTGACTATCAGCCGCCAGCCCATGGACTATATCGGCCTGATTACCTTGATCATCGGGGTCGGCGCGCTGCAGGTGGTGCTCGACAAGGGCAATGACATGGACTGGTTCGAGTCCAACTTCATTATCATCGGCGCGGTGATTTCGGCGATCGCGCTCACGGTGTTCATCATCTGGGAAATGACCGACGACCATCCGGTGGTGAATCTGCGGCTGTTCAAATATCGCAATTTCCGCGTGGGCACCATGACCCTGGTGATGGGTTACGCCGGGTTCTTCGGCATCAACCTGATCCTGCCGCAATGGTTGCAGACGCAATTGGGCTACACCGCAACCTGGGCGGGGTTGGCGGTGGCGCCGATCGGTATCCTGCCGGTACTGATGTCGCCGTTCGTGGGCAAGTACGCGCAAAAATTCGACCTGCGGATCCTCTCCGGGCTTGCCTTCACGGCCATCGGTGCCAGCTGCTTCATGCGCGCAGGCTTCACCAATCAGGTGGACTTCACCCACATTGCGCTGGTGCAGTTGTTCATGGGGATCGGCATTGCGTTGTTCTTCATGCCGACCCTGAGCATTCTGCTCTCGGACTTGCCGCCGGCGCAGATTGCCGATGGATCGGGCCTGGCGACCTTTTTGCGCACGCTGGGAGGCAGCTTCGCAGCGTCATTGACGACCTGGATCTGGATTCGCCGTGCCAATCAGCACCATGCCTATCTGACCGAGAGCATCACGGCCTACGATCCTGCGACGCAGCACACGATGCAGGTGATGGGTGGAGCGGGGCAGACGACTTATAGTCAACTGGACCAGATCGTCGAAAGCCAGGCGTACATGCTGTCGACGGTGGATTACTTCACGTTGATGGGCTGGATGTTCGCGGCGCTGGTGGTGTTCGTCTGGCTGGCCAAGCCGCCGTTCAGTGCCAAGGCCGGGCCGGCGGCATCCGGGCACTGAGGGGCCTCCTTCAGAGCCCGAACACCTCCAGGGCATGGGCCAGGCTGGCCGCTGACAGTTCGCCCAGATGGGTGCCCACCAGGCGGCCATCCGCGCTGTAGAACAGGGTGGTCGGCAAAGCGGCCGAACCCACCTGTTGCGCCAGCGCCGTCTGTGGATCGAACAGCACCTGGGAGCTATCGATACCGACAGTGCCGAGAAAGGTGCTGACATCCGCCACGCTCTCGCCCTGATTGACCAGCGCGAAGGCCACTTGCGGATAATCCCGCATGGCCTCGCGCAGCACTGGCATCTCGCGCCGGCAGGGCGGACACCAGGTGGCCCACAGGTTGACCACCATCGGCCGCCCGCGCGCGTCCGCCAACGGCACCACCAGGCCTGTCGAGTTTTGCAGATGCAGCGCGGGCAAGCGCCGATCTTTATCGAGCTGTTGTGTGGTGATGCTCACCAGCGTCCACAGCAGCAGGCCAGCACTCATGCCCCAGCCCAGCGGACGCCGGAGCGATGCACGCCGCCAGCCGATCAGCAGCGTGCCCAGCACTATCGTCACGACCCCGGGCCAGGCCAGGAAGCCGCCATCGCGCAGGTCGATCGCCTGCAGCGGATCGCTGTGGTACTGCGGCCAGTATTGGATGATGAAACCCGCACGCGCCATTAGCAGGGCGATTGCGAACAGCCAGAATATGACCGATTCCCCCGTCCGTTTGCCAGGTCGCCGACGCTCGATCCCCCATGCCACGGCCATGCCCAGGCCGACCGCCGCCAGCAGGCTGAGGTGTTGCAGCGACAGGGCGAAGGGCCCGAGGTTGAAGCTCAGCATGGGCGGGTATCCAGAGTAAGAGGTGATGTTGCGGGCCTCTTCGCGGGCAAGCTTTGCTCCTAAAGTTCATGTGTGGGCAAAGCTTGCTCGCGAAGAGGCCGGCACTGCGCATGGCAACGCACATAGGTATACGGTGGCCACACGTCAAAGCATGAGTCCATTCGGTTAACCGCGGATTAACGGTATTCCTGCAGCCGTCGATCAGGTAGCCAGTGGGGCTATAATCCTCGCTTAATCGGCTTCGACCATGCTCTCCACCGACCTGTGCCCTTCTAGCCTGCGAGAACCCCCATGCACGTACTGCTTTGTGAGGATGACGACCTGATCGCCAGCGGTATTGTCGCCGGGCTCGGCGCCCAGGGGCTGATCGTCGATCGCGTGGCCACCGCCGCTGCGGCGCAAAGTTTGCTGCAGACCGCGCATTTCGACGTGATGGTGCTCGACCTCGGCCTGCCCGACGAAGACGGCCTCAAGCTGTTGCAGCGCCTGCGTCATCAGGGGCAAGTGCTGCCGGTACTGGTATTGACTGCCCGCGATGCGGTCACCGATCGGGTCGCCGGGCTGCAAGCCGGCGCCGACGATTACCTGCTCAAGCCGTTCGACCTGCGCGAGCTTTGCGCTCGCCTGCACACCTTGCTGCGCCGCGCCGCCGGGCGCACGGTCAATGTCATCGAGCACGGGCCGCTGCGGTACGACCCCAGCAGCCGCGAGGCCTGGCTGGGCGAGGTGGCGGTGGACCTGTCGCGGCGCGAGCAAGCCTTGCTGCAGGCGCTGTTGCACAACCGCGGCCGAGTCCTTTCGGGTGATCAACTCAAGGACAGCGTCTACGGCTTCAGCGACGAGGTCGAAAGCAACGCCCTCAATGTGCATATCCACCACCTGCGGCGCAAATTGGGCAACGGCATCGTCGAGACGGTGCGCGGCCTCGGCTACCGTCTGGGGCCCGCGAAAATACCGACGCAGGAGGGCGCATGAGCCTGCGTCTGCGCCTGAGCCTGATTCTGGGCGGTGCCTTCATCCTGATCTGGGCACTGGCGGCCGCCTGGATGTTTCGCGATCTGCGCAATCAGATGATGTTTTCCCTCGATCAGCGCCTGGTGGCTTCGGCGCGCATGGTCGCCGGTCTGGTCGATCAGCTGCCCGCGCCGCTGTCGACCCAGGGCAGCGGCACGCATTTCAGTGCCGATCAGCTGAGCATTCCCGACGGCATGGCGTGCCAGGTCAGTTCTTTGCGCGGCGAGATTCTGGCCCGCAGCCACAGCAGTGCCGAGCAGATGCTGGATGATCAAAAGAGCGGCTTCCACGATCAAGTCATCGATGGAGCGCATTGGCGCAGTTTTACCCTCGCCCGTGACAACGTGCGCATCACCACCGCCGACCGCCAGCAGGAGCGTGAAGCACTGAACACCTCAATGCTGATGGCGGCGTCGGCACCTGTGCTGATGGCGCTGCTGGGCAGCCTCGGGGTGCTGTGGCTGGGGGTGCGCCAAGGCCTCGCGCCGCTGCACCGCATGCGTGATGCCCTGACCCGACGCAGCCCGGACTCCCTCGAACCCTTGCAGATAGACCGCCTGCCCAGCGAGCTGCAGCCGTTGCAGGCGACCCAGAATGCCTTGTTTTTGCGCATTGCCCGCACCCTGGAGCGTGAGCGGCGGCTGACCGGTGACGCCGCCCATGAGCTGCGCAGCCCGCTGACGGCGGTCAAGACCCATCTGCAAGTGGCGCGCATGACTGACGGCAGTGTGCGTGAGCAAGCGCTGGAAAACGCCGAGCTGGGCGCCGATCGCCTGCACCGTACGCTGGAGCAATTGCTGCTGCTGGCGCGGGTGGAGGGCAGCCTGTCGTTCGATGACGGCGTGCAGTGCACGGCTGAACAGGTCGCGCGACTGGCCATCGAGGATGCCAGCCATGGCGACCGCGAACGTATCGATCTGCAGATACCGCAGCGTCTGTCCGGCGCCTGCCTGGAGATGCCCTCGGCACTTGCTATCGCGGCCTTGCGCAATCTGCTCGACAACGCCCTGCGGCACAGCCCGGTCACCAGTCCGGTGGTGTTGCGCCTGCGCGCCGATGCCTGGCAGGCGCTGTTCGAGGTCGAGGATCAGGGGCCGGGCATCGCGCCCGCCGACCTGCAGCAACTCACCCAACGCTTCTGGCGCAGCGGGCCGCAAGCAGGCTGCGGCTTGGGTCTGGCCATCGTCCACGCGATTGTCCAGCGCTGCGCGGGTCAACTGGACTTCGATAATCGCAAGGGTGGCCTGCGCGTGCTGTTGCGGCTGCCACTGCGCACCAATGCGTCGATCAGCCCTGAGTATGATGGACCTTCGACCCTGGCTCAGGGCGCTGCGGCAAGAACGCGTTCGCACACACACGATTTGTAACGCTGCGAGGGTCGCTCGTTGCCCAGGTGGAGCGTATGTTGACGCTGGCCCTATCGGGGCCTTACCACTCTGGAGCAGGAGTCATGATATGGATATCTACCCCCAAGTCCGTCCCGCCAAGGCCAGTGATGCCAGCCTTGTCAGTCGAATTCTCATCCGCTCGTTCCGAGCCGGCTGCGCCCTCGATCATCGTAACAACCCGTTGTTGGTCAATGCCTGGCTGCGCCGCCATTCGGCCGAGCAGGTGAGCGCGTGGTTATCGGACAGCACCGCCCAGGTCGAGGTCGCCTGGCTGCAGGGCAAGCCGGTCGGCGTCGGCATGGTGCGCAACACGGGCGAGGTGAGCCTTTGTTACGTGTTGCCGGAGTTTTTCCGTCGTGGTGTCGGGCAGAGCCTGATGAAGTCTCTGGAGCGGCATCTGGCCCGCATCGGCCAGGCGCGGGTGCTGATCTACAGCACGCTCACCGGCCAGGGTTTCTATCAGCGCCTGGGCTATCGTGAAAACGGCCAGGCGTTGCGGGTGGCGAGCGTGCCGTTGCGGCCGATGCACAAGCCGTTGCCGCCCTTTGAGGCTTGAGCGTGTCCTCAGTCGGCCTTGCCGAACAGCATGCAGGTGGTGGTGCCGGTAGCGTAAAGACGGCCATTGGCGTCGACGATGCGGCCCTCGGCGAGGGCCGTGGAGCGGCCGACGTGCACCACCTTGCCTTCAGCGCGAACCGGGCCGGTGGCCTCGTTCATGCCGCGAACATAACTGATGCGCAGGTCCAGGGTGGTATAGCCCTGGCCCTTTTGCAGGCGGGTATGAATCGCACAACCCATGCACGAATCCAACAGAGTTGCGGCATACCCGCCATGTACCGCCCCTAGAGGATTGTAATGCCTGGCATCCGGGGTGCCCTGAAAGGTGAAGGTGCCAGGTGACCATTCGATGGGCACGAAATCAAGCAACACGCCAATGGGCGGGCAAGGCAGTTCGCCGCGGGCGATGCCTTCGAAGAACTCTTTCGGTTCCAGGGCGCTGACCTGCGCCATGCTCAGGGCGCCTGGTTCACCCAGGGTCGCGCGTATGGCCGCTTCCTGGGCTTTCCATTGGGCAAGCACTTCTTCCAGAGAAAGGGTCTGCATCGGGGCGTTTCCTTGTTCGAGTCGAGGAGGGTGATGCAATAGTATTATGATCGAAATATCAGTGCTGGTCGTATAACCGCCAAACTCCGTGACAAACAGGCCGACTTTGGTGCGCGGAGCCGGCCGCGCGAACTGCCGCCGACGGTTTTTGTTATCCTGCGCGCTTTCGGACGGTGCCACGCGAGCGCCGCCAATTTCATCGAAGGATGATTGCATGTCTGCCAAGCCTCTAGCCCCACCGCTGCGCTTGTCCCGCAGCGACCACAAGACTTTAGGTCTGGCCGCCTTGGGCGGCGCGTTGGAGATCTACGATTTCATCATTTTCGTGTTCTTCGCCCTGACCCTCAGCCAGCTGTTTTTCCCGCCTGAGATGCCCCAGTGGCTGCGCCTGCTGCAAAGCTTCGGGATTTTCGTCACCGGCTATCTGGCCAGGCCCTTGGGCGGCATTCTCATGGCGCACTTCGCTGATCGCATGGGGCGCAAGAAGGTCTTCAGCCTGAGCATCCTGATGATGGCCCTGCCATGCTTGTTGATCGGCGTGATGCCCACCTACGCCGAGATCGGCTACGCCGCCCCGCTCATCCTGCTGGCTCTGCGCATCCTGCAAGGCGCCGCAGTGGGCGGCGAGGTGCCGAGCGCCTGGGTGTTTGTGGCCGAGCACGCCCCGGCCGGGCGTCGTGGCTATGCCTTGGGGTTCCTGCAGGCGGGGCTGACGTTCGGCTACCTGATCGGCGCACTGACCGCCACGGCGCTGGCGCAGTTGTTTTCCCCGCAAGAGATTCTTGCTTACGCCTGGCGCCTGCCGTTTCTGCTGGGTGGTGTGTTTGGCGTGATCGGCGTGTGGTTGCGACGCTGGCTGAGCGAAACGCCGGTATTCCTGGCACTGCGCGAGCGTAATATGCAACGCCAGGAATTGCCGCTGCGCACTGTACTGCGCGAGCACCGCAAGGCCATGTGGCCGGCGGTCATCCTCACCTGTGTGCTGACGTCCGCCGTGGTGGTGCTGGTGGTGATTACGCCAACCTTGATGCAGCAACGTTTCGGCATGACGGCCAGCCACACTTTCGCCCTCAGCAGCCTGGGCATCGTATTCCTCAATATCGGCTGCGTGCTGGCAGGCCTGCTGGTCGATCGCATCGGCGCATGGCGGGCGTTGCTGGTCTACAGCCTGCTGTTGCCGATCGGAGTGGCCGGGCTGTATGCCAGCCTGATCGGTGGCTGGGCCTGGCCGGGAGTGGCCTACGCCTTGGCGGGGCTGGGATGCGGCGTGGTCGGGGTGGTGCCGTCGGTGATGGTCGGATTGTTCCCGGCCGATATCCGCGTCTCGGGTATCTCATTCACCTACAACATCGCCTACGCCGCCTGGGCCAGTACCACGCCGCTGTTGCTGATCGCGCTGGTGCCCTGGAGCCCGTGGGTGTGTGTCGGCTATTGCCTGGTCATGGGCACGGTCGGTGCGTTGACCGCGCTGCGTTTTGCGCCTTCGCCGGGCAAGCCGGCGACGGCAGTGGCGACTGAGCATCCTTGAGCTGCGCGTTACTTCCCTGCACAAAGGCCCTCTCGAGGGCCTTTTTTGTATCTTTTAAAATCCCTAAATATGGGATGTGTATTTATATATTGAGATATTTGCCGGGTCGGCGTTATAGTCGTTGCCAGTGACTCCACGACCTCACTGTCAATAACAACTCAGGTGAAGCGATGCAGGCGCAATTGATCGCGCTCGATTGGGGAACGACTTCCTTGCGAGCTTACAAACTTGGCGCGGCCGGTGCGGTGCTCGACCAGCGCGGCCTGTCCTACGGGATCATGGCGCTGCCCGATACGCCTCGTATCATCCACGGTCAGCTGTGTGAAGACCGTTTCGAACTGGCCTTCGACGAAGCCTGTGGCGATTGGCTCGATGCCCAACCGGGCATTGCCGTGATCGCCTGTGGCATGGTCGGCAGTGCCCAAGGCTGGCAGGAAGTCCCTTACTGCCCGACGCCAACCCAGGTATCCGGACTCGGTAGCCAGTTACAGCGGCTGCGCAGCCGGCGCGGCGTCGATGTCCATCTGGTGCCCGGGGTCATCCAGCGTTCGCGGTTGCCCAACGTCATGCGCGGTGAAGAAACCCAAGTGCTCGGGGTGCTCGAGGATCTGCCTGCCGAGCGCCGCGATGCGCCCTTGCTCATCGGCCTGCCTGGCACCCATTCGAAATGGGTGCAGGTGATCGAGGGTCGCATCGAGCACTTCGATACCTTCATGACCGGTGAGGTCTATGGGCTGCTGTGTGCTCACTCGATCCTCGGTCGCACCCAACAGCGCAGCGAGCACTTCGATCTGCAGGCATTCGATAGCGGCGTCCAGGTGGCGCTGTCGGACGCCGGTGATCTCGGCGTCCTCTCGAATCTGTTCAGTGCCCGCACGCTGGGCCTTACCGGGCAGCTGTCGGGCGCCGAGCAGGGCGATTACCTGTCCGGTTTGATGATCGGCCACGAGCTGCGCGCTGTGGCCCAGGCCCAGCGTCGTCAATCCGCAGGTGCGCAATTGCCCGAGGTGGTGCTGATTGGCAGCGATGCCTTGTGCCAGCGCTACCAGCGGGCCTTGGCCGATGTCGGCTTCAGTGCCGTGAGCCAGGCGCCGCAAGCCACCGAGCGCGGTTTATGGAGCCTGGCCTGCGCGGCCGGGCTGGTGACTTCTTCGTTCAAGGATCTTCGACATGCCTGACATTCATACGCGCGATCTCCTGGCTCAAGCCCTGGCCAGCAACGGTTTGATCGCCATTCTGCGTGGTCTGCAACCCAGCGAGGCCATGGCCATGGGCGATGTGCTGTACAGCGCCGGGCTGCGCATCATCGAGGTACCGCTCAATTCGCCGCAGCCGTTGCAAAGCATCAGCCTGCTGCGTGAGCACTTGCCTGCCGATTGCCTGATCGGCGCCGGCACCGTGCTGAGCCCGGTCCAGGTGGCCGAGGTCAAGGCAGCAGGGGGGCAGTTGATCGTCATGCCCCATAGCGATCCTGCCGTGTTGCAGGCCGCCAAGGCGCAGGGCCTGTATCTGGCGCCCGGCGTGGCAACCCCCACCGAAGCCTTTGCGGCGCTGGCCGCCGGCGCCGATGTGCTCAAGTTGTTCCCGGCCGAGGCGCTGACGCCGGCGGTGGTCAAGGCGTTGCTGGCAGTGCTGCCCAAGGGTACGCGGCTGGTGCCGGTGGGCGGCATCACCCCGGACAACATGGGCGCGTTTGTGGCCGCCGGTGTCGCGGGCTTCGGGCTGGGTTCCGGGCTGTACAAGCCGGGCATGAGTGTCGCCGAAGTTGGCGAGCGGGCCCAGGCCTACGTGGCCGCCTGGAACGCCCTGCACCACTGAAATACCCCTAATTCGAACATCGACAAGAGAAATAAACGATGAAAATCACCAAGCTCACCACCTATATCGTTCCTCCGCGCTGGCTGTTCCTCAAGGTCGAGACCGACGAAGGCGTCAGCGGCTGGGGCGAGCCTGTGGTCGAGGGGCGTGCGCACACCGTGGCGGCCGCCGTCGACGAGTTGTCCGATTACCTGATCGGCAAGGACCCACGCAATATCGAAGACATCTGGACCGTGCTCTATCGCGGCGGCTTCTACCGCGGCGGCGCCATTCACATGAGCGCCCTGGCAGGTATCGACCAGGCCCTGTGGGATATCAAGGGCAAGGCCCTGGGCGTGTCGGTCAGCGATCTGCTGGGCGGGCAGGTGCGTGATCGCATTCGCGTGTATTCCTGGATTGGTGGCGATCGCCCGGCCGACACCGCCCGCGCGGCAAAAGAAGCGGTAGGTCGGGGCTTCACGGCGGTGAAGATGAATGGCACCGAAGAACTACAGTTTCTCGACACCTTCGACAAGGTCGACCTGGCGCTGGCCAACGTCGCGGCCGTGCGCGACGCAGTGGGGCCGAATGTGGGCATCGGCGTCGACTTTCATGGTCGCGTGCACAAGCCTATGGCCAAGGTGCTGATGAAGGAACTCGACCCCTACAAGTTGATGTTCATCGAGGAGCCGGTGCTCAGCGAGAACTACGAGGCGCTCAAGGAGTTGGCTCCGCTGACCAACACTCCGATTGCTCTGGGCGAGCGGTTGTTTTCCCGCTGGGACTTCAAGCGCGTATTGAGCGAGGGTTACGTGGATATCATCCAGCCGGATGCTTCTCACGCCGGCGGCATCACCGAAACCCGCAAGATCGCCAACATGGCCGAAGCCTACGACGTCGCGCTGGCCTTGCATTGTCCATTGGGGCCGATCGCGTTGGCCGCCTGCCTGCAGCTCGATGCGGTCTGCTACAACGCCTTCATCCAGGAGCAGAGCCTGGGCATCCACTACAACGAAAGCAACGACCTGCTCGATTACGTCACGCATCCCGAGGTGTTCGATTACGACAATGGCATGGTGAAGATCCCCAACGGCCCGGGTCTGGGCATCGAGATCAATGAGGAATACGTGAAGGAGCGCGCCGCCATCGGCCACCGCTGGCGCAACCCGATCTGGCGTCATGCTGATGGCAGTTTTGCCGAGTGGTAAAACGCCGTATCACATCAATGGTTGTGTCTGAGCCGGCGAAGAGGCCGGTGCAGGCAACACCATTGTCGCGGTAAAACACATCCACCTCCAACAAAGACAACAAGAGGTATGTGCGATGCAGACTCGAACCCTGGCCGCTTCGGCCTCGGCGGCGACGTTGGCTACGCCCAGTCGCAAGCGCTTTTTCATCATGGTGCTGCTGTTCATTACCGTGGTGATCAACTACCTGGACCGCAGCAATCTGTCCATCGCCGCCCCCGCGCTCACCCGTGAGCTGGGCATCGATCCAGTTCACGTGGGCCTGGTGTTTTCGGCCTTCGGCTGGACCTACGCAGCCATGCAGATCCCCGGAGGCTGGCTTGTGGATCGGGTACCGCCACGGATCCTCTACAGCCTGGCGCTGGCGTTGTGGTCTTTGGCCACGGTGATGCTCGGTTTTGCAGGCAGCTTCGTCGCGCTGTTCGTACTGCGCCTGGCGGTCGGGGCGCTGGAAGCCCCGGCTTATCCGATCAACAGCCGCGTGGTCACCACCTGGTTCCCCGAGCGCGAGCGCGCAACGGCCATTGGTTTCTACACCTCCGGGCAATTCGTCGGGCTGGCGTTCCTGACCCCTGTACTGGCCTGGCTGCAGCAGACCTTCGGCTGGCACATGGTGTTCGTCAGCACCGGTGTACTGGGCGTGGTCTGGGCCGGGGTGTGGTACTGCCTGTACCGCGAGCCGCGGGATTTTCGTGGCGTCAACGATGCCGAGGTAGCGCTGATCCAAGACGGTGGCGGGCTGGTGGACATGCAAGCCAAAGCGGCGCGGACCAAGGCTGCATTCAGCTGGCGTGACTTGGGCATTGTGCTGTCGCAGCGCAAATTGTGGGGCATCTACCTGGGCCAGTATTGCTTGAATTCGACGCTGTGGTTTTTCCTGACGTGGTTTCCCACCTACTTGGTGAAATACCGGGGCATGGACTTCATCAAGTCCGGCTTGCTGGCGTCCGTGCCGTTTCTCGCCGCCTTTGTCGGCGTGCTCTGCTCAGGATTCTTCTCCGATTGGTTGATCCGTCGCGGCGCCAGCATCGGTCTGGCGCGCAAGCTGCCGATCATTGGCGGCCTGCTGATTTCGACGGCCATTATCGGGGCCAATTTCGTCGATTCCACGCCGCTGGTGATTGCCTGCCTGGCGCTGGCATTCTTCGGCAACGGCCTGGCATCGATCACCTGGTCGCTGGTCTCGACCTTGGCACCGGCGCGTCTGCTGGGGCTGACCGGGGGTATGTTCAATTTCATCGGCAATCTGTCGGCGATCAGCACGCCTATCGTCATCGGTTTCCTGGCCACGGGCGATTCCTTTGCGCCGGCCATTACCTATATTGCCGTGATGGCCTTGGTGGGGGCGCTGTCGTACATCCTCCTGGTGGGCAAGGTCGAACGGATCGTGCTCGAAGGCGAACCTGAGCCGCATCCTTGATCCAGCTGGTGCTGCGGGGGCTGGATGCCCATAATGAGCGGGCTTTTTCATCGGATCAGACAAGGCGTTTTCATGCAGGATGATGCATCCAGACTTGGCAAAGACACGCCGCCGACCGGGACCCAAACCCTGTTGCGCGGCCTCGCAGTGGTGCAGGCGGTGGCGGCAGGTGCACGCGATCTGAAGGCGATCGCCCAACAGATCGGCACCACACGCAGTACCACGCACCGGCTGGCCAGTTGCCTGGTGGAGGAGCGTTACCTGCGGGTGTTGCCGCAAGTGGGCTATCTGCTGGGGCCACGGCTGATCGAGCTGGGTTATCAGGCACGCGAGGAAGTGCCATTGGTGGCGTTGGCGACCGGGTATCTGCACGAGTTGTCGCAACTGACCGGCGACACCGTGCACCTGGCGGTTCGCGATGGCGATGAAGTGCTGTATCTGCACAAGAATCCTGGTCGCAATGGGCCGGAAATGCGCTCACGGGTTGGTCATCGCATGCCACTGGCACGCACCGGGATCGGCAAGGCGTTGTTGCTCGACAGTACCGAGCAGGAATGGCAGCGCTTGTACCTGAGCAGCCTGCCCATGGGGGCGGTGCACAGTGGCCGGCCCAATCATGTCGAGCAGACCTGGGCGCAGGTGCTGGAAAGGATGCAGACTTATGTGGCAGGGGGTTATGCCTTCGATCTGGAAGACAACGAACCGTCGATTCGCTGCGTCGCCGCGCCGATTCGCGAGGTCGGTGGGCAGATCATCGCGGCCATCAGTGTGGCGGGCACGGTGCCCTATATGCCGCTGGAGAAGATGCGGGAGCTGACGCCGCTCGTGCAAAAGGCGGCGCGCAGTATCAGTGCCGAGTTGGGCGGCTGATTCAGTTGTAGCGAGCGGGGGCTTGCCCCGAGAGCGGTTTGCCACGAGGGTAATGGTAAAACTGCAATCGAGGGCATGCCCCCTCGCTACAAGTGGTTTGCAGTCTTAACCCTTCAGCGTCGCCATATCGATCACGAACCGATACTTCACATCCCCCTGGATCATGCGCTCGAACGCTTCGTTGATCTGGCGGATATCGAGCATTTCGATATCGCAGGTGATGCCGTGCTCGGCGCAGAAATCCAGCACTTCCTGAGTCTCGGCGATGCCGCCGATCAACGAGCCAGCCAGCACTCGGCGCTTCATCACCAGCTTGCCTGCATGCACTGCAGGGTCGATCGGCTCGATCAGGCCCACGAGGATGTGCACGCCGTCGAAGCGCAAGGTATCCAGGTAGGGGTTGAGGTCGTGCTGCACCGGAATGGTGTCGAGCAGGAAGTCGAAGCGTTCGGCCGCGGCCGCCATCTGCGCCGCGTCGGTGGAGACGATGACGTGATCGGCGCCCTGGCGACGTGCTTCTTCGGCCTTGGCTGCGGAGCGCGTGAACAGGGTGACTTCAGCGCCCATGGCTTTGGCGAACTTGATGCCCATGTGGCCCAGGCCGCCCATGCCGAGGATGCCGACTTTGTCACCGGCCTTGACGCCGTAGTGCTTGAGCGGCGAATAAGTGGTGATGCCGGCGCACAGGATCGGCGCGGCGCTTGCCAGGTCGAGCTTGGCCGGGATGCGCACGACGAAGCGCTCGCTGACCACGATAGCGTTCGAGTAGCCGCCCATGGTGGTGGTGCCGTCGACGCGGTCCGGGGTGGCGTAGGTCATGGTCGGGCCTTCGGAGCAGTATTGCTCCAGGTCCGCCTTGCAGGCTTCGCAATGGGCGCAGGAGTCGACCATGCAGCCGACGCCCACGGTGTCGCCGACTTTGTAGCCGCTGACGCTGGCGCCGACGGCGGTGACTTTGCCAACGATTTCGTGGCCGGGCATCAACGGGTACATGGCGATGCCCCACTCGTTGCGGGCCTGGTGGATATCGGAGTGGCAAACGCCGCAGTAGAGGATCTCGATCGAGACATCATCGGCGCGCAGTGCACGACGCTGGAAGTTCATGGGCGCCAGTGGGCTGGTAGCGGTTTGAGCGGCGTAGCCGATTGCAGTGAACATGGTGATACCTATGCAGCAGAGTTAGCCGCCCATTGTCCCTTTGCGCGAGGGGCAGAGCCATGGCGATTCCTCCGGCACCCTTGTCCATTCCTCCGAAAGTCAAACGATTCAGCCTGGTACTTTGCTGAAATCTGCGATCATGGGCATGTCTGATCCTCTGGTAAGCCGCCTTTTATGTTGACCCGTCACCTCGATGCCAACGCCACGCTGGTGTCGTTGATCCGGCCGTTGGCCACCTGTTCCGGTTTTATCGCTACGTTGCTGCCCGATGTGCGGCTGGTGTGCGCCTATGGCCAGGTCGCGCGGTGCCCGCAGATCTACGAGCCGAGCCTGATCGTCATCGCCCAGGGCAGCAAGATTGCCTACCTCGAAGGGCGCACCCTGGAATATGGCGCCGGGCACTACCTGGTGCAGGCGCTGCCGGTGCCTTTCGAGTACGAGACGTTTGCCAGCCAGGAGCAACCCCTGCTGGGGGTGTATATCCGCTTTGATCGGACCATGCTCGCCGAGCTGGTGCTGGAGATGGGTGAAGAGGGCGCCCCGAGTGCCCAGGCGCAAACACCGGCATCGATGGTTTCGGCGGTCCTTGACGCCTCTATGCGCGAGGCCGTGGAGCGCTTGCTGCGTTGCCTGCAGGACCCTCTCGAATCGCGGATCATGGGGCCGGCGCGGCTGCGCGAGGTACTGTTCGCAGCGTTGCGCGGCAGCCAGGGCGGGGTGTTGCGGGCGTTGGTGCAGCAACAGGGTCAAATGGCACGAGTGGCCGCTTCGCTAAATTATCTGCACCAGCATTTCAGCGACAACCTCGACGTGGCCACGCTGGCAAGTTTTGCCAATATGAGCCCGTCGACCTTTCACGAGCACTTCAAGCGCACCACGCATCTGTCGCCACTGCAATATCTCAAGCGCCTGCGCTTGCTAAAGGCGCAGCAGTTGCTGGCGGCCGAAGGGCTCGGGGTGGCGCAGGTAGCGCATCGAGTCGGGTACCAAAGCACCTCGCAGTTCAGCCGCGAGTACAAGCGCTATTTCGAGCGCAATCCGGGCCAGGAAACGGTGCAGCTGTCATGAAAAAGCCCCCGCAGCATCGACGCTGCGAGGGCTTTTTGAACAGCAGGAGTTACATGTTCGGGTAGGTCGGCCCGCCAGCGCCTTCCGGGGCGACCCAGGTGATGTTCTGCGAAGGGTCCTTGATGTCACAGGTCTTGCAGTGCACGCAGTTCTGGGCGTTGATCTGGAAGCGCTTCTCGCCGTCTTCCTGAGTGATCACCTCGTACACACCGGCCGGGCAGTAGCGCTGCGCGGGCTCGTCGTACAGCGGCAGGTTGGTGCCGATGGGGATGCTCGGGTCCTTGAGCTTGAGGTGGCAGGGTTGTTCCTCTTCATGGTTGGTGCTGGAGAGGAATACCGAGCTGAGCTTGTCGAAGCTGAGCTTGCCATCGGGCTTGGGGTAGGCGATTTTCTGCGAATCGGCGGCGAGCTTGAGGCAGGCATAATCCGGCTTGGTATCATGCAAGGTGAAAGGCAGCTTGCCGCCGAACCAGTTCTGGTCGATGTAGTTGAATGCCGCGCCGACCACGGTGCCGTACTTGTGCATCGCTGGGCCGAAGTTGCGGCTCGCAAACAGCTCTTCATGCAGCCAGCTGGCCTTGAAGCCCTCGACGTACGCGGTCAGAACATCACCGCCTTCACCCCCGGCCAGCAGCGCATCAGCCACCGCTTCGGCGGCGAGCATGCCGGACTTCATCGCGGTGTGGCTGCCCTTGATCTTGGCACCGTTCATGGTGCCCAGGTCGCAACCGATCAGTGCGCCGCCCTTGAAGACCATCTTCGGCAGCGAATTGAGCCCGCCCTTGGCCAGCGCCCGGGCGCCGTAGCTGATGCGCTTGCCGCCTTCCAGATATTGGGCAATCACCGGGTGATGCTTGTAGCGCTGGAATTCGTCGAACGGCGACAGGTATGGATTGCTGTAAGACAGATCGACGATCAGCCCGACCACTACCTGGTTGTTCTCCAGGTGATAGAGGAACGAGCCGCCTTGGTTGGCGTTGTCCAGCGGCCAGCCGGCGGTATGCACTACCAGGCCTTGCTCGTGCCTGGCTGGGTCGACTTCCCAGATTTCCTTGAGGCCGATGCCGTAATGCTGCACATCGGACTCGCTGTCGAGCTGGTAGCGGGCGATCAGCTGCTTGCCGATGTGACCGCGGCAACCCTCGGCGAACAGCGTGTACTTGCCGCGCAGTTCCATGCCTGGGGTGTAGAGGCCTTCCTTGGGATGGCCTTCACGGTCGACGCCGAGGTCGCCAGTGATGATCCCGCGTACCACGCCGTTTTCGTCTATCAGCGCTTCCTGAGCGGCGAAGCCAGGGTAGATCTCTACGCCCAGATTCTCGGCTTGCTGGGCCAGCCAGCGGCACAGATTGCCCAGGGAGATGATGTAGTTGCCGTGGTTGTGCATGGTCTTGGGCACAAACAGGTCAGGGACCTTGATGGAGCCCTTGGCATCGCGCAGCACATAGATATCGTCGCGTTTTACCGGAGTATTGAGCGGCGCGCCGAGTTCCTTCCAGTCCGGGAACAGCTCATTGAGTGCGCGGGGCTCGAACACCGCGCCGGAGAGGATATGGGCACCGACCTCAGAGCCTTTTTCGACCACACAGACGCTCAGCTCCTGGCCGGCCTCGTTGGCTCGCTGCTTCAGGCGGCAGGCGGCAGACAGGCCGGACGGGCCAGCGCCGACGACGACCACGTCGAACTCCATAAATTCGCGTTCCACGGATATCTCCTGTTCAAGGCTCATCGGTTTTTCTAATTAGAGGGGGCTAGCTGTCATCAACCTCCGCTGTAGCGCGGGTAATGATGGACTACACAGCAGGCTTTCCAGGTTGCGCATTATATCTACACCACCGGGGAGGTCCAATACAAACGTTTGTTTGAATTTATCCATCCCCCGGATAATCGGGGTGCGGCAGGCGTGACTGGCCGGTTTCGCTGGTTGACCCTATGGTGCGATGCGGTCAAGATACGGACGGTTTACGTTTGCCCGCAGGTGAACGTTGTGCATCAGGGCTTCTCTAAAAACCAGGCCTCGCCACGCGGTTGCCGCCCACGCAGGCCAGCTGCGCCGCCAGTTGCGCCGTGTGTAGTGAAGTTTACACACCGCGACAGCCAGTGACTCGCGGCTTTTCGCCGCTTGTCATCGAAAGGGTGAGCAAAAAGCTGAATTCGTATTGGCTGCCAACGTTTTAAAGGTGCCTTGTGCCTATGAACACTCGCCCGGCACTGCCCCGGGCGATTTCCCTACACCGGAGAGTAACGAGGAATCCATGAAGGTTCTTGTAGCTGTCAAACGAGTGGTCGACTATAACGTCAAGGTCCGCGTCAAAGCGGACAACTCCGGCGTCGATCTTGCGAACGTCAAGATGTCGATGAACCCTTTCTGCGAAATCGCCGTTGAAGAAGCGGTGCGCTTGAAAGAGAAAGGCGTGGCCAGCGAAATCGTCGTGGTCACCGTTGGCCCGGCCACTGCCCAGGAGCAATTGCGCACCGCGCTCGCGCTGGGTGCCGACCGTGCCATCCTGATCGAGCACGCCGAAGAGCTCACCTCCCTGGGCGTCGCCAAGCTGCTGAAGGCCGTCGTCGACAAGGAGCAGCCACAACTGGTCATCCTCGGCAAGCAGTCGATCGACAGCGACAACAACCAGACGGGCCAGATGCTCGCCGCGCTCAGCGGTTATGCCCAGGGCACTTTCGCGTCCAAGGTCGAAATCAACGGTGACAAGGTCAACGTCACTCGTGAAGTGGACGATGGTCTGCAGACCGTTGCCCTGAACCTGCCGGCGATCGTCACCACCGACCTGCGCCTCAACGAGCCACGCTACGCTTCCTTGCCCAACATCATGAAGGCCAAGAAGAAGCCCCTGGAGACGTTCACGCCAGAGGCTCTGGGTGTATCCGTTGCCTCCACCGTGAAGACCCTCAAGGTCGAAGCGCCTGCCGTACGCAGCGCGGGTATCAAGGTCAAGTCGGTGGCCGAGCTGGTCGAGAAACTCAAAAACGAAGCGAAGGTGATCTGACATGACCATCCTGGTAATCGCTGATTACGTAACTGAAGGTCAGGCCCATACCGGCGTCGCTCCTTCGACTCTGAACACCGTAGCCGCCGCGCAGAAGATCGGTGGCGACATCCACGTGCTGGTTGCCGGCACCGGCGTCGCTGCTGTGGCCGAAGCCGCTGCGAAAATCGCCGGCGTGAGCAAGGTGCTGGTTGCGGACAACGCCGTCTACGCCCACCAGTTGCCGGAAAATGTCGCGCCGCTGATCGTCGAACTGGCTTCCGGCTACAGCCACGTGCTGGCCGCCGCGACCGCCAATGGCAAGAACATCTTGCCCCGCGTCGCTGCTCAGCTGGACGTCGACCAGATCTCCGAGATCGTTTCGGTTGAATCGCCCGACACCTTCAAGCGTCCGATCTATGCCGGTAACGCCATTGCCACCGTGCAATCGAGCGCGGCCATCAAGGTCATCACCGTCCGCGCTACCGGCTTCGACGCCGTGGCCGCTGAAGGGGGTTCGGCTGCCTTGGAGTCGGTCGGCGCTGCACACGATGCGGGCAAATCCTCCTTCGTCGGTGAAGAGCTGGCCAAGTCCGATCGTCCCGAGCTGACAGCAGCGAGCATCGTCGTTTCTGGCGGCCGCGGCATGCAGAACGGCGACAATTTCAAGCACCTCTACAGCCTGGCCGACAAGCTCGGCGCTGCCGTCGGTGCTTCCCGCGCTGCCGTCGACGCAGGCTTCGTGCCCAACGACATGCAGGTCGGTCAAACCGGCAAGATCGTCGCGCCACAGCTGTACATCGCCGTCGGTATCTCCGGCGCGATCCAGCACCTGGCGGGCATGAAGGACTCCAAAGTGATCGTCGCGATCAACAAGGACGAAGAAGCGCCGATCTTCCAGGTCGCCGATTATGGCCTGGTAGCGGATCTGTTCGAGGCAGTACCCGAGTTGGAGAAGCTGGTTTAATCCAGCGGCTTCACTTATAAAGAGCCCGGTCATTGCGGGCTGTCCTGTAGGGGGCAGCCCGAGTGGCCGGGCTTTTTTGGTTTTCGCTCAAAGGAAGTGTTTGTGAGAGTTCACCCGTTTTACCTGCTGCTTGGCGCCCTTGCGCTGGGCGGCTGCGCCAGTGCTCCGGCGCCCATCGAGCAAATGCGCCTGGCTGATCAGGCGCTGGACCAGGCCCGAGCGGTCGGCGCCACCGAGGATACTGCCGAGTTCAAGCTGGCGCTCGAGAAAATGACTCAGGCGCGCAGTGATATGGCTGACGGGGCATTCAAGGCTGCGCGTCTGCAAGCGGAACAAGCCGAGCTCGATGCTCGCGTCGCCGAAGCCAAAGTGCTGACGCAAAAGAGCCAGGATCAACTAGCGGCCAGCAATGTCCGTATCGACCGCCTGCGCAAGCAGTTGCAGGAGGGGAAATGATTTTGAAGTCTTTGCAGATGGCTGCGCCGATGATGACTGCCTGCCTGTTGGCCCTGTCTGGTTGTGCGGTATCTTCCTCGCCCGAGGGCGCTTTGCAGCAAGCTGGTGACCGCTATCAGGCCATACAGGCCGATGCCAATGCGCAGCGTCTGGCGCCCAAGGATGTTGCCCGTGCCGAAGACTCACTCAAGCGCGCCCAGCGCCTGTCCGCGTACTGGGGATCAGGCAGTGATGTGGCGCACTATGCTTACCTGAGCGAGCGCTACAGCGAGATTGCTCGCCTGCATACGGTACTGGAGTTGAATCAGGAGCGTTTGGCCAAGCTCGAGCTGGATCGTCAGCGTCTGCAATCGGCGTTGCGTGAATCGCGGTTGGCCAGTGTGCGTCAGCAGGATCAGTGGGTCGAAGACCAGATCATGAGCCTGACCACCACCGATGCCGATCGCGGCGTGGTATTGACCCTCGGCGACGTACTGTTCGATAGCGGTGAGGCTGAACTGCAGCCCTCTGCCAACCGCACCCTCTTGAAGCTGGTGCAGTACCTGCAGGCCAACTTGAAACGTATCATTCGTATCGAGGGCTATACCGACAATACCGGGGAAAAGAGCTTCAATCTTAGTCTGTCCCGAGATCGCGCGCAGGCGGTGGCTGACATGCTGGTGGACTTGGGCATCGATGAAAAACGCATCGAGGTCCAGGGGTATGGCGATCAATATCCTGTCGAGGCCAATGCGTCGGAGCGGGGAAGGGCGTTGAACCGCCGGGTCGAAGTTGTATTCTCCGATAATCAGGGAGTGCTCGGGGAAGCGCGATAAGTACTGCATCGACAATGGCGCTGCTGAATTGAATATCTGGCAGCGCCGCTGTTTTTTATATAAATTTCAAATCGCCTTGTTCAATCGGGTGATCGCGCGTTCGTACATGCGATTGCGGCGATGGCCCTTGCCGTAACCGCCGCAGGCTGCGACCGTACCTGATTGAATATGATCGAGATACTTGAATAGTCGCCGGGCCGAAATTTCCGCTATGGAATAGCCTGAAGCAGTCATTCGATCTTGTAGGGTATAGCCCGGAACTTGTTCGTCCATGCAGAAATGCAGGCCATGTTGTTTGATTGCCTTGCTGTTCCATAACGTGCAAAAACTTTTCAGATGTATTTCCTTCCATGGCTTGGGGATTCGCCCTGGAACACCCAGCGCCTGCAGCATTCGCCGATAATGGTGTTTGCAATAACGAGAACAGAAGCGCCAAGAGGTACGCAGCAGGCCGCGATCCAGCTGCTCGACGCAGCCAACCGCCGCGACCTTAGGGTCTTGGGTGCAGAGATCAAGCATCAGCTTGAACACCTGATCATCGAAGATGAAGGTGTCGGTGTGCATCAGCAGAATATAGTCGGTGTCGATGCGCTCCAGTATCATGTCCAAGGCCTTGCCATGTGCAATGTGCCCCAGCTCTCCTTCAGGCTGTACGCGCTCGATCAGATTGATCCACGGCAGACTGCGCAGGTAGGCGGTGCTTTCATCCGCCGAGTTGTTATCCACCACCCATACGGGAACATTTGTATTGACCAGATGCTTTTGCAGAAGCTCCAGGCAGGTTTTAGTCATTTCGCATGTCTTGTAGTTTACAAGTGCAATGCTGAACGTCGCTTTAGATGATGACGGTTGCACATAGGTATTCATAGGGTGCCCTGTAACGGCTGTATTACAGTGTTATTACAAAGATAACTCCACATCCACTTCGCTCGCCGCTACCCGCTCGGGCCCGTGGCTTTGACATACTTCTCTGACGCGTTGGAGCGTGTCGACAAAACTGATTCGATATCAAAGGTGTCAGGTGTGCATGCAGCAATATCGGGTTACTATCATTCGGCGAACGTGAAAAATTTGTCATGTGGCGGTTGGAAATTTGTACCTGAAATGTAACTGAATGTTAATTTGAGAGTGCCTGAGCAGATGTTTCCAGATTATTTCAATAGTTAAATAATTAGTACTACCTGTTCCGGTGGAGCTTGCCATCACGATGGAATCCTGCTCGTGCGATCAATGTGGGGTGTACCTCTGCATTCAGATTGTGTTGCCCCGACGTGCTGCATCCGACCTATCAGAACTGTGAGTACCCTTGGCGATGGACGTCTGCGCTAATAGGGGTGCTGCAAGCAGCATTTCGCTGACGTGCTAGCCAAGGAGATTTGAAATGAGTAATGAAAACGACAACGAAATCGACAACGATGATCTGCCACCCCTGGTTCCGGTGCCAGGTGTCGACGGAACACGTCCAGTACGGGATCTTAAGATCGCGATAGATGGAACTGTTGGTTACCACTTTGGCATGAGCTATTTCCAGCAACATGCCTTTACCACCGTGCATGCAACGTTGCCCGAATACTTCAAGAGTGACCATTGGCAATTGACTGTACGCTGGCAACAGCTGTCAGGGCGTTATGTGACATTGCACAATGAAATAATTAGGCCTTCAGGGGACGTGGTGCAGCTAGATCACCGCGTGACGAAAGCTACTGTGCAGGGGTGGTTCAACCGCAGTATTGGGGAGGGTACCCAGGCGATCCCTTGGGACGTACAGATTGACGCTGTTATAGGTGGGGAGGCGTATTCGGACATCGTGCGCTTTACCGTGTCGCTTTTCTGAGCGGGTAAGCGGATGCTTCGAGCGATGTGCTACGTAGTCGCTGGCGCATTCGCTCCATTCGAAAACTGTGCCCGTACACTTCGCAACTGTAGTGGTAGGATAGCGCCAGCCAGTGTACGGAGCGCGGCCCCATGACCAGTCTTTTGCTTTACCAGCGTATCGCCCAGCAGTTGGCCGAAGATATTCGCCGTGGCGTGTATCGACCCGGGGAGCGGGTGCCGTCCGTGCGCAAAATGAGCGCGCAGCTCAGCGTCAGCCATGCCACAGTGCTGCAGGCCTATGCCAACCTCGAAGATCAGGGGTTGATCCGCGCGCGGCCGCAATCTGGCTATTACGTGCACCAGACGCCGGCGCTGACCGCCACCACCCCGGACATCGCCAGGGTCGAGCGCCCTGGCCTGGTGACCCGCAGCAGCATCATCCAGCAAGTGCTGGACGAGTCGCGTCGCGAAGGGGTTTTTCCCTTGGGCGCTGCGGTGCCCCATGTCGATTATCTGCCCGTGCGTGCGCTGCACCAGCAAATTGCCAAGGTCACTCGGTTCCAGAGTCCGCGGGCCTTCAGTTACATGTTCAGTCCCGGCTTCGAACCGTTGCGTCGGCAGATTGCCATCCGCATGCGCGATGCCGGTGTGGTGGTCGACCCTGCAGACATTGTCATCACCCACGGCTGTGTCGATGCGCTGCAGATGGCCTTGCGGGTGCTCACTCGTCCGGGCGACCTGATCGCCGCTGAGTCACCGACTTATTACGGGCTTTTGCAGTTGGCCGACCTGCTGGGTTTGAAGGTTATCGAGATTCCCAGTGATCCGGCCAACGGCATCAGCATCGAGGCTTTGCAGCTGGCGGCCAACCAGTGGTCGATCAAGGCCCTCGTGCTGACCCCACGGCTGAGTAATCCCTTGGGCGGCGCCATGCCTGAGGAGCGTCAGAAGCAACTGTTACGGCTGGCTTCGGATTTTGATATTCAGATCGTCGAGGATGATATCTACGGCGAGCTGATGTTCGAGCAGGGGCGTTACAAGGCGCTCAAGTCCTACGACCGACTGGGCCACGTGATCTATTGTTCGAGCTTTTCCAAGACGCTCTCGCCAGGGGTGCGGATCGGTTGGATGATTGCGGGCAAGTATCAGGCCGAGGTCCAGCGCCTGCAAACGTTCAGCACCCATTCAGCGTGCAGCGTGACGCAGATGGGCATTGCCAGTTATCTGGAGAACGGTGGCTACGACCGGCATCTGCGCTTCATTCGCCAAGAGTATCGCAAGAATCTCAGCGCCTATCAGTTGGCGGTGCAGCAGTTCTTTCCGGAGGGCACACAGATGACCCGTCCAGTGGGCGGGTTCATTCTATGGGTCAGCCTGCCGGGTCGGGTGAACACCCAGGAGTTGCACGTCCGGGCGCTGGAGCAGGGCATCAGTATTGCGCCGGGGTTGATCTTCAGTAACACCGAGCAGTTCAACCACTGCATTCGTCTCAATTGCGGTATCCCGTGGAACCGCGAAGCGGAGCGGGCGCTGATGACGCTGGGGATGTTGGCCAGCCAATTGTGTCAGGAAGTTGCGTCGGGCAGTTTTCTCTAGGTTTGCGCGCGAGTGGCTCTTGCCAGTCGCAAGCGGAACGGGGAGCATAGAGTTTTCTCGGCATTTGCTGGGCTGCCTCATGAACCTACTGAAGAATTTCCGTTGTGTGTTTCTGAGCTTGGCGCTTCTTGCGCCCGTCACGCTTGCCGCTGGGCCATCCAGCCCTGCGCCGGCGGCGGAAAAATCGCCGGCTTCAACCCGCTCCTCTCCTGCCAGCAAACCCAGCGCAAAGGCCGGGTCCGCAAAGTCAGCCGCCAAGGCTTCCACGCAAGCGAAGAAAACGCCTGCCAGCAAGGTGGCGCGCAAGGGCAAGGCGCGCAAGGACTCCGATGTGCTGGCGACACCCGTGCCCGCCGCCCAGTTGGATCTGACGCTGCCAAAGGCGATGGTCGACAAGCTCGAGCCGCCCGCCAAGGAGGCCCAGAAGCCCTCTGCGGGCAATCCCATACTCCCGCAGATGTTCGCCGAGAAGAAGCCCGATACTGATGACTTCCAGCTTAACGGCCGCATCTTGAACAACGAAATGGGCCTGCCGATGATTCGCAACGAAGGCCGTCGCGACATCGAAGGCGCCGCCCTCGACTTCAAGTTCAGGCAATAAATTGAAACGGCCCGAACGCGAAATTTTCGTGGGCGCAATTTCAAACGTCCGTTTTAGCGGTTACTATCGCGGCTGTTCGACCCCTTTCTGCCTGAGGTGACTGTCATCATGAAGTGTCGTGAAGGCTGCGGTGCCTGCTGCATCGCGCCATCCATCAGTTCGCCTATACCTGGAATGCCCGATGGCAAGCCTGCGGGAGTGCGCTGCGTGCAATTGTCCGCAGCCAATCTGTGCGCGATTTTCGGCCAGGCCGCGCGGCCAGCGGTGTGCGGGCAGTTCGATGCCGATATCGAGGTATGCGGCACCAGTAACGCTGAGGCAATGCGCTTGCTGACCTGGATGGAAGCAGTGACGGCGGCTTGAGTGGGGAGGGTGTTCGTTTCGCGAGATCTTCGACAATAAGGAAAACAAGATGGGATCAAAGCTTCGAATGACAGCGGTACTGGGTGTTTCGATGTTGCTGGCGGGCGTCGCTTGCGCCGAGGACTGGCAGGTGGCGAAGGACCAGGACGGCATTCAGGTGGCGCTCAGCGATATTGCTGGTTCCAAATACAAGGCCTATCGCGGCACGACCTTGATCAAGGCGCCGTTGGCCAAGGTTCGTACGCTACAGGAAGACGCCGCCGGAGCCTGTGCCTGGATTCATGAATGCAAGCAGCAAAAACTGCTCAAGCATGAAGGCGATGATGCCTGGACCTACACCCAATTCAATACGCCGATCATGGTCACGCCACGGGACTCGGTGCTCAAGGTCACCACCACTGTGAGTGCCGACGGTACGGTAACGCGCAAGCTACAGGGGGTGCCCACCTATATCCCTGAGGAGCCGGGTTTTGTGCGTGTCACCCAGGTGGAGGGCTACTGGAGGCTCACCCCCAAAAGTGCAGACAGCACCGAGGTAACCTACCAGGTGCATACCGAGCCGGGAGGAAGTGTACCGTCGTGGGTGGCGAACAAATTTGTCGTCGATGCGCCCTTCGAGACGCTTAAGTCACTAAAGGCACTGGCGGAAAAACCCTGACGGTACAGTTGCTGGTCATGTCGGCTCGTTCAGCAACTGTGACATACGACAGACAATAAAAAAGGCTGCCATCGAGGCAGCCTTTTTCGTTCGGGCGGGAAGTCTTACGCGCGATCTTCCAACTTGACGACATCGCGTGAAGGCTTGCCGGTGTACAGCTGGCGCGGGCGGCCGATCTTGTACGGGCTGGAGAGCATTTCTTTCCAGTGCGAAATCCAGCCGACCGTGCGTGCTAGGGCGAAGATCACCGTGAACATGCTGGTCGGAATGCCGATCGCCTTGAGAATGATGCCCGAGTAGAAGTCCACGTTCGGATACAGCGAGCGCTCGATGAAGTAGGGGTCGGTCAGGGCGATCTCTTCCAGGCGCATGGCCAGTTCGAGTTGCGGATCGTTCTGAATGCCCAATTCCTTCAAAACCTCATCGCAGGTCTGTTTCATGACCGTGGCGCGAGGGTCGCGGTTTTTGTACACGCGATGGCCGAAGCCCATCAGCTTGAACGGATCGTTCTTGTCCTTGGCCTTGGCGATGAACGTGTCGATGTTGGAAACATCGCCGATCTCATCGAGCATGGTCAGCACTGCCTCGTTGGCACCGCCGTGGGCGGGGCCCCAGAGCGCGGCGATACCGGCGGCGATACAGGCGAACGGGTTGGCACCCGAAGACCCCGCCAGGCGCACGGTAGAGGTCGAGGCGTTCTGTTCGTGGTCGGCATGGAGGATGAAAATCTTGTCCATGGCCTTGGCCAGCACCGGGCTGATCGGTTTGATCTCGCACGGGGTATTGAACATCATGTGCAGGAAGTTCTCCGCGTACGTCAGGTCGTTACGCGGGTACATCATGGGTTGGCCCATGGAGTACTTGTAAACCATGGCTGCCAGGGTCGGCATCTTGGCCACCAGGCGTACGGCAGAAATCTCGCGGTGCTGCGGATTATTGATGTCCAGCGAGTCGTGATAGAACGCCGACAGCGCACCGACCACGCCGCACATCACCGCCATCGGGTGAGCGTCACGACGGAAGCCGTTGAAGAAGGTCTTGAGCTGCTCGTGCACCATGGTGTGATTCTTCACGGTGCTGACGAACTTGGCTTTCTGTTCAGCGGTTGGCAGTTCACCGTTGAGCAGCAGGTAGCAGGTTTCGAGGTAGTCGGACTGTTCGGCCAACTGTTCGATGGGGTAGCCGCGGTGCAGCAGGACGCCTTTATCGCCGTCGATGTAGGTGATCTGCGACTCGCACGAAGCGGTCGACATGAAGCCTGGGTCGAAAGTGAACAGGCCCGAGGCCGTGAGCGACCGGACATCGATGACTTCTGGACCCACGGTGCCGGTTAAAATCGGCAGTTCGACGGGGGCTGCGCCCTCGATGATCAACTGCGCTTTTTTGTCAGCCATGTGGCCTCCTATTAATGCTTGGTATCATCAGACAGAACCCCCCACGCAGGGCCCGCACCACTATAGTGTGATAAATCCTAAAGTCAATTTGCTTGAAATACGCCTTTAGGAGCCTTGCAATATGACGTTTTCTTCGAACTTAAGCCCCATTTACGCCTTTTGTCGGTTCAATGCAATGCGCTATTCGGGGGAGGCCAGTGCGTTGTCATTAGTAGCCTAACTGTCTATACTCGGCAGCCGACCGCCTCGGGCTTTTTTGCCCATTCCGAGGGCGATCACTTCCTGGGTGGTGCGTACCTGACCAGTACACTTTCCCTACAACTTGCCCTGCTTGCTAGGGGCTCTTCAGTGTGAAAAAAAGCCGTGAATAGCCAACGACCTGTAAACCTAGACCTAAGGACCATCAAACTCCCGATCACTGGCGTTACGTCATTCCTTCATCGTGTTACCGGAATCATCCTCTTCGTCGGCCTCGCCATCATGCTCTACGCATTGGCCAAGTCGCTGGGGTCGGAAGACGGTTTCAACGATGTGAAAGCGTACCTGACCAGCCCGCTTGTGAAGCTGGTGATCTGGGCTCTGCTGTCCGCGCTGCTGTATCACATGGTGGCCGGTATACGCCATTTGCTCATGGATTCGGGTATCGGCGAGACGCTGGAAGGCGGCCGACTGGGCTCGAAAATCGTTATCGCCATCTCCGTGGTGCTAATCGTTCTGGCAGGAGTCTGGATATGGTAACCAACGTCACGAACCTCTCTCGTTCGGGCCTCTATGACTGGATGGCACAGCGTGTGTCTGCGGTCGTTCTCGCGGCTTATTTCCTGTTTCTGATCGTATGGGTCATTGCCCACCCTGGTCTGCAGTACGACCAGTGGCATGCTCTGTTCGCCCACAACGCAATGCGCATCTTCAGCCTGCTGGCGCTGGTAGCACTCAGTGCCCACGCCTGGGTAGGGATGTGGACGATCGCGACCGACTACCTGACGCCGATGGCGCTGGGCAAGTCCGCGACGGCAGTGCGTTTCCTCTTCCAGGTCGTATGCGGCGTTGCAATGTTCGCGTACTTCGTCTGGGGCGTGCAGATTCTTTGGGGTATCTGATCCATGGCTAACATCAACACCAATACATTCGACGCCATCATCATCGGTGGCGGCGGCGCAGGCATGCGTGCTGCGCTCCAGTTGGCTCAGGGCGGTCACAAGACTGCCGTAGTCACCAAGGTCTTCCCGACCCGTTCGCACACTGTATCTGCCCAGGGCGGCATCACCTGTGCCATCGCTTCGGCCGATCCGAACGATGACTGGCGCTGGCACATGTACGATACCGTCAAGGGTTCCGACTATATCGGTGACCAGGACGCTATCGAATACATGTGTTCCGTAGGTCCGGAGGCCGTGTTCGAACTCGAGCACATGGGCCTGCCGTTCTCTCGTACCGAGCAGGGTCGCATCTATCAGCGTCCGTTCGGTGGTCAGTCCAAGGACTTCGGTAAGGGTGGCCAGGCTGCCCGTACGTGCGCCGCCGCTGACCGTACTGGCCATGCGCTGCTGCACACTTTGTACCAGGCCAACCTCAAGGCTGGCACTGTATTCCTCAACGAATACTACGCAGTGGATCTGGTCAAGAATCAGGATGGCGCCATCGTAGGTGTCATCGCCATCTGCATCGAAACCGGTGAAACCACCTACATCCGCGCCAACGCAACCGTGCTGGCGACCGGCGGCGCCGGTCGTATCTACTCGTCGACGACCAACGCTCTGATCAATACCGGTGACGGTATCGGCATGGCCTTGCGTGCTGGCGTGCCGGTGCAGGACATTGAAATGTGGCAGTTCCACCCGACCGGCATCGCCGGCGCAGGTGTACTGGTCACAGAGGGTTGCCGCGGTGAAGGTGGTTACCTGATCAACAAGCACGGCGAGCGTTTCATGGAGCGCTATGCTCCGAACGCGAAAGACCTTGCGGGTCGTGACGTGGTTGCGCGTTCCATGGTCAAGGAAATCATCGCCGGCAACGGTTGTGGTCCTGACGGTGATCACGTGATGCTCAAGCTCGATCACCTGGGTGAAGAAGTCCTGCATAGCCGTCTGCCAGGTATCATGGAGCTGTCCAAGACCTTCGCACACGTGGATCCGGCCGTTGCGCCGATCCCGGTCGTGCCGACCTGCCACTACATGATGGGCGGCGTCGCCACCAACATTCATGGCCAGGCCATCACTCAGGATGCCAATGGCGTCGACACCATCATCCCGGGCCTGTTCGCGGTCGGTGAAGTGGCTTGTGTGTCGGTTCACGGTGCCAACCGTCTGGGCGGCAACTCGCTGCTCGATCTGGTGGTCTTCGGTCGTGCGGCGGGTCTGCACCTGGAGAAGGCGCTCAACGAAGGTATCGACTACCGTCGTGCCAGCGAAACCGATATCGACGTCGCTCTGGCGCGCCTCAACAGCCTGAACGAGCGTACCACTGGCGAAGACGTCGCCAGCTTGCGCAAAGAACTGCAAACCTGCATGCAGAACTACTTCGGGGTGTTCCGCACTGGCGAGTTCATGCAGAAAGGCATCGCTCAGCTGGCCGGCCTGCGTGAGCGCATTGCCAATGTCAAGATCAACGACAAGAGCCAGGGTTTCAACACTGCTCGAATCGAAGCCCTTGAGCTGCAGAACCTGCTGGAAGTCGCTGAAGCTACCGCGATTGCCGCAGAGCATCGCACCGAGTCCCGCGGCGCGCACGCCCGTGAAGACTATGAAGATCGTGACGACGAAAACTGGCTGTGCCACACCCTGTACTTCCCGGGTGAGAAGCGCGTAGCCAAGCGTGCCGTGAACTTCTCGCCGAAAACCGTTCCGACCTTCGAACCGAAGATCCGGACCTACTAAGGGTGGCCGCCATGTTGAAAGTCAGCGTTTATCGTTACAACCCGGACCAGGATAGTGCGCCGTCCATGCAGGACTTCCAGATCGACACCGGTGGCAAGGATGTCATGGTGCTGGACGTGCTGGCCCTGATCAAAGAGCAGGACGAAGGTTTCTCCTATCGTCGCTCTTGCCGCGAAGGTGTTTGCGGTTCGGATGGCATGAACATCAACGGCAAGAACGGCCTGGCGTGCATCACGCCGCTGTCCGCTGTCGTAAAAGGTAACAAGTTGGTGATCCGTCCATTGCCAGGTTTGCCGGTTATCCGTGACCTGGTCGTCGATATGAGCATCTTCTATAAGCAATACGAAAAGGTGAAGCCTTTCCTGCAGAACGACACGCCGGCTCCGGCCATCGAGCGTCTGCAGACGCCGGAAGAGCGCGAGAAGCTGGACGGTCTGTACGAGTGCATCCTGTGCGCTTGCTGCTCGACGTCCTGCCCGTCCTTCTGGTGGAACCCGGACAAGTTCCTGGGTCCTGCTGCACTGCTGCAAGCCTATCGTTTCCTGGCTGACAGCCGTGACACCAAGACCAGCGAGCGCCTGGCTTCACTTGATGATCCGTTCAGCGTATTCCGCTGCCGCGGCATCATGAACTGCGTGAACGTGTGCCCCAAAGGGTTGAACCCCACCAAGGCCATTGGTCACGTTCGCAACATGCTGCTCTCGAGCGGCGTGTAACAAAGATTCAAGAAGTGTTGCACCCGTAAGCCGCTGCAGTGCAGGTATGAGACCTGCGCTGCAGTGATAACCAAAGCGGCATCCCACAAGGTTGCAGCTTTTACTTTTGAAGTATTGAGACCAGCAGGGGCATCCGGGCTGGTACCCGGACTATCTGCGAGATCCTCGGTAGCTTGACCAGTCCGCGCCAATGGGACTTTTCGGGCACGCCGCGACATCTTGCCGATGGAGTCCCCTTACCGAGGGTGACCAAGCATGCAAGAAAGCGTGATGCAGCGCATGTGGAACAGCGCCCACCTTTCAGGTGGTAACGCTGCCTATGTGGAAGAGCTCTATGAGCTTTACCTGCACGACCCTAACGCTGTGCCAGAAGAATGGCGCACCTACTTTCAGAAGCTGCCTTCCGAGGGCAGTTCTGCCACCGATGTCTCGCACTCGACAATTCGCGACCATTTCGTGCTGCTGGCAAAGAACCAGCGCCGCGCTCAACCGGTCTCCGCCGGTAGCGTGAGCAGCGAGCACGAGAAGAAGCAAGTTGGCGTGCTGCGATTGATTCAGGCCTTCCGCATGCGCGGCCATCAAGCGGCCCAGCTGGACCCGCTGGGGCTCTGGCAGCGTCCGGTGCCGGCAGACCTGTCAATCAACCAGTACGGCATGACCAATGCCGATCTGGATACGACCTTCCGTGCCGGCGACCTGTTCATCGGCAAGGAGGAGGCGAGCCTACGCGAAATTCTCGAGGCTTTGCAGCAGACATATTGCCGCACCATCGGCTCCGAGTTCACCCACATCACCGATTCCGAGCAGCGCAGCTGGTTCCAGCAGCGTCTGGAGAGTGTGCGTGGGCGTCCGGTGTTCTCTGCCGAGATCAAGGGCCACGTCCTTGAGCGCGTCACGGCGGCGGAAGGTCTGGAAAAATATCTGGGTACCAAATACCCGGGCACCAAGCGCTTCGGCCTGGAAGGCGGCGAGAGCCTGATTCCGATGCTTGACGAGATGATCCAGCGTTCCGGCTCCTACGGCACCAAGGAAATCGTCATTGGCATGGCCCACCGCGGTCGTCTGAACGTGCTGGTCAACACCTTTGGCAAGAACCCGCGCGAGTTGTTCGACGAGTTCGAAGGCAAGAAGAAAGTCGAGCTGGGCTCCGGCGACGTTAAGTATCACCAGGGCTTCTCGTCCAACGTGATGACCGCAGGCGGCGAAGTTCACCTGGCCATGGCGTTCAACCCGTCCCACCTGGAAATCGTCTCGCCGGTGGTTGAGGGGTCGGTTCGTGCCCGTCAGGATCGTCGCAACGACAGCGTGGGCGACAAGGTCCTGCCGATCTCGATCCACGGTGACGCAGCCTTCGCCGGCCAGGGTGTGGTGCTGGAAACCTTCCAGATGTCCCAGACCCGCGGCTTCAAGACCGGCGGCACCATCCACATCGTGATCAACAACCAGGTCGGCTTCACCATTAGCAACCCGCTGGACGCGCGCTCTACCGAGTACGCCACCGACGTGGCCAAGATGATTCAAGCGCCGATCCTGCACGTCAACGGCGATGATCCGGAAGCGGTGGTGTTCGTTACCCAGCTGGCCATCGACTACCGCATGCAGTTCAAGCGCGACATCGTCATCGATCTGGTCTGCTACCGCCGTCGCGGCCACAACGAGGCCGACGAGCCTAGCGGCACTCAGCCGTTGATGTACCAGAAGATCGCCAAGCAGCCGACCACCCGCGAGCTCTACGCGCAAAGTCTGATCCAGACCGGTGCTCTGGACGAAGCCAGCGTGCAGTCGCAGATCGACGAATACCGCAACGCGCTGGACAACGGTCTGCACGTGGTGAAAAGCCTGGTCAAGGAGCCGAACAAGGAATTGTTCGTCGACTGGCGTCCGTATCTGGGTCACGCCTGGACCGCTCGTCACGACACCTCGTTCGATCTCAAGACCCTGCAAGAGCTGTCCGCCAAGCTGCTGGAAATTCCGGAAGGCTTCGTGGTTCAGCGCCAGGTTGCGAAAATCTACGAAGACCGCCAGAAAATGCAAGCCGGCGGCCTGCCGATCAACTGGGGTTACGCTGAAACCATGGCGTACGCGACCCTGGCGTTCGAAGGTCACCCGATCCGCATGACCGGCCAGGACATCGGCCGTGGCACCTTCTCGCACCGTCACGCGGTATTGCACAACCAGAAGGACGCCGGTACCTACGTCCCGCTGCAGAACCTCTTCGAAGGCCAGCCACGTTTCGATCTGTACGACTCGTTCCTGTCCGAAGAAGCGGTGCTGGCGTTCGAATACGGCTACTCCACCACTCAGCCTAACGCGCTGGTGATCTGGGAAGCCCAGTTCGGCGACTTCGCCAACGGCGCGCAAGTGGTGATCGACCAGTTCATCACCAGTGGCGAACACAAGTGGGGCCGTCTGTGTGGTCTGACCATGCTGCTGCCGCACGGTTATGAAGGGCAGGGGCCGGAACACTCCTCGGCCCGTCTGGAGCGTTATCTGCAGCTGTGCGCCGAGCACAATATTCAGGTGTGCGTACCGACCACTCCGGCACAGATCTACCATCTGCTGCGCCGCCAGGTGATTCGTCCGTTGCGCAAACCGCTGGTAGTGCTGACGCCGAAGTCGCTGCTGCGCCACAAGCTGGCAGTGTCGACCCTCGAAGATCTGGCCCACGGCTCGTTCCAGACGGTGATCCCGGAGATCGATACCCTCGATCCAGCCAAGGTCACGCGCCTGGTGCTGTGCAGCGGCAAGGTCTACTACGACCTGCTGGAAAAACGTCGCAACGAAGGTCGCGAAGATATCGCCATCGTGCGTATCGAGCAGCTGTACCCGTTCCCGGAAGACGACCTGATGGAGGCCATCGCGCCTTACACCAATCTGCAGAACGCAGTGTGGTGTCAGGAAGAGCCTATGAACCAGGGCGCCTGGTACAGCAGCCAGCATCACCTGCGTCGCAGTATCGGCAACCACGTGAAGGGGCTGGGACTCGAATATGCAGGTCGTGACGCTTCTGCTGCACCTGCCTGCGGATACGCTTCGATGCACGCCGAACAGCAGGAAAAACTGCTGAAAGACGCATTCACTGTCTAACGCCTTCGCGCTACTGAAACCGAATTTAAGGAATTACTGATAATGGCTATCGAGATCAAAGCCCCTACTTTCCCGGAATCGGTTGCCGATGGCACCGTTGCCACCTGGCACAAGAAACCGGGCGATGCAGTCAAGCGTGATGAGCTGATCGTCGACATCGAGACTGACAAGGTCGTCCTCGAAGTCCTGGCCACCGCTGACGGCGTCCTGGGCGCGATCGTCAAGAACGAAGGCGACACCGTTCTGTCCGACGAACTGCTGGCGACCATCGAAGAGGGCGGTGCTGCTGCCGCTCCGGCCGCCGCGGCTCCAGCTGTAGCGGCAACTGCCGCCGCTGCCCCTGCCGCTGGCGCAGGTGACGAAGATCCTATCGGCGCTCCGGCTGCCCGCAAACTGGCTGAAGAAAACGGCATTGCCCTGAGCAGCATCAAGGGCACTGGCAAGGACGGCCGCGTGACCAAGGAAGACGTGGTTGCCGCCATCGAAGCCAAGAAGTCCGCACCCGTTGCCGCCAAGCCGGCCGCGCCAGCTGCTGCTGCCCCGGTGGTGACCGCGCCTGGCGATCGCACCGAGAAGCGCGTGCCGATGACTCGTGTCCGTGCCACCGTTGCCCGTCGCCTGGTCGAAGCCCAGTCGAACATGGCCATGCTGACGACCTTCAACGAAGTCGACTTGACCGAAGTCATGGCGCTGCGTTCGAAGTACAAGGATCTGTTCGAGAAGTCCCACAACGGCGTACGCCTGGGCTTCATGTCGTTCTTCGTCAAGGCTGCCACCGAAGCGCTGAAACGCTTCCCGGCCGTCAACGCGTCGATCGATGGTGCAGACATCGTTTACCACGGCTATGCCGATATCGGTGTGGCCGTGTCCAGCGACCGTGGCCTGGTGGTTCCGGTCCTGCGTAACGCCGAGAGCATGAGCCTGGCTGAAATCGAAGGCGGCATCGCTGCCTATGGCAAGAAAGCCCGTGACGGCAAGCTGTCGATCGACGAAATGACTGGCGGTACGTTTACCATCACCAACGGTGGTACCTTCGGTTCGATGCTGTCGACTCCGATCGTCAACCCGCCACAAGCGGCCATTCTCGGCATGCACAACATCATTCAGCGTCCGGTGGCGATCAACAATCAGGTGGTCATCCGTCCGATGATGTACCTGGCGTTGTCCTACGATCACCGTCTGATCGATGGTAAAGAAGCCGTGACCTTCCTGGTGACCATCAAGAACCTGCTGGAAGACCCAGCTCGTCTGTTGCTGGATATCTGAAACAGCAGCTGCAAGCTGTAAGCGACAAGGCTCGATCCGTTCACGGCGTGTCTTGGCTTACGGCTTGAAGCTTGAAGCTTGAAGCTAATAGGAATTTATTTATGACCCAGAAATTCGACCTGGTAGTGATTGGCGCAGGCCCTGGCGGCTACGTGGCCGCCATCAAGGCTGCGCAGCTTGGCCTCAAGACTGCCTGCATCGAGAAGTATCAGGACAAGGAGGGCAAGCTGGCCCTGGGCGGTACTTGCCTGAACGTAGGTTGCATTCCCTCCAAGGCGCTGCTGGACAGCTCCTGGAAGTTCCATGAAGCCGAGTCCGGCTTCGCCATCCATGGTATCAACCACGCTGGCGTGACCATGGACGTACCGGCCATGGTCGGTCGCAAGGCCAATATCGTCAAAGGCCTGACCTCTGGTGTTGCCACCCTGTTCAAAGCCAACGGCGTGACCACCCTGCAAGGCCACGGCAAGCTGCTGGCCGGCAAGAAAGTCGAAGTCACCGGTGTCGACGGCACTGTTGAAGTAATCGAGGCCGATAACGTGATCTTGGCTTCCGGTTCGCGTCCGATCGATATTCCACCGGCTCCGGTCGACCAGAACGTTATCGTCGATTCCACCGGTGCTCTGGAATTCCAGACTGTACCTAAGCGTCTGGGCGTGATCGGCGCTGGCGTCATCGGTCTGGAACTGGGTTCGGTATGGTCGCGTCTGGGTGCTCAGGTCACCGTGCTTGAAGCGCTGGAAACCTTCCTGGTCGCCGCCGATGCCGCAGTGTCCAAGGAAGCCTACAAGACCCTGACCAAACAAGGCCTGGACATCAAGCTGGGCGCTCGCGTCACGGGCTCCAAGGTCAACGGCGAAGAAGTCGTGGTCACCTACACTGACGCCAATGGCGAGCAGACCATCACTTTCGACAAGCTGATCGTTGCCGTTGGTCGCCGTCCTGTGACCACCGAATTGCTGGCCACTGACAGCGGTGTAGACATCGACGAACGTGGTTTCATCTTCGTCGACGATTACTGTGCCACCAGCGTACCGGGCGTCTACGCCATCGGTGACGTGGTCCGCGGCATGATGCTGGCCCACAAGGCTTCTGAAGAGGGCATCATGGTCGTCGAGCGCATCAAGGGTCACAAGACCCAGATGAACTACGACCTGATCCCATCGGTCATCTACACTCACCCGGAAATCGCGTGGGTCGGCAAGACCGAACAGGCCTTGAAGGCTGAAGGCGTTGAAGTTAACGTGGGCACCTTCCCGTTCGCCGCCAGTGGCCGTGCCATGGCTGCAAACGATACCGGCGGTTTCGTCAAGGTCATCGCCGACGCCAAGACTGACCGCGTATTGGGTGTTCACGTCATTGGCCCGAGCGCTGCAGAACTGGTTCAGCAGGGCGCGATCGGCATGGAATTCGGCACCAGTGCCGAAGACTTGGGGATGATGGTGTTCTCGCACCCGACCCTGTCCGAAGCCCTGCACGAAGCGGCCTTGGCTGTGAATGGCGGCGCCATCCACATTGCCAACCGCAAAAAGCGTTAAACAATAAGAAACCACGACGCGCTGCCCGTCGTGAGCCCTGCCTGCAGGGCCCACCGCGGAATGTTCGTCGGACTCGACCTCGCAAGGTCTCGATTCAGGCCAGGTCCACGCGCCGTCGGCCGGGATAGGGTTCTTGCGAGCAGCAGTCACAGGTGGTGCGGCACTTTCACAGTGCAGCGCCGAACGCGCAGTACCTAACGAAGACGGTAATAAGCATGAATCTTCACGAGTATCAGGGTAAGCAGCTGTTCGCTGAGTACGGCCTGCCAGTATCGACAGGTTACGCAGTAGACACCCCCGAAGCAGCGGCAGAAGCCTGCGACAAGATCGGTGGCACTGAATGGGTCGTCAAGGCTCAGGTCCACGCCGGTGGTCGCGGTAAAGCGGGCGGCGTCAAGCTGGTTCGCAGCAAGGAAGACGCCAAGGCTTTCGCACAGCAGTGGTTGGGCAAGCGTCTGGTGACTTACCAGACTGACGCCAACGGTCAACCCGTCACCAAGATCCTGGTCGAATCCTGCACCGACATCGCCAAAGAGCTGTACCTGGGCGCCGTTGTAGACCGTTCGAGCCGCCGTATCGTGTTCATGGCTTCCACCGAAGGTGGCGTGGACATCGAGAAGATCGCTCACGACACTCCTGAAAAGATTCTCAAGGCCACTATCGATCCACTGGTTGGCGCTCAGCCATTCCAGGGTCGTGACCTGGCGTTCCAACTGGGTCTGGAAGGCAAGCAAGTCGCCCAGTTCGCCAAGATCTTCGTCGGCCTGGCCAAGCTGTTCCAGGACCACGATCTGGCCCTGCTGGAAGTCAATCCGCTGGTGATCAAGGCTGATGGCGATCTGCATTGCCTGGACGCCAAGATCAACATCGACGCCAACGCCATGTATCGTCAGCCGAAGCTCAAGGGCTTCCACGATCCATCGCAGGACGACCCGCGCGAAGCTCACGCTGCCAAGTTCGAACTGAACTACGTTGCCCTTGAAGGCAACATCGGCTGCATGGTCAATGGTGCTGGCCTGGCCATGGGTACCATGGACATCGTCAACCTGCACGGCGGCAAGCCAGCCAACTTCCTCGACGTAGGCGGTGGTGCTACCAAAGAGCGCGTAACCGAAGCGTTCAAGATCATTCTGTCCGACACCAACGTCGCGGCCGTTCTGGTCAACATCTTCGGCGGCATCGTTCGCTGCGACATGATTGCCGAAGGCATCATTGGCGCCGTGAAAGAAGTCGGCGTGAAAATCCCGGTCGTTGTCCGTCTTGAAGGCAACAACGCTGACCTGGGCGCTAAAGTACTGGCAGAAAGCGGTCTGAACATCATCGCTGCTACCAGCCTGACCGACGCTGCTCAACAAGTCGTCAAAGCTGCGGAGGGCAAGTAATGAGCGTCCTGATCAATAAAGACACCAAAGTCATCTGCCAGGGCTTCACCGGCTCGCAAGGTACTTTCCACTCCGAACAAGCCATCGCCTACGGCACCAAGATGGTCGGCGGCGTTACCCCAGGCAAAGGCGGCACCACGCACCTGAACCTGCCGGTATTCAACACTGTTCGCGAAGCTGTGGAAAAGACCGGCGCTACTGCCAGTGTGATCTACGTACCGGCTCCGTTCTGCAAGGACTCCATCCTTGAAGCGGCGTTCGGCGGCATCAAGCTGATCATCTGCATCACTGAAGGCATTCCTACCCTGGACATGCTGGACGCGAAGGTCAAATGCGACGAGCTGGGCGTTACCCTGATCGGCCCTAACTGCCCAGGCGTGATCACGCCGGGCGAGTGCAAGATCGGCATCATGCCTGGTCACATTCACTTGCCAGGCAAGGTCGGTATCGTTTCCCGTTCCGGCACCCTGACCTATGAAGCCGTGAAGCAGACCACTGACGCCGGTTTCGGTCAGTCCACCTGTGTCGGCATCGGCGGTGACCCGATCCCGGGCTCCAACTTCATCGACATCCTGAAGCTGTTCCAGGAAGACCCGAAGACCGAAGCGATCGTCATGATCGGCGAGATCGGCGGTTCGGCTGAAGAAGAAGCGGCGGCCTACATCAAGGCTAACGTGACCAAGCCTGTGGTTTCCTACATTGCGGGTGTGACTGCTCCTCCGGGCAAGCGCATGGGCCATGCTGGCGCGATCATCTCCGGCGGCAAAGGCACTGCAGACGAGAAATTCGCTGCGCTGCAAGACGCTGGCGTGAAGACCGTGCGTTCGCTGGCCGACATCGGCAAGGCCCTGGCCGAGCTGACTGGCTGGGAAGTCAAGAAGGCCTAAGGCTGGATTGATCGCTCTGCACACAAAGGCCACCTTCGGGTGGCCTTTGTCGTTGTTGTGGGCGGCAACTGCTCGACAACCAGTTATTGAAGGTAGGACGCGTCTGATTCTGGTGCGCTTTATCGGTTCTCGGCCCTTAAAAAGTGCGTTTTATGCGCATTTTCGCTACCCTAGCCGCCGCTTTGCGCGTGTTGCCCTCAAAAGGGGCTGACGTGCTCTTAAGGATTGGCCTCCATCGCGGCCGATCACATTTCCCGCACCCTTGGGAAATCCCCCTCTAAATTCCGATTTGAATGTGTGGTTTCCCCCTGATGAAAGTGTTGAAAGGCCAGGACATCCTGGCACTGGGTTTCATGACCTTCGCCCTGTTCGTGGGCGCCGGCAACATCATTTTCCCGCCAATGGTCGGCCTGCAGGCGGGGCCCCATGTGTGGATGGCAGCGCTGGGCTTCCTGATCACGGCTGTCGGCCTGCCGGTCGTCACGGTAGTGGCGCTGGCCAAGGTCGGCGGTGGCATGGATGCACTCAGCAGCCCGATCGGCAAAGTGGCCGGCGGTATCCTGGCGGCGGTGTGCTATCTGGCGGTAGGGCCGTTGTTCGCGACGCCGCGCACGGCCACGGTGTCTTTCGAAGTCGGCATGGCGCCGCTCACAGGTGACGGCCCATTGCCGCTGTTCCTCTACAGCCTGGTGTATTTCATCCTGGTGTTCTTCATCTCGCTGTACCCGGGCAAGCTGCTGGACACGGTAGGGCGCTTTCTGGCGCCGTTGAAGATCGTCGCCTTGGCTGCGCTGGGGATTGCCGCGTTCGTGCTGCCGGCTGGTCCCATTGGTGACGCGGTACCCGAGTATGCGGCCTCGCCGTTCTCGCAGGGGTTCATCAATGGTTACCTGACCATGGATACCCTTGGGGCGCTGGTGTTTGGCATCGTCATCGTCAATGCCATCCGTTCGCGCGGCGTCGAGTCGCCGCAGTTGATTACCCGCTACGCGATCATTGCCGGCCTGATCGCCGGGGTTGGCCTGGCACTGGTCTACTTCAGCCTGTTCCGCTTGGGCGCGGGCAGCCACTCCATCGCTGCGGGCGCGGGTAATGGCGCGGCGGTATTGCACGCTTATGTGCAACACACCTTCGGGTCGATCGGTAGCGTATTTTTGGCGGTACTGATCTCGCTGGCGTGCCTTGTCACTGCGGTGGGCCTGACCTGTGCGTGTGCCGAGTATTTCAGCGAGGCGCTGCGACTGCCCTATAAAGCCCTGGTCGTCGCGCTGGCCTTGTTTTCGTTGCTGGTGTCGAACCTCGGATTGACCAACCTGATTCACTTCTCGATCCCGGTGCTGACGGCAATCTACCCGCCGTGCATCGCGTTGGTAGCGTTGAGTTTTTGCAAAGGGTTCTGGCATTCGCAAGGGCGCATCGTGGCGCCGGTGATGCTGGTCGCGTTGGTGTTCGGTATGGTCGATGCGATCAAAGGCACCAGCTACGCCAGCTACCTGCCGGACGTGTTGGCACACTTGCCGCTGAGTGATCAAGGCCTGGCCTGGCTGGTGCCGTCGGTGCTGGCGCTGCTGGCGGCGGTGATCTGTGATCGCTTGCTGGGTCGGCCGGAACATGCGGTGGCGTAATGCCTGGAATTCCTGCGGATTGTTCGTTGCGCTTTAGGCGGCGAAAGGGCTGTCAGAGCGCCACATAATCCGCAGGATGAACTCTTCGCGCCCATAAATGCTACGCTCCTGCACTCAATGACTCAGGAGAGCAGGGCACATGGCGATGGCGATTGGCGGGTTTTTCGAGCTTGAATTCAATCGCGGGACCACGCTGTACCCTCAGGCGCTAGGGTTCAACAGCGCCCGCTTCGCTTTGCAGGCGTTGCTGCAGGCCAGCGTCATCAAGCGCCTCTACCTCCCCGACTATACCTGTTCGACCATGCATGACGCTGCGCTACGCTCGGGTGTGGAGGTGGTGCGCTACCCAGTCGATGATCAGTTGCAACCGGTGGAGTTGCCCACCTTGAATGCCGACGAGTATCTGCAATACGTCAATTACTTCGGGCTCAAGGATGAGTACATCCGCCAGCGACTGTGGCCGGCGTTGTCCGGGCGATTGATCATCGATAATGCTCAGAGCCTGTTCAGTGCGCCTCTGGACGGCGTCCCCACGCTGTATTCCCCGCGCAAGTTCGTTGGCGTTCCGGACGGTGGCTGGCTGGTCAACGGCCCGGCGGATATACCGGACCTCGAGCCAGGCAGCAGCGAAGGCCGTACCCGGGCGTTGATAGGGCGGTTGGAAGCCGGTCCAGAGCCGTTTTACGGGACGTTTATCGAGGTCGAGCACAGCATTCGCGACGAGGGCATGCGTGGCATGTCGGCCCTTACGGCGCGTTTGCTCGATGGCATTGATTACTCACGCATCCAGGCACGTCGCCAAGCCAACTTCGCCGTGCTGCGCGAGCGCCTCGATGGGCTCAATGGCTTCAGTCTTTTTGCCGGGGTGAGCGCGCCCATGGTCTACCCGTTGCTGCTCGCCAGTGCGGAACAGGCCAATCAGGTGCGCAGCGCGTTGCAGCAGCAGCGCATCTACGTGGCGACCTACTGGCGTGAGTTGCTGGATGACCCAGCCCTGGGCGCGGCGGCCAGGCGCTGGACGGAGTGCATGCTGCCGTTGCCCATCGACCAGCGTTACGATGATGGCGATATGGAACGAGTGGCTGGCGCCGTTCTCCAAGCTTTAGGACGCACATAAAAGGGCCCGGGTCGTCCGCATGGCCCACGGCGTCCATCAAGGAGCGTTACCCATGAGTATTCCATTCTGGTGTGTGTTCATCAGTGCGCTGTTGATTTTCGTGGCGCGAGTGCCAGTGACTCGCGAGATGAAGGCGCAGGGTTACGACAACCATAATCCACGGGCGCAGCAGGCGAAGTTAAGCGGGCTGGGTGCGCGTGCAGTGGCGGCGCATCAAAACTGCTGGGAGGCATTCACGTTGTTTGCGGTGGCGGTGCTGATGGCGCACACCACGCAGACTCAGGGGTGGCTGATCGATCTGCTGGCGATCCTGTTCGTGATCACTCGGGTGCTTTATCTGTTCCTGTACTGGAACGACAAGTCGAGCCCGCGCAGCCTGGTATGGCTTGTCGGTTTGATCTGCACCTTCTTGATCATGCTCAGCCCGGTGTATCGCCAGATCGTCATGGCGACGATCTAGGTCTACGTGGGGGCGCGATGTGCCCGCGAAGCTTTTCGCAGACACAGCCCGCTCCCACAGGGATAGACGCAGTTACGGCTTGGTGGCCGGCACAGGCTGGGTTTCCGGAGCTTTTTGCATCATCGCGCCGTTCTGTTCCTTGGCGGCTTCCTGAGCGGACTGATTGCTGTCTTTGGCCGCTTCAGCGTTTTCTTTCGCTGCATCATTCATTTTGCTTTGTGCCTGGTCCATTTTTTCCTGGGCCTGTTCGGCGTGCTGCTGGGCGTCTTGCGCCTTGTCTTCGGATTTTTTGTCGCAGGCCGCGAGGCCCAGGGCGGCAGTCAGCATCAAGGTCAATGCCAGAGATTTACGCATGGGGTGTTTCTCCTGTTTTATAGTGTTCACGCCCCCCTTCGAGCCGATACCCAATTTAAAGTTCCTTTCACTTGGGTGAACGCAAGTGATGGATCACTATAGGTTTTTTGCTCGGCGTCGCGCGCCCGTCACGGTTTCAGGTAAGCCGGCTCTCTGCCACGGGCTGTGCAGCGTGCGGATACATTTGCCTGGCATCGCATCGACATACCTGGCCTTGAAATCCTCAGTCACGCCCCCATCTGTTGCTCATCCCGCCGCAAACCGGCCAGTGCCGAGCGTGTCGCTCAGCTCAAGGTAAGCGGCTTCTGCCATCTGATTGGAGTGTGTGACCATGAGCGTGGAAACTCAAAAAGAAACCCTGGGCTTCCAGACCGAGGTGAAGCAACTGCTGCACCTCATGATCCATTCGCTGTATTCCAACAAGGAAATCTTCCTTCGCGAATTGATCTCCAACGCTTCCGACGCCGTCGACAAGCTGCGCTTCGAAGCCCTGGCCAAGCCAGAGCTGCTTGAAGGTGCTGGCGAGCTGAAGATTCGTGTGAGCTTCGACAAAGACGCCAAGACCGTCACGCTCGAAGACAACGGCATCGGCATGAACCGCCAGGACGTGATCACACACCTGGGCACCATCGCCAAGTCCGGCACTGCCGACTTCATGAAAAACCTCAGCGGCGACCAGAAGAAGGACTCGCACCTGATCGGTCAGTTCGGCGTGGGCTTCTACTCGGCGTTCATCGTCGCCGACCAGGTCGAAGTATTCAGCCGTCGTGCCGGCACCGCTGCCAGCGAGGGTGTGCACTGGTCGTCCAAGGGCGAAGGCGAGTTTGAAGTCGCCAACGTCGACAAGGCCGAGCGCGGCACCCGCATCGTGCTGCACCTCAAGGCGGCTGAAGACGAGTTCGCCGACGGCTATCGCCTGCGCAACATCATCAAGAAGTACTCGGATCACATCGCCCTGCCGATCGAATTGCCTAAAGAGCAGGCGCCCGCCGCTGAAGGCGAAGAGCAGCCCGCGCTGGAGTGGGAAACCGTCAACCGCGCCAGTGCCCTCTGGACCCGCCCACGTACCGAGATCAAGGACGAGGAATACCAGGAGTTCTACAAGCACATCGGTCACGATTACGAGAACCCGCTGAGCTGGAGCCACAACAAGGTCGAAGGCAAGCTGGAATACAGCTCGTTGCTGTACGTGCCGGCCCGCGCGCCGTTCGACCTGTACCAGCGTGAAGCCCCGCGCGGCCTCAAGCTCTATGTGCAGCGCGTGTTCGTCATGGACCAGGCAGAATCCTTCCTGCCGCTGTACCTGCGCTTCATCAAGGGTGTGGTCGATTCAAACGACCTGTCGCTGAACGTATCGCGTGAAATCCTGCAGAAGGATCCGATCATCGACTCGATGAAATCGGCCCTGACCAAGCGCGTGCTGGACATGCTGGAAAAATTGGCGAAGAACGAACCCGAGCAATACAAGGGCTTCTGGAAGAACTTCGGCCAGGTCATCAAGGAAGGCCCGGCTGAAGACTTCGCCAACAAGGAGAAGATCGCCGGCCTGCTGCGCTTCGCGTCGACTCACGACAGCAGCGGCGAGCAATCCGTCGGCCTGGCTGAATACCTGGCTCGCGCCAAGGAAGGTCAGGACAAGATCTACTTTCTGACCGGCGAATCCTACGCTCAGGTCAAGGACAGCCCGCACCTGGAAGTCTTCCGCAAGAAAGGCATCGAAGTGCTGTTGCTGACAGATCGCATCGACGAGTGGCTGATGAGCTACCTGACCGACTTCGATGGCAAGGGCTTCGTTGACGTCGCCCGTGGCGACCTGGATCTGGGTAAGCTGGATTCCGACGAGGACAAAAAAGCCCAGGAAGAAGTCGCCAAGGACAAGGAAGGCCTGGTCGAGCGCCTCAAGGCTGCGCTGGGTGATGTGGTCAGCGAGGTGCGGGTTTCGCATCGCCTGACCGACTCGCCGGCGATTCTGGCCATCGGGGAGCAGGACCTGGGCCTGCAGATGCGTCAGATCCTCGAAGCGAGCGGGCAGAAAGTGCCGGACTCCAAGCCTATCTTTGAATTCAACCCGGCCCACCCGCTGATCGAAAAACTGGACAACGAGCAGAGCGAAGACCGTTTCGCCGACTTCTCGCACATCCTCTTCGACCAGGCCGCACTCGCGGCAGGGGACAGCCTGAAAGACCCGGCGGCGTATGTGCGTCGCCTGAACAAGTTGCTGGTTGAGCTGTCAGTCTAACCAGTCGCAGATCAAACCCGCTTCGGCGGGTTTTTTCGTTACAGTCGTCAAGACTTCAATTGGGGAATAAATCCATGAGCGCAGTCACTGTTCAATCCGTTGTCTATCAGATCGATGGCATCGATTACGAAAGCCGTCTGGTGTATGACGCAGATGTCGTTTCCCCACGTCCTGGGCTGGTGATGGCCCCCAACTGGATGGGCGTCAGCGAAGGCGCTGAGCGTATCGCCCAGTCCGTGGCTTCCAAAGGCTACGTAGTGCTGCTGGCTGACCTCTATGGGCAGGCGGTGCGTCCACAGAATGGCGATCAGGCTGCAGCGGCGATGACACCGTTGAAGAATGATCGTGCACTGCTGAACAAGCGTATGCAAGCGGCGCTGGATCAGTTGCAAAGCCAGACCGTAGCCAGCGTCAACAGTGCCAAGCTGGCGGCTTTCGGTTTCTGCTTCGGCGGTTGCTGTGCATTGGAGTTGGCCCGCACCGGTGCGCCATTGAAGGCGGCAGTGTCGTTCCACGGTACTCTGGATACGCCGAATCCGGCTGATGGCAAGAACATCAAGGGCAAGGTCCTGGTGTTGCATGGCGCCAGTGACCCGCTGGTTCCCAAGGAGCAACTGCCAGCATTCGAGAAGGAAATGAACGACGCTGGTGTGGATTGGACCCTGACCAGTTTCGGCGGCGCGTATCACTCGTTCACCGATACCGAAGCCAACAATCCTGGCGTGCAGATGTACAACAAGACGGTCGCCGATCGTGCGTTCGCCTCGATGCACTACCTGTTGGATGAAGTGTTCCAGGACTGATCCGCGCTTGCCTCACCACAGCTCAAAGCAAAAACAAAAAAGGCGCCTTTCGGCGCCTTTCTTGTTAAGCAAGGTCGAACCTTACTTGCCCTGCCAGCGTTGCAGTACCAGGGTAGCGTTGGTGCCGCCGAAGCCGAAGCTGTTGCTCATCACGGTGTTGAGCTCGACGTTTTCCTTGGTCACCGTCTGGATCGGCAGATCGGCGACCGCTGGATCCAGCTCGTCGATGTTGGCCGAACCTGCAATGAAGTTGCCTTCCATCATCAGCATGCAGTAGATCGCCTCATGCACGCCCGCAGCGCCCAAGGAGTGACCCGACAGGCTCTTGGTAGAGCTGATGGCAGGTGCCTTGCCAGCGAACACCTCACGTACACCTTTGATCTCCGCGACGTCGCCGACCGGAGTCGAGGTGCCGTGGGTGTTCAGGTAGTCGATTGGTGCGTCGACGGTAGACATTGCCATCTGCATGCAGCGGATGGCGCCTTCGCCGCTCGGTGCGACCATGTCGTAGCCATCGGAAGTGGCGCCGTAGCCGACGATTTCAGCGTAGATCTTGGCGCCGCGGGCGAGGGCGTGTTCGAGCTCTTCGACCACCACCATGCCGCCACCACCGGCGATGACGAAACCGTCACGGTCGTTGTCATAGGCGCGGGAGGCTTTCTCCGGGGTGTCGTTGCGCTTGCTGGACAACGCGCCCATTGCGTCGAACAGGAACGACTGGCTCCAATGCTCTTCTTCACCGCCGCCGGCAAAGACGATGTCCTGCTTGCCCATCTGAATCTGCTCCATGGCGGTGCCGATGCAGTGAGCGCTGGTGGCGCAGGCCGAAGCGATCGAGTAGTTCAGACCCTTGATCTTGAAGGGGGTAGCCAGGCAAGCCGACACCGTGCTGCTCATGGTGCGGGTAACGCGGTACGGGCCGACGCGCTTGACGCCTTTTTCGCGCAGGATGTCCAGCGCTTCCATCTGGTTGAGGGTCGACGCGCCGCCGGAGCCGGCGATGAGGCCGGTGCGGGGGTTGGAGACCATCTCTTCCGTCAGGCCCGAGTCCTTGATGGCATCGGCCATGGCAAGGTACGCGTATGCGGCGGCGTGGCCGACGAAGCGGAAGACTTTACGGTCGATCAGCTCTTCGAGGTTGAGGTCGATGGAGCCGGAAACCTGGCTGCGCAAACCCATTTCGGCATATTCCGGGTTGAATCGGATGCCAGGGCGGCTCGCCCGCAGGTTTGCGGAGACGGTGTCTTTGTCATTGCCCAAGCAGGAAACAATGCCCAGACCAGTGATAACGACGCGGCGCATGCGGATAACCCTTAGAAATTTTCGGTGGATGTGAACACGCCGACCCGAAGGCCTTCGGCGGTGTAGATCTGCTTACCGTCAACGCTGACAGTACCATCGGCGATTGCCAGGTTCAGCTTGCCCTTCATGACACGCTTGATCTGGATGTTGTACGTGACCTTCTTGGCGGTCGGCAGTACCTGACCGGTGAATTTCACTTCGCCCGAGCCCAGTGCGCGACCGCGACCAGGCAAACCCTGCCAGCCGAGGAAGAAGCCGACCAACTGCCACATGGCGTCGAGGCCCAGGCAGCCCGGCATTACCGGGTCGCCTTCGAAATGGCAGGCGAAGAACCACAGGTCCGGGTTGATATCCAGCTCGGCGACCAATTCACCTTTGCCGTATGCACCGCCTTCTTCGCTGATATGAGTGATGCGATCCACCATCAGCATGTTGCCGGCGGGCAGTTGCGCATTACCTTGGCCGAACAGCTCACCGCGACTGCAGCGCAGCAGGTCTTCCCGGGTAAAGGCGTTTTGTTTGGTCATGCGAGCTCCTCAATAGTCCCTGCCTGGCAGGGGGCAAATCTTCCCGATCGACCCGTTGGATGAAGGCCGAGTCGGCAGCCTGTACATAGACTATTGCGTAATGATGAAAGTCACAGCACAGAGTATACGAATGTACAGGTGTGCACTGAAATGGTTTTTCGGACGTTTTTTTTGGTCCAAGTAAATGTCAAAGACTCCCGTACTCTAACATTTTCGTCACCTGGTGGCAGCCGTTTAGCGCTAATGCCCGCCGATGTGTCTGCGTAGCAGGGCGCAGAAGGGCTCGCCCAAGGCGGTAATGACGCGTTTCAGGATATCCAGCGCTGCAGGATCAGCAACAGATCGCTGCGTTTGAACGGTTTGGCCAGGTAATCGTTCATCCCGGCGTCGATACAGGCTTCCCGATCGCCATGCAGCGCGTTGGCGGTGAGTGCAATGACAGGAACGTCGTTATGCAACGTTAGCAGACGAATTCTGCGTGTGGCTTCGTATCCGTCGATGACCGGCAGACGACAATCCATCAGTACCGCATCGAAGCGCAAACGCGATACTTCCGTCACTGCCTGGGCGCCATCGCCGACCACGCTGACGGTGAAGCCCAGGCTGCGCAGCATGGCTTCGATAACGGTCTGGTTGACCGGATTGTCTTCCACCAGCAGCACGTGCAGGCCGGTCCCGATGGTCTTGGTGCCATCGTTGGGACTCGATCGTGCGGGCGCTGGCAGGCTAACCACCAGCGGCGGGTTGCTCAATGCCAGCGGCAGTTCCAGGGTAAAGGTGGATCCCTGGCCGACCTCGCTGTCGGCATGCAGGGTGCCGCCCATGCGCTCGGCCAGGTTGCGCGCGATCGGCAGGCCCAGGCCGGTGCCGCCGTAGCGCCGGGAAATCGAACTGTCGGCCTGGCGGAAGGCGACGAACATCGATTCGAGGTTCTGCGCGCTGATACCGATGCCAGTGTCGCTCACCGTACAGGTCAGCCAGATCAGGTCGTGGTCCAACGCCTGGCTGGAGACTTCGATACGCACATGGCCCGCCTCGGTGAACTTCAACGCGTTGCCGATCAGGTTGACCAGTATCTGCCGGATGCGCGTCGGGTCGCCGGCGACGTGCACGCCACGCAACGCTGCACCGATTTCCAGCTCCAGGCGCAGCCCGCGCTGCTCGGCATCGAGGCGGAAGGGCTGGGCAATCAGTTCGATCAGTTGCGGCAAGTCGAAAGCGATGTGTTCCAGTTCCAGGTTGGCGCGCTCGATACGCGAGAAATCGAGAATGTCGTTGATGACCTTGAGTAAGTGTTCGGTCGATTGAGTCGCCAGCGCGGCATATTCCTTCTGCTCGTCGGTCATCTGTGTGGTTTCGAGCAACTGCAGCATGCCCAGCACGCCGTTCATGGGTGTGCGCAATTCGTGGCTCATCATCGCCAGGAATTCCGATTTGGCGCTGTTGGCGCGTTCTGCTTCTTCGCGGGTATGGATGAGTTCGTCCATGGCCACGCGCTGCTCGTGGCTGGCTTGCTGCAGCCCGGTGGCCAGTTCGTTGAGGTGGCGCGCCAGTTCGCCCAGCTCGGTATCGCCAGGGGGTACCGGCAGTACGGCCTGGAAGTCGCCCTCGCGAATGGCAGTGACGGCGGCGCTCATGTCGCTGATCGGTTGTGACAGGTCGCGGGACAGGCGCCGGGCCAGCAGGAAAGTCAGAATCAAGGCGAACAGCGCCAGCACACCGGCCTTGAGGACGATCTCCTGCTGGCGCTGGCTGAACGCGTCATCCGACATGCCGACAATCACTCGACCCAGATACTCGGGCAGTTCGCCGCTGATCTCGCTGGGTGGCACGCCGCGCTCGGTGGCGTCCTTGAGAGCGTTGCGCTGCTGGCGAATGGGAGCCTGGAACACCTCGATGCGTCGGGACGGCGTGTCGCCTTCGCTGGGCTGCTCGACGTAGGCGAGGATGCGGTCCTGAGCATTCTGGATTTCCAGGAAACGCACATGGGGAATCGCCAGGGTGGCGTTCATCAGTGCTTCAAGCACGTCAGTGTTACCCGTCACTACGCCGTATTCGGAGGCGGGGGCCAACTGGTTGGCGATCAACTGGCCGGTGTGGTTGAGTTCCTGGCGCAGGTCCTGGATGCGGACGAAGGTGAAAAAACAGATCAACAGCAGCGTCAGCAAGATCGCCGGGCCCAGGCTGATCAGCTGGGTGCGGGTATGGATATCCCACTTGCGCCGCAGCTTCACCGGCGCCTCCGATCAACGCCCACGACAACGGGATCGACGCCAGGGACGCTCGATGAACGAGGGGAATGAAGGGGGTGGGATTGCACGACAGCAGTGTGTCCACAAAGATTTATGAAGCATGGTAACTGACTGTTACGACATTTTCAGTCACATACATGCATTCTCGACGGAGAACCGCGTCGCTGGCGCTGTCCTACCCCATAGCGTGTGCGCGACCGCACGCCGAAGGACTGGTGGTGCCGACACCGCCCCGTATAATGCGACCTTTGTCACTGTAACCCGCTAACGGATTGAATATGACTGATAAACAGCCTGTGGCAGTGCTAGGCGGTGGCAGTTTCGGGACCGCCGCCGCCAATCTGCTGGCCGAGAATGGTCATCGCGTGCTGCAGTGGATGCGCGACCCCGAGCAGGCCCGTGCCATGCGCGAGCAGCGGGAGAATCCACGCTACCTCAAGGGCATCAAGGTGCATCCAGGCGTGGAGCCGGTCACCGACCTGCTGGCCACGCTCGAAGCGGCGCCGCTGATTTTCGTGGCCCTGCCGTCCAGCGCCCTGCGTGCGGTATTGGCCGACCACGAGGCGCTGCTGGCGGGCAAGATGATGGTCAGTCTGACCAAGGGCATCGAGGCCCAGTCGTTCAAACTGATGAGCGAGATCCTCGAGGAGATCGCTCCGCGAGCGCGTATCGGTGTGCTCTCCGGGCCGAACCTGGCCCGTGAAGTGGCCGAGCACGCCCTGACCGCCACCGTCATCGCCAGCGCCGACGAGCAGCTCTGCCAGAGCGTCCAGCAGGCGCTGCACGGCCCGACGTTTCGGGTGTATGCAAGCACCGATCGCTTTGGCGTCGAGCTCGGCGGCGCGCTCAAGAACGTGTACGCGATTATCGCCGGCATGGCCGTGGCGCTAGGCATGGGCGAGAACACCAAGAGCATGCTGATCACCCGTGCCCTGGCGGAGATGACCCGCTTTGCCGTCAGCCAGGGCGCCAACCCCATGACCTTCCTCGGGCTCGCCGGCGTCGGCGACCTGATCGTCACCTGCTCGTCGCCCAAGAGCCGTAACTATCAGGTCGGTTTTGCCTTGGGCGAAGGCCTCAGCCTGGAAGAGGCGGTCAGCCGCCTGGGCGAAGTAGCGGAGGGCGTCAACACCCTCAAGGTGCTGAAAGCCAAGGCGCAGGAGGCGCAGGTCTATATGCCACTGGTCGCCGGGCTACACGCGATTCTGTTCGAGGGTCGTACCTTGAAGCAGGTCATCGAAGTGCTGATGCATGCCGAACCCAAGACCGATGTCGATTTCATCTCGATCAGCGGTTTCAATTGATTGCTCGCCAAGGTACTGCGCCATGAATGCTCCCCGTCCACCCTCGACCCATGAATCGATCATTCTGCGCATCGTCTGGATGCTGGTGTTCGTCCTCGTCTGGCAGGTCGCGCAGTTTCTGCTCGGCGCGCTGGTGTTGGTACAACTGATCTACCGTCTGATCTACAGCGCGCCGAACGCCGGGCTGATGAACTTCGGCGACAGCCTGAGCCAGTACCTGGCGCAGATCGGCCGTTTCGGCAGTTTTCATACCGAGCAAAAGCCTTGGCCGTTCAGCGACTGGCCGGCGTCGCGCCCACCGGAAGGCGAAGCTCCCCACAGCGTGCCGCCCGCCGCGCATCCGGTGCGCGACGAGGACCCCAAGCTATGAAGCTATGGGTACTGCGCCATGGTGAGGCGCACCATCAGGCGCCGACCGATGCCGAGCGAGAGCTGACCGAGGCGGGGCGCGCAGAGGTGCTGCGCAGCGCAGCGCATCTGCAAGGGCTGGCGCTGGACGCTATCTATGCCAGCCCCTATGTTCGGGCGCAGCAGACGGCGAAGTTGGTCCGCGACGCACTCGGTCATGGCGAACCCATCAGGACAGTGGCGTGGCTGACACCTGATCAGTCGCCGAGTGCAGTCATCACTCAGTTGGAGGCGATAAAGCTGGAAAACATCCTGCTGGTCAGCCATCAACCCCTGGTCAGCACCTTGCTCGGGCTGCTGGACAACCATGAACATCACATGGGTACCGCCAGCCTGGCAGAGCTGGACGGCGAGTGGCCGTTGGCCGGGTTGATGACGCTCAAGAGCCTGCGGCACGCTTGACCCTCGCCGCAGCCGCTGTGCCCGAACTGGCGTAGCCGCGCGCCTTGGCGACTGACCGGAACGCCGTTGGCGATGGCGTTTCCGGGCATTGCCCATCTGCGACTTGCTGCGGACAATCCATGCGTGCGCTCCTGCCTTTGAAGTTTTTGTTCCGGACGATTGATCGTATGCCGCAGCTCCTGTTCTTCGCCCACGCCAATGGTTTCCCCTCTGCGACCTACGGCAAGCTGTTTGCTGCTCTGTCAGCGCAATTCACGGTTGTCCACCTTCCCATGCACGCCCACGATCCGCGCTTTCCGGTGGACGACAACTGGACCAGCCTGGTAGACGAGTTGATCCTGCACCTCGAGGCCCAGCCCGAGCCCATCTGGGGCGTGGGACATTCTCTGGGCGGAGTGCTGCAACTCCATGCCGCGCTGCGGCGCCCAGACCTGTATCGGGGCGTGATCATGCTCGATTCGCCGCTGCTCACCACGCGCGACCAATGGGTGATTCGCGCCGCCAAGCGCTTGGGTCTGATCGACCGTTTGACGCCTGCCGGGCGCACCTTGGGACGGCGCGAGGAGTTCGCCGACCTGGCTTGCGCCCGTGAGTATTTCGCGGGCAAGGCGCTGTTTCGCCATTTCGATGCGCAATGCCTTGAGGCCTATCTGCAGCACGGTTTGCGAGTCGAGGGGCAGGGGTTGCGGCTACGCTTCGATCCAGCCACGGAAATCAGCATCTATCGCAGCGTCCCTCATCTGCACCCCGTGCGCCTGCAGCAGTTGCAAGTGCCGCTGGCATTGGTGGGCGGGGTGCAAAGCCAGGTGGTGCTGCGTCATCATGCGCGAGCGGCTCAGCGACTGGCCCAAGGGGAGTTTCATGGCGTACCCGGTGGGCACATGTTTCCCCTTGAGCGGCCGCTGCAAACGGCCGAGCTGATCCGTGAGGTTATTACCCGCTGGCAGGCGTCAGCGTCAATCCGTCATCAGGAGTCTTGTCTATGAAGGCCGTGCAAGAGTTGAGATTGACCTTGCCGCATATCGAATTGGCCGCTCATGCGTTCGGGCCCGAAGACGGCCAGCCGGTGCTGGCCCTGCATGGCTGGCTCGACAACGCCAACAGTTTCGCGCGCCTGGCACCACGCCTGCACGGGCTGCGCATCGTGGCGCTGGACATGGCCGGGCACGGGTTTTCCGATCATCGTCCGGCGGGTGCCAGCTATGCCCTCTGGGATTATGCCCACGACGTGCTGCAGGCTGCCGAACAACTGGGCTGGGAGCGCTTTGCCTTGCTCGGGCATTCACTCGGCGCGATCGTTGCGACACTCGTCGCTGGCGCCGTGCCGGAGCGCATCGAGCGGGTGGTGCTGATCGACGGTATCGTGCCGCCCAATCCGCTGCCCCATGATCCGGTGGCGCGCATGGGCCTGGCACTGCGCGAGCAGTTGGCGCTCGGACGCAAGCGCAAGACTGTACATCCGACGCTGGAGCGGGCCATCGAAGCGCGGATGAAAGGCCACGTCGCGGTATCGCGAGAGGCCTCCGAACTACTGGGCGAGCGCAGCCTGATGCCAGTGCCGGGCGGCTTCACCTGGCGTAGCGATTCGCGCCTGATGCTCAGTTCGCCGGTGCGCCTGAGTGAGGAGCAGGCATTGGCATTCGCCCGTGCCATCGAGTGCCCGGCCCAGTTGATCATCGCCCAGGACGGGCGCTTGGCACAGGAGACCGAGCTGCTCGGGCGCCTGCCGTGGGCCCCGGTATTCCTGCCAGGCGGCCACCACTTGCACCTCAATGATGAGGCCGGCGCCGATCTTGTCGCAGACTGTATCAATAGATTCTTCGCCGTTCCTTGACTTGCACCAGTGAACTGCCGAGGCTTGGCGGGTTGAAATGGAGACAACCATGATAAAGCCTCACCTGGCCAGCCTTGCGCTGTTGCTTTCATCGCTGGCCGTGCCAGCTGCCTGGGCCGTCGACGTTGGCGCTCGGGTACACGAGGTCGATGCCACGCCCATCGATGAACGCCCAGTGACCGAGCAGGAACGTATCTACCCCTTGGGCGCATTACGCAAGATCAGCGGGCAGCTGCGCATGGAGTCGCAGATCAACGCCCGCGGCCAGGTAAGTTCGGTGACCTATGAACTGCCCCCCGAGCGCAATGCCAAGGAGGCGTTTGCCGCCGCTCGGCAAAGCTTGCAGACCCCGGGCACCCAGTTGCTGTTCTTGTGCGAGGCGCGAGAATGCGGTGAAAGCAGCCTGTGGGCCAACGAGATCTTCAGCAACGCCAAGCTGCTCGGTGCCGACGATCAGCAAAGATTTTTCCTCCTGCGTCTGGCTTCACCCGATGCCGATACCCTGCTGGCAGTCTATTCCGTCACCCGCACCAACCGGCTTGTATCGATGCACGTCGAACAGTTCACCGCCGATGCGCCGCTGGGCGAAGTCTTGCCTAACCCCGCCACCGTGCTGAACGCGCTGCGCACGACCGGTATGCTCGATTACCCCGCCCTGGCCTCTGCGCCGGCCGCACCTTGGGTGACCTTATTGAGCCGCGCCCTGAACCTGGACAGCAGTCTGCGGGTCACATTGGCCGGGCAGGGGGCTGCGGCCTGGCAAACGGCACTGGTCGCTGCCGGGGTACGGGAATCCCGCCTCCAACTGGGCACCCTGGAACAACCCGGGCTGCACATCACACTGATTCGCTGAGCCTGTGGCTGCAGTCGTAACACTTTTTCCTGGATGGAACCCGCAATGCTCAATACCGACCGTCTATTGGTCCAGATTCTGCTGCTCGCGCTGCTAGGGGCATGCCTATGGGTGATGATGCCGTTCGCTTCGGCACTGTTGTGGGGAGCGATCCTCGCCTATGCCAGCTGGCCGTTGATGCGCCTGCTGACCCGCTGGCTGGGTGGGCGGGAAACGTTGGCGGCAGCGATTCTGACGTGCGGCTGGATGCTGCTGGTGATCCTGCCGCTGGTGTGGCTGGGGTTCAACCTGGTCGACCATGTACGCGATGCCACGGCTTTTATTCGTGACGTTCAGGTCGATGGTCTGCCGGCGGCGCCGCAATGGCTGGGTAATCTGCCACTGGTAGGCCCGCGCTTGCTACAAACCTGGGAAAGCCTCGACCACCAGGGCGCGGCCTTGCTGCAAAGCGCCAAGCCGTACTTCGGTCAGGTCGGCAATTGGTTGCTGGCGCGCAGTGCGCAAGTGGGTGGCGGCTTGCTCGAATTGACCCTGAGCCTGGTGTTCGTGTTCTTCTTCTACCGTGACGGGCCGCGAGTCGAGGCCTTTGTGCTGCGCTTGCTGGAACGCCTGATTGGCGAGCGCGCCGGTTACTACCTCGAGTTGGTGGCCGGGACGGTTCAGCGGGTGGTCAATGGTGTGATCGGTACGGCGGCTGCGCAGGCGCTGCTGGCGTTGATCGGCTTTCTGATTGCCGGTGTGCCGGGCGCATTGGTGTTGGGGATCGTCACCTTCATGCTCAGCCTGATCCCCATGGGGCCGCCGTTGGCGTGGGTACCCGCGACGCTATGGCTGGCGTGGAAGGGTGACTACGGCATGGCGATCTTTCTCGGGGTCTACGGGACGTTCGTCATCAGTGGCGTCGATAACGTGCTCAAGCCTTATCTGATCAGCCGAGGCGGTGATCTTCCGTTGGTGATCGTGCTGCTGGGGGTATTCGGCGGGTTGCTGGCGTTCGGCTTTATCGGCCTGTTCATCGGTCCGACACTGCTGGCGGTGGCTTACAGCCTGCTGATGGACTGGACCCGTACGAACAAGGCGGTTTGATCCACGCTGAACCCCTATGAGATCGAGCGCTGCCCGCGAAAGGGCCGTTCCTGAATACGCAGTGCGTCAGTTATGGCGTCTTCGCGGGCAGAGTCCGCTCCCACAGGGGAGTAATCGCAAGCTTTACGCAGAAGCGCTCAACTGGCTGCCCACAGTCTGGCTGTTATCCAGCTGATACTCGCGATTGATGCTGGCGATGAGTTTGCTAAGCGCTGCAGACGTTTCGCTCTGGCTGCTGCTGGTGTCAGAGCTGCTGGAACTGTCGCTGCTCATCGCGCTGCTCAACTCGGAGGCCGAGATGCTGCCGTTGCCGTCGCTGTCGAGGGCGCTGAACAAGGCGTCGCTGGACGTGGAGCTGGCGTTCTGGGCAGGTGGCGGTGGTGGAGGAGTCATGGCAGCGGCCAACTCGTCGGCGCTGATCGTGCCGTCCTTGTTGGTATCCAGCGCCGAAAACACCTGGCTGCTGTCGGTGCTGCTGCCAGCGCTGCTCAGGGCAGTGCTCAACTCGTCGCTGCTGACCGAGCCGTCGCCATCGCTGTCCAGAGAGGCGAGCAGGTCGTCGACCATCTGGCTGTCGCCAGGGCCGTCAGTCGGTGGCTGGGTGCCGGCCTCCAACTCGTCCAGGCTCAAGCCGCTGCTGGAGTCGCCGTCGAGCTTGCTGAAGTTCTGGCTCAAACTCACCAGAATACCGCTCAGGCCCTTGTCGCCGCTGCTTTCGCTGCTGGACAGCGCAGTGCTCAGCTCGGTGCTGCTGACCGAGCCGTCGCCGTCGGTGTCCAGGCTGGCAAACAGCTGCTCCTGGAATTTCTTTGCGGCGGCTGCGCTGGTGGTGCTGGTTGTGCTATTCGTGCTGCTGAGTGAGCTGTAATAGCTCGAAGAACTGCTGATGCCACTGATCATTGGGCATGCTCCCCTGTGTTGGGCCGGTGACGGTCCACCGGCTCATGGAGAATTGCAACAAAGTATGTCCAGCGTGTGTGGCGATTGTATCGGCGCCGCTAGGTCCTGAGCACCGCATGCTCGCCGCGAGGCAGGCGAACCACGGCCGTGAGGCCTCCGCCGGGTGTTTCCTCCAGGCTCAGGCTGCCGCCCAGGCGATGAGCGGCTTCCTTGGCGATGGTCATGCCCAGGCCCACGCCGCCGGAATTGCGATTGCGCGAGCCTTCAAGGCGGAAGAACGGCTCGAACACCGCTTCGCGCTTGTCGGCGCTGATACCGGGGCCGTGATCGATCACCCGCACCACCACCTGGGTGGCGCCATCGGTGATCTCGATCTGGGTCGCACCGGCGTAGCGCAGGGCGTTATCCAACAGATTGCTCAGGCACGAACGCAGCGCCATGGGTTGCGTCTGCAGTGGCGCACACTGGCCGCGGGCCTCGACCAGGGCGCCGTTGTCTTCAGCGTTCTCGCAGAGCGATTCCACCAGCGCCTGCAGGTCGTAGCGCTGCAGGGCCTCGCTGGTGCGCTGTTCGTGCAGGTAGGTGAGGGTCGAGTCGAGCATGCCGATCATGTCGTCCAGATCCTGACGCATCTGGCCCTGAAGTTTCTCGTTGTCGATCTGCTCCAGGCGCAGCTTGAGCCGTGACAGCGGCGTGCGCAGGTCGTGGGACACCGCGCCCAGCATGCGTGATCGCTGCTGCACCTGTTCGCGAATACGCCGTTGCATCACGTTGAAGGTGCTGGCGGCGCGGCGCGCTTCGCGGGGGCCGGTTTCTTCCAGCGCCGGGGCGTCGAGGTTTTCGCTCAGGCGTTCGGCGGCTTCGCTGAAGCGCTGGATGGGGCGTGCCAGCAACTTGGCACCGTACCAGGCGGCGATGATCAAAATGATGAACTGGAATATGAACGGCACCAGCGGCCCGCCCCACCAAGGCCGCGGACGCGGGCGCAGATGTTCGTTACGCTCGAACGCCTCGATTTTTTCATCGGCTGTGGCATTGGCGCTGTCGACAAACGACTCGTTCGGTTGCATGTGCGGCGGCGGGGGTGGCGGTGGTGGGCCGCCATACGCCTGGAACCAAAGAAATGCCAGCAAATGGGCGATGATGATCGCCCCGAGCGAGACGCCGAACAGCCTGGCGAACAGCGTATCGCCTCGCATCAGCCAATTTCTCTCGCATCGAACAGGTAGCCTTCGCCGCGTACGGTCTTGATCAACTGCGGCGCTTTTGGATCATCACCGAGTTTTTGCCGCAGGCGCGAGACCAGCAGGTCGATGCTGCGGTCGAAGGCTTCGATCGAGCGGCCCCGGGCGGCATCCAGCAGCTGCTCGCGGCTCAACACCCGGCGCGGTCGCTCGAGAAATACCCACAGCAGGCGAAATTCGGCATTGGACAGCGGCACCACCAGGCCGTCGGCGGAGATCAACTGACGCAGCACGCTGTTCAGGCGCCAGTTATCGAAACGCACGTTACCGCGTTGGTCGCTGCGATCATCACGCACACGGCGCAGGATGGTCTGGATGCGCGCCACCAGTTCACGAGGCTCGAAGGGCTTGGCCATGTAATCGTCGGCGCCCAGTTCGAGGCCGATGATACGGTCGGTCGGCTCGCAGCGCGCGGTGAGCATGAGGATCGGAATGTCCGACTCGGCGCGCAGCCAGCGGCACAGGGACAAGCCGTCTTCGCCGGGCAGCATCAGGTCCAGCACCACGACGTCGAAAACGTCTTCCTGCAACGCCTGGCGCATGCCCTCGCCATCGGTGACACCGAAGCCGAGGATGCCGAAGCGGGCCAGGTAGTCGATCAGCAGCTCGCGAATCGGCACGTCGTCGTCAACGATGAGCGCACGAGTGTTCCAGCGTTTTTCGTCTTCACCGAGGGAAGCTTTGCTGGCATCGCTGGAGGAGATCGGGGAGTTCTGCATGCTTGCGGTCATCTGCCTGGTAGGGCTGCCGGCCTCACGGCGGGCGGCGGGGTGTAGTGTGCAGGACAGTTGCAGGTCGCAAAGAGCGGGCGATCTGTCGACTGCAGCGTCCGGTGGCCGGACGGTACAGGGGATAAGTATGCCGGGCATTTCCTGAATGTATCAGTCTAGATACATTTCTGCTTTCTGCGACTTTTCAAATAGCTTCACCCCAATCCCTCACAGGGCTGGCGAAACGGTGGGGGATGATACGCCTTTCGCTGCTAAGCATCGAAGTTGGCGAGAGCATTGATGGTCAAGGCACTTGCATCACTTTATGCTTGCCGCTGCAGCGCCAGCCCGGCGATTTGGAAGATGCCTGAACCATGAGTCAGCCCCCCACCATTCTGGTCATCGACGACGAACCACAGATCCGCAAGTTTCTGCGCATCAGCCTCAGCTCTCAAGGCTATAGGGTGATCGAGGCCGCCAACGGCGAGGAAGGTCTGACCCAGGCCGCGCTGGCCAGCCCGGCGCTGATAGTGTTGGATCTCGGGCTGCCTGACATGGATGGCCAAGCGGTGCTGCGCGAGCTGCGACAATGGTCGGCGGTGCCGGTGCTGGTACTGTCGGTGCGCGCCGGGGAGGGCGACAAGGTCGAGGCACTGGACGGCGGCGCCAACGATTACGTGAGCAAGCCCTTTGGCATTCAGGAGTTCCTCGCTCGTGTGCGGGTGTTGTTGCGCCAGGCAGCCGTGGTGCCGGTCAGCAGCGCGGCGATCCTGACGCGGGGCGAGTTGAGTATCGATCTGGCCTCCCGGCAGGTGTCGCTGGCGGGCCTTGCAGTCACCCTGACCCGCAAGGAGTACGCGCTGCTGGCGTTGCTGGCTCAGCACGCCGGCCGCGTGCTCACCCAGCAGCAGTTGCTCAAGGACATCTGGGGGCCGAGCCACGCCGAGGATAGCCACTATCTGCGTATCGTTGTCGGCCATTTGCGCCACAAGCTCGGCGACGACCCCACCGCGCCACGCTATATCGTCACCGAGCCAGGGGTGGGGTATCGGTTGCTTTAGTTGATATACGAGGGTCTCTTGGTCAGCAGAGGCCCGGTCAGACGCCGCGGTCAATAAACCCTGTCAGTGTTTTTCACTTTCATAGTTATCCAACGTATCGCTGGCGATTTCCCGCCCCAAGGCAATCAGTTCCGGCGCCTTGTAGAACTCGAAAAAACGACACACCCGCTTTGGCACGTTGATCAGTACATCCGGCGGATAGCCCGCAATCTTGTATTGCGCCAGCGAGGTCTGCATCACCTCGAAACTCTGGTTGATCAGGTCTAGCAAGGAAGCCGGGCCGACGTTGTCGATGATCACCGAGCCGGTCGCGGACTTGGGCGCGGCTTCGGCCAGCGGCGCGGCGGCCGCTTGTTGCAGGGCCGGATTGGCCGTTTCGGCCAGCCATGGATTGGGCAGCACGGTGGCATCTGCCTTGAGTGTCTGTTGCTCCAGGCGCAGCAGTTGTTCGGCCTGCTTGCGCCGGAATGGCAGATGCGAGCCCAGCGAGCTGAGTAACTGATCGAAGCGCAAACGGAACGCCGCCGGCCGCTCTATCACCGGCAGCGTGTAATGATTCTGCGCTGTGGAATTGAGGTTGACCGCGATGATCAGGTCGCAGTGGCTGGACACTACCGGCACGATCGGCAACGGATTCAACAAGCCGCCATCGACCAGCGTGCGATTGCCTTGGACTACTGGGGTGAACAAGCTCGGGATCGCCGCCGAAGCGCGCATGGCCTGGTGCAGGCAGCCCTCCTGAAACCAGATCTCCTGCTGGTTGGTCAGGTCGGTGGCGACGGCGGTGTAAGGAATGCGCAGGTCCTCGATATTGACCTCGCCGACGATCTTGCGAATCTGCCCGAATACCTTCTCGCCACGTATGGCGCCCAGCTTGAAACTGACATCCACCAGGCGCAGTACGTCGAGGTAGTCCAGGCTCTCGATCCAACGCCGGTATTCATCGAGCTTGCCAGCGGCGTAAATGCCACCGACCACCGCGCCCATGGAGCATCCGGCAATGCAGGCAATTTCATAGCCCCTGCGTTCGATTTCCTCGATCACGCCAATGTGCGCATAACCGCGCGCACCGCCAGAGCCGAGGACCAATGCTACTCGCTTTTTCATCGATCGATTCCGTCGTCGTCGCAATGCCATCAGCATGCCACGCATCGGTTGTTTCAGCGCATGAAATACCGGTTAAAAAGAGCGGACGAACGGCACTTATCGCTAGGTGAAACGTCTGATTGGGCACTACCCTATGTTTTTTCTCGAGGTGTCACCCATGAAAGCCTGGATCTGTGTGCCGTTGTTTGCTTTGGTACTGACGGGTTGCGCCGGCAAGACAGCCTATCGCGATAGTTGCGCCACTAATCTGGACGCCGCCTGGCACGAGCTGGATCTGGCCAAGGCCGAAGGTTTTGCCGGGACAGTGAGCTACTCCAAGGCGCTGGGGCTGCTGACTGGCGCCAAGACCCAGCAGCAAGTCGAAGCGTTCGAGGGTTGCGATAGCAAGGCCGAGAAGGCACGCTTCTACATTCGTGAGTCTCGCGCCGGGCGTTGATCGTCCGCAGTAAGTACCTGCTGCCAGGCTGGCGGCAGGTGCCTTGGGCTATCGGTACAGGGAGCGTCGAGCCATGCGTCATGCACTTGAAGCCTGTCTGCAAGCCGTCAATGAAATACTACTGGGCAAGGAAGTCCAGGTCCGCCTGGCGCTGACCTGCCTGATCGCCAACGGTCATCTGTTGATCGAAGACCTGCCCGGCATGGGCAAGACCACCCTCAGCCATACCTTGGCAAAAGTGCTGGGCCTGAGCTTTCAGCGCATCCAGTTCACTTCCGACCTGCTCCCCAGCGACATCCTCGGCACCTCGGTGTTCGACAAGGACAGTGGCCAGTTCGTGTTCCACCCTGGGCCGATCTTCGCCGAACTGATTCTGGCCGACGAAATCAACCGCGCCACTCCCAAGAGCCAGAGCGCCTTGCTCGAAGCCATGGAGGAGGGGCAGGTGACCATCGAAGGCGCGACGCGTGCGCTGCCGCAGCCGTTCTTCGTCATCGCCACTCAGAACCCCACCAGTCAGGGCGGCACCTTCGCGCTGCCGGAGTCGCAGCTCGATCGCTTTCTCATGCGTCTGTCCCTTGGTTATCCGGCCAAGGCGGCGGAGAAAGCCTTGCTGTTGGGCGAGGCGCGGCGGGATCTGCTGCCACGCATGACGGCGTTGCTCAGCCATGCCCAGCTCGCCGAGTTGCAGGCTCAGGCCAGGCGCGTGCGCGTCAGCGATGCGCTGGTCGATTATGTTTTGCGCCTGGTCGAGGCGACGCGCACCCAGCCGCAGTTCGCCTGGGGCCTTTCGCCGCGTGGCAGCCTGGCGCTGCTGGCGGCGGCGCGAGCCTGGGCCTTGGTGGTGGGCCGCGACTATGTGATTCCCGAAGACGTGCAAGCCGTGCTTCCTTCAGTAGTCAGCCACCGGCTGCGTGAGCGCGCCGACCCGACCGGGCAGGGCGGCAGTGCCCTGGTGCAGTGGCTATTGCGCGAAGTACCGACGCTTTGATCGCCGCGCTGGACCGTCGCTGGCGCCAGTGGCAGGCGCGCCGCACGCCGGCGGTGGCGCGTCTGGAACTTGGTCAGCGGCATATCTTCATCATGCCCAATCGCCTGGGCAGCAGTTTCTTGCTGACCTTGCTGCTCATTTTGCTGGCGGCCATCAATTACCAGAACAGCCTGGCCTACGCGCTGGTATTTCTGCTGGGGTCGATCTTTGTGGTGGCTATTTTGCATACCTTTCGCAATCTGTCGGGGTTGTGGGTCAGCGGCGTGGCCACCGGGGCGGTATTCGTCGGCGAGCAGGCGCGGTTCACCTTGCGCCTCGAGAGCCGCGACAAGCTGCACCAGGCGATTGCCGTAGGCTGGTCGCGTGGCAGTCTGCAGCGAGTCGACATCGATGTCGGCCATGTCATGGAGCTGGAACTTGACCTGCCCAGCGACAAGCGCGGCTGGCTGGTAGCGCCACGGGTGTGTGTCGAGACCAGCTTTCCATTGGGCGTGCTGCGTGCATGGAGCTGGATTGATCCGGGCCAGCGCGTGCTGGTCTATCCGCAGCCGCTGGAAGGCGAATTGCCGACCCTGGCCACGGCACCCACCGATGTCGAAGACGAGGGCATGCGCACGCTGGGGCAGGGCGTCGATGACTATCAGGGGCTCAGGGAGTATCAGCCGGGTGACTCCTGGCGACGTCTGCACTGGAAAGCCTGGTCCCGGGGCGGCGCCTTGTTGATCAAGGAGTTCGCCGAGCTGCGTGGGCGTGATTTGAGCCTGGATTTTCTGGCGCTGGGCGGCGATGTCGAACAGCGCCTGTCGCGCCTGTGCTACTGGGTGCTGACGCTGTCGGCGCAGCAGCGTGCGTTCTCGTTGCAACTGCCCGGGCAATTGCTCGCCAGCGCCAGTGGCGAGGCGCACCGCGAAGCCTGTCTGCGGGCCCTGGCGCTCTACGGGCAGGGCGCATGAGCGTCATGGCTATCCCGCGCGTCAGCCTCGGCTGGCTGTTGCTGGCGCAGGCGCTGGTGATGCTGCCGTTCTGCTTTCAGCTGCCGCTGTGGATGATCGCCCTGTGGCTCGGTTGCAGCCTGTGGCGCGTGCAGATGTTTCGCATGCGCGCGGCCATCCCCGGCAAGTGGCTGAAGGCCGGGTTGCTGCTGGTCACCGCGGTGTGCGTCTACCTGTCCAGCGGGCGGCTGTTGGGGTTGGAGACAGCCGCCGCGTTGCTGGTCGCGACGTTTTTGCTGAAATTGGTCGAGATGCATAGCCCGCGCGATGCCCAGGTGCTGATCCTGCTGGGGTTCTTTTGCGTGGTGGTGGGCTACCTGTTCGACGACAGCCTGCCGTGGGCCCTGTACAGCCTGTTGCCGGTGACCGCGTTGCTCGCGGCGTTGATCGGTCTGCAGCAGGCGCGACTGGTGGCCAATCCCTTGGCGACGTTGCGCACCGCGGCGATGCTGATGCTGCAAGCGCTGCCATTGATGCTGTTGCTGTTCGTGTTCTTCCCCCGATTGCCACCGTTGTGGTCGTTGCCGATGCCGGGTAACCAGGCCCGGACCGGCCTGAGCGACAGTATGTCGGCGGCCGATATCACCGAGCTGGGCCGCTCGCCCGCGGTGGCCTTCCGAGTCAGCTTCGACACGCCGATGCCAGCGCATAACCAGCTGTATTGGCGTGTACTGACGCTTGACCGCTATGACGGTCGGCGCTGGAGCCAGACGCCGTTCACCGGGCTGAGCACGGTGTCGCCGTGGCAACCGCAAGGTGAGCCGTGGCGTTATCGAATAATTCAGGAGCCCAGCGGGCAGCCGTGGCTGGCGGCGTTGGATGTGGCCCGGCCACCGAGTGCCGAGGTGCGTCAGTCCAGTGATTTCGCCCTGCGTCGCCAGCGCCCGATCACCCAGCCGTTCGCTTACAGCCTGAGCTCCTGGCCCCAGGTGCTGCGTGATCCCCAGCCCTTGAGCGATAGCGAGCGCATCCAGGCCTTGCGCCTGCCCACTAGCGGCGATCCACGTACCCGCGCTTGGGCCCAGGACTTGAAAGCGCGCTATGCGCAGGCCCCGGCGCTGGTGCAGGCGATACTCACGCACTTTCATGACCAGGACTACCACTACACCCTCAAGCCGCAAGCGCTGGGAGCGGACGCGGTGGACGATTTTCTGTTCAACAGCCGCCGCGGGTTCTGCGCGCACTTTGCCGGCGCCATGGTCTACGTACTGCGGGCAGCGGGGATCCCGGCGCGGGTGGTGGCGGGTTATCAGGGAGGGGAGCTGAACCCGGCGGGCAAGTTCATCACCGTGCGCCAGTACGATGCCCATGCCTGGGTCGAGTACTGGCAGCCGGAGCATGGCTGGCGCAGCGTCGATCCGACGTTTGCCGTAGCGCCGCAACGCATCGATGTCGGCCTGGCCGAGGCCTTGGCCAGTGATGAGGACTTTCTGCCGGACTCGCCGTTTTCGCCGCTGCGCTATTCCAATCTGGCCTGGCTGAATGACCTGCGTCTGGGCTGGGACAACCTCAATTATGGTTGGCAACGCTGGGTGCTGGGGTATCAGGGCGAGCAGCAGGGCGCGTTGATGCTGTCCTGGTTCAAGGGGCTGGCGGCGTGGATATTGCCGGTGGGCGGCGTGTCGATCATGTTGATACTGACGCTGGTGCTGCTCAAGCCCTGGCGGGCGCGGCAGGAACTCGCACTGCGCCAGTTCCAGCGCTTCGAGCGATTGCTGGCCCGCCATGGCCTGCAGCGCGAGCCCGGGGAGGGGCCACAGGCCTTTGCCGAGCGAGCGGCGCTGGCTTTACCGGAGCAGGCGGCGGCGATCGACAGATTCGCCGAAGCCTTTGTTGCGCAGCGTTATGCCGGCGACGCTGCTGTGCCTGCGATCCTCGACCAGCGCCTTGACGAACTGCGCCGCGCCGCAAGAAAGCCCCGCCGGCCTTAGTAGGGAGGGGGCTTGCCCCCGATAAGGCCAGCCCTTCGTTCTGCGGCGTGTCATGGATGACCCTGTCGGGGGCAAGCCTGCGTCGCTACGGTATTATCCGTTGTCGTGTGCCTGAATCTGCGGCAAGGCAAAGAACGCCCGCGCGCAGGCGGTGGTGTGCTGCGCCAGATCGGCCTCGGTCTCGCCGCGATGCAAGGCCACCTCACGCAATACCTCGGGCAGATAGCCCGGTTCGTTGCGGCCATTCTTGGGCTTGGGTCGCAACGAGCGGGGCAGCAGGTAAGGTGCATCGCTCTCCAGCATCAGGCGTCCGCGGGGGATCTCACGAACCAGTGGATGCAGATGGCTGCCCCGCCGTTCATCGCAGATCCAGCCAGTGATGCCGATGTGCAGATCCAGATCGAGATAGCTGAACAGCGCCTGCCGTTCGCCGGTGAAGCAGTGCACCACGGCCGCCGTCAGCTGGTCGCGGTAATCCTTGAGGATCGCCAGCAGGCGTTGATTGGCATCGCGCTCGTGAATGAACACCGGCAGACGATGTTCGACCGCCAACGCCAGATGCCGCTCGAAGACCTTCTCTTGTTGAGCGCGTGGCGAGAAGTCGCGATTGAAATCCAGCCCGCATTCGCCCACCGCGCGCAGCCGTGGATGGGTCAGCAGGGTGCGCAGACGCTGTTCGCTGTCGGCGTTCCAGTCACTGGCGCTATGGGGGTGCACGCCCGCCGTGGCGAACAGGCGCTGGGCGGATTCGTCGAGCTGTTCGCACAGTTCGAGGGCGTGCTCGCTGCCGTCGATGCTGGTGCCGGTCAACAGCAGTTGGCAGACCCCGGCGGCATAGGCGCGCTCGAGGACTTCGGGCTGGATGTGCGCAAAACTTGCATTGGTAAGATTGACGCCGATGTCGATGAGTTGCATGGTGCTACCTCAGGCAGGAGGCCGAAAAGCATACCAGAGCTGGATAATTTTAATTAAAGCCAAGAACTTCAAGAGGTTATGGCGGTCTGTTGCGGCGAATCATGACCATGGCTGCGGCGCCGGGAGGGCGCTGTCGGGGTCTCCAGGTTCACAGGCACCGGTCCAGTCTGCCCGCAAGTTGCGGTTTTGGTGGCGCCTTGCGTCGTTTTGCAGCATTTGAGCGGCCCCGGGGAAAGTAGATGGCCTGGCTATCGACGACAACGGTCGACCCAACCTCGTGCGCTGAACGGAGCCGGCTACTTTTCTGGAGAGCGGATGACTCGTCCCTCACGTTTGATCCTGGCTTGCCTGGGCTTGCTGTTGCCTATGGCGGCGGTGGCCGGGGCGGCACCCCACGCCGATTCGGCCGCTGCGCATGACAAGCCCGCAGGGCACAAAGGCGCGCCTCGTCAGGTCGCCATGCACAAGGCTCCCACCGCCAAGGTGCGCGATCTCGAGGAGATTCGGCGCAGCAAGACCTTGCGCGTGCTGGTCAACCAGAGCCGCAACAGTTCGGGCGAGGTCGACGGCAAGCTGATCGGTGTCGAGAATTTGCGCCTGCGCGCCTTCGAAACCTACCTCAATGGCCATGCCAGCCCCGCGCAACGCATCCATCTCAAGCTTATCCCCAAGCCCAAGGAGCAACTGCTCGCTGCCTTGCAACGCGGTGAGGGCGACGTTGCGGCACCCGGCGAAGGCGTCGATGCGGCAGCAACCCAGGGCCTGACCGCGAGCGCACCGACGGTCGAGCATGCGCCGATGATCGTGGTCGGCAACAAGGGCGAGCGCACCTTTACCCGAATCGAGCAGTTGTCGGGGCGCACCCTGGCGCTGCCAGCCGGCAGTACGGCGGGGGAGGCGATCACGGCCATCAACGACAAGCTCGCGCAGCGACACCAGCGGCCGGTGCAGGTCGAGTGGGTCGATGGCAGCCTGGCGGTCGAGGACGTGCTGGAGATGGTCCAGGCCGGTATCTATCCCTACACCGCCGTCGAGCAGCCGATCGCCGAGCGCTGGGCGAAAGTGATGCCCAACCTGCGTCTACAGCGCAAGGTCGCGCTCGACAGCCCCGGCCATATCAGCTGGTTTACCAGGGCCAATGCGCCGCTGCTCAGTGCCACGGTGGACCGCTTCGTCGGCGCCTACCAGGTGCCGGCCGATCAGGACACGGCGTTCGTCAAAGCCTACGCGCGCCTTTACAAGGTCCACTATCCGCTGGCCTCGGCAGATCGCCGACGCCTCGAACAATTGCGCCCTTTGCTGCAACGCACGGCGCACCAGCAGGGCATGGACTGGTTGAATCTGGCCGCATTGGCGTTCAAGGAGTCGGCGCTCAACCCTTCGGCTCGAGGCGCGGGCGGCGCCACCGGATTGTTGCAAATCACCCCGGCGGCGGCGCAGCGGGTCGGCGTCGGCAACATCCAGGAGGTCGATGGCAATGTGCAGGCCGGGGCCAAGTACCTGGCGATGCTGCAGCGCAAGTTCTTCTCCAGCCAGAAACTCAACGATCGCGAACGCATGGCGTTCGTGCTGGCGGCGTACAACCTTGGGCCGGAGCGCGTCCAGGCAATGCGCGCCGAAGCCCGCAAGCGCGGCCTGAACCCTGACCGCTGGTTCTTCCAGGTCGAGCGCGTGGCCATGGAACAGGTGGGCATGGGCCCCGTGAGCTACGTCAACAGTGTGAACAAGTATTTCCTGGCCTTCGACCGCGAGCGTGAATCCCTGGAGCCGCAGGGACGGAAACTGGCCGAACGCTGACCTATCAATTTTATCGATAGTGATGTTGCGTTTAATGCGCTTTAAGTATCTGTATATTTGATTAATATGGCGTCCAACACAGACATTCACTTGAATTGAATACAGGACGCCACACCATGAACACACTGATCAAAACCGTACTGACTACCCGCGCCAACTGGGGCATTACCGCACTGCGCATCGCCGTCGGGGTGATCTTCGCCGCCCACGGCTCGCAGAAGCTGTTCGGCCTGTTTGGCGGCTATGGCTTGACTGGCACCGCACAATGGATGGAGAGCATCGGCCTGGCGCCCGGCTTGCTGATGGCCTTGATGTCGGGTGGCGCGGAATTCTTCGGTGGTTTGGCGTTGATATTCGGCTTGCTGGTGCGGCCAGCGGCGGCGGTGTTGTCGATTACCCTGGTGGTGGCGATCCTCTCGGTGCATATCCATAACGGTTTGTTCATGGCCAATAACGGCTACGAATTCGCCTTGGCGCTGCTGGGCGGTACAGTGGCGGTGCTGCTCGAAGGCGCAGGCAAATTGTCGCTGGATCGGGTAATCGGTCGCCGAGTCTTCGTTTGAATGATGCCCAGGTATCACAGGCCTCTTCGCGGGCTCTCCCCGCGAAGAGGCCGACATGGCCGAAGATGTTTCCAGATTCGTCGTTGACAGCCATAGGCCAGCTTCTCTAGCATTGCCACTTGCGCCGATTTAAACAGCTACTTGCGGGGCGCCGATGGGCCACAGGCTCGTCAAATACCGCTAAAGCGCTGGTTCGGTGTTGCCTCCCACCGCTGCCAAGCGGAATCTGGAGGCTGAGATCCCACGCATGAGCAACCTGCGCCCTGACCTGTCCAAGGCTCCTGTCATTACGAGCCCGGTCGCCCGCAATCCCCGCATCCTTCTTGCTGGCAGTCACCAGCCGACCCTGCTGCGCTGCCTCGATGGCTGGCCGCGACGCGGCGGCAAGCCCAGCGCCTTCCTGATCCAGTTCACCGATGACGCCAGCGCCCTGGCCGGGTTCGCCACTGATCGCTTCGATCTGGCCGTGGTTCAGGCGCCCAGCGCCGAGCAACGCGAAGACGTGTTGGGGCACATCACCCGCATCGCCCGGCAGGGCTTGATCACGTTGGGTTGATCACTGCGCCTTGTTGTACTCGATCAAGGTGATCCACCAGCAGACCTCCCCGGTAGGTGTCTGCACCATGGCTTCGTCGTCAACCTGCTTTTTGAGCAGCGCTCGGGCCATGGGTGAATCGATCGAGATATAGTCCATGCGCTGGTAGATCTCGTCGTAGCCGACCACACGAAAGCGTTTGGTTTCGCCGGCTTCGTTCTCGATCTCCACCCAGGCACCGAAAAACACCCGACCTTCCTGTTCCGGCGCGTAGTCGACCACGCGCATGTCTTCAAGGCGTTTGCGCAGGTAGCGCACGCGGCGGTCGATTTCGCGCAGCAGTTTTTTGTTGTACTGGTAATCGGCATTCTCGCTGCGATCGCCAAGCGAAGCCGCCCACGCGACCTTTTGCGTGATTTCCGGGCGATATTCGCGCCACAGGTAGTCCAGCTCTTTTTTCAGAGCTTCATGGCCCTCGCGGGTAATGATCTTGGTACTGAAAACCTTGTTCTCGCTCACGACCTGTCCTTAACCTTCACGTAGCACCGTCAACGGGCTGGCATTGAGTGCCCGGCGTGTGCCGAATATACCGGCCCCGCCGATCAGCAGTGCGCCTATCAGCGGCAATACCAGCAGCCAAGGGTGCGGGCTCCATTGCAGGTGGAAGGCGAAGCGGTACAGCACCCAGCTGATCAGCTCGGTACCCAATGCCGCGAGCAAGCCACTGGCGGCGCCCAGCAGGCCGAATTCGATACGCCGCGCCTTGACCAGCAACCGCCGCTCCGCGCCCAGTGCCCGCAGCAGTGCACCTTGGCGGATGCGTTCGTCGAGGGTCGCTTGCAAGCCCGAGAACAGAACGGTCATGCCCGCCGCCAGCACGAACAGCAAAACGTACTCCACCGCCAGGGTGACCTGGGCCAAAATGCTGCGCAGTTGTTCAAGCAAGGCCTCGACTTGCAACAGCGTCGCCGCCGGAAAGGCCCGGGCCAGTTCGACGATTTGCTGGTCGTGACCCGGCGCCAGGTAGAAGCTGGTGAGGTAGGTAGTCGGCAGGTCCTTGAGGGTGCCGGGCTGGAAGATCATGAAAAAGTTGGGCTGGAAGTTGTCCCAGCTGACGTCCCGCAAGCTGGTGACCTTGACGTCGCGGATCATGCCAGCGACGTTGAAAGTCAGCGTGTCGCCCACCTTGAGCTTCAGGCTGTCGGCCAGTTTCGCTTCGACCGATACGCCCGGCACATCGCTGGCGTTCGCCGCAGTGGTGGTGCTCCACCATTGCCCGGCCGTAATGCGGTTGCCGCTGGGGAGGTCGGCGGACCACGTCAGGCTCAGGTCCCGTTGCGTGGCGTTTTCGCCGCGCGAATCGGCGGTGACGAACTCGGCTACGGGTTTGCCATTGATGGTCGTCAGGCGGCCCGGCACGATCGGATACAAGGGCGCAGCGTGCGCGGAGATATCGCGCAGATGATCGGCGAAGGCCTGCTTTTCGGCGGGCAGGATATTGAGCACGAAATAATTCGGCGCATCCTTGGGCAACTGGTTTTGCCAAGTGTCCAACAGCTCGCCGCGCAGCAGTGCGATCAGCGCCATTGACAGCAGGATCAAGCCGAATGCCAATGCCTGACCGGCAGCCGCGAGGGGATGGCGCAGCAACTGCCCCAGACCCAGGCGCCATGGCAGAGGGGCATCGACCAGCATGCGGCGCAGGCTTTGCAAGCCCAGCAGCAACAGGCCGCCCAGCACCAGAGCGGCGATCAGGCCGCCGCCGAGCAGGGCGAAGGTCAACAGCAAGTCGAGGCTCAGCCGCCACATGATCAGCCCCAGGGCCAGCAAGGCGACGCCGTAGGTGGCCCAGGTGCTGGTGGCGACAGGCAGCATGTCTCGACGTAGTACGCGCAACGGCGGAACCCGGCCCAGCCCGGCCAGTGGCGGCAAAGCGAAACCGGCGAGGGCGACCAGGCCCGTGGCGATGCCTGCCAGTGCCGGCAGCGCGCCACCTGCGGGCAAGGTGCCTGGCAGCAGGCCTTGCAGCAGGGCGAACAACCCCAGTTGCGCGACCCAGCCCAGCAAGGCGCCGGCGACGCAGGCCAGGCCGCCGAGCACCGCCAATTGAATGCAGAACAACAGCATAACCTCGCGCCGCGACAATCCCAGGCAGCGTAACAGTGCGCTGGCATCGAAGCGGCGCATGGCATAGCGGCTGGCCGACAGCGCCACCGCAACGCCGGCCAGCAGGACTGCCACCAGGCTCGCCATGTTCAGGTAGCGTTCGGCCTTGCCCAGGGCGCCGCCGATCTGCTGGTTGCTGTCGCGGGAGTCGAGCAGGCGTTGATTGGGGTCCAGGTGTTCGGACAACGCCTGGCGCCAGGCCGCCACGGATTCGGCCTGGCCACTCCAGAGTTCGCGATAGGTGACTCGGCTGCCCGGCTGGATGATGCCGGTCGCGGGCAAATCATCAAGGTTGATCATCACCCGAGGCGTCAGGCTGTAGAAGTTGCCGGCGCGGTCCGGCTCGTACGTCAGCACCCGGCTCAGGCGCAGGGTCTTCTGGCCGACGTCGATGCTGTCGCCGATCTTCAGGTTCAGGGCCGCCAGCAGGCGCGGCTCGACCCAGGCCTCACCGGGCGTGGGACGATTGCCGGCGGTTTCGACGCCATACGGCTGGGCAGCGCTTTTGAGCTCGCCGCGCAGCGGGTACTGGTTGTCGACCGCCTTGATGCTCGACAGCTGGATGCCGGTATCGGTGGCGATCACACTGGTGAACTCCGCCACCCGCGCATGCGCCAGTGTCGGTGCCTGCAGCTGTTCGGGGCGCGCCGCGCTGGAGCCTTGCAGCACCAGGTCGGCGCCGAGGAATTCGGTCGCGCGCAGCAGCATGGCGCCATTGAGGCGAGCACCGAAATAGCCGATGGCGGTGCTGGCGGTGACGGCCACCAGCAGGGCGAAAAACAGCACGCGCAGCTCGCCGGAGCGGGCGTCGCGCAACAATTGGCGCAGGGCGAGGCTGAACAGACGCGGCAGGGGCAGGCGAGTCATCAAGGCTCCAGAGGGGCGACCAGACGTCCGGCGTCCAGGCGAATCAGGCGGTGGCAGCGGTGCGCGAGGCGCTCGTCGTGGGTGACCAGCACCAGGGTCGTGCCGCGCTCCTTGTTGAGTTCGAACAACAAGTCGCTGATGCGTTCACCGGTATGGCTGTCGAGGTTGCCGGTAGGTTCGTCGGCGAACAGCACATCGGGCTCGGCGGCAAAGGCGCGGGCGATGGCCACACGCTGTTGTTCGCCGCCGGACAACTGGCGCGGCGAGTGGCTCAGGCGCGCGCCCAGGCCGACCCGTTCGAGCAGGCCGCGGGCGCGTTCGCGGGCGTCGCTGCGGCCGTCCAGTTCGAGCGGCAGCATGACGTTTTCCAGAGCGTTGAGGCTGTCGAGCAGTTGGAACGACTGGAACACGAAGCCGACATGTTCGGCCCGCACGCGTGCGCGCTGGTCTTCATCCAGGGTGCTCAGGTCGCGGCCGGCCAGGGTCACGCGCCCGGCACTGGGCAGGTCGAGGCCGGCGAGCAGGCCCAGCAGGGTCGATTTGCCCGAGCCGGAGGCGCCGACGATGGCCAGGCTGTCGCCTCGCTTCAAATCCAGGGAGAGATGGTGCAGGATGGTCAGTTCGCCTTCCGCGCTGGGCACGACCTTGCTCAGATCCTGTGCGGTGAGAATGCTACTAGTGGTCATGGAGATTCCCGATGCGTGTCTGGTTGATGAGTGCTGGCCTGGCCTTGATGTGTCTGGCGCAGAATGCCGCGGCGGGTACAGTCCTGATCGTGGGCGATAGTATCAGTGCCGGTTTCGGACTGGATACCTCCAAGGGCTGGGTTGCCCTGTTGCAGCAACGGCTTGAGCGCGAGGGTTTCAGCGATAAAGTGATCAATGCGTCGATCACCGGCGACACCAGTGGCGGGGCCCAGGCGCGGCTGGCGCCGCTACTCGCAGCCAACAAGCCGGACCTGGTGATTCTTGAACTCGGCGGCAACGATGGCTTGCGCGGTCAGCCGCCCGCGCAATTGCAACAAAACCTTTCAATGATGATCGACAGTGCCAAGGGCGTCGGTGCCAAGGTGCTGCTGCTGGGCATGCAACTGCCGCCCAACTACGGCAAACGCTATACCGATGCTTTCGCCAAGGTCTATCCCGATCTGGCACAGCAGAAGTCCGTGGCCCTCGTGCCGTTTTTTCTTCAGGGCATAGGGGGGGTGCCGGCGCTCATGCAAGCGGATGGTCTGCACCCGGCCGTGGGGGCTCAGGGCATGTTGCTGGATAATGTCTGGCCGGTGCTCAAGCCTTTGTTGTAGGGCGGTTTGGTCGGGTGCGTATATTTGCCGATGAGGCCCTTTTCTATGCGGGCCCTTTCGGCTAATGTGGCGCCCCCGATTTGGAGCCCCTGATGCCGCGTCCTGCCTGGTCACTCTTTGCCTATCAACTGATCGAGCCCGATGAGCAGCTCGACCTGTTCGCGTGCCAGGAAAGTCGTGTGCATATGGTTGCCCGGCAGCTGGAGCTGGGCGGTTCGATCGACCGCACCCTGTGCGGCACCTTGTTGCCAGCGCAACCGCGATGGTCCGGGGTGGCCAAGGCCATTTATCGTGACCAGCGCCTGTGCCGCCTGTGCCGAGCGATTCTGATGGCGCAACGCAAGGGCACGCGACCGATCTGGCCGGAGCTGCAGTCGGAGTTGTAAAAAGTTTCATGCAGCGCGCCCTCGGGGCTGCTCGGCGGCCTCCCGAACAGCCGGGCGGCAGTGTACAATCGCGGTTTTGCCCTCCCGAATGATTTGCGAAGGATTTTCCGGATGTTGCCGCGCTTTTCCGTCGTCACCCGCGCTCTTTCCCTGACGGCTGCCTTGTCGGGTGCCCTGTCTGCTACGTCGGCCATGGCGCTGGAGTTTCCCTTGCCGCCGCCGGGCGAAGACATCGTTGGCCAGGTCCAGGTGATCAAGGCCAAGTACGAAGACACCTTTGCCGATCTGGGCACCACCTTCGATCTGGGCTACCTGGAAATGATCGCCGCCAACCCGGGTGTCGACGCCTGGTTGCCCGGCGCCGGTACCCAGATCGTGCTGCCGACGCGCTTCATTCTGCCACCGGGCCCACGGGAAGGTATCGTCATCAACCTGGCCGAGTACCGCATGTACTACTACCCCAAGGGGCAGAATGTGGTGCGCACTTACCCTATCGGCATCGGCCGGGATGGCTGGGGGTCGCCGATCGGCCTGACCAAGATCACCGCCAAAACCCCGAACCCGACCTGGACGCCACCGGCGTCGGTAAAGGCCGAGCACCTGGCCGATGGCGATCCGTTGCCTAACGTGGTGCCGGCCGGTCCGGATAACCCGCTGGGGCCGTTCAAGTTCGGTCTGGGCTTGCCCGGTTACCTGATCCATGGTTCCAACAAGAAGTTCGGCATCGGCATGCGCACCAGTCATGGCTGCTTCCGCATGTACAACAACAACGTGCTCGAGCTGGCGACCATGGTGCCAGTCGGTACGCCGGTGCGCATCATCAACGAGCCGTACAAGTTCGGCATCAGCGCTGGCAAAATCTATCTCGAGGCGCACACGCCGCTGGACGCCAAGGGCGATCCGTCCCACGAAGACAAGCACGCCGCCGTGGTCAATGCCTTGCTCAATCGCAAAGACCTGGCCGGCAGTCTGAACATGAACTGGGACACCATGCGCGATGTGATCGCGGCGGAAGATGGTATGCCGGTCGAGATTGCCGCGCCGAATGGCCCGGCCATCTCGTCGGCGCCAGCCACGCCCTGATCAGAGGGCAGCACAAAGGCGCCAAGGCCTGCGAGTGCTGCCTCTGGGAAATGGCCCTTTATACCGGTCATAAAAAAAGCCGCCCTTCGCGAGAAGAGGCGGCTTTTTCATGCTGAAGCCATAATCCAGAGGATTATTACTTGCGGCTAGCCTTGTCGAGCATGCGCAGAGCGCGCTCGTTGGCTTCGTCGGCAGTCTGCTGGGCTTTTTGAGCGGCAGCCAGAGCTTCGTCAGCGTGACGATAGGCTTCATCAGCACGGGCTTGAGCACGAGCCGACGCGTCTTCGGTAGCGGTCAGGCGAGCTTCGGTTTCTTTGGATGCGCTGCTGCAACCGGTTGCCAGAACGGCGGCCAGGGCCAGAGCAGAGAATTTCAGAACGTTATTCATCGTGTTCCCCTTAAATTTCTATTTAATAGCCATCTCTCGAGAGTGAGACAATGGCCGGCGTACATAGTACTCATTACTTGTAGTAAGTAAACTGACGAAGCGCAAGAAGCAAAAAAATCATGCAGATTGATGTGCCGCGCATCATCGCGCACTTATGCAGACCGCGGTGATGCGTCCTTGTTCCGGTAATCCCCCGTCAAACCGGCAGTGCAGCATGGAATGTCAGGTTGAACTAGACTGATTGCTACTGAACCATGAGTGACTTTAAGTGTCTGTCGGCGTCTTAATCAACATGCAGTCAGTGTCACGTTTGCAATCATGGGTAATCGCTGTTTCATGCGCGTCCCATATGACAGAGAACGATACCTCTGCTTTCGATGTGCTCTTGCTGCCGGCTTCTATTGGCCAAGGACGAGCGTCGATCGAACAGAGGTTTCCCTCACTGGTAAAACAGCGGTAAGGTAGCGGTCAAAATCCAAGACCCGCGAGGAGTAATGATGAGCGAGGCGCCGTCCATACACCATGACCAGGCTGGTCATCAATTCGAAACCTTCGTCGACGGCCATCGTGCCTATCTGACCTACATGGACTTGGGCAAGCAGACGCTGGATATCTATCGCACATTCGTTCCCAACGAGCTGCGCGGGCAGGGTATAGCAGCAGCCTTGACCGAAGAAGCCCTCGAGTACGCCGAGCGTATGGGCTATGTGGTGATCCCTTCGTGCTCTTATGTCGAGCGCTATATGGAGCTGCATCAGCGGCAGGCGGCCAAGTTGTAAGCGCCAGTGCGAGTCGCGCCGCCATAAAAACGCCGGGCTGAGCCCGGCGTTTTCGTGTCTGTCCTAGTCTTGAAGACGCTTGCGTCGCGGCAGCACGTCCTTGAGCTTGGCGTGCATGCTGCGCAGCGTGGTCTCGGTGCTTTGCCAGTCGATGCAGGCATCGGTGATCGAGACGCCGTACTGCAGGTCGGCCAGGTCCTTGGGAATGGCTTGCGCGCCCCAGTTCAAATGACTTTCCACCATCAGGCCGATGATCGAGTTGTTGCCCTCGACGATCTGGTTGGCGACGTTTTCCATCACCAAAGGCTGCAGGGCAGGGTCCTTGTTGGAGTTGGCGTGGCTACAGTCGACCATGATGTTCGGCCGGATACCGCCTTTTTCAAGCGCCTGTTCGCACAACGCGACACTGACCGAATCGTAGTTCGGCTTGCCGTTGCCGCCGCGCAGTACCACGTGCCCATAGCGGTTGCCCTTGGTGGTGACAATGGACACGCCGCCTTGCGGATTGATGCCCAGGAAGCGGTGCGGGCTGGAGACTGACTGCAAGGCGTTGATCGCTACCGTCAGGCCACCATCGGTGCCGTTCTTGAAGCCCACGGCCGAAGACAGACCAGAAGCCATTTCCCGGTGGGTCTGGGATTCGGTGGTGCGTGCGCCGATCGCCGACCAGCTGATCAGGTCCTGCAGATATTGCGGCGAAATCGGGTCGAGCGCCTCGGTGGCGGTGGGCAGGCCCATTTCTGCCAGGTCCAGCAGCAATTGCCGACCAATGTGCAGGCCGTCCTGGATCTTGAACGAGTCATCCAGATACGGATCGTTGATCAGGCCTTTCCAGCCGACGGTGGTGCGGGGTTTCTCGAAGTACACGCGCATCACCAGGTACAGGGTGTCGCTGACTTCCGCCGCCAGGGCCTTGAGGCGCTGGGCATACTCGTGAGCGGCCTTGATGTCGTGGATCGAGCAGGGCCCGATGACGACGAACAGGCGGTGGTCGGTGCCGTCAAGAATGTTGCGGACCACTGCGCGGCCTTGGGTCACCGTGTGCAAGGCGGCGTCGCTGAGCGGGATGTCCTTCTTGAGCTGATCGGGGGTGATCAGGGTCTCGTTGGACTCCACGTTCAGGTCATTGATCGGTAAATCGGCCATGGTGTTACTCATCAGGTCACAAGTGGTGTCCGCCAGCGATGCCCCGCACGGCGGTGCACACTATTATTCGGCGCAGCGGGGAGCGGAACCTTAGCGCGATACCCCCTGCCTCGACAATGCCCAGTCTTGGCTTTGTGCGCTGTGCGATGGCGGCGAGCGCCTTGCGGCGGCACTGCTAAGCTCTAGCGAGCGCTGTCGTTCGCAGCAGTGACAAGGGGGTTGAATGATCCGGTCCATGTTGTATGCCTCTGATCTTGGTCCGTACGCGCCTTTCGTTCTGCAGCACGCGCTGTCCCTCGCCCGCGCGTTCAAGGCCGATCTGTACGTCATTCACGCCGTCGAGCCGATGAGTCCGTTCGCCGAGTCGGTGTTGCAGAGTTATCTCGATCCTTCCACCCTCGATGATTTGCACCATGAAGGGGTGAGTACGGTTCTGGCGACCATCGAGCAAAAGGTCCTCGACAGCTTCGTCGACGAGCTCGAAGAACCTCAGGACCTGGCGCTGATCAGCGCCGTACGGGTGCGCCAGGGGGATCCGGCGCAAGTCATCCTCGATCAGGTAGAACGTCTTGACGTCGACCTGTTGATCATCGGCAGCCATGGCGAAGGCTGCAGCGCGGACACTCCCTTGGGGCGCACGGCCACGCGAGTCCTGCAGCTCAGTACGGTGCCGGTCTATCTGGTGCCCTTGGGGCAGACCCTGAATGGGCGAGCGCCGGGGCAGGGCGAATAGCCTCTAAAAGGCCAGCAGGGGTGGCCTGTGGAAAATTTTCATTACAATTAATAAAAAGTTCTATGTTTCCGGGTTTTACCATTGATATAGTTATAACCCGTCGCTGCTGCAGGTGACGTCTATCTGCTTTGAGGGAACTTTATGAAGCTTCAGCAACTGCGCTACATCTGGGAGGTGGCGCATCACGACCTCAACGTCTCCGCCACAGCGCAAAGCCTGTACACCTCGCAGCCGGGGATCAGCAAGCAGATCCGCCTGTTGGAGGACGAGTTGGGAGTCGAGGTGTTCGCCCGCAGCGGCAAGCATCTGACTCGCGTGACGCCTGCGGGCGAGCGGATCATCAATACGGCCGGCGAGATTCTGCGCAAGGTCGAGAGCATCAAGCAGATCGCCCAGGAGTTCTCCAACGAGAAGAAAGGCACTCTGTCGATCGCCACCACCCATACTCAGGCGCGTTATGCCCTGCCACCGGTGATCAGCAATTTCATCAAGCAATACCCCGATGTTGCCTTGCACATGCACCAGGGTTCGCCCATGCAGATTGCTGAAATGGCCGCAGACGGCACCGTCGATTTCGCCATCGCCACCGAGGCGCTGGAGCTGTTCGGCGACCTGATCATGATGCCGTGCTACCGCTGGAACCGCTGCGTCGTGGTGCCTCAGGGCCATCCACTGACCAAGGTCGGCAAGCTGACGCTCGAAGTGCTCGCCGAGCATCCTATCGTCACGTACGTGTTCGGTTTTACCGGTCGCTCCAAGCTCGACGAGGCTTTCAGCCATCGCGGCCTGACCCCGAAGGTGGTGTTCACCGCAGCCGACGCCGACGTCATCAAGACTTACGTGCGCCTGGGTCTGGGGGTCGGTATCGTTGCGCGCATGGCGGTCGATGAGAAGCTGGACAGCGACCTGGTGGTGCTGGATGCCGACCATCTGTTCGAGGCGAGTGTGACCAAGATCGGCTTCCGTCGCGGGACCTTCCTGCGCGGATTCATGTGCGACTTCATCGAGAAGTTCGCGCCGCACCTGACCCGCGATGTGATGGCCAAGGCTATCCAGTGCCACAACAAGCAAGAGCTCGAAGAGCTGTTTGCCGGGGTCGAGTTGCCCAAGCACTGATCGCTCTGCTCTCTGTGGGAGCGGGCCTGCGCGGAAGTCCGGTGGCGCCTCAAGCCTTGCTGATCAAATTGCCGGCATGCAGCCCGCATTCCTTCTGGGTGGCTTCTTCCCACCACCAGCGGCCTTCGCGCTCGTGCTGGTTCGGCAATACCGGGCGGGTGCAGGGTTCGCAGCCGATGCTGATGAAGCCGCGCTCGTGCAGGCTGTTGTAGGGCAGTTCGAGCATTCGGATATAACCCCAGACTTCCTCACTGCTCATCTGCGCCAGTGGATTGAACTTGTACAGCGGGCGATCTGGCGTCGAGAACGCTGCGTCGATTTCCAGGGCTGCCACCTGGCTGCGGGTGCCGGGGCTCTGATCGCGGCGCTGCCCGGTGGCCCAGGCCGTCACGCCTGACAGTTTACGTCGCAGTGGCTCGATCTTGCGCACGCCGCAGCACTCGCCATGGCCGTCCTTGTAGAAACTGAACAGGCCCTTTTCCTTGACGAACGGCTCCAGCTTGCTGTGATCCGGGGACACCAGCTCGATGGCGATCTTGTAGTGCTCGCGGACCTGGTCGATGAAACGATAGGTTTCCGGGTGCAGGCGGCCAGTGTCGAGGCTGAAGACTTTGACGTTCTTGTTGAGTTTCCAGGCCATGTCCACCAGCACCACATCTTCGGCGCCACTGAAGGAAATCCAGACATCGTCACCGAACTGGCTGAAGGCAAGCTTTAGGATGTCCTGTGGGGACTTGTTGGCGTAGGTCGCGGCGAGTTCGGCGACATCGAAGGGTTGGCTCATCAGGCGGCTTCCGGTAGTCAGTGGCGCTTGGGCGCTCGAATGGTGCAATGGTAACAAAATCTTGCGGCTCAGAGCTGTTGCAGCGTATCGAGCAACACCTGCACCTTGGTCAGTGATTCGGTGTATTCATCCTCCCAGTTCGAGTCGGCCACTACCGCGCCGCCGCCCCAGCAACTGACCTGGCCATCTTTGACCAACAGGCTGCGGATGGCGATAGAGCTGTCCATTTCGCCACGCACGTCCATGTACAGCATCGAGCCGCAATAGAAGCCGCGATGGTGCGGCTCCACCTCGTCGATGATCTGCATGGCGCGGATTTTCGGCGCACCGGTAATGGAGCCGCCCGGGAAACTGCCGGCGATCAGGTCCAGCGCGTCGTTACCGGCGGCCAGCATGCCAGTGACGCTGCTGACCATGTGGTGCACGTTGGGGTAGCTCTCCAGTGCGAACAGTTCCGGCACCTTGACCGAGCCGATCCGGCAGGTGCGGCCCAGGTCGTTGCGCAGCAGGTCGACGATCATCAGGTTCTCGGCACGGTCCTTGGCGCTGGCCAGCAGTTCGGCACCATTGGCCGCATCTTGTGCGGGTGTCGTACCACGAGGGCGCGTGCCCTTGATCGGGCGGGCCTCGACCTGGCCGTCGCGCGCTTGAATGAAGCGCTCCGGGGAGAGGCTCAGCAGGGTGCTGCCGTCGGCCAGCGGCATGAACGCCGAAAACGGCGTCGGGCAGGCCGCCCGCAGAGCGCGATAGGCGCTCCAGGCATCCCCCTGGCAAGGAGCGCGAAAGCGCTGAGTGAGGTTGATCTGGTAGCAATCGCCAGCCTGGATGTAGGCCTGGATGCGTTCGAAGGCGCTTCGATATTGATCGGGCGTCCAGTCGCCAGTCATGGCGTGGCCCAGCTTGAAGGGGTAGCTCATGTGGGGGCGGGCTTTGCCCACGAGATCTGCGTGCGCGGCAAATAATTCGGTCAGGCGGGTACGCTCCTGCTCCGCCAGCGCCGGATGAAACACCAGCTGCGAGGTGCGCAGCCGATGATCGCTGATCAGCGCCCAGCCATAGACACCTAACTGTGCGTCTGGCAATTGCAAGTCATCGACGCTGTTGCCGGCGATGTTTTCCAGCCGACGTCCAAAGTCGTAGCTGAGGTAGCCGATCAGGCCTCCAGCGAACGGCAGGTCCAGGCCCTCTGGCAGCCGGGCCGTGCCCAGAGCGGCGAGGCTGGCGCGCAGCCGCTGGATGAACGCTGCCCCGGCTTCTTCAGCGGCGGGTTGCAATTGTTGCAATGGCCAGGCGCTCAGCAGGTCGAAGCGCCCACGCTCGGCCCCTGGCCGGGCGCTGTCGAGGAGCACGGCGCCGGGCGCGTGACGGATTGCCTCGAACCACAGGGTGGCATCGGCATGATAGGTCAAAGAGTGAAGGTGGCAGAGGGGCATGCGGGATCGTCTGGCAGGCGAAAGCGCCCTATTGTAAAGGTTTTGGGGCGGGTCGGCTTTTTCCACATGAACGGGTCATTGCCTGGGCTGCTCCGGCGGCGACGAGGGGCGCGTGGACAACCTCTCTGTTTGCTATTTGAACCGCCGCTCCACGCCTTTCTCGACAAGGATCTTGGCCGAGATCTCTTCCACCGAAAAATGCGTCGAGTTGATATGTGGAATGTTTTCCCGACGGAACAGACTTTCGACCTCGCGCACCTCGAACTCGCACTGCGCGTAACTCGAATAGCGGCTGTTGGGCTTGCGTTCATGACGGATCGCCGTCAGTCGGTCAGGGTCGATGGTCAGGCCGAACAACTTGTGCTGGTGGGCCTTGAGCGCCGGCGAAAGTTGCAGACGCTCCATGTCGTCTTCGGTCAGCGGGTAATTGGCCGCGCGGATGCCGAACTGCATCGCCATATAAAGGCAGGTGGGCGTCTTGCCGCAACGCGAAACTCCGACCAGAATCAGGTCTGCCTTGTCGTAGTAGTGGGTGCGGGCGCCGTCGTCGTTGTCGAGGGCGAAGTTCACCGCTTCGATGCGCTCCATGTAGTTGGCGTTGTGGCTGATCGAGTGGGATTTGCCCACCGAGTACGACGAATGCGCGTTGAGCTCCATCTCCAGCGGTGCGAGGAAGGTCGAGAAAATGTCGATCATGAAGCCGTTGGAGGTTGCCAGCACCTCGCGGATGTCCTGGTTGACGATGGTGTCGAAGATGATTGGGCGCATGCCGTCACGCTCGGCGGCGGCATTGATCTGCTGGACCGTGGCGCGGGCTTTTTCGACACTGTCCACGTAGGGCCTGGTGAACTTGTTGATGGTTATGTTTTCGAATTGCGCTAAGAGACTTTGGCCCAGTGTTTCAGCGGTGATGCCGGTGCCATCAGAGATAAAGAATGCCGATCGTTTCATTATGCGTACTGGGCCTTAAGTGAAAGGAGAGTTGTGTATATGATAGGCGCGTTTCCACGGTCTTGAATGATGGCTACCGTCAGCGTTTCGCGGCCCCGGTCACAATGCTCGGAACGCGCTGCTGCATCGCGTCGCGCGGCTCCAGGTTTTTCCTGCACACACAATACTTACAGTCAGTGGAGAGATCACCTTGGTAGAGTACGTAGTTTCCCTCGACAAGCTCGGCAAACACGACGTTGAGCGCGTGGGGGGCAAGAACGCATCCCTGGGCGAGATGATCAGCAATCTGGCAGGTGCCGGGGTGTCGGTGCCTGGCGGCTTTGCGACGACGGCTGAAGCCTATCGTGATTTCCTCGAACAGAGCGGCCTCAACGCCCAGATCCACGCCGCGCTCGACGCGCTGGATGTCGATGACGTCAATGCCCTCGCCAAGACCGGCGCGCAGATCCGCACATGGATCATGGATGCCGAATTCCCCGAACCCCTCAACGAGGCGATTCGTACCGCGTTCGCCGAGCTGTCCAAAGGCAATCCGGACATCGCCGTGGCAGTGCGCTCCTCGGCCACCGCCGAAGACTTGCCGGATGCTTCCTTCGCTGGCCAGCAAGAGACCTTTCTGAACATCCGCGGCGTCGAAAACGTCATCCGCGCGGCCAAGGAGGTGTTCGCGTCCTTGTTCAACGACCGAGCGATTTCCTACCGCGTGCATCAGGGTTTCGACCACAAGCTGGTGGCGTTGTCGGCTGGCGTGCAGCGCATGGTGCGCTCCGAAACCGGTACCGCCGGGGTGATGTTCACCCTTGATACCGAGTCGGGCTTCCGTGACGTGGTGTTCATCACCGGCGCCTACGGGTTGGGCGAGACCGTGGTGCAGGGCGCCGTCAACCCTGACGAATTCTATGTGCACAAGCACACCCTCAAGGGCGGTCGCCCGGCGATCCTGCGCCGCAACCTGGGCAGCAAGGCCATCAAGATGATCTACGGCGACGAGGCCAAGGCCGGTCGCTCGGTCAAGACCGTCGACGTCGACAAGGTCGAGCGCGCGCGTTTCTGCCTGAGTGACGCTCAGGTCAGCGAGCTGGCCAAGCAGGCGATGATCATCGAAGAGCACTACGGTTGCCCGATGGACATCGAATGGGCCCAGGACGGTGACGACCAACAGCTCTATATAGTGCAGGCCCGCCCTGAAACCGTGAAGAGCCGCTCGAGCGGCAATGTCATGGAACGCTACCTGCTCAAGGAAAAAGGCAAGGTGCTGGTCGAAGGCCGGGCCATCGGTCAGCGCATCGGCGCCGGCAAGGTGCGGATCATTCACGACGTATCCGAGATGGACAAGGTCCAGCCCGGCGACGTACTGGTGTCGGACATGACCGACCCGGACTGGGAGCCGGTCATGAAGCGCGCCAGCGCCATCGTCACCAACCGCGGCGGGCGTACCTGCCATGCCGCGATCATCGCCCGCGAGCTGGGCATCCCGGCGGTGGTCGGCTGCGGCAACGCTACTCAGTTGCTGGTGGACGGGCAGGGCGTGACGGTGTCCTGTGCCGAAGGCGACACCGGTTATATCTTCGAAGGCGAGCTGGGTTTCGACATCAAGCAGAACTCCGTGGACGCCATGCCCGAGCTACCGTTCAAGATCATGATGAACGTCGGCAACCCCGACCGCGCCTTCGACTTCGCTCAGTTGCCCAATGCCGGTGTCGGCCTGGCGCGCCTGGAGTTCATCATCAACCGCATGATCGGCGTGCATCCCAAGGCGCTGCTCAACTACGCCGGCTTGCCGCCTGAGATCAAGGACAGCGTCGACAAGCGTATCGCCGGCTACAACGACCCGGTGGGCTTCTACGTCGAGAAACTGGTCGAAGGCATTAGCACCCTGGCGGCAGCGTTCTATCCGAAGAAGGTCATCGTGCGGCTGTCGGACTTCAAGTCCAACGAATACGCCAACCTGATCGGCGGCAAGCTGTACGAGCCGGAAGAAGAGAACCCGATGCTGGGCTTCCGGGGTGCCTCGCGGTATATCAGCGAGTCGTTCCGTGACTGCTTCGAGCTCGAATGCCGTGCTCTCAAGCGCGTGCGCAACGAGATGGGCCTGACCAATGTCGAGATCATGGTGCCGTTCGTGCGCACTCTGGGCGAGGCGTCGCAGGTGGTCGATCTACTCGCCGAGAACGGCCTGGCGCGCGGCGACAACGGCCTGCGCGTGATCATGATGTGCGAATTGCCGTCCAACGCGATCCTGGCCGAAGAGTTCCTGGAGTTCTTCGATGGCTTCTCGATCGGCTCTAACGACCTGACCCAGTTGACCTTGGGGCTGGATCGCGATTCGGGGATCATCGCGCACTTGTTCGACGAGCGAAATCCGGCGGTCAAGAAGCTGCTCGCCAATGCCATCGCCGCCTGCAACAAGGCTGGCAAGTACATCGGCATCTGTGGCCAGGGGCCTTCGGATCATCCGGACCTGGCCAAATGGCTGATGGAGCAGGGGATCGAGAGCGTCTCGCTCAATCCCGACTCGGTGTTGGAAACCTGGTTCTTCCTGGCAGAGAAAGAGGCCGGGGTCTGATATCCTGATCGCGCCTGGCCGTGTGGTGGGGTGGCAGTGCCGGCCTCTTCGCCGACAAGCCGCGCGCCCACAGGGTGAACTCCGGATTGGATTCACCCTGTGGGTGCACAGCTTGCTGGCGAAAGCGCTATTGCAGGCACCCCATCAATCCATCCCTACCGCAGTCCGGTCAAATGGCGACTTTTTCCCGTTCTGGTCAATTCCCATTCTATGCAAAGCAGCAGTCAACTTTTCCCCGTGGCCTTGCTCAGCGCCGACCGGCGTGGTGATCTGAGCGAGGATGTCTACCGCATCAAGGCGGCCAACAGTCCGGATGCCAGTGTCGAACTGGCCGTTACCCGTCTGGGGCTCGCGGATCAGCCCGCCGCTCGCGGCATCCCGGTCATCCTGCTGCATGGCAGCTTTGCCAACCGACGCTTCTGGTATTCGCCCAAGGGCATCGGCCTGGGTGCCTGGTTGGCACGCCAGGGTTTCGATGTGTGGATCCCGGAGATGCGCGGTCATGGTCTGTCGCCGCGCAATATCGACTACAAACGCAATCGCGTGGCCGATTACGCGCAGTACGATTTGCCGGTCATCAATGCCTTTGTCCTCGAACAGAGCGGTCGCAAGCCGCACTGGCTCGGCCATTCGCTGGGCGGTACGACCCTGGCCGCGGCACTGGGAGGGCGTTACCTCACTGACGAACAGGTGGCTTCGGTGGCCCTGTTCGGCAGCCAGATCACGCGCAATTACTGGCCTTTGAAAGTTCCGCCGGTGGCGTGGGCGGGGCGTTTGTTGCTCAAGCGGTTCCCTCATCTGTCGGGCGCGCGTTTCAAGCGCGGGCCGGAGGACGAGCCCATCGGTCTGGTGCTGGAAGTCATGCGCTGGTACGGCCTGTTCGGCAAATTTGGCGATCGGCATAGCGACTGGTGGGCGGGGCTGGCGGACAACAGCATCGCAGTCATGGCGGTTGCGGCGGCGGGGGATCGGCAGGATCCGGTCGAGGAGTGTCGCCGGCTTTTTGATCAGTTCGGTGGCGACAGCAAGCGCTTTGTCGAGTTGGGGCGCGAGGGCGGGTACAGCGAAGACTTCGGCCATGTCGAGATGCTGGTCAGCAAACCGGCTCAGGCTGAGGTCTGGCCGCTGGTTGTCCAGTGGCTTCGGGATAACGAGCAGTTGGAAACGAATACGTTGCAACAAGCTGTATGAATTGATCGGCCGTTGCGGCCTCTTCGCCGCAAAACCATTTGCCCGAACTAGGTCTAGACTGCAAACGCGTCTCCCATCCTTGCGTGACAGGAGTTACCCCATGCATTACCTCACACCCGATCTGTGCGATGCGTATCCCGATCTGGTCACCGTGCTGGAGCCGATGTTCAGCAATTTCGGTGGTCGCGACTCCTTTGGCGGTGAGATCGTCACGGTCAAGTGCTTCGAGGACAACTCCCTGGTCAAGTCCCAGGTTGAGCTCGATGGCAAAGGCAAGGTGCTGGTAGTCGACGGTGGCGGCTCGTTGCGCTGTGCACTGCTCGGCGACATGCTGGCCGAGAAGGCCGCGCATAACCACTGGGAAGGGCTGGTGATCTACGGCTGCATCCGCGATGTCGACATGATCGCGCAACTCGACGTCGGGGTGCAGGCGCTGGCCACTCATCCGCGCAAGACCGACAAGCGCGGCATCGGCGACCTCAATGTCGTCGTGCATTTCGCCGGTGTCACGTTTCGCCCCGGAGAATTCATCTACGCCGATAATAACGGCGTTATCGTATCGCCCGAACCGCTGAAAATGCCGGAATAACCCGTAGTACTGCTGTGGAGTGAGGATGTTCGAGGAAGAAAACGCGCAGTGGGGGCTGGTGCATGCCCTGGTGCTGGACGGCAAGGGTGGTGCGCGTGCAATAGCTAGAGCCGAGATCGATGACCTTGTGTTGCAGCCGGCCGAGAGCCTTTGGCTGCACTGGGATCGTGGCCATCCACAGACCCAGAGCTGGCTGCGCACCAGCAGCGGGCTCAATGCGTTCACCTGTGACCTGCTGCTCGAGGAGAACACCCGCCCCCGCCTGCTGCCGTTGCCGGACTGCCAGTTGCTGCTGTTTTTGCGCGGGGTCAACCTCAATCCCGGAGCCGAGCCCGAGGATATGGTCTCGGTGCGCATTTTTGCCGAGGCGCAGCGGGTGGTGTCGCTGCGCTTGCGACCCCTGCGGGCCACCGACGAGCTGCTGACCCAGTTGCAGGCCGGTGTCGGGCCGAAGACGGCCTCTGAGGTCATCCTGTATCTGGCGCAATACCTGACCGAGAAGGTCCAGGCGCTGGTGGGCGATCTGTCCGAGGCCGTGGATAACGAAGAAGACAAGGTCGATGCCGATGAGCGCTACGCCCCCGAGCACGGCAGTCTGTTGCACTTCCGCCGACGGGCTGCTGGGCTGCGGCGCTTTCTGGCCCCGCAACGCGATATCTACGCGCAATTGGCGCGCCACAAACTGCCGTGGTTCGAAGATGACGACGGTGACTATTGGAACGAGCTGAACAACAGCCTGATTCGTTACCTCGAGGAGCTGGAGTTGACTCGTGAGCGTGTCGGGTTGCTGCTGGAGGCCGAAGATCGACGCCTCAGCGAGCGCATGAACCGCACCATGTACCGTTTCGGCGTGGTGACCGGGGTGTTTTTGCCCATGACCTTTATTACCGGCTTGCTGGGCATGAACGTCGGCGCGATTCCTTTGGCGCAAAGCCCCCATGGTTTCGAGATTGCCTGTTCATTGATGATGCTGGTCGCGGTAGGGCAGTGGTGGCTGTTTCGGCGTTTGCGTTGGGTGTGAGCATGCGGTAGGTAACCAGGCGGTTACAAAAATATTGGACGCGCGTTCCGTGTCGATGTGACCCATGGCGGCCGTGGCTCGTCTTTGAATGAAATTCGCGAGGTGCCCATGGTCGATCCGTTTGAAGAGTCCCTGCGCGACATGCTCAATGCATCCTCGTCCACTCGCGACCACGATGCCTCTTTGGGCCGGGTGTTGAAGACTGCCAACCGTCAGGTGGGTGCGCAGGACCTGTTCAGCCTGATGGGGCGTTGGTTGCAGGCCTGCATGATTGCGGTCAATAACGGTTCCGGGCATGTTGCGCCGGTATCGCGGCGTACTATCTCTGCGCAACCCGCAGATAAGGCTGACTGAATATGCAACTCGATCTCTGGACGCAGAGCCTGGTCACCGCCATGACGGCGTTGTGGACCAAAATCGCCAACTTCATCCCCAACCTGTTCGGGGCGCTGGTGGTGGTGCTGCTCGGGTTCGTGGTGGCCAAGCTGCTCGACACCTTGCTGTCCAAGCTGCTGGCCAAACTCGGCCTGGACCGCATCATGGGCGGCACCGGCCTGACCAAGTTGATGAGCCGCGCCGGTATCAAGGTGCCGATCTCGACGCTGGTGGGCAAGATCGTCTATTGGTTCGTGCTGTTGATTTTCCTTGTTTCAGCCGCCGAGTCCCTGGGTCTGCAACGAGTGTCGGCGACCCTCGACCTGCTGGCGCTGTATCTGCCCAAGGTGTTCGCCGGTGCGCTGGTGCTGCTGGTCGGTGTGCTGTTGGCACAACTGGCCAACGGCCTGGTGCGGGGCGCGGCCGAGGGCGTCGGGCTCGACTATTCAGCAGGTCTGGGGCGTGTCGCGCAGTGGCTGGTGATCATCATCAGCATCTCGGTGGCCATCAGCCAACTGGAGATCAAGACCGACCTGCTCAATCATGTGATCGTGATCGGGCTGATTACCGTTGGTCTGGCTGTGGCGCTGGCCATGGGGCTGGGCAGTCGTGATATCGCCAGTCAGATTCTTGCCGGCATTTATGTGCGCGAGCTGTACCAGGTCGGTCAGCATGTACGGGTTGGAGAGGTCGAAGGACAGATTGAGGAGATCGGCACGGTGAAGACCACCTTGCTGACCGACGAAGGCGAGTTGGTGTCGTTGTCGAACAGGATTTTGCTGGAGCAGCGTGTGAGTAGCCGCTAACCCGGCATTCCTGCTAATGTATGCCGCCGCAAAATGGCCCGATCTCCGGGTTGTGGCGGACATTGAACACTGCCGGCCCGACTTGTTTTGAATAACGTACATTCGCTGCCTTTGCGCTACGATCCCCGCGAGCTGACCGATGAGGAGCTGGTGGAGCGTTCGCACGTCGAACTGTTTCATGTGACGCGGGCGTATGAAGAGCTGATGCGGCGCTATCAGCGCACCCTCTTCAACGTTTGTGCACGCTATTTAGGGAACGATCGTGACGCCGACGATGTCTGTCAGGAGGTGATGCTGAAGGTGCTTTACGGTTTGAAGAATTTCGAGGGTAAGTCGAAGTTCAAGACCTGGCTCTACAGCATCACCTACAACGAGTGCATCACGCAGTACAGAAAGGAGAGGCGCAAGCGCCGCTTGTTGGATGCCCTGAGTCTCGACCCGGTCGAGGAAGCATCCGAGGAGACGACGCCCAAGCCAGAAGAAAGAGGCGGTCTTGACCGTTGGCTTGTGCATGTGAATCCGATAGATCGGGAAATTCTGGTGCTGCGATTCGTTGCGGAGCTTGAATTTCAGGAGATAGCCGACATCATGCACATGGGTCTGAGCGCCACCAAAATGCGTTACAAGCGCGCGTTGGACAAGCTACGAGAGAAATTTGCGGGAATGACTGAAACTTAGTTCATAGCAAATATCTCTAACCATTCGGCGAGTTCTGCTAGACTTGCCGACCAGTTGCCTCTGAATTTTTTGAGGCTGCTAACAATCACCAGATGGGGATTTAACGGATGAAACTGAAAAACACTTTGGGCCTGGCTATCGGTTCGCTGGTAGCTGCGACCTCTTTCGGCGTTCTGGCTCAAGGCCAAGGCGCAGTAGAAGGCGAAGCTTTCTACTCGAAGAACTACAACGACAGCGTCAAGCACGTTGAAGACGGCCGCACCGCCGGCGGTTCGATCGGTTACTTCCTGACCGACGACGTAGAACTGGTTCTGGGCTACGGCAAAACCAACTACACCCGTTCGAACGACGGTACCGGTTCGCAGAAGATCCACGGTGACACCGGTTCCCTGTCTGCTCTGTACCACTTCGGTGCTGTTGGCGACTCGATCCGTCCATACGTTTCCGGTGGCTTCGCTCACCAGAGCCTGAGCAACGTCGAAGCTGACGGCCACAGCGGTCGCGATCAGTCGACTTTCGCTACCATCGGCGCTGGCGCCAAGTGGTACTTCACCAACAACCTGTACGCTCGTGCCGGTGTTGATGCTTCGTACAAACTGGACAACGGCAAGTGGGACTACGCTCCTACCGTTGGCCTGGGTGTGAACTTCGGCGGCAGCGGCGGCAAGCACGAAGCAGCTCCTGCTCCTGCTCCAGTTGCTGATGTCTGCACCGACAGCGACAACGATGGTGTTTGCGACAACGTCGACAAGTGCCCTAACACTCCAGCCAACGTCACCGTTGACGCTACCGGTTGCCCGGCAGTGGCTGAAGTCGTTCGCGTTGAGCTGGACGTCAAGTTCGACTTCAACAAGGCTGTGGTCAAGCCTAACAGCTACGGTGATATCAAAAACCTGGCTGACTTCATGAAGCAGTACCCACAAACCACCACTACTGTTGAAGGTCACACTGACTCCGTCGGTCCTGACGCTTACAACCAGAAGCTGTCCGAGCGCCGTGCAAACGCCGTTAAGCAAGTTCTGACCAACCAGTATGGTGTTGAGTCGAGCCGCGTCAACTCGATCGGTTACGGTGAAACCCGTCCAGTCGCTGACAACGCCACTGAAGCTGGCCGCGCCGTTAACCGTCGCGTAGAAGCTAAAGTAGAAGCTCAAGCTAAGTAATTAGCCCACAGCTCCAGAAAAGCCCGGCTCAGGCCGGGCTTTTCTTTGCCTGCGATTTAGTGCGCCGGCTGCTACAATCCCTTTCCTCATTTCGTCTTGCCGAGTCCATTGCGCCCATGTACAACCTGGCCCGCCAGCTGCTGTTCAAACTGTCCCCGGAAACCTCCCACGACCTGTCCCTGGACCTGATCGGCGCCGGTGGCCGTCTCGGTCTCAACGGCCTGCTGACCAAGGCGCCAGCGGCATTGCCAGTCACGGTGATGGGCCTGCAGTTCGCCAACCCGGTAGGCCTTGCAGCGGGGCTGGACAAGAACGGTGCAGCCATCGACGGCTTCGCCCAGTTGGGCTTCGGGTTCGTCGAGATCGGTACCGTGACGCCGCGGCCTCAGCCGGGCAATCCCAAGCCGCGTATCTTTCGTCTGCCGGACGCGACCGCGATCATCAATCGCATGGGCTTCAACAACCTGGGCGTCGACAATCTGGTCGCTCGGGTACAGGCCAGCAAATACCGTGGCACGTTGGGGATCAATATCGGCAAGAACTTCGATACCCCGGTAGAGCGCGCAGTCGACGATTACCTGATCTGCCTGAACAAGGTTTACGCTCACGCCAGCTATGTGACCGTCAACGTCAGCTCGCCCAATACGCCGGGGCTGCGAAGCCTGCAGTTCGGCGAGTCGCTCAAGCAGTTGCTCGATGCGCTGGCGGTGCGTCGCCAGCAGCTCGCTCTTGAGTATGGCCGTCACGTACCGCTGGCGATCAAGATCGCCCCGGACATGAGCGATGAAGAAACCGCATTGGTGGCCAGCGCCCTGCTCGAGTCGGGAATGGATGCGGTGATCGCCACCAACACCACGCTCAGCCGTGTGGGTGTCGAAGGCTTGCCCCATGGCGATGAGGCGGGCGGCTTGTCCGGTGCGCCGGTGCTGCAACAGAGCACCCACATCGTCAAGGTGCTGGCTCAGGAGCTGGGCGGCAGGTTGCCGATCATTGCTGCGGGTGGTATCACCGAAGGGCGTCACGCGGCCGAAAAGATCGCCGCCGGGGCGAGTCTGGTGCAGATTTACTCGGGTTTCATCTACAAGGGGCCGGCGTTGATCCGCGAATGCGTGGACGCCATTGCGGCGCGTACGTTGTAATTTCGAGGCCAGCGCCATATCTCGAAATCATGGGGGATGGCGCAAAAAAGAGGGCCCCATCAAGGGGCCCTTTGGGCGCTAGCCCGCCGCCCGGGTCGGGCGTGCATGGTTAAACGAATAAAGTCGGTTCGCAGTCTTGCTCAGCCGACAGCGTGAAGTTCGTTGAGCCTGTGTATCCCCGCAGTGCCGGTCATACCGTCCCAGTTGTCGCCGCGTCCTTCGCGCCAGCCATTGATCCAGGCTTGACGAACCGACGGTAGAGTAAAAGGGCAAAGCTCGCGGGATTTGCCATGGATACCGTACTGGTAGCCGCGTAAAAATGCTCTTTCCAACGGATCACGCTTGAGTCTTCTCATAGGGTGTAGCCCTCACTTGTTGACTGTTATGTCCCGTCGACCTCAATAGGTCGGGCAGAATCTTTCTGCCGGTGCTGCGCTCGCTGCCGGCGTCGCGAGCCTGGATGTCGTCCCGTTGCGGTGGCGACTTGATGAGTTGTAAAGAAATGAGCAGGCGCTGGGAACGATCTTTTTGTCATAAGGCGGTAATGATTTTGTAGTCCTGACCATAAGTAAAAATTTGCGTCATCGCTCGCAGCGTTCAAACCCCGTATGATCAGGCCCTTGCATTGCTGTAGGGTCATCGTGCCATTGCGAATGATGGCTATTTGCACTGTAATGTTTGGCGACGAAGGGTCATGTTGCAACCGTTCGTCGTTGCTGAATCGAATACTCTGCTCACAAATCCAGGCTGGCCGTCGTCCGACGGTACTGGCGAACTTGTGGGTGGTGCGGCACCTTGAAGGTGTCACGCGGGCGCCTTGCTGGAAGGGCGCTTACTCAACCTGGAGACGGCAATGCGCTTGCCGCCTCAATGACTGCCAAGGCTTGGATTGACACATGTCGGATCGTTTTGAACTCTTTCTCACCTGCCCCAAAGGCCTTGAAGGCCTGCTCATCGAGGAAGCTACCGGCCTGGGCCTGGAAGAGGCCCGCGAGCACACCTCGGCGGTGCGCGGCATGGCCGACATGGAAACCGCCTACCGGCTGTGCCTGTGGTCGCGACTGGGTAACCGCGTATTGCTGGTACTCAAGCGCTTCCCGATGAAGGACGCTGAAGACCTCTATCACGGCGTGCACGATGTCGAGTGGGCGGACCATCTGTTGCCTGATGGCACCTTGGCGGTCGAGTTCAGCGGTAACGGTTCGGGCATCGACAACACTCACTTCGGCGCCCTGAAGGTCAAGGACGCCATCGTCGACAAACTGCGCACCGCCAGCGGCGAGCGCCCGAGTGTCGACAAGCTCAACCCTGATTTGCGCGTGCACCTGCGTCTGGATCGCGGCGAAGCTATCCTTTCCCTCGACCTGTCCGGCCACAGCCTGCACCAGCGCGGCTATCGCCTGCAGCAGGGCGCTGCACCGCTGAAGGAAAATCTCGCGGCGGCGATCCTCATCCGTGCCGGCTGGCCACGCATTGCTGCGGCGGGCGGCGCGCTGGCCGACCCGATGTGCGGTGTGGGGACCTTTCTGGTCGAGGCTGCCATGATCGCCGCCGACATGGCCCCCAACCTCAAGCGCACGCGCTGGGGCTTCAGCGCCTGGCTCGGCCACGTGCCGGCCCTGTGGCGCAAGCTGCACGACGAGGCGCTGGCTCGCGCGGCGGCCGGCTTGGCCAAGACACCAAGCTGGATCCGCGGCTATGAGGCGGATCCTCGGCTGATTCAGCCGGGGCGCAACAACGTCGAGCGCGCCGGCCTGAGCGACTGGATCAAGATCTACCAAGGCGAAGTGGCCACCTTCGAGCCGCGTCCGGACCAGAACCAGAAAGGCCTGGTCATCTGCAACCCGCCCTACGGCGAGCGGTTGGGCGATGAAGCGAGCCTGCTGTACCTCTATCAGAATCTCGGCGAACGCCTGCGCCAGGCGTGCCTGAACTGGGAGGCGGCGGTGTTTACCGGTGCCCCCGATCTGGGCAAGCGCATGGGTATTCGCAGCCACAAACAGTATGCGTTCTGGAACGGCGCCTTGCCTTGCAAACTGCTGCTGATCAAGGTCACCCCGGATCAGTTCGTCACCGGCGAGCGTCGCACTCCGGAACAGCGCCAGTTGGAGCGCGAACAGGCCGAACAGGTCGAGCAGTCCGCCCCCGTAGTCGACCCCTATGCGCGGGTCAACAAGAACGGCAACCCGGTCAAGCCGACTCCGGTTCCGGCGCCAGTGGTCGAGCAGCCTCGCCTCAGCGAAGGCGGGCAGATGTTCGCCAATCGCCTGCTCAAGAATCTCAAGGCGCTGGGCAAATGGGCCAAGCGCGAAGGCGTTGATTGCTACCGCGTCTACGATGCCGACATGCCCGAATATTCCCTGGCCATCGACCTGTATCACGACTGGGTGCACGTGCAGGAATATGCCGCACCCAAGTCAATCGATCCAGAGAAGGCTCAGGCGCGCCTGTTCGACGCCCTGGCGGCTATTCCCCAGGCCCTGGGGATCGACAAGAGTCGCGTGATCGTCAAGCGTCGTGAACGCCAGAGCGGCACGCGCCAGTACGAGCGCCAAAGTGCTCAGGGGCAGTTCACCGAGGTCAGCGAGGGCGGCGTCAAGCTGCTGGTCAACCTGACGGATTACCTGGACACCGGGCTGTTTCTCGATCATCGGCCGATGCGCCTGCGTATTCAGCGGGAGGCGGCCGGCAAGCGCTTCCTCAACCTGTTCTGCTACACCGCGACCGCCAGCGTTCATGCTGCCAAGGGCGGCGCCCGCAGCACCACCAGCGTCGACCTGTCGCGCACCTATCTGGACTGGGCGCGCCGCAACCTGTCGCTCAACGGTTTCTCCGACAAGAACCGTCTCGAGCAGGGCGATGTCATGGCCTGGCTGCAAGCCTGCCGGGACGAGTTCGAGCTGATTTTCATCGATCCGCCGACCTTCTCCAACTCCAAGCGCATGGAAGGGGTGTTCGACGTGCAGCGCGACCACGTGCAATTGCTCGATCTGGCCATCGCGCGTCTTGCGCCGGGCGGCGTGCTGTACTTCTCCAATAATTTTCGCAAATTCCAGCTCGACGAGCACCTGGCTACGCGCTACGTCGTCGAAGAAATCACCGCCCAGACCCTGGATCCGGACTTCGCCCGCAACACCAAGATTCACCGCGCCTGGAAAATTCAGGCCAAGTGATGCGTGCTCGGCTGGTGGCGGCCCCACCGACACGGACTGCTTCGCCCCGTTAGCGTGCAGTCCGTCGCAAAGTTGGATAAATCCACCGTCTGCGGCCAGGGCGCAGATGAAATGAGATGATAAGCCACTAGTCAAAGTAGTGGCATATCGCTATAACTCGGTTCAAGCCATGCGAACGCTTTGCTTTGCTGGCGTACCGAGTCCTGCCTATGTCACAGACTGGCGCGCGCCCCAGAATTCTCGGCTTTATCAGCGTGGATGCGGCTGCGTGGCTGGTGGCCGTAGTGGTGTGTACCGGCGGCCTCGTCAGCACCGGGCTGATCGCCTGGTCGAGCTACGACAGCTTCCAGCGCCAGCTGCGTCAGCGCTTCGAATTGCTCGCGGGCGAGCGCTTCACGCGTATCGAAGAGCGCTTTACCGATCAGGTCCAGCGCCTCGATGGGGTGCGCCGCTTTATCGTCTATTCCCAGGCGGTCAGCCGGGATGAATTCAACGGTTACGTCAAACCCCTGCTGGGCCGCACCCTGGCCTACAGCTGGGCGCCGCGCGTTGCCCGCAGTGAGCGTGAGGCCTTCGAGCGCGACGCGCGGGCCGAAGGTATCGCCAGCTTCAGCATTCGCGATCTGGCAGGCAACGGGCAGCTGGTGCCCGCCGCACGGCGGGACGAATACCTCCCGGTGTTCTTCACCCAGAGCAAAGTGCAAGCGGATGTGCCTCTGGGCTATGACATGCTCACCAACGAACCGCGGCGTCAGACCTTCGAGCGCGCCCAGGCCATCGGCAGTTTTGCCCTGTCCCCGCCCGTGGTGCTGGTGGGGTTGAGGGAGGAGGACAGCCACGGCATGTTGATGGTTGCGCCGGTCACCGGCCCTAGTCGAGGCGATCCATTGCTGGCGCGGCCAGTTCCGGGTTTTGTCAGCGCTATCATCAGTGTGCCGTTGCTGATGACGGACGGCCTGCCGACCCCGGCGGACGACAATCTGCAGGTCCGTATTCGCGATCTGGCCGCGCAGACGACCGATGCGCTGTTGTTTCAATCACCTGTCGCCGCGACCGAGTTGAATCTGTCGGCCATCCATTTCATGACCTTGGGGGATCGCTCCTACGAAATCATGTTGCGGCCCAGTAATGTCTTCGCTCACGCCAACCGCTCCAACGCACAGCTGACCGTGCTGCTGCTGGGCAGCTTGCTCAGCGTGTTGCTCAGCACCTTGCTGTACAGCTTGATCAGTCAGCGTCAGCGCGCGCTGGCGTTGGTGCACGAGCGCACGATTCAATTGCAGGAACGCGATCGGCTCTTGCAAAAACTCAGCGCCGAAGTACCCGGCGGGATTTATCAGTATCTGAAGACCGCCAATGACACCGAGCGCTTCACCTACGCCAGCAAGGGGCTGCTGGATATTTTCGAGCTGTCCACTCAAGACCTGGTACTCGATACGCGCCGGATGCTGGAGCGCTTGCACCCGGATGATCTCGATCAGGTCAACAAATCCATCAACTGGTCCCGCGAGCACCTGAGTCGCTGGCGCGAAGAGTTTCGTGTCGTCGTTCCGCGGGCGGGCCTGCGCTGGGTTCGTGGCGAGGCGACACCTGAGCGACTGGACGATGGCGGAACGCTCTGGCACGGCTACTTCACTGATATTTCCGATCTCAAGCGGGTGGAGGAAGAGCTGCAGGCGCTGTCGATTACCGACGCGCTGACCGGTATCTATAACCGCCGGTATTTCCAGGAACGGCTCAAATCCGAGCTCAGCCGCGCCGAGCGTGACGGCACCGAGCTGTCGGTGATCATGCTGGACATAGATCACTTCAAGCTGATCAACGATCAATACGGACACGCCGAGGGCGATCGGGCGCTGCAGTCGCTGTGCCAGCGCATCGCCCAGCGCCTGCGTCGCGGCGATGTGTTCTGCCGGTTGGGGGGCGAGGAGTTCATGGTGCTGTGCCCGGGCAGCAGCAGCGATCAGGCCTATGCGCTGGCGCTGGAACTGTGGCAAGGATTGCGCGCAGCGCCTACCGATGGCGTCGGCGTGGTAACCGCGAGCTTCGGTATCGCCAGCTGGCGCCGCGGGGAGGGGGCCGACACCTTGCTGCTGCGCGCCGACTCTGGCGTCTATGCGGCCAAGCAGGCTGGACGCGATCGCGTCCAGGCGCAGTTGCCCTGAGGGCGATCAGTTCTGCAGCGAGATCGACGATGTGTTGCTCGCGGGCTGGCGATACAAGTCCAGCAGCACCTGGTCGAGCACCGACGACGTGCCCCACGGCTTGGGGTCATTGAGGATGGCCACGACCGCCCACGTCGTGCCGTTATCGTCGCGGCTAAAGCCGGAGATCGCGCGAACGGTGTTCAAGGTGCCCGTCTTGATATGGCCTTCGCCGGCCATGGCCGTAGTCTTGAGGCGCTTGCGCATGGTGCCGTCCATGCCCACCAGCGGCATCGAGCTCATGAACTCGGCCTGGTAGGGGCTTTGCCATGCCGACTGCAGCATCATCGCCATTTCCCGGGCGCTGACCCGTTCGTCACGGGATAGCCCGGAGCCGTTTTCCATGACCAGGTGGGAAGCGGTGATGCCTTTTTTCGCCAGCCATTGGCGAATCATCCGCTGAGCTGCCTTGGCATCATCGCCGTCGGCGTCGCTGCGATACTGCGCGCCAATGCTCAGGAACAGCTGCTGGGCCATGGTGTTGTTGCTGTATTTGTTGATGTCGCGAATGATCTCCGCCAGATCCGGGGAGAACGCTCGGGCCAGCAATGTGGCGGTCTTCGGTACTTCACCCTGGCGGTCGTGGCCCTGGATGCTGCCACCGAGCTCGTTCCAGATGGCGCGAACCGCTCCGGCGGCGTATTCAGGATGATCGAGCAGCGACAGATAAGTCTGCGAGCTGCAGCCTTCAGCCAACTGTCCGCTCACCACCACCGATATGCCATCGGCCTGAGGCACGAGGTTGTAGCGCACATCGGCGCCGCATTTGCTGCCCGGGATGGCCTTGACCTGATTGTCGATATGAATGGTGGCGATCGGTGGCTCAACCGATACGCTGACCTTGCCCGCGTCGTTGCGGGCGATGAAACGCATGGCCTTGAGGTTGATCATCAGCGCGTCGGGCTTGACCAGGAACGGCTTGTTGTCGTCGCCGCCATCGTCGTTGAAGTCCGGCAACTGCGGCTGGATGAAGTAGCTGCGATCGAGCACGAGGTCGCCGGTGATCTGCCGCACGCCGTTATTGCGCAGATCGCGCATCAGCAGCCAGAGTTTTTCCAGGTTGAGCTTCGGATCGCCGCCGCCCTTGAGGTAAAGATTGCCGTTGAGGATGCCGCTGTCGAGTTTACCGTCGGTGTAGAACTCGGTTTTCCACTGGTAGTTGGGGCCCAGCAGTTCCAGCGCTGCATAGGTGGTCACCAGTTTCATGGTCGACGCCGGATTGACCGACACGTCGGCGTTGAACACCGTTGGCGTGCCGGGGCCGCTCAAGGGCACCATGACCAGCGACAGGGCATTGTCGTCCAGTTTGGCGGCCCGCAGCGCCTGCTGAACCTTGGGCGGCAGGGTGGTGTTGAGCGGGGCGGCGGAGAGGGAGAACGTCAGCGGCAGCAGAAAGCCGGCCAGCAACAATGGACGTAAAGATTTGATCATCTGCACTAAGACTCTGCATGAAGAGGTGAAAAGTCGAGGGCGAAGAAAGATGAAGGCCCTCGTTCCAAAAATGTGCGGGGGCATTATGCCCTGCGTGGTCGCCCGTAGCGAGGGCAGGGCAACGAAGGTTCGGCAATCTTCGGCATAAACTGCTAAAGTGCCGCGCGTTATTACTCAAGAGGATTGTATTCATGGCCACTAATCGTTCCCAACGTCTGCGCAAAAAACTCTGCGTCGATGAATTCCAGGAGCTGGGTTTCGAGCTGAACCTCGAGTTCAAGGAAGGGCTGGCTGAAGAGGCAATCGATGCATTCCTCGAAGCGTTCCTGAAAGACGCCATGGAGGCCAATGGCCTTGGCTATGTCGGCGGCGATGACTTCGGTCTGGTTTGCCTCGAGAAGCGCGGCTCGGTCAGCGAAGAGCAACGTGCCACTGTCGAAGCCTGGCTCAAGGCGCGTAGCGAACTGACCAGCGTTGAAGTCAGCCCGTTGCTGGATGTCTGGTATCCAGAAAAGCCGATCAATCCGGTTGCCTGATGCCCTGGCCGGCGGACGCCCTTGCGGGTGGTCCGCCGGTCATTCATTCGCTTTGCCGTTCCAGATATCGATGTAGATAGGCCCGCGCGGTCAGCGTTCGCCACCGCCTGCTTTTACCCGAGTCACCAAGGGTGTTTCATACCTCCAGTTTCCCCACGGATGCCGCCAATGGCTGCGGTTCATGCCCGACGATGCCAGCTGCCGCGGTGCTGATCACTGCGCGAATGAACGCAATGCGATCAGGGCCCAGGGTGTCCGTTTCCGTCAGCATGCCGGTGTCGCGGTGCAGCAGCACCAGCAGGCCCACCAGTTGTTGGCCACGATTGCGCAACGGGATCGCCACCAAGTGTACGCGTGGGCTTTGCAGGCGGCTCATGAGGACTTGCAGGTCTTGGGCGTTTTCGAACCCCAGGGAGGTCACCAAGGCCGTGCTGCCACTGCAGGCCTGGCGCATCCAGTCCGGAGCGTCGAGGTCGGTAGCCAGGCGCGAGCGCAGATTCAATGTCGATGGCGCCAGGCGCTGCTGCTGGATGATTACGCCACTGACCGACAGTCGCGGGCCGCTCTCATCGATCTGATAAATCAGCCCGCCATGGGCTTGGCTGACCATCAAGGTCTCTTCCAGCAGATGCTGCAACAGCGGCGCGAACTGCGGTTCGGCGCACAGGCGACTGGCAACGCTGAAGAATTCGCCTAGGGTGCCTTTCATGCGCTGCATGGCGGTGGTCAGTTCATCCACCTCAAGCACCGCCGAAGGCTGGCTCAGGCAACGCTCGAATTCAAAGCGCCTTACGCTTTCGGCCTCTTTCACCAGCGCCCGCATCGGTCGTACCATGAGGCGCGCCGCCAGCCAGCCGAATGGCAAGCACAGCAGCAACGCAGTCAGTGTCAACAGGGCGCCGTTGCGCCGCAGCCGATACGCGTCCGCCAGCAGTTCGTCCTCGGGCATCAATAACGCCAGTTGCAAGCCTCCCGGGCCGCCTTCCGGCTGCAGACTGTGGGCGATAATCCAGGTGCGGCCCGTGACCGTCAGGCGCTGGTCGGCGGGCACACCCTGGGCCAGGAGTTTGGCCAGTACCGGTGACAGATCGGCGACCCTGGCCAGATGCGGAGTCCCGCCTTCGACCACTAGCTGGCTGCTGTCGGGATAAGCGACCGCATTGCCCTGTGGGTCATAGAGCACGGCCTGGGTGCTCGGGGTGATTTTGTGCTTGCTCAGCGTGGCGCTCAGTTGCGCCAGGGTCAGGTCTGCGGCAATTACCGTACCGGCGCTGCTGCGCCTGGCCAAGGTAGTCCCCACCTGATGGCCGGAGTAGAACACATAGGGAGCCGTTGTGATCGCGCCGTCATGGTTGTTGGCATCCATGAACCAAGGGCGTTTGCGCGGATCGTAGGGTTCGTTGCTATTTTGCTGGCGGGTTATCAGTTGTAGCTGATTGTCATAGAACAGCGACTGCGAATGCGCCATGCCTTGAGCGTCACGCTCGACGCTCCAGATTTGCAACTGTGCACCATTCGGCGCCTTGAGCAGCGTTTTAAGGGCATCGGTGCGTAACGGCCGGACCATGAAGAAGCTGCCGTCGATGTCGCCGATGAATAGCGAGGTGAGATTCGGATTGTCGGTCAGCGCCTGGTTGAAGGGTGCCAGCAGCTTCAGGCGCTGCTCCAGCGGAGCGTGGGTGCCGGGATCGGCCAAGGCCAACAGGTTGAGCACGTTGCGGATAGGTTGATAGGTGTTTTGCAGGTCGAGGCGTACATCCTGATCGAGCCGGGCAAAGAGTTGCTGGCTACTGCCGAGAATGATCTGCGACGCTTGGCGATAGTTGAAGAGGCCCAGCAGGGTGCCAATCAACAGCAGCATCAGGGTCAACATGGCGCTGATGTGAACGTGCAAGGGAAAGCGGCGTCGCGTGGGCCAGTGCATCGAGAATCTCTCCTGAGGGATGCGTCGGCTGGCGCCAGTGTGTGCCGCTTTCAGGGGGGCGCAAGGCAGGCGGGCAGTCCTGGTTGGCGATAATGTCAATTTGATGCTGCTGTGACAAGCCTGACGCACTGAATGCCGCGATTGCTGGATAACCCCGCGCGGTCATATGCCTTCATACCAGCCCATGACGTTTGGCCAATTCGATAAGGTCGATGGCCGAGTCGATCTGCAACTTTAGCATCAGGCGTTTTTTATAGGTGCTGACCGTTTTGTTACTTAAAAACATACTTTCGGCAATCTCGTGATTGGTACGGCCTTGGGCGTACAGTTGCAGCACCATCAGCTCTCGATCATTGACCAGTTTGAATAACCCCATTTCTTTTGAATGTTCAGCGCAACGGGCAGGGGCGGCCATGGCGTCCCTGGGGAAGTAGTTATAGCCGGACAATATCGCCTTGATTGCGCTCAGCAGTTCGGTTGGGTCTTCCTTTTTGCTGACAAATCCGGATGCGCCTTGGCCGATACAACGTCGAGTGAAGTGCTCTGGCGGTTGCACCGTCAATATCAGCGTCCGCACAGGCTGGTTCATGGCTCTTAGGCGCGCTAGTAGCTCCAGCCCGTCGAGACGCGGCATCTGGATATCGAGGAGTAACAGGTCAGGACTGGTTTCGCGCACCATCTGGATGGCATCGGCACCATTGTCGGTTTCGCCGGCTATTTGATAACCGGCGTCTTCCAGTACCTTGCGCATACCGAAGCGAATGACTGGATGGTCGTCAACGATGAATATCGAATGCATAGTGCGCTCCAGGCTGGGCACGAATGGTGTTCGCACATTAGCGCAGTTGTAGCGAGGGGCACATATGGATAGGTGGTTGTAGTGCTTATATAAGAAAATTCCTACTGGAAAAGTATGCGGTAAATATAAATTCAATAATCTTGGGTGTTGTCAATCGGGGTGATTGATTCTGATTGTGTCTATGTGCCGAGCCGGATTTGGCGCGGCGGGCGTGCAAGCAGGGAGATATCAGCGCCCCTTGCGGTCGATGCCGCAAGGGGGGGGCTCATACGGGGCTCGAGCGGCCGGTCATTTCCCGGGCCATCTCGCTGGCATAGCTGTCGGTCATGCCGGCAATAAAGTCGATGACCCGCATGAACGAGGTGTGTAATGGCACTCCCGGAATCGGCGCATTGTTGCCCAGCAGGTCCAGAATACGCCGGCTCTTGAACGAAGGTGCACCGCCGTCGTGTTGTTCCAGAGCCGCTCCGCAGAAGGCGTTGAGGAGGATTTCCAGGGTGGTATAGGCGCCTATTTCATGCAGCGTCTTGCGCTTGTCCTGGAAGATCTTCTTGCGGGCCATGTCCTTGGCGCTCAGCACGCAGCGTTTGGCCGGACCGTGCATGTGCTCGACCAGATCACCCGGCAAGGTGCCGGCCAGCAAGGCTTCCTGCTGCTCGACGAAGGCCCTGGCTGCCGCGTTGGTCAGGTGCTCGATGGCCTTGCCGCGCAAGATTGCCAGCTTGCGTCGGCGAGAATCGCCTGGGCCCAGTTGGCGGTAAGTCTCGGGAAGATCATCGCCCACCAGCCCGAGCAGCAGCGCTTCGACCTCCGCGTATTCGAGCAGATCCATCTCCAGGCCATCTTCAAGGTCGATCAGTGCGTAGCAGATGTCGTCGGCGGCCTCCATCAGGTACACCAGCGGATGGCGCGCCCAGCGTTGGTCTTCGATCTGCGACAGGCCGAGTTTGTGGGTGATCTGCTCGAGCAAAGGCAGCTCGCTCTGGTAACAGCCGAACTTGTGCTTCTTGTAGCCCAGCGAATCGGCATGGCGCGCCGTCCAAGGGTACTTGAGAAAGGTCCCCAGCGTGGCGTAGGTGAGCCGGGTGCCGCCATCGAACTGGTGGTACTCAAGCTGGGTGAGCACGCGAAAGCCTTGGGCGTTGCCTTCGAAGTTGAGGAAGTCCGCACGTTCGGCGAGGCTCATCGCATCGAGCCAGCCACGGCCTGCCGCCTGATGGAACCAGCTGCGGATGGCGTCTTCGCCGGAGTGGCCGAAAGGCGGGTTGCCGATGTCGTGGGCCAGGCAGGCGGATTGCACGACCATGCCCAGGTCGCTGGGGTCGCACCACTGGGGCAGGCGGTCGCGCAGGGTTTCGCCCACGCGCATGCCCAGCGAGCGGCCGACGCAGCTGACCTCCAGTGAATGGGTCAGACGCGTGTGGATATGATCGTTGCTGGTGACAGGATGCACCTGGGTCTTGCGCCCGAGGCGGCGGAAGGCACCGGAGAAGATGATCCGGTCGTGGTCCTTGTGAAAAGGGCTGCGGCCCAGCTCCTCGGCGCTGTGCAGGACCTTGCCGAGGCGTTCACGGTTAAGCAGTTCAGGCCAATCCAAGGCGAGGCACTCCAATACGGTAACAAGCACCTAGCTTCAGGCCTGGCGCGTCGTCGCGCAAGGGTGGCAGGCGTATCTGCATGTATCCTCGGCCATCGGCCTGGCGCGGACCTATAGCACAGCAGCGTCCACGTCGATCAGCAGCAAGCGGTTACCGTTGTCGAAGAACTGCCCCGCGGTCAGGCAATACTGGTTGCTGGTGGCGTCGCGATAGGTGCTGGAGAGGATCAGCCGACGCTCGTCCCAACCCTCGGCCAGCAGGTGGTAGAAGTAGGGGCGCCACGACCAGTTGTGGCCCAGATAGCTGGCGTCGGTCTGCCAGGCGTTGTCACGCCATTCGTGGTTGGGGGTCAATTGCGTGCCTTGCCGATCGCATTGGTAGAAACGCAGTAGCCAGGGGCTGTCGACGAAGTGCGGCAATTCGCTGATCGGTGCATTGGCGCTGGCCCAGGTCTGCAGATGGCCCATAAGTGTGACCAATTGCTTGCGCAGGGTCATCAGCCGGGCGCGTTCATCGACTTTGCGCGCCACGTAGTGTTCGCGCAATTCGGCGAAGCGGCTGACGAAGGCGTCAGGATCGAAGAAGTGCGGTTCGGCGCGGGCGAACAGGTAGCCCTGCACGTAGCGGGAACCGCATTCGAGCGCGAAATCCAGCTCGGCTTCGGTCTCGACGCCTTCGGCGATGATCCAGCAGCCGGTCTTTTCCGCCATCAGCGCCAGCGCTTTGACCACCTCACTGCTAGGGCCGCCTCGGGCGGCGGCCTGGAACAGACGCATATCAAGCTTGAGAATGTCCGGTTGCAACGCCAGCACGCGGTCGAGTTGCGAGTAGCCGGCGCCGAAGTCGTCGATGGCAATCCGCGCGCCTACTTCACGGTAGCGGCGTACCACTTCGCTCAGGCGTTCGGTATCGCCATTGAATTCGGTGATTTCGAAAACGATCCGCTGCGGGTCGATGCCGTGTCGTTCCAGCTGCCGCAGGCTGGGCAGAGCTTGTCCAGGCTTGAGGCGGCTGATCCAGCGCGGCGACATGTTGAGGCTCAGGAACCAGTCCTCGGGGACTTCCTTGAGTCTGCTCAGGGCGTTGTCGCGGATCATGCGGTCGAGCTTGCGCAGTGTCGCTGCTGGTGTGCGTGGGTCGGCGAAGAGAGGGCCGACCGAGGACAATTGGCCGTCGGCCTGACGCAAGCGCCCCAAGGCCTCAATTCCAGCGATACGACCCGTGGCGGTGTCGATAAACGGCTGGAAACATGCGAGCGGTTGCCCGTCGATCACGGCGACTCCTTAAACACTGTGGGTTTTTGCTGCGGATGGTGCAGGCGTCAGACGCCATTACGGCCGTCGATGCGCAGGGCGCACGACAGCCGTAATGGGGATGTACTGCAAGAATGTAGCCAAATAGTGGCACGCCGCGCGGGCCGATCAGTGTTTGTCGGCGCCGCCTCTCATTACCAGCTTGATCAAGGGCATCAAGGTCGCGCTCAATTTCAGCAGGCGCGACACGCTGCCCTCGGTACGGACTACGGCAGGAGCGGCTGGCTTGCTCGACCCTGCACCCTTGCCGGTAAAAAAGCCCATGAGCATGACCGCGCCAATGCCCCAGAGTGGTGCATGCTTGATCCCCAGTCCTTCCTGAACCGAACGACTGGCGCCCTTGAGGCGAGTGAGGGGGTTGACCAGGCTGCGAGCTTCCTGGCGAATTTCCTGGCGGTGCATTTCAAGGCGCAAACGAATCAGCGCCTTGCGCATGTCCCGGCGTGAATTCTTGCTCGGCGGATGGGCACTCATGGCAACAGGCGCTCCCGGTCATTGGCCAGCTCTTCGAGGGTGCCGCTGAACGGCGAGGATTCATCGAAGATCGCCGCTTTGAGGCGTACCGCACAGAACAGCCCGGCCAGCAGATAGAAAATGCACAGGCCGATCATCCCCGGAATACGGTAGTTGTCCCACAATAAAATGAGGATCAGACCAGACAGCGCCACCAGCGCCAGCAGGGCGAAGACCAAGGCCAGCCCGGCGAACAACAGCAGGCTGACCGTGCGGGACTTCTGCTCTTGCAGCTCGATCCCGAACAGTTCGATATGGCTGTGCAGCATGCCCAGCACCGCAGCACCGAGTCGGCGTGCGGTGGAGCCGCTGCTGGATGAAGTATCGCTGTCCAGAGCCATGATCAGCGACGAGACGCCAGCAGGCCGATGAGGAAGCCGACACCGGCGGCAATGCCGATCGACTGCCATGGGTTGGCCTGTACATAGTCTTCAGCCTGAACCACCACTTCCTTGCTCTTTTCGCTCAGGGATTCCTGAGTTTCCTTGAGGGATTCCTTGGCCTTGAGCAGGCTTTCGTGAATCTGGGCGCGCAATTCATCAGCTTGGTCGCCTGCCAGCGTGGCGGTGTGTTCGAGGAGTTTTTCAGCGTCCTTGACGAGGATCTGAAAGTCGTTCGCGAGTACTGCCTGAGCCGTCTTTGCTGTCTTGCTGACCATGTCTTTCTCCGTTGATTGCGTTATGGGTGTTCGAGTACTCAGGTATCGGGAAGGTTCATTCCGGAGTGCTGGTACGGCTTTTGCTATTTGCTGGTGCGCTTACTGAAAAGATGCCCCAAATAGGTTCGCGGTCACGCCGTAAAGAACCATATCGGTGCGCAGTAATCATGCTTGCCCTGTTTCAGTGCTTTTAACTACCTTAGGCCTGCCGTTCTCATGGAAATCTCTCAAAGCGCTGTGGATTCGCTGATCCACGGTTCCAATACCCTGTTCATTCTTGCCGGTGCCGTGATGGTACTGGCCATGCACGCGGGCTTTGCCTTTCTCGAAGTGGGCACCGTGCGCCACAAGAATCAGGTCAACGCGCTGTGCAAGATACTCAGCGATTTTGCCGTGTCGACCCTGGCGTACTTCTTCGTCGGCTACTGGGTCGCCTATGGCGTGACCTTTTTGCAGCCTGCCGCAGTGATTAACGTCGACCATGGCTTCGCGCTGGTCAAGTTCTTCTTTCTATTGACCTTCGCCGCCGCTATCCCGGCGATCATTTCCGGGGGCATCGCCGAGCGCGCGCGTTTCGTGCCGCAGCTGTTCGCCACGGTGTTGATCGTAGCCTTCATCTACCCGTTCTTCGAGGGGATGATGTGGAACGGCAACCTCGGTGTCCAGGCCTGGTTGCAGGCGCAGTTCGGTGCCGGTTTCCACGATTTTGCCGGGTCCGTGGTGGTGCATGCGATGGGCGGCTGGCTGGCGCTGGCGGCGATCCTGTTGCTGGGGCCGCGCGATGGTCGCTATAGGGATGGCAAGCTGGTGGCCTTCGCACCGTCCAACATTCCGTTTCTGGCGTTGGGATCGTGGGTGCTGATTGTCGGCTGGTTCGGCTTTAACGTCATGAGTGCGCAGACCCTGCAGGCGGTCAGCGGGCTGGTGGCGATCAATTCGCTGATGGCCATGGTCGGCGGCACTCTGGCGGCGCTGATCGTCGGCCGCAACGATCCGGGCTTCCTGCACAATGGTCCTCTGGCCGGTCTGGTGGCGGTGTGCGCCGGTTCCGACCTGATGCACCCGGTGGGTGCGCTGGTGACCGGGGCGATTGCGGGTGGGCTGTTTGTGGTGTGCTTCATCGCTGCCCAGCGCCAGCGCCGATTCGATGACGTGCTCGGGGTCTGGCCGTTGCATGGCATCTGCGGCGTCTGGGGCGGCATTGCCTGCGGCATTTTCGGCCAGACGGCGCTAGGCGGCCTTGGTGGTGTCAGCCTGATCAGTCAAGTGTTCGGCAGCGCGCTCGGGGTGCTGATAGCGGTGGTTGGAGGTTTTTTGGTTTACGGCGTGATCAAGGCAGTGGCCGGGATCCGCTTGAGCCAGGAGCAGCAGTATTACGGCGCGGACCTGTCGATTCACCGGATTGGAGCGAATGCGCATGAGTGATGACGCACTGGGTTGTCGTCGTGCGCAGAGAGTCCTAGACTGAGGATTCAGACCGGTTGAGGGCGCGTCGAGCATGAACCCCGAATGCCAGCTTTTCATCACCGCCCAGTGCCACCTGTGCGAGCAGGCGGAGGCAGAACTGATGCCTTGGGTGGAGCTGGGTCTGTTGGTCGAGTTGATCGATATCGCCGACCATCCCCAGTACCTTGCTCCCTATGAAATGCGCATTCCGGTGCTGCGTCGGCTTGATACCGGCACCGAACTCGATTGGCCGTTCGAGCCCGAGCAGATCTCGCGGTTTCTGGCCTATGATCCGCGCAGTGCGTGAAGGATAATGCCTGACCGCCTTGATCGCCGAGCCCGTCATGACTGCTACGCCCTTCAATCCTTCCCATCATCAGGCCAGTACGGTCAGCTTGCCGGCTGGGCCGTGGGTAACGGTGTTGGAATGTCTGTGCGCGCATTTTCAGGCAATCAGTCGCCAGCAGTGGCTGGACCGTATCGCCCGGGGGCGCGTGCTGGATGCCAGCGGGCAGCCGATCAGCGTTGATCTCGCCTATCGCCAGGGCCTGCGCATTCACTATTTTCGTGAAGTGCCCAACGAGAAAGTGATCCCCGCTCAGGAGAGCATTCTGCACATCGACGAGCACCTGGTGGTGGCCGACAAGCCGCATTTTCTCCCGGTGACGCCGACCGGTGAATACGTCGAACACACCTTGCTGCGGCGCCTGATTCGGCGTCTCGATAACCCCCATCTGGTGCCCCTGCATCGCATCGATCGGCACACCGCCGGGCTGGTGCTGTTCTCGGCCAATCCCGAGACGCGCTCCGCCTACCAGTCGCTGTTTCCCGCGCGGCGCATCCACAAGCATTATCAGGCGGTTGCTGCCGCGTTGCCGGACATGAATTTTCCGCTGACGCATTGCAGCCGGTTGGTTCATGGCGAGCCGTTTTTTCGCATGCAGGAAGTGGCAGGGGCGAACAACAGCGAGACCCTGGTGCAGGTGGGGGAGAAGATGGGTGATTTCTGGCGCTATGATCTTTTTCCCATTACCGGCAAGACTCATCAGTTGCGCGTGCACATGATGTCGTTGGGGGCGTGTATCCGGCATGACCCGTTTTATCCGGATGTGCAGCCGAATGGGGCTGAGGACGATTATGCCAAGCCGCTGCAGTTGCTGGCTCGGGGGCTGCGATTCGATGATCCGTTGAGCGGTGAATCACGCCAGTTCGAGAGCGCGTTGCGGTTGCAATTGTTGGATGACGGTTTTGTTGGGCGGGGTTGATTGGGATTTTGGGTGGTTCTGCTTTCGAGCCGGCCTTGGGTTCGCCGCCCCAGCATTGGCCCTTCGCCTAGGCTCAGGGTGCCTGCGCTCCGGCACGCGGCCTGCTGGATGGGGCGGCGAACCCAAGGCCGACTAGAAAGCAGAACAGTGACATTGGTGGTGTCTGCTCTTTCATGAAATCGCTCAAATCTCGGCTGGTCCTTTGCTGGGGGCCTGTGCGGCTCGCCCCTCCAGCAGGCCGCGTGGAGGCGCCTGAAGAGAGGGCGATCCCGGCAGGATGCCGGGTCAGGCGCGTTAGGCCATGGATGGCCTATTGCGCCGTGCCCTCTCTTCAGGTGCCGGAACGCGGGAACCCTGAGCCTAAGCGAAGGGCCAATGGGCAGGGCGAACCGCACAGGCCCGCAGCAAAGGACCACACCCCACCTCCAGCGAAAATACCGCGCAACAAAAAAGCCCGCTGTGTGCGAGCTTCTTGTCAACAGCGGCCCAAGCCACCGTCATGAATCTGGTCGGGGAGACAGGATTCGAACCTGCGGCCTTCTCGTCCCGAACGAGACGCGCTACCTGGCTGCGCTACACCCCGAAATCGACATTGCGTTCGAACCGCATGTTGTCACTTGGCAGATCATCCTTGAAGCACCGGCGCGGATGCGTGTCTTTGATCACGCATCCAGCGGCCAATGAATCACAGCTCCTTGACGGTGCGCACCTGATCCTTGTTGACCTTGGTCTCTTTACCGTCCAGTTGCTTGAACTGGTAGAAGCCGGTGTCATCGTCATACTTCGGCGTGTCGGTGGTCTGGATTTCACGCCCGTCGTTCAGGGTGATAACGCTAGGGTTGGCGCAGCCAGCGAGGGTGGCAAGGCCCAAAGCGAGCAGGACGGCGGGCAGAATACGGTGGTTCATGGGTGTTCTCCGGTAAGTAATGCTTGTTCTCCTCTGTTCGGACGCCCGTTTGCGAATGTAAGTTCCATCGATAACTGACCTCTTAAATACTTGCGTTGCCACCACCGTGCGTTTGCGCGAGGGCTTCAGGGGTATTGAGATTGGCCAGGCGTGGGTCGTCAGGCAGGCATTGCAGCGGCTGCGCGTCCAGTGCCAGGAGGATCTTGCGCGGGCTGCGCTCGCCTGCATGCCAGGCGCTTTCGAACAGCGCCGCGTGCATCACCGGAATGACGCAAATCAACGGCTCCCAGTGTTCACCATGACGCACCATCACGGGCTGCTGGGGGTGCCGAGCCGCGCACTGCAACAGGCCTTGCAGCAGCGAGGCGTCCAGGCCCGGGACGTCACAGGGCAATACCAGCAGATGGGTATGGCGAGCCACGGCCAGGCCCGCGCGGATACCCGCCAGAGGGCCAGGGAAGTCATCGCTGTCGTCACTGACCAGCCGATCCGCATACGCGGCGTACTGCGCAGGGTTACGGTTGCAAGAGATGATCAGGTCATCGCCCAGCGATCGCACCAGTGCCTGCAAATGCGCAATCAGCGGCTGGCCGCGCCAGTGCACCAAGCCCTTGTCGCGACCGCCCATGCGCTGGCCCCGGCCGCCGGCCAGCAGCAGTACCGAGCAGGGTGTCAAAGGCAGATCAGCAGGCATGGCGGGTCTCGGCAGGCGTAGGGAAGCGAGGCTGTGATATAACACCGCGCATCTATTTGAACAACTGGACCTAGCCCATGAAGCCCAAGGCCGATGTACCTTTTGTGCCGCTCAATATTGCGGTACTCACTGTCAGCGACACACGCACGCTGGAAACCGATACCTCAGGTCAGCTGTTCGTCGATCGATTGACCGCTGCCGGTCACTCACTGGCCGAGCGCGTGTTGCTCAAGGATGATCTGTACCGCATTCGCGCCCAGGTCGCGCACTGGATTGCTGAAGACGTGGTGCAAGTGGTGTTGATCACGGGCGGCACCGGCTTCACCGGGCGCGACAGCACCCCGGAAGCCGTCAGCTGCCTGCTCGACAAGCAAGTGGATGGTTTTGGTGAGCTGTTTCGGCAGATTTCCGTGGCCGATATCGGCACTTCTACCGTGCAGTCGCGCGCGCTGGCCGGGCTGGCGAACGGCACGCTGGTGGTGTGCTTGCCAGGCTCGACCAATGCGTGTCGAACCGGCTGGGACGGCATCCTCGCCGAGCAACTGGATATACGCCATCGGCCGTGCAATTTCGTCGTGCACTTGAAGCAGGCCGAACCCTGCGCCAGCCGTGGCTGAGTTGGGCGCGGCAAAGCCGCTGATGCCACTGGAACGGGCGCTGGCGCAGTTGCTGGCAATGGCCGACGCGACCCCGATCAGCGAGCGTGAGACAGTAGCGCTGGCGGCGGCTCATGGTCGTGTGCTGGCCGAGGACCTGGTCGCCGGCCTCGATCTACCGCCATGGCCAAACAGCGCCATGGATGGTTATGCCTTTCGATGCGCGGACTGGACCGGTACGCCGTTGCCGGTCAGTCAGCGTATCTTTGCGGGCCAGGCGCCAGCACCGCTGCAGCCGGGCACGTGCGCGCGGATTTTCACGGGGGCGCCGTTGCCAGCGGGCGCCGATTGTGTCGAGATGCAGGAAAACGCCGAGATCCTGGGTGACGAGCGTGTGCGCTTCGTCGAGCCCATCACGGTCGGTCAGAATGTTCGACCGCAAGGGCAGGAAACGCGGGTCGGGGAGTTGGTGCTAGCAGCAGGCACCCTGCTCAGTGCCATCGAACTCGGATTGGCGGCGTCGTTGGGGCGTGCCGAGTTGCAAGTGGCGCGTCGGCCCCGGGTGGCAGTGTTGTCCACGGGGGATGAACTGGTCGAGCCAGGGCAGCCGCTAGGGCCGGGGCAGATCTACAACAGCAATCGGCAGTTGCTGATCAGCTGGCTGACGCGTTTGGGGTGTGACGTGGTGGATGCGGGGATCTTGCCGGATGATCTGGACCGTACCCGCGCGCGCCTGGGCGAGTTGCGAGAGGTCGATCTGATCTTGAGTACGGGCGGGGTGTCGGTCGGCGAGGCTGATTTTCTCGGCATCGCGCTGCGGGAGGAGGGGGAGCTAGCGCTCTGGAAGTTGGCGATCAAGCCCGGCAAGCCACTGACCTGTGGCCAGTTCCGTGGGGTGCCGGTGATCGGGTTGCCGGGTAATCCGGCGTCGACGCTGGTGACATTTGCGCTGCTGGCCCGGCCCTATCTGCTGCGCCGCCTGGGTGTGCAGGACGTCACACCCTTGCAGTTCAGCGTGCCGGCCGGCTTCGATTGGCCGCGTGCCGGCAATCGTCGGGAATACCTGCGTGCACGCCTGGAGAATGGTCGGGCGGTGATCTATCCCAACCAGAGTTCAGGCGTGCTGCGCAGTGCCGCCTGGGCTCAGGGCCTGGTGGAGGTGCGCGAAGAGCGGACCTTGCAGGCCGGCGAGCCGGTGGTCTTCATTCCCTTGAGTGAGCTACTCGGCTGAGGGTTTTCAGCTCTTGGCTTTCTCGGGTACCCGGCCGTAGATATCGGTGAAGCGCACGATGTCGTCTTCGCCGAGGTATTCGCCGCTCTGCACCTCGATCATCACCAGGTCGATCACCCCAGGGTTGACCAGGCGGTGCACGCGACCTGGCTTGATGAAGGTCGACTCGTTGGTATCGAGCATGAACTCGCGATCATCGTTGGTGACCGTCGCCATGCCCGAGACCACGATCCAGTGTTCGCTGCGGTGGTGATGCATCTGCAGCGACAGCGAGCCACCTGGACGTACGACGATGCGCTTGATCTTGAAGCGCTTGCCTTCCTCGAGGATGGTGTAGGTACCCCACGGGCGGGTCACGGTGCGGTGCAGGCGGTAGGCGTCGTGGTCCTGACGCTTGAGCTCCTGGGCGATCAGCCTGACGTCCTGGCTGCGGCTGGCGTCGGCGATCAGCAGCGCGTCCGGGGTGTCGATGATAATCAGGTTGTCCAGGCCTATGGCGCCTACCACCCGACGAGGCGAGTCGATATAGCAGTTGCTCACGTCGTGCAGCACGGTCTCGCCATTGCACTGGTTGCCGTTGACATCGGCGGGGGTCAGTTCGCGCACCGCCTGCCAGGAACCGATATCGCTCCAGCCCAATTGGCAAGGGATCACCGCCACGCGGTTGGAACGCTCCATGACCGCGTAGTCGATGGAGATATCCGGTGCCAGGGCGAAGGTGGTGCTTTCGAGTTCGAGCTGCAACTCGCTGTCGCCAGCCTTGCTGTGACTGAGCGCCAGGCAAGTGCGCGCGGCCTCCAGTACGTCCGGTGCGTGAATTTCCAGCTGTTCGATGATGTTGCCCGCGCGCATGCAGAACATGCCGGCGTTCCACAGGTGCTGGCCGCCGTCGACGTACGTCTGGGCAGTAGCAGCGTCAGGTTTTTCCTTGAAACAGGCAACCTGATAAGCATCCTCGCCGATAGCAGCGCCTTTTTCGATGTAGCCGAAGCCGGTTTCCGGTGCAGTGGGCAGCAGCCCGAAGGTCACCAGCAGGCCTTGATCGGCGAGCGTCTGGGCGGTGCTGACGGCGGCTTCGAAGGCGGCCTGGTCGCGGATCAGGTGATCGGCTGGCAATACCAGCATTTGTGCATCGCTGCCATATTGCGTGGCAATGTGCAGTGCGGCGACGGCAATGGCTGGCGCGGTGTTGCGCCCGGCGGGCTCCAGCAGGAAGTCCAGCGCCACGGGGGTCTTCTGGTTGAGTGCACGCTGTTCGTCCAGCGTGCGGAAGAACACTTCGCGGTTGGTCACCGTGACGATGCGCTCGACGCCAGGCAGGGCCTTGGCGCGCTTGAACGTCTTTTGCAGCAGGCTCTCGCCATCTGGCAAGCGCATGAATGGCTTGGGCATGGCTTCACGGGAAACGGGCCACAAGCGTGTGCCAGCGCCGCCAGAGATGATGCAAGGAATAAGAGTGCCCATAAGAAACCTCATGATCGGTCGAGTGCACAGCCTTCATGGCGGCGCAGGATAAGTGCAGAGCGATAGCAGTAATGGTCACCGGCACGGCGCGCGGCGGCGTGCAGGCGAGGCTGGCTGTGGGATCAGGCAAACAGGATGCGTTGCGCGCCCGCCCGGAGCGTGTTGGGGGGCTGCGTCGATAGACTTGTAATGGGTCGCAGTGATGCTACCGCCACATGGCGACCTGGGAGGTCGTCAAGGCGAGGAGGATACAGTTCGAGATATAGTCAACATGATAGTCAAATTAATGGCAAGTTCAATCGCCTTTGGTCGGCAGGGTCATTAATTTGTCGTGCCATCATGCCTGATGGCACTGATTGTTTCAATCCATCATGGCTTTTTTTCTGCTTATCGTGGTCCACATCACATCTTGTTGAACAGCTGAAGGAGTACTGAAGCATGACTGAGCGCAAGGCGCTACTGATTCTGCATGGCAAGCAGGCCCTCAACGAAGATGTGCGTACGGCCGTCGAAGACAAGCGAGCGGGGGGCTGGCACATTGCCGTGCGGGTCACCTGGGAAGCCGGCGATGCCCAGCGCCTGGTGACGGAGGCACTCGCTGCGGGGTATCTGCATCTGATAGCAGGTGGCGGCGACGGTACCCTGCGCGAGGTCGCCCAGGCCATGGCCGAGGCGGGCACCGAGGCGACGCTGGCGTTGCTGCCATTAGGTACCGCCAATGACTTTGCCCGTGCTGCCGAGGTGTCGCTTGAGCCCGGCGCGGCCCTGGCGTTGCTGGATCTGCCTGCCAGCGCCATCGACCTGGGCAGGGTCGGCGGGCAGATGTTCTTGAATATGGCCACGGGCGGCTTTGGCAGTCAGGTGACCGCCAATACGTCCGAAGACCTGAAAAAGGTGCTGGGCGGCGCTGCCTACCTGTTCACCGGACTGTCGCGATTCAGCGAGCTGCGTAGCGCCTATGGCGAGTTTCACGGGCCGGACTTCCAGTGGCAAGGTGAGATGCTCGCGCTAGGCATCGGTAATGGCCGTCAGGCGGGTGGCGGCCACGTGCTGTGTCCGCAGGCGGTGGCCGACGACGGTCTGCTGGATGTCAGTATTCTGCCGGCGCCAACTGAGCTGGTGGGCACCTTGAAAGATTTGCTGGCGGGCGGTCTAGGGCTGGATCGAATGTTCGTGCGCGCAAGGCTGCCATGGGTGGAGATCAAGAGCTCGCAGGGGCTGGACATCAATCTGGATGGCGAACCGTTACAGGGCGATAGCCTGCGTTTCGAGGCGCTGCCGCGCGCGATTCGGGTGCACTTGCCCGCGCATTCACCGCTGCTCAGTCATCGAGGCTGATCACGCCTTCGCGCACGGCATGCAGGACGAGTCCGGCAACGTCGAAAATCTGTAGGCGTTTCATGATCTGCGAGCGATGGCTTTCGACCGTCTTGATGCTCAAGCCAAGGCCCGTGGCCATTTCGCGCGTCGATTTGCCACGGGCGATCAACCGCAGGATTTCCAGCTGTCGGGCGGTGAGGCGACTGATGGGCGCATTGCTCTGGCGCGGTTGTTCGCTCGACAGCGCCGCGCTGAGCACCTCGTGGGCAATGCTGGGGCTTAGATAGCGCTCGCCGGTGCGCAGCGCATCCAGTGCCTGACGCAGCTCCGAGTCATTGGCGCTTTTGAGCAGAAAGCCTTGGGCACCCGCCTGCATGACCTTCAGTACTAGCTGTGGGTCGCAGGGGTCAGCAAGTATCAAGAATCGGCTGGCAGGATACACGGCGCACATCTGCGCGATCCCTTGCAGCCCGAGATTCAAGCCCAATTTGAGGTCCAGAAGGATGATATCCGGCGCCCATTGCGTCAGGCGGTCCACCATTTGCGCGCAATCGCTGCATTCTCCGCTGACCGTATAGCCGACGAATTCATCGATCCATGCACGCAGGCCGGCGCGGATCAACAAATGATTTTCCACCAGCAGGAGGTTGCAGGTCATGCCGAAAATCCGTCAGGGGCATGCCCGGAGCATGCGCCGAAGTTGGATGGCTATAAGCGCCTGCGATGGAACGGATGGGGGCGCCTGAGTCGGCATCGTAACACTTTGAAACTCAAATTTCTTGAAATGGACTGCCCAGTACGTACGCGTCAGTACTAGCTATTGCTCTGTAGGGACGGGCTTGGCAGTTCGGTTTCGAGCGTCCCCGCCAGGGCTTCCACCAGTACGGTCTGCTCTTCAGAGTCGAGATCGAGCCGGCCGGTGCGTGGGTCGATCAACTCAAGTTGCCAGGCCAGGTGCGTCAGACAGGCAGACAGCGTCTTGAGCGGCGTGTCGTGAAGACGATTTCGCGCCTGGGCGGTGTCGAGCAGGCAATGGATTTTCGAAGAGAAATCGGCAAGTTCGGCGATACCCAAGCGACGTGCGCGCGCGGCAAGCGTCTGCAGAGCGCTGCACAGGCCACGAGCGGCATCAGGATCATTGCCGATCATTTCCAGGTGGCTATGGCACTCGTTCAGGCGATTGAGCAGGGTGTTGGCGTCCTGCAAAAACTCCGCCAGCCCGTCGGGCGCTGAAATGTTGTCTTGCATGCACGATCTCCCGGATCCGGCCTGGTCGCCAAAGCATAGCGTCGGTTCCACGACACCGCCCACGGGAAAGCCAGGGCTGCCAATTGTGAAAGCGACCAATGGGGAGGCTCCATTCAACAATGAGAATGGCGTCACATTAATGACAATCTTGAGAACCGAATATCAGGCTAAACCTGATCAAGGGTATAGGGGATTCCCCGATAGGGGTCAGCGCGATGTTGAACGGCGGGGTTTGTAGAGTGGCTTGATATTAAAGTGATATCATCCAAATGTGAAATATAAAGCGACGAGTGCGTCAAGTTTCCACATTCCACGCCGATACGACTCCCATGTATTGACTCAGTTCCATCACCAGGAGCCTTTCTTAATGGCCGGCATTCTCGATACGGTAGACCAACGCACTCAACTGGTGGGTGAGAATCGCCTGGAGATCCTGATGTTCCGTCTGGCGGGTCGCCAGTTGTTCGCGATCAACGTGTTCAAGGTTCAGGAAGTTTTACAGTTGCCCAAGCTGACGCTGATGCCTCAGCGCCATGCCTTCGTCTGTGGCGTGGTCAACCTGCGCGGGCAAACGTTGCCGGTGATCGACCTGTCTCAGGCCATCGGTATGCGTCCGCTGATCCCGGGGCCTAACAGCACCATCATCGTTACCGAGTACAACCGCTCGGTGCAGGCGTTTCTGGTGGGCGGTGTGGACCGCATCGTCAACATGAACTGGGAGGCGATCATGCCGCCGCCCACCAGCGCCGGTCGCCAGCATTACCTGACGGCCATCAGCAAGGTCGACGAGCAGTTGGTGGAAATCATCGACGTCGAGAAAGTACTGGCCGAGATCGTCCCGTACAGCGGCAAGGTGTCCAGCGAAAAACTTGCCGACCCGGTGCTCGAGCGCGCGCGCGGTCGCGAGGTGCTCTTGGTGGATGACTCCAGCGTCGCCCTGTCCCAGCTGCGCGGTACCCTGTCGCAACTGGGATTGAAGCTGCACACCGCCAGTGACGGGCTCAAGGGCCTGCAGAAACTCAAGGCCTGGGCCGACAGTGGCGAGAACATGACCGACAAGCTACTGATGGTCTTCACTGACGCTGAAATGCCGGAAATGGACGGTTATCGCTTGACCACCGAAATCCGTCAGGATCCCCGTCTGCGTGGCTTGTATGTAGTGTTGCACACGTCGTTGTCGGGCAGTTTCAACGAGTCGATGGTGAAGAAAGTCGGTTGCGACAACTTCCTCTCCAAATTCCAGCCCGATCGGCTGGTGGAAGTGGTGCGCGAACGGCTGATGCTCGACCAGCATTGATTCGCGGCTGCGCCGCTTTTCATTTCCTGCCAATTGCGCCTTCGGGCGCAGGATCGCTTGCGATAGACTGCATTTTTCTCGTCATCGCAAGGCACTACCATGCACCTGAGCGCCCTCTACCGCTATCCCCTCAAGTCCGCCATCGCCGAGCCGTTGCAAGGTTCGGCCGTCGACCTGCTCGGCTTGCAGGGTGACCGACGCTGGATGCTGGTCGACGAAGCCACCGGGCGTTTCCTCACTCAGCGCGCCGTTGGCAAAATGAGCCAGCTCGGTGCGCGCTATACCGACAGCGGTGGGCTGACCCTCAGTGCTGCAGGTATGCCTGCCCTGTCGGTGGCGCTGCCTGCGGCTGACCAGAACCTGCGCGGTGTGACTATCTGGAAAGACTCGCTGCGGGTGCCGGATGCCGGTGACGCTGCCGCAGCCTGGTTGAGCGAGTTCATAGGCAAGCCGACTCGCCTGGTGCAAGTGCCTGAGGCGCGGGCGCGGACTGTAGAGGCGGGCTATGGTGAGCCGGGGGACAGGGTGGCCTTTGCCGATGGCTTTCCGTTATTGCTGATCGGTCAGGCGTCGCTGGAAGATCTGTCAAGCCGTATCGGACGGCCGATGGAAATGCTGCGCTTTCGACCCAACCTGGTGATTGGGGGGAGCGAAGCGTTCGCGGAGGATGGCTGGAAGCGCATCCGTATCGGCCAAACCGATTTTCGGGTGGTCAAGCCCTGCAGCCGCTGCATCCTCACTACACTGGATCCGCTGACCGGCGAGCGCAGTGCCGATCGCGAACCTATGACAACGCTGCTGACTTATCGCAAGCAAAGCGACGGCATCATGTTCGGCCAGAACCTGGTGCCGGATGGTGCAGGGCATCTGCAGGTTGGGATGGCTGTCGAGATTCTGGAATAGTGCGCAGAGCGTGGTCGGGCAGACCGGCCTCTTCGCGGGCAACCCTTGCTTGCACAGTGTTGACCCACCTTGAGTCAAACACCTGTGGGAGCAAGGCTTGCCTGCGACAACGCCAATGTTGCCAGCGCTGATCGAGCTACCGTCAAAGATCGTCGAAGAACCGCTCATGCCAGTCGACGATCGGTTGCGGCGCGTTGAGCTTCTGTCCATAGATGACTGCATACGACAGGACGTTTTGCACGTACTGACGGGTTTCATCGAAGGGGATCGACTCGACCCATACGTCGAAGCTCAAGTGATTGGCGCCCTTGAGCCACTGGCGCACGCGGCCGGGCCCGGCATTGTAAGCGGCGGTAGCGAGCACCCGATTGCCATTGAACTGCGCGTGTACCGAGCTCAGGTAGGCAGCACCCAGCTGGATGTTTTTGTCCGGATCCAGCACCTGCGCGGGCGAGGCCAGCGGGATGCTGAACTTGCGCGAGGTTTCCTTGGCGGTGGCTGGCATCAACTGCATCAGGCCCATGGCGCCGACGCCGGAACGGGCATCTTCCATAAAGGCCGATTCCTGGCGGGTGATGGCAAATACCCAGCTCGAATGCAAACCCCGCAGGCCGGCTTCGCGTACCAGAGCGTCGCGGTGTGCCATCGGGAAGCGAATGGTCAGGTCATCCCAGTATTGCGCCTGGCTGATGGTACGGATGGCAGGGAAGTACCAGCCCATGTCGTAGGCCATCTTCGCCTGGGCGACCATCTCGTCGCGGCTGAAGCGGCGAGTGGCGTGATACCACTCGCGGCGCGCATCGACCACTTGACCTCGGTCGAGCAGCTCCAGAGCGCGCTGGATGCCGGGGGCCTTGCGAACGGTGGTGACGGTCTGCGGAGTCAAAACCAGCGGCTTGTTGAGTACCTGATAGGGCGCTTGAATTCGGTCGGCAGCCAGGAAGCCATAGAAATCACGCTCCCTCGCGACCACCTTGTACAAGGCCGGTACTTGCGGATTTTGCGGTTGTGCCAGCTCGAGTGCGCGGGCCTGCCAGTAGTGCCAGCGATTGCTGGCGGCCAGGTCGCCGTGCAGCTTGCGGGTGAGGTCGTACGCATCCTGCCAGCGGCCCAGGCGCAATAGCAGACGCAGGCGCCATTCGGTGACGGTGTCGTCGACTAGTTCCGGGTCGTACTGGGTCATCAGGTCCAGGGCGCGCGGATCGTAGCGGCGGGCCAGGGTCAGGCCGATTTCGCGAGCGATGGCGACCTTTTCGTCGCGGGAGAAGCGCATGGAGCTGGCATAGTTGTCCAGCTCGCCCATGGCCTGATCCGGGTCCTGCTTGGCGAGCCGGCGCAAACCCAGGCTGACGACGTCGGACATGGCTTCGTCGGCCGGCACGAACAGGCCCGGCTGGCTCAGCAGTTCGGGCTTTTGCGCCACGCTGAGGAGGAGTTTACCTTGCGGGGCGAGGGTGTTGAGGCTGTTGACCAGGCGTGTGGCCAGCGCGTAATTGCGTGCCTGGGCCGCCAGTTTGGCGCGATTCCAGCGTTTCTGTTCAGTCAGTTGGCCTTCGGCGGCCCAGCGTGCGAACAGCGGGTCGCAGGTGGTGGGCTGGTCCTTGCCGACGTTCCAGAGTTTTTCGGCGGTGGCATAGCCTTCGGCGCGCAGGTTATGGCTCAGTTGGTATTGACCGTTGAGGCAGTCCAGTTCGGTGAAATTGAGCTTGGGGTCATAGTACTTTGCGAAGGTGTCCCAATCGCCACGGTCGGCCAGCATGCGCAGCCAGCGCAGAATCATCCAGTTGGCTTGAGGCAGATCGCCGTGCTGGGCGAGGAATTGCTCGATTTCTTCGTTACTGGCGGTGTTCAGGCGAGCGGTGAGCTCGTCGTAGGCCAGGTACGATTCCAGCGGGTAGTCGGCCAGCGCCGCGCGATTGCGCAAGTAGGGCCCGGAATCACCCTTGGCCAAGGCGCGTTTGGCATCGTCGTAGTACTGGCGTTGAAGTGTCAGGTCGACTGCCTGGGCACTGTTGATCGCGAGCGTGGACAAGACAAGGCAGGACAACAGACAGAACAGGCGACTGCGCATGAGACTTCCGGGCAGATAAAACAGAACAGGCGGCGCCATGCACGGCGTCACATACCATGGGTGTTACACAATAGCGCTGTAGCTTAGCCTTTAGCCTCTCGCGATGAAAGCGCTGTGCTTGTATCTGATTGTGAGCGGTCGGATTGTCTGCGCCGTGGCTGTGGGGCGTGTCATTATCGCGTCACTTACTGCGCTGAGCCCGTATAACGGGTAGAATGCGCCCCCGATTTTGGAGAAGCTCATGACCCTGCTCAAATTAAGCGAAGTGTCCCTCGCTTTCGGCGCGATGCCGTTGTTGGACAAAGTGTCCTGGCAGATCGCCCGAGGAGAGCGGGTGTGCATCATCGGCCGCAACGGCACTGGCAAGTCGAGCATGATGCATCTGGTCAAAGGCGACCAGAAGCCCGATGAAGGCTCCGTCTGGCGCGCCCCCGGGCTGAAGATCGGCGAGCTGCCTCAGGAGCTCCCGCGCGCCGACGAGCGCACGGTATTCGACGTGGTTGCCGAAGGCCTGGATGGCGTTGGCGCATTGCTCGCCGAATACCATCACCTGAGCCAGAACATCGTCACCGATGAAGACCTGACCAAGCTCATGCATGTTCAGTCCGACCTCGAAGCCCGAGACGGCTGGCGCCTGCAGCAACTGGTCGACAGCACCCTGAGCCGCCTGCAACTGCCGGCCGACAAGACCCTGGCCGAACTGTCCGGTGGCTGGCGCCGGCGCGTGTTGCTGGCCCAGGCGCTGGTCTCCGAGCCCGACCTGCTGCTGCTCGACGAACCGACCAACCACCTGGATATCGGTGCGATCGCCTGGCTCGAAGAGGCCCTGAGCGGTTTTGGCGGCGCCGTGCTGTTCATCACTCACGACCGTTCCTTCCTGCAGAACCTGGCCACGCGCATCCTCGAGCTGGACCGGGGCGGTCTGATCGACTGGAACGGCGACTATGCCAGCTTCCTGGTGCACAAAGAGGCCGCGCTGGCCGCTGAAGAAACAGCCAACGCCTTGTTCGACAAGAAGCTGGCCCAGGAAGAAGTCTGGATTCGCCAGGGCATCAAGGCCCGCCGCACCCGCAACGAAGGCCGCGTGCGTGCCCTCAAGGCGTTGCGCAACGAACGCAGTGACCGGCGTGAACGCACGGGCAAGGCCAATATCCAGCTCGACGTGGCCGAGAAGTCGGGCAAGCAGGTAATGGTTCTCGAGAACGTCAGCTTCGCCCACCCGGGTGGCCCGTTCCTGGTCAAGGACTTCTCCATGGTCCTGCAGCGCCAGGATCGCATTGGCCTGCTGGGTGCCAACGGCACCGGCAAGACCACCTTGCTCAAGCTGATGCTCGGCGACCTGCAGCCGTCGAGCGGCACGGTCAGCGAGGGGACCAAGATCGAAGTGGCCTATTTCGACCAGATGCGCATGCAACTGGATCTGGAAAAGACCGTGATCGACAACCTCGCCGAAGGCCGCGATTTCATCGATATCGACGGTCAGAGTCGTCACGTGCTGAGCTACCTGGGCGATTTCCTGTTCAGTCCGCAGCGCGCACGTACGCCGGTCAAGGCCCTGTCGGGCGGTGAGCGTGCGCGGCTCTTGCTGGCCAAGCTGTTCAGCAAGCCGGCCAACCTGCTGGTGCTCGACGAACCGACCAACGACCTCGACGTCGAGACGCTGGAGCTGCTTGAAGAAGTGCTGTCGAACTTCAAGGGCACCGTGCTGATGGTCAGCCACGACCGGGCATTCCTCGACAACGTGGTCACCAGCACCCTGGTGTTCGAAGGCGAGGGCCTGGTGCGCGAGTACGTTGGTGGTTACCAGGACTGGATCCGTCAGGGCGGCTCGCCGCGTCTGTTGGGCGTGACCGAAAACAAATCCGGCAAGGCCGAGCTCAATAGTGCGGTAGTCGAAAAAACCGAAGCGGCTGTAGCGCCTGCCGCGCAAGCCGTCGCACCGGCGAAGAAAAAGCTCAGCTACAAGTTGCAGCGCGAGCTGGAGATGCTGCCGAGCCAGATCGACGAGGCGGAGCAGAAGATCGCCGCACTGGAAGCCGATATCGCCTCGCCGACCTTCTATCAGAAGTCGTCGGAGCAGACTAGCGCAGTGTTGGCGCAGCTGGAACTGGCTCAGGTGCAATTGGATGGCCTGGTCGAGCGCTGGGCTGAACTCGATAGCTGAGACTTGCGTCCGCGCTCGGCGGGAGCGGGCTCGGCCCGCGAAGCTCTTCAGATCCAAGCTTCGCGAGCAGAGGCCGCTCCCACAACAGGCATTTGATCAGGCTTTTTCGGTGGGCTTGTCTTTTACCAGGCGCACGGCAAGCACGTCGCACGACGCGCCATGCAGGATGTCATTGGCCGTCGACCCCAGCAGCAATGCCAGGCCATGGCGGCCGTGGCTGCCCACGACGATCAAGTCGCAGTTCTGTTCCTTGGCCAGGCCATGGATTTCCTGTCGCGGCTGACCATAGGTCAGGTGCGAGTTTTCCTTGGTCAGTTCCGGATACTTGGTAATCAGCCGTTCCAGGCGCTCCTTGGCCTGGTCGAACTGCTGCTGTTGCAGTTGCGAGAGGTCCATCGGCACGTCGCCACCGAACGCCATGGCCATGGGTTCGACGATATGTACCAGGGACAGCTTGGCCTGGGACAACCCGGCGAGATCCCGGGCGCGCTTGATGACCGGGTCGCATTCCTCGGTCAGGTCCACGGCGACCAGAATATGTTGGTAGGACATGAGAGCACTCCAGACGATTCTATTGGCCTAAGTATGGCCGGTTTCCAGCCGAGCGGGTCAAAACACCGCCAAGCTACTCATTTCACAACGCTTTGTGGGGGCTACTCATATGACGGTCTGGATAGTGCTGTCAATCCTTGCGCTGATTTTAAGTCCGCTGGCCTGGCTGCGGCCGAGCCGTAATCAGAGCGGCAAGATGAGCTTGCGCATGGCCGCGCGGCGTATGGGCCTGGCAATGCAACTGACGCCTGTGCAATGGCCACACTGGCTGGGCCAGCCGGCGCCAGATCCCTGTGCGCAGTACCATCGGCCGCGTCGCCAGGGCCGGACGGACCAGTGGGCCTATTGGCAAAGCACGCCCGGCCAATGGCTCAATCAATGGCGCGAGCCCTTGCAGGAACCGCACCTGCAGGCGCTATTCGCGCGGCTGCCGGGCAACGTGTTCAAGATAGAAGCAGGGCCGCAACTGCTGTCGTTGTACTGGGGCGAGAAGGGCGAAGAAGAAGTGCTTCAAGACATTGCTAAGGTGCTTGAAGCGCTCGCGTGATCGCAGTGGGAGCGGGAAGTGGCAAATCGCAGGCAATAAAAAGCCCGATAGCAAGCGTCGGGCTGGGTGTGGCCAGGCAGGCCGGTAATTCGATGGAGGCGATGATACGCCTGTGAAAAATAAAAATCTCGCCTATTTCGATCATCGCTAGCAATTTTTCCTGCGGGTTGTTCGCGGCCAACCTGTCATCCCGGCCTGCTATTGTATGTCTGTACGCACCGTCCACCGGTGGTGCGGTTGGCGCTGTATGCCGTTCAAAAAGTGACCGTCAAGTCGGGCAGATGCCGCACGTTTAGTCCGATTGACAATCGGGCGAATTTCCGTGAAGGTGTGCGTACCCCAATCAAACGGGCGTATGAATTGAGCGTTTGCCAGCAAACGACGTTCTACACAATCCCTACAATAAGCGCCGACGGGTGATGCAGATGCGGGTTCGTGCCAAGGCTTCATCGCCTCGGCAAGCCAGCAGTCCGCGCTCGGCGTGTACCGTTCAGCTCCCCTATCCTGGAGATCAGTTGATGATTTACGAAGGTAAAGCCATCACGGTTACGGCTCTTGAAAGCGGCATCGTCGAACTCAAGTTCGACCTCAAGGGCGAGTCCGTCAACAAATTCAACCGTCTGACCCTGAGCGAGCTGCGCCAGGCCATCGAGGCCATAAAGGCCGATGCCTCGGTCAAAGGCGTGCTCGTCAGTAGCGGCAAGGACGTGTTCATCGTCGGTGCCGACATCACCGAGTTCGTTGACAACTTCAAACTGCCGGACGCCGAACTGCTCGCCGGCAACCTCGAAGTCAACCGGATCTTCAGCGATTTCGAAGACCTCACCGTGCCGACTGTGGTCGCTATCAACGGCATCGCCTTGGGTGGCGGCCTGGAAATCGCCTTGGCAGCGGATTACCGAGTGATGTCCAGCGAGGCCAAGATCGGCCTGCCCGAAGTCAAGCTCGGCATCTACCCTGGCTTTGGCGGCACTGTACGTCTGCCACGTGTGATCGGTGTCGACAACGCCATCGAGTGGATCGCCTCGGGCAAGGAAAACCGTGCCGATGACGCCTTGAAAGTTGGTGCCGTCGACGCCGTCGTGGTCCCGCAGAAACTGCGCGAGGCTGCGCTGGACCTGCTCGGCCGCGCCATCAGTGGCGAGTTCGATCACAAGGCCAAGCGTCAGCCCAAGCTGGAAAAGATCAAGCTCAACGCTATCGAACAGATGATGGCCTTCGAGACTGCCAAGGGCTTCGTTGCGGGTCAGGCCGGCCCGAACTACCCGGCGCCGGTCGAAGCCATCAAGACCATCCAGAAAGCCGCCAACTTCGGTCGCGACAAGGCCATCGAAGTCGAAGCTGCGGGTTTCGTGAAACTGGCCAAGACCTCGGCTGCCGAGAGCCTGATCGGCCTGTTCCTCAACGATCAGGAGCTCAAGCGCAAAGCCAAGGCCTACGACAAGGTCGCTCGTAACGTGTCCCAGGCCGCCGTGCTCGGCGCCGGCATCATGGGTGGCGGCATCGCCTACCAGTCGGCCCTCAAGGGCACGCCGATCCTGATGAAGGACATCAACGAAAAAGGTATCGAGCAAGGTCTGGCCGAAGCCGCCAAGCTCTTGGGCAAGCGTGTCGAAAAAGGCCGCCTGACCCCGGCGAAAATGGCCGAGGCGCTCAATGCCATTCGTCCGACCCTGTCCTATGGCGATTTCGGCCATGTCGACATTGTCATCGAGGCCGTGGTGGAGAACCCCAAGGTCAAGCAAGCCGTGCTCGCCGAGGTCGAAGGGCAGGTCAAGGAGGGCACCATCCTGGCCTCCAATACCTCGACCATCTCCATCACCTTGCTGGCCAAGGCGCTCAAGCGTCCACAGGACTTCGTCGGCATGCACTTCTTCAATCCGGTGCACATGATGCCGCTGGTGGAAGTCATTCGCGGTGAGCATTCCAGTGAGGAAGCCGTCGCTACCACCGTTGCCTACGCGAAGAAAATGGGCAAGAACCCAATCGTCGTCAACGATTGCCCGGGTTTCCTGGTCAACCGTGTGCTATTCCCGTATTTCGGCGGCTTCGCCCGTCTGGTCAGCGCCGGTGTCGACTTCGTGCGCATCGACAAGATCATGGAGAAGTTCGGCTGGCCGATGGGCCCGGCCTACCTGATGGACGTGGTCGGTATCGACACTGGGCACCACGGTCGTGATGTTATGGCCGAAGGCTTCCCTGACCGCATGAAGGACGAGCGCGCCAGCGCCATCGACGTGTTGTACGAAGCCAACCGCCTGGGCCAGAAGAACGGCAAAGGCTTCTATTCGTATGAAACCGACAAGAGCGGCAAGCCGAAGAAGGTATTCGATGCGGCGGTGTTGGACGTACTCAAACCCGTGATCTATGAACAGCGCGAGCTCAGCGACGAGGACATCATCAACTGGATGATGATCCCGCTGTGCCTCGAGACAGTGCGTTGCCTGGAAGATGGCATCGTCGAAACCGCCGCCGAGGCCGACATGGGCCTGGTCTATGGCATTGGCTTCCCGCCGTTCCGTGGCGGTGCGTTGCGCTATATCGATGCAGTCGGCGTGGCCGAGTTCGTCGCCCTGGCTGACAAGTACGCCGAACTGGGGCCGCTTTACCAACCCACCGAAAAACTGCGTGCAATGGCCAGCAACGGCCAGCGTTTCTTCGGCTGAGCCGCCCGACACCTGAGCGAGATAGAATTTATGAGCTTGAATCCAAGAGATGTGGTGATTGTCGACTTCGGTCGTACTCCCATGGGCCGCTCCAAGGGCGGCATGCACCGCAATACCCGCGCCGAGGACATGTCGGCGCACTTGATCACCGAGTTGCTGGCACGCAACCCCAAGGTCGACCCGAACGAAGTCGAGGACGTGATCTGGGGCTGCGTCAACCAGACCCTGGAGCAGGGCTGGAACATCGCCCGCATGGCCTCACTGATGACGCCGATCCCGCACACATCGGCGGCGCAAACCGTCAGCCGCCTGTGCGGTTCGTCGATGAGCGCGCTGCACACCGCGGCGCAGGCGATCATGACGGGCAACGGTGATGTCTTCGTCATCGGCGGCGTCGAGCACATGGGGCACGTCAGCATGATGCATGGCGTCGATCCCAACCCGCACCTGTCGCTCTACGCGGCCAAGGCTTCGGGCATGATGGGCTTGACCGCCGAAATGCTTGGCAAGATGCACGGCATCACCCGCGAGGCTCAGGACGCTTTCGGCTTGCGCTCCCATCAGTTGGCTCACAAGGCCACGCTGGAAGGCAAGTTCAAGGATGAAATCATCCCGATGCAGGGGTATGACGAAAACGGGTTCCTCAAAGTCTTCGACTATGACGAGACCATCCGTCCCGACACCACCCTTGAAAGCCTTGCGGCTCTCAAGCCGGCGTTCAACCCCAAAGGTGGTACGGTAACGGCAGGTACGTCCTCGCAGATTACCGACGGTGCCTCGTGCATGATCGTCATGTCGGCCCAGCGCGCTCAGGACCTGGGCATTCAGCCGCTGGCGGTGATTCGCTCCATGGCGGTCGCGGGTGTCGACCCGGCGATCATGGGCTACGGTCCGGTGCCAGCGACCCAGAAAGCCCTCAAGCGCGCGGGTCTGAGCATCTCCGACATCGACTTCTTCGAGCTCAACGAAGCCTTCGCGGCACAGGCCCTGCCAGTGCTCAAGGATCTGAAAGTGCTCGACAAGATGAACGAGAAGGTTAACCTGCACGGCGGCGCCATTGCTTTGGGTCATCCGTTTGGCTGCTCCGGTGCGCGGATTTCCGGCACTTTGCTCAACGTGATGAAACAGAACGGCGGCACCCTCGGGGTGTCTACCATGTGCATTGGTCTGGGCCAGGGCATCACCACCGTCTTCGAACGAATCTGATCGCAGCGGTGTGAAAGCCGGGGCCAGGTGCCCCGGTTTTTGTTTTTCAGCATATTTATTTTCAAGCGAGGCACAGGATGCAGTTGCAGCCCGGACTCTACCGTCATTACAAAGGTCCGCAGTACCGTGTTTTCGGAGTGGCGCGTCACTCCGAGTCGCAAGAGCAAGTCGTGTGCTATCAGGCCCTGTACGGCGAATTCGGCCTCTGGGTACGACCGCTGAGCATGTTTCTGGAGTCTGTCGAGGTTGACGGCGAGCAGGTCCCACGCTTTGCTTTGGTGCAGGCCGAAACCACCCCTTGGGACACCGAAAAAGGTAGTGGCGTTTAGCTATCGCGCTTGACCTCATGGTTTTGCCACTATATATAGCGGGGCCTCGACAGGCGCCACGCGCCTTTCATTTATCTGTATTCAGGAATTTTCCGATCCATGGGCAAATCGCTGGTCATTGTGGAATCCCCGGCTAAGGCCAAGACCATCAACAAGTATCTGGGCAACCAATACGTGGTGAAGTCGAGTATCGGCCATATCCGAGACCTGCCCACCAGCGGTTCGGCGAGCGCCAGCAAGGAGCCCGCTGCCAAGCGCGGCAAGGCGGCGGCCGAGGGCCCGGTACTGACGGCCAAGGAAAAAGCGCGCAATACGCTGATCGCTCGCATGGGGGTCGATCCCGAACACGGCTGGAAAGCCAAGTACGAGATCCTTCCGGGCAAAGAGAAGGTCATCGAGGAATTGCGCCGCCTGGCCAAGGATGCTGACACCATCTATCTCGCAACCGACTTGGATCGCGAGGGGGAAGCCATTGCGTGGCACCTGCGCGAAGCCATCGGTGGTGACGACAGCCGCTACAAGCGCGTGGTGTTCAACGAAATCACCAAAAAGGCCATTCAGGAAGCGTTTTCCAAGCCGGGCGAACTCGACATCGATCGCGTCAATGCTCAGCAGGCGCGGCGCTTTCTCGATCGCGTGGTCGGCTACATGGTTTCACCGCTGCTGTGGGCCAAGATCGCCCGCGGTCTGTCGGCAGGCCGTGTGCAATCGGTGGCCGTGAAGCTGGTGGTGGAGCGCGAGCGGGAAATCCGTGCCTTCATCCCTGAAGAGTACTGGGACATCCACGCCGACCTCGGTACCGCCAAGGACGCCAAAGTTCGCTTCGCCGTGGCCCGGGAAAAAGGCGAAGCCTTCAAGCCGCTGAACGAAGCCCAGGCCATGGCCGCCCTGGCCAAGCTCAAGGACTCGTCCTACAGCGTGCTCAAGCGTGAAGACAAGCCCACCAGCAGCAAGCCCTCGGCGCCGTTCATCACCTCCACGCTGCAGCAGGCGGCGAGCAATCGCCTCGGCTTCGGCGTGAAAAAGACCATGATGATGGCCCAGCGCTTGTATGAAGCGGGCTACATCACCTACATGCGTACCGACTCCACCAACCTGTCCGTCGATGCCGTGGCAGCCGCGCGCGATTACATCGAGCAGGAGTTTGGCAAAAAGTATTTGCCCGAGTCGCCAATGGTGTATGGCAGCAAGGAGGGCGCACAAGAGGCGCACGAAGCGATTCGTCCATCCGACGTGAATACCCATCCGTCGAAGCTTAACGGCATGGAGCGTGACGCTGAGCGCCTTTACGAGCTGATCTGGCGCCAGTTCCTGGCCTGCCAGATGCCGCCGGCGCAATATCTGTCGACCACCGTCAGTGTTGCGGCTGGCGACTTCGAGTTGCGCGCCAAGGGCCGCATCCTCAAGTTCGATGGTTATACCCGCGTACTGCCGCAGATTGCCAAACCGGGTGATGACGACGTCCTGCCGGAGATGACCCAGGGCGAAGTGCTCAAATTGATAGCGCTCGATCCGACCCAGCACTTCACCAAGCCGCCGGCGCGTTACAGCGAAGCGAGCCTGGTCAAGGAAATGGAAAAACGCGGTATCGGCCGTCCGTCCACCTACGCCGCGATCATCGGTACCATCCAGGATCGTGGTTACGTCGCGCTGCATAATCGTCGGTTCTACTCCGAAAAGATGGGCGACATCGTCACCGAGCGCCTGTCGGAAAGCTTCGCCAATCTGATGGACTACGGCTTCACCGCCGGCATGGAAGAGAACCTCGATGACGTGGCCCAGGGAGAGCGTGACTGGAAGAATGTCCTCGACGAGTTCTATGGCGACTTCAAGACCAAACTCGAAGTGGCGGGCGCGGCCGACAGCGGCATGCGCGCCAACCAGCCGACCCTGACCAACATCGCCTGCCGTGAGTGCGGTCGGCCGATGATGATTCGTACCGCGTCTACTGGCGTGTTCCTCGGCTGCTCGGGCTACAGCCTGCCGCCCAAGGAGCGTTGCAAGGCCACGGTGAATCTGGTGCCGGGTGACGAGATCGCTGCCGATGACGAGGGCGAGTCGGAATCCCGCGTACTGCTGGGCAAGCATCGCTGCCCGATCTGTGCGACGGCGATGGACGCTTACCTGCTCGACGAGAAGCGCAAGCTGCACATCTGCGGTAACAACCCGGATTGCACTGGCTACGAGATCGAAGAGGGCAACTATCGCATCAAAGGCTATGAAGGCCCGAGCCTGGAATGCGACAAGTGCGGCAGCGAGATGCAATTGAAGACCGGCCGTTTCGGTAAATTCTTCGGCTGTACCAACCCCGAATGCAAGAACACCCGCAAGCTGCTCAAGAGCGGCGAAGCGGCGCCGCCGAAGATGGACGCGGTGAAGATGCCGGAGCTCAAGTGCGAGAAGGTCAACGACACCTACGTGCTGCGTGACGGCGCCTCGGGGTTGTTCCTGGCCGCCAGCCAGTTCCCGAAAAACCGCGAGACTCGTGCGCCGCTGGTGATGGAGATTATCCCGCACAAGGACGAGATCGATCCCAAGTACGCGTTCCTGTTCGACGCGCCGAAGAAAGATCCTGAAGGCCGTCCGGCGGTGATTCGCTACAGCCGCAAGACCAAGGAGCAATATGTGCAGACCGAGGTAGAAGGCAAGCCGACTGGCTGGAAGGCTTTCTACGACGGTTCAGCCTGGAAGGTCGAAGACAAGCGCTAAGCATCACCGCTGCAGCGAGGGGGCTTGCCCCCGATAGCGATTTATCATTCACTTTGCGGTGGTTGGGCGATCGCGATCGGGGGCAAGCCCCCTTGCTACATGTGCCTTTAAAGATGGAGAGTACCGAAATGGCCCACGAACTCTATACCCGTACCAATCAAAAGATTTTCTTCGCCGGGCTGGCGCTCGAAGCCTTGGGCAGGGCCGAGCAGGGTACAGCCGTCAATGCGCCCGGCCTGCTGCAAGCAGAGCGCGAAGCCGCGTTGTTCCATCTGTATGGCGCGCTGCTCGGGCTTTGCCATGAGATTGCCGGCTTCTATCGTCTGCCTCAGGCCAATGCACCTCGTGCCGAGTTGTTGCTGACTCGCGAAGTGCTCGCGGCGATCGCGATCCCCGAAATGGCCGAACTGGTAGAAATGGCGGAGCAGCCACAGAGCTGGTTAGCGCGGCTGATTTCGGAATATTCCAAGCTGTTTCTGCCCCCACAGGCGCCGCGCAAGCCAAAGGGCGATGTCAGGCAGCCGCTGATTCAGGCGATCAGCCTGGATGACGATGAGGCAGCCCCGGCATTGGATCGTGCGGAGCTGGAAAGCTGGCGTCAGCAGCTCAAGGGATTAGCCATTCGTTACCGTGATGGGCTGAGTGAGTGCTGATTCGCTTCGGCACTGCTACAATGTCGGCCTTTCGTGGAGATTGATTCCCTATGCCAACGTCCTTTCTAGAAATTGTCGAGTTGCCTGACGGGCGGATCGAGCTGCGCCGGGCCGATGATGAAGGCTCGTTGGTCACCCTGGCGTTTTCCGAAGATGCCAAAGTCTTCCTGCAAGGTCAGCATGTTGAAGTAGCCAAGGCCATGCTCAGCGTAGGCGTGCAAATGGCTGGCAAGCTGGTGGAGGGCGAGGTTGATCGTGACGAGGGGCCGCGCGTTCTGCACTGATTGCTGTGCACGCTGATCACGTAGCGAGGGGGCTTGCCCCCGATAGGTCGTAATGACACCAAGAGGTGTGAATACGGACCAATCGGGAGCAAGCCCCCTCGCTACATTGTGTCGCAGTATGTTCAGCCCAGGCGAATATTCAGGCTTTGCGCATCGCCCACGCGGGCGGCGGTGATCAGCTGCTGACGAGCCGTGCTGGTCAGTGGATTCAACCAACTGACGACTGTGTGGCTGCGGCCGAGGCGCAAGGCTTCGCACGTCAGCTGCAGCGCGCTCTGCGTACCGCGAGGTTGCAACAGCAGGATGCGTTCACGGTTGAGGCCGGCGTCGCGCAGCCAGGCTTGGGTCAGGCTCCCTGGCGGCGCGATCAGCGTCAGCCAGCGTGCATTCTGCTCTTCGCTCAACTCGCGCAGCATCGGCGCCAGCAGGCTCAGGCAGTTCCCCGTTGCACCCCGTAGTGAGAGCTCACTGAACACCTCTGGATCATCGGTGACCCAAGGCGCTTCAAGCGTGGCCAACACGGGTGCGGGTGCAGTCTGTGGCTGGGCCATGAAAGCCTCGAACAAGGACATTTGTGCCTGTTGCGCTGCTGGCGGCTGTGACTGTGGGAACTGCATCATGATGCCTCCTGTTAGCGGCGGATGACGCCGACGCTCAAACCTTCAATGACCAGCTCCTGATCCTTGAGATCGACCTCGATGGGGGCGAACTCAGGATTCTCGGCCAGCAGAAAGACCTTATTGCCTTCGCGCTGGAAGCGCTTGACGGTAACTTCTTCACCAATTCGAGCAACCACGATCTGGCCATTGCGCGCTTCACGGCAGGTGTGCACGGCCAGCAGGTCGCCGTCGATGATGCCGACATCGCGCATGCTCATGCCATGGACGCGCAGCAGGTAGTCGGCACGGGGGTGAAAGAATGCCGGATTGATGTTGCAGGATTCCTCGATGTGCTGTTCGGCGAGGATCGGCGCGCCAGCAGCGACGCGGCCGATGATCGGCAGCGAGCTTTCGTCGGCCTTGGCCTCGAAGCCGGGGATACGAATGCCGCGCGATGCGCCCGGGGTCATCTCGATGGCGCCCTTGCGCGCCAGCGCCTTGAGGTGCTCCTCGGCGGCGTTGGGCGATTTGAACCCGAGTTCCTGAGCGATTTCCGCACGGGTAGGGGGAAAACCGTTGTCTTCAAGGCAGCGCTTGATGAAGGCGAGAATTTCGGCTTGGCGTGGCGTCAGTTTCAGCATGTCTATCGCTCTGTCTTTTTATACAGTGACTGGGATTATATACAGTATTGGACCCTTGGCAATCGCCCTTTTGCTCCCAGGGAACAATTACCCTTCTGCTATGTGGTTAAATGCTGCAACGACCGGGTGCCAAAATGCCTCTGCAGGCTTGACAATATCGGCTCCCGATACGTATGTTTCAAACAGTTGTTTGTATTTTTCAGCTCAAACCCGGAGTGATCATGGCCCAGTCGGAAACCGTCGAGCGTATCCTCGACGCCGCCGAGCAACTGTTCGCAGAAAAAGGCTTCGCCGAAACTTCTTTGCGGCTGATTACCAGCAAGGCGGGTGTCAACCTGGCGGCGGTCAATTATCACTTCGGATCCAAGAAGGCCCTGATACAGGCTGTGTTTTCGCGTTTTCTCGGGCCGTTCTGCCTGAGTCTCGATCGCGAACTCGAGCGCCGCCAGGCGCGGCCCGAGCACAAGGCCAGCCTTGAAGAACTGCTGGAAATTCTCGTCGAACAGACCATGGTGGTACAGCCGCGCAGTGGCAATGACCTGTCGATCTTCATGCGCCTGCTGGGCCTGGCCTTCAGTGAGAGTCAGGGCCACTTGCGCCGCTATCTGGAAGACATGTACGGCAAGGTGTTTCGCCGCTACATGATTCTGGTCAACGAGGCGGCGCCGCGGGTTCCGCCGCTGGAGTTGTTCTGGCGGGTGCACTTCATGCTCGGTGCCGCCGCGTTCAGCATGTCCGGGATCAAGGCCTTGCGGGCCATCGGCGAGAATGATTTCGGCGTCGATACCTCCATCGAACAGGTCATGCGCTTGATGGTGCCATTCCTGGCGGCGGGCATGCGTGCCGACAGCGGCGTCAGCGATCCCGCCATGGCCGCGGCGCAATTGCGTCCGCGCAGCAAAACCTCCTCTGCTCCTCTGGCCAAGGCGCTCTGATCCGGTTGGGCCAACACAAACTGTATCGTCCAGCCGGGCCTGTTCGCGGTCCAGCCTTGCTGCCACAGGTGAACGGCTCAAGATGTGTGGCAGGCTTGCCCGTGAAGAGGCCTGCGCATTGAACGCAGATCCTCCAGAGGTGTGCCTGCCAGGCGCCTTGCGCTAAGCTAGGCGGCTAGAATTCCTGCCCTCCCGCTTCAAGGACAACCCATGAGTACCCGCCTGCAAGGCTCGTTGATGGTGGATATCGCCGGCACCTGGCTGACCGCCGAAGACCGCCATCTATTGCGTCAGCCGCAAGTCGCCGGTCTGATCATCTTTGCCCGCAATATCGAAAGCCCGCGTCAGGTGCGCGAGCTGACGGCCTCGATTCGTGCCGTGCGTCCTGATCTGATCCTTGCCGTGGATCAGGAGGGCGGTCGTGTGCAGCGCCTGCGCCAGGGCTTCGTGCGTTTACCGGCAATGCGCGCCCTGGCGGATAACCCCAATGCCGAGTATCTGGCCGAGCAGTGCGGTTGGGTAATGGCGACTGAAGTGCTGGCTGTCGGGCTGGATCTGAGTTTCGCGCCGGTGCTGGACCTCGATCATCAGCGCAGTGCTGTGGTCGGTACCCGTGCGTTCGAGGGTGATCCCGAACGCGCCGCATCGCTGGCCGGAGCTTTTATCCGCGGCATGAACACCGCTGGCATGGCGGCTTGCGGCAAGCATTTTCCGGGGCATGGCTGGGCCGAAGCCGACTCCCACGTCGCCATCCCTACTGACGAGCGCAGCCTGGACGAGATCCGCGCCAAGGACCTGGTACCGTTCGCCCGGCTCAGCACGCAGCTGGCGGCGGTGATGCCGGCGCACGTCATCTATCCTCAGGTCGATGGGCAGCCGGCGGGGTTCTCCCGACGCTGGCTGCAGGACATTCTGCGCGGTGAGCTGGAGTTCGACGGGGTTATCTTCAGTGATGATCTATCGATGGCCGGAGCCCATGTTGTGGGCGACGCGGCCAGTCGCATCGAAGCGGCGCTGACGGCGGGTTGCGACATGGGGCTGGTGTGCAACGATCGGGCGGCGGCCGAGCTGGCCTTGTCGGCAGCACAACGCATGGGCGTTCAGCCGTCGCCGCGCATAGCGCGCATGCGTGGTCAGGCGACACCGGGAATCGAGTACCGTGAGCAGCCACGCTGGCTGTCGGCGGTGGGTGCATTGCGCGCGGCGCAGTTGATTGAATAGAGAGTTGTGTTAGGCCGCGAAGCTTTTGCTTCAGCGCTTGCGCTTGCGCCCCGGCAGTGGCTCGAACAGCGCATCGATATCCTCGGCGTGCATGCGCCAATCGCCACCCTGACGCCCCTCCAGCACCCCGGCAGCCAGGGCCGACTTTTCCTGCTGCAGGTGCTGGATCTTTTCCTCCACCGTGCCGCGGGTGATTAGCTTGTAGACGAACACCGGCTTCTCCTGACCGATCCGATAGGCACGGTCGGTGGCTTGATGTTCGGCTGCCGGGTTCCACCAAGGGTCGTAATGGATCACCGTATCCGCCGCCGTTAGGTTCAAGCCGACCCCGCCAGCTTTCAGGCTGATCAAAAATATCTGCAACTTGCCCTGTTGAAAATCCTGCACCGGCGTGCGCCGATTGCGCGTCGCACCGGTGAGCAGCGCATAGGGCACGTTTCGCGCCTGCAGCTCGGCTTCGATCAGCCCCAGCATCGAAGTGAACTGCGAGAACAGCAGCACCCGCCGCCCCTCGGCCAACAGCGCGTCGAGCATTTCCATCAACGCACTGAGCTTGCCCGAACTGCTGCCTTGCGCAGGGTGCGGCACGCTGTTGACCAGCCGCAGATCGCAGCACACCTGACGCAGTTTGAGCAGGGCTTCGAGGATGATGATCTGGCTGCGTGCCACACCTTTGCGGTTGATCTCGGCGCGTACCTTCTGGTCCATGGCCAGGCGCACGGTTTCATAGACATCACGCTGAGCGTCATTGAGCTCCACCCAATGGGTGATCTCGGTCTTGGCTGGCAGTTCAGTGGCCACCTGCTCCTTGGTGCGGCGTAGCAAAAACGGGCGGATACGCGTATTGAGGTGTTGCAGGCGCATCTCGTCGCCATGCTTTTCGATCGGCGTGCGGTAGTCCTGAGTAAAGGATTTTGCATCCCCCAGCCAGCCGGGCATCAGGAAGTGGAACAATGACCACAACTCGCCCAGGTGGTTTTCCAGCGGCGTACCACTCAGGCACAGGCGTTGCCGCGCGTTGAGCAGACGCGCGGCCTGAGCGGCTTTGCTGCCTGGAGTCTTGATGTACTGCGCTTCGTCGAGGATGAGCACGTGCAGCGGCACCTTGGCCAGGTCTTCCAGGTCCTTGGGCAGCAGCGCGTAGGTGGTCAACAGCAGGTCGTAATGCGCCAGCTCCGGGAAATGCTTTTTGCGCGACGGGCCATGCAGCGCCAGAACCTTCAACTGCGGGGCGAAGCGTTCGGCCTCGTCTTGCCAGTTGGGGATCAGACTGGTGGGCATGACCACCATGGCCGGTCGGTCGAGACGTCCGGCGTTCTTTTCCACCAACAGGTGCGCCAGGGTCTGCAACGTCTTGCCCAGGCCCATGTCATCGGCGAGGATGCCGCCGACGCCCAACTCGCGCAACGCCTGCATCCAGCTCAGGCCGTCCAGCTGATAGGGGCGCAACTGCGCCCGCAATCCTTCGGGCACTACCGCTGCTTGCTGACGCACATCGCGCAGGCGTTCGGCAAAGTCGCGCATGCGCTCGCCGCCTTCCCAGCACAGCGGCAACTGTTGCAAGGCATTGAGGCGCAGCGCGTCGGGGGTCGACAGGCGCAGCTTGGTTTCGCCCGGCTCCTGTTTGTAGAAGTCGCCCAGGGTCGCCAATACCGGCTTCAGGCGGCCATAGGGCAGGGCGACCTGTACCGGGCGTTGCTTGCCCGCTGGGTGGCTGTGCAGCGGCACGAGGATCTGTTCGTCGTCACGGCGCCGAGCCATCTGCGCGGGGTTAAGCAGTTCAGGGTGGGTGCGCAGCAGATTGATGAGGATGGGTAGCAGGCTCAGGCGTTCGCCGTTGACCACGATGCCCAGCTCGAGATCGAACCAGTCGCGCTCGGGGCCCTCGTCGATCACCGCGTACCAGTCATCCACCGGCGTCAGGTCGAAGGCGAACTCTTCTGAGTACTCGATCTCCCAGCCCTGGCGACGCAGGCCCGGCAACTCGTTGAGCACGAAACGCAGCCAGGCGCCGTCGCTGGGCAATTCGAAGATATCTCCGGCGCTTTCAGGCAGCGCCTTGCTCTGCCGCGTGGCGATCTTGAAGCCCAATTGCTGCAGGGTTTCGCGCAGGGCTTTTTCCGCCAGCGGTTGGCGCTGGATACGCAGGGTGTCGTCGGCCTCGCGTTTGATGATGGCGCCGTTGCCGTGGCCGTTGGTGGCGACATATTCACCGGCATAGCCGTAAGCCAGCGCCGCGCGATGTTGCACGTAGCGCTGCATGCGGCCGTTGCGCGGCTCGAAGGCACTGAACTCGACACTGCCCAACCATAGCCGAGGCTTGGGCGCGAGGTCGTCGATCAGGCGCTCGGGCATCTCAGCGCGCCATCGCGGCAGGCGGGTTCAAGCCCATCGGCGCCGCCCTCATGATGAGGCCGGTGTCAGGCGTTCGAGCAGCGCTTCGACCACATTGAAGCGCTCCTCCGGTCGCTCCATGGGCACCATGAACTTGAACAACGTGGCGCCTTCGAACTTGTAGCGCTTGGGCTGGCTCTGGATCAGCTTGATCAGGGTCAGCGGATCGACCGGCGTTTCGGCCGCGAACTCCAGGCGGCCGCCTTGCGGGCCGCCGTCGATTTTCTTGATGCCAAGTTTTTCTGCCTGCAGCTTGAGCAGGGTGATGCGCACCAAATTCTTGGTCGGCTCGGGCAGCAGGCCGAAGCGGTCGATCATCTCCACTTGCAGGTCCTTGAGGCCTTCTTCGTCGGCCGCCGAGGCGATGCGCTTGTAGAGGATCAAGCGCGTATGCACGTCAGGCAGGTAGTCGTCGGGAATCAACGCCGGTACCCGCAGGTTGACCTCCGGACCGCCGCCCAGCGGCTGATCGAGATTCGGCTGTTCGCCTTTGCGAATGGCCTTGACCGCGCGTTCGAGCATTTCCATATAAAGGGTGAAGCCCACCGCCTGGATCTGCCCGCTCTGGCCTTCGCCCAGCAGCTCGCCAGCGCCGCGGATCTCGAGGTCGTTGGTGGCCAGCACGAAACCGGCACCCAGGTCCTGGGTGTTGGCGATGGCTTCGAGGCGCTTCTCGGCGTCACCGGTGATCTGCTGGCGGGGTGGCGTGAGCAGGTATGCATAGGCCTGGTGGTGACTGCGCCCGACGCGGCCGCGCAGTTGGTGCAATTGCGCCAGACCGAACTTGTCGGCGCGCTCGATGATGATGGTGTTGGCGCTGGGGACGTCGATGCCGGTCTCGATGATGGTCGAGGCGATCAGCACGTTGAAGCGCTTGTGATAGAAGTCGCTCATCACCTGTTCGAGATCGCGTTCGCGCATCTGCCCATGGCCGATGCCGATGCGGGCCTCAGGCACCAGTTCGACCAGGTCGGCGGCGCATTTCTCGATGGTCTTGACGTCGTTGTGCAGGTAGTACACCTGGCCGCCACGCAGCAATTCGCGCAGCAGGGCCTCTTTGACCGTGCTCTTGTTCTGCTCCATGACAAAAGTGCGTACCGACAGGCGTCGCGCCGGCGGCGTGGCGATGATCGACAGGTCGCGCATGCCCGACACGGCCATGTTCAGCGTGCGCGGAATCGGCGTGGCAGTGAGGGTGAGAATGTCGACCTCGCTGCGCAGGTTTTTCATTTGCTCCTTTTGCCGCACGCCGAAACGGTGTTCTTCGTCGATGATCACCAGGCCGAGGTTCTTGATCTTGACGTCGTCCTGCAGCAGCTTGTGGGTGCCGATGACGATGTCGATCTTGCCTTCGGCCAGTTCGACCACCGCGTCGTTGACCTCCTTGGTCGACTTGAAGCGGCTCATCACCTCGACGCGCACCGGCCAATCGGCGAAGCGGTCGCGGAAGCTGTTGTAGTGCTGTTGGGCGAGCAGGGTGGTGGGCACCAGAATGGCCACCTGTTTGCCGCCGTGCACGGCAATAAAGGCGGCGCGCATGGCCACTTCGGTCTTGCCGAAGCCGACGTCGCCGCACACCAGGCGATCCATCGGCTTGGCGGCCAGCATGTCTTCGCGCACCGCCTCGATAGCGGTCTGCTGATCCGGGGTTTCCTCGAACGGGAAGCCGGCACTGAACGTCTCGTAATCCAGCGCCGGGTCGGCGAAGGCATAGCCCACCCGTGCGGCACGCCGGGCATAGATGTCGAGCAGCTCGGCGGCCACGTCGCGTACCTGTTCGGCGGCTTTGCGCTTGGCTTTCTGCCAGGCTTCAGAGCCCAACCGGTGCAGCGGCGCCAAGGCGTCATCGCTGCCGGTGTAGCGGGCAATCAGGTGCAGGTTGGCCACGGGTACGTAAAGCTTGGCGCTTTCGGCGTATTCCAGCGTGAGAAACTCGGCGGCCTGGCCTTCGATTTCCAGCGTCGCCAGGCCCAGATAGCGGCCCACACCGTGGTCGATATGCACCACCGGTGCGCCTTCGCGCAATTCGGTGAGGTTCTTGATGACCGCGTCGTTGCTGCCGTCGCTGCGTTTTTCCCGACGACGACGCTGCATCACCCGTTGACCGAACAGCGGGCTTTCGGCGATCAGCGCGAGGGCTGGGTCGTTGAGCTGCAAGCCGTCGTCGAGCGGCGCGATGGTAATCGCCAGGCGCGCCTTGCTGCTGACGAACTCGTGCCAGCCATCGACGGTCTGCGGCTTGAGTTTGAGGCGATCGAGCAACTCAAGGAGGACTTCGCGCCGACCTGCTGATTCAGCAGTGAACAGTACGCGGCCGGGGAACTGCTCGATATACCCGGACAGCGCCGCCAGCGGATTGGCCGCCTTGGCCTGGATCGCCAGGTCCGGCAGGGCGCTGGCGGGGAACGACTGGGCGCCTTCGACCTCGGCCTGACTGGCGATCACCCGCGGCCAGGTCTTGAGCCGGGCGAAGCAGTCCTCGACCGGCAAAAACAGCTCGGCGGGCGGCAGCAGCGGGCGCATCGGGTCGATACGGCGCTCTTCATAACGGTTGCGCACATCATTCCAGAACTGCTCGGCGGCCTGCTCGATGCCCGGCAGCGAAAAGACCTGGGTGTCCTGAGGCAGGTAATCGAACAGGGTCGAGGTGCTCTCGAAGAACAGCGGCAGGTAATACTCGATACCAGCGGGGGTAATACCGCTGCTGAGGTCCTGGAAGATCGGGCTGCGGCGGAAATCGACGTCGAAGCGCTCGCGAAAACGCGCCTTGAACCGGGTAACTTCGTCTTTTTGCAGCGGGAATTCCCGGGCCGGCAGCAGGCGAATCGACTCGACCTTGTCGATCGAGCGCTGGGTTTCCGGGTCGAAGGTGCGCAGGGTCTCGATTTCGTCATCGAACAAATCGATACGGTACGGCAGCTTGCTGCCCATCGGGAACAGGTCGATCAGCGCGCCACGCACGGTGAACTCGCCGTGTTCGTAGACGGTGTCGACATATCTATAGCCGCTGGCTTCGAGCCGCGTGCGCATCTGTTCGACGTCGAGGCGTTGACCAACGTCCAGTACCAGGCTGCTGCCAAGCAGGAACTGCGTAGGCGCCAGGCGATGTAGGGCAGTGGTGATGGGCACTACCAAAACGCCATGGACGAGCTCCGGCAAGCGATACAGACTGGAAATTCGCTGGGAGATGATGTCCTGGTGCGGCGAGAACAGATCGTAGGGCAGGGTTTCCCAATCGGGAAAATGCAGCACCGGCAGCTCGGGAGCGAAGAAGCGCAGCTCCTGTTCGAGGCGGTCGGCGCTCTGGCTGTCGGCCGTCAGCAGCAGGGTGAAACGCTTGGCCGCGCTCGCCGCTTCGGCGATGGCCAGGCTCAGGGCGGCCCCGGGCAGGTTGCCCCAGAGCTGTTTGCTCGCGGTTTTTTGCGCGGCGGTAGGGAGTAGCGGTAGACGCAGGACAGGCACGGGCGATCGAGCTCCAAGCGTTACGACAAAGAGATCGATTGTACCGGCACCTTGTGCCCCTGTCAGTTTCGACTGTGCAAAAGAAACTTGCCGGAAATTTTCCGCTGAAACGTTTCTCCCTGCGACCTCGCGCATTGCCCCCGTCAGCCTGTTAAAGTCATAATGTAGCCCCTTTTCTCAGCCCCTACATGTGGAAGGTTCCCGTGACTCAGAAGCCCGACCAGTGTCTTGGTGAATGGATCGATCGTGAAGCACTCGCCGAGGCGATGATTCCTTTGATCGGCCAGCTATACCGCAATAACAATGTCGTCACCTCGATCTACGGCCGTAGCCTGATCAACCGCTCGGTGATCGAGTTGCTCAAGGCCCACCGCTTCGCACGTCACCGCCAGGCCGATTCCCACGAGCTGTCGGTACACGAAACATTCCCTCTTCTTAAAGCCATGAGCGAGCTCAAACTGGGCGCGGCTTCGGTCGACCTCGGCAAGCTGGCGGTCAAGTTCAAGACCGAAGGCAATGGCCGCAGCGCCGAAGCCTTCGTGCGCGAAGAGCTCGGCCCTGTAGTGGGGCAGCAGAACGTCGGCGAGCGCAAAGGCACGGATGTCGTGCTTTACGGTTTCGGTCGTATCGGCCGTCTGCTGGCGCGCATCCTGATCGAGAAGGCCGGTGGTGGCGATGGCCTGCGCCTGCGTGCCGTGGTGGTGCGCAAGGGGGCCAGCAACGACTTGGCCAAGCGCGCCAGCCTGCTGCGCCGGGACTCGGTGCATGGTTCGTTCGACGGCATCATCCATGTCGACGAAGAGGCCAACACCCTGACCGTCAACGGCAACCTGATCCAGTTCATCTATGCCAAGAGCCCGACCGAGGTGGATTACACCCAGTACGGCATCAGCAATGCGCTGCTGGTGGACAACACGGGTGTATGGCGTGATGCCGAGGGCCTTGGCCAGCACCTGACCTGCCCAGGTATCGACCGCGTGCTGCTGACCGCACCGGGCAAGGGCAAGCTGAAGAACATCGTGCATGGCATCAACCATGGCGACATCACCGCCGACGACAAGATCGTCTCCGCGGCGTCCTGCACCACCAACGCCATCGTGCCGGTGCTCAAGGCCGTCAATGACAAGTTCGGCATCGTCAATGGCCACGTCGAAACGGTTCACTCGTACACCAACGACCAGAACCTCATCGACAACTTCCACAAGGGCGATCGTCGTGGCCGTTCGGCCGCGCTGAACATGGTCATCACCGAGACCGGTGCCGCCACCGCCGCCGCCAAGGCGTTGCCTGAACTGGCCGGCAAGCTGACCGGTAACGCGATTCGGGTGCCGACGCCAAACGTTTCGATGGCGATCCTCAACCTGAACCTGGAAAAAGCCAGCAGCCGCGAAGAGATGAACGAGTACCTGCGCTACATGGCGCTGCACTCCGATCTGTCGCGTCAGATCGACTTCGTCGCTTCGCAGGAGGTGGTATCGACCGACTTCGTCGGTTCGCGCTACGCCGGTGTGGTCGATGCCGAGGCCACCATCTGCAACGATAACCGTGTCGTGCTGTACGTCTGGTACGACAACGAATTCGGTTACAGCTGCCAGGTGGTACGCGTGATGGAAGACATGGCCGGGGTCAACCCGCCTGCTTTCCCGCAGTAAGGTTGCCGCACCAATGAAAACGCCCCGACTGGTTCGGGGCGTTTTTTTGCATGGCTGGCATGTATTGTCGGCCATACCGGCCTCTTCGCGAGCCAGCTTTGCCGCCGCGGGTGTACACCGCCATTGTGGGAGCAAGGCTTGCCCAGGCCAGTAATTACGCCCGAGCCGCTTCAGCCGTGCGCAACTCATGGCGATTCCCTTTGAACAGCACCAGGGTCGCGATCAGCCCCAGCACCGCCGCGCCGGTCAGCCAGATGCCGGGGGCGGCCTTGTTGCCCAGCACGTGGATCATCCAGGTACAAGCGGCCGGGGTAAAGCCGCCAAAGGTCGCGGTCGCCAGGCTGTAGGCCAGCGAAAAGCCGGTAGTGCGCACTTCCTGCGGCATGATCTCGGCCAATGCCACCACCATCGCGCCGTTATACGAGCCATACAGGAACGAGAACCACAGCTCGACCAGCAGCAGGTGGCTGAAGCTCGGTGACGATACCAGCCAGGCCAGTGCCGGATAGGCAGTCAAGATCGCCAGTATCGTCGCCGCCAGCAGCAATGGCTTGCGCCCCACCCGGTCAGACACCGAGCCCATCACCGGTAGCCAGATGAAGTTGGACACCCCCACGGCCATGGTGACCAGCAATGCATCGAGGTCGGACAGCTGCAGTTCGGACTTGCCGAAGGTCGGCGTATAGGCAGTGATCAGATAGAACGACACCGTGGTCATCACTACCATCGCCATGCCCGCCAGCACCACACCCCAGTTCTGCGCGATCGAGCGCACCACTTCACCCAGCGAAGGGCGGTGGGTACGGGCCTCGAATTCCGGAGTTTCTTCCAGCGAGCGGCGAATGAAAAAAATCACCGGCACGATCAGGCAGCCGATCAGGAACGGTACGCGCCAACCCCAGGCGCCCATGTCCTGCGGGCTGAGGAAATGGTTGAGCAGCACGCCCAGCAAACCCGCGAACACCACGGCCACCTGCTGGCTCGCTGACTGCCAGCTCACGTAAAAGCCTTTGTTCCCCGGCGTGGCGATTTCCGCCAGATACACCGAGACACCGCCCAGCTCGACGCCCGCCGAAAATCCTTGCAGCAGGCGTCCGACCAGGACCAGCAGTGGCGCCGCCACGCCGATGGTGGCGTATCCCGGTACACAGGCGATCAGCACGGTGCCCATGGCCATCATCATCAGCGTGACGATGAGGCCTTTGCGCCGCCCATGGCGATCGATGTAGGCGCCCAGGAAAATCGCCCCTAGCGGGCGCATCAGGAAGCCCGCGCCAAAGGTCGCCAGCGACAACATTAACGAGGCGAACGCGTTGTCCGAAGGGAAGAAGGTCTTGGCGATGGCGGTGGCGTAAAAGCCGTACACCATGAAGTCGAACATTTCCAGGAAGTTGCCGCTGACAACACGAAAGATCGCGGTGCCTTTACCAGTGTTCGAGGCCATGGGGGCGGTCTCCTGCGTTTCACGGTTGAGTGCCACGGTGTCTGCCGACCGCGGTCGAGGGATTTGTAACGCTATGTAAACGATGGACCGAGGGCAAATGAAATCGTTCGCTAGCTAACGATTTCATCCGATGAAGCCCGGGTTCGGCGGCTCTCAAGGGCAGCCTGCGGCGAAAAGCCACAGACAAAAATTGCCTGTGGCGCGACCAAGGGTTAATGTTCGCGCCATCAAGTGTTCATTAGACTGCACACCGTGTTTTTCAATGCCGACCGTGGCATGTTGCGTCAGAGGCGTCCGGCAGGGCGTCGTGGCCTGAGAGGAAGGAGTACGCATGGCTGTCTATAACTACGATGTCGTGGTGTTGGGTTCCGGTCCAGCCGGGGAAGGGGCGGCGATGAATGCCGCCAAGGCAGGCCGCAAGGTCGCCATGGTCGACAGCCGCCGTCAGGTCGGCGGCAACTGCACCCACCTGGGGACCATCCCGTCCAAGGCCTTGCGCCACTCGGTCAAGCAGATCATTCATTTCAACAACAACGAGATGTTTCGTCTGATCGGTGAGCCGCGCTGGTTCCCCTTCCCCGACGTGCTCAAAAGCGCTGAGCGGGTGATTGCCAAGCAGGTCCAGTCGCGGACCGCTTACTACGCGCGCAACCGCGTCGACGTGTTCTTCGGTACTGGCAGCTTCGCCGACGAGCAGACTATCGACGTCATCTGCCCCAACGGCATGCAGGAGAAGCTGATCGCCAAGCAGGTCATCATCGCTACCGGTTCGCGCCCCTATCGTCCGGCCGACATCGATTTCAGCCACCCACGCATCTACGATAGCGACACCATCCTCAGCATCACCCACACCCCACGTAAATTGATCATCTACGGCGCCGGCGTGATCGGTTGCGAGTACGCGTCGATCTTCAGTGGTTTGGGGGTAATGATCGAACTGGTGGATAACCGCGATCAGTTGCTCAGCTTCCTCGACTCGGAAATTTCCCAGGCGCTGAGCTACCACTTCAGCAACAACCACGTGATGGTGCGCCACACCGAGGAATACGAGCGGGTCGAAGGCCTGGAGCACGGTGTGATCCTGCACCTCAAGTCAGGCAAGAAGATCAAGGCCGACGCCTTGCTCTGGTGCAACGGCCGTACCGGCAACACCGACCGCCTGGGCCTGGAGAACATCGGCATCAAGGTCAACGGCCGCGGCCAGATCAACGTCGATGAAGCCTACCGTACCAGCGTCCCGACCATTTATGGCGCGGGCGACGTGATCGGCTGGCCGAGCCTGGCCAGTGCCGCGTACGACCAAGGCCGCTCGGCCTCGGGCAGCGCCATCGACAACGGCAGCTGGCGCTTCGTCAATGATGTGCCGACCGGCATCTACACGATTCCGGAGATCAGCTCGATCGGCCAGAACGAGCATGAGCTGACCCAGGCCAAGGTCCCGTACGAAGTGGGCAAGGCATTCTTCAAGGGCATGGCGCGGGCGCAGATTTCCGGTGAGCCGGTGGGCATGCTGAAGATTCTGTTCCACCGCGAGACGTTGGAGGTGCTGGGCGTGCATTGCTTCGGTGACCAGGCTTCGGAGATCGTCCACATCGGTCAGGCGATCATGAGCCAGCCAGGCGAGTTGAACACCATCAAGTACTTCGTCAACACCACGTTCAACTACCCGACCATGGCCGAAGCCTATCGGGTAGCGGCCTATGACGGGCTCAACCGGCTTTTTTGAGCGGCTCCGGCCGGTGGCCTGAGCCGGCCGGAGAGACCGATTTCAGCGATTCCCGATCGTGGCGCTGGCCAAACCGGGAAAGTCTGTAATCAGGCTGTCCACGCCGAAGTCAGCGAGGCGGCGCATCAGTGCCGCGTCGTTGACTGTCCATACCGACACATGCAAACCCTGGCGCTGCGCTTTTTGCAGGCGCTCGGGGCTGCACAGCGTCCAGTTCAACGCGAGGAATTCACAGCCGTAATTCTGCGCGACCTTCAGGGGGTCGAGCCACGCATACTCAGCCACCAGTCCGCGGGAAATATCCGGGGTGAACTGCTGGGCGGCGCGCAACACTTCGCGCGAACTCGAGGTGATGGTGACCTTGTCCATCAACTGGTAGCGCTGCGCCAGTTCGCGAATCGCCAGCACGGTGGTGGTGGCGCGGGTACGTGAAGCGACCTTGACTTCAAGTTGCCAATGCTCGAACTGGCACTCCTGAAACAGCGTCTCCAGTGTTGGAATGGGGCAGGGCGTCACCCAGCCAGGCCCACCCTTGCGGGCATCGAAGGTGACCAGGTCGGCGGCGGTCTGCTCGATCACCTTGCCGCGCCGTTCCGTGGTGCGCTTGAGTGTCGGGTCGTGAATGACCATCAGCTCGCCGTCGCTGGACAGGTGCAAGTCGAGTTCGCAGCGTTTGACGCCGTGTTCCAGGCAGCGTTGAAAGCTGGTCAGAGTGTTTTCCGGTGCTTCGCCTTTGGCACCGCGGTGGCCGTAGATTAGGGTCACGTCTGTTCCTTGATGAGATACGTCTGAAGATGCCGCACTGGCGTTTGGATGTAGGCGTTGGAGCTGCGTCAGGCCGCAGGCAGGTCGTCGCTGTGCTCCCGTGCCAGGCGCCGTTCGGCCGCCTGTTTTTGCAGAATGTAGCGCGCCAGCAATTGCCGCTGGGCATCGGTCATGCCGTCGAATTCCAGGCCCAGTTCGTAATGCCCCAGGCTGACCGCATCGGCGCGAGTAACCCGGGCGCGCAGCAACAAGCCCAAGGCCTGGGGCATGAGCACGATCTTGACGCTGACCAGGCTGCCGACCGGATACGACTGCGGCATCTGGCATTCCAGGCCGCCTTCGGAAATGATCACCGGCACGGTCTCGCCGATTTCGCCCAGCAGGGTATGGGCGACCACCTGACTGAGCAGGTCGATGCGCTTGTTCTGCGCGCGCAGGAAATTGCCCAGCGTACGATCGCTGTCACCCAGCTGGCGCAGCAGGTGCTGGGATTCGAACTCGCTCAGGTGGAGTTCGCTGAGCAGGTTGAAAAGCGGTGAAGCATCCTGCAACACCTCAGCCCCCATCGCGTCAGTCTCCGCCAAAGGGGTAATTTCCAGTGCGATATGATCACTGATGCGATAGTATTCGCGGCGATCTTCTTCATCTAATGTCGACATGGTTGAACCCATGGTGTTGGCGGTAATCTGAGTGTAAGGCCGCTCGGCAAGCCCCGCCACAAGGACGTTCTTCTTTCACCCGAACAAGCCCCGACATGTTCAGACCTCTCTTCGTTTTCATTGGCACGCGTTATACCCGTGCCAAACGCCGTAATCATTTTGTGTCGTTCATATCCCTGACCTCGATGATCGGACTCGCCCTTGGCGTCGTCGTGATGATCGTCGTCCTCTCGGTCATGAACGGCTTCGATCATGAGATGCGAACCCGCGTGCTCGGGATGGTTCCACACGCCACCATCGAGTCCGCCAAACCCATCGACGACTGGCAGGCGCTGGCCGCGCGCGTCAAGCAGAACCCGCAGGTGGAGGCCGTCGCGCCGTTCACCCAGATGCAGGGTTTGCTGACCAACAACGGCCGCGTGCAAAAGATGCTGCTCAACGGTATCGACCCGGCGCAAGAGCGCAACGTGTCGATCATCGATGCGTTCGTCAAACAAGGGTCGCTGGATGCCCTCAAGCCTGGCGAGTTCGGCATCCTGCTGGGCGACAAGGCGGCGACCAAGCTGGGCGTGACCCTGGGCGACAAGGTGACCTTCGTGTCCCCTGAGGTCACCGTGACCCCCGGCGGTATGTTCCCGCGCATGAAGCGCTTTACCGTGATCGGCATCTTTCACGTCGGCGCCGGTGAGCTGGACGGCTACGTCGGCCTCACCAACCTGCAGGACCTCAGCCTGCTGCACCGCTGGAAGCCGGAACAGGTACAAGGCTTGCGGCTCAAGTTCACCGATCTGTTCAAGGCACCGCGCACCGCCTACGAGATTTCCCACCAGTTGGGCGACGATTACTACTCGCGGGACTGGACGCGCACCCACGGCAATCTGTACCAGGCCATCGGCATGGAGAAATCCATGATCGGCCTGCTGCTGTTGCTGATCGTGGCGGTGGCGGCGTTCAACATCATTTCCACACTGGTGATGGTGGTCAACGACAAGCGCGGCGACATCGCCATCCTGCGGACCCTGGGCTCGACGCCAGGGCAGATCATGGCGATCTTCATGGTCCAGGGCACGGTGATCGGCGTGGTCGGCACTTTCGTCGGCGCGGCGCTGGGCATGCTTGCAGCGCTCAATGTGAGCGCTGGGGTGGCGCTGCTCGAAAGGCTGATCGGTCATAAATTCCTGAATGCTGATGTGTATTTCATCGACTACCTGCCGTCGCAGCTGCAAAGCCAGGACGTGCTGATGGTCTGTGGTGCGGCGCTGGTCCTGAGCTTCCTCGCCACCTTGTATCCAGCCTGGCGCGCGGCGCGTACCCAGCCTGCGGAGGCGTTACGTTATGAGTGAGTTGGGCATGAGTGATAAAGCAGTTCTGAGTTGCCGCAACCTGGGCAAGTCCTACGACGAAGGCCCGGAATCGGTGGTGGTGCTGGCCAATCTGCAGCTCGAACTGCAGGCCGGTGAGCGAGTGGCCATTGTCGGCAGCTCCGGCTCGGGCAAAAGTACCTTGCTGAACATGCTCGGCGGCCTCGACACGCCGAGCCAGGGCAGCGTATGGCTGGCCGGCGAAGAGCTGTCGGCGCTCAACGAGCGTGACCGCGGCCTGCTGCGCAACCGCGCGCTAGGCTTCGTGTACCAGTTTCACCATTTGCTGGCCGAGTTCACTGCGCTCGAAAACGTGTGCATGCCCCTGCTGATCGGTAAAACGCCGATCCCCGAGGCCAAGGAGCGCGCCACGGCGCTGCTGACCCGCGTCGGCCTGGCGCACCGCCTGACCCACAAGCCTGCCGAACTGTCGGGTGGCGAGCGTCAGCGCGTGGCCATCGCCCGTGCGTTGGTCAACCGCCCTGGCCTGGTGATGCTCGACGAGCCGACCGGCAACCTCGATCAGCACACGGCCCAAGGTATTCAGGACCTGATGCAGGAACTGAGTACGTCGTTGAACACGGCGTTTCTGGTGGTGACCCACGACCTGAGCCTGGCTCGGCAGATGGATCGCGTCCTGAAGCTCGAAGAGGGCCATCTGGTCCCGATCTGATCGGCTTCGCCTGGCGCGCCGCTGGTCGGTGGCGCGCCTGCTCCACTCTTTTTGTCACGGTGCGTTCATGTTCAGACCCTTATCGATCTTCATCGGCGCGCGCTACACCCGCGCCAAGCGCCGCAACCATTTCATCTCGTTCATTTCCATGACCTCGATGATCGGCCTGGGCCTGGGCGTCCTGGCGATGATCGTGGTGCTGTCAGTGATGAACGGCTTCCAGCGCGAGATGAGTGATCGCATCCTCGGCATGGTGCCCCATGCCATGATCGTCGGCACCCAGCCGTTGGACGACTGGCGTCCGGCCGCCGATGCCGCGCTGAAAAACCCGCAAGTGCTGGCTGCGGTGCCGTTCACCGAGATGGACGGGATGATTTCGTTTCGCGGCGCCATGCAGCCGATCCAGATCAGCGGCGTCGACCCAGCCCAGGAAGGCAAGGTGTCGATCGTCGCGCAGCACATAACCCGCGGCAACCTGCAGGACCTGCGCCCTGGCGAGTTTGGTGTAGTGGTCGGCGATATCACCGCGCGGCGTTTCGGCTTGACGGTGGGTGACAAGTTCACCCTGATCGTGCCTGAGATCAGTTCCGCGCCCGGCGGCATCACCCCGCGTCTGCAACGCCTGACGGTGGTGGGCGTGTTCAAGGTCGGCGCCGAGCTGGACAGCAGCATGGCCCTGATCAACGTCGCCGATGCGGCGACCATGCAGCGCTGGCAGCCGAATCAGGTGCAAAGCGTTCGACTCAAGCTGAAGGATCTGTACGCCGCACCAGAGGTCTCCAAGACCATCGCTGCCAGCCTGGGCGCCGGTTATCAGGCCGATGACTGGACCCACACCCAAGGCAGCCTGTTCAGCGCCATGAAAATGGAAAAGACCATGATCGGCCTGCTGCTGTTGATGATCGTCGCGGTGGCGGCGTTCAACATCATTGCCACCTTGATCATGGTGGTGAACGACAAGGGCGCAGACATCGCCATCCTGCGTACCATTGGCGCCACGCCGCGGCAGATCATGGGCGTGTTCATGGTTCAGGGCACGGTGATCGGTGTGGTGGGGACGGTGATCGGCGGCGTGCTGGGGGTGATCGCGGCGATCAACGTCAGCGCCATGGTCGGCTGGGTCGAGCGCGTCACCGGACAGCATATCTTCACGTCGGACGTGTACTTCATCAGCAACTTGCCGTCGCAACTGGAATGGAGTGACGTGGCGTTGATTTGCTCGGCCGGTTTGATCATGAGCTTTCTGGCGACTATCTATCCTGCGTGGCGTGCATCCCAGGTCGAGCCGGCGCACGCGCTGCGGTACGAGTAATCGCCGAATGACCGGGTGCTCTTGCGCTGGCGTTCGGCGCCGAAGAGGCTCGCGAGAGCGTTACAAGGTGCGCGGATCATCAGCCGATGGGTAGCAGCACCTTGAATCGCGTCCACCCATCGGTGCACTTGCAGGTGATACTGCCGCCGTGGGCGCGGACGATGGATCGAGTGATTGCCAGTCCCAGGCCAGCATGCTCGCTTTGGCTGGCACTGCGGGCAGAGTCGGCACGGTAGAAGCGATCGAACAATCGCGCCAACGCAGGCTCCGGGATGGCTTCACCCTGATTGGCGACTTCGATAATCACCTGCCCATCACTGTGCGTCAGTGATATGCGCACTTGCCCCTCTACCGACGTGAAGCGCAGTGCATTAGCCAGCAGGTTGGACAGCGCCCGGCGCAGCATGCCGCGATCGCCTTGCACGTCGGCATCCCCCTGACGTAACAGCCGCACCCCGGCCTCTTCAGCCAGTGGGGCAAAAAACTCCAGCAAGCCATCCACCTCGTTCGCCAAGCTCAGCGGCTCACGCCCGGCCGGCATCAACCCGTGTTCTGCCTTGGCCAGGTAGAGCATGTCGTTGACCAGTTGCGCCATCCATTGCAGGTCTTCGAGATTGCTGTGCAGGGCCTCTTCGTAGTCGGCTGCCGAGCGTGGGCGGGTAAGGGTGACTTGCGTGTGGGTAAGCAGATTGGACAGCGGCGTGCGCAGCTCGTGGGCGATATCGGCCGAGAACGCCGACAGCCGCGTAAAGGCGTCATCGAGCCGGGCAAGCATGGCATTCAGCGACTGGCCGAGATCGGCCAGTTCCGGTGGCAGCCCCTGCATCGGCAAGCGCGTGGTCAGCGATTGCGCCGATACTCCCGCGGCCAGTTCGGTCATGCGCCGCAACGGCCGCAGGCTCAGGCGCGCGGCCCAGGCCCCGAGCAAGGCGGTGGCCAGTGCCGAGAGCCCCACGGTCAGCCAGATCAGCCCTTGCATGCGCTGCAAAAAGTGCTGGTGGTGAGTGATGTCGAGCAGCAGGGTGAGGCGCGGGGACTTAGGCCGTCGTGGATCAAGAGGCGCGCTGTAGGTGCGAAATTCGCCATGGCCGGTGTGCAACGTCTCCAGCCCGGCGGTTGGCGCGGCGGCGGGGAGGGCGGGGCGGCTGTTGAACCATTCGGCGCTGTCTGCCGCGCCGTCTGATGCACCATTGGCCGCAAAGACGCGCAAACCCTCATCGGGTTGCCGCGCCAGTTCGAGCTGCAGTATCGAGCGCCGCGCCTCGAAGCTCGCTTGGTCCTCGACGCCCACCAATACCCCACGCAGGCTGGCCATGCGGCTATCCAGCAACTGCTGATCGAGCTCGAGAAAGTGTGCCTCGCTGGCGGCATTGAACAGCAGCCCCGCCACCAGCGACACCAGCGCGGTGCAGGCGGCGAATAACAGCGCCAGGCGCGCACTCAGCGACAGTTTCAATGCCGGGCCTCCAGCACGTAGCCCATGCCGCGTACGGTATGAATCAGTTTTTCCGGGTGCTCGTCATCGATCTTCAGGCGCAGGCGGCGGATGGCGACCTCGATGACGTTGGTGTCGCTGTCGAAATTGATGTCCCACACCTGGGAGGCGATCAGCGACTTGGGCAGTACCTCACCGCGGCGGCGCATGAGCAGCTCCAGCAGCGCGAATTCCTTGGCGGTAAGGTCGATTCGCTGGCGGCCGCGCTCGACGCGGCGGCGAATCAGGTCCAGGCGCAGATCGTCGACTTCCAGGCTGGTTTCCTGGGCGGGCTGGGCACCACGGCGCAGCAGCGTGCGCACCCGTGCCAGCAGTTCGGCGAAGGCGAAGGGTTTGATCAGGTAGTCGTCAGCGCCCAGTTCCAGCCCATGCACGCGATCGGCAACGCTGTCGCGGGCGGTCAGAAACAGCACGGGTACGTCCATCCCGGCGCCGCGCACGGCCTGGAGGATCTGCCAGCCATCGCGTTGCGGCAGCATCACGTCGAGGATCAGCAGGCTGTAGTCGCCACTCAGCGCCAGGTGCTGACCGCTGAGGCCGTCGTTGACCAGCTCGACGGCATAACCGGCTTCCTGCAGGCCTTGGCGCAGGTAATGTCCGGTTTTGACTTGGTCTTCGACGATCAACAGTTTCATCTGGCGCTCGGTGATGGCAGGCAAGGGGCAGTGCATGGGCTTTATACCCTGTGCGCTGAGGCTGGCGGGTTAGCTGACAAAGTTGTAATGCGCGTGTCAGGTCGCTGCCAGCGCCGCAGGCCTACAGTGTCCCATAGCCTGCATCCAGGGGCCTAATACCCCCAAGGCAGGACCCGCTTTGCCACGGATCTGGAGAGGACCGAGCATGAACTTCATTCGTCACTTGAGTATCGCCACACTGGCCCTGGCCGGTAGTGCCATCAGCGGCATCGCCGTTGCCAACGAGGCCAGCTTCGACTTCGGCCACGCCGCCAAGGCGAGCCAGGCCACCCGCACCGTCAAGGTAACCCTGGCGGACATGTCCTTCTCCCCCAATGCCGTGGAAATCAAAGCAGGCGAGACGGTGCGCTTCGAGCTGGCCAACACCGGCGCAGTGGTGCATGAGTTCACGCTGGGCGATGCCGCTCTGCAGGCCAGTCATCAAAAGGAAATGCTTGCGATGGCGACCATGGTCCACGACAAGGACGCCCACGGTGCCATGACCGGCATGCACCACGACGCCAACAGCATCACCCTCAAGCCGGGTGAAAGTGGCGAGCTGACCTGGACCTTTACCCGCGCCACCGCGCTGGAATTCGCCTGCAACGAACCCGGCCATTACCAGGCCGGCATGGTCGGTCGGTTGACAGTCGACAAATAACCGCCCCGGCGGACCATGGGCGCTGAAACCGGCACGTAAACCCGATAAACTGTCGGCGTTTATTCAGTCAGGTTATTGCCATGCACCCCGCCGCCGAACACTCTCCGCTGGGCAAGTCCAGCGAGTACATCGCTACGTACACGCCATCGCTGCTGTTCCCTATTCCACGCGCGGCGAAATGGGCCGAACTGGGTTTGACCGCCGACACCCTGCCGTATCAGGGCGTGGACTTCTGGAATTGTTTCGAGCTGTCCTGGCTGCTGCCTTCCGGCAAGCCGGTGGTGGCGATCGGCGAGTTCAGCATCCCGGCGGACTCACCCAACATCATCGAGTCTAAATCCTTCAAGCTGTATCTCAATTCGTTGAACCAGACGCCGTTCGCTAGTAATGACGAGCTGCGGGTCGTGCTGGAAAAGGACCTGTCGGCCGCCGCAGGTAAACCGGTGGGCGTGAGGATCCGCAGCCTGGACGACGTGCAGGCGGATGGGGTGGCGAAGCTCCCGGGGGTGTGCATCGATGATCTGGATATCAGCGTCAGCCAGTACGAGCACCCGCAACCGGAGTTGCTGCGCTGCGATGCCGCGCGGGTCGAAGAGGAGAGTGTCTACAGCCACCTGCTCAAGTCCAACTGCCCAGTCACCAGCCAGCCTGATTGGGGCACCGTGGTGGTGACCTACAAGGGAGCGGCACTGGACCATGCCAGTCTGCTGGCGTATCTGGTGAGCTTTCGCCAGCATTCTGATTTCCACGAGCAGTGCGTGGAGCGGATCTTTCTAGACCTGCAGCGCTTGCTCAAGCCGCAGTCGCTGACGGTGTATGCACGTTATGTGCGGCGGGGTGGGCTGGATATCAATCCGTACCGCAGCACCGAGGCGCTGGATGTGAGTAACGTTCGGTTGGTGCGTCAGTAGTGAGAGCCTCTTTGCGAGCAGGCTTCGTTCCTACAGTGTCAACCGATACGTAGTCGTACACTTGTGGGAGCAAGGCTTGCCCGCGAAGGCGTCGCAAGGGTTATCGGTCACACTCCGATATTGCCCAATGTCACGGCAATATTGCGCAATACCCCGGCCACCGTGGGATGTTCGGCTTCGAAGGTCTCGGCGGCGACATTGATACTGTCGACCATGCTTGGTCGTTCCTGAGTGGCTTCTTCCAGAGCGATCTCGCTCTCGATCTGTTGCATCAATTCATGCACGCGGTCGCGTTCATCCAGGCTCAGCGTAGGGTTCTGGTCCAACTGTTCACGCAGGGCGATCAATTGTTCTTGCAGTTGTGCGGCAGGCATGTGGATCTCCCTTCTAGGATAGGCACAACCATTGACCGCAGCGCCGCTGCAAAGGTCCATGGTTACCCCTTGAGCATAATCCATGCGCACTCGCTGCGCTTGATACCAATCATTCATACTGTTGATACGCAAAAATGTTTCAGGTGGCCTTATACTTGGTTTTTTTCGAACCGGCCTTCGTGCCCGCCAATTGTTTTTAAAGGGAGTATGTATATGCGCAAGATCGGCTCGGCAAGCCTCGATCGATTGGCCATGGCCTGTGTTCTGGCAACCGCTTTCCTGGTGCCTGTGGCGGCTCAAGCAGCAGATGAAGTGAATCCTGATCCTTGGGCCGGTTTCAACCGCCCGGTGTTCAAGTTCAACGATACCGTCGACACCTATACCCTCAAGCCTCTGGCTCAGGGCTACCAGAAAATCACCCCGCAGTTCGTTCAGGACGGCGTGCACAATTTCTTCCAGAACATCGGTGACGTCACCAACCTGGCCAACGATATCTTCCAGGCCAAGCCTCGCGCTGCCGGTATCGACACCGCGCGCCTGATCTTCAACACCACCTTCGGCTTGCTCGGCGTCATCGATGTCGGCACCAAGATGGGTCTGCAGCGCAATGACGAAGACTTCGGTCAAACCCTCGGTTACTGGGGCGTGAGCAGCGGCCCGTACCTGGTATTGCCGTTCTTCGGTCCGAGCACTGTGCGTGACGCCTTCGCCAAGTACCCTGACACCTACACCGCTCCGTATCGCTACGTGAACGATGTGCCGGTGCGCAACACCGCGTTCGGCATCAACTTGCTCGATACCCGCGCGAACCTGCTGTCGTCGGAGAAGCTGATCAATGGCGATCGCTACACCTTCGTTCGCAATGCGTTCCTGCAGAACCGCGAGTTCAAGGTCAAGGATGGTCAGGTCAAAGACGACTTCTGATTTATCCTGATACGAAAAAGGCGACCCATCGGTCGCCTTTTTTGTGGCTGTTGCTCAGGCTGGCGCCGTGGCCAAGCCAAGGATCTGCTCGCCGTCGCCCAGGTCTTCAACGCGCACCACCTCGGCGTCGACGTTGTACGGATCGAGGTTCGGCGTAGGGGAGGGTAAATGAACTGCCAGTACATCACCCACAGTCAGTTGCGACCGGGATTTGACCTGCATGCCATTGCTCGACAGATCGATGCACACCCCGCTGAACTCCAGCCCCTTGAAATGCAATGTGACGTTGGCATCGATTGTCATGCGGATGTAATCGCGTTTTTCGCTGTAATCCCTGTCGCTCTGGCTCATGCTTGATACTTCCATATCGTTGCTGTTCAGGGGGTTTTTATAACTCCCGGTCATTTGCCGTGTAAAGACGTCAGGCGACCATCGGTGCAAGCTTGAAACCCCTGCCGGATGGGAGTACCGTCTGCGCCTTACAGGGCACCTCTAATATTTGCCGCAGCTGGGATTGTGATCCCGCTGTACCCAGTATAAGAGAGGCTGGAAGCGAATCCAGTAGGCGAGTGCAGCCCAGGCTAAACTCCTTTACATCCACCTATTTCTGGCGCCGTTTGCCCACATGCAGAAAACCAGTGCCACGCTGCTGTTAATCGATGACGACGATGTAGTGCGCGAGAGCCTTGCAGCCTACCTCGAAGACAGCGGCTTCAGTGTCCTGCAGGCCAGTAATGGTCTGTTGGGCCTTCAGGTGTTCGAGCAAAAGCAGCCCGACCTCGTGATCTGCGACCTGCGCATGCCACAGGTGGGCGGGCTCGAGTTGATTCGCCAGGTCACCGAGCGCTCGCCGCAGACGCCAGTGATCGTGCTCTCGGGCGCAGGGGTGATGAACGACGCGGTCGAGGCGTTGCGCCTGGGTGCGGCCGATTACTTGATCAAGCCGCTCGAAGACCTGGCGGTGCTGGAGCATTCGGTTCGCCGGGCACTGGATCGTTCTCACCTGCTGCTGGAAAACCAGCGCTATCGCGACAAACTGGAAACCGCCAACCGCGAGCTCGAGGCAAGCCTGCACCTGTTGCAGGAGGACCAGAACGCCGGGCGGCAGGTGCAGATGAACATGTTGCCGGTCAACCCGTGGGTCACCGATGGCTTCAAGTTCGAGCACCAGATCATTCCGTCGCTGTACCTGTCGGGTGATTTCGTCGACTGTTTTCGCGTTGACGAGCATCGCGTAGCATTCTATCTGGCTGATGTGTCTGGGCACGGCGCCTCATCGGCCTTCGTCACGGTGCTGTTGAAGTTCATGACCACGCGGCTGATGTTCGAATCGCGGCGTGGGGGCAGCATGCCCGAGTTCAAACCGTCGGATGTGCTTGGGCATATCAACCGCGGTCTGATCAATTGTAAGCTTGGCAAGCACGTGACCATGGTCGGCGGCGTGATTGACGAGCATACTGGTCTCCTGACGTACAGCATTGGTGGCCATCTGCCGCTCCCCGTGCTCTATACTGAAGATCAGGCGCGGTACCTGGATGGTCGTGGCCTGCCGGTCGGTCTATTCGACGAGGCCACCTATACTGACCATGTGATTGAGTTGCCGGAACGTTTCAGCTTGACGCTGCTGTCTGATGGCATTCTGGATCTTTTGCCGGGTGAAACGCTCAAAGACAAAGAGACTGCCTTGCCTGAAATAGTCAAAGCAGCAGGCGGTTCCCTGGATGGGTTACGTCAAAAGTTTGGATTGGCCACGCTGGGGGAGATGCCGGACGATATCGCCCTCCTGGTGTTAAGCAGGAACCTTGAATGAGTACTGGTAGAATCCAGTTCGCCGAGCAGAATGGTACGTTCGTTCTGAAATTCGTCGGTGAAGTGCGTCTGACGTTGTGTTCGGCGCTGGATGCGACTATTGAAAAAATCTTCACTGCCCTGAATTTCTCTGCGATCGTCATCGATCTCACCGAAACCCGCAGTATCGACAGCACCACACTTGGCTTGCTGGCCAAGCTGTCGATCCTTTCGCGGCAGAAAGTCGGTTTGCTCCCCACCGTCGTGACGACCCACGAGGACATCACGCGCCTGCTGGCTTCCATGGGCTTCGATCAGGTGTTCAACATCGTCAATCGGCCGATCCCTTGCACTGACTGCCTGACCGACCTGCCGTCCCAGGATCAGTCCGAGGATATCGTCAAGGCCAAGGTGCTCGAAGCGCACAAAATCCTCATGGGCCTCAACGATTCGAATCGTGAAGCTTTCCACGACCTGGTCAATGCCCTCGAGCGCAGCTGACCCGTTCCTTGTGCGACCAGGCTCTGCCCCAGAAAGCATCAGGCCAGCGAGCGGCTCGCGTGGTTAGCAGAACTAACCCCCCAGCTGCGCATAAAAAAGGGCGACTCAAACGAGTCGCCCTTTTTACATCCCGTAACTGCTCAAGCCTTGCCTTGCAGCAACGCCTCCAGCTTCTCTTGGTCGCGAGCGAACTGACGGATGCCCTCGGCTAGTTTCTCCGTTGCCATGGCGTCTTCGTTGGATTCCCAGCGGAACTCGGCCTCGCTCAACGTCTTGCGCGCTTCGCCGGTGGTGCCTGGCTTGAGGATGCGCGGCAACTCGCCTTGATCTTCAGACAGCTTCTGCAGCAGTTCAGGGCTGATGGTCAGGCGATCGCAGCCGGCCAGCTTCTCGATCTGGTTCAGATTGCGGAAGCTCGCCCCCATAACCACGGTCTTGTAATCGTTAGTCTTGTAGTAATCGTAAATGCGCGTCACCGATTTCACGCCCGGATCGTCGCTACCGGTGTAGTCGGTGTTGTTGGCCTTCTTGTACCAGTCGTAGATGCGGCCCACGAACGGCGAAATCAGGAACACGCCCGCGTCGGCGCAGGCCTGGGCCTGAGCAAAGGAGAACAGCAGGGTCAGGTTGCACTGGATACCATCGCGCTCAAGCTGTTCGGCGGCGCGGATGCCTTCCCAGGTGGACGCCAGCTTGATCAGCACGCGGTCGCGGCTGACGCCAGCTTTGTCATACAGCTCGATCAGTTGATTGGCTTTCTTCAGCAGCGCTGGAGTGTCGAACGACAGACGCGCGTCGACCTCGGTGGAGATACGGCCAGGGATGACTTTGAGGATACCGCTGCCCACTTCAACCGAAAAACGGTCGCAGGCCAGGCCCACGTCGCCGTTGTTGCCCTCGACTACCTTTTTGAGGATGTCGGCGTAACCGGCGATCGATGCAGCCTTGAGCAGCAGCGACGGGTTGGTAGTGGCGTCCACTGGCTTGAGACGGGTGATCGCGTCCAGATCGCCGGTGTCCGCGACCACGGTGGTGAATTGCTTGAGTTGTTCCAGCTTGGAAGTCATGAGCGCTCTCTAGTCCTTTTGCGGTTGGACGACAATACTCCAGCAGCTGCGGCGCCTCAAGGCTTTGGCCCTACTGCTGAATCGATAAGGATATCCCGTTCGAGTGCCGACGCGGCCAGTGGTTCCGCAGGTTTCATCTACCCTCGATGATCAGCGCCGCTTGGTCCAGCACCTGCAACGGGTCAGGGTGCTTATGAATATCCACCGACAGCATCTGGCGAAACTTGCGCGCCCCCGGGAAGCCCAGCGCCAGGCCCAGTACGTGGCGGGTCACATGGTGCATCGTACCGCCCTCGGCCACATGCTTGGCGATATACGGGCGCAACTGGTCTAGTGCTTCGCTGCGGGTAATCACCGGCGCCGTGCTGCCGAAAAGTTGCTGGTCGACCTCAGCCAGCAGATAAGGGTTGTGATATGCCTCGCGACCCAGCATTACGCCATCGAACGTCTGCAAATGCGTGTGGCAGTCGGCAAGCGTCTTGATACCACCGTTGAGCACGATCTCCAGCGCCGCAAAGTCCTGTTTCAACTGAGCGGCGACGTCATAGCGCAGCGGCGGGATATCGCGATTTTCCTTCGGCGACAGGCCTTCGAGGATGGCGATGCGCGCATGCACGGTGAAACTGCCGCAGCCGGCTTCGCTCACCTGTCCAACGAAATCGCACAGCTCGGCGTAGGAATCGCGGCCGTTGATGCCAATGCGATGCTTGACCGTGATGGGGATCGACACCGCATCGCGCATGGCCTTGACGCAATCTGCCACAAGGGCGGGGTGGCCCATCAGGCAGGCCCCGATCATGTTGTTCTGCACTCGGTCACTCGGGCAGCCGACGTTGAGGTTTACCTCGTCGTAGCCGTATTGCTCGGCGATCTTCGCGCAGGCGGCGAGGTCGGAGGGGTTGCTGCCGCCTAACTGCAGGGCCAGGGGATGCTGAGTGTCGTCGTAACGCAGGAAGCGGTCGGTGTCGCCGTGAAGCAGGGCGCCGGTGGTGACCATTTCGGTGTAGAGGAGGGTGTTGCGGGACAGAAGGCGCAGGAAGTGGCGGCAGTGGCGGTCTGTCCAGTCCATCATCGGTGCAACGCTGAAGCGCCTAGAGGGCTCAGGCCTTATGTTTACTGGGGTTTGGTCGATTTTTAATGACATTTTAGTCTACGTATTTTTTACCATTTTCGGGCGTTTTCGGGCGTTTTCGGGCGTTTTCTCGAAGTCGGTGGTAAGATTTACCACTTCGACATCGACTCTTACCACTTTGCCATGGCTACAATTCGATTGAGAAAACTGGCGGACGGGACCGTCCGCTATACGGCTCAGATCCGCATCAAGCGCGATGGGGCGCAAGTCTATCAAGAGACCCAGTCGTTCGTACGAAAACAGGCAGCACAAGCCTGGATCCGACGACGTGAGGCAGAGCTCTACGAGCCGGACGCTATCGAGAAGGCAAACCGGGTAGGTGTTCCCTTGGCCGAGATTATCGATCGCTACTTGCAAGAGGTCGAAAAGGCCCGTCCATTAGGGAAGACAAAGCGCGCAACGCTGAAAGCCATCTCACTGACCACTCTGGGTCAGGTAATAGACTCGCAGATCAATAGTCAGCGATTAGTCGAGTACGCGCTTTGGCGGATGAGCAAGGCTGGGGGGGATGTCCAACCGCAAACCGCAGCGAACGATATGGCTCACCTTGGAGCTGTGCTTTCGATCGCCAAGCCTGCCTGGGGTTATCAAGTCGACCAGCATGTGATGGCGGAAGCTAGAAAAGTCCTGAAGAAGCTTGGCTATGACATGAAAAGCCAAGAGCGAGCGCGCCGGCCGACTAATGATGAGTTGCGCAAACTCCTCGAGCATTTCAGCGCTGGTCAGAAGGTAAGGCCTACCTCGATCAACATGGTCAAGGTGTTAGGTTTCGCGATGTTCTCGACTCGGCGCCAAGATGAGATCACCCGGATTCGATGGGCAGATCTGGATGAGGAGGAGCACCGGATACTCGTCCGAGACATGAAGAACCCAGGACAGAAAATCGGGAATAATGTGTGGTGCCACATTCCGTACCCTGCTTGGGAAATCCTACAAAGCATGCCGAGGAAATGTGCGGAGATCTTTCCCTACAACCCGGATTCTATTTCCGCCTCCTGGACCCGTGCGTGCAAGTTTCTAGGCATTGAGGATCTGCATTTCCATGACTTGAGGCACGAAGGTGTGAGCCGACTCTTTGAAATGGAGTGGGACATTCCGCGGGTGGCTTCGGTGTCTGGGCACCGAGACTGGAACTCGATGCGACGTTACACGCATCTCAAGCGTCGCGGTGATGTTTGGTTGGAATGGGAATGGATTGAGAAGATGATCAAATCGCCCGTGGAGCTAGGCGCGAGGGTCGCGGTCAACGTCGCCCCACGGCGAAAGCACCGTTGAGTTGACGGCACTCCTTGAGTGCCGCTTCTCGTTGTTCATCAAGGTAGTTGGCTAGGTCAGTAATGTGGATGCCTTTGGCGCTCTTCTGGCTTGGCTCGAGGCGGGTAATGGGAATCTTGATCTGCCCCGCCAGTACCTTGCGTTGGAACATCTCTATCGTGAGATGAGTGAAGTAGTCGGCGCAGACGGCGCTTAGCGGGATGATAGCTTTGCCTTCGTATTGAGCCATCAGCAGGAAAACGGTGTTCATCCTTGGTCTCCTAATGTGAGGCGCTCGGGCTGGGGCGCAATTCACATTGACCGTTTTTGCCTGCTGGGAAGCCCGAAAATACGACGCGGGCTGACTCGAATTTTGGTCGAAGAGCACTATGGAAGGTATTGGCGTTGTCTAGACGAAGCGCTACTTGGGGATTCCATGACCATCCGGACACCCATTCCACCGACATCCGGACACTGATTCCACGCTGATCCGGACGCTCATTCCACAAGCATCCGGACACCGATTCCACGGCCATCCGGACACTTTCAGGCAGGCAGCAACGCGGGACTATTCACTACTATCGACCTCTTTTTTCGAAGCGAAGAGGTCATCTGCAGGATCTCAGACTGAGCCCTCAGTCTGACGAGCTGCTGCTCCGGCTGAACAGCATGTCAGAAGCTCAGTTTTCCAGCTACGCCAGAACCCACAGCTTCAAACAGGTGGTGATCCTCAGCTGTCGGTCAATCTAAGAAATGGATTGTTTGTAAGCCCGTCTTGGTTGAGGTCTAGTGGATCTTTCATCAGGTAGCCGTTCAGTTTTCCGCGCTTTCGGGGACCTTGTACATGGCAGGCCCAGATGTTCTCGCCGTTTGGCCTGCGCCGGTGAATGTTCATTTTCTCAAAGCTTTTCTGAACGCTTGGCCAGGCTTCTGTACTGTCGATATGAACTACTTGCTTCTGGCACTCCATGGCATAGCGTTGAAATATACCTGGGGTTACCAGGAAGTAGGTGTCGCCGACGGTATGCACCTTGGCCCGGCTGTCATTGATGATCAGCGCGTGGCTCTGCAGACCCGCCCGCAACCACTCCAGGAAATTTTTGCCGAGATCGTTGTTGTTTTGCTCCTCGGCGATCGGGGGTTTGGATAGCGCGGTACCCTGATCGAGATCGGGCATCTCGAACAGCTCCAGTAGCGGCCCTAGATAGTCACTGCAATCTGCTTCGGGTGGATAAATTTCCGATGGATCCGAATTTCGATGACTGTGTGACGGGGGCTGGCTGGCCGCGGGTGGGGAGGGGCTGTAAGCGGCAATTGATGCCAGTGGTTGAATGTGCTCAGGCTCGATATCGACGATGGGGGCTACCGTACCGACAAATTCCGGTGGCCGGGTTTCATCCCCCCAAATGAGCGACGGCTGCAGTCGCAGGAAGGTGAATTGTTGCTGCCAATCACCGTCGACGACAGCTGCCTTCCAAACTGCCTTGCCTTCGCTGTTGGCCTCAACCAGTCCATGGGACTGAAGCTCGTCGAAGAGTGCGATGTTGGATGAAGGCACGCCATCAACGGACTGTGCCAGCAGGTAGGCTCTGACTTTATCTGCGGCTACCTTACTGACCAGCCACAGCGCGTCTGCTGTTAGCCAGCCAGCAGCGCCGACCTGGTTGAGCTTCAACTCGTTCTTTACCAGATGGCGCAGTGCGCTAAGCAGATGATGCTGTAGCGACGTTACAGGCGCCAGCAGCGCCTTGGCGGGATTGCCGCCGATGTTCTGTGCGGTCGAGATGCGGTCCGCCTGGGTGACCAGCTCGCCGAGCACGCCGGCATGCTCGTACTGACCGGCAAGTACATAGAGCAGGCTGCTCCACAGGACGGGGTAACCACTGAGCCAATCTAAGATGTATGGATCTAGAATCTTGTTGAAGATCAGTCCTGCGGCAGCATTGTGCAGCTTGTAGTCACGCCCGCGCACATAACGGAAGCGGTAGGACTGCACCAGCGGGCCATGCCAAGGATACCATCGCAGGCCGTTGATGCATTCCACCTCCATGTCGACAGCGACCTTGCCGATATCGTGAAGTAACGCCCCGTAGGCAATGGCGGCAGACCAGGCATCCGCTTGCACGGCCTGATCCTCGGGTGCGGCCGTGGTAGGGAGGAGGTGGGACTGACGCAACTTCAGCGCTGTGGCCACCAGTTCCAGGCCATGATCGAGCATGCCGCCGGCATAGGCGTGGTGATGGCTTTCACTGGCGGGGAGCAGTTGGACGTATTCGGCATAGCCTAACAGCGGCTGTCGGTAGAGCTGCTCGAACTGTTCCGTCGACAAAGCGGTGTACTGCCAAATGCGTTCCATCAGCCGTTGACGGTGTGGTTCAGCCAACAAATGGGTAGGAGGGTGCACTGGCGTCCAGCCTACCGGTGCCCCATGAGCGGGCTCTGACGGTATAGGGCCCTTTTTCCGCTCAAACAGCTTGCGCATCAAGTATCCACCGTTTTGGCAGGGCAGGGCCTTTTTGGCTTTTCGCGGATAGGCCTCTTACCCTTGATCCCCGTTCTCTTCATCCATTGACTCTTTGCCATTCCCTTTAACATGCTGGCCCTTACTTTTTTAGTGCTATGTCGGTATGCATTCCATCATTTTAAAAGTTGAACCACCTATGGGCGGCTGTTTCCTTTTCGGCGTACAATCGTCTTATTCAGAAACATGAGGCGCAGTTGTGACGCTGAGTGATGCTACATTGATCGTGTTACTGGCCGATCGCATTCACGGTACCGATGAGGCGATCCGGGCAGCCGCGAAGCGTTGCGTGAAGAAGTTGCCGCGCTGCAAACGTGAACTAATCTATAAGGTGGTGGATAGCTCAGCGCCCCGGGAGCTAGTCGCGCATCTGTGTGCGACGCTTGATATCGAGTAACGTCAGGGTCGTATGCGGAGCCATCGCTACTAATCACGAACGTGTTGTCTCAGGATTTGCTCCTAATCTGTAGATTGTTATTAATTAATTGAGTATGAGGATTCATCATGTCGAAGCTGGCAGAGTTCAAAGCGCTGGAAGCACAACTGGCGGCGCAGTTGCAGCAGCTGGACCAGATGAAAAATGATTCGGGCCTCAAGCGCGAAATCGAGTTCGAGACCAAGCTTCAGGAGCTGCTTGCCGAATACAACGTCGGTCTGAAGCAGGTGATCGCAATTCTAGACCCGCACTACCGTGCAGCCCCGGCTTCGTCGACCGCTTCGGCCGTCAAGTCGCGCAAACCGCGAGAGCTCAAGCGCTACAAGAACCCGCACAGCGGTGAAGTGGTCGAGACCAAGGGTGGCAATCACCGCACCTTGAAAGCCTGGAAGCAGGAATTCGGTGGCGAAACGGTCGAAAGCTGGCTGGAGTGATCCGGTGAGGCGCTCCTCTGAGGGCCACATGAGCGACAAAGCCCAGCAATGCTGGGCTTTGTCGTTATAGCGGCACTCATCCTTCAAGCGCTTTGCGGTAGTTCCTCCCGTTTCCGGTGTTGCAGTTCAAGCAGAAAGTCCGCGGCATCACGGGCATGGCCGCTGGCGCGGAAGATCGCTCGCTTGTCGTCCTTGAGCAGTTTCAACCACGAGGCGATATAGCCCTCATGCCGCAGTTCTCCCTGGATGCCGGCCAGGGCGCATAGAAACGCTGCGCCCATCTCCGCCACCAGTTCTTCAAAGGCGTATCCGGTGGGGCCGAAGCGGTGTAGGCCGACGATGCCTTCGCGTTTGAGCCTTGAATGGTGACCCGTCCAATGGTTCAACTCATGCAGCGCCGTGGCGTAGTAATCGCCTTCAGTGTTGAACTGCGGTTTGGTCGGCAACTGAATGCGGTCGGCGATCGGCTGATAGAACGCTTCATCACCAGGACGGTGATCAATCCGAGCCCCCGAGTCGATCAGCAGTTGCTCTGCCAGGTCATGGTTTACGAACGGCGAGCCTTCATCGGGGGCGATGGTCTCAACATCCAGGTTCTCGACATTCTCGGTCTGCTCGATGTTGAACAGGCAATGCGTCTTCAGGATCGCGAATTGCACCTGTTTGGCATTGCCCTGTTCATCCAGAACCGGTTGGCCGGTGTCGTCCTGCTGCTCGCGGCTCATCGGTTTGTACAGCACGGCCAAGGTCGCATGTTCATCTTTGCGGATGTGTCCGCCGGCCTTGCGCGCCTGGTTGAAAGTGAGCCATCGATCCTGCGTGTAGCCCTTCAGGCGCGCTTCAGCCCACAGCAAGGGGATGTTGATGCCCGAGTAGGCGCGGCCAGTGACGGCGTTGACAGGGAAGGGCTGGAGCGCCCCGTGGTGCGCGGGTGACCACGGCTTGATCCAAGGAATGACTCCTTGATCGAGCGCGGTGACGATTTTCGGTGTGACGTCGAGGTAGATATCAGACATGGCGTTCTCCAGGATTGAAGAGGGAGCGCCTCCCGCTCGGGAAGTGTTCCCGAGCGGGTGAGGGTGGTGCAGTCGGTCAGGCAGAGCCTGTGGGTGGGTCAGTGATGCTCGTGGTCGAGGGTAATCAGCAACGCCGGGTGCCGCGCCGGCGAGTGGATGACTTGCAGCAGCATGGAGAGCGCCCGCGGTGGTTGGTTTCCCGGCATGGGCAACAAGACGTCGAAGCCGATGCTGGAATCGTCAGGCCTCAGTTGATGCAGTTCCAGTGCGGTACGGATCAACGAGCTCAGCCTCTGCTCCTGCAGATTGCTTTGCTCGCGCGGTGGATCAAGCAGAACGGCTTGCTCCCAGGCTAGAGCGGAGCAGACGACCGAGGGGGCAGGAGTGGTCTTCATGAGCATGGTGTGGCTTCCTGAAACGACCCTGCGCAGCTTCGTCCGCGAAGCCTTTCGCAGGATGATGAACAGATACGCGCGATGGGGAGGGGCCCCCTGGACGCGGAGTGGGCAGTACCGTCAGCAGACGCGAAGGGTAAGTAAGCGCTCATCACCGCGGGGTGACCGTGCGAGCTTCCGAACGCGAATCGCACTTGGGATGAACCGGTCACCGGGGTGACTCAACCTTGAAGGTTCGGGCTGTCTGGCTGCGGTTTGCAGCAGGGTGCAATCGAGTATTTAACGTTAAGCCGTGGGAGGGTCAACGCCATTGAGGCGAGACAAAAAGCCTGCCGTTCTACCGGATTCCATTGGCGAAATTTTTCGGCAATTGGCCGACAAAAGGTCCATGCCTACGCACCGCTTTAGGTATTGGGTGCTGACCTCCGATCAAAGAAAAGCCCCTCGAAAGAGGGGCTGAAAAGCACGCTAGCGTTTTTTAGATGGCGTATTTTCCACCGCCAGGGTGATGTGTGTTTCGGTCGCTTCCAGGACCAGATCGCCGCCTGTTTCCCAGGCTCTGGCAAGGACGGCGTCCTGCGGGTCAAAGTACTCGGCGAAATCATCACCACCGAGTTCGGCGCGTGCTCTGCTCCACCAGTCGTCAAAGGCATCGAGCTCTGGGTTACAGCCTACGGCATACGCCAGATGCTTGCGGGGGCCGTCGGCAACTTTCTCGCCGAACTCGGAGAGCAGGTACACGCCTTGATCCTTGGCCAGGACGATACGGCATTGATGTGTGCGCGCCTCGAGCAGAACCGCGCGCAAGTCGGAGCCTTTGAATTTCAACATGACGGATGTCCTCGATAGAGTCCCGAGGGCATCTGTCCCATGGAGGGAGAAGATCCCTCGCATGGAGTGTGTGGTGTGATGTGGCATGGTCGTGGACAAGCTAATGCCACCGGGGGTGCAGTTAGCGTTCATCACCCGAAGGTGACCGTGCGAGCTACCGAACGCGGATCGCACTTGGGCTGGACCATCACAGGGGCGACTTAGCCTTACAGGTCCTGGCTATTTGGGATGCTGGCTGGCCAGCGCATTGCACCTCTCAGATATCCAGGATGATCCGACGCGTCAATGCTAATTCCCCGTGCCAGCCCGGGGTAGCGTCCACGGAGCTCTATATCGTTTCCCTCGGCTATGCAGACTGACGAGCGGTCAGACATGGACTGCGGTCCGGAGTAGTATTTTCATAACGAATTTTCGGATGGGGCAGATCTCATGGCCATTCAGCAATCGAGTACTTCGCGCGCAATTCCGGCTATTGCTCAAAGCGCTGGCAAGGTAGCAGCAAAGCTGATTCGCGTAACGAAGTGGCTGGAGGTTCGCGCACTTCAGTCGCCAACCCTCGGCTGTATACCGGCGCGGGTCAGAAAGTTGGCATTTGTACTTCTTAAGGTCACTGTCGTTTGTCTAGTCGCGAGCTTCGCAGTATCCGCGTCGGTATTTGTGATCGTATTGTTTGTACTTGCGGCTTTGCCAATCTCATCTGAGGAGGTCGGTCCTTCTATAGTTGATTCGGATCTCCCCGATCACTATCTTCGTTATCCAGAGCTATATGATGAGTATGGATCGTTGAAATGAGAGTCTCCGGATCCTCATTTCAGTTTTCTGACCGCCCCGGTTAACTGATTCGTTCCTTTGCTTGCCTGAACCTGCGCAGCATCCGAGCCTTTAGTCAGCATTCCCTGGATTCCGCTACCCACGTTGTATCCGGTCCAGCTCATGGCACCGAGAAACATCATGGGTAGCACTATGAACATCGCACCCATCACGTACTCGATCACCTGTGCAGTAACCGTCCCATCCATCACCCCGGATGTGGGAAGGGATAGCAGCACCTGATCCGTCGTCGAAACCTGGTTGTATAGGGCATCAAGCATGCTCGAGTCGATCCACCTTGCAAGCTCCCACCAGAAGGTCAGCATGTGCAAGGTGAACAGCGCAAACGTCACCGTCATCACGGTCTTGAGCTGAAAGGTGCTGATCAAAAGCACAAGCGGAAGGCTGATGACCGTCCCCATGATCAGGAACGCTTGAATCATCGGTAGCGCCGAACGTAGTGCGTTCATCGCAGGGAAGTTGCTGAAGGATCCCAAGGCCAAGCCAGTGTTGGTTGCCAGATTGTTAAGTCCCTGGTTCACGGAACCGCCACGCGCGCTTGCGCCGTAGCTTTGATAGACCTGCCCGGGTGACATGGTCAGCGACTGCTGTTGCGGGCTCACAAGCTGGCGAAGCGTCGCGTCCTCGACTTCGCTCGCTGTGCTACCCGAGAGCCATCCCTTCAGGGATGTCCATAGCGTCGCATCGACCTGGTTCACCAGGCGATCGCGAAGCCCGATTTCGGGGTCGCTCCACCATTCACGACACCTCGGGTAGCCAGCGCCGTTGGGAAGGCGAGCCAGTGAAGTGTCCCGTACGTCGTCATAGGGCCAATTCACCCGCGGAGTTCTCGACCGGTCGGTATCATAATAACCCGTGGTGTTCAGCAGGTAACTCGAGCCAATCCACGCAGCGTCGTAGCTTTGGGCCTTGTCCAGATCCGGCCGGTTGGTAAACATCCTCGACCTGGAATAGCCGTAGCAATCACGGGTAAAGTCAGCAACCTCCTGGAGTAACACTTGGTCATCGATGCGCGTGGCATCGATATCCATGCGCATCTGACGAATATCGGGTGCACAGGGAATCGATGCGGTGGCCGCAGCCGTCACCCCTTTACTCAGGGTATGCACTAGGAACCACCAAATCGGTACGGTGGCGGATTTGTCACCGATCGTATTGAACGTCGAGCCCCATGCGGTTTGTGATGGCGTGGACAGCGATACACCGCAGCGCTGGCTGTTCGACGCATCGAGTGTCATCGATGCCAGATTGATCGGCAGTATCGGCATGCAGCCAAACATCAGCGTGACATAGGCAAGCCACAATCGATTCTCTATCCGCGGGATTGAAAGCAGGCCCTTGTTGCCTTCGTCAGCGCCTTGCTGGCGTGCCGAGAGCCATTCCTGAAGGAGGATGGCAGCAAAGGGGGCCGCGTAGAGACCCGTATCGACCAGCGTGTTCCAGATCCCGTTGTTGATGATCCAGGCCAGTAACGACAGGTAGAACTCGAGATAGCTGTTGGTACTCATGGTCATGGCGTCACCCTTGGATACGATTGAGCTCAACGAGCAGGATGCTGGTGAAACCTGTTAGGCCGGTGCGATCGAGCAATCGGCGCCGGGCAGGGTGTTGTTGTCGCTTCCGGTTCGCCCACCAGCCCGTGAATAGGGCGCTGTAAAGCAGTGCCCGGCCGATAGTCAGTCCGATCTCGAAACGCCTGGAGAACTCGCTCCAGCGGATGGCATCGCCAACGGTGCTCAATACGATCCACGCAATGAAGATGGCGCTGACGCAGGCTCCAATGGTGATGAGCACGACGAGCAGCAGCGATCGAAGTGGTGAGCGCATCACGGCCTCCCATGGGTTTTATCAGCTTGTTCCAGTCGGGCGGGTTCTGGATCACGCTGCTCGATGGTTCGAGAACCGTCGGCTCCCCCGGCATGACGATCTAGCACCAGGCTTGCGGTGTTGGTGGCCAGTGACTGTCGGACCTGCAGCTCTGTCTGCAGCATCTGCACTTCACGATCCAGTGCGGAGATGTTTTTCTGCAGGGAGTCTTGGGCCGGTGCGGCCGAAGCGACGTTAGGCTCGCGACTGCCCGCGGCCAATGTGCGTTGGAGCAGGAGAGCTTCGTAGATCACCTTCGAGAGCGCCGTCTCACTCGCCAGCCGGCGCGCCAATACATCCTGGTCAGGATCGTCACGCAATCCTTCGATGACGCCGCGGGACACCGGCAACATCGGACTGGACACTTTCGCAAGATTTTCAGGAGACGGGTCGTCGCTTCCGGTGAGCAGTTGTTGGAGGCCTTCCAGATGCTGTTCGTAGGTCTCCTGAATCAGGGGAGAAAGACCAGCACCCGCCGTGCTGCGCAAGGTTTCGCAGTCATCGCAGGTGGCCACTTCCGTTTCGCCTAGTACGCGCGTCGCCCATTGCGACGCTTGTTCTGGGGAGGACCAGGTTTGGCAGATGGCCCCGCCCTGGCAATCGCCCATGCTCGAGATATCCTCGACCGATCGGTTGTGCAGCAAGTTGTAGCCCGCCCTGACCACGTCGGCGGTGACATGAATTGCGCTTTGCGCATTGCCGCCGGCGCGCTGTCCGCCGACCCAGCTCACCCCATTGTTACCATTGTGGGTCTCGGTGTTACGTACTGCCGTGACGGCATCGCCGCCGCTCTGCTCCAGGTTGCTCTGCATTTCCTGATTCTTGGCTAGCGCGCCCCAGCCCGCCTGATCGACCTTGTCGGCCATCTTCTCGGCCATGGCCTGACAGGTGAGTTTCGAGCGGTCAAAGTCGATTCGTCCCTGCATGACGCCGTTGCTGAGCAACTCATAGAGCCCAGGATTGGCGCGCTGAATGATCAGCGCCGGTAGGGACATGACCGCCTGGGTGGCGTTTTGGACGACGCTGCCCATGATCTGCTGAAACCCCTCGGTGGCACCGTTGAGTTGGTTCTGCAAGGTGTTCGACAGGTTCATGTTGCCGCACATCATGTTGGCCCGCCACGAGACGCCCACCCCGAGACCACTCGGGCGAAACAGCGAGGTCGGTGCGCCAGCTGCCGAGCCGCCACCGACCGTGTACATCACGCGGTCGTCAATGATTTCACCCTGATTTCCCAGTCGATAGTCACCCTCAGCCGCATGCGCGGAACGCTCGACGCCAATGCAGGCACACCCAAGCACAGTCGAGAAAAACAGCCGCTGAGCGATCAAGCAAAGGTTCATGAGTCGCCTCCTTCGAAGTCGATACTGAACATGAAGGTCTGTCCCTCGCGCTTGCAGCAGCTGTATGGACGCCACAACGACCAGGCGTAGCCACCGTCTTCGCTCTGTAGGGCTTCGCTGGGGAAGATTGCGCAGGTCATTTGCAATTGCGGGTACAGCAACTGCCATTTGTGCGTGGTGATGTCGTTTTCTTGGATCGGCCCGGGAGGCCAATATCCGTCACGAGCGGCTGGCGTGAGTGGCAGGTAAACATGCGGCTGACCGCTTCGGGTGATGAAGTCGCCAGCGCGCTGGGCCATGACTGCCCCAGCCTTGAAGTCGTCGGGTTGCACCAGGAAGCCTTGGCGTGGATAGACATTCCCCCACATCTCACCATTTGCCTGGCTGCCGACTTCGCGCATGCCAGGGACCAACGACTCGGGGTACACCGACTCCGGGATGCCGTAGCGCCAGCCCAACGGATCCAGCGTGCTGAGGTAATAGGGCATGAAGGCGGTCGCGCCGCTTGGGCAGGCGTAACCGGACTGGGATGCCAGTTGAGTCGCTGCTGCTCCGCCGGGATGACCAATGCCGTCGACATTTTTAAAGCGGGGGAGATTGTCGCGTAATGGATTGGGTGTTATCAGGTTGCCGCCGCCCTCGGAGCCGGCTATCGGACTCGAAAGCACCGCGAGCTCGGTCCAAGCGCTGCCGCCGGTATCGGCATAGCTCGACACCACCAGCTCGGGAATGAAATGTCTCACTTTGGTGGACGTGCGGACCTCGCAGCCAAAGCTTGTGCAAAACAACCAGAAGCAGATTCCGACGACGCGGTACTCCAGGCATTGCGAAGATGCCACAGAGGAAGAAATTCCCGCAGTCGTAAGCGCAAGAGCCCTATTGCTGAAGGCCAGTAGCCAGGTGACAGTTTGGGCGACAACGAAGCTTGTTTTTGGATCTGTCTTGATGACAGGCTGAGTGTGCATCGGCTGACATCCTCAACATGTGATGTTGGAAAAAGCTCAGCATCCTCTGAACTCTTCATGGCTACAGAGTTGAAAATTGAATGCGTGGGCACCGTATTATCGAGGTGCACTACCCACGGTTGATCGACTGCTTCTAGCTGCTAAGTGCCTGCTCTAAGTTGCGCGACTGCAGATCTGTGCCCACGCGCAACTGATGGGCTGTCGGATTACATTCCAAAGGCTGCGACAGTCCATAAGCTGAACGAGACTGAACGATCAAGGCTAATCGCTTAGTCTGGGCACGCTACATCGCCTAGAGGTTGCATGTAGGTCGTCAAGCTCTTGTATGTCATTTTCCTAGGCGTGCTGGGTCATGATCTGCGGGCACTACTGAGCGCCATTTTATTGAGCGCTGATAGACTGGTACCGGCAAAGGCAAAAGCTTCCTGCCAGACGTCACGCCGAGGTACGGCACACGGTTTGTCACGGTTACACAGTGTAGTGGTCAACTGATCCCGGACACTGAATTGAGTTTTTCCTCAGCGACCGCAGGCGCTAGCCCTTCGTTGAACTGATGCGGTCGCCGCCAGTTGTAGCGCTCCATCAGGAACCGGCCAATATCCTGTTGCGCTAGCGAAACGCTCATGTAGCCCACCGTCGGTATCCATTCAGTTTTCAGGCTGCGAAATAGCCGCTCCATCGGCGCGTTGTCATGGCAGTTGCCGCGCCGACTCATGCTCTGTGTGAAGCGGTATCGCCATAGTCTCTGGCGGAAACTCCGGCTGCCGTATTGACTGCCTTGATCACTGTGAAACAGCACATTTTGAGGCCGGCCACGCTGCTCATAGGCCATGTCCAGCGCTTTGATCACCAGGTCGGCGTCGGGCTTGGCTGAGAACGCCCAGCCCACAACCCGGCGCGCATAAAGATCGATTACCGCCGCTAGATAGTGCCACCGACCTTCGGCCCAAACGTACGTGATGTCACCGCACCAGACCTTGTCGGGGGACGCCACGCTGAACCCTCGATCAAGCACGTTCGGGATATCAGGTCGCTCCACGGTCGCCTTTTTATAGGCATGGGAACCCGGCTGTTTGCTGATCAAGTTCATCTCGCGCATCAACTTGCGTACCTTGAATCGCCCGATCTGCATGCCGTCCTCTTTCATCATCAGCCTGATGCTCCTGCTGCCCGCAGCGCTTCGGCTTTGCGTAAACAGCTCGTTCACGCGGCTGCGCAAAACCACCCGTTCGGCATCTGGATACCGACGTTTCCGGCAGTACGCGTAGTAGCACGATCGGGTTACTTCAAATACCGAGCACAACAGATCAATCGGCTCGTGAGCCCGAAGTTGATCGATTAACGCGAACGCTCGTGTTCCTCGGCCATCCTAAGAAACACCCTCCACCGGTTGAAGCGCGAACCCAAATTCGGCGGCACGTCGATGCAGACCTTTCACTACTCGCTCCCGATATCGCTGTTCGTACTGATCCTCTCCCGGATCTCGATAGCTCA